>NZ_JBQWMT010000001.1:0-2045000 GCF_052546295.1 Symploca atlantica LB2515
TCATCCCGATTATCGAATTTTATAAAGTAGCGAGGCTGCTAAGTCGCAGCTTCGCAGCAAACAATGCATAAAAAACTAGCTTACGGGATGATACTGTTTTAACTTTACTGAGTAAACCCAAGCAATACCATCTGGATCCTTGCTACCAGTCCATTGGGCAAACTCAGATTTAGACATCTGATTTTTCTTTCTTCTAAAGGTACTTCTAGGCACTTTCAGTCTTTCACTAAGCGATGTCTGCGTCAATACGAAAGAAGTGGCAGAGTCGTTGGTAGAAGTTTGACTCTCTGTGGAGGCAGAGTCGGTCTTTTTCTGAGTAGGCTGTGATGCTTTTTTTTGTTTTTGACGGTTTTCCTTTTTTTGTAAAAGTTTGACTGACCAAAGGTTTCTTCCTTGTACCCCTTTCTTCACATAGTCGATGCTATACTTCACTCCATCGATTAATACCTCTATTGGCAGGTTGCCTTGTTGTTTCCCTCGGTTGAGCTGACCTGTAGTTAGTCCGCAAAACTGAACAACTTCTGCTGTGGTCATGAGCTTGACCTTTTCCCGTGTAAGTTCTTGAGGTCTCTCTACAGCTAGGGCTGTCTCTTGGGTTTTAGGTTGTTCTTTCAGGGTTTTGCTTGCAGACTTAGTGTCTGTCGCTAATTCTTCTATCGCCTCATCCAATTGAGGTGTATCTGTTTGTACCTTTGATTGCTTTTTAGTTGACTTAGTAGCTAAGACAGTCTCACTATTACAGTTATTAGTCCCTTTAAGGGAATTCTCTAAAGGTAATAGTGCCTCAAGAAATGGTCTACAGTTTTCTGTCACGAACTGGTGGGTTAACTCTAGTTCCAACCACTTCTGGAAAAATCGGTGGCATCGGTGTTTAAAGTAATCTTTGAATGAATCATAAATTTTGTTACCTTCTACCCAGTGAGAAGTTTTGTATACCTCTTTTTCTTTGATAATTCTCAATAGGGGGTAACAGACAACTAAAGCTGTTTCAATGCTGTGGATACACATGCTTACCCATTTATCTGCAAAGGCAGCTTTTGCTTCGTCATTGTCGAGTTCTTGGAAACGACTGAAGACATAGGATACGTTGGCAGGTACTTCCCAGCCGTAGAAAAGATCGGCAGCTTCACCACCACCGTAGATGGCGTCATCTGGTTGCCTAGGTGTTGGAGTTAGTTGAAGAGACGAATTGGGTTTTATTCTGTGATCAGAACTAGGTTTGCTCAGTTCTTCTTCTACGAGTGCTAGTCTGGCTGCCAATTCATCGATGCGTTTTGTCAGAGCAAAAGCTAAGCTACTGTCGGTTTCAGGTTCTCTGGCTTGAGCAGAAGCTTCCCTTTGTGCTAACTCAAGGTAACTTTCCATAAGAGTGACAATCGCACTCGATAAAGACTTGATTTTATGCTTATCCTGGAAGGCTTTTAGCTGTTTGTGGGCATCAGGCGGCACAGAAATTGACAGTTTAGTATTTTGGGTAGCCATTGGTTTTATCTCGATAACTTCACTAGTACAACCTGGTAGAAATAAACCACCAATTAAAAATCAGTTGGGGTACAGATAACCACTTGTGCAATTAATGAAAAATTTCTGTGGACGTAAATTAGCCTTAAAGTACTATTAATTGAGCATATTTAAAACACTAATTGCCACCTGAGGAAAATACTCCTAGTAAATTTGTAGTTTTGCTAATCCCTAAGCTTTACAGGACAGCCACGTCTTTTGGCATCCAGGGAGAGAGGTACACTATGCCTATGTACTTAGTAGCACGACAGCAAACTTTGATAAGACATTCCTTCAACTGAGAGTTAGTCCTAAACCCTGACCATTAAAAATCTTGCTTACCTAGATATCGTTAAACCAAATTTGCATTTCACCAGAAGGGGTCTTTGAGTGAATAGCCGTCCGAACAGTTACCAATTCTCGGAAAATTTTTGGTGGGGTGCTGCCACTGCCTCTTACCAGATTGAAGGAGCAGTAAACGAAGGAGGGCGTAAACCTAGTGTTTGGGACACCTTCAGTGCCACTCCTGGACGCGTTCTCAACGGTGATACTGGTGCGATCGCTTGTGACCATTACCATCGCTATCCACAAGACGTGCAGCTGATGGCACAATTAGGTATTAAGCACTATCGCTTTAGCATTTCTTGGTCGAGAATCATGCCTGACGGTGTTGGTCAAGTTAACCAACAAGGAGTTGATTTCTATAAGCGTCTGGTTGATAACTTACTCAGTTACGGCATTACCCCTCACGCCACTCTCTTTCACTGGGACTCTCCCCAAGCACTAGAAGAATTATATGGTTCTTGGCAGAGTCGGCAGATGTCTTTTGATTACGCTGACTACGTTATGGCTGTTGTTAGTCGGTTAGGCGATCGCATTACTAACTGGATGACAATCAACGAAATTCCCTGTTTTACTCACATGGGCTATGCTCTTAACCAAGAACCGCCTCATGCCCCAGGCAAGCGTGTTAGCTTAGCCAAACAAGTGTGGCAGGCTTCTCACCACGCTTTGCTGGCTCATGGTTTGGGAGTTCAGGCTATCCGTGCGGCGTCAACGGTTCCCTGTTCTGTGGCCCTAGTAGATAACTTTGCCGTAACAGTTCCGATTAATGAGTCACCCGTCCATGTCGCAGCAGCAAAACAGGCTTTCCCTAGCTGTGGTCAAAATGGTGGCATCGTTTTTCCTGCCCTCACTGGTGCCTATAGTCCAGTGCTGCTAGAACAATTGGCAGCAGATGCACCGGATATCCAAGAAGGTGACTTGCAGGTAATTCATCAGCCTTTGGATGTCTTTGGTTTTAATGTCTACTCTGGTACTTATGTTAGAGCTGCTGATAATCAATTAGGGTACGAGTTTCTCAGCTTTCCTCCGGGCTACCCTAGGTTGCACATGCCTTGGTTAAATATCCTACCTGATTCTCTTTATTGGGGCATTCGTCATCTGAGTGAGACAGTAGGGCGTCCCGATTTGCCAGTGTTGATCTCCGAGAATGGCTGTGCCGCCCAAGATAGAGTGAATGCCCAGGGCGAGGTAATTGATACTGATCGTATTATGTACCTGCGAGAACACTTGCGGGCAGCTCATCGCGCTGTGAGTGAGGGTTATCCTTTGAAAGGATATTTCCTCTGGAGTTTAATGGACAATTTTGAGTGGGCTTGCGGTTATGAACGGCGCTTTGGTCTGATCTATATTGATTACCCGACACAAAGACGCATTCCTAAAGCCAGTTTCGATTGGTACAAAGAGTGTATCAAAAGTAACCGGGTAGTGTGAGGAGGGGTAATTGGGTCATGCCGCGAGTGTCTTACTGGAAATACTCTACCCGTGCATCGAGTCCCCGGGCCCGCAGTGCATAGGAAAGACTCTCGGCTTCATAGCGGTTGTCGAAGGAACCGGCGTTAACATAGTTACCTCGGAGCAAACTCGCCAAAAAAGCATTTCTTATATACTGCCGAACTTGAGAGAGGGTTTCGTAATCACGAACTGGTACAATCACCACGTAACGATTCTGCTCATCAACACCATAGATTCCCAAGGCTGCCAGAGTCCTGGCATCAGCAATGCCGTTACCGTATAAACGATAGGTTCTCTGAAACCGCCTCAGAGCTACCTCGGTTTGACTACCAAATATCCCATCAATCGGACCTGGGTTAAAGCCTCTTCTACGCAGTTCTTCCTGAAGCTTCTTGACTGCTGGGCCGCGATCGCCTCTTCGTAAAACAACTTCGTCTACAGAGGTAGGATAGTTAGGGGCTGTCTGGCGATACTTACGAATTGGCTCACCAACCGGATATTCACGCTCACGAAAATCAGAATTAGGATACTCATTAGAGTCTCCAAAGGGTGTTATGGATTCTTCTGAGTAAGCCTGAGGGGGGGGCAGAGTGTTGAAAGATTGCCAGGTTACTTGTCCTGGTGAAGCTAAAGTTGGTCCCCCAATCTGAGGCGGGGGCAGAGTGTCGAAAGTCTGTAACTGCTGCTGCCTTGCTTGAGTCACAGATGAATCAGCAAATAGTGCAGCTTCGGTTTGTTCCCCAACAACACCATCAGCCAGTAGCCCAGAATCTTCCTGGAACTTTTTAACTGCGTTCTCGGTTATTTCGCCAAAAAAGCCCGTTGGTTGCTCATTAAAATATCTCAGTTCCCGCAGACGCCGCTGAACTTCAGTAACTTCTGAACCTTTAGTACCTCTTTTGAGCAGTTCCTGTGCTGAGGCTTCGCCCGCCGTTCCTAAAATGCCGAGGATGACAACCAGTGACAACAAATAAATCCGTGCATGGCTAGCAAGCTTTTGCTCACTAAGTCGTGCAAAAAGTTTCTTCACCTCCAGCATTAAAACTGGAGTGGGTTCTGTTGGGTTCTCGTCGGCTAGAGCAAGATGAAGATAGACAAGTATTTCCATAGTCTTTCTGAGCAATTTTCCCCGCTAGTTTATCAAGCGAAGGCAACGTATTGTAGACTTATTTGAAAGTTAAAACAGCTCTGAAGCTACGATACAGGTTCATTTAAGAGCTATAGCTTGATTTTGACGGCCTGGGATTTTAAGTTTTAGCAATTTTTTCGATTACTACTCAACCCCTTAAAGCCTGTCCAGTCCCTACGGCGAGGCACAATCTCCCCATTGCTCAGTATTGGAATAGAGACTAAGGAGTTAAAAAGCCTTCCCTCTGGCAAATGTACCTAGCGAAGGTTCCGGAAAATACAGTGTTAGTACGGTAGATCTGACATTATATCTGGCAATCCAGGTTTAATTTACTACTAATTAGCCTAATAAATTACCTTCAAAGAATCATACTAACTATATAACGTATGGGTAATTTTGTAGGGTAATTATTTAACTGAAAAGATATTAAGATACTGACACATTGAGAGGAGGGTTAAAATCATGAAAAAGACGAGCCACTGGGGCAAGCCAGTCGCTCTCTTGGCTTTATTGTTGAGTGCTGTAAGTGGTCTTAAAGCTACCGCTACTGTTGTTAATAGCGCTACTTTAGCCAATACGATTCGGCAATCAGAAGTAATCCTATCTCAGACGGGGGATAACTTTGAGTTGGCACGCAGGCTAGTAGCTAAATGCCGTGCTGCTAATAGGTCGATGTTTATCTATCAAGATCGTTCGACTACTAATCCAATTAGAGCATTACAAATAAAAGAACGGGTCACTCTTGCAGAACAAAGTAGTAGGGATGGTTGGATAGCAGTCAGTTCACCCGTCAGCGGATTTGTCTGGTCAAGAAACCTTACATCTTGTTCTGACGTGGTAGAGGAAGAGTCTTTTAAACCAACAGAGGAGTATGAGGAAAATTTACCACGAGGATTGTGCCGACGAGTAAGATACGAACTCCCAGAAGGTTTAGTTATCCGGAAAAAACCCAACTCCTACTCCCCCAGGATTGGTGGGGTATTTCCTGGAGAGTGGGTTGCCCTCAGCAGTTCTCCCCAGTTTAGTTTAGATAGCGAAGGACGAGAATGGGTTGAGCTCCAATCCCCTCAAATGGGATGGGTTTCCAACGGCTTTCCTAAACTAGGAGATATCAACCTCGAAGCCTGTTACTGATAGTTAGTTCAAGACAATGCCATATTAAGCACTCCGCCCAGTTTAGCCGGGGGCGGAGTTTGAGGATCAATAGTTAAATCAGTCCAAAACGGACACACAATAGGGCAACCAGGGCAGAAAAAGCAGTAATTGCCAAAGCAACAAAGGGGTTTTGACCTTGACTCACGGCAAAGGATGTTACGATTCCAGCACCTAAAGCAGCTGTGATAGCTCCTCCTATTAGGTCTTGGTTAGAGTTATTTTTGTACATTGCTGTTATCCGTAAGTAAGGTTGTTAAGTAATTTAATCGATAGTTATACAAACTACCATTTCTACTTAACTTGCTTTTTACTTACCGATAATTTTGTAACCAAGATTAAACTTTAGCTATCTTTCTTAACAGTAATGAGAATAATTTTGAATAGGTTAGTCTGTAAGCTAGTAAAAGTTTCCCTCTAAAACTTAAATTTTGGCGATTCTTTATAAAATTTTAGACAAGGAAATTTAACTATCGTCCTAGCCTGGGAAATTAAACATCAGGAAGCCGTCTTAGTTTCTTGATGCTGTTATGGAGGACTTCCTGATTCTTAATCATTGATTAATCTTATGAAAAGAGTATACTTTTCTTGTGAAATTTTGATTTTTGTTAATTATCAACTCGTCGAACGTTACCTGCCTTGACCCAGCCTTGTTGTTCTCCATCTGCCAAGCGTACTTGTTGCCATTTTTGATCGTCGCTTTTCTTCAAGATGATTACTTCCTGATCGTAGGCAACACCACCGATGCGGTTAGCCTCTAAACTAGGTGCATCGCGAAGACTCAACCCTTCTGGCCAGGTAACGACAGCTTGATAAGTTCCGGGTGCCAACTTTTGCTCTGGTGGCTTACTAGGAGTAGCCTTAGCTTGCTGAGTTTGAGATGGAGGCTTATTCGGAGAACTAGCTGGCTTGGCAACTGGTGACTCTTGAGGAACTTCCTCGGCAAAGATTGGTTTGGCGGGGTTGGCAGAAAGTTTAGTAAAGAAATAGTAGGCAGTGGCGGCCCCACTCCCCACTAGTAGGGAGATGCCGATGATCACGCCGACGATAAATTGAGCAATACCTGAAAAAGACAAACTCATAAGGAGTTGTTATTTGTTGCTAATAAGTCAAGATTCTACAAGGAAAATTTTAACTCGGTTAACCAACAACAACTCAGCTAATAACTAACTATTACGGTCGTTGACGCTGAATACGGCTACTCAAAAGGCTGTCTTTAGAAGCCATACGTGCTTTGCCAGCAGCAGCCCAGCCTTGTAAAAATTGGATCTGTTCTTCGGCAGTCCGAGCCAAAGGAATAATTTGGCTAGCTGCTGCCAAGATATCATCAGTAGTAAAGTCTCGGTTTTGGCTGAAGCCAATATGCATGGCTTCAATCAGAGTCTGCTCGATTTCTGCTCCAGAAAAGTCTGGGGTTTCGTTAGCTAATCGGCATAAATCATAAATCTTTAAGTTGTGAGGCCGCAATCGAGATAAATGTAGCTCGAAAATTGCCTTACGTTCCTGCTCGCTTGGTAAATCGACAAAGAAAATTTCGTCAAAGCGACCTTTACGCAGCATTTCTGAGGGTAAAGCTTTGACGTTATTGGCAGTAGCAACAACAAAAACTGGCGACTTCTTTTCCGCTAGCCAGGTGATGAAGGTACCAAAGACACGACTACTAGTCCCAGCGTCTCCTTTGGAATCGACTCCAGAAAAAGCTTTATCAATTTCATCAATCCACAGAATACAGGGTGCTAAGGCTTCTGCTAGCTGAATCATCTGCCGAGTACGGGATTCTGATTCTCCCACTAAGCCACCGAAGAGACGCCCTACATCTAAACGTAGCAAGGGTAAGTGCCAGTGATGAGCGATCGCTTTTGCCGTTAAAGATTTTCCAGTTCCCTGAATTCCCACTAATAGCAAGCCACGGGGGTAAGGTAAACCGTACTGTCTAGCCCGTTCTGAAAAGGCACCACCACGCCGCAGTAGCCAGTCTTTGAGGTTATCTAAGCCGCCAATGTCAGAAATTTTTTCCGCTGTTGAGTAAAACTCTAAGATTTGTGTCTGACGAATCGATTGGCGTTTTTCTTCCAGAATCAGTTCTACATCTTCTGGTTGAATTGCACCGTGGAAAGCGACTGCACGGGCGAGAACTCGACGAATCCTTTCTAGAGAAAGACCTTGACAAGAGCGTACTAACTCATCAGTTACTTTGTCGTCTAGAGATTTCCCTGTAGAGGCTAGTAAACGTCCGATTTCGGTTTTGATCTCTGAGGCGTCGGGAAGGGGAAATTCCAAAACTGTTAGCACTTCCGTCAAGTCGGCAGGTACACAGACGGATGGTGCAACTATAACAATGTTTTTGGGCTGCGATTTGAGGCATCGTGACAGATTTTTGAGTTTTCGGGCAACCGATATATCTTCCAAAAATCGATGAAAATCTCTCAATATAAAAATAGCAGCGGCTCTGTCAGCTACTTTTTCCACAAATTCTAAGGCTTGCAATGGATTTCGACGTCCAAAACCTTTGTCGTTCGGGTTTCCCTGATACCCGTCAACAAAATCCCAGATATAAACAGCGCGAGACCCCAAGCGTTGTGCCGCCTGAGTGATTACTGCTTCTACTCGCTCTTCTTCAAGGGTCGGAATGTAGACCAAAGGATAGCGAGCCCTTAAAAGCAGCTCGAACTGTTCATTAAAATTCATGGTACACAGGGGAATTAAAAATTAAATTAAGTATTGAGAAAATATTGCGATCTCAATATTTTCTTGAGCGATAACTCCCGACTTATCCAGAGAGTTGTTGCTTGATACTTTCCAATGCTTGCCAACGCCGATCTTTTGGTGATTCGCTACCGTCATCAGTAGCAGGGATTCCAGCACACTGCTTGCCACACAGCTTACGTAGGGGAATCGCCAAACAAAGTTGCTCGTACAGCCAGGTTTCAGGCTGAAAATATCCCTGTGGTGGCAGCATTTCCACTAAATCTTCCAGCAGAATCTCCCGCTCCAGCGGCCCATCATCTGGTTGGTTTACCGATTCATCTAACCAAATAAGTTCCGACGTATCAATCGCTAAACGGTGATTATACTGTCGTAAACAGCGGTCGCAAACCAGGGTTACAATTGCGGCTCCTTGGGCAGAAACTTCGAGGTAATTTCCTTGGTGCTTTACTTGCAGGCGTCCTCGCACGGCGGTTAGTGTTTCTAGGCCTGCAAGACGTTGATTAATCTCCATTACCTCAGTCTGCTCTGGTAGCTTGAGCAGAGAAGGAATATAAATCGCTTCCATGATGCTAATCCCGTCCTTTGAATGACTCAGTACAGTAGGGTTTTTCCCGAATGGTACTACCTCACCCGGCTCTACTAAGGCTCATGAGTACACTAGCAACTTTTTCTACTGGTTGAGCTAATTGCCAGAGACACAAAGTGTTTCAGCGCCGACGTACAATAAGACGGCGATCTGGCTCTTGTCCCTGAGAGTAAGTTTCTAAGTCTTCCCACTCCTTGAAAAAGGTATGAACTTGACGCCGTTCAGCTGAAGATAAAGATTTTAGTTCCATTTCTTGTCCTGTCTCCCGCACTTCTTGAGCCGCTTGAGCAGCTAGTGCTTGGAGTTCGGCTTGACGTCGAGTTCTGTAGCCATCGAGCTCGATTGTGTAGGCAGCTTGCTGCTCCTGATCTTGGCTCAAATTCAGGATGGAATTAGCCAAGTACTGGAGAGCATCGATCACGGAACCTTTGGGCCCAATCAAGGTTTGAATTTGCTCTACAGTCAGTGGTGTTTGGTCAATTGTCAACCAGTAGCTTGTCCTATCCTCTTGGAGTTCCTTAACGTCTGTTGCCTCAACATCGGCAGGCAATCCCGCTAAGCGCATGATTTCTGCAAGCCATTGCTGACCCCTCTGCCTTGGCTGATCGTTCATAACTAACTTGAAGCCTTTTTCTTGGAGCGTTTTGGCTCAAAAGGCAACGCCTCTCGAAGTGGTTCGCCGGATTTTACTTTTTCTTCTGTTTCCTGCTGTTCTACCATCTTCTGAATGTTTTCCGGTAAAGGTTCTCGCATCAGAATAAAGGTCTGGATAGTCTGAAACATGTTGGCTATTGCCATGTACATCAACACACCAGCAGGTAATGGGAAGAAGAAGAACATCCCACTAAACAAAACTGGGGTAATTTTATTGATCGCTTGCTGTTGTGGCTGGGCATTCGTGGCATTCTGACCAGAGAGAGTCTGGTTGATGTACAAACTAATACCGAAGAAAAGAATCATGCCAACAATATCCCAGTGGATATTGCCATCATCATCAAAGGCACCGACTCGTCCTAAGGCATCAATGAACAGGAATCCTCTATTGGTAGCTAGCCCAGGAATGGTTCCCTGAAGGGTAACTTCCCCTGGAAGCAAAGCTTCAAATGTCCCATCTTCGTGCAGCAATAGACGCTCTTCGCCTTTGGTTACCTTCCACTTAGGGATGATTTCTGTATCCGGATACTCACCCAGCACTTGTTCTAGGGTTTTGCCTTCAACAGTTTGAAACTCCACTTGAGTTTTCTCGCCTACTACTAAACGATTACCGGCGGGAAGCAAAGCGGCAACTGGGGCATGAACACCATCTGCAAGGTAAATATTTTGAGGCTTCGTGGAAAAAGCTTGGGGTTGAATGAGCTCAAGCTGTTCTCTGGGGAAAATTTGGAGATTGATGTCGTAGTTGATGTTAGAAAACGGTGACCCCCGTAAGGTAGCAAATAGAGCAAACAGAATTGGCATTTGTAACACCACTGGCAAGCAGCCAGCTAACGGATTACCAAATTCTTTGAAGAGCTTGCCCATCTCTTCCTGCTGTTTAGTAGGATCCTCTTTGTATAGTTTCTGAATTTCTTCTTGCCGCTTTTTCATCAGCGGTTGGGTAATTCGCATTCGCCTCATGTTGCGAATGGAGCCAGCATTTAAGGGAAAGAGGGCAAAGCGAATTACCAGGGTCAGCGCCACGATGGCTAGACCGTAACTGGGCACAATCCCGTAAAAGAAATCCAGGATTGGCAACATGACGTTGTTGGAAAGAAAGCCGATACCAAAATCCATTCGTATTACAGTTAATCTAGGCGCTCGTGAACTTTTCTGAATCTAATCTATCTAAGTATTTGTCCAAATGCGAGGCTGGTTATCCGTAAGACGCCAGCCAATCAGCGCTGTTGTCTCCAAGTTTCCTCGTTCTGGTGGCAGAGTTTGAGTTAGCTTAATTGTTGAGACGAACTTAATGACCACCCACAAGATAAAGCCTACAATGTAGAATTCCCAATTCTTCAAGCGGCAGGTGTGATAGCTACTTAAGCTTGAGAATTGGGTATTGACCACTCTCACTCAAAGCACCACAGAATAATTAGGGCAGATAGAGAGAAGACTGAACTTGGGGTAATAAAGAGCTAGCTCTTTATCGCATTGATGCTTTTGCCTGTTTTTTCTGCTGCTTTTTGGGCAATGTGGTCGTAGATTTCGCGAAATCTCGGAAGAGAGCGCAGTTCTAAGCGGCTACCGTCTCTGAGAGTAACAACAATATCTCCCCAAGCACCCAAGCCACGGGGAACTTTGATGATTTTGGCAACTTCTGAATATATAACGTCTGTACGGTCACGTCCTTGCCAACCACCAGTTACAGATATTCGGCGGTCAGTAATGCGATAGCGCAGCCACAAGGCTCGCACAATTGCACCTATTGTCAAAGGCAAGCAAATCACTGTAAAACCCAACAAAATATTGATTATTAAATCTCCTGGGTGGGGACCGCCTTCATAAATCGCTTCCTCTTTTATGCCCATTGAGCACCTCTGCTGCTACCAACAATTGCTCTAATTCTCGCAAAAATTGCGCATAATCGCACTCTTGGGCTCCTAGTTTAACTACCACCACCAATTGCCAGTCTGGTGATAGCCTTGGCAAGAGCTGTTTTATAGCCGCCCGAATTTGCCGTTTAATACGATTGCGAATCACTGCCTTCTTACTAACTTTTTGGCTAATTGATATGCCAATCTGAGTAGAAGACTTATTGTTTTGAGTTTTTATCAAGGGAGTTTTTGGAGACGATGCCCCTAGAGCCACAGGACGCATTAGACCCCGTAAAGTCAGATAACGCCCTGAGCGACGAATTCCCCTCTGGTAAACTGCTTGAAAATCTCGTCTGTGCCTAAGTCGATTGGCTTGAGGCAAGGCCATAAAAAACTCCTAGTATCTGACCAGCCAGATACTCGCTGTGGCTTGCTAAGGAAAAGCAGAACTACACAGAGAGACGATAACGACCCCTGCTTCTGCGGGCTTTGATAACGGCACGACCGTTCTTAGTCCGCATCCGGGCGCGAAAACCAGACTTTCTTTTTTGTTTGCGGCTAGTGCCGTGAAGAGTACGCTGAGTCATACGAGGTTACTTCAAAGAGGCAATTATAAACTTACAAAAACAGTCACGATCCATTAGGATAGCATCTCAAGGGTAATTTCAACTCAAACTGCTATTTAGATAATCACCCTCAAAAACTTTATCTTTGTGGCTTCTCTCCTGCTACTTTAACCAGGTGAGAAGTCAAGGAATATTAATTATTACCAATAGTCAAAATCCATGTGCCGATATAACGCGGTAGTGGAACATCGCCGGGTGACATGGCTCTACACTCAAAGTAATAAGTTCCACCAAAACGCGGATTCTTGACGTTAGATAGTACTAATTCCACCTTATTCCCCGCAAGAATTGGCTCTTGCAAGTAAATCTGAATTCGGTGGTACTCTTTATCCCACTTCACCTCAGATAGCGGAACTGCTTCTCCCTCAACACGCACTTCAATTTCTTCTTCATCAAACTTACCATCATAATAGTCGGGATAATTAACTGTGAACTGTGAAACTCCCAATTCCATTTTTTGGGAAGGAATCCTCAGCCGATAGCGATCCCAATTACCAGGGCGGCCACCAAAATCCAAGTAATAGCGCAGCAGGTTTTCCCGTTCAACACCGCTAAAGATGGTAAGTCCGGGGTTACTCTGAGCCCAGCTACCCACTGAAAAGCCAGTGATTAAACAACCGGTAACCGCCACTGCAGAAATAAAGCGTCTCACAAAAGATTTGGTTGACAACATGTACCAGCTCCTCTCGCTCTAGGGTATTGAAGTTCTTTGCTAAACTTTAGCGTCTCTGACTCTAGTCAATTTGAACCATAGAGAATGCTCTCTAGGCGGTGACGTTAAGGCTTCGTGAAAAGTGCCACCACGGATGGAGATATTACCATCTATCAGGGTTAAAAGTTAATCAATTATTCAGCCTTGCCTCAATTCCTGGAAAACGATTCCCCGCTATCAGATTTCAACAGCAAGCAAAACCTGCAACCTGTCAATTGAAATGTGGTATAAATCTTATCGCTAAGGTTCCCAATTGAGCTATAATTATTAAAATTTTATTAAAGCTGATTACTGAATTTGCTAATGTATCGAAATCACCATGCCTTAAAAATCTCTGGCTTCAAAGCTTTACCTGTCAAAGAAGGCTGGAAGTGGCATATTACATTTCTCTACGGTGGAGTAGTCTTTTCTGAGGAGGAATACCCCACAGCAGAAACAGCACTGGAGGTTGGTAAAACTTGGATTAAGACAGAAGCTGCATTCAACGCTCTCAATCAGACCCTTTCTGAATTGTACGGCTCGCAGAGTATTACACAAAAAGAATACCGCAACTTAATGGCATCTTTCATAGAAATTACAGACCACCGCTGAGCTAGATAAGTTACAACCAGTGTTCGAGCATTTTCCCCTTTTGACCCCGCTGATGGTCAAAAGGGGAATTTATACTTAAAAAAGATTATGATCAGGCTAATTCACCAGTAACTAGTCAAAAGTGTGTCCCTCAGACTCAATCAACACAAACTATTGGGAAGTTCATTCTTGGATAAAGCCTGATTAAACTTGTTTAACTAATATTAAAAACAAGAATATTGTCACCCCAAGGATAGGGAAAATTAAAACAATTGCAAAAAAATGCAAACAAGTATTAATAGTAGTTACAAAGCAAAAATTAAATTATAACTACTTAATTTATACTTTAAATTTACAGAGGTTATATTGGCTGAGATTAAACTCTCGCCTAATACTAAATATTAAAGAGGGTGGATGATATTAAACAGGGTGGATGAGTGCTGCTGATTACTCTCCTGGGAAAGCAGATGTATTTCCAGTCTAAACGAGGGCTAATGGTGGAATGCAAGTTTTACTCAGTGAGTGAAACTGCAGCTTCTGGTTCCAAGGTGGCAGCAGATAACAGAGATGGCAGAGTCCAAAATTTACGGGGATAAAAAAATGAATTCCTAAGACATGTTAAAAATACCTCTCTACAAGCAGAATCAACACTAATAATATTCAGAAGGTTATATGTAGCGAAAAGATTCTCTCAACGGGTATCAAGTTTTATTCCGTCGGTACAAATTTTGCTAAGCGGTGCGTGTTTTTGCCTCAATCAACATTTACACCCCGACAAACCAAATATTAAGTAGGTTATTGACGGGATTTTAGATATCTCATTAGATAATGTTCAGGGTTGGTTCTGCGGTGGTCAGAGTGAGTATAAGTACTGAATATTACTCTGTAAAAGGCAATCTGTAGAAAATCCAGCAGCAGGTTTTCTCGGCAACAGGCAAGCAAACGCTGCTATTGTCTGGGTTGCCCTTTCATCTCAAAAGATTAAAAAGATTCAGATCCATCCCTAGTAATTTTTCTGGTTTATCACTAAGGAGTGTTCATGAAAATAGCGGTTGCTAAAGAAATTGAAGTGGGTGAACGTCGAGTTGCCCTGATCCCCGACATAGTTGGTCGTTTAGTTAAACAGGGCTTAGAAATATGGGTAGAAGCTGGTGCAGGAGAAGCGTCATTTTTTAGTGATGAAGCCTACGAATCTGTTGGTGCCAAGATTATTTCTGACACAGCCAGTTTATGGAGTCAGGCAGATATCTTACTCAAGGTAGGCGTACCCAAAGAACAGGAAGTTGATCTGATGTCCGAGGGGAGTGTCTTGATTAGCTTCCTTAACCCTTTGGGTAAGCCAGAAATTGCACAGCGTCTAGCTTCTCGGAAAGTTAAAGCCTTTAGTATGGAGCTGATTCCTCGTACTAGCCGTGCTCAGAGTATGGATGCTCTCTCCTCTCAGGCAGGAGTAGCCGGATATAAGGCTGTACTGATTGGGGCGGCGGCATCACCGAAGTTCTTTCCCATGTTGACTACTGCTGCTGGTACCCTAAAGCCAGCAAAAGTGTTTATTATGGGCGCAGGCGTTGCCGGTTTACAAGCGATCGCAACTGCTCGACGCCTAGGTGCTGTAGTTGAAGCTTTCGATATTAGACCAGCAGTTAAGGAAGAGGTACAAAGCCTCGGAGCCAAGTTTGTTGAGGTAAAACTTGAAGAAGAAACCGTCGCCGCTGGTGGCTACGCTAAAGAAATATCTGAGGATGCCAAAAAGCGCACTCAGGAATTAGTAGCCGAACATGTTAAGCAAGCCGACGTCGTGATCACAACGGCTCAGGTTCCTGGTAGAAAAGCTCCCGTACTAGTCACAGAAGAAATGGTGAACAGTATGAGTCCTGGTGCTGTAATCGTTGATCTCGCAGCTGAGCAAGGCGGAAACTGCGCTCTCACTGAACCGGGCAAAGATATCCAGCGCGACGGCGTGATGATTATTGGACCGATTAATTTGCCTTCCTCTCTACCAGTACATGCCTCTCAGATGTACGCCAAAAACATTTCTACCTTTTTGCAGTACATGCTTAAAGATGGTGAGCTGCAACTGAACTTTGAAGACGACATTATTGGCAGTACCTGCGTTACCTGCGATGGTGAGATTCGCAATCAAAGAGTAAAGGATGCTTTGACTCAAGTCAGCACAACTGTATAAAACCCGGTATCTCCTCAGAGAGACTTGCTGGTCTCCCATCCTGTCTACAGATATTGTCTCTAGTAAATGACAAGGAGTCTATCAGTCTATGACAACAGCATTAATTGCCAGTTTTTTTGTCTTTGTCTTGGCGTCTTTCGTTGGTTTTGAAGTGATCAACAAAGTGCCGCCAACTCTCCACACCCCCTTAATGTCAGGCTCAAACGCCATTTCCGGCATTGCCGTAATTGGGGCATTAATTATCGCTGGTCCTAAAGAATCCAATCTTACGGTGATTTTGGGCTTAATTGCCGTGGTGTTGGCAACTGTCAACGTAGTCGGCGGTTTCCTCGTCACTGATCGGATGTTGCAAATGTTCAAGAAAAAAGAGGTGAAGGCATGAGCGACTTTTTGCCTACTGGAATTCAGCTGACTTATTTAGTCGCGGCATCTTTATTCATTGTTGGTCTCAAAAAGCTGGGTTCACCAGCAACAGCCAGGAACGGCAATTCAATGGCAGCAGTAGGAATGCTGCTGGCGGTAGTAGCGACGCTGCTAGATCAGCATGTTTTGAACTACCAGATGATTATGCTGGCGATCGCGATTGGTTCAGTGATTGGTGCGATTACTGCTCAAAAAGTGGCAATGACCGACATGCCTCAAATGGTTGGCATACTCAACGGTTTGGGCGGCGCAGCATCGGCGCTAGTTGCCGTGGGGGAATTTTGGCGCTTACTGAGCTCTCCTGAAGAATCTATACCTCTGGATGCCACGATTACCGTAATACTTGGCGTCTTGATTGGAGGGGTCACCCTTACCGGATCTTTTGTCGCGTTTGCTAAATTACAAGGTCTTATTAGTGGAAAGCCACTGACATTTCCCCTCCAGCAGCCCTTCAATGCTCTGCTATTGATTAGCTTTTTAGCCTGTAGTGGCTATCTGTTGGTAACGCCAGAAAATACCACCGTCTTCCTGGCAATGGTTACTATTTCATCGGTATTGGGGATTTTGTTTGTCATCCCCATCGGTGGTGGTGATATGCCAGTAGTCATCTCATTACTCAACTCTTTATCTGGTTTAGCTGCCAGTGCCGCCGGTTTTGTAGTGATGAACAACATGCTGATCATTGCGGGTGCTTTGGTCGGTGCCTCCGGATTGATTCTGACCGAAATTATGTGTAAGGGAATGAACCGTTCACTCCCCAATGTACTCTTTAGTGCTTTTGGCGGCGGTTCTACTGGCGGTGCTAGTGGTAGCAGTGCTACTGCTGAGGACAAGGTGGTACGTAGCATCGGTTCTGAAGAAGGGGCAATGATGCTCGGTTATGCCCGTAATGTAGTTATTGTTCCAGGCTACGGTATGGCAGTAGCTCAAGCGCAACACTCAGTGCGTGAGTTAGTTGACCAACTCGAAAGACTGGGCGTTGAAGTGAAATACGCAATTCACCCAGTTGCAGGTAGGATGCCAGGACACATGAACGTGCTTTTGGCGGAGGCTAATGTGCCTTATCCTCAACTATATGATATGGATGATATCAATCCCCAACTGGAAGAGACAGATGTCGCCCTGGTGATTGGTGCTAATGATGTAGTCAATCCAGCAGCCCGCACTGATACTGGTAGCCCCATTTACGGGATGCCAATTCTAGAGGTAGACAAGGCTAAGCACACTATTGTGATTAAGCGCGGTATGAGTGCAGGCTTTGCTGGCGTTGATAATGAACTGTTTTACAAAGATAAAACCATGATGCTGTTTGGCAGTGCCAAAGATATGGTGGCGCAGCTAGTTTCGGAAGTAAAGCAGCTCTAAGGTAAAAGTTACAAGTTAACCAATTTAAGATTGAAGGTTGAAGATAATTTGCTTTAGCCTTCAATTTTTTATTTTGCTAACCTTCCACCCCAATCTTCATTCTGAAATGTCAGTGGGATAATCTGTATTAACAGCTTCGAGCTTCATCAGAATCTTCGGCTTGAGCTTTTCGTACTCCTGCTTAAGTATCCTTCTACTCATATGGGGTTGAGCAGCAGAGAGTAATGCGCTGCTAGTGGTTGCCCACTCTCTCAACCTTTGACGTTGGACAGAAGCAATTGTAGAGGTCATCACAGTGTTGCAATGCTCTGGCTCCGATAGGGCAAAGAATAATAAACGGTAGTAGCCAGCTTCTCCCAACAGCCTAACCATTTTCTGTCCGAGAACTGTTTTGAGGTCTAAGTAGCAGGGAAGCCAACGAGCACCGTGTTCACGGTTATGGAGGGCGGTAATCCAAAGCACCATTGGATGGGGTGACATCACGCACAAAAATTGATTGTAGCGGGTGCTAACTTGACGGTTCTGAATGTCCTGTTTTGCTAGCATCACCCAGAGAGTAGCTAAAAATTCCTCGCTCCGACGCATTATGTGAGGAAAGACAATTGATTTTTGAGGCTTATCCTTCGGCCAGGAAGTCCGCCGACAAATTTCATCTGCTGAGGGTTCACGGGATTGTAACGGTTCAGATGAAATTGGCGATTTCTTGAGTACTTCGCCAATTTTGTGACCTAATTCCATACCCGGTTTAAGACTATCCTCTATTGACCTCAAAGTTCTGAGGATTTCTACGACACTTTCCGGACGATCCTCTGGCTGTTTTGCCAGACAATTTATTACTAAATTTTTTAGTGCCTTGGGTAGTTTTCGTTCTGGCTTGACTGATTCAAAGGATCTAGGCGGCAGTTCATGGTGAGCTTTGTACCAACCGCCAAAAGAACGCGTTTCTCCCAAGATTGGCATCTCACCAGTAAGCATCTCAAACATCATCACGCCTAGACTATAAATGTCAGAGCGTTTATCTAGTTCTTTGCCCTCCATTTGTTCTGGAGAACAGTAAGCCAGAGTACCCATAAACGAGTGAGTCTGATCGCTATCGGACTGGAGAAGCTTAGCCACCCCAAAATCAAGAATTTTGACCAACTCACCTAAAGAACTGTCTTGAATGAGAAGAATGTTGCTCGGTTTAATATCACGGTGAATAATTGAGGAGAGTTTACCTTGAAAAACAATGCCTTGGTGAGCATGCTGTAGCCCGGAAGAGATTTGGCAGGAAACTTTTAAAAATCTCACCAGACTTAGAGGTTGTTGTCGAATCACCTGGCTTAAGCTCTGACCTTGCAGGTATTCCATGACGTAGAAGGGGACGTCATTCTCATCGACACCGTAGTCCCTAACTTTAACAATGTGAAGACTTTTTTCACCCAGTAGTGCTGAAATGGTGGCTTCTCGCTCAAAGCGGTCGCGCATTCTCTCATTGAGTAATGTCTGGGAGAGGAACTTAATGGCAACGATTACACCTCCCAACAGCATATCTTTGGCCTGATAAACCCTACCCATAGCGCCTTGACCTATCAACTCAACAAGTTGATAGCGATTGGCTAGTAAGCGACCGGTGTTAGGGTCTGTAGTCATGACTTAGTGAGGAAGAACTGGGAGCCTTTGTGGTCTACACCTATTGCTCAATTTTGCAACTTCGGAGAATTCTTAACTGGAAAATCTGAAAAAAAGCCAAAATCCTAGTAAGTAGACTGGTAGTCTTATGAAACTTAACAGTTGCCCTTCTCTTGCATTGCAGCGAAAAAAAAGCTAACCAGCAGCAGTATTTGCTGCCTAATCAAGTTCAACTCACCCTAATGTCTATATTGAAGAATAGGGTGATTCTATCTGACGCTCCAATGTTGCCTCCATGACGCTAGTCATGTAATGACCCGCCATGATGCTACCAGAGAGGTAGTAGGTGTTTTCATCAAGCTGATGACGGGTCTCGAAACCGCTGCGTCGTTGGCGATCATTTAATACCCAGTAGCGTTGCACGATCAATTCGGGAGTTACCCAGCCTTCGCCCTCGACACGACCTAAGACACTGTGCTGTAAAACAAAGGCGTACTGTCGCTCTCCACGATCAAGATGCCCCCGATACTGAAAAGAAATATCTTCGCGATCGCTTTTAGGAAAAGCTAGCCTGGTGACTATCGTAAACCAGTTTTCCCGACCCCAGTCAACGATCGTATTACCGATGACGGTTGTCGGCATAGATCGGCGCTCGATCCAATTTCCTTTGAGTTTCCAGCGTCCTGCCTCCATTAAGAAGGTGTGAGCCACAATGTTAACCTTTGCCTAGTTATCGAACATTTTCCTTTCATTATCCTTACCAACTTTAGCTATTAGCCGAAGCTAATCGGTATCAGTGATCAAGATCAAAATAAAAGGCGGTAAGTCATGTATAAGTATAACTGTAATGCTTTGAAGCTCCCCAATCCCTTTAAAGGGGAATGCGTTGCTTATTGGTAGCAGGGGTATTGTTTCTTATGGAACCAATAATAATTCTGCTGGTGAAATCCCTGACGAGCAGCTAGTCTAACAGTGAATGCTGATAGGGGAAAAGATATTTCCTAGTAAAGTTGCTATTTTAGCTCCAGTAACTTGGGGTAAATTGCCGCTAATGCCGAGATTGCGCCAATAAGCTAAAACAGCAATAGCGATCGCCTCTTTGAAATCAGCGTTAACCCCAGCCTGATCAGTCGTTAATACCGGAACCGGAGCTAGTAAAGCTTGCAAACGTTGCTTTAGGTAAAGATTACGGCTACCGCCACCACACAAGAATACTTCATCGGGCATCTGAGGTAAAAAGCAACGGTAGCTATGCATGATCGAGGTGGCAGTAAGTTCTGTCAACGTTGCCAAAGTATCAGCTTGTGTGAGGTTATGAGTTGAGCTATCTGCTAAACACTGCTTAAGATAAGCTACTCCAAACAACTCCCGTCCTGTAGACTTTGGCGGTGGTGCTTGGAAAAAATCAAGGCTGAGCCACTTTTGTACTAACGCATCGCACTTAGTTCCGCTAGCAGCCCAACTACCATCTTGATCATAGGTTTTTCTGCCATCGGTAAAATGCTCTACTGCCAAATCCAAGAGGGCATTACCCGGACCTGTATCCCAGCCCCAGACTCTCTCTAACCAGTTGCCTTGACGTGCTGGCAGATAAGTAACATTACCGATACCACCGACATTTTGGATACACCTGTGCTGGGTAGGAGAAGAGAGCAAATAGGCATCCACCTTTGGCACAATCGGCGCGCCTTCTCCTCCAAGAGCAATGTCAGCCAAACGGAAATTACTAATAGTTTTAATACCAGTTAACTGGGCAATCACCTCTCCTCGGCCTAACTGAAGACTATATGCCAGGCTAGTTAAATATCCTAACTTAGATGCAGTTTTTTGCTGTACATCTTCGACTTTTAACTTCTTGGGTTTGTGGTAAACAGTTTGACCGTGGGAACCAATGAGTTCAGCTGGAGAGCGGTTAATTTGAATTTTCTGGGCAGCTAAGGCGAATTCTGAAGCGATCTGATCATCCAATGTCGCTAACTCTGCTACTGAGAGAGCTTCCCCTGCACAGACTTTCAAAATTTGCTCTCTTAATGCCACTGGGTAGGTCAAGGTTTGACCCGCTAGTAACTCAACTTCTAAATCGACTTCACCTCCAGTAATTTCTACTAAGGCAGCATCAATGCCATCTACCGATGTCCCGCTCATTAAACCAATTACGCGAACCATAGTGATGAAGAAGAAAATTATTTATTTGCGGCTATTAAGAGTCTACAGGAATAGCCATAAGCCGATTTCTACTCACCAACTTTAAAGCTATTTGATTTCTGGATGGCTAGCTGCTTTAGATGCGGCTCCCATCTGGTTAATATCGGCAATCAACTGATACAAACGTCCTAAATCTCTGCGATTGAAGTGAAAAATTAGGCGAGGTAATTCTGAGGTTTCATCGGCTGTTTCTTCTGGCAAAATCTGACTTTTTTCAATCCGTCCCCTAACCAAAATGTCGCTAAAATCCCTATTCAATTGCTCTACATCAGCATCCAACAACTCAGATTTGAGGCGAATGACAAATTGCTCACCAACGTAGCGGCTGGAATGATAAACCCGGTAAAAGCTATTGATAGCCTCGTAAGCCACATCTAAGCTATCGGTAATTGTGTAAAGATTTGCATCTGACTTGCTTACTAGACCAGGTTGAATTAGATGCTTATGAATGTAGGCATCCCATTCTTGCCAGTAGCTGCCGCCCGCTTTATCAATTAAGACTAAAGGTACTGGTCCTGATCTACCTGTTTGACAAAGTGTTAAGCATTCAAAAGCTTCATCCTGGGTGCCAAAGCCGCCAGGAAATAGAGCAATCGCGTCAGTTTCCTTCAAAAAAAACAGCTTGCGTGTGAAAAAATACTTGAAGTTAATCAGCTTAGGGTCGCCTTCAATAAAAGAGTTAGTACCCTCAAAAGGGAGCTGAATGTTCAGACCAAAGGAATTTTCTTGTCCTGCGCCGACGTTTCCTGCTTCCATTATTCCACCACCGGCGCCAGTCATCACCATGAATCCGTGCTGGGTTAAATGATGAGCAAACTCAGCAGCCAATCTGTATTCAGGAGTATCGCTTGTAATTCGAGCTGAACCGAAAATCGTGACTTTCCTAATATGCCGATAGGGATAAAATACTTGGAAAGCACGCTCCATATCTTCTAGAGAAGCTGTTAAAATTTTCCAGTCCAGCCGTTCAATTTCCTCCCCTGTCAGCCTGAGTAACACTGCTAGTGCTCTTTGAATCCATTTGCCATGTTCTAAGTGGGGAAGCTGGTTAATAAGTACATTTAGCTCAGTTTGCAGTGACTTTAGGGCATTCTCAGGGGAAGATAGAGTCATGACATAATTAACCGATGGCACTATATTCTATCGAGAATCCCATCTGCCTTGCTGTAGTTTGTACTTTTCTATCAGTTTTCCTGGGTTCCTCAGAGTGGCTTACAGATAAGCAGTTGTATTGCTCGCAACAACTTTCTTGCTCCATATCACCATCATCAGTGCTAAATAGCGCTTTATTTTTGCAACTTTTGCGAGAAACTTATTTATAGTTAAGTTAAGCTTCCTTTAAGCCTGTTCGACCCACAAGAGGTTAACACAACATTGCCTTCCAGAATTTACCTCTGCTAGATAACAAAGACCTGGAAACTTATACTGGGCTTGGCTGAGGTCAAGATTTTCTTAAGCCTCGATTCAGCTTGCTTAGTCATCCATAACTAAGGTGGGGTTCCTGATAATGCTGCTTAGCATTCCCATCGTATGTTATTCAAGAGGCAGAATCTCCAGTTGATCGAGAAACAACCATTAGAGCTTTGCCCAGACTAAGCTTGCTGCTGCGAATACCCTCTCTTTGCTTAACCGATAAAAGAGACTGTGACTAGACTTAGCCAAAAGTCATCAATTAGAGGTATTTTTCCAGGGTGTTTGCCAAAGTGGTTTTGGGTACTGCACCCACGACCATGTCAACCCGTTGACCTCCCTTAAAAATCATTAATGTTGGTATGCTGCGGATGCCATACTGGCTAGCAACATTGGGGTTCTCGTCAGTGTTGAGTTTAACAACCTTAATTTGACCTTCGTACTGCTGTGCAATTTCATCCACAACAGGTGCAACCATCCGACACGGTCCACACCAAGGAGCCCAAAAATCAACTAACACGGGAACTTCGCTCTCAAGTACGTCTTGCTTGAAGCTGGCATCTGTGACTTGTACGGCTGTGGACATGCCTGGAAATCCTTGCGTTCACTGTTTCTTTCTCTAGGGGTAATTCTACCACAGCCAAAACCCTTGTTCTATACCTTTAAAGCTATGCCTTCAGAGAAATTTCGCTGTGACTGCTTTCTTAGAATTTCTCGCTCCCAGAAAAAGTGATCATCTGACTTACCTACACTTCTCTCTCCGAGTAAGTGTAGGCTTCTGAGCGACTGTTCTTTGAAGACATTGACTGAGCTTTTAAGCCGTGTGTCCCACGGTCTTTGATTCATGGCAAAGGCTGTCTTTATTTTGTAGGCTGCACTTCTGCATTCACCGGGCTAACGCCCCGCTACGCTAACACCACCTTCTTTACGGGTAGGTGGGAGACTTCTTACAATTGAAAGTTAAATAAGGAACCGCCCGAACGCAGTCCGGGCGGAGTGTGGTGTGAGGAGTGAACGGAAACTTGCGTCTCCGCTAACTCTATTGTAAGCTACGGGCTGAGTTTTGACAGTGATACCTCAGTTAGTCAGTAAAAAAAGTTTTCCAGATTGGCTAGAAAACAACCAAACGCCTCCGGAAAAAAAGTCTAACCACTGCCAGGGAATTTATTTACCCATGCCTAACTGCTGTGCTTTTTGATAAACTTTCCCTTCTGTTAACAAAGAGGGAGCAATCACTACTTCTACTTGCTGCATCTCTTTGATGTTTTTAGCTCCCAATGTACCCATGCTGGTTCTTAATGCTCCCAATAGATTGTGGGTGCCATCATCGAGTTGCGCTGGGCCAGTAAGGATTTGCTCAAGAGTGCCAGTGCTACCCACCTGAATACGGGTGCCGCGTGGTAGAACTGGGCTAGGTGTTGCCATGCCCCAATGAAAACCCTTTCCTGGTGCTTCTTTGGCTCGGGCAAAAGGAGAGCCAATCATTACCGCATCTGCTCCACAGGCAATACATTTGCAGATGTCACCACCAGTAATTAAACCACCGTCAGCAATTACCGGAATATAAATGCCGGTTTCTTGATAATAGTCGTCACGGGCAGCAGCGCAATCAGCAACAGCGCTAGCCTGCGGAACACCAACACCTAAAACACCGCGAGAGGTACAGGCAGCGCCAGGTCCGATACCTACTAACACCCCAGCAGCACCAGCCTTCATCAAGTTGAGGGTGACTTCATAAGTAACACAATTCCCCAGAATCACCGGAATCGGCATTTCTTGGCAAAACTGAGTTAAATCCAAGGGAAGAATAGAAGCTGGCGAAAGGTGAGCAGTGGAAACTACTGTCGCTTGGACAAAAAATAAATCAGCGCCAGCAGCTGCCACAACTTTTCCATATTTCATTGCACCAGCTGGTGTGGCACTAACAGCAGCAATTCCGCCTTGGCTCTTGATCTCCTCGACTCGCTTAATAATCAATTCCTGCTGAATTGGCGCACTGTAAAGTTCCTGCATCAGGGTGACGAACTCAGACTTTCCTACTGAGCTAATGCGCTCCAGTACTGGCACTGGATCCGCGTAGCGGGTTTGAATACCTTCTAAGTTGAGAACACCTAAACCTCCCATCTGCGAGAGGAGTACTGCCATGCGAACATCCACTACACCATCCATGGCGCTGGCAATGATCGGGATTTCTCGCTCAATACCTCCAAGCTGCCAGCGAGTGTCTGCTAAACTGGGGTCGAGCGTGCGCTGTCCGGGTACTAGTGCAATTTCGTCTATGCCGTAAGCTCTGCGAGCTGTCTTGCCTCGCCCAATTTGAATATCCACGCTTCTCACTTCCCTTGATTATTTAAGCTAGGTTATCAAATTGCAGCAAGGATTGCTTTAGGACAAGTAGGGGAAAAATTATTAGTACAAGATTTATCGCTACTTGCGGACAGTGGGAAGTCCTAAGAATAGTTAATTTAATGGCAAGAAGCAACTTTTTAGTAAATCTACAGGATTACCCGACTTAAAATAGGGTAAGCGTTAGCATCGAAGCTTTGATTCAATCCGAGACTTTAGAATTACTAGAATGGTCACGCCTCTGCCAGCACCTGGCGACGTTTGCCGCCACAAAGTTGGGAGTGATCGCCGCTCGTCATTTGTCAATACCATCCACTCAGTCTGAGAGCCAGTACTTACTTGCCCAAACTAAAGAAGTCTATCAACTAGAGACCAAGGTAATTTCTGGACTTTCCTTTGAAGGTATCCAGGATATTGGGGAGTCTCTAGAACGGGTAGAACGACAAGGAATTTTGTCTGGGGAAGAGCTTTTGGCAATCGCCATGACCTTAGCCGGTACGCGGCGCTTGCGTCGCTTCATCGATGACCAAGAAAATGTACCAGTTTTAGCTGAACTGGTTGCTGAAGTTCGGACTTATCCAGAACTGGAGCAGGAAATTCACCGTTGCATTGATGATCGGGGTGATGTTACTGACCGTGCTAGCCCCAAACTAGCCGGGATTCGCACTCAGATTAAGTCCTACCGAGACAAAATTTATCAGATTCTTCAGGGGATATTGCAGCGTCAGAGCAATGCCTTGCAGCAACAGGTAATTACCCAACGGGGAGACCGCTTTGTGATTCCGGTCAAAGCCCCTCAAAAAGATGCGATTCCGGGCATCGTACACGATAGTTCTAGTACCGGTGCCACCCTATACATAGAACCTAATGCCGTTGTCGGCCCAGGAAACCAACTCCGGGTACATCGGCGTCAAGAACAAGCAGAAGAAGAAGCCGTACGTCGTGCTTTGACAGAAAAGGTCGCAGCCGTTATACCAGATTTAGAGCAGTTATTAGCTGTGGTCACAACCCTAGATTTGGCAACAGCCAGAGCACGGTATAGCCTATGGTTGGCAGCAAATCCACCCAGATTCGTTGACCGTAATCAGCAGCAGGAAAAAATTACTCTGCGAGAACTGCGACATCCCCTGTTGGTATGGCAACAACAGCATGAACATGGAGTAACAGTTGTACCGATTGACGTGCAAATTGAGCCGCAGATTGGAGTTGTGGCAATCACAGGGCCTAACACAGGCGGCAAAACCGTCACCCTGAAAACCATCGGTTTGGCAGCATTAATGGCAAAGGTGGGGCTATTTTTACCAGCCAGAGAACCAGTGGAATTACCTTGGTTCGACCAGGTTTTGGCAGATATCGGTGATGAACAATCCCTAGAGCAGAGTTTATCCACTTTTTCTGGTCACATTCGCCGTATTAGCCGGATTATCGAGGCGATAGGCTCAGTCCCAGAACAGAACAACTTAGGAATACAGCAGGAAGAGATAACAACAGCAGAAATTAGCCCCCTCACTCCTAAACCATCCCGTCCCTCAAATTCTTCTCTGATACTACTAGATGAGGTAGGGGCAGGAACCGACCCGGCAGAAGGCAGTGCCTTGGCGATCGCTTTGCTGAAGTATCTAGCGAACACGGCTCAACTGACTATTGCTACCACTCACTACGGTGAACTCAAGGCCCTGAAATATCAAGATCAGCGCTTTGAGAATGCCTCAGTAGAATTTGACGATAGTTCCCTACAACCAACTTACCGCTTGCTGTGGGGAATTCCTGGACGTTCCAACGCCTTGACCATCGCTCGACGTTTAGGTTTAAAACCAGAAGTAGTAGACCAGGCTCAAACTCTAGTAGGTGGCTCCTCCGAGGATGTCAATCAGGTGATTTCTGGTCTAGAAGCCCAAAGGCGTCGTCAAGAAACTAAGGCTATAGAAGCAACTCAGCTGCTGCAACAAACCGAACGCCTACATCAGGAGGTGTCTGAGAAGGCAAGGGCACTACAGGCGCGGGAGAAAGACTTAAAACTTTCTCAAGAGCGAGCGGTACTTGAAGAGATTGCCCACGCGAAAACAGAAATTGCCAAAGTGATTCGTCAGTTACAGCAAGGTCCACCGAGTGCTCAAAATGCCCAAAAAGCTACAGAATCCCTCAAGGAAATTGCCCAGCGCCATCTCCCAGTAGCACCACCGCCAAAACAGAAACCAGGATTTAGGCCACAATTAGGCGATCGCCTCCGTATTCCTCGGTTAAATCAAACGGCTGAGGTTATCAGTCCAATCACTGACAATGGGGAGCTAACTGTACGGTTTGGTCTCATGAAAATGACCGTAGCACTAACAGATGTAGAATCCCTTGATGGTCAAAAAGCTGAAATCCCGGTCAAACCAAAATCAACACCGATATCTTCCCCAACTGTTTCTTCCCTGAAGACACCACCTGTACGAACCTCCAAAAATACGATTGACTTGAGGGGCGCTCGTGTTGCAGACGCTGAGTTTGAATTAGAGCAAGCAATTTCTCAAGCGATCGCATCTGGGGGACTCTGGATTATTCACGGCAAAGGAACCGGTCGGCTAAGAAAAGGAATTCATCAATTTCTAGAGAAACACCCCTTAGTCGAACGTTTTGAACTAGCTGAACAAGTAGAGGGGGGAACCGGCGTTACTGTTGCTTACCTTAAGTGACACCAAATTAACCATTAAAGGTTAATATAGTACCTTCAAATTCCCTCAACATTAATAAAGTTTTAAGTTAAGAATGTTTAATTTAAAGCCCAAAACCTTGGGGAATTTAACTAGCGCAGAGGAAACTTGTCGTAAACTCTGGTAGTCCTGTTTCAGGATCGGTAACTGCAAACACCAACATCGATTTGGTTCCCTACTCTAAAGTTATGCGCTCTATTGCCAAGACGCCAACACCAGATTCTTCTTGGGAGGATTTGCCTCTAGGTCAAGCGCCAGAGTCAATGCAGCTTGACAACATCAAAGCCCAACTGGATTTGGTGTTGCTGAGCCTCGAAGCATTAGCAGGTATTGGTTCAGAGGCAATGCTCAAGGCAGCAGTTGACTTGAATCTAGAGTCAATGGTGACAGACCGAGTGGGTCTGTGGCGTCTGCGTCAGTCCAATCCCCTGCGTAAAAGTTCGGGAGGACGAAAAAAGTTAGATGTGGAAGAGGCGCGGGCGTTAGTTCTGATCATTTGCCACCTTGCTAAACAGCACCAGGAATTAATTCGTCGTGCTGTAGCTTTGCTAGAACAAATGACAGAACTCAACAATGAACCCCACCGCGCAGCCTTGTTGGGAGATTACCTGGATACTTTCAGTAACACCTACCAGGAGCGTATGGAGCAAGGAGAAAAAGTATTGTCAGCTGAGCTGACCCAGTTGGCCTTCAAGCTGCTGATCGATCTGCTATTTTACAGCAGTCCTAACGGTCACCGGCGTCTTTGGCTAGCACTGCTGGATCGAGCATCTTAGTTATTTGTTGTTCGTTATTTGTTGTTTGTTGGCAAGCCAATGACAAAAACCAATTGACTAATAACCAATGATCAAGTGACCAATGGCTAATGACTAATGATCATGCTCTTGTCTAATTCTATTCTGCGACGCTACACTCCCCCCACTTGTACGCTACAGATTGTGGCAAAAAGTTCACCTTTGTCTCGCTGGATGGGCCAATCTGTAGTTAATAAACTGCGCTTTGAGCTTCGTTTTGATGATCCACGACAATCAGAAGACAAACAGGTAACTATTCGGGGCGATCGCGCTGAGTTAGAAGTTTTGTCTGAGGCTGTAAACAGCTATATACAGGACTTCCTCGACCAATCTCAGACGCAACTGCCCATAGCAGGTATACCACCAGCTACAACTGCCGATTTAGGAACCAATAATAACTCTGACCAGGAGAGTAGAGATGTAAATCCTACAGTATCTACACCACAAGAAGCTTCAGAGGAAAAACTAAGCGACCCGCAAGATTTATCTACAGCGAATAGCCCACAAGAGCCAGAACCTAGACTTTCCCCTCCCAAACCTCGCTCTCTTTTCCAGGAAATTTATCTACAACCGAAAGGCTTACTTTCTCATAACCTCTTTCTCGGTCAGTTAGCCACTGACAAATCTGGGCCAGTAGTTGACTTGAGCGTATTGCAGTTATTTGACCTAGCAACGGCTCTGGATGAGTATGCCACTGAGTTGGTGGCACTGCCAAATCTAAGTCATTTGAGTAGTCAGAAAGTCACCCCAGCTTGGACGCGGGTCGCCGTAGTTTTACTCTTAGCAGTGGGAACAACTGCCGTTGGACTGAAATTGCTTGAGCAGCCTGAGCCTAAACAGGAAGCTAGTGTTCCCCTACAGGATCCCGATTCCAGTCCCATTGCCCAGACGCCACCGATTACTTTAGCGACACCAGAACCTACTCCACTGCCCACACCAGTTTTACCAACTCCTCTGGCTTCCTCAAGTAACTTACCGCCACCTTCTCCAGTGGCCATTCCCAATCCCCCAACGCCAGGTGTGGCACCAGTGCCGCTAAGCCCGAATCCCGGCGTAGGTTCTTCGCCAACAAGCATAACCATTCAGCCCGAATCGACTGCTCCTGAGGTGGTCAAGTCAAAAGCCAGAAGTGTTCCAACTACTAGTAGTCAGAGAACTTCTCCTTCTCCATCGCCAAACGTCAAGACGGGGAAAAGTCAAACCGCAGTACCTACCACTCCGCCGCTTCTGCCTGATTTACCAAGTCTCCAGCCCAATTCTTCTTCTGAGGTCACCGGGCAAGTTGTTAGGCAAAAACTACCGCAAGAACCGACAACACCTCAACCAAGGATAAATTTACCCACTCTCAAGCCAGATTTCTTTCCTGATCCGGCGGCAGAAACACCGGCAGGTGAAACTTTTACTAACTCTTCCCTAGCTGAGTGGAAACAATCAACATCCATAACTAATAGTCCTACTGCTAGTAGTACTCTGTTTGACCATATTCCTCAGGTCGCAGAAGTGAGAAACTATTTCCAGCAGCGATGGCGACCTCCCAATGACTTGAAACAAACTCTAGAGTACAGTCTCTTGCTGAATGCCGATGGTTCAATTCAACGCATTATCCCCCGAGGTAAAGCAGCAGGAGAATACATAGACCGCGTAGATCTACCTTTAGTCGGTGAACCTTTTGTTTCTACGGTAGAGGGAGGGCAAAATCCCAAAATTCGCGTACTTTTTACCCCGGAGGGCAAGGTACAAACTTTTGTAGAGGAGATGAACTGATTCCTTTAATAAAAACGGCTGTAAATACTTTTTATTACTCAGTAATCAAGATGAAAACTGTGAATGCTCCACGCTTCATTCTTACGAATAGAAGCGTGGCGTCTAGCTCCATAAATGACAGAGTAGGCCCGGCATTCTCGGTTCCGTTCGGGAACTTTTGCCCGAAACAGACCCACTGCGATTTCTCCGAGTGGGTTTAATGTTTTTCAGCCAATATCTAGCCGCTATGTTGTAACTCGCACTAAGGTCAGCATTGTACCGCTTCCCAGTCTGGAATGTAGCCAGAGAATAGTTGGATTTGGAACGTTTTACAGTCCCAGAACCATCAAAAGCATTACTAGATGTACCACGGGCAAAAACAAACTCGACCTTGCCTCCCAGTTCTTCAAATTTTTCGGTAATGAGTTGAGCCAATCGACTCTTCATCCAACCATGGAACCGCTGACGCAAGGTAGAGCCTTTCTTGCCACCCTTGGGTCGCCAACCCTTAAGGTTTTCCAGGACGATAACCTCAGCCCCTTGCTGTACTGTCCAATCTACCAGTTGCCTAGAAACTAACTGACAGATTTGACGGTTGATATTGTGAGCCTTCCGGTAAATCGATTGACAAAAACCCTTGTACAGCTTGCCCGTTTTTCTCATCGTTAAACGGGCTTTGTGGCGAATAGCCTGCAATCGCTTATCCCTTCGGTCTATGTCGGCTGCACAATTATTGAAGAATCGGCCTGCAGTCACAGTGCCGTCAGAACTCACGATTGAGGCTACCGCAATTGTATTCAATCCGAGGTCAACACCACAAACTTTTTTGGGTTTTCCCATCTTAGGAGGTGTGATCTGGAAGGGAACTGCCAAGAACACTCCTTTGTGATTCATTACTAGTGATGGTGACAAACTCTTAGAGTTTGGGAGCTTGTGACGTTCTCGGCGTCCAACTACCCCTATTTTTTCCCATGTCCACTCCCTACCGTTGTAGACCTTGATGTGGACGCAATCTTCTTCAAACAAAATGCACTGCCCTCTATACAAAACAACGTGCAAATTCGTCACGGCGTTGAGTATAGGAGGCAGTGCATTTCTTTTGGAGCGTCGTCCTTGCTGCCATCGGTAATAACGAGTCACGAAACTAGAGACTTGCCCGATAGCGGCTTGAATAATGGCTCGACGCAGGTAGGACGGAAACTTGTAAAAATTCCGTCCCAAGTATTGGTATCGAGGATTGGGATTATTTTTGGTGGCATGAATGAGTCGTTCAGTTGCCGCACAAGGAGAGTCGGCACTCACTATTTGGTCAAAGTGAGTGAAAACGACACCAATCAAAGCACGAGCGTAGGAGCGATACATCTTCTCTGTTCGCTCTAAATGCTTCACCTGCTCTGGTGTCGGTGCTAACTGCCACCGATCTGTGCGTACAATTGAATTGCCCATGCAATGATTGTAGCAGTGAATAAAGAGAAAAATTTAAAGCTAAAATCCAGAAATCACATGACTTTCAGGTTGTGCTACCACTTAATCCTCACATTGAAGTATCCCAAAGATATCTTGACCCAAGAGATGCAGGATAGGTTAAAGCAAATCCTCATTACATTGCTGGTGAAATGGGAGTGCGAACCTATTGAACTGGGTGGGGAAGGCGACCACATTCACATCTTGTTTGATGCTTATCCAGGATTAAACTTGGTTAACTTGATCAAAAATGTGAAATCCGTATCCTCTCGCCGAATGCGGAAGGAGTACGGTGACTATTTGGAAGAATATCTTTGGGGTGGTGAATTTTGGAACGATGGCTCGACGATTATTTCTGTAGGAGCTAGTGCCAGTATTGATGTACTAATTACTTACATTAAGAATCACGGTAAAGCTGATAAATCCTGACCGTCGCGCATCCTACGCTTGTACCCGATAGGGTCAAGCGGTAGTTAGCGACGGAATTTGCTCAAAGCAGAATCTTCGACTACTCTAGGAATCGAGGATTCTGCTTTAATTTGAGAGGCTAAAAAAAGCTTATTTAACTGCTTTTCTTACTCTGTTTCTTGAGCTTCTGAAGTCTGCTTTTGGAAGTAACTACGCCAGCTCCAACAGGATAGCCAATAGTAGTAATTACCTGGTTTTGCCGCTCCTGTTCCAGGTTTTTGAGTTCCGTATAATTAACCCAGTGAATGCAATCGACTGGACAAGTGTCAATTGCTTCTTGAGTTACTTCTTCTGAGTCGCCATCTTGACGAAATACTCGCGATCTTCCATAATCCGGCTCGATGTAAAATGTATTGCGAGCAACGTGAGCGCAGTGTTTGCAGCCGATGCAGGTATTTTCATCAACATAAACGCCCTTTTGTCGTAACTCACCTCCCAATTCCGGCTCGAAGCCAGAACGCTCTGGTGCGTCTCGGAAACAGCCTCCTAATTCCGGCTCGAAACCAGAACGCTCGGGAGTTGGTGATAAATCAGACATTAGGCACTCCAGCGTTGGACGACTAAACGGATTGAACCATCTTTATTTTCTTGTTGTTGAGCAACTTGAAAGCCCTGCTTCGCCGTTTCGTTCATTACGGTATTGTAGGCATAACGCTGTGTTACCCGGTTGAGAAAACCATTTACAGTCCATGGCTGTTGCCAATACTGTAAGTCAGCAACGAGCTCGTATTCTTCTCCGTTCCAGCTAAAGCCAATGTCATAGTCATTGTCCTGTTCGATGACTACTTCAGCGGCGCAGCTTTGACCGCGATAGCCTCGCACGTTGGCTGGGCCAGATTTCCAATCAATACCTAAATCTGTTAAAGCGGCTTGCAAGGATAAAATATTACGGATTTGAGTCTTGATGTTGCTAAAGTGTGACATTTTGCTTGGGTTCTGTAAAAAATTGCAGGGAAAAATTTACCAGTTACTGAAGGTAGCTTGATTGGTGGCGGCTGACGATTGTTCAACCTTCTGAGTGAAATATTCTGATGTCGTTTCCTGAGAGACTACTCGTCCCAACTGAGCTTCAATAGCTGCTGTTACTTCTGCACAAGATGAGCCGATAATACCAGTGACTTTTTCTTGTACTCTACCGTCTGGATAAATGACGAATTCTAAAGTTTCCATGCTTGCGCTTAACCGCTGGGTTAATCTTCAACCTTGAGCTATTAAACCGCTTCAGCTAAAAGCTGATGATATTTTTGCTTAGCTATTGACAAAAGATTCACAAAGTGGTCAATTAGCCGGTTGCTAAAAATTTTATCAGTGTGAAGCAAAGCTTAACATAATTTCATACTTGAGTAGCATTATACTCTAGTATTTTGTAAGTTTCTCGTAACTTTTCGCAGCCGTCAAGCTAAGTAATCGGCAAAAAATAGTCTCTTTACAAAAATATACGTACTAAAATTGCAACTCACTTGTGTCTATGGGCTGATCTAAGGACAACGACCTCAGATAATGAAAGTTCGTTTGATATTAGTTTCAGGTTAAGTGCTATGGGTGGAAAGCAAGTCACAAGTCCGCATTACTCCGCAACCGCTGATTCTCTAGTCGGGGAAGCCGTCAGGGTAGGAGTTTTAGGCTTTGGGGGGTTGGGGCAAGCCGCAGCCAGGGTTTTAACTCCCAAACACGAGATGATTTTGGTAGCGGCAGCTGATCAGAAAGGCTATGCCTACGAAGCCACAGGGTTAAATCCTGATAGCTGCATTTCTACTTACCGTTCTCAAGGTTCCTTAGGTTATTTAGAACCGACAGGTACTCTCAGTAACCAAAGCATCCAAGACTTAATTGGACAAGCTGCTGTAGATGGATATTTTCTGGCACTGCCAAATTTGCCAAACACATTTATGGCATCTGTAGTCAAGCAATTTATTCAAGCTGGATGGCAGGGAGTTTTAGTAGATGCCCTCAAGCGTACTAGTGCGGTGGAGCAGTTATTGACCCTCAAAGATCAACTATCGGCTGCTGGCATTACCTACATGACTGGCTGTGGTGCCACACCGGGTTTATTGACAGCCGCAGCCGCCCTAGCTGCACAGAGTTATGCAGAAATTCACAGCGTGAAAATTACCTTTGGTGTGGGCATCGCCAACTGGGAAGCCTATCGAGCAACGATACGGGAGGATATTGCCCATCTCCCCGGCTACGATGTGGAACGCGCTCGCGCCATGAGTGATGCAGAAATAGAAGATTTACTAGATCAAACCAACGGTATCCTCAGCTTGGAGAATATGGAACATGCTGATGATGTGATGTTGGAATTGGCTGGAATTTGTTCACGCGATCGCGTCACTGTTGGCGGTGTGGTTGATACCCGTAACCCCAAAAAACCCTTGAGTACAAACGTCCAAGTGACAGGTCGTACTTTTGAAGGGAAGATTTCTACTCACACCTTTACCCTGGGAGATGAAACCAGTATGGCGGCTAACGTCTGTGGACCAGCTTTTGGCTATCTCAAAGCTGGAGTTTCTTTGCACCAACGGGGCATTTATGGTTTATTTACTGCTGCCGAAGTTATGCCGCACTTTGTCAAGTAGCTTTGGTTAGATCTCAAGGGCAAAAGATGATTATCTAAAGCAAGAAAGCTGTTTTCTACTGCTTCGTTAGGGTCGGTAGTTATCGAATTTTTTGTTTTGTTTGACAAGCCTGAAATTACTGCCGAGCAGTAATTTCAGGCTGCTTTATTGCTGTTTTGACTAATCTCTTGCCATATTTGATAAGTATCTGAGTTTGCAGATAGGTTCTAGGTCAAAATACTTCGCATTTTTTAGCAAAGTCCTGCTAGGAGAAACTCTGTGGGAATAATCTTGACTGCTATCTACCCGGCTTTTTTCAAGCTAGTACCAGCATCTTGGTTCACTGCCGCCTCCTTATTCTCTAACCCCATTAGAGATCCTGTCGCAGTCTTCCTGACTATTTTGGCGATTATGTTAGTCGCACCCCTACTGTTTGAGCGACTGCGACTTCCCGGAATTGTTGGTTTAATTCTCGCCGGTGTGGTCGTCGGACCGAATGTCCTTGGTCTTTTGGAACGAGACAGTACTATCGTGCTGCTGGGTACTGTGGGATTACTGTTTTTGATGTTTATGGCGGGGTTGGAAACCAGCCTCGACGATCTAAAACACAGCGCTGATAAGGCAACAATTTTTGGCTTAGCAACATTTGCTTTCCCGATGTTGCTGGGTACAGGAGCCATGTTGCTACTGGGATACAGTCTTCTGGCTTCTATTTTGGTTGCTTCTTGTTTTGCCACCCATACACTTTTAGCCTTGCCAGTACTCACTAAGCTGGGGATTATGAGGAATCAGGCTGTAACGGTCACTCTGGGAGGCACTCTGATTACTAACGTGCTAGGTCTTTTAGTGCTAGCAGTTGTAGTCAAGGCTTATGGGGGAAACCTTACCCTTGGCTTTTGGTTATTCCTGATTCCGGCTCTGACAATCTATACCTTAGCCACTTTATGGGGAGTTCCCAAGCTAGGTCGCTGGTTTTTCCGGCGATTTGGACATGATGAAGGTGCGGAGTTTATGTTTGTCCTGGCAACTTTGTTTGTCGTATCTTATGTGGCTGGTTTAATTGAAATTGAGCCAATTATTGGTGCCTTTTTAGCGGGGATTGCCATTACCCAAATTATCCCCCAAATGAGTCCTCTAATGAATCGGATTCAGTTTATTGGCAACACACTATTTGTGCCATTTTTTCTGATTTCGGTCGGCATGTTGATCGATCCGCTGATCTTGATCAAAGAACCAAAATCCCTCTGGGTAGCATTTGTGATGATTGCGGCGGAAGTTCTCAGTAAGTTTCTGGCAGCCTGGGGTCCCGGTAAGTTGTTTGGTTTTAAGTTTCCCAGCATCATGATGATGTTTGGTCTTTCCGTAGCTCAGGCAGCTTCTACGTTGGCAGCAATCACAGTTGCCTACGAAATTAAACTAGTGGATCAGTTAACCGTCAATGGTATTATTGCCATGATTTTGGTGACCTGCATTGCCTCTCCCTGGATTACAGAGCGCTGGGGTAAGCAGGTTAAGCCGCAGACGGCAAGTGCAGGCAATGACCAGATTAGCACTCAGCCATTAGCAAAGCGGGTTTTAGTGCCAGTGGCTAACCCTAATACCGAAGATAACTTGCTAACGCTAGCCTTGATTCTGGCAAAAACGGCTAAAGGTACATTATTGCCTCTTCATGTTCTATCGGATAAAACTAGCCCCGTTTCGCCAGAGGCAAAAATTTTACAGAATCAGTTATTGGCAGCTGCGGAGACGATCGCCCATGCTGCAACTTGCGATGTTGAGCCAATTGGTAGAGTTGATGACACTATTGATCGGGGGATTACCCGTACTGCAGCAGAACGGAATGCGACACTGATTGTTTGTGGCTGGAAAGGATACTCGACAACTCGCGAGAACTTTTTTGGCAGTGTGATTGACAATGTGGTGCGGCGTTCCCACGTACCTGTTTTAATTACACGGTTCACTCAACCAATTAAAAATACCAGACGAGTACTTTTGGCAGCGGCAGATTGGGAAATTTCATCAGCGGCATTCAAGCCAAATCTTACCCTGGCTAAAAATCTGGCAACAGAACTCAAAGCCACTCTCCAACTATTAGTGGTTGTTACCCGCTCTAAGAAAACACCATTCAAGCCGGAAACAGTAGGTTTAAGTGCCGAGATTCCTGTACAGCAAGTGCGAGGCAACTTTGTCAAAAAAGTCTCACGCCTGCTGCTTCTTGATGACTTGCTGATTTTGACCGCAAGCACTCACCCTAATTATGTAATAGGGATGTCAGCGCTAGGAGGAGAGCCGGAAGCGATCGCTCGTACTCACCAAGAAACCTCGATCATTGTTGTTCACTTTCCCGCAAATATCTGAGGTTAAGTTCCCTTTGCTTGTATTTAGGTAGGCGGAATTTCCGGTAATAAAGTCTCTGAAGTCTCCTCTTGGTTAATGGTGTCTGGCGTGTGCTCGACAAAGGGCAAACAGGCACCTAACAAGCCACGTCGAATCCGTTGGTGTGTTTCTGGAAACAGGACAAATAGGGGATAGAGGCGATTAGCACCTTCGCTAAGAAGGTTTTGATCATCAGGAGGCATCAACCACTCGTAATCTTGGTCAAGTAAGACTTGTGTTTGACGCCAGCGACTCAACAGATGAGAAAAGTCCTCTTGGGGGCGATGCATGAAAACTAAAATCTCGACCCCCATTTTAATTTTCCATTCCGGATCGCAGGTCAAAATGGCAAGATCACAGGGTAGGCGCAAGGTTTCTGGCACGGCTGTCATGGTAATGCCGTTATTTTCAGTTAATGGTTTGGCTTGGCGGATGCGCACAATTGGCAAGGGAATTGTGAGTAAACTATCACCAGGTCGGCGCATACTAGGAATCATTTCTAGGTATGCCCGGTGTTTTTTGAGCAGTACGATAACGGCATCGCGGTTGCTGTATTCCGCTAGTAAAGCTTCATAATCTGATTGCTTAACGGGCATTTTCTGGAGTTAGATTGCAACAATTTACTAATTAAAAGATTGGGGACTTGCTTTTTTTATCCAAGAGTATCAAACACTTTAAACATTGGTAGATACATAGAAACCAGGATTAAACCTACCATCCCTGCAAGAATAACGATCATAATTGGTTCGATGAGACTAGTAAGCGATTTAACTGCTTGCTCTACTTCATCCTCATAAAAATCAGCAACTTTCATCATCATGGCGTCTAGCTCACCTGTCTCTTCGCCAATGCTGATCATTTGAATTGCCAAAATTGGAAAAACTCGCTCTTTTTGTAGAGCAAGGCTGATCATCCCACCTTGCTGAATCTCTAACTTAGCCGCATCCACTGCATTAGCGATTACCTGATTACCGGAGGTATCTCGGACAATATCTAAACAACTAAGAATCGGCACCCCCGAACGAGTTAAAGATCCAAAAATTCGGCAAAAACGAGCGACTGCTGATTTTTCGTTCAAATCACCAAAAACTGGCATTTTCAAGAAAAAACCATCAATTTGTACTCGACCAATTGGCGTTTTATAGTACTGTCTGAGGGCAAAAATAGTTACGATAACAACAACTATCGGGATGATAATTTTCCAGCTTCTGAGTATATCGCTGATAAAAAGCATGAATCTGGTCAGAGCTGGCAATTCAACACCCAGGCTCTCAAAAATTTCCCCAAATATTGGTATTAAAAATACCGTCATACAGAAGAAGACAAGCATTGCGATGACACCAACTGCGGCGGGATAAGCCATGGCTGATTTAATTTGATTTCTCAGCCGATTCATGTCCTCAAGTAACTTAGCTAAGCGGTTCAGTACCTCGTCAAGGACACCACCAGCCTCGCCAGCCTGCACCATGCTAATGTACAGAGAATCAAAGCACTCTGGATGTTTACGCATAGAGTCAGAGAGATTGGTGCCTTCCTGGACATCACTACTAATGGCAAGTAAGGCTTTTTTGAGTCTGGCATTAGTACACTGCTCTGATAAGACAGCCAGACATCGAACAATTGCCACCCCGGCGTTAACCATTGCGGCAAATTGACGCGAAAAGACGGCTTTATCTTTGATTGTGACTTTGTTAAGAGCTTGCTCGATTGCAGAGAAGTCAAAGTCAAAATTAGCTTTTTTTATTTTGCCGATAGCGGCGTATCTACTTTGAAGAATTACACGAGCTTGCTCTGGAGAAATTGCCTCAATTCTTTCTTTGGAGGGTTTTCCTCTTTGATCCTTAACCTCGGCGATGAAGGTAGGCATAGTTTCTGTTTGTAAGTAAGGTAAAGCATCTGATTAATACTTCTTCATTGAGTCGCACATTTAGGGCAACCTTACTCGATAGAAGTTGTTGCTCTGGGCAACTTTAAAGTACCTTCTAAAGGGAGACCAACCAAATGTGCGAAGCAATGATTTTCACTAATTTCGGTAGCAACGATAGTGGTGCTTAGGAAAAAGTTTAAAAAACGGTAAATTCCCGATCAGCACCTACCCAAGATTAAATCTATTGGGCAGCCCTAGCGGCTGTTCTACCGGCCGCAGTTCCTGAACCTCCTGCACCCACTAGAATGCGTTGTAATTCATCGGGCTTAGAACTCTTGGATACTGCCGTCTCAAACGAGATAACACCAGCTTTAACCAAATTAGATAAAGACTGTTCCATGGTCTGCATTCCCATTTTCATCCCTGTTTGGATAGCAGAATAAACAGCAGGAGTTTTGCCTTCTCGGATTAAGTTGGCAATAGCTGGGTTTACCACCATGATTTCTTGAGCCATTATCCGACCAAATTCACCAGGTTTTGGGTTTTTCTTGGGAACTAGACATTGACTAAAGACTGCTATTAAAGAAGTAGAAAGCTGAGCTCTAATTTGGGGTTGTTGTTCTGGTGGGAATACATCAAGCATCCGGTTAACCGTCTGAGCCGCTGAGTTGGTGTGTAGTGTACCAAACACCAAGTGACCCGTTTCAGCCGCAGTAATTGCGAGAGAAATGGTCTCTAGATCTCGCATTTCTCCTACCAAAATTACATCGGGATCTTCCCGCAGAGCCGCCCTTAAAGCATTAGAAAAACTCTTAGTATCTTCACCTTTTTGACGTTGATGAATCAAGCTTTTGAGGTTTGAAAAAACATATTCAATGGGGTCTTCTATGGTTAGAACATGTTCCGCTCTTGTACGGTTAATCAAGTCAATCATCGCCGCCATAGTGGTGGTTTTACCAGACCCGGTTGGCCCGGTTACTAATACCAATCCCCTTGGTCTTTCGCTAATTTCCCGAACAATATCTGGCAAACCTAATTGGTCAAAATTAGGAATTTTAGAAGACAAAGCTCTTAGGCAAGCTGCATAGTAACCACGCTCTTTGTAGACATTGACGCGGAAGCGAGCCAATCCTTTAACACCATAAGAGCAATCTAGTTCCCAGTTCTGCTCCAAATCCTTGCGTTGCGTGTTATTGAGCATGCTGAAGATCAGCTTCTGGCACTCCTGTGGGGTCAGTGGTTCATCACCGAAAGGCTGGAGTTTGCCACTAATACGGAAGTAGACTGGTGCCCCTGCTTGCAGGTGCATGTCTGACCCCCCCATCTCAATCATTTGCTCCATCAAGTCTTCGATCATCAATTCCATTGGACTGTCTCCTTAAAAAAGTCAGTAGTCAGTAGTATCCAAAACCAATGACACAATTACTTTTAGTCCTGAAAACGAGGTGTCATGCAGTAAGGACAGTCTAGCCATTCTGCTTGTAGAGCGGCACCACAGGTGCTACAAGTTAGAGAAATCTTGCGCTTAGCTTTGAGTTCTGATTCTAGACCAGAATCAGTAAGTGTAACTCTCTCCACTTCTGCGAGTGTAGTGTATCCTTGCTCCACTAGTTTTAAGCTATATGCTAGTAAAGTCGTCATCCCCTCTTCTACGGCGGCTTCCTTAATCCGCTCAGCGTTGGCACCGCCGCTAATCAAGCTTTGTATACGCTCCGTGATTTGCATTACTTCATAGACACCTACACGCCCCTTGTAGCCAGCTCCATGACACTTTTTGCAGAGTGTGCCTCGCTCCCTGGCTCCGGCAATTTCCTCAGGACTCAGGGAATTAGCTTTATAAAAGCTGATTTCCCCTTCCTTAGAAGTTGCTAGACCAAATTGATTCAATTCGTTAGCACTGGGTAGATAAGGAATGCGACATTCATCACACACTTTTCGCATCAAACGTTGTGCCAAAACTCCCAACAGAGCACCGGAAACCATGAAGGGTTCAACGCCCATTTCGTCCAAGCGTGGTATCGCTCCAGCAGCATCATTTGTGTGTAGTGTTGTTAGTACTAAGTGACCTGTTAGAGCTGCTTCAATGGCCGTTTTCGCCGTTTCTGGATCTCGTGTCTCACCTACTAGAATTACGTCAGGATCTTGCCGCAAAAAAGAACGGAGAATCGAAGCAAAGTCTCTACCCTTCTCTCGCAGTACCTGTACTTGAGTAATACCAGGTAACGAATACTCAATTGGGTCCTCTGCTGTGCAGATATTCACCCCAGGATCGTTGCGTTCTGCCAGTATCGAGTAGAGAGTGGTAGACTTACCAGAGCCAGTTGGTCCTGTGACTAAGATTAATCCAAAGGGACGGCTCGCCATTTCCCTAACTATATCCAGGGCATCTTGATCTGTAATCAACTTATCCAAACCCAGTTGAGTGGAAGAGTTGTCTAAGATCCGCAAAACTACCTTCTCCCCGTAGCGACTGGGTAAGGTACTGACCCTGAAGTCAACTTTGCGACCCTGAAACATCCGTCGGATTTTACCATCTTGGGGGATACGACGCTCGGCAATGTCGAGCTCGGCCATAATCTTGAAGCGAGCTGCCACTGCTCCCTGTATTTTTTTGGGTAGAGGGTCAAAAGCTTGGTTTAGCACTCCGTCTTTACGAAAACGTATGCGCAAAGACTCTTCCTGCGGTTCAACGTGAATGTCCGAGACATCCTCGTGTAGTGCCTTAGCCAGGATTTTGTTCACCAGTTTGATTACCGGAGCGCCACCAGCATCATTGATGGCTTCACCTAAATCTGCTTCGGCGTCATCTGGTGCATCCTCTAAAGTACTGTCTATATCCTCAAGTACCCCTTTGACATCTACAGATTTAGCTGCGTCTTGCTGCTTTTGCCGCGCTAACTGTTCATCTAGATACTCAGAAAGTAGGCGTTGGTAGTCTTCTAGGGTAATTACCATTCGTTGCAGACTAATTCCCTGAGGGCGCAAGATACGGTTTAGATCATCCTGAGCCTCTAAATCGTCAGGGTTCACCATTGCCACCAGGACTGATGGTGGCTGAGTTTCATGCTTAGCTAAGGGTACTAGACGATAGCGACGACAGATGTCAATGGGAAGTAGCGCATTAATCAGTTGATTGAGCTGGTTAGTCGAAATCTCGCTAATTTCCGGATCTAGAGACTCAACACCGTAAAGTATTTTTAATTCAAACAGCTGCTGCTTTTTGTATTGCCGCAGTAAATCTGGTGTCAGCTGACGCCCTGTAATATCGGCAATGATCTCTGTCAGTGGTCTTCCTGACTTGCGGGTTTCTACCAAAGCCTGCTGCATTTGGTCATTGTCAACGTAACCTGCTTGAATTAGTGACCTGCCGAAGGGCGAGACGTCATTATTGCGGATAACAAGAGCGCGTCGTGGTGAAGAGGATTGAGTCATGGTAGGTGAGGATATCTTCCTTACATTAAAAATTATTTCCCAAAGCTGTGGCTTAAATTGCTGCTGAGCTTTACTGTGGAAAAGACCTGATTTGTGACATCGCTTCAGCATCCCAGAGGTAGATCACAGGCGTGTCCCTACCTGGGTTATAGGTCGGCTTTTCCCTAATGTCCAGAAATACTGCTTGTGTAACGAATTGTGTCAACTAACAGTTCGTTAGCGACTCTAGCAGAGTGAGAATAGGCACTTAGTTTAGCAAACAAAGCTAGTAGGCATAATTGCATGCTAGGTCAACCTCACAGCTACAAATGCTAACCATGGTTATAGGATCATCGACCTGCTACACCAGAGAATCTAGCTCCTCAAAACAATTATTCTCAGTTTGGCTTTCCCTTAAAAATATTCAACAAACTATCCTTTGTCTTGGTGGACTAGGATCAACTTAGGCAAAAATGACTACGACTCGTCTTGGTGGAGAAAGCAACGGAATTTTGTTGTGCTTAATAGTGGTTAATATAGGAAAAGAAAATCTAAGGGTAAAGAAAGGCATTTTCACGAGAAAGTGTTAAGTTTGCCTAAGAGTGCAGCCGATTTACAGTATGAGGGCAAGAACCAGCAAAAATGCTAGAATCGGTTTGCCCATAACAACCTAATAGCCTATTTAGAGAAGCTGTTAAGGTTTAAATAATCCGGCAAAAAGGCTCCCTGCACAGCAAAGATAAAAGTAGTTGCTCGGGAGGTAGATTGCTAGTGTGAGACAATCGAATTATTAGCCAACAGGCTAATATTGCCGCTAGGTCAGCGGAGAGGTGAATTGCCTGCGGAGGGATTAAACCTCACTAAGTGTGTGTGACAACATAGTTAGTCTAGGCAACCCCTAACAGAGCGGGAAAGCCTATCAGTCATGATGGGAAGCCGATTACTCTGTAAAAGAACCATGCTAAGGCAGGAGTTAAAGGGACACCACAGCAAAGTAGCTAGTAAGAGACGGTAGCGACATCTCAACGTAGAGTGTAACGCCTCTAGCTTAGTTAAGCAGTGTCCCCGAAAAAACTTGTAGGGAAGCGGGTTGCTAGTGGCACAGATAAACAAACGAGCTGGGAATTACTAGCAGTCTGAAGTAACTGGGATGAATGGAGCATGATTGACGAAGAAAAGCAGCTAGATAACAATTCACCACAGGCAGATGAGCCGATTGCAGCTAGTCAAAGCAATGAAGCTGAAGGATCAGTTGCGACGGAGGAGCAGTTGAGTAGAGAAACTGATGTGGAGTCACAATCCCCAGACGACCAAACTTCTGAAACCTCTGCGGTGAAGGACGAAGGAGAAAATCAGGAGGTTGTTGAGGGAACATCAGCAACGGAGGGACTCCCAACTGATAGCGAGTCGGGGGGATCAGAAATTCTGAAGCAGGAAATTGAGGCTCTGAAAGCTCAACTAGAAGAGCAAACTCGCCAATCTGAAGCCTTAAAAACTCAATCAGTAAGGATTGCGGCAGATTTTGAAAATTTCCGAAAACGGACAGGCAAAGAAAAAGAAGAATTAGAAATACAAGTCAAGCGCCAAACTATTAGTAAATTGCTGCCGATCGTTGATAATTTTGAGCGAGCACGGTCTCACATTAAGCCTCAAAGCGAAGGGGAGATGATCATTCACAAAAGTTATCAGAGTGTTTATAAGCAATTAGTGGACTCTCTAAAAGGTATCGGAGTTTCTCCCATGCGTTCGGAAGGGCAAGAGTTTGACCCAAACCTCCACGAAGCAGTGATGCGGGAGCCTACAGATGAATACCCAGAAGGTGTGGTGACTGAACAGCTACAGCGAGGGTATTTTATGGGCGATCGCGTATTGCGTCACGCAATGGTTAAAGTTGCTGCAGCTATGGAGCCCGTGTTAACCTCAGAGGAAAGCACGCCAGAATCGACAGAAAACTAATGGCTATAGAGAGGTAATCTGTATCAGTCTCTAAAACTGATTAAAAATAAGAGTCGAGGAAACTGAGCCAGGTTAATGCTATTAATGGCGTCTGGTTCAATCCGCAATTAAAAAACTTTACATATCTTTATGCCGAAGCACTATGGGAAAAGTCATTGGCATCGACCTGGGCACGACCAATAGTTGCGTCGCTGTTTTAGAAGGGGGTCAGCCCATCGTCATTCCAAACTCGGAGGGTGGTCGCACTACTCCGAGTATGGTAGGGTTTGGTAAAACAGGCGATCGCTTAGTGGGTCAGCTAGCAAAGCGGCAGGCAGTGACCAATGCAGATAACACTGTGTACAGCATTAAGCGCTTTATCGGGCGTCGGTGGGATGACACCGCAGCCGAGCGGTCGCGCGTAACCTACACTTGTGTCAAAGGTCGCGACGATACCGTCGATGTCAAAATTAGGGGTCGTGATTACACACCCCAAGAAATTTCCGCGATGCTCCTGCAAAAACTCAAGAAGGATGCCGAAGATTATATCGGCGAACCCGTTGAGCAAGCGGTAATCACTGTTCCTGCCTATTTTACAGACGCCCAGAGGCAAGCAACTAAAGATGCTGGCACAATTGCCGGTCTTGAAGTACTGCGAATCATCAACGAACCAACCTCTGCTTCTCTTGCCTATGGTCTAGACAAGCAGGATGAAGAGCAGCTAATCCTTGTGTTTGACTTGGGGGGCGGCACTTTTGATGTGTCTGTCTTGCAGCTAGGAGACGGCGTATTTGAAGTGAAGTCAACTGCCGGGAACAACCATTTAGGAGGGGATGACTTCGATAATGTAATTGTTGTCTGGATGATTGAAAACTTCAAGGCAACGGAGAGTATTGATCTGGGAACAGATAAAATGGCTCTTCAGCGCCTGCGGGAAGCTGCTGAGAAGGCCAAAATCGAACTCTCCAGTATGGTTACAACCTCCATCAACCTGCCGTTCATCACCGCCGATGAAACAGGACCCAAGCATTTGGAGATGGAGCTATCGCGAGCGAAGTTTGAAGAACTCAACAGCGAACTAATAGAAGGGACAATCGCTCCGGTGACCCAAGCCCTTAAAGACTGTGACTTGAAGCCAGAAGAGATTAACCGCATTCTTCTAGTTGGTGGCTCTACCCGTATCCCAGCTGTACAGAACGCCATTAAGAAGTTCTTTGGTGGTAGGTCGCCAGAGCGCTCAGTTAATCCAGATGAAGCCGTAGCACTAGGAGCGGCCATTCAAGGCGGCGTTCTGGGTGGTGAGGTGGAGGATTTGCTACTACTGGACGTGATTCCCCTGTCACTGGGCATTGAGACCTTAGGAGAAGTCTTCACCAAAATTATTGAGCGGAATACTACTATCCCTACTAGTAAGTCCCAGGTATTTTCTACAGCGACAGACGGACAAACCTCTGTAGAAATTCATGTATTACAGGGTGAGCGAGCTATGGCTAAAGATAACAAAAGCCTTGGCAAGTTTTTGCTCACCGGTATTCCTCCAGCACTCCGTGGCGTCCCTCAAATTGAAGTATCCTTTGATATAGATGTTAATGGGATTCTGAAAGTCTCGGCCACCGATAAGGGTACAGGCAGAGAGCAAAGCATCCGGATTACTAACACCGGAGGCTTGAGCGCCACTGAAGTGGAACAGATGCGTCAAGAAGCAGAGGAATACCGAGAGGCAGATATCCGACGCAAGCAACTGGCAGAACTCAAAAACCAATTTGATAGCCTAGTTTACAGCTTGGAGTCCACTCTCCAGGACAACGATCAGCTGTGGATCAAGTTAATGAGTGAGAACCCTCAGGCTACAGTGCTTCAGGTACAGGCTAATCAAGAAAAGGAACAAATTCCCCAGCTAATGGCAGATAGCTCTCTGACTGTGGAGGAAGTTAAACAAAAAGTCAACGACTTCCAGCAAACCGTGTTTGCAATTGGGGGAATTCTTGCCTCTGATACTGCTGACATTCCAGAATCAGAAGACTTTGAATCGGTTGAGGAACATAACAACGTTCCAGATACCCACACTAACGCTCAATCCACTACAGATAAAGAAGAAGACTTGATTTTCGATTTCGATGAGGAGACTGTGACAGCTGACTACGAAGCCGTGGATATTGACTAAAGCTAATTCCAAAAGCCAAGTAGCACTCAGCTTGTTTTTTTGATAGACATAATAGTAAGTAGATACAAGTGATCCTAAAATGCGCCATTGGTTGCTTTAGTTTAATCACCTGAGTCATACTAAACCTGCCCCCACTAAATAATAAAACACAGATCAGCGCTCTATGGCTGACTATTACGAAATTATTGGCGTCTCTCGCGACGCCGACAAAGAGGAAATCAAGCGTGCTTTCCGTCGCCTTGCTCGGAAGTATCACCCTGATGTCAACAAAGAATCAGGGGCAGAAGAGCGCTTTAAGGAAATTAATCGGGCTTACGAAGTCCTTTCAGAACCAGAAACCAGAGCACGATACGACCGCTTCGGAGAAGCTGGTATCGGGTCGGGCGCAGGAGCTGGCTATCCAGATTTCGGCGACATGGGTTTTGCCGATATTTTTGAAAGTTTCTTCAGTGGCTTCACAGGCGGAGTTGGCCAGCAAACTGGTCGCCGGCGTGGAGGTCCAGTTAGGGGTGACGACCTAAGGCTAGACTTGAAACTGGAATTCAAGGAAGCCATATTTGGTGGAGAGAAAGAAATCAGGATTCCTCATTTAGAAACCTGCAAAGTCTGTAATGGCAATGGTGCCAAACCAGGAACCAGACCTCGTACCTGCCCTACCTGTAGTGGTTCAGGTCAAGTACGTCGCGCCACCCGGACACCCTTTGGCAGCTTCACCCAAGTCTCTGTATGTCCAACCTGTAATGGTGAAGGACAAGTAATTGAGGATAAGTGCGAATCTTGTGGAGGCGCAGGCCGCAAACAAGAAACGAAAAAGCTCAAAATTACGATCCCCGCAGGAGTAGATAATGGCACGCGCCTGCGTGTTTCGGGGGAAGGAGACGCTGGCGTGCGCAATGGTCCTCCCGGAGACTTATACGTTTACCTATTTGTTAAGGAACACGAAGAGTTTCAACGGGACGGCATTAACATCCTGTCGGAAATGAAGATTAGCTATTTGCAGGCAATTTTGGGCTGTTGTCTAGAAGCCAATACAGTAGATGGACCAGTGGAGTTAACGATTCCTCCAGGAACACAGCCTCATACTGTTCTGACACTAGAAAATCACGGTGTTCCCAAATTGGGTAACCCTGTGAGTCGCGGTGATCACTTGATCAAGATTTTGATTGATATCCCCACCCGGCTCACTTCTGAGGAACGGGAACTGCTCACCAAACTAGCGGAGATTAAGAGTGAACGCACAGGAAGAGGTGGTATAGAAGGGTTCTTAGGAGGGCTGTTTCGCGGATGAGCAATCAAGCTCCAGTGGACACTAACCCAAAGCCTGATGCCGAGCTGGATTTGCGCGGGACGCCTTGCCCAATTAACTTTGTGCGCACCAAGCTCCGCCTAGAGCAAATGACTCCTGGGACTTTACTAGAAGTTTGGCTTGACCCTGGAGAACCTGTTGAGCAGGTACCGGATAGTTTGGTGATGGAGGGCTACCTAATAGAAGCCCTCCAAGAGTGCGATAATTACTTTGTTCTCCAGGTACGACGTCCACTGGCGTCTCCATGAAGGGAATACCATCTAACAGCAAAACTGCTGAATTGTCCACATCTTTACTAGGTACAGTTTTAGCAGTACAAGCAAACTTTTACCAAGTACAACTAGAAAGAGGGTTTGACCAGGGTCAATTGAGTTTTAAAGGTTCAAGCCAAACCTCAAACCTTAAACCTGTAAACCTACTATGTACTCGTCGCTCCCGGCTGAAAAAAATTGGTCAACGGGTAATGGTAGGCGATCGCGTACTGGTGGAAGTTCCTGACTCAACAGCTGAACGAGGGGCAATTAGCGAAGTGCTGCCTCGCCGAACACAGCTAGATCGCCCTCCAGTCGCCAATGCAGATCAAATCCTTCTAGTCTTTGCCCTAGAAGAACCAACTTTGGATCCCTACCAGCTGAGTAGATTTTTGGTGAAGGCAGAGTCTACCTGCTTAAATGTCTGTTTGTGTCTCAATAAAAGTGATTTAGTTACCCCAGAACAACGGATTCGGTGGCAACAGCGTCTGGCAGAGTGGGGCTACCAACCTTTATTTATCAGTGTTTACACTGGCAGGGGTCTAGAAAAACTGAGTGATTTGTTGAACCAGAAAATCACTGTCTTTGCTGGTCTCTCAGGTGCCGGTAAATCTAGTCTTATTAATCAGTTAGTTCCTCAGATTAACTTGCGAGTGGCAGAAGTCACTAACAAACTGGGTCGAGGACGCCACACTACCCGGCATGTTGAACTATTTGAATTACCCAGAGGCGGTTTGTTGGCAGATACCCCCGGCTTCAATCAACCCGACCTTAACTTTGAGCCGGCTAATTTAGCTTATTACTTCCCAGAAGCACGACAGCGTTTAGCTTTGCGCAACTGCCAATTCAGTAACTGCCTGCACCGCGATGAGCCTAACTGTGCGGTTCGAGGAGATTGGGAACGCTACGAGCATTACCTAAGCTTTTTGGTAGAAGCGATCGCACAGCAAGAATTCCTCAAGCATCAACCTGATTCAGAATCTAGTACAAAGCTAAAAATTAAAGGTTCCGGTCAACATCAATACGAGCCGAAGCTAGAAAACAAGAAATATCGCCGTCCTTCCCGTCGTACTCAGCAACAAGCTCTGGAAGAAATTTATCAAGAGGCTGATGATTTTTGAGCATCTTCCTACCAACTTGCTAAGACTATAACCAAAAGTAATGGGAATTAGGAGTCAGAACATAAGCTGATTCTGAATTTTCCCTAAACAAAACAGAACGGGCAAAAAAACAGCACATCAAAGTACATTTTTGAGCGTCTCCGAAATATGACCTGGGAAGAAGTTAATACCCAGGGCAGATTTAGTTAAATAAGCAAAAAGTAAAATCAAGGCACTCAATCCCAGGTTAATACCTATCAACAAAATTGCTGCTGCCACCAGATTACCAATTCTGGTTATTTTCTTGGAAGTATATTGACGCTGTTTTTTTCGCCGATCCTTCCCGACAAATAAAACTATATAGAAGCGAGAAAATATGAGATCAACAACCACTCTAAAATCTACTATTTTGGGTGAAGGCTTAGGAATAGCCTGGTTTAATACAGAGGTAATTGCCTGAATTTGTTCCCCAGTGAAGCTATCTAAGATATCGGCATCAATTTGTTGCAAATAGTAGCTAGGGGTTCTTGAGTTATAGTCAGGTACACTAAGTTGCTTTTGAGGTGATAAGGCTCTTTTCAATGGGTTAACTTCCTTTTTTAAGGCAAATGTTTGTCAGTTTACCAAGGCTCATAAAATCAATAACTACGCGGAAAACTAATTACTAAAGCCAAACAAAAACCCCCGATCTATTATCCTACCGATGCCAAATCCTAACCAGGTAACAAGTATCAGGAGCCAAAAAGCGTGGACGTTACTCCAGTCAACTGATTTCATTGCTTTTTTAGCGAAAGCTAAAGTCAAAACTAAAATCAATCCGAGAACCCAGCCTAAACCAAGAGAGCCTGCCCAAACAGCGATTCCAGTTCCCTGAAAGCTCCTAGGCCAGGCATAAGCTAAAGCTCCACCCCAGACTACGGCAACAATCCAAGCTACAGCTAAAGCTATAGCATCGGAACCAACCCAAGCAAGATGTAAAGTCACAGCTTGAGTCCCAGCTAATGTCAACCAGTGAGCATTATAGTTAGACAGAAGCCAACCAACTAAGACAGATTCCCAAAAAATTGCAGCCATATATAGCCAGTAAAGTCGATTCCCGTATGGCATTAACATAGTGATAAGTTACGATGTTTGTTCGGCTACATCGTAGCTATCTTTGAGCAAAACTGTAATCAGTAAAAACCCTGAAGATAATCTGGGAAATTCTCTATTTGTTCTTATTTAAGACGAGGGGTAAAGCAATGCTTTACCCCTCACTTTTTTCTACATTAAAGAACTAACAGCCAATGGGGAAAGAGGGAAAGATTCAGCAATCTGCCGCCCCACTGCAACCGCAACCGGCCGTAATTCACGAACTAAATTAACCATATTTTCTAAAGAAATTGCTTGACGAGCATCCGATAATGATTTTTCCGGTTCTGGATGACACTCAATAATCAGTCCATCTGCGCCACTAGCAACAGCAGCTTTTGCCAGTGGCGCTACCAATTCCCGCTTACCTACTGCGTGAGAGGGATCGACAATTACCGGTAAATGAGTAAGCTGCTTGAGGGCTGCCACAGCTCCCAAATCTAATACATTGCGGGTATAATCATCGAAACTGCGGATACCCCGTTCACACAAAACCACCTGAGAATTACCGTGGCTGAGGATATATTCTGCCGCCATGACAAACTCCTCAATTGTCGCAGCAAGTCCCCGCTTCAGCAGTACAGGCTTGTCCACCTGACCTAGAGCTTTTAGTAAATCAAAGTTTTGCATATTACGACTGCCTACCTGAAGCATATCAGCGTGGGTAGCAACAGATTCAATTTGAGCAATCGACATTACCTCAGTCACAACTGGAATCTGGTGACCCGATCGCACTTCCGACAAGATCTCTAGTCCTTCAAGTCCTAATCCCTGGAATGAGTAGGGTGATGTTCGGGGTTTGTAAGCGCCACCCCGCAGCGCCTGCACTGGTGCTGCTTTTAGTGCAGTTGCGACTTTCTCCATCTGCGGTCTATTTTCGACTGTACAAGGGCCAGCGATAATCACAAGTTCTGCACCACCGAAAGCAACTTGTTCTGAAAGTCGAACAATTGTCTGGTGGTCGGAGTGAGACTGTATAGCAAGTTTGGCATTTAACATGATCAAGATTTCTCTGCAATGATAATGGGACGAAAAAAACCCGGTTCCTTTAGGGTTCCGGGTTGCAACAAATAGTTAGCAAGAGCTTTACCTACCCGGAATTAGTTCTGGGCCAAAAGTAAAAACCAAAAAACCAGTTGATCAAGTAGGTTGTCATTGATTGCTTCTATCCTTCAACTTCCTTAAAAAACAAAAAAACCGCAGATTTTGCTCTGCGGTTCACCGGGGGATTCCATACGGAACTCCATTCACCTCCGGTGAACCTCCCTAAACCAATACCAAAATAAAAACTGAAAGCTGGTGCTGAACATTTTTGGTGCGCTCTTAAGAATAATCGAAGCGATTCCTAGAATCCTTACACCCTAGCAAGTCTGATAGGCTGCGTCAATACTTGTAGCTTCAAATTTGCCAAGAGATACTGTAAAGCCCCAAATCCCGGCTTTTTACTTTCCTGAGTTTATTTACTACTCAGCCTGCCTGCTACTTTTTTTTTAAGCTATTCTGATGGTCAATTAGATAGTTTTTAGCGGCTAAAAACCAAGTAGGTGTGCACAAATAAAGGAACAATGTCAGATGATATAACTATAACCCTCTGGCTATAAGGGAATTAGCTGTTCGGTTTTTGTGTTTATTTATACCCACCTACTTATCTAAGGAAATAATTTATTGTCCGCGAGTCTCGGAAGGTAAATTCAGAAAACAACGTGCAGTTTATTAAGGATTTACAAAACCAGTACCGGGTAAAAAGAATTCGGTTGATTTGGGATGTAGCCAGTTATTACAAGTCAGACAAAGTTAAAGATTTTTTTTTGCACCAGTTAATGAGCATGATTAACCAGGACAGTAGTCAAGTACTTGTGTAGTTTTTGCCCCGAATCGACTCGCACAAAATCCTGTAGAAAATATTTGGTTACAGCTCAAGAGTTTTTTGAGAAAGTTTTGGTATTTGTGTAAAATTTTTTCCCGGTTATCAAGTGGCTATTTAAATTATTTACTAATCATCCAAAACTTGATTTATCTAGGTTTTGCAGATACTACCTGCGTTCAGAACTAAAATATAACCGCCATATTTAAGGTCTATACCGTAATTTACTCTACTTTTGTCTAGGCAAACTTCGATAAGGCTGAGGGTGAGTGGTCATTCGTAAACGATACCAAAAATAAATCTCTCCAAGGTTATAAAAAAGCTGGTTTTGTTAATCAAAAGAATGCCACCTTTGCTAGAGGCGTCGGATATCCTCGTCCTTATATCCTAAGCAAGGTTGCCGAAAGATAACTGCTATAAGTTTCTGGGTCAGAGAAATAGTTGAATACAGCAGCTTGAGTTCAACTTCATAAGTTCACTCGTTTGCTCATTTTATTTAAGTGAGGAAAATCTAGAGAGCTGCCAAGCTGTTAACATTCTCGTGTCTAGGAATTTTGTGAGTAGCTTTCAGGCTCAAAACTCAGTTTAGAGGAAAAAATTGTATGAACAAAGTAATTGCTTACTTAAAAAATATTCGGTGGACTCAAATCTTAACGGTATTTCTGGCTGGCGTCTTAGTATTTGTGAGCAGCGCTTGCAGTGGTACAGCCTCAGCTAAAACTGATGCTCAACTCAGAAAAGAAGGTGTGAATTCCGCTTACCAAGGCGGCATGAACAACTACTCTGATGCCGATCCCAGAAGAGACACCGCACCAGCCGGAGCAAAAGCCAAGACTCTAATAGACAATGCCAAGAAAAACCTCAACCAGTCTGTAGATAGTCCTGGGGAACTTGGTGAGAATATTCGCCAAGGCGCGCCTCTTGGCAAAAGAATTGAGCGACTTGGAGAAAATGTAGGTAAGTCTACACAAGAGGTCACAGAAGACTTAAGCAAGGGTACTCAGAGAGGCGCTCGCAATATCCGAGAAAATACCCAGAATGCGGCAGAAGATGTCAGCAAAACTGCTAGCCGCTCAGCTGAAGACGCGAAAGACCAAGCTCAGAAAGCAGCTAGAGACGTCAGCCAAAAAACATCCAGAGCAGCCGAGGATGCTGCTGACTTTGTGGGAGACAAAAGCAATCAAGCGACAAAAGCTACGCAGCGGGTTGTGGAAAACGCAACTGACGCGATTGATTAGTATCAAAAGTTAGATAAAATCAATCCAACCAGCTTGGTCACGTTCCGCTGGTTGGATTTCTCCTCGATATTCTAAATTTACTGTTCCCATCACAGTTCATGGCAGAACTGACTTGTGCCGCCGATACCAAGCATCTAGAGCCAACTGATGTATCTCGCGCCAGGGCAAACTGTATTTCCTTGCCAGCGAAGCACAATCTTCGTATTCTGGTTGCACGTTAACGACTGTCTTCTTGCCCGCGGGTTGGTGAGTGGCTACCTTCACACGCACCAACCCATAGTCCGTCTGAACCTCATCGATATGCCGCTGCAAAACAGCACGTTGCTGGGTCAGGCGGCGGATGCCTAGAGTGGTAGTTTCCCGGAATAAAACTTCTTCACAGGTGCTTAAGTTCTCTGGCGGACAAATAACGGCCAGCAACACTCCTGGACGAGACTTCTTCATGCCAATTGCCTGCGTAAAGACATCCACAGCACCAGCGCTAAAAAGTGCCTCAAATACATAACCAATTGCCTGGGGACTTAAATCATCGATTTGAGTTTCCAGTACACAAATAGTTTCTAGGGAGTATTGAGTGCTCGGTTGTTCTTGAAAGGCTATAGCTTGAGAGTTGGCGGGTTCAAATTTAAACTTTTCTGAGGACTGACCAATCCAGAGTCGCAGGATATTGGGAATGGCTAGCTGTGCCGAGCCTGCACCACAACCAACTTGCTCAATGGTCATTGCTGGTGGTGCACCAAAGCTAATCGCAAGGGTAGTAGCGATCGCAGCCCCCGTCGGTGTCACTAGTTCTCGCTCAATTCCATTACTGTAAACTGGCACTTGACGAGATTCCCACAATTTTAGAACGGCTGGTACTGGTACTGGTAGTTGACCATGGGCGGCCCGCACTATACCACTGCCAGTGGGGAGAGCCGAACAGTAAAGTTGGTTAATCCCTAACCAATCTAACCCCAAACAAGTACCCACAATATCTACAATGGCATCAGTAGCTCCCACTTCATGAAAATGAACTTTTTCGGGCGCTATACCATGTACTGCTGCTTCTGCCTCTGCCAGTTTATGGAAGACAGCAAGGCTCGAACGACAAACTTGTGGCGGTAAGTTGGCAGCTTTAATTAGTTGCTCAATGTCTTGCAAGTGTCGTGTTGGCAAGGTTTTGGGGATATCTTGCTGGTCAGCTTGTTGGTGCCAGGTGTGTGTGGATGAATCCGTGACTGCTTGGTCATGCTGCAAGTCCTGTGAGTGAACATGCTCTTTGCCATCGTCAAGGTTATGATTGTGCTGGTTAAAACTGAACAAATCTACATAAACTTTCGTTGCCAACTGACCATTGCGATGGACACTTTCGGCTCTCAACCGATACTCCTGCTCAATACCTAGTCCTGCCAGCTTTTCAATTAAATACTCTAGCGGTACACCCGCCGCGACAAGTGCTCCTAAACACATGTCACCGGAAATTCCTGTCTGACAATCCAGGTACGCTAGCTTTGTCATAAATCGATATGTCCCCTGTCCGGCATTTATCCCTACCCTACTTGCTTCGAGACTGCTTTAGTCAACCAGGTTCTCTTCACTCAACTTTTCCTCAACAGTGGGCTTGTGTGCAGCATTCCCTTTACGGTGTAGGTGACGAAGCAGCAGCTTGAGGACAAATCTGGTAACTTTTATGAGTTAATTGTTAAGACAAGAGAAAATCCCGATGGCTGATATTTATAGTGTTCATCCGGAAACACCTCAAATACGTCGAATAGAGAAAATAAGGGACGCACTGCAAGATGGTGCTGTGATGTTGTATCCCACAGATACCGTCTATGCCATTGGTTGCGACCTTAAAGTCAAATCTGCTGTAGAGCGAGTAAGGCGCTTGAAGCAGTTATCCAATGACAAGCCCCTAACATTTCTTTGTTCTTCTCTCTCAGATATTGCTCAGTATGCCTCTGTTAGTGATCCAGCTTATCGGATTATGAGACACTTGATTCCTGGGCCTTATACTTTCTTGTTACCAGCGACTAAGCTAGTACCAAAGCTAGTGATGAGTCCCAAGCGCAAAACTAGTGGTATCAGAGTTCCAGATCATCGCGTGTGTCAAGCGCTGCTCGAGTCATTGGGTAATCCTATTATTTCTACTTCAGCTCATCTACCAGACGAAGATGGCGAAAATCCGACACCTGAGCTAGAAAAGGCGAAGCTGTTTGACGCTCTCGACAGTTTGGTAGACATAATTGTAGAAGATGGCTCAGAACCTGGCTCTCAGGTATCAACCATCATAGACATGACTGACACTCAACCTGTGTTGGTGCGTAAAGGTCTGGGATGGGAGGTAGCCGAGGCTTGGCTTTTGCCGATGAGCCGCCGAGGGTAGAAGTGAGGGGCGGCCATTGCCAATGCCCCCTCAGTGGTGCAGTTTTTGCTTCTCAAAAGACCCCAGTAGTGAACGAACAATAGCTACAGCTAGCTGGCTGGGGCAAGAAACGAGGGGATTTAAATCAAACCAGTTTTCTGATTGTCCCACTAAGAACGGTTCTGGATGCTTTCTACAACCAGGGTAATTAAAATCATTCAAATGCATCTACTGTAAAGGTTTGCAGCCGTATGCTGAGCTGATAAGTTGCTACTGCTGCTAACTCTCAAATAGTCAGCTTGTCTTAGTCTCACAACCAAGAGACGATGGCTCAGGGTGGAGGTCTACATTCGGATTGTAGACAGCAACAGTGAGTGAACCGGGCAGGTCTTAGCTACCCAAACACTTTAACTGATGTCGTCACGATTCATAAAAGTAGTCTTTAGGGGCAATACCATGAATGTTAGGACTCCCAGGTCTATAAATCAAACTTCCCAGAGCAACGTTCACGCTCCGGAAAGTGCTCAAAAAACCGACATCAAAACTTTGAGCGAGCTGTTGCAATCACAACTGCAAGCCCATGCTGGTTCAAAATCCAGTATTATCCTTGCGGTGGCAAATCGGATCGCCCTAGAAGTAGAAAGGATTTGCCGCAAGAGCCATCGCATCCAAAAGAGCGGTCAAGTACGTTCCTGGCAATTAACCCTGGCACATCACCGATTGCAAAAGTGTCTGGAGTATTACCGCTTGGGTTCTAGACAAGGTCGTATCGAGCTGCACGGTAACTTGAGTGTTATAGTGTATCGCCATGTGGCAATACCTCAATCTAATTTAAGCTTTTCCGCTCGCTACAACTTAATTGAAGACTTTTTGCAAGACTTTTATGCTGAGTCCCTGAAAGCTTTTCGGCGAGAACATCAAGTGGATGAGGCTTACACTCCCCGTATCCAGCTAGAATTAGCAGAGTATATGGCTTTTACAGAGCAATATGCTAAGCGACGTATTACCCTGCCTAATCAGAGTAGTCAGCAACTAATCGTACTGAGAGCACAAAGTTTTGCTAGACGCCAGCCCAACGAAACCTCTTTGGATATTGAACAGGCTGTTGAATTTGGTAAGAGTGATGAAGCCCATGAGCAAAACCGTTCACCGGTAGCGCAACAGGTGCGAGCCCGCCTAGTGGCTCAAACCATTGACCCCAGCGAGGCTGTTTTGCGCGATCGCGTCGTCTCCGAGCTGGTGCAATACCTAGATGCTCAAGGTCACTCTGACTGCGCAGATTACCTGGTCTTAAAGCTACAAGACTTGGCTGCGCCAGAAATAGACGAACTCCTCGGTCTAACGCCCCGCCAACGTGACTACCTGCAACAGCGCTTTAAGTATCACGTAGAAAAATTCTCTCGCTCTTCTCACTGGAAACTAGTACATCAGTGGCTGGGGGTAGAGCTTGAACAAAAACTAGGAATGTCTACCGAGCAGTGGGAGATATTTATCGCTCAACTTGATGAGTCACTCAAGCAGCTATTGCAACTCAAACAGGCTCATAAGAGTGATACTGAGATTGCTCAAGCTCTGAATATCACCCCCAAAAAAGTGCAGAAGCGTTGGACTGAGATACTGGCAGTAGCTTGGCAGACTCGTAACTCAGCTCTAAAAAGCGAAGAGTAGGGACTGTGCAATGGCAAAGGATGTTGCCTTGTGTACGGAGTTCGATAGAGGAGGCATGATCCACATCAGGGTATACTCCTCTAAAAAAGCTATTTACTGCTACTTATTGCGGCTTGAGGCTTCTGTTGCTTTAGTCCCAATTCCTAACTTGTATAACCCCATAACAGGATGGTGATCGCTAACATCTCGTCATAATTTCGTTTCAATTAACATCCCTTAGATTGGAGAGTTGAGCTACCGACAAAAGATAATTTTCTCTAGTGGATTTTTACTCCTGGGTCAGCAATAGCTACTAGTAACCGAGAGAAAGCTTAACTTGCTAAAGTTTCTCTAATCCTCTGCCTCAAGACTTCGGAGAGTCGATTTGACTAACTTTTGCTAAGGTAATGTTAACAATTAAAAACTATGACCGATTACCTTCCTCCAGGCGTACCACCTGTGGCAGTTGAACTTAGTCTCTGGTTAGTTAGATCACACAAATAACATATAGTAGTAGGCAGTTATGGCGGTTAACATTACTCAAGCTTCCGCTTTACCCCAGGTATCGGCACAAAACCAGCAAGTGCTCCGGCAAGTCTGGGAAAACATTCAGCCGGAAAGTTGTCCGACATCCTACAACTTTCATATGCATACTGTTTGTTCTGATGGTAGACTCAAGCCCCAAGAATTGATCGAACAGGCGGTAGCTATTGGTCTTAAGGGCTTAGCAATTACTGACCACCACACTGTCCGTGGCTATCAGCTAGCTCAAAACTGCGTTGAATACTTGCAGCAGCAATCATCACATCCTGGCTTGCTCCCTTACCTCTGGACTGGTGTTGAGATTACCGCTGAGCTTTTAGATACGGAAGTTCACATTCTGGGCTACGCCTTTGACCCTGAACATCCAAGTTTACAGCCCTATCTAGGAGGCGAAGCGCTTCATAAAGCGGATGCTCAGGCAGCAGCGGTAATTTTTGCTCTTCATAAAGCAGGTGGCTTGGCCGTCTTGGCTCACCCGGCTCGTTACCGACGTTCTGCTAACGAGTTGATTCCCGCAGCAGCTCGATTAGGTATTGATGGAGTCGAAACCTACTACGCTTACGCCAATCCTGATCCTTGGCAACATAGCCCCAAACAAACTAAGCAAGTCAAACAGCTAAGCGCCGCCTACAACTTGCTTAACACCTGCGGTACAGATACTCATGGTTTAAGTTTACTTAAACGTCTGTAACTGACTTAATGGGGATTTTGGCTTCAGAAGCGACCCATACTAATCAGCTTCAAATAGCAAAAGTTCCCCCGTTTACAACCAAGGTTAACGGGGGATAACTTCTCAATATTCATCAAAACCAATATTGATTAAGACTTAGCTGCTCTTTCTAGGAAAAAGCTTGCTTTCAACTTTGAGACTAAGCTAACAGGGCTGTTCAACACTACGCTAAAAGTCTCTAAGAGAAGAGGTTCTCATTGTGAATATTGCCATGCAAACTGCTTATTAAAAAGCACCACTTTGCATCATCATCAGCAGAAAAACACCAACGCTAGTTGCTACCAAAACAACTCCTAAAGCAACTGACTGACCTAAATGTGTTGGCTTTTGTGAAGCTTTCATTATTTTTTATTTATTTGTTGAGAATGTATGATGAAGATAACAGAATTTTGTAGGATTTGATGATAAAAAGACAAGTTTCTTAATCAAAAGCAAATGAGCTTAACATCTCTAGGGAATACTAGGTTGCTAGCCGAAGACTCAGACTTGATAGCTGATAGACTTTACGTACCATAGCCAACGGCTAATCGGATTGGAAGCCAGCAGAACTGTAAAGCCGCGTGGCAGAAGTTAAGCTCTGGCTATCGACACCAAGCTTCATCTGAGGAATTCCTGCTATCTTGAACTGCCTCATCAGAGCCAGTAAAATTCCTCTTGCTAGCCCCTTGTTAAAGACTGTTCACATTCAATTTAGTAACATTACCTCTGAGAAAGACTGAAGACAGGCGAAACAGCCCTCGTCATCAATTAAGCTAAATTAATGCTCTCATCCCTGGAATTTATACCCACTAATAATTCAGCCAATTTAATTAACTTACAGAAAGCTATTTCCTAATTCTAATTCAGACTTTCCGGCGTGCAAGCTCTATTTTTTGTGGAGCTAATAAAGCTTGTACATACCAATCTGCCACACCTAAATTCGGTATAGCTGCTGCTCTAGAAAGAAATTTCCCTTAGCTTGAGGCGAAAAACCTCGCCCTTGGTAATACATAAAAGTTCCACTTCCGGGTCAATTTAGCTCACGTTTGTACTTCTAGCTTCTCTTATTCACCCGGATGGTACGACTCGGCACCTTAAAATCGTACAAACCTAGCTGGGCAAACTATAGCCTAGTTAAGACTACTTCTAAGAATCGACAGAGAGCAAAATTTTTAATATAAACAAAAAGGAATCAATCGTTTACTGAGTTAAACCATGTTCGAGAGCGTAGCGTACTAACTCTGTACGGCTGTTGGTTCCCGTCTTACTAAACAGGCGGCTGACATACTTTTCAACATTGCGGACACTTGTGTTGAGCCGTCGAGCTATTTCTTTATTCATCAACCCTTGAGCTACTAAGTCTAAAACACTCTGTTCTCGCGGCGTTAAGTCAATCCGGATGGGCGGAGGCGTTGCAGAAATACCACTACGCCCCTGCAACATTTCCTTGATTGCGGCAATTTGTGCCTTGATATCTTCTAAATCTGTGCTGCCGTCAGCCGACGCAAATGTTGCCTTACGACGCTCTAGCAGGTTCTCAACAATTGCTACCAATTCGTCGGGGTCAAAGGGCTTTGGTAGATAGGCATCGCAGCCTGCCTGATAGCCCAAGATGCGGTCTGAGGTCATGCCTCTGGCTGTCAGGAACACTACTGGCAGTGACTTGAAACGAGGGTCATCTCGCATCTGCTTAAGGAACTGATACCCATCAACCTGAGGCATCATGACATCAGAAATCACCAAGTCTGGTGTTCTTTGTTGTAACATCTGCCAAGCATCAGTAGCGTTACTAGCAACTTCTACACTGAAATCGCTTTCTTGCAAATAATCTTTAACGGCCTCCCGCACTCCCGGCTCATCGTCTACCAATAAAAGTTGTGCCGACATCTATCCTCCTGAACCACGATTAATTTTGATTTAATTTCAATTTAGCGGAAATTGTTGGCTTTCCTTGTCCAGAATGCTTTTGGTTGCTAATACTTGAGGAATTAGGTAACCACTCAATTTCTTTGGCTTTTTCTGGCAGTTGTGCTGACTTTTGTCCTTGAGAACGTGCTCTAGCACTCAAAATACTCAGAGGTGTACTAAGGATATCGATGGCGGGTGCCTTGCCGGCTAGAGCTTTAACACTATTAACTGGCAATTCCTTGACCAACCAGCGACCGAGCCAATAGAGATATTCTTGAGCTTTCTTTTCTGGCATCAAATCAACGCCGTGTAGTTCGTGCAAGTAGCGGTTAGAGCAACCGTATCGCTGCCATTGATTTTGGTATTCCCGAAGAGTAGCACGATGTCGGTGTTCAACAACCGCCTCTGGGGCAATTCTAAGCTGCCAGTGGCTTTGCAACAGGATGCGCCAGCATAAATCGGCATCGCCGCCCGTAGTCAGGTGAGGGCGGAACAAACCTACTTGTTCAACTGCCTGCCGCCGGAGTGCTAAATTAGCCGTTTGACCATAGGGGCAAAAGTTATGCTTTAAAGTGTGTTGCTGGGACAAAACTCGATGGCGTTCAGCGTATTTTTCCAGCAGAGTTTTACCAGCTTTACCCACAATTTCACCAACCACGATTCCTACTTCATGCTCTGCAAACAGAAGGATTAAGGACTCTAACCAATCGGGGTGAGGACGACAATCAACATCTGTGAAGACAAGAAACTCACCCTTAGCAGCCCGAATCCCCGTATTGCGGGCAGCGTAGGAGCTTTGAATTTCTTTTTCCTCAAGGAATCGGAGGGTTATTCCTAGGGATTTTTCCTCAGAGACTAGTTGTTCAAATAGAGCAGCAGTGCGATCATCACTTCCATTGTCTACTAAGATATATTCTACCTGTTGGGCTGGGTAGCTTTGCCCCTGCAAGCAACCGATGAGTTCTACCAAATCAGCCTCGCCATTGTAAACTGGCACAATCACCGAGATTTTGGGTTTGTAACTAGCAGCTTCCGAGTAATCAGCTTGATTCAGGTTCATGGGCTCTCATCTTTAGAGACTGGAGTTGTTGGCTTTGGTGTTTCCTGTTGTAGTTAATTATCTACTACTCAACCTGGTCTAAAACAGGTGCAGGATCTCCGGTAATTAGAAACCCCCCCTTAAATCTCTATCTTGACCCTAATTTAACTCTTACGGAGGCTAATTTAATAGCGCAGAACCGCCGCTGCCGTTACTTTGGCTGGAACCTGAGCTGGTTCTACACTAAAGACATTACCACCGTTCAAAAAGGTATAAATCGCTGCCAAATCTAATAGATCTTCGTCACCAGCCTGTTTTTGCTCATGCAACTGCACGCTGACACTTTGTGGATCGAAGCTACCCCAGTGTTGCTTACCTAAGGTAACAAACAAAGTCTTGAGCTACGAAAATCGCTAGACCGTTATTTTGGTGACGCCAGAATTGACCATGATCAAGTTCTTGAGCTTTTTTGAGCAGATCCTGTGCATCTGAGCTACGTAAACCTTGCTCTACTAGACGTTCCTCGGCTTCCCGCATCAGATTTTTGAAGCGAATCGGGTCTTGCCGGATTTCTGGCCCTGCTTGATGAGTTGGTAGATAGATGGATAATGGATAGACAATGTCCTTTTTGATTATTTAGCAGTCTTTTTAGTTCGTTTGTAGAAAATAGTGCCATATTTGACTTCTTTTGACTTTACGGCAAATGCTCAAGAACTAATTGGCAAACCTGCGGACACCATTGGCGCTGGGGTTGCCGTAAGCATCAACCTTTAATAAATAAGGCTGTAGTTAAGCCCTCTAAGTTCCAGCCGTTCAAGTCAATTGGAGCGCAAACTGTCGGTTAATTCATCCTTCCTGGGATAGGAAAATTCGACTGGATGGCAGTCTAGGATGACCTGTGATCCATAGTTGTCGCTCTTGTCTCACCTATCCACTAAGTTGGAGCGTACTCGGTATAAGCGTTATAAGCGTTGGTAACCTTCAGACTAGAATGAAAAACCCCCTAATACCCAAATTAATGGACGAGGGGGTTGTTTTTGTTAATTACATCCTTGAAGGATGAGGCAGCAAGGAAAGTTAATTGTTCTGGTATTTCGGCTTTTTTCGTGCCGTAGTTTCCCTAAATGCCTGTGTTCAAAGCCAAACAAGACAAGACCAAAATACCGTTAATTAGATAAAACGCACCCACAATTTGTGTTTCTGACCAACCAGTGAGTTCGAGATGATTATGAAACGGTGACATTTTAAACAAACGCTTACCAACGCCGTTAGCGTCTTTTGTGGCTTTGTAGTAACCAACTTGGGCAATGACAGATAGAGACTCCACAAAGAAAATGCCTGACAGGATAAATAGGCACCAGAGGTTTTGACTCAAAAGTCCTACCGCTGCTAAGGCAGCTCCCAAGGATAGAGAACCTGTATCACCCATAAAAACCGCAGCTGGGTTACGATTATGAACAACAAAGCCTAGGCAAGAGCCACTCATACAGCCACAAAAAATCATTAGACCAGGGTAGCTGGGAGCGATTAATGCTCCTAGTCCGAGCAAAGCCACTGCACAGGTTCCTGCTGCTAGACCATCTACACCATCTGTGAGATTCGTGGCATTACTTTCTGCCACCAGTACGAAAGCAGCCAAAGGCCAAAACAGCGCCCCTAATGGTAGAAGGAAGCCTGCCGGTAAACTGATGGTGGTAATACTTGCTGGCTGACTCCAAGCTAACCACAAACAAAACAGCACTGCGCAGCCAACTTGGAACGCCAGTTTTAGACGAGCTGAGATTCCTTTGTTAGACCGATGTCGTACAATCTGCCAATCATCAAGCCAGCCAATTCCTGCATAAGCAAGGGTGACCGCTGAGACTGCCAATACAGGTACAAAGTCTTGCACCCTCATGAACAGTCCTGACCACACAAGCGCAACTAACACTGCCGCTGGTACAAAAAACACCCCGCCCATGGTTGGAGTGCCTGCTTTTCTCAGATGAGTTTGAGGACCGTCCTCTCGAATAAACTGCCCTACTTTGAGCTTTCTCAGCAGAGGGATTGCCCAGTACCCCAGGCCAGCACTAATCAGAGCACATATCCACAGAGGCAAAGTAATGGAGTTCGCCGCCAGAGGCAATCGCCCTGCGGCCCCATCGATAACTATTGCTGTCAAGCTTAAGCCAACTGCCAGCAACGTCAGTAGCCTCGCTCCAGTAAGATTTAAAGATCTACCATAAGATATTTTTACTTCTATCACGGACTTTCTATCCCTTTCTCGAACATCCTCACACACGCGATTAATTGCGTTCTGACTATTCCCGTGCGACCCACGGCACTGATGGGAATCGTAACATCTGCGGGGCTTTCTCACTAGACCTTTCCAGCAAATTTACCTATGAGTAACTCATTACAAGTAACCGTAAATCTAGCTGTACAAGCCGTTAGCAATAGAAGAGCAACTCCACTAGTAATTTTAATTAAGACATAACCAGCTTCTACAGCCAATAAAGTTTGACCCCAAAAAGGGGTATGAAAGGCTACAAAATCCCATTAGTTTCTGTTGCCAGTCTCTATGTTGGTTGTATATTGTGCACCGTGTTTCTTGGTGGGCCACAACTACCCCACGGCTGATGGCTTACTGCAATCAACAAAGAACCAATGCTAGTAAGCTGTCTTCCTTCGCTACTTCTTCTTACAGTCGCTGAAAAAAATATCCTGATTATTTTGCTGAAAGTTTTAGATTACTTAGTGATGGCACTATTCATTCAAGGGCTACTGACTTCAGCAAAAGCTTGATTACTGAAGGTTCTGAAAGTTCTTCCTTCGTCTGCTAGCTTGCCAAAAATTCCCCTGTTGAAACAAGTTAGCTGTTCCAACAGGGGAATTTTTCTCTTACTCAAGCCCACAACCAATCAAGGTGACTGGGGCAAAATAGCTTACCAGGAGAAGGTGATTGAATCCTAACGTCTTAATCAGAAGCGGTGCCGTCGGAGCCTTTTTCACGCATTCTGAGTATAAGTCCGAGAGTTACCTGCTTCATTAGCCAGTAGAATACCGCTATCACCACAAAGGTGACTGCTATCACCAGTACTGGGCGCTTAGCAGTTAAATCATCGAGCACGCTATTGAGTACATCATTCGGTTGAGTAATGAAGTCCCAACTGTTGAAACGTCGGAATCTTCCCAAATAGACACCAATAGCGGATAGAGCATGGGTCATTAACTCAGCCCAAATAATAAATCTAGCTGCACCCTGCTGGCGTAAGTAGTAACCCAGGTTGATTAAGGAGATAACATAGGCTTCAAACCCAGCCAGGATCGCCAGCAAATGCTGGGGGATCACTACTAAGGTAATTACCCAAACTGAAAAACCAGCGCGAGTTGCTTTAATTAAGTGAATAATATCCGTTAACAAGTAAGGAGCATTGGGCAAAAAAGCGACGAAAACAAAAAATGCAACCCACCACACCAGGGAACGCCACTGAGAGTTCTTGCGAAATAGCCAAAAACTCAAAGCCAATGGTATGAAAGCCAAAAACAAATTCCAAATAATCCAGCCACTGTAAATTTCCCAAGCCTTCATGGCTTCAATAACTAGAGCTTTCATCGGCATTCCTTAAAGGCGAATTGAAACTGGTTAGTTTGCTAAGTAGTGCTGAAAAATAGTATAGCTATCTCAAAAATAGCAATTTAGCTGTTGGCTAATCATCAAGGCATTATTAGTGCTGGAAGTTGGATGAATAGCTCTTATTTCTGAATCATCTAAGGGATAGCTCTCAGCTGAGAGACGAACCTAATGACGTTGTTTTGAACTCCCATGCTAAGACTACAAATAGTTACCGGGTAGAAGCAAAATAATGTCGCGCATTCCATATTGCTCAAGTCCTGTTTTAATAGTTACAGATGTCTGACAAACGGCTCATCACTCTGCTGAGTGATTTTGGCTTAAGTGATGTTTATGTAGGCGTGATGAAGGGCGTTATTGCCCAAATTAATCCAGCCCTCACAGTAGTAGATCTCACTCATCAAATCTCCCCCCAAAACATCGCGGCGGCAAGATTCTGCCTGATGAACGCCTATCCTTACTTTCCGCAGGGTACAGTACATGTAGCAGTAGTTGATCCCGGAGTGGGAAGTCAGCGCAGAGCAGTTGCTGTGCAACTCAATACTGGTTTCTTGGTTGGGCCTGATAATGGTTTATTTAGCGGTATCTTAAGGCAAACAACAGCAGTAGCAGCAGTTGAGCTGATCAACCCCCAATACTGGGTGAAGGCTACACCGAGTACTACTTTTCACGGTCGAGATATCTTTGCTAGTGTCGGCGCACATCTTGCTAGTGGTGTGCCTCTAGAAAATCTGGGGAAAGTCGTTAATCCTAATACATTGATTGAGCTGGCTTTACCGGAAAAGAAGACTACAGCTACTGGTATTAAAGGTTGCATCCAATATATTGACCATTTCGGTAACTTAGTTACTAACATCTGTGCTGCTGAGGTTCAGGGGAAAACTTGGTCGATTGTTGCCAGTGACTACAGGATACCAATGGGTCAAACCTATAGCGATTGCCAACCGGGAGAAGTGGTTAGCTTTATTGGTAGTCATGATTGGTTAGAAATTGCCGTTAACGGTGGTAGCGCCCAGTCTCAGCTGCATTTGGATTGGCAAGCCGCTGTTGAAGTAGTGCTGACTGAAGAATCAAAAGGTTAAAGTTGAGAAAACATCTAACACGGATGTCTATCAAAAAGTGCAGCGTAATCATGGCCGCGCTTTTGGCTGTGGATATCTAGATGAGAGGAGTTGTGATGACTTTACAAAAGCAGTTGGAATCAGAGATTTATCAGGGGCAATTTGGCGAATTTAGCATTAACCAAAGCGATCGCCTTGGTGTTATTGTCTACCGCGCTAGTTTACTGGTGGCAGCGTTGAGTTTTGCTATCGGTAGCTGGCTGGTGTTGTCAGAAGGAGATACTTCCGCCGTAATCAGTGCGTTGACTCCTCTTTACGCCTTGTTCTGTGCAGCGCTGGGGGTTAGCTTGGTCACTATTCATATTTACATGGCACCCTTGCACCGCCTACTTCAAGTTTTTTGGGGCATTGGCTCAATAGCAGCTATTGTAATGACCCTAAGAAGTAGCGAACCTTTAGCTCTAGCGCTCTATCATCATCCTAGTATGATGCTGGGCATTGGTTTTACCTTTGTTGCTTTGACAGGTATTTATTTCAAGGAAGCCTTTTGCTTTAACCGCTTAGAAACAAAATTTCTGACACCTCTAGTGCCGATACTCTTACTGGGATACCTCGCTGGCATCTTGCCAACTTATTGGCAACAACTGCTGCTAGGAGTCTGGGCTGTTTTCTTTATGGTTTTTGCCCTGCGTAAGCTAGTGCAACCAATTCCTGCTGACATTGGTGATAAGTCAGTTTTTACCTATCTCAAAGAAAATCGCCCAGCTCAATTGTAGATTTGACAGCGTGATCGGGTAACAAAACTTCTTAGATGAAGGAGTTACTGATTATAAGTAACAACTTAGCTCTCCGGTTTCTTTATCGAAACCTAAATTTCCACTGAAGTAATTTGATTCAGGAATCGGGAAGCTGCTCTAAATCATACTGTTATTCATGTTATTCGGAATGACCTGTATGAGTGAGTACAACTGCTGCTTAATAGGCAATAGCAATGGCAAAATTACAAACTAAATTACTGGGGCAAATCGAAAAATTAACTGATTTATTCTTGTTTTTAGCTAAGCAATAAAATTTTTAAGTCTTATTTCATTCCCTAACGTCAGTCTGATATAGGAAGTTATAAACTTCCTATATCAGTGTTAGGAGTTAATTACTGCCTAGATTAACTCATTTCTTCAAGAGAAACCCTAAGCTTGTGCGAAATTCTTGGAATTAATCTAGGATAAATATGAATTGCAGCAGACTTTTTAGCAGTCAAGGCATAGAGAATAGAGATGTATTTTGAGAGAATTTGGCGGATACTAGAGAAAGTATTCAGAAAGAAAGATAAAGGTGATCTGCTTTGACATCAATCTACTCTCTAGAGGTTTAAATCCATAGTTAATTGTAGATTGCCAGTTAGTTAAGTAGAGAACTGCGTTATGGCGCACCCTTTCCTAAAACCCTTCAGATATGGGCTAAGGGCGTAGGTAGGGTGAGAGTCTAAAAGGGGTGTATTTTCCTTAGAGATAAGGGTTATAAAGTCACGGTGCAGCTTTTTTATTCTCGTAAAACACTCAACTAAAACTCAGCAAGGAAACTATAGGCAAAAATTTAGCATTTCTAGAAAAATTTCCACAAGTTTTACTCTTTTAGTTTTGGCATGTAGCAATTGTAGATGAGTTATTAAAACTGACTATTTAAGCTGTATATACTAAGGTGATCTGCTGGCACGTCTATACTACGTGGTTAATTTTTCATGTCATTTGAACATGTTATGTAGCGTCTGAAGTTTGAACCATGACCTCTAATCAATTTATGTGTATCAACCTTCAAAAAAACGGTATTGCGAGTAGTAATACTTCTCTGAAAAATATAAAAAATGGTCATGGGCGCTTTAATCTTTGCCAGTTGCTTTGTAGCGGTAATTTTTCAGGTTTTGTTCCCTTTTCAAGTTTTGTCCGAACCCAAAGTGCCAAAAGAAACCTCCTTTATCTTTCCTGCTGTTGATACCTTGCCTAGGGAATCACCAGGAGTACTTGATCCTCCTGTAAGGGAAATTATCGATAATCAATGTAGAGAAGTACCCACTGGCATTGGCATACCAGCATTTCAGCCAGGAATAGCTAAAAAGCATGTGGTTCGTATACTAGGTGTTCCTACCGGCAATTTGTCTGGTTACTGGCCGAATACCCGTGCTGTCTTTTATGAATTAATACCAGAGGAAGTAAGCCTAGGATTTTTGTTTGATAAACAATCGGAAGTAATTCGGCAAACGGAGGCATCTTTTGCCATGGAAGTTGATTTTCAAATTGTCTTGTTGACCTTAAATGGGATGTTAGGTTGTCGCCTCAACGAAGAAATAAAGCATGGTTTACAACAAGTGTGGCAGAAAAATTCTCCGAAGTACTACTTAAGTTTGGACTCTCTAAAGGGTGTCATCGAATGGAAAAAGAAAAATTATCTTTATATCGGAATTTGGGAAGCAGACTTACATTGAAGGTAATCATTAAATATTGTTAGTTTAATTGATGCCTCAAGATGGCTTTTATTGTTAGAAATATTTCTTTATGCGCTTAGTTCATCAGCAAAATAAGTGGACACTGACAATCCAAGGGCGGTTGGTTGCTGCCGTATCTTCTATCGCTTTAATGTGGTTTATGTTGACTAATATTCATCCCTTTCTCGCTGTTGATCATCCGATCAAAGCAGATATTTTGGTTGTAGAGGGCTGGTTACCAGATTTTGCCGTTAAGGAGGCGATCGCGGAATTTGAAAGGGGTGGTTATCAGAAACTCGTCACTACAGGGACGCCCCTGGAAAAAGGATTCTATCTGGCACAATACGATAATTTTGCTGAGCTTACGGCAGCAACTTTAGTTGAATTGGGCTTTGATCGAGATAGACTAGTAGCTGTTCCAGCTCCAGAAGTTGTTAGAAACCGCACTGCCGCTTCTGCCATCGCCCTGCGTCAGTGGATAAGAAACTCAGGTTTGAAGATACAATCTATCAATCTTTATACCTATGATGTCCACGCTCGCAGAAGTTGGTTAGTTTTCAAGCAAACTCTTGCTCCCAGTGTCAAAGTTGGTGTGATTTCTGTAAAAGCAATCAGTTACGAACCAAAGAAATGGTGGATTTCGAGTGCAGGTGTACGGACAATTATTTCTGAAACCGTTGCTTATATCTATGCCCGTTTCGTTGATTGGAGAAGCTAGAAACAAAGCGCACCCAAAAAACTGAGTACGCTGATTTCTTACTCAATTGTTTTGCTGTTTACTTCCAGCCTGCACGATCCATCAGTTTGACAGCTTCTGCATTCTTTTCTCCAGAGGCTGCAATATTAAGCTGGGACTCTTTGAATTTCCCAAAACTAGCAACAGTAGGATTTGGTTCCACACCTGTTACTATAGGGAACTCGTTGTTGCCATTAGCAAAGATCTCTTGTGCTTCTGGAGTAATAAGATATTCAAGGAACTTGACAGCATTTTCCTTATGAGGTGCATTTGCTGCCACACCGCCACCACTGATGTTGATATGAGTGCCGCCTTCGCCTTCTTTTTGGTTAGGGAAGAAAACCCCAATTTTCGACGCTACTGCCTGATTTTCTGGTTGATCGGAACTCCGGATTCGGGCAATGTAGTAACTATTAACTAGTGCTACATCGCATTGGCCCTCTGCCACAGCTTTGATTTGCCCAACGTCATTACCCTCAGGTTGGCGGGCAAAGTTATTCACTAAACCTTTTGCCCATGTCTCTGTCTCTGCCACACCTTTAGTGTTAATTTTTTCAGCTACCAGAGATTGATTATAGATATTATTGGAGCTACGTACACAAACGCGACCTTTCCATTCAGGCCCAGCTAATGCCTCATAGGTAGATAACTCCTCTGGCTTAACCTTGTCTTTGTTATAGACAATAATACGCGCCCGCTTCGACAAGCCGTACCAGTAGCCTTCTGAACTGCGTAGATTTTCAGGAACTGCTGACTCCAGTGTTGGAGACTCAAGAGGTTGCAAAATACCTTCTTGTTGAGCACGCCAAAGGTTACCGATATCAACGGTGATCAGTACATCAGCAGGACTATTTGCCCCTTCGCTCTTGATTCGTTCAGTCAATTTATCTGCCTGGGCTTCAATCAGGTTGACCTTGATGCCTGTCTCTTCAGTAAATTTGTTGTAGAGTTCATCATCGGTATCGTAGTGACGTGATGAGTACAGATTTACTTCACCTGTATTACTTTTATTGCCAGCCGCTTCCCCAGAACCTGGTTGTTGTGTAGATGTCTGATCAGTACATCCAGTTGCCACTAATACACTCAGCCCTGTCAAAACACCTACTATACTGCGTTTAGTAGTTTTCATTAGGTTCCTCAGTTGTTTTGCTCTCTTTTTCGTGAAGTAGATGCCAGTAAGACGGTTATTGGTGCTTAATCTTCCCTTAAGCATCGATTAAGCATTCTAACGGTAACGAGATAGATTATCAATTACTTTTGAGTTTCCTACAAGTTTATTTGACCAGTAAAGCCCACAACCACGATTTGCTAACTGAATATGTTCTCTTTCAACAAAAAAGAGACTAAAAAGCAAAATCGAAGATGATTATAAATTTCAAGTAAAAGGAGAAGCAGTTGCTAGAAGAACGCGCTTACTGGCTGGCTTGGTCGCAAGTTGCTGGCGTTGGTCCTGTCTTGCTTTCTAGATTACAAACCCATTTCGGAACATTAGCCCAGGCTTGGGAGGCTCCCGTCCAGGCTTTGGGGGTAGTAGAGGGAATTGGAGAAAAGTTATTAAGGACAATTGGGCAAACGCGATCGCAACTAATTTTGGAGCAGCTTTTAGAGCAACATTGCGCCAAAAACCCCTACTTCTGGACGCCAGGAGATATCGATTACCCACGGCTGTTAAGAGAAATTCCAACGCCACCCCCAGTTTTGTACTATCGAGGGCAAATTGATCTTCAGGAAAATCAAGGCATTAAACCAATAGTGGGTATTGTTGGCACTCGTGAACCCTCCGAGTACGGCAAACGATGGACTCGTAAAATCAGTGCTGCTCTTGCCCAGCATGGCTTTACAGTAGTTTCAGGAATGGCAGCAGGAATTGATACAGAAGCTCATCGCGGCTGTCTGGAGGCGGGTGGACGAACCATCGCTGTTCTGGGGACTGGCGTCGATGTTGTTTATCCACCACGCAATCAATCCCTGTATGAAAAAATTCAGGAGCAGGGGTCGATACTCAGCGAGTACCCTGCTGGTACAACACCTAGTCGTAGCCAATTTCCCCAACGCAACCGTATTATTGCTGGTTTAAGCCGTGCAATTTTAGTAATGGAAGCTCCCAGTAAGTCTGGGGCGCTGATTACTGCCTATCAAGCCAATGAGTTTAGTCGAGATGTTTACGCCCTACCGGGTTCTTTAGATAATTATCAATCTTCGGGCTGTTTAGGACTTTTAAATCGAGGTGCTCATGTGATTTTGAGTGTAGGTCATTTGTTAGATATGTTAGGAGCGATACCCCATCTCGACTCAGCAGTGCAGCTTCCCTCCCTTGCTCAAGAACAACCCAAGCCGTTGCCTAAGTTGGAACCAGAATTGCTAAAGGTACTAAAGGTATTAACTTCTGAATCAATGACCTTGGATACAATTGTGGAACAAGTTGGTATGGCAGCAGGGGAAGTTTCTGGCATCTTGTTGCAGTTAGAGTTGCTAGGGTTAGTGTCTCAGTTACCGGGGATGCAATATCGACGAGGCTAGAGACTCTTGCTGAAGAAGAAAATTGAGAGTTGATTAAACTACCTTCATCTCAGTTTTGGAGAATAGCTTTTCTATTCCTTGGGTATAAGGCAACAAGATACTCATCTGCTCTGGTTCCACACGAGTCTGAAATTCTTCTACTAGCAGCGGCATAATTTGTTGTACTAATTCCCATTTTACGTCGATGCTAGGGAAGACCATTGTACATAAAGGAAGTAGTTCTTCTTCTACTACCGCCAGACTATTCTCTAACAAAGATAGCCAGAGATAAGCCTGAAACATTTCTAGATCTCGAATGCTTGAAGCTTTTACTCCTGGATGATTAAGGTTTCCTCGACGGCTACAATGATCGGGGTACAATCGAGCTGCACGGTGGTGAATATTCAGGGCAATCTCTTGGCTAGCAGGTAAGAGTTTTTGTACAAGGTTTAAGCTTGGTGAGTCAGGAGTATGCTTGGCAGCAGCCCGACAAACTCTCTGCCAAGGAATGCAAGCTTGCTCTTCTACAAACTTGAAGTAGGGGCTAAGTAATACTTGCTCAGGCAGTTTTAAGTGATTGAAAACAAAGGTAGTGCTGAAGTGAAATTGCGTGGAGACAAAACCAATTGCGCGGGGGTCATCTGCTAGCAAATGTTGTTGTCGTAGTTGCTCGAACAGTGGTTGTAGTTCTGTTGATAGCTGCTTAGTTGTTTTCAGCCCTACTGCGGGCATTACCCAATGCTTAAAAAAATTACTAGAGATATCTATAGTGCCTAAAGATTGTCTTTCGACCTCAGAGAAGGGAGTAGGTACTGACAAAGGTGGTTGTTGTTTATAAACCCCTAGTGCTTTGTGATAAATTAACTGGATGTGTTGAGATAGTTTTTGAGTGTCAGATAAATTAACAACATTGGGAATATAGGAAAAGAGAATATTACTTTTTATTCCTGCAAAATCACATTGTATCCGCAACAAACGCTCAATTTCTGCGACTGTTTTGGCTCTATTTTGTGTTGAAGAAAGCTCAATTAATCGGGAAAAATCTAAGCTTTTTTCCTTTGAAGACAGTGTTGAGATATCCGGTACATAGCGCTCTTCCCAGAAGTTAACTATATGATTACCTGATGTATTTATCATAAGTAAGGGTAGGGTGTTGAGGGTGTTGATTATTCTAGCCTAACAATTTGCTCTGCAATCAGTTGAGTAATTGCTGTTAAAAAAATAATGCATTATCTATTGATTTAAATATAACTATTTTTTGACGTAGTTGTCCAATGCCTATATTAAATTACCTAAAAATTTGCTCCTGAAAAATTTTAAGTTTTTGATTATGACTACCGAGTTCATTTTTTAGTTTCTATCGAAATTTCTCCAAAACACCTTATTTTTTTTGTTTGGCACCCTAAAAATTATTGGCAAACATGACAATAGCAGAGGAAAAACGAAAGTAACTAGCTGAGTTCTGGAAAAATTAACAGAATTTACGCAATTGGCAGATAATCAGAAAAAAAGCGATGGCGTTATCTAGAACATTTGTATGGAAATCCCGCAGCATCACTCTTGGCCAACAACAGTTGAAGAAGCTAAAGCAATCCAGCAACAACTACAACCAGAGGTAATTACCGAAGATCAATTTGAAGAGGTGCATTATGTAGCTGGTGTTGATGTTGGTTTTGAGGAAAACTATACAATCTCACGAGCAGCCGTGGCGGTTTTAAGTTTTCCGGATTTGCAGCTACAAGAAACCGCAATGGCACAATGCCCTACTACCTTTCCTTATATTCCTGGTTTTCTCTCTTTTCGAGAAATTCCGGTTGTTCTCAAAGCTTTAGAGAAAATTAGTATTACGCCGCATTTAATAATCTGTGATGGTCAAGGTATTGCCCATCCTAGACGCTTTGGTCTAGCCTGTCATTTGGGAGTACTGATAGATATCCCTACAATTGGTGCGGCTAAGTCTTTACTAGTAGGTCAATATGAGGGGCTACTCCCAGAGAAAGGCTGTTGGCAACCCCTGCGACATGGGGGAGAGATAATTGGTGCTGTGGTGCGATCGCGTACTAACGTTAAACCCCTCTATATTTCCCCTGGCCATCGAATCAGCTTACTTACGGCAATTGATTATGTATTGCGCTGCACTCCTAAATATCGACTGCCAGAAACAACCCGCTGGGCAGATAAACTAGCATCAGGACGAGTCACTTAGCTTTCTTTGAGATGCTCCATCCTTACTTTCAGTAACAGAAGCCTGATAAACATCAATTCGCAGTCGCATCTGCTGTTCATGAGGGTTTTCTGCCCAGAATTGCTTAATTGGGGTTGCTGGCTCAGAATTAATTAGTAGTGGCTTTCCTGGCTTACAGCTATAGTTGTGGACCCTATCACCACAGCGAATTGCTGTTTCCCCTAACTGTGAATAGACTATCAATTTAGTTGCGGGTGGATTCAATTCGATGACTCGTTTGGTACTTCCTGGTGAAATATCCAAAAAGTAAGTCTTCAAAGGTTGTAACTGTTCTTCTTGGAGTTCGCCACTAGTGACAGGAAGTGGCAAAGCATTTTCAGCCTGCACAGGAGTAACTAGCCATAGTAAAACTAAGCAAACAACAATAATGATAATTTTTAGTTTCATTAATTCCCAGCCAAGAAAAAATAATTTCCAACTCTCCTAATAACTCAAATTATTAGCAGTTGAAGTATCTTGTAAAAACTTCCCAGATTGAGACTATGTATGAAATCACCTTAGAATGGCAAGAAAACAATCACCATAGAATCGAAATAATTAGAGATCAACAGCCCAGTAAAAACCCTGGCACAGTGCGTCTTGGTCGCGATCCAGTAAGGTGTGATCTAGTTCTAAATGAGCCAACTGTATCAGGGCTTCACGTAGAAATTTTCTTCAACCTTTCTACCTCAACCTTTGGCCTGCGCAATTTACGCAATACCAATCCCCCTCTAGTGGACGGTCGGCAAATCACTCAAGGTGAGGCACCCTTAAATCAGGGTAGCATTATTTATTTAGGGCAAATGCAACTCAAAGTGGTCGCTGTTTCTCTAGTTGGAACTAGTAATCTTATTCCTAAGACTATTTTAATGCCACCAGCAATCTCAACTACAGCTAAAGCTAACCAGTCGGCTCCAGATGGTGTATCCTATGGTTTAAACTGCCCAAATTGTGGTCGAGTTTCTCACTACGAGCGATTAGCTTTAGGGTGTAAGTGGTGTGGCACCTCTCTCGCCGCAGCCAGGAGTGTTTTAATGACGCCAGAGGGTCAATAAAAATAACAACAAAAGATGACGAATTCTGCACCTTTGCGAATTCAGTTAAGCTGGGAAGATCCAGCCACCGGAGACCAGCGAAAACCTTTGCTGAATTTGCCAATTGCTCTGGGACGAGACTTTAATGGCATGCCTGATCAGATGCAAGGGCATCGTCTCTGTCGGATGGTGCTCAGTAGTCTTGAGGTTTCTCGCTTCCATGCCCTAATTGACTTGGAAAGTGGCTCTTTAGTAGTAATCGACCAAAAGAGTAGTAACGGGACTTTAGTCAACGGTCAGCGCCAGACTAAAAGCGCCTTGGCAAATGGCGACACGCTGCAAATTGGGCCCTACGTGATCAGCATCGGCTTCGTGCCCAGAAGCCAACTGCCACCCCCCTCTGGGAATTCGCAGATTTTCTTTAGCCCAGAAACGCAATTACCAGACCCCAGCCAGTTACCGCCACCATCAGTAGCGCTGGCTAATAGAGGTAATTTAACCAGTTCCTCTTCTTTTCCCCCAATAATATTTCAGCAACAGCAGGTAGTTGTACAGGATCTACATGCTACAGGTTACGCCGTTAATGAAGTGGACTATGCAGCCATCGGGGCTGGTTTAGGTAGTTTCGTCTGGGTGGATTTATTGAGAATTTACGGTGTCAAAAGCACTAATATTGTAGCCTTGGGCATTGACCCACAGCCCTATGCTCGTTATAAGCAACTCTGCCTGAGTTCCCAGATTCCACTCCAGGAAAGATTACGCTCTAATTCTGATTCCTGTCCTGATAATATCTGGGGTTGGCCAAGTTACGCTTTGCGAGAGGCATGGTATGACCTTTTGCAAGGTAATTTTAGTTCGTCACTGCGTTATCTGTGGCGAGTATTTGCTGAACCGACTTTTGCCCAGACTTACACCCCTCGTGCTGGTAATGTATTTGATTCTATAGACCGGGAAACACAGCGGATTGGCTGGGATGAGATATTTTGCTATGGCAGTGTCCGGGCAATTCGCAAAACCGCTGATGGGCGATATTGCATTGCTTATTCTCGCACGACCAGCTCTCGCCGTGACTATGCTTTCTTGATCGCCCGTTATGTCCACCTAGCAACGGGTTACCCGGCGATTAAGTTTCTCCCAGATTTACAAACTTATCGAGAGAGAACCCACGATTTTCAGTCAGTAGTGAATGCCTATGAATCCCACAATCACATTTATGAGCATTTAGAAGAACATGGGGGTACAGTGCTGATTCGCGGTCGCGGAATAGTCGCTTCTCGAATTGTGCAGCGCTTATACGAAGTAAGGCAACATAATCAAAGAATTCGGATCGTGCATTTAATGCGATCGCCTAAACCCCAAGGTAACAGGTTTGGTCGAGCTCAACGAACAGTACAACATCACTATGAATTTCAACCTTTTAATTGGCCCAAAGCCTGCTGGGGTGGAGAATTCCGGGTCATGTTAGAAAAAGCTAACCCTAAACAAAGGCAGGACTTGCTGGCTGACTGGGGTGGTACGACTACTGCTGACCGCCGTGATTGGCAATCCATCGTTGATCAAGGACTCAAGCAAGGCTGGTATAAAATTGAGTTTGGGGAAGTCGAACGGGTTGAGCGTGAAGCAGACGGCATCATTACTTATATCCAAGAGAAAAATTTTAAAGGACAAGTTCGTCTAGAAGCCGACTTTATTATTGATGCTACGGGACTAGAAGCTGAGCTTACTGCCTCTCCTTTGCTTGATGATCTGGTGACTCATTACCAGTTACCGCTCAATCCTTTGGGTCGTTTGAGCGTCAGCAACAATTTTGAATTGGTCAAGATGCGCACTTCTAGAGGTCAGATGTATGCTGCGGGCGCGATTACTTTAGGTGGACCCTATGCAGCGGTTGATAGTTTCTTGGGATTGCAATATGCGGCACTCCGTGGAGTGGATGCGATCGCGGCAAGTAAAGCTCCGGGAATCACTCGATTGAATTTTTTGGGTTCTTTTTGGCAATGGTTGAAGTGGGTTGCTAATCAATCACCCTGAGTTAGCAAAACATCAAAAATCAACAAGATAAAATCCCATGACTCCTACCTTATTTGGTCGCTGGCAAACTAGATTATTTCTCTTGGCAACAGTGGGTGTTTTAATTACATTACCATTTTATCTAGGTCTAGTTGGTTTAAGTTTGGGTGCTGGTTATTTCTACATCCTGGGCTATTTTGCCCTGTTTGGTCTAGTCTGGGATATTGTGTATATCTATCTCCAGAAATTCCGTTGGGACCGTGACTGGCCGGGGACTTTGCAACTGTTTGCGGGAATTTGGGAAGCCGTGTTTATTGTCTGTAATCTGAAAATATGGGGTTTGCCTGGTGTACCGCGAGATTTGCCAGTAATATGGTTTGTTATCCACTACAGCTTAGTTTGGCTAGGAGTTTATCTGGCATCCCAAACCCTAATGCGGATTTTATTCCCTCGCTGGCGTTTTCGTGGTGGGCGATTATTGTAGCAATTCTTGAGCAGGTAATGATCTCAAGGAGAATTCCTCAACAGATGGTTTACTCAAAGAGTTAAATTTTTTTATTAAATCCAATTTAGGTACTTTTCAAATAACTGGTTAAAGAAGCAATGATTCTCCACGAAAGCTACGGTTTGAGTTTGCTAATCTTTTCCTAAAATGTGGCTCTAGATTTTGCTAATAAATTCCTACATAATTAAGAGGTTAGGTTTATGAATGCCGATGAACTAAAGCAACGTTATCTAGCAGGAGAAAGAGATTTTCATGAGGTTGACCTGAGGGGGGCAGATTTGCGGAAAGCTTATTTATGTGAAGCCAACCTGAGTCGAGCAAATTTGCATAAAGCAAAGCTAAGTGGAGCTAATTTGAGTGGAACTAATCTTTATCAAGCAAATCTTATGAAAGCAGAGTTGGATCAAACAATCCTCAATGACGCAATTCTTAGTGGTGCAGATCTACAAGGGGCAAACTTGCATAGAGCTAGTTTAATTAAAGCAGATCTTTCTCGGGCTAATTTAAAAGGAGCGATCCTCAAACATACATTTCTAGCCGGAGCCAATCTCCGTGGAGCACAATTAGATCGCGCACATTTGAGTTGGGCAAATCTCCGTCAGGCAGATCTAAATCAGGCACATTTAAATAAAGCAAACCTAAGTGGTGCCAAATTTTGTCGTACCATAATGCCTGATGGGAGTAACAAAAATGAAGATTGCTAGGGAAAAAATTAAGAGTTCTTCAGATTGTTAACTAAATTCCAACGGTGGGCATTTCAGGCTGATCTACTTCTAGATGAGGTTGTTTTCTGAGTTGAGAAAAAACTCGATAAGTATCTAGAGATGCTTTTGAGTAATCGTTTTCTTTCTCTTTGTCCATGCTAATCAGGTTATACCTGACATTGTCCGCATGAATAGCGAAGGTTATATTAAAAATTTCAAAAAAGTTAATTACCCATTGACATTCTTCTTGCGGACACTGCATATAGTATTGAATCAAATTAGCAATACAAGTTTCTAAATGAGTCCGGGCATGAGGACAAACAAAAATCAGCTTGAGCAATATAACTACTAAAGTCAGAGGATTTTCTTGAGACATCAAGAAAATGAATAGTTCTGACGGCTGTTGCTGTTCTTCGGTTGTCAGATAGTTAATAATTTTATTACATGTTCTAAGAAGCAAAGCTTCATCAAGAACTTTTTGATCGTGACTTTCGTAGAGAATTTCTAACTTTTCTGAAAATTTTTGCTGCAAAAGTTCTACGTAATCTTTGTGAGTTGCAGAACCTATTAAGTAGTTTTGTAGAGAATGTTTAAAAGATTTGTAACTTAGATGTCGAGTTTGCTCAAGAAAAATGTTTGCCAGATTTTCGTAACTAAAAGAGCCTCTTCTAGCAACAATCATTTTAATAAAGCGCAGCACTTCTTCTCCAAAGCCTGTAGGGTTTTGCAGAGATTTTTGATTGGCTATATTAGATTGACAACGCGCAGTATACATTGCCAATTCAAATTTGAAATTGTCTTTTAGTCTTTGAGAGCGTGTTCTTGCTGCTTGTCTCTGCTCTACCGGATTGTTAGCGTTAGCATACTGGGAAACTAAGAGGTATGAAGTATAGCGATCACTCCAGTGGCTTGTGTTAGAAAATCCATATTTCGCAGCAAATAATTTAAGTTCGTAATAGCTTTGACTTTGGAAAAAATTAACTAGCCAGAGATGATGACGAACTACGGCTTTAGATACCGCTATTTTTTTTATTTGACTATGTTCAGAGAACAACTTGACCAATTCTTTGGTCGCACCATGATTTCTCGAAGTTTCCCAATTGTTAATGAGAATATAGCAAGACCTCTTCAGAGTATAGTGAAAATCTTGCTCGTTATTTGCGTAAACTAGCCTTGAGAGCGCTTGAAAAGCTTCTACATTAGTAGCAGATATATTATAGTTGATTAGCAGATTTTGAAATTCCAGTAACACCTCTTCTGGAGATTTTGTCTTTACAGTTTCTAATAGAAAACGGTAAATTACTTCTTGAACTATCTGAGTATCGCAACCGAGCTTACTGCTTTTGATTGGCAACTCAGTTTCATGACTTCCTGAAAGAACATCCATGACTGCGAAAAAACTGAGGATTTTACATCCTTGGCTTTAGGTATAACAAAAGAAACTAAAAGTCCAAAGCACAGACCTTGCTTATAAAAAGCTTACTCTACCACTTTTCAAAGATAGCATAATCAACTCATATAATTTTAAGAAAGATGTAAATTTTTAGGAGTTTAACATTTTTTGTATTTCGCACCTTCTATTTGGTCAAGCTAACTCTTGTAAGTTACTAACTGAATGATTCTCTGTGCTGCTGCATTACCTCAATATTAGCTGACAGCTAAGTTAAGTTACGCTAAAAAAGTCGCTAATATTCAGATTTTTTCGACTGGGACTTGATACGATCAATTTCCTGTTGCAGTTCCTTGATTTGGCGTTGCAGTACTGTTACCTGATCTACTGGGGTTTCAGACGGAACCTCAACTGTTCCCTCAGCTCTTGCTTGTTGGTAATTACCTTGACGAATTCGGTGATATTCTGCTGAAGTTGCCCACTCCCTGAGGTAGCGTATGCGTTCCACAGGAAAGGGATGGCTTAAGAGTAAATTATTAGCACCGTTATAAAGTAAAAATTTATAAATTTGATTTATGGCTTCTTGATCGAGTTCTTCATAGCTTTCAGATTGACGGATAAATTCATCAAGACTGCACTCATGAGCGTACTTAGCGCTACCACCAGAAACCTTCATCATTGTCCGCATTACCGTATTGAGATCATCAATTACCAGTAAAGCTGCTCGATCAGAGGATAATTCAGCTTTGCGACGCCATTCATAAAAGGCATAAATTAAACCACTGCTGACAAAATTACCTAAGCCTAGTGTCACCTCATTAAGCATAGAGGCAGCATTCATCGCCCAAATTCCCATCTGCATCAAGATGGTATGACCGCATTTAATGTGCCCTAATTCCTGAGCAAAAACAGTACGAATTTCGGGTTCGCCGAATAAGTCTAATAACCCTGCGTTGACTACTATGTAAGGATGCTCTTGTCCCAAGGCATAGCTATTAACTTGAGGATTTTGGCTAACAAATAATGCTGGTTCTGGATGTATATCCAAATCCCGAACACATTCCCTAAATAAGCCATAGATAGTAGAGTACTGGCGCGGCCCTACTTTGATGCTGTTGCCCATGAGATAGACGAATTGGGGCCGTTCATAGAGAAATTCCACAAACTTACGGGCTACCAAGTCAAATCCAGGAACACTGCGTAAAGCTTGCTCAGCTTGTTGATCAAGGGGGTGTCTGAAGGCTTCGCTGGAAATCCCGGTGTAGGTAGGCATAATCACGCTGGGGCTAGCAAATAGAAATTTGTCGTTAATCGTTAAACATCTACCATGATAAGAGCTATCGCAGGGGAGTTAGGAAATCTGCCTGAGAGCTAGCCTAACTAAACGGCGCTAAATATTTTTTGATCGGTCATAATAGATTTATCTCCTTAGTTAGCCGAAGACAGAGCCAGCACTCATACTTGGGACGGTAGAGTGCTGGCTTCTGAGTTTAGTGATTTCTCTAAGAGCAGTTGAGTTCAGTAGTTTTGTGATTTAAGTCACAAAACTGGATACAAATTACTTTGTATCCTATTCTTGAGAAGAAAAACAACAAATGAGAATAAAGTGACTCAGGATTCTTTGAAGATATATATCGATAAGTCCCTAAAGCTCAAGTTCAAAGCCTTGTGTGCTTTGCAAGATAAGGATATGAGCGAGATTGCCGCAGGATTGATTGAGGATTGGGTTAAGCAAAACGAAACTTCTGTACCCCTGCAACCAGAGGAGTAAGCAAGGGTAAGAGCGTTTCTTGTTCAACTTCGGTGGTGGTGTCAAAGGGTATTAATTTGTATCTCAAGGCGATATATGACAAAACCGATAGTGTTTAACAGAGCAAACTAATCTTCAAAGGGTAATTACCAGCTTTGGCTGTAGTTCACCTCTACCTAGGGTACAGATCAAAAACTACTCTAGGACAAACTTTTAGCAATTATTCACCCCAGTTTTACGGTTAAATTTAACCGGTAACTTAAATTTCTTTACCTTTATTAATTGGTAAGGCTGGGTTAAGGCTTGTGTCGTAAAACAATTGGCTCCGGGCTGCTCTTCAAGATATTTGACTAACAGCACACCACCCTCAATATTTATCTCTTGAATTTCAACACTATAGCCACCGCTGCTTTTGTTACCAACCCCTACTCCAATTACTAGATTTTCCCTAAAATCAACTGTCGGCAATGGTTTCGTTGAAGACTTACTTGAGTGTAGTTCCCGCCAGAAATTATGCCAGCTAGACTGATCTTGAATCACTTTTTCAAAAGGTTGCTCTACCGCTGCATAAGCTGCTTTTTCAATAGTTTCAAAAGTAACCACAGAACTCTGAGCAAAATTAATCCGGGAAATACCAAAAAGCAAGCCGAGACTCAATATTAGTAACAGTCCCCCAAAAATTGACCATGTTCTTTGAGATAATCTCATTAGCGCTACTCCTGTTAATCTGGGAATCTAAATCCCACCGGGAAGTAAATCCAAAAAAGTTGACAGCAAGCATGCTGACTTTTATCTATCTAGAGGATCGCAGCGAATTTCTAGCATAAATCCGTCAGGATCATAAAAATAAATTCCTCGCCCTGTTGGACGACTAACTGGGCCATGATCAATTAGAATTTGATGCGATCGCAAAACTTCAATTGCCTGGTCAAATAACTCTGGATCAATATCAAAAGCTAAATGATTAGCCCGTGTAAAAGCAAGTTTTGGATCAGCATCTGGTGGTGTCAGTTGCGGTTCCGAAAATAAATCCAGGACAGTACCATCGGGAGTAACAAAGTTGGCAACTTTTCCGGCTGCTACCAACTGTGTTAAGGTGCTAGGAATATCTTGCCCCGTCAGTTCTCTAAGTCCGAGAATTTCTCCATAGAAATGGCGCGAAGCTTGCATATCTTGAACATTCAAGGCAATGTGGTGTATCCGACGCAGGCTTCCTTGGGCAAGGGTAGACTTAAAGGAATGAGAACTAGACTGCATGACTTATAACTTGCTCATAGCATCACTAGTCTTAGTCTATCTCTTGTGTTTTTGGCTGCGACTGAGTCCACAGCAACCTCAAACATTGCTCAAAGCCACCCCGCTGATTTCGCCGTCTTTCTTGTTCTACTAACACTGATTCTTGCTTAATTCCATAGGCTGCCATGACTGCATCTATCACCTCATACAAGTCAGCTAATTCCGTGACTAGTTGTTGATTTTCGGCTGTGGCTGCCTCTTGTGCCTCTTCCAGCAATTTCTCTCGCAATGCCTGACGATATTCTGCTTCTGTCATCACCACAGTTTCACATTCGTGGTTATTTTGGCGAATCAAATCAGGAATGCCATCCCTTACCAGCTTGTTGTACTCCTGACGCATCCTCAATCTCTTCTGCTGAAATGACTATCACTACTCGGCGCTTATTTTTTAATCCCTAAAATTTTTTGGCAGTACTAGTAGCTGGGTCAAATTCAAATCGGCGTGTAGAATCGGTTTCGCCATATAGATTAAAAGTAACTGTTGGCTCATTTCCTACTGATTCTACACAATGAATTGCTTCAGTGGTGAAGCTAATAATATCTCCAGGAAGGAGTATATTTTCTTCAACTAACTCCACTTGATTTTCTAGTTCCTGAACCTTACTTCGCTGCCAAAATTTGTTTTTCTCCTGGCCTTTCAGTACTGCCACTACTCCCCAAGTGCCATGATTGTGAATCATCGATTTTATTCCTGGAGAAAATGTCACACTTTGCACCGTCAAAGGAAAACCTAGCTCATCGTACAGCAATTTGACTGAGGTTCCAGTTTTAAGGCAAGGCTCTGGATATTGAGTTTGTATCCAGTAAGAGTTAGTAATTAACTGTCGCACTAGAGTCCTGATTTTGGGGAGAAAACTGTATTCATCTGCATCGTGTTTGAGGACATCTTCAACTTCAGTAAGAAATCGGTACAACCGATAATCTTCTCTTAATAAATCCCAGACTTTTGCCGACTTACCAACTTGACATTTGCCGTCTTCAGTTACAAATAAATCTCTGCTTTTCATGACGTTTGCCCCCCCATTTGTCGCTTTAGTATTTTAGGCTTGAAAAGCAAGGTTTTCCAGTTTGCTTTAAATATAGGCTTTTATCCAAAATATTTTTGTTCATTTTTAACTAATCTGTGGTACTATTCCAGATAAGAACAGGTCTACGTATACTTTGGAAAAATGTTCAAAATCCCAAGAAGCTGGTTCGTGATGTAGACCTAAATACTTAAAACTATTTCTGAGAGCAAGTCAGATAGATAACGTAAGCCTTGTAAGCTTTTAATTCAGTCGCTGTTATCTTGATTGAGAAATAATCCTAGGGATACGAGGTAAGGGAAAAATTACTGTTGGTTTTTTTGATCCCATGGGACTAACATCCCACTTTGTGGGAATTCCACCAATTTTGGGTAAATAAAAAAAAGTCAGCCGTTGTGACAGCTGACAGTCATAGGTCAATAACCCTTAAATATTTCTAAGCTGAGGAAATCCTGGCTGCACGTTCCCAATTCGGCAGCCGGAAGATTTCTGTATATACCTACAGTAACAGAAAACACATCCTCTTTTTTAATTAAAATTTACATTTTTGCTTAAGTATCTATCATTGGGTAGTTGCGACCCTGGGGAGGACTCCCCCAAACTATACGTTCTTGCTTGTAAATCGCCATGCCCGGTTTAGCACCCTTCGGCTTGTAGACATACTTCGGCTTAGTATAAACGACAGGAACCAAATCGCTCTCGCGCGCTCGGCTGTAGTGAGCAGCTAAGTCAGCCACAAATTGCAAATCCGTAACTTCAGGCTCACTTCCTGGCTGTAAACGAAGTAGGACATGGCTCCCAGGAATCTCTTGAGTATGAAACCAAAGGTCATAATCTCCAGCAGTACGAAAAGTCAATAGGTCGTTCTGTCGATTATTGCGACCAATCAACACCTCAAAACCACTTGGCGTTTGATATCGATAAGGTTCAGAGACATCAACCCCATGGCGAGCTTTTTGGGTTGGAGATTCTAGATACTTTTGCCCAATAAGTTCTTCACGAATTTCTTCTAGCGTCTGCAAATCTTCTGAGGTGCAATACCTGTCTAGTTGCTGCAAAGCGGCTTCTACTTGCTCTAAATACTCAATCTCTGCTTGTACTTCTTGAAGTAGCGGCTCAACAGCATGACGAGCGCGTTTGAGCTTTTGGTGTCGTTTATATAAGGCTTGGGCATTTTGTACAGCATTTTTTTCGGGATTTAGGGGAATCTTGACCGCCTCGTTAGTTTCAAAGTCAGGAAGTTTAATGTTCTTCATCCCTGGTTCCCACTTATGGAGATATGCCATCAACAAGTCTGCTTGTTGTCTGTACTCGTCTGCTTGATCAGATTGCTGCAAACGTTCTGCAAAAGTAGCAGCCTTTTGACGTAATTTTTTGAGAATATTAACCAACTTCTGACTAAGTTGATGACGTAATTGGGCAAAATCTTGCTGATTAAGCTCGGCGGTATAGTAACAATTGAGTAAGCTTTGGACATTCTTAGTCGGCTGAACAATTCCCCATCCGATAACGGTATAACCTACCTCCATCCAGCCTGGTTGAAACTGTTTGGCACTCTGAGTTGTTGAGCATTCTTCCCTGTTATCCATGCCCAAAATTTGCAGCCATTCTTGCCAGCGCTGAAACAATTTTTGCCATTGATCTGCACTCAGGCTTTCGGTCAATTGGTCAGGATCTAGATCCGCAGCTTTAGCTAGAGAACGTGCCACGGCTGGACTTAGTCCCCGATAACTTTTGAGTAACTGACGCTGTAAAGCACCTGGTACTAAACTTACTCTTTCTTGCCAACGCTCTTGAGATTCATTCAAACTGGGAGCTGTACCAGTAAGAGCAGGTGGTGCTTGGTAAGGTTGACCAGTTTGAACAGTACGAATAGTTGATTGGGCAGCGTTAACCTGATGGGCAACAGTAACAATTAAATTGTTGGCATCAGTGAGAATGACGTTACTATATTTACCAATAATTTCAATATACAAATGCCAAAGGGCAGGCTCCCCGGGACGTCGGGCAAATTGTAAATCTAAGACACGCTCCCAAGGTGCGATCGCTTCAATAGAAACCAGTGCCAAGCCAACCAATTGATGGCGTAATTGGTCACTGAAGGTAAAAGTATCGGGTGTTCTAGGGGGTGGATCACCAATGCAAATTCTTGCTGCCTGGGGATGCCAGGAAATTGTCAGCCAATCTCGACTCTTGAGAGTACGCAAGGCGATGGCAATTGTGTAGCGATCGCGCTGATAAACTTGTTCGGTACGTCCTGGAACCCATTGAGTACGCAGCTCACAACAAGCGGCAGTTAGAGTAGTAAAGTCAACTGGTTGCATGTCAAAGCCGTCTCTTTCTTAATCTGAATCCTCGTCAGCTGAGGCAGTTGGTAGATAATCATCGAACCGTTGCTGATCGTAGAAATAAAGCGTGCGAATTGGGTAGGGAATATTAATGTCAGCCTGATCAAAAACTTTTTTAATCGCGATAATTACTTGAGTTTTGACTCGGCGCACTTGAACCTGTTCTGCTTTTGTCCAGTATCGCACTACGAAATCGATGGAGCTATCACCAAAGTTAACTAAATCCATTTCCGGTGCGGGTTCAGACATGACACCTTCTACAGCAGACACTGTTTGTTGCAAAATCTGAGTAGCCTTAGGTAAAGGTGTATTGTAATCAACCCCTACTCCCAAATCTGTTCGCCGTCTACCATAAGCAGTTCTTACTTGCACAGCACTGGTAAATACTGTGGAATTGGGCAGCAGTACTCGCTCTCCTTGGTAGGTGCGAATTTGCGTGGTGCGAATGTCAATTTGCTCTACTGTTCCCTCATAATCTTCAATGATCACCTGATCATTGATCCGAAAAGGTTCTTGCAGGAGTAACAGTATTCCTGCTAAGAAATTTTTGAAAATATCTTGAAAAGCAAAGCCAATGGCTACAGAACCCAGTCCTAGCCCTGCAATAATGTCACCTAGCTGCAAGCCCGGAAAAGCAATGACGCTGGCAATGAGAATTCCGATCACCCAAGCTGTAACATAAGCTGTTCTTGCCAAGAGTAATTGCAGGGACTGACTACGAATAGTGCGCTCTCCCACTTTAGAAGCTAGCTTTTCGACTAAGTTAGCAGCGTAGCGGGTCAACAAGAGAAACAGTATACCTACTATAACTCCTGGCAAAACTTTAACCGCTGAACCAACTAGATTTAGTAAGCTTGATTTAATTTGTTCGATAAGACTGTTCACGGCTTGCAAGACGAATTTGGTTTAAATTTTTAGCCTGTTCTAGGATAACGACAGCACAGAAACAAAACATGGTTGAGGTTTGTAGTGGCATCATGAAAGAGAGAGGTCAAAGGTTTATTGCCTTTTTCTGGAGCATCTAATTGGAATAGGCAAAAACGCTACCTATATATCTACCCCTAGACTGTTGTATGTTTTGAAGCAAAAGAGTTAAATCAAGCACTATGAACCGAAAATCAGGGTTTTGTCTGAAATTTAGCCTTGTAAGGCTAAATTTTTGCAGATAACATTGAAAATAAGTTTCCCTTAATCGCTCCTCATGCGGCCATTGCCGTTACTTGTTCATGGAAATTCAGCTGATCAATATTGGTTTCGGTAACATCGTGTCGGCAAACCGAGTCATCGCCATTGTTTCACCAGAGTCGGCTCCGATCAAACGTATCATTAATGAGGCACGGGAGAACGGACATCTAGTAGATGCAACCTACGGACGCCGTACTAGAGCAGTGATTATTACCGATTCGAGCCACGTTATTCTCTCTGCAATTCAGCCAGAAACCGTTGCTCACCGCTTCGTAATTAGTAAAGATTCTCAAAACGGTAATAGTTAGGCTTTAGCTAAATTTAACATGCAAGCAGGCAGACTGATAGTATTGACGGGGCCTAGTGGCGTTGGCAAAGGTACATTGCTGAGATCGTTGTTGCGACAGCATCCAGAACTGCATCTTTCCGTTTCGGCAACAACACGCCAACCTCGTCCAGGGGAAGTTGACGGCAAACAATATTATTTTGTCAGTCGCGAAGAGTTCGAGGAAATGGTAGCAGCAGGTGAACTTCTAGAGTGGGCCGAGTACGCAGGGAATTACTATGGTACGCCTCGGGCTGCCGTCGAAAAGCCCCTGCAACTTGGTCAATCAGTTGTCTTAGAAATTGAAGTGGTTGGGGCAAGACAAATCAACAAAACATTTCCCAGTGCTTTGCGTATTTTTATTCTGCCACCAAGCTGGGCTGAACTAGAGCGACGGATCCGCAGTCGTGGTTCTGAGAATGAACAAGCAATTGCCAAGCGTCTGAGTAGTGCCAAAACTGAAATTGCCGCAGCTGATGAATTTGATCTACAAATTGTCAATGACGACTTAGCCAAAGCTGTTCTCAGCATTGAAGCGGCAATATTTTCGCCAACAAATACCTAAGAAGATTCTGGAAAGAGTAATCAATCAAGCTACCTCTTCTGCTTCACCTTGCTAGCTCTTGATACTGCATAATTCCCACCGGAATCCTCAATAAAATCTTGGCTAATTGTGATAAACCAAACTTAAACTTAAGGGATTGCGGTAATTCTTGCCAGGAGACTGGCACAAAACCCAAACGACTGTAAAAATGCACCAGCTTGTTACCCAAACACTCTAGATAAAGTGGCTGAGTAGCCTGCTCAATTAGATGCTTGGTTACTAAAGTTCCTAAGCCGCGTCCACGCCAAGCGGGTACAACTACCAAACTGCCCAACTCTTGCGCGCCAGAAAAGTTACGCAGTTGCCCACAGGCTACTAGCACGCCATCACACTTAACAACCCAAAATTGCTGGGTTTGCAACTGGGTAGGGTCAAGCTTGGCACTCAGTACTAATTTGCGAATTGACCATGTATCCTGGTCACAGGCGCGACGGAGGATGCATCCTACCGGCAAAGAGGGCGATAGCTCAGTCATTAGTTAAATCAATTTTTAAAGGAACGAGCCTTTCCCCACCAGAAATCAGGCGCGTGACCAGCAAATTATGACACCCAGCCTCGCTTGTAGTCTCAATTTTCTATTAGCGACGTATCCCGGTGTCACCTCAAGCAGGGGGGAGCAGTTAATCAGTGTCTTCTTGTTGCTTGAGTTCTCTCAATATTTCTTGGCCAGCACCAATTGCCAAGCCCGCAACTGCACCAATAGCAGCATAATGAGAAGCGGCTTGTGGGTTGCTATCACCTCGATTGATCTCGGCAAGACCGATTCCTACCATTAACCCGACTGTACAGCTTACTAGTCCGGAGAACACGATTAGGTTAATATTCATTTTTTCCTCCTTCACTAAACCAAAGTTTAGTTAGGTTATTTTTGTGTTGTGCCTTAATTCTTTCAAAAGAAGGGAATAATGCCACCTTGATGTCAGATTTTTTAACATCACAGACAAAAAAAGCCCAGGTGTTGTGCCTGGGCTTGGTACTGAGGTAAAGAAACTTTTCTCGATATTTAATTTTTGTTACTTACGGTAAATTCAAGGGCTCCTTGTCGGAAGAGCTTTTCACTGGTAAATAATCTTGGGAATCTCGATCATCTTGATGTTTTTTCGGTTTCTTTTGGGAACGAGAATTAAATAAGCGATCGCTAAACGACTTGATCACTATATAGAGAATCGGCACGATCAATAGACTGAGGAAAGTAGCGATAAGCATACCGCCAAACACCGCCGTCCCCAGGGATTGTCGGCTACCTGAGCCAGCACCAGTCGCAACTACTAAAGGGAAAATACCCAACAGGGTGGAAATAGCCGTCATCAGAATTGGTCGCAGACGCTGTTGAGCTGCTTCAACTGCGGCTTTGGAAATACTTAAACCCTGTTCTCGGAGTTGGTTGGCAAATTCCACAATCAAAATCGAGTTTTTACTTGCCAAACCAATTAGCATCACTAAACCAATCTGACAATAGACATCATTAGGTAAGCCCCGCAGCGACTGAGCTCCAAGAGCGCCCAAGACTGCCAAAGGAACCGAGAAGAGAATAATTACCGGGTCAACATAGCTTTCGTACTGAGCAGCCAGTACCAGGAAAACTAAGACTAGTCCAAAGCCAAAAATGGTTGGGGCTTGACCACCAGACTCAACCTCTTCTAGGGAAGTGCCAGACCATTCGTAGCCCATACCTGGTGGCAATACTTGGGCTGATACCTGCTCCATCGCTTGAATGGCATCTCCCGAACTAGCACCAGGGGCTGGACTACCATTGATTTCAATCGACCGGAATAGATTATAGTGATTAATCGTTTGCGCTCCAGTGGTGGGAGTAACTGTCACCAGATTGCCCAAAGGAATCATCTGATCCTGGTTTGAGCGCACATACAAGCTGTTTATGTCCTGCGGATTAGAGCGAAACTGCTGATCTGCTTGCACATACACTCGATAAGTCCGCCGTTCCAAAGTAAAGTCGTTGACATATCGCGAACCCAAATAAGTCTGTAAGGTATTAAAGATCTCGTCAATATCAACTTGTAGTGCCTTAGCTCGATTGCGGTCTACCTCAATTAACATCTGAGGTGTGTTGGCAGCATAGGTACTAAATACAGCCTGCAAGTCTGGATTTTGATTAGCAGCTCCCAGTAACTTACCCATATTAGCAATCAGAGTATCTAGACCCAAATTCCCTCTACGGTCTTGTAGCTGAAATTGAAAACCGCCAAAACTACCCAAACCTTGAATTGGAGGCGGGTTAACAGGTAATATCCTCGCTTCTGGAATCCCCATGAGAGAACCACGCACTCTGTCAATAATCGCTAGAGCAGATTCGGAAGGATCTTTACGCTCTGACCAAGGGATAAGAGTAGTGAAAATGACGCCGCTATTGGCAGTATTGCCGCTAAAACCAAAACCACCGACGGCAAAAGTTGCCAGTACTTCCTTATTTTTCAGCAAGATGTCTTCAACTTGACTCATTACCTTGCTGGTATAGTTGAGCGAAGTTCCCTCAGGTCCTTGGATAATCGTAATGAAATAGCCTTGGTCTTCATCGGGCAGAAAGGCTGAAGGGACAGTAGTGTAAAACCAAGCGGTAAATACTAACAGAGCAGCAAAAGCGATCATAACAATGCCTTTAATGCGCGTCAGGAAGTTAAGAACTCGCTGGTAGAGATTTCTTAGCCCTTCGAGAAAGCTATTAAACACCCCAAAAATTCGACCAATCCAACCACCTCTTTCTGGTCTTTGACGTAGTAATAAACCTGAAAGGGTAGGAGTAAGGGTTAGGGCATTAAAGGTAGAAACTGCGATCGCAAAAGCGATAGTGAGAGCAAATTGCCGATAAAGTGCGCCGGTAGTCCCTGGGAAGAAGGCAACGGGGATAAACACTGCCATCAATACCAGTGAGGTGGCAATTACTGCCCCAAACAGTTCATGCATTGCCTCAATGGCGGCTCGACGGGGCTTCATTCCACCACTTTGGATTTTAGTGGTGATATCCTCCACGACAATAATCGCGTCATCAACCACCATCCCCGTGGCTAGGGTCAAACCAAATAAGGTGAGACTGTTGATGGAAAAATTGAAAACCTTGACGAAAGCAAATGTACCAATTAAAGCAACGGGAATGGTGATAGCAGGAATCAGGGTAGTTCGCCAGTCCTGCAAAAAAATAAAAATTACTAAGACCACTAGACCGACTGCTTGCAGGAGAGTCCAGACTACTTCTGAGAGGGACTGCTCAACGAAATTGGTCGTATCAAAACCAATATCATATTTGACTCCCGGTGGAAAATCCTCAGATAGTCGAGCCATTTCGGCTTTAACTGCCTTACCCACATCTAGGGCATTGCTGCCGGGAACCTGATAAATCCCTAAACCCACAGCCTCGTTTTTGCGAAATCGCAGGAAGGTGTTGTAGTTCTGTGCTCCGAGTTCCGCCCTACCTACATCTTTGAGTTTAACCAGCGTGCCCTCTTCACCGGTGGCTAAAACCAGATCTTCAAATTCGGAGACATTTTCAAGTCTACTGACTGCCCGCAGGTCAATTTGATATTGTTGGTCTTTTGGGGCTGGCTGTTGACCAATACGGCCAGCGCCTACTTGGATGTTCTGTTCTCGTAGAGCGTCAATTACATCCTGAGTAGTGAGGTTACGGCTGGCGAGTTGATTAGGGTCAAGCCAGAGGCGCATCGCGTAGGTACGTTCCCCAAAAATTCTGACGTTACCAACGCCATTGACTCGTTTAAGGGCATCTACCAGGTAGAGATCGGCATAGTTGCTTAAAAATATATTGTCGTACTCACCGTTTTCCGTATAAAGACCAAACCCCATCAGGATGTTGCTGGACTGCTTGCTAACAGTCACCCCCGTTTGGGTTACTGCATCCGGTAGCTGGGGTTGGGCGATGGAGACTCGATTTTGGACATCAACGGCGGCAATATCTTGATCTCGTGTTGACTCAAAGGTCACAGTAATTGTGCTATTGCCGTCATTACTGCTACTTGAGGTCATGTAGCGCATGCCCTCGACCCCGTTGATCTGCCTTTCAAGGATCGTGGTTACTGCATTTTCCACCGTTTGGGCGTCAGCGCCGTTATAGTTAGCACTGACGTTAACTTGCTTGGGGCTGATATCGGGGTATTGAGCGACGGGCAAAGTGGGAATGCTGACAGCTCCCACTAAGAGGATAATTAAGGAGCATACCGTCGTGAAGACGGGTCGCTTAATGAAGAAGTCAACAAACATAAACTTCAGAAAAGCAGTTGGATTGGGCTGAGTTAATTCGGGCGTTGCCTAGTTGCGTGATAATTGGAGATTTCCGCCGATTTCTTGTCCTCCTTGTCTTTCTTCGTCCCTTGAGTGTGCAACGCCATAATTCTTACTGGGCAGGTGCTGATGAGCTTTGAGGTTCAGGAGCAATCGGAGTGCCGTCAGATAAGTTCTGAATGCCAGAAACTATAATTTTGTCTCCTGGTTCTACTCCTTCTAGTACTTGGTATTGATTGTCTTGAATCTGGCCCAATTTAACGGGCTTTTGCCGAGCTATTTGCTGAACTTCTCCCGACTGAGATGATGCTTGCTCGGATTTTTCTGGTGCTTGGGCTACGTAGACAAAAGTTTGCCCTCCCAAGCGTGATATAGCGGCAGTTGGGACTAAAACTCCGGGGTTCTCTTGCCAAATCACTCTGGCTTGTACTTTGAGCTTGTCTTGTAGGCGACCTTCAGGATTAGGAAAACTGGCTTTTGCTAAAATGCTTTGAGTATTAGGGTCAAATTGAGGTGAAATAAAACTAATTCGACCTGTGGCGATTACGGGGCTATCTTTTTGCAGGAGTTTCAGCTCTACTGGAACTCCCAAACGTAGCTGATCTCTTTGACCGGAATCAATGCGGATTTCTAGCTCTAAAGTCTGGTTGTCCGTGATTGTGGTCAGGGTGTCACTGGTTTCAACATAATCTCCCACTTTTACAGGGATGTCTCCTACAATACCGGCGATCGGGGCAACAATTCTGTTCTCTTGTAAGTCCTCGCTAGCAACTTCTGCTGCTGACTGGGTTTGTGAGAGTACGGCATTTGCCTGATCTAAACTAGCTCTAGCTGCTTGAACCCTCTCTTTGGCTGCGTTTAAGCTGGAAATGGCAGTGTTGCGATCGCGTCTTACTTGGTCTAGGCGTTGCTGGGCAAAAGCACCTTGAGCCACTAATGTAGAGATCCGCCCAAACTCATCGTTTTGGAGTTCTACATCCGCAGCTGCACTAATTTGTTCTGCTTGTGCTGCCCTCAGTTGAGCCTGGGCGTTATCTCGCGAGGCTTTAGCCGCGTTAATATTGGCAAGTGCTGCACCTACTTGTGCTCTACTTTTATTGGGACGCAGTTGCACAATCGGATTACCCACGGTAACTCTGTTACCTGATGAGGTAAAAATATCAGTGATTCTACCCTCAGTTTCGGGTCTGAGAACCACTCTTTGCTTAGCTTCCAAGCTACCAACAAACTCAGAACTTTCTTCAACTGTGCTAGTTTCAACGCTCTGTAATTTGACCGGAACTGCTTGCGGTCCCTGAGCGTCTGCAGGTGGTTCGCCACGACTACAGGCACCAGTGAGCAATGAGACTAGAAGTGCTGTAACGAGCAACTTGTCTGAGAAGGGGGCTGCAATGTTAGCCATTAAAATCGCCTTGGCTATTGTGATTTAGGGCTAGATGCGGAGGCACTATTACAGTTTCTATGTTTTTATTAAACGAAGGTGAGCTGTAGCCTCTTAAATTAGTTTATAGGATACTATATCAATCTGTTATATAAATGCTTGAACTTGCTACTTTAGGTCTACTTCTGCGTGAACCACTCCATGGCTACCGCTTAAAACAGGAACTGGAGCTATTTATGAGCAACTGCCTGAGCGCTAACTATGGTGCAATTTATCCTTTGTTGAAGCGCCTAGAGGAACGGGAGTATATAGCTACAGCTACTATGGAAACTGAGCTAGAAATGACAGGGGTCAGCCGCAAAACCTACTGTATTACTAACCAGGGGCGTCAACGTTGGCGCGAAAAGATGCTGGAGTATCCTCAAGAAAGCTGGGTTAATAGTCGATCTCGCTTTGGTATCAAGTTTTTCTTCTTCAGCCATCTAGAACCCACAGAAAGAATGAAACTAATGGAGCATCGCTTGATGGTGTGTCAACTACGCTTAGAAAGCATCAAAAATGAGTATCCGCAGTTGACGGATCCTTATCAGCAAGCAGCCAAAGAGCGATGTATCGAATTACTCATATCCGATATTCAGTGGCTAAATGAACAATTTACTAAAGAGAAAAAAGCACTATAGTGCTAAAGAGTACGGCGTTCTGTAATTACAAGTGCCGTAGCTTGGTAGTTGTTTATGAGACAATCATAAAATTCTTGGCTTTGTGCTAAAAGTGTGCTGAGCTGTTTCATGTATTTAGTTGTTTAGTCCCAAGCCTTCTGGCAAGGTATTATGCAGCAGGTGAGGGCTAATTTTCGTAAGAAAAGCCGTTATTTCAGACTAAAGGCCAAATTACCAACTTATGTCAACTTCTCATCATTTCGTGGCCCTAGGTGTGGGGGCGGCGATCGCCTTAAGCTGTATCGAGCCTAGTGCCTCAAAAAATTTACCATCACTTACCGCGCAGACTGTTGATTCAGTTAGTAGCAGCAACGCTAAGCCAGTCGTTGCAGGTGCGCAACAGCCTCAGCCAATACCTCCTTTAGTAGCACAAGCAGCCAGTGGAGCAGCTGTTGGGGAGGATGAACCTGTCCCAGCCTTCGGTGAGCCAGCGGTTATTGACTCCATGGAGTCGATTTTCCCAATTTCCGACGAACAAATACACGAAGCTGGGTTTTCAGCAAATGATCAATCCAGTCAACCAAGTGCCGCCTCGGAACCAACCGAGGGCAATGCCAGTTCACCTGTGCTACCGGGACAAGGCTCTAGTGTTGTCGAGTCTCCTCAACTAGAAAATCAGCTACCTACGCTGGAAGCCACAGAAACTGCTCCAGAAAGCCAAGGGCAAACTCAGAGAACCACAGACAGTCCGCTAGAGAGTCAAGTGCCAACATTGGAAGCACCTCCTCTCCCTCCCCCTCCACCAGCAGAGCAACAGCCAATCCCGGAAACGCCCACTAATCTACCAACCAGCCAACAGCCGACTCTGACAACACCTACAACTCCAGAGTTAGACTTTCTCAACCCCAGCCCTAATCCCTTAACGCGTCCTAACCAACCAGAACAAGTTGATGTAGAAACCGTTCAACCTATTACTCTACAACAGGCTTTGGCACTGGCAAGACGTAACAGCCAGGAGTTACAGGAAGCAGTGCTAAACTTACAACGTCAAGAGTTGCAACTTAGAGAAGCTTTAGCTGCTCGGTTCCCCACAGCGAGCCTTTCCGCAGATCTAACCCGTAGCGATTCTGCCAATGCGGAACTCAACGGAGAATTACAACAGCAACAGGAAAACGAACTAGCACAGCAACAGAATCGACCGCCGCAAGATATTGATCCCGATACAGTTTCAACTAGCGCCAATGCGTCCTTGCAATTAAGCTACTCCCTATACACTTCAGGGCGTAGACCAGCGCAAATTAGGGCAGCAGAGGAAGGAGTAAACTTACAACAGTTAGAATTAGAGCGGGTTACGGAACAACTGCGACTAGATGTTGCCGAAGCTTACTACAATTTGCAACAGGCGGATGCGCAAGTTGATATTTTTCAGGCCGCGGTAGCATCTTCCGGGCAGAACTTGCGAGACGCTCAGTTGCTTGAACAAGCCGGGTTAGGAACTAGATTTGAAGTCTTACAGCAAGAAGTGCAATTGGCAGATGATCGGCAAAATTTAATTAGTGCGATTAGTAGTCAACGCATTGCACGACGCACTCTCGTAGAGTTATTAAATTTAGCTCCGGATGTCGAAGTCTCAGCAGCTGACCCCATTCAAAAGGCAGGGGAGTGGCAACTCACGCTACCCCAAAGCATTGTCCTGGCTTTGCAAAACCGGGCCGAGTTACAACAGCAATTGGTGCAAAGAAATATTAATCAACAGCAGAGGCGTATTGCTCTAGCTGATGTAAGACCACAAGTAGATCTCATCGCCAGCTACGATGTCATAGACGTGTTTGACGATGGCGTAGGTCTGACAGACGGCGTAGCCCTGCAGGCAAGACTCCGGTGGAACTTTTTTGATGGTGGAGCGGCTAGAGCTAGATCGCGGCAGTCGGAAGTTGATGTTGCCATCAACGAAACTACTTTTGCCAATGCTCGTGACCAGATACGCCTGCAAGTAGAACGGTCCTTCTTTCAGTTAAACTCTAACGAAGAGAATATTGCAACTACCTCTGTGGCGGTTCAGCAGGCAGAAGAAAGCCTACGACTGGCAAGATTGCGATTTCAGGCCGGTGTAGGCACCCAGACGGATGTCATTAATCAGCAATCGGCGCTTACCAGAGCTAGATCTAGCCAACTCACGGCGATCGTGGAGTACAATCGGGCTTTGGCACAACTGCAAAGATTTATTAGTAATCTGCCAGAAAATAATCTTTTTGATTTGCCATAACCCCTGAACCTAATGCTCTCAAACTGTAGCTAAGGATGCAGTTTTCCTGAAATAGCTGAATAATTTAATATTCCTTAATAAGATAGGGATAAGGTGAAACCCAGGAGAAGTAATGGCTAATATCAAGTTTGTCAACGAAGACAAAGAAGTAGTTGCTGCTGATGGAGCTAACTTAAGAGAGAAAGCTTTGCAAAACGAAATTGACCTTTACACCTTCATGGGCAAGATGATGAACTGTGGCGGTTACGGTCAGTGTGGCACCTGTGTGGTAGAAATCGTTGAGGGTATGGAGAATCTTTCGCCTCGAACTGAGGTAGAAAAACAGAAACTGAAAAAAAAGCCCGATACTTACCGCTTAGCTTGCCAAACCCTAGCCAATGGGCCTGTGAGCGTGAAAACTAAGCCGTCATCTCGGAAGAATACAGCGTCTTCAAACAATACGGGTACGCAAAATTTAGCTAATAGTGTTAAATAATCTTTAAGGAAGATTACCAATGATTGTCTCGTAGTGAGGCTTTTTGGTTCTCTTTGAGTCACCAATGCAGGGAGCAAGAAAACTTGCACCAGATTTTTCAAATTGGTGTGCAAGTAGCATACCTCCCCCGATTAAAATGGTGTAAAAATGGTGTATTTTAATTTCTATGGTGAAGCTAGCTGCAATTGCGGCATCGCCATAGAAAATTAAAAACAAGCAGAAATGCGGTGGGGCACATCGTATAAAGCCTGTGGAGCTACCTTTTTTGAGGAGCACTGAAGCAGGAAGCTCAAGCCGCAAGGTTTGAAGCCCTCGTCAAAAATTTTAATTTGATGAAGGGGAAATGTCACTAAGATTAAAAACAATCAATTTAGAGGCACCGATTCAATGGAAGTTAACGATTTAGGGTTTGTTGCAACCATTCTGTTTGTCTTGGTTCCCACAGTCTTTTTGTTGATTCTGTACATTCAAACAGCTAGCCGCGAAGGCAAAGAAGATTCTTAGAACCTGCAATCTAATTGAACCCCCTGTCTTAGCTTTTAGCCAGACAGGGTTTTTTTGTAGCTTAAGAGAGCCGACTTGGGGATTTTAACCCGGTGTGCGTGCCAATAATACAGGGCATTCGGCATGCACTCGAACATAGTCTGAGAGGGAAGCTCCCAGTAATCGATCTAAATCCGGTAGACTCTTGGCAATGGTGGGACGCCGTTCTGGAGAACCGAGAATCAACAAGTCGATATTATTTTCTTGGGCTAACTGGCAAATTGCTTTGCCCGCCTGACCTGTACTGTTAAGACACTGGTAAGCAACGCCCTGCTTTTTCGCCGCCGCCACTGCTAGTTCTAGCACTGGGTCTTTTTCGGGATCGGTTGCATCAGCGCCCGACTTACGCTCTGGATCCGGGTTAACATGAACCAGAAAGATTTGACTACCTTTGATGTCTCGCAAAAACGATAGTGCCAAATCTAAGCTTTGCTGAGCAGCAACAGATTTATCCATTGCTACCATGACGCGTTTAATCTTTTTGACGTAGATATCGTCTTTGACTAACAACATCGGGCGGTCAGTCAACTGGAAAACGTACTGGCTAACTGAGTTTTGCAAAATTGATTCTAGACGCTCAAGTCCTCTGGAACCAGTAATAATTAGGTCAGAATCCTCTTCCTCAGCAACTTGGAGAACTACGTCTTTGGGTTCTCCCTGCTTAAGTCTGGGAGTGATTTTACTGGGGTCTATCTTCAAAGACTTGACAGCATCTGCCAGAATCTTACCTCCTGCTTCTAGTTTAGCTGCCATTGCTTCGGCAGTAATTTGGGACGGGACAACATGTAGCACCGTGATCGACGCCTGTTGTAAGGAAGGGATTTCCATCAACATGTTGAGCATCTCTTCACACAGTCCCCGGCCGGCAACAGCTACCAAAATTTTGTGAAACATTTTTCAGCGGTTTTCAAAGGACATTATTTTTGATGTTGCTATAAAAGCTCCGCCATTGATTGTTTGCCTGTAACAGTTGCAATATTACTTAATTCAATCCCAGACTAAAAACCGATGATCAGTTGTCTAAAACTCGATAAACATCGATCATTTGCTGTTTGCCTTTGAGGATTAACGGGCCCCAGGATTCAACCGGAAACTCTCCTTGAAGATGAACCAGAGTTTCTTTGCCAATAAGGATGCGACAGTTAGTCGGCTGTTGGTCTTTCCTACAGCTTTCCAGACGGGAGGCAATATTAACGCTGTCACCAATGATGCCGTATTCTAAGCGGTCTTTGCCACCTAAACTACCAGCGACGATGGAACCCGTAAAAATCCCAACCCGCATCTGAATTACTGGTAAGTTCCGACTCTGCCAATTCCGGTTCATCTCCTTTAAGCGATCGCTGATAGCTAAAGCGCAAGCTACGGTTGCTCTGGCGTCTTGGTCTACCTCTCTCTGGTGAAGGCGAGAAGTTGGTACTCCAAAAACTGCCATAACGCCGTCGCCAGTAAACTTGTTGACCACACCCTGACGGATGATCACTTCATGGGTGATTACTTCTAACAATTCATTTAACCAATCCAGCAGAGCTTCGGGACTCATTTGTTCCGAGATAGTGCTGAAGCCAACAACATCGGCAAACAGCATGGTGGCAGTGAGGTTGGTTCCGGGTAACTTACCAGACTTAAGGAGGCGATCGCGTCCTTGCCACAATGCTTGAGCAATCTCTGGTGAGGTATTCTGCCCCAACAGCTTCATGACAATCTGTTGTTTTTGGTGTGCGTGGTAAGAACGATAGGTAACGACGACAGCCACTGTTAAAACAAATCCTCCTGCTGGGGCAGCTAGAGGCACCCAGATGGCTTTGCTGAACAAATAAAAGCCAGTGGCAAACAAAACAGTCAAACTAACAACGGCGCTGACACTCAAAGCCAGAGGATGATAGGTTATCCGACCGATGATACCGCCAAGCCCAATCCAGCTTATAATCCAGAAAATCTCCCCCCATTCAGGCCAAAAAGAGAATAAAAGTCGCCTACCAGTCGCAGCGTCTAGTATTTGGCTGACCATTTGAGCATGAATTACCACCCCAGGCATCTTGTGGTTTTCCCGGAGGGCGGGACTGTAAGGAGTAGCGAAGGTATCTTTCAGACTGGGTGCGATCGAGCCAATTAGTACAATTTTGTCTTTCACCAAACCAGGCTCGATCGCACCATTCAAGACTTCGCTGATCGTGACTTGCCGCGCTACCTGGCCAGCGGAGCGGTAATTAAGCAAAACCTGGTAACCTTGAGCATCGATAGCTTGATATTGACCAGAATTGGCTGTCAATGGCACAAAGACTGCTTCACCTAGCTGAAGATACTCCGGATTTATCTGGCTTGGTTCCGGCGAAATACCTTGAGTTTCTAAATAGGCAAGAGCTAGACGTAAGGAAAAAGAATAGAGGGTGCCTTGTTCATTTTCAGCGAACAAGATATTGCGGCGGACTACATCGTCTGGGTCAATTGCTAGATCATTGAAACCAATTTGCTCTGTAGAAACCCCCGAAGGTGCTGCTACTCCTGTTAAAGTATTGATCCTTTGAACCACCATCAAATTGCTTTGCTTGAGTTGAGCAATTAGTTCGTCATAACCAGGTTTTACGGGAAGATTCCGATATAAATCTAGACCAATCACTGCTGGCTGAGCCGCTTGCAATTTACTCAACAGCTTAGCTAACACTTGATCTGATAGAGGCCATTGGTTTTGCGATCGCAGGTCTTTTTCTGTGATCGCAACTAGCAAGATTCGGGGATCCGCTTCTGTTTCTTGGGTACGCAGCCGCATTAGTTGGTCAAAGACAACCAATTCTAAGGGTTGCAGTTCACCCAGGTATCGCACTCCCAGTATTGTTGTAGTTAAGGCGATGGTAGCGAACGCCACAACTCGCACACTTGCCCAGTCTAACGAGGAAATGACAAGCTTTCGAGCAAGGCTGAATATCATAAATTCAGATGCCTTAGACTCCAAAAAACCAATTCATAGCAGCAATAAAAACCAGATTACTCGATAGGGTTACCTGCGCGACTCGTTTGATCGCCTAATGTTGTACTTTTATCGATGATTTTCTACCAGCAAGGAGCAAAAATTCTATGTATTAGAGATATCCACTAGAAAAATATCCAGTTTGATCAAGCTGATGCTGGAAGGGAAACCGCCTTAGATTATTACATCTGCCAGCTAGGAAGCAATACCCCTCTAGCCAGTCTGGAACACTGGCACAATCTAGGGTGGTCATACCTACTCTCCAAACTAATTGCAAGAGTCATGGTTATTTCCTACCATCTACTTATTATTTTTGATAGTATTATGCTAGCTTATTTTGAAAGTATTTTAGATTATATTAAACACATTTGATCTTGTTAAAATTTTACTTAACTTAAAAGACTTTTAAATTAAAAATAGTTATGAGTGCCTACATATTTCATTAATTTCAGGCACTCACATCTTAAGTTAGTAACTACAGACTTTCTGTTGGTAAGTAATCATAATTATTAGCTTTTTGTAGTTGATAACTATCGATACAACTTAATAATTAAGGATGCATAGCAGCGATAGGATCAGGTACGGGAAATGGTACCTGATCAAGCAGGGTAAATTGACCTTCACTAGCATTGAAAGCGAATATCTGCCCCGTCTCAATCTCGTAAACCCAGGCGTGGAGATAAACAGTATCATTGTGTAGTCTGGAGCGAATAACTGGATAGGTTTGCAAGTTTTCTATCTGAGTGAGGATATTCTCTTCAATAGTTAATCTTAAGAGTTTCTCCCCCTCAAAAGCCTGGTAGTTATCTTGGACAAGACGACGAGTTGGTTCGGCACAAGCCTTCAACCAATTGTAAACTAAAGGCATCTCTTCAGCCAGATTATTTAACTGCAAAAGCCCTTTCATGGCTCCGCAGTGAGAATGTCCACAGACAATAATATGCTTGATATTCAAAGCAGTAAGAGCATATTCAATCCCCGCACCTTCGCCGTAATTTATTGCTCCATAAGCTGGCACAAGATTACCAACATTACGAATAATAAATAATTCTCCAGGTTTGGTTTGAGTTAATAAGTTGGGGTCAATCCTAGAGTCAGAGCAAGTGATAAAGAGGACTTCCGGGGTCTGACCCTGAGAGAGTTGGTTAAATAGCTCTCGATTGGTGTTAAAATAATTTTTGTGAAATTCACCGACACCGTTAATTATCCGTGAAATTGCCATAAAAAATACCTTGAATTATACTCAAAGTGTAGCCTACAAAAAAAATATAATGGTGAAAATAATACTAATTCAGAAGGTAGAAGCTAGGTAATAGATGGCAGAAGATAGATTGATTGCTGCCTCGCTTGAAAGCCAGGGGATTCGTCGCAAACAGAACATGGTTAATTGAAAATATTATTTTATTCTCCATGTTCAATTAACCATTTTTGGCATTCAAGAGCGGTTGTTATCTCCCATCCTTGCTAAGGGCTAGGTAAAAAAATCTAGTGTGCTACCCACTGGGCTTCAGTCACTATGCACACCCCACCAAAAGTTTTTAGGATTGGTGTAATAGCCTTCACTACTTCTTTTGTTTGTGCATCATCTGTGCAAATAGTCATTATATAGCTGTTGCTGAATACTCTACCTAAATCACTCATTGACGTGCCGCGATCCCCTTTACCCGTTGCTTCTTTGATTACGGTGTAACCAGAAACTCCCAATTTTTCTAAAAGTTCTATTACCTTTTCTAGTTCTAATGAGGTCGTAATTATTTCTACCTTTTGTACTTTTTGCATGTTCTTAGAACCCCAAGTGTTTGATAATTTCTAGGTACAAAGGAATCCCGACAATGATATTAAAAGGAAAGGTTAGTGCTAGGGCCATAGAAACATAAAGACTAGGATTAGCTTCGGGAACAGTTAACCTCATAGCGGCAGGAACTGCGATATAGGAAGCACTGGCACACAGTACTGCAAATAAGAGAGCATTGCCTTGAGAAATGCCTATAGCTTTAGCAATCAAAATGCCGATAATTGCATTTGCTACAGGCATGAATACAGAAAAAGCAATTAAGAACGACCCTGTTTTTGCTAAATCTTTAATACGCTTAGCCGCAATTAATCCCATATCCAGTAAAAAGAAAGTTAACGCTCCATAAAAGATTCCTTGTGTAAATGGCTGTAGCTTTTCCCACCCTTCTTTTCCAGTTAGTATTCCTATTAACAAACTACCTACTAAGAGGAAAACTGAACCATTAAGAAAAGCTTCGTGCATAACTTTAGACCAAGAATTTTCACTATTACCTTCTTTCTCGTCTTGGTCGTTTTTGGTAAATGACCTTACTAGAATTAAGCCCACAATAATAGCAGGAGATTCCATCAGAGCCAAAGCCGCCACCATATGCCCACCGAAGGGAATGTTAAGCTTCTCTAAAAAAGAGCTAGCTGTAATAAAAGTAACTGCACTAATAGAGCCATAGGCTGCGGCAATAGCTGCCGCATTATAGGAGTCAAGCTTAAGTTTTAAAATGAAGAAAGAGTAGACTGGGACAATCGCTGCCATTAAAATAGCCGCGAAAAGAGTTAGGGCGATTTCTGGGTTAATTCCACTCTCTTGAAGTTCATATCCCCCCTTAAAACCGATGGCAAGCAAAAGATAAAGTGAGAATAGCTTGGGCAGAGGCTGAGGAATTTCTAAATCAGACTTGAGGAAAACGGCTAGCATCCCCAGAAAGAAAAATAAAACTGGTGGATTTAATATGTTAAATAGGATTAAACTGCCATCCATTTAGACTTTTCCCTGTAGTTGAGTCCAGAAAATCTTAACCCAACTTAACCGTTGTTTATTAAGAGGATGGTGAGATATTTCTAAGGATTTTCTTAGATTAGTCGTGAATAAATATGCCGGAAAGAGTACGATGCAGCTATGGTAGACTCACTGTAAAGACAGTGCCTTGATTGAGTTGACTTTCAACTGTCAGGGAACCACCATGTAAGCGAACAATTTCATAGGCGATCGCTAATCCTAACCCTGCACCTCCTGTACTCCGCGAACGTGCTCCCTCAACACGGTAGAAGCGCTCAAACACATGGGGTAAATGCTCCTGGGAAATACCAACCCCCGTATCATGCACCGCCACCAATACTTGATTTCCTTTTGATTGAGCTTGCACTGTTACTCGACCAGTCGGTAGCGTATATTTAATCGCATTGTCTAGTAGATTTGAGAAGAGACTGATCAGGTAGTTAGGATGTCCTTGGATCAATAACTCTGCGGGAAATTTCTCCACTAGAGTAATCTGCTTCATCTCAGCCAGAGGTTGCATCTGCTCAACTAAGGCTGTTAATAAGTCCCTCATGTCAATGGGAAACCGTAGACAAAATGATGGTTTCTGTTCTAGTCTTGTCAAGAAAAGCAAGTCGTGAGTTAAGCGAATCAGGCGGTCTGTCTCTTTTTCCAAATCTTGTAAGGTAATCTCATACTCCGCTGGCGTACGTAGTCGGTTAAGAGTGACACCGATACCTCCCTTGATCACAGTCAAGGGTGTGCGTAACTCGTGAGAAGCGTTGGCGATAAAGCGTCGTTCATGCTCAAATGCCGCCTGTAGACGATCTAACATGCGATCTAAGGTGATTGTCAGCCGCGCCAGATCATCTGCTGGTCCTTGATGGTTAATGCGCTGGGTGAAATCGCTGGCGCTAATTGCCTGGGCGGTGCGAGTGATACGATCTATAGGGCCCTGGGCCTTGTCAGCCAAAAATAGTCCACCTAACCAAGCAACCAATAGAATTGAGCCAGTAAACTGCGCTTTAACTGGAGATACAAATAACTACTAAACAAAGCCAGAGTCAGCCCCCGCAGCAGTACATACCAACTCGTCAGGCGCACCCTAATAGTTCTTTGATCCAGCCTCAACCACTTAAGCATCTTCCACCTTAAGCCGAAGACGGTAGCCTACCCCACGCACAGTTTCAATTAGTTGTTGGTCGTAGCCTTTGTCTATCTTACGTCTGAGATAACCGATGTAAACATCTACCACGTTAGAATTGCTGCAAAAGTCCCAGTTCCAAACATGCTCACCAATCTGGGTACGGGTGAGTACCTGACTGGGGTGACGCAACAAATACTCCAAGAGATTGTACTCCAGGGGACTAAGTTCAATCAGGCGATCTGCACGGCGTACCTCTCGCCGTACCGTGTCCATTGTCAAGTTTCCTGCTCGCAGCGTTATCCCCAATTGTAGAGGAGGGCGTCGCTGTAAGGCTCGCAAACGAGCCAGCAGTTCTGGGAAGGCAAATGGTTTGGCTAGGTAGTCATCAGCTCCTTTATCTAATCCTTTAACCCTCTCTTCTACAGTATCTATTGCTGTGAGGAGCAAGACGGGGGTCAAGATTTTCCTTGTGCGGAGTTCTGTTAGTAGTTCTAATCCATCCATCTGAGGTAAGAGGATGTCTCAGATAATCAAGTCGTACTCAACTACCGAGGCGTATTCCCAACCCTCTTGACCATCCTGAGCGATATCCACAGCATAGCCAGTTTCGCTGAGACCTTGACGGATAAACTGGGCAATGCCTGGTTCGTCTTCCACCAACAACACGCGCATTTTTGCCGTCACCCCTACAGTCTTAGTTCAGTGGTCATGAGTCATCTCAATGCTAATACCAAGTTGAGCAAGTTATTTGAGGGCAGGTCAACTCCAACCACTGGGAGAGTAAATATAAGATATAAAAGGCGACAATTCTTAAGAAATGTTCATTATTGTTTCTTCTTAAAAAAATGCTCCCATTTGTATCTCAGTCTGAACTAGACAAAATAAAGGATTTTTTGAAAGAAAGAGTATTTTTTGGCAACGAACCGACACCTGAGTTGATTGCCATCTTAATCGTCTATTTTGTACAGGGAATCTTAGGGCTAGCGCGTCTAGCTGTTAGTTTCTTCCTCAAAGACGACCTAGCACTGAGCCCTGCTGAAGTGGCAGCGCTGATGGGTGTTGCTGCCTTACCCTGGGTGATTAAGCCACTATTTGGCTTTCTTTCAGATGGACTGCCTTTGTTTGGTTACCGGCGACGCCCCTATCTAGTTTTATCTGGAGTGATGGGGACGGCGGCTTGGTTGAGTCTGGCAACCTTGGTTGATACCGCTTGGGGGGCGACAGTTGCCATCCTTGTTAGTTCCCTTTCTGTTGCCATCAGCGATGTAATTGTAGATTCCTTGGTAGTAGAACGGGCACGACGAGAATCTTTGACTGAATCTGGCTCTCTACAATCTCTGACTTGGGGCACCTCAGCCCTGGGCGGCTTAATTACAGCTTACCTGAGCGGTTTGCTCTTAGAACAGTTTAGTAGTCAAACTGTTTTTGCCATCACTGCGACTTTTCCTCTGCTGGTCTCAGCAGTAGCTTGGTTAATTGTTGAAGAACCCACCAACAAAAAGCTAGACCTTTCTACTGTCAAGAGCCAACTCAAGCAACTACGCGGCGCGATTACTCAAAAAGTTATTTGGTTACCCACTGCGTTCATTTTCATTTGGCAAGCCACACCGACGGCAGATTCTGCATTTTTCTTTTTCACGACCAATGAACTGGGGTTCGCCCCGGAATTTTTAGGGCGCGTACGTTTAGTAACCAGCGTTGCCTCTCTGGTGGGTATCTGGCTATTCCAAAGATTTTTGAAAAACATTCCCTTCCGTACCATGATGGGTTGGACTACGGTACTCTCTGCTGCCTTGGGGATGACAGCCCTGATTCTAGTCACTCATACTAATCGGGTTCTGGGCATTGACGATCATTGGTTCAGCCTGGGAGACAGCTTAATTCTCACTGTGATGGGACAGATTGCCTTCATGCCAGTACTAGTCCTTTCGGCACGCCTCTGCCCGGAGGGCGTAGAAGCAACTTTGTTTGCCTTGTTGATGTCGATTTGGAATTTGGCAGGACTTCTATCCCACGAATCTGGGGCCTTACTCACTCACTGGCTAGAGGTAACAGAGACGAAGTTTGACAACCTCTGGTTACTAGTGGTGATTACGAATATCTCTAGCCTATTGCCTTTGCCATTTCTGGGCTGGCTACCAGCAGGCGACCCGCAAACTGAAATCGAAGTGGAGGGTCATCTCCAGTCTTTACCCCCCACAGAGCTATTTGAACACCATACCCCTGGTTCAGTATTGGAACAGCCTTTACTACCAGACTTAGTTCCAGAGTTCCTGCGCAACCGTGTTGCCTCCAAGCCATTAGAAGAACCAGTTGAATAATTTTCCGGTCACTGCTTTTCGCCAATCTGGTCAATGACCCAAGACCCAACATAGCTAACAAGAAAGTAATAGTAATCGCTGATCACTCAACAAAAATGCTTACCCAAGAAAATTTGCCGACACCAACCTCTTTAGCCCCCTATAACCGAGAAGACTGGCAAAAGGGATATCAATCCCAACCCAAGGAATATGACTATTGGATTGATGACATCGAAGGGGAAGTTCCGGTTGCACTGCAAGGCACTTTGTTTCGCAACGGTCCTGGCCTGCTAGATGTTAATGGTCAGCGCCTCCATCATCCTTTTGATGGGGATGGTATGGTGTGTGCGATCGCTTTTGATGCAGGGAGAGTTCATTTTCGCAATCGGTTTGTACGCACCGCAGGTTTCCTCGCCGAACAGAAGGCAGGAAAAATTCTCTATCGTGGTGTTTTCGGCACCCAAAAACCTGGGGGTTGGCTGGCAAATGCCTTAGATTTCCAGACCAAAAATATTGCTAATACTAACGTTATTTACTGGGGTAGTAAGCTATTAGCACTCTGGGAAGCGGCTGAACCTCATCGTTTAGACCCAAAGACCCTAGAAACTCTAGACAAAGAAAACCTTGATGGTATTTTGGCAGAGGGTGATGCCTTCGCTGCTCACCCTTGGATAGACCCCAGTTGTGAGTTTGATGGGGGGGCTCCTTGTCTGGTTAACTTCTCGATTAAACCTGGTCTTTCCAGTACTATTACTGTCTATGAACTAGACCCGACAGGGAAACTCCTGCGGCGTCAGAGTAGGACTATTCCTGGTTTTGCCTTCATCCACGACTTTGCGATTACGCCCAACTACTGCATTTTCTTCCAAAATCCTGTCAGATTTAATCCGATTCCTTTTGCTTTGGGATTTAGAGGCGCTGGTGAGTGTGTCAAGTTTGAACCTAATAAACCCACCCGCATCATGGTGATTCCCCGTAATAGCAGAAAACCAATGCAAATTTTAGAAGCGCCATCTGGTTTTGTCTTTCACCATGCTAATGCCTTTGAGCAAGACGGGAGGATTTGCATTGACTCCATTTGCTATGAAGATTTTCCGGAAGTCGAAGCCAATAGCGATTTCCGCCAGGTTGATTTTGAAGCACTCAGACCAGGACAACTGTGGCGATTTACACTCAACTTGAGAGAGCAAGCACTGCAGCGTCAGTTGCTACTAGAGCGCTGCTGCGAGTTTCCCTATGTTCATCCAGATTTTGTTGGACGTCCCTACCGCTATCTGTTCATGGGTGCTGCCCATAATGCCATAGGCAACGCGCCTCTACAAGCAATTATCAGGCTAGACGTAACCACTGGTGAGCAACAACTCTGGAGTGCGGCACCATGGGGCTATGTCAGTGAGCCAGTCTTAATTCCTAGACCAGATGCCACGCAGGAGAATGATGGCTGGGTGCTAACCTTAGTCTACGACGCTCATCACCATCGGTCTGATATCGTGATTTTAGATGGTCGCGACTTAAACCGAGAGCCAATAGCCAGACTACATCTCAAGCACCACATCCCTTATGGTTTGCATGGCAGTTGGACGCCGAAAGTTTTTTAATCGATGGCTTTAACTAGTTGAACCCAAAATCCCACAGCTCTAAGCTGTGGGATTTTCAATTAAGCAATTCAGCGTTGTTAGTCGAAGCCGCCAACTCCTCTAAGCGTTCCTGCTGATCTTGGCTAATACAAGACTGAATTAATGGCTCTAAATCACCTTCCAAAACCGGATTGAGTGAATAGTTCTGCCCTAGTCTATGATCAGTAGCACGGTTATCTTTGTAGTTGTAAGTACGGATTTTCTCTGAGCGCGAACCTGTACCTACTTGCGATCGCCGCATTGAGGTGACCTCCGCCTGTTGCTCTTGTAGCTTTATCTCGTAGAGCTTGGCGCGGATAATTTGCATTGCCCGCTCTCGGTTTTGCAGCTGAGAGCGCTCTTCTGTGCAGAAAACGCGAATGCCTGTTGGCTTATGGATCAGGTCAACAGCTGTTTCTACTTTGTTAACGTTCTGTCCTCCAGCACCACCGGAACGAGCTGTAGAAATTTCTAAGTCTTTGGGGTCAATCTCTACTTCTACGTCATCAACTTCCGGCATCACTGCTACCGTTGCTGTCGAGGTATGAACTCTTCCCCCAGCTTCAGTTACTGGCACTCTCTGTACCCGATGAACACCAGCTTCAAACTTCAGCTTACTGTAAACTTGCTCTCCCTGGATTTCGAGGATTGCCTCTTTAAAGCCGCCCATATCTGCTGGCGACTCACTCAATAACTTGACTTTCCAGTTCTGAGTTTCGGCGTAGCGTGAGTACATCCGCACCAAGTCACCGGCCCAAATACTTGCCTCATCACCTCCGGTTCCTGCCCGAATTTCCAACATGATGTTTTTTTCATCATTGGGGTCTCGAGGTAGCAGTAAAATTTTGAGTCTTGCTTCTAGCTGTTCCAGCTTTGTTTCTAGTTCCTCAACTTCCATCGCTGCCATTTCTTGCAATTCTGGATCGCCACCGGATTCTTTGAGGACTTGCCGCGTCCCTACTAGTTCTTCCTGAGTTGTTTTCCAAGTGTCGTAGGTAACAACTACTTCCTCTAAGGAGGAGCGCGCCTTTGCCACTCGTTGTAGCTCATCTGGATTAGTGGTGATATCAGGATCAGCCAACCGACGCGTTAACTCATTAAAGGTTTGCTCAACAGACTTTAATTTCTCCAGTAGGTAGGTCTCAGCCATGGCTTGTGCGCTCGCTCTATCAAAATAGCTTAGGGAAAGTTTGAAGTGTGAATTATCTAATCTGAAATGAAGGTTGAAATATCAAGTCTTACAAATGAAGGGGAATGCCCAGCTTAGCATTACCTAACCGGAGAACACCAAGGAGTGACTTCACTCTTAATACTTCATACTTCATCCTTCACACTTCCGTCTCAAGAGCTATTTCTCTTTGGATTCAGAGTTATTCGCATCCGTAGCTTTTTTATCAAACATTCCATATTTCCGCATAAAACGCTCGACTCGCCCTTCCGTATCAATCATTTTCTGTGTACCTGTGTAGAAGGGATGGTTGCCAGACCAAACATCTACATGTATTTCTGGTTTGGTTGAGCCAACGGTCATCACAACTTCGCCGTTGCAATAGACTTTGGCTTCAGGATACCACTGAGGATGAATATCAGATTTCGGCATGTTACACCTTTTCTCTCTTTAATAATTCTAACTTTCTTCGAGTTGACAAATTTAAATTTTACTGTCGTGCCAGGTCATTGTTTGAAGAATCAATGACTCATGGCACCAATAAGTTACCGCTTAGAGTACTGCGGTGCTTTACGGGCTTTATGTAAGCCGTATTTCTTACGCTCTTTTGAGCGCGGATCACGAGTCAAATAGCCTTCTAGTTTTAGAGGGGCGCGGTTTTCTGGGTCTAGTTCACATAGGGCTCTAGCAATTCCCAAACGAACTGAGTCAGATTGCCCAGTCAATCCACCGCCGTGGGCATTAACTAAAATATCGTAATCATTTTCTAGCCCTAGGGTTTCCAGAGGGGCTTTTGCCGCTGCTAGGTAATTGGGGTTGAAGTTAAAGTAAGAGTCTCCTGGACGACCATTGACAGTCATCTGGCCACTACCAGGAACTAGCCGCACTCGCGCTACCGAGGATTTACGGCGACCTGTACCCCAGTAGATAGCGCGGCCTGTTAATTCTTCTGCTTGCATTAGTTGTCTTCTCCTGGAACGGTCTTAATGGTTAGTACTTGGGGCTTTTGGGCTTGATGGGGGTGGCTCTCTCCAGCGTAAACTTTTAGCTTTGTGAACAACTGGCGACCCAGAGAGTTCTTGGGGAGCATTCCTTTAACAGCCTTTTCAATAATCCGTTCAGGTAGGCGAACTTGCAACTTGGCAAAGCTTTCTGTCTTCATACCGCCGGGGCGACCTGAGTGACGCCGATAAACCTTCTGAGTACGTTTTTTCCCCGTGACAACAATTTTTTCTGCATTGACCACAATGACAAAGTCACCGGTGTCCATATGGGGAGTGTAAGTTGGTTTGTTTTTGCCCCTGAGAATCATGGCAATCTCACTTGCTAGTCTTCCTAGACGTTGACCATTGGCATCTACTACGTACCATTGTGGTTCTAGTGAGCTGATTGGGGGAAGGTAAGTTTTTTCCATCGTATTGGTTTTCAGATTATCAGGTTGAAAGTTGGAAGATTGAAGGTTGTAAGTTATGAGGTTGAAGGTTGCTCTACCTTCAACCTTATAACTTGTGAGCCTCAAACTGATGACTGGCAACCTTCAATCCTTAAAGGCAAGAGAAACTTTGGCTGAGTGTCAAACCAGACTTCTGGGGGAAAGGGTGAGTCTGGATAGCCAACGCGCAATAAGCATAGACCCTTTGCTGGTGCTGCATATTTCACTTCCTCACGCCGCTGGTTGACCCAAAGTTCAGTAAACTCGTTTGGGCGTAGCTTTCCTGCCCCTACTTGTACCAGCATTCCCACTAAGAGTCGCACCATACCATACAAAAATCCGTTGGCTTGAATCTCTATCTGAATGAAGGATCCATTACGGCAGCATTCTGCTGCCTGAACATCTACCCAGGAATGAGTACGCCCCGAATTTGCCCGGTGAAAAGCCGCTAGGTGATGCTTACCTATTAAGGGTTTTAGAGCTGCCTGTATCAGACATTCATCGAGCGGCGTTTGGTAATAATGCCAACTGAAGGGTCCCACAAACAAGTTAGGTAGAGCGTCCGTATAGATAGTGTATCGATAACGACGCCAAACAGCGGAGAAGCGAGCGTGCCAGTCAGGTGCCACTGATGCTGAGGCTCTAATTAGTATATCCTCAGGCAATCTACTATTGAGAACCGCAGCCCACTTACACGCTGGTATTGGACTTATAGCATTAAAGTGTGCTACCTGGGCGGCAGCGTGAACACCACTATCAGTCCGACCGGCAGCTTGTACGGTCACTTTTCGGTGCTGCAATGTAGAGAGGACTTCTTCAATTTCCTCCTGCACACTGCGATGGCAAGGTTGCCGTTGCCAGCCATGAAAATTTGTACCCAGGTACTGAATGACTATAGCAACTCGCTGGGTTTGCTCAGTCTTAGGAAATGACATAACCACTTAAAAACTAAAAATGCAAAAAACTTTTACTTTTACATTTTTAATTTTTGATTTGATCAAACCAGTTCGATAATTGCCATTTCGGCATTATCTCCACGACGCCGTACGGTTCGCAGGATGCGGGTATAACCACCCTGGCGTTCACCATACCTTTCCTTAACTCCCTCAAATAGTGAGTGAACTAATTGCTTGTCGTAGATGTATCCGATTGCCTGACGTCGTGACGCCAGAGAACCCTTCTTGGCTAGAGTAATCATTTTTTCCACTTCCGCCTGGACAGCTTTGGCTCGGATTTTGGTAGTAGTGATCCGACCATGACGGAGAACTTCAGTGGCTAAACTTCTGAGTAAAGCTCGCCTTTGGTCGGCAGGCTTTCCTAGTTGTGGCACGCGACACCGATGGCGCATTTTCTTTTATCCTTGTAGACTCCAAAAAAAAATGGAATTTGACCGTTAACGATTAGCTGGTTTTAGCTTTCTCGTGCGGCAGCGTGATTCCTAGACGTCTTTGTAAGGCTTCGATTACCTCTTCCGCCGATTTTTGACCAAAGTTCTTGATTTCCAAGAGGTCTTCTTGACTATAATCAAGCAGGTCTGACACGGAGTTGATCTGTGCCCGCTTCAAACAATTGTAAGCCCGCACTGATAGTTGTAATTCTTCAATGGGGATTTGACCATTTGGATCATCGTCGTCTGGATATTCCTTGTCTTGCGGTTCCAGATCCATGTTCTTGAGCGGGTTGAACATGTCCACCAAAATGGTGGCGGCCTGGCTCATTGCTTCTTGAGGAGTCAGACTTCCGTTAGTCCAAATGTCTAAAAGCAATCGGTCTTTTTCGAGGGAGCCGTCAATACGAGCATCTTCAACAGAGTAATTTACCTTGTTTACTGGCATAAACACAGCATCAAGCTGGAGAAAGTCTACAGCTGTTGAATCGTCGCGCACCCTTTCCACTGCTCGATAGCCCTTGCCTTTTTCGATGCGAAACTCCATCTCTAGTTTTGCCCCTTGAGCTAGAGTGGCGATATACTGACCTGGATCTACTATTTCCACTTCGGAGGGTAAATCGAACTGAGCTGCTCTTACAGTTCCTGGTCCTGTGACCATTAACCGACCAATATGAGGACCAGGAGAATAGCTTTTGAGGACTACTTCCTTCATGTTTAGCAGAATTTCCAGGACATCCTCTCTTACTCCCTCAATTGTGGCAAACTCGTGGCTCACTCCAGCAATTCGGACTGCTGTCACTGCTGAACCTTCGAGGTTGGAAAGTAGAACCCTTCTCAGGGCGTTGCCAACCGTTGTTCCTTGACCACGTTCGAGAGGCTCTAGAATAAATTTGCTATATTGACTCTGATTCTTCAGTGTTTTGGACTCTACACACTCAATTTGAAACTGCGCCATAGAGCGATCTCCCTTATTCATAAGACCCCATAGAAAGCACCAAAAAGGGCTTTCCTAATAAGTTGCTCCTGACAAAAAAACAGTGCAACATGCAAATTTTGAAGTATCAGCGGGGTTATCTAGTGCGGAGAATTAGGATACGGCAATTTCTCTACACCAGCTGACACTCCTAGATATCTAGTACAAGCAAATTATTGACTAAACTCGACGCCGTTTGGGAGGACGACAGCCATTATGGGGAATTGGCGTCACATCCCTAATCAGAGTAATTTCTAGACCTGCACCTTGAAGCGCCCGAATTGCCGTTTCCCGACCAGCTCCTGGACCACTAACCATTACTTCTATCTGGCGCATTCCCTGATCTATCGCTCGACGGGCAGCACCGTCAGCAGCAGTTTGAGCAGCGAAGGGAGTGCCTTTTTTTGCACCCTTAAAGCCACTTGAACCTGCTGAAGCCCAGGAAACTACATCACCTCTAGTGTCACTTATGGTAACAATGGTGTTATTGAAAGTGGACTGAATATAAGCTAGTCCGTTGGGTACGTTGCGTTTTTGCTTTTTTGCACCTGTTTTTTTAGTTGGTCGCGCCATCTCGCTTTATTCGACTGTTATCAGTAGTGATGAATGTTTCAAATTAGTAGACTGGTTACTTCTTGGCGGGTGCTTTTTTCTTCCCAGCAATCGTTACACGCCGACCACGGCGGGTTCGACCATTGGTGCGAGTTCGTTGTCCTCGCACTGGCAGTCCCATGCGATGGCGACGTCCACGATATGTACCAATATCAACCAGGCGCTTGATGTTCATTGACTCCCAGCGCCTTAGGTCTCCTTCTACCTGATAGTTGCTTTCTATCTCCCCTCGAAGGGTAGCAACATCGGCATCGCTTAAATCCTTGACTCTTGTATCAGGATTAACTCCTGTTGCTGCCAAAATTTTCTTAGACCGCGACAGACCGATTCCATAAATGTAGGTCAGACCAATTTCTACGCGTTTGTCGCGAGGAAGGTCTACACTGGCAATACGTGCCACGTTTTATCTCTCCCTATTCTTGGTTTTATGCTACAAATGATCCTTAAGGGTCTAAAAGCTATCCTTAAAGATACCTTTGCTTAATATCCACAAATCACCATAACTCCACTGCGACGTTACTCGCAGCCGCTGGTTCAACTTGCTTGTTGAACGGATACTCTAACCTCCATGCCCTAGATGGCTATAATGCAAGCATATCATTATACCACTTATTATGGCGTCTTTGGGAAGGATTGTTTGTTAAATCTTTATAATAAACAAAAATATGCTATTTCTATTTCTTTCGCAGTCGGTAGGTAATTCTCCCTTTTGTTAAATCGTAGGGAGTCAATTCCACCTTGACTCGGTCACCAGGGAGAATTTTAATGTAGTTCCGGCGGATCTTCCCTGAGATATGAGCCAGTACGTTGAAACCATTGTCGAGATCTACACGGAACATTGCGTTAGGCAGGGATTCTGTTACCGTGCCTTCCATTTCAATTAAGTCTTGTTTAGACAACTTGTTCTATCCTCAATACTTTCTGTTAACTGTTCCTATCTACCAGCTTAGGTATGAATGTTTATTTGAGTGTTCTTAACATATTTTATCAAATTTGCCCTCAAAATGACTGTGCTGATCGCCAGCAAGCAGATTAACAGACAACAGGGAATATTTAAGAGCAATATTGTCACCATCAGAATACCCCTGAAAAAAAATGGTAACCTGACCAGAAAGTATTAGTTTAGTAATGATTAACTTATCAAAGCTCCTCTATTTTTTTGCTTTTCCTGTTTGTGGCAAGGAATTACTGGCGTATCTAGGTATCAATAATCCTTAAACAACGGATTTCTTCGAGAGACTAGCAGTTGTATGAGTATTGATCCTTTTATTATGAACAGGAAGGCTTACAGGAATCCACTGCTTGCTTTACTGACTCTGTAACTTCCTCTGGGGATTGGTCACCATTTACAGTCTTCAATAGTGATCTTTCACCATAGAAAACAATCAAAGGTTCCGTCTCTTGACGATAGACTTCTAGGCGTCTACGAATTGTATCTTTGTTGTCATCTTGTCGTCCCCGGCCCAATAGACGAATTATAAGAACCTCATCTGGTACTTCTAAGTTAAGAGCGCAATCACACTGTTGGCTTAGTTCCTGCAATAACTCTTCCAAGAAAGAGGCTTGACTAAGCTTGCGGGGAAAGCCGTCTAGTATCCAACCCTTTTGAGCATCTGATTGACTAAGGCGCTCACCTATTAAGTCATGGAGCAGATCATCGGGAACTAAATCTCCCTTATCGTAATATGATTGTGCTTTTTGACCCAGAGTAGTTTGGGCAGCCATCGCACTCCGCAAGATATCACCTGTTGATATATGGGGAATTGCCAAGTTATCGGCTAAAATTTTAGCCTGAGTCCCTTTACCTGCCCCTGGAGGTCCAAGGAAGATTAATCTTGTCATTAGCTTTTAGCGCTTTATGTCTGGCAACGATTTTTGAGCAATTAGCAAAGCTCTACACTGAATATTGTTGATTTATCCGAAAGAAAGTTTGAAGTTAAATCACCGCCTTGGCTAATCATCATCACTAAGGCTCTCCCGAACAAGCACTCTACTGCTTGACCATTCCTTCGTAGCGCTGTGAAATTACGTAGGTCTGAACTTGTTTAGCGGTGTCGATAGCCACGCCAACCAAAATTAGCAAAGAAGTTGCTCCGAATCCTCTTAGGGTTGTGACGCCAGTAGCGCTTTCCACTGCTGTTGGTACCACTGCTACCAACCCCAAGAAAATTGCTCCCAGAAAAGTCAGGCGATTCAATACTCGCTCTACATATTCACTGGTTGCCTTTCCTGGACGAATACCGGGAATGCTCGCCCCCATTTTTTTCAGGTTCTGGGACATATCTACGGGATTAACAATCAAAGAGGCGTAGAAATAGCTAAAAAATAAGATCAACAGGAGATAAACAGTGACGTATAGCCATGGCGTCTGACCATTAGGATTCAAATAGTTTGAAACCTGCACCAGTGCTTTTCTGACCGGTTCCAAAAATCCCCCACCACTCTCGCCACCAGCAAACCCAGCAATAGAGGCAGGAAGAATCAGTACAGCCGAAGCGAAAATAATCGGCATGACCCCTCCCTGATTTAACCTTAGTGGCAGGTAACTTGTTCGCTCCCGGTAGAGACGACGTCCCACCTGACGTCTTGCTGAAATAATCGGGATTCTGCGGGTTCCCTCTTGAACGAAAACAATCCCGACAATCATTACCAAGAAAACTAAGAGCAGAATCACTACCTGGCCTACTGTTTCTCGACCGCCTGCCTGAGCATAGTCAATTGTTTGCCCCAAAGTACGAGGCAAAACAGCAACAATATTGGCGAAAATCAAGAGTGAAGCTCCGTTCCCAATGCCACGTTCGGTGATCAGTTCCGACAACCACATAACAAACATTGAGCCAGCGGTTAACGCCAGTACCGTTGCGGCAATAAATAGTGGTCCGGGATTATTCGCATAGCGCTGTGCCCAAACGGCTAGGCCAATACTTTGAATCACTGCCCAGGCCACTGCTACGTAGCGAGTAATCTGAGAAATTTTTCGGCGACCAGCTTCCCCTTCGTTCTTCTGCAAGTTTTCCAGAGCCGGAAGTGCTGCGGTCAGCAGTTGCATGATAATTGAAGCATTAATAAAAGGCAAAATTCCTAGGGCGAAAATACCTACCGCAGAAATACCGCCTCCTGTGAAAAAATCAAACAATCCGATGAAGGGAACTCTACCGTTAGCGATGTCATCTGCAAGTTTATCCCGGTTGATACCAGGAACTGGCAAAAAGACACCAAAGCGAGCCAAAATCAACAGACCAACGGTGACAAGCAACCGACCTCTAAGGCCAGCCGCTTGAGCCATTTGCATAAAAGTTTCTTGAGCAGTTGGGGATTTGTCTCGACTGACAACCATGAATGGTTACCTCTACAGAACAAAGGAGAAATGCCAACACTGGAATAAGCAAAGGCACCAGAGAGTTATTTAAGCTTCTGTAACTTCACAACTACCACCAGCAGCCTCTATTTTCTGGCGGGCACCAGCAGTGAAGGCAGCAGCTTTGATTTTTAGCGGCACATTCAGATCCCCCTCGCCGAGAATTTTCAACGGTCCATCGTTGGCTGTGACAATACCTACATCCATTAATGTTGTTAAGGTCACATCTGTATCGGCGGGAAGTGATGCCAGCTTACACACGTTGATTGTAGTGTAATGTTTGGGATTGATGACTGTGAAATGCTTCAACTTCGGTACACGTCTGTATAAAGGCATTTGTCCGCCTTCAAAACCAGGTCGTGTACTCCGACCTGATCGCGATTTCTGACCCCGCATGCCAAAGCCACAGCTAGCGCCTTGACCAGCTGCTATGCCTCTTCCTACACGGCGTCGGCGCGATCTAGATCCTTTTTTGGGTACTGCATCATTTATTCTCATAGGTTGCTTTAGTTTTTGCTAAGTACAAATAACAATTGACGCACTAGTAGAAACCTATGCGTAGAGGTTCTCGACAGAAATACCTCTTTCCTGAGCAACTTCCGAAAAAGTGCGCAGAGAGTCAAGTGCATTGATTGCAGCCCTGGCATTATTGAGAGGATTATTAGAACCCAACTGCTTGGCTAAGATATTGCGAACCCCAGCTAATTCAAGAACTGTGCGCACTGCACCACCGGCAATTACACCAGTCCCTGGGGCTGCTGGGCGCATCATCACTTTAGCTCCCACAGCTGCGCCATTGGAGGGATGAGGAATAGAACTGGATTTAGTCAGGGGGACATCGATCAGTTGCTTTTTGCCATCAGCGACACCCTTACGAACTGCACCAATTACATCACTGGCTTTACCCACACCGACACCAACTTGACCACGCTCATTACCAACAACAACGATTGCCCGAAAGCTCAACTTTTTGCCGCCTTTGACAACTTTGCTGACGCGTCGGATTTGGATGACCCTCTCTTGCCAGTTGCTTTCTTTTTCTTTGGTACGACTACTTTTTCGACGATTTGCCATGATTTTATACTAAAACAATTACATAGCTGCTTGGCAATTGGTTGAGTGAAGTTGGTAATAGAAGAAAAAATTTTCTATTACCTATGACCTCTTGACCCACCAGCATTTTCTAAAAGTCTAGTCCTGCTTCGCGGGCTGCTTCTGCCAAAGCTCTGACACGACCATGATAAAGATTACCACCTCGGTCAAAAACAACTTGAGAGATTCCTTGATTTTGTGCTCGTTGGGCAATTAACTTGCCTACTTCAGCCGAGACTTCGCAGTTAGCTCCCGATTTGGATTGCGATTTGATAGTTTTTTCCAGAGTCGAAGCCGCAGCTAACGTATGCTGGCTATCATCATCAATTACCTGGGCGTAAATATGCCCGTTGGAGCGAAAGACAGCTAATCGCGGGCGTTCACTAGTACCTTGGACTCGACGGCGCACCCGCCGGTGCCTGCGCTTGACTAATTCTGTACGAGTAAGCTTCATTTCTACTTCTTACCTGCCTTACCAGCTTTGCGTCGGATTTTCTCACCGGCATAACGAATGCCTTTGCCTTTGTAAGGTTCGGGTGGACGGATAGCACGGATTTTAGCGGCTGTGTTGCCCACTATTTCTTTATTAATGCCACTAACAATTACGTTAGTGTTGTTCTCGACCGCCAATTGGACACCATCAGGGGGTACAATCTCAACCTCTTTGCTGTAACCTACGCTCAAAATTAGGTTACGGCCTTGCACCCGGGCACGATAGCCGACACCCTGAATTTCCAGACGCTTCTCAAACCCTCTGGACACTCCCTCAACCATGTTGGCAACCAAAGTGCGAGACAGACCATGTCTTTGACGGGCTACTCTAGATTCGTTCCGTCTAGATACCTGTACTCGCTCACCTTCTTGTTCTACCGTTACTTGTTCTGGCAGAACTAGGTCAAGTTCTCCTTTAGGTCCCTTGACGGCAACATGTTGACCGTCAATCTTGACGGTTACTTTACTTGGAATGTCTATAGGGCGTTTGCCAATACGTGACATGACTTAACCCTCCTAATCAACTTTTTACTCAAGGAAGTATGAACTCTGGAAGACAAAGAAATCTAAAGTTTGAATTATGAAATATGAGTTGGAAATTTTATGTTTCATACTTCGTCCTTTATGCTTCTCTTTATTACCAGATATAACAGAGTACTTCGCCACCAACTCCTTGACGCCTTGCCTCCCTGTCGGTCATGATGCCGCTAGAGGTGGAAATGATTGCAATACCAATCCCTCCAAGAACTCTGGGTAATTCTTTGCGATTTTTGTAAACTCTTAAACCCGGTTTACTGATGCGCTTCAAGGTTCTAATGATCGGTTGGCGGTTTTTGCCTTTGTACTTTAAAGAAACCACTAGAAATTTTTTGACCCCGTCGCCCACCTCTTCAAAATCACCGATAAAGCCTTCTTCTTTTAGTACTTGGGCAATATTACGGGTCATTTTTGTTGCCGGTACATTTGTTGTTGGCTGCCGCACCAAGCAAGCGTTTCGAATGCGGGTCAGCATATCTGCAATTGTGTCGTTTGCCGCCATTATTCCTTACTACCTATGCTCACAGCCTTAGTTGTCCCGGAAGGGCATCCCCATCTCTTTGAGTAAGGCGCGACCTTCTTCGTCAGTATTTGCTGTCGTAATGATTGAAATATCCATGCCACGAATTTGATCAATGCTGTCGTAATCTATTTCGGGAAAAATTAGCTGCTCTCTAATACCTAGGGTGTAGTTACCGCGACCATCAAAGCTTTTGGGGCTGACGCCGCGAAAATCTCGAATTCTGGGCAGCGCTAAGTTAATCAACCGATTGAGAAATGAGTACATGCGTTCAGAACGCAGGGTAACCATGACACCAACTGGCATGCCTTGACGGAGTTTAAAGCCAGCAATCGCTTTTTTCGCGCGTGTGACTACGGGTTTTTGACCAGTAATAACCGCTATTTCACTTAGAGAAGATTCCAGAGCTTTGGCGTTCTGGGAGGCTTCTCCTAATCCCCGATTAATGGTGACTTTGGTCACTTTAGGGACTTGATGAATGTTTTGGTAGTCAAACTGCTCTCTTAGTTTCGGTACTATATTTTCGAGATAGCGAGCTTTTAGTGGTTCTGTCATGGTTTTCGTCCTTCTCTTCCCTGGGCTTTGTCAGGGAAATTTTGAGTTATTTTTAAGTTTCGGTCTGTCATTGGCAAAATACATAAAACAATAACTAATAATTAATTAGTCGATGACTTCGCCAGTTTTTTTAAGCATCCGCACCTTGCGTCCTTCTTGGTTAAAGCTATAGCAGACACGGCTAGCAATTTTTTGCTTAGTCGAGTAGAGCATCACGTTAGAGCTGTGTATAGGAGCCTCAAAGGTAGTAATCTGACCAGATTCACCTTCTTGCTGAGGCTTAACGTGCTTAGTTTTAACGTTAACTCCCTTGACGACCACCTTGCTGAGCTTCGGTAAAGTATTCAAGATTTCCCCAATCTTTCCTTTGTCCCGACCAGAAATCACCTGAACGGTATCGCCTTTCTTGACGTGCATCTTGTAGCGCTTAGCGGCAGTAGTTTGCTCGCTCTTAACTTGAGTTGCCATTAAAGTACCTCCGGAGCAAGAGAGACAATTTTGGTAAAGTTTTTATCGCGCAGTTCCCGTGCTACAGGACCAAAAACGCGGGTTCCCCTAGGGTTACCATCGTTGTTGATAATCACGGCTGCATTATCGTCAAAGCGAATACTCATACCGCTTTCCCGACGCAGTCCCTTGCGAGTACGAACGATTACGGCCCTAACAACGTCAGACTTTTTCACCGCCATGTTTGGGCTGGCATCTTTAACGACACCAATAATTACATCACCCACACTGCCGTAGCGCCGATTTCCGGCACCCAAGACGCGAATACACATTAATTTTCTTGCACCGCTATTATCAGCGACATTTAAGTAGGACTCTTGTTGAATCATGGTTTTCCTCCTTATTTTGTAGGAGCTTTTGCCTTCGGTGTGAACAATTCGGGGTTAATCGACAAGCCGTCCTCATCAATGTGAACGCCCTAAACGGGTAGTGTGTTATCGGTGCCCCACAAAATTCATAGATAACCGGACATCTCAGACTGAAGCGCGGCTGATTATTTCAGCTACCATCCAGCGTTTGGTGCGACTCAGGGGTCGTGTTTCTCTGATCCGGACGCGGTCGCCTTCTTTACAATGATTTTCTTCATCGTGAGCTTTGTATCGCTTGGTTCGCACAACGATTTTTCCGTACTTAGGGTGGGGTGACCGGTTTTCTATGGCAACCACGACGGTTTTATTCATTTTGTCACTGACGACTAAACCCACTCGTTCTTTGACCGCCATTAAGGTCTACTCCTCTTGTACATCTGTTGGGACATCGGTGTCTGGTGCTTGAGTTGACGATTGGCTGGCTGTAATTTGTCTTTCCCGTTCTACAGTCATCAGCTGAGCAATACGGCGACGAGTGTGCTTGAACTGGTGTTGTTTTTCCAAACGTCGAGTTGCCTTTTGCATTCGCAGCTCGAATAGTTGGCGCTTAGCCGCTAAAATTTCGTCTGCCAGTTCCTGGTCACTTAATTTTCTTGCTTCTTCTACTTTGGGCAGAGGCATAATCTACACCTATTCCCCTTCACGAGTAATGAACTTAGTTTTAATGGGCAACTTATTAGCAGCAAGGCGCATTGCCTCACGGGCAGTTGCTTCCGGAACTCCAGCAATTTCAAACAGAATCCGACCGGGCTTGACTACCGCCACCCAGAACTCGGGAGAGCCTTTTCCTGAACCCATACGAGTTTCAGCCGCCCGCATTGTGATTGGTTTATCAGGAAAAACGCGGATCCAAATTTTGCCACCACGGCGGATATAGCGGGTCATAGCACGACGACCTGCTTCAATTTGGCGAGCTGTCATCCAGCAGGGTTCTGTAGCTTGTAGAGCAAAGTCGCCAAAATTCAAGGCGTTACCACGAGTAGCTACACCTCTCATCCGTCCGCGTTGTTGTTTACGAAATTTAGTTCTTCTAGGACTTAACATGACGCAAAAAGTGTGAAGTTATGAAGGTACGAACTTATGAATTATGAAGCACGAAGTAAAAAAATTACTGTTCTAGAATTAGGCTTTCAGCTGACAATTATTTTTCTCCTTCATTGTTCATCCTCCCTTGTTCATCCTTCATTTGAGCGGTCTTCAAATTGTTGGCGGCGTCTTTGTTGACGACGGCGGGGAGCTGCAGTATTTGGAGTAGGCTGTTCTTCCTGACCCGGGATTACTTCCCCTTTGAAGATCCATACTTTGACGCCGAGAATCCCGTAAATTGTTTTGGCAGTGCGGTAGGAGTAATCAATATTGGCACGTAGCGTGTGCAGAGGCACTCGCCCTTCACGAGTCCACTCCGTCCGAGCAATTTCTGCCCCGTTCAATCTACCACTCACCTGTATTTTGATACCCTGAACGTCAGCGCGTTGGGCACGCTGAATTGCCTGGCGCACAACCCGCCGAAAAGAAACTCTTCGCTCTAATTGTTGTACGATGTACTCGCCAATTAGTTCGGCATCGGCATCTACCCGCGCCACTTCGACTACATTAATGCGAATTTGACGATTGTTACCCAGCTCTTGCTGTAGACCCGTACGTAATGACTCAATTCCGCTACCACCGCGACCCACAACAACACCGGGTCTAGCAGTATGAATTTCTAGATCAATTTGGTCAGCTTTGCGCTCAACCCTAATTTCGGAAATCCCAGCATTATTGAGAGTTTTCTCGACATACTGCCTGATTTTGTAGTCTTCTTGTAACAGTTCAGGATAGCGCTTGGTATCTGCAAACCAGCGAGAACGATGCTCTTGAGTTATACCTAGTCGAAAACCAATTGGATGAATTTTTTGTCCCACTAGTCCCTACCTTTTATTGCTCTTACTGCTCATGGCTTACCTAATTACACGCTGACTTCCGGAGAAACAGCCACAGTGATATGACAAGTTGGTTTCCGAATCTGATATGCGCGACCTTGAGCTCTAGGTCTAAAACGGCGCAAGCTTGGACCCATGTCAGCAAAAGCTTTAGTGATAACTAAAGATGCTGGATCGAGGCCAGTATTGTGTTCAGCATTTGCCACAGCAGAGCGCAGGACTTTGAGTACCGGTTCACAGGCACGGTAGGGCATAAACTCCAATATGATCAGGGCTTCCCGATAGGAGCGCCCACGAATCTGATCAAGTACCCGCCTTGCCTTAATAGGAGACATGCGAATATAGCGTCCGATCGCTTTAGTTTCTGCTGTAATATCTATTGCCATAGTTTTCTCCGCTCGAAAAAGCTAAGAGTAATCTCTCTTTTCCTGCTAGCGCCCCCCCTTACGATCACTTTTGGAGTGGCTCCTGAAAGTACGAGTTGGAGCAAATTCACCGAGCTTATGACCTACCATTTGCTCATTGATGAAAATTGGTACATGTGTTCGTCCGTTGTGAACCGCAATAGTGTGACCAACCATTTGGGGCAAAATGGTAGACGCCCTTGACCAGGTTTTGATTACTTGTTTTTCTCCTTTGGCCTCAAGAACCTCAATTTTTTTGAGGAGGCTATCAGCAACAAAAGGACCTTTTTTTAAAGAACGACCCATAATTTCAACGTTGAAAGTTATCCGGTTAATAGATTGAAAGTCGTAAGGTCATGGGTTGAAGATTTATACAGCTAGCGGTTGAGCCGGTTGATCTAACCTGCAACCTTCTAATCCTAAGACTCCCGACCGCCGCGACCTCGCTTCGAAGATTTCCGGCGACGCCGAACAATTAGAGAAGTACTTTTTTTCTTCCGCTTACGAGTTTTGGCTCCTAATGCTGGTTTTCCCCAGGGTGTAACTGGCCCACTTCTACCGATGGGGGCTTTGCCTTCACCACCGCCGTGGGGATGATCCACCGGGTTCATCACACTTCCTCTCACCTTGGGACGACGCCCTTTGTGTCGGTTACGACCCGCTTTGCCTAAACTCAGGTTTCTATCTTCAATGTTGCCTACTTGCCCAATTGTCGCGTAACACTCTCGACGTACCATGCGCACTTCACTGGAAGGTAGCTTGAGGGTAACGTAATTACCTTCTTTCGCTACCACCTGAGCGGTTGCACCAGCAGAACGAACCATCTGCCCGCCCCGACCAGGCATTAGTTCCACATTATGAACGTCGGTTCCTAGAGGAATGTTGCTCAGAGGTAAGGCATTGCCAACTTCAATGGGGGCTTCAGGCCCAGACATGACAGATGTGCCTACTGCCAGACCTGCTGGATGAAGAATATATCGCTTTTCTCCGTCCTGATAGTAAAGCAGGGCGATCCGAGCATTCCGGTGGGGATCATATTCAATTGCTGCAACTTTTGCCGGAATGTTGTGTTTATCGCGGCGAAAATCAACCAGACGATACAGACGCTTGTGTCCACCGCCACGACGCCTACTGGTAATAACGCCACGATTATTACGACCTTTGGCACGATGCTTGGACTTGGTGAGAGATTTTTCCGGCTCGCTCCGCGTAATCTCGGCGAAATCCGATACGGTACCCGTGCGAGTGCCGGGAGTGTATGGCCGATAAGAACGGATGCCCATAACAAATATCCTTGACTTGCTCTATTTAAATTTTCTTAGAGAACAGTCTCCAAGCTTATACATCTGGGAACAGGGCAATCGAGTCCCCCTCTGCCAGAGTCACGATCGCGCGTTTATACTGGGGCTTGTAGCCGATAAATCGACCTACTCGACGCTTTTTTTGCGGTGGGCGTAGGGTATTTACGCCTACTACTTTGACATCAAATAGGCTTTCAATAGCGGCTTTAATTTGTGGCTTGGTAGCTTTAATCACCACTTCAAAAACGTACTTATTTTGCTCTAAGAGCATAGTCGCTTTTTCGGTGACAATCGGGCGCAGCAACAAATCCACCAGGTCGCGGGAGTTATACTCAGTCACTGTAAACCTCCTGAATTTTGGCAAGGGCTGATGAAGTTGTCACAATTTTTTTTGCCCACAGCAGATCACAGACATTTAAGTTAGTTGCTACAATCAACTTGAGAGTTGAGAGATTCCTTGCTGACAGATAAACCATTTCTTCTTTCTGGGGCAGGATCAAAAGAATTTTCGAGTCTGACTCAATCCCCCAACGGCTTATCGCCTGCAACAAATCCTTGGTTTTCGGTCGTGGTAGTTGTTCAACAAAGTCTTCTACCACAATCAAATCCTCTGCTCGACTGGCAAGGGCAGTACGCAGAGCTAACCGCCGCTCCTTGCGGTTCATTTTGAGGTTAAATTCTCTGGGTTTAGGACCAAAGATTACACCACCCCCACGCCATAAGGGTGAGCGAATCGAGCCAGCACGAGCACGACCAGTCCCCTTTTGTCGCCAAGGTTTACGTCCCCCCCCTCTAACTTCTGAGCGGGTTTTGCTCGAGGCGGTTCCTTGACGAGCGTTTGTTAGTTGTCGGACTAAGGCTCGGTGAACAATATGAGCTGCGTTTTCTTCTTTAGCGACTCGCAGATCTAGTGTTGCCTTGCCAACTTCTTCCCCCTGCCAATTTTGCACCACACAATCAAGCATTTTTTTTCTCCCTTGAGTAGTCTATTAGTCCTATTACATTAGTTTTTAGTTTTATATCAGCTAATTACCAATGACTGATTGACCAATGACTAACCCCCTATTTGTTTAGTTGGTGCAATGCTCAAGAGCGTCCCAGGTTTACCGGGAAGTGCACCTTTAATTAGTAATAAATTACGCTCGAGATCCACCCGGACTACTTGAAGCTTGCGAGTGGTGACTCTTTTGCCTCCATAGCGACCTGCCATCCTCTTGCCGGGAAACGTGCGGCCAGGGGTTGTACCTGCACCAGTAGAACCTGGTAGTCGGTGGTTTTTGGAGCCATGAGCCATCGGTCCGCGTTTAAAGTTATGACGCTTCTGATAACCAGCAAAGCCACGACCCATGCTGTTGCCGCTGACATCAACAATCTGACCGACGGAGAATGTATCTGCACCGACTGTCTGACCTAGCTGAAATTCACCGACATCCGGCAAGCGATACTCGCGCAAGTGGCGTGATGGGGGGGCACCAGACTTTGCCAAGTGACCCATTTCAGGCTTGTTGAGTAATTTGGGCTTGACTTCCTTATAACCAATTTGGACAGAGCTATAGCCATCTGTCTCTTTAGTTTTAATTTGGGTCACGGTGCATGGACCGGCTTGAACGACAGTTACAGGAATTGCTCTTCCTTCCTCATCGAACACTTGGGTCATGCCGATTTTAGTGCCGAGGATACCGACAGACACGGGGTTCTCCTTTTTAGACATTACAGTGAAGCAGGATTGGCGATCAGACTTGGCGTAAGTTCGCCCCACCTCACACACTTTGCCGTTACGGCTACCAGAGAGCAATATTCTGCTTTCTAGTAGTTTAGGTAAGACTATGAGCCAGAACGATTACTAAAGCCATGAAATGGACTCAGCTACTAACAGCGCTTGCCCGCAGTACTCTTCAGTCAGGCCGATTTACAAATCAACTCTACTAGAGTGCTACCAGTGTGCTTTCAAAGCCGTTTCTATGGTCGGCATTCAGATAGACCAGGCTCTGGGGGCTTTCCCTCAGAGCTAAAGCCCTGGGCATTGCAGCCCTTGGACTTAAGTCTTTGTCAACCATCATCTTCTTTGATAACGCTTGCTGATACCATCGCCTTGATTACTTTGGGACTTAATTAGCTATTCACTAATCAGTATCCCGCCGAGACGAAACTGCTAGTAAATCTGAATTCAGCCAGAAAACTATACAGACTCTTGGTATATTCCCAGCACTTTAGTTTTTACCCTAAGCTCGGATTTAACCGGTAAGACACTCTTCGAGAAGCCTTTTGAGAGGCTTGGTTTTTTGCATTACTGCTTTCAAACCAGTCACCTTAGGGTCTGTACCGCTTTAGTGCCATCTTACATGGTAGTGGATGTTCCTCTTTTTGTCTAGCTAAGTTCTTCCTAAAAGTTAATTTCTTACCGATCAGGCAGAAGGATATTATATAGTAATACTCTAACCAGAGTTCACAAAACTTAAGGCATAAAAGAAGGTAGCAATGGCACTGATCACCACTGGCAAATCGTTCATTCGTGACCTGGAGAAATCCGGCGCTCTGGCACTGTACATGCCTTTAGAGGGGGGATTTGAAGGACGTTACCAACGAAGACTTCGCGCGGCAGGCTACACAACATTCAACCTAACCGCTAGAGGTTTAGGCGATCCTGCAGCTTACCTAACCCGTGTCCACGGTGTACGTCCTCCTCACTTGGGCAAGAAAGAAATTAGGGTCTATTATCTACCGCCTGTGATTAATTATCAATTGGAGCAGCTACCTAGTAAGTCTAAGGGACTGGTTCTTTGGATGATAGAAGGCTCGATTTTATCTAGAGATGAAGTTGAATATTTAAGTAGCTTGCCCCAGCAAGAACCGCGAGTGAAAGTTGCCTTAGAAATGGGTGGTGATCGCTCCTTCCGCTGGAGCTCACTCAAAGAAGTTCTGTTAGCTGCTTCTTAAGCGCTTGCTCTTGAAGCCGGACATAAAAAATAAAAAAAGCTAAAAGCTTTCGCCCCTCCTGTCATGGGGTAAAAACCAATATAAACCCCATTAATAAACCCCAATTACTGAGCGCAGAGCCTAGGTTTTGATAACCTTTAAGGATACTCAATAAGTTGGGGAAATTCTCTTATGATAGAAAAACGTGACTACACCTTAATCATCGACAAGAGTGGCAGCATGTCGATTAGAGACCAAGTGGCTGGTAAAAGCCGATGGGAAGTCATGCAAGAATCTACACTAGCTCTAGCGAGTAAATGCCAAGAGTTAGACCCAGACGGCATCACCGTTTATGTATTTTCCGGCCGCTTCAAACGCTATGACAACGTAACGGCTGATAAAGTTTTACAAATATTCCGTGAAAATGAGCCATCTGGGCGTACTGATTTAGCAAATGTACTACTTGATGCTACTAATAACTATTTGCAACGTAAGACTCACGGTCAGACTCAGGAAAATGGAGAAACCATGTTAGTGGTAACAGATGGAGAGCCTGACGACCGCAAGGCGGTGATGAAGGTAATTATCGAAGCTTCGCGGCAGATCGACAAGGACGAAGAGTTGGCAATTTCCTTTATCCAAATTGGTAAGGATGCTCTGGCGACTAAATTTCTCAAAGTTTTAGATGACGAACTTCAAAGTGCCGGGGCAAAATTTGACATTGTAGATACAGTTACCATGGATGATATGGAAGATATGACGCTGACCGAAGTGTTAATTAATGCCATTGTTGACTAAAGTTTTCTCTCTTCAAGGGGAGAATTAAGATGATGGAATCGATAGATGATTTACTAGCACAGGTAAAGTCTGAATACCAGGAACAAAACTCAGCTAAAAAAAGCCCCAAATTGCCTCTTGTCCCGGAAAAAGAAGTAAAGCCCCAGCTAAACTTCGCCTCATCTTATAAACCTCAATCTGACAAACCAACTTGGCTATCCCCAGCAGAGGAAAGTCTGTTAGCAGAGGTTAAAGCAGAATTTGAGGAACAAGATCGAGAGCAAGAAATTGCAAGAGAGCACCAGGAACAAGAAGAAAAACTCAAGACAGAGCAGAAAAAGCAAAAACAACGCCAAGAACTGACTCAGCAAGCTCAAAATTGGCTAAAAGCCCTAGATCAAAACTCAGAAGAAGGTCTTTGGTTTGAAGAGTTCGCTTATAACTATCCCTCAAAGTTAGAAGCGGCGGCTGATTATTTGCAGGCTTTGCAAGGAACTCATCAGTAAGGTTTGCACTTTCGCTTTTAACGGGGAAAGTGATAGCCAGACAAGCTCATTGCCTAAATAAACTTAACTACTGATTAGGTATAGATAGTCATCTTTGATCTGAATGGTGACTATTTTAATTTTACCATTTATTGATGTAGTCTTTCTGAGCTAATTGACAGATAAAATTGTTGGGCAAAATACTTCTTTTTTGATAGTCCTTTTTTAAGGATAAACAACCAAATTCAAGAATAGTTTTCTTTTCCGAAGTTTTGGTAATTAAAAAACTTTGTGTTTATACAGAGGCTAATTAAAAATAAAATTTCTCTAAACACTAAATTATTAGTGGGATTAGTTACGAATCATTGAGTTATCTTCTCATTCCGTTGAAATAGGCTGGATTTTGAGTGAGTCGTATAAGCTAGATCAGTAAATACTGAAACTCAGTGGAGGTAAGCACTTGGTGACAGATTCTCTAGTGGAAGACCGTGACTATACTTTAATCATCGACAAAAGTGGCAGTATGTCCATACAAGACCAGCCAGGCGGTAAAAGTCGGTGGCAAACTGTGCAGGAGTCTACTTTGGCAGTAGCAAGAAAATGTGAACAGCTTGACCCAGATGGGATTACCGTTTACTTATTTTCCAGTCGCTTTAGACGCTACGACAATGTGACTTCCGATAAGGTTTCGCAAGTCTTCCAAGAAAATGACCCGATGGGTCGCACTGACCTTGCTAGTGTTCTTAAGGATGCTACTGATAGCTATCTTCAGCGCAAGGTAGCCGGGGAAGCGAAAGCCAACGGAGAGACTATTTTGGTAGTCACAGACGGCGAACCCGATGACCGCAAAGCTGTAATGAAGGTAATCATCGAGGCTTCTCGTAAAATAGAACGGGATGAAGAACTCGCCATTTCACTCATTCAAGTGGGCAAAGATACGATGGCAACCCGCTTTCTCAAAGCACTTGATGATGAACTGCAAGGTGCTGGAGCTCAATTCGACATTGTTGACACTGTCACGTTGGATGATATGGAAAATATGACTTTAGCTGAAGTGCTGCTTAATGCTGTTATTGATTAGAACGTGATTTGTTGGGAGCAGATTGCTACTAGCAGCCAGAATCCTAGCAAAAATCTAGAACTCACGCACCGTAATGCCAGGATAAGGGCTTAAAATTCTGACGCTCCTTACGTTGCTATTACTCAGAATGACGGAATTTAGTACTGGTTGCGTAAGACCTAAAATCTCTAATCAGCGAGGAGTGATGTCCTCGCCGTCTTTTTTTTGTGGGGAAGATAACGAGGTGACGGTTGTTCCCCACAAAGGTACACTGACTTGCCAGGATATGTGCTCCTCTGTTGAACAAGTTAAATTTATCTCCCCAAATTGTTAGCGACGCATTAGCATATAGGGGTGACTCAAATGTACTATCCCTTAACTTCCTTAAGGGAGGGTAACTGGTTCAAGCTAATCTGCGGAGCCAGCTTCCAAAACCTCCCTGCCGTTCGGAATCTTACTTTGTCTTACACCCTTGCCGGTGCAGATTGCATTGATGTAGCAGCTGACCCGGCGGTGATTGCAGCAGCTAAGAATGCCTTACAAGTTGCCGGTGAATTAGCTGGTGCAGCACAAGCGCGGGGGTTTAGATTCCAAGGCAGACCGTGGTTGATGGTGAGCTTAAATGATGGGGAAGACGTGCATTTTCGCAAAGCCGAATTTGATCCGGACTTATGTCCGCCAGAGTGTCCCCGTCCTTGCCAAAAGATTTGCCCAGCACAAGCAATTGTTTTCCAGAATATTAACGAGAGTTTTTCCGGAGTGATTGACTCTAGTTGCTATGGCTGTGGTCGTTGTCTGCCCATTTGCCCTAGTCAGTTGATCTACACTCGTTCTTATGTATCAACACCGGAGGTAATATCCGAACTGATTTTGCAAACTGGCGTTGATGCCCTAGAAATTCATACAAAAGTCGGGCATTTCAGAGATTTTCAAAGACTCTGGAAAGCGATTACCCCTTGGGTTGCTCAGCTAAAGCTACTAGCAATTAGCTGCCCAGATGGTGATGGTTTAATTGACTATCTATGGGCACTCTACGAACTAATAACACCCTTACCGTGTACTTTGGTTTGGCAAACCGACGGACGCCCGATGAGTGGTGACATTGGTAGCGGAACTACTCGTGCCGCTGTAAAACTTTCCCAAGTAGTCTTAGCAGCCGGACTACCTGGATATATACAGTTGGCTGGCGGCACCAATAACCACACTGTTAGCAAGCTAAGAGCAACTGGGCTATTACCCAAAAGGGAAAGCGGGGAGATAAGACAAGGGTGTAATGGAGATCAAATCACTCAATCTCCAACCCCAAATTTTTCATCCTCAGTACCCAATCCTCAGCCCTATGTTGCCGGTGTAGCTTACGGCAGTTACGCCCGTGTGCTAATGTCACCGCTATTAGACAAATTAGAAAAATTAAATGGGGAAGTAGTTGATGACCCTTTGGCATCATCTCAAAGACCGTCTGTTGAATACCTTGAAGAATTTCCTGAGTTGCTATGGCAGGCTGTGGAAAAAGCCGATTCTCTGGTTTCCCAGCTTAAGGGCAACCAACAGTTACTGCACCCCAAACCCAGTTAATTAAAACAAGCTTAGTAAAAACAGATTTTCACAAGCCCACTGAAAAATAGCAGCGATCGCTGCCTTTGATACGAAAATATGGAGAATCCCCAAAGTATCAATCCCTCTGACCAACAAAATCTATCAGATCAACAAGTGCCGATCGTGGACGAAAACCTCACTTCAAACAGGATGCAGATTCGAGACGATCTCCATAAGTTACTAGAAATTCTGCCAGAAGAAATTCACTCATCCTTAGAGCAACATCCCCAGAAGGATAGTTTGATTGAAGTGGTTCTGGATCTTGGTCGCTTTCCAGAAGTACGCTTTCCCAATCAGTCAGAGTACCTTTCCGAGACACCAGTAACCCAATCACAACTAGCTTGTTGCGTCGAGCGAGTAGGAAACTTTAGCGGTGACAACCGTGCTGGAATCGAGCGGACACTACACCGCATTAGTGCCATGCGTAACCGCCAAGGCGATATTATTGGCTTAACCTGCCGTGTAGGTAGAGCCGTATTCGGCACCATTGGCATGATTCGTGACCTGGTAGAAACAGGACAGTCGATTCTAATGCTGGGGCGTCCTGGTGTGGGAAAAACAACAGCTTTGCGTGAGATTGCTAGGGTTTTAGCCGATGACTTACACAAACGGGTTGTGATTATTGACACCTCCAACGAAATTGCTGGTGACGGTGATATTCCTCACCCAGCAATTGGCAGAGCAAGACGGATGCAAGTTGCCCGTCCAGAACTTCAGCATCAGGTGATGATTGAGGCAGTGGAAAACCATATGCCAGAAGTTATTGTCATTGACGAAATTGGTACGGAACTCGAAGCCTTGGCAGCCCGTACAATTGCTGAGCGAGGCGTCCAGTTGGTAGGAACTGCCCACGGTAATCGTATTGAAAACCTGATTAAAAACCCTACTCTGTCTGATTTAGTGGGTGGTATTCAAGCCGTGACCCTAGGTGATGATGAAGCCAGACGCCGAGGTTCTCAGAAGACAGTGTTAGAGCGTAAAGCTCCCCCAACCTTTGAAATTGCTGTAGAAATGCTGGAACGGCAGCGTTGGGTAGTCCACGAAAGTGTCTCTGACACCGTGGATAGTTTACTACGGGGTCGTCAGCCTAACCCCCAAGAGAGGACGGTAGACAACGAAGGTAAAGTAAAGATTTCCCGCGAATTCCCCAGCGCCCCTCTAGCAACGCCACCAGAAAGAACTTTATTGTCCTCAACTCCAGTAAAACCGACAGGCTGGCGGTCATCGGGACAAATGAAGCCTCTATCGCGCTCCTCATCCCGAGGTTATTCTGAAAACAGCTACTTTGAACAACTGCTGGATAAATCCTGGCATCAGCAAGATGGCTTTGGCAATGGTTACCGAGTACCGGGGCCCAATGGTGAGGATTTGCCACTACATATTTATCCTTATGGTGTCAGTCGTCATCAAATCGAGCAAGTAGTACGCGTACTTAACTTGCCAGTGGTGTTGACAAAAGACATCGATAGTGCAGATGCTGTGCTGGGGTTGCGATCGCAAGTTAAAAGCCACTCCAAGTTAAGGTCAGTTGCCAAAGCTCGTCATGTGCCAATTCATGCCCTTAAAGCCAGTACCATTCCTCAGATAACCCGTGCCCTGAGGCGTTTATTGGATATGGAAGACCCAGGCACTCCTGACGCGGCTGATTTGCGCTTATTTACTCAAAGCGGTTCTGAAGATGAAATCGAGGCTCTAGAAGAAGCTCGCTTAGCGGTCGAACAAATCGTTATTCCCAAAGGACAGCCAGTAGAGTTGTTGCCGAGATCGCCAAAAGTGCGTAAAATGCAGCATGAGTTAGTAGAACACTACCGCCTAAAATCCGACAGTTTTGGCGATGAACCCAATCGGCGCTTGCGGATTTACCCAGCTTGATAGCAGCCGTATTCCCCAAAGTAGGGAGTTTGCGTGGTCAAGGGTAGGGTGCAACCAACCTAAAATATTTTTGAGGTTGGGCTACTGCCAGACCACGCTAAGCTAGAAAATTATTTCTCCTACTCCCTACTAGCCAAAAATTCTCAGACTGCTTGACACTTTCCGGGCAATAACTGCTAACATAAATGAGGCGAAACCAATGGGGTGTAGCCAAGTGGTAAGGCAGCGGGTTTTGGTCCCGCCATTCCTAGGTTCGAATCCTAGCACCCCAGTTAAAAAAGCCCTGGTGATCAAAATTAATAAAGACAACCTATCCCCCTAGCTTTTCTGTTGAGGCGTTGGTCGATAGGGAACATTTGATTACTCCGCCGGGGAGCCATCAGAAGCTGTACCTTTATTCAACTATTGGCGTAGAGAAGCGAAGATAATATCTCGGCTCTCGCTTAGTATGTCGATTTTGTCAAGGTTAAGCTTGACAAAGCAATTCTAGAGTTAACAAAGTTCAGACGGGAAATACTGAGCGCAGCCCCCAATGATAATTTTGAACACCCCCACCAATAATCTTTTATTTAGGTGGGGGGCGCTCCACTTCCAACACATTAATGAATCAAAAATTCAATACTTCCATTGCCCCACTGGTGGAATATAGACTTTAATTCTTCCTGATTCAGTAACGTCTGCGACGCTTTGTATCGACTACACCTTCTGCTCTAGTTTCCCTATCATCAGCTTTACTCAACTGATAGCTAACCTGGATAAAGTCATCTCTTTTTAAATAAGGATAGTCACTTACCCAAAGGTTGAAACTGGGAATGTAGATATCAGTTGTTTTGGTAATGCTTCCTAAGTCAGCTTGATGAGACATGACCATCATCTCAGCAACTTGACCAGGAGCAATTCCCTTGTAGATACGGCGCAGAGGAGCTTGTAGCAGTGTTTTAAATCCCGTTTCGTCGCCTACTTCCAAATTCAGACGTCGCTCTCGGTTTTCCACGATAACTAACTCGCCACGATTATTTACTGTTTCCTCTGTACCAATCAAATCTTCTGTGACAAACACATCCAAGACTCGACCACGCCAGAAACCGCTGTATTTGTAGCTGCGCATCTGACGATTACGCATACTCGCCCAGTAAACAGGCCCCCACAACCAGTAAAGCCCCACAATAATCGACAGTAACAAGCGTAAGCCGTCGAATCCTTCTCCTAAGAAGAGTCCGAAGAGCAAGACAACGACGCTAGCCACCACAGAAATCAAGAGTCGTTTTAAAAAATCTGGAAATTTTCCCCAGTAGTAAGTGTACTGAGAACCAGTGGCCAGCAAAGGAATGACTTGTTCAAACTTCTGACGTGTGATCGGAATTAGCATATCTAGCTTTTAGAGGATTTTCTCTAACCCGTAAACAAGAGACTTGATCTGGGTCACTTGGCGGATTGCTAACAGCACTCCTGGCATATAGCAGGAGCGATCTGTGGTATCGTGACGCAGAGTGTAGATTTGACCAGATGCACCAAAAATAACTTCTTGGTGAGCGATTAAGCCCGGTAACCGGACACTATGGATGCGAACGTTGTCGTCAGCAACACTCCCCCTGGCACCTGCTAGTTTTTCCGTCTCTTTGACAGTGGGAGAATTATAGGTCTTACCTAGTCCTGCCAATTGCTGGGCAGTTTGAATTGCTGTGCCACTGGGAGCATCAGCTTTTTGATTGTGGTGTAGCTCAATAATTTCTACATGGTCGAAGTACTGTGCCGCTTGAACTGCCGCCTGCTGAAGCAGTACCATGCCAATAGAGAAATTGGGAATAATTAAGCAGCCGGTACTAGCCTTTTCAGCAAACTCAGCTAGGTCTTGAATTTGCTCTTGAGAGAGTCCTGTAGTACCGACTACGGGACGAACACCGTAAGCGATCGCTGTTCGGACATTTTCATAAACGCTGCTTGGGTGAGTAAAATCGACCATGACTCCTTGTACTTTTTCCTGTGTGGCAAGTACTAGCGTCGCTTGCAAGTCGTTCAAAATCGGAATTTCCACCGGACCGCACCCAGCCACTTCACCGGCATCTTGACCCAGATATTTAGGGTCGCGCTCAATAGCACCCAGCAAGGTCATATCCTCAGCTTGGCAAACCGCCTTGATCACCTCACGACCCATTTTCCCGGCAGCACCGTTAACAACTACTGGGATGGGAGATTCATTAGTCATAATTCCAATATATCCTTGGGACACGCCAAGCGAATTTTAGACCAAGTTTGCGAGAACAAAACTTGTTAGTCCAAATTGCCCCGTAGATACAGTCTGGAGGTAGCGGTTTCTGTGGCGTCGATAAGTGTTGAGTAGGGCAGGTAATTTGTCAATTTGTAACCACAGACGAATTACGCTGCACCTAGCTCAATTTTTGCCAGACCTTCAGCGCATAGTGACAAACTCTTCAGCAGTAGAAGGATGTATGCCGATAGTAGCATCAAAGTCTTTTTTGGTTGCTCCCATTTTCACAGCGATCGCTATGCCTTGGATAATTTCGGCTGCGTAATCGCCTACCATATGAGCACCGAGTACTTTGTCAGTCTTCTGGTCAACGACTAATTTGACTATTGTCTTATCTTCCCGACCAGTGAGAGTGTGATACATCGGTCTAAAGCGGGCACGATAAATTTTAACGGCATCACCCAAGATTTCCCTGGCTTGGGCTTCTGTCAAACCTACTGACGCAGCTTCCGGTGTACTAAATACAGCACTGGGTACGTTTTCGTAACTCATCGTCCGGGACTTACCGCCAAACTGAGTATCGGCAAAGGCACGGCCTTCATTAATCGCAACCGGGGTAAGATTAATACGATCCGTGCAGTCACCAACAGCAAAAATATTCTCTTGGCTGGTACGGCTGTACTCATCAGTAGCGATCGCTCCCTCGCTAATTTCTACATCAGCATTCTCTAGGCCCAGTTTCTCCAGACTTGGCTTGCGTCCTGTAGCTGCCAGACTTACAGCATCTGCGACTACCGTTTCCTCCGAATCACCTTTGATTGTTACCTTTAAACCTTGGGGGGTCTTTTCGATCACTGGGGGTTCGGTAAGATTGATGATGCGGATACCGTGCTGTTTCATGCCCTCCTGAACTCCAGAGCGCAAATCGTCGTCAAATCCCCTTAAAATCAGATCGTTGCGGATGAGTTGCGTCACTTGTGAACCTAGACCCTGCATAATACAGGCAAATTCCACACCGATGTAGCCACCACCAATAATCACGATCTGCTTAGGTTGCTCCTTGAGGTGAAACATATCATCGGAGACAATCGCGTGTTCAATCCCTGGAATCTCCTCCGGTTTAACAGGATGCCCACCGACAGCAATTAAAACTTTGTCTGCTGTAACTTTGCGCTCTCCAATTTCTAGGGTATGAGGATCGAGGAACTTGGCATAACCTTGGATTAAATCTACGCCCGCTTTATCGAGCATTCTTTGGTAAACGCCGTTGAGTCGTTCTACTTCCTGATTGACAGTAGTAATCATTTTTTGCCAGTCGAGGCTACTCTCAACTGCACTCCAGCCATATCCTTGAGCATCTTCATAAAGAGCAGGAAAATGAGAAGCGTAAACCATGAGCTTCTTGGGAATACAGCCGCGATTAACACAGGTTCCCCCCAGGTTGCTAACTTCTGCCACCCCTACCTTGGTGCCATATTCCGCTGCCCGTCGCGCCGCAGCAATTCCTCCAGAACCAGCACCGATGACAAACAAATCGTAATCATAACTCATAATTCAGACTCCCTCTCTAGACTCAGTATAGAAAGTCAAGCGATTTAATCTAGCCAAAATAAACTAAAGCTTGGCATACCAAACAAAATTAACTCTGGGGAAGCAAACCCTTTGTGATTAATTCTTTAGTGGCGAAATTGGTGATTAACGTAGTCCAGAACCCCCGTTGGCATCTGTCTCTGGTATGTTGCCCTGTGGCGGATCGCCAAGCAGTTGCTGACGCCCATTGCGAATCACTCTGAGCATGTCACCTAGTTGCTGCTCAATACTTCTGAGAACGGCGTCGGCATATTCGTCCGCACCATTTTGAATATCTTCACATTCAGCCAGTGCGAGTAGACGAACCTGCTCAATTTCCTGCTGTGCTTGGCGACGCAGCCGCTCAATTTCAGAGAGGGTTTGCTGCTGTAAAGCTTCACACTCTTGCTGAACTTTTTGGCGGATTTGATAGGCTTCTAGTTCTGCTTGCTGAACAATACCCAGTTCGTCCAAAAGCTGATCAGCACGTTGCTCTGCTGCCTCTACTAGTTCTTGAGCGTATTCTTCAGCTTGCAGTAAAATCCCTTCCCGTTGGCGGACAATTTTTTGAGCAACAGCAAAGGTATCCGGCAAATTTTCCCGCACCAAGTCTAACTGAGCCAGCAACATTTCTTCATCGACCAGAGTGCGCCTAGTAAAGGGGATATGCGGGCTATCAAAAATCATGTCCTCAATCCGGTTGAGTTCCCGCTGAATATCTATACCTCCTGGTCCATTGACTGGCGGTTGACTATGGTTGCTGGGTTCTTCGGGGTTGGGGGGATCGATTCTGGCTGAGTCTTGGCGTAACATTGGCAAATATCAAGAGCAACCTGATGGGGAACAAGATGATCAACGGAGCCGCCGAACTTGGCAATCTCTTTAACTACGCTACTACTTAAAAAAGAGTACTCGTTAGAGGTGGCGAAGAAAACCGTTTCAATCTCACTCCATAGGGTTTGATTGGTGTGAGCCATCTGGAGTTCTTTTTCAAAATCCGAAAGCACCCTTAGCCCTCGCAGTAGCACTTGAGCATTCTTCAGTTTGGCATATTCCACGGTCAAACCGAAAAAGCTGTCAACTTCGACGTTTGGCAGATGTTTAGTACAAAGACGAATCTGTTCTACCCTTTGTTGCACAGTAAACAAGGGAGATTTATCAGGATTGCGCAGCACGGCAACAATCACCTGGTCAAAGAGCCGACAACCGCGCTCTATAATATCGAGGTGTCCTAGGGTAATTGGATCAAAGCTGCCCGGATAAATTGCAATCACGAGGGAGACATCTAAAGAGTTACACCAGGCGATTATAGCTATAGGAGTTCGTGGTTTATAGTTCTTAAACTATAAATAACCGTAATACTAAAGAATATAATATTAGATTGGCATAATCTTGCTATCGCCCAGAACAGGAGTAATCTACCGGTGGTTGTACAACTAGAGAAAAGTACTTACGAAGCCAAAACCCAGGAAATTGCCAAACAGCTCCTGGAAGCAACGCGGGAAAAGCGTTCCTTCTTTGCCCACATGCGGGACAACATGCGCTGGGACGATAAGTTACTAGCTTGGGCGATGAACAACCCTGGTTTGCGGGTGCAGCTATTCCGTTTCATTGATGCTTTACCCGCCTTGCGCAGTAAAACGGAAGTCGCCCGTCATTTGCAGGAATACCTGGGGGATGAATCGGTAGAACTGCCCACAACCCTTAAAGGGATGCTCAATTTTGCCAACCCTGACTCAATGCCAGGACAAATCGCAGCCACCACCGTCTCCACCGCAGTAGAAACCCTGGCCCATAAATATATTGCTGGTGAAAATATCAAACAGGCAATTAAAACGATAGAACGCCTGCGCAAAGATAAGATGGCTTTCACTCTGGATCTTTTGGGTGAAGCGGTGATTACAGAGGCCGAAGCACAGTCTTACCTGGAAAGCTATCTGGATTTGATGGAACAGCTGACTCAGGAAGCTCAGCGCTGGTCAACGGTAGAAGAGATTGATCTAGCTGATGGTGAGTCTCTGCCGCGAGTGCAAGTCTCTGTCAAGTTAACGGCATTTTACTCTCAATTCGACCCGCTCGATGAACAAGGTAGCAAAGAAAAGGTATGCGATCACATTCGTAAACTCTTACGCCGTGCTCAGGAACTAGGGGCAGCGGTTCATTTTGATATGGAGCAGTATGTCTACAAAGACATGACTCTCTCGATTCTCAAAGAACTGTTGTTAGAAGAAGAGTTTCGTGAACGTACTGATATTGGTATCACCATTCAAGCCTATCTGCAAGACTCTGAACGGGATGTTCGGGATGTGATTGCTTGGGCAAAAGAACGCGGTTACCCGGTAACCGTGCGGCTAGTCAAGGGAGCTTACTGGGATCAAGAGACAATTAAAGCGATACAGCATGGTTGGCCTCAACCTGTCTATAACGATAAAGCAGCCACTGATGCCAATTTTGAAAAAATAACCCGGTTGATGCTGGAAAACCACGAGTATATTTACTCGGCGATTGGCTCCCATAATGTACGCTCCCAAGCAAATGCGATCGCGATTGCTGAAACCCTGAAGATTCCCCGTCGTCGCTTTGAGATGCAAGTACTCTACGGTATGGGTGACCAACTAGCAAAAGCCCTCGTTAAGCAGGGTCACCGAGTGCGGGTTTATGCTCCTTACGGCGAACTACTGCCAGGAATGGCTTACTTAATTCGTCGCTTACTAGAGAATACAGCCAATAGTTCTTTCCTGCGGCAAAGTTTGGAAGAGCGACCCATTGAAGAATTGTTGGCTCCACCAGTAGTCAAAGAGTTAAACTCTGACCAGTTGAGAGTTGAACCTGCCAGTCTCAAAGCGTTCTCCAATGCCCCTGACACAGACTATGCACAGTCAACAGCAAGGCAGGAAGCACAGCAAGCTTTGCTCAAGGTTCGCCAGCAGTTGGGCAAAACTTATTTACCCTTAGTTAATGGCGAATACGTAGCAACTGAGGAAACTGTAGATTCTCTCAATCCCTCTAACCCCAGTGAGGTGGTTGGTAAAATTGGACTAATTTCTGTAGCACAAGCTGATCAGGCACTACAAGCGGCAAAAACAGCATTCCCTAGTTGGCGACGCACGCCAGCCAAGCAACGAGCCGCTATACTACGCAAAGCCGGCGACTTAATGGAGCAACGTCGAGCCGAATTATCTGCCTGGGTGTGCTTAGAAGTAGGCAAAGCATTACGAGAAGCTGATGCAGAAGTCTCAGAAGCGATTGATTTCTGCCGCTACTACGCCGATGAGATGGAACGTCTTGATCTAGGCGTTAACTATGATATTGCTGGTGAGAATAATCGCTATATCTACCAGCCACGAGGCATTGCTGTGGTGATTTCTCCCTGGAACTTCCCCATTGCGATTGCCACAGGGATGACAGTAGCTGCTTTGGCGGCGGGAAATTGTACTTTACTCAAACCCGCTGAAGTTTCCTCGGTGATTGCGGCGAAAATTGCAGAAATTTTGCTGGAAGCAGGGATACCCCAGGGAGTATTTCAATACGTCCCAGGTAAGGGTTCTACAGTCGGAGCCCACATGGTGAAGCATCCGGATGTTCATCTGATTGCCTTTACTGGTTCCCAGGAGGTAGGTTGTCGGATTTATGCCGATGCGGCAATTGTGCAACCGGGGCAAAAACATCTCAAGCGAGTCATTGCTGAGATGGGGGGTAAGAACGCGATTATTGTCGATGAAAGTTCTGATCTTGACCAGGCAGTGGCTGGCGTGGTGCAGTCGGCTTTTGGTTACAGTGGTCAGAAGTGTTCTGCCTGCTCGCGGGTGATCGTCTTGGAGCCGGTTTATAATAACTTTATCGAGCGCATGGTAGAAGCGACGCGATCGCTCAATATTGGTGTAGCAGAAGCTCCGAGTACTCAGGTAGGACCAGTAATTGATGCCAAAGCGCGCGATCGCATTCGTGCCTATATTGAGCAAGGTAGTCAAGAGGCACAACTAGCTTTAGCAATGAATGCGCCGGAGAAGGGTTATTTCATTGGCCCGGTGATTTTTACCAATGTCTCACCAGATGCCAAGATTGCTCAAGAAGAAATCTTTGGTCCTGTAGTAGCGGTAATCCGGGTCAAGGATTTTCCAGAAGCACTCCAGGTAGCTAATGGCACTAACTATGCTCTCACTGGTGGCATATATTCCCGTACTCCTTCCCACATTGCACAAGCCTCAGCAGAATTTGAAGTAGGCAACCTTTACATTAACCGCACTACTACTGGGGCGATTGTCGCACGGCAACCTTTTGGCGGCTTCAAAATGTCTGGTGTCGGTTCTAAGGCCGGTGGACCTGATTATTTGTTGCAATTCTTGGAACCGCGCACTATTACAGAGAATATCCAACGTCAGGGTTTTGCACCAATAGAAGGAGTTGATTAACCGCAGCGTTTAATCACAGGCGAGACAGATGATGATCAAACTCATTTGTCTCGCCTGCTGTTTTTCGCGGTTAGTATTCTTCTTCTGGGGTAATATCATAGGCACTCATGCCATGCTCACTGAGATCAAGACCTTCGATTTCATCTTCTGGAGAGACTCTTAAGCCGATTATGAGGTCAATAGCTGACCAAGCAAAGAGACTAAGTATGGCGGTAAAAGTACCTACCGAGATAATACCAAGTAATTGAGCGAAGAGCTGCTGAAAACCACCTCCTAGCAACAATCCTGACGCCGGTCCGAGGTTTTCTGTATACCAGGGGAAAACATCAGGACCGACACTAAACAGTCCTACCGCCAGTGTCCCCCAAATACCACAGGCGAGGTGGACTGAAATGGCGCCCACCGGGTCATCAATTTCTCTCTTCTCTAAAAAGATTGAGGAAAAGACCACAATAATCCCAGCGAACATACCAATCAGGACTGCATAGGGTAAATAGACGAAAGCACAAGAGGCGGTAATACTTACTAAACCAGCCAGGACACCATTAATCATAAAGGTCAGGTCTGGCTTACCGAAATACAGCCAAGAGGTAAAAGTAGCTCCAATTGCCCCCATCGCTGCTGCCAGATTAGTGGTTAGTAGGATATGTGTAATTGCCTGGGGATTGGCAGCTAGAGTCGAGCCAGAATTAAAACCAAACCAGCCAAGCCAAAGAATTAAGCCACCCAAAGTTGCCATACCCAGATTATGAGCAGGTATAGCAGTAATTTTTCTACCAAAACTGCTGCGGTTGTCGTAGGAATAGCTAAAGCTTTTTTTCTCAAGATTGCCGTCGTCTTGATATTTGCCTAAGCGTGGTCTGAGTAGCAAAGTACCTACCAAGCCAGCACAACCACCCACCGAGTGAACGACAGTTGAACCGGCAAAATCACGGAAGTTTATTCCAGATAGCCAACCATTTCCCCACACCCAGTGACCCGTAACGGGATAGGAAAGACTAACTAGAAACAGGCTAAAAAGAAGAAATGCTCCAAACTTAATGCGTTCCGCGACGGCTCCTGAAACAATAGTTGCTGCAGTTCCAGCAAAAACTAACTGGAACAAAAACTTAGCTTGTAGAGGGATACCGGCCCAGCTAATAGCACTGAAAACACCTCTGTAGGTATCGCCAGTTGCAGGAGAGTTATCAACTCCACTTAAGAAAAAGCCATGAGTGCCGAAAAAGGAATTACCGTCGCCGAACATAATGCCAAAGCCAACTCCCCAAAAAGCTACGGTAGAAATGGCAAATACAATGACATTTTTGGACAACATGTTAACCGTATTTTTTTGGCGGCATAAACCTGTTTCCAACATAGCGAAACCCGCATTCATAAAAAATACGAGGGTACTGGCAAATACCACCCAAATAGTATCTAAAATAACCCTAATAGTTTGAGAATTTTGTTCTAATTGTTCGAGGCGCTGTTCCAGAGTTAGAGAATCTTGGGCAATGGCACTTTGCAGCCCGACGAGGAAAACCCCAACAAAAAAAAGTAAGCCAAAGCATTTCTGGGGAAATAACCAGGTTTTTGGGATGTTTAACTGCTTAAATTTTTGCCTAGACATACATATTATAATTGCGTGATTAACCAAGGAAAAATTAGACTATAGTTTAGTACAAGCTTCCCCTTTACTAATCCTGAAAGTTTGACAAACAATTGATAATTGACTTTACTTAAAATGCCCAAAAACTTAGTAGGAAATTCCTCGATATCTCCTCCCACGCCTTTGTTTTCCAGAGTTTTGCTGATTAGGAGATGACTCATCTGAAGAAATATCTTCCGAACCGGCTTTTTCTTGCAGGGGTAGTGAGTCTCTAGTAACTGATTCTTCTTGTAGGGGTAGGCTAGATGACTTTTCTCTAGAAGATTGTTGATCAGCGAAGCCTTGAGCTGGCAAATCTTTTTTTACTATATCTTCAGTTCCAGATTCTCTAACTGAACTAGATTCTCTACCTGAAAAAGAAGGTTGAATAAAATTATTTCTTATATTTTTATTGTGTGAATTTATATTTTTCTCGGTAAATTTTGTGTTTTTTTCTTCAATCCAAACTGTCAAATACCACTGACTTTCTACAACCAGACAAAAAAGATTAGCATCGAGATAGTCTTGACAAAAATCCCTGACTTTTTGTCGTGCTTTTTTGGAAAAATCTAAGCCCCTGGTAAGCAGCTTATTGTGGAAAGTAATTTGAGATGCTTCCTTATAGTTAACACCTTGAATTTCCAGTTCCTCTGTAGTGATAAAGAGCATAAAGCAGCTTATGATTGTGGACTTTAACTTTTGAGAAGCTAACAATGCATTATCAAGACATTGTAAAAGCTCAGTTTTTACCCACATTCTCTACTTACAGTGTCGCACCCGGATCATTTCTGTCAGTGATACAGATGGAAGCCTTAAGAAATTTTTGCTTTTGATTAGAAAACTGGATTAGTAAACAGTAGGTAGTTGTTAACTAGCAACTACCAATTGACTTACAAGCCAGGAACTGTGGACATTTACCGATTAAGCTAGGTAATCATCCACGACAGCAATAGTCTCTCTATTTCGTAAAAAAGCCGTGCTAATTGAAAAGCCGGAATGTGGGTTGTTAACGAATGCACCCTAATCCTGATAGTTCTCACTCCAGAGTAGAAAAATTTACCTTGCTAGAGGTGGAAATGATTAGGGATTGGAACCTCTACAGCTCTACCCTAAATCATTTTGCTGCTTAGCAAAACCTACTCCGATTGCACCTGATACTCTGCCACCAAGTTACCATACTGATGGTTGCTTCTGTGGTTATCATATTTTAAGCAACCATCAGTATATTTTGCAACTTAGCCTCAGATATTTCCGGGATTTGCCTTGTTTTGCAAGATTTGCTCTACAAGATTAACTTTAGATAGTCTTTTTGTACAGATGTACTACAAATAACAGATAGCCCCGGTGAGAGGCTAAGAGGCAATTATGATGATTATTTTGAAGAAAATTAAGAGTTAAAAAATTACAGTCAAGGCAATTTAACTATAGAAAAATCTCAAAACTCAGGCTTAGATACGGTAATGATTAGTCGGCGACAGCCAAAAAATTCGTGACAAACCTAAGAAAATGGAGACAGACGTCAGGAAAATTAGGGTTCTTAATCCTTATCCTGCTAGTACTAGGAATTTTTTTTCGCTTCTTCAATTTGCAACATAAAGTTTATTGGCACGATGAAGTTTATACTTCAATACGGAGTTCTGGATATACAGGTGAGGAAGTAGTTGAGAAAATTTTTGATGGTCGTGTTATAGGCATCAAAGATTTACAAAAATATCAACATCTTAGTCCCCAAAAAGGCTTAAAAGATACTATTGGATCTTTAAGACAACATCCTGAACACCCACCACTATATTATTTAATACTGAGATTTTGGAGGCAAAATATTGGTAGTTCAATTTCAGTAACTAGAAGCTTATCTGCTGTAATTAGCTTACTGTCTTTTCCTAGTATTTATTGGCTTTGCTTAGAATTATTTGAATCTTCAACAGTAGGGTGGACAGCAGTCTCCCTAATTGCTGTCTCTCCTTTTCACGTCCTTTACGCCCAAGAAGCTAGGGAGTACAGTTTGTGGACAGTGACTATTTTGCTATCCAGCGCTTCATTGCTGCGTGCCGTGAGGTATAGCAAGCGTAGAGATGCGAAATTAAACTTTTTTGTCTGGGCAACTTATGCGATAACTTTAGCACTGAGTTTTTATACTTTCCTATTTTCTATTTTTGTGGCAATTAGTCACGGCATCTATGTATTTTTTTCCGAAAGCTGCCGCATTACTAGAATAGTTTTTGCTTATATTTTGGCTGCTGTTACTGTTATTATTTTGTTTACACCATGGCTGTTAATCATTATTAACAATTTCCTGCAATTACAAGATAAAACATCGTGGACAACAACTGAAGTTTCTGCTTCATTCCTTTGGAAAATCTGGGGTTTACATCTAAGTTGTCTTTTTATAGACCTTGGCTTAGATATCAGTCATCCCTTTACTTATGTAGTGCCGCCGCTGTTACTAATATTGGTAGGATATGCTGTTTATTTTTTGTGCTGTCATACTACTAAGTATGTCTGGTTATTTGTTGTAACTTTAATCTTAGTGACACCATTATCTCTAATGTTGCCAGATTTAATTTGGGGTGGCCAACGGTCAGTATCTAGTCGATACTTCTTACCCTGTTACTTAGGAATTCAACTAGCTATTGCTTACCTGTTAGCCAATAAAATATCTAGCTATAGTTTTCCTTTATTTACCTTACTGCATTGGCGCTCAAGAAAATTTTTCTGGAAAACTGAACCGATTGTTGATGACCATTCAACAAATAAAGCATTCGGCAATCATTTATCTAAACAAAATTTTTGGCAAGGTACAATAGTTGTAATTATCATTGCTGGAGTGGTTTCTTGTAGCATTAGTTCTCAAGCAAATACTTGGTGGAATAAAGGAGTGAGTTACCAAAATCCTCAAGTAGCTAGAATAATTAATCAAGCTCATAAACCCCTTTTAATTAGTACTTCTTCCAACGAGTATTCTGGCGTTCTTCCTGGCAATTTAATATCTTTGAGCTATCTACTTGAGCCAAAAGTCAAGTTGCAGTTGGTCGTTGACCCTAATATCCCCGACATTCCTGATGGTTTCAGCGATATATTTGTATATTCTCCTTCGCGAAACTTAGAACAAGGACTGAAGGAACGATATAAGACTAAAATAAATACTATCTATGAAGCTGGGATAATTAAACTGGGAAAATTGGAAAATTATGAGTCGCCTTATTCTAAAAAAAGTTGACTATCTGGAAGGTCAGACTGCAATAAAAGCAGTGCGAATACAGGTATTTCAAGTAGAACAAGGAGTTGCTCCTTCCTTGGAATTCGACGGCGAAGATCAGGCAGCTAAACATATCCTAGCCTACTTAGATAACCAGCCGATTGGAACTGTTAGAATCAGGTATTTAGATAACCAGACAGCAAAAATAGAAAGACTAGCTGTCTTGTCTCATGCTAGAGGTCAAGGGATTGGCAAGCAACTGATGGAAAAAGCTGTAGAGATTGCTGCTAATCAAGGTATTAAAGAAGTAGTAATTCACGCTCAAGAATACGTGCAAAGTCTTTATCAAAAACTAGGCTTTACCCTAGAAGGAGAAAGATTTGACGAAGCAGGTATTCCTCATGTGAAGATGAGGAAAAAACTAGGATAAAGCAGGTAAGTTTGGTGGTGCAAAAGGAGCAACGCAATCAATTCAAAATATTGATAGGATTGGGGGCAATTTGGCTAGCAACAGCCTTGTGTGATCGCCTCTGGTTTAGTCTCGATCAGTCTATTCCAGCTTGGGATCAAGCAGATTACTTAACAGGATCATTAAACTACTGGCAGGCTTTGCAGCATCCCCAATGGTTGTCTGGTCAATGGTGGGCAAATTTCTGGCAACTCTCTTCCAAAATACCGCCTTTAACCTATATTGCCACAGCTATGATCCAGCAGCTTTTTGGCACAGGTATAGAACAAGCAACCTTGGTACTATTGTTATTCAGTGCCGTGATCTTGGGTTCAGTTTATAGCTTAGGTGTCCAGCTATTCAACAGCCGAGTAGGTTTATGGGCTGCGGGATTGACAATGCTATTACCGGGACTGTATCGATATCGGTTAGAGTTTCTCCTCGACTATCCTCTGACAGCCGTTGTCACCCTAAATTTTTGCTGTCTTACTGTTTGGCGACGTAAAACTTTTGCAACAAAGTTGAAAGTTGAAAAGCGCAACCAGCTAGCAACAACTCTAATCTGGGCAATACTTTTCGGTCTTTCTTTGGGGTTGGCGTTGATGGTTAAACAAACCGCCCTGCTATTTCTTTTGACACCAATACTGTGGACTATTATCGGCGTCATCCGACAGCGTTACTGGGGAAAACTGGCTCAGTTAAGTGCTGGTTTGTTGGTATCGGTATTGGTCTTTGGTTCTTGGTATCGTATCAATTGGCTGCTGATACTAACCTCTGGGAAGCGAGCAACTATTGATTCTGCGATCGCAGAGGGAGATCCTGCCCTTAATACCCTAGACGCCTGGATTTACTACTGGAAAATTTTGCCTTATTTAGTTTCCTGGCCTCTGTTATTAGTGCCGATAGTTGGGTTAGTGTTCTACGTAATTAAAAATTACCCATTAAAAATTAAACATAAAAATTCGCCAGTTTTTTCTTCAATTAGTTGGCTAGCAGTATTTTTAATAGGCGGTTATCTTTTGTGTTCCCTAAATATTAATAAAGATGCCCGCTATATCTTGCCTCTTCTACCAGTTCTCTCCCTGCTTCTCGCCTATGGTCTAAACCAATGGCCTGGTGGTTGGGCCAAAAATATTCGCTGGGGTACTGCTAGTCTGGCCATTGTGTTAATGTTGCTCAATCTGTTCCCCTTGGGTGGAGGATTTTTCACACAAATACTTAGCCCCCGTGTCCAGCATCCACCTTATCTCGGTTCAAAATGGCCTCATCCTCTAGTTATTGCAGAAATTAGCCAAACTTCACCCTACTTACGTACTACCTTAGGGGTGTTGCCTTCAACACCACAGATTAACCAGCACAATTTAAACTACTACGGTGCCTTAGATAATTTCCAAGTCTACGGGCGTCAGGTGGGAACACAAGCCAAACAAGTATCTCAAGATGTGCGATCGCTCTCTTGGTTCCTGACCAAAACTGGTGATCAAGGTTCAGTCCCAGAAGCTCAAGCTACCATCGTACAGACCGTTGAGCAAAGCTCAGATTTTCAGTTGCAACAAACCTGGCACTTACCTGACGAGAGTACTCTAAAACTCTACCACCGTAATCAGCCACCGATACAGGTGCAACCCCTTCCCCAATTAAGTCACTCACTTGGTCAAATTCAATTAGAACAAGTTACAGTGCCAGAAACAGCCCCTCCTGGCCGGCCAGTACCAGTAACCTATCAGTGGCTTGGCCCTTGGCAACAGTTACAATCAGGTATCGTAATCTTGACGTGGCAACCGATCGTAGGTTCGTCTCAATATCAGTGGCTACACGACCACGGTATCGCGATGGGAGAGTTACACTCTCCGCAAGGGTTACAGCTTGACGGCAAGAGTTTTCGAGTAACTGAACGGACGGCCATGCTGCCTCTGGCTAATCTGCCAACGGGCACCTACACCTTAAAGGCAACCTACCTGAATCGGCAAACTGGTGAAACTTACCCCCTGGCGGTGCCAACCGTGACGTTGAAAATTGACCCAGTTGCCCCCGCGATGCCAGCACCGGAATTAGATCTAATTACTCAGCTGCGGACTTTATCCGCTAACTTACCTCAAGGGCCCAAAGCCTTAGAACCCGTCTTTGAGGAAACTGGTCGCATTAACCAATATGATCCCATTCAAGACTATCTAGTGCAAGCTGACTTAGCGATGCAATACCGATTACAAGCAGCACCACAAAAGCTCAATTTAGCTTATGCCCTAGCTTTTTCCCAAGTCTTGCAAGAAGATGCCGAGGGAGCGATCGCAGCTTGGCAACGAGTGACGCAATTAGATCCCCAAAACCCTTATGCTCACGCTTACCTCGCCTTCGTCTATCTTTATAACTGGCAGCCTAGATACGCCGAGGAAGCCCTTAAGCCTGCCCTTGCCCTAAACCCTAACATCCCAGAAGTTCAAGCCCTCTCTGGTATTGCTGCCCTTTTGCAAGGCAAGATTTTTCTGGCGTGGCAAGAGCTTGGGAAAATTAAATTTTAAACCAAGAGTTAAGATAAAATCTCAGGCTCACTTCAAGCTTCCTTATGGGAATGACTGAGGCTTTGCTTGTGTATTAGTCTTTTGGGTTCAGCTGGCGGTTTTCCTAGAGCAATGACGCTCATCATACCAAAAGCACTGACAAGAACACACCCAATAATAACTTCCATTGTTTTGTTTTTCTTTTGCACGGTTGATAGCTCAACTGTATGACGCTTCAGTTAGCTAAAGTAACGGCAATATGCAACTAGCGAAGAGTGACCTTTTTTTGGGTAAATTTAACCCCATTTTCCGGCGTTACGGTCATCCAGGAGTGGACAATTTAAAAACTAGCACTCTTTATTCTTCGCCTAAAGCAAAGTAAAAACAACAAGCTTCGCTATTATTTTCCCAGAGCAGGCTAAAATCATTGCATTCTGAGCTTAAGGGAGTCTCAAAAGTTTAAGATTTAACTGGAAAATTGGTAACCATGAAAAAGGCACAAGATCCACAAAACAAGGCCAATATTTACAACAAGTATCCTTTCCCCTTTGCATTACTGAGAAGCTTGCTTGTTCCCTCTTATTTTTTCCTCTTGACAACTAACGCTGATGCCTTACCGGGTCAAAGTGCTCAAAGAGTTGTTTCCTGGATTAATGCTCATCCTACTTTAAGGCCCTCCATTGGTGATGGCTTGACCGTAAGCAAGAGCAGTACTCCTGCACAGCGATTTAATTTTACCGCCTCGGCACTACCTCCCGGACGGCTCATCGCACCGAGAGATCGCAGTACAATTAGCAGCGAGCGCCTTACCTTGTACGACAGGATTAACGGCGTAACTTTTGATCGCCTCCAAGAATCTCTGCGAACAATCTATGGCCCAGATATCTATCAAGATTATAGCCAAGCAAGATTAGTGTATAGCTATCCCACCCCCAGAACTTTAGATAGAGGGCGGCGGTTCAATCTTCCTTTACTTTCGGCTCAAGAAGGTAAATTATTTTTAGGAAAACACTATGCTTATTGGCTGGAAATAACTAACACAGAAACTGGCAAGGCTTTTAATGGACAATTAACGGTTTTTTTAAAACAAGATTTAGATAAGTTACAAACAGAATTAAGCGCTCGCTAGAATGTTAGCTTGGCTCAAGTTTAGTAGCTTATTTATAGCTCTTTGATCTGGGATGGCTAGAACTCACTTGAGTGGAGATATTCAGGCTCTCCAAGAACGCTTAGAGGCGATTCAGCAGTCTGCCCAAGACTCGTCAATTCAGCCGGAAGAACTGCTAGCAGAGGCGATCAATGAGCTTTCGCTGGCCCTGGAAAAGTTGCGCCAACAAAAGCAAAAATTAATTGCCACTCGTCCAGAGTTGGCAAGAAAAAGCCAACACTACCAAGACAGCTTTAAGGAAGTACCCCAGCCAGATAGAATAACTAAAGAGGAGCAAACAAGAGACTCCCAGGATACATTCGAGCAGTTGCAGCGAGAAATAATTAAGCGTAAGCTGGCCATTGTCGCCCTGCAAGAAAGTGAAGAACGTTTCCGGGCAATCTTTGAGCAGGCTGCTGTCGGCATTGCTCAGACGACCCCTTCCGGTCAGCCTCTGCGCTATAATCAACGGTTCTGTGAGATTGTCGGGTACACAGAGTCAGAACTTTTAGACTATGCCTTTATCAATATTACTCATCCAGATGTCCGAGAAGCAGAAGCAGAATTGATCAACAAATTGCTCGTTGGTGAAATTTCCACCTACTCCCTGGAAAAAGCCTACGTCCGCAAAGAGGCGCAGTTGCAATGGGTGAATGTCAGTGTATCGTTGGTGCGCGACTCTAGCGGAACTCCGCAATATTTCATTGCAGTAGTCGAGGATATCCAAGAGCGCAAACAGGCAGAAGCTGCCTTACGAGAAAGTGAGGAACGCTTACGAGTCATCTTTGAGCAAGCTGCGGTGGGCATTGCTCGAGTGGCTCCTTCTGGTCGTTTTCTTCAGGTTAACCAACGCTATTGTGACCTGGCGGGGTACACAAAATCGGAAATGTTGGAGCGCACTTTCCAAGACATTACCTATCCAGATGATTTAGAGTCTGACTTAGAGCAAATGCATCAGTTATGTGCTGGCGAGATTTCCACTTTTTCTATGGAAAAACGCTTCATTCGCAAAGACGGTCAACTGCAATGGACTAATTTGACAGTTTCACTGGTACGTGACTCAGTAGGTGTTCCACAGTATACCATCGGTGTGGTTGAGGACATCCAAGAACGCAAGCGAGCTGAGGAACAGTTGCAAGCTACTCAAGAGCGTTATCGCATTGTCTCAGAACTGATCTCGGATTATGCTTACTCCCTGCGACTATCTCCGAACGGCAAAGCTAAGGCAGATTGGACTACCGACGCCTTGAGTCGTATCTCTGGTTTTACCCTCGAAGAAGTCGAGCAAGATCTAGGCTGGCAAAAGTTGATTCATCCGGATGATTTACCCATTGCTTGGCGACGCGCACAAGCTTTGCTTTCTGGGCAATCAGATATTAGCGAATATCGGATTATTACTAAAAGTGGAGAGGTTCGCTGGCTGCGTGACTATGGATGTCCGATAGAGGAAGATGGAGTTGGTGGCGCTTCTTCCATACCATCTGAGTCTCAATCCCAGCGCCTCATCTACGGTGCCGCACAAGACATCACTCAGCAAAAGAGAGTCCAAGAACAGCTGCGATACCGATTAGTTCTAGAGACAGCCTTGGCGCAAGTGTCGAGAAAGCTTGCCACCAGTGAAGCGGTGGATTTAAATCAGGTATTGGAAATTCTCGGAGTTGCCGTGGGTGCTAATAGCGCTCATCTGCTCCAGTTCTCTGCCAGCAAAGCTCTTGGCGAAAATTTTTATCGATGGTGCGAGCCTCAAACCCTAGCTACGAACCTTGAGGACTGGTGCAATCTAGACAAGTATTCCTTTCCTTGGCTTTGGTCAAAGCTAAATAATAACCATAATATCGTTATCTCAGATGTTGAGGAGCTTCCCCTGGCTGCACAAGCAGAAAAAAATTGGCTCAAGGAGCTTAATGTCTGTTCTACGCTGATTGTCCCCATCTACCAGCAGTCTGGTCAAGTTTGGGGAACAATCGGTTTGGACAACACCGGAGAGAACCGCAAAGATTGGTTGCAGGAAGATGCTCAACTGCTCAGAGTAGTGGGTGAAATAATTTATAGCTATTGCGATCGCCTGCAAGCACAAGCAGAACTCCGAGCTTCTGAGGCACTTTACGCTGGCATTTTTAACCATTCAGCCGAGAGCATTTTTTTGGTCGATGTCTTGCCAGATGGTCAGTTTGTCTATGAAACCATGAACCCAGCTCAGGAAAAGGCAACTGGCATCAGCGCAGCAGAGTTGGCTGGTAAGACGCCCCAAGAGGTGTTGCCACCAGACATCGCGATCCATGTCGAAAAACGCTACCGCGCCTGTATAACAACCGGGACACCACTCACCTACGAAGAGACTCTGGAACTGCCGATAGGTACTCGGATGTGGCGCACTACTTTAGTCCCAATTCGAGATCTTCAAGGTCGAATTGTCAAGTTGCAGGGTGGATCCAGAGACATTACTGAAGAAAAACAAGCCACAGCTAGACAAATTCGACAAACTCGGTATCGGCATTTATTGACCTCTGTAACACTAAAAATCCGTCAATCTTTGCAAATTGAAGAGATTTTGCAAACTACTGTCGTCGAACTGCAAAAAACCCTGCAAACTGACCGAGTTTTGTTCTTTCGCTTGTTGCCCGATGGCTCTGGAAAAGTTGTCAATGAAGTCGTACTGCCTGAATTTACAGCCATGCTGGGAATGATCATACAAGATGAGTGTTTGCCTGAGCGATACCTGGAAAAATACCGTAAGGGACGTATTCACGTTTGTGATCATGTCATTTCGGCCGGTTTTACTCCTTGCTATTTAGAGTTTATGCAACAGCATCAGATTCAGGCTAACTTGATTGTGCCAATTTTGCTCAACACCAGTGAAACTGAATCTATTGCGATCGCTAAACAGGGGAAAGAAGGCAAAATTTCTGATCATCTCCGTCAGGGGTTGATTAATATTAATCAGCAACCTCAAATCCCAAATCAACTCTGGGGTCTGTTGTGTGTTCAACAATGTAGCACTATTAGACAATGGACATCTTTTGAAATTGAGCTAATGCAACAATTGGCTTACCAGTTAAGTATCGCTCTCTATCAAGCTCAGCTTCTAGAGCAAGAAACCCGTCGGCGTCAAGAACTAGCTCGTTCTAATGCCGAATTAGAACAGTTTGCCTATGTTGCTTCCCATGATTTGCAAGAACCGTTACAAACAATTGCCAGCTACGCCAAGCTTTTAGAAAGACGTTACTACGACAAAATTGATGCTAAAGCTAATAAATTTATTCATTACATAGTGGATGGATCTATACGCATGCAGCGGCTGATTAACGACTTACTAGAGTATTCGCGAGTGGGTAGAAAGCCGCATATTTTTGAGATCACAGATTGTAATTTGGTACTTGAGGAAGTTATAGCTAATCTCCAACAAACCATCATTAAAAATCAAGTAGTGGTTACTAAAAGTCATCTCCCTCGACTAATCGCCGATAGCTCTCAACTAGTACCACTGTTTCAAAATCTCATCGGCAATGCTATTAAGTATCGCTCCCTAGAGCCACCATTAGTTGAAATTAGTGCCAAGTTGCAAGACGATGTATGGTTATTTTCTGTCCGAGATAATGGCATTGGTATTGCACCGAAGCACGCTGAGCGTATTTTTCTCATTTTTCAGCGCCTCCATACCCAAGAAGAATATCCTGGCACCGGCATTGGTTTGGCGATTTGTCAAAAGATTATGGAACGACATGGCGGACGCATCTGGGTAGAGTCGGAAGCGAGTAAGGGGTCAACTTTTTATTTGGCCTTTCCAGTGCAAGATCTTGATGTATGACCAAACTACACGAATTAAGAGACATTCTGTTAATTGAAGACACAGCCAGCCATCGGGATTTGATACTGGAAGCTTTAGAAAGTTTGCCTCTACTGCACAAAGTACATTTAGTTAGTAATGGCGAAGAAGCACTCTATTTTCTCTATCAAAAGGAAAATTATGCTCAAGCTCGTCGTCCCAGTTTGATTTTGCTAGACTTGAATATGCCCAAAATGAATGGGTGTGAATTGTTAGAAACTATTAAGCAACACTCTGAGTTAAAACTCATCCCGGTGGTAGTTTTTACCACTTCAACTGCTCAAGAAGACATTCTCAAATGTTATCAACTGTATGCCAATTGCTACATTACTAAACCTTCTGATTTAGACCAATTTTTTGAAGTTGTCAGAGGAATTGTTAATTTTTGGTTCAATATTGTGACTCTACCAGGCACCTAGAAGAAAAAAACAAGATATCATATAATATTGCTCAACTACTTTTTGCCCAGGGATGAGATAGAACAACGAATAAATCTCATTGCCAGTTGATTACGAAATTAAACATTGGACTAACTAAACTTTTTCCTAAAGTAGTAGAGGGGAGAGCAAATAATTCTAGTTAAGAAAAAGCCAAAACTCCAGTCGTTTTTGGCAATTTATATTTTTGTAAGTAGAAGATTTGCCAACTTTTACAATATCCACATCTTATTGTGTCTTACAGAGTAAAAAAAGCTTTAGCTATCGATTCTAAATTGGTGATCGACTGCCAGGAACATAAGATATTCTCATTAATTTAATCGGCAGATTTTTTAATAGAAAATAGGAATTTAAATAAACATTCACATGAAATCTGCTGATCAACAACCTCTAAAGTGGACTCATTTGAAAGTTCTTTTAGTGGAAGATAATTTATCTGAAGCTGAATTAATTCAAGAACTATTATCAGAAAATAATGCAATAAAAATTGATTTAATTCATGCACAACGTCTTGAACAAGCAAGAGAATTATTGCAACAAGAAAACTTCGATGTTATTTTGTTAGATCTCTCACTGCCAGACTCTCAAGGTCTAGATACGGTTGCTAATATTCAAGAATGCGGTCTAAATCTTCCTATTGTCGTCCTTACTGCTCGCAATGATCAAGAACTGGCTATACAGTTAATTCAAGTTGGTGCACAGGATTATTTGGTTAAGGGAAACGTCTCCAGTGAACTGCTGCTCCGTTCTTTACGTTATGCCGTTGAGCGACAACTGGCGCAAGAAGCCGTACGCTTAAATGAAGAGAGATACCGTTTCGTCGTTAATAGTGTTCAGGAAGTTATCTTCCAAATTGATATTACTGGTAATTGGATATTTCTGAATCCCGCTTGGACAGAAATTACTGGATTTTCAGTATCCCAAAGCTTGGGTACTCCTTTTTTAAATTACATTCATCCAGAAGAACGTCACATCAGTTTCAGAAATTTTAACGCTCTAATTAAAGAAAAAAAAGACTATTTTCGGAGTGAAATTCGTTACTTTACTAGCTCCGGAGGATTTTGCTGGATGGAAGTTCATCAGCGTTTAACCTTTACCCTAGACGGAACTGTTTCTGGCATTACAGGAACGCTTAATGACATTACAGAACAAAAACTAGCACAGGAAGCTCTGTGTCATTCAGAACTGCGAGAAAGAGAAAAAGCACAACAGTTAGAAATAGCTTTGCACAAACTCCAAAATACCCAAGCTCAACTGGTTCAAAATGAAAAAATGGTAAGTCTTGGACAGTTGATTGCTGGCGTCGCTCATGAAATCAATAACCCTGTTTGCTTTATCTACGGTAATATCGCCTTTGCCAGTGAATATACTTCTAACCTACTGCATCTAATTGGTCTCTACCAAGAACAATACCCTACACCCAGTACCAAAATTCAAAAAGAGGTTGAAGCTCTAGATCTCGATTTTTTGAAAGAAGACTTCCCCCGCTTGCTCAACTCAATGGAAGAAGGTGCTAACCGTATCCAGGAAATAGTTCGCTCTCTGCGGCACTTTTCCCACTCTGACCAAGCAAAAATGAAAAAAGTTGACCTGTGGTCTGGGATTAATAGCACGCTGCTCATCTTACAACACCGCTTAAAAAAACAACCTACTAGACCAGAAATTCAGGTTATTAAGGATTACGAGGACTTACCTGAAGTAGAGTGCTACCCTGGTCAACTGAATCAGGTTTTTATGAATATCTTGAGCAACGCCATTGATGCCTTAGAAAAAATGATTGAGGAAGATTCTTCTCTTGCTCCCGAAATTAGAATTCGCACTCAGTTCAATGCCCATGACAAGCAAGTAGCAATTTGCATTACTGACAATGGTATTGGCATGATGCCAAAAGAGCAGCAACGTGTTTTCGACCCTTTCTTTACCACTAAACCCGTGGGCACTGGTTTAGGTTTATCAATTAGTTACTCTATAGTGGTAGAGAAACATCAAGGTCAGTTAGAATGTTACTCCCAGTTGAGCAAAGGAACGGAGTTTGTCATAAAGCTCCCCCTGCAACCGGGAAAGTGCGGAAATTAGATAGTCCCCTCTATTAGCTTGATTCCCGGCAAATAGAGCTTGAGAAACTAGTTGAAACTATGTTATACAATGGGATGTTTGAGACTTTATCAGGTGGAGTAAATCAGACATAATGAAACAAGTGGGAACTCATCTGGTCGTTGATGCATGGGGAGCGCCACAAAGCCTTCTCAATGACCCTGAAGGGATTCGCAACGCCATACTCGATGCGGTTTCAGCAGGGGAAGCGACCCTGATAGATCTTTGTGTACACCAGTTCAGTCCCCACGGAGTTACTGCAACGGCAACTTTGGCAGAGTCTCATATCGCCATACACACCTGGCCTGAATATGGGTATTTTGCTGCCGATTTATTCTTTTGTGGTCGTGGCAAACCTCAGCAGGCAATGGAACTTTTGCAAAAGATACTTCAAGCCAAACGAGTGGAATATCGGGAGATTCCTCGTGGCTTTGAGGAAACTTTGGAGATTGACGAGCGAAAGCCAGAACCAGCTTACCAGGCAGTTGTGTAAACTTTCTTTGCTGCTTTAAAGCTTTTTGTAAAGTACTAGACAGCTTTAAGTATTTAACTGCCATTGTCTGGAGTGGCAGATGAAGCTTAACTTAACTTTCTAGAAAAGCTTTTAGCTGGCATAATCGCTGACAGAATACAGAAAAGCTAAAGCATTTGTACTTATAGGCAAGCTGCACCGACTACCAAGCTTTGCCTTGAGGTGCAATGCCAATCATCCGCTTTCCAGAAACACCCTCAAACAAGGTAAGCAAAAACCCAGATTATTCAACAATCAAGGGCAAGGTTTCTATTGACCTTGCCCTTTACCATTAGAAGCTCCTAAATTGGGTATCAGGGGCAACAGAGTGTGCTCTTGTCAATAGACAGTTAGCAGAGTTACCCCAGAGGAGCAAAGCATGTTGGAGACAATCTTAGTTTTTGTCTTAGGTTTGACGCCACCGGCGCTTTCTATATGGGTGATGCATCGAGTAAAAACTAGGGCGCAAGCAAGGTTAGCAGAAACAACTCGAACATCAGTTGTGATAATTAGCCCCACAGACCAGCATCCCCCCGATAGGCATTATCTTGAAGGAGTTGGTTACCTAATTGGTGATATTACTTGCCGATACAATGCTCGTTCTGCTTATATCCGTTGTGCAATCAATCCGTCGGGACCGTGCAAGAATTGCCTGCACTACGAACCAAAAGACTAAAAGAACTTCTTAGACATTATTAAACTAAAAAAATCGAGCCAGGGCAAACTCGCCTCTGACTCAAGCCTGTAGCAACTTTAGCTAACGGGTGTATTATATATTTTTTCGCTATGCATCTATAGGTTGGTCAAGAAGCTAATCAAGCCTCGTCCGCTGATTGCTTCAAAAGCCAGCAGTGAGATAAAGCCAATCATTGCTAGACGACCATTGACCATTTCAGCGTAGGGTGTGAAACCCGTGCGAGGATTTTCTTGCACGTAAATTTCCGGTTCAATGGCAAAGTTGTTCATTTTGCCTTGGTCGTCCACGATAGCTCCACTGCGGTACATGAGATTCTCCTAATAAGTGTTGTGTTGCTTGCTTGTGTAAATAAATGTAACAAATTCAGTAAACTTTTGTAAAGTTTTTCCGCGACAATTGCTAAAAGTTATGCGTATTAACGTTGAAACCTTCACTGTCCGTAAGCGGTTCCCCTTGACTATTAGTCGTGGCACAACCTCCCAAACGACCAATATCTGGGTGCGCATCGAGCAACAGGGTATCGAAGGTTGGGGGGAAGCATCTCCGTTCTCCACCAAGCAGGAACAGCAGCAAAGTACAGAGGTTCTCTGGAAAATGTTACAAGCTGTTGCACCTAAACTAGAGGCTTATAGCCCTTGGCAGGGAGACCAGATTGAGCAAACTTTAGCCCAGGCTCAAGTCCCCTCAGCTGCCTGGGCAGCGATTGATCTGGCATTGCACGACTGGCGGGGAAAACAACTAGGAATACCACTGTGGCGGTTGTGGGGGTTAAATCCCCAACAGATCGTGCCAACTTCAGTGACAGTAGGCATTAATCATCCCAGAGGAGCTAAGCAGCGAGTACGTGACTGGGTGCCACTGACTGGCGCAAGTGTTCTGAAAATTAAACTCGGCTCAACTGCCGGAATTGCTGCTGATCAGGAAATGCTGCTAGCAGTCCGAGAAGAGGCACCCCAAGCGCAGCTGAGTGTCGATGCCAATGGAGGTTGGAATTTAGATCAGGCAATTGAGATGTGTAGCTGGCTTGCTGATCAGGGAGTCAAGCACGTAGAACAACCCCTAGCCGTGGGGAAAGAGGAAGATTTGCCGCTCCTTTACAAGCGATCGCCGTTACCGATTTTTGTGGATGAAAGCTGCTTTACTAGCCGTGATATTCCACCCTTAGCAGACCGCGTACACGGTATTAACATCAAGCTGATGAAATCAGGAGGCTTAAGCGAGGCGATGCGCATGGTACACACCGCAAGAGCCTGTGGGTTGCAGGTCATGTTTGGTTGTTACTCTGACAGCACACTAGCAAATACCGCAGCCTCACAGCTTTCAGCCTTAGCTGATTATCTGGATTTAGATAGCCACTTGAACTTACTTGACGACCCCTTCAGTGGTGCCACTGTGCAAGAAGGACGTCTGATACCCAATGATTTACCTGGACTTGGAGTACAACGCCATGAGTTTAACAGCTGATGATCGCGTCGCCATTTTGTTGCATCAAGGGATTCTCGGCCCGGAAGGCAAAACTGGACTGACGCTGCTACGTTATTGCCCTGCAACCATTGTCGCCGTAATCGACCAACAGTGTACTGGCAAGTCCTTGCCTGAACTAACTGGCATTAACTGTGATGCTCCAATTGTTGATTCCATGTTTGCCGCACTAGGCTATGAACCGAACATCTTAGCAATTGGCATTGCTCCCTCTGGGGGAGTGCTACCAGAAGCCTGGAAACAGGAGGTAAAAATAGCGCTAGATGCTGGTTTGTCGGTAGTTAATGGTTTACATACCCCCATGGCATCCGACCCAGAGTTACAACCATTACTCAGAGAGCATCAGCGAATTTGGGATATTCGTCAAGAGCCACCGGGATTATCTGTGGGTAGTGGTAAGTCACAATTTCTCAAGAATCGGCGTGTCTTGACTGTGGGAACTGATATGGCTGTCGGCAAAATGTCAGCCAGTATCGAGTTGCATCGAGCAGCACAGCGCCAAGGAATACGCTCCAAGTTCCTGGCTACTGGTCAAGCAGGCATCATGATTGCTGGAGATGGGATACCCCTAGATGCCATCAGAGTGGACTTTGCTGCTGGCGCTGTCGAGCAGATGGTGATGCGCTTCGGTAACGACCATGACTTATTAATTGTAGAGGGACAAGGTTCTTTGCTGCATCCAGGTTCAACGGCAACCTTACCCCTGCTGCGGGGAGTTCAACCAACGGCATTAGTTTTAGTACATCGAGCAGGGCAAACTAATATCCGCAATCATTACTATGTGCCAATTCCTCCCTTACCAGAGGTAATTAAACTGTACGAAACCGTTGCCAGAGCAGGTGGTGCTTTTGCCCAAACATCGGTACTGGCGATCGCTCTTAATACGGCTCACTTGGATCGGGCAGCGGCGGAGAGGGCAATTGAGCAAGTAAAGACGGAGACAGGGTTACCTTGCACTGATGCTGTTCGTTTTGGGGGGGATCTTTTATTAGAAGCGGTAATGGGTAATAGTTAATTGAACATGGAAAATTGTCAATCTTTGTTAGCGAGGGGAAAAGTTTTTTTTGAAAGCTAGGATGAAGATACCGAAAAAACGCACCGCAACTATCCTCAGCACAGCAGATGAAACTTTTCTGTAATTCGCTGCTAATCTCCTTAGGGATTCTGCTGCCAACCTCGACTGTTTTAGCCCAATCCCTAAAAACTTCTGAATTGGCGAGTGCCAATGTCAGTAATTTGGAGATTATTGCCCAGGCGGAGACTGAAACTGATGTTTCTGATGAGGGCGCAACTACTACAGATTCAGAATCAGTAGAAGCTACCGAAAACTCAGAGACAACCATTGAAACTGATACTCCTAGTTTGCCAGAGGACGCTGATCAAACAGAGGCAACTACAGAAGAAACTGAGACTTCTGAGGAAACTCAAACCACTCCCAGTGCTCAGGAAAACACTGAAGCAAAAGAACCAGAATTAACCCCTGAAGAAATTGCACGGCAACAAAAGCTGATTGAAGCTGACCAACTTTATAAAAGTGGAGAGATTGCCGCAGCGGAGCAATTATACCGTGAAGCTAAAGACCCTTTGCATACAGAAGCAGCAGAAACAGAGGAGGAACCGGAGCCTTTTTACGACCCAAAAAAACTATCGCCCGCAGGTGCAGTATACTGGCGTCAGTCTGCCGCAGGTTTGGCACAGCAACTAGAAACAAAAACTTTAGTGCCACTCCAGTTTTTAGTTGAGCAGGAACCAAATTTTATTCCTGGTTATTTACGCTACGCTGAGGCATTAGAAACCTATGACCAAGAGCAAGAGGCTCTACAAGTATTAGAGCGAGCTTCAACTTTATATCCTAATGAGCCAGAATTACTCAAAGCTACTGTAACAGAACTTGCCGAAGCACAACAGTGGTTGGAAGCATCACTGGCGGCGCGACAATTTGCCCTGCTTAACCCCAAAAATCCCCTGTCTGGGGAATTTGAGACTTTGGCAGATCAGTATCTGGAGTTCTACAAGTCGCGTCTGCGGAGTAAGCTTAGAGGTAATGCGATCGCTAATCTGATTACTGGAGCATTAGGTTACATCTTTACTGGTAATCTCTTTGGGCCGATTTCTGCTGTGGAAACGACAACCTTGATGTTGCGGGGAGAGTCGGCTGTCGGGGAGCGCATCGCTAATCGGGTACAACGTCAGTTACCGATGCTAGAAGACGAAGAGGTATTGGAGTACGTTCGGGAAGTGGGGGGTAAACTAGCAAGTGTGGCAGGTCGAGATGAGTTTGAATACGAGTTTCATCTCATCATGGATGACCAACTCAATGCCTTCGCTTTGCCAGGTGGCAAGGTATTTGTTAATGCTGGAGCTATCTTAAAAACGAAATCGGAGGCGGAGTTAGCTGGCTTGCTGGCTCATGAACTGGCTCATGCTGTTTTATCTCATGGGTTTCAGTTAGTTACAGAGGGTAATTTGATTGCCAACGTTACTCAATATATTCCTTTTGGCGGTACTGCTACTAATCTGATTGTTCTTGACTATAACCGGGATATGGAACGTCAAGCAGATGCTCTTGGTACGAGGATTTTAGTCGGTGGGGGTTATGCCGCCGATGGACTATACAATCTGATGGTTACCCTGGAGCAGCAAGAGGAAGAAGAACCTATATTTGCTTGGCTCTCAACGCATCCAGATACACAGGAACGGATTAATAATTTGAAAACTCAGATTGAGCGTAATGGCTACAATCGCTATACCTATGAAGGTGTAGAACGGCACCTTGCTATGCAGAAACGGGTAGCAAAACTGCTGGATGAGTACAAAAAGCGCCAGGAGTGTCAGGAAGATGAAGGGTGTAGAAAGAAGTTAGAAAATTGAAAATTGGTTAAATTGAAAATGGAGACTACAAGCCAGACGCTAGTGTATACAGAGCAATTTGCCATTTGCTATTTTCTCTGAACACACGAAGCGAGATTTTCTATTAACAATTTCGTTGATCACAGGCACATCTAGGAGATTTCAAATGAAAGTCGGATTTTTAGGAACGGGACTCATGGGAGAACCAATGGCGGAGCGTTTGTTACAAGCTGGGCTATCGGTAGTTGCCTATAATCGCACTAAGTTAAAACTAGAATCACTCAAAAAATCTGGGGCGGAAATTGTCGAGACTCCACAAGAAGCGATCACATCTTCTGATTGTGTGATTTTGATGCTTACCAATGCAACGGCAATTCAAGATGTACTGTTGTCTAAGGCTTCTCGGCAACATTTGTCTGGTTGCACGGTAATTCAAATGAGTACCATTGCACCTTCAGAAAGTAGGGAGATTCAGAAGGCGGTAAATGGAGCTGGGGGTGACTATTTAGAAGCCCCAGTTTTGGGCAGTATTCCTCAAGTTAAATCAGGGGAATTGCAAGTAATGGTGGGAGCAACACCGGAGTTATTTAATAAGTGGTTTGATTTGCTAAAAAACTTTGGCACCGAACCAATGCTGATTGGAGAGGTTGGTTCTGCTTCTGCATTAAAGTTGGCCTTAAATCAATTAATTGCTTCCCTAACTAGTGCTTTTGCTCTCAGTCTTGGTTTTATTCAACGTCAGGGGGTGGATGTTGAGAAATTTATGGGCATTTTGCGGGAAAGTGCGCTTTATGCACCTACTTTTGATAAGAAATTAAAACGTATGGTTGATTATAACTTTGACAATCCGAATTTTCCTAGTAAGCATTTGTTGAAAGATACTGATTTGTTTTTAAAAGAAGCTCAATTAGTTGAGCAAAATGTTAGTAGTTTAGAAGGTGTGCGTAAAGTTATAGATATGGCTTTACAACTGGGTTTGGCGGATCAGGATTATTCAGCGCTGTTTGCAGCAATTAATCCTCAACAAGATTGAAGTTCAGATTACTAAAAGCACCAAAAAAGAGTATGCCATGACTACAGTAACAACCCCAGTAGAAAATTCTCCTATCGTGTTGCACCTACAACCGATAATTGATCTGACAGATGACCAGTTTTTTGAGTTCTGCCAAATTAATCGGGACTTACATATTGAACGCAGCGCTACCGGAGAATTGCTGATTATGCCTCCCACTGGCTCGGAAACGGGTAATCGAAATGCTAAGTTAACTGTGCAGTTGGGAGTTTGGGCAGAACGTGACGGAACTGGGATTTATTTCGACTCCAGCACGGGCTTCAAGCTTCCCAAGGGTGCAGAACGTTCTCCTGATGCAGCCTGGGTTAAGCGGGAACGGTGGAATGCTTTAACTGCTCAACAACAGAAAAAATTTGCTCCCATTTGTCCTGAGTTTGTGGTGGAGTTACGTTCTCCGTCTGATCAATTGCAGCCCCTTCAAGAAAAAATGCAAGAATATCTGGAGAATGGGACGCTCTTAGGATGGCTGATTGATCGTAAAAATCGGCAGGTTTACATTTATCGTCCAGGTTTGTCTGTGGAATGTCTGGAGAATCCGGTTAGTGTTAGTGGTGAATCGGTATTACCCGGATTTGTGCTTGACTTGAGTAAAATTTGGTAGAATCCCCCCAAAACTGGGAGTAATTCAACTCATATAAATATCTTTTTTTCAGGCATCAAGATATTGATCGAGCAGCGGAACTTATTTCAACTCCTGTTATGCTGTTCGCAAAATTCGCCAAGTTATGGTCAAATAAGAATAATATTTCTTACTTCAGTCAGGTAGTCATTTTCCTGGTTTCACTCGTATCCTAGGATTATATAGTTAATTCTTGGAGCATTTATTAATCATGACTGGTATGGGAAATATTGTTCAAAAAGCATTTTACCTCGGTGTTGGTCTAGCCGCCGCTGCAAGCGAGAGAGCCGGGGGAACATTGGCAGAACTGCGAGTTCAAGCTCAGAAACTAGCAGATGAACTAGTCGCCAAGGGTGAGCTGACCACTGAAGAAGCTCGTAAGTTGGTTGATGATATATTACAACAGGGTCAACAGCAAGCTGCTCAGCCGGCTAATCAGAAGACTCAAGCAGATAAACCCCGTCTTATTGAGATTTTATCTGAAGATGAAGAGCCAGCTGCAAGCGAGGATCAGGATGTTGATGCCTTGCGTCAGCAAGTTGAAGCCATGCAAGCAGAACTACGTCGGCTCAAGCGTCAATAGAAACTCGACTTTAGGTATTGTATTATTCACCCCGATATTTGTTAACTGCTCTTAATACCCAACTGGTGTTTCGCTAGATTCAGGCTATGATCGCTGGTAATTGCGCTTAAGCCTTGTCGAATAGTCGCTAGTATGATGGTTGTTTATTAAAAATTGCCAACATGGAAGGGTGGTCCAAAAGTATCTTTGAAACACTTGAATTAGTGGCCGATGTGGTGGATGAGTTCTTCCTTGGCTTCACTGAAATGGTCGAGGATTTCGCTGATGAGGTAGAGAATACAGTTGGCGTGGAAGTTGACCAATACTTGCAGGATATATTTGAATCGATTGCTGATATCTATTACGAAATTGATGATCTAGCAGGCGAAACAGATGAGAGTTTTACATATCCGATAGAACCAACTCTAGAGAAAAATTCTGCCTGCATTGGTTGCCGTCATTACCATGGTCAAGTGTATAGTGGTCATCTGTTTGTTTGCGCTATGCACCCCTATGGGTGGGATAGTAACAATTGCCCTGACTGGGAATCCAACTAGATAAAAGATTTTTTCTGACTGATGAGTGACTACCAAACACAGGAACAACCATCACCTGAAGTGAAAACGCCCCAAATAAAATACGGCGAACGGGAGATTGCTGAAGGTAAACTCATTACCTTTCCCAATCCGCGTCTGGGTCGTCGTTACGATATTAATATTACCTTGCCGGAGTTTACCTGCAAGTGTCCCTTTTCCGGTTATCCTGACTTTGCCACGATTGGGATCACCTACGTTCCTGACGAACGGGTAGTAGAACTCAAAGCCCTTAAACTTTATATCAATAGCTATCGCGATCGCTACATCTCTCACGAGGAATCAATCAATCAAATTTTGGACGACTTTGTAGAGGCTTGCGAACCGTTAGAAGCCACGATTAAAGGGGATTTCTCACCTCGCGGCAACGTACACACTGTTATTGAAGTACGCCATCAAAAAGATCAATAATCGTGACTGCATCAGCGTAGAGTTTTTCTGGTTGAGTTTCTAATTCGTGGGCAAACTTGGCAGAAAAACTCTGATGATTAATCACTACTACTAGGTGATTAATTCTGGCTGACTAGGGATGGTGCCGTCACCGATGGAACTTCTTGGGAGGGTGCGTCTAACTGATCTAAAATCTCGATAATTTCTCGCTCAAAAGCAACCTGAGCACGGTTAGTTCTACCCCCGATGTAAAACTGCATCTTTTCAGGAGACTTGGCTGTGTCATCGCCTGCTTGCAGGGCCCAAATCTGAGAGTGGGAAACGTAACTCATGATTACTCCCAGCATAAGCAAACCAAAGCCAGTATAAACGAAGGGAATGCCTGGGTCAGCTTTGATTTGTAAACCGGTGCTACCGATAAGATCAACAATTCTCAAGGTAATGCCGTTGACCTGTATCCCCATGCCAGTGCGAACGGTAGAAACGAGTTTGCCACTCATATCATAAACTAACAGCATACCCTGCAAGTCCCTTGCCAGTAGCGATACCCCTTCACTCAGATCTGTTTTCGTAGGAACCCACGTACCCCAGATGCGCCCTCTACCACCGGTATCTAGTTGCGCCATTGGCAACTGAAAAATGGGGCTATTGTTCAAGCGTACCCTAACTGCAGCAATTCCCCAGTCAGTCTGGTACAACGTTACACCCCGGTGGCGTAGTGGCTTATTGACGTAAATTGTTTGCTGATCAACTTCCTCTCCTTGATTATCTAGGACAGACAAATCGGAGTAAAACTGGTCAATTCCCCCGGCTGGGGTGTAGTCAATCCAGAAGCGATTTACCCGCACTGACCAATCTTTTGGGACTTGCGGTAAGGCAAAAGGACCAGCATCAATGATATTTTTTACTTGGAACGTGCCGCCACTAGCCACCATTTCTTGAGCCATAAAACCCGTCATTGCCCCCCCAATTGCCCCCAGCAGGATAATTAACATACTGGCATGAACAACAATTGGCCCAATGCGTCCGATAATACCTTTACGGGCATAGAGAGCGTTACCTTCCTCAAAGACGCGGTAACGTCGTTTCTCTAATAACTTGGTAAGAGCTTCTAAAGAACCTCTATCTAATTTTGCACTTAAGGCAAGCTTCTCAAATTGGCGAGGTTGTTGGTAAAACTGCCAGCGACGGGCTGCTTTGAGGGCAGGAAACTGGCGAGTAAAGGTGCAGGCTGTCAGACTACTACCGAAGAGAATGAGTATTGACAGAAACCACCAAGTACGATAGACGTGGTCTAAACCGAGAATTAATAAAACTTTCCAGCTCAGGAAACCAAATAGGGCTGGGTCTTCTGGGTAATTTGTTTGATAAAAGGCCAGAGATTGACCCTGTTCAATAACAGTACCAGAAATGCTGAAAAGTGCGATCGCTAAGAGTAAAACAATCGCCAGTCTTAAATCAGCTAACACTGGCAAGAGCTGACGTCGGAAGAGATGTTTAATATTAGATAAAAACGAATTTTCTACAGTCATTTGCAGTAATTAAAAAATTCCGCCAGGAATCCGAGAGAGCAAGGAGAAGACACCAAACACTACCAGGAGAACTCCACTAACTGGCGTAATCCAACCAGACCAACGGCGCAACTCCAACAACTTTTTGATCGAGGCTGTAAAGGTTCCTGCCAAAATTAGGGGTGCAACATAACCTGCCGTGTAGGATAACAGCAACAGTGCGCCTAAAACTAAATCTTGTGTTGTAGTAATCCAAGCAAGTATAGTAGCCAAAACTGGGGTGCTACAGGGAGAAGCCACTAAACCAAAGGTTAAGCCTATTAGATAAGAGCGCACACCCTCTGGCCAGTCTTGAGATATCCAATCCATACCACCAAAAGAAGGCAGCTTGAAGGGCAATGCTTCTAGTAAGTTCAACCCCATGAGGATGGCAACAATACTGACAAAAATAGGCAAGCCAACACCTACTTGACCGTAAACTCGCCCCAGAGAAGCCGCGAGAATGCCTAATCCAGCTAAAGTTGTCGCTAGCCCTAAAGCAAACCAGGTTGACTGGGTTGCCGCTTGGAGACGTCCCTTGGCTTCATAGCCACCGATGTAACCAATTGTAATCGGCAGCATAGAAAGCATACAGGGTGTCATGCTGGTCAGCAAACCAGCAGCAAAGATAATGCTGATACTGACCAAACTCAAGTGAGTCAGTTGATTATCAACCAGATGATTGGCAAATTGTTGGAGTTCGTAGAGTTGGGTAGAAAGTGTGTCCATCATGCGGCAGCTAATTTAGGAAATGCCGATTCTGCTTGCATTCTAGATCACTGGAGCCTTAATTCCCTCCCTTGGCGAGGGAAAGACTCTTGGAGAAGCGATTTTCTTTTGATAGAGACAATTATCAAAAGTTAGAAAATACAAGGAAGCCATCCCCTAATTTAAATTCAGGGATGGCTGATCAGCAAGGAAGAGATTCTTAGCAAATTTTAGCCAACAGTCTGGAGCAACAAATTAGGCTGATGACTAGGCAATAACTTCACTTGACCTTGGTCATCGACATCAATAACGGCGCTGTCTCCGTCCTTAATCTGACCAGAGAGCATGGCCTCAGCCAAACTGTCTTCCAAGAGGCTCATGATGGCACGTCTTAGAGGTCTGGCACCATAACTAGGATCGTAGCCCACTTCCACCAAGTGGTCTTTAAACCTTTCGGTAACTTCCAAGGTAATGAGACGTTCACTCAGGCGTGCTGAAACTTCCCGCAGTAGAATATCAGCGATTTGTTTGATCTCATTCCTGGTTAGCTGACGGAAGACGATAATCTCGTCAAGGCGATTCAGGAACTCAGGACGGAAGTACTGCTTGAGTTCTTCGTTCACCTGGTCTCGGATGCGCTGGTAGTGAGACTCAGCTTGATCATCAGAGAATTCAAAGCCTAGACCACCGCCACCTTTTTCAATCACCTTAGAACCAACGTTAGAGGTCATGATGATCAAGGTGTTTTTGAAGTCTACAGTGCGACCTCTGGCATCAGTTAAGCGACCGTCATCTAACAGTTGCAGCAGCAGATTGAAGACATCGGGATGAGCCTTCTCAATTTCGTCAAATAGCACCACAGTGTAGGGTCGGCGTCGGACGGCTTCAGTTAGTTGACCACCTTCGTCATAGCCCACAAATCCTGGAGGCGAACCGAGCAGTTTAGAGACAGTATGGCGCTCCATGAACTCTGACATATCCAGCCGAATCATGGCTTCTTCCGAGCCGAAAAAGTAAGCCGCTAGAGACTTAGCCAGTTCCGTCTTACCCACCCCAGTAGGACCAGAGAAAATAAAGCTAGCAATCGGTCGATTGGGGTCTTTTAACCCGGCTCGCGCCCGACGAATTGCTCTTGAAGCGGCCGTTACTGCTTCTTCCTGACCAATCAACCGCTTGTGTAGGGTGTCTTCGATGTGCATCAGCAGTTCCGACTCGGATTCCGTCAGCTTGGTAACAGGCACCCCAGTCCAGGCAGCAACAATGTCCGCGATGTTTTCTTCCTCTACGATGGGAGTAACAGAATCGCTTTGCTGCTCTTCGTCTTTGAGAAGCGTCTTGAGTTGGTTTTCAATTTCTAGCTCATCATCGCGCAGTTTTCCTGCTTTCTCAAAATCCTGAGCTTGTACTGCTTGATCTTTTTCCTTAATTGCCTTACGCAATTCCCGCTTCAGGGCTTTTGCCTCAGGAGACGAGCTATAGTTCATTAAATGCACACGACTACCAGCTTCGTCTATTAGGTCAATTGCTTTATCTGGTAGGAAACGGTCTGAAATGTAGCGGTCTGATAGTTTAGCAGCAGCTTCTAAGGCATCATCAGAAATTTCCACCTTGTGGTGCTGTTCGTAAGCATCACGCAGACCGTGGAGAATTTCAATCGTTTCCTCTACTGAGGGCTCTCCTACCATTACTGGCTGGAAACGACGCTCCAAAGCCGCATCTTTCTCGATATGCTTACGGTATTCATCGAGGGTAGTAGCTCCCAGGCATTGCAATTCGCCCCGTGCTAGAGCCGGCTTGAGAATATTAGCGGCGTCTATGCCTCCTTCAATTGCACCCGCGCCAACTAAAGTGTGAACTTCGTCAATTACCAAGATGATATTGCCATCTTCACGCACTTCTTCCATAATTTGCTTGAGGCGCTCCTCAAACTCACCCCGGAAGCGTGTACCTGATACCAGTAAAGCCAAATCAAGAGTAATTACTTGCTTGTCTTCTAAAAGATCTGAAACACTTTTATTGACAATACGTTGGGCGAGACCTTCGGCGAGCGCTGTTTTACCAACTCCTGGTTCTCCCAGCAATACAGGGTTATTCTTGGTGCGACGACCCAAAATCTGGATAACACGCTCAATTTCCTTGACTCTACCAACTACAGGGTCTAGCTTGCCCTCTGCTGCTAGTTGAGTGAGATTTCTGCCAAACTCCTTCAAGGTAGCTTTCTGAGAGGTAATGCCACTGAGAAAGGAGTTTCTTTGTCCTCTAGCCGGACTGGCTGCTGCTACTTCTCCTAAAGCCCGAATTACTTGCTTGCGGATTTCCGCCGAGTCAATGTTAAGATTTTCTAAAATCTTGCCTGCAACACCTTCTCTATCAGCGGCAATTGCCAGTAACAAGTGTTCCGTACCAACATAGTTGTGTCCTAGTTGATTAGCCTCTTTGAAGGATTGCTCAAATATGCGCTTGACTTTCGGTGTAAAGGGAATTTCCGCTGGGACAGCACCGGAACCCCTACCGATAATTTTTTCTACTTCGATGCGAGCTACTTCTAAAGTAACGCCTAAGTTATTTAATACACTAGCTGCCACCCCCGTCCCTTCCCCAATCAACCCCAAGAGGATTTGTTCTGTTCCCACGAGGTTATGTCCCAGGCGACGCGTTTCCTCTTGGGCGAGCATGATTGCTTTGACAGCTTTGTCTGTAAAATGTTGAAACATACTGGTTTCACCTTTCCTAGCGGTTTAATAATCAGGGTAAATTGACGATCACCCCTGCATAAAGTTTTATGTACTTGCTGTAGACAATGTACCCCTCTACGGTGGGATGCAGCAGTGTGCACAACCGTAATTATTGGGAGTAGTTGCCGCCTATTCTAGGGTTGATTAGGAGTTTTCCCAAACTGTAGTGCGATCGATCGCCAAATGAAAGACCATGTCTTCCCTGAACTAACCAGCTAAAGCTTTTAATCACTCAATAGAGGAAAGAATCGCACGGTTAGGGTCATTTTAGCGGATTTGAACCCTAGGCAAGAAAAGTCACTAGATTAAAAAACAATCGGCATATTATTGTGAAGGGTCTTAGGTTCGGGGAAAACTTCACAGAAAGCACCACCAAGCCCGATGAAAACTATTGGCTTCACCGAAAGTGACTTACTGGGAATGATACCAGTGTTGATCAATTGACGGCTGACGACTGACAACCCCCAGTAAGTTAATTGGCACCTACTGAACCACTTCTCCTGTCCCAACTGGACATGCCACATTTGTACCACCTAAACCGCAATAGCCACCAGGGTTTTTGGCAAGGTACTGCTGATGGTAGCCCTCTGCGTAGTAAAACTCAGGAGCATCTATAATCTCGGTAGTAATATCTCCATAACCAGCAGCCTTCAAAGCTTGCTGATAAGCATCCTGTGAAGCTTCAGCGAGTTTTCTTTGCTCTGCCGAATAGACATAAATCCCAGAACGATACTGAGTACCTGCATCATTGCCTTGACGCATGCCTTGGGTGGGATTGTGGCTTTCCCAGAAGACTTTGAGCAATTTCTCGTAGCTAATCACTTTTGGGTCAAAGACCACGCGCACTACTTCATTATGACCCGTCATGCCTGAGCATACTTCTTTGTAGGTCGGGTTAGGTGTTACCCCAGCAGCATAACCGACTGCGGTGCTCAAAACTCCCTCTTGCTGCCAAAATTTGCGTTCTGCTCCCCAGAAGCAGCCCATACCAAACAGCGCCATCTCTAGTCCTTGGGGATAAGGTGGCTTGAGGGGATTGCCGTTGACGTGGTGTTGAGAGGGTACCGGCATCAATTCTGTTCTTCCGGGTAAAGCCTCTTCAAGTTTAGGCAGATTGTGCTTTTTGCCGAATCCGAATAATACCATTAGTGTTGACTCTGATTTATCATAAACATCTTTACCTTACTTAATATTACGACTTAATTATCTATTACTGGTACGGATATCCTGGAACTTTTGTAGAGAAAACCCGAACCACTAGCAACTGACTCAGGCTGCCCAAAGTACCAGCACCAATACAAAAAATTAATTAATATTTTATTTATTCACACTAGAGGCGATCGCTTACTCTCAAATAGCTCATCTATAGAGGTTCATCAAGCAAGCGATCGCTCTTTACCAAGATGCTGTAGCTGATTGATTACTCAAGTCAGCTAAAAGAAACAAGCATGACTTGCACAAGCTTAACAATTTCAAAAACTATAAAGCTTCCGAGAATAAAGGTGACCAAAATATTGAGTCCGGGGATATTGCCATAGCCAAAAATTGAGGCAACAAACTTGAACAAAACAATAGCTAATCCGATTATAAAGATAATTTGCAGGGGGGTCATAATTTTCTTAAGAGAATAACGATTAACATTGAACGACTTTTTCTCGGTCTTGGCAATCTAAGAATTTGAGAAGAAGGCGGGTTGGTCTACTGAGTTTAATGGATTAAGGTCAGCATTAACCCTCTACCCCCTAAGATTAGGTAATCTTGGATAGGATGAGTCAATAAATCATATTTGTTGACTAGAAATTAGTATTTTCTATGAAATCCTCTAGGTTTAGGGTGACTGGGCGTCGTTGGCTGAGAGTTTTACTAGCTACGATTAGTGCGATCGCTTTTAGTGGTTGTAGTCTCTCTCAATTTGAAAGCGAAGCAGCCCAAGTACCCCAACTGGTGCAGCACATTGTCGGCGATATCAAAACCTTCAACTACGCCATCAGCGATTCTCTACCCAGCGTTTTTAGCCTCACCTATGACGGCATGATTACTACCAATGGCTTGACTGGGGAAGTAGAACCAGCCCTAGCTGAGAGTTGGGAGATTTCCGAGGACAAAAAGCAGATTATTTTTACCCTCCGAGAGGGCTTGAAGTGGTCAGATGGCGAACCTCTGACGGCGGATGACGTCATTTTTACCTACAACAATATTTACTTCAACGAAGCAATTCCCACAGGCACTAGAGACATTTTGCGCATTGGCGAAAGTCGAGCCTTGCCTAGTGTGCGTAAAATTGATCAGCGCCGAGTAGAAATTACTGTACCAGAACCCTTTGCTCCCTTTTTGCGTATTGGCGGCGGACAGCCGATTTTGCCTAAACATGCCTTAGAAGCATCGGTAAAAACCAAAGACTCCCAAGGTAATCCCCAATTTCTCTCCAAATGGGGAACAGACACTGACCCCAAAGAAGTAGTCTGGAACGGCCCCTATACTGTAGAAAGTTATCAAACTAACGAGCGTGTTGTCTTTCAGCGCAATCCTTACTACTGGCGCAAAGACTCTCAAGGCAATCCTCAACCCTATATTGATCGAGTAGTTTGGGAAATTGTCGAAAACACTGACACAGCATTGTTACAATTTCGCTCTGGGGGACTCGATACTCTAGAAATTAGTGCCGCCTCTTTTGGTCTACTCAAACGAGAGGAGAAGCGGAGTAATTTTACTATCTATGAAGGTGGTCCCGATACCGGCCGGAGATTTATTATGTTTAATCTCAATCAAGGGAGTCGGAACGGGAAGCCTGTAGTTGATCCAGTTAAGGCTAGTTGGTTCAATACGGTTGCTTTTAGGCAGGCAGTTTCCTACGCCATTGACCGCCCAACGATGATTAACAACATCTATCGGGGTCTAGGAGAGTCGCAAGATTCACCAATTCCCGTACAAAGTCCTTACTACCTTTCTCCAGCAGAGGGTTTAAAGACCTATGAGTATAATCTAGAGCAAGCTAAGGAACTACTCTTAGGCGCAGGATTCAAGTACAACAGTCAAAACCAGCTAGAAGATGCCCAAGGAAACCGGGTACGTTTCACCTTGCTAGCTGGGGCTGGTAGTCAAACGGGTGATGCGATTGGTTCTCAAATTAAGCGAGATTTAAGTGAAATTGGCATTCAAGTTGATTTCCAGCCAATTGCCTTTAGTACGCTTGTAGATAAACTAAGTAATACCCTGGAATGGGATTGTGCAATGCTAGGGTTTACAGCGGGTATTGAACCAAATACTGGGGCTAATCTTTGGTTACCAGATGGTAACTCCCACCTGTTCAATCAACAACCCCAAGCGGGACAACCCCCCCTCCAAGGTAGAGAGGTTGCTGACTGGGAAGCAGAATTGGGTCAATTGTATATCCAGGCCGCACAGGAGTTGGATGAGGCAAAACGGAAAGCAATTTATGGTAAAACCCAAATCCTCACCCAAGAGTATTTACCGCTAATTTATTTGGTTAATACTTTATCACTAGCAGCAGTACGCGATCGCGTTGAGGGTGTGCAATACTCGGCTTTGGGTGGAACCAACTGGAATATTTATGAACTCCAGGTGCAAAAACGGTAGTACAACTGTTGTTGTCTTGAAAATGCTAACAACAGACAACTCTGCTTTGAACTATGTTCGCCATGAATTTTCTTCGCCGTTGTCTTGTCATTGTTTTGGCATTGAGTTTGGCAATTTCCTTGGCAGCCTGTAGTCCAGTTCAGTTTATCTCTCAGTTTGACACCCAGGCTACTCAAGTACCGCAATTGGTTGTTACAGAAGGTGCTGATCCTAAAACCTTTAACTATGCTCTCAGCCAAGAGTCACCTAATGTTTTTGGTTACATTTACGAGGGGTTAATTGGTGTTAATGGTGTCACTGGGGAACTAGAACCAGCCTTAGCCGAGAAGTGGGAGGTTTCTGAAGACAAAAAGCGAATTGTCTTTACTCTGCGAGAAGGCTTGAAGTGGTCTGATGGTCAACCACTAACGGCAGAAGATGTAATTTTTACCTTCAATGAAGTCTACCTCAACCCAGAAATTCCCGCTTCTACCAGGGATGTTTTGCGGGTGGGGGAAAGTGGTGCTTTGCCTACTGTACGCCAATTGGATCAACGGCGGGTAGAAATTTCTTCACCAGAGCCATTTGCCCCCTTACTACTTTACGGCGGGGGGGCAGCAATTTTGCCCGCCCATGCCCTGAGAAAATCAGTAACCACCAAAGACGCCCAAGGAAAAATCCAGTTTCTCTCGACTTGGGGAACAGATACTGATCCTGCCCAAATTATCGGCAATGGCCCTTACATGATGGAGAGTTACACCACCAGTCAACGGGTGGTATTCCGGCGTAATCCCTACTACTGGCGCAAAGATACCCAAGGTAACCCGATGCCCTACATTGATCGTGTTATTTGGGAAATTGTTGAGAATACTGATACAGCATTATTGCAGTTTCGTTCGGGAGGGCCAGATGTTCTAGAAATCTCGGCGGCAACTTTTTCTCTGCTGAAAAGAGAGGAAAATCGCGGTAACTTTACCATCTATGAGGGCGGCCCGGATACTACCAGACTGTTTATGTGCTTTAATCTCAATCAAGCTCGCCGTCCTAATGGTCAACCACTGGTAGATCCGATCAAGTCTCGATGGTTTAATACAGTTGCCTTTAGACAGGCGGTTAGTCATGCCATTGATCGGCCAACGATCATTAATAATATCCTTCAAGGTCTGGGGGAACCGCAAAATTCGATGATTCCTGAGACTAGTCCTTACTATCTCTCTCCTCAAGAAGGTCTAAAAGTCTACGACTATAACCCAGAAAAAGCTAAAGAATTACTATTAGGGGCGGGGTTTAAATACAATAGCACCGGTCAACTGCTGGACGCCGACGGCAATCGGGTGCGCTTTACCTTACTGACTAATTCTGGTGGTAGGCGGATTGAGTCTATTGGCACCCAAATTAAGCGAGACTTAAGTAAAATTGGCATCCAAGCAGATTTTCTGCCAATTAACTTCGGTACACTTGTAGACAAACTGAGCAACACCCTTGATTGGGATGCTTATTTGGGGGCAATTGGCGGAGGGGGTTATGATCCCCACGGTGGCGCAACGATTTGGTCTCTGGATGGGGGATTGCATAATTTCAATCAGCAACCTCAACCAGGACAACCGCCCATAATTGATCAGAAATTTGCCGATTGGGAACGGGAAATAGCCAGTCTTTTTGTCCAAGGGGCACAGGAATTAGACATGGCTAAGCGTAAGGCAATTTATGACCAGACACAGCGACTTGCCCAAGAGTATTTGCCTTTTATCCACTTAGTCAGTCCTTTAAATTTGGCGGCTGTACGCGATCGCTTACAAGGTGTGCAATATACTTCTCTTGGTGGCACTCTGTGGAATATCTATGAAATCAAAGTTGTGGAAGATAAATAGTTAGCTGATTATTGAGTTTATCTTTAGTTAGATAACCTGATGAATCAAAAACCACAGATGTACACAGATCTAGAGGTGTCAGTAGTTTGTGGTGGGCTAACAGAGATGGTTATTGATGTATACAACAAGTTTACTGACCGTACTTTTTACTATTCCCTGCATCATTCACTTTCTGTCTTGCTAATAGCCACTTTTTTGCTAGGTTCTGCAGTATTACTGGGAGGTTGTAATCCTCATGCTTTTAAAACAGAGGCGGCTGAAGTATCTCAGTTAGTGTTACATAACCTTGGTGATCCAAAAACTTTTAACTATGCTTTTAATCAAGAGTTCCCTAATGTTTTTCGCTTTGCCTTTGAAGGCTTAACTGCAACTAATGATCTTACCGCAGCCATTCAGCCAGGTTTAGCTCAATCTTGGGAAAGCTTTGATAATAAGCAACGTTTTGTGTTTACTCTACGGGAGGGTTTAAAGTGGTCAGATGGCAAACCTTTGACGGCTGATGATGTAGTCTTTACTTTTGAGAAGATCGTCTTTAATCCGGAAATCCCCACAGATTCAAAAGACTCAATCAAAATTGGTGCAGATGGTATTTTCCCTAAAATTCGCAAACTTGATCAGCGTCGCGTTGAATTTATTCTGCCAGAACCTTTTGCTCCATTTTTACGTTCTATAGCTGGTCCCCCATTTGGCATTGCTATTTTGCCAGAGCATATTCTTCAAGAATCAATTATTACTAAAGGTACTGATGGTAAACCTCAGTTTCTCTCTACTTGGGGAACGGATACTGCACCAGAAAAAGTTGTGGTTAATGGTGCTTACCGCATTGTTAGTTACACTCCTAGTCAACGGATAATTTTAGAGCGTAACCCCCACTACTGGCGCAAAGATGAGCAAGGGAATTCTTTGCCTTATATTGAGCGAATTGTCTGGCAAATTATTGAATCAACTGATACGGCCGTAATTCAGTTTCGCTCTGGAGGTTTAGATCTCACTGATGGTTGGGGACGCATGCCTCCAGAGCATTTTGGACTACTCAAGCGAGAAGAAAAACGGGGGAATTTTAGTATTTATACTTCAGGGCCAAGACCGGGTGTAAATTTTATCTCGTTTAATCTTAATAAGGGTAGTAGAAACGGACGTCCCCTAGTTGATCCGATTAAGTCCCGTTGGTTTAATTCAGTAAAGTTTAGACAGGCTGTTGCCTATGGAATTGATCGCCAAAGATTGATTAATAATTCTCTGCAAGGTCTGGGAGAATTGCAAAACTCGCCCATTTCTGTACAGAGTCCTTATTATATTTCTCCTGAGGAAGGACTCAAAGTTTACGAATATAATCCTGAACGCTCCCGAAAATTACTAATGGAGGCAGGATTTACCTACGACAAAAATGGACAGTTACTTGATGCTGAGGGCAATCGAGTACGCTTTACCTTGTTTACCAACGCGGAAAATAAAACTCGCGTCTCTATGGGAGCGCAAATTAAGCAAGATTTGAGTAAAATTGGCATGCAAGTTGATTTCACTCCTATTGCCTTTAATACGCTGGTAGATAAACTCGCCAATACTTTGGAGTGGGACTGTCATTTGTTGGGCTTTATTAGTGGCGTGGAACCAAATGATGGGGCAAATGCTTGGTCACCTGATGGCGGTTTGCACACCTTTAATCAGAAACCACTACCGGGACAACCGCCGATTCAGGGTAGAGAAGTTTACGATTGGGAGGCAGAAATTGGTCGTCTCTATATTGAAGGAGCAAGAGAGGTCGATGAAGCCAAGCGTAAGGCAATTTATGAACAGACACAACGCATTGCCCAAGAATATTTGCCTTATATTCACCTGGTAAATGCACTTTCCCTGTCCGCAGTACGCGATCGCGTACACGAGGTAAAATACTCTTCCCTCGGAGGTGTTGTCTGGAACATTTACGAGCTCAAAGTTGTAGATAATTAGATTGAAATAATTACTACTGTCTTGTTGTTGGTTTGGGTGCTGCTTGTGCTTGGCTTATTTCGACCACCACCTCTAGTAATCGCTCTAGTGTTGTCTTGCTTATTGGCTCTTTCTGGTTGCAACTTAAGCCTGCTCAAGACTGGAGATCAGGTATCGCCATTAGTTTTGGTCACTCCTAGTGAGCCTACAACCTTTAACTACGCCTTAAATCGCTCTCCCTACAGTATTTTTCCTTTTATCTATGAGGGACTGCTTAGTGAAAACGGTCTTAGTGCTCAATTGGAGCCAGAATTAGCGCAGTCTTGGGAAATTTCTGAAGATCAGCAGCAGATTACCTTTACCCTGCGGGAAGCTCTTAAGTGGTCAGATGGTCAACCACTAACTGCTGACGATGTTGTCTTTAGCTTTCAAGACATTTACTTCAACCAAAAGATTCCTTCTGTGGTGCAAGGTTTGCTGCGCATTGGTCCTAGTGGTGCTTTTCCCTTAGTCAAGAAACTGGATTCTCGGCGGGTTATGTTTAGGGCACCGGAACCCTTTGCTCCTTTTTTGAGATACGTGGGAATACTACCAATTTTGCCAGCTCATGCTTTGCAGAAATCTTTGCAAGCCACTGACAATCAAGGTAATCTCAAGTTCCTCTCAACTTGGGGAACCGATACAGAACCGACAAAAATTATTGGCAATGGTTCCTACATCATGGAAAGCTACACTCCTAATCAGCGAGTGGTTTTCCAACGCAATCCCTACTACTGGCGCAAAGATACTCAAGGGAATACTCAGCCTTATATTGAGCGTATTGTCTGGCAAATTATTGAATCAACTGATACTCAGTTACTCAGATTTCGCTCTGGCGATCTCGATAGTTTACCAGTAAAGTCTGAGGCTTTTGGTTTACTCAAGCAAGAGGAAAAACGAGGAAAATATACCATTTACAACGGGGGTGCTAGTGATGGGGTGAGTTTTGTCGGTTTCAATCTCAATCAAGCCAGCAATGAGCAAGGGCAACCCTTTGTAGATCCAATTAAATCTCGCTGGTTTAACACCTTGGCTTTTCGGCAGGCAGTCGCTTCTGCAATTAACCGGGAGAGGATGAATAACAATATTTATCAGGGACTCGGTGAAGTACAACATGCTGCTATTAGTACCCACAGCCCTTACCACTTATCTCCAAAAGCTGGGTTAAAAGTCTACAACTACAACCCACAGCAGGCTAGGCAACTACTGCTAGACGCTGGTTTCCAATATAACCCCCAAGGACAGCTCCTGGACTGGGATGGTAACCACGTCCAATTTACTATTTTGGTGAAATCAGAGGATAAATCTCGGGTAGACGCAGCAGTTCAGATTAAGCAAGATCTCAGCAAAATTGGCATGCAAGCAGATTTGCAGTTGCTTAGTTTCAATTCTGTACTTAAAAAGCTGCTATCAACTAGAGATTGGGATTGTTATCTGGGTGCCTTTGAGGGAGGAGGAGTTGAGCCTCACATTTTATCGGTTTTCTGGCACAGTCAAGGCTCGTTCCATCAGTTCAACAAAGGCTCTCGGCCCGGAAAACCTCCCCTCAAGGGTTGGGTAGTGTCTGACTGGGAGCAGGAAATTGACCGTCTTTTTGAAGCCGGAGTTAGGGAGTTTGACGAAAGCAAGCGCCAGGAGATTTATGGAAGATTTCAGCAAATTGTTGCCGAAGAATTGCCAGTCTTTTTTCTGGTGAATCGGCTTACTTTGCAAGCCACGCGCGATCGCCTTGCCAATGTCAAATTCTCTGCTTTGGGGGGAGGTTTCTGGAATTTACATGAACTGACATTAGCAGAAAATTAGCCCTCCACTAAAATCTAATGGTAAGCCCAGCCTACCCTATTAAAATTCAAGCATTTCACTGTGACTCAACCAAAAGCCCTACAATCCTTACTCGAAGCTGTTGCTGCTGGTAAGGTAAGTCCAACTGTTGCCCTGAACGAACTAAAACACTTTACCTTTGAGTCAGTGGGTGATTTTGCCAAAATTGACCATCATCGCACTCTGAGAACTGGCTTTCCCGAAGTAATTTGGGGGCTAGGGAAGACACCTGACCAAATTGCTGAAATTATGGCAGCAATGCGGCTGCGTAGTCCTATCGTCATGGCGACGCGGATTGAACCAGAAATTTTTGCCCGACTCAAAGCTAAAGTTCCTGGGCTAGAATACTACCAAACTGCTCGGATCTGTGCTCTTGCTGGTGAAGCAATCACCAAACATTCAGGAATTATCGGTCTCATATCTGCCGGAACCTCGGATTTGCCAGTGGCTGAGGAAGCTGCCATTACTGCTGAATTGTGTGGTTTTGAGGTGCAGCGCCTCTGCGATGTTGGTGTGGCTGGAATTCACCGCTTGTTGAGTAATTGGCAGGTAATTGCCGAGGCGGATGTGCTGATTGTTGTTGCTGGTATGGAAGGAGCATTACCTAGCGTAGTTGCGGGTTTGGCAGATTGTCCAGTGATTGGAGTTCCCACTAGTGTGGGTTACGGTGCTAGTTTTGGCGGTGTTGCTCCTTTATTGACGATGCTCAATTCTTGCGCGGCTGGTGTGGCAGTGGTAAATATTGATAACGGTTTTGGAGCAGCTATTCTGGCTGGGCAAATTTTGAGGACAGCCCAGAAAATAGCGCTGCACAATCAGGGTTGAATGGATAAATAAAGGACAAGGGGGACAAGGGAGATGAGGAGATTTGGAGTCTCCTGGCTCTTATTTTCAAGATGGGTTTATTGTTCATGGGTTTGGGCGAAAGCCTGCAATTGCTCATTGCTAATTCGCCCTGCTTGATAAAGTGTTTCGGTAATTTCAGAAATCGTTAACACCGAATGAGCTTGATAACCATTGGCTTTGAGTCTGTCTTTGACTCCTTGTTCATGATCCATAAAGACCACAATATCATTGACCTGTAATCCCGCCGACTGGAGCTTTTGGGCTCCTTCCATGGCGCTGGTGCCACTAATCAAAATGTCATCTACGATGACAACCGTTTCTCCCGGCTCGAAATTCCCTTCAATCAGCCGCCTAGTACCGTGAGCTTTAACCTCCTTTCGAGGATAAATCATTGGGTGATGCAGGCGCAACGATAGCCCAGTTGCAGTTGGTAAGGAACCGTAGGGAATGCCAGCAATGCGATCAAAGTTCAGTTTTTTCAGTATATCTGCGTAAGCACTGAGCATTTGGTGGAAAATTTGAGGTTGGGAGATAATTTTGCGTAGGTCGATGTAGTAAGGAAATGTTGTCCCTGATGCCTGAACGAAATTGCCAAACAGAATACAGCCAATGTCATAAAGTTGCAAAATCAAATCCTGCTGAGGATGCGGCTCAAGTAAACAAACATCGGGCATCCACAACTCACAGGCGGCATTTTTTCGTAAAATCTGACTTCTAGTCTGATTAATTGACTCCCGCAGAGGTTTAATGGCTACAGATGGTTGCTCATCGAGCAACATATCTAGGGGAACAGGGATGAGCAAACCCTCTCCGTCGCTATTTAAACCAGCGGTGAGTATTTGCTGCAAGTCAGCGCCTCCCTCTGCCCAAATACTGCGAGCTAAAATTAGTCTTTCCGGAGCAATAGCGCGGATTCGTGCCAGAATATTGGCGTCGTTAGTACCTACTTCCAGTGCCAATTGTTCGGGAATTCCCCAGTTCTTTGCTTCCTTGACTACCTGCAAATAAAGAGGAAATTCCGGTGTAGGATACTGTTGTAAAGCAGCCGCCGCAGGATTGGAACTACAACAAAGTACAAATACTGCCTGATCGGGGTAAACCAAAAAGGGTGCTACTTGATCTTGCCCGATATAGGGAGTCAGGGTAATTGCATCCACTCGCCACTCCTGAAAAACGGTTCGGGCAAAGGCAGTGCTGCTATTGAGGTCACTATGTTTAGCATCTAGAATAATCGGGATATGGTCAGGGATAGCTGTTACCGTTTTTTGCAGCAGTTCTAATCCCGGAATTCCTAAAGCTTGGTAAAAACCAAAAGTCGGTCGATAAGCGCAGACTAATTCTGCTGTTTCGCTAATAATAAATTGCAGCCAGTCCCATAAGACATCAATACTACCTAGATTGTCCTCCTGCTTAGAGTAACGACTGGGTATCATTTCGGGATTTGGATCCAGTCCCACAACCAATAGGCTCTGATTTTTGGCGATCGCATTATTCAATTTGTCGAAAAAATTCATCTTGATTCGCAGTAGCAGGATTTATTCCAGTTGTTAGTTAACTAGTATCAGTTAACCTTGAGGGAATGAGAGAAAGTTTAATTAGGGCTTCCGTAAAAAATATAGTTAGTTGAGTAATCACTAAACTCGAAATAGACTTTTTTCTCTCCCTCATCTACCTGGAAGTTTTGATTTTTATCTAAGTATCCATAACCAAAACGATAGGGGCGTACTTCTTGAGCGCTGATCGTTCCATGGGCTGTTGAGAGTTTGTCGATTTGGATAAAACGATTAACCAGCTTGTCTCCAGCATATACATCCAATACTCCATCAGTGCCTGTCCAGTTTTGAATCTGCCTGCTTACTGTATTTTGCCTTTCTTTGGTGCAGGCAGTTACTAATAGCAGGCTCAAGATAAATAAAGGTATTTTTTTCATGATCGTCTTGCCGGGATAAGCTTGTAATTCAAGGGATAAATTTTCTTAAAAGGAATCGCCCCTAATCCCACTCCTTACCTTCAAAAGAGGGATAACTTTGGATAAATTTCTGGATTTTCCCTTGAGTATAATCCAAAATCAAAAATCCAAAACCTGTCCTGAGTGGAGCTAACGGATCCTTGCTTTGAGTCACTTTGGCATAATCATAACGAGAATCCAAGTGTTAAACTCTTTGCTGATTCCAGCTAGAATTTTCCTCAATTCAAGTGATTTGGCAAATCATACCAAGTCGCGCTAAAAGATCAAAGATCTAACTTCGGAGCAGAGGAAGATACTCTGGCTCACCGACGCCAAGACTGAACTACCAGCAGCAAGAGTTACAATTTCCTATAGGGAGGCAACTGCCAAGAAAAACTTTGTACAACTATTATGGTTGAACCATTGTGGGTAAATGTGTTTTTTTCTTTGAAGAAGGCTGATCCTGAGGAAAACCTTAACCCAATAATCAGCAGATCAGATTAAAGTGGTTGAGTGTGATCACGGAGAGATAATTGAGTGTTATCACCAAACTATCTGTCACTTGCGTAGTAACAAGCATGACACTACCTTGAGAAAAGACGCAAAATTGAGTTAGTGAATTATTGCCGTTAAATACTGGCAAGAGTTCGCTTCTTAAGTTCTACTAAGTTGTCTTAGCATGGCAAAAATTCTAATTATCGAAGATGAGCCGCTAATCAGGCTCAACATTGAGGAAATATTGGCATCGGAAAAGTACACAGTAATGAGTGCTGACAACGGTAGCAGTGGTGCTAACTTTGCTCTATCCTTTAGACCAGATCTAATTATCTGCGATATTTCAATGCCAGGGTTTGACGGCTACCAAGTGTTGGGATTCTTGCAGAAATTTAAGGCAAATATCCCTTTTATCTTTCTAACCGCCAGAAGTTCTCAATCTGAGGTTGCCAAAGGTAAAGAGTTAGGAGCTAGCGAATACCTGACGAAGCCTTTCAAACGAGACGAGCTACTCGGAACAATAAACCGTTTAATTTCAATTTGCTCGTAGCGACTTGCTCCTATCCCTCGTGAAACTCATTAACAAGCAGGAGAGAGAAAATGACTCAGACTAAGGCAGTGTGGCATTAGCAATGGGGGCAAATTGCTGAGTGCCTGAGTTTAAGGAGATTTGGTAAAAAAAAGATTGCTTCTCACCAATCTTAACCCTATCCAGGCAGCAACACATCCCAAAAAATAGTGGGGAAAATCCCACCAAACAAAGGTACTGCCTAGCAACATATGCCACCAAAAAGTTGACCTAATTTCTATTAAAAACGGAGGTTGCCACAGTTGGAAAAACTCAATTAATGATGTTGCACTAAAAACCCCACACGCTATGCAAAAAGGGGAAGATTTAGGCAAAATTGAGGCAATTAGCAAAATCCAAAATATCTCATAGAGGATGTCACCAGCATAGTCTCTGACCCACCAATCCCAAGCTCCTTGATAAAATTTACTGGCAAAACCTAGGGGAATGATTACACCCAAAGTGAAGAAAATTACTGCTCGATAGCTACTTATTGGATAGTTGCTCACCAAACGGCGTATCATTGGCAATGGTGCTGGTTTATAGTGTTTTTTATTGAATTAAACACAGTCGTATTGTCTGACTACTGACTTTTGCCACCAACTCTATCCCACCCAGTAAATTACCCTAACTTAAGATAAAAAACGACAGGTATTCAATTAGGAATTGTCGCTAGACTTACTAAGTTGAGTAAGCCTGAATTCATCAAATTTAACTACCTCGGATTCCGGCTTGAGTGTGTCAAAGCGATAGCTACTGATTATTCCAGTATCAGTGTCTAAGATACTGAAGACTGTAATGTCATTACTTGCTATATAAGGCAATGGTTGATTATCTTCTCCCAGCAGTGGTGCCAGTGTCGGCACTACTGAGGTTAGTCCGTTAGGATCTTCTGTAGCAGCGTATTTTGATTGATAGCCGGTTGGCACAGGACGCTTCTTGTCCCCAAGATAAGCGCCATAAGTATTACCGACATTGGAAGTTTCTAGAAAATGCATCCCACTAGGACTAACAAAGCGGTTCCACAGATGAGAGTGACCATAAAACACCAGTTGCACATTCGCAGCCTCTAATAGGGGCATGACATCGCGAATAATGTAATCAGCTTCTTGAGGATACTCATAGCGCACTGCTGCAATTTCCCCACTTTCCTGGCGTTCAATTAGCTGCACTGGGTCAGTATAAGCTGGGACAATATTGTCACCTAAGGAATGAGGCGGATGATGGAACATGACGATTTTATACTTCGTCTCTTGGAATTCCGGGCTATTGAGTTCTGCCTCTAGCCATTGATACTGCTTGCTACCCTTGGCTATTGGCTCAAAAATATGCTGTCCATATCCCCAATTATCCGGATTATTTAGATCTTCGTCCGCTTCGCGATATCTCCCCTTGGCATCAGCTTTAAGGCTGGGTGTCCTCCAAATATTTGTCACGTATAACACTACCAAGCGAATATCCCCAAAAGTCACGGCGTAATAATTATTTTCACCGGAACCACTCTGGGGTAAAGCAAAAATTTCTTGATAAGTGTCGGTATTAAAGGAGTTGTTTTTCAACCAAGCTTCCCTAATTTGTGGATTATTCTTGGGGTTTAACCCCTGGGCATTTTTTTGATAAATCTCTTGGGCCGCCCCACGAGGATAGGGGTCACCGAATTGGTCATTCAAGCCACTAACCATGTCAAAACGCCCCATTACTTCATGGTTGCCTGTTGCCGTAAACAGTGGGGCATGTTGAATCAACTCACCGCCAGTATAGGTGACCTTGATGCCTTCTCTTTCTAGTTCGTAATTGGCACGACCCTGAAGACTGGGAAAAAAGGCACCTCCCCGATGATCATCAAACCATTCGGAGGCGCGGTCAGGAATATTTACCAAATCACCAGCCAGGAAAACAGCATCAACTTGACCGATGGTTTCTCTTACCTTCTGAAGATTGGCTGCTGTCATCGGCATCAATTGATGGTCAGAGGTGAGGAGAATTGTTGAGGGCGTCTCAGGTTGGGGTGTTGGGGCCAAGGTAAACTGTTGGCTGCTTATTTGCTGCCCATCTTCAAGTACACTCGTGACCTGATAAGGAATCCGTTGACCAGGAGTTAGCCCGGTTACTTCGGCTTCGTGACGCCAGATATCCCGCATTATGGGTTCCTGGTAAACTTGACCTTCTTCTGTTTGGTTTCCTACTTGGGATTTTTGGTCTTCGCGAGTACGGCTGAGTTTTGTTGTGGTAGCAGTAGCTTTGCTGTTGAGTTCCTGTCCGTAAGCAACAAGGTGACGAGAACCAGGAAATTCTGTAAACCAAACCACTCGCACTGAAGTCTCGGTCGGCAGTTGTAAAAATGGGTCAGTTAGTAGCTGGGGTGCAGATGTCATGGTTGGTTGCCTGGTAAGTTGGGCAATGAGCAAAATAAGGGCTACGGTCACAAGAAACACAGCCGCAATGAAGAGAGGGCGACTGGAGGGAAGCTTTGTCATCGATATAATAAGACAAGTTAGCCGATCGCAATATAGCAATTAGCTGAGCCAGCGTCATGTTTTCTATATCACACTGACCCCATGAGTTTGCAAGGGAATAAGCAAATTTTATGCAAAAACCTAATACTTCTTGCTTAGAAGTATTAGGTCTAAAATTATGCCAGCAAGGGTTTCTGGCTATTTTTTTACTAATCGGAGCGGCGGGATTTGAACCCACGACCCCTACTACCCCAAAGTAGTGCGCTACCAAGCTGCGCTACGCCCCGGTGAACCTGTACTAGATTAACACAATATCGGCAATTGAAACACCCATCTAAAATACTTTTAGGGAATTAGCCCCTCGAAGTAAATCTGGAACTACTTTGGCTGGCCAACCACCCTCACAGCAGCGCCCAGTACTCAAAATAAAACGCAGACTATAAACATTAGCATAACCCTCTACTTCCATCCACAGCAAGCCGCTTTCCGCTTCACAGGTAATTTTCTCTTGATCCATCAACTCATCGGCCATTTCGCTCATTGTCTGGGCTAGCTGTCCCAACAATCGGCAAAAGTCGTCTAACTCGTCTTGAGTTAGTTCAATTGCCCAGTCATCTGCACCAACTAAACCTTGATATTCCGAAGCTTGAGGATCCCAGCCGAGACGCCAACCTTGACCACTTTTAATCAGACGTTCCATTAAGGCAAAAGTAACTGTGCGTCTCCTGGTTCCGGTAGCTTTAGTCTAGGCCGAGAGTTATTGGCTGGTGGTGTTGGTGATGTTTTTGGTGTTGATGTTGTTGCTTCCGGACGATTGGGATTAAAAATACTTACCAGTATGTCTATCAAAGCGTTTCGTTCAGAACGAGTTAGATTTTCAATTGCCGCGCGATCTCCCTCCATGGGGTTTTCTTGTAAGGTGTTATTCCCAGGATAGCTGGATGATACTAGGTACTCGTAAGCACCTAGATAGTCGGCTATGGTTAACTTCCAGTCAAGACGGTAATTTGGAGGACGGTTTTTCACGTACAGATGATACTCGACTAGGCGGTCTATGAGGGTATTGCCTGACTCGACTTCTCCCGTCTCTTTGTTGACGTACTGGTTTTCTAGCGGCAAGTTCGGCAAGCTCTCGTAGACTTTTTCTCCTACATCCTGTGGCCTGGGGAACTGTGCTGCCGCTGGCTGCAAGGGAATCAACTTCCAGGCACCTGAAGGTCTATTTTCTGCTGAGAATAGAAATAGGCAGATACCAGCTAGGGTGGTGAGAGAACAGTGCAGTGCTACTCTCGCCACCCTACCCTGGCTTATCGCTTTAATTATCTGAGATGCGATCGCCATTTTCCTGTGCCTTGGTCTAATCTCCAATAATTTCCGGCTGTGTCAGTTCATCGGACATCTCAATAATTGCCCGCAGTACTGGCTTGACCATCGGGTCATCAATATTATCAAAATCTTCGTAGCGGCGTCGCTTAGCGCGATTTGCCACTTGCACTGTAATTTTGTAACGATTGGAAGCTGCACTCACTAGCTCCTCGGCACGTTGTATGATCTGGCTCGAATCAAAGTGGTAACGCTTGTGCAGCATAAGTCTTGGTTAGAAATTTTTCTGGGCAAAGTATTTAATACCAATCTAATTATATTTCAGATTCATCGGTAACAAATATAAAACAGGGGGCAATTTACGATAAAGCTGAGGTGAATTAAGGGCAAAAGACTTGAGGATCCTTTTAATATCAGCTTTGCTGGAGATATAGTATCTTCTTTTTGCTGCTTAACTATCTTCAAGTGCGTGTGATAGCGTAACATTATGTGAATTACTGTAAATGTATCGAGTTGTTAACAACTAACGCGCTCAGTACTTTTGTCTATGCAAACACTTGTAACTCCTAGCTTTCGGTCGTTATGTCAAATACCTCCACAGCCCCTAAAATTGATTGTCCTGGGAGATAGTATCATCTATGGGTTTGGTGACCCAGAAGGAGGTGGCTGGGTAGAGCGACTACGACGCCAGTGGATGTTGCCAGATAGTCCTGGTCATGTTGTCTATAATCTTGGCGTTCGAGGTGACAGGGTTAAGCAGGTACAAGAGCGTTTAGAGCGGGAATTCCGCAGCCGGGGTGAATTAAAAAACCAAGTACCTGATGCAATTATCCTTTCAGTTGGCGTCAACGATTCACCCCGTATCAGACGTTCCGATGGACGCAATTTTACAGATTTTGACAATTTCCAGGAAGAACTTGCCTCTCTACTAGATCAGGGACAGCAACTTTGTCCGGTATTCTTCGTCGGCATGGTGCCTGTAGATGAAGCTAAGATGCCCTTCTTAGATTGTCTACATTACAATCACGCCGACCAGTACCACTATAAAGAAGCCACACGTCTTGCCTGTCTAAAGCGTCAGATTCCTTACCTCGATATTTTTGATATTTGGCAATCTCGTGGCAATGATTGGCTAGCCAAACACCTTTGTCAAGATGGACTCCATCCCAATGTCGCTGGCTACCAAGCATTGCTACAGGAAGTGATTAATTGGGAACCCTTAACCCAGTTGACCAGCACAAGCCTAGCGGCAGCCTAAACTATTCCTAGTTGAAACACCAGTCACAGGATTAACGCCACTAGCGCGCTGACACATCAGTGATACCTGATAGGGATCAATGATTGCGTCGGTAAAATCAGCGCCAGTGATATCGGTGTCGTAAAAGCGAGTGCGCGTCATAATCGCCTCTTTGAAGACAGCGTTAGTCAGATTAGCACTGTCTAGAGTTACCCTATCCATTAAGGTACGGGAAAGATTAGCGCCTTCTAAATTTGCCTCCAACAGCACTCCCTTAGTAAAAATAGTATTGCTCAGGTTAGATCTTTGAAAGTTAGTGCCTCGCATTTCCGCTGCTGCAAAAACAGCGCCCACCAAATCGGCGTTAGAGAAATCACGATTGGTTAAATCGGTGTTGCTATAGTTAACCGTCTTGTCCTGGGCATAGGCAGGAGTGGCACTTAAGATAACCCAAAGAAAAGCCAAGCTGAGAACTAAAATTAGTTCTACTAAACGTAGTAGACCTGTTTTTATTACTTTTGAATTCAAAATTTGCATCTTCAAACACCCCACCTTAGAAACCCTTAGGAGTCACATCCAGAATGCTTAAAGTGTAAAAGGTGAAGGACGAAGTGTGAATTCAACCGGCAATCTGCCACCTTCAATCCCTAACCTCCAACCCTTGTGCCTGTTGATCTAGCCAATCTTCCCCTACTCGAATCGTCAGTTCTGAACCAATGATGCCAGTAGAAGAGGCTTCAACCTTGCCAAGTCCCAAGATTTTTTTGAGCGTGATCGCTGCTTCTAGGTCACCTTGCTGGACAATAATCTGAGTCTGACGCTGATGATCAGGCCAATCTTGAACCAGGTAAACATTATAAAACTCTTTTTTAGCCAGATATCGGACAACGCGCCGACTAAGTTGCGGATCATCCGTAGCATTTTGAATCGCAATCCGTAAGTTATGGGGCGAAGGACGACGTTCTGTTACTTCCCACTCCGGTTTTTGATCAAAATATTCGCGCATCACCCGATCTCGTGCCGCTGTGTCCATAATCCAATAGCTAGCGGCGTATTCATCCGGAGTGCTAAAACGACCTGGCAAGAGTACCATTTTGAAATCGTCTGATTTGAGTTCTAGACCAAAGCCGACAAGTGCTAGGATTTCTGACCAGCTAAGATTAGTGTCAATATACTGTTGCATAATCTGCACCAGTTTTGGCAAACGAGGCAGGACGGTAGGACTAAACAAACGCTTTTGTATTGCTTTGAGGAGTATTTGTTGCCGTTGTATGCGAGCGATATCACCGCCTTCATAATTGCGGAAACGGGCAAATTGTTCTGCCTGGTCTCCATTTAAAGTTTGCCACCCTTGATCTAGGTTAATTTCCAAATTCTGAGTAACGTCTACATATTCCATGGGGTAGGGTACAAAAACCTCAACACCGCCTACGAGATCTACCAGTTCTCGGAAAGCATCGGTTGTGATGCGCAGATACCTATCAATCGACACATCGTTCAAGGTACGACTGACAATCCTTGCAGCTAAGCCAGGTCCGCCCTTAACATTAGCGTCGTTGATCTTGTCAATTCCCACACTCGGAATTTCTACTTGAGTGTCCCGTGGAATAGAAAGCATCCTCACGCTATGGTCTGTTGGATCAAGGCGCAATAGCAGCATGGTATCACTACGACCAGCCAAGACTTCGGGTGAGGTGTTAGCTGCGTCTGGCACTAGATCAATACCCATAACCAGAATGTTGACTGGTCTTGCTAGGTTGTATTGAAAGCTTTGACTCCAAGATTTTTCTTTTGAACCTATTCCTTGATTGAGAGGTGCCAATAGAGGTGACAAAGGAGTAATCAGTGCCACGGTTGCTCCTAGTCCGGCAGAAAGTGTTGCTGTCAAAAGGAAAGTAGCGCTCCAGAAAAACCATCGCAGGTAGGGTTTTTCTGCTGGATTTGAGTCAGAGACGTGAGCGCTTTCGTCTCTGGGGGGATGGGAAACTTTCACCTTTTCTGGAACTGGTAGCTGCGGTTGTGATGCGCAAACATCATCCAGGATGCCAGAAGTAAAATCTGTCTGAGAATAGCTTGGAACTCTAGAAAACTTAAGTTCCACGCCCGTTGGGGACTGTTTAACATCTTTTTTCACCCTCACCTCACCAAAGATAGCCGTAGCTGATGCGTAAAATTTCTAATTCTGAAATCTCATGCTGGATTATAACCTCAGGTCTTATCAAATCAAGGGCTATTCCCCAAGTAGTAAATTTTGTGCAATCGAATTAACTGGTCTGTAAAAAAAAATTAATTGCCAGAACTGAGGCTAGGATGTAGCAGAAAATGTAAATTATGGGACGCTGCAAGTAATGGAGAAATCTTTGATCCCTGTCATTCTTGCCGGTGGCAAGGGAGAGCGTTTTTGGCCTTTGAGCCGTAAACATAGACCTAAGCAGTTTTTAAGTTTAGATGGTACCGGTAAAAGCCTTCTACAGGCAACAGCGCAAAGACTGAGTGAGTTGGCAGGAAGCCCAGAGAAATTATGGGTAGTTACTTCTGCCATGTTGGCTGAAGGTGTTCAAGAACAGCTACCTCAGCTTTGCTCTCAGAATTTGCTGGCGGAACCAGAGGGGCGCGACACTGCACCAGCAGTTGCCTGGGCAACCCTGGAAATTGCCAGGAAATATGGTGAGGATGCTGTGGTAGGCTTTTTTCCTGCCGACCACTGGATTGCAGACCAAGCAGCTTTTCAAAAAATAATTAATGCTGCTGCTGAACTGGCTTTAGCTAAGGATTCTATAGTGACGTTGGGTATTACTCCGAGTTACCCATCTACAGGTTATGGCTATATTGAACAGGGTCAAAATATTGGTACTTTTGGAGAATTGCCAGTTTATAGCGTCGGTCGTTTTACAGAAAAGCCTAATCGCGAGACAGCAGAAGAATTTCTGGCTACGGGTCGATTCAGCTGGAATAGTGGGATATTTATTTTTCGGGCTGGGGTGGTTTTAGATGAACTGCGCACTTATGCACCGGAAATTATCAACCCCTTAGAAGAACAAGGTATTGCTGCTTATGCTCAACTCCAGAAAAAGAGTATCGACTACGCTTTAATGGAAAAGACGCACTTGGCTTACGTCTTGCCAGCTTCCTTTGGTTGGGACGATTTGGGAGATTGGAATGCTCTAGAACGTCTCCAGCAGGGTGAACATGCCAATGTGGAACTGGCAAAACATGTGGGACGGGACACTACGGGAGCGATTATTTATGCTTCTGACGACGATGAAGTGATTGTGACAATTGGCCTTGAAGATGTAGTTGTGGTTCGCGATCACAACGCCACCCTAATTGTCAAAAAAGACCGGACACAGGAAATTAAGCAGATTCTGCAACACCTTAAGGCTGATCCAAAATTGCAAAGTTACCTTTAAGGATTGCTCAGATAGAAAGCCTCAAATAATCTTACCTTTAACTAGTAGCTCGTGGGTGTTCAGTAATGAATTTTATTAATTTAGGTTAGAGTGAGGCGTTTGAAATACACCACGGCACTTTCTACCTGTCAACTTTGCTCAGGGTGGTTATTGCTAAGCTCTAAATCAGAGACTGACTGCCAGGATTCTAGGATTGTTGACCACAAGGGAAATGCCTGTGGTTCTAGTCCTAGTCCTGGCAGTTTTCGCCAGAAACCCTAACTGCACAATTTAAAGCAGGAAGCACCGCCCTTGACTGTGTACTCAGCGTTCTTGCTGCTCAGAGACGGGAGGTTGTTTGAGTATTTGTTCTTGGTGCTCTCTAGCAGCTTTTTCGAGAATGAATGCTGCCAAGCTACTGATTGAGCGACGTTCCTGGTGCGCCCACTCTTGGAGTAGTTCATAGATTCCATCTGCCAAATAGGTCGCTAAGCGTTTAGTCATGGGAGATGTAGAAGTTTTGTAGGTATGCAGATCATAATAGTGCTATATCTAGATTGCTAGGTCGCATCTGATTCAGGTTTAGTATTTATTTGACTAACAGCTTTGAGTAACAGCAGAGCCTCGACTTCTTTAGTGAGTCAATTGGATTGAAAAGTCGCGACTCCGGGTTGTTTTTTCTTCACCTGTGAGCAGTAAAGTGCTAAGAATAGGCTAGGGGCAGGAAAACAATTTGCTCAGAATTCATCAACGCTTGAGAGCAAGAGTTAGTCCATCGGCAATAGGAACTAGACTGAGTGTGACTCGTTGATCGTGGTGTAATTTTTCGTTCAAAGCCCTAATTGCCTTGGTGTTTTCGTCTTGTACCTCGGAGTCAGCCACTTGTCCCGACCAGAGAACATTATCAATGACAATCAGTCCACCAGGACGCAGCAATTGGAGCGATCGCTCGTAGTAAGCTTGGTAATTTGTCTTATCAGCATCAATGAAAGCAAAGTCGAAAGTTTCCCCTTGCTGATCTGCCAATAGCTCATCTAGTGTTTCTAGTGCTGGTGCTAGTCGCAAGTCAATTTTGTCAGCTACTCCCGCAGCTTCCCAGTAGCGACGCGCTATTGCAGTGTATTCTTCGCTGACATCGCAGGCAATAATTTGACCATCAGGGGGAAGCGTTAGAGCGACACACAAAGAGCTGTAACCTGTAAAGACGCCTACTTCTAAAGTTTTTTTGGCACCCAACAATTGCACAAGCAGTGCCATGAACTGACCTTGTTCTGGTGCAATTTGCATCATAGCGTAGGGATGACGGGCAGTTTCCGCTCGCAGTTGCCGGAGGATATCGGGTTCTCGCAAGGAAACTGATAATAGATAATTATAGAGCTGGGAATCAAGATCCAGAGTTTTATTTGACATAGTGGGTTGGGAAAATTAAGACACACCGACTGCACTATCCTAATCGCTGAAGATTGCTATGCCCAGAGTCGCCAAATTAACTGTAAGCTTTGTTTTGATTACCCTACTCTTGGGAATACTAGCAGCTTGTGGGACAAGCACTCCTCCTCTGGGACTATCACCCAGTAAGCAGCTAGTACAAAAAGCGATCGCCTTACAAGTTAGTCTTACCCAACAGCAACTTACTCAAAGTTTGCAATCTTTACCGCCAAAATTTGAAATTACTCAAGTGACACTTAAGGGAGTTGAGCCATTATTGATTGATGACTTACCTACATACCATTTTCAAGGAACTTACACCCTAAAATTTAGGCTATCAAAGCGGCAGGTAAATCAGCGAAATAATCCCTTTGATGTCTATTTACAACGCCAGTTAGAAGGAAAAACCTGGCGTCTAGCTTTATGCCAAAAAACCAATGGAGGAACTCCGGATAAATGGCGTACTTACCTAATTCGCTGAGCAGCAATTGATCAACTGTGGAAGTAGCAAGTATCAGTGTCAAATAGCAAGAACAGCTTTACAGCAAGCTGATGGAAAATTAGAGAATAGCTCTGCAATGCTGGTATCAGTCAATAGACCTCTTGCAAAAGTCTGATAACTCTCAAGGTCATGCTGAGCCCAATGCAGTGGAGTGAAGCATCTCGCGTAGGATGTTTCGCGTTGCTCAACATGACATTTAAGCATTTATGCAAGAGGTCTAATCAAGAATTGCCGCTCAGCGACAGAAGACTGTAAATTAATCAAGAAAAATCAAGGCAACGCCAGCTTATTTTTTATTTTCCTTAAAGTAAGCCTCTAGAACTTGACGTACCATCGGCGCTGCGACTGAACCACCACCACCACCGGAATGTTCAGCAAACGCCACAACCACAATTTCCGGTTTTTCATAAGGTGCGAAAGCGCCAAACCAAGCATGAGGTTTGCCAGGGGGCGCTTCTGCTGTGCCACTCTTCCCCGCAGATGGAGGCAGATTGGGCACATTCAGAGCCTTACCCGTACCCCCAGCAACTACTGCCCGCAGTCCCTGGCGGAGTGTTTTTACAGTTTCTGGCTTCAGGTTCAAAGACTTTCGCCACTGATTGACATCCTCATTATTAACATCCTTGAACAGATGGGGTGTTACTTTATAGCCTTCATTAGCAGGCACAGAAAACATAACAGCTACTTGTAACGGTGTTGCTTGGGTAAACCCTTGACCAATGGACATGTTAATCGTGTCGCCAACAGTCCACTCCCAGTCAAATCTCTTCTTCTTCCAAGCATCATCAGCAATCAAACCGCTAGATTCTCCCGACAATTCAATACCTGTTTTTTGACCGAACCCATATCTACGAGCCCATTCAATCAGCTTTGGCCCCCCAACACCTCTGCCAATCTGACCATGGAAAGTATTACTACTCCAAGCCATAGCGCGGACATAGCCCATGGGACCGAATCCCGCTCGATTCCACTCCCCAAAAGCAGTACCACCCACTCTCAGATAAGCGTAAGTCGGCAATACCGTACTGGGAGGGTATTTACCCGATTCCATACCAGCCGTTTGCGTAACAACCTTGAAAGTACTTGCTGGAGGAAAGCCTCGCATCGCGCGGTTAACAAAGGGAGTTCCTTTTGCTTGTAGCTGTTTCCAAGTATCTCCGGTAACCCTACCAGAAAAGATATTTGGATCAAACGCAGGACGGCTAACCATCGCTAATACAGACCCATCTTTGGGATCCAGGGCGACAATTGCTCCCTTGCGAGAACCCAATGCTGCCTCAGCTGCCTTTTGCACGTCCAGATCTAAAGTAGTAGTGACATCCTTGCCAGCTTTTGCCTCTTTCTCACCCAAAATCCGCAGCACTTGACCAGCGCCATCTACTTCCACCTGCTGACCGCCCCATTCTCCCCGTAGCCGTTTCTCAAAAGACTCTTCAACACCCATTTTCCCGGCAATGTCACCGAGACGATAGCCTTGAGGTCTCAGCTTGTCGAGTTCCTTCTCATTGAGTTCGCCAGTATAGCCAAGAACATGACCCGCTAAATCACCGTTGGGGTAGTTACGCACAGCCTCAGTATCTACCTCTACTCCCTCTAGTTCGCTACTGTACTCAGCTAGGGCGGTAATCTCGCTGGGGCTAATACCACGGGCAATTCTGAGTAGCGAAGTAGATTTATAGCCAGCTTGTTCTAAGCGTTGTTGAATCTCCTCCTCTGGTATCTCCAACAACTCTGAGAGACGTTTCAGGGTTCTGGGCCATTCTTGTTCTTGGAGAGCAATCGGCCAGAGAAACACAGAGTGGGACAACCGACTACTTGCCAAAATTCTTCCTTTGCGGTCAAAAATATTGCCCCGCACCGGAGGCTTAGGAATCAAGCGAATCCGGTTGTTTTCTGCTAGTTCCTGATTGCGTTTACCCTGAATTAACTGTAAGTAAGCTAGACGAGAGCCAATTCCCCCCAGCAAAAAAATGCTGATGAGAAACATGACAATCACAGATTGGTAATTGCGTCCGACAGTACGAGGCGTGGGTTGACGACCTACTGAGTTCGCCTGAATCTTCGTCTGAATCAGAGTCATAGCAGAAAATTTAAGCAATTAAGTCTAAAGGAATTTTTTACCTAGTCTATACGTTGATTATCCTCTCTTATCTTGGACATCGGAAAATTGCTCCTGCCACTAGTAACTAGACTCTCAAGCAGCGATGAAGGTAAATCATAAACTATCGAAGCGAAAAATAATCAAGACGAGGGAGAGACAGATAAAATAAACCCAGGTACATCAACTACGCTTAATGCATCTAACAGACTTAACTCCAAATTGGTGCATCCCTGCTGCCTGTAATCACTATGTATCAAACTTCACTCAAAGAACATGGCTCTCCGGATACTTCCGCTGAGCTAGATATTGAACTACGCAAGGTTTTCAAGGTTTTCAATGGAGAGACGGCTGTTCGTGGTGTTGACTTGAATATTCGCCAGGGAGAATTTTTTAGCATTCTCGGCCCCTCTGGCTGCGGGAAGACCACAACTTTGCGCTTGGTGGCAGGATTTGAGACGCCCTCAGCCGGAGAGGTTCTGATTCAAGGGGAGTTAATGAATCATGTTCCAGCCCACCGAAGACCTGTGAATACAGTATTTCAAAGCTATGCTCTGTTTAATCACTTGAGCGTTGCAGAAAATATTGCCTTTGGTCTGCGTCTCAAAAAACGACCAGCATCAGAAGTCGAGGATCGGGTCAAAAGTGCCCTCAAACAGGTAAAAATGGAAGCTTATACTAATAGGTTTCCTGCTCAACTTTCCGGTGGACAACAGCAACGGGTGGCATTAGCACGAGCATTGGTCAATCTACCAGCAGTACTGCTCTTAGATGAGCCTTTGGGGGCTTTAGATTTCAAACTGCGTAAAGAAATGCAGGTGGAGCTATCTAATCTACACCAAGAATTGGGGCTGACCTTTATCATGGTTACCCACGACCAAGAAGAAGCTCTCAGCCTGTCTGATCGCATTGCAGTGATGCGTAGCGGCAAAATTGAGCAAATTGGCACCCCAACAGAAATCTACGATTCTCCCCTCACACCATTTGTGGCAAATTTTATTGGGGAAACAAATTCCTTTAAAGGACGCATCGAAGCTAGTGATAACGCCACACTTCATGTGGTTACGGCAAATGGCCTGAAGCTCTTAGTACAACCTAAATTACCGAGAAAGCAATTGAGCCAGTCTCAAGAGATTATGGTCTGTGTGCGTCCTGAGAAAATTCGCTTGAGTCTTTCTCCTCCAAGATCGCAAATTAATTGTTTTGAGGGTCGTCTCAAGCACATTATGTACCTCGGTGCTAATGTTCAGTATATGGTCGAATTGCTTAGCGGCGATTGTCTTACCGTTATGTTGCCCAATACTAGCAACAAATTACCAGAACCCAATACCCCAGTTTATGCTCGCTTTGCAGCCACAGATTGTCTAGCTTGGGAGGAATAAATTTTGATTCTAGTACTGCTTTAAGGAACGTCATTTTGACAGGAGTTGGAGTATTAATAATCTTGGTAAACAAAGCATTTAAGCTTTTCAATGTTCACACTAAGTCCTTGGTGATTAATCTGCAAGAGTAAGGTTGTTTATTGTCTATTATTCGTCGTTTACTATCGCAAATAACTGATAACCAACAACCAATAATAAGTGACCAATGACCAATGAGGAGCAACAGATATCTGCCAAAAACCCCACTAGACGTCGGTTTTTGCAGGTGGCTGCATCAGCAACATTATCTACTGTAGGGTTATCTGGGTGTGGTTGGACACTTGCTAATGTGCGACCACCGACTAGTGGTCAAGGTTCAACCGACGAGTTATACATATACACTTGGTCGGGCTATACAGACCAGGATTTACTAGACCGCTTCGCCAAAGAAACGGGAATCAGGGCAGTGGCTGATGTCTTTGATTCCAATGAGTCGATGCTAGCTCGCATTCAGGCAGCAGGGGGAGCAGGTTACAGCATTATCTATCCCTCGGAATATATGGTGATTAAAATGCGGGAGCTAGGTCTGCTCATGGAACTAGACAAAACCCGTATGGAAGGTCTGGATAGATTATTTCCCCGGTTCCAAAATCCTGAATATGACCCCAGAAATCAGTACAGTGTGCCTCTGAGTTGGGGAACTACAGGTTTAGTTTATAACACCAAGAAGTTACAACAACCACCAGAAGATTGGAGCTATCTTTGGGATTACCGAGAGCAATTATCCAAACGGATGACTTTGCTCAATGATGTTCGAGAAGTTATGGGGGCGACACTAAAAATGTTGGGCTACTCTTACAATTCTCAAAACGCCCAGCAGCTTGAACAAGCCTACGAAAAGCTGCTAAGTTTGAAACCTTTCCTCGCCTCATTTACTTCTGACGCTTGGCGACCTCAAGTTTTGAGTGGGGATTTAAGGCTAGCTATGTGTTATTCCTCTGATGCTAATGAAGTCATAGAAGAAAACTCAGACTTGCAGTACCTACTACCTCAAAGTGGTGCCTCTGTCTGGGTGGATACATTGGTTATTCCCCAAACAGCTCCCAATCCTGAAGGAGCCTATGCTTGGATTAATTTCATGTTACAGCCAGAGGTAGCCGCCCACATTTGTGAAAAATTGAGTTTTGCCACACCGAATAAAGCAGCATTTCAACTTCTGCCCCCTGAAGTTAAGGACAACCAGAGTCTATTTCCCTCAGAGTCAGCGCTAGAGCGTTGTGAAAGTCTGACGCCAATCGGTGATTTTGAGGAAGTTTATGAACGTTACTGGACTAGACTAACAAGCAGTTAGTCTTTTGTTGTTTGTCCTCTGTTAATAATCAACCAATAAATCTTGCTCAAGTGCTGACCGCAAAAAAAAACGACAAATAGCCAATAACCTAAGCAGCCGTGTCCACTAAAAGTCCTCCTCCCTACCTAACCAACCCCAGTGCAGCTGATGGCATGGCAGAACCACCAGTTACGAAGGAGAAGAAACGCCCTAGATGGCAGTGGCTGGAACCCCTGGCATTGCTAGGGCCAGCTGGTATTTGGCTAGCTTTGTTACTGGTGTTGCCTACATTGGTAATTTTTGAGCTGAGTTTGGTGCCCAATATTCGACCAGGAGATTTAGTTAATCCTTCTGGATTGGATAATTATTTTCGGGTCTTTGAACCCATTAATCTTCAAGTAATCGGGCGATCAGTATTCTTTGCTGTTGGTAGCACAGTGATTTGTCTGCTGTTGGGATTTCCCGTGGCTTACTGGATCGCTCAGTTAGCACCAAAAAGATGGCAGAATTTACTACTTGTAGGGTTTATCTTGCCCCTGTGGACTTCCTCATTGCTGCGTTCTTACGCTTGGATTACGATTTTGCGCCCTACAGGAGTACTCAATACTTTTTTACTCAACCCCTTAAAACCTTTAATTAATCCTTTACTGGAAGGGCTGAACGCGTTTTTGCAGAGTCTGAACAACTTGCTTGAGGCGATAAGTTTGCCCTCAGTATCACTGTTACCGCTTTTGCCGTGGAATCTGCTCAATGAATGGCCGGCAGTATTGATTGGCATGGCCTATAGCTTTCTACCCTACATGGTCTTGATTCTCTATGCTTCTTTAGAAAAGTTAGACCAGCGTCTGTTGGAGGCTTCTGCCGATTTAGGTGCGAATCCTTGGCAAACTTTCTGGAAAGTTACAGTTCCCCAAACCATGCCGGGAATTACTGCCGGTTGTTTACTAGTTTTCATCAGCGGTTTAGGGGATTTTGTTGACCCAGAATTGTTGGGTGGGGCATCAAGTATGACGGTTGCTCGTTTGATCTATAACCAATTTTTGGGGCCAACTCAGAATTGGGGGTTTGGCTCAGCCTTGAGTATGGTATTGATTGTGGCTGTGAGTATGGCGATCGCACTTTGGATTAAGTATGGCGATACAACCGTTGAACCTTAGACAGATCAACAACAAAATTATTGAAAATGGAAAATCGAGACGATAAGCCAGATACTGGTGTATACAACTCAATGTTCTATTTTCTATTTTCCATTTGCTAACCATCACAAGCGCCAGCAAGGCATTAGGTGCGACTTAATGACAGATACACTCTCCCATCAGCAGGAGGAGATTTCCGTCGATATGCTGCAATCTAAACCGAAATTCCACTTCTCCTGGCAGGGAATTTTTTCCCTAGTAATGTTTTTTTATATGTACCTGCCCATCCTGGTACTAACGTTTTATAGCTTTAATAAGTCCGCCTATAGCGCTAATTGGCAGGGATTTACTCTCAGTTGGTATACAAAGCTATTTGCCGACTCTCGCGTCCTCAGATCACTGCAAAACAGTCTAACTGTGGCTCTCGTGGCAGTTGCTATTTCCGCTGTACTGGGTACTCTTATGGCAGTAGGTTTAGCACGTTATCGTTTTCTCGGCAAAAGCTTGTATCGCGGCGTCTCCTACCTACCGCTCATTGTCCCCGATATTGCGATCGCTGTCTCTACCCTTGTCTTCCTGGCTGTTATTAGCACACCTTTGAGCTTGTGGACAATCGTGGCGGCTCATGTGGTGTTCTGTCTAGCCTATATTGCTTTAGTCGTTTCCTCGCGCATTGCTGCTCTTGATCCTCATCTAGAAGAAGCTGCACTCGACTTAGGCGCAACTCCCCTACAAGCTTTTCTGAAAATCTTACTTCCGGAATTGATGCCAGCCATTATTGCAGGTTGTTTGTTATCCTTCGTCCTGAGTATGGATGACTTTCTCATTGCCAGTTTCACTGCTGGTACTGGCGCAACAACTCTACCGATGGAAATCTTTAGCCGCATTCGCACCGGAGTTAAGCCAGATATTAATGCTTTAAGTGTGATGCTTATCCTGATATCTGGGATAGTTGCTTTTGTTGCTGAATGGATTCGTTACCGGAGTGAGCAGAAACGTTTTCAGTGAAATATTCAGCAAAAATCCCCTCTTAAGCTGACGTTGTAGGAGGGGATTTTTTATAGGGAAGCGTTAAATTACCAGGCATTTATCCCTGGCTAATAACTAAGTGATTTCAGTATTATGGCGAGCTAAGATTTATTCTTGTAAGTCTGAGTAAATGCGATCGCCTAAGCCAAGAATAACCAGATTTGCCTACTTCCACAGGGCAACAATTAGCTTAATTTACCATACACTCACTGCAATTTTAGCAAACCTTACCTGGCTGACAAACCCAGCCGGATTCCTCTGTATACATCCAATTTTTCCATTTAGCCAACACAGAAACTCTCTGATCAGGTTCTATCATCCAACCCACTGGTAGTAAATCAGTCAACTCAGAAACGGTGGTAACTTGACCACCTGTAATTAAACTTGCCTCTTGTTCAGATAACTCTTGCAAAATTGTCATATCCAAGGCAGGTTGAGATGAATTATTAATCTGGGTTTTACCAAACATCTTTTAACTCCTTTGTAATTGCTGAAACTACAAATTTTGGTCAATTTTATTTACTTGAGACGAAAGCTATATTTGATAGCTCTAATCAATCAAAGTGCCACTTATTACATTAGGGTGCTACTGACAAATTTCAGCTCTCTAGTAGATATCACTCTTAATTTTGAATATTTATGCAACAATTTTCATTGTTTATGTATCTAATAGAAACTCTACAAAAATCAACAATATAAAAAAACCACCCAGAAATTGGGCGGTTCCAAAACCTAAAATACTTCAATAGAAGAAAACTTTAATTCTCCAAAACGGGAATCACCCGCTCTGGAACAGCAGAAGGTGTGTTTTGAGGATCAGTTAGCGGAAATTCTTCTTCAACAGCATCTGGTTCACTTTGTGGATTGCTAAAAATTAATTCTCTCTGGGGAGGTACGGCTAGAGGTTCTGTTCCAGAAGACGGAACCAAAGGCTCAGTATTGGTGTTATCTAATGCATTTAAAGGAGAAGTTACATCACTGGTGAGATATATGTGACCTAACATCTTTCCTTGATAGGTTCTCTTTGTCAGTCGCCAGCCGGGATCGAGAAAAATTTTGTCAATGCTGTCGCTGATACCTCTAGTCCTGCCAATTTCGACCTCTGGAGCATTGGGAATTCTCACTGGAGTACCAACTAGCACTAGTTCCCCATCACGCTCAACGATTCTGAGAATATAGTCTAAACCTAGGTCTTCACCATCCATGCGAATCGAGTAGCCGTTACTGTCAGTGCTACGCCGACAAATTCCTGTGAAGTCAAAGTTTAGGAGTAAAGGCTCTACAGTAACAAGGTTGTCGCCGTCGCCTCTTTCACTCCAGCAAGGCTGCTGCCGGGAAACTTGTTCGATGATCAATAGTTGATGCTGATTGTCGCCGAAAGGAACTGCCACGGCAACAAAATCATCGGTATTAACTTCTGTCTGATCAAAAGTACCAGCGATTGTCGGATTTAAAGCACCAAAACTGAAGAAGGAAGCCGTTGTGAGGACGACTACTTGGAGCCATTGTGAAATATTCATAACTTGAAGCAATTACGCTAATTCCTGCATTTTAAAATAGACGCTAATCTAACGTAATTAGCTCCTATACACCCTGAAAAACTTCTCACAAAACAAACCTCTGATATTCCTAAGTCTAGAATAATTGTGCATAGTTGCTTAATTGGACTCTGGTCGAACTGAAAAAGTGAGGACTGTTTCATCGATGCCTTTAAGCTTGAGGGGATGACCTTTACTAATGCCATCGTCTTCTAGCAAGTCCGCCACAGCAGCCGAGACAAGAATCGAATTAGGTTGTGCAGCTTCTTGTAGCCGGGCGGCAATGTTAACACAAGGACCGATTGCTGTATAGTCTGACCGTTTACTGCTACCAAACATACCCACAACCGCCGCTCCTTGATGGATGCCACAACGGAATTGTACAGCAGCTAACCCATCTTTGCCAAGAATACCCCGTTCTTGCCAACGCTGGTTAAGCTGATGCAGAGCACTATGCATTTGCCGCGCTGATGCCACCGCAAGCCGCACTTGCTCAGTGGGGGAAATTTCTTCGGGAGCGCCGAAAATCGCTAAAATCCCGTCTCCCATAAACTTATCAATCGTGCCGCCGTTATCAAAGACGGCATTAGTCATAGCTTCAAGGTACTCATTAAGCAATTCAGCCACTCGGCGTGCTCTCAATGTATTTGCCAGTTGGGTAAAGCCAACAATATCACTAAACAAAACTGTGATGGGGCGAGGTTCTGGATGCAAATCTAAAACTAATTCGCCTCTAGCTGCTGCCTTCACCATTGCCGGAGGTAAAAAGCGTTTGAGTACCGACTCAGTTAAATAAGTATTTAAGTTAATAACTCGCTGCTCATTTGCTTTGAGGGCGAGTAAATTGCGCACTTCTGCCAGCAATTCTCGATCCTGGAAAGGCTTGGAAATATAAGCATCAGCCCCCTCTTCCGTCCCCTCAATCCGGTTTTTTTCACTGACTTGGGCAGTAAGCAGTATAATTGGCGTCCCTTTGAGCTGTTCTGAAGCACGAATCATGCTAATCAAATCTAAACCAGATACCACGGGCATCATTAAATCCGTCACAATTAGTTGAGGATGATGCTCCTTGGTCAGACAGAAACCTTCCTCTCCATTTCTTGCCGTCCAAACCTGATAACCTGCTTGCTGAAAAATCCTAGATAAATAGGCTCGTAAATCTGAGTTATCTTCTACCACCAAAATAGACCCAGAACCAGAAAGTGAATCCTGAAGAGTGTCTTCGAGCTTCTGTGTAACTTTGTCCTCTTGATTTTGGCTACTCACCTCTTCTCCTAAGAGGGGAGATACGATTCCCAAATCAGCTAACTCCACCGCAGCACGACTCGACTCAATAGCAGCAGATACCTGCATTACTTGCTCTGGTGGCAAGTGAGAGTTTCCGATGGGCAGCAAAACCGTGAAGGCAGTATATTGTGAATAAACGGACTCTACGGAAATTTGACCACCATGGAGTTCTACTAACTCCTTAGCTAAAGCTAGCCCCAAGCCACTGCCTTCATGAGTGCGATTGACTGAACCAGACGCCTGTTGAAACCGCTCAAACAAATAAGGAATTTGCTCGTGGTGAATGCCAATTCCGGTATCTGTAATCTTCATCCGGACTTGGTCTGCTATTGGCTCTACCCTGACACTAATACTCCCTTGGTTGCCAGAAAATTTCACAGCATTAGAGAGCAGATTGTAGAGTATTTTGTCGAATTTTTCCAAATCTAAATAAACTGGCGGACAGGGTGTGAAATGAGTAGAAATACCAATATTTTTTTTCTCACAGTAGGGTCGAAAGGCTTCGACAATTTGGCTAACTACTTCTACTAGGTCACAAACATGGAAGCTGGCTTGCATCCGACCGGCATCAAGCCGCTGAAAGTCTAATAGCTGATTAACTAATCTTAACAAGCGTCGGGAATTACGTAGGGCGATCAGACCCTGATCGTAGGGTAAACACTGTTGCTGCCTAATAGCTGATTCAAGAGGTCCAATGATCAGTGTTAAAGGTGTCCGGAATTCGTGAGAAATATTTTGGAAAAACTCTGTTTTCTGCCGATCTAATTCCAGCAATCGCTCAGCTAGCCGCCGTGTTTTTTGGTACAGTTGTGATTGCCCAACAGCGATCGCTGCCTGAGAAGCTACTGCCTGCGCTAATTCGATATCTGACCGATTCCAGTGTCGAGGCTGGTCGAGTTGGCGTAGTGTAATGCTGCCAATAATCTTGCCATCGGCAAGTAGAGGCACCACCAAAATTGCGCGAGCAGGCACACGCACTGGCAGGTCAAACCCGCTTATTTCTGGCTGGCTATCTAGATCATAAAATGCTACTGGTTCTTGGGTATCTACAAGCTTTTTAAGTATGGGGTTGCAATCAATCGGGACAATTGACCGTGGTAACTTATCGGGGTTAAGTTCTGAGAAGGGGTCGTGATTGAGTTTCTGGGAAGCGGATTCGGCATCAGAAACTACGGAGTTGCCCCAGACTTTTGCCGATTTCCTGTCATAGAAGCCAACACATTGGACATACTCATCCTCTTCTGTCCAGAGGGATAAAGTACAGCCATCAACCTGTAGTGCTTGCCCTAGCTGCTGAGTAATTGCCATGAAAATTTTTTGAGGCTCTAGGGTTGAGCGGATAGCAGTAGTGATAGTATTTACCAGTTCCTGTCTTTTGGCTAAGGCACGCACCCGCTCATAAGCTCGTGCTTGGGAAAGAGCAAGGGCAGCTTGGTCAGCAACCATCGCTACTAGCTGAATCTCATCATCTCCCCAAACGTGAGGTTTCCCGCATCGATGCAATGCCAGGACTGCCATCAGCTCCTGTTGACTAATCAGTGGCACCATCAGCGTTGAGCTAATATTTGCCTGTTGGTAAGCAAGGGTTCGTTGTCTAATTTCTGTGGTGTCACCTTTAAAGTGCTCGTCCGTCGCAACATCATTGATCACGACAACTTCACCAATTTTCCAAAGTGTCTTGATCAAGCACTGCGGATAAGGAGTTGTGGGAGATTTAAGCTTAGCGGTGTCTACCGTAGAAGTTTTGCCTGAAGGTAAAAGGCACTTTGGGGAAGATGAAATAGGGTAAGAGCAAGATAGGGGAGTAACATGGCTAAAATGACACTCACCTTCCAATGCATCACTTTCCGTTACTGAGTATTCGACGAAGCTATTCCTTTTCGTAATAGAGTTTGCCGCAAGAGCCGCTCCTGTATAACTTGGGGAGGATGGTAATGACTCCTCCTTATTTTGATAAACAAACCATTCATCTTCCAACTGCTCGTCCTGAAAAGGACGCAAAATGCAGAAATCAACCTCCAGCACATGACCTACTGCTTCGACAATCGTTTGCAGGATCCGCCGTAGAGGAGAACTATCACTTCCTTTGTACTGGGCGTTACGAATCGTATTGGTAACGCTATTAAGCAGCATTTCCCGACGCAGCGCTTGACACAGTTGGCTGGTGCGAATTTTCAGCACATTGTGGGTGTCCATTGCTTGGCGCACCACTGCCTTGAGTTCTTCATCCCTCCAGGGCTTTCTGACAAACTTGAAAACCTTACCATCGTTGATGGCATCTACCAAGTCTTCAACATCAGTATAGCCAGTCAAGATAATGCGGATGATATCAGGATATTGAGCAGCAGTAATACTGAGAAACTCTGTGCCACTCATCAGAGGCATACGCTGATCAGAGATGATTACCGCTACATCTCCCTCTTTTGCCAAAATCTCTAGAGCTGCATGCCCATTTTCGGCTCTTAATACTTTGTAATCTCGATAGAAAGTACGGTAAAGCAAGTCAAGATTATCTGGCTCGTCATCGACAACCAGAAGTTTGGGTCTAATAGTTTCTTGGGATTTCATGCACCGCTCTCCTGCTGCCAAGGCTTGTCAAATAAAAACTGTCTGCACTGATTCAATGATTTTTCCTGCTCTTCTATAGATGTCTTGAGTGAGAAGTCAGGGCTAAACTTATCAGTCCTAATTGTGATGCTGGCTTGAAACAGCATCTGACTAGGTAAAGACTTCAAAGCTGTAGCTATGGTCAGTGGTGCACCCTGTCGATTTTAATTTTTTCTTGAGCGTATGGTTATTTGATTGGGAAATATCAGAATAAGCACTTTATTTCTGATCGTTGGTTGTTTTTCGACTCAAGCATACTTTTAATAAGAATGCCCACTGAACCAAATGTTTCTAACTTTTTGGTGCTTCCTAGAGTGCCGGTTGCTGTGATCAGGTCAGAGACTTTGGTCTCTTATCACCAGTAGTGAAAATCAAGCCTTACAAACCTAAACTAATACTCTTGGTGAACTAAGACAGTGAGCTTTTTATCAGGTCTTAACACAGCTCAAACTGCGCTTAACCTTTGTTCGTTGATGCACTGCTTGTACAATACTATCCCTCAGAAAAGTATAAGTGTAAGCAGAAGAGATGGAATCATAGAGTATATTTACTGAAATAGACGGGTAGTTGCTCTCTCTCAAGCTAGATTGAGGGGGCTAGTGTAGGATTTTTAGGAGAAAAGTTAGCTCTGGTAAAGTATGGCAAACCTGCTGCGATTAATAAGCTTGCTGCTGGCGGACGTATCTTTCTTGCCTGCATTGTCGGATTTGAACTAAACTGCCATTATCGTGCCGTGGTCAATAGCCGAAAGAAAGCCTATTAGTTAGGAATTATTGAACTGCCTAATGCTTAGACCAAGGCAAGGTTCTGGGGCATCTGGTTTTTCAATCTCGGTTAATCCAAATTTTACAAGGGGAGTTGACCACGAATGCATTCTGTCAACTTATGTATCAGGGTTGAAAGTAAGTGGCTAAGGTTACCAAAGCGCTGATCTTCGTAGATTACTTGAGAGTTCCGAAGAAAAATCTCAGGTGTCTTAGAGAACCAAGCGCTCGATACAATTAGATAAGTGTCAAGTAACCAGGATGATCTACTTGCTGGCAACAACGGAGGAAGAAATAGATTTTTTCAAGCCAGTGCTTGGAAATTTTGACTCTTTTCCTTGTGATCTCTAGTTTGTTTCCCCAATTATTTTTGCGGTTGTGAAACCCTGTTTTTCTTTCTGGAAGCCCCATGATTCAGCACCTACAGCACCCGATGTCTTTGCTGTAGGCGCATCCCAATTACACATCCGCACAGCACAAGTGGGGGATCTAATTACCCTAGCGGAAATTTTGGCGGATAGCTTTCACTCTCGTACAGGATTCTTCGGTTGGGCCTACCCAATATTAAAGTTGGGAATTTATGAAGATTTGCGCAACCGACTCCGCTCAAGTTCGCCACATTATGCTTGCTTGGTTGCTGTAGTCGTCGTTTCTACAATCAACGGTTATCGAGAAGAAGTTGCCGGCACTGTAGAACTCACCCTTCGTTCCAAGTCTTCCTGGCAATGTCGTAGTATTCAGTATCCTTACATCTCTAACTTGGCAGTAAGAAAATCCTGCCGGAGACAAGGAGTCGCGCGAAAATTACTCCTTTCCTGTGACCGAACAGCCAGGGAATGGAACTTTCAAGACATTTACCTCCACGTGCTAGAAAATAACCATCAGGCAAGGGAGCTTTACCTCAAAAGTGGATATCGCCTATATCAGGTTGAGCCTAGCTTGAGTTTCTGGTTGCCCTGGCACTCCCAACGCCTATTCTTAAAAAAGTTCTTGGGAAGTCTCTCAAGCAGTTAAAGAAGTTTTTGGAGTTGATGCCTCTGCTGTCTAGCTAGGGTCAAACTTTATTTTTGTGTTGATTGAACCTCCTGTATCAATAATTTTAAGGGGAGGAAGCAAGATTTTTCTTAACTGCCCCCCTGACCCTACGTCCTTAGCCCATGTCCGAAGAGATCTAGGGTGGATAGGGGGGGGATCATACTTTGAGAGAGTGTAGGAGGTTTATTGGGTTGACACAAATTCGCCAAAATTTTCCCCAGCTGCCACAGAGGGTTATAGCCACTGGCAAGCCCTCTGTGGCAGCTGTCTCACAATTGAGATATTTATCTTCCACCACAAGGAAAACCGCTGCATACAAAACTATTTTTCTCTGAGGACGGGCAAGGTAAACATTTTTCCGGATATTGGGGAATAACTCTAGAAATATTGATTTAGTAGTCAGCTTAGTTCTCTGGTGACCGCATAATCTTAATCAGACTTAGTCAGACTCATCTCTGATGATCTGTAATTCAAGTACTTAAATTAAATTGAACTTTTGTGATAACATATCACTTTAATTTTTGTTTATGAGATTTTCTGAGTACAGTAGGAAAAAATGTAGCTGTGTATATAACTGGGTTTGATCAAAAATTATCCTTAGATGGTATTTCTACTACAGGAGAAACTTGAAAAGTGTTATTGCTGGGATGAATAGGTGAAACTTTGTTAATGGAATTGGCTTGGCACTTGACAATTGCTGATCATAAAATTCCGTATTTATCCTATGTTTAACAATTAGACTAGAGCTGTCCTCATGAGTAATCTTCTGAACCTGATTCGACCAGCAGCCCGGCAGCATGCCATAAGATGGAGTTACAAATCAAAAAAGCCGGAAACAATCCTGAGCTGAGGCAACTTTGTGATGGTAATTTAAAACAAATAGTAAACAAAACTTCTCTTCTTGTGTGTACTTAATAACTTACACAATTGTGTTTTCCAGTCGTGCTTTCGATCAAGGTACGTCCCTGCTTTCGCAAATTAAGCAATATGAGTTGAGATGGAGAGCGAAAATAAACAGCGTTGCCAGACAGCTCTTTATCAAGAGGAGATATTTACTTGCTGCCCAGGTTTCGCTAATTCTCAAGGCTATAGCGCCATGAAACAGGAAGACCTGAACTCAGGCAAGGATGAGATGCCACCAGATTCACAGGCATTGGCAATTCTCGGACTATTGCACGATAAACAGCTGATGATTGTCAATAGTCGGCGTAAGAATGGTCTAATTCTGTTGAAGCGCTATCATGCTGAATTTGCTGGGCCCGGCTCAGCAGTAGGAGGGATATTTGATCGAGATTGCCAGCGAGTATTGCCAGTGGGCAATCTGTCATTACTCTGTCCTGAATCAGCTGAAGAGCGGCAGAGGGCTTATTTAATTCGACGGCAGTGGGTAAGATTAACTGAACAAATCACCAATAATCCAATTCCTTTGCAGCGAGCTCAGAAGATCCTCAATCAGTTTGAAGCCTTCTTTGATTCCGAGACAATTGCCCAACTACCAGATCAAGCCTTCGCACTTCTAGTCGGTGTCTTTCCCCAAACTATTCGCAAGGCTCGTAACACTGATGAAGGGGCAGATGTCGGTTGACTTTTTCTCTGCATGAGGTGACGAAGATTCCTCATCAACAGAAAATAGTTAATTGAATTAGTCTTGGGAAGAAGCGACTAGAAATAACTGGCGATAATCTCTTCTAGACGTTGGAGCGTGCGAGTGTTCTCCTCTGTACTGCCGACGGTTAGGCGCAACCCGCCACCGGTGTGCCTTAATAAAGTGCCTTTGGCCTTCATTTCCCCAGCGATCCTAGTTAAGGTATCATAACTCGAAGCTTTATCTTGCTGCCGAGGGCGAAAATAAATGAAGTTAGCAGCACTAGACCAAACTTGTAGATTCGGATACCCAGATAAGGCGTTAAATAGTTTGTCTCGCTCGGCGAGAGTATCAGGAATTGACTCCAATAGAAGTTGCCGATGGATAAGAGCAAGTTGGGCAGCAGCTTGGGAAAAACTGGGCAGGTTATAGGGTAAGCGGATTTTGTCAAGAGCCGCAATTAATTCTGGGTGGGCTACACAATAACCAACCCGATGGGCTGCCAAACGAAACGCTTTAGAAAAAGTCCTAAGTACTGCCCAATTGGGGCGTTGTACCAATTCTTGGACTACAGAAGTTTGGCTAAATTCAAAGTAAGCTTCATCAATCACGACGAGGATTTGCTCTGACAAGCTACGCAGCCAGTTTAATTCTCGAAGAGTTAAGGCATTGGCGGTGGGGGAGTTAGGATGAACGACAAAAACCACTTTAACTGGTGACTCAGGAAGCTCAAGGGCTGCTTGAGCTTGTTCTAAGTCGATTTCAAAGTTCTCTGGGGAGCGCTCTACTTCCACAACTCCTATACCGAGCGTCTGAGCTAGAATCGAGTACATCGAGAAAGTAGGGTTAGCAACCAAAATTGAACCTTCTGTCCCCAGACAGGTGGCAATCAATACAGAGCGAATCAGTTCATCTGAGCCATTGCCTACCGAGATCTGAGCCGCAGTTACTGGTATCTCCAAGGCTGCTGATTCGGTGACATATTCTGCGATCGCTTCCTTGAGTTTTTCATGACCCCCATCGGGATAACGATTTGCTTCTATCAGTTGTTGATAAGTCCAGGCGAGTTTTTCTTTGAGCTGCGTCGGCAAATCAAAGGGACTTTCATTAGTATCGAGGTGGTCAACAGCCAGAGAAGATGCCACTGACTCAGGAATGTCACTGGCAGGATGAGGCTTATAGGCAGTGAATTTGGCAATATCTGATCGGATAAACCTCAGCATAAATGCTTACTCTCGCAAATAACAATCAACAACGAATTAAGCCGAGAAGCCTTCCCTGATATCTACGCAAGACCGACACTCCTACCGCTTTGCGCCAAGGCTCGACAAAGTTGCCATACCCAGAGTTTCTAGCTTATCCAGTCAGCTTACCCTTGGTTATTTTGATTTGCAAATCTTAAAGGATTTTTGCCCTAAAAAAACAATAAGAAGTACAAAATTTATCTTGATTTCAATTCTAAAATCGTAACCTCTGGCGGACAAAATAATCTACCTGGCCAGTAAGTTCCTAGACCACGATTGACATACAGTTGGTTTGTCCCTACTTGATGTAGTCCCTGTGACCATTCCCAATGCTTAGCCACTTGGGAACATTCCTTTAAGTAAGGTATCCAGCGCCAGACTATTCTAGGATAATTTTGCCTAAGTCTTTTGAGCAGTGCGGGTACTGGCCCCCAGCCTGGAATCACGATCTGACCACCATGAGTATGACCCGACAATTGTAAGTCAACTCGCCATTTTTGCAACTGCTCAGCACTGTCAGGGTTATGAGATAAAACAATACGAGGTATTCCAGGCTCAAGTTGATCCATCACTGGTGAGGGACTGAACTCACAAGACCAAAAATCTGCTAGTCCCACTAGAGGCAATATTGAACCAAAAGGATAGGCGATTTCGTTCCATAAAACCCCGATCCCAATGCTAGTTAGAACCTCAGTTACTAGTCTTTGAGAATGGTAGTAGCACAGATCATGGTTACCCAGAACAGCGTACACTCCAGCGCGGCTTTGCAGATACTTAAGGTGTTCTACCAGTTGGTAAATAGGAGTAGGATCATCAGTTACGTAGTCACCTGTCAAAACCACTAAGTCAGGTTCAGCCTGATTGGCAATTTCAATAGCTTGAGCCAGCATTTTTTCCGAGAGCCGCAAGCCATCATAATGGAAGTCTGAAAGCTGTACGATTGTGGTGCCTTGTAATGAGTCCGGTAAATCGGCGATCGCTACCGTCACCTTTTCTACAGTTAATGGTCCCGAAAGTATCCAGTCCATGCAGCTTTAGTTTCACTATACTTACAAGCGAGATTCCAGCATAGCCAAAAGACACAATTTCATTAGCAGTAAACAATAGACCCCACCGAGGAATAAAAGTAACTGAGCTAGTGCGAATAACCTCACTTGGTTACTTATCCTGAAGTCTGTTCTAAAAATCCGGGTAGCTCAAGGCTTTGATGCGTAAGTAGTATTTAGATGTTGATACAAAGCTACTCCGCTAAGCTTAGGTAGGAACAAAAGCTACTCTATTTAAAAGCTACTTAAAAGTAGCCCCAAGTCACATCAGCAAGGACTATCCTCTGAAAATGGTCAGTCGCGCCTTGATAACCCGAACTAGTAGATTATTGATACCACTTTTATTGGCTATGTTAGCGATGCTAACTGCGATCGCTTGTGATCGTAATCAGGGAGTTGATGGAACCATAAAAGTTGGCTCGAAGGACTTCACCGAGCAGTTTATTTTAGGGGAAATGTATGCTCTGGTACTCGAAGATCAAGGTTTCCCCGTTGAACGAAAACTCAACTTGGGTGGTACGCCAGTAGCACAGGCAGCTCTAGAGAGTGGTCAGATTGATCTATATCCAGAATATACTGGTACGGCTCTGTTAACAGTGTTGAAGTTACCTGCAACTAGCAATCAGCAACAGGTTTACCAAACAGTAGCAGACGCCTACCAGCAAAAATTTAATCTCGTCTGGCTGGAGGCTGCGCCCCTCAATAACACCCAAGCCTTGGTAATGACTAAAAAAGGTTCTGGGAAATACGGCGTCAAGACAATTTCAGAAATGGCAGCTCAAGCTAGCGAATTGACAATGATTGGCCCTCCAGAATTTGAGGCTCGTGAGGATGGCTTACCCGGTTTACAAAAAGCTTATAGCGACTTTAAGCTCAAACAATTCATTCCCGCAGATCCAGGCTTAAGATATCAGATATTAAAGGATGGTCAAGCTGATGTCGCTGTTGCCTTTAGCACTGATGGTGAGATTAATGCTTTTGAGCTAGTTTTGCTCGCCGATGACCAAAATTTCTTTCCCCCTTACCAAGTTGCTCCAGTAGTGCGTCAAGAAACACTAACCAAAAACCCAGGCATTAGCAATGCTCTTAATGCTCTTGCTCCCAAGCTTACCAATGAAACTATGCAACGGCTTAACTACGAAGTAAGCGGTAAAAAACGTGAGCCGGCTGAGGTAGCTAAAGAATTCCTTGCTCAAGAAGGACTTTTAAAAAAGCCTTAGTCAGTGACTATTTACCTCTCAACATCAATTCTAGAAGTTATCTGTCGAACACTTAATTGCCAACTAACACATCGATAATTTTGCATGTATTTTTTAAATAAACTTGCAGTGTTTGACAGGAAAAACCACACATAAAAATACAGAAGAACTAGTGAGCACCATCCATTTTGAACAAGTATTCCTGAAATTTCCGGGTGCATCTCATCCAGCAGTAAATAACTGCACTTGCGAAATCGAGGCTGGTCAACTGGTAGTAATTTTAGGACCATCCGGCTGCGGGAAAACTACACTGCTCAAAATGGTCAATCGTTTGTACGAACCAACATCAGGTAAGATTTACCTTAGCGGGACTGATATCAGAGAACTCAAAGTTACCAAACTGCGCCAGCAAATTGGCTATGTTATCCAGCAGTCTGGTTTATTTCCCCACATGACAGTAGCTCAAAATATTGCAGTTGTACCGAAACTGTTAGGCTGGTCTCGGACGAAATACCAAGCTCGAATTGACCAGTTACTAGAACTGATTGAGCTATCCCCTCAAGAATACCGCAATCGTTATCCCTCGCAGCTATCGGGAGGTCAGCAACAACGAGTTGGCTTAGCGCGAGCTTTAGCTGGTGATCCGAAAGTAATGTTGATGGATGAACCTTTTGGAGCCATTGATGCGATTACTCGTAAGACGCTACAGGATGAAATCTTGCGTCTCCAGTGTCAACTCAAGAAAACAATTTTGTTTGTTTCTCATGATGTTGAAGAAGCACTGCGTCTTGCAGATAAAATTATGATCTTGGAAAAAGGTCGGATTGTGCAGTTTGATACGCCCTTGAATATTTTGACACGACCGGCAAATAATTTTGTATATAAGCTAGTGGGTGCTGATGACTTGCTGCGACAGCTGAGTTTAGGGAAAGTTGAGGCGGTAATGAAGGAAATACCTCAGCAGGCTTATGGTAGTGAGTCAACAATTACCAGAGATGCTAATTTGCGCCAAGCGCTATCTCTGTTATTACAGACTGGTGCTCAGACACTGACGGTAGTTGATGGAGAGAAGACAGTTGGTGTAATTACGATGGAAGATATTCGTAATTTTGCGAGTAGGTTTAAGGGGTGAAGCTAAAGAGGGAAATACTCTCTGGTTTCAGAGGAAGAAGTAACTACCAGCTTACTTAAGCTCGTACAGGATGGCGGAAGTTTAGCAACATCTTGACCGCGTGAGCGGGACGCTCACACTATGAATGGTTGGCAGATTAAAACCGAGGTCTACTAGTGATAAGGATATTTTAAAACCTGCCAACAGAGTGATACAGGGGTTAGCAAATCCATGAAGTACATTTTCACCACCCTAACCCCCTTATCTTAAGCCTTTGGCGCATGCCTGAGGGGCTTTAGGGGGAAACTGTATCACACCGACTCGGAGAGTGCTGTAGGTTGAAGTCGCGTTAAAAGTTGCTAGTCGGAATCTCGACAATCATCTGCGTACCTTTTCCGGGAAAAGAAATACAACGAATATCACCTTTGTGGGTATCCACTACAATTTGATAGCTAATAGCTAATCCTAAACCCATGCCATTACCTAATGGTTTGGTAGTAAAAAAAGGGTCAAATATTTGCTGTTGTGCCTCTTGATTTATCCCGCAACCATTGTCAGCAATCTGAATGGCAACAACATTAGATGTGGGTAAAAATGTGTTATTATTTGTTACGACTTCTGTACTAATTGTAATAGTAGGTGGTTCCTGAAATATTGCACCCTTATCTTGAGCCTTTTCGTCTAAAGCTTCAATCGCATTACTCAATAAATTCATAAACACCTGATTAAGCTGACTCGTGTAGCAAGTTATCTTTGGCAGTTGATTATATTGTTTAATAACTTGGATCTCCGGACGATTTTCTACTGCACTAAGTCGGTATTGTAAAAGCATTAATATATTATCAATTTCTTCCTGAATATTAGTAGATTTTAAATTAGAATTATCGAGTTGGGAAAAGCGCCGCAGTGAAAGAATCAGTTGGCTAATGCGCTCGGCTCCAATTTGCATCGAGTTGATCAAACTTTGCCAATCTTCTTTGAGGAAATTGAATTCCATCTCATCCTGACACTGCAAAATTTGAGGGCAAGGATTGGGATATATTTCCTGGTAAATTTGAACCAGAGAAAGCAAATTATGGAAGTAAGAATGGACATAATAGAGATTACCAGAAATGAAATTAATGGGATTATTAATTTCATGGGCAATTCCGGCAACTATCTGATTCAAGCTTGACATTTTTTTAGCTTGAATTAGTTGGGTTTGAGTCTGTTTTAATTTCTGGAGTGTTGCCTCAAGTTTGGTAGCTTTTTCTTGTTCTTGTTGGGCAAATTGTTGGAGTTGTTGCTCTTGCAGTCGTAAGCGCAATTGATTTTCGATGCGAACTAGGACTTCTTCCCCCTGAAAGGGTTTGGTAATATAGTCAACAGCACCTTGCTTAAAGGCTTTTACCAAATATTTTTGTTCGTGACTAGCTGTAATAAAAATAATTGGAATAGATCGGTAAAGCAGGTTCATTTTTAGTTGATTACAAACCTCTAATCCATCCATTTCTGGCATCATTAAATCCAGTAAAATCAAGTCAGGCTTAGCTTTTTTTATGCGTTCAATAGCTTGTTTGCCACTTGTAGCAAAGGTGGTTTCATAACCTACTTCTTCTAAAATATCGCCAATTACTTGCAGGTTTTGGTTGATGTCATCAACAACCAAGATTAAGAAATTTTCCGGATTTAAATGTTTAATTAAAAATGTCACTAAATTCGAGGGTAATTTTATTTAAAATCTCGATACAATTACACAAAAATCGTATTTTTGCGTATTTATCTAAGACACATTCATGCTTTAAATCAGCAGTAATTAATCCATAATTTAACTATAGGCTTGTTATTCAGCATTGACAAATAGCCTGATTACTCCCTTGCTTTTTAGCATGATCAAGAGCTTGGCTAGCTCGTTGGAGAATTGCATCAATTGTTAGATCCACTGATTGATAGCTAGCCACTCCAATACTAATAGTTACTTGAAGAGATTGTTCTCCCACAGGAATTACAGTTTGGCTAATACATTTTTGGAGGCGTTCAGCCACATCAATGGCGCTTCTGCCATCAATTTCTGGTAGAATTATTAGAAATTCTTCTCTTTCCCATCTTCCCAAAGAATCGATTTTTCGTAAGGAATTAAAGACAGTTTTTGCTATTATTTTAAGAACTTGATTTCCCACAAAATAACTATGGGTATTATTAATGTGTTTAAAAACATCAATATCAAACATCAGCAGAGAAAAAGGTCGATTGTACCGGCAAGCTCGGTTAAATTCTTGTTGAACACGTTCCCCGATATAGCGATGATTCCAGATTTGGGTCAGAGAATCAATTGCTGTTAAATTCACTAGCTCATTCATACATTGTCTCAATTGTTCCTGAGTATGCTTTAATTCTAAATGAGTTCGCACGCGAGCAAGAAGCTCAGGAGCATTAAAGGGTTTGCTAATATAGTCAACCGCTCCCTTGGCAAACGCTTCAATTAAATGGTGTTTCTCATGGCTGGCAGTGAGAAAAATAACTGGAATTTCGTCTAATCTAGAGTCACTTTTGAGTTGAGAGCAAACTTGAAATCCATTCATTTCTGGCATCATTAAGTCCAGTAAAATTAGGTGAGGTTGAGCAGTAGCAACGCGCTCAAGAGCTTGCTCTCCACTAGTGGCAAAAGTGGTATCGTAGCCCACTTCTTCTAAAATATCGGCAATAACTTGTAAGTTATGACTTACATCGTCAACAACTAAGACCAAAAATTCTTCAGGGTTAAAGGGTTTCATTAGGAAATAGAGTATAGAGAAAACAAGGGAGCCAAAGAGGAATTCATAGCACCAGATTCTTATAAAATCTCTCCTCTATCACCCCGTTTTTCCATCTTTTTCCAGAGCTTCCCTAACTTGCGAAAATTGTTTGATGGTTTCCGGCAAGTGCTTCCAGTCAAACAATTTCAGTTGAGTATCTAATTTTGTGACATACTCAAGTAAAACTGGACAGTGATACTCCAATGCCCATTGATTTAAGCGTTCGGTGAAGCCTCGTAACTCTCGTCTTTTCATCTTTATTTGCAATTGCGGCCAGAGAGTTTCCTCTTCTCTTTTAAGTTTTTCAATCAACTCTGGTATCCGAGACTTATTTTTAACATCATTTTCTAGAAAAGGTGTCTCTTTCTCTGGTGTTTGTTGCACTAGAGAAAGTGATTTGTAGTCAGTTTGAATGGGCAAAACTCTTTTGAGTTCCTCAACTAACTGGTAACGGCTAAAAGGTTTGCGGAGAAACCCCCGACATAATGCTTTCAATGTGGCTTCATCTGACCGACAACTGGAGGCAGTTAAAATTATGATGGGAATAGTCTGCGTCTGTTCTTCTTGCATTAAGACTTTTATTGCTTCTAACCCATTCATTTCTGGCATTCTTAAGTCCATTAGAATGACATCAGGATGATACATTTTAGCCATTTCAATTGCTTTAATCCCATCGTCAGCAAATAGTAGATGGTGTCGGGTTCCGGCAAAATAGCCTTCAATAAGGTCAAGGTTGGATTGAATATCATCCACAGCCAGTACTGTTGCTGTTTGAAATTGATTAAGGTTTTCATCGGCTTGAATCAAAGGTTCCTCAAGCTGTTTAACTTCTACAAGACGAACCTGCGGGAAAATGATGGTGAAAATTGAACCCTGATCCAGTTGACTATCTAACTCAAGACTCCCCCCCAACAATTGAGTCAATCGCTTAGAAATTGCCAATCCTAAACCTGTTCCTTCATACTTATTTAGGTATTGTCCTGAACTTTGAACAAATGGCTCAAAAATAAGCTGCTGTTGTTCAGGTGCAATCCCAATACCCGTGTCGGAGACAGCAATGGTGAGGGAGATTGAAGATGGGGGAGAGGTGTTATAAGACTCTGGTGCTATAAATTCCTCTTTGTCTTCCTTGTCCTCTAAATGACAATGGACTGAAATTTTCACCTCCCCTCGCTCCGTAAATTTGATAGCATTACTTATCAAATTAAACAGAATTTGACGTAGACGCACTTCGTCAAACAACATCCCAGTTGGAATGGATCCTTGAATCTCAACAAACAATGCAATACCTTTTTCTGTAGCTTTGAGTTGGAAGATTTGTTGGATTTCCTGAAGTAGTCTGAGAAAGTTAATCGGTTCGTAGTCTAGGTTGAGCTTACCTGCTTCAATTTTGGAGAGGTCGAGAATATCGTTAATTAAGGTAAGCAGCATCTTGCCACTAGCACTTATTGACTGGATATAAGAGAAAGATGGTTGATCTATAATTCGTTCCAACAGTAAGTGACTAAACCCCAAAATAGCATTCATGGGGGTGCGAATTTCATGGCTCATATTGGCAAGAAACTCACTTTTAGCTCGATTAGCAGCATCGGCATTCTCTTTAGCTGCAAAAAGTGCAGCTTCTGCTTGTTTGGTGGTAGCAATTTGTTCTTGCAAATTCTGATTAATTGCCTCTAATTGCCTAGGACTTGGCAAAGACAATGCTTGAGGCATGAGGGGGATTAAAGACAAAGCTGTGTAACAAGAAATTAGTGCTGTTGCTGCTTTGATAAATCCAGAAACCCAATAGGCAGGATACCAGAGTGTCCAAATCTCTATTAAATGGGTAGTGCCACAAGCAATAATAAACAGGCTAAATAGACCAAATATCGATTTAAATGGCATATCCTTTCTTTGTTGAATAAAATATACCAGTCCTATAGGAATAGAGTAGTAGGCAATGGCAGTCAGTGCATCGGAAACAACGTGCAATCCAACTAAATTACTTTGCCAGAGGTAACAGTGTCCATGGGAGATAAATTTTTCTGAAAAGAATAATTTTTTTAATAATTCCAACATCTTTAAGTACTTCTGAAGGCAATCTCCAAAGCCACAAACTGTATTTCTAAGCCTTGCCGACAAAGACAGGGACTTACCAGTTTAATTACTGTAAGCATCTAAATGCCCAATAGCTTAATTTTCGGTAGGATGCACCCAGATAATTTATAACTAATAATTTAACCTATTTCTTTCTAGAGCTTTCCTAACTTGCGGAAAGTGCTGTAGAGTTTCCGGCAAGTGTTCCCAGTCAAACACTTTAAGTTGATTATCTAATCTTGTGACATACTCAAGCAAAATCTGACATTGATGCTCATAAGCCCATTGGTTTAAGCGTTGGGCAAAAGCTCTAATTTCACGCCGTTTCATCGTTATTTGCAGTTGCGACCAGAAGGTTTCTTCCTCTATCCGTAGTTTTTCAAGCAACTCCAGCAATCTCTCTCCCTCAAATTCTTCCGCTGGCTCAATTTGCTTAATTTCTACTAACTCAACTTCGAGTGTCTCGACCTTCGCTAGAGAAACCTGAGGAAAGTTTAAAGTAAAAGTTGAACCCTTACCAAATTGACTTTTTACCTCAATCGTGCCACCAAGCAATCTGGTTAATCTTTGGGTGATGGTTAACCCCAACCCAGTACCGCCATACTTACGATTGATGCTTCCTTCGTTTTGAACAAATGCCTTGAAAATCTGCTGTTGTTGTTCAACGTTAATGCCAATGCCTGTGTCTTCAATGGCAATAGTGAGCAAAGTTTGGGGAGCTAGGGAGGATTTTTCTGAATCTTCCTTGTTTTTCTTGTCTGCCAACCTTTCTTGCCAACTAACTGATATCTTGATGTGTCCGTTTTCTGTAAATTTGAGGGCATTGCCGACGAGATTAAAGAGGATTTGACGGAGGCGAACTCCATCAAATAGGATTCCGGTTGGGACGGTTTCTTGAATGTCTGTTAAAAGTGTTAGGTTTTTTGAGCTTACCTGTTGACTGAAAATTTGTTGAATTTCCTTAATTAATAGGCGTAGGTTGAGGGATGCATAGTCCACTTCTAATTTACCGGCTTCAATTTTGGAGAGATCGAGAATATCATTAATTAGGGCAAGAAGTGTGTTGCCACTAGAACTGATAGATTGGACATAAGATTTTTGCCGGGGTTCAGTTACGCATTTTTGCAGCAATTCGCAAAAGCCTAAAATAGCATTCATGGGAGTGCGAATTTCATGACTCATGTTGGCTAAGAATTCGCTTTTGGCTCGATTTGCGGCTTGGGCAACTTGAGTGGCTTGTTCTAGGGCTTGATTTTGGTGCTGGAGTTGGTAGCGTTGCTGTTTTTCTCGTTCGAGGAGTTGGGCTTGGACGAGGGCAATACCGAGTTGAGCAGCAACGGCTTCAAAGAGTACAATTTCCTCAGGAGTCCACTGCCGATAGTGATCGCATTGGTGTAAGCCAATCACCCCATTGATTTGTTCCTGGTAGGAGGTACGCACTGCCAGCATCGACTTGATTTGAAATCGTTGACATAAGTGATCAAAGGGTTGCAGCAGAGGGTCTTCTTTAACATTATTAGAGACAACTGCTTCTTCCTGACTGAGTACTTGCTGGGCATGGAAATTTCCCTCAACCGGAATCTCTTCTCCTAAAAATGAGACCAAATCTCCGGCTAGATACTCTGCTACAACCGGCATTCTAGGTACGGGTGCAGCAGTATAGTTATGGATAATGCAGCGATTAACTCCAAATGCTCGTCCAATTTTCAAGGCAGCCGTCTCAAAAATCTCTTGAGTATCCAGAGTTTTTCGGATTTGTTCCGTGATTTGCTGAAGCAAACGGGTATGTAGAAGCTGGTGTTCTAGCGCCTCTTCTACTAGCTTGCGCTGAGTAATATCGCTGGTACTTACTACTACCCCTGAGATGATTCCCGAAGACTCGTAGTAGGGATAATAAGAAACTTGAATAAATTTTTGACCCGCTTGCTCAAAGTTAAACCAATGCTCATAATGAACTTTCTCTCCTAATAAAGCACGATCTAAGTAAGGCTTGACGGTAGTTGTAAATATATTCTCCCCCAAAATTTCAGCAAGAGAACATCCGACAATCTTGGTACTTGGCAAGCCAAATCTCTGTTCGCAGATGGGATTAACAGCGCGATAAATATAGTGGTGGTCAACAAATGAGATTGCTTCTTGAGAAGAGGAGACAATTTTTTTGTAAACAGCCAAAGTAGCTTCTGTTTTTCGGCGCTCACGATTTTCCTGTTGTACCTGCTCAAGTAAAAGTGCTTGCTGAATACCAATAGCAATTTGAATTGCTAAATCCCCGATTAATTCCACTTCTTGGTTATGCCAGTTACGAGGAGTGGCACATTGATGGGCAATGAGTAAACCCCATAGTTTTGGTGATGGAGTGATGGGATAACGAGGTGATGAAGGAGAGGTTTTATAATACTCTGATAACATAAATTCCTCTTTGTCTCCCTCGTCCTCCTGATCCCTTTCCCTATCCGGTGTAAGTAAAATTGGAACAATAAGACTGGCTCTGATTTGGAGTTCTTCGTGGAATTGAAGGTTACAGTCACTTAAGTTGGCTTGGTAAATATCATCAATGGCTCGTGCTTGACCTTGAAGAAAATGGTCTTTACTTGAATCGTAAAAGCACGGTTTTTCCATTTTCCAGCCCAATATAGAGGGCCAATCTTGTGTTACGGATGCGGCTACTACTTCACCACTCAAGTCTGGGCTAAGCTGAAATACGACTACGCGATCGCACCTCAAAAATTGTCGTACTTCCTCGACAGTAGTGTTGAGTATGGTTTGCCTCTTTGAGGACTGGCGAATCCGCAGGGCAATGGTTCCGAACAACCGCTCTCGCTCTCGGCTGTCGCAGAGTTGACTGTGCAGAGCCGCTCGATACCAAACTGTGCTAACTGCATAATGGAGCTTTTGCGATGTTAGTTGTTCCTTAACTAAGTAGTCTTGAATTCCAGTATTTATCCTCAACAATCGTGTAGCTATACTCTGAATCTTGCCTAGGGTAGCAACGACAAACCTTTCGAGCTTCTGCAAAATCTTCAATGATTAAAATCGTAAACATTTGATAGTTCATTTTTACATTTAGGTCAGGATGAAGAAGAGCTTAGGATTATGGCGAATGTAAGATATACATACCTGACTATTATTGGAAGCACTTTATCGGTGTAGCCTTCGCCACCAAAGTGCTGTAAGCGTTGTAATACATTGTTACTAATTTTTTCAGGATCGCTAATGAGTAATTGCTCAATGCAAAGCTAATCCTTAACAGACCATTATGGCATTAATCCAAATCATATCTCTAAGTCTATTTCCTGGGCTTTCTTCACCTGTGCAGGAATCATCACCTTACATATCAAAGACCAAAGCTCTACCCACGCCGCCTTAGTTTACCCATCAAAATCACTCCCAAGGCTTCTTTCCAAAGTAGTGATGATCGCTAGACCTACAGTCTCATAATATCGCGCCTTGTCCTTTATCTTGAGTGGACGGGAAGACCCCCACTAAAACTGGAAGGGGGCTTATCGAGCATAGTGAAGTACCCCTGATCTAAATACTATAGCGATCGCTATCAAGGTTAGGACAGATTTAATGGCTGAAACGACCACATACCAGTGATAAACCCTCTGCCTTTTGCTAAATTAACTCAGTTGATGACGAAATCTATTAATACTGACAAATAATAACACTGTGGCAAAGAGTGCCAAGGCGATCGCATGAGGCCAGAGCACTCCTAAGCCGATACCCTTTAAAACAATTGCTCGCAAAATTGCTACATAATGACGTAAGGGATTGAGAATTAACAGGTGCTTGAAGATCATAGGCATACTTTAAAAAGCGATAGCCTCAGTGGTCTCTGGCGGTGAGAGTAACTGAGTCGTAAATATTTACTTTTACTTAAAATATATCTCTATAGGTAGGTTATAGTTTATGAATTTTAATGAAATGTAGGCTACGGTTGTAGATTCCAATTAGCCGGAAATATTTTTAGTTATTTTTAATTGTAAGACTCAAGTTTTACTGATTTTTAGCCTAATTATTAGTCAAAGTTTACTGTTATGATCTTTCTTTTTAATAATTATCAGCTTGTTTTTCATCTCCTATTAGAACACCTAAAAATGACAGGTTTGGCAGTGATAATTGCTGTAGCAATCGCTGGTTCGTTAGCTTTACTTGTGGCTTGCTACCCCTGGCTAAAAATTCCAGTAATGGGTTTACTAGGAACTTTATACACATTGCCAAGCCTGGCATTAATTGTGTTATTAGTGCCGATTTTTGGCTTGAATAGTCAGTCAGTAATTGTGGCGATGATTATCTACACCCAAGTGATTTTAGTACGCAATTTTTCAGTAGCAGCACAATCAATAGAACCCTCTATTTTGGAGGCAGCAAAGGGTATGGGCATGAATTACTGGCAACGTTGGTGGTGGGTACAGATGCCACTGATTTTACCCATTTGCTTGGCCGGTGTGCGTTTAGCAACAATTGTGGCAATTGCGATCGCTACCATCGGAGCTAAGTTTGGTGCGGGAGGACTAGGAACATTACTCTTTGATGGTGTTGCTCAAGCTCGCAATGACAAGATTTTAGCAGGTGCAATTCTCGTAGCTTTCTTAGCTTTATTAATTAACGCTATCTTACTAGGATTAGAGTGGTTAACTAGTCCGGCTAGAAGAATCAGGCAAGCTTCTGAAAATAGAAAATAAGTGACGATAAATGGAAAATTGAGCTGTATACATCAATGTCTGGCTTGTCGCCTCAATTAACCATTGGCACTAGTAGCTTTTTTTTATGTTCAAATTCTCGCAGTCGGTGTTACAAAGTATCTTTGCAGGGTACTCAAACTTACCTCAGCTAACAATGCGAATACAGCTACAGGAATAGCCCCCACCAAAAGGATTGCATTGTCGTACAAAGCAAAGCCCAGTACAATAAATTTGCCGAAACCTCCTGCTCCAATAAAAGCGGCAAGCGTTGCACTGGCAATTACTTCCACCGTCGCAGTTTTAATGCCAGCAATAATTACAGGCAACGCCAAGGGAATTTTAACTTGCCAAAGCACTTGCCAAGGTGCCATTCCCATCCCTTGCGCTGCTTCAATGATTGGTGGATTAATGCCACGAAACGCAACATCTGTACTGATGAGAATGGGAGGCATAGCTAAAATTGTCAAGGCAACAACCGCTGCTTGAAATGTCAATCCTAAATAGGGAATAGCCAAGAATAAAATTGCTAAACTAGGGATAACTCGTAAACTATTAAAACTGTTAATTAATACAGCAGATGCTGTCCGGGAACTAGCACTAAGAAACCCTAGAGGTAAACCCAAACCCAAGCTAATAGCTAGAGGCACTAACACTAGCTTTAAGTGCTGCCCTAGAGCCAGAAAGAAGGAGTCGGAGTTACTTAGGGCGTATTCTAGAGCTTGAGCCAAGATATTCATGAATTAACCAGAAAAGTTGGAGCGAGCCTACCACTAAAACCGCACTTTGATTTTATCGCCACAACTGGGAGAAAGCTCGATGGATGGGTATAAAATGTATACAGGGGTCAGCAAGATCACCCGAAGATCAGAATCTTGGAAAACAAAAACGGTGTAGTCAAGCTCTAAGGAGTCTAGGATTGCTAGTCTAATTTCCTAGTTTTTAGCAACAAACAAGGCATTGTCCAAAGTCAAATCAGTAGCACACCAGCAACTAGAGGCTAAAATTCCTGAAATTCCGTAAACATAGTTAGTGCTTGATTAGTGAGAATTTTCAGCCATAACTGCCAAGAGGCATCTTGACAAACTGCTGGGTTTCATGTGTAAATCTGAATCCTGCAAGTTGCGTGCTGTGGTGGTTGCTACGATGGCGGTTGGCTTGAGTAGTCAGGTAATTAACGACTACCATTCAATTGAAAGGGTGCTCGCAGCAAACTAATAGTTAGTTCCTTGCTTATAGGTGAGGCATCTAGATGAAACAAGTTACCCGATTCCTAGCAACCCTGTGCTTGAGTGCCACCATTGCCCAACAGCCACTGCAAGCAGAACCGATTCCTGCGGTGGATGGCACTGGCACAATTGTTACTCCTGATGGCAACCAATTCTCGATCCAAGGAGGCACAGTATCAGGAGACGGGGCAAACCTTTTCCACAGTTTTGAGCAGTTTGGACTGGATGCTGGCCAGATTGCCAACTTTCTATCTAATCCTGAGATTCTCAATATCCTAGGCAGAGTTGTTGGCGGTCAAGCCTCCGTTATTGATGGTCTAATTCAGGTAAGCGGGGGCAACTCTAACTTATTTTTAATGAACCCATCTGGGATAATCTTTGGCCCTAATGCCAGTCTCAATGTCCCAGCAGCATTTACGGCTACCACTGCCACTGGTATTGGATTCGATCAAGACAACTGGTTCAATGCCTTGAGTCCGAATGACTACCAGAATTTAAATGGTACACCCTCTAACTTTGCCTTTAACCTTTCTCAACCGGGAAGCATTATTAATGCTGGCAATCTTGCAACTGCGGCAGAACAGAATTTAACCTTGCTTGGTGGCAACGTAATCAACACGGGAAAACTCAGCGCCCCAGGAGGTAACATTACCATTGCTGCAGTTCCCGGTGAAAATCTAGTGAGAATTGCTCAACCCGGTAACTTACTAAGTTTAGAGATTGAGTCACCCAAGACAGCACAGGGCCAGATACTACCCATCACACCTTTAGATTTACCAAACTTGCTCACAGGCAGTGCTGGAAAGGTGGAGACAGGACTCAAAGTCAATCCCAATGGCACGGTACAATTGACTAACTCCGGCACCACTATACCCACTGAAGCAGGTACAACAATTGTTTCTGGCACCCTTGATGCCTCCAATACTTCCCCACTCACTACTACCCCTTCAGTAAGTGTCTTAGGCAACAAAGTTGGGCTATTTGGTGCCACAATCAATGCCTCTGGTAATAACAGCGGTGGCACAGTACTCGTTGGCGGTAATTATCAAGGACAAGGTACAGTACCCAATGCCTCTCGCACCTACGTCAGCAGTGACTCGACAATTAATGCCGATGCCTTGATTCAGGGCGATGGTGGCCGTGTAATTGTTTGGGCAGATGAAGCGACAGAATTCTTAGGTAAAATCATCACTACTGGGGGAACTCAGGGGGGCGACGGTGGTTTCGTCGAAATTTCGGGTAAGCAAAGTTTAGTCTTTGATGGTCAAGTTGATGTTAGTGCGCCTCTCGGTAATAATGGCACCCTTTTATTTGACCCAGAAAATATCTTTATCACAGCGACGGATCCGAGTCCCAATGATAATGAATTTGACCCCATTGCCTCTCCAGGTGGTGTACCAGGGGAAGTTTTACTAGCAGATGGAGTTGGTCAAGATTTCTTCCTCAGCGCGGCGGCCCTAGAGACTTTTAATGGCAATATCATCCTAGAAGCCGCTAACAATATTACCATCGACCCTGGTTTGTCCTTGAACTTCATCGACGCCGCTGGAATTAATCTTCCAGCACCACTATCGGTTACTTTTACTGCCAATGCAGACGGTATTGGGGGTGGAGATTTTTCCATGGATTCTACCCAATCCATCACAGCAGTGGGAAGAAATCTCACGATTTCGGGGGCAAATGTCACCGTTGGCAATATTGATACAGGTGATTCCCTATTTAGACAGGCGGGTGCTGTAGACTTAACCGCGATGGGGGGAAGCCTCTCTGTAGGCAATATCACCACTAACGCGGACTTTCTCAACGGTAACGCTGGTAACGTTAACTTGACTGGTCAAAATATCAATATCGCAGGCAATATCAACTCCCAGGCGATTAATAACGCTGGTATTACCGGTGATGGTGGTAATGTGACCATTGATGCTGGCGACACCAACATTACCTTTGCTGGAACCGAAATTAATACCTCTAGCGCCACCCAAAATGGCGGCACTCTTAACCTTACTGGCAATTTGGCCTTCACTAATCCTACTTTGTCCATCACCACAACAGGGGTGACAGGGGGCAATGTTAGCTTAAATAACCTGGTGAATGGCACAACTGCCGATGGTAACAGTCTGAGTGTCAATGCCGGCACAGGTAACGTGAGTTTCGGGGGGACAGTAGGCAACTTCACTCCCCTGGGAAACTTAACCATTAACAGCACTGGAACCACCCAATTTAATAGTCTTGTCAATGTCCTTAACCTAGCGACAGATGCCGGTGGCACCACTCAACTCAATGGAGGAGTCACAACTACTGGAGACTTAGGTCAAAGCTACGGCGACGATGTAATCTTTGTTGGTGACCTCAGTCTAGAAAGCAAGGCAATTAACTTTGCTGGTACAGTTTCAGGTAATGGTAATCTTATCCTGAGAGCAGACGAAATTGACTTTGCTGGTGCAGTTTCTAGCAATGGCGATCTTAGCTTACAGCCTTTTACCCCTACTCAAGCGATCGCTATTGGTGGAACTGCTGTTGATAACCCTGGCACCCTTGATCTTACTGGGGCAGAAATTAATCTATTACAAAATGGCTTTAACCTAATCACCATCGGAGGATTTGACGGTAGCGGTGCTATTACCTTAGCTAGTGATACTACTTTCAATAGCTCAGTGATTTTGCAATCGCCTGTTGGCTCAGGAGCGATCAACACCACAGGATTTACCCTCACTGGAACTGGACTTAGCACGATCACTCTGCAAGCTAATCAAGATATTACCACGGGCAATATTATTACTCCCGGCGGAGAGATTAATCTGACTAGTAATGCGGGCAATATCAATACCACTGGCGGGACACTTGACAATAGTTCAACGACTACCGGTGGGGGATTGAGCAACATCGCAGCAATTAATCTGCAAGCTAATCAAGATATCACCACTGGGGATATTATTACTCCCGGTAGCAAGATTATTCTAACTAGCAATGGCAGTATCAATACCACTGGCGGGACGCTTGATACAAGTTCAACAACTGCTACCGGGGATTTGAGCGAAACTGCCAGAGTTACCCTGGAAGCTAATCAAGATATCACCACTGGAGATATTATTACTCCCGGTGGCAAGATTAGTTTAACTAGCAACAACGGCAGTATTGATACTACGACAGGGCAGCTTGGCTCAAGCTCAGCAGCTACTAATGAAGGTGTAGCAATTGAGCTTGAGGCTAATAACCAAATTACCACAGCCAATATATTCTCTAATGGGTCACAGGGCAACGGAGGAGACATTAGTCTCACTGGTACAACGATTGACACCACAGAAGGTGTGCTTAGTAGTACCTCTGAAACTGGTGAAGGAGGAGAGATTAACCTCAATGCCACTCAAAACCTAATTACAGGGGATGTAGTTGCCAATAGTGTACAAGGACAAGGCGGCAGTATTAGTTTCAACGGTGGGACGATCAATACTACTGCTGGAGAAATATCGGCAACTTCTGAGAATGGTAACGCAGGAGCGATCGCATTTAATGCCACTGACGATATTAATACAGCCAATATTAATGCCAGTTCTGTCAATGGGACGGGGGGTAATATTAATCTAGACACTACAGAAGGCAAGATTAATACTGCTCAACTTGATGCCAGTGGAGATGCAGGGGGAGAGATTAACCTGACTGGTGAGGCAATTGATACTACTGCTGGAGTAGTCTCGACGGCTGCTAATGGGGGAAATGCAGGTGGAGTTATCTTCAATGCCACTGACGATATTAATACAGCCAATATTAATGCTAATTCTGTCAATGGGACGGGGGGTAGTATTGCTCTGAGTAGCGATGAAGGCAAGATTAATACTGCTCAACTTGATGCTAGTGGTGGAAGCGCAGGAGGAGAAATCTCTGTGTCCACTATTCAGGGTAATATTAATACCTCTGACCTGGAGGTTAGTTCTACAGGAATAGCAGGGAAGATCACTCTTACTAGCGAAAACGGTGCCATTGTCACAGGCAACCTTAACAGTTCCGGTTCTACTGGGGGTGAACTTTTCCTCAACGCTGCTACAGCCATCACCAGTGGCACAATTAATAGCAGCGGTAGTTCCGGCAACGGCGGTAATGTTACCCTTGACCCCAGTGGTGACATTCAAGTCACCTCAATCAATGCTCAGGGTGGTGATAATGGTAGCGGTGGCAATGTCGGCATCACAACTGGTCGATTTTTTAGAGCAACAGGCAGCTTTACTGACCGTAACAATCTCCAATCCAGTATCTCTACCGCTGGTGGTCAAGGCGGGGGTAATATCTCTATTAACCACGGAGGCAGTGGTGTAATTCCTTTTGATGTTGGTGATGCCACCACTAATGGCACACTAGGTGCGCTGACTACTGGCGATTTTACCATTGCCCCGTTTGCCTCTTTCCTATACACAGTCACACTAGGCAATATAGGGGTGATTAGTATTGATGAACCCCCGCCACGCCCCCCTCTTCTTGAAGAACCGCAGATTAATCCTGTTAATCTCACTGACCCCCAAGGCCAGCCAGAACAATTGGTAGTGAATATAAATGACCAATTCGACGCGATTAGAAGCGCTGAACAGTCATTAAGCCAAGATTTTACCCAATATTTTGGACTAGAAGAGACAGAAGGCACTAGTTTACCGGAAGTACAAAATATTCTACGCCAGATAGAGACCGCCACTGGTATTAAACCAGCAATTATCTATGCGGTGTTTGTTCCCGAAACTATTACCCCAGTCCCAGAAGATAACCCAAACTCAGCAGAACAATCCTCAGCGGATAGTCAAATTCCACCCTTATTGCGTTCTCAGACTCACCAAGATAGCGATCGCTTAGAGCTTATACTAGTTACGGCGGAAGGGAAACCGATTCGCAAGTCAGTTAACGCCACCAGAGGTCAAGTGCTCTCAATGGCGAGAGAATTTCGGGGTAGTGTGACCAATGTTAGAGACTCTGATGGCTATCTCCTCCCAGCCAGACAGATGTATCAATGGCTAGCGCGTCCCCTAGAGGAAGAGTTAGAACAACAAGGCGTTGGTCATCTAGTTTATATTATGGATCGTGGTTTGCGGAGTATTCCTGTCGCTGCCCTCCACGATGGCAATGGGTTTATTATCGAAAAATATAGCGTTGGTTTGATGCCCAGCATTAGCCTCACTGATACTCGCTACAGGAATATCAAGGATTTTGAGCTGCTAGCTATGGGTGCGAGTCAGTTTGAAAACAAAAATCCCCTCCCAGCAGTGCAAAGAGAGTTGACGGAGATTGCTCAAATCTGGCCAGGGAAATCCTTCCTTAATCAAGAATTTACGCTGAAGAACCTCAAGTCGCAAATGACCGAGAGTAAGTTTGGCATTGTCCACTTGGCAACTCATGCCGAATTTTTGCCAGGGAAACCCTCTAATTCTTACATTCAGTTTACAGACACCAAGCTGACCCTTGACAAAGTGCGCTCCCTTGAATTGTATAAACCGCCAGTAGAATTATTGGTGCTGAGTGCCTGTCGCACGGCGTTGGGAGATGAAGAAGCTGAGTTAGGCTTTGCTGGGTTAGCAGTGATTTCCGGTGCTAAGTCAGCCTTGGCAACTCTTTGGTATGTTAGTGATCAGGGAACGCTAGAGTTAGTAGAAGATTTTTATAAAAAGCTGAGACAACCAAAGATTAGCATTAAGGCAGAAGCTTTGCGACAGGCTCAACTAGCGATGTTGCGAGGGGAAATACCAGGAGAAAATTCCTCCGCACCAGAATTAGAAGGACAAGGGAATTACGATTTTTCGCATCCTTATTACTGGGCAGGTTTTACGATTGTTGGTAGTCCTTGGTAGAGGCTGTTACTCCCGGTTCACCGATTTTTTCAGGAGTTAATTTGTCACACATTTAAATTGGGTATGAGTAGCGACCAAGATGGTTGCACTACAAGGATTTGCCAATTATTGACAATAAGCTTTAAATGATCAACTTAAATCGGTGAAGTAAGTAATAGTAGTAGGAATTAGCTAGAAGCCAGAGAAGGCAGTTGCAGTTATTGAGGACTGCTACAGCTACTCTCGTATCCGAATCCTATTCACTTCCACAATGAATAACTTACCTTGATACTGCTCTACATCACTGTGATTGACCAAATAATCTATCAGCCTTTGCATCAGTAGAGGAATAATTTCAGGATGGTTCCGAAGTTGGATAGAAATAATGCCTCGGTAATTGGCAGGAGGATAGGTGACAATATCAGCAAAATCTCCATTCAGTGAAACTAAAATTGCCCCTAATTCTTGTGCTTTGGCAATAACAACTTGATCAGGAGATTCAATTGGAATATAGTCTTTTAAAACCAACACCTCATGACCACTATCTTGCAAGCTTTGTCCAATAGAAGCTGGGACACATTGATCCAGGAAAAATTTTAAGCTCACGATGCCACTGTCTCAAAGCTTGCCAAATCACGAGCATAGTCTAGACAGGCTGCAATCTGCTCTCTTTGTAAGTCTGGGAACTCTTGAATAATTTGGTCGTAAGTGTTGTCTGCTGCTAAGTAGCCCAAAATGAGACTAACAGGAATCCGGGTTCCTTTAATTCTCGGCTTGCCTCGCAAAACATCGGAACTGCTGACAATGTGTTCGCGCCAGTTGACGGGCATGAATGATTCTGAAGTGAATTGGACATCCTATTTAAAGGATAAGACAATCTGTCTGCGTAATTTCAACTGAAATCGGTGAAGAAAATAATAGGTAATCAGAATTAGAGTAGACGCGAGAGAAGCTAGTTGCAGCTATGAACCAAATCATTGAATTTTCCTCAATTCAAAGGAAATTACTTTTCGGGTTGAGTCGTTCTAGTCTGAGTTTATTGATTAGCCTTCTCTTCTTACCTGTGGGGGGAAGGTATGCTTTGTCCTTACCTGGTAGCGTAATTGCCCAGACACAACAACCAACAGCAACTGAGCAAGAGGCAACTAGTGCGGCTGCACAGCGATTATTTGCAGAGGGATTGCAACTATATCAGCAGGGTACAGCAGAATCTCTAGGGCAAGCAATTGTTAAATGGGAAGAGGCACTTCCACTTCTTCAAAGAGTAGGGTAGAAAAAAGGGGAAGCCGTTACCCTCAGTAATATCGGTCGTGTGTACGACGCATTAGGAGAAAAGCAAAAAGCCTTAGATTACTTAAACCAATCCTTACCTTTGAGTCGGGCAACTGGGTACAAGGAATGGGAAGCCGTTACCCTCAATAATATCGGTCGTGTGTACTCAGATTTAGGTCAAAAGCAAAAAGCCTTAGATTACTACAATCAGTCCTTACCCTTAAGTCAGTCGGTGGAGGACAAGGCAGAGGAAGCCACTACCCTCAATAATATCGGTGCTGTGTACGACGCTTTAGGTCAAAAGCAGAAAGCCTTAGAGTACTACAACCAATCTTTACCCTTAAGTCAGGCGGTGGAGGACAAGGCAGGGGAAGCCACTACCCTCAATAATATCGGTCTTGTGTACTCCGCTTTAGGAGAAAGGCAAAAAGCTTTAGATTACTTCAACCAATCCTTACCTTTGACTCAGGCAACTGGGGACAAGGCAGGAGAAGCCATTACCCTCAATAATATCGGTCTTGTGTACTTGGCTTTAGGAGAAAAGCAAAAAGCCTTAGATTACTTAAACCAATCCCTACCTTTGACTCAGGCGGTGGGGAAAAAGGCACAGGAAGCCGCTACCCTCAATAATATCGGTGGTGTGTACTTAGATTTAGGTCAAAAGCAAAAAGCCTTAGAGTACTTCAACCAATCCTTACCTTTGAGACGGGCAACTGGGGACAAGGCAGGAGAAGCCACTACCCTCAATAATATCGGTGCTGTGTACTCCGCTTTAGGAGAAAAGCAAACAGCCTTAGATTACTTCAACCAATCCTTACCTTTGAGTCGGGCAACTGGGGACAAGGCAGGGGAAGCCGTTACCCTCAGTAACATTGCTCGGATTGAACGCACCCAAGGCAACCTCAACGAAGCCTTAACTCAAATTAAAACAGCCATCAATATTATCGAAGAACTCCGCAGCAAAATTGGTAGCCAAGAACTCCGCGCCTCCTACTTCGCCCAAAACCAAGATTACTACCAGTTCTACATCGACCTACTGATGGAACTGCACCAGCAAAACTCAAATAAAGGGTACGATGCCCAAGCCCTCCACGCCTCAGAAAGGGCTCGTGCTCGCAGTCTGGTTGAACTCCTCGCCGAAGCTAATGCCGACATCCGCCAAGGAGTAGACCCAGAATTACTAGAAAAAGAAAGCAATATCCAACAAAAACTTAACGCCCAAGAATACCAAAGACACCAATTAGTCAGCAACGGTCAATATACCAACAAACAACTCGACCCAATTAAACAAGAAATTAACACCCTCCTCGACCAACTCCAACAAATTAAAGCCGAAATTCGTATTAAAAGCCCTGGTTATGCTGCCCTAAAATATCCCGAACCCCTCACCCTGCCAGAAATTCAACAACAAGTTCTTGATGAAGAAACTCTACTATTACAATATTCCCTAGGTGAAGAACGCAGCTTTCTTTGGGCAGTAACTCAGACAGGTATTAATAGTTACGAACTACCCCCACAAGCTGAAATTGAAGCCGCAGCTAAAGAATTGAGGGGACTTCTGCAATCAGAAAATAGCGAGGTGATTAATTCTGAAGCAGCCAAAAAATTAAGCCAGATGCTGTTAGCACCTGTAGCGGAACAATTAAATGGGCAAAGATTGTTGGTGGTGGGTGATGGTATTTTGCAGACGATTCCTTTTGCCGTGTTGCCAATACCTGGTAAGACCTCTCCACTATTAGTTAACCACGAAATTGTCACCTTACCTTCAGCAACTGCGATCGCAGTTTCCCGCCGTGACTTGAAAAACCGTACTCCCGCACCTAAAACTCTAGCAGTACTCGCCGACCCAGTTTTTCAGCAAAATGACCCCCGTTTCCAGGAAGATTATACCCAGTCCCCGCTAGCCAAATCTCCATCTTCAACCTCAGACAAAGTAAGACAATTCGCTGTAGAAATAGGTGTTACCCTAAACCGCCTTGAGTACAGTAGCCAAGAAGCAAAAACCATTCTCGCCCTAGTACCAGAAAATCAGCAAACCCAGGCCCTGGGATTTGATGCTTCTCGCCTCACAGCCACCAGTTCAGATTTATCTCAATATCAAATTGTCCACCTTGCCACCCACGGATTACTCAATACAGAAAAGCCAGAATTATCGGGTTTAGTACTCTCTTTATTCAACCAAGAAGGCAAAGAAGAAGACGGCTTTTTGCGTCTTCATGATATTTACAACCTAAATTTACCTGCCGAATTAGTTGTCCTCAGCGCCTGCGAAACTGGATTAGGTCAAGAGGTGAAAGGAGAAGGATTGGTCGGCTTGACGAGAGGCTTTATGTATGCAGGTGCTAAGGGAGTTGCTGTTAGTTTGTGGAGTGTTAATGATGCCGGGACAGCTATATTTATGGAGAAATATTACCAGAAAATGCTGCAAGAAGGACTAACTTCTGTGGCGGCAATGAGGGCTGCACAGTTGGAAATGTGGCAAACTGAGCAGTGGAGTTCTCCTTATTATTGGTCGGCTTTTGTCGTGCAGGGAGAGTGGAGAGAATAAGTAATAAGCATGCCCTTGAGTGGAGCGAAGGGTAATAAGCATGCAATGAGCGAATGTGCAACTTACAAAACTGTCATAACCATCTGCTGAAATACAGTTTCCTCAAAACTGACTACAGCTAGGTGCAATGTGGAACTCAGGAAACTATCACATCTCTGGGGAAAGTTAGCTTAATTGCTGAGCACGATTAAGGTAAAAGATAAGACGCCTGGAGGATAGTTATATTTTGTTTAACTTCATTGGATTGAGTACTGGATTAGGAATTTTGACGTTACTGACGTTTGGCTTGCTGCAATGGTTGCATATCAGTGCTGGTCATTTCCTGGATTGGGTGATTGGTGTTGCTAGTTTTTGGTGGCTGTTGACGATAGTAACGGTGCCGTGGAATATTCATTGGGAAGCAAGAGAAGTGTTAGCTGAGGCGTCGATATCAGCTGAGCAAGAAATTGCTGTTGATGGTAAAAAAATCGACTATGTAAAAGGTTTAGCTAGGTGGTCATTGGTGGTAGCAATTGCTCTTCATCTCTTGTCGGCTGCTGGTCTTTATACCCTCTCGGCGACAGGTATTACTGCTGTGGGTTATGTTAGCTCTGGTGCTGCTTTATTATTAACTGGTCTGCGGCCCGCAATGCGGCTTTATCAGTATCTAGCAGCACGATTGGCAATGATTCGTCGAGAGTTTAAATATCCCCGCGAAGATGTCAAAGAATTACGCGAGCGCTTTGATTCCCTAGAAAATATTGTTAAACAGATCGAGGAAAAATTAGATCCTGAAGAACCATACTCTTGGGTAGCTACCTATCAGCGTTATTGGCAAGAGACTCAAAAAGAATTGGCTCATGTTGGCGCATCATTGGAAGAATTTCGTGCTACTAATGATACTGAACATAAAAGACTTTCCCGCGAATCGCAACAAGCGATCGCTCAATTGACAACAGACAGCCAATTCCTCGACCATGTCCGCGAAATAATTCGGTTTTTCAAAGCTGCTTAGCGACTAGCTAGCAGTAACATTAAAGTAAGTTAGCTGACTCATATAAACGCCTAATTACAGCTAAAACTCTAGTGCCATATTGTAAGTCAGCACTCCAGCGTCCGCTCAACTGGTCTACCAAGGGAGCAATGCCGCGAGTAACGAAACGAAACCGGGGAGCTACCACTTCTAGCACCAAAGGCTCTAGGCTAGCGTAACCTTTTAGTAGCTGGATCTGAGATCGAACACCAATTCTGGCACTGGGGAATGATGCTGCATCTGGACTACCGGCGACATCTCCCAAACCACCAAAGTTATTTTGACTGGGTCTCAGGCTACTATCAAAGCGTAAAAAGTTAGTTTCCACCATCGCTTGGCAGAAAGCAACATCGTAGTTAACCCCCTCAATTGCCGCCTCTTCCCGATAAAGTTTGGGCAAGTCAGGAAATTGTGCCAAGGCATTTTCGTTATTGGCCTTAAGGAACATCATCAACTGCACTTCAGAGGTATTACCGTGCCCCATAATCCGGTCAAGATAACCGGGGCAAATTTGCAAAATAGAGCGCAAAATTACGGTACGAGTGGAGGCATCCCAGCCCACAGAAATGTTGAAGTCTCGTAGTTCAATAGCCTTAACGTAGACGACACCCCGGTATTGCACCCGGCGCACGTTAGGAGCATTAGTCAGATCAACACCTAGCCGATCCGCCAAATCAACTGGAATGTAGGCATTGCCATTGATAATGATGCCCTGCTCTCCATAATTCTGATTATTGATGCGGATGTTGATCGAGGCATAAGTCGTATCCGAGCCATTTGTTTGACCATTGCCGGAGGAACCACGACTCCAGGCGGCAAGTCCATCAGCGATACCCAAAGCTAGATCACGGCGTCGATTCTGGATTAAAAACCGCTCTTCTGGATTGGTTAAATACCCAACCTCAATCTGTAGTGAGGGTAAGATTGTATCGCGAGCGAAGCTGAGACTACCAAAGCCTGTGGCGGTGTCCGGTTTTGCTCCTTGGTTGGGCAGTTGAGGCAAGCGTCGTAGGAGAGCCAAAAGTACCAGTTCGGCGTCTTTCTTGCGCTCAGCATTGGTGGCAATGTAGAAGACACTAGCTCCTCTCACGTTGGGATTAGCGGAGGCTCCAGCATGAATTTCCACTGCTACATCGCCAGCACGAGCACGGGCATTAATCCAATTAATTGTCTCCCTAGAACTCAGTTCATCAGGGACTGAGAGTACCTCAAACCCACGGGATCTTAGCTCTGGCACCACTAAATCACGTAACAAAATCATTTCCTGGGCTTCAGTCGTGCCACCAGCAATCGCCCCTGGATCGCGACTGCCTTGCTCAATACCACCGTGACCCGCTGAAATAAAAATTCGTCCCATCTTTTGCTATTTCCCTCAGCGCTCCAATTAGCACTCGCTCTCACTCATCCAGGATAAGGACTTAGTTATATTAAGACTAGCCCCTTGCTGTTGTATCCTCTAGCCTTCTTAATCTGTAGGTAGAGACAGCTAAAGAAATAGCTTAAATTAAAATAACTGACACAACTATTTAATATAGCCTGTACTGACGTGGAAATACCTCGCCTGCATCCCGAGACAATTGAAGAGGTTAAGCAAAGGGCTGACATTTTTGATGTCATCTCACAAAAAGTTGTCCTACGCAAGCGCGGCAAAGAATACGTGGGTTTGTGCCCTTTCCATGAGGAAAAAACACCCAGCTTCAGTGTGAATCCTAGCAAGCAGATGTACTACTGTTTTGGCTGCGGTGCTGGTGGGAATGCCATTAATTTCCTCATGGAGGTAGGCAAGCAATCTTTCAGTGATGTTGTACTAGATCTGGCGCGTCGTTACCAAGTTTCGGTGAAAACCCTAGAGCCGGAAGCACGACAACAATTACAGCGTCAGTTGTCCCTCAGAGAGCAACTATATGAAATTCTGGCGTTAGCAAGCTCTTTCTATCAGCATACTCTGCGGCAACCACAAGGCCAGCTAGCTTTAGAGTACTTGCAATCCCAACGGCGTCTAACTGAAGAAACAATCCAGCAATTCCAGTTGGGGTATGCGCCAGCAGGCTGGGATACTCTATACAGATACCTGGTGGAACAGAAGGGCAAACCGGTGCAGCAGGTAGAGCAAGCCGGATTGATTAAACCTCGCAAATCGGGCAGTGGCTATTATGATAGATTTCGCGATCGCTTAATAATTCCCATCCAGGATTTAAAGGGACGGGTGATTGGCTTTGGCGGTAGAACTCTCGCTCAAGAGGAGCCAAAATACCTCAACTCGCCAGAAACTCAGCTATTTGATAAAGGGAAAACTCTCTTTGCTCTCGATAAAGCCCATCATGCCATTACGGAGCAAGATCAGGCCGTTGTCGTAGAAGGATATTTTGATGTAATTGCCCTCCATGCTGCTGGGATTACTAATGTTGTTGCTTCCCTAGGGACGGCGCTTAGCCTAGATCAGGTACGGCAGTTAATACGCTATACCGAATCCAAACAGATTGTTCTCAACTTCGATGCTGATGCTGCGGGGACTAAGGCTGCGCAACGAGCAATTGGGGAAATCGCTGATTTGGCTTATAAAGGACAAATCCAACTACGAGTTCTTAACTTGGCAGATGGCAAAGATGCTGATGAATTTCTCAAAGAACACGCCGATGCAGTAGCAAAGTATCGACAACAACTATTGGCTGCACCCTTGTGGCTTAATTGGCAAATTGAGCAATTGCTAATTGGTAAAGACCTCAAACAAGCAGATCAATTTCAGCAAGTTGCAGAGCAAATGCTGGAGTTACTCAGAAAGCTAGAGAACTCTACACCCAGCCCCCACTATATTAATTACTGCGCGCAACTGCTTAGTCAAGGAGATTCTCGACTGACATCGTTGCATGTCAAAAACTTACTGGCTCAACTCAAAAAACCCAAATCGCGCTCACGAAAAAAAGAGATTCAGCGCTCACACCTCCCCTTTCTTGCGGCCTCTAAACATAGCCTTCTCGAAGAAGCCGAAGCTTTACTCTTGAGAATTTATCTCCACTACCCAGAATACCGACCGACAATCGTCGCCAGCTTAGAAACACGAGATTTGATTTTTAGCCTCTCACACCACCGCTTTTTGTGGCAACAAATTCTCAAAATTCAAGTACTAAAAGCAGATCTACTATTTAAGAAGGCACCTGATCAATTAATCTCATTATTGCAAGACCGCCGTGTCAAATTTCCTCAACAGATGGCTCAGGTTGCTCACCTATTTCATCTTGATGAGAAGCATTCTGAAGATCTGATTCGCACTCCTCTAGTTATCCGAGCAGCGGTAGCTTGTTTAGAACAAATAGCTTGTGAAAAGCGTCGGCGTTATTGTCTAGAGCAATGGCTCAAGCTAGAGCCATCAACTGATGGACAACGCAAGCAATACTACTGTCAGCAACTCTTAGAGACAGACAGCCGACTTAAAGAGTTAGAGCAAATGCGCCAGGTATCTTTCTCTGATGTGATTGAAACAGCGCAATAACCTTGCTGCCAAAAAACAAGCTTCCAGTAGTCATGTTTAATGAAGTAACTGGGCCATCAATTAAACTGGGAATTAAGGGCAAAATAATGTGTCGCGGGTGGCGCGCCCAGTAGTCGGATTAACGCCACTGGCAACTTCACATAGTTTTTTTTGCACGCTATCACGCAGCATAACATCTGTAAAATCTGCACCTTCGATGATGGCACCATCAAATCTGGCATTGGAGGCAAACGCTCCTTCCAACACAGCATTTTTTAAGTTAGCGCGGCTTAAACGAGCTGAATCTAAGGTAGCGTAGGTCAGATTTGCTCCTTCCATGTTGGATGATTCCAAATTAGCGCTAAAGAAGCTGATACCTTGCAGATCAGCATTGCTAAAATTACTACGACGCAGATTAGCTAGAGTAAAGCTCGCATCAGTCAACACACGATCAGAGAAATCGGCATCAGCCAAATCCTCTTTGTTGTAATTCGTCGCGAAGGCAGGTTGTGCATCTAGGTAAGCTATTCCCCCAGGAATTAACCCCCAAATCCAGGCACCAATAGCCAACAGCAGAATCAAATTGCCTAGAATTTTGGGAATACGCAGGCTTTGCCGATAATTTGTCATCTTTTGAGTCACCGAAGAATCCATTTTTGCAGAAAAGCAGAGATACTACAATTACCTCAACTCCCTGGATTAGATATTATCAGCCAGGAACAATCAGAATACAGGTTTAGGAAGATTATCGGGTTGAAATCAGCACCAACCGCTAACCACCTTTTGAGATCTATGCCAGCAAATTTTTGGGCAAACCAAACGTCTAACGTTGGTGAACTAGGAGAGCAACTAGTGGCTCAATGGTTACATCAACAAAACTGGTTAATCTTACATCAACGATGGCGTTGTCGTTGGGGAGAGATAGACCTGATTATCCAACAAGACCCAGCCAAACTCAAGGCAAAAGATCAATTGCAACCACTCTTAGCCTTTGTCGAAGTCAAAACGCGCAGCCGGGGAAACTGGGATGCTGATGGTTTGTGGGCAATTACCCCCAAAAAGCAAGCTAAACTCTGGCGGACTGCTGAGCTATTTTTAGGCGAATACCCAGAAAAACAAAATCTTCCCTGTCGCTTCGACGTTGCCCTTGTTAGCTGCTTGCGCCTCTCCCAGACTTGCCACCGCCAGAAAAATGATCTGCTTCTTCCCTTGACGGTTGAGAGCGGAGCTAGACAAATAAGCCCTGTAGAGTTTGGTCAACCAGTCTCGGTGGCAGGATACCGTCTCCTCTTACAAGATTACATCCCTGCCGCTTTTGATTGAGCAAGATTTGCTAAACACCAGATCCCATAAAAGCGCAGATGATACCTATCAAATTGATCATCTGCGGAGAGAGAACATCACTAGAAAACTAGAAGTGAAACTCAGAAAAATTACCTACCTAAGCCTACTGAAAGCTACCTAAGCTAAAGTTTCCGGACAGTACCCTAAACCCATGGTGAACTGCTGGCGAAAAGCTTCAATATCACTCTTATCGGGATTGCCGTGAGAAACCACAGCAACTTGGTAACGACGCATGACATCTATCGGGGATTGCCCTGTCTCTAGGCTCCATAGCGCCATTTGCAGACGAATTTCTGGGTCGTAAGGAATGCCCAATTCACCCATGTAGGCGCGAAAGTCTCCATGTTGGTGAGGAGTTAGAGGTTGTTTCATCTTAACCTTGATGACCCAACCATCAATCTGATGAATCACCGTCATAAATTGAAGAGGTAGCTGAGGCATTGAGTGCAGATACTCAACTACTCGTAGGGTAAGGCTAGCATTAGCCAGAAAATAGAGGTAATCCATAAGGGTTCTCGGCTTGGAGTAGACAGCATTTCTATCTACCCTTTATTATTCCAGTGGGGATCACGTATTGGTAGGGGAAAAGCACGCGATATTAGGTAGGGGATATTACCCAACTTAGCAACTAGATGAGTCATGCCTTCTCAGTAAAATAACGCAGTGAAGGGAATTCAAAAAAACTTTAATCCCATGAATGCCAAATCTCAAAAGACTGATGCCCCGATTGAAGAAGTGACGGCTCCAGGGGCGGTGACAGCCGCTGAGGTGGGGGTTACCGAAAATTCAAACACAGATCAATTGCTCTCTAGCTATGACTATAAAATACGCCAGGAGCTAATTGCTCAAACACCGCTGAGCAGAAGAGATACTTCACGACTGCTGGTAGTAAATTCGCCTAGTGACCACTTTCACGGCATATTCAGTGATTTACCCCGGTTACTGCACCCTACTGACCTGCTGGTGTTGAATAATACTCGTGTGATCCCAGCTCGACTTTATGGTCGTAAATCGACTGGAGCACCTGTAGAAGTATTGCTGCTGGAGGAGCAACCAGATAATTGTTGGTTAGCTCTGGTTAAACCGGGTAGGCGTCTTAAAGCAGGTGCCAAAATTGTCTTTGAAGCATCTAGGCATCGAGAACTACCCATAGCTAACCCACCCGTAGGTAGGGAAATTCCCCCACTCCCCCCTCTAAGTGCCACAGTTCTGGCAAGGGATGAGGCTACTAGTGGACGCATCTTGCAGTTCGATGTGCCAGAGGGACACTCTTGGGAGGCAATGCTGGCGCATCATGGTCAAATTCCCCTACCACCCTACATTACAAACTCTCAAGCTACGCCAGAACAGTATCAGACCATTTACGCTAACGCCCCAGGAGCAATTGCTGCTCCCACCGCTGGGCTACATTTCACAGACGAGCTACTAGAACAGTGTGCGGCCGCTGGTATTGAGCAGGCTTTTGTTACGCTACACGTCGGTGTTGGTACGTTTCGACCAGTGGAGGTAGAGGATATTACCCATCACCAAATGCATGAGGAGTGGCTAGAGGTTCCTGCATCAACTGTAGAAAAGATTCGGGAAACCAAAAAGGCAGGGGGCCGAGTGATTGCCGTAGGGACAACAGCGGTACGAGCCTTAGAAGGAGCTGCGGCTACTGGGGAATTGCAAGCCTATTGTGGTAAGACGGACTTATTCATCTATCCTGGCTACCAGTGGCGGGTGGTGGAGGGATTAATCACCAATTTCCACTTGCCTCGTTCTAGTTTATTGATGTTAGTCAGCGCCTTGATTGGCAGAGAGCGCTTGCTGGATTTGTATCAAATAGCGATCGCTGATGATTATCGCTTTTATTCGTTTGGTGATGCCATGCTGATTTTGCCTGAAGCTACAATGGTGGGATGATATATGGATATTTGTCCTCTAATAGCTGCAAATTTGCCTGAAAATCAGATAATTGAAGGCTAATAGCCACAGCTAAAAGTGTTCTACCTATGCCCAAAAACTACAAGCAAGTACCTCTGATTGCCACTATTGTTCTCAGTCTAGGTTTGAGCGGTATTGGTGAGGCCCATGCTGGAGAAATTTCTCAGCATGGGCGAAGTAAGCAGTTGGTAGAAGGTCTCTATACAGGAAATTTGGATGCTGCTATTTACTTCCAACAGGGAGTAGAACGGTATAAGCGTGGTAACTATCTAGAAGCAGAGCGTGCTTTACGTAAAGCACTTCAGTTTGACTCAGGAATAGCGATGGCGCGTTATTTGCTAGGGAATGCCCTCTTGGAGCAAGGTAAGCCAGAGTTAGCCACTGAACAATATCGACTCGCTCTTCGTCTTGAACCTAATCTCGCCGAGGCTCATTACAACTTAGGCTTGGCTCAATATCAACAAGGCAATGTTGTGGGGGCAATTACTGAGTATCAACAAGCACTCTCTCTTAATCCCAATTTGGTTCAAGCTCGTTATAATCTAGCCTTAGCTTTTGAAGAACAAGGTAGTGCAGAAGATGCCATCTCTGAATATGCAGAAGTAATTCGCCTCAACCCCAATTCAACAGCAGCTCAGTACAATTTGGCACTCCTATTAGTAGAGAGAGACCAAACGGGACCAGCAATTACCAGATTTCGAGAAGCAGTTCGCAATAACCCTGATTTGATTGAAGGTCATTACTATTTGGGGCTATTGCTATTTCAACAAGGTGAGCTAGAAGCAGCCGCAAGCTCTTTGAGAAAGGCGACAAAACTAGAGCCAAAGTTTGCTCAGGCTCAGTATCAGCTAGGTCTAGTTTTTTCTGAGCAAGGTGATTACCCCTCAGCCGCAGCTCGCTTAAAGTGGGTGACGGAACTTCAACCCAATAATGTAGATGCTTATCGACAATTGGGGGTAGCACTGATCCAAACTGGTCAGTACCAGGAAGCTGTATCCGCACTGCAATCAGCGTTACGGCTTAATGCTAACGATGCCTTGACCTATTACAATTTGGGAGTAGCGCTGCAGCAGAGCGGAGAGTATGAGGCCGCAATCTCCCAGTATCAGGAAGCAATTCTGCGTAACCCCAATCTCCCAGAAGCTTTTTATAGCCTTGGTGTTGCGCTGGAACTTTCGGGACGGCGTGACGAGGCGCTATCCTTTCTGAGCAAAGCGAGGAACTTATTTGCTAGGGAAGGTGATTTAGCCAAGATAGATGAGATTGACGAGTACGTTCAGCAACTGAAGGAAACGCCGCCTGATAGCTTAGTTTTGCCTAGTCAAATGCCAGCCGTAGAGCCGGAAAGACCGAGAGGAACTAATCCCAAACCGCAAATACCCTTAAACCGGTAAGCGATCAATGTCTCTGTTTGAGCCAATCACAACCATCGCTAAACCTTTAAATAGGCGTCTGTTGGGGTCGGGGTTAATCTCAAACTTATCATTTTGACCGACGGCTACTATATTTAACCCGTAGCGAGATCGCATTTCCAGTTCCATGATGGTTTTGCCATGGAATTCTTCTGGTACTAATACTTCTACAATGCTGTGGTCAGAATCTATATCAAATCGGTCGAGGATTGAGGGTTTGGTAAGCGATCGCGCTAAGGCACAACCAGCTTCCTGTTCTGGAAAAACCACATGATCTGCTCCCACGCGCTTTAACAACTTACCGTGGACTTCCGAGGAGGCTTTGGCAACCACATGAGGTACTCCTGCCTCTTTCAAATTTAGTGTGGTAATAATACTTTCTTGTAAATAGTTACCAATAGCAATAATTACTGTATCAAATTCAAAAATACCTGCTTCTTTGAGGGCTAACGGGTCAGTTGAGTTGAGCTCTACTGCGTGGGAAACAATATGGTCGGTCAAGGATCGAGAAACTAGCTTTTCGTCAATATCTGTTCCCAAAACTTCATATCCTAAGTTATGCAAAGATGAGCAAACAGCACGACCAAAACGCCCTAAGCCGATCACGGCAAATTGTTGTTCTTGTTGACGGATACTTCTAAATAACCCTAATGATGATAAGTTCACCCTTTTTCCTTATGTTTATCTAGGTTGGACTGATTAACGGTTTGGAAAATAAACCGCCTCCAAAAAATAAATTTTTCTTAATTTCAAGGTTACCAAGGAATAGCATTGAGCATGACTATCCTACCAGTAAGTCTTCTTCTGGGTAGTGAACTGCACTGGGACGGGAATCTCCTAGTAGAGAAGCCATCAGCAACCAAACGCCGACCCGTCCGATGTACATAGTCACAATTAAAATTATTTTGGAAAAGGCGGCAACATCTGCCGTAATGCCAGTAGAAAGTCCTACTGTTGCAAAGGCAGAGACTACTTCAAACAAAAGTCTAATGAAGTCTAATTGGGGGTCGCTGAGAGAGATTAAAATCGTAGCGGCAATCACCGTTGCCACGGAAGCAACTAAGACACCTACTGCTTTCAAAATGAGATTAATCGGTACTTGGCGCTGATAAAGATGAACGTTCTCTTTGCCTTCTAGCGTTGCCTTTGTCGAACTAACCAAAACTCGCAAAGTTGTGGTTTTCATGCCACCCCCAGTACCTCCCGGACTAGCTCCGATAAACATTAAAGCGATAGTAATAAATAAACCTGCTGTAGTCATTTTACCGAAGTCAACAGTGTTAAAACCCGCTGTTCTAGTTGTGACAGACTGAAACCACGCTCCTAGTAATTGCTCGAAGAAGTTAAGTTTTCCAAAAGTTTCAGGATTGGTTCTTTCCACAAAAAAGAAAGCCAGAGTCCCCAAGATTAAAAGCACTAGAGTCGTGCTAGTAACTACTTTAAAATTAAGAGAAAAAACCTGCCGACGTGGTTTCCTCAAAAAGCGATCGCGTATCCCAAGATAAGTCTCGTAAATTACCTGTTGGCCGATACCACCGCAGATAATTAAGCCAGTGATTGTCAGATTTAAAAGCAGAGATGTTCTATAGCCGGCTAATCCATCGCTAAACAGGCTAAATCCGGCATTATTCCAAGCACTAATACTATGAAAAACCGAAACCCATAGCCCCTGTTCCCAGCCATAATCTGGGACAAATACTGGTAAAAGTAAAAAAATTCCCGTGATTTCAAAAATTATAGCGGTGGCAATGATGGAGCGAATCATTGAGGCACTATCTTGTAAACCTCGTCGATCAAGTGCTTGTTGAATTGCGACTTTATGTCTTAAGTTAAATTTACGCCTGACCAAGAGAAGCATAAAGGTCGTGGTGGTCATATAACCTAACCCCCCAACTTGGAAGAGAGCCAGCACAAAAAACTGACCTAAACCGGAAAAATAAGTACCGGTATCAACCACAGCTAAACCAGTAACGCAAACAGCGGAAGTCGCTGTAAATAGCGCCACAATCGGGTCATTCCACGTACCGTTGCTTGTAGAGAAAGGCAACATCAGTAAGATGGTGCCTATGGTAATCAGGGCAAGAAATCCAAGGCAAATTGTTCGCGAGATGGTCATGGATTGGTTTAAACAGGGATCTCATTGAGAATATCAAGAACTAGGGTTCAGCTATTTACTAAGACGACAATCACTCGTTGTTAGGAGATGAATTTCCTTGTTGAAGGTAGTCGCCCATCTCGATCACACTGCCCCTTTCTAAGTTGTAGTATCCTCTGCTAGGCTGATTCCGGTCTAGCCAGAAGCGTGGTAATCGATGACATCAAATACTCTTAAGAGCCAAATTAGACAATTTTACGATGCCTCTTCCGGTTTGTGGGAAAAAGTTTGGGGCGAGCACATGCACCACGGCTACTACGGCCCCAGCGGTAGAGAGAAAAAAGGGCGGCGTCAAGCACAAATTGACTTGATTGAAGAACTACTCAACTGGGGTGAAGTGAAACAAGCCTCGCAAATCCTTGATGTTGGTTGTGGTATTGGTGGCAGTTCTCTTTACCTGGCCGAGAAGTTTAGTGCTCAGGCTACGGGCATTACTCTCAGTCCAGTGCAAGCATCGAGAGCTAGTGCAAGAGCTCAGGAAGCTGGTTTAGTAGATAAGGTGTCTTTCCAGGTTGCTGATGCCTTGGATATGCCCTTTACCGACGATAGTTTTGATTTTGTTTGGTCTATGGAAAGTGGTGAACATATGCCAGACAAGGAGAAATTTCTCCAAGAGTGCTACCGGGTACTCAAACCAGGGGGAATTTTTCTGATGGCAACTTGGTGTCACCGTCCGCCAATGCCAGCAACCGGACCACTAACAGCCGATGAGCAGCAGCATCTAGGGGAAATCTACCGAGTTTACTGTTTACCTTACGTTATTTCACTGCCAGAGTATGAAGGGATGGCACGTAATTTGGGCTTTGAAAATCTGCGCACGGCAGACTGGTCTGATGCGGTTGAACCCTTTTGGGATATTGTAATTGATTCGGCTTTGGAGCCTGCGGCAATTGTGGATTTGCTCCAAAGTGGCTGGACTACAGTCGAAGCTGCTCTTTCCTTGGGATTGATGAGCCGGGGTTATCGTCGGGGGCTGGTTCGTTATGGCTTACTCTGTGGGATTAAGGGTTGAGCGACGACTCTAACTGAAAATTCTCAATAGGAAACATCGCTGCGCGCCCCTAGTTAATGGAAAATGGTTAATTGAGACTATCAGCTGGATAATGATTTGCACAGTTCAAATTTCTATTTTCCATTTTCCATTTTCTCTCTGCATTGTCAGTGATGAGTCTCTCCTGCAATTGTTGAACCTTCAGATAGATTACCGATAGCATAGGTCAGCACTAGACCAATAAAGATGCAGTTGCCGATGATATAGCGCCTCCAGAGTCTACGGGGTTCTACCGTGAGCCGCCAAAGCCACTCCATACTATGCTGACGCACCCATAGCGGCGCACGGGGAATACGTTCAGACAAAAAATCGAACAGCCCTCCTACTCCCATACAGGTAATACCTGGCAGTTGGCTAGCATATTGGTGGATCCAAAATTCTTGGCGAGGTACGCCCATCCCCACCAGTAATATATGAGGTTGAGCCGCTCGGATCGAGTCTAGCACTTGCGGAGTTTCTTCTTGAGAAAAATAGCCGTCCTGAGTTCCGGCAATTACTAAGCCAGGATATTTTTCAGTCAATTTTATTGCTGCTTCTTCTGCTATGCCCGGTTTAGCTCCTAGGAGATATAAAGATAGATTTTTAGCAGCTCCTGCTTTGCACAGAGCCGGTACTAAGTCAGTACCGTTGAGGTTATGGACTAAGGGTGTACCTAGCAAGGCGCTGCCCCAGCGTACTCCAGCTCCATCTGCTAACAACAAATCTTTTTCTTGCAGCACCTTAGCTAATACCTGATTGTTGCTAGCTGTAACCATGGTGTGGGCATTTCCGTAGTAGATACGACCACCTTTTCTTGCTAGTAACCGCACCATTAAAGCTTCGACAGCTTCTTTTGGGGACATGCGATCAAAACTAGCATTGAGAAACTTAACAGTATCGGTCACTATTAAAACCCTTTTCTAAAATTAACTTTGTTCGTTTTCAGACCAATAGCGGCAGCATTACGAACGAGAATAGATTGCTAAAGATTTTCTCTCCAGCAGAGCTAGCAAGTTATTAAAGCAGCAAGCTTTCTAATGCTAAAACTATCCTGGATTTACCAGAATTCACAGGATAAAGCTTACTACTGACTGCCGTCTTTCAAGAATTTGTAGATGCCAGATATAAGCGGTTTTTAGAGACACAGAACATTTACGCTCTGGGTTACGTATTGATTATTGTATTTTCTCAAAAGAAAAACTCCAATTATTAATAAAACTTTGCAAGTTACTGACAAAAGACGGTGGATTTGTAAACTCTAATCTTAGAAGTTTTTTGAGAGATTATTGGGGTAAACTGTTGCTTTTTTGCAAAAAATGCAGCAAACGAGCTTATGGAGTTAATCAACTAGCGATTCACAGCTTTAATAAATAATAAACACAGCTAGCTCCAGTAATTAAACAAAATCAACAGCTATAGCAGCTCTAAATAATTCTTGATAAAAATTAACCACAAATGGAACAGAAAAAACAGGCAATGCAGTTCTGACAATTCATTTAGGCTTGCTATAGCTCTGCTGTTTAGGGGACGGAGATTTACTGGCCTATCTCCTGTTTGGGGAACAAATAAACTAAAACTGAATCATTATGGTTTATTTTTTGAATTTGTCTTAACCCCTGCAAACCAAAAACCCCCAATCCCAATAATTACTCCTAAAAACATTACAGGTATCAGCCAAGGGACTGCTGAAGACTGAGGCGATGGCGCTGTATCATCGAAGGATGCCGTTTCTTGGTTAGGTTGTGCTTCTACTTCAGAGTTTTTACTGCTAGGACTGGCTGTGGGTGAAGTTTTACCTGCACTGACGTTGACAGTGTACTTTAGCTGAAACGGCTGGAAGTTAGCACCAGATTTGGGAGTCCCACTTAACTCCAGTTCGTAAGCTCCTGCTTGAGGAAAAACAAGATCAGCTCCCGGAATTCCCTGATACTCCTCTGCTGAGATCATCTTTAGGGGTGGTTGAAGTAGAGGTGAGTCACCCGGTGCTGAGGGTTGCTGATAAACTGCCAATTGGCAATTGCATTGTTCGAGAGGAATAACTTTACCTCCAGTACGAGTCAGGGCAAACCAAGCTCTAGCAGGCTCCCCAGCGCGAGGATTGTGACTGGGTTCAATGTGGAAGGTAGCACCAACATTGGCATCAATCTTGACATTATGAGCAGCGGCTGGACTAATCAGCCCAGCTAGCCAGATGATTCCGCCAACAATTTTACTGGTGCTGGATAGATAAGACATATTTGGATGAACTCGAACAAAGAACACTCTTGTTAAAAGTTTCCCAAACCCTAGACAAAATAGAGAAAGCTGTTGTGAATTCCTTGAAAAACCGTGTTAGATTTGCTGCTTGTTATCGCTCTGGGGTTCTTAGGAAGTTTCGGTCACTGTGTAGGGATGTGTGGCCCTCTGACAGTAGCCTTCTCCTTGTCCATGCAGCAAGAAACTACTCAGAGGTGGCCAGCTCAACTGGCCTTTCATGGACTACTCAACCTAGGAAGAATTATCAGTTATGCTCTGGTGGGTGCTGCTCTTGGGGGAGTCGGCTCAGTATTAATTTCTAGTGGCCAGTTGGCAGGAATTGGTAGTGGACTGCGTCAGGGTATAGCAACTTTAACAGGGTTAATGCTGATTTGGTTTGGATGTGTGCAAATTAAACCTGATTGGCTGCCCCGTCTGCCAATACTGCACCCCATCCAGGGAAGTTGGCACCAGCGTTTGAGTACGGCAATGAGCAAGCTTTCCTACCAAGCTCACTGGTGGACACCACTTTTATTGGGAGGAGTTTGGGGTTTTATGCCCTGCGGCTTCCTGTACGCTGCTCAAATTAAGGCTACAGCAACTGGCAATCTTTGGCTGGGGGCGGCTACGATGCTGGCTTTTGGGTTAGGGACAATGCCAATGATGCTAGGTGTCGGCGTGTCTGTATCTCGACTTGGCGCAGACAGGCGCAGCCAGTTGTTTCGCATGGGGGGCTGGATTACTATCACCATTGGTATTTTAACCCTGTTGCGTACAGATGCCATGGTTGACTATACGGGACACAGCGCGCTGCTATTACTGATGCTGGCGTTAGTAGCTCGTCCCCTCAGTGGTTTATGGGCGGCACCACTACGTTACCGTCGAGCTTTGGGCGTGGGGGCATTTGTGCTAGCGATCGCTCACACTGGTCATATGCTCGACCACTCCTTAAACTGGAATCTTGGGGCGATATCTTTCCTGTTACCGCAGCATCAACTGGGCATCATTACCGGCACTTTGGCCTTGCTGTTAATGACTCCAGCTGCTTGCACTAGCTTTGACCGCTTGCAGAAAACCTTGGGCAAGCATTGGCGACAAATTCATCTTTTAAGTTTGCCCGCTTTACTGCTGGCTGCCCTTCATGCTGTAGCAATCGGTTCTCATTACTTCGGTGAATTAGCAGATACTAGGGCTAATCAAGTTCGAGCCGCAGCTTTAGGAGTGATCACCCTCGGTGTATTGTTGTTACGCTGGCACTCTTTTTGGTCACTTTTATCTCTAGATAAGTTATACGTTGACCCTCACAATCGATAATTGTTGCTTAGCGTGTTCCTGGTTAATTGAGAAAAGGGTTAAATTGTTAAATGAAAAATCGAAAATTGAGGCTATAAATCAGATTCTGGTGTTAAAAGAGCAATTTTCGATTTTCTATTAGCTATTTGCCCGCGAAGCGACATTCTCCATTTTCCGTCACCAAATTCACAAGAGAACAGCTAAAGCCAATCGCCCACCAAAACAAAAGGTGCCCAGTAATAGGGCAGCCGATAATTACTATTACTATGCTCTTTTAAAAGATAGATTTGTGCTCGTTGGAGAGCTGCTGCTTTAGTTAACTCACGGTTGTTTCCTAACTCTTGATAAAACCGTATCATTAAATCAGCAGTAGAAGCATCCTCCACCTGCCATAAACTTGCTAATGTACTGCGTGCTCCTGCTCGCACTGCGACTCCTGCTAATCCCAGCGCAGCTCTCTTGTCACCTGTTGCTGTTTGACAAGCACTCAAAGTCAGTAATCCAAGAGGATTTAAGTTTCTGGTATTACTAATTCTGAGTAAATTATCGAGATCATTAACCTTAAGTAATTGGTTCCACAACAGAATAAAAGTATCTTCTGGATTAGAACTAAAATTACCGTGAGTTGCAATATGAATCACAGAAAAGGGAGCGGATTTAATCTGCTCCTTGAAATTAGTTTCGTTAAACTCAGAGTTTAATAATTCCTTACTTACAGGAGCCTGAAATTTAATCTCTTCTAGTTCAAATGGTACATTAACTAGGGAGCCAAATACTCTATTTTCTACTTTAACTCTCTCACTGACTCCCGCCACTAGAATGTTTTGATTTTTTTTAACTAAAGGCTCAGGTTTTAGTAGTTTTAAACCAGGACTCAGGGCTGTAGCATACTTTTCTACCAAATATTTTTCGCCATCGTCTAGAACTGCTAAGGGAATATTTTGTAGTGAATAATCTAGTACAAAAACTAAAGTTGTAACACCACTATCGGTTAAGTTCTGTTCAGCTGGTCGGAGCAACCAATCATAGACCTGTCGAGATAGATTTTGCAATTTTTGAGAAGGTATCGGTTTGCTTAACTCTTCTTGCATTACTTCAATCGTGCTGTCTACTGTATTCTGGTCAACCTTAGTGTAGTAGTGAAGCAAATCGGTCTTTCTAGGCAACTTCAAGATCACCTCTAAACGGTCTGCCAAGACAATTGAATAGAGGACGGCTGTTGGTGTCTCTGATTGATCCACAATGTTGTCAATATTGGCTTCCTCTTGCTGCACACAGGCATCTCTAAAAAAGTTATCTAACTCAGCTATCTGAAGTAATTCAATCACTTCCCGCGCTTTTTTTAGTCTTGCTTGATTTTCGGTTAATTCACCAGCTTCTAAGGATAAATCCGCAGACTTTAACAACAAATCTACTGTCTGTCGATAGACGGGTTCTACTTGCTCTCGAAAGTCAAACTGGATATCAGGATTAAGAGCAACCAAGTCACCACGCAATGTCTGGAGAGAATTAACTGCTTCTGTGTAAGCAGCGATTGCTTGTTTGATATCCTCATGTTTTAGCAATCGTCCCAATTGCCACTGCCACTGATAATCAATATCAGGTGCTTTAATTGCCCTCGCAAGAGCAAGAGCTTTTCTCGTAAATTCTTTAGCTTTTGACCATTCTTTAGTCTGCTCGTATAACTCACCAAAAGTACCAAGGGCGTAAGATTGTGATCTACGATCTTCTATAGTTTCAGCTTGTCCAACTGCAGTTTGCAAAATCTGGGCAATTACTGATGAGCTAGGAGCATTAATGTCATCTTTTTTGCTCATTAGCATCAGGGAACGAGCTAGATTAACTCTGGCATAAATAGAAGCACGACCCAAAGGCAATTGCCTCAATACTTGCTCAATTTGCGGTAAAAAAGCTTGAATATAATTAGACTGTTCGGCATCAATTAAAAGGCTTAACTTATTTAGCTGTGCCTGAATCTTAGTAATTGGGGAAGTCGCAGTTGCTGCCGCTTTTTGATAGTTAATTAAGGCTTTTTGGAGATAGTTATTAGCTGTTTTAATATCCTTGGTATTTTTTGCTCTGCTAGCTAAAGCTCGCTCAGTATTGCCTAAACTGAGTAAGGCTTGACTCTGCTCTTGAGACAATTCTTCTAAAAAAGATGGCTGTTTCCTTTGACCTAATCTTTGGGCTACATGCAAACTTTCCCGCAATATTTCTTCAGACTGTGTAAAATTGCCTGTGACGCGAAGGGCATTGCCGAGGCTGCGTAAACCCGTAGCCTTAAGAGTGGAATCGGGTTTTTCTTGGAAAGTTTTCTGGATTTGAGCTAATTTTTTGTCTTCATTTAATTGTGCACATTCGGCAGCGTTACATCCTAAAGCTTGCAGTATCTTTTTGTAGGAACGACGATATATACCTAAAGCTTCTAAAGCTTTAGCTTGGTTGAGTAAGCTACCAGTAACACCCTCTTGATCGCCAATTTCCTGGTAATTTTCAGTTGCCTGTTCCCAACTTTTTAAGGCTTCCTCTGGTCTTCCCATGGCCAGTTGTAGCAGCCCTTGATTGTTCAAAACTTGGGCAGAGACTGCCTTACTAACTTCCGGTAATGTTTCTAATAAAGATAAACTCAACTCAATTGAGCGCTCTGCCTCTTGCCATTGTCCTTGTTTTTGATAGGCTAAGGAGATTAAACTTAATATCTGCGCTTGTTTGAGTACATCTCCTGTAGCTTCATAAGCTTGTGCTGCCTGCTGCCATGCTTGCGCTGCTTCCCGAAATTCTGTAGCGTGGTAATGTCTTTCAGCTACTTGCAATAAGTCTATGTCGTGACTCTGGATAGGTTGCTGGTCAATGACTTGAGGTAGTGCCGGAAAATTGAGGCTGAGTATTAGCCCCGCAGTGGCAATAATTATATATTTAAAAATATCTTTCATATTACGATTCCTCGACAATATCTAGACGTGAGAATCAAATACTTTAATGTAAATTAAAACTATTTTAAATATCGCTAATCCAGGAGGGGGAGATAACCTTCTTGGTATAAGGGCTATTCTGCTTTCTATAGAAGAGAGGCTCATTACTTGACAAGTCATACTCGTTATGACTACGATTGAACTGCCAACTTGTTATGACGACAAGATAACTCCGGGGTAAATACAGATGCTCAAAAACCGTGAAGGGGAGAAAGTTCCCAACGTTACCTTCAAAGCCCGTGAAAACAATCAGTGGGTTGACCTAACTACCAGTGAGCTATTTGCAGGTAAAAAAGTTATCGTCTTTTCTCTACCAGGCGCATTTACTCCAACTTGTTCCTCCTCGCACTTACCTCGCTACGAGGAATTGGCGGGAGTATTCAAAAAAAATGGCGTTGATGATATTCTCTGCCTCTCAGTCAATGATACTTTTGTCATGAATGAATGGGGCAAAGAGCAAAACGCCAAACACGTCAAGCTGATTCCCGATGGCAATGGTGACTTCACTGAAGGCATGGGAATGCTAGTAGACAAAGAAAACCTAGGCTTTGGCAAAAGATCTTGGCGCTACTCAATGTTAGTTGAAGATGGCGTCATCAAAAAGATGTTCATTGAGCCAGAAGTTGAAGGAGATCCCTACGAAGTGTCTGATGCAGACACAATGCTCAAGTACATCAACCCGGATGCGGCTAAGCCCAAGTTCATCACCATGTTTACCAAGGTGGGTTGCCCTTATTGCACCAAAGCGAAGAATCTTCTCAAAGAAAAGGGTATGGACTACGAGGAGATTGTCTTGGGTAAGGACATCACTTCTCGCTCTTTGCGAGCTGCTGCTGGCGCAACAACAACTCCCCAAGTATTTATTGATGGTAACAATATCGGTGGTTCTGAAGCACTAGAAGAATACTTGCGTAATAATCCTGATTTAGCTGCTTAAGCTGCCGACTTGAGATTAGGACAGATTAATTAATACCAATAGACGCGGATGATTATCTTATTCATCTGCGTTTCTATTTATCTGTAGGAAAACCCGTGAAGATTGGCGCGTGCTGCATGGTAACCGCGAATCCTTCTTCGATGTCGTGGAATTTTGGATCGAAAATCAGGTGATGCTAGAACTGTTGCCTCCTGCTTTTGCCCGTCAATACCTCGAATTTGCGCAGCCACAAAACTTGGAGAAGCTTCTTGCTACAGCAGCGCCAAGTACTACAGTCTCATCGTACGGACGATAACTGACGAAACTTCACTAATCTTGGCGTCGCCTAAAATTAAAACACTTGTGCCCCCTCAAACTGCTTCACCTTTTGTAGGTTGGCAGATTCTCCACAAGTACGCGGCGTAGGAAATACCTTACCAGGATTAGCTAAACCCTTGGGATTAAATACCTGGTTTACCCATTTCATTGTTTCCAAATCAGTTTCACTGAACATATCCGGCATGTAGCAACTTTTATCAGCACCGATACCGTGTTCCCCTGAAATACTACCGCCTGCTTTGACACAAAGTCGGAGAATTTCTCCGCCTAATGCTTCCACCTGATGTAGGGCACCAGGCACTGAATTATCGTAAAGAATCAGGGGATGAAGATTACCGTCGCCAGCGTGAAACACATTAGCGATCTGATAGCCATACTTTTCACTTAAAGCTTCAATTTCTCTAAGGACACCTACTAGTTGAGTCCGAGGAATAACACCATCTTGGACAAAATAATCAGGACTAACATGACCTGCTGCGGCAAAGGCGGCTTTGCGACCTTTCCATAATTTCAGCCGGGTTTCTGGGTCGTTGGCTGTGGTGATATTCCTTGCCCCGTTCTTGCGGCAAAGTTCGGCAATGCGCTGCTTATTGGTTGCCACCTCCACCTCTAAGCCATCAATTTCTACTAGCAAGATAGCACCAGCATCTCTGGGATAACAACCAGTTGCTACTACATCTTCCACAGCGTTAATGCTGAGGTTATCCATCATTTCCATACCAGCAGGAATAATCCCAGCACCGATAATCTCGGCAACAGCAGCCCCGGCTTCTTCAATACTGTTAAAGTCCGCTAAGAGGACGCAAATTGATTCCGGTATTTTGAGAATGCGTAGGGTGATTTCTGTGGCAATGCCGAGAGTACCTTCTGAACCGACAAATAGACCTGTGAGGTCATAACCGGGCATTTCAGGCACTGATCCACCCACATCAATAATAGAACCGTCGGGGATAACTAGTTTTAATCCCATGACGTGGTTGGTGGTGACCCCGTATTTTAGACAATGGACACCGCCAGAATTTTCTGCCACATTACCACCAATGGAACAAACTATCTGACTAGAGGGGTCGGGGGCATAATAAAAACCAGCACCACTGACGGCTTGCGTTACCCAACTATTGATCACGCCCGGTTGAACTACAATCCGTTGGTTGTCTAGGTCAATATCGAGGATGCGCTTCATTAAGGCGGTGACAATCAACACACAATTTTCTACTGGCAGTGCACCACCAGATAAGCCTGTGCCAGCACCACGTGCCACCCAAGGGATTTCGTGTTTGTCGCAGATTTTCACGGCTTGGGCCACTTGTTCGGTGGTTCGTGGTAGCACTACCAAAGCCGGTCTTTGCCGATAACTAGCTAGACCATCACATTCGTAGGTTAGCAGTTCCTCTTTGCGGCGGACGACACCGTTTTTGCCAATGGCCGCCTCGAATTCTTTGATGATTGGTTTCCAGTTACGTGCTTGTTGATGGGGAAGTAGGTTGTTAAGCACCATCAGTAGTTGCCTCCTGTCGTAAAGCCATGGCTTAAACTAGCATAGGCAAACGCCTGTATCGGTCAGTAACTGAGTTATTGCCCCCTACTAGCCTGTTGATTCAGCGACGCCCTGATTCTAATTTACTACATCTTTCTTGATAATTTCTTGCCAAAGCAAGTAGGCTTGTCCGTTGAGATGGATGCCGTCTGATGTGTATTTGGCGTTTAACTCGTTATTCTCATCTACAAAAAAGCTAAATAAATCTAGATACTGAAACGAAAATTCTTGAGCTAATTCTTCGAGATTTTTATTTAAGTTAATTACTTTTTCATTGCTTAAAGTTATTTGTTGGCTTGCCTGGAATTTCTGATTATTGATCGGCAACACACTTTGGATGAAAACTTCAGTTTTTGGACTTTTGCATTGGATTTTTTCTAAAATTAGTTTGTAATTAGTCACTATTGTTGATCTTGGGCAATTTTGGATTAAATCATTAATACCAATCATGATAAAAATCTTCTGATCCAGAGACGCCAAAATTTCGTCTATTCGTTGTAATATGCCGTCTGTACTGTCTCCAGCAATGCCGCGATTTTTGATGTTTTTGTCTCTAAAAATTTCTGACCATTCACAGCAATCTGTGAGGCTGTCTCCCAAAAATATAATCGCTGATTCACTATTAATTAATGTTTCAAAGTGGCTTCTTCGGTCATGGTAGTAGGGATTTCCATATAACTTATCGCTTTGCCTTAAGGAGAGTTTACGCCACAAATAAGGTAACCCACCTCTTTTGCTCACATAAATCAATCCTAACAAAACAAAGGAGAGATTCAGTATTATGGAAAAAATCAGAGCCAGCTTAAGAGTCTCGTTCATTTTCTCGATAAGATTTTTCTGGTTGCCCTTAATTAATCTCTAGCACTCCTAAATAACTTATAAGAAAAATTGACCTTATTATAGATATAGGCGCAATAGATATTTTTCACAGTTTGCCTAGAATTGCTACATACAACTAGAGAAAAGCCACGGATAAATTACCATCGCCATGATGGGCCAACAAACTTTCCTGTTCGGTCAATATAGTGCCAGTTATCTTCAATTCTTACCATTGCCAGACCTAAGGCGGGAGACTTGTGAAAACTAGGTGCTTCACTATCAGCAAAGCGATAAGCTTGGTCAAACTGGGGTTGAATAGCTAAACATCCTTGTTGGTCAATATAGCCCCATTTAGAACCAATTTTCACTGCCGCTAATCCCAGAGAAAAGCTGCCAGCTTGAGTAAATTGCGGCTGAATAATCACCTGCCCTGTTAAGTCAATATAGCCCCACTTGCTGTTGATCCTAACCATTGCCAGCCCTTCGGAAAAGCTGGGAGGGACTAAACAAAAGCTGTTAATCTCAAACTGCGGTTCAATGACTACCTGCCCTGTTGGGTGAATATAGCCGTACTTGTCACCAATCCTGTAGGCTGCCATACCTTCTGACAAGTCATAAACCTCATCAAAGTCACTTTCTTTAACTACTTTTCCCGTTCGATCAATACAGCCCCACTGAGAACCATGTTGTAATATTCCCAGCCATTTACTCGGCATTTTGACCCATGCCAATCCCTCGGCAAAACTTCTAACCTCATCAAAGTGTGCTCTAATAACTACACGCCCTGTTTGGTCAATGTATCCCCACTTATTGCCCAACTTAATCGCTGCCATGCCATCAGAAAAGCCCATGGCTTCATTAAACTGGGGTTTGCAGATTACCTTTCCCCTGTGGTCAATGTAGCCCCATTGCTCACCCATTCTGACTGCGGCGATGCCTTCTGCTGAGAACGACTCAACCCCCTCAAACTGAGGCTGAATAACTACCTCTCCTGTGCGATCAACATAACCCCATCTGCGACCAATTCTGACGGCCGCTAAATCTCCAGCGAAGCCATCAGCCCAATCAAACTGAGGCTGAATAATTACTCGCCCTGTTTGATCGATATAGCCCCAACTGCTGCCGATTTTCAGGGGCATTGGTTGAGTAACTAGGGGTGGTGATGGTTGGGTATTTAGTGCTAAGTTTGGCTGAGCAAGGTCTTGCCACACCTCATTAGCTGACTGATAACGCCGCTTGGTAGCCATTTGTACCATATTGTCCAAAATTAACCCCAAAGAATCGCTAATTTCGGTATTTACGTACTTTCGCCACACCCACTGATTTTCACTAGTATCAAATAACTCAAATTGATTAACGTTAGTGAGGAGATAAAGGCAAGTGACACCCAAACTGTACAAATCGCTAGCAAAAATGGCTTTACCTTGCGCTTGCTCTGGTGCTGCATACCTCAGACTACCAATAACAGTACCAGTTTCGTGCAGGGCTGTTTCTGTGACTAATTTGGCTGCCCCAAAATCCACTAAAACTAGCTGTTCATCCTGACTACGCCGAATAATATTTCCTGGCTTGATGTCGCGGTGAATTACGTGGTGAGAGTGAACAAATTTTAATACAGGCAGTAAGCTCGTTAGTAATTGACGAATTTTAGCTTCGTTAAATGCACCTTTTCGGGCTAGTTCCTCTGCCAAGTTTTGCCCGTCAATGAACTCTTGCACCAGATACAGTTGACCATCCTGCTCAAAATGGGCCAAAAGTTCGGGAATTTGGGCATGTTTACCTAACTCATCTAGGCGTACCGCCTCTTTTTCAAACAACTCCGTGGCTTTCTGGAGGATTTGGACTCCCTGGGTTTGAGGCAGAAATTGCTTAATCACGCATTGGGGTTTTGAGGGCTTATCCTCATCCACTGCTAAGAAAGTTTTACCAAATCCACCTTGACCAATTTTTTGTAATGCCCGATAGCGAGATTTGAGCAGTAACTTGGAGCCACAACTCTGACATAACTCTATTTGATCAATATTTTGGGGTTCCTGGCAATGGGGATTGAGGCAATAGCTCATGCTCACAAGCCTCTATAAGGTTTAATAATAATCTTTTTTTTGCTTGTTTGGCTATGTTATTGTCTGCTATTAGCTATAGCAGCTTGGATTAACTAGAATTTGAGCAACTAACTCAACTCATAGATAGTAAAGTAGGCAAGAGCGTTCCCTACTCCGTTTTCTCTTCGCTACTTTCCCTGGAAAAACAGGGGAAAAGTTAAGGAATATTTGCCCTAAATTTCTCTAGGCGCTGCCCAACTTTGTCTAACAAATCAGGATCATCAACTTCAAACCATTCAATTTCTGGATAAGCGCGAAACCAGGTGCGTTGACGCTTGGCAAATTGCCGCGTGTGTAAAACCGTTAAATCCTTTGCTTTGGTTAAGGAAATTTCGCCAGCAAGGTATTGTTTGATTTCCCGATAGCCTAATGTATCCAATAATGGCAAGTCCCAACCGTATTTCTGGCATAGCTTTTCTACTTCAGTAACTAAACCCGCTTCTAACATCTGTTGAGTTCGTTGTTCAATCCGACGAGTAAGCACATCAGAGTTACTACAAGTCAAGCCAATTTGAAGAATTGGATAATTAGGGGGATTTTCTCCTTGTTGCTCTGATATGGGGCGTCCAGTGACGTAAAATACTTCTAGGGCTCTTAATGTTCTAACTTGGTCATGGGGATGGATTTTTTGGGCCGCAGTTGGGTCAACTTGTTGCAGGAAGGCGTAGATTTGTGGTTGACCTAAGGATACAAGCTGCGATCGCAATTTCTGGTTGGGTGCGACTCTGGGAATTTTTAACCCTTGCACCACGGAACGAATGTATAAACCCGTACCTCCCACCAAGAACAAGGGAGGAAAAGGGGGAGCATAGCAGGGCATAACAGGGGCAGCAATCACAGCTTGGGCTTGCTGTTGATAGTCTGCCAGCGTCATCGTCTGCGTTGGGTTACAGATATCTATTAGGTAATGCGGCACCTGTTGTTGTTGTGCCTTCGACGGCTTGGCTGTACCAAGATCAAACTCTCGATAAACTTGACGGGAATCAGCACCAATAATCACCGAACCCCATCTTTGTGCCAAGTTTAACGCTAGTCCTGACTTACCAGTAGCCGTGGCACCGCAAATCACAACTAGTCCTGTCGGAGATTTAGCCTGGGAGAATGCTGCTGTTGCATCTACCGATGCTGTTTGGTTAATCAAAATTTGGGGACTTTTCTCTTGCCCTGGGCTACCTAACTCTAGTATGTTAACTTGCAAAGGGTTCATCCCCCATCAAAATGACTCTTGAAACTGCTCTGTAGCTGTCTGCAAGGCTTTTATGTTAGAATTTACGAGTGTTTTGTCATTTTAGAGCATTACAACGGCTCCGAGCTTTTTGAGGAGAATCCCTTACATGACGAGTAGTTACAATGCCGATCAGATTCAAGTTCTGGAAGGGCTCGAAGCGGTGCGCAAGCGCCCAGGGATGTACATCGGTTCTACCGGGCCAAGGGGACTCCATCATCTAGTTTACGAGGTAGTAGACAACTCCATTGATGAAGCTCTAGCTGGCTATTGTACCCATATAGAAGTTGAGATCAATACCGATGGTTCTGTTACCGTCACCGACGACGGACGTGGCATTCCCACTGGCATCGTTTCCAAGAGTGGCAAATCGGGAATAGAAACGGTGATGACAGTCCTCCATGCTGGAGGTAAGTTTGGCGGCGGCGGTTATAAGGTATCGGGAGGATTGCACGGCGTTGGAGTTTCTGTAGTTAACGCCCTGTCTGAATGGGTTGTGGTAAGGGTTTGGCGAGATCAACAGTTACACACCCAGCGCTATGAAAGAGGCTTCCCGGTTACTGAACTAATAGCCAAACCCGCTGAAGAAGACCGCACGGGTACTTCAGTTTCCTTCAAGCCGGATACAAAAATCTTTACCGGCGGGATAGAGTTTGACTACACTACCCTGGTGGGACGATTACGGGAACTAGCCTACTTAAATGCTAGTACCAAAATTACTTTTACTGACCACCGCCCTGACGAACCAAGAGTAGAAACTTATCTATACGAGGGTGGCATTCAGGAATATGTCGCCTACATGAATCGTGAGAAGCAACCTTTGCATGAAGAAATTATCTACATTCAAGGGGAGCGTAACGGTGCTCAAGTAGAGGTGGCATTGCAATGGTGTATTGATGCTTACAGCGATAATCTATTGGGTTTTGCCAACAATATTCGTACCATTGACGGTGGCACCCACTTAGAAGGGCTTAAGGCAGTCTTGACGCGGACGATGAATGCAACTGCCCGCAAGCGCAACAAACTCAAAGATAATGAAGCTAACCTAGGGGGCGAGAATGTCCGAGAAGGTTTGACTGGCGTCATTTCTGTCAAGGTTCAAGATCCGGAATTTGAAGGTCAAACTAAGACGAAACTAGGTAATACAGAAGTCAGGGGTATCGTTGATTCCCTAGTGGGAGAGGTACTAACTGAATACTTAGAGTTTCGTCCCCAGGTGGCAGACTCCATTCTTGAAAAAGCAATCCAGGCCTTCAAAGCAGCAGAAGCGGCCCGTAGAGCTCGTGAGTTGGTACGGCGCAAGTCGGTACTAGAGTCTTCTCCTCTGCCTGGTAAGCTAGCAGACTGTAGCACTAGAGACCCAGCAGAATCAGAAATCTTCATTGTTGAGGGTGATAGTGCTGGTGGTAGTGCCAAACAAGGACGCGATCGCCAATTCCAAGCAATTCTGCCCTTGCGCGGTAAAATTCTCAATATCGAGAAAACCGACGACGCCAAAATCTACAAAAATACAGAAATTCAGTCCCTGATTACGGCCTTGGGCTTGGGTATTAAAGGAGAGGAGTTTGACCCTTCTAACCTACGCTATCACCGCATCGTAATCATGACCGACGCTGATGTTGATGGGGCGCACATACGTACACTACTGCTCACTTTCTTTTACAGATACCAACGTTCTCTTGTCGATCAAGGCTACATCTACATTGCTTGTCCTCCACTGTATAAACTAGAACGGGGTCGCAGTCATTACTACTGTTATAGCGATCGCGAACTACAAGAGCGCATTCGGGAGTTTCCTGACAATGCTAACTACAACATCCAACGCTTCAAAGGCTTGGGCGAAATGATGCCTCAGCAATTGTGGGACACGACGATGAACCCTGAAACCCGCACCATGAAGCGGGTAGAAATTGAGGATGCTGCTGAGGCTGACCGTATCTTTACGGTACTGATGGGTGATCGGGTGGCACCGCGCCGCGAATTCATCGAAACCTACGGTTCTCGATTGAATTTTACCGACCTCGATATCTAAAGCTAATTGCGCTTTTCCAGTTTACCCTGCCCCTAAACTACTAAAAAGTTGGGGGTTGTTTATTATTTCCGTAGTTAAAATTCATGTTGCTTTAACAATGCCAGTGTCAACTCTGAGTTCGATGTCAGAACCTGCACACTTAAGAATTCTTAATACAGATTCTCATCATATCAGTTTAATCTAACTGTTTAAGGCGCTTTTTAATTCTTATTGTAAGTAAGAATACAGTAGTCATCCAACTTAGGGAGATCAAATCTAGCATGAGTCATAATTTAGCTGCAAAGTTGCGCGAGGGTACTAAAAAGGCGCACACTGCGGCAGAAAACATGGGATTTGTGAGGTGCTTCTTAAAAGGAGTCGTCGAGAAAAATTCTTACCGGAAGTTAGTATCAAACTTCTACTTTGTCTACTCAGCAATGGAGGAAGAAATGGAACGCCACCAAGCGCATCCAGTCATCTCCAAAATTTATTTTCCAGAACTTGACCGCAAAAGCACCCTAGAGAAGGATTTGTACTTCTACTATGGTCCTAACTGGCGAGAACAAGTGACCCCCTCAACTGCTGCCAAAGACTATGTGCAGCGCATTCGGGACTTATCTAACTCAGAGCCAGAATTGTTGGTTGGGCACTCTTACACCCGCTACTTGGGTGACTTATCTGGCGGACAAATTCTCAAAAAAATTGCTCAACGAGCAATGAATTTAGGAGAAGAGAAGGGTACTGCTTTTTACGAATTTCAAGATATTTCAGACGAAAAAGCCTTCAAGGCTGAATATCGGCAAGCTTTAGATGAGCTACCCATTGATGAAGCAACAGCAGAGAAGATTGTCGATGAAGCAAATGCAACCTTCGACATGAACATGAAGCTGTTCCAAGAACTGGAAGGTAACCTGATCAAAGCAGTTGGTCAAATACTCTTCAATACTTTGACACATCGCCGTGAGCGTGGTAGCACGGAACTAGCTACCGCTGAATAACTAATCAGGACTTGTCTATCGAGTTCTAAGCACAATTTGTCTGCAACAAGTTGGTAATCTGGCGATTGTTGGCTTGAGACCGACAGTTTTTTGAGAAAACGTAGTAATTTATAACCCCATAGACTATTGAAGTGAGGTTGTTGCCTGTAAAGGCAAAGCTGCGTTACTCAAATATCATACTTCTTTTTCCAATCCTGGAAGCTAGATGGTGATTTATCGATCATCTAGCTTCCAGGATTGTCGTTTTTGGCTATCTATTTAAAGTTAATCGTGTCTGGGAAAAGGGGTGAGGGGAGGAGAAAAAGCACGCTTCCTTGCTTCCTAGTTCTGCTTTTCCCTTTCCTCTTGCCATATTTTGTTGTTGTGCCCGCTCCCAAGCAAATCTAAAGATTTGATAAATTTTACTTGACTTTTTTGCTGAAGTCATAGAAATAGAATACTATTAATCGTAGTGTAATACGCGTCATACGCTAGTCAGACAAGTTAATGGCGAGTCGGGAAGTTTCGCGTAATGCAAGCAAATGTCTTCTTCTTGCTGCTATCCACATTTCATTTACTTCTCTGGAAGTTACAAAAAAAGACTTTTCTTAACAAGAATTTGAGTGAGTTAAATTTCTCAAATTTTACGGTTAGGATGGACATCTTAAAGCGAAACAAAAAATGATCGTAAGCTCAAATCAATTTTCATTTAGAGACTACTACTGACAAGGCTTGCCATGCTGCTAATCTCGGTTGAAGTAATCGTGGCTGCTTGTTAATCAATCTCCTTGCTTCAAGCTGAGAGTCTTAGGTGTCAGGCTTCTACTAGCCTAAATGCTCACTATTCTTTTTTTATTAGTGCAGCATGTTTAGAAAAAAAGTAAAACTGGGTATTCCTCTCTTAGCCTAAGATGCAAAATTTTATGAATAGCAAAGTATCAACCGCAGGGATGTACCGACAAAGTACAGTCTTCTTGGTCAAAGGCAGACTGAGTAAAGCGCCAAACCGTTAACAAGAGCCACTTACGCCATAATCTTACTGTCTGTACGTTTACTCAATAAACAGTATGACTTTAAGGGCTGCTGAAAAAGTTCGCACTAAACATTTTGGTTGCATTACTCGTAACTGAGTAACTATGCCAAAGTATTGACGCTGAGGTTAAGTTTTGCTGTCATCTATCTCTTCTATAGATCACTTTATATAGAGAGTATTGACTGTAAACACAGCTTGATATGGCTCGCAACAAAAATCTGTATTGACCCAAAAAGATTAAGATGTTGTTTCGCAGGAAATAAAAAACCAATTTAGCTGAGTTATACTTTACATTTTTTGTCTTTGTAATTGACCTTCTTGAGGAAGATAGTTCTGAGTATTTATCTCCAATAAAGAGGGGATATCTTGGCATTTATATAGATCTTTTGGGACTATTAAAAAAAATAATCTTTGCCCAAACCTTAGATAATTACGAGATTTTTTTTCAGGGAAGCTTAACTCAAAAAGCCATATAAAATAAGGGTTTTGAGCTGTGAGTATCGACTATTTGGTATTTGGTGAAAAAAAAGTTTATAAAAAGATATCTTTAGGGACTAGATTTATTGATCGAGAAATGTAATTATTGTTTTAGTAAAGACTTCAAATCGATTGATTGCGAAATTAAACAAGTCCAGAGAGACTTTTAATGAAGTGAAAAACATCACTTTTTCTAAACATAAATTTCGCCTTCAATTCTGAAATTATGAGTTTTGTGAACTTCTAGTTTTTGGGAGAAATCAATTCATGTCTCAGACCATAACCAGCACAGTAAATAAAAAGTTGGCTGCCGAAATTAATCAAAAAATTGATAATAACAAAACTTTTACTTTTCTAGGCAAGGGTGGCAGTATCCCTGATGGTAATGGCAGTTTTCAAGATGAGATTGTCATTCAAGACAACTTTCCTGTTTCCACCGTGCATGTCACACTAAAGAACCTCACCCACACCTGGGTTGGTGACCTAGTTGTGCGCTTGCACCATCTAGAGTCCGATACCGTGGTCGATTTGTTCCGGCGACCCGGTCAACGGCAATTCTCTTCGAGTGGCTATTGCAATGACCTCAATGGTGATTACAGCTTCAACAATAAGTCGCGGAAGAATTTCGAGTCAGCAGCAGCAGAGCATGCTGTTATTCCTAGCGGCAACTATGCTCCGGCCCAACCACTTTCGGTATTGGATGGTTTGCCCTCGAGTGGTACGTGGCGGCTGATAATTAATGATTGTGCTGCCGGTGACTCTGGCTCTCTAGATTCTTGGAGCTTAGCCATAGGTGGGGAATAAAGAGAGAGTGGTTTCCGAAGCGGCTTCCTGAATAAGTTTGCCGCTTAGAAAACTCATTGATTGATTCCTTGGGGATAGAATTCCCTGCACCAGTATTTGCTGCTATGTTGCAATTGTTCGATACTGACCACTACTTCAAGGAGTTAGTGGGGTGAGGAGAACTATAACTTGACTTGCTTTTACTTCCCCGCCAGCTATGACCTGCGCTATGGAGCCTTTTGCTGCCTCTTAGCGCAGATCGTGTCGTCGAGACAGCTATAAATACCCTCTCACCAGAGCCAATTATCAACACTTTTAGTGAGACGGGTTAAGGAACACCTGTGCTTACCGGACTAGTAAGTAGGTAGGCACAAATAAATAAAGGTATTGACCCTGAGCAGAGTCAAAGGGTCAACAAATGTTAAGAGTTTACCCCTGCCCCCTGCCTTACCTCAACGACAAATATTAATACCGACCTACTGATGAGATTAGGTTAAACATAAGATTGAATATCCTCGCCACAATGGTCAACCAGGTAACAAAGGGCGCGGAAACGTAGGCTGACCAATTGCTCGTAGAGAGGGTTTAGCTTACATAACGGCGGAATGTGCGCCACCTGACGACCGAATATCTTAATCTTGCGCTCAAACGGACATTGAGCGGGTATTGTCTTAGAAAGAAATCGAGCCCACTTCGGATCGTTAATCTCCATTTCGTCCAGCCATCGCCTTACAGGTTGCAGTACATTCAGATGATCTTGGGAAAGCCAGTAACCCAGTACTGAGTTGAGACGAAGATAAGTGGCTGCTAATCGGGAGATTGTACGGATCCGGTTGTTGGTCATGCTCATTAGTCAATACCAAGTGAAATGACTCGCTTAGTGCTGCTTTGCCTCGCCTTGCTTTCAGTAGTAGGTTTGACACTAACGCAGCGCTGCTTAATTTTTCTTGACTTGTTGCACCTATCAACAACGATACGAAGCTTAATAACCAATTGGGTAAAGACATGAACAAGAAACCTCACACCCTAATTAAGCTTTAGTGAAATACAGCCAAAAATTGGCACTAGAAGACTCCCGTTATAACCTGTGGCGGTTAACGGCAAAAGGAGAACCCACTCCTCAACTCATACCAAAGCCGGTTCTGGTAATGCTCCCCGCATTTTACCCAACCAGTTAATCAGGCTTTCTAGCTGTTGTTCTGCCTTGAGAATCCCTAAACCACGAATCGTTACCTTCCCAGGAGAGTAGACAAAGCGCGATCGCAGGTGTTCAGGAAGGTTTTCCTTGAGCAAATTCCAGGCAGGTTCTTCCATCACTGTTTCTAGAACAATGTGCTGTTTGCCCTCTGGTTTGATGCGGCTAAATCCTAATGACTTGGCTAGCTGCTTGAGTTCGAGTACCCGGAGCAATTGCACCGCAGCCGAAGGAACTAGGCCATAGCGATCGCTCCAGTCTGCCGCTAGCTGCACTAATTCTGCTTTATTGGTAGCGGCTGCTACAGCACGATAAGCACTCATTTTTTGGTCTAAATCCGGGATATAGTCAGCAGGAATAAATGCTGTCACATTGAGATCAATTTGGGTGTCATCCACCTGAGGAATTTCTTGCCCCTGAATCTCGCGAATCGCTTCTTGCAGCATTTCCATATAGAGGTCAAAACCAATCGCCTCCATTTGACCAGACTGTTCTACACCCAGAAGATTGCCAACGCCCCGGATTTCCATATCCCGCGTGGCTAATTGATAACCCGAACCCAGCTGAGTAAACTCCTGAATCGCTCGTAGGCGCTTGCGGGCAGGTTCTGAGAGAACTCTCTGATTGGGATAAAACAACCAAGCATGAGCTTGAATGCCAGCACGACCAACCCGACCCCGTAGCTGGTAAAGTTGGGCTAGACCGAACTTATGGGCGTCTTCAATCAAGATGGTGTTGACTCTGGGAATATCTAACCCAGATTCAATAATGGTCGTACACACCAGGATATCTGCCTCACCGCTGCCGAAAGTCAGCATGGTTGTTTCTAGTTCTCCTTCCAGCATTTGACCATGAGCGATCGCCAGTCTAGCTCCCTGCACCATCTCCCGTAGTTGCGTGGCAACCTCTTCAATACCCTCAATGCGCGGCACCACGTAAAACACCTGACCTCCTCGGTCAAGTTCCGTACGAATTGCCGTACGCACAGCCTCTGGATTATAGGGAGATAGATGAGTTTTAATCGGACGTCTTGAGGGCGGTGGTGTGGTAATTAGACTCATTTCTCGTACCCCCGATAAAGACATATAGAGGGTGCGAGGAATCGGTGTTGCCGTAAGTGTGAGTACATCTACCTGAGTTTTGAGAGACTTAATCTTCTCCTTTTGGTTGACGCCAAAGCGCTGTTCTTCGTCAACTACTAATAGCCCCAAATCCTTAAAAGATAAACCCTTGCCCAGTAACTGATGCGTACCGACAACCACGTCCAATTCACCTGTAGAGATGCGTCTTTGGATGTCCTTGCGTTCGCTGGCTGTGCGAAAACGGTTCAGCAAGCCGACATGGATCGGGTAGGGAGCAAAGCGTTCTTTAAGGGTGTGATAATGTTGCTGCGTCAGGATAGTTGTTGGGGCAAGAAAAGCGACTTGCTTACCAGCCGTAATCGCTTTAAAGATCGCACGAATCGCCACTTCCGTTTTGCCAAAACCGACATCCCCACAAACTAGCCGATCCATCGGGCGATCGCTTTCTAAGTCCCGCTTGACATCTTGTACCGCCTTGAGTTGATCTGGGGTTGGTTGGTAAGGGAAGGAATCCTCTAACTCCTGTTGCCAAGGTACATCCAAGGGGTAAGCATAACCAGAGCGTTGCGCACGCTGGGCATACAGTTGTAGTAGATCAACCGCCAGTTTCTTGATGCCCTTGCGTACTCGACTTTTCGTCTTTTCCCAAACCTTGCCAGACATTTTGTTGAGTTCTGGCGGACGAGTCCCATTATGACGAAAGCGGGAAAGTACGCCCAACTGGTCAGCGGCTACCCTGAGGATACCGTCAGCGTACTGTACGACCAAATAGTCGCGGGTTTCGTTGTTGAGGTGAAGCCCTTCTAACCGGAGAAACTTACCGATACCGTGGTTTTTGTGAACTACATAATCCCCAGGACTAAGCTTGTTGGGGTCAACCTGTTTCGAGGCAGCACGCCGCCGCTTGCGCACATAATTAGGCGTCGCTAGAGTATGCTGTCCAAAAAACTCGCGGTCAGTGACTACCACAAGACGGAAGGTAGGCAGGATAAAGCCTTCCAGTTCAGCCAGTCCAGAATATTTAACCGCTACCGCAGTCTTTTGGATTTGTAACTTGTCAATTGCTGGGTAGTCGCGGGGATTAGGGACAAATTGGGCGGGACAGTCATGTTCTTGCAACAGGGAGACAGAACGACTAGGTTGGGCAGAGACCAGCCAAGTGGAAAAACTCCGCTCTCGTTCACTACGGAGAATTTCGGCCAGCTTGCCAAACTGGTGAGGTGTTACAGGTACTGGTCTACTTGCTAGATTGACCGCATTCTCTGTATTTTCCTGTACCAATTCAGAGAGATGCAGTAAATTTCTCAGCTGTGAGTCTTCTAGAGATGCGTCAAAAGAGCAGTGGAGATGAGGCAAAGCTGGATGGAGGGTTTCTCGTTGTTCTTTAGCGTGTTCTACCCAGCGATCGCTATGGGCCCGACACTGCTCCGGCTCGTCAATCGCAATCAATGTCTGCTCTGGTAGGTAATCTAGTAGTGATGCTGGCTGCTCAAAAGCGACGCCCAGGAAGCGACGGCTACCTTCTAAAGACTGAGAAGTTTCTAGTTGCTCTTGTTCTTCTGCTGAGAGTAGTGTTTTGAGGTGTTCTGCCTTCTGAGTACTGAGGGCTGACGCGACAATCGGACTAAAATTGGTCGGTGTGAGCAGTAGGTGTTCAATTTTGTCTAGAGAGCGTTGGCTAGCAGGGTCAAACTCTCGTAAACGCTCCAGTTGATCGCCAAACCATTCCAGTCGCACTGGTAATTCCCCAGCTACAGGGAAAATATCTACAATATCACCACGCCGACTCCACTGACCCTCAGTTTCGACGAGGGGAACTCGCTCGTAACCCAGTCTTGTTAATTGATCATCGATAGTCTGAGATTCCCAAGTCATGCCTCGGCTGAGCGTCAGACAGTAGGGTTTAAAGAAATCTACTGGGGGCAAGTGGGGTTGGAGGGCTACCTGAGCTGCGACAATGGCAATGGGTCTTTGATCTTTGGTGTTGTGGTTAACTGACTCCTGAGCTTTGAGCAAATCTGCCAATACCTGCATCTGTCCCCAAGTCATCTCCGACTCTGGATCAAATGGCTCATAGGGCGATGCCTCGGATGTGGGGTAAAAGTGGACTGTTTCCCAGCCCATTGCTTCCAGTTGTGTTGCCCAACGACTAGCCTCTTCCAGCGTACTAGAAACGACAAACAAGTTGCAGCCGCTCGTTTTGGCTAGAGCAGATGCTACTAATCCCTTCGGCAGACGAGGAATCCCATTAAGATGTAGAGAACGCTGGCGATTGAGCTTCTTGAGCAGTTCACTTGTCAGAGGTGATCGCTCTAGGGTTCTAATGATCGAAGAAAATGCCATGAGTTCTGGAATGAATTGACTGTTGATGAGATAAGACCAATGGATAGCTGCTTATATTCCTCATTTTAGGAGTCTGGCAAACAGTATAAGAATTGCTACTGTAGGGACAAGATTCGTATTTGATGGACATGCTGGATACTAGAACCTTAGAGGCACTGTTACCTCTCTACCAGTTCTTAGATAAATGTCCTCCCTAACTCGCGAAATTTTCTTAATTCTCCTGCTGATTGTCTTTAACGGTATCTTTGCTATGTCAGAGATCGCAATTCTCTCGGCAAGAAAGGTACGTTTGCAGCAACTGGCCAAGCAGGGAGATATCAAAGCTCGCATTGCTTTAGAATTGGCTGATTCCCCTAATCAGTTCCTGTCTACTGTTCAGATTGGGATTACGCTAATCGGTATTCTTGCCGGTGCTTTCGGGGGCGCAACCATAGCTGAGCAGCTAGCAGACCAATTGAAGCTAGTTCCTTGGTTGAGACCTCACGCAGGTACAATTGCGCTAATTTTTGTAGTTGTAGTGATTACCTACCTCTCGCTAGTACTAGGTGAACTAGTACCCAAGCGACTGGCGCTAAACAACCCGGAACAAATTGCCACGAGTGTTGCCTCTCAGATGCGATGTTTGTCAAGAATCGCTGCTCCTGCGGTTCATTTGTTGAGTTACTCGACGGATAAGGTGCTACGTCTCTTGGGCGTCGGCCCTTCCCAAGAGCAAGGGGTTACACAAGAAGAAATTAAAATTTTAATTGAGCAAGGCACTGAAGCAGGAACTTTTGAGGAAGCTGAACAAGAAATGCTCAATCGGGTCTTCTGTTTAGGAGATCAGCGAGTTAGTGCTCTGATGACGCCACGCCCAGAAATTATCTGGCTTGATCTAGATGATTCCTCAGAGGTTAACCGTCATAAAATTCTCAATAGCGTTCATACCCGTTTTCCTGTTTGCCAGAGTACCATTGACAACGTACTTGGCGTTGTACAAGTTAACACTTTGCTAGCCCAAACCCTTGCCGGTCAACCTTTGGATCTGACTTCTTCTTTGCGACAGCCTTTATTCGTGCCAGAAGGCACTTGGGCGCTCAAGGTTTTAGAATTGTTCAAGCAATCCGGTCCCCATTTAGCACTGGTAGTAGACGAATATGGTGTTCTTCAGGGATTGGTGACACTCAATGACATCCTAGAAGCGATTATTGGTGATATTCCTTCCGTTGACCAATCGGAGCAAGCGCAAGCGGTGCAAAGGGAGGATGGTTCCTGGTTGATTGATGGCATGTTATCGGTAGAAGAGTTCAGGAAACTCTTTAAAATTGTGGAGTTACCTGGAGAGCAAAGAGGAAACTATCACACCTTGGGTGGTTTTGTGATTACTCATCTAGGACGTATCCCCACTGCTGCCGATCATTTTGAGTGGGGTGGTCTGCGTTTGGAAGTTATGGATATGGATGGTAATCGCGTTGATAAGATGTTGGTTATGCCAGTGCGCAAAGAAGGAATTCAGACCACAAACGATGTTTATTAAACTTCACTAAACAGTCTGTACTACCTTTACTTTCGCCGGACGGCGTACTTTGGGCTGGTTTTTAGGCGGCAACGATCAACTTCCCTATCGATTTTTTGTAAGTTTTTTATCATATCCTCCCTCAGAGGGATGCTAAATTACTGATTAAGTATGAATAAACGGAAGTTTCTCGTATTGTGGACAATCAAACCCTAAGTACCCAATTAGACCAGCGAGTAATCGCCCTGTGGCTTGATTCCTTGGATTGCCTCCATCGGGAAGCACTCAAGCCCTGCAAGGTGATATTAGACACCTACAAAGTTAAAAATAGTTTGGGCATTTTATTGCAATACCGTGCTTTGCGGGTTGAATGCTCCGATGAAGCCTTGCGAAATGCCCTAATGATTGGGTATCGCCACTATGCTGCCAAAGCTTATGACTTTGGGTTTGATATCTGTTTCAGCGTTAACGGCGAATGGTCAGTTGCTTACAGTGGCGCAGCGATTCGGTGACACTCTGACGACAATTACCCTGGCGTTATAGTGTTCCTTTTGAGGCAACTGCAACGCTTGGTTACAATAGGCAGTTGCCAGTAGGGTTAGTAGATAAACTCACCACAGCAAGAGACTTTTAAAACTTCTCTCTGTTTCCTGTTAACCGCTATACTTGCTAAGTGCTTGGTAAACTGCCCAAATCGCCATAGCTCTTAGGTAGTGACCGGCACGAAAAGTCCCGGCTGCTGTAATTGCCTCCGGTGTTCTAAATTGCAATCCATTTTGATACACTTGTCGCACTACCGCTTCCGCTAATTGCAAGGCTTCATCCTTCATCCCTAGCTGTATGAGGAATGCTGCTAATCCAAAATTAATACCAGTCCAAACTTCTAAAGGATGAGTGTCATCAGGATTTACTGGTGTGCCATCGGGTCTAACCCCATTGGCTGCTCCCAGTTGTCCATTGTGGAACTTTAAAAAGCAAGCATCGTAGACACTCTTGAGAGCAGACTGAGCGCACTCTGGCGGGACAATATTCGGCAATCCTAGTAATTGGGCATAGAACTGACCACACAACTGGTCTGCCATGACAACATCTGAGCCACTCTCGCTATCGAGCCGATAGTATTGGCCATTCCATAGTTTTTCTTGATAAAGAGGTTTCGCTTGTTCCCGCCATTGCCGATAGAGTTCTAGGTGTTTTTGGATCGACTCTGGTGCGGGTGCCTCTAGCAGAGGCGATACTGGTGGGTAGTTGTCAATTAAAATCTCTCCCATGGCGATCGCTGCCGCCAAAGCTGTTAACCACAAACCACCGCAGTAGGCACTAATTCCCCGCAACTGCCAGTCATCAAAAGTCTGATCTGGAGCCCCAGAGTTTTCTGGTATGCCATCCCCATCTTGATCAAAGTTCTTGAGATAGGCCAATGTTTTTACAATCGCTGACCAGCACTCCCACAAAAAATCGATGTCCTTGGCACCAGTAAGGACAAAGTCACGATAAACCTGCAAGACAAAGTCACAAGATAAATCTTTCCACTGATTGCAATCTTGGTAACTTGTATAGTTTGTCTTTTCCCAAGGATGCTCATTAGCTGCCCCTAAGTCGTGGGGTGTGGCATCGGCGGCTTTACGGATAGCTTTTGCCCGGTTATAGCCAATAATTCGGGGTGTCTCATCGCTAGTAGGTATGGCTCTGGCAAAGGCTTCCAAAACGGCTTTATCCAGTCGCGGCCAGAGCATTGCCAGGGCGAAAGAGCCATAAAGCCTGACATCGAGGCTCTCGTACCAGCGGTAATCTAAAGATTCTAAGACACCAAACTGACCCACCGGATCACGCTCATCTGCCGCGCTCCAGATAGTACCACCACCAGAGAGCAGGTACAGTTCATTAAAAAGTGCCATTTTGAACCAGTTAGGCAAATCTTCTCGTTTTAAGATTGGTTCCTGCCAAGCTTGAATTCGCTCTTGCCACAGTTGATGATGCTTGAGAGCAGTACGCACAATCGACCAGGCATTGTTGCCCGTGCGACCAAAAAAATCAGTATAACGTCGATAATAATTAATATCTGGACTGAACTCAGTAACCGGGAAGTCCCAAGCCAAGATGAAGGGAATTTTGCGAGTTTTACCAGGACGAATCGTCAAGCGAACTGCGATCGCCGCCGCAATTTGTTCTCCTGGTTCTGCTGGTGTCTCGTTTTGAGTATCCCCCAAACTGCCATCATTAGCAAAGGTACTCCAGACCTGAGCGCCATTACTGCTAGGGTTCCAGCGACTATGGTAAAACACTTCCAGGCTAGGATTGGCGACAGTAGAGATGCACAACTGTCCTTCCCCTTCCTGAATCTGATCGTGTAACCTCACTCGGTCTAACAAACAGCCTACGCGGAAGTGATCAACAATCCATTGATTATAATTACCAGTGCTGTCTCCCCAACGCGGCTGGTACTCGTAAACGGGGCTCCCATCATCCCGCACTTGCACCTGGGGGTCTCTAATTGCATTGGTAAACCAGCCCACCATATTCTGCCAGGTGAACATAATGCTCAGGGTGATCGGGACATCGGTGGGATTATGGGCCGTCCACTCAAAAACGGCTACGGGATAACTACTTTCTTGGTAACAGCCTGCCCAGATTGGGGAAAACTGCTCACAAGTCAGTTCCGTCTGAAAGACGCCATTATAGAGAAACCAACTCCGGGGGTAGAGTGCGTGATAAGTACCCGTATTGGGGATTACAGGCCGACAATCCGAAGAGTCGCTGCTAGTTGCACCCTCTGACTTTTGCTTAGCTGGATACCACTGCCATGCATTAAGTGTTCCATCCTCTGGCGGTTCAGTAGATAAAGCATAAGCCTGTGCAGGGGAATTTGCTGGCTGCTCAAAGATACTAAACTGACAAGCTGGTAAACTTCTAAAAGTGTGTTCTCCTCCATCAAGGTGCCACAAATTAAAGTCTCCTCGGGGAGAGCGACCAATGCAACCTGCCCCAAAACCACCAAGGGGCATGCCATGCCAGGGACCGTCGTCGAGATTACTGGCATAGCGGACAGTGTAGGGTTTGTCCCAGCCCAGTCCAAGGGGACGCTTCCAGCTACACTCAGGGATTTTTGGGCGCGGTGGTTGATAGATCATGCCCTGATTGTGACATCCTCCCTGACTAAATTAAAGATTATCGCGAGGTCTTTTTCGGTAAATAGGGGTAGCTGAAAATCAATCCTGGGCCTTGATTACCCTCACGGTTTTTTAGCACTGGGGTTAAGCCTGACGAGCTATCCTGCCAAGTTACTCCCGGCCTGAGAAAGATCTAGGGCAGAATTTTTGACTTCGTAAGCATTTACCTTACTATTAAGTTCCCGAATGCGGCGGGAAAGCAGACGGATAATATTTACGGCAATCCCTGGTGTCTCCTCGATTGCGTCATAAAGTTGCAGTTGTGTCAACATTAGGCATTCGCAATTTTCTAGAGTAGTCACCGATGCCGAACGGGGTTCAGCATCAAACAAAGACATTTCCCCAAAACAGGCTCCCTGCTTAAGGTGTGCCAAATCGCGATCGCCAATATGAACTCTAACTAAACCAGAGACAACGATATATAGCGATCGCCCCTCCTCTCCTTGGGTGAAAATGGTGTGGTCGCGGGGGAAGGATAGCTCATCCATCACAGAGGCGAGACGCACCAAAAAGTCGTCCCGCAATTCCTGAAAAATCGGGACGGCCCTAACAAACAATAGACGTTCAACACTGGTTAACATCGATTAACTATTAGCTGCTAGGGGCTTTCGCCTTCAGGGATTTTAACCGAGGTTTTGAGCCAAAGATCTAGCCTGAATGCGAAGGCCCATACTCGCGGGGAACCTCAAGTTTACCTTACCCATCAAGCATATTAAGTAAATCAGCCGACTACTTTAGCTCAAGGCACTACTCATTAGATTATTAAACCCCATTCTCCAATTATCTGCTGAGCTTGAGCAGCAACCAAGCGGTCTGGATCATGTTTCAGCGTCGGCAAAAATTCGCTACAGGCCCGGGGCGAGGCTTCTTTGAGGTAAGCTAAAACGGCTTCTCTGACAAAACCTTTAGGGTGAGAGAGACAGACTAGGGTGGCTTCCGGTGCTAGAGGGTAATGGGCTGCCCTCGCCAAATGAAAACAACATGCTAAAGACCAGCCTGAGAGAAAATGCCGCAGTTCAATGAGACGGCGTAGGCGATCACCTGGGCTCATTGGTTGATAAGGCACTAACTCCACTAGACAAGCCAGTTTTTCGGCAACAACACGACGATCTAAAACCACCAGAAACGCTCTTTTTTGGGGAATATCAAGGGTATTGTCTAAAATTTCTAAGGCTAGGGCCACACTAGAGCGTGACTCTGACTTTAGATTATAGGCTGCCGCTTGAATTGCACTAGGTGGGTAAAGAAACTTCATCAATAAAAAACAGCGCTCTAGCAGATCCGTTTGTAGATCTTGTAGCGCGCTGCGCAGCAAATCCGCTTCCCTTGATTCTAGAGACTCCAGTTCAAGACTTTCGGTAGACAAATCCAGCAAAGCAGCATAAATCTGACCTAACAAAAGTAATTCTTGCTCGATTAATGCTTCTACACCACTACGACCCAATTGATCAAGTACAGTTTCAATTCCGGCTTCTTTGGGAATCTTGAGTAAAACACGGAGAATATTGCGGCGCTTACTACCCCAACTGGTCATTAGCTGTTGTACCAGTTTCTCTAGGGCTTGGGGCGTCCCAATCTCACCCAGGGCGTTCCAAGCAGTTAGCCTGACTAAATCTGGTTTATGGAGATCTTCACCCAATTCCACAAGTAGAGGAATCGCTTCGTCCCCAAGGCGCACCATTGCCTGTTGGGCAGTATCGCGGGTGTATTTGTAGTAGAGCCCCCTGATCAAAGATGGATAGTAATCAGACAAACGTCTAGTGGCAATCACCTCTAGGACAGCACAGCGTACCCGCAAAGATTCATCCTTCAAGAGATTGGGGATGTAAAGCCGCAAAGCTTGCAAATATTCTGTATCTCCTAATGCCCGCGTACCGATCATTCGTTCTCTTTCATTCTTAGAGGTAATCAGCCGTCGTAGAATTTGGGTAGCTTCTGCTTTTTCTGTGGGTGTTCCCCGGCGCAAAATTAAAGCTGCTGCTGTTGCTCGTACTGTTGGGTGAACGGCTTCTTGGAGATAAGGCTTGATTTGGCGGAGATCGAGTTCTGTCTGAGTCAGCCATAAATAGCGTAGTGCCAAGGCCAGGACTTCCGGCGGCGGCGTTTGCTCAATCAGTAAAGTTACTGCATCAAGATAATCTGGGTGAGGATGCTCCAACATCGCCTCCAGACTCTGACGCTGCAAACTTACGGAGAGTTTGGCTAGCAAGGGACTGAGTACCTCACCGACATTTTCTGGGTCAATTTGACATAGAAGTTGAATGCAAGAGCGTTTATCGGCTTCCTTACCGGGTTTTTCCAGCACGTCCACCACTGCCCGTTTGAAAGCCCGCAAGGCTACGTCGGGAAAACCTAGCCGCCCTCGTTCTTCAGCGCTTTGTACCAGTAAGTTGACATAGCTTGAGCGTAGTAACCAAGCACTCAACAGCCAGATTATCGAGAAAAGCACAATCGCACTAATAAACACCCAACTCTGCCACTCGGGTGGAAGTACGCTGTGTTCCGCGATCCAAATGGTTGCTAGGATGCTAATGCCAGTGATTCCGGTGGTTATGGGTACGGCAATACCATCCACAGAAGTCTGAATAGAATTGCGTATTCTTTCTGGTAGTGGTTGGAAAAATACGGGTTCAACACCAGCAATGAGGGTATAACGCAACAATTCATCAAGGAACCTTAATAGAATCAGCCCCACAAAAAGCCCCGTAATCCAGCCGGGGACAGTAATTAAGCTCCCAGCAAGCCGCAACAAAAAGTCCAGAATGCCTGTCAAGGTTAATACTCCTACCAGAGACAGGGAGGCAGGCAACAACATAGCAGCGCCAAAGACACCCAACTTGTCAATAGCACGACTTGAGAAAAACCATTGGGTAATCAGTTCACAGATACCAACAATCCCGCTGAATAAACCTAGGAAACCGGCAATTTCTGAAGTTTCAAACTTAACCTCTAGTTGACCGAGGTACTGAAATTCAATCAGGAGAAATAGTGCTTCACCCAGAATAGAAAAGGCAAATAAAGGGATGATATAGCGCCTTAATGGTCCGGTGGGGCGTTGGGCAGCAAATTCTGGCTCAGCGTCTTCCCATTGCCGTCCTGGAGAGTCAGGAAATGCTTGCTGGTAGCGCTGACTCAAATAAAACAAAGTTCCCGCTCCTACCAACATCATCAAGGCCGCTACAATGAGTACATTGTTGAGTCCGACGGCCAATAATAACAGAGGTAAAGAGAACCCTGAAATAACATCGGCAACTAATAACCCTGAAGAAATTAGGGGGTAAGTACGCTTAATTTCCCTGATGTTGAACAGTTGATTAGCGGCAATTTGAGTGTTGAGATCGTTGAGAACTTCTACCGCATCCATCCATAGCCGCAGCAGAAAAATGGTTACGAAAATGATCAAACTGTCTAAGTACTCAAACAAGCCAAGGCGAAGTATCAACAATGGTAAGGCTGTGAGCAAGGCAATTACCACCAAGACTTGCCGCATCGGCAAAATGCTTTGCAACCAGGAATAAAGGGAGCCTAGTCCTATGCACATCAAGGCACTGGCGATATAGATAACCGGTAGCCATTCAGCGCCATACTTGCCTAAAAACAGGGCCACTGCACTATGCTCAAACCAAAGTAGCCCAATTGAAGTAGCAGTGTAAAAAGCGAACATCAGTAATGTCCGCTCGCCTTCTTCAGGGCGAAGATTGACTAACTGTAGGATTTTCCCTAGCCAGTTACCTTGATAACGAACACGAGGGAGCAGTTTCATTAAGTATTTTGTTCTGGTTCATTGGTCATCAGTCCTTTATTCTGACTAATGACCAATGGAAATTGATCTAATGATGGGAAACGTTATTTTTTAGGAGAGAGCAGCATCATCATGTTGCGACCTTCTCGTTTCGGTGCTTGTTGCACTTCTGCTAAGTCCTGCAAATCGATTGCCATTCGCTTGAGTAACTCTTCAGCTAGGTTACTATGTTGAATTTCTCGACCGCGAAAGGTAATCGTGGCTTTGACCTTATCCCCGGATTTGAGAAAACGTGAAGCATGGTTAACGCGCACCTGGTAGTCATGAGGCTCAATTTTGTAGCGCATCTTCACTTCTTTGACATCGGCGGTGTGTTGCTTTTTCCTGGCTTCGCGGGCTTTTTTTTCCTGTTCAAATTTGTATTTGCCGTAATCCATGATCCGACACACTGGCGGATCTGCCTTGTCACTAACCAAGACTAAATCCAAACCTTTTTCCTCGGCGATGCGCAGAGCCTCTTGAGGCGAGATTACGCCTAACTGTTCTCCATCAGTACCGATGGCTCGAATTTTGGGAAAACGGATTTTCTCGTTAATCTGAGGTATATCGCGTTGGCGCTTTTTATCAATCACAGGCATATTTGTCTGTTTTTTTTGAGTTGATTCAGGAGTAGGCCTAATTTACTTGCCATTCTACTGACTCTGAATGAGTTTCTGCTCAGGTTGTTAACGTAACTTCCAAAATGATCGAGCAAGGTGGGATTTCTGCACCTGCGAGTGTGTCGTTTCAGGAAAGTAAGTTTAAGGAAGCCATTACAATGGGGATGATTTGTAAAAGTTTTTAAACCTGAGGCTTTTTGTGACAACATCTGTGCATTGGCAGCAACGAGTCGGAAGTCAACGAGACTGGATGTGGCGAGGTTGGCAAACTCGTTATACTTATTTTCGTGCATTTTCTACAGAGTCTCGGAAGACGACCCCAGTGATGCTGCTGCATGGTTTTGGAGCCTCAATTGGGCACTGGCGTCATAACCTGGAAGTAATCGCTCAAGATCACACGGTTTATGCTCTGGATATGCTGGGTTTTGGGGCTTCCCGAAAGGCGTCGGCTGAGTATAAGATCGACCTCTGGGTAGAGCAAGTTTACGACTTTTGGCGAACTTTCATCCAGCAACCAGTGGTCTTGGTAGGTAACTCGATTGGTTCACTGGTTTGTCTAGTAGCCGCAGCTAGTCATCCAGAAATGGTGAAAGGAATTGTCATGATCAGTTTGCCAGATTTTGGTCAGCGAGAAGAGGCAATTCCCCCTTGGCTGCGACCTGTGGTCTCGACTATTGAAAACTTAGTAGCATCGCCGATGCTTCTTTCCAGTCTCTTTTATTTGTTGAGACGACCAGGGGTGGTTCGCAAGTGGGCGGGAATTGCTTATGCTAACCCAACAGCAATAACTACGGAGTTAGTTGAGATTCTTACAGAACCTGCTCAAGACAAGGGTGCAGCTACTACTTTTAGCGCGCTTTTGAGAGGTATGCTCTCGGCGGAGTTTGGCCCTCCCGTCAAAAAAGTATTGCCAACTCTGGATATTCCGATGCTTCTTCTGTGGGGAAATCAAGACCGCATGATCCCCCCAGGGTTGGCGCGTCAGTTTGTTGAGCTTAATTCCCATCTAGAATTTTTTGAGATAGAGAATGCAGGTCATTGCCTTCATGATGAATGTCCTGAGCAGGTAAACCAGATTCTGTTAAACTGGCTGACGCTTAAGTTTCTTCCCAAAGAAGACTATAGTACTTCGCCAGCCTCTTCCAATTGCTGAAAACCCTTGCCTAGCTTCGACTCCAGACAAAGGATTTTTGCTCTTAAATTAGCAAGTAATCAGAAAAATTTAGCCAACGGCAACCTGGTCAGTTTCAACGCCAGTACAGCCTTTAACACTTTTGGCAACAGTGACCATTTTGTCAAGAATCTGCTGACTAGCCACTTCTCCCTTGAGAACAACAGTACTACCAGTTTGAGCTACCCAGAGTCTTCCTTCGTCGTTGAGTTCGTTGTCTTGGTCAAAAGCCAGGGCGACTCGCTTAGCCAAACCGCTTTGGTCGTATTCTCCCTCTAAACCTACTCTTTCTGGGGCGATTTGCTCAGTGCTAGTGGCTGCGGGAGCAGCCTTTGTTGGAGACGTGGTGGTCTTTTTGCTAGCTTGAGCTTTTTCAGATGCTTCCTTTCCAAACAGTCTTTGTAACCAACCCATGACTTTTTTAGTAAAACGCTTATTGACTAGATAATTATCAGTGAGCAGTGGAATTGAGAGCATCTGTCGAAAAGAATATTTTTCTCTCTCTAATTCTTTCCATTACCGTGCGCAGGTCTAAAGACTGTTTAAGTTGCTAGATTTGTCGGCAAACAATCCCAGGATACGACATTTTCAACAGATTAAGCTGTTTAGTAATTCTATAAAATGCGATACAATTAGCGGTTTACGTCAAAATGACTACACATTATTAGCGATCGCTTAACTTAATCAATTTGCGTACCGCTCTGGTTCTAACTGATGAAACATACCCTCTCGGTTCTAGTTGAAGATGAAGCCGGTGTCCTAAGTCGTATTGCCGGTCTATTTGCCCGTCGAGGCTTCAATATTGAAAGTCTTGCCGTGGGTCCTGCTGAGCAGTTTGGTATCTCTCGGATTACGATGTTAGTACCCGGAGATGACCGTTCTATTGAACAGTTGACCAAACAACTCTACAAGCTGATTAATGTACTCAAAGTGCAGGACATCACCACCACCCCCTGCGTAGAAAGGGAGTTAATGTTGATTAAGGTCAATGCTACTAGTTCGACGCGCTCAGAAGTTATTGAATTAGCACAAGTATTTCGCGCGCGCGTAGTAGATATTGCAGAGGATTCCCTCACTCTAGAAATTGTGGGAGATCCAGGTAAAATGGTGGCAATTATTCAGGTACTAAGCAAGTTTGGCATCCGGGAAATGGCCCGTACTGGTAAGCTGGCCCTTACTAGAGAATCAGGCGTTAACACCGAATACCTTAAGTCTCTGGAAGCGAAAGTTTAAATCTCTAACCAGCTGCAATCAAGCTTGATTGGATGGCGATTATTGAACTCAAGAACTAGCGTTGCTTGAAGGCGGTTTGGTGCCAAAGAAAACACCATAGCCAGGAATTTCTATGGTGTTTTCATACCTTCTAACCAAGAAATCTGACTCGTCGGCTTCTAGGTATTCTGAGTATTGCTCCAAGTTATGGTGGATGGGCATCGGACTTAAGTTAAAGAGGCATAATAGTTGCTGTTGGTCGCATTGGCGCTCTATGCCTAGCAGCGGTTCTGGTGTATCCAGCAGAGTCAAATCTCCCTGAAGTAGAGCAGGCTGTTTTTTACGCCACTGGATCAGGCAACGATATTTATTGAGTAGCGAATTCGGGCTATGTTCCTGCTGATCCACGGCATGGGAACGATGTTCTTCAGGAATTGGTAGCCAAGGCTCCTCCGCAGTAGTAAACCCAGCGTTATGGCCTTCTTTGAGCCAAGGCATCGGTGTACGCGAACCGTCTCTGCCAAGAATTGCCGGATAACCCGCTAATCCAAAAGGATCTTGCATTTTTTCGTAGGGAATATGGGCCTGGGTTAGACCCAATTCATCCCCTTGATAAATACAGTAACTTCCTCGTAGAGATAGGACAAGTGCCGCGAACATATGGTCGAAGGCTTCGTGGCTGAACTGATCATCTATCATAAACTTTCTCCACCTGGACTTAACCCGAGGAAAGTCGTGAGTGCCACCAGTCCAGCAAATTACTCCGTCCTCAAACAGAGTTTCTACCTGGTCAATTAGGGTTCGCAGCCGAGCATGAGTCAAGGGTTCATCGGTCATTAACGAGGAGTTATAAGCCATATGCAGCCGTTTATCCCCTTTGACATACTCGCTAGAAGTGAGGATGGCATCTTCAGCTGAGCTAATTTCTGCTAGGGTGGTTGTCCCTGGATAACTATCGATTAACTCACGAATCGGTTCGAGTATTTGGAGATTTTCTGGTTGGCAGAAATTGTATTTATTCAGTTGGGAGAAAAAAGGATCGTTACTATCAGCACCAGCGGGTCGCTGGCGATTTTTAGGTCGCGGTGGATTATCCCGCAGTTGCTGGTCATGCATAAAGAAGTTAACCACATCGAGGCGGAAACCATCCACGCCCAAATCTAGCCAAAAGCGGGCAGTATCCAAAATTGCTTCGACTACTTCTGGGTTATACCAGTTCAAATCTGGCTGTTCGGCAAGGAAGTTATGTAGGTAATATTGTTGCCGTTGGTCGTCCCAAGTCCAAGCAATGCCGCCAAAGGTAGATAGCCAGTTATTCGGTGGCGTGCCATCAGGTTTGGCATCTGCCCAAACATACCAGTCAGCTTTCGGATTATCCTGGCTTTGGCGGCTTTCTAAGAACCAGGGATGCTGATTTGAGGTATGGTTCCAAACCTGATCGATGAGAATTTTTAGGCCGTGAGCGTGCGCTTTCCTCAGTAGCTGCTGAAAATCTTCCATGGTGCCAAACATTGGTTCAATGGCACGGTAATCAGAAATATCATAGCCAAAGTCCTTCATCGGGGACTTAAAAAAGGGTGAAACCCAAACAGCATCAACACCAAGGGATGAAATGTAATCAAGCTTTTCTATAATTCCCTTGAGGTCGCCGATGCCATCTCCATTACTATCCATAAAGCTGCGGGGATAAACCTGATAAATGACGGCGCTACGCCACCAATCAGGGGACTGAGAATTAGAGATTGGAGATTGGAGATTGAGAGTTGATTGGTCTGACATAAGCAAGGGAAATTATCGTCTGTTTTTTAGGAGTATGAACCGCTCATCTTGGTTTGGTATCAAGCGGCTGAGTCTGCAAGTGCTAGGGGGTGTCGGCAATTACCGGGAGACATATTCACTTTCGATACGCTGATTGCTGGTTGCGATCGCTCCGTTGACTTGGCTATTTTCTACTGTTTTGGGAGCCAAATTGCCAAAGAAAGCATTATAGCCAGGGAGTTCCAGGGTATTGTCCTTCCTCTTGACTTCAAAACCTAAGCCTTTGCTTTCTTCACACTTGGCATAGGCAGATAAGTCATAGCGAGCGGGCTGATCACTGAGATTGAAAATACAGAGTAAGCGCTGCTCTGCATATTCCCGAATAAAAGCGAAAATTGGCTCTTCGGTATCGAGAATCTCAAAATTTCCTGCTTCTAAGGCAGGTTGCTTTTTGCGCCAGTGTAGCAAACGACGCCAAGTATTCAACAGTGATTTAGGGTCTTGGTTTTGGAGATTTACAGACCGAGGATAGTGAGATTCAGGAATTGGCAACCAAGGTTTTTTGGCTGTAGTAAACCCGGCGTTGGGTTCATCGGCACACCAAGGCATCGGTGTACGGGAGCCATCTCGTCCGGGGATAGCTGGGTAAAGTGCTTTGCCGAACGGGTCTTTAATCTCCTCAACCGGGATGTCATCTGGGACAATAGCTTCGGTTAGACCGAGTTCGTCTCCCTGATATAAACACAATGCGCCAGGTAAGCACGGTAAAAGTGCCGCGAGCAGATGGTAGAACTTTTCAGGATAAGGATTACCGTGGGCATCTTTCCCTGTCCAGCGCGATCTGAGACGACCGTAATCGTGATTCCCGACAATCCAACAATCGCCGCCTTGTACAAAGTTAGTCTTAACTCGTTCCATCATGCGGCGCATCAGAGTTGCACTGATCGGTTCGTCGATTAATAAACCACTGTGGTAAGCCATGTGTAGTCGTTGATTGCCAGCTACGTACTCACTGGCCAGGGCAATGGAGTCATCACACAGTGTGACTTCACCCAAAGTAACGACACCTGGATATTGGTCTACTAGTTCGCGAATTGGTCTGAGTGCTTCTAATGTTTCGGGACGGCAGAAGTTGTACTTAAACATTTGCCGTACCATCGGATTATCGGGAGATACCCCTTCTGGTCGGGGAGCGTCTTCTGGACGGGGTGGGTTGTCCCGCAATTGTTTATCGTGCATGAAAAAGTTGGGTGCATCGATACGGAAACCATCAATGCCGAGTTCTAGCCAAAATTTGGCGCGTTCGAGAATAGCATTAACTACCTCCGGATTATGCCAGTTAAGGTCAGGTTGGCTTGAGAGGAAATTGTACATGTAAAACTGTTCCCGCTCCGATGCCCACTGCCAAGCACTGCGGCCCATAAATGCTGAAAGCCAATTGTTGGGGGGCGAACCATCGGGCTTAGGATCGGCCCAAACGTACCACTCAGCCTTGGCATTATCACGGTTCTGGCGGCTCTCCAGAAACCAGGGGTGCTGGTCTGAGGTATGACTCCAAACTTGGTCAATGATCACTTTCAAGCCCATGCTGTGGGCAACATCCAGCAACCGTTGAAAATCTTTCAGGGAGCCAAAGAGTGGATCGATCTCGCGCATGTCGGTGATATCATAGCCGAAGTCCTCCATCGGGGATTCGTAAATTGGGCATAGCCAAATGGCATCCACCCCCAGAGAGGTAATGTAACCCAGCTTCTCAATAATGCCGTCGAGGTCTCCGGCACCGTTGCTATCACTATCCTTAAAGCTTTGAGGAGAAATTTGATAGATTACGGCGTGCTGCCACCACTCTCCATTACGCAGAGAATTGTTGGCATCTTCCCAAGTCCATGCTCTACGATTGAGGAAAGGTTCTCGCCACCATTGTTCAAGTTTTTCATGGTTATTTGGCATTTTGAACTTCCTTTTACTTTTCGATGGCTAATAGCTACTATCCTGATGAAGTAAAAGTCTTAAAAATGACGGTGTGAAACCATTTTTAGCTATATTTAAATACTCCATTTTGTACCTGGCTAGTAGTTGCCACTGAATAATTATTTTTGGTTTAAATGAGAATCGATATTCTCTGATTAATCTTGTTTAACTCTCCTTAGCTGTTCAAAAAATGGGACAAGAAGCTTGGTCAAAGCTTATCCCAAGTAGTTTTAACTTTATTTTTCGTGTTTCTGGGTTTGATGTCTGCTTTAGTTTGCTATTTGCTATGATCGACTTTCTTTTAAGCGTGTTTACCGCAGACAATTATCAGAATTTTGGATAAAGACCAGATAAGAGAGAGTAGTTAAACCACTCCCCACCACTTTCCAACCATAATGACGTAAGCTTGATAATCTTTAATTCTTCCTTGAGACATAAAATGACAAATTTAACTAAATTCTTTTTTGCAAAAAAAAGTTAAGCTAGCGTCATCACTCCCAGGGTGGAATTAGTTTTGCTATCTTCTTTAACTTTAGTAAAATCTATACTTTCTCTGTTTGTAGGTTGAGCTTTGCAGATCTAAGAGTTTACTAAACTAAGTCGATTACCATAAATTGGTTTTCATAGATATAAAAAAAGAAGAAGAATATAATTTCTAGGATTCTAAAAAAAAACAATAATTTAGGTTTTTGCTATTCTCTTGGTTCTGATGATGGCTTAAATAACCATTGACGAACCTTTATGATTAATTTTTATATAACAATGTTTTGCTGGTAAAAAGCCTAAAGCGAACTTCAATGCTCTACTTTGTTCATTTTAATTAAATATTAACTATATATTTTCTACTTAATTTAGATTAGTATCCGCTCCTGGTGTAATGTCGTTAGCATTGTAAATACCAACCATCATTTTCTCAAGGTAAGATGGTGGTTTTTCAGTGCAAACCAAAGGAGAAGCTCAACTTGGCAGCGCTAGTTTCATTGCTGACGGTCATTACTTTATCGCTAGTCATTACCCGGATTGCTACAGAGGCATTGACTCTTACAGGCTTATCACGTGAATCTGCTAAATTTCAAGCTCGTTCAGCGTTTACGGGTGCAGGCTTTACTACCAGCGAGTCAGAACAAGTGGTGTCCCATCCGGTGCGACGTCGTATTTTGATGTTGTTGATGATGTTGGGTAATGCCGGGATTGTCACGGTAGTCTCTTCTTTAGTTCTTACTTTCATTAGCGCCGCAGGACCGGCTGACTGGTTGTCTCGTTTCTTGCTGTTATTGGCGGGAATAGCGTTACTTTTAGTATTGGCGAAAAATCGCTGGATTGATCGCCTGATATCTCGTCTAGTCAATTGGGCCTTGAAGCGTTGGACGGATATAGACTTGCGCGATTACGCTGGTTTATTGCGTTTGCATGGTAAATACGGTGTAATGGAACTGAAGGTAGAACCTGAAGATTGGCTAGCCAACAAACTACTCAGTGAAGCTGGTTTACGCTCAGAAGGTGCCCTAGTTCTTGGTATCCAGCGAGCTGATAAAACCTACGTGGGTGCGCCAAGAGGCTCAACTCACATTCGTCCCCACGATATATTAATTCTGTATGGTCGCTTGCCAGCCTTGGCAGAGCTAGACTCCCGTCGTGCTGGTATTGCAGGAGAACGAGCTCACAGGGAGGCTGTAGCCATGCAGCAAAAATTAATAGAGGAGCAAAATAAGCAAGAAGAGCAAGATAAGCAAGATTCAAATCCACAAGTTTTGGAGCGTTAAGGGACTTCCCAAAAATAAAATACCCCGTTGTCATGCTTAATGGAGCGGTAGCGAAGTGAAGTATCTCGGAGATTCTTCGTTATGCTCAGAATGACATTGGATAATTTTTTCTTGGAGTTCCCTAACTAATAGAAATTCTCCCTTGCTTTTCCCTCTTCCTGTCTTCTGTCTCCCGCCTTCTGCTTCCTGCCTCAACGAGAATATTAATAATGGCAACCTATTTACTTGAGATAAATTAGTAAATTTAGTCCGGGAATTGTGCGTGAAAGAGTCCACAATAGGAGAGCTACGTAGAGAATACCTAGGCTCCACTGATACCAAACTAAAGTAGCGATCGCACCTGGGAGATGTTCATCTCGTAGGCGAATGTCATTAAAGCCGAATTTGAGAAAGTTATTGAGGCTGAAATCGTAGTAGTTGAGCCAATTCCAGCGACGCTCCCATAAGATAGGCATGTAGCGATCGCGAAAGAAGCCAAAACGAGGCCTAATTGGTAAACGTCCAATCAACAAACGTAACTGGCGCGCAGCACCATCTTCCACAAAGTAAGTATTATTCATCCAGTCGCAAGAGTGACTTTCCTGGTAGAGTCGCCAGACTAGAAACAGTGGTACTGGCAGCAAAATTCCTATCAAACAGAGAAGCGTTACCCAGGGTTGTTCACCTGTGTGGAAGATAGTGAACACCCCAGCTAAGGATACTGTAGCAAAGCTCCCTGACATACAAACAGTTTCTAAAGTAGTTGCGAGAATGGGTTTCAGATATTGCCGCCGCCAACGATCAAGCAGCCAGAACAACAGACCAAAATAAGCGATCGCAACCATGCCGACACCCAAGACTAGCCCAAAACTGGTGCCATCAGCGCTTAAGAGCAGTAGCAGGCTTAGCTTCAACCAGTGCAAGGCATCTATTGCCCAGCTTACTTGTAACATGTTTGAAAAGGAGCTACCGATGAGGCGGCGACGCAGTTGTTGCAGTCGCAAGATCTCCATCTTGTACTCAACTCGATTAGCATCAGAAATTTGTTCTTGTTGACGAAAGTTGAGGATTAAATTGCGGAGAACATCTTCATTACCTTGGAGAATGGGGACAGATAAGAGACGACCAATCTCACCCGCATCACCGAAAATCTTTGCTTGGTCAGAGTCAAAAGTCAATCCGGCAACTTTGAGATAGGCACTGGGGGCAAATCTGGTATTGCTAAAATCAACCTGATTAAGTAGGCTGACATCGCGTAGCAGTACTGGTTTTTGAAACTGACTGCCCCGGAAAGTGGTAGATTCTTTAAAGGTGGCATCAGCGAGTAATAAAGATTGAGAAAAGCGACTGTTGCTAAAGAGTGAGCGATCGCGCCAGTTGACCTGAGTAAAATCGGCATCTTTGAGCCACTGAGTGCGTGTTAAGTTTGCTAGTGCCTCAAAGTTAACATTACTAAAATTAGCGTCTGTGTGGAAAGTGCTACCGCTAAAGTTAGCTACTCCTCGAAACTGTGCTTGGTTAAACCCAGCTTCGCCAAAGAAAGTACTCTCGCTGAAGTCAATATCCTGACCAAATAGGGCGCGGCTAAAGTCTACTGACCTACCGAAACTAATATTAGACCAGTTTCCTTGCTGGATGAAAGTGGCTTCTGAGGCTTGTACTCGTTGGAGAAAGAAGGTATTGGCAAAGTTAAGATCACCCGTCAGACGCGATCGCTCTATGGTTAGCGGCCCTCGGAAGACTGTAATTGCAGGCATTTGCGCCACTGGTTCCGGCAAAAAGCGAGTGTCACGTTTAAGTTGTTCTTGTTCTACTGGTGTCAACAAGGCAGGTAAGGAACCTTGAGAGAGGCTTGCTTGCAAACCCAGTCTATTGATGGTAAATTCCCCTTGAATCAAAGAGTCACTCAAATCTAAGCCTAGAGGCATCTTAGAGCGATTAAGCTGGCTCTGCAATTGCTGGTAGAACTGGTCGCGAAATTCGGCGTTTTCCTTAGTTAAGTCAATAATCAACTGGCGGAGGTCAATGGTGGAGAAACCTTCACTTTGAACGGGGGAGTCAATTCTTTCTTGCAGTAATTCTAAGGTTAAGGGTGTTCTTTCTGGGGTTGCTGCTAATGCTGGTGTGGCAAGTAGAACGAGTAATAGAATTATCAGTAATCCCATCAGTAGTCTCAAAAAATTGCAAAATACTTCGCCAGCGGTATCAAAGTTGGGGAGTCGGGGAACCAAATGCAGCATTTTGAGGTTGATTGGGAGAAGAAAGATATTTTTTCAACTTTATAATTGCTTGTACCCGAATACCAGCACAATTTTCAAGTTAGCCGATGAACAAAGAACAAATTATTTTTAGTACTAATTGGATTACCGTTAAAGCAACGGCTAGGGGTTTTCATTACCTGGAAAGAAAAGGTAAAGATTCCGTGGCGATATTTCTGGTGAGAAAAAGTGAGGCTCAACAAGAGTATGAGGTTCTCATTCGACAGCAGCCTCTTTGTATTGATATTCCTGATATTAACGAGGAACATCGGCTCTATTCTTGTCCAATTACTGGGGCGATAGATCAGGGGGAATCGCCAGAGGAAGCAGCGGTTAGAGAGGTATATGAAGAAGCGGGTTTTTCTGTTGAGGTTTTGCCTTTAGGTAAGTATATTGTGGGTACTCAAACTAATGAAATATGTTATATGTATTATGCTGATGTAACTGGTATAGAGCCGGAAGTTCCACAGCAGGATGGCAGTTATTTTGAATCAATTAGTAAGAATGAATGGTATCCTTTGGATTATTTGAATGAGTGCGATTATAGTGCTTGTCAAATTGGGTATTTGAGATTACGAAATATTCTTTTATTCGTCAACTCCGACGATTTCTGCTAAGGCATGAGCATATTGCTCTAAGTCTTTGCTAAGTAAGAGCAATTCCTGTCGCATCTGGGGTTCTAAAGACCAGTTCTTTTCATGTTCTTTGGGGCTGGTTGTGGGTGGTTTCTGGGCTTCCCAGGTTTGTAGTAAGGGGTGCCATTTTGCCAGAAAGGGGCGTAAACCTTTGTTGAGAACTGCAATAGCAATACCGCCAACTGATGCGATTGAGATGCCTACATCGGGGCCGGCTTCTCTAAGGATTTGGCGGGTGATGGTAAACATATTATGGAGAGAGGTGAGGGCTTCTCGCAGGAGTCCTTGGTCTGCTTCTAGGGATTGTGTCGTGATGCGGGTGACGAGTTCAATGTAGAGTGACCAAGCTGCTTTTCGTTCTGTAATATCGGCTTCCCATTCTGCGCCGCCGATGCCGAAGGGAAGGTTTACAGATACTTTTTTTAGTTTGGCTGGGTCTTGTTTGGGCATAATACCAAGTTGCAGTCTAAGGTAGAATTTGTCATGCTGAGCGGAGTCCTGAGCGAAGCAAAGGAACAGTAGCGAAGCATCTGTCCAGATTCTGACGCTCGTTCCTCGCTATAGCTGCGCTTCACGCTTCGCTCAGAATGACATGATAGAACGCAACTCGGCATAAGTTTGTTGGGTTGATGGATTCATTGGTTTTTAGGTTGAACTGACGGTAAACTTTTTGAGAACCTTGGCGATATCTGTTGCTTGAGTGGGATAGAGTTTTGCTAGGTGTCCGCACATTTCATAGGCAGCATCTAGGTAATAGGCACAGGGAATTAACAGGCGTTTGAAGTTTTGCTTATCTCCTGTCTCAGTAAAGACTTCAGCAACTTTTGGGAGATACCTGTTGCGCTCAGTGAGAAACCTTTCTGCTGTCCTTACTGCTTCCTCTCCCTTACCTGCCCATGCTTGTATCCTAGCAATTACTTTGAGTGCTTTCTCTCGCTTCTCTTCACCCTCAATCTTGTCTTTAGCATCAACAGCAGTATCAAGCGTTGACACTTTTTCTCCTTGCTTGAACTGAGTCCAGGCAATACAAAAAAGCACTATAATCTGCTCCCATTGATCTTCAATCTCGTTTAGTAGCTGAATGGCATTGGGAATTTCTCCTATCTTTGCCTGTGCTTCTGCTATTTTCCATAAGTACTTAGTTCCCTCTCGCCTTGCTCGTTCTAAGGTGAGTTGTGCAGCCTCTTTGTCCTTAACTGCTTGTGCCTCTGCTATTGTGCATAGAATCTTTACTCGCTCCCATTCCATATAACGTCTTTCTGCAATTTCAAAAGCAGTAGTGAGCGTTATCTGTGATTCTTCCCACTGTCCGTCTTCTGCCTCTGCCTTCGCGATGGCTCCCAGAACCTCAGCTTTGTTCTCTGGATATTCGATGAGCTTCACACTTTTACGTGCGTCGGTATACTTCTTTGCCCTCACCTGTGCCTTAGCTATAGCGATGAAGCTATTTACACGTTTTTGTTGAATTTGAATTGTTTGGGGAATCTCGCTAGCACGATCAAAAATAATTTTCGCCTCTTCGTGCTTGTCTGCCTTTGCCATTACCTCTGCTATTCGTGCTAAGGCAATCGCTTGTTCAGTAGGGTCATTAATCCTTTGAGCAATCCGGTTAGCAAGGCTGGCAGTATTAGCTCCTACCTCCTTCTCAACTTTTACCTGTTCCACTGCTACATCTGCTAGCGCAAATGCCTGGGAAAATGCCGGTTCAACCCCTTGTTTAATCTGGAGAGCAGTAGCAAAGATAGACCTGGCTTTTTGAGTTTTCTCTTTGCTTGCTAGTCCCTTTGCTATAAAGCCTAGAACTTCTATTTGTGTTAAGCCGTCTATTCCTTCAGCAGTAGTCTCCAGTAAAGCATGAAAATTTTCTGTCTCGGCATGTCCAAATGCTCTTGTCCACAGCTCATCGGGTTGTCTTATTTGATTTTCATTTTCTTTAGCAATCTTGCATTTGTTCGCATAATTAATCCACTTTATTTCTTCTTGTGAACTTACTATTTTTTTGAGTGCGTCAAAGTTTCCATGCTCGCTCAAAATTTTACAGAGAAGGCGACGGTGATAATTATCCAAAATATGCTGAACTAGAACGGTACAGCTTTCCTTATTTATATTAAAAACATACGCGAGAAAGTATGCAGCATAATCACTTTGCCAATTATATGGATCGTTCGGGAAACGAGGTAATTCTTTCTCCTTCAACCTCTCCAACGTCTCCCGCGCTTCCTCCCGCCTACTTGTATCTTTCAACTCCCATGCCAACAGCAGATAGCACAGTACACAGCGCTCAAGTTCATACTGATCAGCTAGTTTCAAAGCTCGCTCTAAACTACCCGATCGCAATGCCTCCAGTGGTGACTCTTGAGTATTGGTCTGCCCTAGTCTGTGTGCGTGTACCAGCAGAAACTCTGCCATTATCTCTGCCTTGTCTTCTTCCGCAGCACCTAGCAAGGCAGTTTGCACTGTCTTCAGAGGTAAATCAGGTTCATCGGGTAACTGTTGTTGTTGGGTAGAAGCAAAATCTTCATCCCGTGCGATCACATATAACTTCTCCCACCGCTTCGCATCCCGCAAATGTTCTGCATAATACCGCAACGCATAAGCACTATTGTTGTCCTGCCATTCGGCACAGTAGTCGATTAAATGCTGCAAGGCATCTTCGGCATCGTCCCCTAGCTTGTCGCCAAACGTCTTAGCTAGCAAAGGGTTGGCAAAAGCATAGAGCTTTCCTTCAGAAATTCTCATCCATCGCGTTACCTGCCAACATAGATGCAGTTGCCGTAACTGCCTGTCTCGCATTCCAGTCAGCGCTTTAATATCTTCCCTTGTAAGTATCCCTTTCGCTACCGCTAACAGTGCAAAAAACTGCCACCGCTCATCCGGTAATTCTAATTCGTCTATGTTCCTTAGCTGCTGTTCTACATACTGCTCAAACCCTTTAGGCGTACGTGCCAAGATTGCTTGTAAATCCTGTTCCTGTTTTGCTGCATGATTCAACTCATCAATTAGGTAGCTTAGATAAAGGGGAAACCCCTCGGTAATTTCATCAAGTTGAGCAACAAAACTGGTATCTTCTGCAAATGCTGCTAATTCACTAGTTTGTTGTAGCCAGTTTGTGATCGCACCACCAGATAATTTTTCCAAGTGTAAAGGCGGTTGAGAGTATTCTGTCCAATCTTCTAGATATTTTGGCTCCTCTCCTTTCTCTGCTCTAGCTGAGACAATTACAAAAACATTTTTAGGCAGTGAGACAGGAAAAGGAGGCGAGAAGGGCTTTTCTGCTTCATCTAAACCATCTATGACAATAATTAAGGCTTTGTTTTCTCTTATATCCTGTTCTCGCAAAAGGTTATAAAACCTTATCCTCAGCTCCTCTTCATCGCTTGGCAACTGTTCATAACTTAGTTCGTAGTAATTATACAGTTGCCATAGCAGATTACGATAAGCACTCTTGATAGCTTGAGTGCGATCGCTGAAAAAATGATAAGCGATAAAATAACTTTTTTCCCGCCGTTCTTTCAGCCAGTTAGCCAATAGTGCTGTTTTTCCGAACCCTGCGCGAGCCTTCACGAGCATTAAACCACTGGAGTTTTCATGCAAAAATCTGTCTAATTTCTGGCTCTCTGTTTCACGTCCTACAAACAACTGACTTTTTTCACTAATGATTTGTTCGACCTTATCAATTACTTCCCATTCAGGCTGCCTTCTTCCGTCACCAAAGTTTGATTCTAAAATGCTTTCAACTTTACGTACTTTCTCAATTTGAAAATTGGCAACCTCATTGAGGATATTCCGATAATCCCAAATATCTTTGTCTTTATCGAAGGTAAACTTACCTTGAATTATTTCTTTATAACCCTTGCCCAAATAAGACTTTTGTTTTTCTGTCAAAAAATAAATAATCAATCTGTCATACTTTTCGTAGAATTTATTTTCGACAAACTTACGCAAAGTATGTTTAACTTTTTTGCTATCCGGTGTTGATGTAATTTGAAACGCTACCCTCGCCGTCTCGTCTCCCAAATCAATACCGGGATAGTTACTATCTTCCGTGTAGTTCAGATTCTTGAGTTCTTTATAGCCGTAAACTTCAGCAAGGATAGGAATTAATACAGTCTCAGCCACTTTGTTGATGTCTGTTTTTCCCATTGCTGTCTCAGCTCTTACCTGGGTGACAAACAGTGACATAAAATGGCTGATTCTATCTAGCGATTGCTTAAGATTCATGAATTCTCTTAAATATCTATGTCTCGCAGCGCTCAAGCTCAAGGGTTTGTCTAGGCTGCAAGTTTAACCACTGCCTTAGTTTTTTTCATCTATAATAAATATGTAAACCTTCTTAAGTAGTAACTAGAAGGGGATCGAGACAAAATGGTATCAAACCATGCAAAAACTATTCAAATCCACGGAATTAGAATATGCCTTCATGTTTACTTTCAAAAAAGTAAACTCAATCAAACTAGAAGGCATCAAGCAATTCTTCACCAATCTTCCGACTGACCCTTATATCAAAGGTAACTATCGCTCCCGAAGATTATCTCGCTTTACAATCTCAGGTGACGAGTTAATCAAGCTGCCTCATGGTTACCTTTATCAAAGCAAAAACTATAATCCTTTAGTCGGTGATGTTAAGAGAGAATTCGCAGAACTAGAAGATGCTCTGATAGAACACGAAACTTTCCAACATCTGGTTTTAGCCTTTAGTGATTCTTGTAAACTTCACCCTGAAACGGAAATAGGAGTTCATCAAATCAGAACCACTTGTTCACCCCAAAACTATGGCAACCCAGCACCCGAAGGTATCCATAGAGATGGCACTGATTTTATCGGTATCTTTTCCGTTGATAGAGACAATATTCAGGGAGGAGAGACACATCTCTATATAGCTAAGCGAGAAAAACCTGTGTTTAGTAAAATCCTGCATCCAGGTGAACTACTCTTAGTCAATGATCACGAGTTCTTCCATTTCACCACTCCCATTAAACCAATAGCAGAGTCATCAGGAACAAGAGATGTTTTTGTTTTGACTTCTCCTAGTTTAATTTCTGATTAGTATTAGGTTGCAGTTTCAAGAAACCCCAAATTACTCAACATTGAAAATTCGACAATCTACAAGATAAGGTGAATTAAATTCTGTTATTTCTCCTGCTTGTTTACCAGGAATCGGAAATAATCTCGCCGAGAGGGGTTTATCTAACTTAAGAGCTAAACTTGCCATATCGAGTAAGATTGCTTCAATTTTTTCCACCGTGATCTTACCCGGAATGGGCACCGTATCCAGACCACAACCACACACTGCTGAGTACAATAATAAATCAGTAAGATTGTAAGTTTGCTCATTAGCTCTCTGGGCAAGTCCGACATCTTCACACACAGGAAGCATCAGACCAGAGTAACCGCACAATTTGACTGGTAAACTCTGTAAAACGCGAGTAATAATCGCCGAAATTGCTAATGTTCCTGGTTGACCAAACTTGCCTAATCCTAGGGATTCGTAAGCAAAGGCAATACTCTCTGTTTTATCAAGAGAAGGTGCTAGTGATGAGTCAATACCTCTGTATTCAATCGCGAATTTTTCGGCAACTCTTTGGCACAATTCATCGAGTTTACTAACTTCCTCGACAAAAATTGATTTGAGATTATTTTCGGCTTCTGTGAGGTTACTAGATTGGGAAAAGGCTTGCATTACTAAGTCAGAACATTCCAAACCGAGTGCAAAAGATGCATTGCCCTCATGATACGACGCTGGAAAAAAGGGGATTCCTGCTGGACAATTTGCCCAAGCGCAAAATCGAAAATTACCAGCTCCCCCTTCTGTTTGTTGAGAGATACGCTTGATAACCTGGGCAGATTCTCTAGTATTTGGCAAGTCTATACCAGTTGCTAGGCTTCCAATTTTGCTAGAACAATAAATAATTGAAGTATTGCTATTGATTTCGGGGATAATGGCAATCTGTTCTGGAGAATCAGCGTAACCGATATTGAAGAAGCTGACATCTAGACTTTGGCAGATTTGTTCGATTTTTTGAACTTCGCTGACAATTTCCGGTGGAGATAAACCCGGTAAATATTCGCACCAAGGATTAGTGGCTATTCTAGTTGTTTGAACTTCGTATCCTTGCTGTGCTAAAAAACTCTTTATTTGATGATTAAAATCCGCAGCTTGCCTAATTTTTTCTTGGACTTGGGGAGACTGAAGCGATATCCCCATTGTAATTGCTCTAATTTTCATTTAGTGTTTAAATAACTTATAGAAAATAGAAAATAGAAAATTGACGATACTAGCCGAATCCTGCTGTAAAAGCTCAATTTTCCATTTTCTATTGACAATTGACCCGCGCGGCGAGCTTTTCAATTTTCAATAATTAAGGCAATTTTGCCAGTCATTGAGCCAGTTTCCAGCGCTTGATGAGCAGCAGCAGCTTCTTCTAAAGGAAAAGTATGGCTTAGGTGAACTTGCAGCTTGCCTTCGTCAATTAAGCTGGCACATTGCGTAAGAATCTCACCTTGGTGTTCTTGAGCAGCAGCTAGTCCCAGTAAGGCTGGAGTGAGCATTAGTTCTAAGCTGATGCTGAGGTTTCGCTGCCTAGCAGTTTTCAAATTACCTTGGCTGGGGTTAGGTTCAAGAATGGTCACTATGTTCCCATAAACCCGCACGGCACCACAAGTATCGTAGAAACTTTTCCCTCCTACAGTATCAAAAGCCAGGTCAACTCCCTCTCCCTGAGTCCAGTCAAGGGTAGCTTCCACAAAGTCAGTTTGTTTGTAGATAATAGGATGATCAGCACCTAGCTGACGGACTAAGCGCGCTTTTTCTTGGGAACTGATAGTAGTACAAACTTCGGCCCCTTTGAGTTTTGCTAGTTGGATAGCAACGTGGCCAACCCCACCAGCACCCGCGTGAATTAGTACTTTTTGGCCGGGTTCTAGACGTCCTCTGTCATAGAGTGCTTCCCAGGCGGTAATTAGCACTAAGGGTGCGGACGCAGCCTCGGCAAAGGAGAGGGACGTTGGTTTGCGAGCCACCCATCGCTGATCAACAACCGTTAGTTGAGCATAGTTGCCTGTACCAGACTTTCCTAGTCCTCCCGCACAAAAGTACACTTCGTCACCGACTCGGAACCGCTTAACCCCAGAACCAACAGCTTCCACCACACCTGCACCGTCACAGCCTAGGATAGCGGGCATTTCCTCAGGATAGAAGGTGCCTCGGCTACGCAGTTTGGTATCAATCGGGTTAATACCAGCAGCGTGGAGACGCACCAGCATTTCAGTATCTTGTGTAATTTTGGGTTCTGGTACTTCCTGGAGTTGCAGCACTTCTGGTTCGCCTGCTGCGGTCATTAATACTGCTTTCATAGGTCTTTTTTGTGCTTTAGACGAGTTGCTTTTACTAAAAACTCTACCGCAGCTAGACAAAATCAACGCAGAGGTGGCAGGTAATTGATAGGTATGTTATTATCAGAGGCTTAATTGAGATTAAAATGCATTTAATCGTAAGGGATTAAGCAGTTACTTAGCATTTACCTACACTTTTGATCCTCAAAAGCTAATAATACCCGGTGTTCTTAGGAAAAATATTGCTTGGTTTTACCAACTCAAGCTTTAGCCTCGTTTGCTCAGAGACACCATCTTACAGCTAGTGAGAAAACAACGCTCTACCAAGGCTTTGATTGAAGATTCCTGAAATCAATATCGCTTTACGTATTTTAAAGAGTAGTACATTACTCAAGTTAAACATAGGCTTATGCAATTGACTGCTATCGCCATGGCGAGAGAAAAAACTTTATTAAGCCTCCTAATTATGCTCTTGCAATTTCTCTGTTACGGTTGTTTTGTTCCGATGGTGCAAACCAACTCTTGCAGTGCTGCGGAAGATCAGGTAGTCAAGGCTCACCAGCAGTATACTGAGGCACTTCAACAGCTATCTAATGGTTCTATCAGTGAGAAAACTGCCCAAGAGCTACAGGCAAAACTGCAAAATCGAGAGGAAGCTGAAGAAAATGCCTTTGCTCGATGCTACAAGTATAATTGATTCGATGCCAAGGTCGCAATAACTTACAGGAAGAGAATTTACACGATTGTCTTACTTTGGGCTATTCAGCGACAACAGGATGCTTAGTTTCGTTTACTCATTGAGCCTGTTTTCTAGGTTAACAATCCGCTCTTTGAGTTCGATTACCAAGGTGGCTAGCCGTTTAAAAGTAGGATCATCTGCCAAAGTTGAGGAACTTGCTTGGGAGGGAAGCTGTACAGGTGGTACTGGCAGATTGCCTGTCTGAGATCGAGACTCCGTTGCCATCAGTCTAGATACCTGAGATTCCAGGCGATTTACCTCTGCCCTAAGTTGAGTGGTGTTTAATTCTAATCGGGAAAGACGGGACTCCAGAGCAGGTGAGGCAAAGACTGGAGTACAACTTCTGTTAAGTAACAATATTAACACCAAAGTCAAAGCCACTCCAAGCACTCGTAACAACATTTTATTAGTTTAAATTACTTTAAATAACTAACTGGGTAACTTTAATTATAGGAAACTGCCAAAATGCTGTTTTGATTTTTTGACTGCATTACATATAGCCAAGAGACGAATTTGATGGGATTTGTTGATTTTTGCTAGAGGTTTATCAGAAGTCGTAATTGGCTGCTAAAAAGTTAAACTTGCCGTCTTCGCCAGACTGGAAATCAAGAACTTGAAAAACGGCATCAATGTTGAGAGGACCATAAATATGGGGGAAGTAATTTTGTCCGTCTAAACCTTCATAGCGAATTTCAGCCTGCACCCGTTCAGCATCAATGCACAGCAGAATTAATTCCTTGTAGCCGAGGAAAAAGGTGTTTGCTACTTGATTGATTTGTAGTGGTGTGGAACAATGGATAAAGCCCTCGGAGTCAAGGGTATCACCTCGGTAAGTTCCCTGTAGTTTTGCTTGCTCCCATGGTTGAGGTTGCGTGATGTGCAGGATGATTTCATCGTGTTTGTTTAACAATATCTTCAGTGTATTTCTCTGTTTCTTGTCTTGTTTTTCAGTTATTAGCAAGTGTCTTGGGAAAGTTGTCTAATAAAACTAGTTCAATCGGAAGTTGGTAGAACTACTGGTAAGACAACTCGCGATAAGTAATCTCCCCCGCAACTCACCTTTAAAGTAACAATTTGACTATCTATCAGGCGAGTTTCACCAGCCGCTGCACCAGTTCCCGGATTAACGGGATAGGCAGGAAAACAAGCTGCACTTAAACTCAAACGTAAAGCATTACCTTGAGTAAGGCGCATGCAAGTCGGCTGTAAGCTAATCCTCAGCAGTGCCGTCTCTTGAGCAGAATTGACTCGCAGATAACCTTGAGTGAAGTTGTAGACCCTGCCGTTAGTATGTACCTCAGAGAGTACAGCACACAAATCAAAACTAGGAGTATCTGCTGTACACCAGACTTCTACCACTACTTCCCCCGCCAAAAGCAAATCTTCTCGTAACGCTGGGGAGGTGTAAGTTAAGACATCCGTGCGACAATCAATTGCAGAGCGATCGCATGAGCCAAAGGGTACGGCTGCATGACCACCCGAAGCTGGAACAGGACGCCAAGGATCATGGACAAAGACATCTTGACATAAAGCAATGTTATCATCCTCTACTAAAAAACCTGCATCATCTCGTAAACTGGCTAAACCAGAACTCGCTAGATAATAAGATTTTTGAGGACTACTCGGCCAAGCGTCGCAATAACGCCAGTGGTTACTACCCATCTCAAACAGGCAAATAGGTGGTTCATCGAGAAAACCGGTATCAATGCCTTTAAGAAATTGATCAAACCAACGCACCTGTAACTGATCAACGGGACTATTAGCCCCAATACCATAGTCTACAGTTCCCACTCTGCGCCCCCAAGGAATATGCGCCCAAGGACCAATCAGCAGATGTTGCAGTTGAGTACTGCGGACTGCCATATCCTTGTATAGATGAATATTGCCCCTTAAGAAGGTGTCAAACCACCCACCAATATGAAGCATTGGTAGGTCAACATCTTGCATCAACTGCCGAGGAGAAAGTTGCTCCCAATATTCACTAGGATAGGGATTATTGAGCCACTGATGGTAAAAAGAGTCTGGGGCTAATGCCTTGAGAATATCAGGACGAGCAGGATATTGATCGTAGAGGGGCAAATTTCGCGAAGCTGCGTAAAGCTTGTGATACGCTGGTTCGTCTCCCTGTAAACGTGCTGTTTCCGTCGCTAGCTGCATTGCCCAACCCAGGTTGGCTTGCAGACAAAAAGCGCCACCTTCGTAAGCCCAATCGCTATATAAGTCATAGCCAATCATTGCAGGGCATAGGGTTTTCAGAGCAACCGGGTGCGCAGCCGCAGCATAAAGCTGAGTCATGCCTTGGTAAGAAAAGCCATACATACCGACGTTTCCAGTGCTACCAGGCAAGCTGGCTGCCCAGTTAACAGTCTCGAAGCCATCCTCAACTTCGTAAGCAAACAGGTCAAACTTACCTTCTGAGGTGCCACGTCCCCGGACATCTTGAATAACTACCAGATAGCCTTGGGCAGCATACCACGCCGGGTGGGCATAAACTACAGTAGAAGCGATCGCTCTGCCGTAGGGTTGCCGCATCAGTAATACGGGAAACTCATCCTCAGCATCCGGACGATAAATATCAGCATCCAACCGTACCCCATCACGGGTAACCATGGATGAAGTTTCTTTTTTAACCTTCATCAAAACGTTTGCCAAAGGCACTGACAGGAAAGAACGAAGTCATCATTCTACCAGTACCTAGTAACTAGAGGGACTTAACTATTGGCGTTGCATAGTTACAGGATGATTGGGGATTCTTTCCCCCTTATCCCCCTTTTGATTACCTGATTGTGCAACGCCCTAATTTCTTACCAAGATACCAGTGCATCTGTGCGACCCAGAACTCTCAAATCCTCTTCGTCTAATTCCACGGGAGTGCCACTGCGAATTAGTTCGGCAAAGTCCTCGTTAGGCACCATCAAGCACAGTGCATACAAGCGGCCAGAACCAGTATTTTCGATTTCGTGAATGCCCGTCGGAGGAACTAAAAGACTGTCTCCAGGACGAATAGCAATGGTTTTGCCGTCACAGGTAGCTAAGCCTTCTCCTTTGAGGATAAAGAACATTTCTACAGCAATTTGATGGCGATTGGGAGGAGTCTTACCACCCACATCAAAAATCTCCACACAAAAGGTCAAAGAAATATCAGAAGCGGCTGGATCAAAGACTATTGCTAAGCGATTGCTGTCATTAGAACTAATGCGAAATGTCTGATAGTCTTGGGGAGATTTAACTACCGGAATCATGCAACGGGAATCCATCGGTTATTCCTCTTGTAGGAGTGGAAATTTATCAGTGCTTAGTTCTGGTTTAACTGAGAATTACTAAGGCTAAACTTGAAATTACTTCCCTATTTGATTGCGGCTAAAATTGCTGATGAATCTGTCACAAAACCGAAGCACTGATTGACATTATAGAGGGTTGCTTGTAAACAATACTCTGGAGAAGTTGTCGCGGTACAATCTTTGACCAAGATACAATCATAGCCAAGAAAGTTGGCATCCTGTAATGTTGCCATCACACACTGATCAGCATTCACTCCCGTAAAGAACAGAGTGGTTCTGCCCAGGTTCCGTAAAATGCTATCGAGGGGAGTATCCCAAAAACCGCTCATGCGATACTTATCTACACGAATATCCTCTGGGTGTTGCTCTAATTCTTCCACTACAGCCGCCGCCCAACTGCCGGCCATCAGCACTGGTACTCCCCTAGAAGGTAGTAAATCACCGAGTCCGACACCTTCGCCTGTTGGATTGTAAACATGCCGCAATCCAGCGCCAATATTGAGTAAATCGGGGCGGTTTCCCCAATTCAGCCAAATTATGGGCACTTGGGCGGCTCGTAATTCTGGTAACAAGGTTGTCAGAGGATTGATCGGATCACGGGCCGGTGTTACATCTACTCCAATATGGGCAAGCCAACCCTCTGGATGACAAAAGTCGTTCTGCATATCAATTACCAGAATCGCCGCTTTTGCCACATCCAAGTTTAGGGTTTTAGTATCTGTAGTTACAGTAACAATACGGGGAGTTAGTGGTGGACGGGTAATATCTGCAGTCGCATCGTTCACTCTCCAAGCATTTGGTGGCACACCCAAGCTATACATAGGTCGCTGCATAGGATTTGTATTCTTTAAAAACATCCAATCTCTTTGCCGGTAAAGAAAATAATAGTAGTTTGATCCAAGGCTAAATTATCGGAAAAAACAGGTATTGGAGACCAGTTTTTACAAAACTTTATCTAGATTAGTTGACAACAACGCAGTGATTGGTATTATCAAAATGGCTAGCTATAATTAAAATTAAAAGTCTCATCATATTGACTAGACAATAAAAGATAAAATTACTTAAACAAGGCATAAAACTATAGAATTGCAAACAAGATTATCGCTATAGTCATTGATGGGAAACTAAAGCCCAAAAGCTACTTCCTCAAGAGAAGTACGGCTGTTGTCTGGTGGAATATTTGTAGAGGATTACTTGTTCGAGCAACCGCAGTTCTCTAACCCACTGTATTTAGTTAGAAGAGGCTAATATTAGTATTCCTTGACAAACAAAATCTACTGTAGTCTGTAATCCATTTCCCATTTTTTATTTGCCATGAATTATTGGCTACTTAAGTCAGAACCCAAAACCTATAGCATCGCGGATCTTCAACAACAGCGCGAGACTATTTGGGACGGTGTTCGCAATTATCAAGCTCGCAACTTTTTACGTCAAATGCAGGAAGGAGATTTAGCTTTTTTCTATCACTCCAACACTAAACCTCCCAGTATTGTTGGGTTAGCGCAGGTAGTAAAAACAGGTATTGCTGATCCGAGCCAATTTGAGCAAAATAGTCAATATTACGACCCTAAATCTACTCCTGAATCCCCGCGTTGGCAAACAGTTGCCCTAGAATTCCTAGAAACTTTTGCCCACCCAATATCATTGACGACACTAAAAGAGATGTTTACTTCTGAAGAGCTAATTGTAGTGAAGTCAGGAAATCGGTTATCGGTAATGCCTGTCGCGGAAACTGTAGCTCAAAAGATTCTGGAAATTAAAGTATCCCCAGAAAGGAAGGGAGACAAAGAGGAAAGTTTCTTGACAAGTCCTCTAATGTCTGGAGAGCGTTAGCGTAATCAACTGACAATGCCTACCGCCACGTATTAAGGCAACGGCAAGCAGGGTTTCGAGTATCGAAGTTTTCAATCGTTTAAACCTCAAACAAGAGGCTTCAGCTTCTAGAAGCGTGTCCTGTTAATATGATCCATTATTTGTCTTTTCCTAGAATCTGAATTGGTATTAGTCGCAGACTGCTGAGGAAGTTCTGTTGTGCGTTTGATGTGTTCCATAATCTGCTTTTTGCGTTCTTCAGAGTTAGCCATAGTTACGAGAATTGGTGAGTACAGACTTATATTAACTTATGTAAAGTTAATGGGGTCTGACCTCAACCACTCGACTCACCCAACTGGATGAGACTATTGGGTGTAGCAGGATGATCACTAATTAGTCTAGGCTCAAGAGGCAGTAAATATGTGTTCTTGAGAGAACGCTGTGAAGATGATTTTCCGAGCAAGATGCAGCTATCCTCATACCTGAAAGCGATTCTAGCTTGGTGTAAGCAGCTTAAAGCGACCCCGACTTCCAAGGAGTACCAAAAGAGACGGCATCGCTTGTGGTTAGAGCGATTGCCTGTGGGGATCTCGATTGCCATAGTTTTGGTCTTGATTTACTTCATCCTTAATCTCTTGGTGGTGGTTCCGGCGCTAAATGCTAGTGGCAATCCGGAGCGATTTTTCAGCCAAGAAAAGATTTGGTTGCGTCTGTACTTTCCTTTTGCGGTTCAGGAGTTGGGCTTATTTTTGTGCTTGACTGTACTCAAAACTCCCATAGCAAAACGTTATCCAGAATTAATTTTCTTAGGTTTTTCTTGGTCAATTTCGCTGTTACCGCAAATCCAGGCGACACTGCAAGGACAGGCAAGTATACCCGATGTAACTATCCTATTTCTGGGTCAAGCAATCTTGATACCCATTCAGTGGCGCTACCATTTAATCTCGCAGGTAGGAACGCTAGGTTACTTTGTTCTGATGAGTCTACTGGGCATGAGGGATCTTTCCGTGCCACCTTCTATACCTTACGGCAATGTAATTTTCTTAAATCTCGCTGACGCCGTTTTGATGTGCTTTATTGCTAACGTTGGGGTTTATCTCTACGAAAGCCTATGGAAGCGGGAGTTAGAAGTACATCAGCGCCTAGAAGTTTTTCTTCATGCAGTCTCCCACGACTTGCGCAACCCAATTCTCGGCATGATGATGGTACTCAAAAACCTGCGTCGTACCTCTGGGGAGGAAGCACGAGTATCTCCGAGAATTCTCGAACAGATGATCAATAGTAGCGATCGCCAAGTCCAATTAATTGATACCTTGCTAGAAGCTTATGCTACGGAAGCCAGAGGAATTAAGCTTCGTACTCATTCAATAGATCTTAAAGTCTTAACCGACTCTGTAATTGCAGACATGCAGCCTTTTCTAGACCAAGTTAAGGCAAATGTGAGTCAGCATATTGCTACTGAACTGCCACTATTGAAAGTGGACTCTCTCCAGTTAAGGCGCGTCTACGAAAACCTGATCTCTAATGCACTCCAGTACAACCGACCTGGACTAAATTTGACTTTAGATGCTCAATTAGAAGGAAAGTGGATGCGCTGTACTCTCAGCGATAACGGCGTAGGCATGAGTGAGGAACAATCTGCTAGAGTATTTGACCTCTACTCTCGTGGGCTTACTGCCAGACAGACTCTTGGTTTGGGCTTGGGGCTATATATCTGTAAGCAGATTATCAGCGCTCATGGGGGTACAATTGGGGTGATTAGTAGTCCGGGAGCAGGAGCCACTTTTTGGTTTACGCTGCCTTTAGCAACAACTAGAATGATGGCACGTTAACTAAAGGCAAAATAGTTCAGCTTTCTTTCCACAACTGTGGCTGGCGGAACTTATAGATATCTTTAATTACCTTTGCCCAACTATCAGAGACGGATTCTAATAAGCGATCGCCTTTTTCCTTGGTTGCTGCTGTAGCATCTCCTAACACACCACTAGCAGTTAACTCCCGCGTCACCCAGGCAAAGGGCAACTTTCCTTCCATACTCAACAGACTATCTTCTGGCAAGCCATGGGGATATTCCTTAACTGCCTTATCCATTCTTACCTGTTCTGGCAGTAGTGAGAGCATCACACTAGTTTCTAAGTCTCCAGCATGAATGCCATATTCTAATTCTTCTGGAGTTGTTAACTCTTTGCCGGGATAGGGTACTCGCCAAGTAAATAAGGGAAAAACCAAGAAATCCTCATGCTGTTGATGAATATCTCGTGCAGCAATTTCCATGACTTGTGGCTGTCCCCCGTGGGAATTCATTAATACTAATTTGCGAAAACCTGCCCGATAAATACTATCTGCCATTTCCATGAGTACTGCTAAGAGTGTTTGGGCAGAAAGGGTAATAGTACCAGGAAAATGCCAATGTTCATTGGATTTGCCGTAATAAAGATTGGGTAAAGCATAAGCAGGAATATCTGGTTCCAGCTTAGTCAAGGCTTTACCAAGAACGCCGACACCAATTGCCGAATCGACAATAAGAGGTAAGTGAGGGCCATGTTGCTCAATAGAACCTACGGGTTGAATAATTACCACATTCTCTTTATCTGGCATCGCCTGGATATCAGTCCAGGTGAGGTAGGGGAAAAAACGTTCTGGGGGTATAGGGCTATGCATTATTGTTTTTATAGGTAACTCAATCCGGCTTAATTTTCCTACTAGGTTTAACCCTACCCATGAGAGTTTTTCAACTCCTGCCAAGCTCTCATTTTGCCAGGATTAAGTAACCCATAAGGATCGACCATTTTCTTAAATTTAAACTGCTCCAGATCCACAGTTTTCATACCCCCATCTTCCAGAATATAGGTGTGGGGATTAGCAACCATTACACCATTGGCTTCGTGATAACTAATAATCTCATTCAAGCGTTCTTCCGTCGTATAACGTACTATTTGCAGTGCTGCTGGCATGATTTCTCCACCAAGACGGAGAAACTCTAAATGCATGATCACTTCATCGCCAAAGTGCTGACACATTTGCTCCACCAAAGTCAGGTTTTTATCCACGGGAAAAAGGCTCTGTAAATAGGTAAGTGTGGGGTCAACACTACGGACATGCAAGGTAGTATGATTCCAGGTAAACTCTGCCAGCAGAGTTCCCTTACCAGCTTCTTGGGCAGTTTTATTATAAGTAACTTGACCGCTGTATTCCTCAATTAAATCTTGCAATGGTTCAAGAGAAGATTCAGCAATCATCAGCAAAGCACAATGCTTACCTTCTGGGAGATAACTCTTTAAAGCTGCAAAATAAGAAGGAATGGGCCAAGCATGGATGCTGACTAATTTCTTAATTAAACCGTCGGCATAACTCAGGGATTGACCAAATTTAGCTGCCGTCATAAAGTCGTCAAAGACAACAATTAATTCCGCCCAAGGATAGGCAGGACCAAGGGGAATTTCTAACTCAGTAATAATGCCATTGGTGCCGTAGGCATGATTTACCTTTTGTACGTCATTGCCGCGTAATTGAATTACACGTGGTTGATCTTCCATCGTGACAACTCTCACTGCCTGAAGATTACCGCAGTCGCGTAATTGACCATAAGTAATCGAGCCAATTCCGCCACTACCTCCACCAATAAAGCCGCCAATCGTGGCTGTGCGGTAGGTAGAAGGAGCCATACGTAACTCCCAGCCTGTCTCCCTTGCTTTTTTGTCAAAAGCTGCCAATTTTACCCCAGGTTCAACACAAGCCAATCCTGGCTTAATCCAGCGAATCCCATTCATCTTAGTAGTGTCGAGAATCACGCCACCCTTGAGAGGGATACACTGACCATAGTTACCTGTACCCGCCCCCCGAACTGTTAACGGCACCTGATATTTAACGCAAACTGCCGCCACTCGTAGTACTTCTTCCTCACTACTAGGACGAACCACTAAATCCCCTCTCTTATCAGCCAATTGACCTTGTAGTACTGGACTAAAGTGATAGTAGTCAAGGGACAATTTAGCAATTTGTGTAGGTTCGGTGATAACTTCTATCCCCTCTAGTTCAGAAGTTAGAGCATCCCAATCTATTGATGGCTTCGTAGTCATTAGTTATGAATTTTTTGTTGATAGTCGAACTTTAGCGGCAGATTAACGCGGCTTTACGTGGAATGGCACTGATTTAACAAAATTCATCTCAACCGATCAATCCCTGTGCAGGGGGCTTGGGGGAGGCACTCGTCCCCCAACGGGGGGCTTGGGGGGAAGCCCCCCAATCTTGGTTTTTCACGACAAACTAATAAAGTTGCTCGTAAGCTTGACCCGTTGCAGTTGAAACGGTCTGCGTTGATAGCGGTAGTACATTAGCCCGCTGAGCACGAAACATCCCGAATCGGCAAAGACCCGTGCCAAATGCCAGCCGCATCAGTAGAAGGGTGGGGACTTCTCGCAGAGATTTGATAAAACCCGGTAGACCAAATCGCACCAGTCCACTCGGTCGAATCACGCCTTGCCAGATCGAATCAAGCCAGGAAGGAAGGGTTTGTTCTGTCCAGTCTGCGGTTGTCACCTCTCCCTCAACAAAGCCTGTTGCCTCCAAAAGCTCAGAAAAGCCTTCAATACTAGCAAATGCGGGATGGGACCACTGATCGAGTAGTTGTTGCATTACGGGTCTTTCCCAAACATTAAGGGGCTGGTGGCGGTCGTCCCGCTGATTCCAATCGGCAACAACCAGTACACCACCGGGCTTGATCACGCGCATCAACTCTCTGGCAAAAATGGCTTTATCCGGCATGTGGGGCCCGGCTTCAATCGACCAAACCACGTCAAAACTCGCATCAGGGAATGAGAGTGCCATGGCATCATCTACCTGAAACTGTACATCCAGTTCCTGGGGAGTGAGTTGCTGGGCGCGTTGGACTTGTTGGGGGCTGATGGTAATCCCGGTGACGGCAAACCCATAATCCTTTGCCAAAATGCGGCTACTTCCACCAATGCCACAACCAACATCTAAAACAGTGGTGCCACGAGGTAGCTGATCTAAACCACCCCAACGCACCATCTCATGCACAAAGTCAGATTTTGCCTTCAAAAAATCCTTGTCCTGTGGCGGCGAACCATAATGCCCCAGGTGGATATGTTCACCCCAGTAAAACTCCAAAATGCCGTCTTCCGTCCATTGGTCATAGGAATTAGCTACAGAGTCAGATGATTGGTAGCGACGGGCGGTGAACAGATAGAAAACAAGCCCTACTATTAATATTGTCAGGAGAATACCCAACACAGAAAAAAATAGATGCATCAGAATTAAGCCTCAACATTTTTAACAATCGTTTGTACCATATCAGTTCTTTCTAGAAGACTTTGTTCTGTATCTAGAGTAAGAGATTGGGCAGTTTGACGAAATGATGCGATCGAGGCAAGGCTACTTGAGGCAGAATCCCACAGTATAAATTTGAAACAGTCAGGAATATCTGCCATGCGCAGTGTTTTTACTTGAGCCAGCAGGTGACTATTCTTATTGTGGCAAGCTTCGAGGTTGTAATTGGGAATTCTTTCTGAGAGATGATGGATATTGTGGTAGCCAATGTCTGCGGAAAACCACTTGAAAAACCAGGGCAACTCTAGGTAACTACTACCCTGAATTGCTCCCAGCAAATAGTCCCAACCTTCGGTTTTATGGGCGTAAGATCCATCAAAGTTGTGCTGCACAAAAAAGACGCAGATGAAGATCGCCGCAGCACAAGTTAGCGTGATTGAGTAAACGCTCAAGAAGAAACCAAATCCCAGTGAATAGCCGAGAAAAATCCAGCCGCCGACTACGCAAATATTGTTGAACAGTAGATCCCAAAACTCAGCTGTAGTGTACCAATTTTTCGACTTATAAGAGGAGATAATTACCGCTAAACTCATGCCTAGATCTTGCTTCCAGCAAGTCAGCAGATGACCGATAAAATCATAGGTTCCTGCGATCAGAGCAAGTCTTGGCTTAATAGCAAGGTAGAAAAAACCTCCGGGAAAGATCATCAACGGGTGCCTGAGAAATTCATACCACCTTTGAGCCGATGGACTGAGTTTGGCAAATTCGTTGGTCGAGAGCAAGGCAGAAGGACCACGATAGCGATCCCAATCACCGTTGGTTTTGTGGTGATAGGCATGTCCTCTTGACCAGGGGTATTGGGGTATTGCATTAATGACACCCAAAATAAAACCAACGACTCGATTAACCCTTCTTGAACTAAAGAGGGAATAGTGTCCGCAATCATGCATTAAAGAAAAACAGCGCACGGAAAAGAGTGTGATCATCATCATGATTGGCGGCAGCAACCAAAAGGAAATAAAAGCTGCTTTGACTGCTAAAAACCATAAAAAGACATAAGGGACAACTGTATTTAAGATTTGATAAGTCGCCCACCAATTGTTGCTTTTCATGTAAGGATTTAGGACAAAATTTGATTTTTTTATTGTGGTTCGCATTGAAGATAAACTCTATACTGATAATAGTTAATTTCGTTAAAATGCTGAAATTGGGACAAAACTGCAATAAAGGAATTAGGTTTTCTACATTTTAGGTGATTGTATTGTCATGACTAATTTACACTAATTACCAGCCATCTATCCTTTTTTATCTGTGTGTATCAGTGGTTCCTTAATTTCTACTTACGAGCAACTATCCAATTCTGCATAATCCGGCAACTTAGTCTCAATTTTTTTACCATTTCTCAGGACAACACGATCCTGCTGCGGGCGAGATAATAATTCGCTAAAGTAACGTCCCTTAAACAAAATTAAATCAGCAGGTAGCCCTACAGCAATCCTTCCCACATTGGGCAAACCAATTAACTCAGCTGCTGTCTTAGTAACAGCACTAGGCCAATCACTATAAGGTGTATCTAAATGGGCAATCCGTACTGCTTGAGTAAAGACTTCCAAAAGATCATGGTCGCCAAAACCATAAAAAGGATCGCGGCAGTTATCACTAGCAATAACAGCGGGAATGCCGTAGTCTTTTAGTTCGTTTAGTAATGTTACTCCCCGCCATCGTGGTGTACGGCTAGATTGTCGATCTTGTAGATAAAGATTGCACATCGGTAAACTAACAATACCAATGCCTGCTTGCTTTACCAGTTGCAGAGTTTCTGCAACTAAATCTGCTGTTTGTACGGCTAAACTACAACAGTGACCACAAATAATTTGCCCTGTAAACTGATTGCGTAGAGCAGCTTCTGCTACCTTTTTCAGGCAAATAGAATCGGGATTGTTGTTTTCATCAGTGTGAAAGTCAAGATTTAAACCCCGTTCTTCAGCTAACTGGAATACTTGATCAAGTTGGGTATCTAATGCGGGATTTGTATAAGCAACGCCCCCAAGAATACCTCCTAACTCAGCAATTTTGTCAGCTAGGGCAACTCCTTGAGCTGTTTGGTAGTAATCTAGGGTGACTAGGGAAACTGCTTGTAGGGTAATTCTTTCTTGCCACTCCTTTTGCAGAGCTTGAAACACCTCTAGACTAATTTTTCCCTGCTCAGCAAAAGAGTCGATGTGAGTGCGGATAGCTTTCGTACCGTGAGCATAGCTGCACTTGAGACCAAATTCCATGCGACGATAGACATCTTCAGCATACCAGTGCTTTTGGCTATAAATCTGGCATGCTGCTAGGGCGTTAGCAAACGTACCATCCGGGTTAGGCGTACGCTCCCAGATATGACCTTTATCGAGGTGGGTGTGCATATCCACAAAACAAGGCCACACTTGTCCTCTGTGCAAATCAAAAACTGGCAGAGAAGCAGTATCACTACCATCTGAGGGAGTAATTTGAGCGATCACTCCGTCGGCTATTTCCAGATCTACCAAGCACAACTCCTGTTTAATTGGCTTGGGTAAATTGGCATTTTCTATTAAAGAAGCTGGCACATGGGCATTTTTTATCCAGTAACGCCCTGAAGTAGTAATCATCTGAATGTATAAAGTAAATATTGTTTTAATGTACCAAACTTCTTCTGCACTCTCCCTGTAAGAGAAGGGTTGGGAAATAGGTCAAATTGTATAGCACTCATCTAAGAAACACTATGATTTATCTCGTCGCTTCTACTAATAAACCTGACTTTTTCTGACTTTTTTGAGCAAATATCTGAATTTTTCCGACTGACCAATTATCCTGGCCATCTGCTAAATTAAATAAACATTCTACGAAGTCCTATCAGCAAAAAACTTAAAAATTTGTGTTAAAGCAAAGTACTTTCTCTGCAAAAAAGAGATTAATTGATTTTCTAATACCTGCTCTCCTAGGTATTAGTTTGACCACCATAGCTCCTGGCTTGACAAGAGCAGCCTCTGCACCAGAAATAGTGCTAATTCAAGAGAGTAACTTAGCACAATCAAAGTCTCCTACTCCTCTTTTGCTGGCACAAGCCGCTTATGAAGCTGAGTTATGGCAATTGACTAATAAGGAAAGAGCAAAAGTCGGTGTTCCTCCCTTACAACTTAACTCCCATTTGGGTCAAGCGGCACAGAGTCATGCTGAGGATATGGCAAAAAATGGCTTTTTTTCTCATACTGGCTCTAATGGTTCTAGTACTCAAGGGCGGGTTGAAGCTGCGGGCTATGCTTGGCAAAAAATAGCTGAAAATATAGCAGCAGGACAAACTACTCCACAGGAAACAGTTGAGGCATGGATGGATAGTCCTGTACACAAAAGCCATATTCTAGACCCGGAACTAAAAGAAATTGGCTTTGGTTATGCGAGGAATTATTCGTCTGTACACAAGCATTATTGGTCGCAGCTTTTTGGCACACCTTCTATTTAAAAATCTTTTGAGGACTGCTATTTTTGTTGAGAGTTCAGAGCGTCTTCAATGGTACTCAACTCTAAATTAAACTTTTGGGCAATTGCTACTAAAACCTCCGTTTCTGCTGGAGTAATCATGCTATCAAGCTGAGCAATTTTATAGCACCGAGCCAGTAAAGAAGGCGCTAAATCTGGATGCAGTTGCTCTAAGAGCGCCTCTAGGGGTTGAGGAGATTGTAGATTAGCAGCTATCCTATCTACAGAGCTACTTGGCAAAGCAAGCTGCTGTAACTCAGGCACAATATCTGACCAAGATTTTTCGGGACAACTAGTCAAAATCATTTGAACTAGAATCTGATCCATAATCACTCGCTGAGCAACCATTGCCTTGAGATAGTCCTCGCTTTCCTGTTGAAGAACAGCGGCGGTAACTGGCTGTGTTTGAGGATTAGTCTTCGCTTCATAGAAGTGGCGAGCGACGTAACCTAGGGCGTAAAGCATGATAGCATTACTAGAAGCCCCCACCATTGCCCCCACACCAGGAAGAATTTCCACGACACTTAACCCAGTTTTGAGGACTCCTGAGCTACCCAAAGATAAGCCAAAAATCCCCAAGACTTCACCCCGGCGTGCTGGATCTTGCAAATCTAAACCATAGGCGGCGGCAATCTGATAAATCATTTCTGCTTGTAATTTAGTTGTTGCCACTAAATCAATCCCGATAAAAGCAACGGCAATGGGGGGAATAATGTTGGTTACTAGTCCAATACCGCCTGCGTACAGAGACTTCTCAACCATCAGACGATGAGCAATCTGGCTGGGGGTTTCTTTGGGATACTTAGACTGTAGCTCCCTGACACCGGAGAGTGCTTGCTTCTCATCTACCTGACCAACTATTGTTAAGAACCAATCTGCGCCTGGAAGCTTGATAATAAACTTCAGTAGGGGATTTTCTGCGATCGCAGCCAAAGTTTGTCCTGTACCTGCTGTAGCCTGTTCTAAAAGCTGTTGTGCTGCTTCTCTTAGCTGGGCTGCAAGTTGGGTGGTTTCTGAGGCTGCACCGCCAACAGTTTCACTAACTGTTGCAGCAGTTTTTGCTACATCCTCGATTACCTTGGAGACTCCGGCTACAGTTTCTGCAAGATTTTTACTCGTTTGGGAAACCGTGTCGGTAATTGCCTCGTTTACCTCAATGGCGACATCAATCAGAGGAGAATCGGATGATTGTTTTTCTGCTGAGGTAGATGAATTGATTGGTTGCTCGGATTGAGTTTCCCGCTTGTCATCAATACTCATAAGTAAGATTAGTCAGTTAACTAGCTAGTCATTATTTTTTCAGGATAACTCGCTCCTACCTTAATCGGCTGGTTTCAAGTTAGATTAATCACTAACTTCACAGGCAAGAGAAAATAACAAATTGAGCTGTACACACCAAAATCTGGCTTATAGACTCATTTTTCAATTAAGCATTTAACCATTTTAATTCTCTCTTTTAAGAGTGCTGTCATGCCATTTGCTTAGCAATAAATCAGACAAAGCTGTCAACACGATGAAGATCATCACGCCCAAACTCGTAGTCATCAATAAGGCAGCAAACATGCGAGGAATTTCTAAATTGTAGCTAGACATGAGAATTTGGTAAGCAATTCCTGAGCGCGCCCCGCCCGTTCCAGCAACAAATTCAGCGACTACTGCACCAATCAACGCCAAGCCGCCACTAATTCGTAATCCTCCCAAGAAATAAGGTAAAGCACTCGGTAAACGTAGATAGAGGAGAGTTTGCCAACGGGATGCTTTGTAAAGCTGGAAAACATCACTTAAGTTCTGCTCAACACTTTTGAGTCCTAAGGTTGTATTAGAAACAATCGGGAAAAATGCCACAAGCCAAGCACAAACCACTAAGGCAGCAAAAGTATTGTTTCTCAGCCAGACAATAATTAAAGGAGCGATCGCTACTACTGGCGTTGTTTGTAAAATTACTGCGTAAGGAAATAAACTCCGCTCAATCCATTTATTTTGGGTAAATAAAGTTGCCACTAAAAGACCAGATACAGTCGCCAAAATTAAAGCAGATACTGTAATTTGCAAAGTAATTATCAGTGAATTAAATAATGCATTCCATTCACTTATTAGTGTCTGTAGCACCAACAATGGCCCAGGTAGTAAATAAGATGGTACTCCTGTTACTCGCACCAAAATTTCCCAGATTAGTAATACTGTTATACCTACTACTACCGGAGCAATTACATCTATTGATGCTAATTTTTTCAGCAGCCTCCTGCAAAAAATAACAGTTGAGTTGACTCTAGTAGAGTTTTGATTACTTCCATTGGCATAACTTTCTGTTTTCCTGGATGGCATATTCGCAAACTCTTAATTGGCAGTACTGTCTGCTGTCACCTTCTATCGGTCAATCTAGCAATTATGCTCAGGAATTGTGGTTACTTTAGTTAACTGCTGAGTCAAGTAGTTGATCAGTACTCTTAGTTATTTTGTGATGCTCAAACCCTGCGACTGCTTCCTGTAAACGAGCAGAAATCTCACGAGAGTATTCATTGCACAACCGAGAAGTGCGAAATTCTTCAGTACGAGGATAAGCCGCCTCAATTGGTATATCAGCTACTACTCTACCGGGACGGGATGCCATAACAATCACTCGATTTGATAAATATACTGCTTCGTAGATATTGTGAGTAACAAACACCACTGTCCAGCGTTGCTGTTGCCATAAACCCAGCAAATCACTATTAAGCTTAGAACGGGTCATTTCGTCTAAAGCGCCAAAAGGCTCATCCATCAGTAGAATACTTGGTTGAGTAACCAGCGCCCTAGCAATCGATACCCGCATTTTCATGCCGCCAGAGAGTTCGCGGGGATAACTGCGCTCAAATCCAGCCAAACCTACAAGATTAATCGCTTCTTGCACTAATCCACGGGATTTTTGTTGAGAGACACCCGCCAGTTTTAAGGGTAGACGGATATTTTCTACAATATTTGCCCAAGGCATCAGGGCGGATTCTTGGAAAACAAAAGCTAACTCCGATGATGATTGAGTTTCTTTAAGTTCGATCATGCCGGAACTGGGCTTACCCAAGCCAGCAATTAGCCGCAGCACCGTACTTTTACCGCATCCAGATGACCCGACAATACTGACAAATTGTTGTTGTTCAATGGTAAGGTTCATCTCTTGCAAGGCAAGAGTGCCATTAGAGTAAACTTTGCTGACGTCGTGAAGGGCAATGAGAGGGCGAGGACTCATCTGAAATCAATGCACTCCTAGTGGCGGTTCTTGATCAAGGGTAATTGTGCTGAATTTGAGCAAAAACACCTCTACTAAATTACTTCAAAGGTGACCGAGAGTGTTGCTATTTCACTAGCACTCACTTCTTGACTAACATTAGTGGTACTTCCGGTGCCACGACTTGTACTTAAGTCATCGAGTAAATCACCAATCACTGCAACTGGTTCCTGGGGCGTCAGGGGCCCGCGATCTCGTCTGAGTTCTGCTGCTAATGATTGTAAGGTCAGCAGGGCTTTTTTGAGTGGTGCTTGGCTGGCAATTACTAGCACTTCGCCAATTCCCAGAGATCCCGCCACTAACTGAAAACCGTCTAATTCTGGGTTAGGAATCAGCAGCGTTTGCTTAGCCTCTAATCGCGTTTTCTCCTCTGAGTTGTGCCACTGATTGGGAAACAGAACAGTCAGTCCTCCTGTGGGGTCAATTACTAGAATACTCAGGTACAGGGGTTGAGATTCTTGGTTCGTCACCCGGAACTGAAAGGGCGTATTTAACTTTAACTGTTGGGAAAGCTGGCGGTTGCTTTCTTTTATGCTACTGCGATCGCGAGTTGTAAATGCCTCAGCAATCAATTCTTGCTGATTCTCTGGCGTCATTGCCACTGCTATATTTAACCGCGATGAGTTGGCGTTCAGGGTATGTTTGACAATGCGGACTGCTAGTAAAGATTTGAGTTTAGTTTGTAAGCGAAAGAGAGCATCTTTTACTGTCTCTCCCGGTTCACCAAATGAGTCAGGAAGTACCTCGTCTCGTCCTGGGGACAACAACCCAATGCTTCCTACTGGGGGAATCTCTTCTTCTTTGAGGTTGCTGGAAGAAGAACGCCATGCTTGAATAACTTCTGGGATCATCCGACTCAAGAGGTAGTGTATCTCACCTTGGTAAGGCACCTCTGTTCCTTGAAAAGGCACTCCCTGAAAACGTCCCATGGTAGCTAGTGCCTCCCTAGCCACCGTAGTATCATTTACCAGGGTTGGGTCAATACCGATGCGTAACTTTAAATTACCAGGAATAGCTCTTGTTGATTCTTGCAGTAAAGTCCCTGGTTGTAAGGAGGGCATAGTAGCCGTTTCGACTATAGTCCCTTCTCCAATTAAACCATCACGAGATTGTAACTTGACCTCTCCGGAACTGCGCCCGTCAGAATTCACAATCAAAAAACTTGCTCCCTGGTTGAAGGCTTCAATACTGCTGAAATTTAATCCCCCTAGCCACAACTTAACTTGATTCCCGTTTACCTGAGTAACTACCGCCTCTGCTGGCGGGATTTGTTGATTGACAAAATAGACAGGCTTCCTTTCATTGCCGCTTCCTGGTTTAATATCGGCTAGAGGTACTTGAAATGAGATCTGCTTAAGATCGCGGCTGATCTGGGCGATCGCATTTTCTACTGTACTAGTTTGCTGCCAAAGATACTGAGTTAAAAGGTAGGTAAAAGCACCCGCATAAAAATCATTAAAAGCTGCATCGATTGCCAGTTGATTTCTGCGTGCTGAGGCAATTACTACCCCTTTAGCTACTCCAATACTGCGTCTTTTTTCTAATTCTTCTTTGGGAAGTTTTAACCGATAAAGCCATTGCTGTTGATACTCAAATTCTGCTGGGGTGGTTTGTAAGTTAGCACCGCCGTTAGCAGAACGTACGCGAAAGTTCCCTCTAGTTCCACCACCAGAAAAACAACTATCGAGTACCACTGTGACATGCTCAGTTTTTAAGGCGGACATTAACAAAAACAGTGTTCGACCCATGATATCTGTAACTATACCTTGTTGTAGGAGGGAGCCATCATCGGCTGGGACAAAGGTACTGTTTAGTTGGTCGGGATTGACTTTGCTGGGTTCAGCAACGCGAGAACCGTGTCCGGAAAAGTGAAATACTACCACATCTCCCGGTTTGGCTTGTTTGATTAAATGCTCTTCAAAGCCTTGTAGAATACCTTGACGAGTTGCTTGATTGTCGGTCAGGATCAAGATATCATTTGCCTTGAAACCAAAGCGATGAATTAGTAGCTCTCGCTGCAATTCCACATCATTGACGCAGCCTTTTAAGCTGACAAAGCGTTCACTTTGGGGGTATTGATTAATTCCTACTAGCAACGCCAATTTGCGGGGTGTAGTTTGTCCCAAAACTCTGGCATAACGAAAACCTTGTCGCTGTATATTTAGCTGACTCAAGCCTAGTGTTGCCAAAGTAGAACTGGCAAACTGTAAGAATCGACGGCGCTTAATGGGAGGCATGAGCTCAATCCTAAAATTGTTTACCAAACTAGTTTAGTTATTATTAGGAATTTTTAAAGCTACAATGCCTGACTCATAAAAGCAAGTTTAAATAATTAAGTAAAATAATTGAATTGCTACTGAGGAAATTTGGATTTTTCTAAGGCTTTTTTGGCAATATAAGTTATGTAAACTGTAGTTGCGATCGTCAAAATTAAGCCAAGTAGATTAATCCCCCATCGGGCAGCTTTTGCTTGGGGATTAATTTCTGTTGTGCTGAGCATTGCTAGATCACCCACCAAATGTCCCAGGTAAACGTACATAACAGTTCCTGGAATCATGCCGCATGAGCCAAAAAAATAGTCTTTTAAGGAAACTTGCGTTATGCCAAAGGCATAATTTAAAAGATTGAAAGGAAACACAGGGGAAAGGCGCGTCAAGAAGACAATTTTAAATCCTTCTCTGGCAACAGCCCGATCAATTGCTTGAAACTTGTGGTTACCTTCAATTTGTTGATAAACCCAACTGCGAGATAAGTAACGCCCAATCAAAAAAGCACAGGTAGCGCCTAAACTTGAAGCAATGAAAACGTAGACTGAACCCCAAACTAAACCAAAAATAATACCACCGCCAAGAGTAAGAATAGCTCCTGGTACAAATAGTACAGTAGCTAAGTTATAGATGACAATAAAGGCGATTGGTTTGTAGTACTCTAGATGGTCAATCCAGTTTAAGGCGTTCCTTAAAATTTCCTGAACGTTAAAATATTTTGCCTGGGCGATAATCAGAGTAGCTATGAGGATTAAAATTGAAGAAAAACTGCAAAAACGTTTAATTTTTCTGCTGACCCTGTGGGGTTTTAATTCATTTCTCATGACTCACTCTCTCTCGGTTTTGCGGTAGCCATTATTTTTAGACAACATTATTTAATGTAAACATTAGTATTACCTGAGAAAAGTATTAATGATTACTGAGATGCAGGCTGCTTTTTTCTCTACAGACTTTTGGTCTGCTTTCGGATTGGGCTGTTGCAGCTTCTGTTGCATGATGTCAGCTAGTGATCAAAAAGCGAAGCAGCTTTTCTTGTAATTCCGTCTTTATTTAAGCCCGATTAAAATTAAAGCTTAAATTGTGCCACTTTTCAAATACTCAGCTTAACAATCTTTTATTCAAAGATGTATAGGCAAATACTACGAATGACGGAAGTATGACTGCCGGGAATATGAAATTCGAGGCATTAACCGGAGAGCTTTGCAACTAGAAAGCATTTTCGTTCCCTTGCAACTGGCCCAGGAAAATCCAGAAAACATTTCCCTAAATATAGTTGCTCAGTATCAAAAAATAAACCCTATAGAGCAGCAGGAGCTCGGCAGACTTTTGGTATTGAGGTGGCGGATGATGAGTAGTGACAGCAGGTGAGTCAGTGGGCGGATAAATAAATCGAGCAGTAGCTCATAATTTTTGATCTGAGTCTACAGTTGTAGAGATCGCACTATTTTCAGGTTGAAAAAGCCGTAACCAGCAACGAATAGAAAACAGATTGCTGGCGTAATCTAAGAGATGGCAGCCCCAAACGCATCCATTAGTTATCGCTATTTTCAGAAACCCATCATTTTAAGTCAGTCTCTCTCTAGCCATTCACAGACAACAACTGATGGCAAGAAGCTTCTTACTAGCTAGTCAAATCGCTCTTAAAATCATTAGTTACAGACTGGTTGCTTTCTTCTTGGTTCTTGAAAATTAACACGCGACGGGCAAAGGGAATTTCAATTCCTTCCCGATCAAAGGCATCTTTAATCATCTTGCGCAGCACTCGCTGGAGAGGTAGGTGCTTTCCCGGCTTAACCTTGGTGACTGTACGCAGCAACAGTTCAGACTCGCCAAATTTATCAAGTCCATCTACTAGTGTGGCTTCGAGGACATCTGAATATTGTTCCTTTAACTGCAATCCTACTTCCTCGATAACTCTGTAAACATGATCGAGGCTAGAGTCATAAGCTACACCCACTTCTACTACTGCGTAAATATATTGTTTAGAGTAGTTGATGATCGGCTCCATTTGTCCGTGGCGGATAATATGCTGTTGACCGTTCGGATGCCTAATGCGGGTAGTTCTTAGGTCAATTGCCTCAACAATCCCTTTGGCTTCGTTAGTCTCGATAAAGTCACCTACCAAGTAATAGTTTTCAAAGAGAATAAAAAAGCCACAGACTATGTCATTGATCAAGTTCTGCGCTCCCAAACCGACAGCCAGACCGATAATGCCAGCCGCAGCTAGGATTGGGGTGGGGTCTATGTTCAGAGCCTCAAGTATACTGATGCCAGCACAGAAGTAGATAATGTATCTGAGGGCGCTCTGGAGCAAGGGAATCAGGGTCAGTCGTCTTTGTCTCTGTAGGTCAGTGATATTCTGGTTCTTGAGCAACGCTTCTTCGACCAACAAGTGAGCCACCTCTACCAAGACTCGGCTCAAAAAGACGATGCCAATAATCTTGATAATTTTGGGGCCGTAGCTTGCTAAATCGGCGATTAACTCCACTTGTCCGACAACCAGCGTCGCCATGCTGACGTAAATTATATATTCCAGACATCGCTTTAAGAAGGGAACAAGGTGCCTGAGACGGTCATAAAACCCCAGGAAGTTATCAACACGATCATATTTATCGCTGAGAGCATCAAGACTATCGATAATCGCGGCAGTTGCTTTGAAGATCAGTAACCCCAGCGCAATGATTACGTAAATCCTCAGCAGAACATACAGATACTGGGTAACTACTTCCGAGAGTCGGAAAAATTGAGTACACCAGACTATTGACAACAGCCAGATACTGTTGGTGAAGTTGATTTTGAAGAAGCTAAAGAAGTTTTCGATACTCTCGTCATTGGCGGTAAGTTGTTCAAAGTTTTCGGCGCGATCGCGAGCTAAGTCTAGCCAACCACGAAGGATTCTCAGTGCGATCGCCACCGCAATCAGAACAGCCACACTTTTGGCAGTACCAGTGGCTAGGGTTACCCAAAACCCTGATGGTATAAGGCGCATTAACCCCAAGGTGTATCTCTGAAGGTTTTCACCTCGATAGATCAGCACACCATTAACACTCACCACGACGAGGCAGAAAACAATACAACAGACAACCAATCGCCCCTGGATTTTCCGGCGCAGAATTTTGGCACGCCTCTCCCTCTGCTTGAGCCAAGGAACCTTCATCGTCTGCTTGAAGACTCTTAGAGAAAGCCAATTGAGCAGAAAGAAAAAGCCAACCACAAGGCTGACTTCAGCGAGGATAACTAAAATGTTCACTCTCTGTTGCCCTTGGGAACTTACAACACCTTTTGCCTTCAGTATGAAGCTATAGCTAATCCTATTTAATTTTTAAACAAGGGTGACAAGGGGAAGGTATTTGCATCTCATTTATGATTGCTATAGTGTCCCTGGCATTTTTAGCATGGCATCAGCTTTTGCTCTTCCTTGTTCTCTGAGTGTAGGCCAAGGTTTAGAATATTTTTCTATTTAAATTTGGGTATCCTCTTTCTATCTGCCATCACCAATCTTCCATTTTCAAATACAGATATTTAATTTAATTAAAACCAAAAGTTTACTTAAACTTACTGTTTAAGTTTTTTAATCATTTCTTTTAATTCAATGCTACTTATCAGACTTATCAGACTCAAGGAAGAGTTTGTAAGAAACAAAAGCAATCGTGCCGACGATAATTATGCCGGCAAGCTGTACAGCTATCTTATAGCTGGCAATGACAACTAAGATTAGAGCTGCAAACTTTGCTACTCTACCTAGTTTCCTCTGCCACTGTTTCAGTAAACTTTCGCGTTTTTCTTGAGAGTCTTGAGAGACTGTTTGATAAAGTGGTGGTTCTTTTCGATAGAGTTCAGCTTCTAGTTCTCGTAGTCGAATTGCTTGCTCTCGCTCTTCAAGCTCTTGTTGACGGCGCTGAAGACTCTTGTTTTGATCATTCTGAGAATTCATTTGTACTTACTCTGTCTAGGTTGAGAATATTGTTTTAGTTAGTACCCTTATTAACAATGTTAATCAATCTGGAACGGAATTATTAGCAATTTTGCCAGCCATCGCTGATCCAAATAATTCTCTATAACTTTAACCTTAGAGCCTCAGCACTGGCTATATTCAACAATCATTAAGTTTTTATTATCTAATAAAAAAAACCTCAACGGGAAGGAGTCGCTGAGGTCAATCATCAGTGTACATCTACTGTTTTTTCCTTCAGCATGAGTATTGCCGCGTCAGGACAAATTGAAAGTATAGAGAATTCTCTACTAAAGCTAGAGTAGCCCTTCAAGAGTTGCGAGTGACCATGGGATAGAAGATCAGCCGTTTTAGCTGATCTCCCATCTGCCCAAAATAGTTTGCCGATTCCTCAATCAGTGGGCGCCTTCTAGTTACAGGATGATCGGGCATTTTGGGCGATTCCTTTCCCCCTTGTCTTCTTTATTCCTTGATTGTGCAACGCCAATCGGTGTTCTTGTCTCAGTTGCTGGGGAGGTCAAGCGATAGTTACTTCAGTTGATAAGTAAACATCCTGAATTGTGTGGAACAACTTAACACCTTCCTCAAAAGAGCGCTGGAAAGTCTTACGACCGGAAATTAGCCCACAACCACCAGCTCGTTTGTTGATTACAGCAGTGCGCACAGCTTCAGCGAAATCATTTTTTCCAGAAGCACCACCTGAGTTAATCAAACCAGCACGGCCAGCATAACAGTTAAGTACTTGATAGCGAGTTAAGTCAATTGGGTGATCGGTGCTGAGTTCTGAGTAGACTCGCTCATCTGTTCTACCGTATTTCTGACCCGTAGCTTTGGCAACCGCTCCGTAGCCATTGTTACATTGCGGCAGCTTTTGCTTAATGATGTCCGCTTCGATGGTAACGCCTAGATGGTTTGCCTGACCTGTCAGATCAGCAGCAAGATGATAATCTTTGTCCTGTTTAAAAGCATTATTACGGAGATAGCACCACAGGATAGTTGCCATACCTAGTTCGTGGGCGTGAGCAAAGGCGCGACTTACTTCCTGAATCTGGCGGCTTGATTGCTCAGAACCAAAATAAATTGTAGCTCCCACTGCCACCGCCCCTAAATTCCAGGCTTGCTCAACATTAGCAAACAAAATCTGGTCATTTTGATTGGGGTAAGTGAGTAGTTCATTATGGTTAATTTTCATAATAAACGGGAGGCGATGGGCATACTTGCGAGAAACCATTCCCAAAACGCCCAGGGTAGTAGCAACGGCATTACAACCACCTTCAAGAGCCAGTTTGACGATATTTTCTGGGTCGAAGTAGGCAGGGTTAGGAGCAAAAGAGGCGGCGGCGGAGTGTTCTATCCCCTGGTCCACTGGCAGAATAGAAAGATAACCTGTATTGGCAAGGCGTCCAGTCGAATACAATTGCTGGAGACTGCGCAGGACTTGAGCTGGGCGATCGCTATTGCCAAAAATCCGTTCTACTGAGTCTGGTGCGGGTATATGCAACAGCCGTTTGTCAAGCTTAGCCTGGTAAGTTAGTAAGTCTTCGGCTTCTTCTCCAAGCCAAGATGCAATAGATTGGGGTGCCGATAACGTAGCGGTCATATCACTTTTCCTCAGGACTTCAGTGATTTTTGCAAAAAAACTTTTAAGTTGAATAGTACTTAAATAAGCACTAAGAAAGCTAGTACAAGCCTATGTTAGATCCAGTCTAGGTAGATCAGTATTTTTCGGCCATAGTTCGCGGAAGTTAGTACAGTTTCTATCAGTTAAGTTTTATATACCAAGAAACCCGCGATCGCATCTAGGAGTGCTTCTGGCTCATCGACTCGAATCAAGTGACCGCTATTTTCAAAGATTCTCAGATCTGCATGGGGAATGGCTTGAGCAATTTCCTCGGAAAATTCTGGCGCACAAATCCAGTCATGCCGTCCTGCAATTACCAGTGTGGGTGAGGTAATTTTGTGTAATTGGTCGAGGACATTGTAATGGCGTAGAAAGCTACTAAAAGCAATATTAATTGCATCTATCGAAAGTATAGTTCTGCTCCAAGATTTAGGGGGTGAGGAAGGGTCATGGGTGAGCGAGTACATTGAGCCCATTACCTGAAAATACTCGTGTAGCTGTTGCTCATTCTCAAAGGTGCCATCCCACAAACGAGAAGCGATCGCTTTTTGTTCGTCAGTTCCTTTTTCTGCCAGAATTTCTTTACCCCGCTGCAAAAAACGGTAATTAGCTGCGGTAGCGATCACGATCAAATGTGAGACATATTGGGGATAGCGTACTGCATAAGCAAGGGCAACCATACCGCCATAGGAAGTTCCAAGTACGACAATTTTGTCAAGACCCAGATACTGGCGTAAGGCTTCCATGTCCTCAACATTATTGTCTAAGGTATAGGTTTCTTTGGGGCCCCGTGCTGATCTTCCCTGACCCCGATGGTCAAAGTAGACTAGTTGCATTTTCTGGCTCAGAGGAGAAAATGCCGGTTTATAGGAACTGTGATCTGCTCCTGGTCCCCCATGAATGACCAAAGCCACTGGCTTTTCACGCATCCGCGAGCCATCCGCGACTAAAGAGGAACCTTCAACATCAAAGTATATTTCTGTATCCCTGATTTTGGCTCGCATTGCTAATACTTCTGGTCTGGTTTGAGTTGATCTTGTTTAACCCAGTTACGTAATTGCCGTCGCAATTCTGGGATGTTGGGTCTTGCGCCCCCATAACGCCAACTGACATAAGCTTGGGAAATCTCATCAATCACCTGGATAGATTCTGGTGGTTGGTGTTGATGTAGAGTGCTGGCATACTCTAAGGGAGTCTGAGCCGGGTGTTTAATGTATCCTTTAATCCTTAAAACCTTGAGCATTTGCTGGTACAAGCTTTCCATCGGTGGTAATCGATCTAACCAGCGACGGTAGCGCCAGTTTCTCCACTGCTGCCAACCTAGCCAGCTAAGGAAACTAAAGATCACTGCCAAAATTAAACCAGTAAACAAGCCTAACCAACCGTTGGATAAAATTCCCCACAACCAGACAATTCCTCTAGCCAGGGAGCGAATTAGCAAATTCCCAGCTTGACCTAGCCAACTGGTTACTGGTGATGGTAACCAACCTGCTACCCACTGCCAAAACTGTCGCAAGACTCCGAAGGTTTGAGATTCTTCTACTGAAGCAGGAATTAATTCATGACCGGGAATGGGGTCAAAGGCGAACCAGCCGTAGTCGGGGAAGTAGACTTCGGTCATGGCGTGGGCATCTGTATTGCGGACAACGTAAAAACCCGTGAAGGGATTAAACTGACCTGTGCCAAAACCGACTACCAGTCGCGCTGGGATGCCAATTGAGCGCAGCATGATCGTCAAAGTCGTGGAGAAGTGATCTGGGTAACCTCCTTCGTGCTTGAACAGAAAGGCGGTTACTAAGTCCTCGTTTTCCTCTAAAAAAGGCAATCCCAAGGGGTTTTCTGGAACGGAGTAGCGTTGCTTGAGAGCCTGCGTCAAATACAACGCTTTCTCATAGGATGAAGTGATAGGTTTAGCGGAGGTGGCTAGAAGTTCTTCTGTTCGTTGCCGTACTTGCTCAGCAATTTTCGGAGGAACATCCAAATAGTAATCTTGAATATTCTTTGGGTAGTTGTCGGTTGCTTGTTGCAACAAGTCGCGGGTGCGGTAGGGTACGTCTGAAATAACTGTGTAGGTTAGTCCTTCAATCAAGCCTAAGGGCGATCGCAAGTTACCTTCAATATCGAGGGCTACTTCCCGTGTGGGAAAGTAAAGTCGCTTGGGATAAGTTAAAGCCGGGATAATATTGGGCAGTTCCGATACTACTGTGTAACTTTGAACTACCTCTTTGGTTTGACCTCCCACTAGAGGTGGAGGCAGTAGAAACTGATAGGACCATTCTGGTCGATTTAACTCGATGACCCGATTTTCGCGAGAAATTTCCCAACCTTGACCTGTGTAGTGGTCAAACGAGAGTACACGCCAAAATCCTGGTGCCTGGGAACGCACCCGCAATACTACTTTAGGCTGGAGTTCCCCTCGGAGATTCTGGTTAATTTTACTGCCAAAGCCGTAGTAAAAGGTGTCATCAAGTTCTCCTGGGCCTGTAGTCTCGTTTTGTGTCGTTCCACCAGTACCGTTGCCGTTTTGGTTGCCCTTGCGGACATATCCTGGGTTGACGATACCGCGATTATTCTCATCAAAATTCTGGTTGCCGAAATCCTCTGGTACACTCACAGGGAAAGTCTGTAACTGATAGCCGGGAAGCCTAGGCATCAGGGCAAAAATGACCAAACCTAGCCCTAAAATTACTACCAGAAATAGACTGAGACTTTTCGTCGTTAAAATTCTAGAACGGTGAGTACCGACTGAAGAGTTTTGAGGCTTGAGTTTGGTAGAAATACCAAGGCGTGAGCGGTAGTCGAGGACGAGCACCGGAAGGGCGATTACTAAAAATATTAATAACAGTGGGGCAAAGGTTAAAGTCTCACTCAGGGTTCCAGCAACACCCAACAGAATCAGTCCGATTACCATCGAATACCCCAAATCTTTGCGGCGTGGTAAATCGAAGCTGTGGAGAACTTGCACCATAATTAGCAACTGTGCCAAAGCCAAGCGGGTATCGTTGAGTTGCGTCAACAGGTTTCTAAAGAAGGCTCCCATTGCCAAGAGCATTCCTATCGCCAGCAAGAACTTGAGGGCGATGTTACGGTGACTACGGCGATACCAGCTCCAGGTTGCTCCTACAATACTTAGTGGTATTGCCCAGAAGCTCATCTGAGTTTGGGCGGCAATATCTGTAGCAAGAATACCGACAACTACTAACCCTTGTACCAACACCCGGAGCAAAATTGAGTTTTCTGTTTGAGGGGGCGGCATCTGTTGAAGACGCCGCCAAACCTGACCCAGAAAGGGTAGACGCCGTAGCTGCCAAATCTCATTGGTCATTGGTATTTAGTTCTTTGTCAATTGATCATTGATTATCGATTTTTGATCGTCAACTTGCTAACAAAGAATAAATTACAAAGTCGGACACAGAGCAAATCTTAGAGGTGCCGATTCAGATTCATGGAACCGAACCTCTAAAGGATAAGTTTGACCGGGTTGTACCTCAAATAGTTCGACACTCAGGTAGCCTGGATTAGTGCGCTGTGATGTTGCTGATGCTCCTGGTGCTTGTAGTGCCAGACTGCCACCGCGAGGCAAATGACCCCTGACATAGACTGAAGTAACTTCTTCTTGTTTTTGGTAATGTGCCTTGAGGCTCACGATACCGGCAGAAGTTTGCCACTGTCGCTCTACTGGTGTTTTAGTGGGTGAAATCTGGACACTCAGTGTGTTGATAATCTCTTTGGCTGCTAACAGCGCTAAGGTCATTCTTTGCTCGGCAGAAGCATCGTCGTAACTGATATTCGGTAATTGCAGTGCATCGGGGTTACGACCCATACCATAGCCAATTACCATCCCCGCTAGAGGGTCTAGTGACTGAAATTGGTCGGGGAATAAGTTTTTTACTGCATTAACCATTTGTCGCCCCAGCTTAAGTTGTGAATCTACCACTTCAGAGCAGGCTTCTAGCAGTGGCACTAAGACGTTTTCTGGGAGTGAGACAGGCAGAGCAAGTTTGTCTAGCTGTGGCATCCAGAGGTCGATGGGAGGAACCCACCGATTGGCTAAAACGTCATCAGTGTCAGATTCATAATCAGAAATTTCTGTTTCCCAGGGGAAAAGAGGGGGGTGACGTTCAATTTCAACTTTTAGTCGGCGCTTTAATAAAGCCTCAAAACGTTTTTGCACGATCGGCATTCCTCCCAATTGGTCAGGGTTCTGTTCACTGCCTGGTTCAATTGCCTCATGAGCAAGGGCATCTCCTAAATCCCCTTGTGTGAGAAATTGAGCTGTATTGTCAGTGTTAAAGGGTGCAATGTTCACTTCTTCTAAATCAAGTGGGTCTAATTGATCCAACTCAAAATCCGCTGCTGAGAGTTCACCAGCAGGGACAGTGTCTTGTGCCTGTCCGTGTTCCGGTGTGGTAGCAGCGGTAACGGACTCTTTTATTAGCCAAGCAATTAAGCGGCTATAGAGGACGTCCGAGTTATTATCCATGTCACTATTCATCTAGAGATGCACTTGATCCGGATCCTGAACGATTGCGAATATCCCATGCCAGCTCAAGCAGTTTAAACCATCGCTTTTCCACCTGGGTAACTGTACAACCTAGAGTTTGAGAAATTTCGGCAATTGAGCTGCCTTGTTGCTTAAGTTCTAGTAGTTGTGCCTGCTCGGAATCCATTTTTGTCTGAAACTGTTCCCATTCTATCGGGGTTAGACCTAGATTCCGGTCTAAATCGGCTTCTAGCCACTGGTGTACTAGTTCCCAACGATGAGACAGAGCAAACCTAATCAGATGATATTTGAACCTTTGCTGTAAATAATCCCTCTGCCTGGGGGTAATACCTAAAATTTCTTCGATCTCGTTAGTGGGCAGATCTTGCAGGCGTAGGGTAAAGTAGTCGGCACAATCGCCCTGTTGGCGCTCTTCAAGATATGTTAGCAATTCTTCGATTACCCTTTCCCGAAGGTTAGCTTCTAAAGGTTCGGGTTCAGATGCTACCATTACCTCTCGCACCTGCTGTGTTGCAGCGTCGTTCCAGGTATAGTCTGAATCTGGTGACCCTCCCTCAGCAGCGGTATCCATATCTACAGAAGTTTCTGGAGGTTGCTGTTGGGAAAAGGTTTGCGCGCGCAGGATAATCAATTGCTGAGACCGACGGCCTGGCAAGGGAATACGTCGCTTGCCGTAGCGTTCGGTAAATGCCATGTACTCTGCTAACTCTAGCAAGGAGCGTGGGCGATAAGCTTCATCAAGAGAGTTTTCGCGCCGGAAGGCGTTTAAGGCTTCTACGTAAAAACCTTGCAAGAAATCTTCGATTAAGGTTAACCGCGCCTGATAACCTGTCGGCATGTGAGAGGGCGTAATATAGCGGTAGATGATCGCACTCAGGGTACTCTGTAGTTCTACCCGTCCCCCACGAGAACCTAACTGATAATATTGTAGACATTGCTTGAGACGATGATTTGCTAGTGTTTTGGCCCAGCTTTCAATGTCTCCGGATGTTTGGATACGAGTACTCTCATTACAGATTCTGGTAACTTCACAGGCTAAACGCTCTGACACCTCGCGACAGTTGAGATCTGAAGCTCGTGTTGACCGCCGGAATTCGTTAAATAGCAGTTGAAAAATTGCCTCCACGCCCCGGCAGACTTCCCTCATAGTTTTCATTACTTAAGAAAGACCCTAACATAACAAGCACTACAACTGATAGGCTCTGACCATAGATCAGAATATTCTCTGCTGCAGCTTCTATGGATTTAAAACAACAAATTCAACTCCTTATTGACAATGCCCCCCAAGATGGGACTACGCCTAAAGTTGTTGAGGCGATCGCACCGATACTGACACTCCTTGCCAGTCAGCTTAAACATTCGGAGTATTATGTTCTCCAAACCATTGACCAGGGTTGGGTGCTGACAACTTTGAGTAACCGTTCTCAACCTGATGTTGAGAAAAACGTCATCTATGCCTTCTCTACTCTCAAAGACGCTGCTGATTTTCAGTCTGTTTCAGATCCTCAAATCATTGCAATGCCTGTGCCAGTAACTCATATTTTGTTCCACATGTTGGCGCTTGAGGTCGTCAGCAGCATAGTTTTCTTTGATACACCCGGTAATCTCACTCTTGGTACAGAAGTTCATAGAGATGACCTGCGAAAATTGATTCAAGCGGAACTGCAACAAAATCGGTCAGCACCTAGGTCATATCCTAACAATCCGCCCTCGGATATCGCTTGATAATGGTTTTGCCATCGGCTGCTCTAGTTGAAGTTTCAATAAAAAAAGCCCTTGAATCTCTTATCACAGCTAAGGATTCTCACTACTATGAAGTTTTGGTGAACTTTTGAAGACAACTGTATCAGTTGATCAAGATGTAGAGGTAGCTTTCGCGTTGGGCTTTTTGAATTTCCTAGAGTTATTTGTCAAGAAGAGTCGAATTGGTTCGGTTAATAAATACGACTCAGGACGTAATCTGCCACGTCAATCAGTGCTTGAGAGGATTCTGAGGCTTTCAAGTTGCTCAGGTATTGTACTGCTGCCTTGGCGTGGTAGGCAGCTAGTTCGCGGGAATGCTCAATACCCTGACTTTCTTCAACTAGCCCAAGTGCTTGTTTAAGATCATCTGGTTGGGTAAACTCGCGCTCAATTAGCACCTCTAAGTAGGGCTTTTCTTCCAGAGCGTATAAGACTGGTGCTGTTAGATTACCACTAACTAAATCAGATCCAGCTGGTTTGCCTAAGACTTCTGTAGAAGCAGTGAAGTCTAAAATGTCATCTACGATCTGGAAGGCTAATCCAACATGGCGTCCGTAGTGATACAAACAATTGGCAGTATCTGAGGATACGCCACTTAAAACCCCCGCCGCCTTGGCGCTGTTGGCAATTAACGAGGCAGTCTTGTTGTAACTCTTTTGTAGATAATCTTCGATGGTAGTAGTAGTATCAAATCTATTTAGTCCTTGCTGAATTTCTCCTTCTGCCATGTCCTTGATTACTTCTGAGAGCAGCTTGACTACCTCTAAGTTATCCAGGTTAGCTAGATACCAAGCCGATTGACCAAACAAAAAATCTCCTGCTAGGACTGCTACACGGTTGTTAAACAAACTATTGACTGTAGGTACATTTCGACGTACCTCTGATTCGTCTACAACGTCGTCATGCACCAGAGACGCTGTGTGGATCATCTCTGTGATTTCTGCTAGACGCCGGTGACGTGGTGTGATGTCGCCCTCTAATATCGTTGCCCGTGCGACTAACAGCACAATTGCTGGTCTTACCCGCTTTCCCCCAGCACCGAATAAGTGTTCAGCTGCGGCATAAAGTATTGGGTGACGGGCACCCACTAGTTTTTTCAAGTTCTCGGTCAGTAGACACAGGTCGGCTTCGACAGGGGCAAAGAGAGAGGTCACTGAGGTCATGGATCCGCCCACTAATGAAGTAAGGTTACGAAAGTTTACATATTCTTTCCTTAATTCTAGGTCAAGCGTTCCTTACAGGAAAGTTTTGTTTGACTAATAGACTCCTTAAAAGGTAATAGCAGCAATTGTATCAACTTGTTAATTGTATGAAAAAATCGCTTCAATGCGCCTGGATTCTTGTGTTAATCTTAATATTGAGGAGTTAAAAAACTAAAAATTTTATTGATTCCGAGGTAGTGGTAGGGTGAAAGTGACATCCTTGCACACAAGTTCAAGGTGCATTGTGCTAGGCAGAGATAGTCTACTGTCCCTGGTAAAACCTCAGTTTTATTACTGATTCAGGTCGTTTCTCGGAATAAAATAGAGGAATTTCAGCTTAGCCGAGTTTGGCTCAAGCTTGATGGTAGGTAGCTGGCGCGACCAAGCAAGAAGTAATAAGAAATTTATAAGGGAACAAAGTCCTGCGTCCCTGAAGTTTCTCATATTAGAACAGTCCCTCGGCTTGTGACGGGCTTGGGTCTGCTGTTGTAAGAACTGGCATCGAAATCTTCATCTATCCAAATCTGGTTCATCACGATGATTTACAATAACACCGCCCTAATCATTCCGCTCCTGGCAACGGGTTATTTGCTAGGTATTTATTTGCTGTTGATCTTAGCGCAGCGGACGATCAAAAATTCCCGTTACTTCACTAATGCTTGGAAGGACGCCTATGCTAATTATGTAGACAAAGATTCTCTGAGGCAGACCGCTCAGGTTGACAACGGCTCATCACGTTCTAGCGAAAGGGTTTCCCCAGATCTACCTTCTGTTTCCAGAGAACTGGCAATCCCCCTATCTAACCAAGCTGACTCTAGCAGCGTTTCTCTAGCAGAACCTAGTCGTTTGCAGAGCATCAAAGAAGCTAATAGGCAAAATAGTCAGCTTTTTCAAAAGCTTTAACTCCATCGCTATCTATGGGCTAAGTTTCCTAAGCTGGTTGACATTTATATCTTGCACTTAAATTTTATTTTCGGTGCGGCTGCTAAGTAGCCGCACCAAGGGTGTATTGGCTTATTTTGCAAAAAAAAAACAACCACCATATCTCGTGTTTTGAACTATTCTGCTAACTTTAATCAGCATTCAGCCGAAAAACGACCAAAAACTATCGAGCATGATTTGGTCCTGATGCATCTGATTGATTGTCAGCAAAAGTATCAAATGTAGGTTAGATCGGCACCGATGGGTGAGATACTGTAGGTAGGTGGATTTTTTCTACGACTGGAGTGCAACCTAGCCACTGTACTGCAAGCTGAGCAAACTGTTGAGGGCAGCCACTAACACAAAAACGCGTTGGTAGTGGAGACCTAGAATTCTTCAGTCCCATTAAGTCCAGTTCTTGGGCAGTGGTGGTAACTACATGGGATGCTGGATCCACAAGAACTACACTTGATGGCAAAATCTCTCTCAATACGGGAGCTAGGTGCGGATAATGGGTACAGCCGTAAATGAGGGTATCAATTCGCTGCTCTAGCAAAGGAGTTAAGTACTGGCGGGCCACTTCAGCTGTGTAAGGATCATGCAAGCGGTTTTGCTCTACTAAAGGTACGAACTCTGGACAGCCAACTTGCCAAACTTTAGCATTAGGTTCAAATTCCAATAGGGCACGTCGATAAGCATTACTGGCAGCAGTAGCTGGGGTGGCAATTACCCCAAAGCGAGTGCCTTGGGCTACAGCGGCACGTGCTCCTGGTACAATCAACCCCAAAATTGGGATATTAAACTCACGGCATAGGGCTTCCCGTGCTAGAGCATCGCTGGTATTACAGGCCATGACGACCATTTTGACGTCCTGTTGTACCATCCAGGTAAGAATCTCAAAGCAAAACTGCGAAATTTCACCTGAAGAGCGCATCCCATAAGGTAGACGTGCCGTGTCAGCAAAGTAGAGAACTGATTCGTTAGGTAATTGTCGGTACAGTTCTCTGAGAACGGTTAGACCACCTACACCGCTGTCGAAAATACCAATTCGGCTCCGCTGCGGTTCTCTGTTGTTGGTAATACCAGATTCAAGGCTTTCATTAACAAGAAGTTTTCCTGTATAGGATTCAGGCTTATTTTGCCCAGGAGAGTCACTGGGATGAGAGACAGAAAAGTTGGACACCGATGTTTGTTAAGAGAGTGACGTTGGATTTATTCTGCTGGACAATTTTAGGGATTTTCTTTCAGCTTCAACAGCAAATTTTGTGATGCGGATGGATTCTCGAAGCTGTTGCTGTTGTCTGCGACCAAGGGTTGACCGGGCACAAGCCCAACCCTTTCAGGTCTTGGTAATTGAACCGTCCATTGATTGGGCGTCAAGCCTCGGAATTTCACCTGCTGAGGATCCAGGGTGTATCCAGGTGCTAACTCAATAACAATTCGAGTTGTTCGGTTATCGAATTGCCCTACTCGAATTTCCTTAACTGTACCTCCCACTTTCTGGGAATCTGTAGGGCCTTCCAAACTAATTCCGGGCAAATCAATAACCACGCGGGTCGGATTAGCAATGAGTTGTGCTCTTGGCTGAACTCCTACGTCTGTAGTGAATTCTAGTCGATTTTGATTCGCTTCAAAACGCCAAAACACCAGTTGACGCGCTCCAGCCGATAAGGCAAACAAAAAAACACTTAAAAAGCTAGGTATTAGCAGTAGCCAGCGAGATTTCAAAATTATTGCTCCTTTTAAAAGGGCATTGCTGCATCGAATAGCCATTTGCTGATTGGTGCGACTTTTAGTACACACTTTTCCCAAGATGGAGGACATGATCACAAATTAGGGGAGATATTGCCGTGGCTCAAAAAGCCTTTTTTAGATTGCCTTAATAAACCTACGGCTTATTAAGTTGCAGGTTGACTCTTGTTGCAGGTTGACTCTTTGATTACCCGTAGTCCTAAGGGAGCCTAAGCTAGATGACATAGCCTAGCAGATGAAAGTTACTAGTCAATAACCAGGCTCCCTAATTTTTGATAATTTAACCCCTTAAGGGGCATTTTGTAGAAAGTTTACCCTTTACTTGATTGGAGCTCTCCTAACATCGGGCAACTTTACTGAAGAAATGGCACGGTTGAAAACATCGAGTCAGTTTTTGTTGATTTTTGCAACACCCAATCTGGAAGTGCCAATTGCACTTTTTGCCAAAGATTAGTCTCACTCTTCAGTCGTCCTGTCTAGTTTCCTGTGGCATTTCAGCTTTCTTGGATGCTTCCTGAGGATTTACACCCGGTTCCACTGGCGCTGCTCCTTGGCTAGCACCCTCAAATACGCCTGTCTGCTCAAGAGTAGCTTCCGATTCTGACTCCTGAAATACTAACCTTAGCAAAGGAGGCGCAATAAATGTGGTCAAAATAACCATCACGATAATCGCCGCCTCAGTAGCTTCCGAAAGAGCGCCGCTTGCTGCGCCAACACCAGCAAACACTAACCCCACCTCGCCTCGTGGAATCATACCAACACCGATTGCTAGTCGGTTGATCCCAGGCTGACCAAAAACAGTAAAACCTGTGACTACTTTACCGATGATTGCCACCACAATCAGGAAAATTGCCAGGACTAAGCCTTCCCGATTGCTGGGAACGGTTGGGTCAAGAACGCTTAAATCAGTCTTTGCACCTACGACTACAAAGAAAATCGGTGTCAGAACGTCCGCAAGGGGAATTACCTGCTCTTCTAGTTCTCGGCGTTTATCGGTTTCTGCCAAAATTAGTCCAGCAGCAAATGCTCCTAAAATTGCTTCTAGACCAATAGCTGCAGCAACATAAGACAGTATTAAGGCAAAAGTTATTGCAGTCACCAATACTTGACCGCGCGTCTTCATCTCCTTAACTAAGCTGACAAAATAGGGACTCAGGAAGCGGCCCAGTAAAATTGAACCCACTAGGAAAACACCAGCGCTGATAATGAGGTAGATGACGTTGGTAATAACAATTTCTCCTGTCTTTGCCAGACTGGCAACGACCGCTAGGATAATAATGCCTAAGACGTCATCGAGAACCGCTGCACCAATGATAATTTGACCTTCTTTGGAACTGAGACGACCAATTTCTGCTAACACTTTGGCCGTGATCCCGATACTGGTAGCTGTCAGCGCAGCACCGGCGAAAATTGCCGGTACAACAGGAACGTTAAATAAATAAACTAAACCGGCAGTACCAGCAGAAAAAGGTGCTACAACCCCTACCACTGCTACCACTGCGGCTTGAGGCCCAACTCGGATCAACTCTTGTAAATCTGACTCTAGTCCAATTTCAAACAAGAGAATCACAACACCGAGTTCCGCCAAAACGGAAATGATCTCGCTTTGTGTTCCAAACACTGAGTTAGCCGCCTCTGGAGTCAGACCAGCGGTACTCTGAAGAAAGTTCATAATTAAGGAACTTGTACTATCTGCGCTGGCTTCAGGGAAGACCAACAGATTTAGGGCAGAAATTCCCACTATGACGCCGCCCACTAATTCACCTAATACCGGTGGTAAATTAATCCGAGCGCAAATCTCGCCACCCAGTTTGCTGGCAAAGAAAATCACAATTAAACTCAGTAGTACTGCGGCTAGTACCATTGGTTCGTTTTCAGCTTCGGTTGCTGTCCCCTCGCTCGCAGTTGCTAACAGAGGTTGGTGAAAATAGAGAAAAGAAGGTGAAGGGATAGGGGAGAAGAAACTCACCCAGGCAGTTGCATCAGCCATTATTCACTAAGAAATCATTCTTTCTACTCTACAAGCTTCTCAATGCAATCAATCCTTTCCCTGGGTTATTAAGTTTACTGCTAAGCACTATACAGAAAGTTTATTCATGGGATTATTGATGATTTCACTACTAATTTGCTAGGGAGAAGGAGAGGAGATAATGGCTAGTTCGCTATAGCGCTTAAATGGGTTAGAGAGAGCTATTCCTCTGAATCCTCCTGTTGCTGACTCAGGACTCCTCGATATGAGGTAGCTTGGAGAGAAATGAGAATCTTGATCAGTTACTAAAACGGTAACAGCTGAAAATAATCAGGCATTGCTATGGCAGACTGAAAGCAAAATAAGGCTCTGTTAGGAGTCCAGGAACCTCTTTTAGTGGTGTCCGCTATTCCGGTGAGGAGAAGTGATCAGATGAATCAAAATTTTCTGTTTTTTTCTTGTTGTAGAACCCCGCAGATGTTATCTTTTAGAGGTTTGTTAGAGAAAGTTTGATCCCTAAACTTAACATCGCTAACCGATTCGGCAGCAGATTTCTTTTACATGGAAGTTTTAGATTTTAGCCGCCAAGTGACTTACCCGAAGCCGGTGAGTTATTTAAAGAGAAGCTAGGCACACAACTGCTGGCTATGGTTTGGGATATACTTAACTTAGCGGCAGATGAGATATAACTTTACCTTTCACCTGGCTCAAAATTCTGTATCGCTATCGCTGTAGCTATCAAAAGAGCTAGTTTCGTTATCCCGCTTAGAACCTAATAACTCAAGGCGTTCCACTCTAATCACAGGGGATGAGCGTTCTGCTCCTGTAGTGCGATCGCTCCAACGGTCAATCTTGAGAGAACCCTGTACTCCGATTAACTTTCCTTTGCGAACATAATTAGCCGCGACTTCCGCAGTTTTCCCCCACAGTTCTAAGTTAAACCAGTCGGGTTGATCATTATTGCGACTACGGCGGTTAACTGCTAGTGTCAGTTTACATAGAACACTGCCGGATTCAAAGTACTTGACGTCGGGGTCTGTACCAACGCGACCAATTAAATTAACAACATTTAAACTCATAAGTCTTATTACATCTAAACCTGTTTTGCAGTGTTTATCCAGAGTTAGTCGAAAAAGTGGAGCAAGCAAAACTACCAATTAACCAACCAATATCCTTTACTTAACATTCTCCGGAGAAACGAGTAAATCACTTGAATGATAATTTCAGCTTCTTTCTGACTACCGATGATAGCGAATTTCTCCACCTTACTAGACTAACCCTAGAAAACGTAATAGAATCCACCTCGGTTAGGGTTACGGCTAGGTTACATTTCGGCTATACACAGCAGCATTTAGTTTTTTTTGGGGGGTAGAAACGAGTGGGTCTTTTCAGTCGCTTTTCTCTATCAAGAGATATGGGTATAGACTTGGGTACTGCTAACACTTTAGTATACGTATCAGGTAAGGGCATTGTTCTCCAAGAGCCTTCTGTGGTCGCCATAGATCAGGACTTAAAAGTTCCGTTGGCGGTGGGTGAGGATGCTAAAAAAATGTTGGGCAGAACCCCAGGAAATGTAGTTGCCCTTCGCCCTCTCCGCGATGGTGTGATTGCTGACTTTGACACGGCGGAACTAATGCTTAAGCACTTCATTCGCCGAGTCAATGAAGGCAGAACCTTGGTTTCACCACGGATTGTCATTGGTATTCCCAGTGGTGTCACTGGTGTGGAAAGAAGAGCAGTAATGGAGGCCGCGTCTCAGGCTGGTGCCAGAGATGTTTACCTAATTGATGAGCCAGTAGCGGCAGCAATCGGCGCTGGACTACCAGTGGCAGAGCCAACTGGCAACATGATTATCGATATCGGTGGTGGCACTACCGAAGTAGCAGTCCTCAGTTTGCAAGGAACTGTTCTTAGTGAGTCTGTGCGTATTGCTGGAGATGAGCTGAGTGAATCGATTACCCAGTATATGAAAAAGGTTCATAACTTGGTAGTCGGAGAGCGCACTTCCGAGGAAATCAAAATTCAGATTGGCTCAGCCTATCCGACTCATGATGATGATGATGCTACCTTGGAGGTACGGGGCTTGCACTTGCTGTCTGGCTTACCGCGTACCGTGACCATCAAGGGACCGGAAATCCGGGAAAGCATGTCAGAACCCCTCTCTGTGATTGTTGATGCCGTCAAACGCACCTTAGAACGAACACCACCGGAACTAGCAGCAGACATTATCGACCGAGGCATTATGTTGGCAGGTGGAGGTGCTTTACTTAAAGGACTAGATACCCTCATCAGTCACGAGACTGGTATCGTAACCCATGTGGCAGCAGACCCCCTTAGTTGTGTAGTTTTGGGAACAGGTCGTGTTCTAGAGAATTTTAAACAGTTAGAGAGGGTATTTAGTGGACGTTCTAGTCATCTTTAGGTGGTTAACCATTAAAATATCAGTCTGGACGAGCCTTGTTAGAGTCTTGTTTTAGAGAAATGAGCCATTTACCTGGAGTATCGGAGAACACACGTCGGTTTGAAGCTGGCGGTTGATGAACAAGCTATGTATATAATGCGTCGCTGGTGGGATCGGCATGGAATAGCAATTGTCTTGGGAGGGCTAACTTTGAGTGCTGCCTGGGTGCTTCGCCAAACTCAAGGGGCAGCAATATTGGAGGCTTACCAGTTGATTACTCTTCCCTTTCAATCTCTACCCACGCAAGAGGAGCGTCTTGAAGATGCCCAGTTACTTGAACTACAACAGCGCTTGGTTGAACTGGAAAGCCAAAACCAGAAGCTAAAAGAGCTTTTGGGTTATGTGGAAGCCGAAAAAATAAACGGAGGAATTATTGCTCCGATTGTGGGACGCAGTGCTGACCATTGGTGGCAACAAGTAACTTTAGGCCGAGGTAGTCAACATGGGATCAAGATTGGTTCCGTAGTCATGGGCGCCGGCGGTGTAGTAGGTAGGGTTGTCAGTACGACTCCTAACAGTAGTCGCGTGCTGCTAATTAGTGACTCTACCAGTCGGGTGGGTAGCGTCATTAGCCGTAGTCGTAGCATGGGTTTTATTCGGGGACAAGGCTCTAATCGGGCAGTTATGGAGTTTTTTGATAAGGTGCCAGATGTCCGTCGTGGTGACGTTATCGCTACCTCGCCCGTCAGTAAGCTTTTTCCGGCAGGTTTACCACTAGGAAGGGTAGAGTCGGTGAATCTTGACAAAAGCCCCGCTCCAGAGGCAGTCATTGAGTTGACTGCACCGGTAAATTATTTAGAGTGGGTAATTATTGTTCCTCAATAAGAAATCTGTTAGTTAAATAGAAGTTCAGTTGAGTTGAATGGCTCATTTTTTTTATTAAAATTGAGATAATAACCTTAACAAATGCTGTGTCCATAAATGGCTAGGAGCTGAAAGAAGCTAGTAGCGAAGAACCGGAGAACTAAGCTCTTGAACAACCTTTCTCAGTACTCACCCTGGTTTCGTCAGATTATCAATTGTTTAGTAACTCTTTGTTCAGTTTTCATCTGCCTGATGGTCTTACCAGTACGTTTACAGGGGATGGAATTACTAGGAATTGCTCCCAATTGGCTATTAATTTGGGTTGTAGCTTGGAGCGTCAAGCGTACAGCTTTTCAGGGCGCTTTAGCTGGATTGGCACTGGGAATGATTCAAGATGGCATGACTGCTCCTTACCCTAGCCATGTTTTGAGTCTTGCTGTAGTGGGAATTTTGACCGCTCGCATTCAGAAGCAACGGTATATTCAGGAAGATTTTATTTCTGTAGCCTTAATTGTTTTTGGCATGGCGGTGGTCGGAGAGACGGTTACCGCAATTCAATATAGTTTAATGGGCGATCGCAACCTGGCAGAAATTTGGGCTGATCACCAGCGCATTGCTCTTTCCTCTGCAATTCTTAGTAGTTTATGGGCGCCGGTAGTTTATTATCCGCTCAACCGATGGTGGGAGCGTTTGAGCTTGATGGAGCAATCTCAAATCAATTGAGTAATAATACTTGAGGACAAACAGGATCGGCTACGCTACGAGCCAGAAAGTGTCGCAGCCACTGCCTAATTGTCTATAGTTTAACCTTGATTCTTGAGGTTTTCTAACAGGTATTGAGCAGCAGCCAGCAGATTGTTTTGCATGCAAGTTGGTTGAAATTGCTTGAGGTAAAAATGAGAGCGGATACCGCAAGTTAGAGCGATGGTAGGAAGTGATAGCGCCTTTCCAGCTAATAAATCGGCTTCTGTGTCACCCACCATCCAAGCTGATAAGGGATACCCAGTTAAACAGGATTGTTCCCTGATGGCTCGTTCTAGTAGTTGCGTTTTCACCTGGGTATAGTTTTGATAGGCTGCTTGGGCGTTTTGGGTTCCGTAAATACCACTAAACAGGCGAGTCAAGCCGTGATTTCTTAAAATCTGTGTAGCTTGTGATTGACAGCGCAATGTTACCAACACCAAACGTGTACCCTGAGAATGTAGCAGAGCTAATGCCCAACTTACCCCTGGCTGCAACCGATCTTTTTTCAACAACTCGGGTTGATTGACAATTTCTATGACACGCTCCAAAAAACTATCGATTTGTTCCCTGTGTAAACCCGAACGCATGGCAATTTCTACATCAGGAACACGGTTTTGCTTCATTTGCCAGAACTGCTCTTTACTAAGCATTTGAATAGGTAAGTTAATACCTCTAGCTTGGTAAAAGGCTTTGGTCTCAGCCAGAGAAATTTGGTAAGTAGCATAGTAGCGATTGGAGACATCCACTACAGGGCCATCAAAGTCGCAGAATACTGTTAGCTGTCGCAAATCTGGAGCAGTGTTTTGATGCCAGTAGGACTGGGGGGGTTGCCTGTCTGAGGCAGCAACGGCAATCATAAATCTTTACTAAGCAGAAAATTTAGAAATACATCTTTACACTCTAGCAGTTCTTACACAAATTTTAATTCAGATTTTTAAAAGACTTTCATCAAGAAAATTGACCAAAGATAGTTAAGCGCAAACTTTTCAAGACTAGCAGTTTTTAGTTGTTAATAATTCCTTGAGTAGATAATTAACAATCCCCATTCTATGATTGGGGATACAACGATTATGTAGGCAGCCATGAGCTACTGTATTAATCCCAGCTGCCCTCAGCCCAATGATCCGGCAAACATTAACAATCGTGTTTGTCGCAATTGTGGTTCAGATTTGCTGATACAAGGGCACTATCAGGTAATGCGTTTGCTCAGTGATCACAGCGGCTTTGGCAAAGTTTATGAAGCCTATAGCGGCTCAACGCCTAAAGTACTGAAAGTACTTAAGCAAAAGCACAACTCTCACCCTAGAGTCATTGAGCTATTTAAGCAAGAAGCAGCCGTCTTAGGGCAGTTGAATCATCCTGGTATACCGAAAATAGACCAAGATGGCTACTTCCAATTTTTGCCCAGAAACCCTGCTGTGCCTGTACACTGCATCATTATGGAGAAAATTGATGGCCTCAACTTAAAGCAGTGGATGAGGCAACAGGGCAATAATCCCATCTCTCAAAAACAAGCTCTTGATTGGTTGCAGCAGTTAGCAGAGATTTTGCATCTAGTTCATCAAAAAAACTATTTCCATCGTGATATTAAACCAGAAAATATAATGCTCCGCTCCACTGGGCAAGTGGTGTTAATTGATTTTGGAACAGCTAGAGAGTTGACCTATACCTATCTAGCTGAAGTCGCTGGTGCAGGTAGTGTTACTAAAATTAGTTCTACTGGTTACACGCCCCCAGAGCAAGAAAAAGGCCATGCAGTGCCGCAGTCAGATTTTTATGCTTTGGGGCGTACTTTCGTTTATTTACTGACTGGTAAAGAGGCTACAGATCCGAGCATTTACGAGCCCTTCACTGATCAAGTAAATTGGCGCAATCATGCACCTGCAATCTCGGTACAACTAGCCAACTTTATTGATAAGCTAATGGCTCCTACAGCAGCCGCTAGACCGAAAAATACTCAAGAAATCTTAGATGAAATAGCTCAGCTTACTAAAGAATGGTCTCAATTTACCCCAACAAATAATCAGGGAGTGATCACAAGAGTTCAGTCTTCTCTAACTCAGCTATCTTTGAAAATTCCTAGAAATAGCAAGCAACGTTTACAGCCATCAAACTGGTTAATTGGAGGAGTGGTTGTTCTAGCTATGGGATTAGCTTCCTATACTATTTGGCATGTTTACCCCTTAGATTCTCCCTATATTATTGCTTATAAAAATATTTCCTTTGCTAAAACTCTTAATGGACATTCCAGTTACGTTAATTACCTAGTCATTAGCCCCGATGGGGAACGATTAGTTAGCGCCAGTGCTGACAAGACAATTAAAATATGGAATCTCGCTACTGGCAAAGAAATCCGTACTCTTGTTAAAAATGCTAAACATATTGACTACTTTGGAATTAGTCATGACTGGAGCAATATTGCCACAGTCAGTGGTGACAATACGATCAAAATTTGGGATTTTGCCACGGGCAAAGAAATCCGCACCCTTAACGGGCATTCTAGCTTTGTTAATTACCTCGCCATTAGTCCCGACGACAAGAAATTAGTAAGTGCCAGTGCGGACAATACGATCAAAATTTGGAATTTTGCCACGGGCAAAGAAATCCGCACTCTTACCGGGCATTCTAGTTCGGTTAAGCCCCTAGTTATTAGCCCCGATGGCAAAATCCTTGTCAGTGGCAGTGCGGACAATACGATCAAAATTTGGGATTTTGCTACGGGCAAAGAAATCCACACTCTCATTGGGCATTCCAGTTCCGTTAATTCTCTCGCTATTAGCCCCGATGGTAGGACATTAATCAGTGGCAGTGCGGATAATACGATCAAAATTTGGAATCTCACCACAGGCAAAGAAATCCGCAGCCTCACCGGCCATTCCAGTTATATTAATTCCCTAGTCCTGAGTCCCGATGGCAAAATCTTAATCAGTGGTGGTGCGGACAATACGATCAAAATTTGGAATCTCGCCACGGGCAAAGAAATCCGCACCCTCACCGGCCATTCCAGTTACATTAATTCCCTCGCCCTGAGCCCCGATGGCAAAATCTTAGTCAGTGGTAGTGCTGACAATACGATCAAAATTTGGCAGTTGCCACAATAGGTGATGATCAAAGAGACATAGCCTTCCTGATTCTTAAAACTCAGGGGTAGGCACGACAAAACCAAGCTGATGGAAAACTCTCCCTTAGATGTCCCACTAAATTCTCAACTAACATCGCTAGTATCTCCTGTAGGAACGCCCTTCGAGTGTGCCATGATGCAGCGCTGTATCCAGCTTGCCCGCTGCGCCATGGGACTGACTAGTCCCAATCCCTTAGTGGGTGCTGTAATTGTCAGGAATGGAGAGATTGTCGGCGAAGGCTTTCATCCTGCTGCTGGTCAATCTCATGCCGAAGTCTTTGCCCTGCGTGAAGCTGGAGAAAAGGCTAGGGGAGGAACTATCTATGTAAATTTAGAACCTTGCAATCATTACGGACGAACGCCGCCCTGCTCAGAAGCTTTAATTGCCGCAGGAGTGACGAAAGTAGTGATAGGTATGGTTGATCCTGATCCCCGCGTTTCAGGCAATGGTATTGAGGAATTACGAAAAGCAGGAATTGAAGTGGTGGTGGGTGTAGAAGAAGCGGCTTGCCTTCAGCTCAATGAAGCTTTTATTCATCGCACTCTCTACCAGCGTCCTTGGGGAATATTGAAGTACGCTATGACCCTGGATGGTAAAATTGCCGCTAGTAGTGGTCATAGTCAATGGATCACGGGTAAAGAAGCTCGGACCTATGTACATCAACTACGGGCGGCTTGCGATGCCGTGATTATTGGCGGCAATACGGTACGTCAAGATAACCCCTATCTTACTAGCCATAACCCAGACAGCCGCAATCCACTACGGGTAGTGATGAGTCGTAACCTCGATTTGCCAGTAGAAGCTAATCTGTGGCGAACAACTGAAGCCCCTACCTTAGTATTCACGCAGGCAGGAGCTAATCTAGATCTACAGCAGCAATTGATCGATAAAGGAGTGGAAGTGGTGGAATTAACCCCCTTAACACCGCTTCAGGTCATGACGCACCTGTATGATCGGCAACTGTCGAGTATTTTGTGGGAATGTGGTGGATTTTTAGGGGCAAGAGCGATCGCTGATGGTGCAGTGCAAAAAGTACTGGCATTCGTCGCCCCAAAAATTATCGGTGGTCAAGATGCTGCTTCACCAGTAGGAGATTTGGGTTTTAGTAAGATGACAGAAGCCCTAATTTTAGAGAGAGTAACTGGGTATCAGCTAGGGTCAGACTATCTGATTGAGGGGTATTTGCCTAGGTTAACTCCCTAACCTACAACCCTGTTTTAAAGTATTTGAGCTAAAAACTGACGGGTGCGTTCTTCTTGGGGATTCTGGAAGAATTCCTGGGGATGCCCCTGTTCTACCAACACGCCACTATCCATGAGAACAATCCGATCTGCCACCTCGCGGGCAAAACCAACCTCATGGGTAACGATCACCATTGTCATCCCTGTTTCAGCAAGCGATCGCATTGTGTCGAGTACTTCTCTTACCATCTCCGGATCAAGGGCAGAGGTAGGTTCGTCAAACAGCATGATTTTTGGTTGCATTGCCAGGGCACGAGCGATTGCCACCCGCTGCTGCTGTCCCCCAGAGAGTTGACCGGGATATTTGTGTGCTTGCTCTAAAATACCAACACGCTCTAGCAACTGCATCGCCACTTCTTCTGCTCGTTTCTTAGGCCAGCGTCGCACCCAAATTGGTGCTAGGGTTACATTTTTCAGTACGGATAGATGGGGAAACAGGTTAAATTGCTGAAACACCATGCCCACTTCTTTACGAATCGCGTCGATGTTCCTGAGATCGTGGGATAGCTCAATGCCATCAATGATAATCTGTCCCCGTTGGTAATCTTCTAAGGCATTGAAAGTACGGATAAAGGTTGATTTGCCGGAACCTGAAGGTCCCATTACCACTACAACTTCCCCTTTATTGACGCTCATACTGACGCCACGCAGTACATGAAACTTGTTACTGGAGTACCACTTATGGACTTCTTGAGCAACAATCACTGCTTCTGACTCTTCTGAGTTGCTGGTGTTCGAGTTTAAGGTCATAGTTGCTGAGGCGTCGGTGACCAAACTACTATAGTTTTTCCGCTCTATCTTAAACAGACTGATTGCCAAAGTCACCGCTAGGATAGCAAAAGTAAGTTACGCTACATCATAAGCATTGAGAGCAGTTTGCTGTTCACCATACTTCAGTCATAGAGCAGTCAAACCTCAGCTAGAGCTGACATCAGCACTCTGACCTTTTTATCTCAAGGGGTCTGTGACTAACCTCGCCTGAGCTAACTCACGAATCAGTAAGATCCTAGATCTAATGTAAACGCTCACGCAATTGGTTTCTTCGCGATTAAGTAAACGTTGCTCTTCTAGTTGCTGCATCAAGCTTTCTACCAGTTTGGTATCGTCGAGACTCATAAGAGTAGAAGTCTGAGTGGCTTCTATCAAAGACCAAAGTTGACGCAATATTGATGAACTCATAACTAATTACCACTAAACGTATTCACCTAAAAGGATTTAATAATCTCTTTAGATTTGAATGTCTTTAGCTTACAACTGCACCTCTATCTATTGCAAGATAATTTCAGTAATGTGATCATTGCTGTAGCCAAAACAACTTTTTTTAACTTATGTTGTGGGTTTGTTACGTTGCAGTCGCCTTTTAGTTTTACCCCTCAATAGATTTTGACTTATTGAAGCAGGTATTCCCTCTAGGGTCTGCGTGACGTCATTTTTGGTCAAAAAATTTTACCAACTTGGTTGGTAATGAACTGATTTTGCTGCTACAATCCTCGCAACAGGTTTAGGCTTTTACCCGCTGCTCAATAGTCCATCCCATTGACGGTCTACAAGTATATAGTTAGTGCCCATGAAGAGAAAACAAGCTCTTACCCTGATTGCTTGGATGTTTCCCGCCTTAGTGGTGACAGTTGGCTGCAATCAAGCAACAACCAACACTCCCTCAGAAACTTCAACTGCACAGTCAGAACCAGTAGAGCTAACGGTATCCGCTGCTGCTAGCCTGCAAGATGCGATGAAAGCCATTGAGCCAGTATACAAACAGGAAAAGCCCAACGTCACTATTACTTATAACTTTGGCTCTTCCGGTTCTTTAGAGCAACAGATTGAACAAGGAGCACCGGTAGATGTCTTTCTTTCGGCTGCTCCTAAGTGGATCGATACTTTACAACAGAAAGACCTCTTGCTGGAAGGTACGCGCCAAGACCTCTTAAAAAACTCAATAGTCTTAATTACGCCTAAGGATAAGACGAACATCTCTGATTTCCAACAACTAACTACTAATCAAGTAAACAAAGTAGCAATCGGAGAGCCAGAAAGTGTACCAGCGGGACAGTATGCCAAGGAAGTCCTCGTTTACTTCAAGTTATTTGATCCTCTTCAATCTAAATTTGTGTTCGCCAAGGATGTCCGCCAGGTTTTATCTTATGTGGAAACAGGTAACGTTGATGCCGGTTTAGTGTACGGAACCGATGCCAAAATTTCAGGCAAAGTTCAGATAGCCGCTACAGCTCCAGAAGACTCTCATCAACCAATCATCTATCCAGTAGCAGTAATTAAAGACAGTAAAAATCCTGAACCTGCCCAGGAATTTGTCCAATTTCTTTCAACAGATACAGCAAAAGCAGTATTTGAGGAGTACGACTTTGGCATGGTTGAGTAAGCTATTTCCCTCAACTCAAAAAGGAGTGTTCGATTAATAAGTAATAAGTACAGGACTTACGCACTGAGTAAGAGATTACGTCATTCTCTGGCGATAGCGTTAGCGTAGCGGCTTCGCAGGAGCTGGAATCTCAAACCCTTGAGCTGGCTCCTACGGTACGTAAGTCCTAAAGTAAATAAGTAGGGAAAGTATCCAGGATTGCAGACAAATTTCCGGCAACACCGCTAAAAGTACTTATTACTTATTACTTAAAACTTATTACTGGTGTAACTAGGCGTATGGAACTTGATTTATCTCCTTTATGGATTTCCCTTAAAACCGCTTTTATTGCCACCATCTTTGCCTTTTTCTTGGGCATTGCAGCAGCACGCTGGATGCTGGAATATCAAGGCAAGGGCAAAGGGATTATTGATGGTCTTTTCACCCTACCCCTAGTTTTGCCGCCCACAGTGGCAGGTTTTTTGCTACTACTGCTACTAGGAAGAAATGGCCCATTGGGACAGCTTTTGATGTCAGTAGGAATCAACATCATCTTTACGTGGCCAGCTACAGTAATTGCCGCTACTGTAGTAGCTTTTCCCTTAATGTACAAAGCTGTGCTGGGAGCTTTTGAGCAAGTTGAGACTAATTTAATTAGCTGTGCTCGCACGCTGGGTGCTTCTGAGAGGAAAATTTTTTGGCAGGTGCTTCTACCTCTAGCTTGGCCGGGAGTTGTAGCTGGTACTATCCTCGCTTTTGCTAGAGCGTTGGGGGAATTTGGTGCAACTTTAATGATTGCTGGCAGTATTCCAGGCAGAACGAAAACTATGCCAATTGCGATTTTTTTTGCAGCGGAAGCCGGTAAGATGGGCGAAGCCTTGAATTGGGTGCTACTGATGGTAGTTATATCCCTGAGTGTAATTGCTATCATCAATTACTGGTCTGATTCTCAAAACACCAAAAAGATTGTAGGTATCAAGGCGAATAATTTCACCAAAAAACTGTTCAATTTCCTGATTCTAGGTCAGTTTCAGGAAATATCTTGCCCAGAAGTTAATCAATCAGGTAGATATCTGGCGAGAAAAAATAACGAGCGCTTGGCGCCTGCCAAACAAGAGGCGGAACTGTTGGTCAATCTGCAAAAGAACCTCCCTGGTTTTACCCTAGAAACCCTTTTTACGGCAGATAGTAAACCCTTGGGAATTTTAGGAGCCTCTGGTTCTGGCAAGAGTATGACTCTTCGTTGCCTCGCTGGTTTGGAAAACCCCAGCCAAGGTCGTATTGTCTTAAATGGGCGAGTCCTCTTCGATGCACAACGCAAGATTAATATTCCTAGCCGCCATCGCCGCATTGGAGTGGTTTTTCAAAATTACGCCCTGTTTCCACACCTGACGGTAGCTCAAAACATTGCCTTTGGTCTGCAAGATTTACCCAAAGAAGACCGTATTCAACGGGTAGCGAAATATCTCAACCTGGTGCAATTGTCGGGTTTAGAAAACCGCTACTCTCACCAGCTTTCGGGGGGACAGCAGCAGAGAGTAGCCTTGGCTAGAGCCTTGGCAATCAATCCACAAGCCTTACTCCTGGATGAACCCCTCTCAGCACTAGATGCTTATCTGCGTAGCCAGATAGAACAGTTGCTGATCGAGGTTCTTGAGGCTTATGATGGGGTGACTTTATTTATTACCCATAAGCTAGAAGAAGCTTATCGAGTTTGTCGTAATCTGCTAGTTCTTTCAGCAGGGAAAGTAATTGCTAGTGGCTCGAAAGAAGAAATTTTTGAGCGACCAGCTAATTTTACAGTTGCCCAAATTACCGAGTGCAAGAACTTTTCTACTGCTCGGATGGTTGATGTTGAAACGGTGGAAGCGCTTGATTGGGAATGCACTCTCCGTGTTGTCGAACCTATCGCCTACCAATTGAGCCATGTAGGAATTCGCGCTCATCTCCTTACCTTTCTCAAGGAACCGAATCAGGAGAATACCTTTCCTTGCTGGTTGGTAAGTACGAGCGAGACACAACACCGCAAGACTCTCTATGTCAGGTTACATACTCCTCCTCAAAACTCTCAGGAGTATCACCTGCAAGTAGAAGTCTACAAGGAAAAGTGGGGCGGTCTCAAAGACCGACCCTTCCCTTGGTACATTTATTTAAATCCACTAAACCTTATTTTGTTAGAGGATTGACCTTTTATTTGCCTAGTCAAAAGTCAGCTATCAGTAGAGTGACTGATCCAGATTAATCAACAGCAATGATTACATCTGATGCCTTGACTACTGCGTAAGCCTCACTACCTTCTTTAATATTAAGCCGCTCGCTAGAAGAGTTGGTAATGATCCCCGTCATCTCAATACCGGGAGCTATTTCTATAATGATCTCACTGTTAACAGCTCCGGCTATGACTTTTTTCACCGTGCCTTTGATGTTGTTGCGTGCGCTTACTTTCATCCCCTGATGCTCCTGTGTAAAGTATTGATTTGGGATTTTTCCCAATCGTTAAATGTTAACACGACCCTTAATCCTATCACAGTTTATTTTTCTTTGTTGAGATCAGTCTCCTGAACTCCTTGACAAGCTAAAGTGATCAGGCGCAAGTGTTAATTACCTAAGAAGACTGTAAAGATATTTAGGTATTTTGCTCTCAATGAACTAGAAATAGATCTCCTGCTTGAGCCGCCGCGATCATGACGTTACTGGACTTGATCACGGCATAAGCTTTTTCTCCTTCGGACAAACCTAACTCTTCTGCGGAGACTCTAGTAATCACTGAAGTAAGTTCAACGCCAGGAGCAATTTCTAGAGTAATCAGAGTGTTCACAGAATCAGCAATAACTTGTTTGATGGTTCCCTGAAGAACATTGCGGGCGCTAACTCTGATTGGTTGATGCTCTGATTTGGCACCAAGAAATTCTACCTCATAATCACCTACGTCTTTTGCCTTTGGCTGAATTGATTGCTTCGTTGGTAACGATGACTGCTGCTTAAGACTACGCACCAGTTCCCTGAGAATCTCTGTTTTGGTGCGCTGCGACTCCTGGCAATACTGCTCTAGAATTTCTCGCTCCTCTGGAGAGGATTGAAAAGTGATCCATCCTTGCTGTTTTCTTGGCATAGAAGCATACCAACTTAGTTGGTAAAGTACTCATTTAGTTGGTATGATCCTAGCAAGGAGTTTGAGCCTTAAATATTTCAGGGAAAGCAGTAATTCCTGCCTTGCTTTCCTCAAAATCCCTTTGTTGGGACGCTCATCCTGCGGGAGATTTTTATGAAAAAAAGAAGATTTCTAGCCTTCGTTGCCTGGATACTTGCCACCTTAATCTTGGCTGTAGGTGTGAGGTTGGTAGAACAATCTCCCGTGGTTACCCGGACAAACAATAGAATCGTTGTGTGTTAAATAATTTCTTCAGTAAAAACATGAGACAACAAGCAAAGTAAACCCAACAAGATAAAAAATTCAAGTAATTGTTGTCCTCAATACCCTATAAACGACTTTAATCTGTGTCATTACTAAGTTCCCTCGTCAACTTAACTATAAACTGGTAACCAGTAGACCTCTTGAATAAGTCCAATAAACCCCCCTTAATTCCCCCTTGTTGAGTAGCATAGGAGTTCAGCGCTACCCCGAAAATTGGTCAGAAATCGCCCTAACTGTAAAAGAGGCTGCGGGTTGGCGCTGTCGTCATTGTGGTAAGCAATCTTTTCGTCCTGGCGAGAAGCCTAGTAACCTCACTCGCTCTGAATGGACTGTAGCCATTCTCTGTGTACATCATGCCAATTTCACTCCGGAAGATAACAGAATAGAGAATTTAATTCCGCTGTGTACACCCTTATGTTTATTCCACAAAGTAAAATATTTATAAATGAACAACTCTTCTTTTATATTCTACGACGTAAGCCAAAACACCACGCCTTTTATATTTTCTTAATAACTCATTTGTCCCAAAACAAGAGTGTCATCTCTAAATCAGTTAGGTAAGAGTTTTTTCGCTAAAGCATTTGCTCCACTGAGGGGGTCATTGAAGTTAAAATTAAGGTTCAAAGTTTCTGGGCTTTTGTTCATAAATACCACAGTTAAAGATAAAGCCACGCTACCACCTTGAGTTGCACTCAATGAGCCTTCAAAACTAGCTGCGCGAATATCCAATATTCCCCCCAGACCAAAATCAATAATAAATTTACCTACTTCTGCGATCGCACCCATAGTTTTTATCAATCCTTCTAAGAAAAGCTCAGCTGCTTCAAGGACTACATTGGCAGTTTCGCGAGCAGCAATCAAACCTGCTATTCTGGGGTCAAGATCGATATCAGGTATTTTAATTCCAGCATCAATTCCCTTTAATACTTCTCTGGCAACTTTTAACGCTCCAATTGCAGTTGCTTTAGCGGTTTCTAGTCCGCCAATTTTGGTGGCAATAACCCCAATTTCAGCACTTTTTTTGGTGGAATAGGCAGCAAATTCTGCTGTACGAGAACCTTTTTTGAGTAGATTTTTGGTTCTGCCAATTGACTTTTTCTTGTTTTTGATATCTCTCTTGAGTTCTTTTATTTTATTGTGACTATTGCGGATATCTTTCTCAAGTTTGTTTACTTCATTCTCTGCTTTTTTGACTTCTCTTTGGGCATCTTGAAGTCGCTTGGTATCTCTTTCTCGTTCGCGGTTAACCTCTCGTCGCATATTTGTAATATCGTTATTCAGCTTCTTGACTTCTCTTTGAGCGCGTTCGATACGTTCTTGAGCTTCTGAGAGGTCTCCGACTACACTTTCAGTAGCTTTTTCAATTGCTTCTGTGGCTTTTTTGCGTAAACAGACAAATAGATCGTTTCGTAAGGTTGCTTTAACCCAAAAATCTCCACCTTTGGTAAAATCTTTGCCTTTTGCTTCAATGTTGCACTCAAACTTATCGAAAATTCTTCCTGATGTCACGAAATCAAATCCTTTTTCCGAAAAGCTGAGTTGAGTTTCGCTACGTAACCCTAATAACTCTACCGCACCCGAAATATCTAGATTGGGTGGTTTTTGAGGACTGGCTTTAAGGTATAAGGAGGGTTTGGGTTTATTTCCCGCTCCAGTCAGCTTAAATATTCCGCCGAGATTGATAGGTTCTACTTCTCCTCTAATTTCTGTTCCCTCTAAATAGTCGATATTCATGTAGCCATAAGCTCGCAAACCCCAGAAGAGCATTGTTCCTTCTAGTCTAAAGCCTTGCTCAAAATAGAGTTCGCCGATTTGGGTATCTTGGGGAACTATGTATATTTTTACATTCTCATAACCGATATTCAGTACAGTTTCCGCTAGTTTATCGGGAATGGCATTGGTAACAGTAGCACCGCAGAAGGTACGGATTACATCCATCAAATACAAGCGATTGAATTCAATAGCTAGCATACTGCGACTGGGCATAGCAGAATCAAATTTAGCTGCCATTGCGCCTTCAAAGTCACCGATTTGTAAAGTTCCAGCTATGCCAATAGTGGGTAAGAGGGGGGCAAAGCTTACTCCTAAGTCCAATGCTACATGAGCAATAGAAACACCTTTAGTATTGAAAGGTTCGTTCCAAATACCAGACATGGTTGCTTGTAAAACTGCTCCTCTTGGTTCGACTTCCATCCCGCCAATAAACTGTAATTGGCTATCATTCATGATTACAGTTAATGCTCCTAGCAAAGTTAGAGAGAAATTGCTAGGGGAAGGTTGTAAGCGAAATTTAATGTCTCCAAAAGCAACCGTGTCAGATAGTTGAAATTCCCCATTAATGGAAGCTTCTAGAACGATATCGGTGGGTTTACCACTGATGGCTGTATAAACGTTAAGGGATGTAATACCCAGAAGTTCATCAACCCCCAAACCCGATAAATCGAGATTGGCGAAGAAGTTTAATCCTCGAATTACAGATATGTCGCTACGGGGAGTTTCAAGGGTAGTTAAGGATAAATTACGGTTTTTATCTGAAGATAGAATCAGGGCTGTATTGGAGAATTTAAGCCCATCTAGGACGCTAAGTTCGTCGGCAATTTGGGAGAATTTCCAGGTGCTTGGGGGAATAAAACCCGTAGTAAATCCCCAGTCTCCATCGGGCATTTTTTGGACGAGAAATTCTAGTCTACCTAAAGGTGATTCTGCTGCTGCGAGGGAGAAGGTTTTGGCTTGGGGAGCGATGGTAATATCAATATCGGAAAAGCTGAGAGCGATTATGCTTGCAGGGATTGGCGTGCGTTTTAGGATTTCGTCACCGCACAAGTATCGAATTAGTGGTGACAAGCTGAAAGAAGAAACTTTTCCTCTTAGCACAAAATCCCCAGGAAAATTATAAGTAACCGGGAAAGGGGTACTGCCAATTTTTAGGATACCCCCGATAGTTCCTGTAGTTGCTTTTTTCTTATCTTGGGTTACTGTTCGGTTGACAGCTAGGGCGACATCTTTGATTTCTAGTCCATTAACACCGATAGGGATTTGCCAAGTTTCAGTTGATTCACTACTGAGGGAAACAGCACCTGTTTTCGGTGTGGCAGATAATTTTAGATTTGATAGTCCAATAGATTCTATTTCATCAGGTAGAGCAAATTGTCGGGGAAGATAATCGTCTGCAAGATTTTTAAAATTAATACCTTGGTTTTGGTCGCTTAATTTCATCTCAAACAGATATGACCATTCACTGTTGGCTTGTAATGTTTCAGTTACCAATATTTCTTTATCTGCTGCAAAGGTTAATTCCCCGTATTCCCTTTTTCCCCGATCGACCAGACAGTAGAATCTAAAATATCGGTCTTCATTCCCTAAATTAAATGTTAAATTGACGTTTCTAATCGCAAGGTTTTCAGCAGGAAGGGAATAGTCTAAACCTACCATTTCCCTGAGAGATTCAATTAAATTTCCCAACGGAATCGAGCTTTCTGTTGCCGATGCGGTGAATATCCATTCTGTTTGCTTATCTTTACTTTCGCTACCATTATCAAATCGGCTGTAGTTTGCGGTGAGATATAAGGGAACTTCTCCCAGTTGTAAAATTAAACCCAAATCGCAGTTGACATTTTTGGCTGCATCTCGAACAGTGCGAAAATAACTGAGGGTGAAGTTAAAACCAGAGAAAATCTCTAAGGGTGTAGATGATTGTCCCTGAATTTCAAATGCACCAAGGGAAGGGATTACTTGTACATCTAGGTTATTTAGAACAAAGTCGGGAAGTTCGGAAGGAAGGGAAATAGCAGTGAGGAATTGTTCTAAGATGTCAGAAACATTTAGTTCTGGGATGGTGGTTTGTATTCGCAGTTGTTCTTCTAGTTCTACTTCTATGCCAATTTCCCAACCCCCCACATCAAAGATGCCCGTAATAATGCCTGTCAGTCCGTTTTCTGGGTTATATTCGGCACTCATGTCTAAGTTATAGACATATAAAGTTTCCCCTCCCAAATCAATCGCCCAACTACCCCCCGAATCAATATCTAAGGAAAAGAACTTATGCTTGTAATTGGCACTCAAGTCCATGTCCAGCAATGCAAAATTGGGCTTTTCCTTACCTGGTAGCAACTGGGCAAATAAGGCACTTGCATCCAAGGATTGACCGACATCCATTTGGGCAAAGACATCCCCTGTAGCAGGAGAGGCAAAGAGGATCAAATCTGTATGTCCTAATTGCCAAAGTCCCACAATATCTAAGGTTGTTAGTGCAGGTTGACCGTTATTAGAGTAGACTTTTTTCCATTTCAGGAGGGGTTGTACGTAAACCCTACCGTCTAGAATCTCCCAAGGGTTTTCTGTGGTGACATTAAAGGCAATCTCGGAAATTTTCAGGGGAGATAGAGAAATATTCAGGTTGAGATCCCGTAATCCTAGTTGTCCGAATGCTGTACCTTGGGGTAAATAGCTGGATAAATTATCTAGTCCCAAGATGTCTCCCATCTCTGTGAGGGAAAAGACTTTTCCCGCGCCAAAGTCACCTGTAATCGTGGCAATACGGCTACCCATGGCTAGTGCTAGAGTTAATTCTAGTTCTTGGTTATCCGAACCAATGCCGATTTCAAAGGCAAATCTAGGAGAAGGACTACTAAATTCTGTTAGTCCACTGGTTAATACCAGTCGTTTGAGGGTGATACCCACTCCTGAAGTTTCATCTAGGGTGAGTTGGGGATAGGTTTTTGTCTCTGGGTTTAAAAAATAATGGCTGATTTCTAATCGTTCGCCATCATCTCGTTGGGAAATATTTCCTAATACTGATAGTCGATCTAGGTCTGGTTTTATTTGTTTGACTTGCTGCCAAATTTCACTGTCTGTTTCTACTGTAGCCTGAAAGTTAAGTCCTACTTGTAATAAATGTCCGTTTAGAGTTGGGTAATCTTTAAGTAAGGTTTGGAGATTATTGTGTCCGTTGCATTGATTTTCTTGGTCAGCAGCTAAAAAGTCATAACTGGAAAATAGAAGGGTGACATGGTGGAAGTCAATATCTTTTAAGAAAGATTCCTGACGACCTAAAGAATTTTTATCGGGAGAAAAGTCAATATATCCTGGGAGATTGGGATAAGCTGTAGCGAGATTCCAAGTATCAGGAAAATTAATTGGTTTGATTAAGCATTGGATTTCTTCACTGTCTGGTCGTGTTAAATCGTGGGATCTAAAAAAGATAATTTCTATCTGTAGATCGTTAATTTGTAATAGGTTAGTTGTTCCTGATAGGGTTAATATATTCTGGTTTTCTGATTCTGATATAGTGACATTGGTAAGGGGAATAGTATCGGCATTGAAACAGGTTAACCATTGATTGATAATATTATCATCAGTAATAGTCTCTCTTCCTAATGACCATTGTTCATCGGAAAGATTTTCTATTTGTAATTTTAGGTTTACTAAAGTCTCATTGTTCATAATGAATGTTATAAAATATATAGTAAGAATTATTGATTGTTACATATAGTATTTTTTAAATAGATGGGAGACATTAGGTACTAAGTAGAACTGATTTATTCTTTTGAAATTAGCTTTTTGTGTCCGATTTTCCTGGTGTTCGTGGTGATTTTTGAATAGGTTCAGAGGTCGAATTTGTTTCAGAACTTCTTTTTGGTGTAGTAGATTTTAGAATAATTTGATCGACCGTCTTCAACATTAGAGTCGTGTCATCAAAATAGTAAGCAAAGTTTGGTTTATTTTCTACATCTTCACTTTTACATTCTACAAGTCCAGAAATCTCTAAAGTCTTACCTATCATTTTTTTGACTTTGCATAATTCTTTATTATCATTAACTAATTGTTCGGTTAAATTGTTATAAAGCCTTTTTAGCAATGATTTCTGGTATTTTTCAATTAAATCTATATCACCAGAAGCAACAGTTAAAACTCTACGAACCGTCCATTGCAGAATCTTGAATTGATTGTAGTCAAAGCTTTCACTTTGGGCATCAAAAACATGGTCGAATATCTTTTCTAACTCTTCTCCTTTTGACTCTAAGGAACCATTTCCATTTCCTTGCTTCTTACAATAAATTTTATATCTAATACTTTTTGCTAAAGGAGGTTGGATAGGTTTATTCTCTTTGTCTATTATTTGGGGTAAATCTTGTTCTTTATTATCAGGATGTTTGTCCATTAAATAAGCAGTTATTTTTGCTTTAAAATCATTAGATTTTTTATGAGTTATAATACGTTGACCTGCTTCAATGGCTAATTGTTCGGTATTACAATGATTACTACCCGATACAAAGTTGTCAGGTGTTTCTTTTCCTCCGTCTCCATGTCCTAAGAGATGACACCATTCTTGATCGGGTTTAGAATTATCCGATGTATATTTTTCATCATTCTTTAAAACAGCATCGCGCAATTCATTAGCAGATAAATATTTTTTTGCTACTGATAATAATTCTGTATTATCTTGTTTTTTAAGTTTAAATTCTTCACCTTCTCCTAAGAGTAAGAGATAATCTCCCATTACAGAACCTGCTGACTCTCTTTCCTTAGAATTACTCTTAAGGTCTTCACCTGGTGTAGTGTCATTCGTTTTATCTCTAGTCCCCTTTTTTTTCTTTCTCAAAGGATCGGGATCGTCCTTTTTACCATTCTCTGACCTACTTTTTCCAGTCTTGAATTTACTTTTGAAGCTAGAAGAAATTTCATCGTTATAAGTTACTGGTAGTTTTGGTTTTTCTGGTTTATTTTTTTGCCTTGATTTTTTTAGTTTTCCATTTTCTTTTTCCCTATAGTATTGAATTTCACTTTGCATATTTTTTTTTGTTTTCTTCTTATTCTTAATTTGCTGTTCATTTGACACAGACGAATCATTAATTTTATTAATCAAATCATTCTTATTCCAAGGGGTATTAGTTGGGCAATAGAATTCATCACTACATGAATCTTTATATTTTTCGATATGTAACCCTAATGCAACGCTAAATAATTTATTACCAGTCCAACAGTAATTATTATCTTCAACTTCATCAGCACGCATTGCTCCATTTATTGGACGCGATCTAGATACATTTTTGTCTTCAACTATCTCAAAATTTACACCATAAAGTTTGCTATCAAGACAGAAATAAAAATAAGTATCGCTCTCTTTGTTTTCTGCTTGTTTATCTATTAGGGTTAACGTCTCATCTTGTAAAGACAACATCTTTTCATGATCTTTCTCGTACCAAATTATAGGAGCATTTTTATAAAACCTAAATTCTATTTTTTGAGGATTTGAGTCGGTTTTATAAGTAAATGTAAATTGTTTGATTCTATCTCGGATGCTCGGGTTTCGATTTTTTATTCTACTTGTATTCAGAAAATGGCAATTTTCGTCTGTAAAGCTTTGGTAGTTCCCGTTTTTTTCGGGTTGGTCTTTTACTTCATGTTTGAATGCCAACCTAAATACATCATAATTAAGCCAAAATCCTACTAATGGGGAAAGGTAACTATATAGAGACTGAACTACAAAATCATCCCCAACTACTTTTTTATTTGTTGGAAACTGTTGAAAATTATACCCTTCAAAATCTTCTTGTACGATTTCGTCAGCAGCCGTAAAAATTATTCCTAACCAATCATTTACCTCAAGCTTTGAAACATCTTCGCTTTCTAGAAATCCTAATTGAGTCTTATTGATTTTTGATATTTCATTTGATATTTTAATTGTACATTGACAATGATCGCTGTCATTCTCACACTTGCATACTTCAGAACCTATAAGTTCTTTAAGTAAGTTGCAATAATATTCAGCCCTATTCTTCAAAAATACATTTATTTTTTCATTCATTTTCAATAACTTCCTTTGAATTTAAAATTTCTTGTTTTAACTGCAAAGCATCAAAATTATCTTGATTCCCACTTAAAATCAAATCCAAATAACCCAAGGATGCTTGAGTCTGATTCACTTGCTGATGACATAAAGCCAGATTAAAATAAACACATTCATCTGCACCATAAACTTGAATCGAACGTTCAAAGAAAGGAATAGCTTTACCCTGATAGCCCATTCTCGCTAACAAAGAACCAATATAAAATGCGAGGTCATGTTCTTCCTGCAACGGGTAATATTGCTGCCATATTTTTTGAATAACTTCATAGAAACTCGCCCTTTCCCAAGAAGTTGCTTTAGGTAATAATTCCAGCAATACCTCATAACAACCAATTAGGATATTTGCATCCCACCGACTCAATCGCAAAAGTCCTACAATCTGCTGTAAACTCAAATCCTCATAATTCTTCTCCGCCCCCTTCTTAATAGCAAAAAAATCATCGGGTCCAAATTCAACAATATGTTTTTGATAAGCCCGTTTTGTCTGTCGAAAACTCTGAGAGTGTTGACCCCACAAAAACGCCATAATATTGAGACTGCTATGAACGTGGGGAACTTTTAACACTGTCGCTCCCATTCCTTCCCCATAGGTACTCAAAGCATGATAATTAACCGATAGGGAAAAACAAAACTTGCCATGTTTCATCAATGACGGTTTTCTTCGCCCTTCAAACGCCTCAATACGACTCTGCCCCTTATCCCCCGACAAAAACATAAATCTTCCTTGGGAAAGAGTTTGTAGATTTTCCAGACATTGTAATGCTCCAGTAGGGAATAAAAACGCCCCTTGGTTTAAAGCTGCGGGATACAGCTTCAACACTTGATTCCAAATATCTCGCTTGTAATAATCTTTTCTACAAGTTTGAAGATGATATTGCACTTCAACATCTTCTAAATTCAATAACTGTTCGGTAACAGTTTCTTCTTTATCATCTGTCAAAGACACCAAACACTCGTATAGTTGCCCATCCTTAACTTCAAACAAGTCATTGGGAATACAATCAAATAAATAGTTGCCAATTACTGCAATCCCATTGGGTGGAGTCTTAGCACTAAGGGTTTCCCCCGAAACCAAAAGCTGGAGAGATGTATCCCGACAAGCATCAAACAAGGCAAAATCCAATAACCCCTGTTCCACAAAAGGAATTAACTGTTCGTGTTCTTGCCAAAATTGAATGTTAGCAGGAGCAATATCTGCCATTACGTAACGCACCTGGGGTTGAACGGGTAGATGTTCGTAACGTTCTGAATATTCTTGCCAAAATTGTTTGAGAAAGTGAAAAGCAAATCGCCCCGAACCAGCACCTAATTCCAAAATATAAAAGGGTTGGTTTAAGTTGCCATTAGGAGTTTGTTGCAAAATATCGTCTAGATAACCAAACACCACCTGAGTATAAGCATGGGCAATAAAGGGATTCGATGTGATATAACTGGGTACAATATTCTGTCGCCAAGCGGAAACCCCATGCTGGATAAAATACTCCCGTTGCGACTGCCACAGAGGAGAATGAGAAAGAGGAGTTAGTTTAAGTTTTACTCTTTGCTTCATGGGGAGGGTTGAATTTTCCATGAGCTAAAAAGAGAAGTCTTATTTTTATTTGATAGATAGGTAGTGCAGAAGAGTTTATCAAAATCAGAGTTATCCCCAAATGTAGTGGTGATACCAAATCCGGGTTGACTACCCCCTTTATCAAGAAGGATAATCGGCTTTGAAGCGATCGCTTCCGATGACGAACTTCATCAAACAGCCAGGAGGCTACAGCAATTGCTAGCGTTGTTCAACGTTTAATCGCTTCTCTAAATCGCGACTTGCCCAAGACATACCGTAGCAGAAGACCCAGTAAATTAGACCAATAAATAAATAAACTTCGGCATAACGCCCTAAAAATTGGGGCTGTGCCAAAATCGAACGCGCGATCCCTGTTAACTCCAATAAACCAAACAGTGCCAGTAGAGATGTATCCTTAAATAACCCAATAAACTGACCCACAATTGCTGGAATAACCGCTTTTAGCGCTTGGGGTAAAACAATCAGCCAGACTACCAGTGCTGGATTTAATCCTAAAGCCTGTGCCGCTTCAGCTTGTCCCCTAGGTACAGCTTGCAGTCCGCCACGTACATTTTCTGCTAGGTAAGCTGCACTAAACAAAACTAATCCTGCGATCGCTCGAACTACCCGATCCATCCGCTCAAATTCTGGTGGCAAGAATAACGGCAGCATTACTTGAGCTAAAAACAAAATACCAATTAGGGGCAACCCGCGAATCACTTCAATATAAAGGATGCAAAACCAGCGCACTACAGGCAGAGTGCTTTGGCGTCCCAGTGCCAGCAAAACACCCAGAGGAAAGGAAAGAACAATACTAAAGAGTGCCGTGATTAACGTCAGCAGCAAACCGTTCCAGACACTGGTTTCTGTCGGTTCTAGACCCAAACCTCCCTTAACCAGCCATAAAATAACGATAAATAAGCAAGCCCACCCCAAGGGCAGCCAACTGCTAATTTCTGGACTGAAAAACTGCCTTCCCAGCAAAAAGCCAGCAACAGTGGTTGCAATAACCGCCGCCATCCACAGGCGTGGCATGAGTTCCACAGGTAGCAGGAGTGCTGCAGCAATAGCAACACCAAGGACTAACAAGAGAGTGCGCTTCCCAGTACGGCTGTTGTACTGAAAACTACCTATAGTTAGACCCACTAACCCAGCAATCATCACTAGAGAAAGCCAAAGCCGCCAGTAAAGTGCCTGAGGAAAGCGACCAACAAAGAACAAGGGCAAGTTGGCTTCAATAACTGCCCACTGGGCTACACCGAAGATCCAGCCAAGTAAACCTCTCAATCCTAGAATGATTACACCTAGACAAATAATCGTCAGAATGACGTTATACCAGGTACTAAACAGATTAGTTCGCAACCATTCCCATACAGAGAGGGAAGGGGTAGCCGGAGGAACACTTGGGGATAGATGATCCGTATCTGCCACGCTTAGCTTACCTCTCCTTAATTTGCACTTGCTGGTTGAAGAGATTCATTAGTACGGAGATGGTTAGGCTGATTGTGAGGTAGGTAACCATAATTAACAACATGACTTCAACAGCCCTACCTGTCTGGTTAAAGGTGGTAGAGGCAACAAAATAAATGTCGGGGAAACCGATCGCGATCGCTAAACTAGAATTTTTGGCTAAGTTGAGATACTGACTTGTCAGTGGAGGAATAATTACTCTCAACGCTTGGGGCAAAATCACCAGTCGCATTAGCTGACCTGATTTTAATCCTAAGGCGCTTCCTGCTTCCCTCTGACCTTGGGGAACTGACTGAATTCCCCCTCTGACAATCTCGGCGATGAAGCTGCCAGTATAAACTACCAGTCCAACGAGGATGGTGCAAAATTCTGGAGTTAGCCGTAATCCGCCCTCTAGTTGTGCAGCATCGTTCATTTGGGGCAGACTGAAGAGGAATGGCCCTGTCTTGGTAATAATTAAAGCTAGCAGAACGGCGCAGAGAAACACTCCAGATGCCCACAGCACGGGGAAACTGGGGCGACCTTGCTCGACCATCATCTGCGATCGCCAACGCCAGCCCCCAAGTGCCGCCACAACTCCCACCCCCAGCAACACTAACCAGATAGCTGTGGCTTGATGGCTGGAAAACCAGGGAAGAAACACACCGCGATTAGAGAAAAAGATTCTACCTGGTAGTGCGATCGCTTTCTCTACAGGCGGTAGTTTTAAGAAAACGGCAAAGTACCAGAAGAAAAGTTGCAGCAGTAAAGGTAAGTTACGAAATATCTCAACATATACTAAGGCAAGCTTCCGTAGTAGCCAGTTATCGGAGAGACGGGCAATTCCTGCTACTAAGCCGATAATTGTCGCGAAAATCAGCCCCAGCCCTGTTACCTTTAAGGAGTTAATCAACCCGACCAAGAGCGCCCTAGCATAGCTACTGGAACGGTCGTAGGCAATCGAACTCTCACCAATATCGAAGGACGCTTGGGAATCTAAGAAGTCAAATCCTAGCTCGATGTTTAATCGCCCTAAGTTATAGAGGAGATTGTCGGTGAAGATTGCCACCACGCTGACTAGCACAACGATAGCAATTACCTGTCCGGCAATTTTCCAGAATCGGACATCCCGTAGCAACTGTCTCCAGTTGATGCCATTGTGGGTGTTGCCTGGTTGAGGTAACCTACTCATTGGCTGACTTTAGCGGAACGGTGGTGCATACATTAAACCACCATTTTCCCAGATGTCGTTCTGGCTCCGTTCCAATTTAAATGGCGTGTTAGCACCGAGGTTACGCTCGTAAATCTCGCCGTAGTTGCCGACTTTTCTAATGGCACGTGCCATAAAATCGTTAGACAGACCTAAGCCTTTACCTAAATCTCCTTCTGTCCCCAGTAATCGCTTGACTACTGGATCATTGCTATTAGCAAATTGGTCAATGTTCTGGGAGTTAATTCCCTGTTCTTCTGCCTCGATCAGGCCGAAGATTACCCACTTCACTGTATCAAACCATTGGGAATCGCCGTCTTTAACTGCTGGTGCTAGAGGTTCTTTTGACATCACTACCTTAAGAACTTCATGGTTATCAGGATTCGGTAGCACACTACGGCGAGATACTAACTGAGAGCGATCGCTCGTAACACCTTCGCAGCGATCTTGCGCATAGGCTTCGTAAGTGGCGTTGACATCTTCAAAGACAATGGGTGTGTACTTGACGCCTAGTTTACTCATCTGGTCTGCTAGGTTCTGCTCATTGGTGGTTCCCGTCTGAACGCAGACTGATTTCCCCTCAAAGCCTTTCAATTCGGTGATGCCGGAACCTTTTTTCACCATCATTCCCTGACCGTCGTAAAATACGGTAGGCGCAAACTCTAGACCTACAGAAGTATCACGGCTGATCGTCCATGTCGTATTACGGCTAAGAATATCTATTTCGCCTGATTGCAATGCTGTAAATCTCTCTTTGGCATTAAGGTTGCGAAACTCTACAGCTTCTGGATCATCAAACATTGCTACAGCTATAGCACGGCAGATATCTACATCTAGTCCAGAGTAATTACCCTGCTGCTCCACATAGCTAAAACCAGGTAAATTTCCACTAACTCCACACAGAATTTTGCCACGTTCTGTCACTTTATTAAGCAAGCTCGACCCTGAGGCGCTGCCTCCTTGAGCTGAGGTATCGCCAGAACGGCTTCTACAAGCTGCTAGAGGAGCTACAAAAATCATGACCGCTAGCAGCAACCAACTCCATTTACGCATAAACGCTTTTTTACTTCCACTATTACCATAACGAATACACTTTAACCTGTTAGCTAGCAGCAGATTTACTAGAAAAATTCGGTGTATTCTAGTGTGTTTTATTGTTGTTAAAATGCTAGCAAACCAGAAAATTAAGCAATCTACGGTACTATCAGTCGCTGTTAATTCTGAGAATCACTGTTACTTAATTTAATAGCGTTGCTGAGCTAGATCTCGAATTAAAGATAGCCGATTGTAAAGATAGTCATTCAGGATGTGAATTTCCTCGTGATTCAGTGTCCTCTCTTGTTTAAATTGCTGCAGCAGGGACTGCACCAGGCTGGCATCATCCAATTTCAGCAAAAGATTGGCTTGAGTCTTCTCAATTAAAGACCATAACTGGCGCAGCATTGTAGGATTCATGAAATCTCCTGAATAGATCAAAGTAGGCGCATTAGGGGAGCTACGAGAAAACTGATTTTATAGTCCCGTATCGTGATTTAGTTTAGAACATTAGCTTACTTTTAGAGTTCTTTAATAATTTATTCATTTTTTTTAAGATACCCGAATCTAGAAATTCCAGAGGCGAAATCACGCAATATGATACAAGAGTTACCAGACCCTTAACAAAGGGATGAATAACTTGACTTAAAAATCAGGATAAATTGACGATATTGTGGTAAGTTCTTTCTTGGAAAATTACCTAAAACTAAGGTTAAAAGCGATTATGGAGAATACGGGATTCGAACCCGTTACCTCTGCGGTGCGATCGCAGCACTCTACCAATTGAGCTAATTCCCCATACCATGCAAGAATATTTTAGCATTCAGAGCCTACTAGTCTCTCCCACTTAGGGGTAGTCATAGAGGCTGAATTGACTGTATCTTCAACCTAACCTTCTCGTTTGTTGAGGCAGCTTTTGCTGATAAAGCTGCTGCACTCGATCTAGTTCTAACTCGTGAAGGTAATCTACAGTCCAATTTGCCTGACGCTGAAGCATGTGAAAGGGATAGGTATTTGCCACGCCTACTACTGACATTCCAGCTCGTTTAGCAGCTTCGATCCCTGCGAAAGTATCTTCAATAACCAGACATTCAGAGGCTTGCGCCCTCAGTTCAGGATACTTTTGATTTAGTCTTTCTACGGCGAGAAGATAACCATCTGGTTCTGGTTTACTAATCGTTACATCTTCTCCAGTAACCATTACCGTAAAATTTTGTGCTAATTTAGCGCTACTGAGCACCAACTCTACCTCCTCACGAGTTGCCCCAGTAACAATACCCATCGGCAATCGAGCAACACGAATTTTGAAAATCAAATCCTCTAAACCAGGATAGATGGGCAGTTTATCTAGGGTGGCTAACTGGCGCTGATAACTTTCGCTTTTACGCTTGACTAGTTCAGTTAAGTAACTTTCCTTAACTAACCTACCCCGAAGCTTAAGTAACTCCCGCAGACAGGCGCGATCACTTCTACCCAAACAAACATCACGGTACTCATCTGCCGAGGGACGTAAATTTTCTCCGATGAGAATTTCTTCAATTAGCTGTTGGTGAATTACCTCATCATTAATAATTACGCCGTTGAAATCAAACAGAACTGCTTTTAGAGTCATGCTGCTGTACTAAAAAGCTGGGGCGGGAAAGCCATTGGAACCAAAATCTTCTAAATTGCTCTTGGTATCTACCTGAGAAGCTGACACAGCCGTATCTTTAACCGGAATAGGTTTCATTCCTTGGGTTATTTGATGTACCCACCACAAATCCTGTGTTTGCACTGTAGCAAAACCTGCTGCTCCCATCCAGGCATCAACACTACTAACAGCGTAATCCTTGATATACGGTTCTTCAAAAACTTCAGTTAGCCAATCCACTTGACGTAAAGTTTTCTGATTGCCATCGAGAATCAAGACTTGTCCTCCGGGTTTTAATAACCCGAAACATTCACGCAGAATCGATTTAGCCACTGTGGGCGGTGTCTCGTGAAACAACAAAGATGCCGAAACCAAGTCAAATGAAGCTTCGGGAAAGCCCGTTACTTCAGCATTGCCGTGATGCCACTGAATATCTAACCCGGCTCTTTGAGCTTTGTAGTTTGCCATTACCAGCATATAAGGCGACAAGTCCAAACCAACTACTTGTGCTCGGGGAAAAGCTTGCTTCAACATTAAGGTTGTCGAACCCGTGCCGCAGCCTAAGTCTAAAATCCTCTTGGGTTGTCCTTTAATAGCATCAATTAAACCTTGGCGTATCCAAGTTTCGTTTGGTGGTAAAACGTATTGAGTAATCGGATCGTAGGTGGTTGCCGCACCACCATTGAGATAGCCGCCCTCAATTCCATGGAAGTTCTGACTACTGTAATAGTGAGGATAAACTAAATCGGAGCGTCGGAAGCGATCGCTTTCGGCTTGCCAGTCTGTGCTTTCGTAAAACTGTCGCAGCTTTTCTTCATCAATCAAGCTTCTGACAATCGGTGATAAGAAACGTTCCCAAATTGTGTCCTTACGAACTGGCATGGCTTGAAACCTGTGTTGTCTTGGACTGCTGTAACACTGAGCAAAGCAAAACGACTCTACCCTTTTTACAAATCTTAAAGTAGTTTATCCCTTACACCCAGGCTTGACCAGTGGTGTCTAATTCAGATTACAGATAGGTGTTTTTTGTAGTATATTTGTAACATAAAGACTTAATGCCAGGGCAATCTCTTGTCAGTCTTGATTACTTAATTAATAGAGGCAAGTTACGCCAAAAATGACAGTAATAGGCGGTAGTTGTCGTCAAAACCGCTATCAACGCACATCTGTCATCTAGTATCTTATTCAAACGCTGTTAGAGGCTAAATTTTATGCCATACGAGAAGCTAGAAATTACCACCCCAAAGCCGGTTCTCTCTTGGGCAAATCATGCCCTTGGCTCTCAGGAAACAAAAATGGCAAAAAATGTGGCTTCGCTGCCGTTTGTCTTCAAGCATGTGGCACTGATGCCGGATGTTCATCTAGGTAAGGGTGCTCTTGTGGGTTCTGTGCTAGCTACTAAAGACGCAGTAATTCCAGCCGCCGTGGGGGTAGATATTGGTTGCGGTATGGCGGCGATTAAAACACCATTCGTTGCTAAGCAATTGGAAGGAAAACTCAAAAAAATTAGGCTGGATATTGAAGCAGCTATTCCGGTTGGCTTTGAGCAAAATAAAGACGTTGAGAAAGCGGTAACCAACTGGCAGGGTTGGGGCGATTTCAAGGAATTGCACTCAGGAGTGCAGCGTTTGGATGGCAAGGCGATGAAACAACTGGGTTCTCTCGGTGGTGGCAACCACTTTATTGAATTGTGCCTTGATAACGAAAACCAAGTTTGGTTGATGCTACACTCTGGTTCGCGCCATATCGGTAATATGCTTGCTCAATGCCACATTAGCACTGCCAAAGAATTAGCAAAGTTGGCTCAATATCGTCTACCTGACCCAGATTTGGCTTACTTTGTGGCTGGGACATCGGAATTTGCGGCTTACTGGCGCGATTTACAGTGGGCGCAGAATTACGCTCGTTGCAACCGCGAGATTATGATGACTCGTTTCCAGCGAATTGTAGAAAAGCATCTTACCGGTGGCAAGCAGACTAAACCTCTACTATCAGTGAACTGTCATCATAACTATGCTGAGAAGGAAGTACACTTCGGCGAAGAAGTCTATCTTACCCGTAAAGGTGCAGTGAGGGCACGTGAAGAAGACTATGGCATTATCCCTGGTTCGATGGGGGCAAAGTCTTTTATTGTTAAGGGCAAGGGTAATCATGAAAGCTACTGTAGCTGCTCCCACGGTGCTGGTCGTTTGATGTCTCGCACTAAGGCAAAGAAGCAGTTCACATTGGATGATTTAGTTGAGCAAACTCAGGGCATTGAGTGTCGTAAGGATAGAGGCGTTTTAGACGAAATACCAGGTGCTTACAAGTCGATTGATCAAGTAATGAGTAATCAATCTGACTTAGTGGAGGTTGTGGCTCAGCTTAAACAAGTTGTCTGCGTTAAAGGTTGAGTAAGTAACACCATCAGAATTTTGCCTAAGTTAAGTAGTAAACTATTTTCCCTCTCAATTTCGTCATCCGCCATCTAGGTTTCATGCTTCACTAAAAACTAAACCCTACCTTTTACGGCTAGGGTTTAGTTTTTTCGATGACTGTAAGAAAAATTATTGGATAAGACTTATGGTATTTTCTAATTTTAGAGTAATTAAAAATAATGCTTTTTCTCTTATCCAGAGATAGTTGCTAAGCGTGTATCTATGTATCTCAAAGAATAACAATACCCTCTATAAAGATTTGAAAACAACCTAAATATTGCCCATTTATTGTTAAAGATGCCTAGTGGGACTTAGACAGATTTCAAGCCCAAACAAAGCCCAAAGCAGCTTTGTGAGCAAAGAATACGTCCCGATTGTGGTTCAACCACTCCATAAAACGGAAAGACATCGCTGTCCGAAACGCCTCTAATGCTTCAGTAAAGGTGTTTAAAGGTTTCGATGCCCAACGCCGTCTTAATCCTCCGGTTAAAGTGTGCCATAAAATAAATGTATAGGCACAAAACACAAGCATGAAATGTCTTATCAGGCTTCTATAATCTCTGACTTGATATTCAGATAAACCCAACCAGCCTTTGGCTTCCCGATAGAAAACTTCTACCCAATTTCTTTGAGAGTAGGTAGTTACTATCCAATCGGCTGTGGCTTTTGTTGATTCAACATTGGTAATAAAATAGTCAACATCACTAGCTTGGTCGAAGGTTGAGGCATTCATGACGATAGCAATTGTTCTCTTTCCTTCAAGCTGTGAGAGTTCAACTTCTACAGGAGCCACCCAAACGGTTTTCAGTTTATCTAGATTGATTTGAACAGGGGTAAAATCTTTTGGCGACAAGGATTCGGCTAACTTATCTAGGCGAATCTCTTCTCGTTGACTTATCCCTATTTCAATTATCACCTTACGGTTTTTGGCTAATCCTCCTATATACTTGAGTTTCCTTTTTTCCAGTTCCAGCAAAAACGTTGTGTTATTTCCATACCCAGCATCAATTAATACGATACCCGGTCGATATCCTCTGTTCATGCTGCGGTCAATTAATGCTAAGCCTAACTCCGGCTTTTTCTGGAATTCAATATCTTTTTTTCCTTCAGCTAAAGAACTAGCGTGTTGAGATAACTCTATATCTAACGGTAGGCTTTTTTTCCCATCATATAGATGAGTTGTTACCACTACTATTCCGTTGTCTGTCTTCCCGATTTCTCCAATGTACTGTCGTCCTACTCCCGCCGTGAAATTGCCACTTTTCCTATGTCCTGAGTCATCTACAATTAACGTGAATCCTCTACTTATTCGGGTTGGGCTACACTGATTCATCACCAGTAGACGCCGCTCATTTACCTGTTGAGCATTCCAGGGGGCTTCCGTTAAAAAATGATGTAATCGGTGGTAAGTCACTCCCACCGCGTTATCCGCCATTTGAGACAGGTTTTTTCCTTCACTTTCCCCTAATAATCCCCCAATATAGTTCCTAAACTCCCTTTTTTGCGCTTGATGTCTCCAGACATCATCAAAGCGTTTGCACCATCTATCGAAGCAAGGAGGCATGGCGGCGGGGGTTGTCTCTTTCCTGTCTTACACTCTAATGTCAAATGGCTGCCATGCCTAAATTATACCTTTATTAACTCTTTATTTTCGTTTAAGTCCCGCTAGGAAATGAAGGAATGAGACAACTTTGATCAATCGAGGGGATAAAAAAAGACCAAACTAGGCTGTTATTATCAAATTTTTCTGAAGATTGCTGGTAATATTGGCAATTATTGTAATTCATTGGTTACGGTAATCGAGTTAAGTCAATTGTTTTGAGCAAAACTCAACATTTGGCATTAAAATTTACAAAAAAGTTTCTGATACACTAAGCAGCAAGTAGTAATGCATAAATATAGCAAATTGAAGTAAAATAGAGCTTATAAAAATGTCAAACATGTGCTTCAGGTGCGACATTTAAGCCTGAGTAAGTCTACTAATCGGTTACACAAAGCTAGGGTGTTTGAGACTAATTAATAAATTCGGGTAATTTTATCGGGTTTCTAGCTAATGGGTTTTAAGCTCAGTGTGACAATCTAGAAATACAGGCAAGTAGGCACTATGCTTTGAGAGTTGCATCTCCAGCTACGCATTTACCAAGCGGAACAAGTTATGCTTTTAGGTAGTTTTCTAGCTTTGTGCTGAATTTTCCTAAAAGCCAATGGCTAAAACCCTCAGAGCAGATCCGTAATAATCCTACATAATTAGCCTTCAGAAAATTGACGTCATAAGCTTTGAGAAATCGACGTCAGTTCCAGCAATGGTAGTGAGGTTAATTACTAAAGCTTGCTAATAGCGTTTATTTGCAAATTGTTGGAACGTCGATTCTTTGAGGGATTACATATGCTAAAAGAGCATTACTATCTCATGAAACCAGAATTGTTTTGGTTACAAGTTAACTTGGATTCAATAGTCTCCTTATTCTATTATTTGATTGCCATTTTACTCACTTTGTTAATTGGTCGATTGCTAAAAATTAATGAGCGACTAATGAAACTAATGGCTACCGCAGTGAGACTATCAAAATTATTGACAAAGCGTCAACAAAGTTGGGAACAGCTACGCCAAGAAAGAGACATAGTCAAAACTTTAATTGAAACCAGCTCAGCTTTTTTTGCTGTGGTTGCTGCCGACGGCAAAACACTTATGATGAATCAAGGATTTCTTGACGCTCTAGGCTACACCTTCAACGAGGTTGTAGAAAGCGATTACCTATCAACTTTCATTGGGGAAGCCGACCGGAAAAAATTCTCTAGTACTTTCGTCCAGATGCGAAATCAGGCTTCTGAGGAAGAAGCGAGATCGCCAATACTCAACCAAAGTTGGGTATTGACTAAGGATGGTCGAAAACTTTTGGTAGAGTGGCGTAGCCAGCCTGTATTCAAAAAAAATGGCGGACTTAACTTGTTTTGTTATGCCGGGATTGATATTACTCAACACAGGCAATTAAAAGAAGATTTGCAACATAATAAACAACGATATTGTGCCATTGTTGAAGAGCAAACAGAACCAATTTGTCGGTTTTTGTCCGATGGCACTCTGACATTTGTTAACAACGCGTATTGTCGCTACTTTAACAAAACTCGTGATCAACTAATTGGTCACAGTTTCTTCACCCTGATTCCTGCCGAATATCGCGATAAATTGCCACACCATATCGCCAACTTGAGCCTGAAAAACCCAGTCGCCACTAGAGAATATCGTCTGATAATGTCTAATGGAGATATTCGCTGGCAGCAGTGGACTGATAGGATAATTTTTGAAGAATCGGCTCATTATCCTGGTTCTCATTCTCTGCAACCAACTTCGCTTGCTTTAACCAAAACAGGGGAAGAAAATAGCTACCTCCTAGAGTTTCAGTCAGTGGGACGAGACATTACAGAGCGAAGATTTGCTGAGCAAGAGACTGCTCGGTTGGCCTCTTTTCCCTTACTCAACCCTAATCCTGTGGTTGAAACAGATTTAGAGGGTAACGTTAAGTATCTTAATCCTGAAGCGATGCAGATATTACCTAATCTACAGGAAACTGGTTTCGAGCATCCGTTTCTGGCAGGAGTTTTATCGATGGCAAAGATATTGCAACAGGAAGGCTCTCTGCGCAGGGAGGTAAAAATCGGAAAAGTTTATTACGAACAAGTGCTGCACTATCTGCCAGAAATCCAGTGCTTTCGCATTTACGCCTTTGACATTACCGAGCGCAAACAGGCAGAGGAGCAACTAATCTACAATGCTTTTTACGACCAGCTTACAGGACTTGCTAACCGTGCTCTATTCATGGATCGTTTAAAGCAAGCAGTTCAACGAGTCAAACAGAGTTCGAGGAGCCATCCCCAAAATCCGCCTTATCTGTTGGCTGTGCTATTTCTAGATCTAAATCGCTTTAAGCTGGTCAACGATAGCTTAGGAAACCAAGTTGGTGACCAATTGCTACAGCATTTTGCTAGTCGGCTTCAGAGGTGCCTAAGCTCTACCGATACACTGGCACGTCTGGGGGGAGACGAGTTTGCTATTCTTTTAGAAGGTATCCAAGATCTTAGCGCTGCCAATCGTGTAGCTGATGCGATTCAGACAACACTGAATTTGCCTTTCCGCTTTGAAGAGTCGGAAGTGTTCATGACTCTCAGCATTGGCATCGCTTTTAGTACTACCAGTGATCATCACCAATTAGGAGATGATGGCTTCTTGCAACCAGAAGACTTACTGCGCAATGCTAGTATTGCCATGTATCGCGCCAAGGCGCAAGGCAAATCTTGCTACGAAGTGTTCGATAGCACTATGCATCGCCGTATTGTAGATAGATTGCAGTTAGAGACAGATTTGCGACGAGCGGTTGAAAGGCAAGAGTTTCAGGTATATTATCAACCGATTGTCTCCCTTGCTAGTGGCAGAATTAAGGGTTTTGAGGCATTGTTACGCTGGCAGCATCCTCATCGGGGTTTGGTATCTCCCAACGAATTTATTCCTACAGCAGAAGAAACGGGACTGATTACTCTAATAGACTGGCAGACACTCAGAGAAGCCTGTAGCCAGATGAAGGCATGGCAAGAAGAATTTAGGGGCAGCCCACCTTTGACAATCAACGTCAATCTTTCTTGCAAACAGTTTACTCAACCGAATGTCTTAGAGCAAATTGACCAAATTCTCAAGGAAACAAGACTGGCGGCTAGCAGTCTCAAGCTGGAGATTACAGAAAGTGAGGTCATGGAAAACCCAGATTTGGTAAGGGCTTTGCTCCTGCAACTCAAGGAAAGAAAGATTAATTTGTGTATTGATGACTTCGGCACTGGCTATTCTTCTTTGTCTCGTTTGCAACACTTTCCGGTAAACACCCTCAAGATTGACCGCTCCTTTGTCAGCCGAATTGGTTCACTGGGTGAGAACTTAGAGATCATCCAGACGATTGTCAAGCTAGCCCGAGCCTTGAGTATGGATGTAGTGGCAGAAGGAATTGAGCTCTCAGAGCAAATATCACCACTGATTGCGATGCAATGCCAATATGGACAGGGATACTTTTTCTCTCGACCCGTAGACAAAGATGCTGCTAGATTGCTATTAAAGACACAATTGCTTCCAGAAGGAAAAATTTAACTTCGATCTCAGTTGATCTCGTCACCTCCCTTTCGGTTAGGCGATAAGATGAATTGCGAACCGGATTCTGGTGATCTAAAGAATAGGTTTAGCCCAATTAAATGCAGAAATGCAGCCTATAGAAAAAAACGATGAATTGCTGGTAATCCAAAGTTCCTATGGCTTAAAAGCTCAGTCAATGTCTTTAACAAAGAGTCTTGGAGAAACCTGCACTTACTCGCCAGAGACATGTCGGTAAGTCACCCTCTGATACCATTGACATAAGCGGCAGTTAAAGACTCCTGGGGCGTTTCAAAAATCTGCTGTACTGAACCGTGCTCAATCAATCGTCCCACTTCATTTTGAACCCAAAATAGGGCAACATAGTCAGCAATGCGTCGGGCTTGGGCAAGGTTGTGGGTGACAATCAACAGTGTGTAATTTCCTCGCAGACTAGCAATGAGATCTTCGACTAGACCACTGGAGAGGGGATCAAGAGCACTACAGGGTTCATCTAACAGGAGAACTTCCGGTTTTAAAATCAAAGCACGGGCAATGCACAAACGCTGCTTTTGACCACCAGAGAGGGAGAGGGCAGGGACATTGAGGCGATCCTTTACTTCGTCCCACAATCCCACATCCTGTAGGGTCGTTTCGATCATCTGATCAATTTCTTCCCTATTTTTTATGCCATGTTCCCGTAAAGGAAATGATAGGTTCTTCCAAATAGAAAAAGGGAAAGGATTGGGTTTTTGGAAGATCATGCCGACGCGGCGACGCAGTGCGATCGCATCAATCTGAGGATCAAGTACATCCAACGAACCCAGACGGATACTTCCTGAGACAACGGTACGAGGAATCAAATCGGTCAAGCGATTGAGGCAACTCAAGAAACTCGTCTTACCGCAGCCCGAAGGACCAACCAGTGCTGTAATACAACCACCATATATTGGCAAATTTACGTCTGTAAAAGCGGCTTTCTTACCGTAATGCAAACTTAGCTGCTTAGTCTCAATTAAAGGCACAGACGATTGCCAATTAAGGGATGATTGCTCAATTGTCTCTAGAGGTTCAGGCTCAATCACGATCAGGTAATCCTCCGATGTAACCAATGCTGAGTCATCCATGATGCTGTGCCGTTGATCAGCAACAGCAAAACTAGCAGTACTAAAGCAGAAGCGTAAGCATTAGCATCCCCACCAGCAACATTCATTGACAGATCGAAAATATGAATCGAGAGCGATCGCCCAGAATCGAGTAAAGACTCAGGCATCCGATCCACGTAGCCACTAGTAAAGATTAAAGCTGCCGTCTCAGCGATCGCACGTCCTATTCCCAATACCAATCCCACCAATAATCCAGGTGCAGCTGCTGGTAAGAGCAATTGCCAGAGTGTAGTTGTGCGCGAGATTCCTAATGCTGATGCTCCCAGTCGATAATCTGGCGGAACAGCACGAAATCCTTCTTCGGTGGCGCGGATCAAAATCGGCAACACCATGCAAGCCAGGGTCAAACCACCGGATAAAATAGAAAATCCTAACCCCAGTGTCTTCGAGAAAAAGGCATTGCCAAACAGTCCAAAGACAATCGATGGCACCCCAGCCAAAACATCCAAGCTGCGACGCACCAGCAGCCCAAAAGCACTTTCAGTAGCCGTGAACTCAGCCAATAGTACTGCCGTACCTACTCCGATGGGCAGGGAAACTGCCAGACACACGCCCAAAATCAGAACAGTTGAGACAATAATTGGCCCAATACCCCCCTCGCGTCCTGCTTTAGCTGGCTCGCTGGTGAGAAATTCCCAAGAAATTTGTCCCACACCGTGCCGGATAATATCACTCAAAATCCAGAGGAAGACAGCGGTTACAGCAAGAGCGACTGCCCAGACAATAATAGTGGGAAGTAGGGAGGGAAGATTGTCAGAGGGCTTAACCCTCCGAAAAAATGAAAGGAAACTAGATTCTGACGCCTGAGATTTAACTCCTGGCTGTTCATTCATAAATTTGCCCCTTACTCACCACTTCTGCTGCAGCGACAAGTGCCACAATCATTGCCATCAGAACCAAACCACTGACGAAAAGCGCCGAGCGATGATTTCCTGTGGCATAAGCCATTTCTAAGGCAATATTGGCAGTGAGCGTCCGCATTGGCTCAAAGAAACTTTTGGGCGTCTGCACGACATTGCCACAAACCATCAGCACTGCCATCGTTTCACCGATCGCACGTCCTGTAGCTAAAATCAAGCCAGTAAATAGTCCTGACTTGGCAGCAGGCAAAACCACACCCCGCACTGTTGCCCAACGCGAGATTCCCAGTGCCGCTGCACCCCGCAAATAGTCGGCAGGCACTTTGGCAAAACTGGCATCTGCTGTCAGGGCAATAGTGGGCAAAATCATTACTGTGAGGATGGAAATTCCGGCTAATAAGCTGGTTCCTGGTGGCTGGAGGCGTCCAATTAAGGGCACAAGCACGACTAAACCCCAAAAGCCATAGACAACAGAGGGAATCCCTGCCAATAACTCAATCAGCCGTCGGAAAACTGTGGCAATTACTGGAGGAGCATAGTACTGACAAAAAACTGCACAACAAATTCCCAATGGTGCGGCAATAACTACAGAACCGACTGTGATTAAGAGGGTGCCCCAAAGCATTGGGGTAAAGTTGTAAAATTGCTCGGCGGGATTCCAGGAAGGATCTTTCAGGAAACGCAGTAGTTCCACTTGTCGCAGAATTGGCAGCGCTTCCCCCACCAGAAATAGCATAATCAAAATCACGATGACACCCGCTACTAGAGCGAAGCAGCGAAGTATCCCGATCAGGATTGCGTCAGTTTTTGAGTGGCACAAAGTGTTGCTCTTTGACAATATCTTCCACCTGTGGAGATTGCGCGAAATCAATAAACTCTTCGTCTAACCCTTGTGGTTGGGTTTTGGTGACCAAATTAAGGGGACGGGAAAGGGGAAAAGTGCCATTCTGTACATTTTCCGTGGTAGCTGCTATCCCACTGACTGGCAGTAGCTTAATCGGAACTCCATTCGTAAGGCTGTATTCCGCTGTTCCAATTGACACATAACCAATGGCGTTAGGATTACCTGCTACTGTTTTAATCCCTTGTTCATTGTCTCCAATAATTACTTGAGCCTTAATATCACTATTCTTGAGTTTGAAGTAATCGGTAAAAAGTTCTAAGGTAGAGCGCCCCTCAGCTTTGTTGACTACAGTGATTGTTGCGTTCTTACCCCCAACTTTCTGCCAGTTGTCAACTTTGCCTGTGTAGATATCGACTACTTGTTGATCACTTAAAGACTGCACCGGATTGTCTTGGTGCAAGATAATACCAATGCCGTCACGAGCAATAGTGAAAGCCTGGAGATCCTTTTCTTCTTCTTTGAGGGAGCGAGAAACCATGCCAATGTTAGCAACTCCTTGACGAGCATCAGTAATGCCCCGAGATGAGCCTCCAGTCTGTACATCCACCCGTGCATCAGGATGCTCAGCTTCAAAGCGCTTGCCAATTTCTGAGGCTAGTGGTGCCACTGTACTAGAGCCCGTTAAGACTAGCTTGCCTTGTAATGAATCAGTTGGTAACTTTGTTACTTCCTGGGTTTGGGTGCAGGATTGCAGCCAGAGGCAAGCGGCAAAACCTAGGCAAATTTTACTTCTGCCTAGGGAAGTTACAGCCAGACTAAACACAGACATGACCACATGCAAAATCCTGTTTGAGTAAACGGTCACATTTTAACCGTTACTTAACAAAGATGTGCTAATCTCATTTATGGCACTATTAGAAATAGTTATCAGTAGAAACGGGCTGAAATCCACCCCAATGGTTGTAGTTGCAATAGGTAAAGTGGTCTTAGTCTGATACTTGACACAGAGAGGTCTTTAAATCAAGGCACCGCCACAACTAGAACCACAACCAGCGGTACAACCATAGCAGTAAGAGGCTGTGGAAATCTCCTCAATGATGTCCAAACTTCCAGCAGCTAATAACTTGCCAACCGTCAACTTTTCTCCTGCACCAGACTGGGCTGCTATACTTTCCATTTGGTTGAAATCGCAATCATAGACATTCCCAAGATAGTCAATGGAGAGTTCATTGAGACACATCAAATGCTCCAGGGTTCCTGAGTTGAAGTTACTCTCTAAAAACTTCAGGTAGGGAAGATGTAGTTTGGTTCTTTGCAAATGAAACTTGGTTCTCCCAACTGGTAAGTTGGTGATTGTAAATAACTGATTAAAGTCAAGATTAAAATGTTCTTTGAGAAACTTTTTATAGTCCTTCTCTAACTTCGCTTGATCGGGAGTTAGCGAAAAATTTTTGCTTACTGGCAGTGGTGGATTATAGACTAAATCAAGTATCAGATTAGGATTTCTCCCATACCCTAGCTGATTGAGCCATTGAATTGCCCGAATTGAATCATCATAAACGCCCTTACCTCGCATTTTGTCCACATTGTCTTCTAAATAGCAAGGTAGTGAGGCAACAACCTTAACCTGATGCTTAGCGAAATATTCTGGGATATCCTCAAATCCCAGCTCAAAATAAATGGTCAAATTTGACCTGACAATTACTTGCTTACCAGTTTTATGTGCCGCTTCTACTAAAAGCTTAAATCCATAATTCATCTCTGGTGCCCCCCCAGTTAAGTCAACAGTCCTAATTTGGGGGAATCGATGAATTAATTCTATTAGCTGTCCACAAATTTCTGGAGAAAGTTCTTCTGTCCGTTTTGGTCCAGCTTCTACATGGCAGTGAGCACAAGCCAAGTTACAGCGCTTACCTAAGTTAATTTGTAAAACTGTAATTTTATTTTTAGTTAATGGTGCTTTAACTTGGTTTTGAAAAGGCACGACAACTGGATTCGCTATGCCATTGCTAACTTGTTTTTGAACCATGTTTATCCTCGTAATCTGCATCTGTCGTGGTTGCTCTGCACTGCTACCTAAGCTCTAGTATCTACTTATTTTTTGACGGAAATATTTCCGATCATTGATGAGGGAGCTTCACTTGATAGTTGTCCAACCAAGCACAACAGATGCCATCTTGCCAACTACCCGAAGAATATGGTGAGCCGTTTGACTAACCAAAAGTTAATTAAAATTCAGTTAGATAAGTTCTTGCTGAGATTAGGGTAGTCAAGAGGCGGTGATAGCACCAACCGAAAACCGTATTGGCTATTCCTGGTGTTGGCATAGTCACTAACGCGAAAGGCTGAACGGCAGTATTTAGGATAGACGCGCCAAGATCCACCCCGCAGTAACCGACGCCGCTGATCTCCTGCGCTTTCCCAAATAGTGCCATCTGACGGCGCTCCTTGATAGTTTGAGTGCCACGGATCAGAACACCACTCCCAGACGTTGCCGTGCATATCGTATAACCCGAAAGCGTTGGCAATTTTAAAACTTCCTACCGGGGTTGTTGCACCACATTGCTTCCCATTAGAACTGAAGCCATAACTTTCTATACTGTGATGATTTGCCAATTCTGGGGTAATAGTTTTACCAAAGTTGAATGCTGTTGTCGTGCCAGCACGGCAGGCATATTCCCATTCTGCCTCGCTAGGCAGTCGATATTCCCATCCAGTTTTCCGAGAAAGCCTTGCACAAAACTCAACTGCTTCATACCAAGAAACCTGCTCTACAGGACGATCAGCCCCTTTGAATGCAGATGGATCAGGCATTAGGGGACAGCTAACTTGGGGTAGGGCTGCGACAGCTCGCCATTGAGCTTGGCTGATGGGATACTTACCCATAAAGAAGGGTTGAATTTTTACCAAGTGCTGCGGATTTTCCCGGTAAGAACGATGTTCTTCATCTTTAGGTGAACCCATCATGAATGTACCCTCAGGAATGGCAACCATTTCTATGCCAATCTCAGGGTTGGGAAGGTTCTCATAGATGCTCAAATCGATTGTTAGGCAAAACGGATCTTGGATTTCAATATTTTTGTTTTCTATACCTTGAGGATTCTCGCTAACCTTATAATGCAGATTTGCTAACTGTCTACTTCTGTTACTCAGCCACTTCATAACTAGGGTGAGGATAACTGGTTTAGGAACCTTAAATGCATCCTTTACTTTAGTAAAATCGATCTCTACTGTAGTCAGATCCGCCATCAATAAGAGGCAGGTGGCAACAGAAACTGAAGCCGGATCAATGTTTGTAGACTCAAAAGAAGCGACCATACCAGGAATTAATCTACCTCTCTTGAGGTCAGCCATTATGCACAGAAACACCCAGCTAATGAAAAATTTGCCTAAGAAGATGAGGCTGTCATCATTAGGGGATGATGCAGTTAGATTAAAAGTGTTCTTACTCATTACTGATGATTCTGGTTGCAGCCTTGACGAGCCTCTGGTTTTCCCTTGAGACTCACTGATCACCCTGATTTGGATAAAGGGAACTTAAGCCCATGCTTGGCACCTTTGCCTCAGCAATTGAAGATAATCGGAGACTATTTTGCTTAAAGCTTCCAATTATCTAGCACCTGGCAAATATTACAGTGAATTTCCTACAGCCGATTTTGGTGTAAGACACTGTTCAACAAAGAAACACAGATTGCAAGAGGCTACCCATTCTAGATTCCTATGCCGTTACACTTATCTTAAGTTAGTACTAGTTAACAAGTTACCAGCTTAATGAAATTCTTTATCAAAAATTTTGTATAAAATTTATCATATTTTTAAATTATCAATCTTCCCAGTCACCGATAAGTAAATTTAATTTACCCCTATAACCAGTACAAAGCACTAAAGTTATTTATTACCTTGTTTCCGATGGTCAGGGGGATGCTCCTAGTAAATCATCAGAAATTTTACCGACTCACTAGAAGCGTCCTCTCTGTGCTCTCCCCTTAGAAATCAGGTATTACACTACGGAAAATAGCGATCGCTATTTTTTTAAGGAAGAAGCCAGTCGAGGTCTAGTTTCAGAGACTTGGGTCAGTCTAAGGACAAGCGCTAGACTAGCAGATAGATCAAGGCTTCAGTGAAGACTGTTCAAGGCAATCTCTTCTATAGAATGTCAATTAATTCTGATAAAGGTTAACATTAGTTCATACAAGAAGCCTATTGGACATTTTCACATCCTCAGTATTAGGAGGTAACACCTAGTGAATAAAAAATGGAGAAACGCTGGGTTGTATGCATTGCTAGCAATAGTAGTCATCGCCTTGGCAACAGCGTTTTTTGATGGCAGCAACCGCCAAACCCAGGAAACCTGGAAATATAGCAAACTCATTGAAGAAGTTGAAGCTAATAAGATCGATACGGTTAAGTTAAGTGCTGACCGCACTAGAGCAATTGCCGTTGCTCCAGATGGCAACCAAGTTTTGGTTAACCTTCCCAATGACCCACAACTGATCAGCATTCTCAGTGAGCATGGTGTAGACATTTCAGTTTTGCCCCAGAAGGACGAAAACTTCTGGTTTAGAGCGCTCAGCAGCCTCTTTTTCCCAGTGCTACTCCTGGTCGGATTATTTTTCTTGCTACGGCGAGCTCAGAATGGTCCTGGCTCTCAAGCCATGAACTTTGGTAAATCCAAAGCCAGAGTGCAGATGGAGCCGCAAACCCAGGTAACCTTTGGAGATGTTGCTGGTATTGAGCAAGCCAAACTAGAACTTAACGAAGTAGTTGACTTCCTCAAAAATGCGGACCGTTTTACTGCTGTTGGTGCCAAAATTCCTAAAGGTGTACTCTTAGTTGGACCTCCAGGAACTGGTAAAACGCTCTTGGCTCGCGCAGTAGCTGGTGAAGCTGGTGTACCCTTTTTCTCCATCTCAGGTTCTGAGTTTGTGGAAATGTTCGTAGGTGTCGGTGCTTCCCGTGTCCGTGATCTGTTTGAACAAGCCAAAACTAATGCTCCTTGCATCGTATTTATCGACGAAATAGATGCTGTGGGGCGTCAGCGCGGTGCGGGCTTGGGCGGCGGTAACGATGAACGGGAGCAAACCCTCAACCAGTTACTGACCGAGATGGATGGCTTTGAGGGCAATACAGGCATCATCATTATTGCTGCTACAAACCGCCCAGACGTTTTGGACGCTGCGCTACTGCGCCCTGGTCGTTTCGACCGACAGGTGGTGGTAGATCGACCTGACTACGCAGGGCGTCTCGAGATTCTCAACGTCCATGCACGCGGCAAGACGCTGGCAAAGGACGTAGACTTGGAGAAAATTGCCCGTCGTACCCCAGGTTTTACTGGTGCAGATCTTTCCAACCTGCTCAATGAAGCCGCCATCTTGGCAGCACGTCGCAACCTCACAGAAATCTCAATGGATGAGATTAACGACGCCATTGACCGCGTACTGGCAGGGCCAGAGAAGAAAGACCGAGTTATGAGCGAGAAGCGCAAGACTCTGGTTGCTTATCATGAAGCTGGTCATGCTTTGGTTGGTGCTTTAATGCCTGACTATGATCCAGTGCAGAAGATTAGCATTATTCCTCGTGGTCGTGCTGGTGGCTTGACCTGGTTCACGCCGAGTGAAGACCGAATGGATTCTGGCCTGTATTCCCGCTCTTACCTACAAAACCAAATGGCAGTAGCTTTGGGTGGTCGGCTCGCTGAAGAAATTATTTTTGGCGAAGAAGAAGTAACTACTGGTGCCTCCGGTGACTTGCAACAGGTTACCCGTGTAGCGCGTCAGATGGTAACTCGCTTCGGCATGAGCGAACGTCTTGGCCCTGTTGCTCTGGGACGCCAGAATGGCAACATGTTTCTTGGTCGGGAGATTGCCTCAGACCGAGATTTCTCAGACACTACGGCTGCCACGATTGATGAAGAAGTCCGTAAGCTTGTAGATCAAGCCTACCAGCGCGCTAAAGAGGTTTTGGTAGGTAACAAACATGTTCTTGACAAATTGGCAGAAATGCTTGTTGAGAAGGAAACTGTGGACGCAGAGGAACTACAAGAGGTGTTAGCTAATAGTGATGTCAAAATGGCAGCGATCGCTTAGCCAGAGTAGAAATTTGCTGAATGCTTAATTAGGTAGAAGGGGCGCATCTGCTGTCCCTTCTTTTTTTTATCTTTGTATCTTTGGTAGATAGGAGGTACAAGCTCAGGAGGAAGTAACAGACATACTACCGTTAAATCTAAGTGGAATAGAGAACAGGTGTTTTCCTCGGATTAACACAACTTAGTATGAAATTGATTGCTGCCTCAGCCGAGATTTAGTTTCTGGATATTTCTACAGGTAAGACGTCATGAAAACGACTGTAATCAATTACACGTCGCCCGTCCCGCCCCCTTAATAAGATATCGACAAAACTTTTACCCCACAAAATCTCCGAACCAATGTAGGAGTGACGAGCATGAATGGTCTGTGAAACTGTTTCATCAAGACCAGTTAAAGTAACCACAATCTCTGCCTCAGCCTCGTCCAGCGACTCCACTGTAAACCCGCACAAGGGACTACTCTCGTCAATTTTGTGCATTACAGTCCAGGTTAATGAAAAGATAGATGTTTGGCTACGAACTAACTTGAGGTCGTAAAACCGACGCATGAAATACCCTTCTGCCGTGATTTCGTTGCGCACTAAGCTGACACCCATTTGGGCTTCAAGAATTTGGTTACGACGCTCGTTGGCGGCACGGAACATCAGTGTAGGTACACCATTGTAGGGAGCAACAACTGCTACCTGAGAGAAGAGTACTCTGGCAGTAGGACGAGAGAAGCGGGCAAACATTAGCCCCGTTGCCATTGATAGACCCGTCAAACCTGCCAAGGCTTCAATAGCAACTAATACGTTCGCATAGTCGGTGCGAGGATACATGGCACCGTAGCCGATGGAAGCCATTGTCTGCACGCTGAAGAAAAATGTGTCGGCTAAAGATCCAGGGCGGGCATTTTCAATACAGTCTCCTCCCGCCAGATACAAAAGAGCAAACAGGGCATTGGTGAGTACATAACTTACCGCAATTAGGGCGAGGAAAGGAAACCATTCAAGAGTAAGCAGCAAATGGTAAGGATCGCGCCAATAACCGGACGATGAACCTTTGATGAGAATGTTTACTCCACTGCGTCTATCCTGGTTGACGAGGCGTGTCCTGGGGAGCGTGCGATGAGTTTTATCCATTCAGTTTCATTCGGTGTGGATTATCCCTAATCAGAAATCAGATTCTATGGACTGCCCTGGAAAGAATATTTAGTTCAGCAAAGATAGAATTAGATCAAACCCAACCAGAGCGAAGTGCGACAACGGCAGCCTGAACTCGGTCGTCAACCGCTAGTTTGTTCATAATCCCTCGTACATGAGTCTTGACTGTATTAGCACTTAGGTAGAGAGCAGAAGCAATTTCTGGATTGCTATAGCCCTCGACTATCAGTTTTAAGACTTCCATCTCCCTCTGCGACAAATTATTGGCATTGGCCGCCGGAGAAGGTGGTGAGAGATGCTTGATCACTTGACGACCAATTTGAGGGTCAAGATAGGTAGCGCCTTCGGCAGCAGCCGCGATCGCTTTAAGTAAACGTTCTACATCCGCCCCTTTAATACAGTAGGCATCTGCACCACTAGATAGGGCCGCAATTATTTCTTGCTCAGTAGTATGAGATGTTAACATCACCACTCTGACATCGGGAAGTGCTGCTTTAATTTGCTCGGTGGCGGCAATACCATCTAAACGTGGCAGACCAATATCCATCACTACTAGGTCGGGCCTTAACTTTTTTGCGGCCTCGACTCCCATGTAGCCATCTTCGGCTTGTCCCACAATGGTGATTTCTGGCTGCGCTGCTAAAGATTGTTCTAGACCTAGCTGCATCATCGGGTCATCTTCGACAATCAAGATCCGTAAGGGTGTAATTTCCCTAGGCAAATTTAGAGATGGCGGGGTTTCGGATGACATGACTGTTGTTAAAGGCAATGCGGTCAAACCTATTTTACAAATATCAAATATCCCAGGGGATGTGACTTTTGGGAAATTCTTGGCTGAGCAATTCTCTTGCCGTTAATTAATCAGTTTATGTAAAGTAATGTAATAATAATGCTGTCATGCTGGCTAAGCGTCTTGACAGCATCTCAATAAACCGATAATCTTACATACATACCCGGGTAAAACGATTGAAAGTATATGCAAGACAAGCAAAAGGTTACGTTGTATCTCCCGCCGGAACTCCATCGCCAGCTCAAAATCCGAGCGGCTGTTGATTCTGAATCAATGTCGGGAATGGTTGAGAGGGCAATTGTCTTCTACATGCGGCACCCAGAAGTGGTAGACGAAGTAGAAGCAGCCTACGGGAGTAGCCATCGGGTCTACGCTTGCCCAGAGTGTAGTAGCCCTCTAGTCATCAAAGAAGATGAAATGGTCACCCTGAAAAACCAGCCCGGTGCAATAGATGAGCTCCCGGTGGAAAAGGTGAGAGAACGGGAAGAAGTAAGTTCTAGTACAAATTCTCATGGGGAAGAAGAGTTAGTTCCCTGTTGATGTTGCTTAAGTCAAGAAGAGTAGACCACGTTGCTCTCTTGATCTGGTTTGAGCAGTGGTTGTGCTTTCTCTAGTTAGGTCGATAGTTATGCAAGAAGAGCTCAGTATTTTAATTCAAGCTCAGTACCCTCTTATTTACCTCGTGACTTCTGAGGAAGAGCGGACGGAAAAAGCGATCGCCATAATTGCTCAGACGAAGTCCCAACAGAGACGTGTTTTCGTTTGGACTGTAACCCACGGAATTGTTGAGTACGGTCAATCACGCCAGATAACTCAACACAATACTGTTTCCCCTGAAGCGGCAATCCAATGGGTTATTCAGCAGAAAGAAGCCGGTATTTATATTTTTAAAGACTTACATCCATTTATTGATGCGCCAGCAACGACCCGATGGCTTCGGGATGCGATCGCTAGCTTCAAAGGTACACAAAAAGCTATTATTTTAATGTCTCCGGTGCAGCAGGTTCCAATCGAGCTGGAGAAAGAAGTAGTTGTACTCGACTACCCCTTGCCAGACCTGACTGAACTCAATCAGGTTCTCTCTCATCAGCTTGAACTATCTAAGTCTCGTCGCACCAGTACAGAAGTTAGGGAAAAACTACTCAAGTCTGCTTTGGGCTTGACCAGAGACGAGGCAGAAAAAGTCTATCGCAAAGCTCACGTTAAAGCTGGGCGTCTCACCGAAGGTGAAGTTAATATTGTACTTTCAGAGAAGAAACAACTCATCCGCCGCAACGGAATTTTAGACTATATTGAAGAGGATGAGACACTGGATGCGGTTGGAGGCTTGGAAGAACTCAAGCGCTGGCTGAAACAACGTTCCGATGCCTTTACTGAAAGGGCAAGGGAATACGGTTTGCCCCAGCCGAAGGGTATGTTGATTCTCGGTGTACCTGGGTGTGGTAAGTCTCTGATTGCTAAAACAACATCCCGACTGTGGGGTCTGCCCCTACTACGCCTAGACATGGGCAGGGTGTATGATGGTTCAATGGTGGGTAGGTCAGAAGCTAACCTCCGCAACGCCCTAAAAACTGCAGAATCGATTTCGCCAGTCATCCTATTCATCGATGAACTAGATAAATCCTTCGCTGGCAGCGGTGGCTCTTCCGACTCTGATGGGGGTACCTCAAGCCGTATATTCGGTTCCTTCCTAACCTGGATGCAAGAGAAAACATCCCCAGTATTTGTCATGGCAACAGCCAACAGAGTGGAACGCTTGCCAGGGGAATTTCTCCGCAAAGGTCGTTTCGATGAGATATTCTTTGTAGATTTGCCGACCACGGAAGAGCGGCAGCAAATCTTTAAAATACATCTTAGTAAGCGGCGTCGAGATATCAATCGCTTCGATATTGAGCAACTAGCGAAAGTCTCAGATGGCTTCTCTGGGGCAGAAATTGAGCAAGCGCTAATTGCAGCGATGTACGAAGCTTTCGCTCAAGATCGGGAGTTCACTCAACTCGACATCATTGCGGCAATTAAGTCAACTCAGCCGCTTTCTAGGACGATGACCGAGCAGGTTGCAGCCCTTAGGGACTGGGCTAGGCAGCGTGCGCGACCTGCAGCCTCTTCTGTTGCTGAGTATCAGCGACTGGAGTTTTAACAAGCTTTCTCCTGCTCCCAACAGGAGTAAAGGCTAGCAACATCTTGCTAGCAGTTTGACAAAAAGCCGCGCTTACTATTAGCGGCTAGTCACCTAAAAACGCTACGTTTTCGTTTCTTTTCTATCTCTACTGAGGAAATCCAAATGTCTCACTTTAGCACCCTCCGTACCAAAATCACAGACGCCGAAATCTTGAAGGCTTCTCTCAGTGACTTGGGCATCTCCGTTAAGACCGAAGCCGACGTTCGTGGCTACAATGGTCAGCGTGTTCGTTCAGACATCGTTGCCGTTCTTGAAGGTGAGTATGACCTAGGTTGGTCTCGCAATAGCGATGGTTCTTTCGACCTGATTGCTGACCTCTGGGGCGTTGCCAAAAAGCATAACCAAACCGAGCTGATCAACTCGATCAACCAGAAGTATGCCGTCAACAAGACCTTGACAGAAGTCAAGCAGCGCGGTCTACAAAACGCTAACGTCAAGCTGGTGCTGCAAAAGTAGTATCCCTAGCGTTCCCAAGCTCACGGGTTGACCAATTTGGTTCGGGTTAACCCGTTTTTTCCCTTAATAAAATCCTAGATGGATATTTACTCATAGTCCCATATCTATACTCCTCTGGGGAAAATAGATATGGGATTATTTACCATCAAAGGTATAGGCTATTGGAAGAGCCTCATTTTAGATATAACCTTTGATGAAAGCGATCGCGCAAGAACTACAACTGATTGTTGGTAACTCTGGTATTAATGATGGGGAAAACTCGCAGCCAGGTTGGCAAGAGCGGATCGCAAAAGTGAATCCCGTAGGTAACTTTCCCAGTGCTGTTGTTTTCCCTAGCACTGTAGAAACAATGTCTAGTGTAATAACTTGCGCTCATAGCCAAGGCTGGACTGTTCTCCCCTGTGGCCGTGGTACTAAACTAGGTTGGGGGGGTTTAGGCAAGGAAGTTGACATTGTCGTCAGTACCGAACACCTGAACCGTGTCATTGAACATGCTGTTGGTGACTTGACTGTTACTGTGGAAGCCGGAGTCAAATTCACCGATTTACAAGAGATTCTTTTAAAAACTGGTCAATTTCTTCCTTTAGAACCAGCATATCCCCAAGAAGCCACCGTCGGCGGTATCATTGCCACAGCAGACAGTGGTTCTTGGCGCCAGCGTTATGGTGGGGTTCGAGATCTGCTATTAGGCATCTCCTTGGTTCGCTGCGATGGGCAAATTGCCAAAGCTGGGGGAAGGGTAGTAAAAAATGTTGCAGGTTATGACCTGATGAAGTTATTCACCGGCTCTTACGGGACATTGGGCATGATCACCCAGGCAACTTTACGAGTTTATCCTCTGCCGGAGACATCGGGGACAGTTTTATTGACAGGTGAAGCAGAAGCGTTGACAAGTGCGACGAAAACTTTATTGGCTTCTGCTTTGACACCCACTGCGGTAGATTTGCTATCAACTTCGTTGGTTGCCCAATTAGGTTGGGGACAGGGTATGGGTTTGATGGTGCGTTTCCAAAGTGTCAACAAGAGCGTTAAGGAACAGTCTACCCGGTTACTAGAAGTTGGGCAGAAACTAAGTTTAACAGGCACTCTCTATGGTGATGCAGAGGAAGCAAATCTATGGCAATCATTACCAAAACAAATTTGGACAGACTCTCTACAGGAACGAATTACTTGCAAAATAGGGGTATTACCCACTGCCGCTGTCGCAATTCTAACTGAACTAGATAACCTGACTTCTGCTAATGCATTAGGGTTAATTCATGCCGGGAGTGGACTAGGAAACTTGCGGCTTAACTCAGCAACAGTAGGTTCTCAAACAATTAGGGAACTGCGGCAGCGCTGCCAATCTCATGGTGGCTTCCTGACGGTGTTAGAAGCACCGATATCATTGAAGCAGCAGTTAGATGTCTGGGGTTACGCCGGCAATACTCTGGATATGATGCGCCGTATTAAACAGCAGTTTGACCCAAAAAATCTTTTGAGTCCCTGCCGATTTGTGGAGGGGATTTAGAGGTTGCAGGTGGAAAGATTAAAGGTTGCAGGTTACAACAGCTTTTTGCTCCCGTCTTCTGCCCAAGAAATTAAACACCAAGTTGATAAAATACTTTAGACTATGCAGACTGCATCTCCCAATAGTAATCCTCAGTTCCCAACACCTGACTCTGTTAGTAAGAGTTCAGCTGCATCTTCGCAGAATATTTCCCTTGAAGGAACGCCTCAAACTCTCATCTCTGGCTTTGATTTAGACAAACCACCACAGCAGGAACTGATCGATACTTGTGTTCATTGTGGCTTTTGCCTCTCTACCTGTCCTAGTTATCGGGTGATTGGCAAAGAGATGGATTCTCCGAGGGGTCGTATTTACTTGATGGATGCGATTAACCAGGGTGAAGCTGCCCTTGCTGAGGCAACAACTCAACATTTTGATACTTGTCTAGGATGTCTTGCCTGTGTGAGTGCCTGTCCGTCTGGCGTCCAGTATGACAAGTTGATTTCGGCGACAAGACATCAAGTTGAACGGAACCAACCACGCCATTTACCGGATCGCATTGTTAGAAGTCTAATCTTTAATTTATTTCCCTATCCTGAACGCTTACGTCCCTTACTTGCTCCCCTCTATCTCTATCAGAAATCGGGGTTGCAAAAGTTGGTGCGTTCTACTCAATTACTAGAGAAAGTATTTCCTCGCTTGGCGGCGATGGATTCAATTTTGCCACAAATTACCTTAGACTCTTTTCGGGACAATCTGCCAAATGTTATACCTGCCCAAGGGAAGCAACGCTACCGTGTGGGTGTAATTCTGGGTTGCGTGCAACGCTTATTCTTCTCGCCTGTAAACGAAGCCACGGTGCGTGTTTTAACTGCTAATGGCTGTGAAGTAGTTATTCCCAAAACTCAAGGCTGTTGTGCAGCACTCCCGGAACACCAAGGACAAACTGAACAAGCGCAAGCCTTGGCACGGCAGATGATTGATAGTTTTGCCGATACAGATGTCGATGCTGTAATTATTAATGCGGCTGGTTGTGGTCATACTCTCAAGGAATACGGACACATCTTGGCAAACGATCCAGAGTATGCAGAAAAAGCTCTAAAATTTGCCGCTAAGGTAAAAGATGCTCAAGAATTTTTGGCACAAGTGGGTTTGACGGCAAAGCTTTCGCCACTAACTGACGAACCATTGGCAATAGTTTATCAAGATGCTTGCCATTTATTGCACGGGCAAAAAATTTCGGTGCAACCCCGTCAGTTGTTGCGGCAAATTCCTGGTGTGAAGTTACAGGAACCAATAGATGCGGCTTTATGTTGTGGTAGTGCTGGAGTTTACAACATGCTGCAACCAGAAGTAGCTGCTGAGTTGGGACAGCAAAAGGTAGAAAATCTGCTGAATACTGGTGCAGATTTAATTGCTTCATCTAATCCAGGTTGTTCTTTGCAAATTCAGAAGCATTTGCAGTTAAAAGAAAAAGAGATTACCCTGATGCATCCGATGGAGTTGTTGGATTATGCGATTAGGGGAATTAAGCTGGAACAATAGAGATGATTGAGAGTAATTAGGGATGCAGTCAATGATTTTACTGCGATCAGTTTTCGGTAATGCGATTAGCATGGGGCAATGTTGATGCTTTCTTTGTAGCCTGCCCAATCCGACAAGGAAGTTGATGCAGTGTTTCTTGACTGCAAGTTTAGCTGCCAATAGTTAGTATTGAAGGTAAACCTAACTTCTGGCAGTTCCAGAGGTGATCGCAGACTTTAATTGAGTATCCCAATGAGATAGATCACGATTCAAAAATTCAGCCAGTTTCTGATTAGGTTCACGAAACTTTTCCAATAGCATCTGACGAGTTTCTGGAAGCATTGGCTGAGGTATATATTTTTCTTCCATCGACTGCTTATAGGGCAAGTTTGTTAATAAATGGTAAGCTTGGTCTCGCGCTTCTTGGGGTAACAAGGCGGCTACCTGGGCAACTCCCGGAATTTTCTTGAGGGGATCTGTAATTCGTGAGCGCAAGAACCACTCATTATGGTGACGCCCCTCGTTAGCTTTAATCTCTTTTTCTCCAACTAAATCAACTCCACTATCGATGCCAAGAAAATTACACATTTTGTGCAAAATATCTGCTGGTTGCTGGATTAAATCTTCCATCAGCAAAAATAGGAATGATTCCTTGGGAAAGAATCGCAGATACTGTTCAATTTGCTGCATGTAATTGCTGCAATCTAAATAATAGCTATCCTGTTTAATATTTTCTTCAAAGGTTTCAGTTACTTCGAATTTACCCAGTAAGTTTTGAGCATATTTGATATCTTGCGCGTAATGAGAATAGGCTCGGTCTACTGGATTCCGCATAATATAGATTAGCTTTACCTGAGGAAGCGCTGCTGCAATTCGCTCGGAAGCTGCGGAAAACTTTGGCCAATGCGTATATCTTCCTGATGCTTCACCGCAGACTTGATGTGGTTCAGCTTTACTAAAATGTGAAGCGTACCAATCTATTCCTTTAGCGTAGTTTTCATCTTTTTCAGAAGCAAAATATTCCGGCTCTTTGGGGTCACTCATGTAAACTTGTGGATGCTTACATAAATAATGGTAAATAGTTGTTGTTCCTGCCTTGGAAGAACCGATAATTAAAAAATCTGGTAGCCGCATGATAGTTTCCTTTACTACTTAACCATTATTTTGAATTGTAGACTTTCTTTGCTAATAGTTCATGAAATATCTGTAAAGTTTTTACGAGTTTGTTTAAATATGCAAGCAAAAAATAAATGAATCAAAAATATATAAAAACGGCAAACACGCCTAGCCTAACTTATAAATTTAGTGATGTCCATAAATTTTTTAAATAAAAATAATTGCCAAATAAGGAAGGATTCATTTGTGCTTTTCATAACTTTATTAAAAACTTATAATTTTACACGCACAGAAAAAAGTTTTACTTATAATCACTAAAATATTTATTCGACAAATAAAAATAATTGAGCTATTTTATCTACTAAATAACATTTTGGGCTTTGCTTTTAAGCTATTACTAGCTTGACGAATAAACTGAGGTCTAACCGAAGTGTTTTTGATGCTATTTTCATCAGTTACGGCAACCTCTTTACCCCAGTTTTGTAAATCTGCAAAAAGTCCGCTTGGTGTCATGTCCATTTCGTGGCAATCAGCATTACCTGGCTTACCTCCCCATGACCAAGCTAGCCATCCTATTGCCAAACGTTGACACTCTTTGATCAAGTGTTGATAAGCGATAGTTCCCTTACAACCAACTTCCTTATGAGCAAATTCACCCACCATTAAAGGAAGATTTAACTCCACAGACTGCTCAAGTGCCTGGGTAATTCTTTCTTGATCATTATCGCTGTGCCACCAGTGAACGGAAAACATCAGGTTATGATCAGGATCTTGCTCTTGTAACCATAGTCCCGTATTCAATAACTGCTCTATATTTCTGCCCCAGCCAGAGGCATCAATAATCAGAGGTACGTGTATACCTGCTGCCCTCATCCTAGAAACAGCAGACTTATATCCTTGTTTAAATTGATCATCTGAAATTTGATAATTTCCAGCTTCATTGGCAATATTAACCAGCAAATAGTCTTGATGACGCTTGATTACTTCTACTGTGGCAGGATCAATCCAGTAATCTACTACTGCTGGTAGTTTGCTCCAGTTACCAGTAGCATCATGAATTTCAATTATCGGAATCATTCCCAATTTAACAGTATTCTTGATAATTGCCTCAAATTCTGCTGCCGGTTTTGCCAACATCCACATAATTCTGACAGCGTTTGCACCAGTTTTCTCAATTTGAGGTAGACTGAATTCCCCTGTTGGTTCTACCCATACAGCCATCCTATTGACGCCGCGTAGGACTACTTTTTCTCCATCCTTGGCATAAAGATGGCGTCCCTGGATATAAAAACTGGGAGCAAACTTCTGTCGCAGGGAGGCAATAAGTAAGCTGCTCACACAAAATAGTAAGATAAATAAGATTATTTTTCTTAATTGCTTATTTATTTTCAGCATCTATTCTTCATCAATTGTGACCAAATAATCAATCTGTAGAACAGCAGTGAAATAACTACAGAGCTTGTTGATTTCCCACTATTGAGTAGGACTGGAGAGAGTGTACTACAGGTATTAAGTATTCAGACAAAGTAAAGGCATCTACCCCTAACTCAGTCCGCTCCTGAGCAGCCCAAATCCCACCTTGAGCATGCCACCAAGCAGCCACTGCTACCGTTGCTGCCAAAGGCTGTTCCCTCAAGGCGGGATACGCCACTAGACCCCCGATTAGTCCCGTGAGAACATCACCACTGCCACCACGAGCCAGAGCAGGTGTACTTTCAGGAATCAGCCAGAGAGAGCCTCCTGAATCTGCGATCGCCGTTCTCGCTCCCTTCAATAACACGATACTTTTACTAAGCTGTGAGGCTTTACGCACTGCACTAACTCTATCCGGCAGTAACTGCGCTGAATCAGGAAATAATCGCTTAAACTCACCAATATGAGGAGTTAAAATTGTAGGAGCCTGACGCCTTAATAAAGTAGGCACGGTTCTCATCTCGGCAAGGCTATTCAAACCATCAGCATCTAACACTAAAGGAGAAGCAACTGCTAATACTTCTTGCACCAGTGATTTTGCCTCAAGCGTCAAACCAGGGCCACAGGCGATCGCATTATAATCACTCAAGTCCACTGCTTCTGGCAAATGCGCGATCGCACCTGAGTCTGTCTCTGGGCAACCAATGATCAGTGCCTCCGGCAAATGACTAACCAGTAAAGGTTTCAAAGACTCCGGTACAGCAATTGAGAGCATCCCCACGCCACTAGCCCGTGCTCCCAAGCCCGTCAAAATCGCCCCACCAGAATAGCGCTCTGAGCCACAAATCAGCAGTAAATGCCCTTCTTTGTACTTATAAGTCGTCTGTTTCCTTGGTAAAGGCAAATAATCTCGTGCCACTGCGGCTGTCAGGCGTTGCATCCCCGCTGGTTGACCCAGAATTGCCCAGACATCCATCGGGGGGATACCAAAATCAATTAGTTCCGCCTCACCAAGATACTCCAAAGCCTGGTCTTGCAAAAACGCCAGTTTCCATAACCCCAAACAAAAGGTTTTGCTGGCACGGATAGCAGTACCTAACACTTCACCAGTATCAGTGTGGATACCAGAAGGCAGGTCAATACTAACCACAGGCTGTGACCATTGATTTAATAGCTCAACTGCCTGAGCAATCTCACCTTCAAGGGATCGCGTTTGCCCAAAGCCAAACAGGCCATCAATAATCAAATCACATTGATGTAAAGGTTGAATCTGCTCGTAAAAAGGAATCCCCAAACTATCCGCATACTGAGCATGCTGCGAAGTTAGTTCCTTGAGCTTGGCAATGGGACGGTAAATCACTACATCGTAGCCTTGCAGGTGCAATTCACGGGCTACCACTAAAGCATCACCACCATTATGACCAGGCCCAACTAACACACCAACTCGGTGCTGTTGATCCGGGGGGTAAAACTCTTGAATTCGCTGAGCAATCAACCCAGCCACCTTTTCCATCAAAGCCGCTACTGGCATTCCTGCCTCAAAGATGCGCCCTTCAATCTCGCGCATTTGCTGGGCGTTTACCACGACTTTCTCTATTTCTTCTTGCCGATTTTGAGGTTGTCTCACGATTGCTTCCCTCCAGTAATTGATAGGTTTTTGATCAAGGTGGGAGTGAGGCTACCCAGTCAACGCACAAATCCGCTTTTCTCCCCTTATCACTTCACCACCTATCTACCAAAATGAACTCGCGCATCCATACCCATAGACTGTAAATAGCTACTCCAGTAGTCTGCCTCTTGACGTTTGTCAAAGGGACCAACTGCAACGTGCGCTCCTCTTGATCCTGCTCTTTGTTGCACTGCGTTTTGCCCGAAGCCAAGCTGAGAAATCTGAGCCGCAATATCCGACAATTGAGTTGGTTCTCCAGGAATGATCACGAAATAGGAGGAAGAGTCAGGATTACCTTGTGAGTTTAGTGGTTCTGGAGCCTGGAAATTCAACTCACGCTCTGGGGGGGCTTCCCTTGGTAAATTTGAGGGCAAAGACGAAGGTGGAGAATCGATTGTTGGGACAGATGAGGGCAATGGCGGCGGCAAATCATCCCCAAATATCCTTTCTTCCGGCGTACTTTGAGCATTGGCCGGGGCAAGAGGAGGTATCACCCAACTCTCAAGCAAGAGTAAAAATATCCAAGCAGCCGCCTTAACTGGCTTTTTCGGAAGTCTGAGTAGGCTAAATTTTGTCATTAAGCAAGCTTCCCCAATTAACTGGAGCTGATGGGTGTCGTGACATTTTTCCCTATTAAAAGACTATCGGAAAATTCAACAAGAATAAATTCTCTCAACCAAGACAGGTAAGCAGGGGTTGAGAGTTAAAGCTTTTACTAACTTTTGTTGAACAGAATTTTGGTGAACTGTTAGCCTAGATTATGTTGTGTGTCAAAAAATGTTCCGTGTGATTCCATGAACAAAGTTGTCGTCGGCCTCTCTGGCGGGGTTGACAGTTCCGTCGCTGCCGCCACCCTGCATCGTCAAGGATATCAAGTAGTTGGTCTAACCCTTTGGTTAATGAAAGGGAAAGGTCAATGTTGTTCTGAGGGGATGGTCGATGCTGCGTTTATTTGTGAACAACTGGGTATTCCCCATCATATTGTCGATAGTCGTGATGTCTTTGAGCAAAATATTATCGATTATTTAGTGTCTGGCTACCAAGCCGGAATTACCCCTCTACCTTGCTCTCAGTGCAATAAAGCCGTGAAATTCGGCCCGATGCTCAACTATGCCCAAGAAAAGCTGGGCATTGACAAGATTGCCACTGGTCATTACGCACGTATCAGGTATGATGCCGAGAGCGATCGCTATCAGTTGCTCAGAGCCCTAGACTTAACAAAAGACCAGTCTTACTTCCTTTATGACTTGACTCAGGATCTCCTAGCAGCCTCAGTATTTCCGTTGGGAGAAGTCAAGAAGACAGAAACTCGGCGCATTGCTACTGAGTACCAACTCAAGACTGCCGATAAGCCAGAAAGTCAAGACTTGTGCTTAGTCGAGTCTCACGGCTCAATGCAGACATTTCTGGACAAGTACATTTCTCCAACTCAAGGCGACATCGTTGACTCTGAGGGCAAAGTATTAGGTCAACATAGTGGGATTCACCATTACACTATTGGACAGCGTCGGGGAATCGGTATTGCCGCTGCTCAACCCCTGTACGTAATCGCCTTAGATCCAGTACGTAACCGCGTAATTGTTGGCGATCGCCACAGTGCTAATCAATCAGAATGTCAGGTTGGGCGAGTCAATTGGGTGTCGATTCCAGTACCCACTAATCCCATTAAAGCCTCAGTGCAAGTCCGCTACCGCTCACCTGCTGTCCCTGTGACAGTGATTCCACTTACAGGCGATCGCCTGAAGCTGGTTTTTGATGAACCACAGTTCAGTATTACTCCAGGACAAGCGGCTGTTTTTTACAACGGTGATCTGCTGTTGGGTGGAGGCATTATTGAGAAGTCCGTGGTTAGCGATAGTCAACAGATCTAATCTTTTAGGGTGTTTTTTTTGCTTCCCAAGAAAATAGTTCAATAGACCTTTTGCCTAAACTAATCTGGTAAATAGAGAGATAGCGGTTTTTTTGGGGAGTTATCTCCTATTGAGTAATTCCCTAGTTTGGAATTTTATCAACGGCTATAAACACAATTAAGCCCCGGTATTCTCAGGAATGACCGGGCAAAAGCGATCGCTGTTTACCGCTGAATCCTTCTTGCTGAGGCTAATCAAGTAAAGTGTCAATTGGAAGTTGTTTAATTGTCAATTGACACTTGAATCAGTATTTCCTAGCCTAGTCCCTACTTTGCTGTATCCTGCCTCGGTTATAATCAAGGTTTACTAAAACGTTATTGTGTAAGAAGTCTGGCAAACAGACACCTTGGGAGTACATTAAAAATCAACTAAAAAAATTGACATATGTTTGATGCCCTAGCCGAACGCTTAGAAGACGCCTGGAAAAAACTGCGAGGCCAGGACAAAATTTCTCAGAGCAACATACAAGATGCCCTCAAAGAAGTACGCCGCGCCCTCTTATCAGCAGATGTTAACCTCCAAGTTGTCAAAGATTTTGTCGCCGAAGTAGAAGCCAAGGCCCAGGGTGCTGAGGTAGTTTCCGGCGTCCGTCCTGACCAACAGTTCATCAAAATTGTCTACGATGAGCTAGTGCAGGTCATGGGGGAAACCAATGTTCCCCTAGCCAAAGCCGACACCGCGCCGACAGTTATACTGATGGCTGGTTTACAAGGTACTGGTAAAACCACCGCAACTGCCAAGCTAGCTTTACAGTTGCGCAAGCAAGAACTTACTTGCCTGATGGTCGCTACAGACGTTTACCGACCAGCAGCAATTGACCAGTTAATTACTCTAGGTCAACAAATTGACATCCCAGTATTTGAACTGGGTAAGGATGCCAACCCGGTAGAGATTGCCCGCCAAGGTGTCGCTAGAGCTGAGGAACTGGGCGTCGATACAGTAATTATCGACACCGCAGGCAGACTACAAATAGACCAAGAAATGATGGGGGAACTCGCCCGCATCAAAGAAACCGTGAAACCTCACGAAACCCTCTTGGTTGTAGACGCCATGACGGGTCAAGAGGCGGCAACTCTCACCCGCACCTTCCACGAACAAATTGGCATTACCGGAGCAATTCTCACCAAGCTAGATGGAGACAGTCGCGGTGGTGCAGCCCTTTCGGTAAGGCGGATTTCTGGTCAGCCGATTAAATTTGTTGGTGTCGGTGAGAAAGTTGAAGCGTTGCAACCGTTTTATCCTGAACGGATGGCATCGAGAATTCTCGGCATGGGAGATACGATCACCCTAGTCGAGAAAATTACTGAGCAGGTTGACTTGGCAGATGCTGAGAAGCTACAAGAGAAAATGCTCTCGGCAAAGTATGACTTCAGCGATTTCTTAAAACAGATGCGGTTGTTGAAGAACATGGGTTCTCTCGGCGGCTTAATGAAGTTGGTTCCAGGGATGGGCAAGCTGAGTTCTGACCAACTGGCAAAGGGAGAAGATAAACTCAAGCAATCAGAAGCCATGATTAACTCCATGACCTCTGAAGAACGCCGTAACCCTGATTTGCTAGCCAGTTCTCCTAGCCGCCGACGCCGGATTGCCAGTGGTTCTGGTTATACCGACAGAGATGTTAGCAGCCTAGTGAGTGAGTTTACCAAAATGCGATCGCTCATGCAGCAAATGGGTCAAGGCCAGATGCCGGGAATGGGCGGTATGGGTGGTATGGGTGGTATGGGCGGTATGGGTGGTATGGGCGGTATGGGCGGCAATCGTCCTTCAATGCCTGGTTGGCGGGGTAGCAATTCTCAAAAGAAAAAGAAAAAGGAAAAGAAGAAGAAGGGATTTGGTCAGTTGTAAAGGTTTAAAGTTGGATACACCCGGTGGGAAAGACTTATAGGTTAAAATTTCCACTCGACTAATCTTCCAGCCTCGATGATCGCTTAGAATCAAACAGGAGAATTATTAGCAAAAATGATCAAACTGAGACTAAAACGATACGGCAAAAAGCGCGAAGTTAGTTACCGAATCGTGGCGATGAATAGTAGTGACCGCCGCGATGGTCGTCCCCTAGAAGAACTGGGCTTTTACAATCCCAGAACTGATGAAACAAGGCTGAACGTTCCGGCAATTGTCAAGCGCCTCAAAGATGGAGCTCAGCCGACAGAAACAGTGCGCAGCATTTTGCGAAAAGCCAATGTCTTTGAACAAGTCAGTGCCTGAGATTAGTTCTGCCTCAACTCAACATGCCAACCCTGATTATGTTGGTCTCGTAAGGTTTTTGATAGAGCCATTCTTAGAGTCGCCGAGTTCCTTGAGTGTAGATTGCGAGCGCTTAAATACCAATGGGCGAGTCTGGATTCGCTTGGCATTTGAAGGAGCAGATAAGGGGCGAGTATTCGGTAGGGGTGGTCGCAACATTCAAGCTATTCGGACGTTAATTCAAGCAATTGCCCAAGCAGCGGGTCAATCTGCTAATCTGGATATCTATGATAGTGACACTGTAACCTCCCGCCGAGAGAGCTCCTCTGGTAGCGACCGCGTAAAAATAAAAAGAGGAGCGCCGACACGACCGTCTGCGAAAAAAGCAGCTCCCAAATTCCGCTCTGAGTAAAAGAGTTGAAGGTTAGAAGGTTGAAAGCTCAAGCATGAAGACTCAACTCTCAAGGGTATAAAAAAGAGGGTGATTAGCAACCACCTCACTCACAGTTGAGTAAAAACTCTTTCTATTGCCTGTTGACCGTTTGGTCCATTGAACTTCATACTTGAGATTACTTTCAACTTTCAACTTCTAAAGCCACAGTTGGCATGAACGAAGTATCAAAAACAGAAAGTACGAAGACAATTCAACTGCCGAGTCAAGAAAGTGCGATCGCTTTAGCCGGTGACCGAGAAAAGAACATCCAAACCCTATCGCAACGAACTGGTGCTGTCTTGGTGCTGCGAGGGCAGGAACTGTTGATATCCGGCACAGAAAAGAAAGTTGAACGGGCTTATGCCTTGGTGCAATCCCTGAAACCCTTCTGGGAAGAAGGCAAAAATGTCACGGAAGTGGATATTCTTACCGCCTTCCATGCCCTAGATACTCGGCAACTCGATAAACTCCAAGATTTACAACAGGACATTCTTGCCCGTACTCGTCGCGGTGAGGTAATTCGAGCCAAAACTTTCCGGCAACGACAGTATGTTCAAGCCATCCTCAACAAAGACTTGACCTTTTGCATTGGCCCAGCAGGCAGTGGCAAAACCTTCCTAGCAGTAGTCATAGCAGCCCAAGCTCTACTGAATTCTCAGTATGAAAGACTAATTCTGACACGACCAGCTGTCGAAGCTGGTGAAAAGCTAGGCTTTTTACCAGGAGACTTACAACAGAAAGTCAATCCCTTCTTGCGCCCCCTCTACGACGCTCTTTATGAACTGATTGATGCCGAGAAAATTCCCAGTTTGATGGAAAGAGGCGTTATTGAAGTTGCTCCTTTGGCTTACATGAGAGGGCGTACCCTAAGTAATGCCTTTGTCATCGTCGATGAGGCTCAGAACACAACACCAGCACAAATGAAGATGGTGTTAACTCGCCTAGGTTTCCGCTCTCGTATGGTAGTAACTGGCGATGTTACCCAAACCGATTTACCAGCAAACCAACAATCAGGATTGGCAGTAGCAAAAAAAATCCTGGGCAATATTGATGGCGTCGCTTTCTGCGAACTGACTGCCCAGGATGTTGTCCGCAATCCCCTGGTTCAGCAAATTGTCGCAGCTTACGAAAAATATGAAAACTAAAAATGTTAAGGCAAAAGGCAATTTTAAGGTTTTCAATAATATTTAAAAAGGCTCACCAATTAGGGTAAAAGCCGCCCAGTAGTAGGGATGAGATAAGCTTTGGTTGACAGATGTTGAAAATTCTGGTGGTAACCAAACACTCTTAGTAGAGCTATATAGATGATTATTTTCGATGCGTACTAGACCTTTGATCATCGCTAACTGTGCTTGTCGCAAGGCCTCGACTTTGCTGGCTCCCTGACTCAACTGAGAGTAAAACTCCGTCGTTAGACCCAAAGCACCTTGATCACTAACATGCCACAGCGTTGCGAGAGTAGAGTCCACCCCCGCCAGTAATGCCGAACCAGCAAAACCTAACTCGGCTTCCCGATCTCCCAGAGCAGTTCTACAAGCACTTAGTACCAACAACTCCACTGGTGGGTCAGACAGTTGTAGCTCGTTGAACTCATCAAGCCGTAGCTTGCGATCCCATAACTGAATGTAGGAATTATGGGGATTTCCAGGCTGGAACTCTGCATGGGTTGCTAGGTGAACAATACCAAATCTGCCTTGATGGCGCTGATCCTGAAAATTTTTCAGTGTGAATTTCTCGTTGAGGAAAGATTGACCGTGCCAAACTTTCTCAGTAATTAGATCTAATTCTGTCTGCACTCCTGGCAAAGGAGCTTGATCTGTAAATTCCGACATACCCATAGCCAGAACCTGGAGTGGCCTTAAATCTCGATAACGAGAATTAGTCAGGCTCAAACTAGGCACTAGGCTAACGCTATACCTCTCCACCAGAAATTTTTGCCCATCATGGAGAGCCGCCACTGGTAGAGAACGCAGACCTTCATCCATGGAAAAAACCAGACTCTGAATTTCATAGGACTCTAAACTCGTTGCCAATGGTGCCACAAGCCACTGGTAAAGTTGTTTTGCCCAGCTCAGATAGTTAGTCGCGTTAGTTTTCCGGGGATTGGTTAATGCCTGCTGAAATTCTTGAATTGTTGCTAAAACTGTGTCACGACTAGCCCCAGTAACTCGCCAGCGCATCGGCTCTCCTTGGGCTGTAACCATTACCAGTTCTAGCTGCTCGCTGTTTTGAGTTGAACAGCCTTCCTGTTGCGTTGGCATCTCAGAGCGTCGCCAACCAAAGCGTAGATCTCTCTCTGTGGAAGGCGATGATGGCGGTGATGCTTGATCACATTCAGTTTCTGCAACTCCAGCAGACATCGGCGTAAAACTGGCATAAATTACTCCTGTCTTAATCCCTGTAGCCTGATCAAGTTGCCTAATCCAATTACGGACATCATTGTAAGTATTGATTTTTGCCTTGAATGGTCGCTGGAAATGATTCTCGAATTCCTTGGTAAAGGCTTCTTCCAGGAAATATACTGGGTCACTGCCAGCTAAAACTGGCACCCTTGTATAGTCAGCGGTCTCAATCGGCTGTTGATCGACCGGTGTTAGCAGTAATCGGGGCTGTTGTATCAGTAGGTTGCTAATTTCTGGGTTTTCAGGATAAGAAGTATCAGGAATTTCAGAAAGTGGCGGTTTGGGAGCTTCTAAGGATAGTGTTTCTGGAGTTTCTGAAGTTGGGAGCTCTGGGTTCTCTAGAGGCGGTGTTTCTGGAGTTTCTGAGATTGGGAGCTCTGGGTTCTCTAGAGGCGGTGTTTCTGGAGTTTCTGAAGTTGGCAGCTCTGGGTTCTCTGGAAGCGGTGTTTCTGGAGTTTCTGAAGTTGGCAGCTCTGGGTTCTCTAGAGGCGGTGTTTCTGGAGTTTCTGAAAGCGGTGGCAGTACTGGAGCTTTCAGAGGCGATGATTCAGGAACACTCGGAGGTAGTATTTCTGGAGTTTCTGAAGGTGGTGGCTCCGGAGTGTCAGTAACTATGCCATCGTTGAGGCTGTCATCACCTGGTCCAAAATCCCTAGTATCTATTGTGGTTTGGTTGCTACCGCTCTCCAAAGGAGCTGAAAAAGTTACATCACCAGCATCACCAAGGCCTCGATCCGTCGTGATGATATCGCCATTAACGGTAAGAGTACCTGGAGCTGACAAGGTTACATCACCAGCATTGCCATCGCTAGACTCGCTAGTATTGATAGTACCAGTAGAGATGTTGCCTGCTGTGGTGTACAAGTTTACAGAACCAGAATTAGCACTACCCACATCTGTAGTAATTATGCTGCCAGTAGTAATGTTCCCGGTCGCTTCCAAAATTACAGAACCAGCATTACTAGAGGTTATGGGATCGATACCAGCAGCAGCAGAACTCACGTCAATATTTCCCGTAACAATACTGGCAGGTACAGAGGGTGCAACGGTTGTAGTAAAATCTCCTCCTACACCAAATTGAGGAACATTAACAGGATTATCCAGTGTATTTTTCCCTGCTTGTAAAATCAGACTTCGGCTTTCTGTTAACTCCTGAAAGTGGGGATCTGTAGCAGGAATAGAGGTGTCAGTGTCTGATCCAATAATGTTAATATTCCCTCCTTGAATACTACCTGTAGCCTCGACCTTAAGGGCAACACCAGTGTAATCGCCAAACTCAACATTTCCCTTAGCGCTGATAATCGGGTCATAAAGGCTAGCAAAGTTGGTGGGAGCATTTGATAAATTAAGCAGCGAGAAACCACCGCCACTAGCAAAATGAGCATCCAAAGAGACATCACCATCGCTGACTAAACTTAACTTACCCCCACTTTGAAAAGGTGTTCGGGAATAGTTGAGCGCTTGGATATCAAGGTGATGATTGCCCTGGAGATAAAGATTACCTCCTGCCTGAGCCAGAAAAGGAGCCTCTGTACTATCTCTGACCAAAATCCCCTGCTGCGCTAGCAGGTTTAAGTCTCCGGTTGTACTTAGCTGGCTCTCTACTAAAGTCAGATTATGGAATGCACTCAGGCTAGCCGTTTGCGCTTTGACATTCTTCGCTATTAGATCACCGGACTCCACAGAAAAACCCGAACCCGTCAGTTGCACGCTACCATCTGAATTTAGACTGACTGCCGTAGCATGCTCTGTGCTACTTCCGGTCAAAAGCTGAGGCAAAGACAGAGGAGTCAAAGTAGTCTGAGGAGGCTGAACTTCCAGACTAAGCAGGTGTCCTGCCAGGCTAATATTAACCAAACTTTTCCCTGGTACAGTGGTCACAGTAACGCTTCCTGCTGGTGCTTCCAGATTACCGACGCTAATTACCGTGCCACCTAGTAAGGTTAAACTCTGTTCTGGAGCTACTGCCAGTTGACCCATGTTGATAATTGCTCCTGGCGTTCCAGGTGTGCCAAAGGCAAAAGTACTTGGTGTACCCATTAAGATTGAGTAATTGTCCTTACCAAAAGCACTGAACCACTGATCATTACCAAAACCAATACCAGTCGCGGTTGTAGCGGAGAAAGAAGCTGGTACATTTAACTGAACATGAGGGCCAAAAACGATACCAGCCGGATTCATTAAGAACAGATTAGAGTTGCCTCCTGTAACTTGAATTAGACCATCAATTAAGGAGGCATTCCCACCGGTGACTCTACCTAGAATGTTTTGGATGGCTGGTTGTGACAGAAAGTTAGCAATTTGGTCTGGACTGAGACCAAATTCACTAAAGCTGTGAAAGAGGTTGCTCCCATCAGCAGAAAGACTGCCGCCGCTGATCTCAAAAAGATTGCCTTCAGCCGACACTGTAGTGCCAGTGCCGTCAGCGGCTGGAGTGATTTCCTCTGCTTGAACTTGTCTCAGACCAAGGAACCCTGTAGAAAAATAGAGAGCAGCTATCGACTGACTGATTACCCTCACAGCTAGTTTCATCTGGCAAATCCCTGAAGCGATAGATGCGGAGCGTCTCAATGAACGGCAGTGTCTTGCTCTCACTGATAGTGCACCGAAGAATACTAGTGAGGGCAAACCGTCATTATTTCCCCAAGTTTAGTCTGATTATAGATATTTGTTCTTTTCTTGGAGATTAAATGCAGCTTGATACTATCTTTTGTTTTTGTGAGCTTAGTAAAATAGTCATGTTTTTGACTAACTTGTGGCGAAAAGTGAGAGAAATTTGGGGATTTTGCCTAGTTATAGTTTTATTGTTCTGCGGAGGGGAAGCACAAGCCGGGCAGTTGGCTGATCGTTTAGCACAGTTTCCTCTATGGGAGAGTAAACCACTAGTTGGCTCGGCTGAAGGTGATTTGATTTATCCTGACTGGATGGCAGGCACTTGGAAAGTTACTAGTACTTTGGTTGCTCAAGTAGCGCCTTTAGCTCCGGAGATTGTTACGCCAGGTTTTGAAAGCAATCGCCGCTACCTTAATCAAGGGGTTAGTTTCACAGTACGCTTTCAAGCCGTCAGCCAACCAATTGCACCATCTGGTCATTCTCAACAAATAGCTATTAGCGGTCAGTTTCTTCCCATCAAGACTCAAAACTCACAATTTTGTGAAGATAGCTCTTGTGGAGAGTCTCAAGTAATAACTCCAAATGTGGCTAACATTAATCTCACTGGAGTCGTGGCAGATCGGGCATTCAACGGCTTGAATATTGCCAAAGCCTATTTGGGCGATCGCTTAATTAGAGCTGTCAAGGTAGACCCTAATTCACCAAATCGTCAAATCACACTATTGCGTAAAGGTCGTCAACTGATCTCGGTAGTTACTGGTCGAGCCAGCGAGACACTGAGTTCTGATCAATTTATTGCTACAGAAGTTACCCATCAAATCTTTCGTGGGACACCCCAACCTTACTTCAACCAGGTAGAAACAACAACAGCATATCGACTACGCCGCTCACCTAGTTTAGCAATCGAGGCTGACCAGGTCACCGCAGTTTACCTTTCACCCCAGGATGCAGATTATTTCCAAGCTGTGGACAAACCAGTCGCCCTCTATCGATACCAACTAGAACTTTTGCCAGTGGAGTTGACAGCCAGCTTCCCTCCAGCCTGAGGGGAAGCAACATCACCCTCTTCTGAAAGGGTAGAGGAGGAAAGACCGCTCTTGGGCGCTGAGATTCAATTTTCGATTAACCATTTGCCCGGACAGCAACAATTGACTATTTTCTTTTCTCAAATCCAATAAAAAACCGTGGAACAGAACGTTCCACGGCATTGAGCATGAGGAGTCTTAGCTAAAATTGGATTCTAGAGGCAATAGACTAGTGACTTGAGGCTGGTAACAGTTTTGGTAACCGAAGTGTGAGCAAGCTCATCGAACTTGGACACTTATCCCGGAAATGAGGCTACTACTTAAGCGCTGGAGGACACGGTTGACTACTTCTGAGTAACGTAATTCCCCGCACATAATCTTCAGCATGCTCTGAGTCGCACTAGGTTGCTTTATACCAAGTTGATAACCAGCTTTGGGAAAGCGGTAGAAAGTACCAGCTAACTTACTAGCCCACCCCATCTCAGAACCCCAATCTTCGTTGATCACCTGTGTATATTTTTCTAGTGCGTTATCTTCGCCAGCCAAAGCACGGTCAATTGCTTCAGCAGCTTTCAAACCACTAAACATCGAAGGGCGAATCCCCTCGGCTGTAAATGGATCAACGATACAAGCAGCTTCCCCCGCTAGTAACGCATTTTGCGCGTGCAGCTTTTGACTACCATCCCATAAACACAAAGCATGACCATACTGCTGACAGCTATTAAGATCTACATCGAACTGATGAGCATATTCAGTCACCATACTTTTGAGGTCTTGAGTACCACCGCCCCGGAATGTCCCGACGCCAATTGAGTAACCTTCTGCCTTGGGAAAATTCCAGATATAGCCATTTTTGACTTGACCAAAGTCAAGGTAAATAATCGGCTCACCAGAAGTTAGTACTGATGCTTCTGATTCAAGAGCTCCTGCCATGCGTCTTTTGCGTTGCTTAAAGCCGAGCCACTTGACCATTGGTCCTTTAGCACCATCAGCAGCCACTAAATAGCGACCTTCGACCGTGCCTTTGATCGTGTTGACCTGCCAGCGATCGCTTTTAAATTCAATACCAGTCACTGCCGTCTGATCTCGGAGTTCGGCACCTTGTTTTTCTGCTTGCTGGACTAAAAAATGGTCGAAAACGTCTCGCTTTACCATCCATACTGATTCTTTTCTATCCAGTTTCACTTCTACCGGATCTTCTAGATACCAGGTATAGCGAATCTTGGTTGCTTTTACAGATATGGCTGGTGAAAAGTCAAAATCAAACCACTCTTGTACTATTGGTGAAACACCGCCACCACAGGGCTTATATCGAGGCAAGGACTCTTTTTCTACAATCAGAACAGAGTGTCCCCGTTTGGCAAGGTGATAGGCGGCAGTTCCACCAGCAGGACCAGCACCGACGACTATACAGTCAAACATTTTGCTTAAGCTTGATATCGATTCCTGTTGCACCGAATTTGTCTGCCAAGGCTGATTTAGCTGTTAATCATGCCAAAGGACTTTAATTTAGATAGCGGTGCATCAAGATTCGATATTACTCTTCTTTGGTAGTGCTTTGGTATTTATTCTCAAGTTGGATGTTGTTGTTGTTAACCACCCATTCCTGGAATTAGACCACCACCCAGGCGCTTAAGGGCACGGTTGACTACTTCTGAGTAACGTAGTTCTCCGCATAAAATCTTGAGCATAAGTTCGGTAGCCTGAGGCTTCTTAATACCCACTTTGTAGCCAATTTTAGGAAAGCGGTAGAAAGTGCCAGCTAACTTACCAGCCCACCCCATATCAGAGCCCCATTCTTCATTCATGAACTGGGTATATTTTTCTAGGGCATCTCCTTGACCAGCCAAAGCGCCATCAATTGCCTCCGCTGCCTTCAGGCCACTCAGCATCGAGGGACGAATCCCTTCGGCGGTCATGGGATCTACAACAGATGCGGCTTCTCCTGCTAAGAGGGCGTTTTGCCCATGTAGCTTTTGGTTACCTTCCCAGACACACAAAGCATGTTCGTACTGCTGACAATTTTTGAGGTCAATGCCAGACTTCTTGGCATAATCTGCTGCCAACTGTTGCAAGTTTTTCTGGTCACCGCCCCGCAATGTGCCAATGCCAATTGAGTAGCCACCGGCTTTAGGAATCTTCCAGATGTAACCGTTTTTGACCTGACCAAAGTCAAACTGGATCTGTGTGCTGTTAGCCGATGCTAGGTTTTGAGCTTCTAGGGATGCTGCCAAACGTTGCTTACGTTCCTTGAAACCTAGCCATTTTGCCATCGGTCCTTTGGCACCGTCAGCAGCAATCAGGTAGCGACCTTCAACTGGCCCGTTAGCTGTATTTACTTGCCAGTGACTGCCTTTCCACTCAACGCCAGTAACTGCAGTTTGGTCTTGGATTTCAGCTCCCTGTTTTTGTGCTTGCTCAATCAAAAAGTGGTCAAAAACATCTCGCTGCACCATCCATACTGGTTCTTTTGTCTCCAGTTTGACTTCTACTGGATCTTCCAGATTCCAGGTATAACGAACTGTTTCAGCTTTTAGAGAAATAACGGGTGAAAAGTCAAAATCAAACCACTTTTGTACTTGTGGCGAAACCGCGCCGCTACAGGGCTTGTACCGAGGTAATGATTCTTTTTCCAGAACCATAACCGAGTGCCCTCGTTTGGCAAGATGATATGCTGCAGTTCCGCCAGCAGGGCCGGCACCGACAATTACGCAGTCAAACATAATGCTTATGTTTTACTCCTGAATACGGTTCAATAAATTAGGGATTAGAGCTGACCGGTGAAGCTAAAATTTTTTGAGAGGACTATCACCGGTTAATAGATTGGATGGTAAAATACACTAACTGGTAAAATTAAGCAGTTCCTCTCTGTAATCAGTTAAAAAAAAGCAGCGTTTTCGCTGGTCTTTCGGCAGCAAATCGCCAGCCTTGATACCTTTTAATACTGCTTCTAGTTTTTTCCTAGCTTCCGCATTATATCCGGATTTTTTTTTGTGGTCACCCGTTAGATGTCCTCAGCTATTAATCTGAAATAAACAATAATAAAGAAGCAATTGAATATTTTTTTGTAGGAGTATGGGGGGACGCCTGTGATCAGCCGTATTTTACCTTGCTAGTGAAGGGTAAACCTCACTGGGTAATAGTTGGCTATCTAGGGCGACCCTTACCTTCTGTGCTAAACTGAGCCGAAATTTACAGTTATACTGTTGTTTTTAGACGGTAGTTATATCTTTTTCTTTCTCAGTTAGCAATTGATCGATTTTGGCAATGTACTTATCGGTCAATTTTTGGGCGTTGTCCTGAATATCTCGCGATTCATCTTCAGAAACTTCGCTATTTTTTTCCTGTTTACGAACAAAGTCGATAGCGTCGCGGCGAGCATTGCGAATGGAAACTCTACCTTCTTCAGCAAACTTTCCTGCCATTTTCACAAATTCTTGCCGTCTTTCACTAGTCAGAGAGGGAATATTCAACCGTACAACTTCTCCATCATTGTTGGGAGTTAAGCCAATATCTGACAAAGAAATTGCTTTCTCGATAATGTTCAAGGTGTTTCTGTCATAAGGTTGAATACTAATCGTACTGGCATCCGGCGTGTTGATACTAGCCAGAGACTTTAGGGGTGTTGGAGTACCATAGTATTCAACCATCACCCGGTCGAGTAGACTAACACTGGCACGTCCCGTGCGAATGGTATTAAAAGCCCGTTGAGTTGCCTCAACTGCTTTCTTCATACTGCTTTCGGCATCAGGTAACTTCACAAAAACCTCCCACAATTGTTCCTACAGGTTCTCCCTTAACAGCCTGGTGGATGTTGCTGGGCACTGTAAGATCAAATACCATAATCGGGATATTATTCTCTTTACATAGTGCGATCGCGGTACCATCCATCACCCGTAAATCGTGAGCGAGGACGTGTCCGTAAGTAAGCGTTTGATAGCGACGGGCATTAGGATTGAGATGGGGATCAGAGTCATAAATCCCATCAACTTTAGTAGCCTTAAAAATTACCTCAGCATCGATTTCCGCTGCTCTTAGTGCAGCGGTAGTGTCAGTGGTGAAGAAAGGATTTCCCGAACCTGCACCGAAAATCACTACCCGTCCTTTTTCCAGATGACGGATAGCACGACGCCGGATATAGGGTTCTGCCACTTCTTGCATAGCAATTGCTGTTTGCACTCGTGTCGGTATCCCAATTTGTTCGAGGGCATCTTGCAAAGTCAGAGCATTCATCACAGTAGCAATCATGCCAATGTAATCAGCCGTTGCACGATCCATTCCCGCCGCTGAGGCTTTGAGACCGCGAAAAATATTGCCGCCACCGACAACAATTGCCATTTGAACGCCACCGCTCACTACCTCTGCTACTTCAGAGGCAATTTCCTGCACTACTTCTGGATCAATGCCGTAGCCCTGTTCGCCCATCAAGGCTTCACCGCTCAGCTTTAGTAAAACCCTCCGGTATTTCATCCCCATGCCACGACTTCTTTTTTCTCAAATTACCTCCCCCATAAGATAACAGCACAAAAACTTATATGTCTCTATTGACAAAACTTTTGTGTTTCTCTTATAGCTCAAAGACAATTTGCTGCTTGGGAGCAATTCCTAAGAGTCAGGTTAGCACAAATGCCTAGATTACAGATAGTCACACAAGCAGTCTACAGAAAAATTTTCTTTTATTAAGTTCCCTGGCTTCTCGTCAACTCTCCACTGGTTAATTTCGCCATTCAAGAGAACTGCCAACTACCTCCGTTGCTGGTGGGAAAACATCTTGCCCTACTAGTCGGGCCCTAATCGCGTTTTGTAAATAAGGCAGCCTTACAGCTTGGGGATTTTGGGCATTATCATCAATTAGACCTCTGTAGCGAACGATCCCCATTTCATCAATGAGAAATGCCTCTGGGGTTTTCTTTACACCAAAACTCCGAGCTACATCTTGAGTTGAATCCCAAAGATAAAGAAAATTAAGATTCCTTTCCTGGGCAAACTTTTTCATGTTTAAAAATCCCTCTTCTGGATGTTGTCTGACATCATTGGCGTTAATACCAATCAGGGTAAATCCTTGGTTCTGAAACTGGGCTTGAAGTTGTTTGAGTCTTTCCAGATAGGACAAAACCTGGGGACAGTTGTTGCAGATAAAAATTACCCCTACCGCCCTTGACTGTTCCAAGTAGCGGGAGAGGTGGTGGACTTGATCATCAACTCCCGGTAGTTCAAAATCCGGAGCATAACTGCCAACGGGAGTACCAATCTGTTCCATTAGAGTTATAGGGCTTAGTTTGTATCAACAAAAATTCTCACCACCAGAACCCATTATGTATTATGGATCGGAGGTAATGGAGAATTCTTCTAGTTGTCCTTACCAGCCTCTAGCCAGACTTTGATAGCCAATTAACTTATAGACGAGTTTGGCAGCGGTAAATTGAGAAACTACAGAATCAGCTACTGGTGCTAGTTCCATAACATCGCAGCCAAGAACTTGATGAGTTTCAAAAATTCGTCTCAAAAACGCAGTCAGAGCATACCAGTTCAAGCCACCAGGTTCTGGCGTCCCTACCCCTGGAATCAAAGCCGGGTCAATTCCGTCTAAATCGACGGTAATAAACACTTTTTTCGTAGAGATTCTCGATATCGCCCGTTCTATCCAATCAGAATCTTGAGCAATCTCCCGCGCCCAAATTACAGGGATTGATTTTTCTTTAATTAAGTCAGCCTCTTCTTGGCAGATACTGCGGATGCCAATAGGCAGCGTTGGCAAACCCATCTCTATAACTCGACGCATCACACAAGCATGGTTATGAATTGAGCCTTCATACTCATGACGCATATCACCATGGGCGTCTATCTGAATCACGGTAAATGATTCTGGGGAGGCAAGACGATAGGCATCTACTATGCCGGTGGTAATGCTATGTTCACCACCTAGGGCAATTACAAACTTGTCATCACTAATCAACTGCGATACTTTTTCGCGGGTGACTTGCAGCATCTTTTCCGAGGAAATTGGTTGAGTGCTACGGGTATCGGCAATAGCTTCGTGAGTGTAAATTTGCGCATTCCAGCAAGTTTCTCGCTCCAATTCCTCGTCGTAATATTCCAGTTGTACAGAAGCTTCTAAAAGGTCATGGGGACCATTCTCACAGCCTTTGCGATAGGTGGTCGTTGCCTCGTAGGGAATTGGCAAGATGACCACTCGCGACGCGTCGTAGGACGCCCGAATTTCAGGGCCGAGAAAGGGGATGACAGTGGTAGATGTTTGAGCCAACATTCAGGAAACACCAAAGACTTTGCAGAAATTAAGCGTAATACAATTTTAGATACGCCAGCAAAGGAAAAAGTTGATCAAGAGTCGAGGAGGATAAAATATTTAGTTTTATTACACAATGTAAAGAGTAAAGGTCTGTAACCGTATCTTTTACCTCTATGAGTTCCTCCTCCACTGCCCCAATCAGCACTAACATCGAGACAAAAACCTGGAGTTGGCGGGGTTTCCCCATTGGCTATAAAACTCAAGGAAATCAAGGACCAGCAGTCGTGATGGTACATGGCTTTGGTGCATCTTCCGGGCACTGGCGCAAGAACTTACCAGTATTGGCAGAAAACTGTCGGTGTTATGCCATTGATTTGATTGGCTTTGGTGCTTCAGCTAAACCTGCTCCTGGCATTGAGGTGGACTACACCTTTGAAACGTGGGGACAGCAAATTGCTGATTTTTGTCGCGAAGTCGTTGGTGGTCCAGTTTTCTTGATAGGTAATTCCATTGGTTGTATCGCTGCTATGCAAGCCGCAGTAGATCATCCTGATATTGCCTTGGGAATTGCTCTACTCAATTGTTCCTTGCGCCTACTACATGACCGTAAACGTGCCGAACTTCCCTGGTATCGAAGTTTTGGCGCTCCATTAGTTCAAGGGTTGCTCAGTGTTAACTGGATTGGTCAGCTGTTTTTTGGTCAACTTGCCAAACCCAAGGTAGTACGCAATATCCTTTTGCAAGCCTATCGGCATCCTGAAGCCGTAACAGACGAACTGGTGGATATGCTGATGGCACCAGCAGCAGATGTCGGGGCAGGGGATGTCTTTATTGCTTTCACCCGCTATTCTCAAGGACCACTACCAGAAGACCTGCTGCCTATTTTACCCTGCTCCGCCACAATTTTCTGGGGTACAGAGGATCCCTGGGAACCGATTGAACTGGGGCGGGAGTTAGCTAACTTTCCGACAGTGGAAGAGTTTATTCCTTTAGCAGGTTTGGGTCATTGCCCCCAAGATGAAGCTCCAGAGATAGTCAACCCAGTTTTGCTCGATTGGATTTTGCAGCATTCTGCCCAACGGTGACCTAATCAACCTTACATTTCTTTACGTAAAACTCTGCACTTTTGTAGCATTTTTTACAGAATTTTTTGCTAAAGTTGTACTCAAGGGTGGTAAAACCCTTCAAAGCACACTTCAGAGAGCTCTCAGGAGAACTCCAAGATGTCTACTCAAGAACAAGCTCGCGCTTTAATGACGCGCCACCATCGTCTGATTAAAAATCGTGAGCAATCCATGCTCGGTCGAACCGCCGCTGAAGTTGGTATGCAAGTGGACAAGGTTAACTACTGGAACCACATCCAAGGCAAACCACATCCTAGCTTCCGGAAAACCTACGACCGCAGCAATGCTTCACTAAGTTAGGTTGACTCGCGCTTCGAGAGTTGAAGGGGAGTTTTGCCGCATTGTTCCGGCTAATACTCCACCTCAACCCTCCCCTTCTTTTAAGTCTGACGCATTGTTAAGAAAAATCGGAGTAATGCATAGCTAAAAAGACAGGGAGTGTCCAGCTTCCGCCTTTAATGCTGCACTACTACTTCGCTTCACCAAGAAAGGTTTTAAAACTCGATCTTCTACAGTTTTTTCTGCTAGTAAATCGAGTAACATTTGCATAGCACAGCGACCAATTTCTAACATGGGCTGGCAAACTGTAGTCAGTGGTGGTGTAACGTAACCTGAAAGAGCGATACCATCAAACCCAACTATACTTAAATCTTGCGGTACTGAAATACCTAATTCATGGCAAGCCAAGAGAGCGCCAACCGCTACCATATCGTTGTAACAAACGATGCCTGTTACCCCGGTAGAGACTAACTTAGACACCATTCTTTGACCAGTATTCACATCACTAGCTCTGATATTATCTTGCTCATTAATTGCCACCCAATCAATCATTTGTGGTAAAGCAACTGCACTTAGAGCCAGGCAATATCCTGCTAAACGCTGCTGGTTTGACTTGCTGCGATCGCCTACGCCCAAATAACCAATGCGAGTGTGTCCCAAACTGATGAGATGTTCTACAGCTAATCTAGCACCTAAGTAGTCGTCTATTGCCACTGAGTGAAACATTTCCGGTTGCTCTTCAGTTTGACTATTAATAGAAACTGTGGGTACAGCAATTTAGGCTAGTTGCTGTGTATGGTGTTTATTAATTCGAGAGTCGGCTACTAAGATACCGTCTACCCTACGACGGTGCAAATTATCAATTGCTGCAATTTCCTGCTTCAAATCTCGGTGTGAAGCACTTATCATTTTCCGATCTAGGAGGTGAGGGCAATCTGCCAGGAATTCTCTTTGGTATACCACCACACCTATCCCAGAGTGATGTTCGCCAAAATCAGGAAAATGCCTATCACATCGAAGCATTTTATAGCTGGCGTGTGAACGATCATATCTCAGTAACTCCTGATTTTTGGGTGATATTTAATCCCGGAAACAATAGTGAAAATGATACCCAATATGTGGGCGTGCTGCGCACAACGTTTGATTTTTCAATTTATCAAACTGTCGGTGGTATGGGGTAACAATAAAACCACGTTTTCTTAGTGATATTTGCAACCTTGTCAATCTTTCCACACTCGCAACATTTGGTTACCACCCTTTTGAAACTCATAAGGCACCTGTTTAATCTCCACGCGATAGTTTTGGGCTTCTAATTCGCTCATTACCCATGGCAACAGTAGTGATGGCTCTCCTGAGATGTTTAATAAAGGAAAAATACGCACCTCATCAGCAACGCGGCACAATTCCAAAATTGAGGCAAGGTGAAACTTTTGTGAGAGTAAATCGGAATAAGTAAACAAAAAGTGCGAGCAAAGAGCTAACTCAAACTGACTGTTTTGGAATGGCAGCACTGGTAACTCGCCGTTAATATAACGTTCCTGTTGAATTCCTAGCGGTAAATCTTCTAGAAACTGCTGCATTGCTAACATTCTAATTTGCCCTAGTTGCTCAGGTGATTGAGCATTTTGCCAATTATAGTTTTCCCGATTTGCCTTAACGCCATCTACCACTGTTTGATAAGTTTCTTGAATACGCTGAGCAATTTCGTTAGCTCTAAATTGATAAATTGGATCGCAAGAGATAACTTGGTATCCTTGACGAGTCATCTCGGTATTGAAGCTGGCAGGGCCACCAGCACAATCGAGAATTTTCACTTTAAAGTTGTCAGTTGTGAGGGCAAACATTCCCACATATTCTTTGAGGGAACGTCCCCAAGGAATAACTTTTTCTAGCTTAAATGCCATGTTATCTCCGAGCTTCTTTGTCTTGTTGCACACCAAAGATTAACAAAAGTAGATATAGCAACAAGAACCTAGGGGTGTACAAGTTGTATACCCCTAATCTGTTCAATCTTTATTACTCAGTATGGCTAAAGTATCCAGCTTTAGGGAGAGGGACTTGGTGATGGACTCGGCGATGGAGAAGGAGAGGGACTTGGTGATGGACTCGGCGATGGAGACGGAGAGGGACTTGGTGCCGATTGCCTTGAGCGTGCCTCCTGGTAGGAACCAAGAACTTTTTGGACATAGGCAGCCTGTGGGCCACTGTCGCAACCTGTTTGATTGCCAGTTAGCCACCAGCAGGCAACGCGACTCACGGACGCTGTCTCATTATTATTGGTAGCACTAAACTGCTGTTGTAGCTCACGTTTCAGGATACAGGATACAATGGCTCGCGCTGTTTCTGGGCTATTCTCAAATTGCGTGGGTGTCAGTTCGTTTCCAGTACATCGTCTAGACCAATCGGGGATGATGTCCCCTTTAACTTGCCATCGGCTATAAAGTCCATCGTTTGGCGTGTCTGTCTGTGGTGCAACCATGCGCAGAGCGTCTACCATGGCACTAACCTGCACCTCAGAAACCTGTTGCGCTTGAGCAGAGACTGCTACCCCTAGGGCTACAACAGCAATTAATCCACTGCGTAGTAATTGCATAGTTTATTTCGTCCTTATTCTAAAATTGTTGATGGTGCTAATTTGAAGTCTGAAAAACGATAAAAATTTAGGCTCAATAAAGAATTTTCCCCATTTTTGCAGATATTGTTCACGAACAAAATTTTTAGACTTTAAATGGAACAGCCTCTGTACATCGCGGTAATTGAGGCTGAAATCCCCGTCTAGGGGTAACTTCAGATTCAAATTGGTAATAGACGACATACAGCTTCCGTATCTGAGTTGGTAATTGCACAGAGGCTGTCTTAATGGCATATCTGAGCTGATTGCTTACTAGACATCTGCTCATTAAAAGTTTGTGTAAAATCCGAAATTTGCTCTTCATGACTTGTAGGTTTCGTCAGAATCTATCTCAGGGGTAGATTCCTAGGGAAAAAGTATCAAAAGTATTGATACAGGTTTTAACCGATGAATGATTTCTATGCTTTGCTAATCGGTATCGATTGCTATCTACCTAATCAATTACCTGATGGTGCTTCCTATAGGAGCCTTAATGGATGTGTGCGTGATATTACTGATGTAGAGGCTTTCCTAAAGCGCCAGTTCAATTTGCCATCAGAACGGATTTACAAGCTCACAGCTTCTAATGTAGACGGATCTTCTGAGCCATCTGAGTCACCAGAGCAGTGGCCCACCTACGAGAATATTGTAGGGAAGTTTAAAGAACTTACCGAGAGGGCTCAACCTCAAGACCAGGTGTATATTCACTACTCTGGTCACGGGGGACGTGCTGTGACAAATTCCCTAGAACTCAAGGGAACAAAGGGAATTGATGAGGCGCTCGTTCCCACTAATATTGGCAACCCGAAAGCGCGATATCTCCGCGATTTTGAGTTAGCAGCACTCCTACAAACGATGGTGGATAAGGGGTTAGTTGTTACAGTCGTACTGGATAGCTGCCATTCTGGAGGAACAACACGAGCAGGTGACTCTGCTATTCGCGGCGCAGATAGGGAAACTGTTGATACAACACCGCGACCAACAGAAAGCTTGGTGGCATCGGCTGCGGATTTAGCGAAAACTTGGCAGGATTTGGCACAAGAAACAACTCGTAGTGGTAAATCAAATATTAGTTTCCTGCCAGGAGCTAAGGGCTATGTGATGTTGGCTGCCTGCCGTCCGTCCGAACTCGCTAACGAGTATCCATTCAACGGTAAGGAAAACAACGGAGCGTTGACCTATTGGCTGCTGGATTCTCTAAAAAACTATAGTCCAGACCTGACATATAGAGTAATCTACGATCGCATCAACGCCAAAGTCCACAGTAAATTTTCTTCACAAACGCCCATGCTTTTTGGGGAGGGCAACCGTTTAGTCTTTGGCAGCGATTCTGCATCCCTACAGTATGCCGTGACGGTGATGCAGGTAGATGCAGCAACAAATCTAGTCCGTGTGCAATTGAATGCAGGTCAAGCGCAAGGTCTAAGCGAAGGCGCACAGTTGGCTATCTATCCACCAGGAACAACCGATTTCACGCAGGAAGAGAAGCAATTAGCGATCGCAGAAATCACAGAAATCGGTGCAACAGATGCTTGGGCCCAGATTGTTAAGACGATTCGTGCAGGAGAAATCGAGCAAGCGGCACAAGCTGTACTCCTGTCAGCCCCCGTCGAGGTTGTCCGGAAAGTGCGTCTAGTTTATCAACCAGAAAGCCAATTGCCTCCAGGTATCGAACAGAATGCAGCCTTGCAAGCAATTGAGACGGCGTTGGCTGGAAATGGCTGGGTGAAATTAGTTTCTGAGAATGAAGCTGCCGACTACCAAGTTGCGATTAACACAGCAGGTGAGTACAAGATTTGGGATGCATCCGGAACGCCAATTGCCAATTTACGACCACCCCTGAAGGTTGGAGAGCGCAATGCAGCTACAGGTGTGGTGAAGCGCTTAGTCCATCTCACTAAATATAAAGCCACTGAGGAGCTTGACAATTTTACACCGTTAACGAATAAACTCGTAGTTGAATTAGCAGGCAAGCAAACCAACTATAAACCAGGAAGACGACCAACACCTGAGCCGTTTGATGACCCCATGAATCCGACCGTGAAGGCAGGGGAATGGATTTTTTTACGTATCCGAAATAACTATTCTCAAGTACTCAATGTTACCTTACTAAATCTACAATCCGATTGGGCGATCGACCAACTTGAATTATTGAATGAGGGGGCAAGGTTTGAACCGTTCGATCCTGAGCAAGAAGAGCTGATTCCAATAAAAATGCTCGATGTTCTAGAAGGATACAACGAGGTAACAGATATCTATAAAGTGTTTGCTACCGTCGGGCAACCGGATTTCCGATGGCTCGAATTACCGCCTCTCGACCAACCAATTCCCAAAAGTGCAACAAGAGGACTCAAAGTGCCAAGCAACTTGCTAGAAGAACTCTTAGCGACTATTGGCGCTGACAATCAACCTCGTGAGACAACAAAAGCTGGAAGAGTTTACGCCGATCCCAGTCGAGGCTGGACGACGAAGCAGGTGACGGTAAAGGTGACAGCCAGTTAAGTCGTAAATGGGGTAATGAGCGTTTAATGCCCACAGTGGATACAAGTCTGAGTTAAACCAAATACAAAAAGGGTGCTTGCTGAATATGGCAGAATTTAATCGCAGTTTGGCAGTCGTGATTGGGATTAATGAATACCAAGATTACCCAAAGCTACAGACGGCAAGATATGATGCTGAACGGCTAGCAGAGATATTAGCTATAGAGCATAAGTATGACTATGTGATTTTGGTAGCCGATGAGACTTATAAGGAGTATCTCAAAGGGCAAGAATTGCCTGTTAAGAATAAGTATCAACCCACGTTGAACGACTTACTAAATTTATTAAGTAAGAGACTACCATCAGAAATTAATCCGACAAAAGAAGACCGTTTACTATTCTACTTTGCTGGACATGGAATACCTGATAACAGTGATGAGGGGCCAAAAGGCTATCTCGTGCCGCTAGATGCTGACAGCAAAAAACGAGACAGTCTTTTGCCGATGCAGGAGTTATACAAATATTTAGCAGCGCTCAATTGTCGTCATTTCCTGGTGGTTCTTGATTGTTGCTTTGCTGGAAGATTCCGTTGGTCAAGTACTAGGAAAGGGGGAACATTTCCTAGAGTTATTCATAAAGAGCATTACGATCGCTTTATCAATTCACCCGCATGGCAAGCCATTACTTCAGCATCTCACGACCAAGAAGCATTCGATACTTTGTGTGATAGCCGAGGAACGGTTGAAGGGACAAATCACTCACCCTTTGCTGAGGGGTTGTTTAGGGCTTTGCAGGGTGAAGCGGATGTCTTTCCTGCTAGCAAAAATGGTCAACCCGCAGGCGATGGAGTAATTACGGCAACAGAACTTTATCTCTATCTGCGCGATCATGTAGAAATCGGTTCTAAGGAACGCCAAACACCGGGATTATGGTCTTTGCCCAAGCACGAGCGAGGCGAATATATCTTTTTAGCTCCTGGTGCTGAACTAAAATTAAAACCTGCACCGAAAGTTAATGAAAAAAACAATCCCTATCGAGGGTTAGAGTCTTTTGATGAAGAGCATTCCCAATTTTTCTTTGGCAGAAAAGAATTAATTAAACAATTATTGATTCGAGTTTCTGCGCCTAAACAACCGCTAACTGTAGTTTTAGGGGTATCGGGTTCTGGTAAGTCAAGTATTGTCAAAGCCGGGTTAATTCCTTGTTTTAAAAAACTATCAAAATCCGACGTATTTGCCGTCTATTTTGTTAGCGCTTACATACTGACATCAGCCGTAGTTCAGGCTTTTTCTCAGGTGTCCCCGAAATTTTTACCGATTAACTATGCTCATCACTGGCGTATTCTCAAGCCCATGCGTCCGGGAGAGCAACCCTTCAAAGCCTTAGCCAAGGCAATTTTGCCTCTTGCTGATGTCACTGATAGTAATCAACCAGATAGTCTGAATTTCCTTAAGGTCAGCGATCGCTTAGATAGCCTGAATTTTATTAGTGAAGTTTTGAAACTAAAAGTTGAGTATTTAGACAAAAAAATTGCTGACTCTTCATATGACAATGGAGAGGAAAGTTCAGAAACCTTGCGTTTGAAAAAAGAAGTTGAGAAACTCATCTCAATTACTAAAGGGTGGAAGCAGGATACCCAAAAAGCCAAGCAGTTGGTGATTGTTGAGCATGAAGAGGAACTATATACTTTATGCCGGAATTCAGCGGAAAAACAGCAGTTACAGCAAGTCGTTTCGGATTGCCTCGATCCACTAAGTTTGCGCTTACAGTCAGACCCCAATCAGTTGATTGATATTGTGAGGGCATGGAGCCACAAGAATCCTGGTGTCAAGCTGTTGCTGACGATCGACCAACTTGAAGAGTTAATTACTCTCAGTCAGAGCAAGGAAAAAGATAAGCAAAACAACCAACAACAGCAGCATAAAAAGCCCTCAAACCAGGCGACTCAGGAAGTTCAGCAGGAGAACAAGCAAGAGGAATGGCAACAGTTTTTAAGCCTGCTAGAAAAAGCTCTGAGTGCAAATCTTGAGCAACTCCGAATTATAGTAACGTTGCGCTCCGATTTTGAACCTCGCTTCCTTAACTCGGATGCGTTGAAGTCTCACTGGACAAAGGCACGATTTCCAGTACGGGCTATGTATCCTGATGAGTTGCGGCAAGCGATTGAGCGTCCGGCAGCAGAGATGGCTTTGTACTTCCAGCCGTCTAACTTGGTAGATAGACTGATTGGTGAAGTGGGGCAAATGCCCGGAGCTTTACCCTTGCTATCTTTCACCCTTAGCGAACTCTACCTGAAACTCGCCGAGAAGTGGAGACTTCAGGAAACGAGCGATCGCGCCCTAAAACTTGATGCTGATTTTGACAAAGAGGGAGGTGTTGCAGGTTCACTAACACGCAGAGCGAATAAAGAATATGACGACTTACTCGATGATGACAAAAGAGCTACTTTGCGGCGGGTAATGCTGCGAATGGTGACAACTGAGGGTGGAGAGTCAGCACGGCGTCGGGTACCACGCTCAGAGTTTGTGTATGCAGATGATGAAGAAAATAAGCGTGTCAAAGAAGTTATCGATCGTCTCGTTGAAGCTCGCCTCATTATCAGTGGACAAGCAACGGGGGAATCTTATGTAGAGCCAGCTCATGATTTCTTAGTCAGAAGCTGGGATAAGTTACAGCAATGGCAGCAGAAGGAGCAGCGAGATTTACTCCTACAACGGCAACTAACACCAGTCGCCCTTGAGTGGAAAAGTAAGGAACAGTCATCAAGTTTATTAGGCAAGACTGAACCTTTTTGGGATTGGTGCGATAAGAGAATTGACTCTGCCGAAGACTTATTAAACAAAATCAAGAAGAATGTTCAAGAACGTCTCCGAGAGAAAAAGAGGCAGTTTCTTTGGAATGGAAACCCTTACCTGGATGTATTAAAAAATAGACTAAAAGCTTATGACTACTGGTTTAACCAGGTAGAAACTGAGTTCGTACAGCAAAGCGTTTGGCAAAGACGCAGATATACTATTGCGTTTCGGGGGGCTGTGATAGTAGTAATCTTGGTATTGTCGAGGTTGACTTGGTGGGCTTTAAGTGAGCAGAGGAAGGCAGTAATAAATCAAATTAGCACTTCTAGACAAGCTTCTGAAGCACTTTTTCTCTCAAATGAAGAACTAGATGCGCTAATTAGTAGCGCACAGGCAGGAAAAAATTTTAGTTATCCTCTGTTACAAGCAGTCCCACCAAACCCTCAGTTACGGAAGCAAGTAGTACAAACCTTGCGAAAAGTTTTCTATGGAATGAGAGAACGTAACCGATGGAAACCCATGCAAGGGATGGAAGTACGGAGTATGTTTTTTCATCCGAATGGTCAGTTATTGATAGCAACCAAAAGCCATAACGACACAGTCCAACTATGGGACATAAAAAGAAAAGAACAACCAGTTATCCAATTACCAGGACATCAATTTAAAGGAGATTCTTCTGATAACGTCTTTTTTAGCCCTGATGGTAGCAAAATAGCTACCCTTGATTCAACAGGCAAGGTTCGTCTGTGGGACTGGAATGGAAATAATCTGGGCAGGAATTTTCAGGTAGGTTACAGAATTAATGAATTCAGTTTTAGTCCTAATAGTGAGGCATTTTTTACAAGAGGATACGACAATAAGGAACACTACTCAAATATTCATGAAAGTGTTCGGTGGTGGAATATACAAGGCCGCAACCAAACACTGGATAAAAACACAGTTGGTTTTGGTTTTAAAAGTGATAACAGTCCGATAGTTGCTTATCAAAAAGATGATGGGATAATATTGTCAGGTTTATCAAGCCAACCAATCCCAATACCTAATATAATAAAACCTTCATCTGAAGAGGTACGAGTCTCTTTCAGTCGTGATGGAAATTATATAGTATTCACCGAAATCTATGGAAGCAGCTTTCATACGAAAATGTGGAATTGGAACGGTACTAAATTGGAAGAAGTTGTAGTTTCAGATATCGATAAAATCGATAAAGCTCATATTGCTGAAGCTCAAATAAATAGTTTTAGTGCTGATGGTAAGCTAGTTGCTTTCGCTGTTAATAATACTGTTCGCATTTATAACCTATCAGCTTATGGTGAAAGTGCATTAACCAATTTTAACGAAATTAAATTACCCTCCGGCACAGTTCAAAGTATAATTTTTAGTCAAGATGGCAAGGAGCTAGCTACACAAGACGAGAATGGAACTGTACGCTTATGGGATGTAGATGTCCCACAACCAAACGAATCAAACCAATATCAATTTCTGCAAGACGGTATCCAGAATATCAGTTTTAGTCCTGACCGTAAGACTGTTGCTACTGTAGGTAATGACGGTACCACTATCCGTGTGTTCGACCCCAGTGGCAAGCAATTATCGGAATTTCCTGCCACTTCAAGCAAAGTCACAGGTATCAGTTTTAGCCCTAATGGCAAGATTATTGCTACTGGCAGTGATAATGGTACTGTTAGCTTGTTCCGCCAGAATGGCAAGGAGTTAGGGTCAATCAAAGCACACTCAAAAAATGTCATAGGTGTCGTTTTTAGCCCTGATGGTCAACGTCTCGCCACATTAGGTTCTGATAGCGAAGATACTGATGGAGCTGATACTTATTTAGCTAAATTATGGAGATTGGATAGTGACAAGTTAGAGTTGGAGAAATCTTCATCAAAAATTGACTCTAGTTATACAGTATATGGCATCAAATTTCAACTAAATGATGAGCCAAGAATAGTCACAGAAGACACATTTAGCGGGGCAGTCGCTGCCACTGTTTCCCAGTGGAATATGTCGGGAGAAAGACAGGATATTTTACTAGGAGAAATAAAACCAGAACGTTCAGACAGCCTAGCTTTTAGTCCCGATGGCAGTTTACTGGCTAGCGTTGGTACAGATAGTAAAAATATCGTTAAGTTGTGGGACTTGCAAGGCAGAAAGTTGCTAACAAAATTTCAAGGCCATGAATGCAACATTCAGGTAGATAAATGTATCACCAGCATTAGTTTTAGCCCTGATGGTAGTACACTGGCTGTTATTGGAAGTGATGGTAGCGCTAAGTTATGGCAGTTGGGAAGCTTTGACGATTTACTTGCAAAAGGTTGCGATAGAATGCGTGATTATCTAACCAATCTTGATGAGACGAGCAGCGATCGCCATTTATGCGATGGTATTGGTAAGTCTCAGCCGTAAATAGGAATCTATAGAGGGGGTTACACTTCACCTAACCCACTCTATAGAACCCATTTGGTATCTTTACATTCTCCGGTATAATAATCCAAGATACTGGTTATCGAATACAAACTTACTCGAACTGTGTGATTGCCCTGCACCGTTCTTTGTCGAAGGTGCTTGGCACCTTCCATAACTTGAGTTGATCTAAGAGACAATGAGCTATTCAAGCAGTTTGACAGATAAAGAGTGGGAAATTATTGAACCCCTCCTACCTAAGAAAAAAAGAACCAAACCCCCAACATGGAGCAAGAGGGAAATTTTAGATGGGGTTCTCTATCAACTCAAAAATGGTTGTAATTGGTGTGATTTGCCAAAAGATCTACCTCCCTATTCGACTGTATTTTGGCATTACAAACAGTGGCGAGAACAAGGAATAATTGAGAAAATACGAGATATTCTGCATGGACAACTGCGGCAGAAGGTTAAAAAAAACCATTATGGACAACCTTAATAATTATTGACTCACAGGCGGTAAAGAACACTTGTAATGCTAGTAAAGAATCGTCTGGTTTTTGTTTTTACAAATCAACAAACGGCATCAAAAGGCACTTAGCCGTAGATACTTTGGGATTTCCTTTTTTTACTCACTGCACCAAAGCATCGATTTCCGATGACCGGGGCTTAATTGAAATGCTCTCAGATAATATTGATTATTTCCAATCTAAACCTGTCAATATTCCCAAAATTACTATCCTTCTTGACAACGGATATCATCCTGAAAAATTGGCAGAAGAGTTGAAAAAAGTTTATCCCCAGATAATGACCAAGATTAGATTTAATCTATCAGCCAAACCAGACAAAACCCAAAAAGAAAAAGAAGGAAAAACAGGTTTTGTTCCAGTCAAAGCAAGGTGGGTTATTGAAAGAAGCAATTCTTGGATGGAGAGATGTAAAAGTTTGGTCAAGAACTTTGAAAAAACTCTTGAGAATTCTACCACCAAAATTAATCTTTGTTTTGTCCGACTGATGCTCAAAAGACTGGCAAATGGCTAGATAGATCCCAAATGGGTTCTATAAAAGTTGCGATCTGCGCTAGCCTGGACTTCGTCCCGCTTCGTTAACAGCAACGCCTGCACTAGGGCCTGTTCGCGGAACGTCTCCGATAAGAGAAGAGAAGGAATGTAGGGCGATCGCGAAGTGAGTAAAGCGATCGCTAACCCTAAAAACCCATCTTATCAACCATCCCCAATTCATTAGTCAAACTCAGGAGGCCATAATTCTGATACAGCTAATTCCCACCCTGGTAGTAACTCTGGAATGGTCAGAGTATCTCCATCTTTGAGTACAACAGCAGGCTGATTTAAACGATAGACAGCAAGCGTCAACTTATCCGGGTCAATCAAAATACCAACCTGAGTACCGAGCTTCAAAAATAACTCAATCTTTTCTACAAGCGGCTTAATTCTGTCAGTCTTAGACTTCACTTCAACCGTCAAATCTGGCAACAGTTCCACAAAATCGCGCTTAGTCTTCTTAAGTTTATCCGCTCGAACAAAAGACACATCTGGATCGCGGAGATTTCTTGGTTGCTCCTCACCATTTTTACTCCCATTTTCTTCTATACTAGGCAAAATAAAACCAGCACTAGAGCCTGTCACCCGACCCAAACGACGAGGCATCACCCAATTATTAAGGAAAGTCAACAACCGAGAACCAATTTCCTCTGACTCGTAATCAGACGGCCCCATAACTAAAATATTCCCCTCTACTAACTCCATCTGCCAATCAGGATGCTCGGCTTGTAATTGCTCTAAATCTGCAATAGTCATAGACATAAGACAAGTACCTACCCTTGAGTTAGACAGTGCTATTAAATAAAGAAGTTTGTCATTGAAATGAAGATGTTGCAGTTGATTCGGAGGAGAAACAGGAGGCAGCCCTTCAATAATCACAGGAATAATCTCAGGCGGATTTAATCCATCCTTACCTTGCCGTTCCAGAGCATATAATGCCTCTTTCAGCACCCACTCCGACTCTTTAGCGGCTGTAGACCAAAACAACAGAAAAAGGTCGCATTCATCAATATTACGATAGAGTTCCTTCCCCCAGCGATCGCCTGGTTCTAGGTTCAAAATATCCTGAAATACTTCAATTCCAGTAACAGCAAGTCCTTGTACTCGTTTTAGGACTTCTTTACGGTCTTTTGACGAGTAAGAAACAAAGGCTTTTTTGTAGATTCGTGCCGCATCTCCTAGGGGTTGGGGTTCTTTTGCAGTAGAGGCAGTAGAAATAATCGATAGTTTGAATTTCAGATGTCCAAGGGGAATACTATTTTGACTCACAGTAATAGTTCCAATCACGGTCTTCTGACTCAAATCATCAGGAACCGTTACTCCAAATTGCACTGATTCGGCTCTTCCCTGCCAATTTAATTGCTGAATGGGTTCATCAACTTCAAGCTTAGGAATAGAGAGATAAAAAGTCAGTTCTGTTCCTCGTTCAAGAGGAATTCCTAAACTTCTTACTCCTAATTGTTTGGCATCTGAGTCAAACTCTTGTGCTTGTTGTTTGGCAATTTCAGCTTGCTCAGGGAGATGGACAAAAACTTGAACTAAAAAAATATCGCCGCAAGCAACAGCCGGAGGACTAAAGACGCTGCAATCTACTAGGTCTTTGTTAGTCTTCGTAGGTTGTTGAGAAATTTCTGAAATTCGATAAACTTGCCCAAGTTGTTCTTTGAAAAACGGCTCTGAATATTCAGTAGCAGAGTGTTGTAATCTCTGAGATTCTTCAACTGATAGAGAACTTTTAGCAATGTTTACATTAACATGTTTTCCATATTTTACACCCGCCTCTACCTCTACTCCCCTAGAAGAATAGGATTCACCGATTGTTTTAATGTCATCTAGAACCTCACCAGCTTCAGGGTGTAGCAAGTTTAAGAAAGATACTTTTTCATAAATAGTTGCTGCTGCAATTTTTAATTTCTCCAGCTGACCTGACCGAGAGGTAACAGAAGAATAATCAAGCCATGCAGAACAAATTCTTTGTAATTGGGAAGCTTTTAAGCTAACAGGACTTAAATTGATAGCAATAACAACGGATTTTCCGGCAATTTCATCTAACTCCCATCTTCTCCTATCCACCGAATCAAGATAGCTAGAACTCACTATGATCACAACTACATCAGCGGCATTAATCCGTGATTCAATTTCCTCTCTTTGCCTAAGTTCTGAAATTTGTCCTTGATGATAAGAATAAATAGCAATATTATCCCACGGCAAAGCTGCTAAATGCTTGAGTAACTCATCGAGTAAAGCTTGCTCCGAGGATGCATAAGAGATGTAAATATTAGCTGTTGGATTGAATTGTAATGCATCGTCTGACACAGTGTTTGCTCCTTTACGATGTATTATTCGATAATAATAATATCCCTGTTCAAGCAACAAGTGCTAGCTTGGGATAAAACAATCTGACCTTTAATTCAGATAATTTATTACCCATTCTCTAGATGAATACTCCTGCTCATGTCGTTGTCAATTTACTCTGTTTAGGACGACGCGATCAGTCCCAAATCCTCACGCCTGTTGTGCTAGGGGCAGTTTTACCAGATGCTCCAATGTTCCTATTTTACTTTGTTGAGAAGATTATTCTGGGTAAGCCAGAGCGGATAATTTGGACTCAATCCTACTATCAGGAAAGTTGGCAGAATTTGATTGACTTATTTAACTCAGTGCCACTGATGTTAGTAGGATTACTGATATCGGTGTGGGTTAATTCCCAAGTAGGAGGATTGCTTTTTACCAGCATGATGCTGCATGTGTTGGGCGATTTACCCCTGCACCACGATGATGCCCACCGTCATTTCTTTCCCTTTTCTGATTGGCGATTTAGAAGCCCTGTTTCTTATTGGGATCCTAATTACTACGGCAGAATTGTTACCCAGCTAGAAATACTAGTTGTGATCGTGGGTTGTGTGATTCTGTTTAGAACCTACAAATCTCTTCCAGGGAAAATCAGTATTGGCTTGATTGGAGCTTGCTATCTTGTATATTTTCTCTATGTCTTCAAAGTCTGGGTGTAGGTAAGCGATCGCCAACATAAAATTATCAGGACTTACGCAACTGTCACAAGCAAGGGCGTAGCTACGCCGCGCCAAGCGCTAAACAACTAGAGGACAAACATGGGAACATCCGGACGTTTGAGTTGCTGAACTAAATAATTTGACAATAATCCATGTTTAATTTGATAAATTGTTTGACTACTTTTATAAGCTAAATCTTTGAGTCTAAGCCCAACTAAAATAGCGCAGGCAATATGGTTTCTTTGAAGGCGACCCTTGCGACATTGACACGATTCAATCCCAGTCAATTGTTTTAATTCTCGATGAAACTCCTCAACCTTCCATCGAACCTTACACACTTTTTGTACAACGTCCGTAGAATCTTGAGATAAATCGTTTGTAGCGATAAAATCCGTTCTGTCGGTGGAGACAGTCACCCGGAATAGTTTCACTTTTTTAGCACCTGGGAACTTTTTTATTTTAACTATTTTACCGGATTTCAACTCCTGCTCATCCCAAGATAACAAATCAACTTTTTTATAATTTTCTTGACCTGACGTATCATCAACAAGCCGATTACGTTTCAGAGGGCAATAATAATATTTCCCTAAACCATCAATATATAACATCAGTTTGTTGGTTGCATACCAAGTGTCCATCAAGACAGCTTGAAACGGCAAAACCTTATGATACACAAGGTTTTGTAGCATCTCTATTACATGATCTATCTTGGTTTTTCCATCTCGGTCTGGGTCATAAATACGATAGTCCACTACCCAAAACTTTCCGAGTTCATGATTGACATATATACAATTTATGACACCAATTCCTTGGATAACACCATGTTCATTGCCACTATACTGCCGTTTACTTGTCTCTATTTCTGTGGCATGTCGTTTATCAAGTACTGTATCATCAAACACGACATATGAATTCTTATTTATTTCGATGATATCTTTGAGATTATCCCAAAGTAGGCGCGGTGTTAGCTTTTCATTTTTGAGATAGCGGTTGATTTTATCATGGCTAATCTGCTCTAGATGCTCTGCCAAATTTGTCAGAGTATAATTAATTTGACTACTTAACAAATACTGACAATAGTTAAGTTTAGTAAATCTCATCAACTAAAAGATTTTTTTATGCGTCCTCAACTAATTTTCTCATGATTTGAAGAATACTTAACATAGCCAATCACTGTTACTAATTTCAGCAATGCCATCTGGGTACGCCACTTTGACATAGTACATAAATACTATAAAGTTGCGCTCACGCTGTGCCAGTTGCGTAAGTCCTGATTATTACTCAATAAGTTCAGGCTCTAACGCCCAACTCTTCCGGTTTTAAGATACGATTTAGCTTGCCACTGCGATAACCTTCTAAGTCTAGGGTGACGTAAACAAAGCCAAACTCCTGAAAAGCTGCCACTACTTGGGGTAACTCTACCGCTAAGACGAACTGCTTAATTTGCTCTGGCGGCAACTCAATTCTGGCTGTGTCTCCCTCAGAACGAACGCGCAGATTGGAAAAACCCAGCTTACGCAAATAGATTTCTGCACGCCCTACCCTTTGTAGCTTACCGACAGTAATTGCTTCACCGTAAGGAAAACGGGAACTTAGACAAGGTTGCGCTGGTTTATCCCACCAAGAAAGTCCCAATTGCTTAGAGAGTTGGCGCACCTCGGCTTTGGTTAAACCCACTTCGGCTAAAGGCGATCGTGCCCCCCTTTCTTTGGCCGCCTGAATTCCTGGGCGATAGTCTTGTAAATCGTCGGCATTTACCCCATCCACCACATAGGGATAGCCTCGCTGTAGTGCTAAAGGCTTCAGGGTGTCGTGGAGTTCACTTTTGCAAAAATAGCAGCGGTTGATGGGGTTTGAGGTGTAATTAAGATTGTCCATTTCATGAGTTTGGACTATCTCATGAGTGATACCAATGGTGGCGGCTTGGATACGGGCATCTTCTAATTCTTCTGGAAGTAGCGAAGGAGACTCAGCAGTTATCGCGAGAGACTGATCACCCAAAACATCGTAGGCAATCTTAGCAACTAAAGTACTATCGACGCCACCGGAGTAGGCAATTAAAGCCTGTTCCATTTCAGAAAATATTTTTTCTAATTGCTTAAATTTATGCTCTAGCATTGTTAGTTAAAAATCTCTATTGTTATTGATATAGCTAATTATCTGACTGTTGATTTTCTCCCTGAGATTACTATGATAAAGACCGCCTCAAAATTCACGTCGTGAGAAGATTAAGATCGTGATTGCTAAGACGAGGAATGTGTAGAGAAGACCATAAGCTAAATTAGCAAGCAGCGTCAATGGGGAGGGCAAGAGACTGTAAATTGCCTCATTTTTCAAATTGAGGCGCGATAGATCTGGTAAGACCAGATAAAGACCCTCAGTAAATATTTTAATCCCAGGGTCTTCACTCAATTTACCTAAATCTACTAAATCGCGACTGGAAGAACCCATCAAATAAACCCCAAAGGTAAGCAGTGTTGCTAGGATGGGGCTAGTAAATACACCAAATAATAGAGATATTGCTGTAATTAGAGATAACTCTAAAAACTGGTAAACCGTTGACACCAGGATGCTAACCAGTGGGTAATCAACTTTAGATAAACTGAGGAGAATCAGATAAATTACGGTCATGGCGACCAGTAGCACGGCGAGAACGCCAGATAGCCCCAGGTGTTTGCCAATAATCAATTCAGCACTGCTGATTGGTTTAGAAATTAAGACCAATACGGTGCGCTTTTCTATTTCTTTGCTGATTAAACTGCTACCGACAAACACAGCAACAATTACGCCAAAGATACCAATTGCCGCCAGACCAAAGTCTAGAAAAATTTTATTCTCTGTAGTTGCTGCTACTTCCTGTAAAAGTCGTTGGGCAATTACTAACAGTAGACCAAACAAACCAATGAGATACAAGATGCGATCGCGAATCACTTCCCGAAAACCATTGGAGGCGATTGCCCAAATTCTGCCCAAACTCACCCCTCACCTCCAATTGTGATCCTCAAATCATTATCTAATCAAGACTTAGTTTTATGGAATATCAGGTATTTTGGGGATATTGATAACTACAGGGTTGCCGATTCCCCAGCCCCTAACTGGGCCGCACTCAACATTAGTAACTGAGCTATTTGCATTACCAGTTTGTGGGAAAACCTGAGTCATTTGACAAGACTTAGCCAAAGAATACTCTTGTTGAGGTTTTAAACGAGGCCCTTGCCAAATCGCCCTCAGTTCCAAGTTATATCCAGAACCCTGAGATGATACTTTATCAGTAATTTCCCAATACTTGTCTTCCTCAACTGGGGCAATGATTTGTTGAGCTTTCTGTTTCACCTCATTGATCAACTTATTGCGCTCTTCTGGTAGAAGTACTCGTTCTACCTGTGACCAAGGCATATCCCTGAACTGCTTTTCTAACTCCGAACCCATCAAGTCCAAGATAGCAGCTCCTCTAGGTCTTGCGGACTGTGGAGATTCCAGTTTCACCAAGAAAGCACTTTCACTTAAGTCGTCAGCAAGCATACTAGGGTATTGTTCTAACCAGTTTTGTACCACAAAGTAAAACTGTAACCAACAGCTTAAGAGTACCTGAGTACCTAATAAAATTACTAGGAATTGACGCTTATCCGGCGGCGGAGCTGTTAGTTTGAATCCTTCTCCCACAAACAGGGCAATCGCCACCAACAGAGCCGAGATTATTGGCCAGAAGATTATAGTCTCTGGCGTAATTTGCCCTCTATTACTACCCAGAATCTCGAAGATATAAACACTTAACAGCGCCCCAGTAATCCAGGGAGCCAAGTGAATCCCATTTGGACCACCGATTTTCAAATCTTTAGCAGTACTCGCCCACCAGGCAACCATTAAGATTAAAAACAGCCAACCCATATTGGCTAGAAAATGACGTCCTAAGCCAGACGAATTTGCCAGGACTGACATAAAGTAGGAAAATATGCTGAGCCAAAATAGGGTCTGCCAGGAAAAAAAACCAGGTGGTTTAAAAGTATTTAGCAGCCATTTGACCAGGAAGATTTCAGCAATAAGTTTGATTAAGTTGCCGAAAAATTTCATAATAAATATTAGCCCTGAACGTCGATCATCAAATAACGAAGAAACATTAGTACTAAAATGGCACTACAGCTATAGGCATTAGCCAAGAAAACGACCATGGCTTCGTTAGCATCGGTATAAACAATTGCTCGATTAAGCCGATCTGTTAGGCGTGGTCTGTTACCTGAATCAGCAGAATCTTGAGAACTCTGTAGAAAAGCTTCTAATAATTCTAGTCCCTTGAGTTTAATTAGGAAGGCAGCAAAGAAGATAACAATGCCAATTGAAGCAATAATTAAACCTAAGTTTTCTCGGGGAAAATCCAGAGTGTGACCAAAAAAAATAAAACTAATGAGCTGAGTTTTTAATTCTGGAGATAGCAGGTAGAAAAGTAAAAAACAAACTAACCAACCGACGACACTCCAGATTAGATTAATTGAAATAGCATATTGAACACTGGTTCTGCGGCTGATTCCTAGCCTCCGGTACATAACTATAGCTTCCAGTGCGATCGCGACTAATAGCAATACGACTTGCCACAAAATGATCGGCATCGGCAAAACTGATTCTGGCATAACGGTCTGCTCCTTACCAGTTGGTTGAGAAGTTGAAGACTCTAAGCTTCCCCTTATAATATATAGGTTTAATGGTTACGGTAGGTTAGGAGTAAGCCTGTCTAAAAGATCGGTCTAATTGGGATTGTCCTGTTTGTCTTGATCCCTTGATGGTGGAACGCCAAGAAATTACCCCCTAGCCGCTCCAAGACAGGGGGTACTCGTAAGATGGGTAGACAGAATCTGTTGTTAAACTTCCCTTATATTCCTCGCCTCCCCAAATAGACTCTTTTGTTATCTATAGGGCAGAGTAGATTAACCAATTCTTACCGAATCGCTGCGGCCGGGGGTAGAATGAATTTTGTCCCCGGAGCCTCTTTCTGGCTGTTCTTGTGACCATTGTGCAGTACTTCCTCAGAAACATCTTGGAGTAATGCCTCTCTAATCATCCGCGCGATTACTCGCTGCGCTAAACGACCAGCAATTTTTTGACCCATGCGCTGAGTTTCTTGCTTCATCAGGAGTTGAGGAATTACTGGCACTAGCTGCATCGGATCAAAACCAGGAGTTTCCTTGAGAATCTCCCAAATTTTCTGGAGATTTTGTGCATTCTGAGAAGCTTCCACCTTGGTGGCAACTTGCTTGCTTGTAGCTAAGCCAACCCGTTCGCGCAGAGAATAGGTTACATTGTCGAAAGTCCGACGACCGTAGGCATCTAAAGCCTTAACAACTTCATCTACTAATCTTTCACGGATAAAGGCACCTCGATCAGAAAAGAGAAAATCTAAAGTCTGATCCAAGACCTGGTTGATGTCATAATCCTGTGATTGGCCAGCGTTACGCAATAAGTTTTCTAAACGATTCCAGCGGAAACTGCCATCTTTAAACAGCAAATCTTTTAGAGAAGTCCTTAATTCCGGTGAGGGATCGGTTAACAAGCGCTTAGCCACGTAAGGATAGGCTTTACTAAGTACCTTAAAGTTGGGATCAACATTAATTGCAATCCCTTCTAAGGTTACTAGAGAACGAATAATCAGCGCATAGTAAGCAGGCACCCGGAACGGATACTCATACATCAAAGCCGATAACTGGTCAGTAATGCTCTTGAAGTTAAGTTCCGCAACACTGGCACCCAAGGCATCGTTAAAAACATTTGCCAATGCTGGGATAATTGGTGTCAGATCGGTATCTGGCGTGAGAAACTCCAACTTCACATAGTCCTTAGCCAAGCCTTCAAAGTCGCGATTAACCAGGTGAACTACAGCCTCAAGTAAACCGTAGCGCTGATAAGGCTTGACCTCGCTCATCATGCCAAAATCAAGATAAGCTAGTTTGCCGTCTGGAGTTGCTAGTAAGTTGCCGGGATGAGGATCGGCGTGAAAGAAACCATGTTCCAACAACTGGCGCAATGAACATTGAACCCCAACTTCAATTAAGTACTTGGCGTCAATTCCACCAGTTTTAATCGCCTCCATATCAGTTAGCTTCGTGCCTGTCACCCACTCCATGGTTAAGACACGACGACCTGTATATTGCCAGTAAATGTGGGGAATATAAATATCTTGCAGGTGACCGTAAAGCTGGGCAAAGCGCTCAGCATTGCGCCCCTCTTGTGTGTAGTCCATCTCTTCAAAGATGCGGGTGCCAAATTCATCCATGATTGCCACTAAGTCACTGCGCACCCGCTTGATGTTATTCTGCACCCACATGGCAAGGAGTCGCAGGATGTAGATATCTAGGGCAATACGACGTGCTAATCCCGGTCGCTGTACTTTCACTGCCACAGTTTCCCCAGTCTTAAGCTTGCCTTTATAAACTTGCCCCAAGGAAGCCGCCGCTACTGGATCTGGAGTGAGTTCAGCGTAAACTTGCTCTGGGCGAGCGCCTAATTCTTCTTCAATAAATTGGAAAGCAACCTCATTAGGAAAAGCTGGCAACTGGTCTTGTAAGCGTGACAACTCTTCCAAGAAAAGCGGTGGCACTAAATCCGGCCGTGTTGAAAGGGCTTGTCCTACCTTAATGTAAGCAGGCCCCAAGTTGGTCAATATTTTCCGCATCTGAACCGCTCTACGCCGCTCATTCGAGGTGCGCCTACCCCAAAGACCATCCCACCAAATGCCGACAGCAAAGAAGACAAATGGCAGAACAATTCCTAAAGACCTCCCTAGGACTTGTAAAGGAGATCTGCTGTATTCAGCAGCGATCGCCACTGGGTCATAACGCAGCGCCTCTTCCTCGATGACAGGTGGCTTATTCTCTATCGGTTGCTTGGTCGGTGGTGCTGGCACTGCTGTCTGACTTGAGTTAGACTCGACAGCTATTGGCGCTGTTGGTATGGGCACAACCTGCTTTTCCATCAAGGCTTTTGAGTCTGTTTCTGGGGAGGCTGGGGAAACTGTTTTAAGATTCATAACTTATTACTTACCGATAGGAGCAGCTCTGTAAAGTATTGTAACAATAACTCTTGTAGACCTAAGTACTATCTAGTCTCAGATTGCCTAGAACTTTCCAGAAAGCAGAAAAGTTAACCTCACAATCAACTGGACAATAACTTTAAACTGATTACTAGTAGCAATTATCGCCGTCTTATCTGGGTTCAACTACTATGAGCAAAGTCTGTTGCTTATAAGTATCTGGGTATTTATTGTTTATTGCTTCTTCCCTCTAGTCGAACTTGGTGACCCGCCTTACTCCTTTGGGATGTTACGGCGACATTATAAACAATACTTGACAAGATTCAGCCAGGGGTAAGACCATATTGTGTCCTCAAGTCTCTGGGGCAAGATCGCCACAGAGGTTCCTTGATTGATGATTATTTCTCCTGCTTGTTCATTGTGTCCTTTAAAAGTATTTAACCCCCGTTAAAAGTCTCAAACTGCCATGCTGCTTTCTTTGCGAATTCATAACTTCGCCTTAATTGACAATCTAGAATTAGAATTTGGCACTGGTCTTAATGTCTTGACTGGTGAAACAGGTGCTGGCAAATCAATTATTTTGGATGCCATTGATGTTGCCTTGGGTGGGAAAGTCAGCAACCGACTAATTCGTACTGGTACAAAAAGGGCGCTAGTGGAAGCCACCTTTCAGGCGGACAGGAATTTGAGGGCGTGGTTAAGTGAGCAGGAAATTGACTTGCTTGATGAGACGGATTTAGTTTGTAGCCGAGAGATTACGGCTAATCAGGGAAGCAGCCGATCTCGATCGCGAGTTAATGGCGTCTTGGTCAATCGGCAACTCATCGAACTACTGCGCGATCGCTTAGTAGAAATCACCGCTCAAGGTCAAACGCTGCAACTGATGGCACCAGCGCAACAGCGAGGCTTACTAGACTTATTTGGAGGTGTCTCCATACTCCAGGAGCGATTGCTAGTAGAGTCTGCCTACGTTGCTTACCAAGAGGCGTCACAAGCTTTAGAACAACGGCGGCAATCCGAGCAAGAACGCCTACAAAAGCTTGACTGGCTAGAATATCAAATTCAAGAACTGAGCGCTGCCAACCTGAAAGAGGCAGAAGAACTCGAACAGCTTGAACAAGAACGCCAGCGCTTGAGCCATGTGGTAGAGCTACAACAACAAAGCTACCAAACTTATCAAGCACTCTACCAAAGTGATAGCGGAGCTGCGGCGGCTGCCGATTTGTTAGGAGAAGCCGAAGCAAACTTACAGGAAATGGCACGATATGATGACCAATTGCAGCCATTGCTAGAACTAGTTAGTGTGGCGCTGACGCAGGTGGTAGAAGCAAGTCATCAAATTAACGCTTATGGAGGGGGACTGGAGACGGATCCAGAGCGTCTACAAACGGTAGAAGAGCGTCTTGTGGCTCTTAAGCAAATTTGCCGCAAATACGGTCCTACCCTTAGTGACGTAATTGCCTACTACGAAAAGCTAGAGGTAGAACTGGCAGAACTGACCGATTCTGGTCAATCTCTGGAGGACTTAACCCAAACTCAATTACTGTGTCAAGAAACCCTAAGAAATCACTCAGCAAAATTGACCCAACTGCGCCGTACCTCAGCAGAAGAACTAGAAAGAGTTTTGGTAACTGAACTGAAACCCTTGGCAATGGAAAAAGTACTCTTTCAAGTAGAAATAGCGCCTATTGCCCCCACCGCCAGTGGTGCCGATCAAGTTACTTTTTACTTTTCTCCTAACCCAGGAGAACCATTAAAACCCCTCTCGATCACGGCTTCCGGCGGGGAAATGAGCCGCTTTTTGCTGGCTCTGAAAGCTTGTTTTTCCAATGCCACTGAAGCTACTAAAACCCAGGTTTTTGATGAAATTGATGTCGGTGTTTCGGGTCATGTGGCACAGGCGATCGCCGAAAGACTCTACCGGCTAGCGCATCAACATCAAGTCCTCTGTGTTACCCATCAACCTCTAATCGCCGCCATGGCAGATCGTCACTTCCGAGTTGATAAGCAAGTAATTACCCCCTGTTCTCTGCCAGAGGCAATTGACTCAGTAACTAAGACGAAAAAACCATCATCAAATCGAGGTAACAGCAAAATTGTGCCCGCAATTGAAGCCCAACTTTTGCCCTCTGAACTAACCAATGAGCGCACTGTAGTTCGTGTCAGTCTTCTAGATAATCACCGCACACGCAGTGAAGAAATCGCTCAACTTGCCGGGGGACAATCTGCCCAAGAAGCAATGACTTTTGCTGAATCTCTCCTGACAAAGGCTGCTAATTCCCGCCAAAACTGATTAACTAATGAACTCTAAGAGGAGAATAGTCTAAAATTGGCTGACAGGGGCCCTAACCATCAGCGGTCTGCCTAGAGAATACTCAAAGCCTCATTCGGTGTCCGAGTTCTCTAAACTAAATAAAAGTTCTCTGACTCAAACAAGAGATATGACAGCTGCACCTTCCCCTCGGTCTACTTCGGAGCCTTGTGAGACAAACACCGATACCCCCGCAGAGGTCGAAGTTCAGAGTCGGCAAGAAACACAGCAATCGTCTAGCGATGCCTTAGCACCAAGCAAGGGAACCTTTTCTGCGTTTCTCGCTCCCCTTAATAAAAATAGCTTTGGAAAAGCCGTCCAGGAGGTGGAAAATAGGCTCAAGGTGGTCAACCAAACCCTGTCGATGCTCGACAGCGTCCTCGACAGCCAAGGGTTTGATGCCATTCTCGATGAAATGCTCCGTTCAATTACGGCAAAAACGGGGGAGCTCTTAGGTGCCGGGACAACAACCATTTTTTTAAATGATGAAGATAGAAATCAATTATGGGCAATCGTTGACAAAGACGGTAGCGGTTCTTTAGAAATTCGTATTCCTTCCGATCAGGGCAGTATTGCTGCTCAGGTGGCTACCTCTAAAGAACCTGTTAATATCCCCTACGATGTTTTTGACGATCCTCGCTCAGGTGAAGCAAAAGCTCAGTATGAGAGAACTGGATTCCGAACCTACACCATGCTTGCTCTTCCCCTCTTAACAGAGCAAGGAAATCTCTTAGCGGTAGTCCAGTTGATTAATAAGTTAAATTCTCCAAACGACCCTAGTGCGCCATTGGAAGAAAGGATAGATCTCCAAGGCTTTAACGGGGAAGATGAGAGGATTTTCAAGGAATTTGCTCCTTTAATGCGCCTGATTTTGGAGTCTTCTCGGTCACTAAGGCAAGCAACTCAAAGACAAAGAGCAGTTGATGCCTTAATCAACGCCAATAACTCGTTGAGCAAAGCTAGTTTAGACCTTGAAGAAACCCTCAAGAAGGTGATGGATGAAGCCAAACTTTTAATGAATGCAGACCGCAGCACGCTGTGGCTGATTGATGATGAACGCGATGAACTATGGACAAAACTTCCGATCAATGGCGCTTTACAAGAGATTCGGATTATTAAGGATCGGCATTCTTTTGCTGGTCAGGTAGCTATCAGTGGCAAACCATTGAATATTGGCTTTGATTTGTACTATGAAGATGATGGTCAGCCCCGTAAGGACGCTGAAACTTCTAGACAAACAGATCAAAAGACAAATTATCGCACCTGTAGTTTGTTGTGTATGCCAGTGTTTAACGCCGACGGTGAGTTAATTGGTGTCACACAATTAGTCAACAAAAAGAAACCGGGTGACCATCCTGAATACAATCCAGTTCATTGGCCAGAGGCACCTGAGTGCTGGCGTGCTAGCTTTAATCGCGCTGACCAGGAGTTCATGGAGGCGTTTAATATTCAAGCTGGTGTCGCCCTACAAAATGCCAAGTTATTCGCCATAGTTAAACAGCAGGAGCGAATGCAGCGCGATATCCTGCGCAGTCTCTCAGACGGAGTGATTTCTACAGATAAAGAAGGCCGAATTATTGCGGTGAACCAAAGAGCCAGGGAATTACTGGGTTTTTCTGAAACACTGCGCTTAGAACGTTTAGAAGGGGAACTAATTACGGAAGTACTCCAAGTCGAGGACAAAGACAAACTCGATAGGAATAAATTTGCTCAATGGTTCCATGAGGCTTTAATAGGCAGCGACCCCAAAGCACGCCAGCAATACTATCCTGATCAGACTTTATTGTCTAAGGGAAGCCAGAAACAGCGTAGTGTTAATTTGTCAATTAATACTATTACTGACGCTACCGAGGAAGCGAAAGTACGTGGTGTGCTGGTGGTTATGGAAGACATCAGCCATGAAAAGCGACTCAAGAACACCATGTATCGCTACATGACTCAAGAGTTGGCAGAGGAGTTACTGAAACTTGACGATACTAAACTAGGGGGCGATCGCAAAGAAGTTTCTGTTCTTTTCTCTGATATTCGCAGCTATACCACTTTGACAGAACAATTACAGGCAGAAGAAGTGGTTAGTATGCTCAATGAATATTTTGAGTCAATGGTCGAGGCAGTTTTTCAGCACAAAGGCACCCTAGACAAATATATTGGCGATGCCATAATGGCAGTGTTTGGTTCGCCGTTACCCTTAGTGGATCATGCTTGGAGAGCAGTGCAAACTGCATTGGATATGCGCAAAAGGCTAATTGAGTTTAATGAGCATCGCGCTCAACAAAACAAGCCAGCAGTTCGTATTGGTATTGGTATTCACTCTGACACCGTAATCAGTGGCAATATTGGCTCTAGTAAAAGGATGGAGTTCACCGCGATTGGTGATGGTGTAAACTTGGGTTCTCGCTTGGAAAGTGCTACCAAGCAATACGGCTGCGACATCATTATTAGCGAAAACACCCTAAAACCCTGTGCAGATCAGGTAGTGGTTCGTGAACTCGACAAGATCATCGTCAAGGGTAGAAGCAAGCCTGTATCGATTTATGCATTGGTGGGACTCAAGAACGGCTCCATTTCTGATCAACAGAGGAAGTTAATTGATACCTACCACCAAGGGCGCAAACTTTACCTGGATCGCAAGTTTCGTCAAGCTTGGAACGAGTTTGCCACTATTGTCGAAGAGTTGGATCCGAACGATAAAGCTGCCAAACTATACATGGAACGGAGTCAGCACTTTGTTAACAATCCCCCACTCGACGATTGGGAGGGTGTCTGGACAATGACAGAGAAGTAGGGTGAACCCAAAAAAGCTCATTGTCTATTTATTTTTTAAGATCGATGAAAGTCAAGTCCATACTCCTCTACAGCTAGTATGGGCATAGGGAATATGAGGGTAAATCAACAATTAAGCTGTTTTTCTGGATGAGCAGGCTATATCCTAGGAGAAACTTCCCTAACTTCACTAGCGTCAATGGGGAGACGATCACAGGTATTTCTGTGACAAGCAGTTAAAGTTGGTAAGCGTCACTATTTAATTTTGGTCGAAACGCGATGCTGAGGGTGATCTATTGCTTATTTTTTAATTATTAGTTGTAAGTGGTCAGCTTGTGAAAGTGACAAGTGGGAAGTTAACTCCAAACCCCGAATTCCAAAACCAGAGCGGGCTTCAAACAAGCTCAAACACAAAGCTCTCTATCGTGACTAGGCTGTCTACAGTCTCGTCTCGTTTGAAGCGTATCGGTGGCTCTGTGTGGAAAAATCCGGCATTATTAGCCAGTATCGCCGTCACTGGTTTACTGCTGGGAGGTCGTCAACTAGGTCTGTTGCAGGCGTTGGAACTAAGTGCCTTTGACAAGATGATGCAGTTGCAACCAGCCTTACCTCCAGATCCCCGTCTCTTAGTCGTAGAGGTTACCGAGCAAGATCTTAGCGCCCAAAAGGATTGGCCGTTGACTGATGCCGTGATCAATAAACTGCTCAAGCAATTAGAGCAGTATCAACCCGCAGTCATCGGCTTGGATATCTATCGCGATTTACCAGTGCCACCAGGTAATGGAGAATTATCTGAGAGGCTGCAAACAAGCGATCGCATCGTCACGGCCTGTAGAATGAGTAATGCCAAGGATTCAGGCACGTCTCCTCCGCCAGGGGTTCCTGAGCCTCGTGTTGGCTTTATTGATATTGCTCTTGACCCCAGTAGCGTAGTCCGGAGGGGTTTATTATTTGTTGGAGAACCCATTTCTCCCTGTTCCACGACATCTTCTTTTAGCTTTCAACTAGCACGAAAATATCTAGAAACACAACAGGGAATCGAGCCTGAGCTGACTCCAGAAGGACAACTAAAGTTAGGTGAAGTAGTCTTCCATCCATTATTGCCTAACGACGGTGGCTATCAAAACGGAGACACTGGAGGCTACCAAATATTGCTCAATTACCGCTCGGCTAACTCTTTAGCCGAGAGTGTTACTTTAAGTGAGGTACTCAACGAGCAAGTTGACCCCAGTTTAATCAAAGACCGCGTTGTCCTGATTGGTTCTACTGCTCCTAGCCTTAAAGATACCTTCCTTACCCCCTACAACTCTGGTCAACAACACATCAATAAAATGCCAGGAGTTGAAGTACATGGTCAGTTAGTGAGTCAAATTCTGAGTACTGTACTAGATGGGCAACGACTATTTTGGTTTTGGTCGGAGTGGGGAGAAATCTTGTGGATTTGGGGCTGGTCACTTACTGGCGGTCTTCTGGTGCTAATTGCCCGCAATCCTCTACAACTGCTGCTAGGAGAAAGTGCCCTACTTAGTCTGATGTCAGGAACATCGTGGCTGCTCTTTCTCGGAGCCGGATGGGTGCCAGTAGCGGCACCAGCCCTAGGGTTAATTGCCTCCGGTACTGGTGTTGTTATTTACAGTGCCTACCAGGCTAAGCTCAAGCAACAACAAGCGGAGCAAGAGCGTCAATACATTGAGCAAAAAGTTAAGGAACAGGAATTTAATATTCAACAATTGCATGTTCTGCTCAAAGAGAGAAATAATAAACCTCCCTTAACTGAAACAGAAAAGCTATCGACACAAGCAGAGCTACTTCCTGATGACTCAGATGACCCAACTCAGGTGTGGCATTCCGAAGAAAACTCAGATGATGACCCAACGCAAGTCTGGTCTGAAGAGGAGAAAGACAATTTAATCAAGCCCAAAGCATCAACAACAAGGGATGCTAAACTCCTAACTGGACGCTATAAAATCCAACGTGTTCTGGGTTCTGGTGGTTTTGGTCTTACCCATCTCGCAGAAGATATTCATCTACCGGGTTATCCCCAATGTGTGGTCAAGCAGTTAAAACCAGCTTGTCAGGATCCCAAGTTTTTAGCGGTTGCCAGACGTCTCTTTTGCACTGAAGCAGAAATTTTACAAAAATTGGGGAATCATTCTCAAATTCCCCAGCTAATGGCTTATTTTGAAGAAAAGCAAGAATTTTACTTAGTTCAAGAATATATTCAAGGTCATTCTTTAAGCGAAGAACTACAAGCAGATCAACGACTTCCAGAAGCGCAAGTAGTGGAACTACTTAAGGGAGTCTTAGAAATTCTGATGTTTGTCCACCAACATAGCGTTATTCATCGGGATATCAAGCCGGGTAATATTATGCGCCGCGAACCAGACAATAAATTTGTCTTAATTGACTTCGGGGCGGTTAAACAGATTCAATCAGACCAGGAAGCTACGATTGCCATTGGTTCTCGTGGCTATGCACCGCCAGAGCAATATAGTGGACGCCCTAGTTTTGCCAGCGATATTTACGCCTTGGGCATGATTGGAATTCAAGCACTCACTGGTATTGCTCCCTACGATTTGCCTCATTCCGATGATGAGGAAATTAACTGGCGTCCTTTGGCAAAGGTTAGTGATCAATTAGCAATAGTCTTAGATAAAATGGTGCGCTTCAAATCCTTTGAAAGATACCAGTCAGCCAGTTTGGTAATCAAGGAGTTAAAGCTAATTAATACTTGAAAGAAAAGTTAGTGGGTTGTGGGGATAGCAGGTTGCAAGTTAAGAAGTTATCTTGTCAACCTGCGTACCTGCTAAACAAGCAAGTTTTTCGGCCACCTCTCTCTATATAGAGGGCTATACCCTAAATCAAGCCCAGAGTACTAAACCTGTCTCAAAAGAACTCGCAAGATTCTCATGTTTAGGCAACACCCGTAGAGATAAGCCCTGGAGACCGCTGGATTGGTACAAAATATCAGCAGCATAAAAACTGATGTTTTGCTCATCGGTTCCTTGATAATCCATGGTCACCGGTAAACCATTGACAATCTGTCCATCAGCGTCAACTCTGCCCTGATAGAGTTCTACCTGAACATCGTCGGAAGTCAGTCCCCCTAGATTAATTCTGGTTTTGACAGGAAAAGATTGGTTGACCACCAACTCCTCTGATGCAGCTACGTCAATATCTACAATCTTGATGTCGTACCAGCGCTCAAAGAGCTTCTGTTTCCAGTCGGCTAACTCCTTAGCTGCTGTATAAGCATCCCTGGTCATAGTAAAGTAGCGATCGCTTGCTGGGAAATAACCACGTACAGCGTAGTCCCGCAGCATTCGGGCTGTGTTAAAGAAAGGACAGTTGAGCCTGATAGCGTCTTTCATTTTCGCTACCCACCCCCGAGGAATTCCCTCGCCATCACGCTCGTAAAATAGGGGGACAACTTCCTTTTCTAGCAAGTCGTAGAGAGCGTTGGCTTCTACCTCATCCTGGTACTCAGGATCGTCGTAATCCTCCCCGTGACCAATCGGCCAGCCAGTACGCACATAGTCAGCTTCGTTCCACCAGCCATCGAGAATGCTGAGATTGGGCAAGCCGTTCATCGATGCCTTCATCCCAGAAGTTCCAGAGGCTTCCCGAGGACGCCGGGGAGTGTTTAACCAAACATCGCAACCAGCAACCATCAGCCTTGCCAGATGGACATCGTAGCCAGGAACAAAAACCACATGATCCCCGATCCCAGCTTGGCGAGCTGAGTGAATGATTTGGCGGATTAAATCTTTCCCTGGCATATCTTTAGGATGGGCTTTGCCAGCAATGACAAATTGCATTTGCCGCTTTGGGTTACCCATCAAGATTTTCTTAATCCGCTCCATATCCCGCATAAATAAGTCTGCCCGCTTGTAGGTGGCAAACCGACGAGCAAAGCCGATGGTTAAGATATTAGGGTCTAGAACTTCTTGGGCTTGAGCTATCTCACCGGGCGTTGCTCCGCGCTCACTAAGGCGTTTTTTCAAATGTTCCCGTACATACATCACCATTTCTGACCGACAACCCTGGTGATTGCGCCACAACTCTTCATCAGGAATTGAGGTCACACGTTCCCACAGAAGGTCTTCAGAGCCTTTATCTGACCAGCTTGGACCCAAGTAACGGTCATACAATTCCTGGTTGGGCTTGGCGACGACACTACGAGCATGTACACCATTGGTAATGGCAGTAATCGGTACTTCCTGTCGTGGTAAATCTGGCCAGAGTCCGTGGAACATCTCCCGTGACACTTCCCCATGCAACAGAGAGACGCCATTAACAAAGCTGGAGGTTTTGAGGGCTAAGGCTGCCATACTAAAGGGCGATTCCAAATCCCCGGTTTTTTCTCGGCCTAGGGCAAGAAATTCCTCTCTCGATAAGCGAAAGATGTTAGCGTAGTGTCCCACGTAGTACATCGTCTTGTCTGGAGGAAACAAGTCAAATCCGGCAGATACTGGTGTATGGGTAGTAAAGATCTGCGTCGCTTGCGCTACTTGTTTGGCTTGGACAAAGGAGAGACCCTCTTCTTCTATAAGTCGGCGGATGCGCTCTAGAATCAAAAAGGCAGAATGACCTTCATTGAGATGATAAACTGTCGGTTGAATTCCCAACGCTTTTAAGGCTCTGATCCCTCCGATGCCCAACATCATCTCTTGATGAATCCGCATATCTAGGTCACCACCATACAATTGGTCGGTGATATCGTGGTCGTAGGGATTGTTGGGTTCGATATTAGTGTCGAGCAAATACAGAGATACAGTCCCTACCTGCACGCGCCAGACACGGGCATAGACAGTACGACCTGGATAGTCTACTTCAATCCGCAATTCTGAACCATCAGGATGACGCTCCAGGTACAGTGGCATATTGTAGAAGTCGTTGATCGGATAGTGTTCCTGCTGCCAGCCATCAGCATTGAGGTACTGAGCAAAATAGCCTTCTTGGTAAAGCAAACCAACTGCAACAAGAGGCAAACCTAGATCCGAAGCTGATTTTAGATGGTCACCAGCAAGAACACCTAAACCACCTGAGTAAATTGGTAGGCAATCAACCAAACCATACTCTGCACAGAAGTAGGCATAGCATTCTTTAACTTCGCTTTTGCCTCGATGTTTGCGATACCAAGTCCGTTCTTGCAGATACTCGTCCAACTGTCGAGACGCTCTTTCCATTTGCGCCAGAAAGCCATCGTCTTCAGCAACCTCACTCAGTCGTTCTTGGCTAATGATACCCAGAATCAAGGCCGGGTTATGGTGGCTAGACTCCCACAAGTCAGGGTCTAAACGTCGGAATAAATCTTTAGTCTCGAAGTTCCAATCCCAATGTAAATTATGAGCGAGCTTCCGTAATGGTTGAAGCTGCTGTGGCAGGTTAGGAGAGACATTAAAAGTGCGAATTGGCTGCATAGAGCGAGAAGTCCCAAGTCTTACACGGTTAACATTTTGTACTTATGGAGGTCAGAAACTTTTAATACTGTCTTACTGATTGAAACTTGCAGTTTTCCACTAGTTATGCGGGGAAAAAGTTACTCCGTTTGATCATGCCATTCTCAAAGCTAACCATCAGTTGTTGTAAAATGCCACTCTTGGAAGCTCTTTTTTTAGCTGGAAAAACCACCATCAGTTAACAAAGAGGAGCAAGCAGAGAAAACCCTCAAAATGATGCAGCAAGTGACCTGCTCAACAGATTAACACTGAACTGTCTCAGAGAATTGAGTTAGCTAGTTTAGTACCATGACCGAAAAGTAAGCCGCCTTTGGGTATGATATGATGGGTGACCTTTATGGTAACCCCTAAGAAATTCAACTGTTGATACTCTGGAAAATATAAACATGCTGACCCTCAAAATAGTTGTATACGCCGTTGTCGGTTTCTTCATTGCTTTATTTGTCTTTGGCTTCTTGTCAAACGACCCTGCTCGTAACCCCAATCGCCGGGATTTGGACTAGATAGGATTTTTTTGATCCCTCACTTTGGTCAAGGGGCGAGGTGTACCTCGCCCTTTTTCAAGGTTCGGCGCGGTTATTGCTGATCCAATTGGAGATTTTAGGTTAGAGATTTGAGCCTTGGTTAAACTAAATCGACGTATCACTCAATTCCGAATTGGCAATTTTTTAGATATGAGATTAGGGTTGATTGGTGGAAAAGCAAAAAATTGTGCATCTAACCAGTAACCTCAATAGCAAATCCTAAATCTCAGGATCTTAGGGAGCTTAAAATAAATAATCCCAAATCCTAAATTTCTCATCCCCATGTGATGGTTAACATCTAGGTGCTTTCCCTTCGACTCTGAGTCTTGAAAGATGCCCCAACCAGTTCAACCGCCTGAAATCCCTGCAATAGTTAGATATATAAGCTCTGAGGAACTCGCCATTCTAGATGATTCCTCTAGGAACATCTCAGGTTCATTAAAAAACCAACCCCTGGCAACAACTCCACCATCTACACCGATTCCTTCAGAAAGTTTTGTACCTAATTCTTCCTTATTGACAACTGCTCAAAATGCCGCAGCCCTTGGGCCTCCAATTTCCCTAGGTTATTCTCTACAATCGGCAAGTGAGGTAAGTTACCATCTCCATAGCTCTACTACTACGGCAAGCCTAAGGCAGAGCAAGAGAATGGGAGAAGAACACTCCTCCCCCCTGAAAGATGACTATACTCAGGCTGAGTTGTCGGCAACAAGCTCAACCCCAATTGTTGATAATGCGTATATTCATTTCCACCTGCGCAACCAAGCTACAGTACCAAAGGTGCAGATTCTTCTAACTCAAGAGCGTGGGGGAGAGGTTAGAGAATTTGAATTTAATGCCCCCCAGCCAACTACTCAACCTTCGCCAGAACAAGAGGCTAAACCAGCACTAGAAGAGGGTGAAGCTGCACCCCAACCATCTCCAGTTCCAGAGTCGGAGACAACTGTACCAACTAATCCCTTAAGTGACAATAGCGTCATTGAACTGACCGCAGATCGACAAGAATACGACGAACAAAGACAAATAATTACAGCCGAAGGTAATGTTGTTTTGCGATTCCAGGGTGCCTTAGTTGATGCTGATCGCCTCCAAGTTAACTTACCGAATCGGATCATCGTTGCTGAAGGCAATGTCGCTCTAACGAGAGAAGGACAAGTACTGCGGGGAGAAAGATTTGAGTATTACTTTGTCCAGGACAGTGGTGTTGTTTTGAATGCTAGTGGTGAGGTTTATCCTGCCACTGAGGAGAGTGCTGCTACACCAGAACGGCGACTGGTGAGCGATCGCATTACCAGCAACCAACCCTTACAAGGGATAACTAATCCTGGCGGTTATTCCTTCGGATTTGGTGCTTCTGTAGATGTAGACTCGGAAACAGGAGCAACCCAGCCTAGTCTAACTGGTCTGGAATCCGGTGGAAATATTAACCGCTTGCGCTATCAAGCTGATCGGATTGATTTTGAAGGCAAAGAAGCGATCGCGACTAATGTCAGAATTACCAACGACCCCTTTTCACCACCAGAGTTAGAGTTACGGGCAAATACGGCTCGATTTCGACGGATTGCACCTTTGGTCGATGAAGTGGTTGCCTCAAAACCCCGCATCGTTTTTGATCAAGGTTTTTCCTTACCAACATTTCGCAATCGTATTGTGATTGATCGCCGTGAACGAGAGCCCAGTCTATTCAACATAGGTTTTGATGACGATGATCGTGGTGGTTTGTTTATTGAGCGCGGTTTTAATCTAATCAGCAATCCCAACTGGAGATTAAAAGTTACACCACAATACTTTGTCCAGAAAGCAATTTTTGGGGATAGTGATGGTGACGGTGGTGGTGTGATCAACCCCTCAGCGTTTGGTCTTAAAGCTAGACTTGATGGCACTTTCAGTCCACGAACAACACTAGTGGGGTCTGCGGTTCTAACTAGTTTGGATCCAGGTGAATTAGAAGACGAGGCACGAGCAAGTGTAAGACTACGGCAAGTTATCGGCACTAGTCTCCCTCATAACCTTAATTTGGAATATAGTTACCGCGATCGCCTCTTCAACGGCTCCCTTGGCTTTCAGACTGTTCAGAGTAGCCTAGGTGCGGTGATAACTTCACCGGTGATTCCTCTAGGTAGAACTGGCATCAACCTAAATTATCAGGCAGGTGTTCAGCTGATCAACGCTAGAACAGACCAAAGAGACTTGCTAGGATTAGAACTTTTTGAACCATTTCCGGAAAACTACCGAGTAAACCTGACCCGTTATCAAGGCACTGCTACTCTAAGTAAAGCTTTTTTGCTCTGGCAGGGTCAGGCTTTGCCAGCTACAGCCACGGAGGGATTGCGATATACACCAGCACCAGTAACCCCCTACCTGGCACTAAGCACGATTGTTAGCGGTGTTGGTAGTGCTTATAGTAATGGCGATACCCAGGAATCTCTTAGTGGCACGATTGGTATAGTCGGACAACTCGGTCATTTTTCAAGGCGGTATTTTGACTTCACCGGTTTTAACCTCAGTTATACAAAAGTAGCACTGGGTAACCTGTCACCTTTTCTCTTTGACCGAGTTGCAGATAGCAGCGTCCTTTCCGGTGGCATCACCCAACAAATCTATGGCCCATTTAGAGTAGGTTTCCAGACATCATTAAATTTAGAGACTGGAGACGAAATCAGCACAGACTTGTTTGTGGAATACAGCCGTCGTACCTACAATATTCTCTTGCGGTACAATCCAGTCCAGCAACTTGCTTCGATCAACCTGCGGATTAACGACTTTAACTGGACAGGTAATCCGGGGCTCTTTGATGGTTCTGAGGTGCGTCCTGTAATCCAGGGAGTAACTCAATAAAACTCAAACACCAACCCTAGCTACCAGATCCTAACCGTTTTAACCACCGCCAAACTTTCATCACTAGCTCCTCAATCCAGAGTAGAGTGCTGTCTAACCGCTCTAGTAATTGCTCTAGTGGGTGCTTAACGTAGCCTGTTGGGGTTGCCGGAGTTTCAATCCAGTTTTCCCCTGACTCGAAGGGTGCTTCTGGCACAGTACTAGAAGGAGTAGTAATTACATTATTCACTACCTCCCGTTGTGTGACACTTTGGCTACGGGAACCCACCAGGGTTGAGGAGAGAGGATTGGGTACACTGGTAACGAGTTCTTGAGGTTGGGGTTTAGTCGTATCAAAGGCTGACTGCTTATTGTTAGCAGGTGCTGATAGCTTTCCTGGAGACTGCTTGCGACCAAAGTAACGCTTGACAATACGCTGAACGGAATTTCCTTTTACAGGAGGTATACTGCCCTGAAAAGCCCTGGGTAGTCGAGCTTGATCTTGGTTTTCAGCAAGGGAGAAGATAGGATTTCGAGCCAATTCCCGTGTCTCTGATTTGCCAAATAAATCCTTTGAGGTTAACCAAGGATCGGGAACATTTTTATCTACTTGTTTTGTAGCAGGTAAAATTTCCCCAGCAGTAGAAGCAAAAGAGGGAAGATTTTGAGGTAAATTGCCCGAAAAACCAGCAGATCCGTCAAACACAGGAGTGCCTAAGTTAGGATTACGCCCCTCTTCTGGAAAGTTTCCGGCGACGGTTGATGGTGACGGATCTGCCTCATCAAGACGCCTCGAACTAACTCTGCCAAAAAAGTAGTCAATTGCAGCGTAAATTAAGGCTTGAATCTTAAATAAATTAGTCCGAGAGGCATCGGGAGATTTGACTGATGCTGCCGATGTGATAGATGATTCTCTTGACCTGGGTGAGAGTAGTCTCTGAATATTCCCGCTAAGGCCGGGTTTAGCTAGATCACGCCTCTCTAAGCCGACTTGAGATTCTGGAACTAACTGATGTGATGTCCTCTGATCAACAGCGTCATTAAGGGAAGTGCTAGTTGAATGGAGTTGTATGTCACTAGTTTGGTTTGTATCCTGAGAAACAGGGACAAGGGCGGATTCTCCAAACAGATTTGCTGTCACCGCCACAGGGCTAGTCTGCACCCAAGCCATTAAACGCCAGAAAAGCCTTGCTGGTGGAAAAACTGGAGGACCATCCAAGTTAGCAAACCGACGCTGAGATTTGTTCAGATCCGGCGGAAAAACTAGACGCCTACGACGCATTAGGTCAGCTATTTCCCAACTAATTCTAGAGGATAGTTTTTGTTGCTGCTGGGGTGTCAAAATATCCAAAATGCGATTATGTACAACCACTATCACCAGAGTGCGTTCTGGCAAAAGACTCGCGATGCCTTGAATCACAAAATCTTGATTAGCTTGAGTGGCACTTTGAGAGGTTGCAGTTTGGGGGATTACAGGTGGCAGGCTAGTTGGGATTGCTTTTTTCCGATTTTTTTCCCAGCTAATAATTACTGCATACTCGGTATTTGCTAACTCTTGAGTAACTTGTAGAGACTGGTCTAAAGATGCTATCTGAGAAGCCGAAGTTGTTGATAAACCTTCCCTGACTATTTTTTTAGTAACTTTCAACCGCTCTAATACTTGCACAATCGCAGCATCTGAATTCGCTGGATTTTCTGGAGGTTGGGATTGGGTTAATGTCTTTAATTTAGGTAATCCTGATTTGAGTACCCATGAGATTCGAGGTCCAATTGATAGAGCTGTTTGTACTAGCAGGTATAGCGGATACAGTAGAATTTGCGTCCCCCAAATGGCGGCGACTTTTAGATGCCTTGCTGCGCGCCAACCTTGATCAGCTAATCGCCGAGATTGCCGGTTAAGAAAATTCAATAATCTGCTGCGGTAGCGGCCAGGGGGGGCAGAGGGCATGGTAGTTAGTTACTCAATGGTAAATTAGGTAGATTAACTTGTGATCTGGCAAACTGTCAGCCTTAGTATGCTACGACCAGCTCCTTAACTACAAAAAAATTAGAGGTGCAATGATTTTATCGAAAAGATGACCCAACCCGTGACCTCAAATGCTGAAATACGTCAAATTAACGAAGCCGTTGACAGACTACTCGCCTTGACTCAAGTCAAGGTTCAAAACTGCTGGCTATTTCGTTTAGAAGACTTACCTGTGGCTGTGGCTACTCAATCTCAACGGTGGCAAAATTGGTCAATTGCCCAGCCTAATAGCAAAGGTTACATTATTTGGTCAGCTGGGCATCAAGTGATCTGGCTAGGTCAAAGTTGGGTGATTCCCCAAGATTTACAAGGCTATATTTTAGCGGGTTCAACTTTACGGTTAGTACTGACTTGGTGGGCTCAAGATGCCCAAATTTTTGTCAATGGTCAACTAGTGCATACTGGGGATTTATTTGATTCTTCAGCCAGAGTGGTGCTAAGTTCAGCTGTAGTGCCAGGGGAAGAAGTTACGGTAGCCTTGCGGTTAGTTAGTCCTGGTCACGATATTGGCGGATTGATGCGCTCATTTTTGTTATACGAAGCTAGGGATCAACTCGATCCGGGCTTTGTCGCTAATGAACTAGCTGTCTTGTGCAAGTATGTAGCAGCTTTTGAGCCAGAAAAATTAGGCGCGCTGGCGACAACTGTAGCTGAAATTGATTGGGAAGTTGTCTCAGATCAGGAAAAATTTGCCTGCTCACTTTCTACCCTACGCCGGAATCTCCAAGCACTGGTAGAAAAACAGCATGTTTCTTCACCCAAACAACGCCGTATTCAGATGCTAGGTCATGCTCACCTCGATATGGCTTGGCTGTGGACGGTAAGCGAAACTTGGGATGTGGCTGTGCGCACTTTCACCTCAGTATTGCAGCTACAGCAAGAATTCCCCAGTCTGACATTCTGCCATACTACACCAGCACTTTATTCTTGGATAGAACAGCATCGCCCTGACCTATTTGCTGCTATTAAACAACAAATCGCAGCAGGTCGCTGGGAAATTGTGGGCGGCATGTGGGTAGAGCCAGAATTAAATTTAATCAATACTGAATCTATTGTTCGGCAGGTTCTCTACGCCCAACGTTACGTCCAAGAGAAATTTGGTCAGTTAAGCAAAGTGGCATGGGTAACTGATAGCTTTGGTTTTCCTTGGCAACTGCCACAAATTCTCAAGCAAGGTGGCATTGAATACTTGGTCACGCAAAAGCTACATTGGAATGACACTACGAAGTTTCCCTACGGTGCCTTTTGGTGGCAATCGCCTGATGGGTCGCAAATTTTTAGTATTATGTCTCCTCCCAACATCACTGGGGTTATGGATACTAATCCTATAACCATGGCAGATTATGCCATTGATTGGGAAATTCAGACTAATCTTCAAGACGCCTTCTGGTTACCTGGTGTGGGGGATCATGGCGGTGGGCCTAGCCGGGATATGTTGGAGGTGGCTGCACGTTGGCAACACTCCCCCTTCTTCCCGCGCTTGGAGTTTACTACGGCCGAGAGCTACTTGCAGCAGATTAGTAGCCAATTAAGGCAACAGCAGGGAGATCAAACAGATAACCAGAAAGGTGAAATCCCTTCTCCATCCCCAAATTACTCAATTCCCATCTGGAATGATGAATTATATCTAGAATTCCATCGCGGTTGCTACACCACTCATGCCGACCAAAAGCGCTGGAATCGTTTGTGTGAGGGGTTATTGTACCAAGCAGAACTCTTTGCTTCTCTGGCAACCATAATTACTGGCATCAGCTATCCCAAAAGGCAGCTAGAACAGGCTTGGAAGAAACTGTTATTTAACCAATTCCACGACATTTTACCAGGAACATCCATTCCCGAAGTCTTTGTAGAGGCTAATCAGGCTTGGCAGGAAGTGGAGCAAGTTGCTTCAGAGATTTTAGCAGAGTCTTTAGGAGTGATCGCCTCTCAAATTACCTTACCATCACCACCACAACCAGACGCCCAACCCCTTGTTGTCTTCAATCCCCTTAATTGGCAGCGTTCAGAAATTGTTGCTGTTGCCCTAAATACCTCAACTATCAAACTCCACCCTGACACAATTGAACATTGGCAAGTTTACGATCTTTCAGGTCAGGAAATACCTTCTCAGCTTGCTGAAAAATCGACGCTACTGTTTGAGGCGTTAGATGTGCCTTCTGTGGGGTATCGTGTCTTTTGGTTGTGCTGTGGTGATCATGGGACAAAGCCAGGTACTCAATCGCCAGCAGACTTTATTTTAGAAAACGAAAATCTGCGAGTAATTGTTGACCCAGACACTGGGAATTTGACCAGTGTTTTTGACAAAATTCATCAGCGAGAAGTCATCAGGGGTGCTGGCAATCAGCTACAAGCTTTCCAAGATGAGGGTCAGTACTGGGATGCCTGGAACATTGACCCTAACTATGAGCAGCACCGCTTACCCTCAACCCAGTTAAAATCTATCCAATGGATAGAAAGAGGTTGGCTACGTCAGCGTCTGCGAGTTGTGCGGCAATTAGGGCAATCGCAGTTCCAGCAGGATTATATCTTAGATACTCACTCACAGCTTCTCAAAATTGAGACAGTCGTAGACTGGCAGGAAAAACATGTTTTAGTTAAAGCGGCTTTCCCTCTAAATTTAGAAACCAACCAGGCTACCTATGAGATTGCTGGCGCAGCTATCCAACGTCCTACAAACCCCCAAACAGCAGCCGAGGGAGCAAAATGGGAAGTCCCGGCTCTACATTGGGCAGATCTGAGTGAGTCTACTTACGGTGTCAGCTTGCTCAATGATGGCAAATATGGCTACGATGCGCAATCTTCTCAATTGCGCCTGACGTTACTGCGAAGTCCTACTTGGCCGGATCCGCAAGCTGACCTAGGTATCCATCAATTTACTTATGCTCTCTATCCTCACGGCGGCAACTGGTCTGCTGCTGGTACGGTGCAACGGGGTTATGAACTAAATCTACCACTGCAAGTTGTGGTTAAATATCCTCTAAGAACTGGCAGTACGTTATTAAATCCAATTAGTCGGTTACTAGATTTATCTTCCCCTAATCTGGTCTTGCAGGCTGTTAAGCAATCAGAAGACTTCCCAGAGCAATGGATTGTGCGGTGTTACGAATGCCAAGGAGAGTCAGCTAATTTTTCTTTGGAGGGTGATTTGAATTTGAGAGTGAGCCACGCTGTAGATTTATTAGAGAGACAGGTAAACTTGCCCCAAACTCCAGTTTTTGACTCTGATGAGCAGTACGTTGGAGAAACTTTCCAGGTTGCGCCTTGGCAAATAGCTAGCTTCAGGATTTTAGGGAATCTCGAAGACTTCCCTGCGTCTCACTAGTGATAAATAGTTAAACTCTCACAACATCCCCATGAAAATTGAGAATTGGGGAAATTTTGGTTGTTCGGTTGTGGTCACCGTGACGGCTGAAGCTAGACACTGGGCAGTAATAAATTTTTAGCGACTAACCACCTATTAGTCTTCGTGATCTTCAAAAGGATCGTTGAGTTGAGCAGAAGGCGGTCCAAACGAGGTGTAGATAGAGAAGCCAGTAATCGCAATAACAATAACGCCTAGAGAAATGCTAAGAACTGTTGCGGTTTCCATGTTTAAATAAATTGTGAATCCTATTATCCTATAATATTACAGAACATTACAAAACACCGATCAAAATTAATCATAGGTGACCTATGGCACAACAGACGCGGCTAGGAAATCTTCTCAGACCACTGAACTCTGAGTATGGTAAGGTCGCCCCTGGTTGGGGTACTACGCCACTAATGGCATTCTTTATGCTGCTATTTTTCCTCTTTTTAGTGATTATCTTGCAGATTTACAACTCCTCATTGCTGATTAACGGCGTAGATGTCGATTGGAGAAGCTTAGGCCAGTAGTCTGGATACGGCAAACTAAAATCACTATTCTACTCCCCGGCTCGTCCGGGTTTTTTCGTAAGTTCTATACTGGGGACTGGGACTAGCACTCGAAAAATCGCAGGAGGTTGTTAAGTGAACGTTTTTGGTATAGGTCTACCGGAAATGGCGTTGATTCTGGTCGTTGCCTTATTGGTATTTGGACCAAAAAAGCTGCCCGAAATTGGTAAAAGTTTAGGCAAGGCAATTCGAGGTTTTCAAGAAGCTTCCAAGGAGTTTGAAAGCGAGTTTAATCGTGAAGCTCAACAGCTAGAGCAAGCAGTGAAGCAGCCCAAACTTCAGGAAGCTGAAGAAGTTGCGACCAATCAGACTAATGCAGCTGAGTCTAACAATCACGCTGTTACTTCCTCTCAACAAAGCTAAAACCGATGCTTAGAATCCCTTAAAGCCCGCTTTGGCGGGCTTTAAGTTTTAAGGTGTGGTTTAACGGAAGGCTATGTACCAGTTGTTAACCTGTTACCTAATTTAGTTCCAGACTTTATTTCCACCAAAAGACATCGATAAAAATGTATCAGCAAATTTTGCTTGAGCAGGCTATCTCTTTTAAGAGCCAACTCCACTAATTTTTCACCCTAATCGGGATATTATTAGCCAAGCTAAGGGTGGCAGCATACGATCTTTGCAAAAAAATAAGCTCAGCACTTTCTTAACTAGCAGCAATTGCCAGTTAAACTCCAACAGATATCCTGCTGAGACTTTTTCAAACGGCTCTACTTGATATCTGATTTGCCATTCTTTGGCTGAGAAGGAGCCTCAAATTTATAGCCGACGCCCCGCACTGTTTGGATTAAGGAAGGCTGACTAATATCCACCTCAATTTTACGGCGAATTTGACCGATATGAACGTCAACTACCCGTTGGTCTCCTACATAGTCGTATTCCCAAACTTCCTGGATTAGTTCAGAACGACGCAACACCCGACCAGGATGACAGGCCAGGTAATGGAGTAGATCAAATTCCAAGGCGGTTAAAGGCACGATTTCCTCTTTAATGGTCACCTCTCGACGACCTGGATCAATAACTAAATCCTCGAATACGAGGCGTTTAGATTCAGTGGCTGTAACAACCCGCCGACGCCTCATAATCGCGCCGACTCTGTTTTCTAGTTCTTGTAAATCGAAAGGCTTAGTTATGTAATCGTCGCCACCTTGTTGAAACCCTTGGCGTTTGTCAGCGGCGTCTGACCTACTAGTGAGAAATAGGACAAAGACGTCAGTGCGGTTTTGCATTTCCTGACACAAGTTATAACCAAGGGCATCAGGTAGATTCACATCCAGAATTACTAGATCTGGGTTGAACTGTTCAAATATCGATAAAGCTGTCTGACCATTATGAGCAGACTGCACTTGATAGTTCTTCTGACTTAAAAAGCGTTGAATTAGATTTCTGATTGCCGGGTCATCATCCACGACAAGAATCTTGGCAGAGGCCATGGGCATAACTTTCCACGGAGAACTGGAGCTCGAATCAAGACGCAAGGTTTTTGACACAACAGGTGCCTAGTGCATTTTAGTCAATTATCGTCGTAGAATTGGGGGATGCCAATAGCTGTTGATATCATTCCTCGGTAATGCAGTTGTGCAATTTTCCAAGATCAGGAATACTTTTGGCAATTGAAGCAAGTTTGTTTGGTAATGGTAAGTGGGCAGCATCTCACTTTTGTAAGCGTACTGTAGATATACATACTTAAGCTGTAGCCTTCCGGATTTTACACCCGATTTTTGGCGGAACTTGTTTGCTCTGGGCATCGCTTGTCTCGCCGAATACTTGTACTCGGAGATCAGGCTAAACTATCTTTCAGAGGAACTAGTACGACACTCACCAATAACTAAGCTGTTACCCGCAAACAGCAGTATAAAGCGTCAACAGTTCTTAACTAAGATATAACCAGTGTAGAGTCACTGTCATAAAGAGTGAAAATAAGGGATGTTTCGGAGGTTTTGAATGACGGATCAAAATCCCTATGAAAAACTTGGGGTCACCGAAGATGCTTCTTTTGATGAAATCCAAGATGCTAAAGGGCGTCTAATGCAACAGCATCGCCATGATAAAAAGCTTGTAGAGAGCGTGGAAGCTGCCTATGATGCGATTATCATGGATCGCCTGCGTATGCGCCAAGAGGGAAAAATTAAGGTTCCGGAACGCATTCGTTTTCCGGAGAAAACCTATCAATCTCAGCCGAGTTTTCCTCAAGTGCCGATGGATGGTTCTCCGGCTTGGTTACAAGAACTACTGGATACACCAACTGCCAGCGATATAATCTGGCCAGGTGTCTCATTCTTGGCATTGGCAAGTCTGAGTGTTTTTTATTCGGCTCCTGGTAGTGAATCAACTCTACCGTTGGTCTTGGCGTTAGGCTTCGGATGTAGTATTTACTTTGTCAATCGCAAAGAGCAAAAATTTTGGCGAGCTGTTTTACTCACTCTAATCGGTCTACTTATCGGCTTTGGATTGGGCAGCTGGTTAGGCAGTTTAATGGGGACGCCAATCGCCGGTATTAATGATTTAACCAGTGAAAAGTTTGCCACCTTGGTGACTTTTTTCATTCTTTGGTTGATTAGTAGCTTTCTACGTTAAGCAAACCAAAGTAACTTTTGATTTGAGATTGATGTGGAGAAAGCTAGCGGTAGTTCTGCCAATGCTTTTACCATCATCAAAATAATCATGCTTTTTAATCGTCCCATTGAAGGTAACACAATGTAAAATTTTATTAAAAATAATTAATCCACCGAAATAGGCAACCAAGTTACTTGCTGTACAAGATCGACATTTAGCCCATCTCAGAGCTGTAGAGACCGCAGATGGGCTAGAAGCAGTTTAATCGGGTTGTTGTCTCCTAGTTACTTTGTACTCAAGCTTCCTCTTTGGAGCTGTTCCCGCTCAATGGCTTCAAACAAAGCACGAAAATTTCCTTCCCCAAAACCTTTTGCTTGTTGGCGACGCTCAATTACCTCAAAAAATAGAGTAGGCTCTCTAAAAATTGGCTGGCTAAAAGTCTGAAGCAATAAGGCTTTGGGGTGTTCTTGCTGCCAATCAACCAAAATTTGTTGAGCCGCAATTTCTGCCCATTCCTTTAAGTCAAAGGGGTATCGCTGCTCCAGTTGAGTGTAATAGCTAGGGGGAACCTCAATAAACGGTAGACCTTGAGACCGAAGTTGGGCGACTGCCTGTAGAATATTGCTAGTACGCAAGGCAATATGCTGTATGCCTGGCCCCTGATTCACATTCAGAAATTCCTGAATCTGAGAATTAGCCGAAGTTGGTTCATTGATCGGCAATTGTACCCCTTCACCAGGATGAACCATTACCTGAGAGCATAAGCCAGATTGCTCAGTTTTGATCGCAAACATCTGTTGTGGAAGGAATCCCAAAACCTCTTGATACCAGCGTGCCGCTTGCCCTAAATCACCAGCCGCCACATTGAGCACCACATGATCAATGTTAGTAAACAACTGTAAGGGATGGCAATTGCCCTCAATTTTCTGGTTTTTCAGAGGGAGTACTTCGCTACTATTGGTATCTTCAACCCAGTCCACCGGGGTTGGTATCCAGGACATTTCACCAATAGCACTACGTTCCAGAATCGTGTGAGTCAGTGATCCCCAAGCAGCAAATTTGCCCCACTTGAGACTTCCCCCACCCAAAGAGCATTCCCGAACTGGTTGCAGGACGTCAACACCGTGTTTCAGAGCTCTTTTGATCAACACTGCGACATCCTGGACGAGAAAAGCTAAGTCTGCAACACCGGGGGGATGCCTACTCAAAAACTTAGCAATCGGACTAGTTGAGTTTCTGGGTGAAGATAAAACAAAGTAAATTGAGCCGCTGTTGACCACTTCCGTGCGAGTGTGACTGCTGCTACCGCTGGCAACTAATTGAAAGCCTAGGAGCTGAACGAACCAGTTACGGAGCGCTCTGGCATCTTCAACATAGAAGTGAACGTGATCAATTTTCATTAGTGGTAGAAATCCAGTCTAAAAGCTTACCTGATTGTAAATTCTGCCTTTTTTCTGGGATTTACAGGCCACTCCTGAGACAGAATCGCCCAAAATCATAAAAATGGGTGGCTTTCTCGCTGAATATTAGCCTCAATTAACGCAGCTTGCGCTTTAGTGTACACGGTTACTTTCAGAAAAGATAGCTAATACCTTAACCAAAGCGACCTTCCACATATTCGCGGGTGCTGGGATGGGTTGCGTCTGTAAACAGCCTTGGGGTAGCTCCGAATTCCACTAACTGACCGATACGACTCTCATCAGTACTAAAGAAGGCAGTATAGTCTGAGATCCTAGAAGCCTGTTGCATATTATGAGTAACAATGACGATTGTTAGCTCCTTTTTAAGGGTTTTGAGTAGTTCTTCTATCTTCATAGTGGCAATTGGATCAAGAGCCGAACAAGGTTCATCCATCAGCAAGATCTTAGGTTTCACTGCCAACGCTCTGGCAATACAAAGCCGCTGTTGTTGACCACCAGAAAGTCCCCGGGCCGATTGATTCAACTTATCCTTGACTTCATCCCAAAGAGCAGCACCACGAAGCGCTGATTCAACCACTTGATCTAATTCTTCTCGATTACGGCGACCCACCAACCGGATTCCATAAGCAACGTTATCATAAATGCTCATAGCGAAAGGATTGGGCTTTTGGAAAACCATGCCAATTCTGCGGCGCACTCGATTGGGATTGACTTGGGGATGGTAGATGTCTTGACCAAAAAACTTCACTGTACCTTCGACCCTTACTTTTCCCTCTAGTTCACCAATCCGGTTGAGGGTTTTGAGAAAGGTTGATTTACCACAACCAGAAGGACCGATAATCGCTGTGATTTGACCTTCGTAGATTTCCAGTGATATTCCTTCTATCGCTTTTGTCTTGCTATTGCCATAGTAGAAGCTTAAGTTATTAACGTTCATGGCCGGAGTCAAAGCCCCGTTTATTTCTGTGACAGGGAAAACTGACATGATTTAACGATTCTCTAGGCGTTTGCGAGTTACCAGACGAGACAAAATGCTGCTGAGCAAAACTAGCCCGATCAGAACCAAAGAGGCTGTCCAAGCTAGTTGAGTTTGTTCCTTAAAAGGTGATTGGGCGTAGTTGTAAATCAGTACCGATAGAGAAGGAGTTGGACTCAACAATCCGTCTGGCCAAAATTGAGTCGATAAGGCGGTAAATATCAATGGAGCAGTTTCACCAGCAGCACGAGAAAGAGCCAACAAAATACCTGTAGTGATACTAGGAAGAGCCGCAGATACCACAATCCGGAAAGTAGTAGGTAGACGTCCGCCTCCCAAGGCAGCTGAGGCAAGGCGCTGGGAAGTTGGCACCAGTTTTAAGGCTTCTTCAGTGCTTAAAGCAATAATCGGTAGCATAATGATACCCAGGGCAAAACCACCACCCAAAGCAGAAAAGCCAAAAGCTAAGACGATGACACCGTAGGCAAAGACGCCAACCACAATCGAGGGAACGCTGCTGAGGATGGAGACAATAAAGCGGATGTAAGAAGCGATCGCGGAATCCTTGGCAAACTCTGATAAAAAGATACCTGTGAGTAGACCAAAAGGCACGCTCAGTAGGCAAGCAATTACTATCATGATCAAGGTTCCCAGGATTGCGTTGGCGAAACCGTTAGGCTCATTTTCTTGCCCCACGGGTGCTGGCAGAGAAATCAACGCTTCGAGGCTTAGTTGAGGGAGTCCTTTGTAGAGAATTTCAAATAAGATAGCAAACAGAGGTAACAACGCTGCAGCTGTAAGGGCGAAAGCAATGATTGTCATGCCTCTGCTTAACAAGGTTCGACCTAGAGGTAGGGGTTGGTGAATTTCCCTCTCGAAAAGTTGGTCATTAGTCATATCAATATGGGGAAAAATCTTTAATTTTTAACTTCTTTTGGACCAAACCACCGAACTATTAGCAAGGCAATGATGTTAACTACTAAGGTGATGACAAAAAGAATCAGCGCTAAGTACATCAGAGCCCCGATGTGCAAATCTTCTAAGGCTTCAGGAAATTGGTTAGCTAAAATTGCTGGAATAGTATAACCAGGAGCTAGGAGTGAAGGGCTGATGTTGATTGAATTACCAATCACCATCGTTACCGCCATTGTTTCCCCTAAAGCACGCCCTAAGGCGAGGATAACTGCTCCCAAAACACCGGAACTACCAGCGGGTAAGACAACTTTCAAAATCGTTTCCCAGCGAGTAGCGCCTAATGACATAGAGGCACTACGTAACTCTTGAGGAGTTACCAGTAGCACTTCCCGACTAATAGCGGCGACAGTCGGCAAGATCATAATCGCCAGCACAACACCAGCAGAAAACATTCCTGGGCCAAAGGGTTCGGTACTCCAGAGGGGAAACCAGCCAAAATTGCTAAATAGCCACTGTTGGAAAGGTAACAGAAAGGGGATTAGGACAAAAATGCCCCACAAGCCAATAATTACGCTAGGAATAGCAGCGATGAGTTCAACGAGGAATCCCAAAGGCGATCGCACCCATAGGGGTAAAAAATCTTCACTGGTGACAATTGCTACTGCCAATCCTGTAGGAACTGCTAATAATAAAGCCAGGGCGGAACTTACTAAAGTTCCATAGATAAAAGGTAGAGCGCCAAACTTGAGATTTCCGACATTCCAATTGTCGCTCCAGAGAAATTGCAGACCGAATTCCTCAATGGCTGGTCGAGCATCTTTAAAAACTATCCAGCTCATCCAAAAAAGGACTGCCGCTGTTGCTATAGCAAAGATCCAAACCAATCCTGTAAATCCTTGCTCTAGCCAGAAGCCTTCTCCTTGATTACTAGTTAGATCCAATTCAGCATCAGTTGCCGTAGGTTGCTCTTGCCAATTGTCGGCTTGTTTAGAAAAATTAGTCATATTTATCTATTTGAAGGGGTTTGGGGGAGCTATAAGCATGTCCTTGAACGAAGTGAAGGAACCCGCGCTATATTGCTAGAATTAGCGCCGGGATACTTCGACAAGCTCAGTAACAACATCGACTTCCCCAGCACCTAAGTGGTAAACTAGCCAGACTCTATACATAGGCTCACTTCCGCTAGCTGTTAGCGAAGCGGGCCCGCCTTCGGCGGGACAATTGCTGCACCGTGAGTTGAGTAGCGAAAAAGAGCGAAACAAAACCTAGTAGTACTGCTGGGCTAGCAGGAAAGGAAACTGCCTGGGCAGACGAGCTACCGGGGGTTGAAATATACTCGTTTCAGCCTAGGTAAGTGTCGAAATCCCGCAAGGGAGTAACCAGGAAATCCAAGAAGTGATTTTTGGAACCCCACACTCTAATCTTTGATTGAGTGTGGGATGTCACTCAGACAATGAGAGGATATCCCCAATACGGTGATGTCCCCAAAACCAGCGAAGAAACTAAATTTAAGGACTTGTAACCTTGGGCTAATATACTGAAGTGCTAGACAACAACTTCAGATGTTCCTATCTACCAGCCACGGAAACGCCTTCTTTTATTGAACTAATCGCGCGCTGAGCTACCGTGTTAGGAATCTCGGTGTACTGAAGCTCACCATTAATGTCTTGACCGTCAGTGAGAATCCACTCAACTAGCTCTTTCATCACTGCTGCTTTCTCAGCGTCGCCGTATTGTTTCTTAACTAGCAGCCAGGTGACACCAACAATAGGATAGCCATCACTGGGATCTTGGGAATTTTTGGTAGTGAAGTCGTTGTTAAACTCCACTCCTTCTAGGGCCTTATTCGCATCTGCCAAAGTAGGTGCTACGAAACTACCAGCCTTATTTTCAATCATGGCGGTAGAGAGTTTGTTCTGAGTAGCGTAGTCGGCTTCTACATAGCCAATAGCACCCTCATTCTGCTGTACCACAGCAGCGACACCAGCATTTTTGGCACCACCGACTGTGGTTCCGGGCCAAGTAGGTGCCTTGTTTGCGCCAACTTTATCGGCAAATTCCGAGTTAATGGCACTTAAGTGACTGGTAAAGATAAAGGTAGTTCCACTGCCATCAGAGCGCACAGCTACTCTAATCGGTCTGTCGGGCAGATTGACGCCAGGGTTTTGTGCCGCAATCTTAGCATCATTCCAACGAGTAATTTTGCCCATGAAGATTGCTGGCAGGGTTTCTCGAGACAACTTGAGATCAGAAACACCAGGAAGATTATAAGCAACGGCTACGGCACCGCCTGCAGTAGGAACTAAAAGCATGCCATGTTTCATTTTGGCAATCTCTGCTGGTTTTGGAGGCGCATCGCTACCAGCAAAGTCAACCGTGTCGGCAATGAATTGCTTGATGCCGCCGCCACTGCCAATGGCTTCGTAATTAACCTGATGATTTTTTTGTTTTTTGAACTCGGAGAAGTAGCGGTCGTAAAGAGGCTTAGGAAATGACGCTCCCGCACCATTGAGGGTGAGTGCTTGGGCAATCGCTCCTAAAGAACTGACAGAAAGAGCGAACGTGGCTACGGAAATTGTCATAGCACGACGCCAATTGGTCGTAGAGAAAGTCATCTTACTTATTCCTAAAGAGGCGTATAGATACCAGCGTCCCAGCATCTTTGGATCTCTTGCAGATAATATGCTTAGTTTTTTAAGTTAAGGTAATCAAAAATAAAAGCTTTGTTTAAGTTATTTTTAAGAAGCAAACTGGCTCATTGTATGCTAGCCTAACTTTAATTTTAGTCAATCATCTCTTGAGATATGATGTTCAAGTCTTGGGATATGATATTCAAGTAATTTGTGTTGTTTCTACTTTTAAACTAACTGACTCAGAGATTAGTTTTGATTATTGATGCAGTCTCTATTAATTATTTTATTTATTACGTATAGTAAAAAGAAAATTTGTCAAAAAAAAGGTGATTTATTAATAAGTGCAGCCTCGAATAGCAGCATTGTAAAGTTAAAAATTGACAACGCATTTATCCTGAAAATAGATATAAAAACACGAGACAAATATCCATTCTTTTGAAGGTTTTGTTAAGACAAATTCCGCAAGTGTATTTATGAACCAGCCTTACTTACTCAAAAACACGCCTGCTCCCCTGCGGATGTTGATTCAGCCAATGCTACTGATTTCCTTGGGTTTGCATGGCATGTTTTTACTGCTACCGCTACCATCAGAGTCAGAAAAACCACAGCCACCCAAAGAAGAAGAGGAACAAGTCAAAATTACCAAGCTAGCACCTTCTCCTCAAGCAAGTCCTAAATTAACCCCTAAAACTACTCCCAAACTCACTCCTACCCCTCAGACAAAATCAACTCCCAGAACGATTCAGCCAAACTTTCGCACAAACTTGGTTATACCACCAATACCTCAACCCAAGCCAAGTGTGGTTGCCCAACCAAGACCAACTTTAACACCAACACCAGAGCCATCAATTTCACCAACGCCGGAAGCCTCTGCTTCACCAACGCCGGAGCCATCAATTTCACCAACGCCAGAAGCCTCTGCTTCACCAACACCAGAGCCATCAATTTCACCAGTGCAAGCTCCTGTAGAACAAGATCCCTTTGCCAATTTTCCTATTTATCCAGGAGCTGGACAAGGTTCGTTGGGCTTATTCCCAGAAGAGGTTGATGGGGCTGCTTATAACACGGCGGATGGACTAGATAAAGTATTTAGTTTTTTCAGCACAAAATTACCGGAAGAGGGGTTTGAGTCTCCTCAGTCGCTTAACGATAGAGACGATTTGAGAGTTTATAAAATATCTAAGAATAGTGAGTCTCAAGTTCTACACTTGATTGCGCGAGAGGGAAATACAGTGATTTTTCTGGCTCCTAAGGTGGTAGATTTAGCTTCCTTGAAGAGTATCGGAGTAGAAACTGCCGAGGAAAGAGAATTTAGAGCAATTCTTGAAGGAGCTATTGATTTAGATTTAACAGTACAACTCACCGATGAACTGAGAAACCAATTTGAGGGTGTTTATAAGACAGATTTAGGAAAACTTTCCGGGGTAACTCCTGAAGAACTCCACACTCAATTTGAGAGTGTATTAGGAGGTAGTGGGTTTGTTGTTACTCAACTGGGTAACCATGCAGGCGGCTCTGTTTATCAAGTAACTAAAAACTCTTTTACAGGCTATCTATCTCTGGTACCTGTTGAAACTGGGATACCTGGAACGGCAATTTTCCTCTTAAAAGGTTCTCCTCTTTAAGGTGAGGCTGCATTGAGACTATAAACCAGATTCTGCTGTCAGAAGCTCAATTTTATATTTGCAACTTGTCTCCGGTTACCCTAACCAGGAGACAAGTCAATCAGCTTCTATTGCCAAAGAAACACGGTTGCCTCCTAAATCCTGCATTTCTCCTAGTAACTGGACAACCTTCTCGTAGGGTGCTTTAGGGTTTGCTTTGAGCAATACAGCTCCTTTAGTGTTCTCTCCTAAATAAGCTTTCATTTGCTCCGCCAGTTGCTCTTGATTAATCGGTTGGTTACCCAGCAAAATTTGTCCTTGTGGGTTTAAATCTATGAGTAAAGGTTCTGGTTGATCTGGTTGATTAACACTTTCTGCTTCACCGCTAGGTAACTGAACATTAACTCCTTGCTCAGTTGTCATCGTAGCAGAAATCATGACAAAGAATGCTAGAACTGCCATCATCACATTCAGCATGGGAATCAAGTCAACTCCCGGCATTAGTGAGCTTTGTTGTCGATTTTTAAATCGCATGGATAAATTTGAAAAGTAGAGAAGATAGAGGTCAGTGTTTTGAAAACTTATTAGTTGTCAGTAGTCAACTATTCATGACAAGTCAACTAATTCTTAATTTTTATTAATTGACAGAGAAACGCGATCGCCTCCAATATTACCCATTTCTTGCAAAACTTCCATTACTTCTTGGTAGGGTAACTCGCGATCAGCTTTCAAAACTACAGCTCCTTCAGGATTTTCTGTTAAAAAGGAACGCATTTTTAGAGCCAACTCAACGGAAGTAACCTTTTTATTTTCTAATATGAGCTGATCTTGCTTATTCAGACCAACAACTAATTGCTTTGGGGCTTTTTGTTCACTGACTCCAGCCTCAGCACCTGGCAGGCTAATATTTCCCAATTTTTGACTGGTTAAAGTCATAGAAGTAATGATGAAAAATGTCAAAACTGACATCAAAACGTCCATCATGGGCACTAAATTTACTTCCGGCATTGATGAGCCCTTGTGCTGATTTTTAAATCCCATAAATTTACCTTTTCTTGACTATCCTTCTACAGGAAGAGAACCAGTAGTTTTGCGTGTAGAGGAAACATCATAGGGAGTTGGCTCAGCAAAAGAAGGTTCGTACCAAATTTGGCGATAAATTAGTTCTAGTTCATTACCGACTTCAGCAAAATAGTCTATCTGCCGAGATTGCAAAGTTACAAGAATCCGAAAGATTAATAAGGCGAGAATAGCAACAATCATACCAGCAGCAGTAGTAAGGAGTGCTTCACCAATACCAGAAGCGGCTTTTGAGGCATCAGCAGCCGAACCACCACCGCCAATATTGAGGTTACTAAATGTGCCAATTAAACCAGTTACCGTACCTAATAGACCTAACAGAGGAGCCACAGCAATAATAGTTTCTAGTAATTTATCACCTTTGCGCATTTGAATAAATTCTTTATCTCCTGCTGCCTCCATTGCCAGACGGAAGGTTTCAGGAGTTGGGTTTCTTAACCTCAGAGGAGCCAGCAAAAAACGGCCAATTGGTAAAGCTTGAGCTTGTTGAGCGACAGATGTAGCTGCAGTCAAATCATAACGCGCAGCTTCCAATACATCATGCACAATACGGTCTTCTTGTCTTAATAACTGAAACCAAAACCAAGCTCTCTCCAAAGCACAAGATATTGTAAAAACTGACAAGCCTAAAAGAGGCCACATCACCGGGCCGCCTTTGAGCAAAAAATCATATACTCGCATCATATAGAGTTGGCTTTGCTCCTTGATGATCGTTACACTTCAAGTTGAGGTAACAATACTAGGTCTTTTCTAAGCCAGCCTATCGGAATTGCTTGCATATTGGGTTAATTTTTGGTGATCACTTGGATAACTTGTGGTTAAAATAGTAATTTTAAATTAACCATTCGTTCGCCATGTTCGAGGTATACCCTTCAACATAGTGAAAGGACAAGTTTCTATTTCTAGGTAATTCCCCAACTTCTAAATAGAAGAGAAGTCAACTATTTGAAAACTGCTATATTAGCGTATTGCTACTTGATAGCTTTTGCCCTTTTTCTGCACCTTAAAACAACTGCAAGATTCAACAAAATTTCTGAGGTGGCGGCACACAAATCAGATTTAAGATGGCATAAAGATTGGGCCTGGAGATGGCAATTACACAGCTTAGCTAAGAATTTTTCAGTCTTAATCTCGATGTTCAAATTTTCTGCATCTAGCAACAAAATAGCTATTCTTCGTGCTTTTTGAATTGGCAGCGTTACCGCACTTAGCTGTTGCGTTAATGCTTGGGGATAATTTTGCAGTAGGGTCAGTTTTTGGGTTAGAGTGGGCTGAGCATGCCCGTTGTTGTTCACCTTTTCTGCCTGAATCTCAGCATAAGAGGGTGTTTCAGTCGATAATGGTCTCAGGAATTGCCGACCCCATGCTTTACAAAGATATCGCTGCTTGGCATTAGCACGACCATTTTTACCTAGTCGGGAGGATTGACATCGAGGACATTTCATACTTGCCATGATGCCAACTCCACGAGCAACTTGCCCACGGAAATAACCCCGAAGTTATAGACGTCTCCTCAAGGCAAGACATTGCTTGGTCTATAGCTTCTAAGCTTTTGTGCAATTTAAATGCGCTCTAGCCAATCAGGAGTGCCGCCTAATCTTTGGGCAAATGCGCTTCCCTCAGGTTACAAGAAGTACTCGTACTTTTGAGGATTGATCCCATAATAAAAGGTGGTACTTCATATATCTTAATTAACGATGGCAAGAGATTTGCGGGGATTTATCAAGCTACTGGAAGAACGAGGCCAGTTAAAGAGGATTACAGCCCTCGTTGACCCAGATCTAGAAATTGCTGAAATTGCCAACCGGATGCTGCAACAGGGTGGCCCTGGTCTGTTATTTGAAAACGTCAAAGGTGCCTCTTTTCCGGTAGCAATCAACCTCATGGGGACGGAGGAACGGGTTTGCTGGTCAATGAATATGGAACATCCCCAGGAATTGGAGACTCTCGGCAAAAAGCTGGGAATGCTGCAACAGCCGAAACCGCCGAAAAAGATTTCCCAAGCGGTGGAGTTTGGCAAGATTCTGTTTGATGTACTCAAGGCTAAACCAGGTCGTGACTTTTTCCCAGCTTGTCAGCAGGTAGTTGTGGAGGGAGAGGCGGTAGATTTAAGCAAGTTACCTTTGATACGGCCCTATCCAGGTGATGCTGGAAAAATTATCACAATGGGACTAGTCATTACTAAAGATTGTGAGACTGGCACCCCCAATATAGGCGTGTACCGACTGCAACTGCAATCCCACAACACCATGACAGTGCATTGGTTATCGGTGCGTGGTGGTGCCAGACACCTACGCAAGGCAGCAGAACAAGGCAAGAAATTAGAGATTGCCATTGCTCTAGGTATTGACCCTCTGCTGATCATGGCAGCTGCCACACCGATTCCTGTAGACCTCTCAGAATGGCTGTTTGCCGGACTCTATGGCGGTTCTGGAGTGAAGTTGGCAAAATGTAAGACGCTGGATTTGGAAGTACCAGCAGACTCAGAAATTGTCCTGGAAGGGACAATTACGCCGGGTGAAGTGATGCCAGACGGCCCTTTTGGTGACCACATGGGTTATTACGGCGGTGTAGAGGATTCGCCTTTGATTCGCTTCCACTGTATGACACACCGCAAAGATCCAATTTATCTAACTACTTTTAGTGGACGTCCACCAAAGGAAGAAGCGATGCTAGCGATCGCACTTAATCGGATTTACACTCCAATTTTACGGCAGCAAGTCTCAGAAATTGTGGACTTCTTCTTGCCTATGGAAGCCCTTAGTTACAAAGCAGCTATTATTTCCATTGACAAAGCTTATCCTGGTCAAGCACGGAGGGCAGCCCTAGCTTTCTGGAGTGCTCTACCTCAATTTACTTATACAAAGTTTGTCATTGTGGTAGATAAAAACATTAATATTCGCGATCCGCGTCAAGTAGTCTGGGCAATTAGTTCTAAGGTTGACCCCTCGCGGGATGTGTTTATTCTACCAAATACGCCTTTTGATACTTTAGATTTTGCCAGTCAGAAAATTGGCTTAGGCGGGCGTATGGGAATTGATGCAACTACTAAGATTCCGCCGGAAACAGAACATGAATGGGGGGCACCTCTGGAATCTGATCCAGATGTGGCAGCAATGGTAGAACGGCGCTGGAAAGAATATGGTTTAGCCGATTTAAATTTAGGAGAAGTTGACCCCAGTTTGTTTGGGTACGATATGCGTTATGAACAACGTGGTTAAAGAAAAACTTAGTGTGGGCAACGACTGGAAGAAACGCCATTGGTTTCGAGTTGCTTTACAATGGCAATCATCAGTCGTTCCCAGTATTTTACCCAAGGTAATTGGCTGTGGTTTATTTGGTTTATTGATTTCATTTTTTTACCATCTTGGCTTCTCTGTTTCCTGGACGATTCAGAGTGACCTCGTTCCTAGCATCGTCTTAGGTTTACTATTAGTTTTTCGGACAAATACGGCTTATGAGCGGTTTTGGGAAGGTCGTCGAGTCTGGGGAGTTTTAGTCAATACTGTCCGCAACTTAGCTCGGCAAATCTGGGGAGCGATCGCGGAAAACCACCCAGCCGATAGAAAAGATAAAGTGGAAACCATGCGCCTCTTAGTGGCTTTTGCCGTTGCTACGAAGTTACATCTTAGATCAGAGCCACTGAATGCAGAACTAGAGGCTTTAATGCCACTAGAAATGTATAAAAAGCTGCAAACGATGAATCATCCTCCTTTAGAAATTGCTTTTTGGATAGCAGATTATCTTCAGCAACAGCATGAGCATAACTGCCTCAATACCTATCAACTAACCGCCATGCTAAAATTGCTTGATACAATGGTGGATGTTTTAGGTGCTTGTGAACGAATTGTCAAAACCCCGATACCTTTAGCCTATGCAATTCACCTGAAGCAAATCTTATTAATCTATTGTTTATCACTGCCGTTTGTCTTGGTTGGTCAATTGCATTGGTGGACTGGTTTAGTAGTTGCTTTGATTAGTTTTACTTTGCTGGGTGTCGAAGCAATTGGCATTGAAATTGAAAATCCTTTCGGTTACGATCCCAATGATTTGCCGTTAGATGCTATTTGCCAAACAATGGAACGTAATATCGAAGATTTAATTACTCTAGCTCCCTGTGTTCGGCATTGGAGAATGACACAAATTGAGAAAATCTGAATAAGAATGATCAGTGAGTTGTTAAATGACAAAAAGAGACAAAAAAAGGAGTTAAGCATTGTTTATCGCGAACATTTTCTGAACTGGTACATATTACAAAATAGACAATAGACAAAGCTGTTTGTAAAGCAATTACTGAGCAAAATTAGCCATGTACGTTTTGATTGGTGGAGCTGGTTTAGTAGGAATAAGTTTGGCGCAAAAGCTAGTAGAATTAGACCATACGATCGCAATGATCGACATTGACACCACAGCCTGCCGTTATGCTCGCGACCAAGTGGGAGTAATGGCTTTTGAAGGCAGTGCGGTCAGCATGCAGTTATTGTTTGAAGCAGGAATTCGCAAGGCAGATGCCATAGTTGCTGCCCTTCGTAATGATGCTCTCAATCTGGCAATGATTACCCTGGCTAAGCACTATGGCGTGCCCCACATTGTGACTCGGATGCGCCAACGCGATTTTGAAGGCCCCCTTCGTCTTGCCGGAGCTCATCACATAATCAGTACCGTTGACCTTGCTGTCAATACAATGGTAACGGCAATTGAATACCCCCAAGTTGAATCAGTGATGCACTACGAACAGGGACAAGTAGAAGTCTTCAAAATAGCAATTCCAGAAGATTCCCACGTTGCTGGCCGTGGCTTGGCTCTTGTCTCTAGGGATTCTCGTTTTCCAGAGGGTTCTTTAATTATCGGCTATCAATCTCACCCCCATGCCGATTTAGTCATTCCCAATGCCAATACCAAGCTAGAGGCAGGCTCGACTATTCTAGTGGTGACTAAATCGGCATTATTGCATCAGGTGGTTGATTATTTGGGTCTACGTTCTAATCATCCTGTAACTTCAGAAGTTGCTCATTGAGTATTTTGCTACGTTCTTGAACTATTTCCTCTGAAAGAATATTGCGGCGCAGGGCTTCATTCAAAGCTCTCTTTTCTGCAATAAGCAATTGTCGCCGGATTGCATCTAGTTTTTTGCTACCCCCGTTAAATATTGTGGATTGCTCGGAACGCTGGTTATAAATCTCCCGCAAGGTTTTCTCAGAAGAAGCTACCCGCACCTGATAAGCCGACCGCATTTCTTCATAGACAGCTTTGGGCAAAATTCCTGAACTCAACAAACTTTCTAACTCATCTTGGGCGGCTTTAGCAGTCATCAGTTGGGCTTGTAATTCCTCAACTACTTTGCTACTCCCCGAATGATGAGCTAACCTCAAGCGCCGTACAAACCAGGGTAAGCTGAGTCCCTGTCCCACCAGAGACACCAGAACTACGCCCAAAACAACCGCAATCAGTCTCTCTCGTTCTGGCAATGCTGCTGGTAAGCTCAAGGCTAAGGCAGTCGAGAGAGAGCCCTTAATATTGCCCACAAACATAACATGCCGCCAGCGCCAAGGGATGGGTCTATCAAAAAAACGCACTAAGTCTAAGAGGGGATAAACAGTGACGGCGCGTCCCACCTGAAAGGCGATTAATGCCAGAAAAACTGCTGGCAAAGTCTGCCAAAGGGTGATCAGATTAATTTCTAGGCCAATTAACAAAAAAATGAAGGTATTCACCCCAAATCCGGCAAATTCCCAGAAGCTGAACAAAGTCACCTGTGTGGAGGGCGAGATACTCTGAGAGAGCCCCAAATTGCCCACAATTAGTCCTGCAACCACAACAGCGACTACGCCGGATACTCCTAACAACTGACCTACTTGGAAAGCGCCCAAAGCAACCGCAAGGGTAAGAAGAATGGCGCTTAAGGGGTCATCAGTTTGGCTAAACCAACCCACACTAAGATAACCTAATGCTAATCCGACTAACGCTCCGCCAATAATGACCAACAAAAACTCTTGGACTGCATCTAAGGGCGATAAAGAACCAGTAGAGTAAAATGTCAAAATTAGGCTAAATAAAACTAAAGCAACGTCGTCATTGAGAAGGCTTTCACCCTCAACCAAGGTAGTTAATCGGGAAGGAACTGAAACTTCTTTAAAAACTGCAATTACTAGGGCTGTATCGGTAATTGATAAAATCACGCCAACCAGTAAAGCAGGTATCCAATCTAGACCTAATTCAAGTTTCAGCAAGGCTGAGGTTGTACCAGCACAAATTACTACTCCAGGTCCAGCGAGTAGGGCAATCGGTTTAATAGTACTGCGTAAGCGACTGATATCTGTATTAATTGCCGCTTCAAATAACAGAATTGGCAAAAAGAGATTGAAAATTAGAGATGAGTCCAAACCGATCCGATGGGGCAAAAGCTCTGTAATCGCTAAACCGGCTAGCACCAAACCAGTAATATAGGGAATCTGAAATCGTCGCGAGATCAGGGCAACCCCCGTGGCAACCAGTAATAAGATAATCAGAACCGTTACTAATTCAGCAACATCGCTCTGACCAGAACTGCCTACGACATTGGGGACTGCTAGAAGCGAGTAATTGCCTAGCCACTCCATGATGCTTAGTTACTCAGATAATACAGTACTCTGAGATTGTAGTGGATGCCGCTTAGACAAATACTTTGTTGCTATACAAAGGATTAAAGTAAAGGTGCCAATACCTGACGCTCAGCTTCAAGTACTGTAATTTAACTGTTACTACACAACGCGATTAATTGCTCTTGTCAAGATATATAATATTTCTGTAAGGGAATTTTTTATAGGCATTTAATTTAATTCACTTTTGTTTCTCAATAGACAAAATCAAATATTTTGACAAAAAAAATTAACTGCGAATTAAATAAGCATTAAGCTTAGTTTATTGCTTAAAAAAGTAAAGCTAACTTAGCATAAAAAACTGGGAAGTTATCTAACTTTTAACTATAAATAACTTTTTTTGATTTAAGATTAAGGTGAAAATTGCTAATCTGAATAATTAATTTGACTGATGTCTATTATCAAAGAGCTTTACACAGATTCCTCGATTTCTTCTGTAATTCCTTCATCGAAAAATCTTGACGTGGGTTTGGAGTCAAGGCTTTATAAACTACCCCTATACGATTTTCAAGTTGAATACTCTTGCTCAGGTAAGGAAGTTGCTCAAAAATTCCAAGACAATCCACTACTCCCAGGAGTGATTCTCACCAAGAAAGGTACATTTTCAGGTATGATTTCACGGCATCGCTTTTTAGAGATGATGAGCCGTCCCTATGGCATAGAACTGTTTTCTCGGCGCTCTCTTGATTCTTTGTATAACTTTGTGGCTCCAGAAGTCTTAATACTCAAGGGCGACACGCAGATAGTAGAAGCGGCTCGTTGCTGTCTACGACGCTCAGAAGAGTTAGTATATGAACCAATTGTAGTAGAGATTAACCGGGCAGTTTACCGATTACTAGATATGCATCAGTTACTTCTAGCTGATTCACAAATTCATCAGTTAACTTGCCAGTTACTTAATGAGCAAATGGATGAACAAGTTAAAGCTCTAAGTAACCAAATAGAAAAAATGAGCAGTCTGAGTACTGCAGAAAGAATGGTCAGTTTAGGAAAAATAGCTCCTATTATTGCTTCGGAGATGAAAAACCCTGCTTTTTGGGCTGATAATTTGGAATTCCTCTTCGTTTATTGTCAACAAATTAGAGAAGTACTGTTAAATTGTGAAGTTAATTTGACTCAAAACCCGACAACTATTGTTGGGCTTGCAGAAGAAGGCAGCCTAAATTTTATTGTCAAAGATTTTCCCAAAACATTAACAACGATGAAAACTGGTTCGGAAAAATTGTATAAAATTGTTGGAGGTCTACAAATATTACTAGAGCGTATCCTGAATATTAGTAACCGCTTACCTCATTAAAAGCATTCTACCAAGTGCGGGACAAGATCGAGTCCCTGGTATTAATACTTAACCCACTCACAGCAACCCAGTGGCAGGAAGCAACATTGGGGACAAGCGTGTCAGTATAGAGGTACAAGAGTATGACCGGTCTCAAAAAACTCAAGACTCATGGCTGATCCACTGCACAAAGACTCAGAACATGCTGAAGATATCCGCATGACGACCACTACAAAAATTTGGTCTTATGCCATCGGCATGCTAGCACTTTGCATACCACTTTCTCCAATTACCAGGAGCGGCGCAATTCTCCCTTTAGCAGTTGTTACAGGTGCAGCAGCAGGCACCGCTTTTGTTTGGCGATCTGATCAAAAAGCTCAGAATGCTTTACCTGCCAGTAAGCTACAACAGATAGAAGAACGCCTTGCTAACTTAGAAACAATTGCTGCTAGTGGGCAATTAGAATTGCGATCGCAATTTAAACAACTAGAGTCAAATAATCAAAATGTCTCAGAGTAGAAACAAGCTCCGATTTGTCTGATATTCTCAGGACTAAACATGAAAGGAATCTGGCTAGAAAACCAGCAACTGCAACTGTGTACCAATCTCCCCATACCGACACCCCCTCCCGGTGAAGCACTGGTGCGCGTCCTGCGCGCTGGCATCTGCAATACTGACTTAGAACTCCTCAGAGGCTACTATCCCTACACTGGTATCCTCGGTCATGAATTTGTCGGTGTGGTAGAGCAAGGGCCAGAAAATTTATTTAACCAAAGAGTCGTCGGGGAAATCAACGCAGCTTGTGGTCAATGCCGTTTTTGTCTTAGCGGACAGCCGACTCACTGCGAAAACCGCTCCGTTCTGGGGATTGTTAACCGTAACGGAGCCTTTGCCGAATATCTCACCTTACCGGTTAAAAACTTACACCCAATACCGGATGAGATTTCTACAGACGCCGCCACCTTTACCGAACCCTTAGCCGCTGCTTTAGAAATCCAACAACAGGTATCAGTGCGACCAGATCACCGAGTGCTGGTAGTGGGAGATGGTAAATTAGGGCAATTGGTAGCGCAAACCCTAGCGCTGACTGGCTGCGATTTGTTGGCAATTGGTCGCCATCAAGAGAAGCTGGCTAACCTAGAAGCGCGGGGTATTAAGACTGGCTTTGCCGATGCAGTAACCCAGAGATCTTTCGATATTTCAGTCGAGTGTACTGGCAACCCAGAAGGATTTGCGATCGCACGGAGAGCTTTACGTGCTAGAGGTACTCTCGTCCTCAAGAGTACCTATGCTGGGAAGCTTACTTTTGACGCCTCTTCCCTCGTCGTAGACGAAATTACCCTGATTGGTTCTCGCTGCGGTTCTTTTGAACCAGCTCTTGAGCTATTATCCCAACATAAAGTAGAGGTTAATTCACTAATTCAAGCCCATTACCCCGTCAGTGAAGGACTAGCAGCCTTTGAACATGCTCAGCAACGGGGTGTCTTGAAAGTCTTGCTAGAGATGGACACAGATAGCTAAATTAGCTTAACTAAGCAGAACCATGCCTGCGATAAACACTTCCTCAAAACGAATTAGATAACTCGAATTATCTGATTAAGTCTGAGCCAAAAGTCGAGATATTCAAAAAGCCGAGGTTGAGCTGGCATTTAACGGCAAAATCAGGGTAAAAGTTGTCCCTATTCCCACTTCGCTCTCTAGTTTAATCCGGCCTTGATGCAAATCCACGCATTTTTTGACAATTGCTAACCCCAGTCCCGTTCCTCTAATGGTGCCAGCATTGCCCGCCCGATAGAAAGATTCAAATATTCTGGGCTGATCTTCTGAGGGAATACCAATTCCATGATCCTCAACGCGGAAAATGGCTTGATCATCTTGGCAAATTAACTCAAGATTCACTGTGCCTCCTTGGGGAGAATATTTGACTCCATTAGACAGTAAATTGGTCAAAATTTGTCGCAGTAACTTCTGATCTACAATGGCTTTAGTGTTATCACCTTGAGACCACAACGCGATTGTATGTTGGTCATCCACATCTACTTGCAACTCCTCAACAATTTCTAGGCATAAGTTCTCCAAATTCAGAGGGATTGGATTAAATACTAATTGTCCAGCCTCCGCTTCGTCGAAAAGAGTTACCTCCTCAAGCAGTTTGGTCATGTGGGCTACTGATTTTCCAATCTTCTGGAAATGTTTGCGTTTTTTCTCCTGGACTAATTTATCAGCATAATTTTCGAGCAATTCGCTAGAAGATTGAATTGTAGTTAGTGGGGTACGGAACTCGTGGGAGATTGTCGTGATCACACGAGATTTTAGTTCACCCAGTTCTTTTTCTTTATCCAGCGCTGCGCGCATCATTTCGGAGCGTTGCTCTCGTTCAACAATTTCCGTTTCTAGCCTTACTTTTTCTTTTTCTAAAGCTTCAGTATAAAGACGCTCAGTGATGTCTTGAAGAGTGCCAGAAATGCCCAGAATAGAACCGTTAATTAGCAACTGCGCATGGGCGCGAATTTCGATCCAACGAGACTCTTCCGCCTTAGTTAAGCATCTTAATTCTTGCCGAATAGAGCCTTTTTGCCCTTCAATCAGCGATCGCCACAGCTCTCGATGAAGTTCTTGATCCTGAGGATGGATGTAGTCTAGGAAATTTTTTCCTAAACTCTCGACTACCTTAAATCCAGTGAGGTTTGTCCAAGCCGTATTCAGAAATGTCCATTGGCCATCCGCGTCGGTTTCAAAGATTACTTCCCTGACGTTTTCTACAACAGAACGATATTGTTTCTCGCTATTGAGCAAAGCCTTCTGAGCCCAACTAGCTTCGAGAAGACGACGGACACGCCGACGCAGCACGGGTGGGTGGACTGGTTTAGTGACGAAATCTATCGCACCCGATTCAAATGCCCAATCAACAGATGCCTGGTCATTCAGGCCAGTGATCATCAACACAGGAGCACAATTACCTTCTCTGAGTGCTTGTAATTTGCTACAGCAAATAAAACCATCCATTACGGGCATCATGGCATCTAACAATACCATATCAGGCTCGTGGGACTGATAGGCAGCTAGACACTGCTGACCATCTTCGGCTTCTTCTACTGTATATCCCTCTTGTTCCATCACTTGACGTAGCATTAGCCTTGTGAATCGGTCGTCGTCTACAACCAGGATCAGAGGAGAAGAGTTATTACCATAGGTAGTCATATTGCAATTTTCCTAGCTAGAGGACATGGCTTAAGAGATTTCTGGCAAAAATTCAAAATAAGAATTGGGAACCACAGATGGACAACAGATGAAATCAGGTTTTGCCAGAGGCTTGATCTACACTCTGTGACACTCTTTTTGCAGTGCTATTTTTACTCGTTCGTATTCAGTTTCCATCTGTGACATCACTGGTTTTGCCACCGTTGTTGTGTGGCTGCCCAGATTTTCTAGCTGCTGGCACAGTTGAGACAGACTGATTGCTCCTAAGGAAGCACTGCTCGATTTCAAGGTATGAGCTGCACTTTGCATTACTTGCGGCTGTTGTTGAGCGATCGCCTTTTTCATTGTTTGCAGCAAAGAGGGAGTATCTTCCAAGTAAGTATCAATTAAGGTAGCCAGGATTTCACTAGCACTCTCCCCCATCATTGCTCTAAAGTTGGCTAATACTTCTGTGTCGATAGCCTCTTCAATGACTCGAATTGGAGCTGCGTTTTCTAAACGAGGCCAACATTGTTTAAGAGACTCCACCAACTCTTCTACTCGAATTGGCTTGCTCACATAATCGTCCATCCCAGCACGAAGGCACTTTTCTCTGTCACCTTGCATAGTATTAGCAGTCATCGCAATAATTCTGGGGCGCTTTTCTGGGGGCCATTGATTGCAGATGCGTCGTGTAGCTGTCAATCCGTCCATTTCTGGCATATGTACATCCATGAATACGAGATCATATTGCTGACGTTGCAAAGCTTGGAGTACCTCTAGTCCGTTACCTGCGGTATCAGCTCGATACCCCATTTTTTGTAATATCTGTAGAGCTAGTTTCTGGTTCACCATATTGTCTTCAGCTACCAAAATTCGCAACGGTAGTTTTTCGGCCATTTGGGGATCAAGTTGCGGTTTTTGAGAGCTGTTAGGCTTGACCTTGAGGGGTAATCCGCCGAAGATTTGGGCCAAAGTATTGTAAAGCTGAGATTGCTTCACTGGCTTGTTGAGAAAGGCAGCAAAACCAACCTGAGCAGCTTCAAATTCAATTTCTGGTTTACCAATGGAAGTCAACATCACTAAGGGCAATTGACGACATTCAGGTCGTTTTTGAATTGCCTTTGCTAAGACCAGACCATCCATTTCCGGCATTTGCATATCTAAAATAGCGAGGTCAAAAGATAGACCTTGGTCAATCAGACCAATTGCTTCATAACCTGAGTGTGCAGTCACCGGAATCATTCCCCAAGACCGAGCTTGTAGGGTCAGTATTTCACGATTAGTTGCATTATCATCGACAATTAGCAACCGTTTATCAGCTAGTGTTGGCTGGATTTGGTCGCTCGGATGGTTATTGAGCAATGATTGAGAAGATGATTGTGTAACTATCGTGAAATAAAATGTGGAGCCGACTCCTACTTGACTTTTCAGCCACATCTTACCTCCCATCATTTCGCACAGCCGTTTGCTAATTGCCAGCCCCAGACCAGTGCCACCATATTTCCGAGAGGTGGAGGAATCTACTTGAGAAAAAGACCGGAACAGGCGGTCTACTCGGTCTTGAGGAATGCCAATACCAGTATCTTTGACTGCGAATTGGATTTCATGGCTGAGCGTATCGGATTGGGAATAATCGCTCGTTTGATTAATAGCAAAGGCTTCTGATTTTTTACTAACTGCAGTCGCATTTCCTCGTGGCGTTTCACAGTCCAAAATGAGTCGAGCTTCTACCTCAACCGTAACTTCCCCCTCATTAGTGAATTTAATGGCATTGCCCAATAAATTCACTAATATCTGGCGTAACCTAGTAATATCGCCGATCAGTGTACTTGGGGTTTGCAAATGGAGGAGATAAGCTAACTCCAGTTTTTTCTCTGCTGCTTTGGTCGCGAGCAAGTCGAGGCATTCTTCAATGCAAGTTCGTAAATCAAAAGGTTGTTCTTCTAACTCCAGCTTGCCGGATTCGATCTTAGAGAAGTCGAGGATGTCGTTGATGATCACTAATAAGGCATCTCCACAGCTACGGATGGTTTCAGTAAATTCCCGTTGCTGAGGGGTCAACTCTGTGTCCAAAAGCAGTCCAGTCATGCCAATTACTCCGTTCATCGGAGTACGGATCTCATGGCTCATCGTGGCCAAGAAATCACTTTTGGCACGAACTGCTGCCAAAGCTTGATCACGAGTCTGCTCTAATTCGGCCGCAGCTTGATGCAACTGCTTTTGGGTCTGATCACGCTCCGCTATACGCTCTTGCAAACCCTGTAAAGTTTGTTGCAATTGTGCTGCCATATGATTAAAGGCCGCTTTTAACTTGCCCACTTCGTCGTCTTGACTGATGTCAGCGCGTCGGTCTAGATCACCATTTGCTAATGCTTGAGCGAGATCAGCTAGCTCTTGTAGAGGAGTGCCAACTTCCCGATTAAAGAGGATTAGCGTTAAGCTTACCACCAAAGCACTGACCAAAAGAGAAGCAATCAGCGTGTTGGTTACTGCTTGGCGTAACTCCTGTTGAACATTTTCTAGGGAATAGCCTAATCGAACTTCCCCTAGAGTTCTGCCGCCGGAAATAATCGGAGTGCGGACTTCACGCACTACTGGCTCTTGTAGAACTCTGTCAACTAGAGGTACGAGGTTGTTTTCAAATTCACCGGACTTCAAAGCCTGAACAATTAGCGGATTGTCTTGATCTAGGAAGCGTGTTAAAGAATTTCCTTTCGGGTCAATGACTGCGCTGTAGACAATATCAGCATCCACGCTCGTCTGTCTCATCAGCCTTTCCAATGCCAAAAAATCTGACCCCAAAACTGCTTCCGGACTAACAGCACTTAAGAATTTGGCTTGACCTTCTGCCTTATGTTCGAGCGCTGTCAACTGCCGAAGAAAACGGCCGCGAACTTGCAACAATCCGAACAGTAACTGAATAATTACTAAGAATGTACTCGCAATTCCCAGATAACGAAAGGTAATACTATTCCTAAAAATGCCTAAATTATTTCCTTGAGCAGTCATTTTCGGCTCCAGTGCAACGAGTATTTCCTAAACAGACTTAATTAACTAAGTCTCTACTGGGTATCCCAGCTTTTGAGCTTTAAACTTTTAATTAGCTCATCAAGAGAGCTGTAGTCTGCCGCCGGAACAAAGCCCTCTAACTTAGCTGCTACTAGCGCTGGATGATTTACCGGGATATTGAGTAGTGCTTCCTTCACGGCTACTATTAATTGCGGGTCAGTGTCAGGCAGAGCAGCAAAGGGCCATTCTGGATAGAGCCGAGTGGTATGTTTGTAGAGAAACTTATCCCCAACTGGATCTAGAACCCGTAGTTGATCCACGCTCTTAATCAGTCCTTTAGCCACCATTTTTTCTAATTGACCAGTACGGATAAAGCCAACATCGATAGTGCCATTGAGTACCCCTAGCACGATATTGTCTTGTGATTCGTTTTCCACAAAGCTACTGAAGTCGGTAAAAGGGTCGATGCCGTTTTGTAGCAAATGATAGATCTGAAAAACACAGCCAGCAGCAGCAGTTTGGAAGTTAATGCAGGCACCCTTCTTACCCTTAAGATCTTCTAACTTCTGAAGATTACTGTCACTTTTAACAATAATGAGACCGCCAAATTCTGAGCCAGTTTGAGGTAGAGACTGGGTTGTCAAAAATTTGGTATTGTAGAGCCTGCGTATTTGCACTGCTGCTAAAGGATTATTGAGAGTGAAGTCTAGATTACTCTGGGCAACTTCCGTGAATTGACTTTCCTGGGTAAGTGGCACTAATTCAAAGGGACGATCAATAACTTCAGACAGGTAGTTTAAGAGGGAACTGTAGCGTTCATTGACGGACACAGCGCTATCAATAGCAAGAATTCCCACCCGCACAGGAGTAACTGAAACTTGATCTGGTGTAGTTTTCCGGGGTGTCATGGCTGGTGTAATTTCAGTTTGCTGCTTACTACAAGCAGTAAGTTGCCAGAGAAAGGCAAGGGAAATACCTATCAAAAAACAAGTTATTTTATATTGAAATCTGCTGATTTTGTCCATCATTAAACTTGTCTGTTGACAGGAATAAAGCAAATATATATTTTGAAGTAAGCAAGCAAATAGTAAGCCATTTTTAGAATTAGATTAAATTACTACTAACAATCAAAACTATACAAATGGTTAATTTAATAACTAAACATAAAGCACCTTTATAAATAATTATTTTACAAGCATTCAAGAGTTTGTATTACCGTGTTTATACGGATTTCCGTGGAACTTGTTCTTTTAATAGAATAAAAATATCTTTCTAAAAAAGAAGTCATGAATTTCCAAGAGCATGAATACCTACAATTAAAGCAGTATTGCCTGCGATAAGTGTTTAGTAATTGTTCCGTAATTCCGCTGATATTACTAATTTTGCTTCAAGAAAATCAGTATAACTACCAATGACAACACTAACTGGTTAAGATTGACTGAATAGGTAAACCCTGCGACTATTTGATGCGCCATTCAATAACTTAAAATATCAACGCCCGGAAAAATTACTCTTTAATTATTATGTGAGCAGAGGACGGGCTCGTTTGACTCCTGTCTTGCCAAGTATTAAGAAAAGAAGGGTATCCGTTACTAAAGCATTTATTTCTTTTAGTAGTAATCAAGCAGATCAAGTAGGCTCTATGCTGGAATTGTCAAAAAATTATGTGGCTTCAGATCTGAGTGCAGAGCAAACCAATACTCATCTCAGAAAGTATTCTCCTCTAATCTTAATAGCAGATGACGACAGGTTTATCAGAATGCTGCTCCGTCAGATCTTGCAACAAGATAGATACCGAGTTGAAGAAGTTGAGAATGGAGAGCAGTGTCTGAGCGCTTACCAACACTTGCAGCCAGACATGGTTTTGCTTGATGCGATGATGCCCGTGATGGATGGTTTTGCTTGTTGTAGCAAACTGCAAGCACTCACAGAAGGTGATTTTGCTCCTGTGTTGATGATTACTGGTCTTGATGACCAGGCATCTGTTGATCGGGCATTTGAAGCCGGGGCAACTGATTACGTGACAAAACCCATCCATCCAGCAGTGCTGCGTCGGCGCTTACGTCGTATCCTGGAAGCCAGTTGGGCCCAAAAGGCGCTACGAGAGAGTGAAGAAAAGTATCGCTCAGTTGTAGAAAATCTACAGGAAGTAATTTTCCAAACGGATATAGCAGGAAGACTGACATTTCTCAATCCAGCCTGGAGAGAAATTACTGGATTTTCTACAGAGGAGAGCCTAAGCAGGAGCTTTTTAGAATTTATTCATCCCGATGATCAACAACTCCAGGTGACAACATTCCAACCCTTAATTGAAGGTAAAAAAAAAGATGACCACTACCAAATTCGCATCTTAACCAAAAGTTGTGGTGTAGGGTGGATTGAAGTTTATGCTTGCCAAAGATTGGCTTCAGACAACACTTTGATAGGTACAAATGGTACTCTCAATGATATTACTCTGCGTAAGCACCGGGAACAACATCTAAGCGCGGAAAACGCCACAACTCACGTTTTAGCAGAGTCAACTAGCATTGAGGAAGCTACCTCGAAGATTTTGCAGGCGATCGGCGAAAACTTAGAGTGGGATCTCGGTGAACTCTGGATGGTAGATCAGCAGACTGATGTCTTGTGTGCTGTTAAAACCTGGCATTTGCCCCGGCCAGAACTCATTGAATTTGAAACCTACTCTCGGCAAATCTCCTTCTTTCCTGGAGAGGGATTGCATGGTTTTGTCTGGAATAATAATCAACCTAGTTGGGTAGCTGATATTAGAGAAGATAGTAACTTTCGTCGTTCTTCCTTGGCTGTTCGATTTGGGCTACATTCAGCTTTTGCTTTCCCAGTCTTAGGTGGGAACGAACAACTGGGAGTGATTTGCTTCTTCAGCCGTGAAAGTAAGCAACTTGATGTCAATTTACTCAAAATGATGACAACAATTGGCGGCCAGTTTGGTCAGTTTATCAAGCGAAAACAGGCAGAGAAGGAAGTACAACGTCAAAATTTACTTTTGCAATCCGAATTAAAACAGGCAGCTACCTATGTGCGATCGCTCTTACCCTCTGTTCTGACGGGTAGTATTTCTACCCAGCAGCAATTTATTCCCTCTTTACAGCTAGGAGGCGATGTTTTTGATTATTTCTGGCTCGATGATGACCATTTAGTAATTTATCTATTGGACGTCGCCGGCCACGGAGTGAAATCAGCACTTTTATCTGTTTCCGTGCTGAATATTTTGCGATCACAGTCCCTAACCAATACCAATTTTTATCAACCTAGCACTGTTTTAACTGCACTCAATCAAGTTTTCCAGATGAGCGAAAACGGGGATGACTATTTCACAATTTGGTACGGCGTTTATAACCGAAATGAACGTCAACTAATTTATGCTTGTGCTGGACATCCACCTGCAATTTTACTTTCGGAAACTTTTGGTACTACCTCTGTGCAGAAACTAGGAGCAATGAGCATCCCGATTGGCATGCTGCCTGAAGCCGAATTCGAGGACAATTGCTGTGAAATTCCCTCAGATAGCATTCTGTATATCTTCAGTGATGGAGTTTACGAAATATACCAACCAGATGGCAGTATTTGGGGACTTAATTCGCTAATTAATTTATTAACTAATCACAGAAAAAATAACTTCATTGATTTAGATGACCTATGCCATCAGGTTCAGGCTTTGAATAGTAAAAAACCCTTAGATGATGATTTCTCTCTATTACAAGTAAATCTTGATTAAAATAGAAGAAATTATCTTGGTGCAAGATTTAAAAAGCCTCGAATTAAAACCCCCTGTTGTTAGTGGGACTTAGACAGATTTCAAGCCCAAACAAAGCCCAAAGCAGCTTTGTGAGCAAAGAATACGTCCCGATTGTGGTTCAACCACTCCATAAAACGGAAAGACATCGCTGTCCGAAACGCCTCTAATGCTTCAGTAAAGGTGTTTAAAGGTTTCGATGCCCAACGCCGTCTTAATCCTCCGGTTAAAGTGTGCCATAAAATAAATGTATAGGCACAAAACACAAGCATGAAATGTCTTATCAGGCTTCTATAATCTCTGACTTGATATTCAGATAAACCCAACCAGCCTTTGGCTTCCCGATAGAAAACTTCTACCCAATTTCTTTGAGAGTAGGTAGTTACTATCCAATCGGCTGTGGCTTTTGTTGATTCAACATTGGTAATAAAATAGTCAACATCACTAGCTTGGTCGAAGGTTGAGGCATTCATGACGATAGCAATTGTTCTCTTTCCTTCAAGCTGTGAGAGTTCAACTTCTACAGGAGCCACCCAAACGGTTTTCAGTTTATCTAGATTGATTTGAACAGGGGTAAAATCTTTTGGCGACAAGGATTCGGCTAACTTATCTAGGCGAATCTCTTCTCGTTGACTTATCCCTATTTCAATTATCACCTTACGGTTTTTGGCTAATCCTCCTATATACTTGAGTTTCCTTTTTTCCAGTTCCAGCAAAAACGTTGTGTTATTTCCATACCCAGCATCAATTAATACGATACCCGGTCGATATCCTCTGTTCATGCTGCGGTCAATTAATGCTAAGCCTAACTCCGGCTTTTTCTGGAATTCAATATCTTTTTTTCCTTCAGCTAAAGAACTAGCGTGTTGAGATAACTCTATATCTAACGGTAGGCTTTTTTTCCCATCATATAGATGAGTTGTTACCACTACTATTCCGTTGTCTGTCTTCCCGATTTCTCCAATGTACTGTCGTCCTACTCCCGCCGTGAAATTGCCACTTTTCCTATGTCCTGAGTCATCTACAATTAACGTGAATCCTCTACTTATTCGGGTTGGGCTACACTGATTCATCACCAGTAGACGCCGCTCATTTACCTGTTGAGCATTCCAGGGGGCTTCCGTTAAAAAATGATGTAATCGGTGGTAAGTCACTCCCACCGCGTTATCCGCCATTTGAGACAGGTTTTTTCCTTCACTTTCCCCTAATAATCCCCCAATATAGTTCCTAAACTCCCTTTTTTGCGCTTGATGTCTCCAGACATCATCAAAGCGTTTGCACCATCTATCGAAGCAAGGAGGCATGGCGGCGGGGGTTGTCTCTTTCATGTCTTACACTCTAATGTCAAATGGCTGCCATGCCTAAATTATACCTTTATTAACTCTTTATTTTCGTTTAAGTCCCGTTAGTTATTCTGATTCAGATAGATAGCGAACAGGGGGTCTTGTTTGGCTGGGTAACGTATACTTTATTTGAACATTCTAAAACTTTAAAACTGTCTTAGAATCGTTGGTGATTTTAGCTGCCTGTAGTTATAGAATATGGGCACAACTTGACAGCTATCTTAACCAAGGACAGCAACTTTCTGTTCAAATTCTTCTCGATCAGCAAAAGTGCTAAAAACACGATCCATTTTGGTTAGTTCAAAAATCAATTTAACCTGTTCAGTAAGCGAGCAAAGAAAGAGTTCTTTTCCAGCACCTCGAACAGTTTTAAATGAGGCAACTAAAGCGCCTAAGCCTGTACTATTCATGAAGGTAATATCCTGAAAATCAACTAATACAATATTCACACCACTTTCGATAACATCACTAATCTCGCGACGCAATTGATTAGCATTAGTGCCGTCTAAAATTCCGGAAGGTTGAACAACTTTAACGCTAGAATTCATTGCTGTAACTCCTTGTGTTTAAACTGTCTAAAATTTGTGCTGCAATCTTAATTTAACTGACACCTTGTTACCTAAGAAAAATCCAAGGCGTAAATCATGCACAGATATGCAGCTAACCATGAAGCTAAAACTGGTTGCCAGCACATTTAATTGTTGAAAGTACTGATAAATTTTGACTCTTTACCAACATGCTCTTTCCGTATGCACGCTCTATCACTTTATAAAACTGATTTTGGTTGCCAAACAGCAGCACTGATAATCACCCACAACAGAGAAAGGTTATAGACTGCCCAAGCTCCATTGAGCAGATAAAGCCAAGAATTCCCTAAATCTCCTACTGCGAAGCGATAAATACACCACAGCATTCCTAAAATTGTGAGTACAAAAATAGTCACCTGTGGCCAAACCAACTGTAAGTAAACTCCAGCTTGCCGTTGTTTAGGAGTTACCTGGAACTTAAGTGAATGCCCCGTAAAAACACTCCAAATTGCTTGAATAAATAGTGGAAATAGAGCAATAGCGTATTGTTCAGCTCGCCAAAGTTCTCTGGCAGGAATTCCCCAACTTGCTGCTAGAAATGTAAGGCGATTGAGGATAAAAGCTGGAATAAAGTGTAGGGCAAAATCAGCTCCATAGGCACGTACAGGAATAATACCTGTGAAGAAATATATAATCGGACAGATGACAAAAATCAAGGTAAAGAAACCAGAGAAATAGCTGTACATTGTCTGAAAATATTGCAGCTGTTGCCAAAAACTCAACCCTGACTTGGTGAAAGGATTTTCTCTTAGTAGCACTTGAATCGTTCCTTGAGCCCAGCGTAGCTTTTGTTTTAGTGTAGAGCTAAGGTCATCCGGTGCTAATCCTTCGGCTAACTCTTCGTGGTGGTATGCGGAGCGCCAGCCAGCAGCGTGCAAGCGCATAGCAGTATTCATATCTTCGGTAATACTGTTGCTCGATACACCACCTACCAAGTCAAATTCGTCTAGTCGTTTTTCATCCTTGGTAAATTCATCAGAAAAGTTTTGCAAACCAACACTAATTAATGCCTCACGCCTTAATACAGCATTTGTTCCTGTATAAAAAGCAGCATTCATGCCATCTTTACCTTGCTGAATCGGACCATAAAATAAATGTGCTTGATGTCCAAAGGGGTCGCCATCAGGAAGATTGTAGAAGGCTTGGGGCGTTTGCACAAAAGCAATTTGATTACTTTCATACTTTCCAATTTGGAGATTGTAGGTGTAGAAGTAGGGCAAAACTCGTTGCAAAAATCTTGGCTGAGGAATATGGTCTGCGTCTAAGGTGAGAATGAAATCTCCAGAGGTTTCACCTGAAAAAATAGCATAATTGATATTACCAGCTTTGGCGTGATGAGGCTTGTCTTTTGGTTTAGGACGAGCAATATAGCGACAGCGAGTTAGCTCACTTAACCCCAACTCTTTTTGGTAAATTTTTTTTTCTAAAGAGCGTCTTTCATTAATCAAATAATCACTGATTTGACGATGATTAGGGTTCAACAAGAGTATCAATTGCTGAAAACCTTGTAAATATCCAGCTATAGTGTCAATAATTCCTTGGCTGTAATCTTCCTGGATGGGAGAGTAATACTTGACAATTAATAAACAATTGCGATCATCTTCTATTCTTGTATAACTCAGGTGATCGGCAACGCGCCGCATGATTACTAAACCGCGACCCCTTTCAGCAGTTTCATCTACTTTATCCGACAATTTTTGCAGATATTCTTCAAAATCAAAGGCAGAGCCGTAATCCCAAATCCGAAGTTCTAATGATTGGCTAAAAATCGTAACTTCAACCTCAATGGGAGTTGTTGATGGCAGTTTTTTGTGAGCATGGGAAATGGCATTATCTAAACCCTCAGCTATTACAGTTTGGAACTCCAGCCATATTTTTTGAGGAATTGATGGCCGCTTTAGTTGCTCAAGCCAGGACAAAACTTGAGACAAGGCATTACAGTCTGTCTGAACTTGCAACTGGAAAGACTGGAGTAATTTTTCTGCTTTGGGAATTTCTGGTGCCAAAAACTCCAGTTGATGAAGACGCGCTACTAACTTTATTCTATCTCGGTTAATTCGTTCAGCTTCCTTTTGTAACTTGGCTGATTGTAAATCTTCCAAAGCAAGTTTTTCTGCCATACTTCGCATTTCTGGTGAGTTGCCATCATCGAGGATGTAAATGCACAGCTTAGTTGTCGGATAATCAATGTCTAAAGCTGCCCTAGCAGTTTTTTCGACCATCTCGGCTGGTTCGCTGTAGCAAGTAATAAAAACATCGACAGTTGGACATTCAGAACTAGGAAATGGCGGTGTCATTTGATTGAGAGATTTGACCCAGCGCACTATCGGTCGCCACAATCCAATCAAGAACATTAAACCACCTAAGTAGCTGTAAATTTCTGCTAACAATAGGGGAATAGAGAGCCAGAGGGCAGAGAAATTGATTGAATTAGTAATACGCCATTGCAGATACCAAGCACCGAAGATGAAATTGATGATTGCTAGGTAACGAAATAGTAGTGTTCTATCTTTTAGGCGAGAGCGAATGTTACCAGAAAAACTTGGAGAATTTTCGACAACGGAAATTGAGTTACTCATAATTATTGAGATCCTGATGATTAAAATCCCAACGGACGATTGCCCCTTATTTGATAAAGCAAACTTTCGAGAATTACAGCATTGGTATTGACATTGAACAAGGCATTTACACCTAGCTGTGAATTTTCATAGCGTCCGGCAGGGTAACCTCGATTTGGCTTGGCAAGGTTCTCGACACCTGCCCGCAAAGTGGTGGCATAAGAGTCATTAGGCATTAAAGCGTCCCAGGCAAAAGCCGCTTTAGTACTCAAGAACCGATATTGAGGATAAGTTTTTCCCCTACTATTAACGGCATGCCAAGGTTGGCCATTGGCATATACGCTGTAGTATAAAAAGTAGGGAGAACGATCAAGGGAATCTTCGTTAACAGCGGTTAAGATGCCTGTACGTTCATAGCGCTTTGCTTGGACTCTCAGTAAATTCTCAACTTGAGACTTAACAGAATCTGGCCAGCCTAATTCCAATCCCCAAAGCAGATAGGGGTCATTGGTGAGATAGTTTGTCGCCCCTGAAGTTTCCCAATCACGTTGGTCAATTTGTAAAGGTATACCGTCAACTTCAATGGTACGCACGGGAGGATTGTGCAAGGCATTTTCTGCTTCAATGCCCCACAGTTGCAGGCTATGGGCGGCGTATTGCTCATAACCCAGTCGGCCTTCCTGAAATAAGCGGGTTTGGCCATTGGCATCAGGAATATTGCCGTAAAGCCAACCATCTTTCTCCAGTTTTGAGATATTCCAATTTTCGACAATCTGGTTGATACGTGAAGCGAAGCTATCGCCATGAGGCGAATCGCGATGTTCAGGATAATGCGTCCGTAAAACATGCAACGCCATTAAAAATCTAGCCGTATCTAAGGCTGACCAACCACTGCTTCCCCTGGGATCAGGAGTATTGTCTAAGCGACGCATTTCTGCTGTAGTAGTGCTGTAAGCCTTATTTGGTAAGCCCGTCGCTGGCAGGGGTAGGTTTTCTAGAGTCAGCAACAGACGGTCAATCATGCGGTCAAATTCCTCTGGCTCAATTAGCCCCAACTGCCGTGCCGCGTGAATAGCTAGAATAGCGCTACCCTGATCCCATAGTGTTGTCCAGGGATAATTTTCAACAGCATTGACCAAACCAGTTTGAGGATTCCAGTTCCGCTCAAAATATTGCCAAGCTTGTTGCGCGGCCATTTTATCGGCTTCGGTTAAAGTTAGTTGAGTACTGTTAGAAGAAGCCGCGATAGCTGATACAGCTTGTGGTTGAGGCGATTTGGTCGTGCTGGACAAGCTACAGGCACAATTTGAGTTTTCTGGATCTTGCATTGTGCTTACTAAGCCAGTTGCAAGAGGGTTACTCCCCGTCGAAACCCAATAAGCCCCATTAGCAACCCACTGTGCTGTCGGAGATGTAGCACGGGGCAATCCTTGTCCCATCTTTCCTTCTGCCAGTTCCTGCCACCAAAGAGAATTAGTCGCTGTTTCGGGACGAATCAAGGGTTGATGATTGGTTGCTAGATACAAAAGAGACTGCAAAACTAGGCTATTGGTACTGCCACTGAAACCCTGTGCTGTTTCACCTGTTTGCTCGTAAAATCCTTCGTAATAGCCCTGTTCAGAGTTATGTCTGTCTGTAGTGGCCGTCCATAACTGGCTAGTGTATGGGTTGTCTGGAAAAAGGGCATGAAAGGCAAAGGCAGCAGCCGTACTAACGATACGCTCCTTTGGCACAGAATTCCCCTGATCTGTCAGAGTTGCCCAAACTTCTCCTTGACCCACAATTGTGCTGTGGATAACATAAGGTCGCTGGTCAATTAGAGTAGTCGCCGCAGCAGTGAGAGTGCCAGTACGCTGGTAGCGTTTAGCTTGAGCCTGCAAAATCGGTTCCACTAGTTGGCGCATTTGCGGGTCAAAGCCAAATTCCAAGCCATAAAGTAAAAAGGGGTTGCTAACTGTATAGGAAATTTCTTTCCTACTGCCCTTGTCCCTGTGCCCACTTCTTCTCAGAGGCACCTGAACACCTTCGACTGAGTTCATTTGATACTCACCTCCGACGGCAGAACCCTCTACATCAAAACCCCATAACTGAAAGGCACGGGCCGCGTATTCTTCGTAACCCAGGCGAGTTTCCGGATTGACAATGGTTCGGAGTCGTCCATTTTCATCTTTCTTGACGGTGCCACTGAAGAGAACACCATCCCGCACCACTTGTGAATAAGACCAATCCAAGACAATTTGCTCGATAGCTGTTGCGTATTGGGGATAGTAGTTTTTTAAGGTGTACAAGGCGGCCAGAATTCTACCTAAATCAAGGGCTGACCAACCTGTTCCCTCTGCGGTCGGATTTTTACTACCTTCTAAACTAGGGTTACCGCCGTAGTCTATGGGTTTCAAGGATTGGGTATCGTAACCTCGATGGGGCAATTGACCAGCAAACAAGGGTAGTTGCTTCAAGGCTCCCAACAGATGCCTAGTACGCTGGTCAAATTCTGCGTCTGAGATAATCTCAAGAGTTTGGACTGCAATCAGTGCTGCCAGATAATCTCCCATGCCCCACAAGGTTGCACCGTTGAGGTCATGACGGTCATTCACTAGCCCAGTGTTAGATTGATAGTTCGCCTCGAAGTAGCGCCAGGCCGCCTTGGCATAGCGCCGTTCTGGTTCTGTCAAGGAACGGGTCAGCGTGGGACGGGAGAAGGAGCGTGGTTTGTCCACAGGCTCAATGGGCGAGACAGTAAGGAGTTGGGGTGTATGGATTGCAGGTGTGGTGGTTGTTGCTACTTCCCCATCACTAGGCTCTCCAGTAGAAACACTGACACCACTCATGCCAATTAAGGGGCGATTTCCCCGAGCTTTGTAGTACAAAATCTCCAAAATTAAGCCGTTGGTATTACCAGTTAGAGCTTTATTTGCTTGATTTGTTTCTTCATAAAGACCAGCAAAAAAACCGCCTCCATCAGGACTACGTAAATCTTTAACTGCTTCAAACAACTTTTGACCATAGTCATTTTCAGGATAAAGATAGCGCCAACCGAAAGCCGCTTTAGTACTAATGCTGCGTAACTCTGGATGAAGTTCGTTGTTTTCGGTAATCGCTGCCCAGGCAACACCATTAGCGTAAATTGTGTTGTAAAGAAAATAGGGTGCTTGGTCAAGATTATCTTCTGTTACTGCCGTTAATTGCCCCGTTTGATCATAGCGACGCTTCTGTACTTCTAAAATCCTGGCAGCATAATCGGCGATATCTCCTTGAAAACCAAACTCAATACCATCGAGAATATAAGACTCACTAACTACATAATTGTTAGCATTAGTTTCTTGATATTGACGGGTATCAACTGGAATCTGAACACCATTGATTTCTACGAACTTAAATGGTTCAAAAGAGACCGCTTTCGGTGCAGTAAAGCCCCAAAGTTCATAACCTCTGACGGCATATTCTTCATAACCAAGGCGTCCTTCTTGTACTAGTAGAGTATTACCATCTGGTAGAACTGTAGCACCATAAAGTTTTTCGTCTTGGAGCGATCGCGCCACATCCCAGCGATCAACTATTCCTTTGAGCCAATCACCATATTGAGGATGACAAGTACGAATCACATGAAAAGCAGCTAGGATACGACCAATATCAAGGGCAGACCAACCAATCCCCCGCTCAATAGGATTATTGCCATAATCCACCATTTCTCCGGTGGCGGTGTTGTAAACTTTATTGGGCAGGGCATCCTCAAACAACTCCAACTTACTTAGCGGGACTTAAACGAAAATAAAGAGTTAATAAAGGTATAATTTAGGCATGGCAGCCATTTGACATTAGAGTGTAAGACAGGAAAGAGACAACCCCCGCCGCCATGCCTCCTTGCTTCGATAGATGGTGCAAACGCTTTGATGATGTCTGGAGACATCAAGCGCAAAAAAGGGAGTTTAGGAACTATATTGGGGGATTATTAGGGGAAAGTGAAGGAAAAAACCTGTCTCAAATGGCGGATAACGCGGTGGGAGTGACTTACCACCGATTACATCATTTTTTAACGGAAGCCCCCTGGAATGCTCAACAGGTAAATGAGCGGCGTCTACTGGTGATGAATCAGTGTAGCCCAACCCGAATAAGTAGAGGATTCACGTTAATTGTAGATGACTCAGGACATAGGAAAAGTGGCAATTTCACGGCGGGAGTAGGACGACAGTACATTGGAGAAATCGGGAAGACAGACAACGGAATAGTAGTGGTAACAACTCATCTATATGATGGGAAAAAAAGCCTACCGTTAGATATAGAGTTATCTCAACACGCTAGTTCTTTAGCTGAAGGAAAAAAAGATATTGAATTCCAGAAAAAGCCGGAGTTAGGCTTAGCATTAATTGACCGCAGCATGAACAGAGGATATCGACCGGGTATCGTATTAATTGATGCTGGGTATGGAAATAACACAACGTTTTTGCTGGAACTGGAAAAAAGGAAACTCAAGTATATAGGAGGATTAGCCAAAAACCGTAAGGTGATAATTGAAATAGGGATAAGTCAACGAGAAGAGATTCGCCTAGATAAGTTAGCCGAATCCTTGTCGCCAAAAGATTTTACCCCTGTTCAAATCAATCTAGATAAACTGAAAACCGTTTGGGTGGCTCCTGTAGAAGTTGAACTCTCACAGCTTGAAGGAAAGAGAACAATTGCTATCGTCATGAATGCCTCAACCTTCGACCAAGCTAGTGATGTTGACTATTTTATTACCAATGTTGAATCAACAAAAGCCACAGCCGATTGGATAGTAACTACCTACTCTCAAAGAAATTGGGTAGAAGTTTTCTATCGGGAAGCCAAAGGCTGGTTGGGTTTATCTGAATATCAAGTCAGAGATTATAGAAGCCTGATAAGACATTTCATGCTTGTGTTTTGTGCCTATACATTTATTTTATGGCACACTTTAACCGGAGGATTAAGACGGCGTTGGGCATCGAAACCTTTAAACACCTTTACTGAAGCATTAGAGGCGTTTCGGACAGCGATGTCTTTCCGTTTTATGGAGTGGTTGAACCACAATCGGGACGTATTCTTTGCTCACAAAGCTGCTTTGGGCTTTGTTTGGGCTTGAAATCTGTCTAAGTCCCATTAGACTGGTTAAAAATAAGTTGAGTCGGGAGTCAAATTCTCCTTGATCAATTAAGTTGAGCTGCCGCGCTGTGTTGAGGGCCATCAAGTAATTGCCCATATCCCAGAGGGTGCCGGAAGGATAGCCACCAACGGAATTAGTGAAGCCTGTTTCTGACTGATAATTATTGACAAAATATTGCCAAGCAGTGCTAGCGTAGGCTTTCTCTTCTGATGTTAAAGGTGCAGTGATTTTGGCACAAGTTGTTGCTAGATTAATTGGTACTTGAGCAAGAGTCTGCTCTGGTAAATAAAAGAATAATGGCAAGACTGCCCCAGCAAGTGATAAGGCAATTAGCCTTAAATACTTAGGTGTGTATTGTTGATACATGATTTTGAGAAATCAGGAGTTAAGATTGTGGCAGTTTTACCCCTGCCCAGACAGTGAGAGGTTTACCAATTTGCTTATAAAATAAACTTTCTAGAATGACACCATTATTATTAGCAGTTAATGATTTATTGGGTTCTTTTAAGACTTCATAAAACCCGTTGTACCAACCATCATCTGTTTTCAAATTATTAGTAACAAAATCAAACAATTTTCGAGTGTAATCAGTGTCGTAGATTACATGCCAACCAATTGCTGCTTTAGTGCTAATAAACCGCAAGTTGTTATGATTATCGCGCGTGTCTGTAATTGTTGCCCAAGGTTTACCATTGGCAAATAACGTGTTGTAAACGAAGTAGGGAGGACGATCTAGATTATCTTCTGTAATGGCAGTTAGTTGTTTAGTTGCTTGGTAACGGGCTTCCTGGGCTGCTAGAATACGATCTGCATAGGCTTTGGGTAAGGATTGAAATCCAGTTTCAATGCCATCTAAAAAATATGGTTCGCTGAGGACATAATTATTAGCCTCAGAATTATGATAGTCACGGATATCATAGGGAACGCCTACGTCGTAAAGATTGACAAAAGCTACTTTATCTTGAAAATCTAGTGCTTGTTTAACTTCCAAGCCCCATAGTTTTAGTCCAAAAGCTGCATAATTTTCGTAGCCTAAGCGCCCTTCTTGATTATATTGCTCCTTGCCATTAACTACAGCCGTGCCGTACATCTGACCATTTTTGGTCAAACGCTCTACATCCCAACTTTCCCAAACGGCTTCTGTCTGTTCCTTAAACTCAGGATAGCGAGTGCCAACAATCTTAAGCCATAGCACTAATCTTCCTAAATCAATGGCTGACCAACCAATTTCTTTCTTTTCATTGAGTTGTCCATAGTCAACCGGAATTAAGGTTTGAGAATTGTAAACTTTATTGGGTAATTCTCCTTTGTAGAGAGGAAGTTTTGCCAAAGTTTTTAATGTTTGGCTCATCTTAGTTTGAAATTCCGCTGCTGGTATAATTCCTAGTTCTTTAGCACTAACTAGGGCCGCGATCGCAGCACCCTGATCCCAGAGTGTTACTGAGGCAAAATCATCAACAGAGTTTACCAAGCCAGTTTGATTATTCCAGTTTTTCTCAAAAGACCTCTTGCAAAAGTAGCGGCAGCTAACTAATTTGAGTTCAAACGAAGTTCGTAATTATAGATGCCTGCAATTAAATTAAAGCGTAAACCAAACCTTTTTCTTCTGTTGCGATATCGCTCGGATAAAATTCTAAATATTTTGAGGCGACGGTAAACATGTTCAATCACTATCCTCTCTGAAGCTAATTTATGATTCTCTTTTTTTTGTTCTTTTGATAGTTTGCTCTTCTTGGGTTTTTTATGGGGTATCCGACTTTGTTTGTGGATTTTCGCTATTCCCTGATATCCTCGATCTCCGAGACACTGTATCTCTGTCTTTAGATTGGTTTTACTCCGTTTAAACAACTTAAAGTCGTGTTCTTTACCCTTGCCGCATGCAATACAGATAATCTCTTTGCTGTTTTTTTCAACGATAAGTTGAGATTTTAAAGTGTGCTTTTTTTTCTTGCCACTGTAGAACTTTTTCTGTTTTTTTGAGGACGCTCCAGGGGAGTTTCAGTTACATCGATAACTGCTATCTCTATTGGGTTTCCCGATTTCAATAGTTGTTTCTTTCCCGGAATCCTTAATTCTTTTGACTTGATTAAAATATTTTCTATTTTACGAATTATTCGATATACTGTTGATTCGTTAAGTCCCCAATGTTGACCGATATGAAAGTAAGTTCTGTACTCTCGTAAGTATTCGAGCGTCATCAATACTTGATTTTCTGGACTTAATTTGGACGGTCTTCCGGTTTTTATCTTCTGTTTTTCATTTGTTTCCACTAACTCAACCATCTTAGCAAACGTCTCTTTTCTAACTCCACAAAGGCGTTTGAACTCTTGGGGTTTTAGGTCTTTCACCTTTTCATAGGTCATTATTTTCCCTCATACTGACCTATTTATCTCTTTTTTACTGGACTTTTGCAAGAGGTCTAAAGTATTGCCAAGCTTGACGAGCAACTGCTAATTCTGCAGTAGTTAACTTTGTGGCTTTAGAGGGAAGATAAGGAGTCTTACTAGCTTGGAGTTCTTGTTGAGTAACTCTTAAACCTGGCAACTGTACAGATTGTCCGTCTAGTTTAGCCAAGCGCTGGAAATAGGCTTCTTGCTGGAGTGTTTTAGCTGTAGTCTTTGACTCAGCTTCTGGTTTGGAAGTAATTGTCTGGGTAGTAGAGATCTTAGACTTAGGTAAAGCAGTAGTTCGAGCAAGGTGATTTGACCAATATTCCAAACCTGCGATCGCTAAAGCTGCAGTAGCTAGTCCTCCCACACAGACTAAAATAGATAATTTTTTCGGGGGTGGCTCAAAGTTAAAATGCATTGCCGCAACTCCTGATGAGTAAATATCCCGTGGCATCTCTAATCCGGTTTAGTCGTCCCAGTGCATGTTTGCCGCAGAGGGGATGACTGAACAGCTCAATCTTAGAATTCCCACATTTGTTCTCCGGCTAACGCCAACAACTAAAAAAGTTCTAAAATTTGAATCGCAGCCGCCCTGTAAGCGATTGATTGTTGTATTCAATGTCCCTACTATCTTGGTTGAGGACATTAGTGTAGGTATATCCCAAGTCTGCCTCTACCTTGGGTGATAACTTAGCTGTACAGAGAGCTTGATAACTATTAGCATTATCAACTTCTCCTTCTAGTCGCTGTCTTCCCAATGTTGCTGCTAAGCGACAACTAAGAAACTCAAAGACATTCCCCTGCCAAGCAACTTCAGCATTGTAAACAAGGAAATCTGATGGCGAAAAATAACCGCTTTCTGTCTCTAAGTCTTCTTGATAGTTCCAAGTAAATAAGTTAGCAGCTACGGAAAACTGACCCAATTTACGCTCTACTCTACTAAAAGACTGCCACTCTTGATTACCGTCATTGTAAAGACCTAATCTTACAAAGGAAAACAGACTAGTATTTCGGTCAATTTGCCAATAGATATTTGGTCCGAACCGCCAAGCTGTAATCTGATTGTCTAAGGTTTCAGCATTAAATTTGTAAGGTCTTTGTTCTACTGTAGCTGAAACAATAACTCCTGATTGCAATTCACCCTCTGGAGTAAGATTTACTGCCAGAGGAACCTCTGCCCTAGCTTTCAAATTGAGAGCAGTTGGTAAACGATCAAAGATATCAACTCCACCTGCTAATTCTAGGGTCACTTTGTCAAGTTTTCCTTCCCAGCCAATTTGAACTGGAATATTAGTAACGGAATCTACTTCTGAGTTCTCAAAAAAATTGAAGCCTGTTTTTAGTCTAATTATGCTGTTATTGCGTAAGCGGAATTGAGCTGTTTGTTCAATAAATAGATTGCTTTGGTCAAAGTTGTTGTGATCATTGCGGAACTCTGTTGTAGTACTTTCTAGGAAAAATACTGGGCTAACAGGTTCTTGAGAGTCTGGTAACGGTGGTGGTTCTGGAGGTAGCCTAAGCCCTGGATTAAAGTTTTCTGGGGCAGCTATCAAAATAGGTGATGATTCTGAAGGATGGTATAGCTGAGATGAGGAGTCTTCAGTACTGCTATCAGCTTGATTTTTTTCATGATTTACAAGAGAAGAAATTGCTTTATTTAATTCTAAGCAGTTTGAAGTACAGTGTTGAAATTGTTCAGGAAACTTTAAATCATTACTCATCGCCTTTACTGCACCCATGGGCAGCATCAAAAAAAAACCAGGCTATAAATAAATAACTGATATTTTTTGTACTTAGATAGACAAGTTGAAGAAAAAATTACAGCAAAACTCAAACCAAGTTTTTGCTGATGCAAACCTGGAATAAACACCATATTTTTCTAATATAAATTCAACTAAATATATCTAGCAAATGAGAAACAATTATCCTGTTTCATGGTGGCTTACTAACTTAACTTAAAAGCCATAAATAAGAATTTATGTCTGTTGGTTTATCTACCTTTTAGTTATAGTCAGCAAAAAATAAGTTTAAAACAGTATTTTTACTGATTTTTCCTAGTATTTAAAGCCTAAATACCAGGAAAAATACTCTATTCATAAGTGCGCGATAGGTTGTACTGCTCAATACTTTGCCCGCTGAAGTTTTCTTCCTTACCTCTCACAGCAAAATTGATTGCTAATATTCAGGTCTATCCAGCTATTTTTGATTCGACCAAATTGGCAGTTGATTAACTTTTTGCAGCGTTAGATCTACATAAGTAGTGCCATTATTACCCACTGAATCTCTCCCAAAATAGCCTGTAGATCCATCATGGCCATGAGGGCCACTGACGAGAACGGTATAGCGACCTTGCTGACGAGCTTGATTAAATGGCGAACCAATCGTCCAGGGCCAGCGTCCTGGAAATATCATCCTGCTGATATCTTCAATCCAGTCTCGACGACCTTGTAGGTGGTAGATGTGATCTGCTGCCTTAAAACCATTCGTGCCGGCAAAATCACCCCCGATAGAAACTACAATTAGCTCAACATCCAGCCAGCTATTAAGATACGGCGCTGCACCGAGAGCCACCTGTGCACCACCACTAGTGCCAATCAGAATCAGCTTGAGAGGTGAATCTTGAGAGTTTGACATTGGCTGTGCGGCATTCATCCGATCCACAATAGCGATCGCAATTCCTTCGTTATAAACAGGGCCGTAGCGACTGTCTACAGAGATGGCAAATCGCCAGAGATTACGAATTTTGATCAGAATATCGGCGTTTTCTAGCCAACCACTAGCCTCTTCTGCGGCACGCCACAGGGGAGCCAGCAATCGCCGACCCCCCAAACTCTCATTTGCTGCCGAGTAAGGAAAAACGTCTCTAACTGCCACACAGTTGGGATGTTGTTCAACTAAACGGTCTACAAATATTTCCTCTCCAGGAGCTAATTGATTAGCTGAAAAATCCCCTACTCCTGTCAGAAAGACAACGTAGCAATTGATCTCTGAGGATTGAGTAACAGAATGAGAGTTTTCGTCAGAAGGTAAGCTATGGGAGCGACTTCTCCTCAAATTAAGACTCTCAGAATCTTGACTCAGCCACCAGATGAGAGTTCCTACCGGCGCGAAGACTCCCCAAGCCAGGAGTATTAATCCTGCCAAAAGTAACAGATTTAAGGTTCCACCCCGGAACCACAAGAGTATCCGCTGGATTAACTGAAGCATTTAAACATCATTGCAGATTTTTCTGCTCGGATAGGTATAACATTTGGTTGTAGTTGTTGTGGCTTGTTCTATAGAATCATCTCCTAGAGGAGCTGTCACCTACCTGAAGCATTAGGGGAGCAGTCTGAGTGGCGAAAAATCAACCAAGAAAACTGCAGACAACGCTTTGTAAGGCACTCAGTTTGAATAGCAATTTTTATGAAGATGCTTGTAATACTCCTAAAACGCATCAGAGAGCCTTGACCATTGTCATCTTGGCAGCTTTATCTCATGCTTTAGGTAGTGGACTCATCTTATTACTTAATCGAGCACCTTTTCCTATCCTGATATTGGCACTTATAATTGATACTCTTAGTGTAGTGACAGGCTATTATTTTTGGACTTTCACTATTTTCAAAATTGGGCAGCGGTTAAAGCAAATTGACCCAACTTACAGAGATTTATTGAGTCCAATTGGTTTTGCTTATGCTCCCCAGGTGCTAAATTTTTTGACACTGATTCCCTTGCTAGGGCGACCCATAGAATTGGTTTTAGCTATTTGGAGTTTGCTAACAGTAATTGTGGCGGTGCAAGAAGGCTTAGATATCAGGAATCGTACAGCAGTATTAATTTGTTTAGTAGGTTGGCCTCTAATTCAAGGAGCGATTGGATTTATACAAATTTTTGAACAGTTCTTAGCAAAATCGGCTGTCTAGGAAAAAACTCTACCTAAAAAACTCTAACCTTTATTAATTTTCTTGACCCTGAAATTACCTCAGTATTCTGTTCGGATTCGCAAGCAACTTGACCAGTTTAATTGTCTACGGGATGCGATGGAGTGTGTCCTGAATCTGGTATGCTAACCGCCTTAGCGGTTGAATAAGTAATAAAAATGGGTAATCGATATTAGATGATATAGCAATCCTCGATGAATCGTGAGAGCTAACTATTTCGTCTGTGTGTATCTGTGTCCATTTGTAGTTAAACTTTTTCATGAATCATTTAAAACTGCTCTTAGAAATTGAGGATATAAGCCAGATTATGGTGTTAAAGCTCAATTTTCCCTGTTCAATAAATCCAATTCTGCTGGAGTATTGCAATTAAATAATACTTGGGCATCATTTACGGGCAATTCCTGCACAGGCTGTTCTGCTAACCAGCGCTGAAAAGACCGTCCCCCCTGGTTGATAAACTCATTAAGTATCGGCAAACATCGGCGTCGATAGAAACCGCACAGAGGTTCCCAACCTTTAGTTTGTCGGGGTAGCAAGGCAATATACTCTTCTGTAGTCTCCTCCAATCTAGTTACCCAAGTTTGCAAAACTTCAACCTGTAGTTGCGGAAGATCACATGCCAGTAGGAGCACCCAATCTGTTTTCATGTAAGCTAGTCCTTGAGCAAATCCTATCAAGGGGCCTTGCCCTGGTAAAGAGACTTCCTCAATTAAATGGCAGGCATCCGGTAAGATGTCCTGGTAGCGTTCTGGCCAGGGGGTGACAACATAGACTTCCTCAGTGCAATTGAGAGCAACTTGAGCAACCCGTCCTAGTAAAGTTATACCTTGGAAAGCAATCAAGGCTTTATCCCTACCCATGCGGGAACTCTGCCCTCCAGCTAAAATGATTGCTGATAAAGATAGGTATTGCAAATTGTAAATTGAAAATGAAAAATAGATGCTATTAGTCAACTCTTGATGTAAAAGCTCAATTTTCGATTTTCTAGTAACACGCGTAGCGGCAATCAACCATTAACTATTCCGCAAATAAAGGCAATGACGTACGCTATTGCTCAATGGTGTTGTAAATTGCTCAATTGATTCAATTACTCCACCTAAATGTTCGACTTCTAGTTGCAAAGAGTCTGTTTCTTCTTGTGTCCAATGACCTCGATAAAGTACAGCTAAACCCCCGGTTTTCAGCAGTGGCAAAGCGTATTCTGCACAAACAGATGCTGACCCAACGGCGCGAACTAAAGCAATATCATACGTTCCTCGATGCTGTGGTTTTTGCCCAATTGCTTCTGCTCTACCCACAATAGGAGTAGCGTTCTCAATACCCAACTGGGTTACTAATGTTTCCAAAAAATTGATTTTTTTGCGGGTAGCATCGAGTAAGATAAGCTGACTTTCAGGAAATGCGATCGCAACTGGTAATCCGGGAAATCCTGCACCAGTACCAATATCAATTACCCTCTGCTGTGAACTCAAAGATGGCAATCTTGGCATTACTCCCCGCAAAGAATCCCACAAATGCTTTTCCCAAAAATCCTCTGGTGCAGTGATTCGAGTTAAATTAAACTGGTCGTTACCCCACAAAACCCCTTCATAAAGACGCTGAAAAAGTTCCTGTTGTGCTGTATCTGGTTGCCAGTTAAGTGTTTGCTGCCAAAACTGGTTCATTTCTGGCAGCATTAAAAATTTTTGCTTATTGGTCATTCATTGGTCACTCAATTTTGGCTCCGTTCGCTCCCCTCATGACAGGTTTTGGATTTTCGATGGGATTTCAATTTTCAACCTGCTTTCCCTTCAACCCAATTGTGACAGGACTGCTTTTTTTCCCAGCGTAGCGGCTTCGACAGTTTGTAGTTGTCCGTGGTTAATGGTCCAACACTGATCAGCAATTTCCAATAAATCGCCAGCATCGTGAGTGACAACCAACAAAGTCCAATGAGCCTTAAGCTTTCCTAGAAGACTTACTAACTGTCGTCGCATTGACCAATCTAGACCTGCCGTCGGTTCATCCAACATCAGAATACTAGGTTGCCGAATCAGTTGCACTGCCAGAGCAAGGCGTCGCTGCTGGCCACCACTGAGGGATTGGGGTGCTTGATGGAGGGAAAGACTAGAGAGTCCAACTTCATTCAAAGCTTCGTGAACCTTCCCGGAACCTAACTCTGGATGTCCTAAGCGCAACTCTTCCAAAATCGTACCGCCACAAAAATGCCTTTCTGGGAACTGAAACACTAACCCCCCCAACTGTTGCAGTTGTTCGCTGGTCAGTTCTTGCTCTCCCCAGTAGATGTTACCACTTGTCGGCTGTGCTAACCCTGCTAAAATTTCCAGTAGGGTGGTTTTGCCAGAGCCAGAAGGACCAATCACTAGCCCTATTTGTTGGGGAGCAATTTCCAGCTTGATATTTTTTAAAATCGGGATGGGAGTTGCAGGCGGGTGATAGGTCAGGTCTTTAAGATACAACATCAAGGTCTAGATAAAGAAAAGGGCTTGGTTAACCTAGCTTGGTAGAAGCCACTAAAGTACTCGATTAATTTCCCTCAATTCTGACAAAATAAACATTGATTCTCCAGGTTGGTTTATGGGAGTGTCAAGCCTTGGAACCTGAAATCAACTGCAACGTCAGACTTTAGGGAGCATAATTTTTGGTAAGGATGACAATGATAACTTGGTTTCCTTCAGCAAAACGAACAGCAAAAGCTTTCGCCAGTATAGCTACTTTGCTCCTTGGTGTGTGGACAACGCCCACCTTCGGAGCAGATCCCTTTCGCACCACGGAACCTCACCAAATCGGCGATAACACCCAAGCCGCTTTCGAGTCTATCTTTAAGGAGGGAAACTACCAACAAGCCAAGCTCTACCTTAAGGAAGCAGAATCAGCCGAGGCAAGTGAACCTCTCGTTTACGCGATGCTGGCATCTCTGGCTTACACTGAAAATAATTGGGAAAACCTTAACAAATATGCCTCCAAAACTCGAAAAACTGCCGAGCAAATGATAGATACTGACCCATTGCGTGGTCATCTTTACACAGCAGTTGGTCATTTTTTAGAAGGCGCTTACGACTTTGAAAAGCAAGGACCCCTCAGCACCCTGAGCAAATTGCAAAAAGTTTTCCAAAATCTAGACGAAGCGAAAAAAATTGATCCTAACGACCCGGAATTGAACTTAATTTCAGGCTATATGGATTTGATGTTGGCTGTTAATTTACCTTTTTCTGACCCAACCCAAGCAGTTAAAAAATTAGAAACGTATGGTTCACCTTCTTACTTGGCTTATCGAGGTATTGCCGTTGGCTATCGGGATTTAAAAAAATATCCAGAAGCAATGGAATTTGTCAATCGAGCTTTAGCTTTGACGCCAAATAACCCAGAGCTTCTATACCTGAAAGCGCAAATTTTTGTCAAGCAGGACAAACCACAAGAAGGTCTAGATTTTTTTCAAAAAGCTTTAGAAAAAGAGGCTCAACTTCCCAATTATTCAGTGGCGCAAATGGTCTATGAGCAATGTAAAGCTCAAGAAAAGGTTGACAGTGTTGATCGAGATTGTCATGGAGAAAGGGATAAAATTAGAGAAAGACAGAATTAAACTGTGTCGTTGAGCCGTATCATCTAGGCAGCAAGGCACGGCAATATTTTTAATTGGCTTATCATATACTTGAACTCTAGAGACTAACAGATATGATAAGTCATCTACTATTAAGAACAAAAACTACAGATTATCAACGAACTGATTAAACGAACTTATCCTCAGGTATAATCACCTTCAGTTGTGAATAAGTAAAAACTGTCCTTGAAAATGGCTCGATTAAAGATAATTAACAATTTCGACAGCAGTTTTTTTCTTGATCCGGAAGCCCGCCAGCAGTTATTTAGCTTGTTAACTAGTGAAAACTTCCTCAATCAAGTAGCTAGACAAGTACCCTGCCAGGAAGTTGAGTTTACAGAATTACTTTTTCAGCCGGTTCCTTACACAACTTCTACCCCTAAAGGTATGCCAGTTGAGTATGAGCAATATCACACATCTGACGAGTACGTAATTATTAACGTGCCGCCTAACTTCATGTTCCAAGCTAAAATCTTTAAACCAAGCCGCCTCTGCGCCATCTATCGTCAATTGCTATAAAATTCTTGACCAATTAACTGATGACAACTCAAACAGAAATTCCCTCTCTCGCTGATTTAGAGAATATTTCTTATATTGATAAATCTGGCAATTTACCTGAAAATCTGCAAGGCAAAATCGGCGTATACGCAATTTTTAATCAAGATAAGAAACTGCAACTAGTAGGCTATTCTCGCGACGTTTATTTGAGTCTCAAGCAATACCTAATCCGTCAGCCTCAATCTTGTTATTGGCTAAAGGTAGAAACCATTGATCGCCCTAACCGTAGCCGATTAGAGAACATTCGAGAAGCCTGGATTGAAGAAAATGGTGCGACACCCCCTGGCAATAGTTCAGAAGAAACTGCCTGGAATCAGCCAATAGATGCTAAATTGACGATGACTGAGGAAGAAAAATCTAGTTACGAAAGAATCGATGAGATAACACAAATTAAACTACTGAAAAAAATATCCAGAAGAGTCGAAACTCAAATCTTAGAGCAACTAAAATCTCGCGGGGTGAACACAGAAATTCGCTTCAATCCTAAATTGAAAGAAAAAGGTTTACTGGATTTGAAGTAATTATTCAGTTATTTTTGGGAGGAGAAACGACATACTCAGAAGAGCGATTTTCTGCCTTGCCTAATTTTACTAAAGCTTGATAAACCATTGCAGCTACCTCAGCACGAGTCGCAGTTTGATTTGGGTTAAGCAATTCTCGGTTAGGATGGTTGACCACAATACCAGCTTCCGTGGCTGCTGCTATCTTAGGAATTGCCCACTGAGGAACTTGCTCTCTGTCTTGGAAAATCTCTATGGTTTTGGCGGGCGTTGCTGGTGGTTTGAGTTCTAAACCACTAGCGAGAGCAATTAAGACTTGTAAGCGAGAGACTGGTTGTTCGGGGCGAAAAACATCTCCCGGATACCCTCTTAAAAATCCACTCTTGGAGACTTCTTTAATGGAATTGGAAGCCCAAAAATCATTAGTGACGTCCTGAAAATTTGTTGCGTTGAGCTTACTTTCTTGGTCAAATACTTTTTCCAGTTGAACTGCTAATTGTGCTCGTGTTAGTGGTTGGTTAGGCTTAAAGGTGCCATCAGGAAAACCAGCTACCATGTAGGTAGCGGCAAGAGATTGAATAAAAGGACTTGCCCAGTAACTATCAGGAACATCAGAAAATTTCACAGCTGAAGTAGGGGTAGCTGTGGGAGGTGTTAAAGGCAAAGGAGTCTTTTCTGGTACAACTTGTGTTTTGGGCAGCTCTAAAGTGCCAGTAGTAGCCTCAGGTGATGAAAGTTGACCCGCTGTGAGGTTAGGACTGGTTTTAATTAGAGGTAATGGCAAGATCCTCGTATTTGGGCTAGGGCTAGCCGGGACTCTTGGTGATGAGAATTCGCTAGTTGTACGTGTCGGAGTGGTAACAGTCTCAGGTGAGATCACGGTGCCTGTGGGAGTAGTTGGTTGGACAACTAGCGGTTGTATCGGTGCAGAGGTTGATGGAGATGATAGCCGTTGCCAATTGGGGAGGTTAAGCCAGTCATTTTTTTTGCCCATCGCCCAATAGAGAATCATCCCAATAGTTGTAAAGGCGACAATAACTGCAATCCATTCATCAAAATCTAAAGATGCTTTTCGAGTTTTTTGCTGGTCGGAAGATGAATCTGACATTACTAATTCTCACCTAGCTAGGACATTTAAACTAAAACAGGGGTTGATTTCTATTTGATTACCAAAGAATAACTGACTCTTGTCTCTAAGGGGTTTGATATAAAAAATTGTTAATGTTATAGATACTAACTATATCAATCATTTGGAGCATCCCCAAACCAGGACGGAGGCACTAGGTTTCAATGGACAGAAAACTTCAGTGCCAGTGGCTGCCGACTAAAAGCCCAACAACCGTTCAGTGCCACTTAAGCCTAACTAAGTTTGAGTGGTTGTGACTTGGAGGCGGCTAGAGATCTATTGCCAAATTGCTGATGACACCAACGCTACTAAATAACCGTTATTGTGTACTCCAGACGCTCGCTTCTGGTGGTTTCGGTAATACCTTTCTTGCCGAAGATAGTTACATGCCTTCGAGACGCCGATGCGTGATCAAGCAACTTAAGCCCTTAACCCATAACCCAGAAGTTTACCAAAAGGTGCAAGAGCGATTCCAACGAGAAGCGGCTGTTCTAGAAGAGTTGGGGGAAGGAAACTCTCAAATTCCTCGGTTATATGCCTACTTTTCCGAAGGAGGGCAATTCTACCTGGTGCAGGAGTGGATTGAAGGTGAAACTTTGACCAAAAAGGTAGAGAACAAGGCCAGAGTTTCTGAGGGTGAGGTGAGAGAGATACTCCTCAGTCTGTTGCCAGTACTCGATTATGTCCACAGTCGCCGTATAGTTCATCGAGACCTCAAGCCAGACAACATTATTATCCGGCAACGGGATAAATTACCAATACTAATTGACTTTGGTGCCGTGAAAGAAGCGATGAGTACGGTAGTGAACTCCCAAGGCAACTCCACCCAATCAATGGTGATTGGCACGCCCGGATTTATGCCCAGTGAGCAAGCAGCAGGACGCCCAACATATGCTAGCGATTTATACAGTTTAGGGCTCACAGCAGTGTTTTTGCTCACAGGCAAATTGCCTCAAGAGTTGGAAACAGATCTCCGCACGGGCGAAATTTTGTGGCGTCAGCATGCCCCAAACCTTCACTCTAACTTAGCAATGGTCTTAGATCAGTCGATTCGCTCCCATCAGAGCGATCGCTTTGCCACTGCTCAAGCAATGCTGAATGCTCTACAGTCGGACGCTTCTGTTTCCCAGATAGATACTGTGGCGGTTTCCCCCAAAGGTTCACTACCCTTGAGAAACCCTTCCACTCCACCAGCCCAAAAACCCATTTCTGGTTCTGGGCGCACCGTTCCCCTGAACACAAGTCCCAACAAGAAAGAAAGTGGGCGTCAGCCAATAATTATCGGCTCTCTGCTCGCAGCTGGTTTGTTGATCACAGCGGTGGCAGTTGTCTTGGGGTTAAGTCGTTCTCCTGAAACTTCTAGTCCAATTTCTGCCTCTTCTGAGCCAATCTCGGAAGCACCTCTTGCTGTACCATCCTCTTCCCCCACACTTCCCAGTGAACCTGAAGAACCCGCAGATCAAGCCTCTTTGCCGGATAGCTCACAACCGACTGAAGAACCTACAAACCAATTCCCCGCGCCGGATAGCTCACAACTGCCAGAAGAATCCACAGATCAAGCCTCTTTGCCGAATATCTCCCAATCTCCAAGCGATTCCTTCGACCGAAGACCACAAACGATCCCAGAGCAATCATCTTCATCAGAGCCTTCTCTGATTCCAACACCGCCAAGAAACAACCCAAATTCTAATCCTTCTCAAAAAATTCCTGGCTTTGCACCGGGAACACAGAAAGATTCTGTGGAATATGCTTTAGGCAATCCCACGAAAGCCTCCAGAGGCTTATGGAATACCCGCGCCCTACTTTACGAGGAGTACGTACCAAATCAGGTAAGTCTAGGATATCTGTTTGACCCTAGTTCCGGGCGTTTGCGCCAAAGTGAAGCGACCTTTTCCCCATCTGTCGGGCTTGAGACAATATCACAGACTCTGGATCAGATGCTCAATAATAATGCCTCGGAAGACATTGAGCAGGGACTAGAAGCCGTATATCAGGGTCAAGCTAGGAAGTACGAGTTTACTAGTGGTCGAGGCGGTCGTCTCCGAGGCGTAATTCAACGCAATGACCAAAATCGCATCTACATTGCCGTTTGGGAAGCTGATTTGAAATAAACTCAACTTCTTAGAGCAACGGATTAGCAATAAACCCCTCTTCCTTGTAGGGAATAGGGGTTTATCAGAGGGGAACTGTCAGTTACTCAGAGTATTCCTCTTACTTCACGCTAGCTTTACCACCAGCTTCTTCAATTTGCTTCTTAGCTTCTTCTGCCGCCTCTTTAGAGATAGCTTCTTTAACTGGCTTAGGAGCAGATTCCACCAAATCTTTGGCTTCCTTGAGACCCAATCCTGTCAGTGTCCGCACTACTTTAAGGATGGCAATCTTCTTATCGGCAGGAACATCTTCCAACACGAGGTCAAATTCAGTTTTTTCTTCTACTTCTTCAGCGGGAGCGCCACCGGCAGCAGCGCCAGGAGCCATCATCATCATACCGCCAGCAGGAGCCGCAGCACTAACGCCGAAGGTTTCTTCAATTTGCGTAACTAGCTCAGAGGCTTCGAGTAAGGTCAGTGATTTGAGTTTTTCGAGAATTTCGTCGGTTGTAGCAGACATTGATAAACTCCTTTGAGGTTAATTGGTTAGTTAGTCCACGCTAGGGCGGACGGAAGAAACTAGATGCCTAACTTTTTCTTTTGCCAGCTGGTAAAGAAACTAGGAGCATCGTGTTAGTCGTTGCCTTCTTTCTGTTGAGCAACCGCCTGGATACAGCGACCAAGGGAAGCTGGTACTTCGTTGATACTGCGACCCAGTGAAGTTGGTACTTCGTTGATGCCGACGGCAAGTTTGGTTGCCAAGGAATTAATTGCACCCGCAATTTGGGCAATTAGTTCTTCCTTCGACGGCAAGTCAGCGATCGCTTTAACCTGTTCTTGACTTAAGGCGCGACCTTGCATCACGCCGCCGCGAAAATCCGTCTTCTTAGTGACCTTCTGGAACTCTTGGTAAGCCCGGATCGCACCACCAATGTCATCTTTCACCAGCATGAATGCTGACGCGCCGGAGAGGAATTCTGTCATCGGTTGCCAGTTTTCATCTTCCTGGATCGCATGCCGCATCAGTGTGTTTTTTGTCACCTTGCAAGTGGTGCCTGTCGCGCGCAGACGATTCCGTAAGTCTGTAATTTCGGCAACAGTTAGCCCTTGGTAGTCAATGACAATAGCTAGCTGAGCATCACTCAAGAGTTCCTTGAGGTCAGCAACCACTTGCTTTTTGTTTTCAAGCGTTCTACCCATCTTTTATCTCACCTCCTTTGTTCAAAAGCTTTCAACTCTTCAAAGCAAAACCCCGGTCGCTATGCCGGGGTTGCACTTCGCATCTTTAGCGCCAAGCCACTCAACTTTATTGCCAGTGGCAGGACAGATACTCAGGGCATTGACCTCGGCAGGGTATTAAGCGATTTGCACCTGCTGTCTTGGGCACGAGCCAATTCAGTTTTTTAGTGTGGGGTGTTTGAATTTCTCTGAGTTTTAAAATCTCCAGTTAGGCAGCTTCACCGACTTTCATGTCCCGCAAGGTACTAATATTTACCTCGATCGATGGACCCATGGTCGCAGATACGTACATACTACGCCAATAGCGACCCTTTGCGCCAGAAGGACGGTTACGATCAATCGTTTCCTGTAGGGCTTTGAGGTTCACGAGTAGATCTTCTGCCGCGAAGGAAGCCTTGCCAAACAAAATATGAACAATGCCAGTACGGTCAGCCCGAAACTCTTGTTTACCAGCTTTAACTTCCTCAATCGCCTGAGCGACGTCAAAGGTAACTGTTCCACCTTTTGGCGAGGGCATTAGACCCCTTGGCCCCAAAAGACGTCCCAGCTTCGCTACCTGTGGCATCATGTCTGGTGTTGCAATCAGTCGGTCGAAATCCATCATGCCTTTTTGGATTTCTTCAATCAACTCCTCAGAACCAACTATGTCTGCACCGGCACTAGTAGCCTCTGTGACCTTTTCGCCCCTGGCAATTACAGCAATACGAACTGTTTGACCAGTTCCCTTGGGGAGTGCCACAGTTGTCCGTAACTGTTGGTCTGTGTATTTCGGGTCAATTCCCAAGCGGATATGTACTTCTGCTGACTCAGGGAACTTGGCTGTGGCTGTCTCTTTTAAGAGATTAAGAGCCTCTAATGGTTCGTAGGGCCGAGGTTCGACCTGCTTTTGCAGCTCGTGTAGTCTGCGCGATACTTTTTTTGCCATCTATATCTCCTGGGGTAACTAGCGAAGCTAGTGCTTCTCCCCCTGTTAGGTTGTTACTGAACTGTTTACTGGTTGCTCTTTGGGAGGTGTGAGTCATCTTTGATAAACGACCGACTCCCAATCATTACTCTGTAATTGCCACACCCATGTTTTTGGCGGTGCCTTCAACAATTTTCATTGCTGCCTCAATATCATTAGCGTTGAGGTCAGGCATCTTTGTCTGGGCTATTTCTTGAAGTTGTGCACGGCTAATCGACCCAATTTTTTGTTTGTTGGGTTCACTAGCTCCTTTGTCAATACCAGCTGCCTTCTTAATCAGAACCGATGCAGGTGGGGTTTTGAGGATAAACGTAAAGCTACGATCCTCAAAAACCGATATTTCTACCGGTATTACCATGCCTGTTTTTTCAGCGGTTCTGGCGTTGTACTCTTTACAGAACGCCATGATGTTCACGCCATGCTGACCCAACGCCGGTCCAACTGGCGGGGCAGGGTTAGCTTTCCCCGCAGGGAGAGCTAACTTAATCATTGCCACGACTTTTTTTGCCATTTCTAGCTTGTTTTTTCAACTTGAGTGAATTCTAATTCCACTGGCGTATCCCGCCCAAAAATGGAGAGTAGAGCTTTGAGTTTACTCCTTTCGGGGCTAAGTTCAATGACTTCGCCTTCAAAGTCTTTGAACGGGCCAGATAGAACGATGATTTTGTCGCCGGTTGCCATATCAACTTTGACAACTGGTTCTTGTTCCTGGGATTGTTTGAAGATCCGTTCGACTTCTCCAGGACTCAAGGGCATTGGTTTAACGTGTCCACGTCCCCTTCCATAGCGACGCTTTTGTTCTGCCCCAACGAAATTGATCACGTTAGGGGTGTTTTTGACAACCTGCCATGCTTCATCGTCCATTAGCATTTGGACTAGTACATAGCCAGGGAAGACTTTTTCTTCTGTATGTTGCCGAGAACCATCCTTACGGATTTTCACGGTCGGCGTTTGAGGAATTTGCACTCTCAAAATCCGGTCAGCCACATCCAAAGTTTGGACGCGCTGTTCCAGGTTTGTTTTCACTCGCTTTTCACAGCCAGACGCTACCTGAACTGCGTACCAGCGGGGTTTCGGAATAGATTCCGACTGTTGCTCTGAATCATCGTAGGATTCGTCTGCCGCAAAACTCATCAGAATACCTTCTGTGATATCCACGCAAAAAAGCCATCCACAAAGTAAATTGTGGTGGCAGAGAGGATCACCATTAGCAGCACAGCAGCGGATTCACTAATTAACTGCTGCCGACTAGGCCAAACCACTTTACTGAGTTCTTCTTTAGTTTCCTGTAGAAACTTTACTAGACTAAACCCAGAGGTGGTTTCTTTGATCTCTGCTTCACTCTTAGTTTTCTTCGCCACAACTTTTCATTTCCCCCTTCAACTAAACCTGGTAGGATTTTCCTCACTCTCTAGCTAGGAAAGACCCGGATGCTACTTTTTCAGCAGGGAAGTATGCTTGGTTTTTGAGTAGCTTATTAACAGGGAAGCTAAAGCTGCATTTAAGTTATTTCTTTCTTGTCCCTACACTAGATACCTTTTGTGCAAGCGCTACCTCGCCTCGGGCAAGTCCTTTGCGCTAACACAGCCAGAAGGCGTTTTGCCTAATCTGAGCCAGAGAGGCATTGGGCGCTAGCAGACTCAATTCCGCTATCGACAGTACATGCCACGAGAGGAATTGGGAAGCGTTAGGCAATAGCTAGTCTTGAAACTTTACTGTGTCAAATACCCTAACTTCGTCAGGCTATTGAATACAGGCGTCGCTCATCTGCTAAGGGTGGATCCTACAGCCGTTTACATGGCAATTATACACAAAATTTTGGGTCTTTTGTGAGGGACAAGTGCAATACAGTCTCCGGGCAGCCCCGCAGTTCCCAATTAGCACACCATATTAGTTGAGAGCGCGCCCTGGAGGACTTGAACCCCCGACATCAGGTTTTGGAGACCTGCGTTCTACCAACTGAACTAAGAGCGCACATATTGGTTAGGGTGAGCAGCTCTAACCCCCAACTTTCTTATTCTAACGCAATGAGCGTATTAATACCAAGTGTGGCTTTTCGCTTTTTAGACTAGATACTCCGGTCAAAGCGTTGTTTGACACGGGTAGCTTTACCGACACGATCGCGCAGATAGTAAAGCTTGGCTCGACGGACTTTACCACGGCGCACAATTTTAATCTCGGCGATTCTGGGGGAGTGTACGAGAAAAACCCGCTCAACACCGATTCCTTGAAAAACGCGTCTTACTGTAATTGTTTCGTTGATGCTGCCATTGCGCATGGCAATTACGGTACCTTCGTAAGGCTGTATCCTTTCTTTGCCGCCTTCTCGAATGCGGACTCCCACCCGAACAGTATCGCCTACGTAGATAGTTGGCAAGTCAGATTTTAGCTGTTCGGCTTCAATTGAGCTAATAATCCCTTGAGCACTCATTTTTTTTAATAAAAATCACAGCCTCCCATCATATCTCAATGCTTGGTACGAAGTCTAGACTTAGAAACCTTTGATGGGGAAAACATAACTACTCAGCTTAAAAAGGACGCAGCAAGCTACGTCCCTAGATTAATTGAGAATTTGAGCGTCAGACAACTGAAGCCGGGAAGAGTACCTAGAACTTGAATGTGGTACGGAGTACTCCCACCCAAATTTCATCGTTGCCGTCGTCGTGATTAGGATTAAAAATCACATAGGCTCCCGGTGTCAGCAAGATGTTATCGGTGATAGGGAATTTGTACAGAGCTTCCACTAGGTAAGAGGTGTCTTCATCCTCCGGTCCTCCATCGACATTGGTCGCTTTAGGTGGCTGACCTCCAGCGAAGGCTAGTACGGCACCTTCTTTACCAAAATCAGAGAAGGCTACACGTGCTTCCCAGTTCCAGATATCGGCGTTATCACCTTCTCTAGCTCCGGCTTCAGCTTCTGCTAGTACCAGACCGCCCCAACCGCCAAGGCTAACTTTAGAACCGAGCTTCAAGTCGCCTTGTACACCGAAGCGATGGGCTGAAGCAGCGACACCATCGAAGGGATCTTCTGCAAGAGGACTACCAACACTACCGGAGAAATCAACTTCTCCGCCAGGATAGTAGGAGTAGGCGTAGGTTAAGCCTAGACCCAAAGCTTCACCTAGTCCCAAGTTCAGCTGAGCTAGGGCAGTATAGGTGCCATCGAAAAGCCCATTTTTGTCACTAGGGTCACTACCATTGCTGCTGGTCAGATAAGCTACATCTAAACCTAGAGAGTCGCTGAACTTGATGTTCAAACCAGCTCCCATGTCTGAACCGTTGCGGTAGACAGCAGGGTTGCGCCGATTGAAGCGACTCAAGGCACCCGTACCGCTACTTTCCAATAAGGGGTTGTAGACATCTGCCATGTCTTCAAATTCAAAGCCACTAGCGCCAATCCAGAACCGAAGGTTATCACCTACGGGAGTGCGATAAATTAAGTCGTTGATTTCGATATCGTTACCGTTATTGGCGTCGTAGCCCAAACGAGCCATATCTGTGCCAGTAGCACGATCAAAGCGGGTGATGTTACCCGACTCTAGACGAACCCTGAGGCGGTCTTTACCCGTGAAGCTGCTGTCCAGGTTGAGACGTACCCGGTTGCTTAGGGTGACGTTATCATCAACGTCTTCACCACTACCATCAACCTTGGTATCTTCACCGAAGGCACTGGCTACACTGAAGATAACTTCCCCATTGAGCTTGGTGGTTGTCGAGAACTGATGGTCTTCTAAGAAAGATACACGACCTTCAAGATTATCTACTCGCGTACCCAGAGTTGCCAGTTCAGCCTCAAACTCTTGAACCAGCCGTTGCAGGGTTTCTAAGTCCTCACGGCTTACCCCACCACCCTGTTGCTCGATAATGCGTACAATCTGGTCTAAACAGGAATTTAAACCAGCAGCAAATTCATAGCGTGTCGTTGGCGACTGACCCCGGTAAGTGCCATCAGGATATCCAACAATACAGTTGTAGCGTTCAACTAGTGAGCGTAGGGCTTCATAGGCCCAGTCTCCCGGAGAGACATCTCTTAACTGATTGATGTTGGTGACTTGACCAAGGGGATCACCGTTAATTTCGTTGCTATTGTAGAGTTCGATTTGCTCTAAAACTTCAGAATTGGCATTGCCATCTGTACTATCTACAACTGGCATCTGTTGAGCAAGATCAAAGCCAGCATTGTTTTGGGGCTGATTCGACTGAGAAACAAAGTCTTCCTCGAGGACTGTGTTTTCCGGCAGTTTAACTGAGGGTTCCGTGGTGTTTTCCACAGTTACCGCCTTTTGGTCAGAGACGCTTGGGGTAGCGTAGGCGCTGCTAGCTGCGAAGATAGCACCCAGAAGCGCTGGACTGACTTTCAAAGTATTCCAAAAAAATTTTGACATATCGCTTAAGAATCCTCACACCTGAGCCAATCTACTAGTAAAACACGAAAGTTGATTTTGTCAGCAACGGTACTTTCGAGTAGACTATACACTATTTTTTTTTATTTTTTTCAGGGACATCAAAGTTCCTTATCGTAATCTTGCTGATTAACAAGAAATCTAGATCTTAGGACAGACTAGCCCCTACAGTATCTTGATTTACAAGCTATACATTTGTGGTCAAACAAAAAGTAAGTAGCATCAGGCATAATCTTGGCAGGTTATGCCCCTAAGCAAGGGCAAGCCAGATTAACTTTCGGTGGTTTTTGCTTGCTTCGTCAAGCTTGACAATTACCAACGTTGACCAGTGACAATGTACGTTACTCTTTGACCAATATTAGTAGCGTGATCAGCCATCCGCTCTAGATGACGAATGACCAACACTAAAAGCAGAATTGGTTCAATAACCCCTTTTATATCACGCTGCTGGGCTAGGGTTTGATAAACTTTTTCGTAGGCATTGTCTACCTGCTCATCGAGATCCCTAACTGCTTTTCCAGCATTGGCATCTAAATCAACCAGAGCCTCTAAACTTGTCGCTAGCATCGCTTGGGCATGATGAGACATCACCTCAATTTCAGGTAAACAATCAGGAGGTGGGTAAGGAAAAAGTTTGACAGCAATCTCGGCTAAATTTTCGGCGTAATCCCCAATACGCTCCAAGTCTCTCACCAACTGCATCAAGGCACTCACAAGACGTAAGTCTTGGGCAACTGGAGCTTGCAAAGTTAGCAGTATGCTGCACTCGGACTCAATTTGACGATAGTAGCGATCAATTCGCTTATCGATTAAGCTTATTTGTGAAGCTGCCTCTAAGTTGCGGGCAAATAGTGATTGATGACTGAGCCGGAAAGATTTTTCTACTAATGCCCCCATTCGCAAGACATCTTGCTCAAGACGCCTCACACATCGCTGGAAATGAGAAAGTTCGGAGTTTTTCTTGGGAGAGTACAGTTTCACCTCGCATTCACTATCAATAACAATAACGTTTATAAATAAATTAGCAAGTAGAAGTTAAACAAGGGTTAAATCTGGCGCTCAGGCAGTTTAATTTGTAACCAGGCACCACCAATTTCGGGATGATTTCTAGCTTCAATCGTGCCACCATGAGCCTGGATAATCTGTTGCACGATGGATAGGCCTAAACCACTACCTCGACTTGGTAAGAAGGCTCCTGAAGCCTCCGAGTCTGTTTTCACCTTTTGCCGAGAAGCGTCTCCTTTGTAGAGTCTCTCGAAAACATGGGGCAAGTCTGATGGTGAGAAGCCGGATCCTGAATCAATGATATCGATTTGAATACAAGGGGTCTTGACCACTTCATTGATTATACTGTTACTCGCCAGAACTCCTGCCTGATCCAGGCTGTTGACCATAAGTTCACTAGAGGTGGGAGACCATGAGTTAACATCCATACTTGTGGTGGTAATGCGGTGTGCCTCTACACGAACTGCCGATGTGGACAGACTGTGTTTAATACTGTTGTCAAATAAATTGAGAAATACTTGAATCAGGCGGGATTGATCTGCCTCTAGGCAAATAACCTCAGGTTCATAATAGGAAAGACTGATTTGCTTTTGCTCTGCCAAAGGTGCCAAAGTTTGCCAAACTAACTGTACTAGAGAACCTAGTTCTACCGTTTGATATCGCAAAATTGTGCTAGGGTCTTTTTCCATTTGGCTGAGTTCCAGCCAGTCTTCTACTAAGTTTATTAGTCTATCAGTTTCCCGCAGCATTTGCTCAACCCAGCGTTTAGCAGTGGGTTCGAGACTTCCCCCCAGGGCTTCTGCTACTAAACGAACCGATGTAAGAGGTGTTTTCAGTTCGTGGGCTAAGTTAGAAAACCATTGGTTACGGGATTGCTTAAGTTCCATAAAAGGTTGTAGGTTTTCTAGAAAGACGCCTACTTCTCCGTCAGCAAGAGGCCAACTAGAAGCTCTCAAGATTAGTGGTCGCAACTCGCCCATCGCAGCCCCATCCATGCAGACAGGATGAAATACCCACTCGTAGATTTCCTGTTGTTGAGTCATACGAGTATTTTCTATGAGCTGATCGAGTTCGTAAGAACGTACTACTTCCAGCAGCAAACGCACTTTCTCTGGCTCCCAGCGATGGATGTTTAACAGTTGTCGCGCTTGCTGATTGCACTCTAGAAGCTGATTTTCGGCATCCAAGAGCAAATAACCAACTGGCATGATATCCAGCAACTGTTTTCTGGTTTGCAGTGCCGATTCTTGTGCTTCACGGTACTGGTTGGCTAGATTAATCTCTTGGCGTAAGCGAGAAACTACCCGCATGGAACTGCTAATGGGATCTGTGTGCAGCGAACCCAATATTTTGAGCAGTTGTCTCTGTAATAGATGCCGCTGCCACAACCCAATCCCAGTCCCTAAAGCCAAACCCAATAAAAACATCAGGAGGGTCATTTAACTCTACCCCACCTCAAGCTATGTGCTCTGCTATAAGTGTAATCGCCTTTTAATGAGATGTTTAGGCTAACTTAGGCGGCGCAAATTAGAGCAATCCACCCAACCTGCTGGCAAACTCAATCTTAACTAAGCATTACACATCCTATCAATTTCTGATGTGTAGTCTGGCTTTTACTGTGGTCTAGTTTTTGGGGAAATTAGAAGCTGTGGGGTTGAGCCTGGGGTCAAATATTCTTCTATGACTGGCAAAGCTTTAAATTTGGCAAAAAAATAGGCACACCCTGCGTAAACATAACCCTATTTGATTAGCTTGTGTTGATTTTCAGTTAAATCGGTAGCCAAAACCCCGTACTGTAATCAAGTACTCTGGCTGGCTAGGGTCTTTCTCTAATTTTTCCCGTAGCCAGCGAATATGAACATCTACTGTTTTGGTATCTCCCACAAAATCTGGTCCCCAGACTTGATCAATTAACTGTTCACGAGACCAAACCCGGCGGGGATTACTGATAAATAATTCCAAAAGTCGGAATTCTTTTGGAGAAAGGTTCACCTCATCTCCTCGAACAGTGACTCGGCACTCTTGAGGATAAAGCTTGATATCTCGAGATTGCAACACTGGCATTTGAGGCAAAGAGCTAAAGTGTTGGCGACGCAGTAGAGCACGGCAACGAGCAATCAACTCTGGCATACTGAAGGGCTTGGTGAGGTAGTCATCTGCACCAATTTCCAAACCTAAAACGCGGTCAGTTTCACTAGACTTGGCGCTGAGGATCAAAATTGGCACCAAGTTACCTTGGTAGCGTAGCAGCCGACACAGATCTAGACCATTAATTTGGGGCAACATTAAGTCTAGAACTAGTAAATTGAAAGGGTCATCCCCTTCCCTCCCCTCAGCATCTTGGAGGATCTCTAGGGCGGCGCGTCCGTCAGCTGCAGTAATTACTTCATACCCTTCCCCTTCTAAAGCGAAGGTAAGCATTTCTCGAATTAAATCTTCATCCTCTACCACCAGGATACGTTTCATTTGCGTCAGCCCCGTACTAGAAGAGCTTTGCTGTTGATCTAGAGAAAGCATAAATTAAAAACTGGGTACTCATTTATTAGAGGCTATAAGCCAAGGTATACACCATTATTGTCTCTTTGAGTTGAGGCAAATGTTCCTCATGGTGTGTTCACTCAGCTAAATCCTCGTTTCAGCCCATAGCTAGTTAAAAATTTTAAAGATTTGATCACAATTTGCTCAACAGAGTTGCTGTTAAGCCTGGGAAATATTATGCTCGTATTGTGTAATACATGTCGTACGCTAGTATGACAGGTGAAATAACTCACCAAATTGCACTAGTGGGTTAGCAACCACGTTCCTGCCGCCCAACCTGACCTACAAGACCAATCAATCCGCTCAATTGAGAAAGGGACTGACTTTGGTCAAGTATCGAGGGTAAGTTCTACGGCTCAGGAATCCCTAACTAGCAACTTTCCTTCAAGGGGCTTGACGTGCTGATGCTGTTTTTTCTGACTCAGATGAGACACACCAGCCTCTGGCATCTCTTAACACCAAAGGCGCTGCCAAAGCCCAGAGGTATTTACAGACAAGAAATCTGGTTATGAACAGTAGCAAAGGAGCAATTAATTAGTACTTGAGCCTTCCGGCTATTTAACTCAAAAAAAAACCTAGCATGTTGGCTTTAGTGACCAGCGTTAACCCTCATCTCTAGAGGAGATAGGTTGAAAAAAATCTGCCGGATTTAGTGAATTACACCAGGGTCATCCACCGTTTACCAATCCATTTCATTAGTCTCTATTCCTGTTCTGGCTTTGAGCCATGGCTGCGACTAAGACTTACTGTCTGACAAATATCGTCAATCTAAAAACAGTCAGTGTTTAACCGTTTGCCTAGTTGGCTCAAGCAATTTTAGAAAGAGCAAGTAGAGCACACAGAGATAGATAAACAAATAGTGACCCGGATGAAAAGACCATGCTGCTACATTTGAGTACTTGGACAGAAGTTGAGGCGTACCTGAAGCACTCGCAAGCGATCATTCTCCCCATTGGTTCAACGGAACAACATAGCCCAATGGGATTAATTGGCACTGATGCGATTTGTGCACAAGAGAGTGCTAGGGGAGTCGGCGATGCTACTGGTGCTCTAGTCGGACCGACAATTCATGTAGGAATGGCGCTACACCATTGTGATTTTCCCGGCACAATTAGCTTGCGACCGACTACATTGATTCAGGTGATTAAAGACTATCTCACCTGTCTGACTACAGCTGGATTCACTAAGTTTTTCTTTATTAACGGTCACGGCGGCAATATAGCGACTCTTAAAGCAGCTTTTGCAGAAACTTATGGTCACTTAGCTGATTTAAGGTTACCTAACGCTTCCCTGGTTAAGTGCCGGTTAGCCAACTGGTTCACCTGTAGCTCAGTTTACCAACTAGCTAAAGATTTGTATGGCGACCAAGAAGGTGACCATGCAACCCCTAGTGAGGTGGCATTTACTCAGTACTTTTATCCAGAGGCCATTAAGGAAGTCCACCTCTCAGCTGAGGTTTGCTCTGAGAACAAAATCTACAGCGCAGCTGACTTTCGGCGGCGTTATCCAGATGGACGCATGGGTTCTAACCCAGCACTAGCGAAGCCAGAACACGGCAAGCAGTTCTATGAACTAGCGGTTAAGGAACTGAGCAATTACTACTTAGAGTTTGTTGCCGGAGAGTGAGAGAACAGCTAGTACTGACTACTAAAGGCTGCACTGATCATCCTTAACCTCGGTGTTAACAGAAAAGGACACCATCGCTGGGCAAGCATCTACCACCACTAAATTTAAACAGCCCAGATACGAAGCCAATTAGAAAAGGCTGTTAAGAATTTAGTTTTAATTTTCACTTAGTTTTAATTCTTTTGAGACTCAACTACTATGACTACTCGCACTTACGCTTTTGGCTCACCCACTAATTTAAGACAGCGCACCTTCAGCCGTCGTGACTCACTACCTCTGCGACCAGACGGTTTATGGCAAATTGCCAGAGGAGCAGTGAGAACCTTGACTTGGAATCAGGAAGGAACACTAATCACTCTGGGATATTGGGGACCAGGAGATGTAGTTGGCCAACCTCTATCTAAGATCCAGCCTTACCAAGTGGAATGCTTAACTAGTGTAGAAGTTAGCTATATCCCTTCTCATCAGTATTACCAAGCCTTAGATGCCATTATGTCCAATATTCAACAATCAGAGGAGATGTTGAATATTATTCGCCACGAACGGATGCCTTACCGTTTGCATCAACTTCTCATTTGGTTAGGTAACAAGTTTGGTCGCGACGTTAACTCCGGAAGACTAATTGACCTGCGACTGACCCATCAAGGACTAGCAGAAGCAATTGGCACTAGACGAGTCACAGTTACGCGGATACTTAACCAGTTTGAGCGAGAAGGAATTATTTCCCGACCCAGACGCAATTTTATTGTGATTTGCGTTCCCATGGCAAAGGTTAAGGAAGTAGAACCCCTTTCCCTGATGAGTATGGTAGCTGCTCAGTAAGTTAACCGAGAATTAGACGCTAAGGGTGGGGAGTAGGTAGAAATTGCTGCCAGTTACTCTTAATTCTCCCACTGCCTTTCCCCCAATCCCTAGCTCTAGTGCTTGATGTCTCTTAGTTCTCCGTCATCCCATCTTCATCAAAATTATCTACTAGCTGCTGACGCAGGCCACCAGGTAAGGCAGCAATAATTGCGTCTAAAACTCTCGATACTGGTATGATTTCTAGTCCCAGATCAGGTAAAGTTTGACCCTTGGGAATAATTGCTCGCTTAAAACCAAGTTTAGCAGCTTCTTTGAGGCGTAGTTCCATCTGAGAAACCAGTCTTACTTGCCCTCCTAAGCCCACTTCTCCAATCAGGACAGTGCGCGGATCAACAATGCGATCGCGAAAAGAGGCTACAACTGCAACCGCCACACCCAAGTCTGCGGCCGGTTCCTCTACACCCAAACCACCAGCGGTAGCCACATAAGCATCTAGTTTCGATAGCGGAATACCCACCCGCTTCTCTAGTACCGCCAAAATTTGCTGCAAACGGCTGTAATCTACACCTGTAGTTGAGCGGCGAGGTGAGCCATAACTAGCAGGAGCAACTAGTGCTTGTAACTCCACAAGAATGGGGCGAGTGCCTTCACAAGCAACGACAGTCGCAGTACCAGGACTCATTTCGTCCCGACTACCTAAAAACAGCTCGGAAGGATTTGCCACCTCCTGCAAGCCTTTGTCCACCATCTCAAAAATACCAATTTCATGAGTGGCACCAAAGCGATTTTTTACCGAGCGCAGCAGTCTGTGAGAAGCAAAGCGATCGCCTTCAAAATAGAGTACGGTATCTACTAGGTGTTCTAGTACTCTTGGCCCTGCGATCGCACCTTCTTTGGTAACGTGTCCGACAATTAACAGGGTAATGTTGGCCCGCTTTGCCACCTGCATCAGAGCTGAGGTACATTCTCGAACCTGCGCCACAGAACCGGGAGCCGAAGTTAGGGCGGCAAAGTAGAGTGTTTGGATACTGTCAATGACCGCTACTTGAGGTTTGAGGGACTCCAACTCCCGGAGAACTTCTTCCAAATCTGTTTCGGGTAGCACGTAGAGGTTTGGCTCCTGAGTTGTTGATTTTGAAGAGGTTTTGGGTTGTTTAACAGCGCCGTTACCAGTCTCTGCCTCCACTGGCATTGCACCCACGCCGAGGCGAGAAGCCCGCAGCTTTACTTGTTGGCCCGACTCTTCGGCACAAACGTAGAGAATACGGTGCTCAAATGCTAGTCGATTAGCTACTTGGAGTAGTAGAGTTGATTTGCCGATACCAGGATCGCCGCCAATTAACACCAAAGAGCCAGGAACAATCCCACCTCCTAAGACTCGATCAAGTTCACCATAGCCCGAAGCAAACCTGAGCTGAGAGTGGTTGGAAATTTCGGAAAATTTGAGGGATGATCTCGGTTGAGCTGGCCCTTTGTTGGCAGAGTTACTGTAATCATGGGTAGATTGCCGCCCCCCGCGCACTAGGTTGACTGGGGCTTGATTAACCACTTCTTCCAAGGAGTTGTATACACCACAGGATGAACATTTGCCAAACCATTGCGAGTGTTCTGCACCGCAGGCGTTACAAACATATAAGGATTTTGGCTTTGCCATCCTAATCTAAAAGTCCCAAAAACTATTGCCAACTATTAAAAAAGTTTTAATTTATAAACAAAAATTAAGAAAAGCCGTCATAGATTATTAATATATAAAGTTGAAGCCTTAAAAAACCTTCTTATAAAGTAATATTCTATGGATAAGCTACTGATAAATTAACAATTCACTGAGTAGATTTCAGGAGTCTTGAGTCAATTGGAAATTCATAAAGAAAAAATTCTCGTTGTCGATGATGAAGCTAGTATCCGCCGTATCTTGGAGACTCGTCTTTCCATGATTGGCTATGATGTGGTTACGGCCGCTGATGGAGAAGAGGCACTAGAAATCTTCCATAAAGCTGACCCTGACTTGGTAGTTTTGGATGTAATGATGCCGAAACTCGATGGCTATGGTGTTTGCCAAGAGCTGCGCAAGGAATCAGACATTCCTATTATCATGCTAACTGCCTTGGGGGATGTTGCCGATCGAATTACTGGTTTAGAGTTAGGAGCCGATGACTATGTAGTCAAGCCCTTTTCTCCTAAAGAATTAGAAGCTCGTATTCGCTCCGTGCTGCGACGGGTGGATAAAGTGGGAGCCTCCGGAATTCCTAGTTCTGGTGTCATCCATGTGGCGAATATCAAAATCGACACCAACAAGCGACAGGTTTACAAAGGAGATGAACGCATTCGTCTCACCGGGATGGAATTTAGTTTACTAGAGTTGCTAGTCAGTCGCTCTGGAGAACCTTTTTCTCGCTCAGAGATTTTACAAGAGGTGTGGGGATATACGCCAGAACGCCACGTAGATACCCGCGTTGTCGATGTTCACATTTCTCGCTTACGGGCGAAATTAGAAGACGATCCTAGCAATCCTGAGCTGATTCTCACCGCCAGAGGTACTGGCTATCTATTTCAAAGAATTATTGAACCGGGAGAGGAAGCCTCAATTAAATAAAAATTAAAAATTACCATTGACAAATAATTTTTTGTTGGGATTGATTTTAGTCTTTCTTTTTAACTGATTTAAGCATGGCTAAACCTGATCAAAATTCCGTACTACGGCAGCTACCGTTAGTGGTTGGCGGGTTGGGGGGAGTATTACTACTATCTAATCGATTGCTCACACCCCAGCTAACAGACTCTCAGGCGCGTGCTGATGCCTTGGGAGTTATTTTGAGTGCGGTATTGGTTTTGACAGGTTTACTCTGGCAACAGGTGCAGCCACGTCAGCCGGAAGCGGTTGATTTAATTGGGGAGCAAGGCTTTGAACTGGCAGCAGAGCTACCGGAGGAAGTCAAGACAGAGCTTGCTTGGGCATCCCATTTATTGCTAATGAATACAGTAACGCGATCGCTAATAGTTTGGTATCAGGGCAAGGTATTGTTGCGTCGAGGCATCCTGGGTACTAACCAAGAAGTCAAACCAGGAGCAATTTTGCAACGAGTTTTAGAACAAGGAAAACCCATCTATTTAGTCAACCTGAAACTGTATCCTGGAAGTATTGAGTTTGACTATTTGCCAGAAAACACCCAGGGTCTAATCTGCCAACCCATCGGCAACCAGGGTGCCTTAATTTTAGGAGCCAACGCCCCTCGCAGCTACACCAAACAAGACGAAAATTGGATTGAGGGGATTGCCGACAAAATTGCTAACACCCTCAGTCGCTATGCAGATGATATTGCACTGGCGGAAATTTAAATGTCTTTAACGGTTCTCTACTGGTTATTACTTGCTCTGATGCTAGTGGGTGTTATCGGAGCAGTGGTTCCAGGAATTCCTGGTTCTAGCTTGATTGTAGTGGCAATTTTAGTTTGGGGAGTAGCTAGCGGTTTTGGTGGTCTTAGTTGGGCTATAGCAGTTGCCTGCCTGGTGTTGTTGCTCAGTGTAGCCATTGATTTTTTGGCTACCTACTGGGGAGCTAAAGGTGTTGGCGCTAGCAAATGGGGTCAAATTGGGGCAATTATCGGATTAATACTGGGATTTTTCGGGCTGCTGCCTGCTTGGCTCATTGGTGGGCCACTGCTCGGTATTCTTGTGGGGCCGCTTTTGGGAGCATTTATCGGAGAATTTCTCTATCGGCGTGAGTTAGAGCTAGAGCCAAGAATCAGGTTAGCATCAAAGGCTAGTTTAGGCATTGTCGTGGGTTCGGTAATTGGCAATTTAATTGAGGGCATGTTGGCTTTTGCCGCTGTGGTAGTCTTTGTATTCACCACCTGGCCGCCAGGAACTGGGATTTAATTAACAACAATTGCGATTCTGAACTACAGGAAGTTCAATCACAAATTCGGTTCCCTCTGCCAAAGTTGACATACACCGTAACTGTCCTTGGTGTTGATTGACCACAATTTGATGACTAACAGCCAAGCCTAATCCTACCCCCTGTCCCACGGATTTGGTAGTAAAGAAAGGGTCAAATATTTTCTGTAGTGTCTCTGGTGACATCCCTGGCCCATTGTCAGCAATCGAGATCACGACTTTCTCTGGCTTAACCAATGTCGTGCGAATCCGAATTTCACAAGGTTTTGCCGACTGATTGTCCTGGATTTGGTGTTGTCTTAATTCTTCGAGTGCCTCGATGGCATTACTCAAGATATTCATAAACACCTGATTTAACTTGCCTGGGTAGCACTCCACGCGGGGTATATTATCGTATTCCTTAACAACTTCCACCGCCGTCTGCTCAAGATTAGCTTGTAGACGATTACACAAAATTATCAGAGTATGTTCGATACCTTCATGGATATCCATCGTCTTCAGTTGTCCTTCGTCCCGGCAAAAGTTGCGCAATGACTGGACAATTCCATAAATGCGATCGCTTCCTGTTTTCATGGAATTCAGCAGCCTAGGCAGATCTTCTCTTAAAAAGTCTAGGTCTTTTTCTTCCATTGCCTGTTGGAGTACCGGGGTAGGTGGTTGTTGAGATTGATGCAATTGCAATAACTCCAGTAAATCCTGGGAATAATTTTGCAAGTGCAGCAAATTGCCACAGATAAAACTTAAGGGGTTGTTGATTTCGTGGGCGACGCCCGCTACGATTTGCCCCAAACTCGACATTTTTTCTGTGTGAATTAGTTGTGCTTGAGTTTTGCGGAGTTCCTGGAGAGTCTCCTCTAACTGCTGGGTTTGCTGTTTTAGCTGAGTCTGTACCCTTTTACACTCACTAATATCTTTAATGACGGCGATGAAGTATTGGGGATTTCCTTGAGAGTCCCGCAATAGAGATACTGATAAATGCATCCACTGTAGCTGCTGATCTTTGCGGATGTAACGCTTTTCTAGAGAATAAGTTTGCCGTTTGCCTTCTAGTAGCTGACGTGCATATTCCCAGCTAGGTTCTAGATCGTCTGGATAGGTAATTTCCTGGACAGTCCGCTCTAAAAGTTCTGATTCTGTGTATCCTAGTAGGCTAGAGAACTGTCGATTTACCAGGACAAACTTGCCCGATAGGGTTAACTGACCAATTCCTGCGGCAGCTTGCTCAAAGATAGCACGGAAGTTTTCTTCCGTTTCTAGCAAGGGTTCTGTCGTCTGTTTATCTTCTTTGATATCAAGACAATACCTAGACTCTTTAGCCGGATCAACTACTAAAGATTGATCACAGGCTCTATTTCCACTAAAGCTGAGTACCTCTTGATTCTGCTGTTGCAACTCTTCTAGTGTAGTAGAGAGTTCATTAATTGCTTCTACTACTACTGCTCTGGGCTGAGTTAGCAAGCTTTGAGTACATTGCCGAATTGTCTCAAAACAGTCTTGGGTAGATTGAACTTGTTGTTTAAGATCATCAGTGTTCATAAATCAATTCCCCCGTAAAATTTTGAGAGTATCGGCGCTGATGGTTCCCCAAGAAGTCAGCCAGAAGTTAATTTTTTGGGTAAGCTGAAGATATTTCATTTAGTAGACTTTATCGGTGTCGGGTATTTAAGGGAATGTTTAGAGATGCACCCTTTCCGATTTTGTCAGTAGATAATCTTACGCTACAAAGGAGTTAAATAAGTTGGAGCGAAGCCTTAAGGAGTTAAATTTTCCTCAATAATCAACTGAGAGTGATTCAGTACTCTCAGCAAAACTCGATAATAAATCTAGGACAAACATTAGCATGGGAAAACCCCTAAAGTGTATATCATTTTGCTGGTATAACGTGACCTTAACTTTTAACAAATAGCGTATAACTTTTATAGTTAGCGAACTTTAAGGTTACCCATTAATCACTCTCTAAATATATTAACCTGTAATTTTTCTATCTTCGAGGTGAGCAAGCATTGGGGTAAACCTAGTATGGAATAGGTAATATTTGTTATATAAAGTTAGATATTTAGTCAATGTAAGATTAACTTTTATTTAAAAATAAGTAAAAATAAGGTTTTAATTCTCCGATAATTTCATGATTTACGATGTAGAACAGGCAATAGGAATTTTAGACACTCTGTTAGAGCCAAGGCAATTGAGTGATCTTCAAGAACTGCTGCTGCGTGAGTGTTGGCAGGGGAAAAGCTATCAAGAGATTGCTGAGGAGTTCGATTATGAAGCTGGTTACTTGCGGATTGTTGGCTCTCGACTATGGCAAGAGCTTAGCGATACTGTTGGTGAAAAAATTACCAAAAGTAATATCCGTTCTGTGTTGAGAAGGCAACTGCAAGTAAACAAGTCCAGGGATAAAATAATACAGAAACAAGAAACAGAAAATAACTTCAAAAGCCAGGAAAATCTCTCATTTTATTCCCTAGAAAGAAATAATCTCGAATTATTTAAACCTAGCTTTCCTGGATGTTCAGTCAGTATCAACTCTCCTTTTTACGTGGAGCGTTTTCCGATTGAGTCACTTTGTTGCCGAGAAATTTTGCAGCCAGGAGCCTTAATCCGGATTAAAGCACCTCAAAAGATGGGCAAAACTTCGCTGCTTAACTACATTATCTCTTATGGGGCAAATAAGCAGGGCTACAAAACAGTACGTCTGAGTTTCCAACAAGCAGATCAAGGAGCAATTAGCAATCTCAATCACTTACTGCGCTGGTTTTGTAAAATTATTAGCTGGAAGTTAAATATAGAACCTAAGTTGGATGACTACTGGGAGCAAGATTCTAATTTAGCTAAGTCTAGTTGCACTAGATATTTTGAAGAATACTTATTACCACAGCTGAGCGATCCTCTTTTGTTAGGTTTAGATGAAGTTGAACGCATCTTCTCCTATCCTCAAGTTGCTCAAGATTTTTTGCCCCTGCTGCGAGTTTGGTACGAAGAAGCTAATGAAAACCCAATTTGGCAAAAACTACGGTTATTATTAGTTTATTCTACGGAAGATTATTTGCCGCTAAATATTAATCAATCGCCGTTTAATGTTGGGCTACCTATTGCTCTCCCAGAGTGGAACTTTCAGCAAGTTAAGCATTTAGCCAGAGGCTATGGACTTAACTGGGGAAACGATGAAACTCGACAACTGATGGAACTGGTGGGAGGACACCCCTATCTAGTGCAACTAGCTTTGTATTACCTTCAGGAGCAAAACGCTACTGGCTTAGCTTTTTTCTACCCAGGAAACGATGCATCACAAGCTTTCACTTTTGAAAAGTTACTGGAGTATGCTCCTACAGAGTCTGGCATTTATAATAATCATCTGCGACGACAGCTAGAGTACCTACAAGACTCACAACTAGCCGCAGCGATGAAGCAAGTAGTGAGCAGCAGCAGCCCGGTTTTGCTGGCGTCACAGCTAGTCTACCGATTACAAAGTATTGGTCTAGTAAAACTATGTGGCGATAAAGCAATGCCTAGTTGCGAGCTATACCGTCAATATTTTCGTGTTAGACTTACGACTCCCTGATAACAAGTTACTCCCCCAAGGTAATAGATGCGGGACAGAGCAGATGAAGTTAGAAAAAGTAATAGTTATGTTAGCGTTAGCTGTGGACGGGCGCAGCTTAGGGAGTAAGCCTCTCTGTAGCCGCAAGGCAACCCGAAGAGGAGTCTGAGCTACTTAGTCTAGAGAGCGACAAATTTCCGGTCACAGAGGGATGTTACGCTCCATGAGCCTACAACCCAAGCAATTCAGTTGCATTACCCAGTTTAAGGTATATGATGAGGAGGGATGATCAACGAAGATGGATACACATCTAGGTTAACTAATTTATGAGTGATTTTATCCCAATTGGAGCGAATAAAATCTATGCTTTTTTTTCTGAGCCATCAGAAGAGCTAGATAGGAAGGTGGTGTAGAAACACAACTACACGAGCTAGCTTAATCGTTGTTTATATTCTATCGTTGTTTATATTCTAGAGTTACTCCTCAAGGATATTGAAGGAGAGCTTCCAAGATTCAGCTCTAATGCTCTGAAACTGCCAACCACAAAATCAAATAGAGATTTTTGCACTTGGCTATTGATAATATGAGCAAGAGCTTATTTTCCGAGCCTGATTACTATAAAGTCGGAGGAAGCCTTCGATTTGATCATCCCTGTTATGTTCAACGAAGTGCAGATCAACAACTGTACGAGGCTCTAAGAGCCGGCGAATTTTGCTATATTTTTAACTCTCGGCAAATGGGCAAATCTAGCTTGCGCCTACAAACCATACAGCGGTTGCGAAAAGCAGGAGTGCTATGTGCGGCAATAGATTTGACTAACGCCAGTAGCGAAAATAGCACACCAGAGCAGTGGTACAAAGGAATATGTTTTGAGTTGTCAAGAAAGTTTGGTTGTCATCAACAGCTAGATTTAAATTCCTGGTGGACATCTCAAATATTTCTATCTCCTATCCAAAAATTAACTAATTTTATAGAACAGATATTATTCGTCAACTTACCTAAGCAGCAGATTGTTATTTGCCTAGATGAAATTGATGTTTTGCTGGGTCTAAAATTCTGCACCGAAGATTTTTTTGCTCTGCTGAGCCGCTACGATAGTCAGAGAGTAGAACATCCAGCTGATAGACGCCTTACTTTTGCTGTGTTTGGGGTAGCCGCTCCCCCAGAGTTGATCCGAAATCCCAAACTTACTCCTTTTAAGGCTGGCTATGGGATCGCCTTAGCCGGTTTTAAATTGTCAGAAGTTAAGCCATTAGCCCAAGGATTGGTCAACAAAGCCCAAAACCCAATGGCAGTACTCAAAAGCATCTTGCATTGGACAGGAGGGCAACCGTTTCTGACGCAAAAACTTTGTCAACTAGTTGCATTAACACCGGGAATAGTGTCTGCTGGTCAAGAAGAAAAATTGATTGAGCGTCTGGTACACCAGCAGGTAATTGACAATTGGGAAACCAACGATGAGCCAGTGCATCTGCGCACCATACGCGATCGCCTCCTCCTGAGTGAACAAGATACCGGGCTACTTTTGCAGCTTTATCGGCAAATTTTGAACCCCTCAAATCAGAAGAGGAGGAGCAAAAGAGAATCTTCCTCAATCCCCCGGCGAAACTCAAAAATTCTTAGTCAAGCAAGGGGCATCATCGCCAAAGAAAGCGTTGCAGAAACAGCGTTACTCCTGTCTGGGTTAGTCGAGAAACGCAACGGAGTTCTTGTTGTGCAAAATCCTATTTATCGAGAGGTTTTTAATCAAGATTGGCTAGAAAAACAACTATCCCAACTGCCTAGCTACTCAGCAGCTTGACAATTAGGGAGCCATTGAGGTGATTAACAGCAATTACCCCAATTAAAAAATCTAGGATTAGAGAAGCGCAAACTCTGTCAGACATAGCATTATCATAAAGGTTATGATGCCTTTAGATAAATTTCGTCGTCAGTTACGTCAAGAAGCAGAGCAATGGCGAACTGAGGGATTAATCGATGATTCTGTTTATGAGCAACTATCAGAACGTTATCAATTTAGTGACCTAGAGACAGCCGCCCGTAACCGATTTGTCGTGATTTTACTGGGGTTGGGCAGCATCCTTTTAGGTTTGGGTGTGATTACTTTTGTCGCCGCTAACTGGCAAGCTTGGCACAGAGAATTAAAAGTGATCTTGTTGCTCAGTGTGTTTTTGGCAGTCAACATCACTGGCTTCTACCTCTGGCGACGACCAATTCAGCGATGGCAACGCCGCCTGGGACAGGGATTATTACTCTTAGGAGGTCTAATTTTAGGGGCAAATATGGCTCTGATGTCTCAAATGTTTCATCAGAGTGGACTGCTCTATCAGTTGTATCTCCTTTGGGGATTAGGTATTTTGGCAATGGCTTATGGCCTGCAGCTGACTTCCTTGGGGATAGTAGCAATCCTTTTAATCAGCTTAGGGTACATTCAGGGTCAGGGACAGCCAGAATTCTTAGCTGTAGGAGAGTTTTATTGGTTGCGGCAGATAGTTAAACATCTGCCGATTTTAGCTATTTTAATGTTTATTCCACTGGCTTATTGGTGTCGTTCACGGTGGATTTTCCGTCTAGGTGCGATCGCCACAGTTTGCTTTTTAGAGGCTAATTTGATCGAGCAAAATTTGTCTCGTTCTCCAGCCTGGATAGCTGCAGTCGCTTGCGCTTTACCAGCGGCGCTACTCTGGGGTTACAGAGATAATCTTTGGGTAGAGCGCCTTCAGGGAGCTGAGTCTTTCAATAGTACAGCTCGTACTCTTGCCATAACTTTTCTGGGAGTTGTGTTTTATCTGTTATCTTTCCATGGCTGGTGGGACACTTCTTCAATACCATCGGTTGACGATACAGCACGATTACCTAGCTATCTCTTAGTAGATATTCTGATTTTAAGCTGCCTAACTATTGGGGAATGGTTGCGGCTGTGGCGCAGATTAGATTTAACTAGCATTTTCGTGGCTGGGATGATTGTCGTTGGTGGTTTAATTCCCTATTGGCATCTCAGTACTGGTGGGTTAACCTTCGAGGCGGTATTAAGTTTCAACCTGCTTTTATTTGTACTCGCTGTTGGCTTAGTGCGTCAGGGACTGGCACAAGGTCAACGCAAGCTTTTCTGGGGTGGTATGGTGCTACTGACTCTGCAAATTTTAACCCGCATGTGGGAGTACGATACCGATTTACTTTTCAAATCTTTTGTTTTACTACTATGTGGTTTCGGTGTCATTGCGGCCGGACTTTGGTTCGAGCGCTACGTCCGCAAAATAGGTGTTGGGGAATAGAAACTGGAAGAGGGAGAACGTTGAAGACAAGGGGGATAAGAAAGAGGACTTAAGATGACATCTAACTCAGACTCCAAAAAAAACACACCTCTCTGGCGGTTCTGGGTGCCTTTTTTATTTCAAACCGCGCTAATTATTGCCGTTCCGACCCAGGCAGTTTACACTGTGCTGACTGGCAAAACGGTTATTCTTCAGACAGCACCAGTTGACCCCTATGAACTGCTGCGAGGCTATTCTCAGACCCTTAGATATAACATTTCCAGTCAGGAAAACTTGCGCCAGCTCAAAGGTTGGGAAGAATTACCCAAGCAAAAAATTACTCAACCCGATGGTCAAGATGTTTCTCTGATTGAACCTGGCACTATTCTTTATGTAGTTTTGCAAGCGCCAGAAAAAGCTGATTCAGCGGAACTGCCACTTGCTTGGCAACCGATTTTTCTCAGGGCTAAACTACCTAGCCAATTATCAGCCAATCAGATTTTTCTCAAGGGTATTGCCCAGGGTGGTTTTGTCCAGTATGGCCTAGAAACCTATTACATGCCTGAGGATCAAAGGGAGCAAATTAACACAGAACTCGGTAAAGCTGGACAAGTGGAGCCGAACTCATCACCGCAAACCCCACCAATTGTCATGGAAATTAAGGTAAATAAGCAAGGTGAAGCCGTACCAGTAAGCATTTGGGCACAGCTTAGAGAGGGTGATCAAGAGCGGATCCTTAATTATCGTTTCTAGATAAGTGGTGAGGGCAAATGGCAAATGGAAAATAGAAAATTGAGACTATAAGCCAGATTCTGGTATGTACAGCTCAATTAACCATTTTCCCGCGAAGCGAGATTTTCAGCGGCTAAGAGCGGTCGTTCCTCCTATTACTATTACCCCGACAAAGTTTAATCAATTCGCCAGTTGAAAGGCAGACGGCTGTAGATTCCTCTGGGGTCATTCATCGCCTTGATAATAGCTAAATCTTCTTTTAACTTGACAAATTTGGCGGTCAATGGGTCAGACACTTGCCCTTGACTAACCTTTTCTGTACCCGTAAGCTTTCCTAAAATCCGTTCTTCCAAGCTGCGCACTTCTGGATATTCTTCCAGTTGCCAATCATCTTCTAACTTAGCTTGCTTAGCAGCATATTCGATGGCTGCATCAATGCCTCCAATTTCATCTACTAAACCCAGTTGCTTAGCGTCCTTACCAGACCAAACCCGTCCTTGGGCAATTTCTTGTACTTTACTCTTGGGTAGTTTGCGAGACTCTGCCACTTTGTCAAGGAACTGATTATAAATCTGGTTAACTATTTTTTGAGAGATGGCTAACTCTTGGGGCTGTAGAGGACGGCTAACACCCAGGCTATCGGCAAAACGACCGGTTTTGACAACATCCCAGGTAAGGCCATTTTCGTTAGCTAGTTCTTGGACATTAAACTGCAATCCAAAAACACCGATAGAACCAGTAATTGTGTTTGGTTCTGCAAAAATTCGGTCACCGTAGGTAGAAATCCAATAACCTCCAGAAGCTGCCACATTGCCCATGGAAACAATCACTGGTTTTTCTTTGCTGATCAGTCGTACTTCCCGCTGAATAATTTCCGATGCCGTAGCACTACCACCGGGGCTATTAACCCGCAGTACTAATGCTTTAACATCCTTATCTAGTCGCAACTGGCGTAGTTGTCTGGCAAAGCTTTCACCACCTATCTGCTGGACGTTACCTTGACCACTAACAATTTCGCCTTCAGCATAAACCACAGCAATTTTATTTGCAGAACTGCGCTGCTGGAGTTGTTTAGTTTGGGTTTTAGCATAGGTGTTGAGGCTAATTTGCCGGAAAGATTTATCTTTTTCAGTACTACCAGTTAGCGTTTTGAGGTCAGCAATCACCTCATCAAAGTAGGAAATTCTATCTACTAAACCTCGGCTGAGGGCTTCCGAAGCTGTCAATAATCCTTGAGAGTTAGCGATTGCCTGTAACTGCTGAGGGCTTTGCTTGCGGCTTTGGCTAACACTTGTCAGAAATTCACCCCAAACATCCTGCAACAATTCTTGAGTTTGTTGCCGACTTTCTGAACTTAGCTGTTTGAGAATGAAGGGTTCAACGGCTGATTTGTATTTCCCGACTCGGATTACCTGAACACCAATACCGTATTTTTCTAAGGCTCCCGTGAAGAATAGTTGTTCAGAGGCCAAACCATTGAACTCCATAACTCCCATCGGGTTAATAATTACCGTATCTGCTACAGAGCCGAGGTAGTATTCCTTTTCTCCCAAATCAACATCGTAAACAATGATTTTTTTGCCTGCAGCCTTGAAGCTTTCGAGGGCATTTCTTACTTCAGTGAGGGTTGCCCAGCCAGTATTGCTAATCCCTGAGCTTTGAGAACCGTCTAGATAGAGAGCAACTATTCGTTTGTCTTTACGGGCTGCCTCCAAGGTATCAAGAACCTGGCGCAGTTTTATGTTGTTAGTTTCTTGAGCTGATAGCGCCTCTTCTAGTGCCTCACTAGGGTTTGAGGCTTGAGTATTATCGGTTATATCTAAAGATAGATCAAAAACCAGCACCGATTTGTCTTTAACTAGGGGTTCAGAATCTTTTGAGGCTACTGCAATTAGTAAAAAGAGCAGTCCACTCGCTCCTAAACCGAAAAACAAAATTAGTCCGGCGAGGCTTCCAATCAGGCTAGCAAAAGTCTGCTTAATAAATTGACGCATTGGGGTTGGCAGCAAAAGAGGAGACTAGGAAGTTTTATTTTTAAGAGTTAAAGGTCAAAATTGAGAATTTTTCTGGTTGTTTTTTACTTACAACTTAAAACTTTCTCACCCTTAACTATTTGATCCTTATCCTAACTTCTGTAGCACATTAGAGTTCTTAAGCTCGGATAAAGTGGCATTACCAGTGCAAAAGAGAACGGTAGTAATTTCTGCAATTAAAAGCTGTACTAGGGAATCAACTGCCTCTGCTGACTCAGATGCTGCCTTGAGGAAAGGCCAGGCTAAACCAGAAATATCTGCTCCTAGGGCGATCGCTTTGGCAATATCCAATCCATTGCGCAATCCTCCAGAGGCAATTAGAGGGACTTCTGGGGCAATCGCTCGAATACTGGTAATACATTCAGCCGTTGGTAAACCCCAATCAGCAAAGGTCAATCCCAATTGCCTTTGCTTGTCGCTTAAGGCCCGTTCACTTTCCACTTTTGCCCAAGATGTCCCACCAGCACCAGCCACGTCGATCGCACTAACACCAGCATTGAGCAATTTTTGCGCCATTACTGCTGAGATACCGTTTCCTACTTCTTTGACAATTACGGGTACTGGCAGCTTAGCGCACAAAAGCTCTATTTTCTTAAGTAAGCCTCGAAAGTTGGTGTCACCTTGGGGCTGAATACACTCTTGTAGGGGATTAAGATGCAAGATGAGGGCGTCTGCTTGCAAAAGATCAACCACGCGCTGGCACTCATCTAGTCCGTAGGTGTAGTTAAGCTGAACTGCACCAAGGTTGGCAAATAAGAGAATATCAGGAGCAAGCGATCGCACGGCAAAAGTATCGGCAACCTGTGGTATTTCTACCGCTACTCTTTGGGAACCTACACCCATTGCTAGTTTATAGTGCTGGGCAACTTCAGCCAGACGAAAATTAATCGTTTTTGCCTGTTGTGTACCGCCAGTCATTGAGGAGATCAGCAAGGGGACTCCCATAGTTTTTCCCAGAAACTTGCTGTTCAAGTCAATTTCATTACAGTTGATTTCTGGCAAGCAACAGTGGGTGAAGCGATATTTTTCTAGTCCGTTGGTTAAGCGTTGAAATTGCACATCTTCATCTAGACAAATCCGTATATGGTCCGCCTTGCGTGTTTGGGTTTGGGTCATAGCTGCAGGAATTCATCTAGTTACGTTGGTTGACAATCTTGATTGTCCCATCGACCGACCCGTCACCTACTCTTAAGCCATCAAAACTCAACACTAATTGACCAACTCAAGGGGAAATAACTTTGATTAACTCTACCCCATCCTGTCCATCGACATCTTGTAGATAAACCTTGATCTGTTCTTCATTGGCTGTTGGTAGCTGTTTGCCAGTGAAGTCGGGACAAATCGGTAACTCCCGATGACCTCGATCAACTAAAACTAGTAAACGAATTGTCTGAGGTCTACCGTATTCATTAACTGCATTCAGAGCGGCGCGAATGGTGCGTCCGGTGCGGATCACATCATCTACTAACACTACAGTTTTACCAGAAATATCGAAGGGGATTTCACTTTTTGCTGGCGTCCTCACGCCGATTTGATCCAAATCATCCCGGTAAAATGTAACATCTATTGACCCTACTGGCACTGGCAAGTTCTCTAACATTTCCATTTGACGTCCTAGCATTTTGGCTAAAGGAACACCTCTGGTATAAATGCCCACTAGGGCAAGTTTAGACAAATCTCCAGATTTCTCGATCACCTCAGATGCCAAGCGGGTGACTGTGCGCCGTAATTCTTCGGCTGAGAGAATTTCAATAATTTGAGTGCGCATCCTGAATTATTTGTCGCAGCTAGTTCAATAGCTAAATATTAATTGTTAATAGTATCTGCTAAGCAAAAGCCCTCTGATGTTTAAGCGTCTACATACTCGCTCAGAAAACAACAGAGGGGAACTTTTAAACCGAAAGGCGTTGCCTTAGGAATTAGGAGTGTTATTTAAGGCTATGGCGCGGGCCTTTTGGCAGAGTCAAGTTATCTGATGTAGGTACCAGATACCCAACCACCGTTAGAAAGCTGCGACCAACCGCCAGAGTAACGACCACTAAGGCTGACGCGGCTGCCGTTGTACAAGCTACCAATAACGCGATAGCCTGTTCCCGGACCAGAACGGATGCGCAGATTGCTGCCATGGGTTGCTACACGGTAACCGCCACCATAGGAACGATGCTTACGGTGGGTGGGTTGATAGCCATAGTGAGAAATCCCTAAAGCTCTTCTGGTTTGTGGACCAGCAACCCCATCTACCCTCAGCCCATTGGCTCTTTGGAATCTGATGACCGCATTCCTGGTGATTGGGCCATAATATCCTGTTGAGCTAACGTGACCGGGAAAATAGCCAGCCCTCTTAAGAGCATTCTGGAGCGATACGACACTATAGCCAGAAGCTGAGGCTGCATTGGTTACGCTAATCACGCTCAAGAACAGCGTCACAGGTAGTAAAGCCATCACAGATGAACTAGAAAACTTTTTCCAATTCAATCCATTAAACAAAGTCAGTTCAGGTAAACCAAAATTTTCTGCCTCTTCATAGGCAGCGGATGAATGAGTGTATGCAAGTGCTTCCATAATCCTCTTCTCTACTTGGTGGATATCTCTATTGGGTTGCACTGAATGCCACCAACGATAGCCATAAAATGCTACCGATGATAGCAACAAATCATAACATCAGAAAATGAGGATGTCGGTAGTCTTTACATTAAGAAATCATACAATTAGCTCTTTTTTCGGTAAAAAATGGGATTGAGGAGATGTAAATACCCTAGCCAAACGAGCATACACTAGGACACGGGTTTTATCTTGAGCGATCGCATCTGGAAGACAGCCCTAGACAACTGGGCTAAAATCTGCGGGGTAGCAATTGGTAGGGATTTACTGGGCCTTGACCCTCGTAGTAAATTTCAAAATCTAAGTGGGGTGTACTGCCATCGGCATTGCCTTCTATATCGGCAATAATTTGACCCTGATTTACTTTTTGCCCCTGGCTGACAAAAATTCTACTATTAATGCCATAGCGAGTGAGACTGCCATCAGGGTGCTTAATTTCTATTAATTTTCCTCGACCTGAACTATCAGGCCCTGCATAGATAACTTCACCAGCAGCAGCCGCCAGAATCGGACTACCTAAAGGAGCAGCAATATCGATTCCTTGATGTAATTGTTTAGGATCCGTAACGTAACCAGCGACAATATTCCCCTGGCTTGGCCAGATAAACTGAGGAGAATTTGATCCCGTGGACTGGCTTACCAAGGACTTGGGTAGGGAGGGAACTACTCCGGCTAGCAAAGGCGGGAGCAAAGGAAGTGGATCAACCGCCTCTTGACCTGCGGGGTGAACCTCAAAATGCAAGTGGGGTGCAATGCTTTTTCCCGTATCACCCATCTCAGCAATTATTTCACCTTGGCTCACCTGTTGACCTTTTCTAACTAAAATTCGATTGTTGTGGGCGTACTTGGTCAAAGTGCCATCAGGGTGTTTAATCTCTACTAAATTACCAAATCCGTATTCATCAAAACCTGCAAAGACAACTTCACCCGCAGCCGCCGCCACAATCGGAGTGCCAATTGCTCCGACAATATCAATACCTTCGTGTAGATATTCTGAGTTAGAAACAAAGCCCGCACCAAACTCTCCTTGAGTAGGCCAAATATATTGAGCACTATTTGAGGTGGCTGAATCCTCAGTAATTGTGGTAGCTGTTCTATTCGTGACTGGTTGAGGGGAAGCCAGGGCAATTGCTGCTCCCACTATTTTGAGCAACATCAACCCAATTAAACTTAGAGTCAAAAGTTTAGTACTATTAGCTTTTTTCACTTACTTACCTCGTATTTGTCGGAACCAGCTTTCAGAGGATAAGAGTTGCTTAATTTTTGGTCAAGAAATAAAAATATCAAGCTAGTCTGGAAAAGTTTTCGCTATCTGATAGTTTCAGAATGTGTTGTGAAAAGTCAAGATAAATAAAAATGCTATTGCCAGCCAAATCAGAAAACAGTGACGGGTTAGCTGCAAAGCTTGATCAATTTTGTGCGGTGTGATCGGGTTTATGGCGTCGCCTAGAAGCGGTTTCTGCTGAGGAATTCCGCGATAATAATTAGTGCCGCCTAGCTGAACACCTAAAATTGCGGCAAAAGCACATTCACTCCACCCGGAGTTAGGACTAGGATCTTTACTGGCATCACGGCGACATAAACGCCAAACTTGCTGGGGTTTTCTGGAAACAACTGCTAGAGTCAATACTGTTAAGCGACAGGCTGGCCAAGTAAGGTAGTCTTCAAATTTGGCACTGAACCAGCCTAAATCTGCTAGGGGTTCTTGCCGATAACCAACCATAGAATCCAGGGTACTAGCTGCTTTATAAGCTAAGGCGAAGGAAACACTACTTACCCCAGGCAAAAAGGCTCCGATAATTGCATAAAATAGGGGAGCCATCACTCCATCTGTTGTATTTTCAGCTACAGTTTCCAGAATAGCTCGCAAGATTTCTGGCTCAGAGAGGTTATTGGTATCTCGACCAACATATTGACTTAATTGGGAACGCGCTAGTTCTAATTTTCCGATGACTAGAGGTTGCAAAACATCGACTGCGGCTAAGCGCAAACTGCGACCAGCAAAACAGCTTGCTAGTAAGATAGTTTCTAGAATAATGCTCAACAAGGGATGAATCCTAGTTGCTACTGCTGAGATTAACCATCCTGTAAATCCGCTAGCAATTATTAGTCCTACACCCAGAATAATTCCAGCTAAGCGGCGCTGCCACTTTTTTGAGAAGCTACTAATTGTTAATTGAGTAAAACGAGAAATTATCCAGCCCATTAATCTTACTGGATGAGGCCATCCCCAGGGGTCTCCGATCAGGTAATCCAACAGGGCAGCTAGTAGTAAAACTGTATAGTTTGTATCAAAACTCACCAATATTTAAGTTTCCCACTTTGGTGATCAGTGACTATTCTTTGATTTTGTGGGCATTCTCTTCCCAATTAGCACCATCAAAAGGCACAATACTAAATTCCGAGAGAACATTGCCCTCCAGACAACGAAGGTTAACATCAATTGCCTGCGGATGAGAACGAGGTCGATAAAAGGGATGAATACCACAAATACTACAAAATGTATGCTTGGCAGTGTGAGTGTTAAAGGTATATGTAGTTAGTGCTTGATCACCACTAAGTAAGGTAAATTGCTCAGGGGGGACAATCAGGTGTAAGAATCCTTTTTTTTGGCAAATCGAACAATTGCAATCAATTGCCTCATGCTTGTCAACAATTACACGGAAGCGGACAATACCGCAGTGACAGCCTCCATCATAAGTAACCGGTTCATTCCTGTTTGTCATCGTTGCTGCAAAATTTATTTAAACAACGAAACTGGTTTGCTCTCCTTGAGCAGCTTGCCAGCTCCGGGCATCATAATAAAGGTCGGCAAGAGTTATACTATACAACGCTTCTTTAAGTTTCTGGTGTAGCCTTTGCCAAAGAGTAAATGTTACCCAATCTTCTGCTTGGGTGGTGTCTGGAGTATGGCGAGGTAATGGTTCGATTGTTTCACCAACAGCTTCAAGAATTTCACCTAAAGAAATTTGTGCAGGCTCACGGGCTAATTGATAGCCACCTTGAGAACCACGCACTGATTTAACTAAACCAGCATGACGCATTTCAATAAGCAGTTTTTCTAAGTAAGGAGCTGGTAAGTCTTGACGGCGGGCGATTGCTTTGACAGATACCGGTCCATACTCAGGCTGTAAGCTCAGATCAAGTAACGCTTTGACACTGTAGTGTCCGCGATTAGTCAGCTTCATAGAGATGGAAAATCCTTGTATTACAGCGAAAATTTTTGCGCCTGATCAGCTAATGAGTTTTGCTTAAGTCCTCAAGTCAGTCTTGTTTTTGAGTTATTGTTAAGGTCGCAGTTAACTGTTCTACAAGTCTTATTGTTTTTCCAACTCTGGTCGAACCATTAACTACAATCCTGTGTATTTATCTTCAAGCTTAGTCGAGGGCGAAAGTGATCACCCTGTGAGCAGACGGTTTTTGTTTTATTTTTGATATCAATGCTACGAACAACTAACATTATTCCGATGTATCAGTTTTTCACAACCTAGGCCTTGGAGTAACGACGTGAGTAAAAACCCTGAACAAATAAATATGACCAAGCAAGTTGACACTCTTTGTGTAATATAGTTTGATATGCTGATAGTACACTAAGATTTTATTGTCTTAGTTAACTCTCAGTCCAACTGAAACCCGACAACCACTTAAGTTCTTAGTTTTAGATCCAAGTTGATGGCTAAAAAGAAAAAAACTGAACCCTTAATGGGTGATGCGCTGATAAAGAAAGTCAAGGAACTGGGAAACCTCAGTAAAGAAGAAAAAGCCAGAGCCTGTGGCTACTACACCGTGACAAAAAACGGGGTAGAGCGAGTCAACATGATGAAATTCCTCAATGCTCTTATTGATGCAGAGGGAATTGAGTTAGACAGTAAAGTCAATGGTAATGGTCGTGGAGGACGTAGTGCCAGTTATCGCATTTCGGTGCAGTCTAACGGTAACCTACTGATCGGCTCTGCTTATACTAAACAGATGGGTTTACAACCAGGGGATGAATTTGAAATTACCCTAGGACGTAAACACATTCACTTGAAACAAATTGACGAAGAATCTCTTGAAGCATCCTGAGTCGTCAAGATAAGCGACAGATGGAGCGGAGCGATAGGTGCATCAAAGCTAAACCAAACTGCAATTGCCAACAGTCGCTAGAACAATTAGCTACTTGCTGTCTAGTAAGCGCGATTGTTGTTACTCAGTCATTTGTAGTTAGTGTTCTGGAGAAAAACCTAGAATTAAGGCACCGTTAATAGGAATTTTTTTTGTCGCTTTATCTAAACTAGCGAGAAACTCCCGTCACAAAATATTTGACGGCGGGATTCATTCCTGTTTGTACGCCTGCTGATACAATTAATAAACTCTGCAAAAAGTGTATGGATGGGAAGGGGATTAAATGTTCAGATCTATCAGATCTACAAGCTTTCTCTGAGCCTATACCCCGGGGTTTTTCTACTCCTCTTGTCGCCCCGCACAATAGCCTGCTCCGGTTTAGGGGTCAGGCTCCTCTTTAATTGATTAAGCTATGCTTATATCCCCTTAAGGAACAGAGGATTGATATTTAATTTAATCTCTAGTCCGGCTGCTTAGTGGTTTTGGGATTTAGTCTTAGTAATTAATTTATCAACGAGAGGCTTCGCCAAAACTAAAGATTTAGGCGAAGCCTCTTTCAATGAAACGCTATTAAAAGTAGTAAAGAGATATATGTACCCCAAAAAAGAATCACAATAAATTGCAAATTACGTCGCGCTGCTAAAAAAGCTGCCACTGTCATAGTGAGAGCAACTGAAGCGAAAAACAAAAATAATGATCGATAAGCTCCTGCGTTGATGGAAAAATAGAGGCCGCCTGTAGTCGCTCCAGCTACTAAAGCCAGTAAGCTTAAGCTGAGACTCCAAAGACGAGGATAGGATTGAGCACTAGGTAAATTCCAAACATACGCTAGTTGAGCACCACCAGCCAGGGCTAAGGCTGGGTAAACGGGGAAGATGTACCAGGAAAGTTTAGCGAGCATGACTGGAATAGCTAAAAGATAAATACCAGTCCAAACCAGTACCAACTTTCCCCAGCCCCAATTGCGATTGTCCCAGGCAAGCCGCAGACCATAACACCAGAAAAGTAACCAAGGTACGCAGAAAATTTCTACCGCATAGTACCAGAAAGGACGAGATTGACGATTAACTAATGCCCACAGAGAAGGTAGGATCTTTGTGCCGGAATTACCTAATATTTGACTTGTTGGCATTAGGGGAACTGCGTACCATGCCAACCCAGGAAAACAACCAAGCAACACACCCAGCCACCAATAAACAGAAGTTAGTAGTCTAGGCGTATCCCAGGCTAGAAAAACTAGTGCAATTACTCCTAGTAAAAGTCCGAAAAGAATACCTTGAGTAAGGCAAATTAAGCCTAATCCAATACCAATGCCCAGTGACCAGCGTAAATCACGACGCGATCGCAAAACACACCACATCGTGAGTAACACAAAGCATAATACTGTTCCATCTAACAGCGCCAGACGCCCGTGATAAATCACCGGCAAGAGAGTTAGATAAATTAAGCTAGAGAAAATTGCGCTTTGACGCGAGGGGAACAATTCTCTGCCAATTCCATAAAGTAAGGGTATTGAGAGAGCACTCAGTATTGCACCAGGTAAGCGCATCATCCCAGGGCTAATGCCACCCATCTGATATGCAGAGCCAATCAACCAATAGAGTAGGGGGGGTTGAGGGTACTCAGATTTACCTGGAAGAGTGGGGTAAAGCCACTCCCAAGATGCCAGAGGTGCCGCTTGTATTTTACGAGCAATCAGATCAACCGTTCCTTCTGCCCAAGATAAAAGTGGTAAACTCTCTAAGTTAATTCCGAATAAAAGTAGTGCAGCTAGGAGTAACCCTAAAACCCACAACCCCTCGATCCAGCTTTCAGTCTTGCGAATTCGGTTTTCTGAGCGACCCCATGTAAAAGTTTGACGATTCATCTTTATCAACAATTAATATTGCTGCTTTCCAGCCAGTTGTATTTATCTGGGCAATCAGATGGGCTGATACCACTCAACGTGGAGCACAGCAGCAGAATTACTTTATAGGTGACTTTTCAATTATGAATGAGAAATTCATGGTGCCAAAGTTAGATTTATTTCCTGAGCTTGAGGGCTGGTGAGTCAGCTTTGTTTGGCACAACAACCAGTGCAGTCCCGATGAAGGCGGTAGCGTCCTTTACTTAGTCTTTCCTAGATAATCTAATTGGCACTCTCATCTGTAAATTAAGACATTGAAGAATAGTCGCTTCCGTGATTGTATGAGAAACGGTAGATTATACCCAACCCCTATTCCGCCCTTATATCATCACATCAGGATAATTTTGCCTGAGATTAAAGTCAGAGTAACCATAGCAATTCCGTAATCATATTAATTTTTCACTAAAATATTGGCGTTGACAGGCTATATTTTCTACGGTAGTTCTACCCTAACTCAAGCCAGCAGATTAACAATCGTAAAACCGACAAAGCATTGCGCAGAGCTACTTTAAGCTATCTCTTTAACAAGAATGCTCACTGCATAGTTGAAAGGAAGTTGATAATCCGACAAAATATAAAGAAAAACTTATTGCGCAAGCAGGAGGAGAAACTCACGACAATCACAGTTTGCCCCGCAATAGCTATTTCGAGTGGCTTAATCTGGAAGATTGCTCGATAAAAGTGAGGCCTAGCTTCTTTCCTAAAGATGTTTGAGAGTAACAAACCCTTCTTGAGAGAGAGAAATAGCTTCCGGAAAGGGAAGATCATTCTTTTTATTGAGACTGATAGCAAAGCTCTGGAGTAAGTGCCAAACTCTAGATTATGACCAGAATAGTAATTAGTACCTTAATTTATTGGAAGCTGTACATTGTTGATAGAACATCTCGCGCGTCTTTGCTTGTCAGATCACCAGTCTCCGTTATCGTTTGTGCAAAACCTAATCATGCTTTTGCACAAACAAAATAAGGCATTAAGACCCGAGTTGAGTACCTGCGACACTTACCGATATGGAAGGATCATTTGAACTAACCCTACAGATGGTCATTGCCATCTTCGCCGGAATCAGTGCCCAGGTAATAGGCGAATACCTCAAAATTCCCAGCATTGTCTTTTTGCTAATGTTTGGGGTTTTACTCGGTCCAGATGGCTTTGGTCTATTACACCCGCAGGAACTGGGAGTTGGTCTAGAAGTAATTGTGGCGCTCTCCGTAGCAGTCATTCTATTTGAAGGAGGGCTCAACCTAGAGCTGCGGGACTTAGGTAAAGTTTCCGGTAGCCTGAGAAACCTAGTCACCCTAGGAACCCTAGTTACGTTACTAGGTGGCGGTATGGCAGCTCACTGGCTAGGTGAGTTTCCCTGGTCTATTGCCTTCCTTTACGCCTCTCTAGTTGTTGTTACTGGCCCAACAGTCATTGGTCCCCTGCTCAAGCAGGTAGAAGTAGATCGACAAGTGGCAACTCTCCTGGAGGGCGAAGGCGTCTTAATTGACCCGGTAGGTGCCATACTCGCGGTTGTGGTTCTAGATACAATTTTGAACTCCGATGCTGGCCCTTCAGAAGCAATTATCGGTCTGATTATGCGTCTTGGCATCGGTGCTGCTATTGGCGGTATCGGTGGCTGGTTGTTGGGTTTGATTCTCAAGCGTCCCAACTTGATCTCAGAAAATCTCAAAAACCTGGTAGTTCTGGCAGGAATGTGGGGTTTGTTTGGTTTGGCACAAACGATTCGTTCTGAATCTGGTCTAATGGCAACTGTGGTTGCTGGTATTGTGCTGGGAGCCTCTTCTCTGCCAGAAGAGCGCTTATTGCGCAGGTTTAAGGGGCAATTAACAGTCCTGGGAGTCTCAATGTTGTTCGTTTTGCTCTCAGCTGATTTATCAATTGCCAGTGTCTTTGCCCTAGGCTGGGGTAGTCTCTTCACTATCTTCGTGCTGATGTTTGTGGTGCGCCCCATCAGTGTCACTTTGTGTACTTGGAACAGCGGACTCAATTGGCGGCAGAAAGTATTTTTATCCTGGATTGGCCCCAAAGGAATTGTCAGCGCCTCCGTTGCCTCTTTGTTTGCGATTCTCTTAACAGAGCGAGGGATTAATGGTGGTGATTCCATCAAAGCTCTTGTCTTTCTCACCATCATCATGACGGTATTTTTACAAGGGTTAACTGCCCGCTGGGTAGCCAAATTGCTAAAACTTAACCCGGAGGAAAAGGCAACAGGAGCCGTAATTATCGGTTGTAATCCTTTGAGTCGTCTAATTGCCCGTCTTTTCCAAGAGCGAGGAGAGTCGGTAGTACTGATCGATACAGATCCGGAAGCTTGTCAACAGGCAGAGGAAGAAAATTTGCCAGTGATTCAAAGCAGTGGTCTGAATATTGAGGCTCTGGAAGAGGCAGGTTTAGACTCGATGGGGACGTTTTTAGCTATGACTAAAAATGGTGAGGTGAATTTAGTATTAGCTCAACGAGCAGTTGAAGAATTTAATCCGCCGCGAGTCTTAGCAGTATTTCCTCGCGATCCCCAAGTCAATGCTCCGAAAAACAGCTCTAAAGTTAATCAGGCTTTTGTCGCCCAACTGTCAATCAAGACTTGGAACCAATATCTCAATGAGGGTCAAGTTAAATTGGGCAAAACAGTACTCAGAGAACCAGAGTTAGCTTTCCAAAAAGCTCATTTACAAGCTTTAATTCGTTCAGGAGAACTTGTACCATTACTGATGGAAAGAGAAGGGAGTTTTCAAGTTGCTAGTGCTGCGGAAAATTGGCAATCAGGAGATCAAGTTACTTACATCTTGCATGACCCCAGACCAAAACTTCTCAAACGCTTATCCGGTGGCAGTTCTTCCTCCCGTCTGGCAGTAGAGAAGTTGCCAGAAGTTGAAGAAATTCCTATTGCCTCTCCTGCCTCAGCAGCCGCTGTGGAGAAAATAGTCAAAAATCCTGATCAGGAAGTGCTGGAACCGCCAGCAAAAGAGTTGAAAATTGAAAATTGAGACTATAAGTCAGATTCTGGTGTATGCAGCTCAATTACCATTCCTGTTTTCAACTTTTAGACAACAAACTCAAGTTAAATGCTCTACCCAAGACTGGAGTACTTGGGGTGAACCATACCACATGCCCTCTCTTCTAGGTGAATGAAGAACCCCTTCTAGGGTAAGATTAGTGGCACCTTGCAATAGGGCAGCAGGAATGGGAGTAATGCCATCTCCCCAACAGTTACCCTCTGAGCAAGTCAGTTGATAGCTACTGTAAGCCAGCCAACTACCCAAACTGCGTTTGCCGTATATTGCCTTACCAGCAACACAAACATATTTAACGGTGGGATAAAACGCACCGGGATAATTAAGATTGACAAAATCTAGATTACGTTTTGTCCAGCGCTCTTGGCTAACATGAGGCGTGCCTAAACTTACCAGAGTAGAAATGTAAGGATGAGCATGCCACAAACTGTGGGTTGATTCGGTAACATCTCCGTGGATAGTGTAAGGCATTTCTCCCAGATATATCCGAGCAATCCAACCTCCAGCTGAGTGACCAATCAGGTTAACTTGAGCAGTATTGTACTCTTCAATTAGTTGTTTTACAGTTCGGTCAAGTTTTCGCAAAATCGGCACCATCGAGCGACCGCCTACGGTAGGTAACCAATCCCGTTGCCGAAGTGGTACTGTAACTGTAGGAAAACCTAACTGTTTAAGAGATTCTTCTAGAGAACGGTATTCAATTGCCCCGGCAAAATATCCAGGTAAAATAACAGTTGGTAATGGCATTTGTCATGCTCAATGTTAGAGATTTTAGAGTTTAGATTACCGTGCAACTAGGTACCCTCTATGGCATCAGCGTTGGTCCCGGAGATCCCGAATTAATTACCCTCAAAGGACTGCGTATCCTGAGAGAGTCTCCAGTAGTAGCTTTTCCTGCTGGTATTCATGGTAAACCGGGTTTTGCTCAGCAGGTTGTAGAGCCATGGCTGGAAATTGAGCAAGTAAAGTTGGCATTGGACTTCCCTTATGTACAAGACCAAGTTATTCTGACTCAGGCTTGGCTAAAGGGAGCTCAGCAGGTCTGGCAATATCTAAATTTAGGTCAAGATGTTGCTTTCGCCTGTGAAGGAGATGTCAGTTTTTACAGCACCTTTACCTATTTGGCGCAGATCCTACAACAGCTGCATCCTGAAAGTGTGATCCTCAGGATACCAGGAGTCTGCTCACCAATGGCAGCAGCGTCGGCTCTAGGAGGGCCTTTAACAATGCGTGCTCAACGCCTTGCGGTGATACCGGCTCTCTACAATGTAGAGGAACTGAAAACAGTTTTAGCTTGGGCAGATGTCGTGGTACTAATGAAAGTAAGTTCGGTATACGAACAGGTTTGGGAAATACTCAACCGCGCTGGACTCTTAGAGAATGCTTCTGTTGTGGCACGAGCCACACTATCAGAGCAGGTGATTTATGATGATTTACGTCATCTCTCCACCCTGAAACTGCCCTATTTTTCCCTGTTAATTGTGAATGTTAGTCAATCTCTAACCTAGAAAGTGGTTAAGTAAAGTGAGATAGATGGCAACTTTTATGGTCGAGGTAGAGTCCTTCTCTCCTAGTCAGAAAACTGACAAACCGACAAATTGACCATCCCGTTTTTCAACTCCTGAGACTATCATTAAAAGTCCCATAAGCAACGCAGCAGCTAATTCTCTAAAATTGCCTGATATTGTAATCTGCCAATCAAGACGCAGCTGACTAAACTATAACTGCTATGTCCTACGCTTCCTTCTTTCAAAGCCTCCCCGAAAAGCTGAGCCAGCCAACCAGTATTGCTGTTATGGCTTCCGTAGGCATCCATGCACTCCTGGGACTAACGCTACCACCCCTTTTGTCCCGGGAAAAGCCGGCAAAACCCGATGCTGTTCAACTGATGGAATTAACACCATTAGAATTGAGCCGCTTACCACAGCCTTCACCGTCTTTGCCGTCTCTTTCCAATCAATTGTCGCCACTGCCTCCTTTTCCACCACTGCCGTCTTCCCCTTTACAGCCGCCACCTTCTGGCAACACATCTCTCTACCAGTTCCCGTTGAGTTCCTTACCTTCAGGCTCAACTGAACAATTTTCTTTGCCACCACTACCCTCATCCGGCAGTATACGTCTGAGGCGTCCTAACCGGAGTTTGCCCAACAGTATTTCGCGGATCTACCAGTCTCCGCAACGGTCAAAACCTAATACGCCACTGCCTCCACTGCCATCTACTAACCCTCGAAACTCCCGTCCTCTTGGTCCTCTGGGTGTGAAGCCCTCCCTGCCAGAAGAGTTTACTCCCGAAGCATCAGATTCAGAAAGATTTACTCCCGAGACAGCTCCCCCACAGCGGCAGTATAGTATTGCTCGCGACTATCAGTTTAGACGATTCCCTGCTCCCCCAGAAACGCCACAAGAGACGCCACAGGTGTCTGTTAAGCCGGAAACTGCACCGCCAGAATTTTCCAACTCCAACGACAACGAGAAACCTCAGCTTGAAGCATCTCCTGAGCAAAATCCGATTGCCCTACAGCAACAGAGAGCGGTGGTAGCCCTTAGTGAAGAACTCCGTCAACGGCGCAACAGCATCAGAGCTGACGGAACCAATACCAGCAACGATGAAGCTAGGAAAAATTATGTTGCTTGGTTGGATAGTGTGAATCAAAAGCAGCCAGAGGTGAATCAAGCCACAACAGAACCGATTAGCCTTACTGGCACTTATCCCAGAGACGCCTGCGTGAGAAAGCTCCAAGGTACTAGCGTTTATGGGGTTTCAGTAGATAGTAATGGCAAGGTTACTGATTCGCAGCTAATTAGAAGTTCAGGTTATCAAATTTTCAATGATCAAGCACGCGCAGATATTAAAGGGCGCAGTTTTGCCAATCCAACAGGTAAGCCAAAACTTTATCGCGTCAATGTCCAGTTTGCCTACAATCCTCAAACTTGCCCGTCTCTGACTCTTTTCCAAGACACGGCACCTCAAGACTCAGTTACCGAGGACAATGCTCCTCAAAACCTCACTCCGCAAGAATCCGAGGAGAAAAAACCAGTAGCCCCAGCCTCAGAGCGTCCCACTCCCCCGACGGCAGAATCCGAGGAGAAAAAACCAGCAACTCCAGCTTCAGAGCGTCCCACTCCCCCGACGGCAGAATCCGAAGACAAAAAACCAGCAACTCCCGCCGTTGAAGCTCAAGAAACTGCAACCCCAACCTCTGAAACTGAAGAACCGGTAGCCCCAGCAACTGAAGTCGAAAAACCAGCCACTAAAAAACCAGTTACCGAAGATTCACCTCAGAGGTAATCCAGGAGACTGCCACAAACAAACCTGGCTAGATCATCAGCCCCTTAGTGTTTTGTTTGCTCGGTCTATAGCTTTTTTTGTAAGCCCTGAAATGGCAGTGAAAATGCTAACGTTAAGCGCGGAATATGGCAAGAGATTTTAACTGTATAAATAGCTAATTATTAGGTAAAATCGTGATGATCATATTTTTGCCTTAAAGCTTTGTAATTTTTCATAAGTGATCAAGGCACAATTAAGTTAGCCTAATAAACGGTATTTCTCCGGGAGAGACTTCTTTTTGATGAAAAACCGCGTGAGCAATCGGCAAGGGGTCAATCGAGATCAACCAACGTCACCCCGACGGTTGCTGGTAACGGGAGGAGCAGGATTTACCGGCTCAAATTTCGTTCATTACTGGTGTAACGCCTATCCAGCTGACCGTGTGGTGGTTCTTGATTCTCTTACCTATGTAGGGAACCAGCGCCATCTAGAAGCTTTAGAAGAGAAGCAGAACTTCCGGTTCGTACCGGGAGATATTTGCGATCGCACTTTAGTAGAAGCTCTGATCAAAGCAGAAGAAATTGATACAGTAGTTCACTTGGCGGCTGAATCCAACGTTGATCGATCGATTCTTAGGCCGGTTGCCTTTGTCAGAACCAATGTTTTAGGCACGTCCATTTTGCTAGACGTCTTCCGAGAACACTGGAAGCGTCGCGGATGCCCAGAACAAGCGCGCTTTCTACAAGTCTCCACCGATGAAGTCTATGGCAGCCTAGAACCTGATGAACCAGCTTTTACAGAAACATCTGCCTACGCTCCCAACAGTCCTTATTCAGCGTCAAAGGCTGGGGGAGATCTTTTAGTTCGCTCCTACCATCGTACCTACGGTTTACCCACGTTAATTACTCATTGCTCCAATAACTATGGCCCCTATCAGTCTCCAGAAAAGCTAATTCCTCTGATGTGTATTCATATGCTCAGAGGCGAACCACTGCCTATTTATGGAGATGGTCAAAATGTGCGGGATTGGCTCTACGTTGATGATCATTGCCGTGCTCTAGATGTGGTTATTCATCAGGGAATTCCTGGGGAAACCTACAATATAGGTGGCAATAATCAAGTAACGAATATTGACTTAGTTAATATTTTGTGCAAGTTAATAGAGAAGTTAAATCCCCAGTTGCCTGTGCGTCCTTGCGACAATTTAATTGCTTTTGTACAAGATAGACCAGGACATGACCGCCGTTATGCTATTGATACTAGTAAGATCAAAGCCGAATTGGCTTGGAAGCCTCAAGCAACTCTAGAAAAAGGGCTACGCTTAACGGTTCAATGGTATCTAGATAACCATCCCTGGTGGGAGGAGCTATTGTCTAAAGAGAATGGTCAACGGTAAACTGGACATGCGACTAGCAACAGCAGTGTTCGCTAGATTACGGTTACTCAAAGACGACGAACTACAGCAACTCCTTAAGGAGCGAAATAATCCAAGCAGCAGCAATACTAACCAGCACAAATACTTCTAGAACTCTCAGAGTAGAAGCTGACTGCCACCAGGTTTTAACGGAGGCGAGGCGGAAACTGTACCACCAGTCAGATATGTGTTTACTCCATCGAGCAGGACTATCTTGACTACGGAATCGCCAATCGAGAATTGACTGTAGCAGCGATAAGCCTCCCACCCTAGCACTCATCAACAGGTGAAGTGCAATACAGATTACCATGATCACCCATGAAATGAGATGAGCATAGTACCAACTATGATTGAGTTCTCCCATGGGCAACCACTTCTCATCGATCATCTTGCCAGAAAAGAGAGCAAAAGTCAGTGCCAGGATAGCCAAGGTATTAGTTAATCGATGTAGGTTATACCACCAGATTGGTTTGCCAGTTTGTGTTAGCTTCATCAAGGAATCTGGGTGAATTAGCCGCTTTTGTCCGCGATGAAAGGCATAGAGGACAAATAAAGGAAAGGTGAGCAAGGCGAAGAGACCAAATGTGCCGTGAATACCTTCAATAGTCTTAAACTGTGGCAAGGGAATTTTGCCCCATCGTCCATCATAGGTGTTGTAAGTCCAAAAAGCAGTCAGGATGGCAGCAATGACGAAGAGTCCGGTTAATCCGTGCAGTATACGGAGAAGTAGTGGTTGATAGGGTTGAGAATATTTTGCAGGCATACGAAAAGGAAGCGGCTAGCCCTTATTTTAACTGAGGGAAAAAGTCTTTATTACGAAATAAATGAATAGCTAAACAAGGTACAGCCAAACATCAATGCGATCGCCTATTGTCGTAAATCCAGTTAACCTAAGAAATCCCATCTACAACTAGCATTACTGTTTAACCAATGCTTTAACCTTATCCTTTGTTTGAGCAGTCTATGACTATAATCAATTTTAAAAGATAAAAAACTACCATGCTGGGAGCGATCGCAGGTGACATCATTGGCTCCGTTTACGAGATAAATCCCATCAAAACCAAAGATTTCTCTTTATTCCAGCCCAAATGCCGCTTCACTGATGACACAGTGCTAACGGTTGCAGTTGCCGATGTTATTCTCCAAGGTGGCACCTACAGCAAAGAATTCAAATCCTACTACCGTCGTTATCCCGATGCTGGTTATGGGGGAAACTTTGCCGCTTGGGCTCAATCTAGCCATAGTGAACCCTACAACAGTTGGGGTAATGGTTCGGCAATGCGAGTTTCTCCCGTAGGATTTGCCTTTAATAATTTAGACTCTGTACTCGAAGAAGCTAAGCGCACGGCTGAAGTTACCCACAACCATCCTGAAGGTATTAAGGGGGCACAGGCAACGGCTGCTGCCGTCTTTCTGGCACGTACAAGTCAGGATAAAGCTGTTATTAAATCCTACATTGAAACAACATTTGGCTATGACTTAAAACCAACTATTAGCCAAATTAGACCTACTTATCAGTTTGATGTTTCCTGTCAAGGTTCAGTTCCGCAATCAATTATTGCCTTTTTAGAATCCACTGATTTTGAGGATGCCCTTCGTAATGCTATTTCTTTAGGTGGTGATAGCGATACCATAGCTTGTATTACTGGCAGTATTGCCCAGGCATTTTACGGTGGCGTGCCAAAAGCAATTAGGGAACAGGTTTTATTTCACCTAGATCAGCAGCTAAGCTCTGTTACCGAAGAGTTTACCCGGAAATACGATCTATAAAAGTGGTTGGGGAGAATTTGGGGTTCGCGGGTGCGATCGCTACGATAGTAGAAAGTGACTCTTGAGATTGTGATCAGGTTCGGTTATGGCAGATTTAAGTGGTACGTGGCTAGGAACCTACTGGCAGCAGGGAGTTCCTACCCGCTTTGAACTGACACTGCTACAAGGTAGTAATGCCCTAAGTGGCAGTATTCTAGATGAAAATCATTTAGGAGAAGCTTCACTAACGGGTGAAGTAATTGGACGCAGAATCAACTTCGATAAACGCTACATCACTGGTAATCGTCATTCTGTTAGCTACACAGGCACGGTTTCCGAAGATGAAGATTTTATGCAGGGACGTTGGCAAATAAACTTATTTGATTCTGGCAATTGGGAAGCACGCCGGAGTGATGAAAATTTAACTATAAATCTGGAGAATCGTCGAGCAGAGCAAGTTCCGGCGGGCAATCTCCTCTAAGCTAGAGTAAATGGCAAAAAGAATGCTACTCATAAATTGGGGTAATTAGGAAACAGCTAGGAGAAATAGGGAATAGATTAGTTTTGATGTTGTGTAGCGAACATTTGGCTGTTTCAGCTTAGTTGAATAGCCAATTTCAACAACACAGCTAGCGAGTTTTAGTGTTGCCTGTATCTAATATCGATTAACTACCCATCGCGTATCTAATCTACTCAGTAACAAGTTGCTTTTAAATAATCATCTAGTACTTGTTAGTGGACGCTATAGTTTTGAGATTTTGCAAAAGTCTTTAGTAGTTAGTATCCCCGTTGTTTGTGCTGTTTCTGCTCCTAGCAGTTTAGCCGTAGCATTAGCATTAGCCCAAGAGCTTGGCATTACCCTAATAGGATTTCTGCGTGGAGAAAGGTTTAACGTGTATACAGGTAGAGAGCGTATACAAACGGCATCGGTTTGACTGATACGATTAAAAATTAACAATTAATAACTTCTCTCCCACTGTAAAATTATCTACCAACATTCTCTCCCTCTAAATTACTTAGCCTTACTAAGTAATCTACTGGTTATGGGAGAGAGTGAGATGAGTGTGGCGATTTTCACGTTAGATAGAACACAACAAACTTGGTTGAAAAACAATAAAGACTAAGGTGTATTCCCTCAACTGATAACCGCTACATTTTAAATACCGAATTCATCAGGGCTGCTATGTTCATGCCTCATTTTTTCCAGTTTGAAACAGACTTTGTTGATTCCCTGCACTGCATTCCCATGCAAGTACGGATGAAATTAGATAGCTGCGGCATCAAGCTAAAACTAACCCACTGGCACCAGTTTAACCAACAAGAGCGTCAGGCACTTGTAGCCATGCCAGTGATCACAGCAGATGATATCGAAACCTATCGGCAATATTTACGGCATCTAGTGCATAAATATACTGATACGCTGCCTTCTGACTTACCGATTGACCCTGATCCCGCCTGGATAGATGCCACAAAAATTCCACCAACCATCCAAGAAAAAGCTCAGGAATTAGGAGCATCGCTAACTGTAATCCAGTGGGCATCGTTGACTCCCTTACAGCGTTTCGCCTTAATAAAACTGAGTCGCCCTAGTCATGAGAACAAAAACTTTTTGCCCGCCCTCAAAGAGTTCCAGTTAGTCTAATCCCATCGACTGGATTTTAGGGGTGAGGAGTTTTAGTCACCGATAAATTCCAGGCTTGAGGAAGCATTTGAGTTCCATACTCCTCTTACCTGCTAAATTTCCCTCAAGAAAATTAATGTCGCAGATAGTGCCATTAGTGATTAAAATCTAGTACTACACCACTATATGTAGCGTTATTGTTGCTTGAGTCTTCATCAAATCCATGAACCATTTGCTAGAGTGGCGAGCCAGTTGTGTCGATGACCAACTGACTCACCTCAACGTTACCGCCTTAGAAGGCTCTTGCCCCTCAGAATATTTACTTTACTCCGATGCCATTCCCAGACGTAATGATGGCAGAGTGAGCAACTATATTCTCCAGCGTTATGAACATACCCAACAGGGCGGATGGTGGTGTTCAGGGATCGATCTACTTACTGGCTCTGATGACCTCTGGGGTTGCTTCAAACCCAGCCAACCACGTCGTTCTCTCCAGAATCAGAAGCTGATTAAGTACGAACATCCCCCCAAAGCGCCCACAGGAATCTTTGCCCTGCGAGTTCCCCTTGAGCTTTGGCAGCGCATTGCCGATCGCTACGGTCTCACAGTTTTACCAGAAGATATTGAGCAAGATCAACCAGACTTCGGCTTCTGGGAGTGGCTGATGAATCACCCAGAACTGCCGATTTGCATCACCGAAGGAGCCAAGAAAGCTGGGGCACTACTCACCGCAGGCTATGCTGCTGTAGCCTTACCAGGGGTCAATGGAGGCTATCGAGTACCTAGGGACGAACTGGGAAACCGCATCGGGAAATCTCGCCTCATTCCCCAATTAAAGAAGTTAGCCATCCAAAACCGACCAATATATCTAGTTTTTGACCAAGATGCCAAACCTAATACGATCAAGGCAGTCAATGCCGCTATCCGCAAAACAGGATACCTACTGAATCAGACTGGTTGCCCAGTCAAAGTCATCACTTGGAACCTCCAACTGGGTAAGGGAGTAGATGACTTATTGGCAACTCATGGGCAGAGTGTTTTTGATCAAGCATATCAAAGGGCAACCACTCTCGATACTTGGAAAGCTAAGGCTTTAGCGAAGCTAACTTACCAGAGTGATATTCAACTCAATTGCCGCTATCTCCCCCAGCTAGATTTTCCCGCCGCAGCTCAACTAATTGGCATTAAATCCCCCAAAGGTACAGGCAAAACTCAGCTGTTAGAAAGCATTGTCTCTCAAGCCCTAGAAAATGGGCAGAGGGTTTTGGTTGTGGGTCATCGAGTGCGATTGGTAGAGGCACTTTGCCAACGCTTTGGCCTCAACTATATCACCGAGGTACGCGATGACCCAGCAGGTGCGGTGAAAGGATATGGTCTGTGCTTTGATTCCCTTCATCCCGATTCTCAGGCTCATTTTAATCCTGCTAACTGGTCTGGTGGGGTAGTAATTATTGATGAAGTGGAACAAGTCCTTTGGCATGGGTTGAACTCTAGCACTTGTCAAAGCAATCGCGTTGCCATTCTCAAGTCTTTGAAAACTCTAATCCAAAATGTTTTGGATGGTTCGGGCAAAGTCTTTCTTGCTGATGCTGACTTGAGTGATATTTCCCTAGATTACTTAATTAGCTTGGCAGGATTCCCTGTACAGCCATTGATTGTTGAGAACGAGTGGCAACCAGAATTAGAAGAATCTTGGCAAGTCAATAACTATACAGAAAGTACTCCCAAAAGACTGGTCAAAGATTTAGAGAGACACATTCGGGAGGGCGGGAAACCCTTTGTTTGTCTCTCAGCTCAAAAGAAAAAAAGTCAATGGGGAACCTGCACCCTCGAAGCTTACCTGAAAAAGCAATTTCCCCAACTGCGGATTCTGCGCCTTGATTCTGAATCTTTAGCAGAACCAACTCATCCTGCCTATGGATGCATCAATAATCTTAATCAGGTTTTAGGTAAGTATGACATCGTTTTAGCTAGTCCGGCAATTGAAACGGGAGTAAGTATTGAAGTGCAAGGACACTTCACCTCAGTCTGGGGAATTGCCCAAGGAATTCAAGCTGAGAATAGCGTTAGACAGGCTTTAGGACGAGTTAGAGAAAATCTGCCCCGGTTTATCTGGGTAGCATCCTATGGCTTTAATCAAGTCGGGAATGGCTCGACTTCGATACCTTCACTGCTTAGTTCTGGACATCGCCTTACCCAGTTGAATATCCGCTTGCTACAGCAAACTGATTTCCATGCTCTCGACGACCTGGATATGGGTTTTCAGGCGGAATCTTTGCTTTGTTGGGCTAAGATGGCAGTCCGGTTCAATGCCTCGATGGTCAACTATCGAGAATCTGTTGTCGCGGCTTTGGTTGCTGAAGGTCATCAGGTTGTGGATGTACCTCCTGAGGCTGCCTCAAAAAAGGGGAAAAATCAACAAGGGTTGGTGTCTCAGGGGGAGAATAATTCTCTAATGACGGCAATTACTGCTGTCAGAAACCAGAACTATCAGGCAGAATGTGAGGCGGTGGCTTCGGCTGAGGAACTCAGTGCTCGGCAGTATCAAAACCTAAACAGGCGGATGGTCAAGACTTTAGCCGAGCGGCGCTCCCAGCGGAAGTATGATTTAAAGGTGCGTTATGGCGTCCCTGTGACAGCCAACTTGGTAGCTAAGGATGATGATGGCTGGTATCATAAGCTACAAGTTCATTACTTTCTTACCCTGGGTCGCCAGTATCTAGCAGAGCGAGATGCTGCGATCGCACGAAGGCTACTTGACCTTGGTCAAGGCAGTATCTTTCTTCCAGATTTTAACCGAAACCAGCTAGGAGCGGTTATTGGCACAATGGAACTGCTCGGTATCCCAGTGCTATTGGCTGACCGCGATCGAGAGCTGAGGAATACTGACGAAGATTTGAGAAGTGTAGCCGCGCTCGCCTTGGCTAACCGTTCTGCAATTAGAACCGCAGTGGGTATTGGATTGGCAAAGAATTCTACCCCCATCGTTATTATTAGACGTTTCTTGGACAAAATTGGCTACGGACTCAGATGTATCCGCTCAGAAAGTCGGGAGAAAAAGCGACTGAGAGTTTATCGGGTTCTTAATCCCGACGATGGTAGGGTTGAAGTGTTCAAATACTGGTTGGCTTTTGGTGGTAAGTTGCCAGCTACTGGTGATGTTTGGCAAAACGAGTTTTCTGGTCAAGTAGATACTAAGTCCGAGAATTCAGCTCAAGCTAATTATGTTCAGCTTGCTCTTAGTTTTGAGTAGAATTGCAGTAAAAAAAGCCCGGTAGCCTGAGAGCCACCGGGCTTTTTCTTAAGTTAAACTACCATCTAGTTGATGAGTTATGCTCATCAGGTTAAGCAATCACTTAGTCGAGGTTGACTTTGACTACTTTATTTTTGCTTTCTTCAGACTTGGGCAATGTCAGACGCAATACACCGTCTTTATACTCTGCCTCAACTTTGGTGTTTTGAATCGGAGCAGGTAAGGGAATTACTCGCTGGAATTTTCCGTAGTGGAATTCGCTGCGGGTTATGCCCTTTTCTTCGGTCTTGGCTTCTGATTTACGTTCACCGCTGATCGAAACGGAGTCTTCTGTAACTTGCACGTCCAAGTCTTTGGCTTCCATGCCAGGAACTTCCAATTTTAGATGGATAGCCTCTGGAGTTTCTTCTATTTCGACAGCAGGCATCCTTGAAAAGCTCTGGGAATCTTGCCAAGAAGCTGGTACTACATTGTCATCAAGTAAGCGGTTGAATTGCCGTTGCAGAGTGTCAATCTCGTGCCAGGGGTTCCAACGAACTAATGGCATAGTTCTTCCTCCTTATAAATGATGTTTGGTTTGGCAGCTTTAGTCTTTCAATCTGTGCCTTTGATTCTTATATTAGGCAAAGAATTAGTGTAGTTCGTTCGGTTTTGATCCCTAAATTGGTGGTGATTACCGTCTATGATTTTCAGCTAAGATTATGGGCGGTAAACTGTAAAACAGGAGGTTCGGGAAACCGTATAAATTGCCTGAGTTGACGTTAGGAAATGGGTAAGCAGACTGATGTACTAATCCTCAATCGGGAGCTGGTATTGATGGCAACTAGTCTCTAACCTCTAAGTCGTAGTGCTGGCATTCAGCGCGAAGCTCCTTCTTGACTTGTTCACGTACATTTTCTGGTGATATCACCGTGCAATCTCTGCCGTAGCGTCGAACTTCTCGAATCAACCAGAAGGGATTGGAGACACGCCGCACGACTTGCCGCACCGGTTGGCTTTCCTCTCCGATCACTTCATTGCTAATATCCGCTTCTCTCGGTTCGTAGGCTTTAACCATTCCTCGCCTAAAATGTAAGTACACTTTAAAGTGATCTAAGCCCTCATCACGCCATTGTCCACTAGTAGGTATGATTGTTTTGATACGATCCAGGCGTAGACAGCGATTATGGATGAGTTCGGGAAAGTCCGTATCCTTAATGTCTTCGGTCTCTTCACACCAGATTTCCAGGTAAAAGCGCTTTTCTTCAAAGGTGATTTCCGCATAACGCACTGTGTAGGCTAAGTCCTGTCCTTGAGCATTACCGTAGAGCAGGCGAAAGGGTTGTTGGTTGTTAATTTGTTGCTCAACGATGATGCGCCATGCCACAGCAGGCTGGATGACTTGTTGGAGGATTGCTTGACGCAAGGGGGCTGAGAGATTTCCCCGCTCTGACAAGAGATTGGAAAGGGTTTGTGCTTCTCCAACGTAGCCTGTATCAACGAGGACTTTGGTGGCTTGCTGGAGTGCGGCAACTTGGGTGTGGTTGAGGACAAAAGGCTGTCCGACTTCGAGCTTTTGTTGTGCGATCGCACTGATGAGTCCGGAGGGACTGGGACTTTTACCCCAGAAGATGCCTAGGCGACGGGCGATCGCTTCTAGCTGCTTTTTTGTCCCTGGCGGAACAGATAGTGTTAGAGTTTCCTTTTTTCTGGGCATTCTAAGAGTAGAGACAAAAATGTACTTGTACTTATTCTCAATTTATGTAATCCTAGATTTTGCAAGTACATCATACCATCCAGCTATAAAGTTTAAGTGTGAGTCCTGTCGCAAATCTTGGCGGTATTCAATATCGCATCTTATTGAGCGCAGTGCTTACACCTACCTAAAAAATGAGAGGAAAGCAAGATGCTAAAACGTCGTCGGCTCCTGAACCGTGAGCCGGAAAGTTTAGATGAGCATTATTTTAAGGAAATTCGCCCTAGGCTGTACGAGTTACACGCAACTCATGGACAGTATGGGACACGCAAAGGACGGACTCTTGCTGAACACCTCGATTCAGCCTGTCAGTTTGTTCTCACCGTCAGCAAAATTGCTGAAGTTCCTGAAGAAAAGCGACCTTGCATCCTTGCTGCAACTGCTGTTCACGATTTGAATAAACTTACAGAAGATGGACGGAATGTCAAAACTTTGGCACGCGATCGCAGCTTTCTAACAGAACAACTTGAGCATGCTGGTGTAATTACACTTGTCAAAACAGATGACGATCTTGAACTTATTCGCCGACTGATTGAAAGCCATTCTGGTCACGGTAATAGCGATGGGATGCGGTTTGTTGCCGAAGATCCCCAAATGAAAGACCAAATCAAACGCTGGGCAGCCATGCTGATTGGTGGCGATTTATTTGATTTAGGAATTGCCAAAGAAACGCGGATTCGTAAGGTAGAAAATGAATTAACAGTTGCTTTTGGTCGTTCTAGTCATTTGTTTGAAGTGAGGTTATCGGAAGATCGAGGTTATCTAACTTCCCTGTTACTCTCTGCCTGTGAAGAAGTCTTGCATAAGCGCGGTTTGCATACCCTTGCTATTGATCCTGATGGACAAATTTTTGAAGGTGAAGCATTTCCAGAAGAAGATTTAACCGTTGAGATTGCAAGAGCATGGCAGAAAAAGATTGATCGGGTTTTTAGTAGCAATATTGAGCAACTTGTTAAAGCTACCAAAGATGGAATTAAAGTTGATCCGCAAGCAATTCAACAGAATCTAGAAGGTGCCCTTGAGCAAGTCGAAATTCTGCTAACCAGGAAGCTAAGCAGTTATAAATCGGATAAAGTCGCACAAGATATTGAGAAGTACGGTAAAGATGCAGGAGAAGACGCGATCGCTACTGCAAAAGCAGTGGGCTTAACTCCTGTAGAAACGGCTGATGAGTTTGCGCTCTCCGAAGGAATGAAAGCAGCCTATCTCAGCTATCGAGAAGCCGAACTCAGTCCTAAAGCTGCTTGGGATCGCATTGCTACCCAGATTGGACTTTCTGCTGAACAACGTACTGCGTTAGAACCATTCAATGCTCAATATGGGCGTAGTTTGTTTGCCGTTAAAGCTGTAGTACGTGGAATAGAAAGCATTCACACAACTTTACAAGATTCGTTTCAAATCCGACAAACTGAAGATGTTGATGTTTCAGAGGATTTAATAATAGCAGTTAGGCGATTACTAAATTTTTCTGGGGCAACCGATTGGAAAAAGTTTGCAGAATTGACAGCTTATGTTGAGGCAAATCCTCGTCAACGTTGTTCTCTGGGAGCAACTTCTACTCAGGTTGATGAATTGATTTCTAACAAAATGCCGCCAGGAACAAAGGTACAAGCTTTCTCAAATCGTCTTCCCGGTGGTATGAGTGCAGAACCCAAGCGGCGGGCAGATATTTTGGCATCCCTGGCTTACCAACTAATGACGGTGGGGGCTAACTTTCCCAAAGCCAGCAAACAAGACCCACTATATTTACACTTTGCTTTACCTAAAGGGTCAAGTCCTCAATTACAAGCTATTTGGCGAAAGTGGCTTGACGATACAGCAGCAACGAACGGAGAAGGGGGAACGGTAACAATCGATGAGTTGCAATTATATCGAGATAACTTAATCGCGTTTAAAGCCAATAAAGTTGTCGGGTTTGCACTGCCAAAAAGGCCAGAATTTACCTACTCTACCGTGACAATTCCCGTGGTTTGGGGTGATGCCAATAATTCAGTTGCTTTGCTTAAATCGTTACGCTTGGCGCTAGAACTATCTCTTGCTCCTGATTTTGGATTTCCCTTTATTCTCAGTGCCAATTTAGAAGTTGAGCCAGAGTGGGATGTGTTTGGCAGAGTTGAGGGAATTGCTTCTGCACTTCAACCGTTACTTAGATCAGGAAGTTATCAACGTCAAGGACATTTATCTAAACAAGAACAGCAATTTGCTTTGACGGCTGAAGAGGTTTTAGAGCGTTTACAGTGCATTGGTAAATTAAGTATCAGCATTGCTAGTCTTCAGAAAAAAGATGACTGCCTCTACGATTTAGCACGCGCTGCCCAACGACCACTCAATCTCTATTTTGTCCTATTACGATGGGTTTTACGAGAACAAGATGATCCAAACTTGGAAGCAATTTGGACTCGTATTTGTGAACCTTTAACCACACTATTGAAGAGTCTTATGTCAGAAGAACACGATCGCGTTTCACATTATCTCAAACAAGCAGCTCATATTGCTGAAGTGGGCAAACTAAGGGGTAGTTCATTTCGTCGTACTGCACAAGCTGAACCCTTTTCTGAATTTATCAAAGCAGTGCGATCGCGTAAATCACACATGGATTGGGAAACGATTTTTGCTGCTCTGGTTCAGGACTATCACACCCGCCTTGATCGCATTCGAGAACACGGTGTTGGTGCAACTAAATATGAGCAAGTCAAACAGTTTTATCAAATTCTGAGAGAACTGTTTGAGGAAGTTTACCATTCACGTCCAGAACGGCTTTTAACTGATAGCAAAACTCTCGAAGCTGCTTATCTGTTCTTTTTACAAGAAGCCCGTCAAGAACTAAAAGCCCAAACTAAACAAGCAACTGAAGCTAAATAGGAGAAATCATCATGTCAATTGAAACACTAAAGCCATTTCTCGCCTCTAGCTACGAAAACTTTCCCAAAGGACGCACAATCGGTGTTGTTGTCCTCCGCACCACAAAATCTGAAACGATTTTTCGCACTGAAGGTACAGGGGAACCGATGTGCAGTGAGTATGTTCAGGCTGGAGTTGAAAATACTGAGTCAATTCCTCGATTAGTGATGACTAAACGCAAACAGGTTGCACCAGAGAGACGACGAGGGCGGGAATTTCTGCGATCGCACGAACTCCTTTACACCAGTAAAGATCAGAATAAAAACTTCACTTGCTCATTAAATACTAATCATCCATGTGGAGATTGCATTGACTGTTTTCTTTATGGGTTTGCAGCAGGTCGAGGAGAAAACATTGGTTCGCAGAAAAGCCGCGTTTGGACAGAAGATGCTTTTAGTGTCTTACCATCTACAGAACTCATAGGAAATAGAACACTTAACGCTGTCTACGAAAATGGTACAATGCGGCTTCCTGGTGAAGCAGAAGACGAAACAAAAACCTCAAAGGGACTCAATACTAGCGAATACATTAAACCTGGCATTCATTTCCTTGATATCGTCACGCTCAAAGATGTAACCGCTGATGAGTTGCGCTATGCCCTTGGCAACATTCTGCTCACAAGCCGTTATGGGGCTGTTTCGAGTCGCGTTGGACGGATGGAAAACCAGATTCTTGGTATTTTTGGTGGGATTGCAGAACTGCCAAGTTCTCTTGAATTAGTGCAGGGTGTTTACGACAAATTGATGGCGGATGGAAAAGCGATCGAACATCCTTTTAATACTGAAGCTTTAGTTTCAGTAACTCAATCCGTCATTGCCAACTGGACAAACAAACGGGGCATCTCTGTGCAACTGTCTACTGATGAATGTGATGCGTTGATTGCTGATGTCGATCACCATTGGGATTTAACTGAACAGGAAACATTTCTCAAGCGCCTCGATCAATCTTATGCATCACTCCGCAAGGTTAAAAGTGAAGGGAAGAAAAAGGAAAGAGGTAATAAACAGGAATAGTAAGCTGTTTGTCATTTAAACGTTACTGTCAATAATTGCGAAATCCTTGTAGTGCGACCATCTTGGTCGCTACTCATATCCAATTTAAATGCGTGACAGCTTAAGCTATGCCACAATTAGAACTTTCTTTCACTTCCTCCGACACTAACCTACCGTTTCCAACTGCTCGCTTAGTCGAGTTGTGGTGTGCCGAACCTGTCTTTTTTGCTTCGCGGGAATTATCAGATACTTACTACACCGAAGGTATGATCGGCAATTACGCCCTTGCTTATGCCCTGGGATGGGCGCGATCGCCTTACCGTCTGACGGGGAAAGATACCGGACGACCTAGATATCTAGAAGATCTTACCCCATTAGCAGAAAAGTGCTATATCCTTCCGGCTTACCCAGTAGAGGGAGGACTATCCTTTCGGTTTGAACGTTTCAATGCTTTGTCTGATTCTTACTGGTATGCCATGACTAATAACCGTGTGGCAACTGCACGGGAAGATTTACCCCTGAAACGAACGGGGAAAAAGCCCAACACCTTTCGCCCCAGCAATTTTCCTCAAACTGGACGTTTGCGAATGATTGAACGGGGTAGCCGCTTTCAGACATTGGTATTTGGCAATAGAGAACTACCTGAATACATCCGCGTTGGCAAATTTACCAGCAAAGTGCGTGTTGATGTCCTGCGAGAACTGACGGTAACGCAACTTCCCGTTGGTGATTATTGTTGCAATGTCTATCTTAGTGCGGCTGATTTACCGAATAATCTCGAACTATTTACCTTTGACTTAATCTCCATTCCTCCTGTTTCCCTGCTCAAAAACTTGCGGTTTCATGGAGAAGCTTGGAAAGTTGGCGATTTTACCTTACCTGCAAATCTCAAATTTTGTGGTGGACGCACTGATGAGTAATCTGAAAATTAACCTCGAACCCCGTAGCATTGCCGCCTGTCCCAATCCTGACTTACCCTCAGACTTGGCGCAAGCATACACGAATCAGACACTTCAGCACCAAGTTGATGTCTATAAGGCAGCAGAAATAAATGATATCATCCTTGACCTAGCACCAACAGGAACTGGAAAAACCAAAGCGGGATTGAGTGTGCTGCACTATAATTCCCAGCGTAACGCTGTCTACATTGCACCCACCAATGCACTGATTGAACAACAAACTGAAGCAGCAGAAAAATTTGTGCGCGATGCTGGTTTACCTCATATTGTTAAAGCTGCATCTGCAAAGCATGTCAAGAGTTGGCGAGATGATTTAGTTGGTAAACGTTCAGGAGAAAAGCTCTATAATGTGCTGCGTGAACCTGCAACTATTTTTCCGGAATGTGGTGGCGGTAGACCAATTTTGCTCATTACCAACCCAGATATTTTCTATTACGCAACGTTTTTTGCCTACAACAGATTAGATCGGGGAAATATTGCCAGTGAATTCTACAACAGTTTTGCAACAGTCATCTTTGATGAATTTCACTTGTATGATGCAAAACAACTTGTTAGTTTGTTCTTTTATTTAGCTCTTTCAAAAGAGTTTGGTTACTTTCAGTACAATCGCAAAGTTGTGCTTTTAACAGCAACTCCAGAACCAGCCTGCGAAGAAGCTTTGAGAACCCTTGAACAATCTGGAGTAAGAATTAATTCCTCAATTAATGGAGAATCACAAACTGAGCATCTCATCCCTTCTCAAACGGCTGTTAGTTTAGAAATTCGCAAACACTTAGACAGAGATGCGCTGATTGCTGACATTGCCAAGGAAGTTGTTCAAAGAATACAAAATTATCCTGATCGCAATGGTGCAGTAATTCTCGACTCTAAAGATATACTCAATCGTTTGTCTGATCAGTTAAGAGCAAGAGGTTTAGAAAATATTTGTGGTCGCATTACAGGTAGTACACCGAGCAATCAGCGACAAAAGGCAGCACAAAAGCAAGTGATTCTAGCAACCAGTACAGTAGATGTTGGGTTTAATTTTGAACGTGAAATTGAGCCAGAACGACAGAATCTTGATTGGCTGATTTTTTCAACCCGCGATCGCTTTTCGTTTTGGCAGCGTCTTGGTAGGGTAGGGCGGGTTTTGGGTAAGAAACAAACTAATATTCCCTCAGAAGCGATCGCTTATTTACCGGAACAAGCTTGGGAACAAGGAATCGAGAATCTAGACTGTTCTGGGGGACGAGAATCCCTCCAGCAAATGTTAGAAAGTCTAGATTGCATGAACCGTCCGTTTTTAGAAATTTACTGGCGTTCTGAAGCATTTCTAGAGATAGCTAAACCTTTACTTGAGCTTGAAAGTTTTCTAGAAAGCCTAGTTAGCGAATCTTTGGTTATTCAACTCTATCAAACGCTTCAAAACGTCCTTAATGGCAAACGAGAGTGGGACTATTATCGAAAGCGAATGAAAGTATTGAAAGGAGCAGAAGATATTGCCAAGAAAACTGTCAAAGAGATTCAAAAAGATTGGAAATATGTCAAAGGTGGGCAAAGCTTTGTCATGAGTTATCTCAGAGCTTATTGCCCAGAAGATTATGAGGATATTAGTGCTGGTCGCGATTCTTTTAAAAAGATTGAAAAGATGATTAAGGAAGACCAAGAACTGGCGCAAGATATACAAAAGTATGCTGTAATTATTAGGGAAAGCTATGCCCCTCTATTTCGGTTTAGAGACAGCTTATTTGAGAGTCTGAAAATTTATGATCCGAAAAATCTTTTGTTAGATGAAGTAGGAGAAACCAATCTTGACCCAATTCACTTATTACGTTTCTATGAGTTTGAGATTGATGGAGAAATTATCGAGGTAAAATCACGGGCTAATGAACCGTACAATCTAGCCTTTTCGCTACAAGTTTCTGATTTAGAAGAATTCAAAAATACTCTTTTGTGTAAGCTTTATGCCTTTGAAAATTGTAGCATTAAGCGAATGCACGGAGATGTTATAAGACCCACACCATCAATTACTGAGAAAAAGCTTATTCCAGGTGTAATTGTTTCTGAAACTGCAAAGAATCGTTGGGCGATCGTGCGTTTGAGAAAGCAAGGATTAGAGTGTTATCCAATTTTCGTCTCTTCCTACGACTCTCCCTCACCTAAGCAGTACACATTCTTCCCCAGCTTATCTGGGATTTTGGCGATCGCTTCTGCTGGAGTTACGTTGAAATGTCCTGATGATGAAGAATTTTGGGTAATTTGAACCCTGTTACAGCTCAAATGCAGTACCATTTTAGTAGTTAAAGGAAAATGCCCCACAGCCTGATCCTCAACCTTCTCCCCCAGTCTCCCATCCCCCCGCAATTTCTCACTGGCAGACATTTACACGCCCTCTTCCTCACCCTTGTCAGTTCCGTAGACAAAGATTTAGGTACTTACCTCCACAACTCTACAGCAGATAAAGCCTTCACTCTGAGCCCTTTGCAAGTCAGTAGACGGCAGATCATTACTAGAGACAAAACCCTGCAATGGGAACATTCCCAAGCTATCCCTGGTGGTACTCCTTGTTGGTGGCGAGTTTCTCTGTTGGATGATGCTTTATTTGGCAAGCTTACCCGACTTTGGCTTAACCTTAACCCAGATCATCCTTGGCATCTTGGCCCTGCTGACTTGCAGATTACCAGTATCCTGGGTACTCCCCAATCTACGCAACCTTGGGCAAATGCTAGCACCTACGCCCAATTATACGAGCAAGCTTCAGAAAGCAATCGCCAAATTGATTTTTCCTTCTGCACGCCTACCGCTTTCCGACAAAGTAAATACGACTGTGCCTTACCCTCGCGAGAATTAGTGTTTAACAGTTTAATAAAACGCTGGAATCAATACAGTGGAATTGAACTTCCTCAAACCTTAGTGGAACATATTTTCCCCAGCTTCTTTGATATTCACACCGAAATAATTGCAGATTCTCGTAGTAAGTTTATTGGCTGCGTTGGGGTTATCAGTTTTCGGATCTTGGGCAATGTTGAAACGCTGATTATTCAGCAAATTAATGCCTTAGCTGATTTTGCTCTTTATAGTGGCGTGGGAAGGAAAACCACAATGGGTATGGGCATGTTGCGGCGGTTATAAGGGATTTCTTGTCCTATCTATCTCATCACACCTATGAACGAAACTGACTACATTCCCATCGCTTCCCTCAACCAATATTCCTACTGTCCCCATCGCTGCTGGCGCATGTTTTGTGCAGGGGAATTTATCGACAATCAATACACGATTGAGGGAACTAGCTTACACGATCGCGTCCATACTTTGGGCGAGGGACATCGGGAAGAAACCTGGCAAGTTAGGGCAATTTGGCTCAAATCAGAACGCTATGGATTAATTGGTAAATCTGATTTAATTGAGTCAGAATCAGGTAAATTGTATCCCGTGGAATATAAGCGAGGGCGTAAGGGTGAATGGGACAACGATGAGTTGCAAGTTTGCGCCCAAGCGCTTTGTCTAGAAGAAATGACGGGGCAAACTGTTACTACTGGTTATGTTTATTACGCCCATTCCCACCAACGCCAACCTGTAGAAATTTCTGGTGAATTGCGAGCAGATGCGATCGCAACTATTCAAGCAGTAAATTACTTACTGCAAACTGGCGCTATGCCCCAAGCTACTTACAGTAAACGCTGTCAAGGTTGCAGTTTTTATTCGCAATGTTTGCCCCAAGCTACTACCAAAGTAGGACGTTATCAGGAAGTTGATTAGAGCATTGAATTGAGAGCATCTTATTTGTGTCAATTTGTGTAGTAGTGTGAGCAAGATGCTCACGTATTAACCACAAGCGAGCAAGATGTTTGCTTACGCGCATGCTATGGCAACGCACTATGTTGTTGCTAAATTGGGATGCTCCCATCGAATTTTACTCACTCACTTACTTAAATAGCAAATCAATCCCATGGGAACAGTTTACATTACTCAAGATGATTCCTTCATCGGGAAAACTGATGAACGCCTCAGTGTAAAAGCTAATAAACAAAAACTGTTGGATATACCGCTGATTAAAATAGATGGAGTTGTAGTTCTGGGAAGGGCTACTGTTTCTCCAGCCGTGGTTAAAGAACTTTTAGAACGCCATATTCCTTTGAGTTTTCTTACAGGTAATGGTAAGTATCTTGGTCGTTTACAGCCAGAAATGACGAAAAATATCTTTGTCAGAAAAGCGCAGTGGCAAGCTATAGGAGAAACAGAACAAGCAATACATGTAGTCCGGGGTTTTGTGCGAGGTAAGCTGAAGAATTATCGCAGTGCTTTGTTACGTCGAGAACGGGAATTTACTCAACTAGATCTTCAAGCTGGAATTACTCGCTTAGAAGATGCGATCGCACCGATTAATACTACTACTTCGATTAATTCTCTACGGGGTTTAGAGGGTGCAGGTAGTGCGGCTTATTTTGGGTGTTTTAATCAACTAATTCGTGGTTCAGAATTTGAGTTTAAAACTAGACGTCGCCGCCCTCCCACGGATCCGGTAAATGCTCTTTTGAGTTTTGGTTATTCTTTGTTACGCCACGATGTACAAAGTGCTGTTAATATTGTCGGCTTTGACCCCTACCTAGGTTATCTCCATGTTGAGCGTTATGGTAGGCCTTCTTTGGCTTTGGATTTAATGGAAGAATTTCGTCCTTTAGTAGTAGATGCTGTAGTCGTTTCGGCAGTTAATCGCAAGTTTTTGAAGTTAACTGATTTTACTAGTGAACCTGTAAGTAATGCGGTGTCACTGACTTCTGAAGGGTTAAAGGTGTTTTTGCGATTGTATGAACAGAAAAAACAATCTAAGTTTAAGCATCCTGTTCTGAAAAGGCAGTGTACTTATCAGGAGGCGTTTGAAATTCAGGCGCGGCTGTTAGGGAAGTATTTGATGGGAGAAATTGAGAAGTATCCGCCGTTGGTTGTGAGGTAATTGGTTATGTATGTGGTTGTTTCTTATGATATTGCGGAGGATAAGCGCCGTACAAAGATTCATAGCATTCTGAAGTCCTACGGGCAGTGGATGCAGTACAGTGTATTTGAGTGTGACTTGACCAATACTCAGTATGCCAAGTTGCGATCGCGTCTTAGTAAGCTGATTAAGCCTGATACCGATAGTATTCGTTTCTATTTCCTGTGTGCTTGCTGTCAAGGTAAGGTGGAACGGATTGGTGGTGAACAGCTTCGGGATGAAACTATCTTTTTTGTTGATGGTACGGGGAGTTAAATAGAGGTATTTTGCGCGGCTAGGTAGGTGTTGGGCGGAGGTGGTTGAGAAAAATGGCTAAATCGCTTCCTGTTCAAGGCTTTGAGGATTATGGCTCAAAAAATCAGCCGCGCATTTTCTCAAATGCTTACTGTGTGAGGTTTTGAGGAGGTTTATTTGATGAGGTCTTGCACACACCAAAGTCTGAAATGCTATAATTTTTTTGAGCCGCGCAATCGAACCATGAAAACTGAATATAGTAAGGGTTTCAGAGTCCCGCTCTCGAAATTACCTATAATCCCTATTAGGGATTGAAACTGGCTAATTGTGAATTCCCAGAGCTGAAAGCTTTTTGATCTCGAAATTACCTATAATCCCTATTAGGGATTGAAACTTAGATTGGCGATCGCTTTTGCATCTGGATCATTATTTCTCGAAATTACCTATAATCCCTATTAGGGATTGAAACCTGATCTCGACTCGCCTGGACAATGAGCAGATCTCCTCGAAATTACCTATAATCCCTATTAGGGATTGAAACTTTCACGAGGGTATCGCGACGTGGGGGCGATCTCGCTCGATCTCTCGAAATTACCTATAATCCCTATTAGGGATTGAAACCTTGGTCGATTAGGTCGATGGGTTGAGGGACGCCTCGAAATTACCTATAATCCCTATTAGGGATTGAAACTACACATGCCGAAGATTATAAGGCTGAGAGTACTCTCGAAATTACCTATAATCCCTATTAGGGATTGAAACATTCAATTGAGAGCACCTGAATCCGCTTGATATTCTAACTCGAAATTACCTATAATCCCTATTAGGGATTGAAACATTTTTGAGATGCATGCAAAACTACTTAGCGATCCTCGAAATTACCTATAATCCCTATTAGGGATTGAAACGAAGCTCGGCTGACTGTGGAGGGAGATAAAGCTCTTCTCGAAATTACCTATAATCCCTATTAGGGATTGAAACGCGACAAAGATGTAATTGGCGTTTGGGATGTGAACTCGAAATTACCTATAATCCCTATTAGGGATTGAAACTCGCACTGGGATGATGAAACAGCCAAGCAGATGGCTCGAACTCGAAATTACCTATAATCCCTATTAGGGATTGAAACTTTCTAGGGTAGCTGTACCTGACTTAGGCGCTCTTCTCGAAATTACCTATAATCCCTATTAGGGATTGAAACTGAAGTAGAGGATAAGACTGATTGGAGTGACGCGATCGCATCTCGAAATTACCTATAATCCCTATTAGGGATTGAAACCTCACAAGCGATCGCCTCTAATTGCTGCTTTTTCTCTACTCGAAATTACCTATAATCCCTATTAGGGATTGAAACCCCAAGGTACAAAACCTCAACAACATAGCTGCTGAGGCTCGAAATTACCTATAATCCCTATTAGGGATTGAAACGTAGAATAAGTAATATCGACCAAGGGAAAACATCATGAATCTCGAAATTACCTATAATCCCTATTAGGGATTGAAACTTACTACTGGGCTCACAAGCGAGGCTGATTACTCGGTGCAGCTCGAAATTACCTATAATCCCTATTAGGGGTTGAAACAAGGTGAGACAAATACTATCCACTATGGATAGTTAAAATTCTAATCAACTCTAAATTAAGGAATAAAATACACAGCCTTAGTCAACCACAGATCTTAATGAGCTGTGGCATTTCATGCTGTTTTCATTTTTTCATGAGAGCTTGAAATTAATATAGCGTTTTGGTTGAAACTACCAAGCATTTGGGGAAGTTCGTAAATTTTTATTGCTTTTCATAGAATCTCCAGTTAACTGGAGATTTTAAACTAGTCCCAAGAAGCGTAGTTGAACACCAACTCAAGGATGGAAACCAGATGATGAATATATATAGTAAAACCCTTACTAGCGCTGCTGCCGCTGGTATAGCCTTGCTAACACTGAGTGTGATGCCCTCATTTGCCCAAACCAAGCCGCAGATGCCAGCAACGCCCACTGAATCTAATCCTATGCAGCAAATGAACCCAGAGCAAATGCGCCAACACGATGAACAAATGATGGGGCAGATGCAGCAAATGATGGGGCAGATGCAACAAATGATGGGGCAGATGCAACAAATGAGGGAACAGTGCAACTCGATGATGGGAGACGGCACTGGGATGATGAGAAACCATAATCAGCAACCTGGGCAGATGATGAACAGCCCAACCCCAAAAGAGTAGTTGCCCCCTTAGCAGCTACACACTAATGTGATTTAGAGTTAGTCATGGAAACAAGCCATCTACGATTACAAGGCATGGGTTGTGCCTCCTGTGCTAGTAGCATCGAACAAGCAATCCAAGGCGTTCCCGGCGTTATGGAGTGTAGCGTCAACTTTGCCATGGAACAAGGCACAGTTAAATACAATCCTCAACGCACTAACTTAGAACAAATTCAGCAAGCCGTAGCCGATGCTGGATATACTGCCCAGCCATTAGAAGCAATGGGTGCTGGCGGAGAGGATGCAGAAAAAGATGCCCGTCAAGCCGAACAAACAGACTTGAAGCATAAGGTAATCCTTGGTGCTACCATCAGTGCACTACTCGTAGTCGGCTCATTACCAGCCATGATGGGCTTACATCTGCCATTAATCCCAGGATGGTTGCATAACCCTTGGGTGCAATTAGTGGCAACAACACCAGTGATGTTTTGGTGTGGCAAATCCTTTTTTGTCGGTGCCTGGAAAGCCTTAAAGCGCCATGCCGCAGATATGAATACTTTAGTCGCCTTGGGTACTGGCGCTGCCTATTTGTATTCCATCTTTGCCACTTTCTTTCCCGGCATCTTAAGATCTCAGGGGCTAGAACCAGCAGTTTACTACGAAGCCGCCGCAGTAGTGATCACCCTGATTTTACTAGGAAGATTATTAGAAAATCGTGCTAGAGGACAGACTTCCGAGGCAATCCGCAAACTTATGGGGCTGCAAGCCAAAACAGCCCGTGTGATTCGGGATAATCAAGAAATAGATTTGCCAATAGCTGAAGTGAAGTTAGGCGATATCGTCATTGTGCGTCCGGGAGAAAAAATCCCAGTAGATGGAGAAGTAATTGACGGTTCTTCCACCATAGACGAATCGATGGTAACAGGAGAACCCTTGGCAGTCAAGAAGCAAGCCGGGGATGAGGTAATTGGCGCAACAATTAATAAGACAGGCAGTTTTAAATTCCAGGCTTCACGAGTAGGCAAAGATACAGTGCTGGCGCAGATTGTCAAGCTAGTGCAGGAGGCGCAAGGAAGTAAGGCACCGATTCAGAAATTAGCTGATCAGGTTACAGGCTGGTTTGTGCCCGTGGTGATGGCGATTGCGATCGCAACTTTCGTAATTTGGTTTGATTTCATGGGTAACCTTACCCTCGCCCTAATTACTACAGTCGGTGTCCTAATTATCGCCTGCCCCTGTGCCCTCGGTTTAGCCACTCCTACCTCAATCATGGTTGGCACTGGCAAAGGTGCAGAAAATGGCATTTTAATTAAGGGTGCCGACAGTTTGGAACTAACCCATAAACTGCAAACAATTGTCTTAGATAAAACTGGCACGATTACCCAAGGTAAGCCCAGCGTTACTAACTATCTAACTATTGATGGTACTGCTAATAGTAACGAAATCAAACTGCTGCGCTTAGCCGCTGCCGTGGAACGCAACTCAGAACACCCCTTAGCAGAGGCAATGGTTGAGTATGCCAAATCTCAGGGGGTGACAATGCCACTGCCAGAAACCCAGGAATTTGAAGCCGTTACTGGTAAAGGCGTTCAAGGAATCGTCGAACAGAGACTTGTCCAAATTGGCACCCAGCGTTGGATGGAAGAATTGGGGATTGCTAACCAAGCACTGCAAGCACAGCGACAAACTTGGGAAGCTGCCGCCAAAACCACCGCCTGGATTGCGGTTGATGGCAAAGTTGCGGGATTAGTGGGGATAGCTGACGCCCTGAAACCATCTTCAGTTGAGGCAGTCAAGGCATTGCAGAAAATGGGCTTAGAGGTGGTGATGCTAACTGGAGATAATCAGCAAACCGCAAAAGCGATCGCCGAAGAAGTAGGCATTAAGCGAGTATTTGCCGAAGTTCGGCCAGATCAAAAAGCTGAACAAGTCAAAGCACTGCAAGCCGAAAATAAAATTGTCGCCATGGTGGGCGATGGTATCAATGATGCACCAGCTTTAGCCCAAGCCGATGTGGGAATTGCCATTGGCACAGGCACCGATGTTGCTATTGCTGCTAGTGATATTACTCTAATTTCTGGCGACTTACGCAGTATTGTCACCGCCATTGAACTAAGTCACGCCACGATCAGAAATATTCGCCAAAACCTTTTCTTTGCCTTTATTTACAACAGTGCGGGGATTCCTATTGCTGCTGGCATTCTTTACCCCTTCTTTGGTTGGTTACTCAACCCAATTATTGCTGGTGCAGCGATGGCATTTAGTTCAGTTTCTGTAGTTACTAATGCTCTACGTTTACGCAATTTCCAACCCCAAGCCCGTTTGTAAATTGAGTAGGAACTTAGCTAATGTTAGATAAACAAAAAATAACTACTAGCCTGATTAGTTTAGGACTTTTACTAGGAATTGCCCAAACGACAACAGCCCAAATACCTCAAGCAGCAGCACCAACTAGTGAATTTCGACCCATTGAGCAACCTTTACCACTGAAGGTAGGCGTTACCCTAGGTGGTTTAGCATTAATTGGTTTAGAACTTTGGTGGTTTTTGCTCAGTAAAAGTCAAGCCCAGCAGGCTGAAGCTAATCAAGGGATTCAGGAAGTAAAAATTACTGTTGATGGCGGCTATGAACCGGATAGAATCGTAGTTAAGAGTGGTCAACCTGTGCGGCTCAATTTCTTTCGCAAAGACCCCAGTAGTTGCCTAGAAAAAGTGTTGTTACCCGACTTTCATAAAGCTGTTGATTTGCTGCTTAATCAAACAACGCCCTTAGAATTTACACCACAACAGCCGGGAACTTACACCTTTCATTGTGGCATGAATATGTTTCGTGGAGTTGTAGAAGTAGAAGATACTGCAAGTACTACTAAGTAGAGGAGTTACACAATAGGGGTATCAAGGGGAAAGGAAGCGCCAAAAATCCCAAATCATAAGTTTTGCTACCTCGATCCCTCGCCAGTCGCCTTTCATCGACGTTAGCAGTGATCACCATGCCCTACATCAACCGCCGACAATTCTTGACTCTGAGTACATCCACTGCCGCTAGTATCTTCCTCAGCAGATGTGCCACAGCTCAGACGCCACAGCCCCAGAAAATTTTGACTTCCAGCCTTAATAAGCATACCAGCACCGGAGGTCTTCTGGATGTCTCCCTTGACGCTCGCTCAACTCCCCTTAGTTTAGCGGGTCAGCAAGCCTATCTGCTGAGCTATAACGGACAGATTCCTGGCCCTACCCTTGAAGCTCAACCGGGCGATAGCGTACGCCTCCGTTTTACCAATAACCTCTCAGAGCCAACAAATATCCATTATCATGGCTTGCACCTCCCCCCGACTGGCAATGCCGACAATATCTTCCTCAACATTCCCCCTGGCGAGACTTTCACTTACGAATTTACAATTCCCCAAGACCATCCGGCAGGCACATTCTACTACCATCCCCACAGGCATGGTTTAGTAGCTGAGCAAGTTTTTGGCGGTTTGGGTGGAATATTTGTGATTAGGGGAGAGTTAGACAAAATACCGGAACTGCGCGCTGCGAAAGAAGTGTTTCTGTTCCTCAAAGATTTTGCCTTGGGTGCCGATGGGCGAGTTACGCCGCCACACCACATGTCACAAATGCAGGGACGGGAAGGTTCGCTAGTCACAGTCAACGACCAAGTTAACCCAAGCTTATCTATCCCCACTGGTGGCTTGTTGCGTCTACGCCTGCTCAATGCTTCGAGTTCTCGGTTTTACCGCCTGACTCTGGAAGATCACCCCTTTTATTTAATTAGCACTGATGGCGGTGCTTTATCTGAACCAGTGGAACTGACAGAATTACTGTTAACTCCAGGTGAACGAGCGGAGGTACTGGTGCGTGGAGAACGGCAACCAGGTCAATATCGACTGTTGAATCTGCCCTATAACCGTGGTGATATGGGCATGATGGGTAGAGGTGGCATGATGGGTAGAGGTGGCATGATGGGCCGCCAGAGAAACTCAAATACAGCGAACACCCAGACTTTGGCAACACTCACCTATACTGGTCAAGTCGAACCTCTGCCGTCACCTGAAAAACTGATTCCTCTAGAAGCATTGCCTGAGCCGCAAACAGTGAGACGCTTCACCCTCAACCATGGTATGGCTCCTAGGCAGGGTATGGTTTTTCAGATTAACAGTAAAGCCTTTGACCCGCAGCGAGTAGATACTCAGGTGAAGCTAGATACAATTGAGGACTGGGAAATTGTCAATACAGGTGTTATGGATCACCCCTTCCACCTACACACTAACCCTTTCCAAGTAATCAGGCGCAATGACCAGCCAACACCTTATCTAATGTGGAAAGATACAGTTTTAGTACCAGTTGGTGAGACAGTTCGCCTGCGAGTTCGCTTTCGGGATTTCACTGGTAAGAGCGTCTACCATTGCCATATTCTAGATCACGAGGATTTAGGTATGATGGGTCTCCTGGAAATACAGAAGTAGCCTGATGAAAGTTCTGCTAGTTGAAGATGAGCCAGATTTAGGTGCTGCCATCAAGCGAACCTTAAACCAGGAAAAATATGTGGTTGACTGGGCTATCGATGGGACTCAAGCCTGGGAATATTTAGAGAGTCAGTGGACGCAATACACCCTAGCAATCTTCGATTGGTTACTACCAGGACTTTCTGGATTAGAACTATGCCAACGCTTGCGGGCTAAAAATAGTCCCTTACCGATTTTGATGCTCACAGCCAAAGATCGCATGGAAGATAAAGTGGCTGGATTAGATGCCGGGGCTGATGATTATTTAGTCAAACCCTTTGGCATGGCGGAACTACTAGCACGGCTGAGAGCCTTACAGCGCCGTTCTCCCCAGCTACAGCCTCAACAACTTCGGCTGGGTAACCTTACCCTCGACTACAGCACTGGCAGCATTTGCATGGAGAACCCGAATAGCCAAAGGCAGGTAATTCCTCTGACAGCCAAAGAATTCCAGTTACTGGAGTATTTTATGGAGTATCCTAACCAAATTATCACTCGTGAGCAGCTCTTGAATCGGCTTTGGGAAATGGGGGCCGAACCTGTGAGTAATGTGGTGGCAGCTCAAATGCGTTTATTGCGACGCAAACTCGTATCTTCCGGCTGCACTGGCTTGATGATTGAAACTGTCTATGGCATGGGTTATCGTCTCAATCTGAGAAATGAATCAAAATAAGCTGTTTAACCTGACCCGCTGGCGATTGGCAAGCTGGTATGCTGGCGTGATGGGTGTGATTTTGGGCTTGTGTGGATTGGGAGTTTATGAAGCGATCGCTCATGCTCACTGGGTAACTATAGACCGAGAAATCGAGTCAGTTGCTGGTACTTTACACGATATTATTGAGCAGATTCTCCAGCAACCTGGACGGCTGGAGCCTGGAGTCAAGAGGGTTTTGCCCGATCTTTGCCCAGGTAACGAACGCTGTATTAGCAAGGGAGCTAATCTGGAGCATCATACTCTCGGTGCTATCCACCGAGGTAACTATTATGTACGTTTAATCGACCTTTCAGGAAACCTGGTTGCTGTAGCGGGAATCATCCCAGAAGGTTTACCTGTAACACCAACAGACCAATTATGGCAGACGATCAAGGATACTCAAGGCGATCGCTATGATCAAATTTCCTTGTCACTGCATACCCAAGACAATCTTCCTTGGGGATATTTGCAAGTGGGACGTTCTCTTAAAGACTTCGACAACTATCTGACTAATGTTAGATGGATTTTGTTTTTAGGATTACCTGTGGCAATGAGCTTAGTTACCGTCTCTAGTTGGTGGTTGACCCGGTTAGCTATGCAACCAATCTACCAATCTTATCGACAAATCCAACAATTTACCGCAGATGCTGCCCATGAATTGCGGACACCTTTAGCGGCGACACAGGCGACGCTTGAATCAGCCTTACGCCTCTCTCATTTGTCTGAGTTAGAGGCGCGGGATATCTTCAAAACGATTGAGCGTCAGAATCGACGACTTACACAATTAGTTGCTGATTTACTGTTGCTAGCTCGTCTAGAGCGACAAGCTTTATCGATGCGCAGCACACTGTGTTGTCTCAATGATCTGGTTAGTGACTTAGTTGAGGAATTAGCCGCGTTGGCAGTTTCTGCCAAAATAACGTTTACTTCCGAGTTGAGGGTGCATCAACCACTCTATGTACTCGGTGATCAAGAGCAGCTTTACCGCCTGATTTCTAATTTAATCATTAATGCTATCCAATATACTGCTGCGGTCGGGGATGTGCGTGTAATCTTAGACTACGGCGACTCTCAGGCTTTGGTAAGTATCCAAGATACTGGCATTGGCATTGCGCCAAGTGAACAGGCCAAGATTTTTGAGCGCTTCTATCGAGTCAATAGCGATCGCTCTCGCCATACAGGTGGCGCTGGATTGGGTTTAGCCATTGCTCAGGCAATCGTTAAGGCGCACCAAGGTAGCTTAACCCTGGCTAGTGAGTTAGGCAAAGGTAGCACTTTCACGATTCGCTTGCCATTGTCAGTTGCTCCGTCTGAGAGTGCCTGTTCTCGTCTAGTTGATCCTTCAGAGGAGTGAAAAAATATTATTGGTTAGGTGGAAAGATTCTTATTTTTAGTTGAGAAAAAAAGTTTTGTGAAACTTTTTTATTCCTAATTAATCAACAGATCAAGATATCAGCTAATTCAGACAACTATCAATATTTCACAAATCATTTAGTAGTACTATTTGTCTACTAGACAATATTAAAAATATTAGAGAATATAGCTAGAGAAAAGCATAAAAAAAGATGCAAAAAATAGTACTGTTAGTATTTGTTTGATTTTTCAGGTCTAGAGTGAGAATCACAAACTATCCACCAACCTAGAGGAGACAAACTTTAAGCTTTCAGACTCTAGAGATTAAAGGCTCTCAGTGTATACCGTGGCTTTTTTAATTACCTGTGTCAGAGCAGCTAGTGATGGTGGACGTGCAACAGTGGGTGGGTGCGGCGGTGGGAACTCAGTTAGTTAGGAGTTCAAGATGAATTATGAATTTCTATCGCCTCTTGTTGATTAATTCAGTTGTGTTGGCACTTTGGCCGATGGCTGGCGTCAAGGCGCAACTGATGCTTGATCAAACTGGGAGAACCGAAAACTATACTGCCTCCTCTGGGGATCAGCTACTAGAGGAAACTCAAGAATTAGATTTAGATATTGCTAGCTTCGCTGAGTCTACTAGTGATACTGTCTTTAAGGAAAATAGGGTTTGGTTGCCAGCTAATACAGCAGAAGACAATACTTACTATTTTGTAGATAGCAGTTTTCATTTTAAGCTTTCTGATCAGAGTTACGCAACTGGACAAGAAATAGCAAGAGAAGCCAACTCTAAAGCGGAACAGGAAGAAGAAAAAACAGAAATAACCAGACAAGAGAACATCCTGAATGGAGAAGCATCCACCGTCCCCTCCGTAGCAGAAACTGCCGTAGCCTTACCCAGGAGGTTAAGAAAAATCGAGGCGATTGAAGTCACTGGCACCAGGCGACTAACACCGAAATATATTCGCAGCAGACTTGCTGTTGCCAGAGAAACCCCCCTGGAAGAAGAAAGGTTGCTTAACGCTCTCAATGTACTGCAACTTGACCCCTTAATCGCCAATTTATCAGTTGAGTGGGGAGCAGGGTCAAGTGCTGACTTGAGTGTGTTGAGAGTTAACATAAAAGAAGCTGACGCTTTTTCCGCCTTAGTGAGTACCAGTAACCAGGGTTCCACCAGTGTGGGTACGATTCGCCGTCAGTTTCAACTTACCCATGGCAATCTTTTAGGATTTGGCGATCGCCTCAGTGTATCCTATAGCCAATCAGAAGGTAGCAAAGCCCTAGATACCATCAGCTACGCCGTCCCACTTAATTCTCTTAACGCTACTCTTAGTCTCTCCCATGGTCGCGCTAACAGTAACATCCTGGAAAAACCCCTGGATATTCTCGATATTGAATCAAAATCGCGGCAATATCAACTAACCTACCGTCAACCCCTCCGCAAAACTGCCACAGAAGAATTTGTTTTGGGCTTAACGGCTTCTCGTGAAGAAGCGCAAACCATCATCGGCTTTAATAATATTGGGCCCTTTCCTCTGTATGAAGGGGCGAATAGAGACGGCGAGCTCAAAATTTCCGCCCTCCGCTTTTTTCAGGAATATACCAAACGCAGTAATCGGCAAGTCTTAGCTTTGCGATCGCAATTTAGTTTAGGACTCGGTGCTTTTGCTGCCACAATTAATGATGATGCCCCCGATAGTCGATTTTTGACCTGGCACGGTAAAGCTGAGTATCTGCGCCTCTTAGCACCAGATACAATTTTGGTATTAAAGTCGGAAATGCAGCTAGCTGATCAATCTTTAGTCTCCCTAGAACAATTTAGCCTTGGCGGACAATCTAGTGTCCGGGGTTATCGTCAAAGCGCCTTACAAGCAGATAATGGCTTTTTGGTTTCAGCGGAACTGCGTGTCCCCATCCTCCGCATCCCCCAATTGCAGACTGTAGTGCAATTGGTTCCCTTTGTTGACTTTGGTACTGTGTGGAATAGTTCTGACTCTAGCAGGGAGATGGAAACCCATTCTGTCTCATCTCTAGGACTGGGTTTAAGATTGCCAGTAGCTAATAAGTTTACTGCTCGAATTGATTGGGGTATACCCTTAGTCAACCTAGATTCTAGGGGAGATAGCTTACAAGAACAAGGTATTTACTTCACGATCGAATACCAACCTTTTTAATAGCGTTTCATCGGCGGCATTTGTCATAAAATTAGTTGATATTAATATAAATTAGCAATGAGTGTCATTCGTTACTAAATTTTTGACAAACTTATGTACAGATTGACGCTGGAATGGTCACAAGGCGATCGCACAATTTCGCAGACGATTTCTTCAGAACAAGTACCGAAATTTCCCATTCGCATTGGTCGAGATCACGCGCACTGTGATCTAGTCTTGAAACATAGAGATTCAGAGATAGAAAGAACCGTATCTGGTTTACATGTAGAGATTTTCTTCGGCCCTCGCACCAACTGCTTCTATCTGCGCAATCTTACCAGAGATCGCCTGCCGCCCCAAAAGCCCAATCCGGTGATGGTTGATTGCCAAAAAATCATTCACCAAGAAGTACCCCTTAAAGCAGGCAACCAGATTAAGTTAGGCAAGATGGCTCTGAGTGTACAAGCAATTGAAATGCCTAAGCAGTTAGAGCAACTCCTAGAGCAGCAAGTCTACGGCATTAAATGTATTAACGAACATGTCTTACCTTACAACTACTTAGAGAGTACCTGTCCTTACTGCGGCGTCGCTTTACAATCCGGTCAAACGGTAATATTGTCTATGCCTGAAACATCGTAGAAAACTGGGATTTGCCGAGTTTATGCAAGTTCAACTCCGTTGGGAAGAGCCAGTTACCGGAGAAGAGAGGCAGTTGGCTTTTCGTCTTCCAGTCGCTCTGGGTAGGGAACTTAGTGAGATGCCAAGCAACCTCAATAGTCAACAAGTTCACCATGCAGTCTTTCGGAGTGAGCAAGTTTCTCGTTGGCATGTTCTGATTATCTTAGAAGATGAACAACTATTCATCGAAGACTGTAGCAGTCATGGTAGTTTACTTAACGGCGAGCATTTTTATCACTCGCGCCGCTCCCTAGGTAATGGGGACACTTTACAAATTGGTCCCTACAATATTACCGCCACTTTATTGGCCCAGGTTGACTCTCAGCTAGCAGCAGAAACCAGCAGCGCCAATTCAACAATTATTATTGACCCGGAGGAAACCGAAGGCGTTGAGGAACCTCCGCTACAGGAAAACGGAGATACGAAGATTGGGGGGGAAGAAACGGCTGAGCTAGACTCAACAGTTGCAGAATCTGGCCCCGCTACCCAGTTACCCGATTACCCAGCACCAGAAGCAGCTAGCGAACTTCCCAGTCAGCCAGTCCCAGAAGCGACTTCTTGCCCAGCACCAGAAGAGGAAGAGGAAGTAGCTGATACTCCCACAGACAATGCTGAAGACTCTTTAGAAGAAACTGAAACCACAGCCACTGAAGAACAAGAACAAACTAATTCAGCATCAACGATTTTTTTCAACCCAGATACTGACCTCCTCGAACCCCAAATTACCGAACCCTTAGCAGCGACTACTCCCCAAGAAGTCTTTCCTCCACCAGATATTTTTGCCGCAGAGCAAGTATCAATAGAAGCGCTTCAGGCTACGGGTAAGGCAGTTGAGGAAACCAATTATGTAGCTATTGGTGGTGGGATGGGAAGTTTTGCTTGGGTAGATACCCTGAGAATTTATGGGGTCAAGCCTGGGCAAATTGTAATTTTGAGTGTTGAAAAACAGCCTTACGGGCGTTATCAGCGCCTTTGCCAAAATTCTCAAATACCTGATCATGAAAGGCTCCGCTCCGGTTCTGACTCCTGTCCAGATAATATTTGGGGTTGGCCGGGTTACGCTTTGCGGGAAGCGGTTCGAGAGCTGCTCTTGGGTCGATTTGGTGCTGCCTTAAAATGCTTGTGGCAGGTGTTTGCTGAACCAGTATTTGCCGATACTTATACTCCCCGTTCGGCGGATGTTTTTGCCTCTCTGGATAGAGAGACCAGACGTATTGGTTGGGATAAGATGCTGGTTTATGGTCGTGTGCGCAGCATTCGCAAAACCGAAGATGGCCGTTATGTGATTGCCTATTCTGTACCTAGAGAAGAGCAGCGTGAACATAGATTTTTGTTAGCAGAGTATGTTCACATTGCTACAGGTTATCCGGCTGTGAGATTCTTGCCAGATTTGCAGGATTACCGCGCTAAAACCGGAGATTTTAAATCTGTGGTTAATGCCTATGAAAACCACGAGCATGTTTATCAAAGTCTAGCTCAGCAGGGCGGTACAGTGATTGTTCGCGGTCGGGGTATTGTCGCCTCGCGGATTATTCAAAGGCTTTACGAACTGCGCCACCAAGAGTGCCAAATTAAGATTATCCATTTAATGCGATCGCCTAAACCCCAAGGTAATAGATTTGGTTTAGCTCAACGCCATGTAGAAAATCAGTGGGAATTTCAACCTTACAACTGGCCTAAGGGTACTTGGGGTGGTGATATGCGGGCAATCTTAGAAGCGGCGGATCCGGCCCATCGGCGCGAACTGCTCACAGATTGGGGAGGTACAACCACAGCCAACCGCCAAAAATGGCGTCAAATCGTTCATCAAGGGATGCAAGAGGGATGGTATACGATTAAATTTGGCACAGTAGAAACAGTTAAATCCAAAGGGGAGAATAAGGTAGTAGCCTGTATTAAAAGTGGTAATTACCAAGGTCTAGAAAAAATACAGGCAGCTTTCATCATCGACTCTACAGGACTAGAAGCCAAACCAAAATATAATCCCCTGCTAGATGATTTAGTTACTCACTATAGTCTGCCCCTCAACCCTTTTGGTCGGCTACAGGTAGCCAATGATTTTGAGATGCGGGAAATGCGCAATCATCCTGGTCGCATTTATGCCGCAGGTATTATCACCTTAGGTGGCCCCTATGCGCCAGTGGATACTTTTTTGGGTCTACAGTACTGTGCTCACCGTTCGGTCGAGAGTTTGGCGCGCCTGAGAGCCTCAAGAGTGCGATATCTTGAAGGTTTGCGCTCTCTCTGTCAGTGGCTCAAATGGGCAACTAATTTAGCACCATGACACCGAAACTATTTGGACGTTGGCAAACTCGGATCTTCTTGTTGGCTACAGTTGGCTCTCTGGCTACTTTACCTTTTTACTTGGGTTATTGGGGAGTTAAAGACAATCTGGTATATTTTTGGGTTTTGCTCTACGTCGGTCTTCTAGGATTGGGCTGGGATGTGCTGTATAATTTTCTCCAGAAGTTCCTCTGGGATCATGATTGGCCAGGAGTTTTGCAATTGTTTGCTGCGATCGCTGAGGGGGTATTTCTCGCCGCGCTGATCAAATTATTTGGTTTACCCCACATCCCTAGAACAGATTTCGACTTGACTTCATTTGCGCTGCACTACAGTCTGGTTTGGGTTGCTGTTTACCTTTCTTCTTGGATAATCATGCGACTGTTGTTTCCTCGATGGCGGTTCCGGGGTGGTGAATGGATTGGTAAATGGCCAAGAAGTAATTGATGCCTTAACTGATCTGCCAACTGCTATAAAATTTATGCTCTCAACAAAAAGCCGTGCAATTGCTTGCCAATTGCTTCTAGGGAAAAGCCCTCCTCGGCACGACTTCGAGCCAGCTTACCTAACTCTCGACTCCAAGTAGGGTTATCGAGAACGCGCCCTAGTGCCTCTGCTAGTGCCTGAGCATCGCCACGGGGTACTACTAAGCCACCAGAAGCCTCACCTTTGTCTAGAATATCAGGAATTCCGGGTGCATCTGCCGCGACTACTGGTAAGCTACAAGCCATTGCCTCAATTGGCGCGACGGGAAAGCCTTCATGACGCGATGAAAGAGTATACACATCAGCCGCAGACAGGTAACGGCGAATAGCAGTGCGATCGCGCACGTATTCATTGACCCAGATTACACCAGGCAGTTGCATTTGATCGATGCGATCGCGCAATTTATCCGCATCGCTACCTGTCCCCACCAGCAATAGGCGCAACTCTTTGTCAGGGCGACTACGGCATATCTGCTGCCAAGCATCGGTTAAGATATCCAATCCCTTACGCTGTATCTCAATGCGTCCGTGGCATACTACCACCTGAGCCTCAAGGGGAATCTTAAGTTCCGCCCGTGCTTCGCTGCGATCCATGGCACGCCAGTTTGCTACATCCATGGGATTAAAAATCCCTGCCAATTTGCTAGGATGTAGGCCATAGCGTTTCTGCACTCGCTGAGCCTCGGTTTGAGTAGCGACGATTAAACCTGCACAAGCTCGCATTGATAGAGGACGTAAAGGACGTTCCCAGCGGCTTAACTGGAAATCACCACCTTGAAAGGTTGCAAATACGGGCAAGCGCATTAACTGTCCTAACGGGACTTAAACGAAAATAAAGAGTTAATAAAGGTATAATTTAGGCATGGCAGCCATTTGACATTAGAGTGTAAGACAGGAAAGAGACAACCCCCGCCGCCATGCCTCCTTGCTTCGATAGATGGTGCAAACGCTTTGATGATGTCTGGAGACATCAAGCGCAAAAAAGGGAGTTTAGGAACTATATTGGGGGATTATTAGGGGAAAGTGAAGGAAAAAACCTGTCTCAAATGGCGGATAACGCGGTGGGAGTGACTTACCACCGATTACATCTTTAACGGAAGCCCCCTGGAATGCTCAACAGGTAAATGAGCGGCGTCTACTGGTGATGAATCAGTGTAGCCCAACCCGAATAAGTAGAGGATTCACGTTAATTGTAGATGACTCAGGACATAGGAAAAGTGGCAATTTCACGGCGGGAGTAGGACGACAGTACATTGGAGAAATCGGGAAGACAGACAACGGAATAGTAGTGGTAACAACTCATCTATATGATGGGAAAAAAGCCTACCGTTAGATATAGAGTTATCTCAACACGCTAGTTCTTTAGCTGAAGGAAAAAAGATATTGAATTCCAGAAAAAGCCGGAGTTAGGCTTAGCATTAATTGACCGCAGCATGAACAGAGGATATCGACCGGGTATCGTATTAATTGATGCTGGGTATGGAAATAACACAACGTTTTTGCTGGAACTGGAAAAAAGGAAACTCAAGTATATAGGAGGATTAGCCAAAAACCGTAAGGTGATAATTGAAATAGGGATAAGTCAACGAGAAGAGATTCGCCTAGATAAGTTAGCCGAATCCTTGTCGCCAAAAGATTTTACCCCTGTTCAAATCAATCTAGATAAACTGAAAACCGTTTGGGTGGCTCCTGTAGAAGTTGAACTCTCACAGCTTGAAGGAAAGAGAACAATTGCTATCGTCATGAATGCCTCAACCTTCGACCAAGCTAGTGATGTTGACTATTTTATTACCAATGTTGAATCAACAAAAGCCACAGCCGATTGGATAGTAACTACCTACTCTCAAAGAAATTGGGTAGAAGTTTTCTATCGGGAAGCCAAAGGCTGGTTGGGTTTATCTGAATATCAAGTCAGAGATTATAGAAGCCTGATAAGACATTTCATGCTTGTGTTTTGTGCCTATACATTTATTTTATGGCACACTTTAACCGGAGGATTAAGACGGCGTTGGGCATCGAAACCTTTAAACACCTTTACTGAAGCATTAGAGGCGTTTCGGACAGCGATGTCTTTTCGTTTTATGGAGTGGTTGAACCACAATCGGGACGTATTCTTTGCTCACAAAGCTGCTTTGGGCTTTGTTTGGGCTTGAAATCTGTCTAAGTCCCACTAACAACATGCAAGTGTCGAAGCGAGCGTATTCATACTCCTGGCATAAAATTGCTTGGCAGTTTTCGCGTCGTAACTCTCTAGCAAGTAATCCTAGGGGTGTAGCGAGATAAGGTAATGCGTCCTTAAGGATAGCAAGTTGGCGACGACGGATACCGCGAACATTATGACCCAATAGACATCTCCAAAATATAAATTGTGAGATAGTTAAGAAATAAATGATTGAGGTTTAGGATGCAGAAGCTGTGAGCTATAGCTGGGAATACTTGTAACGTAATCATCAAGAAACCAAGCGTTTGTTAGGAATTAGCTATGAGCAATTAATTCAACTAATTGAGCAAGCTAAACTTTTACACGAACAGAGACAGGCAGAAATTGAAAAAAGAAAACTCGGCTGATTAGCGCTGGCGGTGGCAAGAGTTCTCTTCTTGCTCCTGAAAAACAAATCATCTTAACTTTAATCTAGTTACGTCATCATCTTAGCTTTCAGATTCTGGGTCTATTGTTTCAAGTAAGTGAATCTACAGCCAATAACATTTTTAATTATTGGCAATCTTTGTTGCGAAAGTCCCTGCCTGCTAGCTTACTAGAACAAGTAAAAAAGTGCGAAGAAGAAGAGGAAATCCTTGAGATTTTGGCAGATTACGAGTTAATAATAGACAGCACCGAGCAAGAGAGGGAAAGACCATCAGACTATCAAGAGCAAAAATCATTCTACTCAGGTAAGAAGAAAAATCACACTTTTAAAAATCAGTTTATTGTCTTGCCCAAAGGTAAAGATATTATCGATGTAGTAGCAGGAAAACCAGGAACCAAAAGTGACATAAGTCTGATGCGGGAACGTCTGAAACAATTTGATAAAAATCAACTATTTAGTGCTGATCAAGCCTATCTAGGAGAACTTCAAATTCGCACTCCTCAGAAAAAACCGAAAAATGGAGAACTAACCTCACAGCAAAAAGAAGCCAATAAAAAGCTATCTTCTAACCGCACTTTTGTAGAACACGTGATTCGTTTAATCAAGATATTTAAAATAGCACAAGAAAGATTTCGTCTGGAAGCCAGTAAATATGAGTCAGTTATCCTAACCATTTGTGGTTTAGTAAGACTGAGAATTGAGCGGTTAGTTTTCTCGGCAGTGAAAACCCCTGAATACTCAAAGAGAAATGAGATTATTAACCTTGATAGTTTGGCAGTTAAATTAACAACAAAAGCCCCTGATGCTTATGGAGCCGTTGAATCGAGCTAAATCTGTGGAAGTTAGTTTAAGGCTTCAAAGTAAGTCAGGGAGACACTCTTAGCTTTCTGGAGATGCCTAAAGAAGTATGAATCGGTCATACTCACAATTTGTGGTTTAGTAAGATTGAGAATCGGCCGCTTAACTTTTCCAGCAGGAAAATTCCTCCATACCTAAAAATAAATGAACTTGTTAACCTTCATAGTTGGCACTCTAAACTAACAACAAATGTTTCTAATGCTGATTAGCCGTTGAATAGAGCTGAATCTTTCCCTGTCAGTTTAAGGGCTAGAAACCTTCAGGGAGGTGCTTTTGCTTTTCTGGAGATGTCTAATGGGAAAGTTTTGCGAACACTTTGCTCAGCAATCAGCATGATAACAGGACATTTTATTTTTTTTTACTTTTAATCGAAGTTTAAATTATCTATTCGTATAATTTATTAAGTTGAATGGAAAATTTAAAAACTCAATTTCATGAAAGTAAACTACTTCGCTACCTTGACTACCGCCTCACTTCTCAGTCTAGCACTGACTGCTGGCTGTACTCAATCTAGTACTCAAACAACAAATCCCACTACTGAGAATACTGAGCAAGCAAGTTCTACTATTCCTAACCAAGAGAATAAAACTCAAGCTAGTCCTACTGCTGCTAGTAACGAGAGTAACACTAAAGCTAATACTACTGCTGCCAATCCCGAAGCTGGTAATCAGGGAGTTTTTTATGAAGAAGGTGGAATAGCTATTAGGGGAACTGATCCAGTTGCCTACTTTCAGCAAGGTAAACCTGTTCAAGGAAAGCCTCAATATACTTACCAGTGGGCAAATATTACCTGGCAATTTTCCAGTACTCAAAATCGCGATTTGTTTGCTAGTAATCCTGAAAAATACGCACCTCAATATGGCGGCTTTTGTGCATGGGCAGTAAGTCAAAACTACACTGCTGGTACTGACCCCAATGCCTGGACAATCGTCAACGATAAACTCTATCTTAATGCTACCAAAGGCGTGCAAAGTACCTGGGAGAAAGACATTCCTGGTAATATTGCCAGAGCCAACCAGAACTGGCCTGGTATCCTTAATAATCTCAAACGCTAATTACTAATTAGTCAACTTTTGGAGTTCAAATTTTCATGCTGCAAACGTATAGTTGAGCATGCACTTGCTTAGATGAATTTAAAAACTCGGTGAAGTTAAGATAAAAACTCACCGAGTTAAATATTTTGAGATCAGAGATGTGTGCTACTGAGACGTTACCTAAAGGTTGTTCTGCAAGTAGCTGAAAACCCTTAAGGACAAAGCTCGATTTTAGCTCCTAACAAGGATAGTAGAGGTTCTGTTGTGGGCAATAGCAGGTCTTATAATATCCTGCGGTTTCTACTGTACCTTTCACAACACTAGAATAAGTGTTGCTGTGAGCAGTTCCTACAGAGGCAGATGCGGGGATTGTATAGGTTATGGTTCCTGTAGCAGCCAAGGCCGCGCTAGCGGTAGCAATGGAGAGCTTGTGAAATAAGTTTTTCATGAGGCATCCTCAAAATTTGCTTTCTGATAAATCTGGAAAACTACTTAACTGAATTAACCTACCAATATTTCTTATTCAGTAGGTAACTTAACAGCTTTTTTTGTAGTTTCATTAAGAGTAAATCAAAAGCCTCATCGAGATGTCAACTATGTCAATCAAACCGTAATATTTCTTCAGGACTTATAGTTATTCTTTTTGTGGAAAAAATGCGGAAAAAACCTAGCCAGCAAAGCAGAGAAAAGCTAATTGCCGACCCCTGTAGCACTACCGACTGTTGCCTTATTGTTCATTTTGAGGTATCTTCTCTTCAGTGACGGGTGCTTTCTCTTCGCTAGTAGGCGCTTTTTGTTCAGTGATACTTGCTTTCTCTTCAGTGCTGGTTGCTTTTTCTTCGTTAGTAGGCGCTTTTTGCTCAGTGACACCTGCCTTTTCTTCGGTAGTAGGCGCTTTTTGTTCAGTGATACCTGCTTTCTCGTCACCAGCGGTTGATTTATCTTCGCTAGTAGGCGTCTTCTCCTCAGTGACAGGCAATTCCTCTTTAGTAGATGGCTTACTTTCCGAAGGCATTGGCACAAAATCATAGCCAGTACCAGAACGAGAGGGTTGACGCGCACTAACCTTGACTAGTTGAACTGGGCTATTGCGTAAGCCTGATGGCAAAAAGCGAATTGAACCAGAGGCTCCAGTGGCAACAAAATCTGGTGCAGAGAGCGCCTGCTGGATCCCCTGGCGCGTCTGACTGCGTTTTAGAGCTGCGGTCATTGCTTGCGTTGCGTCATAGACCATCGCTGTAACCCAACCTACATCTGCATTCCAAAGCTTTCTCGACCGACGGGTAAATTCGGAAGCTGCACTACCGTCAATATGCCAAGGAACGGCCATAACCATATCGACTGCTGCTGAGCCACCTACTTCCAAAGTTTTGATATCATACATTTTGCCCATATCACCGAGTACAAATAATCTTTTTCGGTTGACCGTCAACACCTGCAAAGCTTTATCGAAAGAATCGTAATCGGGAGTTAACATTAATACCTTGGCTCCGCGATCAATTGCCTGTTCAATGCTCTTGGCAGGTCTTAAACTGGGGTCAGACATGTCAAATTCGGCGACAACTTGTCCTCCTCCTAAAGAAACCGCTGCAACAAATTCAGATTTGAGGGACTGGCTAATGGCACTCCGAGCATCGAAAAACACTGCTGCGTTTTGTAACTTTAGCTTGGTTAGCATGTAATCAGCTAAAGCTCTTCCGCCGACATAAGTAGTAGGAACAGTACGGAAAAAGTAGTGGCTAAAGTCATTGGGTTTAATAGAGACACTAGTACCAGAAATTACTGGTAACTTTCCCGCATCATAAACAGGTATCGCAGCCAAGGTAGCAGTACTGGTATCGTGACCTACTACACCTAAAATATCAGGATTTTTCACCAGCTCCACAGCAATTTGTTGGGCAATTTCTGGCTGATCATCATCGTTAGCAATGACAACTTTAAGGGGTACGCCATTAATCCCACCAGCTTGATTCACTTCATTTTGGGTTTGAGCAACGCCGCGTAAAATCTCCGAAGCTGAATGGGGTTCAGTCGCTGTTGGTGCTACTACGGCAATGGTGTAAGCTTGTCTTGAACCAATGCGAGCGTTATTAAAATAAATTAGGGTCTCAGGTGCATTGCTGTACTGTCGTAGAGCCTCTGCAAAATACTTAGCAGCTTGCTCATAGTTTCCCGCTGCTATTGCTTCTACTCCACTCTGTTTGGCGGCAATAAATCCCTGAGCTTCATTACTACCATTCTCATTTTTTAACAGAATTTTATTGCCAGAACTAATACGCTCAGACATGGGAATAGTAGATTTATTTGCCCAGAATTGCTCGGATTTTTTTTCGGCAGTTTTCTCAGTAGTTTCCACTAATGGCATAAATCTTCCTACTAGCCATAAAACTCCGGTTACCAGCAAACTTGCCATAAAAATTGAAGTAAAAAGCAATATAATTTCTCTGTGCTTTCGCATGGCTATTAACCTGATAAATAAAAATTTATTAGTAATCAAAAAAAGCGGAAATTAACCTGTAAATTAGTTGAGACAAAGCCATTAAAATAAACACCAACAATCCAGAAACACAAGTCATTAACAAGATGACCAATAATCCTAGCATCCCCGACTGCAACAAATTTATTTTGAGCAAATAAGGAAAGAAGAGAGAAACTAATAGAGTAGGAGTAACAGTGATTGTAAAGAAATAAACCTTCTCCACTAATGGTCGATATTGGGCGAAAACCGAAGCACCGAAAATTAGCAGCCAAAATCCAGTGCTAATCCAAAAAGTGCCTAAAAAACTGATAATGGTGATGGCTAATAAGTAAGCAAAAGCTCCTTTGAGTACTGCCTGACGCCATATTTCTAGGCTCCATAGTTGTGATAGTAATTGGTCAACTTGATGTCTCCTGACATTGTTGCCAGTCTCCTTACTACTGCTCTCTGGTTCTGCTGCCGACATGAGTGTGACCAGTTCTTGACCGTGAGCCATCTCTGGGGTGCTATTATCTGGTGAATATGTTAAGCTTGGCTGGGTTTTGGTATCCCCAAAAAGATGAGCAATCACCCCATCAGCAGACCGAAAGCGAGCACTCGGCTTGGGTAAAAGCATGCGATCTAAAACTGCGGCAAGCTCATCGCTGACTTCTACATGGCTTCTCCAGTCCCAAGCATTGTTGTCTGCATCGTAAAGACTGTTTGGTTCGGCTTGACCAGTGAGCAAGCAGAGGCAGGTAACTGCTAAAGAATAGAGGTCTGCGGATGGAGAAACCGCACCAACAGAGATCTGCTCCTGTGGCGCAAATCCTGGCGTGCCAACTATGGTTAGAGGTGACCTGGCAGCGCCTGTTAAAGCTTGTGTTCCTCCTTGAATCACCTGCTTGACCGCTCCAAAATCGATCAAATAGAGCCTACCATTATTGCCTGCTGGAGGCACACCAGTGGACAGAACATCAGTTTCAGGAACAGTATTTTTCTGGCGCACAATATTAGCCGGCTTAATGTCCCGATGAATAGCACCACGCTCATGGACAAACTGTAGCACTGGGAGGATTTGTTGCAGAACTTCCACCACCTTGACTTCCGTGAAGCGTCCTAGGGAAGCCAACTCCATATTCAAATCCTGACCATTGATATATTGCTGTACCAAGTAAAAAAATTCTTGCTGATGATTTGATTTGCCCTCAGGAACTAACAACTCGAAATAAGCGTAGAGAGTGGGAATCTGGGGGTGGTTTTCACCTAGTTGCGCCAGAACCTGTGCCTCGCGCTTAAATAGCCTGTTGGCTGTTGCCATTTGGGGTGGAGTAAGTTCTGCTCTGGGGCGTAATTGTTTGACCACAACCAGCCTCCTACTCTCACTAGTGCGGTCTAATGCCAGAAAGGTAGCTCCCAAGGCTCCACGGGCTAACGGCTGGGTAGGCAGATAATTACTATTTAAAATCAACGGCATTCCACAAGCGCGGCAATACTCTTGCTGCACAATCTTGAGTGTTGCCTTGTCATCTAGATGGGGAAGGGAGTTGACAGGGTTTCGGCAGGTAGGGCGGGTACAGTAAATCTCCATAAATCACCACAAACTTGGCAGAAATAGACCTGTTTCAAACTCTTACATTGCCTCGAAACCAGACCAATTCCATTTTCTTTCTCAGTAGTTGGAGATTCTCTAGCGTAAGCTGGCATCGTTTGAGCAAAACTTTCTCCCATCTATTTAAATTAATTAAGGCTCAAACTCAGGTAGAGTAAACTGGCTTATATTACTACAAGCTAGTACTAAATAGACCTGCTAAGTTCCTCAATTCAGCTTCTAGATATCTGTTTGTCTCCCAAGATACCCACTGGAGAGCAACACAGCAAGCATCAAAGACCGTCCCACCGCAATCTAAACAACCGCAATGGCACACTTACGGACGTAGATTTATGGGAAAGCAAAAACGGCTTGGCATCCTCACTAGTGGCGGAGATTGCCCTGGTCTCAATACTGTGATTCGTGCCGTCGTCAGTCATGCAACCCTTACTTATAACTGGGAAGTTCTGGGTATTCCCTATGCAACCCAAGGGCTGCTCCAGCGCCGTACCATGGTCTTAAATGTACATGGGCTAGATTTGCACGGTATCGATCCCCTACTGAGTACGGGTGGAACCATCCTCGGAGCGATGAATAAAGGGGATACTCTTGCTCAAGCGGAGGAAATTATTAGTGGTTATCAAGAATTAGGTCTAGATGCCCTGATTGCTGTCGGAGGAGACGGTAGCCTGAGTCTTCTCCACCAGTTGGCTCAACGAGGCTCATGGAAGCTTGTTGCCGTACCCAAAACAATTGATAATGACGTTGCCTTAACGACACTATCAGTAGGTTTTGATACTGCGATCAATACTATTGCCGATGCCCTGTATCGCCTCACCTTCACCGCTGCTAGTCATGACCGAGTGATGGTGGTGGAGGTAATGGGAAGGGAAGCGGGACATTTAGCCCTTCACTCAGGAATTGTCGGTGGGGCAGATGTGATTCTAATTCCCGAAATTCCTTACTCGATTGACCAAGTTTGTCACAAAATTAGCGAATTGCGAGATAAATGGAAACGCAAGTTTGCGATTGTCGTCGTGGCAGAAGGTGCCAAAACCTTAAATGGAGAATCCAGATATTACACTGATTCCTGCGGTCAGGTGCGCCTACGGGGTATTGGTGAATATATTGCTGATCAAATTACTAACTTTGTTGGCTCTGAGGTAGAGGTGCGCGTCACTGTACTGGGTCACGTACAGCGGGGAGGACTTCCCTCTGCTTTAGACCGCTTTATGGCGACAGTTTTTGGTAAAGCAGCAGTGGATTTAATTGCTCAAGAAAATTACTCTCAGATGGTTGCTTGGCAAAATGGGCAGGTAGTGAGCGTTCCCTTAAATGAGGTAATTGCCAAAAGTCCGGTGTCTGTGGATCCCAAGGGTTTTGTAGTGCAGACGGCTCGATCTTTAGGCATTTATCTTGGCAATTTAAAGCCTGACGAACAATCAACAGCCATCTTAACTTGTGCCGAGAGTCAACAGTAGAAAGTCGAGAAAACTTGATAACAAGTTGCTCTCCAAACCTGGCGATTAAAGATTTTTAGCAATTCCTCGTCCCCCTCGTCCCCCTCATCCCCCTTGTCCTTTATTCATTCCCTGATTCTGCCACCCCATCTTTCTTCCCCCCCGGTAGGGTGCGACTGACTTTGGCAGGACAAAGAATGCGTTCTCCATCCTGATATCCCACTAGACGGATGTAAACTAACTCCCCTGGCTGAATATCAACGGTATCCGGCTGATGCAATTGGGGGCTATAACTTACCTGCTGCCAAGCAGAACCAATTGATTGATAACCCCAATTGTTGAGCAAATTTTCTAATGGCGTCAACATCGGCAACAGATTCTTGGCAGGCAAATCTGGTTTGACTTCGACTATGCGGCGCAGAGTGGGATAATTTGTTAGTAATGTTTGCAATTGAGAAAAAGTAGAGTGCCGCTCCTGAGTTTTTAGCTGCTGCAATTCCTGTTGCAGTTGCTGACATTGTTGGTGCAATTGCTCAATTTCTAGAGACTCAGGAGTTACCTCAGGATTTACAGAAGACGTTTCTTCTGGGCTTGACAAGATACCTAATTTGTAGGTTAAATCTTCTATACTCCAATTCAAAGCCACTGCCAGCATTTGCAATTGGTGAAGCGGTAATTGTTCAATCTTACCACGGCGTACTTGCATTACTTGCCGGGTAGTTAAGCCAGATTTTTGGCGTAAAGTCTTCCAGTCAGCGATGCTTAATTGTTGCAGGCGCTCTTGCAATAAAGAGTCACACTTGAGACCAGTTTTTGACTCTAGGTAAGCATCAGAATTAACAACACCGAAAACTAACCCCACCACGATCAACCACAGCAGGCAACTAGACCAAAAGAGGATCGGGTCGTCCATCATTTTTCTGCCTGTCTACCTCTTAAATTAACAACTTCTTAGACTTTAAAGCAAAGCATTAACCTTTTACAGCGCGATCAGCTAGTTTAGCCTAAGTTTTAACTGTTGCGTTGGGCATCGGGTAATCAGTTTATCTAGGATTACTATAGTGCCAGCTTGCGGCAGTTAACCTAGGCTTATTGACCAAAAGTTAGCTTTTGAGCCTTTCTACTTCTTGTTCAAGCCGCTGTATTTTTATTCTCAAAATTTTATCTGTGCGTTGCAAAATATTTGTATTGAGATTAATTTTTCTATTTAAGTTCTCGTGTTTTTCTTGAAGTAGGTTTATATAGTCTCGTAGTAAACTAAATTGTTCATTAGACATGCCAGAAAGGTTACGACGGAAGCGTTCCTCGTATTCCAAGTTATCAGCAGCCATGTTAATAGCAAGAGCAAGTTCAGGGTCGCTTGTTTCTAAGCTTTGAGCATGTTGCCTTAGCTTAGTAGACAAAGTTTTTTGCGGTTGTTGCTCGTTTGACATAATTGATACTGGGATTTCAAGCGTTTTACCTGGTTGAGGCAGAACCACAACCATCTAGTTTTTGTGACACCAGACACTATGGGAAGTTGGTAGACGCTTGTGATAGGATTGGCGATCCGATAACAACACCTACTGTCAAAAGTTAACCTCATCCGGATAATCAGATGGGGTCTTACTAGCGCTTGGCTACAATTTAAAGTTCGGTGACGGTCATGAAGAATAGGTTCGCATCGACTAACGGTTCGTTAAATTAGATACGCGATCGCCTTTTGGGGCGTGTCAGATGTGATCGCTTGTGTAGTGGAAGCGATTCCTCTGCAAAGTTTGGCTAACTCTTCATTTTTGAATCTTATTTTAAGATTATTCAGCTAAGTTTTGCAGCATTATTTGTCTAATTTGTTTCAAGACACGCATGATGTCATAAAGTTGATTGCGGTGGGGGACAAGTAGGGAAAAAATATTGGATAAATCATATTGAGGATTATCTTGAATTAAAAGTTTAATAAATTGGAATTCGTCGCCATTTGTAATTAATCCGTAGACTGGGCGTTCTGGGTTAGGGTTTGCCATCAAATAGGTGAGTGCTTGGGGGAGGGCAACAGAGAAAGCGATGGTTGATTTTGATTCAACAACTAATACCCAGAGTTGCTGTTGAATAATTAGGGTGTCAATGCGTCCTCGGAGTAATTCGTCTTTGTCTTCTAGCAGGAGTTCGACTTCGGGTTCTGTGGTGATAAAGAAGGGTTCGTCGTATAAACCAGCAAGGGTTAATAAGGGAGAAATAACTAAGTGATTGATGGTTCCTTCAGCTAAGGAACCGCGTTCTCTATGGCGAATAAATCGGTTTCTGATTTGGTCTAATGTGGCTGTTTCTGAGTCAGTGAGTTTTGGTAAATCTTGGGTAAATTCTGGGGAGAATTGGTCGTTATTTGTAGGACTAAGATTGAATCTTTCCCGTAGGTCAAATAAACTGGTGATGGTTTTGGAGATTGGCTTAGTTTGAACCATTTTTATCCTAGTCGTTTAAGTTTCTGTTGCTAAGCTGTTCGTCATTTAAACCTTATCGTCAATGATGGCAAAATCCTTGTAGTGCGACCATCTTGGTCGCTACTTATACTCCATTTAAATGCGTGACAGCTTATGGCGATAGTTATCAAGGGCAAGCTTCAAAAGTCATCGCCTGGTCGAATAAAACGGAAGCAAGTCATGTTTGCAGATTTGTCAAATGAGTAGGTTGGTTCGACTAGAGGTCGTAATTTCTTTCACCTGTATACTTACTTGTGAGTCTGTGCAACTCTTTGTACCATAACGTGACTATCTACAATCTGGCGCATTACATCCCGAAGCTCTTTGAGAGATAGATCCACCTCGATCTCTACCATTTCTACATCGGGGAACCGTAAGTCTCTTAGTATAGTGATCTTCTTAACCCTCTTGTCAAGAATCTGACTTAGTTGGTCAACATCTGCTTGGCACTCTGCTCGGAAGCGATATAAGCGATTAAGACCAACTTCCGATGTCTCTATAACAGAGACATCCTCATCCCTAAGTCCCAAAACCTCTTGAAAGCGCCTGAGTTTGCGTTTGTCTTTCTCTGATAAAGAATTTCGCTTTTGCCAAACTATCTTAAAAGCCTCTCCGTAGCGTTGGAGTTTTTCAAAACGCTGACGGTAAGGTTCCATCACCTCACCTTCAATTACTGCTGCATCCTCTGAAGATAAGTCCAACTTAGTTTGCAATTCATCCAAATAGCAGCGGTTTACTAAATCTATTTCTCCTGTAATAAAATCAATATCCTCTCTATCTTCACTAACTACCTCCTCAACCGCCTTACGATATTTGAGTTTGGGGTCATCTTGAGGCGATCGCGCCAGGTAAATTCTGTAACCTTCTTCCACCGGATAAAACTGCGGGTTCATCGCCGGGGAAGCTTCTTGTACTTTATGAGTAGCATATCGGTGCAACTCATCGGCAGAAATCCTGCCATCACTATCAAGGTCTGCCGCTCCAGTTTCGATGCCTTCAACTATATATTGGGTATAAATTGAGAGTCCCTTCTCCTGTTGAAAAGAAGATTGAACTGAGGTTGAAGAGGTAAGAATTGCCCTTCCTTGACCTCCTAACTCAGCAAGTATGTCAATCTCACCCTCATCTTTGGCTGTCAGTCCTTTTGCGATCGCACCACTGTAGCAACAGTCAAGAATAATTACCTCCCGCTGACAGAGGCTGCGATTCATCTGGGTTTGCAGGTAACTCGCAGCAACAGCTGTAGGTGTTACTACTACTCCTGTTGCACTTTTGCGAGTTTCTGGAGTAGTTAGGTAGAGGTTACGGTATTCGTCTTTGACTCCGTGACCAGAAAAATAAAATAACACCACGTCTTCTGAGTGGCGTTCAGCAAAAAGATCATAAATGTCAATTTCCAATTCCTTGGTAGCTGGATTTGTTAAAATCTTCACCTCATCAAACCCACCCATTTCTGAATTCTCTAAAACCCGTTGCATCGCCAGCACATCCTGCACTGCACTAGCTAGGGGTTTCAGTCCTGGTTGATATTCACTCACACCAACTAGTAGAGCAAATTTTGCCATGAATGATTACCCCTAGCCATTAATAAAGTCGTCTATTTTGGGCATAATCGCTTCTAGGTCTTCAGGACGGCGGATTTCTAACTCTAACTTTTTGCCCTTGCCTTCTACTTTGATTTTGATCGTCTTACCGAAAAGGCGATCGCCTAAGACACGGACTAAAGTTTTGATGTTTTTGGCATTAATTTCAGCAGTGAGAATTCCCACGAGAAATCCTCCCACACCTTTAGAGTCGGGTGGTGCTGTTTCTACTGGCACTAAATCAGCTTTCTGAACTCCTGCAACTTCCTTGACCTCATCGCGGAGATTTTCAGTAGCTTCTTGCAGTTGTTCCTCATTCAACTGCGAATCTTCTAGGGAAATAGTTACCTGAATAGAGGTTTCTGGCATAGCGAGTGAGTTCAATATCAGATGTAGACGGAAATTTGAGACTTAATCCTAGCAAAGCAGAAGATATACCAGCTACTGCGTAACAAGAATTCCTCAACGCTTCAAAAGAGAAGTTTCTTGCACTTGCGGAGTTACCTCAAAAGCCGTATATTTCCCCCCCAAAGATTCCACAATGGACTTAGTATTTGCTACCAGCATCTTGACATAACTATCCCCCTCACTACCTACCGCACCAATCGAGTCAGAATAGAGTTCTTCTGGTGCTAACTTCACCCCCGCTTCCTGAGCTACAGTTTTGATTAAAGCTGGATTAATTGTAGTTTCCGCAAAAATCGCTGGAACACCTGCTCCTTTAATAGCATCTGCCAAATTTTTCACCGTTTGAGCACTAGGTTGCTCCTCGGTGCTGATGCCAATCAAAGTACCAGTAATCTGCAATCCATAGGCCCGGGCATAATATTGAAAGGCATCATGGGTAGTAACTAATCTGCGCTGATTAGAGGGAATCGTTTCTATTTGCTCAGTAATCCAGCCATCTAGCTGCTGCAATTCTTGAATCAGCCTCTGTGCATTCTCTCTAAATTCCTCTACGTCTTCTGGTGAGAGTTCAATCAACTGGTCTCGAATTGCCTCAATCATGATAATCCCATTGCCAGCATCCCCCCAAACATGAGGGTCAGGTTCTCTTCTACCTTGGTAGTCAAAATCTAAGGGCGTTATTACTTCCCCAACAGCAAACTGCTTAGCGTTAACACCAGCAGCATTCATCAACTTAATTATCCCTGGCTCTAAGTTATAGCCGTTGTAAAGAATCAGATCCGCTTTCTCCAACGCCTGAGAATCGGTTGGTACTGGCTCATAAACATGAGGATCTGCTCCCGGTTGCAGAATACCCGTTAAATCAATCTCATCTCCGCCAATTTTTGCTGTCAAGTCCGTCAAAATTGTGCTGGTAGCAACTACGTTAGGCTTGTCGTCTATACCAGAACCAGTCTGGTTGGTGCTGGTTGCATCGCACCCACCGATCCACAGTCCAACAATAATTACAGCCGTCGCCAGTAATCCCGGCTTTCTACCTTGCGACTGAGTACTTACTAACATGTAATTGATACATTAATTTTCATATTGTTCTCATTTTTTACAGTACAGTATTTTCATATTCCTTTCATTTTTTGGCTGCCAGGAAGACTTGACCATGAAAACGTTCACTAGATCTAACCCTTTTTATACAGAGCATTTCAGCAAAAATAATTATTTATCTCCGATGGAAACTATTAACGTTAAGCAGCTAGGTGTACGATATCGTTTAGTAGAAGCCCTCAAAGACATCAACTGCGAGATTAAGCCGGGGCGACTCACAGGCATTATTGGGCCCAATGGTGCTGGCAAAAGTACCTTGATCAAAGCAATGTTGGGTTTAATTCCTGCAACGGTAGGTACTGCAATGTACCAGGAAAAACCCTTGATGGAACAGTTGGAAGAGGTGGCTTACGTACCTCAGCGATCGCAAATTGACTGGACTTACCCAGCCACTGTTTGGGATGTAGTACTCATGGGTAGAGTGCGCAAAACTGGCTGGTTTCGCCGCTTTTCCACGGTATCACGACGTTTAGCCACAGAAGCTTTAGAGCGAGTTGGCATGAGTGAATATCGCAATCGCCCCATTGGACAGTTATCCGGAGGACAACAGCAGCGAGTATTTATCGCCAAAGCACTATCAGAAGAAGCCGAGATTTTCTTCTTTGATGAGCCCTTGGCTGGTATTGACAAAAAAACTGAAGCGATAATTTTTCAAATCCTTCACGAACTAGCCAATGCAGGCAAAACCGTGCTGGTGGTTCACCACGACTTAGGAGAAGCGATCACTAACTTTGATGATCTGATTTTACTCAATCGAGAGTTAATCGCTAGTGGCCCACGTCAAGAAGTACTCAGTGGAGAGAATCTCAAACGTGCTTATGGTGGTAAAGTTATGTTCTTTTCAGAAAAGGCAGCATAATTTGTCCTGGGAAAATTGAAAATTGAAAATTGAAAGGTAAGACTTAATTATCGTCTCATAGTAATCCTAAATTAAGATGCGAACACTATCCCCAGTCCCCCTAGTCCCCCTTGTTTAAAAATCAAATAGGATTACTACCGTAACAAAAGTATGCTCGAAATTTTAATTGAACCGCTGCAATACAGCTTCATGCAGCGCTCTCTGATAACTGCAGTTTTGGTAGGCATTGTTTGTGCTTCAGTAGGTAGCTACTTAATGGTGCAGCGACTGGCTTTGTTAGGAGAAGCAATTAGTCACTCTGTATTACCAGGACTTGCGATCGCATTTATTATTGGTGCTGATATTTTTATCGGTGCCTTTATTGCTGGTGTACTCAGCACCATGGTGATTACCTGGATTAGAACGCGATCGCAGATTAAAGAAGATGCAGCCATGGGTATTGTCTATTCTGCCTTTTTCGCCCTCGGCATTACTTTAATCACCATTGTGCAGAAAGACAATAAAATTGACCTCAATCACTTTCTCTTCGGTAATATTCTCAGCGTAACTGGCGAAGATGTCATCAATACAGCAGTGATTGCAGTAATTATTTTGGTAATTATTGTCTTGCTGTATAAGGAATTAATGTTTTACACCTTTGACCCCATAGGAGCGCAAGCGGCTGGTTTACCAACCAATTTGTTAGATTTTGGTCTAATGATTCTCATTGCCTTGACAATTGTTGCTAGCCTTAAATCAGTGGGTCTTGTTTTAGTAATTGCCATGCTGATCACCCCTGGTGCAACAGCATACTTGTTAGTTACTCGATTGCACCAGATGATGATTTTAGGTTCAGTTGTTGGCGTTGCTGCTAGCATTAGCGGCATGTACCTCAGCTACTGGTTCAATCTACCTTCTGGGCCAGCAATTGTCTTAGTTGCTTTTTGCTTTTTCATGCTGGCATTTCTGTTTAGTCCCAGTCAGGGAATTTTTACTCATCCTAGTTCTAAATCCTCCGTTCAGCCTCAGGTTTTTCGGGAAATTAAGGGATTGTTCCGATATAAATAAATGTTTTTCTGAGTAAAAAGTTATAAGCATGCCCTCTCCTCAAAGGAGACGCTACGCTTTTGTGGAGCATGATCCAAGGGCAAACGTTTAGCCAAGGGTAATCAGGGAGGAGGCTGAAAATATAGATAAGCTAACAATAGCGTCGCTAAAAGCAACCTATTACTTATTACTCATTACCCTTCGCTCCGCTCAAGGGCATGCTTATTACTTCAAGCCCAACTATTTGTAGCACTACTTAAGGAAACTGGTATTACAAAAAAAGCAGGAGACACTAGTACTCCAAGAAAAGAGACATCAAGAAAGACTTTAGTTGAACAGCACTGATTGAAGAAAAATTATCTCAACCGAGCAATCTTTGTGCAGGGGGTTTGGAGGAGGCACTCCTTCCCCCACCTTCATCTTTGACGATCAGGTGAGTAGTTATGGGAGTCGATTTTAATTCGTGCAGGAGGCCGATTAAATTGACCCTCAGACACGGGAATTATCCTAAAATTCCTTCGTACGGTCGATTCTTCCGCATCAAGACAGGTAATAAGATGAATTTTATTCAATTAAGTAATTTGTTATGTATCTGATTGTCGTCGGCGGGGGAGTAACGGCATGTAGCCTGACCTCACTGGCTATAGAAAATGGTTATCGAGTGGCTGTAATCGAAGAAAATGCCGAACGCGCCCGCAATATTTTGCAAAAATACGATGTACAGCTTTTCCAGGCTGATATTGCCGAGGGTGGGATTCTGGAAGAAGCTGGGGTTGACAAAGCTGATGCCATAGTGGCAACTACTACTGATGACTCCGCCAATCTGATGGCGATGTTTCTGGGTAAGAAGTACGGTATTAAAAACTTAGTCTCAATGGTTAACAATAACCAGCATCAAGAGATGTTTGAAAGTTTGGGTGTCCAGGTTCTGGTCAACCCAGAGGCAATTATTGCCCAGAGGCTTTTTAGTTTTTTAGAGCAGGATAATGCCCAGCAGTGAAACCTTATATCAAAACTATCCTCCGTGACCTCGGTTTATTTCTACATGTGCCTGGTTTAATGGCACTAGTATCGCTTCCGGTATGTTTGTGGTGGGGTGAGTATTACGCTATCCGGCCTTTTGTCTTGACAGCGCTCACTTCTTTGGGTGCAGGTCAGTTACTCTACAGTAAGTGGAGAGGCGCGAGTATGGCACGTACGCGCTACTCAATGTTTACTGTCGCCCTTGCTTGGGCCATCATTCCTATTGTGGGAGCGATGCCTTTTATGCTCATTGCTTCAGATTTAGCAATGGATCCGGTAACTCCCGTGAGTGTACTGGAATTTCAAAACTCATGGAATGCTCTGTTTGAATCATTTTCTGGGTTCACTAGCACCGGATTATCTATGGCACTCCATGCTTCGGAACTGCCCCATAGTTTACAGTGGTGGCGCTCGTTTATGGAATGGATTGGCGGGGTTGGTGTCATTGTTCTAGTTCTCTCCTTGCTCCAGCCTAGTACAGACCCTGAGCAACTCTATAGTGCTGAAGGCAGAGATCAAAAGATTGCCCTAACTGTGACAGCTACAGTACGCAGAATTTGGTGGATTTACTTACTCTACACTGTTGCTAGTATTATCCTGTTGCGCGTGGTGGGCATGCCTTGGTGGGAGGCGATCAACCATGGTCTTACGGGCATTTCTACTGGTGGGTTCAGCATCCGAGACGACAGCATTGGTGCTTATGCTCCCTCGATTCAAATAGCAGTTATCGTGATTATGATTGCTGGTGCGATTAGTTTTCCTATTCATTATCAACTGTTGCGCCATGGTCGCCTCAGATCTCTTTGGGGAGACTCTCAACATCGAGCCTTATGGATTTTATTAGTACTGGGTACACTGCTGCTGTTACTCGCCAATTATTCTTTCAAAGAGTCCTTTCTCTGGCTTGAGAGTGCTTTTCAATGGGCTTCGGCTCTAGGAACTTGTGGTTTTGGAGTTGTTGACTTGAGCCGATGGAATGCCAGTGCCAAGTTACTTTTAACTCTAGCGATGATTGTCGGGGGAACAGCCGGTTCTACTGTCGGTGGACTGAAGCTAAATCGAGTTGTCTCTCTCTACAAAGCTGTATTATGGCGCTTCCAGCGTTTATCCCTCAAACCTCACCAAATGATGCGCTACGAGCTAAATGGTGAAGTCGTAACCGAGGCGGAAGCAAATCGCCGCATTGAAGCAGCAGCCGTTTTGGCACTCCTGTGGTTGGGTATGTTGCTGCTGGGAGTCTTTGTCTTACTTCAAATTAGCTTACCTAAATACACCTTGAGTGACATAATCTTTGAGGCAGCTTCAGCTTTGGGTAGTGTCGGTTTATCTACTGGCATTAGCCATCCTAACCTACCCTGGATAGGCAAACTTACCTTAATTATTATGATGTGGATGGGGCGACTAGAGATTATTCCCGTCTTACTTTTACTCTCCTCTACCTTGAGAGCCTGCACAACTAGACCACGACGTTCTGACTGGCCTAAGTGATACCAGTTTTTTTAAGTAGTGCTACAAATACTTTGGCTTGAAGTAATAAGCATGCCCTTGAGCGGAGCGAAGGGTAATAAGTAATAGGTAGCTTTTAGCTACGCTATCGTTAGCTTGTCTATATTTTCAGCCTCCTCCCTGATTACCCTTGGCTTTTGTAGCCAGTATCTAGGAAATTGGTATGAGCCGCTTGGCGCAAATCATGGACTAGGAACAAAGGACGTGTTAATGGTACTAAGAAGGGACTGCTTAACTCGCTAGGGAGATTAGGGAAGAAATGGAAACCAGCAAGGATGTACCCATTGAGCACCAAAATGTACCTGAAGCTCATCTGGGACTGCACGGCTTTTTGTATAATTCTGAGGATGAACACACCGCTGCTGAGGTGAATGCAGTTCCTGAGAGCGAAAGTAATAGTAATCAGGTACTACCCCTGGAGATGTGGTGCGCTCAACCAGAACATGCCAGAGTCGCTGGTGTCTATGCTGTCTTGGATAGTCAGCAGCACATTCAGTACGTCGGTTACTCGCGCAATGTCCTCAAATCCCTGGAGAGTCATGTTACTCAAAATGGCTCAGAAACCTGTGCTGGGGTGCGCGTGCAACTGTTTAAGTACCCGAAGCGCACCGAAATGGAAGCTTTGCGGGATGAGTGGCTCCAAGAACTCGACACTGTTCCCCCTGGTAATAGCGACGAGAGTCAGAAATGGGCCAGCACGATTAACCAAGCAGCAAGAGCGGTAATGACAGATGCAGAGCGCAACGCCTATGAAGAGAAAAAGCTCAAACTCCGCAAAGCCATGGCCGATACAACCTTAGCTACAGAGTCAGAGGCAAAGGATGCTAGTGAGGTTGAGCGGCGTCAGAAGCTTGATGCTGCCGTGAATAACGATGACTGGAGTGCCATCATTGATAGTGAAAGTAAGTAATAAGCATGCCCTTGAGCGGAGCGAAGGGTAATAAGCATGCCCTTGAGCGGAGCGAAGGGTAATAAGTACAATTTACTGTTTATTGCTTATTTGGTGTTTGGGATTGGCAATCTTCTCTGCTTGTAATTTTATGACTTATCTACGTCTGGAAGGAATAACCAAGCACTTTGACAATTTTACTGCCAATGACCAGATTAACCTCAGTATCGAAGCAAGCAAGATCCACGCCATACTAGGAGAGAATGGGGCGGGTAAAACCACGTTGATGAATATTTTGTCGGGTCGGAATTAATGGTAGGCAGAAAGGTTTTATTTAAATTAGATAAACCAGCAACTACTAAGGGTGAAGCAGTTCTGGAAGTGAAGCATTTGCAAGTAAAAGATGAACGCCAATTGCTAGCTGTGCAGCATCTTTCTTTTCAACTGCACGCCGGTGAAATTTTAGGCATGGCGGGAGTTGATGGTAATGGACAGCGTGAATTAGCTGATGCCATTGCTGGGGTGCGTCCAGTTATTCAGGGTTAAATTAAACTGGCAGGGGAAGATATTACTAAATGGTCATTGCCACAGCGAGTTAAATACCTCAGAGTTGGTTATATTCCTGAAGATCGGCAAAAAATGGGCTTGGTTCTGAGCTTTTCTCTGGCTAAAAATCTGATTCTTAAACTGTTTAAATACTTGCCTTTTTGCCGTCACGGGTTCTTGCAAGATCAGGCAATTAACAGTAATGCTAGGGCAGCTATTGAGAAGTTTGATATTCGGGCAGAAAATAGTGAGATCAAAGTTAGCCAGCTATCGGGAGGTAATCAACAAAAGGTAGTGCTAGCCAGAGAAATCTCTGGGGAACCAATGCTAATTATTGCCATGCAACCTACCAGAGGATTAGATGTTGGCGCGACGGAATATGTGCAGCAGTGCTTGTCAGCATAAAGGGCACGAGGAGCAGCAATTCTCTATATTTCCACTGAATTAGAAGAAGTATTGGCAATGAGCGATCGCTTGGCTGTAATGTATGAAGGTCAATTTGTCGATATTATTGAGGCTAGCACTGCCACTGTGGAGCAAGTTGGTTATTTGATGGCAGGTGGTAAATAGACTAAGCTTTTCTAGGCAGAGATTCTCAGTCTAATCATATAGGACTTACGCACTCAGACAGGTAAAATGGCTGTAATTCTTTGTTCCCTGTCCACTGTTCCAACGATTGGTTAGCCTTGTCAGGCTGGAGTGCGCTCCAGTGCTGCTCGATCCCAATGCCCTAAATTTGCCGCTGCTTTATAGGTGCTTTGCAGAAAAGCCAGGAGTACTCCATCTGGATCGTCAGCTTGTCTCACTGCTTCATAGGGTAGAATAAATTCTTGCATCTCTGAACTGTAAAATGCCTCTCTGGGTTGGATAGGGTAATCTCGAAACCCTTCCGGTATAGGGTAAGCATAAGCGTAAAAAACAGGCTCCACAACTGACCCACCCCCTGGCCAAAAGCCGCAACTACTGACTTCATGCGAATAGGCTTCTCGCGTTACCCAATCTGCCATATTGGGAACTCCACCGGGATGTTCTGGCGCACGACGACCAGAGAAACGTGTCACAGCAAGGTCAAAGCTGCCCCAAAAGAAATGTACAGGACTAGATTTACCAATAAATCGCGAACGGAACACAGTCATTACCCGGTCTACTTGCACGAGAATTCGCCAGAACCGTTGTGCATATTCTGGATCATAAGCTGCATGTTGATAATCCTGCTCGAACGGGAGTGGTTCTGCCACTTCTTGCGGCATCGTCCAGATTCGGACTTCGATACCAATTTCCCTCAGTGTGGCCATCACAGTTTGGTAAAAATCCGCAACAGAGCGAGGAGCCAGGGCAATTCTTTGAGTAATGCCGTCGCTGCCGTCAATTTGTAATTGATGATCGAGAAAATCAAAGCTAATTTGAAAGTTGCGAGTTTCGTAAGGAATTGAAGCAGTTGTCAGTCCACGTGGCGTTACATAGAGAGTAGACTGCCACCAGTGATTGAGTTGAGGAGCTAGTGCCAACCGAATTTTACCAATGATTTGCGTCCATAGATGGAGGGTTGCATAGGTATCCTGCCAGTCTGCTAGCGGCAAACTGGGCCAAACGTTGTCAGGGGGAGTAGCTTGAACAGAAACTGTCATCAGAAATCTCCATTTGAGAAAAATATATGCAGAAATGAGAAGAGAGTCTTAAAGGGAATCAGAATCGCTATTCATTGTATTTGTTAGACGTGGTTTATTACAGCACGTCACCTCAACGCCTTTTCTTCTTAGAAGAATAAAAGCGTGAGCGAAATGATTTAGGTTGATGCGACAATTGAATTAGACTTTCTACTTCTTCTACTTCTTCATAAAGCCACCGCTTTACAAGCTTTGTGTAGCGTGGCATGACCAAAAAGGTCATCAATCCGACAACGACAGTAGCGATTAGCAGCCCCCTAATCAGGGGATGATTCAAAGGTGGCAAGGCGTTGAGCAGTGGTGTCAACAGATAGGGAATAATCTGGCTCAGCGGGTAAATTGCCGATAGAACCAGCAGGAACTGTTTCCAAGGTTTGGGCGGTTTGACGTGCTCCGGCGTAAACCAAAAATCAATTCCTGTCCTAATTTCATGCACATCACCTTTTGTCAGCAGGTCGCTGACACAGCTAACTAATGCGTTACGTGTATCCGATTCGGCCCAAGCATTAAGGTTTTCGTAGGAATCGAAGCGCAGGATGGATGTATAAGTCTCTGTTCCTGGAGACGGACGAAAAATTTCCCGTCCAATATAACCGGAAGTGCGACTGACTACGCTCAAAATATCCATGAGCCAAGCTTCGTATCTTTCCTCTTGACCCGCTTTGATGGTATGGGTAATGATGAAAGCGACAGATTTACCTTGCTCCATAACTACTCCGCCTAGAGGTGTTCATAAAATTCCTCTTCTTGCTGCCAATGACGAACAACTTACCAAAATAATGGGTCTAAAGCCCCGTGCTTTTAGCGCGGCTTTGTTTAACTGCGCTATACTTACCCTAAGTAAGTCAGCGTAATCATGTGGGTATTTGAAGCAAAACTTCAGGGAACAAACGGGCAGTATGAGCGGCTTAATCAAGCCATTCGTACTGCTAGGTTTGTTGGTAACAGTTGCCTCAGATACTGGATGGACAACAAGGGAATTGGGAAATACGAGTTGAGTGCTTATTGCGCTGTTCTCGCCAAAGAGTTTCCCTTCGCTTTTCAGCTCAACTCTCAAGCTAGACAAGCCTCCGCTCAAAGAGCTTGGTCTGCTATCACCCGCTTCTACAACAATTGCCAAAAAGGCAAGCCAGGAAAAAAGGGTTTTCCACGCTTCAAAAAGCACCAAACTCACGGTTCTGTTGAGTACAAAACAACGGGATGGAAGCTGTCGGAAGATAGAAGAACCATCACCTTCACCGATGGTTTCAAAGCTGGAAGCTTCAAGCTGTGGGGAACCCGTGACTTGCATTTCTATCAGTTGAGTCAAATCAAGCGGGTTCGAGTTGTTCGTCGTGCTGATGGGTACTACGTTCAGTTTTGTCTTGATGTTGAGCGGGTTGAGAAACGAGAACCGACTGGTAAGACCATTGGGTTAGATGTTGGCTTGACTCACTTTTATACCGATTCCGATGGACAGACTGTTGAGAATCCCAGACATCTGAGGAAGTCCGAGAAAGCTCTTAAGCGATTGAGTAAGAAGCTTTCTCGCACCCAAAAAGGCTCGAAAAATAGAGCCAAAGCTCGAAACCGTTTGAGCAGAAAACACCTCAAGGTAAGTAGGCAGCGTCAAGATTTTGCCGTGAAGTTGGCAAGATGCGTAGTCCAGTCTAACGACTTGGTTGCTTATGAAGACTTGATGGTACGAAATATGGTCAAGAATAGAAAGCTCTCTAAGTCGATATCGGATGCTGCTTGGTCGACTTTCCGTAACTGGTTGGAATATTTCGGCAAGGTGTTTGGTGTAGCTACGGTGGCTGTGCCACCTTACTACACCAGCCAAAATTGCTCTAACTGTCGGAAAGTCGTCAAAAAGTCTTTGAGTCAAAGAACACATCGCTGTCACCATTGTGGGTTTGTTTTAGACCGAGACTGGAATGCATCCCGGAACATTTTGGAACTAGCACTACGTACCGTGGGGCACACGGGAACGCCAGCCCTGAGCTTTGTCGAAGGGTTAAACGCCTCTGGAGACATCGACCTCTGCATTGGTGGGGAAACTCCTCAATGTAAGCCGAGTCGTGGAAAGAGGAAACCCAAAGAGTGATCTTTGGAATCCTCGTACCTAAAGGTCGAGGAGGATGTCAAAACGTTTTGTCAGTTCACTAGCTCAAAAACTGAGTTTCACGGCAAACTCCTTCAATGTTGATACTGAATTGCTAACTCATATATTGCTAACTCATATTTAGACTGAAAGTTCTGGGCAGTTAGACAGTTGACACTCCCATCGCATCCCGCGAGGGATTCTTAGGTCATCAGATTAGCGCTCTTCTGTCACTCTAGCTAGAGCAAAGTATGAAACCCTTACATAGAAAGACTTCCAGAATTTAGCCTGAAGATATGAGTTTCTGTCAGTTTCAGGACAATCGCAAGTAGCGCTTTCATACCAAATCCCCATTGATAGCCCTCCTTTCTAGATTCCATCTTTTTCTCCCCAGCTCCCCAGCGTATCAAAAATAAAGGGGTTTTCTGACCGAAGTTGGTATCAGGCTCTATGTCTGAAGATGTATATTCATTGAGTGTGCCTGTCTGACAAAGTTAACTCAGCTCATGACACTCATCAGGAAAGAGTTCTATGATTGCCCTATCTGGAATTGCCATCCAAGGCAAAATCTATGAGAGTTCAGCATCTTTAGTATATCGGGGCATCAGAGTGCAAGATGAGCGATCGCTCGTCGTAAAAATGCTCAAGCAAGATTATCCCTCTCCCCAAGAACTTACCCGCTACAAACAGGAATATGAAATTACCAGTTCCCTCAATTTAGAAGGGGTAGTCAAGGCATACAGCCAGCAGGACTATCAACGCACTCTCGTTATTTTCTTAGAAGACTTTGGCGGAGAGTCCCTGGAGCAATGGATATACAAGTGTCCAGAAGCATTCTGCCCCATGCCTTTATCCACTTTCTTACATCTTGCCATAGAAGTCACAGACATTTTGGGCAGAATTCATACCGCCAATGTCATTCATAAGGATATAAACCCTGGAAATATTGTTCTTAATCTGGATACTGGCGTTGTTAAAATTATTGACTTCGGAATTGCCACCCAATTTAACCGCACGAATCCGACGTTCAAAAGCCCATATGTTTTAGAAGGAACCCTCGCCTACCTGTCTCCAGAGCAAACAGGGCGCATGAACCGTTTGCTCGATTACCGCACCGATTTTTACTCGCTCGGTGTGACATTCTACGAACTGCTAACTGGACACCTGCCGTTTGCAACAACGGACATACTAGAGTTAGTTCATTGTCATATTGCCAAACAACCTGTTCCACCTCATGAACTGAATGCAACGATTCCCAAACCCGTTTCAGATATTATTTTGAAACTGATGGCGAAAAATGCAGAGGATCGCTATCAAAGTGCTTGGGGAATCAAAGCTGATTTAGAAATTTGCGCTCACCAATTAGAGGAAATTGGTCAAAATCACAGCATTAAACTGGCTCTCCAAGATGTTTCTAGTCAGTTTCAAATCCCCCAAAAACTGTATGGACGGGACAGGGAAGTTGCCATATTATTGGCAGCTTTTAATCGCGCTGCTTCTTCACAAAACAATTCAAAAACGACTTCCGAGAGGGAACAAACGAGCAACTCAACATTCAAAGTCGAAATGATGTTGATATCTGGCTACGCTGGTATTGGCAAATCAGCGTTAGTGCAGGAACTCTACAAACCCATCACTGCCAAGCGTGGCTATTTCATTTCTGGTAAGTTTGACCAATTACAACGCAATATTCCCTACAGTGCGATTGCCCAGGCCCTAAAAAAATTGGTGCAGCAACTGCTGAGCGAGCCTAATGAGCAGTTGCAAAAATGGCGATCGCACCTGCTCACAGTATTGGGAAGCAACGGGCAACTTATCGTTGATGTGATTCCCGAAATAGAACTAATCATTGGCAAGCAGCCACCCGTACCGGAAGTTGGGGCAACGGAAACTCAAAATCGGTTTCATCGAATTTTTCAATCGTTTGTGCGGGTGTTTTGTTCAGAAGAACATCCTCTGGCGATTTTCTTAGATGATTTGCAGTGGATCGACTCCGCCACGCTGAAGTTAATCGAACTGATGCTGCTCGATGAGCAAGCCCAATTTCTATTTTTGATTGGAGCGTATCGAGATAATGAAGTGCAGCCAACGCATCCACTAGTATTAACGTTGGAGAGACTGCGAAAAGGCGGAGCAGTGCTTCAGGAGATTGTCTTGGCACCGTTAACGCTTGAGCCATTGAGTCAGTTGATTGCCGAGACGCTACATCGGGATGTTAGCTCCGTTCGTTCCTTAGCCCAGTTAGTGCTGCATAAAACGGAGGGCAATCCTTTCTTTGTTAACGAATTTTTGCGGACGCTGTACAGCGAAAATTGGTTGATCTTTGATGCCCAGCAACGAAGCTGGGAGTGGAAGATCGCTCAAATTCAAGCCCAGAACATTACCGATAATGTGGTGGAGTTGATGCTCCTCAAGTTGTGGAAACTGCCAGAGAACACCCAGCAAATTCTCCGCTTAGCTGCTTGTATTGGGGCTGAATTTGATTTGGAAACGTTAGCAATCGTTTGTAAGCAATCGCTTAAGACAGTTTTTCAGAATTTATTAACAGCGGTACAAGCCGGATTCATTCAACCTATCTCTGAATTAGATGAAGACTTATTAGTTCAAGACTATAAGTTCTTGCACGATCGCGTACAGCAAGCTGCGTATGCTCTCATTGATGAGTCACAAAAACAAGTAGTTCATCTCCAAATCGGTCACAATCTACTTGAAAAAGCTTTACCAGAACTTCTATCACAGCGACTATTTGAAATCGTTGATCATCTCAATCATGGGATTGAACTAGTTACTGATCAGCCTGAACGAGATGAAATTGCCAAATTGAATTTGATGGCGGCTCAGAAAGCAAAAGTTGCGATCGCCTACAGTGTAGCTCAAAACTATTTAGCCACGGGCAGAAAATTGCTGGCAGTCTCTAGTTGGCAAACCAACTATGATCTGACCTTAGAGTTATATCTAGAAACCACAGAAGTCGCTTACCTGTGCGGCGATTTTGAGCAGGTAGAATCTTGGGCAGCGATTGTTCTACAAGAAGCTAAAACAGTTCTCGACGCTGTGAAAGCTTACGAAATTAGAATTCAAACTAGCATTGCACAGAACCAACTATTAGAAGCAATTAATACTGGATTGCGAGTTTTGCAGCAAATGGCAATCAGTTTTCCTGAAACGCCAAGTCAATCAGAGGTTCAGCTTGAACTCGACACAATCACATCCCGCTTTGGTGAAAAGTCGATCCAAGACTTGAGTCACTTGCCAGAAATGGTTAAATCAGAGAATCTAGCAGCAATGCAAATTTTATCTGCTATAACGCTCGTTGCTTATCATGCGGCTCCTGAGTTGGTACTTCTACTGGTATTTAAACAAGTTAACCTTTCAATCGAGTATGGCAATACGTTGGTGTCTCCCTTTGCATATGCCAACTTTGGGTTAATTCTTTGTGGGATGGTCAGAAACATTGAAGTTGGCTATGAGTTTGGACAACTTGCATTAAGGCTGTTACCTCATCTGGGCATCCATTCATTTAAAGCTAGAACATTGTTCATGGTGACTAACTTCATCACCCACTGGAAAGGGCATATTAGGGAAACATCGAAACCATTCCTAGAAGCCTATCAAAGTGGACTAGAAACTGGAGATTTAGAGTTTGCTGCCTATAGTGCTTTCACCTATTGTCTCCAACTTTTTATCGTTGGAAAAGAACTTGTGAAGGTGGAACACGAGATGGCAACGTACTGTGAAGCAATCTGCCAAATTAAACAAACGCCATCACTCACATGGACTCAAATATTTCGACAGACTGTCTTGAATTTGATGGGATGTTCAAGCCATTCATCCCTTCTCGTTGGTGAATCCTACAACGAAGAAAATAGACTGCCGCATCATCAAACAGATGGCGTCATACTATTTCTGCTCCACCTCAACAAACTTATCCTCTGCTATCTTTTTTCTGAGTATGATCAGGCATCTGAGAACTTAGCCATCGCGGAAAGTTATGTAATCCGCGTCATTGCAACACCTCACGTTCCTTTGTACTGCTTCTATGACTCTCTGACAAGGCTTGCAACCTATCTCGAAAGCAACGCTCAAACGCAAGGAGAAATCCTTGTAAAAGTTGCAATTAGCCAGGAGAAAATGAAGCAATGGGCACATTATGCACCAATGAATTATTTACATAAATATCATCTGGTACAAGCAGAAACGGCACGAGCTTTAGGTCAATTACTTGAGGCAGAAGAATTCTACGAACAGGCAATTCAGGGAGCTAGGGAAAATGAATATATCCAAGAAGAAGCATTAGCTTATGAATTAGCTGCTAAACATTATCTGGCAAGAGGTAGAGAAAAAATCGCCCAAACTTACATGAAAGAAGCTCATTACTGCTATGAACGGTGGGGAGCATCTGCAAAAGTCAAGGATTTAGAAACTCGCTATCCTCAGCTATTTTCTCAGTTGTCGGGCATGGCTCCCACACCAATCCAAAAAACTTCTGGAACCACATCTAATCCCTCAGACATCGCTTTCGATTTAGCGACGGTGATGAAAGCATCCCAGGCAATTTCTCGTGAGATTGAACTGGAGCAGTTGCTCCGTTCTTTGATGCAGATCTTAATTGAGAATGCTGGGGCACAAACTGGATGCCTGATTCTGGAGAATACAGGCGAATGGACGATCGAAGCTGCTTGTGAACTCAATGATGGTGAGAATGTCTGTTCTATGCAAGTGCTGCGATCGATTCCAATTACAAATCGCTTGCCTGAATCAATTATTCAATATGTAATTCGGACTCATGAATCTGTTCTCTTAAATGATGCAACTCGTGAAGGTCATTTCATCAATGAGTCATACATTCAACATCACCAAACTCAATCGATCTTTTGTTTGCCTCTGCTGAATCAAAGTAAGCTTGTCGGTGTATTGTATCTGGAAAATCAATTAGCAACTGGAGCGTTTACACCGGAGCGATCGCAGGTATTGCATTTGTTATCCACTCAGGCAGCGATCGCGATCACAAATGCCAAACTTTACTCAAAGCTACGCGCCAGCGAAAGTCAGATGGCTCAATTTCTCGAAGCAATTCCGGTGGGCATTGGCATCATCGATGCGATGGGTCGCCCTTATTACGCCAATCAACAGGGCATTCAGCTCATGGGCAAAGGGATTGATCCTGCCATACCGCCCGATCAAATTGCAGAGGTATATCAATTTTATGTGACGGGAACGGATCAAATCTATCCGACTGAAAGATTGCCAGTCATCCGGGCGTTGAGTGGCGAACGCACCACTATTGATGACGTAGAAATTCGCCAAACCAATGCAAACATTCCCGTTGAGGTCTGGGGCACTCCAGTCTTTGACGAACAGGGCAAGGTAGTTTACGCGATCGTAGCCTTTCAGGACATCACCGAGCGTAAACAATCAGAGAAACTGCTAGCCGACTACAACCAAACCTTAGAACAACAAGTCACCGAGCGAACTTTACTGCTTTCTCAAGAGATTGAAGAGCGCCAGCAAGTTGAAAACGCCCTGCGACAGAGTGAAGAGCAACGCCGGCTGAAAATGGACTTCTCTCACATCGGCAGTTGGAACTGGAATATCCTAGAAGATACTGTGGACTGGGATGACAACCACTTCCGACTGCTGGGGTTTGCCCCTGGTGAAGTTGAGAGTAGCTATCAGGCGTGGCGCGATCGGGTTCATCTAGAAGATATAGATCGGGTTGAGCAAACTATTGAGGCAGCTCTGGCAGTCCGTACAGACTATGAAGCCGAATATCGAGTGGTTTACCCAGATGGTAGTACTCATTGGTTAGTGAGTCGAGGTCGAGGCATCTATAACAAAGCTGGACAGCCTGTGCGAATGCTAGGAGTAATTCTTGATATTAGCGAACAGCGAAATGCTGCACTGCGTGAACGCAAACGCGCCGAGCAAGCGTCGATCCTAGAAGAGCGCAACCGCATGGCACGAGAAATTCACGATACGCTAGCACAGTCTTTCACAGGCATTCTGCTCCAAGTTGGGGCGGCAACACAGGTGCTAGCTGACGATTTAGATGCCACCCAACGACATCTGGAAATGATTGAGGAACTAGCACGAATAGGGCTTACCGAAGCGCGTCGATCAGTGACAGCCCTTCGTCCTCACCTATTAGAAAATGGCAATTTACAAAGTGCACTGCATCGTTTGGTAACTCAAATGAGAGCTACTATCGATACTGTGTTGATCTACGAAATTAAAGGCACAGCCTATCCCCTACCCACCGAGGTTGAAAATAATTTGCTGCGGATCGGACAGGAAGCATTAACGAATGCCATCAAATATGCTGATGCTGGCGAAATTCGTGTTGAGTTGGAGTATCAAGATGAACAGTGTGTCTTGTGTATTAAAGACAATGGACAAGGTTTTGGAATTGGTAGCATTTCATCTGTTGGTGGATTTGGCTTGCTGGGAATGAGTGAGCGAGCAGATCGCATTGGCGCACAACTGACGATTCAAAGCCAACCTGGACAGGGAACAGAAATTGTTGTGATTTTGACACTCTCCGTCCTATAAGTGCGGAGATTCTTTGTTCATAGACCCAACTTGCTTTAACAGGATTTCTCCAATCAAAGTAGAGGTCGAATCTCCCAAAGCGTTCGGGTTGATGACCCAAGTTCCCACATGCCCTGTGGTACTCAAGGCTGATTTCAGGATGTTGATAGCGGCGTTCCAGTCTCTATCTAACACGAACCCACACTGACAAATATGGGTTCTCATCGATAGGGACTTTTTGACAAGAGTGCCACAACTAGAGCATTTTTGCGAAGTGTAGGAAGGATTAACCGCAATAGTTATCTTGCCAAACTTAACCCCGAAATACTCTAGCCACTTCCTGAATTGATACCAACCTGCATCATTAATAGATTTGGCAAGACAATGATTTTTAACTAAGTTTCTAATCCTCAAATCTTCATAGGCTACCAAATCGTTAGATTGGATTACGCAACGCGCCAGTCTTTTGGCGTGTTCTTCACGTTGCCTACTTATTCTGAGGTGTACTCGTCCTAGTCGATTAATGGCTTTTTTACGGTTGGCTGAGCCTTTTTTCTTGCGAGAAACACGGCGTTGTCTAAACCTCAGCCGCTTCTCGCCTGTTCGATAAAACCTAGGATTAGCTTCAGTGTGTCCATTGCTATCGGTGTAGAACTCTTTGAGTCCAACATCTAATCCAATAGTTTTACCTGTTGGGTTAATGTCTACTTTGTTCTCGGCACTTACCAAGAACTGAACATAGTACCCATCGGCACGACGCACTAACCTAACTCGTTTTATCTGTTCTAACTGGTAGTAGTTTAAATCCCACGTCCCTTTGAGTTTAAGCTTGCCAATCCCTTTCTTATCCGTGAAAGTGATTTGTTTTCGGGTGGCAGAAAGCGACCATCCTGAAGTTTTGTACTCGAGTGATCGACAATTTTTCTTAAACGTTGGATAGCCTTTCTTCCCTGGAATAGCCTTCTTACAATTGCTGTAGAACCGAGCAATAGCGCTATAGGCTCTTTCAACTGCAACCTGACAAGCATGAGAGTTCAAGGCTTTCACGAATTGAAACTCAGCTCTGAGCTTAGTGTTGTAGCGATACAGCTCTTTTTGTCCTACACCTCGATTATCCATCCAGTGACGGATAACTTTGTTGCGGACGAATTGAGCGGTTCTAATCGCCTCATCTATAGCAGCGTATTGAGTTGTTTTTCCCTTAGCCTTGAACTCTAAGACAATCATTTGACGTGGAAAAACCTACATCAAAAACATATCATAAACAAAGTCCCCCTGGAAGGGGGGAGGCTTGAATCCCATTATTTTCGGTCAATCGAGAGTAAGAATTATGATGAGCCAATCCATGACCATTCGAGTTCTGATTGCTGACGATCATTCTATTGTCAGACAAGGGTTAGCAACCATCATTAACCGCGATCCAGAAATGACAGTGATTGCTCAAGCAGAAGATGGACAGCAGGCGATCGCGCTATTTCGAGAACACCAACCTGATGTCACACTGATGGATTTACGAATGCCGCAAGTTGGAGGGGTTGAAGCCATTAGTGCTATTTGTGCTGAATTTAAACCTGCTCGGATTATTGTGCTGACGACCTACGATGGCGATGAAGATATTTATCGTGGCTTACAGGCTGGTGCTCAGGGCTATCTGCTTAAGGATGCTAAGCTCAATGAGTTGCTGAATGCAATTCGCACCGTTCATCGCGGTCAACAATATATTCCAGCAGAAGTGGGTGCAAAGCTAGTGCAGCGGATGAGCAATCCAGAACTAAGTACGCGAGAGTTAGAAGCGCTGCGTTTGATGGCACAGGGGATGAATAATCAAAATATTGCGATTGCCATGAGTATTGGTGAAAGCACTGTCAAATCTCATGTAAATCGAATTTTAAGCAAACTGGGAGCTAGCGATCGCACTCAAGCCGTGATTGTTGCCGTTAAACGTGGGATTGTCAGTTTGTAAGTAAGTTGTGCTTTCGGTTGAATTGGGATTCCAACTTTAGTTGGAGCCAACCTTCCATTGTGAGATGGACTGATTTATCAATCACTGGATTGGGTAAAAGTGTCAACTCTGAGTGGACGACAAGTTATAGTCAATTGTCTATATTCAATTCATGTAAACACCTACAGCAATTGAGTTGAAAGATTCAAGTTTACTTTATACAGATCGCAAAAAGAGGGTTGTTAGCGATTGCTTGCGATAAGCATACTTTCCCTCGGAGGTATTAGTGAGCAGCGATGAGCGTGGCTACCGTTCGTTATTCGTCCCACCTTCAGCCCAGGATCACATTCAAGGTGTACTCAGTGCCACCGTGGTGCTAGTGATGTATGGAGATTATCAAAATTCTCAGAGTGCGGACGTTTATCGATTGATTAAAGTCATTCAGCAGCAGCTTAGAGTTTCTTTTGGGGAGAATTATCTATGTTTTATCTTCCGTCATTTTCCACAAATCCAGATTCATTCTCATGCTCAACGCGCGGCTGAAGCAGCCCAAGCGGCTGCCGCCCAAGGTCAGTTTTGGCAGATGCATGACATTCTATTAACCTATCAAGAATTGGGAAACGGCTATCTAGTGGAGTATGCCAATAATCTAGGACTTGATATCTCCCAATTTCTGCAAGATATATCTAAACAAGTGCACATTGAGCGCATTAATCAAGATATTGAAAGTGGAATACAAAGTAGAGTAACGGCTGCCCCAGCACTGTTTATTAATGGAATTCGGTATAGCGATCGCTGGAACCTTGAGCAGTTGATGGCAGCCATTGTCACGTCAAGTCATTGAGTTCCATCCACTTGAATCTCTGTCAGCACTATGAGCGAATGGCTCAGTAGTGTTTCATTAAATCTATCAATTACCCGCTCATTCCTGACGATATTCATCCATTGCAGATAATCGAGAAGGAGAATGTCATGACTCACTATGACTACATTGTGATTGGTGCAGGTTCAGCAGGCTGCGTGGTCGCCAACCGTTTGACAGAAGATAGTGAAACAACCGTGTTACTCCTCGAAGCGGGTAACCCAGATACGAAACCAGAAATTCACATCCCGGCCCAATGCCTCAGTTTACTGGGCTCTGAGGTGGATTGGGCATATTTCTCTGAACCAGAACCCTACCTCAGCGATGACGCTATCGCGTCCGCCAAGGGCTATCGCAAAATCTTTTGTCCCCGTGGCAAAGTTTTGGGCGGCAGCAGTTCGATTAATTTCATGATTTATATGCGGGGTAATCCTCTCGATTATGACCACTGGCAATCATTGGGGAATCCCGGTTGGAGTTACCAAGATGTTTTGCCATACTTCAAGAAATCGGAACACTCCTCACGAGGCGCATCCGAATTTCACGGGGTCGATGGAGAGTTGAGCGTGACCGATCTCATTGCCCCTGCTGTAGTATCCCAACGCTTTGTAGATGCGGCGGTGGCACTAGGCTATGACCACAATCCTGATGCCAATGCGATGCAGCAGGAAGGGGCAGGACTCTATCAGTTGACCATCAAGGATGGTAAGCGGCACAGTGCTGCTGCTGCCTTCCTGCTGCCTATTCTCCAGCGTCCCAATTTAACCACAACAACAGGAGCATTGGTAACTCGATTGTTGTTTGAAGGCACCCGCACCGTTGGGGTAGAATACCTGCACGAGGGCAGACTGCATCAGGTCAGGGTCAACTCAGAAGTGATTTTAAGTGCTGGCGCGTTCGATTCGCCCAAGCTGCTGATGCTTTCCGGCATTGGGGATGCAAAACACCTGCAAGCCTTGGGAATTCCAGTAGTGGCTGATTTGCCGGGTGTCGGTCAAAACCTGCAAGACCACCCTGTCGTGCATGTGGTATACCAGGCAACTCAAGATTTACACACGGCAAGCACCAGTAGTATTGCTGAAGCTGGCTTGTTTTTGCATACTCAGGATAATCTGGATGCTGCGCCAGATTTACAGTTTCTCTTCGGTCCCATTGTGCTGGCACCGCCTGGTTATGCCCACTCGGATTTAGGATTCACCAGTCTAGTCTGTTTGACCCATCCCCAAAACATTGGCAGTGTCAGTTTGCGTTCACCCGACTCCCAAGACGCACCAATAATTCGGCTGAACTATCTCCAAAGTGATGCCGATGTGCAAAAACTGGTTGTCGGGATTAAATTACTCCGTAACTTGTTCCATGCTAGTGCTTTTGATGAATTTCGCGGTGAGGAAATCGCTCCCGGTGCGGACAAGCAAAGCAATGCAGCACTCGTTGCTTACGTCCGAGAAGTTTGCGATACAGTATATCATCCGGTCGGCACTTGCAAAATGGGTACTGACCCAATGGCGGTGGTCGATCCTGAACTACGAGTACATGGAATTGAGGGGTTGCGGGTCGCGGATGCCTCGATCATGCCCACGATCACCACAGGAAATACAAACGCACCGACCATCATGATTGGCGAAAAAGCAGCAGATTTAATTAAAGCGGGGCGTACCTCACAAAGCATTGCCAATAAACTTAATCTCCAAGTTCAATCGCATCTCTAGCGAAATTGGCGACGAGATCCTAGGTGTACCTGGAGATCTCCCTCTATGCCGCTTGAGAACTGGTCTATCACTTAAAAGGAAAACTCAAAACTATGAATTCACAAACAGATCAAACCACCACTACTGCTGACGAGTCGGCAATCCGTGCTTTCCATCGCCAGATGATTGATGCTTGGAATCAAGGTAGCGGCGAAGGCTTCGCTGCCCCGTTCAGCGAAACTGCCGATTTCATCACGTTCGAGGGCACGCATCTCAAAGGTCGAAAAGAAATCGCTGCATTTCATCAGCAAGCGTTCGACACGATTGTCAAAGGAACACGCTTGGAGGGTGAGGTGAATTTTGTCCGCTTAGTGAACTCGCAACTCGCGCTCATGCTCGTAGTTATCAGGGTAATACTCCCCGGACAAACTGAAACTTCACCGTCACGAGATTCGTTGCCGCTATACGTCGTAACGAAAGGCGACGAAGGTTGGCAGATCGAAGGGTTACTCAATACCCGGAAGTTAACGCTAGAACGTCAATTCTTCTTAGACGACTTTGACTCACTGAGCGCAGAGGCTCAATGTCAAGTGACCGACCTCGTCGCAGGTCTCAAGCAGCGTCATTAAGCAGATCAATCAAAAGAGATGTAAGTGAACATTGAATACTACGACGACATTATTATCGGTGGTGGCAAAGCGGGTAAAACACTGGCACCTGCATTAGCTGCGAAGGGACGAAAAACCGCTCTGGTAGAACGTAGCTTAACCATGATTGGGGGCGGGTGCATCAACATTGCTTGCATTCCTACCAAAACAATGGTTGCAAGTGCGGAGGTTGTCCATACAGTGCAAAACAGCGCGGCTTATGGCGTGAAGACCAATGAACCTACCGTTGATTTAGCAGAGGTGATTCAACGAAAGCGATCAGTTGTGCTAGCTGCGCGTGAAATGAATTTGCACAATTTGGAAGCAGCTCTAGGTGAAAATTTGATCATTGGCACAGCAGGATTTGTCGATTCTAAAGCGCTCGAAGTTGTGACAACGGAAGGCAACACTCGGCTACTTAGTGCAGAACGGCTGTTCATCAACACAGGTACACGACCGTTAATCCCGCCCGTATCCGGACTCAAGGAAACTGGGTTTTTAACAAATGAGTCGATTATGGAGCTAGAACAGCTACCTGAGCATCTGATCGTACTCGGCAGTGGTTACATTGGCTTGGAGTTTGCCCAGATGTTTCGGCGCTTTGGCTCTTGCGTTACCGTGATTGGGCAGAGTGAACAAATTCTGTCGCAGCAAGATCCAGATATTGCGATCGCCGTTCAAACACTGCTAGAACGAGAGGGTATTGAATTTCTGCTCAAGGCAAAGGTGTTGAGTGTTGATCGCGTTGGCAATGCGACTAAACTTCAGATACAAATTGCTGATCGAGCAATAGAACTTCAATGTTCGCATTTGCTTGTCGCTGTGGGTCGTGTGCCAACTACCGATTCCCTGAATTTAGCTGCTGCGGATGTGGTCATGGATTCAAGTGGATTTATTCCAGTCAACGATCGCCTGGAAACAAATATACCGGGAATTTGGGCGCTAGGCGATATCAATGGTGGACCGCAATATACCCATATCTCGCTTGATGATTATCGCATTGTCAAGGCGAATTTGATTGATGGAGGTAACCGCAGCAGGAACGATCGCTTAGTTCCTTCCTGTCTGTTCATTGATCCAGAACTGGCGCAACTGGGTCTGACCGAAACCGCAGCACAGCAACAAGGTTATGCTATCCGTGTCGCAAAGCTAGATGCCTCAGCTATTCCCAGAGCGAGAACTTTGGGTCAAACTGATGGACTGTTGAAGGCGATCGTGGATAGTAAGACAGGACATATTCTCGGTTGTTCTCTTTTATGTCATGCAGCAGGTGAAATGATTTCGACGGTGCAGATGGTAATGCAAGCTCAGATGCCCTATACCGTTTTGCGCGATGGCGTTTTAACTCATCCAACAATGACTGAAGGGTTAAATCTGCTGTTCTCAAAGCTGTGATGCAACAGAACCGATAACACTTCAATGATTCACACAAACTCAGAATTCCGATCAGGTTTAATCCGATGAAAAAACTAGAAGGAAAAGTCGCTCTTGTCACTGGCGGTACTAGCGGTATTGGTCTTGCCACCGCCAAGCACTTTGTCGCCGAAGGTGCCTATGTCTTCATCACGGGTCGCCGTCAGGCTGAACTGGATGCTGGCGTAGACGCGACCGGCAAAAATGTCACGGGCGTTCAAAGTGATGTTTCCAACCTAGCAGACCTCGATCGCCTGTTTGCCACGATTCAGCAAAAGCAAGGACATCTCGATGTACTCTTCGCCAATGCTGGCGGTGGAGAACTCGCCCCACTCGGATCGATCACTGAAGAACACTTTGACCGAAAATAATGGGATTCAAGCCTCCCCCCTTCCAGGGGGACTTTGTTTATGATATGTTTTTGATGTAGGTTTTTCCACGTCAAATGATTGTCTTAGAGTTCAAGGCTAAGGGAAAAACAACTCAATACGCTGCTATAGATGAGGCGATTAGAACCGCTCAATTCGTCCGCAACAAAGTTATCCGTCACTGGATGGATAATCGAGGTGTAGGACAAAAAGAGCTGTATCGCTACAACACTAAGCTCAGAGCTGAGTTTCAATTCGTGAAAGCCTTGAACTCTCATGCTTGTCAGGTTGCAGTTGAAAGAGCCTATAGCGCTATTGCTCGGTTCTACAGCAATTGTAAGAAGGCTATTCCAGGGAAGAAAGGCTATCCAACGTTTAAGAAAAATTGTCGATCACTCGAGTACAAAACTTCAGGATGGTCGCTTTCTGCCACCCGAAAACAAATCACTTTCACGGATAAGAAAGGGATTGGCAAGCTTAAACTCAAAGGGACGTGGGATTTAAACTACTACCAGTTAGAACAGATAAAACGAGTTAGGTTAGTGCGTCGTGCCGATGGGTACTATGTTCAGTTCTTGGTAAGTGCCGAGAACAAAGTAGACATTAACCCAACAGGTAAAACTATTGGATTAGATGTTGGACTCAAAGAGTTCTACACCGATAGCAATGGACACACTGAAGCTAATCCTAGGTTTTATCGAACAGGCGAGAAGCGGCTGAGGTTTAGACAACGCCGTGTTTCTCGCAAGAAAAAAGGCTCAGCCAACCGTAAAAAAGCCATTAATCGACTAGGACGAGTACACCTCAGAATAAGTAGGCAACGTGAAGAACACGCCAAAAGACTGGCGCGTTGCGTAATCCAATCTAACGATTTGGTAGCCTATGAAGATTTGAGGATTAGAAACTTAGTTAAAAATCATTGTCTTGCCAAATCTATTAATGATGCAGGTTGGTATCAATTCAGGAAGTGGCTAGAGTATTTCGGGGTTAAGTTTGGCAAGATAACTATTGCGGTTAATCCTTCCTACACTTCGCAAAAATGCTCTAGTTGTGGCACTCTTGTCAAAAAGTCCCTATCGATGAGAACCCATATTTGTCAGTGTGGGTTCGTGTTAGATAGAGACTGGAACGCCGCTATCAACATCCTGAAATCAGCCTTGAGTACCACAGGGCATGTGGGAACTTGGGTCATCAACCCGAACGCTTTGGGAGATTCGACCTCTACTTTGATTGGAGAAATCCTGTTAAAGCAAGTTGGGTCTATGAACAAAGAATCTCCGCACTTATAGGACGGAGAGTGTCAAAAAACGTTCAACACAAATGTCAAAGGTCTACTTTTCACCGTGCAAAAAGCTCTGCCTCTAATGCCAGAGGGTGCTGCTATCATTCTGAACGCCTCGACTGCTTCTACTGTGGGTACCCCCGCCTTCAGTGTGTACAGCGCCACCAAAGCCGCCGTGCGATCGTTTGCCCGTAATTGGACCCTCGATCTCAAAGATCGCCACATCCGGGTTAACGCCATTAGTCCTGGCGTGGTTCCGACTCCTGGGTACGATCACTTGGGACTGAGTGATGAGCAGGTAAAGGAATTTATAGATAGCCAAGCGCTCACCATCCCGTTAGGACGAGTCGGCACACCTGATGAGATTGCCAAAGCCGTTGTCTTTCTTGCGTCAGACGACAGCAGCTTTGTCAACGGTATCGAGCTGTTTGTTGATGGTGGTATGGCACAGGTTTGAAGCGCCCTAAAAACGGTTGGTAATTTTCCCGGCGGGCTGTGTATCGTTCACTTTTCCCTTAGGAATGATTAGCTTCACCGAGGAGTGGGAAGGCGATCGCAGTACAGGTAAATGTTACCAAAAAAGCAGAGGTCGAACGTCTTTTTGCCAAGATGGAGCAGGCATTTGGCAAGCTCGATATCTTGGTGAATAATGCCGGAATTTATGAATATCTACCTCCGACTCAGCCTGGATCACTGGGGAAACGCGGCACATCGCGGGTGGTATTCGCTGATTTGTATCAGACTGCTTTTGAGGTAATTCGGTCAGAACGGACTTAATTCCAATCCAATCATGCTGAGACGATCAGCATTTTATTACTTCCAGACTATGAACAACCCCGAAAATCCTCGAATACCCCTGCCGCCTTTCGATAATGAATCCGCCATCCAAAAAGTCCGAATCGCAGAAGATGCTTGGAACACACGTAACCCAGAACGAGTAGCACTCGCTTACACGTCGGATAGCATTTGGCGCAACCGCTCAGAATTTCTATCTGGTCGTGAGGCGATCGTAGAGTTCTTGACCCGTAAGTGGCTTAAAGAATTGGACTACCGACTGATCAAAGAGCTTTGGGCTTTTCGAGACAACCGGATTGCTGTCCGGTTTGCTTACGAATGGCATGACGATTCCGGCAACTGGTTCCGTTCCTACGGCAATGAAAATTGGGAGTTCGACGAACGCGGATTCATGCGATGGGGTATTGCTAGCATCAACGACCTGCCAATTAAGGAGAGCGAACGCAAATACCATTGGATGCTTGGTCGTCGTCCCGATGATCATCCCGGATTGTCTGACTTCAATCTTTGAGAAGTCGGAGCATTGCATCAATGCAGCTAGAGGATAACCAAGCAAGTCTAGATCAGTCAAAGCACTTCTGACTCTGAGTTAAAAATTTTTGAATTAGCTGAAGGTGGAAGGACAGTCACCTTGAGAATCCAGAAAAGTTTAACCGACGAGTTTTGCAGTTCCTATCATAGTCATGGTTATACCCATCACCAAAACCATTGAGGAATCGACTGCTATGAATGCAACCAACGGCATCATCAGTCAGCCCAGCCAGTATGCAGTGCCTGAAACCATCGATCGCTTAGAAGCCATCCTTCAGGCAAAAGGTATCACTATTTTTGCCCGCATTGATCAACAGGCTGAAGCCGAAAAAGTTGGGCTAAGTCTACGTCCGACGCAGTTGTTACTGTTTGGCAACCCGAAAGCCGGAACGCCGCTGATGGTAGCAGAACCAACAACAGCCCTGGATTTACCTTTGAAAGTACTAGCATGGAAAGCGGCTGATGGCAAGATATGGTTGAGTTACAACGATCCTGATTACTTAAAACAGCGGTTCTCTCTCTCCGATGAGTTGGTCAAAAACATCGCAGTCATTGCACCTTTAATCAATCAAGCACTCCAATAAACAACTCATTTATTTTGTCGATACCCCATGTTGACTACCGTAATTGAATGCAATCCAAAACTTTGGAGCTAAAGATGAAACTTATCTCTGTCAATGTAGGACTTCCGCGTGAAGTGACCTGGAAAGGGAAAACCGTTAGCACTGGAATTTTCAAAGAGCCAGTTAGTAAACGGGTGATGGTGCGATCGCTTAATTTAGACGGAGATGGACAAGCCGATCTCACCGTTCATGGCGGAGTTGACAAAGCGGTATATGTCTATCCTTTTGAGCATTATGATTACTGGCGGGGTGAATTGCCTGACACAGAGTTGACACCAGGCATCTTTGGTGAAAATTTCACGACGACTGGACTCAAAGAAGAGGAAGTAAACATTGGCGATCGCTTCGAGATCGGCACGGTAAAACTGATGGTGACACAACCTCGTATGCCCTGCTACAAAATGGGGATTCGGTTTGGACGACCGGATATGGTTAAACGATTTCTTGCGAGTCGTCGAACCGGATTTTACTTCCGTGTTTTGCAAGAAGGCGAAGTCGGAGCCGGAGACACTCTAGAGTTGGTAAGCCGAGATGACAACAAAATCACGGTTGCCGATATCACTCAACTTTATGTGCGTGCAGAAGACAATCCAGAGTTACTTCGCCGTGCTGCTCAACTTGAAGCGTTACCCAAAAGTTGGCGCGACTATTTCCATCGGTAAAAGGATGTCTGGCAAACGCCACAATTTCACCACCGATAAACTTACAAAAAGTAAAGTCATGACCACATATCGCACGATCGCAATCGATGGTTTAGATATCTTCTATCGAGAAGCTGGCTCTCGCAGTAATCCAACTATTCTGCTGCTGCACGGCTTCCCGACCTCATCTCACATGTTCCGCAATCTGATGCCTGCGCTTGCCGATCGCTTCCATCTAGTTGCACTCGATTATCCTGGCTACGGCAACAGTTCGATGCCAACCGTGAATGAGTTTGATTATACATTTGATCACCTAGCTGAGATCGTGGAGAAATTCATTACCGCGATCGACCTCAAACGATATAGCCTTTACGTGATGGATTATGGTGCTCCCATTGGCTATCGGATTGCGGCTAAATATCCAGAGCGAGTGGAAGCCCTAATCGTCCAAAACGGGAATGCCTACGAGGAAGGACTGCGGGAATTTTGGGACTCAATCAAGGCATACTGGCAAGAGCGTTCTCCTGAGAATGTTGACAAGCTCAAATATCTTGTCACCTTAGAAGCAACGAAGTGGCAATATACCAACGGCGTTCGCAATCCTGAAGCGATCAGCCCTGACACCTGGAACATGGATCAACTATTCCTCGATCGCCCCGGAAATGGTGAGATTCAACTAGCGCTGCTGTATAGCGGGACTTAAACGAAAATAAAGAGTTAATAAAGGTATAATTTAGGCATGGCAGCCATTTGACATTAGAGTGTAAGACAGGAAAGAGACAACCCCCGCCGCCATGCCTCCTTGCTTCGATAGATGGTGCAAACGCTTTGATGATGTCTGGAGACATCAAGCGCAAAAAAGGGAGTTTAGGAACTATATTGGGGGATTATTAGGGGAAAGTGAAGGAAAAAACCTGTCTCAAATGGCGGATAACGCGGTGGGAGTGACTTACCACCGATTACATCATTTTTTAACGGAAGCCCCCTGGAATGCTCAACAGGTAAATGAGCGGCGTCTACTGGTGATGAATCAGTGTAGCCCAACCCGAATAAGTAGAGGATTCACGTTAATTGTAGATGACTCAGGACATAGGAAAAGTGGCAATTTCACGGCGGGAGTAGGACGACAGTACATTGGAGAAATCGGGAAGACAGACAACGGAATAGTAGTGGTAACAACTCATCTATATGATGGGAAAAAAAGCCTACCGTTAGATATAGAGTTATCTCAACACGCTAGTTCTTTAGCTGAAGGAAAAAAAGATATTGAATTCCAGAAAAAGCCGGAGTTAGGCTTAGCATTAATTGACCGCAGCATGAACAGAGGATATCGACCGGGTATCGTATTAATTGATGCTGGGTATGGAAATAACACAACGTTTTTGCTGGAACTGGAAAAAAGGAAACTCAAGTATATAGGAGGATTAGCCAAAAACCGTAAGGTGATAATTGAAATAGGGATAAGTCAACGAGAAGAGATTCGCCTAGATAAGTTAGCCGAATCCTTGTCGCCAAAAGATTTTACCCCTGTTCAAATCAATCTAGATAAACTGAAAACCGTTTGGGTGGCTCCTGTAGAAGTTGAACTCTCACAGCTTGAAGGAAAGAGAACAATTGCTATCGTCATGAATGCCTCAACCTTCGACCAAGCTAGTGATGTTGACTATTTTATTACCAATGTTGAATCAACAAAAGCCACAGCCGATTGGATAGTAACTACCTACTCTCAAAGAAATTGGGTAGAAGTTTTCTATCGGGAAGCCAAAGGCTGGTTGGGTTTATCTGAATATCAAGTCAGAGATTATAGAAGCCTGATAAGACATTTCATGCTTGTGTTTTGTGCCTATACATTTATTTTATGGCACACTTTAACCGGAGGATTAAGACGGCGTTGGGCATCGAAACCTTTAAACACCTTTACTGAAGCATTAGAGGCGTTTCGGACAGCGATGTCTTTCCGTTTTATGGAGTGGTTGAACCACAATCGGGACGTATTCTTTGCTCACAAAGCTGCTTTGGGCTTTGTTTGGGCTTGAAATCTGTCTAAGTCCCAATAGCTATGGTACGAATCCACCATTGTATCCACAGTGGCAAGAGTATTTCCGCAAATATCAACCCCCCACCCTGATTGTTTGGGGCAAGAACGACTACATCTTCCCTGCTGAAGGGGCTTATCCCTACCAACGCGACCTGAAAGACGTTGAGCTTCATCTACTCGATACTGGACACTTTGCCCTAGAAGAGGAAGGCGATGCGATCGCAGACCATATCCGTCGCTTTATGACAACTCACGTTGTGAAGGAGGACATCATGCTAGCCCCCAGTAGTACATAATCTCGCCTGGAAAGCGATGTCGATAGTAGGTAATTGTCATTCCACGATCATTGCTCATCAATTAACACTATCAAGCCAGTTAGCTTGGCAGTGCCACTTCAGCGGATTATCCACCATCTATCAATCCAAAGAGGACTTATGATTAGTCAAGCCAAGTCGCAAGCGGTGAAGGTTTTGGAAGTCGTAGAAGATCCGCGTCTTTCTAGGGAAGTGAAGGCATTTTTGAAATTACTGAATTCAGGTGGTGTGCCTTTAGAAACATTACCCCCACTTGAAGCACGTCAATTGCGAGTAGATGCACAGGCTTCCGTTAAAGTCGATCTTTCAGGCATTGACGAGTCTGAGAAGACGATTACCTCTGACGGGTATTCAATCAAGCTAAACATCGTGCGACCTGAAGGTGTCAAAGGTACATTGCCTGTTTTCATCTTCATTCATGGCGGCGGTTGGGTGCTGGGCGATTATCCCACGCACAAGCGCATGGTTCGCGATCTCGTTGTGCTTTCAGGTTTTGCGGCGGTCTTCGTCAACTATACTCGAACTCCGGATGCTCAGTATCCTCAAGCTATCAATGAGATCTATGCTGCTACTAAATGGGTAGCTGAGCATGGTGAAGAGATTAATGTTGATGGCAAAAATCTGGCAGTAGTCGGAAATAGTGTCGGCGGTAACATGACGGCCGTCACCACGTTGATGGCGAAAGCGAAAGGGAGTCCGCATATTAAGTTGCAAATCCTGATGTGGCCGATCGTAGACGCTGATTTTGAAACGGATTCTTATCAACAGTTTGGCGAGAAACGTTTCCTGACGACATCTTTGATGAAGTGGATGTATGACCTTTACACAACTGACTTAGAACAACGCAAAGAAATCTATGCTTCTCCTTTGCAGGCTACTATTGAGCAACTGAAAGGATTGCCTCCGGCGTTAATTCAAGTGGCAGAAAGCGATATTCTGCGTGATGAAGGTGAAGCTTATGGACGTAAGCTGGACGAAGCTGGGGTAACAGTGACAACCGTGCGTTACAACGGCATGATTCATGACTTCGGGCTGCTGAATGGTTTAGCCGAGGTTCCGGCAGTTCGTTCTCTTTTTGTCCAAGCAGCCGCTGAACTGAAGAAGTATCTGCAATAGAAAGCGATCATTTCTTTTACCGCCAGTTGCAATTAATCCTCGTTCTTGTCAGGTTTTGGCGGAGTCTACCAATTATCTCTCTTTTGTCACTTTGAGGTCTAAGCTTAATTTTTCGTGAGCTGAAATAACGCAAATTCGTCAAAATCACCCTAAGTGACAAAAGACAGACGCTGGAATGGCATTAGCGGGGGCTGGATTGTAGGAATTGCTTTTGCTATGAGCTGCTCCTCAAATTAGTCTTCAAACCCTAAAGCAGTTCATTTCAAGAGTGCATCATTGCGGGAGCGTAGGTATGTTAGCAGTTCGCATTAATCAGTTTGGTTCACCTTCAGTTCTACAACTTGAAGACCAATTGAAGCCACCGTTGGTAACTGGCGAAGTTTTGGTACAAGTTCAAGCCGCAGGCATCAATCCTAGCGATGTGAAAAACGTCTCTGGGAATATGCTGCACACTACCTTACCGCGAACGCCAGGAAGGGACTTTGCTGGGGTGGTGGTCGAAGGTGTAGATTCTCTGGTAGGTCAAGAAGTCTGGGGTACCGGCGGAGATATTGGCTTCACTCGCGATGGCACTCATGCCGAGTATATTGTTCTCCCTCAAACCGCAGTTTCCCTTAAGCCCAGTCATCTATCGATTGAGCAGGCAGGCTCGATTGGAGTCATCTACGTCACTGCCTGGCTATGCTTAAATGCTGCTCAGCTTGTTGCTGGTGAAACCGTGCTTGTGATTGGGGCAACAGGTGGGGTGGGCAGTGCTGCGATCCAAATTGCTAAGTGGCAAGGAGCGCAAGTTCTGGGAACGGTGCGCCGAGAAAGCGATCGCTCGTTGGCTCAGCAGTCTCACCCGGATGTCATTCTCAATTTGGCAGAAGCAGGATTAGAAGCGGCCGTTTTTGCCGCCACGGATGGCAAAGGCGCAAATGTCATTGTGGATACGGTTGGCGGCCCGATGGTTGAACCGTGTCTCAAGGTTCTCAGCCATCAAGGGCGGTTGACGGAAATTAGTGCTCCGGCAAAAGAGCGGCGCGTCAGCTTCGACTTAGTTGACTTTTATCACCGCGAGGCGCACCTGATTGGCGTGGATAGCCGATCCCTCGACGCCTCCGCGTGTGCTCAGATTTTAACCACCCTCACGCCTGGTTTCGAGACAAAGGCACTACATCCTATTAGTAAAATTCATCCCTATCCACTTCAAGCAGCCATTATGGCCTATGAGCAAGTACTCAACCACAGTTTTTCTGGGCGAGTATTGCTCACTCCGCAGTCCTAAATCAGTCAGGGTTTTAGGTGTCGTTGTCAAGGTCACCAGTAGAAAAGAAACCCTTCAGCATAGTAGCCCTCTTGCCTCTGTCTTCCAAGTCAGAATACTTGGTCAATCCGGCTTTAATTTTGAAGCAATTAGATGTGAACAATTTCAGTCTAATTAGTTTTACAACACTCTTGAAAACAATGAAAACACTACTGAAAAGAGCTGCGTTACTCCTTATTTTACCAACCAGTATTGTAGCTAATTTTTCCTTAAGAGCCTCTGCTGATTCTACTGCTGGCATCATCTTGAGTACAAATTGCCAGGGTGGCTACAAAATCAATATTTGGCAGAATTATACTTCCGGTGAACTGCTCTATCGTGCGACCAGTCCCAACGGTAATTTAAGTTTGGGCGGAGGAACTAGCCAAGCGACGGAAGGGGTTCGAGTGTATAAGTTTCAGAATGGAAATTATCAATATTGGGTGTGGGATGGCACGTTAGATGACCCACAGTCTGGAACTTTAGAGGTGTATAAAAACAACCGTATCTTGATGCGGCAAGCTTGTAAGAAGAGTTGAATCCTACAGAACAGAATGTTTGGGGCTTTCGCTCCGCCCAGCACACCATCCCCGACTCTGGTTACAGGGACAGTAGTCGCGGCGGGCAATACTGGCGGTAGTGCTGTGGAAAGTTGACTTTGAAGCCATTGTTTTCTCTCGGTTGAAACCCTACTAATGGGACTTAGACAGATTTCAAGCCCAAACAAAGCCCAAAGCAGCTTTGTGAGCAAAGAATACGTCCCGATTGTGGTTCAACCACTCCATAAAACGGAAAGACATCGCTGTCCGAAACGCCTCTAATGCTTCAGTAAAGGTGTTTAAAGGTTTCGATGCCCAACGCCGTCTTAATCCTCCGGTTAAAGTGTGCCATAAAATAAATGTATAGGCACAAAACACAAGCATGAAATGTCTTATCAGGCTTCTATAATCTCTGACTTGATATTCAGATAAACCCAACCAGCCTTTGGCTTCCCGATAGAAAACTTCTACCCAATTTCTTTGAGAGTAGGTAGTTACTATCCAATCGGCTGTGGCTTTTGTTGATTCAACATTGGTAATAAAATAGTCAACATCACTAGCTTGGTCGAAGGTTGAGGCATTCATGACGATAGCAATTGTTCTCTTTCCTTCAAGCTGTGAGAGTTCAACTTCTACAGGAGCCACCCAAACGGTTTTCAGTTTATCTAGATTGATTTGAACAGGGGTAAAATCTTTTGGCGACAAGGATTCGGCTAACTTATCTAGGCGAATCTCTTCTCGTTGACTTATCCCTATTTCAATTATCACCTTACGGTTTTTGGCTAATCCTCCTATATACTTGAGTTTCCTTTTTTCCAGTTCCAGCAAAAACGTTGTGTTATTTCCATACCCAGCATCAATTAATACGATACCCGGTCGATATCCTCTGTTCATGCTGCGGTCAATTAATGCTAAGCCTAACTCCGGCTTTTTCTGGAATTCAATATCTTTTTTTCCTTCAGCTAAAGAACTAGCGTGTTGAGATAACTCTATATCTAACGGTAGGCTTTTTTTCCCATCATATAGATGAGTTGTTACCACTACTATTCCGTTGTCTGTCTTCCCGATTTCTCCAATGTACTGTCGTCCTACTCCCGCCGTGAAATTGCCACTTTTCCTATGTCCTGAGTCATCTACAATTAACGTGAATCCTCTACTTATTCGGGTTGGGCTACACTGATTCATCACCAGTAGACGCCGCTCATTTACCTGTTGAGCATTCCAGGGGGCTTCCGTTAAAAAATGATGTAATCGGTGGTAAGTCACTCCCACCGCGTTATCCGCCATTTGAGACAGGTTTTTTCCTTCACTTTCCCCTAATAATCCCCCAATATAGTTCCTAAACTCCCTTTTTTGCGCTTGATGTCTCCAGACATCATCAAAGCGTTTGCACCATCTATCGAAGCAAGGAGGCATGGCGGCGGGGGTTGTCTCTTTCCTGTCTTACACTCTAATGTCAAATGGCTGCCATGCCTAAATTATACCTTTATTAACTCTTTATTTTCGTTTAAGTCCCGTTAGCAAATGTTAGCGAAAAAGTATCGGAGTTCAATTAGTCCGCAAGTTGTTTCATACTAGTGCCTTTGATGAGTTTCGAGGTAGAGAAGTCGCTCCTGGTGCTGACGTGACTAGCGATGAAGCACTCGTTGCCTATATCCGGGAAACATGCGGTACTGTGTTTCATCCGGTTGGCACCTGCAAAATGGGAACTGACCCGATGGCGGTGGTAGACGCCGAACTCCGGGTATATGGAGTTCAAGGGTTGCGTGTCGTCGATGCATCTATCATGCCAACTCTGATCACAGGACATACGAATGCGCCCACCATCATGATCGGCGAAAAAGCAGCCGATTTAATTAAAGCTGCAGGTGGCACTCTACAGCAAAAACAGAAAGCAATTGCCAACTAACTAGTTCGCGTGTTGATGCAGAGCGGCTTCTAAGATCGCCTGGATCTGGAATAGCGATCGCTTTGTTTTAGAAAAAAACCGAACGGACTCAATTAAGTAGATGGAACAATTAATTTGAAGATGCCTGTGGGTTAGGTTGGCGCAGCAAAACACCAGCATGAGTTAGCCAAGCCTAACCAATCCTACAACTAATTAGGCTCACTTACTCAATCGATGGCAAACAATAGAGAGCTTATCGGAGGTAGAGCAAAGCAAAGACTAACGGGACTTAAACGAAAATAAAGAGTTAATAAAGGTATAATTTAGGCATGGCAGCCATTTGACATTAGAGTGTAAGACAGGAAAGAGACAACCCCCGCCGCCATGCCTCCTTGCTTCGATAGATGGTGCAAACGCTTTGATGATGTCTGGAGACATCAAGCGCAAAAAAGGGAGTTTAGGAACTATATTGGGGGATTATTAGGGGAAAGTGAAGGAAAAAACCTGTCTCAAATGGCGGATAACGCGGTGGGAGTGACTTACCACCGATTACATCATTTTTTAACGGAAGCCCCCTGGAATGCTCAACAGGTAAATGAGCGGCGTCTACTGGTGATGAATCAGTGTAGCCCAACCCGAATAAGTAGAGGATTCACGTTAATTGTAGATGACTCAGGACATAGGAAAAGTGGCAATTTCACGGCGGGAGTAGGACGACAGTACATTGGAGAAATCGGGAAGACAGACAACGGAATAGTAGTGGTAACAACTCATCTATATGATGGGAAAAAAAGCCTACCGTTAGATATAGAGTTATCTCAACACGCTAGTTCTTTAGCTGAAGGAAAAAAAGATATTGAATTCCAGAAAAAGCCGGAGTTAGGCTTAGCATTAATTGACCGCAGCATGAACAGAGGATATCGACCGGGTATCGTATTAATTGATGCTGGGTATGGAAATAACACAACGTTTTTGCTGGAACTGGAAAAAAGGAAACTCAAGTATATAGGAGGATTAGCCAAAAACCGTAAGGTGATAATTGAAATAGGGATAAGTCAACGAGAAGAGATTCGCCTAGATAAGTTAGCCGAATCCTTGTCGCCAAAAGATTTTACCCCTGTTCAAATCAATCTAGATAAACTGAAAACCGTTTGGGTGGCTCCTGTAGAAGTTGAACTCTCACAGCTTGAAGGAAAGAGAACAATTGCTATCGTCATGAATGCCTCAACCTTCGACCAAGCTAGTGATGTTGACTATTTTATTACCAATGTTGAATCAACAAAAGCCACAGCCGATTGGATAGTAACTACCTACTCTCAAAGAAATTGGGTAGAAGTTTTCTATCGGGAAGCCAAAGGCTGGTTGGGTTTATCTGAATATCAAGTCAGAGATTATAGAAGCCTGATAAGACATTTCATGCTTGTGTTTTGTGCCTATACATTTATTTTATGGCACACTTTAACCGGAGGATTAAGACGGCGTTGGGCATCGAAACCTTTAAACACCTTTACTGAAGCATTAGAGGCGTTTCGGACAGCGATGTCTTTCCGTTTTATGGAGTGGTTGAACCACAATCGGGACGTATTCTTTGCTCACAAAGCTGCTTTGGGCTTTGTTTGGGCTTGAAATCTGTCTAAGTCCCATTAGTAGGGCAGGGCTTGCTTATTTATGAATTACCTGTTACATTAGTTAACATAAGTTAACAAACAAAGAAAAGAAATGCGTACTACCGTTAACCAAGAAGGTCTCTTAAATAACTATGCTCCCCAAGTCGCTGTCTACTGCGCAGAATATCCGTCTCAAGAGCAGCAGCAGCAGTACTTATTCCAGGCAGCAGTAGCATCACTTTTAGTCAGTTTCTTGGTACTCATTTCTTTGTCTGTAAGTTAATGGTTGTCATCAAAGTTTAGAGTTTAGGTCAAAGCGGAATATCTCAAGATTGGATTTCTCCTCCATTCTTAGGCTCTGGTGATAATTGTCAGTCACCAGAGCTTTACTTATAGGAAGATTTCCTGGCGTTGCTCCGGGGGGACTAAATTATCTAAAAGTTGTCCTTTTCGCCACGGCACTAAGTTGTTTTAACTACTAATCTACTGGTGTGGAAGCTAGTGAAAGCAAGCATTACGTGGAGACTAAACAGTGCAAATAACTAAACGCAACGTTGATTTGAGAGTAAATGACAGTTTAATGCGAGTTTATGTTGCAGCTCCCAAAGCAGCAGGAAATTACCCAGGTATTCTGTTTTACAGCGATATTTATCAGTTGGGTAGTCCAATGATTCGTCTGGCTAACTACTTAGCAGGATATGGCTACGTAGTGGCAGCCCCGGAAATTTTCCATCGAATTGAGCCGGTTGGTCTAGTTATTGAGCCCGATGATCTTGGTAGAATGCGGGGTAATGACGATGCTCGTCGCATCCCGGTGGCTGATTATGACGCTGATTGCCTAGCTGTGATTGAATTCCTTAAAAAAGAGAGTTCGGTTTCTCCGGGTAAGATAGCTACTCTGGGCTTTTGTATTGGTGGACACTTAGCTTTCCGGGCAGCTTTCCAAAGTGAGATTAAAGCAGCAGTCTGCTGTTACCCTACGGGCATTCCCAGTGGCAAGCTGGGTAAAGGGGTAGCTGATACCATCAAGCGGGTGAGTGAAATTAAAGGCGAGATGCTCATCGTGTTAGGTACTCTTGACCCTCATATACCGGAGAATGACCGCAACATCTTAATTGAAGCTCTGGCTCAGGCTAGTGTACCTCACCAAGTTTTCTTATACGAAGCAGAGCACACTTTCATGCGTGATGATGGTTACCGCTATGATGCTGCGGCTACAACCTCGGCTTGGTCTGAAATAGTACCTTTTTTAGAACATATATTTGCTGACTAAGGAAGGGATTTTCTGTCTGATATGGTAGAAGTCTCTAACAGGTGATTCAGACATAGCGGTTCTCGGTTGAGTTTTATACACCCTTGTCTCCCAGCAAAATCTCTGTATCTGATCAAGGGTGAGAACCGCTATATCTCAGGTTAATTCAACCTCATAGCTTATTCCTTGCACTGTTACATAGTCCCCTATCACTAACTTCCGTGCGCGTCGCATTTCAGTTTCACCATTGACTTTCACTTCGCCTCCTTGAATGATTAATTTAGCTTCACCGCCAGTTTGAGCAACACCAATCCATTTAAGAAATTGGTCGAGTTTAATAGTCTTGTGATCGTCGGTCATCAGGTAGTAGGACGTGACATCTACTTATTAATTCTCGCTTACTTAAGATTGCGCAGCTCTGCAAAAGTTTGAATAATGACGCCCATGAGGAATATTAATCGCATTCCGCCTATTGTATTGCCGATTCTCTCACCGCTAATTGCGATCGCATCTGCTTTGTTAGTGGCTGCTATCTTAATTCTGGTGGCGGGGAAAAACCCAATCGCCGCCTATACCGCCTTATTTTAAGGCTTGATCGTGCTATTTATTGCTATTAGTTTCGCCAGAGAAACTAATAGGCAATTGTGGTACAAACACGATTAGTCAATCACCAATGGTTAGTTCTCTCGGCTGACACATTTTAATGGTAAAACCGACGACTTTTGCTCCTTCTTGCTCCAAATCTTCAATATACCCCGGTAGACTCCTTTGAGCTTCTTTAACTCCAAAAAAAGGGCCAAAGTAATAGATGCAGCGGGGTTCTTCCGTGATGACCTCTATCCAATCTGCAAAGGATAAATCTTCTTCCATCTCTTTTAAGGAAGGCATGTTAATCCTTTTGTTTTTAATTAAGCGTCGATAATTATTGGCAGGATTCACTACTTTTTCCCAGCAGTGGTCAACAATCATTTTTTAAGTTGATCTGAGGTTAGTATAGGTAACTTATTGCCTCTCACTCTGAGCAATGATTTTTCCTATATTAACCTTTGTTTATATCTGCTTTCTTCCTGGCTGTAGGTATTTCCAGAAAGTACACTTTATCGATTTTTTCAGGCTAGTTTACTAAAACAGCAGCAAAAATTAGACAAGCTGGGGATTAATGAATCTCGGTAAGGCTACTTCAACAGAAGTTTCTTCCTGAGGCAAAGCTAATTCTGCTAACTTACGATGCTTGTTCAAAGCCTTGAAATAGGAAGGCATCGATTGATAACAGCTAGGGCAAAACCAGTAAACGCCTTGAGAACTTGCATGGCGTAGTAAACTATCAGAACAGCAAGGGCAATTGAGTAGTAGCATAAAATTGCTTTCCATGAACCTAGGACTTAAATCAATACTAAAAAAACTAGGAAAATTAGTAAAGACAATTAGTTAGCAGGGGAATTGACATTAAATCTCGAAGTGGTTGGGGTTGATTGATGCTGTTATTTTTGACCATGACATCATCTATACCTAAGTGAATCCACTTTTCTAGATTCAACTGTTGCTCTGAAGGGATGAAAGTGAATGTTCGGTTAATTGATATCTCTTCTGATTCTTCTATGGTTACGTAACTGTTCGGGATGTGGCTTAGAACATAAGCTATTAATTCCTGACGCAAGTCAGGATTGGCAAAGATGTGCTGGTGAGGATATTCTGGATAGCTTTGGAGAATATTTTCAATTTCTTCACTGACCAGCGGCAAGGTTAAGTTAACGAGCTTTTTGCACATACTTCTGTGGGACTCCAATTGAAAACTAATTTGTCTAATTGAAGCAATTCATCTGCCTAGAAACTTTTCGATATCTGGCTGATAAGCTTGACTATCAAATAGCTTATAAATCGCCAGCAATGGTTTTCACTCTTCTGTTTATCTCCGTACAGTATAGCGCACTTTTGACTATTACTCGACATTTTGATAGTTTTTATTGAGTCAATTGTCTTGTTTTTAGGTGATTATTGATTGCCTCCAATAAATTACTTAAATGTACAGGTTTTGTCAGGTAAGCATTTGCCCCTAGCTTCATAGCCAAAGACCGAGTTTCTTGATCTGATTTAGACGTTAGGAACATAAAAGGCAGGTGGGCTGTAGTTAAGTCATTGCGTAATTTATTCAGCACACCCAAGCCATTTAAATAAGGCAGGTTAATATCAGAAATTACTAAGTCAGGCTGTAATTGTTTGGCTAAAATTAAGCCATTTGAACCATCCGCAGCACTGATGACATTAAAATCTTCCATTTCTAGTAAACCGAAGAGCATTGAGCGAAATAGTTCATCGTCTTCAATTATCAAAATTGTCTTGGTCATTGCCGTAATTCTAGTGATTTTCTAGATTGCCCTAACCAGCAAGCTGATTAATTTCCTAATTGGCTAATAAAAATAAGGTAGTATTTTTTGTGGCAGCAAAGCTTTCTTTGGGCAAACTAATGAATTGTAGCCTTAGACTCCAATTCATTAGTTGCACGATATCCTTGCTTAACTGCCTTTAACTATCCCACCTTTAAATTAAAATATAAATGTGAGGATGTTGTGATTTAGAGACACATCACACAATAACTGGCTGCCAACCAGTCGAAAATAACTCTATTGATAGTGGATTGCCCTCCAATATATAACTAGTCCTGGGATATTTTTACATTTGAATATTCTCAAATAACTAACAACAAATAACCCTTAAGTAACTAATGACTAATGACAGCCTTAATTTTTTATCTGATTACTTAGTTACTAGTGTGCGTCTATCTGTGCCCCTGGCGTTTGCGGCTTTGGGTGGACTCTTTTCAGAACGCTCAGGGGTACTAAATATAGCTTTGGAGGGTATGTTATTCGTAGGCTCATTTGTCAGCTTTGCCGGAGTTTTCTGGTCGGGCAATGCCTGGGTGGGAATTTTCGCCGCCTTGGTTATCGCGGGATTGGTTGGTCTACTTCATGCTTATTTGTCTGTTACCTTGGGTGTTGACCAACTCGTATCTGGTTTAGCCATTAACCTGGCAACAGCAGGATTAACTGCTTTTGGGGCAAGGATAATTTTTGATCGAACTTCAGCGCTACAGATTGAGGGCATCTCACCCCTTGGCATTCCGGGACTCAAAGCAATTTCCCTCATTGGTCCAGTTTTGTTTAATCAAGATCCTCTTGTCTATTTTATGTTTCTTATAGTCCCTTTGAGTTACTACCTGCTGTTTCATAGGAGTTTGCGTTTAGCTATCAGGGCTGTTGGTGAATATCCCAAAGTGGCTGAGACGGCGGGGGTATCAGTTACTTTAGTGCGATACGCTAGTGTGATTTTCTGTAGCTCTCTTGCGGGTTTGGGTGGTACTTATCTTGTCCTAGTACATGTAAAATTTTTACGGAGGGCATGAGCGCCGGCAAGGGTTTTATTGCCTTGGCTGCCCTGATTTTTGGTCGGTGGCATCCCATTGGTACAGTTTTGGCTTGATTGCTGTTTGGGGCAACAGAGGCGTTGCAACCGCTTTTGCTGATGTTGCCTTATGCGATCGCACTTTTAGCTTTAGTAGGATTAGCCGGTAAATTTACGCGTCCTGCCGCACTGGGGGGTTTTTATGACCAAGAAATCCATGATAATAAATGTAGCAAACGGTTTTTTAAGCTGATTATTGATCATAATTAATTCATCTCAAACGTCCGCTAGTACTTGAAGAGTCTACACCGAAAAATATGTCAAAATCTGCAATAAAGTACACAACTAGAGATTTAAAAGAACTCGGCTTATTTGTTGAAGTTCCGGGACGCACAGATAGCGAAAGAACTAGAAAAAAGGCTTTAGAAGAGATTCAGCGTCGTATGGATGACCCTGAAGATACCAGCCTCAACTCAGAAAGTTTTGCCGATGGGTTGAGTGCTGAAGATTTACTTGTAGTTGAGCCGCCACCAACTGAAGCATCAGAAGATAATGAACCAGAGATTATTTATGCGGTAAAAGCGATCGCGACTTTAGCTAGTTTAAGAGTCACCTTAGAAGAAGCGAATCAGCAGGCAGTGCAGTTACGCCCTTTAATCGAAGCTCTATTTTCCCATGAACCACTAACAGCCGAACAAATGCAACAGGCAACTGACAAGAATTTCTCCAAGAGTTTAATTAAATTTGCTGAAGCCAAAGCTGCTCATGACAAATTTCTTCCCGTTGCTCAAGAGGCATGGGATGTTCTCGCGCCAGCACTACCCAATGCTGCCACAGAAGAGAATATACTGCCTGATGAGACTGAGAAGCCAGCCACTAGAAAGGCATCAAAAACCCCTAAAAATGAGTAAAATATCCCTGTTCTTTATCTAAACAACTAGGATAAAATATTCTTTTATATTAGCAAATAAGTCCTAGAAAAATCCTAGATTAATTAGAAAGATTGCCTATTTAATCTCTGTGTATTTGTGGTTAATTTTTCTGATAATCATTTAAAATCCCTATGAGGAAAACTTGTTAAGCTAGCTAAGCAAATTTTTCCCCGACTGCCGCTTTTCTCCAAGTACTTTTAGTAGATGTAGAGTCAATGAGTACCTCAACAACAACTCAGAAATTACAGGCAGAGTTAATCACGCCAGAAAACTTCCAGCATTATGGTCAAGTCATTTTTCCCAGTGAAGATGGCAAGGCTTACGATGCTGAGGATGCTCAATTGAATCTCAACAATGGTACTCCTCGGTTTTACATCATGCGCCTGCACAAAAGGGGGCGTAAGTTTCATAAAATCACGCGCCATGGGCAGTGTACTCAGTGTTTAGGTTCCCTCGGAGGCAAAGACTGGTTAATTGCCGTTGCTCCTCCTAATAATGCCTGTGAGCAACCAACTTTAGCAGACATTGTTGCTTTCCGCATACCAGGAAATTGCTTTATCAAGTTGGCAGTGGGAACTTGGCACGCCGGGCCATATTTTGAAGATGATTTAGTGGATTTCTACAACCTAGAACTAAGCGATACTAATGTGGTTGATCACTTCACTCACGACTTGCTCCATAGCCATCAACTAGAGTTGGAAATTATTGGCTAAAGAGTATAGATTAAAAGACCACCATTTTGATAGATGAAACGCTCTAAAGAGAATGCTAGCCTCGGAAGGATCAGAAATCTTAGAGTGAGCAGTTATGGAATTCGTCTCGGATCCGTCGGTTGCCGACAAAATCCGTAAAATGAAGCAAAGGGTGCGATGGCAAGAATCACCACTGATTGAGCGAGGAATTGATCAAACTCGGCTAGTTTTAAATGAGGAAATTTCAGACAATCCAGAGTTCTCCTTTTTTGTGATCGGTGATAGTGGTTTGTCCTCTCATCGACGGCACCATCCCCAAAGAAAATTAGCAGAAACTATGCTGCCCAACAGCAACAACTGCCGCTTTATTTTGCACACAGGGGATTTAGTTTATCAAGTTGGTTCAAGCGAATATTACCAACGTAACTTTATCAAGCCTTACCGAGAGTTTCTTGTTGGGGGGGAAGAGCATCACCGTATTGCCTATGATCAAATGGTGTTTAAGCTGCCCTTCCTCACCGTGCCCGGTAATCATGATTATTATGACCTGCCGTTTGTCTACGGACTATTGGCACAAATTACCTGGCCGCTGCGCCACCTAATCCGCTCGCAAATAGATCTTAACGTTGGTTGGCATGGTTCAGAGCAGGGCAAAGCTTATGCCAAGGCATTTCTGGACTACCTGAGCAGGTTCAAGATACCTGGGCAGTTAGAGCAGCACCTAGACAGTCATTATACTGCTAAGACAGATACAGGTCGTTGTCTGTCTTACGAACCGGGACGCTTTACTCGCTTACCTAATCGTTATTACACCTTCCGCAGTGGTGGCATTGACTTTTTTGCTCTAGACTCCAATACTTTTAACGAACCAGCACCAATTCCTGCAACGCCAGAGGGAGAAGCGTTTCGCCGACTTCTAGAACAGCGTCGGGAGCAACTAAATCAACAAAAAATGCACCTGATGGAAACCTCTGCTGGTCTCAACGCGAATAATCCGGAAGAAGCAGAACAGCTTGATGACCTTAATACTAAGTTAGAGCAAATCGAAGAAATTACGGTTGATATCGATAAGCAACTGGCCTCTGACGAACAAACTGTGATCGACTTTGAGCAACTAGATTGGCTGCGCCAAAGGCTAATTGACTCTTGGCATACTGAGGAAGTGCGGGGACGGGTAATTTATCTGCACCATCCTCCTTATGTAACCGAGGCGACGAAATGGAATCAGGCGCAAACTTTAGCCATTCGCCGTCGCCTCCGCCAGGTGTTTGATGCTGTCTCTGAGGAACTTGGTTCCCTTAGGGGAGAGCGTCCCATCGCCGATGTGGTGTTTTCTGGTCATGCTCACTGCATGGAATATTTATACACCGTTGACACCGGACATGCTGATTCCCATATGCATTGGATTGTCTGCGGTGGCAGTGGTCACAGCCTGCGCCGCCAAAAGTCTGAGGGACCGGAATTGATGGAGTCCTATGGATTTGCCCAAAATGGCCCTAGTCGTTTGGTAGCGAAATCTCAACTTTTTGTCGGTCGCAGTGGTCACGGGTCGAAGAAGCGAAGACCTTACTCGTTTTTGCGGGTTGATGTCGAGGGTGGTCAGCTTCCCAAGTTTCAAGTCCGCACTTTTATTGCTGAACGATATCAGCGAAAGTGGATTAATCGTGATATTGAACCGTTTATTATCTAGCTTTATGGAAAAAACACTTGATTTGGCGGTGTATGTTGCTCAAATGTCGCAGTTGCTAGATTTGTCACTGGAGCCAGAAAACTTACCTGGCGTGGTGGATAATCTGAGGAGGATGAGTGCGATCGCATCTTTGGTGATGGAGTTTCCTTTGCCGGAGGATGTTGAAGCTGCTCCTGTTTTTGAACCTTAAATATCGGTCAAGCAAGGGGAGATTAGGTGAATGGTGCTGGCTGTAGTGGAACATAGTTGTTTGTTATGAAAAACCCTGCTTGGGGGGCTTCCCTCCAAACCCCCCATTGGGGGACGAGTGCCTCCCCCAAACCCCCTGCACAAGGTTTGATCGGTTGAGATGAATGTTTTTGAATCAGTTTCGTTCTCGGTGCCGTTTGTATAAGGTTCATGACCAGAGGTGGATACAGATGTAGCAGTTCTCCTCTGTTGAGTACAATACGCTCTTGTCTTCTTTATCCCAGCCAGAATTTCTGTATTCTATTTATGCAAGCTGTCTTTTGAGGGTTGAGGGTTGAAGATTGATGCTGTGGGGATTGCTGCTGCTGTTCGAGAGGGTCGAGTAAGTGCTGCGGCGGTAGTTGGTAAGTGTCTGGAACAGGTTACTGACCGGAATCGGGCGTTTAATTGTTTTACTGATATTATTTATGATCAGGCGCTGGCAGAGGCAGAGCGTATTGATCAAGTAATTGCTCAAGGTGAAGATCCTGGTTGTTTGGCGGGTGTTCCTTTTGCAGTTAAGAATTTATTTGATATTGCTGGCTTGACTACCTTGGCGGGGTCAAAAATTAATGCTGAAAATGCTCCAGCTACGCGGGATGCTACTGCTGTTCAACGACTTAAGCAGGCTGGTGCTATTCTCGTTGGGGCGCTAAATATGGATGAGTACGCCTATGGCTTTGTTACGGAAAATAGCCATTATGGTGCTACCAAAAATCCTCACGATCTTACTCGCATTGCTGGTGGTTCTTCTGGTGGTTCAGCGGCGGCGGTGGCTTCTGGATTAGTCCCTCTGAGTTTGGGTTCTGATACTAATGGTTCGATCCGTGTTCCAGCTGCTTTATGTGGTGTCTTTGGCTTGAAGCCTACCTACGGGCGTTTATCTCGTTCAGGTGCTTTTTTGTTTTCTAGTAGTTTGGATCATATTGGCCATTTTGGTCGCTCTGTGCGGGATATTGCCCTCGCCTTTGATCTGCTTCAGGGAGCAGATGATGGTGATCCGGTCTGCACAAGCCGTCCCCCGGAATTCTGTTTACCTCAATTAAATCAAGGTGTTGAGGGTTTGCGGATTGCGGTTGCTGATGGTTATTTTGCCCAAGGAGTAGCACCGGAAGTCTGGGAAGCTGTGACTAAGGTGGCTCAGGCTTTAAATGTGACGAGTTCTGTTAGTATACCAGAAACCCAACGAGCTAGGGCAGCAGCGTATCTGATTACTGCCTCTGAGGGGGCAAATTTACACCTAGAAAATTTGCGATCGCGTCCCCAAGATTTTGACCCAGCAACACGCGATCGCTTTTTGGCCGGGGCTTTAATTCCTGCTAATTGGTACATTCAGGCGCAAAGGTTTCGGCAATGGTATCGCGATCGCTTTCAAGAAATCTTTGAGAAGGTAGATGTTATTCTTGCCCCAACTACCCCCTGCACTGCACCAAAACTAGGTCAGGAAAGAATGGTAATCGCCGGGGAACAGGTGTTAGTACGTCCCAATTTAGGATTGTTTACCCAACCTTTGTCATTTATTGGCTTGCCAGTTTTATCGGTGCCAATTCATAGTCTAAATGCTTTACCTATTGGGGTACAAATAGTTGCCGCCCCTTATCAAGAAAGGATGATTCTACGGGTTGCTGCTCTACTTGAAGCTCAGGGTATAGTTTCAGCTCCTGTTGCGTCAAGCAGTAATGACGGTAGTTAATCTTAAGTAACCTGATTTTAGGGGGAAAGAATTTCTAGGTAAAACTGGTAGTTGCTAAGAAAGCGCTTCTCTTCTATACCTAAATCCGATCTACTCTTCGCTTTCAAAGACAGGTAACGTACAATTGCCTCTGTGCGTAACTCGTCTGCCTTGAGAGTAGATCTTTCTATACGCGATCGAGTTGTCTTCACGGCCTAACTCCATCCAGCTAGTTTTCAGCGTTAAGTTGCAATGCATCAAAACTAACTAAAGTTTATCTTTTCTCAGGATCAATGCTACCTTAATTTAAAGGAACATTACATCTCTTATTGAATTGTTTTATAAGCAAAACTACATATATCTGCTTGTTTCAATAAGTGGAGATAAAGTTAATTATTAACCATAAAATCAACTAATCTAATTTGCAGGAAAATGTCAATTTCACCTCACCTCTAGCACCTCTCCCAAGCTTGGGAGAGGTTAACAAGACTCCAGTTACCGTGCAATTGATTTTGTTAGATCGGTTTTGCCTTTTTAAACTTTTTCTTGACCAACAGTAGAAATCTCAACCAAGCTTGTGCCGGTTTGTCATAAAAAGTAAAAATGTCCCCGTAAGCGATGTAGGCGTCCTGATGATGAAGCCAATGTTGTTCAGGAGTTGTAATACACAATAGGTTGCAGAGACGCTTAATGGCATCAGGGGTTTGCCACTTAATAATAGAAACGTGTCGCCACACTACGTGAAACTCACCTAACAAAAGACCAAGAACAGTTCCTCCAGGAGATATAGTCCAAAACCAAGGAACAAAAACAAAGTAGGGAAGAGCACCAAGCAATCCATCAAGTAGCACCAGAGGGTTCTTTGTTAATACAGCATAGTGAATAAAGCTGCGATTTTGGCTATGGTGTACTAATGAATGAAATTTGCCGAAAACATGTTCAGGTACGTGATATAGGAAAGTAGAAAGTAAGTCTCCTAGCAGTAGCAATAGTAAAGCTACTAGAGCAATAGCAATAGTTTCCACAACAAAATCCTCACACTAGGGTGCAAGCTTACCAGGGCAAGGTTAAGTATTATTTAGGTATTGGTTAAGTTGTATTTTTGATACTTTTATTTATGATTAACAATAGTGTTTAATTTCTATTGCCTATTAAACAGAAACCCTCAGCAAGGAGCCGAGGGCAGTTACCAGAATGTTAACCATGAAATAACTAATAACATTGTGGATTACTGACAGTGCTTTTAGGTGTTGCTATGATGAAGTTACTGTAAGGAATTGATGAAATTATTAATTTCTGAACTGGGAGAGGGCAAAGGATAAAAAGGATATGCCGTCTAGGCCAACCAGAAAATTTGAAAAAAGTTAGTAAATTGTACCTAACCCATTTTCCAGACGGTAGCATATTATTCAGTAGATATGAGAATATATTCGCCAAAGTAAGATGTGGCTAGTAAAAATGCATTATAGTAGCAAAAAGCTAATTAGCTTAACGGTGATTTTAGCATCTGTAGTGATTAGTTCCTTTGGCTGTAAGAATTCTTCAAAGGATGTACAAGAAAATCAGACAATTTCAACTCTACCAAACTCTCAAACAAGCCCAACTGAACCAGAGAGTCAAGTAGATGCAACTTTACCAGTAACTCCAGTCACTCCAACTAGATCCGCAACTCCAGTTACTCCAACTGCACCACTAACTCCAGTTACTCCCATTGCACCACTAACTCCAACTACTCCCATTGCACCGACAAATCAGGCGGCAAATCCTCAAGTAGTCAGGGAAAATCAGCGTTTAGAGACTGACTCAACTACTGTAGGGAACCCTTTAACTAATCCCTTAGCTAGTTCCCAACTTAATAGTAACGAAAAAGTGAATAAAACGCAGAATTTTAGTATCACAAACTTGCCGGACGGTAATTATTTTTATGGTGAATCTCCCCAATCAGATGAACCGGGCAAGAAGTATTTAATTTTTAGAAAAACTGGTAACCTTATTGCAGGGCAGAAGTACTTATTTCAAACTGATGATAGTATTTGCTTTCAAGGAATAGCTGAAGCGACTACGATTGATAACGTGGAAATCGCTTACTTTGAACCATCTAAAGAAGGATTAAAATGGTACTTCGAGCAAGAGCAACCTATACCAATAAGTGGACTACATCAAATAGATTTTGCTAAAGCTCCCCAATTGTCCACTGCTAATATGCAAGAATGCCTTAAGGTCTTTCAGGAGAAAAATTAGTGACCTAGAGATTGGGTCATTGTTCAAAGGATCAAGGTGTTAAGTTATAAGTATTTGGTCGTAGGTGTGGTAAACCCCTAACACTTGTATCTCAGGGAGTTAAAATCTTTTGTAATTAGTATTTGCCAGGTTTTTTGTAGTAATTGGGTGCTGGAAATAGTTGTTGATGAAAAATTACGATTGGATTGTAGTGGGTGGCGGCATTACGGGTGCAGCACTGAGTTACGAACTGGCAATTAAGGGTTTCCAAGTTTTACTCTTGGAAAAAACAGCGACTCCTGATAATGCTACTCGTTATAGCTACGGTGGGCTAGCTTATTGGTCAGGTACTTCGGAATTAACACGACTGCTGTGTCAAGAGGGGAAAGCAATTCATCAGAGTTTATCAGAAGAATTAGACACTGATACTCAGTTTCGGGAACTAGATTTACTATTAACAATTGACCCTAATGACAGTCCCCAGGTAATGGCAGATCAGTACAGCCGATTTGCTAATCCTCCAAGACTTCTGAGTATTGAGGAAGCCTGCGAAATCGAACCCTTGCTAAATCGAAATGCGATCGCAGCAGCCCTCACTGTCCCCCATGGACATATTAATCCCGAAAAAACTGCCCAAGGCTATATTGAAGCCTTCCGTCGCGCTGGGGGTGAGGTGCAAATTGCCCCAGTCACGGAATTGCTTCGCGTTGGTGACCAAATCCAGGGAGTGAAAACTCCCGATTCAATCTATCACGCGGCTAACACTGTTGTCTGTGCTGGTGGACTCAGCCGTGGTTTACTCAAAGCAGCTGGGATTGATATCCGCTTGTATTTTACTCATGCCGAAATGATTGAAATTCCCAGTGTAAACTTTAGATTGCAGACTATAGTAATGCCAGCTGATACTAAAAGATTTCAACTGGAAGCTAAAGCTAGTACACCAGAAATAGAGCCTTTATGGAATGAGTCAGGTCATGAACCAGTACCACCAATTTTAGATGCTAGCATAGTTCAATTTATTGACGGTAGTTTGCGAATTGGTCAAATCAGTCGTGTAATTACTGACCCTGATGCTAAAGTAGCATCTGCTAATAGTGAAGCAGCAATTCGTGCAGCGGTGCAGAAGGTTTTACCTGCTGTAGAAAAAGTTCCGGGAAGTTGGCACAATTGCCTAGTGGCTTTTAGTAATAATTCTCTTCCTGTGGTTGGGGCTATCAGTAACCTGGAAGGTGTTTATGTTTTCTCTGGATTTACTAATCCGTTAGTATTTGTGCCACCTTTAGCCAAGCACTTTGCTAACTGGGCTACTGGGCAGGAAGATCAGATTATTGCTCAATTATCGCCTGTAAGTTAATCAAACCAGACTGGAGAACGGCACAGATTTCCGACATCGACATTCTTTTGATTTTCCTGGAGGAATTCTACGAAGTCGATATTTATTAAAGATTACTGCATAGTAGGTGCTTTTGTTCTTTTTTCAGGGTACTAAATGACTCATCACGTTCTTAAGGCTAGTTGTCAAACGGTTCATTTAGGTGGTTTTTCTCATCAGTTGGAACCTGCATTAATTATTACTTCAGGTGATGTAATTGAAGTAGAAACTTACACGGGTTTCTATCTTTATAAGCAAGCACCGCCGGATTTTTTAACGCCTGAGTTTTTGGAGATTTGCCAGCATTTACCCCCACAACGTAAAGTTGGGCCAGGGCCACATTTACTCACCGGGCCAATCTACGTGGAAAATGCTGCACCGGGAGACGTACTGGAAGTGAAGTTAGAAGCTATCTCACCCCGTTTACCTGTAGGTTTTAATGCGATTCGTCCAGGATGGGGCGCTTTACCTCAACAGTTTACCGAACCAAGGCTGCGTTTTATCCCCTTAGATTTAGAAAAAGGCGTTGCCGAATTTCCTAATGGCAGTGGTATTGAGATTCCTCTGCGGCCATTTTTTGGTATCCTCGGCACTGCTACAGCCGAAACTGGCCGTTCTTCGGTTCCTCCTGGTAATTATGGCGGCAATATTGACAATCGAGAACTACAAGCGGGTTCCAGAATTTTCTTGCCAGTTTTTGTCCCCGGTGGTTTACTCTCTATAGGAGACGGACATTCTGCTCAAGGAGATGGTGAGATTGATGTTACGGCAATAGAAACTTCGATGAATGGCACTGTGCAGGTAAATCTTCGTCAGGATTTGCCCTTGACATCTCCTCTGGCAGAAACACCAACTCACATCATTACTATGGGATTTGGAGAAACTCTGGATCAGGCTTTTGAATTTGCCCTTAAGCAGATGATTTCTTTTTTAGAAAAGTTTGTCGGTTTAACGGCGGAAGATGCCTATGTCTTATGTTCTCTCACTGTCAATTTTCATATTACCCAGGTAGTCAATCGTCCTCACAAAGGTGTTCACGGTATGCTACCTAAGTCAGTACTGCCAAGGGTAATCGAGTTATGAAGTCTACCAGCTTGTTGATTTTTGCCAGTGCTGGCTTATTTGCAGGTATTCTTGCCGGTTTTTTGGGTATTGGCGGCGGCACGGTTCTTGTACCTTTATTGGTGGCGTTAGGATATCAGCCTGTGCAAGCTGTTGCTACTAGCACTCTCTCAATTCTAATTACAGCGACTTCCGGCAGTATTCAGAACTGGCGGATGGGGTATATTAACTTCCGCAATGTGGCAACTATCGGCTTTCCTGCTTTAATTACAGCGCAAATTGGAGCTTATTTAGCAGAGTTATTTACTGATTACTGGTTACTAGTCGCATTTGGTATTCTTTTATTAGTTAATATCTACCTAGTTCAACTACGCAAGCGCCTGAAAGCGAGAGAGGAAGAAAGTAGCAAACAAACTCAAGAATCGGGAGTTAAAGCTAATGTTGCCAGAATCGCCACTGGCAGTGCCGCCGGTTTACTAGCAGGTTTATTTGGTGTGGGTGGAGGTGTGATTATGGTGCCACTACAAATGCTGCTGCTAGGAGAAAAGATTAAAGTAGCAATTCAGACAAGTTTAGGTGTAATTGTGATTACTTCAATTTCCGCTTGTTTAGGTCATGCTTTGCGTGGTAATGTTTTATGGGTTGAGGGATTGCTGTTGGGGTTTGGTGGTCTTTTTGGCGTACAAATTAGTACCAGATTTTTGCCAAAATTACCTGATAAATTCGTGAGTTTTGCTTTTCGTATGCTCTTAGCAATTCTGTCAGTTTATGTTTTCTGGCAAGCGTGGCAAAATTATCAAGGTGCGGGGAGATAATATTAATTTGCTAAAAGTAGGTTGTAAGGAGTAATAAGCATGCCCTTGAGCGGAGTGAAGGGTAATAAGCATGCCCTTGAGCGGAGCGAAGGGTAATAAGTAATGTGTCTATTACTTGAATTTTGACTTAATGATTATTACTTAGAAAAAATATTGGTAGCAACTCTAAATGAAATTGCTATAAACAACTACTGTTTGAGTTATTTCCTTCAAAATGGCTGGTAGCGTAGCGAAAAGTACAAGCCATTATCTTGCAGTGAATTGCCCCGTCTATCTGCATTAACCAAGGGGATGCCATAGTCGAGACGCAGATTCCAATCAGAACCAATCAGCCAGTTTAAGGCTACTCCCACACCAGCAATTGTACCTGGATCGGGGTCAGGATCTCGATTATTCCAGACAATACCAAGATCGAAAAAAGGCACTAGTTGCAATCTTTCTGGATTTGAGGTTAAGGGAAGACGAACTTCCACTGAACTGATAATGCCGTTATCACCAACTAGCTGATTTTGTCGATAACCTCTGACAGTATCTACCCCGCCAATACCAAACTTTTCTATGGAGAGCAAAGAATCGGGTGTTAATTGAGTACCGATTCGTGCTAATATTGTGTTTCTAGGTGATAATCGCTGCACCCACTGAAATTGTCCAATCCAAGAGAAAAATTGCCCATCAGTATCAGAGTCGGTAATTGTGGCACCAAAAGCATCTATGCCTAGACTGAACTGAGAACGGGCGGCGAATACTCGTTGAGCGTTACGATCTAGCCAGTCTTGATAAAACCGGATAATTGTTGCGTTAGACTCACCATCTTCTGGGGCACCTTGTTGAAAGGTAAAAGGATCCCCTTCGAGAAAGGTTTGTCGGCGTCGTAACTCTAAGGCTAAGCCAAGGGCAAATTCCTTTTCTGGTGATCTGGTGAGAGGCTGACGGAAACCGAGGGAAAAAGTACTGGTTTTGCTTTCAATATCTAAATCTCGGAATCGTTTTTCGATAACGGTACTATCTCCTTCACTATAGCTTAGATTAAAAGTGCCGTTAAGGCCATTAACAGGGATAGTGTAGTTAATACCATAAATATCGAGTCCATCAGTAATACCGTACTCAGCACTGAGGCGATCGCCAAAACCTAGCAAGTTTTCGTGAGTTGCTCCCAGGCTAACTTGTGCCGAACCAATGCTGGGAGATTGGCTATTAGCCACACCGACGCCACTGTGAAAGGCTGGGGCTTCGATGAGTTTTATCTGTAAAATATTACTACCAGGAGTAGCACTAGCAGTCAATTCGGCATTGAGTTGCTCGATTAGAGGGTCAAGTTGCAATAGTTGCAGTGCTTCTTCTAATTTTTGCCGATTTAAAGGAGTCTTCGTTGCGATCGCAATTCGCTGGCGCACATAGCCTGGTTGTAAGTGTTCTAGACCACTAATATTAATTTGTTCTACTTTACCCTCAACTACTTTTATTTGTACTAAACCAGAGTTAAGAGGTTGATTATTGAGTAAAAATGCTCCAGAGGTAACATAGCCGTTGTCAAAGTAAAGCTGAGTAATTTTAGAACGGAGTTCTATTAACTCTTCAAAAGTTGCCTCACTATTCTCGATTGGTGCTATTAATTCGGCAATTTCTGCTTGCAAAACAGTATTACCTAGCACTTCCACTTGTTTAATTAAAAAGCGATCTGTGCTTTGCTGCTCCGCACCATGCTTACGCAAATGCTGCAGCCCTTCGCTATCGCTAGTGGGATTCTCAATCTCTGCTGGTGGGGAAGGGGTTGGCAGATTGAGTTCCGGTGGTACTTGAAGAGATTCTGGGACAATAGGAGGAAAGGTATCAGGGGGGTTGGGAATCGTTTGTTCAATCGTTTCAGGTAAGTTTGTAGGAAGTGGAGTGTCTGGTGGTGATTGAGATAGCGCACTGGAAGCTAGGCTAACTGTAGCAATATTAAAGACGGAAATTGTTATTATTTTCAATGGGGGATACGCCTGTATAACATCTTCAGTAAAGATAATATTGGCTAAACAAAAATAAATCACTTACTCTTTCTGCCAAGTTGATTACTTAAAGTAGACAAGCCGATTGCACAAAACTGAAAATAGGCTGATGTTCTCAATTTTCGTTTACCCTCCTCAGTTCCTCTTGATCGAACGGGGAGCGATTAAAGAATATGTGCCAAACTGAAACTCAATTGGTATTATATGTTAATGCTCAGGACATTCTCGACTGAGCACTAACTCTCCATTAGGCAGTCGGTAAACTCCTTGGGGTTCAATAATCGGGTCACCTTCCTGCCATGTGCGAGATGGTGGAGTGCCGGATTCTGAGGGTATGTTGCGTATTGTCCCCAGAGGGAAAATGGAAGTTTGGGCATCTCCAGGACGTTCTGCAAAGCCGCCAGTACCCGTGATATAGAAGGCGCTCTCTGGTTGTTCAGTGCGGGCAATACAGCTAGAGGCGATTAACTCATCGGAGTCAATCAGATTATCTCTTACTGGAGTAATACCATTTTGGATGGCACTCACGTCAGGTAAATCAATGTTTCCCTCTACCCCACCACTGGCATTAACATCAACGCGATCATTGTCATCGAGGGTAAAGGGGTTAGTTCCTGGGGGTGCTGGTTGGAAGTTCTCACCGAAGAATGCGGGAGTATTGAGGGTAATATCTCCTCCTCTGCCATCTTGGGCAAAGGCAAGGATATCGCTATCATCGAAGGCAATAACTGAGTCAGCAGTTACGGTAATATTACCGCCTCCACCAACGCCACTGAAGACACTGGTAGCGATGTCGGAGTCACCGTAGAGACGGATATTTTCTGCTTCAATGGTGATAGCACCTCCGGCGGATAGAGAGGAAGAGGTATCGATGTTACTGTCAGTAGCGCTTAAGAGTCCGTTAACAGTAATGATGATGTTACCCGTGTTGCCTGTTCCTAGACTTGCAGCAGCTAAAGAACTCTGGTTATTAAGTAACACCCTGTCTGATGCTAAGACTTTCAAATTGCCTCCTGCACCTTCATTGACAGTACCAGTAGAGACTAATGCACCATCGCTGACAAGTAACTGACCCGTCTCAATGGTTACCTCTCCGGCATCTCCTTTGCCGTCGGATATAGAACCCAAAAAGCTGGGAAGTCCATCATTAGTACCTGTGACTTCTACGCTATCAGAAACCAAGACTCTCAAATTGCCTCCCGCACCTTCATTGGTAGTGCTAGTAGAGACAAATGCCCCATCGCTGACAAGTAACTGACCCGTCTCAATGGTTACCTCTCCGGCATCTCCTTTGCCGTTGGATATAGAACCCATACGCTGGGAACCAGTACGCTGGGAAGTTCATCATTGGTACCTATGACTTCTACTCTGTCAGAGGCAAAAACTCTCAAATTACCTCCTGCACCTTCATTGGCACTGCTAGTAGAGACAAATGCCCCATCACTGACAAGTAACTGCCCCGTCTCAATGGTTACTTCTCCGGCATCTCCTTTGCCTCCAGATTCAGAACCCAGGCTGCTGCGAAGTCCATTATTAATACCTGTGACTTCTACCCTGTCAGAAGCCAAGACTCTCAAATTGCCTCCTGCACCCTCATTGGCACTGCTAGTAGAAACTTGTCCCCATCGCTGACGAGTAAGTGTCCCGTCTCAATGGTTACCTCTCCGGCATCTCCTTTGCCTCCAGATTCAGAACCCAAAAAGCTGGGAGACACATCATTAGTACCTGTGACTTCTACCTTATCAGAGACCAAGACTCTCAAATTGCCTCCTGCACCTTCATTGGCAGTGCTAGTAGAGACTACTGCCCCATCGCTGACGAGTAAGTGTCCCGTCTCAATGGTTACCTCTCCGGCATCTCCTTTGCCTGAAGATTCAGAACCCAGGACGCTGCGAAGTCCATCATTAGTGCCTGTGACTTCTACCCTATCAGAGACTAAGACTTTCAAATTGCCTCCTGCACCTTCATCAAAAGCGCTAGTAGAGACTTGCGCCCCATCGCTGACAAGTAAGTGTCCCGTCTCAATAATTACCTCTCCGGTATCTCCTGTGCCTTGAGATTGAGAACCCAGAAAGCTGCGAAGTTCATCATTAGTGCCTGTGACTTCAGTGCCTGTGACTTCTACCCTCTCAGAGGCTAAGACTCTCAAATTGCCTCCTGCACCCTCATTGAAAGTGTTAGTAGAGACTTGTGCGCCATCGCTGACAAGTAACTGCCCTGTCTCAATAGTTACCTCTCCGGCATCCCCTTTGCCGTAAGATTCAGAACCTAGAAAACTGCTAAATCTATCATTAGTGCCTGTGACTTCTACAGTGCCTGTGACTTCTACCTTATCAGAGGCCAAGACTCTCAAATTGCCTCCTGCACCTTCATCAAGAGTGCTAGTAGAGACGAATGCCCCATCGCTAACGAGTAACTGCCCCGTCTCAATGGTTACTTCTCCGGCATCTCCTTTGCCTCCAGATATAGAACCCAGTAAGCTAGAAGACCCATTATTAATACCTGTGACTTCTACCCTGTCAGAAGCCAAGACTCTCAAATTACCTCCTGCACCTTCATTGACAGCGCTAGTAGTCACTACTGCACCATCGCTAACGAGTAACTGCCCTGTCTCAATAGTTACCTCTCCGGCATCTCCTTTGCCGTCAGATATAGAGCCCAGGCTGCTGGGAAGTTCATCATTAGTACCTGTGACTTCTACCCTATCAGAAGCCAAGACTCTCAAATTGCCTGCTGCACCTTCATTGGTAGTGGTAGCAGAGACTCTTGCCCCATCGCGCACTAGCAAGCGCCCTGTCTCAATCGTTAAACTTCCTCCGGTTCCTGAACCCAAGACAGCAGTTCTTAGCTGCGAACCATCACTCACAACCACCTCTTCTGTAGTGCCTACCACCACCTCTCCACCATCTTGTTCCCCCAAGGTATTAGCGAAAATGTCCGAATCTTCTATCACCTCCAACCGCGCACCCCGAATCTGAATATCTCCACCTCCCTCTCCACTAGCATCGACAAACGCCCCCTCCGACAACAAAATATTCCCCAACTCACTAACCGAGTCATACCCCAGTACCAAGCGGTTCCCTGTCTGAGTTATACTCACTTCCCCACCACCCGCCACACTGCCAAGTTCAATGCGTCCCCCTGCTGCTGTCAGATTCCCTCCCTCTAGCACCACATCTCCTCCCACCAGTCCTAGAGTTTCACCTGCTGGTACTTGTAATCCTGGAGGGCCACCCAGTGAATTTGGCTGACCAATTGAACTTACTGCCTGGGATTGATTGATAATTGGTTGAGCAATCATCTCCCTAAACCAAAACACTGAGGGACTAATTGTCAGTAAATTACTTGAAGCTGGTTGTGAAGCACTAAATAATCCCCCATCACCCAACCTGACTGCATCCGCAGTAGTCCCCAAAAAGGAACCACCGACATCCAAACTGGAATTAGGGCCAAAAATAATCCCATTAGGATTAATCAAAAACAAATTCGCCTCACCCAACACCCCCAACCGACCAAAGATATTAGAAGGATTCCCACCTGTAACGCGAGAAAGAATATTTTCTATCCCATCAGGATTAGCAAAATCTACCCCTCTACCTTCACCGATATTAAATTCTTCAAAACTGTGAAATAGATTAGCTCCACGAGCCGCACCACCATCAATGCGGTCATTAAGTTGGTCAACAGGAGTAACTACAGAACTTTCAGCACCTAAGGTATTATCTGGCGTAATTTGAGCAAGGGAGGGATGTTTAGGAAATGAAATTAACGCACTAGCCAAAGAAATTGCTAAGCCCCACTGCCAATACAGACTAATATAGTTACTTTTCATCACCAGGTTTCTTAGAAATTAGAGCGGTTTTCACTTAAGTAGATTGTCTCTAACTGCTGCCCTCTTTCTTCTTACTCCAAACCGACAGCCTTGTGCCATTCTTAGTAAGCCCCAAAACCTGCCAAGGGTTTAAACCCTTGGCGGGTCATCAAACTTACTGAGCATGAGTGAAAATCTCAGTTCAAACCAAGAGCATAGTACTTTATTCCCAAGCAAACCACTCTAGATGTACCAAAATTTAACACTTAGAAAAAGCTAACATCACTAATTAACTTGACATACTCCTTAAGCTGCTTTTGCACCCAAGTTTCAAACAATTCATTCAGCAGACGCTGTCGCATTGGTTCATCTAACTGCGCTGGAATAAACTTTTCTAGTCGCAAAATTATTAGCCATTCTCCGAAGGGAATAGGCGGCCAAAGTTGACCTGGTTTGCTAATACTGAGCATTTCAGCCAAAGGTACAGGAGGACGGCTTAATTCAACCGGACCAGTCAACCCACCCGTTATTGCCTCCGGTCCCTGAGAATACTCACTAGCCACCTCGGTAAAAGATTGCTCCCTTTCCTCAATCCGGAAATAGAGTTCTTGAGCAACACCCATATCTTTAACCCGAATTAGGGAATAGATCACCTGATCTAATTGTTTCTTACGACTAAGAAAGTAAGACTTCAGTTTATGTCCCCAAGTTACTTGCTTAAACTTCTCAACTTTAAGCGATCGCGTGATCATCTGTTCCAAACTTTCTTGATTCATCCCATGACATTTCAGCCAGTTTTGACGAGCAACTTCTGAAGTCAACTGATGTTGTATGTAAAACTGCTGATAAGCATTGGCAGTTTCCTCAGAGGTGCATTGAATCCGCTCGATAGCCTGGTCAATAATCCGCTCACGCCAGAATTGAGGTAGCATTTGGTAACTTGCTAAGAGGGGAATAATTCCCGATTCAGAAAAAGTTTGGTTATCAGTTTCTAAAGCTACGGACATATCTAAAACCTCCGATTTGTTAAAGTTTATGGGTGTTGTCTCATCAGAGAATACTTAATGTCAGTCGAACTTACTAGCTAGGTCTGAGGCTACTGAATAAAGGTGAAATAGCCACCATCAAGACTCAAATCCGAAGTAGTTCGCACAATGGCAATCAGTTCATCTGGTTGTCCAAAAGGCTGTTCAAGAAATATGCCCATGCCATTTGGTGAACCGAAAGGAGATGCACCTAAGATATAGTCATCTGGTGAACCTACCAATTGGATCGTGTCTTGGTCAGCATTAAAATCAGTAATTAAGGCATAGTCACTATTGCCAAAACTGTCATAGTAAGCCTGACTATTTAGATTACCTGGAAAGCTCGATGCTGTATTATTGCGGTAGTCAGTCGCCAATCCCAAAGCGAAAGTATCTTGTCCCTCTCCACCCGTGAGTGTATCTATTTGGGGGGAAACAAATTGGTCATAGGGATAACTGGAATTGCTCGAATAGGCACCATCTAAAAAGTCATCACCGCTACCGCCATCCAGAGAATCGTAGCCATTACCACCAAACAGGTAGTCGTTATCATTACCTCCAACTAAAGAGTCGTTGCTGTTGCCACCGCTAAGAAAGTCATTGCCATTGTCACCAGTAAGAGAGTCATTACCACTATCTCCCGATAAAGAGTCATTACCCCTACCTCCAGACAAAAAGTCATTACCCCTACCTCCAACTAAAGAGTCATCCCCACCACCTCCAGATAAAGAGTCATTGCTACTACCTCCAACTAAAGAGTCGTTGTCATCACTACCCTGAAGTTGCAGAGGAAATATCGTATTTCTAGTGGTTTCTGATTCTACAGTTTCAGACCAAGGAAAGGGAAATGGAGGCAAATTTAGATAATCTATTTCCGAAACTATAATATATTTAGCCATTGGTTTACCTCAAATTAACAGTATGGCGAATCACTTTTACGTTTAGGAACTTGGTTGCTGTTCCTTTGAGTTACAGAATAAAAGAACAGAATTGTTATTGCATTGACCTTGGCTGCCAATTTGTTTGGTAATTTCAGATAACTCGGTTGCATAACTCTGCCATTTTGATGACAGAATTATGCAAGATATAGCGTTTCCTAGTCTCGTGAGGTACGTTCTTAAGCTTCAAGTCCCCCTTGATAAGGGAGATTTAGGGGGTCTCACTCTACCTCACATGAGAGAGAACCGCTATACTACTCTGCGGATTTTTTAGCTTATGTTTAAATAACACAGCTACTTCAAGAACTGCTGTACTGCAAAATAAACAAGAAAGCCTCCGGTAAGTACCAGAGGCTCCATCGCTCTATCTCTACGTAGAAGCAACCTACAGATGTCTATTAGTATTTGAAGTCATCTCAAGGAAAGTTATTTGTCCAACATTTTTAGACATTAGTAAACGCTGATATCGTAGTAGCCAGTTGAACTAGGACCAGCACTAGTGACTATGGCATAATAGGAATCTTGGTCACCAAAAACAGGAGTGAATGAAAGCTGTGAGTTTGTAGCACCACCTCCATTATCGTCATAGCCGACAAACTCATTCGTACTTGCGTTGTAGATGTACAAAGAGGTATCAAAATTATTGGAATTCAGGCTAATGTTGAGTTCATAACCAGGAGCTACATTAGTTATTTGGTAAAAATCATAGTAATGGCCTGTGGTCGGGTCGTAGATGTCGCCATACCCGCCCAATTGATCTGAAACGGTGGAATTAACACCAATATAATTGGTTGACATGATTCGTGGCTCCTTGTTTTAATTAGTTTGATTTTTCAGAAACTAGTGATGTGTTCTTGTCGCTTGGACTCTGTAACCGTCCGATTAATTAATACAATAAATAAAAAATCTGGGTAATGCATTCACCCTTCCTGCACAATCTCTTGCCAAGCTTGGATAAACCTATTGCACAATTAAGCTGCTGCTGTTGCAGAAAACTGCAAGGGAAAAAATAATCAATAAAAAAGAGGCTCTATTTCTGAGTCTCTCGTCAATTCCTATTCCTTTTTTTTATACTTAAGGTGAGAACCCCGATTTATCTAAGAAGTCGGGGTTCTGAAGCGCTAACATATTGCTCTTTTGTCACTCTAGGCAGAGGAAAAGTGGAAATCGGTCTGGAATAGCTCCAGGAAATCGATTGATACTCTTGGCAATATTCATCTATTACTCGCGGGTGGTAACATCAACGGGCAAGCCGACTGAATGATCAAAGAATCCTCGTGCCTTTGGGCTGGGGAGTGTCAAAAAGCCAATATATTGCTGATTGAAGGCAAAGAAGCTAACTCTTGCACCTCCTGAGTGTGCGTAGCTTCCACTGAATAAGGCATTAACTGCACAGCACAAGCTTTAAGTTCCGGTTGTCCAGAATCTGGGCAAGCTTCTGGGTGAGTAAGAGCATTAGCTTCAGCATCGTCTGCCCAAAGCGCCCCCCAATGCATCGGCACAAATACCGTCCCTGGCGCGATCGCTTTGGTAACTTTAGCGGGAAATTTAGCTTTGCCTCGACGCGATCGCACTTCTACCAACTCAGCGTCTTGAATGCCCAGCCGTTGAGCATCACGGGGGTGAATTTCTATAAAGGGAGCCGGGTGCATCTGCGAAGTTTTCTCAATTCGCCCCGTACGGGTTTGGGTGTGCCAATGGCCGTAGAGTCTGCCAGAGGTCAACACAAAAGGATACTCTTCATCGGATGGCTCTGCCAATCCCCGTGAATGATCAGCCCCAAACTGCGCCCTGCCATCAGCAGTAGGGAAACGGAGGTCAGTATAGAGGCGCTGCTCACTACTACCACCTGCCTCAGAACATGGCCACTGAATTGGCCCTTGCTGCTGTAAATGTTGATGACTAATACCAGTCATCTCGCAAACACGACCACGAGTCAACTGGACAAACTCAGCATACACCTGAGCCGCATTAGCAAAATTGAACTGTTCCGTAAAACCCAAGCGTCGCCCCACTTCAGCAAAGATTTCCCAATCCGCCTTAGCTTCCCCCGGTGGGTTGCGGAAACTAGGGCAAAGAGTAACGACTCGCTCTGAGTTAGTCATCGTACCCGTTTTCTCGCTCCACTGAGCCGCAGGCAGTAGAACATGAGCATAAGCTGCGGTTTCCGTGGGATAGTAAGCATCCTGATAAACAGTAAAGGGAGACTGCTTAAGCGCCGCCTTAGTACGCTCCAAGTCAGGCATACTGACCGCAGGGTTAGTCGCAGCAATCCACAACAAACCGACTCCTCCCTCCTCTAAACCTGTGATCATCTCCCAAGCACTGCGACCAGGAAATGCTGAGATTTGTCCCGGTTTTAGTCCCCAGAACTCCTCCACTTCTCGACGATCTTGGGAATTCTTCACCAACCGATAACCAGGTAAGATGTGAGCCAGTCCTCCAGCTTCTCGCCCTCCCATCGCGTTAGGTTGGCCAGTAAGAGAGAAAGGGCCAGCCCCTGGTTTACCGAGGTTCCCGGTCATCAGATGCAGGTTAATTAGAGTTCTTACCTTAGCTGTACCTTCTGAGGACTGGTTAATGCCCATCGACCATAAGGAAAGGACTCGCCCAGATTTTCCCCAGTAACGGGCAGCCGTCTCTAGTTGCTCTAAGCTGATGTCGCACTTGCGTGCTACTAATTCCGGTGAATAGTGGCGAATCACCTCAGCATAAGCAGGAAAACCCGCCGTACATTCATCAATAAACAGAGTGTCCATCAAACCCCAACGCATCAGTAGATGGGCGATGCCGTTAAGTAGGTCAATATCAGTACCTGGTCGAATTGCCAGATGTAAGTCCGCAGCTTCGGCAGTTTGCGTACGACGGGGGTCAACCACAATCATTTTGACGTGGCGGTTCTTTTTGTGGTGCTTGCGTAGACGATTAAAGACTATCGGGTGACACTCTGCGGCATTAGTGCCAATCAAAAAAGCACAGTCTGTTAGTTCCAGATCTTCGTAGCAACAGGGGGGGCCATCAGAGCCAAAACTCTGGATATACCCAGACACGGCCGAAGACATACACAAGCGGGAGTTGGCATCAAAGTTATTAGTGCCAAGACAGCCTTTAATCAATTTCTGGGCAATGTAGTAGTCCTCTGTCTGGAACTGCCCAGAACCATACATACAAATAGCTTCTGGCCCTTGAGTAAAACGCACAGTTTGAATGCGGTTGACAATGCGATCCAAAGCTTCATCCCAACTAGCACGCTGGAAAGGTTCGTCGAGAGAGTCCCTAACTAGGGGATACTTGAGGCGGTCTTTATCTAGAGATTCACTGACCGTGGCACCTTTGACGCAGACTTGACCAAGACTTGAAGGATGGTGGCGATCGCCCCGCACCCGCCAGATGGGATTGCCCTGCCTATCTCGATTGGTGGCTTTACCAACCACAGCCGGTGGCGAAACTTCTAAGCCGCAGCCTACCCCACAGTAAGGGCAGAGGGTTTTGGTTGGTTCAGTCATAATCACTCCCTGATGATGGTGCTTTGTGAGTGAGAAGGTTTGTTAGCACAGCCTTTCCTGGAGGAGTAGAAAGTAATGTGCTAACTTGCAGCAAACTTTGAGGAAGTTAGATCAATTTCATTGACAGTGGCTACGCATCTTCTTAGAAGCAATAAGTGTTAAGCAAAAAGCATGCCCTTGAGCCGAAGCCTTGAACCCAGCGAAGGGTAATAAGTCAAAATCCAATTGACAGGCACAAAACTCAGTCGAATTCAGCAACCAACAGTAAATTAAACTTATTACTTATTGCTTTCAACCAGACTACTGGTAGCATTCTTTTTTGAAATTGGTATTAGATACGGCTACGTTCTTGCCTGTCTGATGGTACAAAAACAGTTTCTGTCGATAGTTCTAGTTGACCGTCGCCCTCATGGTGTTCGGCAAAAGAACCTTGAGGTTCTTTGAGGAAGAATCCACATAAGAAAGCAACAATCAGACCAACAACACCCAGAGTTTGGAAGAAAATTTGGTTGCCTACTGCACCCTCCGGTAGCAAACTGAAGAGAGTTAAGTAGCACACGGCACCGACGTTACCATAAGCGCCGACGTTGCCAGCAACCTGACCCGTAACCCGTCGCTTAATTAGCGGCACAATCGCAAAGGTGGAACCTTCTCCAGCTTGGACGAAGAAAGAACAAGCCATGGTTAACACAATTGCGATCGGCAGCCACCAATTGCTGTTAACCCCACCCATCATTAGGTAACTAATCCCCATACAAGCGGTCAGCGCCGTCATCGTCCAACGACGGCTACCCAGTTTATCAGAGATGAAACCACCGCCGGGGCGAGACATCAAGTTCATGAAGGCATAGCTAGCAGCAATCATCCCGGCTTGGGCTTTATTCAAGGGAAAAGTACCCTCAAAGAAGGCGGGTAGCATCGAGACAACGGCTAATTCCGAACCAAAGTTGACAAAGTAAGTTAACTCCAACATGGCCACTTGGTTGAAGTTGTAACGGTCGGAAGCTGGATAGCGCTTCTTACCAAGCATCAACTCTTGATTAACATCCCAGCACTTGTAAGCTTGGAAGAGGTACAGACCAACTAAAAATGCCCAAGCAAGATAAAGTTGTGGCTGACCAAGGAAACCAACTTTGCTCAAGCGCCAAGCCAGTATCGCTAGTACTCCGGACAGGGGAAGATTCATCAGCATTAGGAACCAGAAGTCCCGCTTGGTAGTTACTTCCATACCGCCGTGGCGAGTCGGTCGCTGGTAGACCTTACCAGAAGGCGTATCTTGGACATTGAAGAAGTAAATAATGCCGTAGACCGCAGCAGCGATACCTGTAGTTGCGATCGCTAAGCGCCAGTTAGATTGACCACCAGAAATAACAGCTAACCCCAAAGCCACTGAGGGCATGGTGAAAGCAGCCGCCGCAGAGCCAAAGTTACCCCAGCCACCATAGATTCCTTCAGCTAGACCAATCTCTTTGGGGGGAAACCATTCGGCTACCATGCGAATCCCAATAACAAACCCAGCACCGACAATGCTCAACAGCAAGCGACTGATCACTAGGGTGTTGAAGTCTTGCGCCAAAGCAAACATGGTGCAAGGAATAGCAGCGAAAATCAGTAGTAAGGAGTAAGTGATGCGGGGGCCATATTTATCTAGCAACATGCCAATGATGATCCGTGCTGGCACTGTTAGAGCAACGTTGCAAATAGCGAGTGTTCTAATTTGACCTGTTTCTAGACCTAAATCTTCTTGTATCGTCGTTGCCAAAGGAGCAAAGTTAAACCAGACAACGAACGATAAAAAGAAAGCAAACCAGGTCATGTGTAGGATACGGTAACGACCGTGAAATGACCATAATTCCGTGAGCATGTAACACCTTCTTTTTAAGTAACGGAAAAATTGAATAGGGAAATCTAGCAGCGAGGTTCAACCTCGCCTTAATTGGGTTCGTCTCAAATTCCTTTTGATTGTCCCCTGGCTTAGAGAGTTCTGAAAGCAGCCGTTTAGAGGTGGTAGAGGCCCAAGATGTCGTCTAATTCTGTCAGCATCAAAAAATTAACTAGGCTTAAAACCCAATGCCAAGAAGCTAGGTTAATCGACTATTGACCAACATCAATCAACAGAGTGCGGTTTTCAGCAGTGGTTTCGCACCAAAGTGTTTGATTAACAAATCTCGCAAAACTGGCTTGAGTTCTTCACAAGGAACTCCTTTGTGGACGCAGCTACCAAGTTGGGCATCTTTCCCGACTTTGCCACCCATATAGATGTCCACAGCTTCAACTGTTTTGCCATCTTTACGAGCCTTGGTTCCCATCAAACCAATATCGGCAACTTGTGGTTGACCGCAGGAGTTGGGGCAACCTGTCCAGTGAATGCGCACTGGTTGCGATATGGATAACTCGGTTGTCAATTCCTTGGCCATGGCTAAAGCACGGTTTTTGGTTTCCACTAAGGCAAAGTTGCAAAACTGTGCACCTGTGCAAGACACCAAATCCCGGACTAGGGGTTGAGGATTGCTCGAAAACCTCTCCAGTAAAGGTTCTTCTAAAAACAGCTCTAGATGAGAGTCGGAAATATTGGGGATGATGACATTTTGTTCCACCGTGAGGCGTATTTCTTCGTTGCCGTAAACCTCAGCGCAACGGGCCAGTTCAAACATATCATTTGCCCAGAGGCGACCGACAGGGATATGTAGCCCTACGTAGTTGAGCTCGGATTGCTTTTGCGGATAAACACCGATATGGTGGCGTTTTTCCCAGATAAACTCATCTTTGAGAGCTGCCGAATGTAGGGTATAGCCTAGTTGTTTTTCTACTGCCGTTCGGAATTCCTCTATCCCCCATTGCTCAATCAGCCACATTAAACGAGACTTTTGCCGGTTGGCTCTTAAACCATGGTCGCGGTAAATGACCAAGATTGCCTCGCATAACTGCACAACATAGTCTGGCGCAACCCAAGCATTCAGGGGAATAGCGGCAGCGCAACGCTTAGCAGAGAAGAAACCACCAACTAAGATGTTAAAACCGAGATTGCCGTCTTTGTAAGCCGGGACAAAGGCAATGTCGTTAATTTCGGCATGGACGGAGTTGTCGCGGCCACCTGCGATCGCAATATTGAATTTCCGAGGCAAGTTGGTAAAAGCCGGATTACCTTGACCGTAATTGGTGATCATGTCTTGGACTTGGCAGACTAGATCCCTGGTGTCAATCAACTCTTCGGCGTCAATTCCAGCGACAGGTGACCCAGTGATATTGCGGACGTTATCCATCCCTGACTGCACACTGGTCAAGCCTACTTGCTCTAGACGTTGGAAAATATCAGGAACATCTTCAAGGCGAATGCCTCGCAATTGCAGATTCTGCCTAGTAGTAATATCAGCATTCCCGTCTTCGCCATAGCGCTGTACTATCGCCGCCAACACTCGCATTTGCTCACTGGTGAGAATACCGTTGGGGATCCGCATCCGCAGCATAAATTTGCCGGGAGTTACGGGTCGGAAGAATAAACCCAGCCATTTGAGCCGATGATCGCGGTCTGTGGTATCCATCGCTTCCCAGCCAAGGCGGGCAAAATTTTCTAACTCACCTTGAAGGGCAAGTCCGTCTTTTTCAGCTTTCAGCCGCTCAAATTTATTGCCACTGATGGGGGAATCGGTTGAGTTATTCATAACTTTATTGGTGATTCACCCACAGGTTATGAAACTACTTCAGGTTATTACGTATATTTCGCTACAAAAAATTTTGATTTTGGCAATAAATGCATAGCAGCGATGCAATTTAAGAATAAAAGACCGATTGCTAGCATACTGTATAGAGTGGAAAATGCTTCAAGCTAAAGTTATTGGGTGAAAAAAACCTAGAGCTAGTATTCTCAGCCAAACACTAAAAACCGTGATTTCTAAAGATATTAATTCCGCTAATACAACAGAGCCGCAAACACCAAACATTTCTGGGGTGGAAACTTCCTTAGCATCAGCTTTGGAAATGTTGGCAGCAGGAGATTTCCAAGAGCGTTGGGAAGCCCAGAAGTTGTTTACTAAGCTGGGAGTTGCGGTAATTACCCCTCTAGTTGAGCTACTTGAGAGCGAACAGGCTGACCTGGAATTATGCTGGTTTGTCGCGAGGATTCTTGGGCAATTTGACGACCCAAATGCGATCGCTACATTAGTCAAATTACTGACAACCAGTGAGAGTGAAGATGTCAAGGCAATGGCGGCCACAGCACTTGCCAGTCTAGGAACTAAGGCAATTGCCCCCTTGAGTCATTTGCTCAAACAACCCCAGCAGCGGCTCTTGGCAGTACAGTCCCTAAGCCAAATTTACCACCCGGATACTATCGAGCCATTACTGAGTATCGTCAACGATCCACAACCAGTTACTAGAGCTACTGCCCTGGCAGCCCTCGGTCATTTTCCGGATCATAATCATAAAGGACTGCCGCTCTTGGTACAGGCACTAGATGACCCAGCAGCCTCAGTGCGCCTGGAAGCCATCATTGGGCTGGGGAGAAGCTCAGACCAATTTGAGGATAAGCGTTTGGTGGAGCTGTTGCAGCAGCGGCTAGAGGACGAGGATTTGGCGGTGAGACAGCAGGCAGCAGTTGCTCTGGGCCGTTGTGGCACTGATGGGGCAGCAGTTGCTTTGTTTGAAGTACTGCGGTTATCTAATACACCAGTTGCTCTACAATTAACGATTGTCCGAGTGTTGAGCTGGATGGAGACCTCACTGGCGCTCCATTATTTACAGCAGTTAATGACACTGGAGTCTGTTTCTCTTGCGGTGTCTCAAGAAGTTGTCCTTGCCTTAGGGCAGATGGAAAAACCACACCTCCAGCCAACGGCCAGCGCTATTTTGAGCAATCTCATCCTCTCAGGGCATCCTGCTGCTCAACAGCGGTCAATTAGACAGGCTATAGCTCTAGGATTAGGCCGACTGGGGGGTATGCAGGCCTTTGACGTTTTGACTCAATTGCTGGTTGATTCAGATGCCAAGGTTAGACTCCATGCACAAGTAGGTTTGAAGCAACTGCAAGCTAAACCGTAAACCAGCTACGGGTAGTTTTGAGAAGAGCCATACGAGTGCTTCAGCAAAGATTGCAGCCAAATTTAGTATTTGAATATACAAAATCTCGTAGTTAAAGCTTTTAGCGCGTAACTTCTTTTAAACTCAAGTAATCAAATTGAGCAAAACTTCAGTTTCTGTATCAAAAAATACTAAAATCTAAAGAGAATTTGCTAGTATCTAGCAACTATTAATAAATAAACAGTCATAGTTGGGTCAATATGCGCTTAGAGCAGCTAAAGGCCTTTTTGGCTGTTGCTGAAATGGGGAGCTTTCAGCAGGCGGCTCGCAAATGCGGGGTGACTCAATCTACTATTTCTCGCCAGGTACAAGCCCTAGAAGCTGACCTAGGCATGCCCCTGCTCCATAGAACAGCCCAAGTAAAGTTGACGTTGGCCGGTGAGAGCTTCTTCCCCCGTGCCCATAAAATTTGTCAAGAGTGGGAAGGTGCTACTCAAGAAATTGCCGAACTGTTGGCAGGGAAGCAGCCGGAGCTTTGCGTGGCAGCAATCCATTCTGTCTGCGCCTACTATCTGCCTCCAGTGTTGCAACGCTTCACTCACAACTACCCGGATGTGCAATTGCGGGTAACTGCTTTGGGAAGCGATCGCTCTTTGAAAGTCCTCCGAGATGGGTTAGTTGATTTGGCAATTGTCATGGACAATCGCTTTCTTGCGGCTAGCTCTGAGATGGTGGTTGACCACCTCTATGAAGAGCCAATCGCAGTCTTAGTCGCGGCAAATCACCCTCTGGCTGCTTACAATCCTGTTCCTTGGTCAGAATTGATAGGATTTCCTCAGGTAATGTTTAAAGACGGCTACGGGATGCAGCGCCTCGTGCAAGAAAAGTTTAATCAGCAGGGAGCGGTACTCAACACAGTTTTAGAATTAAATACCCTTGATGCTTTCCGAGGGACAATCCGTCAAGGAGGGTGGGTAGCACTTCTACCTCAATCAGCTTTACAGGATGCCTATGGTGACCCCACTTTGGCGATCCGTTCCTTGGAGGAACCAACTTGGATGCGTCGGGTAGTCTTGGTGACGACGCAAGACAGACTCCAGATACCCCCGATTCAACACTTTCGTAAACTGGTGGGTGAATTAGTCAAACCGACCGCGAATCATTGTCGAGTAGGCATCTCGCCTAGGGTAGCATCATGAGCAATGAATTTAGAGAACTTTTACGCAAAATTGGCAGTGGCACCCACACGGGGAAAAGCTTAAGTCGTGCCGAGGCAGCAGAGGCAGCCCGGATGATGCTACTGCAAGAGGCAACCCCGGCGCAGATTGGTGCGTTTCTGATTGCCCATCGTATTAAGCGCCCCACTGGAGAAGAACTGGCGGGGATGCTCGATACTTATGATCAACTTGGGCCAGCTTTACAACCAATTACCACATTTGGCAGAGTCACGGTTTTGAGTTCTCCTTACGATGGGCGATCGCGCACGGCTCCCCTTAGCCCCCTAACGGCTCTGGTGCTCTCAGCCGCAGGTTGTCCAGTGGTGATGCACGGAGGTGAGCGGATGCCTACCAAAGAGGGCGTGCCGTTAATTGATCTGTGGCGTGGCTTAGGAGTTGACTGGACGCAGTTAACACTCAAGGAAGTTCAGCAAGTTTTAGAAACCGCTGGTTTGGGCTTTGTCTACTTGCCGACTCATTTCCCTTTAGCTCAGGGTTTAGTTCCCTACCGGGAGCAGATTGGCAAACGCCCACCTCTGGCAACGCTGGAGTTAATTTGGTCACCTTACCGGGGTGAGTCTCAGGTGGTGGCAGGGTTTGTTCATCCCCCTACTGAAGAGATGATCCGCTCGGCATTTGCCCTCAGGGGAACGCCTTGGTTAATCACGGTTAAGGGACTAGAAGGCAGTTGTGACTTACCGAGCGACCGCACCGCGATTATTGGCATAACTAGCCCAGGGGAAGAGGAACCTCAGTTTGAGCGCCTTTGCCTAGCGCCCCGTGCCTATGGTTTTGCTGCTCAGAGTGTTCCACTAGAAGCCACAGAGCAACTGACGGAAAACATGCAAGCTGTACTCCAAGGCAAGCCATCTTCCTTAATGCAGGCTGTTGTTTGGAATAGTGGATTTTATCTCTGGCGCTGTGGGGTTTGTCCTGATCTGGAAAAGGCGATCGCTAAAGCCAAAGTACTCTTAAGTGAAGGGCAAGTTTGGCAAAAGCTGCAACAACTCCGGGAAATTAGCCCTTGTTGCGTTAAGCTTTGAGGCTGATAATTCCCCGCACTGGTAAAGTAATCACGAACTCAGCTCCTTGACTTGGCCCTGAAATTAACTGGATGAGACCTTGATGTTGTCTAATAATTTGGCAGCTAATTGCTAGACCCAAACCAGTGCCTTTACCAGGCTCTTTCGTAGTAAAGAAGGGGTCAAAGATTCTCTGTTGAATGGCAACGGGAACACCTGGGCCATTGTCGGCGATGCGAACTATAACTTCTGGGGTGCTCTGTCTACTGCCCAATTCCTTGATATCTGTGCTAATTCTGATCAGAGGTGCGGAGGTATCTTGATTTGTAAATCCCCAGTCCCCATACTCAACTCCCAAGCCTTCGAGAGCATCTATCGCATTGCACAGGATATTCATAAATACCTGATTGAGTTGTGCTGGAGAACACTCTACCTGCGGCAGTTCGCCGTACTGTTTAATGATCTCAATTTTTCCCTGGAAACGGCTTTTGAGCAGGATGAGGGTGTTCTCAATGCCTTCGTGGAGGTTGACTTGCTTAATTTCAGCTTCGTCTAGGCGGGAAAAATTTCTCAGTGACAGGACAATCTCACGAATACGTTCAGTACCTGCTCTCATGGAGAAGAGAATTTTTGGTAAATCTTCGATGAGAAAGTCGAAATCGATTGCTTCTAGTTTGTCTTGAATTGCTGTGCTAGGGTGAGGATACTCCTGTTGATAGAGATGTAGCAACGAGAGCAAATCCTGGATATATTCATCTGTATGGTGCAAGTTCCCGTAAATAAAGTTGACGGGGTTGTTGATTTCATGGGCAACACCAGCAACAATTCCTCCCAAGCTAGACATTTTTTCGGTATGAATTAGCTGCGCTTGAGCTTGCTTGAGTTCCTGGGTGTAAGCAGCAATTCTGCGAATTAGTTGATTGAGAGAGATCGCTAAGGAACCTACTTCATCTCTGGTAGTTACGGGTACTCTTAGGGCAAAGTTAGACTCTTGGGTTACTTGTTGGGCAACTTTAGTAACGCCCAAGATGGGTTCAGCGATCGCACGACTGATAAACAGAGCAAGTGCTACTGCTAAAGACACCGATAGCAGAATGCTGGCAAGAATTATTCTTTCTCGTAATTGGTTGGCTCGCCGAAATTTGGTGCTAGCATAGAGTTCTTGATCCTTGGTCTTCTCAATTTGTGTGTTTAACTGTTCAGAGAGATTATCCAAGGTAATGGCTACTTCGCCACTGTTATTCCTTAATATCTGTTGTTGGGCTGGTAGAATATCCTCCGGTTTCAAGGAAGAGGGTTCAATCTCCTGCAATAGTGAGCTAGTGAGGCGCTTGTAGGCATCCACCGTTCTAGCATAAGTTTTCGATAAGTCCTGCCACTGAGCTTTTTGTCGTGCGGTTCGGCAGCTTCCTTGGCTGAGTAAGCCTTGTTGCTTCTTGTGTAACTCTTGAGCTTGGTCAATACTACGAAAGAAGCGCTCTTGTTCGTATCTTAGCCAGACTGGATTACCCAGAACAAAAGCAAATCGGGAGGCGTGTACTTGTGATTCGACAATCGCCGTCTGTAACTCTCTGAGGAGATGCTGTTGCGTATGGGCACAATCTTGCAAGTCGAAGGCTTGTTGTTGGTAATAATCCCCAATTTCTAGTCCGGCTGTTGTTCCTAAAATCGCAATACCAATAGAGAGTGCGTACCCAGCGCCAATTTTTGTCCGGATACTGGCTCTGGCTAGCCATCCTTTAAATGAGCTGAGCAAGGCAGCCGTAGCACTATTTTGATTTTTCCTCTCTTGTTTAGCTGACACAACTCCATTATCTAAGAGATCTACCTTGAGCAAACGCTTACAGGTAGCTAAGTAAGAATGCCCACTCGAATTTAGCAATACTAAGCGCTTTAGCCATAGCATTAATTCCTGCATTTATAGCCAGCATAAACAACACAGTTGAGGCAAGAATAAGTTTTGTTACAAAATAGTTGGTTATTTTAATAATTTCACGAGCTAATTTAATTAGTGATTGGCAGTGAATCCTAGCTGTTATTTTCTAAGCTATCTTAGCTGTTTGACGTTTTGTTGTAAAACTATGACCATCGTATTATAGGAAATAAATATATTCATTATAGAAAATAAATACATTTATTGATAACCCCTCTAGTTGATAATTAGTGCAAAGATTAGTATTTTTTTATACCAAATGTTTGAATTAACAGAGAGATCTTGAGGCATGAGTAGACGATGGCATCGGCGTAAATTTCTCAGCTACAGTTGTGTAACCTGCGGCAGTATTCTCCTCAGAGCTTGTACTAATTCTCCACCAAGAACTACTTTAGAAAATACAACAGTTTCTGGGTCTTTGGCTACATCTACTAATAGTACCAGTGACGTCAAAGTAGGAATTCTTCACTCCCTAAGCGGCACAATGGCGATTAGCGAAAAGAGTGTTGTTAAGGCTGTGCAATTGGCGATAGAAGAAATCAATGCTGCTGGTGGAGTTCTGGGCAAGCAGATTGTCACAGTTACCGAAGATGGTGCTTCTGAGTGGCCTACTTTTGCCGAGAAAGCAATCAAGCTGATTGAGGACGATCAAGTTTCCGTTGTGTTTGGCTGCTGGACTTCCGCTAGTCGTAAAGCAGTAAAGCCGATTTTTGAAGAGAGAGAACATATGCTCTGGTATCCCATACAATATGAGGGTCAAGAATGTTCTAAAAATATTTTCTATACGGGTGCTACACCAAATCAGCAACTAGAACCTGCGGTTGATTGGTTGTTAGATAACAAAGGGAAGGAGTTTTTCCTGGTTGGCTCTGATTATGTATTTCCCCGCACTGCCAACAGCATTATTAAAGCGCAGCTAGAGAATAGAGGTGGCAAAGCTGTTGGAGAAGAATATCTACCTCTAGGTAATCAAGAAATCAGCTCTCTTCTTACCAAAATTCGTACTACTTTGCCAAGTGGTGGCGTCATTTTTAACACCCTTAATGGTGATAGTAATGTAGCGTTCTTCCAAGAGCTACAGAGTGCTGGTTTTGAGCCAGAGCAGCACCCCGTAATGTCGTTAAGCATTGGCGAAGCTGAAGTCCAAGCAATTGGTTCTAAGTATCTTAAGGGTCATTATGCTGCGGGGAATTACTTCCAAACACTGGACACACCAGCTAATCATAAGTTTGTTAAAGCAGTTAAGGAGAAGTATGGCGAAAATAGTGTTACTAATGACTCTATGGAAGCTGCCTATATTGCAGTTTATCTGTGGAAGCAAGCAGTGGAAAAAGCAGGAACTGTTGATGACTTAGAAAAAGTTCGTAAGGCAGCTTATGGTCAGACTTTTGAGGCTCCCGAAGGTAAGATAACCATGGAGAGTAACAATCATATCTCGAAATTTGTGCGGATTGGTGAAGTCCAGGAAGATGGTTTAGTTAAAATAGTTTATTCGAGTGATCAAGCAGTTATGCCAGTTCCTTGGAGTCAATTTATAGTAAATGACAAAAAAATTACTTGTGATTGGTCTGAACCTGACCAAGATGCCAATCTGCCCAATAGTTAAATAGTTGTTGGGTACTATTTAACTGCAATTGTTCATTATTAGTTAAGGCATTTTAAAGGTAGCTGTTGAGATGATTGCTCTTGTTTAATTAAACGGCAGTTTCAATTTAATCTGTCGGTACCTTTTGAAGTTTACTAACTTTTTTTTAGGTGTGATCCCTTGGTCAAAAGCCAATCTAATTTACAACTGTATAGACTGGAAAACCGTAGATTTACGCAGGTAACCGTTGATGATCTCATGTTAATCTGCGATTACCAGCAGTGTCTACAGAATAGTGGGTTTAGTAATGTTAAAACCGCAGTATGAAGGATATTGCACAGAGCAAGTCACAGTTCTAGTTCGAGAGAAATTTGGCGGCGCCAATGTATACACCAACAATGCTCAACAGGAAAAAGAACTCCTTCAGCTAGGGCTGAATTTAGTAAGTTCGCTAGAGAACACTTGCCTGAACAAAAATACATTAATACCTTAAAACATCAGTACTTGGGGCAAAAGTTTGTCTCAAATTATGCTGTTGATGACTACGTAATTTTAGCGAAGCGATGACTGTTAATAAAAACCAGACAGTATAAGACCGACAGGAATGATAGGATCAGGTCGAGTTAGTCCGTAGATAGCGGTCTTGCTGAAATGATTCTCATAACCTCAGCCAAGAGTCTTTATGAAACTCCTTAATAAGCTCACGAAAGCCTTTAGAGTCACAGTAATCTCCCTCCTTTTGAGTGTAGTAGTCTTGATGTATGGCTGTGAGCAAACAGACAATGTAGCAGAACAACAGCCTCAAACAGACAATGTAGCAGAGCAACAACCTCAAACAGCTCAAGCGATAATTACAAGCACTTCAGAACCTTCTCAAGCCATGGGAGAAGTTAACTTTTCTCAAACGCCGGAAGGGTTACAAATGACAGCTATGATTAATAATGCACCCCCTGGAGAACATGGCTTTCATATCCATGAGTCAGGTAGTTGTGCTGATGCAGGTCAAGCAGCTGGTGGTCATTTTAACCCAGACGGCGTTAAACATGGGTTATTAGTCAAGGATGGTTTTGCCAACGCTCATGCGGGAGACTTAGGGAATATCTCTGTTTCCCCAGATCTTACTGCAACCAAGGCTGAAGCTCTTCCGGGACTCACCTTTGAGGAGGGCAAGTATGCGGTTGCTAATCGAGCGATGATTATCCACGAAAATCCGGATGATTTCGGTCAACCTACAGGTAATGCTGGCGGACGCATTGGTTGTGGAGTAATTCAAATAACTGGTTCTTAGGGACAACATGTAATAAGTAATAAGCATGCCCTCTCCTCAAAGGAGACGCTACGCGTTTGTGGAGCATGACCGAAGGGCAAACGAGCGAAGCGAAGGGTAATAAGTGCTTTTTAGCGGTTTTTTAGACCAAGGCTCTATATTGGCCACCACTTACCTATTTTACGGGCTTTCTTGCCTATTACCTATTACCACCTATTCACCGCTATAACTGGCACTTTTGTGGCTCAACTCTCGGACTCACCAGCACCAGCCCCCTCTGCTGCAACGGGGTGGCACGGTAGCTTAGAACTAGGGTATGCCTATCACGATGGCATCACCCAGCTAATTCACTCCCACGGGCAATCGCCCCTCAAGGTACAGCGACCATTTTACCCAGAAGGGCCAGCAGTTTGCCATAGCGTGATTTTACACACTGCTGGGGGAGTAGTGGGAGGCGATATCCTTTCTCAAAATATCCACCTCCAACCCCATGCCCAAGCCTTAATCACCACTGCTGCTGCTGCTAAAATTTATCGCAGTAACGGACTCCAAGCCAGACAAAATATTCACATGCGAGTAGACGCTAACGCTTGTTTGGAGTGGTTACCCCAGGAAATAATTGTCTTTAATGGTGCTTTTTACCAGCAACAATTACGAGTAGAATTAGCACCAGGAGCTACTTGGCTTGGCTGGGAAATTAGCCGCTTTGGTCGCTCTGCCAGAGGAGAAAAATTCTTAGAAGGACAGTGGCGATCGCACATCGCTATCTGGCAACAAGGACGCCCATTATGGATTGATCGCCAGTGGCTACCTGCCAAAAAAGAAATTATCGAAGGGCCTCACGGTTTGGCTGGAAAACCGATAGTTGCTACTCTTACTTGGGTAGGGCAGCCAGTTTCTCCAGAAATTGTTGAGCAAGCCAGAAAACTCTGGATGGCCCAGGAACGTAGAGGAGAAGCTGGTGTCACTAAGTTGGTTTGTGGTTTATTGTGCCGCTATCGCGGCGCTTCCACCTCTGAGGTAAGAAGCTGGTTTATGGATGTTTGGCAGTTGCTACGCCTCTCTTGTTCCAGGCAATCTCCTCAAAAGCCAAGGGTATGGCTATCATGACATATACCTTTAGTTTATCACATTTGTAGCTTTTTGCCAGATAATGTCCACAGACATAGAGGAATAACTACTAACAACTAACATGCAACTATCGCCCCAAGAAAAAGATAAGCTGCTAATTTTCACTGCCGCTTTGTTAGCAGAAAGACGCAAAGAACGAGGCATAAAACTCAACTACCCGGAAGCCGTGGCTTATATTTCTGCCGCAATTTTAGAAGGGGCAAGAGAAGGCCGTACCGTGGCAGATTTGATGAGTTACGGGGCAACCCTACTCAAAAAGGATGAGGTCATGGAAGGCATACCGGAAATGCTTCATGAAGTTCAGGTAGAAGCAACCTTTCCTGATGGCACTAAACTTGTTACAGTTCATGACCCAATTCATTAGCAGTAGCAACCAAGAAAATTATTATTGTGCATCCTGATTGCCATAGATAATTTGGCGCAGCTTATTGATGGGATGGTTAATTTGATTGTCTTGTAATTTTGGTGCTGCTACTTCCTTGTCTCTGATCTCTTCCAGAGTTTGCAGAGATTCTTGCAGAAGACGAAGGTGTTGAGTCAGAATTTGATCAATACAATCTACTTGTTCTTGAATAGCCGAATTATCAAGATGAACATCTCCTTGATTGATTAATTTAATTGCCTGTAAACGCTGTGAAATTGAGCGAATGCCCATGGTCATCTATTTTATTAATTAACTACTACAGACATTCTGGTTTAGGTAAATTAAACTCAATTTACCTAAAAAAAATTGTATGGAGATGCGTAGTAAGAGGCACCAAACTTTATAGTTTTAATCCTAGATTTTTCAGCCTGAAAGCATAGCTAACTTCTGACATGTTCCTAAAACCTAGGAGTTTGCACTTTATCCAATCGAGAACCGCTACATTTACTTATTCTTGCTGGAACCAACTAACCAGATACTCAATTGTAAAGATATAATAAAGATTATCCGGCAGACTGTAGTTGAGCATTAAATAATGCAATCGATGTTATATTACTAGTCCTTATCTACATCAGATATTTGTGCCAAGTGACTGATAGTGATATAAAAAAGAAGAAAGAAATGAAAAAGATTATCAAGTAGTATCACAGGAAAAAAAAGAACGTTTTATATGCTTCCAGGAGAAATAATTACATCAGTAGGAGAAATTGAACTAAATACTGGTCGTCCAACGATGCGGCTGCTAGTAGCGAACACAGGTGATCGCCCCATTCAAGTTGGTTCTCACTTTCATTTCTATGAAACTAATCAAGCTCTCAACTTTGACCGAGAGCAGACCAAAGGTATGCGGTTAGATATCCCTGCTGGTACGGCAGTCCGCTTTGAACCTGGAGACGAGAGGGAGGTAACTTTAGTCCCGTTTACTGGCACTCGCCAAGTTTATGGCTTCAACGGTCTAATTAATGGTCAACTATCGCAAGAGTGAAGCAATAATTTCAGCAGGACTTGCTAGGGATTTCGGGCTATAGATGTGAGGGTAATTAAACTTTGATCACATCTTTATTTTTTTGTCAATGATCAGCTCCACAGTTCACGAATTGTCCTATCAAATAGGCTCTAGACAGCTTGGGAGTTGAGAGGAATAAAAATCGCTAGAGTGGAGGGAAAAGAAAGGTTGGCGGCAGTAGACATGGTTAGTCAATAACTGGGCAATGTTCGACGTCAGACAGTGGCAGTCAGCCAAGCTGGCTGAGGTAGCAATAACCAATTTTGCTAGTAGTCTACATTCCAATTAGGGACAGTAAAAGAGGTTAGACCTGTAGACTAAATCTACAACGACTTGTCCTGTTCGTTTAATCTCACAACAATTAATTAATGACCGTGATCTATAGTTTTTAGGGACTTCGATACCATGAAGTTTAACAATCCCAAGTATCTTAATCAAATATCCCAAGCTAGCCAACAAACTCCGGAAATTCTTCCAGAAACTGAAACCCAAGGCTTGACAGAGACATTTTTGACAGAACTGCGATCGGCGTTAAACTGGCAAAAGCGAACTCTTGCCGAAGCAGCACAGGAAATTCAGCTACTACTAAGACAAATCGAGGAGCATAACCCCACCGCCACGGAAGCAGAAAAACAGAATTTAATCACCTCTGCAATTTCGGCAAATCGTAGAGAAAGGTTTCTCAATGCTTTACAAGCGGGTTGGCAGGAAATGATCCAGGAGTTCCTTGATCACCCCTATACTAGTTTGGGGATTGCCACTCTTGAGAGATGGCAGAAGGGAGAGTAAAAACTTGACAGAGTTAGTTATTATTGATTGATTACTATTAGGCAAAGATTAAGTATACCAATATATTAGTCAAGTGAGTTCAGACAATAAAGAAAAATTCCGCATTGATTACCAGGCAGGAAAAGCAGCATTTGAACGGGGTGAGTACAGCGCTTCCATCCAACACTTGTTAGCAGCTATTTCTCTGGTAAATCGTAACTCCGCCATTGGTGGAGAAGTGCAAATGTGGTTAGTAACAGCTTATGAGGCAGCCGGACAAAAAGAAGAGGCGATCGCACTTTGTCAGCAGCTAAGTAAACATCCTGATCTAGAAACCCGCAAGCAGGGTAGAGGCTTACTCTACATTCTACAAGCACCTCAGCTGAAAAGACCAGAAGAATGGATGGTCAAAATTCCCGACTTAGGTGCGATCGCAGAAAGTGAACCGAAAGATCGTCGCGGTAGTACGACTCCAAACTCCAGCAACTCTCGTAAAAAACTAGAACCAAAACCCATTGATCCTAGTGAAATAAATGTCAAAGATAATCAATTTGTTTGGGTAAGTTTAATTGCCATTGGTCTAGTGATCGGTGGCTTAGTTTTGTTTGGTTTTCCTGCTTAAGCCGTGGTGAGTAAATAGGACAGATTTAACGACTGAAACCACTTACATACCAGTAATAAATCCTCTGCATTTTCTTATGCTTATTTACCTACACTTACAGCATTTTTTTCGGTAACTCTTTGCCCTGCACTTGCAACAGTTTGGTCTTCGATTCCTCCCATACTGCTAAACTAGAGGAGGAGTAACCTCTATCTAAAATCTCTTCCTTGAGGTCGGTTAAGCACGGGGATAATACTGGCTTGAAAATAGGCTGTAGAGGAAGAAGATTCTAAGGCGTTATGATCTACGCCGTTGACAATAATTACTTATTAATAGGGTAATCTAAAATCTCAAGATAGTTCGCATTAATCCAATCCAAAGTGTATTCTCATCTGTATGTATGTTCTGGATTAGTAATCATCACTAAGCCTATTGATAGATCAGAGACAAAATAGGCAGTTCTCACAATTCCATCAGAGAAACTCTATATTGCCCTGCCTATCTGCCCAGTTTATTGTGGGAGAGGAACCACACCCATGTGGAGCAAACTGAGGAACACAAGGAGGAAGCAATCAGTGAAATCCGTTGTTATTGATTTATTTAAGTCGGTGCGTCACCGGCTGCGCCGCAGTCGGTTTCTTTGGGTGATTGTACTGGCATCAATGCTACTTTCTGGCTGTGTAAAATACGATGTCGGCGTAAACTTCCAAGGTGAACACCACGGCGCAATTGTGCAAAATATTAGGCTAGGAAAGCAGCTAACCAGCTTGAGTAATGATGAGGCACAACAATGGTTATCCAGCCTCCAGCGCCGAGCTAAGCAGCTTGGTGGTAGAACCCAACGCCTGTCTGAGCAGGAAATTACTGTCAGGATTCCTTTTAGCAGTGGGCAGGAATTAACATCTAAGTTTAACCGATTTTTTAACCCTGTTGCTAAGAAACAAGATTCCCGTTCTCAGGCAGTCAAGGCTGAGCAATTACCCAGTATCAGCTCCAAGTTAAGCCTGATGCAGAACAACTTTTTCTTCGTGCAGCGCAATCACTTAAGCTATGACCTAGATTTACGATCGCTAAGCGTACTCTCAGCCAATGGTAACGTGATTGTCAGTCCGGGGGCACTATTAGATTTGCAGTTTAGCCTAGAGACGCCTTGGGGAGCCAAAGGTTTAACCCAAGGAGCTGAGACTATCAATCCTAAAGTTTACTATGGCGGGCATAAACTAGTCTGGACACCTCAACCGGGTGAGTTAAATCATTTGGAGGCAATCTTTTGGCTTCCTAGTCCTCTGGGTATTGGCACAGCAGTGATTATCGTATTGGTATTGGCGGGTTTTTATGGGAAATACAAAACTTTTCCTGGAATGCCAACTCAACAAGTTGCAACTGTGGTTAATTGACATCCTCCCCGCCTAAAAGAAAATCGGTCTAAACTACCTCTTTAATTCAGACGGGGATTCCCCACATTGTTGCCAGGGATTCCTCGTTCTACCACACCACTTACGACTTCTCCAGCTCTGCCTAACCTTTTAACTGACAAAATTCTTGGTCTTCTGCCATCATGAAAAACATATCTTGCCCAAAAGTAGCAGATCTTTGTAATCTGCAAATGAAAGAGGCTATTAGAAAAAAGGTACTCTCATGACACAGGCTAGGAACGTCCTTGGCGGAGAACTCGAAACTTGCTGCACTTCCCCCATGACTGGATTTTATCGGGATGGAGTGTGTAGAACAGGGGCTGGCGATATGGGGGCCCATGTCGTTTGTGCTCAAGTAACCCGAGAGTTTTTGGAATTTAGTAAGTCGAGGGGAAATGATTTGAGTACACCCGTCCCAGCGTTTGATTTTCCTGGTTTAAAACCAGGCGATTGCTGGTGTTTATGTGCTCCTCGCTGGAAGGAAGCTTTGGATGCTGGAGTTGCACCGCCTGTAGTTTTATCAGCAACTCATCCAGCAGCATTAGAATATGTCTCCTTTGATGAACTCAAGCAACATGCCCTCAACAATTGACCCCTTCCATATCGAGTGACCTTAACTAAGTTCAATTTTCACTGTCTGGACACCAGCTTCTACGACAACTTCAATCACCTGGGGTGACGGATTTTGGGGGATAATACTAATCTGACCACTCCTTTCTAAACGGGCAATTTTTACTTGAGTCAGTTCGGTAAGTTTGCCCACAGAGCGCAGTGTTGCCTCTAAATCTTTGTAGGTGATGTGACTTTTTCGCAAGGCGTGATCGTTGATTTGACCATCCCTAACTAGTACTCTGGAGTGGCCTTTAATCAAAGTGTCAAAGCGGTCATACTGGCAAGCAACTGCTGCAAATAGCCAATGCATCAATACCAGCACCAAAGCCGCTCCTAGTGTGGCAAAAAAAGGCGCAGAACCATTGATGGCTCTGCTTAAAGTAGACCCCAAAATCACACCCAAGAGCACATCCAGCGCGGCATACTTACCGATGAAGCGTCGGTCACCTACCAAGCGTACCATCGCCACAGCAGTCACGTAGATGATCGCCGCCCGCAATCCCATTTGCCATAGGTTAGGTTGCTGAGCATCTAGTGCTAGTAACCAGCTGAGCAAATCCCCTACTTCCTCGATCATTAGACTCTCTTGCGTTTTACAAATTAATTCAAATTAGGCAAAACTTGTTGGGACGAATCTCACCTCTAACCTACCAACAGTAGAGTAGTGTAGGCTCCTGCACCTCCAGCAAACGCCCAAAAGCGGCTCTCACGCTCTTCAGGTAGCTCTTCTTTAAGAACATTAAGGATCAGACCTCCTGCTAAGAAAGCAAAAAGTAAAGCGATCGCCGCCTCGTGAATTTCCGTCGCTTGTCCAATTGCCCAACCAACCAACACTGCTGCCGCTAGTATCCAGCGCCCCATATGCTTATAGGTACTTTTATGATGTTCACGCAGTCCGTGGTCATTCACCATAAAATGCAGAGCCATTGCCACGAAAAAGAACCAGAGACTGACCAATCCTGGTTCCTCCCGGTGGAGGAGTAGGTAACCGATGAGGATATTGTACAGGGCAAACGAGCCAATATGTAGCCAAAAAACCTCCTTGCTGGTGACATCTCCCTCGCCTGTCTGACGATTTTTTTGGCGCGATATCTTAGCCATTCGCTCTAGGCCATAGAACACCGCAAAGCCAAAAAGAGCTAACAGATAGACATGGTGTTCCAGAAAATCCACCAACGGATTGTTAGCTTGCTCAATTACTGCTTGCCCACTGCTGAGCTCAGGAAAAACATGGATGAAAACATAAGCCACAGAAGCACCACCAGCAATCGATAGCCAGCGGCTACGGGGAATTGCCTCTAGAAAGCCCAGCCTACTGGCAAATATATGAACCATTGCCAGCCCAATTGCCAAAATTAAGCTCAGCAAGGAAGTAACAGAATCTGGCGCTAACATTTCGTCCCCCTTGTCTCCCTTGTCCCCTGATTGTGCAACACCGTTATTTATTGTTCGGTGCCTCCAGCACACTGACATCAATTAATGGTGTCGCCTCAAATCCCTCTTGTAGTAAGTGGTTTTGGATCTGGCGAGTCAGGCGATCGCGAATTTCCTGAGAAGATTGGGTGACACCTGCTTGTCGCTGCACGTAGACAGTGCCTAGCAAACTATTTTGTCCTTTGATGTTTGCCCCAGTAAAGCGAACATTGACCTCTACTGGTTCTGCCAGGGTACTCTCTTTGACTACTTTTTGAATTTCAGCAGCAGCACGTTGGTCAATACTGCCGCGCTGTAGTTCTGGAGAGTCGGAAAACTGCCAGCTTAGTAAGCCTACTAGGGCTATGATACTTGCTGTTAGGGCAATGGGAAAGATTTGCTTTTGACCCCGCTGATAACGAGCCCCACGAGCAGACATGCCAAAAAAACGGAAAACGAGAGCAGCCGACACGTTGATACCAGCTAGTTGCAGCAAGAGTAATAAAATAGCACTAACGGTCATATCCCATCTGCCAATGGCACTTGCCATGCCGATTAGTCCCGCAGGTGGTGCCAGCGAGGCAGCAATCAGCGCCCCAGTAGCGGCACCGGAAACTAGGCTACTTCTTTCCGATTGAACCAGATTCAGAGCACCTGCCGCCCCCGCTGCCAAGGGCAGCAACACCGCCACAGATGACACTGTACTCGTGGCAACCATTTGAGTGGTGGCACTCTCTTGCCGCAGTATCAGGCTGAGTATCCCCGTGACGACCATAGTTACCGCCAAGGCAGCAAAGTAGCGGATCAGACTGCGCTGGAGCAATTGCTGGTCACCCCGTGCGGTGGCAATTGCTGCGTTCATCGCTGGGCCGGCAAAGGGTGCAATCAACATCGCAGCCGTCAGCAGATAACTGGTATTGGTAAATAGACCGATCCAGACAACGACACCGGCGGTAGCTGCATAGCCAAGAAAACCTTTCCAGGAACCGACGCTTTGCAAACCACTGAGGAACACCTCAATTGGACTGCGTACCGCCACATCTGTAACTTGTTGCGGTGCTTGATCAGCCGGTGGCTGCAAGGGCATAACCCCGCGCGGGTTTAAGGTAACATGCAGTTGGGGGATCGGTTCCAAAGCCTTCAGTAAATCTTCTACCTTGCCATTAGAGATGTGAATAATTACCAAGTCCACCGCTTCTTTGCCATCGCTAGCTTCCAGCTTTGCCAAGTTTGACCCTTGATAAGTCTTGGCAATTTCCAGAACCTCTTTGCCTTGTCCCCGTGGAACTTGAATCAGTAGTTGCCGCACCTAAACTCTCTCCCTCCAGAAGCTACTGAGCACGAAGCGTGAACAAAGTGACCTCTGGAGGACAATTGAACCGTATCGGAACATCGCTAAAACCAATCCCTCGATTGACATAAAGGTGATTGCCTGACGCCCCATACCCTTGACTCCAGCCATCCACGTGTTTCATATCCTTGGTCACCGTTAACCAAGACCATTGGGGGGTTCCGGGGATGCGAATTTGTCCACCGTGGGTATGTCCTGCCACAGCCACTGGTGCTGTCTGGGCAGGTAAGGCAAGAAATGAGCGAGGATTGTGCATCATCACTATTCTGGGGTTGTCAGATGACACCTGAGCTATAGCTACTTTCGGTTGATCCCGTTTGGCTAGATGGGAACTAATGCCTACCAAGTAAAAAGCTTCAGCGTTGTCTGGGCTGAAGTTGTTAGCTGCATTTTTCGGTAGGTTCAACCTTACAGCTTCGTTATGAAGAACCTCAACTCCCGCTTCTTCTAAGGCTGTCTCTAATTTGGCAGCTAACTTATCTTTGGGTGGAGTATCGAGGCTGATCATGCCATAGTCATGGTTGCCTAGTACTGCATAGCTGGGAATACCTGCTTCTGGGAGGGGGCGAACCAAATCAACTACCTTAGTGATCTCTTCTGTTGTCCCTGAGAAAGCATGGTAAATAAAGTCGCCACTAATTAATACTAGGGCAGGGCGTTTCTCTATGAGTAAATCTACGCTGCGCTCTACTGTATTAGTATTATCCAGCCACATGCCCAGTTGAAAGTCTGAAAGCAGTCCCACTTTTTTTCCTTCCCAGGCTGGAGGCAGATTGGGAATTGTGGCAACTTCTTCTTCTAGATCAATAATGTAGGGTTCGAGCAAACCCCAGATGACTAATATTGCCAGCGCTACTAGCAAGCCGAATATTATGCGTTTGATTTTTTTCATTTAATATCGATTTGTTATCAATCAATGATCAGAAGCTGTCTTGACTAAGTCGGTCTAATGCGGCGATATCGCGCTTGGATCCACAGGTAAATGGCATAAGCCACCAGTCCCAACGCCACAAAACCGAGGAGAAACTTACCATAAGGTTGCCGCGCCAGGGTTTGTAAGGCTCCGTCAAGTCCTCGGGCTTCACTGGCGTCAAACTGTTTTGCTGCTTGAATCAGGAAAAAACCAATCATGACAAACACAACCCCTCTTGCTGCTATACCCAAGCGGCTGATGCGTACAGCCCAGGTTTCTTGTGTTTGGTCTAGCTCACTCAAATTTAGTTTTTTACGGAATTTAATTTTGTAGGCTTTGTAAAGTCTATAGAAGCCCACACCAATAACCAGTGCGCCAACTATTCCCACTAACCATCTGCCAAAGGGCTGCTGGAGTACCAGTGCTGTCCAGTCTTGGGTGGATTTTCCACCACCGCCTCCTGTACTCGTCGCCAGACGCAAAGCTTCAAAAGCTAAACTTGCGTAAATGAAACCGCTAAGTGCATATCCCAAACGTGTGGCAATTCCTTTGGCATCCGTGCCTTTGTTTTCGGGGTCTGTTATAGCTTGCACGAAGCGCCACAGGACGTATCCCAAGAGACCAACGCCAATTACAGCTAATAAAAATGAACCAAAAGGTTGGGCAGCAATTGTGCGAAGAGCTCCCTTAGAGTCTGTTGTCTTTCCTCCACTACTAAATGCTGCCTGTAAAGCTAAAACTCCGATGAGCGCGTATACTATGCCCTTTACTGTGTAGCCGAACCGCGCTAGTCTTTCGACCCACTTAGATTTTTTCATTGTCCCATTATTTTCCATTGCATTTAGTTAAATAGTTGCTTCAACTTACGAATAAGTTTTATTGACGGGTCATAAATATAGAAATCCTATGCGGTGCATTAGCATTTGGCTTTTTCATTCACTAGAGGATAACTATTTGGCAACAAAAACTCATCGCTCTTTGGAGATAAAGCGAAATAGTTTTTTCTCAACCTGTAGATGGAATTGCTTACTATCCGGCTATTTTCCAGCAGTCGAGTAGCTAGTCCTAATCCTTAGTAATCTCTTAGCGAGGAAATCAAATTAACCACCGCATTTCCCGATTTACTCAAAAAAAAACCCGCTCTCCAACTGGAGGCGGGCTTTCTGTGTGTGAGGAGTTGGCTATCTTATGTGATTTGTCTCTGTCTGTCCACTGTCTTGCTTAACTGACTATGTATAGCTTAATCAGAAAAAGTAAAAAACTTGGTAAGATTTCAGGATATTCTCAAAGCCTTTACTGACACGCCAGATTTACAGCAATTCGTTGGAATTCAGTGGTGGGGTTTGATCTTTGGCGGCTAAGCTTTCCTGTTTTTTTCTTCTTTCTGTGACGATCTTTTCCTGCTCCGCGTTGATGATCGAGTGAAGGGAGAGAGTTTTAACCCCTGATGCTTGTTGTTTGAGTTCGGCTTTGTCTACGGGTTTTGGTTTAAAGATGTACTCAGTTAATTCTTTGAGAAAGGTAAACATGATCTGCTTTAGGTTGGTTGATCGGTTGCCATTGATGATGTGTCGATCATCTTAAGAAAGTGTTTTCCAGATCACCTCTAGTAATTGAGGGATCACAGATTTGGGTAAAAATCATACCTAAGTTCTAGGTAGTAGCTTTAGTTGATTCCGGCGCTTTGCTTTTTACTGGTTTAAGTTGCCTCTTCCTGACAGCAACAGCACCAAAAGCAGCCATAGCTAATAAACCCAACTGATAATCTGGCTCTGGTACAGGCTGGGACGCTGTTACTGTCGCGCCTACATAGAGGTCAGACCATTGACGGGCCGCTTCATACCACTCAGCTGCATTTTGATGCAGATTGATGCTATGTCCGGCATTTGGCAGGACGTACACCTGCAAATTTGCTTCCGGTGAAAAGAAAGGTGCTTCAAAATCCGCCACACTTTGGGCACTGTCGCAGATGTTGCCAGTACAAAAACTATTATCGTATTGTCCCAAGGCTAGAAAGACGGGAACACGAATCTGTTTAGTGGTTTCTGAGAAAATAGCATCTACATTCGTCGCCGCCTCACCAGTGGTGACTGTCTCCTTAGTCGCCTCATCCAGGGCAATGACTTGCGGATCAGTACTGGGCTGATAATAGAAGAGATCACTTCGCGTTCCTGGTTGAGTCGTTAGGTAGCCATCTGGCAAGTTTTGCTGACTAAAACGCGGATCAAGCTGTGCCGGATAGAAAGAATCGATAAACGCTGTGAGAAAGTCTGGATTTTGGTTGTGCAGGAATCCGCTGAGAATTACCCCGGCTAAATCTTCATCCTGACTTGCAGCACCGACAACAGCACCAAAAGACCCGGAAGAGTATCCCACCAGCATGATCTTTTCTTGGGGTACTCCTGCGACTTTGCCTTCTCGCAGACCTTGAATAACTTGCTCAAGTACATAAGCGTTGGATGCTACTGTAACTTGGTCAGCAGGCGGTCGGGAACTATTACCAATTCCAATTCTATCGATGTTCAATGTTGCATATCCAGCCTGGGTGAGAGCGTCTACATACGAGTAACGTTCTCTTTGGTAGGGCAAGTCCCAGTAGATATGGCTGTAGGTGGTTCCTGCAACTAGAACCTGAACAGTCTTGTCCCCAGAGGGGGATTGACCACACAATTCACCAAAGACTTGGTACTGTTTAGATTGCCCAGGTGCCAGTGAGACAGGAAGTTGCACGTTAGAGCAGCTATTAACAGGGTTAATCGTCGCAGACTTAGCAACGCTAGTGCTAAATGGCTGCACAATACCCACAGAGGTAGCAAAGAGTCCTAGCAGACTCTTGAAGAAGAATAACTTCATCTCAAAGGTTTTTAGTTGGACACAACGGCTTTGTGTGATGCTACCCTGACGCTGAAAGATCTATATTACCTGAGACTACTACTTTTGAGTTACTGCAAGTAGAAAATAATCTTCTCTGGGAGTGTTTCTCTAGTTAGATACCCTAAATAGGCAAAAGGAGCAAGTTTACGTACTTGCTCCTAAGATTTTATGGGTGCGGCGGCTCCGCTGACTCAGCTAGAGCTCACTATCTTAAGGTGAGGATTAGCTGATATTTTATCTTTTCAAGAGTTGGATTGCGCATTCCCTTCAGCAGTTTCTAGCTTGAGGTCGGGATGCCTTTCAGCAAAGTACTTGCTCAAGAAAGTATTAACCAAGGATAAGACAATTGGACCGAGAATTAGAGCTAGTAATCCGCTGACTCTAAATCCAGGCACGAAAGCAGAAGCTAGCCAGAAACATATACCATTAACTACTAGGGAAAATGCTCCCAAGCTTAGAAAGTTGATTGGTAAAGAGAGTGCTGAGATAACTGGCTTGATAGTGGCATTAACCAGACCAATTGAAGCAGCTGCAATTAAAGCAGCAGGGAAGGTTGCTAGGTCAACGCCGGGAACAGCTAGGTCAACCACGAGTAGACTGAGGGCAGTCGCCAGTAAAGTAAAAAAGGCTGCGATCATAATAGTTTTTCCTCTGGATGGATTTACAAAAATTTGTATTTGTCTCAACTTTCACTAGCTTAATGTTCTGTGATCAGCTAATTCCTAGCATCTCTACATAGATAGATTTTCGGCAATAGCAATTAATTGATATCGCTAATCGTGCTAATTACTACAACCTGCTGGCTTTCAAGGGAGTAAGCATCCCAGACAAAAACTACTAGTTATACTCCATCGTGGTGTTGGGTAATCGATGAGTAAGTATTCCTCTTTAATTAAACCCAATATTAGCAGCTAATAATCCTTAAGATGGATGTTGGCAAGCAACTGTTTGCAGAGAATAGAGTTAGATACAAACGAAGAAAAAGTTTAAGAGTAACAATATGAAGCTACTGCGAATTGCCCTAGGTATTATTTTGCCACCCGTAGGTGTTTTTATGACAATGGGGGTAGGAAGTGCTTTGCTAATTAATATTTTGCTAACTCTCCTCGGCTGGCTCCCCGGTTCCATCCATGCAGTTTGGGTTATTCTCAAACATGAAGAGAAAGAAGCCAGAGAGGGAAGCGCATACTAACAGCAAAGCTAGCACTAATAGAAGTGCTCCTGATCATACTCCTGATCACCTGATCAGGAGTACTTCCATTAGTGCTACATAAAATGCGCGATAGAGCAGGGTCGTGGATCAACCCGCTTAAAGTTTCTTAACTAAAGAAGCAATCCGCTAACCTTCTAGACTGGAAGGTTAGCAGACGAGAGAGTTACCGACGAGTATCAGAAACATCAGTATCGGTATCAGTAATTGATTTCCACAATTCTCTTAAGAGTTGTTTTACTTGTCTTTCTTTCTTAGCTAAAGCTGTGCCAGCTTCACCTAATTTAGTTTCAAATTCAGCTCGTTTTTGTTTTACTTGGTCAGCTGTGGCTTCAGCTTGAGGCTGAGCTTGCTCATACCAAGTCTTAGCATCATCTAGATACTTTTTCACTTCTTCATAGCGCTCTCCGTAACGTGCTGACAGGTTAGCTTGCAAAACTGCTAATTGAGCTTGCAGTTGAGCGTAACGTTTACGCATCAAAGCTACCTCTTCAGTATCTTTAAGCCCGTCGATAGCAGATTGAACTGCTTGTTGAGTGCGAGAAGAAGGTCTTTCTTTCTCAGTTTTCTCTACTTCAGCAAGCACGCCATCAATTTGCTCTTGCAGTTCTTTCTCGTCAGAATCTATCTGAGCTTGTAGTTGTTTAACTTCTTGATGGCTTTTAGCAATAGCTTGACGTCTAGCTCGACTAATAGCGTCAATAGCTCCTTCCAAGGAGGCGGTGATCTCTTCCTTAATTTCTCCTCCTTTATCTTTAAGGTTATCAATAACTATTGATACAGCATTTTTGACGACTGTACGAATCTCTGAGGAACCTTCTTTTAGTTCTGAGCTAGAGGCTTGTACAGCATCCCGAACAATTTCTCGGATGCGCTCGGCTCTTAATTGACCTTCTTCTTTAGCTTTTTGAAGATCGGTTGTAATTTTATCTTTGAGAGGGTCAGACATTGTTAATTTCTGGCTTATTTTAGTATTTACAGATTTGATAACTGGCTTGTAGAGAGCAAAAATGCCATGTCAGAGAACCGACATGGCTGATCCACATTCCTATCTACATACATATTGACGTAATCTTTCGGATCTCAGTTCTTCCCAAAGACAGAAAATAATCTGTTTAACTAGCTGCTGCCTTTAATAATTCTTCATGAGTAACTCTTAGAAAAGCGATTGAACAGTTCTTGGTAAGTTTCAAGAAACCTTTGGTTTTCCACAACAATTTCCAGGCGCACCTTGACACACCCGTGGGGTTTTTGCAGAGCGATCGCTTGTAAAATTTCACTAGCTGCTTTGGGAGAGATAAATTCGCCAGCGAGAGTAGGACGAGGGTCAACACTAGCAACTTTATGGTGTTCCACACCCGTCACTTCCCCTTCTCCTAAATCAATTTCTGCCAGTTGTTTGGCTTCTGAACCGATTTCGATTTGCTCAACAATTAATTTTTCCCGTCTAACAGGAACCTCTATCATCCTAGTTTCAATTTCTTTGCGAACTACCACTTCGCCGATTTTCTGCTTGCTGCGATTAACAACCAATCTTTCTTCTAGCAAGCGAATTACTTCTTCTTCCGCGATTTCGGTAGTTTTCTCAGACTCTCTAGAACTTTGGTTATCTAGTTCACTTAAATTATAAACTGCTCCCGACTGAGTGTTTGAATTTTGAGTTTTTCGATGATTCTGCTGCTCTTGAGAAGTAGTAAGAGCTGCTGCAACTGAAGATGGCTCAGAGATAGCTGTCACCTTATCTTTAGAAGATTGGTACTCTGACAAGTTATTGAACTCCTCCGAAGATAGCCTGACTAAAAGCAACTTGTTTTCGGTATCGACTGTCTGAATGTACTTGCCATTTAAAGAAAAGAGGTGATTATTATCTGGAGTCTCTGCTTTAGATATAACCAAATTTAGTTGACGATTACTGTCAAGGTAAAAGTCTCTGGTATATCCTAATATTTCTCCTTGAAGATTGACGAGCTTAAATGATTTCATCTGTTTTCTGATCTTATTCAATAAGTAATTTATTTTTGCTTTACGCTTTTTTATTTCGGTCAAATTTGCAGGCACTTTTAAAAATAAATATTTTTCAAGGTAGAGCAAAGTTTTGAAATAGCAGGTAGAGCAATTTATATTCATCACTCTACCTGCTTAATTTATTGAGGATTTCTGGAAATAGCCGCCACGCGGGTTAGCCGACTGCCTGACCATGCAGCATTCTCAGTAAGTACTAGATGTTGCCCTGGCTAAGTTTGCAGTTATTCACTGTCTTGAAACCCCTCAAGTAACCCTTGATTTCTACTGAAAATGCTGCTCAGGCAATCTAGATTTTTTGACTGTTCTGCTGAGTCAACTTACAGTTCCCCAACCCACCGCTGTAACTAGGTTTAGTCCATAGGTTGGAACACATTAGCGGTTTTTGCGGTTCTTGTCGATAATTGGCTCACCGTTGGTTTTAACTTCCAACTCTTCATGACGAACTTTTTCTGTTGCTTCGACGGTGTCACGCTCGACTTCTTTTTTAACACCGACTTCTTCGCGCACAAATGCTTTCTTCTGGATGTCAGCTGATTCTTCGTAAACTTCCATGCGGGCAACTTCTCCTTCATGAAAATTAGCTTCACCAGGTGCTACTTCTCTGGCTTCAGTAGCATTATGACGCTCAATGATTACCCGCTCTTTTTCCACGGGAACTGACACTCTTGCTGTCTCAGTTTCGACTCGCTTGCCTACGGCAACTTCACCAGCTTTGTAACGGTCTTTATTGGCAATCAGACGTTCTTCGTACAGCTTGAGCACTTTCTGATTCTGCTCATTCATGCCATACATTTCTTGGTCGTAATCATATCTGTAGCTGTTACGGTCGTAGCTAGGACGAGCAGCCGCAGAAGCAGTTTTTCCTCGGTAGATGTTTCTAACTCTTTCTTCGTAATCGTAGTCAACGGTCATGTTGTCTTTGTACTCAGGCAAGCTCTCTGCTTGCTCTTTTGTCAAACCAGTGAGGTAGACACGATGTTGATCATAGTCCATTCTGGCGTAACCCACGGGCAGCAGGACATTCTTACCAAAGACCCAGAAGCCTGTATCGATTACCAGGTAACGGAAGCGACCTGAGTCATCGAGCAGAGCGTCATGAACTTCACCAATTTTCTGATCTGCTTCAGTGTAGACTGTGTAGTTTTTGATATCATCGCCACCGAAGATGTCTTGTTTATAGTTTGGGTAAAGATCAGCAATTTTTACAAGAGCCATAATATATTTTCCTAACTTTTGAGTTTAGTTTGTTTCTGTCCTAACTTTAAAGAAATTGGAGTTTGATAATCATCTTCCTAACGGCTTACTTATAAACTTTTCTTCAAAAAGCAATATACTCAAATCAGTAGATGCTTTTTGGCTGAGCTTATTAATTGCTTGGGTTAGGTAAATTCCTAGACAAATAATCCTCTTTTTGAGCTTTTTGAGGTGGATGGCAAAGCCAGGATGGAACTGTTAATTCCTGCCCTGGCTATTTGGTAAATTCTTCTTTTAACCTTTAGATCTGCTAACAGCTAGACTAACCTGGTCAACCTCTTTTCGCAGCAAGTTGCACAGCCTAGCTACGATTATCGATGACGATGACTTCAGGAACACTAGTAACTTTTTCTTGTTTGCTATGAGTTGTCTTAACACTCCATGGATCGTAGATAGCAAACTCCTTAGTCCCCCAGCGGTTCATAACGATTTCGGCTCGACGCACTTCGCTATCTGTACCCCCGACTACGACTAGATAGTCCCCCCTATCAACGCGCTGGCTGTAAACTCTAGACCTCTCTTCAAAAATTCCCAAATCAGCATAATTATCTACGCGCCTCTTCATTTCAACCCCAGCGAGGTGGCCGATATGATCTGCGTCTTTAGCAAATACAGAAAATTGATTAGCAGGAATACCCGAATCAACTAGTTCAGTAATTGTGCGTTCTGCCTCTTGACGACTAGGAAAAGCACCGACCGCATACTTATCATAATGGCGTCCACCGTTCCTGTTGTTAGTGGGGTTTGAGTGGGTTGTGGTGGTCGCAGTAACGTGATGGGATTCTCTAGGAAGCTGCTCGTCCTCCGGTACGTCGGCTACCCGATTGTTACGACGCTGCTCATGTTCTGGTATATCATAGATACCCCACTCTTGAATTCCTCTACGGCTCAAAACTGACTCGGCATGGCGGATTTCCTTTTCCGTACCTTCTACCATCACCAAATAGTCACCATGAGAAACTCGCTCATTGTAGACCATAGCTTGCTTTTCCGGGATTCCCAAACCAATGAGTGCTCCCAGAAGACCACCAGCGGCGGCCCCAATTGCACCACCGGCTAGAGTAGTCGCGATCGCGGTTGCTTCGGCACCTGCTAACAAAATCGGTCCAATACCGGGAATTGCTAAGGCTCCTAAACCCACCAATAAGCCGGTAATACCGCCTAATGTACCACCAGTAACTGCACCAGCAGCCGCGCCTTCCTCCGCCTTATTACCTACCGTATCTTCAGTTTGGACACCGCCAATCTTGTCTTGACGAGCTGGATCCCGCACGATAACAGAAACTCTTTCCATCGGGAAGTTAGAATCTTTGAGTTCCTTAAGAGCTAGTTCTGCATCATGGTATTTTGGAAAAATACCTACAGCCCTTTTATGATTTCTTAAAGCCATTTTTTACCTCTTTTATTGGTTGGTTAATTATGCTTAAAACAGCATAAATAGTAAGCAATTAACTACAGCGATTCTTGAATAACAGAGGTACATATAAGTTTTCTTGCTTGCTCCCTAAAACCAAGAATTTTGTATCTCACTCAGTTAAGAACTGCCATATTTGTGCGAACTACTAACTTTTACCAATTTTGGTCAACAGAAATCATCCCCATAAGGAATTATTTCTGGGGAAGTATTCAATAGTTGGCAATTTTAAAATTATTATTCGGTTTTAATACTAGATTGAAGATTAGTTAGCTAGGGTTTTAGTAGAATCGCCACGCAAGGCTAATTAGGCTAGATGGAGGAATTATTAATAACTACCCTTGTACTTTAGGGAAATCCTCCATCATTTAAATCTTGCAATTAACCACACCGTTCCACTAACTCAACTTCTGGCAACCTACCACTGCGGATAGAAGTGACTTGATTGCCATCCGTCTCAAATATTAGGCGATAATTTGCTAATTCTGGTTCTTGTGGTGTAACAATCAGGTAATGCCCTCCAGGGATGTACTTGTGTCCGGTTACTTCAGCATTAGGGTAGAGAGTCTTAATTTGAGCTTCAGTATCCCCAAGTTTTGCCCCTAGTTGGGTAGTAATGCGGCTCTTATCTCCAATATCAATCCAAACCGGACGACCATCAGCCTCTTGATTAACCCTGTTGCGAACGTCAATCCTCACAATCTGATCATTATTTACCATAAAATCTAGCTCTGGTAGTCCATTTTCAGGCCTGACATAACTACAGCTACTGTTTGGTGCTGGTTCGCCACTGCCGTAACCAATCAACTTAACCCCCGCTGCTGCTGACGCTTGAGCAACACTCATTCCCATCTTAATCGGGCCCATACCGTTTACTGAAATCTTATATTGCTCAAGGGAATTATTTTGTCCGGTTGAGGCTTTGTTGTCTGGTGATGGGGGGGGAGAAGAGTCTGCCATCTGGTTGGGTGCGGTGCAGGCAAATAGATTGACCAGCAATACTGACGTAAATAGCAGCTTATACTTGTTTGACAAGGTTTTGCTCACCATACCCTTTCCCTTAATTGACAATTAATATGTTTTGTGGTGCTAGAGGCAACCTTTATCTTTAATATATAGACACAACCACAGGAGCAAGGTTTCCCAACTTAATCCAGGATCGTAAGGCTGGAGTCTCGCAGTGCGATCGCATTTGAGTTAGCAAGTTTACTCAAATCTTGACATAGGTAGCCAGAGTGTAATTTTTAGGCGAACTTTCCCGGTAGTCAGGAAAACTCTTTGTAGAGAGAGTAATCATAGCCCTCAAACAGGAGAGAGATTAGGGTGGAACTTGTTAAACTAAATAAGCCCAAGATTACTAAGGAGAGGTTAGTTAATCAATTAACTCAAGAAATCGGCGGAGTCGCTAGCTACTGGAAACAAATTCCTGTAGATCAGTTGAGAGCACTGCAAGAAGCTATTAAAGATAATGATGATGCCAAAGCTGGCTTAACAAATCTAGTTAAACAACTACAAGAAACTAGGCAAACTAATTCTCGCCTTAACCGCAAGAATTTTGGACTGAACCAATCTGCTGCTAAACATGAGCGCGTTGCTGACAATTTGACCAAGATGAACGCTTTACTAGAACAACAAAAAAATGAGCTACTGCAGCAGATTCACTCCATGGTTAGCCTCCTAACTAATTACGAAAAAAGTGAACTACGCCAAGCGGTCAAGCTGATTGGTGATCATATTAAATCCTGGATTAAATAAAAAAATGGGCATCACTCGTAAACAACTAAATGGTTTAGGGGCAACTGATTACTTAGTTAAACAACTTACTCAATCTCTGCAACCAATCGGTAAGCAAAGAAATGCCTACGAGTATGAAACTAAGCAGGTATTAGACTCTATTTATTACCTAATAGATACAGCAAGAATGCGCAAAAGAACCAGAGCAATACTCACTCAGTTGAAAACCAAAATTAGTAGTAGAGTAGAAAATACTATCTCTGATAAGCGTCTGCTAGAAGCAATACTGCTGGCGGGTGAAGCAAATTCTCGGTTTGAACAAACAGCAGGACAAGCAAAAAAAATTGCTCAAAACTTTCAGACTTACAAAAGAAAAAGCGACTCTATTTTTAGTCCCAGAAATAACATTGTAGCTTTTAAAAAATAACCCCAGAAGGTATTGAAAATGTCTGCTGCTTTTGACGAAATAGAGGCGATCGCCCGCGAAGCAACCCGCACTAATCAGAAGTTTCATCAGATTGCCAGAGAAGCCTATCAATTTGCCAGAAAAAATTATGCCGATCCTAAGTACGACGCATTCCGTAACAGCGATTTGGGGAGAACTTGGAAACAGCAAAAATTAGCTGAATGCGATCGCTATTGTCCTGAGTGCCGCAAGCCGATTAATGAGAATAATTCTGATATTGACCACAAACACCCTCGCCGCCATTATCCTTGGCTAGCTTGGGATATTGATAATCTTTGGGTACTCTGCAAAGAATGCAACCAGAACAAAGGTGATAAAAAGTGGCAAGAATATCTCAGCGCTGTCCAGCTTTATCGGGGACAAGCCGCAGTTAACCGCATCCTCAAACAGGCTCCCCCTGCTAAACTAGCTAGAAAATAGCAGTGAACCCTTTACGGAATATCTTCTGAGAGCTCACCAGATGGCAAGAGTTGGTCTGCTGTGTGTGCTAAAGCATCCTCTGGCTGGTTTAAGCCTTTGTCAGCTTGAGCAGCTTTAATTATCCAATAAATAGCAAACGCAGCTATCGGAATTCCGGCTACTGACAAAAGCAGTACAGCTTCTGTCATCCAAATCAGCAATCCCAATTCCATAGTTCATTCCCCCCGCGAAATTACAATAATTTCAGTCTTTGCTCAATCCTTCGAGCAGGGAACTCAAAGATTTAGTCACTGGCTTTGATGGAACTGCACCCACTGAGTCGTTTACTTTTTCGGCATCCCTACTACTATGATATTGCGGTTGAACCACTAAAAGAAAGTCCTGTTGTTTTCCAGTCCTAAACACTAGCACCGCGCACCACAATAACCGTGCAACCACTCTGGCGAGCAATAACTTCTGGAATATTCCCCTTAATTACCTGCTGAAGCAATTTCTCTCGACTGGCTCCTAAAATAATGACATCACACTGGTTTTTCTGGGCTAAGTCGAGTACTGCCTCTGGTACAGAATTGGCACAAACTGGAGCAATTACTACCTCAGCGCGGAGGCGACGGCTTAACATGCTAGCTGTTTGCTCTAACACCGTTGTTTCAAAAACATCTTCAGAGTTAGAAAATACCTGACATAAACGAATTTCTGGCTGATTACTTAGAGAAACTAGACCAGGTAAGAGTCGAACTGCCTCTTGAGCATTAGGGCCACCTGCCATTGGCACTAGCCAACGGTTGAGAGTTGGTAGCTGGGAATTAACAACTGGCAAACCCGTTAATTCATCTTCTGGCGTGCCCAATTTCACCAGCACAACTTCGCAAGCGGCTTGCCGAATTATTGTGTCATAGATACTGCCAAATACTCGCCCAGGAGTGGTAGTGCTGCCTTTCCATCCCATCAATACCAGGTCAATATTTCGCTCTTTGATAGTTTCTAAAATTGCCTGCGCGACATCATGTGCTACTCGTACTTGAGTGTGAACCGGGATTTGCAACTGATCTGCCAAACGTACAGCACCCTGCAACAGGCGACGGCTGGCGGTTGTCGTAACCTCTGTTTCAGCCGGATGCAGTTTGCGGGGAACGACAATTACTTGTAGGCATTCTAGTTCCAAAGAGCGATCGCGTGCAATTGCTGCTGCCATTTGGATTAGTGATGCTGCTGTTTGAGGATTAGCCAAAGGCAATAGCAATCTTCCTTGTCCTACAGCGGGCCCATGGGTTTGATAAACCACATAGGAGGGCTCTGCTTGAGGTTTAACTGTCGCTGTTTTATCCTTAAATTGGTCTGATTGTGCTCTAATAATATCGCTACGAGTAATAATCCCCACCAGCCTCCGACCTTCAGTAACTGGTAAACGGCTAATATTATGACGATTGAGCAGATACAGAACATGAGTGAGCGTATCGCTGTATTGCACTGTTAACGGTGGTGCTGTCATCACATTGCTGATCTGAGTATCGCCGGACAATTGACCTTGGCCAATGTGGGTCAAGTCCTTTTGGGTAATAATGCCAATAAGCTTACCCTGGTCAACAACCGGAAAACCACGGTGTTGGGAGCGAGAGAAAGCTTCAACCGCTTCCTCTAGACTCATTTGACTAGAGAGGGTTTCTACTCGTCGCTGCATGACATCTGCCGCACTCAAAGCCGCCAACTCTCCTTTTCTGGTAGTTTCTGCTTCTAAGTGAATGCCACTCCACTCTAGAAGTAGATCGTAGATTGAGCCTGGTGCCGCTTTTTGAGCCACCAGATAGGCGATAATACAGCAAATCATTAAAGGCAGCACCACATTAAAGTCTGTGGTCATCTCGAAGACAATGACAATCGAGGTAATGGGTACTCTGGCAACCGCACAAAAAAAGGCTCCCATCCCTGCCAAAGCATAGGTAGTTGGCAAACCTATTCCCAGCAAATTCTGCTCCCATAGACCAACAAAGTAACCAAGTGCTGCTCCCAAACTCAGAGTAGGTGCAAATAAACCTCCAGGAGCGCCGGAGCCATAGGCAACCAGGGTTAGAATAAACTGAACAACAAAAGCGATCGCGGGAATTTGCCAACTTGTTTGACCAGTAATCAAGATTTCCCGCAACCCAGCGCTATCGCGAAAGTCTATGGGTAGCATGGCAATTACTAGACCACTAATAAACCCCGCCAAGCCAATTTGAGCAGGCAAACCCAGGCGTAACACACGGCGATTAAAAGTCAGACTGGCGATAATCCCACGATTAAACAAAGCACCCAGCAAGCCAGCCAGCACCCCTAAGGCAATATAAAAAGGGATATCCTCTACAGAAAAGCTAGTCTGGAGCGAGACTTCCTGAAAGTGGATATCTAGGCTGTGGCCACCCAAAGCCTTAGAAACAACAGCACCAATGAAGGAGGCGAGAATTGCCGTTCCCAAGGTTAACTCTGACATATCCTGGAGCAGTTCTTCAACCACAAACAAAACTCCAGCAATTGGTGCATTGAAAGCCGCCGCTAAACCAGCACCCGCACCAGCGGCAATCAACTGCCTGCGGTATTCTGGTGAGGTGGGAATCCAGCGACTGAGTTGATCGGCAAGAGCGGCCCCTACTTGTACTGTTGGCCCTTCTCTGCCTAAGGTAAGACCAGAGGCCAAGGTGATAATTCCACCGATGAGCTTAATGACAGCAACCCGCAAATCTAGGGGAATTGGTACTCGCGAGAGAACGGCTTTTACTTGAGGAATGCCACTGCCAGCAGTTTCCGGTGCCAGACGTTCTACCAAGATACCAGCAATTAATCCACCACCTAAACCAATTCCTGGCAGCACCAACCAGGCAGGTAGTACCTGAGAGGCTAAGATGCGCCAGGAACCCAGCCAGCTAATACCAGTTTTCAGTAAGACTGCTGCCAAAGCCGCGACTAAACCGATAAAACAGGCTTCAAAAATTGCGAGTCGTTTAGGTTGTAAAAGTTGTTGGACTAGTCGGGACCAAAAAACACGCCTCATTATGAGTAGAACCCTGTTAGTAGAATTTCATGGTAATTCTTTTAGGTCAAAAGAAAACAAGAGCTATCTCTAACAGAGTCTCCAGGCTGAATTGAGGGATAAATCTCCAACAATTTCCCTTCTGTTCTTCTGGCTTACTAGTTTTCTCTATCCCAACTTCGTCAATCAAATCTACCTTGACAGAGTACCAGGGGGTATGGTGTTCTGTCCAAACATGAGAGTTCTTAACCGATGGGTCTTTTTTGAGAAAGTCTCAGTGAATTAATATTTGGAGGCAAAAATAATATCTTGAGGAGGTTATATTTACTCTGACGGTATAAAAAAAATTATATTCAATCGAGTCTTATATATTAAGTTACGCAGAGAAAAATAGATAAATTAAACTAGGCCACAGGTTATATGAATTTACGCCCTGCTGCCACTTGATCACCGCGCCCTGAGTTATATTGGTTCATTTGTAGTTGCACCCAATAAAAAATGAGCAAGAGAAGGTTATTTGTGAGGAAATAAAACTTCTCTAAAAGTTAGAGACAGTCTTTTTTTTCTGGCTAACTTCCTACCCTTGTAAATATCTATCTTCCTGGCAATAATGCCGTGCTGCCAATCATATCTAGCCTCTTTTTCCAAGAGAACCAAACTGCCTGGAACCAACATTATTTCTGCCTTTTGTTGGGTTTGAATATGAGTGAACTCCATGATGCAAGGGCTTTCTAGGCTGAGGAAGCTTACTGTTGCCCCAAAACAAGGAATGCAGTCACGATGACGGGGGATACCTTGGCCGGGTTGGTATTCGTTGACAATTACTTGGTCAGGAACTACGGGCATTAAGCGATCGCTAACTAGTTTATTAGCAAGTTCTTCTGCCCAATCTGGCAAAGTACCCAAATAACTTGATGAAACAAATACTCCTTGCTCATAATCATATCTGTAGCCGTAATTTTGAATCCTCCTCTCGGCTTTAATCGACCATTCTTGTTGATTCACAATGTTGATAAATCTGATTTGTTGATCAGCATTGAGATACTGAGGGATATATGTCAATCCTGGGATGGTTTGGGCGTCAGATTCAAGATCGATTCCCAAATCCCACTGTTTTTTGTTAGCAGGGAACGTCATTCTTCGGAATGGCCTTGGTCAAAAGTGCTGTTTAGGGGCTGAGTTTAAAATAAAGTACTAAGTTTTGTAAACTTAATACTTTATAGCACTTGATAGACCATTTCATCCACTCAACTAACGTATCGAGATGGATGGCAAGATGGCTCTAGTTGCTTATCCCAAGAAACTGCTGGTTTTTCCGGCTATATTTCTTCCCTTATTAAATTGCGATTACACAGCCAATTTCTTCCGATTTTCAGCAAAAACTGAGTCTCTCCGGACAAAATTTGCCGAAGTACTGCTTTAATCTTTAACTGAGCTTTAACAGCATGGTTTTTTTTGATCGTGTTTGGCAATATTTCGGATATCAATAAAAAAATAAATTCTTATAAGCAGACTTATACAAATAACTTATGTAGATAAAAATAGAGTAATTAGGCTGTCAACTTATGCAAAGCTATAGTAAAGTTTCGCCTAGCAGGTGTAGTTAGTTATCATCCTGATTAAATAATTCTAATAAACCGACTGTACCCACAAAAAAAGTATAAACACCGTATTTTATCGGCGTCTGTTTTCTCGAAGGGGAATTAAAGGCGGCAATAACTCCCTCAACAAAATGAATCGCCATGGCAAAGCGCCCAATCAAAAAACATGGCTCAAGGCTTAGGGGAACTTTAATATTAGTTATTGTTGCATAAATATTCCCTAATTCTAGGGCTATTGCGCTTGCTATCAGAACTGTGGATATAACTTTTATAAAACTGAACAAGCTTTGTTTTTTCGATTGATAAATCATGGGATAAACGTAGGTTAATAATTTTGCTCAACTTACCTAATTACCGAGTGCCGTAAGAATTATCTCCTTTCCTGTTTACCTTTCCTCTGGCTCAAATACATCTTTAGATTCATCTAGGTAATGCACCTTACCTGTATTTTTGAGGAGTTGATCTGCTGTTTCAGGGGACTCATAAATCAGATCGAGTAGTTCATACTCAGAAATCGTAGTGCCTTTCACCTGACTGGCTTTATGAGCGTAATAGCCAAGTTGAGCCATAATTCGAGGTTCACTTTGCCTCAAGTACATACTCAAACACGCCAGTGCTTGAGCCGATACCTTTCTTCCTAGGAAGTAAGCCAGAGCAGTGAGTAGCTTAAGTTCGTATTCTGGAGGAACATTGATACAAATTTGTTTTCTTACTTCACTCATGCTCAATTAGCCTCAAATCGCTGATGTCTTGATAGTTTAGAGCTGCTTTTCCCATTGAATAAAGTAGTTGCCGCCTTATTATACTGTCGCTTCATTGTGAAGGATTAATCAAGAATTGGCAAAAAATCTGGCTTGAATAACACAGTTAGACGCTGTGGCTAGGGACAAGATTACTGTGGTGGTGCGTAGCATTGAGATGAAAAAGTGAAACTCAGGGCAATGAAAGAAAATACAACCGCGATTGCTGGTTGTCACGCTCATATCTATTTCGACGCGACAACTCGTGATGCGGCGGCGCGTGTACAAGGTAGAATCGCCCCTGATGTTCACCAGTTAAAATTCTTCAGGGGCAAAATTTCCTGAATACATCTATCAGAAGCTAGAATATTGAGTCGGGAATTAATCTATGATCTGTACTCTGTACATTGTCACTTATTCATGTTTGATTGGGTCTGGCTATCGAGAATAGCATTACTGGGTGTGGTGGGAACAGCAGCTTTGACTACCTTGCTCTCTCCCTTCTCATCTAAATCAGAATCGCACAACAGTGAATCGAGACAAGTCATTACCATAACTCCAGAGGATACCGAAGTCCTGGAGTTGGCACTACCCTCCTTAGAATCTCCTGTGAGTTTAAGCCCTCCAGAACAAAAAGTGGAGGGTGAGCAACAAGCCCCTGTGCCATCTTTTGATCTCAATCAAGGCTTAGTTGCTCTTTCTCCCATTTTTGCCACACCTGTGTCCTTGGGAATGGTGGCAATTGGTACGGCAGAGGGTAATTATCGAGTTTCCATCGAACAGGGCACTCTCTACGTCGAGCAGACTGCCCTCTACTTCGGGCACACTGATCCGGGAAACTTATCTTGGGGTGATGTCGTAACTAATTATGGCCCCTGTAGTGACCAAGGACGTAGTGGAGGCAATATTGCTCTTGCCGAACAACTGTGCTTACAAAGAGCTCTGTCTAGACTCCCGGCTCATTTGGCTGATTTAGATGCTGTGGGGATTAATCCGATAGTTGACTTGGAAGCTTTGCTCAACACGGCGGATCTTTACAACCAAGCAAGTCCGATTCACTCCCGCAAACTGCCGCAAGCCTTAGTCATCGCACGCAAAGGAGGTTTAACCGGAGTGGATGCCTTAGCTTGGGCAAGAACCGCTTCCTTTTACCTCAACCAGAATCAAGAACTCGACTTAGAACGAGGTGAAAATCAAGCTAGCGGACTCCTGGGCATCTGTGCTAGAGAGCGTCGTGGAATAACCGAGTGGCAATGTGTTTACAATGACCAACTGCGACGAGTCAAAGCAATTTCTGATGTTTTAAGGAAGTATCTAAAAGTTGCCCAATCCTAAACCAAGGAATTATCTCTTACTATTAAAAAATGGAGATGTCTTCGACTAGAACTGTATCCTACGCCATTGATTTTGGCACCAGCAACACTGTGATCACTCGCTGGAATTCGGTTAGCCAACAGCCAGAAGCTATCAATCTTTCGGGAGTGTCACTTCAGTTGGCTGAAAATCCTCCTTTAATTCCTAGCTTGGTTTATGTGGAAGATGCCAGCCAAGGCAAAATTATTATCGGGCAAGCAGTACGCGATCGCGGTCTTGATTTGACCAGTGAACCACGGTTTTTTCGCGGCTTCAAGCGGGGAATTGGTGCAGATATTCAGGGATTTTTACCGGAACTAGATGGTCAAATTATCTCTTTTGAACAAGTAGGACAATGGTTCCTGAGTCAGATTATTGAGAAACTCGAACACTCTGAGGAAAGTGCCATTGAATCTCTCATTTTGACTGTGCCTGTAGATAGTTTTGAAACCTATCGGCATTGGCTGAGTGGAGTATGTCAATCTTTGCCTGTTGAGCAGGTAAGAATGTTAGATGAACCTACCGCAGCGGCTTTGGGCTATGGAGTGGTAGATGGAGATACTTTATTAGTTATTGACTTTGGTGGCGGCACTTTGGATTTGTCTATAGTGCAGCTAAATCAGGAAGTCAAAGCTGGTAAAAAGCCTCTCGGTTTTATCCTCAAGTGGGGTCAAAAATCCCTGGGGGAAAGCTCAGGGCAGAAGGTGAAAATTGCCCGTGTGCTGGCAAAAGTTGGGCAAAATCTGGGCGGTTCAGATATAGATAATTGGTTAGTAGATTACTTTGCCGAAAACCAAGGATTGACGCGCTCGTCCCTGACTACTAGGTTGGCAGAAAGATTAAAAATTCAGCTTTCTCAAAAGCAGTCTGCTCAAGAGGTTTACTTTAATGACGAAACTTTTGAGAGTTATGAACTAAATCTCGACCGCAGCATTTTGGAAAGTATCCTCAAAGAACACCAGTTTTTTGATATACTAGATAGTATGATAGGGCGCTTGCTGCAACAAGGGCGGCGTAACGGTATAGAAGCCTCAGATATTGATGCTGTCTTACTAGTGGGCGGCACGGTAAAAATTCCAGCAGTGCAAAGCTGGGTAGAGCAATACTTCGACTCAGGTAAAATTCGCTGCGATAAGCCCTTTGAAGCGATCGCACAAGGAGCGCTTCAGCTTGCTCAAGGCATCGAAGTTAAGGATTTTCTGTATCACAGCTACGGCATTCGCTATTGGGATAAACGCAATAAATGCCACAACTGGCATTCTATTATTAAAGCGGGACAGGCTTACCCGATGAATGAGCCTGTAGAGTTGCTTTTAGGGGCATCTTTAGAAAACCAACCGAGTATTGAGTTAATTATCGGTGAATTGGGTGCTGATACGGGTAGTACGGAAGTTTATTTTGAAGGCGATCGCTTAATTACTCGTCAGTTAGGTAGTGATAAAGTTGTCGCCCAACCTCTCAATGACCGTGACGGGGCCAGAAGCATTGCTCAATTGACACCTCCTGGCAATCCGGGAAGCGATCGCATTAAGGTACTCTTTTGGGTAGATAGTGAGCGTTCTTTGCGTATCACGGTGGAAGACTTGCTGACTAATCAGACATTACTAGAAAATCGGTCAGTTGCTCAGTTGAGTTAGCAACAAGCTATTTCCCATACCTCTACTTACTCGTGAATCACTACTGGCGTTCCCACCGACGCCCAATTAAATAACCACTTGGCATGATTTACAGCCACATTGACGCAACCATGGCTGACGGGTGTGCCAAAGCGCTGATGCCAGTAAGCCCCGTGAATAGCGTAGCCCCCATGATAGTACATCGTGAAAGGAACATCGGGGACATCATAACCAGGGCCGCGCATTCTGTCAGTGCGAAGCTTTGTTTGAATCGTGAAAGTACCAGCACGGGTGGGGGTAGCACCTTTGCCAGTAGAAATCACTACCGCGTAAACTTGATTGGCACCTTGCCAAGCAATCAAACGTTGATTGGTGATATCAATTTGAATCCAGCGTTTTTCAGAACCTTGCAACTCCATCATTCTCGTCGCGATTAGGTCTCGCAGAGGAGTTGTTGAAGCTGGTTGTGCTAAAACGCCCAAAGGCATTAGAGCTAGCGCAATGCCAGCCAAAAATGTTCCAGAGCGACGTAACCAGTGAGAAGAAATGATGCTTTTCAAGGACTGACCACCTCACGGCATCAACAGCTATATGTATCTATATTAGCCTTAACCTACTTTCCTAAATGTGTAGATTGCTTAGATTACTGCCAAGTGCACAGCATTCCGGGAATTTATTTATCAACGGTATGTTACGCCAGAGGTAATCGCTCATTGGGTGACGCTTACAGCAAAGCTTCCCCCAAGGTGTTAAAACAGAAGCTATAGTGATCAATGCTAAGAGAAAACTTGAGCAAGAAGTTATTCAAGAGTTACATTAAAGTAATTTTCAATGTCGCGTAAAATTGCGCTGAGAGTGCCAATTTTAATTGGGCTATGGTTGGAAATAGTAATATGATGTTCTCCATTCTCTTGGGTGGTTAATCGAATATGACTTCCGGTTTAGCGATCCACCGTGTAACCCAACTTTTCCAGAGCTTTTGCCAACACTTCACCAGACAAATCTCTGGGCAGCTTTATGAAGCAATGACCTCATCTTCAGACGGGTCACTTTATCAGGATAATGACAATGAACAGCATCTTTAACTAGTTCTCGAAGTTCTTGAATGCTGTCAGGTTGGGTTAAAATAGATTGGCTGAGCGCTCTAGCTACATAGCCTCTTTTAGGATTATCTTCAACCAAAAAAATAATTTCTGTCATGCTACTTTCTCCTACGGATGCTGGGCCATCAAGTTGTACTCAATTGGTTGATCTAATTCCTCCATAGTATTACAATTGCCAGCGCGATCTGCTTGGCAGCAACACCAGCGATCGCATTTCCCCCACAATCTTACTTCGACTTGCGTTTCGACTTAGGCGGCGTTCGGTGTGCCCCAAAATATTTCTCACTGCGGTAGCGCAGCCACACCCGCAACTGCTGCGGAATTTTGTCTTTTTGTTCCTTTGTCAGCGTGTTGTAAAGGGCTAATGCACGCTCTCGTTCTCCCCGACAAGCAGCATTATTATGAGCATCCCAGTAACTACGAGCAACCCGAATCCGCCGACAGACTTCCTTAATTAACGCTTCTCCCGTAAGGGGATTTTCCTGCTTTGACATACTTCAATAAAAGCTTAATAGTACAAGATGGCGGAAGTTTAGCAACTATAGTGCGGGCATCTTGCCCGCGTGAGCGAGACTATAGTGCGGGCATCTTACCCGCGTGAGCGAGACTATAGTGCGGGCATCTTACCCGCATGAGCGAGACTATAGTGCGGGCATCTTACCCGCGTGAGCGAGACGCTCACACTACGAATGGTTAACAGATTAAAGCCGAGTTCTACTAGTGCGATCGTAGCTTATTACACGGGCAATTTTTTGAAGCGTTGTTAGTAACACTAATAGCGAAAAAGTAATCATGGCTCAAAACTTAGCTAAGTTCGTGATTAATACACGCGAACTAGTCTAATAATCTTCAGTAATTGATGACACCTCCTAGCTTTTGCTTGAGAGTTTTTGCCCGTTTAGCGATCGCATTCCAGTCTCCTGTAGCCACTAGCTGCTGAGGAAATAAATCCCCCGCCAAGCCAACTGCGATCGCTCCTGCGATGATAAATTCCTGGGCGTTGGCCAGAGTTACACCGCCAGTAGGAATCAAGGGAATCTGACCCAGTGGCCCTTGTAATGCTTTAATGTAACTTGCTCCACCCACGGCTTGAATCGGGAAAACCTTGACAGCACTAGCCCCAGCTTGCCAAGCGGTAACGATTTCTGTGGGAGAAAGTGCACCTGGCACTATGGGTACATCGGCAGCCACCGCCGCCTCGATTAAGGCTGTGTCTACGTGGGGACTAAAGAGAAATTGAGCACCAGCATCAATGGCCTGCTGCAACTGCTGGAGATTGAGGATTGTGCCAGTGCCAATCATACAGTTGGGTAATTCTGAGCGCAACTGACTAATTAACTTAGGGGCGCTTTCGCTATTCCAGGTAATCTCAATTAATGACATTCCACCATCAGCCATCGCCTGAGCCATGTGACGCCCTAATGACTGCTCAGGTGCGCGAATCACGGCAATTGCTCGATATTGTTGCAAGAGAGTTAACCAAGACTGATTAGATATTGTCATGCTCCGATGTCTGCGTAGAAGATGGAAAATTTGCTGTTGCTGAATCAGGGTATGAATTGTCATTGTGAACGTAAGTGAATAATCTCGCTAGATGCCACACTTCGCTAACGCTCCATTCAGCATGACAAAAGCAAAATCCTACTCCAAATCAGCAATGCCGAAAGTTTAAGTAAGCAGTTGAGAGCAGATTCTCAAGAATCCCGACAGACCTTGCAGTTTTCTGCAAAGATGGTGGCACAATTAGGCAATCAACTTGGCAGGCAAGGTAAATGCACTTAGCTAAGCTCTGCCCTTATCCTATGGGTAAGCTCATTAATTAAACTCCCTTAACGTAATGAAAGTACTCCTTAGCGGAGAAAGACTCTAAGAGTGACATAATACTGCCGTTGGTAATCTTGCCAACAGAAAGATCGCTGGCAATGCTAAATAGTAGAGTTTGAGGGATTGAAGATGAGTCAAAACTTACCTGAACAAGCAAAGTTAAAAATTCTAGTAGTTGATGACCACGAATTGATGCTTGGTGGTACAACTGATGTTCTACGGCGGCAGTACTCAGAGGCAGAAATCTTCACTGCTCAAACGGGAGAAAGCGCTCTCCATCAGGTAGAAAGGTTTCAGCCTGAACTCGTGGTTATGGATCTTTCTATTCCAGAAACCCCTGGAGAAACGGCTCGAACTGAAATAGGTATCTCATACTTGCGGAATTTAATGAGTAAATATCCCAACCTGAATCTTGTGGTACTCAGCACTTATGTCAAAGCATTAGTGCGGATTAAACCGGAGATTGATACCCATCAGGGGGGTTTTACAGTAGTGGATAAAGCTCTCTCCAGCAAGGATATGTTAACTAGAGTTGATTTGGCATTGCAAGGAGTAACCCACACCAAAGATTTAAAGATGCCTCTGGGGGAAGTTAAACCAGAATGGTTGACGGTAATTAATTTAGCCTTTCAAGAAGGATTGACAGATAAAACAATTGCTGAGCGGATGCGGGTAGCTGAACGGACAGTTCGTCACTACTGGACAAAAGTCCAAGACGTTTTAGGCGTTTATCCCGAAGACGGTAAGAGCCTACGAATTCAAACTGAGATGCGAGCTAGAGAAGAAGGATTTATTGATTAATTAATTTGAGGAAAAAGCAATTGTCAAGCGGTATCTGGAGAAAACTAAGCAAAGAAATGGCGATCTGGCGTGCAGGATCACGGCCAGGAATTGTCGTTCTTGGGCTGGTAATTACAGCTCGTTTAACTGGATCGCTGCAATTTCTAGAGTGGCTCACTTTTGATACTTTGCTACGGCTGCGGCCAGTAGAAACTGTAGACGAACGGATTGTCATTATTGGTATTGATGAAGCAGATATCCGGACTGTAGGAGCTTATCCTATCCCAGATCAAGAGATAGCAAAGCTACTGAGAAAATTGCAGAGTTACAATCCCAGAGCTATCGGTCTTGATATTGTTAGAGACTTACCTGTTGAACCAGGTCATGCTGAACTTGTTGCCGCTTTTAAGAATATCAAAAATATCATTGCTATTGAAAAAGTATTACCTACTACAATTAATCCACCACCAACATTACCCTCTGAACAATTAGGTTTTTCCGATACCATTCTTGATGCAGATGGCAACATCAGACGCTCTTTGTTAGGAACACATACTGAGCAAGGGTACAAGTTTTCCCTACCCTTAAAACTGGCACAAAGTTATTTAGCTGCTGAAGATATTACCCTCAAAAATGGCATTCACGACCATCATGCTATGAGGTTTGGCTCCACGGAATTACCTCGCCTGTCTCCCAATTATGGGGGCTATGTGCTTCCAGATGCGGGTGGGGTTCAGGTACTCCTGAATTTCCGCAATGGTCGAGAAAGATTTCGTACTTTGTCTCTTAATAATATCAAGAACGGGAATTTTAATCCTAGTTGGATTCGCGATCGCGTTATTCTAATTGGCATAACTTCCCCTGGTGTTAATGACATCGTAAAAACCTCGGCAATTGCCAATCTCAACCCTCCTGGGCAAATTTACGGCGTAGAATTTCAAGCTCATGCCACCAGTCAGATTATTAGTGCAGTTAAAGATGGACGAGTACTTTTAAATGTATGGTCAGATGGATGGGAATATTTATGGATTTTAGGTTGGGGTTTTTTAGCAATTAATCTCGGTCAATTTAGTCAATCACCGAGCAAAAACTTTTTGTTGGTTGGTATTGCCAGCGCTGGCTTATTGCTAGTTGCTTATGTCTTCCTAATTAATGGTTGGTGGATTCCCGTAGCACCAGTTTTAATTGTTTTAATTATCAATGGTGTAGCACTCGGTGCTTTCTATCAATACGACCAAGCATTGAAGTCCCAGATTGAAGTAAGCCAGCGCACTATTGAACACACATTTAATGTTATTCATAATGGTCCATTGCAAACACTGGCTTATGTAATGAGGGGTGTTCGAGACGAGGATTTATCCCAAGAGCAATTACTAGCCAAACTAGAAAATATTAACCAGGAAATTAGAGAAGTTGGTGAATATTTAAAACTAGAAGCTCTCACTAAAGAAAGGTTTCTCCGTCTCGGTAGTGGTCTCAAATTAGACTTAGAACCTCCCCTGCATGAGCTTTTATATGCAGTCTATAGAGATGCCGTGGAGCGAGATTTTCCCGGCTTTGAAACCATCAAAGTAAAAGCTATAAATTTTGAGCCTATCGAGCCTCACCCCTTGAGTATTGAGGAAAAGCGAGAACTTTGCCAATTTTTGGAAGAAGCTTTGTGTAATGTAGGAAAACATGCCAAAGCAGCAACCCGTCTCAGCGTCACTGGCACACAAAATGACGGTTGCTATACTCTTAGTATCAAAGATAATGGGTCAGGTGTCTGCTCATCTTCGGAAGGACAAGGCACCAAGCACTGTAGAAATTTAGCCAAACACCTCAAAGGTGAATTTAAGCGAGAGCCAATTTCTCCCCGAGGTACTCTGTGCGAGTTAACCTGGTCTTTAGTAGCTAGTCCCCAGAGAAAAGTACAACTTGGAAATAGATTAAAAACCATTTTTCTTAAATCAGTTAAATCCTGAGCAAGAGTGACCCACAGTCGCTGACAAATATTTAGTTAATTTTATAATTTTATTTTCTTATAACAGAGTCTCATTACCCTGCGCTTTTCCCTGGGCTTCGGCTCAAGGGCATGCTTATTACTTATTTCAAACTACCTATGTAGTTTTCTGCAATAGCAATGACAGAGTTGTGTCTGTAGCTTTACTCAAAACAGCGACTAACTTTGAGCAAATTGTCAAAGTAATTTTGATATTATTATTGGTATTTTAAGAATTAAATAAATGTCTGCCGGAGCAATATTACCATGACTCAAATCCTGCGATTTCTGAAAAAATGCCTCGACAGCAGACTAGTGACTATTTGTGTACTGAGCTTATCGGTAGTTGTAACTCCGGCAGCTTTAGCTGATTATGTGCCAGATCCCACTCAAAAACCCCCCAGTGGAAGTACAATTTCGAGAGGACCAAGATATGTACCTCCTTCTGACCAGCAACCTCCCAGTGACTATACCAGGTCATCAGGTTCAGGTCCCAGAGGAAAGTGCGCGGCAATAGCAGGGATACCCTTAACAGCCCTTGCCCCTCAAAAACATATTGGGCAAACAGTTTCTACCCATCCCACTTTCGCTTGGTTTGTACCAGAATCTGCAACTTTGCCCATTGAATTCAGGCTTTATGAGTACGAGCCAAACGGAAAACCCAGACCAATCGGTGAGCCAATTTCGTTGCACAGTTCACCAGGAATTATGCAGTTATCTCTACCAAAAGACCAGCCAGAACTTGCTGTAGGCAAAACCTATTTGTGGCAAGTCAAAATCATTTGTGACTCAGACAGCCCATCACTCAATCCCCTGGCGAGAGCCGATATTCAAGTTGTAGAGATGCCACCAAATCTACAAGAAAAACTCTCTAATACAAAGGAAAATTCTAGGAGAGTTGCTATTTATGCTGAAGCAGGTTTATGGTACAACGCTCTAGGGGAGGCTCTAGGGTTCCGTGAGAATACAAAATTAGGAGCAATAGGTTCAATTTTGTTAGAAGAACTCGTCACCTTAGAAGCAGCCGAAGCAACACCAGAAGAGCACGTACGAGTTGAAAACTTGAGGCAGATTGCCAACAATCAAAGATAGTTAGTTCGACCCCAACGAGGGGTTTGGGGGGAAATCCCCCCGAGCAGGGTTCTTCACAACAAACGACTATTTTCTCCTTCAATCAATGCCATTTATCTCCTAACTAATCCAGCAGCCGCTATCAACCTTCACAGCCAGTTACCAATCAGGATAAACGGAGCCCAAAAGGCTGGGTGAGCGTATTGGTCGTTAATTTCCTCCATGTCCTCCGCCTGAAGTAGTTTACGCTGAGCTGCGCTCAGGGCCTCGGCTTTGCTTGTTCCCGGTGTAAGCCAGTTTTTGTAAAACTCAGTTACTAAGATTTTCGTAGAAGCATCTGGGACGAACCATAGGGAAGCTAAGGCACTTTTGGCACCAGCCTGCACAGCCAGGCCAGCTAAACCCAGAGCCGCACGGTCATCCCCTACAGCAGTTTGGCAAGCCGTAAGTGCTAGTAACTCTACCGATTTACCACGGCTAGCACTGCGAATCGCGGTTTCTAACTCAGTGATCGTCAGCTTCTCATTTTTTCCCGTAACGAGAAAGGTATCTTCTGGAATTGTGCCGAACTGGCCGTGAGTCGCAATGTGAATCACTGGGTAAGCAGTTTGATCAAGTTCTGTTTTTAAGCTCTCACGGTTGAAGTCGTCATCCACAAGCTTTTTACTACCGGGTAATTGAGTCTCGACGTTACTGATTTCTGAGGGGACATTATATAAAGCTCCAAATGTTTGCTCATCAACTGTGGTCTGTTTAGTAACTCCCAAGATGAGGGCCCGCAGCTCTTGACGGTTCAGTGTTGCAGGGACTGTCAGGCGTAGACTGGGAGTTGTTGCAATGGCGTACTTTTCTACCAGAAATTGCTTTCCGTCTTGGAGTGCAGCCATGGGAATGCTACGCAAGATGCCGTCTTGGACGAAAACCAGAGTTTTTATCTGTGCTGGATCTAAATCGGAGGCGAAAGGCTTAATCAGCCAGCTATAGAGATGCTGCGCCTGCGTAGGATCGTAAATAAATGTACTGAAGTCTTCAAGTCCTTGGCGAAATTGTTTGATTTCTTCTCTAAGAGTCTGACCATCGACATCTATCCATTTAAACCTCTTTGTGCCGTTCGGGAGAGTCAGTAGAATAGCGGTGCGGTCTTCTAAGATAATTGAACTAAAGACAGCAGTTTCTTTCCCTATTAACTCATCAACCCTTTCCTCACTAATCAGCGTCAAAACACAATCATTGCCGAAATAATTTTGCAGTTCTGCTAATTTTAAAGAATCAATAGTATCCAGAGCAGAGTTAAGCTCATTATCCAATTGTTCAGGTAAAACGGAAGGTAACGAAGCGCGCTCTAACCTTAACTGAGCAAACTGTCGGTAGAGGGGATTAATGTCATCCCGAAAGTCAAATTGTAAGTCTCGCTCAGCAATCAATAAGTCTCCTCGGATATCATCCAAAATAGCCAGTGCTTGTTCATAAGCCGCCACTGCTTCTGGCTTCTTGCCTTGCGCATTAAAAATGCGTCCTGCTTGCCACTCCCATAAATAAAGGCTATCTTTGGCAAGCAGTTCTTGGTCAGCGGCCAACTGTGCCTGTTGGGTTTTTTCTAAGGCTTGCTCATAGTCTTGGCGGCATTCATAGATATGACCCAATTCACCTAGGGCAAAAGATTCAGAGCGCGAATGTTGAATACGTTTAGCAATGGAGACAGCTTCTTTAAGTAATTCTTCTGCTTGTCCTTCTAGTTTTCTCTTCCGACATTGACTCTTAGTTGCAGTGAAATTAACAGCAGAAGATTGTTCTTTTAAGTTAGCTAAATCGATAGCTGCATAGACTTTATATCGAGAATCTGGTAAATCTTGGAGAAGGTCTAGAGCTTGTTGTACATACTTATTGACGTCATCAACTATTGTCTTCCTCTGTTCGTCTACTTGTGTAGATTGCTCATCAAGTCGAATCAGATTAAGCAGTACTCGCATTTGTCCCAGTTTGTCGTTTTGCTCTTGGGCAATCAAAAGACTGTTGTGAAAATGTTCTAGAGCTTGTTGATGGTCATCAGCGACGTTTTGTTGAAATTCAATCACCTTTTGACTAGCACCTCTTTGCTGGGCAGATTCAGCACGACTATTCCAGAGTTGAGCTTGACTAGCATAGCTATTACCGAGACTATTAAGTACCCAGAATTGATGAACTGGATGCCCTATTTTTTTTGCCTTCTCTAAATATTGAATTGCTGGTTGATAATCACCCCGGAGACGATAGGCTTCCCCCAAGCTTCCTAGTGCAGCGACTTCACCGCTTTGGTCGTTATAAGCACGAGCAATCGGTAAAGCGGTTTCTTCAAGACAAGTTGGTTCCGCTTCAGATACTTCTTGAAAGGCACCACACAAAAGACCGATCGCTTTATTATGTTGTCCTAGATTATTATAAGTTTGAGCTTGTTCTGTGAGCATGCGTCCTGCCTGTTCTAGGTTCCCTAACTGGCGGTAGTTAGTGACGACTTGCTCCCAGTAATTAATAGCTTGGTTGATTTGACCGATTTGCTGATAAGCTCTCGCCAAGTTTTCTAGAACAATTGCAGTGTTAGCAGCATCTTTGCTGCTTTGATAGGTACTTAAAGCAGTTTGCCAATGCTCAATGGCACCTTGAAAATCTTCTAGCTGATAAAGTTCAACACCTTGCTGCACTAGTTGCTTGGCATCATTTGACCGAGTAGTTGCTATTTGGGCATATCCCACTTGCCGAGTGCTTAAAGTAATTTGACTTAGCCAGATACAAAAAGTAAGGGCACTGAAAAAGAGAACCGCGAGCAGACGACGGGTAGTATATCTATGGTGTCGGCGATGCATAGAAGAACTCTAGTGTTGGTTAAATATTAATCAAATTTTATCTTTATTTGCTTGGCATATTTCTGCAAGATTAGTTGCCTAATTGTGCAATTTACTTTTCTTGACTTGGCAATCAAGTTGGTAAAGTCTAAATTATTAATTAGAGAATAAGTACCCCAATGAATCAGAACCAGCCGTATCAGTTACCTAAATCGGAAGGCAGGGATTGAGGATACATTGTTATTAGCCATTGCTGAGATTAAACGGCGAAAATGTTCTTAGACTTCTTAGGAGATAATTGATGAGTGCTTTTCGCGTCGGTATTGCTGGCCCTGTGGGTTCGGGGAAAACGGCTCTTTTGGATGCTTTGTGTAAAGCAATGCGTGCCTCTGTGCATATTGCTGTAGTCACCAATGATATTTACACCCAAGAAGATGCTCAGTTTTTAGTCCGTTCTCAGGCACTAGAAAGCGATCGCATTTTGGGTGTGGAAACTGGCGGGTGTCCTCATACTGCCATCCGGGAAGATGCTTCAATTAACCTAGCAGCAATCGAACAGTTAGAAGAAAAATTCAGCAATTTAGACCTGGTATTTTTAGAAAGCGGCGGTGATAATTTAGCGGCAACTTTCAGTCCAGAATTAGTGGATTTAACTATCTACGTAATTGATGTAGCTGCTGGCGATAAAATTCCTCGCAAAGGCGGCCCAGGAATCACTAAATCTGACCTATTGGTAATTAATAAAATTGATTTGGCACCCATGGTAGGAGCTGATTTGAGTGTGATGGAACGGGACGCAAAAAAGATGCGAGGCGATAAACCTTTTGTCTTTACCAACTTAAAAACTCAGGAAGGATTGCCGCAAGTAATAGAATTTGTCAGATTTTACATGGGTTAGCTTATCTGTGCATTACCTTCCACTCAAGCAAATTCCTGGAGCGCTGGTAGGAAGTTTTTGTTTTCATGGCTAGAACGGCTAAGCTTAATTAGGGCAAAACGTTGGAGTGGAGTCAAAGCTGCCCATTGCTCTGGTGACAAAGTTGCTCCTACTTCCTTGGTTTTTTCTTGAACACTATCAGGGATTGTATCTGGTAACATCCAGGCTGGGTTAGTTTCCACAGCGAGATCAGTAGCAGTTTCACCTGTATTTTTCTCCACTAGACAACGCAAAAATTCCCGGTATGCTTGGACTTGCGCTTCAGTGATACAGGGCATTAACACCAGCGCCTGATGCTCCTCTGGATTGAATTTATGCCATTGGTGCAATTTCAGTTTAATGCCGCAAGTATCCAGTTTGAAGCGCACCTGCATGGGAATACAACGGAGTGAATCGACGAAATCTGCCTCGAATTGAAAGAAATTAGTCATGGAGATTAAGATAAATGCCTTTTCCCAATTGACTCAATTCTATATTTTTTTGATGGGTGCGATCGCATTTCAGGCATCATTCGGATGATGGGCAAACTAAGCTGTATTGTAATGCTGGCAGGCGATCGCTCTTTGGTTGTGCCAGAGTATCTGAAACTAAGTTCTCTATCTCTAGGTTACAACCTATCTAACTCGATGGGAAAGTTCCAAGAGTTACTTGTTTCACCAAATGCTTACCCCATCAATTCATCTAAATCCAACGTAAAGTGATGGGGATTTTGCAGCACCTAGGATAAGCTTCTACTCGGCTTGCATCCATCCCTCGATAATTGCTACCAAAATATTCACGACTGGGTTATCGACTGCTTCCTTAAACGCTTCAGTACCTCCTGATTGAAGAGCACCAATCACTCGCCCTTTCAGTGTGGGATTATTCTTTATTTCATCAGCCGCTTTAGCTGCAACTATCATTTTTTCTGTTTCAGTTGTAGTAGGATTAGTTTCCTCTAGTTGCTGCAAAAGTTGCTGAATTTCTGCGGCTGCTTCATCTAGACTTTGCTTAGATGAGTAATCATTTAAAGTTCCACCTATCTGTGTTCCTCCATCCCCAGCGAAGCCACCACCAAATTTTGAACCACGAAGATCATACTTAGGAGTTTCTGCCATCAGCTTTTGCACCTCAGTTTGTTGTTGAAGTATATTATGTAAATTATTTATATAATCTCTTAAATTGTCAGTTTCCTGTTGATACTGGACAATTTGAGAATTAATATCTGTTTTATATTTCTGCTCTAGTTCTTTACGTATTGATTCATAAAGTTCCATGAAGTCGGCATGAGTTTCCTTCTGGTCTACATCAGGAGATATGCCAACCTTAACGACAAAAATATTCTCTCCTTTTTCCTCTTTGCTCTGAATATCTAGATGAGCATTTTCATATTTAGCTTGTATAGCTTTGAAGGAGTAGACGAAAGCTCCAAAGTCAATAGGATTGCTAATAACTACATCAATATTTTCAAAAGATTTCTGAAATACTTTTGTGAATTCCCCTGGAGCAAATCTTCTCCCAACAGGATAAGGTTTTCGCCTACTAGAATCTAAGTAAACAAAATCGCAAGTTACACCATTGAAGTTTGTAACTTCGTTATACTGCCAGTCTTCTATAACTGCTCCCGTAAACTTGGCAAAAGCGAATTGAGCATCTGCTGCTTGGCTATTTGCAAGATTAGCCCTAGTAAGATTAGCCCCATAGAATTCAGCTCTACTAAGATTAGCGCCACTGAGGTTAGCCCCCTGTAGGTCAGCTTTACTAAGGTTACCTTCAGTCAAACTAGTATTATCTCTGCCTAAAATATCAGCGTATCCAAGGTTAGCTTTGCGAAGACTAGCGCTACTAAGATCAGTTCTGCTGAAATTAGCTCCATTGAGATAAGCCTCTTTGAGGTCAGTTTGACTAAGATTGGTCTCAATTACCTCTGCATATGAGAGGTTAACTTTTCTAAGATCAGCTCCACTAAGGTCAGTTCCAAGAAGGTATGCTTCACTGAGATTAGCTCCCACGAGACTAGCACCACAAAGGTTAGTATCGGCAAGGTGAGCCTTGCTAAGATTAGCTTTATCAAGGTCTGCTTCGCTGAGGTCGGCATCCATGAGTTCAGCCTCACTAAAGTCAGCTCCTTGTAAGTCAGCTCCTCTAAGGTTAGCTCCTTGGAGATTAGCCTCACTGAAGTTAGAGCCACTGAGGTTGACCCCACTGAAGTCAACTCCACTTAGATCCGACTCGCTCAAATCAATCTCACTGAGATCTATCTCTACATCAAGATTTTTCTCTCGCCAAAAGTTCCAGCTATCTACACCCTGCTCTAGCAGGTCGAGAAATTCCTGTTTTTCCATCTAGAACCAGCCTGATAGTCCCAGTAAATACCATAGCTCAACTTTTTCTTTGCTGGTAGGAGGTGCTGTGGTGTTTTTTTGCGGCATTCTAAGGTCGAATGTAAACAAAGGTGCGTCTGTTCTCGTGAAGAACTGCCAGACTAAAAATAGGATTAGTTTCTGAGGTTCCCTCTGAAGCTAGAGAACTTGCTTTTACCGATACGTAACTTTGGCAGGGGTTATGATCGCATAATCCCCCTCGAACTTCACTCCCCCAAAGCTGAAGCAATACGAAATGCGATCGCTCCCGTAAGCTGCGATGAACCCAAAGACTGAAACAGAGAAAATCTATATCTGAGCAAGTGCGTTATATTACCAACGACTAGGGGGAGTAAGTTGGTGTTTTGTTAGATTTGCAAGGCGATAATCGACGAGTTAACCCATTGATCGAGCAACAATTACTGCCTTAAAAATGAATCGTCCCCAGTTGATCTGCGTGCGTCGGATGTGGGCTAAGTTAGGGGAACATCCATCAAAATTTAAGTCAACTTTGAGCAAGCACCGTATCGAGAGAAGATTGTGATTGCACTACGCGCATCGGCAAAGATGATCGCACTGCAATACCCCAAACTAACTACGAAATAATCGTGTGTACTGAGTTTCGTGAGCCATACTTGCCAAAGATAATCCCCAGCCACAACTACTTAAGTCTTCATCCTCTAAGGTTAAAATTTCTTGAGTTGTCAAAGCAATCCTAGTATCTAATTGCAGCAATAACTTTTGACCAGTAGTTTGACCTAGAGGTATTAATTTAACGCCAGCGCCAATCAGATTAGAAGCCCAACTATGCAAATAGCCTAAGACTGCTGCCTTTAAATCAATCTGCCAATAAGCAGCACCAAGACCAAAAGCGATCGCATAATTGCAAGGTTTACCTACAGCAGATACTAAATTTTGCATCTTTTGTTGCGGCTGCAAATCCCGCAGCAGTCCTATCAAAGAACCACCCATCTGCCAACTCTGCTCTCGCAATTCTGTGGTTTCCTTGATAGCTGTTAGCCAAGAATTCCAGTAACTCAGGCCTTCACAATTGTTGCTGTTTGTACAATCATAAGCTCGCAACATTATCGCCGCCTCCAGGCGAATTGCCCCGCATTGTAGTTCTTGTTCTAGCCACATACACAAGCTTTTTTGGTTGTTAATCACATCGGTTTCAACCAAGTTTTCTAGACCATCAGAATAGCTATAAGCACCCACTGGCAAAGCTGGGCTAGCCAATTGCAACAAACGTAAAAGAGCGAAATCAGTAAACATTGATAGGTAAAATAGTTAATAGATTATTTTCAACTTTCAATTTTCAGTGATTATGCTTGTAAGCTCCGAGTTCTGGGGTAAAAGGTACTACTTCCTCTTTTACTTCCACTCCCAACTGTTCCAGCATTGCCTGCAAAACGAGGTCGGGAGATAACCTCAAATGGCCAGGAGCAACTTCTAAAGGTACATGACGATTGCCCAAATGATAGGCTGCTCGTAGCAAATCAATGGGTCTCTTCGAGGTTACTGTCAGCACTGGTTCTGGTTGAGCGGTAATGCAAACAACTTCTCCCGTCTCAGATTGTAGTAAGTCCCCTTCACTTAAGATCGTCCCTCTGGGTAAACGCAGATATAAACCCTGACCATTGGCTGTCTGGTAGCGGTGGCGTGCCCTCGTGCGCTCTTCGGCGGTGAGTGAAAGGGTAAAACTGACTGTGAGCTGGGCACCAGTTTTGAGGCGTTGTGTAAAAGTCAGCATCAGCAAGAAATATGAGTAGCAATATCTTATCTTTGAAGACGAATTAATTCATTTTGAATTTGTCTTTTTAAGTCAGTATTTTCTTGGGCAGTAACAGTAATCCCATTAAATGTAGCCATAGTCAATTCGTAACTTTCACCAATGGTTTTCGATTTATTGCAATAATTAACAGCAATTTTTTGGACATCTTTTTGGAGATTACTGATCGTGTCTGCTTGGGTACAATTAATCTCCGGCACTTGTCCGTCTTCGCTAATTTGCAAAATATCGTTTTCGGCAGTTTGGCGTAGTTGCTCAATTTCCCAAACCGCTTTTGCATACTTTTGCACTTCTTCGGGGCTAACCGATGGCAATGGAGAAATAGAAGTAGTAGGATCCGAGGCTGGACTAGAGGCACATCCAGCAGCAAGGGCAGTCAGTCCAGCAAGCAAACCCAACTTAGAAACAATTTGGATAATTCGTGATTCCCCAAGGGATAGTTTAGCTACTAGCGCACCATTCTTGGTCAACACTGACACCACGGTCAAAGCTTTGCGGGGGGTTGCGCGGCTTGAGTCAGATTGACATAGCGCAGAGAGAGGATTAGTCATGGATCTCAGGTAGCACAGGAAATGGCTTAACCATTAACTAATAGCACAAGCGGTTCCCAAAGTGAGGCAGCTAAGTATTGCTTTTCATCTATCCCTCTTTTGTCACTTAGGGAAATCAGGTTAAGCTGAACAACCGATTGGTTCTACTAGCAGTGTATCTAGAGCCATCGCCTTGAGGTAATCAGCTTGAAATCGACTCGAAGCTTGCCCAACCTCGAAACTGATTGATACAGTTGATTAACCGCAGAAACCTTCGTCTCATGCCAGGGATGTTTAACACTTCTAACCAAGGTGAAATTAAACAGTAAAATAGATAAGGTTGAAGAGACCCTGTATTAATTATCTAGCTGAGAGCCTAGCCACCTGTACCCAAGATTTGCTCAACTTTTTTTCTAATCCGCCCACTTAAATCTGCATCGGATGCCTGGTTTCTCATAATAACGTTGTAGCGACTATTAGAAAAACCGTACTTCTGGACAATGCGCTCAGACTCCTCGCAGAAATTGCGCCCTAGCTCGATAATATTACTAGGAAGTGTATCTAGAGCATTGCAAGAAATTTGAGGTACATTACCCTGGTTACGGCCTTTGATTTTCTCGTAGACTTCCCGGCGTAGTCGTTCAATTTCTAAAGAAGCTAAGACATAGTTTGTCAATTCTGGATCATCTATTGCCTGAGCGTAGGCTGAAGAGCTAAAAATTAGAGTAGGAGAGCGTCCCAAGAGGTCTGGTGTCAATCCAGATAAGAGACTAAAGGCAGTAATTGCACCGACAAGAAGAGATTGAGGCAAAATTCGTCTCAGGTAAGGTTGGGACGGAATAGGAAAGGGATTGAGCATGAGCGTTTACTACCGAAAAATTAAAATTAGGAAACTAAACTAGAGTCTTAGAGCACTCTTATATTTTGATCTTTTTTATAGAGAAGAAGTTCCAGGGAACCCTGCACAGATTTGGCACAATTGAATGGCTTTAGTTTGCAAGGTTGACATCGTTTCGCTTCCTTGCTTGAGGCAAAACTCCAACTCTAAAAGCATCGGTAAGACGCTTTGCAGTTGCAGCAGGGATATGGATTGGATTTCTTGTTTGAGAAAATAAATTCGTTTGGGATTGCTCACTTGAGCCGCCGCAGCGATTATTTTGGAGTCACGCTCCCCTTCACTCACCATTAGCTTCACCCATAACCAGGTGCGAAACTGCCCAACCAAAGTAGCAACAATCCTTAAAGGGGGTTCATTTTTGTTGATCAAGTCGGTGACTAATTCTAAGGCTTTTTCCTGTTCCCCGTGCAGAATTGCTGCTGCTAGTTGCAAACTGTTTTGAGTATTTGAAATTACTAAGGCTGCAACCGTATTTTCGTCTAGGGGTTTACTCGCATCACCCCCATAGAGTCGCAATTTTTCTAGTTCGTTGAACAACTGTCTGGTATCGTTTCCGACGGAAAGGGCCAAAAGTTCAGCCCCAGCAGAATTCAGCTTGACGCCAAATTCTTGAGCATAGGTACGTACTTGCTGTACCAATTGTTCGGTTTTCCAAGGAGGAATCAGAGAAAACTCCCGAATTTGGGCGTACTTTTGCAGTAACTTAGTCGATTTAAGACGCCCATCTGGTCGATTGCGAGTTGTTAGTAACAAAACACACTGTTGGGGAATCGATGGTAGAGTACGCTCTAATTCGGCTAACAAATTTTCTGAGCATTGCTGGCAAAGGGTTGTATCTGCTAACCAAACTAGACGCCCACCCATGCCAAAGGGAGAAGTCATTACTTGATTGAGTCCCCTAATAGCCGCGTCGGATTCTTCGGAAGGAATTTTGTCATAGTTAAAACTGACCCAATTCGGGTCAAGAACTGCTTGGCGCAGTTCCTCCACGGCTTTTGCCATGGCAAAGTCATCTTCTCCCCAGTAGAGTTGAACTTGTCCCTGTTCCATTGGTGTTTCAGCTATCGTTGAACCTGATAGTTATCTCACACCCACCGCCCTTGGCTTTTGGCATCATAGTACTTTAGTTGTCATGATCTTTAAACTACATTTACCAGCAGGAGAGGAGTAAGATTGGACGATACTTATCAAACCTATCTAAATCGGGTGGCGCGACAAACGCTTCCAGAAAGCTATAGCTCTCAGTTGCAGCACATTCAAGAGTCGCCTAAGTATGAGCGTCTGCCAGATGGTAGCTTCCAGGCAACTCCCTTTCCCGGCTACACAGTGCTGACGCCACCTTGGAGTGACGATCAAGAGAATGAGCAATTCTACTCTATTGTGAAGGAACTCCAGCAACAGCTACTGCAGCAACTAGATAAAGATTTAATGGTGCCAGTACCGCCCGAAAGTTTTCACTTGACTTTGGCGGATTTAATCTGGGATAGCGCCTACCGTGATGCAGAGCTTAAAAATCCCGACTTTGAAGCACAATTGCGAGAGCGCATCACCGAGAGCTTCCAGAAGTATCAGCAATCTTCTAATCATGATCATCCTATTGTCTGGGAGCTGATTAGTCTCATGGTAATGCCCCGCTCCCTGGGCGTGTGTTTGGCACCCAAGGATGAAAAATCCTATCAGGAAACTTTGCAATTGCGCCGATTTATTTATCAAAATCCTGGTTTAATAGCTTTAGGCCTAGAACAGCAGTATCATTTTACTGCCCATATTACCCTGGGATATTTTGGTGAAGTTCTGCCTGAACTAGAGCGCAGTAACTTACGGGAAACCCTAGTGAGCTTAAATCAGCAAGCTTTACCAGATGAACCGATTGCTATCTCTGTTAAGCAGGCTCAATTGCGGAAGTTTGACGATATGATGCACTACTACCGGGAACCTGATTGGCCGGTTTTAGAACTTTAGAGTTGCCAGCGGTTAACAGTCAAGACTTTACTATTATTAGATGAGATGTATTTTTCCAAGTTTCAACTATCAATTGTTTCTTGACTCTCAACCGCTGGAATTCTCTTCTAAAAGCGACCAGAATCTCGGTTATTGGTCAAATTTTAATCTGGGTTGTCTATGAGATTACCAATCCATCCGATTATGGAGCACAGCTTTGCCGTCATTGACCAAGAAATTGGCAAACACAACTTTAGTCCAGCCGAATACGCAATTGTGCGGCGGGTGATCCATAGCACCGCTGATTTTGAATTTGCCCAACTGATCCGATTTAGTCAGGAAGCGATCGCATCTGGCATCGCAGCCATCCAGAAGCAAACACCAATTATTACGGATGTTGGCATGGTGAAACAGGGGGTAGCTGGCATGGTGGCAAAAACCTTCGGCAACCCCCTAATCGCAGCAGTAGAACAAGTATCAGCCCCAATGCCGGGAAAAACACTCACAGAAACAGGCTTAATGCACTGTTTTGAGCAATTTCCCGGTGCTGTTTTTGTCATTGGCAATGCGCCTACTGCCTTACTGGCATTATGTTCTCAGTTGCCAGTATCGCCAGTTCAACCAGCTTTGGTGATTGGCGCGCCAGTTGGGTTCATCTCAGTTCTAGAATCGAAAGAGGCTCTGGCACAGACAAAAGTACCCCAAATTCGTGTGGAGAGTCGCAAGGGTGGTTCACCAGTGGCAGCAGCTATCCTTAATGCTCTGTTAGTTTTAGCTTGGGAGTCCCCAGAGGAGCTGTAGCGGTTGTGCGGTTGTGGCGTTACACATCCAGGAGACAAGGGAGATAAGGAGAAATAGGTAAAGTAGGTGATGACACCAGTACAGGTTATTGGCATTGGTTTAGAGGGTTCAGGGGGACTGACTGCTACGGCGCGCCAAATGGTGGAGGGAGCCAGTTTATTGGTAGGAAGCGATCGCCATTTGAGCTATTTCCCTAATCACCAGTCTCCACGCCTCGTATTGGGAGATTTTCAACAGGTAGTTGAAGCCATTAGCCAACAGCTAGATAATCTGGAAGAAAATCAGTACGTTGTAGTTTTGGTCAGTGGTGATCCTCTCTTTTTCGGTTTGGGACGCCTCTTACTCCAACAATTGCCCCAGGAACAGTTAACCTTTCACCCCCATCTAAGTTCGGTTCAACTGGCTTTTAGTCGGATTAAAGTTCCTTGGCAAAATGCAGGTGTCATCAGTGCTCATGGACGTTCTTTAGAACAGTTGACACAGGCACTACAGCAGGGAGTTGAGCAGGTTGCGGTACTCACAGATGGGACAAACACGCCGCAGGCGATCGCTCGTCTGTTGCTGTCTTTGGATTTGGCTAGCAGCTATGAGTTTTGGGTTGGTGAAAACTTGGGAGGTGATGACGAGCAGGTGCGCTCTTTTGCCGTGAATGCCGTCTTGGGGCAAACCTTTGCACCTCTCAATTTGGTAGTATTACTCCGTCAGTCTAATTTAGCTGAGCAACACCTGGATCTTGACTCCTTACCTTTACTGGGATTACCAGATCGGACATTTGCTAGTTTTAGCGATCGCCCTGGTTTAATGACTAAAAGAGAAGTGCGAATTCTCGTCTTAGGAGAACTGGCACTACAACCTGGTCAAATAATCTGGGATATTGGTGCCGGAACTGGTTCCGTTGCCATTGAAATTGCTCGTTTGTCTCAAAATTCTCAGATATATGCGATTGAGAAAACGGCTATAGGGAGTGTCTTGATTGAGCAAAATTGCCGACGCTTTCAGGTAAAAAATGTGAGCTCAATTCACGGAAGTGCGCCAAAGATGCTGTCGGAACTTCCCACACCTGATCGTATCTTTATTGGCGGTAGTGGCGGCAAATTGAACTCAATTCTGGATAGTTGCCAGGAACGCTTGGCTAAGGATGGAGTGATCGTACTAGCATTAGCTACCTTGGAGCATCTTAATCAAGTTCTGAGTTGGCTCAACTCCCATAATTGGCATTATCGCCTGTTACAAGTCCAGCTATCGCGCTCTGTGCCTGTGGGAGAGTTGACTCGCTTGAGTCCCCTAAATCCTGTGACAATTGTCACGGCTACTCGTCCAGTTAAGAGCTAAAAAGATTGCTGAAGTGCTTTGAGTTGCTCTAAGTGCTGATTTTGCTGATGCATTTGGGCTAGAAGGGAATCACACACCAGCTCACATAGTTCAAACAAATAAGCATTAGCTATTTGGTAAAACACACTTGCTCCCTGTTGCTCGCGGGTGACAATGCCTGCTTGGGCTAATAGCTTCAAATGCTTAGATACATTAGCTTGTCCCAGTCCGGTTTCTTCAATAATTTGTGTAACGTTTTTTTGCCCTGACTTGAGACAACAAATAATCTGTAAACGACTAACTTCTGATAAAGCTTTAAAAAAATCAGCTACTAGAGCTAATGCCTCAGTAGATAACTCAGATATGCCACAGTCTTGAGATGACTCTGTACTCAGAGAGGTTTCTTGCCAAGAATTTCTAGACACAATTAAATTGGTGAGAGAATATTACAATTTACGTCTAACTTATTATATTACTAGATAGTAGTAAGAGTGCTAATTTCTGGGACTGAAAAAACCTGCCCTCTGTCAGGAACGGCAGATTAGGTGTGGTACAAAAATAAAAAATTAAACGATTATCTGGTGATAGATAGCCAGAAAAGTAATTACCTGCTTCAATTTTATCCCCTCAAAAACTTTAACCGATCACCCTCAAACAGCTTTCCTTTCAACATCCGGTTCCAGTAAAGCCAAGGAAAGACGTACTTTTTTAATAACCACATACTATATCGCTCTTTACTGGGATCGAAGGGGAAGCTAGATACAGGTTTGTTGTCATAATCAAACTCCGCCATGACTACTTTGCCATAACCAGTGATTAAGGGGCAGCAAGTATAGCCATTATACTTACCTGTTAGGGAGCTTGATGCCCGAACAGCCAGTAAGTTACTCACCAAAACTGGTGCTTGTTTACGAATGGCGGCTGCGGTTTTCGATGTAGGCAAAGAAGAAGCATCACCCAAACTAAAAACATTAGGGTACACGTTATGTTGCAGCGTATCTTTGTTCACATCAACCCAACCTTGACTCGTCCCAGATTTAACTGCTAGGGGACTTTCTTTAATAAAGTCAGGAGCACTCATCGGCGGTGTCACATGAATAATATCGTAGTTAATGCTGACTTCTTCTACTCCCTGATCGGTAGTAAAATCAAAAATTGCCTCTTTAGTCTCTGCTTTAATTTCTTTGAGGTTGTACTTGAAGTTTACCTGAATATTTCTCCGCGCCACTACTTTTTCTAGAGACTCGCAATATTCTGGCACAGCAAACATTTTGGCAGTAGCTGTGCAAAACATTACTTTTGTCCGCTGGCTTACCTGACTTTTACTCCTAAAAATATCATCCGCCATGTACATAATTTTTTGAGGTGCACCACCGCATTTAATGGGAGTATTAGGATAAGTAAATAGGGCAGTACCACCGGAAAAATTATTAATTACTTCCCAGGTATAAGAAGCGTAATCCTTAGAATAATTGCTTGTGACGCCATCCTTCCCGATCGCGTCTTTAAGCCCTTTAATCAGATGCCAGTCAATTTGAATACCGGGGCATAACACCAAATATTCATACTCTACTCGTTTACCTGTTTGAGTGAGCAAAACATTGTGATCTGGGTCTAACTGGGTCACATAGTCCTTAATCCAGGTTGCTCCCTGAGGAATCAAGTCTTGCTCATTTCTGGCGGTATCTTCTAGCTTGAATACGCCACCTCCTACCATTGTCCAGCCAGGTTGATAGTAGTGCTGAGCAGCAGGCTCAATAATAGCAATATCTAAAGACTTATCTTTGCTCAAAAGCTGATTAGCGGTAGTAATACCAGCAGCACCACCTCCCACAATGACAATTTGGTACTTAAGAGTATTACTATCTAAATTAGCTTCTGTCGTGTTAGCAATTGCGGGAGACTTAGGAGTAGTTAAATTTGACATGATATTTGTTTCTTTTACAAATTGTTATCTATTAGCTGAAGAAGCTGCTTGTAAATAAATAGGCCAGGTGTACCCAATCTGAATGTTCAATCAATTACAGAAGTTTGCCATAAAAAAGTTAGTTGCAAAATCTTAGCTTCTGTCCGGTTTGTTCTGGAAATCCCTTTATTTTTTCTTTACAAACAGACTCTCAGAGGTGTTTGTTACTCCCTTGTCAACTTTTTGTTAAAGTTAGCGGTTTTCCTGTGTTGAATTAAGTATCATATTACTATACAAGAATACTATTGCCAATCTAAGGCAATAAATCCAGTCTCAACACTGGGGACTAGCAAGCCGTTGATAGCCATTGGCTAGATACGACAAAACTTGAGGCTATATCCTGTCAGCGTGTGCAAGACTTTCTATTCATAGGGATAAATCTATGCTTTTTCGCCAACTATTTGACCCAGAAACAAGTACTTACACTTATCTGATTGCTGACACCAGTGACAAAGAAGCTATTCTGATTGATCCAGTCTTAGAACAAGTAGAGCGTGACCTCAAACTGCTCAATGAACTGGGCTTAAACCTGCGCTACTGCCTAGAGACCCACATCCATGCCGATCATATTACAGGAACAGGCAAACTAAGGGAAATAACTGGCTGCCAGGGAATTGTCCCACAAAATGCTCAGGCGGCTTGTGCTGACCGCTTTCTGAAGGATGGGGAAGTCTTGCAACTCGGAGAAATTCCCATCGAAGCGATCGCTACTCCTGGCCATACCGATAGCCATATGGCGTATCTAGTCAACGGCAAGCAAATCTTAACAGGAGATTCTCTGTTAATCCGAGGTTGTGGTCGCACAGACTTCCAAGGTGGGGATGCTGGTATTTTATACGACTCAGTAACTCAACGGCTGTTTACCCTAACAGACGACACCTTAGTGTATCCCGCTCACGACTATCGGGGACAAACCGTCTCCACCATTAAGGAAGAAAAGCAATTTAACCCCCGCTTTACCGGAAGCGATCGCTCAAGCTTTATCCAGTTAATGGCTTCTCTCGATTTAGCAAACCCCAAAAAAATCGCTGAAGCCGTCCCCGCTAATCAGCAGTGCGGCAAAGTTTCAGCAACTATCTAATGTCTGGGAACTATGAGTTATTAAAGCCAATCAGTGGTAAATCTGCAACGCCAAAAATCCTTTGACAAATTACCAAAAAATGATTACTAACAGCGATAAACTCCAACTCATTGATGCTGCTACTCTAAAACAATTGCTCGAGCAACAAGACGTTACCTTAATTGATGTTCGAGAACCCTCTGAATACGCTGGCGAACATATCCCTGAAGCGACACTAGTCCCTCTGTCTAGTTTTGACCCGAAGAAAATCCCCAATGATAGCAATAAGCAATTGGTTCTCTACTGTCAAACTAGTAATCGCTCCCGCCAAGCTGCGCAGCAGTTGTTGGCCGCAGACTTAGCAGAAGTTAGCCACCTCCAGGGGGGACTCAACGCCTGGAAACAGTTGGGTTATACCACCATTATCAATAAAAATGCTCCGATTAGCATGATGCGTCAGGTACAAATTGTAGCTGGTTCCCTAGTTGTAGCTGGAACCTTGCTTGGTGTTTTGGTTTCTCCTGGGTTTCTCATTCTCAGCGGATTTGTCGGGGCTGGTTTAGCTTTTGCTGGCATTACCAATACTTGTCTGTTGGCGATGCTTTTAGCCAAACTCCCTTACAATCAGCAAGTTTAAGAGCAAAATCGTCTCAAATCTTCAATACTTCACCTGAAAGTTTTGCCAACATCAGTAACTTAGATGGTCAACTAGCAGCATGTTTACGGCGATTATTGGTCATGTATTGGCAGTTGGTATTGGTCTGAGTTTGGGATTGATGGGTGGTGGTGGTTCTGTTTTGGCTGTGCCTATCTTAGTATATGTGATGGGACTCAGTCCAAAAGTAGCGATCGCGATGAGTCTACTGATTGTTGGCTCAGTCAGTGTAATTGGCTTAATTCCTCACTGGCTGCAAGGTAACGTCAATCTGAAAACGGTGGCTGTGTTTACTCCCCTGGCAATGCTAGGTGCTTACCTAGGTGCTCTTCTCACCTCACTCCCCTTAATCACAGATACCTTACAGCTAGTTTGCTTTGGCCTAGTGATGTTACTAACAAGTATCCTGATGATTCGCAAGGGGAGTACAAAGTCCAAACCGCAAGATACTCAGACAACAGCCAAGCGCCAAGATTACTGGTTTGCTCTACCAATTGAAGGGTTAGGAGTAGGAATGATCACTGGCTTCGTTGGTGTGGGTGGTGGTTTTTTAATTGTCCCAGCACTGGTGCTTCTTCGTGGCATTCCCATGAAAGAAGCTATTGGCACTTCCTTGATGATCATTGTTTTTAATTCTGCTGCAGGATTTCTGGGCTACCTTTCCCAGGTAAATTTAGATTGGCATTTAATAATTTCCTTTACCTTTGCTGCTAGTTTGGGTACAGTCGGCGGTGCTTACTTAACAAAATTGATTAATGCCAAACAGTTAGAAAAAGGTTTTGGCTACTTTGTTCTTGCTGTGGCGGTATTTGTCCTAATTAAGAGATGATTAAATTTCTCTGAAACCTTGAGTTTTTATCTGATTTGCCTGCGCCAACCCTGGCAAAATTGTGACGGAGACAGTTAACAAGGTTGGACTAATACTGGTGAATCAACGGGAGATTTTTCTTTACGTAGTTTGCGTTAGCTTAGCGCTGGCAGGCGGTATTACTTTTGAGTGGAGAGCTCAAGCCACCATCTTACGGGATTTGGTTGTATTTACGTGGCTCTTAGGGTTTGTTAATCTTATCTACCTGGGAGGAACACTCAACCGATTCGGTGTTCGCCCACGCACTACTTTTGGGCTATTGGGTATTTTCTTTGCACCTTTTCTTCACGGCAATGGAGAACACTTGATGTTCAACACATTGCCTTTTCTCATTCTCGGTTGGTTAGTTTTGCTCCAAGGAACCAGCGAATTTTATGTCGTCACGGTTTTTACTGCCCTTGTGAGTGGCGCTGGTATTTGGCTTTTTGGCAGAGCTAACAGCAGTCACATTGGTGCTTCAGGCGTAATTTTTGGTTACTTAGGTTTTCTGCTCATGCGCGGCTACTTTACACAAGATTGGCGGCTGATGTTGCCCTCATTTATTGTTGCTGTAATTTACGGCAGATTAATTAAAGGTATCTTGCCTTTGCAAGAGGGAATATCTTGGGAGGGACATTTATTTGGTCTTATCGGAGGCATTTTAGCTGCACGCTTTCTCGATGAGTTGGGCTTTTTCGAGGTTTTTAAGGCAATTTTTCCGGAGTTGTAAGCGGCTTTGGTTTAGCTAGAGTTGTCTAGTTTAAACTTGATATTAGTCTTCGTTTCCTTTGACCCAGAACTGCTTTAAAATCTCGCTGGGTTGACGATCCCAAGTATCAAGATGATTGTAAATTAAACCATCTTTGGTGAGTTTATAGGTAGAGTCGCCATTGAAGAAAATATGAGCTTTCCAAGGAACACGCAAGATACCGCGCACCGTCCAATCTGCCTTAATCGTGTCTTGCTCTGTCTGTTGGACATCATGCAAATCGAAGTAGATTTCTGTAAAGAATAAGCGGGCATGGAATCTTAGCGTCCAAAAGATAATGCGATAGTTAAATTTTCCCTTAAAGCGATTAACTGGATCTTGAAAATAAATATCTGAGGTGTAAATTTCGTATGAAATATCTTTCTCAAAAAGTGTAGGTAAATCTTGTTGCAGGGTGTTGATCACCCTTGCCAAATGCCATTGATATTTGTTAGGGTTTAAGTCACCTGAAGTAGTCACAGAATTTATTAACTTATTGAGTGCCTTGGCTTTTTTTTGGGTAATTGTCTGGGTTTCGTGCCAGATCACACAAAATTTTAGTATACCGCCAAAAGCATCGCCCCCGGACTGAGCTGTCCCTGAATCTTAACTGGCAAGAATTCTCTAAATCTGCACTAGAGGTGTATGAGCGTAGACTGATTAATCATTGATTTACCAAAGATCGTGCGAACTAAATGGTAAAGTATATGTTAGGATCTCCCTTTCCAGAATAACTGGGGTAACTAAGGTGAGGTATTTTGTTACTTCTTAAAAGCAATAAGAGTCATCCTGGCAAGGCTCCTGCTTGGCAAGAAACGTCAGGGGTCAGGCAGCATGTTGTTGATGCGACTCTCTCCAAAGAAAAATATATTTATCAAAAGGAGATGCTCCCTTTTTTTGTGCTGTTACTTTTCTAACCAAAAAGCACTACCAGAGGCTCTTTTGCCTATCTTTTAACTGGTGAGATCACCTTTTCTCTTCCTCAAGTTGCACCGTGAATATCCTGTTGGCATCACCCTTCGATTCTAGGGCAGGATCTTCCAAGATTTAAAAATTTCAGTGTTTCCTCTGAGTTCAAATAGTAGTGCGATCGCTAAGAATAGTTTGAAGAATTGGACAATTGAACTGATTCCAATTCCAGTTACTGTAAAAGTTTAATAACGACTACCTGAAATCTGTCTCCGGTTAGAGATTAACTCAAGGAATGAAAATCAATTCAAACTAAGCCTTGTTGATGAACTAAGAAAATCAGTAGTTTTTTTATTATTAACCTCTCATTCTCCTATGGTAGAGCATTTAAAAAACCTATTCTTAGGAACTTTTATGGCCCACGGCAGTTGCTATCTCTGGAAGCCAGAGTTAGTCTTGCTTCATGCTGGGTCAGACTTCTTCATTTTTCTGTCCTATTACTCGATTCCCTTACTACTGATCCACTTCGTGCGTCGGCGTCAAGACGTGCCATTCCAAGGAATCTTCCTACTGTTTAGTGCCTTTATTTTATCCTGTGGCACTGGTCACTTATTAGAAATCTGGACTATTTGGCATCCAGATTATTGGCTATCGGGTTTGATGAAAGCGATTACCGCGATAGTTTCCCTTTATACAGTTTCCGAAATGGTGCCGCTGATACCAAAGGCACTAAGCTTGGCCAGTCCAGCGGAACTAGAAGCGCTCAACCTTGCCTTACTCAAAGAAATTGCTAACCATCAGCAAACTGTCGAGGCTCTTAGACAGTCACAACAAAGATTGTCCCTCATGGTACAGCAAACGCCGCTAGCCGTCATTGAATGGAACCTCGATGGTGAAGTGAGGGAGTGGAATCCTGCCGCTCAGAGGATTTTTGGCTACGACAAGAGCCAAGCCATCGGGCGTCACGCCACCGAATTGATTGGGTCTAATTTGGCAGCAGAGCGGCCAGAAGCAGTTTGTCAGAACTTCTTGATTCGTCAGGGAGAAGACTGCTGCACTAAAAAATACCAGACACCCGATGGCAGAACCATATTTTGTCAGTGGTACAACGTTTCTCTAATTGAGCCAAATGGCACTTTGATTGGTATCACTTCTCTGGTACAGGACATTACCCAACGCAAGCAAGCCGAGGAAGCCTTACACAAAGCCTACGAAGATTTAGAACACAGAGTCGAGGAGCGTACCCAACAACTGGCAAGAGCCAACGAAGTTCTGCAAGGGGAAATCAACGAACGTCTGTTAGCAGAGTTAGCATTACAGGAGAGCCAGAGACGTCTACAGACGGTGGTTACTAAAGCACCGATCATCCTCTACGCTACGGATATCAAAGGTACGATTACCCTTTCGGAGGGCAAAGGACTAGAGCGGCTGGGTTCTCAAGTGGGTGAGTTGGTGGGCATCTCGGTCTTTGATTTGTACTGTAGCCAACCAGAGGTTTTGGGACATTTCCAGGATGTACTTCAGGGTGCCGAGAGAGCCTGGACGATCAAGTTAGGTGATTCTGTGTACGAAAACCGCGCCAGACCTTTGCAAGATCAAAATTACCAAGTGATCGGGTTGATTGCTGTCGCCATTGATATTACCGAACGTTACCGGGCACAATCGGCCCTGGCAGAACGCCAACGCTACTTGTCAGCCTTAGTCAGAGTTCAGCGCCAGTTGTTGAGTCAGGGAAGTGAGGCAAATTATCACACCTCGATCCTCGAACTGCTGGGACAAGCGGCTCAAGCCAGTAATGTCTATTTATTTGAGAACTACCGCGACATTTACGGTCAACCAATGACTACCCTCAGTGACCAATGGTACGCCCCAAATAGCGACAGCCAAAGGGAGGACCAGCCTCCTGAGGCTTTGCCCTACCACCAATGTTTATCTCTCTGGATTCCAGAGTTGGCAAGGGGTGAGGTCGTTATGGCGCTAGTTAGCCAATTGCCGGACTCAGAGCGTTTAGTTTTGCAATCGCAGGGGATTTTGTCTCTGTTGGTTCTGCCCTTACTAATTAAAGATCAGCTGTTCGGGTTTCTAGTCTTTGACAAGCGTAGACAAGCACAGTTATGGTCAGCATCAGCAGTAGACTTGCTCAGAGCAGCAGCAGCGGCACTCTCTCTCAATCAAGAGCGCTCTAAGACAGAAGCCGCTTTGCGCCAATCAGAAGCCGCTTTGCGAGAAAAAGCTGCTCAACTAGAGATGACTCTAGGTAAACTCAAGCAAACCCAGGCCCAGCTAGTACAGAGCGAAAAAATGTCGAGCTTGGGATTAATGGTAGCTGGTATTGCCCACGAGATTAATAATCCAGTCAGTTTCGTCTATGGCAATATCGCCCCAGCCCAAGAATACATCAAAGACCTGCTAGGGTTAATTAGTCTCTACCAACAGCACCATCTTGAGCCTGCACCAGCAATTAATGAATATCAAGAAACCATTGATTTGGACTTCTTGATGGAAGATTTGCCCAATTTATTGGAGTCGATGAAACTGGGAGCCGAGCGGATTCGGGATATTATAGTGTCACTGCGGACTTTCTCGCGAGTGGATGAAGGAGACATCAAACGAATTGATATCCACGAAGGTCTGGAGAGTACTCTACTGATTTTGCAGCACCGACTCAAACAAAGACCAGAACGCCCTGCCATTGAGGTAATTAAAAACTACGGCACGTTGCCTCCAGTCGAGTGTTACCCTGGGCAGCTTAACCAGGTGTTTATGAATGTCCTGACTAATGCCATCGATGCTCTGGAACCCCAAAGAGTGAACCCTGAACTGGTAGAGGGAGATCAATTGACTGTCCCGATCGCACCTCGGATCCAGGTTAGCACCGCAATTATAGATAGTGGTAACTTGGCTTTACATACGAAGAAAGTGGTCATCCGGATTGCTGACAACGGAGTAGGTATCACGGAACAGGTACGACAGAGGTTATTTGACCCCTTCTTTACTACTAAACCCGTGGGTAAGGGTACTGGCCTCGGTTTGTCCATTAGCTATCAAATAGTGGTAGGAAAACACGGGGGAGAATTACGCTGTGTGTCTATACCTGGACAAGGCACAGAATTTATTGTTGAGATTCCGATTCTACAGTCTTGTCGTCGGCCTATAGCTTTATCTCATTCTTTAGCCTTCTAGGGCAAATAGGCAGGAGGAGGGGGACAGGGGGGACAAGAATATATTGCCTTCAATTGTGCTCAAGGGCATGCTTATTACCCTTCGCTGTGCTCAAGGGCATGCTTATTAATTATTAAGGGCGACAAGAGGACAAGAAAGCTTGTAGAGTAAGTTTTTTTAACCTTTTTCAACTGGATAGTTATTTCCTTGACGCGGCGCTAGTAACTTTAACAACTGGGCTTGGTTGAGTTGGGAGATACCTAATGATTGAGCTTTTTCTAGTTTTGAACCTGCATCTTCTCCAACTACTAGATAGTCAGTTTTACTACTAACGGTATTAGTTACTTTGCCACCAGCTTTTTGAATTAATTGCTTTGCCTCATCTCGCTTCAGTGTCGGCAAAGTACCAGTAATTACAAAAGTTTTACTGCTCAATGATTGACTGCTAGGTTCGGTTGTAGTCAAGTTTTGAGCCGATAGTTGCACTCTTGCCTGTTTGAGTCTGGCAATTAAAGTCTGGTTGCTGGGAACTTGGAACCAGGAACAGACGGATTGAGCAATTTCTGGCCCAATACCGTAAACACCTTCGATCTGGGCTAGTGATGCCCCAGCCAGCAGTTCAACTGTAGGAAACTTTTGGGCGAGAATGTCTGCATTGACACTACCGATGTGACGAATACCCAAACCGTAGAGAACTCGTGACCAAGGTTGGTTTTGGGAATTAGCGATCGCTACTAATAAATTCTGGGCTGACTTCTTACCTAGGCGTTCTAGGGATGCCAGTTGCTCTAGAGTTAAATCGTAAAGGTCAGCAACTGAGGAGACTACTCGTTTATCTACTAATTGTTCCACAATCTTTTCCCCTAAGCCATTAATATCCAGGGCATTGCGGCTTGCCCAGTGCGTCAGCGCCCCTTTGAGAATCGCAGGACAAGAGGTGTTAAGGCAACGAGTCACGGCTTCCCCGTGAGGACGCACGACTGGCTGATGGCAAACAGGACAATCCCTCGGCATTTGGAACGGTTGAGTACCATAGGGACGGAGTTCTGGTAGCACTCGCACTACTTCCGGGATAATCTCACCAGCTTTGCGGACAATCACCGTATCGCCAACCCGCACATCTAACTGGGCAATAAAATCGCTATTGTGTAATGTGGCTCTTTGTACCGTTGTCCCGGCTAGTTGCACTGGCTGTAAATGAGCTAGGGGTGTTAGCGCCCCGGTGCGTCCCACATTGATGGTAATCTTTTCCACACGAGTGGGTGCTTCTTCGGCAGGGTATTTTAAGGCAATCGCCCAACGAGGAAACTTTTGAGTAGATCCTAGTTGTTCCTGAAGCGTCAACGAGTTAAGCTTGACCACTACCCCATCAGTCATGTAGGGCAAGCTACGGCGTTGCAGATCCCAAGACTCATAATACTGCTGAACTTCCTGTAATGAGGCACAGACTTGACGGTGGGGATTCACCGGAAAACCCAACTTTTGCAGTAATTCCAGCGCTTCCCACTGGGATTGGGGAGGAGCAACCTCTAACTGCTGACTCCCCAGATGCAAGGTGTAGGCAAAGAAATCTAACCTTCGACTTGCCACAACACGGGAGTCTAATTGGCGCAAAGTTCCTGCTGCGGAGTTACGAGGATTGGCAAATAACTGTTCCCCTGCTTGTTCGCGTTCTTGATTGATTTGCTCAAATACATCTAAAGCCAGAAATGCTTCCCCGCGCACTTCCACCACATCTGGCGGCTGATCAACATGCAGCCGCAAGGGAATCGAGCGAATGGTACGGACATTCTGAGTAATTTCTTCCCCTGTAACACCATCACCCCGCGTCACTCCTCGCACCAAGACACCGTTTTCGTAAGTCAGCGCCAAAGCGTTGCCATCAATTTTCAGTTCGCAGACATAGGCAAATTCCTTTTGGGATGGTGCATAACGCTGCCATCGTTCTTGCCACTTGGCAAACTCTTCAATATTGAAAGCGTTCTCCAGGCTGTAGAGGGGGATATTGTGCCGCACTGAAGAAAACTGGGAGGCGGGTTGCTCTCCCACGCGTTGGGTGGGACTCTCAGGAGTTACCAATTCGGGGTACTGTGTTTCTAATTCTTGCAGTTCCCGATAAAGTTGGTCATAAACAGCATCCTCCATCACCGGATTATCGAGGACGTAGTAAGCATAGCTAGCTCTTTGCAAGAGCTGCCGTAGTTCTTCAATTCGCTGTTTAACTTCAGGTGTTGCTTGTGGCACAGCGTCCCTTAACCTCAACGCGTATCCGCAATCTAGTTTAGCGGTAAGCGGAGCTTTCAGAGGAGGCTTAGCTCAACAGCACTGGCAAATTGATCAATATCCCATTGCGGTAATCCACACCTGTAGGGACTTCGGTGTAACTTTAAGATCAGTATTGTTGGTTGGTTGGCCAAGATGCACAGTGCATTTTTGCTGAGCTAGCAACCTAATATTGCAGTGAATCAAGGACATTACTATAAGATGATTAATAAAGTTCAAAAGACTGACGAAGAATGGAAACAGCAGCTAACGCCGGAACAATTCAAAGTAACTAGAAAAAAGGGTACTGAAAGAGCTTTCACGGGAGAAACCCACAACAATAAAGAGCAAGGAATCTACAAATGTGTGTGTTGTGGTAATGAACTATTCAGTTCAGAAAACAAGTATGATTCTGGCACAGGTTGGCCAAGTTTTTGGGCTCCAATTAAGGAAGAAAACGTCGCAGAAGAATCAGATAATAGCTTATTCATGCGGAGAACGGAAGTGTTGTGCGCTGCTTGTGATGCACACCTGGGACACGTCTTTAATGATGGGCCACAGCCAACAGGTCTACGCTACTGCATGAATTCTGCTGCCCTTGATTTTACTAAAAAATCCGAGTAGCGGCAAAGGCGAAGGGTAAAATTGATCAAAATAAATAATCAATAAGAAGCTGAACGCGATACCCCTTTGATAAGAGCATCTCACTTTTGTAGATATACCCTTTGGGGCAACATGAGAATTGGGCTTTTATCTTGTACTGATTCAGTGTTTTTCTAAGAGTGAGATGCTCTCTTTTTGCTCGGCCACTGCTACTATTACTGATGTTTCTGGGCAGTTTTAGCCAAAATTCCTACTAAATTTAGCATGGAAAATGGAATCTTATTCTCAATTTTCAATTAACCATTTTCTATTTGCGAGTTCTCCCTCGCTTGAAAGGCGGGGGAGAACTCAATGTGATTTCCACCCGTTAAGTATGTCAAGAAATTTCCCTGGCAACCCCTGCTGGTTCCGTAGCCAAGGTATTTTGAATGATGTCTAAGAGGCTTTGGCGATTAGGATCGTTGCTATCAGGATGCAGTACCCAGGTGCTTACAGGAGCTGTCTTATAAGTCAGCTTGTAGTGTTTTTCTGGTTCAACAAAGATTTTCCAAGCAGGCTGTCTAGATTGTTTACGAGTTTCATAGCCGCTTTGTTTGAGTGCGGCTCGGATAGCGCTAGCTTCTTGGGCAACTAGTCGGGCTTCTCTGGAGGAAGATTTGTTCATGATGATTTGCTATGTCTGGAGAATTAGGTTAGTTAACTGCTTGATTTCTAGTAGCAATCAAGTCCTTTCAGTTGATGGAGTAGATAGTTCCTTTCGGAAGTGGAAATAAACCCCGTTAATGTTACGTCTTGGAGCATTTCTTAATCTTTTCTGTCGATTTTTTTACACCAGTAAACCTGGAATAAATTTCTAAGCCACTCACCCAAGAATCTTTTCAAGGGGATGGATGAATTTCTTGAACATCAATCCAGTCAAGCCTGAGTAGAGTAATAGCGTATAGTCGATTGACCTTCTGACTGGCTCTGCAAGGAGCATTTAACACCTGGTCAATGGCACTATCTCTGGACTTGATGCTGAAAAATCCATTGCCAAGATCTGCTAATAGCAGCATTAAGACAGTTATCGCACTATTTATAGTAGTTTTGCTAGGGTAATTCCACGGATTTAGTGAAGAGTGGTTTTACGTATATTAAAACAATTTCTTTCATGAAAACTTCATAAAAAAGGTAAATTTGATAAAGATAATTTAAATATATAGGTATAAATGAACGCAGGTAAGCAGATAACTCAGATTTAGCTAGGAGTAATCTTACGCATATATCGCACTCCTCGATGATCCCTAATAAAAATTAACCAGAGATGCACAAGAGATAAAATCTTCAGTTTTCAAAGTTGATCCAGAATTGTTAAAGAAAAAGTCTCTTCAAAAACGCTATAAAAATCCCGCCTCTTTAAACAGGAAGCGGGAGTAGCTGGAGAATACTAACCACAATGGTCAACTAATGGCAAAGCTTAATGGCTTTTAGTAGTTAAACTTGACAAAGAATCAAGCCAAACCACTGTTGCGGATCAGTCCAAAATTGGAGTGGTTTTAAGCCTTGAGCCTGGAGTTCTTGTTGTATGATACTTGGATCAAATTTGCGGGAAATTTCCGTCATGATAGTTTCGCCGCTTTCCAGTTTAACGGTGAGATCAAGAGCCTCTAAGCGGACTGTATGGGAGTGCAAACATCGCAAATGCATCTCGATTTGATGCTTTTGCTGATTATAAAAGGCCCAATGCTCAAACAGAAGAGGGTTAAAGTTGCCCTGAAAACGCTGATTCAAATGCTCCAGAACATTGAGATTAAATTGAGCCGTCACCCCCTGACTGTCGTTGTAGGCAGCTTCCAACAACTCTTTCGGCTTTTGCAAATCAACTCCGAGCAAAAAATACTCACCAACAGCTAGCGCCCCTGTGATTTGCGAGAAAAAGAGATCACACTCTTGGGAATTGAGATTGCCGAGGGTACTACCCAGAAAACAAATCATCCGGGTGGGTAGTTGAGTTGGGGTTAACTGCTTGAGTGCCAACTCATAAGTGCTTACTAAACCTTGAACCTGAATTGAAGGATATTCTGCCAGTAACTGCTGCGCACTGCTTTCTAAAATTCCCGCACTAACATCAATCGGTAGATAGTGTAAAGGATAGCCTAAGGCATCATAGGCATCGAGCAATAGGCGGGTTTTTGTCGAACTGCCGCTACCAAGTTCTGCTAGTTCGCAGGCACCAGTAATCCTGGCAATTTCCCCAGCATACTGATGCAAAATCTCCGCTTCTGTCCGTGTGGGATAATATTCGGGCAAATCACAGATTTTCTCGAACAGCGCCGAACCAAGGTCATCATAGAAATATTTGGGTGGTAAAGATTTGGGAGTCTGAGTTAACCCCCAAATCACGTCGCTACCCGCGCTAGTTTCCGATTCTGAAGTTGCACATAAATCAATCAACAGCTTGATTTGTAAGCTTCCCTCTTGCCTAGAGTAAGGCTTAGGGGACAGTTTGCTAACACCAGATGCAATCTGAGTTAAATGTCTCACATTAATTCTTCCGTACAGTTACGCAACAAAATTGCCTGAAACACACTGATAAATCAAGATGCTTCAGGCTGAGACTGATAATTTATTGCCTCTTTGCCAAGCATACTACGATGGGGTATAAACCAAGTTAACCGCCACGAAACAAGGCTGATTGCTCCAGCACACTAGTTAGTTCGTCTCTAATAACATTTGCTAAAAAAAAATTATCGTAGAGTTATCTACTACTAAAATAGACAAATTTTCCAAAGCAAAAGTTCATAATTTAAAGATATTAAAAAGTATATAAATAGAGAATAAAAAGTTGAGTTAGTGATCTGGATTATGGACATGCTTCAAAAAATATGCCAATAATGATAGTACATAATAAGTAACATCTATCTAAAAATAATATCTGGCAAATATTCCCCGATATATCTGTCAGATATTTAGCTGCAAAAGATAAATAAGTAAGCTAATCTAAATGCTTATCAATATTAAGATTCCGTCTGTTGCCAGCCAAATAACTACGGAAATAATTTAGCACATCGATAGCTGTCCGAGCGATTTAGCTTGCGATCTCAGGGATACAGCGATACCAACAAAATAAACCGTAAACCTACGGATGGTCAACCAACTTACTCTATGTGACTGAGATGCACTCTCCTCAACAAACTTCGCCTACGCTTAACGCGATGCAGTTTACTGACTCGAAGAAAGCTCAATTGCTTCAAACTTTGAAGCGGCTGCGGTTTAATGGCCAACTAACTTTGACAGACCCGAATAAAAAGCAATGGATCTTTTTGCTATACATGGGTCACATTATTTATGCCACAGGAGGCACTCATCCAGTAAGGCGGTGGCAAAGACACTTAGCAGTTCACTGTCGTCAGATGCATGCTCAAACCTTCGCCTGCAAGAGTACACTTCCCGGCATCAATCCCGAAGATTCAAATAGCTGCTGGGAATATCAAGTGTTGCGTTTGTGGGTGGCACAAGGAAAAATTACTCATGAACAAGCAGCTAACATGATTCGGGCTGTGGTTACTGAGGTATTGTTTGATTTAACGCCAGCCAAGTGTGTTACTCATCAAATCAAACCAGATAAATCACTAGCGACGCCAATGATCTTGATTGATGTAGCACAAGCTGTTACAGAAGCTCAGCAGTTCTGCCAAGTTTGGTCAAATGCTCAGTTAGCCGCTTATTCTCCTACTAGCGCACCCGTCATCAAGCAACCGGAATACCTCAAAAAACACACTTCAGAACAGGTTTACCAGAGTCTAAGCAAACTACTCAACGGCCGCAACACTCTGTATGACTTAGCAACGCAAACAAAGCGGGATATTGTACAAGTGACTCGTTCACTACTACCCTATATTGAATCAGGGCTTGTAGAACTGATTGCAATTCCTGATCTACCAACTCCCTTTGATGCGCCTTCTCCAGATGAGCCTCTTACTCCGGTAAAGAGTAGCGAACCTCTGATTGCCTGTATTGATGACAGTCTCTTAATCTGTCAGACAATGAAAAAGCTGCTCACAAAAACAGGTTATCAGTTTGTTGGCATCAGCGATCCTTTGCGAGCGATCGCCACTCTACTGGCCTGTAAGCCCAATTTGATCTTTTTAGATCTAGTGATGCCCAACACCAACGGCTACGAAATTTGCACCCAGTTACGCAAGCTTTCTGTGTTTCGGGATACACCGATTGTGATTTTAACTGGTCAGGACGGTATTGTTGACCAAGTAAGAGCCAGACTAGTTGGAGCGACCGATTTCTTGAGCAAACCAATTGATGCTGAAAAGGTGCTGAGGGTGATGAATAAGTATCTAGAACCGGATGATGTTAATTAAGTTACTCATCACCCTTTGCTTAAATTGTCTGACTGTCTGCATCCATCGTTGAGCAGCTAGGTAGACCTCGCCCAGATCATCTATTTGTTACTTTAGTTACTTTTGCTCAATGAGGTAAATGCCATGAGTACTGCCCTAGTTATTGAAGACTGCTTGACTGATATGACGGTCTTTACTATATATCTGCAACAAGGTGGCTTGAATGTCTTAACGGCTCAAAGCGGAGAAGAAGCCCTAGCCAAAATCGATTCTCATCAACCTGATGTGATTATCCTCGATATTGTACTACCAGGTTGCAGTGGATTTGAAGTCTGTCGTGACCTTAAATCTGAAGCGCGGACGAAAGATATTCCCATCATTCTTTGTTCTACTAAAGGGGGCAAAATGGATGAATTTTGGGGCTTGAAACAGGGAGCAGATGTCTACCTAACTAAACCCGTTGATCAGGAAGAATTGGTACGCGTTGTTAAGCAGTTACTCAAACAATAAGCCAACAGTAAGCTCAATGTCCGACTCTTTATCAATTTCAGAATCATTGTCTGTGTCTTCTGATTCAGCTTCTTTGAGTACCAATGAACAGTTTTTACGGTTTCATCTTGTACCTGATACAACAGCACTCTTACCCATTCTGCAAATTACTGAAGTACTGAGCATTCCCATGGGTCAGATTGTGCCTATTGCTCACATGCCAAACTGGGTGATGGGCGTCTATAACTGGCGCGGAGAAATCCTCTGGATGGTGGATTTAGGTAAACTAGTTGGGCTTACTCCTTTGTACCAACAAGAAATTAATACTTCTGTTTATCGGGCGATTGTACTCCAGGCTGATAGTCAGCAAGCAACATCTGCTAGAGTTAAAAGCCAGATGCTAGGCTTAGTGGTCAACCGAGTAGAAGATATTGAGTGGTGTAATCCAGATTTGATTCAGTCTCCGCCATCATCTAGCGTTACTCCTGAGTTGGTGCCATTTTTGCGAGGTTACTGGTTAAAATCTAACGGCGAGATGCTGGTGATTCTCAATGGCGAGGCAATGATTTCTTTAATGGTCGATGCTTAATTAAGCTTTTTCCAGGCAAGCTTAAACTGAGTAGATCACACAAAAAGCAGGCTATATATTCTACTGAATAGGCACAATTAACTATTATAAATTGCATATCGCTGTCTTCAATGATTTATGAGAAAAATTAACCATAGATTGACAAGAGATGCACAATCAATAAAATAGTCATGTTTCACAATTACTTGAGAATCGCTATAGCTCATTACTAATTAAGACATCACAACTGTTGTTTTGGTATGGCGGCTTAATTAAGTAATTATCTAGAACTATTCCTGACATAGTTTTAGTATTGAATCAGGCAATCAGCTTGATGAAGAACACCCGAAAAAAAAGCTAGTGCGATTGCCTAGAGCCAGGAATTTGTTCGTAAAAAAAGTGCGTTTGCTTTCTTCTTTAATTTCGCTTGCTTGGGTTGCATTGCCATCCGCAAAATTACTGAAATTGCTTAGAGCAGGAACTAGCTTCTCACGGAAATAGACAAGCAATTAGTAAGCCACAAGTCTTGCTTACCCATGATCACAACACTGTTAGCTATTATCACTTCAGTTCTAGTGAATGCTTTTTGATTACTCACAGTTTAATAATTAGGTTGATTAAATGACTCGGACTTCTCCCAAAAATACTTCTGATAACGGTAATAATAGTCAAATCCCATCAGTTACCGATAGTACAGTTGGGAAGCCAGTTCCAGCAACAAACTATTCTCAGGATTCAGCTAAATTATTTTCAGAGCAACAAAAAATAGTAAGAAAAGAAACTCCCAAGACTTCCCCTCAAAATTTTTTCCGGTGGTGGCGATCGCTAAATCTGCGGCTCAAGGTAACGATGTTGGCAGTTGCCATGGGTACAATTCCCGTATTGACCATCGGGGGAATTGCTTACCAAGTTGCCAACCGTTCAGTTACGGCTCAAATTAGCCGAGTTCAAGTAGCTCGCACCAAAGCTCTGGCTAATCAGTTTAGTCAGTTTTTAGAGGAGCGCTACAGAGAAGTTGAGTTACTCACTGCTGAACCGATGTTCTCAGACCCACAACTATGGGAACGTGCGACGCTGGAACAAAAGAAGGCAGTACTTGATCGCTTTCAGTCCAAAATCGGCTCCTATGACAGTATTGCTTTTTTCGACTTAAAGGGCAATACCCTGTTTCAATCTGACTCCAGCCGACCGATCCAAGACAACTATAGTGACCGGACATACTATCAGCAAGCGCTTCAAACCCAGCAAATTACCCTCAATGACTTTCAGACTGCTCAATCCTCTGGAAGACTTAGTATTGAGTTTGCTGCACCAGTTCAACAAAACGGCAAGTTGGTTGGTATCGTGCGAACTCGCATACCGATACAAAACATCGAGACTATCTTGAGAAATTTTGATGACGGCAATAGTGTCTGGCACTTGCTCAATTCCGAAGGCACCATCATCGCCTCAGCCAACCAGGAACATGCCGACAAAAGCGTGGGCCAGATGTTACCTCAGTGGGCTCAACTGCCACCAGCAAAGCAGTCTGAGACTGGAGTGTACCGCAATTTACTACAAGATAACCAGAAATCACTAGTCACCTATGCTCCTGTTGACTCCATAGACAGATTGCCCAAGGTGAATGCAGGGACACTGATCACGATTAACGCCGATATCGCCTTTGCTCCCCAGAGGCAATTGCTGGGCATTATTTTACTAGGGACAATAACAGCAGCCCTGCTAGTGACAGCGATCGCTGCCATCTTGGCTTACCGACTTACCAACCCGATTGTAGCTGCTGTGCAGGCATTGAAAAAAATTGGCCAGGGAGAATTGGATACTCGCCTGGAAGTCACAGGAGAAGACGAAATTGCGGCGCTGGGGTTCAATATCAACCGCATGGCCGGTCAGATCAAAAATTTTATCGAAGCGCAACAATTTGAAAGTGAACGAACAAAACTACTCAAAGATATCACCCTTCACCTATTTCAATCTCTTGACCGGAAAGAGATCTTCGAGATAGCAGTTGCAGATATTCGAGAATTCCTCAAAACTGACCGGGTGATTGTCTATACCTTCAACGAAAACTGGCAGGGAACAATCATTGCCGAATCTGTAGGCGAGGACTGGCCGCAGGCTCTCGGTGCCACAATCGATGACCCTTGTTTTGCCCAGGATTATGTGGAAAAGTACATCCAAGGTCGAGTTCAACCAACCCCAGATATTTACCAAGCAGGCTTAACCGAGTGTTACCTCCAACAACTCGAGCCCTTCGGTGTCAGAGCCAATTTAGTGGCACCAATTGTCATGGCTGGACAACTCCTAGGCTTATTGATTGCCCATCAATGCTCTGGCCCCCGGAATTGGCTGCCACCTGAAATCGATTTGTTTGCTCAGTTAGCCGTACAAGTAGGACTGGCTTTAGATAGAGCCAACCTAGAACAGGAAAAAATCGGGGCGGCTGAACAAAGAACTGCCAAAGAGGAACTGCAGCAAAGAGCGCTGGAACTATTGAAGGAAGTATATCCTATTTCCCAAGGAGACCTGACAATCCGGGCAAAGGTGACAACGGACGAAATGGGTACAATTGCTGACGCCTACAATGCCACAGTTGGTAGCTTGCTGAAAATTGTTACCCAAGTACAAATTGCCGCAGAACAAGTAGTAGCCACAACTAGCAACCATCAACTCTCTATCCAAGTACTCTCAGATGAAGCTATTGAGCAAGCGATGGAAATTGAGTCTGCCCTGATACTTGCTCAAGAAATGACCCAATCAGTTAAAGCTGTTGCTACCCAAGCAGAGCAAGCCGAGGCTTTTGTGCAACAAGCAGCCCAGATAGTGGAAGAAGGGGACGCAGATATGAGCCAAACCGTGGAGGGCATGCTCTCCATTCAGGAAACAGTGGAGCAAACAGCTCAAAAAGTTAAACTCCTTGGGGAGTCTTCTCAAAAGATTTCCACCGTGGTGAATTTGATTAGTAAATTTGCCAAGCAAAGCAACTTGTTAGCACTCAATGCCTCAATCGAAGCGGCCAGAGCAGGAGAAAAAGGCCAAGGCTTTGCCGTCGTTGCCGAGGAAGTGCGATCGCTAGCACAGCAATCAGCCCAAGCTACTAGCGAAATTGAGAAGCTAGTGGCTGACATTCAGGCGGAAACCCAAGAGGTCACTTTGGCAATGGAAGCTGGTACAAATGAAGTGGTAAAGGGAACTCAACTGGTAGATAAAACCCGCCAGAGTCTTAACAAAATCAAAGCAGCTAGTGCCGAGATCAATACTTTATTTGAAGCAATCGCCCAAACAACAATTACTCATAAGATGGCTTCTGAGGCAGTCACTCAAACTCTGACAAATGTAGCAGCGATGTCCGATAAAACTTCACAGGAAACCAAGCTGGTTTCATCTTCTTTTGAACAACTGCAAGCAGTAGCGCAATTGCTACAAAAAAATATTGGTCAATTTAAAGTCAAATAGCGGTATTTGCATTTGCTATTCTATTTTTTATTGATAAATTTCCTAAGCCATTAATAAAAAATAGCCACGGATTGATAAGCAATCAAGACTTATCGAAAATTACCAAGCTAACAATGACCAGCTAAGAATTAACGAGGCTTTTTTTGTGACTCAAACTTCACCCAAAGATACTGAAAAAACTGCTGCTAATAGTTCTTATTTAAATTCAAAAAAAGTTTCAGGTGGCAGTCAAATTTCTGGAACTAATGATTCTGCAACCTCTTCGGCTTTACCTTACTCTCAAGAAGTATCGACAGCAGAAACTCCAGTCAATAGATTGCCGGGACTATCGGAAGAAAAATCTCAGCCAAATCAGCTCCCGTCTCTGAGTCGTCGCTTGTTGCTGACTATTTTGCCAGCCACCTTAATCCCTCTGGTTATTGCAAGCGCAGCTTATTACGGCTTTGTTCAACAAAGAGCCAAGCAACAAATGCGGCAAAACTTGACGGAGCAAGCTCAACTGGCTAGTGAGGTAGCTGGTCGAATAGTAGAAGATGTCGTAAAAATTCCCCTCGGTATAGCGAGCAATCCTTTGATTATTGACGCCGTGCGCGACGCTAGTCGAAAAGCTGAAAATGACGGACTCGATGAACTTTCAATTGAACAGCTAGAAAATCGCTTTGCTAAAACAAGAATTCTGGAACTTAAACCCACTCTAAATAATTACCTACTGACCACTATTAAGAATGAAGGTCTGGCTGAGATACATATCAGTGAGCGCAATGGTTTAATGATTGCTTACAGCGAGATCAACACTGATTTTGTACAAAGAGATGATGAATGGTGGCCAAGTACTACAGGAAAAAACCTGTGGATTTCCGATCCGATAATTGATAATTCAACGAATACTTTTGGCATTGAATTAGTTCAGTCGATTCTGGATGCCGATTCAGGGGAATTCCTGGGCGCAATAAAAATGGTTGTACCCTCCCAAAAATTCGAGCAATTGGCAGAAATTCTCGAAAATTCTTCTGTGCCCAATTCTCAACAAATTCAGTTAATTGATGCTAGTTCCAGTACCGCCGTCAAGACAATCACCCCTCAAGGTGCTGTCGATACGCGGGAAATTATCGGGGGAGAAACAATTGCTCAAGTAATTAAGGAGTTGGTCAAAGTAGGGCAAGAGCAAAATCTTAATCCTGAGCAAGTCTTAAGTTCCCTTAAAACCAAGTATTCGCTCCAGAAACTAGAGATTACTACCCGCAACTACGCAAGGGGAAACTCTAGCTGGCGTGTCTCCTTCGCTTATCAAGGCAAGCAGTATAGCTTAGTAAACCTCCCTAACATCGATTGGGTAGCCGTTGCTTCTATAAACACGGGAGCAATCAATGCTACTGGGGGGGAGTTGGCCTTGATTTTTAGTCTAACTGCTTTGGGTGTGGGAGCGGCAGCGGCATTAGTGGCTGTATTTTCTGCCCGCCAACTTTCTCAACCGATTAATGAGTTATCTAATCTAGCAGAACGGGTGTCGGCTGGTGATTTAGATATTGCAGTTGAACCCCGTGGCACTCAAGAAACCCAAAAGTTGGCTCAAACCTTTAATCATCTAATAGCCCAACTCAAAGGTTTTGTGCAGGAACAACAATTTGAAAATCAGCGAACACGGCTACTTAAAGAAATTACCCTTCACCTGTTTCAATCTCTAGAACAGGAAGAGATCTTTGATAGAGCAGTTGCAGATATCCGAGAGTCTCTGAAAACAGACCGGGTAGTTGTCTATAGCTTCAACGAAAATTGGCAAGGAACGGTCATTGCCGAATCCGTCGGCTACGGTTGGCCGCGTGCTCTAGGGGCCAAAATCGATGACCCTTGTTTTGCCCAGGGGTATGTGGAAAGGTACAAAAAAGGTCGGGTTCAGCCTACCCCAGACATCTATCAAGCGGGATTGACCGAGTGTTACCTCAAACAACTCGAACCTTTTGGTGTCAGGGCCAATTTGGTAGCACCGATTGTCTTGGGTGATCAACTCCTAGGCTTACTGATTGCCCATCAATGTTCCGGTCCCCGGAGTTGGCAGCCACCGGAAATTGATTTATTCGCACAGTTAGCAGCACAAGTTGGTTTAGCTTTAGACCGAGGCAACATCGAACGGCAAAGAATTGCTGCTCAACAACAAAAACTAGTTGTAGAAAAATTGGAAAAACGGATCTTGGAACTACTCGAAGAAGTAGAACCGATCTCCCAAGGGAATCTCACCATTCGAGCCAAAGTTACTCCAGATGAAATTGGCACCATTGCTGATGCCTACAATGCTACAGTTGGCAATTTACAAAAGATTGTTACCCAAGTGCAAGCTGCAGCTAGTCAAGTAGCCCAAACGACTAGTAGTAATCAAGTCTCTGTGCAGGCGTTATCAGCAGAGGCTTTGCGCAGCGTTCAGCAAATTGCCCAGGCTCTAGAGCGAACTCAAGAAATGGCTCGTTCGGTTAAAGAAGTGGCCACTAAGGCAGAGCAAGCAGAGGCGGCTGTAGAGCAAGCTGCTCAAACCGTAACCGAAGGTGATGCTGTGATGAGCCGCACCGTTGAGGGAATTCTCACCATTCGGGAAACTGTAGCTGGGACTCGTCAAAAAGTGAAGCGCCTCGGAGAGTCTTCACAAAAGATTTCCACCGTGGTCAACTTGATTAGTAACTTTGCCGAGCAAAGTAACCTACTAGCACTTAATGCTTCAATTGAGGCGGCCAGAGCAGGGGAAGAAGGTCGCGGCTTTGCCGTTGTTGCCGAACAAGTGCGATCGCTAGCACGGCAATCAACTGCTGCTACTAAAGAAATTGAAAAGTTAGTAGCCGCTATCCAGACAGAAACTGGTGAGGTGATGGTAGCAATGGAAGCGGGTACAGAGCAGGTAGTCAAGGGAACTCAACTAGTGGATGAAACTCGTCAGAGCCTCAATAAGATTACGGTCGCCAGTACTCAGATTAATCAGTTAGTAGCAGAAATCAGCCAAGCCACAGTGATACAGTCGGCTGCTTCTGAGGCAGTCACTTTAACTATGACAGATGTAGTAGAGATTGCTTCTCATACCTCGAACAAAGCCAAGCAGGTATCATCTTCCCTGGAGCAACTACAAACAGTGGCACAAGTATTACAAGAGAATGTGAGTCAATTTAAAGTGAAATAGCGTCACTATAGCACTCCTGTTTAATTCAACAGCAAAATTAACTACAGATAGCCACAGATAAAATATGGAGTTCTTAGCTTATTTTCGGTCTTAAATTTACCTCTTATCTTCTGTCCCCTGCCTCTTAAACAAGGCACAATGACCAGTTAAACACGGACAATTACTCATAAAAATGACCAACTATCAATCTGATGACTCCAAGCTTGATAAACTCAAAAAAAACAGTTATGACCAAACCAACTGGCTAAACTACAATCAAACTGATAGTTATCTCCAGAACAATTCCTGGAAACCTAACAAGGAGAAAAAAAAATCAGAATCACCAGCAATATCATCTAAATTGAGAGGTAAGTCCAAAATTTTACAGGGTTTTTATGACTTGCCAATCGGACGAAAACAGCTCGTTAGTTTGTTTACTTCTGAAGTAATATCAGTGTTGGGATTAGTAGGTATAGGAGCCTGGTTGATTATTTCAGGCGGTCGTACTCAACTGCTTAACCAAGCCAAATCTGAGTTAGTTATTGAGGAGGTTAACTACAACAAAACAATTGATCACATGCAGTTTGGTTTCCGTGGTCAATCGGACAATGCTGCCATTATTGATGCTGCTAAAATTGATGTCCAAGGTGAGACCTTAAGCCCGGAAATAAAAAAGCGAGTCAAACAGATTCTCCAAAATGAAACAAAAGCCAGAAATATTGAATACGCTACTCTGGTTGGCAAAGACTTAGAAATTATTGTTAACGCCAACTCCGACCGGGCAGGTGAACTTTTTAATCCGAATAACTTGGTAACTCAAGCTTTAACAAATCAAACTCAAATTAAAGCTAGTGAAATTATTAGTAAGGCTGAATTTGCCAAAGAATTTCCCTCCTCTGAACTAACTAGTCAAGACAATCTAATTCGTTATGTAGTAACACCCGTTAAAGACCCAGAAACTAAAGCAATAATTGGTGCGCTAGTTGCTGGAGATATTGTCAATGGTAAGTTATCCATTGTCCAGCAAACCATAGACGCTTTCGGTGGAGGTTATAGTGCTGTTTATTTACGTAAACCTAGTGGAGAATTTGCTTTAGCAACAGCTTTAAATCAAGGTGAAGCTAGTAATTTAGATCAAACACAATCTAATCTAAAATTGCCCGACAACTCTTTACTAGAAGCAGCCGTGGCGGCTCAGGGAGAGCCAGTTACCAGTCGGATGGTTTTGGGAGAACAAATCTACACCATGGCAGCCAAATCTCTGACTAACGCGGCTGGAATGCCAATAGCAGTTTTGCTGCGAGGAACTCCAGAAACAGCACTTAATGCACTACTTAATAACAGTCTCTTGTTACAGCTAATTGTCTCTGCATTGGCAGTGACAGTAAATGTTTTTTTGATTATTTTTCTGGGAAGAGCAATTGTTTTACCACTACGGCAGCTACAACAGACAGCACAGGAATTCTCCCAAGGCAATCGGCAAGTACGAGCAGAAATTTTTGCCAACGATGAGTGTGGTCAGTTAGCTCACACCTTCAATGAAATGGCTGATAATATCGAGAGTAGTATTACAGAAATTAACCAAACAGAGCGATTACTCCGTCAAGAGACAGAGCAATTAAAAATTACACGCCAAGCAGCCGAAGAACTTGCCCAAGAGCAGAGTCATTTGAACGAGAGGTTACAACAGCGTGTGTTGGAACTACTCAGGGAAATTGACCCGATTAGTAGAGGAGATCTCACGATCCGGGCCAGGGTAACAGCAGATGAAATTGGCACAATTGCTGATGCCTACAACACCACTGTCAGTAGTTTACGAAAAATTGTCATTCAGGTACAAACAGTAGCCCAGAGAGTGGTCGTAAATACCAGCAACTCTCAGGCTTCTGTCCAAGCGCTATCAGCAGAAGCCTTACGGAGTTCGGAAGCAGTGATGGCGGCGTTAGACCGAAATCAATTAATGGCTGATTCAGTTCAGGAAGTAGCTGTCAACGCAAAGCAAACTAAAGAGGCTGTAAAACAAGCGACTCAAACGGTGATTGAAGGGGAGGCTGCGATGAACCGAACAGTAGATGGCATTCTGGAGATTCGAGAAACGGTAACCGGAGCACGGGAGAAAGTAAAACGCCTCGGAGAGTCTTCCGAAAAGATTTCCACAGTGACCAACCTGATTAGTAATATTGCCGCTCAGACCAACCTACTAGCCTTCAATGCCTCTCTGGAGGCGGCTAGAGCTGGAGAGGAAGGCCGGGGTTTTGCTGTAGTTGCTGACCAGGTGAGATCTTTAGCCCAAGAAGCAGCAACAGCCACTGATGAAATTGAACAGTTAGTAGCAGAAATCCAAAAGGAAACTAAAGAAGTAGTGATCGCGATGGAAACTGGTAGTGAACAGGTAGTCAGGGGAACTCAATTGGTAGATGAAACCCGCCAGAGCCTCAACAAAATTACAGCAGCTAGTACGCAGATCAATCAACTAGTTGAGTTGATTACCAAAGCAACAATCGTGCAGTCAGTGGCCTCAGATGCAGTTAGCAAAACTATCACCGATGTAGCAGAGATTGCTTCCCAAACCTCACAAGCAGCCGGCGTGGTCTCCTCCTCTTTTGAGGAACTACAAATGGTAGCCCAAACACTGCAAGAAAACGTTGGTCAATTTAAAGCTAGTTAGTACTCTCAAACCTTTGGTATCGTATGGCAATGAACCCTGATATCCGCGACCAAGCTTATCAATTTTTTTGTGAAGAAGCTCCGGAACTGTTGCAAATAATCGAAGGGTGCTTATTGACGCTGAGGTATGATCGCAGCGTTGGTCGAATTCACGAACTGATGCGAGCGGCTCACTCGATTAAGGGTGGAGCTGCTAGTGTTGAGCTAGATGCGATTTCTACCCTAGCTCATCACCTGGAAACTATTTTCAAAGCACTCTACCCAGAAAGCCTAGAAATTGATTCTGAACTAGAAGCTCAGCTACTGCAAGCCTATGATTGTCTGCGCTTACCTTTGATCCAGCAGCTTACAGAAGGTGGCTTTGACCAAGAGCAAGCATTAACCTCGGCTGAGCCAATCTTTGCCCAGATTGAAGAACAATTGGCAGACTACATCAAGCAAGCAGAGAACTATATTCCTAGTTCCTCTGAGTTAGGCATTGATATGGCTTGGCAAATCTTTGAAGTTGATGTGGCTGATGGTCTAGAACGCCTTGCTCTAATTGTGGCTAATCCTCAGGATTACCAAGTAACGGGAGAATTAATTGCTCAAGCAGAAGTATTTGCCGGATTTGCTGAGTTACTCAATAAGTCAGGATTTGCTGCGATCGCTGCAACTACTCTAGCAGCAATTAATACTCACCCTGACCAAGTGTTACAGATTGCACAACTAGCTCTTACTGATTTTCAGGCAGGCCGAGAAGCGGTGCTAGCTGGTGATAGCGAGGGAGGAAGTCCTTCGGCTGCTTTAATAGCATTAGCCTCAGCCAGTTCAACTGCTACCGAAACACCAGAGTTAAGCAACATTTCCATCGCAGAACTCGAAGAACTGGCATCTCTGTCTACTGAAGAATCAGAAACCACTATACCCTTGTTTGAGGATGTCTTTGGCGAGGCTCTACAAATACCAGAGTTTGCTTCTCTAGACATGGAGGAGAACGCTGCTACTTCAGTAGAGGAAATACAGTTAATCGATGGAGAATTTTCCCCGGTAGATTTAGAGTGGGAATTTGCTAATGAAAAGCTTGAGATTGCCGCGTCTGATGACGATGATCAGGTTAACAACCTTACCTTAGAGGAACTTAATCATCAGTTCACTATAGATAATCAATTAGTTAACAATACTCATTATTTAACTGAAGAACAAACAGAAGAAAATCCCTCATTAGAGTCAGTTTTTGGCAGTGACTTTTCTCCTGCCGAAACAGAAGTTTTTAGCTCAAGCTCCTTAGTGCCAATTATCAGTAATTCTAGTGAACTGCAAGCACAGCGGGCAGATGAAATTGAGAGTACGGATACACCAGAAAACCTAGAATTAGCAATACAGTCAATTGTTGATATTTTCGAGAGCTTGCCACCCATCCAGGAAGTTGGGACAGCGACCTTTGATTTATCCCCATCTACAGAGCAACTCAAGCAAGTATCGACCCAAACTCATCAAAATAAAGCATCTGTAAGTCCTAACCTTTCGGTTCGAGTTAACTCTAATCGATTAGAAAGGATGAATAATTTGGTGGGCGAGCTTGCCATTAATCGTAGTGGTCTTTCTCTGCAAAATGAGCAACTCCAAGGAGCAGTTCGAGGGCTAATTAATCGATTTAGCCAATTGCGAAAAATGGTGGGTAACTTACAAGAATTATCGGACAGGATGTTAGTTTCTGACCAAAGCTATAGCTATAGTACAGTTCCCTCTTCGGGGGAGCAATTGGCGGAGATGGGTGTCAAGTTACAAGAGTTATCTTCTTTAAGTCAAGCTAACTTTGATTCCTTGGAAATGGATAACTACGGAACCCTGCACTCGCTGCTGCAAGGATTCCTCGAAGAAATGGTGCAATTAGAAGAATCAGTTGGTGATATTGGTTTATTTGCTAGTCAATCTGACGAGATTATCGAACAACAGCGTCAAATGCTCACTGATCTCCGGAATGAGCTGATGTGGGCACGTATGTTACCCTTGGGTGAAGTACTCAATCGCTTCCCCCGGGTACTGCACGATTTATCTACTAGCCACCACAAATCTGTAGATCTAAAACTTATTGGTAAAGGAGTTCTGGTTGACAGAGCCATCCTGGACAAAATTTATGATCCTTTGCTACACTTGCTGCGCAATGCTTTTGATCACGGCATCGAGTCTCCCCAGATCAGGCGTCAGCAAGGGAAACCTGAACAAGGTCAAATTGAAATAAAAGCTTACCATCAAGGAAGCCAAACTATCCTTGAAGTTAAGGATGATGGTCAAGGAATTGACCCGGAAAATATTCGTAGTCGGGCGCGGGAATTAGAATGGCTATCAGAGGAACAACTGGCTAAAGCGGACGATAGTCGCTTGTTGGACTTAATTTTCGAGCCAGGCTTTTCTACCGCCAAGCAAGTTAGCCAACTTTCGGGACGGGGGATTGGTCTGGATGTGGTGCGCTCACAGTTACAATTACTCAAAGGAAGCGTCACCATTACCTCCAAACTAGGAGTTGGCACCACTTTTATCTTGCGTTTACCTTTGACGCTGACTATTACTAAATTACTAGTTTGTTTGGTTGGCTCCACGGCTGTAGCTTTACCTTCTGATAGTATTGAAGAAATTGTTATTCCTAAAGCCGACCAAATCAAAAAAACCGGTTCTCATCGGTTTTTAACCTGGCGAGGAGAAATTGTTCCCACCTATCGATTGGCCGATCTTTTGGACTATACCTACCCCATGGCAGAAAGCTCTCCGGGGAAAGCGCTGGTGGCCGTACCTTCTCCTACTCATTGGGTACCACCACTGCTAGTATTGCGTCGGGGGCAGCAAACTTTTGCTCTAGAAATTGAGCGTTTGGTTACTGAGCAAGAATTGGTCATCAAACCTTTTGGAGCCTTACTTACAGCTCCTAGCTATAGTTACGGGTGTACAATTTTGGGGGATGGCAGTTTAATTCCCGTAATTAATGGTTCTATTCTGCTAGATCAGTTCTTAGATCAAGAAGCCGGTGGCCATAGTCTAAGTACAGGCCATACACTAGAAAAAGGTATCAGGATTGGGGCTGATTCTCAAAGCGCTAAAAACAACAACTTTTTGGTGGAAGAAAGCAAGTCTAGCGCCACCACAAAGTTGTTAGAGGGTTCAGATTCTGCTCAAGTGAATCGAGTTACTCATAGAACCCCATCCACCTCCACCAAAATTCTGATTGTTGATGATGCCGTTGCCCTGCGACGAACCCTCGCTCTTTCTCTAGAAAAGCACGGTTATCGAGTTTTACAAGCAAGAGATGGGTGGGAAGCGCTCAAACAGCTACAGCACAGTTCTGATGTGAAGCTTGTCATTTGTGATATCGAAATGCCAAATATGAATGGCTTTGATTTTTTAAGCCACCGTCGTCAGGATCCTCAACTACAAAAAATTCCCGTAGTTATGCTCACCTCCCGTAGTAACAATAAGCATCAATGGCTGGCAACACATTTGGGTGCCACAGCTTACTTCACTAAGCCCTACATTGAACAAGGATTTTTAAAGGCAATCAAAGACATTATTATCAACCATCAATAGCCCTTTGTCTGCCGAGTGATCAATGAGCAAACCAGTTCTTAAGTTAATTGTCTTTAGCATGGGTAGTCTCAAGTTGGCTGTGCCGATTGAGTCTGTCTACAAAGTTTTTAATCAGCCGTCTATTAACAGTAGTGGAGTTAATCAGTTTGGAGTTACTCACGTTGGTGAGCAGCAAGTTACAGTTGTAGATCTATATCGACGAGTTTTTAAACAAAGTCAAACTAACGTAGTTTTTGCTGATGGTTATCTAGTGACTGTTCAAAATTCTCAAGGTGAACTTTATGGCATTGCGGTTACAGATACTCCAGTATTAATGGATGTGCTGTTGTCCAGCATTCGTGTTTTACCAGAATCTTACCGTCGTGTTGATACTTTAGATCTTGCTAGTCATGTTGTTGTTATTCCCCAGGAAAGCGGCTCAATCACAGTTTTTTTACTGGATGTCGATTTGCTACTACCAATATGACCATAAATTACTGTAGCTTAGTGAAAGCTAGAATCTAGAGGTCAACAAATGTTTGTAAATCCATTAGTCAAGTTTCGATTTTTGTAGCTTGAGCATTTTGAATTTTGCTTTATAAAAAATTTCTAAGAATTCACAATTACTTTATAAGACCCCAATTTTGATCTAATCGCAACTAAAAATTACTAAATTGTGATAACTAAGCTACCGAATATTGGTTTATTTTATAAAAACTTTATCTGTACTTTTTTTATATTGACATAGGAAATTTCTGAGCTTGATATATGGGGGAATTAACTAATTTATCTATATTGACGATGACTCGAAAAAATACTTTAATTAATTAGGGAAAATTTGATATCGTAGACTCAAAGCCACTCCTTACAGGCATAACTAGCCGTTAATACTGCTGAAGTGTTCTGTATCTAATCCTCTTCGAGAGCGAAAAAAGCTAAAATAATTAGATTTTAGTGCGTCTCCACAGAGCTTAATTTACTAGCAAGTTATTGCTCTACCTCAAAAGATTTTTTAGGGGTGCCATCAAGGTAAATTTCGAGAAGTTAACCCAAAAGTTGCTAATTAGTCGGTAATCACCTAGCAGACATTTCCCTTTCTTTTGCCAGTTTAGCTATAACTGGACTAAAAACAGCTTGTCTGACTACTCCGAATAATTTTTGATCAAGATCAATTGTAACACTAGCTAAAAAGATCTCAGGGACGTTAATTATCTTCGCAACCAACGAAATTATTTACAAACCTAGGAACAGGGATTTGCTAGTAAAAATAATTTTGTTTTTCAGCTTAGCTACTTAATCAAGGCTAGAATGTTTTCAGGGATCTACACAAATTGAAGCTTGTTTTTTATTAATTGGTTACACAGATAGTTGTAGATGACTAACTACACAGCTTTTCCTCCTCTGCAAGCATCAAGGTTTGTAGATTCAAAAATAGCTCAATTTATCGAAACTCTCAAGAAGATTCGGTTTAGCGGCCAACTGGCATGGACAGCTCCAAAAAGTGGCAACCAATGGATATTTTACTTCTGCTTGGGTCGTATCATGTATGCTACAGGAGGGAATCATCCAGTAAGGCGATGGGCAAGAAACTTAGCTATTTACTGTCCCCAAATGCGGGTTGACTTTACACTACTCCAACAAGATATCTGTCAACTTGAGCCTACTACTTTCACTATCAGTTGGGAATACCAGCTACTTTGTTTATGGGTAAAGCAACAGAAAATTCATCACAAACAAGCAGAACAAGTAATTCAATCAATCTTATCGGAAGTACTGTTTGAGTTATCAGAAGCACCAGGTTTGACTCATCAAATTAAGGAAGACCGCACTATATCTGAGCAACTTGTCTTAATTGATGAGAAGGAGGCAATTAATCTAGTTCAGCAACTTTGGCAAGCTTTATGGAAGGCTAAAATTACTGACTATAGTCTCGATAAAGCACCAATAATCAAACAACCCAGACAATTGCAACAAAGTACATCAGAGCAGGTTTACCAAGTCTTAAACCAACTCTTAGATGGAGAAAAGACTCTGCGTGACATCGCTGTACAAATGAAACGTGATGTTGTGCAAGTAACTCGCTCACTATTGCCCTACATTAAATTGGGACTAGTACAACTAATTAGTATCCCCGATTTACCGGCTCCAGTTTGCCAAAGAGTTTCTCGCCAACCTTCGGCAAAAGCACATCACACCATACCACTCATTGCTTGTGTAGATGATTCTCCTTCGATTTGCCAGACCATGGAAAAGCTTCTGAGTGCGGCAGGGTATCGATTTATTAGCATTAATGAAGGTCTACGAGCACTAACAATTCTCTTAGCCCGTAAACCAGATTTGATTTTTCTAGATCTAGTAATGCCTAATACTAACGGGTATGAAATTTGCACTCAGTTGCGTAAAGCTCCCTCTTTTAAAAATACCCCAATTGTCATCTTGACAGGAAATGATGGCATCGTTGACCAAGTTCGGGCTAAGCTAGTCGGAGCATCAGATTTTTTGAGCAAACCAGTAGATGCAGGCAAAGTACTAAGCACGATCTCTAAGCATTTACCACAGCACGCAGTTAGTCCACGAGGTTTTGACTGAAGAGCAAAATTTTGTCGGCACACCAGGGGCTTGCCGTAGACTGTGCTGGAAAAAATCTGCCTTCAAGCTAATAAAGCTCAAATCTGATTACTTTCGTTTTTATTCCATCCAATTAATTCCATGAGCACTGCCTTAATTGTTGAAGATTCCTTGACTGATAAAGAACTACTCTCTGGTTGTCTACAGCAGGGGGGTCTTAATGTCTTGACTGCTCACAATGCTGAAGAAGCTTTAGTAAAAATTGGCAGTCATAAACTGGATGTAATTATCCTTGATGTAGTGCTACCTGACCGCAGTGGATTTGAAATCTGTCGCGAACTCAAGGCCAAAGCAGAAACCAGCAACATTCCTATTATTATTTGCTCGACTAAAGGCGGTGAACTAAATAAACGCTGGGGCATGAAACATGGAGCAAATGCCTATTTAGTCAAGCCAATTGATCAGGAAGAACTCGTGCAAACCGTTAGAAATCTGCTCAAAAACTAAGCTGGAAAATGTCCAATCCTTTATCCCTCCCAGGTTCTCCCTCACCACCAACTGATTCAGATAATTCAAATATTAGGCAACAGTTTCTGCGGTTTCATCTTCAGCCTGAAACAACAGCACTTTTGCCGATTTTGCAATTGTCTGAGGTACTCAACATTCCTATTGGTCAGATTGTACCAATCGCCCACATGCCAGCTTGGATTATGGGGGTATACAACTGGCGGGGCGAAATCTTATGGATAGTGGATTTGGGCCATCTAGTCGAGCTTACCCCCTGTTATCAACAAGGAGTAAGTTCGACTTACACAACAATTGTCCTACAGGCTGCTGCCAATAATCTTAAAAGCCAGATGCTAGGAGTTATTGTCAACCGGATAGAAGATATTGAATGGTGCAATCCCGACTTGATTCAATCTCCGCCATCATCGAACGTCGCTCATGGCCTATTGCCATTTTTACGTGGCTATTGGTTGAAATCAGATGACGACTTGTTAGCAGTTCTTGATGGCGAGGCGATTATTGCTGCTATGCCCAAACCAGATGTTTAAATAAAAATTCACTTGAGCCTTGTCCAGCTTAGGTCACACCAATCCACCCTGCTCAGACTGCGCACAATTCACCTACGGCTACAGCTAACTGTGTAGGGGGTATGGCAATACCTTCTACATCTTTTGATGCCAGCCTCAATAACTTCGAGACGATCCTGACTTTCCCTACCGTTTTGGAAAATTTGTAACCAGTTATTTAGTTTTTATATAGACTTTCTTCTATGACTCCGACTCCTCGCAAAAATACTTCTGAAAAGAACACTAATGGCGTCAATTCGACCTCAAACGGTTTTCAAGTTGGGGGTCAAACTCCTGCCATTGATGAGTCTTCATCCGCAAGAAAATTGGTCAGACTGTCTGAGCCACAAGAGACAACATCGACTTTCCAGACTCACAGCCTGATTCGTCAACGCAGGCAAGTTCCTTGGTGGGACTTCGCTAATCTACGCTTTGCAAGTTTGCGAACTAAAGCCACGATACTGGCACTAGCGATCGGTACAGTTCCTGTGGTTTTGGTTGGGGCAACCGCCTATTTTGCTGCTAACCAAGGAATTAGGACGCAAATTGTTCAAAACGAGGAAACTAATGCTGGTGACTTAGAAGATAAGTTAAATATCTTTCTCAGACAAGTCTACGAAAACACTATATCGATGAGTAGGCTTGATATCCTCACTAACTCCAAACTTGGGGACTCATTCACCACGGAGGAAAAAAATGCAACCCTCAAGCGCTATGTCGAGACCTTCCCAATTTATGAGAATATTGCCGTTTTTGACCTCAAAGGTAACTTGATCTACACATCTAAGGATGATGTTGCTACTGATGCAAATGGTGTTGACTGGTTCGAGGCAGTTTTGAAAACGGATCGCCCAGTCATTGTAGATCCGCGACCAGCCTTAAACAACAATGTTTTTAGTACTTTTATTGCTGCTCCAGTCAAAGACCAAGAGACGGACAAAACAATTGCAATTCTTCGTACCCGTGTACTAATGAGTGTTATTAACGACGTGTTTAGGTTCGATCCTCTACGGCGTCAAGAATTTTATATTACGGATTCTCAGGGTCAAATTACAACTTCTAGCCAACAAGAAGCCCTTCGGAAACCAGTAGAGGAATTATTCCCTAAAGTTTCCTCCCAAATCAAGCAAAACGGTCAGCAAAGTCTGACAGAGATTGAGACTGAAAATGGAGAGCAGCAAATCTTTACTTACCTTCCCAATGCGGAACTCAGTAAAGCGTATAACGTTAACTGGGGTTTACTACTCTCCCGTCCTACAGAGGTGGCTTTTGCTCCTCAAAGACAATTGCTCTTAACACTATTAGTTGGTACGGCAATTTTTGCTTTGCTGGTGGCCGTGATTGCAGCTATCGTTGCTAACCGGGCGACACGTCCGATTATAGATGCTACAGGCGCGGTGGAAAAAATTGGTAAGGGAGAACTAGATACCCGTTTGGAAGTGCAAGGGGAAGATGAACTTGCTCTGTTGGGAACCAACATTAACCAAATGGCTGGTCAGATTACCACACTTCTGGAAGAACAAGCACTTGCGGCAGAGGAACAACGACGACTCAAAGAAGAACAGCGTCAATTGACAGAAACGCTGCAAAATCGAATTTTGGAACTACTAGAAGAAGTAGAACCGATTAACGATGGAGACCTCACCATCCGGGCGAGGGTGACAGCAGATGACGTTGGTACAATTGCTGACTCTTACAACGTCATGGTTGGTAACTTGCGGCAAATTGTTACCAAAGTGCAAGCAGCAGCTAGTAATGTAGCCGAAACCACTAGAAGCAGTGAAGAGTCTGTCCAAGCACTCTCAGTAGAAGCATTGCATCAAGCCGAGGAAATTGGGGTAACTCTGAAGCAGGTGCAAGAGATGGCTGAATCGGTGCGAGTGGTTGCTGCTAACGCTGAGAAGGCGGCAGCAGTTGTACAACGAGCTAATCAGACAGTGGTAGAAGGCGATGCTGCGATGAACCGAACAGTAGACGGAATTCTGGCGATTCGGGAAACAGTGGCCCAAACACGTCAAAAAGTGAAATATCTTGGGGAGTCTTCCCAAAAGATTTCTACAGTAGTCAACTTGATTAGTTCTTTTGCCGCTCAAACTAAATTACTGGCGTTTAATGCCTCAATTGAAGCTGCTCGTGCTGGGGAAGAGGGTCGAGGCTTTGCTATTGTTGCCGACGAAGTGCGAACACTAGCTCAGCAATCGGCAGAAGCTAGTACAGAAATTGAAAAATTAGTTGCAGCCATTCAAGGGGAAACTAACGAAGTAATTACCGCGATGGAATCAGGTACTGAACAAGTAGTAATGGGAACAAAACTTATAGAAGAAACACGTCAAAGTCTCAACAAAATTACAGAAGCTTCTGCCGAAATTAATCAATTAGTTACAGCAATTACCCAGGCAACAATTGAGCAATCAGCCACTTCTGAAACGGTTACTAAAACTATGGCGAATGTGGCAAATATTGCTTCCCAAACTTCAAGAGAGGCAAGCATTGTATCGTCTTCTTTTGGAGAATTACGAACAGTAGCCCAAGCACTACAAGACGATGTGGGGCAATTTAAAGTTATTTAGTATACTCCTTTTAACCTTCAACCTTTCGTATGGCAGTTAACCCTGATATCCGCGACCAAGCTTATAAGTTTTTCAGTGAAGAGGCTCCTGAGTTGTTGCAGGTGCTAGAAACAGGCTTATTGACACTGAGGGAGGAGCGCAGTAATCGTAAAGTTCACGATTTGATGCGCACCTCTCATTCAATTAAGGGAGGAGCAGCAGGTGTAGGTCTAGAAGCGATCGCTACTCTGGCCCACCGTTTAGAAACTATCTTCAAGGCACTTTACAACGAAGCCTTAGAAATTGATAACGACTTAGAAAGTCAACTGCTGCAAGCTTACGACTGTCTGCGTCTGCCCCTGACAGAGCAGATTACCACGGGTCAATTTGATCCAGAACAAGCAATTAGCTCAGCTGAGCCAGTCTTTGCTCAAATTGAAGAACAATTAGGGGATGCTCTGACCCAGGCGGAATATTACGATGTACCCAGCTCTGCTGAATTGGGGGTCGATATGACCTTGTCCATTTTTGAAGTGGATGTACCCGAAGGACTCGAGCACCTGACCAAGGTTTTGGCAAGCCCTGAAGAGTACCAAGTAGCAGAAGAACTACGTGGCCAAGCAGAGATGTTTGCCGAGCTAGCGGAAATCCTCAGTAAGCCAGGATTGGGTGCGATCGCAGAAGCTGTTCTTGCCGCACTCAATACTAATCCCCAACAGGAATTAACAATTACACAACTGGCTCTCGTTGATTTTCAGGTATACCGAGAAGCTTTGCTTGCAGGTAACGAGAGCCAAGCTGGTACTCCCTCTGCTGGCTTATTAGCACTAGCTGAGGAGCAAGCATTCGAGTTTTCCACTGAGCAAGAGCATTGGGGTCAAAACTTTAGTGAGGATTTGTTCGCCCAAGTTAATCAACAGGAAAATTCTCTTCTGGAGGAGCAGCAATTTCAGTTCCCTATCCCTGAAAACCCCCATTTAGAGCAGGAAACTTTGGCGTTTTCTGCTGAGTCTCCTGAAGATATTTTTGCCAGTATGTCATCTGCTGAGCAAGTAGATACTGAGGAGACAAACTTCCCCCTAATCATCGATGGAGAATTTGCTGATGAGGAGATATTTACTACTCAGGAAGTAGAAAAAGAACTCTCCTCCTTAGAAGATATTTTTAGCGGTGCTGTAAGCAATGCTGAAACAGAAGCGGCTCAAAACAGCTCACTATTCCAAATTACCTCCGCGCTCAAGGGTTTGCAGCAAGGAGATTGGGCTATAGTCGAATCTACAGATACATCCGAAACTTCAACCAGTGAGATTCAATCGGTTGAAAATTTGGAGCCGGCATCTTTCTTCCAGGAAATTTCTCCATCAGCACCTCAATTATTACCATCTACCAAGCGACCACAGGAGGTCTCGACGACAACTGAACAACAGGAAGCCGCTTTTACTCCTAAAGTTTCGGTGCGGGTTGACTCAGACCGACTGGAACGGATGAATAATTTAGTGGGTGAAGCTGCGATCAACCGTAGTGGTCTTTTCCTCGAAAATAGACAATTGCAGGGATCTGTTCGAGAGCTGCTGAGTCGATTTACTGCGGTTGAGCAAGTGGTCGATCAGTTGCGAAAGGTATCAGACCAAACGCTCGTTCCTGAACTGAGCCGCACCTATGGAACCCTTCCCACCTCAGTAAGTCAGATGGGAGAAATCGCGACTAGTCAAGCCGATTTTGACTCCCTAGAAATGGATAACTACGGAGCTTTGCATACCTTACTCCAAAGGTTTGTCGAGGACATGGTGCAGCTCAAAGAATCGGTAGATGATATTGCTCTGTTCGCTAAGCAATCTGACCGGAATCTGGAACAGCTACGCAAAATGCTGACCCACTTGCAAGATGAACTCATGTGGGCTCGCATGTTACCTCTGGGTGAAGTACTTAACCGCTTTCCCCGAATTTTGCGCGACTTATCCAGCATCTATCACAAACGTGTCGGTTTGAAGCTGAGTGGCAAAGGGGTGCTGGTTGACAAAGCTGTCCTCGAAAAAATTTATGATCCTTTATTGCACTTGCTCCGGAATGCTTTTGATCATGGTATCGAGTTCCCGAACATCAGACTTCAACAGGGGAAACCAGAGCAAGGTCAAATTGAAATAAAAGCCTATCACCAAGGAGGGCAAACCATCATCGAAGTTAAAGATGATGGTCAAGGTGTTAACTTAGAACGTATTAGTCGTCGAGTACTAGATTTAGGCTGGTTAACTGCCGAACAATTAGCTAGTGTTCCTGAACATCGCCTGTTAGATTTAATTTTTGAGCCAGGATTTTCCACCGCTGAGCAAGTTAGCGAACTATCTGGACGGGGTGTTGGCTTAGACGTAGTGCGCTCCCAACTGCGTACCCTCAAAGGCAACATCACTGTCACTTCCAAACCAGGAGTTGGCACAACTTTTACCTTGCATTTGCCATTAACGCTGACGAGCGCTAAATTGCTCGTGGGTTTGGTTGAATCTACAACTATAGCTTTGCCTTCTGATAGCCTTGAAGAAATCGTTGTTCCTAAAGCTGACCAGATTAAAAAAACTGGAGCACAAAGGTTTTTAAGGTGGCGAGGACAAATTGTCCCCATTTATCGACTAGCTGAGCTGTTGGAGTATGCTTGCCCTGTACCAGAAAATCCTCTTAGTAGAGCCTTGGGCGCAGAATCCTCTCCTAGTGATTTGATTCCACCACTACTCATACTTGAGCGGGGACAGCAAGTTTTTGCTCTAGAAATAGATCATCTAGTTACTGAGCAAAAACTGGTCATCAAGCCTTTTGGAGCAGCGATCGCACCTCCTCCTTATACTTATGGTTGTACCATTTTGGGAGATGGCAGCCTAATTCCTGTGATTGATGGTGCTGCTCTGCTAGACCGTTTGCTGACTAAAGATTCAACGGCAATTACAACTACCACTGAGTCAGAGCCAGAACTATACTTCAATCTGGGATCCGATAGTGCTACTATAGCCAACAATAATTGGCCAATCAGCAAGGTCACGGCTTTAAGCACTACGGCTGTAGGAGGGAGTTTAATTGACCGTGACTCAATCTTTCGGACGATTAATGTCGCTAAACGTGCCCCGACAAAGGTTCTAATCGTCGATGATGCTGTTTCTTTACGACGTACCCTTGCTTTGAGCTTGGAAAGGGCTGGTTATCGAGTTTTGCAGGCAGGAGATGGCTGGGAGGCGCTCAAACAGTTGCAGCACAGTTCTGACGTGAAGTTAGTGATTTGCGATATTGAAATGCCCAATATGAATGGCTTTGATTTTATGAACCACCGTCGCCGAGACCCTAAACTGCAGCAAATTCCTGTGGTCATGCTTACCTCCCGTAGTAACGACAAGCATCGACGGCTGGCGATGCATTTGGGCGCTACGGATTACTTCACTAAACCCTATATTGAACAAGGGTTTTTAAAGGCAATTCAAGATATTATTATCATCAATAGTTAAGGGGTATTAACTAATTGTACTATCGTCAGTCTAAACGAATTTTGAACCTGAGTTGGAGACAAGGAGTCACGAGTCAGAATTGAAAAATTTTTGAGTTAATTTTAAGTATTAAAAAATAAGGCAAGGCAAGTTTAATACTGTCCTTGCCTTGCCTTAATAGTCTAAAGTAAATTAAAAAGTAAAAGTGGTTCTAAGTGTACCAATAAAGATGTCGTCGTTATTCTCATTGTGACCAGGTGCGGTTAGCCAGATAACACCAGGAGTGATGGAAATATTATTGTTCAGGGCAAACTTGTAGAAGCCTTCGATGTGTAGGCCGATGTCAGGATCACGGCGACGACCAGCTTCAAGACCACCGATCAGACTAGCCACATTGGCGTTAGTAGTACCTGTCAGTCTTGGTTCCATACCCACCACGAAACCCAGAGTGTTTCCTTCCTTACCAAAATCATTGATGGCCAGCGTCGCCGCATAATTCCAGACATCAGCTTGACCACGCCCAATTACAGTGGCATCCGTGTAACCAGCCCAGCCACTCAGAACTACTTGGGGGCTGAAGGCTAAGGAAGCTTCAAGACCGTAGGAGTTAGAAACAACGGGACGGTTCGTGCGTATCTGAGAAGCCAAACTACCTGTATTGTGGCCAAGGCTACCACCCTCACCGAGAGGATTGGTGTTGTAGGCATGGATATAAGTGGCCGCTAGGGCAAATTCTTTGCTTGGTTGGAAAGTGACCTGACCAATGGCACTGTAACTACCATTGAACAATCCAGCATCCTCACCAGAATCAGCAGGTGTACTGGCTAAGTAACCAACGTCCAATCGCAGGGGAGTGTTGTGACCTAGGGAAACTCCTGCTCCAGCATTGTTTATCGAACCGCCTATATTATAAATCGGGTTACGTAGCCCAAAGCGGGATATCGAACCAGCACCGGCAGAGTCAAGGGGGTTAAGAGTAGGAGTCAAGGTATTAAATAGACCAGCATTAGCATAGATTGTGGCTCTCGCTGTGTCACTCAGAGGAAAGCGATAGGACAAATCATGGAGAACGACACTGTTGTTGGTAGATCCGCTAAAAGCTAATCGACCTTCGTTAGTAACACTCCCAGGAGTGGTTAGTATCGGAGCATTGCTAATCTGAAGACGGGTACGCAAGCGATCGCGACCCGTGAAGCTGGTATCAAAATTGAGACGTGTACGATGTTGAAAGACAGTATTGTCTTCAACCAAGTTGTCGCCGCCAAAGGAATCACTGATACCCCAGATAACCTCCCCGCTTAACTTGGTAGTGGTAGAAAACTGATTGTCTTCTAAGGAAGCTACCCGACCTTCCAATTTATCGACCCGCGCACCAATCGTGGTCAATTCTGTTTGAAATTCCGCGACTAATCGCTGTAACGTCTCTAGATCATCGCGGGTGACCTGTGCATCCATGTCTCCAATCAAGCGCTCAATCTGGTTCAAGCAGGAATTTAAACCAGCAGCAAATTCAAAACGGCTCAAAGGACTGTTGCCGCGATAGGTGCCGTCGGGATAACCAGCAATACAGTTGTAACGTTCAACTAAACTACGTAGTGCTTCATAAGCCCAATCTCCTGGTGAAACATCTTTTAGTTGAGAGACACTAGTGACTTGCTCAAGAGAGTTACTGTTGCCTTCGTTACCATAGCGGTTGATTTGTTCTAAAACTTCAGTGGCATCAGCAGTTATCTCACCGGTCACGGGCCATGCTGGAGTTGGATTGCTTAGTTCCGCAGGGGATTCTGCTTGAGCTACTTGACTGTAGTGATTGATTTGTTCTAAAACTTCAGTGGCATCAGCCGTTGTTTCATCGGCCACTGGCCATGCTGGAGTTGGATTGCTTAGTTCCGCAGGGGCTTCTGCTTGAGCCACTGATTGACCCCATTGAACTTGAGTGTTTTTAGCTACGGCAGTTGGGATAACAACTGAAACGTCCAACACTTCTAATTGCGCCTGCTCATGCTCAATTTGCGGTGGAACTTCAGTAGCGCTTGCCGCCCAGGACAGAAGCAAATTAGCACTTAAAATGGCTGGAATCGCTAGCAAACAATTCCACAAAACTCTAGACATTATCTTGATTCGTCCTCACACTAATTGATATAATTTCTTGGTGGTAAAACTGTGCTGTTGCTTGATGAGTCAGCAACAAACGCAACGGAATAAATCCCCTTTGCTCGAAAGGAGATGGTAGATCCTGATTTATCTGTGAGGCAGCCAGTCAGACTTGATGGGAGGGAGTTGCTTTCACAGCAAATCCACTAATTTATCGCAAATTAGTCAAAAAAAACTGCCTCAGTAGCGGTTTTTACTTCCACTGTCTACTCTAGGTGATGCTTTCCTATAGTAGACAGATGCATGCCCTGAGATGTTTCGTTGGTCAAGGGCAATTCAGATTTTTCCCTTTATATGCCAATCCATCATAGCCTAAGCATTGCCCAGGCTGCCAACTGGGTTCGACTACAGCCAGGTTGTTTAAAATGCTGGTGTCACAGTGTTGGCCATGGCGATAAATAAACAACAAGCTCTGCTTTACTCCTCGCCAGTAGGTACAGAAAAAGCTACAAAGTTTAAACTTTGTAGCTTTTTCTGGCCTCTGAGCTTTTTGGTCACTCTCCAAAGTATTCTAATCCGCTTAGGTTGACCAAAACTTAGTTCTGTGAATAGCAAAGCTTTATCATCTTGTCTGGCTCTGTCGAGCCTTTATCTAAACTCTTATATAGATGGTAAGCTTTCAAGGAAGCTACTAATGGATAGATAGTTTTGAGTATTTCTTTTGACCGAGTAGCTGGCATCTACGATGCTACTAGAGGACTGCCACCACAGGTATCTGAGCAAATAGCAGACTGTATACTTAGTATTGTCTCAGCTACACCAGACACTAAGTTTTTTGAACCGGGCATTGGTACGGGGCGAATTGCCATACCAATCGTGCTAAGGGGTTACTCTTACACAGGTGTTGACATTTCTGAAAAGATGATGAATCAGCTTCGCCAGCAGTTGCAAGGCGAACCTAACCAGCTTACTCTGCTCCAGGCTGATGCGACATCTCTTCCTTTTAGTAGTCAATCTTTTGATGTGGCGCTGGCGGCACATCTGCTACATTTAATTCCTGCTTGGCGAGAGGCTCTTGCAGAAATACACCGAGTGTTGAAACCAAACGGTGTTTTTCTATATTGCTATAACTATGCAGGTCTCCGTAATCACAAGGAATTTGACCGAGAATGGCAAATGATACTTGCTAAACACGGATTTCAACTTACTGAGTATGGTGCGGCCAAAGAAAAAGTCATGGAGGCACTAATTGAGCAAGGAGCAATATTGGAAACAGTAACTGCTGCTCAGTGGCAGAGCGAGCGCACTGTTGGCGAATTGCTCACCATCTACGAAGAAAAAATGCATAGCTCTTCTTGGCAGATTCCTGAAGATATCTTCTCAGTTGCCATCAAGGAACTTAAAGAATGGGCTTTGCAGTACTACAAATCAGAGGAGGTAGCTCTTTCTGCCGATGCCAAATTTGAGCTCACAGTAGCACGTAACTGGGCTTTTGACGTTCTCCCTGAGCAAAGTTGATACTATCTATAGAAACTTCTGGGAGACTATTACCAGCCTCCCTCAAATTACAATTGAAAATCAAGCAGATCTAAGTTTGGTTTTAAATTGATCCATATCTCATAATGTATAACTGCACCTGTAGGTGTTCTCCTAAGTTAGATTCTGACAACAAGAGAATCTGTAAATGCAGCAGTATCTTGGATATTCGTGGTAACTTATGTGTCTGTAAATATATAGTAGTAGCTTAAGAGCAAGACAGTTCAACTCGATAAACACACTCCATAGTAATCTTAGAATAAAAGTAATTGCTGCTCAACGTAATTTAATTGTCGGCTAGGTTTGTGAGATCACATGCTAGACTAGCTGCGATCGCATTAATCTTCAATGGCATAGCTGAGTCTAGTTTGGGAATGCGCTTAACTCTTAAGTACAATCAAGCTTAAAAAATAGTCCGTATAGCGCCCAACACAGCCGCCAACAAAACCACTCCAGCTGGGTCAAGTAAGCGCCGAGCAGTTAATAGCGCCGCTAAACAGCAGATAACAATGCTAAAAACATCCCCTGCCATGTTCTGTCCCAGACTCCAAGCAGCAGCAGTCATCAAACCTATGGTTACAGGACCACAAGCAGTATGAAAGTGTTTGATCCACAGGGGAGGACGTGGTCTTGCCGCAAAACTCGCTACACCAGCGAGCAAAAAGGATGTGGGGCCAAACATGCCTAGACCAGCAGCCAGTGCTCCCAGGAAACCAGCCACCTGATTACCGATGTAAAGTACATGAAGCATATTTGGCCCTGGTACAAGTAGACCTAGGGCAATAGCGTCAACAAACCCCTGATGACTCATCCAAGCGTGGACAGTAACAACTTGGCGTTCCATCTCTGGAACCATTGCTAGTGCTCCACCGATGCTAATCAGATCTAGGTAAGCAAAGGTAAAAAATAGATCAAGTAGAACTTTCATTGTCTTCTCCTTTCTTTTTGACCAACCACCAGAGGAGAGGCGCAACGAAAAGAATAGCCAAAGGTACAGCTATCTTTAAAATACCCACCAGGACAAAGATAATAGCTGCAACTAGTAACCAACTGCGATCATCTAAACGCCTTGCCAACAGCCATGTCATCCCCGCAATGAGTCCAACTGCGGCTGCTGCTACTGAAGAAAGTATCCCTTGAAATACTTGCTGCTCAGGTGCCTCAGAGATGACCTGAGATACCAACATTATTACTGAAGCACCCGGCAGCAGCAGAGCAACCGTAGCAAGGAATGCACCCCAAGCTCCGTTGAAGTGCCACCCCAAATAAGCTGAGAGATTGGTTGCCAGTGGACCAGGCAACGACTGACACCAGTTAAGGACTTCCAGGTACTCCTTTTCTGTTAACATGCCATGCTTCAACAGATGGTGCAAAAGGTAGGCAGATACAGCTCCACCAAAAGCCATTGCTCCCACTTTGGCAAATATGATGATCAGAGCACTCAGAGGAGAATAACTTATTTTCTGCTGTGAATTCATGTAATGTGTTTTGACCTTTTAAGCGCTCTGAAGACTTGTTTCTAGGGGATAATACTCTTCACTCCAGGCAGCAAACTTGTCATGCAAAGGTCTTAAACTAGCTTCAATTTCTTCCCGTTCTTCCAGCGTTACCAATGATTCTTGCCATCTGTCTTTATTGTTTTCAACAGCATAAAAAGCCATAGACTGTTTAACATCCTGATGTTGTATTCTGTTGAAGGTTTCTCGATGGTCGTATTGCGTGCCGTTAGATGTTTCTCTTTGCTTTTCTCCACAACTGAAACTATTGACATCAAAGGGCTTGCTCCAATTAATCATGTTGTCAGTAAAAGGAATGTCCCAACGACGACAAATCAATTGAAATACATGTCGCGGCTCTTTAAGTAAATGCTCTCTAGTCAAACAAGTAACTTGATCCGAAATAGGCTTAGCGTTGATGAAAGTATCGTAAGTATGCTGATAGGCAATCTTAAATAGGTTCAAATCACAGATACCTTCCCAGCCCTCTTTACCAGCAGCTTTACATTTTTTCCAAGAACTCCAGGTTCCTACGGGATCTCGTAAAAGAAAGAGAGGTCTGGAATACTTAATTGCCTCTTGATTAGGAAATAATTCAAAGGAGCATTCTTCTTGGTAGGCATGACCCAGCACTTCTTTGATGAAAAAGATTTCTGCTGAGTGTTTGGTAAAAGCAGGATGAGAGCCATCAAAAATACTGTAGTCTGGCTTTTTTTCTCCTTCCCGAATACCTTCCTTCATTGGTTGGTAGAAGCAGTGTACATGAGGGCTTTGATTCATGGACTGCATAAAGGCTGTACTGCCACTTCTACAAGGAGAAATGAACAATCTAATTGTTGGTAATGCCATTTGTAATGTTCTAAGGTAGTCTTGTAAATGGATTGATGAGAAAGCCAGAGCTAGATAAATTTTGTCTTAATCAAGCCCAGGTTCCGACAGATACTTTGGTAAAAGACTTTATTTCTATTCCATGACCTGAAGGATCTTTAATGAACATTACGTATTGTTCGTGACCCTTACCAATAAATCGCAAGTGCGGTTGTTTAATAAACTTGATTCCATGAGCAATCAAGCGCTCTTTGGTATTTTCAAATTCTCCAAAAGTTAAGGCGGCTCCAAAGTGTGGAACTGGCACATCTTCAGCCTCAACTTTTTTTTGAACACTCTTAGCGCTGTATCCCTTCATTTCATGGAAGGTAAGTTGACAACCATAAAAATTGAAATGAACTGATGACTGGGAAGCTCGGCGTTCTTCAACACCAATAATGTTCTTATAAAAGTGTCTAGTTGACTCAAGATCGTTGACACACATCGAAAGATGGAAGGGAAGACATCTGGAATTATTTTGAGTTTGAACATAGCCTAATTCCCTAAGCTTTGCTAAAACTTTATTAGCACTCTCAAAAATGGATTCCTGATCGGTTCTGCATTCGACTGCGGGGTTAAGAGGCGGTTCGTAGGGGTCATCTATACCAGTGAAGTGTCTAATCTCACCAGATCGTACCTTTTTGTATAGCCCCTTAACGTCTCGCTGCTCGCAAACTTCTAGTGGTGCGTTAACGTATACTTCAACAAAATTGTCAATGCGCTGTCGCATTTCTTCGCGAAGTTCGCGGTAGGGTGAGATGGCTGAAACTATTGTAACGACACCATTCCGGCTGAGGAGATCGGCAACAAAGCCAATGCGACGGATATTTTCGTACCGGTCTTGTTTACTAAAACCTAAACCCTTAGTTAGGTTTTGACGCACCACGTCACCGTCGAGCACGGCAACTTGGTATCCTTGCGAGCGCAACTCCTGCTCGACAAATCGACTGATGGTGGTTTTACCTCCCCCACTCAGACCAGTTAACCAGATAGTCGCACCAGTTGTTTGCTCCCCATGGTTAATCAGGTCTAGGTTGCGTGAAAAGCTAGTTTCATGCAATAATTGTGCTTCTGTAGGCATTAAAATTCAATCCTCTAATCTGTTTACCAGAAGTAGTTAGCAACAAGGGAAAGCAGAACAAAGAAAGCTGTTTTCTAGCTTGTTAATCACCTGCGCAGCTTACTGTTTGACCAGGAAATTGACATTACCTGCCTACTTCAACCAAAGTTGTTATAGCCACCCAGAGGAAGGGCTTTCTATTTCGCCTTGGCAGCTCTTCCAAAAGTAGGTTTGCCTCATATAAATTAGGGCACCGCATTACAACCTCAAGTTCAGACTTAGTAGGAGATACTACTACAATCTCAAGTTCAGGGCTAGCTGTTTTTTATTCTCTCAACAAAGAATATACTAATGTTGAGGCTTATGTAAAGCTTTGTCATGAGGCAGCTTTTGTCTTGATGCCTGTAATGAGCTTGCTATGAATTATTGGCAATCAGTTAGGGATGATTACTAGTTGGCAAATACTGCAACAATTGCGCTGTGTAATGAGTTAACTTTCTGCCCGTAGCCCTTGGTGAGAAATACTAACCGCATTTCTTGTGGACTAATCATCGAGCAATTCTCAAGGGTAGTGGCTCCATATTTTCAGCCCAACTCTAAAAATTGCTAGTGCTTTACGCTATGCAGATGGCTAATATCAATTTAAACCGATTGTACGACTAGAGATTTGCGTAGAAAAAAAACTCTCTTCGAGTCGCCTATAGGGTTTGATCATTCGATTCTCCTGATTTTAGAAAATGCTTCTAGAGAAAAGTAGCGTCTCGATCTGTTATCTGAATGAGAAGCATTTTATGAATTGAAACTTCATCCAAGATAAATTACAGTAGGTTACTAGACTTTGTCCCTACATCTTACTCTTGTCTGGTCTCTGAACTTAATACAAATGCACCCTGATTCAAAATTTTCTCTTACCTAAGAAAATAACACGAATTTCAGGGTGTTTGTCTAGCTATAACTGCTAACTTTACCGAAACTTTAAATTGGAAACCTCTAACTTTACCAAAATTTCCAAAAATCAGTAAATTTCCTGAGGCTTTTGTCAGTTAGCTAGGCTAGGTTGCTCAAAATCATAGCATATCCTGACATTGGAGGCAAAAATAGCTAAGGAAGAGGTAATATCACCGTAGTTTAACAGTAAATCAACAGTGAAACTACTGATATAGAAAGAATAGTTTACCGAAAAACCAGTGTATTTACGGTGGCTAGTCTTCCATTTAAATGAGACTGAAGGTAGGCTGCATAACTTTTTGTAAAAAAAATCACCGGAATTGACTCCCTTCTGATTTTTGAGGGAAGAGTCTCAACCTAGTGCTAGCCGGGGAGTTCTAAGCATAACCATGCACACCACACCCTGCAACCCATACACTCCACTTTCAGAAAACGCTGACTTATCGAGTGAATCTTGAGTCGGATAGGGTGCGTGTAGCCTTCTTTTCGAGATGCTATGGGTTGTCGTTCACGTAGCGCGTCCGAAAAACTCAACTATATCGACAGCTTTACGGCAGAGTTTTGCTTAAATTGAGTCTAACCCATCAGTAAAAACTGATGGGTTACTGTGCAGAGATCCTCTAATTGGTAATAGACCGCAACATTACGCATTAAATTACCCTACTGCTCCCATAACTTAATCTTTACTTCATAAATAACTGCTTACTCTGCGGCGAATTGCGGTTTATTTCTGCAACGCCTGACTCAGGGAAAAGCGAGAGGAGTTTGTTATTTTTTGTTATGGTTGGAGTGTTCATTATTTCTTAAATTGAGCATCCCTCACCAATTAACCACACTCATTTAAATTATCTGTTAAGGAAAAAATATTGTGAACACTGTTCTTATCGTAGAAGATTCTTTAACTGAGCAAGTAATCCTTGCCAAGTATTTGCAGCAGGCAGGTTTTCAGGTCTTGACTGCCAGCAGTGCCACAGAAGCTATGGTAACAGTAAGTCGCCATCAACTAGATGTAATAATCCTAGACGTTGTACTACCAGACCGTAGTGGTTTTGAGATCTGCCGCGAACTCAAGGCCCAGGCCCACACCAGTAGTATTCCTATAATTATTTGCTCTACCAAAGGAGGAAAGATGGATAAATTTTGGGGTCTGACACAGGGAGCTGATGCTTATCTGAGTAAGCCTGTTGATCAGGAAGAATTCATTGACGCCGTTAAACACCTGCTCAAAGCTTAATTGCAACCATCAAAGAAAATCCGTTTAAAAACGTAAAATTTCCCGGTCGTAGTTTTCTGGATTTGGCTTAATTTTCCAGACTAATCCTTCTCCAGTTTCTAAGGATACCTCGACGTAAAGTAGCTCGACAGCAGTGACAGCTAAATCTTGATTTTTTTTCAAACTCTTGTAAGTCTTCGGTCAAAAGTTTAAGCTTAAATCCACTTGGTATAAGGCTACCAGGGGTAACACTAGATATGCGATAATTGGTGAAGTAAATAAAAATCTAGATCCACTTCAAGCAATTAACAAGATTGACCAAAATCAGATACCCAAGGATCGACTCGAAACTCGTCAGCTAAAAAATCAATGAAGCAGCTAACCTTGGCTGACTGAAAGCGGCTTCTTTTATAAACAGCACAAATCGGTAAAGGTGTTGGCTGATATTCTTGAAGAACCACCTGAAGTGTTCCCCGATGAAATTCATCACTGAATAACCAAACTGGTGCAACCGCGATACCTATACCAGACAAAACCGCCTGTCGGATAGCCACAGAACTATCTGTTTTAAAATTTCCTGTTACCTTAATTTTCGCAAGTCCATTTCGGGCTTGAAAGTGCCATTCGTTGCCAGTTGAAAGGGGAGTGTAAACAATGCAGTTTTGTTCAGTAAGGTCTTCGGGTTTTTGGGGTTCCCCAGCTTGTTGAAAATACGCTTTAGAGGCAACAGTCACGCGTCTAGTTGTGCCAATCTGGTGGGAAATCAGGGAAGTATCTTTCGCTTGACCTATTCTAATCGCCAAATCCACACCCTCCTCCACCAGATCAACAAAGCAATCCTTCATCATCAAATCAATCTTGATCTCTGGGTAAGCGTCAATAAATGCCTTCAGACGCGGCATAATTTGGAACTGTCCAAAAGAAACAGGACAGCTCACACGCAATAGACCCGAAGGCCTTTTTCGTCGTCCCACACTAGCTTCTGCTTCGGCTACAGCCTCCAGAACTCGTTGACAGTGATCATAGAAATGTTCCCCGTCATCAGTCAGATTCAGGCTTCTTGTTGAACGAGTGAGCAATTGTACGTCTAGGTATTCCTCTAAGGCAGCAATTTGCTTACTTATCGTTGGTTGCGTTGTTTCCAGTTCCCTTGCCACAGCCGAAAAGCTACCCGTCTCAACCGTTCGCACAAAACTTTTCATGCAGGCAATGCGATCCATGGTTGCTATATTTATTCTGATTTGGAATAAATTATATTCTTTTTTGCTGTCTTCTCAGTTTTTGGGAAATCAGTAACGATTACTTATAGAACAACTCATGCCACCACACTGGAAGCAAAAGCGATGGATTTAAAAGTAGCCATAGCTCGTGTCTGGGAAAGGGTCAGACAACTGGCAAAGCAACCTACCCGGACATTACGTTATACCAGCGTTACTCTCTGGCAGCAGCTGAAGCGCTTGCTCAACGAAGGTGTTGATCTAGTCTTACTTTAGAGGGTATCACTGCCACTGCCCTCCAAAATTTTCAGCAGCAGAACTTGGGAAAATGGATGGATTGTTGAACACGAGGATGGATTTTTCAACACTAGATAGTCTTCCCTGTACCCTAAGCCAAGTGACTACCAAACGAAATCTTGTAGCTGGACAGCGACTCTTTCATCAGGGTGATTTAGCACGGGCTATCTTCGTTGTTGAAACTGGAAGATTGAAAATCGTTCGTTACACCAGTAACAGCCGACTAGTAAGCTTCGGGGTGGCTAGAGCTGGTGAAAGTATTGCTGAAACAGCTTTGCTTGACGAGGTTTACGGCTGTACAGCGATTGCTGAAGTGGCTTCAGAGGTCATAGCTTACCCAAAATCCTCTCTGCTATCAACATTACAGGATAATCCTGAGCTGACAGAAAAGTTTTTGATGATGCTAGGGAAAAAAATTAAATCCCTGAAAATTTACCTGGAATTGCGGGAAATTCAGGTTGCTGATCAGCGATTACTTAAGTATCTGCATTACTTTACCCAAAGCAACAATTCTCAGATGGTGAATTTTGATCGACCCCTCAAAGAGATTGCCGCGGAGTTAGGTTTTACACCAGAAACCCTCTCACGAGCCTTAACACGACTAGAACAAGAGGGAACAATTGCTCGTTGCAAGGGAGTCATTACTTTGCACGATTCATCACCTGCTTGATTATAATCAAGTGAGTTTAGTAAAGCTTGCCACTTTAAGTTTCGTGATTATCCCTTAATATTGCTTCGAGATTCTTGGGCACTTCATTAAGTGCAAAAAAAACAAAACTTGCATCGCCCCAACTCTATATTCCTTTATCAAGAAATGATGAAATATCACCAGTTAGTCCAACTCGGACTCATTTCAGCCTGCTTGGTCGCCATCTCAGGTAGGGTAATCAGTGCGGTTGCAGCTCCCATCTTTGACTCAAACGGCATTCAAAAAACAGTTGTATCGGCGCAACCCACGGCTCTTCTGTCAGGAACGTTTGTCGCAGCAGAAGCACCAACAACGGGTGTTGCTCGTGTTGTTGTTGAAGACGGACAAAGGTACTTAGAACTCGATGCAGCCTTTAGCACAACAGATATGGCTCCTGATTTGCACGTCCTACTCGAACCAAATGCCACGCCCCCGAAAACTTATGCCAATTTTGGCGGTTATGTTAATTTAGGCCGTCTAGAAAAAGTTAAGGGTGCACAACGCTATCCCATTCCTGATGCGATCAATCTGGCTAATTTTAAGTCGGTTGTCATCTGGTGTCGGATGGCAAATGCAACTATTGGCTATGCCAAGCTGCAAGAAGGTAATCCTGCTGGCAGTCTCTAGTTTTGCGAAATTCTGGTAACAGATCAACCAAGGCTGGTTCTAATTTAGTTTGCCTTTTGTCAGCTGAATGAGTCATCAGTGCAGGAGCGGCTCATGCTAATCATGGGCACTGTAAAGGACGACTCTCTATCGCCAAACGGACAAAATAGACAATTGACTTAGCTTAAATAATTTGCCTGCCGATAACAATAGAAATTGATTACAACACATTGATTGCGGATAAATTTTTAATCCTTAAAAAACATTGACTTTGGGAGTGAAAAACTGCCCATGTTTGCAAGTCTGAGAAAAATTGAAAATCCTTTCCTCAGAAGTACTACGGCAGCACTAACTGCATCTTCGATAGTTACAATAATTGTCGCTCTGGCAATTGGAATTACCAAGCCGAGAGATGAGTCGGCACATAAGTTCGGTGTGTATAGCTCACTGCTCAGTGCTGCTTGCGGTGCCTTACTAAGCGTGATCTACGGTACTAGTAAAGAAAGTAAAAAAGAATCTGCTCCAGATTGTAGTCAACAGACTGCTAATGAAGGCAAAGCTTGGCAAGATTGGCGCAATTTTGTCATCGTTCGTAAGGTCAAAGAAAGCCAAGAAATCACCTCCTTTTACCTTAAACCAGAGGATCAGGAGACACTTCCTTACTTTCAACCGGGTCAATTTTTAACCATTAAACTGAATATTCCCGGACAGGCTAGACCTGTGATTCGCACCTACTCACTTTCCGACTACACAGCCCCTTGTGTATACTATCGTCTCTCTATTAAACGTGAAAGTTCTCCTCAGGGGTTAAATGTTCCACCTGGTATTGTTTCTAACTTTATGCATGACCAGGTTCAAGAAGGGTCGATAATTTCGGCTAAGCCTCCAAATGGTAAGTTTTTCATTACACTTAGCAAGCCTTTACCTGCGGTACTTGTCAGTAACGGTGTTGGCATTACGCCCATGATTGCCATGGCAAAAGCTTGTAGTCGCCTCAACCCAAATAAGCACATCTGGTTTTTACATGGTGCTAGAAATGGCCCTTACCATGCCTTTCGAGATGAGGTAATGGCCTTAGCAAAGTACAATCCTAATCTACACATTCATTTTCGCTACAGTCGTCCCGAAGCAGAAGATGAAGGTTACTATCACAGTACTGGTTATGTTGATGCTGCTCTCATTCAAGAATTAGTTGCACCTAAACCAGAAAAAATTTACGGTTCTACGGATGCAGAATATTTTCTGTGCGGTTCTCCCTCTTTTTTGGAATCTTTGCGAGTAGGACTTCAAGAAAGTAAAGTTCCGAATAATCGCGTCTTTTTTGAATCCTTTGGCAATGGTAAGAAAGCGACATCTGAGAGTACTTCGGTTTCTTTAAACAATGGGAAGGTTGGGGTAGCAGAAGTTGTTTTCGCTCAGTCTGGTAAAACCTTAAACTGGCATCCTGAAGATGGCACCATCTTGGAATTTGCTGAAGCTAATGGTATTAACCCTGATTTCAGTTGCCGAGCGGGTATTTGTTTAACCTGTATGTGCCAAATTAAAGAAGGAGAAGTTGTTTACGAAGAACCTCCGACAGGTACTCCCGATCCTGGGTCTGTACTAATCTGTGTTTCCCGACCTAAAACTTCAAAAATAGTTCTCGATCTCTAAACAAGTTAATTGTTGAAGTTTACCGTTTACTTATTATCTGTTTCCTGTCCCTTTGAGCAAATCTTCTTAAATGCAGCAACAGTTTATCTCATCTAATTGGGAACCACTATATCTTGTAACAAACAGTAGTGAGAGAATATTTATCTCAGATAAGCTGGCTAATCGAGGATATCCTTTGAATCAAGAATGCAGAGCTACCTGTTGAGCTTAAAAGCAGTGGAACACTAAGCTTAAATTGAAGTTACAGAATCTTATTCTCAATTTTAAATTAACTATTTTCTCTTGGCGACTTCTCCCCCGCTTGCAAGGGGGGAGAAGTCAAAATTAGTCTAAAATTGCTATAGGCAAAACTTGGTTAGTTTGCACTTCCAGGTTCTTTTCAACACAAAGAATGCTACCGTTTGGCACACTATTCCAGTTACCCGCAAATAGGGGTTCCGAAGCAATAATTACCCCTTCCGGGTAAGCTGGGTCATCTCGGAGCCAGTAAAGTGTAGGAGTAGCAGTGCCGTGAGCATAGCGACTGGCAATGAGACGGTTTCCATCACTAATGATTACGTTGGCAGAAAAACTGACTTGATGGGACTGAGCTAATTCAGTTACAGTGAGCAATGTTTGGTGTAACGCTATTTCTATGGGTTGCTCTGGAACTGCCTGCAACTGATTAACTAGCAAAGCAAAGATGTGTTCAGAATCAGTCGTGCCCTGGAGGGACTGATAGACATGATCACAAAGGCGATCGCGTATGGGTCGATACAGTGTCTTGCGGAAATTTTTGATAAAACCGTTGTGAATAAATAAAAGGCGTCCCTCTCGAAATGGCTGAGAGTTGCTCAAATCCAACCCCTGACCAACAGTAGCACTGCGGACGTAGGCTAATACACACCCTGACTCGACATAACGGCTCAATTCAGGAAGATTCGTATCATTCCAAATCGGCAGTATATTTTTGTAGATAAAAGGTTCAGTATGCTGGGCGTGATGATACCAGCCAAGGCCTAAGCCATCAGCGTTAACTACTCCAGAAGTCATTTCCCGTGGTTGGTAACTCTGGACAATCAGCGAATGTTCCGGCTTATACAACAGTTGGTCAAGTTGAATAGTCCGGCCAAGGTAGCCAAGTAAACGACACATGGGACGGGATTTGCTCCTAGATGATTAATAATAAACAGGCACAATAAATCAGCAAGACTAAGGAGAAACCGATTGGAACTTATGAGAGTACCAGATAATCTATGGCACCCTCCACCAGCAGACTTAGCGCTGTCGTATGCTGATGTCCATATCTGGCGCGCTGAACTCGATTTAAGTGCAGGACAGATTGAGCAACTGACAAAAACCCTCTCAGCAGACGAACAGCAAAGAGCTAATAGATTTCGCTTTGAGCAGCACAGAAAGCATTTTATCGCTGGTCGCGGATTCTTGCGCGCTATTCTGAGTCGCTATTTAAACTTAGAACCAACTCAGCTACAGTTTTCCTATAGCTCCCGTGGCAAGCCATCATTAGCTAACACCGACAACAGTGGAGGACTCTGTTTTAACTTATCTCACTCCAACGGACTAGCGCTGTATGCCGTCACACGGGGGCAGCGTTTGGGAATTGACCTCGAACACCTCCGTGCGATGCCTGACGCCGAAAAACTGGCAAAACGCTTCTTTTGTGCCAGTGAATATGCCGTCATTAATTCTCTTCCTCCAGAACTCAAGCAGGAGGCATTTTTCAACGGTTGGACTCGTAAGGAAGCCTACCTGAAAGCTACAGGCGATGGCTTAGCAGGACTCGAACAGGTAGAAGTCTCTTTAAATCCGACAGAACCAGCAACGCTGCTGAGTATTCAAGGAAACCCAGAGGCTGCCTCTTGCTGGTCTATGTATCAGCTAACACCAGCACCTGACTACGCCGCCGCTTTAGTGGTAGAAGGAAAAGGTTGGCATCTGCATTATTTGAGTGTGGTCTAGTTCTTCTTACGCCATAGTATAGGATCACGAGATGTCGTGACCCTATTGGGAAACGTAGCCTAATTAGAACAACTCCTCTTTCATCTAAGCAACCTACTTAGCGCAGCTAAGCAACCTACTTAGCGCAGCGAAAACCTGCCAAAATTTGGCGAATATCCGGATAATACCAGTTACGAAAGCTAGAACGCATTGCCCAGGGGCGAGTTGCCCAACTGCCACCTTTAAGCACTCGGTGCTGCCCGTCAAAATAAGCTTGAGAGTAGCCCCGGTAAGGGTAGCTGACAAATCCCTTGTGGTCGTCAAACCAGCTTGATGTCCACTCCCAAACATTACCCAGCAAATCGTAGCAGCCATAAGCACTTTGACCTGCCGGGTGAGCATTTACTGGGGTTGTTTGTCCCACAACATTGTCATGATTACAGCGTTGTTGATTAGGTGGTGCTTCTCCCCAGGGATAGGTACAACGATTTCCAGTGGCAGGATTCCAACTAGCAGCTTTTTCCCATTCTGCCTCTGTAGGTAGTCGCTTGCCGACAAATTTCGCATAGGCTTCGGCCTCATACCAGCTAACGCCACAGACTGGATAGTCGTCCCAGGTTGAGTCAGCCGACCAGTACAGAGGGTGAGCAACGGGATTATCTCGAAGCCACTGGTAGCCCGCTACTGACCACCAGGCGTCATTTTGGTAACCACCCGCGTAGATAAATGCCCGATAATCTCTACAAGTAACCGGATAGCGGTCAATCCAGTAGGTATCCAAATATACACGGCGGCAGGGTCTTTCATTATCTAAGGCGTCAATCGATGCGTTCCCCATCTCAAACTCCCCAGCTGGGATATTGAGCATTTCTGCTAGCTTCGGCTTGGCCGGTTGTTCCTGACAAGTCTCATGGGAATTTTCAACCTTCAACTTGTCAACTTTTAAGCTTCCCAACCTTGACTCTTGTGAGCGTTGTAACTGCAAGACAAGGGCGATTGTTTCGCTATGCTGGCTCTCATGCTGAATTAACCAGCGCCACAAACGCTCTTGCTTATCTAGGGGAGCAGTTTCTAGATAGCTCAGCACCTCGGTTCTGATAATGTCGAGATAATCACAAATTTTTGCTATTGCTGGTAAATTCTGGCGTTCTGACTTGGGTAAGCCATCAGCAGCAAATAGCTGCTGATATTTGGGAAACATTGGCTTGAAACCAGCACAGCGCTCTAGTATCCAATAGCTTTCTATAAAGGCAATGTGACCAAGGTGCCAGCCTACGGGGCTAAATTCTGAATGAGCCTGTCTACGGAAGGTAGCATCATCGATTCCTTGCAGTAAAGCCAGGGTGCCAGTGCGGCACTGATGCAGGGCATCACGTATTGAGTTTCTACAAGATGTAACTGACGTAACTGATGTCAAGTTCAAGATTTTTCCCACCCTGAAAATGTTACTGTTCGGGACACGGTTCCAGTTTCTGGTAAATAGAGGTTCAGAAGTAATAATTACAGAGTTTGGGCAGTTAGGTCATCCCTAAGTAGACAGATAGGGAGAACTAAAATACTATGACCAGAGTCACTGACAAGAAGACGGTTAAGGACTGGCAATGTTTTCTCGTACGCACATCGGTATAATTGAACTGTTCAATTATAGAACTAAAGATTGATTTTCTTTTTTGAAAGAAAAGTCATAATCACTACAGATATTTCTCCAGAACCCAGAAGTTTTCATCAAGACTATAACTAACAATTTGTTATTAATGTTTGAGGTTGGCTCAAGAGGGATTATCGTTAAAACCGTGCAACATTTTTTATTGAAATCCTGGGGAATTGCACTTGTATAATAATATTGGGCAAAGTTAAGACATAAAATTTCACCAAGTTGACCTACCATTATCCCATGGAGTAGTAAGTAGGTAGACGTCAAAAAATGTCACCCGGTAAGGTCTGCTTGGCAGTGAGAAACTAGCAGCAGCAACATCTTGTGCTTCTCACCCGCCACTACAAATTATTTTTGTTTTTTACCTACCTACTTGATCTAATTGTCATCAGGGAGAAAATCACGCCGAGAAGTAATCAGAAAAATACTCTTAACAGCAAGTTATTTTGATGAGTTATTAGCTCTAGATTTAGCAAAAAGTGTAACTTGCCGAGGAGTTTACTTATTGACCTGACAACTAGGAGATAATTGCCATGTGTAATACACATAATCCGATACTGTGTATAGTCCCACCCTACATGCTAGAAAAGGTGGTAGAAAATGGAAGTGAGCAACTCCGCAATCAAGCATATAGAATCCTCAAACAATCTTATTATTTCCGAAGCCAACGAACGATCATCCAACAGCGACCCAAGTATCTGTGGGAAATATTAGCTACTGGTACTGATGCTCATTCTTTTGAAAAAATTCGCCACGTTTATGATGCCAAACAGGGAGAAACACTACCGGGAGTGTTAGTTCGCGGTGAAGATGATCCGCCCACAGGAGATGTGACTGTTGACGAAGCTTACGACGCGGCAGGAGCAACCTGGGATTTTTACATGGAGGAGTACGGGCGCAATTCCATCGATGATGCTGGAATGATCATCGATCAAACCGTACATTACGGCAAAAATTTCAACAACGCCTTTTGGAATGGCGAGCAGATGGTCTACGGTGACGGAGATGGAGAGCTTTTTAGTCGATTCACCATTGATCTAGATATTATTGCCCACGAACTCACCCACGGCGTAACTCAGTTTGAAGCAAATCTAGTTTATTCCTATCAAAGTGGGGCGCTCAACGAGTCATTTTCAGACGTGTTCGGTTCCTTAGTCAAGCAGAAAAAACTCAACCAGGAAGCCAAGGAAGCCGACTGGCTGATTGGAGCCAACGTTTTGGTTGGGGAGCAATACGCGCTACGCTCCATGAAAGCACCAGGTACAGCCTATAAAAATCACCCGATAATCGGCGATGATCCGCAGCCAGCAACGATGGATGATTATCGCACTTTACCACCTTGGGAAGATGGCGGTGGTGTTCATATTAACTCAGGAATTCCCAATTATGCCTTCTATCTAGCGGCGCTGGAACTTGGTGGCAAGGCCTGGGAAAAAGCCGGCTTAATTTGGTATCGCACTTTATCTGATAAACTCCGTCAAGATGCCAACTTTTCACGAGCAGCCCGAGCGACTATTGAAGTTTCCCGTGAGGTATTTGGCTCTGGTAGTTTGGAAGAACAGGCAGTTACTAAAGCTTGGAAAGAGGTAAAAGTCCTCTAGCAAGGAAAACTTTTTTCAACAAAAAGCAACTAGATTCCCACTTAGCCCAGTTTTTAGTTGGAATCATTCACAACTGAGTAATTTATCGCTATCGTTGTACTGAGGAGATAGCTAATTACTCTCCCAAGTCTATTTGCCCTCAGTAGCTGGCTGGAGCAAGGTAGCATGAAAATTAAATTTCGACAGACTGGTGGTTTTGCAGGACTAGCCAAGTCCATCGAGATTGATACTGAGCAAATCGCCACTGACGAAGCTGATCGGCTAAAATCGTTGGTGAATCAGTCTTCATTCTTTGATGTGCCTCAGCCGATTAGTCAGACCATGCCCGATCAAGAACTCTACTCGATCACGGTTGAATCGCAAGGGCGCTCGCATCAGCTTCACCTGAGTCGGTCTAGTGTTCCTGGTCAGCTTAAAGCGTTAGTTGATTGTGTTGCCCAACTGGCTAAATACGAAAAGCGAAAATAAAGGATAATTCAACTTGCCGATAACTTCTCCAAGACCTTAGTAGTTTTGGAGGATTTATCGATTAAAGCTGATACTGTTCCTCATCTAGGCGAGTAGAAATACCTGTTAATTAATCCTCTATCTAGAAAAATTGAATGACGACAGTTAAAAGAATATTTTATGGAATTTTTGTGGTTTTACTGACTATTCTGGTTAGTCAGTCAATGGCAAAAGCTCAAGTTCAAGGCTGTTCTCAATCAGGACACCCAGTTACTACGGGTGGTAATCAGTTCCCTCTGAGGGTTGATGAATCACTCTTTCTAGAACCAGCAAGTCTGGAAATTAAATTATTAAATATAGAAGATTCCAGGTGTCCTTCTGATGTGCAATGCATTTGGGCAGGTCAGGTCACAGCCACCATTAGTGTAATCAGTGATGGTCAAAGTCTAGGTGTTTTTCCTCTGACTCTGAAAGCCGGACAGGAAGATTTGGCAGTGGCAAACGTTGAGGGGCATTCCATCCAGTTAATTAATGTGGTGCCTTACCCTATGTCAACTCAGTCAAAAGAGACTTTGCACTACATTGCTACTTTAGCAGTTTCCCAAATTTAGCAGGAGTAAGGGCAAACAGCTTTCTGTCTTCACGGGATGACAATCGGCTGTTCAGCTTTGTTATCTGCCGTATTTAGCATCTTGCAAAAGCTAAGCTGCTAAATACGGCAGATATCTAAGTACCAGACTCTTTTCCGGCAAAGAGCGTCAACTTAAAGAACTGCACAAATATTTTTTTGCGTTAGTGGGTGACACCCCCCACCCCGGTGTGTATAATTTAACTAGTAGATGCACCCTGATGATCGAGAGAGTCGCGTTCGTGGCTCTCTTTTTTTTTCACAAGTTTTCCAAAATCCGTAAGTACACTGTGTACTAGGCAGCGCTTGTTTAGTTAGAATCAGTGGAGCTAGTCTTTTGAAGCACTTTTACCCTGCTCGTTGCTGAGCTGAATATTAAACGTCCTACTCCCTTGAATATGACAGTATGCTTTATGGCAGTCATACAGCTTGGGATTGACAGCGAGAGACTACAGCTATCAAGAGGATTGGAGGAGATTTTTTCTCAGGTAAGAGTTGATGCCGCAAGAAGAAATATTTTAGGGAAAACTTTACCATGTAGTGATTTTGGGTTAGCTCTTGTGAACAAGACCGCTCAAGATGAGTGCGAGAAGACGAATGGGAGTAAACACTAACAATAAATCGACAAAATTAGCAATTTTAATTGATGCTGATAATGCTAATCCTAATTTAATTGAGCTTTTACTGAGAGAGATAGCTAAATACGGAACTGCTAACGTCAAACGCATTTATGGAGACTGGACAAAGAACCAATTGAATTGCTGGAAAGAGAAACTGAATAAATTAGCCATACAACCAATTCAACAGTTTAATTACACAACTGGCAAAAATGCAACGGATAGTGCATTAATTATTGATGCGATGGATTTACTGTATACAGAAAATTTCGATGGATTTTGTATTGTATCCAGTGATAGTGACTTTACTCGTTTAGCCTCGCGAATTCGAGAAGATGGCTTAGTTGTCTATGGCTTTGGCGAGCAAAAAACTCCTGAATCTTTTGTAGTTGCTTGCGATAAGTTTATTTATACAGAAATTTTAGAAGAACCAGAAGACGAGGAAATTAATCTATCTACTAATCGTCTAGTAGATGACAAAAAAGCCGATGAGTCTAAAATTCTACAAAAGAATAAACAATTAGTTAAGCTACTTAAAAATGCTTATCAAGCGATCGCAGGTGAGGATGGATGGGCTAGCTTGGGAACACTAGGCGCACAACTTACAAAGCTTTCTCCCTCATTTGATACCAGAAATTATGGATACTCGAAACTGGGAAATTTAATGAGAACTGTTGGTCTATTTGAGGTTAGAGAAACACCCCATAAAAATAATCCTCTTGCCCGTGAACTACACATTAAATTGAAGTCAGCCCGTTGACTTAGGCCTTCAGCAATAGACCTCTTGCAACAAGACAAGAGAACCCCATTTCGGGGCTAGTGTTTACGCACATCTCTGATTAAGCTGCGAAGACAAGAGGTCTATTTTATTTGAGCAACCGTAAGGTATCAGCCAAACGTCGAGCTGTTCCAGCCCCACATCGCACCTTTAGCATCAGCAAACTCAATGTAAGTCCGATTAACGGGTACACCCAACTTTTCCTGAATCACTTGGCAAAAGTCTTGACTCATGGCTTTAGTTTGCCCTGAGTTCATACTGCCAATGCTTTTCACTTCCACGTAGCAGACGGGATCCAGCGTGCCAGCAAAGGTCATAGCAACACCTGGCTCAAAGGCAGTCATCACATAGGATTCCGGCTTACCTAGGTGCTGCGCTAGCTTAGCTGAAAGAGTTTTGAGCATCCCTTCAACCGCCGCCGACTCTGGAGCATCAACCGAAGTTTGCACTTTAATTAGAGGCATAGTTATAGTCTAAAATCTCACCACTGACTGCAAAAGATTTTGGTTTTAGGGAGTAGGTGCCAGGGATTGGCAATCGAGTTGGCAATTAGCCAGATCCTGCCACATATCGTGCACCTCTCTAGCCGCCGTATTGCCAGCCTGTGTCTTCTAGAATCAGTTGCTGACCATCACGGTGAACACCTGAGCTAATAACTTCACCAACATAGATCGTGTGGTCACCTTCTGCGACTGTGCCCACAACCTTGCATTCTATGTAGCCTAGAGAATCGGTAATAATCGGACAACCCGTAGCTTCTCCCTGGTAAAACTCCACATCGGCAAACTTATTGCCCACACGACTCTGAGGCTTAAAAAATTTAGCGGCCGTATCTTTTTGCCCACTATCCAGAAAGCTGACGGCAAACACCCCACTCTTTTTAATAATTTCGTGGGAGCCAGATTCTTTATTAACGCAATTTATTACCAGTGGGGGCTTGAAAGAAGATTGCATTAACCAACTAACAGTGAAGCCGTTCATTTCTTCACCGTCTTTCACCCCACAAATATAAAGACCGTGGGGAATCTTGCGCAACATTGTTTTTTTTGCTTGTTCGTCTAGCAAAGGTGCCTCTCCCTAATTCCTTACCTACCGCATCAGTTTACCAATGTTTATGGAAATCTTTGATTCACCCCAGGTTAGAAGCTTAAAGAGTCGTAGTGGACAACCGCATTCCTATCTTGCAGGGTTCCCCAACTCGAAATCCCCCCTTGTCTCCCTTCTAGCGAGAAGGACGAAACAAATGGGAGTGCTCAGGGTGGTAGAGTTGTGAACGGGCTGCACTAGTACTCTCATTTACCAAAGCTGTTTTCAGCGCCGGACTAATCAAATACAGGGTTGTCCTCAGTAGACGCTCCTCTTGAGTTACTGCTGCCATTTGTTCTAAGGGAACCAAGCAGATTTTTTCATCAGGCCAACCAATGCGGAAGCAGACTGCTACGGGTGTATCAGCAGGGTAATGTTCTAAGAGTTTTTCTTGCGCTGCTCTCACATGAAGAGCACTCAGGTAGAGGCAAAGACTAGCTTGATGTGCTGCTAAAGATGCCAATTCTTCCGAGGGTGGCACCGCAGAAGCGCGGCCACTGACACGAGTGAGGATAATTGTTTGTACTAATCCCGGCACTGTGAGCTCAACCTTGAGTTTGGCTGCTGCTGCTTGAAAGGCACTGATTCCTGGGATGACTTCAAAAGGAACCCCGGCTGCTGCCAGTGCCTGCATTTGCTCATGAATCGCACTGTATAGGCTCAAATCCCCGGAATGTAGGCGAACCACAGACTGATGCGATCGCACTCTGTCAATCATCAGTGGCAGAATCTCTTCTAGGGTTTTGTTGCTGGTGCAAACAACTTCTGCCTCAAGACGGATATCTTGCAAGATCTGCTGGGGTACGAGGGAATCAGCTAAGACAATGACATCTGCCTGTTGAAGAATTTTTAATGCCTTAACGGTTAACAAATCTGGATCTCCAGGGCCAGCACCGATAATGTAGACTGCTGGAGCTAAGGGAGAGAGCGAATTTTCCACTTGGGTAAGTTCAGCTGAGTGAGACATAGACAAAGAATGGGAGCAATTAAGGAAACTTTTCCGGATTAGCTGAGCGTTCAAGGAATAAAGAAATGGTAGATGCACCCTGGTTCAACCCTAGAGTTTAACTCTGGGGCTTTTTCTTTTCTTTAATTGTTCCTCTGGGAAGCAGAGATACGATCCCACCGCTGATTTTCAGCCGGGACTACATCTGGCAAGGAGCGATTAGCTAGATATAGCCAAACTAAACCAGCAACTCCCAAAGTTATCTCCACTAAACTGACAACTTGAGCGATGCGTAATGGCCCTAGCATTAGGCTATCAGTGCGGAATCCTTCAATCCAGACTCGGCCAGCACTATAACCCACCATGTAAACTAAAGCCAACGTTCCTACCTTCAGACGCGGTTTACCTCGTAAATCACGGAAGAACAAAGTTACGAGTAACCCAAAAACCAACAAGTTCCACAGGGATTCGTAAAGAAAGGTGGGATGGAAGTACTCAAAATTAATATATTCTAGAGGGCGCTGCCGTAAAGGGATGTAGAGTTTCCAGGGTAAATTGCTAGGACGCCCAAAGGCTTCAGAGTTGAAGAAATTACCCCAGCGTCCAATTGCCTGACCTAAAATTAGAGAAGGAGCTACCAAGTCTGCCAGTAGCCAGACAGATATGTTTTTCAGGCGAGCAAAAACTATGGCAGCCAAAACCCCTCCTAAGATGGCACCATGAATGGCAATGCCACCTTTCCAAATAGCGATAATGTCTTCAGGGCGCTGGGCATATTCTTCCCACTGAAACAAAACATAGTAAATTCTGGCACAGGGAATTGCCGCCAGTACCAGCCAGATTGCCAAATCAGCCAAGAAATCTGGGTTGACGTTACGCCGCCTTGCCAGGTACATAGAAAGACTGACTCCGATTAACACTGCCGAGGCAATTAAAAGGCCATACCAGCGAATGGCAACAGGCCCGAGTTGGAACAGAATTGGTCCTGGAGAAGCGAATTGAAACGCCAGGATGAGAGAGGACATTGCGTGCAGCATCGAATTCTCTTTCTCTTTATAGAGGGCGATTGGAGCTTCTGTTTAATTTTAGGTTGCCCTTGTACCCCCCTTGTCTAGGACGTTTCGCGGTAAGAGACAGGGAAGACAGGGGAGGACGAATTTTTAATTGAAAGCTAATCAGACCACTCTACAGACCATTCTGTCTCGTTTGAGAGATCTTGTTGAGGGTTCTCCTGCATCGCCTTTGACTGATTAATCCAATCTTCTACTTGGCTTAATCCTGGAGTTTGCCGCACTAGATGCTTGTTCTCATTAAGAGCCACCATTTTGGCGTAGAGTAGTTCAGACACACTATTACTTAGTTGCTCAACTGACTCTATTCCCGCAGCTAGCAGTAGTTCAGAATATTCCTCTCCCACACCATTAATTTGGAAGAGATTAGCCATGTTGATCCACTTAATAATTCTTGCCTCATCGATTTCTGTGGCTTGTACTAGCTCCTGTATACTTTCTGGAGATGCACCCTTTTCCCGGAGCGCCTCAACGGTGGTAATGCCAACTTCTGCTAACTTGCTAGCATAGGTTGAGCCGATTCCTTCAATTTCTTTGATGTAGTGTGCCATTACTAATTTCTTTTTTGCAGGACAATTTTGCTAATCACGGTACAACATCAGTTTGATCAAAAAATAGCGTTCCACAATCAGCGGATGAATCAAGGACAAGGGAAACAAGGGGGAAAGGAATCACCGAAAATCCCTAATCATCGCGCAACTAGGCAACGCCAAAAATATGATACCTAACTGATGATTTTCGCAGGGAAAGGCGAGTCGCACTACGATTCAAATAGAGCATCCTCTAAATAATTGATTATGTCCCCTATACAGAGTATTTCTTCGGGAACCTCTTTCAAGCCAAATTCCTCAACAGCGACAACTAAATCATCAATAATCCCAATACCTCCCCTGTTGGGCGCTTCTGTAACGGAGTTAACCACGTGGGTGCAACAGCAGGGACAACCAGCTTATCGGGGGCGTCAGTTACACGGCTGGATTTATCAACAAGGGGCGCGATGCTTAGGTGAAATTTCGGTTTTCCCGAAAAAGTGGCGAGAAGCCCTAGAAGATGTCCCGATTGGTCGCTCTAACCTAGACTATCGCCTCGAAGCCCCAGATGGTACTGTCAAGTATCTCTTGCAACTAGCAGATGGTCAAATTATCGAAACCGTTGGCATTCCCACTGCTAAACGCCTCACGGTTTGCGTCTCCTCGCAAGTAGGGTGTCCCATGGCTTGTGACTTTTGTGCCACTGGTAAGGGTGGATTCACGCGCAACTTAGCACGTCACGAAATTGTTGATCAGGTTCTCACCGTTCAGGAAGACTTTGGTCAGCGAGTCAGCAATGTAGTATTCATGGGTATGGGAGAGCCATTGCTCAATTTGGATACTGTGGTTGCTGCTGTCAAATCAATTAATCAGGATGTGGGGATTGGTATGCGATCGCAAACTATCTCAACTGTGGGCATTCCCCAGCGTATCCGCGAATTGGCTCAATATCAACTACAAGCTACCTTTGCTGTCAGTCTTCATGCCTCAAATCAGCAACTGCGGGAACAACTGATTCCTAGTGCCAAGCACTACTCCTTAGAAGCTTTATTAGAAGATTGTCGGGAATACGTTAATTTAACAGGTCGTCGCGTCAGTTTTGAGTATATCCTTTTAGCCGAACTTAATGACCTTCCAGAACATGCTGCTGAGTTGGCAGAACACCTGCGAGGTTTTCAAAGTCATGTTAATTTGATTCCCTATAACCCGATTAACGAAGTTGATTATCAACGTCCCACTTCTAGCAGGATACAAGACTTTGTTGATGTCCTAGAAAAGCAACACATTGCTGTTAGTGTGCGTCGTTCTCGTGGCTTAGAAAAAGACGCCGCCTGTGGACAACTGAGAGCATCAAACAATACTCCCATCTCTTAACTGTAAATAGTCAGCAATAGCAATCTTAGATGAATTGTGAAAACTGTAATGTTTGATTTCTTGTGCATCTGTGGTTAATTTTTCTGATCAATCATTGAGGAATGCTCAAGGAAGTGAATAAATGAGCAAAAAGACTGTGGGTATGGTGAGTAGCTATGGAGGACTAAATCCCAGTCCCCTAGATTGGCTTTGGAAGCAAACACCAGATGCATTTGGAGTTTGGCACAACATCCAAATGCTAGCACCAAACCCGCAGCCAGATTTTTTACTGCTATACAATTTTCATGAATTTCCTAGCTTAAAATCTCCCGAAAGTCGCTTCTCAAACTTATTAGATAAGCTGATAAAACAACCAGATAATAGAGAAATAGATATAAAACTTAGATTGCGGGGAGTCCCTCAAGAACGCATAATTTTTCTGGTGCGGGAGCCACCTTTTGAGGAAAAACAACAACAAAGAATTGAGCAATATCAACAGGCTAAGGCATACTGTGGCTATGTTTCTGGGCCCGATGAATTTGCTCCAATTCCTGACTATATGCCTGCTATCTGGTATCTTGCTAATTCATTCCGAGATTTGCAGGAGATGCAACCACCAGAAAAGCAGAGGTTTTGCAGTTGGATTACCTCAGGAATTGCTCGCACTGCTAATCATCGTCAGCGTTTAGCTTTCCTGAAACTGTTAAGGGAGGGTAACTTAGAATTCGACCTTTATGGACGTGGTTTACCTGACTGGGCTGGTGGCTACGGGCAAGTTACTAGTAAATGGCATGCGATGGCTCCTTATTACTATAATCTAGCGATTGAGAATTATCATCAAAGTGATTGGTATGTTACTGAAAAACTTTGGGATGCCTTATTAGCCTGGTGTTTGCCAATTTACTATGGCGGTGCTGCTGCTGATCAATTATTGCCGCCAGGAAGCTTTATTAGACTACCAAGCCAGGATGAAAAGGGTTTAGCTTATATTAAAGAGGTGATTGCCACACCTGATGCTTGGCACGAAGCTAAAAGTGCGATCGCAGAAGCACGTCAGATAATATTACACAAGCTAAATTTATTAAATTTCTTATCTAATTTAGTTGATAAAATTGGATAAATTATATGACAAATGGTATTTACACAGTAGCTAACGATGTTGTTTATGACCAACTCGTAGCATTGCTCAATAGTATAGAAATTAATACTGAAAATATTCCAGTTTGCGTAATTGCCTATGATGATAAATTAGAAAAAATACGCCAAGAAATTGCAACTAGAAGCAATGTCACCCTTCTAGAAGATTCAGCCATCTTTGCTCGTTGGGAAAAGTTTTCTGCTCAAATTTGGCAAACCCATCCAACGGCTTTAACAACTTGGCAAGCGCGGGGAATTCAAGGAGTATATCGCCTAGGAATGAATCGCCGTTACTGTGCCTTCGATCCCGATAGCCCTTTTGAAAAGTTTATCTACTTTGATGCTGATGTACTAGTTTTCAATTCCCTTGAGTTTATTTTTAAACAACTCAACAATAGTGATTTTGTTGTCTATGACTTCCAGTTTAAAGACCCCAGCCATATTTATAATCTTCAATCTTCTAAATTAAATGATATATTTGAGCAGTCGCGTCTTCAGTCAGAAATTTTTTGTGCTGGCTTCTATGGGGCTAAGCGAGGCTTATTGCCAGAAAAACAAAGAGAACTGCTAATTTCTCATTTAAACCAGGGGGAAGCAGATATTTTGTATATGTCTGCTCCCAATCAGTCGGTTCTCAACTATCTAATTATGCGGTCTGGTATTCCTGTCTATAACTTTGCTTTAAATTTACCTGAAAACCAGAGAACCGGAAATTCTGTAACCTCTCCACATTTTGAGAACCGTAATCATGTTTTATTTGATAAAGGTAACCGCTTAACTTATTTGCATTATATCGGTTTAAACTCCTTGATTTTTCAGGAAGTTTGCCAAGGCAGAAATATTGGTTTCCCTTATCGTGACCTTTTCTTACACTATCGCTATCTACGAGAACCAGAGAAGCAACCTAAGTTCCAGGGTAAGCCAAAACCCTACAATGCTCCTCCTAGCCTGCTCACAAGAGTATTACACAAATTAGGATTACATCAGTCATGAGTCGCGGCATTTATATTACTGCTAATGACCGGGTAATTGACCAAGCAATCGCTCTGCTTAAGAGCATCCGCCTCTATGATGCTGATACCCCGATTATTTTAATTCCTTACGATGATAACTATCAAGCAGTAGCCCAGATATCAACAACTTATTATGGAGTAGAAATCTACCAAGACTTACAATTTATCGACCGTCTCTCTCATCAGTTATATGAAATTTTTGGCGAGGGCTTTTTTGCTAGACCAAATCAATTTCGCAAACAAGCCTGCTGGTTTGGCCCCTTTGAGCAGTTTATCTACATTGATACTGATATTGTTGTTTTTAACCAAATCGCCATCGCCGCAACGATTAATTATCTCAATAATTACGATTTTATTTGTTATGACTATCAACACAAAGGAGGAATTACTAATGTTTTTACCTCTAGAGTTATCGAAGATAATGTCTTTACTCTAGATGAACTTGGAGATATATTCAACGGAGGCTTTTGGGGTTCTAAAAAACAACTTATTTCTGAAGAAACTTTATACAAAAGTTTTGCTGAGTGTGCGTCTCACCCCGAATATTTTGACTTTTCCCAAAAAACTTCAGACCAACCCATTATCAACTATACAATTCTCAAACACATACCACGTCGCTTTAATCTTGTCAGAAGAGCAGGTGGAGCACCGGGAAGTTGGGCAGGTAGCAAACATTTCCAAAGACAAGGAAGTCAAATTATCGATCCCAAGGTTAATCAACCCTTAGAATATCTACACTGGGCAGGCATTCGCATTCAGCCTGGGTGTCCTTACTGGGATATCTGGAAACATTATCGCTACCTCAATGAACCCTTACCCTCTGACAAATTACTAACTCAACAAGATCAAAGACTTTGGCAGAGAATTAGGGCTAAGGTTAAGCGTACTCTCGGCAGTGAGTAATTGATAGCAGCTTGCCTTTTAGCGAAATACAGGTAACCTTAGAGGAAAACAGCCTTTTGCCCCTAAAGTTTCCTTGGTAGATAACTGGAAAACTGCTATAAATTTAGGCTTCTTAAGATTCTTGCTGATTTTGGGTAGGAAATGCACTTGAGCGCGCCACCATATTTAAATCTTGTCCATTGCGTCGCACTCCGACATTTAATTCACTACCAACGCGACTGTTTTCTACTGCTTCCTGTACTTGATTGGCATCTGTAACCGACTGATTATTGATTGTATGGATCACATCCCCAGCTCGCAAACCAGCCTCAGCAGCGGGAGAATTGGGCATTACCTTAACAACTAAAATACCCTGATCTTCGTCTACACTCAAGCCACTGTTGGGGTTATTGTTGAGGCTTTGTTTTATCTCAGGTGTGAGCTTCACCATTTGAATGCCGAGATAGGGGTGTTCTACTTTACCATTAGCCACAATCTGGTCGGCAATTCGTTGAACACTATTGATCGGGATTGCAAAACCGAGTCCCTGAGCTCCTTGAATGATCGCAGTATTCATACCAATTACTTCCCCGCGTTCATTCAACAGAGGACCACCAGAGTTGCCAGGGTTAATCGCTGCGTCGGTTTGAATGAAGTCCACCCTTTTATCGGGAACACCCACTTGAGAGCTAGAGCGCCCTGTTGCACTGATAATACCAGAGGTTACTGTATTGTCTAAACCCAAAGGATTGCCAATTGCGATCGCCCATTCTCCAGGCTGGATTTGATTAGAATCACTCAAGGTAACAGTTGGCAGATTATTGGCTTCAATTTTGACCACTGCCACATCGGTTACTGGGTCTTTCCCTAAAACCTTACCATCAAAGGTGCGACCATCCTTGAGGGTTACTTTCACAGTATCAGCACCATCTACAACGTGAGCATTGGTAATAATGCGGCCGTCAGCACCGACAATAAAGCCAGAACCTACCCCCCGCACAATCTCCTCTCTGGGCTGTGTGGGAAGCTGCGAGCCAAAAAATTGCCGGAAGAAAGGATCATTGAAAGCATCTGGGACTTTACTTGTCACCGTGCGAGAAGCATCAATCCTGACTACTGCTGGGCCGACTTGTTGCACCACATTACTGATAAAGTTGGGGTCTTGAGTCGCTAAAGCTTCTAGGAATGGCCTTGGCTGTACTGAGTTGCTTGACCCTTGAGAAGTTTGAGCAATAGCTTGAGCCGATAACGGAGACTGTGGATTCCAGGCTAGGTAGGTTCCTGTAGTGGCAATACCAGCGCCTAGTAACACTAGCGACAGATAACTAGCAGGCTTTTGCCAAGTAGAACGCTTAGATTTATTAGCTTTGGAGTTCCAAGCACTGAAGAAAGTATCGCTCGATTCCCCTTGATTGTTGTTGAACTCACGAGGTTCAGTTTTCATTGTTAGCACCTCACCGTGTTGCAATTATGTCTTACTTAGAGCTGACACTATTTAATTTAGTAACTCCTTGTGTCACTCATATTGCAGAGAGATGGCAATCTGATAAAGATTTTTCGCCAAGGGGTATCGAGCCACGTTCAGGAAAAAAGAGAGCTATTGAAAAAACTTATCGACACACAATTATCACAACTCTGATACAAGACTGACACAAGGGGAGCCTAAAGTAACAACATCTTTCACAACAGAGGAATATAGCGATGTCTATTAACTTTGGTTTAGAAAAAACCTTAGAATATATCGCCGAAGCTGCTTTAGAACTGTTTAGTCCCAATCATGATACTTATCCATTGACAGGTATCCAGCCTTTTGATGGTGAACCCTGGAAAGAGAGCCGACACAAGTAAACCTCAATCATAGAACAATGACCACGTTGACTTAGGAAGTCACGTGGTCGGCGCAACCTCTTCAAAAGATTAGCAATAAAGAACAGTAAAAGTTATTCAAAACTATTAGCAACACACAAGCCGTATAACTGCGCGACAAGATTGCAGGATTGAGCAACGGCTTACTGATGTAATAACAGAATTAATTGCCATGAACACCATCAATAATTGTCGTTGCTACTCAAATCGATTGTTGCGCCACATCTACCAACAAAAAATTTACTAGTTTTGTCCGTCGTGTCACCACAAAATACCAGATTTTACCCAATCAGAAGCTAAAAAAGCAGGGCTTACACACTCAGTCAGATTAGCAAGGGTAGAACTAAGCTTTCTGCGTCTTTGCCAAGACTCATAATTATCATATTGGATCTATTACCAAAAGGCCTTAATCGAGTCAGCAGATTCACTAACTGGCGAACTATCCGCAATTGGTGGCGGTGGTGTCTCTGGACTAGCAATTGGTGGCGGTGGTGTCTCTGGACTAGCAATTGGTGGCGGTGGTGTCTCTGGACTAGCAATTGGTGGCGGTGGTGTCTCTGGACTAGCAATTGGTGGCGGTGGTGTCTCTGGACTAGCAATCGGTGGCGGTGGTGTCTCTGGACTAGTAGATTAGACCTCTTGCATAAATGCTTAAATGTCATGTTGAGCAACGCGAAACATCTCGCGAGATGCTTCACTCCACTGCATTCCGCTCAGCATGACCTTGAGAATTATTAGACTTTTGCAAGAGGTCTATTGAGGAAATCCCGACTCACAGGCGATACCGTCGTTATCTCGATCTAAGTCATAGCGATCGCCCTCAAAGGCATCTAATACTCGTTGGGCATCCTCTTGAGTGGCAAAGTCTTGGCAATTGCAATCGCCTCTACTCACACAGTCTGGGAAATTATTTGCCTGTGTAGATCTTAAAGCAAATATCCTTGTTAGACATCCAATAAGAATAATCCTAAAGATAATCGATTGATCGAGTTTCATATCGCCCCCATGATCACCGAATTAAGTAAATAATTAAAGACTATAGCAATTCTATGTGATTTTCCAATAAGGAAGACTAGGAAATAGTATTCGTATCTCAATAATTAATGAGAAAATTAACCACCGATTAACAAGAGATGCATAGAGCTAAAATATGCAGTTCTCACAATTAATCGAGGATTACTAGATTGTCCTCTATTTTAGCTTTAGGTAGAAGCTAGCAAACATTTATTTTTTTAAATATGAGAATAAATATTTGACAGTAGGTTGATTTTTGTCCACTTATTTACCTATGTAGTTTTGCTTAAAACTTAGTTGTCCACGCCGTCTCAAAGAAGTCTCGCTCACACAACAGGGCATAGCGATAGCTGGATTTTACAGATGCAGTAAGGTTAGTGTACTTGTCTATTAAACTCTCTAGTTGCTGAGTCAACTGCTCAAATTCTTGATCGCTATAGGTGCGAATCCACTCTGCATATTGGTGTTCCGGAATGCCATTCTCACCTAGTTGTTGACCCAAAAAGCGATAAAGACGCATACATGGTGTCATCGCCACAGTGATTAAACCAACATCGCTACCCCAAGCAGTTGCCATTAAGAAATCTGTGTAACGACGCGTTGCTGATGCTGGTTCTATTTGATGCAAGTCTACTCCCCATTTAGCGGCATAACTTTTGTGGAGTTTTAGTTCTTGCAAAACGCCTGCTGCTAGGGTATGAAATGTCTTAAAAGCTTCCCAGTCGGGAGCCTTAGCTGCGGTAATACTGTAGGCACGAGCAAAGGCTTCTAGGAAAAAAGCATCTTGACCAACGTAGTAGGAAAACTTGGCACTCTCAAGATTACCAGTAGCGATGCCTTGTACAAAAGGATGTTGCAAACAGACTTGTGCTAGATCTTGATTAGAGTTCCATAAGTCTGTGCTAAGTGTCATAATTTTTGTGCAGTTAATTATTGCTTTTTATCGCCACTGAACTCACAGCCTGAGCAGGAATAACTGGCGATTGCACTGCTGAAGACATCGGATTTGGGTTAGTCTCACTAACCCCGGCAGAGATATAGACCGAGAAGGTTACGGTGATGGCCAGTAGTAGTTTTTCGAGCATCGCGCGTTCCTCCAATCACAACTCAATTGATACTTAAGAGCCGATACTATCAATATCTCCCATTTCTTTCGAGTGACAGGTGATAGAAGCTGATGATTACTGGTGAGAATTATCTAGAAGCTAAGTGATATCGCTCATAGACAGGTAAGCTCTTCTTTTGCTAGTGAGCTGTTAAACTTTATTGTCAATAGATTGCTAAATCCTTGTCGTGCGACTATCTTGGTCGCTACTTATAGCTAATTTACTTAAATGCGTGACAGCTTAAGCAGTGAAATACTGCTTAATTAGCTAGCTAGTCTTACAATTTGTAAAGAAAGATTTCAATAATCAGTGCCTTCCGTCAAAAATCAAAGAAAAGCACTTGGCTTGTCATGGAGAACATTAGAGGAGAGAGGACACTGTGGAGACAAACGTGAACTGCGCTGAAGCCTGCGTCAACGGCTGCATTCTGGGTGACAAATGCCCCCACAAAGAATATGCTGCCGAAGCGTCTAACTTCATAGGAGAGACTTCCCTGGATAAAATGCTGGAAATTGCCGAGAGAGCGCGAATGAAGAAACTCACGGAACCACCAAAGTGGATTATTCCTGACTTTCCTGAAGATACATAAGTAGTATCACTTTAGTTTGCTCAGATGCGATCGCATTTAGACAGTAGAGTTAGACAAATATCCGTTGGCAGATTGCAGGTTGCAGTGGAGAATTTTCATCACTGTAACAATCTGAGAGAATGAGGAAACATATCTATACAGACAGACATCAGCCAGCAAGCAATATATATGCAAACTCTTCCGACCCCTCAAACTGCGCCCAAACCACCAGAAATTGACACCACCATCCATCGGCGCAAAACTCGTCCAGTGAAGGTTGGCAACGTTACCATCGGCGGTGGTCATCCCGTGGTGGTACAGTCAATGATTAATGAAGACACCTTAGATATCGCTGGCTCCGTTGCCGGGATTCGTCGTTTGCATGAGATTGGCTGCGAGATTGTCCGTGTTACTGTGCCTAGCATGGCTCACGCCAAAGCTTTGGCAGAAATTAAAGAAAAATTAGCTGCAACTTACCAAACCGTACCCCTGGTGGCTGATGTCCACCACAACGGCATGAAAATTGCCCTGGAAGTTGCCAAACATGTCGATAAAGTGCGGATTAATCCCGGATTGTATGTCTTTGAAAAGCCAAAATCTGACCGCAACGAATACACCCAAGCCGAATTTGAGGAAATCGGGAAAAAAATCCGCGAAACCTTGGAACCTTTAGTCATTTCGCTGCGAGATCAGGGAAAGGCAATGCGAATTGGTGTCAATCACGGTTCCCTTGCTGAACGGATGCTCTTTACCTACGGTGACACACCAGAAGGTATGGTAGAATCTGCCCTGGAATTCATTCGCATTTGTGAATCCTTAAGCTTCCGCAACATTGTAATTTCCCTAAAAGCCTCACGAGTTCCCGTGATGTTGGCGGCTTATCGCCTGATGGCTAAGCGCATGGATGAATTAGGGATGGATTACCCCCTGCATTTAGGTGTCACAGAAGCTGGTGATGGCGAGTATGGTCGCATTAAGTCCACCGCTGGCATTGGCACCCTTTTGGCGGAAGGTATTGGCGATACCATTCGGGTCTCGCTCACAGAAGCACCAGAAAAGGAAATTCCTGTCTGCTACAGCATTCTGCAAGCTTTAGGACTGCGGAAGACTATGGTGGAATACGTCGCCTGTCCTTCCTGTGGTCGTACGCTGTTTAACTTAGAAGAAGTGCTCCACGAAGTCCGGGAAGCAACAAAACACTTAACCGGATTAGACATAGCGGTTATGGGTTGCATTGTTAACGGACCAGGAGAAATGGCAGATGCAGACTACGGTTATGTAGGTAAGCAGCCTGGTTATATCTCCCTGTATCGTGGTCGAGAAGAAATCAAAAAAGTGCCGGAAAGCCAAGGAGTTGAGGAACTGATTAATTTAATTAAGGCGGATGATCGCTGGGTAGAACCTTAAAACTTCTGGGCAATTGAGTTCCTCCCTTGGTATAATTAAAAGTTTAGCCGAGGGAGAAACAAAAACAGTGGTTCTTCCGAAGCAGGAGCTAAAGTCATAAAACTAAAACAAATTAGACGGCAATCATTGAAGAAGAACCTTTAAAATAATCTGGTCTCAATAACTGTCAGCGAATAGACAAACGAATATGCCCCGCCGCGACGACCTCCACAAAATTCTCCTCTTGGGTTCTGGCCCGATCATCATCGGACAGGCCTGTGAGTTTGACTATTCCGGCACCCAAGCTTGCAAAGCCCTCCGGGAAGAAGGATACGAAGTAGTACTGGTGAACTCCAATCCCGCCAGTATCATGACCGATCCAGAAACCGCTGACCGTACCTACATTGAGCCACTAACACCGGAAATTGTGGAGAAGGTCATCGAAAAAGAGCGACCCGACGCCCTACTGCCGACCATGGGTGGTCAGACGGCCCTGAATCTGGCAGTAGACTTAGCCAAGAGTGGGGTACTCGAAAAGTACGGCGTTGAACTGATTGGGGCAAAACTGCCGGCAATTGAGAAGGCAGAAGACCGCCAACTGTTCAAAGAAGCGATGGAAAAAATTGGCGTAGGAGTCTGCCCTTCTGGAATTGTCAATAATCTAGATGAAGCAAGAGCGATCGCCGAACAAATTGGGCAATATCCTTTAATTATTCGACCCGCCTTTACCATGGGTGGTTCTGGTGGTGGCATCGCCTACAACCAGGAAGAGTACGAAGAAATGGCACAGGTAGGCTTGGATGCCTCGCCAGTAACTCAAATTCTAGTAGAAAAGTCACTCCTCGGCTGGAAAGAATTTGAGCTAGAAGTAATGCGAGATTTGGCAGATAACGTAGTAATTATCTGCTCCATTGAAAACATTGACCCGATGGGTGTCCATACCGGAGACTCAATCACCGTTGCCCCAGCTCAAACCCTGACAGATAAAGAATATCAGCGGCTGCGGGATGCCTCAATTAAAATTATCCGCGAAATTGGCGTAGAAACGGGCGGTTCTAATATTCAGTTTGCCATCAATCCCCTCACTGGCGATCTGATTGTGATTGAGATGAACCCCCGTGTTTCTCGTAGTTCCGCCCTGGCATCGAAGGCGACTGGTTTCCCCATTGCCAAGATAGCCGCCAAGTTGGCTGTCGGTTTTACTCTAGATGAAATTCCCAACGATATTACCAAGAAAACACCAGCATCCTTTGAACCGACAATTGACTACGTAGTTACCAAAGTTCCCCGGTTTGCCTTTGAGAAGTTTCCCGGTGCCGAACCAGTACTAACCACGCAGATGAAGTCAGTCGGGGAAGCGATGGCGATTGGCCGTACCTTTGCCGAATCATTTCAAAAAGCCCTGCGTTCCCTAGAAACAGGTCGTTTTGGTTGGGGTTGCGATCGCCAAGAAAAATTACCATCCTTAGAACAAGTACGCTCAGGTTTAAGAACCCCTAACCCAGAACGTATCTTTACAGTGCGTCACGCTTTGCAACTGGGCATGACGGTAGAAGAAGTTTACGAACTTACCGGAATTGACCCCTGGTTTTTAGATAAGTTAGAGGAATTACTAGAAACGGAAAAATTCCTCAAACGCGCTTCCTTAGAGAAACTAACTAAAGAGCAGTTGTGGGAAATCAAGCGACAAGGGTTTAGTGACCACCAAATTGCCTTTGCCACCAAAACGACAGAAGACAAGGTGCGCGCCTATCGCCAAGCCAAGGGTATTGTACCAGTCTATAAAGTAGTGGACACCTGTGCAGCAGAGTTTGAGGCATTTACACCCTACTACTACTCAACTTACGAGGAAGAGTCAGAAGTAATGCCTTCCGATAAGCGGAAGGTGATGATTTTAGGCGGCGGCCCCAACCGCATCGGGCAAGGGATTGAGTTTGACTACTGCTGCTGTCACGCAGCTTTTGCCCTTAGCAAAGACGGGTTTGAGACAATCATGGTCAACTCCAACCCGGAAACCGTCTCGACAGATTATGACACAAGCGATCGCCTTTATTTTGAACCACTGACCAAAGAAGATGTCCTCAACATCATTGAAGCCGAAAAACCGGAAGGCATCATTATTCAGTTTGGTGGTCAGACGCCCCTAAAACTGGCGGTTCCTTTACAAGAATTCTTGAACCGTCCAGAAGTCCAACAAGCAATACCCACCAAAATTTGGGGCACTTCTCCCGATTCGATTGATATCGCCGAAGACCGGGAACGCTTTGACAAGATTTTACGCAAACTCGACATCAAGCAACCAGCCAATGGTATTGCTAGGAGTTACGGAGAAGCCCTAGAAATAGCCCAGCGCATTAGCTACCCCGTAGTGGTGCGCCCTTCCTATGTCCTAGGGGGAAGGGCAATGGAGATTGTCTATTCTGACTTTGACTTGGAACGCTACATGAAGTTTGCGGTACAAGTAGAGCCAGAACATCCCATTTTGATCGATAAGTTTTTAGAGAATGCGATCGAAGTGGATGTAGATGCGATCGCTGACCACACTGGCAAAGTAGTGATTGGCGGCATCATGGAACACATCGAACAAGCCGGAATTCACTCCGGTGACTCAGCCTGTTCCTTACCTTACACCTCCCTGGCTCCAGCAGCCGTGGAAAAGATCCGCACTTGGACTCACCAACTAGCACAATCCCTCGGTGTTTTGGGATTGATGAATATTCAGTTTGCCGTTCAGGGAGAGACGGTTTATATCCTGGAAGCCAATCCACGGGCATCACGTACAATTCCCTATGTATCTAAGGCAACAGGTGTACCACTAGCAGGTTTAGCCTCTCGGGTCATGTCCGGGCAGACTCTCGAAAGTCTCGGTTTCACGGAAGAGGCAAAACCCCAACACATTTCCGTTAAAGAAGCCGTTTTGCCTTTTGATAAATTTGCTGGTACAGACACCATCCTCGGCCCAGAAATGCGCTCTACTGGTGAGGTGATGGGAATTGACACAGAATTTGGTAAAGCGTTTGCCAAAGCAGAATTAGCAGCCAAGCAGGATTTACCCTTGTCAGGCACCGTGTTCGTCTCGATGAGTGACCGCGATAAACCCGGTGTAGTACCAGTGGTGAAAAACTTAATAGATTTGGGTTTCCAAGTTATCGCCACTGAGGGTACACGTCAGACACTCAAAGACCAGGGACTGGATGTAGAGTTAGTACTCAAACTCCATGAAGGGCGTCCCCACGTTTTGGATGCGATTAAGAATAAGCAAATTCAGCTAATTATCAACACACCTTCTGGGGAAGACGCCCAAGCCGATGGTCGTTTAATTCGTCGCACGGCTTTGTCTTACAAAATTCCCATCATTACCACCATTGCTGGTGCTAAAGCGACAGCAGCAGCAATTCGTTCCTTGCAGTCGGAACCACTGGGTGTGAAGGCTTTGCAAGACTATATTTATTAGACTTCTTGGCGTTGTTGAATCAGGGTATGAATTGTCATTGTGAATGTAAGTGAACAATCTCGCTAAAGGATTTCGCAATTATTGACAATCCAGTTGGAGTGAAAAATAGTCCTTTGTGGAGAAAACCCTGCTTGGGGGGACTTCCCCTGCTCCCTGCCTCCTTAAAGGCATATCATGGTAACAGAGCCTCCCAAAGGAGGGAGAAATCATGGTATTCAACAAAATTTTGGTAGCGATTGATCGCTCATCCCAAGCAGCAGCAGTTTTTTCTCAAGCCTTAGAACTTGCTCAAAAACAAGAAAGTAATCTCAGGTTGCTTCACTGTGTTACTCAGGAAACTCCGGTGCCGACCGGGTCTTTTCTTGGTATTGGCACCCTAGGCGACGTCAACTTGTATGGCAGTTTGCAGCAGCAAAAACAACAACAACTGCAACAAGAAATTGAAGCAAGCAGAGACTGGCTACAAACCTATTGCCAACAGGCAACAACTCAGGGCGTTGCTGCGGAATTAGATTGCCAGGTGAATGACCCAGGCGTCAAGATTTGTGAAGTAGCCCAAAGCTGGGGCGCGGATTTAATTGTTATTGGTCGTCGAGGTCGTGAGGGTATAACAGAAATTTTACTGGGGAGTGTCAGTAATTATGTCGTCCATCACGCGCCTTGCTCGGTTTTAGTGATTCAAGGGGTTAATCAGTTAATCCAACAGTATCGTAACCTTTAAACCTTATCAAGCTATAGAGTTTACACAGGAGAGCAAACAGCTCGAAAACCAAATTCCTTGTCTGTGATGTTTGGCTTTTCCTCTCTGGAACAACTAGATGATGTGATGAATCTAGTTCATCAGGCGTTCGACAAGCACAGCGAGGAGCCAGACGCATGACAGCACGAGAAGCCAACTCACTCAAATCACCCAATTTTGCCTTTTTAGCTGTTCACGAACCCCAGTTAGTCCGTTTGGCAACCCTGGCAGAACAGTATTTTGCCACTGACCCCATTACTTGTTTAATGAAATTACGGCAGTTTGGGGAACTGTTGGCGCAATTAGTCGCCGCCTCTGGGGGACTCTACGAGGCAGAGGAAACAGAACGCCAAATTGATTTGTTGCGCCGTCTGCGAGATAGAGGCTATCTTCCCGGTGAAGTATACCGACTTTTTCAAGAACTCCGCATTGCTGGCAATGATGCCAACCACGACTTATCCGGTAATCATCGCACGGCATTGAGTAACCTCAAATATGCCCGACAGTTGGGGATTTGGTTTCATAAAAGTTTTGGTCGTGACCCTAATTTTAAAGCAGGTGCGTTTATCCCACCATCTAACCCCGTTGATGAAACCGATACTCTCAAACAGGAGTTAGATAAATTACGAGTAGAAGCCCAAGAAAGCCGTTCGGCAATAGAAATTTCCCAAGCTGCTGCTCAAGAAGAGGCCCAATTGCGGCAGTTGGCTGAAGAGTTATTGCAAGAAGCAGAAGCTAGGGAAGTGGAGGCATTACAACGCCTCGAACAGTTACAAGCAGTTGCTGTTAATCAATCTTCCGAAACTGTTGCCGAAACCCGCCGTCGGGTGCAGCAGGCAGGGAGTGAAATTGTTTTAGATGAGAGGGAAACGCGCCGTTTAATTGATGTGCAGTTACGGGCGGCTGGCTGGGAGGCAGACTCCGAGCAACTTAATTATTATAAGGGAATTTGTCCGCAAAAGGGAAAGAATTTAGCTATCGCCGAATATCCCACCGCTAACGGAAGGGCAGATTATGCCTTATTTGTGGGGTTGCAGGTGGTGGCGGTAGTAGAGGCGAAGCGTCAAAGTAAGGATGTTTCTGGGGATATTGACCAAGCAAAACGGTATAGTCGCGGCTATCAAATTAAGGGTAATCAAAGCTTAGCCAAGGGTAGTCCTTGGGGTGAATTTAAAGTGCCGTTTGTTTTTGCCACCAACGGACGGGAGTTTTTACAGCAGTTACGCACCAAAAGCGGGATTTGGTTTTGCGATTTGCGCCGCCCGGATAATTTGCGCCGTCCTTTACCTGCTTGGTATTCCCCTCAAGGGTTGATCGAGTTGCTGAGTCAGGATATTGAGGCGGCACATCGGAAGTTAGCCCAGGAAGATTTTAACTATAATTTGCAGTTGCGGGACTATCAAATTAAAGCGATTCAGAAGGTAGAAGCAGCACTTTCAAAAGACCAACGGGAAATTTTACTGGCTATGGCGACGGGGACGGGGAAAACTAAAACCTGTATTGCTTTAGTTTATCGGTTACTAAAAACGAAGCGGTTTCGGCGGGTGCTGTTTTTGGTAGATAGAACAGCGTTAGGGGAACAGGCGGCGAATGCTTTTAAGGATACTCGCCTGGAGAGTCTTCAGAGGTTTGCCGATATTTTTGAGCTTAAGGAATTAGGGGAACGGGAGATTGAGACAGAGACGAAAGTTCATATCGCCACGGTGCAAAGCTTTGTCAAACGGTTGTTATATCCCACCGATGAAACAACTATCCCCACTGTTGACCAGTATGATTGCATTGTTGTAGATGAATGCCATCGGGGGTATTTACTGGATCGAGAATTGAGTGAGACGGAACTAACATTCCGGGATTTTAATGATTATATCTCTAAATATCGGCGGGTGTTGGATTATTTTGATGCCGTGAAAATTGGCTTAACTGCAACTCCTGCACTACATACCACCCAGATATTTGGCGAACCTGTTTACACCTACAGCTATCCCGAAGCAGTAATTGACGGCTGGTTGGTTGACCATGAACCCCCTTATCGGATTATTACAGAATTATCAGCAGAGGGGATTACTTGGAATGCTGGGGAGGAAATGGAGTTTTTTGACCCGAAAACAGGGAAATTAGATTTAGTTCACGCGCCGGATACTGTGCGCTTTGAGGTGGAACAGTTTAATCGGCGGGTGATGACAGAACCTTTTAATCGGGTGGTTTGTGAACAATTAGCTAGGGATATTGACCCAGAATTACCAGGAAAAACCCTAATTTTCTGCGTTAATACAGATCATGCCGATATTGTCGTTGACCAAATGAAACAAGCTTGGCAAAACCAGTATGGCAGCGTTGAGGATGATGCGGTAGCCAAAATTACGGGGAATGCTGATAAACCTTTGGAGTTAATTCGCCGCTTTAAAAATGAGGTAAATCCTAAGGTGGCGGTGACGGTGGATTTATTGACGACGGGGATTGATGTGCCTCAAATTTGTAATTTGGTGTTTCTGCGGCGGGTCAATTCTCGGATATTGTATGAACAGATGTTAGGAAGGGCAACTCGTCTTTGTGATGAGATTGGCAAAGAAGTCTTTCGGGTTTTTGATGCGGTGGATGTTTATAGTGCTATTTCCCAGGTATCGGAGATGAAACCTGTGGTTAAACAGCCGAATATTTCCTTTAGCCAGTTGGTTGAGGAGTTGGGGAAGGTACAGGAGTCGGCAGCAGTTGAGAGTATTATCAATGAGTTTGTGGCGAAGTTGCAGCCGAAAAAGCGATCGCTTTCTGAGGATAACAAAGAAGCAATAGAAACTCTAGCCCAAATGCCTGTAGAAGAGATGGTTAAACATTTGCGCGAATTGAGTCCTAGTGAGGCGGCGCAGTGGTTGCAAGAAAGGCGAGAGATTGCCGAAATGTTAGATAGGCGGGATGGAGGAATGCAAAGGGTGCTGATTTCTCGCCATCCGGATATGTTGAGGCGGGTGGAACGGGGATATGGAGAGGCGGAACGTCCCCAGGATTATTTAGAGAGTTTTGATCAGTTTTTGCGAGAGAATTTAAATAAAATTCCGGCGCTGTTGGTGGTAACTCAGCGTCCCCGTGAGTTGACAAGGGGGCAATTAAAGGAATTACGGTTGTTATTAGATGCGTCGGGGTTCTCGGAAACTAAGTTGCAAGTGGCGTGGCGGGAGATGACGAATGAGGATATCGCCGCGTCAATTATTGGCTTTATTCGTCAGGCGGCGTTGGGGGATGGGTTGGTTCCTTATGGGGAACGGGTGGATAAGGCGATGAAGAGAATTTTGGCAAGTCGCAGTTGGACTGTACCCCAGCGGAAGTGGTTGGAGAGGATAGGACAGCAATTGAAGGTTGAGGTTATTGTAGATCGGGAAGCGTTTGAGAGGGGTCAGTTTAAGGCGCAAGGTGGGTTTAATAGGATTAATAAGGCGTTTGATGGGAAGTTAGAGGCGATTTTAGAGGAAATTAATCAGGCGCTTTGGCAGGATGTGGGTTAGAAAGAATGTCATGCTGAACGCAGGGAAGCATCTGGGAGATTCTTCCTTCCGCTTTGCTGCACTCAGAATGACACAATGGCGGAGGAATGTCATGCTGAGGAAACGAAGCATCTGGGAGATTCTTCCTTCCGCTTTGCTGCACTCAGAATGACACAATGGCGGAGGAATGTCATGCTGAGGAAACGAAGCATCTGGGAGATTCTTCCTTCCGCTTTGCTGCACTCAGAATGACACAATGGCGGAGGAATGTCATGCTGAGGAAACGAAGCATCTGGGAGATTCTTCCTTCCGCTTTGCTGCACTCAGAATGACACAATGGCGGAGGAATGTCATGCTGAGGAAACGAAGCATCTGGGAGATTCTTCCTTCCGCTTTGCTGCACTCAGAATGACACAATGGCGGAGGAATGTCATGCTGAGGAAACGAAGCATCTGGGAGATTCTTCCTTCCGCTTTGCTGCACTCAGAATGACACAATGGCGGAGGAATGTCATGCTGAGGAAACGAAGCATCTGGGAGATTCTTCCTTCCGCTTTGCTGCACTCAGAATGACACAATGGCGGAGGAATGTCATGCTGAGGAAACGAAGCATCTGGGAGATTCTTCCTTCCGCTTTGCTGCACTCAGAATGACACAATGGCGGAGGAATGTCATGCTGAGGAAACGAAGCATCTGGGAGATTCTTCCTTCCGCTTTGCTGCACTCAGAATGACACAATGGCGGAGGAATGTCATGCTGAGGAAACGAAGCATCTGGGAGATTCTTCCTTCCGCTTTGCTGCACTCAGAATGACACAATGGCGGAGGAATGTCATGCTGAGTGTTAACGTTAGCGCAGCGGGGCGCGATAGCGCACAGCATCTCTAAAGTATGAATGCAACGACCGATATAGTCCAAAAACTCTGGAATCTGTGCCACGTCCTGCGAGATGATGGCATTACTTACCTGCAATATGTTACCGAACTGACTTACCTGCTGTTTCTGAAAATGGCCCAGGAAACGGGGGTAGAAGAGAAATTACCCCAAGGGATGCGTTGGAGTGATTTGTCAGAAAAAGAGGGCATAGAACAGTTAAAATTTTATCGCTTTTTGCTTTTAGAATTAGGTTCAAAAGCGGCATTACCAAGAGTACAAGCAATCTTTGCTAATGCTCAAACGGCGCTGAAACAACCCCGAATTTTGAGTAAGTTAGTCACTAGTATTGATGAGTTGGACTGGTATTCGGCTAGGGAGGAAGGATTAGGGGATTTATACGAGGGTTTATTAGAGAAGAATGCTAGTGAGAAAAAATCAGGGGCGGGACAGTATTTTACACCGCGATCGCTGATTGATTGCATGGTATCTCTGATTAAACCCCAGCCAGGGGAACTCATTCAAGACCCAGCAGCGGGAACCGGGGGGTTTTTGATTGCGGCTGACCGTTATATTAAAAAACAGACTGATGAGTTATTTACCCTGCCAGAAGCTGACCAAGTTTTTCAACGACAGCAGGCGTTTTATGGCATGGAGTTGGTGCAGGATGCCCATCGGTTGTTGTTGATGAATATGATGTTACACGGTATTGAGGGGGAAGTAACTTTAGGAGATACTCTCTCACCGGATGGACAGCGGTTAGGGAAAGCGAATGTCATTTTAACTAATCCGCCTTTTGGTACGAAAAAGGGCGGGGGAAGTCCGACGCGAGATGATTTTACTTTTCCCACTTCTAATAAACAGTTGGTATTTTTGCAGCATGTTTATCGCGGTTTGTTACCAGGAGGACGAGGGGCGATTGTGCTTCCTGATAATGTCTTATTTGAAGCTGGACAGGGGAATAGTATTCGGGCTGATTTAATGGATAAGTGTAATTTACATACAATTTTGCGCTTACCGACGGGGATATTTTATGCCCAAGGGGTGAAAACGAATGTGCTGTTTTTCCAACGGGGGACGACGGAGAAGGGCAATACTAAGGAAGTGTGGGTGTATGATTTGCGGACGAATATGCCCAGTTTCGGGAAGCGGATACCCCTGACGCGATCGCATTTTAAGGAGTTTGAGTTGGCGTATGGGGATGATCCCAATGGCAAGAGTCCGCGTACAGATGAAGGGGAAACGGGGCGATGGCGCTGTTTTAGCCGTGAGGAGATTACCAAGCGGGGGAATAATTTAGATATTTCCTGGTTAAGGGATGAGAGTTTGCAATCTGGGGAGGATTTACCAGAACCGGGGGAAATTGCGGCAGAAATTATGACGCGGTTACAGGCGGCGATGGTGGAAATGGAGGCGCTGTCGGAATTGTTGGAGGATGAGGAAGAGACTGAAACTGCGCTTCTAGAATAGGAAGATGATTAACAAGACTAAAGAGTAAGCATCAATGAACGTATCATTAACTCCAGAAGTTGAGCAGTTCATTCAAAGTCAAGTAGAAAGCGGGAAGTATGCCTCGCCTGACGAAGTTATCTTAGCGGCACTTAGGGCGTTTGAGGAGCAAGAACGCATCTACAAGGGGCGATTTGAGGAGTTGAGGCAGGAAATTATGGTTGGTGTTGAAGCGTCTGAACGGGGGGAAGTTGTTGATGGTGAAATAGTTTTCAGCCAACTGCAACAAAGCAAAGGTTGGATGCCTGGTTTTTTTGAAGAGGTGATTGGGGGTTGGGTGGGAGAACCGCTTGTCCGAGAACCGCAGGGAGAGTATGAAACGCGGGAGCAGATGTTTTGACTTTCCTGCTGGATACTAATGTTTGCATTCGATTGTTAAATAATACCAGTCCAGCGGTTACAGCTCGGCTGACGGCACAACAGCCAGAAAATATTTATCTGTGTACTGTTGTGCAGATGGAGCGTATCGCAGTGCTAATCTGGAACGAAATTTAGCGCTGTTAGAACGGTTTTTTAGTCAGTTTTCTAGTTTGCCTTTAGACGAGCAAGCGGCTAGGGTTGCAGGGCAAGTTCGCGCCCAATTAGCGGCATTAGGTACGCCGATTGGTCCCTATGATGTACAAATTGCTGCTATTGCTCTGGTGAATAATTTAATATTGGTCACGCACAATACGGGTGAATTCGGTCGGGTGAATGGGCTACAAATTGAGGATTGGGAAGAGGTGGGGTGAGTCATAGGAATTGTTGCCGTTATGCGATCGCCTTCTAAAATTGCGGCTCTTGATTGTGTGAGGTTGCAGGCGGTGATGGAGGAGATGGAGGTGCTGTCGGAGTTGTTGGAGGATGAGGAAATCACTTAATGTTCAATGAAAATACTGAGCTTCCTCATGGTTGGTTGCTTATAACTCTTGGTCAGTTAGGCGAATGGTCGAGCGGTGGTACACCTTCACGCTCCCATGCTGAATACTATGGAGGCGATATTCCTTGGATTAAGACAGGCAATTTACCTGATGGTTTAATCGAAGAAATTGACGAAAGTATTACTTGGGAAGGGTTAGCAAATAGTTCAGCTAAAGTTTTTCCAAACAATAGCCTAATTGTGGCAATGTACGGCGCGACGATTGGAAAACTTGGAATTCTCAAAGAATCTGCTGCAACAAATCAAGCGTGTGCCGCTTTACTTTCAAAAGGTCTTACGACTGAAATTATTCCCTATGTATTTTATTATTTTTTAAATCGTCGTGAACACTTAAAGAGCATTGGGCAAGGTGGAGCACAACCAAATATTAGTCAAACTGTTCTCAAGGAATATCCCTGTCCCCTCCCACCCCTCAACGAACAACGCCGCATAGTTGCCAAAATTGAGGCGTTGAAGGCTCACAGCCAGCGGGTGAAGGAGGAACTTGAGGCGATCGCCCCCCTCTTAAACCAGTTCCGTCAATCAGTCCTGTCCGCCGCTTTCCGTGGCGAGCTCACCGCTGATTGGAGAATACAGGATAATGACGAATTTCTTAGTTACGATTTTCCTTCTACTTGGAATAAAAGACAATTAGGGGATGTAGTAGAGGGATTAAAACAAGGCTGGAGTCCTAAATGTGAAAATTTCCCATCTCATTCTGATGATATTTGGGGAGTAATTAAGACAACTGCCGTTCAATCACTTCGTTTTGTTGAAGGGGAGAATAAACAGCTTCCGTCACACCTAGCTCCTAGACCTGAGTTAGAGCTTTTTGAAGGAGATTTACTAATAACTCGTGCTGGACCAAGAGCTAGAGCAGGAGTTACCTGTTTAGTGACTTCAGTTCGCCCAAAATTAATGATCTGCGATAAAGTTTACAGGTTTCGTGCTAAAGAATCATCTGTTCTCCCACTCTATCTTGCATATTTCTTAAATTCCCCTTCGACTATTTCCTTAATTGATGAACTAAAAACTGGCATATCCGAGAGTGGTGTCAATCTCACTCAAGAAAAGTTCTTAGCTCTTCCGTTGTGGTTTCCGTCAATTGCTGAACAACGAGAAATAGTTAATCGAGTCCAAACTCTATTCAAAATTGCAGACAAAGTTAAACAGCAATACCAAGAAGCTCAAGCCAGCCTAGACAAACTCAATCAATCCATCCTTGCCAAAGCCTTCCGAGGCGAACTGGTTCCCCAAAACCACAACGACGAACCCGCCTCCGTCCTCTTAGAACGCATCCGCGCCGAACGGGAGAAGCTGGATACAAAGAAAAAGGCAAAAGGTAAAACTAAAAAGAAAAGCCGTAAGGCAAAACCTGAAACGCCCGAAACGAATGGTTTGGGACATTAATCCTTTAAAACTGGACAATAATTATTTAATGGACAACACTAGAGTCAATGAATCAAATATGCGGACGAAAGGACTTGAACCTTCACACCTTGCAGTACTAGAACCTAAATCTAGCGCGTCTACCAATTCCGCCACGTCCGCGACAGTTGCATTGATCATAATAGCAAAAAATTGGCGTTTTAAATCAAGATGGGGAAAATTTTCCTCAAGGTTGCCGATTTTAGTCCCGCTTTTCCGGAATTTCTCCCCATCTCGCCAAGGCTAAATTAAGATTTGAGCGGCAGCATTACTGTGTCAATGACGTGAATCACCCCATTGCTGGCTTTGATATCTGGTTTAGTAACTTTGGCTTCGTTGACCTTAACCTCACTAGTACCTTCATCAACCACCACATTAAGGGGAGTTCCTTCAACAGAGCTGACTTCTCCAGTAACAATCGCTGCGGAAGTCACCTCACCAGGCACTACATGATATTTCAGCAACTGGACTAGCTGATCTCTATTTTCTGGCTTGAGTAACTCCTCAACTGCACCTTCTGGCAGCGCGGCAAAGGCTGCATCCGTGGGAGCAAAGACGGTGAATGGGCCTTCCCCTGACAAAGTTTCGGTTAATCCTGCCGCTTCGATGGCTTGAGTCAGAGTTTGCAAAGAATCGTTAGTAGATGCCAATGCCACGATATTTTCGCTCTCAGCGGTTTCCGAGGAAGCGACTGTATCCCCTGATTCCGCAGAGACGGGAGATTCAACTGTCGGTTCTTGGCTCAGGTTATCTTCTGCCTCAGGTTGGCTGCAAGCAGATAGAGAGAATAAGCTGCCAATGGCAAGAAGTGCAACTAGAAAGATTTTGAGCGTACCGTTATAAGATTTCATAATTAGACCCGTAGTTTACAGGCAATGTTAACAACTGTTAACAATTGTAACGTCAATGCCCTTAGTGTGTAGGTGCGCAAGTGATGGTTAACAGGATTAAGCTCAAGACTGGTAAGCCTTTGAGCCTTTGTTGACAAATTTTAGGGTGAAAGCCTGGGTGTAATCAGTCTTTGGTTGGAAGACTCCCGCCTCAACCATCGTCTCAAAAAAAGAGAGCCATTTTTCCTGAGTCATGGCACCAATGCCTTTGGTTTGAGCATCGCCGGAGAGGACTAGACCATATTCCTTGATTTTCGCCAAGCTGTAAGCAAGCTGTTCATCGGTAATCTCTGGGTTGGCTTCCTTGATTAGCTGATTACCAGGAGCAGGGTTTTCTAAATAACTATACCAACCCTTGATTGAGGCATCGACAAAGCGTTGCACCAAATCTGGGTTACTCTCAATCAACTCTTGCCTGGTTTCAATTGTGGTTGAATAAGGTGTGTAACCGTGGTCTGCTAACAGAATGACTACAGGCTCAAACCCCCCCTGTTGTATAACTTTAAGAGGCTCAGAACTGATGTATCCCTGCTGCACAGAGTTTTTGTCTAGGAGGAAAGGGCCGAGGTTGAAGTTATAAGGGCGCTTTTGTTCATCGCTATACCCATATTTTGACTTAAGGAAAGGCCAATAGGTATTGTTAGCAGCAGCAGAAATTAAAATCGGTTTGTCTTGAAAATCTTCTAAGGAGTCATTACCAACACCTGGATGAGCAATCAAAACTTGAGGATCTTTTTGAAAGATGGCCGCTACGGTAACCTTAGGAATTCCGGCTTCTACTGCTTTAATAGCATCAGAACCGTACCCCATGAAAAAGTCAACTGCTTTACCCATCAGCAACTGAGTGCCGTTAACTTGGGGGCCACCCGCCTGAATTGTGACATCAAGCCCATGCTGCTGATAAATGCCCGTAGCCCTAGCTTGATAAAAGCCACCGTGTTCGGCCTGAGCATACCAGTTAGTGGCATAGCTCACTTTGTCAAGAGAATTATTCGACTTAGCCGTTGTTGCGGTCTGTGAAGCCTTACCTAATCTAGCTTGATTGGTATCATCTTTACAAGCAGTGAGCAGACTACAGCCCAGAATCAGCAAACTATACTGGATTAACTTACGTCGATTAACTCGGTGAATCTCACTCATTATTTACCAAAATAATGGGTCTAAAGCCCCGTGCTTTTAGCGCGGCTTTGTTTAACTGCGCTATACTTACCCTAAGTAAGTCAGCGTAATCATGTGGGTATTTGAAGCAAAACTTCAGGGAACAAACGGGCAGTATGAGCGGCTTAATCAAGCCATTCGTACTGCTAGGTTTGTTGGTAACAGTTGCCTCAGATACTGGATGGACAACAAGGGAATTGGGAAATACGAGTTGAGTGCTTATTGCGCTGTTCTCGCCAAAGAGTTTCCCTTCGCTTTTCAGCTCAACTCTCAAGCTAGACAAGCCTCCGCTCAAAGAGCTTGGTCTGCTATCACCCGCTTCTACAACAATTGCCAAAAAGGCAAGCCAGGAAAAAAGGGTTTTCCACGCTTCAAAAAGCACCAAACTCACGGTTCTGTTGAGTACAAAACAACGGGATGGAAGCTGTCGGAAGATAGAAGAACCATCACCTTCACCGATGGTTTCAAAGCTGGAAGCTTCAAGCTGTGGGGAACCCGTGACTTGCATTTCTATCAGTTGAGTCAAATCAAGCGGGTTCGAGTTGTTCGTCGTGCTGATGGGTACTACGTTCAGTTTTGTCTTGATGTTGAGCGGGTTGAGAAACGAGAACCAACAGGAAAAACTATCGGGTTGGACGTTGGCTTGACTCACTTTTATACCGATTCCGATGGACAGACGGTTGAGAATCCCCGACATCTGAGGAAGTCTGAAAAAGCTCTTAAGCGTCTGAATCGCCATCTCTCTAGAACCCAGAAGGGTTCTAAAAACAGAGCCAAAGCTCGAAACCGTTTGAGCAGAAAACACCTCAAGGTAAGTAGGCAGCGTCAAGATTTTGCCGTGAAGTTGGCAAGATGCGTAGTCCAGTCTAACGACTTGGTTGCTTATGAAGACTTGATGGTGCGGAACATGGTTAAGAATAGAAAGCTGTCCAAGTCGATATCGGATGCTGCATGGTCGACTTTCCGCAACTGGTTGGAATACTTCGGCAAGGTGTTTGGAGTGGTGACGGTTGCCGTTGCGCCCCACTACACCAGTCAAAATTGCTCTAACTGTGGGGAAGTCGTCAAAAAGTCTTTGAGTCAAAGAACACATCGCTGTCACCATTGTGGGTTTGTTTTAGACCGAGACTGGAATGCATCCCGGAACATTTTGGAACTAGCACTACGTACCGTGGGGCACACGGGAACGCCAGCCCTGAGCTTTGTCGAAGGGTTAAACGCCTCTGGAGACATCGACCTCTGCATTGGTGGGGAAACTCCTCAATGTAAGCCGAGTCGTGGAAAGAGGAAACCCAAAGAGTGATCTTTGGAATCCTCGTACCTTTAGGTCGAGGAGGATGTCAAGTAGTAAATAACACTTATATCTGAGTAAATTTCCTAGTCCGATTCTAAGTTAGACTTCCGTAAAATATTATATTGATTACTTATCAAACAAATTTCGCTCTTGAAAAGATGAAACTCAAAATTCTCGCACTTTCTGTACTTCTAGCACCACTGTGGTTAGCAACTCCCCTAAGAGCTGAAAACCCTTCTGATGTTAACCAATTACTAGAAACAAAGCGCTGCCAAGGCTGTAATCTAAATGGAGCCAGCTTGGGTGGTATCGTTCTGGAAAATGCCAGAGTAAGATATAGCGACCTGAGAAATGCAGACCTCAGTGGTGCTAACCTGAATGGAGCCTATTTCAGTGGCGCTAACTTAAGTGGTGCTGACTTCAGTGGTGCTAGTTTACAGTGGGCAGACTTAGTGAATGCTAATCTCAGAGGGGCTAACTTTCGTAATGCCGATCTTTCCAAAGCTAGCTTGAGAGGTTCTGATATCACTAATGCTGATTTTAGTGGAGCTATCTTGAGTGATACTATCATGCCGGATGGTACTCTGGGTTACTGAGAAACTAATGGTAGGTAATCGCCTCTAGCTAACCAGGTTCGAGGGCAAAGAAATCGGTTCTGCGGGAGTTGGGCGATCCTTTACAATGTCTTGGAAACGGCTCAAACCGATAACGGCACTAAAATTCAGAAGCAAGTCTACTACAGCTTGCCTGAACAGTTTAAGTTACCGTCACAGATGCCTTGCCATGTTCCTCGGTCAGGAAGATTTCTATCTTTAGTTAGAAGCCTTAACCCCAAGGTCGCTGCTACCTTTTGAGTGGAACTAAGTAAAACTTAAATTTAATAACTATTTAGTTACCCAGAGCTGGACGGGTAAAATAGTCAGCTTGGGAACAGGGACGACATTAATAGTAAGTTGATCTAAAGAGTTGCCAAGTTGGGCTAATTTGTAGGATTGTTACTTAATATAGTGCAACTTTTACAAAAGAAAAGTATTAAAAGTAATAAACTCTCAAGTTCAATTGAGGTAGCAAAATTTAATCCTTGCCCATACTGTCTCGGCTCAGCCAATGACCCGAAATCGTATGGTCATTTAGTGTCAACTGGCGGTTGTTAGCCAGCGTATGGGTTCAGCAAACCTGCACCTCGCTCCCCATCCGCTACTTGACGCTATCGCTCAACTGTCAATTATTTGGGCATCTATCTCAAGTAAAGTTTGCCCCACTTTTTTAATTAAAAATTTCAGTCTTTAGATAGATATAAGCCTTGAGCGATTGGTGTCAATAATATTCCTTGTACTCCCAGAAAGAAGGTTAAATTAAATGTTCTCTTTTTTACGCCCTTTACGTTTTTTAATGGCTCTTTTTATCGGCACTTGGCTGTTTTTCTCTAGTGCTTCACCCGCAGCAGCGGCTAGCAGCAGCCCCACAAAAGGAGAAGACCAGCTAAAAAGAATTGAACAGAAGTCAGAAGAAGTACTTAAGTCTGGTCCCCGTGGCTTGAAAGAAACTACATCAGAAGCCAACAAAGGCATTAATGAAGTTCAAGGGTCAGCGGATGTTGAGAAGATGAAGCAAGGAGAATCTCAAAACGCTACCTCTGTAGAACAACAAGTTAAGGAAGCTGTAAAAAATATTATGGGTTCATAAACACCTAAATAATAGATAAGTAGCCACAAGATTGGCTTTTATGAGGGAATCTTTTTTGTATTCCCTCGCTTCTTATTACTTATTAATTGACAGTTCAATAATCAACAAAAAATACGACAAAGACCAGCATCACTGCTAGGCTTTGTCTTCTTGATGTATTAAAAAATTATCTGACTTTCACAAAAGCTTCTCAGTCAGACTTGATTATTTTTCGACTTTGGGTACAACGTCAGGGCGTTCTTTATTTTCCCAGCCCACGGGTCGCTTGGAGTTATACCAAGCAATAGAGCCGATTGACACGGCAGCAATAAAACCGACAACATACAGCAGTGTCGCCGATATCGGAAAATGGGGTGCATTAGCAGCAGCAGCTTCCATTAGTAAATGCATAAATAATTTACCTCAGTATCAAAATTTTTGTTGTTACCATAGTCAACTTATCCAAAAATATTAATTAAAAACATCCTACTTTGTGAGTAATTTAAACTTTACAACCTTGGGGAGATGATAAAAGTGGGGTGCAAGCTTTAGAATTCCTACTCGTATCAAAAAATATCGGGGTCATCCTAATCATAAAAACTTATTTTGAGTTTTGAGTTTGCTAAAAAATGCACCACTATTGAAGGCATTTTTTCCACTCAGGTCAGATCAAAAAAAATTAGAGGAGGAAGGGGTTATGTTTCAAAGTGCAGTAACAGCACTAGGAGTAAGTCACCCAATGTGGTGGCTGGCACAAGTAATTATCGAGCGAGAAACCCCTGCACCAGAAAATGCAGCTCTCGTTTTTAGCGGGCCACAATTTTTTACAGCCTTAATTTCGGGAGTAGTGCTGGCTTTTGCTTTCCAGTTGCTGCTGACTAATCTGGGCGTGGCTGCTGGTATTTCTCTGTCAGGAAGCTCCTCTTCGACATCTAGCAACCATGACCATGAAAACCACAGCTTAGGAGGCACGATTCGCAAAATTGGTCTAGCAGTGGGATTGGGGACTTTGATTAGTGTCACCATTGCCCTATTTTTTGCTTGCCTGTTTGCCGTGAAACTGAGCTTGTTGGCCACACCAGCACTCGGTGCAATCGTTGGCCTGGTAATTTGGGCCACTTATTTTTGTTTATTGGTGTGGGTCAGTTCGACCACTGTGGGTTCTCTCATCGGGTCAGTGGTTAATACTGCAACTTCCGGATTTCAAGCAATTTGGGGGACAGCCGCCGCCGCCCTTGGTGCTGGTGTTGCCAGTAAGCAAGTAGTGAACACCGCAGAAGCCGCCGCCGCTGCTGTGCGTCGTGAACTTGGCTCAGCTATTGACCCGGAGACTATCCACGAAAACGTACAAGAATATTTAGAGGCACTGCGACCCCCAGAACTAAATCTGCAACAGATTCGCTCAGAATTTGAAAACTTACTGCAAGACCCTTCCCTGTCAGAAATTGCTGGTAGCGATAGCCTCCGCAAGATTGACCGCCAAACCTTTGTCGATTTAGTTAGTAGTCGTAGCGATTTATCTCAACGGGATGTTAATCGCATTGCCAACGAACTAGAAACGGCTTGGAACAAAACGGTGGGACAGTTGCCCCAAAAAGACATGATGTCGGAGTTTGTTGACTACCTTAAGTCAGCCACGCCAGGGCAATTGCTGGGAGACGAGTTATCTCAGAAGCTGGATTCTCTAGTTGAAGAACTGCGCAAGCGTCGTCATGCCCAAAGCTCAAGTAAGCCAGTTTCTCAGGCAATGACCACAGGCTTTAATAGTTTAGTGGGCTTGGTCATGGGTAGGACAGATCTTTCTGACCTAGATGTAGAAAAAATTGTCAGCCAGTTGCAAAAGTTGAAAGACCAACTGGGTCAACAGAGTTCAAAAATTGCTGCTCAAGTCAGGAGAGAGGAGCCAAAGCCATACTACAGTCCAGTACAAGTAGATATGGAAAACTATCTACTCCATAAATATTCCTGGCAGATGAACTCAGAAGTCTTGGAGCGAGAGTTCCGGGACTTGCTTTATGATCCAGAGGCTGACCCTAGCACTGTGGCTGAGGAATTAGAGCAGCTAGACCGTTCCTATTTTGCTGACTTATTGCAACAGCGGGGGGTGTTTACTCAAGAGAAAATTCACCGAATTTCTAACTTACTAGAGACAATTCGTCTAGAAGTATTGGCAGTGGCCCAAGCAGCGCAGGAGCGAGAAGAGTCGATCGCTTTATTTGCCGAAGTGGAAGATTACCTGCTCAATACTCCCAAAGAAGCCCTAACTCCTGAAAGAATTGAGCTTAATTTCCGAGAAATTCTGGAAGACCCCGATGCTAACTCTGAACAACTTAGCACTCGTCTGGCTCAGTTCGACCGCCCGACTTGGGAACGACTCCTTGAGCAACGTCGGGATATGAGCGCGGCCGAAGCTGAGGTAGTGATTTTTGAGCTAGAAAGAACCCGCGATCGCGTTTTGCTGGAAGGCAGAGAAATGCAAGAAGTCGCTAAGGCTAAAGCCGAGGCCCAGTGGCTCAAAGTCAAGTCTCATCTGCGAGACACAGGCAAAACCGAACTCAACCCCGATGCCATTGAGCGGGAACTCAAATTGCTGGTGGACGACCCCCAAGCCGGATTATTGGCAATTAGAGAGCGAGTTTCTCGCTTTGACCGCGATACTTTGGTACAGTTGCTCAGCCAGCGTCAAGACTTGAGTGAGCAGCAAATTAACCGCGTCATTGATCAAGTAGAACGCAACTGGACTCGCGTTCGCTACACTCCCCGCAGACTTGGCGGTAAAGCTAAAGACCAGTATGAGCAAGTCAGTTCTGCGATCGCTCAGTACCTGCGGGATACAGGTAAGGCAGAGCTCAATCCCGAAGGCATCCGGCGAGATTTAAGTAAACTGCTGGAAGACCCACAAACGGGAGCCAAGGCGATCAGAAGACGCTTAGCGGCGATGGATCGAGATACCTTGGTGCAGTTGCTCAGCCAACGGGATGACCTGAGTGAGGCGCAAGTCAATCAGGTAATTGATGAAGTGCTCTCGACACTGCGCAGCCTGGCCAGAGCACCTCGACGGCTTGCCAGCAGGGCTCAATTACAAGTGCAGGACTTCCAAAGTGCGATCGCTGATTATCTGCGCTCCACCGATAAGGAAGAACTCAATCCTGAAGCAATCAAGCGCGATGTGCAGGTGCTACTCCATGATCCCCGCGCTGGGATGGAAGGTTTTAAAGAGCGACTCTCTCACCTTGACCGTTCTACCCTGGTGGCGCTTTTATCCCAACGGGAGGATATCTCAGAGGAGGAAGTCAACCGCATTATCAATCAAATTATCGCAGTCCGCGACCAAGTTATTCTGCAATTGCGTAGCCTTCAGCAGCGTATTCAGTCGGTGATTGACCAGATATTTGCCAAAATCCGCGACTACCTCAACAGTCTTGAGCGACCAGAACTCAACTATGAGGGCATCAAGCACGATATACGGACTTTATTTGATGACCCAGAAGCCGGTTTTGATGCTCTGCGCGATCGCCTCTCCCAGTTTGACCGTGATACCTTGGTGGCAATTATGAGTTCTCGCCAAGACATCTCTGAGGCTGATGCCAACCGGGTTATTGACCAAATTGAATCAACCCGCAATCGGGTGCTACAACGAGCAGAACGCCTCCAGCGAGATACCCAACTACGCCTAGAGGAAGTTAAGCTACAAGCCCAACGACAAGTTGAAGAAACACGCAAAGCTGCGGCAGTTGCTTCCTGGTGGTTGTTTTTTACCGCCTTGGTTTCTGCTGCTGCCTCGGCAGGTGCGGGCGCTATCGGTGTTGTTGATTAGTGCCCATCAATCTTGAGGGCAGAGGAGCCAGGGAGTTGTCTAGCGTCAGCTTCAGGTTCCTCCTCTGATCAGTGAGTAATGATGCTACAATCACAGCAGTTCAATCTAGCAAGGTTATACACTTTTTTGAGAATATTTCCTGTAATTATTTACAGTTCAGTTTCTGCCTAAAAGTGCTACTTATTAGCCCGATTGACTAACTTAAATTTCTCCCTAACTCCTACTCGGTAAGCCTTTTTAATAGGTATAGCCACAATTAATAAAAGCCTTCTGAACTGGGACTTGGTGGAGCATTTGAGTTTAAATAATCTGCACTTTGTTAGTCAAGTAGCCTAACTGAGGGTTTTGTTTTTTGAGTCAGCTCTTTACTAGATGCTGCATAAATTTTATCTCATTGACTTAAGCTGGCAACTGCTCTACTCCCCGGTAGTACTTACCAAATATAGATTTTGGGCTAGAGCTAACGTCACCTGTCAAAGGCAGTCTTTAATATTGACAGCGTGATCCTAGATGCTAGAGAAATTCTCGTTACTTCTTGATGGTCTATCGGTCACTTTTTTCCTAACACTGACCCTACTAGTTGCTACTGTTGGGGTGGGAAAAAGGCGACACCAACAAACAACGGATACTTGGCAAGTAGATAGTCAAGCCAAGTGGCAGTCCCTGATGCAAATGACCGATGGTGTACTGATTTGCCTATCGCTGAGTTACCATATCCTGGAATGGAACCCAGTGGCGGAAAAAGTCTACGGTTGGCGGCAAAAGGAAGTAATAGAGCAAGAGTATTTGGCATTCTTACCAGAAAAAGTCCGTGACATTTTTGCTGCCTATTGCCAACTAGCCCTAACAGAGCAAGCTGCCCTTGAGTTTGAACATCCAGTGTTTAGCCGTGATGGTCAAGAGTACCTAATACGGTGGAAGCTTATGCCCTGTTTGGACGCTGAGGGTGATTCTGTTGGCATAATTCTCAGTGGTCAGGATATCACAGAAAGCCAGCACAGAGAAGAACAGTTAGAACTCTGGAAATCTGTAGTAGCCAGCGCTGATGATGCAATTATCATTACGGAAGCTGAACCTCTGGATTTAGCAGCACCAATAATCCTCTACGTCAACCAAGCCTTCACTAGTAATACAGGCTACTCCCCGGACGAAGTTATTGGTAAAACTCCTCGCCTCCTGCAAGGTCCAAAAACCGACAGCGCGACATTAGATAAATTGCATACTGCCCTAGAACAGAAAAAAAACATCCAAGCAGAACTGATTAATTATCGCAAAAATGGTGCTGAGTGTTGGGTAAACTTAAGTATTATTCCTCTTACTAATGAACAAAACCAAGTTACCCACTTAGTCTGGGTGCAACGGGATATTAACGAACAAAAATATCAAACAGCAGCCTTATTAGAAACTAGAGAAGCTGCCCTTGAAGCTTCTCAGTCTAAATCTCAGTTTCTTGCTCAAATGAGCCATGAGATTCGCACTCCCATGAACGGTGTCCTGGGGATGGTGGAACTACTACAAAGGACCAATTTAACTCCCCAGCAACAGGACTATGCTCGTACTATTTCCCGTAGTGCTAAACACCTATTAAGCGTTATTAATGATATTCTTGACCTCTCTAAATTGGAGGCTGGGGAAACACATCTAGAACACTCTAGCTTTGACTTAGATAGCTGCCTAGAAAGTGTGGTAGATTTTCTGGTGATCAAAGCAGAAGAGAAAGAGCTAGAGTTGGCAATTTTAGTAGATAGTAATCTACCCAGACAACTTGAGGGAGATGCTATCCGGCTGCGGCAAATTCTACTCAATTTGGTTAGTAATGCCATCAAATTTACTGATGAAGGTAGTGTGGTAATTCAAGCTACTTTGCAGTCTTCACATCAGCAAAAAATTAGCATCCGCTTCACGGTTAAAGACACCGGAATTGGCATTTCACCAGAATTACAAACCAAGCTATTCAAGCCATTTTCTCAAGTAAGTAGCAGCACTCGTAAATACGGTGGTACAGGATTAGGACTCTCGATTTGCCAGCAGTTTGTCAAACTGATGGGGGGCGAAATTGGTGTTGAAAGTACTTTCGATGAAGGCTCAAACTTTTGGTTTACCGCTGAGTTTGATCAATCAGAAACAGCTACAACTATCGTGCCGCCGGCTTTTAGTAATCTGAAACTTTTGGTAGTTGATAGTAGTGCTTTGGTTCGTCAATCGATACTAACTATAGCTCAGGCTTGGGGTATTGAAGTTGATCAAGTAGATAAAGCTTCAGCAGCACTCTTCGCTTGGCAGTCATCAGTTAGTCAAGGAAAACCCTACAACGTGGTTATTGTTGAGGAGTGCCTGTTAAATACTGACAGTGTTGAGTTATTGCGAGTAATGTATCACAACTCGTCTTTAGTTAGAACCAAAGTAATTTTGATGAGTACGATGAAGCAGCGTCAAAGAGCAGAGCAGCTAATGAGGCTGGGAGACTTTGGTTATCTAGTTAAACCAGTGATGCCTTCACGCTTATTTAATAGCTTGGTTTGGGCTTTAGGAGAGTCGGTTGAACAGAGTTTACCTGTCGAAAACTATTCTCTAACAGCTACTTCTAGCCAAGATAATTTAGAAAAACCTGAGCCATCTTTAAGGATTTTGTTAGCAGAAGATGATCTGGTCAATCAACAGGTAATTCTTGGTCAACTTAACCTGTTAGGCTATCAAGCTGATTGTGTAGATAATGGACAAGCGGTTATCGATCAACTGGCTAGGCAAGACTACCATATCGTTTTGATGGATTGCCAGATGCCAGTGATTGATGGCTACGAAGTAACTAAATTAATTCGTTGTAATCAACGCTTAAACCGAGGGCTAATAATCTTAGCTCTAACGGCCAGTGCTCTGTCAACTGACCGCGATAAATGCCTGGAGGCAGGGATGGATGATTATATTAGCAAGCCCGTTGAGTTAGAAGCTTTGGGAGCAGTGCTCCGGCGATGGGCTAAGCGTAGTCAGAAACAGACTCTTGTTGCTAGCTCTGCGGTTGGGCTGAGTACTAATAATCAATTCGCCAGTCAGGAGAGTAATAACTTGCCTCAATCAGAAATTAGCACCGCCTCAGACTGTCCCGTCGATTTAGAGCGCTTGAAGCGTATCTTTAAGGGTAAGACAGCCGCTCAACACAAACTCCTAACAATGTTTGTTGAGCAGGCAAAGAGTAAAATAGAAGCAATTCGTCAGGCGCTGGGCAATGCAGACTTAGCCACTCTTGAGCAGCAAGCTCACCGTCTTAAGGGTTCTAGTGCCAACGCTGGTGTCCGTCAGATGCCGGAGTTGGCAGAGCGTTTAGAAAAGCTGGCTCAAAGAGAAACCCTTGAAGGAACATCAGAGTTAATCGAGGAACTACAAAGCTGTCTTAACCAGGTTCAAGTTTTTCTGGCTCAAGGAGAACCTCCTTAGGAAGAGAACCCAGTCAGTGGAGTTAGCTAGGGCAACTAGGGTACTCCAATTTAACCGCCGTCTCCTAGCCCTCGCTCTCGGAAGCCTTTCTATTCCAGATTCTCCCTATTATTGACTAAATCTTGGCTTCGGTAGTTTATTGTAGTCTTAATTATTCAAAATTTTATTAGGCTACCCGAACTCCCAACTACTGTCTATGTCCGAGTACACACCTCCTACCCGTGGGCAGATGGAAAGAACCCTCTCTCAAAAAATTCAAGCTTTGTATCGTGAAAAACTGGGACATCAACCTAGTAAAGTCACCGTTACTCTTGCTAAAGAGAAAATTACAATCATTGTTGAAGACGCTATTACTCAGCCAGAAAAGGTATTAACAGAGATGGGACAGGAGGAGCTAACAGAGAAGGTGCGCTCAGATTTAGATCAAGCGATAAAACCCTATTTAAAGGAGCTTATCGAAGAAATTACCGGAGTAGAAGTTGTTGACCTGCTATGCGATACTACCTTGGAAACTGAAAGAACAGGAACCATCGTCGTTTTAGCTAGTCAACCAAAATTGCGCAATTCCCCTTCGACATCCGCCAGCAAAAACAAAAGTTCTTAGTAATTCAGCAAAAACCAGATTCTAAATTACTAGGCTACTAAGTTGCATATTGGGTTAACATAATTGCTGCTATTTATAGACAGCAAAAGCTTTAATTTTTCACGTCTCGGAGATTAACCATGAATAAAATTAGTGTAGTTTTAATTGAAGACCATGATCTAACCAGAATCGGTCTGAGAACAGCACTACAACAACGTAACGAAATTGAAATTGTCGGCGAGTCAGCCAATGCTCATCAAGGTTTGGACTTACTAAAAACTGCTAAGCCAGATGTGGGGATCGTGGATATTGGTTTGCCTAACATGGATGGGATTGAGTTGACTAGGCGATTCAGGGAATATCAACGCCATCAAGGAGATTCCCACACCAAGATTCTCGTCTTGACTTTAGAGGACAATGAAGAGGCTGTGATGGCAGCTTTCGCTGCTGGGGCTGATTCCTACTGCATGAAAGATATTAGCTTTGAGTTTTTGCTTCAAGCCATTCACGATACTCATGCAGGTAACTCTTGGATTGATCCTGCGATCGCCAAAGTTGTTCTCAGTCAAGCTCATTTAAGCGAAACCAAGGTTGATGCTGAAGAAGTTGGTGAGAAAGTATCTATTAATGCTGTCAACAGCGAGTACGGCAACATGATTGAAGCCTACCCTCTAACTAATAGGGAATTAGAGATCTTGCAGTTGATCGTTGATGGTTGCTCTAATGCGGCGATCGCAGAAAAACTCTACATCACCGTAGGCACCGTTAAGACACACGTCAGAAATATTTTGAACAAGCTTTGTGCTGATGATCGCACACAAGCTGCTGTTCGTGCTCTGCGTTCTGGCTTAGTAGCTTAAGGGTTTCTGCTGGTGCATTGCTTCTAAGTGCAGCAGAAGTTAAAACAAGGAGATAACTCTTAAGAGCATCTCCTTGTCCAATTTCTAAAAATCTAAGTATCTTAAAAATTGGTCTTCTCTCTATAGACATAGAATAAATTTTCAGTTTTTTTGCTAAATTAGTTTATTTAATTCTGAGAAGCGCTACTGTGCTTAAGACATAGAAGGGAATCCACCTGTTTGATTAACTCGTCTATATCAATAGGCTTATGGATCACAGCATCGGCGCTAGAGCCTAAACCCTGGCTAAGTTGAGAACTTTTGCAAGCCGTGATCAGTAGGATAGGGATGAAAGGTAACTTAAAGTTCTCACGAACACGCTTAGCTACTTCACAACCATTAATCCCTGGCATCATTACATCTAGCAGCAATAAATCTGGGGGAAACTGCTGGATTTGAGCTAAGGCTGATTCACCGTCTAGAGCAGTACTAACTTGGTATCCTGCTTCTTGCAAAATTGTCTGTAGCAAAAAAATGTTATCGGGCGAATCATCTACAACCAGAAGATGGTCAGACTTTTGATCTTCTTGTAAATTAAACAATTTTTTATTTTTCACGGTACTGGTTCTAGTAAAAATTATCCTTTAGCTACCAGCTTCTCAATAGCTCCAATATTTTACCTCACTCCCAGGAAATACTTTAGCTCTTGCTGTTTATTTAAGGTGAAGGGGCGATGAAGTTGCTGGTTGAATAAAACATGCTTTAATTGCGCTTAAATTACTCTCTGTTTGGCTTGCTACTTGAGTTTGGCTTGAGATTACTAGTTATTGGCAAACAGAAAATAGCTATTATATTTCTTATTTATCTTGCTTATAAGTATTGCTGATATATTTGGCCATCTTGATAAGTACATCCTCCGGCGGTAGCAAAATTATTCTTGTTTGCCACCTTCCTTTAGTATGACTTAGCAAATAATTATTAACTTCTCTGAGATAGCAATCCTCAAGAAACTTGTCTTTTTGCTGCATTTCCATAACTGCTATTCAACTCTGATTACTAGTTTTCTTTCTCTAGGATTAAGTCAAACTGTCTCCTGTGACAGATGCCTAAGACGGCAATCTACTTCTATGTTTTAGAGTATAGCTTCAATAAAGTTTACAAAAAGAAGATTATGCCGATTGCCTTAAGAGAAGACGTTGCCTACATCATCCTGAAAAAGATTCGTGAAACTGGTGGAGAAGGAAAGCAGCCAGTTAATTTTACAGAAGTTGATTTTACTGGTTTTAACCTTTCACAATCCGATCTACTAGGCCACCTAGATTACTTAAACCAAAAAGACTACATTGACGCCGATTTTAGTGGTAATGCCTATGCCAAACAAGAAGATGTGCCTAACCTGATCAACTCAAAAGAAGTGGATTTTCGTGTAGCTAATACCTTTGGTTCTGCTGATAGTCCATTGCCACATTTAATTGAATTTGAACAGGCTCAACTCACCAAAAAAGGGCAGAAAATGCTGGATAAAATGGAAGCAAGTCCTCCTGATTCCCTGCAAAAAGGGCCAGCAGTTCCTCTAGCCACTAAGAATATGCCTTTCTTAGAAAAGGTGATGCTCAAAGGACAGGTAGAAGATATCTTTGATGCCAAGAATTTGACCGAGGTAGTCTTTCGTACCATGCGTGATTTGATGACTACAAAAGTCGCAGATCAAGTAGCCTCAGAATTACACGAAGAATCAATACCCACCAATGACAAAACTCTGCAAAATGAGGTGGCAGAACTATGGCGAGATACAAATCCTCTAGTTGCTTGGCTAAGTCGAGTTCGCCCTCCTTTTCATGGTTCAGTGCCCTTCACTATCGATGACAATCTGTTTGTGTTTCGAGTGGAACAAGAAGGGGGAATGCCCAGGGGAACAGATGGTGAAACCGTGATCAAAGCAGTATTTTCTGCTACTAAAGATGAATTATCAGCCGAACGGATAGCAGAAATTGCTGAGTTTTTACCTGGCAAAATCCAGGAAATCTGGCAGCAGGCTTAGGAGTTTAATCTTTGTTAGATTTTGAGCATTGCTGGGTTATGCCCCTACGCCTTTCTTAAGATGAGGACGTGGGGGTCACAACTGAGAAAATGCACTTTTTGTGTTTTTCTCCCAAGCATTAAGCCCCATAAGTAAGAAATAGCAAAAAGCAGTTTATTGATCATTAAAGGAGATTTTTCAAGATGAACCACGAAGAGTTTATGAAGGTAGCACTCTCAGAAGCCAAACAAGGAGACATGCCCTATGGTGCTGTATTAGTAAAAGATCATAAAATAGTAGCTCAAGCACACAATAGTACTCAGACAGATAACGATGTATCTGCTCATGCCGAAATTAATGTCCTTCGCAGTTTTACCACTCAAGCAAAAAGTTATTCCTTGGATGTTTTGAAAGGTTATACTTTGTATACAACCTGTGAGCCTTGTCCGATGTGTGCAGCTGCTTGTGTTTGGTCAGGAGTGACAGAAATCGTCTTTGGTGCTTCAACCAAAGAATTGATGGAATTAGGTTCAGAACAAATAGATTTGACCTGCGAAGATGTAATTGCGAAAGGATTCCAAAGGATCAAGGTAACCAAAGGAATTCTGGCTGAAGAATGCCTCGAATTGTTTAAATAAATTAGATGTTATCTTTAACTCAAACTAGTTCCCGACAACGTGAAATTATTGAAGTCGTCTTCAGCAATGGCTGGGACTACATGCGAGGACTCCTGACAGGTGGCAAAACCGACGAACCACAACTTCCTACCCCTGCAGTTCTCCGTAATATTCTTGTAGATTTAGGACCAGTCTACGTCAAACTAGGACAGCTACTTTCTACCCGCCCAGACATATTACCAAAGGCATACGTTGAAACCCTTACTGACTTACAAACTAGGGTGCCACCCGTCGCCTGGAGTGAGGTAGAAGTTCAGATTAGGCAACAACTAAAACAGCCTTTAGAAGAAACTTTCGACAGCATTAATCCTCAAGCTGTTGCGGCTGCTTCCATTGCTCAAATTCACAAAGCCACCTTAAAGAATGGTCAGGAAGTGGCGGTTAAAGTGCAGCGTCCAGGGATTGATAAAATTATCGCTCAGGATATTTCTTTAATTAGGAGTTTAGCAGAGTTAGTATCTCGCACTGAATTTGGCAAAGAATACGATGTTGTTGCCTTGGCTGAGGAATTTATCACTGCCTTGCAGGCCGAGTTAGACTTTACTAGCGAAGCCAATTACGCAGAACAATTGCGACGTAACTTATCTGCGAGTCGCTGGTTTAACCCAGAACATTTAGTAGTACCAACAATTTACTGGGAGTTGACCAACAAAAAACTGATGGTAATGGAATGGCTAGACGGTGTGCCATTACTAGAAGCGGAGTTACCTGAAAAACGTGACGGGAAAGATACTGAAACTCAGCGCCGAGAAATTACCACTCTACTATTTCGCGCCTTTTTTCAGCAGATTTATATCGACGGTTTTTTCCATGCTGATCCTCATCCAGGTAATTTGTTTTACCTCAAAGATGGTCGCGTTGCTATCTTAGACTGTGGGATGGTGGGTCGCTTAGATCCGCGCACACAGCAGATTTTAACGGAAATGTTACTGGCGATTGTAGACATAGACGCCCAAAGATGTGCACAGTTGACCCTAGATCTATCTGAGTCTGGTCAGCCTGTAAGTTTATCGCGACTAGAAAATGACTACGATCGCATGTTGCGCAAATATTACAACCTCAGCTTATCGCAAATCAACTTTAGCGAGGTATTTTATGAAGTGCTACAAATCTCCCGCAACAACAAAGTTCGCTTGCCCAGTAATATGGGTTTATACGCAAAAACCTTAGCCAATTTGGAGGGAGTTTCCCGTAGTTTTGACCCAGAAATTAATCTTTTAGACCAAATCAAGCCTCTGATTACTGATTTATTCCGACGTCAGTTATTCGGAGATAACCCCTTACCAACTTTACTGAGAACCGTACTTGATCTCAAGAGTCTTTCTCTACAATCACCGCGTCAACTAGAGTTACTTTTAGATCGAGTTACTTCCGAAACTTTAAAGTGGAATTTAACAATTAAAGACTTAGATCCTCTAAGGCGTAGTTTAGATGATTCTGCCAACCGTCTTTCGTTTAGCATTGTCGTTGGTTCATTGATTATTGGTGCGGCGATTATTTCTGCCAACGCACAAACTAGTCAGTTACTTCTTATTAGTAACGTTTTATTTGCTACGGCAAGTTTTCTCGGTTTATGGTTAGTGATAAGTATCCTGAGGTCAGGTCGTTTGAAGTGAGTTCACTATTTTGATTACTGCTTAACGGGAATAAACTTGGAAACTGGAGAATAAAGTGGGAAACTAACTGGCACACACAGCTTAAATCACGTTGTACCCATCAGTGAGCCGTTTTCCAAAGAGATTATTACGCTTGTCTATGTCCGTTGAGATTCTTAGGATTTACGTAACTAGCTACGACATACATCCATATGTCAGGAAAGCCCTGAACTGCCCCTACTAAAATGTGTGTTCAAGCAGAAGATGCGTAAGTCCTATTTCTATTAGAAGGGGAAATTGAGGTTCAAGTAACTATAGCTTGGCGAGTCTTGCTAACAGCAGTTGAGAGAATTTCCGCTGCTCGCTCTATTTCTTCATCCGTGGTAAATTTGCCAAGACCAATACGTAATGCTCCTTCTATTACCTCAGAGGGTAAATTGAGGGCTTGCAGAACATGGGAAGGACTTTCTACACCTGATGAGCAGGCAGAACCAGTGGAGATAGCGAGTTTAGAGCGTACTCTGGCAATAACTGCACTGTTAGGAATATCGGGGATTGATATGTGGAGATTGCCCGCAAGGCGGGAGGTAGTATCTCCATTGATGACTAAGCCAGGAATTTTATCTAGCAGTAGGTTTTGAAGCCTGTCACGCTTAGATGCGATCGCTTTCTCATCTTCTTTGATTTCCAGTTGACGCAGGCGGCAGGCTTCCCCTAAGCCAACAATACCAGGAACGTCAAGGGTTCCAGACCTCATTCTTTTCTGATGACCACCACCAAATATGATTGGTTCTAGGTGATGTCCTTTCTTGACGACTAATGCGCCACAACCTTTGGGACCATAGAGTTTGTGGGCAGAGATGGCTAGGTAAGTGATTCCCCACTCTTCAAAGTTTATCGGGATTTTTCCTACCGCTTGGGAGGCGTCACACAGGAATGGAATACCATAGCGTTGAGCAATCTGAGCGATCGCCTCAACTGGATAAATATTGCCAATCTCGTTGTTGGCTGCCATAACACAAACGAGGGAGAGTCCCTCAGCACAAACTTGTTCTAGATGGTTGAGGTTGAGTCTTCCTCTGGAATCGACTTGGAGGTAAGTCAGTTTTGCCCAGCCGCGTTTCTCTAGGATTTGGCAGGTGTCGAGAACGGCTTTGTGTTCGAGTGGCAGCAGCGCAATCCGGTGAGGTTTTCCAGGGTTGGGAGAAAGACTACCTTGAATTGCCAGGTTAATGCTCTCGGTTGCACCCGATGTCCAAACGATTTCTCTCGGTGAAGCTCCAACTATCTCACCCACCTGTTTAGCAGCTTGTTTGACGGCTTTTTCAGCTTCGTCACCATAATTATGGTCAATGCTGCTGGCATTACCGAATGCTGTTGTCATATGATGTAGCATCTGGTTTGCCACTCTTGGATCGGTCGGGGTAGTGGCGTGATAGTCGAGATAGATGGGACGATTTTTTGGTGCTTCAGTAGCCATACTTTGCTGATCTGATCCTGTTCGATCATCTCTCAGTTTTGACTCGATAGAAAATTTCTGAGTAATTTGGCACTGATAAAGCATAGCGATGAGGCAGAAAATGAAGTAGCCAGCGCATCAAAGTCTGCCATGCTCGGTCAGCATCAAAATTAGACAGACTGGCACAAGGTAGAGAGGCAAGTAAATCTCGTACAGCACCAAATCGCTGTGGAGTCTCAACAAATGCGTCTATTTGTTGAACAATAGGTTTTTGGAGTAGGAGAGCGCCAATACAGGCTTCAAATGCTGTTTTCGCAAGGTTGGGTATAGTGGGTAGCGATCGCAAGTCGGAAGTAGCTGCTTCGCGTGCTGCTGTGGTTTGCTTTTCCTGTTGTCCAGAATAAGCTAGATACAAATCCTCTGGATTCCGCAGGGTTGGAAGCCAAGCTTCAACTGGAACTTGCTCGACGGAAGGAGATGTTTCTTCTTGTGAAGCATCTGGAGTGTCAGAAACAAAGGGCGATAAGTCAGGATATTTTTCTGCTAGCAGTTGTACTGTTGCTGACATTTGCTCGAATAAACTCTCATTAACTTGAACGCAACCGCTGAACAACTGTGCCTCAAATGTCTTAAGAGTTGGTTCGCTAGCTGTTAATGGCACTAGGAGTTCGAGGTTGGGTGAATTTGACCAGCCTAATGCCTTAGCTGTTAAGTTAGCCGAACCTACAAGACATTTTTCATCAGCGCGGTAAAACTTGGCATGTAAGTCACCTCGGAGCAAAAGTGATGAGCCAGGACGTTTCTTGATTAAAGACCATACTTCAAGATCGCTCACACCCCTTAAGATTTCTTCAGGCTGCCATCGCGTAACACATCGTACAGTTATGTCAGTAGATATCTTGGCTAAAAGTTCCTTTAATACAAAAGCCTTGACAAAAGGTGCGACAAGTACAACCTCATCGCACGCTTCTGCACAAAGCTTTTCTAACTGAGTTCCTGGTGAAATCACAATTGGCTTCAGTTATTCTTCACGCTCTAGAAATTGTCGAGCAATTCGTCCCCAGTCCACGCGGACATCTTGGGCAGCTTGCTTTCTTTTCCCATCTGGCTGTTCGTCCTCGTAACGAGCCCATGCCATCAGGAGTAATTTTAAGCCTTCCAGAGAGTTGGTCAGGCGTTCGCGCAAGGTCTCTACATCAACGCCTTCTACTTCTTCTTCCAAGACCTCTACCAAATTTTTATAAGCAGGATGGCTAGTATTGAGTGTGACAATAATGGCACCGCCTCTTGGTTTCACGGAAAAGAAGGCAGCAGATTCTAGATCAGCTTGGGCAAAGGTGTACTTGAGTCCGTCATCGATAGTAGTTGCTGCAAGTTCTTTTGCTGTGGTTTCAGCTACTCCCTGCTCGACCAAAGTTTTTTCAATAACTTCCTGACGCTTTTCTCTGGGTAGCGATTCGTCTTTATCGCTTCCTCCTTTATGCCCTTCCTGTTTGCGCTCTTGTGTTACAACAGTCGCTACTTTTTCAGGAATATGCTCTTGATGACGCTTTTCAGTGTTGCGAGTGCCTTTCGTCTGAGCCTTCAGTAAGCGACGGATAATTTTAAGTTGAGCATCTACCTTTTGCAGAAGTTCGAGTAGAGGCCCTTTCGGATCTTCATCTTCTTTTAATTCCTCTTTGAGTTGATTGATAGTTTTACCATTCTGGAGGAGAGATTCGATATCTAACTTGGCAATTTCAGTGAAGTTCCGTGCTGTTTGTTTGTTGTTAGTTACACCGAACAGATCGTCTAGACTTGGGGGAAATTCAATCTCAACTCCCCACCAACGTTCCGTTGGATCGTATTTAATGACTAATTCTTGATCTAGTTCTAATTCGCGACCTGCTCGCATAAGGGAAATACCGATGTTTTTGCCAGCGTGTTTACCGTATAGCTGGTCGCCTGGATTGACACCAGGTTTATCAGTTAATCTAGCTTCTTCTTTGGCATAGGAGTAGCGAACTTTGACTTCGTGAGACTTGCCCCGAAAGTCAATTGTGAAGATTGCTTCGTACTTATCCTCACTTTCCCAAGGTTGGAACATGGGGGTGTTGTCAAAGGGTTTAGGGCAAGAAGTTTTTGCCATCAGATAACCGGGGTCGTTCGGAAGAGCTTTTCGTTCGTTACCGATGGGAATTAGAGCATCAACATCAAAGGCAAGCATCCGAATCTCCACTTCACCGCTATCTAAGAATTTCCGATACATTCTGCCAATGAGCAGTTCGGAATTGTCGATAATGGAGCTACTTGTTTTCCAAATGCAGCGATCAATATCTGACCAAACGACTAGGGTGCCGCTGTTCCCAAAGGATTGACCAACCCTCTGCCAGAGGCTAGGAACTGGTTTCGGCTGCGGATCAGGCACTTCAGTCATTCGCTTTTGACGAATTTCATTGAGGTCGAGGTAACTGTAGAGGGCATTTTCTACGCCCTCTTGCCACGACCAGACTTCAACGCGCTGGCATTGGGAAATTGATGAAGAGGGCAATCCCATACCAAAGCGTCCAATTCCTCGACGTTCATCTGTCTCGTTAAGATGAGTACCGTTTCCAAACTGCAATGCCATCCGCAACACGGTTGTATCCATGCCGCTGCCGTTGTCGAGGACGGCGACTTGATAGATACGCGATCGCTGTCTAGAATTAACTTGCTCTTTCCTCTCAGCACAGAGCAATTCAACCTGAGTGGCACCAGCCTGGATCGAGTTATCCATCAGTTCAGCGATCGCGTAGGCGGCGTTTTTATAGCCGTTATCGCGCATTGCCTGTACTGCGAGATGGGCGGGAACGATGTCGTGAGGATTAGGTGCGATTTGTCTCAGTTTCCAATTGGATATGAAAATGCTCTATTTTAAAATGCTCCAAAGGTTACGCTAACTTATAAAACCAACCTGGCATAAAGCCCTGGATCGTTGCTAAAGATACTAAGGGTTTAAGAGTAGCTTCATAAGAACTTCTTAACTTCTGTAAATCAAGTAAATCTTGAACATTGTTTAATTTTAATTCATTGATGTAACTGTCAACATATTTATACCATTTAGACACAGGCAATTTTTGATATGAAACATTTAAACCCAAATGTTGGAGTCTTACAAAATCATCAAAATACTCATTCGATGGTATGTTGTTTGATTTAGCAGAATTCACTTCTGGAAATGTTGGTATTAAATTCCATAACTGATCATGCGCCACAAATGACCAGGGCAAATAATGATCTAACGATATTCCTTGCTTGCTTAATTGAAGTTTTGAGTAAATACATTTAATCTCCTGATTTTCTAAAATAATTTGCCAATATTTTGTCTGTTTTGATAAAGATCCTCTTTGCTGCGGCATAAATATTTTGTTGGCCACATTAGGGATATTAGGATTTCTTTCCTGCATATATTGAAGCCATTCCCAAGATACCCATCCCCTAACGATTGGATAGTTTTCAGCAATATATTCTACCCAGTCTTGATGTAAAACAATAGATTTACAATCTTTTAAATATTCTGAGTCCAAGTGATAGATAGGTTTCGTTACTTCAAATTCATGGTTAGCAAGCTCAATTAGGGCTTGATTTACTTTAGCGTCTAGTAACCCCTTAGTCTTTTGAGCAAAAAAAGGACGAATAAGACGGAATGGGACATATCTGCTTATAAAAGCAATAATGTCATCAAGGTTTTGAGATTGAATGGATTTTCTTAACAGTTTTTTATCTGTATCTCTAAACTTTAATATTGGCTCAGTGATTTCTGGATTAAGAGAATTTAATTTATTAGCAATCTGATCTTGTGTCCCAAAAGCAAGTTTAAAGTAATTGTGAGGATACCAAGCGTTAGCTAGCATCTCTACAGTTATTTCTTTAAAGCTAATAGGTGATAAAATATCAAATTGCCTTCTTTTAATGATGTCTAATAGGGACAGAAAAAAAAGATATTTGTAAGAGTTGGTGGTGTTATCAAAAATTTGAGATAACACCGAAACATTGACCAAATCTGATGGGGGTAGCTCTTGAGCTGAAGCTTTGTGCAGAGTTTGTGTCAAATCGCCTAAGTAGGCTTGAACAAAGTCTTTTGCAGCAGACGGGTTGATCTTATGTAAGGCTTGGACAATCTCACTAACGGTTTGAGCAGTAGGATCTGTGCGTTCGTGAAACCAACGGAAGACAATCGGACGTTCAACACCCAACCCTGTAGCAAGTGCGCTTTGGCTGATCTTGTAAGACTCTAATACTTGTCTGAGTGCTTGACCTGCTTTTCCCATAATTTCAATTATGGCAGAGCAGGTAGACCTTTTGTTAGCTTATAAGTTAATAAATTTACTCAATTTTGTTAACATTTATGATAATAAAATAGGAATAGGGTATAAATCATGCGGCAACCATTTCATTGCGTAGTTTGTGGACAAAGGGTAGAACCTGGTTATGCTCACCAAGCTTGCCGTCATACTTGTGGTAATGCTGAATGCCAAGCAGCTTATCAAAAGCGTTATTCTGCCAAAGTTGAGCAACGTCGCCAAAGTAATCGAATTAAGCAACTCCAGCTACAAGGCGTTGATATGGTGAGTTGTGCAGTGTGTAATCAAGAATTTGAAATGATTCATCACAGCCATTTGAAAACGCATGGTCTGACTGTCAAAGAATACAAAAATCTTTATCCAGATTTACCTACTCTCAATTCTCGAATGAAGCAGACAAGAGGACAAGGAGCATTAACACAATCAAATTATTTAACCTATCTAGGAAAAGAGCCAGATCGAGAATTGTATGAGTTTTTAACAGGATGTTTATTGGGAGACGGTTATGTTGAAAAAGGCTCGAATAAACGTAATGCTCGTTATGCTGAAGGTGGCAGCAATCAAAAATATTTAGAATGGAAGTATCAATTTTTAAGCAGATATTTTTCCTGTACTTTTAATGAACGCTTATCTTCACCGCATACAAAAACAGGAAAGCAATATCAAGGCTGGTGGCTAAAAACTAAAGTACATCCAATTTTTACAGAATTTCACTTAGAGTGGTATTGTAAAAAAAAGGTTGTTCCTCCAAATTTTGTATCACAATATTTAACTGAATTTGCTCTAATAATTTGGTTTTGTGATGATGGATGTTCTAATAACAGTATTAGATTCTATACAATGGCTTTTTCTGATGATGAAGTTAAATTTATTGTTACTTTACTTAAATCTCGATTCGGTCTTAATGGCAAGATTTTAAGAAATAAAAATAATCAACCTTTTATAAATATGAATGCTGATTCAAAAATAAAATTTAGAAAAATTACTTCTCGATTTTCAATCCCTGGAATGGAATACAAGCTTAATTTTTAACTTGACACGGCGGATAGAAACCCCACTCCCCATCCTCCTGCCGATGAATCCCGGTTGCCTCTAGGAGAGAGTAATAGATGGCAACTTCTGGACCGTAGCCTTCTAAGGCTAGACGTTCCTGGTTCCCATGCTCCAACATCGCCTCAATCAGTACTCGTCGAGCTTTAGCACCTTGTGAGGTCAGTTCCCGTCGATTAATGAATTCATTGTCGAGAATTAAGGTTTGCTGATAGGTGCAATCGCACACATCTGACAGCTTTGACTGAAATACCCTAGCGTGTCTAATCTCTTCTTGTTGACCTTCAATCCAGCAGGTATTTTGCCCCTCTAACCAGTCGAAGGCTTGGATCAGTGTCTCACTCAAAAGCCGTTCTGCCTCTACCAGACGTTGCCGCACTTCTCGACGTGCTACACCATCAGTCTGTAGCTCTGGTGCTTTCTTTTGGATCGTGTTCAGGGCTTGAAATTCCTGTGCCCGACTTCCTAGCACATCTAATTTGGAAGTGCTAACCACAATCAATGGTTTGCCATCTACTGTGTGCGCGGGAATCCGATCGGGTAACTGAGCATCCATCCAGTAGACAATCAGTCCGTCTAAGCTTGCCATTGAACACCGTAACTCTGCCAAATTGGTCAAGCTATTTACATAGCGCTGCTCAAAGTAACGCAATGTCCCTGTCGTCGTGTAGTGACGCTCAGCTACCAGTGGCTTCAGGGGGCGAATTGCTGAGAGTAATTCAGCCAGAGGCGTTCGCTCCTTCTCGATAAACGAGTAGATAGCTGCTTCAACGTTAAAATCCGAACCTTCCCAAATCCGTAACTCATCAAGCTGGCTTCGGTATGTAATCAGCCCATTCTGCTGAAGTTTTTTAATGATGTCTTGCCAGTGCTTGTGTTCCGTCTCGTCATCTGCTCGGTTACACAGTGCCAACGTTACAAACTGAGGCGTGGCTCGCAGAACACCTGTAGACGTGACCAAGTTCAAGATGCCAATCGTTTTCAGAACCTTGAGTACATCAGGGTTGCGATCTCTAGCATCCTGAATCAATCCCTGGATTTCAACCCACCGTTGTAGATTGATTCGAGACGCTAAACCCGTTACCGACTCCACAAAGTAGTCATAGATCTGGTACAGTTTTAGTGTCGGGATGTCATCCCCCTGAATCGTTTCCGACTTCAGGAATTGTGGGAAGGCATACGTCTCATCACTGGTTAAAAATGTGAACAGAGAGCGATCGTTCTGGGCATAGCGAGTACACAGCATCGGCAGCACCAAGGCAGCGATCGGATGTAAAGGATAAGCATCTGCCAGAACATTCTGAGAAATCTCGTTTTCCGTTAGAACCGATTGGAGAACATTAAACCAGCCTTGAGCGCGATCGTGAATGGTATGCAAAATCGGATCTGCCTGGGTTCGATCAATTGCCTGTCCAATCAGGCGCGTCATCTGGCTAGGCGACTCAGTGAAGGGAATACTCTCAAATCGTCCTTCAATCTTGGACCATTCACTTTGCTCAACAGCCGCTAATCGCTCACTATATCCAGCAAAGGATTGGTGCAGAAGCCCCAGGAAGTAAACTTGGTTGTCTTCCTTCAACCGAAGCTCAGCAATTTGCTGCAACAGGTAAAGATCTTCCATTCCTTGGTGTCGGGCAGCATACTCTAGGTTCTTCCCCAATTCATCAATAATCAACAGAACGTTGACTTTTGCGGCTTTGACAATGTTCCGCAAAACAGTTAAAACCTGTTGGTTAGTAATCTGAGCGCTGCCATCTTCGATCTCAACTGCCCAGTCGGTTAACTCACGCACTGCTTCCGGTTTACGCTTGCCATGCCAAAACTGTCCTGCACCATTGGCTAAGGCACGGGCAATTGTCCAACACAGTGGCTCTCTTTGACTCGTAGCAACTGCTCTGAATAGCCCCTGCTTAGGTAGGCTTTCCTCCATAGCTGCTACTTCGGAACTGTTTGCCTCAAAAGAGCGGCGAGCAATTTCCAGTGCTACCTGTCGGACTTGGCTGTTTTCTGGCGCGCATAGACACGCTAAATAGTGAGCAAATGCTGATTTCCCTGTCCCGTAAACCCCGGTCATTGTCCAGGCACGGTGACGATTGGGATGATTCAATGCAGATAAGATGCGTCGTAAGGCATCCGTCGAGCGCTCCGTAGGGACGTAGCCTTGAACTGCATCAGGTCTATCAAAATCCCGCTCTAGGTTAACCGAGCGATAGTAGCGACGATGCAGCTCAAAATAGGCAGATAGCTGTTTGCCTTTCACGTCCTCTCCTTTACGCTGTCTGGTAGTACTTGTTTAGAATAGCTTCTGCCAGTTCTAGTGGCTCGTCCTCAAAGGAGAATTCCAGCTTCCCCGCCGCATCGGGAATACTAAGCTGTTTAAATGTTCGAGCTACCCGCTCAATCGCCTCACAAATTGCACTTTCTGTCAGCCTAAATACTAGTCCCGGACTTCCTGTGTCATAGAGCAACTTGGCAAGTGGAATTCGGCGAGCTGTAGAACTGAAGCGATAGGTATGGTGTAGGCAGGCATAAACAATCACTTCAGGAGGGAGCGTCGGTTTGTACCCAATCCGAAATATGTAGTGCCGAGTATCCCCAGCCGTATGAATCAGTCCCAACTGGGTGAAGGGGCAATCCAGAGACTCTTCACTGACTGAGGATTTTGAGGGTTGCTCAACGTACATTCTCAGGATGCAACTTACATCCTTCTTGAGAGATGAGTCGGCGATTCGAGGAATGAGGCGATCGCGATGGTCACAAAGCTGGTAAAACAACTCCTCAAAGGTAAATTCAACAGGGCGAAAATAGTTAAATGTAAAATCCCAAGCTGTAGCAAAACAGGGCGGCTCTAATAACTTCCAATGCAGTAGCCACAGAGATGCTGGATCTTCCAGATACGAGTCCCAACCGTTGTTGCCCAGTAGTCGCTTGCCAAAATCTGTCGGCTGGTCATCCTTGAGCAACTTAAAGGCAGATTCCCAATAGCGGAGCGATCGCACCATGTTCTTCCCGATGCCCAATCGCACAGTGGCATCATCTCGTAGGAAGACTTCTGGATCGCTAGAGACGCGATCAAATCCCTTCTTGAGCCAGCCAAACCGAGGATGAAAGGTTTCATGGCGAGCAAAGATACTGCCTGTTGGAGTATCATTTGTTTCTACATCTTGAGTGATTTGCTCTACCATGCTTTTAACTAGAACGAATGTACCTATTGTCGGTTATTCACAAGCCGATTGAACACCCCCTAGATGTAGGGGCAAAGGCATCTATTCACTCTACCTGTAGGGTTAAGTAAATTCAACAGCGATCTCCTTTCACCTGCACTACGCCTTATATCCTCTTCAGACAATAGAGATGGCTGTCTGTATTAGTGTCATATTCTACGTCATCGGCTTTCGATAAAGGAAATTTGTCCATTCATTTGTAACGTATGTCATCTCTGTCCTTCAGGTTCTGACCTTCTATGAACAGCTTCTTTTGATTCTTTAGTTCAGAAGGGGCGATCGCTTCCTTGTCACCCCTTCAGACTTTTGTGTCTGTGCGATCGCATCTCCAATTTAGGGGAGAGTCAGAATTTCAACCCCTTCCTTAGTTACAGCAACGGTATGCTCAAACTGAGCAGAGAGTTTTTTGTCTTTAGTAATTACAGTCCAACCATCAGCCAGAAACTTGAGCTCACAAGTTCCTTGATTGAGCAAAGTAAATTTTGATGGTTCATCACGGTTTACCAATTAATAATCAAGCTTCCCGACTGCGAAGAGGGTGAAGCGTGGCAGAAATAACTGACCAGCGAAAATCCCCCTCGTCCCCAGTTACTACTGCTGGCACAGCATGGCACAGCATAGCATGGCACAGCAAGGCACAGCTCAGGTCAATTCTTGTATCCTGGGTATGAGGAAAACCAGTAAAAGCAGCTACTTACAATGGGCGGAAAGACAGATTTAGAGAGAGTGGTCGCTTATGTTCTTGCCGAGCGGAAAAAGGAACTCGAAGCATGAGCCCAGGAGGAAGAACGCTCTGTTTCCTGGTTGGTTGCCAAATTAGTTGATCAGGCTTTGCAAAAACGTCGCCAGCATCAGAGTCCTTCCCAGGTAGTCAATCTGCGTTGAATTCAGGAGGCAGGGAGCAGGAGGAAAGAGGTTTAAAAGGGAACGAGTAATTCTGACATCAGCTAAAGCTAATTAACATCAATTAAGAATGAACAACCAAACCTTGAAGCCAAATCAAGATAAGGGTTCCCAGAAACATTCCAAGGGAAGCTGGTGGGAAAAACTAGTTGCTGTAATTGCCCTAATCAATCTCGTGCTGGTGCTATTCAACCTCAGCTACATCCCACTACGAGACATTTACCTGCGGCAGTTTCCTGCGGTTGTGTCACTCTATGACCCAATTAAAGGTATTGAACCTCACCCCGATACCAAACGCTACCTCAACACCGTTGATACCTTAGCCAAGCAACTGCCTAACCAAGGACTACAGACCCCGGAAACTTCGCAGTTACTAGCTTCTGTGCGTCAACAAAGTGCTGACCTGATCGCAGAAAATCCTTTTTTGGCCGCTAACAAGTTCGGCACTTTTGCCAAACTCAAGCGGCGCATGCAGTATCATCTAGAAACTGAATCAGCCAAGCAAGCGTTTGCCCTATTTTGGAGCGAGGATTACTTGACCCAAGTCGGGCCAGAAGCCGCGCTATCTTTTTTCGAGAGCAAGATTCGACCACTGCTGGCGACAAACTACTTCCGGTATGTGGATGAAAACGGTCAGTTGGTCGATGAGTTTTGGCGAATTGATATCTATTTCATCATCTTTTTTGCCCTGGAGTTCTTCAGCAGGACTTTCTTTATGTCCACTAGTAAAAGCGGTGTCAGTTGGTGGGATGCCATGCTGCGGCGTTGGTACGATGGCTTGCTCTTACTACCTACCTGGCGCTGGTTACGAGTTATTCCTGTCTCAGTGCGGCTGCATCAGTCGGGACTGATTAATTTGGAGCTAATCTTAGCACAAGTTACCCATGAACCAGCAGCTTACTTGGCAGACAGGGTGTCTCTATTCTTGATGGTCAGATTGCTTAACCAAACCCAGGAAGCAATAAACAGCAAAGACGCGGCTCGTCTATTGTTTGAGTCAGGGGACTATGTAAAAGTAAGCGATACTAATAAAATTGATGCCATTACCGATCGCATACTGCAACTAGCAATCTATAAAGTTCTACCCCAAGTCCAGCCAGATTTGGAAGCTCTGCTGCACCATAGTTTAAAAGGAGCGCTTGCTCAATCAGATCTTTACCAAGGATTGCAACAAGTGCCAGGAATTAAGGGATTACCAAAAGAGGCAACCGAGCAGTTAGCTAATTATCTGGCTCAGGCAACCTATGAAGTTCTGGCTACCTCTTACTCCGATACTCAAGGTAGGGTACTCTTTGAGCGTCTCACCCAAGATTTTAAGCAAGCTTTACGCCTCGAATTACAAGATGAGGCAACTCAGAGCGAACTCCAGTTGCTGTTATCTGAACTACTCGAAGAAGTAAAGCTCAACTACGTTCAGCGCTCTCAAGAAGAGGATCCAGAGGAGACAATGACAGAAGCTGAGCAATTGCGTCAGGTAGTGGAAAACTAAAAGTTCAGTGACTGCTGAGATACTTAAGCTGCATATTGGCTTTTTTCTTCTTACCCATGAGTAATAAATAAGCAGAAGGTGCTAAGTAAAGAGCCAACAAAGTAGAGCCACCAATCCCACCAGCGATCGCGATCGCTAAAGGACGCCAGAATTCACCGCCGCTAAGCAATAAAGGTACAAAACCAGCCATGGTGGTAACCGTCGTTGTCAGCACATGGCGGGTAGCGTGAACTACTACCTCGCGCACCGCTTTACGGTTTCCTTGACGAGCAAGGGGGTTTTCTTGGAGAGCAACAAGTACGACAATTGAATCGTTAATGGCAATTCCCACTAAACCCATCGTACCGACAATTGCCATGAATCCTAACGGAGAGTCAAATAGCCATAATGCGGCTAGAGCCAGACCCACTGAACATACGGCAACTACCAAAATAATCGCCGCCAGACGGAACGAAGCCAAAGATAGCACCAAGGTGGCAATCATCAACACCACCAGTAAACCCACAGTCGCCATCAGATTACCCACAGCTTCATTGCGTTCCGCATTCTCACCGCCAAACTCAAAGGAATAGCCTGGAGGCAACTCAAAGCCACTGCTCTCAAGTTGCTGCTGAAAATCCGTTAGCACCTTTGCAGGTAGTACTCCCGCCGTGATAAATCCCTGCACCGTATTAACCCGTTGCTGATTGCGCCGGGAAATTTTGGCCAATTCTGGGACAAGGGCAAAGTCGCCCAAGGCTGATAAGGGTCGAAACTGACTACCACCACCAACAGTAGCAGTTCCTGGAAGCAGATTAACCGAGGCAATCTGCTCTAGGTTCCCCCGCTTGGCATTAGATAAACGAACCCGCACTGGCAGTTCCTCGGTTGCTTCTAAGATCGAGCCACCAACCACCCCTTCCAAGTTGGCGTCAAGCTGCTGAGCGATCGCTGTATTGTTCAGTCCCGCTAAACGTGCCTCTTCTTCGTTGAGTCTTAACCCTAACTTTGGTAAAGCCTCACTCAAATCGGCACGAGTGTGGACAACATCCGGAACCTGAGCCAGTGTTGCCCGAACTTGATTCCCCAATTCTCGCAGACGTTTCAAGTCAGGGCCATAAAGGCGCATCTCAATCGGCGCTTCAAAGGGTGGCCCCTGTTCCAACTGCCGCACCAGGATTTGCGCTTCTGGAAACGCCTCGTCTAACTCCCCTTGCAACTTCCGAATCAACTGACGGGCTTTTTGCGGTGAATTGAGCTGTACCAATGCCTGGCCATAATTGGCCGCATTTTCTCGATTTCCGGTAATGTTGTAAAAGAATTTAGGTGCGCTCTCACCGACAAACCAGTGAACCTCAATCACTTCTGGATGCTCTAAGAGTAGTTCCCGAACAGTTGCCACCTCAGAGTAAGTTTTGTCAATGGAAGTCTGAGCCGGGAGTTCCAACTCAATTTGGAATTGGTCGCGGTCTACCGATGGGAAAAACTGCTCTTGCAAAGTTCCCGCTTGCAGAAAGCCGAGTAAAGGTATCATAAGAGCAATTAATATTCCCCCTATCGGCCGCTTGATTACCCCGTCCAAGCTGCGGCGATAGATCATAGTCAAACGAGGAGAGGAAAAACCCTTTTGCCACCAACTCTTGAGAAAGGGAAGTATTGCATGATAGCTGCTCTCTGATGCTTGCTCAATTGTGGACTCTGAACTCCCAGTTGATTTTCGATATAATCTACCTGCCAAAGCCGGAATTACGGTTAAAGAAAGCAGCAGGGAAGACAGCAGAGCTAGGATGACAGTAATCGCAATCGACCCCACAAATTCCCCTGCTGGGCCAGGCAATAAGGCAATGGGCATAAAAGCCAAGATTGTAGTTAGGGTGGAAGCCAGCAGGGGAACTCTTAAGTATTTTGTGCTCTGGATGACAGCAGTTTCTGGTTTGATGCCCTGATTTAGCCGAGTCTGGACTTCATCCACCATAACGATCGCATTATCAATCAGCAAACCCAGGGCAATAATCAATCCCGTGACGGACATCTGTTGCAGGGGCAAAGTGAAAACTCTCATCAGTCCCAAAACCATGAGAGTAGTCAAGGGTAGGGCAGAACCGATGATCAAAGCAGACTGCCAACCCATGGCAAACACAGTCACACCGATAACTAGTAGCCCTCCAATTAGTAAGTTAGCAATCAGGCTGTTGAGCCTAGCTTCAACATAGTGACTTTGGTCAAAAATAAGTTTTAAACCAATCCCTGGGGGCAATTGTTCCCTAAATACTGCCAGTTGCTCTCGCACCACCCCTGCCCATTGGTCAATCCGCCCGCCAGACTTCATTAATACGCCCACGGCAATAGCTGGTTTACCCTGAACCAGAGCCGCATCAGAAGTTGGTTCAATAATTCCCTTAGTAACTTGGGCAATATCCCCTAAGTGAGTAAACTGCCCCCGGTTACTCGACTGAATCGGCATCTGACGCACCCGTTCCAGGGAATTTAGTTCGCTTTCTACCTCAATCGACAGGTTTTTCCCGTGGCTATGCAATTGACCAGCACTAACCTTGGCATCACTGAGGCGAATTTGCTGTGAGAGCTGTTGTACACTCAAACCAACAGCCGCTAACTCAGCAGAATTAGCTTCCACCAGAATCTCTTCTTCCGGATCACCAAACAAATCTACTTGCTCAGTCCCATTGACGGCACGCAATTGGTCTTCAAGTTCCTCGGCAAAACGGTGCAAAATGGCATAGTTAGCTGAAGTCGAAGGAGTCAGAGCATTACTAGCTAGTGCAGAGTTTGCCAGAGAGTTACTCTCCCCTTCCCAAGTAAGAGCGGCAATCATGGCATATGCCCTAATGTCCACTTTTGTCAACTCTGGCTCTAAGGCTCCCTGAGGGAGTTGAGCAATAGCATCAGCCAGTTCATCGCGGACTTGCGACCAAATTGTCTCAGCCTTCTTAACGGTATCTTGCAGCTCAATTTGAATTGTCGATATCCCCGCCAGGGAATCGGACTCAATTGTCTTAATTTCCTCGATTTCTGAGATTTCTTCTTCAATAATCTCAGTCACCAACGCTTCTACTCGTTGAGCACTGGCTCCCGGAAAACGGGTACTGACAACAGCAATGCGCGAGACTAATTCCGGATCTTCCTGTCTAGGGAGGATTTGGTAAGACGAAAATCCCCAAAATAGAATCAGGCAAATCATCAGGAGTAGCAGTCTCAAATTGCGGTAAAACTGTTTCACCACCGTGGTAACTCCGAATAAGTAATAAGCATGCCCTTGAGCGGAGCGAAGGGTAATAAGAATTGGCTCTCTTGAATTAGTCTGAATTTTGGGCTTATTTATTTGATTTTGACTTATTGCCCTTCACTCCGTTCGTTATCACATCATTTACTTGTCCCCCTTGCCTCAAAACTCAGCAGGGCGCACTAACTGACCAGAAACAAGACGATGTGTCCCACTTTCTACTACCCTGTCCCTCGGCTGGAGCGTTCCCCGCACCAAAACGCGATCGCTTTCGGTATGCAAAATCTCTAGAGTCCGCCCTGTGACACGGAAATGTTGAGGTAGTTCAGCAGATGCTTCCCTTGGCACTTCTACCAAAACGTAACAAGACCACAAACCCCGTTCTCCCTGCACTAAAGCTTCCGTTGGTAGCCAGTAACCATCGGTAGGGATGGTTTTGTTAATTTCTAGGTGTGCCGTCTGTCCAGATGTGACTACTGGTGCTGCCGACGGTTCTAAGGTGAGTAAAATTGTTTGGGTGCGGGTGGTTGGGTTAACTTCCGGCAGTATTGAGGAAACTCGTGCTTCGTAAGTTTCTTGTCCGACTCGTAACTGATGCTTACTACCTACTGTGAGTTCAGAAGCTACTATTGCCGGAACCCCAATCCTCGCCTCTGGCTTAGCATTTTCGACTAAACGCACTACTGCTTGACCCGCAGAGACAACTGTTCCTTCATCTACCAGGCGGGCTGCAATTGTGCCTGAGAAAGGAGCTTTGATGGTGCTCTTACCTATAGTGACTTCCAGATCAGCCAGACGTGCTTCTAATTGTCTGACGGCTGCTTGTTGTGCTGCTATCTGTTCTGAGCGTGTTCCTGCTTGCAATTCGTACAAATTGCTTTGGGCTTCTTCCAAGCGTGCTGCTAGGGCATTGCTGTTAAAGCTTACTTCGTCAAGTTGCTCTTGAGAAATTGCGCCCTCCGCATATAAGTTTTCTCGTCGGAAGCGTTTGGTGCGCTCCAGTTTCAGTTGTTCTTCCAGGTTGCGCACCGCAGCACGGGCGGCGGCAATTTTTTCACTACGAGGGCCAGCCTGCAATTCTTCAAGTAATGCTACTGCTTGGGCTTTTTGGGCGAGTAACTCCAGACGCTGAGTCTCCAAGTTACTAACATCGAGTTTGGCTAAAGCTGTTCCGGCGGTGACTTGCTCTCCCTCGGTAACATTGATTAAAACTAACTTGCCAGAGCCTTCAAAACCCAAGGAACTAGTCCGATGTGCAGCAATTTCTCCTGTATAAGTTCTTGAAACTTGGTAGGAAGCGACTGGCTCAACTTGTAGAGTTTTAACGGGAAGAATCCTAATCGCTGGTGTTTCTGCTGTTTGTGGAGCACTACTCTTAAGGTGCTTCCAACCCGTAACTAAACCTAAGGTAAGTGCAATTGCTCCAACTCCTAGAACAACCAGTCGAGTGAACTTAGGCTGTTTTTTGAATTGATCTGCTGCAACTGCCTCTATTTCATCTTCGGGAAGCGGTGGCTGCTCTTTTTCTGGAACTAAGTCTAAGTCTGGTGAGTTTTGGCGTTCGGCTGCTTCGTAGTTCATAATTTTTTATGATCAAAGTCTCCTCGGCACTGGCTTACCCTGATAAATTGGTGTCGCAATCATTAAAGTCATTTTTGGCAAACAATTGATTCCCTCCCAGTTCTTCTCAAGATTGGCGCTGAGAGTTTCTCAATGTCAGTACTTAGAGTTGCAATGGTTTCTGATCAAAGTTGCCGCCGCAGGTGCTGCCAAACAACTTTGTTAACTAACAAGTTAGTTAATATAATTAGATACAATTGTCTTTACGTCAAGACACAAAAGCAAGACACAAAAGCTGTTTAAAAGCCGCCAAACCTTGAAATAAAAGGTCTACGGTGATTATTTCGACTAAAAATTAAGTAAAAAATTGTATAACTGTGGTCGCTAAAGCCAACATAAGAGACTCATCAAAAGCCGCTAAACATACCCGAAACTCAGAAGCAACTCAGACAGAAATCTTGGATGCAGCTGAAGAAGAGTTTGCTAAGCACGGATTGAGCGGTGCTCGCACCGAAACCATGGCAGCTCAAACGGGCGTGACCAAGGCGATGATTTATTATTACTTCAAGAGCAAAGAGAGATTGTATCAGGCAGTACTAGAGAGAGCCTTTGCTAATTTTTTGCAGGTAAGCCAACAGCTAGAGTTCGATAAAATGTCGGCGGAGCAAGCCCTAGATCAATTTGTACAAGGACTGCTTACTTGCTTATCTCTCAACCCCAACTTGCCCTTAATTCTCTGTCACGAAGGAACACAAAACCAAGGTAAGTATTACAAACAAAGCTGTGCGATGACGGTTTATACCAGCCTAAGTAATATCTTGGAGCAGGGAATAGCACAAGGGGTATTTCGCCAGCTAGAACCACGACACACTGCAATCAATTTAATTGGTATCTGCGTTTTTTACTTCGTTGGTCAAGAGAACTTAAAGCATCACTGGCCAGAACAGAACATGCTGAGTCAAGAAATGCTCCAGAAGCATTCCCAAGAAGCAATTGATTTCATCTTGGCTGGTGTGCGCCTTTACCAGCAGTAGAGGAGGTAAAGCTACAGTTAGGGCTGTCTGGAGAAATTTTTGATAAGGAGAGTCAAGAGATGGATATTTTCTCTTGACTCTTAATTGATACGTCTAGGATAAGCTCCGGAGAACTTCTGCCAACCAAATGAATCAGCTTGAGTTCAGGTTACAAACTCCGTGTGAGGAACTTGTGAGCTGATCATAGAGAGAGAGTTCCTGTGTTTACCCTGGCTTTTTTTGATAGAAAATGCTGTAAGATACATCCGATATTGAGATGTCAAAAGTGTTCAAAGACGTTGGTCAGAGCTGTCTTTAAACCTAAAACTATGAAAATTAAAACACTTGTCCCAGCGATGGCAGCAGTCATTACCTCTTTGAGTACTAATCTTGCGGCCTATGGGCAAACGGTAAATGCTCGTTGTGACGTCTATCCCATTGGAGAAGATTCTGCCTCAGCTGTGGTGCCCTGCACCTTCTCTCAGCGCCAAGGAGCTGTTCATATTGAGCGGCAAGATGGCGTCAGCTACTCACTTAGTCCCAAGGGTTCTGAGCCTGGTAACTACACTGACCAGTATGGCAAACCTGCCTACCGCCAGTCAGGTTTAGGTGAGCTCGGTCAAATCTATCGACTCGCCGATGAATCTGTCTATGTTTACTGGGATACATCGGGACTGAACTCTTCAAGTAATAAACCGAATTCTTCAAGTAATAGTAATAACAGCAATCCTACGACTTATACAACTGTCTCCGACCCTGACCACATTAACATTCAAATCAGTGAAGGAGAGTTCATATTTCGGGGTACGTTAACAAAACTCCCAGGACCAGACTATGCGGGAAGTGACGGACGGGTACGAGTAGTTCTAACTCCAAATACGGGACGCATTACCGTTTTTAATGAGGCAACTGGGCAAACGTTTTACGATTATTACATCAATCCAGTTTTTGTGGGAGAAGACCCCAATACTATGTGCAACCCGGCTCTGGAAGCTTGCTGAGAATCTCGGATATTTTGATAATTATATTATTAGACGGCTCAACCCATGTTGAGCTTTTTTAAGCCTAACTTTGGCGATTCCAGGAAAAAACTCTCAAGTATTTATTTTTAGCTCAACTGAATTGCCGCAAATTCTGCTCCATGATTTTCAAAGCTATACTTAAATTAGCCTGCGTCCAGAGAAGAGGGGTTGCCTCATTGGGCACGTATTTACCATTTTCTAGGCAATACAGTTCGGGACATTTGTCTTCTCCAAATTCGCAGTCTTTTGCCGTCAGTTGACCTAAAGAACGATTGAGATATTTTGTTTGTTCTTCGAGAATTTCTGTTTGTTGATGCTTTTGAAACTTCAGACCGAAAATTACTGAAATAATTGGGTCAAAAATGCACCATTGAGCCTCTTCACCTTCTTTAAGTAGAGCATCTCGAAAAGACATATTATTACTAAAATCAATTGTTCTTGCTTCCGGTACAAGTTTTTTCTTGTAGTCAGCCGCCCAAAAAGAATCCCCTAAATATCGCTTGATACCGTAATTTCCTTGCAGATTGTTGAGTACATCCTGGAGAATCTGGTCAGCCATCTCATCTGCTACGACTTGCAAGGGGTAGATTAAAAACAGTAAAGCCGCATCGTACCGCCTTTGTTTAGGTTCTGGTTGAGTACATTCTGCGGGTAGAATACTATTGAGTGCTGCTGTACCTTGGGTAATTAATTCGTCTAAAAAATGGAGACTTACAGACTGGCTTTTATATTGACAGTCAGGGGCTAAAGAAGGTTCAATAAGTAACTCTTTGAGTGCTTTAAGCCCTGCAACTACCACTCCGATACTAGAAGCCTCTATTTTTCTAACTTCCTCCCAATGACCATTGTCTTCATCTTGCCAATAACTAATTGCTTGGAAATAAAAGGGGAAAAGTGCCAGGGTTTCTAAATCCTCTGGCTGAATTTTTAGTAGTCCTTCACTAGCTAACTTGCAATAAAACCACAGGAAGTATCCTAGAGCGTCATTTTGTGCGTGTGACCACTTTTGCTCAATTTCTGTAAGACTACACCCCTCAAATCGAATGTGCGGTCTTGCCATCACATTTTGGGGGTCTACTTTAGCCTCAATAATGTTGGTAAAACGCCAGCTATACTTCTTAAAATAAGTCATTAAAGAGTTGACATTGTTAAGAGCAACATCAACTTGCCCCAAAGTATAGTGAGCATAAGCAAGATAGATATTATCCCTTACCCAAACACTACTGTAACCAGTATATTCACTTGCTGGAGTCCCTAGAGCGGCAGGGAATAAACCATTTTCTAAAGTAGGAAAAACAAAAGTTCCTTGCTCCAGTAAAAAATTATAAAGTTTATTAATGTCTTGCCAAGTATACCTGAATTTCATCAGGTCAAGAATGTTGTTGTTGTGAATAATAAGCATGCACTACTATAACAATTCTAGATTAATTGTGAAAGATACATATTTTGTCTGTGTGCATCTGGGGTTAATTTTCCTAATCAATCTTTGAAGTAAGGGATGTTTTTGGTTGATGTTAATAGACCAGCAATTAAGTTGGTTTGGTCTCTTAAGGACATTGGCAACATACCCAGTAAGAATAGTGCCAACAACAAGATGAGCAAGACAAGCCAGGCGCGTTTCATATTTTATATCAATTACCCAAATGTTGATTACAAATACTTTTGAAGTAATAAGCATGCCCTGTTCTCTCGGAGATGCTTCGGAGACGCTAAACGTTTGCGGAGCATGGCTGAAGGGCAAATGAACGCAGCGAAGGGTGATAATATTATTACCCTTCGCTCCGCTCAAGGGCATGCTTATTACTTACGCATAAAAGACGCCCGACTAATTTCGCCAGACTTGATCAATTACACCACCATCCGGCCCGACTAATTGAACATGCAAAGGCATTTGACCTACTGGATGGGTTGAACAACTTAAGCAAGGATCGAAAGCACGAATTCCAGCTTCTACCCGATTGAGCATACCTTCAGGAATATCAGGGCCTTGGATAAAATGGCGGGCAATCTGCGCTACAGTACGATTCATTGCCAAGTTATTTTGACCTGTGGCGATGAGCAAATTTACTTTTTGAATTAGACCATACTGATCAACGTGATAGTGGTGAAATAAAGTACCCCGTGGTGCTTCACTAACACCAATACCTTCTAGTTGGTTAATGCCAGCCTCAGCCCGTAATCTACCAGTAACTAAATCTGGGTCATCTAAAATTATTTCTATCTGTTCGATCGCTGCCAAAATCTCAATTAGTCTGGCATAGTGATAGAAAAACGATGAATTAACTGTTCCCTTGCCTCGGTCTCGAAATTCTTGTAACTCCTGGTCAGCTAAAGGTACACCAATATGGCTACAGATGTTGAGGCGTGCCAGTGGTCCAACCCGATAAATGCCACTATCCAAATGGCAGTGTTCACTAGCGTGGGGATAGCCGAGGGGACGATAGTAGGGAAACTTCAAATAAGACCAAGACTCAACAGCTTCCCCCAGAAATTCTTGATAGTTATTCGGGTCTAGTTGATCAGCAATAATATTGCCACCACTATCCACGAAACGAATCTTGCCATCATAGTGTTCCCACGAACCATCAGCGCCAACTAATCCCATAAATAAAGTTGGGAAATTGCCAAAAGTTTGGGCTTCTTTGTGGTAGTCTTTAAGTAAGTTTTTGAAGCGATTTAAAGCTTCGATGGCTGTACTTTTAACTTCAGTAATGCGGCTTTGAATATGGCTGCGTCCCGACTCAAATAGGGGTTCTCTAACACCACCAGGAACCGCCCAAGACGGGTGAATTTTGTGACCTCCCAGTAACTCAATAATCTCTTGACCAAATTGGCGCAGCCTGATGCCACGACGGGTCAGTTCTGGTTCAGCACTAATTAAGCCAAATACATTGCGTGTTGCTGGGTCACTATCCATACCCAACAACAAATCTGGGGCGCTGAGGTGGAAGAAACTCAGCGCATGAGACTGGATAATTTGTGCCAGGTTGATCAAGCGGCGTAGTTTCTTGGCAGCAGGTGGAATTTTTACCGACAAAATGCAATCGCCAGCTTTGGCAGAAGCCAACAAATGGCTGACAGGACAAATACCGCAAATGCGGGCGGTGAGTCCCGGCATCTCCCACAAAGGACGACCTTCACAGAACTTTTCAAATCCCCGAAATTCTGTGACATGAAAACGAGCGTCTTCTACCTGTCCCGCTTCATCTAAATAAATGGTAATTTTGGCGTGACCTTCAATCCTGGTAACTGGGTCAATAATAATTCGCTTAGACATAAGCTACTTGCTCGTTGTTTTAGCCTAGCAATGAAGGCTAAGAACCAACAAAGCCTGGTACTTTACCAAAAAAGGCAGGAGTTAAATTATCGCTTTGCGAGTCAATGGGTTAATGGAAAATTGAAGCTATGATCCAGATTCTAGTGTTAAAAGCTCAATTTTCCCTTTTCCTGCTGAACAGATTAAATCGTTAATTCTACTTCCTTTTCTGACGAAACTTGGCTATTGTCGATAGTTTGAGAATGCTTAATAAAAACTGAGCAGGGAGCATGGTGGAGAACGTAGTTACTTACACTTCCTAAGAACAACTCCTGTAAACCAGAGTGACCCCGACGGCCCACAAAAATTAGGTCAGCTTGCCAATTACTAGCTAACTCACAAATTCTGTGACCAGGCTCACCAACACTCTGGGTAAATTCCGTACTGACTCCTGCTGTACTTGCTTGGGCTGTCAATGAGCGTAATTGCTCTAAACACTTGTTCTCAAAAGCCTCCCACTGCTTGCGATAGTTGATCACGGCATCTTCGCGCAGACCGGGATAATAACTCATCCCAGACAAACTAGCCAACTGTGGAGCGCCTTCTTGCCCTTCAGAAAGGACATGCAGCAGCATCAAGCTAGCACCCGTCAATTTTGCCAAGGAAAGCGCCTGCTCAAAAACAGCTTGACCGTTGCTGGAGTTATCAAAAGCTACGAGAATCTTCTGAAACATAGAAACCTCCTTAAAGCAATTTTCAGTCCTTGGTTACAGCGCCGATTACTATAGCAATCCTAGATAAATTATGAAAACTGCCTAGTTTATTTTATTTGTCCGCATCTGCGTCGATCTCTGGTCAATTTTTTCAGGAATTATTGAGGACTGCTATAGCCATAGCGGATACTGACCCAATTTAGGGAAATTATGCTGACCTCCTCACAATAAGCAACCTCCAAAGGGAAAAGAAGAGCGCCCTGACTGCTCTTCAGTGATTTAGCAATGCTTTCTGTGTAACTGTTTTAGACACTCTGAACTTAATTTGGTGAAAAAAGTTGGTTGTTACTAATCGAGTTACAAATAAAAGTTTTGCTTTCGGAAGTTGCTAAACAGATTGGTATCTCTTGTTCGCTAATAAAAGTTATAGAAAAACAATTTGAGGAACTTGTGAGGAAACAGGAAAAATTCGCTGAAGATATCGACTAAACAGAGAAAATTGCTAATTAATAGCTTGTTGCCTTGGGTAGCTGAAGAATACACCCAACTTCTGCCTCCCATCTCTTAGCGCATCGACCTGAGGTAGTAAAAAATTAGAGTGGCCGGTGTAACCTGGAAGATGGAGAACTCCATAAGCATTTGATGTTGCTTGGGCAGAGTTATCGATTCTATAGTTTCTTTGCTATTCCTTTAAGGAAAGAATCCGCAATGAGGATTTTAGTTGTAGAAGATGACCAGCTAACGGCTGAGGTACTAAAAGTAGTTTTATCTAAGCAAAATTATCTAGTTGAAACTGCTCACGATGGTCAAGCAGCTCTGGAACTGGCAGAGACTTTTATTTATGACTTAATTCTGCTGGATGTGGTTCTGCCCAAACTGGATGGGATTAGCCTCTGCCGCAAGTTGCGATCGCAAGCCTATCAAGTACCAATTTTGTTATTGACGGGACGGGATAGCAGTGATGACAAAGCGACAGGCTTAGATGCAGGAGCTGATGACTATATTGTCAAACCCTTTGATGAGCAAGAATTAATGGCTCGTGTTCGAGCTTTACTGCGCAGAGGAAACTCCACCTCTTTGCCTACCCTAAAATGGGGAAAACTAGAACTTGATCCCACTACCCACCAAGTTACCTATGGCATACAGCCTTTGGTGTTGACTCCCAAGGAGTATTCACTCTTAGAGCTGTTTTTGAGAAACAATCGCCGCGTGTTTAGCTGCAGTGCAATCTTAGAGCACCTGTGGACATTTGAAGAAGCACCAGGAGAGGAAGCAGTCAGGACTCATGTTAAAAGTCTACGTAAAAGACTAAAAATTGCCGGAGCGCCCACTAATTTAATAGAGACAGTTTACGGCATAGGTTACCGCCTCAAGCCAATTGAAGCGACAACCCTAGTGAGCGTACCGACTAATAATAGTGACAAAATTAGTGGGAGAATACTCTCAGAAATTGCGGTAATTTGGGAGCGCTACCAACACAGGATTAGTAAACAGGTGGCGGTGATAGAGCAAGCTGTTACCGCTTTGGCTCAACAGCAGCTTACTGAGGAGCTAGCAGAACCAGCAGAGCGAGAAGCTCACACCCTAGCAGGCTCTTTAAGCACTTTTGGCTTCGCTGAAGGTTCCCGATTGGCGCTCAAAATAGAACATATGTTTCAAGCTCGCCCATCCTGGAAACCCAGAGAAACCTTACATCTACAGAAACTAGCAACTGCCTTGCGTAGGGAAATCGAGCGAGTACCAGACACCGCAGTTGCAGCTACAACCACGCAGGAAAACGAACAACCTCGATTATTGATCATACAAAGCGATCGCCAATTGAGCGAGCAGTTGGCTACCGAGGCGGCTCATGGGGGAATTAGGGCAGAAATTGCCACAAATTTAGCTGCCGCAAGGGAAATGATCGCTGAGCAAAGCCTTCAGGTAGTACTGCTCGATCCTGCTATTTCCGATAACCCCAAAGCAGGTTTAGTGCTACTAGCAGAATTAACTCGCCAGACTCCACCAGCACCAGTATTAGTCTTGACAGCTCAAGATAGTTTAAGCACTCGTCTGGAAGTCGCCCGTTTGGGGGGACATACTTTTTTGCGCAAGCCTTTAGCTGCTGAGCAAGTAATGGAAGCAGTCACTGAAGTGCTACAAAAAGCAGAAGAAACTACCTCTAGGGTAATGGTAGTGGATGATGACCCGAAAATACTGACCATTCTGCGTAGCCTTCTTGAGCCTTGGGGCATGAAGGTGAAAACTCTCAACAATCCACAACATTTTTGGGAAACCCTAGAAGACTTCGCGCCAGACTTGCTCATTTTAGATGTAGAGATGCCTCAGATCAGCGGTATCGAACTTTGCCAGGTGGTACGCAATGATTCTCGCTGGAATGCATTGCCCGTGATTTTCCTGACGATTCACACAGATGCTACGGTGGTGAATCAGTTGTTTGCCGTTGGTGCCGATGACTTTGTGAGCAAGCCAGTGGTTGGGACAAAACTGGTTTCTCGGATTATCAATCGCCTAGAACGGCTCAAACTCCTTTCTCGTATACCTCAAACTGATCCAGTAAGCGGAGTTGCCAACCGCCACAGCTCAACTCAGGAGTTAGAGAAATTATTGCATCTAGCTAAGCAACATCAACAACCAGTGTCCTTAGCAATTATTGCTGTGCAGCATTTCCAGGAACTTAATAATCACTATGGCCATAAGTTTGGTGATGCACTGTTGCGTCGGATTGGACAATTGCTGCTGGAATCCTTTAGGAGTGAAGATGTTATTGCTCGCTGGGGTGGGGCAGAATTTATTCTAGGGATGTACGGCATGAACAAACGAGATTCCATACAACGCCTAGCTGAAGTGTTGGCCAGTCTGCGTCAACGAAAGTTCCTGACATCTGAGCGCCTCTTGGAGGAAAGTCCTGTTAGCGAAATCCGCCACCAACTAGAGAGTGATCCTCAGCTGCGGCTAATGTTCAACGCTGGAATAGCTCAGTATCCTGGAGATGGTACGAGCTTGCAGTCTTTATATCGCTCTGCTGACGCGGCACTAGCCAAGGCGAAGGAGCGCGGTAACGGGTGCATCTTCCCTGCGGATACAACAACAGCAGAGCCAAGCGCGACCAATCTTCATTAGAGTCCGAAATTTTGTCATGGAAGCCCCCCCGCCTGCTCAGGAAACCCAACGCTTAGCAGCTCTGCGGCAGTATCAAATTCTCGATACAGAACCCGAACTAGCTTTCGATGATCTTACCGAGTTAGCTGCCCAGATTTGCGATACATCGATGGCGATAATTTGCCTAATTGATACGGAGCGTTTCTGGTTGAAGTCCAAGGTGGGTTTAGATCTCCAAGAAATACCCAGGGAAATTGCCTTGTGCGCCCAGACAATTGAGCAATCAGAGCCTCTGATTGTACCCGATGCCTTAGCTGACGAACGGTTTGCCCAAAATCCCTTAGTCACCTCTCCTCCTCATCTACGCTTTTACGCTGGTGTCTCCTTAAGAACACCCGAAGGATACGCCTTAGGCTGCCTGTGCGTACTCGACCAAAAACCCCGCTCACTTACTCAAAAACAGCTCAAAGCTTTGCAAAAATTGGCTCGCCAAGTGGTAACACAATTGGAACTCAGGCGTCACGTCACTGAGTTGGCCAACCAAGCGACAGACTACCAAAGCATGGAAGTAGCTCTCAGAGAGAGTAAAGCACGCTACCGGACAATTGTGCAAGATCAGACAGAGTTAATTTGTCGTTTTCTCCCCGATGGCACCCTGACTTTTGTTAATCGAGCCTGCTGCAAATTTCTGGTCAAAACCCACAATACCCTAATTGGTCAGAATCTGCTGTCTTTGTTGAGCGAGGCAGAACAAGCCTCAATGTCGGAGAAACTGGCAAACTTGCGGTCTTCGCCACCCGCTCATCCCATCACTTGGGAACACCACTTTACCACTCCTGATGGGTCTTTTTACTGGCTACAGTGGACCACTCGCGCCATTTTTGATCAAGCAGGTAGCTTGGCAGAGTTCCAAGCAGTGGGGCGCGATATTACCAACCGCAAGCGGATTGAGGAAGCCTTAAAAAAAGAGCGTGACTTGATAGCGGCGCTGTTAAATACCGTTGGCGCGCTGGTGGTAGTGCTTGATACTGAGGGGCAAATAGTTCGCTTTAACCATACCTGTGAGCAAGTTACTGGTTACTCTTTTGCAGAAGTTCAGGGTAAGGTGGCCCGGGATTTGTTTGTGCCAACAGAAGAGTTAACCGCCGTTAATGAGGTTTTTGCCCGATTGCACTCTGGTCAACAGCCGATTGATCACACCACTGGCTGGTTAACTAAAAATGGCAGCAAGCGAGTGATTTCTTGGTCTAGTACAATTTTGTTGAACGACCAAGGTTCAGCCGAATTGATCATTTGTGCTGGCATTGACATCACTCAAGCTAGGCTGACAGAAAACATACTCTACAAAACTTGCCAGGATTTAGAGCGACGCGCCACTGACTTAGCGCTGGTTAACCAAGAATTACAAAATACCCTGGAAGAAACCCAGGTACTCGAAGAAGAACTGCGCCTGCAAAACGAAGAATTGGTGGTAATTCACGAGTCGCTAGAAACGCAGCGACAGCGTTATTTAGATTTGTTCAATTTTGCTCCCGATGGCTATTTAGTTACCAATATGAGGGGCATCATTGAAGAGGTCAACCAAGCAACAAGAACCCTGTTCTGGGGAAAGAGTCAACTATTTGTTGGTAAACCCTTAGCTGTTTTTGTGGCTCCAGCAGAGCGTAGCCGGTTTCGCATCCAGTTGCAAAAACTAGCCAAGCAGCAGGCCTATAGCTGGGAAGAACTACATCTTACCCCCCATCAGGACCATAGTTTTCCTGCGGCAGTTAAAGTAACAGTGATACTGGACTCCCACGAAAAACCCATCGGTTTACGCTGGCTAATTCGGGATATCACAGCTAGTAAACTAGCACAGCAGTCTCTGCAAGAGAGTGAAGAGCGCTTCCGCCAAATTGCCGAGAATGTCAATGGAGTCTTTTTTCTGCTCTCTCCTAATGCTGGGGAGGTAATCTACGTCAGTCCAGCATATGAAGAGGTTTGGGGTTGTAGCTGCGAGAGTCTCTATGAGCAGCCGTACTCTTGGCTAGAGGTGATACACCCACAAGATCGAGAGCGCGTCTACACCGCCTTGGTTAACGATGTGCAAACCTCAACACAATTCAATCAGGAGTATCGTATTATCCGACCCGATGGCTCAGTCTGCTGGATTTGGTCGCGTTCTTTTTCTGTAAAAAACGCCGCTGGTCAATTCTATCGCCTAGTGGTGGTGGCAGAAGATATCACCTGGCGCAAGCAGTTAGAGGAAAACCTGCGCCAACAAGCTGAACGGGAAAGACTCATCGGGGCTATTGCTCACCGCATCCGTCAGTCTTTGAACTTAGAGGAAATTCTCAATACTACTGTGTCCCAAGTACGGCAGTTACTCAAGACTGACCGAGTAATTATCTACCGCTTTGAGCAAGACTGGAGTGGCACAGTGACGGTAGAGTCTGTAGATCCTGATTGGGATTCCCTGCTGGGAGTCCATATTAAGGATCCTTGTTTTGAGAGCAACTGCATCGAGTCTTACCGCCAAGGAAAGGTGATGGCGGTGGCAGATATTTACACGGCTGGTCTAGGTCAGTGTTACATTGATTTACTCAGTCCGCTCCAGGTAAGAGCGAATTTAGTCGTTCCCATTTTGCAAGGAGAGCAGTTGTGGGGGCTGCTGATTGCCCATGAGTGTAACGCACCGAGGCAATGGCAGCAATGGGAACTTAATTTACTGATTCAACTGGCAACGCAAGTAGGCATTGCCATCCAACAGAGCCAACTTTATCAACAAACTCAACAGCAGGCGCAAAGAGAGAAGTTACTCAATCGGGTGATTCAAGCGATGCGCAACTCTCTTGATTTGAAGACTATTTTTGCCACTACAGTAGTTGAGGTTACACAACTATTAGCCGTTGATCGGGTATCAATTATGCAATATTTACCGCAACAGCAACTATGGCTGAGTGTGGAAGAGTATTGTCAAAATCCAGATTTAGAGACTCGTCTAGGTAGAGGAATTCCTGATGAAAACAATGAGATTACTGCCCGACTCAAGTCCTTAGAAGTAGTTCGGCTAGACGACGCTAATAGTTGTAAGGATAAAATTAACCGAGAGTTAGCCCAAGTTTTTCCCGGTGCTTGGCTGTTAATTCCCTTATGCATTGGCTCTTCAGTTTGGGGTATTCTTTCTCTAGTAAGAAGCCCAGAGAGCTTCCCCTGGGAAGATGCAGAAGTAGCATTAGCCTGTGCCGTTGCTGACCAATTAGCGATCGCCATTCAGCAGTCGGAACTTTATCAACAGTTGCAAGGGGAATTGGCTCAAAGACGGCAAGCAGAAGTAGCCCTACAAAAAGCCAAAGAGGAGCTAGAGATTAGAGTAGCAGAGCGGACGGCTGAATGGGTCAGCGTCAACTATCAACTAGCATTAGAACTGGACATACGTCGACAGGTAGAGAGAGCACTGCAAATCTCGAAGGCTCGCTTTGCTGGCATTTTGGAAATTGCCAACGATGCGATTATTGCCGTAGATGCCCAGCAATGTATCACCCTATTTAATCAAAAAGCGGAAGAGATGTTTGGCTACCGTACTCAAGAAGTGGTCAATCAACCCCTTAGCAGGCTCTTACCGACTAGTTTGGTGGCAACTAATTCTCGGCAAATCTTTGATTTAGCTCAAGCTTTCACCACAGCGCGAGAAGTCAAAGAATGTCTGGAGGTATTTTGCCGCCGCCGTGACCAAACAGAGTTCCCGGCTGAGGCTTCCCTCTCCCATTTAGAATTACCGGGGGAAACTGTATTGACGATTATTTTGCGCGATATTACCGAGCGCAAGCAAGCTCAGGAGTCACTACAACGACTCAGCCGTCACCATCAGCTAATTTTGGATTCTGTGGGAGAAGGTCTTTGTGGTCTGAATTTAGCAGGAAAAGTCACCTTTATTAATCCAGCGGCAGCGAGGCTGTTGAGATATCAGGCTGCACAACTGCTTGGTCAGCCGATCAGCTTAATTTTAACTCCTCCCGGTGTCCCAGCAACTCAAGAGCTTTTTAGACGATCTCCTATTTACGCTACTCTCAAAAGCGGAACCGCCCATCAGCTAATTAATGGAGTGTTTTATTGCCAAGATGGTCACCACCTACCTGTCGATTATGTAAGTACACCAATTCGAGAACAAGGTGACATTTCAGGCGCAGTAATTGCTTTTAAAGACATTACTGAACGTTTGTTAGTAGAGCAGATGAAAGATGAATTTATTGCTGTAGTTAGCCACGAACTACGCACCCCTCTGACTTCGATTAATGGTTCTTTGAGAATGCTGGCTAGTGGCTTGCTAAATACTCAACCCGACAAGAGTCAGCGCTTACTAGAAATTGCCATAGATAGCACTAATCGTTTAATGCGACTGATTAACGATATCCTGGACATTGAGCGCATTGAGTCGGGTAAAGCCCCGATGGAAAAGCACAGTTGCAATGCTGCTGAACTGATGATCAAGGCAGTAGAGTTAATGCAAGGCATCGCTGAAAAGGCGGGCGTCAGCTTATGTGTTAGAACTGTATCAGCAGAGTTGTGGGCTGATTCTGACCGCATTATCCAGGCTTTGACCAATCTGCTGAATAATGCGATTAAGTTTTCTCCTCAAGGTGCAAATGTCTGGCTAATAGGCGAAGATCAAGGCACTCAGATTCAATTCGATGTCAAAGATCAGGGGCGAGGTATTCCTCCTGATATGCTGGAAATCATTTTTGAGCGTTTTCAACAGGTTGATGTTTCTGACTCGCGCAACAATGAGGGTACGGGCTTAGGTCTGGCCATTTGTCGTAGTATCGTAGAACAGCATGGAGGTCGCATCTGGGCGACAAGTACTCTGGGGAAAGGGACTACTTTCTCTTTCACTGTGCCACTAAACAAGATTTGCAGCACCAACAATGAGGAAAGGGGCAATGCCAGCCAAGCAAATTCTAGTGATTGATAATGAGGAATATATCCGGGAAGTGACCCAGATTTGTCTAGAGACAGTAGCAGGTTGGCGGGTTGTAACTGCTAGTTCAGGTTCTGAAGGTCTCGTTAAAGCGAAAACTGAGCAGCCGGATGCTATTCTCTTGGACATGATGATGCCTGATATGGATGGTACTACTACTTTTAAACAGTTGCGGGAGAATCCAGCAACCCAAAATATCCCGGTGATTTTGCTAACAGCTAAGGTGCAGGTTAGTGACCGTCTGCGATATACTGAACTCGGCATGAATTTGACAATTGCTAAGCCTTTTGATCCGCTACAGTTATCTGCTCAAATAGCAGAGGTTCTGGGCTGGAAAGGCGAGTAAGCCAGATAAGAGGGCCACAGTGTATTAAACTCAACCTATAACTGCTATATCTGCAAAATTTAGGGAGTATGCACTCTATCCGGCAAATCTTCAGCCGTTATCTAAGACTTGGCAAAAAACTCAAGTTTTTTAGAGCTTTTTATTACTTCACAAGTTCCTCAATTTTCTTTCTTAGAATAAGCCTAGAATTATTACAACATTTATAAATAAAGTTGATTTAATTAAGTTAAGCCACTTAACAAATGTGTGACTTAACTTCCAGTAAAGTCTCTGACCGCTCCCCTCTCTCCTCCAAATCTTTTACTAGACCAGAAAAGGGGAGAAGGAAATTTCCGCTTTTTAAGTTAATTCAAGCAACCTATTCTAGCGAAGGTGGGAAACAGGCAGTTTTTTTGATTGCATATCCCCCAAAAATATATATATAAACAAAATCAAAATGAGAGGAAAAGACTAATGACCTTAATGAATTGGCAACCACTTAGCGAATTAGAGTACCTTCGCTCCCAAATATATCGCCTACTTAGTGAGATGATCAGCGGTGAAGATAGCTTATCTTTAACAACCAGCGCCCTTGAAGGCTTTTTGTCACCGCCAATCGAACTCGAAGAAACGGACAAAGAGATGATTTTGAGAGCAGAAATTCCTGGACTGCAGTCTCAAGAGGTGGAGGTAGAAGTTTGTCAAGAATCAATTTCAATTGCGGGAGAACATCGGCATAAAAAACCTATTGAACCACAAGATCTTTTATGCACCGAGCTTCATTACGGTAAGTTCAAGCGTGTTATTCCGTTACCTGTATTAGTTCAAGAAGACCAGGTTGAGGCTGAAGTTAGAGATGGTATTCTCACTGTGACTATGCCGAAAATCTAGGCAACAGAGATTGACTAATTTAACTTGATGAGAACCTGTATAGCAATTCGATGATGCTGCTGCTTGATTTTTTTCCTAATCTTACAACTCAAAGCAGATATTTGAGGTTCTCCAGCTTACTATTATAGGGTGTATTCCGGCAAAGTGATACACCCTACAGTAGGTGTGTTTTCTCAGAAAAGTAATAATGAAATTTAGCCTAAGAAAATGTTTAAAAAATAAAACAGATAAAAAACTGCTTGTATTCTAGGTAGTGAAATCCCAAAATCTTAAAAATTAATTTTGGCTGTTTTTGGATCACTACTACAGAGAAGTGAACTTGATGATAAAAATTAGAAAAATTAGTGACGAATTGGCAATTTCGGGGCAAGTTACACTAACAGAACTACAACAGATTGCCCAACAAGGATTTAAGTCTGTACTGAATTTGTGTTCGCCTGATGAGGAAGATTTTTTGATTGAGGAGCAAGAACAGGTTTACTTGCTCAAACTACACTATAGAAATTTACCTCTAAAGACTGAAGCAATCAATCAGGAAAGCATTAGTCAAGTTCTCCAGCAGATTAAAGAGTTACCTAAACCTGTTTTAGTACACTGCAATAATGCCATGCGATCTTCGGCAGTAGTCTTGATATATTTAGCTATGCGTCAAGGAGCAACCTTTGATCAGGCATTAAACAAAGCTGAAGAACTTGATTTATTTAGAGTATTGATTCCTTAAAAACCGATTTGGGAAGCCACGATAAAAGACTAATTTGCAGTTATCAGTTCCTTTTTTTTGAGTTTTTGGCCAATTATTTTCCCCCTGTTTTCCTTATCTCCCCTTGAACACCCTGTGCAGAACCATCCAGCAGGTGTATCTACCAGAGTCTCAAGCAAACACAACCGTCCGATTGCCATAAACTAACACCCGATGGCGCAAATGTAACCGTACCGCCCTAGCTAAAACCACTCGTTCCAAATCCTTACCCTGACGAATTAGATCAACAATACTGTCCCGGTGGCTAACTCGCGCTACATCTTGCTCAATAATTGGCCCAGCATCTAGATCCGGGGTAACATAGTGGGCAGTAGCCCCAATAATCTTGACGCCTCGCTGATGAGCTTGATGGTAGGGTTTAGCACCAACAAAAGCAGGCAAGAAGGAATGATGAATATTGATAATTTTCGGAAATTGGGCAATAAATTCGGGAGAGAGAACCTGCATATATTTGGCAAGAATTACCAAATCAATCTTGTAATGGCGTAGCAATTCTAGTTGTTTGGCTTCCTGGTCAACTTTAGTTTCTTTAGTAATCGGAATGTGGTGGAAGTCGGCGCCAAATTGCTCCCCTACAGCCTTAAGATCTGGATGGTTGCTAATAATTAAGGGAATTTCTGCCGAGAACTCTTTTGCCTGTTGCCGCCAAATGAGGTCTAATAGGCAATGGTCTTGCCGACTTACCCAGATAGCAATGCGAGGGATGCTATCAGAAAAATGCAGTTGCCATTGGGCTTGCAAAGGATTAGCGATCGCTTCAAAAGCTGGTGCAATTAACTCTGGTGGTAAGTTAAATGAGTCTAGCTGCCATTCCAGTCTAGTGAGAAATAGCCCAGTAGCAAAGTCTGTATGTTGATCTGCATGAATAATATTGCCCCCATTAGAGTAGATAAAGTTGGCAATTTTGGCGACTAGTCCCTTGCGATCGGGACAGGAAATTAGCAGAGTTGCAGTAGAGCCCGTCATGGTTTGCTGGTTACATCAAGAAGAAGATCAGGGAGAGGGGAGAGATGGGGGAGATGGAAAATATTTTTGACCTTGTCGTCCTTGTCGTCCTTGTCCCCCAAAACTCCCCCTCCGAAGGTTTTAAGGGTAAATCTCAGTCTCCTTCCACCTGGGCCCGGTACTCATTAGCAGACAGGGCATCTTCGAGTTCATCCGGGTCATTAATACGCAGTTTTAATAACCAACCTTCACCGTAGGGGTCTTCTGCAATTAGTTCAGGGGATTCGATCATTGCCTCGTTACGTTCAATAACCGTACCAGAGACAGGAGGGTACAAATCCTCCACCGCCTTTACAGATTCAACGCTGCCAAAGCTTTCGCCTCTTTCTAAGGCGTCGCCAATTTCCGGTAGTTCCAGAAACACCAAGTCGCCTAGCTGGTCAATGGCAAAAGCGCTGATGCCAATGGTGGCAATTTCACCATCTAGGCGTGCATATTCGTGGCTGTCAAGATATTTCAAGTCCTCAGGGTATTCTAGATCCATCTCACTTCCTCAATCTGCTGAAAGCTAAGTGTACAACTTCCCAAGTCTTGCACAATCTTGAAAAAGACAGCATCTTACAAATCTAATTAGTACAAACCCAGCAAAGGTTATGGTCTTTTTTGGTTCCAGGAGGTTGAGGGGTGGCTTACCTCAGTACACCCTTAAGCATTCTGATCATTTCGTTAGAGTTGGGTGATGTATTGAGTGCTGTCTCTTCAGTAATCTGACCTTCCTCGTATAGCCTATAGAGAGCTTGGTTCATCGTACACATACCGTCAATGGTGCACTCAGGAATCAAGGCTTCAATTTCTGCAAGTTCGCCGCGCTTGATCAAGTCTTTAATTGTGTCGGTGTTGATCATGATTTCCTGAACAGCAGTACGCTTACCATCCGTGGTGACTACCAAACTCTGAGCAACTACTGCCACGAAAGTCTCTGCTATCTGGAAGCGTAGAGCATTTTGCTCATCTGGGTTATAAAGAGTCAAAATCCGTTCCATCGTCTTGACAGCACTGTTAGTGTGCAAGGTAGCAAAGACTAAGTGTCCGGTTTGTGCTGCTTTAATTGCCGTGTTCACTGTTTCGCGATCGCGCATTTCCCCAACCAAGATAATATCAGGGTCTTCCCGCAAAGATGCTCTGAGCGCCTTCTCAAACTCCAGGGTGTGCATGCCGACTTCTCGTTGATCGATCAGGGCCTGGCGATTGTCGTGTACAAATTCAATGGGGTCTTCAATGGTAATAATATGCTTCGGCATGCCATTGAGGTAATCAATCATCGCTGCCAAAGTGGTTGATTTACCTGATCCAGTGGGGCCAGTTATCAAAATCAGACCCTTTTGGTGATGGCAGATATCCTTTAAAACTAGCGGTAAGTTCAACTCGTCGATGGTCATAATTTTCAGCGGAATTAACCGCATGACCATGGCAGGCCCCCTGACGGTATTAAATACATTAATCCGGACTCTAGAAAACTTATATTGAGCTGCACCGTCAAAGTCCATAGTTTCTTGAAAACGCCGGATATCTTCTGGTTTTAAGACTTCTTGCAGCCAACTGTAAAAAGTTGCCTCATCGGTTATGGGATATTTTGTGGCTTCCATCAGACCACGATTTCGGAAGGAAGGAACCTTACCTACACCAATGTGGAGATCGGAAGCGCCTTTTTCATAGGCTTCCTTGACCAACTCCTCCAAAGTTGATGTTGATAATTCTGAGGAAGGTGATGAGGCTTTTGGGGGGGGTGGAGGAACAGGAGAGGTTCCAGGTTGGACTTTACCGCCAATAACTTGGACTCTGAGGTTAACACTCTCATCATCAACTGCAATATTGAGGTGATGATGACCCGCCTGCTGAAACAAAAAATCGATTCGCCAAGCGCCTTTTTGATCGACAATCGGGCCAGTCATTTTCAGTTGACTGTCTACACTGAGGGTCAGGTTTTTGTTAGTGTGATCGGAGGAAGCAATTCCAGCAATAGAAAATTTCCGTAGCACCGGAATTGGTCTTGTAGGAGCCTGAGTAATTTTAAGCATGACTGACAAACCTCCAAAGATCAGATATTACGGTCTCGTATCGGTGCGAGTATCAGAGCAGATTGTTGCATCATGAGTAGTGCTGGACGACTCACGCCTCAGTCTCTGCAAAAAATTTGACCCCACACCCGTTGATTTATTACTTGCTGCGATTAGGGGAGCGATAAAAAGGCTTCTTGACAACAACTGCGGGATAAGCCTTACCTCGGATTTCTACCTCCAACGGCTGCCCAATTTTTGCCAGATTAAGGGGAACATAGGCAAGAGCGATCGCTTTTGCTAAAGTTGGTGCTAATGTCCCGCTCGTAACTTCTCCTACCACTTCACCATCTGCCAACACGGGATAGCCATGACGTGCAATATGACGGCCTGTCATTTGTAAGCCAACTAAGCGACGCTTCACCCCATTAGCTTTTTGTTCCTCTAGCACCTCGCGTCCGATAAAGTCGCCTTGGCTATTGAGGTGGACTAACCAACTTAAGCCAGCTTCTAGAGGTGTGGTGCTGCTGTCGATATCTTGCCCATAAAGTGCCATCGCAGCTTCTAGGCGCAAAGTATCTCGAGCCCCCAAACCGCAGGGGGTGACGCCAGCCGCAAGCAGATTGCGCCACAGTTGGACTCCAGTTTCTGGATCGAGCATCACCTCAAACCCGTCCTCACCTGTGTAGCCAGTTCTGGCAAGAAAAGCCGGCTTACCTAACACGGTTGTCTGCAAATGTCCAAAGGCTTTAACCGCCGTTAAATCTCCTTGAACCAGAGGTTGCAGATAACTAGTAGCCAGAGGACCTTGCACAGCAATCAAGACTTTTTCTGGGGAGAGATCTTGCAATTGAACCGGGGCATTTTCTAGATTTGCCAATAACCAGGTTTTGTCTTTGCTGCGGGTAGCCGCGTTGACAATCATCATGCCTTGCTGTGCACCAGTTTCATCTTCACCCTGATAGTAGAAAATGATATCGTCAATAATACCAGCTTGGGGATTCAACAAAACAGTGTATTGAGCCTCACCCGCTTGTAATCTGGTAAGGTCTGAAGGTACAAGAGGCTGTAAATGTTCTCTTAGTTGTTTGCCTTTGAGGGCAAATTTGCCCATGTGGGAAATATCAAACATCCCTGCTGAAGTTCGTACCGCTTCATGTTCTTTACTAATGCTGCTGTAGATTACCGCCATTTCCCAACCGGAAAAGGCAGTTAGTCTGGCTTTTTGTTCTACTGCTAGGTCAAACAGAGGTGTACGGGCGAGGGAGGGCGTTTCTGATTTCGATGCTTCTGGCTTAGCCACAGATAGTCTTCAGTCGCAGGTAAATGTCTTTATTATCTTATCGAGCAAGAATTATTGAAGTCGGTTTGGCTCGAAATTATGGATGCACCCAGATGTTCGATACAAGTTGCTCTTATGCCCTCATTTTGCCACAAAACTAGGTCAATTTAATTTAATTTTTGACAATTGCCTGCTGAGTTTCCCTTGCCTTTTGTTTTACCCGTGTTTGTATTGGGTAAAATACGGTATTATTTCACTATGTTAGTCATAGAAGCAAAGCTAAAAGGAACCCAGTCACAGCAAAGCAAGTTGGATGAAGCAATCCGCACAGGACAATTCATCCGCAACACTTGTCTGCGACACTGGGAAGATAACAAGGGGGTCACTAGAAACGACCTCCAACAGCTTTGCTCGGTACTAGCTAAAAACAAAGAAACACCTTGGACGAAGAAACTCAACTCTCAAGCTAGGCAAGCTCACGCTGATAGAGCGTGGTCTGCCATTCAGCGTTTTTATGAAAACTGTAGATTGGGTAAGCCAGGTAAAAAAGGCTATCCAAAATACAAGAAATTCAGTCGTTCTATTGAGTACAAAAACAGCGGTTGGAAATTATCTGCTGACAGAAGACAGATAACATTCACCGATGGATTTGGAGTCGGAATGATGGATTTATGGACTTCTAGGGATTTGGCTTGGTATTCAGAGAAACAAATCTCTAGAGTTCGAGTAGTAAGACGTGCTGACGGATACTATGCTCAATTTCTAATTGACTGGAATAGGCGAGAAGAGCATGAGTTCCAAGGGAAAATGACGGGAATCGATTTAGGACTCAAAGAGTTCTACACCGATTCAGAGGGAAATACTGTAGAAAACCCTCGGTATTTGAGGAAGTCCGAACGAAGAATCAAGATGCTTCAGCGTCGGGTTTCTAAGAAACACCTTAAGGGTAAGAAGCAGTCTAGTAGATACCATAAAGCACGTAAGGCTTTAGCTAAACAGAACCTCAAGATAAGTAGACAGCGTGAAGACAAAGCTCGTAAAGATGCTTTGGCGCTAGTTAGAGCTAACGACCTAATTGTCTATGAAGACTTGAAGATACGAAACATGGTAAAAAACCACCACCTAGCTAAGTCTATTAGCGATGCTTCTTGGTATCAATTCACGCAATGGCTTCAATATTTTGCCAAGGTTCACGGTGTTATTGTTATTGCTGTTCCACCCCACAACACGACTATTGATTGTTCGTGTTGTGGAGCAAAGGTAAAGAAAACACTCAGCACTAGGACTCACAGATGCAGCGCTTGTGGAACAGTTTTAGACCGTGACCACAACGCGGCAAAAAACATCTTGGCAAAGGGATTTAAGCTGTTAGCTGGATACTTCAACAGTACCGTAGGGCATACGGAATCTGGAGCCAAAAGCTCAAAAGCGCAGGGAGAAACTGACCTCTGGCTCAAGAACGGAGACGCTCTTGCTCTAAGTTTGCTCAAAGAACTGCGAACCAAGAATTCTTGGGAATCCCCCACTATATTCGGTACTCCGAATTAGTGGCGGGAGGATGTCAACTAAATAGAGAATATCTGGTTGCTCAAAACCCAAGGTATAAATTTGACCTTTGAGTTGATTTTTCGCCTGCAACTCTGCCAAATAAGCGACTGCTAAATCAATGGGCTTGACTGCACTAGTTAAAACCGCTTAACCGAACTTTGCCCCCATCTCAAACCCCCGTAATTCCTGCTCCGTTGAGGCGAATTTCTGAGCCGAAATATAGACAATTTGGTTGGATTTAGTCATCAAAGCCCCAATGACACCACACAGGCAACCTGCTTGCAGGGAATTGATAAGTAAAGAGGCAATAATTTTGCCTACGATCGCGCCATTAACACCCACTTTATCTAAAGAGTTTATCTACACAAATTACTCATTACTTATTACCCTTCGCTCCGCTCAAGGGCATGCTTATTACCCTTCGCTCCGCTCAAGGGCATGCTTATTACTTAAGGACTAATGAGGCGATGCATATCGAGAACTGGAAGTGTAACCTCAGTTTGGGTCAGCATATCGTGAATTTGTCCGCAGTGGTGTGTCTGATGATTCTTCGCTATCCCGACTCCGCTATGCTCAAGTCGGGGATGGCATCTATCGTTTTTCACCCCTAAGCCCCCAACTAAAACAGCTTTGTAGTCGATAAATCCGTGCAACCCTAGCAAATGACCACCTAGCTTGATTGTTTTTTAGACGCCTTTTGACCAGCGGCAAATCTAAATCCCTAGTTTGACTGGTGTGTAGCGCTTGACTCCTCCGTTTCAGGCAAACACTACTAAAGTTGTTACCCTGAAAGGGAGTACTTAAAGCTAGATGCTTGTAATCTAGTACTGTCGAAACTTGACGTAAAATTTGTGGATGCAATCTTCGAGCGAGCCCAGGAATTGAAGCAAGCCTTAACTCAATTTGTGTTTGAGGCAGAAGGAGAATTAGCAGTAGCTTTAGAGGCCTATGCTGCTGAACATTCTCCCAGAGACAGCTACGATATTAAACAGCGCAACCTAGTAATTGATACTTTTCTGAGTGAGGGGCAAGTTGGGAATCAAACACCTTTGGAGCTATTTTTAGAAAGCCATCCTGAGTTAACTGATAATGAGCGCACCTTAGTAACTAACTGGCAGCGCAGTTTCACTGGTTTGTTTGAAATCAGCCAAATACTTCCTGATGGCTTTGAGCTAATGAACTGGCTTACTGCTAAACACTACATTGTTGCCCAAAATAATCCCACAGCCGCAGAAGAAATGGGACGGTGGAAAACAGGCGAAATTTTACTTACCCGCATTGCACCAGTTACTAATAACCACTGGATGTTTTTTGGCCCTGGTATTTCTAAAGGTAAGCCAGGTAAACCAAAGCTAGCGGTAGCTATTGGTGAATTTAAGCAAAACTACAAGAATAATCTTTATAGTGATGCTCCGGAATTATTAGAGCAATCTTGGGAATCAGTTGCCCGATATCATCAGCAATTTATTGAATCTTTTGGCAGCAATCAGGTTACTCTGCCAGGATATCAGCTCAATAAAAAAATTACTGAAATTCAAGAAAAAATGTCCAAGGAAACCTTGGCAGCGGCGGGTATTGATGGCTCTAAATCCCTCAAAGAAATTGCTCAAGAAGCCGGAGCAGATGAAGAAGAAATTACGGCCGCAGCAGTAGAAGCCGGTGCTGATGCTCAAGAAGTTGTTAAAGCTTTTAATAGCAAGGGAAAATCATCAATGGTTATCCCTAAGGTTGACTTACCTGAAGAGATTAGAAAGGCTGAACAAGTAACGGCTTTTTCTCATCCTCGGTGGGGTCAAACATTTCTTCCCACATACCCTAAGTTCCAGGCAATGCTGGAAGCTGAGGACTGGCAAAGTTATCCCAATGCCGAGATGTTGGTGCGCAAATATCTCGAAGATCCTCAAATTAATTTCTTCATCTGGCAGCAACTGCAAGAGCAATACCCAACTCAGCTAGAAAAAGTACTGCAAACAGTACTACAACGTCCAGATTTTAGTCTTCAGCACGATTTAGAGGCGACACTTCAAGAGTTCCACAAACCTGTAGAACCAGAACTCCCAGAAACAGCCAGTGTACCTCAACATTTGCATGATCTTTTTGAGTCGGCTGTTGCCCAGGTTCACAAATCTAAGTCTAAAGGTAAAGGTAAAAAGAAAACTGCCCAAGGGTTTTAATCAGGAACTCTCACTTCCTTAAAAAGAGTAGAGGTGACGAAGATTTCGTCACCCCTAACTGGAAAACTAAGCCTACAATCACTAGTCGATTGCCTTCTTAATTTCGTCCTTGACATTCTCTACAGAGTGTTGCACACGAGCTTCAGCTTGCTTAGCTTTTCCTTGAGCCTTGTCTTCAGGATTGCCAGTAACTTCACCGACTATTTCCTGGGCTTTTCCTTCGATGTTTTTTGCAGTTGCTCTTAATCTATCTTCTGTACTCACGATACTTACCTCTAAGTTATTGATTTTTTGCCAGGAAAATTCTTGGACTTTGGACTAACGTAAATTACCTTCGTCTAATTCAAGCTTGCCCGTTCAATTAGCTTTAAGGCTTAGGCAGTTTGACGAGTGAACAAACCCCAAAGGAAAATTAGCAGCATAGCTCCTAGTACCGCAAAGATGATACCAGGGATGCTTAGTATTCCGGCTGAGGCGGCTGCCGCACCACTACTCCCCAAGAGAAGTTGACCTAGATAACCCCCAAGAATAGCACCCAAGATTCCTAAGCCAATGGTGGCAAAAATACCGCCGCCTTGATGTCCTGGATAAATTAGTTTTGCTAGAGCACCAGCAATTAGACCTAAAACTAGCCAAGCAATGATATTCACGAAACTTTCTCCTAAACTTTGTTTGTACTGTTTTATCGTTGATACTTTTTATAGTATGACTGTCCTTAAATACCAACATCTACCGTAGGGTATAAAATAAAAATGTGTATAAAATATCTTCTTTTACTCAGCAATATATCAAGTTCAAAAATAACTAATTAAAACTTCTGATTGCCACGGCTTTTTGTTGCTCTTTTTTTAACTGTTTAATTAACTGCAAAAAAACACGGCTAAAAAATTACATAGGTATAAGATTAAGGCGTTAAAACTCTCAAAGCCGATATTGCCAATTCCCCGCAAGACCGATGCAGAATTGCCAAATTAGGCTCAAAATCACCTCTAATTCCTATTTCCACGGGTGAAGTGACAGCCTATTTCATGCTGATTTCATATTCCTGTGGCAGCTTGTTGATCAGGCGCTTCTCGTGCAAACCTGATACCAAAATGCTCAACGCCATTCTTAAGTGGTCAATTGCCCAACGCTGGTTAGTCGTTATTGCAGCTATTATTGTTACAGTTTGGGGTTTTCGCACTGTTTCCCGGATGCCTTTGGATGTTTTCCCTAACTTTGCTCCCCCTCAAGTCGAAATTCAAACCGAAGCACCAGGACTCGCCCCGGAAGAAGTCGAATCCCTAGTTACTTTACCCATAGAAAGCGCCATCAACGGCACTCCCGGCGTAGAAATTGTACGCTCTGCTTCCGCAGTGGGCATTTCTGTGGTAAAAATTACCTTTAACTGGAACACAGATATCTATCGTGCTCGCCAGTTAGTCACCGAACGCTTGCAACAAGCCGCCAGTAAATTACCAGCAGGCATAGAAACACCGCAAATTTCCCCCCTCTCTTCTCCCATCGGCACTATTTTGCAGTACGCCTTCACCGTAGAAGAACAGGGAAAAACTACTCTGATGGACGTACGACAACTAGTTGATTTAGAAATTACTAACCAACTATTAGCCGTACCAGGTGTAACTCAAGTTATCGCCTATGGAGGAGACGTTCGTCAGTATCAAGTACTTGTTGACACCGCCAAACTAACAGCTTTTGATGTATCCTTAGCAGAAGTCACAACCGCCGCTCAAGCAGCCAACACCAATGCTGCTGGTGGCTTCCTCATTAGTCCAGATCAAGAACTGCTAATCCGAGGCATTGGGCGTGTTGAATCGATCGCAGATTTAGCTCAATCTGTTGTAGCATCCCACAATGGTACACCAGTATTGCTCTCCGATGTCGCTGATCTCCGCATTGGCGCTGCACTCAAGCGGGGTGATGGCAGTTTAGACGGCAAAAGGGCAATTGTCGTCATGGTCAATAAACAGCCTCTGGCAGATACTCCCAGCGTCACCCAAGCAGTTGAGGTGGTGATGGAGGAGATTAAACCTAGCTTACCTCCAGATGTCAAAGTTCAGGTGACTTTCCGCCAGTCAGACTTTATTGATGCTTCCATTGCCAACGTCACCAATTCCCTGCGGGATGGCATTATTATTGTCTCGATTATTCTGTTAATGTTTCTGATGAATTGGCGCACCGCCATGATCACCCTCAGCGCCATTCCCCTGTCTCTGTTAATTGGCTTGATGATCATGAACTTATTTGGTCAAGCCATTAATACTATGACTTTGGGAGGATTAGCCGTCGCCATTGGTTCGGTGGTGGATGACTCTATTGTAGATATGGAGAACTGCTACCGGGGTTTACGCAAAAATCAAGTAGCGACTAATCCGATAAATCCCTTGCAAGTCGTCTACAACACCTCAGTGGAAGTGCGGGTGAGTGTCTTATTTTCCACAGTAATTATTGCTGTTGTCTTCGCCCCTATCTTCTCCCTTACAGGAGTCGAAGGCCGAATTTTTGCCCCCATGGGAGTGGCCTATTTAGTCTCAATTTTTGCCTCTACCTTGGTAGCATTAACCCTCAGTCCCGCCTTATGTGCTTTTCTATTAGCTAATCAGCAACTGCCGGAAGAAGAAACCTGGGTAACGCGACTTTGCCAAAGATTGTACTGCCCTTTACTAAGGTTTTCTCTCAAAGCCCCCAGTATTGTCTTAGTAACAGCCGTGGCAGCATTTGTCGCCTCGCTGATTATCTTTACTTCCTTAGGAAGGGTATTTTTGCCGGAATTTCAGGAGAAATCCCTAGTAAATGCCATGCTATTGTATCCCGGCAGTTCTTTAGAAATGACTAATCGGGCAGGATTTGCGATCGCAAACGGCCTCAAAAATGACCCTAACTTCGACTCAGTGCAACTGCGTTCAGGAAGAGCACCAGGAGATGCGGATGCAGGTAGTGTAACCCTAGGACACTTAGATATTGAAATTTCTCAACAAGGAATGAAAGATCGTGAGGCAACAATTGAACGCCTGCGACAAGAATTTGCCAAATTACCGGGAGTTGCCCCCAATATCGGCGGTTTTATCTCGCACCGCATGGACGAAGTACTCTCAGGAGTCAGAAGTGCAATTGCCGTAAAAATCTTTGGCCCAGATTTGTCAGAACTACGTCACATCGGCGCTGAAGTTCGAGACACCATGACTGAGATTCCGGGAATTGTAGACTTGCTTCTCGAACCCCAAGTACCCGTTAAACAAGTACAAATTAAATTTGACCGTGCTGCCGCTGCCCGTTATGGTTTGAATGTCGGTGATTTATCAGAAATTGTTGAAACTGCCCTCAATGGCCGTGTCGTCTCTCAAGTCTTAGAAAAGCAACAATTATTTGACTTAGTAGTCTGGTTAAAAGAAGAATACCGCAATAACCTAGACACCATCAGTAATATCTTAGTTGATACCCCCAACGGCAGCAAAATTCCCCTCGCCCAAGTTGCTAAAATTAACTATGGTACTGGCCCCAACACGATCAACCGCGAAAATGTTTCTCGCCTCATAGTCGTCTCCGCCAACGTTACAGGCAGAGATTTAGGCAGTGTAGTGGCCCAAATTCAAGCACAACTGAAAAAAGCAGTACAGTTACCCCCCGGCTATTTTATCCAGTATGGGGGGCAGTTTGAATCCGAACAACGAGCCAGCCAAAATCTCTTAGTGTATGGTAGTTTAGCGCTAATTGCGATCGCTATTCTCATGTACTTTGCTGTCAAATCCCTTTCAGCAACTATGATGATTATGCTGAATTTACCCCTGGCCATTACCGGCGGCATTTTTTCTGTGGCCCTCGGCGGTGGTGTTCTTTCTGTGGCCTCAATGGTAGGATTTATCACCCTGTTCGGTGTTGCCACCCGTAACGGCTTACTCCTAGTGGACAACTATAACAGCAAACTAGCTCAAGGAAAGCCCCTTAAGTACGTAGTATATCAAGGGTCAATGGAAAGACTCGTGGCAATTTTGATGACAGCACTAACCTCCGCACTAGGTATGATTCCCCTAGTAATTGGCACAGGCGCAGGCAAAGAAATCTTGCAACCCTTAGCAGTAGTTGTCCTGGGAGGACTATTTAGTTCTACAGCACTAACACTGCTAGTACTTCCCGCCTTGTATGCTCAATTTGGCAACTTCCTAATAGCCAAACCAGCCATCCATCACAGCAGCCAAAAAACAGCCGATGCGGGATAAAGGGGAAGAGAAACTACTATCTATCAAGGCAATTTCAAATAAACAAAAAGCAAAAAATATGAAACTTACCCAGACAAAATTACTACTTATTATTAGTACCTTAGGATTAACCTTGCTAACAGCTTGCGGCAACAATACACAGGCAGATAATCCTCAATCTACAGATGTCGCTGCTAATAGCCCAAATGCAGCTACTTCACCAGCAACAACTACCAAACCCAGCCAAGAAAACGCCGAAAATCATGATGATGGTCACTCCCAAGGCGGTCAAGTAGTCGAATCAGGGCCCTACCACTTAGAACTTTTGCCCATTGTCGAAAATCAAGGAGTTCACTTAGACTTTTTCCTACAAAATGGTGATGACCACCAAGCAATTCCTGATGCTAATGTCAAAGCTCAAATTCAGTCTCCCGGTGGTGAATCCCAAACTGTTGACTTCACCTATGACGCTGCTGATAAACATTACGAAGCTGTGTTACCCCAAGCCGAACCCGGTGAGTATCAAGTAGCTGTCCAGACAGATATTAACGGAGAAAAAGTCAACGGTCGTTTTTCTTTCAAAAAGTAAACTTAAACTATATAGGAAAATATTCCATGAATTATTTTACTAGCGCCTTTTTATTAATAGCTACTTCCAGCATATTAATCACCCAAGGTTGTTCAGCACCCGTTAAATCTGACGAAACCAAACAGATGGGTGACCATAACGGACACCAGATGAACCATGGTAATGGTGGACATGAACAAATGCCTACAGGGGATGCTGTTGGCAATGATCATAGCGAGCATTCTCAGGGACATCACACCCCAAGCACGCCAACTAATACCCAAGCCAAACTCACAGTTGACCCAGAAATTAAACCCAATGTCGCCACTAACTTAGTAATTGATGTTCAGGACAAACAAGGACAAGCAATTCCTAAGTTTGACATTTTCCAAGAAAAAATAATGCACCTGATTGTGGTTAGTGATGACCTAGACTTCTTTAGTCATATTCATCCCACCTACCAGGAAAATGGACGCTTTGTTGTAGAGACTAATTTCCCTCAATCCGGCAACTATACTCTTTTTAGTGATTACAAGCCAGCGGGACAAAATGAGGAAGTTTCTGTATTAAAAGCACAAATTCCTGGACAGATGCCCGCTTCATCGGCACTCGACTTGAATCGTACAAAAACTTTAGGGGAAACTAAAGTAAATCTTGTCTTATCACCAGATAAAGTTAAAGCTGGGCAAGAAGTTTCAGTGGCCTTTGATTTAAAAGATAATACTAATAATCAACCCCTAACAGATTTAGAACCTTACTTAGGAGAACTAGGACATTTAGTCATCATTAAACGCTCATCACCCTTGACAAGAGCAGACTATATTCATGCCCACGCCAGCAAAGATGCCCCAGCTGGAGAGGTTCATTTTATGACCAGTTTTCCTCAACCAGGTAAATATAAACTCTGGGGTCAATTTAATCGTGGTGGTGAGATTGTCACTGCAGATTTTTGGGTGGATGTAGAGTAGTTATACCAGTTTCTTTAAGTAGTGCTACAAATACTTGGGCTTGAATTAATAAGCATGCCCTTGAGCGGAGCGAAGGGTAATAGGTAATAGGTTGCTTTTTAGCAAGGCTATCGGTAGCTTGTCTGTATTTTCAGCCTCCTCCCTTATTAACCTTTCCTTCTGTAGCCAGTATCTAGGAAATTGCTATTAATCTAACCCAGACTCACGATTAGAGTGTTGTGATTAATTACCAAAAAAGGCAGGAGTTAGATTGTCGCTTCGCGTGCTAATGGTTGATGGAGAATGGTTAATTGAGGCTATAAGCCAGATTTTGGTGTTAAAAGCTCAATTTTCCCTTTTCTATTAACCATTTGCTGTCACCAATCTTCAATTTTCCTCCTGCCGATTGAACCCAAAACCAAGCCGAGTAACGCTATGGTGTTGGGCCTGCGGCGAAAAAACTAAACACGTTCTAAAATTAAAGCTTGAGTATCCTTTAGTTCCAGAACCTGTAAATCAGCTAAATTATCCCCAACTTCTATGCCAGGGGAAGCGATCGCCACTCGCCACTCACTCAGATCCAACTGCAGCCAATCGGCAATTGTGGCATTGATCGGTTCACCCCCCAGATGAGCAATCATGGCTATCTGTTTAGGTTCTCCTTGCTGAGACTCCTCCATTGGCTGAGTACGCAAACCGTAGAAAATTGTCCGTTCTTCATCACTAACGCGGTTAAAGCGATCGCTTTCTGACAAATTTTCCCGTAGCCAAGGGTTAGCCTGACGGAAGCGGCGCAGTGCTAAATTAAAAGCCGTCAACTCTGGCTTGAGATGTGCCTCTTGATGCCAAACATTACAAGCCTCGTGCATGTCTTCCATAAACGCCTTGGCAAAAACCTTCAGCTTGCCGACATCCAACTCAGTCAACACCTGAGACTTATTGGGGACATTGAGTTTTTGCAATTGAGCCGCTGAACGTCGCTGACTAGCTTCTCGCTTCACTTGCTCAGAATCAGACTCAGCACCTAAGTAGCGTTGGCACAAATCAGCCACTTCTCCTAAGTCGTAATTTGTTTCCTCAATGGCATGGTAAAGTCCCTGCATAAACTGGCGCAGTTCATCTAGTTTGCCAAAGCCAAGCTGCTTGAGGCGTAGGAAAATATCTGTATGGCTGTAGAGTTCCGGTTCTAGCTGCCAGTCTAAAAATCCCGCCTCTTCTGCCACAACTTTTACACCATAGCGGTCATCAGTATTGCGGAAAAAGCCCCACGGAGCTTGCATTGTACAATTAATAAAGTCCATGGGCAAACCCGGACTAAAACCGTAAACAAAAGTAGTGACTGCTGGATTATCGTAGGCGTTATTGAGCACTTCTGGTAAAGTGCTGCCCAAATTCCAGTTAATCGGTAAATCCGGCTGCACCTGAGTGCCTCGACGCAGCGTGTCATGGTTGCCGCAACCCGTAATCCAGTTAGCACCAAGCTGCATTACTTCGCAAATTCGACGCCACTTATTATCCCAAAACTTTTTCAACCCAGGAGTATTGTGGGCGAAAATCAGTGGCCCCCACTGAAAAGCCTCCGGCAGAAACTCCACGATATCACGATAGGTAGAAATTTCTTCCCACCCCTGAGCGGGCCAGGGTCGGCCATCTTCAAAAATGGCAAAGAGTTGCCGTTGATAAGTACCAATTTCCTGTGGTACTACTGCCATATCTCTCAGATAAGCGTCATCGTACTCCACTTCACCAGAAAATGGATTAAAGAACTTAAAGTCCTGAGCACCATCAACACGAATACCATCAGCCCCCAGATTACTTTTGCGCCGTTGCATTTCCAGCAAAATTGCCCGCACTGTTGGGTTCTGATGATTGAGATCCTGACCATACATATTTGGCCCTTTAAGGAAGCGACCATTGAGCAAGTCTAGGGCTTGATTATCTGCATGGCCATAAACAATGTCAAAAATCACCTGAATCGGGCCAGTGGGAAAGTTGTGCAGAGTAGCAATAAACTCCACTAACTCATCCGGGCGCAACGTCTCTAAAATGGCTGGATTGGTTGCCGAGGAGCCGAAAATCGGAATATCATAGCCCCAGTTCTGGGTATCAGGCTTTTTGAGCGTGATTTTGATATCTTCAGTTTCGTATTCAACCTCCTCTGTTTCCGGATCCATTTCGTAGAGGTCATCTTCCTCGAACAAGAAAAACCCTTGTCCAAGGTCATTTTCTACTCGATACTCAACCGTTGGTTCAATCGGCAACAGTTGCACCGCCTCGTAACCCACGTAGTTCTGCTCAGCAGGAGTCAGGGGTTGATTAGCTGTTAACTTGTCGGCAATGCGGCGGTAGATACGATTCAAGCCTGCCAGAGAGCCTTCTGGGGAGGAAGTACTCACGTGTAACTGTAAAATATTGTGAGGCCGATTGACGGGAATTATTCCTGCTTCGTTGGTTTCCCCTTGACCAAAATAGTTGAGGTCTGCTCGGTTTTGTTGCAGAGTATCTATGTCATAAAGTTCAGCGGGAGCATAAACTCCATAAGGCAGGGAATAAGCTAAGAAATCGCCAATTGTACGCACCTCATTATCGAAATCTAGGTAACAGAGCCAATAAAATGAACCCATCTGGTCTTTAGTTCCGGGCCGCATTCCAGAAACTACACCCCAAAAATATTCACCCTGTTTTTCTAGCTGTAAATGCTCTCGATGGAACTTTACCTTTTGTCGAGATGCTGTTAGGTCAATTGGGTCTAGGGGAGTGAGTACCTCTAGATAGATATTTTTCGGCTGGAACATATCCGCCGCCAATTCCGGTGTCCAAAAACCAATTTCGGTTAGTCCATCTGAGCGATAATGAGCACCCAGTTTGGCAGCTAAAATTTGAGCTTTGCCGAAAATTGTCTCCTCTGAGAGATGCACTTGTTCAGCCCAAGTTAGTAACTCTTTGGTTGCATCTTCAGCTAATGAAATTTTCGGTTTGGCTTTAGTTTGAACAATCACAAAAAGTTTCCCCTGAACAAAAATTTACTTACTAGAGTTATTGCTGTATCAAGGTTAATCAGTTGCTCCTGCCACCGTTTTTTGAGCATCCAACTTCAGCACCAATACTCCCAAAGGTGGCAAGGAAAGGTCAAGGTAGTATGGCCACTTAGGATGAGACCATTCTCCCGTCCATTGACCACCCATGTTGCCCATACCACTGCCACCGTATTCGCTGGCGTCACTGTTCAAGATTTCTGCATAGAAGCCTGCTTTGGGCACACCAACCCAGTAATTAGAGTGGGGCTTTGGAGTGAAGTTACAAACTGTAACAATGAAGTCGTCTGAATCCTTCGCCTTACGCATGAAGGAGACAACGCTATTCTCTGCGTCATTACATTCAATCCACTCAAACCCTTCATGGGAAAAGTCTTGAGTATAGAGTGACCTTTGACTACGATAAAGCTGATGGAGGTCTGACAGGAAGCGCTTGAGTTGTTGGTGTGGTTCAGTTTGCAGTAAACCCCAGTCTAAATCGTGCCAGACATTCCACTCACTTCTTTGCCCGAATTCCATACCCATGAACAGGGTTTTCTTGCCGGGATGAGTATACATGTAGGAATAAAGGCAACGGAGATTAGCGAATTTTTGCCAATCATCTCCCGGCATTTTACTCAGCAGGTTGCCCTTACCGTGTACCACTTCATCATGGGAAAGTGCGAGCATAAAGTTCTCGCTGAAAGCATACATGATGCTGAAGGTGACGCTATTTTGATGGTACTTACGGTAGACAGGATCTTTGCTGAAGTAGTCCAGCATATCGTGCATCCAGCCCATATTCCACTTGAAGCTGAAACCCAAACCTCCCAAATAAGTGGGACGGGATACCAGTGGCCAAGCGGTGGATTCTTCTGCGATGGAAAGAATGCCGGGGTAGTAGCTGAAAATCAAATAATTTAGCTGGCGCAGGAAGTCTGCCGCTTCTAGGTTCTCATTGCCGCCGTACTGGTTGGGAATCCATTCACCATCCTCACGGTCGTAGTCTAAGTAAAGCATGGAAGCCACGGCGTCCACACGAATCCCATCAATGTGGTACTTATCAAACCAAAATAAAGCGTTGGAGACCAAAAAGTTGCGGACTTCATTACGGGCATAGTTAAAGATGAGGGTTCCCCATTCTTTATGTTCGCCTTTACGGGGGTCAGCATGCTCATAGAGATGAGTGCCGTCAAAAAAAGCTAGACCATGGCTATCTTTAGGAAAGTGGCCAGGCACCCAGTCCACAATCACACCAATGTCATTTTGGTGGCACTGGTCAATGAAATACATCAAATCTTGAGGAGTGCCGTGGCGGGAAGTACAGGTATAGTAGCCTGCTACTTGGTAACCCCAAGAACCATCGTAGGGATGTTCGGCAATGGGCAAAAGTTCAATGTGGGTAAAGCCCAATTCCTTAACGTAGGGAATCAAGTGGTCGGCCAATTCCCGGTAGGTAAGGAAGCGTCCCTCTGGCTTCTGGGAAACTCTGACCACTGACCCGGATTCACCATTAGGCTGTGTTGGCGGGTTCTCTGCCCCAGTGTGCAGCCAAGAACCTAAGTGAACCTCATAGACGGAAATTGGTTGTTCTTGGGGTTCAGTGTGGCGGCGTTTTTCTAGCCAATCTTGGTCATGCCAAGTGTAAGTATCTAAGTTATTGACAATGGAGGCGGTTTGTGGCCTAACTTCCTGCTCAAAGCCGTAGGGGTCGGATTTATGGTACATATGTCCGACGGGGTTCTTGACCTCGTACTTGTAGTGCTCTCCTACTCCTAGTTGAGGGATGAACAATTGCCAAATGCCATTGCCAGTTTTGCCCATCTGGTGTTCTCTTCCATCCCAGTTGTTGAAGTCACCGACAACTGAGACATTCCGGGCATTGGGAGCCCAAACGGCAAAATGAACTCCTTTGACGCCCTTGACTTCTGTCAGATGAGCACCTAACTTCTCGTAGATGCGGTGATGGTTGCCCTCGGCAAATAAGTGAATGTCAAGATCAGTCAAGCGGGGGGAACGAAAGGCGTAGGGGTCATAAATCACCCGTTCGTGATCGCCTTCTTTGACCCGTAGCAGATAATTTGCCAGTTCTTTGGTGTCAATTTGACATTCAAAAAAATGGGGATGATTTATGGATTGCATCGCGTGTTCTGTCCGTTCTTCTGGACAGATTACCCATACGGCATCGGCATTGGGCAGGTAAGCCCGAACAACCCAACTGATTTTGCCATCGATCTCAACAGGATGAGAGCCTAGCACTTCAAACGGGTCTTGATGTTGATTGCCGATAATCCGTTCGATTTGCTCACGGGCAATAGTAATTGGCATAGGACTATCTACCTAGTTGTTCTCTAGACTCAATAGTAATCAACATTCAGGAACTAGCAATAGGCATACTTGCTATTCTGAACTTCAATGGGTGCGCCAATCGTTAATTGAAACTAGTCTCTTCAATTTGTTCGTTTGTCCTTCGGCTATGCTTCGCTTTCCGCGTAGCGTCTTTGAAAGGAGAGGACACACCTCAAGCAAAGCGAAGGACAGGTTAATCGAGATGCATACATTATATTAAAGAGCAGGTTCTATTTAAAGCATTGTTTCATCCTGATTTCACATTTACTTGCCACATTAGATAGCATCCCCGCACCTGCCAAGCAAAACAGTACAAGAGCGAACTCATGCACCAGCAACAGGCAAAAAAACTGATCTCTTCGGCTTTTACTGTGTTATTTTTGACCTCTGTAGCGCCAACTGCTGTTTTGGCCCATGCAGGACATGGAAATGAGTTTCAAAGCGGTACTCAGGCGGCGGCTAATCCTCAAGCAATTCCTGTAGATCCGGCAACAGCCAAGCAAATGGGGATTAAAGTTCAGCCCGTTTCTAGTCAGTTGTGGGATGTTGGCATTAAAACTACTGGTCAAATTGAAAGTCAACCTAACCAAAAGGTAGAAGTAACAGCGCCGATTGCCGGGAGGGTGGTTGAGTTACTGGTGGAGCCTGGTGATAAGGTAAATAAAGGTCAACCTGTGGCTGTGATCTCTAGTCCTGAATTAATTCAACTGCGGGTTGAGTCTCTTGATAGACGCACCGAGGCTGAAGCTGCACGACAGGAAGCTGAGGCTAACCTAAAACTAGCCAAGGCAAACTTAGAACGCCAGCGTCAAATTGCCCTAGCTGAAATTGCCGCTGCCCGAACTCAGTTAGAGGTGGCTCAGGAACGGTACGATAAAGATGCCCAATTGGTAAGTGAAGGGGCGCTACCTCGGCGGGAAATGTTGGCATCACAAACCCAGTTAGCAGAAGCTAAAAGTGCCCGAGAAAAGGTCAATAGCCGCAGGGAAGTTTTAGAAGCAGAAGCCGAACTTAAACGGGCCCAAGCTTCTGTTGATGCGGCAAAATCTCGTGGGCAACTGAGTGACACCACCTACAAAACTCGGCTGCAACAACTGAGTACTCCGGCGAATGACCAAGGATTGGTAACGGTACTTGCACCGATTTCTGGTACGGTTGCCCAACGCAGCGTTACCTTGGGTGAATCCTTTGAGGATGCAGGGGGTAAGTTAATGGCGATTGTTAATAATAACCAGGTTTGGGCTACTGCTAATATTTTTGAAAAAGACCTAGAGAAGGTAAAAAAGGGTCAAAAGGTTAGATTAAAGGTTGCTAGTTTACCTAAGCAATTTTTTACGGGTCAGATTACTCAAATAGACTCTGTTGTAGCGCCAGAAACGCGAGTTGTGCCAGTAAGAGCTCAGTTAGATAATTCCGGTGGGCAACTTAAGCCGGGGATGTTTGCGGAACTTGAAGTTTTAACGGATAAGACAAATACTGCGATGTTAGCGATTCCTAGCAGTGCTTTAGTAGATGCTAATGGTCAGCAGTTAGTTTATGTGGAAAATGGTCAAAATTCTTACCAACCTGTGACGGTAATTTTCGGTGAAAGCTTTGGCGATTTGGTTGAGGTTAAGAGTGGTTTGTTTGAAGGTGATCAAGTAGTAGTTGAAGGTGGGATAATGCTTTATGCCCAATCTTTGCGTGGTGGCAGTAAAGCCGATGATCATGGAGAAAACAAGGCAGAAAAACCAGGGGAAACAGTAAGTTTATCTGACCCAATCAAGAGTATTAGTGCTAGTAATTTGCCTTGGTGGTTGGTGTTACCCGCAGGAAGTGCGATCGCATTTGCGGCTTTTTGGGTTGGTCGTCGTTCGTCTAAAAGTGGCAATCAGCAGCATACTGTTAGTTTGGCTGAGTTCTCTGTTGCAGAAGTTGAGCAAGAGCAAGAGTCTAATTCCCCTCAACCAACTCTTAAGCGGTTCCCGCGTTAGTGCCCTATTGCGCGGCTAGGTGGGTGTTTTTTTGAAGCGATGCAGAAATATGGCTGGATGCTTCTCTGCTCAAGGATTTGCAGGGTATAGTCCGAAAAACTCAGCCGCGCAATTCGTGAAAGGCTGACTGTGATAGGTTTTGAGGTATTTTAATTGATGAAGTCTTGCACAAACCAGAGGCTGAAATGCTATAATTTTTCTCAGGCGCGCAATCGAACCATGAAAACTAAATATAGTAAGGGTTTCAGACACCCGCGATTCCAATAACCTCTAATCCCTATTAGGGATTGAAACCCAGTTCCTCCCTGATACGGCACGGCGTGACCCACATTCCAATAACCTCTAATCCCTATTAGGGATTGAAACTCTTCAAAGCGTAGAGCAAAGATATCAAAAAGCATTCCAATAACCTCTAATCCCTATTAGGGATTGAAACATCGGTTCTTCACCTTCCAGGAGGTTGTTATTAAATTCCAATAACCTCTAATCCCTATTAGGGATTGAAACTTGGCAGATACTCTGCCAAGAACGGAATTGCTAATTCCAATAACCTCTAATCCCTATTAGGGGCTGAAACTGAGCTTATTCCCCGTTCCCCAACAAAAATAATGCTTGACTTAGAGTGCACTCTAACTTCTAAGCTAAAAACATGGAACGGGAACTCACCATTCAACAAGTCGCAGAAGCCACAGGGTTAAGTATCCATACCCTGCGCTACTACGAACGTTGTAACCTGATTGCGCCAATCCACCGAGCCAAAAATGGTCATCGACGCTACTCGTCAAAAGACACTAGCTGGATTGAATTCTTAACTCGACTGCGAATGACAGGAATGCCAATTCGCCAGATGCAAGAATATGCAGCATTAATGCGAGAGCAACCCGAAGCCATTCAACAACGCCGAATCATACTAGAAAAACATCAACAGCAAGTTTTAGAACAGCTTGACCAACTTCAACAAAATCGCCAGGATTCCCCCACCTCGAAGCAAATGAGGGTTTAGCTCACAAAGCGCAGGTGGGGGGAGGAATTGCGGGACGGCGTAAGTATGGAGTCGTCCAAGCTACTTGCCATTGCTTCACGACAATGATAGTGTAAGACAACATCGTGAAAGTATCATGGGCCAAACCCTAACTGCCAAATTAAAACTAGAAGTCACCCAGGAGCAAAAAGAACAGCTCCGGGTGACTTCTTTGGCATATAAGGACGCATTGAATTACACATCTGGTGTTGCCTTCGAGATGGGTAAAACCTACAACGGCACCAAGATACAGAAGAAAGTTTATTACACACTGCGGGAGAAGTTTAGACTACCTTCGCAAATGGCTTGTAATGTTCCCCGTCAAGTTGGAGCAACCTATAAGTCATTACGGACAAAGTTGAAGCACAACGAGGAGGCATTTAAAGCGGGTCGTACCAAGAAACGATACAAGGGATTGGATAAACCACCTAAGTACGTTTCTCGTACCTGCACCTTAAATTATCAGCGTGATTACTCATTTATTAAAGACCAGAAAGTAAGTGTCATCACTTTATCTGGTCGAATCAAGGTAAATTATCAGGGATACTCCAAGCATCTTTATCTGATTAATTCTGGAGTAGCCAAAATTGGAGCGGCAAAACTTTGGTACTCACGCGCCAGGAAAACTTACTACTTGTTAGTAAGCATGGAGGTGGAAATACCAGAGCTAACACCGAACAATATAAACAGAGTCATCGGTGTAGATGTTGGGCAGCGCTATATTGCTGTTGCCGCAGATACCCGAAATAAGGCTCAGTTTTTCAGTGGTAAACAGGTGAGGCACAAAGCTTCTCGTTATGTAAAAGCGAGAAGGTCTTTGCAGCGTAAAGGCACCCGTAGTGCAACCAAAAGATTAGTTGCTTTATCTGGACGGGAGAGACGGTTTATCGCTGATACGAATCACTGCATTGCTAAGCAAGTTGCAGAGCCTAACACCCTGATTGGATTGGAGAATCTAACCCATATCCGAGAGCGGACCAAGCCCCAGAAAAAGGGCAAGAAAGCGTCGCACAAACAGCGTAGAGCTAACAGCAACAAGGCTCGTTGGTCATTTGCACAGCTGCACGGCTTTATTGATTACAAGGCTGTGTTGTCTGGAAGTTTGGCTGTCAAAGTAGATGCTCATTATACTTCTCAGGCTTGTCCCTGCTGCGGTCACACATCCAAAGGAAATAGGCCCAACAAGGGTCTAACTTTTGTGTGCCAGCAGTGTGGTTATGTTCTCCATTCCGATTTGATTGGTGCTCGAAATGTTGCACTTAGAGTGTTGCTCTTTCGGCAAGACTGGGAGAGTACGGGGCGTTTTTCAGCCGTCCCTGATGCGTCGTCGGATGAAGGCAAAGCCGATAGCGAAGCGGTAGCGAGGCAACGAGCGTCGCGCCTTTCGAGGTATTCGGAACTGCGCTGGACGATAGATGCAATCTCCACCCTCAGCGAAACGGAGCCGTCAGGCGAAGTGTAGCAGGGTGGAGTCGTTGAAGCAGTAGATATCATCTTAACCGAAGAGGAGTTACAGCAAATAGAAGCAATTGCTCCCCAAGGTGCAGCAGCAGGTAACCGCTATCCTGATATGAGTGCGGTTAATCGATAGGAAAATTGAAAATTGAAAATTGAAAATTGAAAATTGAAAATTGAGCTTTTAACACCAGAATCTGGCTGATAGCCTCAATTTTCAATTAACTATTTAACAATTGAACCGTTTTCTTTTTTTCCACATTGCACCATTGATTTAAGACTCAAGGCAAATCCTGCCGTTAGTAGCGTCAGAACTCCAGTTACCCAGAAGGGAGTGCTGTAGCTAATACTGACTAATAAACCCGCTACCGGAGGGCCAACAGCATTAGAAATGCTCAAGTAAGACGCATTGATGCCCAAAATTTCTCCTTGTTCGCGATCGCTACTATTAGTAGAAAGAATTGAGTTGATTAAGGGTAGAGGAAATGAATTAGTCACCCCTAACATAGCTGCCAAAACCACAAAGATAGAAATCACGGGGAACACAGGAATCAACAAAAATACTACTCCTCGACCTGCGATCGCTACTGCTAAAATATCAGCTAAGTTAAAGCGATTAGTCAGCGGTTCAACTGCAAATACTTGAGTAAAAACACCCACAACACCAATTAAGGTAAAAACAATCGCCAAACTTTGAGCATCTTGATTGAGAACCTTGAGGAAAAAAGGCTGAAAGGCGAAAGTAAAAATCGTAAAAGTGAAGCCACTTAAGAAAGTCAAAAGAAATACTCGACCCAGCTTAGGACGTTTGGCAGATTGAAGAATTTTGCCAAAACCAAACATCTGCCAACTTAATCTAATTGCTTCTCGTTCTAGCAGCGTTTCTGGTAGTAGAAAGAAAGTAAGTACTACTGCCAGTAAAGCAATTATTGCTCCTACAAAAAAGCTCATTCCTAAAGGAGAAACACCAGGAAAAGTAGGCAAGTTTTGAGCGAAATAGCTAATAGCCGGGCCCGTTACAAATCCCATCCGAAAAGCGGCATCAAACAAGCCGAAAGCTTTAGGGCGCTCACTTGGCGTTATCGTATCGCTGATGACGGCTCTAGCAATAGAGGTATTGCCTCCAGTCAAACCATCCAAGATTCTAGCAAGAAAAAGTAGCCAAGCAAAAGGAGTAAAACTAGCCAACAAACTAGCAAAAACCGTCCCTAAAAGACTAACAATTAGCAGCGGTTTGCGTCCCATAAAGTCAGAGAGGCGACCTAAAATAGGAGTAGCAATAAACTGAGCTACCGCATAACTAGTGGTCAGCAAACTCGCTTGAAAATCACTCAGTCCAAATTGTTTGGCGTAGGGATAAAGCAGGGGAATAATAATCGTGAAGCTGACCGAGTTAATAAAAGCAATTAGGGCAACAATCCAAAACTTTGCTGGTAAGTCAAACTTGGCTTTTAAGTTTTCAAATATGCCCATTAGCAGCCTCAACAAAAAGTATTATAACCATCTTAGCTGAACTATGAAAGCTGCCCATTTTTCATCAATTTAGTTCGGGTTTACTACAAACAGTAAACAGCCAATTAAACTTATTACTTACTACTTATTAATGACAATTTTCTCTTTTCTTGTCTCGTGAGCAAGCCGAATAATTTCTCTTGCCGCCCGGTCGCATACTCCTACTTCTCCCAAGAAACTCCGCATTTCCTGATAGTCTGCCAAAACTTGTAGACGCTTGTCAGTGTTAAACAGAAGTTCTCTGGCTTCTCGGACAATATTTTCTGGTGTCGCTTGTTCTTGTAGTAATTCCGGCACGATGGAACGCATTACCACCAAGTTAGGTGGTGCCATGAAGGGAATAGAAAAATTCAATAAATGGCGGGCAATCCAGGCTGTCACAGGACTAACTCGATAGAAAACTACCTGTGGCACGTCTAAAAGTGCCAGTTCCAAGTTAACAGTGCCAGATTTAGTAATCGCTAAATCTGCTGCGGCTAGCACTTGGGTTGTTTGAGAAGCCACAATAGTTGCCCTTAGACCATAATGCTTGATTGCCTCTTCAATGGGACGCCGATACGCTTCTAAAGACAGAGGAATCCAAAAAAGTGGGGCATCAGCTTGAGAGGTGGAAGGCTGTTGATCAACTATCTTAGACCCCTCCAGCTTCCCCAGTAACTCTGCCTGAAGCAGCCTTGCCGCCTCAAAGACTATCGGCAGCATATACTTGACTTCTTGACGCCGAGAAGCTGGCACCAGAGCGATCGCAGTTTGCCCTGGTTTAATTCCTAAAGCAGCACGTGCTTGTTCACGACTAGGACTTGATTGCATCCGATCCACCAAAGGATGACCCACCCAGGTAACTGATGCGCCGTTTTTGGCAAAATAACGGGCTTCCTCCGGAAAAACCGCCAGCATCTTGTCTGCAATTTCTACTAGTTTTTTTGTGTTGCGAGGCGAAATCGACCAAACCCAATCCTGCGGGGCAATATAGTAAACCACAGGTACTTGAGGCAGTTGATGCCGGATAAAACTGCCGATACTAATGTTTGGCCCTAAGTAGTCAATCAGCACTACTAAATCGGGGGGGTACTGCCGCAGGTACTCTCTAGCACGGCGCTGAATTTGCAGAGTGGGTAGTACAAACGGCACCGATTCCAGAAGCCCAACAGAACCGATAGAGGTGGTATTAGCCAGCAGCTTAGCACCAGCATCGGCCATTTTTTCGCCGCCTAGCGCCACAATATTTAACTCTAAACCCGTCGCTTCAGCTTGTAACTTCAGGGCATTAATTAGCAGTGCCCCTTGTAAATCACCAGATACTTCTCCGGTGCTGATCAAGATAGTTTTGGCAGTCATTGCTCGAACAGTTGCAAGTTGAAGGTTTGTTATATCGATTACCCAAATGTTTGCTACAAATATTGTTTAAGTAAACAATAATAAATATTCATATTGTCACTTATTACCCTTAGCTCTGCTGGAGGGCATGCTTATTACCCTTCGCTCTGCTGGAGGGCATGCTTATTACCCTTCGCTCCGCTCAAGGGCATGCTTATTACTTGCAACCAAGGGTGCAAGACGAGTCAATTTCCCTAAAACCTCCACTAATCTTCAACCTCTAATCCTTTAACACGACGACCAGGAATCAAACCTCGACGCCCTGACATTTGGGACAATCGTAAAAAAAGCATCAGGTGCTGTAAATGTTGATTATCCGGCAGAGATTCCAGGGATTCTAGGGCTTGATTAAAGGTGCATCCAGAGCGGTAGATAGTCCGAAATGCCTTTTTGAGCTGTGCTATCTCCGTTGAGGCAATTCCAGCACGCTTGAGACCCACTAGATTAAGCGATCGCACTCTGGCTGGATTTCCTTCAACTAGCATATAAGGTGGCACATCCCGGTCAATGCGACTCATGCCACCCACCATGGCTAAGCATCCAATATGGACGAATTGATGAATGCCCAAAACTCCACCAATTACCGCCTTCGACTCAATCTGAACGTGACCCGCCAAGGCTACGCCGTTAGCAATAACCACAGAATCTGCAATTAGGCAATTGTGGGCAATGTGGACATAAGCCATCAGCAAATTGCCATTGCCCACTAGGGTTGCCTGACCAGCACCAGTTGCCCGGTTAATGGTGACGTACTCGCGAATTTGGTTGTCATCACCAATTCTGACCCAACTAGGAGCACCATCATACTTCAAGTCTTGAGGTTCCAAGCCAATTACCGCCCCAGGAAAAATTTTATTCCTAGATCCGATTTCTGTTGGGCCTTCGATCACGGCATGAGCGCCGATGCTCGTTTCTCGACCAATTTTGACATTTTCCCCAATCACTGCGTAAGCACCAATTTGAACTGTTGGGTGTAGTTCAGCACCTGAGTGAATAACAGCAGTAGGATGAATCAGTGTTGCCATAGGAGTTTTGAGTTTTGAGTTTTTCGGGGCGGGGCCTTTAGTCCGGCGCTCAGGTGGTAATTTAGAACTGGATAATCAACACTGCATTACTCATACCAAATCTGTTTTGATCACCCCTTACTGGCTCTTGCTGGTAATTGGTAATTGGTAATTGCTAATTGACCCAAAGAAATCCCTTTAACTCTTACCCATTACCATTACCGGAAGTTTTTGGGGGTTAACGAGCTGGATTTGGTAGCAAAGCTATGCTCAATCAACGAGAGAAAACATCAGTTCACCCTCTGCGACTCGCTGACCATCGACAACCGCACGAGAAGACATTTTGCCAAAACGACGCCGCTTGACGCACAACAGTTCCGTAGTCATCACTAATTGGTCACCAGGAACTACAGGACGTCGAAAGCGAACTTTATCAATACCAGCAAAGACAAATAAGCCACCAGGATTATCAGGAAGCTGAGTCAAGACAACACCTCCAACCTGAGCCATAGCTTCGACAATCAGTACTCCAGGCATCATCGGTCTTCCTGGAAAATGACCTTGAAAATGTGGTTCGTTGAAAGTAACGTTTTTGATACCAACAGCTAGCTTACCTGGCACGTATTCAATGATGCGATCTACTAAAGCGAAAGGATATCGGTGGGGTAGTATTTTCTGAATCTCTTCAATAGTAAAAAGCTGTTGAGCAGAGGAGAGATTGTTTGATGGCTGGGGGTTTTCTGTGGAATCATGTTGGCTGTTGACGTCGGTTAGTATAGACATGAGCTTTATTTTGAGGTTGGCAGGTTAAAGGTTAGCAGCTTAAAGACTAGAACTTTAGACTCTAAACCTGCTAACCTTCAACCCATTTGTTGAGCCAGCTGCTGTGCTAGTTGTATATGCAAATTATGGCTGGCTTTGTAGGCGATAAAGTGAGCTAAAGGAAAACTGCCTAATAAACTTAAATCCCCTACTAAATCTAAAAGTTTATGACGCACTGGCTCATTTGCAAATCTCAAGGGAGGATTAAGCCACCCTTGGTCGCCACAAACTAAGGCATTTTCCAAGTTACCGCCTTTAATTAAACCGCGATCGCGTAGTTGGTCAATTTGATTAGCTAAAGCAAAAGTACGAGCTGGTGCGATCGCGTCGGCAAAACTCTCTTGTCCAGGTGTCCAGCTATACCATTGATTACCAATCGCTGGTACATCAAAGTCAATGCCATAGCTAAATCGGGTGATTGGCGCTGGTAAGGCAGCCACAAAGGCATCCCCTTGATAAACCCAGACTGGTTTGTGCAACACCAAGCAGTCTGGGTGCTGCCTTGGCGCAACTAAACCAGGAGTTTCCTCTCCGGGCCTTGCTACTCCTGGCACAATACCGACTTCTTTAATTGCCTCCACCCATAAGAGCGCCGAACCATCTAAAAGAGGCACTTCCGCGCCATCAATTTCAATACGGGCATCATCAACACCACTGCCAGAAAGGGCTGCCAGCAGGTGTTCTACGGTTTGCACCTTAGCATCTACACCAGTAGAACCCTGTACAGATGTCCGGAGTTCTGTGGAAAGTGTTGTCCTACAGACAGCTTCCACCCTAGCTTTGATCACGGGGGACTCAGGCAAGTCTACCCGTACAAAATAGCGTCCTTCCCCAGGAATAGCTGGTAGTAGCCGCACTTTTGTAGAAATACCGGTGTGCAGTCCGATACCGGAACGCTCAAATGTACTTCCTAATGTTTTGAACATGTTGCCAGATCTCAGTTAGAACCGCTCTCCAATACCAAAGTGGAGACGGTTGTCACCTTCATCATTCCAACCAAAGTCCACACGAATTGGGCCCAGGGGTGATTGTACTCTGACGCCCACACCGTAACCGATGCCATTACCGGGTTTATCGCGAACCACCGCAGGTTTGCCCGGTACGTTATCCCCTGTACCCAAGTCACTAGCAAAGTCAACAAACAAAGCGCCCCCCACTACAGAAATAATTGGGAAACGATACTCCGCCGTTGCCTGGATAAAGCTGCGTCCTGCCCCAACTTCTCCCTCCTCGTAGCCCCGAACCGAGTTACTACCACCCAGGGAAAAAGCTTCGTAGGGCGGCAAATCTCCGATTACGGTTCCTCCTTGGAGGTTAAAGGCAAGGGCTTGAGGTCCTTCAGTAAAGTTGGTGAACTGTACGGGGATATAGTAACTGTAGCTACCCCGGAGGCGGCTCATAAAGATATTACCTTTGCCTACAGGGACAGACTGCTCCACACCTAGCCGCAGTAGGGAACCTTGGGTAGGTCGCAAGACATTATTGCGGCGATCGCGTACAGCACCCACCTGGAAGGTGAGCAGGTCATCTTTGCCATCTCCACTAAAGCTTAATTGGTTACCTTCCTCATCTTCTGGGGCGAGGTCACCATCAGCATCACGGAGCGAAACCCGTTGATACTCTAACCCTGCCGAGGTAGTCCATTCTGCTCTACTGTAGGGGTCAGGAGCCAGAGGACGAGTAAAGTTAATACCGCCGCCGGTACGCACCACACGAGGGCGGTCACCATTTTCTAGCTCAACTTCATTCTTACCGCCGTCAAAAATCAGTGAGATTGACCGACGTCGGAAGGCGTTGAGTGTGTAAGAGGTGCGGTAAGGATCCCCAGCAATCCAGGGGTCTCTAAAGCTAACATCAAATAGTAACTGTCTAATGCCTGCCTGAAATTCTGCCCCGAGAGTTTGATTGTTGCCTCCTAGGTTTTGCTGTTGATAACTCAGCGAACCAAAGAGTCCACTGGCAGAACTAATCCCGGCACCAGCAGCGATAGAACCAGTTTTCTTCTCAATCACCTCCACAACCACGACAACTTCTCTGGGGTTAGTACCAGGGGCAAATGAGAGCCGTACATCTTCAAAAATTCCTAGACCAAAGACTCGCCGCAGGTCTCTTTCTGCTGTTTCTCGACGAAAAACATCACCAGGTTTTAACTGCATCTCCCGCGTGATGATAAAGGGACGAGTGCGCCCCCCAATCGCTTCATCTTCGTCGGTCAGAACGGGAATTGACTGTCCTTCTTCGCTGAGAATTGGATCTCCGTCTTCATCGAGAAAACGCACACCAATATTTTCGATTACTCCTTCTGCTACTACTAAAGTAACCACCCCATCTTCACTAATTTGGGGGGCGTCAGTTACCTGGGCTAGGTCGTAACCTTGTTCTTGATACCATTTGTTTAGTTCTTTGATATCTTCTTGGAGTTGGCGCAGGTTGAGAACTTCACCGTACTGTTCACCGAAAATTCTATCCACCTCTTCCGGAGGTATAACCCGCTCACCAGTGCCTTCTGGTGAGGTTTGGATCACCACATCACGCAGTACGGGGTTAGCTTGCACAACGAAGGTAATGCGAACTCCCAGCGGGGTGTCTTTGGGTACTACATCAACGCTGGAGAAGTAACCCGTAGCAAAAATAGCATTGACGTCTTGCTGCAACTGAGAACGGGTTGTCGCTCGTCCCGGGCTAGTCGCAATCTGGTCATAGACTATTTGTTGTAGCCGTTCATCAGCCCCACTGACCACGACTTCTGCCACTAGCACTCGCGCTTCTGACTCCGCAGGAGATGTCTGGGTGGGAGTAGTTGGTGCTGCTGGGCTTAGTTCAGGGGAATCAGGTTGTTCATCTTCTAGCTGGGATATTATATCCCCTGCATTAATCGCTTCGACCCCAGTTAATTCCTCCTTACTAAGGGCAGGATTGGGCTGGGATTGAGTGTATTCATCCTTGAGGAGGTCTATTGTCCCCAAATAATTATTTAATGTATTTTCAGGGAGCTGGGACTGGGGATTAACCTCTGGTTTGAGACCAGCAACTGACAATGGGGAATTACCTTCAACAACCTCAGGCGCAGGCTGAGTTGTTTGCCCACTGCTCGGTTCCGATAAACCTATACTGGCAGTAGCTGCGAGCATTGTAGCCAGCAATGTTGATAAGCGCATTTCTTTGAGATTTTTTGCCACTTCCACACACCACGTTTATTGGTATTGACGACTCCCACGGTTAAAACCGGGGGATTCCCCTAGCTTCTGGATGGAGCTGGGTAGCTATACTGAATGTGAGGATGATATCTCACTCCAGAAAGGGTCGCTATCGTCCATTGTCTAATTGTCTGTTTGCGAGGTTGAGCGAACTCAACCTCGCTAATGGTTAACTATCAACTCTAAGAGTAGCTGTAGTTTAGTTTTGACTTTTTTTTGTTGCCATAACTCTCTCTAGCACTTGTTTATAGGCATCTTCGACGTTTCCCAAATCGCGACGAAAGCGGTCTTTATCCATCACTCGCCCATCGGGGTCTGTTTCAGATTGGTTCCACAGGCGACAGGTATCTGGACTGATTTCATCAGCCAATATTATCTGCTGGTTGGGAGTTAAACCAAACTCTAGCTTGAAGTCCACCAAGATAATGCCGCATTCTTGGAAAAATTTTGTCAGAATCTGGTTAATTTGCTGTGCCTGGGTTCGCAGTTGTTCGAGTTGTTCTGTTGTTGCCAGTTCTAGCAACAATAAGCGATCGCGTGTCAAAAGGGGGTCTCCTAGTTCGTCGTTCTTGAAGTAAAATTCTACTAGTGGTGTTTTTAGTACTTTACCCACGGGTAAGCCAGTCTGTTGACAGAGACTACCGGCAGCAATGTTCCTCACTACTACTTCCAAGGGCAAAATTTTGACGCTCTTGACAAGCATTTCCTTTGGTGCAGGTCGGTCAATAAAGTGTGTCGGAATGCCCGCAGCTTCTAGTAACCCGAACAACTCGGTTGCGATCGCACAGTTAATCTCTCCCTTACCAATAATCTGACCTTTCTTTTGGGCATTGAAGGCGGTAGCGTCATCTTTGAAGTGAGTCAGTAGTATTGATGGGTTTTCAGTAGTATAGAGAATCTTGGCCTTGCCTTCGTAAAGTTTTTCAGGGACGGACATAATTTAGTATTCCTTCAAGTGGGGTGGGTTTTCTCATAGCTGCCTACAGTAGGATAAGCTTGTCGGGACTTTACTTTCTGGTAAGTTATCCTTGAGTTAATTTTTGGTTAAAATAAGGGTAAGAAAAACATGATTATCGCCAATAAGCCGGAACTATCCTAGTAGTCTGTCAACCTTAAGTTGGTGAGTTGGGAGACTACTAGGGGGATAAGGGAGAAATATTTTAATTTTTGTCCCTCAAATTTACCTTGATGTTCTACTAGAAGGTAGTGGGCAAGAGAATAGTTCACCAAAAGTGATTATTTCGATCTTCGTTCCAACAATCCACAATTTATATAAGTTTTTAGTTATGCTGGAGACTTTTAGACTTTTAAAAAAGGGAATCAGGCATGCCAGATAAGCAAGATTTTTTATATCCTCGCAGTTCCTACCATGGTGAGGTCAAGCCAGAGAATTTAGTCTTCGATGCTAATTTACAGGAGTTTGCCCAACGAGTGAACTACGTTTGTAACCTAGAAAACAACGGCAAGCTAGACCCAGAAATAGCTTACTCTCAAATTAAAGGTCTCTGGAAACAGTTAAAACGCAGCAAAAAGCAACTGGAAATTGGTCAAAACCCTTTTGGTGGTGAGCAAGGGAAACCACAAGAATAGAACTGTATACATCAGTATCTGACTGATAGCCTTAATTAACCATTTGCCGGCACACGCGGCGAGATTTTCCCTTCTTGACCGCGAACAGGGTAACTCTCACTTTTGAGTCATTGTGTGTACGCCGTCCCAGGCATCTGAGGGCGGCGCTTTCAGATAGTTGTCTAATCGCCTGAGGTGAGTGACCACGGCTTTGTCATTGGGCTTTAAGCCGTAAGCGTCACTAAAGGAGGTAAGCGCTTGCTTAAATTCTCGATTTAAGTAGGCTTTTCTTCCAGCTTCGTAGAGATCCAAAAACCTTTTTGTTTCTCCATTAAGGGGCAGGTCATTTTCACCAATTAACTCATAAATATTAACAGGTTGGTTTTTTCCCTTAACCCGGATTCTATCTAACTCCCGTACCCAAATGCGATCGCGGCAGAGATTATAAGTATATTCACTCAAAATAATATCGCAGCCATATTCTTTGGTGATGCTTTCTAGGCGAGAACTCAGGTTAACCCCGTCCCCAATTACGGTGTAGTCCATCCTCTTGTGAGAACCAATATTGCCGCAAACCACCTCTCCGGAACTAATTCCGATACCAATGTAGATTAGGGGTTGGCTATGGAGGATCCGGGATTGATTGAATTCTGCCAAGCGCCAGCGCATATCTAAGGCTGATTTAACCGCCATCCAAGCATGATTTTCGGTTAAAGGTAGTGGTGCGCCAAACACAGCCATTAAAGCATCACCAATAAACTTATCCAAAGTGCCTTCATGATTGAAGACGGCTTCCACCATTGTTTCAAAATACCTATTGAGCAGTGAAACGACATCAGAGGCTCCCAAGTTTTCTGTGAGTGTTGTGTAGCCTCTGATATCGGAAAAAAGAATCGTTACATCTTTTTTCCGACCCACCATCATGGCATCCTCTCCCAGTTCCATGACTTGCTCAGCTACGCGAGGTGTCATGTAGCGGTACATCGTACTCTTCATCCGCTTTTCACGGCTAATATCTTCCAAAACTACCAATCCGCCTCTTACTTTTCCTTCCGGGTTAGTCAGAGGGTTGACGGTGAGGTTAATACTACGCTCGATTTCTTGAACTTGCTCTCTGGTTAGGTAATTTGTCGTGTGAGAGTCCCAAGGCTCCTCATTCCAGGGAATATAAATATTAGAGTTATGGCTGTGGGGAATTGCCAGGATGTAGGCGCAGTTATCCTCTAGTAATTGCTCAGTTACCGCCTGAGCTGTAGCTGAGGGTTGTTCACCAAATATTTGCTCAGTTACCGCCTGAGCTGTAGCTGAGGGTTGTTTATCCAAGAAGGGAAGGTGAGAAGTTGGTAGGTGGTTTGCCGACTTGCCAAGGGGCGATTTACCGTTGCGAGAATTGGGCAAACTCTTAAAAAGTCCCACCGTCAGGCTTTGTTCTGGTAAGTAATGCTTGGCAGCCGTAGTCAGACTCTCTTGCAGACGCCCTTGAAGATTTTCGATGGGCACCACCTCCCAGACGTAGCGGTTAGTGAGTTTGCACTGCCACAACTGCCGATTTTTGCTATCGATTTCCTTAATGGGACAACCAAGCAAAGCCATGGCTGCATCATTGATGGTGACAATCCGCCCCTCCATATCTGTAGAGATTACAGCGTCGGAGAGACTTTGTAGAATGTCTTTCTGATATTGTTTTTCGAGCAGTACATTTTCAAAGAGTTTGGCATTTTCTAGGGCAATCCCCGCCTGAATATTAAAAGCCTGCATAAACTCTTCATCAGAACCAGTAAAACTGCCTTGATCTTTGTTAATTAGTTGAGTGACCCCAATCAAGTCCCCTGCGGAGTTGAACACTGGCATACAGAGAATGTTGCGGGTAATATAGCCAGTTTGTTTGTCAGTGGTGGGGTCAAATCGGGGGTCTTTGTAGGCATCTGGAATATTGAGGGGTTTACCAGTGGAGGCTACATAACCTGCAATACCTCGATTGGCTGGAATACGGATTTCCATTAATTTACTATGATTAGCCGAAGCCACTTTACTCCACAGTTCACCTGTCTCTTTACTCAGCATAAACAGGGTAGAGCGGTCTGCTTTCATCAAATCGCGGGCTTGATCCATGACCAAGCGCAGTGTCGCCTCTAAATCTAGGCTCTGACCGAGGGATGCTGTCGCCTTGAGCAGTGCTGCTGCTCCCCGTTGATTACGAGCCGCAATGTAGAAAGATTGGCAGGTTTCTAGGATAATGCCAATGGCGGAGGCAAAATCACGAAAGCGCTGCTCGTCTTCGTGGTCAAACGGCACACTTTCAGCTTTATTCAATAACTGCACAACGGCAACTACTTGCTTTCTACTGCTGATAATTGGCATGCACAGTAGAGTCTGGGTACGATAACCGGGGCGTTCGTCAATTTCTTTGTCGAACAAAGGGTGATTGTAGGCATCCGGGACGTTGAGAGATTCGCCGGTTCTAGCAACATGACCAGCAATACCCATATTGATGGGGATCCGGATTTCGAGTGTTTTTTTGTCACCGCTTTGGGGAATTTTGGCCCAGAGTTGACCTTTTTCGGCATCAACCAGGAAAATGGTAGTCCTGTCTGCTTGCAAAATTTGACCAATTTTCAGGGTGAAGGCATCCATCACCTGCTCTAGCATGGTTTCCAGGGCTTCGTTGTTGATCATTTCCAGTGCCCGCAGAAATTGCTGGAATTCGGCGGTAATGAAATCCAATAAACAAATGAATTCTGGAACCGACAGGTCTTTGACTCGATGAGTCAGGGCGCTTGTCCGGTTGATAGAAGTTAACTGAGTCAGTGTAGCCAGAATGCTACCAGTATTGGAAAGTGACATAGTAACTCTGAGCTGGCGGGTAGAGGCGCTTTAAGATAGCGCCAACTTGGTAAATCGTGGCTGTGTTGATAATTTATCTAACAACATTGAACAAATCAAAACTAAAGAAGACTGCTGCCCACACCCTAGCTAAAAGGACAAATCCTACAGAGTACACCTATCAAAGGGTATAGGCCGAGATGTCTAGTTATCCCAGAGGATTACTCTCTTCCCCAAGGAGTAGGAGTGTTGCTGCTCAAGGTTGATTAGGTGAATTGAACAGTAAAGTACACAGCATAGCTCAACCAGTGATTAAAAAGACGGCAACCAGCAAACAAGTAAGGTAGCCAGGTCTTTTTGCTATCAAAAAGACCTAAATACAAATTTAGCCACTTATTCTCAGTTGAACAAGTGTCAACAGAGACAATCAGAATTTAAAGCTAGAGCCAGCAGGGAAATTTTCTTTTTTAAGTTTAAGCTGCCGATGACATTGACCGGGAAGATGCCACCGCTCGATAGTAATTTTGCAGTTGGCGTGTCGCAGCAGCCCAGCTCCAGCGTTCTGCTTCAAGTCTAGCGTTTTGTCGGAGGATTTCCCTCTCCTGTTGATCATTGAGTAGGCGTTGCGTTGCGGTGATGGCTCCGTCTTCGTCGGCTGGGTCAAATAAATATCCATTGACACCATCAGTCACTATATCAGGAATTCCTCCCGAACGTGCCGCCACCACAGGGCAACCTGCTGCCATGGCTTCTAATAGTACTAATCCCAAGGTTTCTGTACGTGAGGGGAAGATAAAAGCATCAGCAGAGGCAAAGGCTTCAGCCAGTGCTTGACCTGTAAGATAACCAACAAAATGGGTGGGTGTACCAGCGAAGTATTTTTCTAAGGCACTGCGGTGAGGCCCATCACCGACTAAAGCCAAACGAGCCCCAGGGATCGCGGCTAATACTGGTTTGATGCGTTCAATCTCTTTTTCTGGAGAAAGACGCCCCACGTAAAGAAATAAGGGGCTTTCTGGCTTTCCTTGAGATAGGTGGATTCTGGTTTTTTCCGAGGCTAGATGGGGTTGGAACATCTCCGTATCTACTCCCCTCTGCCATAAATCCAATCGCTCGATCCCATGCTCTCTTAATTGCTGTACCATTGCTGTCGAGGTACATAAATTTAGCTGAGCCTGGTTGTGACTGACCTTGATCAACTCCCACATTACTCCCTCTAGCATTCCTAAGCCGTAGTGCTGGAGATATTGGGGCAAATGGGTGTGGTAAGAGGCGACCAAAGGAATTGCCATCGCCTTGGCATAGTACAGGCCAGCTAATCCCAGTACTGCTGGATTAACTACGTGAATCAACTCCGGCTGAAACTCTTCGAGAGCAACACCAATTGAGGGTCTGGGCAAGGCTAGTTTCAGTTCTGGGTACAGTGGTAGGGGGAAGCCAGAAACTCCGTAAATTTTCGCTCCTTTGTATTCATCAATTCCGCCATCTGGCGAGACAACCAGTACTTGATCACCGTTACGCTGCAAATGTTCAACTGTGTGGCGCAGCCGCGTCACGATGCCGTCAACCTTGGGTAAAAAGGTTTCGGTGAAAAGAGCAATTCTCATAATTTGTCAGTTGTCAGTTGTCCGTAAAGGGTTACAGTTCTTGGACGTGCAGCTGCTTGCCGCCGCGTCGGCTAGAAAGTTGAAGCTTTTATCTAGAGGCAGGGCATTGCCCTGCCTCTAAAACTTTAATCCTGATGGCACATTGCCAATCTAGATAACTGACTACTGACCCTTTGCTGCTGATGACCGCCTCCAGGATACTGTAGGCAGAATCTGCTGATTGTCCACACGATTGCTGTACTTCTGAGCGAAGTTTAGTAGAGAATCTAGCAAGGAATCTGAGAGATAGTGGGGTTGCAAGCCAAGGCTCAATAGATTGGTGTTTTTGGCGTAAAAGTAGTGTTGTTCTAGTTCAACGCGAGGGTTATCGATATGATTGATATCGACATCAATACCGATGGTTGTACCAGCATTCTTGACCATTGCTGCCAAGTCGCCGATGCTGAATAGTTCAGTGAACTGGTTGAAAACGCGGAATTGTCCGGCTTCAGCTGGATTAGCGATCGCTAATTCTACACATCTCACCGTATCCCGAATATCCAAAAAGCCGCGAGTTTGACCACCTTTGCCGTAAACTGTCAAAGGATGACCAATCGCTGCCTGAATACAGAAGCGGTTGAGGGCTGTACCGAAGACTCCGTCATAGTCGAGACGGTTGATCAACAGTTCGTCCATCCCAGTTTCTTCCGTGAGCACACCGTAGACAACACCCTGATTGAGATCGGTGGCTCGTAAACCCCAAATCTTGCAAGCAAAGTGAATGTTGTGGCTGTCGTGAACTTTACTCAGATGGTAGAAGCTGCCAGGTTGTTTTGGGTAAGGTAAGGTATCTTTGCGCCCATTGTGTTCAATGGTGATGTAGCCTTCTTCGATATCAATATTGGGTGTACCGTACTCACCCATAGTTCCCAGTTTTACCAAGTGGCAATCGGGAAAATCTTGCTGCATGACGTAGAGTATATTCAGCGTTCCTACGACATTATTCACCTGAGTGACCACAGCGTGTTCACGGTCAATCATCGAGAAGGGAGCCGAACGTTGTTCACCAAAGTGAGCTATTGCTTCTGGTTCAAACTGGTGCAGTGATTTGCTCAGGAAATCGTAATCGGTGATGTCGCCAACGAACAGGTCAATTGACTTACCCGTGAGGTCTTTCCAGCGCTGGAGGCGTTTCTGAATTGGCGCAATCGGGGTGAGGGTTTCAACGCCCAACTGTGTATCCCAGTGACGGCGCACTAGGCTATCTATAATACCGACCTCATAACCTTTGTTGGAAAGATGGAGCGCAGTTGCCCAACCACAATAGCCATCGCCGCCAATAACCAGGACTTTCATAATCGACTCTAATTATCTTGTTTTCCGATACTGGGTAAATGTATCAGGTTTGTGTACCTTCTCAACCACTAAGTAAGATTTCAGTTGTTGAAATAGGGTGGTAATTCTAGGTTCACCCCCAAGGGAAACTTGGCTAACGAACTCTTGAAAATCCGTCAAAATTCAGGTGAGCGCATACTCTAGAAAGAAGGTCAAATTCCGGCTTAATTGAATTCTTATGCAGATTTTGTTTTTGCATCCCAACTTTCCCGCCCAGTTCCGTCATCTGGCTGTAGCTTTGACCAAAGAATCTCACCATCGAGTCGTCTTCGGCACCAAGCGCCGCGAAGGACAGCTTCCTGGGGTCAAAAAAGTCATTTATTCTCCCTCCCGTGAAGTTCGCCCGGAAACTCATCATTATGTCAGAACCCTAGAAAATGCGGTACTACAGGGTCAGGCTGTCTATCGGCTGGCAGAAACACTCAAGGCTCAAGGTTTTGTTCCCGATGTAGTCTATGGTCATTCTGGTTGGGGTCCTACTTTATTTATCAAGGATATTTTTCCCAAGGCTAAGTTACTTTGTTACTTTGAGTGGTTCTATCACGCCCATGGCTCTGATGCTGATTTTGACCCGTCCGATCCGGTAAACGCCGATGATGAAGCCCGGATTCGTACCAAAAACGCTCCCATTTTGCTGGATTTGTACAGTTGCGATCGCGGTCTTTCTCCAACTAACTGGCAAAGAAAGCAGTTTCCCATCGAGTTTCAGAGCAAAATTAATGTCTGTCATGACGGGATTGACACCGATTTCTTTAAACCGCAACCAGGAGCTAAGTTGGTACTGCCTCGGTTGAAATTAGACCTTTCCCAGGTCACAGAAATCGTAACTTATGTGGCGCGAGGAATGGAGCCCTATCGCGGTTTTCCTCAGTTTATCGAAGCCATTGGTTTACTCCAGCAGCGACGCCCCCAGTGTCATGCGGTAATTGTTGGGGAAAACCGAGTTGCCTATGGTAAAAGTCTGCCAGATCGCAAGACTTACAAAGAGTTGATGCTAGAAAAAGTTCCCCTTGACCTGAGTCGAGTGCACTTTACTGGCTTGCTTCCTTATGCTGAATACTTGCAAGTTCTTCAGGCTTCTGCTGTACATGTCTATCTCACCCGTCCATTTGTCTTATCTTGGTCGCTGCTAGAGTCTTTATCTGCAGGTTGTCTGGTGGTAGCTTCCCATACTGCCCCTGTAACTGAGGTGATGGAAGATGGTATCAATGGTTTGTTGGTAGACTTTTTCTCACCACAGGAAGTGGCTGATCGGGTTGAGGAAGCTTTAGATCACCCTCAAAGAATGGTCCCACTGCGAGCTAAGGCGCGGCAAACCATTCAGGAACGTTACGACTTAGCGCAGTTATTACCGCAGCATTTAAAGTGGATCGAAGAAGTTACAGCCCTTAAAAGTTAGGGACAAGGGGGATACGGGGGAAAGGAATTGCTGAAAATTCCTGATCATCTCGCAACTAGGCAACCCCCAACTTAAAGCTGTATTTCATCAGCAAAACTTGCCCAACGGACAAAGTGAAACGGGCCAGCGATGGAACCCCAAAGATGCTCATGACTTTCTGGGTCGCGTCCCCGGTCGAGGCTGATGAATTTCTCTTGATCAATCTCAAATTGGCTGTCTAGATAGGTGTTCTTGCCTTTACGGAAGACCATGCAAGCATTACCTGGTTCTACCTCACCTTTGAAGCTGTGACCCGTCCAGGCAACTTTAAAGGTGCAGCCGGGAAGTTTATCTAGTTTTTCTGCTCGCAGGGATTGCAGGCGTTCCGGGTCACGAGAGGCACCGTAGAATAGTTCTTCTTCCTGGACTTTATAATTTTCAATTTCGATAGCATTTTCCTGCTCAACTAACTTCAATACCCGCAGCCGGTAGGGTTGATTGAGCATGTAGTCATAGGCTTGTTCCAGAAACAAACTGGTGCCATCTAGTAGTGACTGGGGTAGAGGACGCATACAAACCCGAATGTGGGCGTACATTGGAGGATTTTCAAAGGCCTGCTGTTGGTTACTAAAGTCTGCCGCCATCCAGCGGGCTAAGGTAGCGATATCAGTGGCATGGGTCATGCGATTTGGAACTTGAAATTTGCTACAGGAAATAGATTTTACTAGTTTTGTTAATTTTTATCATCTCAGGTTTAGCGTCGAGATTTAAGACCAAACAAGAGAAATTGTGTCACTTGGTAATCTTTGAAGTTGTCGTCGCTAACTAACAGTAGGCTTTGGCTACCATCAGGTAACTGAGGCCCCAGGGCTATTCCTTCTAAGTTATCTAGATAAATACCTAGTTCTTTCAAGTCCAGCAGTAATTTTTTCTTAATTGGCTCAATTCTAGATATGTCAACATTAAGATTACTAATGCCTGAGGTATCAGTTGCCCCGCCTGTGGCTAACTGATAAATTTTGGCACCGCCTCCCAACAAACCATAGGTACGCTCTAAACTGAGAAAGTGACCTGCTGCGTCCAAGGTGGCTAAGTCAGTTAAGCCGTTGACAATTGCGCCACTAGGAGCTTGATCAAGCAGGTAAAGATGTTCACTGACTAACAGTGGGGGAGCAACATCTCCAATTAAGTAGTGCATCAGGCGTAGGCGGATTGGCTGTTGTGAATCTGGTGGTAGGCTATCTTGCAATAGAGCCGACTCAGTGGCAGTAAATAAGCGATAGGGGTCACCACTAGCTGCTGCCAAACTGACTGGTTCTATCGCCACAGACTCGAACCCTCGGTTATTCTGAATGCCCCTAGGTGTTTGTTCTGCGGTAGTGTTTTGATTGGGTAGATAGCGCTCCGGAATTCTTACGCTTTGCTGCTGCTGACCTGTTTGGAGATTAAACTCTTGGATGGCAGGAAGAATTCCTCGATTGATGGCTCCTTCACTAGCAATAAATACGGTTCCTTTGGGAGAAAGGGCAATGCCTTCTGGGTCAAGCCTACCTTGGGGAAAGGTTTCGCTGTTCTCCTTTTTAAGCAAAGTCACGTCTGCCACTTCTAGTTTGTCTAGCTTTAAGTCCCCTGTCGCACTACTGTTGAGTAGTAGTTTCAGGGTATAAAATCGGGCTGGAGCTAGCTGAGAGCGGTCATCAGAAAGGGCATAAAAACGGTCAAGCTGTCGGTCATAAGTTAATGCCGACAATCCCCCAACAGGTGTATCCTCAAACTCCATCTTGGGTAGTTGGTACTCCCCCAAGTAGTTAATCGAAAGGTCGAGAAAGGTTCGCTGTTCTGCAGTTACGGCTGGAGAGGAAATACAACCGGTGGTGAGGAAACTAACTAAGGTAATTGTTAGAACCAAGATTAGTAAAGATAACCGGCGAGATGGCTGTAACAGTCCTGAGAGCTGATAGTTTGCCAAATTTATCATAGTAATTGTTACTGTGTGGAACGGAGTTTGGCGAAAGTCTGTATATTGGTCAGCAGAAACCTTAGCTTAAATTACGGCGTCAATCAGGTTGTGAAAACTGCTAGCGACCCTAGGTTTAAAACCTTGTCACTACTCAAATTTTTATTAAAAAACCCCAGATGGACGCAGATTAGCCTAGATGATTTTCCCACTCAGCCGTCTTTAGTGGCATTAATCTCTAGTTTTCCATCCCGGCAATCTCTTAAGAAAGCCTCCTTTCTAGTACGACCACAACTTTGGCAGTTGGCAACGATAGCCTTCTATAGTGCTATGTTGCTGCTGTGTTTTAGTTCGGTGACTTTGGCAAAAAGCGCTGAGAATGAACAGGAGAATGTCAATCCCTTAGAATTAACTACACCTGACCCACTGTTGCCTAATCCACCAGAGGAGCAACCTCTAAGTCCGTTGCAACGTCAGCAGCTAGGAGAGGCTTTGAATCAACTCAACCAGCAAGCAGCCGCTCAGTTAGCTGCTGGTAATACTGTAGAAGCTTTTAGCCTCTGGTATCGGGAAATTCGACTGCGGCGGCAACTCGGTGGTTCTTTGGCAGAAGTCCAATCTTTAGGTCGAGTTGGGGCAATTGCTTGGCAGGCCAATCATAAGCCTCAAATACAGCTAATTACGGCACGCTTGGAAAAAATTCAGCAGGAGGCTCAAACCGAGGGAACTTTAGACCAGCCGCTGTTAATGGCTTTGGGTAAGGCTTATGAGCAGCTAAGAGTGCCAGGACAAGCACTAACGGTTTATGAGCAAATTCTCGCTGATGCTCGCCAGCGTAATGATGCTGAGGCAATTGAGGCAACGCTGCAAACAGTCGCCCGGTTGCACATGGCCTGGTTTGACTACCCCAAGGCGGCAGCAGCCTATGAAGAATTGCTGACTATAGCTCAGACTAAAGGCGATCGCGTCCAGGAGTTCAATTATCTCAAACAACTGGCTTATATCTACGACCAAGCTGAAGAGCCAGAAAATGCTTTACGGCTTAAGCAAAAGTTAGCTGCTAGTTATCCAGCTAATGACCCCCAACTCCCAGCGCTCAAAATTGCCATTGGCTCTGACTATGAGGCCCTAGATAAACTAGACGAGGCGAGTAAAAACTATCAAGAAGCCTACACCTTAGCCTTTGCTTTGCAGCAGTTTGCCTATGCTGGTGATGCTCTACAAAAGCTGGCGGCACTATACCGTTCTCATGAGCAACCGGAGTTTGCTTTACAGATTTATCAGGTGCTGTTACAGGTAGAACAGTTTTCCTACGATTACTATGGTTTGATGGATGCTTACGACCAAATCGGTCAGATTAATCTAGGACTAAAAAACTATGGAAAAGCTCTAGAAGCTTTTGAAAAAGGGCTGGATTTAGCCAAGTCTTTAAAGTATCAAGAGACTTATTTTATCTCTAAGATTGAGCAAGTAAAGCAGCAAAGTGTGCAATAGGTTATTACACCATTCTCATTGAGAGTTGCTACAAATAATCAGTAATAAGTCAAAATTCAAGTAATAAGCACAAAATTTAGTCCAATTTTAAGTAGTAAACAGTAAATTAAACTTATTCCCTTCGCTGCACTCAGGGCTTAGGCTCAAGGGCATGCTTATTACTTATTACTTGAGATTTGCTTGAGCTTCTTTAGCTACTTGTTCTACTGAGTCATTTGCCAGAGTGGCTAACGTCGAGTTAGCTTCTTCTCCTCCTAGGTTGCCCAGTGCCTGTACTAGTCGGTAACGAACCTGCCAATCGGGATCTGTAGCATAGGGGGTTAACAGAGATACAGCCCGTGTATCTCCTAATTCTCCGAAAGAACTAATGGCAGCAGTTTGTACTAAGCTGATGTCTGAGGAGAGTGCTTCTTCTAGAAGACTAAAGGAGCGCGGGTCGCCTAGTTCCCCTAAAGTGGCAATAATACTAAATTTAACTAACCACTCAGGTGTCTGATGATAAAGTTGTTGCAACTCTTCAAAGGCTTCTGTGAGCTTTAGTGCTCCCAAGGCATCGGCTGCAGCCGCCTGGACATCTGGTTCTGGGTCTTGCAGGCGACCACGCAGCACTGCTAGGGTTTTTTGTAAATCCAGACCTCCCAACGTATCCAGCTGACTCACCGCTGCATATCTTACGCGGGCACTGGGGTCGTTAATAACTGGCTGAATTAGCTCAAAAGCCACAGCTGGTTCTAGCTGTCGTAGCTGGTTGACCCCACTAATACGATTGCCATAGTCTTCTGAACTTAGTAGTTGTTGGACAGACTCAGGAGTAACGCTCATGGTGTAGATGCTAGTTGAAGGTTGAGGTTGAAGGTTTGAAGGCTGTTCGCGCTGCGTTTCCAGGAGAAGTAGGTTAGAAGATTCAAGCTTAAAAGTTGAAGGACAAACCTCTCAAGGGCAGACAGTAATCTGCTTTCCCTACTTTCCCTGCAACCTTAAACTAGAGTTCAGCCGCCATCACACGTACAATATCCCCAGAGGTGAGGACACCAATCAATTGACCAGCGTTGTCAGTTACTGCCAAACGCCTAATTGATTTTTCTTGCATCAGCTTGGCTGCTTTCCGCAAGGGTTGATCGGACTTGATGGTAACTGGATCGTTACTCATTACTTCCCCTACCGTTTGCCCCAACGCCTTGTGGAGCTCTTGATCATAACGGGCGGGATTTTCCAGGTAAATTACGCTATCTAGAAACATAATATACACTGGTGGCTCTATTCCTGTCTCCTGCCACAGCAAATCTGTCTCTGAAATAATGCCTACCAATGTGCCTTGATCATCTACTACGGGCAAACCACTGATAGAGCGTTCTGCAATAATTTTGATCGCCTCTCTAATCGGCGTTTGGGGCCCCACGACGATGGGGTCAGGGGTCATGACTTCAGCAACGGTTTTGACCATCCTCAGGCTTCGTACTCTTGAGTGGGCATGTTTATGGATACTAGGTTAATTGTATGGCTTTTCAATGCACGAGCGCATTAGTAACTTTAGCAGCTACTGACTTTGAACTTATAATTCGGTTTTATGCCCAGTTACTCAGGCAAGAGCCACAGCCCTATCTTCTCAATGTTTATGCTGAGTTTCAACTACCCAGTTTGCGTTTAGGCATTTTCAGACCGCAAGCTACTCACCTTGTGGAGTTTGAGAATTCTAGTAAAAGTGCTATGAGTTTGTGTTTAGAAGTAAATGACCTGGAAGGAGTAATCTCTCATTTAAACACGTTAGGATTTCCACCTCCAGGGGAAATTACCACAGCTTCTCATGGAAGAGAAATCTATGCCTACGATCCAGAGGGTAATCGCTTGATTATCCACCAAGCTAGGTGACAGCAGCAATAGCTAAAAATAAGCAGGTAGTTGAGCAAAACCATACAAACCGTAGCTTAATAGCACAGCAATAGCCATAAATAATACGGCTCGCGGGCGCGGCGAAGGAGCAATCATCTCCCTTACCCCCATTGATATGGCGGCTCCGATGGCAAAACTTGCACTGAGTACCAAGTGTGGCCAACTATCAAAAAATCCCCACCACAGACCTAAAGCCAGCGTCCATAGCACCATGAAATGTTCTACAAACTCTGGTGGATTGTACTGAGTTGAAAAAATTACAGTACGCCACCAAAAGTGCCAAATTCTCATTCCTATTTGCCCGTTATTCATTGTCATTAGTTAGTTATTGGTTGCTAGATTTTGCCTAAAAACCAGTAACTAATCCCAAGGGTGGGGCTACTGGTTAGGATAGTTCAGTATCCTTGCTTTGGCTACCCTTCAAATGCCTCAGGTGTCTGGCTATCTTTGACTTGTTTTGGTAGATAGTAGTTATTCTGATTAGCAGTTTGTAAAGCCGTTAGAGCTTCCTCTGTTGGAACCTGGGGAAATGTGGCATAGAAGCGGCTGACACTGAAGAAAAGCTGAGGCTTCTCTAGAACAACTACGCGATCGCACCAGCGATCAAGCCAATTAATCAATCCTGCTGGTGCCACCGGAGCGCAAATCCAGATCTGGGCTGGCTTGCGCTCTTTTAAGGCTTTAGCTGCGGCTGCCATAGTCATACCCGTGGCAATTCCATCATCAATGAGAAGTGCTAAAGCACCTTGGGGATTAACCAGAGGACGACCAGGTGCGAGTCGAGTTAATTGCTCTTGAGCTTTGGCTTGAGCTTTGCGCAGCGCTGCTTGCCGCAAAAGATTATTTTTTTTGCCCAATCTCCCTGCCCGCGTCCAGAGAACTTGCCTCTCTGAGGTGACAGCACCAATTGCTAATTCTCGGTTGCGAGGTAGGGTAATTTTCTTTGCCACCACGATATCCAAGGGGCAACCTAGTTGACGGGCGACTGGTACAGCTAGAGGAATGCCACCCCGAGGCAAGGCATAGACAATCGGCGGTGTCCAGAGACCTTCGCCCTCTTTGAGTTGAGCGACTAGGTTACACAGTAATTGAGCCAGCTGCTCACCGGCATCAAGGCGATCACTAAACAGGGGGGTAGATGACATGCTCATCTCCGGCAATTACAGCTTGCTTACCCCCATGATGACTGATTTTCCTGAAATCACTCGGCTTTAGAGAGACGATTCTTTACAAAAAATCCTCTGTGTTCTTGAGCCGCGAATCCACTTTAAAATTTAGAGGGCTTCTATGTCCGACGTTGCATCGTTACAAGATGATTTTGGGACTTTAGCGATTCTTGTCTCCCTTGTCCCCTATTCATCCCCTAATTGTGCAACGCTTTCATTCCTACCCAATACTGGGTGCAGCTTTAAGACAATATTGGAGATTCATGTCTAACGGAGAACAACTCAACCTCTTCGACCAGTCAGAGCCTAGGCGATCAACACCGACTAACATACAACCAGAGCTAATTCCTACCAGTGCCAAAGCCCCCATTCCTCCTGGCACCTACAAAACAATGGAGACGTTAGCAGCACACTGCCAGTCTTGTCATAGATGTGAATTAGGAGAAAGTCGCACCCATGCGGTAGTTGGACGCGGCCATCTCCAAGCACCTATTATGATTATCGGGGAGGGCCCTGGTCAAAACGAAGACGAGACAGGCTTGCCGTTTGTCGGCAAAGCAGGGCAGTTACTAGAGAAAATTCTAGATTCTGTCAATCTTGATAGTGAACAAGACGTATACATTTGTAATATTGTCAAGTGCCGACCACCTGGTAATCGGGTTCCTGCCACTGAAGAAATCGCTGCTTGTAAGCCTTATTTATTAGAGCAAATTCGCTTAGTAGACCCGAAAATTATTTTGCTAACTGGTGCCACGGCAGTCAAGGGGTTAACTGGTGATAAGCGCGGCATCACCAAAATTCGCGGCACTTGGATGGAGTGGGAAGGGCGTTTATCTATGCCAATTCTCCACCCCGCTTATCTACTAAGGAATCCTTCACGAGAGCAAGGTAAACCAAAGTGGTTGATGTGGCAAGATATTCAGGCAGTGCGTGCCAAATTAGAGGAAATGCGCTCTTAGACTTTATTTATACCCCATTTGCATTTGCCTATGGTTTCTCTTGCTCGTAAAAACTTGCTCGAAGACATTCCTCGCTTTTTGGTTGCTCAAGCCGGAATTATGTTTGCTGTGACTTTGGTAACCTTGCAAACAGGTGTATTTAATGGGTTTACTCGCTCTAGTGCACAGCTAATTTATAATTCTAGCGCTGATATTTGGATTGCCTCCGACAGGCTAGTGCAAATTGAATTGACACTGCCAATTCCCCTAGCACACGTTAGATTAGCCAGAAAAGTAGCAGGCGTAGAGCGAGCAGAAGGACTAATTTTCAGTGGTGCTTTGTGGCGTCCCCCAACAGGAGAAATTTCTCGGGTGAGAGTCGTTGGCTTCGACCTTAAGGGGCAATTATTTACACCCAACAATGTTGTACAAGGTAGCTTAAATGATCTTGAACAGCCTTACAGTATTATGGTGGATCGAACTAATGAAAAAGCGCTGAATGTAGAAAAGATTGGTGACCAAGCTGGAGTTAATTCTCTCTCTGCTCAGGTAGTTGGCTTCACTAAAGGCAACAACTCAATTGTCTCTAATGCTTTCATGTTTACTTCATTAGAGAATGCCAATACTTTCCTTACTTCCGGTCAAACTTCTAATCTTTCTTGTCGGCTACCAGTAGGTTCAGAAGAATTAATTTGTACGAATACTTATTCCAGTAACTCTGAGACTGATACTCCCAGCAAATCTCCTGCTGTACCCAGCAAATTAGTTGCTTCTGACTTAATCACCTATATATTAATTAGTGCTAAACCAGGGGAAAATTTACCAGCCCTCAAGCAACAATTAGAAGACACTTTACCCAACACCCGCGCCTACACTCGTGCTGAGTTGATTAAGAAGACTCAAACTTTTTGGCAGAGTCGCACGGGAATTGGATTTGTTCTGGGTTTGGGTGCAGTTGTCGGTATTATTGTCGGTACAATTATTGTTGCTCAAATTCTCTATTCTTCTGTTTCCGACCATATTAAAGAGTTTGGCACTCTCAAAGCAATTGGCGCATCGGATCGGGGCATTTACGGTGTAATTATCGAGCAGGCTCTTTGGATGGCGGTTCTTGGCTATATTCCTAGCACGGCACTGTGCTACGGTGTAGCAGCTTGGACCTATGCCACCCAGGGCATTCTGATTCTAATTACACCTATATCGGTGATCGCAGTTTTTGCTCTGACAGTTATTATGTGCGTGGGTTCAGCAGTCTTTGCTATTCAGAAAGTTACCCGCCTCGATCCGGCAATGGTGTTTAAAGCTTGACTAATACAATTAGCTGGCCTTATGATTTGCTGAAACTGCAAGCTCTTTGGCAGGTGCAGCAGTTTCCAAGCTAGCTTGATGGGCTAAATATTCAGCTAATTGCGCTTCAACATCGTTCCGCACAATTTGACGATATTCAATGAAATGTTCATTGATGGCACAAGCAGTTAAGTAATTTACAAATACTCCTTGATTGTGCTTAAGAATTGAGAACAGCTGACGCCAGAATTGCCAGCGGGTGCTGCGTTTAATTCCCTGTCGCCAGAAAAGGGTCAGCATTGCTCGTACTTCCACCAACTCCAACATCTTGAAAGGTATTTTATGGGGAGATGGTTGCATGTTGATGAAGTGCCGATAGACGCGAGCTAGATAACGACTTGGCTCATACAATTCCCAAAAGCAACTAACATACTCCCTGGCAATATCTTCAATGGGACGGGTAGGTACAAAATTAGTTAGAGACATCTGGTTACCACTCGTCTCTTCTTGCCCCTCTAGCAAACGCCCTTCTTTCCTGAGTCGATGCCATAGTGCTGTGTTAGGTAAAGCAACTAACATACCAAACATCGCTTGGGGAATGGCGGTTGCCTCAACAAAATCAATAATACGCTGACCAGCTCCTGGCTTTTCATCATCGAAGCCGATAATAAAACCAGCCATGACCCGCATTCCCATTTTATTGATTTTCTGCACCGACTCAACTAGAGAGTTACGGGTATTCTGGAACTTCTGAGTCATCGCCAAACTATCAGTATCCGGTGTCTCAATACCAATAAAGACGGAATTGAAGTTGGCCGCGATCATCAAGTCTAGCAGTTCTTGATCTTGGGCTAAGTCTATTGAGGCTTCAGTCGCGAAATGGAATGGATAGTCGTGTTCTGCCATCCACGGTCCGAGTTCCCGCAGCAACAGCTTAACATTACGCTTATTACCGATAAAATTATCATCCACCATAAAAACAGCCCGCCGCCACCCTAAATCGTAGAGAGTCTGCAATTCAGCCAATAGCTGTGCAGGGCTTTTAGTACGGGGTTTACGTCCGTAGAGGACGATAATGTCGCAAAATTCACACTGAAACGGACAGCCACGGGAAAACTGAACCGACATATCGCTGTAGGATTTTAGATCCAGCAGGTCATATCGAGGAATGGGTGTTTCTGTGACAGCAGGCTTTTCACCATCAGACCGAATTACCCCTGATGTTTCTCCCCGTTCTAATGCCTCAACAAATAAAGGTAGGGTAATTTCTCCCTCATCTAAAATCAGAAAATCTGCTCCTGCTTCTTGCGCTGCTTGAGGAACAGAGGTGACGTAAGGGCCACCAACTGCCACCATTTTGCCACGCCGTTTTGCCTCACGAATCATCTGCACCATATCCGGTTTCTGGACAATCATGCCAGAAATTATCACCAAATCTGCCCATTCCCAATCCGCCTCAGTTTCTGGGGAAACATTGCGATCAACTAAGCGGAACTCCCAGGTTTGGGGCAAGATTGCCGCGACTGTAATCATACCCAACGGGGGAAGAGTGACCTTACGTCCAATCAGTTCTAATACTTTGTCAAAAGACCAGAAGGATTTGGGAAATAGGGGATATAAAAGTAAAGCGCGCATTTAATTAAAGCCTCATATTACTAAAGGTTGAAGGTTAGAAACCCACAACTTACTAACCTTCAAACCTATAACTCTTGAATCAGTTATGCAGTTCCCACTATCGGCTTTGAACCATGCAATTGGTGGGTAGAGATTGCCGTAAGCGATCGCCATAGAAAGCTAGCGCATTGCCGCCTAAGAGCAGTCCTAGGTATTCTTGGTCGTAATCATTAACAGTAGCGGCATCCTTAACACAGTCCTTGAGTACGCCATCCCAGTGCCCATAGTCACCAGAAAAACAAGCTAAGTGTTTACCCACTTCTCCCATGGCTAAAGGCAGATAAGACGGGCCAGGATCATCGGACTCAAAAGAGGTGAAAATTTGACCCCGCTCAAAGTAATCTAGAGGGTCACGGTGACGCAGATCGTAATGTTCGTAAAGGCTGGCATCATCAATCTGTGTTGGGTCGTGCTTGGTATTCCACAACAGATCGAAGAGGTTTTTCGCCTTACCGATGATATTGATATTATCGCTGCCGCCCCTTTCTTGAATCATCAGCTTGGTGAATTCCATCAGGGAGGGGCGATAGGGATGTTTGGGGTCAAAATCGCGGACACGCTTTTCCCAGTGCTCATGGAAAGCGTGGGCAAGATCTGGCACCCAACCACAACCGCCTTCTAAAAAGCCCACTCGCAGTGTGGGGAATTGCTCAAATGCGCCATCGAAAACCATTCGCGCCATCGCCATTTGTTGCTGGTTGCGCTGCACAAAAATGTGGGAGAGAACAAAGGTTTCCATATGGTCGGCAATACCACCCACCATGTAAGAACCAGGGCCGCCGTGAATACCTAAACCAATATCCAAGTCTACTGCTGCTTGCAGAAGTGGACGGAAATCAGGATGGCTAATCGACTTACAGGTGCGTATTTCTGGGAAGGCTTGTGGCGCTTGAGGATGGGGGATGGGTAAATTGGGGGCAACGGCTACACCAATCATGCCCAATTCATTAACGCAGCGGTGCATTTCAGCTACAGCAGCATCCACATCTTGGAGAGGTAATACTCCAATGGGTTTAAGGCGGTTATTGTACCCTTGGCAGTCCTGGGCCATGTAGTTGTTATAGGCACGGCAGAGGGCAATTGCCATGTCCTTATCCAGGATGCTGGAAAAAATCAGGTTGAATGTGCCGTAGATTACTTGGACATCCACACCTTCTTGATCCATGTGTTCAATCCGTACACGATTGAACATGGCACCCAAGGTTGTTTCTGGATGAAGGTTACGAAAGCCACCCTTACCCAAACCCTGAGGTTGAGGGAACATGCGCACCAAGTCGTTTTGACCCGTCGCCGGATTAAAGTCCACGATCCGCGCTCTTTGGTCGCCTAGACTATCAATCACTAAACCAACGCGATCGCGATACTCAGGCTCTACATAATCCCACAAAATTAGGGGATTTTCTAGCTTATGAGCGTCGGCATCAATTACTAGTAAACCTTGATACATCAACAATCCTCAATTTTTTTGTTTTTCGGCAACCTACAAAAATTAATTTAAGGCTATGGGAACGTTCTTTGCCATCCACTTGTACCGGAAGTGAGTGGGTTAGCATGGGACTTTTGAGGCAGAGAACCAACTCTTGTACTGGCTTGAATAGTAGCCAGTTTAAGCTCTAAAAGTCATGCTGTAATACTATGCCCCCTAAAGCCTTGCTGCGCAAATGCCAAAAGTCATACTGCACTTTTGGTCAATTTTTTGCCTACATTGCTGGAGTTTGACTGATCACCCCAAGGTACTGGAAAGGTTTTGTCCCTAATGTAAAGCTTTACGCTGGTCAAACAAAGCACTCCAGGCTTGACGCAGACCAAACCAGTTTTCTAGAGACCAGGACATCGAAGCTAGGATGGTGATGCCGGGATACTTTCTAAAAGCTGGTTCATTCTTCTCAAAGAAGGCGTGTCCACCCAGGGCAAATACTTGAGTAAAAACTAAACAAATCAGCGTTAATCGCCAGTCATAAAATAGTAAAACCACAGCGGCGATCGCTAATAGGTTAGTTATGTGGTGCAGAATTTGGTTAATTGGATGCTGATGACTCGCCACGAAGTGAGCTTTTGCCTCATGGAAGTAGTTCAAAGGAATCCTCCTAGAGTGAGATGCAAGTTCAGTTATCCCGGTTAAACCATGGGGTTATCACCAGGAGTTCAGGACTATCAAGAACCTCATCAGTCTATCTCAGACCACAGAAATAACGATTTCTATTTGCCTTTGTCTGGTTGAAGTAATCCGAGCATCGATAACAGTTATGACACTTTACCACCACCGGAGTTGTAAATAACCCCGTTCCGGTTGTCTGAGTTCGTCTTCTGTGAGCCATTCCACAGGCTTGTAGGTGCCAAACACATGATCCCACCAGTCCACCGCCAGACCAAAGTTATGCTCCCACATGCCGTATTTGTGATGCACATAATGAACCGGCATTTTCATCCAAAAACACTTGGTAGGATTTTCATGCTGTAGCTGATGGGCGTAGGCGGAAAAAGCCGCGTAACATAGCCCCCCCAAAAGCCAACCCACTCCAGCTTGCCAAGAATAGAAAAATAGCAGGCACATGACCACAAAGCTGCCTCTGACATAATCCCGGAATTCCCAGATTACTCCCTGTCCCTCGTTGCGACGGTGATGATCACGGTGACGTTCACCAATTCGAGGCGAGACGTGCATCAGGCGATGTAGCCAGTATTCAACCAAACTCGATAAGACAAACGCCACGGCAAAACAGGCAAATCCCGTGGATAAACTTACTAATGCACTCATGCTCTCTCTTGCCTCACACTTTCTTTAGAGAATTAGCATCTTGACTATTTTGACACCCTCTGACTGGAGAATACATAAGATTTGCCAGGTTTGATTTAGTGGGGGCAAAAAATTGACTTTGGGATGACGAATCCTCATGATCCCCCCTACACTATCCAAAAGCGTTACAGTGCAATTTGACGAAATGCATTGCCCTTTTAAGGGCTAGTAACCACTAGTGTGAGGAGCTAATGGCAAATTACCTGCTGCCACTTTTGACTGCTGTTGCTCGACGTGTCAAGGCAAATTTTGTTGGCAAAACCCGACAAACTGAACTTGTGCAGGAGCAGTTCCTGCTCACTCTATTGCGGACTCATCAAAACACTGAACTGGGTCGTCAGTATGGTTTAAGTGAGATCAAAACTATAGAGCAATTTCGAGAGAGGGTGCCAGTGCTGCCCTACAGTAGCTATGAACCACTCACTGAGCGAATCTTCCAGGGGGAATCTAACATTCTCACTCCTGATCCGGTCGTTTATATTAACCTCACCAGTGGTTCTACTGGGGTGAAGAAACTGATTCCTGTCACCAAGCGATTTCAAAACTCGCTGAGACGGGCCAATCTTACTTCTATCGGCTTTTTAGCAGATGCCCTAAAGTCGAGAAATCTCAGCTTCGGCAAATTACTAATCACCAACTCAGTCCAGCGCCTGGGACGAACCCCTAGCGGTATTGATTACGGCAATGCGAGTGTCGGTGTTATTCAGATGGGCAAGTTTTTTTATGAACAACTATTCGCCCATCCTTTCGAGACATTGCTACCCGACGATAGTCTCACCCGCCACTATGTCTGTTTACTCTTTGCCCTGCGTAATCCCTCAATGCGGGGGATGATTGCCAACTTTCCCATGCTGCTGCTGCGTACCTGCGACTATCTAGAGCGCTACGCTGAAGACTTAATCCAGGATATAGAAAAAGGCAAAATTGCAGACTGGTTAGAACTCGAACCGACACTGCGCTTAAAGTTAGAGCATCTGTGGTTCCCTGATCCCATCCGTGCCTACCAGTTGCGGGAGATCCTACACCATCAGGGACGGCTAACTCCCCAATTCGCTTGGCCTGGTTTATCTTTTATGGCCACAGCACGGGGAGGAACCTCTGATTTTTACTTTAAGCGGTTTTCTGAGTATTTTGGCAATACACCAGTCTTTGGAGCGGTCTACTCCTCCGCTGAGGCAACTTTTAGTGTTTACCCTGATGTCGATACTGATGGTAGCGTCCTAGCCATTGAGAGCGGTTTTTTTGAGTTCGTCCCGCCAGATCAATGGGAAGAAGAACATCCCCAAACTCTTCTGGCGACAGAGGTGAAGGTGGGGGAACATTACCGTCTCTTGACGACTAACTACAGTGGTTTCTACCGCTACGATATTGGCGATGTGGTGGAAGTAGTAGGGTTTTACAACAGTGCTCCTCTCATCGTCTTTCGTTATCGACGCGGGGGAACTATTTCTGCTACTACAGAGAAGACGACCGAGTATCACGCCACTCAGGTGATGCAAGCCTTACAACAAGAATTTAGCTTGCCCCTAGAGGACTTTTGTATTACTCTCTCAGAGAGTCTGATTACTCCTCATTATCTACTGAATATTGAGCTAATTCCTGGACAAAAGCTGGAAGATACCCAGGCCTTTCTCGTTAGCTTTGACCGCAAGCTAAAGCAAGCTAACGCCTCTTACGCCGTGAAGCGACCAAGAAACTTTCTTCCTGCACCTCGTCTACGAATTCTGGCACCCGGTAGCTTTGCCATTCTCCGCCAGCGTCAGGTGGCACGAGGAGTTCCTGATTCCCAGCTCAAATTTCCCCATATTAGTGAAGATCGGGAGTTTCTTGCTGGTTTAAAGGTGGAGCAAGAAATTAGTTTGCCGGAAGATTTGCAGGTGGCAGGCTGAAATTTTCTTATACAAATTTACCCAACAATGCCCCAAATGGTTGGGTAATAAGTAATAAGCATGCCCTTGAGCGGAGCGAAGGGTAATAAGTAATAAGTAATAAGCATGCCCTTGAGCGGAGCGAAGGGTAATAAGTAATGAGTTTAATTTACTGTTTATTGCTTGAATGAGACTAAAATCCTTGCCTGTTTACTTACTTAATTGTTACTTCAAGCCAGACTATTTGTAGTATTATTTTTGACGAATTAACCCACTCATTCCATCTTCCATCCCTTCTGGCAAACTAACGGAGTGAAGGGACAAGTTTCAGCGACCGCGAAGAGGGTCAATTGAGCAGCAGAGCGTAGAGTTCCTGTAATTTTTTAACATCGTGTTCAAACCAATTGTTGACCCATTGGCAGTATCCTTGAATTGCTTTGGACTCAGCTTGACCTTCCTTGACAATCTGCGTGATTAAATGCCCGGCCATTATCCCAGACATGATGGCTTTGAGAACACCGTGGGAAGAGGCGGGATCCAGGACGGCTGCGGCGTCACCCACCAGAAAATAACCTGACCCGGCGGCTGGGGTAGCAACTCGCCAGGTGACATTTGCCGCTCCCTTCTTGCCTATGGGTTGAAGTCCCTGGAATTCTTGAGGAATCCAGTCGGGAGCAGTCGTTTCCTTAGTAAACGAGAGTCTTGTCCACTGGTAAAGTTGGGGGCGCACTTTCGCTGTCCAAGTCCAACCTCGTTGATCGGCGATAATCGCGGGTGCCTGATCTCGGTTGGGGCATTCTCCCTCTACATAGCCGAAATGGGCAATAAGACGGGGAGAATAACAGTTAATTTTTAACTTCAACTGTTGAGATAGCCATTGCCGCCTACCAGTGGCATCAATCAGAAAAGATGAGCGCCAAGAACCATCTGAGGTGACAACTCCTGTAACACGGTTGTTGTGTTGTATGGGTTGCAGCGCCCGACAGGGTTGGCGAACTTGTACTCCCAACTCGATCGCCCGATGGAGCAAAATTGCATCAAAATCCGCCCGCCATGCTTGAAAGCCTCGCCAAGAACCAGCATCATCTTCACCAAAAGGCACAAACTGCTTGTCAGCTTCCCATTGCACCCAATTGCCCTCATGCCGCAGAAAACCAGCAGAGAGTACCTGTTCTGCCACACCTAACTGCCTTAGTAGCGGTTCAATCCCCGGATGGAGGGTTTCTCCGGGGCGATGGCGTGGAAACTCCTGATCCTCAGTAATTACCACCTGCAAGCCCATCTGAGCCAACCAGATAGCGGCAGCAGAACCCGCAGGTCCGCCGCCAACAATCACAACGTCTGCCTCAGACATTAATTACTTCCCAGGGATGAGCTCCCCGCTTGAGCAAAATTTGGAATCCCTTGACAAAGAGAGTGGCGCTTTCCTCAATGGCAACCAAGCGTTTACGAAAGTCGTTAGGATGGGCTGACTGCTGACCGTGACGATACATCTCAAACCGATAGACACTGCCCTCTAGGGTAATGCCAGTTTTAGATTGCACCGTCTGTAGTTCCTGATCAGTTGCTAAGACTTCACGGAAAGAGAGGACACTCCATTTAGCTTTTTCGCGGATGATCGGGAAAAATGCATCTTGATCAGCAACATCACCTCCAAAGAAATCCTCCTCCTTAATACCCAAGGCACGGTAAACATAGCCCATCGCTAGCACTCTAGCTTGGTACTCATTAACATCAACTTGACCTGTCAATGCTAAAGAAAATTTACCCTGCAAAGCATTCTCGACGTAATCAACGTAATCAATGGCAGCATATTCCACCATTTGCTGGTCACCAAGCTGAACAACTTTAGGTCCAGGAACACCATCCCAAGCAAGATTTCCTTGCTGACCAATTTCGTCATCTGTTAGAGGGCTAACTGTTGGCCAAGTAGGATTAGGCTCAAAGGTGCGTGCGGCATCGGGAGCCACAGATGGCCAAAAGGTACTCAATGCTGCACAAAGCTTGGAATCTTCCGGAAACGGGCTACCCAGGCCATAAGCAGCCAGGTGCCGGGTGCCGTTAATTTGGTCGAAACTAACATCCCAACCAGGGGCAAATACTCCTGCTGCGGCATCTGGCAGATAAGAGTGTCGCACCGTTTCAGGAACATTGAGGGCTGTTTCTTGAGCCGAGGCGTTAAACGGCAAGGAGACAATTGCCGTCACCGTGGTATCTTCTGGGCGAAAGCTGGCTTGCTTCAACTCTAGATTGGGGGCAATTCTTTCATCTGATAAGGTATTGGGGTCAATCCTCCAGATGCTCTTTGCCAGTTTCGCTGGAACTGACTGCTCCCACCAATCCATGAGTTCTCCTTGATCGCAGTTGGGGAAGAAATCGGGGGCTGTTACCAGCGAGTAAGCGGGAATGCGACGAGGGATAACTACAGCCAACTGGGGACATAAGGCTTCTACCCAGCCATCACCGGTAAAGTCAAGGTAGTGTTGTGCTTGGTAGTCTCCTGTTTCAATAATGCTAACTACATCGGGTTGGTTATTGAGGTCTTCTTGCTGACCATTAGATAAGATTTTATGGCGTGCATGCACATATTCTGGCGCTCGACGCTCTCCATTTTGTCCCGAGGGAATGTACAAACTAGAAGAGAGAACCTGACCATAATCTTTAGGCACTTTGAAGGTAAGCAGTTTCCCTCGATATTGGGCAGCCTCCACCATGGCGGAATGTACATCGGGTATTAATACGTTAGTGCCAAAGTCAGAGTTGTTGGACCATTGAGCAATGCCGTTAGTGAAGGTAAAGGGAGGCTGGCTGATATCTGGTTCTCGCCACCCGGTATCATGACCACTGCGTCCTAGTTCTAGATGGATACGCCGCAGCTTTTCGTTAACGTGGTGAGCTTTTAGAGTTAAGTCTAAATCTAGACGACGAATACACTCTTTGCCGCTGAAAAGTTTATGGAGAGGAATCCAGAAATTTCTGTTCTCGTCGTCTTCCTGAAAGCGGATTGGGCCGAATAAGTCTTCATTGCCTCGGCTTTGAATGGCAATGTAGGCAGAGTAGCATGCTGGCAATACTCGGAAGGCGTGACTATCTCCCTCAACAAAAGGTAAAAAGCCTCGATTTTTGGCGTGATAGAGAGGCTCAGCCGTACCAACTCGTGCTACACCAGTACGTGAGAAACACATGTCGGCGTGCTTGCGGTGGACTGTTTCGGGCGCGGGGCGGTATTCTGAGACAAAGACAACAATTGCCAAGGGAGAACGCCGAGCACGAGCACGTAGTTCCAGCAAGGAGGGTGGGTTGACTCCATAGACGTAGTTTTCTATGGTTTCGAGTTCAGCCAAAGTGGGAAAATCACTGAGTTCATAACCCTCAGCACCTTTGACTACATTCGGCGAAGCCAAGGCGTGAAACAGCAAGCTGCGAGAGGGATTACTAGGCTCAATACCCCGCTTCCCTTCTAAGGCAAAATCTTCAAAGCCTGGAAGAAGCCGATTAATATTGGGCAGTTCTTTTGTCAGCTCTTGTTTTAAGTTATTGGCGGTAATATCTAGTCCATGTTGCAGCAGCAAACTCCGCCATCCGTGAGCAGCAAGGCGATCACATATTTGTTTAACTTTTTCGATTAAAACCATTTGATAAATCAGTTCTCAAGGGATTCTTCTGATTTGCTTTACTTCAAGGTTTTTCTCGGTTTTTCCGGATTTTTTGCCGGAAGTTATCTTGCTGATTGTTATACCAATTTCCTAGATTCTGGCTGCAGAAGCAAAGGTTAATAAGGGAGGAGGCTGAAAAGACAGACAAGCTACCGATAGCGTTGCTAAAAGCAACCTATTATTTATTACTTATTACTTCAAGCCATTGAACCAAGTTACCAAGTTGTATCTTTCAAGATCTAGCTTGGTAACTGGGTGTTGGCATAAATAGCAAAAGTGCAGCACTAAGCGCAACGATAGCTGCGGCATAAAAAGTCCCTTCTAGACCAATTAAAGGTATCAGTGGGCCCAAAAATACAGGAGCCAGGAACTGTCCGAGAAAACCGGTACCTGTACCGGCTGCTAGCACACTGGATTTGAGATCCGAAGGAGCCAGAGACGCCAAGGCATTGTAGAGAGAAGGCACTACTACACCAAATCCGCAGCCAAAGAACACTGCTGTTGCCAGAATCCAGCTTAGTTGGTGTAATACCGGAATCGTACTCAACGTCAAAGCCATCAATCCAAACCCCAAGGCTATGGTTTGAGTATTTCCTAAGTTTTTCGAGAGCCACTTAACCGCGAAAGCTGAAACCACAGCGGCTCCGATCGCCCGTGATGCTAAAACAATACCATTAATCGCCGTCCCTGCCCCAATAGTCTGTTTTAAGTAGAGTGGTGCGTAAATAATTACGGCAGTTGTGGCAATAGATGACATACTAAGAGCCAATAACAATCTTAGGGTGTGGCGATTGCTCAAAACAGTAACCAGTTTGTTGCCAGAGTCTCTAGCTAGCCGCTTCGCCTTGATCTGGCGTTCTTCTTTCAAGATTGAGGCTGCTAAGCCAGCAAGGGGCAGCCCCAGTCCATAAAGACAGAAAGCATACTGCCAGTGCGTGGCACCAACCCAGCCCCCCAAGAGCGGGAAAAGAATGCCAGTGATCGTCAGGGTACTAGTAGCGTATCCTAAAGCCTGCGATCGCGCCTCTGCGTCATACATACCTCCTAGCAAGCCCAGACTGGCTGCGGCAATGCCGCCACTAGCCGCCCCCAATAATCCCCGCATCACTAGCAGGGGCATCAGTGAATCCATTAAGCCTGCTGCGGTGCCAACAATTCCGTAGCACAGCAGCGAAGGTACTAATACCCGTAAACGACCAACCCTGTCTGCCAAAATTCCTAGTAAGGGGCTGAATAAGGCAATGGTTAAGCAATGGATGCTCACCAACAGGCCAGCCCAGGCTGGATCGAGCCTTAACTGCTGTATTATCTCTGGCAGCACTGGTGCAACAACTCCCCCTGCCATGGTAGTGAGGGAACCTGCCGCCAGTAGTACTAACAGTCGAGGATTGCCTAGCATCAATGAAAACAACCTAAATGTTTTGACAACAATAACCCATGCAGATAAATTCAGATAGTCTGACGGTGAGCGGCACTCTTTTGATTCCCGCTTGACCACTGGATTGACGAAGAAAAAGTTAAGAAGCTAAATAATTGTCAGATACACACCCAAAAGAGGCAAGAGTAATGGAACTGGCTACAACCTTAACCAGCCAGACAGTTCAAAGTGCTGTCCGAGAGGTGGGTATTAACCTCAATTACTGGTATCCAGTTGGTTGGGCTAACCAACTAAAATCTGGGAAGGTTATACCCGTAAGAATTTGGCACAAGAGCATTGACTCAACGAATCGACAAGGCGCGATCGCAGTTTACCGCGATGCCAATGGTCAGCTTCACGCCCTAGAAGATACCTGTCCCCACAAAGGCGTTGCCCTCCACAAAGGCATCGTGCAGGGAGAACATCTCGCTTGTCGCTATCACGGTTGGACTTTTGACGGTACTGGCAAATGCGCCGGAATTCCCTACCTTTCCCCAGAGCAAAAGCTGCCCTGCGCACAAGTAAGAAGCTATCCAGTCCAGGAAAAATACAATCTGATTTGGATTTTTCCTGGTGACAAAGCTCTCGCTACAACTTGCCAACCGCCGGAAATGCCAGAAGTTGGCAACCCAGACTGGTTAATGGTGCCAATAAGCGCCCGGATGCAGGCTCATTTTTCCATCTGCAATGAAAACTCCATGGATGTATTTCATGGATTTTTGCACCAAAACCTCCAAGGTTGGTTTGATCCGGTACTGAAAAGTTTACGGGCAACAGAAGACACTGTGTCTGCTGAATATGATGTTTCCTACAAAGGTCGTATGGCAAAGTTTATCGGTCTAAGCGACCAAGCCGATCAGGTCACTACGCGCACCGTTTCAGTTCAGTACCGCTATCCCCACTACTACAGCTCTCTGGAGGGAGTTTCTCAACTCTACTTGATGCGGTTACCAGTGGGAGCAACAGAAAGTCGCTCCTTTGCCCTGTTCTTTCTAAAAATCCGCTTGCCTAAGTGGTTCCGACGGCTCTTGACCCCGATACTGCAAGCCTTGTTGCAACGCTTCGTGTTCATGAAATTTCTTGAGCAAGATATTGAAATGATGGAAAGTGAGCAGCAAAATTATCTAGCGAATCCTCAACGGCACTACGTGGAAATCAATCCAGCAATTATTGCGGTTCAGCGGCTAATTATCCGTCAATATGAAAAATTCGTGCAACAATCTAGTGAGCAACCAAACCATCAGCCAGCAGACTCGCGAGCAGTTGATGGTGTTAGGGTTAGCGAAGCGATGCCGTACTAAATCCGTGGGTGCAAGTCTACACAATAAGAATGCCCTGCTTAGCGAACGAGCGTCCCAGTCTATCGGCTTGTTATCTATCCTCAGCGGTGGTATCAAGCTAAGTTGAACCAACCAGAGAAATTTCAATCACTTAATTTATAAGATGAAGGCAATCGTAAACGCTACCTTAGAGCAGTTGATCCAGCTTCTGTCCAACTGGAGAAGTATGCTACTTCAGGACAGAGCAACAGTAGTAATTGAGTTCCCTACATGGTTAGATGCTTTTAGTAAGCACTCATCAGGCATACTAATCAATCTGGATAGCTATTACTCCAGCTAGAAAATATACTTTTTTAATACTTCTTTAGTCAGAGGCGATAGGCTATCTAGGAATAAGGTGTGAGGAGCAAACTGTGCAAGTTGTTAAAGAGTACGTCCAGCGCTGGTACGAGAGTGGGTTAGACCCCGATGAGTATATCTGTCACCAAAAGCAGGGGAATTTGGTCGAGATTGAATCAGCTGCCACTGGCAAGCGTCAGACCGTTCTAACCTTCTGCACAAATGATGTTTTGGGTTTAGTTCAAGAAGAGGCGGTTAGGCAGGCTGCTATTGATGCCATCCTCCAGTATGGTACTTCAAATAGCTCTTGCTCCGTCTTAAGCGGTCGCATTGATTTGCACCGGCAGTTAGAAGATGAAATTTCTGAGTTTAAACATCTGCCTTACACCCATCTGTTTGTTAATGCCTGGATGGCGATGCAAGCCTTGGTAGATGCTTTCTGCCACTTAGCAATTCCGGTGCCGGGTTTTCAGAATACTAGAGAGACTTTGATTCTTACCGATGTGCTCAACCACGGTTGCATTGTCTCCGCCGTAGTCAACGCCGGAACCCGTTCCGGCAAGGTGTTTGGTCATAGTCCCCGCGTTAGGGTAAAAGCCTACCGTCACTGTGATATCAACGACTTGGCACGCAAGCTACAGCGTTATGCTCGCCCCACTGACCGGATCATGGTGGTTTCCGATGCGGTTTTTTCTATGGATGGCGACATCGCACCACTGCCAGAGATGATCGATGTGCTGCAAAATTACGACGGCAGCGTGTTAGTGATGGATGAGGCTCACGCCAGTGGCGCAATTGGCGCAACGGGAAGAGGCATTTATGAACACTTCGGCATTTTGCCGCAGCAGGCAATTGAGCGGGGTGTAGTACCGTTGATCATGACAACCTTCTCCAAGTTTGCGGCCTCAGCAGGAGCCGCCATTAGTAGTCATGTGGAAGAACTCAAACCACTGCTTAATGTTTCTCCCACTTCGATTGGCACAATTTCTTTACCACCACCAACTACCGCTGCTGCCTTAGAAAGTATTCGCCAGGTTCGTAAATCTCCCGAACTAGTCCAAAGACTACAAAAAAACACTCGATATTTACGATCGCGTCTAGCTGAGGAGAATTTTATTGCTAGTGGCGAGACTAATGTTGTCCCAGTCATCTTACCGCCAGAAATTAACCCCAAGATCTTCGGCAGACAATTACTAGAAAAACATGGAATTTGGGCTTCTCCCATCTGGTTTATCGCTAAACCTCGTATGCGGATTACCGTTAACGCCCTTCATACTCAAGAAGATATGGAGCGTCTGGTGAGTGCAATGGTAGCAGTTCGGGATTTATTGTATAAACCGACGATTAGTGCCTGAAGTCGGGGTGCAGGTTAGTAGGTTGTCGGTGAGAAGGTAATTTTCCTTCAGGTTAAAACAGCCAGATAAGAGGTAAAAGAGAGCCTGCAACCTGCTAACCTGGCTTAGGACTAAGGATAGAAAAAGTTATCAAAGTGCAGACATCTATCTCTATTCAGGTGAAGGCTGTAACTACTCCAGAAGACAAAGGCATGTTTCTGGAGGTGCCAGCACGGGTTTATGCTGATGATCCTAACTGGATACCCCCTGTGCGTAGCGATGTGGCTAAGCAGTTTCTACCCACTAATCCTTTCTTTGAGTACGGGAATTTACAGCAGTTTATCGCCCTAGACCAAAACGCCAAAAATCCCCAGGCGGTAGGACGCATTGTCGCAGCAGTTAATCGGCGTTTGCTCGAGAGGGAAGGCGAAAACCTTGGAGTATTTGGCTTTTTTGAGTGCTTGCCCGATTTAGCGATCGCGAAAGCACTACTCGATACTGCTGGTGAGTGGTTACGAGAACAAGGCATAACCAAGGTGCGCGGACCAATTGATCTATCGATTCACAACAATGGTTTATTATTAGTCGATGGCTTTGATTCGCCGCCGATGGTGATGATGCCCTATAATCCGCCCTACTATTATGAGTTTATGGAGTTAGAGGGCTGGCAGAAAGCCAAAGATGCCTATGCTTATGACTTCCCCCTAGACATACCCTTACCAGATAAATTTGAGAAAGCCTATCGGATTGCTTGTAAATCCGGTATCACCTTTCGTCCTCTAAGAACGAAAGGCAAAGGATTTGAGCAAGATTGTCTGAGTCTTTATCAACTATTTACTAAGGCTTTTACTAATAACTGGAGTTCTACTCCACGCAGTCAGGAAGAATTTTTAGCAGAAGCCAAATCCTTGCAGACTTTAGTAGACCCTGATGTCTTTCCTGTGGCTGAAGATCAGGGTGAAATGATCGGCTTTTTTATGGGCTTACCGGATTACAATATACCCCTAAAACATGTGGGGGGAAGACTCAATTTCTGGGGAATTCTCAAGTTTCTTTGGTATCGCCGCCAGATTGATCAAGGACGAGTTATTGCCATTTGCTCTCTGCCAGAATACCGCCGCAAAATGGTGCCTCTGGCTTTAATTTATTTGGGGATGCAGGGTGGAAGACAAAAGGGCAAACCCTATAAACGGGCAGAACTGTCCTGGGTTTGGGAAGATAATTTTCCCTCCCGCAAATTAATTGAAGCATCGGGTGGCAAAATATATAAAACTTACCGCATCTACGAGAAAGCTTTATGAAGGTACTCGTAACTGGAGCCAGCGGCTTCACAGGTTCTCACTTGGTGAGAGCATTAGAGAAGCGAGGGGATGTTGTTATCGGTTTAGTACGCAGCTCTAGCAATCTAGAGCGTCTCTCGCAGAGCAAAGTACAATTGGTTTACGGCGATATTACTGACCAGAACGCCCTACGCGCCGCGATGACTGGTGTAGACTGGGTTTTTCACACCGCTGCTTATGTAGAGCTAGGACTGGTTGATGCGGCGGCAATGGAGAAGGTGAATGTCGAGGGAACTCGCGCTGTGCTGGAAGTTGCCCAGGCTGTAGGTGTTGCCCAGGTGGTGTATTGCAGCACCATTGGTGTCTTTGGCGATACTCAAGGCGAAGTCGTTAACGAAACTTTCCAACGAACTCAGACTGACTTTTGCTCTGCTTACGATCGCACGAAATACCAGGCTCAACAATTGGTAGATCAATTTGCTGCTCAAGGTTTACCTGTGGTGAGTATTTTGCCATCGGGGATTTTTGGTGCAGATGACCCCCATTTTGGCCCTGTACTTAAGCAGTTTATCAAAGGAGGGCTGAAGTTGTGGGCGGGAGGCGATCGCATCACTGGTATCGTCCATGTGGATGACTTAGTCGAGGCGATGATCCTGGCAGCAGCAAAAGGCAAATCTGGAGAGTACTATATTATCTCTGCCGGGGATCTTAGTACCCGTGAAATGTTTGGCATCCTCAGTCAGGAAACTGGCATTAGAGTGCCAACAGAGGCTCCCCAACCCTTAGTTAGACTTGTGGGTAACATTCTCGATCCCCTGGGACGCCTGCTCAAATGGCAGCCACCCATCAGTAAAGAACGGGTACACTACATCTATGATCGCTGTGTTCGGGTGGACGCGACTAAGGCTCATCAGGATTTAGGTTGGCAACCACGTTCGGTAAAGCAGACATTGCAAGAGATTGTGGGGCAACTCCAGCAGGTTAGATGAAAATTTATTTTGCCCTTAAAGTCCCGTCTTCGAGATAAGCGACTCGGTCGGCTACATCAATAATTCGAGGGTCGTGGGTTACCATCAGTACGGTGCAGCCTCCTTCTTTCGCTAGGCGACGCAATAACTCGATAACATTGTGTCCACTCTCAGAATCTAGGGCTGCTGTTGGCTCATCTGCCATAATGATCGGGGGATTGTCTGCTAGAGCACGAGCGATCGCTACCCGCTGTTTTTGCCCTCCTGACAAGTCTCTAGGCTTTTGGTTGGCTTGTAGACTTAAGCCCACCTGATCTAGCAAAGCTTTGGCTTGATATCTTGCTCTTGAGCCGCGAATACCTTTAACATTGAGGACAACTTCCACATTCTCTGCTGCTGTCAGGGCGGGGAACAGGTTAAAACCTTGAAAAATAAAGCCAATGTTCTGCCGTCTAAAGCGTGTTAGCTGGGCAGGAGACATGCTAGTAATTTCTTCTCCGAGTAAGTAAACCTGACCAACTGTAGGTGTCAAGAGTCCAGCCAAGATGGATAGCAGAGTAGTTTTACCCGATCCAGAAGGCCCCATCAACAGTTGGATGTCACCGCGTTTCACTTCCCAGTCAATCCCTTTGAGAACCTGAAAGCGCTGTTGCCCTGCCTGAAATACCATCTCCACCCCTTCGGCAATGATGGTTCTATTTTCAGTAGCGGTTAAATTAATCGAGGTGGAATTACCCCGCAATCGTTTTTTAGTGAACACAATACGTTTAATTTTAGCAGCTTTTATTTCTTGAGTTTTAGACCGTAAGAAAGGAAAGTCAATGAGGGTTGTGCCGCTGCAAGTTACTGTCCACCATGATTACACTTTTGTGGATTTATAAGGAAATTTACCACTTACCAGGTAGTTATCGTGATCTAGACTCTGAGAAAAACAGATAAGTTCCTCTCTGGGAGGCAAGAGCTTGCCGATTCGGATTCAATAATGAATATAGAAGATCATGGGGAGTTGATCAGCAAACTCCAGGAAAAATTAAATCAAGATCAAATGTTTTTCTAACCAGAAGAAATGTAGCAAGTCGCACCTTTAATCAGTCAATGAGTAACCCCATTCTCGTCAATCTCCGGCAAGCCTTTCTCAACGCCCCCGGATTTTGGGAAAGTTCCCCCTCCAGCCGCAAAGGAAATTGGTGCAAACTGGTTTACGGACTTGACAAAAACCATACAGACGGCTATTCCCTGGAAGGCTCTTTTGTCTCACAACTAGAAGAGTTAGCCTACCAGCAACCCGGACTTTACCTTAGCTGTGAACAAAAAGGTCGCAAAAAGCAGGGCAACCAACAACGACTCTACTATCTTTTCCTGCTTGAGGCCCATGGTGAAGTAACTATCCTGAAAGAGTTTAAGTCAGCTAGTAAAGAATGGGCAGTACCTCTGTGGCCTGAGATTGAAGCCTACTTACACCAACAAACCAATTCAGCGGAAATTCGTCGTCAAGAGTTACTTACCAAGATTCAGGCTTTAGAATTTGAACTGAGTCAGCTACGGGCTGAACTAGCCGTACTGGAGATGGACCAACTCAAGCCGACAGAAGAGGAACTCTGAGTTAATTGCTAATGTCTGATAACAAAATGCCAAAAACAATTCGTTTCACTGCTCTCGTATCATTAGCATTATTAGCACTTGTGGCGGGATGTTCTGTTGAGTCTGATTCTTCTCAAACGCCAGTCAACCAGACAGAAACTGCAACAACACAAGAAAAACCGGAAAGAGTAGTCAAGCCTGTGAAAAACCCCAATCGCCCCTTGACTGCCTCTCCAGATAAACCAGATTCAACCACTCAACAACAAATTCAGCCCTACCTCAACAGCTTGTCCAGCAAAGGATTTGCCAAGGAAAGCCAAGGCATCTGGATACAAACCAATAAAACCCTGTTAGCCAATAACCAGGGTACAGTGCCTCTGTCTGCTGCTTCCATCACCAAAGTAGCAACTTCTTTAGCAACCCTCTCTACCCTCGGTCCAGATCACGAGTTTGTGACCATTATCGGAGCAACTGGGCCGATTAAAGACGGAGTTTTACAAGGTGACTTAGTAATTCAGGGAGCAGAAGACCCCTTTTTCGTTTGGGAAGAAGCGATCGCACTCGGCAACCAGTTAAATGAAATAGGTATTAAGCGGGTAACTGGCAATTTAGTCATCGCTGGCAAGTTTTACATGAACTTTATTGCTGACCCCCTAAAATCCGGGGAACTACTCAGACAAGGCTTGAATTCTCAGCTTTGGTCCACCGAAGCCCAAACCCAGCATCAAACATTGCCCCCAGGCACACCTCAACCCCAAGTAAAAATAGATGGTTCCTTACAGGTTTCTCCTTTAGCACCCAGCAACATGCAGCTTCTCGTCCGCCATCATTCTTTTCCAGTAGCTGAACTGCTCAAAAAGATGAACCGCTACAGCAACAACAAAATGGCCGAGATGTTAGCTAACACTGTTGGTGGTGCTAAAGTAGTAGCACAAAAAGCGGCTGAAGCCTCTGGAGTTCCGCCAGAAGAAATTAGCCTAATCAACGGTTCTGGCTTAGGTGTAGACAATCGAATTTCTCCCCGTGCTGCTGCTGCAATGTTTCTGGGAATTGAACGCTATCTTAAGCCTTATCAGATGAATGTTGGCGATATTTTTACCGTTGTTGGGCAAGATGAAGGCATCTTAGATGAGCGCGAATTACCTCAATTTTCAGTCATTAAATCGGGAAGTTTAGATGATGTTAGTGCCTTAGCCGGAGCATTACCTACCGAGGAAAAGGGGACTGTCTGGTTTGTGATTATGAATTCAGGAAAAGCTAACTTAACAGGGTTCCGCACGGCACAAGAATCTTTCCTCAATGAGTTAGTCAACCAGTGGGGAACCGCTCAATCCTTGCCACCAGAGTTAACGCCTAATCCTACTAGGGAAAACAAAACTTCTCGTAATGAAGTAGTGGAACAATCAGCAGATCAGGTTAGCAATTAATACTCTTTTCCCCTTTTTAGAGGATATACATGGGTAGAGGTGGGAAAAGGTTAAAGGTTAAAGTTAAAGGTTTTCTTTTTTATTTGTCTGCTGAGAGTCAAAAACTCCTTCACAAAAGCCCTTACCCTTTTCCCTGCGCCTGAAGACGCTTTATCCCTTTCCTCGAGCAACCATCTGTATCAGGATTACATGAAATTGGTATTACTTAGGAATCTCAATCAACGTAGCTTTTAAATCAACAACCTGTATATGGAATAGACAAGTAAACAAAGGTAGGGAATAGCAAGAATGAAAGGCACATACTTCTCAACCTTAGTTAAGCGTCTGTATTGCTGACTTTTATTTTCTTCCTTTAAAATTTCCCATTCTCGGAGGTAACAAGGAAAAGGTAAATAGGGTTCTATTTCATTAATCACTTTAAACTTTAGTGAATTAAGTTGTTTGTATGAATTGATATTTGCATACCACACATAACAAAGAACTAAACCAAGGATAGCTGTGGCTAAAAGGACGACGGCTTGATATTCCAAAAATAGTTTTTTGTCAATTATTAAAGAAAGCAGAGCCAATAAACCAGATAGCAATGATATGTAGAAGGTATTTGCCTGACCTCTTCTTGCGCTAACTCTATCCATCATCTCCACATACAATTTGTATTGTTCTAGAAGATGAGGTTGGAAATTTTCTCCATAGCTTTTTTTAACTGCCTCAACTGAATTAGGCTGAATAGTTTCTTGATGACCATTGCCTACTGTTACCTGTTGTTGCTTGTTTTGTGTTTGTTTGTCAGCTGTCATTTCTTTCCCTTTCCCTCTTTTGACGTGTTCTAAACTTTTTCTCTTGTATCCTCAGTCTCTTCTCTGATAGTTCTATTGCTTTGGCTTCAGCTGGAGCAATAACATCTGATTTAAATGAGGTAATCAGGTATTCAAGACTATCATAATCATAGATATCTAAGACCGAGCAATACTGCATGAAATCCCAGAACATACCCCATTCATTTTTGGGTTTTTCAATATTTCCATCGATTGAAACTTGTAATATCGGTTGAACTGGAACTGACGGAAGTGCAGGAATAATTTTTTGTAACTCTTGAGGAATTGCTTGGGGGTCTGTAAGGTCTGCAATAATAAATCGAGCTAGATGAGCAACAGTAGAGACAGTTTCTGTGATGTTTCGGCTAGCTGGTTTATCGAAGTCAAATAAAATTGGTAAGTAGTTACACTCACGTAATTTATCTCGAATTGCATTTAAGACTACTAATCGCTCTTCTGTAAATCGACCCAGAATTAGTACAGCCCGTTGAGCAATGGTGTCAATAACGTTGCGGATTTTTTTATTATTGAGAAGCAAATAGATGAACTGAGCAACTTCAATGTCGTCCACTGTGATAGTAGGCTCATCACGAGGGGTAATGACCAGATTCCTCTGTTTTGTTTCCTCATTTAGTTTTAATCCCCAGGCAGCAATTCCATAAATTGAACAATTGGTAAGATCTGCCCCCTCGAAATTCGTTTCGACTAGCTGAGCGCTTATGAATTTTGCTGAGTCGAGAATTGCCTCACTGAAATTTGTTCTTTTAAGATAAGAACCAGTAAGGACTGCTTGACTAAGATTGGCTCCACTAAAGTCTGCGTCCATCAAGTCAGTTCTGAATAATTTTGCCTCTGTAAGGTTTGCCTTGTTAAATTTAGCCTCACTGAGAATTGCCTCACCAAAAGATGCCCCAATTAATTTTGCTTCACTAAAATTTGCCTTCCAGAGTCCTGTACATCTGCCTCTAAATTTCGATCCGCTAAGATCTGCTCCACTGAAGTTTGCTTCTGGAAGTTGCGCTTCATCAAAAATTACCTCTCTGAGATCTGCCTTGCTGAAGTTGACTTCGGCAAGTTGAGCATTACTGAAGTTTGACCCACGAAGATTGGCTTGTGAGAGGTTTGCAGTCGCCTTAGTACATAGATTGGGTGCAGGACAACGAGATTCAGGGCAAAGTATTATACTACTGAGGTCTCCCCCACTGAGATCTGGCTGGATATAAGGATTTCTTTCTCTCCATATATTCCAATAATACGTTCCACGCCGAAGTTGCTTGAGATGTTCTTGATTTGCCATATAGCACTAACACGTCAGCTTGACTGCCATAAAATAACATGGACGGTTTGAGTAAAAATTGCCCCAACAAGAAAGCCCTGGCGATTGACTAGGGCTTTCTTATGTCCAATTAAGTATATGGATACAGTCTGAATTCCTAGGCTGTAGAAAGGGCAAACAACATAAAACTATCTTTATGTAGACGTTGTAAACGACATAACTACGGCTGTGACGGGAGACCCCTTGCGGAAGATTGTTGGATACTTTTGACACTCGCCTGACGCGGATCAATAGGTCGAACTACCAAAATACCGATCGCATTTTTCACATTGCCGACATACCTCTGTAAGTCTTTGGCAATAGTTACTTCCCCAATCGGTGAAGCGTGGATTAAACCCATGTTACCGTCTGGAGTGCGATAAACTAACCCGGTGTGGGTAACATCAAGACCAGGAAGATTAGTAGCAATTCCTACAATGTCTCCTGGTTGTAGCGACTCATAAACACTCCTAATCTGGTTTTGGGGAATGTAATTAAGCGTTACTCCCTGAAGATTGTCTTCCATCGCCACAATACACTGATAAGTAGCATCATCGCTGACTAGGCGAGGGTAACTTTGTCGATGGGTACTCATAAAATTCAGTTTTTTATTGAGCGTTACACCACTTAAATCCGAGCCGATATTTTCCACATTCTGGCGCTTCTGATTGTCATCAATCCATGCTGAGAAATAGTGTAAGCGGCTGCAATATCCCTCCATCTGACCATTAAGATAACGCTGGTCACGGATATGATCAGCAAAGGTGGGCTCGGAATAATCTTGTACTGCTACACCCCGCGCCAGCGCCAGTACAGTTTCAATAAACAATAGACAGTCAAATTCCTTGAGAGAGATCACCAGGTTTTCTTGTTCAGACTTATCTAACAAACCAGCTTGGTAAGATGCACCCAGAAATTGTTTAGCGATCGCTTGCATGATTTCCCCCATCGGTAAGTCATGCCAATTTTGACCGATTGCCTCCTCCATAACGCGCCTGAAAGTTTCTGCTGTTTCTGGATCGAGGGTTTGTCTGGTGGAAGGTTCTGTTTTTGCTTCATCCCATAGCGGCGCGGTAGTCTCTTCCTTGTCTAGGGAAGAAGAAAATTGCCCCGCCACTAACTGCCCGTTCATTATCAAGGGAAAATGATTAATTGAGTTGTCTTGCCAATTTTCAATTTTCGATTTTCGATGGTCAATTTTCGATTGAACGGAGGGTTGATCGGTTGGTAAGGCAAAACCCGCCGTGAAACCACAAGCGATCGCCGGTAAGATAATAGCGAACCCGAAGCTTTTTATCATGTTCATGGGGACATCCTCCTCAACCAGCCGCTTTGTAGTAGCCATCGGTTAGCTTAGCAAAAGTCGAGTCAAGGTTGAGAAAAATAACACCGAAAATCTGGAATAAATGACAGATCAAACATCCTTGCTGATTAATTTTGTCCGAGATCAGTTTCCTTCTTTAGCTGGCGACTGGACTTTTTTTGATAATGCTGGTGGTTCACAAACCCTCAAGCAGGTACTAGACAGAATTAATGAATATTTGCTGACTTCGGATGTGCAATTAGGAGCCTCTTATCAAGTATCGCAGCTAGCAGGGGAACGTGTCGCCCAAGCCGCGCAGGCAATGGCAACCTTGATTAATGCCAAATCTCCCTCAGAAGTGGTTATGGGACCATCTACCACGATGCTGATGCGCCTTCTGTCGCTGTGTATTGCCCAGACTTGGCGTCCGGGTGATCAGGTAATTGTGACCAATTGTGACCACGAAGCTAATATAGGTGCTTGGGTTGATCTCAAAAAACAGGGAATTGAGGTTAAAGTGTGGCGGATTAACCCTGATACTCTCCAGCTACAGCTAGAGGATTTAGCCGCATTACTGAGCGATCGTACCCGTTTAGTTGCTTTTACCCATGCTTCTAATATTTTGGGAACTATCAATCCAGTTAAAGAAATTACCCAACTAGTTCATCAGCATGGGGCAATGGTCTGTGTTGATGCTGTGGCGTATGCACCCCACCGCTTAATCGACGTTCAAGATTGGGATGTGGATTTTTATGCCTTTAGCTTTTATAAAGTTTATGGTCCCCATTATGCCTTGCTTTACGGCAAATACGAGCATTTGTTAGCTATGCCGGGGATTAACCATTATTTTATTGAGCAAACCGATATTCCCTATAAGTTTCAGCCGGGAAACGTCAACTTTGAGTTAAGTTACGGCATGTTAGGTTTCTGTGACTATTTGAGCGAACTGGCTCAGTTTGGTGCCAGTACACCCAAGTCTACTGATTTAAGAACTCAAATGGTGCAAGCCTACGATTTGATCAGCGCCTATGAGGAGTTGATTGGCGATCGCTTTCTCAAATACCTCAATAGCAAACCCCAGGTGCGGATTATTGGTCAACCCCAGGCAAATCGCCATTCACGAGTACCAACGATTTCTTTTGTTGTCGAGGGAGTCAGCAGCGAGAAGATTACTCTAGAAGTTGATCGGCATAACATTGGTATTCGCTTTGGTGACTTTTATGCCAAACGACTGATTGAATACTTAGAACTCGACAAGTTTAATGGAGTAGTGCGAGTCAGTATGGTGCACTACAACACAATTGAGGAAGTTGATCGCCTGATAGAAGCTCTTGAACAAGCTTGGTAAATGCCTACAACTGATGGAAAAAGAGGATTTCTCTCAAAGAAACCCTCTTGATTACTAATAAATCTGATATCGCCGAATTGGCAAAGCACTCAAGTGAGACAGCAAGTTTCATAACCCAAGTAAATTGATCAGCTTTTGCCAGATTGACCGACGTCCATTACCCAGTATTTGATTGTAGCTAGCGTAGGCGTTCTTGTAGTGACCTAGTTGGTGTAGTGCTACCCCCCGGAACAGTGAAGCCGCCGGGTCATGAGGCTTGATTTCCAATGCTCTTTCAAAGCTGCTGAGGGCATCCTCATAGCGATCCAGATGAGTCAGTGCACCACCGCGCAACATCCAAGCTTTGTGGTTGTCTGGGCTAATTGCTATGGCCTGGTTATAACTGGCAAGTGCTTCTGAATAATGACCCAAGCTGGCTAACTCTTTGCCTCTCTCACACCAGGATTCTGGATCACCAGAGCGAAATTCTGGTACTCTGGCTGAAGGAACTAGGCTAGCGAGTGTCATCGTATCTTGGTACACACTCTTCAATAAGTAATTGGTCATTATCTTTAGTGTCTCTGATTACAGGTGGCCGTGAGCAAGCAGGAATTTTGCCTATGTTTCAACCGTAGAACCCTGATGTTGAGGATTGTGTTTACGCAAACGTTGCTTTTCTTATGCAGAATTTCCTTTCGAGCTATAAGAAGTATAGTAAATGTAAAATAGGATACTGAAAATAAAATTTTTATTTAAATTAAGAAGACTACACTAAACTTAAAGATGCCCAAAACCATCGTTATCACAGGGGTCAGCCGGGGACTAGGTAGAGTCATGGCAGAGGGATTGAGTCAATTAGGACACACCGTTCTAGGTTGTGCTCGTTCAGAGACAGGGATAGAGAAACTTAAGCAACAATTCGGTTCTCCCCACAATTTTACAGCGCTGGATGTGGCTGACGAGGCTCAGGTCAAAGCTTGGGCCCAGCGACTGCTTAGTGAGTATGACGCCCCAGATTTGCTAATTAACAATGCGGCGATCATTAATCAATTAGCACCACTCTGGGAAATTCCCAGTGATGACTTTTCCCGGCTGATTGATATCAACATCAAAGGGGTAGCTAATGTGCTTCGCCACTTTGTACCAGCGATGATTGACAAAGGGAGTGGTGTTATTGTTAACCTAAGTTCCGGTTGGGGTCGCTCTACATCCCCTCAAGTTTCTTCCTATTGCACCTCAAAATGGGCGATTGAGGGTATGACGCGATCGCTTGCCCAAGAACTACCCAAGGGGATGGCAGCGATTCCTCTGAGTCCCGGCATCATCCACACCGATATGCTGGAAGTTTGCTACCCAGAAGATGCCGCCTCCTATACTTCGCTCACAGACTGGAAAGAAAAAGCAGTTCCCTTTTTGCTCCAGTTAAGTCCCTCAGATAACGGTATGCCTCTGACAGTTCCTGAGTAGAGGTACTGGCGCTCAAGAAGTTTTAGAGTTGTGCTACGGGAAAGTGGGGAGAGTCAGGAGTAAAAATTAAAGCTGAAATCGTCTCATCGCACTGATTGAGCCTCAGATGATTGAAAGATAAGTCAGCTTTAATCAATCAAACCTCTCTATCTTATGCTTTCTTATTCAAGGTTTCTTGGCGTGGCAGCTTCTACTGCTTTGATTTGCCTAAGTTTGCCTAGGCCTTTGGGGGGAACCACTGTTGATGTTTTCTCTAACTTAGCAAAGCCCAAACTTTCTAAAAACAGCAGTCATCGGCTAGATAAGGATGATTTAAAAGTAGCTCATACCTCTCTAGAAACAACTTTAGAGAGCAATAGTGACTCAAGGAACATTACTAGTAATAATCCTGATAATTTCCCAGGGAACTTGACAAGTCTTAAGTATCTAGTGGGTATCTGTGGAGCCAGAGAAGATTTAGACAAGTCGGTTGACTATTTATCAGCAAAGCAAGCTGTTGCCGAAGGAGCAGAAGAGAGCGAAACTAGGTTACAGGTTTTAATTGCTTTAGGCGATACCTACAACTGTACAGGAGAGTATCAGCAAGCAGTAAATTCAGCGGAAGTTAGCTTAACTTTAGCCAAAGAACTACAGGATTCTCAAGCTCAAGTAACAGCTTCAATTATTCTAGCTAGTGCCTATCAAGGTTTAGCTTCTAGTAATAGTGAATATCAAAAAGCTGTCAAAATAGCTAGATCAGGTTTAACAACAGCTTGGAGAATTAATAATCAGTATTTAGAAGCTAATGCCCTAGCAGTTCTTGGTAGTATTTACAGTTCACTCAAGGAAAATAAAGAAGCAATTGCTTTTGCTAAAAGAGCTCTTAAGATAGCAGAAGTAAATGATCTTCCGGCTGTAGCTGCATCTTCTCAGTTGACTTTAGGAAGCACCTATCTAGAATTAGGAGACTATCAGTCAGCTATTGAGTCAGCTAAAGCTAGTATCAATTACCTCAATAAACTGCAACAGCGTGAGGCTGAGGGTGCGGCTTGGGTTATGCTAAGTTTAGCCTATCTAAAGCAGGGAAATTCTCAAGCAGCTAGGGAATCAGCTTCCCATAGTTTGGCAATTTCCCAAACAGTTAACAGTCCATTAATTGAGAGTTTAGGGCTAATCGTTTTAGGCTTGGCTGATAGTGAATTAGAAGAACTTCAAGCAGCTATTGAATTAGTTAACCGCTCCCGAATGATTACTAAGGAGCAGCAAAAAAATGATTTAGAAGTCGTTGCTCTAGAAGCGCTAGGGGGAATCTATAGAAAGTATCAACAGCGAGAAAAGGCGGTTGCTGCCTATCAAGAAGCAGTCGCTATTGCTCCAGATAACTTTAGTGTTAAAGCTGGATTGGCAAGCGTTTACACAGATTTAAATTTTTTAAGCTCTGCGATTACTTATTACAAGCAAGCAATTAATCAAAATGAAGTACAAACACAGCCATCAATTTCTGGATTACCTGTTTGGTTAAAACACTCCTTCCCCAAGGCAGTACAAGATATTAGTGGTGTGCCAACTGGTGAAATTTACCGTTCTTTAGCTAATTTACTGCTCATAGAAAAACGCCCAGTTGAAGCACAGCAGGTATTAGAACTTTTAAAAGCACAAGAGTTTAAAGAATACACAGGCAACACTGTTACTCAAAGTCAGCCCGTCCAACTTCCAGTGACACCGACTGAAGAACAAATCCTGCAAGAGTATGGTAGTTTAATTAGCTTTGGCGCTCGACTTGAAGAATGCCAAGAAAACAGTTGCTCTGAGCTAGAACAACTTTTAGAAAAACGGCAATTCCTGAACCAGCAATATTATCAATCACTAGAACAACTAGAAGCAGAAATTAGTAACAAGCGTGCTTCTGACCAAGCTTTAATAGACCCTAATCAATTGAATCTCAAAGCCCAAGCAATTCTTGCCGATCAGCCAAATACTGTACTTATTTATCCCTTGATTTTAGCAGATGAACTCTGGTTGCTTTGGGCTTCAAAAGGGGGCATTGTTAAAGGGGTAAAAGTTCCCGGGGTTAATCAAGCGCAACTAGAAGTAACAGCCTTAAAGTTTCGCCAATTGTTACAAAATCGCCTTTCTGATGTTGAAGAACTAGAAGCAATAGGTAAGCAATTATATGACTGGTTGGTTGAGCCTTTGGAGTCAGAGCTAAAAGCAAGTGGTACCCGTAACCTGATCTTCTCTTTAGACCGTTCTGCACGCTATATTCCCCTGAACACTCTGTTTGATGGTGAGCATTACTTGATTGAGAACTACACCATCTCAACCATACTTTCAGCAGAATTAACTGCTCTGCCATTGTCCACAGATGAACAGCAGGAGTCAAGAGAACAGCCAGTTTTACCGGAGTCAGTTCCTCCTATTGAAGGTCAAGAACCCTCTATTTTGGCGGTAGGTTTATCGGAAGCGATCGCTGGTTTTGGTCCTTTACCTAATGTACCAGCAGAATTAGATTTAATTGTTCGGCAAGATGCGGTTGATTCACGGGGCATCTATCCTGGTCAAAAGTTCCTCAATCATGACTTTAATCTATTTACTCTGCGCAATAACTTATCTGAACATAAGGTGCTGCACATTGCCACCCATGCTCAATTTGTCCCAGGGCCAGCATATCGTTCTTATCTACTACTAGGTACGGGAGAAAGACTGGCAATTCCTGATATTGAAAACTGGCTCAGCGTACGTGGCAGCCTGCGAGATATAGATTTGGTCGTGCTCTCAGCTTGTGAAACGGCACTGGGTGGCCCGGGACTAAACGGCAAGGAAATTGCTGGGATTGGCTATTACTTTCTCAAGGGTGGGGCAAAAACGGTGATGGCATCTCTGTGGCGCGTCAATGATCAAAGTACTCAGCTACTGATGGAGGAGTTTTACAACAATTTAGCCAGAGGAACATTGACTTCGCCCGTAACAGCAGCAGAGGCGCTACGTCAAGCTCAATTGGCACTAATGAAGGGCAAAAGTACACCATCAGCAGAGCAATCAACTGCTACTAGAAGGTATCAGTACAGCCATCCCTATTACTGGTCAGCTTTTATTTTGATGGGGAATGCATTCTAGCCAAACTCGCCATGCTTCTTAGCCAGGAGAAAAGTCAACTACGCAAACTGTAAGCTGCTTGTTTAATAGGTTCCAGTAAGGACAAAGGTAGATTCATCATGTTGAGCTTGCTAGTTGTTGGTGGTTGTCCTTCGGGGCTGGGGCCGTGATAATCACTGCCTCCCGTCATCAGTAAGCCATACTGATGGCATAAAGCCTCAAGATGTCTTACTTCTTTGGGGGTGTGACCAGGATGGTAAGCTTCTATACCCATCACACCAGCATCAACCAATTCCTTGAGTACTTCCTCAACTTCACCCCCACGGAAGAGGTAAGGATGAGCCCAGACTGGTACTGCGCCGCACTCAAGCAACAAACTAACTCCCTCAGTGATCGAGAACTTTTCGTAATCTACACAGGCTGGTTGGTCATCCCCCAATAGACAATCGAAGGCTTCGCGAGTGGACTGGCAATAACCAGCTTTCACCAGCGCTCTGGCTAGATGAGGACGTCCTGGTGCCATGCCTTCACCTAGTTCTGGTAGGGTAATTGGGTAACCGAGTGCTGCTAGTTTGGCGATGATTTGACGAGCGCGACGTTTACGCCCTTCTAAGCGTTCCGACAGAGGGTTACGCAGCTGATCGGCATTTGGGTAAAAACCCAGGATGTGCAGAGAGCGACCATTGTGAACGGTACTCAACTCGACACCAGGAACAATTTCTAGCTGATGGGAAGCTGCTGCTGCGATCGCTTCGTTCCAGCCAGAGAGAGTATCGTGGTCAGTAATCGCTAGGGCGCTTACTCCGGCTTTAATTGCTGCCTCGACTAGTTCGGTCGGGGTCAGAGTGCCGTCAGAGCAGGTCGTGTGACAGTGGAGTTCAATCATCTATTTATTATGAGGTCACCCTGCTTAAGAAGTAAACGGTACAGTAACTAATTATTTGTCATTAGTAACAAGTTATTTTCGCTGTTGAGCAGCTAATTCTTTTAATATGCTCACTTGAAGCTTGCTGAGAGAGTGATCACTCTTTACCTAGTAGAGTTTGATTTGGAAAAGGCGATCGCCTTCGCCCAATTTTAGATATATGGATTGCTGCTATTGTCAAGCGTGTTGGAGCCTTTGAATCCTTGTTAGGTTTGATTGGTAGATACGTGATTGCCTGAAAAACGGGTAACTTTCACACAGCAAAGGACAAGTTAAACACAATGGAAGCTTCACCGGCTACAGTCATTCAGTATTTCAACGGAGAAAAGCAGAATCTTATTCCTCTGTTTCAGCGTCCTTATACTTGGGCTAAGAATAATTGGCAAACACTCTGGGATGATTTGATGGTGCAGTATGAGGAGGGTGATACTGGAACCCACTTTATGGGGGCGATTGTCTCTGTCCCAGCACGCAGCGTACCTGTAGGAGTTAGTAAGTATCTTATCATTGACGGACAACAACGCCTCACAACCGTGTCGTTACTTCTCTGCGCCCTGCGTGATTGTCTTGATCCAAATTCAGCCTCACGCATACAGGAAGTTTACCTGACTAATCGCTTCCGTGAGCCGGAGGATACTTTAAAGTTTGTGCCAACTCAAGCAGACCGAGATGTGTACCGAACCATTGCTCTCGACCGACAAGTTCCACCAGACAGCAAAGATGTTCGGATGGCTGCTGCCTATCACTTCTTTAAGGACAAACTTACTAAAACCACTGCTCCGAATGATGATCCCATAGATCCCGCTAAAGTGCTAATTACTTTGGAACAATCTCTCCAAGTTGTGATGATCAATCTTAGCGACGATGACGACCCATACTTAATTTTTGAGAGCTTAAATTTCAAGGGTGAGCCACTTACTCAAGCTGACTTGGTGAGAAATTATTTGCTGATGCGCTTCCATCACTCTATTTCTGCTGGTGGAGAGCAGGAACGCGTTTACTCAAGATATTGGATTCCAATTGAAAGGAAACTTCAATCCAATCTCCCTGAATTTCTTCGCCATTACATGATGAAGGATGGGGATGATATCAAAAAGGGCGGTATTTATGCAGCTATTAAGAAGAAATTGAAAGATATGAATTCAGCGGAAGCACTCGAAGCGGAAGCTGAATCTATGCGAAGGTTTGGAGAGTTCTATTCTAAATTACTCCTGCCAGGTCAAGAAGAAACGGCAAGCATTCGTGATTGCTTAGAGAACATCAAAGAACTTAAAGTAACGACCTCTTATCCGCTCTTGCTCCGTCTGTTTGATGCACGTCAAGCTGAACATCTCAGCGATGTTGACCTAGAAAAATGTCTTGGATTGATTGAGTCCTTCGTTGTTCGGCGGGCTGTTTGTGGAGTGTCGACCAAGTCTCTAAACAAACTTTTTATACAATGGAGCAAAAACTTTCCCAATACAGATCATATCCAATGGTTGCACCGTTCTTTGTCAGCAGGTAGTGGTAATAGCCGTTTTCCGAAAGATACTGAGTTTGCCACAGCCTTTATGACTCAGCCCCAGTATGGACGTGCGAGTACTCATTTTATCCTTGGTCGTCTTGAAAAATCTTTTCAACATAAAGAAACGGTAGATCTTTCGAGGGCAACAATAGAACATATCCTACCTCAAACACTGACTCAAGAATGGAAAGATGCACTAGGTTCGGAGGCAGAGAAAGTTCATCAAACCCTAGTTAGTATATTCGGTAACTTGACTTTAACTAGTTACAACTCAGAGTTGGGTAACCGTCCATTTCTAGAGAAAAAATCTAGACTCGAAAATACTCACATTGAGCTAAACCGATGGATTGTTCAGAAGTCTAGCTGGGGAGCGCCAGAAATTGAGGAACGAGCGAAAAGTTTACTGGAAATAGCCAACAAGATTTGGCTGGCTCCCTTGGATACAATTTAACCTCCGGAGAAAGGTTTTTGTTAATTCACCGATTGCAATAAAAACCTTATCCTGCAACGCTTGCCACGCCTCAATCTGCTGCTGTAGCTACTGAATGTGATCAGACCTCGGAGAATGAGGAAAAGCGATCGCTCTTTCATAGCCTGCCAACTTTAGACAAGTTTATGGTGGTGGATGACGACCTAGCAATTTCTCTTCTGCCCTAATCGCTAACATTGTTGCTCGATTCAAATCAAGTGATTGCACCGTTGCTCTACCTGTAGCTGTCAACCCAACAACTTGCACACCATTCCAATCAAAGTGTTCTTTCCATACCTGTTGGCGAGGATTAAAAATGGAGACAACTTTACCCGTCTCGGAATCCTCAAGATTTTGCCGTGCGCCCTTGCGAAGTGAGCAGGAGACACAAGCAAGAGCCAAGTTTTTAGCAATCGTCTTGCTACCAGCTACGACAGGAACAATGTGGTCGATATGGAAAGTTGCTACTTGACCAATTTGCGATATTTTGCAATATTTACAACGGTTATCTGCTCTTTGAATAACTAATCGACGGAAGGAAGCTGGAATCGTTGCCATCTATGCTTGCTTCATCACCCGTGTCGATCGCAAACGCAGTAGAGATAAAAACTCCACCAGCTCCACAAGTCCTTCTGCTTCCTGTCGTTCTGCCTGAGACAGTGTATAGCTATAGCCCTCGTCCTGACGATCCAACAAAAATTGTAAGCGTGCCTGAACCGCTTGGGGAAGCTGGAATCGGGTTAGTTAGACCACTGGCATCTTTAACTAATCTCACCACACTTTTCCTCGATAGCAATCAAATCTCCGATATCAGCCCTCTAGCTTCTCTGACTAGTCTGAATACCCTTTCCTTGTTTGACAATGAGATCTCCAATATCAGCCCCCTGAGTTCCCTCACGAACTTGAAAACTCTCTCCCTATCTAATAACCAAATCTCCGACATCAGCCCTTTAAGTTCCCTTTCAAATTTAACTTGGCTAGCTCTCGGTAATAATCAAATCAGTAATGTTAGCCCCCTGGAATCGTTGTCCGCACTTGCTTGGCTGACCTTGTTTGAAAATCAAATCACGGATATCAGTCCCTTAGCATCTTTAGTCAATCTGAAAAACCTCTCCCTGGGCAACAATCAAATTAGCGATATCAGTCCCCTGGCATCTTTACTCAACCTAACTGAACTCTTCCTCTTTAACAACGAAGTTTCCGACATTAGCCACCTGGAATCTCTGACCAATCTCAATTGGTTAGATCTCTTCAATAATCCAGTCTCTGAAATCAGACCACTGAGACTGCTGACCAACCTGACTTCGCCAGATCTCCGAGGTAACCCCATCACTCAGAAAAATTGCCCAGTCAAGCCAGAATCTGTTTGTCGCTTTTAGTGTCCATCTGGAGTAGGAGTCAGTCAAGTTGAGAAAAGGCAGTTTTTATATCTATATCCATTTGCATAGACTTTTAATTGGTTTCAGATCCAAGATAGAGTCGTAGGATTGATTAACGAAGATTGGCTATGGAAACGCGACCTTTAGGCAGTTCTGACCTAAAAATAACTCCCATTATCATGGGCACCTGGCAAGCGGGTAAGCGCATGTGGGTGGGAATTGAAGATGAGGAGACAATTAGAGCAATTCGAGCTGCCTTTGAGGCTGGAATTACCACCATTGACACTGCGGAAGTCTATGGTGAAGGTCACTCAGAGCAAGTTATTGCTAAAGCACTAGCGGATGTGCGAGAACAGGTGATTTATGCATCAAAAGTGTTTGCCAATCACCTTAAGTACAATCAGGTAATTGAAGCGTGCGATCGCTCTTTAAAAAACCTCAACACTGACTACTTAGATCTCTACCAAATCCATTGGCCTTCTGGTTCTTTCAAGAGTGAGGTGGTTCCGATTGAAGAGACAATGAGTGCTCTGAATAAGTTAAAAGAACAGGGCAAGATTCGAGCGATTGGTGTCTCTAATTTTTCCCGCACTCAGTTGGAGGAAGCTGCACAGTACGGACGTATTGATAGTTTGCAGCCTCCCTACTCCCTGTTTTGGCGCAAAATTGAGCAAGATGCTCAACCTTATTGTGTCGAGCATAATATCTCGATCCTTGCCTACTCTTCCTTAGCTCAGGGACTGCTAACTGGCAAGTTTGGCCCTAACCACAAATTTGGCGAAGGTGATAATCGAGCCGATAATAAACTTTTTCAGGGTGAAAATTACCAACGAGCCCAGCAGGCTTTAGAGAAGCTTCGCCCTATTGCTGAGAGTCATCAGTGTAGTCTAGCTCAGTTATCTCTTGCTTGGTTAATCGCTCAACCGCAAGCTAATGCGATCGCCGGAGCACGCAATGTAGAGCAAGCGACTCAAAATGCCCAAGCGGCTGAGGTTAAGCTATCTGAAGATGAACTCCAAGAAATTGACGCGATCGGGCGAATTGTTACGGATCATCTGGATGATAATCCTCTAATGTGGAACTGGGGCTAGCGAGATAATCTTGCTAAATAGGAGAATTTTACTTTATTCAGCCGTAGGATTTTCTGGCTCTTAGGGGCAGTTCAATTCTAAATTCCGTTCCCCGCTCTCCCCTGGAAATACACTTGAGTTGACCACGGTGTTTTTCGATAATAATATCATGGCTGATTGCTAACCCCAAGCCGGTGCCTTTACCTACGGGTTTGGTAGTGAAGAAAGGGTCAAAAATGCGCGCCCTGACTTCTTCTGACATACCAGGGCCGTTATCGATAATTCTCACTACCACCTGGGAAGCAGAATCCTCACCATCATCAGTATTGTCGCTGATTACTTCTGTAATAATCCGGATCGAGGGAGTTGCAGAAGGTTCTTTAGCTAGTTGCAATTGAGAGCCTTCTGCCTTGAATGTGGCAACTCTCAACTCCTCTAAAGCATCAATGGCATTGCATAACAAATTCATGAATACTTGGAGCAAAAGACAGCCATAGCACTCGACTAAGGGTAGATCGCCGTATTCCTTGAAAACCCTAATCCCTGGCTTTTCCCCATTTGCTTGTAATCGATTGTTGATAATTAAAAGCGTGCTATCAATCCCTTGATGAAGATCTAGCGGTTCCATCTCAGCTTGATCAAGTCTTGAGAAGTTGCGCAGTGACTGAACAATATGGTGAATGCGTTGAGCCCCCGACTGCATTGAGGAAAGAGTTTTAGGAAAATCTTCTACCAAAAAATCTAGATCAATTTCTTCAGCGGCCTTTTGAATTTCTGGCACTGGTTGAGGATAGTATTTGAGGTAGAGTGCGAGGAGAGTTAGTAAATCATTAGTATATTGACGTGCGGGTATGATGTTGTTGCAGACAAAGCTAACTGGGTCGTTAACATCGTGAGCTACGCAAGCTAATAACTGTCCTAAGCTAGACATTTTTTCCATTTCCAGCAATTGTGCTTGAGTCTGGTGCAGTTGACTCAAAGCCTGCTCTAATTGTTGGGTTTGAATGACAAATTTAGCTTCTGATTTCTGCAAAGACTTCTCAGCTAATTTTCTCTTAGTAATATCATTAACAAAGCCTTCGTAGTAGAGAAAATTACCATTTTTATCCCTTACTACCCGTACCTTTTCCGCAATCCAGATAATGCTGCCATCTTGTCGATAAACCTGAGATTCAAACTCAGATATAGTATCCCTAGAATGTAATAGTTCAATCAGCTCGGTATAACGGTTTGGATCAACGTAAAGCTGCCCTCTGATATCTGTCAAATACGTTAGTAATTTTGCCGGTGATTCGTAGCCATAGAAGCGTGCTAGTGCTGGGTTGCAAACTTGATAGCGACCATCAAGGGTTGCTTGATAAAGACCTTCAATAGCATTATCAAAGAGGCTTTGATACTTATGTTGGGCTTGCCGTGTAGAATTTTCGAGCCGTTGACGCTCAGTATTTTGCTTGGCTAGTTCCCGGTTAGCGTGGTTTAATTGTTCTGTCAACTTTACAAGGTTTTCTTGGAGTTTTTCATTGCCTTCTACCCTGTCGGCAGAACTAGCTGGCAAACTTTCGCGTTTTAGTAACATAGATCATTTGCTGAGTTTTCTTGACCACTGCCAACATCATTGAGTAAATCCCGGCCGGATTTTCAACCTGTAACTTTTGCCAGGTTATAGAAGTCTGCTGTTAGGCAACCCTCTGTAGTGCTTGGTTTTTCCTACTAATTGGCCGGAAAGCTCAACCCCGAACTAGTTCCTTCTCGCTATTTTTCAACAGACTCGTGGGAGTCCCTTGGTTCAGCGAAGCAACCAGGGGAGGGATAGCGGGATGCCGGAGGGACGGAGGCATCCAAATAACTATGCAAGACACAACCTATTACTTCTCCTTAATAACTTCACTTTGCTGGGCGTAAATTGACCAATTCGCTTCCATGAGTAGTCGTAGATTGATACATTTTTGGACTTATCAGTACAGGTGAAGCCTCCAATGTACCCAACGAATTGTTGCTCTTTTTTCGTAGCTTTAACTAAATCACCAACCCTGAATCCGAACGGTGTAACAGTTCCGCCTTTACGTTTTCTAATTCCGGACTTATCTGGAACTAGAAAGTGTAATTGACGACGAAAGAAACCGTATTCTTTCCCTCGTTTTACTGCGCCTAGACGAGTGACGATTCTGAACACCGAATCAGTGATCTGCACATTACCTCTCCAGAGATATCCCTGCGTATTTGAGGTGATGTGGCGGCTATATTGAACAAAGAAACCACAAGCTAAAGCCACACCGTCAACGGCATGAGTTTCTGGCTTGGCTTCACCTTTGTTTTCTTTGTCCTTAACAAGTCCTAGATGCTTCCTGATTTGAGAAGTCCCATTGCCATTTTTCTGCCAGCCCTCGCGGACAAGGACAGGGGCAATCGTTTCCATCTGAGCAATTGCCCAATTTTGACCGCTCATCACAGGAGAGAAACCCTTTCCAGATTTGGCTGACTTTCTTTTAGTTCTATCCACGTCAGCCTTAACTCGCTCGTAGACAATGGCTGTTAGGGGGAATATCTTAGATAGTTCCCTAACAACCCTTAGCTCTAGCTGCCTAGAGGCTTTGATTGATGGAGGAACTTTGGACTGTTTGCGATTATTGAACCTAACTTGGCGATGGTTTCTCAACTTGAAGGAAACTTTCCGGTTAATCCTTCTGGAACGCCGAGAACGCCTAAGCATTCTACGCTGTTCCATTCGTTGCTTTACTCGTCCAAAGGGCAAAATTAAATGAAATCTTGCTAGGGTAAACTGGGCAGATTGCACACCTATTCCAGCGTAACTTTTACCTGGGTCTAGTCCTACTACAACAGGTTGAGTTTCCTCACCCTTTGGCACAAGAAGTTGAACATAATAAATGCCAACATCTGACCATTTGCCAACTGCCTTGCCTTCTTTTACCCATCTTCTCGCTCTTGAGCTTTTTGTGGGCATAAGAGGTTTAGCATCTTGACTTACTACTGGTACACGAATCATGGAGACAATCCTCTCGTGTTGAGTTTAAAAGTCCCTTACGGCATTAGCACAACTGTGTCTAGGATTTACCCTATTGCCTGAGATTCCAGACTCTTACAAATAGCCCGAACCAGGGAAGAATTCGGTAGTGTTTATCTTGTGCTAACTCAGCGCTTCCACTTCCCTCAGCGCTGACACTGAGCGGAGCCGAAGTGTCAGCCGTATTCACGATTTCAGGCAAGGTTATCTCTTGCAATCCCTAGGCTCAACGAAGTAGCCTAGGGTTCGTGAACAGATGTCTTAGCTGCAAGTTTTGTTAGACAGGAAGAATTCTCCCGGCGCTAACCTTTGATGGAGCTTTTCGGCAATCCGAGTAGGTAATCTCGAAACTGTGAATAAGCCATCTATCGGGGGTAGCGCCAGGTGCTTTAATCTTGCCCATCTAGCCAGTAAACTCGCGGGCTAAACAACTTTCATTACGGAAACCCAAGCAGATTCTAACTCCTACCTACTGTACCGGTCGGAGTCATTGAGCCCGTTGCTCGCCTGCTAGATGATGCTATGATTTAATATCATGTAACACTTCCCGCTTCAATTTTGTGACGTAGATCATGTTCTGTTGTGAAAGTCGTCACATCAGTAAAAATTGATACTAAAAATTACGCTAGCTTCACTCAATTGAAGAGCTTAGTTAGGGAATATTTTGCCTAGCCTTATACTTAAGGCGATTAGCTGACTAGCAAACTAACAACTAGTATTGCCTCTAGTTGCGGGTCACTATCGTAGAGTGCTTGCAGTTATAGTCAGACCAATAACGCCGTTGTCGTAGTTTGAACCAGACTGCGCTCCACGCTCTAGTATCAAACTACTCTCTACTGGCTTAATCTCTACTGGCTGAAAAAGCTTTCTGAACAAGCACTCTACCTATATCCACCAATGTCCACTAGCTCAAAAATTATCCGTTTCTGGTCGCGGGCCTACTGTACCTGGTTGATTGAGGAAGAAGTTATCGGCGGCTTCATTCTGATAAATGCATCCAATTTCGGGTGAACTACCCAAGTCGCCAGTGTAGCCAAAGGTATTCATCCGGTTTTTGCACTGGCGCACCTCCTCGGAGGTTACCAGTTTCTTTTGCTCCAAAATTGACCAGTTATTGCGACGCAATACACATCCAGGTCTGATACTCGGCTGAGTAACATAGACATTAAAGGGGTTATAGGTTACAAAGACACGCATATCAGTAACCGTGGCACTAGCTCCATACTGAATACAAAGCTCTGCATTCGGTGCGCTGCGGTCGATGACTTCACGGGAAGCTACGTTTTCTGGGTTGAAAGTAGCTGTGGAACTAAGAGCCATACCAACCCCAATTCCGATAGCAAATATTGCTCCCAAAATCGCTATGGACATAGCATTAAAGACACTGCGCGGTGCGGAAGTTGAGGGGTTAGCTCTGGAAGGCCTGGATCTAGTACGTGTCATAATCGCTTAGTCAACTTTTAAAAGAATTTTAAGGTAGTAGTCAATATACTTCCCTCTCCTAGTATGCCTATAGACACCCTCCCTCGACCTGGAAAAAGAAGATTGGCTGCAGCAAACTCTCAAGCTAATTCTAAGAAAAAAGTGCCGAGTCTACAACTTATCCGTTTTGGCATTGAAGAGGTTATCCCTGCGGCTCAGACACCACAAAATTACCAAAACTCAGTTCGTTTACCTGATTCCATTTGTAAATCTGCTCCCGGAAACTCTGCCACTGGTCATAAACTTGTTTAAATGCAGCTTCTTTGCCTGCATTTTCTTCGTAAAGGTCAAAGGAAGCCTTTCTTGCCGCCTGCAAAATCTCTGTAGAGTAAGGAATTAGCTTGGTACCACCAGCAACTAGACGTCCGAGTGCCTCCCGATTCAATGCCTCGTACTGAGATAGCATATTGAGGTTGGCATCCCAGGTGGCTGTTTTAAATATTTCCTGATAATCCTTCGGTAACTTCTCCCAAGCCGAGCGGTTAACCTGTATCTCTAGGGTTGCTCCTGGTTCCCACCAGCCTGGGTAGTAGTAAAACTGCGCTGCCTTATTCAAGCCTAGTTTTTCGTCATCGTAGGGGCCAACCCACTCGGTAGCGTCAATTGCTCCCCTCTCTAGCGCTAGAAAAATTTCACCACCCGGTAAATTTTGGGCATTAACTCCCAAACGGGACATCACTTTGCCCCCTAATCCAGGAATACGCATCTTCAAGCCTTGGAGATCAGCTACAGATTTGATTTCTCGCTTGAACCAGCCTCCCATCTGGGTACCTGTGTTTCCAGCCGGAAAGTTAATCACCCCAAAGTCAGCATAGAGCTGCTGCATCGCCTCTAAGCCGCCGCCGTGGTAGAGCCATGCATTTTGCTGTTGGGCATTGAGACCAAAAGGCATACTTGTTCCAAAAGCCAGTGCGGGGTTTTTGCCAATATAGTAATAACTTGCCGTGTGACCACACTGAACTGTGCCTTGTTGAACTGCATCTAGGACTTCCAATCCTGGCACAATTTCCCCCGCAGCAAAAGGAGTAATTGTGAAACGCCCATTGGTCATTTCACTGACTCGCTTGCATACCGTATCAGCTCCTCCAAAGATGGTGTCCAGGGATTTTGGCCAACTGGTTGCCATGCGCCATCTCACGTTAGGCTGACTGTTAGCTTGAGTAGCTGGGCCTGTTCTAGCTTGGTTACAGGCACCTAGAACAGCAGCACTGGCAGCGCTGACGGCAGCACTGCCAAGAATTTGTCGGCGTTTCATGAGTTTTAAAAGTCACTTTTGTCCTTGAGTGTAGTCAATACTACAGGCAAAGTAGCTTTTTTATCTGGAGTTTTTTTATGGGCTTTGCTCTCCTCTGGTGATTTGTTTTGAAGGCCAGTCCAGTATAGTTATCACTGCGATAAAGGAGACGCTGCATACTGAGCTAATAAGTCAGCGGGATCGCGGTACACAGCCATGCAGCCAGCTTCTTTTAACTCTGCTTCAGAAAAACCGCCACAGAGTACTCCAACTGTACGTAGGTTGATTTTGCTGGCGGCTTGTGCGTCGTAAGGGCTATCGCCAACAACAATTGTTTCGCCAATGGTGATGCCTTCGAGTTTGTCTAGTGCCGTCTGAAAGATATCTGGTTCTGGTTTAGACTTCTCGACGTCGTCTGTAGAAGTAGCACCGTCTACGAGTTCTTCAATTTGGAGTAGCTGTTTGTAGTGTTCGAGAGTTTCCTGCCGTGCCGAGGAGGCTAGGACAATCATTTTATCCTCTGCCTTGAGGCGTTTAAATAGTTCCTGGACTTTTTCAAAGGGACGCACCTGTGATAAAAGCTCTCGTTGATAATATTCCTTACGGTATTCTGCAATGCGATCGCCGATCTGTTCAAATTCGGCTTGCGAGATCAAGTCGGGGATTATATATTCGCTTCCCTTCCCAATTTGGTGACGTAGCTGTTCATAAGGTATTTCATGGCCATAGTGTTGAAAGGCTTTTTGCCATGCTTGTGCGTGCAGTGCCACAGAATCAACTAGCGTGCCATCTACGTCAAAAATTACAGCTTTGAGCATCGTCTTCTACTTATTTTTCAATCCCGATTGTGCCGGGATTTATCAGCTGAGCGCATCATCCTTGAGACTGGAACTAACTTGTGAGTTTCTTTGGTAATTTTCTAGTAGAGATTTCCTGAAAGTTATTTTGGGAGTTCTGGCACCTCAATAGTAACTAAAGTGCCGATTTTCTTAAGAAATAATAAAGACGTTTCTGATAATCACCTATCAATCTTTTTCGCTTTTATACCAATTGATTACAGCATGGCAACTTGATTTGTGAAAGCTGCGATTTTGAAAAAATCCAACTGGAAAAGCACCTGAGCTAATGGTCTCAAGTAATTCTTTTCATAAACAAAATAGAATTGTTATCTAAAACTAATTTCTGGCAGTTTTTTATTAATTTTAAATTGATATGTAGATCACAAATCATTCATGAAATTCTTAATACTTAGAGCTATAGCAGAGTTAACTTAACAGAATTAGCTGTTTTATAAATCATATTTTCTAACTCTCTAGCCTTAATCAATTAGAAAAAAACGCTGTTTCTCTTATGTTATAGTAGCTACAAAAATATTCTGGATTTTCCACTAGTATTCCTAAGAATTTTAATGACTTATTTGCCACAGTTAGGACTACAGTGGTATATCTAACAAAGAAAAATAAAACAATAGATATAAGGGTAGATTTATAGCAAAAAGAGAATACAATAAACTGAATAACACACACTTGGAATTATTCTTGGATTGTCAGCGGAGAGCAGCTTTTTCGTGTTTGTTTAGCTAGAATAAGCTTTTTACTAAAGAAAATGACTTGTTAATTTACTCAAACTACTTCTTGAAAAATGGCTCTAGATCAGTTGTCTGCCTATTATCTTAGTAGTGGCTTTATCAATCCATTTATCGGACAGATGCCCAAGGATTTTAACCAGGAGAATAAGGTGAGTTTCACGATAAAAACCTGTTGCAATGTTTTCCCAGTAATTGCGAATTTTGTTCGTTTACTGATACTTTCTACATCTAACCAAGGGCAAGAGAAGTATAAAAATTGCCGTTTAGTCTATTGGCAATTCTATTGAATATCCTAATGTCTATCATTCTAATTTTTTAGGAATTTAGCAAATTCTTAGAAGATTTACTGTCGTCTTTTTAGATGGTAAATTTTATGGCAAATAGCAGAAAGACATTTATCCGAAGTTATTATAATCAGCCAAAAATAAACTGAGTAGTATTTTGTACTCTTTAAATAATGGAATCCTTGGTTTGCTCTAGACAATTATAGAGATGCTTTTTATTAAAAATAATGAAGCATAAACTAAGTATCTCGAGGAGAAGACTGCTATCAATGAGTGTCAAAAAAACATCAAAAATTACAGCAAAGAGTTGGTATCAAAATGAATGAATTCTTAAGTTTTTTAGAACCGCTAGTGGGGACAAATCCTTCTGCAACTTCAGATCCTTTACTTAATCCCAATCCTTCTGCAACTTCAGACACGTTACTGGGTTCAAATCCTTCTGGAACCTTGGTTGACCCCTTGTCAGAAAAGCCAACACTAAATGCTCCTCAACAGGAAGTCGTCATTGCACCTGGTGCGGCTCCGATTGCGGAACCCGTGATTCCTGTGAACTTTGAGCCTCCCGTTGTCGATGCTTTGCTTACCACTTCAATGACGGGTTCCGGCTTCGACTTTGACCTAGATTACAACATTGACGGCCCTGGTCTTGACTACAATGGCTTCCTTGACTTCGGTGATTTGTGGGGACCATTTCCGATTGGTAGAGTTGGCGAATTGTTACTTGGGCCACGGGATAATTTGGATTTCTTCCAGTTTGGAAATTTGCTTTAAAGCTAGTTTTTGGAAAATTTTTGAACCCCCTGGAAAATGGCAAATTAGCCGGGGGTTCTTATTGCTCTATAAAGATAAAATACCTAAATTCCTCCTGCGTTCTCCAAGCTATCAAGACAAGTTTTATTGCTGCATTTTACATATCTTAAACAAGAGTAGAGACATTGCCGGCAACGTCTCTACTAAACTGAGCCGGTAATTTTTGTTAGCTACCCTCAGCAACCATCTATGACACTTTCATTCAACCCACAATTCTAATGTCTAGTCAGGGCTTGTAGAGTAGGTTCATAACCACGCCAAACACCCACCAGTACCCCCTGCACTTGTACATTGTTCGCCATGACTTCTATAGGATGATAGTTAGAGTTAGCGGGTTTGAGCGTGACGTGCTCACCGTCACGATAGAAGCGTTTCAAAGTAGTGCCGTATCCTTCGACTCGTGCTGCCACAATCAGACCATTTTTGAGTTGCTCTGGATCAGAGACTGGTTTCATAATTACCACATCCCCTTCAGTAATTAGGTCTTCAATCATGCTATCTCCGACTACCCGCAGAGCAAAGTTACCAGGTTGAGAGAAGAAGTTAGACAAATCTAGCTGCTCAACTTCGTCGGTAAAGGGTTCCACAAGACCACCAGCCATGATTGCACCTAGTACTGGTACTCCCATAGTCGGAGTACCCAAAATTCTTATTGTCCGCGCCTTTCCTTCTATCCAGTCAATGTATCCCTTCGCTCGCAAATGTTCCAAGCGACTCTGAATTGGTGCTGGTGAGCGCAGATTCATCGCTCGCATCATTTGCCGAATTGAAGGAGCGTGTTTTGAGATGTGAATATAATCGACCAGCCAATCATAAAGTTCTTGTTGGGCTTTAGTTAGGGGTTCCATATTTCTACAGGAGGCAATAAGTAGTTTGAAGCTTCCAGTTATAGAGGCGAGTTTTTCGACAATTAAGCTGTACTGCCTAGATGTAAGTAAACTTGCCCCTACTTCTATGTACTGAATGCTGATCTATCTAGAACATTCGTACTACTAAAACTCCTTATTTGTCCAGTAGCAATAAATTTTCGGCGTTGCATAGTTGCAGGATGGTTAGGGATTTTCAGCAATCCCTTGTCCTCCTAGTTCCCCTAGTCCCTTAATCATCCCCTGATTGTGCAACGCCCAATTTTCTACCTGCCCTTTCGGCTATTTAATCTGTTCCTAAAAGACTAACCAATAGGGCTTTTTGGGCGTGCATTCGGTTTTCTGCCTGATCCCAAATACGCGATCGCGCTCCTTCCATTACCTCATTTGTAATCTCTTCCCCCCGATGAGCCGGCAAACAATGCAATACAATTGCTTCCGAGTCAGCATTAGTTAAAAGTTGTTCATTTACCTGATAAGGCTGAAAAACTGGAATGCGAGTCGAAGCCGAATCTTCCTGACCCATACTTGCCCAAACATCAGTGTAAAGGACATGAGCATCTTTAACGGCGGCAATTGGGTCATCGGTAAGCATCACTTCCGTTCTACCAGCAGTAATTTGCTTAGCCCGCTCTACAATTCTAGGATCTGGTTGATAAGCTAATGGTGTGGCAACTCTGATATTCATCCCCATGAGGGCGCATCCCAACAGCAGCGAATGAGCCACATTATTACCATCTCCGAGGTAAGTTAAAGTTAAACCAGCAAGAGAGCCAAAATTTTCTTCAACAGTCAAAAAATCTGCCAAAACCTGACAAGGATGTTCTAAATCAGTGAGGGCATTGATGATCGGAATCTGAGCATATTCGGCAAAAGTTTCTAGCTGATTCTGGTCAAAAGTGCGAATTGCCAAAATGTCCAGATAGCGATCCAAGACCCGTGCTGTGTCTATTACAGGTTCCCCTCTACCTACCTGGGTAACATTGGGATTCAAGTCAATCACCTGACCACCTAATTGGTACATGGCAACCGAAAAGCTTACCCTTGTTCGTGTAGAAGCCTTATAGAACAACAGCCCCAATCTCTTGTTGCAATGCAGATGCACCTGACCTGCTTTCAACTGAGTTGCCAACTGCAACAGTTGTTGAATTTCTTCGGTACTGAGGTCTGCCAAACTCAGCAGGTCTCGCCCTTTTAATACTTTCACGTTTTTTCCCCGATGACTAAATTGAGCTATAATCGCCTGTTCTATACAGACAATCAACAAGATAACAAAGTACAATCTTTTCCGGATATGAGACTTTTAGAACTACCTAGTTATTTTCAAGAAGTACTGTTTTAAAAACTTATCAGAATTTAGCTAGTAGAAAAGCAATAAATTGTCAAGATTGTTTTGAATAATTATCAACCTTTTTATTGGCAAAATTGGCTATTAATAATTAAACTGCAATTAACAATATGAACAGCACTCCAGCGCTAGACCAGTCTAGTTTCGGATTAGTCGCTCGTCATCTCGAAGGGCGCGACTCGGAGGGAAAACTGCGAATCTGGGACTTCAGAGTAGGGCGGATATCTACTAGCCTAGGAATTGCCCTATTGAATTTGGGAGTGCTGCTCACCCCAGCCTGGATCACAACTCCAGCTCAGGGAGCCGAAAAGGTTTATGTGAATTTTGGCCCTTTGGAGTTTTCTTTGTCGATCGCTGCTCTTGAAGTTTATGCCACTGAAGGCAAAATTGAACCAGAACTAGATTTTTATGCAAATTACGTAGACCCGCAACAGCTCGATCAGCTGCGCCAGGCTTTGATCACTCCTGTCGATGTGACACCAGTGACAATTGCTCAATTTCTCTATTCGCCCCAAGGAGAAGTGATCTTAGAACGGGTAGGTCAGGTCATCGAAACTAAAGCCGGTCAACCGGGCTTTTATGCAATTCGGGCAGCGCTGATTAAGGCTGCGGCTTACCCCCAAGGTTTGACACTGTTAAATGTACTACGGGAGTTTCCCACCTACGGCATTCGGATTAACTCAGGGCGCGCCTTCGATATTATTGACGAACTCTCAAGCCTGATTAGGCAAACAGAAAATGCGATCGCAGCAGTTGAAAGGGAATCTCGAAGCCAGGCCTCTATTTATCAGTCGGCTTCTAAGTCGGTTATGAGACCAATCCTCGCCATAGCTGAAGATCCCACGGGTTTCTCTGAACTGCCTGACTTGCGGCAAGCAGGTTCAGTAAGCTACTCGAAGCAAACGATGACACTCAATGACACTGCTCGTGGTAGAAAATTCAACGCTGATTTATATTTACCAGAGCGTCCCAATAGTTTACTAGGAGAAGCTCGGAGAAACTTAGCACCAGTGGTTGTAATTTCCCACGGACTGGGTTCCAACCGTCAAACCTTTGCCTATTTAGCTAAACATTTAGCCTCTTACGGATTTGCTGTAGCTGTTCCAGAGCATCCAGGGAGTAATTCTGAGCAAGTAAAAGCTTTATTTAATGGTCTTGCCAGTGAGGTGACTCCCCCAACTGAATTAATTAACCGACCTGCTGATATTAAGTTTTTGCTTGATCAACTAGAGCGTTCTTTTGGAGAACAGCTTAATCTTAAACAGGTAGGTGTACTCGGTCAGTCCTTTGGAGGCTACACTGCTTTAGCTTTGGCGGGTGCAGCGATTAATTTTGAGCAACTTCAGCAAGATTGTGCGTCTTTAAATAATTCTTTTAATTTGTCGCTATTGCTGCAGTGTATTGCTTTAAGGTTGCCACCATTGGATCATCAGCTCAGTGACGAACGAGTTAAGAGTATCATCGCCATCAATCCGATTGACAGCACTGTCTTTGGCAAGACACAGCTGAGCGAGATTGCCATGCCAGTAATGCTAGTGGCTGGCAGTGATGATACTGTAGCACCAGCTCTGCCGGAACAGATTCAACCCTTTACCTGGCTGACAACCCCAGAAAAATATCTAGTTCTACTCAAAAAAGGAACACACTTTTCTACTCTGACAGAAGAAAGCGGTGCGATACCGTTGCCTCCGGAAGCTATTGGGCCTGATCCAAGAATTGCTCAGGAATATATGAAGGCACTAAGCTTAGCATTTTTTCAAACGTATATTGCCGGAGAGCCAGAATACGAAAGTTACTTAAACGCTTCCTACGCCCAATTTCTCTCTCAAGAGCCGATACCCTTGAGTTTACTGGAATCTTTGACACCGAAGCAGTTGTTGGAAGCGCCAAATTAGGAAACTAGACCTTTGTAGAAATAAGAAGTAAACATTTGGCAAAATGAGCTAGGAGTATAACTGCGATGCAAGGCTTTTTGAATTTAAATAAGCCAGAGGGATTGACCTCCCACGACTGTGTCGCAAGGGTGCGGCGTCTTTTGAAAATCAAGCGAGTTGGTCATGCAGGCACATTAGATCCGGCAGCCACTGGCGTCTTACCAATAGCCTTGGGTAGGGCAACCAGGCTATTGCAGTATTTGCAGCAGGATAAGGCATACCGAGCAAAGATACGGCTGGGTGTGAGGACAACAACGGACGACTTGCAAGGAGAAGTTATTGTTATAGAATCAGCCAGTGGCTTGACCTTGGAGAATGTCTTGCCCTTACTCAGCAAGTTTGAGGGTACGATTCAGCAAGTACCGCCGATTTACAGTGCAATTCAAGTAAAGGGTCAACGCCTCTATGATTTAGCTAGAGCAGGTAAAGCTGTTGAAGTGCCAGAGCGTACGGTAGAAATTTACCAGATTAAGGTGTTGGCTTGGCAACCAGGAGAGTTTCCCGAAGTAGAGGTGGAAATTGCTTGTGGTTCGGGGACTTATATTCGCTCCATCGCTCGTGACTTAGGGGAGTACCTGAAGACTGGTGGTGTACTGGCGTCCCTAATGCGTACCCAAAGCTGCGGTTTTCAGCTCTCAGATAGTCTCACTTTTGAGACATTAGAAACAAAACTGCTCTCCGGTCAGTTTAACCCTATACTGCCAGCAGCAGCACTCCAGCATCTACCAGCTATTTACTTACCTGCCTTAGCTGCCACCAGATGGCGTCAGGGACAGCGTCTTCCATGGCAAGAGGACTCTTTTGGTAGTTCTACACAAGCCCTGCAAGTTTACCAGGAAGGCGACCTTTTTTTGGGTATTGGTCAGCTCGTTAATTCCGAAGATGGGCAAATACTTGCTCCTCGAATGGTTTTCGAGCCTCTCTAGTCAGAGACAAGGTCAATGGTAAGCTCGTAGAACTGACAAGAAAGTACATTATTAAGCAAAATGAGTGTAGAGCTTCCGAAACGATCACCCTTCAGGTCAGCACTAATTGTTTTTATAGCATTAGTATTGGTTGCTGTCTGCGGGATAGGAGCGAACCTAGCCTTTTCAGGAGAATCTACAATGTTTGCTGGAACAAGACCAACTAATGTCGGTGTTCAGTCTTCGGGACAATTAGCGCCCTGTCCTAGTTCACCTAATTGCGTCAATAGTCAAGCTCAAGATGCAGAGCATGCTATTGAGCCTTTGAAGTATAGTTCAACCTCTCAAGAGGCAATGGCTAACCTCAAACAAATAGTTCAGGAGATGGAGAAAACGAAAATTATCGTAGACACCGATTATTACCTCTATGCAGAATTCCAGAGTAAGCTAATGGGATTCGTCGATGATGTAGAATTTTTAGTCGATGAAGGCGCTAATGTAATCAACGTTCGCTCGGCTTCGCGTCTGGGAAAGTCCGATTTAGGAGTGAACCGTAAACGGATTGAAACCATTAGGGCAAAACTCGGAGAACGGCAAAGCAATGCCTAGGGTTAATCCCCAAGCTATTTGCTCTATCAAAAAAACAGGAAAGTCAAGTTAGCTCGAGCAGGAAGCGGAAGTCTTATAACTTGGCTTCCTTGATTATCTTTGGCCGCTTAAGATTCCGTTTGAAGCGCGACTTCTCCAGCAAATAGTTTGCCCCTAGAGACAAACTATTTGCTGGCACAACTGACCAATTATTTATGTCCTCAGCAACCTCAAAATGCCATCTGACAAATGACTATTCGTGTAGGTTGGGGACTGCTATCAAAGACTGCTTGCTCTTTTTTGATGTGATGTTATGGAAACAACAAAGCAAAAACGAGAAAGAATGCAGAAACTAGAATAACCCAGAAAAGTAACGGATCATCTGGGCGTGAATCTGATTCATTAGTAAGGTCGCGACGGTAGCCACAGTTTACACATTTAAAAAGATCATGCTCGCTGTGTTCACAACGGACTAATGAATTTTTGTGACACTTCGGGCATTCCAGTGCCTCTACTTTTACCATGATTTTTGTCTCCAGACGAGGTGGTCTGCTCAGATTAGTTGAAGAGACGGAAATTATTGTAGTTTTCTTCACACCCCATTCTTTAAAATTAAAATATTTTTAGTAGTAATTCATCTAATCGTAAAAAAAATAGATATTTTATCGCCGTGCGAGAAAATGGTTAATTGAAAATTGAGACAAGGGTTAAATTAATTAAGTAACCTCAAGTCTCATCAGTCTCATCAAAAAAATTAGGGTGGGTATTAGGCTGTGGCGTTAATGCTTGTCTTAATCTGTAGTAGTCTTGTCAGTAAGTCTCAGTAGTGCCTTTTACAACGAAAAATCGCCGATGACTCAAGTCCAAACTGCACCTTATGGTTCCTGGAAATCGCCCATAACGGCAGACCTGATTGTCGCTGGGACAATTGGGCTAGGAAGTATCGCCCTTGATGGCGAAGACATCTACTGGATTGAAGGGCGGCCTGCTGAAGCGGGGCGGAATGTCATTGTGCGATGGACTCCAGACGGCAAGATTGCTGATGTAACTCCATCCCCTTTTAATGTTCGTACCCGTGTTCACGAGTACGGTGGCGGTGCTGTTACGGTTAAAGATGGGACAATTTACTTCTCTAACTTTGCTGACCAACGTCTCTATCAGCAAACTGACTCATCGACACCAGAAGCACTGACACCAGAAGCGGCGCTACGCTACGCAGATGCTGTGATTGACTCTCACCAAGGACGTATTATTGGTGTGCGGGAAGACCACACTGGTGGTGGTCATGAGCCAGTTAACACCTTAATTAGTATTAACTTAAAGCAGGGCAAAGATGTTCAAATAATTGCCTCTGGGTGTGACTTTTACTCCTCGCCGCGCCTTAGTCCTGATCACTCCAAGCTGGCGTGGTTAAGCTGGAACCATCCTAATATGCCTTGGGATAGTACTCAATTATGGGTAGCTCAGTTTGAAGAAGATGGTACTTTAGGTCAAGCTGAGTGTGTTGCTGGTGGTGTCAATGAGTCGGTTTTTCAGCCAGAGTGGTCACCGGACGGCGTACTGCACTTTGTCTCTGACCGCACTGGTTGGTGGAATCTCTATAGTTGGCATGACCGCGAAATTAGGCCACTGTGTTTAATGGAAGCTGAGTTTGGGCTTCCTCAGTGGGTTTTCGGTATGTCTACTTACGGTTTTGAGTCAGCCAATCGCCTCATTTGTACCTACAGCCAGGAGGGCATCTCTTACCTGGCAAGTTTCGACCGGCAGAGGAAACAGTTAGAGGTAATTGAGACGCCTTATACGAGTATTTCTTCGCTGCATGTGGCAAGGGGTCAGGCTGTATTCCTAGGTGGGTCAGCCACCGAACCGACGGCTGTGGTACGGTTAGACTTGATAAATGGTGCGATTAATGAGTTGCGACGCTCAAGCCAACTAGAGATTGATGACGGCTATCTCTCAAAGCCTCAGACGATCGCTTTCCCTACGGAAGAGGGATTAACTGCTTACGGTTTTTTCTATCCACCCCAAAACAAAGACTATGCTGCACCAACCGGAGAAAAGCCGCCGTTAATCGTTAAAAGTCACGGTGGTCCAACAGCCTCAACATCTAGTAGTTTTAATTTAAAAATTCAGTTTTGGACAAGTCGCGGCTTTGCCTTTCTGGATGTTAACTATGGTGGTAGCACAGGCTACGGACGAGAATATCGCCAGCGTCTCCAAGACAAATGGGGCATTGTGGATGTGGATGACTGTGCTAATGGTGCTAAGTACCTAGCCCAGCAGGGAGAGGTCGATAGTCAACGATTGGCGATCGCGGGTGGCAGTGCTGGTGGCTATACAACGTTAGCAGCCCTGACCTTCCGAGATGTGTTTAAGGCGGGCGCTAGTTACTATGGTGTCAGCGATTTAGAGGTATTGGCGAAGGAGACTCATAAATTTGAATCCCGCTACTTGGACGGGTTAATTGGCCCTTATCCGGAACGCCAAGACCTTTATCAGGCGCGATCGCCAATTCATTTCACAGAAAAACTCTCCTGTCCGGTGATTTTCTTTCAGGGACTCGAAGATGAGGTTGTACCCCCCAACCAAGCCAAGATGATGGTTGAAGCCTTGAAGCAGAAAGGGTTGCCGGTGGCTTATGTTACTTATGAGGGGGAACAGCACGGGTTTCGCCGCGCCGAGAATATTAAAAGAACTCTGGAAGGGGAGTTGTACTTTTACTCGCAGGTGTTTGGCTTTGAGTTGCCTGATGCTATAGAGCCAGTGGCGATCGAGAATCTGTCTTGAAGCTGTTAGTCTAAAGAAGTATCGAAAGCCTTAATCCGAAACTAGAGTCATGAGCAGCCAGGAAACAAAAGCGCTCGCCAAGGAATTGACAAGCCAGTTCTTTATCTTAGGTGGATTAGTTGCCATCATGTGGATTTTAGAGCTGTTAGATGCAACCGTTTTAAGACATCAACTGGATTTGTACGGTATCATTCCACGCCAGGAAATTGGACTACGGGGTATATTATTTGCTCCTTTTTTGCACGGCAATTTAACTCACTTGATTGCTAATACTATTCCCTTTGTGACCTTGGGTTGGCTGGTCATGTTGCAAGAAACTAGCGATTTTTTCGTCGTAACGGCAATTACCATGCTGGTTGGTGGCATGGGTGTTTGGCTATTTGGGGCAACTGGCTCGATTCATATTGGTGCTAGTATTCTAATCTTTGGCTACCTGGGTTTTTTGCTTCTCCGGGGCTACTTTGAGCGAAACCTGCCCTCGATGATTCTCTCGCTAGTCGTCGGCGTCTTGTATGGTGGAGCAATTTGGGGAATTTTGCCTACACAATCGGGTGTTTCTTGGGAAGGACATTTATTTGGCTTTCTTGGTGGTGTAATCGCCGCACGCTTTTTGGCAAGACCCAAGAGAGTATCGTAATCTAAAAAAATGCCGAAAAAGCAGAAATTTCCTTATCTTATTGGTTCAAAATGGACAGCTAAGCAGAAAACCTGGGGCTGGAGGCATTTTCAGGTAGCTAATCGCAAGAATCAGGGCAAGTGGGTGTTTGCGGAAATGGTGGCTTCCTGTGACCCTAACGTCCGTTTTTGGCTTAATGCTCAACAGCTTAAAGACTATTCCCTGTGGCAAGCTGGCTGGAAATCTTTGGCAGAGATGCAGGATCCAGGGCATTCTTTTTAAGATTTTCGGCGACTTTATTCTTGAACATATTCAAGGACAAGGAGGAAATCCCATTTTGCCCTACCGCTTTCCAGGTTAAGAATTTACACTCAGCGGCGGAGAAATACGTAAGTTTTATACGCCGCCTAGCCGTAATTTTTTACACAAATCCTTCGAGTTCTAATGTTTCAATCAATTGAAGGGCACGAGGGTCACCTAATTTCAAAAGCGCGGCTTTCGCATCTTCCCGAACCCCTAAATCTTCGTCTTCAGCAAAAGCTTCTATCAAGCCATCCACAGCCCCAGCATAGATAGCATTAGAAGGCATTTCCCGGCACAATTGCCCCAGCGACCAAGCACAGTTACTCCTCACTGCTGCCAATGGTTCTTGCTTGAGAGCAGTAATTAGCGGTGGAATCGATGCCACAATTTCTTCATAATCCAACTCGGCCATTTGCGCTAAAGAACTGGCAGCCCATAAGCGTACTGCTGAGATCTCATTTTTGAGGGCATCAATTAGAGAGGGCAAAGCACGGCGATCGCGACAGTTTCCCAAGGCCCAGACAGCACCTTTACGTACATAACCGTTAAAATCGCAGTTGAGCTGGTTAATTAAAGGCTCTACAGCAGTGGGACTCGGATTGCGCCCCAGAGCATAAGCCGCACTTACCCTTACTAAGGGACAAACATCTTCCAAGAGGTTAATCAGCAGCGGAATTGCCCGTTCATCCTTAAGTTCACAAAAAGCCCTTGCTGCCAACATCCGTTGCGGTGTTTCTGGTGAGCTTAGCATGGCTAACATCACCTCTGGATCTGGCTTGGGAGTTTCTGACTCGGCATCAACTGGCTCTAGGCGATCCAGAGGGCTTTCTAGATCATCTGTTGTGTCGAGTACGCTCAAATCGTCGTTACTATACATAAGTGTACATACCTGCTCAAGGAGTTTATCCAACTCAATTGCATCTGTCTCTTCCCGCGTTAGTTAATTTAGAGAATACGAAAATAGCGAGTTAGACTTTGTACTATGGATAGTACTATAGATGCAGGTTTCCTAAGCACCTTTGCTTAGTCAATGGGTTGAGGATCTAGCGGTTTCGCCATCCAGAATGATTTAGTTTGGTAGCCTAGCTGAAAATAAAGATTCAGAGCTGCTTGGTTAGTGCCAAAAACTTGCAGTCCGATTTGGTGATCGCCTCTGGAACTTGCCCAATGCTCGGCATGGCGCATTAGGGCTGAACCAATGCCACGACGGCGGTGTTCTGGCATTACATAAAGTAGAAAAATATGGGCATGACGATCGCCTTTTACTTGATCAACGGCGTTCCCCATCCAGAGACAAGCGATTGCTTGATCTAGTTTTGAAGGAGAGTCTGTCGGAAAAATCTGCCCAGGCGGGGAAACTGCTGCATTGAATAAATCTACCCACCACAGAGGCGTTTCCAGAGAAAAATACTTCCTCACTGTCTCCGTTAAATGGGAGAAATCATCTTGTTCGGGGAATAGTTCTCGGTAGCTCAACTTAATGAACTTTACTAAGGTTTCCCGTTCTTCTCTGGAACCGGTTCGCAGCTTATAGCCTGGTAATAGTTGATTGGACAACAGCAGTCACGGATTAATGGGCTAAGGTACTGGCTGGCTGATTAACTAGGGAGGAACTGATCGCTGGATTCCTTGGTGTTTGCTGGAAGTTAGCGGCATCTGTGTCCTCTATTGGTGCTGGTGCTGCCAGATCGTTAGGCAAAAAGATGCGAGAACTTACTGCTAGTAAGGCTACCAAAAAGACTAGTACGATGAGAAAGGGCGCAATATATTGACGAAAGAGTGTCATGGTAAAGGCGTGGGCTGTTGATTTTGCTAAGGTATACTTTTGTTTTTATTTTAATTGAAGAACACAGTTGAGATTCTTTTGCCCTCGCTTCTGACAAGTCGCAAATCTTGACTGTAAAAACCCGGTCAAAAAAATTGCAATTACGAGGAATATTAGTAAGCTAATAGCTGATTTATTCATTTAGAGTCAATACATAGCTAAATGCCATGCTATTTGGATAAAATCTGACAAGTTACTCTTTTATTATTACTCGTCGTCCAGACCGGGCCTGGGCATTGGCAACGGCTTAACTTTGCTAATTTGGCGCAGCAACATCCAGCCAACAACAGCGGTTATCAGCGATACCCAACCAGTTAGCGGCTGAAGCAACAAAAAGCCACCAATGGCAAACATGGTTCCAAAAAGGAGCAAAATCGAAGCCAGAACCATTTTGATGTCCTTGCCCAAATCTTGGGCTGGTGCTAAACCTGTGCGCTCACGCTGACGCTGCCACCCCCAACCAGAGGGACGCACCTGCTGATAAAATTCATCTAGCTTGGCATCTGATTCTGGCGGTGTGAGAAACATTACCGTAATCCAGGCAACGCTGGTAATCCCTGCTGTAACCAGCAGGCGCAAGCCGAAGTCGTCAATCTTTAGCAGTGGCACAACACTAGTTGTTAAACCGATGACGAAGCCGCTTACCATTGCTGTCAGTTCCGCTGCGGCATTGATGCGCCACCAAAACCAACGTAGAATCAGTACTAAGCCGGGGCCAGTACCAATAGCAATTACTAACCGGAAGACGGTAGCCACATCTTCGGCAAAGAAAGCAGCCATTGCTCCTACTACTGTGACAATTACCGAGGCAATACGTCCTGCTAGCACCAGTTCTGACTGTTGTGCATCGGGTTTAATGAAGCGCAGGTAGAGATCATTGGTTAAATAGGAGGCTCCCCAGTTGATGGAAGTGGATACTGTACTCATAAATGCTGCTAGCAGGGAAGTCACTACCAATCCCAGCATTACTGGCGGTAAAAAATCGAGCATTAGTTTGGGATAACCCAATTCTCGGTCTGATAAATCTGGATAAACTACAATTGCCACCAGTGCTACGAGTATCCAGGGCCAGGTGCGCACTACGTAATGGAGGAGATTGAATAACCAGGCAGCTTTTTCGGCTTCTGCTTCGTCTTTCGATGCGGCAAGCCGTTGCACGAATTCACCCCCGCCATCACTGCGACGAAATGCCCACCACTGGAGAAAGATGTAGGCAGAAAATGTGCTGGCGGTGATACCAGCGGTTTCGCTCCAGTCCAGCCACCCTGAATTAATGGTCAAGGGAAAAAAGGATAAAACATCCTGTTGGGTTGCTTGCTGTACTGCTGGAACCAGAACATGAATACCACCGACATGGCTAACGGCAGCAATGGCTACGACAATCGCTCCGAAAAGGGCTAAAAAAAACTGGAAGAAGTCCGTGGTAACAACGCCCCACAAACCGGCAAAGCTGGCATAAATTAAGACTAGTAAACTGACGCCGACAACGCTCCAGATTTTCAGGCTTTCTCCTGGCTGGATACCCAAGCTTTGCCACAACTCCAGGGCATCAACTACTTTGACCATTGCTAGCATGGCGTAACCAATGCCAATACAGTTAATGGGTACAGCAAATAAAAATGCCTTAGTTCCTCGCAACAGCGCTGCCACAGAGCCACCATAGCGCATCTCTGTTAGTTCGGCGTCAGTGACAATCTTTGAGCGTCGCCACAGCCTTGCGAAAATATAGATCATCACTATATGTGCAATGCCAAAACTCCACCATTCCCAGTTACCAGCAATCCCTCGATTAGCAACAACGCCAGCAATGTAGAGGGGAGTATCGATAGAAAATGTAGTGGCAGCCATACTAGTGCCTGCTAGCCACCAAGGAAGCGATCGCCCCGAAACAAAAAAATCGACTAGACTCCCTGACGCCTTGCGGGAGAGGTAAACCCCCAATCCCATCGACAAGAGTAGGTAGAGTAAAACAATCAGCCAATCAACGACTCGCATAAACTTCCAGGTTGCTTGTGAGGCATCTAGCCATGATGCCACAGCAAGGACTCAATGAGGATGATTTCGCCAGCCTCTTGAAAAATGATAGCTAGCAGAACTTATAACTCACAGAGTCTTTGCAAAGTAGTAGTAAAGTCAGGATAGGAGACTGCAGCTGCTTGGGCACCATGGATAGTAGTGGTACCTGTGGCGCTGAGAGCAGCGATCGCCATACTCATGGCAATCCGATGATCAGTATAACTATCAACTTCGTTACTTTGTAAAGGAGTGCCGCCGGTAATTTCCAAACCATCCGGCAGTTCTTGTACTTTAGCTCCCATCCGGTTCAACTGAGACGCCATCACAGCAAGGCGATCGCTTTCCTTAACTCGCAGTTCTGCTGCATCTCGAATTACTGTCTTTCCTTGAGCAAATACCGCAGCTACTGCCAAGATCGGAATTTCATCAATCAGGCGGGGAATCAAATCCCCAGCAATTTCGCATCCTTTTAGCTGTCCGTGGCGCACCCGCAAGTCGGCTACTGGCTCCCCAGCTACTAACCGTTGGTTTTCCAGTTGAATATCAGCTCCCATCATCGATAGAGCTTCTAAGACACCTGTGCGGGTAGGATTGACGCCGACATTTTCAATCAGTAATTCTGAATCAGGCACAATAGTACCTGCTACCAACCAGAATGCTGCCGAACTGATATCACCGGGAACAACTACTTTCTGCCCGAAAAGGGTAGGCATACCTTCTATTGTCACGCTATTTGTTTCTGGATCAATGCTAAGTTTTGCCCCAAAAGCTCGCAGCATCCGCTCACTATGATCGCGGGAGAGCGCTGGCTCGGTTACTGTGGTTTTTCCCTCTATCATTAAACCGGCGAGAAGGACACAGGATTTAACTTGGGCTGAGGCGATTGGAGAATAATAGCGTATAGGTTGTAGTACAGACCCTTGAATTGCTAATGGTGCTAGTGAAGCCTCCTTACGTCCCCAAATTTTTGCCCCCATTTGTTGTAGTGGTTTGACAACCCGGGACATAGGACGAGTTCGCAGAGAACTGTCACCTGTTACTGTAAAAAATCTTCCTGGATGAGACGCCAGAAGCCCCAGCATCAGACGCATAGTAGTACCAGAGTTACCTGCGTTCAATATATCCGGTGGTTCTTGTAATTGCCCTAATCCTATCCCCTTGACTATTACTTGTTCTGTATTCAGTGGAGATATATCTGCGCCCATTTGCCGAAAACAGCTAGCTGTGCTGCGTGGATCTTCTCCTAAGAGCAATCCCTCAATAATTGTTTCTCCCTGAGCAAGCCCGCCTAACATTAAAGCACGGTGGGAAATGGATTTATCTCCTGGTACCCTGAGACTTCCCTGCAAACATAGTCCAGACTTAGGTCTAGTAATAATTAAATCTTGTTGATTTTCCGTATTCTTGAGCGTGACAACAGCAACTGTCATGGAGATAGATTATTGGGCTTAAATAGCAAATCGGAAGAGTTTTATTTAGCAAATAAATCAAAACAAAAAACCCCCCTTCTGTAAGGAAAGGGGGTTTTTCGTAAAATCGACCTGGCACTGAGCTATTTTCCCGTGGGGCTACCCCCAAAGTATCTTCGCCGCAGTAACGTTTCACAACCGAGTTCGGGAAGGGTCGGAGTGGGGCCATCACGCCTTAAGCACCAGGATGGTGTAATCACCCTCAAGACTGCATAGCAATTAATTAAAGTTGTGGTTTCATCAAACAAACCATGAGGTCAAGCCCTCGGTCGGTTAGCACGCCTTGGCTGCATCCATTACTGGACTTCCACCTAGCGCCTATTAACAGGTGTTCTTCCTGTGACCTTACCCACTTAACGTGGTGAGAGCACTCATCTTGAGGTGGGCTTCCTACTTAGATGCTTTCAGCAGTTATCCACTCCGCACTTGGCTACCCAGCGTCTACCGTTGGCACGATAACTGGTACACCAGCGGTGCGTCCCTCCCGGTCCTCTCGTACTAAGGAGGGCTCCTCTCAATGCTCTTGCGCCTGCACCGGATATGGACCGAACTGTCTCACGACGTTCTGAACCCAGCTCACGTACCGCTTTAATGGGCGAACAGCCCAACCCTTGGGACGTACTTCCGCCCCAGGTTGCGATGAGCCGACATCGAGGTGCCAAACCTCCCCGTCGATATGGACTCTTGGGGGAGATCAGCCTGTTATCCCTAGAGTAACTTTTATCCGTTGAGCGACGGCCCTTCCACTCAGTGCCGTCGGATCACTAAGGCCGACTTTCGTCCCTGCTCGACTTGTTGGTCTCGCAGTCAAGCTCCCTTGTGCCTTTACACTCTACGGCTGATTTCCAACCAGCCTGAGGGAACCTTTGCGCGCCTCCGTTACCTTTTAGGAGGCGACCGCCCCAGTCAAACTGCCCACCTGAAACTGTTCCTCACCCGGCTTACGGGTCAAGGTTAGAATCCTAGCTTCGCCAGAGTGGTATCTCACCGATGGCTCCCATACCCCCACAAGGGTATGTTCAACGCCTCCCACCTATCCTGCGCAAGCGAAGCCCGGAGCCAATTCCAGGCTACAGTAAAGCTTCATAGGGTCTTTCTGTCCAAGTGCAGGTAGTCCGTATCTTCACAGACATTCCTATTTCGCCGAGCCTCTCTCCGAGACAGTATCCAGATCGTTACGCCTTTCGTGCGGGTCGGAACTTACCCGACAAGGAATTTCGCTACCTTAGGACCGTTATAGTTACGGCCGCCGTTCACCGGGGCTTCAGTCGCCAGCTTCGGGTTACCCCTAACCGACTTCCTTAACCTTCCGGCACTGGGCAGGCGTCAGCCCCCATACATCGTCTTGCGACTTAGCGGAGACCTGTGTTTTTGGTAAACAGTCGCCTGGATCTCTTCACTGCGACCCACTCGCGTGGGCACCCCTTCTCCCGAAGTTACGGGGCCATTTTGCCGAGTTCCTTAGAGAGAGTTATCTCGCGCCCCTTAGTATACTCTACTCCCCCACCTGTGTCGGTTTCGGGTACAGGCATTGAAGGTTTATGGTGTTTAGGGCTTTTCTAGGAAGCATGACATCAACCACTTCGGTGCCGTAGCACCTCGTACTCGCACCTCAGCTCAGGGCGTTTTCGCCGCCCCTCTTCACCTCGGATGCTTCAACCGGCACTACCAATCGCCGGCTGGTTTAGCCTTCTCCGTCCCCCTGCACCAACCCTCAACGGTACGGGAATGTTAACCGGTTCGCCATCGACTACGCCTTTCGGCCTCGCCTTAGGTCCTGACTAACCCTCCGCGGACGAGCCTTCCGGAGGAACCCTTGGGGTTTCGGGGCATTGGATTCTCACCAATGTTTGCGCTACTCAAGCCGACATTCTCACTTCCGTTGCGTCCACACCTGCTTGCCGCTAGTGCTTCACCCCCAACGGAACGCTCCCCTACCGATAGAATTTCTATCCCACAGCTTCGGCAGATCACTTAGCCCCGTTCATTTTCGGCGCAGGAGCGCTTGACCAGTGAGCTATTACGCACTCTTTTAAGGATGGCTGCTTCTAGGCAAACCTCCTGGTTGTCTTTGCACTCCCACCTCCTTAATCACTTAGTGATCATTTGGGGGCCTTAGCTGGTGGTCTGGGCTGTTTCCCTTTCGACGATGAAGCTTATCCCCCACCGTCTCACTAGTTGAGTGTACACCTGGTATTCTGAGTTTGTCTCGATTTGGTACCGCTCTCGCAGCCCGCACCGAAACAGTGCTTTACCCCCAGGCTTTAATCTCAACCGCTGCGCCTAAACACATTTCGGGGAGAACCAGCTAGCTCCGAGTTCGATTGGCATTTCACCCCTAACCACACCTCATCCGCCGATTTTTCAACATCGGTCGGTGCGGACCTCCACTTGGTGTTACCCAAGCTTCATCCTGGACATGGTTAGATCACCCGGGTTCGGGTCTACAAACCGTGACATTACGCCCTATTCGGACTCGCTTTCGCTTTGGCTGCGGCATTTTCGCCTTAACCTGCCACGACCTGTAAGTCGCCGGCTCATTCTTCAACAGGCACACGGTCAGACGTTGAATCGTCCTCCCATTGCTTGTAGGCTAATGGTTTCAGGTTCTATTTCACTCCCCTTCCGGGGTTCTTTTCACCTTTCCCTCGCGGTACTGTTTCGCTATCGGTCACACAGGAGTATTTAGCCTTACGAGGTGGTCCTCGCGGATTCACACGGGATTTCACGTGCCCCGTGCTACTCGGGATACAGCTAAGAGAAACTTGGCTTTCGAGTACAGGACTTTCACCTCCTCTGGTGCAGCATTCAACTGCTTCCTCTAACCTCACGTCTCTAGTGTCGCTGTCCCACGACCCCACCTAGAATACTAGGTGGTTTAGGCTACTTCCCGTTTCGCTCGCCGCTACTCAGGGAATCGCTGTTGCTTTCTTTTCCTCCAGCTACTAAGATGTTTCAGTTCACTGGGTTCGCTCTTGCTCACTTATGGATTCGTTGAGCAGTACTTAGGGTTGCCCCATTCGGAAACCTCCGGCTCAAAGCTTGCTTCCAGCTCCCCGGAGCGTATCGTCGGTTGCTACGTCCTTCATCGCCTCTGTGTGCCTAGGTATCCACCATTAGCCCTTTGTAGCTTGACCACATTGGTTTGTCTCTTTTCTCTAGTTAACTTCCTTGCCTCAAGGGCAAGAGCGTCACTTGACAGAAATTTTGACCACAATAATTGCTATGCAGTTTTCAAGGTGCTGACTGGATTTAGCATCCAGCATTCCACTGAACTTTCGTCTCAGTAAAGGTGCTGAATTCTAATTGCTCCAAAGTTTGGTTCGAGAGCAGCTCAATGATTGACTTAGCTGCCGTTTGATAAAGCTAGAAGAACTTCTATCACTCCCAGTTGAGGTGGGCCATCCTGGACTCGAACCAGGGACCTCACCCTTATCAGGGGTGCGCTCTAACCACCTGAGCTAATAGCCCATGTTACCGGGAATAGTTGGTTAATCACTCAAGAGAGTTTCAACCGAACCAGTTAATAGTTTGAAAGCTTTGAGATTGACACTCGGCCGACCTTAATCTCTAGTTCAGCTACCTTCATTTGGGTTTAGTTGCTGACTAGTTAGGTCTCCCTAAAAAGGAGGTGATCCAGCCACACCTTCCGGTACGGCTACCTTGTTACGACTTCACCCCAGTCACCAACCCTGCCTTCGGCGTCCCCCTCCTCGAAAGGTTAGGGTAACGACTTCGGGCGTGGCCAGCTTCCATGGTGTGACGGGCGGTGTGTACAAGGCCCGGGAACGGATTCACCGCAGTATGCTGACCTGCGATTACTAGCGATTCCTCCTTCATGCAGGCGAGTTGCAGCCTGCAATCTGAACTGAGGCAGGGTTTACGGGATTCGCTGACTCTCGCGAGTTCGCTGCCCTCTGTCCCTACCATTGTAGTACGTGTGTAGCCCAGGACGTAAGGGGCATGCTGACTTGACGTCATCCCCACCTTCCTCCGGTTTGTCACCGGCAGTCTCTCTAGAGTGCCCACCCGAAGTGCTGGCAACTAAAAACGAGGGTTGCGCTCGTTGCGGGACTTAACCCAACATCTCACGACACGAGCTGACGACAGCCATGCACCACCTGTGTTCGCGCTCCCGAAGGCACTCCCCAGTTTCCCGGAGATTCGCGACATGTCAAGCCCTGGTAAGGTTCTTCGCGTTGCATCGAATTAAACCACATACTCCACCGCTTGTGCGGGCCCCCGTCAATTCCTTTGAGTTTCACGCTTGCGCGCGTACTCCCCAGGCGGGATACTTAACGCGTTAGCTACGGCACGGCTCGGGTCGATACAAGCCACACCTAGTATCCATCGTTTACGGCTAGGACTACTGGGGTATCTAATCCCATTCGCTCCCCTAGCTTTCGTCCCTGAGTGTCAGTTGCAGTCCAGTAGAGCGCCTTCGCCACCGATGTTCTTCCCGATATCTACGCATTTCACCGCTACACCGGGAATTCCCTCTACCCCTCCTGCACTCTAGCCTGTCAGTTTCCACTGCCTGCCCGGAGTTAAGCCCCAGTCTTTGACAGCAGACTTGACAAGCCACCTGCGGACGCTTTACGCCCAATAATTCCGGATAACGCTTGCATCCTCCGTATTACCGCGGCTGCTGGCACGGAGTTAGCCGATGCTGATTCGTCAGGTACCGTCATTGTGTTCTTCCCTGACAAAAGAGGTTTACGACCCAAGAGCCTTCCTCCCTCACGCGGTATTGCTCCGTCAGGCTTTCGCCCATTGCGGAAAATTCCCCACTGCTGCCTCCCGTAGGAGTCTGGGCCGTGTCTCAGTCCCAGTGTGGCTGATCGTCCTCTCAGACCAGCTACTGATCGCTGCCTTGGTAAGCCTTTACCCCACCAACTAGCTAATCAGACGCGAGCTCCTCTTTTGGCAATAAATCTTTCACCCGTAGGCACATCCGGTATTAGCCACCGTTTCCAGTGGTTGTCCCCGACCAAAAGGCAGATTCTCACGCGTTACTCACCCGTCCGCCACTCACCCCGAAAGGTGCGTTCGACTTGCATGTGTTAGGCATACCGCCAGCGTTCATCCTGAGCCAGGATCAAACTCTCCGTGTTGTTTTTGAGAATTTGTGGTTCCAGTTGCTTGCGCTTCTAGTTCCTGGTTCTCTCGTTATCTCTTATGCTAGTGTCAGGGCTAACCCTTTCACTTTCAATTTACTTGACGAGTGCCAATGCTCTTTTAAAGCTTTCAAACTATTGCTTTGTCTAGGTTCGGGGCTTGGGAGTCGTTTGTCTTCCCCTCAAGCGCTTTACTAATATAATCCTCCTTTCTCTTTCTTGTCAACCTTTTTTGGGAAAATATTTTGAAAATCTTGAAAAACCTCTGAGGACAGGCTTTCTGGGCTTTTCTGAATTCATCTCTCCTCATTACCCAAAGACCAGAATCAAGAAATTACTACCACCATGGTGGAACATCGATACTGGAGATTGAGAAAACACAACCAACTTTAATAAGATGACTACTACTATGAGCCTGAGTGCTGTTTTGCCCTCTTGGATCGGGTTAGATCCGCTCTTGCATACCTGGTTGTTAGAAGATATTGGTCGAGGAGACCGCACTACTCAAAGCTTACTCACCAACAAGGCGAGTTTTGGCAAAGCTCAGTGGATAGCCAAGCAAGCAGGAGTTGTCGCTGGATTACCAGTAGCAGCTCGCGCCTTTCAGTTATTGAGCAATGCAACTCAAGTAGATAGATCAGCCTCCAACTTTAGCTTTATCTCAACCATTGCAGAAGGTGAATCCTGCACTCCAGGACAAGTTATCGCTCAACTTCAAGGTTCTCTAGATGTTCTCCTGACAGGAGAAAGAGTTGCTTTGAACCTAGCAATGCGCCTCAGTGGTATTGCTACACTTACTCGCGAGTATGTCGAGACAATTTCTGATTTACCAGCACGACTAGTAGATACCAGAAAAACAACCCCTGGTTTGAGACTATTAGAAAAATATGCTTCTCAAGTAGGAGGAGCACTAAATCATCGTTTGGGATTAGATGATGCGGTGATGATTAAGGATAATCACATCAAAGCTGCCGGTGGTATTACCGAAGCAGTTGCCCAGATTCGGGGAAAAATTCCCTACCCCCTAAGCATTGAAGTTGAAACAACGACCTTGAATGAAGTGGAAACTGCCCTCGAAAACTGTGTAGACATAATTATGCTGGACAATATGCCACTCGATTTAGCTTGCCAAGCCGTTGAACTAATTCGCTCTCATCACCATCAGGTCAAGATCGAGGCATCAGGTAACATTACCTTGGAAACAATTCGTGCCGTGGCCCAAACTGGTGTTGATTTTATTTCCAGTAGCGCCCCAGTAACTCGCTCAGCTTGGCTAGATTTAAGTATGAATCTAGAACACAATATCAAAGGATTTGCATAGTCACGGGATGATTGGAGATTTTTGGCGGTTCTCTTCCTCTTGTTTTCCTTACCCTCGATTCGTCACCTGATTATCCAATGCCATCCCATGTCGACGGTAGCCATAAATAGATGTCAGCTTACTGAAAGCTCAAATCATGGTAAAAATACACTGCTACTAGGCGGCAAGCAAAGCAAGTACTCTTTGAGTGCATTCACCTCACATCATGAAATCTATAATCGAACAGCTAAGAATTAAATTTACTCAAGCATTAACCGCAGCCTTAGGCTCGAATTTAGTGGGGATAGATCCGATGGTAGTACCCGCTAGTAATCCTAAATTTGGAGATTACCAGTCAAACATTGCTTTGCCTTTGAGTAAACAGTTAGGACAACCACCACGAGCGATCGCTCAGCAAATATTGCAAAATTTGGATGTTAGTGGCATTTGCCAATCGCCGACAATTGCCGGACCAGGGTTTATTAATTTGACCTTGGAACCAGCATACTTGGAAGCAAAACTCAGCGAAATTGCTACAGACCCTCACTTAGGCGTAGAACAAGCCAAGACACCGTTACGGGTAGTTGTCGATTTTTCCTCACCGAACATTGCCAAAGAGATGCATGTCGGACACTTGCGTTCTACCATCATTGGGGATTCTCTGGCTCGCATTCTCGAATTTCGGGGTTACGAAGTTCTCAGGCTGAATCATGTAGGCGATTGGGGTACTCAGTTTGGCATGCTGATCGCTTATCTCCGGGAAGCCTACCCAGAAGCCTTAACCACATCTAATGCTCTCAACTTAGGAGATTTAGTCACTTTTTATCGGCAGGCTAAACAGCGATTTGACACTGATGAGGAGTTTCAAGAAATTGCTCGCCAAGAAGTTGTGAAATTGCAAGGGGGATCACAAGATAGCAGACATGCTTGGCAATTACTCTGCGAGCAATCAAGACGAGAGTTTCAGGCTATTTACGACTTGCTGGATATCCAGGTGACAGAACGGGGTGAGTCTTTCTATAATCCATTACTTTCTAGTGTAGTAGAAGACCTGAAGCAGTCAGGCTTGCTAGTAGAGGATGCTGGTGCTCAGTGCGTTTTCTTAGAAGGATTTACCAACAAAGAAGGTGAGCCTCTGCCTTTGATTGTCCAAAAATCTAGTGGCGGTTACAACTATGCCACTACTGACTTAGCGGCACTACGTTACCGAATTCAGGAGGACAGCGCAGACCGAATTATTTACGTCACCGATGCTGGACAAGCTAACCATTTCGCCCAAGTATTTCAGGTAGCACGAAGGGCTGGTTGGCTAACAGATAAAGTTGAAGTAGTACATGTTCCCTTCGGTTTAGTGCAAGGGGAAGATGGCAAGAAATTAAAAACACGCTCTGGAGAAACAGTGAGATTGCGGCATTTGTTGGATGAAGCGATCGCCAGGGCTCGCGCTGACCTCGAAACCAGACTAGAAACAGAAGGTCGCGAAGAGACAGAGGAATTTAAAGCACACGTCGCTCAAGTAGTTGGCATTAGTGCTGTTAAGTATGCTGATCTAGGTCAAAACCGCACTAGTAATTACATTTTTAGCTTTGACAAAATGCTTGCTCTACAAGGCAATACAGCACCTTACTTGCTTTATGCCTATGTACGAGTTCAGGGTATTAGCCGGAAAGGTGGCATTGATTTCGAGAAACTAGGAGCTCAGGCGAAGATTCTGTTGCAGGAAGATACAGAGTTGGTATTAGGGAAGCACCTACTACAACTGAGTGAAGTACTCAAGGAACTTGAACAAGATTTGCTGCCCAATCGCCTTTGTCAATATTTATTTGAACTCAGCCAAAAGTTTAACCAATTCTACGACAAGTGTCCTGTACTTCCAGCAGAAGAACCATCAAGAACATCACGGTTGGTACTGTGCAATCTGACAGCACACACGATAAAACTGGGGTTATCTTTGCTAGGAATTCCTGTTCTCGAAAGAATGTGATTTTTTAGGGATACAGAGTAAGAAGAAAATGAAGAGAGGAAGAATTACCCTCCATCTCTTCATGACTATTACGCGAACGCCGAAAAGCCAGTATCTGGAGGAACATCTTGCCAACGACCGGAACCAACTGCTTGAATAGCTTCCTTGAGGGAAATATCGCCTGTATAAAGAGCACGACCGACAATCACGCCACCAACACCCAAGGGTTGTAAAGCTAGTAGACTCAACAAGTCAGTAACGGAACTGATTCCCCCAGAAGCAATCACGGGAATCGAGACACCAGCAGCCAGCTCTCTGAGAGTTTCTAGATTGGGACCGGCTAGCGTACCATCACGATGGATATCTGTATAGATAATCGCAGCAACTCCCATTTTGGTCATTTGCTCAGCTAGGTCTATAGCAGTCACTTCTGAAGTTTCTAACCAGCCGCGAGTAGCAACCCGTCCTTGACGAGCATCAATCCCTACTAAAATTTTCCCAGGAAACTCTTCGCATAAATGTTTCACCAAAGATGGTTCTTCCACCGCGACAGTACCCAGAATAACTTGCTCAACACCAAGACTGAGTAGTTGAGTAACACCCAGGTGATTACGCAATCCCCCCCCTACCTGTACGGGTACAGATACTGTCTCCACAATTTCTTCAATTGCCTTAGTGTTAACCGGGTTGCCAGATTTTGCACCATCTAGATCAACAACATGCAACCTGGATGCTCCCTGATCAACCCAAAGTTTGGCAACTTCTGTCGGATTGTCGTTAAACACCTGGGCTTGTGCATAGTCTCCCTGGTAGAGTCGTACGCACCGCCCATCAAGTAAATCAATTGCTGGGATAACTTCCATTATCTGTATTCGTTTCTAGTGTTCAGAAATAGGAGAGATTCAAGATTTACAGCCAAGGGTAACCAATTTTCACCAACTACCCTTCGTCGATTACTAATTATCAATACCTAGTTCTTGCAAAATGGTAAATTTAACGTGATTAATTGCTAATGCGCCGATAGAAATTTTTTCTTTGTCTACGGGAGCGCCTTCGCTTTTAAGGCTTTCAAAAGTAATTCCTTTGCCAATCTCCACGTGATACCAAGATAGACCCATGAAAAACCTGGTTGGGTAAGGCCCCCCCTCAAGAGTATCATCAGCACTCGATTCCATTGGTAACCAGCCCCATCCTGGTACATAAAATTCCATCCAGACATGATTAAAATCTGGCTCTAGAGAGACACCTAGCTTATCGGGGTGGGGAGGACACTTATAGCGACCAATAGTTCTACAAGCAATGCCATTAAGCCGCCCCAGAGCTAGTAGCACGCCCAGATACTCGCCACAGGAGCCAATACCCCTCTCAAAAACAATATCTGGCGTCTCTATTTTAGGCGTAACGTGGTACGAGAGTCGATCGTAGACGTAATTGCGAATGCTGTAAATTTTTCGCAATAGATTTGTTTCCCGACCAATCGCTTCACTAGCTGCACGGCGAATGATCTCCGTATCCATGGCCAACTTATCATTATCTACCAGATAGCGAGTTTGCAAGTCTTCCGGAAGCTCGGTTAGACTCTCTACATCTCGCGGTGTCAGTCGATACTTAATACTCCATACTTCCAGCAAAGCTTTCCAGCCAAAGAGATGACGCTCACCCGGCTTAAGAACATCAAATTTAAAAACAGCTACTCGCTGACCATCTTGAATTTCCTCAGTAAAAGGTAGACCGATAGCTTCAATTTTTTTAACTTTTTGCCGGTCAGTTTCTGATGGTAAGGCAATGCGCCATTCTACGTCTTTAAGTTCTAGATCTTCCAGAGGTGCTAGTTCTTCGACATAAGACATTTCGATGAGATAGCCATTAGAGAGGGCATAGCGACTTTCTGGGTTGTAGTGAAAATGCAAAGGGTGAATAAAACTGCGATCGCGATACTGCAATTCAAAATTGGGCTCAGCATTAGGATTGTCTCTGATATAGGGTTCTTCAGAGGCGTAGGCGACGTAGAGAATATCCTTAGCGCTTTGGGGGTCAGTATGAAAAGCTAAACCTGTGGGTTTCTCAAAAGGTGTAAGAACACTAAATTGAATTGCGCCGGTTCCTCGGTCAAGACAATAAACGCTCTGTTCGTCAGCATCAGAGAGCCAGAGTTCTTCATCACGCACTGTAATATGTTCAACGCCAACACCAGGTGCATACAACCGAGTAATTTCACGTGCCGTTTCACGCTGGTAGACAAAAATACACCCAGCTTTTTTGCAGGTAATATAAATAGTTGATTCTTTAACGGCAACTCCATTAGCTGGGTAGGGCAAAGTAACAAAGTGGTGGAGTGCTAAATCAGCCTCAAAATTGCTCCAGTAAACACTATTGTTCCTAGTTAACCAGAGAGTTCCCTCTGAAATTGCTAGACCACTAGCACCAGTAAGATCTGATTCACGAGACGAGTTGACAATCTTTGTGTTATCACTGAGTGGATCTATTTGCAGTAAATAACCGCTGGTGGCGTCAATGGCGAGAAGTTTTTCTCTCCAAAATGCTATTCCCTGTAGGGAGTAAGCCACAATTGGTCTAATGGTGCGGAAGCTGGGGTTGTGTTTTAAGGACACCGAGGAAGCCGAGTCAGGAATCATGCTCAATCCAAATAATATATATGCAAGAGTGGCAAACTTATTTGCCAATACCTCCGGTGCGTCAAGTTATTAAATATTGAAACTCAAGCAGAAGCTCTCTTACGAACCTGATTATCATAGACTTGACACCAGTGTGTTGGAACCTCAGCTTCTGTTTCACCATCTTTACAAATAGAACCTGTTATCGCAGGAAATGCTTTGATCATGGCTTGGTTCACACGCTCATCACGCTTAACTTTACTGGCCTTAGCTCTGATAATTGGGCTGTCGATTAGTGTAAAAGCACAAGTACTAGCCCCCATAGAAACTACTTCTCTTGGCAGTAGGCTGCCTCAGTCATGGGAATTTCGCACACCCAACTCTCCAAATCCAGGACGTAACGCTCCTGTTGATCGGGAAGGAGGGGCAACGCGTGGTCCTTGCTTTAAGGGCGGAAGACCTCTTACCGCAATGGTTCCAGTTTCCGGCACAGGAACAACAGTGACTGCCTATCCTACCATATTTTGGTATATGCCAGAAACATCGGCATCAGGAGTAGAGTTTGTACTCAAGAATGCAAATGATCAGGAGGTTTACTCAGTAAAGTATGTATTGGCAAAGTCTACGGAGGATAGCGTCAGCCTTCCTGGCATTATGAACTTAACTCTTCCTGCCTTTGCTAATCTCTCGCCACTAGAAGTTGATCAGGAATACCAATGGCAGTTGTCCTTAATCTGTAAACCTTCTGATCCCTCGGCAAATGTAAGTGTTGGAGGCAAAATTAAGCGAGTTCAATTCAGCCCTACTCTGGCAATTCGCACTAGCCAAGCAAACTCCCAAGATTTGGTGGCTTTATACGCAGACGCTCGACTTTGGTATGAGACTTTGGGTACTCTAGTCTCTCTACGGCGTGAACGCCCCCAAGATCCTGAACTCACAGAAGCCTGGAACAAACTGATGGATTCAGTGGAGCTGCGCACAACTTATGAAGAAGAAGAACCTTGGTTTCAGGTGCAAAAAACATTGACCACCAACAACACAAAATAACTCTCATGTCGCAGATCAGGTGCCATTTTTTAAAATTTTCTTTAGGAATCTTTCTGAAACTTTTCTTAATCACAGCCTTTTTAACTCTGGTACAGGCTCCGCAAGAGCTTCTTGCCAAAGAAATACCAAAACGCTGGCAACTAAGAGAGAATCCACAATCCGGTAGCATTGCAGAGCTACTCTTGGGCAAAGAGATAGCTCAAACACCACTACAGTTGAATTATCCTTCCCTTAGCAGGAGATTACCGGCTCAATGGGAAAATTCATTAACGCCCAAACCGCCGGGATCTTCGAGACCCAGTAATACTGAAGGTGGAGCAACTAGAGGGCCTGATGGCTATGATAGTTGCCTTCAGGCTGGTCAGTCACCGGTTGCTCTGGTTCCGGCTTCTGGTATGGGGCAAACAATAGCTGAGTATCCAACTATTTTTTGGTACATGCCCTCAACCTCAGCATCAGCGGTAGAGTTTGTACTCAAAGAGAGCAACGATCAGGAGATTTATTCAACTAAGTACAGCTTGGTCAATTCCAACGGAAGTATCTCAACCACTCCCAGCATCAGGAGTTTAACCCTTCCTAGTTCTGCTAATCTTTCTCCTTTGAAGATTAACCAGGAATATCAATGGCAATTAGCCTTGGTTTGTGATCCCCTAGACAGAGGAGCCGATATCCTGATCTCAGGCAGGATCAAGCGAGTTAAACCCGATCCCCTATTAGCAATACGCTTTTCCCGGGCAACTCTTCAAGAACGTCTGACTTTATATGCAGACGCTCGGCTTTGGTACGAGACATTGGGAACCCTCGTAGATTTACGACGCAATCAACCCAATGATCCCAACTTAGCAGCTGCCTGGAAAAAACTTCTCGATTCTGCGAAGATAGACAAAATTTCTCAAGATCCTTTTTATCAGGGTGCCAGAAACATTAGCAACCAATAAGCAATTGATTTCATGGCACAGGTAAGGTTTGTTTGCTTCAGCTTTTCTGCAAAACTTTTTTTCAAGTCAGCCTTAATCACGGTGTTCCTCCTGCTAGGACAACTGCCGCAAACTCTTCTTGCTCAAGGAATTCCCCAACGCTGGGAAACAAAAAAATATCAGCCACCAAGAGGTATTGGCACACCCAGGCGCGTAGAAGGGGCTGGAACTCGTACTCCCGGCAGAGGCTGTCCAGTGGCTGATAAACCGCTCACAGCATTACTTCCTAAAAGTCACTTTGGGGTAACGGTGGCACCCTACCCTACTTTTTTCATTTACATGCCTAATCTCTCATTTCAAATGCCGCCGCCACCGGTAGAGTTTGCCTTGGAAGATCGAGAAGGTAACGAAGTGTATCAAGCTACTTTCAGAACTAATGGTCTCCCTGGTATCGTCGCCATCAGCCTACCTACTCAAGTGGGATTGTCACCTTTGCAGGTAGATCAAGACTATAAATGGTCTTTCTCGGTCATTTGCCAGGGAGATGAGCGCTCAATGGATGTTGTGGTGGAAGGATGGGTTAGACGGGTAGCCTTAAGTCCTATCGTAGAAAATCAGCTCAAGCAAGCATCAGCCTCAAGGAAAGTTGAGCTTTATGCAGACGCAGAGATTTGGCATGATGCTCTAGCGACGTTGGTTCAGTTGCGCCGTGATCATCCTACTGATTTAGTAGTGACTTCTGATTGGGCAAAACTCTTGAGTGCTGCTGGACTAAGTAATTTTACTCAAGAGTCACTGGCTCCAATTCCTAGAACATCTAGCGGGACTTAAACGAAAATAAAGAGTTAATAAAGGTATAATTTAGGCATGGCAGCCATTTGACATTAGAGTGTAAGACATGAAAGAGACAACCCCCGCCGCCATGCCTCCTTGCTTCGATAGATGGTGCAAACGCTTTGATGATGTCTGGAGACATCAAGCGCAAAAAAGGGAGTTTAGGAACTATATTGGGGGATTATTAGGGGAAAGTGAAGGAAAAAACCTGTCTCAAATGGCGGATAACGCGGTGGGAGTGACTTACCACCGATTACATCATTTTTTAACGGAAGCCCCCTGGAATGCTCAACAGGTAAATGAGCGGCGTCTACTGGTGATGAATCAGTGTAGCCCAACCCGAATAAGTAGAGGATTCACGTTAATTGTAGATGACTCAGGACATAGGAAAAGTGGCAATTTCACGGCGGGAGTAGGACGACAGTACATTGGAGAAATCGGGAAGACAGACAACGGAATAGTAGTGGTAACAACTCATCTATATGATGGGAAAAAAAGCCTACCGTTAGATATAGAGTTATCTCAACACGCTAGTTCTTTAGCTGAAGGAAAAAAAGATATTGAATTCCAGAAAAAGCCGGAGTTAGGCTTAGCATTAATTGACCGCAGCATGAACAGAGGATATCGACCGGGTATCGTATTAATTGATGCTGGGTATGGAAATAACACAACGTTTTTGCTGGAACTGGAAAAAAGGAAACTCAAGTATATAGGAGGATTAGCCAAAAACCGTAAGGTGATAATTGAAATAGGGATAAGTCAACGAGAAGAGATTCGCCTAGATAAGTTAGCCGAATCCTTGTCGCCAAAAGATTTTACCCCTGTTCAAATCAATCTAGATAAACTGAAAACCGTTTGGGTGGCTCCTGTAGAAGTTGAACTCTCACAGCTTGAAGGAAAGAGAACAATTGCTATCGTCATGAATGCCTCAACCTTCGACCAAGCTAGTGATGTTGACTATTTTATTACCAATGTTGAATCAACAAAAGCCACAGCCGATTGGATAGTAACTACCTACTCTCAAAGAAATTGGGTAGAAGTTTTCTATCGGGAAGCCAAAGGCTGGTTGGGTTTATCTGAATATCAAGTCAGAGATTATAGAAGCCTGATAAGACATTTCATGCTTGTGTTTTGTGCCTATACATTTATTTTATGGCACACTTTAACCGGAGGATTAAGACGGCGTTGGGCATCGAAACCTTTAAACACCTTTACTGAAGCATTAGAGGCGTTTCGGACAGCGATGTCTTTCCGTTTTATGGAGTGGTTGAACCACAATCGGGACGTATTCTTTGCTCACAAAGCTGCTTTGGGCTTTGTTTGGGCTTGAAATCTGTCTAAGTCTTACTAGAAGTAAAGATTACAGTTTTTCGCAAAACTTTGAACCGAAATTGAGGACAGTTCAACCCTAAAAAAATTTCTGACAAAATTTATTTGATCATGGTTAGAGTTTTTCCTGAAATTGAAAGACTCTAAACTCTGCTTTATCAATAAAGGCAATCTACCAGATTACTAGAGTAGAATTTCTTCCTGTTTTTAAGAGTCCTGAACTCAATCCACTGATCACCCAAGTCTACTGATAGAGTGGACAGAAGTCCCCCATCTAAGCTAAAGTGGTAATGAGTTTGCTTTAGGGTTCTATAGATAAAACCTCAAGAGCTAAGAGTGTACTCTCCAATAACTTGTAGAAAGATCAATTCCCCTAGCAAAATTTCTATTTAATCAAAAATCAAACCGGAGTAGTCATTAAACCAAATCTCTTGAATCAGAGTACAGGTTTTTTGATTTTCCCTAATAAACTTCTCTTTGAGAGATAATTATAAATCTTGTAATGTAAAACTCAATCTATATATGCGCTATCAAGCTCACCCCAGAGTTCTTTACTCAAATAGCCAGAGAAAGCCTTTAATAGCTAACTCTCCTCTAAGCATTGAGTACCAATCAAGTATCAAAATTATCTACAGGGGGATAAATTAAGAAGTCTGATCCTCATCGATAACATGAGAGAAAAGGAATATATAGATAAGCCAACTAATCACTATAAGAGAATCAACTATGCAATATGAAGCGGCAGCTGCAAAACCAATTCGTTCACTTGAAGACGCCATAGATCAATGTCAAATAAAAGGAATGCGTCTTTCCCGTCAACGTCGCTTCATTCTAGAACTACTTTGGCAAGAGAAGGAACACCTCTCAGCCAGAGAAATTTATGATCGATTAAATCAACAAGGCAAGATTATTGGTCACACATCAGTTTACCAAAACTTAGAGGCACTATCTAGTCAAGGAATTATCGAGTGTATTGAGCGCTCTGATGGAAGACTGTACGGCAATGTCAGTGATATCCACAGCCACGTCAACTGCCTGGACACCAACCAAATTGTAGACGTTTATGTAGAATTGCCTACAGAATTGCTCCAGCAAGTAGAGCAACAAACGGGCGTAAAAATTACTGAGTATCAGATTAACTTTTATGGCTACCGCATCAAAGCATCTGACTCAACTAAATGGCAATCTTGAGCCAGTAAAATACACTGCAGTAATCTTCACCTAAAAGTTTGATGTTTTATGAAGAAGTATCTTGCTCCGCTTTACTAGAGGGGCGAAATACTTCCGTCTCTTCATCTTCATTATCCCTAAGGCTGCTTTCAGAAATTGCAGTTTTCCTTGGTTCCAAGTGCTGAAATGGTAGAGTTTTAGCTCCAGAGAAATCATCTCCGTAGTGATTTACCTCCCCTGGCAATAGAGGTTCTCCTTCCACACTTTCAATGGAAATAGTTGTTCCTTGAGTAGAGAAAATATCACTTCCTCTCAAAAATTGGAGTTTTACTAAAGACTGCCTATAAGACCAAAACTCTTCCTGAGAAAATGTAGCTCCGCTGCTTCTGGCAAAGTCATAGGTATCCGCATCTAGTTGAGTTTCAAACAGACAAGCATTGCTAAGATTAGTCGAAGTAAGATTTGCTTCTCTAAGGTTAGCGCCGGACAAATCAGCTCCTTGCAAACTAGCTCCGGCGAGATCAGCTCTGGCTAAATTAGCTCCGGCGAGATTTGACCAAGATAGATCAGCATTTGACAAGTTGGCAAATGCCAAATTTGTACCAATTAACTCAGCCCCCGACAAATTAGCCTGCGCTAAGTTTACCTCTCTCAACAGCACTTGATTGAGGCAAGAACCCGACAACTGCAATTTCTGCAAGCAATATCGAGTTTGTTGCCAAAAAGCCGTAGTCGAAAATGCCGTTGTTCGACCAATAAAACTTAATAGCTGATTTGCATCAAAATCTTGTGCAATATCTGGCCTACCACAGGGCCAAAAATAAATTTGTGCTTCCTGAGCAGTTAAGCAAAGTAGCACAAATATATTAAGTCCAACAGCAGCATCAATTTGTAAAATAGTTAAGGTATTGTCGAGTTTTTGTAGCTGCGAATGAACTTGATGGGCAATGCATTCATCTAACCATCTCCCTCGACAGTAAGCTTGGTAAAAACGGTAGAGGCGTTCAAATAGCACAGCAAAAGAAAAGTTATTAGCATTACGCTTTTTCTCCCGGCGAAGACGCTCAATCACCAATTCTGCGATTCCCGTAGACAATAAACCATACCCCAGCAAACTATAAAGATGCTGAGCTACTGCCACCGACTCTCGAACCACAAAAGTAACCTCACCATAACCATCTTGAAATTCTTGAGTTAGTCCTGTTAGTTGCTCAGAAATTTCTTGAGCCGCCAGATATTCTCCTAAATGGGAGTGAGAAAACTCAACCTGGAGGTAAGGTAACGAGAAAGTTTTAGTGTAGGGAAGCTTGAACTTTGGCAGAGCCTTGATATAGCAAGCAACGGAATAGAACTCAGTCTGCAGTTGGAGTGGTAAAGGTTCTTTTTCCTGCGCTAAGTCGGGGTAGAGGATGGCTCTACGATTCCCCAGCATGCCTACTGCCTGATTTTCACCTAATCGTGAACAGAAAAATAGAGCTGGCAGACTCTGAGTAGCTTGATTAGACAGAGCATCACCACTCAAGTATTGCCCAATTAAAGCCTGAGGTGCTTGACATCTGCCTGTTTGAATAATTTTCAGTGCAGCTACCTGCATTTGGTGACGCAGCTGTTGGGGAGACCTACCCATAAGTAAATTAGCGATCGCTTCTAAAGAACGACTAGCATGGGCAAGACCTTCTTTAATTAACTCGGGTAAGGAGCCTCTGTGAAGCGAAGGTTCCCCTAAAAGCCATTGGCAAATCCGTTCATAAATTTCAAACTGGATTTGGCGTGATCCCATCTGAAAAATACTCTCATCGAGTAGAGCATCCCGATGTAAGATACCCGCTAAATGAAGCATTAGGGGTCGCTTAACCAAGTTAGCCAATTCCTTGGCTACGGGACGCTTTTGAAATACTCCCCCATGTTTCAAAAAACTAAAATACGCCTGAGCAATCGATTTAGATTGCAATTTTGCCCAGTGCAAAAACCATTGCCGGAACTGTTCTTGTCCCATGGGTTGGATTACAATGCGTCGTAAAGCTACAGACAAAGGAATAGTACAGGACGGATACTTTCTGATCAAACAATCGAGTGCAGCAGGGCAACTAGTAATCACTAGCTTGTGGTGGGGTAGACCCGTAGAATCGAGGTGCTGGAGATGAAATTGTATTACCTGATGAAGAAAAGCCCAGAGATGGCTAGGTTTTTGGGAAGAACGGGGTAATTCATCAAGACCATCTAAGATTATTAAACAAGGAGGAGAGTTCGCAGAAAACCAGCCGTCAGTGCTAGTAAAACTACCTAGTGGTAAGGCGCTTTCTATGGTTTGTTCTAGTGTTTGACCCAAAGTAACATCTCGCAGGCGGATCAGCACTGGCATCCAACGAGGATAAAGCTCCCAGGCAACTCGCGATGCCCAAATTTGGCAAAAACTAGTCTTGCCGCTTCCAGAATCAGCTTCGATAACAGCGATACTGCTTGGATCTTCGAGTTGAGAAATTGCCCATTGCATCAAGTCAATCGGTTGGTCATCAAGAGAGTCTCGAAAAGCCAGCGGTTGTTTTAGACCTTCGACCTGCAACTCTTTCCCCTTGAGGGGAACGTATAAATCCTTGAGGGAAAAAGGTTCTGCCAATAATGGCTCACTCAAAGCTTGCAAAAGCCTTGCCCGATAGTATTCTCGATCTAAGTCAAGTGGTAGTGTTGGTGTGGGGTAGTCTGGGTACTCGGAAATTATCTCTGGGGAAGTTGTCTGCCGAAAATCACTCAAATTTCCCAATCTGACAAACTTTTGTAGCTGCGCTAAAGGCAAGGGGTTCTCCGCAATTACCGTGAGCAGGTGACCCGGTAAACCGTTACTCAGGCGCTGAGTAAGCAGTCGTGCTTCCGTTTCCTCTGCACCATTGGCAACAAACCAGGCTCTTGCTAGATTATGCATTTGCTGAACCAAAAACGAATCGGTGACTAAAGAGAGAGCCTGTTCAGTCTGACCTTCACTCAGGCGTCCCGGTCGCAGAGTTTTTAACAGAGCAATTAGTTGGGGATCGCTCAAGGGTAGGTGACTATCCTCGACTGTCGGTACCTCTGCTCGATTCAGCCACGGTCTTCTTAATTGAGATTCTTGCTTTAAAATTCCTTGTAAGGCATTAAGATAAGCAATTTGAAAAGTGAGCCATGTTCCTTCATTACGCTTCAAAGGCGTTTTCCGACTCAGAATACGCAGTAGTCCCACACTCAGTTGGGATAGGGGCGCTGCTACTTGCCACACAGTTTTTAAAGGTAACTCCAGAACTTCAGCCAGGGGACTGATAGCAAAAGGATTAAGGCTTTTGACTTCCATATCTTGGGCAATGCGAAAAGCAATACCCGTAATTTGGGCACTGGAGGGTTCTAGTTGGGCCAGTTCAATGTGGCGGTCTGCTAGCCATTGCCGAATGCTTAGACTCATGCCACTTTAATCTCTCCAAAATTATCACTCATCCTATTTTTAACCCTATACAATGAGTGCGAATCACTTGGTCATTAGTCATTAGTTATTTAGTTTTGTGTCTCAAGAGGTGTTGGAAGTGAGCAGTTAGAAAGTTGGACTTTTTGATCTATCAAACTTCCCTAACCTTGGGTCATAGCTAAATCGTAAACGAAGCAATGGTCGTGGAGCTTTAAGGCAGGTCGCTACGCTTCTAGAACCATCAAGAATCAACCTTTTGACCAATGACCAATGACCGATGACCGATGACCAATGACCAATGACCAATCGTGTATCCGTGCCAAAAAGAGAATTGCGCCGATTCCACGTTCCAGCACCCCCTTCATTTCGTAAATCAAGGGGAAGCAAACCATTCAGCAGACTAGGAATGGATACTAATGCACGTTCTGTAAAAAATGCTGGAGATTCGGGAGCTGATGGTAGGAAAGATCCCACGATACCTACTTCTTCTCTAGTGAATACTCCGAAACGCCAGCGCCAAGGTAAGTTACGACTATGGTGGTTATTCTGGCTAGTTATCCTCTCGGTATTGGGGGGTTCAGTCATCTTAGGGGCATTATTCTTAACCAAGCTACCGCCCCCCATTGATTGCCAAAAGATCTCACCCTTATCTTCTGACAGTGAACGTTTATATTGTGCTCAGCTTGCTGCTGAGTCCGGAGAGTTAGAGCAGTTAGTGGCAGCGATAAAATTAGTTGAGAATTGGCCTAGTGACCATCCTCTGCACTCAGAAGCGCAAAGGATGAGTCAGGATTGGTCAGAACAGATTATCGCACTGGCACGTCAGAAGGTTAATCAGGGCGATTTGTCAGAAGCAGTAAAAATTGCTCTGAGACTACCTACTAGTAGCTCTCTTCATCAGGAGGTAGAAGCTACTATTGCTGATTGGAAACAGCAATGGAACAAGGGTGAAGAACTCACTAGCCAATTTAAAGATTCTCTGAAAGTACAAAAATGGCAACAGGCAGCCAGTCTCATCAGAGAACTATCCCAGAGCAATCTCGATTACTGGCGGGAATCCCGTGTCAATGCACTGACGGAACACCTGACATCAGAAGAACAAGCCTGGGAGCAGTTAGAGCAAGCGAGGGATTTAGCAAAATCCAATAAACCAGAACTACTCAAGAAGGCGATCGCAATTAGCCTCAAGATCAGCCCCAAAAGTTATGTCAAGGCTCAAGCACAAGAAGAACAAACCCGTTGGAGTAGAAGCTTACTAGAAATTGCAGCAGAGCGTTTTGCTAATCAGGACTTTGCTGGTGTCATTAGTCTTGCCCAAGAGATTCCGGTTAGCACGTCCCTTTATCAGGAAGCTCAGGACTGGATTCGGCTGGGTAGAGCCTCTGGAGCTGCTCAAGAGCAAAATATTCCTGCCCTGGTGGATGCACTAGCGGCAGCGGGGGAAATCTCCAATAGTAGCCCGATTCATCAGCTTGCTGCCCAAAAATCTGCTGAGTGGTTATCTCAGTTTCAAGACCATTTAGAACTAAAATATGCGCGAGCACTCGCTGGCTTCGGTCAAGAAGCTGGTCTACGGATGGCAATTGACCAGGCAGCTCTAGTTAAATTAGGAAGTACTCAACGTATACCTGCTCAAACCTTAATAGCTCAGTGGCAACAACAAGCCCAGGAAATTGAAGACCGCAAACAGTTACTCTTAGCCCAAGAACTAGCAAAGACAGGAAAGATTGGGCAACTCAAAACAGCAGTGAAAATTGCTAGTCAAGTCCAGCTTGGTCAACCAAGGCGCATCGAAGCTCAAACCTGGATCGCTCAGTGGGATCGACAAATCCAAGTTATAGAAGACCAGCCCACCCTGGATTTGGCAAGAACGCTTGCCCAGAGCCGAGATTTAATGGCTGCGATTTCTACGGCCGAGCAGATTAGCTCTGAGCGAGCTCTGTATCCTGAAGCCCAAGAAGCGATCGCTCTCTGGGTGAAGCAAGTTCAAACAGAACAGGACCGTCCGATTTTGGAAGCAGCCGCCGCCCTGGCTGCTCAAGGACGCTTCGATGCAGCGATCGCTACTGCTTCTCATATTTCTGAAGAACGAGCCCTCTACGAGCAAGCTCAAGCCCTAACAAGAACTTGGACGGAACAAAGAGATGCCCTAAGCGAAGAAACCCCGTTGGCTCCTCCCTGGTCTAACTAACTGAACAAATTAGCTAAGTCTGAATGTTTTTCATCGGCTCAGTTACTTAAAATAACTATTTATCTTCCGTGGTCATGTTGAGTTGAGCGGAGGATAAATGGTAAAAAAACAAGAGACTAGCAATTAACCTTAATGGAAGCTAGTTAATTTTTTTTTAATTAGACTTTGAGAAAAACAGCGATTTTCATTATGGTCAAATTATTAATTAAGCGGCAATTAAAAAATTAGCTAAACTAATTGTGGGCATTGTGTCACGGATGGGTGTTTGGAGATGCTGACGGGATTCTGTTAGTATGTTGCTACTGCTTTTTAGGTAAACTTGAGTTGATTTTACAGGAATCGGAAAATCGTCTCTAGTCAGGTAACTAGATCATTTTTAGGTAATTATGTCAATTACCTAAAAAATTTACAATGCTAACCTTTTGCAGTATTTCCCTAAAAAATTTGATACGTATGCACTGGAAAAATTCATCTAAAAAGTTGAGTCTGACCAATGAAAAATTGAGTCTGCTAATGGCAAATGGAAAATTGAGGCATAGACGAGATCCTGAAGTATACAGCTCTATTTTCAATTAACCATTTTCTATTTTCAATTGACCATTTCTGTGGAGCTCAAGGTATGTATGTAGCACTCTGGCCAGGAAAACCCTATCCCTTGGGGGCAACCTGGGATGGTAAAGGTACAAACTTCGCTTTGTTCTCAGAAAATGCCACAGGTGTCGAGCTTTGTTTATTCGATAAAGATGATCAAGAGACACGCCTAGCACTTAAAGAAGTCGATAATTTTGTCTGGCATGGCTATATCCCAGGAGTGAGTCCAGGTTACCGATATGGCTTTCGGGTGTACGGTCCCTATGCTCCCGATCAGGGTCATCGCTTTAACCCAGCCAAGCTACTCATAGACCCTTACGCCAAGGCACTGGATGATAATATCCGCTTCGGAAAGGAAATCTTCGGTTATTCTTGGAACGAGCCAGAGAATGACGAATCTTGGTCTGAGCTTGATGATTCCCATTTCATCCCAAAGGCTGTTGTTGTTGATGATTCCTTTGATTGGGATAACGACCAACTACTACAAACACCATTCCACGAAACGATCATTTACGAAACCCACGTTAAAGGTTTCACCAAGCTACATCCCGATATTCCAGAAGAACTGCGCGGCACTTATGCTGGGCTAGCACATCCAGCAGCCATCTCCCATCTCCAGACTCTGGGAATCACAGCAATTGAACTGCTACCTATTCATCAATTTCTCTCCTGTCCAGGACACCTGGTTGGTACAGGCCTAAAAAATTACTGGGGCTACGATTCAATTAACTACTTCGCTCCCCACGCCAGTTACAGTGCAGGTGGCACTCTGGGAGAGCAAGTCACAGAGTTCAAACAGATGGTCAAGGATTTGCACACCGCTGGAATTGAGGTAATTCTGGACGTAGTTTACAACCACACAGGAGAAGGCAACCACTTCGGGCCAACTCTGTCGCTGCGAGGTATCGACAACGCCGTTTACTATCGTTTGGTAGAAGATGACCCCCGTTACTACATGGACTTTACCGGTTGCGGTAATTCCCTGAACGTACGTCATCCGCAAGTCCTGAAGTTAATCATGGATAGCTTGCGGTATTGGGTCTTAGAAATGCATGTAGATGGCTTTCGTTTTGATCTAGCATCAGCTCTAGCCAGAGAACTCTACGAAGTAGATAGTCTAGCTGCTTTCTTTGACATTATTCACCAAGACCCAATTCTCTCCAACGTGAAGCTGATTGCAGAACCCTGGGACGTTGGCGAAGGTGGCTATCATGTCGGTAAATTCCCCCTCCTTTGGTCTGAGTGGAACGGTAAATATCGCGATACAGTAAGAGATTTTTGGCGCGGTGTCGATAGCAATCTAGGAGAATTTGCCTATCGTTTTACTGGCAGCTCTGATTTATACGAGTTCAATGGACGGCGTCCTAGTGCTAGCATCAACTTTATTACCGCCCATGATGGCTTTCCCTTAAATGATCTTGTCAGCTACAACGAGAAGCATAACGAGGCGAATCAGGAAGAAAATCGTGACGGGGAAAGCTACAATCGCTCTTGGAACTGTGGAGCGGAAGGAGCTACTAATGACCGGTCAATATTGCGTTTAAGGGAGCGACAAAGGCGTAACTTCCTAGTAACTCTCATGCTCTCCCAAGGCATACCGATGCTGGTGGGAGGAGACGAAATTGGTCGTTCGCAACAGGGCAACAATAATGCCTACTGTCAAGACAGCACAATCTCTTGGTTCGATTGGAATTTGCCAGAAGAGAATGCGGATTTATTAGACTTTACTCGTCAGTTAATCTACTTCCGCCGCCAGCATCCTATCTTCCGACGGCGCAAATGGTTTCAAGGTAGAGCTATTCATGGTTCGGGTGTCCATGATATTGGTTGGTTTAACCCCGATGGCGGTGAAATGACCGAGGAGCAGTGGCAAGATGGTTTTACTAATGCCATTTGTATTTTCTTGAACGGCGAAGAAATTGATATTTCTGGTCCCCAAGGTGAGCGAATTATTGATGATAGTTTTCTCCTCTTATTTAATGCCCATCATGAAATGATCGAATTTGCCCTACCCAAGAGACAGCAAGCTCACAAGTGGGCTATGCTCATTGATACGAAAGAGCCTCACTTCCTAGAAGGGGAGAGCATTTACATGGGCAGTAAGCCTGTGCCAGTGACACCACGTTCAGTAGTTTTGCTGCGCCTTATCAGCTAAGCAAGAGTTCTTTATGGCAGCACACAAGGCTCAACTCAGAAACGAGAATGTTATGCTAGCAACGGTTAGAGTATTAAAGAGGTGTTAGTGTTCTTGTCTTGGAGTGCTTGCCAGTCAGTACCATGAGCGATAGCGCAACAGGACGTGATGGCGTCTTTGAGTTAACTCGAATCCTCTTCATTGATGAGGATCCCATTTTCAAACTAGGTTTACGCACGGCCCTGGAAGCTGTTCCAGAATTGCGAATCGTGGCGGAGGCAGATACGAGTACTCAGGCATTGGAATTCTTGAATGCCACTGCTCCTGAAGAAACAGTAGATTTAGTAATACTGGATTTGGGTATTGGTCGCTCCGATATCCGTCAGTTGTCCGGATTAGCACTCTGTCAGCAGCTTAAGAGTGATTACTCAGAATTGCCAGTGTTGCTGCTTACTGCCGTATCTGAGCCAAACCTACTAGCTACGGCAAAAGGGTTAGGAGTTCAAGGCTATTGCTCTAAAGGATGCGAGATTGAGTTAGTCATTCAAGCGATACGTGAAATTATCGCTGGCGGCACATCATGGCAGACGCTATCAGTATCACCTTTAACAACAAGCGCTATTAGTCTATCCTCGACAGTGCGCCCTCCGAGTTGGCATAACAAGATGCGACTCTCAGGAATGGGGCAAATTGAAGATACTTTGGCGCAAGTAACGCAACAACTGGAAAACCCTAACCTTTCTAACTGGGATTGGCTATTTTGGTGTGGACGTCGTCGAGAACTGTTAGCGGCACGCTGGGTTGTCAATCAAATTTTGCCTACAGACGTCGTAGTTCTATCGGAGGAGTCTGGTGTTTCATCGCCCTCAGCATCTGCTGAACTACCGCCTGCCAGAAATCAGCCTTCCCGAAGGAAAGAACCAGCTGCCGTAGTAGCGACATCTTCTCAACTAAGTGCAACGCCTCGACAAACTACACCATTTGAGGTGACAGTAGCAAAATTGCAATCCGGTGTGCAAAACCTCACGGGTGTTTTGCTAGAAATTGACATTCTGCAAACAGAAAAAAGACGAGATTTACTTTATATAGTATTAAGGAAGTTTGAGGATATTCTCGAAGAATTACGCTTTTCTCAGGTAACAGTTGAGCAACTTAACCAAAAGCGATCGCTGATTTTAAATGATTTGTGGCAGGTATCTATTGTAGATTTTTTTGGCAAATATTACACTCTGACGGTAGACAACAACGAAATAGAACTTGTTAATATTTTACTCAAAGATATCGCTACTGTCCAAAATTCTATCCTTGAAAAAATCCCCTTCGTAGTTGAGTTATTATCCCACAGTCTCTTTGAGACACCTTTAATAATTGATAATGTCTCTTATCCGGCTCAGACACCTGAAGCCCTAGCCCGCTCAGAAATACTTCTCCAGAATCTAGTTATCCAAGTCGCCAATGCAGTAATTCAACCCCTTTTAAATAACTTCGCTGACTTGGAAATAATTAAGCAAAATTTCTATGATCGGCGTCTAATTTCATCACGAGAAATCGCTAGATTTCGCAACAATTTGTCGGGAAAATATCGCTTGTCACGATTTATCGATGAGCCACGATCAATATTTGAAAGTAGGTATGAACTGTTAGTCTTAAGCGGCACTGGCATCAAAAAAACCTCGGTTTACGCACCTCGGCGTCGAGAGTTAGAGCAACTTCAGGGTATTCGGCTAGCAGTAACTTTGGCTTATGAAGCACGGGATGCCACCTCACCCGTGTTACGAACTACAGTAGCCTGGGCTGGTAGAGGTGTTGTCTACTTCCTCACCCAAGTAATTGGTAGGGCCATCGGTTTGGTAGTTCGTGGCATAATTCAAGGCATTGGTAGTAGTTTGCAAGAAGTGCGATTCGGCAAGAATAGCGAACGAGGTAAGTAATCTGTTCAAATCAAGCTACTGATTACTGTAAAAAGTTGTGTCACCCAACAGTATTTCCCAAAAATAGCAAAAATTCTTGTCAGTTTTCTTGCTTGATTGATCCAAATCCCAGATGATAATTAAGGATGCTACTACTAAACTTGTAATCAATTGATCTAGATTAGTGGGCACTGAATCAGGCAAAGCCTCTTAAAAGGATTCTGTTCATGGGATTTGTCGTTGCGACAGTTAATATGAAAGGCGGCGTTGGTAAAACCACTCTCACCGTCAATTTGGCTACCTGCTTAGCTAAAAATCACAGTAAACGTGTTTTAGTCGTAGATTTAGATACGCAAATTAGCGCCACCCTTAGCCTAATGCCACCTCATGAGTTTGCCAAAGTCAGGAGAGATAAACGCACCTTAAATCATCTAATCTCCAGAGAAATTAAACCTCAACTCAAGAATAAACTTGCTATTGAAGACATTATTCAATCCGATATCGGCAAAATAAAAGGACTGGATTTGTTACCAGGAGATATTGACCTTTACGATGAGTATTTAGTATCAGAAATGCTTCATCAAAAAGCAGTCACGGAGGAACAAACTAACTTTAACGAAGTCTGGAACAACTTTGAAAAATTTTTAGTCAGAAGTGTTCTCAAACCCATTATTAGTAATTATGACTTTATTATTTTAGATTGCGCTCCAGGCTATAACCTGCTGACTCGCAGTGGTATTGTGGCTAGTGATTTTTATTTGCTACCAGCTAGACCAGAACCTTTATCCATTGTAGGGATTCAACTCCTAGAAAGAAGAATTACTAAGCTTAAGGAAAATCATGGCGCAGAGAGTCCTCTAAACCTACGACTATTGGGAATTGTCTTTATTTTGTCAAGTGGTCTTGTTCGTCGGTACTATAAACAAGTCATGCAGAGAGTTACAGATGATTTCTCCTCCGATCAACTCTTCAAGATGCGTATTCCTCTAGATATTAACGTGGCGAGAGCTTTGGACACCTTTAAACCAGTGGTGATTTCTAATCCCGGTTCTCCTGGCGCTAAAGCCTTCGCCAAGTTAACAGAAGAATTTTTAACTAAATTGGAGGTTCATCAGCAACAGTTGCCAACTGCAAAAAATTAAACTTGCCTAGAATTGTCCACTCAAGGCTGGAATACAACGCTCGCATAGGGTAGGATGCTCGGCAGATTCGCCAACGTGGGTAGAATAATTCCAACAGCGATCGCACTTTTCGCCCTCAGCTTTGACTACACCAACACTAAGTTTGTCTGATTTCGTGCTGTATTCAGCTTGTTGGATAGCCTCAGCTGAATCTAGTATTTCCACCTGAGAAGCCAATAACAAATAACGCAACTCATCCACCCGATTACTACTTAGGCTATCTTGGGGATTAAACTGCTCAAGGTACTGCCTTAACTCTTTGTCTGAAACGTAAAGTAGCACTTTAGCTTCTAACGAAGAGCCAATCATCTTTTCTGCCCTGGCTTGTTCCAAGACTTTGTTAACTTCGGTGCGAATGTTCCGCAAAGACGCCCAAGATGCAGCCAATGCCGGGTTCTGCCACCGCTGCTCTAACTTAACCCAACCTGACTCAAACACTGAGGCATAGGGTGTTTCATAGGGCAGATTTTGCCAGATATCCTCTGCCATGTGGCACAGTACTGGTGCGATCGCTTTTGCCAAATTCTCTAAGGCTATTTGCAATACCGTCTGACAACTACGACGACGCGAGGAGTCGGGAGAACTAATGTAGAGTCGATCCTTAGCAATATCTAGATAGAAGTTGGACAAATCCACCACACAAAAATTCTGCGCTGTTTGGAAAAAGCGGAAGAATTGGTAACTATCAAAAGCTTCGGTTATTTCCTCAAAGACTTCTGTCATCCGGTGCAGCATGTAGCGGTCTAATTCTGGCAATTCCTCCTCTGGCACCCGATGTTGAGCAGGGTCAAAATCATGGAGATTGCCTAGCAAAAATCGCGCGGTGTTACGAATCTTGCGATAGATATCTGACAGCTGCTTGAAAATATTCTTACTCAGAGCAATATCCGAGGCATAGTCTGCCGAGGAAACCCACAAACGCAGCACATCTGCTCCGTATGCCGGGTCTTGTTTTTGATTTTTACCCCCTTCAATAATCTCGTTGGGGTCAATGCCATTCCCCAAAGATTTACTCATTTTGCGGCCCTGTTCATCCACTGTAAAGCCGTGGGTTAACACCGTTTTATAAGGGGCAATGCCGTTAACAGCAACGCTTGTCAGCAAACTAGACTGCAACCAACCTCGATGTTGGTCTGTTCCTTCCAGATATATATCTACGGGATAGCACAAATTATCCCGTTGCTTGGCTACCGCCGCCCAAGAAGAACCAGAATCAAACCAGACATCCATGGTGTCACTGCCTTTACGGTAGGACTTGCCGTTATTGCGGTATTTTTCCGGTAGTAGTTCTTCTACTGAGAGTTCCCACCAAGCATCAGAACCTCTAGCGGCGAAAATTGCTTGAACATAAGCAATGGTTTCTGCTGTCAGCAGGGGTTCATTAGTTTTTTCGTCGTAAAATACCGGAATTGGCACACCCCAGTTCCGTTGACGAGAAATACACCAATCAGAACGCTGGGACACCATCGGCGTAATCCGATTTTCCCCTTGAGGTGGAACCCATTTAACCTGTGCGATCGCTTTTAGTGCCTCATCTCGAAATCCTTCGACGGAAGCGAACCACTGCTCTGTTGCCCGAAAGATGGTTGGCTTCTTCGTGCGCCAGTCGTAGGGGTATTTGTGAAGATAAGGCTCCTCCTTAAGCAAGGCACCTGCTTCTGTTAATGCCTCAATAATTGCTCTGTTGGCATCCTTAAGGACATTCAATCCCGCAAATTTACCTGCTTCCTCTGTAAAGTTACCCTTCCCATCCACAGGGGAAAGCACTGGCAAGCCGTAACGTTGACCAACAATATAGTCTTCTTGACCATGGCCAGGGGCAGTATGAACCAAGCCCGTCCCCGACTCCGTAGTAATGTAATCACCACCGATGAGAACTTCACTCTCTCGATCAAACAAAGGATGGCGATAAACAATATGCTCCAGAGCCTTTCCTAGAATCGTGGCTCTTACTTGTAGCGGAGTCTCCAGCTTCTCAGACAATCGCTCTACTAAATCGACCGCCACAATCAGATACTTAAACTGGCTGGCTTGCGCTACTTCTACCACAGCGTAGTTCAGCTCAGGATTAACCGCAACGGCTAGGTTGCCGGGAATTGTCCAAGGGGTTGTTGTCCAGATTGCCACTGCTAAATCTGGCAAAAACGGCTCTAATAAAGCTTTTACTTCTGCCCCTAGCTTAGTTATTTTGAAGGCGGCGTAGATACTGTCAGAGGTATGACCTTCTGGATACTCTAACTCAGCTTCTGCCAGGGCTGTTTGCGAACTAGGACTCCAGTGGACTGGTTTTAAGCCACGATAAATATAGCCCTTAAGAACCATCTGCCCAAAGACACCAATCTGAGCTGCTTCGTATTCCGGCGTCAGCGTCAAGTAAGGATGCTCCCAGTCTCCCCAGATGCCATAACGTTTAAAACCCTGTCGCTGTTCTTCCACTGCCTTGAGGGCAAAGTCACGGGCCCGATGACGCAGTTGCAGGGGGGTAAGCTGCTGCCGTTCCTTCGACTTGATGTTTTGCAGGACTTTCAGCTCAATCGGTAAGCCGTGGCAGTCCCAACCAGGAACGTAGCGAACTTTTCGCCCTTGCAGCAGTTGATATTTGTTGATGATGTCTTTGAGAGTTTTGTTGAGGGCATGCCCCATGTGCAGTGAACCATTAGCATAGGGTGGTCCATCGTGCAGCACAAAAATTTCGCCGGGATTATTTTCTGAAAGTCGCTCGTAAATCTTGTGTTCTTCCCAAAACTTTTGCAGTTCGGGTTCCCGCTTGACGGCGTTCGCCCGCATGTCAAATTGGGTCTTAGGCAGATTGACGGTGTCTTTGTAGGTGTTGGATGCTGTCACAAGACCTCCGGAAAGAATGGACAAACCCACTCATACTATGAGTGGAAGAAAGACCGAGCGTCTTTTCTTCCATTATCAATGAGAACTTCCCTTAGCTTCAACTTTGCTGTGGTGGATTTTCTGGATCAAGAGGAACACCTTCTGTCGCCCAGTCTGGTTCAGGGGGATTTTGTCTCATTTGAGGATCACCATCGCCCACGGGCTCAGCAGGCGGTGCTAGCTCAGCTTCAGGGGCTATTTCTTCTACTGGTATTGCTCGATCTTGCCCTAATTCTGCTCCCTCTGTGAGAAATTCGTTATTTGCCGCCTCTACTAATTCAGACTCAGCTGGTTCAGGTGCAACCAATTGGGGAAGATTTGGGATTTCGCTCTCCTCGCTTGTGGTTCTTGTCTCAGAAATTTGCGGCGTGGTAGCAGCGCCAGTAATTTCCTGCCTTGCTTCAGCAGTTGGTGCCTCCACACTAGAAGCTTCATCGGCAAGAGAAGTTGCTTGCTCAGGAAACTTTTGTGGTTCTTTTGCCGTAGCAGTGCCGTCTTTCTGATACTCTGCTAGACCTTGGGAACTAAGTTCTGTCTTACTAGTTTTGGCGGGCTTGCTGTTTTTGCCAAAGAGGTTGGTTAAAGAACTCCTGAATCGCTCAACTAGCTTTTGCGGACCCCCAGTTGAAGAAAGGCTTTTTAGCTTTTCGCTGATTTCACCTTGGTTAGGGATCGGGGTTTGCTGTTCTGGTGCTGTCAACTCTCGCCGCAACATTAGAGTCTGCCCAGCTAACCAACCTAGTAATGCCACACTCGCCACCTGACCCAGCAGAACACCACCAGTCACGCGTCCAGCACACACCCATAATACTAGAGCGTAGAAAAGTCCTACTCCACTCCAGATCAAATCATATTTACGATGCACTTCGGGGAAAAAGAAAGCTGCCATGTACAAGGCAAAGCTACCAAGACCAACGGCTAAGGCTAGGACGTATGCCAACATTTTATGGGTACTCCTTAGTGTATCTCTCTAATTTTTGCGCGAAATTGTTTGTTTTAATACAAATGTTAGTTAATCAGTAGTTGTTTGTCTTAATCATGAGCTAAGGAATTTTGCTCAATTTCTTAACCTCCTTCATTGACAAAGATATTAAGAAATTGCGTAAATTGCCAAATTGCTATTCTACTCAGTTAGCCCTGTGTATTAAAATAGGGGCATGCATTTTCAGTTGTAAGTAGTTTAAGTTTTGAGTATTGAAACACAATAAGCGCTAATTATTCACAAAGAAAGCTGGTAAACTAACAAGCCTTAAAGTATTTCCTAGTTAGACATAACTAAACCCCATAGTTAATTGTGTAGTCTTAAAAAATTGAAGCACGATTAACAGACTATCTTCGACAATCGACTTACAGAGATAAACTTAGTGTTAGTTGCAGTAACAAGAAATCCTGTTGCCTAGTTAAAATTTGAGAGACTTGCTTGATAGTGAATAAAATTTTTTCTGCTTTTGTCAGAAAAGACTTAATAGCTAAAGCTTCTCGGATCTCAAATTTTTGATCAGGCGCTAAACCTTACTCAAGAGTAGAAAAGGTATCCTCTTTGACGGTTAAATATCGATTATAGATATCTAATTTGTTTAACTCGGTATTTGTACCGTCAATTCCTCATTTGTTAAGGATTTTTTTACGGGAGTACTCCAGAGTTCGAGCTAATCTGAAAGTTAAATTAACCATACAAACTAGTAGAGTTTGCAGAGATTTTTATGACCAAAAGAACCTTCGGCGTAATCGGTTTAGCTGTTATGGGCGAAAATTTAGCGCTCAATGTAGAGAGTCGTGGTTTTCCCATCGCAGTTTACAATCGTACCTCCTCCAAAACTAAAGAGTTTATGGAGCAGCGGGCTAAGGGTAAAGACGTTAAAGATGCCTATTCTCTTGAAGAATTTGTGCAAATCCTGGAACGTCCCCGCAAAGTTTTAGTGATGGTGAAAGCAGGTAATCCAGTTGACAAAGTAATCGAGCAACTCAAACCCCTGCTTGAGCCTGGAGATATGATTATCGACGGCGGTAATTCTCTCTACGAAGATACAGAAAGACGCACCCAAGAGTTAGAAGCCACAGGATTAGGTTTCGTGGGTATGGGCGTCAGTGGTGGAGAAGAAGGTGCTCTCCATGGCCCTAGCTTAATGCCAGGAGGTACAGAAACCGCTTACAAAGAGTTAGAGCCAATTCTGACCAAAATTGCTGCTCAGGTAAATGACGGTCCCTGTGTTACTTACATCGGTCCTGGTGGCGCGGGTCACTATGTCAAGATGGTACATAATGGGATTGAGTACGGCGATATGCAGCTCATTGCAGAAGCCTACGACCTACTCAAAAACGTCTTGGGACTTGACCATAAACAACTACATGAAGTGTTTGCGGAATGGAACACCACAGATGAACTCAATTCATTCTTGATTGAAATCACTGCTGATATCTTCAAATACGTTGATCCAGAGACTAAAAAGCCTTTGGTGGAGTTAATTCTTGACGCTGCTGGACAAAAAGGAACAGGGCGTTGGACAGTAGTTAGCTCCTTAGAGCTAGGTGTACCAATCCCCACGATGTATGCAGCAGTGAACGCCCGTGTTATTTCTGCTTACAAACAAGAACGGTTGGCAGCTTCAGAGCAACTACCTGGCCCGACAGCTAAGTTCAACGGTGATGTTAAAGCCTTCATCAACAAAATTCGCGATGCTCTCTACTGCTCCAAAATGTGTTCCTATGCTCAAGGAATGGCACTTTTAAGCAAGGCATCAGAGGAATTTAACTACAATCTAGACTTAGGTGAAACCGCCCGTATTTGGAAAGGCGGTTGCATTATTAGAGCTGGTTTCCTAGATAAAATTAAAAGTGCTTTCCAGGAAAATCCCAAGCTACCTAACTTGCTACTAGCACCTGAATTTAAGCAGTCAATTTTAGATCGTCAAGAAGCTTGGCGGGAAGTATTGATGGTAGCTAATCAATTTGGTATTCCCGTTCCTGCTTTTAGTGCTTCCCTCGATTACTTCGATAGCTATCGACGGACTCAGTTACCACAAAACCTCACTCAGGCACAGCGTGACTACTTTGGTGCTCATACCTACGAGCGCACTGATAAAGAGGGTGTGTTCCATACCGAATGGGCTCAAGTCAGCGAATAATTTTTGCAATTCGGTACAACAAATTGATCTAATTTTTGCCCTCTACGATCCTAAAATCTGGGATAGTTCCCCGCAATTAAATAATCAATGAAAGCTCCCCACTTAACACTATTAATGTCTTAAGTGGGGCTTTTTACTAATAATTAGACAGCAGTTCCTTGGTCAACTTCCATCATTTCTTCCGTAGAAAGGTTGACATCTACCCCAGCTACAGAATCTTCAATACTAGAAATCTTGCTAGCACCAGGAATCGGGACAATACAGGGGGACTTAACTCGCAACCACGCTAGAACAATCTGATAGATAGATACGTTTTTTTCCTTAGCAAGTTGGGCAATCACAGCATTCTCTTTTAAAAGACGCGTGCGACTTTTACCGCCCACTGGTCTATAGGGAAGAAATGTCAATCCTTGGGTTTGGCAATACTCCAGAACGCCATCGTACTCAGGATTGCGATGCCAGGGGTTGTACTGATTTTGCACAGAGACAATTTCCACCACTTCACAGGCTCGTTTGATTTGTTCAACTGAAAAGTTAGAAACACCCACAAACCGAATCAAACCCTCTTCTACCGCTTCCTTAGCAGGTGCTAATGATTGTTCAATTGTGTAGTTGGGGTCGGGAGCGTGGAATTGCCAAACATCAATCGGTTTTGAGCCGCCTAGCGCCTGGTAACTATTGCGGATAGCTTGTTGCAGATGGTCTGGGTTACCGTTGCGCGTCCAACTGCCCTGAGGTCGCATCAACCCCCCTTTGGTAGCAACCGTAACCTGGCTAGTATCACCATCGTACTGTTCTAAAGCTTTGTGGATCAGTTGCTCATTATGATGCTTGTCCGACTCATCTTGGCAGTATGAATCGGCTGTATCAATCAGGGTTACCCCTAAAGCCAATGCCCGATGAATTACCTCAATTGTCTGAGATTCGGGCGGTCTGCCACTCAAGGACATCGGCATCCCGCCGAGACCAATAGCGCTGATGGTAACACCAGTATTGCCGAGTTGTTTAGTTTCCATGGTTTAGATTGTGTCTTCTGTCGCTATTAATCTAGTAGATTTGCCTAGTTTTTCAGATATTTGACAATTCTTCTTACTTTATAGGCTGCTCAGAAATCTTAAAGCTAATACTTTGGGTAGAGATTTTGGGATTTTTGCTTGAGCTACAAGAAAGGTATAGTTTTTTTTACTAAAACCGTGATGCAAATCGGCAGCTTAAATTGGTTAGCCAAGCAAATGGCAATCGACTCTATCAGCGCTTATCAGCTACATGTTTCCCCGAAAAAGGGCTTCTCCTGCGCCCATAGACTGTTGCACCAAGGCGAGTCTTGTTCACAATATGCCAAAAATCTATTGATTAATGGAAATTTGATCACAGCAGTTAACATGTCTCGACAGAGGTTTAAGGCTTGTGCAGCTGCTAGCCAAACCTTAAAAACAACTAAGGCAAGTGGCGGATGTATTATCGTCCCCTGTTGTCTACCTATACCTCTCTAGATTAGAGAATCTATAATCTCTGGTTAACCCTGAGCAGCAGTGATCAAATTCTCAGTTTCCCTAGAGAAATCTGGTATTGCTGCTCGAAAATCTCCGTTTTTTAGACAAGAGAGTCGATAGTTACTTTAGCTAGAAGCACTGGTATAAAAACGCAGCGCAAAACGCCAAAATATCCTAGAAGCAAATAGTAATACAACTGCTAAGAAACCAGAACCAATTGACCATACTGCCTGACTCCGACCGAGCATTACTTGGGCTGGTACAGTTGTTAAAAAAGCTACTGGAACGACAAAAGTGAAGAAGAAACGGTAAGCTGTTGGATATGCCACTATCGGAAATCTACCAGCTTCTAAAAGACCTCGGAGTACTTCAGTGACGTTGTAGATCTTGACAAACCAAATGCTGGTTGCTCCTAGCATAAACCAAAGGCTGTAAAGGCTGACTAAACTAAAAAATAGCGGTAAAACAGCCAATATATAGCTGTCAAAACTTAAGCCAAGGCGTCCGCCAGCGTAGCTAATAAGTACCCCAGCAAAAATCAAGTCTGGCAATCCCCAGGGAGAAATCGTGCGGTACGAAAGCCAGAATTGTGAGCTAATTGGCTTGAGTAGCACAAAGTCTAGAGTACCCTGTTGGACATGATTGACAATGCGGTTGAGATTGGGGGCGAGAAAAGTGGCAGAAAAACCCTGTAGTAGAGTAAAAACGCCAAGAATTATCAATGCTTCTTCCCAACTCCAATCCTGAAAGGTATAACCAGTACGGTAGAACAAAAATAGCCCGAACAAGCTACCGATGAGGTTCCCTAAGCTACTCAAAGCGGCGAGGAAAAAATTCAACCGATATTCTAATTCAGCAGCGATCGCAGTAATCCAAAAAAGTTTTAGTACTTGTAAGTATTTTTTCATAGAAATTTCTCACGAAGAGACAAATCTACCATCTGGTGACCAAGATTATTGGTCTAAGTATTCCCGACAGCTTCATCAAGGTTTAACACTATACGAGATCAAGATCACAGTTTTCATCGTAATTTGCTCGTAGAATGGGCTACTTAATCGAAATTACTTTGGTGCAAAAGCAAATTAAAGCTGCCCAAGGGACGCTCTTAATTGTCAACAGTCTACTGAGTGGTCGCAAATTCAGTCAGTCGAGAGATGAAACTTGAGTCTGTCTAATACCTGTTTAACCAAAAACTAGACTTACACCTACTATGGGCTATGGGGCTAGTGCACAATGCTTTACTTCCTGGAAACTACCACAGGGCTCTCAATAGAGCATCTGCCTTGCTTAATACCAGTAGAGATGCTACAAACCTGAATAGTAGGCTCCGAATAATGCGTAAGATTCTAATAATTGAAGACGAAATTTTTATCCGCGATAACCTAATAGAGTTACTAGAGATTGAAGGTTTTGATGCTTTTGGTGCTGAAAATGGTCAATTTGGCGTAAATTTGGCTCAAGAACATCGACCAGATTTAATTCTTTGTGACGTAATGATGCCAGATCTTGATGGTTTCGGAGTGCTAGAGATATTACGCGACAATCCACTCACCGCCAGAATACCTTTCATGTTCCTTACAGCTAGCGCTGATCGCAAAAATCTTCGCAGATTCAGGGAAGTAGGAATTAATGATTATGTCCTCAAGCCTTTTAATGTCGATCATTTTTTGGCATTGGTAACTGCTCGACTAGAAGAATCGACAGCAAGATAAATTGGATAAATTTTAGGGTGATGATGGGTAAACTCTATGTAGTAGGAACTCCGATTGGCAACTTGGAAGATATAACCTTCCGGGCAGTAAGAATTTTGCAATCGGTAGATTTGATCGCAGCAGAAGACACCCGTCATACAGGAAAACTACTACAGCATTTTCAAATTAAAACGCCGCAACTAAGTTATCACGAACATAACCGTCAACAGCGACTGCCAGAGTTAATCAGTAAGCTGGAAGAGGGAAACGAAATTGCTCTGGTTACTGATGCTGGAATGCCAGGAATTTCTGACCCTGGCTATGATTTAGTTAAAGCTTGCATTGAAGCAGGGGTGTCAGTAGTACCAATTCCTGGTGCTACAGCTCTAATTACGGCATTGAGTGCAGGGGGATTACCAACAGCTCGATTTGTTTTCGAGGGTTTTATACCAACAAACTCTCAAGAACGTCAACGACGCTTAGAGTCTCTCTCCTCAGAAGCAAGAACTTTGATCTTTTATGAATCTCCTCACCGTCTTAGACAAACTTTACAAGATTTAGCAGACTACTTAGAACCCCTACGTCTGATTGTAGTGGCACGGGAACTAACCAAGCTGTATGAAGAGTTCTGGAGAGGGACAATTAGAGATGCGATCGCTTATTTTAGCGCCCGTGAACCAAAAGGAGAATTTACCCTTGTTGTCTCCGGTGCTCAATTAGAGATAGCATTACCATCAGAAGAAGTTCTCAAAGCAGAACTCTACGAAATCATGTCTCAGGGTGTCTCACGTTCACAAGCTAGCCGCCAGTTGGCTCAGTTAACTAAACTTCCCCGTCGTCAGCTTTACCAAATGGCCCTGGCATTACCGGCTCCTAGTCACCCTGAATATGAGAAAAAACATCGGGCTCAGGAAAAGCATAATCACGCTGACAGTTAGTTTGTTGATCGCGCTAACGGGCTGTAACAAAATAACTCCTATAACCACTGCTCAAAACCTCTCACCATCTAACAGCAGTAGTAATATCGGCTTAGACTCATCCCTGAGCAAAAAGCCCGATACTTCCTCTCCAGACTCTACCAAGAAAGAGCAGAATCGGACAATCACTGCTAATAGAATAGGAGCAGCTAAGCTAGGAGTGACTTTGGGGCAACTGAAAAGACAACTGGGGAACCAAGCCCAATTTCAGGTAAAGTCTCCCTATATTGTTGATTTCGATGCGATCGCCGTTAGCGAATCTGACGAAATACAATACTACATTTTGTACCCGGCAGGAACTACCCTAGAGAATTCGGATATCATTGAAGTCTTAGTAACTGATAATTCCGCTTATCAAACCGCTCAGGGAGTTGGCCCAGAAATTCCTCTGAGACAAGCAGAGGCAATCTATGGAGATGCTACCTTATTTTTCAGCACTGCCAACGAGTCTAGGGAATACATCAATTTTGCCAACCTATCAGCAGATATCAGTTTTCGCCCGAAAGCGGCTGAAGATGGCGAGTTAGTAGGTATCTATCCCTCACCTTTAGAGGAATATAACCAGACAAAAGAATATCGGGAACCGGCTGTTATTGGCTCTGTAGAAATTTATTGCCGACAGCGGTGTCCGTCATCTTAGCTATTGCTTTTACTTGGCAAAACTAAAGCTAATCAGTAACTGCTACTTCTTGAAATACATCACAAGAAAACATCTCAGTCAAGGAGCGCAGGTAGGGAAGAAAAGCCGCCATACTTTCAGGAGGCAGATTTGCGTACATATCCCAACCCAGGGTTTTAAGCATTTCTTGCACTAGTTTCCAACTCACTTTTAGGCGAGGATACAACATAATACATAAGGGAAATAATTCTTGCTGCACTGAGCGAATATCATTTTCCAAAACGCACAGACATAGGTAAATCTGAAACATTTCTATATCACGGATACTAGCAGTTTTTATCTTAATTTCCGTCAGAAGACCGCTATGGCTACGATAGTTGGGATTTAGCTGAGAAACCTGTTTACAAACAGAGTAAGCAATCTTGCTACTTACAGGTAAAAGGTGTTGAACGGCTGCTAAAGCGGGAGAATTCTCAGAGTGGTTAGCTGCCGCTTCGTAGGCAGCTTGCAGTGGCATATACATGTGGTCATCCATCACCTTTAAGTAAGGTGTCCACAAAACCTGCTCGGCAGATGAGAGCCACTCAAGCAATTTTTGACCAGTGTAATGGAACTGCATGCTGACAAAACCAATAGCACGGCGGTCAACACTGGTGTACTTCTGACGGACTTTACCAAAATCTTTCCCCACAATCACTGACAACCGTCGTGGAGTTGCACGCGACTCATAGGCATCGAGTACTTTTTGAAATAGATAGCGAGTATCTGCGGCAATTTCTAGGGGATTAACTAACTCCGGGTTAATACCGTGGCGTCGTATTTCCTTAGATAGCAACATTTCTGTCAAAGACCAAGCCTGTGCACTAGCCAGATTAAGGTTTTGTATTAGCTTGGCAACCGTTAGCGTTCTGCCTTCTTGGGAATTAACCTCCTCAAGATTTTCAGAATTTTTTAGGTGGTAGTTTTCGTCCTGAGAAGTAACTGAGACGTAGTATTTTCTTGCCCACAGTGCTGCTAGAGAGTGAACACTTGCCGCTTTACTCTCCTTATTTTTCACTGAAGAGGAGTGCTGATTATAGGACTTTGATGATTTGGAGACATGTGCGACAGGAGAAATATCAGCAAGTTGAGACTGGGTGGCTGATTTCTCTGGATACGGGTTTTTAGCAGCCGCAGATGCAAAAGGTAGACTCATGTGCTATGGCGACTCTTTTTATCTCTGTTTATCGTTTATCAAGGAAGCATGCTGTATTTTTACTGCTTTTTGTAATTTAGAAAACAAAAACTTTACATTTAAAAATAAAAGTTAAGATTTCTCATAAATTCCCAAGAGTCGTCTGACAGTCAAAATCTTGAAGTAAAACTCAAGAATTACCAAAAAAATCACTTTGTGCCAATATCAAAGCTCAGAGAGACCGATAATTGATAAAAAAGCCTTTAATTAAATGCTGCCGAGGATTATTTACATCTTAGTAGTAAGTACTATCTATTGGCAAAAATTAAGTAGTTACTCGTCAATTATCTCAATTAAACAATGGTTGAACCAGAATCCAGAAAACAAATTCAACGTGCCCATTGCTCCAAAATATAAGCATAATATTTTTCCTGCTCTACTGTGTCCATAACCAGAATTTTTTTGCCACCCGTCTCTATCTTGGTTCTGCCCTGACTTTTGCCAGTGGGAACAATCACCGTCTCCCATTCCCGCAGTTGATAAAATTCTGGATGAGCCAGGTAGGTTGTGGCAAGAACATCCCAAAAATAATAATCTTGAGGAATTACTAAGGCATAACATTGTCCAGCAAAATCCGAGACAGGGTACTTTCTTTGTTTACCTAATTTGTAGACAAACTCTGAGGTTACTGGTACTTTATTAGTAATGTCTAAAGGACAAACTATAGTTGGGATAGTTGTGCGCCATATACGTTCTGCTGCGATGGGATCCCAATAAGCATTCCATTCTGCTGAACCATCCTGTCCAGCTTCGAGGCTTTTTTCTACATTACCGGGAACATTGAGCGCTCCTCCCATCCAGATGATTTCCTGGATTTTTTGCTCAATTTCCGGTGCCAGATCAAGAGCAGCAGCCACTGTAGTCAAAGGACCAGTAACCATCAGTGTTACAGCTTGTGGCGCTGCTAAAAGCGATCGCACCATAAATTCTTGCCCTGTTTCTTGGACAAGAGGCGTCCGAATCTGTTCTTGTTCGTTGAGAATCGGCAGATGATCCACAATAAAAGAATCACGGCGATAAAGCCTGGGAAAAGGATTAACCCCTCTTACCGTACTCTCTGCAACTGGGACATTGAAACGCCCCAGAAGATCGAGAATTTTGCGAGTGGCACTGACAGCCGGTTGAGGGTAACAGTCAGCCGGAGTAACGACAACACCCAGAGGCTCAACGTTATCCATGGTCATCATTAACAGAGTGGCGAGATAGTCATCAACGCCGCCATCATGATCCAGTAATACTAGTTTTTTAGCCATAGATGCCCTGGGTTGGTGTCAGAATTAGGTATTATTCTCCCAAAAAGTTGGCTATTGATTTGTGAGCAGTCGCATTGCCTTTTTTGTCCTGGGCTAATAGTCAAGAAGGCGCTCATAACTGAAGTATGAGTTCCTGTATTTGCCCTAAACTTCTCCCAAAGGGCGAGGGAACAGGAATTTTAATCTCGACTTGAGCCAAATTAGACCAAAGTTGGAGTTTTCTGAGAGATTAACTGAGTCACAACTAACTGCATATTTCCCGGAGGAGCGAACGTCAAGCCACGGCGGACAGGCTTAATCGGACGATTATCAAGCAGCGCTAGTTCAAAACGCGAGACAATTGTAGCTAGTACCAGCTTCATTTCTAGTTGCGCCAAGGCTGCACCTATACAGCGGCGGTTACTCCCTCCAAAGGGAAAATATTCGTAAGGAGAATATTGTCGTTCTAGAAAACGCTCTGGTTGAAAACGCCTCGGTTCCGGGTAAAGATCCTCCCGTTGATGAACTAAATAAGTAGAAGGCATCAACGCCGTACCTGCTGCAAACTGGTAACCCCCTAATTCCATCGGTGATTTGAGCATACGAATGAAGGTACTCGGCACTACGGGATAAATGCGCAGCGTCTCTTGACAGACTGCCGAGAGGTAAGGAAGTCGGGCAATTTCCATGGGATCTGCTCCATCGCCCAAAGTATCTAGCTCATCACGCAACTTATCACGAACTTCCGGCAGAGAGTAAGTCCAGTACAACGCCCATACTAGAGCAGAAGCAGTCGTTTCGTGACCAGCAATCAGTAGCGTCATCAACTCATCATGCAACTCATCATCCGTCATCGGCTCACCCGCTTCATCCCGAGCCGACATTAGTAAAGTCAAGATATCAGTCCGAGAACTCTCGCCTTGCTCTCGGCGTTCTCGAATTTCGTCTAAAATCAGTTGTTTGACCTGCTGCTTAATTCGCAGAAAGCGCCCCCAGGGACTTAGGGGGCCCCAATCCTGCCGAAGCCACCCAAAAAAGAGCATGCTGGAACTTAACGGAGAGCCAAACGCTCCTAAAAAGGTACTAAGTAGTTGCCTCAGTTGAGTAAAACGCTCTCCTTCAGCTAAGCCAAAAACCGCTTGTAAAATCACCCGCAGGGTAATTTCTTGCGTGTAGGAACGGATGAGAAACGGCTCACCCACCGTCCATCGGTTCGTAACTTCCTCGGTAATATCGCCAATCAGTTGGCTGTACTCCCGCAAACGATCGCCATGAAAGGGGGGCATTAGTAACCGTCGCTGGCGCTGGTGAGCTTCACCATCCAGCAAAATCAGTGAGTTATCTCCCAACAAATATCGTAAGATACCGTTTCCCCTGCCCGATTCAAACAACTCTGGATCAGCAGTAAAAATCTCTTTGATCGCCTGGGGATTGCTCACGTAAACAAAGGGAGGGGATTTTTCTCCTCCTATTTTGAAGATGTCCCCGTAGCGTTGGCTATAGTCATCTAGGTATTTTAAAGGACGAAAAATTAGCTTAAGTAGCCGCAGAAACCTCAGAAATTTTGCAGTGCGTGGACCATTGGGCAGTGTCATGGAGACTAACCTTCAAGAGTTCTCTTCTTACTGTTATAAGACTCTGTTCAAGCTCTAGGAAGTTCGGTTTACATCAATGTTGTTTTCCTGGAGAAATAAAGCAAACGTCTCCCAATCAGGCAAAGAAGGCTGCGCCCCAGCTTTTGTGACACAAAGAGCACCAGCAGCAGCTCCCCACGCCACTGCTTGCCGCAGCGATCGCCCTTGGTTTAAAGCCACAGCTAAAGCGCCATTGAAAGCATCCCCAGCCGCCACTGTATCCACTGCTAGGACAGGAAAAGCAGGAACAAAAAAAGTCTCCTCATCGCTAGCACACAAAACACCTTGATCACCCATTTTAAGAATCGCCGTACTGACACCTCGGTTAAGAAATTCAGAGGCAGCTAAAGCTGCTGTTTCTTGTCCAGTGACGGGAAAACCCGATAGCTGTTCTGCTTCAACTTGGTTTGGTGTAATTATGTCAATCAAAGGGTACAGTTCTTGGGGAATATCTGGCAAAGCTGGTGCCGGATCAAGAATCACCAGCACCCCAGCCCGTCTTGCTGCTTGCGCCGCCGCCAGAACAGCAGGCAAAGGAATCTCTAACTGCAAAAGTAAGGCAGCCGAGTCCGGCAATACTGCGGTGAGTCGCTCGATATCCTGCTGCTCCAGCCGTCCATTAGCACCGGAAACTATAATAATTTGATTCTCACCCCTGCTATCAACCGCAATAACAGCCACTCCGGAACTAACTGCCTCATCGACTAACACGCCTTGTGTCTGGACGCCTGCCGCCCGAAGACTTGCGAGGAGTTCGCGCCCAAAGCTGTCGCCACCCACTCGCCCGATAATCTGAGTTGGAACACCTAGCAGTGCTGCTGCTACCGCTTGATTAGCCCCTTTACCGCCAGCAGCAGTAAAAAAATTATCCCCTTGCCGTGTCTCACCAGGAGTAGGCAAACTAGGCACTTGGGTAACTAAATCAATGTTGATACTGCCAAAAACAATAATTGGTTTCATTGCCGCTAACTCTTGCTGTTTCTTGGTTTCCTATGAATAATGAGTTGTGAACAGACCTGAAAGTTAGGTGCCAAATAGTTAAAGAGAGTTAAACATGGCTAAAGTTGTAGCAGGGCGATTTACTGCCCAAAGAAAGGAACCGTTTGTCGTCTTCTTAATCGGGATGCGAGTCAATCGGTTTTTTGCTTTCTCGAAATGGGTGCCAGTGGCAAAGGCAATGAAACCAATGCTAAATACCCTTTACCAGAACCCGGACAAGGGGTTTCTTGGCGGAGAACTATTCTTATACTGGCCCGGAGCGGCGTTGGTTCAGTATTGGCGTTCTTTTGAAGACTTAGAGAAGTTCGCCAAAAATCCTGATCACCCGCACCTAGAGGCTTGGCGTCACTTTAATCAAGCAATAGGAAGCGATGGCAGTGTAGGAATTTGGCATGAAACCTATAGAATCGAGCCTGGTAACTATGAGGCAATTTACGTCAATATGCCCGTATTTGGACTAGCTGCGGCGACTAAGCACATTCCGGTGACAAAAAGCAGTGAGACGGCTCGTGGACGCCTAGAGCCATCTCTATAGAGGGGTTCAACCTCAACCTGCTGTTACTGCTGGTTCCAATCCTAGTTGACTCATCAAGCGGTCAATATCGAAATGCTCGGTCATCAGTTCTTGAATACACTGCACTTTAATCGGTTCGTAGAGACGCACTTGACCAAAAGCATGGTCAATAATCTCCACCGTGGTCAGGGTATCTTTGTCCACCGAGAGAACGGGAATCTCTAACTCCTCAGCACGATTAAGGATCATTGGTTGCGGCGGCAAGCGACCGGTAAGAATTAAGCAGTGGGTAGAAGTTTCTAGTGCCGCCATCTGGATGTCTGCGCGATCCCCTCCAGTCACCACAGCCATATTTCTTCCCCTACGGAAATACTCTAGCGCTGAGTTAACGTTCATTGCCCCAATTGTTAAGCTTTCCACCATCAAGTCCAATCGGTCAGGACGGCAGAGGATTTCTGCTTGTAGCTGGTCTACTAACACCCGGACGCTGACACTACGTAGCAGACTACTTCTAGGTAGCAGGCCTAATACGGGAATTCCTTGCTTCTCTAGAAAAGGTCGCATCGTCGATTGTGCCATCGACAACTCGTGATCAGGAATATCATTAATCAAAACCCCTACTAGGCAATCACCAAGCTGTTGTTTGGCAGACAAAAGGGTTTCCACGAGCAAGACGGAGTGAAAACGAGCTACCAGCAGCACCGGAGCCTCAACCGTCTGGGCTACTTCTTTGAGGGATAAGTCAAACAAACTGCCCTCACACAGGCTACCTGGTCCCTCCAACAACATTAAATCACCGCTTGCTTGTTGGAGATAAGGCTTGAGAGACTGGCGATAATTAGTTAAATCATCTCCTTGCAAGCGTTTTTGAATCGTCTCAGCATTCAAAGATAACAAAGGCGATCGCACTTGCTTTTGAGGCAGGTTGAGTATTTTTCTAATAAATCGGACATCTTCTTCAAATGCCTCGGATTGATTACCCCTCAGACAGGTTCCTAGGGGTTTACCATAGGCGATATCCAATCCTTTTTCTCGCAACTGATGGGCAATTCCTAGAATTGTTGCTGACTTGCCACTGTAAGCCTCTGTTGACCCGACCAGCAAATACTTAGCAGATTTTGCCACCCCTTACCGTACTCCTCTAAATTTCAACATGTGCTTATTCATCAATCCGTAGCAGCTTGCGATAAAACGCCTGAGAAAAATCCGTCAAGCGCGAGCGCCTGAAGTTTACGATTACTTCAATCAAGTAATTAATAAACTCAGAATTTGCCATCATCACTTCGTAGCTCAGATCGGTGTTTCCGTCAAACTGTAATCGGCAACGAGTCAGATCCGCAGGAAGATTTGATACAAACCAAGTCGCAACAAAGGGAATACTCTCTCCTCCTTCAATCCGGCGCTGACCTTCTAAAGAACCTTGTTGGTAGAGGCTGATAGCTAAAGGCAAAACAGTACGCTTGGCACCCTGACAGTAAGGCATGTAAACGCCAACAGCTCCTTGAGCAGCAGGCTGAAGTTTTTCGATAGACATGGTTTAATTCTCCTCATTTCCTTCGAGCAGAGTAGGGGAGGCTATCCAGTGTGGTCAGACCCAGCAGCTGCAAAGGCACTATACTACGTTGGGGTTGTTGTTTTAGGAAAACTATTCATCTTCTGAGATTTTATTCTTTCTTTTTAAGCTAAACCAATGTTGCCCTTGTCAAGAATTGAGGAATGAGGATGAAAATGTTGAATCTAGTATATTATTTAACATCTGTAGCCGTTTAAATTTAGCTCAAGCTCTTACCAATTTGCCTATACGGCAAAACAGAGACGCAGTATGCTACGTCTCTACTGTTGCTTCTTCCTAGTCAGTTGCTCTCTTAATCGTAATAATCGTAGAAGTTCCCCCCAGATAGCCAAACCTTGAATCGGATTGATTAAGGAAAATCAGGGTTTCCGGACAGAAGTCCCCTATCCGTGTTGTCCCCATCTATTCAGTAATACTAGAGGTTGGAGCTTGGATTATTGACGAGCTAACAACTGAGGAAGTTAGAATATCAAATCGCTAATTTTGAGAAGCCTGAAGAATTCCCAAGACTAAGCTATCACTAGCCAGGAAGTGATTTAGGTGGTAGGCGCGCTCTTCTGTCTTCAAGAGAATTCCTTCGTACAGATAGCGGGTAGCGCGATCGCCTAAGCTTTCTGCTTGTCCTGCCTGACGACGAATTAATTGAATGAGCGCTTGCTCTGCGGCTAGGTTATGTTCCACCATCTGGCGGCAGTCAAAAATTCCTTCCTCTTCTTGGGTAAAGCAGCACAACCTGGCTAGAGTGCTGAAATTAGCTGCTGGCACGCCCCCTATTCCATCTAATCGCTCTCCGATGTCGTGGACATGTCCTTGTACTTCTGTATAGCTTTCGCTGAAGAATTGATGTAGAGAGTAAAATTCAGCGCCTTCTATGACGAAGTGATGTTTCTGATATTGCAGATACAGCGCCTGAAAACTTGCTAAAGCAATGTTTAAACCCTCACATACGGGTTCAGTTACATTGCGTTCTAGCAAGATTGGATTATCTTGAACTTCTCCAAAAGTGCGTATGAGACCCTGACGTGTAGACATTTTTAGGTTCTCCTCTCATTAAGCATATGCTATTGCTAATGGGCTAATTCTAACACGACCTCAACAAAATATTAAGCAGATAAAAACCACCACCTCAATAATAGGCGGCTTGCTGACTTGTTGATCTTGATGAATCTCTAGTTAGTTATTTTGTTTTGCGTTATCTTTGCATTATCTTTGTTAAATAATTGAGAATAGTTAGCGGCTTGAGAAGTGTTTAATTTATGATATCAAGAAGCCTGTTCATTAGCAAAACCCTTGGATATCTAGTTGTTCAAGAAACCCTTGAAGTTTTGTTGAACAGACAAATGATAAATAATAGCATTATTGTAGGCAAATGAATCCATCCCGTTCCCAACCCAAAACCAGTCATGCCGTTGAAATAGCCTTTTCAGACCGGTGGCAAATTTACCGGCGCTTGCAAGAACTAGGGATTCCCTGCCGATGTAAAACCAACGAGCCTTTGATAGTTGAGATTAATAACGTCACCTGTGCTGTTCAACTCTGGAGTGTTGCCAGAGAACTGATGGTGCCACGCCCTGAGCTGTTATCTTGGCTAGAGCGCTGTTGGCTAGTTACTGCCTCTAGCCCTAAGAGCCAATAGGCAAAAACAAGAATTTCCCTATCACTAAAGAAAGTCTCTGCCACCATTGCCAAGAAGAGAATTTGCAGATGATTAAACAATCGACTATCAATAAATAGAGATATATTCTCAATAACTCCCAATCGAAAATCCCCAAATCCTATGACGAAACCGGTAATCCTGCATTTAGAGGGTGTAACTAAGCAATACGAGCAAATGCCTCAGCCAGCAGTAGCGAATGTTACCTTGACACTTTTTCAGGGCGACTTACTGGGGTTTCTTGGTCCTTCTGGTTGCGGAAAAACTACCTTATTGCGTATTGTTGCTGGGTTTGAGCAACCCCAATCAGGAATCGTTGTTTTAGCAGGAAGGCAGGTTGCTAGTCCAAGTATTTGGATACCTCCAGAGCAACGGGACACGGGCATGGTGTTTCAAGACTACGCTCTATTTCCTCACCTCAATGTGGCTCAAAATGTCGCGTTTGGGTTAAAAAATAGCCGCCGGAGAAACACCAAATTATCTGTCAAGCAACGCACCAGTGAGGCACTGGCGCTGGTGGGATTATCAGGAATGGAAAAACGCTACCCCCACGAACTCTCTGGGGGACAACAGCAAAGAGTTGCCCTTGCCCGTGCTCTGGCACCACAACCGGCACTAATCTTGTTAGACGAACCTTTGAGCAATCTCGATGTTCAAGTACGTTTACGGTTGCGGCAGGAAGTCAGAACAATTTTGAAGGAAACTGGAATATCTGCCATTTTTGTCACCCATGATCAAGAAGAAGCCCTCTCTATCTCAGATCAAGTGGCTGTGATGCGGCAGGGACACTTAGAACAGTTGGGGACACCTGAAGAAATCTATACCTGCCCTGCCTCTCGTTTCGTTGCGGAATTTGTCACCCAGGCAAACTTCTTACCTGCCCGACGCCGAGGAAATTTTTGGGAAACTGAAGTGGGGGCTTTTGAGGTCAAAACAGAACAGTTCAACACCCCCCACCTTTCCTTGGATAAAGGTGATTTAATGTTACGAGCCGAGAACGTTATACTCAAACCCGATAATAATTCAGTTGTAATCATTAGAGACCGTAACTTTTTAGGACGTGAGTATCAATACTGTTTGCAGACACCTTCAGGGAAAAGACTACATGCCCGAACAGCACTGAACACGCAGCTATCGGTGGGAACGCGGGTTAAACTGTCTGTTGCCGACCTCTCTGTACAGATTTTCCCTACTGCTTCTTAGTAGACCGACAAAATACTAAGCCTAGCTCTCAACTAAGTCAAATTTGAATTTGACTTACTGCCCTCTAGTTAGCTGGAATCTCAATGCTAGGTACGACTCTGTACGTTATATTAAGTTGAACAAAGATTAGTAATCGAGGGCAGTATTAATGCTAGCCAATTCCAATTATCTATTCAATGAATTTAGCTACAGCATGTTGCCAACGCCTGATAGTGATTGGAATTCTAGTGTTGCACAAATCTTTCTTGACAACGGCTTGCTCGAAAATAATCTCTATCAGCTACAAATTTTGCCAGGAGCCAGTTTAGATCCTATTTCTTTCGATGACAGCTTTATTAACAACGACACTATCTCCCAAGCAAGCAACACAGGATTGAGTTCAACTGATCTAGGAATTTTTTCTACTAGTCCCTATATCGGTAATAATCGCAGTGTTGAATTAGGATCAGATGTGGATTTCTTCGCCTTTGATCTTGGTGCTGGAGATACAGTAACTATCGATGTCGATGCAAATGAGCTAGGTTCTGACTTAAATCCTTTGTTGCGGCTGTTTGACTCTAACGGGATAGAAGTAGCTTTAAGCGATAATGATCCTGCCCCTGGGGAACAAACTAGCTTAGACTCTTATATTGAGTTTACTGCCCCTTCTACTGATACTTACTATCTAGGGGTAAGTAGCGCTGGCAACCTAAGCTATGACCCATTTGTTCAGGGTAGTGGCAATGGCTTCAGTTGGGGTTTTTATGACCTTGAACTTACTCTTAATTAGCCGCAATAGAGAGTAATAAAAGTTGCTCATTGACTTCAGGAATCGACAAGAAACAACAAGCACCGCGATCATTTTTTACCATTTAGTCATCAGGAAACTGCCAACAGGAGATGCGTTCAACATCTTTGCTGCTACAGCTACTACAGGCAGCATCAACAGAAGAGTTTACCCATTCGTAACCGCAACTACGACAGTGGCAAAAAATGTTATTACGGTTAGCTACTTCTATTTTATTTCGCCATTGACAGATTAAAGAGGCATCTTTTTTTGAATTTATTTCTGACATTAACGTTGCTCCATTTGGCGAGTTCCAAATAAATTTTCTCGCGCCCGATCATCCATATTTTGACTAACGCGTCTGTCAGGCAGTATTGCCAAGCCACGTTGTACTGCCGGTCGTGCATTAATGGTATCGAACCATCTTTGAAGATGAGGATAGTCTGCTAAATTTTGTCCCTGTCTTTCATAGGGTAAAATCCAAGGAAAGATTGCTATGTCTGCTATAGAATAATCTCCTGCTACGTACTCAGTTTCCCCAAGTTGTTTGTTGAGAACCCGGTATAAACGAGTTGCTTCATTAGTGTAGCGATCAATGGCATAGGGAATTTGTTCTGGAGCATACTGGCGGAAATGATGCGCTTGCCCCAGCATAGGTCCGACGCCACCCATTTGAAACATCAGCCATTGCGTAACTAGGTAACGTTCACGAGGGTTACTAGGTAGAAAGTGACCAGTTTTTTCTCCTAAATAGATTAATATGGCACCTGATTCAAACAGAGACATTGGTTGACCATCAGGGCCATCAGGATCGACAATTGCCGGCATTTTATTATTAGGACTGATGGTCAGAAATTCTGAGTGAAATTGATCGCCAGCAGTAATATCAACCGGTATTACATTATAGGGTGTTTCAGTCTCTTCGAGCATGATGCTGATTTTCCAGCCATTGGGAGTTGGCCAGTAATAAAGATCTATTGGCTGAGTCACACCTTTAATCTCCCTATCTAGTTAAACTTATTAAACATCGTAGCCCAGAGATTTTCTAGCTAGTCCGTCATACAAATCGAGCATTCTTTCTCGCCAAGCATATACCAAATCGTCTGTTTCTAACAGCTTAATGGGTGAAATACAACGCCCCCAGTGCAATCTAGCAAACACGATGTAATCAGAAAAATTTGGTTGTTTACCTGCCAAAAAAGATTGCGATCGCAGCGTTTCTCTTAGGGGTCCTAAACTAGAGTGCAATTTAGGCAGTTGTTCTTCGGGAGTTTTGGCAATATCTTCTGGACTTCTTCCCAATCTTTCCTCAAACATTCCTCTAACGTAGTTCTGATCTTTCTCATGTATGTGAGCCAGTATATCTGTAACTAGTAAAGGTAGTAGGATTGGTATAAGTACCTTTTCGTCCCAATGTTTAATAAAAAGAGCATTTGCTTGTGCTTGGGAACAACCAAAGAGAGAGGGACTTTTGGTATACTTGTCTTCTAGGTAATTAGCGATATTCCAAGAGTCGAATACAGTGTTCTCACCGTCTACGATAACGGGAACTTTACCTTGTCCAGAAAATGCGATCGCTTCTTTTTCGGTAAAACGCCAGGGAATAGTTTCTACTTCTAATCCTTTATGCGCTAGTGCCATTTTGATGCGCCAGCAGTAGGGACTAAAGCGTCGGTTTTCTTGGGCCCCTGCGAGGTCGTACATTTTAATAGTCATAGTTTATCTGATAGAGTTTGCTGACTATTCAGGGTTATAGTTTTACTCTACAATAGACCTCTTGCAAAAGTAGCGGCAGCTAACTAATTTGAGTTCAAACGAAGTTCGTAATTATAGATGCCTGCAATTAAATTAAAGCGTAAACCAAACCTTTTTCTTCTGTTGCGATATCGCTCGGATAAAATTCTAAATATTTTGAGGCGACGGTAAACATGTTCAATCACTATCCTCTCTGAAGCTAATTTATGATTCTCTTTTTTTTGTTCTTTTGATAGTTTGCTCTTCTTGGGTTTTTTATGGGGTATCCGACTTTGTTTGTGGATTTTCGCTATTCCCTGATATCCTCGATCTCCGAGACACTGTATCTCTGTCTTTAGATTGGTTTTACTCCGTTTAAACAACTTAAAGTCGTGTTCTTTACCCTTGCCGCATGCAATACAGATAATCTCTTTGCTGTTTTTTTCAACGATAAGTTGAGATTTTAAAGTGTGCTTTTTCTTCTTGCCACTGTAGAACTTTTTCTGTTTTTTTGAGGACGCTCTAGGGGAGTTTCAGTTACATCAATAACTGCTATCTCTATTGGGTTTCCCGATTTCAATAGTTGTTTCTTTCCCGGAATCCTTAATTCTTTTGACTTGATTAAAATATTTTCTATTTTACGAATTATTCGATATACTGTTGATTCGTTAAGTCCCCAATGTTGACCGATATGAAAGTAAGTTCTGTACTCTCGTAAGTATTCGAGCGTCATCAATACTTGATTTTCTGGACTTAATTTGGACGGTCTTCCGGTTTTTATCTTCTGTTTTTCATTTGTTTCCACTAACTCAACCATCTTAGCAAACGTCTCTTTTCTAACTCCACAAAGGCGTTTGAACTCTTGGGGTTTTAGGTCTTTCACCTTTTCATAGGTCATTATTTTCCCTCATACTGACCTATTTATCTCTTTTTTACTGGACTTTTGCAAGAGGTCTAATTTTTTTTCCGATATTTGAGTTGTTAGTCCGGTGTTGATCTACTGACTCTTCTCATTTTTCCTAAAAGTCTACTATTAAACTATCTAAATCTTCAGAAAATTCACCATCGTCAACTTCTCCACGACTAAAATAATAAGAGTAATATTATGTCTCTCCTAATACCAGCACTTCTGAAAGAAAATCTACCACTAACCGTCTAGTTCTGAGCCAGGGCAAACCTAAAATAATTTCTGAGATTGTATCGTTAGCTAATACGGGAACCGTCAACTCTTCGCCATCTAGGACTAGATTGCCCAAATAAAGGTCAAAAATAGCTTCTCCCTGTGCTGTTTGCATCAGTTGGTTATCGTACAAACTCCAGCCAAGACTCTCCGCATCTTGTTTGTTAATTGCTAGCCAGTCTGTAAAGCCTGTATCGAACAAAGCTTCTACTGTTAAACTGTTGCCATCGCTGGCAATTAAATCAATTTCAAATAGTAGTTCACCCTTACTGCCAAAGTATCCAACGGTCATATTCTGCCACAGACTCCTGTCTCATTGAGACGGAAGGCAGCAAATAGTTTATCTGGGTATTTTTCCCGTGTTCTTTTTAAAGCAGTTATCTGATTTTGGTCGATGAAATAATCTCCACTATCTGGCTCAATAATAATAAACCAGTTGTAGTGTTCATCGATTAATTGAGGACGGACTTTCTCAAAAATTAATTTACCTTGCTTATGCAATAATTCTTGGGCAGCTTTAAGTTTGGCTTTTTCTTCAGGGGATGGATCTTGTTCCGGAAATAGTCTGCCTCGACGTGGAGAGTGATGGTTTGTTAGTTGAGTCATCGTGTTTACTCCTGTCTAAAATCATTTTACTTACGTCTCTATCTATCACGGCGATTGCCTCCGGCACTAGCATAGCTATTGAAAACTCTATCCGGGAGCAAGTATCCTTAGCTCGTTACCTTTTTCCTAAAAAATTCATCTATAATACTCTTAATCTCAGCATCTGAAATAATTTTTGCTTCTTTTCCAATTCTTTTAAAATACCTCATCTCTCTTTCAGACTTGTTACAAGAAATAAAAAATTCACTACTACAGCTGGAAATATCAAAATTTATCTTTTCAATAGACATCTCCAGAAAGTCGAAAGTAGCTCTCTGACTACTGTTTATCCCTTAAAATGATTGGAGCAGTTTCAGCGAATTTCAACGGCATAATTAGCATTAGAAGCCATTGTTGTTAATTTAGACCCCGAAGTAAGAAGATTATTAACCTCAATTGTTTTGGTGTCGTCGTCGATTTTTACGGCTGGGAAAACTAACCGCTCAATTCTCAATCTTACTAACCCACAAATTGTCATTATGATTGATTCATACTTGTGAGCATCTAAACGAAATCTTTCTTGTGCTATTTTAAAAATCTTGACTAGACGAATTACGTGTTCGACAAAAATGCGGTTAGAAGATAGCTTTTTATTAGCTTCTTTCTGTTGTGAGGTTAGTTCTCCGTTTGGGGGTTTTTTATGAGGAGTACGAATCTGTGGTTCCCCTAGATAAGCTTTATCAGCACTAAAGAGTTGATTTTTATCAAATTGTTTCAGACGTTCTCGCATTAAGCTTATGTCACTTGTCAGTCCGGGTTTCCCTGCTACTACATCGATAATATCCTTACCTTTTGGTAAGACAATTAGCTGGTTTTTAAAGGTGTGACTTTTTTTCTTGCCTGAGTAAAATGTTTTTTGCTCTTGAGATACTGAAGGTCTTGACCGGCTTTGCTCAGCGCTATCTACTATTAACTCGTGTTCTGCCAACATCTCAATAATTGCTTCCTCCTCTCCTTCGCACTTTTTTACTTGTTCTAGTAAGCTAGCTGGTAGTAATTCTTGCAACAGAGATTGCCAATAATTAAAAATGTTATTGGCTGTAGATTCACTTACTTGAAACAACAGACCCAGAATCTGGAAGCTCAAATGATGACGTAAATAGATTAAAGTTAAGATAATTTGTTCTTCTTCTTCAAGTTGAGGCTTTTTGCCACCACCAGCACTAATCAGCCGAGTTTTACTTCTTTCTCTTTCTGAGAGTTTTTGCTCATGTAAACGTTTAGCCTGCTCCATCAGTTGAATTAGCTGCTCGTAGCTAATTCCCACCAAACGCTTGGCTTCTTTCTGATTACGTTGCAAATAGTTCCAGGTATAACTCACAGTTTTTGCACCTCAAACACTGATTTGTTCTCCATAATTATCTCATAATTTATATTTTGGAGATGTCTAATATTTACATTGACTTTTTTTATTTTACGACTACGACAACCTACAACTAAATGTGTATCTGAAATAGGCAAGAAAATTTGATCTATTTTTTCTAATTTATCTGGAACTGCTTTAACCTGATCAGAATTCTTTAATTTTGAAATGGAACCTACATCACTTAAAATAAAGCTGCCTTTTTTTCTAATTATAAGAAACCAATTGAATCTGCGAAAAAAATTAATTCTAGGTTCAGGAGAAATATTTTGTGAAAGTGTAGATATATGAGACGTTCTTACTAAAGACGGCAGATTCTTTTTTAATTCATTTATATTGCTTAATAAAAACTTATCAAGCAATATTTTTAATTCTCTATTACTTTCGTTGGCTTCATTTGTAAGAACATTTTTGAAATGTAAGACAATTACATCCTTTGCCAAAGAGCCTAAGTTTTTTATTCCCTGTCTTTCTAACTGCTGTTCAAGATTTCTATACAGAATTTCGGGATGTTCTATGAGGTAATCTATACAATTTTGTGGTAATTCTTCTAAAATATAATCTAGAAAATAATCTATTGATTGGCTTAGAGAAGTTCTAATAAATTGAGTTCTGATAATTAAATGAGTTACGAACTCAGTAATTATTGATTTTTCTAATTCTAATTCTTCTGACTTATTTCTCAGTTTTTCAATATAGTTGGCAAACTTTGTTTCTTGTTTAGTAATTTCAGGATCAACACTAAGTTCTTCATTTGGATTACCATAAAAGTATCTAGAGCTGCCTATGTTCTTGATATTCGACTCAAAGGGAGATGTGCCACGTCTGTATACCCAAGTATATATCTCTTTGCCGTTAACACGGCTTGAAAAACCTTTTTGCAGAAATTGTGGTAGAAAATGCTGATTTTTTCCTGCCATAGTTTTTTGACCAGTTGAGGGGGCTTTTAAGAAATACTAATCGCTTTTTTCAGTGCCTCTCGTAAATAAAACTAATAGTAGTTAGGTGAGGTGAGTACCTACCCACCCCATAAAACTACTTCAACCCATCAACTAACTGCTGCTTCGCACTCGCCAACGCTTCACCCAACTTACTTGCATCCCTTCCCCCAGCTTGGGCTAAGTTAGGACGGCCACCGCCACCACCACCACAAATCTTGGCGATACCACCGATAAACTTACCAGCTTGTAACTTCTTCTCTTTGTTAACTTTGGGACTAAAAGCTGCGACTAAACTTACCTTGCCTTCCGCCGGAACAGAACCTAAAACTACAGCGCTTTCTCCTAACTTATGCTGCAATCTTTCCGCCGCTGTTTTCAAAGCATCAGGGTCAACTTCTCCCATATCCGCAACCAAAACTTTAAACTCACCAACTGATTCCACTTCGTTAAGTAGTTGGTCAGATTTAGCTAAGGCAAGTTCCTGTTTAGCCGCTTCTAACTGTTTCTGAGTTGCCTTAAGTTCAGTTTGTAAATTAGTAACACGTTCCGGTAGTTCTTCCGGTTTTACCTTAAAGCGATCGCTCAATTCCTTAACTACTTTATCCCGTACATTTAAGTAATCGAGAATCGCTGGCCCTGCTACTGCTTCAATGCGCCGAATACCGGAAGCAACACCCGCTTCTGAGATAATCTTAAACACGCCAATTTCAGCAGTATTACTCACATGAGTACCGCCGCATAATTCCATGGAAACACCGGGGAAATCAATTACTCGCACTTCATCCCCGTACTTTTCCCCAAACATAGCAGTTGCACCTTTAGCTTTAGCTTCTGCAATCGGCATTACCGCAACTTCTGCTATGTGCGCTTCACTAATCCAAGTATTAATTTGCTCTTCAACTTGTGCCAATTCTTGCGATGTCAAAGCACGAGGACAGTTGAAATCAAACCGCAATCTGTCAAAAGATACCAAAGAACCTGCCTGAGAAATAGCAGAATCAACAATCTTTTTCAGGGCTGCTTGCAATAAGTGAGTTGCCGTATGATTAGCTTGGGTACGACGGCGGCAAGCACGGTCAATTTGTGCTGCAACGGTGTCTCCTAACTGTAAAGTACCGCGTTCAATTCTTCCGAAGTGGACAAAGAAATCTGATTCTTTCTTAACATCTTCGATGCGTACTAAAACATTATCACCGGAGAAATAACCGCGATCGCCAATTTGTCCCCCAGATTCGGCATAGAAGGGGGTTTGATTTAAAATTACCTGAACTTCAGCACCTGCTTCAGCGGATTCTACCGAGATACCACTGACTAACAGCGCTTCTACTTTTGCTGTTAACTGAGGTTGAGTGTAACCGAAAAATTCGGTGGCATGGATATGTTCTGCCAATTTATCAATACTGCCCTGTACTGTTAAATCAATAGTTTCATGGGCATCTCTGGCACGCCGTCGTTGGGCTTCCATTTCTGCTTCAAAGCCTGCTGCATCGACAGTTAAACCCTGTTCTTCAGCGATTTCTTGAGTTAACTCTAAGGGGAAACCGTAGGTGTCATAGAGGGTAAAAGCATCTTCACCAGAAATCTGTTTTGGCTTTTTGGCAAGAATTTCTGCCAACAACTTCTCACCCCGTTCCAAGGTTTTGAGAAATTGCGATTCTTCCCGTTGCAATTCTGCTTTAATTACCCCTTCCCGTTGCCGCACATTAGGATAAGCTACCTCAGAAAGTGCGATCGCACTTTCTGCAACTTGGCAGATAAATTCCCCTTCAATACCTAGTAATCTGCCGTGACGCACAACGCGACGAATTAAGCGGCGTAGGATATAACCACGACCAACATTAGAAGCCGTGATACCATCGGCAATCATGTGTACAACTGCTCTTACATGATCACCGATTACTTTAAAAGAAGTTTTCGTCTTCTCGTCACTCTTGGCATAGTCAACCCCAGCAATCTTGGCTGCGGTTTTAATAATGGGGAAAATTAAATCAGTTTCGTAGTTATTTGGCACCTGCTGGAGAATTTGCGCCATTCTCTCCAGCCCCATCCCGGTGTCAATGTTCTTCTTTTGCAGTGGTGTCAGGTTGCCCTCAGCATCCCGGTTGTACTGCATGAACACCAAGTTATAAAACTCTATAAACCGGGTGTCGTCTTCTAAATCAATATTTTTGTCGCCCTTTTCTGGGTGAAAATCATAGTAAATTTCTGAACAAGGGCCACACGGGCCAGTTGGGCCAGAAGTCCAGAAATTGTCCTCTTCTCCCATCCGCTGAATACGATGGGCAGGAACACCAATTTTATCCCGCCAGATGGCAAAAGCTTCGTCATCTTCTGTGAATACACTGGGAACAAGACGTTCTGGAGGTAAGCCGAATACTCTAGTAGAAAGTTCCCATGCCCAAGCGATCGCTTGTTCTTTAAAATAATCCCCAAAGCTAAAATTACCCAGCATCTCAAAAAAGGTATGATGCCGCGCCGTGCGTCCCACGTTTTCTATATCATTGGTGCGGATACACTTTTGGGAAGTGGTGGCGCGGTCAAATTCCGGCTGGCGTTGTCCCAGGAAAATTGGTTTGAAGGGAAGCATACCTGCGATTGTCAACAGTACCGTAGGATCTTCCGGCACTAGAGAAGCACTAGGCAGCATCTGATGTTGCCTTTGGGCGTAGAAATCGAGGAACGTTTGTCGGATATCGCTACCACTAAGGAATTGGGGAGAGTCAGGCATGGTCATTTCTAAGGCATTAGGAATTCAGGCAGGGGCGTCGGGGAAAAAGTCTGACTCAACGCTTCTGCTTTCTGGGAAGTTTTTGCTTATCAGTCAACTTGTTATCTATTTTTACAGTGATCAGGCAATAAAGCCCACTGCACCGCAGATCTCCCTGTGTCCCTAAGCAGTTAAACCCTAAATCCTGAATTTATAATCGAGTGAAAACTTATTGACAAATTACAGCTAAAATGCACTCACATAATCCTCAGTCACTAGTCAATGCTCCTCAGGACACAATAGATCAGTGTTTAGTCTGTGGACTAGGAGGCTTAGGTCAACAGTGTGTTGCGGCTCTTAAAGAGTTTAAGGTCAAAGTTACTGCTATTGATAAAGTACAACCTCAATACTGGGAAATCAATGATTTACCAAATTTATTAGACAAGTTAATTATTGGTGACTGTCGCCAAAAAAGTGTCCTCGCCCAAGCTGAAATTGCTCAGTGTCGGGCGGTGATTATTGTTACTAGTGATGAACAAGTTAACGCACAAACAGCTCTAGCAGTGCGGAAACTTACTCCCGTGCCGCGTATAGTAATTCGCTCAGAAAGAGAAAATTTCAATCAATTATTAACCGAACATTTAGGAGATTTTCTGGCTCTTGAACCCATTCAACAACCAGCCATTGCCTTTGCCCTAGCAGCTTTAGGAACTGAAACCAAAGGTTTTTTTTACTTAGAACGACAATGGCTAAGAGTAGTTGAACAAAAGATTACACCAAGCGATGATTGGTGTCAGGGGCGGCGATTGTACGAACTAGAGAGTCGTCACCGCCGTATTCTTGAGTGCAAAAGCAATTACCGTAACAATCTAGGTCAACTCAATCAAAACCCCATCTTTGATATCTTTCATCAATGGGAACCAAATGCCCTAGTTAAAGAGGGAGACACTCTGGTTTATATCGAGACAGCTGAATACTCCCTAGTAAACCAGACTCAAGAAGTTACACCCTTTTATCGACAACAAAGACAATCCCTTTGGTCAAAAATTTTCAATCGCCTAACCCTTGAGAAATTGTTGCAAGGCTTGCGTCAGTTCTGGAGTTCTCCGGATTCTCAGCTACAGGTTCGGCGAGTTGCAGTTGTTTGCGGCCTGATAGTTTTGCTTCTATGGCTGATAGGGACGGTGTTGATTTATCTATACTACAGAGACGAAAAAACGACACTGCTGTCTTCGTTTTACGCTACAGCGATTCTGCTTTTAGGAGGATATGGTGATTTGCTTGGTGATTTTAAGCCAGTAGATAAACCATTGCCTTGGTGGTTGCAGTTATTTTGTCTGGTGCTTACTTTAGCAGGAACTGCCTTTGTGGGAGTGTTGTATGCTCTACTGACTGAACTGTTACTGTCTAAAAAGTTTCAGCTTAACAAGAGGCGTCCCCCGATTCCTCAGCGGGATCATATTATCGTGATTGGCATGCGTCGAGTAGGTCAACAGGTAGCTTCCCTATTACTGGAATTAAAGCAACCCTTTGTCGGCATTACTCTTGACGCAGATTTTGACGAAACAATCTTACCAGCCATGCCCTTGTTGAGTGCCAGTGGGAGGTTAAAACCAGCCCTGGCTAAAGCTAATCTTGCTGCTGCTAAAAGCGTCATTATTGGCAGTGAAGATGAGATGCTCAACTTAGAGATTGGTTTAATGGCACGGGTCGCCAATCCCAACTGTCGTATAGTAATCCGTACCTTTGAGCAAGGATTAAGCGAGAACTTAGCTTCTTTATTGCCACAAGCGACGGTACTTTGTGCTTATGCTTTGTCAGCAGAAGCTTTTGCTGGAGCAGCATTTGGTGAAAATATTATCAGTTTATTTCGCTTGGGCAACCAAACAATTTTGGTGACGGAATACCAAGTTGACACAAATCCTACTCTCGCTGGATTGCTGTTGTCGGAAGTTGCTTATGGCTACGGAGTGGTGCCAGTTTTATATCAGAAACTACAAGCCTCTCCTTGTTTGATGCCCTCGGATGATTTGCGTCTAGATAAAGGCGATCGTTTAATAGTTTTAGGCACTATTGATGGACTGCGCCGCCTTGAGTTCGGAAAACTTGGTATTGCCCCTAAAACCTGGCGAGTACAAGTGGAGAAAGCTTTAACCCAAGAGGCTCTTTTTGAAGGTGCTAACATGATTGCTCGGATTTCTGGGTGTGACTTAAGTGCAGCCAAAGAGTTGATGAACAACCTGCCCGGTAGACTACAATCGCCCCTTTACAAGCACCAAGGACAACGCTTGGTATGGGAACTCACAAAAGCTCAGGTTACTGCTAGTCTTGTCCCGATTGTTTAATTTTTTAGTGTCTCACAACCAGAGACTTAAGGAGACAAGGATACTCAAGGAAACAAAAGAAGAGCAACCGAGAATAAATTGCCCTGAGTAAAGTAATGATTTCAGTTTGTAAAGACTCATCAACATCGGTAAATACTATTTATTAAGTCAGTGATTGCTGTGTTAATTTGAAGGTGGACATCATCCAGATAAACAACTGGACTATAACTAAGAAAAGGGTGCAGGTGCGATGTCCCCGCTCTGTAATCCCAGCATAGCTCCCCCCAGCAAATACTGCTTTAAGTTTGATTGCCATAGGCTGTTATTAAGTTAGGTCGTTAGGAGGTAAAACTAAAGTTTGGAAATAGTTTAGGGGAAAAAATTAATAGAGCTATGACAAATTGTAAACCTGAGTAATTAACCATCGACTTTCGGACAATTTGCTCGTTGAAAACTCCAACTTTTGCGATTTGATGGGTTTAGCTAGTACTGGCTAAACCCATTACTCTGTTAGGGAGTTGATGAAGCTTCTCAAAGTGAAGATACTAAATTTAGTAGTTGATTAGCAGCCTCATTTGTTGTTAAAGATGATGCTCAATTTTTAGCGAGAATTACAGCTTGTAAAAGCTTGTCAACTTTAGTAAAGTACAACTAATTATAGATACTAACCGTGTTACTTTAAAAGAGTGGAATTCATCCTCCAGGATAACAACCGGAGAAAAACAAATTTTAGGGCATGGGCATGATGATTCCTCCGGTCTGTGACCCGACCACGGTGAAAACTAACCAAGCATAGCATTAAGTGGCAAAGAGCCGGTGTAGACCGGAGAAAGCCAAACCTGAGGTCTGGAAAGACGCAACTATGTTGGTAATTTAGCGGTTGAACTGCGGTAGTTGTAAACCTTAGTAATCTAAAACTGGTAGTCGGAAAGTTTACTCGTTGAAAACTCAATTTTTTGCGCTCGAAGGGGTCTAGTATAAATCGACTAGGCCCTTTGAGTTTTTGGAGGACTTGATTTAACTAGCCACAACATACATAGTTACTAAAAATACAGGAATAATATTTTCACTGTAATAAAACCCTTAAGGTAGATAAAATTATGTGACAAAACCCTTAAGGTAGAAAAGAAGCAGAAGAATGAGATATTAATTATGACTGCAATCAAGTTAAAAGTTCCGAGTATTGTCTGTAAAGGCTGTGTAGATACTATTACCAAGGAAATTCTCACCCATGAATCGGGTGCCAAGGTAGACGTCGATCTAGAAGCCAAGACAGTCAGCATTGAGAGTGAAGCATCTGAGGAATCTATTAAACAGATGATCACAGCCGTTGGTCATACTGTCGAATAATCAGCAGCCTGAACCTTTGTAGGTAAAACCAGGGTTCTAGCAGACTTGATCAAGCTTCTCCAGATGCCCAAGTTAAGCAGGGGGTTGATAGCTTCGGTTGAGACTTTTAGCATTAATCGGATTAAGCCTTCTAGATACTCTAGATACTTCGCTATCAAAACCTGGCAGAGTGGGGGAGTAAAAGCACTACGTTGCTGATCGCCAGATTAGGGCGTAGATACACAGACTCCCCCAAGCAAAAACTCAAGTGTTCAAAACATTTGGCTTCCTAGAGAACCGCCTGGGAGAGAAATTTGCCTGTTCCTTGAGATGTTAATTTACCCCTTTCTACAGCAGCTAACACTTCCTGTCTTGCCCAAGCATCCGCAGCAGTAATGTCATCTAAGGAGGGATTTTGACAGTTATCAGCTTGGTGGCGATCGCAGATATCTTCAATACAACGAGCAATATCCAAATAGCTAATTCTTTCCTCTAAAAATAGCGCCACAGCCTGCTCATTAGCGGCATTTAAGACTGCTGGCATCGAACCTCCAGCACGGCCAGCAGCATAGGCTATTTGCATACAGGGATATTTTTGATGATCCGGTTCCCGAAAGGTCAAATTCCCCGCTTTCACTAAATCTAACTGTTTCCAATCTGTATAAATACGCTCCGGCCAAGACAAAGCATACAAAAGTGGCAAGCGCATATCAGGCCACCCCAGTTGGGCTAAAACTGAAGTATCTTGCAGTTCAATGAGAGAATGAATAATACTCTGGGGATGGATCACAATGTCGATGTGGTCGTAGTCCAGGCCAAAGAGAAAGTGAGCTTCAATCACTTCTAGACCCTTATTCATTAAAGTCGCTGAGTCTACAGTAATTTTGCGACCCATTGACCAGTTAGGGTGTTTTAAAGCGTCGGCAACTTTAACTTCTGGTAACTTATCTACCGGCCAATCTCGAAAAGCACCACCAGATGCTGTTAGCAGAATTCTTCGTAAGCCACCCTGGGGAACTCCTTGAAGACATTGGAAAATTGCAGAGTGTTCTGAGTCTGCTGGTAGCAACTTGATGCCGTGTTTTTCTACCAATGGCAACACCACTGGACCACCAGCAATTAGAGTTTCTTTGTTCGCCAGAGCAATATCTTTACCAGCTTCAATAGCTGCTATTGTTGGTAATAAACCAGCACAGCCGACAATACCAGTGACTACTGCTTCGGCATCCCCGTAACGAGCTACTTCCACAACTCCAGACTCTCCAGCCAAGAGAATTGGTTGGGGATCTAAATCTGCAACAGCTTCTTGAAGTTCAGAAAATTTCTCTTGATCACAAATTGCTGCGATCGCGGGTCGAAATTTTTTAATCTGAGCAGCTAACATTTGCACATTACGCCCAGCTGCCAATCCTACAAGCCTGAATTTGTCAGGGTGCTGACTAACAATATCTAAAGTTTGAGTACCTATAGAGCCGGTAGAACCGAGAAGAGTAATAGCTTTCACAATCTTTTAAGGATATCCAGCAACTCCACTATAGGATTGTTTGGGCTGGCTTTGGTATGGGATTAGCTGAGACGGGAGGAAATTATCTAACCTCCAACGCTCAGCTTTATGTCTCTTGAGAGGTGTCCTGGGGAGAAGAGGGAGGCGGACTATCGATTTTAAATTTTTGCCCATCTTTCCTAATCGAAACACCTGTTTCACTCTGGTGAGATTGCGCAAGTCCCGCAGCCCCAGCAATAGCCGTACCTGCCAATCCCAAAGCCGCAGTTAATCTTGTGTCTTGATGATCCTGCGCTGTTAAAAGGGCAGTCATACCAATTAAAGTACCCATCGTCCCTAGAAATAAAGGAGTAAAAGCTCGGATTAGTTCAGGAGTCAAATTCATACTAAGTTAAATAAAATTTGTGTCTCTTGCTTCACTTATCAGTGCCGAGTCCGACTTTTATGCAGATGGTTATTGAAATTTCGCAACGGAGATTGGACTACTGCCTAAACAAACGGACTCATTAGCTGATGACTCCATATTCGCTTGCTTGATTAAGGTTTGACAGTACCCTCATTGGGTAATCTTCAATAGTTAATCGAGCGATACTTAACGATCCTAAGCATCTAAAAGATAGTGCGGTGGCATAGGTTCTTTCTCAATTCTGTAAACTTTAAAACCTCGCTGGAGGTAATTATTCAACACATAGGGAGTCTCTAAGTTACTCGTGTGTACCCACAAGCGTTGAGCACCATTATTCCAAGCGTAAGCAATACCATGACTAAGTAAATGCTTGTCCAATCCACGCCTTCTATACTCTCGCCTAAGACCAAAGTAGACAATTTCTATAGAGTAGAAATTAGTTGATGGACCGTATTTGCGTTTGAGCATTTCAATGTATCCTACCGGTGCCCCATCTACATACAAAACATGAATACTAGTTTTGGGATCTGCCAACAGTGCCTGAATTTCTAGATCAGATTTGGATAGTCTTTCGTGTTGCCATTGTTTGCCTACGCAACTAGACAAAAATCGGTAGAATTGCACATCAGGTTTGCACAAACACATTAACTTAACTCCATCCAGATAGTTGAGATATGCCGGACGGAATTGAGACTGATCAATCATCTGGAGATAAGTCATTACCAGGGTTTTCGGCACCCCAGTAGTAGGTAAAGACTTAGGAAATATTGAAGGCTTATTAACTGTAGTAGTGTTTATCGCATTTTCAAGCATTGTGTACTGACTATTCACCATCAGTTCTCCCAATATAAATACTTCTCTACACTGCCGGTAACGCCAGCGATGAATAGGGTTTTTCCTGGAGCGATATCTGAGCACCAACCATGATATATTTAGTTTTGCAGCGATATGTGTAGTTTTAAAACTGTATATTTAGTTTTACACAAGTAGTTGCGTTCAGTATCATATCAAGATTCTGCTATTTAGTTGCCAAAATATAGACTAGTTTAGGAAAACTTAATCTGAGCTTGATCAAGTTTTAGTTAAATGGCAATAATTAAGGAATTGATAAAAAATAGCTTAGGCAAGTTCTTTATTAGGTAAATTAAGAAACTACTTATATAATAAGGAAAGAAATATTTAACTCTAAAGTATTGCCAATTACTTAATAAAACTAATTACTGAGGGGCTAACCTATGAGCAGCTATAATTTGACAGATACTCCAGAATGGACTGCTGACGCTAAAGCCAAGCTAAAAAATATTCCTTATTTTGTTCGCTCCCTCGCTAGGCAAAGGATTGAACAGCTAACTCGTAAAGCAGAGCTGGAACTAGTAACAGTCGAGATTGTTGAGCAGGCGAGAATTGAATTTGGTCAGTAAACGAGCAATTACGACTAGATTTGCCAATAATTCTAATCACTAGATTAGTAGCAGAGTGAGGTTAGAAATAGCTAGTTTTCGCCTGAAAACTATTCAGAGCAATTAAGGCTTCTTCCTGCTGCTGTTCCTGACGTCAAGTTGAGCAATTTGTGGCAGAAACCGATTGCTCAACTGAAGGTAATGATGACGGCACAGTATCAAGGCTCAGTGACACAAAATATCGGCTATAAACAACACTATTCGGTTGCCAGGGTGGCTGCCAATAAAGATCTTGTATAACAGCTTTAGCCGCCTCATTATTTTGGGGCCACACAAAGCTAATTAGACCAAAATTACTGTGTCCTACAACTTCTTCGCCCTCTTGCACCCAAGGATTTCGCCAAAGAATTGATACTAAATTCGTTGCCCTCCCTAACCAAGTCACAGGTTTTTTTTGCTGAGGTATTGTAGATAAGATCTCTTGTTCTTTCCAGGGAGCAAAAGCTGCTTTTTGGCGTTTAATCCACTCCACATGATATTGCCAGTCAGGCAAGGAATTGCTATCTTTAGGTAAAATTTTCCAAGCAACGTCCAAGTTACCACGGCTTCTTGGTATTTGCCGTACAACTGGCCCAGTAGTCGGCAATGCCAAATCAAGGCTTTGTACCCTTCCTTGAACTACTTGAATTTCTACCAGTTGCGGTGGCTTATTCCATCCTACCCAGTCCTGGGGCGGCTCTAATGCTAAAGATTTTAGTTTGGTATGGATTAAATGGGTTTTAAACTCGCTATTTTTGAAAGCGCTGGCTGTTAGTTGTGCTAACGTACCTGAGTTTTGAAATCTTACTGGTAGAACACCTGATTGCGGTTGAGAATTTTCTGAACGGGGGTTATGCCAATAATTCAGGCGAACGGCACCGCCGAAATGTATATCACCGGATAGTACCACTACCCTCTGCCGTCCTTTGAACAGCTCAGCCAGCATTCGAGAAAAAGCGGTCTTATTTAAGTTCCAGGCATCACCTACATCCGAATCGAAAACATTGCCTTTTTCCAGTTGCTGCTGTTGCACTAAATCAATAATTTGCAGACTCACCATATTAGTTGGCACCACGACCAACGTTACTTCAATCGCAGAATCACCATTTTGTTTAAGCTGATCAGTTAATTCTAGAGGTTCCCTAATTTGTTGTTCAAAAGCTGTGGGAGATAGAAGCATCGGCGGTGCGATTTCCCCTTGCTGCCCTTGGGGATAACCTCGCCAAGTGCGAGTATCTAGCACTACCACTTCGTGCTTTAAGCTTCTGAGAGTGTAGTGCCACTTTAAATATGCTGTCCCGTCAGGATAATCTCGATCCAGAACAAAAACTCCTTGATCAAATTTCAGCTTAGGTAGACCAGTTCCCGGTTCAAACTGAGGCAACCCTAAGCATTTGGCAATGGCTACAGAGGCCGACTGGTCTGTTCCTCCTGAGTTTGACCAAATTGTTGCCGCTTTCAGCAAATTTTCACCAGGCTGCCCTTGCTGAAATTGCTCCGGCGTGTTCCCCCAAGCTTGAAAAACCGCATAAGCTAAGAGACCATTCTGTACTACACGCCTGCCCAAAGGTTTACCCAACACACTATTACACCAAGCACAATTCATGTACCAGTCATCGCTGATGTCATGGTCATCAAAAACCGTGTAGGTTGTCACATTCGCCAGAGCCCGCCGAACCTTCCATAATCCACTAAGGCAGTCTTGAAGTTGACAAACTTGCTTATCCCACTGCTGAGCCCGTTGACTGTCTTGGTAAACTTCCTTTCCTTGAGCAAAAATATCTGGCCACAAAATTGGTGACCAACAGAGCAGATACACTGACAAGTATTCGCCCAAGCTCAACAGGTGGCTTTTGGCTTCCTCGGGACTATCCAGCAGCATCGCCGTGAATCCGCCATAATGCTGGGCAATATCACTGCGTTGTCCAGGCTTGAGTTCACCAGGTTTCTTGTACTCATAGCCAGTAGCTGAAATTTGCTGAAGAGGTAGATTTTCTTCCCAACCAAGCAGGGTATCACCAGCTTCTGTTGCCAGCCACAGTAAGGGTTCGGCAACATCGTCCGCATAGATTTGGTCACCCGTCAAAAAGAGCTGATGCAATCGAGAATTAGGCTGATCAGCATGATACTTAATTAAGTCATCAAGTAGGGGTAGCGCATCTTGCCCACAGCCGTGTAACTTCCGACAAGAACCGTGAGCCAGCCGCAAGTCATTTAAGTCTGAGGGCGGCATCGCAAAGGTGGGTAATTGATGCGGAAAATAGCTAACGGTGATGGGGTATTGGCTTTGGGTGTTGGGGTTTGCTGTGTTGAGTGCTTGAGCAAGATTCTCTTCTTGGTCGCCAAAACTCAGATCATAGGCATAGAGTTGTCCTGAAGTTAGCTGATAGTGATCGATTGACTCAGCCGTAACGGCAACAATGTGTAAATACTTACCAAGGGGTACTGTCGAATGCGAGCCCTTAAGTAACAGTTCCTGGATAACAGTGCCATTACTCGCAGTAGCATAAACTTTGAGGGTAACTTCACGAGGGGCTCTCAGAGCAATCCATACTGTAACAGAGTTATTTTTCGTCTGCCGCAGGGTCGGCCCTGCCAGAATTAGGGGCAACTGCTCAATACGAGCACTGAGGGGTAAAGGGTAGCCTTTTTTGCTTAATAGCATCGAGGGAAGAGGGTAAAGTCTAGCAGCTGGGACACAAAACAGGCGCGAGAGGGGTTCGGGGGAATCTAAAATCCCTTTCTCTATTATTATGGAGGCGATACAGATTACCCTGCGACAAAAAGGGTATGTTCCTCAACAATCAGTAAACAAAAATTTTTGCGATCGCCTACGACACCAGCAAAGTAGATTGCCTTCTAGCACACTCTTGATTACTTAGTTACTCACTAAACTCCTCAACTTTTTCCTTTGCCCTCTTTGCGGCTCTTCAAACCTTTATTATAAGTAGACTGAAGAAGATTAGTTAGTTGGTAGCGGCACAAGGAAACAAATTATCTTGAGTGACACTAATCCAGAATTTCTCCAACCCGTTGAACCAGACGAATTTCTTCCCCCTATTGGCTGGTGGACAATTATCGGGGGATTAGTTCTTTTGGGCGGTTTTGGTGCTGCCATCATCCTTGCTAGTGTCCTTCAATACAAAATCACTGTCAAAGCCCCTGCTACGATTCGCCCGGTTGGCGAACTACGCATTGTTCAAGCAGCAACCGAGGGAATTGTTAAAAGTATCGAAGTAAGGGAAAATCAATCAGTCAAACGAGGAGAAGTGATCGCCTATATCGATGACTCCCGCCTGCAAACCCAAAGCAAACAACTACAAACAAATATCCAACAAAACCAGAGGCAACTTGAGCAAATTAGTGCTCAGGTTAAAGCTCTCAATGAACAAATTAGCGCCGAGAGCGATCGCGCTCAACGTACTGTAGCGGCTACTCGAGCAGAACTAGAGCGAGTTCAACGAGAATACAAAGATAAGAGAATTACCACTCAAGCAGAAGTGCAGGAAGCTGAAGCGGCTTTAGAATTAGCCAGAGATGAACTAGCTCGTTATGAAAAACTAGCAGACACGGGCGCGATCGCACAACTACAAATCGAAGAGAGACAAGCCTCTTTGAAAACTGCCACGGCCAGACTTAGACGGATCAAAACAGCGCTTAATCCTAGCGTAGCACCCGTAACGGCAGCTCAAGAACAAATTGCCCGCGAACAAGCGACAGGTAAAGCTACCTCCGCTACCTTGAGAAGAGAACGAGAGGCATTAACCCAACGGCGTATCGAAATCCAGAACCAGATTGAGCGTGACAGACAAGAACTACAACAAACAAAGAATGATCTTGCTCAAAGTGTCATTGAAGCGCCGACTGACGGCACAATCATCCAACTAAATCTGCGCAATCCAGGTCAATTTGTGCGCCAAACGGACACGATTACCCGAATTGCTCCGAGTCAAGTTTCTTTGTTAATCAAAGCTCTGGTGCAGACCCAAGATCGCGATAAGATTGCCCTAGATCAAGAGGTAGACATCCGGATTGATGCTTGTCCTTATCCCAGTTTTGGCACTCTCCAAGGCACTGTCCAAGGAATTTCTGCCGATGCGATTACTCCTCAATCTAGCGGTACTTCTAATCAGTCTGTAGCTAGTGCAGCCATCTATGAAGTAACTATCGAGCCGGAAAGCTTGTCTTTGAAACAAGGGAAGCGCCAATGTGTTATTCAACCCGGTATGACAGGCAGAGCTGATATTATTTCCCAAAAAGAGACATTTTTAACTTTTATGTTGAGGAAAGCAAGACTACTAACAGATCTGTGAACAAGCCAGCTTTACTTGAAAAAAAATAAATCTAAAATCTTATGAGTAAATGCTTGCAAAAACGACTTTTCTAAATAGATACAATAAAATTGGCTTTCTTTCCTGTTTTAAAAAATTATGTTGCTAACTTCTCCTCCAGTTGCAATTTACACTGGAGGAAAATATAGTTAACAGCAGCAAATAATTTATCTAGCTCCTGAATGCTGTAAAGAATAATATTTCGGGTATAATTCTTGACTGACAGCTTGCCGAATTGCCAGCGATTACTGTTATAAACAATCCCGAAAACGGTCATTTGTGGATCTTCATTCAGTCGTTGCGCTGTTATCAGATCGGCTAAGCATTTTCCCAAAGCTTGATCAGATTTGTCTTGCTTAGCCTCTACTAGTAATAAATAAGGTTTGTCAAAGACGACTTTTCCTAAGAAAGAACGCTTAGCCAAGGTATACTCAGGGAAAACTGAAAGATTATCATCATAGAGCAGCAGCTGGTGACTCCATAAAACAAACTTACTGTGATAGTGTTTTCAAACTTCTTTCAGTACTGGATAAATCAGGTTTTCCGAGATGGCGAATTTTGAGTTATCTACAATGCCATCTCTCATAACTATTTGCAGGTCTTCTCAGAAATGGTCAGGGATGTTGAATTCTGTTTCGACGATGAAGTCTGTTTCGGTGTATTTAATCTTAAATTCTTTGACAACCCCACCGATACTCTTGTAACTACTGACAGTCATCATTGACATCACAATTAAGCGTTTAATACTTGGTCAACATACAGGGTTAATTCTGGAAAAATTCAGGATATAATTAGGTTTTTACCTCAATAGTGAGTGAAAGTTCGCATTGGTGCAGGAGAAGAGTTCACTAACTTTCATCTTGTACTAAACCCCATACCAATGCTATTGCGTGAAGTTCTTCTACGATTTCTTTTGTTTGCTGAACGATATCTTCAGCACTTTTAGGTTTTTTGCGGAAACCTGAGTGTAGTACATCATTACGCAAATTGGCTAAATTAAACTGACCTCCCCAAAGATTATTTAATTGTTTTCTTCGATTTTTCTGAATATTTGACCATTGCTCTAAATAGAGTGACTCTTGAATTGTATTACCATCTTGATCTTTTAATTTACCTCCAGCTAACAGGAGTTCCATCTCAGCTCGATTTGGTTTTTCAACCTGTGGATCTAGGCTGAAGTGGTAACATAAAAGTGAAGGTAGCCACTCTCGTGCCATAGATAAAGCTTGAACAGTTTGCCCCTTCTCTGCATACCATTTAACCATTTCAAGTTGTCGCAACAGAGATGCTTTAGCAGTAAGAATGTGCTCATCTGGGTTTGCCAAACCGAAGTTGCCATAATCTTTTTCTACACGCCCCAGCAAAGTAGCAAATGGTGGTATTGATTTGGAAACAATAGGGGTTGCTTCTGCAATATGATTAGGTAACGAAGCAGCTTCTCGCATTACATCCATTGGTCGTAAAAGTCGTAAACCTTGGGCTATATCATTGATACTGGTTGCTAAATGCTCAGTTTTGGTATTACTGTTATGTAGCAAACTAGCTAACGCTTGTCCATTACCTGTTTTAATAAATTGGTCAGTTGCAGTTGTCCACTCTAGTAAACTGACAATTGGCATTAAATCAAAGGTAGGTGATTCATTGGTTTCTTTGTTCCTAGCTTCCCATGCACCATAAACAAGTCCTTCAATTTTTACATTGCGTACCACGCGCAGATAACTGACGGCGATCAAAGCTAACACAGGTAAAGAACGAAAACCATGTGTGATGTCAAATACTACATGATCATTTGGCTGTAAGCGGCTAGTCAATATTTCAAAGAGCTTCCAAATATCATCTGTGCTATTTTCTTGAGGTACATTATAGATAGGTTGTAAATCTACTTTGTCTGCCAGAAGTTTTTGTAAACTACTCCAATTTGTTTCTGTTGCTCCTCTAGGAATGCATGTTTCTACTGTCTTGGTTAGCAAGACGTAGAGAGTTTTAGGTTGGTAAAACTCCACTAATGCTTCTTGAAAAAAAGGAGTCGTGAATCCTTTCCCATTAATTGGGTTAAGGTAAGTAGTGTCCTGATATTTAGTGAATCCAAGAAAAGAAATCGCTTTCATACTTCATCCTTTAATTTTCTAAATCAACATCTGTTTGCCCCATTCCCAACCGAGTCTTAACCCCAGTTCCAGAAAAGGAAGCATAATTAATCAGCAAATTAGCGACATTAGCTAATAAAGGTTCAACTTTGTAAGAAACTTGCAGCTTTACATCTCCAGTAAAACCAGTAATGTATCCTCGATGTAGCTGAAAGGTGCGAGTTTGAATTCTATGACGCTTAACTCTGATGGTACTACTCAAGTAACTAACTAACTCATCCCCACCCAAATAAACTGGAGCAAAGTTATTCCACTTTTCCAACCAGCTACGAAACATTAAAGCAGGTACGGGTAAAGGTAAATGAGTTCGTTGTTGAGAAAAAGAGGTAGAGGAGAGAAACTGCAATGCAAACTGTCTGACAGGTTCAGGTTCCTCTGCTACTAACTTAGTATAGAGTTGCTCGTAGCTAGTAGTTTCATCTTCACGATTAATTAGATTAAACCTAGCTCCCAAAAACGCTAGACTGTCCGATAAGTCAAGGGAAGCGATCGCTTTTGCCGCTTTTTCCTCTAATCCTGACAAAGATAACTGGTAAAACTCCTCTGGATGGAAACTGAGGAAATCACCAGAACGGGAACAGCAACCGTTTAATCCTGAAAAAGTTACAGAAGGAATTACCTCGCTACCTAGTACTAATCCTAGCTTTTCGTGTAGTACTTTTACCAGTTCTAGACCATAAGGGCGAGGTAAAACTGCTGTTTCATTTGTTGTTAATGTCCAGGTGGAACGAATTAGCATGGGTATAACGATATGTTAGATTTTATCAACCGCAGGTAAACATAGATTACTTATCTCTGTAATTTAAATTTCACCCATCCTGGTACATAGCTAATTTCTCCTTGTGAGTTGACGATAGTACGGCGAGATTTTGGTGCTTCAAAATTGGGTGCAGCAATTCCGCAAGCATCTCTTAACTCTGCTTTAGTTTCTTCTTGGAACAGACAGTTAATTGTAGTTCCCAACATGCCACTACCCCAGCCAAGTCTTAAGCTATAGGGACATTGAGGTTTTGAATAAAACCTTTCCCAAACTAAATCGAAGTTGAGATATTTTCCTTGATGGCGATTATTGCCAATATTTTCCCAGTATTTAACCTCACTATCCCATTGTGCTTGGGCAAATTCTTGGCAAATATTAAGGAGTTCGTCGAGATTTTGGAAAGGTAACTTCATCCCCTGGCGATGGCGAAACCATTTGAGCATTTCTTTATCCAGGGTAAGGGTAAATTCAGTCCTGACGTTGTACACTATCTCAGCATAAATCGTCGCTCTGTACTTAGCCTGCCAATCTGGAAGAAAATGACTAGAGACAATTACTTCGGCTACAACAGGGACGTTAAACCAAAGTGACTTTCCTTTTTTATTAGTGAGTTTATATTTTAGTAGTGGCTGAGAATCAGAAACGTGAATTGCTCGTAAAATATCTGTATTTTGTATTGATTTCGTCTTTCTCTCTTTGTCTTGGTAGTACAGGGAATAATTAGAAAATAAGTTATCCATGAATAGCTCATCATCGGCAAACTTTTGCTTCCAATTGTTTTTAAATTCTCCTGCATTAAGTTTTTCCCTCAATTTAAGCTCAATCTCGCTGACTCGCTGAGAAGAGGGAACTTTGTATTTATCTGCATGTTTAAGCAGGTAATAAGCGATCGCAGTTCTGATAGCCCCTTTAATTGAAGAACCAGGGATGTATAATTGTCCCATCCCATTGCGGATCATCGGACGTAAATCGGTAACTTGCTGATTTTCCTGCTGCATCCACTTAGAACAAACATCGGGGAAAATTTCTACCCCTTCAGGAGATTTAGCCTTTGTCCAATTCTCGCCAAAAGCTTGTCTGAGCAGACTTTCAATCGGACGCTGATTTTCAATTGCTTCTATATAATCTTGTAAAAAGCTTCCTCCCTTTTTTTGTAATGCTTGAGCAAGTGCTTCTTGATTGGGAAGATAAACTTTAGAGGCGGTTTGGACATATTCAAAGGGATTGAGGCGGGAAACCTCGGAACCGATGTGTAGCATATGACTGGTTAACTGAATCGTTTTTGATTCATAAACCTTGGGTTTGGTAAGAGATGTTTGAGCAGAAGTAGTCATAATATTGATAACTTAAATCTGACAATTTACGTCTTGCTATTTTGATGGGAAGGTTGGTCAATCAAAATAGGTAGACTGAGGCTAATACCATTGCGGTAAATGGCGTGAGTATTGAAACGTTCTGGTGTGACATCCGCTAGTTGTCCAGAGGGAGGTGAGGAGAAAACAGAACCTTCGGCAAACATCCGCACTTTTTTACGCCGCAATTGTTGTCCAGAGAAAGGAGAACCAATCCAGCCACCACGTTCTATGATTTCGTAGCTGGAATCTGTAAGAAATTCTGAGGATAGGGATTTTTGCCAAAATAGACTAATTAAGCAGTGGCTGTTTCCTTCCTTAAATTCAGCTACTTCTCGCCAATTAAATGGCAAGTCTGACCAACAATCAACCTTGAACCTGCCAGCACCACTAGAACGTTCTCCCCCCAAACCTTCCTCACCTAATAAATTGAGTGCAGTATGAAGGCGGTTTTCTAAATCTTCATCTGTTTCGGGAAATTGCAGAAGAAAATACAAACCAGAATGCTTTTTGTCTCCATTCTCATTTTGCTCATTTTCAAAATGCACAAAGCCAGTATGATAAAAGTTAGTGGCTCTAGTAACCCGGTCTACGGCAACTTTTGGTAATTGGTGTTTTTTGAAGGTAGAACCGTAATCAAAGACTCCAGCATCATGTAAGTCTCCACTGGCGTTACTTTTATAAGTAGTTTCTGTTAGTTCTGTGCGATCGCTTCCTTCATCCCCTTTGGTAAATCCTTCTCCCTGATACCATCGCTGCCAAACTTTCAGGGGTAAATAGTTTAGCTTTTTGTAAGTTTTGAAAAAAGCGAGGTCATTGTCTTTTGGATAGCTGCGGGGAAATGCTAAAGGACGAGGGAGGTAGTAGGTAAACTCATCACCTTGTTGCCGATAGATGAAAGTCGAACTCATCCGCACTGGTGGAGAGTTGAGAAATTGCTGTAACAGATTCTCGACTGCCTTACCGCCAAAGAGGCGAACATAGGCATTAATCCAAGCACTGAATAGAGTATCAGAACTTACTCTTTCTGCTGTTTCTTCTAAACCAATACCTAGTTCGCCAAAGTGGACGGGATTCTTTTCAAAATTGAGTCTGACTAATTTCCAGGTAATCACTGTGTATCTCCTGTAAGCAATTTGCCAATGGCATCAAACTTACCGAGTAATTCCTCAGTATTGTTTACAGGCTGTGAAAATGATGTAATTAAACTCTCGAAATCAGTATTTCCTTCTTCAAGCTGACGGCGATAGGCATCAAAATCATGATAGGAAAACTCAAAATTCTCGAATTTGACCTTGCCATATCCTCTAGAACCATGTCCACCGAGAGCATCATCCTCTAAAATGGCAAGTGCGATCGCTAAATTCTGTAAATCTTCAACTGCTTGTTCTGCGTTTTCGACAGTGTAGACAATCTCAAATTTAAACCTTGAACCGGCTGGTACTCGTTCTAGTTGTCTAGGATTAGCTGCTGCTGTCACCCTGTCTATGCCATTCTCGAATTTCCACTCAGTCATGTATAGTCCGGTGTCAATTGTTTTTAGCTGTTGTGCAGAGTCATTTAGTAGATGACAGTCTCGAACAATTAATCTTGCAGGTGCATTGCGTCCTTTTATTTTGGTGTATTCTTCGTCGTTTATAGTGCGATTACCATTTCCTGACAATCCTTGTTCTGTTGCAACAGAAGATTTAATCCAACAATTAGTACCAGTGGAACCAAACAGGCGGCTAATCTGACAATGTTTAGCACCTTCATAAGGAATTAACTGTCTCTCAATTTCTGTGTAGCCATCTTCTATGTCATCACTTTCATAGCGATAAGTACCACTTCCACCACCACGATTTAGAGGTTTCCTCAACAAACGTTCTAAAGTTGAACGTAGTTTTCCCTTAATTGACGAACCAGGTAAATAGGGTTGCTGTGTCAATGGGTCACGAATTACTGGTTTATCTAGTCCGCCGATATCTAAATTTTCGCCACCGCCGCCGATGTGCAAACCTGTTTCAACCACTAGGGTGCTGTTGAGGCGAAATTTACCAAGTAATGGTTTTTGTTCTAGTGATGCTGGCATAGTTACTCTCCACCTTCTGCTTTGTGATAAGCAATGATTGATTCGATTAGCTGGACTAAACGTTCAAAATCTTCTTTGAAACTTTCTAGGTCTTCAGGAGTTTTCACCTCTTTCTTAAGTTTGTCAATTGCTGCGCTGAGGACATCTCCAAGTTTCTTAATCGCCTCGGTTTGACTTTTATTAGCATTTGCACGATTAGCTGCATAAACCAGTTTTGGTTTAAGCATAATTACTGCTGTTTCAATTTTGGAAAACTTACCTCCTTGAGATAGTTCAAATTTCAGGCGGTTAATGGCATCTAGAAACTTCCGAATCTGATTAGTTTTCAAGTTTTGCTTCTTCAGGTATAAACCAAAAATTTCAGCCTGTTCAACAAGAGTGCGAATCGGATAGGTTTGCAGTTCTCCTGGTAAATCTTTGATAGTCTTGATAATCTCTTTACTGTTGTCTACTCCTAAATTGGTTTTGCCACTATCTGCCAGTTGCTTAGGAGAACTGTCCTTGGATAAAATCTGTTTTTTATTCTGTCGTTTTTGCATAGTTTAAAAATGGTTGAGTTAAGTAATTCTATCCAGGTAGCGATCGCCTACAAATAAACTACAGCTTTTATACCTTCAAAACCTGAGCAACAGTTAACTCAAGTTCTGGAAAAGTCTGAGAGATGATTTTTTCTGCTCCTCTATACTCCGTCTCCTCATACAATCCTTCAACTAATAACAGAACTGTCACTTTCTCTTCAGCTGGATCAACAATCCAATATTCAGGAATGCCGATTGCACCATATTCAGACCGCTTGAAGCGATAATCTCTGGTTACTGACTCAGGACTGACAATCTCTACAGCTAATAATGCAGGGGATTCAATGACGGCTGACTCATCTAAATATTCCTGAATTTGCTCCATGGCCACTACGCATAAGTCTGGAAGTCTAGACCTTTTAATTGAGGTTCGTACACCAATTCCTTGTAACGGAACCCAATGTAAATTGAGCCTACCAATTTCGGATTCAAAAGCATTATTGAGCAGACGAATAATTAGAGCATGGCGAACTGTAGGTGGGTTCATGATAACTAATTCTCCATCCACTAATTCATAGCGATTATTCGTTCCATCGTCATAAGCTAAGTATTCTTCAAAGCTTAGTTTTGGTATAGTAGAAGTTGTAGCCATAGATTTAGTCCTAAGTAGACGAACGATTAAGAAGTTCTATCCAGGTAGCGATCGCACGAAAATAGGGTGCGTTATAAGGACTCTTCAAAGATATCCTAACTGGCTCGAAACTTTCATTAGTTAGCACATGTTTAGGTAATCTAGCTAAAGTGTAAGCAATTTTCGGTAGATGTAGGAAGTAGCGAATATCTTTGAGATGATTTGTATACTGTTCTTCCTTTCGTTTCTCCTTAATATCTTTACTCATTTGCTCTTGTATCTGTGCTGTGGCTAGGAGATTACGCACAAAACTACGGGAGTAGTTAACTTCTATCTTTTGATTCTCCAGCCACTCGACAAAGGGAAATATTCCAAATAAGTTGGGCTGAGTTTCCGGACTAAGATATTTTTGAATCTCTGAGTCAATTACCTCTAAATCTGCGGTGCCTAACCACTCATCCCATTTAAATACTTGACCAAATAATCCTAAACTATCACGACCATTATCTTTAGCTGCATCTTCCGCTCTACCCGATTCAGCAGCCGCTTGATAAAGAGGAAATTTTGCCCCAGCTAAACTGATACCACCAGAAAGAGTAATATCGGGATGATATCCAGTAAAGGCGCGGAAGCACTGGTAAATATCAAAGCCAAATTCTACCACTTCATTCCAGGAACCACTAACAAATAGATCATCGCCACCTGCATAAATAAATAATAAATTAAGGCGATCATCTTCACTCAGATATTTAGTCTTTTTCAAAACCTCAACTGTTTGACGTTGTTCCAGAAAATTGGTTTGGCGAGATTTGGCTAGACTGTTAAGGTAGACTTTGAAAAAATAACTCATCAGTCGAGAAAGTCCAGCCAATCTCGGTAAGGTTTGATTATCACCTAACCCCTTAGCAAAAATTTGTCCAAGTTTGTCTACATCCATCCGCAAATAGCCTACTCGCTTGATTCCTTTGGCTGTCTCTGTCATTTCGCCAGCTCTTATGTAGTGTGTCCTATTTTCTATTTCACTTTCTTCTACTTCAATAACTTGTCCGTAGTTACCTAGTAGCAGAGGTACTGCATTATCATTTCGATAGTTATCTACTTTCCAGTCGTTAATCAAATATACTGCCTCAGCATCACTAAAATCTAATGCCTGAGCTGATTCTTCAAATAGATAATAGTAACAACCCTGAAAAGATAATCTCTCTAATTTACCCTCAATCTTTAACTTACTTTTTAAGTTAGAACGGTAAGAACGTACAATTGCTTTTACTTCTAGTAAGCGATCACCTAACTTAAACATAGTGCGACACATCCAACAAGCAGGAGAAGAATCTGGCTCTTTCTCATTCAGAGGTCTAAGACTAGGTAAATCGTCTCGATGACAAACTCGGCAAGGTTCATAAGTTGGACTACATTGCAAAAAGTCACTGATTTGAGTTTTAAATTTATGTAGCTTTTGTTCAGCTAGTTTCTTAGGTAGTTGCTTCCAGTATTCTGCAAATTCTTTTCTTCCTACAGATTCAGTAGGTAGAGATAAATAATCTAGAGCTAAAAATAGCTTACCTTGAAAGCTTGTTCTAAACCACCTGTTAAAGCGATCGCGAATAGTGGCAATAGTTTTATTTGGCTCATTTTCGTTATTGGCAGCCAGAATATATAAATTACCACCCCCAGCATAAATAACATTTGTACGTGGTAACTCTAATACTTCCAGCAACTGCTGAACTACTTCTTCTGTTACCAACTCTAAGTAAAAACTCCGCGCACGAAGAGACTTAAGCGCACCATCAGAAGAAATAGTGTAAATAAATTTTTGAATTCCCGATAAATCACCTGCGATTAAGGTTAGATGACTAGCATCAGGTTCATCTGCAAGAGCAGCTGCTACAGCAGCAGTGGTACGGGTAATATCAATTAAGGCAATATCATCTTCCCCAAAACTGAGGTGAGAGCCGTATTTCTCTAGAATAAGGGTCAGTAGAGAGAGGTTTTCCCAGTCTGAGTTATTGAGTTTGTCGAGTTCTTTTTTAATCTCTTCTTTATAATTTTCTAGCTCTGCTTCAGTTGGTGGTTTTGACTGTGGATAAGGTATTTTGGGGTAATCGTCTTCACCTGCTTCAATAGAACTTTCAGGCCAATAGTAATTATCTTTTTGACCGTGCGATAGTTTCACTGTGTCAAATAATAGCCGTAAAGCCTGTGGTTGTGTACTAAGTTCGGGCCAAGACAAGAGTTTTTTGGCTCGTGCGATCGCATCATTATCATCTGGACACTGACATCCTTCTGGTAGATCAGCTTTTGCCCATTTTGCCAAAACTAATATGGCTTGCTGTACGACTTGTAGAGCAACTTGAGAACTTGTCATCATAAAAACTTGCTAGATAAACTTCCAATAAGCAGAGGATAGACATACATACAACTGGAAATGCGATCGCTTTAGCACTACTGTAGGTAATCACTAATTAACAAAATTCAATCCGTCCATCTTTAAAGTTCCCAAAATCGGGCATAATTTACCAATGTGCGAAATCAACATTTAAATTTCCCCCAAAAGTCTAACTAGCAAAGGAATTGATGACTTTTGTCAATAGCTCAGGGAGTAACTTTATCCATCTCCTGCAAATTCCGTCTCAATATGGCACACCGTCGGAAGGGGGTACTTCCAATGTCTGATACGCTATTACATGGAACGGGCAAAAAACTTCTATGCCTATGGCGGTGCTTGCAAAGGCGAAATTAACCAGCACAATTACCGCCTCGACTGAATTTGCTCTCGATGCCTGATACTATTGGACAGGAAAAAACCCCGCATACCTTAGTTATTACAGGCGATTGCCAGGGTTGGTTTGAGAAGTAGAAGTCCTATTTTCTTAGGACTGACAGGAACTAATCACTCTAGATATCCAAAAGACTGGGAACCACTACAGATAATTTCTAGCAAACTAAATGAGCGCTATTCAACTCAACTATTATCCCCATCAGACTCAAGACGGGCTTACCTACCAACACCTCCGCCTCCAGATTACCGACGAGAACGGTATTATTGAGCCAGAAGATCTCAAGGGATTGAAACTGCCATCTGGTATTGACTTCAGTCAAGGAATTGTCATTGAAGGCAAAGGGCCGATTTGGCTGTACGCCTACTTAGTTCATGAATGTCACGCAGCCGCTTGGGTGGGATGTTATGACCCTCGACACCAAGGTGCTATCGTTGTGGAAACCCACACTCGTACCATATCTGTTGGTCAAATACTCAAACTGGAAATGCCCAGTAGCTAAAATTTGTTAGTGGGTAAATCTTCTTACCAAAGTTCCCGGTGCTGTCTTTTTTTGTCCGATTGTAAGTTAAGAATTAGAGTTCTCGAAGCCGTTACTGGATGACACACAGCAACATAAATTCTTCCTTAATTGCGCTTAATTTGGGCAACTTGCACAGCGGAAAGATATGCAGTTTGGAGACTTCCTGGAGAGTGTCTTTCTAGCACTTCTGTTAAATTGGCAAATAAAGCGTCTCGTTGTTGAAGGTCTAACTTCATGTAGGGTGACATGGTACTCAAGAGTAGCAGATAATCATCAATGCTATGGGTAGTTTCGCACACCAAATGTTCAGATCTTAAATCTTGGAATAAACCTGAGTTAAGGAAATCTTGTCCAATTTCTTGAAAGTTTGCTTGATGAGTTTCTCTTGCTTGATATCTGACAGATTTGGGAATAGATGGCGCATAGGTTTGATAAACCTCATCTAATAAATGACAAATTTCATCATTGGGGTGCGGTGGGGTATTCCACAGTAAAATTAAAGAACCATTATCTTGCAAAGCCTCAGCAGATTTTTGATACCTAACTTCCGGTGTAATCCAATGAATTGAAGTCGCTGCTAGAACAGCATTAAATTTGTTAGGTTCTAGCTGCCACTCTTCAAAAGTAGTATTGATAATCTTGACATTAGGATATGCGGCACAATTTATTTGTGCTAGTTGGCAAGCTTCTTGGCTTGGCTCTAAGCAAACCATTGAGAAGCCTAATTTAGCAAATTCTACAGTGGCAATCCCTGGGCCGCATCCTATCTCCAGAATGGTAGCTTGAGGAGGAATTTGGGTTAATTCAACAGCGCGATCAATTAGCTTTTGAGGATAGCGTGGTCTAACTTGGTTATAGGCATGAGCAACTACACTGTACCACTGTTTTCTTTGTTCTAAGGTGTAGGAAGTTGTGATTTCACTACACCAGGCTTTTACTGAGTCAGAATCTTGCATAAGTTAAGCACTAAAGAGACGTACTCTTGGTTACTGACTAGCTTGATCAACGAGTTGTTTGAAATGAAAATACGCCTCTTCTGGAGTCAAAGGTTCTGCTTGCTTGTCGTTAGAAATATAGAATTGCCAGCTATCAGGGTAAAAATGGATGATAAAACCAGGGATAAGTTTTAACTCCATGGCTTTTTTTGCCCACTTTTCTGCTTCTGTGGCAAGAGAGATTTCATCGTGGAAGTGATGTTCGTTCATTGCTGGTTCCTTAATGAGCTTAGTGAATTCCTATCGAATTGCTATCCCAATCTTCTTTAAACTGAAATGGTATCAGTATCTCCTTCAATAACAGCCTCTGCCTGAAGCGCGATCGCTCTTAATTCCTCAATTGTCTCCTGTTGAGCCGATTGCCATAAAGCACGCTGATGTGCTTCTAGTAATCTTTCTGCCATATCTCGCAATGCCCAAGGGTTCTTTTGCTGGATAAATTCCTGCACGGCTGGGTCAAACAAATACGCCTCTGCTATACCCTGATACATATGGTCTTCTACACAATTAGCTGTAGCATCGTAAGCGAATAAATAATCCACCGTCGCCGCCATTTCAAAAGCCCCTTTATAGCCGTGGCGCATTACACCAGCAATCCACTTAGGATTAACTACACGGGAACGATACACACGAGCAATTTCTGTACGCAACTGTCGCACCTTGGGATTTTCTGGAAGGGAATGGTCACCAAAATAGGTTTGTGGATTCTTGCCCGTCAAAGCCCTCACTGCCACCGTTAGACCACCCTGGAACTGATAATAGTCATCAGAATCTAATAAATCATGTTCCCGGTTATCTTGATTGTGCAGTACCACTTGCATCTGTCGCAGACGCTGCTCAAAGGCTTCTGGTGCTGCATGACCCTTACCGTTGCCCGTGTAAGCGTAACTGCTCCAATTAAGATAAGCACGGGCCAAGTCTTGCTCATCTTGCCAGTTTTGCGCCTCAATTAAGCCCTGCAAGCCAGCACCGTAAGCCCCCGGTTTCGAGCCAAAGATGCGGTATTGCGATCGCTCCTCGGCTTGTTCCTGACTCAACCCCGCTTTTAGCCACAACTCAGTCTCCTGCTTAGCTTGAGCCGCTAGGGGATTTTGCTCTGGCAGTTCGTCCAAGCTTGCCACTGCTGCCACCGCATTGTAAAATAAGTCTATTAAATTAGGAAAGCTATCTCTAAAAAAGCCCGAAATCCGCAACGTCACATCCACACGAGGACGCCCCAACACAGACGTAGGCAGGATTTCAAAGTCTACAACTCTTCTTGATGAACCATCCCAAATTGGTCTAACTCCCAGCAAAGCCAGGGCCTGTGCGAGATCATCTCCACCAGTACGCATGGTAGAAGTCCCCCAGACAGAAATGCCTAGTGTCTGAGGATACTCGCCATTTTCTTGAGTATATAGTTCAACTACAGCCTCAGCCGCCTTGCGACCGACATCCCAGGCGGTTTCCGTGGGAATAGCCCGGATATCTACCGAGTAAAAATTGCGACCCGTGGGTAAAACTTCTGGTCGTCCTCTGGTTGGTGCACCAGCCGGGCCACTGGAAACATACCGCCCATCAAGTCCTCGCAATAATTGGCTGAGTTCCTGCTTAGTTTGCCAAAGATTCGGGAGGAGGCAATCGCCAATCCAAGCTAATTCCCCTCTAGTCACCTCCCCGACTTGCAGGAATTGGCGAACCGCCGATGTCTGACTAGACGCACTACTAGATAAAGACAAACAATAACTATCTTCTTGATCTGTGTTTATCTTTGTCCATCTGGGGTTGTAATCCTCAATTAGTCTTTCTACCAACTCAGCCGCTTTTGATTCCACCTCTTCAATAACATCCCCGACATTAAAACTTTCTGGAAAACCCTCAAATCTTCCTGTTAACCTTGTTACTGGGTCAGTTGTTAAAGGATCAAAATCCCATCCCCCATCCTTAACTAAAGCACGAGTTAAACCAATACGGCTATTACCAGGATGACGAGCGATCGCAATAATTAAATCCCTTAACTGACGCCCTTGGGGACACTGACCAAAAATGTGCAAACCATCTCTAATTTGGGCTTCTTTTAACTCACAAAGATAACCATCAAGACAATTTAAAATTAAAAATTCCCCATCACTAACTTCATGTTCTAGATTAATTCCCAAGTCCTGATGCAAGTTTTCTTGAATAACTAATTGAGTGATGCGATCGCTAATTACCGCTAATCGTGAAGGATCTAAACTTTGAGCCTCATAATACTCATCAACCAATCCTTCCAATTGCTGTAAAGGGCCATAGAGTTCAGCACGAGTCATCGGCGGCGTTAAGTGATCAATAATCACCGCCTGAGAACGACGCTTAGCTTGAGAACCCTCACCAGGGTCATTGACAATAAAAGGGTAAAGATGAGGCATTGCCCCCAGTGCTACCTCTGGATAACAACTAGCCGATAGCGCCAAACTTTTACCCGGCAACCACTCCAGATTCCCATGTTTCCCGACATGAACTACCGCCTGCGCCTCAAACTGCTGCCGCAGCCAATAGTAAAAAGCCAAATAAGCATGAGTAGGCTCTAAATCAGGGGCATGATAGTTTAAAGCTGGGTCAAGGTCATAACCCCGTGACGGTTGAATACCGACAAATACATTACCAAGTTGAATGCCTGAGATGGGGAATTCCTGCAAAGAGACTCCCCAGCGACGGCTAATCCCCTGTTGCACTTTTACAGGCAAAGTGGCAAAATACTGATGATATACTTCGAGAGAAAGCTTCTGTCTTATAGAGCGTAACTCTCTTCCTTCTGGGTCATTAGTTACCCCAGTAGTCAGCCGTCTAATCAGTTCATCCCCAGTTGCTGGTATCCCCTCAACCCAATAGCCAGCTTGCTGCAAAGCCTTAAGAATCTCCAGACAACTAGCAGGTGTATCTAGCCCCACACCATTAGCCAGCCGCCCATCCCGATTAGGATAATTTGCCAAAATTAGAGCAACTCGCCGTTCTTGCGGTGGTGTCTGCCGTAACTGTAGCCAACGCCAAGCCAAATCGGCAACGAACTCAATGCGATCGCGTACTGACTGATAAACTACTAGATCCGTCTCCAGCAGAGGATTCCAGGTTTGCACAGCCTTAAAAGAAACCGCACGACTAATAATACGGCCATCCACCTCTGGCAGGGCGACATTCATCGCCGTATCCCGTGGGTTTAGCCCCTGAAATTGCTCACTCCATTGCTCAACTGTGCCACCGCTGAAGATAACCTGTAACACTGGCACATCCAAACGCTGCCATAACTCTAACTGCGGCGTTTCCGTATCCAATTTCGCTACAGAGAAACTGGTAGTATTCAGCAATAAGCCAATTCCGAGACTATCTTTGGGCTGAAAACAAGACAATAGTTCTGCTTGCACATCAGCCTCACGCAGGGAAGAAACAAACACTGGCAAAGGTTCTAATTGTCTCTGGCTTAAAGCTTGACAGAGGGCATCAATTGGTGCGGTATTCCCTGCTAGGTAATGAGCACGGTAGAAAAGTACACCAACTTTCGATACGGAAGATGAGGGACAAGATTTTTCCTGATTCCCATCCAGTCGCCAAGAATAGATCCCCACGCGAGGTACTGGCTGTGGTGGTGGTGGATTATGAGTTTCCCCTAAGCAGGCATCAGCAACGAATTTAAGGGCATTGACGAAATTTGTGACACCGCCTTCTGTAAGGTAGCGCCATAACTGGTTGACTACGGCAAGATTTACCGTCGAGTGACTAATTAAATCTGGATCTGGAAGATCATCCCCAGGTATTACTAGCAAAGCAGCGCCTGTTTGCTGCACCGTTTCCCGCATTACTTCTAGACCATAAGACCAATAAGAACGTCCTCCCAAGAGGCGGAGAATAATTACCTGGGCATGGACTAAGACATCTGCGGCGTAGTTATCGATTGTTAGTTGCTGCTGCAACTGCAAGAGGTTAACTACTCGCAAGGCGGGAAACTCAGAGGGTAATTGAGTTACAGATGCTGCTAAAGTCTGAATATCTGTGTCAGCCGCTGTAATGAAAACAAGGGGTGCAGGTGTCTGTTCCACGAAAATGACACCTTCAGCTTGAGGGTTCCAACCTCCGGGTGTGGCGGCAATACGATGCATATCTTTGTCTTTTGACTTCGGTGATCTTCAGGATGCAGCACTGACCAGAATTCTAATCTCTATTCGAGGCAAGGTTGCAGATTTTTTAGTAAGCTGTCCCAAGCTTCCCTATGTTATTGCAAAAAGGAGATTTTCCCATGACAGATTTATGGTTAACAGTAGGCACCAAGAGCATTATGCAGTCAGGTCATAATGGTGTGGGTATCGGTGCAGCAAATCCGATAAGCCCTTTAGGAATTCGCGCCCAAGGCACTGGGCAAGAATTAATTAGCTTTGAAGATCCCCAAGGAACCCCAAAGTGGCATATTAATCAAAATTTGGGGGGAAATAATTTGGGTTTAAACTTTGGAGAAACCGATGTAGCTGATAGTAGGTTGTTTATTAAAAGTGGTGGCAACATCGGTATTGGCACCACGATTCCTGCCTTCAAACTAGACGTACGCGGTTCTGCTAGTTTTGGTTCTGATCTCAGTATTGGTCTTAATGATGGACGACCTCAGGGGGGTAAAACAACCAAGCGTGCTCTGGTACACTACATTAATGATGAGCTAGTTGTTAACTTTAACAATGACTATACAGGTGGGGTAAGAATTCAAGGTCAGACAATTGCTAACGTCAGTTCAGCTTCTGACTTACGCTACAAGCAAGATATTACTCCCCTCAGAGATGCTCTTGAGACGGTTCTGGCCATGCAAGGCGTGCGCTATCAGTGGAAGCCAGAAGTATTTCTCGAACAACAACTTGATGAAGAGTCACAAATCGGCTTCATTGGTCAGGAAGTAGAAACTCTCTGTCCAGAGGTGGTTTTTACTAACTCGGAAGGTTACAAATTTCTTGACTATTCACGCTTGACGCCTCTCCTGGTGGAAGCTATCAAAGAACAACAGCAACTTATCGAACAGCAGAAATTAGTACTGGAAAAAGCGCTAGCTAAAATAGGGCAACTTGAGGCAACTCTTCAAGGGCTTAACCCCAAATCTTAAGAAAAAAAACCATTGAGGGAAACTATCGACTACTACTGGATATAGATATAGTTAGGGATTCCCCTCAGATTAGCCTCTCTCCCCTCTAAGGGTGTGGGGCTACCTGGTAAGTAGCCACAGAGTTATTTGTATCTGTTTAGTGTTAACAATACCTCTGTTATTGGAGAGGCAAACTTTTCCGACGAAAGTTAAAGAATATATTACGAATTGAGTGTTCCATCTTCTGCTTTGCCAGGTTGTGTTGCCTGATCATCAAGATTAATAGTCAAGCACTTTAGACAGCTCGTAAATCCCGTATCATTTTTAACATTTTTATAAGCTTAATCACTATGTTTTATGCTATCAATTAGAAGAGGAATTTGTTACAATTTCCCACAAAGTAGGAAAATAATTATCAAGCAATAAATTTTTGTAACCATTTTTCTAGAACCGTAAAAGGTTATTCAGGGGAGATCACGACCTTCAGACGCTTCCGTGTCTGGGATTGGTCAAAACAAAAGTAAACATTAAATGTCTCTTTAGTACAGTCCGGGTGATTTTTCTTAAATACTTAGCCAGATTTTTATTTTCACTTACAAGTTAAAATTGAAGCCAAGACCAGGATAATTGCTAGCTTTTACAAAATGGTTGGAAGTATGCCACAAGCTCGGGACTTTTAATAATGGTGAGCAGCTTCCCTCCAGACCCAACTTATCGTCAAGTTTCTGCCAGTCAACCAGCAGAGGATGAACTGCGACAACAAGTTGAACAGGAGCGGCTACTAAATCAGGTTACGACCCAAATCCGTCAAAGCCTCGATTTAAAAGTCATCCTCAAAACAGCTGTTGAGCAGGTACAACATTTTCTTAAAGTAGACAGGTTGCTGATTTATCAATTTGGTCTCAATTCCACTTGTGCCGATATCAAGGAGACTACTTCCTCGGCAGTAGTCAAGAAAAAAAATTACAAAAAAAATCTTAAATCTGAACTAGGTCATGGCTTCGTTACCTACGAAGCTAGAGCTTCTGAGGCTATACCGTCAGTACTGAATTTTAACGAGCAAGATGAATGCTTTACCCACACATCAGAGTGTATAGAGAAATATAATCAAGGGCTGAGTTACGCCATTGATGACCTGGAAATAGCCTATGCGGCGGCTCCTTCTCCTTGCTCTCAGTCACTACTAGAAAACCTCAATGTACGTGCAATTTTAGTATCGCCAATTGTCGTGGAAAATAAATTATGGGGGCTACTAATCGCCCACCAATGTCTTGAGCCACACCCGTGGCGCGATAATGAAAAAACTTTTCTCAAGCAGATTGCCGAGAACCTTGCCTTCGCTGTTTACCATGCTCAGTTATACGCTCAGTTACAGCAGCAGAAAAATACTCTTGAACAGCGGGTCATTGAGCGTACACAAGAACTCAGAGACGCCCTGGAAGCGGCCCAAGCGGCAAACAGAGCCAAAAGCGAATTTTTGGCAACCATGAGTCATGAATTACGAACACCCCTTACCTGCGTCATTGGACTATCGGCGACCCTATCCCATTGGTCTTTTGCAGAGGGATCAGAAAAAGCCATACCTCTCCACAAGCAACGACGCTACCTAAAAACCATTCAGGAAAGTGGAGAACATCTACTAGAGCTAATCAACGACATTCTGGACTTGTCTCAAGTCGAGTCAGGCAAAGCAGTGTTGAGCATTAGCGAGTTTTCCCTGAGCAAGCTGATGAAGCAGGTTGTCAGAACCCTTAAGGAAAAAGCCTACCTTCAGGGGGTTACCCTAAAAACGGATTCGCGGATTAACCCCGAAGTAGACCTTTTTCATGCCGATCAACGCCGAGTTAAGCAAATTCTCTTTAATTTAATGGGCAATGCTGTCAAATTCACTCCTGAAGGTGGAAAAGTCACCTTCAGAGCTTGGCGAGAGAAAAACTTGGCAGTTTTTCAAATTGAAGACACGGGTATCGGTATTGCTGATGATCAGTTACCACTATTATTTGAGAAATTTAGGCAACTAGAAACGCCGTATCAACGTCACTACGAAGGTACTGGTTTAGGTTTGGCCTTGACAAAACAACTGGTAGAATTACATGGAGGCAGAATTGAAGTGGAATCTGTGGTCGGAGAGGGTTCTTTTTTCACGGTTTGGTTACCAGATCAAGAAACAACACCAACAACACCTGCTAGAGCTAGACGAATCCCGAAAAACAACACCAAGCCTCAAGGAACCATTGTCTTGGTAGAAGAACAGGAAGATAGTGCTACCCTCATTTGCGAAATTCTCACAGCAGCAGGGTATCAAGTTGTCTGGCTAGTTGACGGGCCAACTGCTATTGAACAAGTGGAACTACTCAAGCCCAAGGCAGTAATTATCGACTGGCAATTACCAGGAATGGACGGTTACGAACTTAGTCTCCACCTGCGTAACTCATCTGCCACACAACAAATTAAACTCCTGGCATTGACGGCTGAGGAACCATCCGAAGAGCAAGAGTACGAGCTGAGTATTATGGTAGATAATTATCTACCTAAACCCATAGAACCAGTCAAATTATTAAAAACCGTGACGGCTTTGATGGCATAAACTGATTCTGGAAAAGTCAGGCATGGAGGGTGGGAGACATGAGCCTCAAAAGAGGTTCATCCGGTTCAGTAGTAGTTCAACTTTATGCTCAAAAACCCAATTCCAGCTTTACATCACCGTTTAATTGTCTCTTGTCAAGCCCCTACAGACTCCCCTCTGCATGACCCCTTGATCATGGCAGCCATGGCACAAGCAGCGGTACTGCGGGGAGCAACTGGTGTTCGGATTGATACTCCTAGTCATGTCAAAGCAGTGCGTCTTCAATGTCCCACCACTCCCATTATCGGTTTATGGAAGCAGCAGTTATCCGGATGCGAGGTGTACATCACTCCTCAATTTCACCATGCTGGTGCGATCGCAACTGCCGGTGCTGATATTATTGCCATTGACGCTACTTTAAGAGAACGTCCTGAGGGAGAAAAGGTAGAAACCCTGATCAGCCAAATTCACACAGAACTAGGCAAATTGGTAATGGCAGATGTCGATACAATTGAAAGTGCGATCGCCGCTGCTGCTGCTGGCGCTGATTTAGTGGGTACAACTCTCTACGGTTACACCAGTCAAACCCAGCATTTAGTGCCTCCTGGTTTTGAGTTACTTGCTCAGCTAGTAGAAAAACTCGATGTACCAGTAATTTGTGAGGGCGGCATTGCTTCTCCCCAAATGGCTCAAGATGCTCTGAAGTTGGGAGCTTATGCCGTTGTTGTTGGCGCAGCAATTACTGGTATTGACAAGCAGGTTCAAGCTTATCAACAAGCTATTTCCGGAGCTCACTCTCCTTCTGATTTTGTACAGTAGACTGAGCTTGTAGAGATAGCAATCCTAGGCGAATCTTGATGATAACTGCCTATTTTATCTTTTGTCCATCTGTATCTATTTGTGGATAATTTCTTTCCTAAATTATTGAAAAGTGGGATGGATGTACAGTAGCCAAACAAGTTAAGTTTCGATTATCCAATGAGCAAAACATTATAAATTTGCTGCCAATTCCTGACGTCTAAAAATTACCATATGGGGGCCAACAACGGGACTACGGGCAATTAAATTCCCTTGCAAATCAGTAACTTCTAGCTTGCTAAAATCCAATTCTTGAGACCGAAGCAGTATACTATCTGCTAAATCGTTCTGCTCAGACTCTTCAAGTTCGTACCAACCATCACCAACTTTAACAGTAATTAAGCTCGTCAAAAAATTAGCTTGGATTGACTGAATTAGCCCCTCACCATACTGAGCGGTAATTTCTGCAACTTGATTTTGCACTGCTGCTACCAAGCTTTGTTCTGGTGTTAGCACTAGCGGTGGTGGCGGTGATGGTAGTTCCGGTTCTACGGGTTGCGGTGCTGTTGGGGCCTCCAATTCCGGTGGAGCCTCAATAGTCTCAGTAGGAGGTGGAGCCTTGGCAATCTGAGACGGTGTTTCTGGGAGCAGTGCTACTGTAGTTAGGAGAACAGCTACCACAACAGTTGTGATCGCACCTGTCAAAGCCCAATCAGACAGCTTTTGATTCCAAGCAGCAGGCAATAGTAAGCGGACTTTATCTAATATGCCGTTCCAGAAAGCCTGCAGAGCCTTAAAACTAGGCAGTAATCGGTCAATTCCTTTCGCTTTGTGGGGTGGTTTTGCTGATTTTTGCTCAAGTTCTTCTGCTGCTGGTACTGGCGCTACTTGGGGGGTATCTGAGACAGGCACAGTAACAACTGGTTCTTTCGTACTACTCAAAGACTCTGGTTCTAGTCTCCTGCTGGGCAACTCTCTGACTGGTTCTGTCTCCAGCTTTTCCACAACACCTTCTAGTAGCCCGATGGTGCCTCGGAGTACCTTAACAGTTTGAGCCTTGAGAAAGGGAAGTTTTGTGGTTACAGTTGATTCAACAGTTTCACTGGTAGTTTCCAACCATTGCTCCGAATCGCCAGTTTCGGCGGCCGTTACTGGTGTTGGCGGTGTTTGTGTCTCGTCTTTTTCTGATTCTGGGGGCTGTTGTTGGTCTGGTGACATTTGATCTGCATCTCTTAAATCAGTCACTTCGTAGCTTTTCCCTCCCAGACAGCGCAATTAGTTGACATGCGCTAGATTCTTACGGGAAGCTGCACCTATAGCTCAAATTTATCACCTTTGCTGAACCTGTCCTCGGTCAAAATTTGATTGCTAGATATCTATGAGCCTGAAACGCCGTAATTTTTTGGTTTTAAGTACCCTCAGTGGCTTCGGTTTAGCTATTCTGGGCAAAGCATTGTACAACTCAAAGACTGCTCAGAGTAATAATCTCAACTCGACAGACTCTCCTAACCTTGCCCTAGAAACAGCCAGATCTACAGAGGTTCCCAACAATCCAGGGGCAGAAAAGCCTCTATTGCGCTTTGTCTCTGTCGCTGATACAGGTACAGGTGCAGAGGGTCAATATGCAGTAGCTAAGGCAATGAGCGCCTATCATCAACTAAACCCCTACGACTTAGTGATCTTGGCTGGGGACAATATTTATAACAACGGCGAGATTGAAAAGATTGGGGCAGTCTTTGAGCAACCCTATCAAGTTTTATTACAACAGGGAGTCAAATTTCAAGCTTGCCTCGGTAACCATGACATCCGTACAAATAATGGTGATGCCCAAGTCAGTTATCCCGGCTTTAATATGCAAGGGCGTTACTATAGCTTTCGCCGTGGGGAGGTGCAATTTTTTGCCCTCGACACTAATGATAATCAAGACTGGCAGCTACAGTTACCTTGGCTAGAAGCGGAACTGGCAAGCAGTGATGCACCTTGGAAAGTGGTATTTGGACACCATCAAATTTACTCATCAGCCCACTATGGAATTAATCAAGCATTAATTGACAAGCTGACACCTCTATTTCAAAAGTATAGAGTTCAACTCTATATCAATGGTCATGACCACGTTTATGAACGGACTCGCCCCATTAACGGCACAGCTTACCTGATTTGTGGTGCTGGGGCTGGTACTCGTACTGCGGGGCGCTCTGCTTGGACTGAGTATTCTGCTGGACGGCTGAGTTTTGCTGCCTATGAACTGTACCACGATCATCTGGTGATTAAAGGAATCGGTACTGATAACCGTGTGTTTGACCAAGGCATCATCCCCAGGCAATCTACGTGAGCTCCTCCCGTCGCTAATTCAAAGAATATAGCGCGGGTATCCTTCACTTCGTTCAAGGACATGCTTATCGCTCCCCCAAACCCCCTCAAATAGATACTCAAATAGCTAAATTTATACCCCCAAGGGAATTGCCTACCGTCTAACCTACATTTAGGTGGCATGATTTACTTGACGCCCGTTGTTGTTAGCTGTCTCTCAATGCAAAAAATCAAGTTGATTAACAAAGTCATTATCGGTGCAATACTATGCCTCGCTTTAGCTCCCCAAGCCAAACAAATTGCCCAGGAAGCACCGCCGAAGGTATTTCTGCTAAGACTCCCTTGTGCTAATTCAGGAATCGGTAACTGGGCTGGTCAAAATCAAAATGTTTCTGTAGGCAGAGCCTTTTACCAGTCCCGGATGTATATGGGGCCAGGCGATAGATCGGCCTCAATAACCTGTCAAATTCAGCCCAATAAAGGGAACGTCACCTTTCAAAAGCTGCAGTTAGGGTTTGGCATGCGTGACAATGATCAGGGGAGTTCTTCAGTGGCTGTTAATGTTTATCTAGATGGGGTAAAAGCCGAGACTCGCACCATCTCTCCTGGAGAAGAAGCTTCTGTGTCATTAGATGTCACAAGTACTAGTAATATCTCCATAGAGGCCCAGTGTTCAAGTACAGCTCAATATTGCCAGCGTATTTATTTCTGGGATGCCTCACTGGAGGTTGCCCCACCGTCACCACAACAGAGCAGTTAACCTGGATATGTTGTCACAGCCTTGTCTTGTGGCAGGATGATTGGGGCTTTTCGGCAATTACTCTGCCCCTTGTCCTTGATATCATCCCCTAATTGTGCAGCCCCACTGTAGCCCATGACTGATTTGAGTACTGCCGTTTTGCCCAATTTGTTTTCTGCCGAACCAAGAGTGAGTAACAGCGCTTACCCGTTGAGTATTGCGCCGATGATGGATCGCACGGATCGCCATTTTCGGTATTTTATGCGGCAAATTACTCGCCGCACCTTACTCTATACCGAGATGGTCACTAGTGCAGCAATTCTCCACGGCGATCGCGAACACCTCTTGGGCTTCTCTAGGGAAGAAAAACCTCTTGCTCTCCAAGTTGGTGGTGACGAACCAGTAGAACTGGCTAAATGTGCGCGTATTGCTCAGGAGATGGGCTACGACGAAATTAATCTCAATGTCGGTTGTCCCAGTAGCCGCGTGCAAAATGGCAATTTCGGTGCTTGTCTGATGGCACAACCGGAACGGGTGGCGCGTGCTGTTTCGGCAATGCTGGAAGCGGTGGATATTCCCGTCACTGTTAAGCACCGCATTGGCATCGATGAACTTGACCGCTATGAGGACATGGCTAATTTTGTGCGCATTGTCTCTGAGGCTGGTTGTCGGCACTTTAGTGTACATGCTCGCAAGGCTTGGTTACAGGGTTTGAGCCCGAAGGATAATCGTGATATTCCGCCTTTGCGTTACGAAGACGTGCATCGTCTGAAGGGGGAGTTTCCTAATTTATTGATTGAAATTAATGGGGGATTGACTAGTTTAGAGCAGGTGCGGGAACAGTTAAGCTTTGTCGATGCGGTGATGATTGGGCGTGCTGCTTACGATTATCCTTTTTTGTTTGCTACTGCCGATTATGAGTTTTTCGGTGAGGAGGCGATTGCACCAACTCGTCATCAGGTGGCTCAAGGAATGTTGTCTTATATTGATCAGTGGGTGGCAAGGGGTATTAAGCTGAATAAAATTACTCGCCACATGTTGCAGTTATTTTCTGGGCAGCCGGGGAGTAGAGCCTGGAAAAGATATCTGACTGAAAAATCTTGTATTCCAGGTGCTGGTTCTGAAGTAGTACAGCAAGCTTTGGAGAGAGTGCTGGAATCTGCGGCTGTGCTGAGTGGGAACTGAAAGAGTTAGATTTCAATCCCGTTCCTAGGAATCATTAATAAGTAAAAATGACTGGAGTTCCGTTTACTCCCCAGCCCTAAAGGGACGGGGATAATTGGTTATTCTAGAGTCTGACTATCAAGAAGTAGAAGTTTATTCATTATCTGTTTTATGATGATTGCTCTCAGTACAAATCGAGCTGAACCCTTAAGAAGATGCTGCTAATTTGTAGCCCAGTGCTTTTTTCTTCATAGTCTGAAAAATATTGTAAAAGCCATTGGCACGAGAAGGGGTCAAGCTAACATTCAGACCAGTTTCTTGGATAAAGTCAGGAGAAACTTGCAAAATTTCTTCAGGGGTTAACCCATTTAGTCCCTCAATGAGCAGCGCAACTAACCCTTTAACTAGCTGAGCATCGGAATCCCCTTTGTACCAAACTTTACCGTCTTCCAGGTTGGCAGTCATAAAGACCTGAGAAACACAACCAGGTACTTTGTTTTCTGGAACTTTATCCTCTTCTGGCATTTCTTTGAGTTTCTTGGCATACCAAAGCAGTTGTGCATAACGCTGCTTTGGATCTGTTCGCCGCTTAAATCGTTCGACAATGCGGGCTAAGGAGTCTGGTAGGGGAGTTGAGGTTGATGACATACCCAATGTTAACAACGGTTATCATCTTGATCCTAGCAAGCTTATAGTGATCGGTTAGGGCTTAATTCCTGTATTTTGTCTAAAAAACTGCCAATACCAGTGAAATTGTTTACTGTTTTGACTCTCAAGATAGTAGTACCATCAAAACAGAGAAATCACCCGGAATAAAACTGCGCCGATTGAGACTAGCGCTCTCCCTAGAGATGAGCCTTGTTGGACTTCGGGAGGATTGCGGACAATTTCTATTTCTTGCAGCAGGTTCTGCGTCGCTTGGTAGCCTTCTGTATTGCCTTGTTCGTTAAAGAGTTCACTGGCTACTTCAGCATCCTGGATGGCTCCTGCTTCGTCTCCTTGCCGATAACGAGAGACTCCGCGACCCAGCCAAGCTGGAGCAAACTCAGGCTTGAGGTTTAGTACCTTATCGAAATTCTCAATAGCAACTTTATAGTTACCTTTTCTCGCCTCCACAACACCCCAAGCGTAAAAGTCTTCAGGAGTTCCGGCGTACTGGGGAATGCCTATTGCCCCTTGGACATAAGCAGTGTCCAGACTAACACCAAATAATTTAGCCTCTACAAGGAAAGCGTCTCTGAGGTCAGTACCACTAAGGTTGGCACCACTAAGATTAGCTCCACTGAGGTTAGCACCATTGAGAGAAGTGCCACTGAGGTTGGCACCACTAAGGTCAGCCCCTGATAAGTTAGCACGACTGAGGTTAGCACGACTTAAGTCTGCCCCGCTGAGTTGAGCCCCAACCAAGTCAGCCATAAATAAACCAGTACCCTTGAGGTCACACTGCTGACAATCTTTAGTAGAAAGTAGCTGTTGGATATGTTGCCAGTTCTCTGCTTTAGCCGGTTCTATAGTGTTAATTGCACTCAGCAGGACAATAGCGGCAAGGATTGTCTGTTTTACTTTCATGGCAGCGTTACGGGGTAAATGGGCTACGAGTTTCTATCTTGTTGTTTGGGCTGATTAGCTTACTCGAAAAGAATTTTATCTGACTAGGAACTCCAGGAAGTGCAAACCTAGCTAATCAGACAAAAGTTGTCCTTCTTACTTGAGATTCTCTTAACTGTAGATTCAGAATAACAATTGCAGGGACGTAAACTTAGTTACTGATAATTATCTCTCCTCAGGAAACCACGTTAAGATGACAACCGTAAGCTTCATACCTGCTTATTGGTTCTGATCAAACAAGACGCGCCGCTTATCTGCTGGAGGCAGTAGAGGGTCACCTGAGAGCTGATGTTGTGCCAAGGCTAATCGATGAATGGCGATCGCGTAAAGTTAATGCCTTAATCGCAATGATTACTGAACTCAGAAAAAAGGGCGGAAAAACGCGCTTACTAGTGCAAGACGGCGCACCGACGGAAATACCAGATGAAGGCTCACCAGAGGCTACTTCAGAACCTGTTGCTGCCTAAATAAGCCTTGATTCTTAGGAGCAAAGCGTTAACATTCCAAGAACCTATCAATTCTGGAGTTATTTACCAATGTTTTGCTCTAGCCCTCCAATGACTCTTTCATTTACTCATAAACTATTGCTAACCAGATATTAGCCAAACTTGCTGGCAATATTTACTATCGGTCTTCAACTAGTTATCTTTGATGGCACCAGAACTATCGGAGATCAAGAGTGAGAACTGCTTCTTCTCTCCCTTGTTCATTTGTGTCTATTGATAGTTAATTTTTCTTATCAATCATTGAGGATGACTACTACCGTAATATTAATTTTGATGAAAAATAACTCCAAATAATGTTTAACTGTATACAATATAAAAGTTTAGGCTCTCAAAAACAGCTCGTTGCTGGGAAGAGCGACGAAAGGAGTGGGAGCAATTCCCAGACAGCTAAAATAATAAATAAAAGTAAATAAAAAGATTCCTTAAAGCTTGCTAAAAAGAGAGTATTCTGTCAACATTTTGGGCTTAAATGAGATAAGTTTTCGTTGGAAGCTACGATTTTTGTTGGTAAAGTTAGTTCTGATTAAACAAACAAATAAATCTCTCTAACTCTGAAAGTCAAATGCTCTATTTAAGGGTTTAGATTAGATAAAGTGAACCACAATAAACTCTACCAAAACGGACAAAACTGCTCTCAAGAAAAAACTAAATGTAACCATAAAAGTAACCAACGGGAAACCTGTAACTACCTCAAAAGTAACAGGGAAGACATCAGATTAATTAAAGAAGTACAGGACAATATACCCTGCATTTACTTCACACTTGCAGAGACAGGTGTAGTGCTTTCCGTCAGTGAGTTCGGTGCCGCCTATCTTGGTTACGAAGTCAATCAATTATGTCAACAGCCAGTCAGATCACTGTTTGATCGAAAAGACCAAAATAGCTGCCAAATCCAGTTAAGTTTACTGCAACAACAGCCAACTCAGATTAGCCAATGGGAAGCTCGTTTAATTGGCAAACAAGGCAATCAAATTTGGGTAAAAGCAACTGCTTGTTTAGTCCCAGGAACAGAAACAAATCCCCTAATCAATCTAGTTTGTGAAGATATTACTGCTGCCAAACAAATGGAGCAGACACTAAGAGAATCAGAAGAACTACATCGGAATACCCTTAGTAATATTTCCGATACAGTATTTATTACTAATTATCTTGGTAAATTTACTTTTATTTGCCCAAATGTAGACATAATTTTTGGCTACTCTTTGCCAGAAGTTCAGGAAATGGGCAATATTGCCCAACTTCTAGGAGAATCTTTCTTTGATTGGCAAGAGTTGGCAATCCGGGGGGAAATTCCCAATATTGAGCGAGAGATTACTGACAAGACGGGCAAAACCCACACTTTACTAGTCAATGTTAAGCGCGTTGCTATCAAGGAAGGTACAGTACTTTATAGCTGCCGTGATATCACCGAACGGCACCAAGCAGAGCAGGAATTGAGTCAATACCGTCATCACCTAGAGTGTCGGGTAGCACAGCGCACGGCAGAACTTACCAGGGCAAATCAGCAGCTACAGGAAGAAATCAGCAAGCGCCAGCAGGCGGAAGAAGCTTTTCAACAACAATTCCTCAGAAAGCAGTTGGTAGGATCAATCGCCAGACGCATTCATCAGTCCCTAAACCTAGAGGTGATTCTCAATACCACAGTGATTGAAGTCCGACAGTTTCTCGCTTGCGATCGAGTTGTTATTTTCCGCCTCGATACCGATGGCAGTGGGGTTGTCGTCGTTGAATCAGTCAACTCTGAGTTTAGACCAATTGCCGGAACCCCCATCAACGACCGTTACTTTGCCGAAAGCTATATCGAGCTTTATCAACAGGGCAGAGTTCAGGCTATAGAAGATGTCTACGCAGCCGGTTTGACTAAATGCCACGTCGATTTGCTAACTCAGTTTCAGGTCAAAGCCAACTTAGTAGTACCAATTGTACACGAGCAGCAATTGTGGGGGTTGTTAGTAGCTCAGCAGTGTCAGGAAACTAGGCAGTGGCAGGAGTGGGAAATTGAGTTACTCAAGAACCTCTCCACCCAAACAGCAATCGCCATCCAGCAGTCGGAACTTTATCAGCAAGCACAATCGGAGATTGTACAACGTCAACAGGCGGAAGCTGAACTGCGCCAGATGTTAGTCAAAGAGAAGCTAATCGGGGCAATTACTCAACGCATTCGCCAATCGTTGAACTTAGATGAAATTCTAGAGCGTACCGTGGTAGAAGTCCGCCAGGTGCTTCAGACAGATCGGGTGATTATTTTTTGCTTTGAGCCAGACTGGAGTGGCACTGTAGTAGTGGAATCAGTCAATCAGGATTGGCCCTCTATCCGAGGTAACAATATTCATGACCATTGTTTTGAAGAAGCTTATGTTTTGCCCTACCAGCAAGGTCGAGTCGGGATAATCGAAGATATCCGAACAGCAAATATCAGCGACTGCCACAAAGATTTATTAGAAAGATTTCAAGTACGAGCTAACTTAGTGGTGCCGATTGTCAAAAGAGAGCAAAGCATCCACAATCTAGAAGCCAACAGCCAAAATCAGTTATGGGGATTGCTGATTGCTCATCACTGTGGTGAACCTAGGCAATGGCAGCAATTTGAGGTTGATTTGTTCTGTTCCTTAGCCTCCCAAGCCGCGATCGCGATTCAGCAAAGCCAGCTATACGAACAAGCCAAATCCCAGGCTCAGCGAGAGCAGGCTTTCAATCAGGTCACTCAAGCAATCCGCTCTTCTTTAGATTTAAATACGATTTTTTCCACAGCCGTCCAACAAATTGGCGAACTACTGCAATTAGACCGCGCTCTGATTGTGCAATACTTACCCGAAAAAAGACGGTGGTTACATGTATCAGAATACGCGAAAAACCCAGACTCACCGAAAGCACTAGGCAGAGAAATTCCTGATCAAAATAATCCGATTGCCGAAAAAATTAAACGTTTAGAAATTGTCAAAATTAACGATAGCAATACTTGTGAAGACGAGATTAATCGAGAGTTAGCTCAGACTTTTCCAGGATCTTGGCTACTAGTGCCGCTGCATTTCGGCTCTCAAGTCTGGGGAAGCATCACTTTAGGGAGAGATACTCACCCCTATCACTGGCAAGAATCAGAAGTAGAATTAGTCCGTGCACTCGTCGATCAAATAGCGATCGCTATTCAGCAAAGCCAACTTTACGAGCAGGCTCAGCATCAAGCTAAAAGAGAGCAGATCATTAATCAACTGATTCAGTCAATTCGTTGCTCTCTCGACTTACCGACAATTTTTTCCACAGCTACCCATGAGATAGAGAAAGTACTGCCAGTAGACCGTGCTCAAATTGTACAATTCTTGCCAGAAGAGAGGCTTTGGGTCAACGTTGCCGAATCCTGCAAAAAAACCTCACCAGTTGGTTTAGGTGTAGAAATCCCTGATCAAAATAATCCGATTGCTGAGAAACTCAAACGCTTAGAAGTTGTCAAGATTGACGACACCAATCTTCTGGAAGACAAAACTAATAAAAGCTTTGCTCGAAACTTCCCTGGCGCTTGGTTGCTGGTTCCACTACACTTTGACTCCTCAGTATGGGGTGCTTTGTGCCTAGTGATGGATGTTGGCCCCTACCATTGGCAAGATTCAGAAGTGGAGTTAATTTGCAAGGTAGCTGACCAATTAGCGATCGCTCTGCAACAGGCGCAACTCTACGAGCAAACTCGCATCGCGGCTAAAAGATCCAGTTTACAGGCACAGCAACTAAAGCACACCTTGCAAAAACTCCAGAAAGCTCAAGCCCAACTGGTGCAGGGAGAAAAAATGTCCAGCCTCGGACAACTAGTTGCTGGAGTAGCTCACGAAATCAACAACCCCGTTAATTTCATCTACGCCAATCTAACTTACGCCAGCGAATACACTCAAGACATGCTCAGTCTAATTGAACTCTATCAGCAAACATACCCCACTCCCCAACCAGAAGTTCAGTCAAAGATTGAAACCATCGAACTGGGTTTTTTGATGGAAGACTTGCCAAAAATCCTCGATTCAATGAAGGTTGGGGCCGAGCGTATTTGTGAAATTGTGCGTAGCTTGCGTAACTTTTCCCGATGTTCTGAAGGCGAGATGAAGGGTGTAGATATTCATGAAGGCCTTGATAGTACATTGATGATTCTGCAAAGCCGTCTTCGGGCTAACGGCAAGCATCATGAAATTTATGTAACTAAAGAATACGGTGACTTGCCCTTAGTGGAGTGCTATGCAGGACAAATCAACCAAGTATTTATGAATCTGCTAGTAAACGCTATTGATGCCATCGATGACTATAACCGTACCCTAACGCTAGACCAAATCAAAGCCAATCCCGGCGAGATTCGAGTGCGTACCGAGGTGTTGCCCAACCAACAGGTGGCAATCTGTATTTGTGACAATGGCCCCGGAATGCCAGAACAAGTCAAGGAGCGTATCTTTGACCCATTCTTCACCACTAAAGCGGTTGGTACTGGTACAGGCTTAGGATTATCCATTAGCTATCAAATTGTCTTTGAACAACACAAGGGACAGCTACACTGTCAAAGCGAGCCGGGACAAGGTACAGAGTTTCTCATTCAAATACCCATCAAACAGCTTAGCTAAGATAACAACCAGCCAGAAACTGAATGTTAAGCAAGGGTGCCCACTGTAACTAATCAGCCTTGTATAGTTCCAGGAAGGATGATTGAGAATTTTGATCTTCCTAGTTAGTCTCCCCAGTCCCCTAAGCATGCAACCCTGACTAGTCTTTGAACAGACGGGTGGCGAAATTTTGAGAACGCGTCGGAGAGATAGTTCTCGCTTTGAGAATTGCCGCTGCCAAAAAAGCATAGGAGACAACACCCACGACTGCCAAGAGCAGATTACTAATATATCCCGTCACGTTCCAGAGAGCATGGAGAGCCGCAGCACTAAGACAGCCAATAATCAGAATCTGCCAGCGCTGTCGGCGTTTGAGGACGCTTAAACCAATAAAATAGCCAAAGTAGCCACTATAGGCGAGGTGTCCGGCTACTGAGCCAATAATACGGGGAATGAGCAACTGCAATCCCAACAATTGACTGTCATCGATACCAGGTTGCAGGGGAGCAAGATCAATGATGTTGGGGACATATTGTCCCAGAGTTTCCCATAGAGTAAACCCAACAGCAGATGCTGCTCCCAAGAGAATCCCATCAAGGGGTTCCCAGACGCCAATACGTTTGCGCCAGGGGGAAGACAGGAGTAAACCCAGGCAATAGGCTCCCAGTACAGGTATTGCCTTGAGCAACTCTTCCATCAGTCCCGCTCCAAAAAACATTCTGACAAACAGAGAGCTGAAGTTGATCAATTCCCCTTCTTTTGGCACGCTTCCGGGCAAAATTTCCCGAAAGACCGTAATAAATAGCGGTAAAATTGGACTAGCTAAGATGAAGCAGGTGGAAGCAGCACAAGTCAGCATCACCCACCAAGGTTTTGGCTTACCGCAGAGTTGGTAAACAAAGTAATAGGCTGCTCCTGCTAAGTAGGTAGCCAGCAGTGGGTTAAATAAAGAAGGTTCACCTACTGAGGCAAACATTAAAACCACAAACAGTACCGTCAAAATGCCCGGTATCAAAAAAGCTTTTTGAGTGAGGTTCTGTCCCCTAGAAGCGATGGGAAACAGTAAGGAGAAGGTTAAAGCGTCTGTTTTAGGTTCTTGTCTGCTAGAGGCACCAGGGATATCAGGCTTGCCAGTAGCTAATGGAGATGGTGCCGATCGCGATGATTGCACAGTGGGTAAGGCACACTCAAAAATAAACTTAGGGCCATCTTGCCCCAACTCAATGCGATCGCCCCAGAGTAACTTCTGACAACCTCGCAACTGCTTTCCATTGACGTAGGTGCCATTGACGCTGGTTAAATCACAAATCTCCCAGCCAGGAAAGCTATTTCCCTGTGACTGGAGAGGGCGAATTTCTGCATGACGTCGCGACACGCTGAGGTACTCGTCTGGATTGATAGCAATTTGGCAGCTAGGATCACGTCCAATAACCGTCTCCTGACTATCTGATAAGGGATAGGACGTTCCTGGCTCACTTGTGCCACTTGTAGAAAACTGTCGCAGAAATCCAGGGTAAACTTGACCAGTCATAAAGCAGCAATTAGGAACTTGGAGAGCGGTTTTTAGCTGATTGACTAGTCAAATCGATTCTTGTTCCTAGCATGTCAGGTGAAAGTTTTACTGGGTTCCAGCTATCTTTCTCAAATCTAACAGCTTTTCTACTGATTTGCCCTGGCATCACGGACTGCTGCCCAGAAAAAGAATCCAGTTAAAGGAATACTAGCCGCCAAGATAATCCCTGTAGCTAATGAGCCATACTTGGGAGTTCCGTAAGACAGTTCAAACACTGAACCAACAGCGGCGATGGCGGCTATGCAGGAAATCATCAAAAACAGACCGCTCTTTGGAGTCATCATGATTGTTTTTAGAGATGCGTTAATTGATGGCTTTAACGGCTTGTACAGAGAAGCCGTGCTTTTCTAGTTCTTCTGTTAAGGCTAAACCGTTTTGCACACGATCTACAAACATCACTCCACTGAGGTGATCCATCTCGTGTTGAATAACGCGAGATAATAAACCTGTGGCTTTCAAGCTTTTTGGGCGTCCGCTTTCGTCTTTGTAGGTAACTTCGATATTTTCCGGACGTCTGACATCCAGATAGACACCAGGAATACTTAGACAACCTTCTTGATCATCACATAGACTTTTGGCAAAACTCTTGATTACTGGGTTGATTAAAATCAGAGGAGGGTGTTCTGGGTTGTCTGGTTCGCAGTCGATGACAATAATTTGCTTGTTAACTCCCACCTGTGGCGCCGCCAGACCAATACCATCTGCACTATACATAGTTTGCAGCATCTCTTGAGCCAACTGGCGGATTGCTTGGTCTACTTTCGCAACACGCTTAGCAGGATGGCGCAGAACGCGATCGCCTAGATAATGGATTTCTAAAGGTGGATTTTTTAACTTTTGCTTGTCGAAGACAACTTGAGAAGTCATAGGGAGCAATTCTGAGTACAGCTAATTCTCTGTGGTGTAACAACTTTCATATTAACAGCTCTCTTGGTTTGAGCTTAAGTGTTGATTGCCCAACCACCGGGGATGCCCTGTACACCCTGAAAAAGCCACCGTTGGCGTCAGGTAATTTTGCCCGTTGCGCTTCAGCTTGAATTTGTCATTTATTTAAATTGGGTATGAGTAGCGTAAATTGAGTATGAGTAGCGACCAAGATGGTCGCACTACAAAGATTTCGCAATTATTGACAATAAGGTTTCAATGACGAACAGCTAATTCTGGAAACTCAGTTCTAAGGACTTTGATTTCGTAAATTTCTCACTTCCTTCTGGACACTTATCCCAATCTCTAGTGCCTCGTTCATTAATTGCCGATAGTCACTCGTTTGATTGTTCAAGTCAAAGGTCATCAAGGTAGTTAGATTATCTTCAAGGCTAGAAAACAATTCATAACGTTTCTCAAGTAAACCTTGATGCTTTCTAAGCAGGTTTTCTACTTGTAGTGCACTCAGTATGCTAGCTTTAGTCGCCCCCAAAGCTTTAATTAATTCCGCGAAGTTATCGCAGTGATTAAACTGGTTGCTTGAAGGGTTAGCTGATCCTAATTTTTCAATCAGAGAAAGCGCTTTAATTACACCATTGTACTGCTCAAGTTTCTCCAGTAGTTTAACCAAGGGCTTAATCTGATTGAACTGTTTCCAGAGATAGATATTGACTATTACAGTCCCTAAACAAGAAATACCAATGAGTGTCGCCAAAAGATAAGTCATACTAGCTGCATCTTCGGGTAAATTGCCCGAACTGCGAAGAATGACTAGACTAACAGGCAAGACAAAAATTAAGCTGAGACCAAATATAAAAAACTCGGTCAATAAAGCTGATAAAAGATACTTAATATCCTTGAGAATAAATGCCCTATAACCGTCAATTGCCAATGTAGTAATCAGATTTAAATCAACTAATGCTTCTAGTTCCTCCGCCGTAATTGGTAAATCTCTTAATTTAGAGGGCATATTCCTTGGCACATAATTGGCTGCTTAATTTACTGTCGTCAAAAATTACTTAAAGGACATTAGCGGTAAGTATCGCCTTGTAGATACACCAAAATAAAATAGTACTAATAAACGAAATTTTCACTAAAAAAAGCACCCAAAGATAACTCTCAATTGTCGCAGATTTAATTAAAGCCTAGCGCTCCACCAATCAATCGCAAAACCTGTAAATAAAAGTTACTTTCTAGCTGACGAAATACGGAGAATGGTTGACCAGGGCTACCAAAAAACGGTCTAAGAGTCCAGGCTAATTGACTCCCAACCAGTCCGAATAGCACTAACCAGCCTTTAAGAATTAAAGGACTACGTTTTGCCAGTTTTGCCAGTTTAGAGTCTTGGTCGTCACTTTTTGGCTCATAATCGTGACCATCGAGAAATAAAATACCCCGGTAAAAAAACTTGACTCCGAGTATACCTGTGATAGTAAATATGGCTATATTGTATAACTGGAAAAACTGATAGTCATCAATAGATATTCTGAAAAATAAAGTGATCGGTGCAAAACCAAATAAAATTACACCAATTACCGCCTCAGCAGCCAAGAGCAAAGCGAGGTATTGTCCGAAACTGCGCTTGGAACCGGAAACAACATCTAAGAAATATAAGTTGGGCAAGCAGATAACGAGGGTAATTAAGTACAAAGCTGGTAACTTGATGGCTGAACTAACAACTTGTAACGGGCCGCCAAAGGAGCCGATGATTGCACCGTAGATCGCAAAAAATACGCAACTAGAAATCAAGAGAGAAAAAATCTTTTTGTCAAGTTTTATTTCCTTGTCCAGGTCAAGCAAAAATTTCTGGCGATCGCGCAAAAACTGCATCAGTAAGGTAAAGTGCTTCATGAGCTTATCCTGTAATAATCGAGAAGCAAAAAATACTTCGGCTCAAGTCTAGCTCAATTAACTTTGATGTCACTATGTTTAAATTAGGGCAAGAGGTTTGATCAAGAATGTTACAATTTCTAACTAAACTCGACTATCTGCTACGCGAGACTTTTCTCGGCTTACAACGCGGCGGTTGGATGAACTGGGCAGCAGTTAGCACAGTCACCGTCTTATTATTTCTATTCGGCATAAGTTTGCAGGCATCCTGGCAATTGGAAAGACTCGTTAACCAATTCGGAAGTCAATTAGAAGTGGCGGTTTATCTTGATCCAGGAGCACAGTTAGAAATGGTGATGCCAGCGGTAAAAAAACTACCGCAAGTAAGTGAAGTTACGGTAATTTCTAAAGAGGAAGCTTGGACATCTTTAGTTAAGGAACTAGGAATTTCTGAGATTGCTGCTGCTACTGAGTACTTAGAAGACAATCCCTTAGTTGATGAACTAAAGGTAAAGGCAAGAAAATCCCAAGATGTGCCAATTCTCGCCCAGAAACTGCAACAAGTGCCAGGGATAGATGATGTAGTTTATATAAATGAGGCACTGCAACGATTGCAAGACCTGAATCAGGGTTTAGGCTGGGTGAGTGTCTCCATCACTACAGTTCTCAGCCTGACAGCCGTGGCAGTAATTACCACCACAATGCGCCTAATTGCGATCGCACGACGCCGCGAAATTGAAATTATGCGGTTAGTTGGCGCAACAACATCCTGGATTTATTTGCCCTTTATTTTACAGGGGATGACTTTTGGTCTGATTGGTGCTGCAATCGCTTGGGTTTTAATTACCAGTGTCGGGCAGTTTTTATCTAACTTACTAGCTAATGGGCCAGATTTTATCCAATTTATTAATAAGGAAATACAACCCAATATTCTACAGTTATTTCTACTACCATTACTTCTTTTTAGTCTTGGTGGTGTGGTAGGTTTTATCGGTAGTTGGTTAGCAGTAAGTCGAGAAAGCCTCTATTTAGAAAAGTCTTGAGAATTTTCTTTCAAAAGGAGGTTTGTTATTCTCTAAACTACCAGGTGGGAAGATGATATCTTCTGGGATAACATCGTCTTGAATAACCTCTTAAGATTCTACATCCTGGGTAAATGAGATGGCAAAAGACCGAGAACTATGCCTTCAGTTTAGCGAGCTGTTGCAAATTACAACCTATTATTAACTAGAATAAACGGTGCCCAATAGCTAAGTTGAGACGATTTACTACTTCAGGCTTGAACATATGCTGTACCACCACTATAACAATCGAATCCTTTTCCCCAAAACCTTATCATCCTTGCAATCAGAGCAACTTACGCTTGTCGTACAGCTTCCGCTTTTGTATTTTGGCAGATAATAAGGAGACAGAAGAAGCAGAGGAAACAGGGCAAAAATGGTTGATTCATTTTCTTCATACTTCCATACCTCATGCTTTTTAATATTTAGTTAACAAATACTCTTCCAAAACCTCAATTGATAAACACAAAAATGTCATCACAATGGGAATATCTCCTGAAAAATCTGGGGGAATGGCAAGGTTCATTTACCCGTATCTCGCCCCAAGGAGAAGAACTTGAAGATACGCCTAGTTTACTGATCCTCGAAGGACTCAATAATAACCGAACAATTCGCCAAACACTGCGCCGTTTCCCACCTCAGCAGGCGGTGGAGGAAAAAGTTCTAGAATATAGCTGCTTGAGTGGAAATATCTTATTTTTTGCCAATGGTACTTTCTCACAAGGCTATACTCGTTGGCAACCATCTTCTGGATTTGGAACAGAATTTAGCTTCATCGATAGCAACCGCCGTCTGCGTCTTTCGCAACTATTTAATCAAGAAGGTAAGTTAACAAACTTAACTTTAATTAGAGAAAGACGCACTGGTACAGATACCCCAAGACTCCCCCAATTAACCTTAGATCAGCTACTAGGAGAATGGCAGGGAGAAGGGGTAACAATTTATCCTGACGGGCGAGATCCGCAAACCTATCCTACTTTGCTGCAACTGCATTGTGAAGAGAATAACCGATTAGTACAAAAGTTAACTTTCGGCGCTGGGGAGTCAGTTCGCACCATCACCTCGACGGCAAGAATTGATGGGTCAATTTTGTACTTTGAGCAAAAAAACCTAACTGTCCAAGTATTACTGCTGCCCAACGGTGCCTCTTCTAATTGTCCTGTAGAAATTAAACCGGGTCACTTTTTTGTTCTAGAGGCTGGTTGGTTACTCAAACCAGACTTGCGTCAGCGACTAATTCGTAGCTACAACCCGCGAGGAGAATGGGTCAATTTAACTTTAGTAACCGAAAAGAAATTACGTTAGAGACTTTCCAGAGCAATTTTTCTACTTAACATTTATACAAGCTTGATTGTCCGGAAAGTAGTGAGCTGAAATTGAAGTATGAATTGAAGCACTATGTAAGTAGGCAAGTCAAATTAAACACTATGAGGAGTGAAGAATTAGGCAAAAGCCTCAAGCTTGACTTCTAATTCCCAGATTACCTACTTACCTAAATTTAATTTCTACCCAGCCAATTACCGAGATAAACACAATGAATTCTGAACTAAGTCAAGTTTTATCGATTGTCTTCACTATTTGCGTTTCCTGTGCAGTACTTTCTCCAGTTTTGTGCTGGATTCTGCCCAATAGAAAAACCTACCATGCTTGATGGCAAATTTCCCGCCCAGGAACGCGCCGCTACTGCTACTAACAAAATAACCCCTTCCCACCGTTTCTCGGTGGGTTTTTCTTTGAAGCCAGGAATTATAAAACTGACCTTTTGGTGGTACTAAATATTTGTTAATCTTGACTAGTTCTGTAAAAATAATATAAAGAGAATGATGCTTAAATGCTTGCCATTAATCAGCGACTTTACCTGTAAAATTGCTGATTAACGAATTTAATTACCAGGTTAAAGGAAATAATAATTTTTTTGAAGGTTTAAAACTACTTTGGCAGTCTTATTGTCCGGAAAAAGCCGATGTACAAAAAGCTAAAACAGCTCTGGGCGGCAATTTTATGTGGTCGATGTTTTACGGTAGACCAGTTGTCCAAGGAACCGCCTAGCGCATCTATCCCCGCGCATCCTCGCCAATTGACTGCATCTTTACCACAAAGCCAAATAGAAACAATGGTCGAGGAAAATATAGCCCAGTTAAAGCTGACTAATGAGCAACTTTTGGGCGAAATAGCTGAGTATAAGCTATGGAAAACAGCCGCTTTACAAAAAGCTAATGAGCAACTGCGCTGGGAAATTGCCGAGCGTCAAAGGGTCGAAATTGCTTTAGAACAAGAACGCAACTTCGTCTCAGCAGTACTCGATACTGCTGGTGCTTTGGTGATAGTTCTCGATCAACAAGGGAGTATCGTCCGCTTCAATCAGGCTTGTGAGCAACTCACGGGTTACTCGTTTGAGGAAGTTAAAGGCTCAAATTTTGCCAATTTATTGTTACCACCTAGCGAGGTAGCATCTTACCAACAGGTTTTCCAGCAGTTGATTACTAGTGCCAGAGAACTAGAGAACCTTGCAGTTGTCTCACCCCTTAAGTCTGCTAACCTTTGTGTACCTCCTGGTGCGCAACTGTACGAAAGCTATTTGCTAGCAAAAGATGGCAGTTGTCAGTTGATTGCTTGGTCAAATACAGTTTTGCGCAATCAAGCAGGCGCGGTGGAGCATATCATCAGCGTCGGTACTGACATCACAGAACGTGAGCGTACTAAAGTAGCTTTAGCTAAGAGTGAAGCTTGGTTCAAGGCATTAATCCAAGAATCCACTGACATGATTGATGTCTTAGACTGCAATGGTAATTATTTGTATGTCAATCCCTCCTGTCAGCAAATTATTGGGGTAGAACCAGCAGAGTTAATGGGGAAATCCTGCTGGAACGATGTACACCCTGATGATTTACCAGTAGCTAAAGCAGCTTTTGAGCAATTATTACAACATCCTAGGGAACCAGTGCGGGTGATGCTACGGCTATCTATCCCAGATAATCGCTGGATTTACCTGGAAGTTACTGGACGCAACCTGCTAGATGTTCCTGGTGTCGGTGGGATTGTGATTAACAGTCGAGACATCACAGAACGCCAACAGGCTCAAGAAAGAGAAAGGCAGTTAATCGACTCTCTACAGGCAGCCAAAGACCAGCTGCAAGCAGTTTTAGATGCCGTACCGGGGAGTATTTCTTGGATTAGCTCTGATTTAAGGTACGAAGGTGTCAATCGCTACCTAGCCGAGACTTTCAACTTACAGCCTGAGGACTTTCTTGGTCAAGAATTGGGCTTTATCAACACAACACTGAGGTTTAAGGAGTTTGTCGCCCAGTTATTTGCTAGTTCAGCTCAACAAGCCTCTCAAGAAATGGAGATTCAAGTAAATGGCTCCTTAGTAGCTCATCTTGTGTTTGCTCACAAGTATCTTCAAGGTCAAGCTGCTGTCTGTGTTAGTTTCGATATTACAGAACTCAAACAGACAGAAGAGGCTCTGCGCTTTAATAAGGAAAAATTCGCCAAAGCCTTTCGTTGCTGCCCTAACGCGATCTCTATCAGTACCATGGTAGAAGGGCGCTATCTTGAGGTGAATGATACTCTGTTGCGCTATTTGGGCTATCAGCGGGATGAGTTGATTGGCAAGACTATCCAGGATTTGCATATTTGGGTTAATCCCCAAGAACGCGATCGCTTAACTCAGGCTTTACGAGAACAAGGAGCAGTTGACAGTCAAGAGTGCAAGTTTCGCACCAAATCAGGTGAAATTGTTGTCGGTTTACTTTCTGCTGAAATTATTACCCTAGCTGGCGAGCAGTGTTTACTAGCGCTCACCAATGATATTACCCAGCGCAAGCTAGCAGAAGAAAAACTACGCGAAGTTGCTGAACGCGATCGCTTATTGGGAGAAATTGCAGCCCGCATCCGGCAGTCCCTAGATCTTAATGTTATTCTCAACACCACGGTGGCAGAAGTTCGCCACTTCCTGCAAGCTGACCGCGTTCTGATCAGTTACATGGATACTGAGATGTGCGGGAAAGTTTTTGCTGAATCGGTAGCTCCTAGTTGGCCATCTTGTATGGAAGTAACGATAGATGATGACCATCTGCGGGAGGTTGCTTCCCTGTTTGAGCAGAGTGAGGTTCAGATTATTGAGGATTTGGATCAACTTGGATTATCATCTTTGCCGATTCAGTATCTCCGACAAGCTCACGTCAAAGCAGCACTGGGAGTTTCTATTATCGTAGATAACCAGATGTTTGGCTTGTTAGTAGCTCACCAATGTTCTGGCCCTCGTCGTTGGCAATCTTTAGAAGTTGATTTATTACGCCGTTTGGCGACACAAGTTGCTATTGCTATTAAGCAGGGACGACTTTATCAGCAGACAACCGAACTCAATCAACAACTACTAGAACTCAGTGCTGATTTAGAAAGTCAAGTAGAAGAACGCACTGCTCAATTGCAGCAAAAAATGCAAGAATTGCAAGAACTCAATCGGCTCAAAGATATTTTTTTGCATGCAGTTTCCCACGATTTGCGAACACCAGTGATGGGCATTTTAATGGTGTTGAATAATTTGCTTCACAGAGGATTAGGCAAAGGAGAGACTCATAGCGAGTTGCGCTCTAACTTAGTAGATAAGGGAGACAAGAGAGACAAGGGAGAGAAAGTACTATCTACTTCAGCATTGCCTGTAGACGACCAAAGCACGGCTAGCAAGGGGTTCTTGGGGAGCAACACAACTTCCTCTCAGGAAGTGGGGGAAGCTTCTTCATCTTCAATCACTGTTGCTCGCTCAGTGGTAGAGCGGATGATTCAAAGTAACCAGCGCCAGTTGAACCTAATTAACTCTTTGCTAGAGGTTCATTCTACCCAAGTACAGGGGATGGTTGTCAATTGCTCTCCAGTAAAAATCAGCCAGTTGGTGAGAGCAATTGTTACCGATTTAGAGCCACTGTTGCTGAAAAACCGAGCGACAATGCAGAATCGGGTGAGTGATCACTTACTGATGGTCAATGCTGATGCAACTCAGCTATGGCGAGTGTTTGATAATTTGATTACTAATGCCTTAAAACACAACCCACCAGGAGTGAATTTGGTAATTGATGCCACCATTGAAGAATTAGGAACGATGCGTTGTGCGATTGCAGATGATGGTTTGGGTATGAATCAACAGCAAAGTTCACGCTTGTTCGATCTCTACTACCGAGGGAGCAAAAACCGCAACTCAACTGGCATTGGTTTAGGCTTATATTTGTGTCGGCAAATTATTAAGGCTCATGGAGGAGAAATTGGTGTTACTAGCTCTCCTGGGGATGGCACAGCATTCTGGTTTACTTTACCAGTAATACAATCAGAATCATGACTTCTGTGTCACTGGGTCTGGCACTGGGATATGTTGCTAAGAGGAAATGGAAAATTGGTTAATTGAAAAGAGAAAGTCTAACTCTTGCGAAATACAAACTGCTTTCAATGTAGATATCATTAAGATGTCATCAGAGTGTTTCCTGTGGATTATCTCCAATACTGCTTGAAATTTACCTCAAGCGCAGCGGCTACTGCTCAGTAGCTATCAAGTTCACCAGGTTATTACTTGACACCATGAACATTGCATTACCACTTGAACAAACTAATCAGAACAAGGCTTTGATCCGCTTAACTGAGCCAGGAAACTGCCCTCTAGAGATATCTGTACCAACTACTGGTTTGCTGACAATTCTTAAGCAACTGGACAGTTATTTCTTGCAAGCGCAGGTTTCTGTTGGTTCCCAAGAGTTCTCCTTGGTAACTTTTCAAGGAAAGCGTGGCTGGTTTCCTATAAACCAATGGCAGCAACTTGTAGATTTAGTCGGAGCTAATTTTTTAGATGATGGCTACCATGATATCTGATAATTTTGATACTTACCAAGTTTAATAACTTTTTTCAATCCCTCTTAGGGGTTAGATCACACTTTTGCCGAGCCACCCCCATAATCTCTTGATATTGGGGGTAAAGAAGTTCACTGAACTTGAGCGCCGTGGCTACGAGGGTCATCTTGGCTAGTTGTTGCCGAGGAAACAGGCGCTTCAAAGGCAGAAATCTGTCCATTGCCTTGGGTATAAGGTAGAGGTAGATTAGCAACCAAAGCCTCTAAGTCCGCCTCTAAAACAGGACGGGGTTGCTCCCCAATTGTTTGAGCGATCGTTTGTCCATCTTCACTTAAAAACACAAAATGGGGAATCCCATCCACCCGATACCTTAATACTTCCGGCAACCACTTGCTGTTATCGACATTCAACATCACAAAATTTACAGATTGGGCATACTGCTGCTTTAGTTCGCCCAAATCCTGTGCCATCGCCTGACAGCTAGTACACCAGTTGGCATAAAACTCCATCAAAGTTGGCTTACTATTACTCTGTGCAACTTCTAGAGGCGTGGATTCTTCTGCTTGAGCTGCCAAGGCAGTAACTCCAGTCTCGGTTTGGAGTCCTAGAAACAGGGTAACACCCAAAGCGATCGCTACCAAGGCAATCAAAAAATTCCTAATCCGAGTGCCGCTAGTTGCTTCAGCTTTTGGGGAGGATATTGGTGCTGATTCAGGGGAATTTACACTCATGCTCAACCTAATTTATATTGCTTAACTTTCACAAAAATACTGTAACAAGCTAATGAAAAAACGGGTAACCTTGACCTTCCCCAAGCGCACTGTTCATATGCCAGTAACTTATCGACTGGCAAAAGATTTCAATGTAGCAGCAAATATCATCCGTGCCCAAGTTGCACCCAATCAAATTGGCACGTTGGTGATCGAACTGTCGGGAGATATTGATGAATTAGATGCAGCCCTTGAGTGGATGCGATCGCTAGACATCAATGTTTCCCTAATTGGTCGAGAAATTTTGATTGACGAAGAATGCTGCGTTGATTGTGGCTTATGCACCGGAGTCTGTCCCACTCAAGCCCTAACTCTCGATCCGCAGACTTTTAAACTCAACTTTATCCGCTCGCGCTGTATTGTCTGTGAGCAGTGTATTCCCACCTGTCCGGTTCAGGCAATTTCGACCAATCTTTAGAGATCAGCTCGCAAGTGAGAGCAAACTGGAGCTGACTCCAAGAGTGTCAGTGGGATGATTGAAAGCTCAACGGCTGTTATTTAGCATAATACGTCGCACCAAAAAGCCCCCAGCAAATGCTGTCAACACAATCATCAAGATCGCCATGACTAATAACCAGCCGTTGACATCAGAACTGGCATCTGAGTGGGAAGTACGGCGGTAGCGACTATCTTCTTCTTCAATCAGTAAAGTATTTCCGTAAGCAGGAGACGTAGCTTCGGGTCGCTGAGTAGATGCTGCAAACTCACGTCCTGGGGTAGTTGGTACAGATCGGGGTGGTGGTGGCGGTACTCGCCGAGTTTCGGGTGGCATCACCGACTTTTTGCGGTGTCCTTCCACTCCACTAGCTGATTCCAGAGAAGCAACAACCTGCTGTAGGTGTACGGCTGACCTAACAACTTTTTCAGCTTCTTGCCGCAGCTGTTGATTTTGTTTAACTAACTGCTGATTTTGAGCCTTGAGTGATTCCACCATTGACTGTTTCGTCTGCAACTCAGCCGCTAGTTCTCGGTAGACGGAAATTGGCACCGAGGGACGGTATTGATTAGCGGTTGTTTTTGGCTGATAGCTATCTGTCGGCAGATTAGCTGTTGGGGGATTGATCGAAGAACTTGAGGTCATAGGCGTATTAAAACTTCCGTAAGGCAAGAATAGTTGAAATTTAACTCTAAGTGCAGCGATATTTTCAGGAATTTTTCATTTATTCCGGCTTACGCATGCCTACTTTCCTACAACTTCCGGGTCTCAGGATAACAATAAGGGAAAAAAGTGTCCTACAGGCCCAGACCCACCACCGATATCTAGAGCATATTTGAGGGCAGTTGTCACATAATCTTTAGCTAAGCGGACTGCTTCTAGAGGTTTTTTTCCTAGGGCGAGATTGGCTGCGATCGCGCTACTAAGAGTGCAGCCAGTGCCGTGAGTGTTCGATGTTTCCACTAAGGAGGTTTTCAGGGTCAGGAGTTCCTTGCCATCAAACCAGACATCAACACCCCGTAGACTACCAGTCATGGCTCCTCCCTTGACCAAAACTGCTGAAGCTCCCAATTGATGAAGGCTTCGGGCAGCGGTTTGCATATCGTCTAGGGTATTAATCTCCGAACCGCTCAGGAGTTGGGCTTCGTAGCGGTTAGGCGTGACAATTGCGGCCATTGGCATCAGGCTATCTCGTAAACAAGCCACGGCATCGTCATTAATTAGCTGAACTCCAGTACGGGACACCATCACCGGATCTACCACTAAGTTATTTAGACTCAAAGTTGGCCAAAGCAACGCCACGGCTTTAATGATTTCTTGGTTGAGTAACATTCCAGTTTTCGTAGCCTGGACGCTAAGATCACTAACCACTGTTTCAATTTGAGCGATTACCGCCAATTCTGACAAGGGATCAATCCTGGTAACTTCTTGAGTATTTTGTGAGGTTACACAAGTTAGGGCACTGGCACCATGAACGCAGTGAAAAGCAAAGGTTTTCAAATCTGCCTGGATTCCAGCACCGCCGCCACTATCAGAACCGGCAATGGTCAGAGCAACTGGTACGCTAGAGTCAAAAAGCATAAGCCTCAAAAGCTCGTGAGCATAGCTAAACTATCAGCGTTTTCTTGCAGATGCACAGAGCCTAGAAATTTTGTTTACGTATAAGATTTTCAATCAGCACAGTCTGGAAGTACAGAAGTAGATAAGAGTTCGCTTTGAGCAATTGATAGTAGTTTTCACTTAGATGTGACACGTCTTTGCCTTACTTATCTGTATGATCCCCTATCTCCTGGAACTTTTGACGGTTCTACTGGACTGGAATGGAATTACGATAGATCACCGCTTCCTCTTGGCAGGATTAGCTAAAGCAGCACTAATGCTCAGACCAACAATGGACTCAAGGTTAATAAAATTCCTGGTCTAATCAGCTAGGATTCACTCTATACAATCTCAAGCTGTCTCTACCTCCTAGGAAAGCGACGCCTTTGCAGAAATTCTGGAATATCCAATCCTGGTCTTTGGTTAGGATCGTATACAGGCTCGGTGGCTGGCTTGGGCGTCCTGTCTATCGGTCGTCTCATCGTTTGTCGTGGAGTTTCCATCATTGCTGGTGTAGACTGCGCTTCTCCGCTAAATCCAGTAGCAATGACGGTAATTCGGATCTCACCCTGAAGCCTCTCATCAATCACCGCACCGAAGATGATATTGGCGTTGGGATCAACGACCTCATAGACTGTCTCCGCAGCAGCATTGACTTCATGTAAGGTCAGATCATCACCGCCAGTGATGTTCAAGACGACACCTCTGGCTCCATCAATTGAAGATTCTAGTAAAGGGGATGAAATAGCCGCAACCGCAGCTTCTCTGGCTCGTGACTTCCCGGAACCTAAGCCAATTCCCATCAATGCTGAACCTGCATCTGCCATCACGGCTCGCACATCGGCAAAGTCTACGTTTACCAAACCGGGAATAGTAATAATATCGGAGATGCCTTGCACCCCTTGACGCAGGATATCATCAGCGACTGTGAAGGCCTGTTGAACCGGCATTTGGTCATTAATGACCTCCAACAGCTTATTGTTGGGAATCACAATCAGAGTATCCACACGGCTTTGCAAAGCCGTAATACCTTCGTCTGCTTGAGAGGTGCGCCGACGCCCTTCAAAGGTGAAAGGACGAGTAACAACGCCAACAGTAAGCGCACCAATTTCTTTTGCCACTTCTGCCACAATCGGCGCTGCGCCTGTACCCGTACCACCTCCCATACCAGCGGTGATGAATACTAGGTCAGAACCCTCTAACGCCTGAGCAATTTCTTCGCGGGATTCTTCAGCCGCTTTCTGACCAATGGCCGGATTGCCACCTGCACCCAGACCCCGCGTTAGCTTCTGACCCATTTGCAAGCGCTTGGAGGCTGCAGTTTGGGCAAGGGCTTGAGAATCTGTGTTAATTGACCAAAACTCAACCCCAGCGACCTCACTGGCAATCATGCGGTTAACCGCATTGCCTCCGCCTCCCCCTACACCAATGACTTTAATTTTGGCAACACTACCTGGCACGATATTGTCACTCCTGGTCTTTTCCCTGGGTATTCCCCTGGAATCAGGCATTTGACCAAACTGTAACCCAGAGTTCCCGAAGGGGTGAGTATTTTCTACTCCTAGAGGAAAGTCAGCTTCTCCGGCGCTTCGAGAGTTTTGATGGTTATTCCCTAGTTTACTATTAAGCGTCATTGCAATAAGTCAGGGTCGTTAATCAACTTTATCAGTATATGAGTAGCAATCTGAGTAAACTATAGGTTAGGTTGATATAAAAACCAATTAAACGCAAGAGAAACCTCTTCAATCTCTTGGAGAGGTTGATTACCTTGAGTTACCCATAGTAATTTGCTAAGTGACTTGAAGAGTAACTTTACTGAACTCTTCAATATTAATTTTAGTGAGAGTCTGGCAGAAGAGTCTATTTACTTTATTTCATCTGAATCGCCGGAGATTCCGGATCACTGAGATCAATATAAGCAATTTGGCTTTTTTCTATATGAATAGGCAACTCTCGCATTCGATCAAGAACGCTCAGTTGCTCACTAAATCGCGAAGTGTAAGGACCAAAATATACCTTCGCCAGATCAGTTTTTAAAATCAAATTGGCGGGATCTTGCCAATCCACCTCAAAAACTGTGACTGGGGAGCGTCTTATTGCTTGATAAAATTCTGACCAGTAAGGGCGATACAGCTCTATAGAACCAATCACTTTGAGAGTTGGTAACTCCAGATTTGGCTGTAGTGACCGATAGCTGCTCTCCGACATCCAGATCCCCTGTTCATCTAGTAAGCCCAATGACGAGTTAGAGTCAGCGATTGTGCTCTCCAGGGATTCATGAGACTCAGAGACTGCCACTGGCTGGCGCTCTTCAATTTGTATCGTCAAACCGGGCGGCAAAAGTTGACGGCTAACAGTAGCTTTCGCTATTGCTGTTCGAGACTCCAAAGCAGCAGCCAGCTCTTGCGGCTCCAGGAATACTAAAGACTGGGGATAAGACAAAGGTAATAGCGAGCGAATCGCTTGGGTAGAAAAAGTGTCATTGCCCTCAATAACAACTTGTTCTGGTTGATGAATGACCCAACCTGGTAAAGTAATTGTCCAGACTAAACTACTTGCCATACTTCCAATCAATAGCGATCGCCAAAGAGCTTGACAAGATTTAATCTGGCGTGATCGTCGCAGTTTTTTGCGCCTGGTGACTAATTGTGCTTGAGAGACTGATGCAATATTTGTCATCTACTACCGGCAGGTACGACAGGATTTAATTTCGTAATGGTTTTTCCTGACAACAGAGAGTAAAGATACACAGAGTGAAACCTCGGCAATTTTACTCGTCTGTTCACTCAGCCCAAGATACCTTTCCCATTTAACCACTCCTTTCTCAGGGCGCTGTAAGTATTTCAACGAAGACTTAGTAAAACATTCTCCCTCCCACCAAACTACACACCCCACCCCCTTGTCGCCCCATATCAAGTTAAATGTTTAGTAGCTGAGAACACTATTGTGCCAAGCGCAATTGGGTTACCTGGTGTGAACTAGGCGGCAAAACAAGAGAAAGTACCATTCCTTTTGATTGCCAGAGCACGAATAGTCTTCTTGCAAAAATGCCTAAAACCATCGAAACCTCGTTTTAATTTTGCAAGAAGTCTAGTTAATGCTTTGCCTAAAGACTGCCCAGAGCGCCTTTGTCTCAAGTCTGATAACCCCAAGGGACTAGTGATCAGGAAAGACGCCTGTAAAGTATGGACAAGAAACTGCATCTACCAACATTTTTCAAAGCTTGTAACCCTGCTAAAACTCTAGTTGTAGGGAATCCTGAAGATCAACAGTACTATATCGATTTTTCTGCTGTGCGGGGCGGCAGAATTATCGAAGCTCTAGGAAGAACTATCGCCCGTCTCTCACCCGATGAGCCGACTTGTCAATTATTTACGGGACACATCGGCTGTGGGAAGTCCACAGAGCTATTTCGACTCAAAGCCTATTTGGAAGAGAAACAATTTCATGTGGTGTATTTTGAGTCTTCTCAAGATTTGGACATGGCAGACGTGGATATTAGTGATATTTTGCTCAGTATTGCCAGATCCGTCAGTGAAAGTCTCGAAGAAATTGGTATTCGCCTTCGACCAAGGTACTTTAATAATTTATTCAACGACGTCAAAAACTTTCTTCAGACCCCGATTGACCTCTCCGCCGAGGCTGAACTCTCTGTTGGCATTGCCAAAATTACTGCCAAAACTAAAGACAGTCCTCAAATGCGTGAACAGCTTAGACAGCACTTAGAACCCCGAACCCAAGGGATTCTAGCGGCTATTAACGAAGAAGTTCTCGGTCAGGGTATTAAGGAACTAAAACGACGTGGCAAAAGCGGTTTGGTAGTAATTGTAGATAACCTTGATCGGGTTGACCCCAGACCAGTACACAGCAAGCGTTCACAACCTGAGTACTTATTTATAGACCGTGGTTCTCAGTTACGCAGCTTGAACTGCCACGTTGTATACACTCTCCCCTTGGCTTTGATGTTCTCTAATGAGTACGAAACCCTCAAGAATCGTATGGGAGGTGGTGTCGCCCCTAAGGTTTTACCGATGGTTCCAATACAGTTACGAGACGGTAGTGACTATCAACAAGGAATGGCACTACTGCGACAACTGGTGCTAGCAAGAGCCTTTCCCCAGGTAGAAGCAGAGAAACGGCTACATTTGATCCCAGAAGTTTTTGATCATCGAGAAACTCTAGATCGGATATGTCGTATTAGTGGTGGCCATGTTCGTAACTTGTTAGGACTGCTGTATAACTGTTTACAACAAGAAGATCCACCATTCTCGCGCAGTTGCTTAGAGAGTGTGATCAAAGGCTACCGGGATGACCTCGCTTTAGCAGTTGATGAGAGCGAATGGGAGTTACTATCGCAAGTCGTACAACAGCAGAGTGTTCGAGGAGACAAAGAATATCAAACCCTGTTGCGGAGCATGTTTGTTTACGAATATCGAGACTCATCTGGCCGCTGGTTTGGCATCAATCCCGCTTTAGCTGAATCTGGCAAGATTCTCATCTGAGACCACAACTAACAAATCAAGAAGATTTTTCGCCACATTTTCTCTAACAAAATTAGCAGTTTTTCTCCCAAAGTCTTTTTGCTTTCTTACCTAGATTATTGATATCTAAGGTTTGATTTGGGGACAAGGAGATAAGTTGTTAAATATCTAGAAGAGAGCGATTATCTGACAGGTGTCTTTTTTGGTAATGCGGGGTCTAATATATTGATAAAATCCTAAGCTGTTGCCTAAATAGTAACGGCTTAGGTTTGCTCCCCGCAAATAGCTGTATTCTACCAAGCTGAAAATCTGGTTAGTCTTCATAAAAGCTGTGACCTATCTCACGATTTGTTAAAATACTTCTCACGTTTGTTGATACCCTAAAATCACAGGAAAGCTCAACTCTTACTCACTGAATATCTCTGATAATTAACCTACAGTATCCCAGTAAATTGTTTACTGAGAGATAGGCTCAAGCATTAGGTTTTGATTTAAGTTAAGATAACTTTGGTCTCAACTAAACAGATGGATTTGACAGGACAGCTAGCAATAAACATCCATCAGATGTAAACTAAATCACAACCCAACATTTGTAGCTTCTGAAAAGAGAAACACTACAGGAGGTAATCCTGAACAATTCCAGAAGAGCGATTGTTGATTTATCTGAGTGTTCAAAACTTACCAGCACCAGATTGATAATTTTACTTTAGCCAGAAAAAAACTAGAAGATTACTGGCATTTAAGCACCAGTAGTGGTCAAACATATTAATTGAATGAGGGAGCAAGATCCATCAGAACAAGTGGCAGCAGCCAATGCTCGAGCGCTATCAACGCTATCTCGTGCAATAACTCTGTCTCAAGGACAATTTGCACTGATCTTGGTGCGCTGCAACTATGAGGTGTGTAAAGAACAGATGTGGTCACAACTGCAAAAACTCACCCAAGCACCACCAAGCAAATTAGTTTTATCAGAGTCAATCAAGACTCCATACAGTATCATTCTTACTGCTCAGAGTATTAAACAAACATCAGCTCTGGTTGTATTTGGACTGGATTCGTTAACTGCAATTGATCAAACGCTCATTGTAACAAACCAGGTTAGAGATGAGTTTCGTAGAATTCTGACATTTCCTTTAGTATTGTGGGTAACTGATGAGGTGCTACAAAAGATGGCACGGTTTGCCCCTGACTTCAAAAGTTGGGCTGCTACCTCAATTAAGTTTGAACTTTCTACTAAGCAGTTGCTTAGCCTGTGGCATCAAACAGAAGACGAAATCTTTGCCACCATTTTAAATCGCAATATCGGTGAATTTCTGCCCAATGAGGCTTTGCAATTATCGCCTAATTGTCGCCGACGACAGGAATTGGCTTCAGCGCTGCGGGACTTACATTACCCCGACGTCAGAGTAGAACCAGCGTTAGTCGCTACCTGGCAATTTATTCTGGGACGAGATGCCCTTAGTAATGATCAAATTGATTTAGCCTTAGAGCAGTATCAACAGAGCCTAAAGTTTTGGCAACAAGGCTTAGGGGAAACGGGAGATAGAAAGCAACTTGCCTACTCCACTCCCCCATTACCAGAGCAATCAGCATCCCCTATCACACCAATATCCTATGGAGAGAGGGTTGGGTTGGTTCTCTATCACATAAGCTTGTGTGATGCTCGCCGAGCACAGCTACAACAGCTCAACAATTCCAAACAGTGGGAGCAAGCGAGGAAATCTTTGCAAGCCAGCATTGAAGCTTTTAGCGCAGCCCAACGCTTAGACTGGGTTGCTCAGTTAAATATTCAGCTAGGAGAAGTACTCAAAAATCTGCAAAATTGGAGAGAATTACAAGCTCTGGCTCTAGAATCCCTGGATAAGCCTCAAATTCACAACTCTCCTGTACTCCTAGCTCAAGCCTATGGTTTTTTAGCAACCGTAGCTCAGGCACTTTCCCATTGGGAAGATGCTAGAGAGTTAGCTAAGGCAGCACTGCATCAGCTCGATGACTATCCTTCACCTCAGCCTAGACATCAAGGATTATTTTTGTTGATCTCTGCTAAAGTACAGCGACAGTTAGGAGAATCCCCCGCAGCCATCAGGGACTTAGAACAAGCGATTGAAATAGAAAAAGCACTACCCAACTCCCTCAAACAGTATCCCCAACTTTACATTGATATCTTAGAGGAATTGCGATCGCTATACCTTGAGCAGCAGCAATATTTACAAGCCTTTGAACTTAAACAAGAGCGTCGCTCGGTTGAGCAACAGTACGGCTTTTCTCCTTTCCTCGGTGCTGTTCCCTTGCAATCTCAGTGGTGGCGCAGGGTAAGAAGAAATGCAACATCAAATATTAATCAAGCACCCTCACCTCTCCAAATTGCAGCAGCAGGACGTCAACCGGATGTCCACCGCCTAATAGAACGTCTCAGCCGCAATGACCATAAACTGACAGTGATTCATGGCTCTTCCGGTGTTGGTAAAAGTTCGCTAATTAACGCAGGTTTACTACCGGCTCTCGAAGGACAAATTATTGGTGCACGAGTGGCAATACCTGTTGTCCAAACAGTCTACAAAAATTGGGTTGGTGAGTTAGCAAGATTGCTCACAGAATCTTTCGCAAGACAACAAATTGAAAGCTTAGAAAATTCTCAGCAACCATCCCAAACTTTATCGTTATCAATAACTTCTACAAAAGATTTTACTAAGAAGCAGCAGGGCAAGTTTTTTTTTAAATCTCAAGCACAACTACAAGAAATCCTAAGACAGTTACAGCTTGCTAACGAGCGAAATTTATTAACTGTCCTTGTGTTCGATCAGTTTGAAGAATTTTTTTTTGTTGCCCAAAATCTGGTTGAGCGACGTCAATTTTATGATTTTTTATCTAGTTGCTTAGATCTTCCTTTTGTGAAGATTATTTTGTCTCTTAGAGAAGACTATTTGCATTATTTGTTGGAGTTAGAGCGCTACAGTAACCTCAATGCCATCAATAACAATATTCTAGATCGGGAACTACGTTATCCCTTAGGAGATCTTGCCCCAGAAGATGCCAAAAATGTCATTTGCACTTTGGCAACGGCATCTCAATTTCAATTAGAAACATCCCTAATTAAAAGGCTAGTCCATGATTTAGCGGGTAGCTCCGGGGCAGTGCGCCTAATTGATTTACAAGTAGTTGGGGCACAACTGCAAGCAGAAAAAATCACGACCATTAAGCAATATAACGCCCTTGGCTCCAACCCCAAGGCATCTCTAGTAGAGCGATCGCTGTTAAATTTAATTAGCGACTGCGGACAAGAAAACGAAGATATTCTCTGGCAGGTTTTATTTTCTTTAACAGATGAGAAAGGCACCCGCCCCCTGAAGACTAAAGCTGAATTACTCAGTAGCATTGCCTCCGTATCCTTCGCTGCTCCTCGCCATCAAGTTAACTTTTCAGTCAAGCAAGAAAAGAAAAGCAAATGGTGGGAGCTAGGGAAATGGAACAAGGTTCAAGAGAACAACCAGGAAAAACTGAATTTGATTGTAAGAATTTTAGTTGGTTCTGGTTTAGTATTCCGAGTCTTTTCACAACCAGCCCGATATCAGTTAGTTCATGACTATTTAGTCGAGCCAATTCGTCTGAAAGTTAAGCAGCGCGATCAGTTAAAAATTGTGGCGCAACTAGAAAGACATGCTAACGAACTGTTGAGAGTTCGCAAAAAGCAGCTCTTCTCAAGCGCAATTGGGGTTGCTATGGCACTTCTAGCATTTACCTCTGCTGGACTGGGATGGCGAGCCGAGGTTTTGAGAAAACAAGCCGATGGGCTCTGGATTAATGCTCACTTAAGTGCTCTTAGTGCCTCTTCTGAGGCACTATTTGTCTCCAATAAAAAGTTTGATGCACTTATTGAAGGGTTAAGAGCAGCTAGATTCTTGAAACAAGCACAGGCAGGAGAAAGTACTGCTGCTCAGCTTAAATCAGATATCCGCCTACAGGTGGTGGCTGTACTTTCACAAGCTGTTTACGGTGCTTCTGAACTCAATCGCCTAGAAGGGCATAGTGATATAGTCTCCCATGTCGCCTTTTCCCCTGATGGTCAGCTGATTGCTTCTGCTAGCCGAGACGAGACTGTAAAACTGTGGCGTCCCAATGGTACTTTAGTCACTACTCTGAGAGGTCATAAAGGAAGTGTCACTAATGTGGCTTTTAGTCCCCTTGATGGTCAACTGATTGCTTCTGCTAGCTGGGATGGCACTATCAAAATTTGGCGTCCTGATGGCACTGTAGTGCAAACGCTTCGAGGTCATACTGGTCATGTATATGGTGTCAGCTTTAGTCCCAATGGCCAGCTAATTGCCTCTGCCAGTGGTGATGGCACCATCAAACTTTGGACAGTTAAAGGCAAGTTAATTAGAACTTTGCATCCCCACGATGGTGTAGTCAAGGCAGTCAGCTTTAGTCCCAATGGCCAGCTAATTGCCTCTGCTGGTGAAGATAAAATGGTCAGGCTGTGGTCGCTAGACGGTAAATTGCTGCAAACTCTCAAAGGACATACCGGCGAGATCAATTGTGTCACCTTCAGTCCTAATGGTCAGTTGATTGCCTCCGCTAGCGATGATCAAACGGTTAAGTTATGGAATAAAGCTGGTGAACTAATCAGAACTTTCCCCAAGCAGGGTAAGTGGGTATTCGGAGTCGCCTTTAGTGCCGATGGTCAGTTAATTGCCTCAGGGAGTGCTGACAGTACAGTAAGGCTCTGGCAACTTAATGGCACTTTATTGAAAAGTTTTAAAGGACATAGTGACAGCATTACTGCCGTGAGCTTTAATCCCAAGGTTAGTGATCAAGAAGGATTAGGAGTTGACTCAGGTGAGGATTCTTTGCCTGAGCCAAATTCCCAATTCCAACTCCCTCTGCTTGCCTCTGCTAGCCATGACAAAACTATCAAACTCTGGGCTGTCAGTAACCAATCTCGCCTGATTTTGCGGGGACATCAGGACAACGTTAGAGACGTTACTTTTTCGCCAGATGGCCAGCTAATTGCCTCCGCGAGTAATGACCGCACTGTAAAGATTTGGAATCGTAGAGGTAAACTGCTCAAAACCCTGGAAGGGCATACCGATCGCATCTTTAGCGTCAGTTTCAGTCCCGATGGCCAGCTCATTGCCTCTGCTAGTCGCGATGGGACAGTGAAAATCTGGGACCGCAGGGGGAGTTTGCTTAAGACTTTAAAGGAACACAAAGACTGGGTATTAGATGTCACCTTTAGTCCAGACTCCCAACTCATTGCCTCTGCTAGTCGCGATGGGACAGTGAAAATCTGGAGCCGCAGGGGTATGTTGCTCAAAACTTTGAGAGGACATCACGAACGGGTAAACGCCGTTAAATTTAGCCCCGACGGCCAACTACTAGCATCAGCTAGTGATGATAAAACTCTCAAGCTTTGGACACCTAACGGAAAATTACTGAAAACTCTTACCGGTCATAGTAATTGGGTTTTAGATGTTAGCTTCTCACCGGACTCACAGCAGCTAGTCTCAGCTAGTTACGACAATACGGTAATGCTGTGGAGCCGTAAGGGAAAGCTACTATCGATTCTAGAGGGACACACAGATAGTGTCGCCAAAGCCCGTTTTAGCCCTGATGGCAAAGTTTTGGCAACTACTAGCTGGGATAATAAAATACAGATGTGGCGACTCGACGACACGATGATTAAAACTCTCGAAGGGCATAAGGAGCGAGTTACTAGCGTTAGTTGGAGCCATGACGGTAAGGTTCTCGCTTCAGCAAGCCAAGATGACACGGTGATTGTGTGGAATTTAGATTTAGATGACTTGCTGCCCAAAAGCTGCAACTGGCTACAAGATTATCTACAAAACAACCCAAAAGTCAGAAAGAGCGATCGCCAGCTTTGTCAACTCTCTAATAAAAAACCTCAAAAACTAAAAACTGAATAGGCTGTGAAGTTTCCACAATAGACCTCTTGCAAAAGTCCAGTAAAAAAGAGATAAATAGGTCAGTATGAGGGAAAATAATGACCTATGAAAAGGTGAAAGACCTAAAACCCCAAGAGTTCAAACGCCTTTGTGGAGTTAGAAAAGAGACGTTTGCTAAGATGGTTGAGTTAGTGGAAACAAATGAAAAACAGAAGATAAAAACCGGAAGACCGTCCAAATTAAGTCCAGAAAATCAAGTATTGATGACGCTCGAATACTTACGAGAGTACAGAACTTACTTTCATATCGGTCAACATTGGGGACTTAACGAATCAACAGTATATCGAATAATTCGTAAAATAGAAAATATTTTAATCAAGTCAAAAGAATTAAGGATTCCGGGAAAGAAACAACTATTGAAATCGGGAAACCCAATAGAGATAGCAGTTATTGATGTAACTGAAACTCCCCTAGAGCGTCCTCAAAAAAACAGAAAAAGTTCTACAGTGGCAAGAAAAAAAGCACACTTTAAAATCTCAACTTATCGTTGAAAAAACAGCAAAGAGATTATCTGTATTGCATGCGGCAAGGGTAAAGAACACGACTTTAAGTTGTTTAAACGGAGTAAAACCAATCTAAAGACAGAGATACAGTGTCTCGGAGATCGAGGATATCAGGGAAGCGAGCGAAAATCCACAAACAAAGTCGGATACCCCATAAAAAACCCAAGAAGAGCAAACTATCAAAAGAACAAAAAAAAGAGAATCATAAATTAGCTTCAGAGAGGATAGTGATTGAACATGTTTACCGTCGCCTCAAAATATTTAGAATTTTATCCGAGCGATATCGCAACAGAAGAAAAAGGTTTGGTTTACGCTTTAATTTAATTGCAGGCATCTATAATTACGAACTTCGTTTGAACTCAAATTAGTTAGCTGCCGCTACTTTTGCAAGAGGTCTAATAACTAAACCTCCAAGTTAAGCGCCATAAAAGACTACATGCCTCTGTCGGTTTGCACATAAGTTGAAAATCGTTACGCATAACGTGAAAATTTGGCACATAAGATGAAATTTATTTGCACATAAGCTGAAAAAACTCCCACAACCGCTAGTCTAAGGGGATTAACCTCAGATAACGGCGAGAAGTGAAGTGCCATCGGGAGCAGTCAGAGCCAGAAAAATCACCAATGCAGGCAACCGCAAGGTTATCGGCAAGTTTCCCAGCTTAAAGATGAACGCGGTTATCTGGTGGGAATCGCAGCTAGAACGCGACTACATCTACCTGCTCGAAATCGACCCAGAAGTCCTGTCCTATGGCGAACAGCCCTTTACGATTTCCTATACCGACAAAGGGAAGCCAAGAAGATATACACCTGACTTTGTGGTCACTAGACCCCAAAAAACACAAGTTGTAGAAGTTAAACCGTCTAACCGAGCTGATACCGAGAAAAATCTCAATCTCTTCCGCAAAATCGCTCCAATTTGCACAGCTAACAACCAGGAGTTCGTTGTTGTCACCGAGCCAATGATTCGAGCGCAACCAAGACTCAACAATATCAAGCTGCTCTACAAATATGCCAGAGCGCCTTACCTATCGCTGTCCAACTATCTCGATTGCCTGCAATATTTTCACTCCACCGAACCGATTCGTCTACTCGATGCAGAGCGAGACTTGAAAGAGAGAGGAATTAATCGTTCTTTACTGTTGCGATTGCTTTGGTGTGGTTTTCTGGTGACTGACTTGATGCAACCCATTAACGCAGAAAGTCTAATTCAACTCTCAAAAGAGACACCCACCTGGGAGAGATTGAAAATCCAATGACCCGAATTTCTTTAAGAAAAGGACTACATCTAACCTGGCAAGGTCGTGAATACGTGATTGAGCAATGTTTAACAACAGGAGAAGTTCTTCTTCAAGACGTACTCACCAATCATCTATCCAGCCTCAAAGCCACAGCGTTAACTCAGTTGCTAGTTCAAGGGGAGCTTGAGTTTATTGAAGTTGAAGCTACAAGAGGAAAACAAAGCCATTCCCTAAAAGGATATATTAGCGCAGATTTTACTCAGCTCCCCTCAGAATTAAGAGAAGAATCGAAAAGAAAATACAGGTATATAGAACGGGTTCTCTCCAACAACATCTTGAAGCGAACTGAGTCAAACTTAAAACCCATTATCAACCAGGTGGCTCTTGAAATCGAAGATAGCCAACCTCCCTCATGGCTGACACTCTGGAGGTGGCTAAAGGATTACGAAGCATCGGGGCAAGATATTCGCTCTTTAGTACCCAAATATGTATCCAAAGGCAATCGTCAACCCCGACTCAACCCAGAAGTCCGGAAAATTATCTCCAAGGCAATTGAACAAGTGTATCTCAAACCCTCTCAAGCCTCCGGTGCTGATGTTTATGAACGGGTAATTATCGAAATTAATCAGTCTAATCGGCTGCGAGAAGCTATCGGGCAAGACTCCTTAGAAATCCCCAACATTGCAGCTATCTATCGTGCTATTCGCCAACTAGACCCTTACGTCAAAGCCGTGGGTCGCTATGGTAAAAGAATAACCAGCCAGATGTATGACCCAGTTCAAAAAGGTCGCATCCACTCCGCCCATTAGAAAGGGTGGAAATTGACCATACCAAATTACCACTGTTTGTTGTGGATACCCAAACCCGGATGCCGATTGGTACTCCTTGGCTGACCAGCGCCATCGATAAGTATTCAGGAGTAGTACTGGGTTATTACGCCAGTTTTGAGCCGCCTTCTTATTTATCGGTGATGCAATGCCTACTGCACGCTATTCGCCCTAAAAATTATCTTCACTCCCAATTCAAGAGCGTAGAAAATACCTGGGACACCTACGGTCTGCCGGAAGTGATTGTCGTTGACAACGGCAAAGAGTTTTACAGCACTCACTTTGAAGATGCCTGCCTTCAGCTTGGAATCGTCATCCAATACTCTCCCCCTAAAATGCCTTGGTACAAGAGTGCTATAGAACGGTATTTCGGAGCTTTAAATAGTCAGTTGCTTTCCGATGTCCTGGAAAAACCTTCTCTAATTTTCTGCAACCGTCTGATTACGACCCCAAAAAGAATGCGGTAATTTCGTTTAAAGCTCTACAAGAAATTCTCCATATTTTTATTGTCGATATCCATAACCAGAGTTCCCATCCCGAACTGAAATCTCCTCGCTCTAAAGTGTGGGAATTAGCGATTACTGAATGGACGCCAGCTTTACCTCCGTCTAATCAAGAACTGAAAGTTTTAGTGGGCAGCATCACCACCCGAAAAGTTACCAGAAGAGGAGTGGAGTTTGAAGGTCTGCTCTACAACAGCAGCGAACTGGCTCGGCTGCGGTCAAATCATCAAAGTACTGAGAAAGCAACGGTTAAGTATGACCCCACTGATTTATCTTGCATCTATGTCTTAGACCCCACAACTCATCAATTTTTAGAGGTGCCTGCGCTTTGTGTTGAATAGATATCTCCGGAATATAAACAGAGCGTGGGATAATAGCGACAAATGCAAAAAGTCAATCGCTCGTACGGAGTGTTATGGGTGCAATTTTAGAAGCCATCGAAAATAACCCCAAGGAGATTAAGCGCTTGCTTGGCATCGACCAAGAGCAATTTCGACAACTGATAGCTAAAACCGAGTTGCTGCATAAACAGAAGCAGGAGGAAATTGAGATAAAGAAGCTTCGAGTCAATAAAAAAGGGGGCGAAAAAAAACCTAAGTTATCTCAAAAAGAGCAAATTCTCTTGACTTTAATATACTTACGACATTCCCCAACATTTCAGTTGCTAGGTATCCAGTTTGGAGTCAGCGAAACTACGGCGAATGATATCTTCCACTATTGGCTACCAATCATCAGTGAAGCTCTCCCACCAACATTGATAGAACAAGTAAAAAAGTGCGAGGGAGATTATGAATGGTTACAGGAACTTTTAAGTGAACTCCAGCTAATAGTAGATACTTCAGAACAAGTTAGAGAGAGACCTGGAGGCTACCTAGAGCCAAAACAGTTCTACTCAGGGAAGAAGAAAACTCATACCATGAAAAATCAATTTATTGTCTTGCCAGATGGAAAGGATATCGTAGATATTCTCCCCGGAGTACCAGGACCTAAAAGCGACATAAATTTGTTGAGAGAACGCTTTCGACAATTTGCCCCTAAGCAAAAATTTGGTGGAGACAAAGCCTATCAAGGAGAGGCACAGGTGACAACTCCATGCAAAAAACCTAAAGGTGGACAGTTAACTGATGAACAAAAACAACAGAATAGAGAGTTTTCTCAACAGCGAATTTTTGTAGAACACGTTATTCGTCTTATCAAAATATTTAACGTAGCCCGCGAGAGATTCCGTTTGAATTGTCTTAATTACAAGCCAGTAATCCTGGTTATTTGCGGATTAGTCAGACTCCGAATTAAGGCTTTAATTCTATCCTGTTAAAGTTCAGGTAGTAAAGGTGTTAAATGAGTTAATGGGGTGGCTATTTACAGAACAGAATTTAACAGCAACTACCTAAAAGCCTGATTTTGACGTTAAAACTGACTGGGTTGGCAGGTCTCGTTTAATCCTGGAAAAGCCAGTACCAGACGGGCATTGGGAGTTTTCGGAGATGTCTAATACACTAAAGGGTTGACCCTCTGGCAGCACCAAGTCGTTAAACAACTGGCACGCCAAGAAGCTGAAACAGTGGACATTGTGGCTTTGTCCTTAGCCAAAGAAAAGATTCAACGAATTGTCGAGCGGGAATGGAATTCATCAAAGAAAGGTCGAACTCGGACTGCAATGGCGAGGTGGTTGGGGATTGGACGGTCTGGTTCTGGTGAGTGTAGTCAAAGCCAAGAATCGAACGACAGCAGCAGTCAACCTCATTCGAGATCAGGACTCTCTGACTTGGGCAGTACCCATAATCCCAACCCTGCCCAAGAATCTCTGCCATCACCAGAACGGCTACCACAGACATCTCAACCCAAGTCCCGTCGTCGGTCATCCACCAAGGCGGGTGGTCAGAAAGTCAACTCGCCAGCTCAACCCGAAAACCATGATACTTCAACCGATAATTGGCAGCCAGATTTATCGGGATGGGATGTCAGCATCGGGTTACCAACTTACCCCAGTGAGGTCGAACCTGATGCAGATAGATAAAAAGTCGTTACAAACTATGACCTTTAAAGAGCGGCTCTACATTGTCAATAACATCTACGTCGTCTATCCCCGGTTCAAGGAAATTCTAAGTGCCATCGATGATTGTCGTCATTTTTCGGACTTGAAAGATGAACCGGAATGCTTATTTTTAAAGGGTGCGACGGGAGCCGGGAAAACTACGCTCATCAAGAGCTATGAAAAAGATTATCCCAGAAAAGAAACTCCAGAAGGGACTGTAGTTCCCATCCTGTCGGTCACGATTCCTTCCCCGGCTACCGTCAAAAGCGTCGTCAGTAAGCTGCTTTGGGAACTGGGAGACCCAGCCTATGAGCGGGCGCTATCAGCAATCAGACAATTCGACTGATTGGATTGATGAAAGATTGTGGGGTATCCCTTGTTTTCTTAGATGAATTCCAACATTTTATTGACCGAGATTCAGCCAAAGTCCTCAAAACGGTATCTGACTGGTTGAAGGACTTGATATTAGATACAAAAGTGCCAATGGTTTAATTGGACTGCCGGAGGCGGAAACCGTTTTTCAGTTCAACCCGCAATTGAGCCGGAGGTTTGCGAATCGGCATAATTTTAGCGGGACTTAAACGAAAATAAAGAGTTAATAAAGGTATAATTTAGGCATGGCAGCCATTTGACATTAGAGTGTAAGACAGGAAAGAGACAACCCCCGCCGCCATGCCTCCTTGCTTCGATAGATGGTGCAAACGCTTTGATGATGTCTGGAGACATCAAGCGCAAAAAAGGGAGTTTAGGAACTATATTGGGGGATTATTAGGGGAAAGTGAAGGAAAAAACCTGTCTCAAATGGCGGATAACGCGGTGGGAGTGACTTACCACCGATTACATCATTTTTTAACGGAAGCCCCCTGGAATGCTCAACAGGTAAATGAGCGGCGTCTACTGGTGATGAATCAGTGTAGCCCAACCCGAATAAGTAGAGGATTCACGTTAATTGTAGATGACTCAGGACATAGGAAAAGTGGCAATTTCACGGCGGGAGTAGGACGACAGTACATTGGAGAAATCGGGAAGACAGACAACGGAATAGTAGTGGTAACAACTCATCTATATGATGGGAAAAAAGCCTACCGTTAGATATAGAGTTATCTCAACACGCTAGTTCTTTAGCTGAAGGAAAAAAGATATTGAATTCCAGAAAAAGCCGGAGTTAGGCTTAGCATTAATTGACCGCAGCATGAACAGAGGATATCGACCGGGTATCGTATTAATTGATGCTGGGTATGGAAATAACACAACGTTTTTGCTGGAACTGGAAAAAAGGAAACTCAAGTATATAGGAGGATTAGCCAAAAACCGTAAGGTGATAATTGAAATAGGGATAAGTCAACGAGAAGAGATTCGCCTAGATAAGTTAGCCGAATCCTTGTCGCCAAAAGATTTTACCCCTGTTCAAATCAATCTAGATAAACTGAAAACCGTTTGGGTGAACTCCTGTAGAAGTTGAACTCTCACAGCTTGAAGGAAAGAGAACAATTGCTATCGTCATGAATGCCTCAACCTTCGACCAAGCTAGTGATGTTGACTATTTTATTACCAATGTTGAATCAACAAAAGCCACAGCCGATTGGATAGTAACTACCTACTCTCAAAGAAATTGGGTAGAAGTTTTCTATCGGGAAGCCAAAGGCTGGTTGGGTTTATCTGAATATCAAGTCAGAGATTATAGAAGCCTGATAAGACATTTCATGCTTGTGTTTTGTGCCTATACATTTATTTTATGGCACACTTTAACCGGAGGATTAAGACGGCGTTGGGCATCGAAACCTTTAAACACCTTTACTGAAGCATTAGAGGCGTTTCGGACAGCGATGTCTTTCCGTTTTATGGAGTGGTTGAACCACAATCGGGACGTATTCTTTGCTCACAAAGCTGCTTTGGGCTTTGTTTGGGCTTGAAATCTGTCTAAGTCCCATTAGTCCTTTTGAGTGGTCGGTGGATGCTGGGAAAGAATTTCGCACGTTTCTCCACGCAGTCGAGTCTCAACTTCCCTTATTGAAGCCGTCGGATTTGGCTAGTGAGGAAATGGCACTCCGTTTTTACTATGCCTCGGATGGAATTGTCGCCTACGTCATGAAGCTGGTTCGGTATGGAGCGACATCTAGCACTCAAACAAGGCAAAGAAAAACTGGACTTAAATGTTTTAGCAATTGCTTTTGACAAGTATGTCAAAGCCGATAAGCCAACTAAGCACAATCCTTTTTTAACTGATGAATTTATGGAGGATAGTCAAGAGAATCTGACTTTTTTCAAGCCAGCTCAGGTTGGAGCTACTAACTCCAGAATCAAACCGAAGAAGAAAACTAAAAAGGTATCTGATGTTTTGCATAAATAGAGTAAGAGAGCAGTAAGCATCATCGTGAAGAGTAGAAGACTGTTGAGGAGACCTCGACCCTATCCCGATGAAAGTCTGGGGGGTTATATCATCCGACTTACTGAGACCAACTACTACTCGTCTCCTAAGTGGATTTTTCAAATGTCCGGTTTAAGAGCAAGAGGAATATATGGCAATGTCTTCAATCGTGAGAAAGATGATTTATCTAGGCTGAGCAATATTTCTGATGTCGAGGCAGATATTCTTTGGTCGATGGCATTTCCTGCCAATACCTTGATTTACCCTAAAGCTGTGAAGCAAGTTAAGGTTTTTGGCAATATTGTTCCAACTGATGCTTTAAATCGCCAGCAGATTCAACTGTGTCCGATTTGTTTGCAGGAAAAACCTTATTATCGTTTCTTTTGGGAGTTATCAGTTGTTAGTGCCTGTCCTCTTCATCATTAGGCATCTCCAGAAAGCTAAGAGTGTCTCCCTGACTTACTTTGAAGCCTTAAACTAACTTCCACAGATTTAGCTCGATTCAACGGCTCCATAAGCATCAGGGGCTTTTGTTGTTAATTTAACTGCCAAACTATCAAGGTTAATAATCTCATTTCTCTTTGAGTATTCAGGGGTTTTCACTGCCGAGAAAACTAACCGCTCAATTCTCAGTCTTACTAAACCACAAATGGTTAGGAACTGACTCATATTTACTGGCTTCCAGACGAAATCTTTCTTGTGCTATTTTAAATATCTTGATTAAACGAATCACGTGTTCTACAAAAATGCGGTTAGAAGATAGCTTTTTATTGGCTTCTTTTTGCTGTGAGGTTAGTTCTCCATTTTTCGGTTTTTTCTGAGGAGTGCGAATTTGAAGTTCTCCTAGATAGGCTTGATCAGCACTAAACAGTTGATTTTTATCAAATTGTTTCAGACGTTCCCGCATCAGACTTATGTCACTTTTGGTTCCTGGTTTTCCTGCTACTACATCGATAATATCTTTACCTTTGGGCAAGACAATAAACTGATTTTTAAAAGTGTGATTTTTCTTCTTACCTGAGTAGAATGATTTTTGCTCTTGATAGTCTGAAGGTCTTGATCGGCTTTGCTCAGCGCTATCTACTATTAACTCCTGCTCTGCCAACATCTCAATAGACATCTCCAGAAAGTCGAAAGTAGCTCTCTGACTACTGTTTATCCCTTAAAATGATTGGAGCAGTTTCAGCGAATTTCAACGGCATAATTAGCATTAGAAGCCATTGTTGTTAATTTAGACCCCGAAGTAAGAAGATTATTAACCTCAATTGTTTTGGTGTCGTCGTCGATTTTTACGGCTGGGAAAACTAACCGCTCAATTCTCAATCTTACTAACCCACAAATTGTCATTATGATTGATTCATACTTGTGAGCATCTAAACGAAATCTTTCTTGTGCTATTTTAAAAATCTTGACTAGACGAATTACGTGTTCGACAAAAATGCGGTTAGAAGATAGCTTTTTATTAGCTTCTTTCTGTTGTGAGGTTAGTTCTCCGTTTGGGGGTTTTTTATGAGGAGTACGAATCTGTGGTTCCCCTAGATAAGCTTTATCAGCACTAAAGAGTTGATTTTTATCAAATTGTTTCAGACGTTCTCGCATTAAGCTTATGTCACTTGTCAGTCCGGGTTTCCCTGCTACTACATCGATAATATCCTTACCTTTTGGTAAGACAATTAGCTGGTTTTTAAAGGTGTGACTTTTTTCTTGCCTGAGTAAAATGTTTTTTGCTCTTGAGATACTGAAGGTCTTGACCGGCTTTGCTCAGCGCTATCTACTATTAACTCGTGTTCTGCCAACATCTCAATAATTGCTTCCTCCTCTCCTTCGCACTTTTTTACTTGTTCTAGTAAGCTAGCTGGTAGTAATTCTTGCAACAGAGATTGCCAATAATTAAAAATGTTATTGGCTGTAGATTCACTTACTTGAAACAACAGACCCAGAATCTGGAAGCTCAAATGATGACGTAAATAGATTAAAGTTAAGATAATTTGTTCTTCTTCTTCAAGTTGAGGCTTTTTGCCACCACCAGCACTAATCAGCCGAGTTTTACTTCTTTCTCTTTCTGAGAGTTTTTGCTCATGTAAACGTTTAGCCTGTCCATCAGTTGAATTAGCTGCTCGTAGCTAATTCCCACCAAACGCTTGGCTTCTTTCTGATTACGTTGCAAATAGTTCCAGGTATAACTCACAGTTTTTGCACCTCAAACACTGATTTGTTCTCCATAATTATCTCATAATTTATATTTTGGAGATGTCTAATAATTGCTTCCTCCTCTTCTTCGCACTTTTTTACTTGTTCTAGTAAGCTAGCTGGTAGTGATTCTCGCAACAGAACTTGCCAATAATTAAACATGTTATTGGCTGTCGATTCGCTTACTTGAAATAATAAGCCCAGAATCTGAAAGCTCAGATGATGACGTAAATAGATTAAAGTTAATATAATTTGTTCTTCAAGAGCAAGAAGAGAAGTCTTGCCACCGCCAGCACTAATCAGCCGAGTTTTCTTTTTCTCAATTTCTCTCTGTCTCTGCTCATGTCAAAGTTTGGCTTGTTCAATTAGTTGAATCAACTGCTCATAGCTAATTCCTACCAAGCGCTTGGCTTCTTGATGATTACGTTGCAAGTACTCCCAGGTATAACTCACAGTTTCTGCACCCCAAACGTTAATTAGTTATGCCTTAATTATCTCATAATTTATATTTTGGAGATGTCTATTGTTTACTGATTGATAGATGTCCCCAGTGTCAAGAGCCGATTCCCTGGTCTAGACCTAAAATAGCTATATGCTCCTGTCAATTTGACTGGCGCTCTTTCCAGCCGCCAGCCGTGGAAAATGAACACATCACCTTATCCAGTCTTATCTATAAGCTGTGTCATCTAGGGGGTTTGCCTTCTGAGAATCACTTAAGAGTATCTTCAGATAATCCTGTGACTCAATTAAATTTGGGGAGTCTAGTGAATCTTTTAGTTTCTCTGTTAAGATTTTGTCGCCTTCCGGGAATTAGATACCAAGTGTTTCCGCCCAAAGAAGCCAGTTTAGCATTTGACTTGAAATCGGTAAGTGAGTTTGAGCGAGTTTTTGCTTTATTGAAAAATTGGTAGGATAACTTCTGTCAATTAATGGATAGGCACGAGGTTTTTCTTGGATATGGTGCTTCTAACAGATATGTTTATGGTTGGCGGTTCAGAGATGTTATGATTTTTTTTGAATCAGTGTTTATTTGGTTCGCTCAAGAGTCTTGGGAATTTATCCAAGAGGTCTTCGCCGATTATTTTGAAAGATTTTTGAGAAAGGTTGCCATTAAAAATATCCAGATATCTTTCTATAAAAAATTTCGGTATTACTCAATTTGTATCTCGTTAACTCGAAAAACTCGTCTAACCGAAAAATTAGCATCTAGGTCGGAACTGGAAGGACTAACCTTAGCTAAACTTTTTGCTGAAAGTCGAATCGATATGTATAAAGAAACCCTTTTCTTTCGGATGAGATACTTCTCTGACTGCTTCTAGATTTTAGATGTATAGAGAGCCGGAACAATACCTACTCTCTCATTTGGAGCTTTCGACCCCAAACCTCACTGACGGAAGTTCTCCCTTTAGGGAGAACTTCCCACCTCTGGAATGATTGTCATTCTCTGTTAGCCGGCTCTAGTACTTCTCTAGTTCTCCTCCACGGCTCTCAAAGCCTTAACCAAGTTCGGTTAAGGGCTGGAATCCAGCGCCTGAGGGTCGAAAATTTCATCTAATGCGTCATAAGGGTAGGAAATTTTCATCTATTGGGTCAAAATTTTTCATCTTATGTGCAAATCAGAGGGCTGAAAGTGCTGTCAGTCCGTGGGAAAAATTTCAACTTATGTGCAAACTTACACCTCAAACAGCTTTCCCGACAACCAACTAGCCTTAGTCTTTTCGGCAGTGATGGCAACTTAAGTTGAAAAGAAAGAAATCTGTGCTATGGAACTTCCTGTTATAGCCTGTGTTAGAGTGAGCTTAACTCCTTTGCAGTAGTTTTCCTTCAGCTCAGAAAGGATCATGGTAATTACAAAGCGTGGCCTCGTTCTTGGTGCGACAGCAGTAGTCCTAACAACTGTCGCGGTTACAGGTGCTGGCCTTCATTTATCTCAAAGTCAAGCTTTCTTAAGCGAAAGTCCAAAAGAGCTAGTTGATGAAGTTTGGCAGATTATTAAGCATGATTACGTTGATGCCACTTTCAATCAGGTAGATTGGGATAAAACGCGTAATGAATATCTAGACCGCCCTTACTCCGACAAGGAAGAGGCCTATAAAGCCATCCGGGAAATGTTGGAGAAGCTAGAAGATCCTTACACCAGATTTATGGATCCAGAAGAGTTCAAGAACATGCAGATTGATACTTCTGGGGAATTAACAGGTGTGGGCATTCAGATTGCTCTGGATGAGGAAACGAAAAAATTAATCGTGATTTCGCCAATTGAAGATACTCCTGCTTTTGAGGCCGGGATTTTGGCGAAGGATGTGATCACCAAAATTGATGGTCAGAGTACCGAAGGCATGGACGTTAACGACGCCGTGCGCCTGATCCGGGGTAAACCAGGAAGCTCAGTAACGCTGACTATTCAGCGAGAGAAGGAGGAAAAAGATTATCAAATCACTAGAGCACTAATCGAAATTCATCCCGTACGCTATAGCTATCGCCCTAGTCCTGCTGGTGGTATTGGCTTTATTCGCCTCAATCAATTTAGCGCCATTGCTGCTCAGGAAATGCGGGTGGCGATTAAAGATTTAGAAAACCAGCAGGTAAGTGGCTATGTCTTAGATTTGCGCTCTAACCCCGGTGGATTGCTCTACTCCAGCATCGAAATCGCTAGGATGTGGCTCAAGGATGGTACGATTGTCTCGACTGTGGACAGAAAAGGTGTTACTGACGCTCAGAAAGCCAATAATCGTCCGCTAACAGAGAAGCCGCTTGTGGTACTCGTAGACGGTGGCTCAGCTAGTGCCAGTGAAATTCTTTCCGGTGCATTGCAAGATAATGAACGAGCAACGCTGGTGGGTACTCAAACTTTTGGTAAAGGTTTAGTGCAATCAGTGCGAGGGCTAGGAGATGGCTCTGGTCTTGCTGTGACAATTGCTAAGTATCTAACACCTAGTGGTCGTGATATCAATAAGGCAGGGATTGCCCCAGACGTGGTAGTAGAACTCTCGGAAGAGCAGCGCAAGGAATTGCAGCTCAATCGCACCAGAATTGGTACTCAAGAAGATCCTCAGTATGCCAAAGCAGAGGAAATATTAAAGAAGGAGATTGCTACCAAACAAGAACATAGAGCAGCCTCTCCTGCTCTATAACTTTATGGGTGTTGTGCAGGGAGAAGTCAATAGCACTCCCTACCTAGCCTTTACAGAAGTAAAGGCAAAAAGAAAATATCCGGCCCATCGGGAGTCGGCTTTCTAGTGCATTCGGTGCCTAGAGCAATTAGTCAAGTATGCTCTAGGGAAATTAGCATTAGGAAAGCTTTATTACATTGGTTGACATTTGCCGGCGCGAATTAACCCCACACGGCGGGCAATTGCTTCTTGTTGGGAATCAAATGGCCCCCAGCGTTCTACAACATCTGAGGCTACCGATGGGTTTTGAGCTTGTCCACTAGATACAATCTCACAGTGACCTTCTTGGCGCTTGACAATATACCAAGTTTCAGAGCTATTCTGATACACCATTGTTATGCACTACCCACAACTCCTAAGCATAAGGGACAAGGGGGACAAGGGGGAAAGTTTTGTCTGATTCAGGAAACAGAGTCAAAGATACTCTCCTTAGTTGCCTCTCTTGCTTTAAAAAAAGCATTCCTCATTTCCCACATCTCCCTTACCCACAAGATAATTAATCATGAAATTGGGAGAATTCTGGTTGTGGTTGATTAACCATTACCATTGCCGTTGCCATTACTACTAGTTGTCTGCAACACGCCTTTAGTCAACTTACCTGGAACCTCCTGGAGATGGTGATACTTCCAGTCAAAGAAGCCGATACCTAGAGTAAGCGATCGCAACTCGACAATGAAGTCATGCATTTCTGCCTGAGGGAGATACCCAGAGACACAATCCCAGCCAGACCAATCTGAACGAGCTTGGTAGCCGAGAATTTGCCCGCGACGCCCTGTCATCAGTTGGAGAACTTTGGCAGTAAATTCTGCTGGTGCAGATACTTCAATCACCATAATTGGTTCTAGCAGCGTTGGTTCGCAGTTGGGCATTCCTTGCGTCATTGCCAATCGCGCTGCTTGCTTAAAAGCTTGTTCTGAGCTATCAACAGAGTGGTAGGAACCATTAGTCAGCGTCACGGCGACATCTACCACCGGAAAGCCCAGAGGTCCTTGTACTAAATACTCCCGCACTCCTACTTCTACTCCGGGAATATACTGCTTCGGCACGACACCGCCGACAATGGTTTGCGAGAAGTTAAAGCCATCGCCGCGAGGTAAAGGTTTAATGTCGAGATGGACATCACCAAACTGACCATGACCGCCACTTTGATGTTTGTAGCGTCCGTGGGAAGATGTCGGTCTGCGGATAGTTTCTTTGTAGGGAACTCGTGGCAAATGAGTTGTCATTGGCAGGTTATACTTGCGCCCCAATCGGTCTAGCGCTACCTGAAGATGAATTTCACCCTGTCCCCAGAGAATGATTTCGTTAGTATCACCATGTTGCTCCCAAGCCAGAGATGGATCTTCTTCCAAAAGCTTGGTTAAGGCACCAGAGAGCTTCACTTCATCTTTGCGTTTATCTGGAGCGATCGCTAAAGCATATACTGGTGTAACTGCCTCAGCCTTTGGTAATTCTGGCGCTGATTGCTCAGTATTGTTACTGAGAGTTGTACCCGTGGCAATGCCTTCTAGGCGTCCAACAGCGATAATTTCCCCTGCTGAGGCTTCAGAAATTGAGTTGGTCTGCTGACCCAGCATGTGGTGTAAGCCACAAGCCCGAACTCCATTAAGCATCATGCCATCAGTGAGCTGACCTTGCCAGACACGTACCAACGAGAGTTTACCACCTTGGGGAGTGTAGTAAGTTTTAAGTACCTGGGCTAGGGTTGTCTGGGAATTACCATTAAACTTCCGGCGCTTGGCTGTAGTTTCCGGTGCTGGTGCTTCTCGCAACAAGGCATCCATTAGAGGCCTAACGCCGTAATCTTGCTCGGCGACACCCAGGAACACTGGCACAATCAAGTCTGCCCCTAGTTCCATCCTCAAGTCTTGGAAAATTTCGTCTTGAGGGGGTTCAATCTCTTCTAGTAGTTCTTCTAGCAGGTGATCATCAAAATCAGCCAAGGTTTCCAGTAATTGAGTCCTTGCTTGGTGTTCTTGCTCTTGCAAAGACTCTGGTAGTGGTACTGGGTCAGCTGGAGCACTGGAGTGGTAGAGGTATGCTTGTTCTGTGACTAAATCAATAAACCCAGTTAACTGTTCCCCCTTACCAATGGGATATTGATGCAACACTAAGGGGCGCGTCGAGACTAATTTAAGGGTATCCAGCAGTTCTCGGTAAGATTGACCCCAGGCATCACCAATACAATTGAATCGGTCCATTTTATTAATAAAGACCAGATGCGGGATTTGCCAGTCGTCGAGGAATTTGAATAAGGGAGCTAGAGTGAGGACACGCTCAATTACTGGCTCACAAACAACTACAGCAGCATCAACACCAACTAGAGCATTGTAGGTTTCCTGAGCAAATTCAATTGAGCCAGGGCAGTCTAGAAAGTTGAAGCGAATGTCTTTATACTCTGTACTTGCAGCAGCTACTTCTACACTCATGGAGCGATCGCGTGCCTCTGCTGCACTATCGCCTACGGTATTACCGTCCTTAGTGCTACCTTTGCGTGTAATCGCACCGCTGACAAACAATAAACTTTCCAACAGAGTGGTTTTACCACTCAAATAAGGACCAACGATTGCCACATTACGGGTAGCAGAAACAACTTTTTGGTTCATAATTTACCCCCAGAATAATCAAGATGATTGACCTGTGTAGGTTACTTTTGAAGCGAGGGAGCGATTTTTGGTCTCATCTCTGGCGCTCCCTAAGGTCTGCTTTCCTTATCTCCTCCCAAGTTAAGTTATCAGTATCGGCTTAAGTCCTGCGGAGATGGAGTTCAAGCTATCTGTTTGTGAGGTTAACCTGTTCTGGGATCAATTTCTTAAACTCGCAATCTCTTTTAAGGAAAACTCTCTTCAAAGTTAAGTAAAATCAATTGAAATGAATTATTTATAAATAACATGAATATAAGCAACAGTAGTCAATTGACTTGTTTCAAATTGAAACACAATTTGCCATCGACCAGTGTAAGATTTTTCAGTAAGATAGGGCTAAGCTTACTGTTGTCTAGTAGTGTGATCGTGCCATCAATACCAGTTATTGCCGAATCGCTAGCGCAGTCGCTGCCAACAACTGGGCAAACACAACCAGCAGCGCTTGAGCAATTCAAGCAAGGATTAGCATTAATTCAGCAGGGCAATGTCTCAGAAGCGATCACTGCCTTTCGTCAGGCAGTACAACTAGATCCACAACTGGCACCAGCACACTACAACTTAGGGTTAGCCTTACGGCAAGCGGGACGATTGCAAGAATCGGCTGATGCCTTTTATCAGGCCATACAAATTGACCCCAACTTTGCCCTAGCCTTTGCCAATTTGGGAGCGGCGCTTCTAGAAGGTAATAATTTATCCCAAGCGCAAGCTTATTTGGTAAAAGCACTGGAACTTGACCCCAAATTGGGTGTTGCTCATTACAACTTAGGTCTGGTACTTTCGCAGTCAGGAGAACTAGAGTCAGCAATCGCGGCCTTCAATAGTGCCATGCAATTGAGTAAAAACGCCCCAGAACCTGCCTATCACTTAGGTCTAACTTATGTGCAACAGGGGAAAATAGAAGAGGCAAAAAAAGCATTGCAACAAGCGATTCAGATTAACCCTCAATACTCCGAAGCCTACTACAGCCTCGGCTCAATTTTCTTTACGCAGGGGAAATTAGAGAAAGCCCTGGAAGCTTTTCGGCAAGCAGCCGTTGCCAACTCTAACTACGCCAATGCCTACTACGCTGCTGGTTTGGTCTTTCTCCGCCAGAACCGATATACTGACGCTCAGCAGGTTTTGCAATATGCGAAAGAGCTTTACAATGCCCAAGGTAATGCTGAGTGGGCGGCAAAAGCTGAACAGGGACTAGAAGCGGCAGGCAATCAACTGTAAGTGGCTATCAAGCTGAGGGCAATACTGACATTAGCAATGTAACGTTTCTGTTACAAAAGAGAGTATAAGTAGCGAAATGAGAAGCCTCATAGTAGGTGCTAGGCTTTTGTTAAGATAACGTTGCAGCTTGAAAAAATTAATTACCCAGTTGTTGACTTTTGAGGTAAGCTGTGTATTTTACACTAGGTGTTGCCTGTGATGGGTTAATCAGGGCAATTACGCCTTGTAAAATTCAAGTAAACGGATCAAGGTGAGCTTAATTAAACTGATGTTGAGTATTTTATATGGGAGTTTGCCAACGCCAGATGCTTTACCAGAAACCGTTAGTCTGAATTTAGACTTATCAATTGTGATGCTGGTATTAGCTGGGATTTTGATTGTCGTAGCTAGTCTTTTTGTTCCCAGACTGCTCTTTTCATTGCAAGAAAGTTTAGCTTCTTCTCAGCTCAAAGATGCTTATCAAAGAATAATTGAGCCGTACAACGACTTAATTGGTCTAATAGTTTTTCTAGCGGCAGCTGATATTATTATCTCTCTAGTACCTGAAGCTAATTTACTCAAGCTAGTAGAACTACCAGTCAGTTTATCCTTAACAATTACTGCTAGCTGGCTAGCTTCTCGAACTTTCAAGCGCTTTTTTGACCTATATCTTTTACCTGGCACTCTCAAAAGTGGACGCAAGGTTAATAGTGAGCTGTTACTTCTTGCCAAAGTTGCAGTCAATTTCTTAATTATTGTAATCGCCGTCATCGTCTTTGCTCAAACCCATCAAGTTAATATTTTGGGTTTGGTGGCTAGCTTAGGAGTTGGTGGTCTTGCTGTTGCCTTTGCTGCCCAAAAAACTCTAGAACAGTTACTGGGTGGTATTGTTATTTACATTGACCGACCCTTCGTTGTTGATGACTACATTGGTTTACCCGATGGAACCTTTGGTCGGGTAGAATCAATTGGTTTACGTTCCACTAAAATTAGAGCTTCAGGGAAAGGTACTTTAGTTGTAGTACCTAATAGTTCAATCACTCAAGTTAGCATTGAAAATTTCACAGGTGCTAAGAAAGTTATTTCGATAATTTACTTAACCTTTTATCGCACTGTACCTGAGGAAGAAAAAGCCTTTGTACGCCAAGTAATTTTAGAAAGTACCAAAGATATTTTCGGAATTGACCCCCGTAGTACAGGGGTTATATTTAAAGACCTAATCAGCGATAAAAGTCAGAGTATTACCCAAGCCCAAGTCAACTTCTTTATTTTGGGTTCTGGAGAGTTTTCCATGGAATTGCGTCGCCAACTGCTTGATATTGCCAAAGAAAACATCACTAGGCAACTCAAAGAATATGGCATAGCTTTTGATATTGAAGACAAAATGGTTAACGTTGATTCGCCAATTACTATCTAGCAGATGGATTTATCGAATATAAGCAGCAACCTCAGCGGCTTTTACAATTTTCTAGACACTTCAAAAATTCCTAACTATGTAATTTTCCTAATCTTTGCCCTTTTATCAATTTTGATCGGGCGATATACTCCTGGTATTGTCAGCCTGGTTATTCATCGGTTTTCTCCTCAGAAAGGCAAAGAGATTTATGACAATCTGATTGAGCCAATTCAGCAAATTTTTAAAATTGCCGGGACATTAGTTTTAGTTTCCTTATCCTTAGAATGGTTGAGAAAGTATCAAGGATTGCATAACTTTATTCAACCTTTTATGGATTTAGCGGTAACGATTAGCGTTGCTTGGTTAGCCTCTCGTTTATTTAGGCAATTAGTTCGTAGTTACGGCATTGATTTAATTCGGAAGATAGGTTGGGAAGTCGATGAATTACTGCTAGTCTTTGAAACTGTTGCTAATATCGTCATTGGGTTTATTGCTTTTGTAGTATTTGCCCAAAGCCAGAATATAAATTTAGTTACTTTGGTTACCAGTGTAGGTATTGGCGGTATTGCAATTGCTTTTGCTGCCCAAAAAACATTGGAACAGCTTTTAGGCACTGTTGTTTTATATCTAGACCGTCCTTTTATTCCTGGAGAGTATATTCGGCTGCCTAATGGCTCATTTGGTCGCGTTGAATCTATAGGTTTACGTTCTACTAAAATTCGCACAGCAGCGAAAAGCACCTTGATGATTGTGCCTAACTCAACTATGGCCAACTGGGAAATTGAGAATATTACCAGGGGGAAAAAGGTCATGGTCTTGCTGTACCTGGATTTTTCTCAGATTATAGGAGAACAGGAGCAAGCTTTAGTGGAGCAAGTGATTGCAGAGAGTACCAATTCTTTATTTGGTATTGACCCAGGTAGTACTAGCATTGCTTTAATCAACCAACCAGAAAATAATTACACACGTGCTAGGGTGAGCTTCTTTATTCTAGGTTCTAATGAAAATTCAATTGAGCTGCGTAAGCGTCTATTGGAACTAGCAAATGAGAAAATTTCCAAGCAGCTAATGGCTTACGGACTCCAGTTTAAGATGAATGAACCTACAATTTACGTTGATTCGCCTATCACCATCTAGGCAATACCAGAGCAATTCTCTATAATCACATCAGAACTCCTCACTCTATTAATAATTGCTTTGTCTGGAAACTTATATGGTTTCTCTCGGTTTTTCAGGAGTTTCTCCCGACATAATGCACTAAGGAAAATAAATACTTCGCCTGTCTCGGAGTCAGTAGAGATACCCTAGTAAAAGAAGAGTTCGCCATTACTTGGCGAAGGGTTGCTGATTTTTTGCCAAGATGTCTAGAATTTCTCCGCCAGGCTATCCTCGGCGTTCTCCCGCACAAACCCAATTACAATTATCTCGTAATCCCAAGTTGAGAGGTCCGAAGCGGAGTTTCCGGAGACGCTTACAATACTTCTACTGGCGTCTGGTTCGCTTACGAGGCTCGCCAGACGCAATCGCTCGTGGTTTAGCCTGTGGCGTGTTTGCTGGCTTATTCCCCTTATTTGGCCTTCAGATAGTTGTTGGTATTTTGCTAGCAATTGCCTTAAGGGGAAACAAAATCGTCGCCGCAGCGGGAACTTGGATTAGTAATCCTTTGACTTATGTTCCTCTCTATGCATTCAACTTTCATGTTGGTCAATGGTTGCTCAATGATGACAATCAGATCAATATCAGTTTGTCATCCTGGCCGGAAGTGGAAGAGTTGGGATTAACGATTATCTCGACTTTATTGGTGGGTTGCCTAACAGTGGGATTAGTCTGTGCATTTTGTAGTTATTTCTTGGGGTTTTGGCTGGTTCGCCGGGTTCGAGATTCGCACCGCTCAAAGCGTCGTCGCCAAGATTAGCAGTTATTTCTAACGCCGGAGGATCCTCAAACCATTTGTCTGCCATGAGCTTAGCCAATACCCCTTGCTAATTAACCAACTGCTCAAAGGTTAACTGTTCACCTTACTTCTAATACTGGAGTAGTCAATAATCCGAGATTTGTTAAAGTTGCTCAAGCCAAAACCAATAGACTTGCGGCGCGCTGCTAAATCACTCGACGCATTTGAGTACTTTAATCCAAAATAGTTACCAGCGAAACTGAGTAACGGAGAGGGGGAGATTCGAACTCCCGGAACCTTGCGGTTCATCCGATTTCAAGTCGGACGCAATCGACCACTCTGCCACCTCTCCGGGCTAATGTAGCTTATCTATATTACCAAGCCTTGGACACTCATGACGACTTACTGTAAACAGATTCTACTAAAACGGATTCTGTATCCTGGTAGAGCAGCTCTTCAGACACCACAGTGTAGTCTTTACCCACCCAAACCAAAGAAATTTGCTTAACCACACTCCCTTCTAAAGACACCAGTGAAAAATTACGCACTCTGTCAGTCTCAGTTTGGATAATCCGAGGCACACTCGCCGAGTTCAAGTAAACTGTCCCCTCGGCATCAGTAGCAATACTTCTTCGCAGTCGCTCAGTAGTATGACGCAGTTGATGGTGCATGTGACCAAAAGTAACTAAGGGAACTATTTTACCCAATGTCTTAGTTTTGGCGATCGCTTCCTCAAAATCCGGATCACCATGGTCACCACCAAGAGGTTTCCAGTCTCTACCACAAGGTGCTTCTGGCTGATTGCCTAATCCCGTTGGTCCATTATGACCAATAAAAATAACGGTTTCATAAGCCGCATCTTCTGCTGCTGCGACTATACAAGCAGTAGATTCTGTAAAGTCCTTGACGCCGTAACGTTCCCTCAAGAACTCCTCATTTTTCCACTCTGGGCCACCCCAGCTAAAGGGACGTCCTCCTACTACAGAAAGCTTAAATTCCGGTAAGTCAAGCTTTCCGTAACCCACATGAGTATTACCGAGCAAGTCTAACTGCTCCTGCACCCAGTCTTCTTGCTTGTGGTTGTAAGGGCACTTTTTTCTACCCCATGCCGAGGCCGTATACCAGGCATCGTGATTTCCCATAATCGCTGCTTTGGGAAGATCAAGTGAGGCAATCAGGCGCACTACTTCAACCGCTTCATTGCCGAAATCTCCCACAAACAAGACCAAATCGACACCCAACTCCTTCAGAGCAAGGTTATCCTCAATCTCCCATTGGTCATGAATATCGCCAATAACAGCTATTTTAATTAGTTGATTGCAATGATTAGTCATTTTCTGTATTCTAGTTGACTCTTTTCCAGGATAGAAAAGCCTTAAGGGTTTTGACCGTTTTTTGTCCTAGATAATTTTGTCGTTGACCACCTTAGCAATCAACCTCAATGGTCTCAGTTCAAGACCCATCACCTTCCGTCGGAAGAAATTGACACTAGCCATGCAGCTTTTGGTAAATTTCACTATAATTCATGAAACTTCATTCATATACCTACACGGGGTAACTCAAAACTTTGTTTACGAGTGCACTTCCTCAAAAGACACAGACTGTCGGGTCTCTACCCTATGACCCGTTTGAGGCAATTGAAGCCCTTAAGCAAGAGCTCAACGCCGTCATACTTGCCCATTACTACCAAGACCCCGATATTCAAGACGTAGCAGACTACATAGGTGATTCTCTAGGACTTTCAAGGCAAGCAGCAAGCACCAATGCGGACGTCATTGTTTTTGCTGGTGTCCACTTCATGGCAGAGACAGCCAAAATCCTTAACCCCAATAAACTGGTGCTATTGCCAGATTTGAGTGCCGGTTGTTCTCTAGCAGATAGTTGCCCTGTCGAGGCTTTTGCCCAATTTAAGGCAAAATATCCTGATCACTTGGTGGTTTCTTATATCAACTGCTCTGCTGAGATCAAGGCGATGAGCGATATTATCTGTACCAGTTCCAACGCCGTCAAGATTGTCAACCAAATTCCCCAAAACCAGCCAATTATTTTTGCCCCAGACCGGAATTTAGGGCGCTATGTAATGGAACAAACTGGTCGCGACCTGGTACTCTGGCAGGGTAGCTGCATAGTTCACGAAACCTTCTCAGAAAAGAATATCGTGCAGCTAAAGCTCGAACACCCAGAAGCAGAGATCATTGCCCACCCAGAATGTGAACCAACAGTACTACGTCACGCTAGCTATATTGGTTCAACAACAGCGCTGCTCAAGTATTCTCAAGTAAGTCCCACTAAAGCATTTATCGTCGCCACTGAACCGGGCATTATTCATCAAATGCGCAAGCAGACACCTGATAAGTACTTTATCCCAGCCCCAGGGATCAACAACTGCAACTGTAATGAATGTCCTTATATGCGGCTTAATACCCTAGAAAAGCTGTACTTTGCTATGAAGCATCGCCAGCCAGAAATCACCATGCCAGAGGAGATTCGAGTTGCTGCACTACGACCGATTCAACGGATGCTGGAGATGAGTGCCTAAAGCCGGAGTTCCTGTTCTCAATTTTCAATTAACTATTTCCAATTGACAATGAATCCCCCGCCACCTCAAGCGGGGGACAAGTTAAGGAGCTATAAGTGTCTCAAGTATCGGAACGCTTAATCATTTTTAGTCGCTATCCCGAACCAGGAAAAACCAAGACGCGTTTGATCCCCTTGCTGGGCGACGAAGGTGCGGCACAACTGCAACGCCAGATGACAGAACAGACGCTAATTACAGCCAAGACACTTAAAGCGTCAAATTCTTTGTCTGTAGAAGTCCATTTTGCTGGTGGCGATCAACAATTAATGCGAGACTGGCTAGGGTCTGATGTTATTTACCAACAACAGGGCCAGGGTGATTTGGGCAGGCGCATGGCTTCAGCATTCCAGGCTTCTTTTAATGCTGGCATGACTAGGGTGGTAATTATTGGCACTGATTGCCCTGATTTAAAGACTCAACTAATTGAGCAGGCATTTCAAGCCCTTAATCAGCATGATTTAGTGCTGGGCCCAGCAGAAGATGGAGGCTATTATCTAATTGGTTTGCGTCGTTTAATTAATCAGCTATTTATCGGTATTAGCTGGGGTACTTCCCAAGTTCGCCAAAAAACCGTGGAGATTGCCCAAAAATTGAATTTGGCGATCGCTTATCTTCCGGTACTCAACGATATTGACCGTCCAGAGGATTTAGCAGGGCGAAGCTTTTAGAATTGAGATTCTAAGTGTATTCTCATTTTTCCCTCAGGTAAGAGTCAGCCTTGCCACTTACCTTAATCAATACATCTTGGTATCTAAGCACGAGGCTTTGCTCTTAAACAGCTCAATGGCAATTGAAAAAATTTCAATTATTATTCCCGCTTTGAATGAAGCGAGCAAAATTAGCACGGTTTTGGCAAGGGCACTAGAAGCCGGGAACGTGGAAGTAATCTTGGTAGACGGCGGCAGCCAAGATGAAACAGTAGCAATTGCTCAATCTACGGGCGTCAAGGTCATTTCTACGGCAGCTGGTCGTGCTCATCAAATGAATGCTGGTGCAACGGTGGCTACAGGTGAAATTCTAATATTTCTCCACGGCGACACCCATTTACCAACAGAGTTTGATACCTTGGTTCGCCAAGCACTGCAAGAGACCCGAACAGTTGCTGGTGCTTTCGAGTTGCGTGTTGACGCCCAATTGAGGGGGTTGCGGTTACTGGAAAAGATGGTGAATGTGCGATCGCGTTTTTTTTCAATGCCCTACGGTGACCAAGCAATCTTTTTGAGGGCCACCGTCTTTCAAGAAATTGGAGGCTTTCAAAATCTGCCAATTATGGAAGATTTTGAATTAATGCGACACTTGAAGCCTCGCGGCAAAATTGTCATTTTATCAGCCGCCGTGTTAACTTCTGGACGGCGCTGGCAGAAGCTCGGTGTGATCAAGACGACATTAATTAACCAGCTAGTAATTATTGCCTATCTTCTGGGAGTTTCTCCAGCACGAATTGCTCGTTGGTACCGTCAGAGTCGATTCTAATCAGAGTTGGAGGTAGACAAGTTATCAGGTTGTCTCCTGCTCTTGATCGAGCTATCTTGAGAGTGAAATAAAATAACCTTCAACTTACTCCTCTGGGGAACGCTGCGCGAACAACCTTCCCATCTTCAACCCTTCTAACTTGCCGAGGAAGTTCCCAGCCAACCGGCCAAGTTTTGTTTTTGGACATTGCTAGGATTCTTCAGTGGCACAATTCGGTAGCTGCTAGGATGCGGCTTCCTCAACTTAACTGGTAAAGTCAGGAGTTGGTCTTGATGGAAAACGCTCAGCCCAATAGTGTCACCTGGCTGATAGTCTTTGAGGCGATCGCTCAGTTGGTCAGCGGTTACCCGCAAGCCATCAATGGCCAGCAACAAATCCCCTGTATCAACTCCCGCAACTCCGGCTGGGGAACCAGTCTCAACAAACTTGATCAAATCTTGACCATTCTCTGTACTGACATTTATGCCCAAGTAAGGAATTGGTTCTTCTTCTTGAATCTCATTGAGCTGCAAGCCAAAAGGTTCCAGGTATTCATTGAAAGGTAATTCAGCGGTTCCGTTGACGTAAAGCTCAAAGAATTTGCTCAAATCCACATTAGCGACAGACTCAATGGCACTGCGCAATTGTTCTGGAGTATAGCCAATTTCCTTTTTGCCAAAAAGCCGCCACATCTGGCGCATCACATCATCGAGAGAACGTTGATTGCGATGACGCTCCCGAATTAGTAAATCTAGTAATAACGAAACCATTTCCCCTTTCAAGTAGTAGGAAATTTGGCAATTGTCACTGTTGGCATCCCGCCGATAAAGTTTAATCCAGGCATCAAAACTCGCTTCACTCACCGGCTGTACCTTACGACCCGGTGTTGTCTGCAATTTTGTAATTTCTTTACTTAAACTATCCAAGAAAGTCTTGTGATCGTAAATTTTTGCCCTCAGGGGAATTAGCAAGTCGTAGTAACTCGTCGCCCCTTCACAGAACCACAGAGAAGTCGTGTAATTTTCCTGCTCGTAATCAAACTTCTCCAGCGCTTTCGGCCGAATCCGCTTGACATTCCAGAGGTGAAAGAATTCGTGGGCAACCAACTGCACGAATCGGTTGTACTTATCCTTACTGCGAAAACCAAAGCGGGGATAATTCAACGAACAGGAATTTTTGTGTTCTAAACCACCAAATCCATGAGATGATAAATGTAACAAAAACAAATACTGGTCGTAGGGTAAACCTCCATATAACTGTGCTTCTACCTCAATAATTTTCTTCGTATCCTCAATAATGCGCTCCGGGTCAGCGTTACCTTCTCCCCAGATTGCTAGCTGATGAGATTTACCTAGTACCTCAAAATCATACAGTCGCTGATGACCAATTTCAAAGGGGGAGTCTATCAACGTATCGAAATCTGCGGCCAGAAAGGTGTTGGCTTCCCTCGGAACTGGTGGCAGTGGCGTGGTCACCTGCCAGCCCGGTTGTGGCGGTACAATAGTCACCCGAATCGGTTTTTGTTGATGTCCCTGGAGTAAGAAGAAGAGGGCAGCACCATTAAAATAGCCGTGGCTAGCATCTAAGTGATTAGTTCGTACCGTTAATTCGTTGGCAAAAACGCGGTAGCGTACTGTAATGTTTGAGGCGTCCGCTGTATCAATTTGCCAGCGATTTTTACCCAGTTTGCTCCAGGACAATGACTGCTCTCGCTCGTCAGCAACGCAGAAATCCTGTACATGTTTAGCGTATTCCCGCACTAGGTAAGAGCCTGGTGTCCAAACTGGCATTCTCAAATCTAGTAAAGGTTCCTGCCAGTCTCGTACTTGCAAAGTTACCTCGAACAGATGCGATTGAGGCTCAGGCATGGTCACCTGGTAGTAGATTGCCGGTGCAGTGCTGACTACATTGTTGGGGCGAATGATCGTTGCTTCAGTCATATAAATACAAAACCCAGCGTCTTAAGACCTGGGGGACAAACAACAAGTGGGACAAAAATAAAGTGGTTGAAGTTTCCTACAATAAAGGAATAAACTCAAAACACCAAGACCTTTTTATGTCTGGTGAAAGACTGTAGGATGATAAATGGGCTTAAGACGTTAAATCTGCTCATTTGTCACAGTTTTGCTGAACGCTAGGAGCAAATTGCTCCTGCGCTTTGCCTAGGAACCAAATTACAAGGAACCTGCAAACAGTCTCTGATTTTCTCTAGAACAACACTTAAATAACCGTATTGCGGTTGTTATGGGCAAGAAAGAGAAGGCAAAAATTTAGAGAGTTGCCTTCTCTTGAGAGAATAATTAGTAATTTATTAATTTATAAGTAGTTGGTATTAATGTTTGCCGTTGGGGTAAAGCAGCAGCAAAGAGAATCTTACGTTCTTAACATTTCTTGACATATCTTCTCTTATCTTATTCATCCCCACCCACTTATCTACTGAACTGGTGTTCTAGCGCCTAAACGTGTCCCACTAGCCAGATGAGTCAGTTGTTTGGTATTAATTAGGCAGATAGTTTGATTTTCGGGATCAATCTTAATCCAGCCCTTGCTGTCGAGCTTTTCCATAATTTTGGTCGTGTCTTCAAGGCTGATATCTGTGACGTTTGCCAAATCTTTATAAGGGATGTTAAATATTTCAGTCCCTTGTTCAGTGGATTGACCATAGCTCTCTGCCAAACTCACCAAAGTATTAGCTAACTGAACTGCCGACGGCTGATGTCGTCTTTGAAAGCGGACATTGTTCTGGCGTAAACGTTTCACCATCAGTTGCAACATGCGATGCTGTAACTGGGGATCTTTGAAAAGAGTTTGAATGAATCGCTGGGCGGAGACGCTGAGTAACTCCACATCAGAAAGAGCAACAACATCGGTTGAGCGGGGAGATTCATCAAGAATTGCCATCTCACCAAAAAAATCTCCTCGACCCAAAATTGCTAGGGTTACTGTGCTCTCACCATAAAGGCGTCGAACTTTTACCCAGCCGGAAGCAATAAAGTACACTGCATTGCCCCAAGCATCTTCCATTAATACAGCTCTACCTGTGGGGTAATCGTGTTCTACCACAACAGACAGAAACCATTCTAATGTCTCTGGGTTAGCTGTATTGAAAAGTGGAAAAAGCTCACTAAAAGCCTTGGTCTGCATGAAAATTGTTCAAAGATAAAATCTGAGAATGCCCAGTGATGACAGCCAAGAACTGCCAACAACTAGTGTAACGCTGTCGGAGATTTCCCTGCATCAGCACCAGTGACTTCTTTAACAAACAAACTACTGCTAGTTAGATTATGACGGGCTACTCTCTACGCTACCACTACCCGCAGCACAAGTGTTCCACCTACTGAAATTCTTGCCCCTAGTCTCAGAAATTTTTAGAAAAACTTCGATTGATAGGCAGATAGAGAGTTGACATCTTCCTCGACCTTTAGGTACGAGGATTCCAAAGATCACTCTTTGGGCTTCCTCTTTCCACGACTCGGCTTACATTGAGGAGTTTCCCCACCAATGCAGAGGTCGATGTCTCCAGAGGCGTTTAACCCTTCGACAAAGCTCAGGGCTGGCGTTCCCGTGTCGCCCCACGGTACGTAGTGCTAGTTCCAAAATGTTCCGGGAGGCATTCCAGTCTCGGTCTAAAACAAACCCACAATGGTGACAGCGATGTGTTCTTTGACTCAAAGACTTTTTGACGACTTCCCCACACTTGGAACAGTTCTGGCTGGTGTAGTGGGGCGCAACGGCAACCGTCACCACTCCAAACACCTTGCCGAAGTATTCCAACCAATTGCGGAAAGCGAACCATGCAGCATCAGAAATCGACTTGGACAGCTTCCGGTTCTTAACCATATTTCGTACCATCAAGTCTTCATAAGCAACCAAGTCGTTAGACTGAACTACGCATCTTGCCAACTTCACGGCAAAATCTTGACGCTGCCTACTTACCTTGAGGTGTTTTCTGCTCAAACGGTTTCGAGCTTTGGCTCTATTTTTCGAGCCTTTTTGGGTGCGAGAAAGCTTCTTACTCAATCGCTTAAGAGCTTTCTCGGACTTCCTCAGATGTCTGGGATTCTCAACAGTCTGTCCATCGGAATCGGTATAAAAGTGAGTCAAGCCAACATCTAACCCAATGGTCTTACCAGTCGGTTCTCGTTTCTCAACCCGCTCAACATCAAGACAAAACTGAACGTAGTACCCATCAGCACGACGAACAACTCGAACCCGCTTGATTTGACTCAACTGATAGAAATGCAAGTCACGGGTTCCCCACAGCTTGAAGCTTCCAGCTTTGAAGCCATCGGTGAAGGTGATGGTTCTTCTATCTTCCGACAGCTTCCATCCCGTTGTTTTGTACTCAACAGAACCGTGAGTTTGGTGCTTTTTGAAGCGTGGAAAACCTTTCTTTTTTACCTTCTTTTTGCAGTTGTCGTAGAACCGAGCAATAGAAGACCAAGCTCGTTCAGCAGAAGCCTGACGAGCCATAGAGTTAAGCTTGTTCGCCCAAGGAAATTCCTTGGCAAGAACTTTGCAATATGCACTCAACTCGTATTTCCCAATTCCCTTGTTGTCCATCCAGTATCTGAGGCAACTGTTGCCAACAAACCTAGCAGTACGAATGGCTTCATCAAGCCGCTCATACTGCCCATTTGTTCCCTGAAGTTTTGCTTCAAATACCCACATGATTACGCTGACTTACTTAGCGTAAGTATAGCGCAGTTAAAGAAAGCCGCGCTAAAAGCACGGGGCTTTAGACCCATTATTTTGGTAAGCCGGAAAACTTTTGTTGTGATTCTGCATCTGGCATAGCAGACCTTTTCTTGTTTTCCCTTTATTCCTAAGTTTCCTTGCGTTCGGGAGTTGTGCTGATTACTCCAGAGCCCAATTTCTGCTCCGTGGTTGCGGTAAATACGGGTGTGATTAAGCGAGTTAAAGATTTAAGCACGTAAACCTACGGATGACAAACTAGGTTTTTTTGACGTTTTATCAAGTAAGAACTACTAGACAATCCTTCCAACCGTTAAACCCAAGATGAATGCCTGCTTCCTTGCAGTAGCGACTACAAATTAAACCGGGCTATGGGATTTAAAGACTCACTTCTCTCTACGGTAATTTTAGAGACTACCGTTGACTCTCACCACTTAAGCATTGCACCTGAGACTTTCCTGATAGATGCTATCGATCTTATCAGTCAAGGAAGAAGTAGCTGCACGTTGCAGAGATTACAGGAGCCTAAACCGTCGGTATCTCTCTACGAGCAGTCGGCTGTAAAGACACGCCTTAACTTGTCTCGAAGGCATCAGACGGCAGGTGGCTACGTCTTGGTAATGAATCAGACAAAGCTAGCTGGTTTGTTAACGGAGCGGGATTTGGTCAAGTTCGTTGCTAAAGGAATGAAATTAGAAGGAGTTACAGTTGCTGATGTCATGGCGCAGCATTTTATCAGACTCTTTGAGGCTGATTTTCAGGACATTTTCACTGTCCTCAACCTATTTCATCAGCACCGTATTCGGTATTTGCCGCTAGTCAAAGATACTGGTCAATTGTTAGGAATTATTACGCCGGACAGTATCGAGCAAGTAGTGCAACCAACTGACATACTCAGACTACGTAGAGTTGTCCAGGTAATGACTACCAAGGTTATCCACACTCCTCTAACTACATCCGTGCAAGATCTAGCCAAATTGATGGTCAAGCATCGAATTAGTTGTGTTGTGATTGCGCAAGAACAGGAAGTTGTGGAAGGTGCTGTTCACCGCAAATTCCTTATGCCTCTTGGCATTGTTACTGAGCGGGATATTGTGCAAATAGAAGCTAGAGGCAGGGAGTTAGATAAGCTCTCTGCCCAAAATGTGATTAGCTCACCTCTGGCCTGTGTGAGCCCAGAAGATTCTTTGTGGGTAGCTTATCAAAGAATGCGGCAGTTAGGGCAGCGCCAATTATTGGTGTCTGGAGTTCAGGGGGAATTAGTTGGAATTCTCACCCAAACTAGTTTGTTGAGATCACTTAACCCCCTAGACATACCTAGCGCCATCCAGGATTTTCTGGAGAATGTGGCACAGCAAGTAGGAAGCACCGCTCAGCCATTTACACTTTTTGATGGAGTACAGGCAAAACTAACTGAGCGTCAACAGACGGAGCTAGAACTAGAAAAAGTTAATCAAGCTCTCGGTCGTAGTATAGCTACCAATCGGGCTCTTTTGAGCGCGTTGCCAGATTTAATTCTTCGCATCAGTCGAGATGGCACCCTAGTGAACTATAAAGCAGGAAAAGACTGCCAAATGGCATTGCCGATTTACCAATATTTGGGTAAAAGTCTGCATAAAGTCTTTCCTGTTGAGGTAGCAGCTCTGGCAATGAGCTGTGTAGAGCGAGCATTAAGAACGGGTGATATCCAAAGCATAGAGTATCAAATGACGTTGAGCGATAGGCTCCATGATTATGAGGCTAGGTTTGCTGTCAGTGACACAGACGAGGTTATGGCAATTATGCGGGATATTACTGAGCGCAAGCAAGCCGAAGCCGCGCTGCGAGCTTCTGAAGAAAGATTCCGCGCCACTTTTGAGCAGGCAGCTGTTGGCATTGTTCACACGGGGCTAGATGGTCGGTTTTTGCGAGTTAATCGCAAGTTCTGCGACATCGTTGGTTACACTCATGCTCAATTATGTAGGAAAACCTTTATCGACATTACCCATCCTGAGGACATTGATGCTGATCAGCGGTATGTAGAACAGTTATTGGCAGGGGAAATTGAGACTTTCTCAATGGAGAAGCGCTATTACAGCAAAAATTCCTCTCTGATTTGGGTTAATCTTACCGGATCGCTAGTACGCAAGCCTTCTGGTGAGGTGGATTACTTTGTTGGCGTGGTTGAAGACATTAGCGATCGCAAATCTGCCGAGAGGGCGCTACAAGAGAGTGAGCAAAGATATCGCTCTGTGGTTGAAAGTGTCAAGGAAGTGATTTTCCAGACAGACACCAAGGGATTGTGGACATTTCTCAATCCTGCCTGGACGGAAATTACTGGTTTTACTATCTCAGAAAGCATGGGTAAAAAGTTTTTTGACTACATCCATGTTGAAGATCGACAAGAATGTTTAGAGCTATTTCAACAATTCATTGAAGGTCAAAAAAGAGACTGGCGACGGGAGATTCGCTTTCTTACCAAAGAGGGTAATTTTCACTGGATTGATGCTTTAGTTCGGATAGTATTCAATACCGATGGCACAATTTTTGGGATGTCTGGCACCCTTTACGACATTACTGAACGCAAACAAGTAGAAGAGAAACTACGCAAAGCTCTAGAACAAGAAAAGGAACTAAACGAACTAAAATCTCGTTTTGTCTCGATGACTTCCCATGAATTTCGCACACCTTTGACTTCTATTCTTGGATCTACTGAATTACTGAGATATTACAGCCACACTTGGAGTGAGGATAAAAAAATTGTTCACTTCAACCGCATACAAACAAACGTTCAGCATATGACCCAAATGTTAAATGACATACTGCTCTTGGGTAAGGCAGAAGCTGGAAAATTAAGCCTGCAATCAACACCATTAGATATAGTTCAGTTTTGTAGCTCTTTGGTAGAAGAGTTCCAACTCGGTACTGGTAGTGGACACGAGATCATCTTTTCTCACCAAGGCAAGTGCCTCAATAGTAATTCTCTAGTAGCAATAACCGAAAATTTTCCAGTATTTGCTTACCTAGATGAAAAGCTGCTAAGACACATTTTCGGTAATTTACTTTCTAATGCCATTAAATATTCTTCTTTGGGCAGCACCATTAACTTTGAAATAACCGCTCACGAGGGAGAAGCTATTGTCCGAATTCAAGACGAAGGTATTGGTATACCTAGTGAAGAGCAACAGCATTTGTTTGAGTCATTTTATCGAGCAAAAAATGTTGGCAAACTACCAGGTACTGGGTTAGGACTAGCGATTGTCAAAAAGTCAGTTGATTTACATGGTGGCAGAATCAGCGTCAGTAGCCAAGTTGGTGTTGGTACAACGTTTACAGTTTATCTTCCCCTAAATAAAGAGAGCTAAAAAAATGACTAAAATTTTAGTAATTGAAGATGAGCTAACAGTACGTGAGGGTATTATCGACACACTCACTGCTGAAAATTTCCAGGTAATTGGTGCAGAAAATGGTCATCTCGGCGTGCAATTAGCGCAACAAGAGATTCCTGCTTTGATTATTTGCGACATTATGATGCCATTACTAAACGGCTATCAGGTACTAACTACTTTACGGAGTGAACCTACCACTGCCATCATTCCTTTAATTTTTCTCACAGCTAAAGTCAGTCAAGCAGATAGACGTCAAGGAATGGAATTGGGTGCAGATGATTTTTTGACCAAACCATTTACAATAGACGCATTACTGAAGGCAGTCACAGTCCGTTTAGATAAACAATCAGCCCTACTCAAAAACTGTACTGCTGAGCAGCAGAAATATAAAGAATTAGAGAAAAGAGTGCAGGAACTTCAGCAATTTAATGAAACTATAGAGGAAATTATCCAAAGATTTTCTGAAGACTTGGGTCAAAGCATTTCCAAAATTAATTTAGCAACAAACATGTTGAAGTATATACCCAACAAAGTTCAATGTAAGCGTTATTTAGAAATCCTGCAAGAAGAATGCGAAAGAGAAATGAAGATACTCAACGATTTATCAGAGTTGCGCAAAGTGATAACTCCAGAAAATTTTAATCGACTACAACAATATAATTTACTTAGAGGAAAAAAATTATGAAAAAAATCCTCTTGATAGAAGATGAAGAAGATATTCGAGAAAATATTAGCGAAATCCTTAAGGCAGAAAATTTTCAAGTAATTGATACAGATAATGGTCATACCGGAGTGCAATTAGCCCAAAAAGAGTTTCCGGACTTGATTATTTGTGACGTTATGATGCCAGAACTGGATGGCTTCGGCGTACTTAGCCAACTACGCCAGAATCCATTTACTGATGCAATTCCTTTCATGTTTCTCACAGCTAAAGCCGCAAAAGAAGATTTGCGTCAAGGGATGGAATTAGGTGCTGATGATTATTTAACTAAGCCTTTTACCAGAAACGAACTACTAGGAGCAATTACTGCTCGCTTAGAAAAAAAAGTAGCTCTTGAGAGGCAATCTCGTAACAAATTAGATGAGTTGCGTGGTAATATAAGTCATTCACTTCCCCACGAGTTGCACACACCTCTAAATGGTATTCTTGGGTTATCAAAATTGATGATCGATGAATATAATTCATTAGAGCAGAGCGAAGCTTTAGAGATGCTAGATAAAATACATGCTTCTGGCGAGCGTCTCTATCGGCTAACTCAAAATTTTTTGCTCTATGCTGATCTTGAGCTAATCTCTACAGATCAAGAGCGAGTCAAAGCACTACGCAGTAATGGCATCAAAACTTGGACAAAAACCTTGATTGCCGAAGTTGCTACTGGTAAAGCGAAACTGCTAAGTAGAGAAGCTGATTTAGAATTAGAACTGCAAGAAGCAATGCTGATTATTTCTGAACCGAAATTCAAAAAAGCTGTTGAAGAAATAATTGATAATGCATTTAAGTTTTCCAAACCGGGAACACCAGTTTTAGTTAATAGCAGTTGCTACAACAATACTTTTAAGTTATCTGTTACAGATTATGGACGAGGCATGACAGCCAAGCAAATTTCTAATCTAGGGGCTTATCTACAATTTGAGCGCAAGCTTTACGAACAACAAGGCTTTGGTTTGGGTCTAACAATTGCCCAACGTATTATCCAATTACACGGAGGAGAGCTAATTATAGAGAGTGTAACAGAAAAACAAACAATTGCTCAGATTTTCATGCCAGGTAAATCCTTGATTTAAGAGTTTTTACTTTTGATAGTGTTAGGATGCTTTTCCTCGGAGATAGATTATTCCAGCTAGTTTCTTTGCTAACAGAGATTAAAATCTACGCCTTTAGCTCATACTTAAGATGCCTCCAGACGGGCATCTTAAGCTAGTAAAAGAGGCACTTTCTTGGTTATTGGTAGAAAATAGTGGCAAGCTATTTGACAACAGGTAACCAATGAAACTGAATTTAGAACAGTTCTATAAGGCCTGTAATCCCAGTAAGACGCTGGTTGCAGGTAATGCTCAGGATCAAAAATACTATATCGATTTCTCCTCTGTACGAGGCAGCAATATTATTGACCAGTTACGGCGGACCATCACCCGCCTCTCTCCCGATGAACCCACCTGCCAATTATTTACTGGTCATATCGGCTGCGGTAAGTCTACTGAACTACTACTGCTCAAAAATCAGTTAGAGCAACAAGGACTTCATGTAGTCTACTTTGAATCTTCTCAAGACTTGGATATGGCTGATATTGATGTCACCGACATCATGCTAGCAATCGCTCGTCAGGTCAGTGAAAGCTTAGAGCAGTTGAAAATTAGGTTACAACCCACCGGTTTTAGAGCTCTACTGCAAAAAGTTGCCAAGATTTTGCAAACCGAAATCGAGTTAGAGGCAGAAACCTCTTTGCCAGGAGTTGGGGAGATTAGTGCTAACACTCAGGGAGATTTTTCTCTGAGTTTTGGTATTGCCAAAATCTCAGCCAAAACTAAAAATAGCCCAGAACTCCGCTCTCAGATGAGGCAGTACTTAGAACCACGTACAGATACCCTCATCCAAATGATTAATGCTGAATTGCTCGAACCGGCAATTGATCAACTCAAGCAACAGGGTAAGCAAGGACTGGTGGTAATTGTCGATAATCTCGACCGGGTGGATGAATCGATTAGACCTACCGGTCGTACTCAATCAGAATACCTGTTTGTAGACCGAGCAGAGAAGCTCAAACAGCTCAATTGTCATGTTGTCTACACTATTCCCTTGGTACTAATTTTCTCTAATGACTGGGGGAGGCTGAGAAATCGCTTTGGGGTAGAACCCAAATTGTTGCCGATGGTGCGGGTGAAGTCACGAGATGGTAGCGATTGTGAAGCAGGACTGCGTCTACTCAAGCAAATGGTGCTTGCTAGAGCTTTTCCAGACCTTAGTCTAGAACAAAGACTGGCGCTCACTCTAGAAGTGTTTGATTCTCCTGAGACTTTAGACCGCCTGTGCCAAGTTAGTGGCGGACATGCACGGAATTTGCTTAGTTTACTCTATGGCTGTCTTCAAAAAGAAGATCCACCATTTTCTCGTAGCTCTTTAGAAGATGTTGTGAGAAGCCAACGGGATGCACTAGTGCGGGCTGTTACTGATGATGAGTGGGAGTTGCTCTCCAAGGTATCACAGCAGCAGATGGTAAAAGGCGAGGACGAATATAAAACTCTGCTACGCAGTATGTTTGTTTTTGAGTATCAGGATGAACAAGGGGGATGGTTTAGTATTAATCCCATCTTGTCAGAAGCTAAGCAGTTGCAGTCAAAATGATTCTTGTGCTGAGGAATTTTTAGCCTCCTCTAAGAAAATTCCTCAGCAAAAAACTTCTGTAAGTAATAGCTCACAACCCAGCAAGAAAATTGTCAATCGGCAAACCCATGCTTAAAACAGCTCTACCCAAGGGGATACTAAACTAGCAGCAAATTGTTCAAATCCAACATCCAGTAGCCTTTTCCGGAAGATTTATCCAAGCTGACGTATATAACAGGAACAAGATATTTTGCCAAAAAACTAATGGCACTGGATTTGGAGAAATTTTACCAAGCATCTAATCCTAGCAAAACACTAGATCTGGGGAAGGCGGAAGACCAACGCTATTACATTGATTTTTCCTCGGTGCGGGGTAACAAGATTATTCAAGAACTCAAACGCACGATTACCCGCCTTTCTCCTGATGAACCAACTTGTCAGTTGTTTACCGGGCATATTGGTTGTGGCAAATCCACAGAATTATTGCGGCTGAGAGTTGAGTTAGAACAACAGGGATTCCATGTTGTTTATTTTGAGTCTTCCCAAGACTTAGACATGGCAGATGTAGACATTAGCGATATTTTATTAGCAATTGCTCGCCAAGTCTCTAAAAGTTTAGAAGAAGTGCACGTTCGCCTCCAACCCAGAGAATTTAAGGGTTTACTCCAAGGGACTACTAAGCTTTTGCCAGCAGAAATCACTCTCAGTGAGGATGATTTGGCTTCCGTATTAGTTGATACTAGTACCAGTGCACTAAAGCAAGACTTTTCTCTGGCTCAAGAAATTGGCAAAATTACGGCCAAGGCAAAGGATTCTCAAGAAATTCGCTTTTTGCTCAGGCAATACCTGGAACCACGAGTCAACATGATTTTAGAAGCGATTAACCATGAGTTGATCGAACCAGCAATTGAGCAACTCAAGCAGCAAGGCAAACAAGGATTGGCGGTAATTGTTGATAATCTTGACCGAGTGGACAACACGGAGAAGTTACCAGGGCGCACTCAACCAGAATATCTGTTCGTAGACCGGGGAGAGCAGTTAAATAAACTACATTGCCATGTAGTCTACACTATCCCCAGGATTTTGGTTTTCTCTAGTGATTTAGGTCGGTTAACCAATCGTTTTGGTATTGATCCCAAGATGTTGCCGATGGTGCAGGTAAAGCACAGAGACGGTACTAGGTGTGAGGAGGGAGTTGCCTTGCTACGACAGGTAATACTCTCTAAAGCCTTCCCTGAAGTTACTCCCGAAGAAAGACTTGCTCTAGTTACGGAAGTATTTGATAGTATTGGTACTTTAGATCGTCTCTGTTTAGTCAGTGGTGGTCATGTACGTAACTTGCTGGTGCTGCTGTACCGCTGTCTTCAGAGAGAAGATCCACCAATTAAGCGTGAATGCTTAGAGAGTGTAGTTCGTCAGCGCCGTAACGAACTCAACCTAGCCATTGCTAGGGATGAGTGGCATTTACTACGGCAAGTCAACCAAGAGAAAACTGTTAGGGGTGAAGATCGATACCAAGCACTATTGCGTAGTTTGTTTATCTTTGAGTATTGCGATCGCGATGAATGCTGGTTTGAAATCAACCCTATTTTAGAGGAAGCTAGAGAGTTGCAGATATGAGTTGTTTACATCAACCTAAAGAAATCGGTATTAATAACCAGGATTCTTGGAAAACTCTGATGCGAGCAATTACTAGGTCTCAAGGGGACTTTTCACTAATTTTAGCGCGCTGCAACTCTACTCAGCTACGAGAGAGCCTCTTACAGCAATTTCACGACCAATGTCCTGTTAAAGTTCGAGTGCTTGTTCTTGATCGCTCAGTCAAGACCCTCTACACCACCATACTTGAAGAAGTTGGTCACGAACAGCCCACAGCCTTAATGGTATCTAGTTTAGAGTCTGTGAATGCTCTTGATCAGTTACTAATTGCGACGAATCTTGTGCGGGAGGAGTTCCGCAATTTTGCCTGCCCCTTGGTATTGTGGGTGACAGATGAAGTTCTACAGAAGCTAATTAGATTGGTGCCTGATTTCGAGAGTTGGGCAACGAGCGTAGAATTTAGTTTGGCGGTTGCTGAAGCTCAATATAGCGCTGCGCTACAGTCAGTAGCTTAAGTAGTTACGAGAGGAACCCAACTTAAGAGAAGCCTTTTGTTGGGGTTAATTACTAATTCTTAAAGTTTGTCAACAGAAAGTTTCCCTTCAACCGCGAAACTAGATGGCACAATTGATTTTCTCAGGGAAATTGCTGATTTATGGAAAAAGCCACGTAATAGTTACTATCGGACAAATACCGGCCCCAGAGCAATCGGCAGTCGGAATTTGTCCCAACGGTGAACCCAATTGTCTACTACTGTTACTGGGAACCAAATAAGCCATGGGTGCATCAGACAGAGTAAGCAGGCATAGGCTGTAGCACCCCACTATAGGATGCTCAACCATTAACTAGACGCTCAAAGACTGATAAGTGAGAGCGCCTAAATTCATATTTTTAGATCAGGATTCCTGAAGTTATAGCCTTCAGGAAGGCCTAGCTAATGCTTGCTTGCGTTTTGCCTAAGCCAGCGTTTTGTCGTTATTACTAGTTTACTGTTTTAGTTTGGAGAATATAACTCAAATGAATAGGAAAACCGTAAGTACCATTATCACCTTACCTTTGCTGGCGGTTCTTGCTGGTATAGATATCCCTCATCTGAGCAACCACAACCTGGAAAGCTTATCGGCTGATGCCTATGGAGCCAATAGACCAGCTAAGACTAACATATTCAACACTCCCCAAGTAGATAAATCTCTAATCTCAGCGATAGACGAACCGTCGCCGGGATGTCATGCAAGAGGAGATTGCCCAATTAACTAAAAATTATTTACTCACAGAATACTTCATTAAGCTTACTTGCTAAATCTATTTCCTGACAATCCTCATATTTATCAATAATAATAGGAATAAGGAGTTAGAGTCATCACTGATGATAACCAGTTTGACTCCTTAAAGGAAACAGCCTTAACTATGCTTAGGTGAATGATAACCACAACTCTTTAAATACTTTACTCCGGGCAATTAGCTGGTCTGGAGGAAGTTTTTCGTTAATTTTAGCTCGTTGCAACTATAGTAAGTTACGAGAGAAAATAGTAACCCAGTTGCAGGAGCAACCTGATCTTGAGATTCGCCAATTAGTTTTGGATAAATCTTCCAAGACGCTCTCTGCAGCAATTGAAAAAGTACTTAACCAAAAGCAACCCAACGCCTTAATCATCTCTGGCTTAGAGTCGGTAAATGAGCTTGAGCAACTGCTCAGCGCCACTAACCAAATGCGAGAGGAATTCCGCCATTTGACCTTCCCCTTGGTGCTGTGGGTGACAGATGAGGTTTTGCAAAAGCTAATTCGCTTGGCACCTGATTTTGAGGGTTGGTCAACTGCCGTTGATTTTACGCTCACCACCGATGAATTAATTAACTTCATCGAGCAAAGCACTAATCAAGTTTTTAGCAAAGTGTTGGATGCGGGTGCTAGCATCTTTCTAGATAATGTTGCCCTCAGTCTGGATAACAGCTTTCCCAGTCACGCCGAATTAGAGTCTGCTCAAACAGAACTACAACATCGGGGAGTAAGCCTAGAGCCAGAACTCGAAGCCTGTTTAGAATTCGTCCTTGGTCGAGATGTTAGCAGTTCACCAAAACACTCGCGACGACACTATGAGCGCTCTTTAGCCCTATGGCAGCCTAGTTATAACTTAGAACGGCACGGCTGCATCTTTTTCTATTTGGGACTTTGGTGGTTGACCTATCTGTTAGGACACCGCCACGAATATGAGCAAGCTTGCCATCGAGCCAAGAGTTACTTTGAGCGAACTGTCGAAGTATTTGAGCAAGCCAACCGTCCCGACCTGGTGGCTAAATTTATCAACGCCTTGGGGGATTCTCTGCAAAGGCTCAAGCGTTGGGACGAACTAGAGATTGTTGCCCACAAAGCTTTAGAGTTACATCAAATTTACTCTGATCAATTCAGATTAGCACGAGTTCATGGCTTTTTTGCTGAGGTGGCGCTAGGCAAATCTGACTGGAATCAAGCCAAAGAATCGGCATTACGAGCACTGTGGTTGCTAGCAACCGCAGAAGCCAATTCCTGGGAAGACTTTTCAGAGGAGCAAAGAGCCAAGTTAGATTGGGAGAGGTCATTTCATCAGGGTTGGTATTTATTCTCGTTAGCTAAAGCCTACTCTTCACTCTCTCAAGTCCCAGAAGCGCTCAACACCCTGATCTCGGCGAAAGCACAAACCAAATCTCAGTATGATCCGGAGCTTTACATCCAGATTTTGGAAGAGTTGCGAGTGCTCTACTTTCAACAAGGGGATTACCTTAAAGCCTTTGAAACCAAGCAAGAGAGGCGAGTGGTTGAGCATCAATACGGCTTCCGTGCCTTTATCGGTGCTGGCCGCCTACAGCCCAAACAACAGGTGACTAATCCCGTCTTACCTTCCATTCAGCAGCAGGGAACAGTTGCCCCAGAAATTGCGGCTTCTGGTAGGCAGCAAGAAGTTAATCGCCTGGTGGAGCGCTTAGGACGCGATGATTATAAACTAACGGTCATTCACGGACAGTCAGGCGTGGGCAAAAGTTCCTTGGTTCAGGCCGGCTTAATACCCGCTTTAAAACAGAAGCCCCTCGGCAGCCGGGAAGTTTTACCAGTTCTACAACAAGTTTATACTGATTGGCCAAGGAAACTGGGGGAATGTCTCGTACAGGCACTGGCTCAGATGCCAAATTGTACTAGCTACCAGGCCGTAGCTACAGAAGCATTGCACCAACAGGTGTCAAGCCTTAGTTGCTCCTTTGCTAACATGCCTGAGCCTGTGATCCTTGATTCCACGGCAGCACTCCTCCAACAGTTGCAAATCAATGCAGAGAACAATTTGCTAACTGTACTAATTTTTGACCAATTTGAGGAGTTTTTTTTTATTTACAAAGAACCCAGCCAGAGGCGGGTTTTTTATGAATTTCTACGTAGCTGTCTAAATATATCCTACGTCAAAGTAATCCTCTCCCTTCGAGAAGATTATCTCTCTTACTTATTGGAGTGGAATCGCTATACCAATTTGGACGTAGTTAATAACGATATTCTTAATAAAGACATTTTATTTTACTTTGGCAATTTTTCTGAGCAAGCAGCCAAAGCAGTTATTAAAAACTTTACAGGTCAAGCCAATTTCAACTTAGAAACTGCTCTGATTGATAAATTAGTGGAGGATTTAGCGGCAGAATTAGGGGAAGTGCGCCCTATTGAATTACAACTAGTCGGCGCACAACTGCAAGCCGAGAAAATTACCACCCTGGCACAATATCAACGGGCTGGACCCAAGGCAAAACTAGTCCAGCGCTTCTTGGAACAAGTGATTAAAGACTGTGGTTCCGAAAATGAACAAGCTGCTCGCTTTGTCTTGTATTTATTAACCGATGAAAATGGCACTCGTCCTTTTAAGAATCGAGAGGAGTTAGCCAGAGGGTTAGCAGAATTGGAAGAACCGGAAAAATTAGACTTAGTTTTAGAAATTCTAGTACAGTCTGGTTTGGTTTTTCTGTTACCAGAAGTTCAGGCTGAGCGCTACCAACTAGTTCATGATTATCTGGTAGCTTTCATTCGCCAACAGCATAATTTATTAGCCAAGCTAGAGCAGCAAAAACAAGAACTCCAGCACAAACAAGCAGAAATTCAGCAACTGCGTAAGTTCAGATGGTTTTTGGGAGCTGCGGTGGCAGTAGGCATCATTTTTGCCCTCCTGGCCACCTGGGCAGAACGTCAGAGACAAAGGGCAATCACTAACGAAATTAAAGCTCATGCTATCTCCTCAGAAGCACTCTTCGCTGTGAATAAACCCTTTGACGCCCTGTTGGAAAGTTTAAAAGCTGGCAGACAACTCAAACAAGCACCTTGGACTAAAGCTGATAAGATTGCTGCTGAGGTGGTCACTGCACTCCAGCAAACTGTCTACAATACTCAAGAGCGCAACCGTTTGGAAGGTCACAAAAGCGACGTAATTAGGGTGAGTTTCAGCCCAGACGGCAAGCTGGTTGCCTCAGCGAGCAGTGATGGTACTCTCAAGCTCTGGAGGTTAGATGGTCGCTTGCTGGAAACCCTAGAAGGGCATAAAGAGGTGGTCAATAGCGTCAGTTTCAGCGCCGATGGTCAGACTATTGCCTCAGCGAGCGCCGATGGCACCGTAAAACTCTGGAATTTGGATGGTTCTCTGCGGAAAACTTTAAAGGGTCATCAGGCTGCTGTCCTCAGTGTTAGTTTCAGCCCCAACGGTCAAACGGTTGCCTCCACTAGTGCGGACAAAACCCTCAGACTCTGGAACCGAGACGGTAGCTTGAGGGCTAGTTTACCAGCAAAGGCAGCAGCCATCCGAGACCTCAGCTTTAGTCCCGACGGTAACATCTTGGCTTTGGCTAGTTTGGATGGCAAGGTGAACTTATGGAGTTTAGATGGCACTCTCATTAAAACATTGGAGGGACATAGTGATCGTGTCATTGGTGTTAGTTTTAGCCCCGATGGCCAGACGATTGCCTCAGCAAGTTTGGATGATACAGTCAAACTCTGGAACAGAGATGGTCAGTTGCTAAAGACTCTCACAGGTCACGAAGATGATGTCATGGGTGTCAGTTTCAGCCCCGATGGTCAGATGATTGCTTCGGCAAGTAAGGACGGAACTATCAAACTCTGGAGTAGAGATGGAAATTTACTAAGTACTTTGCAGGGCCATGAATATTGGGTCTACAGTGTCAGTTTTAGCCCGGATAGCGAGACACTTGCCTCGGCAAGTGGAGACCGCACTGTTAGACTTTGGAGTCTCCATAATCTGGGACCGAAAACTCTCAAAGGACATCAAGGCGGAGTCAGCCATGTTAGTTTTAGCCCCGATGGTAAGCTAATTGCCTCTGCTAGTGAAGACAAGAGTATTAAGCTATGGCAGTCTGACGGGAAACTTTTGAGTACCTTCCTACATGAGCAGCCTGTCTGGAGTGTGGCTTTTTCACCCAAGGGCGAGACAATTGCTTCTGCTAGTGCTGACCATACCGTGAAACTTTGGCAAAAAGATGGCGCATTACTACTTACTCTCCAAGGACATTCTGATACTGTTTTGAGCGTGAGTTTCAGTCCAGATGGCGAAATTATTGCCTCGACGAGTAGAGATAAAACGATTAAACTTTGGAGTCGCAACGGCAAGTTACTCAACACCTTAGAAGGTCACAGCGAACCAGTAAATCGGGTCAATTTTAGCCCAGATGGTCAGATGATTGCCTCGGCTAGTGATGACAAGACAGTAAAACTCTGGACAAGAGAGGGTAAGTTACTCAGAAGTTTGTCTGGTCATCAAGGTCAGGTCAACTGGGTTGGTTTCAGTCCAGATGGTCAGACTATTGCCTCTGCCAGTAGAGACGGAACTGTGAAACTTTGGAGTCTAGATGGTCAAGAACTCAAAACCTTCGACCATCAGACTGACCAGGTATTTAGTGTCAGTTTTAGTCCTGACGGTAATACCCTGGCTTCTGGAAGTCGGGATGGAATTGTAAGGCTTTGGAACTTAGACGGCACATTACAGATTACCCTTAGAGGGCATCACGGCTCAGTCAATTGGGTGAGTTTTAGCCCCGATGGTAAGCTAATTGCCTCTGCTAGTAATGACAAAACCGTAATTTTGTGGGACTTAGCAAATCTAAAGCGCGATGATTTATTAGCCCAAGGCTGTAATCAGGTGCGCGATTATTTAAAAAATAACCCCAATGTCGAAACAAGCGATCGCACCTTATGTGACAAAATTTATCCTCAAAAATAAGTATTGAGTTGAGATATTAACTTAGTTAACTAACTGGCACCATTGGAATAGCTCCGTTACCAAAATTTCCACGAAAAATTACTTTTTTTACGGAATATCTATAGTAGTAGCAGTAGAAAATAGTGGGGAGCTATTTTCCAGGGAATTAATGAAAATAGACTTAAGAAAATTTTATCAAGCATGTAATCCTGGCCCCCTGATGGCGGGCAATAGTGAAGAGCAAAAATATTACGTAGATTTTTCTACGGTAAGAGGGGCTAATATTATTCAGGAGTTAGGTCGCACTATCAGCCGCCTCTCACCAGAAAAGCCAACCTGCCAACTATTTACCGGACATATTGGCTGTGGCAAATCTACAGAATTGCAACGACTCAAGGCAGATTTAGAAGAGCAAGGATTTCATGTAGTCTATTTCGAGTCCAGCCAAGATTTAGACATGGTAGACGTTGATGTTACCGATATCATGCTGGCAATCGCTCGTCAGGTAAGCGAAAGCCTCGAAGCCATTAAAATCCGGTTGAAACCAAGATACTTTGTTCAATTGTTTCACGAAATTACTGAAATTTTGCAAACACCTATAGAAATATCCGAAGTGGGTTTTTCTGTCGGCATTGCCGAGATTACTGCCAAGACTAAAGATAGCCCGAAGCTGCACTCTCAGTTAAGACAATATCTAGAACCCCGTACCAATGGAATTTTAGACGCGATTAACCGAGAGCTATTTGCACCTGCCATAGAAAAACTCAAGCGCATCGGTAAAGAGGGACTAGTAGTTATTATCGATAATCTTGACCGATTGGATAATTCTCTGAAGCCTACAGGACGCATTCAGCCAGAACATTTGTTTGTAGACCGAGGTGAACAGTTAAAGCGGCTCAATTGCCACGTTGTCTATACAATTCCCCTAGTATTGATTTTTTCTAATGCTTTGGGAAGGTTAACAAATCGATTTGGGACAGACCCCAAGGTGTTGCCAATGGTGCCAGTGCAGCTACGGCAGGGCGGTAACTGCCAAGAAGGGATGGATCTTTTGCAACAGATGGTTATGGCAAGAGCCTTTTCCGATGCTAATTTAATTGAGCGCGTTGATTTAATTACAGAAGTTTTTGATCGTCCTGAGACCTTAAAGCGATTGTGCCAAGTTAGTGGTGGTCATGTGCGCAACTTACTAGGACTGCTGTCGCGTTGTCTGCAAAGAGAAGATCCCCCCCTATCACGTAATTGCCTAGAAGGTGTGATTAGACAACGCCGTAATGAGCTAGCCTTAGCACTCACTGAGAATGAGTGGGATTTATTACGTCAAGTAACCTACCAGAAAAGCTTGAGAGGAGAGGAAAGATACCAGATACTAGTACATGACCTGTTCGTATTTGAATACCGAGACCAGCAAGGTTCTTGGTTTGATATCAATCCGATTTTAGCAGAAGCTCAAGAATTTCAGCTATGACCAATCTGCACCAACCAGAAGATGTGGCTGCCTATAACGAGAATTCGCTACAGACTTTGGTGCGGGCAATTAAACTTTCTCAGGGTAAATTTTGTCTGATTTTAGCACGTTGTAACTACGCAGCTTTGCGCGACCGCACGTTGCAAAGGCTGCGGAAAGTATGTATTGTTGAGATTCGAGAGTTAGTTTTACCTGAGTCTGTCAAGACGCTCTACACCACCATCCAGGCAGAATTGGCAGATGAACAACCACAAGCTTTGATGGTATTGGGTCTAGAGTCAGTAAGCGACCTCGACACTGTATTAACTTCTACTAACCGCGTTAGGGAAGAATTTGAGAAAAATCTGCGATTTCCACTAGTTTTGTGGATCAACGACCATATTTTACAGAAGTTGCTCCGCTTAGCACCAGATTTTGAAAATTGGGCCACCAGTGTTGAGTTTGCGATCGCTACAGAAGAGCTGACCTATGAGTTGATTTATTCCCTACGCCAAAAAGCCGAGCGCATATTTTCTCAATTCTTAAATTGTGATGCTGGCAAGTTTATGCAAGAGCTAAAGCTGACCATCTCGCTAGAAGATAGCACAGCAATTGAGTCAGCACTGCAGAACTTGCAAAGTCGTGGCGTAAAATTGGAGCCAGAACTCGAAGCATATGTGCAGTTCGTTCAAGGTCGCATAGCCTATGCCAGTGAGCGGATTGAGGTAGCTTTAGTTCACTATCAGCAAAGTCTAGCTTCTTGGCAGCAAAGCAACAATTTAGAGTGGGAGTGCTTTGTAATATTTCATATTAGCTTATGCCACGATAGCAAAGCTGATCGAATTCACTCATTTATTGACATCGTTGAGAGTTTACAAAATCCGGAACTAGCCAACAAGTTTATCAGCAAATTAGGTGGGATTCTGCAATACCAGGGAGACTGGAAAAATTTGCAAGTTTTAGCCCAAAGGTCTTTGAAGCTACATCCAACCTCTGACAGTCCGAGATCGATAGCGCAGGATTATGGTTGGTTAGTAGAGGTTGCCCTATCGGAGTCAAACTGGGAAAGGGCTAATAAACTAGCTCAGCGAGCGCTGCAAACTATTACTCAGACTACTGAGAATCAGCCGCAGGATCAGAACTTATGTTCTTTTCTTTTGTTTCTTTTGGCTCAATCTCAGCGACAGCTTGGTCAGTTTACGGAAGCTATCTACAGTCTAGAGAAAGCTCGACAGGAAAGTGACCATCACCATAATCCACGGCTTTATATTCGGATTTTAGAAGAGTTGCGCTCTCTACACTTTGAGCAAGGTGAATATCTGAAAGTATTTCAGATTAAGCAAGATAAATCCTCGATTGAGCAGCGGTATGGTTTTCGTGCCTTTATCGGTGCCAGTCGCTTACAGCCACAAAGACAGACTATTAAAACCTTCACACAAGTTGAGACTCAGGATATAGTTGCCAAGGAAATTGCTGTTTCAGGGCGGCAGCAAGATGTCGAGCGTTTGATTCGAGAGAGGATTAGCCGTGATGATCACAAATTAACAGTGATTTATGGTCCATCCGGAGTGGGCAAAAGTTCAATTTTGGAGGCGGGGTTAGTACCAATACTACAACAAAAAAACATTGGTGCTCGTGACGCTTTACCCGTGATACTGCGAGTTTACACTAATTGGGTAGAAAATTTGGGCAAAAGTTTAGCAGATGCTCTGGATAAAATTGGACGCGTAAACTTATCTACTGCTTTAAACTCATTAGAATTAATTACTGAGCAATTGCAAATAAATGCTAATAGTAACTTGTTGACTATTCTAATTTTTGACCAGTTCGAGGAATTTTTTTTCAATTGCCCAAAGCCAGAACAAAGGAAAAAGTTTTGGGATTTTTTGCATATTTGCCTGGATAGTTCTGAGCTGCCCTATGTAAAAGTAATTATCTCGCTGCGAGAGGATTATTTACATTACCTCCTAGAATGCGATCGCCTAAACATTTTAGAAATAACTAACAATGATTTTCTCAATAAAGAATTTCGCTACTCTTTCGGTAATTTGCCTCCAGAAGATGCTGAACAACTCATTCAAAGCTTAACTGAACGCTCTTTTTATTTAGAACCAGCACTAATTAAGGAATTAGTCAGAGATTTGGCTGTTGATTTGGGGGAAGTTCGTCCTATTGAATTGCAGGTTGTAGGTTCACAACTACAAACAGACAATATCAAAACTCTGGAGCAATATCGGCAAGGTGGTTCTGTAGAAAAACTAGCAGAGCGCTTTTTAGAAGGAGTCGTTAGAGACTGTGGCCCGGAAAACGAACAGTCGGCTCTGTTAATTTTGTATTTGCTTACCGATGAAAACAACAATCGTCCCCTCAAAACTAGTGCTGAGTTAGCCAGAGAATCAGGTATAGAGTCTGCGAAATTGAATCTCATCTTAGAGATTTTAGAAAAATCAGGTTTAGTATTTCTCTTGCCAGAATTTCCTGTAAACCGCTATCAATTAATTCATGATTATTTGGTAGATTTCATCCGCCAGAAACAACAAATTTATCTCGAATAAGAATTAGAGGAACTACGTCAGAAAAATCAGCAAAGTCAAGATACAATTGACCAACTACTTCGAGAAAAAGAACTACAAGTAAGACTCACTCAAGCAACTGCTAAACAAAAGAGTATTGAGGACAAGCTTAATCGAGTTTTGATCCAAGGAACAGCCCTATCAGTAATTGCCTTGATCTTCGGGGCACTGGGATGGTCAGCCATAAGCAGTGTAAATAATGCCCGTCTTACTGAACTTGCCGCCTCTTCAGAAGTACTTTTTGCCTCAGATAAAAAGTTTGAGGCGCTACTCAAAAGCTTAAGTGCAGGTAGACAACTGAAACCGCGAATCTTAGCTAGCTGGCTCAAAGAGGCAACTAAAACTCAGGTTGTGGCTGCATTACGGCAGGCGGTTTATGGAGTCAGAGAATACAACCGTTGGGAAGGACATGATAATTGGGTCAGTAGCGTCAGTTTTAGCCCCGTTCCCCTGACACGAAGCGATAGCGACGAAGGAGTGTCAGCGTTCTCCAGAGGAGTTAACCAGATAATTGCCTCAGCTAGTATCGACAATACCATGAGACTCTGGAGTTACCAGGGCAAGTTACTCCGAACTTTCTCTGGTCACGATGGTCAAATCAACAGCATCAGTTTTAGCCCCGATGGTCAAATGCTTGCCTCGGCTAGCAGTGACGGAACCATCAAACTCTGGAATCTCCAAGGCACAAAACTGTTAACCCTGAGTGGACATAATGGTCAGGTGAACAGCGTAAGTTTTAGTCCTGATGGTCAAGTGATTGCCTCGGCTAGCAGTGACAAAACTGTCAAACTCTGGAATCTCCAGGGTCAAGAACTGCTTACCCTGACGGGACATAATGGTCAGGTGAACAGCGTAATTTTTAGCCCTGATGGTCAAATGATTGCTTCGGCTAGCGATGATAGAACCATTAAACTCTGGAATCTTCAAGGCAAAGAACTTTTAACTCTGACTGGTCATCGTGGCCAAGTGAACAGCGTAATTTTTAGCCCTGATGGTCAAATGATTGCTTCAGCTAGCGATGATAGAACCATTAAACTCTGGAATCTCCAAGGAAGAGAACTGTTAACCCTTAATGGACATAGCGATTTGGTCAATAGCGTTAGCTTTAGCCACAACGGCGAGATACTGGCTTCGGCGAGTAATGATAAAACCATTAAACTCTGGAAGCTAGATAGTGGAGAATCTGAAACTCTCCACGGTCACAGCGATACTGGTATTGTCACCAAAGTCAGTTTTAGTCCTGACTTGAAGCTTATCGCCTCTGTTAGTGACCAAGCAACGGCAAAACTTTGGCAAAGTGATGGCAAGTTACTCCCCAATTTTGGCAATCAGCAAAGTGTGGCTAATAGTGTGGTTAATAGTGTGACTTTTAGCCCCGATAGTCAGCTAATTGCTATTAGACATCTCCGAAAACTCCCAATGCCCGTCTGGTACTGGCTTTTCCAGGATTAAACGAGACCTGCCAACCCAGTCAGTTTTAACGTCAAAATCAGGCTTTTAGGTAGTTGCTGTTAAATTCTGTTCTGTAAATAGCCACCCCATTAACTCATTTAACACCTTTACTACCTGAACTTTAACAGGATAGAATTAAAGCCTTAATTCGGAGTCTGACTAATCCGCAAATAACCAGGATTACTGGCTTGTAATTAAGACAATTCAAACGGAATCTCTCGCGGGCTACGTTAAATATTTTGATAAGACGAATAACGTGTTCTACAAAAATTCGCTGTTGAGAAAACTCTCTATTCTGTTGTTTTTGTTCATCAGTTAACTGTCCACCTTTAGGTTTTTTGCATGGAGTTGTCACCTGTGCCTCTCCTTGATAGGCTTTGTCTCCACCAAATTTTTGCTTAGGGGCAAATTGTCGAAAGCGTTCTCTCAACAAATTTATGTCGCTTTTAGGTATCCTGGTACTCCGGGGAGAATATCTACGATATCCTTTCCATCTGGCAAGACAATAAATTGATTTTTCATGGTATGAGTTTTCTTCTTCCCTGAGTAGAACTGTTTTGGCTCTAGGTAGCCTCCAGGTCTCTCTCTAACTTGTTCTGAAGTATCTACTATTAGCTGGAGTTCACTTAAAAGTTCCTGTAACCATTCATAATCTCCCTCGCACTTTTTTACTTGTTCTATCAATGTTGGTGGGAGAGCTTCACTGATGATTGGTAGCCAATAGTGGAAGATATCATTCGCCGTAGTTTCGCTGACTCCAAACTGGATACCTAGCAACTGAAATGTTGGGGAATGTCGTAAGTATATTAAAGTCAAGAGAATTTGCTCTTTTTGAGATAACTTAGGTTTTTTTCCGCCCCCTTTTTTATTGACTCGAAGCTTCTTTATCTCAATTTCCTCCTGCTTCTGTTTATGCAGCAACTCGGTTTTAGCTATCAGTTGTCGAAATTGCTCTTGGTCGATGCCAAGCAAGCGCTTAATCTCCTTGGGGTTATTTTCGATGGCTTCTAAAATTGCACCCATAACACTCCGTACGAGCGATTGACTTTTTGCATTTGTCGCTATTATCCCACGCTCTGTTTATATTCCGGAGATATCTATTGCTAGCGATGATACATCTGTTAAACAGGGAGTCTTGCTCACTGAGTACGTAATAAAACTCAAAACCCTTGATGACAAATTGCTGAAAACTTTAAGGGGACATACTGCGCCAGTCGTGAGTGTGGCTTTTAGTCCCGATAACCAGCTAATTGCCTCTGCTAGTTTGGACAAAACTGTCAAACTCTGGAATCGCGATGGTAAATTACTGAACACTTTAAAAGGGCAAAGCGATGTTGGCAACAATGTGAGTTTTAGTCCTAATAGTCAGCTAATTGCCTCTGCTGGTTCTGATAACACCGTGCAAATCTGGAGTGTTGACGGCAAATTGCTCAATTCTTTACGGGGACATACTGACAGTATTTCTAGCGGGACTTAAACGAAAATAAAGAGTTAATAAAAATATAATTTAGGCATGGCAGCCATTTGACATTAGAGTGTAAGACATGAAAGAGACAACCCCCGCCGCCATGCCTCCTTGCTTCGATAGATGGTGCAAACGCTTTGATGATGTCTGGAGACATCAAGCGCAAAAAGGGAGTTTAGGAACTATATTGGGGGATTATTAGGGGAAAGTGAAGGAAAAAACCTGTCTCAAATGGCGGATAACGCGGTGGGAGTGACTTACCACCGATTACATCATTTTTTAACGGAAGCCCCCTGGAATGCTCAACAGGTAAATGAGCGGCGTCTACTGGTGATGAATCAGTGTAGCCCAACCCGAATAAGTAGAGGATTCACGTTAATTGTAGATGACTCAGGACATAGGAAAAGTGGCAATTTCACGGCGGGAGTAGGACGACAGTACATTGGAGAAATCGGGAAGACAGACAACGGAATAGTAGTGGTAACAACTCATCTATATGATGGGAAAAAAAGCCTACCGTTAGATATAGAGTTATCTCAACACGCTAGTTCTTTAGCTGAAGGAAAAAAAGATATTGAATTCCAAAAAGCCGGAGTTAGGCTTAGCATTAATTGACCGCAGCATGAACAGAGGATATCGACCGGGTATCGTATTAATTGATGCTGGGTATGGAAATAACACAACGTTTTTGCTGGAACTGGAAAAAAGGAAACTCAAGTATATAGGAGGATTAGCCAAAAACCGTAAGGTGATAATTGAAATAGGGATAAGTCAACGAGAAGAGATTCGCCTAGATAAGTTAGCCGAATCCTTGTCACCAAAAGATTTTACCCCTGTTCAAATCAATCTAGATAAACTGAAAACCGTTTGGGTGGCTCCTGTAGAAGTTGAACTCTCACAGCTTGAAGGAAAGAGAACAATTGCTATCGTCATGAATGCCTCAACCTTCGACCAAGCTAGTGATGTTGACTATTTTATTACCAATGTTGAATCAACAAAAGCCACAGCCGATTGGATAGTAACTACCTACTCTCAAAGAAATTGGGTAGAAGTTTTCTATCGGGAAGCCAAAGGCTGGTTGGGTTTATCTGAATATCAAGTCAGAGATTATAGAAGCCTGATAAGACATTTCATGCTTGTGTTTTGTGCCTATACATTTATTTTATGGCACACTTTAACCGGAGGATTAAGACGGCGTTGGGCATCGAAACCTTTAAACACCTTTACTGAAGCATTAGAGGCGTTTCGGACAGCGATGTCTTTTCGTTTTATGGAGTGGTTGAACCACAATCGGGACGTATTCTTTGCTCACAAAGCTGCTTTGGGCTTTGTTTGGGCTTGAAATCTGTCTAAGTCCCACTAGCCTGAGTTTCAGTCCAGATGGCAAGATGATTGCTTCTGGCAGTTTTGACTCCACTGTCAAACTCTGGCGTCTCCGAGACGGTAAATTAATGGCAACTTTGAGAGGACATAGCGATAAAGTCAACAGCGTGAGTTTCAGTCATGACGGTAAAACTATTGCCTCTGCTAGTGATGACCAAACTATTAAGCTTTGGAGTATCGATGGTCAAGAACTCAGAACCCTCTCCGGTCATCAAGCTGCGGTCTTAGCAGTAAGCTTTGGTTATGATATTGACAAATTAGCTTCTGCTAGTGGGGATGATACAGTACTCCTGTGGAACTTAAAGCTAGAGGAACTCGATAATCCGGAACTAGATTATCTACTCAAGCGCGGCTGTGGTATTGTGGATGACTATCTCAACCACAACACTACTATCAGTCGGCAAGAACACCAACTTTGTCAGGGGATTTCCCTGGTTGGGCGCTATGGTAATCAATCAGTTGCTAAGTTTGAGGAAAAATAAGGCTGATTCTTTAAAGCTATTGCTGCTAATATTATTTACCGAAACGCGTACTCATTTTTCCCCGAATCAAGGCTAATTGTGGTGACTAATTGACTATTACCATTAATATTTTTGTAAATTCTCACCGAACCGCTATATATTCCTAAGGAAACCTGATCACACTTTTGAGGTTTAATGGTCGTCCATCCTGTCAACTGACTCCATTGACCACTTGACGTTTTTATCGAGTACCCAGTATTGATAGAAGAAGATGTTTGATTGCAGCGAGTTAGGGTAGTTGCTTGTGCTTGCTTGAGAAAGCTAACGGGTATCAACGAGGATTGCTGAGTTAGCAAAGATTTTGACATCAGGGGTGTTTGCCAGGTTGAGAGAGATTTCGGGAGGTTTTGAGCCAGATTACCTCCATTATTAGCGAAACCTTGACCTGCGGCGATTAAGATTACTGGCAACAGCTTAATCAAGTTCAAAATTGGCTTTTTCATCTCAGCTATCTACCCAGCCTTATCTAGATTTTAAGACGTAAGATGGTTATTTTTGTTCCTGATGACAAACTCTAATTGAATAAACTTGCTACTATAACATCTTGCGCTTTTCAACCAGAGGAAACTCAAAGCTGCTGGCTAAGAGAAAGCTTTGTTTAGCCTAATTGAACGAATTGCCGATAAATAGGAGAGGCTCTCGGAGCGATCGCCAATTATTCAATGATTGCCAGCAGTTATCACCGTAAAAGTGTCTTTTTATCCTGATTGTATTCTACCAAGGTAGAAAAAATTAGTCAGGTTTTAGCATTGAGGCAGTCATCAAAATGAAAAATGGTCAATGTCCTAAGTGTGGTTCTCGCCATGTCTACGCCAATACTAATAGAAAATCGATTCCTCTAAACACCATCACAGTAGGAGCTCAAAAAGCTAGTAATCGCTACGCTTTCCTTGATACCTATGTTTGTACAACTTGCGGTTATGTGGAAAACTACCTGTCTAAAACCCAAGATTTAAGCTATGTTCAAGAAAAATGGGCATTAGTCGAGATCACCTCCGATAACGAGGTTCTCAGGAGTGGACAACGCTATCTAGTAGAGTAACTAGGGAACGGGGAAGGATTAAGAACGTAGTTTGATAAATCGGCAAAGAGGTACTTTCTTGTCCCTCTTGTCTCCCTTACTCTGGTCTGATCCCAACCACTGTGACAATTAGCGATGAACTTCTACCTCGGCATTGATTTTGGCACTTCTGGCGCACGAGCACTGGTAATTGATGCTGAAGCTACTATCCACGCCGAAGCACAATATTCCTTTGGCACATTGGGTAATAGCCAAACGATTTTACTGCATGTTAGCTGGAAGAAAACTTTATTTGCCTTAATTGAGCAAATTCCCCAAGACATACGTCAGCAAATCCAAGCGATCGCTATTAATGGCACTTCTGCTACTGTACTCTTGTGTGATCAGAGTGGTCAGCCTGTAGATCAACCAATCCTCTACAACGATGGACGGGGGGTTGCCCAGATCGAAAAACTAAAAGCGATCGCTCCCCCAAACCACCTTGTGATCAGTGCTACCTCCAGCCTTGCCAAGTTTCTCTGGTGGTGTGAGCAAGAGGCAAAACATCACCTCTCTACTAAAAACTGTTACTTCCTTCACCAAGCCGACTGGTTAGCTTTTTTGTTGCACGGCAAGCTAGGCATTAGTGACTATCATAATGCTTTAAAACTGGGTTATGATCCTGAGCAACTACGCTATCCTACCTGGATGGAACAGCTACCAGACTGGCCGGTACTACCACAAGTCCTTGCTCCCGGTACACCAGTAGCTGAGATAACTTCTGAAATTGCCTGTGATTTGGGGTTGCGACAAGACTGCTTGGTTGTTACTGGCACCACTGATAGTATTGCCGCTTTTCTTGCCAGCGGCGCTCAACTACCAGGTGAGGCAGTGACTTCTCTCGGTTCAACGATCGTCCTCAAGCTTTTAAGTGACAAGCGTGTCAATGACTCTCGTTATGGAATTTATAGCCACCGACTAGGAGATTTATGGCTTACAGGGGGCGCATCTAATAGCGGTGGTGCCGTGCTGCGGCAGTTCTTTAGGGATACCGAATTAGAAAATATCAGTCGCCAAATAGATCCCCGCCAAGAAAGTTCCCTAGATTACTATCCCTTACTTAAACCAGGCGATCGCTTTCCCATTAATGATCCTTTTTTACCACCCAAACTGGAACCAAAACCAACCAGCTCGGTAGAATTCCTTCATGGCTTGCTAGAATCAATGGCGAGGATTGAAGCACGGGGATATCATCTGTTGCAACAACTAGGCGCAACCCAACTCAGTCGCGTCTATACTGCTGGTGGTGGGGCAAAAAATGCTACTTGGACAAAAATTCGAGGGCGTCATCTACAAGTGCCTGTACTGCCATCAAAGCACACAGCAGCCGCTTATGGTACGGCGTTATTAGCTTTACAGGTTGCAGATTAACCAGATCAGAGGCTTGATACCTCCTGTGGCGCTGGTTGGTACTCGGCAAAATAAACTCAACAGAAGACTCTGTTAAAGTTGGCACCTTAAGTCTATGGCTCTGATGTTAGAGTAATTGGGAATTCTGAAAAAATTCGCTCTGTTTTTAATGCTCAAGGAAGGCTAGTTTGTCCCCAGGAAGTTTTGAAGACATCACCAAGCACAAGGTAACAGAACTTGCCTTGACCAAAGAATAAATCTATACAATCAATGTCTTTTTTCGACCGGTTTGAAGGCATACTACTGACAGATGAATTACTGCTAGATTACAAACGCTGTAAGCGTCGGGGGTTTCTGAACATTCACGGAGACTCAACTAAGCAAGATCCAGGACAAGACTTTTTGCTGAAATTGCGACAAGATAGCCGCACCCATAAGCAAGGGGTTCTCGCCAATACTGTTTATCAACGCCCTAACTATCACTGGGGAGATTGGGAGGCTGGATCTCAAGCGACTTGGGAATTAATGCAGCAGGGAACAGAGTGTATTGTTGGTGGCGTACTATTGAGGCAGCTAAGTGAGAGGGTGACGCTGCTAAGCTGTCCTGATTTGTTGGAAAAACAGCCCGGACAATCGGTGTTTGGTGATTGGATGTATCTGCCTACTAGCATTAAGCTAGGTAAGCGTCCTAAACCAGAATATAAAATTCTTGCAGCCTTTCATGCCAAGTTACTAGCATCTGTCCAGGAAGCCTGGCCAAGTAAAGCTTGGTTAGTGTTGCGCCGTCCCCATCCTTACCCAGTGCATCTTGACAAATGGGTGCCACTTATGGAAGAAGCTTTATCGGGATGTATTCAGATGCTGTTGCAGCGCCACGAACCAGAGGTGTTTATCTCCCGTCAAAAATGTAGTTTATGTCGCTGGTACAGCAGTTGCTATGCGATCGCGCAATCGACAAAACACATCTCTCTGTTGCCAGGAGTGACGCCGACGCGCTATGAAGACTTACAAGGTTTAGGCATCATGACCGTAGAATCGCTTGCTCAATCTACCATTGGCAACCTAGAGCCAGTCTTTGAAATTAAAGTTGCTTCTGAGCTTTTGCAGCAGGCTCGTTCCACCGTACAGGGTCGGGCAATTCTCCGTCAAGCTAGCTATACTGCGACTATTTCTACGGAGTCCACTAACGGCAAGAAACCCGAAACTCTTAATGAAGACGAAGAAGTATTATTACCAACTGCATCTATTGAGTTTTACTTCGATATTGAGGCAGAACCGGAACTGAACGTTGACTATTTGCTTGGGGTACTGGTAATTGATAGACTCAACCACACTGAAGTATTTTACCCTTTTTTAGCAGAACATCCCAGGGATGAAGCCTTAATTTGGCAAAATTTTTTAACTTTGGCTGAGCTTTACCCCAATGCACCAATTTTCCATTTTGCTGATTATGAAGCCGAAACAGTCAGGCGTTTAGGTTCACTCTACAACACACCACCAGAGCAAGTAAAACAACTGCTCTCCCGCTTTGTGGATGTTCATGAGCTAGTCATGGATAATGTAAAGCTGCCGGTTGAAAGCTATTCTCTCAAACATCTGGCTAGATGGTTGGGTTTTGAGTGGCGTGATGCCAGTATGACTGGTTCCCAAACCGTCTGTTTGTACGATCAATGGCTAGAGACGGGTGATCGTTCTCTGCTTGATGCTGTTGAACGCTATAACGAGGATGACTGTCGTGCTACTTATAAACTTAAAGACTGGTTGGCAAAGTTTTTAGAAGAAGCTGTGCAGTCCTAAAAATTCTCTACAAAGTTATGCAAAGATTTTTGAACAAATCGAGAGCTGTTGTTTAGAATACACGCTTTTATTTTGTTCCAGTGTTAGCTTAAGAACAAGAGGGTTTTTTAAGTCATTTAGGCTCAAAGAAACCCTCTATAAAATTTTTTATGAGATTAGAGGTAATTATTATGCTTCCGAATTTTTTAATTCTTTTTGTTAGTGCAGCGGTTAGCATCCTGATATCTCTACGAGCTTCCTACGAAATTCCTAGATTATTGGGTGTGGGTTCTGCTATATTTTGTTCAATCTCTGGCTTTGCTGCTGCACCTTGGCCAATTCAAATAATCATTTGTCTTCTGATCTTTAGCCTAGAGAAGTTGTACGGATTTAGTAACGCTAGCTTAGAATTGTTGGTAATTCCGCCTTCCAACAAAAGGTAATTACGCCCTTTGATACCTTATCTAGTTTTATTCAGAGTTTAAAAAGTTTTTTATTAGGAGCTTAACCTTATCTTTGATAAGTATGGCATAATTCGCCAACTATCAGAGGAAGCGTAGAAGCTCCTAATTTTTTTGAGTGTAGACTAGAAATGCACCTCAAGTCATAGTTTCTTTCAGGTGGGTGTTGTTTTTTATTTTAAAAACTTATTGAGCAAAGTAAATAGAATAATCCTCGATGATTTATGAAAAAATTATCTAGAGATACAGACAGATAAAATATACATTTTTACAATTTATTCAGGCTATTTCTATTAGATTTAGATGCATTAATTGACCAGACAAACGTAAATTTTAAGCCAATATAGCGAGAATAAATAAGGTGTATCCAACTAGATAAAACATAATTTTAAGCTAGATTTTAGAAGTTAATTATTATTTATTCAGCAAATAATAATTAACTTCTATTACCAGAGCATGAGATACTAAATGTTATGACGTGTTAGTATCAGCATGGCAATTTAGCAACTAATCTCTTTTAACTACCCAACTTTACTGCATCTACATCTAATCAGGCTCTACTAATCTACTGAGCAATTCTTGCTCCCTAAGCTTTGAGCTGTAATCTAGTAGTGGAGTTGTCGCAGTGAAAGATTTTTTTCTGAAAATATTTATGGAACACTGTTTCTTATAGTTAAGACTAACAGCCGTACTTCTTCGTTCAAGATAATCAGTAATAAGGCAAATACGCAGCCAGCTCAACCAGAAACAGAGGGGTTTTCTCATGCCGCTTGAAGACTCTAACAATTCCCATAGGGATCAAAAAAATTGCCATGTAGCAGCTCAGACCAAGCAAGGTAAGAAAATGGTAATCTCAGACACAATTCACCGTGCATCTCAGAAAATTCGCTCAATGTGGATTGGTAAACTGATTAACCGACTAAGCATAGCAAAAAAATTTGGTTTTAGCTATGCTCTAGCAATTGGAATTCCTGTTGTTGGCACAACAGCGGGACTTGCTTTGGGAGGATACTACGAAAAACAAGCTCTGCAAACCCTGGTTCTGGCGGATGAACAACAACAACACGTAACTAACTTAGAAAAAGCTGTAATTGGCATGCGATCGCATCCACAACAAGTTCTACCAATACTAGGAAAATCAATTTGGTTTGACTTAGAAAGTTACAAATTTTCTGCCAATGTTGAGCAGGTTAGAGATCAACTATTAAATCTTGCCAATTTCTTAGAAACTAACCCTAATTACTCCGCAGTAGACACCACAAAATTTAAGAAGTTACTGAAGAGTTACGAAGTCACCACTAACTCTTACTCTGAGCAACTTGATTCTCTCTTGCAAGAAATTGATCCTACCAATTTAGAATTAGAGGAAATCCCCGCCGCACGGCAAAAGATATTAGCTTTTATGAGCGGTAGTACAACAAACCAAATAGATAGCGAATTTGAACTTCTCTCAGAAAATTTAAATCAGATTATAGCAGCAGCAGAAACTCAAAAAAAACAAGCAATCACGACCATTGAAAGAGTTCAAGCACTACGATTACAAATCATTTTAGTAACCATGCTGCTCAGTGTAGCGATTGCTAGCATACTCTCAATCTATACAAGTCACCAAATTGCCTCTCCCCTGAAAACAGTTACTAGTGTTGCTAGGCGAGTTACCCAGGAATCTAATTTTAATCTCCGAACACCCGTCACTACAGAAGATGAAGTTGGTTCTTTAGCCACCTCTCTAAATCAGTTAATTCAATGGGTAGGTGAATACACTCACCAACTAGAACTAGCTCGCCAGATGTTGAAACAGCGAGTAGAGGAAAGAACTCAGGAACTTACACAAGCACTCCAGGAACTAGGACAAACCCAATCCCAGTTAATTCAAAGTGAAAAAATGTCTAGTTTAGGGCAACTAGTTGCTGGTGTTGCTCATGAAATCAACAATCCTGTTAATTTCATCTTCGGCAATCTTCAATATGCCAGAGAATATACCGAAGACTTGCTGGAATTAGTTCAACTTTATCAGCAACACTATCCCAACTCACAACCAGAAATTCAAGAAAGAATTGAAGCAATTGAGCTAGAGTTCTTGTCCGAAGATTTATCAAAATTGATGTCATCAATGAAACTCGGAGTTGACCGCATCCGTCAAATTGTAGTCTCTTTACGTAACTTTTCCCGCTTGGATGAAGCTGAGATGAAGGCTGTGGATATTCACGAAGGTATTGAGAGTACACTGCTAATTCTTAACAATCGACTCAAGAACTCTGTTGAAGTAATTAAACAGTATGGCAATCTACCCTTAATTGAGTGCTATGCAGCACAACTAAATCAGCTATTTATGAATATTATTGCTAATGCAATTGATGCCCTAGAGGAATCAGAAACTAGAGACTATGTACCAACTAATAATGGTAAAAGACAAGATAATTACCACAAGAAAAAACACCAGATTTTAATCCAAACAGAAAACATCGCTAATAAGCAAATCAGAATAAAAATTTGTGATAATGGGCCTGGCGTACCACCAGAAATTAAAAACAAACTATTCGATCCATTTTTTACTACTAAAAAAGTAGGTAAAGGCACAGGGTTGGGACTATCAATTTCTCACCAAATCGTAGAAAAACACCACGGTAAAATTGAGTTGAATTCGGAGATTGGTAAAGGGACAGAGTTTGTGATTTGTTTGCCAGTCTCATCAACAAGGTGAGTCTTGAGTGTTAATCAATCGACTAATGAACTAAAATCCCTTAAAGAAGTGAACCTTAATTAGTCAAAGCAAGGGTCAATTGAGTCGGCGTAAATTTATTCTCAAAAGCTGTAGCATGCTCTCAATGGCGCTGCTATTGCCAGCTTGCCAAAGAGACTATAGTTCTGCTATCAAAAATTCGATCAATTCTGGTTCAGGAGAGCAATCATTGTCTTTACAATTTATCTCAGTTCCTCCGGCAACCTCTCAATCACCAACTAAGTTGATTGTCTGCTTGCATGGCTTTGGCGCAAATGCTCAAGATTTGGCATCTTTTGCCCCATTGCTGAATCTGCCGGAATATCAATTCCTCTTTCCCGATGCTCCTTTTGCCTATCCCAATCAGCCCGGAGGTAGGATGTGGTATGACTTGAACAGCAAGGAATATCAGGGGTTAATATCCAGTCGGCAGCAGCTTAGGAGTTGGCTGAAATCTCTAGAGAGTACTACTGGTGTGCCTCTGTCGCGCACTATTCTCAGTGGATTTTCCCAAGGTGGAGCGATGACGCTGGATGTGGGGTTAACTTTGCCTCTGGCTGGCTTAATATCTCTAAGTGGCTATTTGCATTCAAAACCTGAACCAGTGGCAAGAGAATCTTTACCACCTGTATTACTTGTGCATGGCAAGCAAGACCAGGTTGTACCTCTTGCTGCAGCTCGGCAGGCTAAGGAGACTTTAACAGCTCTGGGAGTAAAACTGAAGTATCAAGAATTTGACATGGGACATGAGATTCGACCCTCTGTATTAACTCTGATGCGTTCTTTTGTCTTGGATATCATCAATTAACTGATCAGATTTGATAGCTATTGTCAGTTCGTAGGCAGCAAAATTAGCACTGAGAGGGATTAGCAAAGTTTTGTTGCCAAAACCTGATAGAATTCAAAATCGGCAGTCAAAAAAGCAGGTCAAGATGCAATATTCAACAACCTACGACCTAAGCCAAGAGCCAAAATGGCTGCTCAACCCACCCCGAAAAGGTGGGCTTCCAAACTTCGTGGAGGTTTTGTGAAGCTATTTGTTTACCACACGCCTGAACTAACTCCTACAGACAAGGTGCCAGATTGTGCGATCGCAATTGATGTCCTACGAGCAACAACCACTATTGCTACAGCATTAAATGCCGGTGCTGAGGCGGTTCAAGCCTTCAGTGATCTGGAAAAATTAATGCGAGTAAGTGAAGAGTGGCCAGTAGAAAAACGTCTGAGGGCAGGTGAAAGAGGCGGTGCCAAAGTATCTGGCTGTGATTTGGGAAACTCTCCTTTAGATTGCACACCAGAAAGAGTAAAGGGACGACGACTATTTATCAGTACCACCAATGGCACCCGTGCCTTACAGTGTGTACAGGCTTCTCCTGTGGTGTTAGCAGCCGCCTTGGTTAACCGTGCTGCCGCAGTGCAGTATCTTCTTGCCAATTCCCCAGAGACGGTTTGGCTGGTAGGTTCAGGTTGGCAAGGAGCTTACTCTCTCGAAGATACCGTCTGTGCTGGTGCGATCGCTCATAGTCTTCTTCAACAAACCACTAATTCAGTAGATGAACTAGCGGGCAATGATGAAGTGATCGCTGCAATCGCTCTATATTCCCAGTGGCAGGATAATTTATTGGAGATGTTCCGCCAAGCCAGTCATGGTCAACGCCTGTTGCTCATGGATGGACATGATGATTTAAATTACTGCGCTCAAACCGATGTTCTAGAGGTTCTGCCAATTCAAAAAGAACCAGGAGTTTTGGTGAGAAATTAATCCTGCTGTAGAGACGCTATAAGTAACGTCTCTACAAATTTAGCTAGAATTGCCGTAAAAAGCGCAAGTCAGAGCTGTACAATCGGCGGATATCATCAATTTCGTACATTTTCATCGCAAAGCGCTCAACCCCCAAGCCAGCGGCGAAGCCTGTGTAAACTTCAGGATCATAGCCGACTGACTTGATTACATTGGGGTCAACCATACCGCAGCCTAAAACTTCTAGCCATTCACCTTTCCACTGCACGTCTACTTCTGCCGAAGGTTCGGTGAAAGGAAAATAACTGGCACGGAAGCGAATCGGCAGTTCCTCGCCAAACATTGCCTGAACAAACTCTTTAAGAGTGCCTTTGAGGTCAGTAAATGTCAGTCCCTCATCTACTGCCAACAGTTCTATCTGATGAAATACTGCCGCGTGGGTAGCATCAACCGTATCCCGTCGATAGCATCGACCTGGTGCCACAATCCGAATCGGGGGGTCATTCTCTTCCATGTAATGAATCTGCACGGTAGAGGTGTGGGTGCGTAGCAAATTCCCATCGGGCAGATACATCGTATCCTGCATATCACGCGCTGGGTGATCAGGCAGGAAATTGAGGGCTTCAAAGTTGTAGTAATCTGTCTCCATCTCCGTGCCAGTAGCAACGGTATAGCCGAGGCCGACGAAGATATCTAAAGCTCGGTCAATGATACTGTTAACTGGGTGAATTCGACCCTGGGGATGATAAACTCCCGGCATCGTCACATCAAGGGTTTCTGCTGCTAATTGCGCCTCGATTTGCGCCTTTTGCAGGTCTTGGCGTTTTTGCTCTAGTTTCTCTTGGAGGGCTTCTTTTACTTCATTAGCTAAAGCACCAATGCGGGGTCGGTCTTCTGGGGAAAGCTTACCCATGCCCCGCAAGACCTGAGACAGTTGCCCTTTTTTACCCAGGTAACTGACACGTAACTGTTCTAATTGTTCTAGGGTATCAGCGGGTGCGATCGCTTTGGTCGCTTCTTCTTTGAGTGCGACTAATTGGGTCTCAAGCTCGTTGAGCGAAGTGGTCATGCTAGGTAATGAGTTTTGAGTTTCGAGTTTTGTGAGGATACCTGCTGAGTTAACCTGCCTAGGTTAGTTAGGTCAGCGCAACACATAAAAAACGACAAACGGCTTCGACTTGCTTAATTACTCCTGTCAAGAGCAGCACTAGTGTTTAATTGTTAATTTACCGAAGCCGATTATCTTTACCAGTTTACCCAGCAGCGAAGTAATTCTCTCAAAGGTTTTATTTTTCCTCGACAAGTCTGCCTTCTGCCTTGGGAATGAATTTTTACAACCGCTTTCCGAAAAAGCTCCTAACTGTCAGGCTAAAATCGAACAACGACTTTTATCTAGGCTGCCAAACTGTTTCATGAAATTGCTCATTAGCAACGATGACGGTGTTTTCGCCCTGGGTATTCGCACTCTTGCCAACACTCTTGCCGAAGCTGGTCATGATATTACTGTAGTTTGTCCCGACCGAGAGCGTTCTGCTACCGGTCACGGTTTAACACTCCATGACCCAATCCGCGCCGAAGTCGTCCATAAGATGTTTGATCCCGCAGTCCATGCCTGGTCTTGTTCTGGAACACCCTCAGACTGTGTAAAGCTAGCTTTAGGTGCATTGATTGACCAACCACCGGATTTGGTTGTTTCTGGCATCAATCATGGTTCCAACCTGGGCACTGACGTCCTTTATTCTGGCACAGTCTCAGCGGCGATGGAAGGTGCGATTGAAGGCATTCCCAGCATTGCTTTTAGTCTCGCGAGCTATGTCTCCCAAGAGTTTACAGTAGCGGCAATGTTCGCTCAGAGACTGATATCTCAGTTAGAGAAGCAATCCCTCCCAGAGGGGATGTTGCTTAATGTCAACGTGCCACCAGTAAAACTCTCAGAAATTGCTGGCGTCAAAATCACCCGCCAAGGAATTCGTCGTTATTTCGATATTTTTGATCAGCGAGTTGACCCCAGAGGCAAAACTTATTACTGGTTAGCTGGTGAAGTGCTTGAGGATGTTGAACAACCAGAACATCTTCACCTTCCTCAGGATGTGATGACAGATGTTCAAGCAATTCGCGATAGGTATATTACTGTGACACCTTTGCAGTACAACCTCACTGATCTGGCTGGGGTAAATTGTTTGCAAAAGTTAGGGCTTGACTGGATTAGGGACTAGAAACTGGGTAATAGCAGGACAAGGGAGATAGGGAGACAAGGGGGAGAACTTTTGTCCAGTTCAGCTAAAAGATAGCGTTGTATAGTTAATGGGAGGATTTGGGGTTGTTCGCGATTCTTTCCTCCCTTTCCCCCCTTGTCTGTTTTGTCAGAAGCCCCCTCAATAACTCCTGCTGTATGCTCTAAAGAGCGATCGCATAATGTACTAACTGAGCTAGTTTTTGACGCATAGTTTCCAGACCCAAGCGCTCACTGGCTGAAATGAATACTCCTTGAGGAAATTCTTCTTGAGCTAGTGCCAGGGTATCACTGTCTACTTGGTCAATTTTGTTAAATGCCACAAGTATGGGTCCTGGTGTAACGGGCATTTCTCCCAAAATAGCCATTACAGAGCGAATATGACTTTGCCATGCCGGATGAGATAAGTCCACCACATGCAGCAGCGCATCGGCTTCTGTAACTTCTTCTAGGGTGGCACGGAACGAGTCTACTAGGGGTGGTGGCAGTTCATGGATAAAGCCAACAGTATCAGTCAGCAGAATGGGGCAGGTTTCTCCTGTTACCGCGTCAGTAATTAACAGGCGGCGGGTGGTAGGGTCGAGAGTAGCAAATAGCTGGTCAGCGGTATAAACCTCAGCATTAGTCAGCGTATTCAGTAGGGTAGATTTGCCCGCATTGGTATAGCCAACTACTCCCACTGTCGGAATTTCCTGCTTTTGACGCTGCTGCCGCATCCGTGACCGATGGGCTTGTAACTGGTTAACTTCTTGTTGAAGTCTAGCAAGGCGGCGCTGGATAGCACGGCGTTCGGTTTCTAGTTTAGTTTCACCAGGTCCACGAGTGCCAATACCACCGCCCAAGCGCGACATTGCCTGACCGCGACCTTTAAGTCGGGGTAGCATGTATTCTAACTGGGCGAGTTCTACCTGCAATTTACCAGCACTGGATTGAGCTCGTTGAGCGAAAATATCAAGAATCACTTGAGTGCGGTCTACAACGCTGACACCCAGTCGAGATTCCAGGTTACGGGCTTGGGCTGGTGAGAGATCCCGGTCAAACACTACCAGGTTGGCCCCTATGGTTTGTACCGTCAGGGCAATTTCATCGACTTTACCAGCACCCACAACTGTCTGAGGATGAGGACGCGATCGCTTTTGCCTTACTGTCTGTAATACCTCTCCCCCAGCGGTGTCCACCAACCGCCCGATTTCTGCCAAGCCGTCTTCAAAGCGCGCTGATGTCGTGCCATCGGTCATTAAGCCCACAATCAGCACCCTGTCTTGCTCAATGTCTCGGGCGTCTAGATGTTGGACAATAAATTGTCGGCGGAACTCGGCTTCTAATCCTTCTACTAGATCAAGAAAATCTTGTTTGGAGAGGATGTCGAGGCTCAAAGGTGGCGACATTGTCCAGCTAAGTCCGAATTTGGCGGTATTGGTTTCTTCGGTAACTGGTGTCTCCTCTTCTGTAGGAGGAAGCAAGTGCGCTAAGTAGGTTTCTTTGATGTAACCTGTAGCGCCACCACCCCTGCGTTCAAATCCTGAACCTGTAGTATTGAGAATTACTAAGGCGTCAAGTCTTTGAATCGCCATCGCAGTAAGACAAGATTCTTTTGGTGTTTCTGATTTAAGCTGCGTAGCAATGCAGCGTATTCCACACAATCGTTCTGCGCCGTAGCGGGGCAATTCCATGGGCGGAATTTTCGTCTGAGAAGGGGAGCCAACACCGACGCGAATCACTTGTCCCCGACGGTTAATGTAAGCGCACAGCGGCTGCTTAACATCTGTACTAATTGCTGCCAGTCGTTGAGCAAATTCTGGCGTTGTGATGTGATCGCCTGGTAAGCGCTGGTGATACAGTCGTTTGAGCTGCTTCAGTTGGCTCGGTTTCAATCCTTTGAGATTTCCGTAGATGGTTTCGATAGGCGTATATGACCAGTGAACTGGTTTGTAACTCTACATCTGTATATTGTACTTATTCGTTTCCTGAAGCGGTGCCGGGAGGTGAGCATCTTCAAAAATTGTTTCAGATATAGGGCCGCATTTTGGTAGCAACCTCACCGCCTTTACTCTCAAGATAAGCCTCTATTCTTTTCAAAGGTAAAATAAACACTATTGCTATTAGCCAAATGCTAGTGTAGAGGCTCAATTTTCGATTTTCAATTAACCATTAAGGTACCTAGCGACTGAACCGCCATCTGCAATCTTGGCGCTAACCAACTTTCATATTGAGGATAAACTGGCAAACGCGCTACCAACTGCCACCCCGCAGGTTCCAAAATCTCCCTTAACTGCTCAACATGAGAATGGGGATAATCAGGATTCACCTCATCTTTGGGTCCAATTCCCCCTAAATCCCTAGCACCCGCGTCTAAACAAGCAAGTAACCACTCAGAGTCTGTAACTAAATTAGGCGGAATTTGTATATTAATCGCCATAGGCAGTATCTGACGTGCTTGACTAATTACTTGGGGTAACTGATGGGGGTCAAAAGCGGGAGCATCCCAAGTTTGCTGAGTACCGGGACTGTGGGGTTGTAGAATAACTTCCTGGATATGACCATAATCAGAGTGCAACTGTGCGATCGCTGCTAATGTCTCCCACCAGTCTTGCTGGGTCTCGCCAATGCCCAAAAGTAACCCAGTTGTGAAGGGAATCTGCAATTGACCTGCCCATGCTAACTGTTGCCAGCGCAATTGTGGTATTTTACTGGGAGCATACTGATGAACTGTCTTAAGCAGCTCCGGCGTCAGTTGTTCTAGCATTAACCCCATTGAAACATTTACCTGCTTAAGAGTCTGCATCTCAAGAAAACTCAGGGGACCAACATTTGTATGGGGTAGGAAACCCAAAGACAGTGCTAGTTCACAAAGCTCATAAATCCGCTGGAACCAAGACTGACGGCGGGACGAGTTGGGGTGTACTTCGCCACTGAGGATCAGAATTTCACAGATACCTTGACATTGAAGCTGTCTGAGTTTAATTTCTGCCTTTGTCAAGGTCAACCAGGGGCTTTTACCAGGTTCAGCACGAAAATTGCAGTAGGTACAGCGATTAAAGCACTCGTAGGTAGGTACGAGGGTGTAAGCAGGACTATAGGTAACTGTGCGGGAATCAGGAGCTGTCATCGAAAGTCAAAGCATCACGGACTCATACTAGCAGTGTGACGCATCCGACAAAATCTTGCTTTCTCGACAATACTGTACAGCCCAAAGTACCCGTACGGGTACTTTAAAACCTTAACCCATTCTTTCAAAATTATGGAGTGGTTCCTAGGTTTCTACTTCAAGACGAGACTTCTTGCATAAATTGCTAGAAACAGGATGATAGGTAATAAAGATGCCTACGTAAAAACCTTGGCGCAATTTCAATGTTGTTCTTGCACAAATCTAGGAACAGAATCTGATGAAGATATCTGATTTTTACCAAAAGCTAGACAATTAATCCGGAAAATCATGGTTTCTGTGAGAATTTATAATTTGTCCTGATCAACTTTAGAGGCATGAGATCTACCTCTCAAAGTACCTGAAAGTATTTACCAATAGATCTAAATTATGGAAGATAAACGTCTAAAATTCTTCTTAATGCTGGCTCGGACAATTAATCCTCAGATTAATCATCACGACCAGTTCAGAATTGACACAGAACAGTTGCGTCATTTGCCAGATGGTACGCTAGGTCGAGAAGTTGCTCGTTTCTTAGATGAAAACGGTTTTGATCCAATCAATTCAGGAGATTTTGTTCAGCGTTCTCATGATGTTTGGCATGTACTCACAGGACTTTCTAACTCAGAAGCAGATGAGTTGAAAATCCAAGCTTTTGCAAGAGCTCAAGTGTTTCGTCCTACGAGTACGATACTAATCTTAGCCGGTTTACTAACTAAAAAGTGCCATTTCAACGAGATTAAACAGGCTTTCAAAAAAGGCAGATTTGCCAGAAAATTAATTAACTGGAATATTGAATCTGATTGGGAAACTCCTTTAGCTGAGGTTAGAGAAAAACTGGGTATTACAATACTTGATTAGTCGATAGATAAGAGAATTATCACCAACAAAGAAGCTGGTGATAATTCTCTTATTTATTGGATTCTCAATTAACCCGAAATAATTTGTTAACAAAGGCATGACGAAACCATTTCTCCCTATTACCTTTGTTCCTATTATTTATCCTCAAAATTAACAAATCAAGTCGGATTGTCATAGCAGGAGCAACCAACTACTTTTCTTGGCTCCACTGGAACTCCTTTTGCTTGGCGTAAATATTTTTCAGATGCTTCTTAACCGTGTTGGCTGTGATGTAAAGCTGATGGGCAATCTCTTTGTAGGAGTAATTTTTCCGCTTGAGCAACCAAACATCTGCCTCACGTTCCGTTAAGCCGTATTTATCAACTTCAGCAAGGGCTGTATTTAAACTAGACTGACTTTTGTCTTCCATCGTCACTAACAAGTAAGGTTGAGCGCTTTCTTCTAAGACCAGCCACCGCACTCGAAGGCGATAAGAATTTAAATTATCTGTGTTAATTTCATCTTCGATAATCATTTTTTGCTCAGGAAACCAATTGCGACTATCGATCAAAGATTGGCAAACCCGCCAAATTGGCTGAGGTACAGAATTGAATTGGCACGTGTCCTGAGAAATTTGCTGGCAAATTTGACGCCCGCTATAGTTAGCGTGCACCCACTCTCCTCGACTAGTTAAAATCAAGACACCGTCAATGAAGCCTTCGATAATTGCCTGTAGCAAAGAAGATGACTTTACCTGTTGAGAGCTAAATTCTTCGTGTGATCTTTCTAAATAATTGATTTTTTCGACAGTTTCGATTGGACTGTTCAGATTGGTTGTTAGGGATGACATAGTCGACCTCCTTCAAGTCTGCTAACTGAAAAGTCAAGTAGTAACAGGTCTTATCAGTTAAGTGATACAGTCATTCTGAAGGTCAACATCATGTAACCACAATGAGCCTACTGCAGACCCCCTCAACTATCTGATACTCTGTGAAGTAGGCTGAAGTAGCGCGAAGTGACCTGAAGCAGGGTGAAGTTTTTCTACAGTTTTTAAGTTTTGCTAATAAATTGCGAAATAATCTTATCTAAGGGTGTTGTCTTCAGTAGCTTAGGCGTTAGCCGATAATTAGTGTCTGTAGTCCTTGCTGAGGAACAAGTTAACCATGTTGCTCAGGTAATTCTGTATTGTGTTGCCTTGTTGCTTAGCGCTATCGCTAACCTGTTGGCTACGCACCGAGGTATGACACTAGATCGTCTATGGTGGGGAATCGCTAGATGATGAATTTAGTCGCGCCTAACTAACCAGTTCCCTAGAGCTAAAAACTTTTGTACAGTCTTCCAATGACCTGTGGGTTATGAATCCCGAATTGATTGAGCAGTGGTTCCCTACTGAACAGCAACGCAACTATATCTCAAAGCTAACCACGCGACGATGGCCTGGTTTAACTCGCCATCGCGCTGAATGTTTCGTGCGATTGTGGACTTATTTGCTACTCAAGCAACAGGAAGAGTTAGGTGCCCTATTAAAACAGCCATTAATGGAATTAGATATACCCAAAGGATTTATCCCTTGTACCCATCGAGAGGCAGCGGAATTGTTCTATGCTGAAAAAGAACGGGGTAGTGAGCGATCAGCTGGTATGATGATTGACCGGCTTAGTGAACTCGGCTTAATTGAGAAAAATTTTGATGGCAATAGTGTTTGCATTCAGATCCGCTATCAGCCAAAAACTGAACTATCTCCCAAAGAAGTAAAGTTGGTAGAGCTAGTAGTAGACGCATTTAATCCCAGAACCGATGCAGTTCCTGCGGCTAATCTAATTGCTAACAACTTAAACGGTGTCAGCAGCAACGCCCCGGTTGTGCCTTACAAAATTAATAAAGCACTGCGCACTTGGGCAAAACAATATCCACAGGGAATGCGAGTGCTACGTCGTTCTGACAACCTCAACCCTGTCGGTTTTTACATTCTCTATCCTGCCTCAACAGAGTCTGAAGCTAACTTTTTTATCCCCCCTAACAAAAGCCTCTATTTTGGTACTGCCGAGGAAATGGATCCTTTCACCATGGCTATTCCCGGCGAGTCTGATTGTTCTTCTGTTTTCATCAGGGCTTGGGAAATAGATGCTCATTACCAAAATAAGCAAAATGTTTCTCTATTCTTAGAAGACATGCAACAGACATTAGTACAAATGCAGAGGGAATTTCCTGATCTGTGCGATATGTATTGCATTGCCCTAAATCCTCGTGAAGAAGCCCTACGAATCTCTCTAGGAGGGCAAATGACCGTAGCTGATCCCAAGTTGCAGATTCATTGGGTTTACAAAGCAATAGATCAATTTGTGTCTTTAGATATCAAAGAAACCCTCTCAAAGCTTGAGTTCACTTCCAGTTCTCATTGAGTAAATGTGTAATTCGGTAAATCTCTCATAATGCAATCTGAGAGCCAGAAACCCTGCGTTTAAGGTATTTTCCAGGAAAAATGACAACAAAGTTAACAAAACTCAAAGCAATTGCTCTAATCTGCTTTACAAAAATCAATTAATGATTTAGTGTAAATACATACAGACGAAAAAACGTCTGCAGAACCTAGAAAATTCATCAAGCAATCATAAGCACATGACTACCACACTACAGCAGCGCGAAAGCGCCTCTCTGTGGCAGCAGTTCTGCAACTGGGTAACCTCAACCAACAACCGCCTCTATGTAGGCTGGTTCGGCGTGTTGATGATCCCCACCCTGCTAACTGCAACCACCTGCTTCATCATTGCCTTCATCGCAGCTCCCCCAGTGGACATCGATGGCATCCGCGAACCAGTAGCTGGTTCCTTGATGTACGGCAACAACATCATCTCTGGAGCAGTAGTACCTTCTTCCAACGCCATTGGCTTGCACTTCTACCCAATATGGGAAGCAGCATCCTTAGACGAATGGCTCTACAACGGTGGACCATACCAATTGGTAATCTTCCACTTCCTGATTGGTGTATTTGCATACATGGGTCGTGAGTGGGAACTATCCTACCGTTTAGGAATGCGTCCTTGGATATGCGTAGCCTACAGCGCACCAGTAGCAGCAGCGAGTGCAGTATTCCTGATTTACCCCCTAGGTCAAGGTAGCTTCTCAGATGGCATGCCTCTAGGAATCTCAGGAACCTTCAACTTCATGTTCGTGTTCCAAGCAGAACACAACATCCTGATGCACCCCTTCCACCAACTAGGTGTAGCAGGCGTCTTCGGCGGAGCACTGTTCAGCGCAATGCACGGTTCCTTGGTAACCTCCTCCTTGGTGCGTGAAACCACAGAAACCGAATCGCAAAACTACGGATACAAGTTCGGTCAAGAAGAAGAGACCTACAACATTGTGGCAGCCCACGGCTACTTTGGTCGCTTGATCTTCCAATACGCATCCTTCAACAACAGCCGCGCTCTGCACTTCTTCTTGGGTGCATGGCCAGTAATCGGCATCTGGTTCACAGCTTTGGGCATCAGCACCATGGCATTCAACCTGAACGGGTTCAACTTCAACCAGTCAGTAATTGACTCACAAGGTCGCGTAATTGGCACCTGGGCAGACGTACTGAACCGCGCCAACCTGGGTATGGAAGTAATGCACGAGCGCAACGCTCACAACTTCCCCTTAGACTTGGCAGCAGGCGAAGCTACACCAGTAGCACTCACTGCTCCAGCTATCAACGGCTAATTAAATAGAGACAGAGATTTCCAATCTCTAGCTAACAAGAAAGCGCCTTCCACTGGGAGGGCGCTTTTTTTGTTTAATTTTATTTAATGCTTTTTTTGTTTAATTTTATTTAATTCTTATGGCTCGAAAACAAGACATTTTCTTTAGCAGACATAGAGCTTAAAATATAGCCATAATAGCTCTTTTTAAATCAAAAAAAACTACAATGAGCCAAGAAAAAAGAAAGGAAGTTGTTCGGCGGCTGAATGTACCTTTGGCAGAAGATGAGAGCGAAAAGTTAAAAAAGTTGGCTTTAGCGGAAGATCGTTCTGAGGGAAGGACAGCCCAGAGACTAATTAGGGAAGGGTTAGAACGCGCTCAAGCCGAAGGGAGACTTTAAGATAAAGCCTCAATGCGTCACCTAGTAAGACCGCCATCCGTGGGATGATGTCATTTTGGTTAAGATATACAGAACAATAAACATGACCGAAGCAACAGGCTTGACCTACCGCACGGAAAGCGATTCGATGGGAGAGCGACAAATCCCCAGCGATGCCTATTACGGAATTCAGACGCTGCGGGCAATAGAAAACTTCCCTATTAGCGGAATCAAGCCCTTACCAACCTATGTCGATGCCTGTGTTCTGATTAAAAAAGCCACTGCGATCGCTAATGGTGCGCTAGACTGCATTCCCCAAGAAATTACCCGTGCCATTGTTCAGGCTGCTGATGAAATTCTTCAAGGTCAGTTTCGCGACCAGTTTGTAGTAGATGTGTACCAAGCTGGAGCTGGTACTTCTCACCACATGAACGTCAACGAAGTACTGGCAAATCGGGCCCTGGAAATTTTAGGGGACAAAAAAGGGAACTACCAGCGCGTTAGCCCTAATGACCACGTAAACTATGGTCAGTCTACCAATGACGTGATCCCCACTGCCATTCGCATCGGTGCTCTGTTAGCACTAGAGCATACTCTTTACCCAGCTTTATCAGATGCCATTGCCGCTCTCGATAACAAGGCAGATGAATTTCAGGAAATAGTCAAGTCTGGTAGAACTCATCTACAGGACGCTGTGCCAGTGAGGCTTGGGGAAGGTTTTCGGGCTTGGGCGCAAATCCTTGCAGACCAGATGAGTCGTATTGAAAGAGCCTCTGAAGATTTGATGACGCTGGGCTTAGGAGGTTCTGCGGCAGGCACTGGGCTAAACACCCATCCCCAATATCGGCAGCAGGTTGCTCAAATTCTCTCCCAATTGACAGGGCAACCCTTGAAACCTGCTCCACACTTAATGGCAGCGATGCAAAGTATGGCTCCTTTTGTCCATATTTCTGGGAGTTTAAGGAACCTAGCACAAGATTGTGTCAAAATTTCCCATGATTTGCGGCTGATGGACTCAGGCCCCAAAACGGGTCTTAAGGAAATTCAACTGCCACCAGTACAACCGGGATCATCGATTATGCCCGGTAAATACAATCCAGTAATGGCTGAAATGACCTCTATGGTCTGCTTCCAGGTGATGGGTTACGATAGTGCGATCGCTCTGGCTGCCCAAGCAGGACAACTAGAACTCAACGTGATGATGCCACTGATTGCCTACAACCTCATCCATAGCATCGAAATTTTAGGTAACACAATCTCAGTCTTGACGAAACGTTGTCTTGAAGAGATCACCGCTAATCGCGATCGCTGCTTAAGTTATGCAGAAGGTAGCCTCGCTCTAGTTACCGCCCTTAATCCCCATATTGGCTATCTCAATGCTGCCTCTGTTGCCAAAGAATCTTTAGAAACCGGCAAATCCCTACGGCAGATTGTTCTAGAGCGAGAATTACTCAGCCCTGAGGTTCTGGCAAAAGTACTAGATCTTGAGCAAATGAGTACCCTGCCCAAAAGCGAAGCCTAATATCAAGTCGTTACTTAAAAATAGTAGATCGGGGAGTCAAGGGGGACAGGGAGGACAGGGAGGACAAGGGGGACTCTTAAGATATGTATTACATTCAACCGTGAACAAGGGCATGCTTATTACTTATTAAGGGAGACAAGTTAGAGTTTGAGTGATCTCTATAAGTGGTGGTAAAGTTTCGGAAGATTGTCAGCTCTCGCACGTACTGAAAAACCAACACTGCAACACAAGGAGCTTCGTCCGATGGCAATTGAGGATAGCTTTGTGCAGCTTACCTTTTACTACCTCGACGGTCGCACAGAATCTTTTAGCATTGCTGAGAACTTAGATTCTACTGAACCCAATTGGTCGATTAGACAAGATCTGCGACACCGCTTAAAGCAACCTTGGTGTATTCTCCACCTACCAGAAGAGACGGTTTTTATCAACATGGCAAATATCTACAAAATAGAACTTAAGCCTTCTGTTCCCCAGCTTCAAGGAGAAGAGGTATTTTCTCAAGCTGAGCGTTTGACGCCTCTAACTAGGAGCAATACGGGTCTTTAGCATTGGTAATCCTCAAGGAAGTCTTATGCCTACTGTTAGTTTGATTCGTGCCGATTCCTACGAAAGACAACCACTGCGAGCATCTTTGGAAACCTTGCTGCAACCACTAGGAGGTATAAGTGCTTTTGTCAACCAAGGCGATCGCGTTTTACTCAAGCCTAATCTACTTACCGCAGGTCATCCTGGCAGGGAATGCATTACTAGACCTGAGTTAGTTTATAGTGTTGCTGAGTTAGTTAAAGAAGCCGGTGGTCAGCCATTCTTAGGGGATAGCCCCGCTTTTGGTAGTGCTAAAGGTGTTGCTAAAGCTAACGGTTATCTGCCAGTGCTTGAAGAACTCGACTTACCGATTATCGAATTTCACGCTCAGCGCTACGAAACTCAAAATCCCGCCTTTAACCATCTGCGTCTATCCAAAGAAGCTATGGAGGCAGATGTTGTAATTAACTTACCCAAAATAAAATCTCATGTGCAGTTAACGCTAACCATGGGCGTTAAGAACTTGTTCGGCTGCGTTCCTGGCAAAATGAAAGCCTGGTGGCACATGGAGGCAGGTAAAGATGAGCAACGCTTTGGGGAAATGTTGGTAGAAACCGCACAGACGATTAATCCAGACTTGACAATTATTGATGGGATCATGGCTCACGAGGGTAATGGTCCCAGTGGTGGCGAACCAAGACGCCTAAACATCTTGGGGGCATCCGAGGATGTCTTTGCCTTGGATCGCTCTGTAGTGGAAATTCTTAGCGTTGACCCCGCGCTAATCCCCACAGTAGCAGTGGCTCAGCGCCTAGGGCTTTCTGCAAGCATCAATGATATTCAATTTCTCCTTGAACAGCCAAGGCAACTGCAAGTGACGGATTGGCGGCTACCAGATGCTTTAGTTCCTATTGATTTTGGTATGCCCCGCGTGATCAAGTCTACCTTTAAGCATTTCTACATTCGCTTAATTAAAGAACCGATAAAGGATTATGCCGCTAGATAGCTGATCTCTAATTAACTTCAGCAGTTTTTCTTCTCAATGTGAAATAGTATCACTCCCACACCTATTTAGGAGGAAGAACGATTATGGAGATAATTTACTAAGAGCCGAGTATAATTGAACTGATAGCAAAGTGGTTAACTCTTGCACAGCATGGTTCAGGGGATAAAAGAGGTAGAGTAACAAACTCTGGTCAGAGAGAATCATAGTTACTCTCGGCAAACAAAAAATCTTCCTTAAGTAGAAGTTTTCTGGCTGCCTATTTCTTTCCTCAGGGCATTTTCTTAAGGTTTTGAGATCTAAGAGAATTTGCTGGAGTATAGCTCGTTACAATGAAAAGTATGAGCTTAGGAGATTATCAAATCTTAGCTCTTCTTAATTTACCTAGTTCCAATTGCAACTATTTTATGGAATCAACTGGCTCTTCTGCCAACTCTTCTGAACCTCATCCTCATAGGTGGGCGGAAGTCATAGGCACGGTAATTGCTTTGTTGACCCTGACATTGCCTTTGTGCGTCATCGCTTACTACTCCTCAAGCAGCAGCCTTGACGTGTGGGAACAAACAAATTACCCTCTGCCAAGACCAGAGGATTGAGCAGCATTACCTGTGAGAAATTTTTAGATAACTGAACAAGCATGTCATGATTGATTGAGATAAGTTAGCTCAAGGAAATCACGGCGGCAATCAAGGTCTCAATCTTAAGAGTCCTTAGATGCTGATGTACGTCTTGCCTTAAAATGCTCACGGGGGTAGGTCAAGGCTGACTAGGATTGTCTATCCTCTGCGTGCTTGAGCTTTATTAAAAGACATCTCAACATTAGAGAGTCTTGATGGATCCGTGCAAATGTATCTACCGAACTAACCGGATAGAACTCATTTGTGGCGGTAAATTTTATTGACTCTCTACGAAAGTTGAGATGTTCACCATTTTGCTGTTTCTTTTGAACAATTCGGTCATGGATTTATCACTCATTCCTGCTCAACCAAAACCGGGTCTCATCAATGTATTAATTGAAATTCCGGCAGGTAGCAAAAACAAATACGAGTTTGACAAGGATTTGCAAGCCTTTGCTCTTGACCGGGTGCTTTATTCTTCTGTGCAATACCCTTACGACTACGGTTTTGTTCCTAATACCCTGGCCGATGATGGTGATCCCCTAGACGGTATGGTGTTAATGGATCAGCCGACTTTTCCCGGCTGCGTGATTGCCGCACGCCCTATTGGTATGCTGGAAATGATTGACGGTGGCGATCGCGATGAGAAAATTCTTTGCGTTCCCGCCAAAGACCCACGATATACCAAAGTAATGTCCCTCGATGATATAGCACAGCATCGATTGGACGAAATTGCTGAGTTTTTCAGTACTTATAAAAACTTAGAGAAGAAAGTCACGGAAATTCTTGGCTGGAAAAACCTAGACCAAGTAGCACCGCTGATCGAAGAGTGTATCAAAGCTGGTCAAAAGTAGATTGTCTACAGTGAATAACTGGTTAAGCTTCCATCAAGTAAGAGGAACTATATCTTCGCTTTGAGACACTAAGCAGCCCCAAGAGGCACACAAAAGGAAAGCAGATACCTTTACTCTGAAAAGCAGGGAGATTTAGGGGCGTGGTTTATGTTCCTTCCAAAAGATATACTTCATGGCACTAACTCCCCTGCATCTCTCTCTTATTTATCTACTCATCGCGATATATTTCAAAGAAAATCTGTATAAATCAACACAAAAACCCTTACCTCAAGTTTTTTAGTACTCTGCTCTGTTTCCTGAAGTCAAACTTACCCACTTGTGTCAAGAACGCTAGAATTGACTTGCTGGACAAAAGCTTCCTACTCAGGAAAGGGTGCATCAAATATCTGAAATATGAAGCTTAGACAAAAGTAGACAATCACAGTTTACGTTTGTACTTGCTAGTCCTAAGAAGTTTCCTCTAAATATGCAACGTCCGTCCCTTATTACAGATAGCCCTAGTTACCGACTCAACGATTACCCATCTGCTCTGAGTATCATTTAGTGGAAATCGGCATAGAGAGTTGCTAGTTAAGGCTAACTTATATTGTTAAAGATGCCAGATCTTGCTCCAGCGGCACCAAATCTACCAACTGCCAACACTAAAGGCGATTTTATTGTCCAATTTTGGGGTGTTAGAGATCAAATCTCAGCTCCGGGAAACAAGACAGTTCGCTATGGCGGCAATACTTCCTGCGTAGAAGTACGTGTCGGCGAAAAAATTCTAATTTTTGATGGTGGTAGTGGCTTGCGATTGTTAGGGAATCATTTGCTCAAGCAGATGCCACTGGAAGCTTATATGTTCTTGACTTATTGCCATTGGGATAGTATACAAGGCTTTCCTTTTTTTAAACCTGCCTATATTGCCGGCAATTGTTTTCATATTTATGGAGCAACTGCGGCTGATGGTCAGTCAATAGAAAGGCGAATGGGTTGCCAGATGCTCGCTCCCAATTTTCCCGTGCCAATGAAGGTTATGCAGTCAGAACTTCAGTTCTACAACCTTACTGCTGCCCCCAATAATCAAATATTCATTGATGATGTGGTAGTTGAGGCAGCATATCTCAATTACTCAAATCGGTCTCTGGGATATCGAGTAACCTGGCAAGGACGTTCGCTGGTCTACGCTACTAGTCGCTTATTCTACCCGAATAATCTCGATAAAAATCTGCTGCACTTAGGAAATCAAGCGGATTTGTTGATTTTAAATGCTCCCGGCGCTATTTCTCTTGATGACACTCGCAACTGTAGCCCCCTGAAGTGGCAAGACAAACTTTGGCAAACTGGCATGGCAACAGTTAAACAAGCCGATGTCAAGCGGGTAGTTCTCTCTCGCTATGATCCTGACTATGACGATGACTTTCTTGACACAGTAGCAGAGCAAATCCAATCGGTATTACCTAACCATCTTTTAGCCAGAGAGGGGATGATTTTACAAATTCTCTAATAGTGTCCCGCTCTATTACCCGTTAGGAGTAGAGCTGATTAGTCTAGTTATTTTTGCCAAGTTCTCATAGTTTTGTTAGTAAAGATTAGATCGCTTTACTGATGCTCTGTCGCCACTGTACAAAGTAGGGGGTTGCTTACCCTGACAACTTAAGTTGCCAAATCGGGCAAACCTTGCTCTGAGTTTCCCTACAGGGTTAGCCATCCTGGCAAAACACGATAGATTTTGCCTAGGTTCTACTTCTTTAGATATTTCTTTTCCTGGAGTTGCCAGTGACCAGGATATTATCAATATATAACTATGTCTATATTATCAAATATTCCCAGCTGCTATTTTTACTGTCTCAGAAAAAATAACGCTAGTGGGGTAACGGAAACGGTCGTCGTCGAAAATCCCTAACTTCATATGATAGAAAGCCCTTTTGTCGTTTCTCCTGAGTACTTAAGAGAAAACCTCAATCACCCACAAGTTGTAATTGTCGATTGTCGCTTTGCTCTAGCAGATCCAGAACTAGGATATCGACAGTATCAAACTAGTCACATTCCGGGTGCTCACTATCTTGACTTAAATAAGGATCTTTCTAGCTCTCCTGAACAACATGGAGGGCGTCATCCTTTACCGGATCTTCATAAGTTGGCGCATCGCTTAGCAGCGATAGGAGTTAACTTTCAGGAAACCTTGGTTATTGCTTATGATGATTCTCGATTAGCTTTTGCAGCACGTCTGTGGTGGTTGCTACGCTATTTGGGACATGATAAGGTTGCATTGCTCGATGGTGGTTGGAAAACATGGCAATCAGCAGAGTATCCAGTCACTGACGCTTTGCCAGCAGCGCAGCCAGGAACCTTTACGCCTCAGCTTCGACAAGATTGGGTGGTAGATATTGAAGCAGTAAAAACTCGCAAAGATTTGCCAGACGTGGCGCTGGTAGATTCACGGGATAGCGATCGCTATTGGGGAAAACAAGAACCAATTGACCCCGTAGCGGGTCATATTCCCGGTGCCCTAAATCACCCTTGGCAAGAAGTCACTGATAACCAGGGACATCTGCAACCATTAGCCAAGCAACAACAGCGATGGGTGGATGTTAAGGATAAGCAAGAAGTGTTAGTTTATTGTGGTTCTGGCGTCACCGCCTGCGTTAATCTCTTTTCTCTAAAACTGGCAGGTATTGACACAGGTAAGCTCTACGCTGGTAGTTGGAGTGACTGGTGTTCTTATTTACAATGAACTTCCTTACAATTTGAGCTGCTCTTCAAGGAAACGCTGATCTACAAATTCTAATGTAGAGATGATAAAGTACACCAACAGTAGATTTTTATAACTGTCTCGAATTTACCTATACCCAAGACTTAGATAGCGATAAAGCAAAGGGAGTTACTAGCTCCCTTGTCTTTCGAGTAATTTAAGTGAGGGTGTTGCTCAAACGATTAATAGGGAAAAGCATCAAAACTTACCGTAGCAAACTAACTATTAGAAAATTATTAGATAAAAATTGCTAAAATAAGAAATTATCTTAAATTGTCACTAACTATTAGGTTTTATTTGATATGCCTTGCTTGATGAACCGTCTTTCTATTTTTGTAGACGGTAACAATATGTTCTATGCTCAACAAAAAAACGGCTGGTTTTTTGACCCGAGAAGGGTCTTAGATTACTTCAAAAGTGAACCAAATGTCCGTCTAATTAATGCCTTTTGGTACACCGGATTGAAAGACCCCCAAGATCAGCGTGGTTTTAGGGATGCACTAATTAGTTTAGGTTACACTGTCCGCACGAAAATTCTCAAAGAATATTACGATGATAATTCTGGTCGCTATTCTCAAAAAGCCAATTTAGATATAGAAATTGTTGTCGATATGTTTAATACAGTAGACCAGTATGACCGGGTAATTCTTTTTAGTGGTGACGGCGATTTTGAAAGGGCAATTGAGTTATTACGTTCCAAGAATACCCATATCACAGTAGTATCAACTGAAGGAATGATTGCCAGAGAATTACGGAATGCAACTGATTTGTATATAGATTTAAATGAGATTCGTGACCAGATTGAAAAAGTTGATTTTTAATTATTATTTTTGAAGTGGAAGGCTTCAGGAGATTTTATAGCTTGAAAAAGCTCAATTATTTTATTGACCTAAATAAAACAATGAGTCAGCCACCTTAAGTAGACCAGATCATTGTAATTTTGGAGATAATTCGCAACAGACCTAACTTGAGGAAATTAAACGATGAACAAGCAAGTTGAATCAGACCGCATTGTCATTTTTGACACTACACTTCGAGATGGAGAGCAGTGTCCCGGAGCAACTCTTAACGTAGATGAGAAGCTACTCATTGCTAGACAGTTAGCACGTCTAGGGGTAGACGTAATCGAAGCCGGTTTCGCTATTGCCAGTCCCGGAGATTTTGAAGCAGTTCAGAAAGTTGCTCAGGCAGTAGGTACAGAAGATGGCCCAGTCATTTGTAGTTTGGCAAGAGCCATTAAAGCAGACATTAAAGCTGCCGCAGAAGCGATCAAACCAGCAGCTAAAGCGCGAATCCACACGTTTATTTCTACCTCAGATATTCACCTAGAATACCAGCTCAAAAAATCAAGGGCTGAAGTATTAGCCATTGCCCAAGAAATGGTTGCTTATGCTAAATCCTTTGTTGAGGATGTCGAATTCTCCACCATGGATGCCACTCGCACCGATCCAGAGTACCTCTACCAAATTTTAGAACTAGCAATTGCCGCTGGGGCCACAACCATTAATATCCCCGACACTGTGGGTTACACGACTCCCAGCGAATTTGGCGCACTGATTCGAGGCATTAAAGAAAACGTTCCCAACATTGACCAAGCGATTATCTCTGTCCACGGTCATAATGATATTGGCTTGGCAGTTGCCAACTTCCTGGAAGCAGTGAAAAATGGAGCAAGGCAGCTAGAATGTGCCATCAACGGTATTGGTGAGCGAGCAGGGAATACTGCCCTAGAAGAGGTAGTTATGGCGCTTCATGTCAGACGGCAGTACTTTAACTCCTTCTTGGGGCGTCCTGCTGAATCAGAAGAACCACTAACCAATATTGACACGCATCAGATTTATAAAACATCCCGCCTAGTTTCTAACCTCACGGGGATGTTAGTACAGCCAAATAAAGCAATAGTCGGAGCCAATGCCTTTGCCCATGAGTCAGGCATTCACCAAGATGGCATCCTCAAGAATAAGCTTACCTACGAAATCATGGATGCCCAGTCGATTGGTCTCACAGACAATCAAATTGTACTGGGTAAACATTCAGGTCGCAATGCCTTTCGCACTCGCCTAACAGAGTTGGGGTTTGAATTGTCGGAAACAGAACTAAATAAAGCATTTCTCCGCTTTAAAGAATTGGCGGATAAGAAGAAAGACGTCACCGATTGGGATTTAGAAGCGATCGTTAACGATGAAATTCAGCAGACACCAGAGTTATTTCATCTCGATTTAGTGCAAGTCTCCTGCGGCGACAAGTCTCGCCCCACAGCAACTGTAACCCTAAGAACCCCCACTGGTGAAGAACTAATCGATGCTGCCATTGGCACTGGACCAGTAGACGCTGTTTATAAAGCAATTAACCGCGTAGTCAACGTTCCTAATGAGCTAATTGAGTTTTCCGTACAGTCAGTGACAGCGGGAATTGACGCGATCGGGGAAGTAACAATTCGTCTGCGCTATGATGACAGGGTATTTTCCGGTCACGCTGCCAACACCGATATTATCGTTGCTTCTGCTCAAGCTTATGTTAATGCTCTAAACCGTCTTTATAGAGCATTGCAGAATGCGGAGTCATCCTCCAATAGCGAGAGTCAGCGCAGACAAGAGAAAGTCACCAACTAAGGGTCTCTTTTAGTAACCAAGACATCAAAATCGTAGAAACTTTAGCTTTTTTGGTGTCTTGGTTTTAGGTAAAAATATATCTAAAAATAGATAGACGCCTGACAAAATTCGGAATTATCCCCCTAAGCTTGACAAGTTTCATGTCAGAAGAAACCTTAGAAAAAGAACGACGCTTCCATGACGCCTGGGCTGCCGCAATTGATGTAGACGGCATTAGGGTAGCAGACTATTTTGAGGCCTGTACTGCTCCAGAAAACCGATTTATTCTCCAAGAACTCAGAGATATTAGAGGTAAACGGCTTTTGGATTTGGGCTGTGGTGCTGGTGAAAATAGCGTTTATTTTGCTAAACAAGGAGCGCAAACTGTAGCAACCGACTATTCACCCGGAATGGTAGCAGTGGCGCTTCAGCTAGCAGCAAGTCAGGGAATTGAGATTGAAGGGCGTACTGCAAATGCCATGGCACTGGATTTCCCAGAAAATAGTTTTGATATTGTTTATGCTTCCAATTTATTACACCATATTCCAGACCCCAAAATCGCTTTACAGGAAATGCATCGAGTTCTCAAACCTGGTGGCAAAGCCTGTTTTTGGGATCCTTTAAAGCACAATCCAGTAATTAATGTTTATCGACGTATGGCAACTGAAGTGCGTACAGAAGATGAAATGCCACTGGATATTAATCTGATTAATTACATTAAATCTCTTTTTTCAGAAACGGCATACGATACATTTTGGCTAGCAACTTTGTGGATTTTTTTACACTTCTATTTAATTGAGAAAGTTGACCCCAATCAAGAGCGCTATTGGAAGAAAATTATTCTTGAACAAGAAAGATTAGCATCAACTTATCAGCGGTTAGAAAAATTAGATGGATTGTTGAAAAAAGTTCCTGGAATCAAGCGATTCGCTTGGAATCTGGCAGTAGTAGCAACAAAATGAGAATATTTTAGTTAAACCAGCCGTTGAAGAGAAGAACCAGAAAGCAGCACTAAGCAAGGCTTGACCTGATTCGACAGTCTAAAATATCACTACTGATGTTTCATCAAAGCTTCACTATTAATAGTAATTAAATTAATAAATAATTTATAAGTTATTAACCCATCCTTAATAGTTTTGGCTAGAATGTTGCTGAATACAATCTCATAACTTCTGAAGAAATAGTTGTAAATCATCAGCTTCAGGATCAGCTTGATGGTATTTTCGTGGGAGAACCCATGTTTTTACGATGAAGCGGTTGGTTTTGCATGCAAATTTTTGGGCTTTGAATTTTTCTGCCATAAATATGAATACTGGAAATGACAAGAGATTACCCCAAGTTCCACCCTGGTAAGACTTCCAAGGTAGCAAGAAAAACTCAGTCGCTACCAGCTAATTATCCAGAAAAGCAGAATCTACAAGAAAAATTATTGCCTGAATCAGAGGAAATGTACAGGTTAATTCTCGGTAGTAGTTCTGAAAGCTTTTTTATTACAGATATTGCCGGAGTTTTTACCTTTATTTCCCCTAATGTAGAAAGTTTTTTTGGCTATTGCACTTCGGAAATACAGGAATTTTATAACATTGCCCATTTACTAGGAGACAACCTCTTCGAGTGGCAAGACTTGCAAACTAGGGGAGAAATCCTCAATATTGAAAGAAAGATTATAGATAAGACTGGTAATCCCCGTGTTTTATTGATCAACGTCAAGCAGGTTTCCCTCAATGGAGGTAGCGTTCTTTATTGCTGCCGTGATATCACTAAACGCAAGCGGTTAGAAGAAGCACGCCGAGACAGCGATTGCCAACTGCGAGCCTTCTTCGAGGGTGCACTTGATGCCATTTTGGTTGCAGACGACGAGGGGAGGTATGTAGAGGCTAACCCGGCAGCTTGCAAACTTTTTGGTCTATCGCAGGCAGAATTATTGGGTTGCAGGATTTCCGACTTTGCTGAACTAGGTTTTGACTTTAATCAGGTGTGGCGCAGTTTCTTGGAACAAAGAGAGGTTAAAGGTGAGTTTAGCCTCATGCGTGCCGATGGGGAAGTGCGAGTAGTTGACTATGCAGCAACTGCGAACTTTCTGCCCCACCTTCATCTGTCAGTTTTGCGAGATATTACGCAACGCAAGCAGATGGAAGCCGAACTCGTCACCCTGAATAATCAGCTAGAGCAACGAGTCAAGGAACGGACAGCCGAGTTGAGCCGTGCTAATCATGTTCTGGAACAGGAAATTCGTGAACGTAAGCAGGCAGAAGCAACTAGACAGGAACAAGAAGCAATTCTGCAAAGCTTCTATAATAGTTCCCCGATGATGATGGGTGTGGTGGAATTGCTTGAAGATGATATCTTGCATCTGTCTGATAACCAGACTACGGCGCAATTTTTCGGGACTAGTACTGCCGCGATGCAGAATAAACTGGCTAGTCAGATGGGTTCTCTTCCAACTAATCTGCGTCAGTGGATCAGCAATTATCGTCAAAGTGAACTCACAAGAACTCCTGTGTGCTTTGAGTACCAACACCAGAGTGGCATAGATTATAAATGGTTATCAGCTACCGTCTGTTTTATTGGCAAAGCGGCGAATGGGCGATCACGTTTTTCTTACATAGTTGAAGAGATTACTCAACGCAAGCACACCGAGGAAGCTTTGCTTACCTTGACTAAGCGAGAACGAGAAAAAGCTCAACAACTAGAAATCGCCCTCAAAGAACTTCAAAGCACCCAAGTCATGCTGGTGCAAAACGAAAAAATGGTTAGCCTCGGCCAGCTAGTTGCAGGAATTGCCCACGAAATCAACAACCCTGTCAGTTTCATCTACGGCAACATCTACCCAGCTAGAGAGTACGCCCAAAATCTGCTGCAACTGCTCCAACTTTACCAGCAGCAATACTCACAACCAGAGTCAGAGATTATCGAACAACAGGAAATCCTCGACATTGACTTCATCGCTGAAGATTTCCCGAAGCTGCTAGAGTCGATGCAAGAAGGTGCTGATCGGATTCACCAAATTGTACAGTCACTGCGTAACTTCTCCCGCTTTGACGAAAAAACAGTTAAACGGGCAGATCTTCACGAAGGTATCGATAATACTCTACTAATTCTAGAACACCGACTGAAACCACAGTCAAGATTTTGTGAGATTCAAGTAATTAAAGACTATGGACAACTGCCTTTAGTCGAGTGTTACCTTGGTCAACTTAATCAGGTGTTTATGAATCTTCTCGGTAACGCGATCGACTCCCTAGAAGAATTGAGGTTAGAAAGAGTCAAGGTTACAGGTTCAGCAGATAAGCTGCAAACTATTCAAGATTATTCTAAAAACCCTTGCATTTGCATTCGTACAGAAGTTCTCGAAAAGTCTCGCCTAGCGATTCGCATTGCTGATAATGGCCCTGGTATCGCAGTAGCAATACAGCCTCGCATCTTTGACCCCTTCTTCACCACCAAACCCCCAGGAAAAGGCACGGGTTTAGGGTTATCCATCAGTTACCGAATTATCGTCAACCAACATGGGGGTAAGTTGGAGTGTCATTCAGTAGAGGGACAAGGAACAGAGTTTGTTATTGAGTTACCCCTCACTCAAAACTCATTAGATGCAAGCTAATAATTACATGCAGGAGTGGTATCGCCACTAATCGGCTGCTGTTGAGGTTGGGAGGGGGATAGGTTTGTCTTGTCTGAGAGATAAGAAACGCCGCGATAGACTAAATCAAGTTGAGGCTGAATCGAAGGATTGACTAGTCGCCGCACTCTGTAGGCTAAACCGCGAAACTTAACAACGGTTTCTGTCTCAACAGTTTTGATCAGGTTAGGAGTGGATTGGTAGGAAACGCCCCGATAGCAGAGTTTCATAGTTTGTAGTTCCTGTTTGCTAATCTCGTTTATTGAGAGTTATGTGAGTTGCTAAAGAGTTTTCGAGATTAGTCCAAACTTTTATGCAGGGCTTCGCCTCTTGTAATTTTTCTTAACAAAACTGCCCTAACAGCCAGAAAAATCAGTGTATTTTCTGGTTTCTCGAACTGTGGCATTTCTTTATGCTGATTTTCACAGTCAAAGTCGTGAATCTACAACCAGCGGTATTTACTACCCATGAACAAAAACGAAATCACATCCTGGGACAAAGTTCGTGCAACTTTCCAAAAAATTTGGGGATACGATGATTTTCGACCTCCCCAAGGTGAGATTGTTCAGGCTCTATTATCAAAACAAGATGCGTTGATTGTCTTACCGACGGGTGGGGGTAAATCAATTTGCTTCCAACTACCAGCACTACTCAGCACTGGATTAACCTTAGTGGTTTCACCTCTAGTAGCACTGATGGAAAATCAAGTGCAAGAATTATGCGATCGCAACCTACCTGCTGCCCTCTTACATAGTGAATTGCCAACGCACCAAAGACGGCAAACTCTGCAAACTTTAGCAAGACAACAGTTAAGATTACTCTACCTTTCGCCAGAAACCCTTCTGAGTGCGCCAGTATGGGAAAAATTGTGCCAACCGCAACTGGAAATTAACGGCTTAATTCTGGATGAGGCTCATTGCCTAGTGCAGTGGGGTGATACTTTTCGACCAGCTTATCGGCGTCTGGGTGCGGTAAGACCAACTTTACTCAAGTATAAGCCTCAAGGAACGAAAATTAGCATTGCTGCCTTCACTGCAACGGCTGACCCCAGCACGCAGCAAACTATCCGCAACGTCTTGCAACTAAAGCAACCCAAGGTTTTTTTAATCAGCCCCTATCGGCAAAATCTTCATCTTAAAGTGCAAACCGTCTGGACTTCCAGGGGACGCCGCCAGCAGATGTTGCAGTTTATCCAAGCCAGAACTCCACAAACTGGCTTAGTTTATGTTCGTTCCCGGCGAGACAGTGAAGAGTTAGCGGGGTGGTTTACCGCAAAAGGTTACGCTGCCGCAGCTTACCACGCTGGCTTGAATCCTGAGGAACGCCGCCAAAGGGAAGCTAGCTGGCTGAGTGGGAAGACTCAATTTGTGGTCTGTACCTCTGCCTTTGGCATGGGGATTAATAAGCCAGATGTGCGCTGGGTAGTGCATTTTCAGTCGCCTCAGCTGCTATCAGAGTATATCCAAGAAGTGGGGCGAGGAGGGCGGGATGGCAAGCCAACTCATGCCCTAACCTTGATTAGTGAGCCAACAGGCTGGTTAAATCCAGAAGATAAGCAAAGACAAGAGTTTTTTGCTGCTAAGTTGCGATCGCAATCACAAGATGCCCAGCGTTTAGTCAAGCAACTACCAACTCAAGGTAATCTGGCAACTGTGGCTAGACAATTTCCCGACGGTGCAATTGCTTTGGCACTTTTGCACAGCGCCGGACAACTAGAATGGCTTGATCCGTTTCATTATCGGCAACAAAGTTTAGCAAAGTCTGGATCTTTGGCTAAGTTGAGTACTACCCAAAAGCTGGTACACAAACAAATGAGCCAATATCTCCATACCCGCAACTGCCGCTGGCAGTTTTTGTTGCAAGCTTTTGGCTTTACCCAAGAAGCAGTGGGATTTAAATGTGGTCGGTGTGATAATTGTTTGAGAAGTTAAGCTTTGAATATCTGCCAGACAAGCTCTTAAAACGCCATAAGGAGAGATGAGGCCAAATCCTGACCCGAAATGGAAGAATCAAAACCACACGATGACCCTGTAATTTATAGTGCCAGAGGGAAAGTTTGCGGTATTTATCAACCCAGCTCAAAAAATTTTCTCCAAGGCACCTTACTCACAGAAGATCAGTTAGAGATACCAGCCAGACTAACTGATGCCTCGGCACAAATACTCACAGCTCATCCAGAGTTTCTCCAGCTTCCTCTAGTTTGGAAGTGCTACCCCCGCCTTAATCCTCCCTTGTTGGTGCTGGCTAAATTGAAAACCAAAGATGATGTACCTGACTTGAGGCATAAGGGAATCAATAAGTTTCGTATAGTAGGGCAGGTGGTGAATACTAAAAATCAAGTAGTAACAGTACTGATTAAAAGAAACGAATTACCCAGGAAAGGTGAGGAGCAACTATTTACCCTAACCCTCAGGGGACAGGTGCCAACTAAAGCCATCGGTCAGTTTTGGAAGTTTATAGTGAAGCGTGAAGGTTTGCAGTGGAATATCATTACAGGACAACCTGTTCCTAATATTGAGCAACCAGTAGCAGCAGTTCCCTCCTCAGTTAGCGCGAAACTCCTAGAAATGGCACAAGAGTCAAAAAATCAGGTACCGCAAGATTTGAGTCAAGTGGCGTTAGCACGTCGATTGTCTGTGAGTTCAACAACTATAGCGAAACATCGAAAAAGAACTACTTTCTCTAAATGGAGTCAAGAAAGAGACCCCCATGGACTTGCTTGGCAGTATGATCCAGACACTCAGAGATTTACGCCCATCTATGAGGAAACTCAAGAAGCAGAGTAGATCTCCGGCATAAATGCTTAATTGTCATAAACATCTCGCCAGATGCTTCACTCCACTGCATTCCAGGGAGCATCCCACTTGATGTAAAAATACTCCTGTCGTTCTGAGCGCAACGTAGTGAAGCGAAGAATCTCAAGCTATATTTGCAAAGGTGAGATGCTCCCGCATTCCCCTCAGCATGACTTTGAGAGTTATCAAAACTTTTGCAAGAGGTTTAGTCTTTTTGAGGTTATTGGCATCGCCAAACTCATTTCATTCGCTCCAATAAATGATCGCCAACTCGCAGAGCATTGGCGATAATCGTTAGTGTGGGATTGACGCTACTGCTAGAGCAAAAAAAACTACCATCTACAACGTAGAGATTGTCAACATCGTGAGTCCGACAGTTGAGATCGAGTACAGACATGATTGGATCTTCTCCAAATCGACAGGTGCCACACTGATGTCCTACTACCTGAATCGGTGTTTTATTCCGGGGATAGACCCCAAAAGGAATAACGTGTTCTGCCCGTGCAGCCGCTTTCAGAATCGCACTCCAACGGTTAATCAGGCGATCGCTCGCTGCCACATTATTGGGCGTATACTCCAAATACAGCTTGTCACCCTCCACTCGCACCCGATTCTTGGGTTCAGGTAAGTCTTCCGTTTGCAACCACCAACCCGTAGAGTAGTGGGAGACTCGCTCTAATTCCGATCCGGGAACTAATTTAACGAAGGGAGCCAGCAGTTTTGGCGCTTCTGCTGGAATCATATCTCTGAGGACATTACCTGTATTTTGAATAAATCCCATCGGATAGGGAAATCCCTCCTCACCCCAGTAGAAATCGCTAATGGCGATAGTTTTTTGATACACCGAAGCATTGGGAGTAGTGTTAAGAGATACCATTGCTGTGGTTAGATGCTTCATAAAATTGCGCCCCACCTGATCAGAACGATTTGCCAATCCTTTCGGATGCTGATCATTAGCAGAGCGCAGCAGCAGCGCCGCCGAGTTAATTGCACCACAAGCCACAACAACGAGATCACCCTTAAAGTGTTGAATTTCTCCTTCGACTTCTGCTTCTACCGAAGTGACTTCACGCCCTGACTCGTTGGTATGGAGCCTGAGAACTTTGGCGTTGGTTAACAAGGTAATATTGGTTTGAGCGCGAATCGCCCCAATGGCATTAACCTCAGCATCCGCCTTGCCTTGCACTAAACAGGGAAATCCATCACAGGTATCGCAACGGATGCAAGCTCCCAATGTGCGATCAACTTCATTCAACTTGAGCCCTAAAGGTAAATTAAACGGAGTCAATCCCTGCTTCTGTAAGTCCTCTGCAATCTGTTGCATTCGAGGCTCATGACTAACAGGGGGATAGGGATAATCGCTAATGCGGGGGGGTTCTGTGGGGTCAGTTCCTTGTTGACCATGAACGTCATAAAGTGCTTCTGCCTGGGTATAGTAAGGCTCAAAGTCAGCATATTTGAGGGGCCACTCTGGTGATATTCCATCCTTGTGAGGAACAGCTTCAAAATCGCGTTCCCGAAATCGAATCAACGCCGCTCCATATACTTTGGTATTACCACCCACCCAATAACTCATCTGAGGCCGAAACGGGCGATTATTCTGGTCATACCACTGCTCCTGAGTATGATAGCGTTCGTTTTGATAAACCTCGCGGGCGCTCCAATTTTCCTTTTCTCTAGGCAAGAATGAGCCTCGCTCTAGGATGAGAATGCGTTTACCGCTTGGTGCCAAGCAATAAGCTAACGTACCGCCGCCAGCCCCTGTACCAATCACAATCACGTCGTAGTGCTCTGGCATATCTTCTCCGAGGTGGGATGGATTACAAAGTTTGAATGAAGAAATCTAGCGATTTTCCTGCTTCTGTGCGATCGCAACTCCCGCCGATTCCTCCTGTCGCCAGGGTCTAATCAAGTCGTCACAATAAGTACAGCAGTTGTTACTAATGCAAGGGGTGTCTCCGTTAGGGCAGAGTTTGCAGCAAATCGATCGCATACTCCGCTTAGAGGCTTGCAAATAAAGTTCTGCTGCCGTCAACATTGCTAGAGGGGGAGCCAGATAATATACCCAAAACCCCGTCCAGATATGTGACGGTAAAGCAGAAGCAAACGTCCGAGCCGGATTGAGACTCATCCCCGATATAGAACCCATTTGGGATCTATCTAGCCATTTGCCAGTCTTTTGAGCATCAGTCGGACAAAACAAAGATTAATTTTGGTGGTAGAATTCTCAAGAGTTTTTTCAAAGTTCTTGACCAAACTTTTACATCTCTCCATCCAAGAATTGCTTCTTTCAATAACCCACCTTGCTTTGACTGGAACAAAACCTGTTTTTCCTTCTTTTTCTTTTTGGGTTTTGTCTGGTTTGGCTGATAGATTAAATCTAATCTTGGTCATTATCTGGGGATAAACTTTTTTCAACTCTTCTGCCAATTTTTCAGGATGATATCCGTTGTCAAGAAGGATAGTAATTTTGGGAATATTGACAGGTTTAGATTGGAAATAATCAATATTATCTGAGAGCATTTCAATTAAGCCCCGGTCATCGGAAATCGATGCTTTGGTGCAGTGAGTAAAAAAAGGAAATCCCAAAGTATCTACGGCTAAGTGCCTTTTGATGCCGTTTGTTGATTTGTAAAAACAAAAACCAGACGATTCTTTACTAGCATTACAAGTGTTCTTTACCGCCTGTGAGTCAATAATTATTAAGGTTGTCCATAATGGTTTTTTTTAACCTTCTGCCGCAGTTGTCCATGCAGAATATCTCGTATTTTCTCAATTATTCCTTGTTCTCGCCACTGTTTGTAATGCCAAAATACAGTCGAATAGGGAGGTAGATCTTTTGGCAAATCACACCAATTACAACCATTTTTGAGTTGATAGAGAACCCCATCTAAAATTTCCCTCTTGCTCCATGTTGGGGGTTTGGTTCTTTTTTTCTTAGGTAGGAGGGGTTCAATAATTTCCCACTCTTTATCTGTCAAACTGCTTGAATAGCTCATTGTCTCTTAGATCAACTCAAGTTATGGAAGGTGCCAAGCACCTTCGACAAAGAACGGTGCAGGGCAATCACACAGTTCGAGTAAGTTTGTATTCGATAACCAGTATCTTGGATTATTATACCGGAGAATGTAAAGATACCAAATGGGTTCTATAGGAGCCTCAAAGGTGATATAAAAGGCGACCATTATACCAGCAAATACACCCGTCAAGTTTGCCAAATGTTTGGTGTTGCTGGTGACGAGTACCATTGTCATCAATGCAAACGCCAGTGCAAACTCTGCTACAAATGCCAAGAGAACTCCCCATTGCCCCGGCACCGTTACGATATAGTTCACTGGTGGATGGGTGAAGGAATTGCCCACTAAGGTAGATACCAGTGAGATACCCGCCAGTCCCCCTAGAAATTGAGCCAAGACATAGAAAAAGGCATCCCAAACCGCCATCTTTTTGAGCCGAAAGAAGGTGAGCGTAACTGCTGGATTGATGTGTGCGCCTGATCGCTTCCCCCAAGGAGAATATATAATTACAATCGCCGTTAATCCCATCGCCACTCCCATGAGCGTTCCTCGCCAAAATCTATTCGGCAAGAGACTGGGAACAGGGGAGACGGGAGAAAAGATCAGCGTGGCGAACAATCCCGCACATATCATAAAGGCTCCTAATCCTGCAGCTTCAATCAAGTAGTCTAGCCAATGGTTTCTTAGTGCCTGCATCATGATGGTGAGAGAACCTTACCGTACTCGCTGCATTGCTGAATTAATTTGGCAACAAGTCCCGTCCAACCGGTTTGATGGCTGGCTCCTATACCCGCCCCATTATCACCGTGAAAGTATTCGTGGAAAAGGATATAGTTTTGCCAGTGAGGGTCTTTTTGAAACAGTTCCAAGCTGCCGTAAACTGGACGATAACTTGATTCATCTTTCTGGAAGGTGTGAATCATCCGAGCTTCCAGTTCAGCAGCAACCTCCCAGATAGTCATCATTTGACCGGAGTTAGTGGGACATTCTACCTTAAAATCATTGCCCAGATAGTGATGGAACTTTTGCAGCGATTCAACTAGCAAGTAGTTTACAGGAAACCAAATCGGGCCGCGCCAGTTGGAGTTACCGCCAAATAGCCCCGTACTCGACTCAGCCGGCTCATAATCGACTCGGTAACTATTGCCTGTCGCTGTAAAGATGTAGGGATGTTCCAGATGGTAGCGGGATAACGCTCGAATGCCATGGTCGCTCAAAAATTCCTGTTCGTCTAACATTTTTGCTAGGATACGCGGTAACTTATCGGGATTGACAATAGCTAACAGCCGCCGTTCTCCCATGCCTTTCGTCTCCATACAAGCAACGTTAACCCTTAAGTCGGGACGGTTCTCAATGAACCAATCGACGCGCTTCTTGAAGTTCGGCAGTTTTTCCAGCAAGTCGGGTTCCAACGTTGTGACGGCAAATAAAGGAATTAACCCCACCATTGAACGCACTTTCAGTGGCAATCGTTCGTTATTTGGCAACCGCAAGACATCATAGAAAAAGCCATCTTCTTCATCCCAAAGTCGAGTTCCCTCACCCCCAATATTGTTTATGGCATCAGCAATATAAATAAAATGCTCGAAGAATTTGGTCGCCATGTCTTCATACACTGGGTTTTCCAGTGCCAACTCCAGGGCGATGGTGAGCATATTAAGGCAATACATCCCCATCCAACTTGTACCATCTGCTTGCTCGATGTAACCGCCTGTCGGGAGAGGAGCGCTGCGATCGAACACACCAATATTATCTAACCCCAGAAAGCCCCCTTCAAAGACATTATTGCCTTCAGTATCCTTACGATTCACCCACCAGGTAAAGTTAAGTAAGAGCTTTTGAAAAATGCGTTCTAAGAATGTGCGATCGCGCCTCCCCCACATTTTTTGTTCAATCTGGTATACTCGCCAAGTTGCCCAAGCATGAACAGGCGGGTTCACATCTCCAAAAGCCCACTCGTAAGCGGGAATTTGTCCATTGGGATGCATGTACCATTCTCGTGTCATTAAGTCAAGTTGATTCTTGGCAAACTCTGGATCAATCATTGCCAAGGGAATGCAGTGAAATGCCAAATCCCACGCTGCAAACCAGGGATACTCCCACTTATCCGGCATCGATAGCACATCAATACTTTCAAAATGTTTCCATTGGTGGTTTCGCCCTTGTTGGCGCTGCGGTGGAGGAGCAGGCATTGTGGCATCACCATTGAGCCAACGGGTGACATCATAGTAGTAATATTGTTTCGTCCAAAGCATCCCTGCAAACGCTTGTCGCTGAATATTTCGCAGGTCATCACTCATCTGGAAAGGAGTGATTTTGTGGTAAAATTCGTCGGCTTCGGTTTTTCGTCCTTGAAAAATTTGGTCGAATTCAGAATCTAGGGGTTGAGCTAAATTGGGGCGATCGCATAAGCGTAGCTTAATGGTTTGCGTTTCACCAGCTCGCAAATTCAAGAGATAATAAGGCGAAACTTTTGTCCCGCTTCCATTAAAGTTTACTGCCTCCTTCTGTCCATGAACAACATAATTATTAATACCATCTTTGAGATAGGGCGAAGAATTTTCAACGTTATACAACCGTTTGTAATTGGTTTCATTCTCGGTAAACAGTAGCGGCACTCGGTTGCTGAGCTTTGTCGAAGCATCGCTTTGGCAATACAACCAGCGTTGCCCCAGCTCTGGGTGATTTGCCTCTATTCTTTGGTAAGAATTGTGGGAGTTTAAGGCTTTTAAAATAGGTTTTTTCTTGCTATCTCCCCATGACCAAGTATTACGAAACCAAAGAGTTGGTAGGAGGTGTAAAGTTGCAGTTTCAGAGCCTCGATTAACTGTATGAATCTCAATTAAAATATCGTCTGCTGAGGCTTTAGCGTATTCAACAAAAACATCAAAGTACCGATTTTCAGCAAAGATATTGGTATCCAACAATTCAAACTCAAATGCCCCCCGTCCCCGCCGTTGATTTTCTTCGACTAACCAGGTGTAGGGATACTCCGCCTGGGGATATTTGTAGAGATACTTCATATAGGAATGAGTCGGGGTACTATCGAGATAAAAATAGTATTCTTTAACATCTTCCCCATGATTGCCCTGATTTCCAGTTAAGCCAAACATTCGCTCTTTTAAAATAGAATCATGACCATTCCAAAGAGCGATCGCAAAACAGATTAATTGCCGATCATCAGAAATTCCGGCAATCCCATCTTCCCCCCAACGGTAGGCACGGGAGCGCGCCTGATCGTGTGGGAAATCGTCCCAGGCTTGACCATAAGCACTATAGTCCTCGCGCACGGTTCCCCACTGGCGTTCGCTTAAATAGGGCCCCCATCGTTTCCAAGAAACTTGTCCAGTACGAGATTCTTCAAGTCTTTGGTGTTCGAGTGTCATAGTATTAGATCTCCATGCATCCAAAATTTAAAATTAGGTTGTTACTGGAGTTGCCTCTATCTTGCCAGTTTCTGAGCAAGTCTTAACTTCTAAAACTGTTCCGGCTGAATTACTACCCATTTTTGCTGCCATTTCTGGGCAAGGTTTATTGGCATGAAACGTCTTTGTTCCTTCGTCCTTTTGCTTGTCAATGCTGACATTTTGGCGTCCGTACTGAAGTACCGTAGACATCCAAACCATTTCTTGCATAAAGCGATCAAAGCGGCGAACATAAGTTGCTTCATCAATAATCTTGCCCGACTCATCAAAAAGTTGATGAACACTGCCAAAGTTAAGGTCATAAAAAATCGTCATTTTCGGTTAAACCTGGCAAGTTTTTGGATTGCTATCAATGGTGCAACAACCCTCTTTTCAGACTTACAAGGAGAGCAGTTTATAGAAACTTTATCAGTCAGTCCGTCAATACAAGCTATTTTATGACAAATTTATGACAAAAACTTCGCTATTAGACATCTCCAGAAAACCTTATTTTTGAATGATGCCATTATGGTTCCAGCTTTATTTTTAGTAATTATTGGAGATGTCTATGGTATTCGTATATGGAAAAAAATTTCTGATCAGCTTTGCTGGTGCTATGGGCAATTGCTGCGTAGACAAAAGCTCTAGAATTCAGAAATGGTGAAAGTTTTCAGCTAGTCACAAAAGAGCAATAAAGATGGATTTTTTAGATAAACTGTGCAATGCCAAATATTTACCCCCCTTCTGTTGAGAAGGAGGGTAATTTTTATCAAAAATCAGGGCATCAGCCGCCAAGTAATCGCTAACTGATATCCTTCCCTTTACCTTTTTTTATCCCGCTCTTGACGACGACGATCGCGCCATTCCACTGCAGTCAAGTAAATCACACCAAAACTGACCACAGCGAGTAATCCTGCGGCAGCTACAAACAGAAAACTGACAAAAGAACTTTCCACAACCTTCTAGAAACCGTTGCGACCCCAGATCACCATGGAAATTGACCAGGTGAACAAAACTAGTACCGAAACCCAACCTAATGAGAGAATATCCATTGCAATCTCTAACAATATCAAATGACTCCAAGGCTTATGATAATTCAATTTGAGCTTTCTTTGTCCTTATTTTGTCTGAACCGCTGTCCTAGGGGACTTGCCACAGACGAATTACTGGATTAGGGAAAGTTGGCGGTTTGCCTGCCCAGGCTAAGGTTTTACCATCGGGACTGAAAGCTAAGGCTGTTGCCTCACCCTGCATAGGAATGGATAGGGAGTTGGCTACTTCTTCTCCCTTTTGCAAATCTAGCAGCATACCATCCCGGAAATCTCCCGCAATTAGCTGATTATCGGGACTGAGGCTTAATGATTCGCCATCATACTCTTGCCTCCATACTAAATGACCGGCTTGCCAATCCCAGAGCCTAATTACCCCAGCTGAGTCGAGACTAACCCAGTCAGCACTAAGTATAAATTTGCCGTCAGGAGTAAAAGAAATCTGATTAATATCACGGCTATGACCAATGAGAATGCCCACAGGTGTAGCCTGCTTAGTTGTTAGATTCCAGAGTTTAATGGCATTACTCTGTGCGCCATACTCTTGCCCATTAGTATTCATATCCACAGTGGCAAGAGTATTCCCTTGAGGATTCAGAGCGATCGCTTCTACAGGAAGATTATCGTAGAAAATTAGCTGCTGTTCTCCCGTATTGGGATTCCAGACCTCAATTCCTCTACCACAAGCACCAATTAGCCTCTGTCCATCGGGGCTAAATACCACTTGAGAACAACCCTCAGAACTAGCAAAAGAGCGAACTTTTTCACCAGTATTAGGGTTCCAGAGGATAATTGATTTTTCTGGAGAAAGACCTTGACTTCTGCTGCTACTAGCTAGGAGACTTCCATTCGGACTGAAGACTAGGGAAGTTATCGGCGCTGCTTGTTCAGCAACTTCAACACTTTTATGTCCCGCAAGAGTACGTAGCTTTTCTCCAGTGTTGACCTGCCAAATAATGATTCCTTGCTCATCAGCAGCAGCCAGTAAGCGTCCGTCTGGACTAAAAGAGATTGCTTGCACTCGACTAGAATGTCCTTCTAATGTCTGCACAATCCTCGCCTTCTGCCACTCACTAGGAGAGGGAAATTTATAGCTAACTAGAGTTGGCTGACGACCGTTAGCAGTATAAGATACACTCACTGAGTCAGCCGCTTCAGCCGCTGAAGTTGGCTCAGTAGAGGTAGTCACTGAAGTCGAAGGAAGCTTACTGCAACTACTAATGCCTAATCCCGTGTTAACAACAATACAGATTAGTATGATCAGACGGTGGGTTTTGAGTTGACTAAAGATATTCATACGCCCTCGAACAGTTATTTTCTGCCCGTGACATTGCGTGAAATTGTAGTGAAACCATATTCTGAGATAACCTTTGCTGAGCGTATCGAATCCCTAAAAGCAGGCCTACTGTCGGCTTTTGCTCTAACGCTTGCTTACGGTAGCATTGCTGTTGGCAACAGTTTGGTACTCTCACAACAGTTTGAGGCACTCACTACCTTGCAAATTAGCACGATTCCGGAGCTTTTCGTCAAGGTAGGAATTGCTTTTTTGAGTGGCTTTCTCTTTGGCGTTACCTACCGTTATATAGTTCGAGAAGATCAAAATCCGCATCTTAAGGATGGAGCCGTGCTAGCTTTTGGTTTAGTACGAGGCTTAGCACCAGTGGAGGGACAGCAAAATTTGACGGCAGTTTTTTGGTTATTGGGCATCTTAGGAGTTGAGAGTATTTGCTGTTTTGCGATCGCCCGTATTATTCTTGACTGGGCTCTCCACCGCCACTGGATTAAAACCTTTAGGTCAAACTAAGTGCCTCAAACTCCGGCTGGCCGTACATCTGCATCCGGTCAACTGCGGAGAGGATTTTATGATTAGCTGCCTCAGAAAACAGACACTGACAAGCCAACTGGGCGACATCAGCACGATGAATTGTCCCAGCAACTCGGTAATTTTCCGTGACAACGCCATTACCTGTTGCGGGTTCCGACTTCAAACCACCCGGTCGAATTATGGTGTAAGTTAGTCCACTCTCGATAAGGTATTTCTCTGCCTGTTCTTTTTCTACCAAGACTGGCTTTAAGGTTTCCAGTGCCTGTGGTGGTATCGCAACTACACTCTCCCCACTGCCAATCGAAGAAATCAGAATAAACTTTTGTACTTTTGCCTTGACAGCAGCGTCAATGAGGTTTTTATTACCCAAATAATCTGCCCTTTCGCCATCTTTTGGTAGACCACCAATAGTACTAATTACCGCCTGAATTGGTTCATTGCCCAGCATTGCCTGTTCCAGGACAGCAGCATCCAAGGCATCTCCTATGACCACTTTAATGCCCATTGCCTCTAACTCTGGGCGAGTATCCCCAGAACGCAGCAAGGCCTTGACTTGCTGGTTTTGTTGGCTGAGATACTTGGCAATTTCTCGACCAACTCCCCGACTTGCCCCGGCTAGAAAAATATAGGATGCATTTGTCATCTTTAGTTCCTTGCAGTTATGCTTTTTTCAACAGAAATTTACTTACAGAGTCTCAATTACTAAGAGCCAGAGGAAAACTACAGTTAAAGAGAGGTTGTGTTACAAAAACTTGGCAAAAACTACTCTAACCTTTAACGGAATCCCTACTCTCCTAGAAAGCCAAAAAATTCATGAAGTTTACCTCACCCCTGCTGGTTATTGTTGTCCTGTTGATTTCTGGCTGTAATTTTGTCAATAAGCCTGATAGCAACACTCTCGGCACAAACGCAGAAAACTCTGCTCCGTCAGTACTACCTATAGCACCAGAAGCTTATACCGAAGAAGCAAAATTAATTGCTGTCGGCGATATTTTGATGCATGCTGCTCTAACTCGCTCTGGTTACAATCCTAAAACTAAAACCTATAATTTTGACAATTTTTTTACAGAAGTCAACGAGATTATTGGCACGGGTGATTGGGCGATCGCTAATTTAGAAACAACCCTAGCTGGCCCTGAATTGGGCTATTCAGGCTTTCCTCTGTTTAATGCACCCGCCGAAATAGTTGATACTGCCAAAAATACTGGTTTTAATATCTTAACAACCGCTAATAATCACGCTCTAGACAAAGGCGAACAAGGACTAATTAATACAATTAAAAATGTTAGCTCCCGTGGAGTCTACTCAGTAGGTACTGCTACTACAGCTCAAGAAGCAGAGCAGATTTTGCTGGTTGAGCAAAACAATATTTCTATGGCTATTTTGGCTTACACCTATGGAACTAATGGCATTCCTATTCCTCAAGGTAAAGATTATCTCATTTCCTTGATTGATCAACAAAAAATAGTCAAAGATATTGCCAAAGCACGGGAAATGGGAGCGGATGTTGTTACTATTTGTCTCCATTTCGGTCAAGAGTATCAGCGTCAGCCGAATGTCCAACAAAAACAACTAGTTGAGAAGTTAGTTAAAGCCGGTGCAGATATTATTCTCGGTAATCATCCCCATGTCGTTCAGCCTTACCAAATTTTCAAGTTGCCAGGAAAAGAGGGAACAACCAGAACTGCAGTGGCAATTTATTCTCTAGGAAACTTTATATCTTACCAGCTAGGCAATTATAAGGATATTGGCGTAATTTTTGCTGTTAAACTTCGCAAACAGTTTCCCGAAGAAACCGTAGAAATTACCGAGGTAGAGGCAATTCCTACCTGGACTCATAATTATAGACTTAACAATAAATTAAATTTTCGTGTTCTGCCCATAGAAGCTGTTGTGACGAACAAGAATGATCCATTCCTTCCCCAGAGTAAGTATCCGGTTCTGGAAAAGCAACTAGTTGAGATCAAGAGTCACCTCAAATCATTGAGTGTTCAGCAAGAAACCCCTAAGTGACTGTAAGTGGTTTGGCTGAGCAAACACCTGAGAAGTAAATAATTGTTACAGACACTGACCTCAGGCGTAAAAAGAGAGAATCTTCCTGATAAATATTTAGCAACTCAAAACTTCGGCTTTTCTAGAGCAAGCAAACCAGCCTGTGTAGCCTAGTCAAATAAAGCATGGTTGTAGAGCAATTTCTCAATTTTTTGACTGCGATCAAGTTAGTTTCAAAGTCGAGATGTAACTAAGGCTAAAGTACCCCTATCGGGTACTGTAAAACAGCTAAGAAATTTGCCATTATTGCTAAACAAGAGGTCAAGTAAGTAAAACCATGACACCTTTATCAAAATCTTTAGGAGATAAATTATGGAGAATGAGCAAAAAATTGCACTCTCTTTAGAACAGCAATTTAGAATCAAAGCATTCGACGAACAAATCAAAAATGTCAGCTTGGAACAAGCCAAGGTTCTCCTGTCGGAGTTACATAGACAACTATTACTACGTGAGGCTTACTTCAAGTACTTTGTCCAACATAGCTTAGTTGTAGACTTCTCTACTGAAATTGACTGACTAAACTATCCGGAATCAATAAATTTAGTCTTGAAAGACAAAATAAGCAAGGCTGTTAGAGTCAATGGTTAGAAGTCCCACTAGAGAGACAGTGCATCATTGTTCAAACTTTTATTAGCCAACCAGGACTCTCAACCTTGGATTGAAATAAGGAGTTTCCCATGCAAAAACAAATGTGCTGGTTATCTAGATTGGGTGCAAATAGCGATAAAATTCTCCATTTAAGGACTGCCCCTCATCAACCGTGGCGACCCTACACCACATTTCCTGAATATGCTATCCCAGACTACCTTGTTCCCGGAGGTTCTAAGGGTTTTGCCACCTATCAAAAACTCTTAAAAGAAGGCTGGGCTTTAATGCCCAGCCACAAGGAAGCTGTTGCCAAAGACCAAGATATTGCCAGCTAATTCAGTTACACCAATTGATAGGGACTGGTCAATTGGTGTAACTGTTGCACCAACAGAGAGAGGAATAAACCCACATCGGTAACAACGCCGACGGATTCCACAGAACCGCGATCGCTTAATTTTGTCACCACTGCTGGGTTGATATCCACACAAACCATCTTCACACCAGCTGGTGTCATATTGCCCACACCAATGGAGTGCAGCATCGTGGAGAGCATCAAAATCATGTCTGCCCCCTCGATCAGCTTAGCGTAATCAGTTTGAGCTTGGAGCAAATCCATCTCCGTGTCTGGTAATGGACCATCGTCGCGGATTGAACCGGCGAGAGCGAAGGGCACATTATTTGTCACACAATCATACATCACGCCTTTTGTCAATACTCCCTGCTCAACTGCTTGGGCAATACTGCCATAGCGACGGATTAGGTTAATCACTTTTAGATGGTGTCGGTGTCCGCCGTGAACTGGAACTCCTCGCTTCATGTCAACACCGAGGGAGGTTCCCATCAGGGATTGCTCAATGTCGTGGACGGCGATCGCGTTGCCCCCTAATAGTGCCTGCACATAGCCGTCCCTAATCAGACGCGCTAAGTGCTGAGAGCCGCCAGTGTGAATTACCACCGGCCCTGCTGTTACCACAACTTTACCGCCTTGGTCGCGAATTTGGCGCAGTTCCCAGGCAATTTGCTCAACGACTAATTCCACTCGGCGTTCGCTAGAAACACCAGCACCCATGAAGCTGAATTCCTGCTGATTGCGTTTTTCACGGGATTCGGCTTTACGCACGGTGCGGATACCTTCGACGCCGACTACCACCTGCTCACCGACTTCAAGGTCTCGCAACAGTTTACAGCGAGCGAGCGACCCTGAGTCAGTATGAGTAATCGCGATCGCACCGTCCATGCGTTGATTTTGTACCTTCACCCACTCGCCATTAACCCGTATTTCTGTGGGGTAGATGGTGGTGACATAAAAGTCATCAGGAGCTACACCATCTTGGATCACAGGTTCCAAGTTAATATCACAAACCTCTTGAGGAGGAGCTACAGCACCCAGATCAATCAGCTGGGTCATCAGTTCTTCCATCACATCGTGAGAGGGTGCTGATACCTTTACCTCGGCATTGGAGGTACTTTGCCGCTGTTCTCCCAACTGGAAGTTGAGAATCTGGAAACTACCCCCCCCTTCCACAATCAAGTCCAATACCCTGCTGATGATCCCAGCATCCAGCAGATGTCCTTCCATGCGAATTGTGCGACTTTCTACCGATGCGTTAGCATGAACTTCGGCACGGACTGGCTCAGTTACTCTTAGGGTCAGACATTTGGCAGCACCACCAGCTTTCAGGAATTCTGTTAATGGTGTCTCAATAACCTGAAATCCCACTTCCCCCAAGCGCTGCTTAAGTTGCTCGCTGGCTTTGTTCATCACCACAAGTTGGTCAATATTGACCGCGTTGCAGGCAAAGTTTACAGCATCGGCTTCTTCAATAGCAATCCGCTTCTCTGGTAACACCCGCATTTCAATCAAGCGGTTAGAGTAGGAGTCGAATGCTGGTGGGTAGTAGAGTAAGTAGCCACCTGTCAAGGGACAAAAGCAGGTATCAAGGTGATAGAATCGCTCATCCATCAGCCGCAGTGATACTACTTCAATATCGAGCCATTTGGCAATGTAAGGATGGGAATCAAGCTCAGAGCGGAAACCGTATCCTGCCCATAGCCAGCGCCCTTCGCGGTCGAGTAGGGCGTCACCAGCGCCTTCAAAGGGTAAGTCTTTGGGCAATTCATGGACTGTATAACCGTGTGCTTCAAACCAATCTTTGAAGTGAGGCTCCTCACCCTGGCGCTCTTTGTGGAAAAAGCGACTGAGTACTACAGTTTTGCCCAATACTAAACCGGCATTGGCAGTAAAGACCATATCTGGCCAACCTGGTTGAGGTTCAACCAAATCCACTAGAGTATGGTCTTTAAGGACGTGGTGTAACTTCTGCCACTGTTCAACGGCGCGATCACGCGAGGACTTGTGAATATTCCCCTCCATCCACGGATTAATCACATAATCCACGTCGTAATGGTCGGGAGCACACATGAGAAAGCGAATCGAATTACTCATAATCGATTTAGGTAGACGCCTAAGTTAGTTAAGTTTTGCCTAGAGGTCACGGCAATAAGCACTCTTGGATTTGAGGAGCGGGCTGCTAGGCGCTTTTCAGGAGTAATCTTATATTGTAGAGTGTTTGGGTGCCTCAAAGTTGCGCGATCGCTAATAAGAGCGTCCGTACAATCACCACAACAGAGGCAGTATCATCCATCAATCAATGCAATGAATGAGAAAAATCCCACGGCGAGCGCTGGTAGCTGAGCCTGAGTATTCGCTTTCTAGAAAGCTGGGTGGTAGATAGCTGAGTTCTCTCTACAACAGACTAACAACCATACCTTCACGTGCCAGAAATCCTCCCTTAAAGGCTTCTTTGAGTTCCACAGCCATTTGATCAAGAAAGTCATCGTTGTGATTTGGTTCGTGGTGAAAGACTGCTAGCTGCTTGACACCAGCCGCCTTAGCTACCCTGACTCCCTCTTCCCAAGTCGAGTGCCCCCATCCTACCTTTGGTGATTTGGGGTTGTTATATTGCTCGTCTGTGTACATGGCATCGTAAATGAAGACATCGGCATTACGAGCTAGATGTACTACATTTTCATCGATGCTATCGGGGAAGTGTTCTGTATCTGTGCAGTAGACAGCAGAATGACCTTGCCATGTTACTCGATAACCAATCGCACCGTTGGGATGGTTGAGAGAGGTAGAACTGGTTTCAATTGTGATCTCTCCAAGGTTAACCGTATTACCGTAGGTTAAGTCGTAGAACTTAAAATCTGCCTGGATTTCTTTGATGGGTACAGGAGCATTCTTATGCAAAACGTGTTCGCTAAAATGATCCTCTAGTGATAGCCCATCCGGTGCAGCTCCGTAAATATGAAAAGTGTTGCCCTTGACAAAGGCAGGAGCGAAAAAAGGCACTCCTTGAATGTGATCCCAGTGGTAGTGGGTAAAAAACCAATAAGCCTCAATCGGTAGCTGAGGTTGCAAGCTTTTACCTAACATCCGCAAACCAGTGCCGCCATCAAAAATTAGACGTTTTCCAGCGACTTGCATCTCAACACAAGAGGTATTACCGCCATAGCGAACCGTCTCCTTGCCGGGGGAGGGAACACTACCTCTAACCCCCCAGAATTGGACGACAAACTCAGAGGAAGAACTAGTTTCCATTGGTGATTTGATAAGTTACTAATAAAGAGATTTTAACGGTTGTTTTTAGGATAGGGACAATATAGCAATCCTAGATTAATTGTGAGAACTGTATATTTTAGATCTTGTGGATCTGCGGTTAATTTTTCTCATGAATCATTTAGGGTTGCTGTAGCTACCGTCAGCCAATAGTTTGATATCTAAATCATCGTGGAGTGACATCTTTAGTTAGGTTGAATTATCTGAAAATATGGTGAAGTTAGAGTATCGGAGAATGGCTACGGATAGCTCTAAATTTTAACAGTTGCTCATCAGGGTCACCTAATGTTGTATTTATCTTTTTCTAGAGATTTTGTCTTGATAAAGATTGGTCATCAATTCTCAGCATATTCAGTTATTTTAGTTGATAGATTGCCAGTTTCCCGAAATTCCTTACTTCAAAAACCTCTGTTCATTGTCTAGGCTTGTCCACGTCTGATTATGTTTATTGAATGAGATATTCAAGAGGTTTTCTGGTGATCATGACGTTAAGATTGCTGGTGCTTCACTCAAAAAATATCGGTTGGGGTGCGTGCCGATCAGATAAAAGCGATACTACAGTTTACCTAGCACCAATTGAACTAAGGTACTCACCCTGATAATTTATAAGGTAGTGGCTATTGCCCTCAGAACGGCAAACCTAGCAACACTTACTTAATTAAGTTTGGCTTTCGGCAGGCGCTAAACTATGGCACTGACCTTGATGACGCATTAGATGATCACACAATACTAGGGCAACCATTGCTTCTACCATAGGCACAGCTCTGGGTAAAACGCAAGGATCATGGCGTCCTTTAGCCGCTAGCATAGTCTCTTGACCGTTGTTGGTGACGGTACGTTGTTCTTTTCGTATAGTAGCAGTTGGTTTAAATGCTACCCGCAAAACCAGGTGTTCGCCGTTAGTAATGCCCCCCTGAATACCACCAGAACGGTTGGTTACTGTACGCATTGCGCCGGCTTCGTCAAGATAAAACTCGTCATTGTGTTCACTACCCGTGAGCAGAGTTCCTGCAAAACCAGAGCCAATCTCAAAACCTTTGCTTGCTGGTAAAGACATCACTGCTTTGGCTAAATCAGCTTCTAGTTTATCAAATACTGGTTCTCCCCATCCTGGAGGAACATTGCGGGCAACACATTCGACAACGCCACCAATCGAATCACCACTACGGCCTGTCTGCTCAATTAATTCAATCATTTTAACAGCACACTCGGCGTCAGGACAGCGGACAATGTTGCTTTCTACCTGTTCTAGAGTGACAGTATTCAGCTCAATGACGCCTTCTAAATCTTTAATTCTCTTGACGTAACCAACAATTTCCACTCCAGCAACTTGCTTGAGAATTTTTTTGGCGATCGCACCTGCTGCCACTCGCCCAATTGTTTCACGCGCCGAAGCCCTGCCCCCGCCTTGCCAATTACGAATTCCGTATTTAGCATCATAAGTTGCATCAGCATGAGAAGGGCGGTACTTCTGTTGCATCTCACTGTAGTCTTGGGGGCGAGTATCTTGATTGCGCACCAGAATTGTAATTGGTGTTCCTAGAGTTTTGCCCTCAAATACCCCCGAAATTATTTCGCAAGTATCGGTTTCCTTGCGGGGTGTGGTGATTTTACTTTGACCGGGACGCCTGCGGTCTAATTCTACCTGGATTTCTGCTGCGGAAATTGCCAATTTCGGTGGACACCCATCGATAACGACGCCAACGCCACCGCCGTGAGATTCGCCAAATGTGGTGATGCGAAACAAATGCCCAAAGATATTGCCCATGATTATTCGCTGATGAGGCCTAGCGATTTGTATCTTAACAGCCATTGATCTGCACAACGAGCAAATTCTCTATCTGCTAGGGACAAAAAAGCCCCTGTTTTAGGACAGGGGACTTTTTGCTTCAATCAACTTTCAACCTACAGTTTAGTGCCGCATTCTGGGCAAAAGTTGTTACTCTCGGAGTTCTTTGCCCCACAGTTACTACACTGGAGAACTTCCGGAATGTGTTCTGATTTGGGGCGCTCCGGTAAGCCTATCATCTGAGCATTACTCTTGCCAGGAGCCACCATCGGGTAACAGTTTTCATTTTTGGTAACCCGTACATCGGCTAGTACTGGGCCGTCGTGGGCGAGGATTTCGGCGATCGCGTCCTTGAGTTCCTCCCGGTTTTTGATCAACAGGCCTTTAACGCCGTAAGCCTCTGCCAGCTTGACAAAGTCCGGCATGCCCAACTCCATGTTTGAGGAAGAATAGCGCTCTCCAAAGAATGCCTCTTGCCACTGACGCACCATTCCCTGCCAGCCGTTATTGATAATCACCGTTTTCACTTTGATACCGTAGTGTGCCAAAGTTCCCAGTTCCTGGATATTCATTTGGACACTGGCATCACCAGCAATGCAGATCACTTGTTCCTGCGGCAGGGCAACTTTTACACCCATTGCTGCTGGTAATCCGTAGCCCATTGTCCCCAATCCAGCACTAGAAATCCAACGACGCGGCCCATTCTTGAGGAATTGAGCTGACCACATTTGGTGTTGACCGACATCTGTGGTGTAGTAGGCATTTGGGGCCTGATTTCTTAACTCGACAATTACTTCTTGGGGTGAGATGCTATCGGGATATTGAGGCACCTGTAAAGGATATTCCCGACGCCAACGGTTAATTCTGTCAAGCCAAGCCTTGGTTTGATGAGGTGCTGCAGGAATATTTTCTTCTTTGTGCCGCCGCAACAAATCTTTGAGTACTAAACGTACATCACCAACGATTGGTACTTGTGGTGCTCTATTTTTGCCGACCTCAGCCGGGTCAATGTCAATGTGAATCACCTGGGCGTGGCAGGCAAATTCGTCAAGTTTGCCCGTAACCCGGTCATCAAAACGTGAACCTACGGCAATCAATAAGTCACACTCGCTAACGGCAAAGTTCGCGTAGGCGGTGCCATGCATTCCTAACATCCCGACAGACAAGGGATGAGATTCATCAAAGGCACCTTTACCCATCAGAGTTGTTGTCACCGGAATCTGGAAGATTTCGGCCAGTTGCTGAAGTTCCCTGTGAGCATCGGCAGCAATTGCACCACCCCCGACATACAAAAGTGGTTGTCGCGCCTGACACATCAGATTCAGCGCCTGGTTAATTTGGCGAGGATTGCCTTTGACCGTCGGACGATAACCCCTTAACCTGAGGGTACTAGGCTGCACCGGTTGGTAGTCGCATTCCTCTAAGCCGACATCTTTAGGGATATCAATCAGTACTGGTCCTGGTCGCCCTGTGCTAGCGATGTGGAAGGCTTGTGCCACAATCTGCGCCATATCACTGGCTTGACGCACGACATAAGAGTGCTTAACAATTGGCAGTGTAATGCCATAAATATCTGTTTCCTGAAAGGCATCAGAACCAATCGATCCCCGATGAACTTGACCAGTTACAACCACCATGGGAATTGAGTCCATGTGAGCTGTAGCAATACCTGTAACTAAGTTAGTAGCTCCGGGACCAGATGTGCCAAAGCAAACTCCCACTTTGCCTGTAGCACGAGCATAACCATCCGCTGCATGGGCTGCGCCCTGCTCATGTCTTACTAGAATATGCTGCAGTTTTCCTGAGGCTTCCCACTTATACAATTCGTCGTAAATCGGCAAAATTGCACCGCCGGGATAGCCAAAAATATGCTCAACGCCGTGACGTTTAAGACTGTCCATTAAGGCATAAGCACCAGTTCTTCGGCTGATATTCTTGGGAGGAGTTTCTGGTTTGGAGATACTTTTTTGGGAGATGCTTTGAGAAATCATGAGATACCTCTAAATAATTGCTAAAGTTGCATTTTAAGTTTTGTATTTGCTCAAAGGAAATTTAGCTAAGTTCTCTTTTCAGTTTTGTTCTGAAAGTCAGCAACAATTTGATCTATTGTTACTTGCTTGTTTTATTCTTGGGTTGTGTAAAACTGATATCAGACTAAACTCAAGTTTCCACTAGAGCTTTAGTTTGATTTTTTACTGAGTTGCTGCCCAGGCTGAGCTAAAAATAGACAGTCTTTGCAGTTTTTTAATCTGAGGCGGAGTTTGGGGGTCAATTTCTTTGAAGAATAGTGAAAATTTTATTTTTATAGTTGGTTGAGTTACGTTACTATCACCTCTACCTTTGAGTTTTCAAACCCTTTTACTGGTATCCAAATGAAAATTGGTTATAGGTGGTCTGCTGAACAATACTACCAAAAGCGATAATAAATCGTAACACATAATACCATTATTTCAAGTAATTGCAACCTGCGGCATCGCGACTCTTAAAACCTCCTTTTTTTAGTGAAGAAGGAACGACAGTAAAAGCAGGTGAAAATAGTTGCTGTGCAATCAACGGTTAATGAAAAATCGAAAATTGACCAGACGGTGGTTTATACAACTTAATTAACCATGTCTTCTATTTTTGACTTCTCCTCCGCCTTTCAAGAGAGAGAGAAGTCAAGAATAACGCTGTAATAAGTGCATAATCAACCTGGCTGCAGTGGTAAAAGTTCGCTGTTCTGGAATACCACCCCTAGCAGGGCGAACCCACCAACCTTCGCAGAAATCAGGCTTTTGCCACAATTGTAAGTGTTCAATTGCTGGATCTGCATAGAAACTATCCTCTCCATTACCCAGCAATGCTGAACTCCAGTGAGTGAAATAATCATGACTAATCCGGTGGATGGGAAAATTACCAGATAAGGGGACACCCCAGCCATCTACAGCAATCAATGCCTTTACCTTACCTCCTGATAACTGCCACCCCCAAGCAGCACCAATAGCGCCAGCAACGCCAGCACTGAAACCAATAAAAACTATCGGTGACCTTTCACTATCAACACGTTGCCGCAAAAACTCTAAGATATGTATGGGTGAATAAGCTGGGTAGTTCTGAGTAGGAAAAATCAACAAGTTATGCGTCCAGCTATTTGATAGATTGCCCTGTTCTTGGCAGTGCAAAGCTTCTAAAAAGTCCTGCGTCAGTTGCGGATTATGACTGCCGGGGCAAATAACTAGAGAACTTTGAAAAGAAAGCTGACTATCCATTCCACCTATTAGTTACCTTAATAAAAGATTTTTTGCGGCTAAATTATGCCTGTAAATACTTTTTGTGCTGGCCCTGTCATGTAAACTCGCTGATCTAACTCTGACCATTCGATTTCTAGACAACCACCAGGAAGTTCAACCGTGCAGAGGCGATCGCTTTTCGATGCTAATACACCTGCGACGACAGAGGCACAAGCACCTGTGCCACAAGCCAGAGTGATCCCAGCACCGCGTTCCCATACCCGCATTTTCAGATAGTCCTGGCGCACCACTTGAATAAATTCCGTGTTCGTTCTTTGAGGAAAAGCCGAGTGATGCTCAAACTCCGGACCAATGATTGGCAACGGGATCGCATCAGCATCTTCGACAAAAGTGATGCAGTGAGGATTACCCATACTCACACAGGTAACATGCCAGGATTGCTCGGCCACTTCTATAGTGGCATTAATCACTTTTTCGTCAGCACCAGCCAGAGTGGTAGGGATTTGGCTGGCTAAAAGCTGGGGCATGCCCATATCCACTTTGACTTGACCATCGTCTTCGAGTTTGAGGGTCATGATACCGGCCAGGGTATGAATGCGATATTGAGTTTTAGCCAAAGTTGGTGTTTCTGCTGTCTCTAGATCCGAGAGGAACTTAGCTAAACAGCGAATACCATTACCACACATTTCTGGCTCTGAACCATCGGAGTTAAAGATCCGCATGGTATAGTCAGTGCCATCAACTCCAGGCAGAGCGAATATTACGCCATCAGCACCAACACCAAAGTGGCGATCACATAGCTGTACTGCTTGCTCTGAGGTGATTACCGGTTCAGTTTGGGCACGATTATCAATCAAAATAAAGTCGTTACCCAGACCATGGTACTTTGTAAAGGCGAGTTCCATTGAGCAGTATCTCCTATTTAAAATTTTGATTATGTCTGAATTTGATACCGGACTACCCAGTACTCGTCAACTCCAAGATTGCATCAAAGATGAAAAAGAGATCGAAATCAAACTCCTTACTGGGGATTTGCTCATGGGAAAATTACGTTGGCAAGACCAAGAATGCCTGTGTATCCTCACTGAAGCTGAGCAGCCCGCAATTATTATCTGGCGTCAGGCAATTGCCTACATCAAGCCCCTCCTTTAAATAGTTTAGGGCTAGAAAGATTAACAGTCTACAGGTTATTCTCCCTGTTTTTAGCCTTATGTTCTCTGACTGTTTTTCTTGGTTCATAACTATACTTCTACAGCCTATAGTTAATCCCCGCTAGCAAAAAGATACTTGCTAAAATGCTGCCTAAGCAGCCAATAGCAAGATTAGTCATATTCGATTGACTTGCTGAAGCGAGGGCTGTATTAAAATCAGGTGGTGTCAGACGTTCGTAGTTTTCTACGGCAACAATGGTCTCCGGTAGCGATGATATTAAGCTTCCTACAAAGTAGTGCAAACTCACAAAAACTGCTCCCCCAAAGATGTTACTCAGCAAGGTGCTATATAATTCTGTCCAGGCTAGAAATAGTGAATTGAGAGCATAGCATAATGTTAGCAGACCGGCTGTACCCCAGAATAGCTGAAGCCAACTTGCTTCAAAATTGTCGTCAGTAATATCGTCAAACAGTTCTGGGCGATTCTTCTTTAATCTTTTTTCAGAGATAAAAAAGATTAAAACACCGAATATACAGGTTATACCTCCGAATAATAACCAGTGCCAATTACGTACGGGCATATTTTCTGGCAGTACCTCAAACTCGAAGATACCGGTAATGCACCAATAGGCAGTGCTGGAAAACAGAAACATAGATAATGACATTGATAAATGCCAAAAAAACAGCTTTTTTTCTTTAATTAATAAAGCAATGAAACTTGTTATTTTATTTAGTTTTCCTGTCAATAACCACTTACTTAAAACAATCAACGGAGCGACAATAAACATCAGATAAAGATTAGCAAAGTTTGAACCAAGGGGCGTGCCGATACCTCCTAATCTACCAATACTGAGTGAGACAAGCATTAATAACAATTCAGGATTATTGGTACTTGAATTAATTACTAGAGTTCGTTGATCGCGACCCAAAATTTTCTCTGCCAGACCAGCGGCAGAATTAGTCATTAAGTCGGTAGCTTGGGGAATTAGCCAGAAGCAACAGATTACTGCCGTAATTCCTGAAATTACCAAGAATGGCATCTCGCCTAAATAGTCATGCAGTTTGATGATCAAACCGTCCATCAATTTATCCTCGAAGTTTTTGCTTAGGCAATTTATCTCACTTTCACTGGGTAAATTGTAGTTAAAATGATCTTATTAAAGAGTTAGCTAATATTTTTATTTTTTTGTTTATCATTAAAAGAATAAAAATAGTAGGACTAAATACAAAAAGTATTTCCCAGCAGGATATGTTCACTGACTAAACGGGCAAATTTTAGGTAAACCTGATTGTCCAGGATCTTCTACGATAGCTTCAATTCCCCTTTTAGGGAAACACTGAACATCAAGAAGTTTGTTGCTTCTCTCGGCTACAACATCTGATACTTCAGGTCGGTTCCAAATTTCCAGTAAAATTCAATGATAATCTCCAGGAGGCTGGCTATCGAGTGGCAGGGGTTATTGCAAGTCTTCACTCACCGGAGTATTGATTAGGGGAAGTGCTACCAAAGATGGAATTGGTGTCGGTGCTAGCCATTTCTGTAGTTGATTGAGGGGATAACTGCCACCACACAAGAGTAAGTGATCGCCGGCACGTAGCTCGGCACGACCATCCGGGAAGCTGATAAACTTACCCTCGCGGCGAATTGCCTGTACCTGAACACCATGATTACGCCTCAAATGCAGGTGAGATAAGGTTTTTCCTTCAGCTGGACTTCCCTCTGGCACTACTAACCACTGACAGGGAGTACTAGCCAAGGGAATTGCCACTTCACCCTTAGCTAATTTGTCGAAGGCGGCTAGTTCTTCAGGTTCTCCTACGGCTAATAAGCGATCGCCTGTTTGGAGTTCAAAGTCGGCATCAGGATAGTTAATTTCTTCGCCTGAGTCACGGCGAATTGCCACCAAGCTAACCCCTGTCAAGCGACGGATATTAGTTTCTTCCAAGTTCATACCTGTCAGCGGCGAATTGTCTGGCAGACTGTACCACTTACTGTTCATCACCTCGGTTGCCTTGCGCAAATCCCGCGTTACCTGAGACTGCGGTTGTAATCCCCGCAAATCCAGATAGTGGGAGCTACGAATCTGTTGCATTTCTTGTTGAATTAGTGAAACTGGCAACCCCATACCCGAGAGTAGATGAGTTGTCAGTTCTAAACTCGCTTCAAACTCTGGCTGAACCACCTGTCTGGCACCCAGTTGATATAGTAATTCGATGTCCCGCTCTTTGTTAGCGCGCACCACAATATCAAGTTCTGGCTCTAACTCCAGAGATCGCTTGAGACATAGTCTAGCGCTCATTGCATCCGGCAGAGCAATCACCATCGAGAGGGCCTGATCAACTCCAGCTTTTTCCAACACATGCAAACTAGCAGCATTGCCGTAAATATAGGGAATTTTTGCCTCTCGCAATTCCTGAATTGCGGCCTCTGATTGATCAATAACCAAAATGGGATAGCTGCGCTCTTGCATTAAGCGCACTAAATTACGCCCCCCACGTCCATAGCCACAAATCACGACATGATTGTGTAGTTGTTCGCTCTCTGAGGAAACTTCCCGAGGAGCATCCATTTGGTCAAAATACTTCTTGAGTAATGGTAGCTTCTCCAACCAATTAAAAGCTACAGGCACAAAGCGTAGCACAAAAGGTGTAACCACTAAGGTTACTGCCGTTGTACCCAAAATTAAGAGATAAACTCGCCTGGATACCAATCCTAGTGCTTGTCCCTCACTAGCCAGCACGAAAGAGAATTCCCCAATCTGAGCTAGTCCTAGACCAACAATAATTGCCGTTTTCAACGGATAACCGAAGGCTCTCACCAAAGGCGTTACGATCAGGAACTTGCCCACAAATGCCAGCAAAACCAGTCCGAGAATTAATTCCAGGTTGTTCCACAAAAAAACTGGGTCAATCAGCATTCCGATGGCAGCAAAAAAGAGAGCTGCAAAAATATCTCGTAGTGGCTCTACATAGGTCAGGGTTTGGTCTGCGTACTCTACTTCCGAAATCATCAGACCAGCCACAAACGCCCCCATTTCAATAGAAAGACCTAAGCGATCCGTCAGTACGGCAATGCCTAAACACAAGGCCACAACACCGAGCAAAAATAGTTCTCGGCTTTCGGTTTGGGCTAAAAGTTGCAACAAGGGGGGAATTAACCAGATGCCCACTGCTACAGCACCAGCAGCAAATAGCCCAATTTTCAGCAGTGCCAATCCCACAGCTAAACCAATCGCTTCCGCTGGTTGGTCTAGTGCTGGTAAGACTGCCAACATCAGACCCAAGGCCAGGTCTTGCACTACCAAAATTCCTAGCATTACCTGTCCCTGGGGCGTTTCTGTTTCGTTGCGATCCATCAAACACTTGAGAACTACAGCGGTTGAGGACAAGGACAAAATCCCCCCGAGAAAGACACCCTGTGCTGGTGAGGTTACCCAACCCATCCCCAGCGAGACGATCGCTGTGACCAGGATAGTCATGGCAATCTGTAGTCCGCCACCCCCTAGGGCGATCGCCTTGACTTTTTTGAGTTCAGTCAGCGAAAATTCCACCCCCAGTGCAAATAACAGAAATGCCACCCCAAATTGAGCCAGAGTTTCTATCTGAACTAATTCTTTAATTAGGCCGAAACCCGCCGGCCCAACTACCATTCCTCCTAGGATGTAGCCCAACAGCGGTGGTTGACGGCATAGTGCTGCTAATAGCCCACCCGCTGCGGCTATGGCGAGAACGGATACTAAGTCAAGGATTAGTCTAAAGTCTTCTTGCACTAGCTTCTTATATCAAAAAATTATTAAGCTTCTTTAACTTTAGGATACAAAAGTTTTCTGAAGAGGTGGGATGATCATTGAAGATTCCTAGTAAATTTGGGCAAAGAGTTGAGGTGAGTTAATTATCTAGGGAAAATTATCAGAGAAAGATTTCGTAATTCTGGTAGCACGCTTTGCCAAATAAAGTCTGCTCATTTCATGATGGTGTTTAGTCCCTAATTTCGGGAAACTGAAAAGTTCAGATTCTGAATTTAATGTTAAGCCTATAATGAAAAACGGCTTGGTGTTGAACAAAGGAACCAATTTGCCCAGGCAGCTCAACTATTCTCGATTGCAATAACTGGTTAACTAACCCAGGGTGCTGCCTTAACCCAACTTAAAACTTCACCCCAAAACCCTACAGTGTTTTCTTTGACTCCTTTTTGGGAAAAAAATTCCTCAATCAATCGATTCAGTACGACACTGGCAATGGGTCTTTTTGCCAGTATTACGACCCTCTCCCACTCAGCGCAAGCTTTGCAGGTACGAGTGACGCCACAGAGCCCTCAGCTAGGAGATACACTCTCGGTGATTATTCAAACTAATACTCAAGGTTCAGAACCAACGGTATCAATGCAGCAGCAGACTTACCCTACTTTTGCTCTGGGTGCCAATCGCTATCGAACCTTGTTACCAACTACCCCGTTGAATCAACCAGGCACTTTGCAAATTAAAGTGACTGGTGATGGTGAAGTCAAGAATTTGGCGATACCTTTGCGGAACCGCTCTTTTGCTACCCAACGCATTCAAGTTCGTGGCGGAGGGTCTAATGCTACAGAAGTAGAACTGAATCGTGTTGCCGAGTTTAAAAAGCTAGTAACACCGCAAAAGTTCTGGAGTGGCTCTTTCTTGAAACCAAGTAGCGGTCGGGTTTCAACAGTTTTCGGTGTCCGTCGCTACTACAATGGTGTCTTTGCCGATGACTATTACCATCGTGGCGTTGACTATGCCGCTGGGACTGGTTCAGTGGTGGTGGCACCAGCCGCCGGGAAAGTCGCACTGGTAGGACGTGTCTCTGAAGGGTTTCGGCTTCATGGCAATACAGTAGGAATTGACCATGGTCAAGGGGTACTCAGCATTATGCTCCACTTGAATCAAATTGATGTCAAGCAAGGGGATTTTGTACAAGCTGGTCAGAGAATTGGTACTGTTGGTTCTACCGGTGCTGCCACTGGCCCTCATCTACACTGGGGGCTATACGTTCAGGGACAATCCATTGACCCCGTACCGTGGAGATTTGAAGGGTTGGAATAAATTAGAAAGTTGTTGAATAACCACATTGATTTAGAGCTCTTTGCTAAGCTTTTTTTAAAGTGAAGTTTTGCAAAAGTTTCCAGAGTTTATCGCTTGTTGAGCGTATATCTTTCTGGTGAAGAACAATTCTGGCAAGAGATCCCTGACTTGCTGATATCGGGAAGCCCACTCCGAAGAGCATGAGTATTGAAAAAATCGTAGAACAGGCTTTGCAAGATGGCTACTTGACCCCAGCCATGGAAACTGAGGTAGGACGCATTTGTGATACAACCTCAGAGCTTTCGATAGAAGAATATATGGCATTGGATCGGCTGATGGGAGCGCTTCTCAATGGCGAAGTGGTTGCGGTGCCTCGCAAGCAATTTATTAACGTGATGGAAGAATTGGTACTCGCCGAAGCGATTACTCAAGTTGCAGAAATAGAAGCTAGAGGGGACCGCGTCCTTGATGTGGGAGATATTGCTGCCTACGCTCTCAATCGACTTCCTCCTCTTTATGCCACTACAGAAGAAGGCGCTAAATACCAGCGTCAGCGGGCTAAAGCCGAACTCAAAGACTTGATCAATCAACACGTTAGTGCGGGACTTGCCCGTAATCTAGATCGACCAGACTTGGGCTGTGACCACACGCCACTTAACAAAAGCACTAAGAACGACGTTCTTGAGCAGATTAGTAGCCTGTTGCAAGATTACCAGAGCAGGACTTAAAGAGTTAAAACTAAAACAGTCAATTTAAGGTCGCACAATTACTGGCGTCCCGACGCTTACTTGCTCATATAGTTGACGGATATCACGGTTGCGCATCCGCAAGCAGCCATGAGAAATTGCCTGTCCCACAAACCCCTCTTGATTGGTACCATGAAACCCAATGTGGTGATGTCCGTCCGACCAAAAGCCAATCCATCTGTCTCCTAGAGGATTATTCGGCCCAGTGGGAATTACTTCGCCAGTAATAGGTTGTTGCCAGACAGGATTGTGTTGTTTGTGGATAACCTGGAAGCTGCCTACAGGAGTTTCCCAACCTGGCTTGCCGACCGCCACTTGATAACGGGAGAGTTGTTTATTACCCCAATAACTGTAGACCACGGCATCACTCAAATCAACAACTAACCGATAACGAATGGCAGCAACCGATTTAGTTATTGGCTCTGTGGCTGAGGAGATTAGTGTAGACTGTGGTTTCAAAGGAAGAGGCTCCGGCATTGTTGGTTCTGCCGTTGTCAGTAGAGTAAAGGCTCCTCCAAAGCAAGCAAACATTAAGGTTGTCTTGAGTAGGTTTTTTTTTAGCGAGTTCTTTTTACCCATGTGTGCCGGTAATAATTTTGGCACGACAACTGTTTCAGGTGTGTTATCTGCCGGTGAAAATTGGAGTAATAGCTCCCAAAGGTGTAGAATTCTGACTTCAGAATAGAATAGTGCGACCCCTAGTTTCCCCCAACAGCGGTAATAGCTTTACCACAGTGCTTATGCCACATCAAACAGGCTTCAATACTACTCTCAAAGAGTTATTTAGCCAACAAGGTCTTTAGTGGCAGTAGCAACTAGACGAGATTCTTACAATTCCAGGAAAACTACCCAATTGGGTGATGTTTTTGGGAAGTACTAAGATCAATGATAGTAGTTGATATCAAATTCGCTTTCGGTAGCTACCAAACTATCTGACACCAAGTCAGCAGTTTTTTAGGAAGCTGCGTCTATTTCAACAAAGCTGACTGGAACAAGACTCTCCTAAGAGGGAAGGTAGAGGCAAAATTTGGTAGATTACGCCAGCTATTGCTTAATCAGTAGTCTGCCCAAATGCTAATAGACATTTACTATCTATTGCGGGAAACTCTCTAGTGAAGTCGAGCATCCCTCGGGAGATGTAAGTTCTAGCAACAATTATATATATGAGCCAATCTATTTCTGTGTCCTGGTCAAAAGTTGAGGCAACTGCTCCTCAAGCACCGGTGCAACTTGATAAACTCTCGAACTATGACTTAATCTTGCGTTGTCAGGAAGGAATTCGCCCTGATCGCACCGCCTTTGCTGAACTTTTACGCCGATACCAATCCCACGTCGATAAAGTTTTATATCACCTGGCTCCAGACTGGCAGGATAGAGCTGACTTAGCCCAAGAAGTCTGGATCAGAGTCTACCGCAATATTAAACGACTGAACGAACCTGTAAAGTTTAAAGGCTGGTTGAGTCGCATTGCTAGCAATCTCTTCTACGATGAGCTACGTAAGCGCAAGCGCGTAGATCGCCCCCTATCTCTAGATGCTCCGCGCTACCTGAATGATGGCGAGATGGACTGGGAAGTGGCTTCAGACACAGCTAGTCCTACTGATGACATGACGACTAGAGAATTTTACGAACAGCTACATGAGGCAATTTCCGACTTGCCAGAGGTATTCCGCACAACAATTGTTCTTAGAGAAATCGAAGGCATGGCTTATGAGGAAATTGCCGAAATCACTGGTGTCTCTCTAGGAACCGTCAAGTCGAGAATCGCCAGAGCTAGATCCAGACTGCAATCCCAGCTTAAAAACTACTTAGAAGATTAAATTTCACTCAGATTATCGGGAACAGTTGTCCCCTTTGCTTGTTCTTTAATAATGGGATGTGTAGAATAGCATCTGAATAGGGGATTTGCTTAATAGCAGGGCCTGAGCGCTTGGTAGGACTTGGTGGTGATCTGAAAATGACCGAAAATTTTGACGCTCTTCAAAACTCTGAGCAAGAAGCTACTACTAAAGAGATAGATAGCCTACAGCGTGATCGCTTTGAATTGCTTAGTGCTTATATAGATGGTGAAGTGACAGCAGCAGAGCGCTATAGAGTGCAAGAGTTATTGGCAAATGACTCAGATATGCAATGCCTGTATGCTCGGTTGATGAAGCTACGCCAACAATTACAGAAACTTCCAGTGCCACCAGCTAAAGCATCAACTCAGGAGATGGCACAGCAGGTTTTTTCAAAAATTGATCGCCGCCGCAATCGACGGACAATTGTTTGGGGTGGTGCTGCGATCGCAGCTTTGTTTGTCAGTGCCTTGGCAGTAAATCTACCCTTTGGTCAGTCGATACAGCGACAATTTGCTAATTTGCCCAAGGAAGAAGAGAATTCAGAACTGTTAATTATTGCTGTTAACAAACCAGTAATTGATATTCCTAAAACGGCTGTGGCTTTTCCCGAAAAATGGGCTGATTAACCAATACTTGACCAGGGTTCTAGCAAAAATAATCTCGATTGATTAGCTACTCAGTCTCTAGGAACCCTGGGAGATAGACAAGGCTTTTTATATCTTGAGCTTGGGAAAGCCAAAAACTCAATTATTATTTTTTTCTAAAAATTCACTCTTAAAGAACGCAATTGTTAATGCTGCCGCTCCAAGACCCGGACGGGAGTAGAATGCCGCTATGGTGCTGTACCTGCTGAGGTGTCATTAAGTAGACCCAGGCTAAACCTAGTGATTGACCAACCAGAGTATAGATGGCAAGCTGCTGTCGGTTATACTCATTTTCCTCTGGAGAACGGTATTCTTGGTAGTCCTCTAACTCATCGAGGAGATGTAACACACCACGATGGGCAAAGGTCAGCAAATAGCCATGGATCTGACTATTTCCCAGAGTCATCGCTGGGTAACCTAAGGGCAGATTAAAAAGCTGACCATAGGCGATCGCTTTTTTCTCTTCTACTACCTTGCCAGCACAGTAAAGATGGTAATTGACTTCTTCTGGTTTGAGTGTGCCGTAAACAAAAACTTTTAGGGGATTCAAGATTGGCTCCCTAGGATTAGCTATACTACAAATGTAATACAAAGAAGGTAAAACGAGTCAAACACACGTAATTGTGAAGCGCGGATGTGTCAAAATACGAAAATAAAGGCAATCTTGCTCAGTGTACCGCCCTCAAAAGCGATCGCCAAGTCCATTAGGAGTTACTGTTGTGGAGTCCAAATACAACCCGGCTGAGATAGAGGAAAAATGGCAACAGACTTGGGCAGAACTTGGCTTAGACAAAACTTCTCTAGAAACTAACAAGCCAAAATTCTACGCCCTGTCGATGTTTCCCTATCCATCAGGCAACCTGCACATGGGTCACGTCCGTAACTATACAATCACGGATGTTATTGCTAGGAAAAGCCGGATGCAAGGCTATCGGGTAATACATCCGATGGGTTGGGATGCCTTTGGTCTACCAGCAGAAAATGCCGCGATTGCGCGCCAGGTTCATCCAGCAAAGTGGACTTACCAAAATATTGCCCACATGAAAGGTCAGTTAAAGCCTTTGGGGTTCTCTCTTGACTGGGATTGCGAGCTTGCCACTTGTTCACCGGACTATTACAAATGGACACAGTGGATTTTCTTACAATTTTTTCAGGCTGGGCTAGCTTATCAAAAAGAGGCTGCCGTTAACTGGGATCCGATTGATCAAACTGTACTGGCGAACGAGCAAGTTGATAGTGACGGTTGTTCTTGGCGTTCTGGCGCTAAAGTAGAACGCAAACTTTTGCGCCAGTGGTTCTTCAAGATTACTGACTACGCAGAGGAATTGCTCAATGACCTCGACAAGTTAGAGGGTTGGCCAGAACGAGTAAAGTTAATGCAGGCTAACTGGATTGGCAAATCTGTTGGCGCCTATCTAGAGTTTCCCATCGTCGGGATGGAAGACAAAATTGGTGTGTTTACCACTCGTCCGGATACCGTTTATGGTGTTACTTATGTAGTGCTTGCCCCAGAACATCCTTTGACGTTGAAAGTTACCACTGCTGAGCAAAAAGCCACTATTGAAGCTTTTCGGCAAGAGGTGGCTAAAGAGAGTGAACTGGAACGTACTGCTGAGGATAAGCCTAAGCAGGGCATTCCTACTGGTGGTAAGGCAATTAATCCTTTCACGGGTGAAGAGATACCCATCTGGATCGCTGACTATGTACTCTACGAGTATGGTACAGGTGCAGTGATGGGTGTTCCGGCCCATGACACCAGGGATTTCCAATTTGCCACAGAGAAAAACTTGCCCATCAAAGTGGTCATTGTGCGTGCGGATGCCGCTGACCCGAAAACCTCTCCGAAAAAGGCTTACACCGAACCAGGAGTAGTGGTCAATTCTGACCTGTTTAACGGCATGGAATCTCCTACAGCCAAGGAAGAGATTGTTAAGTATGCAGAAAAACAAGGTTGGGGAAAAGCCAGGATACAGTACCGCCTCCGGGATTGGTTAATCTCACGGCAACGTTACTGGGGTGCACCGATACCAGTGATTCATTGCCCGAAGTGCGGCACTGTAACGGTGCCGGAAGCAGATTTACCTGTAGAATTGCCGGAAAATGTGGAGTTTACCGGTGGTCGTATTGCTTCTTTAGCGCAGCTAGAGGATTGGTCAAATCTGCCTTGTCCAGCGTGCGGCACACCAGCAAAACGGGAAACCGACACGATGGATACTTTTATTGATTCCTCGTGGTATTACTTGCGTTACCCAGATGCCCAAAATGATCAACAGGCTTTTGAGCAGAACAAAACCAATGATTGGATGCCTGTAGACCAGTATGTTGGGGGAATTGAACACGCAATTTTGCACTTACTCTATTCGCGGTTCTTTACAAAAGTGTTGCGCGATCGCGGATTACTGAACTTTGATGAACCCTTCCAACGTCTGTTAACTCAGGGCATGGTTCAGGGTTTAACCTACATGAACACCACAACTGGTAAATGGATTCCCTCGGCACAGGTTGACCCGGCTGACCCTAAAGATCCAGAAACGGGCGAAGCTTTGGAAGTGTCCTATAAAACGATGTCCAAGTCTAAGTATAACGGCGTCGCTCCCGAGGAAGTGATTAACAAGTACGGGGCAGATACGGCCCGGATGTTTATCCTGTTTAAGGCACCACCCGAAAAAGACTTAGAGTGGGATGATGCGGATGTAGAAGGGCAATTCCGCTTTCTGAATCGTGTCTGGCGTTTAGTGACGGATTTCAGTACACAGATTTCCCCTAATCAAAGGGGGAAAGATCAACCTGCTGACTTAAGTAAAGCTGAAAAAGACTTGCGACGGGCAATACATACGGCAATTAAGGAAGTTACTGAAGATTTAGAAGGGGATTACCAGTTTAATACAGCAGTTTCGGAGTTGATGAAACTTAGCAATGCTCTTGCTGATACTGGTTGCAAGGAATCACCAGTTTATGCAGAGGGAATTAAGATGCTGATTTTGTTATTGGCTCCTTTTGCACCTCATATTGCTGAGGAATTATGGCATGCTATCGGTCATCAGCAATCAGTACACAGGCAAAGTTGGCCAAAATTGGATCCTGCGGCTTTGGTGGCTGATGAAATTACCCTAGTTATTCAAATCATGGGTAAAACCCGTGGCACGCTTCAAGTACCAGCCTCGGCAGATAAGCAGGCTTTGGAGGAGTATGCCAGGGAATCTGAGGTGGCTAAGCGCTATATCGAAGGAAAAGAGGTTAAAAAGGTGATTGTAGTGCCTGGGAAGTTAGTTAATTTTGTGGTGGTTTAGAAAAATTGGTGTTGCTAGATTAAACCCAATCGCATCACAGGGTCATCTTTTAAGATTAAAAGCCCCCAGGTGACAGGTGTGAGAGTGCAGGCTGAACTGGCTCGAATTTAGACGGCATGGGTTGAGATTGTGGTAGGTTAATCAGTATTGGAAAACCAGATCACACATCAGCCCTGACGTCCGAGCAATCCATAAATGCTCAATGGCAGTTATGAGATCTCTATTAATTGCATCAATAGTATCTGGAAATAGCAGCTAATAGCTACTGTAGCTGACAGAACTTGCGTGCTTTGTCAAACTCCGGGTCTTGCCAAGAATAAGCAAAATGGCTCACTGAGTTAATCTGCGGTGCCACTCGCCGCAACGCCTGCATCTGGGCTTCTAGGGAGGGACGATTGCGCATGGGTTGGCCCCAAGTTCCTGCGATAGCTGGAGCCACCATCGTACCAGAGGGAGCACGATCTACGACTCGCTTGACTAAATTTTCGATGCAACTGGTTCTGCCACAAGTGGCGTAAGACATGGGATGCCACTCAAGGGAACCAGGAAAATGATCCCAAGGCTGTAGTCTCGAATCATACCCACCTCGACCAACAACTTGATTGCCGTCTGGGAAAAATACCGCTCCCGCTTTTGTGCCGCCGCGCTCAGCTGCTAGGGTGGCTAAGGCTAAAAAATCTAGAACGCCTTGGGCGGCATGAGCGACGCTCAGCTGCCAAAGTTGCCAACGCAAAGAGGCAGCAGTCTCTCCGGCAGAGGGTGTACGACCTTGCCATTGAGGTACTCCTTCATCTGGGTAAAGCTTTTCAACTGCTTTAATATCGCCATCGCTAATAGAACCCTTACTGACATAGCGCCTGATGAGTTCTCGCCCTTGATTGTTAAGAGCACGGTTGTAGAGAGCTTCTCTCGAAGCATCGCTAAAAATCCATAAATCCTTGACCTTGGCGACAACCGAATCGCTTCCTGAACCACGCGGATAACGAATGTAATCAAACAAAATTCCGTCAGGGCGTCTTTTCGCTACCGCCTCCACGAGCCTGTAGTAGTCAGACTTGGCTTGATTGCTGTAGGGATCAATGAAAGCTTGAGAGCCATCTTCAACAAAGGACAAGCTGGTTTGCCCTTTACCATTACGGGCTAGTACACTTTGCCGATCTGAGCGCTGGGCGTAGGAGTAGCCGAAGTTCATGGTAAATACCCAGGCATAAACCTCCAAACCCCGCTCATGCCCTTTTTGAATTGCTTGGGCTAACAAATCGACTTTCTCCGTCCCAGGCGTCCTCACCACCGAAGGCCAAGGAGTCTGGTTTTCCGACAATGGCAATAGCACCTGACCATCGAAAAAGGCTTCCACATAAACTTGGTTGTACCCAAGGTTAACGAGACGATCCATAACAGCATCAAGAGATCCAGGACGCACATCACAGGGATATAAACGTAGCCAAATCGCTTGATCTTTCGGCCAGGTACGAGAGCGGCACTGCTGCAAGCTATCTGCATGCTGCTTTAAAAGGGTCTTATAGTTTTTCTCAGAATCTGAGTTGCCTTTTAAGGAGTTAATGCGTAAGTTTTCTTTTTGAGTGATCGCCTCATTGTTAAGTTGGCAGTATGCATTTGTTTGAGCCTGAGCTGTCTGTGTTATTAAACACTGGCTAAGTAAGTTAGTACTGGTCAAAAGCATTGCTACCAGGCTACGATCCAGACGCTGCCACGACCGCGCTCTTTTGAGAAAACCATTAAACATGCGAAGCAAATACCACACAAAATAAGGTAATACTGGCGTTCTCAGTCTTCCCAGACTGGTAGTGCGCAACGCCAAAAAATATCGTTCAACTATTCTTTTTTCACTAATCTTGCCAAGTTTTCAGGAAAGTTTACAAAAAATGGCTTAGCCTTGATTGTTTAGACCATGATCCTTTCCCGTCCCTTAAGCAATAATCCTCAGTAAAGAAGCCAGGTGTTCTTGCTGTTTTCTTGATTAGTGCTTTCGCGAGAATTGCCCAGCAATGAGGATGCTGCCCAAGTGGCAACTCTGCAGGGGCAGCTCAAAGTATCCTAGCGTTTTTCACTAGATAGAATGGGTCAGTCTTTGCCAAGGAACTCTTGAGTAGATGACTCTACTCTATCCTCGAGAAAACCAATACCTATTTGCTCACCAATAAATCCAAATCGACCTTTAGTGAGAATAACCGCTGCTATGCCGTTTTGCAGTACAGCAAACTTACCTAGTAAGTTAAGCACCTCGTTGAACTGCGCGTTCTACACTCTTAAATTCTTGCTCTAAGCGATTCTTCAACTTTTCTGGTAAGGGGCGGTTGGGGTAAGAGCTATAGTGACCAGCTAGGGAATTCAATGCCGTTCGCATTGTGGTGAAGGAAGGAAGATTAGCCACTGAACTATCGCGTCTGTAGCGAGAAGCGTAGTCGTTAATTATCTGACGTGCTTGAGTCTGAACTGTAGATTGATCTGTAGCGCTTTCTGGCAGTTCAATGGCTGTTCTCAAGTTCTGCAACAAGGTAAAAGTATCCTCACGGTAGTTACCGGTCAAGCCCGTTGGACTGGAGGAACATCCCATTAGACCGATGACAACAACTAATACAAGAGCTATCAGACGTGATATGTAGGGCTTCATAGTAAACGATATGACTTGCAACAGGCACAATTTCAGTATTATAACTTAATCCGATCCCCGATACTTAATTTTCCGCTGAAACTATTACCTACAGGTTATTTCAAGAATTACTAAATAATTTAGTCAAGCTATAAGATTTTAACAGCAGATCAAGCTTGGTTATTGATTATGGTCTATGCTGATTGATATACTCCTAGAAGCAAGTATATAGAAAGTAAAATTGTTAGAAAACCAAAAATAAAGAAGGTGTTTACCTTCTTATTGCACTTTTCATCTTGTCAGTGAAGCGACTAAACCTAATCTAACCGAAGCGTCCACTTACGTAGTCCTTAGTGGCTTGCTCCTGGGGGTTTTGGAAAATCATTTCGGTTCGATTGTACTCGACTAAGTAACCTTTTTTGCCGCCTGTTTCTGTCGCCTGGGCATTGAAGAATGCTGTCATGTCAGCTACCCGCGTTGCTTGCTGCATATTGTGGGTCACGATGACGATGCTGTACTGTTCCTTAAGTTCATGCATTAATTCTTCAACCTTGAGGGTTGAGATGGGATCAAGGGAAGCACAAGGTTCGTCCATTAGTACTACATCGGGATTAATCGCGATAGCACGGGCAATACACAGACGTTGCTGCTGTCCACCAGATATTGAAAGACCATTTGCCTTTAGTTTATCTTTGACTTCATCCCAAAGGGCAGCTTTACGCAAGGAACTTTCTACGAGTTCATCAAGATCCCCTTTGTGACCATTGACCCTGGCTCCGTAGGCAATATTGTCATAAATCGATTTGGGGAAAGGGTTGGGCTTTTGGAAGACCATACCAATCCGTCGCCTTACTTCTACAGGATCAACATCTTTATCGTAGATGTCTTGGTCATGATAATAAACATTACCTTCAATATGAAACCCATTGATTAAATCATTGAGCCGATTAAAGCAACGTAGTAGAGTACTTTTACCACAGCCAGAGGGACCGATAAATGCAGTAACGCGGTTCTTAGGTATGTTCAGGGCAACACCTTCAACTGCCTTAAAACTGCCGTAAAAAATATCTAAGTTTTCAGTACGCAGTACAGCCTCAGTCTGCTCTACGTTCTGCTGATTATGATTGGTTACTTGTTGGTAAGACATGGGAGTACAACTGGGAGCTTAATTAAATGGCAAGAGAAACTAAGTAAATTTTTCTAGCAGCTGCAAACAAAAATTGGACTTTTCCTTGTGAACAACTCAGAAGATTTGTGATTATCTTACTAATAGTTTTTCTGACGGGTTGCCCAACGAGAGAGAACACTTGTCAGTAGCACCAAGAGCACCAAAATTAAGGATGCCGTCCAAGCAAACTCCTGAAGAACTTCATCGAAACTTGTAGCAAAGTTATAAACTAAAACCGAAAGAGTTGGGGTTGGATCCCACAATCCACGGGGCCAAAAGTTAGAATTGAGAGCGGTAAAAATCAAAGGAGCTGTTTCCCCGGCAGCACGGGCTACTGCCAAGGTTACTCCTGTGACAATAGCAGGTATAGCAGCCGGGAGTACGACTTGTAAAACAGTTTGGTAATCAGAAGCACCAAGTCCCACTGATGCCCATCTGACATCTTGCGGCACAATCTGCAAACCTTCGTCGGCAGTTCTAACAATTGTCGGTAACATGAGTACAGCTAGTGCAACTCCTCCTGCTACTGCCGAGAATTGCCCTGTCGTGAGTACCAGAATTCCATAGGCAAATATCCCGGCAATGATTGAAGGAACGCCACTGAGTACGTTAGTAGCAAAGCGAATCCAGCGAGCTAACTGTCCGGAACTGAACTCTGATAAATAAATTGCCGCCAAGACACCAAAGGGAACAGCAATCAGAGAGGCAATCCCAACGGTAATCAGAGTACCGATTATTGCATTGGCAATTCCACCTGTTTCCTGACCAGCAGCGGGAGGTAGCTTGGTAAACAAGTCTAGGTTTAGGCGGCTAAATCCTTTGAGTGTTACGTAGCTGAGTAGAGCAAACAAGGGAATGAGGGCAGTTACTAGACAGGCTCCTGCCAGCACCGTCATTAATTTACCTAACACAGTACGGAGATTATTTGATCGAGACAGATTTAAGGAACTAGTTCCTTCAAAGGATCGATCTGAGGCGCTAGTTGACATAGGGCAAGACTCTGGTGAATGATTAGCGACTTAAAATTTCTTGACTTGACGCACAACTAGCTCTGCCAAGATATTGACAATCAGGGTAAGGGCAAACAAAACCAGTCCTGCGTACATCAGAGCAGAAATTTGCAGACCACTAGCTTCAGCAAATTGACTTGCCAACAACGAAGCGATGGAATTTCCGGGCGCTAGGACAGAAAAATTCAGTTGATTGGCGTTGCCAATTAGCATGGTGACTGCCATGGTTTCTCCCATAGCGCGACCAAGACCGAGCATAATGCCACCCACAATACCAGAGAAAGCCGCTGGCACAAGAACTCTAAAAACAGTTCCCCAGCGACTTGCTCCTAAACCGAGGGATGCCTGCCGCAGTTCAGGAGGCAGCGCGGCTAGAGAATCACGGGAAATTGCCGTAATAATTGGCAAAACCATAATTGCCAACACCACTCCTGCTGGCAACATTCCTGAGTTACTAGCGGGAGCTGTGCTAAAGAAGGGAAACCAACCAAAGGCGTCGTGCAACCATTGTCCTAGGGGTCTAATTAGGGGACTAAGTACAAAAATACCCCAGAGACCATAGACCACACTAGGAATAGCCGCTAACAGTTGCACCAAGAAAACTAATACTGTGCGAAGGGATAGGGGCAGAAAATCTTCACTCAAGAAGATGGCTGTTCCTAGACCTAGAGGAACTGCCAGAAGCAGCGCCAGGAATGAGCTCATCAGCGTCCCGTAGATCATGGGGAGTATCCCATATTCGTCTTCCACAGGATTCCAGGTACTGTTGAAAATAAATCCTAGACCATATTCCCCAATGGCAGGTATAGCCTTAGACGCCATCTGGAGTGCGATCCAGACTAAAAGGGCCGCAACTCCTAATGCCAGTAGACGCGTCAGCCAGAAAAAGGCATTGTCTAGTTTTTTTTCGGTGCTGGAACGGGCTCTAGATTGTGTTTGAGGGGCGTTAGCTTGCGCTTCCATAATTAAATTTGCTGGGAAAGCAAGGAAGGAATGTGGGAGCGAACGTACAGCTACTCAGTCAGCTCTATTCGTTTGTAAGTCTAGAGTTAAGAGAAAGCTTGAGAGCCGAGATTATTCTGTGGAAACTCAAAATGAGTTATTTGATTTCTATCTTGTAGTCTGGGCTAATTACATCAGCAGCAGCGGCAACTTTTTCTCTGACGTTCATCGGTAAGGCAACATACCCTAGCTCTGGTGCCAGTTTTTGACCTTCATTCAAGCCATACTCAATCGCTGCTTCTAAGGATTTAGCCTTTTGTGGATCGTCGTACTTTTCGTAGGCTAGCAACCAAGTATAGGTGACGATAGGATAGGACTGATCTCCTTCGGGATCTTCAATGAAGGCTCGTAGATTTTCCGGTAGCTCAACCGCTTCAAGGGTTTTCGATGCCGACTCGTCGTTAGCCTCAATAAAATTCCCTGATTTATTTTCTAGGGCAGCAACTGCAAGATTTTTGCTCTTGGCGTAGCCATATTCCACATAACCGACTGCTCCTTCATTCTGGGCAATTTGAGCAGTAACACCGTCATTTTTGCTGCCGCCGACACCGGTTGGCCATTCTACAGTCTTGCCTTCTCCAACTTTCTGCTTCCACTCTGGGCTGATCGCACTGAGATGTTTGGTGAAGACGCCTGTAGTACCACTACCATCAGAACGGTGTACTACAGTGATCGGTAAATCAGGCAGATTAACCCCAGGGTTCACCTCAGCAATCTTTGGGTCATTCCAAGTCTTGATTTTGCCCAACAAAATATCCGTATAAGCTTCTCGTGATAGCTTTAGTCCGGTTTCTACTCCAGGAAGGTTGTAGGCAAGTACAATGCTGCCGGCGGTCATTGGCAGCAGGTGAACTCCCCGACTCACTGCTTGGATTTCTTCGTCGGTCATTGCTACGTCACTAGCTCCAAAGTCTACTGTCCCAGCAGTAAACTGTTTGACGCCAGCGCCGCTACCAACGGACTGGTAATCAACTCGTAAATCGGGGTATTCTTGGTTAACCTCAACAAACCAACGTTGGTAAAGCGGAGCGGGGAAGGATGCCCCAGCGCCAGTTAAGTCTACAGGACTGCTCAGGGCTAGCTTATCGGGACCGCCACTCTGAGTAGCATCACCGGTAGCGGCGGTTTGATTATCTTCGCCGCTTCCTCCACAAGCTGCTAGGCTGACTGTCAAAGCTGCCACAGAAATTGAAGCAACTATTCGAATTGGATTGATTAAATTCAGACGGAAAAGCATTGGTACCAAGCTAAAAAGATTTCTAAGGATCGGCCCTTAGCAGGATAGCGCAAAATAGTAAAGACAAGGTTAATAAATTTAGGAGATTGTACCCTTTACTAAAGGCATTTTATTTCCTTAAAGCTAAGTTCCTCTGCAAAGCTCCCGAACTGGGTTAAAGGTGCGGGGAAACTACCTTCTAATTTATTAGATTTGGCGTTGCTACCATCTCCCATGGTAACCTTTTAGCCTACCCTTTTTTTTGCTTAGCTTATACTTTTTTTTGCTCGTCGCCCCTATATGACTGTGACTGCTCCCAATGAACTGCTGTGGGCATTAATTGGTTTACTCCTAACAATCGGCGGCACTTTTCTGGAAGCCTTTGTGACTAATCCGCCCTGGAATTGGTCAGATCAAGGTGTTCAGACTGTATCACTAGGCGTTACTTATCAGATCGGGGCTGTACTACTCGCTGGTTGTTTAGGTGGCAAAAATGCTGGTGCCCTTTCTCAAATCGCTTATGTTTGCTTAGGGTTATCATTTCTGCCTGTTTTTACCCAAGGTGGTGGTATTAGCTACTTAAAAGAGCCTAGCTTTGGTTACCTGATTGGCTTTATTCCTGGTGCCTGGATGTGTGGTTTTCTTGCCTTTAGAATGCCTCGGCGCTTCGATTCTTTGAGCTGGAGCTGTATTTGTGGTTTACTAACGATCCATCTTTGTGGTGTAGGTTATTTGATTATTTCCCATCTTGCCTTCAAAGGAACCGGTTTTGAAGGATTGTCTCTGTTCCAGACAATTATGAAATACTCTGTCTATCCATTGCCTGGCCAATTGGTGGTTGTCTGCGCCGTCACAGTTTTGGCATTTGTCTTGCGGCAATTAATGTTCTATTAAGTTATTTATAATTTCCCATCCGCAAGCTAATTAATAACTACCAATAACCAATTAACATGAATTTGAAAAACCGCTTTTTTTGGGTTGCAGCTGTTATTGGTCTAATTTTAGATCAACTAACTAAATATTTGGTGGTCATCAATTTTGAACTTAAAGAGACTCTACCAGTCTGGTCAGAGGTATTTCACCTAACTTATGTAACCAACACTGGTGCCGCTTTCAGTCTCTTTAGTGAAGGAGGAAGCTGGTTGCGCTGGCTGTCGTTAGCCGTGAGTCTTGGCTTAATTGTCTTAGCTTGGTTGGGACCAAGACTTAATATTTGGGAACAGTTAGGCTATGGCTTCATCTTGGCAGGAGCACTAGGCAATGGCATTGATAGATTTGTTGCTGGTTATGTTGTTGATTTTTTAGATTTTCGCTTTATCCAATTTCCTGTGTTTAATCTGGCAGATGTTTTCATCAATGTGGGGATTATCTGTTTACTAATTAGTAGTTTGCAGCAGCCCCCGCCAGCTTCAAGAGCAAGAAACTGAAGTGATACGCCACTCTATTTAGAGTGAATGAGACTTGCCATTAGTTCAGAGACTGGCAATACTTAGCATTCTTTCTTAACAAAATAAAAGATTAATTAAAAATAATTTCACTGCAGTGATGTGACTTATGACCAGGGGCAAGCTTTCAAGAATCCTCAATAATGTTTTGCGATTTATTCGCAATTAACAGGCATTCTTGAAAATAGGACACGAAAGTAGCTATGATTGTCAATAGTGGGTTTTTTTTGAGAGAGTTATTATGGCTTCTTATACAGCCTCTTCACTAAAAGCCGAACTCAATTCCCGAGGTTGGCGTTTAACACCACAAAGGGAAACGATTCTGCATGTTTTTCAGAACCTCCCTAGAGGAGATCATTTGAGTGCGGAGGAACTACATGATCTCTTGCAACAGCGTGACGAACCCATTAGCTTGTCTACAATATACCGCAGCGTTAAGTTAATGTCGCGGATGGGTATCCTGCGGGAACTAGAGTTAGCCGAAGGACATAAGCATTACGAGCTTAATCAGCCTTTCCCTAATCATCACCATCATTTGGTGTGCATTCAGTGTAACCAGACAGTTGAATTTAAAAACGATTCAATTTTGAAGCAAGGTATGAAGCAGGTAGAAAAAGAAGGCTTCCAGCTAATCGATTGTCAGCTAACAATTCATACTATCTGTCCTGAAGCGCTGCGCATGGGGTGGCCCTCAGCACTGCCAAGTAATTGGCGCTGTTCAAGATCTATCGCTCAAGAGATTAAAAAAGGATAAGCAAGCACATAGCAAAGGATTGTAAGCAAAAATAATAAGTGAAATTAAGCTTTTTTTGATCAACTAACAGTGTGATTAATTTTGTGAGCAGTATTTGTTCAATTCCCCGTCCTCAGAGCAATGACTTTAAGGACGGGGATTTTTATTTATAGGAGTGAATTTTGCTTGGGACAGTAGAAGCACTGATTGCCGCAAATTACATTCTCGGCGGCACAGTCAAACCTTTTAGAGGCAACTGTTCTTGCTGCGCAGTCAAACCCTTACTCTGAATAAGGACACCAAAGTTTCCCAGTCCCATCGGGTCGATCAACTGGTGTAGGGCATCGCGACGCTGCATAACTCTCATTAAGTCTTGCGCCTTAGCGATCGCTTGACCACCAGACTCACCACTCGTCGCCAGAGTACTAAGGCGATCGCCTAATCCTAATGACATCAAAAACAAACCCTGCTGAGTAAAACCTGCCTTACGCAAACCAGATAATTCTCCCTGACGCTCTAGAGCAGTAAAGTTGGCATGAGTAGTAATATCTTGATGTCCCACAAATAAATAGGGTTGATCGTGGTGGCGATGACGGTAATAACACTGTAAAGTCCCCTGATGACGGGCACTCAAGTAATAGCGATCAGCCGAGTAGCCATAATCAATAGTTAGCAAAAACCCTCGCTGCAACCGACTAGCTACAGTTTTGAGCCAGTCCAATGCGGCTAGATTGACCTCACTACGATAACCCTCTGGATAAGCACCAGAAAACAGATCAATTGCCACCAAGTCTAAATACTCTCTCAATTGAGGTGTTGAAGGGGTATCGCTGACTTCTACAAACTGAACTTGATCTCCAGTACCATCTACTCTGGTGACGTAGATTTCCCGTAACTGTCCTTCTTCAAGGACAAATTGATGTACAGGTAAGGCGTCCACCAATTCATTTGAGAAACAACAACCAGTAATTGAGTTTTCGGGTATCTCTGCCAAAGAAGACCAATGCACAGGTAATTGCTGTAGCCTCAGTTTCTGTAGAAACTGCTGCTGTTGCTTAATCAGTGCTGCCGCTTTTTCAACAATAATGTATTCCAAAACAGCAAAGCAATCAGGGTGCTTTTGATGCAGGTAAACCAGGATATCTGCTGCCAAGAGACCTTGTCCTGCTCCCATTTCTACTAGCGTAAAGGGTTGAGGACGCTCTAGAATATCCCACATTTGGGCAAACTGCTCAGCTAGTAATTCACCAAAGTCACTTCCTAGGTGAGACGATGTGAAAAAATCACCACTCGACCCCATGTTAGTAGCTCTAGTAGCGTAGTAACCATGCTGCGGGTGATACAGTGCCAAGTCCATGTACTGAGCAAAAGTAATCCTTTGCTGCGGCGCGGCGGCGATTATACTGGCAATTTGCTGTCGTAGGGTTCGGTCGTCGGGGGGCGATGAATGGGGGAAAGCAGATAAATTACTCATAAACTAGCGGCGTACTCTACGTCTATATTGCGTTAGCAACTAGGTTTGGAGTACATTACACCTCTTTTTGAAGAGAAATAAAAAAGAGAGCGGCATTTACTACTCTCTAAATCATCAGGGTGCATCTATGTATCCCTATTATTACATTAGGGTTAAGGGGTTTCACCCCTTTTTTTATGAAGATTTAATGAACTACCTACAAGACTGCTAGTTACGAAGATAGTCAAGGCATCAGAGAACTTGACCAATTAGCGCTTGTAGAGCATATTTCTCCAATTCTGGTTGAATACTGGGATTATTAGCTAAGAATTGTTCAATAGTTGCTGCTATCTTGTTCTCGTAGGCTGGATGCCACCAATGACCCAATCCATGCAGGGCGCTCTCACGACAAGCATCTGCATCAAGATGCATTATCTGTTCCATGACCTGGAAAAATTCCTCATCTACATAACGCTGATCGGTATCTTCTGGATTTCCCCAGTAAGGGAAAATATCCCACCACATGTAGCATAGAGAGTTGAGAGGGTTAGTCTCGTGGCTATCTACTCCCTGCTCCTGCTCTGCTAAAGGCTGATCGAGAGGGGACAATTGAGGGGAACATTTTTTGGCAAAGCACTGTTCAAATAGAGTAAAAATTGAGCGGATACAACGTTGTCTGTCCGGCCAGGGTACACTTTGGTCTAAGATTGCCAAAAGATGATTTGAGCAAGAATTGTTGACTAGATAGCATAAACCTTGCTCTAGCTGAGCATCTGAGAATTGTTGACAAATTTCCTTAGTATTTTCAAAGGTTCTGGTGAGATATTTTACTGTGACTGCTGGCGGCATACTTACTAGCCAATCATCATAACTATCTTGATACCAAGCTGGAATAGTAACGGAGTGATCAAAGATATACTTAATCCAGTTCTCGAAGCTAATATTGACTGGTTCCTGATCTCGGACTTTAATAGTGAGATTGCTCAGAGATTGCACTGAGTTGAGGTTATCAATAGGATTACCGTCAAGATAAAGAAAAGTGAGGTTAGTCAGAGTTTTTAATGGACTAAGATCGTTAATTTTATTACTACCAAGACGGAGAACAGAAAGATGCGTCAGTGACTGCAGTGGTTTGAGGTCAGCAATTTGATTGCAATCAAGGCAAAGGTTAGTCAGCTTGGTTAAGGATTGCAGCGGACTAAGGTCACTAATTTGATTATTAGAGAGATTTAGTTTAGTAAGATTAGTTAGAAATTGCAGCGGACTAAGGTCACTAATTTGGTTATGGGAGAGGTCAAGGTTGGTCAGGCTGGTCAGCGATTTGAGAAGACTGATATCCTTTATCTGATAACCGCGATAGTTGAACAGGCAGAGTGTCTTTAGGTTAATTAAAAATTGCAGTGGAGCTAGATTTGCAATTTGATTATTGACCAATTCCAGCTCAGTGAGATTAACCAGAGATTGCAGTGGCTTTAGCTCAGCAATTTGGCTATTAAATAATTCAAATTTAGTTAGCTTAGTCAGGGATTGTAGCGATTCTAGGTCAGTAATTTGATTGCCGTGTACAGAAAGGGCAATTAGATTGGTTAAAAATTGCAGTGGACTCAGATCTTTTATTTGACTGCTACTTATAGAGAGAGTTGTTAATCTACTCAAAGATTGTAGTGGACTAAGATCGGAAACTTCGTTACGAAAAAGCTCAAGCTCAGTCAGGTTAGTGAGAGATTGTAGGGGACTCAAGTCAGAGATATGAGCATCGTAGAGTGTAAGTTCTGTGAGACTTGAGAGTTCCTCATTAGCTGTCTCACAATCAGATGTATTAACTGTATCTAACAATGCTTCGACGGTGAGTCTTGCCTCTGGGGAAAGACTTGCTTGATGCCAGCACCAATCACTAAAATGACTGAAAGACCTTATCTGGTTATAATCTGTGTCAGACATGAGAAAATTTTTTACTCCATCACTAACAGATAACCAAACAGCACAATAGTTTTTTACGGACTACTCTTAGGAAAGTAGCTATTTTCAGAAGTTCGGAGGTAGGAGGAGTATTCACCTTAACTGCTCTTAAAAAACAGAAATTTACCAATAAAGAAAACTCCTGACTTTTATTATCATAAGTATTTCTGCACAACTTCTGCACAACCATAGTAGAGGTTGAGTTAAGGACAAGCTTTGAGAAATTCTCCTACCTCTTTTGCTGTTGGTTGAGCTGCAATTGCTCCTGGTTTCAAAGTTGTCAGTGCTCCTACTGCACTGGCATATTTAACCACATTTCTGGTTGACTCAGCAGTAGCCAGACACTTTAGTCCGTGCTGACAAAGCTGCTGGATAAAACCGGCAACAAAGCCATCCCCAGCACCAGTGGTATCTTTAACATCTACTGAAAAAGCTGGTAACTTATCTTCGTATTCATTGAGGCAGTATTTAACTTCTTGATCTCCGTCGGTAATCAAGACGCCTTCTACCGAATCAAGCTTATTGACAATGGCACCAGCATCAGCGGTATTAAATAGTAACTCGGCTTCTTCCTTGGCGATTTTAAGAAAATCTACATGCTTTAAATGCTCTTGAATTAACGGCAGTGCCGCATTAGAGTCGGGCCAGAACATCGGACGCCAGTTAATATCCATGACCACTTTGAGATCATACTGCTCTGCCAATTGCAAAGCTTGAGCAATTGCCTTGCGAGTTTGGGGATAAGCTAACTCTAGAGTTCCCAAAACCAAAAAATCAGCATCTACAAATAAAGATTCTGGTAATTGGGATGCCTGGAGAAAGGCATCGGCAAATTGTGTGGTGTCTAGTTCACCAAAGCCAGCAAATTCGCGATCACCCTTGTCGGAACGTACCACATAAACCTGCCGAGTCGGAGCCGTTGCATGGCGCTGGATGCCTTGGCTGTCTACCCCAACCTCTTGCAACAGTTGCACCAGGTTATTTCCCGGTTCATCTTGACCTACGCAGCCGATAAAGCCTGCGGGGGTACCCAGTTTCACCAAAGCGCAGGCAACATTAGCTGGAGCTCCTCCTGGATATGGTGTCCAGGATTCCACCTGTTCTAGCGATCTTCCCAGCTGATCTGCTAGACAGTCAAATAATATCTCACCAAGGCAGAGAACACGAGGATTAGTCACAGCTACATACATCTCGACTTTTCCAGACTACCAGAGGCTTAACCGTTCCAGCCATACTAACCCAATCTGTTTACTTTATATCTAAACTTTAAGCGCCAGGAAGGAACTAGTGGCAGAGTCTTGATGAAATCAAAACTTGATAATTTCGTGGCTTACTTTTGTGGGACTTTTTTGGACTAATCTCTATTGAGCCCAAAGAAGCTATTTTTAATATTAATTAATGTTTTTATTGATCAATAACTCAAATGCACAACTGCCGATCAATGGACGCAAAACTAAGAATTACCTCCTTACTCTAAGCTTTTAGCCTATGTGCCACAAACCTTACTTAAATGATAAGTAAGGGTTAAGGTTTCTTTATATTTGTGTAACAAGTCTATTGGGTTGATTATCCTGTTGGCTTTTTAGCTTATCGCAATAAATATTCAAAAATGGGAAAATCATTACTCGATCTTAACAATTTATGCCAAAGCAGTGATGGTTGTCCCTGCTAATAGTTGAGTCTGCTAATAGTCGTTTTCTGTACACGATCCCAATTCATCTAGATGCCCCGAAAATTGAGCTTGAGTACCCGATAAGTACAAATACTAGTTACAATATTTATAAGCGTTAGCATTACTTTTTTCGCAGATATACCAAGGGCAAAAGACCTATGACTGGTGGCGAGTCTTACAAACCCGCGTCTCTCTCAGGCCGCGAAGTAGAAATTATCGAATTAGTAGCCGCTGGTTTAAGCAATCAGACAATTGCCCAGCAGCTAGAAATTAGCAAGCGCACTGTTGATAATCATATCAGCAATATTTTGACAAAGACATCTACAGATAATCGGGTGGCACTAGTGCGTTGGGCTTTACGATGGGGCAAAGTTTGTATCAATGATGTTAACTGCTGTGCTTTACCAGCACCATCTGATGAAATAGTTTCCTAACTAGGCGGATCAAACACGGCCTCAAACTCAATCTTGTCTATTTGCTGACGGCATAACTGTGGAGATGTTATTGAGCATCTGAACGGGAGCGGTAGCGACCAATAACCATCCATTGCGCGGAGGGAAGTAGACGGACAATTGCCCAAGGTTTGAGACTGTCTTTATAAGTCATCATTACTTTGACTCCTTTTTTTGATTGGAGTGGGAGCCAGCCTGGATTTGTGGAAAGCAAAGGGCTAGTTTCTGACTCGATTATTGTGGCAACAAAGCAATGGTAGTATATTACTTTGATTATTACAAATTCTTGACGTTATAAGAAGAAAAACAAACTATAAAGGTAAAGCATCTCCTCTAATTTCTCTCAAACTCCTTTTAATCCACTAACTCGTGATCCAACCCAAACTCTTTCCCTCGTAGGAAAAGAGAGTAAACGTCGCTTACTTTCTTGAGGCTTCACTAAGTTTCACAAAACTGAACTCAGACGAAGGTTAAAGTTGAAAAACTTCTGTTAATCAATCACACTTTTGGAGTAGTACTGCCATGACTAATACGGCTTCTGCTCAAACTGGCAATTTCTGGGACGTAGATTTTGTTGCACCGCAACCTACGCAGGATAGTGACCTACTCAAGCAACTGCCTTTTGTTCCAGGGCTAAAAGAAATGCTGATGCTGCGTCAGGTTCATGCTCTAGAACACGCAACTGTTTGGGTTCTGGCTGAGAATGCTCGCCTTGGTTACACGGCATCTTCCCCCAACAATCGCCAGTTAAACAATGACGCCATCGGCGGATTATCTACTGAAGAGGGCTTTTATCTTTACGGCCAGGTAAAGCTGGTTGAGTTGAAAAGAGCCGTACCTACTGCTTTAGAACGCCTCACCAGCGGAGAATGGGACTTAGCAGTGCATCCGCGTTGCGGCACTAATCTCTCAGTCGGAATGTTCCTCACTGCGGTCTTGGCATTTGGCGCTCATCTTGTTTTGCCACGGGGACCGATTGAGCAAATGCTTGGTCTGGGTTTGGCGACAGCCACAGCCACTCAAATAGCACCGGATGTTGGTAGTCTGGCTCAAAAATATCTAACTACTTCGATCCCTTTTAACCTGGCAATTGAAGAGATTACAGCAACCTCAGACCTCTGGGAGCGACCCTCGCATTTCGTTAAAGTACACTGGAAAAGTTGAGTCAGAGATTAATCCTCTGTCTCGAAAATGTTTCCTATTGTTTCAATATAGGTAAACATTCATAAAACTTAAAGACAGGGCTTAACAGATAACTCACCGCGAGTAGTACGCTGTAAAACAAGCACAAAAGGGATAAACTTTTATGGTTCAACGTGGTTCAACAGTTCGCGTCCTCAGAAAAGAATCCTATTGGTATCAGGATGTCGGAACAGTCGCTACTGTAGATAAGAGCGGTATTATCTACCCAGTAATTGTTCGCTTTGATAAGGTTAACTACTCAGGCATCAATACCAATAACTTTGCTGAAGGTGAACTCGTAGAGATTGAAGCGCCTAAGGGTAAAAAGTCTCCTGCTTCTAAGGGCAAGGAAACGACAACTGCTGCTAAAGCTCGTACTACTGGTCTCGAAGCCAAAGCTCCCAAAGCAGGTGAAGCGCCAAAAGCTGGGGGACAGACCGAAGGCGACCCCAACCAAGGTACAGAATCCCGGTAAATCGTGCCAGAACTGCCCGAAGTTGAAACAGTCCGTCTGGGCTTAAATCAAGTCACTCTGGCACAAGAAATCAGGGGTGGGGAAGTGTTGCTCTCTCGTAGCATTGCCTACCCCTTTTCTGCGGATCAGTTTTTAGTGGGACTAAACAACGTCACTATCATCGATTGGCAGCGGCGTGGTAAGTACTTACTGGCAAAACTTACCGCGCCAGATAGGAGTGATGCCGGTTGGTTAGGCGTTCACTTGCGCATGACTGGTCAATTGCTATGGCTCAATCAAGACGAACCACTACAAAAACACACGCGAGTGCGATTGTTTTTTACACAAAGTCGGGAGTTGCGCTTTGTTGACACCCGTACGTTTGGTAAGATGTGGTGGGTGCCGCCATCACAGCCACCAGAAAGCATCATTGCCGGTCTCCAAAAACTTGGACCCGAACCATTTTCTGCTGAATTTTCTCCTGATTACCTCACCAAAAAACTCCGAAATCGTCAGCGCGCCATTAAAACCTTACTCCTCGATCAAGGCATAGTGGCAGGAGTCGGTAATATTTACGCAGATGAAGCCCTTTTCTTGAGCGGTATTAGACCGGAAACCCTTGGCGCTGTTTTGAATTTAGAGCAGATTGAGGGTCTTTACCGAGCAATCATTAAGGTTTTGCAAACTAGTATTGAGAGTGGAGGGACTACCTTTAGTAGTTTTCTCAACGTACTAGGTGTTAATGGCAACTACGGTGGTGTTGCCTGGGTATATGGTCGCACGGGAGAACCCTGTCGTATTTGTAGCACGCCGATTGAGCGTCTTAAGTTAGCAGGACGCTCGTCTCACTTTTGCCCTCAATGCCAGCACTAGAAAGCAGAGACTCTTGCCTCAACTAATTACTAATTTCTAATTGTTAACTAGTCTTAAACTAATGAACAGGATTCGAGGAGTTACACCAGAGCAGTAATTATGGCAGACGCAATCAAAAAAGGGACTATGGTTCGAGCTATTCGAGAAAAGCTGGAAAATAGCCTGGAAGCTCAGGCGAGCGACTCACGTTTTTCGCCTTATCTATTTGAAACCAATGGGGAAGTTATGGATACCAAGGGTGACTATGCACTAGTCAAGTTTGGTGCAGTGCCTACCCCGAATATTTGGTTACGCCTAGATCAGTTAGAAAAGGCTGGTTGAGCGTAAGTTAACTTAAAAATGGCTCCCCTTGATCCCGACTCCAGACTGGAGAAGGGATTAGGGGCAACTAAGCTAACTGAACTTAGTAACTCATGCCACTGAATCGTTTAAGCCAGGTATTGCACAATCAGAGCAATACCTGGCTTTTCTGCTACTGCCAGTGCTGCTCAGGATTTATTCATAAAGCCTTGCACTTGTCTCAAAGCAGCAGCACCAATATTGAATATTGCCCAGCTGCCTGCCAAGAGGACAGGAGCCAAAACTATTAATACGCGCCAATCAAAATCCATTTTTTTGTTGTCTCCCTTAATATCTAAAGTTTATTGAAGCTTTATCATATTTATATTTTTAAGCAAATTGGTACAGTTTGCTAGAAAACTTCAAAACTGCGACGCGAGAAGTTAGTCAGACCTGGCAAAGCCTAAATCAGTTCCCTTTCCGGCATGAACTAGAGCCAGTTTTTCATAATGCCGCGCATGTTCGAGTAGTTCTCTCGCCTCAGCTTCCGAAATATCCCGCAATCGTTTAGCTGGCACTCCGACTACCAAGGACATAGGCGGAACATCTCTACTAACTACAGCGCCAGCGCCCACAATACTACCTGAACCGACGCGCACACCATCTAATACCACAGCACCGATGCCAATCAAGCTTCCTCGTTCAATGTGAGCCGAATGTATGACAGCTCGATGACCAACTGTCACGTGATCTTCCAAAATAGTAGGTTTGCCGGGGTCACCGTGCAAAATTGCGCCATCCTGAATATTAGTTCGCTCACCAATTTCAATGCGCTCCACATCTCCCCGCACCACAGCACCGTACCAGATGCTCACCCCAGCAGATAGCAATACCTGACCCATGACCGTCGCGTTCGGGGCAACAAAAGCAGCTTGAGAAAGATCAGGGGGAGACCAGTAAGACATTAACTCCTCAGAATATTGACCGAATAGATAATTTACTTTGATACTTAGCTAAGTTTTTCGCCAGGCTACCAGACCTTTATTCCCCATTCCCAAGAATAATTAACAAGGAGTGGTTGCAATCGTCATTACTCTATAATGATAGAGCCACAGGTACTAGCGCACACGCCAAAGATGCGGATAAGCACTTAATGATTAACACAGCATTGCAGTACCCCATATTTGGTCCAGAAATTAATTGTCCTCACTGTCGTCAGTCAATTCCGGCACTAACATTGACTGACACCTATCTGTGTTCCCGCCATGGAGCCTTTGAAGCAGATCCGAAAACTGGGGAACTAATTCATTTACAATCGGGGCGTCACTGGCGTCAGTGGAACGGTAAGTGGTACAGACAGCACACCCATCCTGACGGCATTCGTTTTGAAATTCACGAAGCCCTAGACCGACTATATACTCAAGGCTACCGGGCGACGAGGGTAATTATTGCCAATCGTTATCGAGAGTTAGTTAGTGCCTACCTGGAACGTAGCACTCCTTGGCGCGGTTCCTCAGAGCCAGTACGACCTAGGCTGTATGGCTTGCCAGTAGAATTTAGTCCGGGGGCAGAAGAAGAACCTTGCTGGGGAGTAATTAACTTCGACCTAGAAAAAGAACCGGGTATCCCTGTACGTTATCCCTACTTCCGATTATTTGAGTAAGGTGCGAGGCAATGCATCACGCTTCGATTCGCACTGCCAATATTCATCACGCGATCGCTTTCTACGAGAAGCTAGGATTTACTGTCTGTGAACGCTTCACCGCTGGTATCACCCTGGCTTGCTGGCTAGAGGGACTAGGCGGAAGAATTGAACTCATCCAAATTCCTGAACCGAAACCTGCACCAGATGCTTTTGGAGATGAACACTATGTTGGTTACTACCATTTGTCTTTTGACCTAACGGATGTTTCTACCGACTTGCCAACCTGGTTAGCTTCCCTACAAAAAAGCTTTGCTGAAGCGTCAAGTCAGAACCCAGAACAGTTTCAGCCCCTGGTAATTCTCTTAAAGCCAACCCAACAAATTATTGGCGATCGCGTTTACGAGGTGGCTTTTATTGCCGATGCTGATGGACTGCCCCTAGAGTTTTTACGAGTTTTAGGAAAGACTCAATAAGTTTTTAAAATAACCAAATTTTGTCATAAAGGCTATGGAGTTAATTAATTTGAGGAAAAATATTTGGCAACGGCGACGGATTAATTATTGCCTAGGATTAATATCAGGATTAATAATTTGGATCGGTTTATTTTCTGGAGCTTCTGCAACAGCAGCACCATCTCTCAACACTACTAGCAATTTACTCAGTCAGCCCGCAACTGAGGTAAAAGTCAGCCTCGGTAGTAGTGCTAATAAATTGAAGTTTTTTCCCAGCAAATTAGAGTTTATTTCCGGTATTCGCTACAAACTTATATTAGACAATCCCAGTCCCCAAAAACATTATTTCACAGCTAAAGACTTTGCAGATATTAGCTGGACTCAAAAAGTTGAAGCAGGCAAAGTAGAAGTTAAAGGAGCAATCCACGAGCTAGAATTGAAGCCTGGAGGAGAAGCCGAGTGGGTTTTTGTACCGATGAAGCCTGGAAGCTACAAACTTCATTGCTCTATACCAGGTCATACAGAAGCAGGTATGACTGGAGAAATTGTCATCGCGGCTCAGTAGGAGAAAGTTAAACTAGAGATTTTATCAGAGAAATCTGGTGACGAGAAAATTACTCTAGCTATCCTTTTCTTGATGAAATGTAGGGTAATCTAGGGCGATAACTAAATGACTCGTGAAAAAAATTAACCACAGATAAGCACAAGATTTACAGAGAGCAAATATGCAGTTTTTACAATTTATTTAGGATTGCTATAGTATAAGCCAAAGTATCTTACACTAAAGAGAAACCTCACCGAGGGATTGGCGCTTACTTAGGAATTTTGGTGAAGTCCACGACCCTCAACACCAGGTGCTAAAGCAGAGTCCTTGAGGCAGTTGGGTTCAATCTCTGGTGAGGCACTAATTTGAGATATCTGTTTATATGAACATTCTGAGTAACCTGCTTTTTAAACCAGCTGAAACTCCTCGCATCAAAAAACGCCGGGGTGTCGAAATCAAGTCTGAGCGTGAAGTTGAAATTATGCGGCAGGCGGCGAAGATTGTTGCCACAGTACTCAAAGAAATTTCTGAGAGGGTTGAACCAGGGATCACAACTGCTGACTTAGATGCCTACGCGGAAAAGCGTATTAGGGAGATGGGAGCAACACCTAGCTTCAAAGGTTACCACGGCTTTCCAGCTTCTATTTGCTCCAGCATCAATCAGGAAATTGTGCACGGTATTCCTAGTTCTAAGAAAGTAATTCGTGCTGGCGATGTTCTCAAGGTTGACACCGGTGCTTACTATCAAGGATTTCACGGTGACTCTTGCATTACCATTCCAGTTGGGGAAGTAACACCAGCCGCAGCCAAGTTAATTCGAGTAGCAGAAGAAACTCTCTACAAGGGAATTGAACAAGTCAAAGCCGGCGCTTATTTACTCGACATTGCTGGTGCAATTGAAGATCATGTGAAAGCGAATGGCTTTAGTGTAGTTGAAGACTTTACAGGTCATGGTGTGGGGCGAAACCTACACGAAGAACCATCAGTTTTCAACTTCCGTACTCGTGAGATGGCAAATGTGAAGCTGCGTGCTGGGATGACTTTAGCAATCGAACCGATTTTAAATGCCGGATCTAAATTCACCCGCACCCTATCTGACCGGTGGACAGCAGTTACAGTAGATAATGCCCTATCAGCCCAGTTTGAGCATACTGTATTGGTAACAACTGATGGCTATGAAATCTTGACCGACCGAACTAAACTTTAAAAGCCGTCCGCTCTAAGCTGCAATACGAGGGTCAAAGCTAGCTGTATCTTCTGTTGTACCAGGCTCACCTCACAAAAAACAGACAATACTTAGAAGACAAGGAAGTTTAGTATCCAGAACCAGCTGATACAGACTCCCTTGTCTTCCTCGTTTAGGAAATACTAGATAGCTAACAACAGCCTCTGAAATTATCGCAAAAAAAAACCCGAGCTGTGGTAACTCGGGAAGATGAATACAGGGTGCATCTACCATTTCTTTATTACAGAGAAGCCGGTAATTATCCGGAAGATGGGGAAAAATTTGGTCACTAAATAGCAGATTTCCTGATGTTTGTGCCAGTTAGGTAACTGTCTACTAAGATGTCTCATCTGAGCAGCCGTCATTTCAGAAGGCATAAGGTTTGAGAACTAAAGCAATAACCAAGAGACAGTGACAAAAAGGAAACTGTTCTATCAAATTTACCGCCACGATAGATGCCATCTTAGGTTGAGACAATTACAAAAGAAGCCCAATATCAGCGATCCGACCAGATTTTTCTGAAACTCCCACCAGATCATGGGCTGCAAGTTCCGCCAAGGCAGGCTCAAATGAGTACCCAATCGCCCGAAGAGCAGATACAACAAAATGCCCCACAGCCACTTACACCAGCCAAAATTGAGCGGGTGAAAGAGGGGGTAGCCGCAGCACGTGATAGCCGAGTGCGCCAAGCGATTGAGGAAGCGCTGAGCAATACCGATGCGATCGCTGAGGCTGGCTCAGAGCGTCGAGTTAGTGGGTGGCTACGTCGCTGTCTGCTGCGATCGCTGATGCACAGCCTGTTTTGCGTCAGAGTCGAGTTCCCGGAACGGATTCCCCAAGAACCCGCGATGCTGGCAGCCAACCATCTCAACCATATCGACCCGTTTCTCATACTATCGGAGGTGCCAGCGCATCCCTACTATTACATCCCTGGCGATGCTCGGACACTGTATAACCACTGGTGGAAGCGTCGCATCCTCGGCCATTCCGGGGGCGTCATTCCCCTAGAACGCCGCTGGGGTGAAGAGAAAGCGGTGATTGAACAGGCTCAGGCAGGACACCAAGATCTGGCTGACTTGGCAGCAGCGGTTGAACAAGATGTACCGACTGGCGGAGATATACATACTCTGCGACGCATCGACAGGGCAACTCAAGCGATTTTTGGCCGTGGGGATGGGATTATTATTTTTCCCGAAGGGAAGCTGGGTCATATTGAAGGTCAACTAGAATTGCCGTTAGCACGCGGTGCCGTACTCTATGCCTTACGTGCCGGTGTACCCATTGTGCCAGTGGCGCTGATTGGTGTGCACGACCTGTATTTCCGCAAGAAACTAACCATCCGCTTTGGTAAACCGTTGCGTTTCCCCCGGTCAAAGCGACCGAAACCACGAGCTGTGGCAGAGGCTGTAGAGGCTCTGGAAGATTCACTAATGGCACTTTTGCCAGGAGACTATCAAGAACCTTCAGAGCCAAAACCGTTACGTTACTTCCTCAATCACATGTTTTGGTAAGCTTCCCCGAAAAGAGAGCAAGTGGGCTTTGAGTATCCCTAACTTTAAACTTTAGATCATCAACGGATAATTGATCAGGAATCAAAAAATGGATCAAGTTGATTTAGCATTCACGACAGCTCTAGAACAAGCGCGGTTAATTCGCACTAAGCAAGTGTCGCCCCTGGAGTTGGTAGAACTTTACCTTGAGCGTATTAATCGGCTGGATTCCCAGTTGAGCAGTTACTTCACCGTCGCAGCCGAGATGGCTCTAGCAGATGCGCGAGTTAAGACTCAACAACTGGCTCAAACTCAAGATATTACTGAACTGCCACCATTTTTTGGCATACCTACGGCCATTAAAGATCTCAATGCCGTAGCAGGGATGCCTTGTACCTATGGAACACCCTTAATGAGGGGCAAAATCTTTGACTACGATGACGGCGTAGTCAGCAAAATTAAGCAGGCTGGGTTCGTCATTCTTGGTAAAACAGCCACCTCAGAAATAGGTTCTCTGCCCTACACCGAACCACCTGGAGTTCCCCCAACTCGGAATCCCTGGAACCTAGACTACACTTCGGGGGGTTCCAGTGGTGGCGCCGCTGCAGCAGTAGCAGCAGGTTTATGCCCCATTGCTCAGGGTTCTGATGGCGGTGGTTCCTTACGGGGACCAGCTTTTTGCTGCGGATTGGTAGGCTTTAAACCATCGCGGGGTCGAGTTTCTCATGCACCAGTAGGTGACCATCAAAACGGTATTTCTACTAATGGTTCCCTCACTCGCACCGTTGCTGATGCTGCGGCTTTCTTGGATGTAATATCTGGATATATTACCGGAGACCCTTACTGGTTGCCTGACCCAGAAACGTCTTTTCTTGATGCCACTGGTCAAACACCTCAACAATTACGGATTGCTTTTTCCACCTCAATTCCTCAAATTGGTGAAGCGACAGAGATCTGTCAGCAAGCAGTAAGAGAAACGGCGGGGCGTTTAGAGGAATTTGGTCACATTCTCGAACCTGGTTGTCCTGATTTCGAGGGCTTGGTTGAACCCTTTGTTAAAGTTTGGCAGGCAGGTGTCGCTGCTACGGGACTGCCTCCTGAAACTATGGGGCCAGTGAATCGCTGGATTGGTCAGCAGTGCGGTTCTGCTGGGGAATACTTGCAAGCAGTTAAACAAATGCAAGTTATTTCACGCAAGATTATTGCTTTCTTTGAAGTCTTTGATGTCTTAGTATTGCCCGTCTATATGCATTCAACGATTCGTGTTGGCGAGTGGGCTGATTTGAGTCCTGAGGAGACTTTACAGAAGATTATTACTTGGGTTGCCCCCTGTCCAGCGTTTAATGCTTCTGGATTACCTGCGATCGCGATTCCTACTGGTTTTGATACCAATGGCTTGCCTGTCGGCATACAGTTAGTGGGACGCCCCGCAGCAGAAGCAACTTTGATTTCCTTAGCTGCTCAGTTGGAAGCAGCCCAACCTTGGAGTCATAAACGCCCAGCTTTGTTTAATTTGTAACTGTTGCTCAAGAATTAATCGAGGATTATCTGCTTGAGGGAAACTACTGAAAACATCAGAGTAAGCCTTGTTAGTCCCCTCAAATTGGAGAAAGTTGTGCGTCCCAAGACTACTGTAACAATGCTTTTGTTTCTGGCATTGCTGTTTATCTTAATCGGCGATCGTCTTCTTCCCGAACCTCTAGGCACGGTAAGCCAGAACACTCGAACTAGTATCAATCAGTTCTTAATCGGCTTATTCCCAGAGCGAGAACCAAAAGACCCCTATCAGCGTACTGAAGAAGCAATTAAACAACAGGAGCAAGGGCAATAAATCTGGGCAACTCTTAATTTCTATCTGCTTAAACTAAGGGAAAAGATAGCTTACAACGATAGTCTTTACAGACAAAAAACAAGAAAGTATCAGAAGACAAGGGAGCCAGTTTTGCTTAGTTTCTAAGAATAAAGTTCTCTTTCTTGTCTTCCAATAGTAATTGATTAAATTTTCTTCAACCAACTAAACATTGCGCGTAAATCCTTACCCACTTCCTCAATAGGATGCTCAGCTTCCTGACGCCGCATCGCGGTAAATCCTGGTTTACCTGCCTGGTTTTCTAATACGAATTCTCGGGCAAATTGACCGGACTGAATCTCACTGAGAATTTTACGCATCTCGGCGCGGGTTTGATCATTAACAATTCGAGGGCCACGGGTATAGTCTCCATACTCAGCAGTATTAGAGATGCTATCGCGCATTTTTGCCAATCCACCTTCCACTACCAAGTCAACAATTAGCTTCACTTCATGGAGGCACTCAAAATAAGCTAACTCTGGCTGATAGCCAGCAGCTACCAGGGTTTCAAAACCAGCTTTAATTAAGGCACTCAAGCCACCGCATAATACTACTTGTTCTCCGAATAAATCGGTTTCTGTTTCTTCACGGAAGCTAGTTTCCAGGATGCCGGCACGAGTGCCACCAACGCCTTTAGCATAAGCCATAGCGCGATCGCGTGCTTGACCTGTAGCATCCTGATAGACAGCAAACAAGCAGGGTACACCTTCTCCCTGTTCATAAGTCCGCCGCACCAAATGTCCTGGCCCCTTGGGTGCCACCATGATCACATCTACCGAAGCCGGGGGAATAACTTGACCAAAGTGAATATTAAAACCGTGGGCAAAGGCTAAGATATTGCCCTCTTTCAAGTTTGGCTCAATCTCCTGCTGATAAATGGTTTTTTGCACCTCATCGGGCAATAAAATCATGATCAAATCAGCAGCTTTGGCAGCCTCTGCAACCGAGTGGACTTTTAAGCCTGCTCCCTCGGCTTTGGCAACAGACTTACTACCCGGATAAAGTCCAACAATGACATTCATGCCACTATCTTTAAGATTAAGAGCATGGGCATGGCCTTGAGAACCGTAGCCGATGATGGCAATAGTTTTACTGGCGAGTAGGTCTAAGTTGGCATCAGAATCGTAAAACATCCGGGCCATAGTAACATCTCCTTGCTGCAAACGTTGTGATTGACTGCAGCCCTTAATCTTACCCTAAAACTTGGGGCAAGCCTTTACTTGTGCCACTCATTCTGAGGAAACTCCCAGAACTTTGCTGATAATTTAAGATTTGGCAGCTCATTAACTAGTGCTATTCCCTGAAATTTTTCGGGCAAGAGATACTGCTTAAGGCAGAGTTGACAAGGTACTAGTAAAGTACCTTGAGTAAGTTATCAACTTAGTGAAGCATTTGGCTTTTAATTCACTTACTCAGCATTTTTACTAAACTGAAACTGCAAGTGGGCAATCATCCGATTTCTAATCGTCCAATTGGGTGAATCAACAGCACGAATTTATGAGCGATAATTTAGTTGTACTCTTTGATATAACAGTCCTAGACGAATTTTGAAAACTGCCTATCTTATCTATTGTGCATCTGTGGTTAAGTTTTCTCCAGCGTCATCGAGGATTGCTAATAGCGTTACTGATTAAAAAGTTGATCAATGGGCTTCTACTCACAAGTTATTCTTCCTAACCTCCTAGATTGGAGTATGTCCGATCCGAGCCTTGCTCAATACCGTCAAGAAGTTTTATCCGAGGTTTCTGGGGAAGTCTTAGAAATTGGCTTGGGAACAGGATTGAATCTCCATTATTACCCCGAACACCTTCAAAAAATAACGGCAATTGATGCCAACTCTGGCATGAACGCTAAAGCACAAAAACGGATACAAGCCTGCAGCCTAAGGGTAGATAATCGAGTCCTCAATGGAGAAAATTTACCAATGGCTGATGATACCTTTGATAGCGTTGTTAGCACTTGGACATTGTGCAGCATTGCTAATGTAGAGCAAGCCCTTCAAGAAATCTATCGAGTCCTCAAGCCGGGAGGCAAATTCTTTTTCATTGAGCATGGACTAAGTAACGAACCCCAAGTCCAAGTTTGGCAAAACCGTTTAACGCCAGTGCAAAAGGTTATCGGTGACGGTTGTCATCTCAATCGTAATATTGAACAGTTGATTAAAAAATATTTTCCTCTCGTGAAGCTGGAGAAGTTTTATGTTCCGAAAACTCCCAAAATTTTTTCCTACATGTATAAAGGAATAGCAACTAAAGCTTGAGAGATATAGCTCAAGTTTGCCAGTCAACTCCAGATCTGCTTATCCTAAGAGGGATAATTATAGTTACTCGTAGTACTTCAGAAGCATTGTTTAATTCCTTTGAGCTTTTCACCAGTGTTCCCTCTCGTGAGGGTAAAGCCTCTCGGCATCGGTTTAATGGTTGGTCATTAGACGAACGAAATCCCGAAGCAATTAAAGCTTGGATCCCCATCATCGAATGGTTTTACCAAAATTACTTTCGTGTGCAAACCGATGGCTGGCAACACATGCCTTCTGAAGGTAAGGTGCTAATCGTGGGTTCCCACAATGGGGGTTTGGCATCACCGGACACCTCAATGTTTATGTATGACTGGTTCCGTAATTTTGGTTATGAACGCCCTGCTTATGGGCTGATGCATCCCCTTGCTTGGCAATCTCCAGTCTCCGCTAAGTTAGCTGCCGAAGTGGGGGCAGTGATAGCTCACCCGAAAATGGCGATCGCAGCATTCCAAAGAGGTGCCGCAGTACTCGTCTATCCAGGGGGAGCTCAAGATATGTTCCGTCTCCATAGCCAGCGAGATCAGATTAATTTTGCAGGGCGCAGGGGATTTATTAAACTAGCACTGCGAGAAGAGGTGCCCATCGTGCCAATTATTTCTCACGGAGCTCATGATACCCTGATTGTTATAGCAGATATCTACGAGCAAATACGACAATTAAACCCACGAGGCTTTCCCCAATGGTTAGGCCCAGAAATAGGTGTGTTTCCCATTTACTTAGGGTTGCCTTGGGGACTAGCAATTGGTCCTTTAATGAATATTCCTCTACCAGTGCAGATTCATACCCGTGTTTGTGCGCCAATTGTATTTGAAAAGTACGGACGCACTGCTGCCAGCGATCGCGAATATGTGGATGCTTGCGATGAACAAGTCCGCAGTCAGATGCAATATGAATTAGACAGCTTAATTAAAAGTCTTCAATAAAGCAATTTTTTTAATCGCTTGGTGACTTCTGATCAATATATTCTCGCCAAGATTTTATCTTGCCTCCTGCTACCTCAAAAATTATTGCATCTTCCGCCCTAGATATCTCACCCGTTTTTTTGTTTTTTTCACTCCAATCCCACTCAACGGCTGCTTGATTGCCATTGCTAATAATTCGTTTAATTTTTACCTTAGTATCTGTAAATTCTGCAAAGTAGCTCTCTACTGCTTCTTTGATTTGTTGTTTACCTTGGAAAGTAGCACCAGGTGTGACAAATAAACCATCTTCTGCAAAATCTGCGATAATTTTGTTAGCATTAGCAGTTTCCCAAGCCAAGGCTTGTCTTGTTACAATTTCTTTGATGTTTTGGTTCATAATTTCTGCTGCTGGTGACAGCATCATTATTGCAATATCCATATATAAATTTAGCGTTTGTTGCTGCTTCAGCTTCCTGTCATCTTGTGACCATAATACGGTTAGTTTTGTTACCTAAATTGCAACTATCCCCAGTCCGACATATTGCTAAGCCATACTAGCGATATATAGCTGAGGGCGTCCGATGAATCGCTCGCATCATTCCTTGATTAAACCCGCATTATTCCTAACTCCCCTGCTAGGAAGCATTCTTTTAGTTGGTTGTAACTCTGCTAGTGAAATGCAGCTACAACAAGAAAAGGCTCAATTGTCAGCACCACTGACAGCCGACGCACCAGTAGCAGAACCAGCTAACGTAGCAAAAGTAGCTACACCAAATTCAGAACCAGTACCACAGTCTCGCCCTCAACTTGTCAAAACTGCTGATATTTCCCTGGTTGTCAATTCCATTGATGACACTCTTCAAGAAGCCTCAAAAATAGTCAAGCAACAGCAGGGAGATCTACTTGGCTTGCAGGACAATAAACCCCAAGATAGCAACCGTCGCCACACAGCATCAATGCGTATTCGCATACCCCAAGACAAGCTAGAAACTACTCTCGAAGCTCTAGCAACACTGGGAACTGTAGAGTATCGCAACCTCACTGCTGAAGATGTTACCAATCAGTTAGTCGATGTCCAAGCAAGACTGCGAAACTTACGGAAAACCGAAAGCTCTTTACTACAAATTATGGAGCGTTCCGGCTCTGTCGGGGATGTGCTTAAAGTTGCCCAAGAGCTAAGTAAAGTTAGGGAATCTATTGAGCAAATAGATGCACAACTAAAAAACTTAACTAACCAAGTTGCTTATTCCACCATCAACTTGCAGCTAGAAGCCTCTGTTTTCACGACAACGAACCAAGCACCTCTAGGTACAAAAGTTAACGACACTTGGCAAAACGCAACTCAATCTGTAGGTGAATTTACCTCTGATTTACTGCGCTTGACAATTTGGCTTGTTGCTTATAGTCCCTATCTGTTGGTGTTAGGTGCTATAACTTGGTTTGCCTACATCCAACTCAAAAAGCAACCGCCTCAAACTAAGACTCAAACATCTTCTGATGCAAAACTTTCATCCGATTGAGAGTCGTCTATTCGATGCCCGTCAGGATGAATAGTTAAGTTGTCTAAATAGGCATGAGACAAGTTGGCGTTTTGGGCGCGAAACAAGTTGCTACCGCTCAAATTGGCTTTATTTAATTTTGCTTTTGCCAGGTTAGCCCCTTTCAAGTTCGCATTATTTAAGTTGGCGCTGCTGAGGTCAGCATGGGCTAAATCTGCCCCTTGTAGATTAGCACCTTGCAAATTTGCCCCCCGCAGATTAGCACGACGTAGAGATGCTCGAAAAAGGTTTGCTTGTTGAAGATCCGCTTCAGATAAATTTGCCTGGTAAAGCTGAGTATTACTCAACTCGGCTGCTTGGAATTGAGTTTTTGGTAGCTCCGCTTGACTTAAATTAGAGTAGGGCAGGTAGGTTTTTTTGAGCTTGCTGCCAGTAAGGTCAATACCTTGTAATTTAGCTTCAAACAAGTGAGCTTCACTGATGTCTACGTAACTAAAGTCTCTTTTGCCGCTGGCGTACTGAGCCAGTAAATCTGCTGTGTGAATTTTCTTCATTATGTGCTTGTGGTCTGGAAGCCTACTGCCCTTACTCCTTTACTGCAATGTCAATCCGTATTTATACTCAAGTACTTTCATATAAGTTAAAACGCTGTAGCAAAATATACATTTTCTTTGGTTTTTCTTAATATTTATCAACTGCCTCAAGCTTATCTTGGTGTTGTTTCCGGTATATTTTTACAATTAAAGTTTTATGTGACTCATTACCAACTTCTTAAGTTAGCGATCTGACAACAAATTATAGTCTAGTACTAGAAGCACTCATCGTCGTTTCTGTCCTGTGGCAAGTAGGAGGTGTTCTTAAGTGTAAAGATGAGAGTTGAAGCTCCAAAGGTCTTGAAACTACCATGTCGGAACGGCAAGTATCAATTGCTCAGCACTACCACGAGCGCACCAAATACGATCCGGAGACACTCACCTCAAAAAGTAAGGGATTAGACTGGGAGAGTCAGCCCGTACCTTTTAAAGAGTACAAAGTCGGAGCCAACTTCGACCTGAAGCCCTACTTGAGAGAAGACCCTTCCGTGTTTCCCGATGAATCTGGTAAGGAATGGCAGCGGCTATCAAAGCTACTTTTTTTAAGCTATGGCTTGACCGCCAAGATGGCCACAGCAATGGGTTCACCAGTGTATCTAAGGGCAGCGCCTTCTGCCGGGGGACTATACCCCGCTGAAGTGTATTTAATTTCTCGTGGCACCCCCATACTGCCAGCAGGACTATATAACTATCAGTGTCGTAACCATTCACTGGTGCATTTTTGGGAAAATCAGGTGTGGAACGCTTTGCAAGAAGCCTGTTTCAGGCACCCAGTCTTAGAGTATACTGAACTGGCAATTGTAACTACAGCGGTCTTTTACCGCTCGGCCTGGCGCTATGAAGACCGAGCATACCGAAGAATTTTTCTAGACACTGGTCATCTACTCGGCAACATTGAACTAGCTGGTGCGATCGCTAACTACCGACCTCATCTGATTGGTGGCTTTGCGGATGAGAAGGTTAATAATCTGCTCTATGTTGAGTCAGAAATCGAAGGTGCAATCAGCGTGATTCCCTTAGTAGACCAGCTAAGCGGACAAAAAAATCTGCCTAATACCCTAAATATTTTGCCTTCTGCAACTCAAACTGAATATCCAGAAGTTCCTGACGGAGAGTTGCTGGGTTACTTGCACCGTGCCACAGAAATAGAGGATGAAGACGAAAATTGGCAGCAGGAAAAGTCAAGCTCTAAGGCAAAAGAGGGAGAATTAGAAGATAAGTATAACTTTCCCTTCTGCACCAAAGTTTCAACGGTTACTCAACCGATTGATTGGAGTAAGATAACCAACACAGGATTGCCTCTAAAGCCATTAGAAGACACGATTATCGTAAGGCGTTCCACCCGTGCTTACAATGGAGAAAATCTAACATTAGCAGAACTTAAAGCCCTACTGGATTTCACTTACCAACCCCAGCACTACGTTGAGCAAGGGCTAGATGGTTCACCAGATTATTTTGATCTGAGTTTGATTGAAACTTTTGTGGCGGTTTCTGGAGTAACAGACTTAGAAGAAGGCTGCTATTACTATGCACCCACAGCTCAAGAGTTACGGCAGATTCGGTTTAAAAACTTCCGACGAGAATTGCATTACTTGTGTCTTTGGCAAGAGTTAGGTAGAGATGCTGGGGCGATCGTATTTCATACTGCTGACTTAAACAAAGCCGTGGAAAAACTTGGCGATCGCGCCTACCGCTATCTTCACATGGATGCTGGTCATCTGGGGCAACGCCTTAATTTAGCAGCGACCCATCTGAGTTTAGGGGTGAGTGGTATTGCGGGTTTTTTTGATGACCAAGTAAATGAAGTTTTGGGCATCCCCATAGATGAGGCAGTTCTTTATATCACTACTCTAGGGCGTCCCAAGAAACGTTAGGGATTAGTGAGGCAGGGGGAGAGAAAGTAATAGGTAATAGGTAATAAATAAACTGACGTTTTTAGTAAGCGCTTTAGCGATTTGAAACCCTTACTTGAGAGCTAAAGCGCTCACTAGGCAATAATTACCATCTTTACGTTTAATTTCGCCCGCCTACTTAGGTGTTTTTACTAATATTCTGGTCAACGTTCTCTTTTCCTTCCACTCGAAAGCATCGAAAGCATGGTTTACCGTCCATTCGCTTACCTTCGGGCTTTCTTACTTATTACTCATTACTATTGCCTAGGAACTGCTCAACCGCTTTTCAGAATAAGCTTGTTGGCTTAACCAGTCTTGACCTAACTGAATTGTGACATCGGAGGAGAGGGAACCCGTACTCTCAACACGGACTTCTCCAAATCCTAAATATTCACGGAGGGCAGTAGCACTGCTATCATCTCCTTGTTGAGCAACAATGCGAGTAGTTCGCAAAGGTTCCTTCCAGGCATCGCTCACATAAACATTGCGATAGCCAGCCTCCCGGAGTATGTTGACTAAAGCTTGGACTGCCTCTGGTTCTCCGGTACTATCTTGAATAGCCACACGCTGGTATATTGGTTCCACTTGATTACCGTAGCTATAGCCTTGGTCAAAGTGCTGAGCCATCATCTGTCGGATACGGCTTCGATCAGGCAACCAGTAGCTAACATCATTACGCCCATCTCCGTTAAACTCGCCCGGTAACAGCAACATTTGCATATCCGAGCGCTTTGTTTGAACAGAAAAACCTACCAGGGCAACTAGCTCTTCTACACTTAAGTTGGTGTCAAGGTGGGACTGAATTACCGAGAGAATTTTCGGTACTCGCGCCAAAGTCGTGGGATTAAGTACCTGTTCCGTTAAGGCCCTCATCAGCAGTTGTTGCCGTTGTACCCGTCCGACATCACCATATTGGTCATAGCGAAACCGCAAAAACTGCATGGCTTGCTCACCATTGAGGTGCTGTTTACCTTCTTTGAGGTCAATGTAGAGGTGCTGAGAGTGGTCTGTGTACTTCATATCCTTAGGGACGTACAAAGTGACACCCCCTAAAGCATCTATGAGTTTTTCTACACCCTGAACATTTACCCGGATGTAGCGGTCAATGCCAACGCCGCCTAGTAGTTCACTTGTCGCTTTCGCTGTTAGTGCAGGCCCGCCATGGTAATTAGCCGCATTGAGCTTAGTGAGACCTATTCCATCTACATTAGTTCTAGTATCGCGGGGCAAAGAGAGAACCGTTAACTTTTCTCCCTCTGGGTCAAACCGCAACAAAAGCATCGTGTCTGAGAGACCATCAAAAGAATTGACCAGAGCTTGGTATCCTGGATCTTCAGCGGGTGGTTGAGACAAGTCAGTGGTCAGAACTTTGGTTCCTAAAACCAAAATATTAACTGGTCTAGTCAACTCTGGCAGTCGCAGACTATTGCGGGAAATACTTTTAGTCTTAGAAAAAAACGCATCTTCAGCAGCAGACAGTCTACTTTGCAGCAGAGGCACACTAGAAAGCGATACCGCTAGCATAGCTCCTGCCGTTGCCGACAAGACTGCTACCCCAGAAAAGCCCATCCATACCCAAAACCAATTTTTTTTCTTTGCCGGGTCAGTCTTTTTTTTTGCAGAGTGATCGCTTTTCTGCCCTGTCTTGGATTTTTCATAAGTTTTTCGACCTTGCACTTGCCTTCCTCACACACGTGTAGTTAAAAACGGGAATCTCTCAAGATAACTCGCAGATGCACTAACGCTTAACACCCCTGATCTGAAATTAAGTGTTTAGCCTAAACACTCATAGCAGTTTTTCAGACAGTTTGCCCCCAAATCCGGCAAATGCTAGAGCTAATACTAGATAGAGTTTAAGGAATTCGTCAAACAAACCCTAAGCAAAAGCCGCCTCACTCCCTAGCGGCAAAGTTGAAAAGCTGGAGTCCCTAACTAGGATAAATGCTTGCGCACAATTCCCTGAGCGACACCACTAATTCCGGGAAGACTAGGCGGCTTGCGTTGCCACAAACGCACCATCAACCCAACACTCACTAAAAAATAACCAGAGGTGAGCATACCATTGATGAATAACAGACGAATATTCCAGAACTCCGAACCTTGCACCCCTGTAGATAATAGAATATAGCCCAGCAGCCAACCAAAAGCTAAGGTAACTGATAAGCGACTGACGGCTTGTTGTTTGGCAGTCCCCTGACGGCGGTACAAAGTCCACAGTGAGGGGAAAAAGCCCATAACGGGAATAAGGTAGATAAATAATTGCAATTGCTCAAGATCGGGATTTTCTGAAGGCTCAAGCTCTTTCATGTAACTTAGTAGTTTAGGGACGGAGCTCTCAAGGAGTGAAACTTCAAGGCGGCGCTGATGTTTTCCTCTAGTGCTATCTCTATGATGACATTTGCCAGATAGGGAAGTATACAGCCAACATTGGTGGGGAGCAAGATATTCAGATTAGTGAGCCTACTGACTGGTTTTAACGACACCTACCCTCAACTTGGCTAGAGTATTGAAGAATACTTCAGTGATAACCGATGACTGAGGAAAAACTACTGCGGGTAATTGAACAGGCGGCGAGGGAGGGAGCAACGGAACTCGACCTAAGCAGCAATAAACTGAGTAGTCTGCCAGCAGAAATAGGACAACTGACTAACCTAAAATCTCTCTACCTCAGCGGCAATCAACTGAGTAGTCTGCCAGCAGAAATAGGACAACTGACTAACCTAAAATCTCTCTACCTCAGCGGCAATCAACTGAGTAGTCTGCCAGCAGAAATAGGACAACTGACTAACCTAAAATCTCTCTACCTCAGCGGCAATCAACTGAGTAGTCTGCCAGCAGAAATAGGACAACTGACTAACCTAAAATCTCTCTACCTCAGCGGCAATCAACTGAGTAGTCTGCCAGCAGAAATAGGACAACTGACTAACCTAAAATCTCTCTACCTCAGCGGCAATCAACTGAGTAGTCTGCCAGCAGAAATAGGACAACTGACTAACCTAAAATCTCTCTACCTCAGCGGCAATCAACTGAGTAGTCTGCCAGCAGAAATAGGACAACTGACTAACCTAAAATCTCTCTACCTCAGCGGCAATCAACTGAGTAGTCTGCCAGCAGAAATAGGACAACTGACTAACCTAAAATCTCTCTACCTCAGCGGCAATCAACTGAGTAGTCTGCCAGCAGAAATAGGACAACTGACTAACCTAAAATCTCTCTACCTCAGCGGCAATCAACTGAGTAGTCTGCCAGCAGAAATAGGACAACTGACTAACCTAAAATCTCTCTACCTCAGCGGCAATCAACTGAGTAGTCTGCCAGCAGAAATAGGACAACTGACTAACCTAAAATCTCTCTACCTCAGCGGCAATCAACTGAGTAGTCTGCCAGCAGAAATAGTCCAACTGACTAACCTACAATCCCTCGACCTCAGGGGCAATCCCGTTCCCATTCCCCCGGAAATTTTGCAATCGGACGATGTTAAGGAAATCCTCGATTTCTACTTCCGAGTACAAGATCCCAAAGAAACTGAACCCTTCTACGAAGCAAAATTTTTAATTATTGGTGAAGGGGGAGCAGGAAAAACCTCTTTAGCTAAGAAAATTGAAGACGAAACCTACGGACTCCAATCAGACGAAGAATCCACCGAAGGCATTGATGTCATCCGCTGGGATTTTACCCAAGCCAATGGAGAAAACTTTCGCGTCAATATCTGGGATTTTGGCGGACAAGAAATCTATCACCAAACTCACCAATTTTTCCTAACTAAGCGTTCCCTCTATGCCTTAGTTGCAGATACTCGTAAAGAAAACACCGACTTTTACTGGTGGCTAAAAGTAGTGGAACTGTTGAGCGATAATAGTCCAACTTTAATTATCAAAAATGAAAAACAAAACCGTAAGTGTGAAGTAAACGAGGGTCGGTTACGAGGAGAATTTGGCAACTTAAAAGAATCCCTAGCCACTAACTTAGCCGATAATCGCGGTTTACCAGAAATAAAAGAAAAAATTAAACAATACATTACTCAACTTCCCCACGTCGGCACTCCTCTACCTAAACTCTGGGTCAGAGTCCGTTCTGCCTTAGAAAACGACTCCCGCAACTACATCAACCTTGAGCAATACAAAACCCTTTGCCGAATTAACAATTTAACCGATACTACAGATATGCTGCGGCTGAGTCGCTATCTACACGACCTCGGCGTTTGTCTACACTTTCAAGACGATCCCACACTGAAACATTGGGTTATCCTCAAACCAGAATGGGGAACTACCGCCGTCTATGAAGTATTAGATAATAACGCCGTTAAGCAAGATTTCGGCCGTTTTACTCAAGATGACCTGAAAGATATTTGGCAAGACGATGAATATTCGGAAATGCGGGATGAACTACTGCAACTAATGATGCGGTTCAAACTCTGCTACCCTATCCCTAATAATCCCAATAATTACATTGCCCCGCAACTGCTGGAAATCGAGCAGCCTGAATACAATGGGAATGAATCTGATAATCTGATTTTGCGCTATCAATACGAGTTCATGCCCAAGGGAATTCTCACCCGCTTCATTGTAGAAACACACCCTTGGATTGAAGGACAAAAACTCGTTTGGCGAAGCGGTGTTGTCCTCCACAAAGACCAAACCCACGCCGAAGTAATTGAGCATTACAATCAACGTAAGATTGAAATCAGAATAACTGGCAGCCGCAAGAAAGAACTGCTCGCCGTAGTCACCCACGAACTAGAAAAAATCCACAAATCTTATGAACGGTTGGAGTATGACACCCTAGTTCCTTGTAACTGTGAGAAGTGCAAAGTAAGTCAGGAAGCTTATTCCTACTCTTTGGAAAAACTCCGCAAGCGCCTAGACGCGGGTCGTTACGAGGTGGAGTGCGAAAATAGCTATCAAATGGTAAATGTCCGCAGGTTAATAGATGAGGTGAATCTGCAATCCCAGTTATCAGAAAGAGAATTAAAGCAACCTGTTTCCCTTCTACAACAGGAATTAGACCACAGAAAAGAAGAATCATTACAGCGTTCCCATCTCCAACCATCTATGTCAGAAACTATCACTAGAAACCAAGTATTCATCAGCTATAGCCATCAAGATAAAGAATGGCTTAACCAACTCCAAAAACATCTCAAACCGATGATTCGTAACCAAACCTTAGAAGTCTGGGATGATACTAAAATTAAGTCTGGTGCTGAGTGGCGACCAGAGATTGAAAAGGCTTTAGCCGCCGCCAGAGTAGCTGTCTTAATGGTTAGTCCTGACTTTTTAGCCTCAGACTTTATTTTTAAAAATGAACTACCTCCATTACTAGATGTAGCTCAAAGCAAAGGACTTACTATTATTTGGATCCCATTTAGTTATAGCTCTTACGAAGAAACTGAAATTGAAAAATATCAAGCCGCACACTCTCCCCGTCAGCCAATAGACAGCCTGACTCAATCAGAACAAAATAAAGCCTTAGTGGATATCTGTAAGAAAATCAAAGAAGCAGCTACAATTACCTAGAGTCTCAACTTAGAAAATAATTTACCAAGATTTGATGATTAGCCTTGCATCTTGAGCCATCTAAAGACTCGCTCTGCTGTTAGTTTTAGTTTAATTATAGTTCTCGCAATTTCTTTTCAAACTCTTTGAGGGCAACACTAGAGCCAGCTTCCCAAGCACGCTCTACATAATTGGGGATAAGCTGTTTGACAGGAATTTTAGGGAATGTAGAACTATTAAAGCTTTCTTGATACTGCTCTCCATCAAACAAGTAGATGTAGAGTACTTTTCGCCGATAAATCCAGAGTTCGGGAACAGCAATTGCTTGATAATCTTCAGGTTCAGTGGATGAAGTCAGGTCTATTTCTAATGCTAAATCTGGAGGTGGATCTATTTCTAAATCTATCCGTTCTTTTCCTAAAATAGCTTGGCGGTTTTGAATGTAAAAGCAAGCATCTGGTTCTAGTCCTGCTTGGTCAAATCGTTTCAGTGTAATCGGATCAAAGCTATCCCAATCTTGTCCTTGGTATCGCAAAAGAGCCTTTACCAAATCGGAGAGTGTATCGGATTTCTTTCCATGTCCTGGTAAAGGAGCCATGATGCGAATTTCTTGAGTGGCTGCGTCGAAATAAATCTTGATGGCTGCCTTGTCCTGACGACTCTCCAATAGTTTCTCATAGTTCAACCAGGTTTGATGGCGCAGAATTACTTCTCCACCTGGAGGTAAGTCAATTTTGTCGTCGGTAATTGTCAAATGCATTATGACATCTCCAAGGCTTTGGAATCACTATAACAACTGCGAGTACTCCATTTCGGCAAAACCATTGCTCTCATATTTCGGTTTATTGAATTTGCCATCAACTCAGGCGTTGGCAAAGCCACAAAGCAAACAGAGGCAAAGCTAATCGATAGCCTTGTTCAGAACCATAAATCAAGCCCTTATGTTGCAACCCCGCGATCGCACCTTGCAGACTTCCCCCTCTCGACAAGTAATGCTTGTGAATGTAATCTCGACTTTGGGGCTTGTCGGTAGGGTCTAACGCCAGAGACTCCAACAAATGCGCTTGATTAGCTGGAAGCAGCATCAGTAATGACTCAAAGACCATTGATAAATCCCCCAGCAGTTCTTGAATTGCCTGCTGGACGTGCCAATCGCGAATCAACCCGTCAGCAACTCGTACCGATTTGAGGCGTCGCACGAGTGCCGAAGCATCGCCTAAATGTCCCTGCACCGCATTGACAAAGAGTTCCAGCGCTTGCGATCGCGGATCGAACGTCAGATCTTCAGCATGCAAGACTTCGGTTACCCAAGCGGCAACAATATCATCCGCTAAAGGCGCTAACTGCACGATTTCCAAATTATTGCCCGGTTCATCGGGATGAATGCTGATTTCTGCGATCGTTGCGACTAATACGTAACTCACCTGAGTCTGAGGCTCAATCTGTTTCCTCAAAAATTTTTCCCACACCCCATGGCGATCCCAAGAACGGATGTGGGGGAAGCTTTCCAAAATCAACACCACCCGTTCACCCGAAGACTCCGCTAACTCTTGCAGGAGATTGAGTAATCCCTCAAATGCTTTCCATTGTTGCTCTTGGTTCTGTGCCCGAACAGGTTTCAACCGCACTCTGCCACTTTCTTCGTCTTTCAGGAAAAATAATTCGCCTGCCTTGCGTTCAATCCACTCTTCAATTAGAGCTTGAGCCGTTGCACTTTGAAACGTCTGGTCTATACTCTCGCACAGCAGTTGCACGAAACGCTGACCATCAGTAACCCGGATGCAGTCAACCTCCAGGATTTTAACTCCAACTTCCCGAGCCGCCCGCCGTACCAGAGTCCGCCGTCCGCTTCCGGGCACTCCCACAATCAGCAAGTTGCCATCCCGCGCTAAAACTTGGGTGATTCGCTGAAATTGCGCTTGCCGTCCAACCAATTGAAACGGTGCTGATATATCCAAAAGATTCACGGCTTTAGCGTCCCGCTCCCAAGTGTAGAACTCTTCAGGCGGAACCGCTTCAGGAGTTGGCAAGTGACCAACTGTCTTGGTGGGCGAGTCAGGGCGAAGGTTAAGCATTGATTTGCCACGAATCGGTTCTCTCATCCGGCTATTGCGTGTTTTATCCTACCTGATTCCAGCCTCAAACCCACCAGTTGGTGTGGCATGAGTCTATTGTTTCCATTAACACTTTTCAATAGTGTCACTATCTTATAGCACTATTAAAACGTGCTATATATGTTTTAGCACCTTTTTTAAAGACAGCATACCCGTGCTAGAACCATAGCCATAGCCTATTGGCAACCCTACTGTGCGGATTTTTCCGCATCATCCTGAAAAAAACTTGGTGATGAAGCTAGCACGGACTCATTCGGCCTTGGAAAGCAGCAAGATTGAGAGGCACAATAGCCCATGAGTACATTGACTCTTGCTTGGATCGCACTACCGTTCTTTGTGGGGTTCAGCATTTATCTATTCCCCAAACTTGACCGATATCTTGCACTGGGCGTAGCCCTAGTTTCGGCTGGATATGCGTTGCAGCTATTTATGGCTAAATCGCCGTTAACCCTGCAATTATTGGATAATTTCGGCGTCACATTAATAGCTGACTCATTGAGCAGCTACTTTATATTGACCAATGCCTTAGTAACAACCGCAGTTATCCTCTACTGTTGGCACACCAATAAGACGGCTTTCTTTTATACACAGAGCATTATTTTACACGGCAGTGTCAACGCCGCGTTTCTTTGTGCCGATTTCATCAGCTTATACGTGGCGTTAGAGGTAATTGGGATTGCGGCATTTCTCTTAATTGCCTATCCCCGAACTAACCGATCCATTTGGGTAGGTTTGCGCTATCTGTTTGTTAGCAACGTGGCAATGCTGTTTTACCTAGTTGGTGCGGTATTGGTTTATCAGGCAAATCATTCCTTTGCGTTTACGGGTTTAAGTTCAGCACCCACCGAAGCAGTTGCCCTGATTGTTTTGGGACTCCTGAGTAAGGGAGGCGTTTTTGTATCGGGATTGTGGTTGCCATTAACCCACTCAGAATCCGAAACGCCAGTTTCAGCAATGCTATCGGGGGTTGTGGTCAAAACAGGCGTGTTTCCCCTGGTGCGCTGTGCTTTGATGGTCGAGGAGATCGATCCCATTGTTAGGATATTCGGCGTTGGTACAGCATTGCTGGGAGTAGTTTATGCCATTTTTGAACAAGATACCAAACGCACGCTAGCGTTTAGCACAGTTTCACAATTAGGCTGGATACTCGCTGCACCGATGGTGGGAGGCTTTTTTGCTCTAGCCCATGGACTGGCTAAATCGTCGCTATTCCTGATCGCGGGTAACTTACCGAGCCGAAACTTCAAGGAACTGCAAGATAAGCAGATAAATACCGTACTCTGGATTGCCCTACTCATAGCGGGCCTCTCGATTTCAGGCTTTCCCTTGTTCGTTGGCTTTGGAGCGAAGATATTAACGTTGAAGAATGTCTTATCTTGGCAATGGATTGCCATGAACATTGGGGCGGTGGGAACAGCGCTCGTGTATGCCAAATTTATCTTTCTGCCCCATGGGAAAGGAAAGGATGTTCGACCCAGTTTCTGGATACCAATAATACTATTGCTCGGTGCGTTGATTGTCGCAAGTGGGATGTATTTAGAAGGATATACCCTGGCAAATATCACCAAAGCCCTGGCAATCATCGCCGTTGGATGGTTGGCATACCTGTTGATTTTTCAACGAGTGGTACTCAAGCTGCCCCGTGTACTTGAGCAATTGGAGCATCTAATTGGGGTGATGAGTCTAATGTTGATTCTACTGTTCTGGATGGTAATGGCATGATTAGACCTCTTACAAATATTCGGTTTCAGTGTGTGACCAATATCATCATTTCCCCAGCTCAAACCAACCCGTTGGTGTGGCATAAATCTATCATTGGTATTGACACTTTCCAATAGTGTCAAGGTTGGCTAGCACTATTAAAACGTGCTATATATGATTTAGCACCTTTTTACAGGACAGCATATCTGTGTTAGAAGCATGCATATTCGCAACTATATTGTGCGGATTTTTCGGCATCATCCTTAAAAAGAACCTAGTGATGAAGATCATCTCGATGGATGTGATGAGTACGGGGGTTATCGCCTATTACGTGCTGGTCGCATCGCGAGATGGCTTGTTCACACCCATTGTTTCAGACGTTGCCAATGGTGCTTACTCTGATCCAGTTCCCCAGGCAGTCATATTGACGGGGATTGTAATCGGTTTTTCGATTCAGTGCTTAATGCTGGTCGGTGTCATGAAGCTGGCACGAGATAATCCAACATTGGAAAGCAACGAGATCGAGAAGAGCAATACGCCATGACTACCATTACCATCGCATGGATCGCACTACCGTTTTTTTTGGGGTTTACTATTTATCTGCTCCCCAAACTTGACCGATACCTGGCACTGTTAACGGCAATTGCTTCGGCTGGATATGCGTTGCAGCTATTTGTCGAGCAGTCGCCCCTGACATTAGAGTTACTCGATCATTTCGGTGTCACATTAGTAGTCGATCAGTTAAGTGGCTACTTTATAGTGACTAATGCGGTGGTAACGCTGGCGGTCATCCTCTACTGTTGGAACAGCCCTAAGGCGGCTTTTTTTTATGCACAAGCAATGATTTTGCATGGCAGCGTCAATGCCGCGTTTGTCTGTGCGGACTTTATCAGTTTATACGTGACTTTAGAGGTGAGCGGGATTGCGGCGTTTCTCTTGATTGCCTATCCCCGCACCAATCGCTCAATTTGGGTGGCCTTGCGCTATCTGTTGATCAGCAATACGGCAATGCTGTTTTATCTGGTGGGTGCGGTGCTAGCCTATCAGACCAATCATTCCTTTAGTTTTGAAAGTTTGCGTGGAGCACCGCCGGAGGCACTTGCCCTGATCTTTCTGGGACTCTTGGTTAAGGGAGGAATCTTTGTATCGGGATTGTGGTTGCCGTTAACCCACTCTGAATCAGAGACGCCAGTATCGGCATTGCTGTCGGGAGTTGTGGTCAAAGCTGGAGTCTATCCGCTAGCGCGTTGTGCGCTGATGGTGGAGGAACTCGATCCGCTCATCCGGCTGTTTGGAGTGGGAACAGCGCTGCTGGGCGTGTTCTATGCCGTCTTTGAAAAAGATACCAAGCGGATGCTGGCGTTTCATACGGTTTCGCAGTTGGGCTTTGTCCTGGCGGCCCCAGGCGTAGGTGGCTTTTATGCACTGACTCACGGACTGGTCAAATCAGTACTCTTCCTGATTGCGGGTGCTTTACCGAGCCGCAACTTTAAGGAACTGCAACACAGACCGATCAAAACAACGGTCTGGATTGCTCTAGTCATCGCTAGCTTCTCGATCTCAGGCTTTCCCTTATTGTCTGGCTTTGGAGCCAAGGTATTAACGGCGAAGAATTTTCTGCCCTGGCAAACAATTGCCATGAACATTGCGGCTTTGGGAACAGCAATCTCGTTTGCCAAATTTATATTCTTGCCCCATAAAGCAGACGGCGAGGAAGCAGTCAAGCCCGGTTTCTGGCCAGCAGTGATTGTGTTGCTCGTGGGCTTGTTTGTCGCAAACATTGCCTACTACGAAGCTTATACCCTGAAGAATATCGTGAAACCACTCGTAACTATCGGCTTGGGCTGGTCGGCATATCTGTTGATTTTTAAACGATCCGTAATCAAGCTGCCCCGTGTTGTGGAGGAATTTGAGCATCTGATCGGTGGCATGAGTCTAATGTTGCTCCTTCTCTTCTGGATGGTGATGGCATGATTGGACATTTGAATCTGATATTGCGACTGGTCATCTGGTTTTTGCTCACCGGTAGTCTGAGTGTGCCAAATATCATCATCGGTATAGTCGTCGCACTCCTATTACCAGGACGTCCGAAAACCCCGGAAGCATTAAAGGATTGGCTGCGTGTGTTGGGTGAGGTCATAGTGGCAATTCCCCAGGCGTATATGGAGGCATTTGAAATCATCTTCCGTCCCCATAATCACGAGGATGTGACGATGGAACGAGTCAAAGCCAGACGGACACCCGGACTGATCTTCCTGGATATATTTCTAATCACCTTTACGCCCAAGACCATTGTTTTGAAATACCACGAAAATGGCTGGTACGAAGTCCATTGGGTGCGACGGAGGAAAAAGGCATGAACTTGGCGCTGATTGCAATGATTCTGGCTCTGCTCATACCTATGTACGAGGCTTGGCAAGATGAGAATATCTGGCAGAAGATGTTGGCATTTTCAAGTATCGCCACCAAAACATCAATCATGATTCTAGTCGTATCCGTCTTACGGGATGATTGGATGCTCGGTGTTACAGGGATAATCATCCTAAGTGTAGGTAATGCCGGATTAATGTTGTTGGCACAAGTCCTGAAACGAATCAACGAACTATGATCGACACACTGAGTTATATCTGCATAGGTATAGGAATTTTCTTCTGGTTTTGGGGAACCTTTCCCCTAATCGGTCATCGCTCGGTATTATTCAAACTGCATACTCTTTCGGTTGCAGATACGCTTGGGAGTATGCTCATCATCGTCGGACTGCTCCTGAAAATACCCAGCGAATGGCCGCTACTTGTCCTGGGCATCATCACCTTAGCAATCTGGAATACAGTGCTGGGGTATGTATTGGCATACTCTTCCAGCACGGGAGGGAACGATGAATGATAGCTATATCTATGTCATAACCGCCCTGCTACCGTTGTCTGCGCTCATGCTTATACTTCAGACCAATCCCTACCATGCCTTGGTAATCCAGGGAATATTGGGAGCAGTAGCGGCATTGGTATTTGCGGTTTTGGGGGCGGCGGATGTTGCATTGACCCAAGCATTGATGGGGACTCTGCTGGCGATTACGCTTTATGCGATCGCAGTGCGTTCATCACTAGTGATGCGTCTGGGTGTACTTGAAGAGGGGGCGATCAATGCGATCAATACAGATGACGAACCCCTACCAGACGGCAAAGCTGTGAGTATAGCGACTTGGCAGGAATGTGACCATTTTCAGCAACTGATGGATGACATGCGTTCAATTTTTCACAAACACTATATGCGTGTTGAGGTAGTCCCGTACACAAACAGGCAAGCTTTGTATCGAGCGCTGATGGACAAAGAAGTTCATGCGGCCTGTGCCAGACGAGACTACGATAGCGAAGCGGGACGCGATAGCGTCCATAATCAAGACTCTGTAGTGAGTCAGGACGAACAGGAACCTTATCACACCACAACTAGGGTTCAACGCCTCTATGACATCATGCGAACCGAACTTGCGTCACCAGCAACAAGCCTAGCCTACGTCAATGCATCAGACTCAGGGGAGAAACATAAATGAAATGGGTTTATATTGCAGCCGGGGTAGCACTGTTCGTCAAGTTCCTGATCATGCCCAATCCGGCACCAGACTTATCGTTCTCAATTGTGGAAGCAGTTGTAGAAGATAGTGGGGTGCCTAATGCAGTTACGGGTATCATTCTCAGGAATCGCTTGTATGACACGATCTTTGAAGTGGTCGTATTTACGATCTCGGTCATGGGGGCTAAGTTTCTGCTAGCTGATGAACGACCGTTCTGCACAATCTATCAGTTTACCGATGAACCATCGATTGTAATGGCGCGTCTGGGAGCGACCATTGCCGCATTGGTGGGTATTGAACTGGCGATTCGGGGGCATCTGAGTCCGGGCGGTGGTTTTGCGGCTGGGGTAGCAGGCGGAACGGCGATCGGATTGGTGGCGATTACCTCATCATCGGAGTGGATGCAGGAAATCTACAAGCGCTGGAATGCCTCTAGATGGGAGAAGGTGTCAGTTCTGATTTTCATTGTCCTGTCGGTTATCACTCTAGCCGGATATGAGTTACCCCAGGGAGAGTTGGGTACACTGATTAGCGGCGGGGTAATTCCCTTGCTGAATATTTTGGTTGCCATAAAAGTTGCGTTGGGTTCTTGGGCAGCTATTTTAGTGTTTATTCATTATCGGGGATTGTTGTGAGAGATGAGAACTGCTAATTTCTGTCTCAGAAACATCTCAGAACTGGCTACTCAGGCAACGTAGCCCTGAATACTTTTCGATCTTCGTGACAAATTTGCTGAACGATATTGCGACCCGACATCGCCACGACGGGTAGACTGCCCCCAGGTTGAACCCACTGACCAATCAGATAAAAATTACGGAGTCCCGGTAGCGTCTTTCGTAAACCGTTGATCATCAGCGGCAGTGTCTGTTTAGTCAGTAGCCAACCACAGCTCGATCCCTGCCAGTTTCCCGTATAGCGCTCATAGCTGAGAGGCGTTGCGACATCAACAAACTCAATGTCTGCTTTGATACCGGGATAAACCTGCTCCAATCGATCAATCAAAATGCCGGATTCTTGGATTTGCTCAGCGTTATAGATAGAACGTCCATAAATACGCTGCCAGTATTGGTAGGGCGTAGTCAACATGACGACCACAACTGATTTACCTGCTGGAGCCAGGGAGGGATCAAAACAATAGTGCTTAACACTGATCTCGTAGCGCTTTTCCCCAGCAACGATAACAGGTTTGTTCAGCAAGTACGTGACCCAATGGGGCTGATGGGATAGGTTCCGGTTTACTCCCAAAGACACTTGCAATTGAGAGTGTACAGGTAAGTGACCGTTGTAGCAGCGTTTAATGCGGGGAGTACTGTACTGCCCTCCCAGCATATTGAAAATAGTACTGCGTCCATCACAGGCAGAGATCACGCGCTTGGCGAAATACTCCTCATTGCTATACAACCGAACGCCAATGGCACGGTTGCGCTGCACCAGGATGCGTTCCACTTGTGCTTCGTAATCAATGGTGCCACCTAGCTGCCGATAGCGTTGCTCTATGGCACGGGCAAAAGTCAGCGATCCACCGATCGGAAAACCGGCATTTTGATTATGCATATAGGCCAGTAGTGACATGCCAACCATAACCGGAATACTTGACCAGGCGAACATCTGGGGGATAGCCCGACGCAAAAAAGGAGACTTGAAATAATTGGCAAATTCTTGAGCAGAGAGTGTCCCCCATCGTGCCAGAGGGCAAAGAAATGGCAGAACCTTCAGACTAAGGTGAACCCAATCAAGGGGACTCATCAGAACTTTTGGTTTCTGCTGAAGCAAGGATAGATCAAAGTTAGTGAATTCTCGAATACCAGCACAGAAGGCATGAATGAGTCTGCGATCGCTAGGCGAGATCGCTGTAAGATGTGCTTCTAATCGATCTGGATCGCTGTAGACAATCAAGGTTTTGCCACTTGGCTCAGTGAGGCGCATCAGCTCCTCATGATGGACAAACTGCCGTCCTTGAATTGCTCCTAACTCTTGCCACAGATTGTAAAATGGCTGTCCTGGAGCAGAACCGAACAGATAGTGAATACAGCCGTCAAAGATATATCCCCTGCGTTCCCAGGCGGTGCACAGACCTCCGGGTTGGTTATGTAGCTCAAAAATTCGAGTGCGATAGCCATTCATCTGAGCATAGCAACCTGCCGCTAATCCAGCGATGCCCGCGCCAATAATGATCATGTCAGTGGGAGAATCTGCCATAGACCAATTGCACCGTGCCAAAAGATCTGCTCATACTAGCAATCCTACCGCCTTCACCTCGAAACGCAATACCTTTACCCAGAAAGATCATTAGCTCGATTGCTGTCATCTTCGGTTCTTGGTTAGTAATAGAATACTGGCTTCTCTTAGAGACTCAGGAGAGCAGTTTTAACTAACTTTTCCAGAGATCGTCTCCAGGGATAATTGTTGTATAGAAGCTATAACCTTTGTTGAGCTGATACCTTTGATCCTGTTTAATTACTTCCATAAACTCCCGGTGTCCTTGACGAGTACGCCCCACTAAGCAACCGGCACTTGCCTTGTAGATGTTGTTACTGGGAAAATCGTAACCAAAGTGTTGATTAATACCAAAGTAGCCTGTATCAATTTTGTCGTTGGTGCGTACGAAATCTTGGTTTAAGTCTCGGTGGACAGTAACTTCACTACCACTTTGGACTAGTGCTTCATGGGGTTCTGAGTTTCCGTGAGTTCCCACCCGCCAAGCTTGGTACTGCCCAAATTTGATTCTGGCTGCACCTTTGGCACTCATTGGATGCATGGTGTAATGTCTTCCTGGTTCAGTAGTAGCTTCCCAGTTACCCACTATTTTAGGAGTCCCATCGAGAATTTGCAGCACCATCCGTCGGTCATTAAACTGGTTAGAAGCGTCATTGTTCAGCGAGCCATCAGCATTGATTCCTTCGACGTAGACAATGTTGTACTTCCCACTCCCACCAAAAATTTGGTAACCTTTTTGCTGCATATAGCTAACAATACGACTCGCCAAATTATTGCCTAAATTAAGTACAGGAGTGGGCAAATCTTCTAACTTAGTTTCAATCAATTTTTCGGCGGTTTCTGCTCCAAGATATTCTGGCTCGTTACATTGCATTAGAATTTGAAATCTTTTAAGTGCTGCGGTAGAAATTGGACCGAATTTACCGTCAGCTGGCGGCTCCAGTAGTCCTAAATCGATGAGACGAATCTGGATCTGGGTAGCGAGTTCTCTGTCAGAAGCAATGGTAGCGAAGTGAATCGCCTGAGGCATCACTACTATGCTGCTTTGCTGGTTATTTTTGAGCAAATCTTGTAGTTTCATAATGTTGCCAATTTTTACTAAAAGTAGATGACATTTGAAGAATTGTCGCCAGACAATTAACTTAATTTTTGGGATAAGTTAAATCCTTTGACCCATCAAGAAAAGAAGTAAAGATTAAGATATTACTTGCCAAATCTGAGTCTTCTCGCTAGTCAACAAAGCTGTTAATCTCTGAACAAAAGAGCAGGTTAATTTTGTGGGTGATAGCAAACTCACCTGCGCACAGACGTAGTAAGCGCTGTTCCCACCAGTGCTTCGATCTAATTTCCTGCTCAAAAAAATCGGGTATTATTTCATAGGAACTGAGTACTCGAAGAGCGATATATAAGATAATTTTTTCCGCCTTATAATCTTCGGCATGTACAGTAGCCCACTGATCGATAAGATTGATATCCCATACACCAATAAACTCAGTACGCTTGAGGGGATAAACTAAACTGATTCCGATTCGGTGAGATGTCAATCTTGTTGGTAAGTTTACTACTTCTCTTGTCGTGTTAGTCGGATCTGTTTGTCGGTTGGCTCTTTGGAAGTGTCTTTCTAGATCAACAATATTATCTAAAGTCAGTAATAACGATTGTTCTCTGAGTAACTCGCAATTAAATCGCCATGTACTAATAGCTCCCGGTGTGTTTCTTTCTAGCTGTAGCAAAATGCATCCTTTTCCTGGACGCTGGTTGAGAATCGTCTGTTTAGGTAACCACCCTTTCTTTTGCCTTAGTACGAGATCGAACCATTCTTTGATAAGATGATTCCATCGTTCCAAAAGATTGTATTTGGTACGTACCATTATGGTTGTTTTTAGTGGTATGTTCATGGTTATTCCTGAAAAATAAGCAAACTGGCGTGAAGCTGAAATAATAGTTTCAGGTCTTATCTAGAGCAAAATTAGGCTCATTGCTAGATCATTTTTGGCAAGTTCATGTGGTGATAACAGGTAGGTTATAATTTCTTTACCTTGTCTACCTGAGAAGAATCAATCAAAGATTTAGCACAACATAGCTGTAGAAACTAAATGATGCTTAAGGAATGTGCCTTTGAATTGTTATATAGGAGAATAGAGACTGTGCAGGGTTAAGCGAACTACTGACAAGCTTATAAAAATTGAACTCTTTTGTCAGTAAGTGTAGTTTATTTTTCATCTTCTTCTTGAGAATAATCAACTATTCCTCTAATCAATTCTTTGGGGTTTAGCGAAATAATTGATTTATCTATTTCAATACCTAGTCCCAATCCGATTAAAGTTAATCCAATTACTAAGACAGTCGAAGGGGGAGACTTCGTGGCAAAAACAATATCCTCTTCTCCATTAACCCGTTTATAGGAAGCGTCAAGTGACTGAAATGCCAGAAGCGTAGCAACAATAAGAGAGAAAATATACCCTGCTCCTAAAACGGGCTGTCTATCTTGAGAACGTCGGTTGGGACAATCAATTGGACAGCTAGAGTTTTCTTCAAATGATTGGGGGGAAGACATCGAATCTCTTGAGTTTTTTGGCATGATTACGTTGCTTTGTAAGTAAGTTTATAAAAAAAAGGCAGCAGTTTCCTGCATGGCGAAAGCCACAAAGTTTTGCTGATATGAAATGGTGCTTAATTTCCTATATCCAAGGCTTAGGTAAAAGGCCGTAGGTAGTAAGCAGTAAGAATAATAAGGTTTCTACTCTCCACTACCTAACAACCATTCTTGCGATATTTACTTAGCACAACTCGCAAGCACCAAGGGGTAAAAGAGGAAGACTCAGACACTTAAGCGTAGAAGTTACTCCTCTGTAAGGATTGACGGTAGCTAAGTTCACTGACACTGATTTCGACTATCTCGGAGAAAATTCCCTCATTTAGTCTTAGTGGAAGAGAGCTAGTGGTCAGACAATGTGATTGAGTTAAGTAGGCTTAAATCTGCCAAAATTCAGGGCAATTTGGTATGGCAAATAGTGAGGCTGAGAGCAGCAACTTTCTAATCGCCTCTGAGGAGCAGTGAACGACTTGCCTAGTTGACCTAAACGCAATTGCCAACTCTCACTTGTTTTAACAGAAAAATTGATCCAGCAGCATGATTATGCGCTGCTTAGCTAGGCGTAGGTTCCGGTAAAAGTTCCCAGTTATCTACTTGACTTACACCAATCCGAACGGGTACGTTCAAATAATTTTCGACAAAGTAGTAATCGGTTTCGTATTCTGCAAAACGACCATCGGGACGTCTCATACGGTAATGGTATTGGGGAATATGATGGTCTCGAATAAGTCTATCAATTAGCTGGTTGTAGTCATCTCGACTATCACGCCACAGATAGCGAAAATTAAAGCCAGTCCATTGATGGGGCATTAGGTTAGCGCGTTCTGGTCTCAATAAATCGTTGGTATGCAAACAAACATCGTCCCACATTGAGGTAATTACAACAATCAAACCTTGTTCACGTTTTTCTTTAATGAAATCTGTGATACGCAGATAGTCTGCTCCCAGAAAATAGTTTCCGTTTTGAGGTTGTGGTCTTGTCATGGCAAAATGCTCATTGAGTATAGAAACAGGAATTCGGTAAGGGCGATTGCATCCAGGCCAAGAGACTATTGCCCTTTGGCGTTTGAGTTTTTTTGCTGAAGCTGCTAACTCAGAAGCACAGCGCCTCAGCGCATAAGCGGCAAAACGTGACGGCGCTTCAATGTTGAAGCTGTCGGCTGTAATTGACAGTTGACACCCTGATAAAAACAAATTATCCATTGTCTAAGACTAAATCTGAGATTGATTGTCGCTGCTCAAATTGCCCCCTGGGAATGCTTATGTTGCTATTGAGAACTGCTCAAATTTTTCCTTAAGAAATCGGTGGCGATTCTCTCTGCTTGGATAAATCTGGCAAATAGTAGAAAGTGCGATCGCGAATCTCGATCAATTCGTCAGTTGTCCAAGGTTCTCCATCTTCTTTGCAAAGAATAATACCCAAACCAATCAAGTCGTCATTAGTGGGTCTTTCCCCTGCGCGGATAGCCTGTAGGTTCTCAATTTTGACTTCACTTAATTTAGCTAACTTCTCCAAATTCCAATCTTTAATGAGGTCTGCAATTGTTATGCTTATAGTTTGAAGATGCGGAATATCGCCTTTGTCAAGGAGTTGGAAAAATATTGTTAAGATATCTTCGAGTCCTTGAGAATAGTCAATTTCCTTCTCAACACAGTAGTTTCTAAAGCGCTTCTGAAGCACTTTCGGGATGTGGCCTCTTACTAAGGCATATCTAGCATCTGTTTTTTTGTGAACCAATTTTCAGCGTCCTTTCTCTTGAGAAGAACGGACATTTTACTGCCCTCCGCTAATTTTGCCACAGCTAGTCGCGATGTCGCAACTTAACTATACGCTTCAAGCGCCGGGGTTTTTGACCGTGAAATAGTTGCTTGACCATCAGCCACTAATTCTGGCACAGCCAATCGCGATGTCGCAACATATTTATATCGTTACTAAACAATAAAATTTTTCCAATCAGCCCTAGATTAGTTGTAGAAAGAGTTTCGGACGAGCAGTTACTACCAATCTTGAGATAGCAATCCTCAAGTATTCACAAAACTAACAGCAGTATTGAACAAACTGAGGAAAATCTTCCTAGTCTTCCTAGTCTCCTCAAAGTTCACAACTTAAGCCGGATTGCTATATCCTTTGGGGAGGAGACGAGGTGCTATGGATACCCAAGTAAGCTTTATTCTCAAAGTCTTGATTTTCTCAGGTGGGATATCAGTTTTACTCAAGTACGTTGGACCAAACTTACCAGTGGCTGCAACTTCACTGAATGCGCTGATTACCGTACTGACACCTACCGTCATTTTAGCGTTGGGGTTATTGTGGCGAGCTGTAAAATATCGACAGCCCTACTGAGACCGACCCCAGGCTGACCTCTATCAGAAAACTCTGAGACAAAATGTTCACAGAGATCATTCTCTTCCCAGAGCTTTAAAAAAAAGATATATTGGTCTGGTAGTTCTTTGTGGTGCCAAACTGGGGAGAGGGAATGCAGATTAAAAGGATTGGTTACCTATTCATGCTGGTAAATCATCAGGTAAATAACTAGGTTACTAATCGTCAGAACCCTCCAACAACCAACAGACAAAGGTTTCTGTCCATAAAAAATAGACTTTTGTAATCAACCGAGAACTTACATTCTTGACAGGGTTTGCTTGCTACTAAAAATCGTGTGGGGTATCAGGCTCTTTAGAGTCAATCCCAATCTGAGGAATGTCTCTTTTTATATCAGCTGACTTAAAATATGCGATCCGATCAGAAAGATTGGCAAATGTCTTTTTACATCTACTCACCATCATTGTTTAATCCGGAAGATTTAAAAAATAAATTGCCCCATCGGGACATTGCCAATTTTGTTTTATGTTGCCAATTTTAAGAGCTGCGATGTGGTTAGCACCTTTTTGTGTATAACCAGACAAAGCCAGATGTACCCTGCACTTGTCATCGAGGAGTCTTTGCGGATAAAACATCATGCCAATATTTCAATTTGAAGACAATCAGGCGTTTACACTGACCACTTTTGAGGTCGCTGCTCCTGTTACGATCAATGGTCAGCCAGTTACATTTATACAAATACCGCCTGCTAACATTGTTCCAGGCACAGCAACAACCACATTTAGTGAACCGACGGGTAATTACAGCATTAGTCTTGCCTACTTCGACGAAAGCGACGGGGTAGCCACTCTAGCATTTACTCAGACGTTAGCTGCTGATGGCAGTACAGTAGACTTAGGAACCTTTGCCTTTAATCAAAATCTGCCTTCACCAGTGGCCGATGCCAATAGTTATGTCGGTGGAGTTGATGGGGATGGAGATGGTAATCTTGACGGTTTTTTAATTCCCGGACTGGAAAATATACCAATTGCCACCGGAGATACCATAACCGTTACTGCAACTCCCGATCCTGCTGGTGAGTTAGCGCGACTAGACTTTATTAACTTCCAGCGTATCAACAATCCTCCTGTAGCAACGGATGATCAATTAGCCACAGCGGTAGATACCCCACTGGATCTAGCAGCGGCTGACTTGTTGGCAAATGATACTGATGCTGACGAGGATACACTGGCAGTTACCGAGGTAATTTCGCCAACGACTGGCGGTGGTACTGTTGTACTCAATCCTGATAGCACGATCACTTACACCCCTGCGGCAGCATTCAGTGGTGACGACACGTTCACTTATACAGTAGATGACGGCAACGGTGGCACGGCTACTGGGACAGTCAATGTAGGTGTCCAGGCAATACCTAACAGTCCCCCTGTGGCTCAGAATGACATAGCCTCCACGGATGCCAGCACACCAGTAACTGTTAGTGTATTGGCAAACGACACTGATGCAGAGCAAGATACACTGACGTTAACTAACGTAGCCGTTCCCAGCAGTGGTACTGCCCAAATCAGTGCTGATGGCACTAGTATCATCTATACTCCCGTTGCTGATCAAGCCAGTGGGGATGTCAGCTTTGACTATACAGTCAGCGATGGCACTGATACAGCTACAGCGACGGTTACAGTCAATGTCACCGGAGCAGAACCGTCTCCCGGACCAGATCCTGGCCCAGATCCCGGTACAGATCCCGGTACAGATCCTGGTACAGATCCCGGTACAGATCCCGGTACAGATCCCGGTACAGATCCTGGTCAAACTCCTATAGGAACCGGATTACAGGGAGGAAATCCGCCAGAACTGATCGATTTAAGACAGCAGGCAGGGCAGCAACTACTCGCCGAATATACACTCACCAGCGAAGCAGACTATAACAATTCCTTTGGCCTGTATATAATCGATGACCCTAACGGCACAATTGAGGGCATTGCTCCAGGCGATTCCGGTTATCAGCAAGTTGCCCTGGCTCGGAGTTTGGTAGAAGTAAGCCTGACAGATGGCCAGAGCATAACGGGTCAATTGCAATTACTAGGTGGGACTATCCTAGCTCCCTATCTGGTCGCCAATGGCAACTCGAAGGATTTTGCAGATGAGCCTTTTGGTAAATTGGGAGGTGGCGATGACGGTCCCTATACCTTCTTTGCCTTTGAGGATGCTAACCCAGACAGAATAGACCATTTTCTCCTACAAGGAGCCAACACCTTTGCCGCTGAGGACTTATTCGGTGGTGGTGACGCAGACTTCAACGATGCTATCTTTGCCGTCGAGTTCTCAACCATTTAGTCTTCGTTTTTGACTCTTTGTATTGATACCTTAAAAGAAACCTGCCATCCTTGCGTTTTATGCGCCTTCAAGAGTGGCAGGTTTTTTAAACTCCTAAATATCCTTAATCAGAAACTCAAGTTCCTAAGTAGCGCCTCAAGAAATTTTCTAAAGATTCCAGCTTCATGTTGTAAATCGACTCCAAATTGGCAATCTCTTCCGACGTGCAGAAAAATTCATTAGCTAGCAAAGTACGCAGAGTACCAAAACCTTTTCCAGCTTGAGGGTTTACCAAACCCAAAACATTCCTTAAGCCATCAAACACCAGTAAAGGCGGATTGATAATAATCGGCTCTTTATTAAAGATACGACCAAAAATTTGGGGTATATCTTCGCGCTGGAGAATATCTGATCCTCCCACAGGAAAGATTTGGTTGCGTGCAGCTTCGACGGTAATCGAATCGACGATAATCTGTGCTAAATCGTCGGTACTGACAATTGAAGTCCGGTTTTTAGGATTGCCGTTGAGCAAATAAATTCCTGTTTGCCGGAATTGTTCTGCCAATGGGATAAGATTGGAAGCCAACCCGGACGGACGCAGGATAGTGTAATTAAGACCACTTCTTTGCAAGTACTTTTCTACCGCTCGTTTGGCTTTGAAAGTCGGGGCATCTTCATACCCCCGATCAGCTCCCAGTACAGAGATGAAAACGAAGTGTTCAACGCCGTTTTCCTTTGCCTGATCAATTAATTCGATATTGGCTCGGTAGTCTAGTGCTTGAGCATTGCCTCCGGAGCCATGGCTACTGATAATGTACTTGACACCTCGGCAGGCTTTCTGGATATCTTTGTCTTGCCGTAAGTCACCGATAAAAATCTCGGCACCCCGGTTTTCTAGCTCTCCGTAGCGAGACATCAGGCGAGCAAAAGCTCGCACCGGAAGTTCTCGCTCTCGTAGGACACGAATCACACGGCGTCCGATTTGTCCTGTTGCTCCGGTAACTAAGTACATATCTCAATCTCTCAAAAGATTTATGATCCTGGGGACAATTCGACAATAACTGGGGCGTGGTCGCTAGGTTTAGTCAGCTTTCTCGGAGACACATCAATTATGCAACTAATGGCTCGCTCATAGAGATTAGAGGTTAGATAATGATGGTCAATGCGCCAACCTCTATTGCCACTGAAAGCACGGGTGCGATAGTCCCACCAACTGAAGTGACCTCCCTCTAGTGTAAACTTGCGAAAGGCATCCGCTAAACCTAGGTCTAAAACTTCCCCTAAGGCTTGGCGTTCTCTAGGTGATGCCATGACGTGGTTCTCTTTGCCCTGGGGATTATGGATATCTCGATCTTCTAAGGCAATATTAAAATCCCCACAAACAGATAGTTCGTGGGGTTCTTCTGCCAAGAGGGATTGCAGATATTGCCGCAGTAACTTGAGCCAAAGGAGCTTGTAGTTATACTTATCGCTCCCCAGAGTGGCACCGTTAGGGACATAGAGATTAACAATACGGATGCCGTCCACAACAGCGGTAATTATTCGCTTCTGATCATCAAAATCCCCCACCATGTCAACGGGTAATACAGAAGCAAAGCCAGTACTGACTTCCTCTGCTGGTAACAGCGTTAAGATGGCAACACCATTGTAGGATTTTTGCCCAGAAACGTAGAGATGATAACCCAATTCTTCAAAAGGCGATCGCGGAAAGTCGGCATCCACCACCTTAGTTTCTTGCAGACAAAGCACATCTACTTTGGTTTCTTGTAACCAATTGATCACCTGCTCTTGGCGGCTACGAATTGAGTTAACGTTCCAAGTCGCGATTTTCATTAACAGTTAGCAATTGGCTGTTGGTTGATGATGGTTCTCATCGATATTCTCTTGAGTTTTCCATGATTAGAATACTGCTTTTTCAACGGTTTAACTATTGAAAAAATTGAGTATTTCTGAGGTCAAAACATGAAAAATCTGCGCAAATTTACCTGCAATTTCAGCTAATTACTAACTGCAAAAACTAGCTAGCTATTCATACAGTTTGCAATGCAAATCTCCGGTCTTTTGGGTGAAACGGAGGTTTTCACCATAGTCTACGGGGCAGTCAATCACAGTGGGGACATCTTGAGCCAGGGCAGTTTTCAGAGTAGGAATAAACTCATCAACTGAACCCACGCGATAGCCTTTTAAGCCCATACTTTCGGCAAATTTCACAAAATCCGGATTACCAAAGTGGACAAAGGCTGATTCACCAAATTGATTATGCTGCTTCCACTCAATCAAGCCATAGGCACCGTCATTGAAAATCAAGGTCACAAAAGGTGTACCAACCCGTAGCGCCGTCTCTAGTTCCTGGCAATTCATCATAAAACCACCATCGCCAGTAACAGCAACTACCTTACGGTCAGGATAAACCAGTTTAGCCGCCAAGGCTCCGGGCATGGCAATCCCCATGGCAGCAAAGCCGTTAGAGATCAGGCAAGTATTGGGGCGATCACAGTGATAGTGACGTGCCATCCACATCTTGTGAGCACCGACATCAGAGATTACAATGTCTTCCGGGCCCATGACTTGCCGCAGGTCATAGATCAGTTTTTGTGGCTTGATGGGAAAACCTTGATCATTGGCATACTGTTCGTAGTCTGCCCGAATGTCGGTTCTCAATTCCACCGCAGATGGTGTAGATTTACTCTGTCGGTCTCCCTGCTTCATAATTTCACCCAGGGAGTCAGAAATATCTCCTACCACTTCCACTAGTGGAATATAGCTGCTATCAATCTCTGCGGGTGTGGCACTAATATGAATGATCGGAATTTTGCCTTCTGGATTCCACTTTTTCGGTGAATACTCAATCAAGTCATAACCGACGACAATCACCAAATCAGTTTGATCAAAAGCACAGCTAACGTGGTCGCGCTGTTGGAGTCCTACTGTCCACAATGCTAGGGGATGAGTGTAGGGAATCACACCTTTGCCCATGAAGCTATTAACTACCGGAATATTCATCCGCGTGGCAAATTCCGTTAGCGCTTCACTGGCACCAGCACGAATTGCCCCATTCCCCACTAGAATTAGGGGATTTTTTGCCTTAGAAATTGCTACGGCTGCTTTGCCCAAACTGCGGAAAGAAGCAAAGGTTTTTTCTCGGCTATCTCTACATAAAGGCTGACCCGTTACCGGCATAGCGGCAATATTTTCTGGCAAGTCAATGTGGACTGCTCCAGGTTTTTCCGTCTGAGCAATTTTAAACGCTTTACGGACAATTTCTGGGGTATTGCTAGGGCGAACAATTTGGGTATTCCACTTGGTCACCGGAGCAAACATTGCTACCAAGTCTAAGTATTGGTGGGATTCAATGTGCATCCTATCTGTTCCCACCTGACCAGTAATTGCCACGAGAGGAGCGCCATCCAGGTTAGCATCGGCAACACCAGTCATCAGGTTAGTTGCTCCAGGACCAAGAGTAGAAAGGCAGACTCCAGCTTTACCTGTGAGTCTGCCATAAACGTCTGCCATAAAGGCTGCGCCTTGTTCGTGGCGGGTAGTAATAAACTGAATTGAAGAATGCCTTAGTGCTTCTAGTACGTGCAGGTTTTCCTCACCAGGTAGTCCAAAAACGTACTCGACTCCCTCGTTTTCTAGGCAACGTACCAACATTTCTGCCGTGTTCATTTCACCCATATTGCTTGTCTTGAAATATTTATTTGATATCTTTACTTTTGAGACCAGGTTCACTCGATTTTAAGGATTCTTTACACCCTAACCCCTATAACTATCTTTCGTCTACACTAAACTCTTCCCTCGGTAGACATAAACACCAAGAAGACCATTTAAACCCATTAAAAATCTTGCCAAACTATTCTTGTCGCCAGTTTGGCAAGAGCTTACAAAATTTAACTGAGCCTAGCTACTTATTTCACCCAAACTGTTTTGATATTGACAAATTCATGTATGCCTTGAATACCCAACTCTCGTCCGTATCCTGAACGTTTAATACCACCAAAAGGCAAGCGGGGATCTGATTTTACTAAGCCATTGATAAAAACTGCGCCGGCTTCTAGTTCATCAATTAGTCGGTGTACTTGTTCCTCATCGGTTGTCCAGGCGCTAGCTCCTAGTCCAAAAGGCGTTGCATTTGCCAGCTTAATTGCAGCCTCAATATCAGGTACTCGGAACAGTAGCGCTACCGGCCCAAAAAATTCTTCCTCATCAGCAGGTGTCCCGGCTGGAAAATCTGTCAAAATTGTCGGTGGATAAAAGTTTCCGGCGCGATCTGATAAAGGATATCCACCTGTCAGAACTTTAGCTCCTTGTTGGATACAAGCTTGGACTAGCTTGTCTAAATCTTTGAGAATACCTGGAGTAGCCAAGGGACCAACATCGGTCTCTTCATCCATAGGATCGCCAATTTTCAGTGCCTGGAATTTTTCCACAAGGCTTTGTTCAAATTGATCCGCAACAGCCTCGGCCACAATGAAGCGTTTTGCTGCAATACAAGATTGACCGTTGTTGAGCATCCTGGCCGTGACAGCTGTCGAGACTGCGGCTTCTAAATCGGCACTTTCTAAGACAACATAGGGGTCACTCCCGCCCAGTTCTAGGAGAGTTTTTTTGATCTGCTTACCAGCAGCTGAGGCTAATGCAGCTCCGGCTAGCTCTGAGCCAGTTAAAGTGGCGGCTTTGACTCGTTCGTCATTAATGACCGCTTCAACTTGGTCAGAACCAATGAGTAAAGTCTGAAAAACTCCTTCGGGAAATCCGGCTTCTGTGAAGATTTGCTCAATCGCTGTAGCACACTGCGGTACATTTGAGGCATGTTTGAGCAAACCCACATTACCTGCCATCAAAGTCGGTGCAGCAAAGCGGAATACTTGCCAAAAGGGAAAGTTCCAAGGCATTACTGCTAGAATGATCCCCAAAGGTTGGTAGCGTACAAAGCTTTTGCTAGCATCAGTATTCGCTGGTACATCGGCCAAAAAGTCAGCAGCGTGTTCAGCGTAATAACGGCAAACCAAGGCACATTTTTTAACCTCAGCGATCGCACTTTTTAGCGTCTTACCCATTTCCGTGGTCATCAGCTTGCCAAAGCTGAGTTGTTCCCGTTCTAGAATATCGGCGGCAACCTTGAGCCATTCGGCTCTTTGACTCATTGAGGTTTTGCGGTACTGCTCAAAGGCTTGCTGCGCTAGTGTTAGTTTGGTGTTGATTGAACCGCTGCTGAGCGGCTCAAAGGTTTTGATTGTTGACCCTGTTGCCGGGTTAATTGTAGCTATAGCCATTGCCTCGCTCTCCAACTCCAAGCTATATGGGGATAGCAATCCTAATTCCAGTCTAGCGTCAAGTTAGTAATTGTTAACTAAATCCTTATTGTATTGTAAATTGGCATTTTTCTATCCTGCTCTACCCATACATTGGTTGTATAGAACTATTTCCCGCTAAGGGCATCATGATTAATCTAGACTTCAGATAAATATCCTACTTCCCGGAGTCGGTTTACCCAAAAGACTTTCTGTAATCCGAATGAGCATTTGCATTAATCCTGACTGCTCAAATCCGCAAAATAGCGACACCCAGCTATTTTGCAAGAGTTGTAACTCTGAATTATTGCTGCAAGGTCGCTATCGTGTAACCCGTCAAATGGGAAGTGGTGGCTTCGGCAAAACCTACGAAGTTACTGATCGCCAAGACACTCCCAAAGTTCTTAAAGTTCTGACGAAAAATCATCCCAAGTACGTCGAACTCTTCTTGCGAGAGTCCCAAATCCTTGCCTTGCTAGAACATCCTGGCATTCCTAGAGTAGAACCAGACGCCTACTTTACCTTCTTTCCTAGAAACAGCAAAGAACCATTGCACTGTCTGGTAATGGAAATGATCTATGGTCTGGATTTACACCAATACCTGCGCAAGCGTGGTACTCCCATCGACCAAAAACTGGCAATCCAATGGCTGACCCAGCTAGTGAGTATCCTACAAGAGGTACACAACCATAACTTTTTCCACAGAGACATCAAGCCATCCAATATTATGCTCAGAGCAGATGGACCGCTGGTCTTGATTGATTTTGGCACAGCCAGAGAAATCACAGGCACCTTTATGGTTAAACAAGCAGCAGGTCAGGTAACGGGTGTGATGTCAGCTGGTTACACTCCACCGGAGCAACTCAACGGTCAAGCAGTACCACAATCTGATTTTTTTGCTTTAGGACGCACTTTTGTATATTTACTCACTGGTAAAGACCCCAGTAATTTTTATGATCCCTATACTGACGAGTTGCACTGGCGTAATGCAGTCCCCGTTATTTCGCTTGAGTTCGCTGATTTTCTGGATCGCCTGATGGCACGTTTTCCCAATCAGCGTCCTCAGACTGCCGAAATAATTTTGCAACAATTAGCAGAAATCAACCTAACTTTACCTTCAACCCAGCTACCTTCCCAGCCTAAATTTCCTGGGGGTTCTCAGCAGACAGAAACTACAGCGTATCTCCCACAAAACCCTAACTCCGTAGGTAGACAAAACACCTCTGGACAGTCGAAACCGTCTACATCACCGCCGAGTCCCTCGCAACTTAGGCAAAATTTTATCTCTAGGTGTCAACAAGAACTTGCCGAATTAATCGGTCCGATGGCTTCTATTATTTGTAAACGCACTTTGCAGCAAAATCCGGGAATATCCCAAGACGAATTCGTAGAAGCTTTAGCGAAAAAAATTCCTGATCGACAGCAAGCAAAAGAATTTGAGCGGCGTTTACTTTCTTAGACTCTTCTTGATTGATTACTTAGATTCAGAATTCAGCATATCCATCGCCATTTGTAAGCTAACTTTCATGCGGTTCAGAGAAGCTGCTAATACACCAATTTCATCATTGGAGTCATGTTTAAATTCTCCCTCCATGTTGCCAGTGCTCACCTGTCTAGACAATTGAGCCATCTCCTTAAGATGTCTGACCACAGAGAATTTAAGGAAAAGATTAATAATCAAAACGGCGATTAGGAAAAACCCGATCAGAATGCCAATTACTAATAACTGTAAACGCCGCGCCGCATTAATTACTTCACTGGCTGGAGTTGAGATAATTCTTGCTCCAACAACTTCATTGAGTTGCCAACCAAAACCGTTGTCGCTACCGTAGGTGAGAATTTGGCTCTTGGGTGCAGCCTCTGGAGTGCTATGGCATCGCAGACAGCTTTCCTCAGAAACAGCAAGAGGACGGGCAACATAAAAAATTCTGCCACTAGGTAGGTAACGAAATCCTGTTAATTCTTTGAGATTTGATTGATTGCGGAAATTCTCGACGATTGTTGTTTCAAATGCATCGGCTTTATCTCGTAGGTTAGTGGGATTTAGGGTAGCTTCTTTATAGAAAAAATTGCTGTATTGTGGAGTTTTTCTTAGGTTTTCAAATACTTCACGAGCCGAATAACCTGGTACTGTTTGTGGTAAAAACTGTTCCTCTGTTTCCAATCTAGGAGCTAGCTCTGGATTAACTTGGTTACTAGTATATTCACGAACAGCGCCCATGGTTTCGATCAGAACAATAGCTTCATCGGCAACCACTTTTTTTGCATAGTTTCCTAGAATTATCGACAATAACAATCCACTAACCAGTACTACCACTAAAAAGATTGCCAGTAGAATTAAATTAAGCTTCGCTCCCAAATTAAGATTTTTGAAAACTTTGTTCATTTTTTAACTCCTGTGGATTGATAGCCGATCGTTTATTTCTACTACTAAAAAAAACGAATTACCAGTAAAATTGTCATTTTAATTTGTCTTAAAAACTAGATAATAACATTTATCTAAGTTAGTTAATTTGGGTGTTATTGAGCTACCAAAGATATTGACAATGCTGGGAATATAGCTATTTTTTATTTCTCCATATAGAGTGTATTCTAAACAAAGACACCTCAGGGGACGTTTTCTAACACTTCTTATTATTAAGTATGTTTTCACGCCGCCTCTTCCTACTAAATCTTCTATTCCTTCTCACAGCTTGCCAACCACCAACGGGAAGTGAAGCAGGAAAATTAACTATTGGGGTGGTCAGTTATGGAGAAGGGGAGCGATCGCTAGAGCAATACTCTGCTTTGAAGGACTATCTGGCAACTCAACTCAAGGCGATGATAGAACTCGAGCCTGTCTACAACGAAGTCAGGGCTTTAGCACAGATTAGACGGAGAACTTGGTCTTTAGTGTTTGCCCCTCCTGGCTTGGCAGCGATCGCTATTTCTGAGGAGCAGTACTTGCCGCTTTTGCCCCTCGAAGGACTCAGAAGGGTACGCTCAGTAATCGTGGTACGCGACGAAAATCCTGTTCAAAAGTTGAATGATCTAGCAGGTAAAGTGATCGCTCTCGGTCAACCTGGTTCTGCTACAGGATATTATTTGCCGATTTACAATCTTTATGGTTTAACTCTGGCTGAAGTGCGTTTTGCCCCCACACCAAAAACTGTCCTCCAGTGGATTGACCAGCAAGAGGTGGTAGCAGGAGCTTTGTCCTTAGCTGAGTTTGAACGCTACCGCAAAGATTTTAGCCAAACTAAGTTTCGCATTCTTTACACAGACTTAAGTACTGTTCCCGCTGGTGCGATCCTCGTTGGACCCACAGTTGAGCGCAACCAACAAGAACAAATTCGCAAGGTACTCAAATCGGTTTCTCCGAGCATAGCAGCAGCAGCAGGATATATTCCCAGCGCCAAAGCGCCTGACTATGGACACCTAATCGAGGTAGTCAAAAGAGTTAGACCCATTGCCGAACGAATTAAAGAGAAGCCTGCACCTTTGCACGAGATGTCCTAGATAGGCAGAAGGGAAAGTTGTAGGTGGAAAATCGAAAATGGAGCTTTTAACACCACTATTCGGCTTATAGTCTCAATTTTTCATTAATCCTTTAACAATTTAACCCTTTTTCCATTAACCATTAGCATGGGCGACGAGATTTTCTGTTAGCTATCTAGTTAGGGGAAAAGCTCACCTATCCTGCTTTAGAGGGGTTATCAGCTATAACTTCTTAGACACTTCTCTAACCCCAATAATTAAACTCTCTTCAAGGAATATCCTGAAAACATGACCAAAAAGCCGAATGAGGAAGTGCAAACCCCAATTCGGATCTTTGGCTATGTGCTTTTACAACAGAATTATTTCTCAGCTGAAATCTGTCGGTTTTCAACAACTTCTATCGGCTGCCACTCTACTGAAAATTGAGCAGGCTAGCCAACTCAAGGAAACCGCAGCCACAATATTCTACCACCGTGGTAGTGGACGTATCGAGCTAGCAAACGCTTAATATTGAAACAGCTAGCGAAATATTCAATCTTCCGACATCAAGTCCAGTTTTTGGAAACTCCTCTTCCTCTGTCAAGCAACTATGGATGGGGAGCTTCCGAATTCTCTATTTTTCTACTGTTATCTATAATAGGAGTTTACCATTCGTTTTGTATAATGGAAAGTAAGAAATTGAGCTTCGAGCATTAGGGTGCTTTTTGTAGGCGAATCTTTTGCCTAGTGAGCTAAACTCGCTGAGTAGAGTGAGACGGTGAGGTAACTCACCAAGGAACACAGTTATTGTAATCCTACGATCTAACCGCCCCTAAAGATAGATGATCAACTACGCCGATCTGATCAAAAGCCTCAGTCCCAGTGCCATGGATCAGATTATGCTATACCTGGCTTTCAGCGCCATGAGAACCAGTGGACATAGGCACGGGGCTTTTCTCGATGCGGCGGCAACTGCCGCCAAATGCGCGATCTATATGACCTACTTGGAGCAAGGTGAAAATACCCGGATGACTGGGCATTTACACCACATTGAGCCCAAGCGGGTCAAGGTGATTGTTGAAGAGGTTAGACAAGCTCTAACCGAAGGAAGGCTGTTAAAGATGCTAGGCTCTCAGGAGCCTCGCTATCTGATCCAATTCCCTTATGTCTGGATGGATCAGTACTCCTGGCAACCAGGAAGATCGCGCATCTCTGGCACTAGCCTCACTGCTGATCAAAAGCAATATATCCAGGACAAACTGCCTGGTAACTTACCTGATGCCCAGGTGATTAATTCCCTTAAGTTTATGGAGTTAATCGAATTTCTGCACACTCGAGCACAGGAAGACTGGTCCCAAGAGCGACGCCAGTCTCTGAGCGAGGCCATGGCAGAACACATTAAGCGGCGCTTGCTCTATTCAGGGACAGTAACGCGAATCGATTGCCCTTGGGGGTTGCCTTACTATGCTCTTACCCGCGCGTCTTACTCGCCGGTAGATGGCAAAGAACGCACCTACACCATGGTCGAAGATACAGCGCGCTACTTCCGACTCATGAAAGATTGGGCAGAGCGCCAGCCTAAGGTGATGCGGCTGTTGGAGGAATTAGATATTCCTCCAGAGAACATGGATCAGGCAATGGAAGAACTTGATGAAGTTGTCCGTGCTTGGGCGGATAAATATCATCGAGATGGTGGTAAACCAATGATTCTACAGATGGTTTTTGGGCCACAAGTAGAATAGGAGACTGGAGATTGAACGTTGTTAGCACATCAGGCGTAGCACCTATGGTGCGCCTGAGGCGCAACACAAGATGTCTAGTTTGAAAGGTTATTGACAGCCGTCAAAGCCTCCAAACTGCTGGCGATCAACCCAGGCTTAACCAGCCCCCAAGCCAAGGCAAAAAGTACCGCCGCGATCGCACCAATTAGGGTATTAATAATATTCACGACTTCATTAGTCATCCAGTCAAATTCAGATTGCAGAGTCGCACCAATGACACTCTCAAGATTAGTGGCGACGAAGGCAGCTAATACACACAAAACAATACCTGTCAAGTCAATTAGACCGACACCCCAACCGACAAAAGCGATCGCTACCGAGGCCACTAATCCGGCTAAGGTTCCTTCTAAACTAATAGCTCCTTCAGTTCCCCGCGCTACTGGTTGTAGGGTGGTAATCAAAAAAGTCCGCTTGCCATAAGCTTTACCAACTTCACTGGCAGTAGTATCTGAGAGTTTTGTGGCAAAACTCGCTACGTAGGCGAGCAGCAGCAATTGTTGAGCAGGAACCGCCGCCAAGATAGTTCCCAAAGCACACAAAGCGCCTGTAAGAGCTGATCCCCAGACATTCTCCGGTCCCCTCGCACCGGAACGCTTCTCCGCAATACCTTCAGCCTCCTTTTGCGTTATGCCGAGGCGTGTCACACTAGAACCCACCAGAAAATAAAATAATACGACCAAGTAACCTGGCCAGCCAAGAGTACCCCAAATCAGGACACCAAGCGCCCAAGCGTGGAGGATACCTGCTGGTGTCAGGAGCTTTTTCGGAGCCAACCAAGCAAGGGCTAGCAAAATTGTGTTTAATCCCGCAGCAACTAGCCAGGGATTTAAAAAATCAAAATCAATACTAGAAAGCATTACAAATCATGACGAAATGACTTTTGTCAAAATATCATTGGCAAGTTAACTTTCGGTAAGTTAAATTTGCGGTTGGAAGTTTCAAATTGAAAACTTTAAGTAGAAAAATGAACCCAGTTTTATTTCATCTAGCTTTTCCCGTTACCGACATTGAGCAAGCTAAAGAATACTATGGCAATGGTCTAGGTTGCGAAATTGGTAGAGAATCGCGTAATGCTGTAATTCTCAATTTATACGGTAATCAATTGGTAGCCCACCTTACTCAAGAAACAATAACACCTCAAAGGGGTATTTATCCTCGTCATTTCGGCTTGGTTTTTACAGCAGAAGCTGACTGGGAAGCAATGCTCTCCCACGTCCAACAAAAACAACTAACCTTTTATCAAGAGCCAAGGCTGCGTTTTCCTGACGAAATTACAGAGCATCGCACATTCTTCTTGCAAGACCCTTTCTCTAACTTGATGGAGTTTAAATTCTACCGTCATACTGAGGCAATTTTTGGCAGTCGCGAGTCAGCAGCAGTTGGCGATCGCGCTTAGGATTGAAGAGGTGGAAGGCAGGTAGGAGAGTTAGAAATAAGCAAATTTTTCAGTTTTTGTAAAACCGACTTTTCAGAACAGTGCAGTTTTTATATTTGTGCCAGTTGGCTATTGCCTATCTCTGTGCAAATCTTAGAGAACCTTTCCCCCACACGAAGTATCTAAGCGCTCATGATCGATTGCCAAATTATCTGTCGCCATTGTCAGATTAGACCGTGTCATCAAATAGCTGCCGACCTAGTTTAGAATCACCAGGCTCAGAGAGTTGAGTCAATCTAGATGAGTGCTATCGTGAGGTGCCGCTATAGCTTGCGTGACGATCAGTGGGAATGCATCAGAGATTTATTATCAGGGCGAAAGGAAACTCTCGGAGTGACGGGACTTAACTGAAGAATTGGGAGATGGTCGGCTGTGAACCAGCCGACCCCAAAGTAGATAGTAATCTACACAGAAAGCAGAGCGTTGCCCTAGTATAGGGCTTGACGCTCATGCTCTTGGTTGAGATTTTAATCGTGCATCGCTCTAACCAATTCCGCAGCTACTTGCGGTCTGGAAAATTCTGGTGGTGGTAGCTCGCCATTACGGAGCATTTGTCTTACTTTAGTACCTGATAAGTGAATGCGCTCTTCTTTGCTACTGGGGCTAGTCTTAGATGTTGCCATTGTCTGGGTGCGGGTGCAGTAGAAAGCGTGCTCGAACTTCATCGGCACAATACCCAGTTCCCCAGGTTTGAACTCATCAAAAATGTACTGAGCGTCGTAGGTACCATAGTAATCACCAACACCAGCGTGGTCACGTCCCACAATAAAGTGAGTGCAACCGTAGTTCTTACGTACCAAAGCATGGAAAATTGCTTCTCTAGGACCAGCGTAGCGCATGGCAGCGGGGTTAATCGCCAGAATCACTCGGTCGTTCGGGAAGTAGTGTTCTACCATGATTTCGTAGCAACGCATCCGTACCTCAGCCGGGATGTCGTCACTCTTGGTTGCACCAACTAGAGGATGAAGGAATAGACCATCAACGGTTTCTAGGGCGCACTTGATAATGTATTCGTGGGCGCGGTGGATGGGATTACGAGTCTGGAAGCCGACAACGGTTTTCCAGCCTCTTTCTGCGAACAAGGCACGGGAAGCAGCTGGGTCAATTTGGTAAGCTGGGAACTGAGCATGGGGGTCACGCTCGAGCAACCAAACAGGACCAGCAAGGTTAATTTCTCCCTGATTGTAAATCACCTGAACACCAGGGTGTTTTTCTTCATCGGTGCGGTAAACTTTAACCGCCTCACGATTTTTGTCGTAGCGATACTTCTGAGTTAGCTCTAAAACTCCCACAAAGCGCCCGCTGGGATCATCGAGGCGAACCAAACTACCTTCCTTGAGGGGTTCGGCCACAGCCTCTTCCACTGAGAGGGTAATCGGAATTGACCAAGGTTGAGAGTTAGACAGACGCATGTCCTCAACTACAGTCTCATAATCAGCTTGCTCCATAAAGCCGATTACTGGACTGAATCCGCCAATGGCAATCATCTCTAAATCAGAGGTCGTCCGCTGATCAAGCTGTACTCTGGGTAGAGAATCTGCTTTATCTAAGAACTCAGAGCGTTGCTCAGGCGTGGCAATGCGGTTTACTAGCTGGTCGATTTGAGGAACAACACCCTCTTGATGGCTACTCACAGTAAGACTTTGCATGTTTGAGATGATAGTGGTTTCTACAGTTGTTTCAAGTTTTAGGAATGCAGTTAATTGGGTCATGGCACAGAAAATGGCTGGGCAGCCTTTTTATGCTTCTAAACTGCTGGCACTGCTGATGCCTGAGCAAAATAACCCAATTCTTCTAGTTTCTTGAGGACTTTGGCAACACTTTCTGATTCATCTTCCAGGTCAGTTCTACATTCAACTTCTGGGTCAATGGGTGGTTCGTAGGGATCATCAATGCCCGTAAAACCCTTAATGTCTCCTGAACGGGCGCGCTTGTAAAGCCCCTTGACATCTCGTCCTTCGCAGACATTTAGGGGAGCATTGACGTAAACTTCAACAAAATTCCCGATTTTTTCTCTTACCTCTTCCCGAATTTCACGATACGGTGAAATTGCTGAAACCAAGACAATTGCATCATTGCGAGTTAGAATACGAGATACAAAACCAATGCGACGGATGTTTTCGTCCCGGTCTTCCTTAGTAAAGCCTAACCCCTTAGTGAGATTAGTTCGGACTACATCTCCATCCAAAATTTCCAGCTTATATCCTTTAGCGCGCAGAGCCTCTGCTACTGCCTTAGAGATGGTAGTCTTGCCGGCACCACTCAAACCAGTGAACCATAGTGTTACACCGCGTTGATCCATCGTACTTTTTTCCTATTACTCTAGAACATTGCAAAGCAACTCGTCTCGTCTCAGCCAATCGAGATATCCAGGCTCAATGTTGTTGATAGCTCTGGGTTTGAGAAAACAGACTTTTGAGCTGGATTCTGATGGCTTCAACGCACTAGTTGATCCGCATAATGGCTTGGCACTGTTGGATATCTCTATTCTTTGGGCTGCTTGAAGAGGAATTTACCTAAGAAAAACCTTGCCATGTTGTAATACATAGCCCAGTTTTCCAACAACTTGGCAGATTGGATAAATCAGTTACACCTGAGCTGAGAGCTTGGGGAGATTCACCCAATATTCTTCAAACCAGAAATTATCTAACTATTTACAGGTTGTTCTAGTTGGACGTAGGTGTAGACTTTTTTGAGTTCCTGTAAGAAATACACCCCCGTTAGATGTTGCTTTCTTAGCTACAGCAAAGCAGTTCTCGACAGGTAGAACTTACTATGATAAGAATTTAATAAAAAAGTGCCAATTAGCATTGCCGCTATCCGGATTCTTTTGCCATGTCTGTATTAAGCAACTAAGATGCTCCCCGGTTGCGTTTAAGCCAGACATCCAAGCAGAGCAAGACCTGTTAGCAACAGTTTAACTGTTAAATATTGATACGTCACGTAAACTTAAGAGTGAGGCTCGGAATAAGTTAGTAGTCTAGAGCAACGGCTGAGGCAATAACTAATAAGCAAATGGGAGTTACAGTAAACTGCTGTTTGATTACAGCTCTGACCTTCTCATTTGCTGGGGAGGGCTATTACCGGATACATTTGTGAATTTCCTGTTTTCGCTGTCCGCTAAGATATCAGCAGTCGTCATCTTCCCATTCATCGTTTATTATTCATTGTTGACCTTTCTATTAGTTTCTGTAACCTAGCCTGGAAGCTGATAGCTAACTTATTCCTGGTAGGCTGATACCTGAGATCTGAGAGCTGAGTGCGAATATGGGACTTGATAGGCGGACTTTTCTGCAAAAAGCTGGTTTGGGGCTGGCGGGACTGGGGATGAGTGAAACAGTACTATCACTCCTAGGTGATCAAAGCTTAGCCGTTCCTATGTTAGACCGCTATTTCCAAGTGCTGGCACAACCTGGGGCGCGGAAGTTGGCACTACTGGTAGGGATCAACCAGTATCCTCGGATCGCAGCCTTGGGTGGTTGTATCACGGATGTGGAACTGCAACGAGAACTGTTAATTCATAGATTTGGTGTTAACCCTAGCGATATCTTGGTGCTGACAGATAATCAAGCCACTAGGGAGAACATCGAAACGACTTTTGTTGAGCATCTGACTAAACAAGCTAAGGCTGGGGATGTGGTACTCTTCCACTTCAGCGGTTATGGTAGCCGCGTCAAGGTCAATCAAGAGTCTCAAACAGACCAATCAATACTTCTGCAAAATAGCTTGGTGCCAGCAGACGGTATTGTACCCACAAAAGGAACACCCATAGGCAATGATTTACTGGAAGAAACCTTGATTTTGCTGATGCGATCGCTTGCCACAGATCACATCACTGCGGTACTCGATACAAGCTACACGAGAGCAGTCAATATCCTCCAAGGGAATCTGCGCGTCAGATCTTGCCCTAACCCAGCAGCAGAACGTCCTAGTTCAGGAGAACTGGCTTTTCAAGAACAAATCCTGCGCAACCTCAAGGACCAGGGAAGACAAGTGTCCCCCTCAGAAAGTTTAACTCAAGTACCGGGACTTGTTTTGGCAGCAGCAGGGCCTTCTCAACTAGCGACAGAGGCTCAGTGGAATGGTTTCAGTGCTGGCTTGTTCACCTATGCTCTGACTCAGCATCTCTGGCAAGCTTCTCCGGCTACAACAATTAGGGTGAGTCTGAGTCGCACAGCAGGAACGGTAAATCAACTAGCTGGTAAAGAACAACAGCCTAGGTTAAGTGGCAAAACAAGTCAACAGAAGCCATTACTTGCCTATTACTTACCACCGGATCCTAATATTGGGGCAGACGGTGTGGTAACAGCAATAGAAGATAATGGCAAAGCAGCACAAATCTGGTTAGCTGGACTGCCAGCTACCGTTCTGGAATACTACGGTACTAATTCTCTTCTGCAATTAGTAGGTAGCTTAGGGGGGGACTTATCTAGCTCTGGACAAAATAAGCTGAAAGCTAGCGACTCTCAAGTAGAAAAATCTGATCATCTACCTTCAGCAGAACAAGCTTTAACCCCCGACCAACCAATACGACTGCAAGTACGCTTCAAAGAGGGCTTAATTGCCAAGGCACGAATTGTTGGCACAAATGTGGCTGAAAATTATCAGCTACAAGTTGGGCAGCTAGTTCAGGAAGTCATCCGTGTACTGCCCCGCAATCTCGGTCTAACAATTGCTTTAGATAGTCTACTAGAAAGAATTGAGCGGGTGGATGCTACAAGTGCTTTCGCCAGCATCCCCTCCGTATCATCGGTGGTAGGAGCCGGAGAACAACCTGCCGATTATCTATTCGGGAAAATCAGCAAGACCCCAATGATTAAAGTGGCGTCGCCGGCTGTCACAGGTTCTGAGATGTCTGAGGGTTTAACTAATAATGCTGGAGCCCATACGGGTGGCTATGGATTGTTTTATCTTGCTAGGGATCCTATTCCTAATACAGCAGGAGAAGCTGGGGAAGCTGTCAAGTCAGCAGCTAGCCGACTGACCCCAAAACTGAAAACTTTACGGGCAGCAAAATTGCTGCGTTTAACCGCAAATGAAGGCTCTTCCCGTTTGGGCATCCGGGCGTCGCTGGAGAGAGTGGAGACTCAGCCCCAGACTTTGATGCAACGGGAAACTCTGCGGGTGTCAAAATTGCCTAATTTCTTGAAAAACAAAAGGATTGAAGGTGACTTAGTTCTCTCAGCAGCAGAGAGTAGTATCCCAAAATTGCCGATTGGAAGTCGTATCCAATACCGCTTGGAGAATTACAGCGACTACCCAGTCTACTTTATTTTTCTCGGCGTTGACACCAACACCAACGCGATCGCACTCTATAAAATCAGAGAAACTAGCAACATGCCCCTTCAAGACGCAGTGATCCAACCCGGTGAATCTCTGACCATACCACAACCTGCGGCTTCTTTTAACTGGGTTGTCCCCGGACCTGCTGGTCTTGTCGAGTTACAACTCATTTGCAGTCGCGCACCCTTCAAGAAAGCGATTACAACACTGGAAGCGGCTGGTCGTCCGAAGGGAGAAGGGGAGCGAATTGATGATCTATTTAACCCTCTAGAAGTAGCACAAGGCGTGTTACAAGACTTGCATAATGCGAGTAATGTTTCCGCCGATATTATCGGTACAGTTTCCGATAGCTATGTACTCGATGTGAATGCCTGGGCAACTTTGAATTTTATCTATCAGGTCGTTTGATATCTTCTGTAGTTTGATATTTTCTGGTGTCGTTAGTCTTTAGCCTATATTTCATGAGAATTAAATCAATGATCAGAAAATCAGTTTGATAAATTTAACCGCATTTGAAGTTAATCGCTTTCCCTTGCTTGTATCCTGACTTAAGCGATCTAGATTTAAAGGTCAGGAGTAAATTCTTTTTCTCCTGTTAATCTAGGTGAACCGTAATGGGAAAGCGATCACTATTGGCGACAGACTGAAGATTAAGACTTAATCAAGAAGCCTCAGACATCTACGGCATTTTTACACGATATCTACTCAGCTTAAGGGCAATTAAACATAAGTAAATCTATCTATAAGTACTTATCCAACAACATTCCCAATTTATCCCTAGTAGCTACTGGTATCTTATCCAACGGCGTCAAAATTGCGTACTTTAATGCAGAATGAGCTTCTGAAACTGGTAAATTTTCACTCAAACTTCGTACTGTTTCTTGAATGACTCTCTGAGCATTAGTAGCATTGCGCATCAAATTACCAATCACCATTTCTACCGTCACGCTGTCGTGCTCAGGATGCCAACAATCGTAATCTGTTACCAGTGCTAAAGTTGCATAGGCAATCTCCGCTTCCCGCGCCAACTTCGCCTCTGGTAAATTAGTCATGCCAATTACCGTTGCCCCCCAACTGCGATAGAGATTAGACTCAGCTTTAGTAGAAAATGCTGGACCCTCCATGCAAACATAAGTGCCGCCTCTGTGTAGCGTTACATCCGGTAATTCAAGACTAGCAACAGCATCCGCTAAAACTGCCGCTAATTGCTGGCAAACAGGATCAGCAAAAGCAATGTGGGCAACAATTCCTTCACCAAAAAAAGTAGAAACTCGATTCTTAGTACGATCAATAAACTGATCTGGCACTACCATATCCAGGGGTTTGGCTTCTTGCTTAAGGGAACCAACTGCAGATGCTGAAATCAAATACTCCACGCCCAACTGCTTCATCGCATAAATATTTGCTTGAAACGGCAACTCAGAGGGCAAAAGGTGATGATTACGACCATGACGGGCGAGAAAAGCAACTTTTGTATTTTCTAGTTTTCCTACAATTAGGGTGTCAGAAGGAGAGCCAAAAGGTGTGTTGACTGACACCTCCTCTACTTCTTTAAGGGCTTCCATCTTATAAAGACCACTACCACCAATAATTCCGATCTTCGCCTGAGCTGTTGTCATTTATCTTCCTATTTACTGTCATGCCCAGTTATTTTATCGGTAAATAGAACGCAATTATCAACAAGTCTTCCCAATTTTTGGACTAACACCGTGTTTAGGGGTCTAATTGCGATTTGAGCTGTCTGCACTTCTTGCTTGCACTTTTAAGATAAAGACGCACAGCTCCATCTTTTTGATTCACTTTTAAGAGTTGCTCAAATATTTGTTGTGCTTGGTGAAATTGCTGTTGGTGGAAGAGAAAAATGCCTCTTTCAAAATCGGTTTTAGTTTCTGTCTTGATGTCTTTGAGGGGTTGGGGGTTACTTTCGTACAGTTCAAATACACCAACAGGAGCTCTTTTACCTTTAACTCTTACCCGATCTAAAAACCGACAACTATACTTCTGAGGGTCATCTAGCTGGGATAAAGTTTGAGCACTGAAAACTATTTCTACCCCGTAGAGCTTAGTTAAGCCTTCCAGATGAGATGCCAGATTAACTGCATCAGAAATTACTGTACTTTCCATCCGTTGCTCATCACCAATCGTACCTAACATCAAGCTACCTGTGTGTAAACCAATACCGATAGCTATAGGTTTTTCACCTTTTTTTTGTCGTTGAATATTATACAAGGCAACCTGCTTTTGCATATCAATGGCTGCCCGCACTGCATCCTCAGCTTTTTCTGGAAACAGCGCCATAATGGCATCACCAATATATTTATCAATAAAGCCATTATATCGACGGATAACTGGGCAAACCCAGCTTAAATAATCGTTGATGAAATCAAAATTTTCCTGGAGAGACATTCCCTCAGACATACGGGTGAATGAGCGAATATCAGCAAAGAGAATTGTCATTTCTGCTTGCACAGAGTCTCCTAATTTAGCATCAACAATACTTTGCCGATTCAAAAACTTCAAAAACTCACGCGGCACAAAACGAGCGGAAGCGGCTGCTATTGTTTCTAGTTCTCTTTTACTTTTTTCAATATTTGTTAGGGCAATGAATGTTTTTAGTGCTGTAACTACAATAGTAAACAGTTTTGGAGTGGTTAGTTCTGTTTTTGTTTTATAATCATTAATATCGTAATTGAGAATAACTAGCTTTTCGGGTGCTTGTTCTGATTCTTCTGTCCGTAAAATGATTCTAACAAACTGATTATTTAAGACTTCTCGTATATACTTAATAACTTCTAACCCTGCATCCTTAGTTTCCATGACTATGTTAAGCAAGACTAAAGCTGTATCAGGATGTTGCTCAATTAACTGTTTAGCTTCTTTACCAGAATAAGCACTTATAAAATTCAAACCTTTCCCGTCTAACTGGAAGTTATTGAGACCTAGCTTAGTCAGATCATGGAGTTCAGTCTCATCATCAACTATCAAGATTTTCCAAGCGGAATGTGTTTCTTTAATTTTCTCTTTAAAAGATAAATTATTTTCATTGTCAGCGAAGGATGAGCTTAAACTGTCTTTTGACATTATTGATTCCTTAGTGTAATTCTTTGTGAGTAACCACTAGCCAATCATTAATAGTCAAGTTTGTTCAGCATTGACAAGAAATTTGTCAATTTTGTCGGTGCAGATTTGGTCTTCACTTTGAATCGTACTAGGGAATTTTTTTCTACCATCATTGTTAATTATGGCTTTGAGCAATAAAAAGTGGCGTAAATCATGTGCAAAAATACAGTTTATTTATACTTTTTTCATTCAATTAATTTATTTAATCTATACTTCTACTAACAAATTAAATAGGATTTTTGCGAGAAGAAAACTCTACTTGTAGCAGCTAAACTATAAAAAAGAAACTCATCAATTCTCTTCCGGGAATTTTGGTATTAGTTATATTTTGCCAAATATATTACCCATCAAGGAAAACTAATCAGTAAACCAGTCCAAAAAACTGAATGCACTTCATTTCTAGAGTAGCTTAATTTAGTATAAATTAAATTTTTGCCTAAGCTGAGAAAATAATTGAACCTAGTGGACATAATTGTGATTTAGGACTTCAAGATTTTCTCTAGTTAAAAGATGATTTACATCTACCTGATCATCATTAGGATTTTATATTTCTACTAGTCTAGGGAGATTATTGCTGGTATCGAATACTAATTTTTTAGTAGTTTAAGTATAGACAATATATGCTTTTCAAGCCACCACTCTTGGTAAGTATCTCTTGGAAATTGGTTATTGAGCTGTATTGTAATTTGACAACCAAAAGTCATGATTATTACTTTCTTAATTCTCTTTTCTAGTTAACTAACAAAATGCCGGAAAATCAGACAGATTAATTTGCTCCGACTACTTGCATCCGAGTCCCCCCCGACTACACCCGGAACTGGCACAGAACACTTTCCCATTGCGTTAGAGCTAATTTGCTTAAGATTCTACTCTGGTACTTTTGAATTGTGCTGCTTCTCCTACTAAGACTCCTCTATCAGAATCGCTCCCAACAGAGATCGGTTTACTCCATCAGCAAGACGATTATTTTTCCTCCTTCGGAATAAATCACAGCAAATTTCAACAGAGTTGACTTCTGATTCACCAAGAATTGCTAATTATTTTAAAGGTTGCCTAGTACAATAGAGCAGTTGCCAGCTTTCTAGCAGGTAGAGGCTAGTCAGCTTATCCTGGAAAAGTCCGACTGACCACATACCTAATGCTGAACATTCCTCAACTACTGGCAAAAGAGCTTTCCCTGAAATCCTTTCAGATAGAAAACGCTCTTGAACTTTTTGCTGAGGGAGCAACAATTCCCTTTATTGCCCGTTATCGGAAAGAGCGGACAGGCTCCCTTGACGAAATTCAGCTGCGCGATATCTCCGAGAGATTTACCTACCTCACTGAGCTAGAAGCTAGGAAAGCGACGATTTTAGAAGAAATCGCTTCTCAAGGTAAGCTAACCGATGAACTCCAGGCAAAAATCGCTGCCTGCCTGCAAAAAACTGAATTAGAAGACCTGTACCTTCCTTATAAACCAAGACGACGTACTAGGGCAACCATTGCTAGAGAAAAAGGCTTAGAACCTTTAGCGGAGTTAATCAAATCTCTCAACACACCTAGCGCTGCACCAGCTTCACTAACTCAAGAAGCCACGAAATATGTCTCACCAGAAAAGGGAGTAAATAATCCAGAGGAAGCTCTGCGAGGTGCCTCTGACATTCTGGCAGAAGAAGTGTCTGAGAAAGCAAAGTTGCGTGCTTACCTGCGAGAATACCTGATGAATGAAGGGGTATTCGTCTCGCGAGTAAAAAAGGATTATCCGGAAGGCACTACTAAGTTCGAGATGTACCGGAATTTCCAGATTAAAGCGAATAAGATTGCACCGCATAATATGCTGGCACTACTACGCGGTGAAGCAGAAGGAGTACTAAACCTAGAACTCTCCTTCGATGAAGACTTGGTAATGTCTTACCTGGAGTCGCAGGAAATACAGACGAAAGTGCCAGAAATTCGGGATTTTTACCGAAAAATTCTCAAAGACGGGTTTAACCGTCTAATGAAAACATCACTGACTAGCGAAGTGCGCTCTGACAGAAAAGCTTATGCTGATATCGAGTCAATTAAGACTTTTGAGACTAATCTGCGTGAGTTATTACTGTCTCCACCAGCCGGAATGAAGCCAACCTTAGCCGTTGATCCAGGAATCCGCACTGGTTGCAAGGTGGCTGTTTTGGACGAGACAGCAAAATTTCTGGAATATCAGACGATTTTCCCCTTTCAAGCCCCAGCTCAGCGTCAAAAAGCGGCTGAAACAATCAAAAACTTTATTGCCAAATACAACATTGAGCTAATTGCTATTGGTAATGGTACAGCTTCCCGTGAAACAGATGAGTTTATCTCCGATATCCTCAAAACCCTGGAACATCGGCCAATTAAAGTAATGGTCAATGAATCTGGCGCATCAATTTATTCAGCAAGTGACTTAGCCAGAGAGGAGTTTCCTGATCAAGATGTTACGGTTCGAGGAGCGATTAGTATTGGTCGCCGTTTGCAGGATCCTCTAGCAGAGTTAGTCAAAATTGATCCTAAGTCAATTGGTGTAGGACAATACCAGCACGATGTTGACCAAAAACTACTCAAAAAAAAGCTGGATGAAACTGTAGAAAGCTGTGTAAATTATGTCGGTGTTGATTTAAATACTGCCTCAAAAGAACTGCTAACTTTCGTTTCTGGATTGACACCAACTGTTGCCAAAAATATTGTCAGCTACCGCAACGAACAGGGCGCTTTTAAAAATCGCAAAACCCTCCTCAAAGTATCGAAGTTGGGACCAAAAGCATTTGAGCAAGCGGCTGGTTTTCTGCGTATTCGCAATGGCGATAACCCCTTGGACAATACGGCTGTGCATCCAGAGAGTTATGCAGTAGTAAAAGCGATCGCTTCTGACTTAAATTTAACGCTGGAGAAAATTACCCAAGCGGCAGATCGACTCAAGTCGATGGATCTCAAGCAATACGTTACCGATACTGTCGGCTTACCAACCCTACGAGATATTATTAGTGAACTGGAAAAACCAGGAAGAGACCCACGCGCTGAATTCAAGTATGCCACCTTCAAAGAAGGAGTCAAAGAAATTAAAGACCTTACGGAAGGTATGGAACTTGAAGGGATTGTAACCAATGTTGCTAACTTTGGAGCCTTTGTGGATATTGGCGTTCATCAGGATGGATTAGTGCATATTTCACAATTAGCTGATCGCTTTGTGGATGATCCTAAACAGGTGGTTAAAGTAGGACAGGTGGTTAAAGTGTGGGTACTCTCAATTGATGAGAAATTAAAGCGAATTTCTCTGTCAATGCGATCGCCACAAAATAGTCAGCCTAGCAACAAAAAAAATGGTACGACCAAAAAGCCTACGGGGACAAAACTTGAGGATTTGCAAGCTAAGTTTGGCAAGAAGTTGTAGTAGAAGAAATCTTTAGGTTCTAATTACAGGCGCAGTATAGAGAGTCCACTGTTTAAGGCTTCCTGCCACTGTGCAGAATGTTGAACTTCACTCAACGGCAGGGGTGGGTGCGCAGGCACTAATCTTTCTGATTGTAGCGATAGTTGCCACCACCCCACATCGTGCCACTTACCAAGCTTATATCCCACTAATTGATAGACAGTAAAATGGGAAAACCCGACAGATTCATGCAAGGCGACACTCGCTGGATTTGGTAGAGTAATTCCAGCGTAGACATTATAAAAGCCTTGGAGTTGCAGCACCTTAAATAAAGAAGTGTAGAGAGCCTTGCCAACTCCTTTCCTTTTATGGTTAGCTGCTACGTATATGGAAGATTCAACAGACCATTGGTAGGCTTCACGTAGACGGTGTTTACTCGCACAGGCGTAGCCTAAAATTTCTCCATCAACTTCGCAAACCAGCCAAGGACTATACTCCAAAATAGATCGAATACGCTCGGTAAATTCTGTTTTGGTGGGTGGCTCCACATCAAAAGAAATGGCAGTTTCCTGTACTACCGGAGCATAAATTGCCAGCATTTTCTGGGCATCACTTTCCTTGACTAGCCTGATTGCATCCATTGCTAATTAGCCCCCAAAATCATTGCTGACTATTGTCACTCCTGTGGCTTCTGGAACACCATAAAATGTTGCTCAGGTAAAAAGCTTTTAGTTGCTAGCCATTGCAAACCCATCGCTTTCATTTCTTTACGGGCTTGTTTTTGGGTCATTTTGTGAAGAGCCTTAATCATAATCAAGGGATTCTCACGCCGATACTCTACTAGCACCACGCGTCCACCTGGTTTGAGTGCCCGGACAATTCCTGAGATCATTTCCCTAGGATACTCAAACTCATGGTAAGCATCCACCATTAGTGCCAAATCAACGCTTTCCTCCGGTAGGTTGGGTTCGTTGAGGTCACCCAAAATAGGCTCAACATTAGTAATCTTATTCTCTTTTGCTAAGAACTCAATAATATCAAGCATTTCTGGCTGAATATCCACTGCCAAAACCTTTCCCTGAGGCACTAAAGGACTGATACGGAAGCTAAAATAGCCAGTACCTGCTCCAAGATCTGCCACAACATCAGTAGGCTTCAAGTCAAGGGCATCTACCACCTGCTGTGGTTGCTCTGTAGCCTCTCGACTCGGTCGCTCCAGCCAAAGAGCCTCCGTATGTCCCATCACCTTAGCAATTTCTCTGCCCATGTAGAACTTGCCAATGCCATCTGAGCTATGAAAAGTCCTCTCCTGGTAGATAACTTCAGGTTCAGTAGCACTGCTCAAGGTTGCACAACCGCCGAGCATCAGTCCCGAAAGCATCAGCAAAATTACTATGATGCTCGACCTGATCCACGGATGAACTTGCTGTAGTTGGAGTGAGAATATGCTCATTCTGGCTAAAAACACCTGGTGGATTGATGTTGGTTTAACTTAAGTAATCTTGTCATATGATGCAAGGGGATGATAGGTTCGCCTGAAATCTCCAGCAATTGCCGCTTTTGTCCGGAGCACGTTGATGCTTTTTGGCACTATTGAATAAGGTGTATCCACGAGCTTTGAAACATGGCACCATCAACTGTAATACAGACTACTCCAATGCCCGAACGGCATCACTCAGATCCGAAGGGGTTATGGGTAGCTGCTATTGTGAGTTCTTTAGTCGTTAATTCACTTGGCTTTTGGATGCTGGGTATGTTGCTGTGGGAACGCCTCCAGGACTTGCAGACGACTACAGATTTTATTCCTGTAGATCTGATTGTCCTGGATCCTGAAGATACATCACCAATCAAAGAAACTCAAAATGCTGTCAAGAAACCATCCCAGAACGAAGTACAACCCACTCAACAACCTACACCAAGTGCTTCCCCTAACCAGCAGCAGAACAAGCCAACCCCACAGCCTGAATCTCAGGCATCGCCAGGAGAATCGACCCCTAGGGAACAACAACCCAGTCAATCATCTGTAACAGAGACACCTGTAGCTAGAGATCCCGTTCCACCGCCGCCGCCACCACCACCACAGGAATCAATACGTCCGCTTCCACGACCGATTCCGCCATTACCTCCGATTCCGCCGCCACCTCCACCACGGCAGTCAATACCTCCGGTTCCGCCGCCACCACCACGGCAGTCAATACCTCCGGTTCCACCGCCATTGTCCTTCCCTGGCGAGCCAGTACCTGCGGAACCGCAACCACTGCCACCACCGCCCTTCTCAAGTGAACCACCCGCACCTCCTGAACCTTTCGAGTATCCACTACCACCCCAAGCCCCTCCAGTAAACCAGGTGCCTCCAGTTTTTCCGGGAATACCAGATTCGGGAAGCGGACAACCTCAACCGGAAAGTGGGCAACCTCAACCGGAAAGTGGGCAACCTCAGCCGGGAACAGGACAACCTCAACCGGGAAGTGGGCAACCTCAGCCGGGAAGTGGGCAACCTCAGCCGGGAAGTGGGCAACCTCAGCCTGGAGGAACATATCAGGTAACTTTCACCGATCTAAGAATTTCCGGTCTTCCTCCAGGTGTAGACAGTGTCAGCAAACTACCCCAATCCACGCCTAGAGAGAAAAGGATTAATCTGCGTTCGGTTTCCAATGCTGGTCAATCCCTAAGCTTGGGAATTACTGTCAGGATTGATCGCACTGGCAAAGCCACCGTTATTTCTGCTGTATTGGGGCAAGATAGTGGCAATGTTGATGTGATGCAGCTAGCAAAGGAAATCATCGACCAATGGCAATTTAGTCCCGGTTACGATGGACAAAGTCAACCTTTTGACCAGACGTATGAGGTTAACTTCCAAATCACTCCGTAATTTAATTAAGAAGGATGTTGTCTATTAAGGTGAAAATTGTGCTAACTTATTTAGAGTGCAAATTAATATGCCAAAAACTGCGGGCGTAGTTTAGTGGTAAAACCTTAGCCTTCCAAGCTAATGATGCGAGTTCGATTCTCGCCGCCCGCTTTTATAGATGTAGAGTGAACAATTATTTGTCATCAATGATTACTTAGTGTCGCTAAGTTAGCAGTGACAAATTAGTATCATCTTACAAGGTTCGGTTACAGGAATGTGTGGCAACTGGGATCGATCGCTTTCCCTGTGGATGGTTTGCGATAGGGGAGAGTTACCCATCCGGAGAACCAACTACCTTGTATGTATGAATTATTGTTGACGTTAGCATGATCAGCGCTAGCTCGGCAAAGTTTACTGAAAAAGCGATCGCATTCATCAACGCTTGCGAGATAACTTTAGAGTTTTGCTCAATATGGAAAACGAACTTAACTCTCAACAGAGAGCGATCGCTAACCACACCAAAGGTGCAGTTTTAGTACTTGCTCCTGTTGGTACGGGTAAGACTCGCGTTTTAGCAGAGCGAGCTTTAAATGCAATGAAGAGAGGTATTTCTCCCCAAAGAATTCTTTGCCTCACGTTCACTAACCGAGCCTCTCAAGAGATGAGAGGACGCTTGTCTCAGTACTGTCCAGATCATTTACCCTATCTTACTATCAAGACATTCCACGGTTTATGTGCCTCAATGCTGAGGATAGAGGCTAGTCAGCTTGGCATACCAGCAGATTTTGTAATTTATGATGATGCTGATTGCATTGAACTAATCAAGGAAGTCTTTAGTTTTTCTAGAGATAAAGAGGCTAAGCAGTTATTCTTTGAGCTGGCTAACTGCAAAACTAAAGCTCGTAATTTCCAGCTATCTCTCAGTAATTCCCTAGAAGAACTGTACACAACACTAGAGAAATATGGGGCTAGACGTGCTGCTCAATATCAAGCCATTCTGCAAAAACGCCACGTTCTAGACTTTGGGGATTTACTTTTTTATGTTCGGGCAATGTTGCATCAAGAACCAGAGATTAGCCAACGTTGGGCGGAAAAGTTCGATTTTGTCCAAGTTGATGAGGTTCAAGATACTCATCTTTCCGAGTACAGCCTTGTCAGTCACTTAGCATCTCGAAGTGGCAATTTAGCGATGATTGGAGATTTAGACCAAACAATTTATGAGTGGCGAGGATCTGAACCTGATCAAGTAATTGCTCAATTCAAACGCGACTTTCAACCGACAGAGTATTCCCTAACCTGGAACTATCGAGCAACAAAAACTCTCTTACAAGCCGCTTCTGGTTTTGCAGATTCCTTTGAGCATCGGCAAACTCAGATTAAACCAGCCCCTAATTGTGAGCTAGGAGAACCAATTCAAATTCATGTTGCTAAAGATGAACGGGCTGAGGCAAAGTGGATCGGCAGACAGATTCAGCAATTAGCAGGCGATTGCCGAGATTTTGCTTACAGTCGAGTGGCGGTTCTCGCTCGTAACCATCGGCGAACAGAAATAGTTAGTCAAGCACTGGAACAGATGGGAATTCCCTGTGTGACGGTTGAGCGGTTCCAATTTTTCATGCGACAGGAAGTTAAAGATGCTTTGGCTTACCTGCGTCTAGTTTTGAATCCCTTTGATACAGGTTCGATGCGTCGGATTTTGCTCCGTCCAAGTCGTGGAATTGGAGATGTAACCATCAATAATGTTATTGAAGAGGGTAAAGATTGTGGCTTTAGACTGACGGATCTGGTATCTAGTCAGACGCTTATCGATGACGATCCTTTTGGTGAACTACTGAGTGCCTATTCATCCCTAACGGTAATTGTCTTTGATGTTGAGACAACAGGATTTTCCGTCAGCCAGGATGAAGTTGTAGAAATTGCTGCAATTCGTTTATTTCAGGGACAACCACAGGATGAGTTTCATGCTTATATTGCCAACACAGTAAGTGTTGGTGACTCGGAGTGGATACACGGACATAGCGATCGCTTCTTAGCAGAACATGGTAGACCAGCTCAAGAGGTTTTCCGCGAATTCTTCGAGTTTGTGAGAAATGCCATGTTAATTGGCCATAATGTCGGCTTTGACATCAAGATGGTAACAGCTCAAGCGCAGAAAGCTGGTGTATCCGTTCCCAAGCTGCGATGGGAAGATACTTTAGAGCTAGCAAATCGCTTCATCAAAACTGAGCGCTACAGTCTGGAAGCCTTGGCAGAACACCTGAATCTTGCACATTTGCCTAGTCATAAGGCCATGGATGATGTAAGAAGCACAATTGACTTGCTAGCAGTACTAATTCCACTGATTGGACGCAGGGCAGATTACCGTCAAGCGTTGGTTTATCGCTACGGCGAAGAGTTTGATGAACTAGCTGAACAAATGGATAACTGGCGTGATGCCAGCCAAACCATGCGACCTTCAAAACTGCTAGACAAATTGCTAGTTGAATCTGGACTCTACAAATATTACCAGTCAGAAGAAAAACGACAGCAAAACCTATTGCATCTTGTAGAAGTTTTTCAAGAACAGGATAATCCAAATTTGCACCCTGACACAGCTTTACGCAGCATTCTTGAATTCACAGCCCTGGCTAAAAACTTGGATCAAGTCTCTCAAAATGACAACCAAGTTCCGATTATTACTATTCATCAATCCAAAGGTTTGGAGTTTGACACAGTTTTTATTGCAGGGGTTACTGAGGATGAGTTTCCCAGTTTTTTTAGTGTTCGTGACGATAATTTAGAGGAAGAAAGGCGCTTGTTTTATGTTGCCATGACGAGGGCAAAGCAAAGGTTGTTTATTTCAGCTTATTCGAGAGATTTCCGGGGCTACTCAAAATCTCCCGGTAAATTTATTAACGAAATACCTAAGGAATATATCAGTGAGTGATAATACCCCCATATATCGTTGTTTTCATCCTCTGGTTGCAGAAGCTTATACTGCTGTACATCAGTGGCTTGATAGTATTGATATAGCCAAAGGCTATAAATCAATAGATCCTCGAAAAAAGTGGCAAAAGATACTGCAAGGTGAAGATCTAAAGAGTGTAGCTTTCCAGTACTATAATCTTTTTCCTGCACACTACTTTAAAGCTGCACACATTTTAGAAAATGTTGTTAGGGAAGATAACTTAATAAGCTGGCTTAGGCATAAGCAAAGAATTTGCATTTTAGATATTGGATGTGGTGCAGGAGCTGGTACTGCTGCTGTAATAGAGGCAGCACTTATCTTGAAAGAAAAAGGGAAAATTTCAAATGACATTAATATTTTTGCTATTGGTGTAGATCCCAATAAATTTTCAATTCTTCTTTACAAGCAACTCATGGAGAAATTGAAAACTTCTGCCGTAGATACAATAGAGTTAGAATTCGCCTGTGTAAAGAGTGGTTTTCCAGAAGCCACACTTGGAATTATTCAAAACCTCAAAAAAGAACTTAATACATTTCATCTTCCTTGTCTTTCAAATATTTTGACAATTCAATTAAATGTCATTTCTCCATTTAGTCAAGGTTTTAGAAATAAAGAAGAGGAATATAATGAGCTGATGAAGATCGATCCTGAAATATGTAATTTCCTTACAGAAATTCCTGAAAATTTTGGTAGTACTGAGGCTTATGCGTATAAACAGATAATTGAAGATGTGCCAGTTGATACAATGCATGTCTTGACTATTGCAACTAAAAACATAGAAAAATATGTTCAAGCTAATACTAATAGTGAAGTAACTCTAGAGAAACGAGTCAAAGAAATGGCGTTGACTCTAAAAGATGTTATAGAAAAACGTCATGTAGTTAAGCAAATAAATAATGGCAATCATGAAATATTTTTTGAAAATCCGCATAGTAGTTATTGGAAAGATAAAAATAGGGATAAAACAGGTAATCCCATAATATTCTATGCTGATTTTCAAACGATATGGAGTGCTGATTTAACAGAGGATCAAGATTGGAATGGTGTAATAAGTCTCGACAATCTTAGGTTGGCTTGGGCAAGGGCACGCAACAACCTTTTAAGAGAGGCATTATTCGATGAAACTGAAATGCGTCTGTTTGAGCTAAGCCTCGATGTAAAGCTTGAAAGATTACGAGAACAACTGTGTGCTTATGCTAAAGACGTTGCCTTAACTGATGAAATTATTTCGTATAAAATACCTAAGAACTTAACACTTTCTCGCCCTAAAGGAATTTCACGTCTTGAAGAAGAGATTTTGTCAGTTGCAATTATCCAGAGATTAGGTGATAAGGCCTCTCAGTTGAGAGGTAGTAGCTACGCATATAGAATTTCTGGAAAATATGGACATAGAGACACAGAGTATCTTTATGAGTATTGGTTCAACGCTTATTGTTATTATATGAAAAAGGCGCGGGACAGTGCTAGCAACTACCCCAACGGCGCAATTTTGAATGTAGATATTGAATCTTTCTATACAAAAATAATTCAGGATCAGCTCTATAGTGGTCTTTCCAAAGAATTAACAGTTAGCCAACGTATACGCTGGCTAATCCGACTATTGCTTTCTAAAGATATTGATGAACATGAACTGGGTCAAGGGATAACGCAAGGAAGCATTGGCTCAGGCTTCTATGCAAATATATATTTAACTCCAATAGATGCAAAATTTGGAAGTGGTAACGAGTGGGGAGTTGAACTTCATCGCTATGTAGATGACATGATTATCATCATTCCAAATCCCGAAGATATGGATGAAGTTGAAGATACCTTAAGAGATGAACTACAAAAGCTAGGTCTAAACCTCAATGAGAAAAAAACAGAAAAAATTTATGATGTGTCTTTATTTTTAGAGCAATCTGAGGAGGATGAATATCTGGAGAGATTAAGCAATCGTTTTAAGAGTGTTGTAAATCCACTTTGGATTATGAACTCAGAACACCGTGCTATTTTTGCAAGTTCTTATCATACTGACATGCTCTGGTGGTACAACATTGAATGTTATCAAAATTGCTTAAAAGCAATAAAAATTTATACACATGAGACGGAACTCAGTCGCAGAATATATGAGTACCTCTTCAGCTCGAAAAGTCGCGATGGGGACTTGGCAAAGCAAAAAGAAGTTTTGGGACTAGAGGGAGAATTAAAGTCTACACAACCACCAAATAGCGATACATTTGATGCAATTGACCTATGGGCTGCATCCTTTATCAGCTCAAATAATATCTGGAACGAAAATAGAAATGACTTACGGAAACAACTAGTTGAGCTATTCCAGAATAGTTGGCGAGAGCTACAAGAATCAAACGGTAGTAAGCTAAGTGAAATACGCAAGCTGCAAAGATATATTCGCTTTGCCCTTTACAGACTTTCTGTTTTAGGACTTGAGGATATACTTAACGTCCTAATGGAAATTTTGCGTGAAGCTTTTTGGATCATCCGCGATCCCATAAATATATTGGAGAATTTAGCGCACCAAGGCTATCATAGCGAAATTAGAGCCTTATTAAAACACTATCGCTATCACAATCTTGAGCAGTCCGCTGAATATCTCAAAGCTATCACAATTAGAGCGATGCGGTTCCTTCCTAATGTTGATGCTCAAGAGTGGGAGCTAATTGTTGGATTTGCGACCATCTCAGATAGCTCAGTTAGTATAACTGAAAGACTTATGGCAACTGAAACTTGGTTATATTTGGGACATAAGTACAACGACTTTAAACAAAATCGTCATATTGAAGCTGTTAAAAAAGCTCTTCGCTCTGAACCTTTACCGCCAAGTAGGTTGGAGAAAAACTATCTTTTGATATTAGGACAGTTTGAGCCAAGTGCTGTGCAAGAATTCTCGGTCAACAAAAATGATCCCATGCTTGTTGGTGCACGAGATCTTGCTCTACAAGGTAGCCCATCTGAGATATTTGATCTACCGGAACCTAAAATTCTTCGAGAAAATTACTACAGTGGTCAAAGTCCAACAGATGATAATGAAAAAGGATCACCTTAAAGAACTCTCAGAAATTTCTCATTAATTCCCTCTCAACTTTTCCAGCAACACTTACCACGCCTCCATCTACTGCTGTAATTGCTAAATGCGTTACGTACTTTTAGCAAAACTTTTCACCTCCATCGGTGTACAGATACGGGGTTTACCACAGGTTCCCCACTCACTGTACACCTATCAAAATCTTGGTGAAGGAGGTTTCATGCCCACAAAATCCAAGATGCAAACGGTACTCTACACTCAGTACCCCATCACGCCACTCCCACTAACTTAGCGCTCAGTTCCCACATGCGCTCAGCCTTCTCATCATCACGGGCTTGAGGAGAAACCCTCTGAACAAAAGACTTGCCGTCTTTCTTCTGGCGATTTCCCCAACTCCAATAAATACCAGATTGTTTGTACTCAGGATCAGCAACCACCATCGCGACTCGCTCTCCTGCCAACTCTTGAGACACATACCCCCCAGTGATATATTTCTGGAATAAGGGGAAGATTTTCTGAAACAGGGGATAGTGGTTGCGGAATAGTGGTGTCTCTGCAACACAGCCCGGATAAAGTGAGCTGAAGGTAATCCCTGTCGCTTCGTGATAACGCCGATGCAGTTCTCGCATCGTCAGTACATTGCAAACCTTGCTATCCTTATAGGCCTTAACAGGTTCAAACTTCTTGCCATCAATCATCGAGATTGGCGCTTTAAAGCCCTCGGCAAAGCCCTTGAGTTCTCCTAAGTCAGGGCGCGGCGGAATCTTACCACCCAACTCGTCTGGATTATGCGTCACAGTACCCAAGATGACTAGCCTGGGGTCAGAAGACGAAGAGTTTTTCAGATCCTCCAGCATGAGGTTACACAGCAGGAAATGACCGAGGTGATTCGTGGCAACGTTCAACTCATAGCCTTCTGGAGAGCGCAATGGCTCTTTTAACAGAGGCATATAAATTGCGGCGTTGCACACCAAGGCGTCTAGAGATTTGCCGCTTTCCCTGAAGTTCTTGACAAAGTGTCGAACACTCTCTAGAGAACCCAGGTCAATTTCCATCAGCGTGTAGCTGTCCTGCGGTATTTCCAAAGTTTGAGCCGCTTCTTGGGCTTTGGCCAAGTTCCTACAGGCCATCACTACGTGCCATCCCCTTTGAGCAAGGGCTTTAGCGGCGTACAAACCGACGCCCGATGATGCGCCCGTGATCACAACTGTTGACTGATGATTTTGTGCCATTTCTTCATACTCCCTTGACCACCTTTGACTATTTCCAGGATCTCATAAGCATGCTCGCCATGACATGATCTGTGTATTTTTCTGAGATGCTCTGTATTAGAGAAAAATATGGTGAGTGGCAAATAGAAAACAAAAAATTGAGCTATGCACACTCCTCGTCGGGCTGATAGTCTCAATTTTTCCTTAGTAATCTTCTATTTTATCTTGACAACGAATTCCCGTTTTTCAAGGTGGGGAAAAGTCAACGTCTTCTATTTCTCCTATTATTATCTCTCACCTCTGTTCCCTGCTGAATTTGTCTAGCTTCGCGGCTGTTGGCTAAATCGCGGCGCACATCGGCAAGTGACCAACCTTCTCTTAGACGGTTAGTGTAAGTTTTCAGTCCACTGTTGTCTACATCGCGCCTGAGAATTTCTCGATAAATCTGGTTGATTTTATCTCGCGCCTCCCTAGAGTCAGCTAAATCGTCACGAACCTTCTCATAGTCCCAGTCTCCTGAGGTAACACGCTCGCCGTAAGTTCTCAAACCGCCGCTGTCTGCATTGCGACCGAGCACTTCTCGATAAATCTCATTGATCCTTTTATTGACATCTTCTCTGGGGCGAAGTCGCCGTAAATCGTCTCTTGTGGTTGGACGACGTTGATCATATTGCCAGTTGTCAGATGACCGAATCTCACGCTCAGTTGCTGGTCTCCCACAAACGACATCGTTGCTGCGTTCGCCAACAATGCAGATTCGTCTTTGTGCTTGAGCAGGGGCAATAAAAACACCTGTAAGCATTAGTCCTGTAATTGTCAAAATTCCTAATTTCATAACTTCTGACTTCCTAAACTAGAAATTGTTATGGGTTAATGACTACTCTAGAAGAGTTAGGTACTTAGTAGTTAAGATGATAGGCTGTGCTGTTGTTAGCTCACTTCGCCCAACTGGATTATGCCAGTGGGCTAGTTAACTCCAAAAATTGTAGTCTTTGGATTAAAAGACTAGAGGTTTGAGAAAAGTGTTCCTTACTCAGCGCTTGCACGATTAAGAGACTTGGACTTTTAAGGTTCGAGTTGTCAAACTTATCTGAAGAAAAGAACTAATAGCTAATTTCTAATGACAGCTATTTTCTCTAAGAAACTATACTCAACCGAAGCTACTCAGATTTAATATGGATTTTAGCGCTGCTCTGCCGACCTTTGTAATTACTCTACGAGAAGGCGTTGAAGCCGCCCTAGTCGTAGGAATTGTCTTGGCTTGCCTGAAAAAAGCTCAAGCCCAACAACTAAACTCATTGGTGTATGCCGGTGTGATAGCGGGGATTGTCGCTAGTGCCCTAGTTGGTGTCTTGTTCAGCTGGGGTATTCAAACCTTGAGTGCCAGTTATCCAGAATATGCAACACTAATTGAACCGCTTCTAGAGGCAGTTTTTGGTGTAATAGCGATCGCTTTGCTCAGTTGGATGTTGATCTGGATGACGCAACAGGCGCGAACTCTCAAAGGAGAAATTGAAGGCAATATCAAAACCGCAATCAACCAAGGTACTGGTGCTGGATGGGGAGTTTTTGGCTTAATTTTCGTTGCTGTCTTGCGAGAAGGCTTTGAAACTGTGGTTTTTATTATTGCCAAGTTTCAACAAGGGCTAGCACCAGCGCTAGGAGCAATTGGTGGCTTAGCAGGAGCAACTCTTATTGGTATTGTGCTGTTCAAGTGGGGCATCAAGATTAATATCCGCCAGTTTTTCCAAGTCATGGGTATATTGTTACTACTCATCGTTGCAGGTTTAGTAATTGGTGCCCTTAAGCATGTCGATCAAGCTGTTGCCATCTTGGCGCAAATGAACTCTGGGTTCTCAGGGTTGTGCTTTTCCTATAGCCCCTTGACAGAGTACTCTTCTTGCCTTCTTGGCCCGATGGTTTGGGATATTAGCGGCGTCTTACCCGATAACCAGTTTCCTGGATTAGTACTCAAAGCTTTGTTTGGTTACCGAGCAAAAATTTATCTAATTCAAGCTTTAGCTTACCTACTATTTTTGTTCTCGGTAGGTGGTCTTTATTTCAACAGCTTAAGCCAACAAACAACTACAACTGCTAAACCAGAACAGTCGGCAGAGAAAAATTAAACCAGGGAATATAGACATTGCTGATCACAAGTGCAGAAAAGACAACCCAGATTCCCGACTTCTGTGATAAATATCAGGGGTACTTAGGAATAAAGTTCTACTGCTTTTCCTCGACGGAATTAAACATCTCAAATCTCTGCATCTGTGGGGTGATACTTAGATCAAAGCTTATTCGATAATCTAGATTAGAATCCTCTCGAGTGAGGTAACAGACTCTTAAGGAAATTGCCTGTGTATCAACCGACTGCATCACCAAAAGTGAGCTTAACTACTCACCTTCAACAAGGCGATCGCATTAACTTGGCAATTCCTCAAGACTTTACCAAATTACCAGAGCCGAAGGAGAGAAAATGGTAAGCCGAATGCCAACCCACGTCAAAGGTTATGGAGTAGCTATCCTAACTACAGCTAGTGCCTTGATTCTGACACTGTGCTTACAACCTTGGTTGACATCGGTTAATTTCTCGCTATTCTATGCAGCCATAGCGATTAGTGCCTGGTATAAAGGTCATGGACCAGGACTAGTGGCTACAGCCTTATCGACTTTGGCTATTGCCTACTTTATCAGTCCTCCAGCCAATGTATTCCTAATCACCTTAAATGGAATCATCAGATTGGGCGTATTTGTACTGGTAGCGCTCTTGATTAGCTCCCTGGAAACACAACGACGCATTGCGAGAGAGCGAGCTCAGACAAATCTTTCACAGCTCCGAGAGAGTGAAGAGCAGTATCGCCGTCTTCTCGATACAGCTAATGAAGGCATCTGGTTAATTGATGCCCAACTGCGGATCAAATATGCCAATCAACAGATGGCTCAGATGCTGGGTCTGAGAATTGAAGACATGCTTGACCATGATATCTATTACTTTATGGATATCATGGCTCGAAATCAACTAGAGCAACAGATTGAGCGACAAAAACAGGGCATAAAAACGCAGTTTGACTTATGTTTCCACCGTCGGGATGGCTCTAACTTGTGGGCAATCGTTTCAGCTAGCCCAATTATGACAAAATCAGGAGAATTTAATGGTGCGATCGCCATGATTACCGATGTCACAGAACGCAAGCAGGCAGAGGAAGCACTGCAAAAAGATCAACAGCGATTGAAACTGGCTCAGCAGATCGGCAAAATCGGTACGTTTGACTGGAATATTCCCACGGGTGAATTGACTTTAACCGGCAATATTGAAGCCATCTATGGACTAGCGCCTGGTGGATTCACCAACTATGAAGACTGGGCAGATCTGATCTATGCTGATGATCGAGTAAGGGTAGAACAAGAAGTTAAACGTGTACTTCAGGAAGATACAGAATTAGATGCTGATTTCCGTATCTTACAATCTGACGGCAGTTTAAGTTGGATAGCAACTAAAGCCCGCCTTTTTAGAAAGGACAACAAACCGGTGCGGATGCTTGGTGTGGAGATGGACATCACTGAGCGCCGACGAGCAGAAGAAGAACGCCAAGAGCTACTTAAGCAATTAGAGAATAGCCTGAGACAACTAGAGGCTGTCGTGAGCAGCATCAGAGAAGGATTGATTATTTCTGACCCTGAGGGCAACGTACTGACAATGAATCCTGCGGCTTTGCGCATCCACGAACACCAGAACCTTGCTCAAGTGCGTCGGCAGTTGGAGGATTTCCAAGAGATCTTCGAGCTACATTACCTAGATGGACGAGTGATGCCATTAGAGGAGTGGCCTCTAGCGCGATCGCTACGCGGCGAGACATTTGATAATTACGAAGTGCAAGTTCATCGGCTTGATACCGGAAAGGTGTGGATTGGAAACTATAGCGGAACGCCAGTCCACGACTCTTCTGGGCGGATGATTCTCGCGGTGACCACCTTGCGTGATGTGACTGCCAATAAACGAGCTCAAGAAGAACTCGCCCAGAGCTTGGAACGGGAGCAAGCAGCCCGTGAATCAGCCGAAGTAGCCAATCGTATTAAAGACGAATTCCTCGCTACACTTTCCCATGAACTGCGTACTCCCCTCAACGCCATGCTGGGATGGACAACGATGCTGCGCAGCCGCAAGTTTAACGAAACTACCACGGCTAGAGCCCTAGAAACCATTGAGCGCAATACCAAATCCCTGGCACAACTGATTGAAGATGTTCTAGATGTATCTGGCATTATTAGGGGCAAGCTCAACTTGGACGTTCGCCAACTGGAACTGACACCAGTGATTCAGGCAGCAATTGAAGTTGTGCGCCCCGCTGCTGAGGCTAAGGAGATTGGCATTAATTTTTGCTCAGAGTCTTTAATTGGCATAGTTTCGGGTGATATCAACCGCTTACAACAGGTTTTTTGGAACCTGCTCTCTAATGCCGTTAAGTTCACTCCCCAAAAGGGGCGTGTTGAGGTCAGACTACTACTAGAAAAATCCCGCGCCCAAGTTCGGGTAACTGATACAGGAGTAGGTATCTCGGCGGAGTTTCTCCCCTATGTTTTTGATCGCTTTCGCCAAGCTGATAGCGCTAGGACAAGAGCCTATGGTGGACTGGGACTAGGATTAGCTATTGTACGCCACCTTGTCGAACTCCATGGCGGGACAGTCCACGCAGAAAGCCTGGGAATCGGAAAGGGAGCAACCTTTATTGTTGAGCTACCGTTGAGGGCAGTGCGCCTGCGAACTCCTCAAAATGGAGCAAATCCCCTAGCTTTTCCAGATCAAATAGCCAATCCCTGCCCTCTTTCACTTGAAGAGTTACGAATACTGGTTGTGGATGATCAGGCTGAGGCGCGGGAGCTACTGAGCCTGATCCTTGAACAATATGGAGCACAAGTGAAAACAGTAGCCAACGCTAGCGATGCACTAGTCACACTGCAACAGTTAAAGCCGGATGTGCTAGTGAGTGATATTGGCATGCCAGGAGAGGATGGCTACGCACTAATTAAGCGTGTCAGGGCGCTGTCTCCCGAGCAAGGAGGAAAGATTCCCGCCGTCGCACTGACAGCTTACGCTAGACCTGAAGACTGCACCGCTGCAATCTTGGCAGGTTTCCACCTACATGTCTCTAAGCCAGTAGATCCTCATCAGTTAGCGGTGGTGGTGGCAAATCTTGCTGGACGCCACGAGCCAGTATGACTCAGTTGACTTCTACCCCTAGCGCTTTGGTCGGAAAACTTGGATTACTTCTGGGTTGCATTCTAAATAAGGCCCACCGATTAAATCGACGCAATAGGGGATGGCAGGGAAAACAGCTTCGAGACATTCTTTAATAGACTTGGGTTTTCCCGGAAGATTGACAATCAGACCATTGCCTCGAATGCCTGCGGTTTGTCGAGAGAGGATGGCCGTTGGCACATACTGCAAAGAAACCGAACGCATCAATTCCCCAAATCCTGGAAGCATTTTCTGACAAACTGCTTCTGTAGCTTCCGGCGTGACATCCCGAGGAGCAGGGCCAGTACCGCCAGTTGTAATTACTAGGCAACATTGAACCTGATCAATCATCCGTTTGAGTTCTGTTTCAATACTTTGCTGGTCATCCGGGATGACTTTGTAAATGGGTTCCCACTGACTAGTGAGATATTCCCCCAGTAAATTAATTACTGCTTTACCAGAAAGGTCATCATAGACCCCGGCACTAGCACGGTCTGAAGCAGTTAAGATACCGATTTTAATGCTCATGCTGACCCTGTTATCTAGCTGAAAGAGAAAAATAGTAAGCTAATCTACAGTATTTAACTTGCAGATTTTGTAAGTTATGATCAGGATACTGAAGGTCTATCCCTTGAGGCCTCAACCTTCCTGCCTAGATATTTATTTATCTATAGGGAGCTACTTCTAGTACTCCGTCGGGCTGAAACACCACCCGAAACTGAGCCAGGGGTTTCTGGGGTACTAATCCAGCTCCCTCAACACCAATACCCGCTGCCTCTGGCTTCAGTAATCTTTCCAGGGGAGTTTGCTCAACATAATCCCAGGCGGGTGTATTAATGGGCTCATAGTCAGCAATTACGCCATCTTCGGTGACACCCACCCGGTAAGCTAATTCACTAGGGGATGTGAGAGTTTTGTCCCAGTCGGTATTAATTGTTTGGTAAAGCTGATCTGCCAAATTGCTAATTACCGCAGATTCAGTTATTTCTGGTCCTAAGCCAGCTTGACCTATATACCCTTGCCAAGGACTAATTTGTAGAATGCCCGTGTTGGTAAAAACGACGAGGAACTGAGCGGTGGCTTCTTGAATCGCGTTATTACCTGGAGTCCGGATATAGAGCAACTCAGGTAAAGGAGTTTGCTCTCCCACATTAAGCGGCGTTCCTTTAACTGGCTTGTAGCCGATAACGGCTCCATCTTTGCCAACGCTGACTTGATAAGTCAAATTTTCTGTTAAGCTTCTCCGGTTCTCCCAAGATTGATTAAGCTTCTTGTAAAGAGCACGTTTCAAAAAACCAAGTTCTGTTGGATCATTAATCTCTGAAACTTCTGTCAGAGTCCTTCTCGTCTCAGAAGCAGAAGGTGGATCTGACTCAGGTGTAGCTGTGGAGTTCTCTTCTTCCTGGGAATTCTCTGAAGTTACTTTACTAGAATTAGTACGGGATTCTGGCAAGGGTTCGCGTACTTTGGGTATGGGTACAAAGAACAAAGCGACCGCTGCTAAAGCTAAACTCGTCACTCCGACAATGGCAGGAGTGGCTCGCTTTGCCGCTGATTGCTCGGCTTTTTTATAACGCCGGGAAACTGGCTGTAAGGGTACTATCAGGTCTGGTAGAGTGCGGCTATCAGCCAGAAACTGGTCTGTCGCCTCAACTAAGTCGAATAGCTGCACCGTAGTCAGATCAACGTAAACTGCTTTTTCTTGAGCAATCCCACTAGATGTCGTTGTTGTACTGTAGCCATTGGCAGCAGTCTCCGGGTTTTCCATCAGCATCAAGCGATGCAAGTTGTTTTTTTCTATGTTCTGCAACTGTACCAGAGTTGGCTTCTCCCCATGGGTTTGGGGATGACGCACCTGAGATAAGAATTCCTGAGCGTAGCTACTAACAGACCTCACCAGGCTTTCCAAAAACTCGCGTCCGCCGCTCAGGGGTTGTTCCCTACCTGCCAAATAACATTCTGCGTTAACCAAGATCGTCATCAAGGGACGGGCATCGGGCTGATTCCCTGCCGTGGTTACAGAGTCACTCAATCCTTCCAAGATTAGCGTGCAATTTGGCAAACTGTACTGACGTCGAATTGTCATGTTACTTCTCCATCGAACAAGCTAGTCCAAAATCGCTGCATGCCAGAAGTTCCTGTACAGAATAGCAACTGACTCAACAGCGAGAGTGCTAGCTCGTTTAACTTTTCATCTGAGTTATAGGCAGCAACCTTTGCTCTTCGTGGATTCATTCTGCTCCGAAAATGTTTCCGAAACCGTTCGAGATACTCGGACAAACGAAAATGATGTTCGAGCGTTACCTGCTTATCATTGAGTTGTTGGTAAGCCAGTAGTAGTTGCCGGATCAAAACGGTCATTTTGCGCGCCAGATGAGAGGCAATCACCACTAAAGCCTTGGCTTCCTCTAGCTTTAGGGGTCTTCTCGAGTGAGATCGCCGCCAAGGATTAGCGCAGCGCAGACGCCACAGAACAACACGATTTTTGATAATATCCTGGAGTTCGAGCTCCTTTGCCGCAAACAGCATAGCTTCCGAACCCCCTAGTTCCAGAGATTCAATGGTCAGTAGAATCAGATCAATCTGCTGCCTGGTGCGTGGTGGGCACAGCCGGTCTGAGATTGGCGGATCGGCTAGACTATCCAAAATCATGTGCTTTGACTGAGCAGAAGGACTGTTTGTCGGCATTACGCTCACAGAAAGATTCATTCCAAATAGCGACTGTGGGTAGACTGGTTTTTGTCCAAGTAACTCTAAAAGTAACTCTAAATATAGGAGTCTCTAGATTAGCTGACATTTTATATTGGCATTTGTGTCCAATGTTTTGGCGTTGCTACAATTACTTCATAATTCTATTCTCCGAGGTTATCACCTCATGCCTGATCTGCCTGAATAAATGGGTAAGCAAAAGGTAGCTGCCTCGACGAGAGCCTTTAATCATGATTGATGCCTAATGCCTAGTCTGACTATTCTCTAGTTGTGGCTTGTACCCAAATATTAGAACCGATGACGTATAAAAAAGTTTGATTAGCCAGGTCGCAAGTTTCTCCCCATCCACAAAAACCGTTCAATTTACTAGTGTACGATTTTGCAGGGAGTGGATGACAAGTTACAGGATAATTGTGGGTGTGCGACTGTGTCGGCACTCAAAGTAAGTATTCTCCCCCTTAATCTAACTACGGAAGATTTAACAGTTTCATGGATTTAAAGTCCTTAATACGGTCAATTCCCGATTTTCCTAAACCAGGAATTTTGTATCGAGATATCACCACGCTGCTGCGTAACCCTGATGGACTACGCTATACAGTTGACACTTTTGCTCAAAAATGCCGAGAAGCTGGACTAGAAGCTGATTACGTGCTGGGGATGGAGTCCCGTGGCTTTATTTTTGGCCCAACTTTAGCCTATCAAATGGGAGCTGGGTTTATCCCTGTCCGCAAACCGGGCAAACTCCCAGCCGCAGTACACACCGTTGAGTATGAACTCGAATACGGTGTGGATAGGTTGGAAGTGCATCAAGATGCCCTAGTTCCTGAGAGTCGTGTTTTGATCGTGGATGATTTAATTGCTACGGGTGGTACCGCAAGCGCCACGGCTAATTTAGTAGAAAAGGCTGGCTGCTCACTGGTTGGCTTCGGTTTTATCATTGAGCTACGGGATTTGGGTGGTCGTCAGAAACTGCCTGAAGTCCCGGTGGTGACTTTGATTGAGTATTAGTCACTAATAAATAATGAGGTAGGATGGGCATTCTATGGTAACTTCAACCAAGGATTCCTCAATCAAGAATAGGTTCACTCTCGCTGTTAATTGGCTAAAAATGCTGGTTACCAGTGAGACTTTTCTCTACGTTACTAAGCGGTTATCCCAGGGACTTTTGACCTTGCTTTTAGCCTCTGCCTTAAGTTTTGCCATTATTCAATTGGCACCAGGGGATTATTTAGATACCCTGAGGCAGAATCCGCAAATTTCACCGGAACGTATTGAGGAACTACGGCAGCAATTCGGTCTGGATCAACCGGGATATATCCAGTATTGGCGCTGGCTAGGAAGGGTGGTTACTCAAGGCGACTTTGGGCAGAGTTTTGTCTATTTTCGCTCCGTGTCGTCTTTGCTGTGGGAACGGATACCTAATACGTTGCTGCTAGCAATTTCCTCGATTATTCTTACTTGGGTGATCGCCATTCCCTTGGGAATTATTGCTGCTGTCAATCAGAATCGCTGGAGCGACCGATTTTTACAAGTAATTAGCTATACTGGTCAGGGCTTTCCCAGCTTCATCTTTGCCTTGTTGCTGCTGATCTTTGCACAGTACACCACCCCTTTATTCCCTGTGGGCGGCATGACTAGTATTAATCATGAAGATTTATCGCCGATTGGGAAAGTTTTGGATATTGGCTGGCATATGATTTTGCCAACTATTGCTCTCTCTATCACTAGTTTTGCTGGTCTACAGCGCATTACTAGAGGAGAATTGCTAGACGTTCTGCGTCAAGACTATATCCAAACAGCGCGAGCCAAGGGACTCCCAGAAAACCGGGTAATCTATGTTCATGCTCTGCGCAATGCGATCAATCCCCTGGTGACCATTCTGGGTTTTGAGTTTGCCGCTTTACTGAGTGGGTCATTTATTGCTGAATATTTCTTCAATTGGCCTGGTTTAGGGCGTTTGATTTTGCAGGCTGTGACAGCTCAAGATCTCTATCTGGTAATGGCAAGCCTGATGATGGGTGCAGTAATGCTAATTGTTGGCAATTTGTTAGCAGACTTGCTGCTCAAGGTTGTCGATCCTCGGATTCGCCTGGAAAATCTGAAATAGTACTCAACCATAGAAGAATCGCACTGACTAAAGCGGCAAATAGTCGTTTGTTGTTAGAAACTCTGCTTGGGGGGAGTTCCCCCCAAACCCCCTGCACGGGGGTTGATCGGTTGAGGTAAATTTTCTTAAATCAGTGCCATTCAACTATCATAGTCATTTTTTTTGTTAATGTTTTCCCAAATTTATTATCTGATTCGTTCTCGAGCCGACGGGCAGTATCTTGTTGCCAAGCCAAATAGTAATGCTGAAACAGTTGGGGAAAGTTACCTCTTGATGTTTCGGGAACGTTTTGAGGCTCTTAGCTATCTCAATACCCATGCTTCTGGAGTGGCTGACCGCTTTACTGTGGAGTCAGTTCCTGGTACTCAGTTAAAACACTTGCTTCAACGTTGGGGTTTTGCTGGTATTGGTGTTGTTCAAGACCCGCTAGTCCCGCAAATTGAGTTTTTATCTCAAGTTTCTGGTTTTTGAGAAGCTAGATACAGCTCTTTTTGCCCTTCTTGTCTACTTAAAAGATGGGGACTAATCGTTAATAGAAAATTGAGTAGATGATTCTATTTTTTTACTAGCACTAGTGGGGCGCAAATAGCGCCCTTTTTCTATTTTATAATGTTTCTTTACTTAATCTTATTGTTTCTACCCAAAAACCTCTGCTAGCTTCTAGCGTAAGATAATATCCCGATCGCCTGAATGCTATTCTTGTGCCATTTACCTGAAAGCCTATGCAAATTAGCAATTTTTTTATCGCTGGTGGAATTGTCGCCTGGCCTTTACTGGTATTCTCCTTGATAGCAGTAGCTTTGATTGTTGAGCGCTTAGTGTTTTGGTTTAAAGTCAAACGCAGACAACGCCGAGTCATTAGAGAAGTGCTCAAGCTTTACAGAACAGATCCGGAGGCGGCAATTAAACTGCTACAGCAGAATGCTGACTTGCCAGTTTCTCGGATTTTCTTGGAAGCCTTGGAACTAGATAACCCTACACCGGAGGAATTTCGCTTAGCCTTAGAAAGTGCGGCACAAGCAGAACTACCAACTTTGAAGAGATTTAGTACAATGTTTGAAACAATTATTAATGTTTCGCCACTGCTGGGTCTATTAGGTACGATTTTAGGCTTAATTACTGCTTTTTCTGCCCTGAGAATCGGTGATGTCGGAGATGGTGCAACCACGAGAGTCACGGGCGGAATTTCTGAAGCTTTAGTCTCTACAGTTATGGGATTGGTTGTGGCAATTTTTACTCTGTTGTTTGCCAATATGTTCCGAGGATTTTACCTGCGTCAATTAGCACTAATTCAGGAGTACGGCGGTCAGTTAGAACTTATTTATCGTCGTCACTACGAACGAGGAGGACATCCCTATGCGTCTACCCGATGAGCAGGATTCTCCTCTCCAGATTAATATCGTACCCATGATCGATGTCATTTTCTCAATTCTGGCATTTTTCATTATTTCTACGTTGTATTTAACCCGTTCTGAAGGACTACCAGTTAACTTACCAAAGGCTTCAACAGCTCAACCTCAGCCTAGTACTAAAATCACTGTCTCTATTGAGTCGAACGGAACAATTGCACTTAACCGCAAGCCGATTAAGCTTTCAGAACTTGAAGGTGCAGTACGCTCTTTAGTAAAACCAAACTCTGAAACTGTGGTCATTATCAACGCCGATCAAAGAGTTGAACATGGTAAGGTAGTTGGCGTGATGGATCTATTGCGTCGGGTTAAGGGAGCAAAATTAGCGATCGCTGCCAAGAGTTCTTAGTAAAAGGACTCTGCTTAAAAGCTGAAGCTTAGCCTGTTATTTGTGTACCTTTCTAAGTGAGCTGTATATCGAGCTTGGGAAGTTTATTTGGAAGTTTAATTTAAATATTAACTAATCTATAATCGGCTAATCCGTCGTGCTTCACTATATCTCATTCGCTTCTGTTGTGTTATGCCTACGCAAAACCAGATTAACCACAAGAAGCTGAAACATCGAATAGAGCACCAAGACTACAGTAAAGGCGAGCCAACTGACTACATTTTGCGGGCAGAAAATTTAAGTGCCTACTACGGTAATTTTTTGGTACTTAGAGATGTTTCTCTGGAAATTCCCAAACATCAGATTACTGCCATTCTTGGTGCTTCTGGTTGTGGAAAAAGTACATTAATTAGGTGTTTCAACCGTCTCAACGATTCAATCGATAACTTCCGAACAGAAGGGAAATTATTCTATAAAAATCAAAACCTGTATTCCGCAGAAGTAGACCCCATATTGGTTCGGCGTTGGATTGGCATTGTCTTTGAAAAAGCTTGCCCTTTCCCGAAGTCAATTTACAACAATATTGCCTATGGAGCTAGGATAAATAACTATAAAGGCGACATGGATGAATTGGTAGAACGTTCATTCCGGCAAACTAATTTATGGGATGAAATCAAAGATCGACTTAAAGCCAGTGCCTTATCCCTTTCCAGTGGGCAAAAACAGCGCTTGTGCATTGCCCGTGCTGTTGCCCTCGAACCGGAAATTTTGCTGATGGATAAACCTTGTTCCTCCCTTGATCCCATCTCAACCAAGCAAGTGGAAGAACTGCTTTACGAACTCAAAAGTAAATATACCATAATCATCGTCCCTCACAATATTCAACAGGCTAGGCGTGCAACAGATATGACGGCTTTTTTCGATAGACAGCAAGCAGGTGACGGCAAAGGATTTGGTTACTTAGTAGAGTACGACAAAACAGAAGTTATCTTTACTAATCCTCAGCAGCGGATGACCCAAGAGTACGTTAGCGGTCATTTATACACCTGATGATTACCCAGACAATTATTATTAATTATTCTTGACTCGACCAGAGTTCTTCAAAAGATTTACTGTGAAAAATGAGCAAAATATATCAATTTCACAGCCAATTTTCGGGAACCTCTACTTGGAAAAATTAAGCATTTTTAAAGTAAAAGTAAACATTGGCTTAAGGAAATAAGCAATTTAAAGATTTAGTAACTATTTCTATCTAAAGAAGTGGTCAATTCGGTTAAACTTTCCACTGCCACCCTTTTACTGGACAACCTGACGCATATATTTACTCCATAACTGGGCAGCTTGTCCACTAGTTCCTCTGGTAGGAGAGTTATCATCGTTACCCAACCAGATCCCAGTGACTAACTGACGTGCTGGAATATAGCCAATGAACCAGAGATCGACATAGCGGTCAGTAGTACCAGTTTTACCAGCTTCTCCCATTCCTAAAGCAGCCGCACGACCTGTACCTCTTTGCACGACACCTTGCAACATGTTGGTCATGGTGTCTGCTACTGCTGGTGAGAGGACTGTTCTACCTCCTTCACCATTTTCTTGAAAGCTGTAAATTACCCTACAGGTTTGTGGATCTTTAAAATCAGTACAATCGCTGCTGTCGAGAATCCGCTGGATTGCATGGGGGCGGTTCCAGACGCCACGATTAGCGATTGCGGCGTAGGAACCAGTGATTTCTAGGACTTTGACCTCACTTTGACCAATTGCTAAACCTGGAACTGGATCAAGTTTGGAACTAATACCCAGACGTTGCGCCAAATCCACCACGTTATTTAAACCGGCATCTTGAGCTACCCGAATGGCTACCACGTTCTCAGACAGCGCTAAGGCGGTATACATGTCGATTGACCCACCAGAACGTTCACAAGCTCGGTAACGCCGCAGGGGGGCGCAGGAGTAGGCTTTTCTAGGTGAGATACCTTGCTCTAAAGCAGCAGCGTAGTCAAATAGCTTGAAAGTTGACCCAGGTTGTCGTTGGGCTTGGGTAGCTCGATTAAACTGGCTTTGTTGGTAATTTACGCCACCAACGAGAGCCAGAATTTCACCATTACTGGTGTCGAGGGTAGCCATTGCCCCCTGGGAGAATCTTAAGCGATCGCCCTCCGTATCGACAAAGTTACTCAGGGACGACTCTGCTGTTGCCTGAGTCCGGAGATCCAGACCAGTTTCAACGATAAAGTTTCCCTCTTGGGCTAAATCTGCTCCTAATAAATCGCGCAGTTCATTAAAGACGTAGCTATAGAAGTAGGGGGCTTTAGTGCTATTGAGGAATGCGCTAGCTTTGGGGCTAACCTCAATACGTGATCGCCGTGCTTTGTTTGCCTCCTCCTGGTTGATCATCCCTAGTTCCGCCATCCGCCTAATTACCCGGTTGCGTCGTTCCAAAGCCTTATCGTAGTTCTCAACCGGGTTATAGCTGTTGGGGGCTGGCAAAATTCCTGCTAGTGTTGCCGCTTCCGAGATATTCAGATCCTTTGCTGATTTGTCAAAATAAAACTGGGCGGCATCTTCAAAGCCATAGGCTTCAACCCCTAAGTAAATGCGATTTAAATAAGTCTTTAAGATTTCGTCCTTGCTGTATAAAGTTTCTAGCTTCAAGGCAACTACAGCCTCTCGCAGTTTCCTAGAGGCAGTATTTTCTCTGCCTACATAGTCAGTAAACAAACTCCGAGCTACCTGTTGCGTCAGGGTACTAGCTCCTTCACGAATGCCTCCGCCCTGAATATTCCTGACTACCGCCCGTAAAACACCGTAGGGGTCTATCCCAAAGTGCCAGTAATAGCGGCTGTCTTCTGAGGCAACCACCGCCTGGGGCAAATAGGGCGAAAAATCGGATAATCTCTTGAGTTCTCTATGGGCATCTGTGCGGGGTTGCCGCAGAGGTGTCTGGTTCTCGGAATAGACAATCACCGGCCCTTGGACACCGAGTGGCAATGGCCGTACTGCTGGCGCTTGCAGTGCCTCAATAAAAATTAACAGTACTACCAAGCTGATCAATCCACCGACGCCGTAAAGACCGTAACGAATACCCCGGACATACCAAGGTGGTGCATCGTGGTACTCAAGCCGCACCGATGCTGCTAGTTCCGGCGGTCCAATCGTGAGAACATCACCGTGACAAAGCATCAGTGAGCCGAGGCGGCGTTTTCCTCGGTAAATCCCGTTGGTGGAGTTTTCGTCTTTGATCAGGAAGGTTCTCCTGCGTCTTCCGTAGCGCTCCAAAGACAGATGAATCTGACTGACTACTGGGTTACGCACTACAATATCGCAGGATTTGGAACTACGCCCTAGTAAATAACGGTCTCCTAATAGGGGATAGACATCGGCTTTATCTGCACCTGCATCTTGCACCCAAAGTTCAGGCACTTTAGCATTAGGTTTAATTGCCAGTGCCTGAAAGTTAACTTTTGCCTGAATCGTCTGTACTGCCTGAGTCAGTTGACCAAGCAGTGTCTTCGGCGGTTGTGGTGGCTGGGGAGAACTCATTTTGTCCGTGATGAGTTATGGGCTTTGGGGCTCTTGCCTCATTCTATCCGTAACCTTCGTGAAGGCATTGTCGGCGACAATCTGTGATTATAAAAGGCGATTGCTTTATTGTGCCAAAAAGTTTACGTTCCTGAGCGACCCCCCTAAAGCAAAAGTACTTGGGAAACTTATAGATTTTTAATCGGGTCGCTTTGCCAAGATTATTAATAGCTATTCACATCGCGGTGAAATCTTGCATTATGAAGTTTCAGCTTAACTGGTCTGGTGATAGGGTATTTCGGTCTTCTAGCGACGGTCAACTTCCACAAGTCAGTTCCAGAAGTCGAATCAATCTCATCAGACAGGGCGCTATGTATGCGCTCTTTGCTGCTTTTTTTTGCAGTATCGCCACCTCGGTTTCAGCGGCTCAACGCTTCACTCTGCGTTTGGGCCCCTTTGAGCAATCGGTCGAAATTGACGACTTAGAACATTTTGCTGAGACTGGCGAGTTGACAAAAACGCTTACACCTTACAGCGCAGTACTCAACCCACAGGTGCGGCATTTGCTAACAAGACGCCTGCAAATCGACCCCAATATGACAGAGAAATTTATCAATGACCTCCTTCTTTCCACTGATGGCGCGCGATTATTCAAAAGAATTGGTCAGGCACTTCCTGATAGCAACATAGAGCAATTGCAAGCTGCCTTGTTTTTGGCAGCAAGGCAAGCTAATGGTCTGAGTGTACTGAGTTTCTTACGGGCTTATCCCGACGAAAATGTTGTTATTGATGCCACTTCTGCCTTGACAATCGCCCTTCAGCTCAATACTTCTTACCTACAAAGTCAAGCGATAAGTCCTTTGCTGGAGCGGGATCTTAAAGTTACCGACTCTGCCACAGTCCTCCCCAGTTTTGACCCGACTCAAGCTGGCCAACAATTCGTCCAGGAACGAACCATTAGGCTCAGAGACCGAGAACGCCAACGCACGATTATTGTAGACCTTTACTGGGCGCGCGATGTCTCTGGGCCGCTGGTGGTTCTCTCCCATGGCTTTGGTTCTGATCGCAGATTCCTCACCTACATAGCCCGTCATTTGGCTTCTCACGGTATTGCTGTTGCCTCAATAGAACACCCTGGTAGTAATTTTGAGTGGATCAACGGTGTCTCGATTAGTGGTAACCTCGGCGATTTGTTACCCCCATCGGAGTTTATTGACCGCCCTAAAGATGTCAGCTTTCTGCTAGACCGATTAGCCACAATTAATCAACGATACAGCCGCATGCGAGGCAAATTTAATACTCAAAGAGTCACCGTCATCGGTCACTCTCTAGGAGGGTATACCGCCTTAGCTTTAGCTGGGGGCAAATTGGATTTAGATGAGCTCAGAAGGTTTTGTAAAAATCGCTCTCCCGTGGGACGTTCACCCGCAGACTGGTTCCAGTGTGCAGCCACTAATTTGCCTAACGACTCTGTTGTTCTACAGGATCGACGAGTGGCACAGGTAATTGCTCTTAACCCGATGGCAGGACGCTTGTTTGGCAAAAATGGTCTGGCGAGAGTTAAAACTCCAACCTTAATTTTGACGGGGACAGAGGATGTTATTACACCTTCGTTGGATCATCATTTGCGGTCTTTTGCTCAGTTAGGTGGTTCTAAGTATCTTCTTGTCGCTCTCGGCGGCACACATCTGAGTGCAACTGACCAAGCTAGTCTCAATGACTCTGTAGCAAAAACTACCTTGGTTAAAGAGTTGATTGGCAAGGAAGCCGAACCACTGCGGCAACTCTTGAAAGGTGTTAGCTTAGCATTCGTTAAACAACTAACACCAGAAGCCAAAATCTACGAACCGTTTTTGAGTTCTACCTACGCCCAGTCTTTCTCAAACTCAAAGCTTTCCCTACGTCTCAATACAGAATTACCGCCAACCATCGGAACTTGGTTTGAAGTTCGAGGTGTTGGTAATCAACAAATTGCCCTGCACTTGCCCAAGATGAATTACTTTTCCCTAGGTGCAATTAAGTCTCTCTTCTTTTCTCGAGCTCACGCCATGCCACGAGTAAGTTGTTACACAGGAGAATTACATCAAACCTTTAGAGATCTCCTAAATAATCAGGATCGCTCAACTGGACTTAGCTGAAGTTGGGTAAGGGGTATAGACTTTTTTGTGTTTCTCAGAAGACGAAGATGTTGGCTCAGAGTTGATTGCTCAGGGAACCATACAACTCAATGAACAATCAATGGGCGGTACTCCTCTATTCTCTAATTTATTTTTTGAGTAAGGAGTGTCCTCACCGCCCAAATCTGTTGCTTTCGATAGGTTTTTTTGACAAATCAAGACTATCTTGCACTGTTCTACCTGAACTACCTGAAAACGCTAACCTTTGTCAAAAAAAAAGCACTTCTATACCCCTGTCAAATTTCCTTCGTCTCGATTTTTTTTACCAGCCCCAGGTTCCAGGGCCACCCTTAAATGGTCCTAGAATATCCTTGGTAACCCAACCACCGTAAAAATTACCGGGCTGTGGTTCTACCAACTCACCATTCACATAACAGGCATCCATCATATGGGCATAGAAGGCTAAATAATTTTTGAGAGGAGCAAAGCTTGCTGTGGGATCTGGATAAGCCCAAGCCGCATTAGCCGCTTGTTTGTTACCAACAATAACTGTGTAATAAATTGCCCGCCCCTTCCACTCACAAAACGACCCTTGATTTGTTCTTGATAAATATTCCATCTTGATATCTTCAGGAGGAATATAGTAAACGGGGGGATGGCTTGTTTCTAAAACACGCTGGGAACGATTGCTCTCGGCAATTGTCACCCCATTGAAAATAATCCGGATGCGCTTGGGTGACTCCTCTAGGCGGGGTGGACGTGGGTAATCCCACACAGACTCTTGACCAGGTTCAGGTTCAATACGGGGACTGTTCACACTAATTAAGTTTTCTTGCTTGTATCACACCCGCTATTTTAAATGTAAGCTAGCAGGTATAAATCCGCCTAGATGCAGTAAGTTCTTTGAAAGTACAAATGAAGTGGTTATTAGCAGCAACTTTATCAAATGCACGTCCCTAGTGATTTTTCCTCTACAAGCATGATTAAAGATGCTTCTGGGATTGCGGTTCGCTAGGAGGTGAAGGCACAGAGGTGGGTATCCGATTGCGCCAAAATACTAAAGGAAGACTGAGAAGTCCTAATATCATAACTACCCCAGTCGTCATCCAAATTATTAATCGGTTCGGTCGATAGTCTCCCCGCTCAATTTGCCAAAAAACTTGATCGTAGCGCCAAGCTGCTAGGGCAATTGCAACAATACCAAAAACTACTAAAATTACGCCTAAGTTCTCCGAGTTAAAGATGGGATGTTGTGAAGCTGTTTCTTGAGTAACTACTATTTGAATTTGGCGCAAAAAGATGCCAAAACGAGCAATAGCAAAGCCAAAGCCAATTAGGGCAATAGAAGTTCGCAGCCAAGCCAGAAAGGTGCGTTCGTTTGCTTGATGCTCTCGCTGACGGTCTATTTGTGGCTTTCTGGTCACAATAGAATCAAAATTAAATATTTATCTACCTACAAAAATCGTACTCCTCTCTCCAGAAAGTAGATCTGGCTCCTTCGCGTAGTAAAAGCAACACAGTAAGTACAGCGAAGGAGCGATAATTCGTTCCTAGTTAGTCGGAACCCATGAGTTAACAAGTTCCTCGGTACTCCAAGAGAGTTTATTAAAATTATGTTAAACTTTGTTAAGATATTACACCAAAAATTTAACAACCATGACGACCAACCCCGGATTTGGCAAATCTCAGCCTCCAGCAAAAGTCTCCAAGCGCTCGACTGAACGCGCTAAAGCTGCTAAACAATATGAGCGAATGAAAACTGGGGGAACACCAGATTTTGAGATTTACATTCGCATTGAGGGTAAAAAAAATTGGTATCTGGTGGGAGTAATCGCAGTGAAACGCTCCGGCCAAATCAATCAAGCAATCTTTGATAGTCAGGAAGACTTGCTTGGGGGAGCCTTGCGGCTGTATCCCATTCTGCGCAAAAATAAGCATCAACTAGAGTATGGCTATCGCCTCAAAGAGTTTAAAGATGAACCTATTCAAGTAGCAGTCCCAACCCAATCTAGTGGCAACGGTGTTTTTCAAACAGCGATTAACCAAGTTAAAGACGGCTTTTCTTCACTGCTGAAGCGCACTTGAGCCGATAATACTTGACAAAACAGGAAAAATATAATCTCAAATGGGACAGCTAGAACGCCTAGTCCTCATGGCAGAGGACGAATTAACCGAGTACAGCACCGATGCTCGTAAAATTGAAAAACTGCGCCAGAAGATTGGCATATCCGTTCCTCTAGCAGAGCAACGGCAGGTTAAAGCAGCACTGCTGGAGATGATGCCAACTGATGCCATCAGCCAGTTAGTCGAGAAACAACGTCAGACTGTAGCTTTGCCCTTCTGGGGAATTGCGGGACTCGGTTTAATCTTTGGGATTTCTTTCTTCCAACCCTTAGATTTTTTGGTCACGGCTGCCGCAGGTTTTGCCGCTGTTAAAATTCAACGATGGGGTTGGAAACTTCAGGCAAAGCGATTAGTTTGGCAAACACTAGAAGAGATTGAACAGAGGATTGAGCAACCGACATCACCAAAAAAGGCTGCATCATAAGTAAGCGATTTTCCTCAATCCATCCTAAGACATTCGTGGAAAAGGACATGGGGAAAATCCGTCAATTTCTATGTCTGTAGAGGACAATATAACAATTAGGTAATAAGGTTAGATTATACTTATCCCAATTTCACCTCAAAGGAGAGAAAAATCAATCCATAAAAACTTTGTTAAAGCTTTGATAAAAGCCGTATATTGTTTTGATTAATCATTCAAATTTTATTGTTGGCTAAGCTAGCCTAAATTAACGAGTAAATTCTTGGAAATCAAGTCAATCAGTTGGTCTTCTCCAAGCACTTATTCCATGACTTATCCAACTTAATTCTGTCTAAAAAATAATGAACAAGTTCTCTTTCCTGCCCACTGCATTGGTAGCAACGGGTGTTGCTCTTGCTGTGTAAATAATGCCAGCAGAGGCATTTAACATTGGTTTCGGTAACGTGACCAATCATGGAGCAACAAATGTAGCACCCAACTTCAGCGTCAATGTTGAAGATATAGGAGGCGGAAAAGTTCAATTTAAGTTCAACAATAGTGGTGCTACGGCACCTGCAACTATTAACGAAATCTATTTCTGGAAAAACAAAATACATTTCTTAATTATCTAAATTTTGACTCAATTATTAATAGCAGTGTGGTTAAATTTTCCGCAGGTGCTACACCCAAAAACCCTCGTGGTGGAATTGGATGGGATGCTGCTTTTGGAGCAGATCCCGATAGCCCAGGTGGATTTAATAAAAATGCTGTAGATGTAGGTGAGTCTGTAAGCGTTGTTTTCAACCTGGTCAATGATTCAGAATATAGTCAACTTCAAGGACTTTTCGGAACAGGTGAATTGGCACTAGCTCTCCACGCCCAAAGTATTGGTGGCTCTGGTGGTTACAGTGACTGGCTTACCAGCAGCTCAAGTGTGACCTCCGAGGATATCCCTGAACCCCTAACTATCTTGGGTACGGGTGCAGCTGTTGGCTTTGCTGGCTTGTTCAGACGGGAGAAGTCTAAGGGTAAGGTTAAAGCTAAAGCCAAAGTCAAGGCATAGGGAATTGCTCTCAGCTGATGTTTTGTAAGTTAGGTAAAGAAGGGTGTTGACTACCATATAGGGACATGGCTATACCGTGTCCCAAATTTTAATCATTAGAAGAGAAATTTTTACTTTCCCACGAACCATGAAGACATTCTCTCTTCTTTCGGCCATAAAAGGCTCTCAGTTTTTGTTATTGGGCATCGCCACGGGGTTAATCACAATTCATCTGAGCTTAACAGAGCGAATAGACGGCAGCAGCGTCTCTTCAATCGGTCTTCTTTTTTGGTTAGCTGCGGCATCTTTAATTTGGCAGAAACGCAACAGCTTGAACTTAGAAAGCGATGTTTTCTCCAGCTTTTTAGGAATTCTTTTAATCGCTGTGGTACTTTTGAGAAGTTCCTCACCTCAGCTAACAACTCACTTTCTCGGTGCGTTTCCCTTTCTGTCTGGTCTTGGTCTTGCCTTGCTAGCTTCTGGCTTTAAGGGACTAAGACAATATTGGCAGGAGTTGCTCCTCCTGTTTTTTCTCGGCGTTCCCAAAGCAGCCATTTTTCCTGTCATTGATATCTCGGTTGTAACTGCTAAATTTGCCGCAGTTATGATGTGGTACACGGGATTTGATGTATTTCAGCAAGGCGTGACGGTGATGCTGCCAGGAGGCGGAGTCAATGTGCAGCCTTTTTGTTCTGGCTTAAGAGGAATATTTTATCTGTTAGGCTTGTCTGTATTAACTCTCGTAATGTTTCCTGTGAGCGGGGTAAAAAAATACTTTGTGCCCATCATTGCCATGATCTTGGCTTTTGTGGTGAATGGTGTTCGAGTAGTAATAATGGCGTTTTTTGCCAGTACCCAAAATCAAAAAGTTTTAGCCTACTGGCACGATGGTCAAGGTTCTCTTGTCTTCACACTGATGGCCGTTATGTTGTTTGGGTTGTTCTATTTTTTCTTACTACGACAGGAGGGAATTCAAGATCAAACTGATGTGGATTCCTCAAGGCTATGATCTTCTGGAAGTCCCTTAGAGTATCTCTCTTAGCACTTACCTTCGGGGGTGTTATTCTTGTTTTAGGAAAGTCAGTTTTTGGCACGGCTTCGGACAAGAGATTGACGGCGAAAGCCTTTGAGTTTCCTACGAATGTGCCTTTACCCAGTTGGCAATCTCTAGGAAGTCAACCTCTGATGGAACCCTTAGGGAGAAACTACCAATATCGTCAGGGAGACCTCAAGCTTATAATTGAGATGCGCTATGTCGAGAGTTCTTTTGAGAATGAAGCGCTATTTCGCAAGTACAACCCCAGTGTTTTATCACCTGGTGAGCTAACTCCAACGATACGTTACCATCGAGCAATCGGTGCCTACAGCTTGTCACTTAACGAGCAGCGAGCTTACTTAAGAGCTTGCATCAATCCCCGTGCTGATAGTGCTATTACCTATACACAGTTAATCCAAAACCGCTATAAGACTGACTTGCGGTTTAGCCGTTTACTACCTTGGCTCATGGATCAAGAATCTTTACTGGACAATCGTTGTCTCTGGACTCATTTATCATTACCGATTAAAGATTCTTCTCCTGAACAGGCTTACCAAACGCTGGAAACTACTTGGTTGCCGTGGTACGAATGGTGGCATTCCCGCTTTTCTCAGCAAGGAAGCTGATCGCAGTTCTCAATTAGGTGTGTAGCTCAAAAAAACCTAACCCTCCTCCCGTAGTGTGCGCGCAGCACATCGCCTTTTTCCTTGTAGGAAGGGGATTAATAATTAAGACTCTCTTCGTCGGATAGGGATCTGAGAAGTCATGCATGCCGTAGAGAAGGGCTATATATTTACTACTTTATTAAACAATATTAAAACTCTATGAACGAATCAAGTACAAAACTAACTGAACAACTTGAAGCAAAAGTTGAAGTATTACGACAATATTGCGTTGAAATATTGTCGTCTACCTTACTCCTGCATTGGATTGGCTACGGATTTTTGTTATTTTCCCTAGTTGAGCTGGTAGCCATCATAATTCCACCCCAATTTATGAATCCTGTTTGGGAATTCCAGACTTTTGGGGCAATTGTTGAACGTGTTGTCGTACTGCTGCTGGGATTTGGACTGGTGTTTTTTGGCGAGAGAGGCGGACGAGGTAAATGGGAGCTACCTCTGTTAAAAAGCTTATCTTGGTTGGCTTTTTTGATGGCAATATTGTTCTTTCTCATGATTCCTTTGGCGATTGTCAACACCTTAAGAATTGACCGACAAAACACTCAACAAATTACTAACCAAATTGAGCAAGGAAAGAATCAAATTCAGCAAATTCAAAAGCAACTACAAGGAGTAACAACTCAACAGCAAATGGAGGAGCTTTTAACTGGTTTTAATTCTACAGGTGGCTCTCCTCAGATTGGCAGTGGCCAGCAACTAGAAGATGTCAAAGGACAGCTATCCTCAGTCCTTGCTCAAGGAGAAACCACTATCAGCACCAGGGCAAAAGAGGTTAAGGCAGATCAGCGTCTAAATTTGCTTAAGAGTTCAGTAAAATGGAATCTAGGAGCTTTGCTCACAGGAGTTTTACTCCTGGTAATTTGGCTTAGCAGCAGTTGGACGCGGAAAAAGAGTCGCCGAGGTTCATTGAACAGGGGTTTCCGGTAAGATACGCCTATTACCTAACTTAGAGCTACGAACCGACTCGGCAAACAGCGTTGCATAATACGAGGTCGAATTTTAGGCAAACTCTAGACTTGAGTTCTCTGTTGAGCAACGCCACACTAGGGGCATCTACACTACTTGATGATCTGCGTCGGCGGTGAGCAAAGCTGCCAGAGAATTGAGCAAGCTGCATCATCAGAAAAGGCTGCACCATAAACCTTGTATTGGTCGTGACTGTGTGGTAGCTATAGCTTGAGCGCCTCTTACGAAGAGACAATTGAGGGATACTGGTTTAGCCTCATCCAGTAGGTGTTAATCGTTTCTACCATCCCCATTAGAGCTTGGAACCTAACGGGTTTGACCAGGTAGGAATTTACACCCAGGTCATAAGCCAGATCAACGTCTGCACTTTCCCTAGAACAGGTGAGTACAACAACGGGAATGCGTTTGACAACGGGTTGCTGCCGTATCCATTCTAAAACCTCCAGTCCGGAACGGCGAGGCAGCTTTAGATCGAGCAAGATCATGGCGGGTAGTGGGTATTGGTTGCGATCGCTATAGTCCCCCTGACCAGAAAGGTACTCAACTGCCTGATCTCCATCCTCGACAATACGGATAGGATTGGTCAAATTTGCCTGACGAAAGGCTCGCTTAATAAGCAGAATATCGTTAGAATCGTCTTCTACAAGTAAGACTCCATAATCGTTTAAATCCATCATCTTAAATTAGTTCATCCTCCAAGGCTTGCCTCAATTCCGCTAACAGAGACCACACTCTGCATTCATTTTGCCCGTCTACTGACGGTTAATAAACTTGATCCTCTCCTTGCATAAGTTCTATCCAGAAACGGCTGCCTTGATTGGGGCTAGAGTCAACTCCCACGCTACCACCTAGGCGTTGAATGCCTTTATAGACGATTGCTAGCCCGATTCCAGTACCAGGATAAGCATTCATTCCATGCAATCGCTCAAAAGCCTTAAAGATTCGCTCTTGATGCTGGGGTGCAATGCCGATGCCGTTATCTTCGACCCAGAGGCGTACCCAACGAGGAGCCTTCTCTGCGCCTGGGTTCTGCTGCTGTCCCACCCCTTGCTCTGCCCAGATCCGCACTACAGGTTGCACACCGGGAACAACAAATTTGATGGCATTGTTTACCAGATTAACCAATACCTGCCTCAATATACTGCGTTGAGCTTTAACAATCGGTAGGGGTTGCTCTACAATTATTTGTGCCTGGTGGGCTTGAATCTCTGAATCTAAATCAATCAACGCTCCCTCTAGTATGGCGCTCAGGCTGGCTAACTGCCATTGAATATCGGCGCGTCCCAGACGGCTGTACTCAAGCAAGTCTTGGATTAGAGTGTCCAGGTGTTCGGCAGAAGCTGCCATGCGCTGTACGTAGTCTTGCGCCAATTCATCTAATTGATTGCCACAGTCCTCCAGCAAGGCAAAAGCAAATCCCTGGATTCCCCGCAGGGGGGCGCGCAGGTCATGGGCAACTGAGTAAGAAAAAGTTTCTAGTTCTTGGTTAGTTTCCTTTAGCTGCTGGGTACGCTCTTGCACGCGTTGTTCCAACGTTTCATTCAACTGTTGAATTTCTTGCCCTGCTTGTTTGCTAGCGATCGCAGCTGAGAGCACACCGGTCACTGCCTGAAGAAAATTGACATCATCCTTGGTAAATTGGCATCGGCTGACTGTGTGAACCCCCAAGACACCAAACGGCTGTAATCCTCTGCCTCGAATCACAGTACTCATACCACTAACAACTTGATGCTCCCGTAACAACGGCGGCCCACTAAAGCGGGTTTCAGTTGCTAAGTCTTCTACAATTACGGGTTCAGAGACCTGAAGAGTGTAACCAGCCTGAGAATCAAGGTCAGTTCCTACGGTAGCCTGCCCCACTAGACCCGCTTGCCAGCCTACACCAGAACGCAACAGCAGCGTTTTGCCATCTGGCAGTAGCTCCAAAACCTTGCAGTACTCGACCTTGAGAGCCTTGGCCATTAGAGCCGTTGCTTGATCAAACAACGCCACTAATTCAATTCCCGACAAAGCATTTTGACCGAGCTGCGCTGCTGCCGCCTGTTGCTCTAAGCGACTGGCCAGGGCAGTTTCAGCCTGTTTACGCTGTGTAATATCCGCTGCCATAGAAATAACCAACCGTCTGCCATCTGCCACCTGGCCCAGGGGAGCGGAACTGAATGTCCAGATGCGGCGGGTTCCGTCCTTAATTGTGACAGCAAATTCCCCATCATCAACCCGTCGGTCTAGGGCATACAGATTGTTAATCACCTCTAGTACATCATCCTGACGTTCTCCGTAGGCTTTTTCTGTCCAAGCGGCGATGGTAGGAATTTCTTCTGGAGTGTAGTCTGTAATCTCTGTGAGAGCTTTGCTTGTTTGGAGGATTTCTCCATTTTCAGAATGAATTAAGATTGGGAAAGGGGCATCAATGACCGCTCGTCGGAAACGTTTTTCGCTCTCACGTAGATCAACTTGTGCTGAGATGCGATCGCCAACTTCTTGTTGCAATGATGTGTTGATGGCAGTCAGTTCTGCTGTTCTTTTGGCTACTCTGGTTTCTAACTCGGCGTTGAGTTGACGTAAGGCTTCCTCTGCTTGTTTACGCTCACTAATATCACGGCCTTCTGGAATCAGCAGAATTACATTGCCTGAAGTGTCGGTGATCGGCTTGAGGGAAAAGTCAATTGTGGCAACGGTATCTCTTGCTCCTCGGACAACAACCTCATAGCGCACAAATTCACCTTGAGCGGCTTTGGCAACTGCTTTTTTCAACTGCTGCTGCGTTGTGGCAGATAGCGTCCACCAGGGGGCTTCCCAAAAGGGCTTGCCAACCACATCAGCAGAAGTTACACCACCAAACTCCAAAGCAGTACGGTTTGCCTCAATCAACGTGCCATCAGTATGCAATAAACCAATAAATTGATAGGTTTGGTCAAAAATCGCACGAAATCGCCGTTCGTTCTCAATTAAACGTTGTTGTGTTTCCCAGCGGTAGGTGTCAATTTGGTTGAGAGAGCGAGCATTCCACCAAACAAGGCTGATCAACACCGCAACACTCAAAGCACTGCGTAGCGCGATCACGTATTCGGCTGGTATATCAAGTATCTTATAGGTTACCAGAGCTAGTAAACCGAGCAGTAGCGGTAAAATTATGACCACGGGTGCCAGACGCCGCGCCATGATGCCACCTGCTTTGTTGCTACTAATCTCCCGCATCCAGCCTCGATCAGCACCAGCAAAGAGAATGCCCAGTGACACCAGCAGAAAATCACTCGCTGTGTTAATTGCCATGCCCGTGACAGAACCGACACTATAGAATTGCGTCACAGCATAGAGATGTCCGGTAAGTGCCAGCAGTGCCACGAAAAAGGTTACAAGACTGAAAAACTGGGCAGGGCGATCAATTTTCCGGGTGAATAACACCAACGCCGATCCGATAAAAACAAAGTTGAGAGCAGTATTGGGTGCCATTCGTCCTTCGGCTAGTGCGTCTACTGCATCTGGAGATTCTTTAAACAACAGTTGATCAATGCCAAAATCGAGATTAAAACTATATTGAATTAGCGTTAACAGACCCAAGAAAACCACGAAAGATGACAAACAGTAAATAATTAATACAACGCTTTTGGCAAATTTTTCGTTGTGGAGTTTTAAGTGTTGATGCCATAACCATAGTGCTGCCCCACTCAGGAGCATTCCTAGGGCAGTGTTGGGCTTCATGGTTACCTGTCCCGGCAAAATGCTTTTGAGCAACTCGAAATCTAGTGCCCAGCCGACAAAAACTAGACAGCTAGAAATGACAACCACCAGACTAGAGATTTTGGAGATTGCTCGCAGCAATCGCACTAGTTCGGCTGTATCGATAGTTGCTGTCTGTAAGGCATTAGTACGCATGAGTTTGCCTAGGGTGCTGTTATCGCTTTATTTAAAATTACTAACTCAATTTCTCTACAAAAGCTTGATATTCTGCGGTTGGCAAACCCTGCTGCAAAACGGCTAAAATTTCAGTCCGATTTCTTTGGCGCAACCCCTTAACTAGAAAATTGGTATGAAAAAACTCTTGTAGGGTGGGCATTGTGGTTATTTTCTGACCAAGATTGCCAGATTTTGCTGCCATGCCCAGCTACCCTTAGCTAAACAACTTTTTCCAGTTTTTTTCCGCATTATTCCCTCAAATCATCTGTTGCAAGTTCACCCGGATACCAGCCATCTCTAAATATTTCTTCTAAGGTTAACGGATACAAGTAATTTTCTGGGAAGGTTTTTCGGGGTAGGTTTGTTTCTCCTACAGCTAAATTTCCACTACTCTCATATATCTTTGGCAACACTTCCTCAAGATAGGGTTTAAGACTGGGATTTTCTTCTAACAATTCTTGAGTTTCACGACGCTGAACACGAATCGTCATCAGCCAGCTACGGCTTCGTTTTTCTGGTTGATATTCCCATTGTAAAAGTCTCCAATTAACACCTTTAAACAATTTCTCAATTCTGCAAGTTGTTGTTTTGCCAACGACTCAATCTCCTCAATTAAATTAAGCAGATCAAGTTAGCTCCATTGCTGATTTTTGAGGAGTTTTGCTTGTTCTTGTATCCAGGCATCAAAGTCAGTTTCGTAAAGATTATGTGTTAGGGTTCCGGGTGTTTGCCCAGTTTGTGGTGTTTGCATAAAAAGTCAAAACCTGGCGTTCTTTACTCTATCCTAAAAAATCAGAGCCGCCTGTGATCAAATCCCACTATCCCAAAAACAACTTATAAGCCGGATTCTTATTTTCATCCCAATAACGATAACCAAGGGTATCAAGAAACGCCTGCCACTCCTCCATCTCATCAGGCGGAACTTGCATTCCTACCACAATGCGCCCGTAATCTGCACCGTTATTCCGATAGTGAAACAGGCTAATATTCCAGTTGGGACTAATGGAACCAACAAACTTCATTAATGCACCAGGACGTTCGGGAAACTCAAATCGGTAGAGCAATTCATGATTAGCCAAGGGGGAACGTCCACCTACCATATGGCGTAGATGCAATTTCGTCAGTTCATCATCGGTTAAATCCAAGGTTTTGAATCCACAAGCTTCAAAAGATTCAACCATCTTTGCGGCGTCGGCACGGTTTTGAATTTGCACACCGACAAAAATATGGGCCTCTTTTTGATCAGCAATGCGATAGTTGAACTCAGTAAGGTTGCGTTTGCCCATACAGTCACAGAACTTACGCAGACTTCCAGGTTTTTCCGGAATCGTGACAGCAAAGATGGCTTCGCGGCGTTCACCAAACTCTGCGCGTTCTGCCACAAACCTGAGGCGATCAAAGTTCATGTTAGCACCACAGGCAACCGCAACTAACGTTTGTCCTTGGATTTGTTCTCGTTCTACGTAAGTTTTGGCGGCTGCGATCGCTAGTGCTCCGGCTGGCTCTAAAATTGAACGTGTATCCTCGAACACGTCTTTTATCGCAGCACAAATAGCATCGGTATCTACTAAAATAATTTCATCTACATATTGCTGGCAGAGACGGAAGGTTTCTTCCCCCACTTCCCGCACCGCCACACCATCGGCAAATAAACCCACCTGAGATAAGCGCACCCGTTTCCCTGCTTTAAGGGATTGGTTCATCGCATCGGCATCGACAGGTTCAACGCCAATAATCTTGATTTCGGGACGCAACCGTTTTACATACGCCCCAATCCCAGAAATTAATCCACCACCGCCAATTGCCACAAAAATAGCATGAATGGGTTGCTGATATTGCCGCAAAATTTCCATGCCAATCGTACCTTGTCCAGCAATTACGTGCGGATCATCAAAGGGGTGAATAAAGGTTAAGCCTTTGTCTGCCTCCAGTTGACGGGCATAGGCATAGGCATCATCGTAGGTATCCCCATGCAACACCACCTCTCCTCCACGGGCTTTAACGGCGTCTATCTTAACCTGGGGTGTGGTGATGGGCATAACAATAATCGCTTGGGTTCCTAGCTGACGGGCAGCAAGGGCAACTCCTTGGGCATGGTTTCCGGCAGATGCAGCGATTACCCCTTGAGTTAGCAAATCGGGGGATAGTTGCGCCATCTTGTTGTAAGCACCCCGCAACTTGAAGGAAAAGACGGATTGCATATCTTCCCGTTTGAGCAGGAGTTTGTTATTGAGTCGTGCGGAGAGGTTTGGGGCGTATTCGAGGGGTGTTTCTTGGGCGACATCGTAGACACGAGCCGTCAGAATTTGTACTAGGTAGTCGCAGAGCATGGGGTAAGCAGATGCGGGGTGTAAAGAGAATTTTACTTTACTGGTGGGTTGAGATCCCCGACTTTTTAAAGAAGTTGGGGATCTGGGAGATTTTGGGAATACTACTAAAAGACGTTTTGTAACTCCTACCCATGCCCCAAAGACGGATTCCACTGCGAACCGGGAACTTTTATCATATCTACAATCGAGGGAATAATCACCAAGCGATTTTTTTCGAGCGAGAGAACTATCTTTATTTTCTGCGATTAGTGAGGCAGCATCTTACAAGCAACGGAGTAGATGTTGTTGCTTACTGTCTCATGTCCAATCATTACCATTTCTTGGTTTACCTGAGAGATGAAACTCTATCTAATGCAATGAAATCGCTCTCACTCTCCTACACAAAAGCGATTAATCAACGGTTCAATCGGGTTGGGGTATTATTTCAGGGGCGGTTTCAAAGTATCCACGTTCATGGAAGCGATTATCTAGTCAATCTGTCCCGCTATGTTCATCTTAATCCGGTGAAAGCAGGACTGGTGCAGCAGGCTGGGGAATGGGAGTTTTCCAGTTATTTAGAATATGCAGGATTACGGAGAGGAACGTTACCCAAGACAGAGTTGATCAGAGCGCAGATTGAGGGAGATTTGGCTTATCAGCAGTTTTTAGTGGATTGTAAATTGCCCGATAGCATTGGTTTCAAACGACTGCTACTGGACGAGTAGGCTGGGAGATTAGATCCCCGACTTCTTAGAGAAGTCGGGGATCTACGGTCATTACTAGCATATTTGGTATTAGTTGTGCCATCTTGTTGTTACAAGCACCCCGCAGCTTGAAGGAAAAGACTTATCTCTATATCTTCCTGCTTGAGCAGGAGTTTGTGATTGAGTCGTGCAGATAGGTTGGGGGTGTATCTAGGGGGATTCCTTAGGCTACATCATAGACACGAGCCGTTAAGATTTGTACCAGGTAGTCGCAAATCATGGGGGTGAGGGTGAAGAAGTGAGGTGTAGGTAGCAATAGAAAGGAAACTTCTATGAGTCAAAGTCCTAAAAAGTTTGACTACACTAAGTGGAGCTTTGTCTTAGGTATTCCTATTGCTCTTGTTGGAGTTATTGCTACTGCTGTTACTGTCCCAGAAATTAGATGTAATATCGGTTGGATTTCAAACGGATGTGTCGCACCACTACAGACAGTTGAGCTTGTCACACAAACAGAAACAGGAGAATCGTTAGCAGGAGTAAAGATTCAGTTTATTGCCAAAGGAGCGCCAGAGATTGAAAACACCGATAATAATGGTTATGCCAAAGTACAAATCCCAAGCCAAGGGGATGTTCGTGTCATTTTAAGTAAGGCTGGCTATCCAACTCAGGACTTTACTATCAATTTAGCAAATGAGCAAAATACCGTCAGAATTATTAGGTTTAATCAATCAGGTCAACCTGAAGTTCAACCAGCTCAATCTTTGCCTGCACCTAAACCTGTTTTTAGTCCCTCCCCTGCGCCTAGTCCTGAACTTACTTCTCCACGCAGTCCAGAAAACGGTCGGTATGAGGTATTCATACCTAATGATGTTGAGAGGATGTGGGTCTACTATCAAAATAAAAGTCTTCAAAATCCCAGTGGGTGTGAAAGGGCTTCTGACTCAAAGGGCTTTTTACCAAAGGATTTCAAAACAAGGATTAACGAATTTATTGATAATGCACAACGTACAGATCGATCATTAATCATTACAGCATTTTCGCCCTCTCGTCGTGAGAATGAGAATGGGTATGGTGTAGCAGGCGAAATACGAATAAACGATCAAAGACTAACTCCGATGAGTCCTTATTGGTGTAATGGGGATATGTATTATGGCTACGAGTACAAGTTTGGCATTGAATAAAGAGCGATCGCACATCAGGGAAAAGTTTTTAGGACTTATGATTCTCCCACTATCGCCAAAATTTGGTTATACAGAGCTTGAGAAACTCTAAACTGGGATGTAAGTAGGTGGGCTTAATTAAGAAAGCAGACAATAACCTCTATCCATAGGCACACTAATCAAGATATCAGCCTCATTTATAGCAATCCTATTTGATTTTCATTCTAAAGGTGAACAAGGGGGAGGTGTTCGCACCTTCCTGATGATTGCTATAGTAAATTACTATTTTTGATTAGTGTGTTTTTATTAATATTAATCTCCATATTCAACAAAGAAAACGGTTCAGACTCTTGAAGTCAACCAGGATTTACCTGAAATACTGCCTTAGAACCTAAACCGTTGAATAAAGACTTTAGCTCTACTGTAGCGAGTAATATCGTGGGTAACGGTAAACGTGCCAAATGCAGCAGCTCCTCTGGCTTGGACAATAAGCTTGTAACAAACATTTAGGTATTTTAATAAGCTGGGGTGCTGGATAAGGTAGTCTGTAAGGATTGAGTTGGTGTTTTAGTCCGTGATTCTAGAAGTTGCTGTCCTTGATGTCAAACCTGGTTTAGCTCCTGAATTTGAAGCTGCTTTCAAAACAGCTTCAGCTATCATTGCTACTATGCCGGGATACGTTTCTCACGAACTTCAACGCTGCATAGAAACTGCAAATCGTTATATTATGCTGATACGTTGGCAAACATTAGAAGATCATACGATTGGATTTCGACAATCACCTCAGTATCAACAATGGCGTTCTTTGCTGCATAATTTCTATGAACCATTTCCAGTTGTAGAACACTACGCAGCCGTTTTTGATAATAGTCTTGATCAGGCAGCGCCTTAATATAATTGCCAGCAGAAAAATCACATAAGCTTGTGTCTTGTATTGACTTCTCCCCCGCTTAAAGTGACGGGGGATTACTCGCCAATTGAAAATTGAGACTATAAGCCAGAAGACGAATCTGTGCAGCAGTTTGCAGCTCTGAGGTCGAATATACTCATAGTAAATTAATCCGACTTTCGTGAATCCAGCAACCTGAGCCAGTAATGTTGAACCAGGACTCACCTTTGGGGTCTACTTTCCGAGTACCGACTTCTACGGACACATTACCCGGAAATGACTTTACCACAGTTCCCCAAGGGGTAGCTCGGCAATTGGATAGTTCTGAAGATCTACCCTTAATTTTACCTATCCGAGGAAACACATCAGCATCATCAGGTAAATTATTATCTTCATGGTAAATGTTGTCCATATCTGGTTCTCTCTGACTAAGTAGATGCTGAGTGTCAGCTTGAGCGTGAGGTAGCATCAAAGCTGTAACCACACCGACAATCGATGAGGTGACAATTGAAAAACTAACAATAAATCGATTCATAAATTATCTGAGGTCAACAAAATCTCTAATTACTAACAAAATCGTCTGCCTGTTTAATTTAATATTTTTCTTGATGCAACTTTGAGCAAAGATTGATGAGTAAAATATTGAAGGCTATAAAACTTTGATGCTTTCTGTTTGAAGAAAGTTTCCCCTATACTGAAAAGTATTCAAGCAAAGCTCTCAGGGTTTAGCTGCAATTCTCTATGGACGGTTAGATGACAAGTAGCGACCAACTTCAGACAACTCCCTCAATCAATCCAGTACTCGACCAAGCAATTGAGTTTCTAACAACCAAATCTGCAACCCCACCTGCACCGGAGGCTGTGGTTGAGGCATTGCTTGCATCGGAGAAAATGGCTAGACAGACCAAAATCCGCCATACATACTCGCAATTATTAGGCACTTGGCGATTGGGATTTGTCACAGGTACTAAGCGATCGCGTCGAAGAGCAGGTGTTATTCTAGGAGCTGGCAGGTTTTTGCCGAACTGGGTCAAGATTCAATTGTCTTACTCTCCATCAGAGTCTGATCCGGAGCAAGGAACCGTGGAAAATTCTGTTGATCTCGGTGTGGTGCAACTGGTTCTCTCTGGCCCTACGCAGTTTTGGCAAAAGACGAATATCCTGGCTTTTGACTTCACTCGGATGAAGATATCTTTTTCGGGACTGAAGCTTTACTCTGGCTACATTCGAGGCGGCCAAAAACGAGAGGCTTGCTTTTATGAGCAAAGTCTCAAAGAGCAAGCATTTTTCACTTACTTCTTAGTAAAAAACCGTTGCATTGCTGCTAGAGGTAGGGGAGGTGGATTGGCGCTGTGGACGAAGGCCAGTTAATTGAGATGGGAAAAGAGTGTTTTCCAATCAATTGCTGTTGGTCTTGTTCCTTGGTTGACTAACTCAAACACTTTTCCTATTGTCACGGGGTTCTCTAGGCATGCTACACAGGCTGAGGCCACATCAATGCGGCTGGTTTGGCCAACTAAGGTATCGCCTGTACCGACGACTACATTTAGCTTACTCCTGGTTTTAGCCTTTAATAGGGTATTTAAGTCGTAAGAAGTGTAAGGACCATCGATGAGCCTTGCGGGACGAATAATGGTGTAGGGTAACCCGGAATTGATGACTGCTGCCTCGCCTTGTTCCTTGGCATCGAGTATGCCAAAGCCATTGAGAAGGCTAAAAGGGGGTTGATTTTTGCGCAAAATGCCGCATGAGGACACAAAAACAAACCGCTTGAGCTCCTGGGGTGCGGCGGCTAATAGGTTACTAATTCCTTGAGCATCGACTTGCTGGGGACTATTTTTAGCTTTGGCAAGACGGTAATCTGAGTCGAGGTAAATCTTAACCCATTCTATCAGACTTCCTCGTCCTTGGGTTTCGTCGATTGTCTCGAAATCCCACCTAGTGGAAGGAAAAGCTGTTGTTCCCGTACAACAGATGATGTAATCAACATTCTCCATGGCAGAGGGGAGAGTCGTGGGATAGCGGATATCACCAATGGCAATCTCCACCTGGTTATTAAACATTTTCTGGACTTTTGCGGCACTGCGAGTTAGAACGCGTACCCTGTAGCCTTTCTCTAGTAGCGTGGCTACTGTTAATTGTCCAACCCCACCCGTAGCACCTGCAACCAGCACCAACTCAGGCTTTCTTGCTGTTTGTGAAGTCATGACACTTTCTTTTCCAGTCTGGGGGAGTTTCGCTGATTAATTTTTGTACTAACCATCCTTTGGTATCCTTTGACGAAGATCATCAAGAGTTGATTTTTCTTGACTACCTTCTAGTTCGCTAGTTTCTTTCACCTCAAGTTCTTCGGAGACAAACTCTAGAGTAAGCCTAACTTTACCTCTTTGCCAGCTCTTAGCACCAGGTTTTAGCATTTTACAATCTATGCCATCCCCAAACCAACTTGCTTTTTCTTCTGTCCATCCAGCTTGTGCTTTGATTAATGTCATCATTGCTGTGATAAATTCACTTATAGTAAACGTGCGGTTGGTAACTAGCATTTGACCAGCATATAAGGACACAACATCTTCTCGTTCTAGACGCTCAAATTCTCCACTCATTTTGTTTTCTTTACTATCAATATTTGAATTATGGCTATGCTAACGACTTTCAAGATCATCAATATTTTGATGGTTGATACTAGGTTGACTAGTTAATCCTCTGACGCAGATCATCAAGGGGTGATTCTGGATTATTCGTGCCATTATTTAACGGTATTTTTTCAACTTCAGATTGTTCTGGGCAAAATTCTAGAGTTATCCTGACTCTGACTTTTCCTTTTTCCCAGCCATGGGAACCAATCTTCAGCATTTCACAATCTATACCTTTTCTGAACAATTCTACATAAGACCACGTGGAACTAAGCCAGGGTATTGATTGAGCTATTTTTATTCCTTGCTTATCTAAATAATCAGTTATATTCTTTCCCATCTCATTGCCCCATAGCTGATTAAATGCTTCCTTAAACCTACCAACCTTGCACATATCATTTCCGAAGGATAAAACATAGTCATCATTAACTTCTTGCAAATTGTAGTTATCTTCCATGGTGATTTCTCCTTGTTACGGCGTCATTACTAGAAATATCCTACTGATAATTTCTGCAAAATTTTTCAGTAAATCTACTGAAATTAAGAAGCAGTAAAGTTGTGTCTTAAACTTCCTCTTCTATTGACACAGCAACATCAGTTAAATCTGAACTACCATTAAAACCTTCAGCATCGGGAGAAACTGAAACTGCCATGGCATCAGATTCACTAATTACAGGTAATTGATGATGCCTGTCTAAATTCATTCCCTGCAAGCAGCTATTAATCTCAGTCACAGCTTGACTGTAAAGAGCAATTTTTTGCTCAACGTCATCTTGTAAACGGCAATTATTATTAATTTTTTCTTCGGCTTCTTGTTCCAGAGTTTGTTCTAAATAAGCACGCGCCTGATTGTACTTTTGCAGTATTTCATCTGCTTGATAATCTGCCATTGGCAATAAGTGTGTTTTGAGAGTCTGATTGATAATTTGGCGGAAATTACGCCGGATTGTCACAGAAATTTTAGGCTCAAAATCTAACTTCAATAACTGCCGAATTGCTGGTTCTGCTTCCAGCATACTTTCGGCATCGTAGCCTTGGGATGTCTGTTGTAAAGTTTGCCGGAATTGATAAATTGAGAAAGTACCTTCGTCATAAAAACGAGGACTTTCTCTAACAAAGCGATCGCATTCAATTTTCGCCGCACTGACTAAAGCTAAACTTACCTGCTTTTCTAACTGTTTTAGCTGTTGCTCAATGCCACCGTCATTACCTAACAACCGATAAAGTTGACTATAATAATCTGAGCGACGCACACGCTGTATTAGGCGTTGGAAAAAGTTAGTAACTACCTCTTGGGAAGCATGTACTAAAACATCTTCTAACTGATTAGCCAAGTAATAAAGTGCCTCCACTAAAACAGCAATTAGAGGTGCTGTGGCATTGCGGGGATGGCTGCGCGTGGCACGGCTATAGGCATCTGCAACTGAGAAGGCTTTCAGTAACTCGTCAAGGCGTTGAATCATGGAAGTTTGCAGTTGACGAAAATCTACCTCGAAGGCTTCGCAGTTGTTCGTCACTGTCTGATTTATTTCCTCAGCGATGTGATAGCAAAAGGCTTCTCCAATTTGTCGTAACTCTTGATTTAGCCTTTCTAACTCCTGGGCTTTCATTGCCTCAATTTCGCGGGGTTGACTAGCTAAGTTTCGCTTAATACTCAAGTAATATTTCTTTAAATCAATGCATAAAGGTTGTAAGTCATCAGCGAGATTAGCAAATAATTGAGGGCGCTTTTCTTCGGTTAAATAGCGGGTAATTGCCGTACGGAAATCTTCTACACCACTATCGGTAATTAGCTGTTCAATCAGCGGCGTTCCCCACTCACTGAGAATCCTGGCGTAGTTTTCATTAGGCGTCTCAAAGCTATTCACAGAAATCCGGAACTTACTGGCAGACAATTTACCGGAATTGGCACAGTAGCGGTTAAATTCATTAACGAATTGTGGCGTATCTTCTCCACTGCTGCTGTTGCGTACGCTATCGGCAAACAGGGAATCTAAACCAAAGCGATCGCTACCATTTGTCCCTTTAATTTGACTACCATAAAATCCCAGTAAGCCACTAGTTTTATAAAGCTGGGGAGTGTCTTGAAACTGGGAATTAATTAAATCATCTAATCTTTGCCGTAGCTGGGTGTTATACCAAGTTTCATCAATGCGATTGAAGATATAAAAAACCCTGTCTCTAATCCCTGAATTACTACGCATTTTTTCCAGAAGTGCTGTTTCTTCCGTCGTCATTTCACCCGCCGATGCTGGTTTTAAGACACAAACCACTGCTGATGTTTCCGGGTCGGCAATTTTGTGATAAGTTAGTTCTGCATCTTTCTGGACTGGGGCATCAATTCCTGGCAGATCAATCAGTACATTGCCATCCTCTAACAGGGGATGATAGCAGTAATATTCAATCCGTTTGAGTACTGCACTGTTACTACCACGACGTGCATAGCTAGCTGCTTCCTTAATATTAGAGAAGTTAAACTGCTCCATAGAATAGGTGGCATTGCTAACAGTTTGGATATGCTCGCGATTGCTCACAAATCCCTCTAACAACAAGATTAGCGCCTTCGCCTGCTTTGCTCTCTCTGACTTGCTCTCTCCACCTTCTTGCTGGATAATAGCTTCAGAGCCTTGGCGTAACAAATCAATTACTTCCGGTTGATTAATGTTAACGGCTGCTGATAATTTCAATCTTTGACATAAAGCTGCCACTTGTTCCCGAATCTCTGCCTCACTCAAAAAAGTCAGCACGACTCGTTCTTGATCAGCTTCGGCGTAGGCTATGTAACATTCCGTACCTGTCGCATGTCCCTCAGCACTGTAGAGTAGTTCTCGCTCCAGCAGTGCATTAATTAACATAGATTTACCGGCACTAAAAGCACCCGCAAAGACAATCTCAAACGTGGGTGCGATCACTTTACGTAGGGATGCCTGAATACTTGTTATATCCTGCGATGCTCTTAGAGATGGCTCCTGATGCAGCAACCGTAGCAGAATTTCTACTCGTTCTTGTAAATTTTGACACTGAGGTAGTATTGGCGACATGGTGGTAGATCTTTTAATCTAAGTTTTTGGTCGATTTTAGTGCCGGTTCTAATAAGCAGCTTAGATTAATCCTAAGGTGGTAACTCAGTAAAAGACACCGTGAAATTAAGTAATTTGCTGTTATTAGTGCTTAAATATCGTGAAATCCAGCAAACTATAAGAAATGTATATAGATTCAGCTAGTACCCCTGATGCGATCGCGTTTTCCCAGATAACCTCAATTAGCGATGAAAATTTTTGCAATTCGCCTAAAACCCAATCAAGATTTAAAAGACAACCTGAGAAATTTTGCTAAGCAAAATCATCTTCAATCTGGTTTTATCCTCACAGCAGTTGGCAGTCTTAAACAAGCTACTCTGCGCTTTGCCAATCAGGATAACTCTCAGTTATTGACTGAAAAATTTGAGATTGTTTCTCTAGTTGGCACCCTTTCTTTACACGGCATCCATTTGCACATTTCTTTATCGGACAAAAACGGCAAAACCATTGGGGGACATCTGCTAGATGGCTGCCTAATCTCCACAACAGCCGAGATAGTCATTGGTACTAGCCAAGATTTTATCTTTATGAGAACACTAGATGCAGAAACTGGCTATCAAGAGCTGGAAATTAAACATACTTAAAGATAGATTATCGCAGGGGAAGCACATGCCAAATAACCAAGAGGTTAACTATCAAACATTTATCAAGAAAACTTTTAGCAAAATATTGTTACTAGTTCGTCAGTATAAAATTGTCATCAGTATTTTGCTGTGTCTGAGTATCATCACCAGCAGTGTCTTGGCTCAAGATGTACCTATTTATAGCGACAAAGATATCTTTCATCCGGTTATCTCATACCATGGCATGGTTTCTACTCAGGAAAGCTACGCTACAAAAGCTGGTTTAGTAGTTTTAAAAGAAGGAGGAAATGCTGTTGATGCTGCCGTAACTATCGGGTTTACGATGGCAGTTACTTTACCTGAAGCTGGCAATATTGGTGGTGGTGGTTTTATGCTGGCTCATTTAGCAAAAGATAACCAAACTGTTGCTATTGATTACCGGGAAAAGGCTCCCAAAGCAGCGACTCGTGATATGTTTCTTGACGAGAATGGTGAAGTTGACCCGAAAAAGTCACGATACAGTTATTTGGCTGTTGGTGTTCCGGGTACAGTAGCTGGGTTAGCCTTGGCGTTGGAAAAATATGGAACCATTTCCTTAGAACGCGCCTTAAAACCAGCAATTGAGTTAGCAGAAAATGGGTTTCCTCTTTCTGAATATTTGCATAATTCTTTGATTGTAGCCAAGGAGCAAATGCAGGCTTCCCCTCCTAGTATGAACATCTTCTATAAGCCAGGAGGTGTCCCTTATGAGGTGGGGGAAATTTTGGTGCAAAAGGATTTAGCCAAGAGTTTAAGACTAATTGCTAAAGAAGGTATCCAGGCATTTTATCAAGGTGCGATCGCTGATTCTATTGTTGCAGATATGGCAGCCAATGGCGGTTTGATTACCAAAAAAGATTTAGCCGCCTATCAACCTGTTATCCGAGAACCAATCCGGGGAACTTATCGGGGATATGAAATCTATTCTATGCCACCCCCAAGTTCTGGCGGCATCCATCTGGTACAGATGTTGAATATCTTAGAGGGATTTCCCATTGCTGAATTAGGACATAATACAGCCCAAACTCTTCATTTAATGACAGAAAGCATGAAACTAGCTTACGCTGATCGTTCTAAATTCTTGGGTGATACTGACTTTGTTACTGTTCCTATTCGTGGCTTGATTTCCAAAAGCTATGCCACAGAACTACGCAGTAAGATTAATCTCGCTAAAGCTACTCCTAGTCAAGAAATTGCTCCAGGAAATCCTAATAATTTCAACGAAAGCAATAATACAACTCATTATTCAGTGATGGACAAAGACGGTAACGTTGTCTCCAACACTTACACCTTAAACTTTAGTTTTGGCAGCCGCTTAACAGCAACAGGAACCGGAATTTTACTCAACAATGAAATGGATGATTTTGCCGCTAAGCTAGGAGTACCCAATGCTTTCGGTTTAATTGGTGGAGAATTAAATGCCATTGAACCAGAAAAAAGAATGCTCAGTTCCATGACGCCGACAATTGTTATCAAAGAGAATCAGCCATATTTAGTAACAGGAAGTCCAGGTGGTGGAAGAATTATTACTGCAGTTTTGCAGGTGATTATCAATGTAATTGACCACAAAATGAATATTGCTGAAGCTACTAATGCTGTCCGCATACATCATCAATGGCTACCTGATGTCCTCTTGGTAGAACAAGGTTTAAATGGTGACACAATCCGCCTCTTAACTGAGAAAGGACATCAGATATCCGTGCAAGATGCCATGGGTAGCACTCAAAGTATTATGCGCGTTGCCGATTCCTTTCAAGGAGCATCTGATCCTCGTCGCACTGGTGCTTTGACTTTAGGATACTAGATGCCTGTTTTCCAAGTCGTTGTGTCCCGTGATTAAAATAGGTGAAGATGTGATGGAACTTCACCAGATTCTTGCCATCCGCAAGACGAATCCTGCTAGCACTGGAGCACCGCTCACTAGACGCTATTTATCGCCGTAGTAAAAAGCAATTTCTTTCTCTTTCAACGGCGCAAAAGCTGCCTCTGTCAACATTTGGTTAAGTTCTTCCTGGGAAATATGCTTTGCCCCAATCCGCACAATCCGAGAGCGCATGGTATTAGATACACCACTGCGCTGCCGCCCAGCCTCTAAACCCATTACCTTTTGATATAGTTCTAATTTAGCCGTGGGAATTGGCGAACCGTCAAAATCAACTCCCTTAGAAATCGCATTGTCAATAGCGTCAGCACCTGTGGTTTGTTGAGCCTGTGGATTGGTTTCGGGAGACATGGCAGCTTAGAACTTTTTTACACAAGTATTTTAGCTGTCTATAGTTCCCCATAATCAGGAGAATTGAGCTACATGGTAAAAACTCCCCGAATTCACATTCCCCCCGCCGTGAGAAAATATGTCTTTGAGCGGGATAATTACCAGTGCCGCAGTTGTGGCAAAACTGCACAAAAAACCAAATTGACCATAGACCATATTATTCCCCTTGCTCTAGGTGGTCAAAATGACCTCAGTAACCTACAAACTCTGTGTCACAGTTGTAACCAACAAAAAAAACACCACCTCGATCCCCGATTCCGGCGTTACTTCAGTGGTGAATAAAAAAAGGCAGGTGCTAAACCTGCCCCAAAGTTGCCGCGACTAACCAAACTACGGCAACTTACTTAGCCACAAACTAACATCTACAGTCAGTTTTTGACCCAACTGGAGCAAACGACGTAGCTGTCTAGTGTCCCAACTAATTTCTTCCTCAGTAGCATTACTAGCATTATCCGTGTCGAGCACCAGTTGAGCTTGCACGGCAAACTGACACTGGGGTACTAGGCGCGTCTGTAGAAAATTGAAGTAAAATTCCTGACAACGAGCCAGAGATAAGCCAAGATTAAGCTGATTTCCTAACTCGATCAGACGCCCAATGCGTTGAATATCGCCCTCTAGAGTTTCCGGGTTAGTTTCGTGCAACAATTGCCAGAGCGATCGCAAAATTAATTGCTCTAGAGTTTCCTTGGCTTCGGGAATATTCAACTGACAGCGCAAGTGATTGGCTTCAGTGGCAACCGCTTCCAATTCTGCCAGATGATTCGTCCCTTTGTCGGCTTCGCTGCTTTCTTGTTCCAATGCTTTGATTGAAGTTAGGCAACGATTAGAAAGAGCAATCTCGGCTGCTACCTGTAACTCTTTGGGCACTGGCAACTCGTCTCGGTGGAAAGCCATTAACACACCGTAGTTGTCTCGGTAAACCTGAGTGTAGAGCTGATCCACACGAGTCAAGGTTTCCTGACTTAACAACTGCATAATCCGGTGCCGTTCTTCCGCAAACAAGTTTTGCAGACTAAAGGCATTGTCGCCGAATAGCTGAGTCATTGCCATAATCGTGTGAGCAGCACTGGCTTGTTTGAGGGTATCAAATAGCTTATCTTTTAGTTGGCTGTAGGCGCGACGCCCTGCAAACGGTTGAATACAGCAGTGGAAATCCCAACCGCCCAAGTGCAGCACAGTAAACACCAAGTGAGTGCTTTCCCAAGTAATCTCTGAAACTAGCCGTAACTGTCCCACTGCCAGCGTCAGCGATCCCATATGTTGCAGTTGGTAGTCCAACTGATGGGCGTCGTAGCAGTGAACTCTTTCTTGTGGTGGATAGTTGGTAAATAGAGAACTAATCGCGTAGTGGGCTGCTATCTGTTCAAAGCTCACTTGTGCCGACAGTACCAGTTGCCGATAAATCTCATCCCCAGTTCTAAAGTATTCCACATTACTCTGGGCCTGGGCGAGAATCAGCAGAAAGCCATCTTCGAGTTGAACACCCGACACCTCACCAGCTAATTCCAAAGCACGGGCGGCATAACGGAGAATTTGAGTACCTTCGGGACGAGAAAGTTCATCAAAGAACCAACCGCAACTAGTGTACATCAGCAGCGCGTGACGCTGCATTTCCAATAGCCGCAGGGCGTCGATCTGTTCTGCTGGTGACAAAGCAGTAACACAGTGACGCTCGAGAAAATTCTCAACGTTGGCTGGAGAGCGATCGCGTACTACCTGAATATACTCATCCCGCGCCGCCCAGGGATCTTCAAAGAACTGACGACCTGTGCCTTCGTAAACTTTACTTAACTCATCCCGTAACCAATCCAAGGCATCCCGTAGAGGACGCCGCCATTGCTGGTGCCACAAACCGCCACCACCGCAACCACAATCATCTTGCCAACGGTCAACACCGTGGGAGCAACTCCAAGCTGTTACTGGCTTGAGGACTACTTCCCAGGTAGGCTGATTAATACTGAGGTAGTGAGCAAAGTTGGTTACTGTCCAGTTTCGTTGAGGAAACTCCTGGGTAAGGGCATAGGCAACGCACTTTTCTGTACCACCTTTGTGATGTCCGAAGGTTTCGCCGTCGGTTGCCACACTAATTAGTTGGGAGGGACGGTGATCGCCCCTTACTGCCAAGCCAATGCGACTGGCAAAGTTTTCCGCATTATTGAGGACATCGTTAAAGCCCATATCTCGTGAGATTGGGCCGTCATAGAAAAAGATATCGATGTATTGACCATCAGCGAGGAAACAGCGGTAAGGCCGTGTGGGATCAATTTGCGAGCCACCCACTTCATGCCATTGGGGATCGTGGTTTTCCTGGTTGGGGATCACACGGCAACGCTCGGCTTGAGATGGTGCCAGGATAATAAATTTAATCCCTTGGGCCACCAAAGCCTCAAGGGAGGGATAGTCTACAGCGGTTTCTGCTAACCACATGCCTTCGGGATCGCGGCCGAAACGGGAGCGAAAGTCTTCTTTACCCCAGCGGATTTGGGTGTGTTTGTCCCGTTCGTTGGCCAGGGGCAAAATTATGTGGTTGTAGACTTGGGCTACCGCGTTGCCGTGACCATTGAGGCGATCGCAACTTTTGCGGTCAGCTTCGAGAATCCTTTGATAAGTTTCAACATCATAGCGCTCCAACCATGACATCAGCGTTGCGCCGATGTTGAAACTCAAATATTCGTAGTTATTGACAATTTCTATAACTTCGCCCTGACCATTTAACACTCTGGCAAAGGCATTAGGGCGATAGCATTCATGGTGAATGCGTTCGTTCCAGTCATGGAAAGGAGCAGCACTTGCCTGACGCTCAACGGTATTTAGATAAGGGTTTTCACGGGGGGGTTGATAGAAATGACCATGGATGGTCACATAGACGCCAGTAGCAGTTTTCAGGGGATCATTTGCGATCCCAGCGTCGTCTTGAATCTTGGCAATGGAGTTCATTGCAGCGGCTTGTGAAGCTGGAATATCAGCAGCAGAAGTCATTGAATTACCAAATTAGAAAAAACTTGTGGTAGGGCTCCCCCTTGCTACATACAACTTTACTAGTCTGGATCCAGTGCGATCCTACAAACTAAAGTCTGCTTCGGATATGCAATCTCAAGAGGAAACGAATTAAGCAGGCTTTAGCAAGAACCAGTAAGTGTAGTGGTCAGACTTGCTTGGGGGGTTAAAGCTTTGAAATTGTTTACACTATTCTCATTTAAGCGCAAAATCCCTCTTTAAGGAGGTGTAAGTTAATGGAACTTAATTGCAGGATAAAAGTTCCCCATTGCTGCCGCACTAACCCAAAGGCATACTTGTTACCCATGATAAACGAGTATTCTAGAGTCGAATTACAGTACCCATGTTGAGGGATAGAAAACCTAGATGCTCAATAAAAATACCATTTTGTCAGTTTTTCTGATATTTGTTCCCATTTCGATTGCGGCTCATTTTGCCGAGTGGGGATCAACAGTGATCTTCGTCACCTCTGGCTTGGCAATTATTCCCCTTGCTGCCTTTATGGGTGCTGCCACAGAAGAAATCGCTGTAGTAGTGGGGCCCAACCTAGGGGGTTTGTTAAACGCCACTTTCGGCAATGCCACAGAATTAATTATTGCCCTAATTGCCCTGAATGCAGGACTAGTCAACGTTGTCAAAGCTACGATTACTGGATCACTAATCAGTAACTTACTCTTGGTAATGGGCTTATCGATGCTGTTGGGAGGCTTGCGCTATAAAGAACAAGAGTTTCAACCAATTGTGGCGCGGGTAAATGCCTCTTCGATGAACCTGGCAGTGATTGCGATTTTGCTGCCAACGGCGATGGATGCTACTTCTTCTGGTATTGATGGATCGACTTTGCAGAAGCTTTCAGTCGCCGTTGCTATTGTGTTGATCTTGGTATACGGATTAACTCTGCTGTTTTCCATGAAAACCCATAGCTATCTATTTGATGTGGGTATGGCGGAAATAGTCTTAGAGGATGAACTCCAGGCAAAAGACAGCGAAAAGCATACGGAAGAAAAACCCAATCTGTGGCTATGGATGGGAGTACTACTAGGTATAACTTTGATCGTAGCGCTGGAGTCAGAACTGCTGGTTGATAGCTTAGAAGAAGCTACCTCACAACTGGGACTAACCAGTTTGTTTACTGGCGTCATCCTCCTACCAGTAATCGGTAATGCGGCTGAACACGCCACCGCAGTAACAGTGGCAATGAAAAATAAGATGGATCTTTCGGTGTCGGTAGCAGTGGGCTCAAGTCTGCAAATTGCCCTCTTTGTCGCCCCGGTGTTAGTGTTGACTGGCTGGTTTATTGGTCAGCCGATGGATTTAGACTTTAATCCGTTTGAACTAGTGGCGGTGGCGGTAGCGGTGTTAATTGCCAATTCCATCAGTTCTGATGGTAAGTCAAACTGGCTAGAGGGTATTTTACTCCTAGCAGCCTATGCCGTTGTGGGGTTGGCGTTTTACTTCCATCCGGTGATTGAGGGATTGAGTTAGAACCGTTAGCAAATCTATTGCCTCAATACTGGCTGAGGTGTTGCACGGTTAGGGGGATAAGAATCGTCGAAAATCGCCAATCATCCCTCAACTATGCAACGCTGATGTCGGAAGAGTTTTAGTTCTGTTGCGGCGATTCTTTGCGGTGTATTTCAGCAAGTGAGAAACTACGCCTTTGACCAAGGCAGAACTATGTGATTAAATGCCAAAAATGGTATTAATTCGTTTGCGGATCCAAATTAACGGCTTCTCTTCGGTACTAGTTTGATCTACAAGTAATCCCAAGCTATGTAATGACTCTCGGCGTTCTGATAATTTTTCAGCAATTTGGTCAGCTAAACTTAGGTGTTCAAGTAATAACCTTTGCAAATCATTACGCTCCACCACAAACAAAATGCTATCTTCTAAGGTACGAATACTAGCTGTGCGGGGAGTACCCATAAGCAAAGAAATCTCGCCAAAAAACTCTCCTGCATGAAGAGAAGCGATATATTTGTCGGCTCTTTGTGAAAAGACTTCCACCGATCCCGAAAGAATTAGGTAAAACGAATCACCTGGCTCATTTTCGTGACAGACAATCTGATCGGCAGGAAAAAATTGCCGATACCCATACTCAATTAATTGTCGCAGTTCAATATCATTACAACAGGAAAAATAGCTGATTCGACGCAATAAATCCCGCAGACTTCGATTATTAGGGGAGCTAGGAACTGGTTTTTTATTTTCTGATAGGGTGGCAGATTGCGCCGCCATTTTGCTGTTGGGAATAAGTGATTCCTGATGTTTATAAAATAGAGGATTTAATGTTTCTGTATTTTGGATATGTAAATCAAGTTGAGGGAAAGGTATTTTGAGACCATATTTGTTAAATTCCACTTCAATGAGAAAATTCAGAGCACTTTTAATTTGTTCACTCTCAGGGGGATTATCAATCCAAACTAAAAGTTCAAAATTCAAAGAACTATCTCCAAACCCCCTAAACCAAACTTGAGGAGAGGGATAAGATAACACTCTCGACTCTCTCCGAGCAGCCGCTAACAGAGCTTCAGTGACGACAAGAGCATCACTGCCATAGGCAACACCAATAGGTATGTGGAGGCGATGTCTGGGACTTTGATAACTCCAATTCGTAATATTGTTCTCGACAAAATGGTTATTAGGAACAATCACGCAAACATTATCAATAGTACGCACAATTGTGGAGCGCATCGAGATTTTTTCAACTGTTCCTGACAGGTTATCTACCTCAACAAAGTCCCCTACTCTAATTTGTTGCTCAAATAAGAGAGTCAGACCACTGATAAAATTACTAGCTAAATTCTGAAGCCCGATACCAAAACCGATGCCGAGGGCACCAGCGAGAACAGTTAAGGAACTAAGATTAATTCCGGCGGTTTGCAGGACAATTAAAAACCCTAAACTGGTCAGAATATAGCCGATAACTGAACCAATTACTTCGCGGGAGCCTGGATCAAGTCCAAAGCGTACTAACAGCCGGCCCTTAATCCACTCACTGATAGTACGAGAAATAACGAAAGCAATTAGAGCAAAAAAAATGAGTTTGACTAGTAAACTTAAGGAAAAAAGTTTACCGCCAAACTCAAATAAATTAGCTGTAAACAGCTCAGATAGAGCGATGAATATTCTTTGCGTTTGTTTGATTAACCAATCCATTATTAGATATACCTCATACCAATTTTATTTAGATTTTTCGCATTCTTTCTTTAAATTGGTATTTGTAAAAGGCTCTTGGCTCAAAATGGATTTATCAACGAAGGACTGTCTATGAGGTTGAAACTTTAGGCTCACTCATTAGATAGATAAGAGATAAAATTGGACTTGTTTTTTAGTTTTGATCAAGTGTTGCAAGGGGTCTATCATTAATAACTAAAAATCGAAGTAAATGTAGGGTAAAGTATTTTGAGGAGCTAAGACCCAGACAGTTAAAAGACACAAAGGCACTAGCAGCAATTTTACAGGCCAGTTGAGTTTTAACTTGAGAACTCTTTGGAGCATGTAGACGATACCCATTCCAGTCATCAAAGCAGCTAGGAGTAAGGCAATGGGGAAGCGTCCTAGACCGATTGCTTCTATGTAGACTTTTTGGGCAAATTGGACGTCTGCTGAGTGACCCCAGAGGTTCTGAATTACTAACCCAGCTTGTTGGATACTAGGTAGCCGGAAAAAAATCCAGGAGAAGAAAACCATTGACTGGGTTAGCAACCAGGCAACACAGACACCTAAGATACTTTGCCACCAGATTTTTGCCCAATCTAGACGCTCAGAGACTACTCTAGTCAAACGGTGAACTACTAAGGCAAGACCATGCAAGGCACCCCAAATCAGAAAACCCCAAGCGGCTCCATGCCAGATGCCAATCACTAGCATGACAATCATCAGGTTAAAACAGGTTCTACCTAGACCCTGACGCGAGCCACCCAAGGGAAAGTAAAGATAGTTGCGTATCCAATCTCCTAAAGTCATATGCCAGCGACGCCAGAAATCGGCGATGCTCGTGCTGAAGTAGGGGAAGTCAAAATTTTCGGGGAGGTCGAATCCCAGGAGAACTGCACTGCCGCGAGCAATGTCTACATAGCCGCTGAAATCGAGATAGAGTTGCAAGCCGTAGGCAAAGATCGCCAGCCATAAATCTGCACTACCTGCCCGCTCTAAATTGCCAAAGCATAAATCAACAAAAATTGCAATACGGTCTGCTAGCAGTGCCTTTTTGATGGCACCACAGGCAATTAGCCAGAGTCCCTGTGTTAGCCTTTCGACACTCGGAAATTTTGTGGTTTTCAGTTGCTCGGCAAACTGATGATAGCGAGTAATCGGCCCAGCAATTAGTTTGGGAAAGAACAATTTGTAGGCAGAAAATTGCAATAACTGCTGATTAGCTGGTGCACCACGATAAACATCAACTAGATAAGCAATGCACTCAAAGATGAAGAACGAGAGTCCTAAAGGCACAATTAAGCTAGCGCCCATCCAGTTAGCACTCTCTTGAGAAACTGGTAAGTTTGAGGGTGCCACCAAATGGCTTAAGACAAAAGGCAAATACCGGAAACTGAGCAAACAAACGACATTGAGCAAAATGCCCAGCCAGAGAAGCTTGAGGCGTCGTTGATTCCAAGCTTTTTGAGCCAATAGCCAAGCTTCATTAGAAAGGTGCTCGTTGGCTGCATGGGGCCCCGGCGCTGTATTTACTCCTATTTTTTTCCCTAGGGAAAAGTTAATCAGGATAATTACCAATAGCACAGGAATGTATTGAATTTGCTCTGAGGCATAAAAAATAAGACTGGCAATTACCAGCACCCACAGTTGCTGAGTTCGGGTTTTGACTAACCAGTAGCTTCCCAAGACAGCCAGCAGAAAAAAGCCATAAATGAGTGAGATAAATGTCATTGGCTTTGCTTCTTATTTGCTCCTACGGACTAACGGCCAATGACCAGGGAATCATCGGGTCTTGAGCTAACTTTTGCGATACTTTATAGGCACCGTAACGGTTAAGATGGCTCGGATCAGAAAAGTAGTCGTGCTTAGTGAGCATCAAATCAGTTAAGTCTCTAAAAATCAAGCCCCTGTCCAAAGCTGAGGAGTGCATATGCCGCCGAAATTGTTCCTCGTGTTCTTTGCGTACCGGATCTAGGTAGTCATTAGTGAGAGGTAGATTGACAAAAACCAGGCCAATGCCATTAGCCTTGGTAAATTGCAGCAGCGATTCTAGAGAAGTGTCTTGCTTACCGGAAAGCTGGAAGAATTGATAGTTGCTGTCATAAGCACCGGCAACTCTGGGGTGTTTATCATAGTAGGTGGCGGGATTGAAACGGACTGATACAGGCAAAAAGCCATCAGCATCAATGGATTCTTGATCTAGTAATGGTTCCTGTAATTCCTCGTCCGTCTGAGCACCGGAAAAATTAGTCCGTTCCAAGAAACTGAGAAACTCTTTCTGCAACTGTGACTTGATTTGGTCTCGCTGAGAGTAAGTAGAGGAAAATTTTCCTAGAGACTGATTAAGCCATTCGTTGACAAACTGATCGATCCCACTCAAAAACGTTAAGGGTTGGTCTAACTGTTGACCAGCTTGGTTGTTGAGTGCTGTGGGGCGAGGAAAGGTTTCTTCTTTGATGGACTGGTAAGCATCGGAGGTAGTAATTGCGTTGTAGGTATTATCTACTCGACCACTGTTAAATGCCCTAGCTCCATCTGCCCAGATAATTAATTTAGGCAATTGCTCTGGTGTGAGAACACGACGGATTAATAAGTCTACAACCTGAGCGGTTGCTCCGTTAACTCCAAAGTTGAACACCTCAACATTAGGATAGCCTTGAGCAGCTAAGGCATCTTGGAGTGCTATCGGATCCACACCCCGGAGTGCCCTGGAACTTCCAGCAATTAAAACATCTGGGGGACCCATTTTCAGGACGTGCTGTTGGTAGAGAGCCAGTTTTTCGTCTAGTTGCTGGTTGTTGAAGGAGGGTAAGGAAGAGCGCGCTGCGGCTAGGATTGCCGCCGTTGCTGCACCCGAACGAGAGGGGGTCACTAACTGAGCTTGATCCTCGTCAATAATGACCTTAGTTTGCCCCTCTCTGGTAAATTCAGAAGCGTTGAAGTCATTAGTTGCCTGAGTACCACCTTTTTGCAAGGATATTTGGGGCAAAGCTAGCGGTTCTGTTTCTCTATGATTATCGGTTAACTCTTGAGGCTGTGTTCTATCCGAGAACAACCCATCGGATTTTAGTTGCTGACCGATGAGTAAATCAGCTTGTATGGTCAACAATAGTCCCACAGTACCCCAGACAATTGCCACTTTTCTGCCCAGGGTTTTTTGAGCCTTAACTGGGGTAACTGTTGTTAGCTCTTGATGGGGTTCGAGGGGTACGAATAGCTGAGAATGGCACAGCCAACGCTGGATTTTACTAACTGTACTTTGAAGATTTTCCTGGAGACCGTCTTTGAGGTCTTCTTTGGTTAAATTTTTCCGCAGTACTGGTTCGGAGGAAGGAGCCATAATCTCACTGAGATAGGCATCTGAAGCCGTAAATTCTGGGTTGGCTTCTGGTACAAGACGCCGCCGTTGGGCAAAATCAACACCATAGTTCCACGAAGAGGAGGCAGAACCGGCACGGCGTCCGTAGATGCGTACTCCCGCAATACCTGGAAGAGCAAGCTGGCGCAGGCACTGAGTTACAGGAGGCCCTACCTTAGCTTGTGAGGGACACAGCGGTGCCTCACTCATAATGTGCAATAAGTCTTGTTTGCGGTGAATTTTCAGATGAATGCCGCCAGTTGTTAATCGTCTCTCCAGGTCGGGATTGAGTCGCTTTTCTAGCAAAAATGTTAGAGCCTCTTGGTTACCTTTTTGTGCTAGGGATATTACTGATGCCGCTCTGGCTGGATCTTTAGCTGCTGGGAGGTCTAGCCACTCGATCCAGACTGCTGTTTCTTGCTCAGGCTCTAAAAAGGGTTCTGCCGAAGTTTTTGGCGTTGTTGCAGCCTGTTGTCTAGGACTCAAAGCCTGTTGCGATCGCTTTATTTGCTGCTCTGGGGACTCAGACTCGACACCAAAAACGGTAGCAGCTACGATGCCTTGAGGTGCGATCGCCTCCAGTACTGGGACAATGGAAGCTAGTGCTTGTTGCTTGTCTGGGGCGGCGTTTTTCCCCTTGCCTAAGAGGGTACAAATTAAATGTAATGTCGCCTCTTTGAAGGAGGCTTTTACTGCCATTCCTGAGCCAGAGAGAGTCTGATTCAACAATCGAGCCGTTGCCTGCACCTCTCCCCAACTAGCCCAATCCTTGAGCATGGCTTCTTTTGGAGTTAAATCTACCCTGATAATCCATTCAGGATCCGCTTCCCCAGTAATTTGACTACAAATTGCCGCATCTCGGAAGTCTCTGAGTTCTAGAGAGCGCAACTTCTCCACTAGGGGATCAACCAGTAAAGATAGAGAATTGCTGTGGGGGGAATTACCAACAACCCAAAGACGCCTTTGCAGGTGAGAAGATTGAGGATCAGAAGTTTCGGCAGTTTCTTTTTCTTGGATCAGTACTTTGAACTTAACTCCTAAAGAGCGAAGAGTTTGGTTGAGATAGCCAGCAATATCTTCGGTGGAGGCACCACGGGGCAGCATTTCGTTAGCAATAATTAGCTCTGAGTCAGTCTTAGGTGTTTCCCAGGTATAGACCTGAGAAGCTTGAGGTTGAGTGTCTGAGGGTGGTTTGAGCCCAATTTGCTTAATCCAGTCGGGACGCTGGTGTCCTGTAGTGCGTCCATAAATAATAATCTTGTAGATAGGGTTCTGGGGCTCGAAGGGAAAAGAGTTGCCTGCATCCGGTACTTTGAGAGCTGCTATCAAACGGTTGATAATTGTCTTTGCCTCTAGAGTTTGACGGCTCTCGCAAAGAACGTGCAGGTTACTCCCTCGCCACCGAACTCGTAGACATACCCCCGGTTGTCCAATGGCACGATCTAGCCATTGAGCGAGGGCGGACGGACGATCCTTTGGGGTATGCTGAGCGACATCCAACATCACAAAACTGTTAACTGGACTGATAAAGGACGAGTGAATTTTTCTTCTAATAATTGCACATCTAGTTTAAGCATACTTAATATATCTTCTGTAGCCCTTAAGTATAAAGAGTTCCAAGGAGCAAGCAGCTCATAAATTTAATTGATCTATATACATCTAAATAGTTTTACACAACAGCAAGCACCAAAGCTGTGATACATAACTAATTAGCAGAGCTAGGATATCTGTACTAGCTAAGGTCGCTAGTTGACTCAGTACTAATAGGTTCATAAACTTGCTATCTTTGGTTTCACTATGTCATCTCCTAACAAAAAACTACCGGAAAGTACAGCAACGAACACAGATAATTCAGCAATTCCGGCAGAATTTTTATTGAGTCTAGTTACTGGACCCCTGCTCCTGGGGGTAATCTCGACCCAAGCTGTCTTATCGTGGCTACAAGCCGCAGGTCTTGCTAGTGAGGAAGTGTTTCGAGGCGATTGCTTGCCTGTACTACACTTCCCAGAAGCAGTGATTGAGGAGTGAGTTTTCCCCAACTTGAAAGGCGGGGGATTCGTCGCCAATCGAAAATCGAAAATTGAGACTATAAGCCAGATGCTGGTCTATGCAGCTTAATTATTCATTTTCCATTAACCATTAACCGGGAAAGCGGCTATTTTTAGCTACCAACAGTGGTTGTTCCTCTTCCAACCTTCGGTTCGGTCGTTTGCCCTTGGGTCACCCCTTCGCTTCGCTCGTTTGCGCAGCGTCTCTTTTGGGGAAAGGGCATGCTTCAAAGACCACTTAAAGGAATAGAGGCTTCTGTTGGCGGCAAAGATAGTGATTCCTTTCCCTAGAATTCAGTTGAGTGATTTTCTGAACGACTATCTCGAACCTCAACCCCCTAGAATAAATTATCCTTTGTCTCGGTGTGAACAGACCTTATGAATTCACTACTTCACTCGTCTGATCAGGATTTTGCTCTTCCTTCTACTGATTACATGTTTTTGCGCCATCGACTCAAAGTAGTAGAGGATTTGTGGGAGTCTGTTCTTTACTCAGAATGCGGTCACGAACTGGTAGCTATGCTCAAGCAGCTCCGGGATTTGTGTTCGCCAGAGGGGCAGACTCCGGATTTTCCTGAACTATCTGTACCTAAGTTAATTGAAAAGCTTGACCTCAACTCGGCGATTCGAGCCTCACGAGCTTTTGCTCTGTACTTCCAGCTCATCAACATTGTCGAGCAGCATTATGAACAACGCGCTCAGCAGCTCTCACGACGTGCAGTTAGCAACTCCAGTGCAGAAGCGGGGAATTTGCGTTGGTATCAGCAAGGTTTGCCAATAAATAGGGAGGCGAACCAGTCACAAGTAGTCCCAGAACAATTGCCAGAGAAGCAAGTCAACCGGAAGGAGAATGGCAATTTAGCGATGGCTTCTGTCAACGGAGTTGAGCAAGATGTCCATCAAGAAAATGTCCCTCTCACCATTGGTTCAGTTACGGATTTACTAGAAAAAAACTGGGAGGATAACCACGTTGGATCTACCGAAGTTAGTACATTTCAATGGCTATTTCCTCAACTACAAAGGCTAAATGTGCCACCCCAGCACATTCAACGATTGATTAATAATCTGGATATTCGGTTAGTCTTCACAGCTCACCCTACAGAAATCGTCCGTCAAACAATCAGGGCCAAACAGCGACGTATTGCCAAAATCCTGCAACAGCTAGACCAGGCGGAGGAAGCTTATCAAGGATTGGGATCCCCTGTCTCCTTGGATAGCGAAAAATATACCGAACAGCTTAGAGAAGAAATTCAACTGTGGTGGCGTACAGACGAATTGCATCAATTTAAGCCTACAGTAATCGACGAGGTAGAGAACACACTTCACTATTTTAGGGAAGTACTATTTGAGGCAATTCCCCAACTGTCTTACCGCCTCAAACAGTCTTTAAATAAGTCTTTCCCCTGGCTAGAACCTCCTCGTAATAATTTCTGTTACTTTGGCTCTTGGGTCGGGTCAGACCGAGATGGTAATCCTTCCGTAACGCCTCAAGTGACTTGGCAAACCGCCTGCTATCAGCGGGATTTGGTGCTAGAAAAATATATAGAGTCCCTCAGTAATCTCACCAATTTGTTGAGCCTATCGCTGCACTGGAGTAATGTCTTACCAGAACTATTAGACTCTCTGGAACAAGACCGCTCCCAGATGCCAGAGTTGTACGAACGGTTAGCCATTCGTTACCGACAGGAGCCTTATCGGCTCAAACTTGCCTATATTCAAAGAAGGCTGGAAAATACACGCGATCGCAATCGACACCTCTACGAAGGTGAGCCACCGCAACGGGAAATGCCCGACATTAATAGCACCGGAATTTACCGCTCTGGAGCCGAGTTCTTAGCCGAGTTGCGCTTGATTGAGCGGAATTTAACGGAAACTGGGTTAAGCTGCTCTGATTTAGAACAGCTCATCTGCCAGGTAGAAATTTATGGCTTTAATCTGGCGCAGCTAGATATTCGTCAAGAAAGCTCCCGCCACTCAGATGCGATCAATGAAATTACAGAATATCTGCAAATTTTACCCAAGCCCTACAACGAACTCTCGGAAGAAGAACGTACGCTGTGGCTAACACAGGAATTACCGACCCGACGCCCCCTAATACCTAACGAACTGCCATTTTCTGAGAAAACCTGCGAAACTATTGAAACTTTCCGCATGGTGCGGCGGGTGCAGCAGGAGTTTGGCTCTCAAATTTGCCAGACGTACATCATTAGTATGAGTCACGAAGTCAGCGATCTCCTGGAAGTACTCCTGCTGGCACAGGAAGCTGGCTTGTATGACCCAGCTAGCGGCACTAGTAGTATTGGGGTGGTGCCATTGTTTGAAACAGTGGAAGACCTCAAACGCGCTCCAGTAGTGATGAAATCTCTGTTTGAACTACCACTTTATCGGGCTTGTCTTGCTGGTGGTTACGCAAATTTGCCCGTTAGTAATTTGAAGGTTGAAAGTTGCTTAGATAACCATCGACCCTCAAATTTGCCCGACTCAACAGCCGATTTACCTTCTTTTCCAAAGGCTTCTGTTGCACAGGATAGTAAGCAGTTATCAAATTTCGCAGCCGTCGCTGAGTCTCCTAAATTTGCTCCAGCAAAGCAAAATAGCTCTCAATCAGAATCCCTAACTTGGAACCTCCAAGAGGTGATGCTAGGTTACTCTGACAGTAATAAAGATTCTGGTTTTCTCAGCAGCAACTGGGAAATTCACAAAGCCCAGAAAGCACTGCAAACAATTGCAGAACAATACGGTGTCGCTTTAAGAATCTTCCACGGACGCGGTGGTTCAGTTGGTCGTGGTGGTGGTCCAGCCTACGAAGCTATTCTGGCGCAACCGGGTCGTAGTATTAGTGGGCGAATTAAAATTACGGAACAGGGAGAAGTGTTGGCGTCAAAGTACTCTCTACCGGAACTAGCTTTATACCACCTAGAAACGGTGACAACAGCGGTGATTCAGGCTAGTTTGCTGGGTAGTGGCTTTGACGATATTCAGCCCTGGAACGAAATCATGGAGGAGTTAGCGACGCGTGCTCGCGCTCACTATCGCGCCCTGATTTACGAGCAACCTGACTTACTCGATTTCTTTCACCAAGTAACACCTATCCAAGAAATTAGTCAGTTGCAAATCAGCTCAAGACCAGCGCGGCGTCAAGGAGGTAAAAAGGACTTAAGCAGTCTTCGGGCAATTCCCTGGGTCTTTAGCTGGACACAAAGCCGCTTTTTATTGCCTTCTTGGTATGGTGTTGGCACAGCACTACAAGGCTTCTTAGATGAGGAACCAGAGGAGAATCTCAAGCTGCTATGCTACTTTTACCGTAAGTGGCCTTTCTTTAAAATGGCAATTTCTAAGGTAGAGATGACCTTAGCCAAGGTGGATTTGCAGATGGCACACCACTATGTGCGAGAGTTGTCAACTCCGGAGGACATCGAACGCTTTGAGCGACTCTTTGAGCAGATTGCCAAGGAATTCAACCTCACCCGCGATTTGGTTTTGTCAATCACAGGAAACAAAAGGCTTCTGGATGGGGATCCAGATTTACAGCGCTCAGTACATCTGCGCAATGGTACGATTGTTCCCCTCGGTTTCTTGCAGGTATCTTTGCTCAAACGTCTGCGCCAACACAGCAATCAGATGGCATCTGGTGTTGTCCACTTCCGCTATAGCAAAGGTGAGTTACTGCGCGGGGCCTTGTTGACAATCAACGGTATTGCGGCAGGGATGCGCAATACTGGTTGAGCAGAACCGCAGCGTCCCCAGATGGGAAAACTGCAATTTAAGCGTTCTCAAGCTTCAGTCTCCCCCCTTGCCAAGAAGGTTTAGGGGGGAGTTTAATTTAGTGGTTCTATACGTAGTCGATGTAGTTCGCGTCGAGACTTAGCTGATTCTGGGCGAAATCTTCCACCACAGCAATCAAATCACCCTTGGAGGTAAATATGCCCGTGCCTGATGTTTGCTTCGTGCCAGAACCTAGGCGATAGTCAGCAGCCTTGCCACGAAGCTGAATCACGTCCTGGAAACGGTTAAAGTCGCTAAGAGCAGCGTAATCGCCGTAACCACTATTGTCATAGAAGATCTCTTTAGTGTCTCCCAGGACGTATCGATCTCGACCGCTTCCACCAATGAAGGTATCCCGACCAATACCATCGATCAAAACATCATTGCCCCCTTCTCCAACAAGTAAATCAAGACCCTGACCACCGATTAGGGTGTCATTGTGACTACCTCCCTTTAGGGTGTCGTTACCTTTTCCACCTAATAAAGTATCCTTGCCGTAATTACCGAAGAGTCTGTCCTGGTCGCCGCCACCATCGAGTTTGTCGTTGCCGGAACCACCCTTCAACGTATCATTATGGTAACCACCATTGAGAGTGTCGTTGCCAGAACCACCGTCGAGGCTATCTTTGCCGAAACCACCATCAAGAAGGTCGTTGTTATTTTCTCCCCATAAGGTGTCATTGCCTTGACCACCATTAAGGGTATCGTTTCCGGCACCACCCTTGAGTTTATCGTTGCCGTTTCCACCCGCTAAAATATCTTGTGCGGCACCACCTTGGAGGTTATCGTTTTTATTACCCCCTTGAAAAAGACCGTTTTTCTTAACCCTCAAGAAGCCGTCAGTGGCATCGTCAAAGACTTCAAAATTAGAAGTTTGGCTCTTGGATAAATTCCCTGCCTTATTCTTGTCGAAGATCGAATCTTCGATGTTGATTGGCTGGTTATTTTTGGTGTAAATTGCTCCAGCTTCTGTCCCCGCGTAATTATTTTTAAAGGCGGTGTTGCCGACATTAGTTTGAGAACCCCATAGACCATCATAGATGGCTCCACCGTTACCTTTGGCTTTGTTGCCGGAAAAGTTACTGTCGCTAATCTTGGCAGGCACTGCTCCTTGATACCATAAGCCGCCGCCCTGGTCCTGTGACTGATTATTGGCAACGGTGGTATTTTTAATGTCAATCAAGCCGGAAAGACTCAATCCGCCGCCTTTGGCAGTTCCACCTGAAGCCTTAGTGACTTGATTGTTGATAATTTTGCTATCTTCAATCGTCACGTTGTCTTTGTCGTAGCCCCATACCGCAATTCCACCGCCAAAACCTTTGGCACTATTGCCTTCAAAGCGAGTATTACTAACAATGACTTCGCCTCCCGGAACATTTTTCGGTTTCACGCCCTTGGGTAAATACTTGGGATTGTCTGGCCAACTTGCGCCGTCAACGTAGAGTCCCCCGCCAAATCCCTTGCTTTTGTTATTGAGGAAGGTCGAGTCTTCGACAATGGTATCTGTGAATATGGTGCCAACAGCTCCACCGTAAGTACCTGTGTTATTGGTAAACTTGCTGTTTTTGATGGTAAGTTGGCTCTCGCGGAGAACATTAATGGCACCGCCCGTCGGAGTCACAGCTCCCAGCTTGCTATACTTGGCAGCATCATTGCCATCAAATATACTGTTAACTACGGTAACGGTAGTTTTTTCACGGGCTGAGATAGCACCAGCAGTGGAAACGTTATTGTAAAAATCGACGTTTTTAACCTGTAGGGTACTTCCATTGCCTCTGAGTTCAATTGCTCCTCCACGGTCATTGGAGACAAACCCATCAGCGACATTGAGATTTCTCAGGGTGAAGTTTACCTTAGAGTGGTCTTTATTTACAAAAAAGACCCGATTCTGATTATTCCCAGAAATGGTTAAACCAGAGGCATTACCCCCGTCAATGGTTAGGTTTTTGTCAACCTGGAGTTGACGACTAGTGAGAGTAATCGTTTTATCAGCTAGACTGGAGGCGAATTTGATGGTGTCTCCTGATTTAGCATCCTGAATTGCTTCTCTCAGGGAGCCTGCTCCACTATCTGCGGTATTTTTAACAGTAATAATCGCCATGATTCATCCTTCTGAGTAACTTCAGTTGGTAGAAAACCCTGAGTTACTGTTGATAGATGATGCCTGATTCAGCTCAACATTTGGTGGCTTGCACAGTAAAGGTACAAAACAATAGCGAGAGCAAAAAATCGGATATTTTTTGCTCTCTTGTTGCTGATTCCAGACAAGTCAGGAAGTTATTGAAAACTTGTACTTTTATTCTTTACCTGCGAGAAAATGTTAGCTGTCTAGAGCCGATGACTAGAACCAATTAAGATGCATTCAGAGTCCTGACGAATTCAGAGAATTATCAAAAATTACGTCTAAAAACCTATAACTCTATACAGAGTGTTACATTCTTGTGAAGACTGGTCATGAGTCTTTAGTAAGACTTTTGGTTGATTTAATTTAGAAAAATATCTTGCTCAGGAGATAGATTACTACAAGGGAATCTGATAGCACTCCTAAATAATTAATGAAAAAAAATTAACCACAAATGCACACAGATAAAATAGGTGCTTCTCACGATTCATCTGGAATTGCTATAGCTTATGTAGTGGTCAACCTACTATTTTTTGCTCAATGGGTAGGTTGCTAATGCACGATAGGGTTAACCTGATTGTTGAACATTTTTGCTGAAGCTGCATCATTGTTGCTTTTTATAAGTTTTGTTAATTAATTTACTAATTATCATATTTTCTTAGCCAAACGTTAACTGGCAGCAACAAGTAATATCAAAAAGTGGATTTGCTATTAGAGGTTATTTATAAATTAATTGTTAAGGAATTGCCCTCAATAAACAGAGTGTGTTTGATTAAGTTAGACTAGCGCTTTTGCTAGGTCACCACAATAAAAGCCCTAGAATGAAGTGAAGAAAAAACCAAGCTCCATAGACTTTAGTTTTTCTTTACCAATAGAGATAAAATCAGGGACAGGAAAGAAGATCTGGGAACATTTTGCCTGTAGTTCTGAATCTTGGGATGGCTAAATTGAGAAATGTTGTTATCCTCGTCGTTAATGGGATAAAGGCAGTTGATTTTTGTGAACTTTTTGGGCTGTTCTAGCTTGCTAACATTCCAGATCAGTTGCCTCTTACTGTCTACATGGAGAACTCATGGAGAAATCGATCCACATCACAGATCCAATCAAGGTTCGGGTAGAGGATGACCGCACCGGGATGTCGGTGGAGACTATCAAGCGAGCCTTTGCAGATAACCTGTACTACATTCAGGGAAAGAATGAGTTCTTGGCCAAACCTTTTGATTACTACATGGCCTTGGCTTATACGGTACGAGACCGCCTGCTTTATCGGTGGATTAACACGGCAACAACACATCTCAAACAAGATGTTAAAACCGTGCATTATTTCTCGGCCGAGTTTTTAATGGGTCGTCAGTTAGGCAAAAACCTGCTCAATCTGGGAATTTATGAACGGACACGGCAAGCTATCCACGAATCGGGGCTTGACCTTAATGAGCTGATGATGCTGGAAGCAGAACCAGGTCTGGGTAATGGAGGCTTGGGTCGTCTGGCTGCTTGTTTTTTGGATTCCTTAGCTACCTTAGAAATTCCAGCAGTTGGCTACGGAATTCGCTACGAATTCGGTATTTTTGACCAGCGAATTGAGGATGGCGCTCAGGTAGAACACCCTGATAGATGGCTCCGTTTTGGCAATCCTTGGGAAATCCCCAGACCAGAATTAACAGTGGATGTCCAGTTTGGGGGACATACAGAAGCCTATCTAGACGAAAAAGGTCATTATCGAGTGCGTTGGCTTCCAGCTCGGAAAGTGTTGGGCACACCTTTCGACACACCTTTACCTGGCTACCAAAACAATACAGTAAACACCTTACGTCTTTGGAGTGCCAGTGCCAGCCAAGATTTCGATTTCCAAGTTTTTGACAGCGGTGACTATGCTGGTGCTGTTACCGACAAAATCTTTTCTGAAAATATCTCAAAAGTCCTTTATCCTAACGACAACACTTCCCAAGGCAAGCAACTGCGGCTAGAGCAGCAGTACTTCTTCGTTAGCTGTTCTCTGCAAGATATCATCAATACTTACCGCCTCACTCACTCTAATTTTGACCACTTTCCAGATAAAGTAGCGATTCAGCTCAATGACACTCACCCATCTATTGGCGTTGCCGAATTGATGCGGCTGCTCATAGATAAGTATGAATTGGGCTGGAATCTAGCTTGGCGCATTACCAAGCAGGTCTTTGCCTACACCAACCATACGCTACTCTCAGAAGCTTTGGAGCGTTGGCCTGTCAGCCTGTTCGAGCGCCTTCTGCCTAGACATCTGGAAATTATCTATGAAATCAATCGTCGCTTCCTAGATGAAGTGCGCTTCAAATATCCCGGTGATCCAGAGCGAGTCAGTCGCATGTCTCTGATTGAAGAAGGTGCGGAAAAGTGCGTCCGCATGGCCCATTTAGCCTGTGTCGGTAGTCATGCGATCAACGGCGTGGCAGCACTGCACACAGAATTGCTCAAGCAGCGTGTGCTGCAAGATTTCTATCAGTTATGGCCAGAGAAATTCCAAAATAAAACCAATGGGGTAACACCGCGTCGGTGGCTCAAGCTAAGCAATCCCAAGCTGTCTGATCTGATTACTGAGAAGATTGGCGAGGGTTGGGTAACTCAGCTTGATAAACTCCAACAGTTAGAACCATTTGCTGATGACCCTGAATTTTGCCATCGCTGGCGTCAGATTAAGCAAGAGATTAAGGCGGACTTAGCAGAGTATATTTTGCTCTCCAACGATATTGAAGTAGATCCGCATTCTCTGTTTGATGTCCAAGTAAAGCGAATTCACGAGTACAAGCGTCAGCTACTCGATGTACTCTACATCATCACGCTCTACAACCGCATTAAAAAGAATCCCAATATTGAGGTCTTACCCCGTACCTTTATGTTTGCAGGGAAGGCGGCACCGGGCTACTACATTGCCAAATTGGTAATTAAGTTGGTCAACTCTGTGGCGGAGGTGGTCAATAATGATTCCGATGTGGCTGGCCGTATTAAGGTGGTGTTCCTCGAAGGCTTCTCTGTTTCTCTTGGTCAGAAAGTCTATCCCGCTGCTGAACTTTCCGAGCAAATCTCGATGGCTGGTAAGGAGGCTTCTGGAACCGGCAATATGAAATTTGCCATGAATGGGGCATTGACTATTGGTACTCTGGACGGTGCCAACATTGAGATTAGAGAAGCAGTAGGAGCTGAAAACTTCTTCCTGTTTGGTCTAACAGCGGAGGAAGTGTTTGAGCTGAAAGCCAAGGGATACAATGCTTTGGATTACTATAATAGCAATGCCGAACTGAAGGAGGTGATTGACCGGATTGCTGAGGGTCACTTCTCTAGAGGCGATCAGGAGCTATTCAAGCCGATTGTGGACTCACTGCTGTACGATGACCAGTACTTGCTCTTCGCTGATTATCAATCTTACATTGACTGTCAGGAGCGGGTGAGTCAAGCTTACCGAGACCAGGAAAAATGGACTCGGATGTCGATTCTCAATACAGCTCGCACGGGTAATTTTTCTTCAGACCGTACGATTAAGGAATACTGTCGGGATATCTGGAAAGTAGGGCCAGTGAAGGTTCAGTTAGAAGAGTACGTTCCAGGGGGAACCGGTTTGAAACTTGAGGAGCAGTTGTAAGTAAATTTGACTGGGGGTTGCCAACTAAGGCTCAAGGTAGCCAGCGTTCAGCCCCCGGCTACACTTTAAGAATGGCTATTTTTTTACTCTAGCCATGGTGAAAGATCCCGTTGAATTAAGTCTTGAAGTTTCAAAATATCTTCGCGGTACAGCTCAACTAATTGCTGACGAATTTCCTGGGAAAGTTGCGGTGGTTTAGCCAAGTTACGGTTTTTTAGACCAATAAAAGTGTGATAAATTGGCTGATATAATCCTTGAGGAATAGTCTTTTTGAATAATTTCTGGTTTTTACTCAAATTGTTTATTAAATTGTAAATAAGTTTGTTTTTCGGAATGCCACCTTTATTGTGGTGTGCAGATTTATCAATGATAAATTTTTCATCTACACTAAGGAATTGAAAAATATCCTTCATCAAACCATCTACATCAGTCTTAATATCTTGATAAAGGTAAGTTTTAATCTGCTCGCGCTCAAATAGACTGAGATAGTGCTGCAAATGGCTGTAGTAGTATCTGCCTCTAATGATTCCAGAACTTTTATTCTGGATCATTTTAGTAAAATTATCAAGGATGTTTTGCTGACTCTTACCATGTAATTTACTACGATTGACCATTAGACATCTCCAGAAAGTCGAAAGTAGCTCTCTGACTACTGTTTATCCCTTAAAATGATTGGAGCAGTTTCAGCGAATTTCAACGGCATAATTAGCATTAGAAGCCATTGTTGTTAATTTAGACCCCGAAGTAAGAAGATTATTAACCTCAATTGTTTTGGTGTCGTCGTCGATTTTTACGGCTGGGAAAACTAACCGCTCAATTCTCAATCTTACTAACCCACAAATTGTCATTATGATTGATTCATACTTGTGAGCATCTAAACGAAATCTTTCTTGTGCTATTTTAAAAATCTTGACTAGACGAATTACGTGTTCGACAAAAATGCGGTTAGAAGATAGCTTTTTATTAGCTTCTTTCTGTTGTGAGGTTAGTTCTCCGTTTGGGGGTTTTTTATGAGGAGTACGAATCTGTGGTTCCCCTAGATAAGCTTTATCAGCACTAAAGAGTTGATTTTTATCAAATTGTTTCAGACGTTCTCGCATTAAGCTTATGTCACTTGTCAGTCCGGGTTTCCCTGCTACTACATCGATAATATCCTTACCTTTTGGTAAGACAATTAGCTGGTTTTTAAAGGTGTGACTTTTTTTCTTGCCTGAGTAAAATGTTTTTTGCTCTTGAGATACTGAAGGTCTTGACCGGCTTTGCTCAGCGCTATCTACTATTAACTCGTGTTCTGCCAACATCTCAATAATTGCTTCCTCCTCTCCTTCGCACTTTTTTACTTGTTCTAGTAAGCTAGCTGGTAGTAATTCTTGCAACAGAGATTGCCAATAATTAAAAATGTTATTGGCTGTAGATTCACTTACTTGAAACAACAGACCCAGAATCTGGAAGCTCAAATGATGACGTAAATAGATTAAAGTTAAGATAATTTGTTCTTCTTCTTCAAGTTGAGGCTTTTTGCCACCACCAGCACTAATCAGCCGAGTTTTACTTCTTTCTCTTTCTGAGAGTTTTTGCTCATGTAAACGTTTAGCCTGCTCCATCAGTTGAATTAGCTGCTCGTAGCTAATTCCCACCAAACGCTTGGCTTCTTTCTGATTACGTTGCAAATAGTTCCAGGTATAACTCACAGTTTTTGCACCTCAAACACTGATTTGTTCTCCATAATTATCTCATAATTTATATTTTGGAGATGTCTAATAATTGCTTCCTCCTCTTCTTCGCACTTTTTTACTTGTTCTAGTAAGCTAGCTGGTAGTGATTCTCGCAACAGAACTTGCCAATAATTAAACATGTTATTGGCTGTCGATTCGCTTACTTGAAATAATAAGCCCAGAATCTGAAAGCTCAGATGATGACGTAAATAGATTAAAGTTAATATAATTTGTTCTTCAAGAGCAAGAAGAGAAGTCTTGCCACCGCCAGCACTAATCAGCCGAGTTTTCTTTTTCTCAATTTCTCTCTGTCTCTGCTCATGTCAAAGTTTGGCTTGTTCAATTAGTTGAATCAACTGCTCATAGCTAATTCCTACCAAGCGCTTGGCTTCTTGATGATTACGTTGCAAGTACTCCCAGGTATAACTCACAGTTTCTGCACCCCAAACGTTAATTAGTTATGCCTTAATTATCTCATAATTTATATTTTGGAGATGTCTATTAGGTAAATGGAATATACTGAATCAACTGGGTTACGCAAAATAGCAATTAACTTGGCGTTGGGTACGTCAGACTTGATACGCTCAGCAGTAATTTGCGGTAACTCTAGGTAAGTGGTGGATGATTCTCCGATGGCTATTTCGTCAGAAACTCCTTGGAACAAAGCACGATAGTCTTCTAAATTAGTGATGGCACAATTGCGCTGGCCGTCATAACAGAAAAAATCAGGCTCCTTGATGGAACTCATATAAATTTGTGGATGCTGTTTTAGATAGTTATGAATTGTAGTGGTTCCAGCTTTCATTGCACCTATAACAAAGAAATTAGGCATTGTCATCTGCTTATCTCCTAGAGAAAATTATTCAAATGTTTATTTCTGTGGCTACTGATGCTTTTCAAATACTGACTAAAATTGTTTTATATAAAACATTAGTCGGTGATATTGATCAGGTCAATTGGGAATACTTATCCTCTTACGTTTTAGGGCGATATATAGTGACTAATCTCACATACTGAGTCAGCACATTATTATCCAGGCAATTACAAAACAGGTAGCATTTAACTTAACGCACAGGAGCCTGATCAAAAGCACGGGTCATGGCGTTCCAGGTCAATTTGCGCTTCATTTGTTTATCGAGTGGCAAAGGTCGAACTGCTGCTTTATCTTTGCGCGGAAAATGTGAGCGCCAGGTGTAGCGATCGCTTAATCCCCAAGTGAGTACTGCAATTACTGCGGGTTCTTCTAGTACAGCGGAGATATAGTCTTCATAAGCTTTAGCCACATCGCGATCGCGGGTTTGAATATCTTGCGGTAGATGATTATCTTTTACATCTAGTTCAGTCACTAGGATTTTCAGACCCATGTCTGCAACATCACGCAGAAAAGTTTTCAGCTTTTTGAAGTTTAACGCAGTTGAGTCCTTAGCCCAGAGGTGAGCTTGTGTACCCAAAGCATGTACGGGAGTTCCCTTAGACTTCAAACGCTCTAACAATTTAAGTGTGGCGACTCTCCTTGCTTCATCTTTGGGTGTGTCATTATCTAACCCATAATCGTTGTATACCAGCATTGCTTTGGGGTCCGCCTCTGCTGTAGCGCGAAAAGCCAGGTCAATGTAGTCTGGCCCTAGCAATCGAAGCCATCGCGAGTTACGCAAACCATCAGACCGTTCATGATCTGGCTCAATGGCCTCATTTACTACATCCCACGAGTGCATTTTTCCAGCATAATGCCCAGCGACCTTGGCAATGTGTTCCAGCAAGATTTTTTCAGCATTTTGGCGGTTTAGCACTTCCTTGAACCATTTCGGCGTAGCCTGATGCCAGACCAGAGTATGTCCACGAAATAACATACCGTGAGTTTGGGCAAACTCAGCCAGCCAATCAGCCGCGCCAAACTTAAAACTGTCTGGGCTAGGGCGAAGGGCTTTCCACTTGAGTTCAAGTCCTGGCACTAGCATGCCACACTCTTGGGCAATACTAGCTGCAAACTCCTCGTCTTGCTTGAGATAATAGGTTAAAGCTGCTGCTCCGTAAATCAAACCCTTTGCCGCAGCATGGTCTTTTAAGGGAGCATCCCTAACTACCATCAAGTCTCTTTCCGACTTTTCTGAGTCATCAAGGGCTTTAACTGGCAGTTGGCGATTGAGAGAACAACTATTTGCTAAAGCGCCCATAGTCGCCAAAGTTCCTAGACCTAAATGTAGGGCATGTCGTCTAGTGATTAGCCTGTTTTTAGGCATTTGCAATCATTCCTGATTAAACATCAAAAAGGCAGGTTCCCCGAAACCTAATTTGTTTAGCGATAAAATTCTGAAAAATTCAGCTTTTGTTGATTAGTTTGCGTGAGTAATCGGTAAGAACACGGTAAAAAAACAGCAAGTTTCCTACCAGATAGCGTTCCCACAAACGTCCTGGTTCAGTAACTAATCGACTTAACCATTCAAGTCCATAATCAGTCATCCAACGCGGTCCCCGGTATACAGTATCAGTATAAAAATCAAGGCATGCGCCTAAAGGCAGAAATACTCGTGCCTCTATTTTTTCCATGTTGTCCGTGATCCAACGTTCTTGTAGGGGCATACCAAAACCTACATATAGAACTCCTGGTTTGAAATTATTGATTTTGTCAATAACTGCATCATTTTCTGCACCAGATTTATCAAAATAACCATGGTGTCCCTGTACTCTTAAATTCGGTGCGATCGCAGTTAATTTAGCTATTGCTTTGTCTGCTACACCAGGTTTACCTGCCAAAATAAATAAAGAGACATCCTGTTTTTGACAGGCTAAGGCTAAATCCTCTATGTAGTCCGGACAAGTCATACGGTGAGATGATTCCAGAGAGCAGCCTTGTAGCTTCGCTCCCAATAAAACCCCGAATCCATCACAGAAGACTAAATCAGAATCATTCAAAAAATCTCGATACCAAGGGAGTTCACAAGCAAAGTTGATTGCTCGGACATTCACGTTACTGACTACAGTCTTTTTGTCGAGCTTGGCGGCTTGGGCTATGTAATTTATTAATTCCCGAACTGTAACTTTATGAAACCTTGTTGCTAGCAGTTTGACTTCAGTGAATTGTGTCATAGTCATGTTAACAATTAATTAATTGGACTGTTTGATTACACTTAGCTGTAATTTATTCAGATTTCATAACTAACTCAGCTAGCCTTTGAGCGGTAATGCGATTTCTTCCCTAAAAATGGTTTCTCTACAAAATGCCAGCTAGCATAAGCCATTAAAAGTAAAATGCATGTTGCCCCAAATAACGTGGGATAAGGTGAAGCTTTAAATGATTGATGGAGAATTTGAAGAAGAGGAAAATGAAAAATGTAAATTCCGTAGGATAAATCTCCAAATTTGCTGAAAAACCCTACATAAGGAGTCAAAAAAACAATGTAGAACGTAATTATAGCTAGAGATATGGGTAGAAAGGGACGCAGAGGTAAGGAAGCACTATTCAACCAAATTGGCAAAGCTATAACTAGCAAGGGTACAGTGTATTTTTTTAAAAAATCTAGGTAATAGTAAACTAAGGCACCACTTACAAAGAAAGATAGTTGACCAATTAAAAACTTGACAGCTAATTTGTAATAAAACATATTGCCCGTATCCTTATAAAGGAAAATCATTCCTTCGTAATACCCAGCAGCAATTGCATAAATTACCAAAAATACAGCTAATTTATTATATTTACGAAATAAAAATACTAAAATTGGAGTTATCATATAAAACATAACTTCAATTCTGATAGTCCACAAAGAAGCATTTACTAATGACTGAGTATTATCAGTAAATACTCCGGTAAGAGATGGTTGTTTGTGGTTTAAAAATATTAAATTGTATAAAATGTATTTAAAAAATTTATCATTGAAAAAGTACTCATTCCAAGGAAGACTTGTCAAAAATACACCTCCAATGGCACACAAAATTATCACTAAAAAGTATGCAGGATAAATTCTTTTGATCCTTTTTAGAGAATATTCTTTAAGTGACTTTGATTTTTCATAACTCATGAATATAAGGAATCCACTAATTACAAAAAAAATCGGAACTGCCGAATGAGCAATTAATCCAATTAAGCTATTTATCTGTTCTAGTTGTCCAGTTTCAGTATTTATATGAAACATAAATACTGAAAAAGCGCATACAAGCCTTAGAATATCAAAGTTATTAGGTCTGGGTACTTGAGGCTTTCGTTCTTGTAAAGCTTCCATGGGTTGTACCTTATGGCTAAATTCAGGGTGGTAAGAGAAGCAGATAAAAATCCCTGAGAAGCAATTTAATTTACTGAAACTAGTAGATTAATCACTCAAGATTAGCAGCAATTGACATCAAATATTCTTGCTCAGCAATGTCAAATTAAATTAACTATCATTGTTTACTTGTATGGTAATGACAAAAAATAAAAATGTCGGCAATGGCAATTGTTGCCAATGAATTTTTCCTCTAATTACAGACAATTAAAATACGGTTGCAGAACTACGTCCTTTGAACCATTCAATAGCAGTTTTGTAAATACTTATTGTCATTTGATAATTTTTTTCTAGAGAGTAACATTCGTCGTATTGTCTACGGGCCAAAGCCCCCCGACGGCTAACTTCACTGGGATCAGACCATGCTGCCTGTACTGTATTGGCTAAATCTTGAGCATCTCCAGGAGTGAAATGCCAGCCAGAAGAACCGTCTCTAACAATCTCAGCCATTGCGGCCATGCGGCTGGCAACAACAGGAGTAGCTGTTGCAAATGCCTCAGCAATAGTCATCGGAAATCCTTCATACCATTCGGAAGGAAATACCACAAAGCTAGCTTCTTGCATGAGGCTCAAAACTTGTTCTCGTGGTATTCGACCTAGATACTCTACGCCACGAGGCAAATTGCTCTTAAACAAGATTTCTAGTGGTCCCTGACCAACAACCTTCAAAGGAATTGGTTCATTGAGTAAATCCCAAGCCCGTAACAGCGTTTCTACGCCCTTGTATTGCATCAACTTTCCAGCAAACAAAGCATATCCGCCTGCATGTCTACCTGGTTGAATATCTGAGGTGACAAAGTTAGGTTTTACGGCAATTTTGTCAGGTGGTAAACCACCTTCAATAAATTTTTGACGGGCGAATCGAGTTAAAGCAATATAAATATCTACGTCGCTTTGATATGTTTTACGTAGTTGATTAATTGTCAGACCAGTTACCGCAATAGCAGTTTGAGTACGGTTATTGCGATAGCAACCGTGAACTAAACCAGGATACCGAACAGACTTGTCAACACATTCTTCACAAACACGTCCTTGACGATACAAATAAGCGCCTGGACAAATCAGTTTATAGTTGTGTAAAGTATGCACCACGGGTACACCACTACTACGACAGGCAGCATAAACTGAGGGTGAAATTAAAGGAATTGTGTTGTGAACATGGACGACATCTGGCTGATATTCCTGTAGTATTTTTTTTGTTTCTACGTAAGAATCACCAGACCAAACTGAGTTGATGGCAATCTTGGCTTTTGCCAGGGCATTAGCTTCATGGACGGTTGAACTATTAACAATCCATTGGTAAACTTCATGCCCATACTGCTTGAGCATTGCATACTCAGCAGCTACAACTGCCTCTTCCCCACCTGAGTGCGTATAGGCATTATGTACTTGGAGAATTCTCACTTTATTTCTTCCAATATTGCAAAACTTTTATAGATATATTCAAATTGCGGAGTTAAGAAACTGAAGCTATTTACCAGTAGCATCCTGCTGATAGTTTCCAGGTAACTCGTATTCCCTTAGCTAAGATTTTCTTGAACCCGAAGAACCAATCTGGTTCATTACCAAAATATCTTTGCCGAAGTATTTGAGCTTCTGTACGTCTTTTATCTTGAAGACGCTGGGTTTTTTGTTCAGGATGTAAACGCATCCGTGACCAAGGTCTACGTACGTGATGGAGATAGGTGACATCAGCAAAACGAATCCAAAGGTCGGCGTCCATAGAGGCATCAAAGGCAGAATCTAAACCCCCTACTTCTTCATGCAAATCAAGCCGCCAAAAAGTTGAAGGTTGAGGAATAAAGTTATGTTCGTACAGAAAAATAAAGCGGTTGAAGGGAAGCTCTTTTCTCTTCCTTATGGGTTTATTGTCTATATCAACCCAAGTAGTATCACCATAGACCACACGGGCTTGAGGATTCTTTTGAAAAAACTGAACTACTTCTTGTAGGCTTCCAGGCTCAAGTAAATCATCGGAACATAGCCAGCAGACAATATCACCAGTAGCCTTAGCGAAACCTTTGTTAAGTGCATCGGTTTGACCACCATCTGGTTCACTTACCCAGTAGGTGAGATGATCAGCATATCGACTGATAATTTCGACGCTTCCGTCTGTTGAACCGCCATCAATGACTATATATTCTAAGTTAGGGTACTCCTGACTCAATACACTTTGCAGTGTTGCTTCAAGGAAGGGAGCTTGATTATAGGATGGAGTAACAACAGTAATTTTAGGCCAGGTCATTTTCATGTTCAAATTGGCGATATATTTTTTCCGCAGCAGTTAAAAGCTTGCTATATTTTTCTGATTCAAGTTCCTGCAACAGCTCTTTTTTGGCAGCAGTTCTTGTGGAGGAAGGACGTGATACTTTTGATTCTACTCCTCCTTCTAGTTTCTCTGCTTTTTGGAAAATGTTTTCTAGATCTTTACCTGTCGGTGTAAAAGCGACAAAGTCGGTTCCAAATTTTTTGTTTACTCGTTCTATTGTAAGAGAATAATTTTTAATAATTTCCTCAAAACCCGATATCACATAATTATTCTTGTAGGGATAAATTGTTTCGTAAAAAGATATATAGGATTTAAGTGCCTGATCAATCGAAACTCGTGGGTCTCTGATGACGAAAGAAACTACAGCATCTTTGGGATTTCTCAATAAAACAATGGTTGGTATTTTCCACTTAACTGCTCTAATTACCTGGGCAGGTACATGCATGTGGTGGGCAATATTTACTGGATTTGGTTGTGCATATCCAAATGCAAGAACAGCAAATGTGTTAGCTGAGCGAGGAAATCCTTCAATTACAAGCTGTGTATTTTGCTTGACTGAAAGCTTTTTATTTTTAGGTATTAAGTTGTAAAGCGAGTAATACAAAAAAGGATATCTACCTAAAAAATTACGCAGTGGGAAAGAAATCTCAATATGTCCTTGTGCAACCATTTTCTTTGTCCTATTTTGCTGCTTTAATGACTAATTGTTGCTCAATTAAATTTATTTAAATCATTTTATTTGGGCAGTAACTTTAGGGAGATTTAGTTTTACAATTAAAATCATAGGTTTTAAACTTAGCGATTATAATCAGCTAAAAGCTCATTAAAAAGAGAGGTGTAACGTCTTGCTTGTAATTCCTGAGTAAATTCCTGCACAGCTTTTTCACGGGCATTAATGCATAATTGCTGATGTCGCTCTCTACTCTCTAGAACCCAGGCGATTCCTTTAGCTAAATCTTCTACATCAAAGGGTTGAGCTAAATAACCATTTTTCTGATGTTCAATCATCTCTGACATACCACCAATCTTGAAGGCGACACAGGGAGTGCCACAGGCGATCGCTTCCATCACTGTATTAGGCAGATTATCTTGAAGTGAGGGCGCGATAAAAACATCTGCTGCTGCGTAGACTAGTGCTAGAGATAGTTCATCGCTAAATTTACCCAGGTAATGGGTTTTAAAACCTAAATCAGTCTGATTTCCTGGTCGAGAAGAACCAAAAACAATCAGCTCTATTTGGTCATTCCAGCCGGATCCACATAGGTTTTGTAAAGCTGGCTGAAGTAGATGAAATCCCTTTCTTTGAGCACTAGTTGCATTAATTGCCCCAAAAAGAACTAGCTGCTTATCTTGAGGCAAGTTGAGCAACTCTCTCGCCATCTGGCAATTGATGGGTTTGTACTTTTGTATGTCAAGACCGTTAGGGATAACTTCAGTTCTTAGGCTTTGGAAAAGAGAACTCGAACTAGCACATTTAGCTAACCATGAGCTGGGAGTAACTATTGTTAAGTTAGAATTTTTCCAGGCTTGAAACTTGCGTTGCCATGTCAAGCGAGATAGATCCCAGTTATTAGTACTATTTAGTTGAGGACAAGCACCGCAGGAATCTACGTATCGATTACAGTTTTGGTCATAGTGGCATCCTCCGGTAAATGACCACATGTCATGGAGAGTCCAGACGATAGGTTGCTTGAATTTAGCAATTGTTTCAATTCGTAGGTGGCTTTCATTAATCCAGTGCAGATTAATTAAGTCTGGATTAAGTCTAGCAACTCTGGGAATAATTAGGTCGGGAGACCATTGAGTAGAAAACTCAGTGGTTTTACTCTGAGGATAAAACCGCAAGGGCATAGCATCTAAAGCATGTCCTAGCTTAGACAGTCCTTTTTCTAAACTTATCTGCGGAGCAATTATATTGCTATCATCACCAACTTTAGTTTGTACCAGCATCTGAGAAGGCGTGCCAATATTTTGCAACCCTTGATGCAATCGATAAGCAGCACGACCAGCTCCTCCACTATTAGAAGTACTAATAATTAAAGATTTCAATTTGCACATCCCCTCTGGAAGAATTCACTTTTTATAATTAACTTACTTATAAGAATTAAAGGCTAATAAAATTAGGGTCTGTCATGTTTAATTTCCTAGTTACTTTAATGGTCGCCTTTAGTACTTTCAATGAACCAATCAAAGACGCTATAAAAATCAAAATTACCCAGCCGACATTAGAATATGCGTTGGAAATAGAACCCCAAAGGCAATATGCAATGATCGAGCAAAATGATGCTCTGCCAAGCATAGATACTTCATAACTAGTAAACTTTGATAACTGAAAAGATTCTTTAAGAAGAAGAGCAATAAATAGTAGGTGAGCAGAGCAACCGATTATTCCCCACGAGGCATAAGTCCAGACATAAACATTGTGAGCAGACTCAGGTTGTGGTGGTTCTGTCATTTCTTTAACAGCTCCACTCTGGATAGAGACATATTCCCATCCACGAGACCCAAAACCAAATATAGGAGAATTTTCGGTGGTGTAGGCAGTGGTAGGAGTCCATACATGCTCTATTCGCCAATCTAGAGTACCTCCACCTTCAGATTCTGATTGAAATGCCGCACTAGTGAGATTACTAAAAAATAAGTTATAGGCAATAACAGTCACAAGTAATAGAGGGGTTACTTGTAGAAACTTTTTTAGGGATAAATTGGTATAAAACAGAAAAACTACGATAGGAAAGGTTATAAATAAAGCCGTTCTTGTTCCATTGACAAAAACTATTAGAGGAACACAGAAAAGAAGTATTGCCCTGAATAATGACCTTTTAAAGCCGGACATTTTTTCAACATAGAATATCGCAAATGGGAACAAAGTCATCAGAGCATTAGCATCCTCGTTAGCAGAACCAAAAAGACCATAAATCTTAACTTTTTGGAAAGCACCATAGGATAATAAAATCTGAGAAAAGCTTGCTCCCGATGTAGCGATTAAGTACGGATACTGAATAACCGTCGCAAAAAATACTAATAATAATGTAAGGAAAGTCAGGTTTTTTATTTTAGGTGCTGTCTTAATATTTAAGCTTAACAATATACAGAAATATCCCAAAATCCAGGTGACAAATTTTGCACAACCTGAAAGATGAATTGCTTTAGCTTGCGGGGGAATTGCCAGTATTTGCAAACCAAACAGCATGAGTAATATTATTATTGGTATGCTCATGCCGATTGAAAATTTCAATCTATTTTCTCCAATTTTTTTAGAAATATCAAATATCGCAAAAACTAGAAGGGGAATAATCAAAAGTCTAATAGCGCCAAAGATGCTAAAGCCTCCGATCTTCATCCTATCAAATGGCAACTGTGGTAACGATACAATCATATCGATTACCAGTGATACCATAGGGATGTAGAAAGTTTTGACTTTCATTACTCTCAAAAATAAGATTATATGGCTGACTTCATTTACTCAAAATTAGATCGACATTTTTCTTGAGATTTTTCTTCAGTTTCCTCAGAAAAGTTTGATGATATAGAGTGCTTTGAGTAAAACTGTCTGCTCTCATATCTCGAATCATGAAAGGTGGCTCTTTCAAAGGAAACTCAACTGCTTCTGTGGGTATATTAGCAAACTTGCTTTTTTTATTACCCGTATGAGTTGATTCTGTGCCAAAGCCAATATTAGAAATTAGGTTAGTGTTTGCCAGAATGCTTAAGCCATTCTGCATCCAGCAAGCAAATGTCCAACGATTAGCCCAGCTATTTATCTGACCATCGTATGTAGACTGGAAAGTTTCTGTCCAATGCTTGATTGCCTGAGGTTCTATTAATATGTCCCCAAGAAAGTTGTGTTTTTTGACTTCTGGCCAGAGTTTCATCTCAAAGTCAAAGTATTGCCATGCTCGTTTCCAAGTAGCCCAACCCCAGCAGTGATTGTAGCGAGAGAAGTAATAACTATATTCAGTGCGTTGACGACCAAACTGGACATTTTGACCAGAAATTGATACTACTCTGCTGTCATCTTTATATCGTTCGAGTAACTCTTCACAAAAGCGAAAGAAACTAGGATGGGGCACACAGTCATCTTCTAAGATAATGGCATCTTCCACTTGCTCAAATACCCAATTTAGACCGCTAGAGACGCGTTTGGCACAACTTAAATTAATCTCCGAGTAATTTTTTAAAACTTCGCACTCCCAATCAACACGCTCAATAATTGCGCGGGTAGCAGCGCACTTTTCAGCTTCGCCAGGTCGGTCGGTACGGGGACCATCTGCAATTACCAAGAGTTTTAGAGGTTTTGCTTGGCGAATGCTCTCGAATACTTTCTCTGTAGTATCTGGCCGGTTAAATATCAAGAATACTACTGGTGTTTTAAGTTGATAATTATACGTCATGATTTTCTACAACAAGGTTTAAAAATTCCGGTTAATCAATGTATCCAAACTTCATTAATGCTTCGCCGGCGATCTCTCTGAAAACACGCTTGTGCTCTTCTGTAAAATGATTTCTCCAATTACCAATTTGTCCTTTATGGAAGGTAAGAGATTTTTTAAAAAAAGTCTTGTCAGCAATTTGATTAATCTGATATTCAGAAACATTTAGTCCTAAATGATGCGTAATAGTGCGAATAGTCTCCACCTGCTTTTCATCACTTCCACCACCACTACTCCCAATCAGATCTTCAAAACGAACTGTAAGACAGTTTTCTTCGTCTAACCAAGGTGCGTAGGCTGTGGCGTGTTCACCGATAGATTTTGACCTTATACCATCTTTAAGAAGCTTGCCATCCACTCCCACAATAGAAGCCATTAGTCTCTCAGCATCTGATTTCAATGAGCTAAAGTACTTATGTAGTCGATGCTCAGGTTCCTTATAGGAAATGTAGTAAGCATTGGAAACAGCGATATCACGGAGGTCACGAATAACAAATAGAGTGCGAATATTTTTAGTAGTAAGGGTATCAATAATTTCTGGACTCCAGTAAACATGTCCAGATAAATATTGACCTCCACGAATTGCGCTCAATTTTTGTATAAGTTGCGGTGTGTGATTGTCAACGTGGTAATGTAAGCGAGGACTTAGCAGAGGCAATAAATAAAGAACACGTACAAGTAGATTTGTTCCTCCCTTAGGAAAGCTACTGGCAAAAACTTTTGGGCCAGATAGAGAAGCATTAAGTTCTTGAATACTAAGTGGAAGAGGTAATCTCTTGAGAGCAGATAATCCTACTTTTATCCTAGGAATATATGTCATCATCTGGTATTTAAGGGAAGCTTGTTTAACACTTAATTTCGTTTGTTAAGATTAGTTTTTAATAGCAAAAAACTTTTTATTGCTTCATAACATGTTGAATATAAAGGATTTTATAGGTGTTAGTAAAATTATTAGAATTTCCAGTCATAGGCTAAAACTTTCAAAATTCACCCCCAACGCACTGCTGGTAAAGTTTGAAAGTTTCTTCAGCAACGTAGTGCCAGTTCCATTGTTCAGCTAAGTTGAGATTGTGTTCACCCATTTCGGAGATTTTATCCTTCTTATCCACTGTGGATTTCATGGCTTGAACTAATCCCTCTTCTTGATTTGGGTCATAGAAAAAAGTTCCGGAATCATCTAGCATATCGCTGAAAAATCCTATGCGTGGTGCCATACAAGCCCGTCCAAAAGACATTGCTAAAATAGCTACACCTGAAGTTGTAAAAACTTTATAAGGAACTACAACACAATCACAGGCATTCATGTAAATTTGCACTTTATCATCAGGAATTCTTTCAGGAATAAACAATATATTGTTATACCCTTTGATTTTTTCTTTAATAGTCTGCTCTAATTCTTGTTCATTAGGCTTGCCAGCAATCACTAATGATATTCTTTTCTGCTCTAAGCACTTAAAGGCATCAATAGTTTCCAGAACTCCTTTGTAGCGGTATATATTCCCAAACAAAAGAAAGACTAAATTTTCTTCAGGAATTTCTAAAGTTTTCCGACTACTAAGCCTAGTTGCTTGATTGGCGTAGCATCCTATATAGTTACCATGGGGTACTACAAATACTTTACCCTTACCTTCCAAGTATAGCGCCTTCGTAATATCAAGTTTGGTTGTTTCACAATGAGTGATTATCGCATCGAAAAAATTACCAATTAGTTTTGCCTGATTGGGAGAGATATTGCGGTTACCACCAGAATTTTTATCAGACCATTCATGCACAGTCCACACAATTTTAGTGCCAATTAGCTTGAGAAGTATTATTTGAGTAATAAACAATAAAGTTTTAAATACCCTACCTATGCTGCTTCTACCAACAATAAAAGGGTGTAGTGTGTGAAAATGTAATATCTCAGATTTATAGGGAAGAAAATTTCTATACAGAAAAATAAAATTCCAACGGTATTCCTCTACTTTAACTTTGTAGTTGTTGAGACACTTAGCCAGTAGTAGTTTATAGGGGTTAGATAGCCAATCTGACAAAAAAATTACTCTCAAATCTTCCATCTTTTGTTAGCTATTAGTGTTTACTTTACTAAATCTAGATATTCCGGATTGTTTCATCAGATATCTTGGTTTAACTAAGATACTGACATGTCGCAATTTGCGAAGTACTCGATCAACACATTAAGAAAATTTATACAAACTTACATTTTTCTTTTGCTGAGTCTTGTACTTTGGCAACATTTTGGTAGTGAGAAAGGTGTTTATCGAAAATTACGGACATGGAAAGTTTTTTTCGGAGACGGGTTATCGCCGATTCATTATCTTCTCCAGATAATGGTAGGAGCTGCTCAATTGTTTTAGCTAAGGCAGCTGGTGTATAGGGACTAAATGTCTTGATAGCACCTGGTTCCAGTCTGTTGTATTCAGCTACTTGTGGAAAATCTGATGCAAGAACAGGACGAGCGACAGAGATCCAAGTTGACAAAGAACCCGAAGCTGAAAATCTGGAAAATGGACAAACAGCCAGGTCAGTTGCCATGAGATAATGTTCTAACTCCTCTTCAGATAAATAGCCTGTTATTCGCAAGCGCTCATCCACTCCCTTTGCCTTAGCCAAGGCGAGAAGATTCTTAACAAGCTGCTCCGAGCCACCAGAACTAGAACCTCCAGCAAAGATAATTTTTACGTCTGGCGGTAGTTCAGGTAGGGCTTCAACCATTAGTTGATGACCCTTAGTAGCGTAAATGAACCCTAGAAGAGTAACTACTTTGACTCCTTCTAATCCCAATACAGTACGAGCTTTGGCTGGGCTAATATTGATAGATCGTGTTTCAACAAAGTGAGGCACAACTTTCAGTTTACGGTTATCAACGCGATCGCAAATTCGTTGTGCTTCTTCTTCTGTGCAAACAAACATCAGACTTACTCGATTTGCTATCTCACGCAAAGCTAAGGCATCGGGCCCCAACACACCCTTGAATATACTTTGCATAAACTCAAAGGCACTTTTTAAGCGTGAGCGCCCAGGCGCTGAAGGTTTACTTGAAGATATTGCAGTTGTCTTCTTGTTGATCACTGAGGCATTAGCTGAGAACTTGTTGTGCAAATATTTCAGCACACTTGCTAAACCATAGGGCGGATAAAAAACATCGTGGAGTGTAACTACCAAGGGACACGAGCAGTGACCCATGAAAACCCGAAGGTAATATAACTGTGACCAACCACCGCCCCATATTTCTTTGTTGAATTTGTTGAATTGAAAGTGAATAATTTCTGCTTCGGAAAGCTGCTGAGCTGCTTTGATCAGCAGCTCTCGGTTTTGCTTTTTGTCTTGACTTAGAACTACATCAACTTCAATAACGCTTAGCTCAGGTTGCCTACGTGCCTCGGCAGCAAGTAAGCGTCCATAACGACAAACGCCATGTTGCGGTGAACCAATGTGTAAGTAACCGATTCTCATCATTATCAATCTGCTTATATAGTAGCCAATACGCCTAAAGTTAAAATAAATGAGTTAATCAAAAATCAGAGTAGTAAGGAATTTCAAAAGGTTTTACAAGTCGCCGCACTTGCTCAATTTGCTCTTGCTCAAGTTCCTTTTTCCACTTGTCAGGTTCTTGCGAAGATATACGTTGAGGCACGTATGTCTGACCACTGTCTTCAGTAGTTGAGATCTGAAGCAGCTTGTCTGTTTTCTCTGTCCAACGAAGATTTAGCTTGTCAAATAATTTTTGGTATTCCCTAACTGGATCTCGACATAACTCTTCATGCTGTACCACCAACCAGTTAGGATGTCGCTTTTGCTGCTCAAGCATGATGTAGTACACAGCTCCCCAGCAAACCGCCATTTGCTGCAACAATCCTTCGTCATTCCTAAGAAGATGCTCAAACGGTTTCAAATAATCGTCTATAACTCTTGGTTGAGCAAGCAGTTTCTGGAAGGGATCAAATTTGTTTTTTAATCTCAATGATCGCAACTGGCTAGCTACGATGGCGCAGGGGTGACGTGTGATGATGACCGTAATGGGTGCGATGTGCCGATCAACCCACTCTAGCGATAAGCACGAGTGTACATCCTTAACCATAACCCGACCCGGCAACCAACGTAGTCTTGCGCCAAACATTCCATAGGGTTGTGCTAGTCTTCTGGTTACGTAGCGTCTATTAATTTGACCAGCAAATACATCCTGGCAAAATTTGGCAAACTCCTGGTCATCATCGTCTGCACGCAGATACTTCATCCAAAGGGATTTCGCCTCAGGGACATGCTGTTTGTTAAAGGGTTCGTAAAAATATTTAATTCCCTGAGCGGTATTTAATATAGAAGCCAGCCAGGTTGTTCCACTACGGGGCAGACCGACGATATAGACCGGTGGTTTGTATTTTGTTGCCATACTAGTTATCTGGTTTAGTTTGTTAGAAAAAGAACCTGCCTACCGTGATATCCTGGCTTTTTATATGCATTTTTTATCTAAAATTACCTGCCAATTTCTGCCATACTTCTAGAGTTTCCTTTACCATTCTTTCTTCAGAGAAATCTTTGGCACGTAGCTGTGCATTTTGAGCCATTTCTTGCATTTTGTCAGGATTTCTGAGCGCCCAGCGCAGGTTTTCTAGTAAGTCGCAGCTATCTCCTGTTTTAAACACAAGACCATGAGTTTTGTGCTTAATTACCTCTGGGATGCCACTAGCATCTGAGGTGACAATGGGCAGACCATAAGCCATTGCTTCAGCAATCGCCCATGACTGACCGCCTTCGTAGTGAGTAGGAAAAACAAAAATATCAGCCGCTTTGAGTAGCCTTGGTACATCAGAGCGATAACCTAAAAATATTACTTTTTCTGCAACACCGTACTCCCGTAACATACTAGCGAGTTTGCTTTGCTGAGTACCGTCTCCGACCCAGACAAATCTTATATCTGGAAACTCTTCGGCAATGTGAGGAATTGCTGGGATAAGGTCGATATAACCTTTCTGATTTTCGAGGCGTCCAACTGTTAAAGCCAACTGGCTATTTATGGGAATCCCAAGCTCTTGAATTACCTCAGAACGTAGTTTATTCAGGTCTTCTTTGTTCTGATTATAAGAAGACTCTATATTAGCACCATTATAGATGTAGACTATTTCCTGGGCTGGAATCTGAAATGTCTCACAGACCAGTTTTCTATTGTTTTCTGAAATGGTTACCCATTGTTGCTTTCTGGCTCTTGCCCAAGCGTAAATTTTGAGTTTTTTAGCACCAAATGGCCACTTGAAATAAACTAAACCGAACCTCACTAAAGTGGGTACTTGCAAAAGGCTACACGCAAGTATACTTCCTAAACAATAGGTAATGCTTGGGAGAACTATCTGTGCAACATTCGGCTTGACCTTAAGTAATAGCAATGCTGTGCGAACAAAGTGTATTAAATATTTTCTTACTGCCGCTAGTCCATGGAGATTTGACTCAGAAATTTCCAAACGGTGGTAAGATACGCCATTTGCTGTGAAGTCTTTAATTAGGGATGCGGTTCCTTCAGTCTGGGGGAATGCTACATGAACTTCCCAGCCTTCTTTAACTGCTGCTGAGGTAATTCTTAAGGTGTACTCTTCTACACCACCACGTAAGGTAGAGGGAATTATTGCTAGTACTCTCATTATTTACTCCTCTACCACTTTTGTGTCTCTAGGCTGATAATTCGTTTCCATCGCTTTACGAAAGGCTCCCAAAGTGCATCTGGCATGTTGGGTCTGAGATAGCCATATGTCCAAAAAAGACGGTAGATTGGTGCCTTTAATAGCCATATGTAATTTTTGCCATTTCGAATAATAAAACGCACATCAGCTACTACCGATTTGTACCACCTCTGAAAAGCAGCACCCAAACCGATTTTTCTCTCGTTCTTTTCGTAGATTGCTTCATGTGCAAGCGCTTCTCTATAAGTTCGCTGATAAACCTTGAGAAAGGGTTCATTGTGTGAGTGATATAGCGCTGCTTTTGGCTCGTAAACGATTTTGTAACCCAAATCTAGCATGATCCGCGCCCACTCCCGATCTTCAGCACCTGTCAGTGTTTCATTAAACGGACGCCTCTTCCAGGACTGAAAACGGATAGCAGAATTGGCATTAGAAAAAGAGTGATCACTGAAATTTGCTAGGTTGTTTTGAACCCGCAACTGGTCGCGGTAATAACTGAGATAGTCTCGCTGAACTGGTGGCCAAGCATCAGGTTGAGGAACTTGTTTTCCATAAACTCCTGCTACTTGAGGATCATCAAAGTGTTTAACTAAATTTTGCAACCAGTGTTGATCGCAGGGAAAAGCATGAGCGCTCAGAGAGACAACTACTTCTCCTTGAGCAGCTTCAAACCCGATATTTAAAGAACTACCAAAGGTGAATTCTTCAGGGAGCATTTGAATTAACTTGATCTCACTCTGCTGTTTAACAATGTCAACTGTGCCATCTGTAGATCCAGAATCAACTACGATAATATCAACGGGTTTCAATGATTGATTTCTAATAATATCTAAAGCTTTTGGAAGATCTCTAGCTTCATTTTTTGTGCGTATCAGTATACTAGCTGTGATACTCATAGGAAATTGATGAGCAATTATTTGAATAGAGTTAGACGCTTAAATTAATATTTTTTCTAATTCATTTGAAAATGAATTAGTTTTTTATATCTCCTGTTTTCTTCACTGCAGACCTAGATATTTACAAATAATATTATTCTTTTACACAGATATAGTAATACCTAATGACTGAGTAGCAAGTATCCGGTTTTTTTTTGCCATATTGTATTTGCAACAAATCCGAGATACTTATACATTAAAAAACTTTGTCTGTGTGAAGTATTATTTGTTCTAGTTGAGTTGAAAATTTTTAATTGAACGTTTAATAGTACGAAGCATCATTTGCCACGATTCAAGCGAAAATGGATCCTTGTGTAGAGAGAGAAAAGCATGTTTTCGAGCAGTCGAGATATTCCTTTCTTTGAGTGCCATCTGAGCCCAGAAGCGATGATGATCGGTCGATACTTGTTTTTTGAAGCGGCGCTGTAGAACCCCCTCTGGCATTTTCAGGTTACGCTTAGCGTAGGCATCTTCTAACATAGCAATCACGTCCTGAGTTTGTCGCTCGTACTTAGCAAAATTGACACTTTCAAGATGTAGTCGGTATTCCAGCAAAACATCAGGCAGGTTTGCCAGTTGACCTCGCTCAGCTAGTCGCAGATAAAGGTCTAAATCTTGAGCAGTCTTAAACTGATCTCGATAGCCATTGATCGCAACCAAAGCCTCTCGCCTGATCATGACCGCAGGATGGCGAATAACTCCTCCTCTTCCTTTCAAAAGTTCAGCTTCAAGCTCATCATGGGAAAGCAAGACACCCATCTTACAGATAGGCGCTCCGTCCATATCGATCTGCAACACATCACACCCTAAAGCTACACAGTTTGGGTTATTCTCAAGATACTGAACTTGTCGATTAAACCGTTCTGGCATTGAAATATCGTCTGCATCCATCCGAGCGATAAATTCACCTTGAGCCAAAGCTAAGGCTTTATTCAAGGTTTTGGTGAGTCCAATATTTTGCTGGCTAATTAATCTAATTCGGCTATCTTGCTTGGCGTAGCGTTCTAGTATTGCCAAAGATTTGTCTGTTGAACCATCATCGATAATGATAAACTCAAAATCTTTAAAGGTCTGTGTAAGAATGCTTCCGACTGCCTTTGCTAGGTATTCTCCAGCATTATAAACACTCATTAATACACTAATTTTGGGCATACAATTACCTGACTCACTCTCTCGTATACTGTACAAAACTACCCAGTTTTATTCATATTCTTTGGATTCTTTCTAGCGCAGCTTTATAAACTCTCATATTAGGTTGGCAAAGTTCTTCTATTTTCTTGTGAATCTTGTCTGTGATTTGTTCTTGTCGTTTGGATTTAGACACAGGACTCTGATTGCGATGCTTGATTACTAGCTTTGCACCAAATGTTGTATGATAGTCTTTGACAAAACTATCTAGGTTCTCCAAAATTCCTACTAAAGAAAATTTTTCCAAGTTTTCTTTCGCCTGTTCTATAGCTTCGTCAGATGATGCTTCATTTGGTTGAAAATCTGTTAATTTCCAAACATAGTTATTGCCTTGAATAATGGCTCTTTCCGACTCTAAAAAGGATTTCAAATCAGACTCAATGCGAACTTCAGAATTTTCTCTGGTATCGTAAAAATACTGTGATAACCATTGAGAAACTGGATGTCGTAAAATTGTAATAAAGTTCCAGTCCTGACTAAATTCTTGAGAAATTTTTTTGCTATAAGTGAAATGACCGTGAATATATCTACATTGAGAATTTGACATAGAGTAAGCTAGAAGCTTTCTTCCATAATCGTGGAGATCGTCACCCAAGAGGTACGAACATTTTCGTGCAGCACTAGTATTGAGAATAAAAAAGTTGGTTGCCTGCTGGCACTTCGTAAGGCCAAAACTATCTTTTATTGCTTCACTTATTGAAGTGCCTCCACATTTAGAAATATGAAGGAAGAAGATTTTTTGCTCTACTTTATTATTCAATAATTGACGAACATAAGGATTGATCTGCTGTCGTAAACCCATGGTGTATTCTCTCCAATAAGTCAAAGATACTTACTTGTGTTATCTAAAATCAGCTTGAGTCAACTACGCTTTATAACAATTTTTATTACTAAAGAGTGTGGTATCCGAGGAAAGGTAAACGCCGAAAAGTAAATGCATCAGTTGATTCAATATCTGGTAATTGCTTTTGTGTAGCTAAACGCAACCCTAAGAGTCGAAACCAGGTCGAAAAAGCATTACTTTGTGCAGTGTCACAAGAGAGCAAACGCCAGCAAACGTGGTATGTTCCTCTGGCCGGGATACGGGCAGGTGATGGTATAAATCTAGACAACCCCAACTTTCTCAACAGCTTTGCCTTGCGTCCTCTACTCGGATCACTCAGGCGCTCTTTGCAGTCGGCAAAGCCACCATCGGCAGGGTTGTGTAGTCCTAACAATGCATCATATGCATGCATCATCGCTTCTTGAACATCACTAGAACGATAATCCGTTGCTAAAGAAGCCTTTGCCAGCAAATCCAGAGCGTCGTAGTCTAAGCAGGTTTGTCCAACTAAGCTACCACTAAATAGACCGTGTGGTTGTTGCAACTTTAGACAAGAATCGATGATTTGCTCTACATACTGTATCGGTCGACGACGATAGTAGTAAAAGAAGGTAAAGTGAAAGGTAGCCGCCATGGCGTTGGTAAGTGAGACTTTATGGAGTCCTTGCCATAAACCTGTTTCTGAGCTTTGGTGTGCATCTAACCAGTCGAGGCCAACATCGACCAACTCTAGAAGTTCTGGCTGCTGATGTCTTTCGGCGTCATGGCATAACTGACTAAGAGTGAACATTACCGGATTAGAATCCAACCAGGGATTTTGCCAGGAAAATGATTCAAAGTAGCGAATTAGACCATCAGCTGTGCGCCAATCTGCAGGCCAGTCGCGTGGTGGTGGAGGCGGTGCAGATAGAGCATCAAGAGCCTGTTGGCACATTGTAGTGGTTTCTTGCTGAAAGTAGTTCAGACCATGCTGCTTGCTCAGAATGTCTTCTGCACGAAAAAGTGGGTCGCAGAAAGAGCCATCTGGCTGCGCGCCAGCTATCAAGAAAGAGATAGTAGCATCTCTCTGGACATTACTTAGCAAAGAAAGACTACTAGTAAATTCTAGTCCTAGGACAGAATAGGCTGTTGCCATCAGCGTCGCTGGTTGATGCAATGCAAAGCGGAAGCCACCTGTTGTTTCATCCCATAAGCTTAGCCAGTAAGCAATAGCTTTTTCTCTTACTGTTAAAAGTTTTGGTCGGTCTAGTACAGTTGAGCTGTTGTTTTTCATTGGTGTTAGACTCCCATACGCTGTGAGCATGATTAAATGGGTTGGAACGGAGACCTCAAATGTTCATCTAGATAACAAACTTTGAATATCCGATGATGCACTACCACCCAAGTTTGCATGTTGTCGCGCTCGATTAACTTCGCCGAGTTCTCGCCGCTGTTCGTAAGCTGCGATAATCTGTTCAGAAAGAAGTGCAGGATTGAGAAAACTGTATCGAAATATCCATCATTTCAGCCACTTCTCGACATCACGTTTAGCCCTCTGCTTTAGCTCGTTGAATAAAACTTGAGATTTACAATAATACTGATTAGAAGACGCGATTGTTTCAGGACGTGAACGACGAATTCCAGGTTTGATTTGACTAGTATCTATGCTGGTTTCAATAAAATTTTCTATGGCTGGAAAAGCTTCGCCGCTAAAAATTTGCTCATCTTGAATGAACAGCCAGTCTTCTTCATTTGATAATTTGTATAACAAGCGTCGATAGTTTCGATACCATACTGTGAATCCCCATTTTTCATCCAAAGGTAAGGGGGGATTATATATTTCTTTGGCATTCCTTAACATACTATCTACTGTTCTGCGCGGGTCACGAAATACAACAAGGAAACGGGTGCCATCAGGAATAACTGGCTCCCAAAATGGTAGAGTGAGACTGAATCGTGGATCCTTTAAGCAGAAAGGATTTGTCGACATAAAATGACGCACTTCACTGATAATTTCATCAGGCAAATTCAGTGGGCGTATGTATCGAGGTGCAGCCAACATAGAACATCTTTTATCACGATGTATCCGTGGCTGGAAACGGCGCAGAATACTTATAGGAAATCGACTGTATCGATGAAGGATACTCCCAATTATACGATCATTCAATTTGTTGATTTTGTAACATTCATAATAACCATAAGGATTGGCAACAGTTGGAGGCATAATCTCATCTCCGAAATATGCTCCAGTATTACGAAATGTTGCCGTCAGCATACTTGTGCCACTTCTTATTGAACCTAAAACAATAGTGTTTCGCATTGATTAATTTTCAACAGAATAAACTATCTGTAAATACCTTTCTAAACTAGACAATATTGTTGTTACTTTTTGATCCCTCTAAAACAACCTCTTGAAAAGTACCAGACTTAACAACACCGCCTTTTTCTAACATGTAAATACGATCGCAATTTTCAACAGTTGAAAGACGGTGAGCAATAATAATCAAAGTTTTCGTACCAGCCAGAGAGTTAATTGACTCACTAATTAAATGCTCGGTTTCATTATCTAGTGCAGAAGTCGCCTCATCCAGCACTAAAATCTCTCTCTCGTGATAGAGCGCACGAGCAATTCCTATCCGCTGGCGTTGTCCACCAGACAAGCGTACCCCCCGTTCACCAACACTAGTTTTAACTCCATCAGGTAATTCTGCTACTAACTCCTCAAGTTGAGCCGCTTTGATTGCCCTATTTAATCTTCCTGAATCAATCTGATTATCCGGAACACCGAAAGCAATATTTCTCTCAACTGTGTCGTCAATTAGAAAAATTGACTGAGGTATATAGCCAATTAAGTTCTGCCAGGAACGGATATTGTCATATACCGATACATCATCAACCCGGATGTCTCCGCTCCCAATTTCCAATAACCCCAAAATAACATCTACTAAAGTTGTTTTGCCAGCTCCGGATTTACCGATTAAAGCAATAGATTGACCCTTTTTAATACTCAAAGAGATATCCTTAATTGCCGGCTCTGAAGTCCCAGGATAACTATAAGCAACATTAATCAGGTCAACCTGACTTTTGAAAGTCATAACTTGACTTTCAGTGTTTTTAGAAGCAATCAAATTACCTTTCTTAGAACTGGACTCATCGTCTAAATGCTTGTCTAGTCCTTGTTTCCCTATCTCCTTCAGCTCAAGGTAAAGTGTGTCAAGAGCATAGCCAGAATTTCGCATACTATTCATAGCGTTGATTAACTGACTAGATGTTGGGATTAAGCGCAGTGAAGCAACTGCAAAAACACTCATAACAGCAGTCAAATCGTCCATACTCTGCTGAAATAGGATTTGAGAGAGGGAGACAAAAAGAATCAAAAAAGCAATTAAGCAGGTCTGAATTAGAATATTAGGAATTACTTGAGAACTTGCGTATTTGGTTGCTACCCTAGCAAACTTCTCGGATTCTATATCCATCTGGTTCTCGAAGTAGGATTCACAACCAATAACCCGCGTCTCTTTCAATCCTCCCAAACCGTGGTTGATTACGCGAATCATCTCTCTACTAGTTTCAGAGGTTATTTTGCCCCATTTTCTGAACTTTTTGCCAAGTCGTTGGAATAGTAGAAATGTAGGGAGTAGAATTCCTAATACCATTACCAGAAGTAATGGGCTAGTCTTAGCTAGCAGTAACAAAAGAACAACTACGACAACTAAATTAGCTGTAAAAGTTAGCAGAGGCTGAAGACAACCACCAGTAAATCTATTAGTTTCTCCAGTAATATTTTTAATGATATTGGCAGTATTCTGTTTTAGATAAAGAGTATAAGGAGCTGATAAATATGACTTCATCAACCTATTAACTAATATTCTTTTTTGGTTAAAAGTAAATTTAAAAATATATGACTTTACTGAAAATGCCAATAATGATTTAAAGATAAATACTAATACAATTGCTATTCCCAGTAACAAAAGAAACTGTTGATCAGTTGCCGGATTTAACTGTTTATAAACCCAGACTAATAAACTATGTTGCTGTATAATCTCCGGTTTTGAAGCTATCGCTATATAGGGGCCGATCATGCCAACACCTACAGCTTCCATTACAGAGGAAAACATAAAGAGAGCTAGTATGAAAGGAAGCAGTTTTTTCCTTTCACCAAGTACGAATAATACTTTAGAAAGATATTTGACCATCTGGCTGATAACCTGCTACTTGATTGGAGGAAAATACTTTAAATTTATGAGCAATACAAATTTAGGTAATATGCTACTGAAGCTTACTAAGCAAAGCCGATGCTATACAAACATTTTTTACAGATGTAGCATGAGACAACAGGACATTTTAGTAGAAAATTACTTTTAAACCTATACTGCTAAATCTGAAAAGCTCTAAAATAGGCGTTACTCGCTGCCTAAGTTAGAAAAAATTTAAGTAATAATCAAACCGGAAAGCCAGCCGCTTTCTCAACTTATTTTCGTTGCAATAGCAGGTAGAAAATTTCGTACAACTCATTTCGCCCTTCTTTCACAAAGTATATTCGCCGAAACGAGATGCAACCCAGACCCTTTGATGCGTGAGCCAATTTCTTATAACTTCTGTCAATCTAACCTAGTCGATTCTGAAGTGTCTACTCCAAAAGTTAGATTTTCTCTGGCTTTCACAACAAAACGTTTTTATCCTGATTGTTGGGAATTAGCCAAGAATAATCTGTTGATCAGAATATAGTATTTGTCTATCTGTTTAGTGGTTCTAAAACCTAGCTTTTAGCACATTTTTTACCTAGAGTCGTCTACAGAGGCAGATAAATAAAGCTTCTCTAGGCTTCTTTTAACCAATCTCTAGTACATCCATTGCTTACCAATCGTAAAGCCCTTAGTATCTAAATTCGCTGGTCATTCAAGAAAACAATCATCTACTTCTGGCAGGTTTTATCTGTAGATCCGCCCATTTCAGGAGTAATGCTTATAAAAATACCTGTTCAGGATTGGTTTAACATACCTACAATAGCATTTCACAATTACTAGAACTGCTTTGTTATCTAAGTAACAAAACAGTGTAATTCAGCTATAAGAAATATTGATTGATTTATAGAGACAGGTAAAGGCAGTAGGCTTACTCTCCGGTGGTTTGTTACTGCCAAAACCAGCTATAGTTGTTGGACTTAGTTTTGCCGACTTGCTTACAAGCCAAAGAGAAAAATAATTAGTGGAGGAATAATCAGCGTCATGATCAAACTCAAGGGAGCTCCAACCCTGGCAAAGTCTAGAAACTTGTAACCACCTGGTCCATAAACCATGGTGTTAGTTTGATAACCAATTGGCGTCATAAAGCTACTAGAAGCTGCAAAAGTAACCGCAAACATAAAAGCTAGAGGATTAAGACTGAGACTCTTGGCAACCTCTGCTGCCACAGGTAGCAGCAACACTACCGAAGCATTATTAGAAAGAATTTCTGTGACTAAAGCAGTAATAATGTAGAAGAAAGTTAAGAGCCAATAGCCCGAAAAATTCCCCCCTAATGCGACTAAATTACTCGCTAACCACTGAGTTGCTCCCGACTTATCCATGGCTACTCCTAGGGGAATCAATCCAGCTAACAGAAAGATAATATCCCAGCGTACTGCTTCGTATACTTCACCGGGTTTTAAACAGCCAGTCAGCACCATCAACACTACCCCCACCAAGGCACTTACCAAAATTGGTAGTAAGTTAAAAGCAGCTGCTAAAACTACTCCTAAGCCAATACCAATAGCAATAAATGCTTTGTCTCGTCTTAAGGTTTCCCAATCTCGCTCTCCAATTAATAACAGATCTCTTCTACTCGTTTGCAGTCCCACAAAGCTTTGATTCGGGCCTTGTAGTAATAAGACATCGCCAAGCCGCAAAGGAACTCCACCCAGTCGCTCCCTTACCATTTCTTCTCCACGCCGAATTGCCAACACTGTAGCGTTGTAGCGTTGCCGAAAGCGCATGTCTCTTAAAGTCGAACCAATCAAATTTGAGCTAGCAAGGATCAAAACTTCAGCAATGCTCTCTTCTCCAGAACTAAGATCTTCCTCTAGAGATTTCTGCCCAAACTGAACATCAGGTAGGATCTCTATTCCTCTTTCATCTTTAATTTTCAAGAGACATTCTTGACGAGAGCGCACGATTAAAATATCACCTGCCAACAATACTTTATCTGCCAAAGGTTGAGGAAAATGACCACCATTGCGAATCAGTTCCAGTACGTCTAGGTCAAACTTCCGCTGGAGTTGACTCTTACGCAGGGTTTGCCCTACTAAACTAGAACCCGGTGTAATTACAATTTCACTAACATAGTCTTTGAGCTCGTAGTCTTGGGCAACTACTTTAGTGCTTGGCGCTTTACGATCAGGTAATAGCCGGGGTGCTACAAAAGCTAGATATATCAACCCTACGCTAAAAGTGATTACCCCCAACTTTGTGAACTCAAACAAGCCAAAAGCTTGATATCCCAGCTTTTCAGACAAGCCACTGGCTAAGACATTTGTGGAAGTGCCAATTGTTGTCAGCATTCCCCCCAAAATTGTCACAAAAGATAACGGCATTAGTAGCTTAGATGGTGAAATCTCTTGTCTCCTGCACCAATCTTCCACCACTGGTAAAAAAACTGCGACGACAGCAGTATTGTTGATAAAAGCAGTGATTGGTCCAGCAATTATCCCCATAGCCAAGATCTGCTGAGTAGAATGCTTTCCTCCCCATTTCAGCAGCAGATCATTAACCATCTGCATTGCACCTGTGCGGGCAATCCCAGCACTGAGGATAAACATGGCCATCACCGTAATAGTGGCCGAGTTGCCAAAACCGGAGATCCCTTCTTCTGGGCTGACTAATCCCAGCGACATTAGCACAACCATCACCGCAATCGCCGTGATATCAACAGGTAACCATTCGGTAATGAAACAGATCAACGTCAGGACGACAACGCTTAGGGTTAAAAAAATACTCATGAGGTAGAATTGATTTCCCTAGACTTCATTGATGCATTATTTCTAAAAAAAGATACACTCCCGATAAATCCCACACAGAAGGTGAGTTTCGACAGCAGCAGTAAACACACAAATAAAGCCTGCGTAGGCAGGCTTCACCTTTCGTTGTTTCCTTAATTGAAGGAATTGGCTGTATTTGGTAGGTAAGTCTGTTCACTGAGTTATACAAACAAATTCCACCACACTAATTCCGCCGTTACATGCAACCGCAACAAAAACGCTATGAACTGGCGGAAATTAAAAGTACTATTGATTGAGAAGTGATTTAAACCACTCCAGTAATAAGGGTATGATCTTTAAGTTGAGCTACTAACATTTTTCCAAGATTATCTATTCAACCCGGATAGTTTTATCTGAGAGCTTGCACCTACCTAATCGTCCGCGAGGAAATTAATTACTCGTTGATAGATAAAGGTCTCTAAAAAAGTACTACAGGATTGACACTCAGGAAGTTAAGTTCATTTCAATGGACTTGAGGTTTAGCCAGAAATTCAGATAACTGGTGATATTGGTCTTACTGAGAGCTATACAAACGGTAAGTACCACCGACTTTATAGGACAGAGGTGAGTTGCTTAGTCAATTAGTAGACATAACTCAACTAGTTCTATCAAGTATCGTAGCTTAGTCGGATTCGCCTTGCAACATCATAGCCAATATCACCCAATAAAGCCACCATCATGTAATATCTTCATTAAGTCTTTTTTTATTTGCTCAGAGTTTTACGTGTTGTTTATCTATTCCATGAAAGGAAATATAACTGATTACAGTTGAAATTTTGTTGTTAGACTATTTATTTCAGCATACATGACCTAAGGGAATGATATATTTTCAGATATGGAGCTAATTCACAGCTTACAAAAAACGCTTTTTGGGTAAAAATAGTTATTCAATGCCTGATTTTGTTTAGGGGTTCTCTGAATTACATAACTGTTCAATTTATGATAAAAACACCTGAAAAAACCTGGCGTGCTTTGCAGGTAGTCGTTTGTGAAATTTAGTGTTAGACTCTTGCTAACTTGTCTGCTAGGCTCACGATCAGCCTCTACCCAAAATTAGAATATTCAGGATGAAAGCTAATAACCTTAGCAAAATAATCTGTGAAGTTGCAACTTTAATCTAGCAGCTAGAAGAAGATTTAAGTTGAGTGGACATAAATATGCTGAGTAAGATGATAGTGCTGCTCAATCCGTAACAGCGTTGCTAAGTCATCTATCTAAAACGGCATTTTCGACATTAAATTATGCCTAATTGCTCAGCACGAGTCGCTAACAGAATTAGGACAACATTGGTCTTCTTGCAAAACCCTACCCCAAATTATTAGGAGAAAATTGTCATGGAAAAGTCTGGTGTAACGGTCTGGTTTACTGGTTTGAGTGGTGCGGGAAAAACCACTATCACTCGGGCAGTTGCTGAAGCTTTGCAATCGCAAGGAAGTAATTTAGAAATCTTGGACGGCGACGTAGTACGCGAGAACCTAACTAAAGGGTTAGGCTTTAGTAAAGCAGACAGAGATGAAAACGTCCGCCGCATTGGCTTTGTTTCTCATCTTCTAACCAGAAATGGAGTGATTGTTTTAGTATCAGCTATATCACCATATCGTGAAATCAGGGAAGAGCTGAAGCAAAAAATTGGAGACTTTGTAGAAGTCTATGTTAATGCTCCCTTAGCAGTCTGCGAAGATAGAGATGTCAAAGGGCTTTACAAACGAGCACGTTCAGGAGAAATTAAAAGTTTCACTGGAATTGATGACCCTTACGAACCACCTCTCAACCCCACCGTTGAATGTCGCACTGACATTGAAGAATTATCAGAGAGTGTGTCAAAAGTCTTGAATAAACTTGAAGAGTTAGGTTATTTATCTAAAAATAAAGTCGCTCAAGAAGTCTAGCACTCTGTTTTAGTAATCACTAAGAAAACTATCACTGTAATTTAGTCTTTTCACCACTTTAGATATTTCAAAGTGGTGAAAGATTTTTTTTGCTACAACAGAGAGCTAAAAAATCCTTCCTTCGACCATTTCGTCTGCTTAGAGAATTGGGAATAACTAATTAGCTACGGCTCCAAACAACCAAAAAGCTTGAAGCATAACTTGATAAACCGGAAACACTGATCCAGCATTTCCGGCTTATTTAATCAACAAAAGCGACATTGCAGAGTTACAAGATAATTGGTGATTCTTGTCTCCCTTGTTCTCTACTTAATCTAGACACAAAACAACTCAAAGCTCTTAGAATAGCGGAAATGGAATCAGAAAGCGCAAGATATTTAGTATTGTATTTATTGGTCTACCCACCCGATCAACAGTATCTGCTGTCTTAGCAGTCTTTGTCTTAGGTACAATAATCACGTCCCCTTCCAAAATTTGCTCGTTATCGGTCAAACTGGTCAGATCAACCTGCTGACTCTCCACAGTTCCTGCCTCATTCAAACGAATAAATGCTACTTCGCTCAGTTTGGCATCATCGGTTGGGCCACCAGCGATCGCAACTGCGCTGGAAAGAGAACTGTTTGGCGGAACTTGTACTTCTCCGGGACGTTTTACTTCTCCTACTACCCGCACCTTGACAGTACTCGGTGCTAAGCTTGATCTGGCAACTAATCTGCGGTCTAGAGTTTCATCTCCAGTTAATTTAGGCACAAAAATTGAGTCTCCGTCCTGCAAAATCAGGTCTTGGGGTGCCTGTTCTGACCGCAGAGCGTCCCAAAGATTGATGGTAGTTGTAGTAGATCTACCCCCAGGCAAAGAGCGCCTCAAAACAATCTGACGAATATCTGCATATTGACTTACTCCCCCCGCTTCCATCAGAGCTGAACTGACCGTCGGTGCTCCTTCTAGAGAAGCTCTCACAGTACTACCACTATTGCTAACAGTAGTAGTAGTCAGACTACGCAGCTGCACTGGCCCTGGACGCTGTACTTCTCCAGCAACATTGATTAAAACTGGCCTTAAAGTATTTAAATTAACAGAGACAACTGGATTTACTAGATAAGCATCTAAGCGTGCCGTTAGTTCTTGGGCCAGCCCGTCGGGAGTTTTGTCTGCTGCCATGATGCTGCCAACAACTGGTAGCGATATCGTACCATCAGGCAAAATTACCTTACCTCCCGTAAATTCTTCGTAGCCAAACACGGTGATTTCGATTTGATCACCAGGCCCGAGAATGTAAACAGGTTTTATCGCTTCGGTTGAATTAAAAGTTGTAGCTTCCGTTTGATTAAAAGGTAAAGCCTGCGTCTCTGTAGAAGGTAAAACCTCTATTTCTTCAAAACTCGGTATTTGAGCGAAAGCAGGAAAGGGAAGTGCGGAACAAAACAGCAGTGTTGCCGTGATTGACTGAGGAACTCTCAAATAACTATGTAGATTGAGCATAAATTATGATCACTATTCGTTAGCACTGATTTAGGAGCGCTCAAGATCACTGCTAGAGTTCGATGTTGTTGCTCCCAGGCTGGCTGCATCTTGGGCGTTATATTGTTCCTGTTTGTGGTAGAAATAGCTGTCTGGTTCGTTACCCAGAATGACGCCGTTGGTCACGATGCCTAAAACATTTTGCCCGGAACGTATTAGCAAATCTTTAGCAGCCTTAGCGCTTGCAGAGTCCAAGACTCCCGGTCGAACCACCATTAAAACGCCGTCGGCCATTTTGCCCAAAATCGGGGCATCAGCAACACCAACCAAAGGAGGGGTATCAACAATGACCGCATCGTAGGTTTCGGAGAAAGTCTCTATCAATGAAGCCATCCGCTTGGAATCTAGAAGGGCCACAGAATTAGGAGGTATTACCCCGGCGGTCAGTACATCTAGCCCCGGCATGACTTCCCTGACAGCACTGCTAAATTCTGCCTCACCGACCAGAACATTACTTAAACCCACTGCGTTAGTTAGATCCCAGATATGATGCTGATCAGGATGACGCATATCTCCATCCACTAGTAGTACTCGCCGTCCCACTTGAGCCATGGCCGCTGCTAAATTGGCCGAGACTTCCGACTTGCCCTCGTGATGAATAGAACTTGTGACGACAATCGCTTTAATTGCTTTATCTGAACTGAGAAATTTCAGATTAGCTTGAAGCATTTGATAGGCTTCACTGATGGGAGAGCGAGGCAAATCTCTAGCAAAAATTGGCGGCACACTCGGTTCGGAGTACCCAAAAAAATGTCTAGCTTTTCTAGATTTTCCATGGGAAGGAATCACACCTAGCAGGGTAGAACCAAATAGTTCTCTTGATTCTTTGACAGTTTTAATAGAGGTGTCTATCATATCTAGTAAGAAGGCAGTAGTTATACCCAACAAGATACCGACTAAACCTCCTGCTGCCAGAATCAGTTTTTTCTTCGAGGCAATAGGATTTTCAGGAACTAAGGCAGTTGAAATAACTCGGGCATTACCTACATTTTGATTTTCTGCAACTCGTGTTTCTTGAAGACTATTCAACAGAATTTCGTAGGTAGACTGAGCTGCCTCTAACTTCCGTTCAAGTTCCCGCTGACTCTGCTCTAGTCTTGGCAAAACGTTAGACCGCTGTTTGTAAGCAGACTGAGCATTTCGGAGAACGGTAACCTGGTCGGCCAAACCAGAGCGCTCTACTTCTGACTTCACCAAATCTGCGGTCAGGTTTTCTCTGAGCTGTCCAATTTGTAAGTTGTCCACCGGTGCTTGTTGACCACCAAGTACCTGTGCTACTCGCTCTTGCAGTAAGGCTTCTAGTGCCGCAGCCTTGCGCTCTAAGGTGTCTATGGTAGGGTATCCTTCTTTGTAGCGGGTTCGCTCAACTGCTAGCTCGCCTTGTACCTTCTGGAATTCTTCAAGTACCTGCTGCACTGCCTCAGACTGGCTCAAGGAACTAACGGCTACAGCTTGCTCAGAATTCAAGCCGATTTGATTGCGGAGTGCTGTAGACCTAGCACTAGCATCTGCCAATTTAGCTTCAGCTTGAGCAATTTGCTTATCTAAATCTGAAATAATACCCACCGAGGCATTAGCTTCCTGATCCAGGGCTATGACTTTATTTTGTTCTTTAAACCGACGCAAGCCTTCTTCTGCCTGACTAACGTTGGCTTCAACTTTTGGTAGTTGCTCAGCAATAAATTCGCGAGCTGCCACCGCTTTAGCCCGGTTAGTTTGTATATCGTTCTGTATATAAACTTCCATGATTTTATTAACCACGGATGCAGCTGTTGCAGGATCATCGGCTTCATAGGAAATCTGCATTACATCTGTATCGGTAACAGTTTTTACCTCTAAATCTGCCGAGATCTTCTTTGGGTTAAGGGGCTCGCCCTCTTCGTTTGTCAGTCCTAGTGCCTCTACAGTCTTTTCTGCAATGGGGCGAGAACGAATAATTTCTGCTTCCGTTGATAGAGGATTGCTTTTTGAACTCAGACCCTTAAGGTCTCCAATTTCATTCTTCAACCCTGCCAGTGCAGAAGTACTATCTTCTTTGAACAAGAGTTTACCTTCTGCCATATAGGCAGCCTCTTGCCGAGACACAGCAAAGGCTGAAAGTGCTACCGCAATGGCAAAAACCCCTGTAGCAGGGAACCAGCGACGTTTCAGTACTAGCCAGTACTTCTGAAAATCTATTTCTTCTGAGTATTCGATAGGTTCCATAAAGGCTCATCAAAAAGGTTGAGTACAAGTAAAATAATTAGTAGAGAAATAGTTCCTATCTAATGATGAACGTGACAGGTCACCTGCTTGGGTAACTGCACAAAACTCCTGAAGATCATACTAAGTATACTTTTCATCGCTTTCTGACCTTTAATCTAGAAACCCTCTACTTCTATTTTCAGATTCGTCTCTGCTGAATCGGGATAGTTTGTCACCTTAATGAAGGAAAGTTTGACGGTTGTGTTGATTGACTTGACAATGCCGTTAATTTTCAAGAAAAATGACATTGTCAAGTTAATACACTTGTATTAAAGGCAACCTATAATTTCCGATCTCCTAGCTCTGAAACTTGAGCAACAGATAATTGACCAGGTGATGATTACTCTTCCCGTCATCCTAGTAGGCACCTTCTTTTAACAGCACTACTTTGATTGTCTTCAGCAAAATTTTGAAATCTAGAGCAAGAGACCAGTGCTGAATATAGGTCATGTCCAAGGAGAAAACTTCATCAGAATTGACATCAGAACGACCACCAACTTGCCACAAACCAGTAATCCCCGGCAACACTTCCTGACGCAGAAAGTGATGTTCAGCAAATTTTTCTACGTCTCTAACTGGTAGTGGACGAGGGCCAACCAGACTCATTTCTCCCCGCAGAACATTGAACAGCTGGGGTAACTCGTCTAAGCTATAGCGACGGAGAAACTTACCTACTTTAGTGATACGCGGGTCATCTTTAATCTTAAAAAGTACCCCCCCTTTGACTTCATTTTGTGCTTCTAGTTCTTTTTGTAACTTGTCCGCATTAATTACCATCGTGCGGAATTTCCAGACCTGGAAGTGGCAATTCTTCAAACCAACGCGATTTTGCTTGTAGAAAATTGGTCCAGGTGAGTCAAGTTTGATCAAAATAGCAATCAGCGACATCGGCAAACTGATTAGCAACAAAATTATAGAAGAAGCTACAAGATCGAAAGCGCGTTTTAGCCAAAAATCGCCACCGATAATAGGAGGAGAACTAAAGCGAATAGTGGTGAACCCGTCAATCATCTTAATGTCAGACCACTGTTGAGGTAACTCCAAACTGATAGGTAGAACTCTTAACTGAATTCCGGCAGATTTTAGTTCCCAGAAGAAAATTATAGGATCTTTGACAGATTGCCAGGAACAAATAAAGATCTCACTGACTCTCCAGTTGCGGATCTTTTCGAGTGTATCTGACCATTGCTCAGGATTACTTCGCACAGATAAATCTGCCGCACCCTGGATATTAAATTGTTTAGTGCGCCCCAGTAATTTTTTTGCTTTCTCTGTATCTTCCGGGTTGCCCAGTAGAAAAACTCGTTTCTGGAAAGCTACGTTTTTACTACGGAGGCTAACAATAGCCAACTGAATGAGTAAGCGCTCAGCATTAACGAAAATGATAGTGAGTAGCCAAGCTAGCAAAAAGACAGAACGAGATATCCCAACTTCCGGCTGATAGAGGAAAGCTGTAATCAACAAGATGGTCTGACCAAGGGTAAGTGATTTACTCAGGTTTATGTAGCTACGCTTTTTATCGTCACTTCCATAACATCCAGAGGCAGCTAGAATACCTAAATTAATCACCAACATTGTTAGCAGAAAACCAAGCTGCTGATCGAGCTTCAATAAAAAATTAAACTTCTCAACTGGAGTTCCTAATTTATCTGCAATAACCCAAGCTACAGAAAGAGCAAGGCTATCTATAAAAACTAGAAGATTAATCCGAAGCCAGCTAAGGCTAATTTCCGAGCTAATTTTGGTAACTGTTGGAGACCGAAGATCACAGTTTCGTGTATACATGGTGTTAAAAAAAACCTTCAACCCTTGAGCAATCAAATGCACCTAAGATCCGAAACCCTTGACAAGTGTAGTGAGTATTAAACTCTTCAAGATACTAATGATCTGATTAACAGATCAAAATCTCAGCACTTAGATGAAGCCCGGTGTCAAACTAAGAACATGTTGGACAAGTTTAGGTTTATTTCTTCTGCAACCTATTTCTAGACGCTATCAAAGATTGATTGTTCCTAAACTTAATTAACTGGCAAAACACCCAAAGCAGTCTGGCAAACTTTAAAAGCATTCTCTTCGGTAAATACACCTTAGTTTGCCCCCAGTATTGGTTAACGTTGAGAGTTTTTTACTAATTGCTTACTCCCACCATTAATCATTCTTGTGCTACCTGATTAATGTCCCGTAAATCTCTGACTTACTTTGAGGCTCAACACCTTTTTTATTCGGGGGTAAGTTTACGGGCGCATTTCATGTTTTGCCGATGCCTCATGTTCAAGTTAGCAAGTATACCACTGTTTAACTCTCTATCTGACGATGGAGATAATTCAATTTTTTTTTAAGTCTCTATCTTCAGATGGAGATGTCTCTCTTTTCTATTTTTATATTTACCAACAGGCTAATCAGGAAGTATTCCTAGTTTAAATCTTGGCACATTTAACCCTATATGTGCCTAGGTTATATCTAAATTTTTGATGATTTTTTATGCTACAGCTAGAGATTATTGAGAGTCTATCTGTAGATTAATTGCTGATTAAAACTTTAATTTCTTCCAATGAAAATTCTTGAATTTTAAGAATATTTGTTGATATATGCAATAGAAATAATTATTCCTTCAGAGGATAATTAGCTTCACAATAAATATCAATTTTTTGTTTTTATAGAGAAAAATTACCTCAGATTTATCTCTTTGTCTAAAGATTATTTTAGGTAAAAAACTAGCGAGCTAGTTGTGCATTGCAATCACGCCAGTATCCCAGGAAAATTCATCAAAAATTCCCTAGCTCTTTGAGATTTTTTCTTGTCAGAGAAATCTAGGCATTCCTGACTAAGTTGTTCTCAATTAACCAAATTTTAGTGGCAATTTCAGGATGAATTGCCAGACTTATTGAGTAGGTTAGAAATTTTTGAACGGCGACGCAGCCGCTGTTTTTCTTGCCTCCGGTTTTTCCAGTCTCTAATGGCAACTGCAGTTTGTGCCGCAGGAGAACGATGGCTACCAGGTTTACTTTTGTTTTTACTGGCTGCCTCGTAAAAGTCCGGCTGATGTCGTACACACAGACACTCGGCCAGATTATCTTGATGCAGTTCGCTCTCTAAAGCTCGCAAGATTGCCTGAGCAGACTGATAGCGTTCTTGCAAAGAAACTTTGAGCATTTTCCCCAAAATCTTTGCTAAGGATTCACTAACGTTAGCTGTATCTTGCCAGCGTAACTCGCCATTTTTGAGGTCGCTCTTAAATTCTAACGGCGCTTTTCCTGTTAGCAAATAAAGACAAGTAACACCCAGTGAATAAAGATCACTGCCAAACACTGGTCGCAGGTAAAATTGTTCCGGCGGTGCGAAACCTACAGTACCAATGAAGTGAGTAGTTGGCATCTTACCACTGCTATCCCCTGCAGGGGTAATCACTTCCTTAACTGCGCCAAAATCAATCAGAACCAGTCTCCCATCATCTTGACAACGAATAATATTCTGGGGCTTAATATCCCGATGAATTACCTGATTTTCGTGAACATACTGCAACAAAGGCAACATTTCTCGTAAGAAGCTTTTAACTGCCGTTTCCGATACACAGCCATAACGCCTTACTAGTCTTGCCAGAGTACTGCCGTTTACATATTCCTGCACTAGGTAAAATTCCCCGTCAGCGACAAAATAATCTAGCAGCATGGGGATCTGAGAGTGATTGCCTAGCTTGACGAGTGTTTCCGCTTCTCGCTTGAAGCGCACCCTAGCCTTTTCTAAAGCCGGGGGATCATTGACTTTGGGACACAACTGCTTAATTACGCACAAGGGGTTACCAGGCAAAGACACATCCCTGGCAAGAAAAGTGAGGCCAAAACCGCCTCGACCAATCATCCGCAACACTTGGTAGCGGTCGCGAAATAGCTGTTCTTGGCCACACAACTGACCTAGCTGAGTATTTTGCAAAACCTCAGGGCGAAACGAATAAAGGTTTCCGGGAAAATTCATGAATTTTCGAGGACGAGAAGAGACTAAATCTCCGGTATGCTTTTAGTCTAGGCAAATAACTTCCCTTTCGACCAACTTCTTAATTTAGAAGTAATCAGGGAAAAATAGTTTTTCAAGAGATAAGAGGCTCCACAACTTATGCATCCTACACTAAAGAAAGCATTCGACCAGAACCGAGCCCTCAAGGTAATCAGCGGTTTGAATAACTTTGACGCCACAAATGTGGCTGCCATAGTTAAGGCGGCTGACAGAGGTGGTGCTACTTTCGTAGATATCGCCGCCGACCCAGATTTGGTAAAGTTAGCCAAGGAGCTAACTAATCTACCAATTTGTGTTTCAGCGGTGGAACCAGATCAGTTAGTTATCGCCACTCAGGCTGGCGCCGATCTTATCGAAATTGGTAACTTCGATAGCTTTTATGCTCAAGGGAGACGGTTTGAGGCCCCAGAGGTGTTGGCAATTACCAAAAAAACGCGATCGCTTCTACCTAATGTCACCCTGTCTGTCACTGTCCCTCACATCCTAACCCTTGATCAGCAGGCGCAACTAGCAGAAGAATTGGTAAAAGCAGGCGCAGACATTATCCAAACTGAAGGTGGAACCAGTAGCCAGCCGCGTTCAGCCGGGACACTAGGTTTAATGGAAAAAGCCGCACCTACCTTAGCCGCAGCTTATGAAATTTCTCGTGCTGTGTCAGTGCCAGTACTCTGTGCTTCCGGTTTATCTAATGTAACCGTACCCATGGCAATTGCTGCTGGTGCCCAGGGTGTTGGTATTGGTTCAGCCATCAATCAGTTAGATAATCAACTGGCGATGATTGCCGTCATCCGTAGCCTGGTAGAAGCTCTTGAAGGGTCAAAGATCAAAACGTTGAACGGTTAAAGTTTAGCTGGTTAGCAGGTTGAAGGTTAGTAGATTGTAATCTTCAACCTGCAACTCTTAACCGACCAAACAATCCTTCAACTGATAAACCACCTGCTGCTGTTCCTGGAAGGAAAGTTCTGGGAACATTGGCAGAGATAATACTTGATGGCAGACTTGCTCGCAGACTGGTAGCTGACCAGCTTGGTAGCCTAAATCTTGGTATACTGGCTGCAAATGCAAAGGTAGTGGGTAATAGACCATCGAACCAATACCCATTTGTTGTAGCTTAGAGCGTATTTGATCCCGATAGCTGCTAGTACGACCGTCTTTAGTTAAACGAATTGTGTACTGATTCCAGACAGAACGTCCACCATCAGTTTCCTGAGGAATCACTATCCCTGGTACTGGCTGCAGTAGCTGGTAATAATTGGCAGCAATCTGGCGACGGGCATCATTCCATTGCTCCAGATAAGACAACTTAATTTGGAGAATGGCGGCTTGTAGAGCATCCAAACGGCTATTGATACCTGTTAGTTGATGATAATAACCAGAGCGTCTGCCGTGGTCTCGCAGCATCCGGATAGGCTCTGCTAAACTTCGATCATTGGTAACTACTGCACCACCATCGCCACAAGCTCCCAGATTCTTGGTGGGATAGAAGCTAAAACAGCCAATATGTCCGATGCTCCCCACCTTTTGTGCCGCCCATTCGGCACCAGTGGCCTGGGCACAGTCTTCAATCACAAGAATATTGTGTGCTTGTGCTATCTTCATCAGAGCAGTCATGTCCATCGGTTGCCCAAACAGATGAACTGGTATGATTGCTTTCGTTTTGTCGGTAATGGCTGTAGCAATCTGGGCGAGATCAAGATTGAAGCTTTGGGCATCAATATCGACAAAAACTGGTTTGGCACCAACTGCAGCGATCATTTCAGTGGTGGCAATAAAAGTTAAAGGTGTGGTAATCACCTCATCTCCAGCTCCGATTTGTAAAGCCCGTAGCGCCAGATAAAGGGCATCAGTGCCAGAATTGCAGCTTAAGCACTCTGAGACGCCCATATAAGCAGCAAACTGTTGCTCAAAGCTTTCTACTAGGGAACCACCGATATAACCTCCTGATGCCAGAACCTCCTGTGCAGCATCACTGATCTGTTTACCAATAGTTTGGTACTGCCGCGTCAGGTCAAAAGGGGGAATTTTTTTCACTCGTTCACACCTATAATTTCTACATAAATTAAGCAAGCAAAAAAGCCCACTCCTCAGCTGCAATTGAGTTTTGGCTCAATTATTCGTCAATCTGCGCGGCATTAAGCCGATGAATTGACGCGCTATCCATCCCCACTGTAAGAACGGGTAGGGAATTCCGCTAATTTGTTAAATCAATGATAAAGCTATGGGTAAAATGTCGAGCAGGTTAACCAGAGGTATTAACTAATTGCCAGCTAAGCAAATTGCACCACAAGAGTTTCAATAGATACAACATGACCTGCTCACTGCACTCTAAGCTTGCACCATTCTCAGAAAGTAGAGCGTGATCAATACCGCTTTACTGGAAAGTTATTAGCTGAAAAATTTAGAGGGGATAAAGCAGATCAAGACAGAAATATTAGTAGTTACCTTCACCGATTGGCAAACAACAATCTTCCTGAATCCTGCTTTCTAGCCTTGCCAGTACACCAGAGGGTATCCCGAATTTTGTTAACTTTGACCCCAAGGAGGAAAGGTGGATTCTTTAATTGAACTTGAGCAGACGGATTTGCTTTGGGCATTGGGGATGATCGCACTCGCCATTGGTTTGTCGAGTACTCTGAGATTGAAATTAGAGATTCCAATAGCGATCGCGACAGGAAGAACCCTCTTGCAGCTACTAGTTGTCGGCTCGGTACTAGCTGTAATTTATCAATTAAACAACCCCATAGCTGTTCTGAGTGTTGTTCTGATCATGCTACTGATCACCACAATCACGGCCCGCAATCGCATCGGCAAAAAAATTCCCCGGCTTTTTCTTGTGGTGTTCGGTTCGATTTTTTTCAGTGCAGCTTTGACTTTGAGTTATACACTCTTACTGATTATTCAACCAGAAACCTGGTACGATCCACAGTATCTAGTTCCTTTAGCGAGTATTGTGCTGGGACAGGCGATGAATGGAGCCGCGATCGCTGGCGAGCGCCTTGTCAATACAATTAGCAACAGCCGTCTGGAAATTGAAACCCATCTCAGCTTGGGAGCAACACCACAACAGGCGGTGGCAAGATACCGTCAAGATGCCATCCGCACCGGATTGATTCCCACCATCAACTCGATGACGGTAGTTGGGATGGTCACCTTACCGGGAATTTTCACAGGTCAACTGCTCAGTGGTATTGATCCTCTCAATGCCGCTTCCTATCAGATACTGATTATGTTTATACTTGCCTTTACTAACCTGGTCACCACGCTGCTGGTTACTCAAGGACTGACACGCCAATTTTTCAATGCTCAGGCCCAACTGCGGCTACCTTAAGCAACGAGAGGAAGTTCAGGAGATGGTCAAGCAAAAACTTGCTCCAGAAAGTAATTAGCCGAATGTAATCTCAAAACTTGAGGACTTTCTACCAATGAGCCAATAAGTAATCATTGCCCCCCTACCCTTGACCAGGAGCGCGCCTCTTTTCTCAAACTGATACTGATCTTGCAAGCGCTTATAGGTAGCCTCTGTTACTTGAATTCTACCTGCTTCTCCCTGAGACTCCATCCGAGAGGCAAGATTCACGGTATCTCCCCAAACATCGTAGGCAAATTTCTTGATGCCAATCACGGCTGCTACCACTGGACCACCAGTATTGATACCGATGCGGAGGCGGAGGGGTTCTCCGGTTGGCCAGTGGAACCGAGTGATTACTTGCTGCATATCCAGTGCCATCTCAGCAATAGCTTGAGCATGATCCGTGCGTACTACTGGCAGTCCTCCTGCCACAAAATAAGAGTCGCCAATGGTTCTAATTTTTTCGACGCCGTGGTGCTGAGCCAACTGGTCAAAAGCAGAGAATACTTGATTGAGCAAACTAACTACTGCCACCGGAGGCATCAAGCTAGACTGAGGAGTAAATTCAGCAATATCGGCAAACAAAAATGTTGCTTCCTCAAATTGTGTAGGTGTAGCGCTTGATTTTTGTTTTAACTCTTCAACAATTGCCTGGGGCAAAATATTGAGCAATAAGCGCTCGGAATTTTTCTGTTCTCGGCGCAGTGCATTTTGCAACGCCTGGAGATTGAGGTGAATCTGGACACGCGCGAGTACTTCTTCCCCTTGAAACGGCTTAGTGATATAGTCCACGCCACCGGATCTAAAAGCTTTGACTTTATCGAGTACATCATCGAGAGCACTGATAAAAATTACGGGAATTTCTCTAGTTTTGTCATCTGCTTTTAAACGCTCGCAGACTTGGTAGCCATTCATTTCCGGCATCTTGATGTCAAGCAAAATCAGATCCGGTGGTGCAGTTTTGGCAGCTCTCAGGGCAATTTTTCCATCAAGTGCCTTACCGACTTCGTACCCCCGTTTGGTGAGAATTGCCGATAAGAGGCGCAGGTTATTGGGCGTATCATCAACGATGAGAATGTTTCTTTTAGGGGCGTCAGCTTGATTGACGTTCATGCTGTAATCTGAGCTTGTCGAATTAGCTCTATGACTTGATCAAAAAGAAAGTTATTGGCCCAATTCCTTAAGGCGTTCGCTAAAGGGGCATGAACCTCAGGGATTTGCTCGCACAGCCGCAGGATTTTATGGTCGAGGCATTTTAGCGCTGCTTCATTTACTTCTTTCACCCATTCCCTGGGCATTCCGGATAAATGAGCATTGAGGGATTGAGCAACTTCAATTGACCCAGCATCGCTTAAGTAGTTTTTGTCCTCAACTACTAAATTTTCGTAGAGGTAGCGCACTCCTAAATGTTGAGCTATTTTTTCCCAGAGTTCTTCTTGTCGGAAAGGTTTGCGTAGGAAATCATCACAACCTGCTGACAAGACTGTTGAGCGGTTTTCTTCAAAAGCACTAGCCGTCAGAGCAATTATTACCGTTGCTTGACCTTGGGGATGCGCTTTGATGCGCCTGGTGGCTTCGTAGCCATCCATGACAGGCATCCGCATATCCATGAATATGAGGTGCGGTGAGTAATTTGACCAAAGTTCTACGGCTTGTTGACCGTTTTCAGCACTGGCAACACAGAAGCCCACAGATGTCAATAATTTGGTCAGTAGGAGACGATTATCTGGACTATCATCAACTGCTAAGATGCGATATTCCGGTTGGTCAGGTGCTAACTCAATTACTTGGCGACTTTCTTTTTTTATCTGACTTTTTGTAGTTTCAGCAATAGTAATTGGGATATTAAAGGTAAACTTGGTTCCTTGTCCTAGGACACTACTGACCCTAATGTCTCCTTCCATCAGCTGCACAAATTTTTTGCTGATTGCTAAACCTAAACCTGTTCCTTGCTGCGAGTTTTGACCAGTTTGTGTTTGTCCAAAGGCGGTAAATAACTTGTGAATTTCCTCACAAGCAATGCCGGGACCAGTATCTTCTACTTCAAAATAAAGGCGATGAGTGATTGGGTAGGGAGTATTGGCAATAGAGACATCTTTTGGTTTTTTGGGTTCTACTTTCACCCGCAGAATCACACTGCCCTCTTGGGTAAATTTAATCCCGTTGCTTAGAATATTGGTCAAAATTTCACGTAATTTCCCCTCATCAGCGTGCATGTATTGAGGAAGATTTGCATCGCATTCAAAAATTAACTGTAAGCCCTTAGATAAGGCTTTTAGTTGCAGCATCTCTTGAAGGTTTTCCAGTAAGCGGTACAGGTCAAAGTCACTGTTTTTTACAGTACTCCTACCTGCCTCGATTTTGGACATTTGCAGAATGTCGTTGATCAATTCCAGCAGATACTCACTAGAATGGGTAATGATTTCTAGATTTTGTTTTTGTTCCCTCGACAGTTTAGAGTCACGAGTAATCACTTGGGTAAAGCCAAGGATGGCATTGAGGGGAGTGCGCAGTTCATGACTCATATTGGCTAGGAATTCACTCTTAGCTGTGTTAGCAGCATCAGCAGCTTTTTTCGCTGTAGCAAATAGCTGAGATTGAGCTAAGAGCAAAACCTGCATATCAACCAATCGTCGCTGTCCATCTCTCCATTCAATTACTATTGGCTCATAGGCTACAGATACTGGACGCTGAAGGGCTAGTTCTACTGCCTTGTCGATAGAGCAAGTTGCACTTAATACTAGGTATTTCGCGAAAAAGGTTTTTGCATCCGGAATTTTTTCCGCCAGGGCAATCATTCTCCACAGGGATTGTATCGGGCGTCTCAGGAAAATCTCTAATCCATAGGGACGACTAAGCCACTCTAAGAATTTAGTTCTAGAGATCATCCCCACAACTTGATAATTAGCTGTGAGGATCACTCCAGGTAATTCTGGATGTTTCTGAAATGCTTGCGCTACAACGTTGCCCGAAGTTGTTAAGCTAACTTGAAAGTCGTGGCTAGGGAGATCTGCCAGATTGGAATCAAGGGTAAGCCCATCTGGTATTTGAACAGGCACAATTAACTATTTATTGGCGGCTACGATTACTCAGCGTTAACTACTAGAGGTATTCTCTAGATCGCCGACGACTATAAGCACTCTTGTTGATGCTGCGTACCTGAAAAATCTACCTCTGATTCTAGCTGCTTAATTTGAAAAGTACAGTAAAAATAAGAGGAGATAAGTTTTTTTGATTGACTTTAATCGCGATATTCTGTTCTTAGCATAGATTGATTTTAATTGATTACTACTAAGTATAGTTTTGAAAAATATTTTGAACTATTTTTTAACAAATTTTAAAAAAATGATTGTTTATTCTTAACCTTTTTAGGGTAAGGTTACCTATGTTTCGGGTCAAACTTTGGCAAGTTGCTAATTGGTAAGACTCGGCTAACTGGTGGCAAATTCTGATCACCAAGAAATTACTAATCTAATCGGAGTTTGAACTTTTAGCAAAATTAAGATGTGAATTCGGCCAAGGATGACATAATGCTGCTTTGCGATTTTCTAAGAGTTTGGTAACTTCATTGGTAATAATTCTGATCAGATCGACATTGCAACTAGCCAAGAAATCTTCCGAACAAATATTTCCCTGAAAAAAATCTTGCATTTGTTCCTGTATTTTAGAAATACTATCAAATCCAATATACTTAACAACAAATGCCGTTAAAGGAGAAGTTTTTAAGTCATAGTTTGCTCCATTACTTCGCCCTAATTCCAACAAATCTAAAACTTCTTGTTGAATTTCATTGTTTGGTTTGTAAGGATTGAGAATATTAGGGAAAGAATCTCCCAAACGACCTAAAGAAAATCCTGAATCTGGTAATTCTCCCATCATAATTGCTAGAGAAATATCTCGACCTAAGCGTAAAGAGAGCGATTCAAGGATAGCATTAGCTACTAGCTTACTCTCTAAGTAAAGCCTTGCCACCTGCAAATTTCTCCTTGCTTGCTCAACTAAACCATGATAGGTTTGGTCGTCCGGTTCTCCCTGGAACTGCCTAAAAATTAGCTCTGGTTCAAGAAAATTCATCAAGCCTGACATCTTTTGCATGGCTACTCGGTAATCCCGCACGGTGTAAGAGCCTGATTTCAACAGATTATGATTAGTTTCTGGTAACAAACTCCAGGTATTGGCTAAAAAAACAGCGGAACTTGGATGAGCAAAACTACCGACATCCCGATTAGCTAATCTCACAGAACGCTTCACCGTTTGGCTAATTTCTGTCTCGGTCAACTCAAGGTTAAACTGATGATTGATCGACTTTAAGCGCTGGTATAAAATCTCACTGGGACTTAAACCTGATTCCGATTTTAACCGGAAGGGAATCGTAGCTTCGATACAAGCCACAATTTGAAAAATGAGATTTGTACTAAGAAATGGTTCCAGAACCTTGGCAGCAACTACTGCACTCAAAAATTCATTCTGTCCCCCTAGAGGAGAAAGCGCTTGACTTGGAACAAAATTAAATACATCTGCTACTATCTCGAACAGAGAATCGCTTGGTAACTCACTTTTTTCTCGAATAAATAACTCTCCCCTATCTTCTTCAATGAAAGCAGCAAGATAATAAGTGAGGTTGAAATTTACACTCCCATCAACTTGTACATAAACAATATCGTGAAATAAAGCGGCGAGGACTTCGATGGCATCTCTATAGCCACCTACCTCAAAAATATGCTCAGTTGTATGAAAGTAGCGCCAAGGACCAGTCATCGTTTTCACAATAAGCGTGGATATTTTAGCAATGTGGTTGGGAGGAACTTCAACCTGTAGCTGATCTACAACCCAGATTAGTTTCTCCAAGCATTGCTGATGATTTTGTTCAAAATTCATGAAGATCTACCGAATAACTAGAGTTCTCTAAAACTCGACTAGATTTATGTAGATTTTAAAATCCCTTTGCCAAGAAAAGATTAAGAATAAAAATTGCTCATCTTTTTTTTTATGGCAATAAGAAGCAAGCAGGGAGCTGGTAATCTTATCTGGGCACTAGGTGATTCACGCCAAGGGGCTATAGGCTGGAGTACTTTGACGAGGGATGTAGTTAGAGGTAATTCCTTTTATTGCAACCTGGCATGAGTAGTTATAAATCTCTAAATGGGTATCGTTGCAATGTCTATAAATTTCTCGCTGGTCGGCAATCAATACATTCATCTTTAGCATTACTTGGCAAAACATACTAATCCTCTCGATGATGGCAAGCTGCTTCACTTTCTTGCATAAACAAATCAGTTTCTCAGTAGAGCTAATATAAGCATTTGCTATTGATTACCTGTTAGTGCTTAACTTAAGCTGCCTAGACCAGATTTTATTAGCCTCAAATACACTATTTCCCTAATTTATAGGAGATTATTAAAACTAGAAACTGTCCCCAATCACAAAAAAACTAGACGAATCGCACTTCTTTTTTTGATCTTTTTTCCTCCTTTGCCTCACTTTTAGTAAATTTACTCTTGTAATTATTCTTAATCGGCTTTTCCTCTGCTCCTAAAGTTTTTGCAAGATAACTGGCTAGCTTGTTAGCTTCCTGGGCTGTGTATTTCAACCAACACACCATCGGGAGTATAAACTTCTAAACGCATTTGGAAATTATTACTAATCGCCGCCAAAGCTTCTTCTAAGGTTAATACATGATTAACGATACCAGCATGGGCAGCAGAGTTGCCACTGACTTGGGCAGTAAGTGCCGTTTTTTTCACTATCTCTAAATAGCTGGGTGTTAACTGTACTTTGATGATGTTATTGCTAATGTTGTAGTCACAAACCTTGATTTTCCCAGAGCAAACCTGGTTCAACTCATCACGGGTTTGTTGTACCTTGACTGCATATTGCAGTTGGTTTTGCGCTTGCTTAAGATCACTGTTATAGGAATCAATTAGCGACTGTGCTTTGGTGTAGTAAAAAGTGTTATTAGATACTTGTTTGGCATAAGTTAAAGCATTGCGCCAGTGTTTGACAGTCGCTGACCATTGGTTTTGCTCCTGAGATTGTTTGGCTAGTTGAGCCAGACGAATTGCCTGATTGTAAGCATTAGCCGCAATTTTTTCTTGGGTTTTGCGATCGCGAACCGATGCTATCTTGGGCTGATAGAGTGCCGACAACTGCTGTGCCTCTTGGTAGGCGGTTGTTCCTTGAGGGATTTCCCGGAGACGTTTCAAAGCCGTTTGCCAAGTGGCATAAACTAACTGCCAGTGAGGTAAAGTCTGCGCCACACCTTGGCGCGCTTCAGCAATTTGAGCAGCATCCTTTGCTGCTTGGAGTTTGCCATCAGACTGTCTCTCCTTGACTAATCTCTGATTAATTTGTGCTAACTTACTCTGATACTCCTTGATTTTTTGTTGAGCTAACGGTTGCAAGCTACTGTCTGAAGGAAGCTGTTCGAGACGTGCGATTGCTTCTCGCCAAAAGCCCTGAATTTCTATCCATCTTGAAGGTGGATGAGGCGGATTTTGACCTTTATAAGCTGCTCTAGCCGCCGTCTGCATGGCCAATACCATCTCGTTAACGTTGGTTAAGCTGGCTCGATAAGTTTTCAGGAGTTCTTGAGCTTGGGCGCGATTTTTTGACCATACTGGAATAGATTCTAGAATCTGAATCGCTCTCATCATCTGCTCTTGGGCTGCCAAAACCTCTTTCCCCGATTGAGGATTGCGCAGCGTTGTTGCTGATTGCTGACTCAACTCGTCAGCCTCAGGAATCGCCTCACAAGCTCCCATTACACAAGGACGGCTGAGCATGTAAAAGGTTAAACAAAAAACCAATACACTCAAGCCAGTACCAACCGCAATCAAAGGCAGCAGAGAACGTTTAAACTTAGCTTTTGTCGGTGTCGGTGTTTCCTCAGCAGGCAAAAATTGCTCAGAAGACTGTGCTTGTTGATTGTTGTAGCCCTCTTTTTCTTGAGACTCTGAGCCAGGAATCTGTAAATCCCAGGGTTGAGGTAAAACCGATGTAGTTGTCTGTGTATCTTTGTTTTGGATAGATTCAGTCTCTAGCAATTTGTCTTCTCTCTGCTTGGCGGTAGGAATTTCAGCAAATTTGTCTGCATCCGTTGCTCCCAGATTAGTCGTAGCGCTTGCTGTTGATGACTCTGGTGGCTTCACCATAAAAGAGTATGATGTATAAGGCTGCTGTTGCCCTGCTACCCTCAAATAAATTTTTACCTTCTGGCTAACTGAGCGATACCGGGTAAGGATTGCTTGCTCCAACACACTAAAGGTTTGATGAGGATCTGGCTTAACTGCTGCCGGGTGCTCTACCACAATAACCAACGTCCCTTTCAGAACCTGGCAGAGAACCTGCATAGAGGCAATCTTTGAGAGTTTTGAGACTAACTCCTTCTCTAAAATATTACCCAAAACTTTTAAATTATCTGGGGGCGTCGCTGTTTTCATGGGACCACACCGCTAGAGAGCAACTGGTATACCTACAGTTTCCTAAATTTGTTACTAAACTGTTGATTACTTAATTTACAAAATTCCAGCCGATAAAGCTCACCCTCTTTAAAATAGGGGATGAGTTCAAGTTCTTCGAGGGTAATTCCCGCCTTCTTTAGAGAGCGTTTAGGGAAGCATTAGTAAAAAACTACCGCAAATCTGAGACGATACTCCCTCGCTCTTCACCTTCTGAGGTGACTTAGGAAATTTTTGACTCTACCGCCAAGTTGACTGATATACAATCATGTTTAGTAAACAAGTCGTTCTCATTACTGGCGCTTCCTCAGGGATTGGAGCTGCCCTAGCGCGGAGGTTAGCTACTGAGTTTTCCGACATACGCTTAGTACTAGCTGCTCGAAACCGGAAAAAATTAGAGACTGTAGCCAATGATTGCCTCAAAACTGCTGCCGAAGTCCTGGTTGTACCTACTGACATTACTCAAGTAGAACAGGTAACAGCTTTGGCAAATTCGGCTATTGAGGGTTTTGGTAGAGTTGATGCCCTAGTCAATAACGCAGGCTACGGTCAAATGGGGCCAATAGAATTACTTTCACCAGAAGATGCCAAAAGACAGTTTGCGGTTAATTTTCACGGTCCCCTAGTGCTGACTCAAGCTTTAATTCCGGTCATGCGCCACCAAGGTGGTGGCAGAATTATTAATGTTAGTTCTTTGGGTGGTCGTCTGGCTTTTCCTACTGGGGGCTTGTACAGTTCCTCCAAATTTGCCTTGGAAGCCCTCAGTGATACACTTCGTATGGAATTAGAGTCATTCAACATCAAAGTCAGCGTTGTCGAACCAGGGCCGGTGAAGACGGACTTTTTTCAGGTTGCTAGTGAACAGCTACAGCTTGCCTTGCCGGATTTGGGAGAAACTCCCTACCGCGCCTTAAACCAAGCAATTCCAGAGATAGAACAGCGAACCTCTCGTCTGGCGTGGAGTTCTGAGCAGGTAGCAGCTGTAATTATTCAGGCCCTGAGGGATCGTCACCCCCGCCCTCGTTATGTTGCTGCCACTGGTGGTAAGACTATGCTGTTTTTAATGACTAAACTCCTACCGCGTCAGTTAGTAGACATCTTCTGGAAGCGTTTTTACAGTATCAATAAAGTTGAACAAGACTGGAGGAGTCATAAAAGTAGTCTGGAGACGGGTGTGAATGTGGAGATGTCGTAGCCTAGGCGCTCAAAAATACAGCGATTGATTTGACCTAGGAGGTTGTTAATACTCGGAGTTATCCTCTAGTGGGGAATTGATCAGCCGAATATGTTCAATTGCCACCATCAGTGCATCCAGCATAACCTCGTAACTTTTATCAGTTGAATGGTTGAGCGTCATCAAGTCCGACTGCTCTCTGAGAATGATTATCGCCTCTTCCGGATCGGTGGGTCGCATTTGATATTGCACCATTACCTTTTGACATCCTCCTCGACCTTTAGGTACGAGGATTCCAAAGATCACTCTTTGGGTTTCCTCTTTCCACGACTCGGCTTACATTGAGGAGTTTCCCCACCAATGCAGAGGTCGATGTCTCCAGAGGCGTTTAACCCTTCGACAAAGCTCAGGGCTGGCGTTCCCGTGTGCCCCACGGTACGTAGTGCTAGTTCCAAAATGTTCCGGGATGCATTCCAGTCTCGGTCTAAAACAAACCCACAATGGTGACAGCGATGTGTTCTTTGACTCAAAGACTTTTTGACGACTTCCCCACAGTTAGAGCAATTTTGACTGGTGTAGTGGGGCGCAACGGCAACCGTCACCACTCCAAACACCTTGCCGAAGTATTCCAACCAGTTGCGGAAAGTCGACCATGCAGCATCCGATATCGACTTGGACAGCTTTCTATTCTTAACCATGTTCCGCACCATCAAGTCTTCATAAGCAACCAAGTCGTTAGACTGGACTACGCATCTTGCCAACTTCACGGCAAAATCTTGACGCTGCCTACTTACCTTGAGGTGTTTTCTGCTCAAACGGTTTCGAGCTTTGGCTCTGTTTTTAGAACCCTTCTGGGTTCTAGAGAGATGGCGATTCAGACGCTTAAGAGCTTTTTCAGACTTCCTCAGATGTCGGGGATTCTCAACCGTCTGTCCATCGGAATCGGTATAAAAGTGAGTCAAGCCAACGTCCAACCCGATAGTTTTTCCTGTTGGTTCTCGTTTCTCAACCCGCTCAACATCAAGACAAAACTGAACGTAGTACCCATCAGCACGACGAACAACTCGAACCCGCTTGATTTGACTCAACTGATAGAAATGCAAGTCACGGGTTCCCCACAGCTTGAAGCTTCCAGCTTTGAAACCATCGGTGAAGGTGATGGTTCTTCTATCTTCCGACAGCTTCCATCCCGTTGTTTTGTACTCAACAGAACCGTGAGTTTGGTGCTTTTTGAAGCGTGGAAAACCCTTTTTTCCTGGCTTGCCTTTTTGGCAATTGTTGTAGAAGCGGGTGATAGCAGACCAAGCTCTTTGAGCGGAGGCTTGTCTAGCTTGAGAGTTGAGCTGAAAAGCGAAGGGAAACTCTTTGGCGAGAACAGCGCAATAAGCACTCAACTCGTATTTCCCAATTCCCTTGTTGTCCATCCAGTATCTGAGGCAACTGTTACCAACAAACCTAGCAGTACGAATGGCTTGATTAAGCCGCTCATACTGCCCGTTTGTTCCCTGAAGTTTTGCTTCAAATACCCACATGATTACGCTGACTTACTTAGGGTAAGTATAGCGCAGTTAAACAAAGCCGCGCTAAAAGCACGGGGCTTTAGACCCATTACCTTGTAAAGTGCAGAATGCGATCGCGCAAAGTTGCGAGTCGCCTGTGTACCTTCACGGAGCAACCCTTGAGGCTCTGTGATGCTCTTCATCTTTTGTTGAGAGTCGGTCAAGTAGATTCGCCAAATTGCCAAGATTACTCCTCGCCGTAGTCCTGAGAATCATTGAAAATTTTCTTGATTATCTTTGTTATAATGGGGGATTGGCATAAAACATCTTGAACAATTAGAGATAAATCTTCATTTAGCCAACTTCTGTAGTACCTAATACAAGTGTAATCATAATTTAAGGTTAATTTTTAAAATTGAAACTACAGCAGAAAGACCCACAATACAAGATTAATTGATTGATTAATTAATCTTTGAATGAGGCTCAGGAAATCTGATGAATTGCTATCTTCACTCGCTTATACACCCTGCTGAGGAATACCGCAAAGGGAATACGGACTAACGATTCTGCCACCGTTAAATTGCAAACAGTAGCCAAGTCAAATCTCATTTTATATATTACGATACGTGGAATAGATGTTACAAAGTATAAAATGAGTAACAATATTAAAAAACTGGAGATAAGGCTAGCGCCTATGCAAAATACACTCCCAAGGAACCATTTTTAGTGGATAGGTCACCGTTATCCTCTCCATTGTCAGACAAATAAAAACCAAGTTTATTCTTTAAAAGCTCAACTTGCTCAGTCAGGGTGTTGGAAAAATTGATATGGAATTGTTAGAGTACCAAGCCAAAGAATTATTTAGGGAGATAGGTATTCCTGTATTGCCTTCTCAATGCATCGATAATCCGGCAGAAATCAAAAGTCTGCAAATTCCCTATCCGGTAGTACTCAAGTCTCAGGTTCCTACCGGCGGAAGAGGTAAAGCCGGTGGCATTAGGTGTGTAGGAAATACTGTCGATGCGATCGCTGCTGCGAGGACTGTGTTCAACCTTCCCATTTTGGGCAGATACCCCAAAGTTGTGCTAGCAGAGTCCCGCTATGAAGCGGCTCAAGAAATTTATCTAGCGGTGTTCCTCGACGACAATCTGAGGCGTCCTGTACTCCTAGGTTCTCCTCAGGGAGGGGTGAATTTGGAAGCGGTCAAGGAGCAAATGCAAAAAGTAGTAGTTGACCACGAATTCTCTCCCTTTTACGCGCGGCGTCTCGTACTCAAAATGGGACTGCGGGGTGACTTGATGGAGTCAGTTAGCGGGGTCATTGAAAATATGTACCAACTATTTCTCCAAAAAGACCTAGACGCTGTGGAAATAAATCCCCTTGGTATTAATGCCCAAGGTGAGGTGATGGCTCTAGATGGCAAAATTACGGCAAACAAATATGCTTTGGGACGCCATTCGGAATTAGTCACTCTTGCGGCCAAGATCCCCGACGACAACACTGACCAATCGCCGCTTTCATGTCAATTGACTGAACTCGGTGGAACAGACGCACAAGGTAACATTGGGATTCTCTGTAACAGTAATTGCCTAGCAGCAGCAACTCTGGATTTAATCTACAAAGCCAAGGGAAAGCCAGCTAGGTGCGTAATTATCGACTCTGATGCCAACGGTGAATTGCCCTCAGCGTCTTCCTGGCCCCAACAACTTCATAAGGCACTGCAGCTTCTGACAGAAGCTAAAGATATCAAAGTTGTTTTAATCAATATTTTAGACAGCACAGCCACTAGTGAAGAAGTAGCCGAATTTATTGCCAATTATCTGAATGAGTTGGGGACAGCAGTGCCAGCTTCAGTGGTGCAGGGAGGCAGAAAGAGACGCAACGGTGTAGTTTCTCCTGAAAACTCACCTATACAATTAAGCATCCATGACTACAGCGAAAGTCAGGAATTGTCATCTCTCCATCAAGTTCCTCAGTTGGTTATTCGACTGGTTGGAGGAGAATTTGACGCTGTTAAAAAGCGTTTGCCAGCGATACCTGTACACTGGGTGAATAACTTAGATAGAGCAGTCAAGAAAACTATATCCCTAGCAGAGTCAGCCGCTTAATAGTCTTGATTTTAATAGTCAAGGGATGGTGAGAACGTATCTCTACTCGCCATCTTTTTCTAAGGGAGTATTGATAGATTGAATAGGAAAAACTCAAGAAATACAAACAGCTACAAATAAGCAGATTCTTCTGGTAAGATGATCGGTGGAGTAGTTAAGCTACTCAGGAAAAAATTAGGGGGATAAGTTGCATCAAATTTAATTGAATTAAACAGCATATTATGGAGTTGTAGACTAAGTAATTAGTAAAGTTAGTTATGGTTGTAGCTGTTTCAGAAATATTCTATAGATAACCCAGAAACAAATTAAAATGAGCTGAAAATAAACACTCTCTTCTGGTCTCTAAGAGTTCAACTAAGCTGAGGGAATCAATCCTAGAGTTGGTAAAAGAGCTACTGCGCGGGTGAAGATTATTAACTAGCAAGGCTAATGACTAAGTTAACTGCTCTAAATTAGAAAGTAATCAGAAGCGATTCTCAAAGCGCTCATTAAAGTTATAATACCAATGAGCTTGTAATCAGCTGTCTGCTCCTGTTCATCTCCGGCAATCCTCAATAGCGCTTGCAGATCAGGCAATTATGAACTTGACACCAGACAGCAAAGTCCTAGTACAGGGCATTACACAACCAATAGGTTCATACCATGCTAGCCGCATGAAAGCTTACGGCACCAATGTGGTAGCAGGCGTGAGCGCTGGTCAGGGAGGGCGGGAAGTGAGTGGAATTCCAGTGTTTGACCTGGTGGACGAAGCGCTTCGCCATACTGGTTCCGTAGATGCAGCAATTATTTTTGTAGAATCCTACCAAGTCCTGGATGCTGCCCTAGAAGCGATCGATGCAGGTATCCCGCAAGTTATTCTTGTGACTGGTGCCATCCCTCCCTTAGACGTGGTTCACTTACTCCGGAAAGCCCAAGCTACCAAAACCATAATTCTTGGCCCTAGTAGTTCTGGGATCATCGTGCCGGAAAAAATTTTACTGGGTACTCAGGAAACGGAATTTTATACGCCTGGACCGGTGGGACTAATTAGCCGCGCCGATGTCTTAACCTACGAAGTAGCCCTAGCCTTAACTCAAGCCAAACTCGGACAATCAATCGGAGTAAACTTAGGCAGTGAGCCAATTGCAGGCTCTTCTTTTCGTCAATGGCTACAGATTTTGGCAACAGACGAAAGCACCAAAGCAATTGTCTTAGTAGATCAAAGTGGCGGTGGTAACCATCAAGCAACTGCTAGATACATTGCCGAGGTAATTGATAAACCAGTGGTTGTCTATATTGCTGGACGCTACACACCAATGGATCAACAACTAAGTGATACTAGTGCTCAGGTTGCAGCTCAACTCTCAGTACCCGTCACTAGGAGTAGCTCAGCTCAGGACAAAGTGAGAGTTTTTAAAGAAGCGAAAATACCAGTAGCAGAACGTCCTTCCCAAATTCCCGATTTGCTTAAAAAAGCACTGAAAAACAAAGATTGAAATCCTTTCAAAAGAAGTACCCCCGCTAGCGGGGGTACTTCTTTTGCCAATCAGGGGCAAGCTTAGGCTAACGGTAGACGCCCGGAGCTCAAGGCTTTGGTGGTTGATTGACCAGCTTTTTGCAACTGTCGCTTCATCTGGAAACTCAATAGAGCGATCGCTAACCATTGAGCTAGCAGTGAAAGGAAGACATGGGTTGTTGTCGCATGTTTAATGGCAGCCACTGGCACGGCAGAAAACAACCACAATCCAGGAATTTCAGCAGGATCTAGCCGGAAAAAAGCAAAACTGGCCAGGGGTAAAATAATCAAGCAAACCACCCCACCAGTAGCCCAAATAGCTCGCTTTTGCGTCTTCATTAACAGCATTAACTGGGCAAGGCTAGCATAAATCATGATTAAACTAGCACTCAGTAGCAGAGCCAACAGCAAGGGTATTTTGTATTGCTTGAGGGGCAAGAGTAGGATGCTAGGTAGTAAAATTGCCGAGGTAATTGCCAGATTCAAAGCTATGGATACTATAGAAGGGCTTTTTGCTCCGCTAATTAAATCCTTGACAATGCTTTGACTCTCAGAAGTAGTAGCCTGATGTCGATAACGTGCCCAGTCCTGTAAGGCTTGTCGGTGGGGACTTAGAGCGGCAATGAGACCTAAAAACAGTAGTAAGTTAAATCCTAGCAGAAAAGCAAAATTGGTAAACAGGGTGTATTCTTGGTTCCCCCTTCCTGAATAAGCTTGTAGGGAAAATCCCAGCATCATTACTACAAAACTAGCTGAGACTCGATAGCTCTGCTGCTTACTTAAGATAGTAGTACTGGGGTTGTGAAAGCGACGCCTTAATCCCTGCCACACTAAGTAAGTCCACCAAACGCAGTTGAGCAACATCAAACCGATGGCACTCCAAGCACTTCTCCACAGGGGTAGCCCATAAAATTTCTGCCCGACTAAACTTTCCAGCTCAAAGTAACCAGGAGAGTGGGGGGTAGAATCAACCAGGTAAGGCAACACCTTAGCCGGGTAAAATAGCGTGAACCAGTCAACAGAATTATAGAGAACGGCTTCATTGGTAAAGCTAATGCTGGTCATCAAAAACGAGAAACATAAGATTGCTCCACTACCTAACCAAGCTTGAAATCCCCCTAAACCAGCACTGACTAAGCCGTAGAGAAGAGCCCCACTGTAGAAGAAAACACAGCTAGCAATTAGGACGCCGTAGAAGCTCAAAATTAGACTCAAGGGAATTTGAGCAGCTAACCCGGCTCTTAGATGTAAAGGCAGAGCTAATATTCCCACCAAATAAAGTAGAACTGGTACTCCCAGCATTTTTCCTGTCAAAATACTGATCGCAGATTGGGGGCTAAGGCGAATTAGAGCTAGGGTGCCCTGACGCTCTTCTTGCGACAAGTCACTGATTAGCATGTGGGTGCCCACCACCAACAGGGCAAACGTGCCAATGATACTCAGGCAGGCAAACAGATCTAACCACCAGAGTGATCGGTTGATCACTAAGTTTCCCAGCGCGTCTTGGAGACAGTAGTTATTGCTCTTAAGGGAGTAAGGAATGTAATTATCTGAATTCGGGGGAGAATTACCAATGCAGTAGCGGTTAAAAGCTTGGCTAGCAGGCAGAAGAGTTTGATAATACAGGTATACCAGCAGCTGACCAAAGACAGAAATAGCTGCGGCGATCGCCACATTACGAGTTTTGAGGCGTCCTTTAATTTCCCGAAATAGTTGGGGATTCCACTCCCCAAGTCTTTCGAGGTTAGATAATCTCATAGTCATATTCCTCAATTAAAAAAACTTGCGGTTTCCTAGATTCTGGCAATTCCAACGTCAAGTTGTCAGCAAAAATCCTGTTCGCCCAATATTTAGATGTCCCCATTCCTCATTGGAGCCATTCTAGATGTCACGAAGCCTGCTGATGTCCCAGATTGAGGAAGATGGTTTCTAAATCTTCTCTAGTACAGTGGAATTCTGTCAGGGGAACCCCAGCCGTAATCAGCGATCGCAAAAGCCCAGCACAATCTTCTTGGCTTCCCGCAAAGTCAATTTGCAGACCTTGGGTTGCTGGTATTAACTGCCATTTTTTAACCAAAGGATGGTCTTTCAGTTGGTTAATTAGTACGTCTAATTCTCCTAAAGAAGAAAGTATGATTTGCTGGCGACTGAAGCGGCGGTAGAGTTCCTCAAGAGAAGTACTCTCTACCAAGCAGCCTAGTTCCATGATGCCTACCGCAGTGCAAAGTTCCGCCAAATCGCTCAGGACATGGGAAGAAATCAAAATTGTCATCCCAGCTTCCCGCAGCGTCTTGATAATTTCTCGAAACTGCATTCTGGAAAGCGGATCAAGTCCAGAAACTGGTTCATCCAAAAGCAACAAAATCGGCTCGTGAATAATGGTGCGTGCCAAACTAAGTCGCTGTTTCATACCCCGCGAGAGGGTAGAAATCAGGCTGTTGCGCTTATTAGTTAGCTGTACCAATTCGAGAACTTCGTGGAGGCGTCGGCGTCGTGGTTTTCGCAACTGATACAAACGCCCAAAGTAATCTAGGTAGTCCCAGACACTTAAGTCATCATACAGAGGAAAGTCATCGGGCAAATAGCCCAGACGCCGCTTCAGTGTGGGATTGCTTTCATCCCGCAACAAGCGATCGCCATTAATGTAAATTTCACCAGTAGTTGGCTCCTCTGCTGCTGCCAACATCCGCATCAGGGTTGTTTTGCCCGCGCCGTTGGGACCAATCAATCCATATACTTCACCCACTTCTATCTGTAAATAAACGTCATTGACAGCCAGATGTCGGTCAAATTGCTTGGTTAGTCCACGGGTATCAATCGCCAGTTCTTTTACCATCGGGAAGAGCGATCACGCCAGATTTATTGCTAACTTAGCTATTTCTTGGGGAAATTGTCAGGCTGATTGTCAAAAATAAAAAACGCTATTAGTGCCAAAGCTGGGTATGATATTAAATCGGCAAAAGTTTCCACACTTGATCAACTTTTTAAGCTAGCCAACATCCATCATGACTCAGTCCTACCGCATTACTTTACTACCCGGCGACGGCATTGGCCCGGAAATTATGGCAGTAGCAGTGGATGTCATGAAAGTCATTGGCAGGCAACTCGACATCAGTTGGGAATTTAGCGAAGCTTTAATTGGTGGTGCAGCAATTGACGCTACTGGTGCCCCCTTACCTGATGAAACGCTGGAAAAGTGCCGTGTTAGTGATGCAGTTTTATTGGCAGCTATTGGCGGTTATAAGTGGGATAATTTACCTCGCCATCAACGACCAGAAACGGGATTGTTGGGATTAAGAGCGGGATTAGGCTTATTTGCCAATTTACGACCAGCAACCATATTACCGCAACTGATCGATGCCTCTAGCTTGAAACGAGAAGTGGTTGAGGGAGTCGATATTATGGTGGTGCGAGAACTGACTGGCGGCATCTATTTTGGGCAACCCAAAGGGGTTTTTACCACAGAAACTGGTCAGAAGCGGGGCGTCAATACGATGGCTTATACAGAAGCCGAAATTGACAGAATTGCACGAGTGGCATTTGAAACAGCGAGAAAACGGGGTGGAAAAGTCTGCTCGGTAGATAAGGCAAACGTGTTGGAAGTATCACAATTATGGCGCGATCGCCTGATTGAGGTGGCGGCTGACTATCCTAATGTGGAACTTTCTCACCTGTATGTTGATAATGCAGCTATGCAGCTTTTGAGGGCACCTAAGCAATTTGACACAATTGTAACTGGTAATCTTTTCGGAGATATTCTCTCTGACGCTGCCGCTATGCTTACTGGTAGTATTGGCATGTTGCCTTCTGCCAGTTTGGGAGATTCTGGGCCAGGTGTCTTTGAACCCGTTCACGGCTCAGCACCAGACATCGCGGGACAGGATAAAGCTAATCCCTTGGCTCAAGTATTGAGTGTAGCTATGATGCTACGCTATGGATTAAACCAGGCAACGGCAGCAGATCGTATTGAACAGGCAGTGCTAAGGGTGCTAGACCAAGGCGATCGCACTGGCGATATCATGTCAGAAGGCATGAATTTGCTGGGTTGTCAGGCCATGGGAGAAGCACTGATTAAAGCCCTAGCTAACGTGTAATATTAATATTAGGAATGCTTATTGCTTGACGCCCCCAAGCCTCTTGCTGTAATGATGCTGATGGATTAAAGTCAAGCTTAAATAATAGGGGTAGGTGGGTGGTATATACATCACGACAAAGGCAAGACCAATATCAAGAACGCATAGATCTACCAATGTTGCTAGACCCCTCTCTGCTGAGAGCAGCTAGGCAGATTTATCGTACCTATTGCGAAGTTCATCCTAATCTCGTGCAACGCCCGTATGGTGTGGCCATAGACAGGTATACCCATCGAGGTAAGCTAATTTTTAGAAGCAAAGTGGTTTTGTTGCCACAAGAATGTTTTGTGCCTTTTAGCCAACTGGAGGCGGAAATATATTAAGCCTGATAGACTGCTCTCCACCTCGGTGTGACGGAGGAGAAGTCCATCAGGGTTAAATGGTTAAGGGAAAATTGAGGCTATAAGCGAGATTATGATGTTAAAAGCTCAATTTTGCATTTTCCTGGTTCTAAGGTTGTTAGACAAACTCAACCTGGAATACTAAGTCCTGATAGTCTTTATCTCCACCACCAAACGTATCTTCAGCACCAAATACATTGTCTCCTAATCCTAGGAAGTGATCAACTTTGTCGGCGTTAGCTTCCTGGAAAGCGAAAAAGATATTGGTCTCTTTACTACCGCCGAGATTACTGAAATCTAGAGTCTGAAAATCGTCCTGACTGCCATTACTAATAATGTAGGACGCTAACATTACTCCACCATCAAGCACCTGCGAACCGGTGGCACTGCGATTTTCTCCAAGCTCGAATTCCAACACTGTTCGTTGGAAAGCGGCGGCAGTGTAACCGGCATCCCCTGGGTTAAGATCACCAATCCGACCATTGACATCATCGATAGTATAAAGACCGACAGCATTGTTAAAGGCGGCTTCGCTGGTGATTGTGAAGTTAGCTGTTACCTGACCTATCAGGGTTCTTAAATCAAAGATTTCTGCTGGCTGACCTCCTTGTAAACCTGCTCCAGTTAGGTTAGTTTCCGTAGTTTCTTGGGCAGCAACCTCAATCTCACCAAAGCTGAGGACGTTATTAATAAAGGAAGATCCGCCTACAGAAAAAGACGATGAGTCAGCGTCTGCAATTGTGCCATTTTTCACCTGATAAAAGCTCAGGAAACTACCATTTTCTAGGGTTAGTTGGCGGCTGGGTAAAGAAGTACCTTCGGGAGTGTTGCCGAGAACAGAGAAAATTGCCTGTCCAGAAGCTTGTGTCCGAGCAAAGGCTGCTTCTTCATAACCTTCCTCACCTGGGAGAATGCCGCCAATATTACCGTCAGAACCGTCAACAACGAAAAATCCAATTTCATCTACATTGTCAAAACCGGAGAGGTTTCGAGAAAGTGCGAACTTAATAGCAGTTGATGTGGCAGAAGCAGAGGCGCTTTGTACAGTGAAAATACCATCGGCGTTCTGAATTAGACCGACGCCAACAGAGTCAGGTTCTTCAGTAATGCTGACCGTAACTGTTGCTGTATCAACCCCACCCTTGCTGTCGTCAACAGTGTATTCAAAGGTGTCACTTCCGAAAAATCCAGTATTAGGGGTATAAGTTATGCTGCCATCGTTATTAACTGTGGTCGTGCCGTTGGTTCCACTCGTTACCGCAGCTAGCGTTAGTGTGTCGTTGTCTTCATCTGTATCGTTGTCTAGAACAGTAATAACTACAGCTTCATTTTCTTTAGTGGTGACGCTATCGTCTTGAGCCTGAGGAAGGTTATTAACTGGTGTATTAACGCCAATACTGACTGTGGCAGTCGCAGTACCACCCTTGCCGTCGTTGACGCTATAAGTGAAGCTGTCAGATCCGATGTAATCTTGATTCGGGGTGTAAATGACAAAATCGTCGTTTGGATCAATTGCTGTGCCATTATCATTGACTACCACAGTACCGTTGTTGGTAGAAGTAGCAATTGTTATCGTCAGCGCATCGCCGTCAATATCAGTATCGTTGTCCAGCACACTAATATTGACTGGAGTATTTTGGTCGGTAATGATACTGTCGTTTTCGGCAGTCGGCGGATTGTTTTCTAGGTCAACATCATTATCGACAATTTCTAAACTAGCTGTATCTTGAGTACCAATCACACTTCCGGTACTGGCATTAGCTAAAGTGAGAGTTAGGTTTTCCGAACCTTCAATCACAGCATCGTCAGTGATGGGAATCGTGAGAGTCTTAGTTGTCTCACCCACAGCAAAAGCAATGGTTTGAGTCGTATTGTCGTAATCCACTGCACCAGTAGCAGTACCGTCAGTTAACTGGAGATCAACACTGGAAGCGACATCAGTATTACCCGTGCGGTTGATCGTAATTTCTGCAACTGGAGTACCGTCTTCGTTAACGGAGTAATTCGCCGCAGAAAACTCAACGCTAGGGAGTAGATTGAAATCAATATAGTCAACTCTAACCAATTCCTCCAGATTGGCTGCTCCCGCGATTTGTATACTGTCACCCTCAGCGATGAAAACACTTTGGCTAATCACCCGCGTTTGTTCAGTGGCGGGACCAGGTAGAGATTCACCGATGGGATCATCGAGAGAGAATTCGTCTATTAAACTACCATTGAGGGCTACTCCTAGCTGACCAATTCCGTCGTTCTCGTCGTAGTATCTGATTACTACTTCGTAATACCCACTGGGTTGATTGAAAATTATTGTTGCGGTGCCTATGTCATTACCTGAAGGGAGTCTTATTCCTTGACCACCTGAAGCGCCGCTAATTGTCTGAGAAGCAAATGTGTTCAACTGAAAACTTTCCGCTTCAATTCTTGCCATAGTACTCTTTTCTATAGAAAAGTTGCAGGTATAAAAAAATATCTCTTTAGTAGAGATTCCATCTACAGATACTCAAACTCACACAACTTTCCGGAGGTCTTCTGTCGATTTTTTCCCTGATTCTACCTATAGTATGTGCCTAGAAACCTTGACATATAAGCTTTTTGGCGGCAAACAGCAATAGTGGTTTAGGTCTATAAATTTACAAACCCTATAATTATCTATTTGTATATTTTTGGGAAATTTATATGATAAATACGTAAATTACTAGCAGGATTTTATAAAGAATGGAATTATTAATCACTGCTTTTGCTTACTTTATTGTTTTCACTCTAGGGTCATCAATTGGTAGTTTTCTGAACGTTTTAGTTTACCGTCTACCAGCTAATTTATCTATTCTCTGGCCTCCTTCGCGTTGTCCTCATTGCTTACATCAATTAGGAAAACTTGAGAATATCCCGATTTTTGGCTGGCTGCGGTTAAAGGGTCGCTGTCGCCACTGTAGAAGCCCAATTTCTATCCGCTATCCCTTAATAGAAACAGTCACAGGTATATTATTTTTCCTAGTTTTCTGGAAGTACGGTTTTACTGTGACTACTTTGGGTTACTGGGCTTTTTTAAGCTGGTTGTTGGTACTCTCTCTAATTGACCTAGATACCATGACTTTGCCTAACTCACTAACCCAGTCGGGATTGATTGCTGGCTTGGTTTTTCAAGTTACGCTTAGTTTTGGGCAGGCTTTTGAACCAACAGGAGTATCCCAGCAACTTATGACTGGTATTACTGGTGCTGTTCTTGGTATTTGGCTGTTTGAGATTATTGCCTTTGGGGGATCAATAGTTTTTGGACAAACTGCAATGGGTGGAGGAGATGCCAAACTAGCCGCAATGATGGGTGCCTGGTTGGGGTGGAAATATCTGCTGCTGGGAGGATTTATTGCTTGTGCAGCAGGCGCATTTATCGGTGGAGGTGCAATTGCCCTTGGTTGGTTAGACAGACGACAACCGATGCCCTTTGGTCCTTTCCTCGCTCTGGGAGCAGCATTGACCGTATTTTTGGGTGAGCTAATATTGTCTAGCTACCTCAATCTATTCTTCCCTTTGAGTTGAAATAGATAGGACTTATATTGAATAGAAAAAAGAATGCTACCAATCATCTGCTCCCTGCTTGTCATCCGTAGCAAACATTAACGATTTGATATTACGCACTCAATTGTCATGCTAAAAGAATTGAGCATAAAGCATCTCAGGCGCTATCGCTCAGGATGATCTAGTTTCATTAGGGGGCGTAAGTAGTCCTAGTAGAGTCAAATTCCCTAGTTTTGGGTTTCAGAGAAGATGCCTAGTCATTAGTGGTATTACTCTAGACTTTTTGCTTAAATTTCCTAAAAAGAATACAACCCAGTAGCTTGGGATTTCAGGGCAAAAAACGCTATTTTGATAGGCTGAACCTCAAAATATGGGGTAATTGTGTGTTTGGCGACAAACATCTGGATATTCACTTGGTAAATTCCCAAAGGAGGAGTTAAACGTTACACTCTGCTCAACAGCAAGTTATCTCCCGACCAAAGAAGTCAGGAAGACTGCTAGGAAAAAAGGCAAGAGACAACAACCACCAACCTTATACCTAGTTATTGGTAAATTGCCAAAGAACAGGGAAGAGTGTAGGAGCAGTGTAAGGAAAAACTCTGTATTAAGACGAGAAAAAACCATAATCACTCCCTACCTTGTAATTAGGCGAGAATAAGCCCATAATTCAACCCAAGAAGGCTGCGTTTATTCTGCTATTAGCTGAATTTATACTCCGATCAAAGGGCAAAGTAGCCCAGAAAAAGAGTTAAGTTACTCAGCTTAGCGCTCCCCATCTAGTAGAATTAAACTCCTACGGTGGGGCAAAGAAGGTAGGATGTCGAAGGGAAACTATGATCTTGATAAGATTAAGCTGTGTCCTGGATAACAATCAAAACAACAAAAACCCGCTGGGAAGCCGAGCTAATGCAGCAGTTACTAGCGGGCCACGACATCCCCAGCCGGATTCTTGACACGGGCATAACTTCCTATTTCGGTGCAGGAAGTCCGGCAGCTTTGCAAGTTCGCTCACAAGATCAATGGACGGCTTTACTGCTACTGAGTTATCCAGAAGAGGAACAAGCAGAAACATCAGATAACAACTAAATAAGGAAGTAAAATTTTAAGGAATTAGAAATTTTTATGTCTCTATTTGATTGGTTTGCAAATCGACGGAAATCAGAACCGATTAATCAACAACGGCAGGAGTCCGAATCTGAAATTGCAGATGGGCTATGGACAAAGTGCGAGGCTTGCGGCGTTCTGGCTTATACCAAAGACCTGCAAGCCAATCAAATGGTCTGCCTAGAGTGCGACCATCATATACGGGTTCACAGCGAAGAACGCATCCGCCAGATTATTGATGCTAATACCTGGATACCCCTCAATGAGCAAATACGTCCTGCTGATCCCCTAAACTTCCGCGATCGCAAATCTTACAGCGACAGGCTGCGAGAAACCCAAGAGAAAACCCAGTTAGTAGACTCGGTAAAAACTGGCAATGGTCACCTAGAAGGTTGTCCAGTTGCTTTGGGTGTCATGGATTTCCGCTTCATGGGTGGCAGCATGGGTTCTGTTGTCGGGGAAAAACTCACCCGCTTAATCGAGCAAGCAACCCTAAGACGCCTACCAGTAATTATTGTTTGTGCCTCTGGTGGGGCTAGGATGCAAGAGGGGATGCTCAGCCTTATGCAAATGGCAAAAATATCTGGAGCCCTGCAGCGCCATCGCGAAGCCAAGCAGCTTTATATCCCAATTTTGACCCATCCTACGACTGGCGGTGTCACAGCTAGCTTCGCCATGCTAGGAGACATGATTTTGGCGGAACCGAAAGCCATGATTGGTTTTGCCGGACGCCGAGTCATTGAGCAAACCCTCCGAGAAAAGCTGCCAGAAGGTTTCCAAACCTCCGAGTATTTACTACAGCACGGCTTCGTCGATGCCATTATCTCCCGCACTCAGTTAAGGAAAACCCTGGCACAGCTAATCCGCTTGCATCAGCCGCAAGCTAATACACCCTTAGTAGCTCATCATTCAGAAACAATGACTTTGAGCGTCACAGGTAATAATTTCTCTCAGCCAACTAGCTGATTAGGGGAAGTTTTCGCTCCCAGAAGCTGTGCTTGAGAAAAAGACAAATCTCCCAAAACTGGGTTTCTCTTAGCAGTAGAGTCAAAAAGCCAGTTTGACAAAACCAAAGAAACCCAGTTTCTAGTACCAAAATCCTTGATAATTACTTTATAAACGCTCTCTCAGTGGCATCATATTCATATTAGATTGATTCTCTCTTAAGCAGCCAGCCAAGGATTAAGGGTTTGGCAAACTTATCCCATTGCGGATATGCAGAAAGTCAACTATTTCGACCTCTAACTAGGTCGTAGGCTGGAAACTGGAGAGTTTCCCACAAAATAAACCAATCTACTGAACCAAATTTTTGAAGGAGAACCAAGAATGAAGCGATTCATATTGCTGGCTGTAGCGACAGTATTCTTCGCCTTTCAAATTGCAGTCGCGACCGCAGCAGCAATTGAACTAGACGAAGATATCCGCACGGTGCCATTAAATGAACAGGGTCAAACTACTGTTTTGAGCCTGGAGCAAGTTAAGCAAGGCAAGCGCCTCTTTAACGATAGCTGTGCTCAATGCCATGAGGGAGGCAGAACTAAAACTAACCCTAATGTCAATTTAAGCACTGTTACTCTTTCTGGAGCCGAGCCACCGCGCGATAATCTTGCCGCTTTGGTTGATTACATCAAAAATCCAACCACCTACGACGGGGAAATTGAGATTTATGAGTTACATCCCAGCACCAGAAGTAGTGATCTCTTTCCGGAAATGAGAAACCTGACAGAAGAGGATTTAGAATCGATTGCCGGTCACATTCTCCTCGAACAGAAAATTCGTGGCATCCGGTGGGGAGGCGGTAAAGTCTACAACTAATAGCTGATTTTTGTCAGGGGATTCATTCTCCTCTTAAGTTGAGGAGCTTTTCAGAAGACCACGAACACCCCGCTCAAGGCTTGCTTGCCTCTGCCACTCCTATTCTAGGCGACACAGAAAAGTGTAATTGTAGCTGTTGCTTCAAACACTAATAATTTTGAGTGCTGCTGGAACTACTGGCGTGTTAAGGTGAGCGAACCTTGAGCGGTACATCGCAATCAATCTCCTCAAAGCTAGGAAAGATCAGAAGACTCACTGCATGAATTAAAAATGCTGACTAGATTAGTTAAAAGTACTCAGTTTTTGTCTGCACTGTGGCATCAACTGTTTTCCCTTCCCTCTCTGATTACCATTTTTTTTGCTATCTCCAGTGCCTTATTGGTCAGCTCACCCGCTTATGCTGTTACTGACGAATATGTTAAGCGCTACCTAGAGGTCACAGAACCAATTCCTCTTCAGGTAAATGACCAAGGTCAAACCAAACCCTTTACTGCTGAGGATCTCAGTCAGGGTAAGGAGCTGTTTAAAACCAATTGTATTAACTGTCATGTGGGGGGCGCGAATATACCTTTCCCACCCGTGTCTCTCACTCTAGATGACTTGGCTGGAGCTACACCTCCTCGCGACAATATTAATAATTTAGTAGCTTTCTTTCGGCAACCAATGACTTACGATGGCAGCGAAGAAAGCTTTTGGTGCCGTGAAGTTACAGAAAGCTGGATGTCCCAGGAACAAGTAGAACAGTTAGCCGCCTTTATTCTCAGAGCCGCACAGAAAGCACCAGGATGGGGAAGTAAGAGCATTTCTCAATAAATTCTTCCTCAAAAGCGCGTTACTCTGGTGGTAACGTCATCGCCTTTCTCAGAGTTGTCCTGTTCAGAGGGGTCTTTTGGCTCGTACTCCGTTAGCATGCTGTCAAATTCTGAGACGTAAACAGGTCGATTTACACCATTAATAATTACTCCCAACAGGGGTGATGGCTCTTCTTTAGTTAACTCTTCAAAGGCTGTAGCTAAAATACCCTCCTGGGTATAACCAGGCCTGGTGACCAGCACTAAGCCATCTGTTAATGGTTCCAGTAACAGAGCATCATTGCAACGCGAGAGAGCGGGAGTATCGATAATTACAAAGTCAAAGCGACCACGAGCATCTGCCAAAAACTGCCGAAATTCTCCAGACTCAAGGATTGCAACGGCTTGTCGTTGTGGCCCTGGACTAGGGGCGATGTATAAATTCTCAATTAGCGGAGCTAAACGAATAGCTCCGCTAATTGTGCTGTAGTAATGTAGGGGTTCAGCGCTAGTTTCGGGGTCAGCAGTTACTTTGAGAAACTGAGTTTGAGAAGGCGATCGCAAATCAGCCTCCACTAAAAGAGTACGCTTACCAGCTTGTGCAGAAGCGATCGCCAAATTATAAGCGCTCACCGTCTTACCCTCTCCCTTGAGAGTACTCGTGATTAAAACCACTTTCAAGGATTGGTTTCCCAAACGACGGAGGTTACTGCGGAACATTTCGTAGGACTCTAAATAAGGGGAATCCGGCTTACTCAAAATTCCCGTTTTACCCAAATCTGGATCCAGTACAGTTACACTAGGCAATTCTCCCAGTAACGGCACATCGTATTCAATGAGTACCTCCCGCACTTCTTCTGGAGTGTAGAAAGTATTATCCAAAGTTGAGAGCAAGAAAATTAACCCACCAGCCACCACTAAACCAAAAAAGGCACCCCCAGCCAAAATAACCAGGGGACTATTGGCATTTTCTTCTAACTCTACCGCCGCAACATTAGGAGGAGCAGCAACCGTCAAATTGCTTACTGTCTCTGCCTCAGCCGCTTCCGCGTCCGCTAAAGCTGCCTCCAGCTTGTTATAGTACGCCTGTTTTCGCTGATAATCCTGTTCTAGCCGCCCTTGTTCGAGCTGTTTGTTAGGAAAATTTTGGTACTCCTGGCGGAGTTCTCGTTCTGTTCTCTGGGCAACTTGCAGTTGATTTCTGAGTAAATCTCTCTGGGTTTGCAAGTTTACCAACTGGTTAGCTAGTTGCTGGCGTGCTGGATCAAGATTACTGTCTTGGCGAATTTTACTGGGTGTTAGTGGTTCTCCCACACCATTGCCACCAATGACCTCATCAGCACGCTCTTTGAGGAGCTTTTCATAAGCTTCCTTCTGTTTAGCTAACTCAACCATAGTCGGATGTTCCGGTCGCAAACTACGGCTAAAAAGTTCTAGTTGTGTCTCAGTTTGCAGAATAGAAGCTCGCAGGTTAGCAATAATCGGGTCAGCACTGAGAACAGAATTAGTATAAGCCTGGTCAGGAGTCAGACCTAGGCGGTTAACTAGGCTGTTGAGTTGAGTTTCAATACCTTCTATTTGTTGTTGAATCGTTCTTTGCTGTTGTTGGCTACCCGTAATTGCGCTGACCAAAGTGCCATCTTGAGCTGCTAATAAAGCTGTACCTTCAGTACGGACGTAATTCTCTAGTTGTTTTTCCGCTGTCTTGAGTTCCTCTTCTGCCTCAGGTAAACGTTCTTTAATCGACTCTTGTATTGAGCGCAGTCGTGCTGTGTTCACCGAACGGCTCTGCTCAATCATCTTCTGCATCAGCACTTCGACAATTGTCTGTGCTCTTTCACGATTGCTATCGGCGTAGGCAATGCGAATTATTTGTGCTTCCTTTTCTTCCGGTAACTCCAAATCCACCTTCTCAATCAGTTCTTGTGGCTCGACTTTTGAGCGTGCTGTGACTGCTGTGAGTACCTGATCCGTTAGTAAATCTGCCTTGGTGAGTTGGGTGCCCTGCTGATTAATTTGAACCCCCGTCTCCGACAAGATACTAGGAGCAGTACTAATTGCCAGAACACCCTGAGCCTTATAGATGGAAAGAGCCGCAGAGCGAGGCCCTTGGCTAAGGACGAAAACACCTGATATCCCTGTAATCAGAGCAAAACTAGCAATGCCAATTAACTTATGTTTGTTAAGAGCGATTAGATAGCGTTTGACGAGAGGACTCATGGCCGTGTCAGCGAAGGTTTGCCTCAGCAGGGTGTGGAAAATGGGAGAAGTCAAGAAGCAAGCGGCTAAGAAACCTTCAGATTAACAACCACTGCTCTCAAATTTCTTGCCAGATAACTGTCGTTACTAGTTGTTATTGATGCCAAAATCTTCTGTGATCCGCTCAAAAAAGCGACTAAAGCCCAGAAAATCTCTAAAGGGTCGAGTAATCACACTTAAAGCATAGGTAATGCGAGCAATCAGGTTACGACCCACAACAATGACATCGTTATTCTGGAGCGGCACATTTTGCGCCACATCACCCAACAGAGCCCTTTTTCCGTCTATTTCTTGGCTGAGAGCTTTGCCTCGTTCCGGATCAAAACGAATCAAGGCAATTTCTCGTAGGTTAGCCTCATTAGCGTTAGGACTGATTGCTGCCAAAGCATCCACAAAATTACTGCCATTAGGCAAAGTCAGGTTACTAATTCCTCTACCAGCGTAGTTCAAAACGCGAATATTGATGCTCGGTTGTGCAAAGCTAGAGCGAGCCGCCAGAGTGCGGTCATAGTCATTCGTATTCTCTGAATCTAACTTGAGGACAATTACAGCATCCCCATCTTGCAGGCGCAAATCTGGTAGGCTAGTCCCATTTTGCAGGGGCGTGAACAGATCAATCTGTTTCTCGCTAATCGAGCCATCCACCAACGACCGACGACGCACCACAATAGTGCGCAAATCTGCCTCATTAGTAGCACCGCCAGCGGCTAGTAGAGCATTATCTAGCTTAGCTCCTGGGTTAAGGGCATAGTAACCTGGTTTGAATACCTCACCAGTGACTGTTACCTGAGCTGGACGAAAACCAGCTACGACTACCGTTACTTCCGGGTCAATCACAAATCTATTGAGACCCGCTCGAAGTTGCTCTTGCACTTCTTCTACTGTGAGACCTGCTACTGGTAATTTACCCAGTAATGGCACGACGATATTACCCTGTATATCGATGCCGTAACTAAAACTCAGGTCAGGGAAATTTTGTACCTGTACCTGGAGCGTATCTCCTGGGCCAAGGCGATAGCGGCTAAATTGCTCTGCGGGTGGACTAACTTCCCACTGCTGCTCTGGATAGCCTAAAGGAGGCGGCACAGGATTTGCTTCCAAGGTTTCGGCGGGGGGGGTAAAGCTGGGTAGCTGCACGCCACTGTCTGGCAAGGAATCCTCTGTGACTGGAGGTAGAGGAATACTCTCGACCTCGCCCTGTTGAGGTGCAAATGTCGGTAAACCTACTAACGTCTGGCTGGATCCAACGTTGGCTAAAGTAGCAACAGCAATCAACCAGAACAAGAGAGTACCTGATAAGGGCACAGCGGTTCTATAAAAACTCGCAACGGTAAGAGCAATCAATTGATGCCACGGCAAAAATGACTTGAGCTTTGGGTTGTTTACTGCTGATTGGAAATTCATCAAAACCTGGACACAGGCGCATCTTCTGCTTCCTGCCTCCTGAATTTTAGCCGGATGCAGTCTTGCTCAGAGCCTATGGGAAAACTGGAAGTGAGAGATGGCAAACTAGGGACGGGTAAAGACATAGGCGAGCTGGCATTGTGCCGCTAGCAACATAGATATAGACAAATATATATTTGGTGAATTTACTCTCAACAGAGTCTTTGTTGGGTAGGTTCTTAATCAGAAAAATTTGTAGATGCCCAGATCATTGCATCTGCTTTAAGATGCTTCCCTCGATGCTTTGGTCAGAGGCCCTGTCATCAAGCTTGTTTGTACCATCTTAGCTAGGGATTCTGCCAAAGATCGAGATGCTTCAATATCGCCCAAGGGTTCAATGGGAATTTGCAGGCAAACCGCAACCCAAGGTACTCTGTTACGACGCAATTGAGCAAATTGATCTGCCCAAAACCACCTGCTGGGAGCTGGGTGCCCACCTCCTGGCCAAGCATACCACTGTAGTATTGCTAAAGTTTGCTGTTGCTCGGTCACGTGCTGCTGCTGCTTTCTGCTTAAAGTCTGCCACTGCTCAGGACTTATTCTAAAAATTTGTCGAGGATAAGCTCGAAAGAAAAGAGCTTCAACCTCTGTTGCTGAGCCAGAGGGGTTAACCGCCAGCCGTATTCTTGTCTGGGAATCTGTTTGCCATTTATAGAATCCTTTGATAGCTTCCCACTCGACTTGGGGCTGTGATTTAGAATCACTCTGGGGTAATAACAGCACTCTTATCGGTTTGGCATATTCTCCCTCAATTTTCTGATACGACCATTGATGACCGCCAATTTTTCTGATTTCTTGCTCAATAGTATGCCAGCCAGAAATTTCCAGCCCAGTTGTTCGTAACTTTCGGATTTCCTTGAGGTTAGTAACTGATGGTAGTTGCGCCCAAGGCCAGTTTCCCGTCCAGTAACCTGGTACTGCTCCCATGACTACCAGGACTAAAAGAAGCACTAACACCAGCATTCTCTGAACTTGAGAGCGCTGGATTCCCTTGAACAGACTCACTGATTTCATCTTATTTTGCCTTGAGTGCAGCACAATTTGAGAACCCCATTAGCTGCTAGCCAAGACGTTTTGCTCAATCTTCGCCTTCTGCTAGGGTAGTTGATGCCCCTGACAACCAGTTGTGTTTTTCAATCATATTAATTAGCGGTAGCAGCAGGAGTAACATACAGGCAGAGTAAACATCACCCCCCCAAGAGTCGTGCAGCCACCTAAAAGCATTTTCTTTGCCTGCACCATGAAAGAAAGTAAGCAGCGTATTACGGACGATATTAGCGCTAATGCTGAGTAAGATAGCACCAAACAAAAACAAAGTTGTCTTCTGTCGTGACTTCCAGGTATCTGTCCAATAAACCAGCATCAAACCCACATAAAGACTGGTAAACATCATCTTAAGACCAGCACAGTGGGGCGCTACTTCCACAATACGTCCACCAACAAACAAGTTAATCCCTTCAACTGTAACGTCAATGCCGAACTGGACTAGGATGAAGCCAGCTACGCCTGCAATGAATCGCTGTAGTGGCAAGATATAAGGTTCTATTAAGTAGGGAACTGCTGTTGGTGTTGCTAGCCATACTAGTAACAGGGGAAAACTTTGCAGCTTAAAGCCAGGACTACCCTTTAACCAAAAACACAGTCCTGTTAATACGGTGGGGAAAGATAAATTGACCAGTTCTGATTGACCACTCAGATAAAATACTCCTCCTAAAACCAGGAGAACTGCACCGAGAGGATGGGTGCTATCTGGAAGCCGACGCCAACGTTGCCGATGCATCCAGAAAATGTAAACGGCAAAGGGTAAACCAATCAACCCATGGCTGAAGTACTCGTGTTCAATACTGATACTTTTGTTGAGCCAGCCATCATACCAGTGAAAGAGTAGGGGCCCATAAAGTACGCTTAGTAAAGCAACGATCAAGCCATCTAGCAGGTAACGCTCGACAGCAACAGGAATCTTGCTTCGATATTGCATTTTATTAACAGGCAATTACAGCAGGAGAACTAGTTCTTAACAGGTATTCTAAGGACTCAGCGACTTCTTGGATTTGAGTGTTACTCAAGCCGGGATACATGGGCAAAGACAGGATTTCTTGACAGAGAGTTTCGGCGTGAGGAAAATCACCAGCTTGATACCCCAAATATTTGTAAGCTGGCTGAAGATGACAGGGAATAGGATAGTGGATGCCGGTTTGAATTCCCCTCGTTGCCAGTTTATCCTGGATAGTCTGTCGGTCTACAGGGCATTCTTGACTAACTCGAATAATGTATAAATGGTAAACGTGACCAGCACCGCCCTGATTTTGAATAGGAAAAATTCCTTGGTTGCGCAGCGGCTTGAGGACAGCATCATACTCTTGAGCCGCAGAATTACGTAACTGGTTCCATTTTCCTAAATGAGGCAGCTTGACATTGAGGACAGCAGCTTGAATTTCGTCGAGCCTACTGTTTGTACCAATGTCCACGTGGAAATATTTGCGGGGTGCGCCATAATTACGCAATGAGCGCATTTTTTGCGCTACCGCAGCATCATTAGTTAGCACCATGCCGCCATTACCTAAGGCTCCCAAATTCTTGCTAGGGTAGAAGCTGAAGGCTGCTGCTTTACCCACGGATCCGGCGAGATAACCCTCTCTATGAGCCAGGTGAGCCTGAGCCGCATCTTCAAAGATGAGCAAGTTATGAGCAGCGGCAAACTCTCGTAAGCGACGTGGTGAAACCATCTGACCATAGAGATGCACCGGTAAAATTGCCTTAGTTTTGGCTGTAATCGCCTGTTGGCAAGCTCTCAAGTCAATTAGGGCAGTCTGGGGATCGCAATCGACCAAAATTGGATGGGCGCCTGCTTTAACTACGCCAATTACTGTAGCAATAAAGGTATTGGCTGGAATAATTACTTCATCACCCGCACTAATGCCACAAGCTTGCAGTCCCAGAGCAATTGCTTCTGTTCCAGAACCTACACCAACACCGTATCTAACACCAGATGCCGCAGCAAAAGACGCCTCAAAATCGGCTAAAGCTTGACCCAAAACAAAATTTCCCTGCCTGACTACAGCATTAATAGCTTGTTCTAGCTGGGCTTGAAGTGGTTGGTTTTGCAGCGCAAGATCAACGAAGGGGACTCTGACCGGACTCTGGTAGCTCATACTACTAAAAAATTTTGAGTATCGGTTTATTATTTTTTTGAACTAAAAAAACTTCGTTGGGCTGCTCCAACCTTAATAGTAATCTTGAATGCAATGTTGCGTAACATCAAATCAAGTTTTCAGGTTGCTCGGAGTTTTTGAAGCTTTGGTCGAGCCTTGCAATCAGTGCGGTTTGTCCGACAATTGCAGCCGCATCTTTTTTTTGATGGCTCCGAGAACTCCTAGCCACCAATTTTGTGGCGTGCTGCTTGGAGGAGAATACGTTGCTCAGCACGAGCAATTGCCCTGTAGGTACTCTGAATTTCATTGATATCAACAGAAATTGAAGTAATACCCCAGTCCACCAAAGAGTTAATCAATTCAGGATACTGACTGGGTGCCTGACCGCAAATTGAGCAGGGGATGCCAGTGTTTTTTGCTACTGCGATCAGTTGCTCAATTGCCTGCTTGACCACAGGATGCCGTCCATCGAGTTGGTTTCCTAACCGCTCGTGGTCACGATCAGCAGCTAGTAACAGTTGAGTCAAGTCATTGGTGCCAATAGAAATGCCCTGAACACCGGCCTTAACGTAATCAGGAAGCAAAAACAACACTGACGGCACCTCCGCCATAATCCAGAGTTGGAATTGGGGATTCTCCGTTAAACCAACTTTTTCGACGCGATCACGGCAGAAAATAAACTCCTCAACGGTACGAACAAAAGGCAAAATTAGCTGAATATTGGTGTATCCGTAAGAGTAAACTTTCCTTAAGGCTGCCAGTTCTAAGTCGAAGCAAGTGGGGTCTCTCACATAGCTACGAGTGCCGCGTAAACCAATGATCGGATTAACTTCCAGTTCGTTTCCTGAAGGGTCACCCACTAAAGATTGAAACTCATGGGATCGCCAATCCCATGAGCGATACATTACAGGTCGTGGCGCTAAGGCAGCAGCAAATTGAATAATAAGCTGGGCGAGTCTTTCTACTAATTCTCGATCGCGTCCCCGCCTGCGCCATTCGTTGGGGTGTAGGTTTTCCAGAATATTAAGCATCATTAGTTCCGAGCGCAATAACCCTACCCCATCCACTGGCAAGCCAGCAATTCTGCTCAGAGAGTCGGGCTGGCTGATGTTAACTAACAGTTGAGTGGCGATGGGAAAATAAGGTTGCAGATGGGAAGGTTGAGGAGAAACTTCCAGCTTCGACGGGCTAGCTGGGGAACTCTTCCCTGCTGCCAAGCGATGGATTTCTCCCTGAGTACCATCAACCAGAAGCAACTCACCGCTTTGAATGACTTTGGTCACACCAGCAGCACTAGCGACAGCAGGTATACCCAGTTCTCTAGCGATAATTGCGGCGTGGCTAGTCATTCCTCCTTGCTCAGTAACTATGCCAACAGCTTGCTTCAGTAAAGGTAACCAGTCAGGGGCAACGCTATGAGTCACCAAAATTTTCCCTGCAATCTTTGCCTCTAAATCATGGTTCTCACCAGTAATTACCTGAGCTGTTGCCGTAACGCGTCCAGCCGCTGCTGGTAGTCCTCTAAGTATCTGAGGGTTGAGCAACGAACCTTGAGATGGCAGGTTTGAAGGAATCGCAGGCTGCCTTGTAGAAGATGGTTTACCCTCAACTTTCTCATTCTCTGCGGAGGTTGTTGCTGGCAAATAATGAGCGTAGTTTAGGTTTGAGGACAGAGGGGAATCTTGAGCTGTTAAACCTTCGTCCGTTAACTCTTGTGAACTTTCCAACTGATAAAAAGGACTTGGCTGTTGAATAATTGCGTCCTGATTTGGTAGATAGAGTCTCCCAGATTCAACCTGCAACACTTGCTGTAAAGCTGTTGATTGGTAGTTTTGCTCTGTTTCTCTGAGGTTTTCGCTCTCGTTGATTGCTAATTGTTTCGAGCTACGAAGACTAAATTGGGTAAGGTACAGCTGGGGAATTGAGCTTTCTGGCGTTTGACAAAGTGTCCACTCTAAAGAAAAAGTTCGATCAATTTCAGCGCTCAAGCGTTCAGACAACTCAATCAGTTGCTTGAGATATTTTTCTGGAAGAGCGTATTGTTTTTGTTGTTCTGTACCCAGAAGATAGACTTGTAAGCTCAAATTCTGGACTTGAGAAACTCCACTCTGAGCTAACGAAGATGATTCTTGTTCCTTTCTTCGTCTTAGGCAATAAGCACGGGTTTTACTGCCCAATTTCCTAGTGTAGACGCTGCCAGTCTTCGGATCTATTTTGTAGAAATCTGGCAATACCTCTCCTCTGTTAATCGCCGTTCCTAATCCCCAGGTTGCTTCGATACTCCACTCATCGGGATCAGCTTTGAGAGTGCCGGAAGCGATCGCATTTCTAATTGGTTGCACTAAAACCGCCAAATTCAGTTGCTGTAGGTTAACACTACTACGCTGACAGTAAAATAGGCTTCTCGCCCTAAATAGTTCTGCCCAAACACGCTTTACAGATAATGTCAGTACTGTTGGTTCCTGGGAAGAGATATGGGACTCCCACATCTTCATCGGTAAAGAACGAGCTTTATGAGAAATCTCAAATATTGAGCGGGGAGTGTCAAAGGTAAAGTTAGTAACGCCCATAATTTGGACTTGGAGAGAGAGAGAAGGACGCAAAATCAAGTTCGTTGCTTGTAAAAGCTCAGCTCCCTTCAAGATTGAAGCTTCCCATTGTGGAGGTAAAGCTGTTGTGATCATCTCGTGACGAATTTGTTGCGCGACAAGCTGTAATTGAGCCGGATTGTCTAGATCTACATGCAAATTAGATTGGGGAAAATCTGCTAGCAGTGGTTCAGACTCACCCAAAATTTCCAGGAATTCCCACAACGCTCTTCCCGGAACCACCAAACCAGGCAAAACCGGATAGCCACGCTGCAATAGCTGACTTAAGTTAAAGGCTTTATTGCCTACACAGAGGTACTCCGTGGGTTGAATCTGATCTAGCCAGTAAAGGTTGTCCACAATTAGCCTGTCATGAGAAATCTTGCGATTAGGAATTAGTCTCGTTAAGTGTTTTTAAGTTCAGGTGATGACCTGTAGTTTTGGTTGATTTTAGTCCAATTTCCTCAGTAATACTCCCTTCTCGGGCCAGGGTCATTGTGGTTATCATTTTGCTAAATTACTATAATGATGTCGCTTGTGGGATAGAAGAGACAAGGGGGACGAGGCATTGTTGAAAATCGCCAATTTTCCCGCAACTGAGCAGCGCCGCTTCTGCTACACGAAGTGCTAGACTGCTGTGATTACACTCTTGTAAGAGTTGGGTATCATAGCCAATTTCCCACCAGAATAAAAGGTGCCCAAAAACGAGGTAAATCGTAGGCAGTATCCCGTAAAAGCGATATTTGAGCACGGCGCAGGGCCTCGGCTTTGGTAACTGTTGTATCAGCTAATTGTTGATAAAATCGGATCATCAACTCTGCTGTCGCTCGATCATCAACTAACCAGAGAGTTGCCAGGGTGCTGCGGGCTCCGGCCCTTACAGCTACCCCAGCCAGTCCTAGAGCTGCTCTTTTATCTCCGGTTGCCGTCTGACAAGCACTTAGTACCAAAAGTTCAATTGCCCCCTCACCACTTTCTGCTCTGGAGCGCAGCAGGTTGTTGAGCTGGTTGACATCAAGACGCTCATCCCAAGCAAGAATAAATGTGTTTTGGGCGTTGGAACTAAATTGACCGTGAGTTGCCAGGTGAACCACAGGGAAAGGAGCTGAGTCGATTTCCCTTTCAATCGCTGAACTGGTAAACTCTTGATTGAGCAGGAGTTCTCCTGGTATTACGTCACTGATTTCTTGCAATTCTCGCTGGACAAAGGGCAGGGGAGGAAAAACATCCCTGGCTTTAGTAATGCCTGCTTTGAGGGCAGTGAGTTTACCTCGCGCTAGAGGTTTAGGGTCTAGCAGTTGTAGTCCTGGAGTGATGGCAAGCGCATATTTCTCGATCAAGAACTGCTCTCCATCGTGAAGAACTGCCATGGGTAGATTTAGCAAAGGGACATCTAGCAAAAAGACCAGAGTTTTGACTCCACTGCTAATCAGCTCAGCTTCTGCTGGTCGAATTAACCAATCGTAGACTTGTTGAGCAAAGGTTAAATAATCCTCTTCTTGCTCAGGATAAGTACCGCGTGCTCGTTGCACGAGGGTAATAAAAGAATTCCCCCCTCGAGTCGGCTCAACACTTTCGGGTGCAATTGCTTGGCGCAGCTGTTGAAAATATGCTTCTACCTCTACTTGCGGCAGAGGAGTTGCGTAGTGACGCAGGGGAGCATCTGGTAAAGACAGAACCACCTCTAAACGGTCTTTTAAAACAATTGGATATAGTATGGCGGCTCTTTTGTCAACGTCGTCAATCTGAATGGCAGTGCTATTTAAGCAGTCTTCCCTAAAGAAGTTGACTAGTTCTGCTTGTTGGAGAGACTCAAGAACTTGACGAGCTTGGATTAAATTGCTTTGACTGGTTTGAGTATCTGGGGCTTGTAAGAGTAATCCAACTAGTTCGCGATAAACTGGCTCAACACTTTCCCGGAAAGAAAATTGGACATCAGGGTTAATATTAGCTAAGTCACTACGTAAAGACTGTAGGGTTTTCACCGCCGTAGTGTAAGCGGCAATCGCTCCCGTTGTTTCTCCTTGAGCTTTCAGGAGCCGTCCCAATTGCCATTGCCAGACGTAGGCAATTTCTGGGGCGTGAATTGACTCAACCAGCAACAAGGCTTGCTCAGTCAACTCTTGAGCAGTACTTAATTGCTGATTTTGTTCATACAAAGTACCTAACTGACCAAGAGCTTGAGATTCGGCCCTGGGGTCATTAATACTTCTCGCTTGTTGTATTGCTGTCCTCAGTTGCTCGACAATTTCTGGCAGATGTTCCTTTGTCTCACTCTGCCATTGCATCAGGGAATGAGCTAAATTAATTCGAGCTTCCACTGAGGTACGAGAAGGAGGCAGTTGTGCCAACTGTGCTGTAATTTGGGAAACTAATTGCTGATCGGTTGACCCTGGTGAGGTTTCGAGCAGGAGGCTAAGCTGATTAAGCTGGGCCTTAATTTTGGTAGTTGGTATATTTGAGGCTGCGTTTGCTGCTCTGTGGTAATAATCTAGAGCGGCTGAATTATCCCCTTGAGTTCTAGCCGTGTTGCCCAAACTTAATAGAGTTGCACTGATGTCTTGGGGAGATTGTACTGCCTCGGCAACAGCCAAACTTTGTAACAAAACCTCTCGGGATTGTTTAATATTACCCACTAGGCGCTGGGTATTACCAAGACTACGTAGTGCAGTCGCCTTAAGCTGAGAATTTGGCTGTTGCTGCAAAGTTGTGTTTACCTGTTGCAGAGTTTTCAAGGCGCTGCGGTACATTCCTGAGACTTGCTGGGCTTGAGTTTGGTTAATTTGGCTACGGAGTACACCCTGCTCATCCCCGGCTTTGGTGTAGCTGCTAGCTGCCTCTTTCCAGCTTTCCCCAGCCAATACAGGTTTCCCTTGAGCTAAGTGCAGTTGTCCTTGAATATCTAAGGCTGCGCCTTGGAGTTTCCAGTCAGCGCTTGTGGTGCTATTTTCTAAGAGTTGTAAGCTCTCAGTGATCGCTTGTTCAGCTTCAGTCCATTTTCCTAGTTGCTGATAAGCTAAAGAGAGATTACTCAAAGACATTGCCTGTCGCCGGTAATCCCCCTGGGTTTTGAAGGCGTCAGCGGCTTGTTGTAAACTTACGGCAGCTTCAGTGAAGTTTCCCGCATCGTAGAAAGCTTTACCCTGCTCTACCAAGGATTGAGGGTTAGTCGATATCTTGGCAGTGGTTGAGTAGGTTGTGTTGCTTGTTGGTAACTGAGCAACGGCGGCTGACAAGAAGGTGAAAGTAAACAGTAAAACGTAAATAATACTGATTTTTAGCTTAGCGTGGTTACTCTTAAATAAAAGTTGAGCCGCCCCATGGAGTAGGGATTGGCACCGAGGAACACCACGAAAAAAGCTTTTTACCGCAGAATATGCAGCTAAAGGCAGGTACTTAATAATACTCGTCAGGATGTTGAGGATTGTTTTGATAGACTCTAAGGGCTGATCGCCAAACCTCCTAAATCTACGACAAGATCTTAGCCATTTTTTTTCCATCTGCTCACCCTCATGCTTTCCCTTACTATTAATTATGAGACTGGGATAGGCAGCAGAGCGTAAAAAGCAGACTTTTGATTAGCACCCCTGTTTCCAGCTTGCTTGATGCCAGACACTGATGTTTTTACGCCACAGCTAACAGCCGATGGCTCATTCACTTTCTTTTCTGAAGAAATGGGTGAATCGTTTCATAGTAGACAAGGAGCCAAAGCTGAAGCTTTGCTAAAGTTTGTTGCGCCCTGTCAGTTAGCCCAAAGAGGGCAACAGCCGACACTGCGTATTCTTGATGTCTGCTATGGTCTAGGGTACAATAGCGCAGCGGCTCTTGAGGTGATTTGGCAGACCAATCCTAACTGCTGTGTTGAGTTAGTTGCCCTGGAATTAGAGCAAGCTGTACCCCAAGCAGCGATCGCCCATGGTTTACTGGATAGCTGGAGTCAGCCTATCCCGCAACTGCTGAAAGTTCTGGGAACTTCTCTTGAGGTTAAAACTGAGCGACTGCACGCCCGACTTTATCTCGGCGACGCCAGGATAAGGATTCAACAGTTGCAACAATCGCAGTGGCAAGCAGATGCCATTTTTCTCGACCCTTTTTCTCCGCCTCGCTCTCCTCAGTTGTGGACAATGGAATTTATTCACCGTTTAGCTAGCTGTTGTGCTAGAGAAGGGATAGTTGCGACCTATTCCTGTGCAGCAGCAGTACGAATAGCCTTTCTGGCAACTGGACTGAAGATGGGCGAAACCCCAAAGGTAGGAGGCAGGCAACCGGGAACTGTCGGTAGTTTTAGTGCTGTTGACTTACCACCTTTGTCAGTGCGAGCGCTGGAACATTTGCAAACCCGTGCGGCTGTTCCCTACCGTGACCCCGACTTGGGTGACTCTGCCCCAATTATTTTACAACGGCGTTGCCTTGAACGAGAAGCATCTTGTTTAGAGCCGACTTCTCACTGGAAAAAGCGTTGGTTAAACTCTAGCTAGGAAATCTTAGGTCAACCTACAGATTTCTGGGATGATCGGCTCTAAATCCGATACATTTGACAGAGATTTTGGCACACTGAATTAGATCTTGTGATCATCAGTGGGCACAAAAATCTGAAAGTTGGTAGCACAAAATAGCACAAAGCTGATAGCTAATCATGGTGGCAATAGCGATTCTAGCAGCGGGTCGTGGGACTCGAATGAAATCTGACCTGCCCAAGGTATGTCATAAATTGGGTTCACTTTCCCTTATCGAACGAGTTATTAAAAATTGTCTTTCAATCGAACCTTCACGGCTTTTCGTAATTGTTGGTTACCAGGGTGAACAAGTACAAAAATCTTTGGAGGCTTACTCAGCCATTGAGTTTATTGAACAAACTGAGCAACTAGGTACAGGTCATGCTGTCCAACAAGTGATGCCTTATCTAAAAGGATTCACTGAGGATTTGTTGGTATTGTATGGAGATGTACCCCTATTACGAGAGAGTACTCTTCGCGGATTGTTGGAGACTCATCAGACTCACCAAAATGCCGCAACAGTGATCACGGCTCAAATGCCTAATCCTCAAGGCTACGGGCGCGTTTTTTGTGATGGTCAGAATCTACTCAAGCAGATTGTTGAAGACCGTGATTGTACAACAGATCAAAAGCAAAATCGCCGCGTTAATTCTGGTATTTATTGCTTTAATTGGTCGCAATTAGCAGAAGTACTGCCCCAATTAAAGACGAACAATGACCAAAAGGAGTATTACCTCACAGACACAGTTAACTACCTCGCGCCAGTGATGGCGGTAGATGTTGAAGATTACCAGGAAATTCTCGGTATTAATGACCGCAAACAAATGGCAACAGCCTATGAGATTTTGCAAACACGAGTCAAGGATGGGTGGATGAGGGCCGGGGTGACCTTAATTAACCCGGCAAGTATTACGATTGATGACACAGTGGAATTGCAGCCAGATGTAATTATTGAACCCCAAACTCATTTGCGGGGCAATACTATAATTGGTTCTGGTAGTCGCATTGGACCAGGTAGTCTGATTGAAAACAGCCAATTAGGGGAGAATGTGACGGCGCTGTATTCGGTAGTCAGTGAATCCGTGGTTAAAGACGGCACTCAAATTGGTCCGTACGCTCATCTCAGGGGTCATGCAGTAGTAGGAGAATCTTGCCGCATTGGTAACTTTGTGGAACTAAAAAATGCTAAGTTAGGCAAAAACACTAAGGTTTCTCACCTCTCTTATTTAGGAGATGCCATCTTAGGAAATCAAGTCAATATTGGCGCTGGGACAATTACGGCTAATTATGACGGTGTTAATAAACATCCTACCCATATTGGCGATCGCAGTAAGACTGGTTCTAATAGCGTGTTAGTTGCACCAGTAACCCTGGGAGAAGATGTCACGGTTGCGGCTGGTTCCGTGGTCACAGAAGATGTCTCTGATGATAGCTTGGTAGTTGCTCGTGGGCATCAAGTAGTTAAGCCTGGTTGGCGCTTAAAGTCCCAGAAAAATAAACCATCTAGTTAATTATCTCCTAGTTCTGCAGTAGGGAAAGGAGCAAGTATCTGCACCTCCGACTTCCTTTCCCTTTTATTTTTGAGCCTTTACCTTAGCAAAGCCATCCCCGTTAAATCCTAAGAGTATCTCTGTTGATCTCTCGTACACTTGTGGCTATTTTCTGATCAGCCATCTCCAAAAAGTTGCGAAGCTTTCGCTGGGCTTGACGAAACTAAATGGTCAGCGACAATGCTTGTTCAGCGACAGCTTTTATCTTAAGCAATTCAATTAGATAAACGGAAATAATTATATCATTGTCTACTCAATTAATAAAGGATGTTTTGCTTTTTGTCAAAAGACATACTCTCAAGCGTTCATCTAGTAAAAAAATACTGAAATATAGTAAAAAAATACTTAAATATTCCAGGAAATTAGAGTTTCTGAAACCAAAAATACAATTGTCCCGATTGGCTATTTGTTAAGCTCTATTAAGAGTAAGCAAGCTACTGGGAAAGCACTGTGTTTGAATATCTTCCACCCCTTAATGACCATAATTTACCCTATCCCGACACAATGCATCCCATCGTGGTTCATTTTGTAATCGCGATGGTGTTATTTGCTTTTTTATGCGATTTAGTAGGCTATTTGACTCGTAATCCTCGTTTATACGAAGTGAGTTGGTGGAATATGTTCTTTGCGACAATTTCCGTCTTTATCGCTATTATTTTCGGGCAAATTGAAGCCGGTTTAGCAGAGCCCTATGAAGTAGTAGAGTCAACGCTGAACTTACATACACTAATTGGCTGGTCACTTTCGGGAATTATTGCCGGAATTACCGGATGGCGTTACGTACTTCGTTCCCGTAACCCGAAGCAATTGCCAATACCCTATCTAGGAATGAGTGTGCTATTGACGAGTGTGGTTTTTTTCCAAATCTATCTTGGCGATAAGCTGGTTTGGATCTACGGGTTGCATACCGTGCAAGTGGTAGAAGCAGTTCGGGAAGGAGTATTGTAATGAGTTTAGAACTGATTGACCAATTAGAGGGGCAACTAGGGGCCAATGGGTTGCCCTACTCCATCCCCATTCACCCTAACTTGGTGCATCTTACCTTGGGGCTGTTTATCGCCGCGATCGCCTTTGACATGGTTGGGGTTTTCTTCCCCCTAGAAAAACCCGTCTTCAAGTTTCTGGCAATTCCCGCCACCCGTTCTAGTTTCTATGATGTTGGCTGGTACAACATGATGGCAGCAGCCATCATCACCTTCTTTACAGTAGCAGCAGGATTTTACGAAATTTTGCTGGCAGATCCACCCGCCGATGTTAAGAGTGCCTGGGGATTGCAAGCAATGGAAACCATGCTTTGGCATGGAGTAGGCGGTGTCCTTCTCTTAGCCCTTATTGTCTCAATGGCAATATGGAGAGGTTTCCAGCGTTTTCTCTGGCGCAAGGATATGACACGACAAGTGCAGTGGAGTTATCTGTTAGTTGGACTAGGAATTTTCGCCCTGATGTTCCTCCACGGCACTTTAGGAGCACAACTAGCGGCTGATTTTGGCGTTCATATTAGCGCCGATCGCCTGTTGAGGTTGGGTGAAAATCCGAATGTATTTTTGAAGTAAGGGAACCGATGAAACTTCGCATAATTTTGACCCTGATTGCTAGCGCGATCGCCCTTGCTGCAATCAGTCTCTGGATGGGACAACAGGCTTACTCCTGGTTTCCACCCCAAGCCTCGGCTGAATCGAAGCTGATTGATGATTTATTTAGCTTTTTAGTCACCCTGGGAACTTTCATTTTTCTCGGTGTGGTAGGAGTCTTAACCTATTCCGTAATTTTCCAACGGACAGGCAAATATGACCTTAGTGACGGCCCGCATATTGAAGGAAATGTCACCCTAGAAATTGTCTGGACAGCAATTCCCTTTGCCTTAGTAATTTGGATTGCGACCTATAGCTACCAAATCTACGACCAAATGTCGATACTCGGCCCCATGGAACATATTCATCTGAGTATGCCAACAGCCGAGGCGGCACCAATCAATGATCAGACCAAATCAATGGAGTCGATGGAACCCATTGAAGTTCTATCTCGCCAGTGGGCATGGGAATTCCACTATCCTGAGCAAAATGTTACCAGTACCGAACTACATTTACCCAAGCTCAAACGGGTGAAGTTGGTACTCAAGTCGGAAGACGTGATTCATGGCTTTTACATCCCTGCCTTTCGTCTCAAACAAGACATCATCCCCAATCAACCGATTAATTTTGAATTCACCCCGATTCGCGAAGGAAAATATCGCCTGCGGGACTCTCAATACAGCGGGACTTACTTCGCCTCTATGCAAGCAGACGTAGTAGTAGAGTCGCCAGAAGCCTATCAGCAATGGCTAGCTAAAGCAGCAAATCAAACCCCAAAAGCAGCATTTAATCCGGCCTTTGAGGAATACACCAAAGCCTCAGAAAAAGCCATAAAGCCAGGTTGGAAAACCGTTGTCCCTGCTTCACCCCCCATTGTTAACTACTCTAGTTCTCAGGATAAGTCTTCATGATTAATCTTTCTGATCAAGCGATCGCTTCTAAGACTGAACAACCGCTTCCCGGTGCGCCAGAGAACTGGAAACGCTTCTTTAGCTTCAGTACCGATCACAAAGTAATTGGCATTCAATATATAGTTACCGCCTTTTTCTTTTTTCTAATCGGTGGCATCTTCGCCATGATTATTCGAGGCGAACTAATTACCCCGGAAGCCGATTTAGTAGATCGCACCGTCTACAATGCCATGTTTACCATGCATGGCACGGTAATGCTCTTTCTGTGGACGTTTCCCGTGCTCGCAGGCTTGGCTAACTATCTAGTACCCCTGATGATTGGGGCGCGAGATATGGCATTCCCTCGCCCGAATGCCGCTGCCTTTTGGATGGTGCCTGTCTTTGGCACCATTTTGATGGCCAGCTTTTTGGTTCCCGGCGGCCCAGCCCAGACAGGTTGGTGGTCTTACCCGCCCGCGAGTCTGCAAAATCCTACAGGCAATTTGATTAACGGTCAATTCCTCTGGTTGTTAGCAGTGGCCCTGTCGGGGGTATCGTCCATTATGGGGGCCGTCAATATTGTCACCACCATTATTCGGATGCGAGCACCGGGAATGACCTTTTTCCGTATGCCCATCTTCGTCTGGACTGTACTCAGCGCTCAAATTATTCAGTTATTTGGTTTACCCGCCCTCACCGCAGGGGCCGTTATGCTGATGTGTGATCTAACGGTGGGGACAACCTTTTTTGACCCAGCCACTGGGGGTCAGCCAGTTCTGTTTCAGCACTTCTTTTGGTTCTATTCCCATCCGGCCGTTTATGTAATTATTCTGCCTATTTTTGGCATTTTCTCAGAACTCCTGCCCGTTTATGCTCGCAAGCCGTTATTTGGCTACAAAGTCGTCGCCGTTTCCTCACTGATTATCGTCACGTTGAGCGCCGTCGTCTGGGTACACCATATGTTTGCTAGTGGTACGCCGGGATGGATGCGGATGCTGTTTATGTTCTCTACCATGTTGATTTCTGTACCGACAGGAATCAAAGTCTTTGCCTGGGTGGCAACGGTTTGGGGCGGCAAACTGCGCTTAAATACAGCCATGTTGTTTGCCTTAGGTGGTCTAGTCATGTTCGTGTTTTCCGGCATTACGGGCATTATGCTGTCGGCTGTACCTGTTGATATTCATGTCAACAACACCTATTTTGTGGTTGGTCACTTTCACTACGTCATCTACGGCGCTGTGGTAATGGGCATCTATGCTGCGATTTACCATTGGTTTCCTAAGATGACAGGGCGCATGTATTACGAGGGATTAGGAAAGCTGCACTTTGCCCTAACCTTTATTGGTGCCAACCTGAATTTTTTCCCCATGCATCCCTTGGGATTACAGGGAATGCCCCGTCGAGTTGCTTCTTATGATCCAGAGTTCGCTTTTTGGAATGTGATCGCTAGTTTAGGGGCTTTTCTGCTAGGAATGTCTACTCTACCCTTCATTCTCAATATGGTTAGTTCTTGGGTACAGGGAGAGAAAGCACCTGCTAATCCTTGGCGGGCAATTGGCTTGGAGTGGTTAGTATCTTCACCACCACCCCACGAGAACTTTGAAGAAATCCCCATCGTTGTGGCTGAACCCTATGGCTACGGCAAGCAAGAACCCCTAGTTGCCAATATTAATGCTTTGGAGGTAGAAAGTGAGCACAACTAATGTTGATAGTTCTTTAAAGTCTGAACAGGTATCTCCTGCTGCTCATGCAGCCGAACATACCCATGATGAAGCTGGCAATAGTATGTTTGGCTTCATCATATTTCTCTTGTCAGAAAGTGTCATTTTCCTCAGTTTTTTTGCCGGATACATTATCTATAAAACTAGTACTGTAGACTGGCTACCACCGGGGGTATCGGGGTTAGAAGTTAAAGAACCTGCTATTAACACCGTCATCTTGGTTTCTAGCAGTTTTGTCATTTACATTGCCGAACGATTTCTCCACGATAAAAATCTTTGGGGATTCCGTGCTTTTTGGTTGCTGACCATGGCAATGGGTTCCTACTTTTTATACGGTCAGGCCGTGGAATGGAGTGGTCTTGAATTTGGCTTTACTTCCGGTTTGTTTGGTGGCACTTTTTATCTACTTACCGGGTTTCACGGCTTGCACGTACTTACAGGGGTCTTATTGCAGTCGTTGATGTTGGTGCGATCCTTTATTCCAGGTAACTACGATGGTGGAGAATTTGGTGTCGCTGCCACGTCACTATTTTGGCACTTTGTTGATGTAATCTGGATTATTTTGTTTGTTCTCCTTTATGTCTGGCAGTGAGTTAAAAGTGAAGGTATTCTGATGATTATTGATGACCAATATTACGACGTAATTATCGTCGGGACAGGGGCAGGAGGAGGGACTTTAGCTAATAAACTTGCTCCGACGGGGAAGAAAATTCTCGTCTTAGAACGGGGTGATTTTATGCCCCTAGAGGAGCAAAATAGAAGCAACGTTGATGTTTTTAAAAGAGAGCGATATCACGCCCCCGAACAGTGGTATGACAACAATGGGGAATCCTTTTCTCCGCAGACTAATTACGCCGTTGGTGGAAATACCAAAATCTACGCTGCGGCGCTACTGAGAATGCGAGAACGGGATTTTGAGGTGGTTAAACATCAAGAAGGTGTTTCTCCAGAATGGTGTCTCAAATACCAAGACTTTGAACCTTATTACACAGAAGCAGAACAGCTTTACAAGGTTCATGGTAAGGCAGCAGACGACCCGACTGAACCACCACGGAGTGCCGATTATCCCTATCCGGCGATTGATAATGAACCAAAAATGCAGGAGGTTGCAGTTGCGATCGCCAAGCAGGGTTTACATCCAGCAACGTTACCCTTAACCCTAACCCGCCAAGATGATGACCCAACAGGGGATTCTGAGGTATTTGGTATCACTCCAGCCCTGAAGTTCCCCAATGTGACACTGAAAACCTCTGCCAAAGTCGTTTGCTTGCACACCAACTCGTCAGGGCGAACTGTTAAAGCGGTGGAGGCAGAAATTGCTGGGCAATCTTACTTATTTTCGTCTGATACTGTAGTGCTTTCCTGTGGGGCAGTCAACTCCGCAGCACTGCTACTGCGTTCTGCCAATGAAAAACATCCCAACGGACTAGCCAATAGTTCGGATTTGGTGGGACGGAACCTGATGAGACATCAGATGTCGGCGGTAGTACAACTGAGTGCAACCGCTAATTCCGGCAAGTTTCCCCGCACGATCAGTATCAATGATTTTTACTGGGGGGATGAGAATTTCCCCTATCCCATGGGCCACATTGAGAATACGGGGGGATTACTGCAAGATGTAACTTTTGCCGAATCTCCACCGATTTTATCGGTATTGGCAAAAGCGATGCCTGGGTTTGGTTTAAAGCAGTTGGCCGTGCGCTCAATTGGTTGGTGGGTACAGACGGAAGCGTTGCCCGATCCTAACAACCGGGTACGAGTTGAGGGAAATAAACTTTATTTAGATTACACTCCCAACAACACCGAAGCCCATGATCGCCTGATTTATCGCTGGATGGAAGTACTGAAAGCTATAGAAAAAAACAGCGAACAATCTGTCTTGCCATCCAGTGGCGTTTATCCCCGTGGCGAAGTCCCAATTCAAGTTGTGGCGAATCAGTGCGGTACTTGCTGTTTTGGAGAAGATCCGCAGACTTCAGTGTTAGACATCAACTGCCGCACTCATGATGTTGATAATTTATATGTTGTTGATGGTAGCTTCTTACCATCGAGTTCTGGTGTGAGTCCGGCTTTGACGATCATTGCCAATGCTTTGCGTGTAGGTGAGCATTTGACTCAACTAACCTAACCTGCTGAGGATTCTCTCTCCCCTTATAAAAATAGAGGCTGCAAAGACCGTAATCACGGTGCTGGATCAAGATCAGCGCCGTGATTACGGTGGATAATTGATCAGTTACCGCTAACTGGTTCACTTGGCAAGAACTGCGACAATTGTGGTGATTACTCGAAAATGATTACCCCAAGCACCATCAGGGGTACGCCGATGAGTATCACTTCTTGGTGTACCAAATGCCGCCAATAGCCTCTGGAATAACCACAACACAAGATCAGCCGCTAATTTTTGCCGAAGCTAAGCCAATTAAATCCTCTCCTGTCCATTCCACAGTATCTCCGATCTGCTCACCAGTGTGATAAGCAGCCAAAATCACTTCACTAGTTTTTCCCCAGGAGATCACACCTGTCTCGTCAATGGCAATTGCTCCCAAATCTCGCTGATGTTCCTTGGCTTCGGCAAAAGAACGCTGCATCGCTTCAGCTAAAGATAAACCATCCGTGACGCGCACCACAATCCGCGCTGCTAAACACTCATCGATAATATCTTCCCCAATGCCAGTACAGCTAACTGCCGCCTTACTAGCAGCATAGTTCCCTGCTGGCATAGCAGAGTCACTAACGCGACCAATGCGTTCAAAACCCTTGCCGCCAGTGGAAGTACCTGCTGCTAAATTTCCCTGAGTATCTAGAGCCACAACACCAATCGTGCCACGTCCCGCCTCAGAAGAGGTAACCAGTGGTTTTTCCGCAACCACTCCCGCCATTGCCTTAGTGAAATTCTCTTGCCTCTCCTGCATCCACTCCTGCAACCTAATGTCAGTCATGGGATTGTAAACCGGAGCATTAATTTCTCGTAGTAGTTCCGCTGTTCCGAAGTCAGATAACACCCTGTCGGCTGAATCTTGCAATACGTTTGCTAGCTCAATTGGGTTTTGTACTCGTGAGACGTTAATCACACCAGAAAAGCGCTGCAACTTGCCGTCCATCAAAGCGGCACTCATGCGGATTTGTCCATCCGATTGCAGCACTGAACCAGTTCCGGCATTAAAACGGGGTTCATCTTCGAGCAGTTTACAGCCAACAATTACTGCTTCTGAGGCAGGGACACCAGTCAATAACAAAGAATAAACTGCCTCAATTACTTTGTGGAGCGATTGGCGCACCGCCTCTACTCCCTCTTTACCTTTGATCGAACTACCAGCACCGCCGTGGATGATAAGTTTGGGTTGTACCTGATTCACTGACATGATTTTGCTAATTGCTAATTGCTAACTGCCTTGTTTTCTTTAGCTATTGACTTGGGATTTACGCCTGCGGCAGCGTTCTGAGCAGAATTTCACATCATCCCAGCAATCAGCCCATTTTTTGCGCCAACTGAAAGGGCGTTCACAGACAGAACAAACTTTAGTCGGCAGATTAGATTTAGAGCGCGCTCTTGCCATGCTAGGTTGACAACATATAGATTAACCATTTAATTTTGGCACTCCCAACAAAAAAAATTGTGGGATTCTGAGGTAGTCAAGCAAGTAAAAAATCTCATAACTTGATCCCAGCAGAGGATCTTTCTGAGCAAAAGACCGAGAATGAGTTTACATAGAGTCAAAATTATTTTAGTAGAACCGGCTGGCCCTTTAAATGTGGGTTCAGTGGCGCGTGTGATGAAAAATATGGCGCTGCAACAACTAGTGCTGGTGAATCCTCAGTGTGACCCATTGGGAGCCGAAGCCCGACAGATGGCAGTACATGGAGTAGATATCTTAGAAACTGCCCAGCAGGTTGAGACGTTACCAGAGGCATTGACAGGGTGTCAAAGAGCAATCGCGACGACTGCCCGTGTTCGTACTTTACCGACTCCCCTAGAAGAACCTAGAGCATTACTGCCCTGGTTAGTAGAGGAATCGGTAACCTCTGCCTTAATTTTTGGTCCAGAAGATCGGGGATTGAGCAACCTTGAGCTAAATTATGCTCAGCGATTTGTCTGCATTCCTTCTAGTGCCGAGTATCCTTCTTTAAACCTTGCTCAGGCAGTCGCTGTTTGCTGTTATGAGCTTTATACAACTAGTCAGCAGCCAACACCAGTTACTAGTCAGATTACTGACCACTCTGCCGAAGCTGCACCTTTAGAAGTACTAGAAGGGTACTACGAACACCTAGAAGCTCTGTTATTGAACATCGGCTACCTCTATCCCCATACTGCCGCAGCACGTATGGAAAAATTCCGGCGTCTGTTCAATCGCGCAACGCCGACTCCGGAAGAGGTTGCTATGCTCCGAGGGATTTTGCGTCAGATGGAATGGGCGATAAAATCTCAGCAGTGTTAGCCAGTCTTCTCGTTGAATGAGATAAAAAAGGAACTTTTATTTACACGAGATGTCAGATTACTGTACTTTTGTCGTTGACGTGCTTTAGTGTTGCCAACATTTGGCAATTTTGCTAACATGCCAGCTTGATCTCAAGCTCTTTGGCGGTTGAGAATTTGCATAACGTCTAGGAGGCAGAATTCTCTGTCTATCTATTCGAGTCTAGCTCTTGATTGATGAGGAGGCTTTCGACTTTTTCGCTAAACATTAATTTTGGGAGGTTTCATCGGTGGCAGCGTCTATGGACAAGCGGCGTCAGTCTAAAAAATTGCCAGGAGAACAGCGAGTGGAGCCAATTGATCCTCGTTCTCTTCAGCGTCGAAACCACCAAAAACAGCAGCCAAGACCGGAGGTGAGAAGTCGGCGCTATCAACAGCAGAACCAGGCTTCTGGAGAAAGAGTGCAACCCATACTCCCCAAAAAGCTAACACCTCAAAACACGGAACCTCCAACTGCTGCCAATATCCCTCCTCGTCTGCTCAGACCGCTGCCACCGGCTCCAATCGACCCAAATCGACCAAAAGTCCGTGCAGTCGATCCAGCAAGGATTCGTGAAAATTCCCATATGGCTCAAGGACGTAAGAGGCGTATTTTTTCCGAGAAGCTCGATCCCAGGCGTTCCCAGCCGTTGACCAACTCGGAGAAAATGCGTCGTAACCGCCAAAGGTCATCCAATACTGCTGATTCAGTCCCCAGAGCAACTGCTCAAGCAGGTCACCAAACTAGTAGACAGGTGAATTCAGGCTTTGGCTCCCCATCCCCCCGGACGAAGAAAAGTCGCAGATCCCGCCGTAGACAAGAACGTCCCCCTAGTTTACTGGGATATATACTGCGCTTGTTAGTTGTGGGAATTGGCATTAGCACCATTGTGGGGACAGTATTGTCTGCCTTGAATCCAGCAACTCAAACATCACTGAAGGCAAATGATACCCCCAACTCTCAGGTTCAGGAGAGTCCTGGGAGTGTTAGTAATTCCACGCCCTTGGCGCTGCGACAAGAAATCTCCCCATTGAAAGCACAAATCCAGACTCTCATGGCGCAAAACCCTGCCTTGGAACCTGGAGTCTTCGTTCTCGATCTGGATACTGGCGCCTATCTTGAAATTAATAGCAACTCCACTTTTGCCGCCGCCAGCACCATTAAAGTTCCCGTTTTGGTAGCTTTCTTTCAGGCTGTTGATGCTGGAGTGGTACGCCTAGATGAACTGCTCACCTTACAGCAAGAAGCGATTGCTGATGGTTCCGGAGATTTACAGTACCAAAAGCCGGGAACACAGTATACAGCTCTGGAAGTGATTGAGAAGATGATTACGATTAGTGATAATACTGCCACTAATATGATTATCAATCGCCTCGGTGGTACAGAGTTACTTAATCAGCAGTTCTTGTCTTGGGGCTTGACCACAACAGCAATTCAAAGCCCTCTGCCAGATATACAAGGGACAAATACCACCAGCCCCAAAGATATGGCTTATTTGATGTCAATTGTCAACCAAGGGAAGTTATTGTCTTTGCGATCGCGCGATCGCTTGCTGGATATCATGCAGCAAACTAAAAATGACTCCCTCCTGCCCAAAGGACTGGGTGCTGATGCGGTTATTGCCCATAAAACTGGTAATATTGGCTCAGTAATCGCCGATGTTGGTTTAGTGGATATGCCTACTGGTAAGCGTTACATTGTGGCGGTTATCGTCAAACGCCCCCGCAACGATCCCAGTGCCGAAGAGCTGATCCGCCAAATTTCCGGTGCAGCCTACGATTATTTCCAGCCACCCCGCGCTACTCCTAGTACCAACTTGGTGCCTTCTGGTAGCACGGCTACACTCACCAGCCTTCTCAACTTTGAAGTGACTTTTAATTAAATTCTGAAAGGGAAACTAGCACTGCTCTCAAGACAGGCAACCGAGGGTTAAAACCCTCGGAAGGAGTACCCAAGCCTATTTAGAGAACTTACCTGCCCCCTTAAAGTCCTCCGATCATCTCTAACTCAGTTGAGGTTAACTGGTCAAGGGACTGCCAGATTTTTTGCAGCAGGGCATCTAATCCTAGCTGGGTAACTGCCGAAATCTGGAAAACTGGCACCTGAGTCAACTGACTCAATTGGTAAGCTAAAGTCTCTACCTCCTCTGCATCAGCCGCATCTACTTTATTGAGGGCCAGAATTTGAGGACGATTTGCCAAACCTCGCCCATAAGCATCTAATTCCTGTTGAATTGTCTGATAGTTAGCGATGGGATCAACATCAGTGGCATCAATCAGATGTAGTAGTAGGCGAGTGCGTTCGATATGACGCAAAAAATCATGACCCAACCCTGTTCCTAGGTGCGCCCCAGAAATCAGCCCAGGAATATCTGCAAAAACTGTACCATCACCAGTCGGTTTACGTACTACGCCCAAATTCGGCACCAAAGTAGTAAAAGGATAATCTGCAATCTTCGGTCTTGCTGCTGAAACAGCCGAAATCAAAGTAGACTTACCCGCATTCGGTAAACCAATAATGCCCACTTCAGCTAACAGCTTCAACTCCAAGCGCAGGTTAAGATGCTCTCCTGGTCGTCCTGGTAAGGCATATTCTGGTGCTCGATTATGATTGCTTAGGAAACACCTGTTCCCCAGCCCGCCCTTACCGCCCTTAGCTGCACAAAAAACTTGCCCTGGTTTTACCAAGTCCCCTAGTATTTCATCAGTTTCAGTATTATGAACGGCAGTACCACAAGGAACTTCGATAATTAGATCCTGCGCACTTGCCCCAGTTCGATTATTGGGCCCTCCCCGCTTGCCATTCTCGGCATGAAAGTGGTGGGCGTACCTGAAATCAAGCAACGTTTGCAGGTGTTCTACGGCAACAAAAATCACATCACCGCCTTTACCCCCATTACCGCCAGCGGGCCCTCCCGCTGGCACGTACTTCTCTCGGCGAAATGCTACTATACCGTCGCCGCCGTTACCGGCTGTAACTTCAATTTCTGCTTGGTCAATAAATTGCATATTTGCTTCTTTGTCCTGGGTTGCTCGCCATGATTAACAGCAAACAACCAATCATCAATGACTAACAATATTCTGAGACATCCTCACCTTCCACATCCGCTAAGTAAGACAAAGCCCGGAAGCGCAAGCCCACTAACTGATCATAGAGGGGATTGATCTTACACATCGCTGGAATGTGGACAATTTTGCGACCAAAGAGCTTAACATCACGTTCAAACGGGCATTGAGCAGGAATCATCTTACAGATAAATCTTGCCACCCGTGGATCTTCAACTTCCATGCCATCCAACCAGTGTCGCACAGGTTGCAATACATCAGAGTGAGGGTGAGGAGAGCTTCCTGGTTCCTGAGCCAATTGATCAGCAGCATCAGACTGCTCAACCAACTGACTATCGTACATGGTCAGTCGCAGTGCCTCAAGGGCCTCACCATTGAGTCCTAGTGCTTCGCAAAACTGATCGAGAACCTCAGCTTCTGTGGGAGAGTAGACACCATCTGCTAATGCCACCATCACAGCAGTTCGTAAAAAATTCTCTGCTGTTTCCGCGTCTTTTCCTAAAGCTTCTGCCAGTTCTTGAGCACTAATTGGCTGATTGAGAGATTGTAAATCATTGGCTGGAGCTAGTTCTTCTTTAGTGAGCTGGGCAAGCACCTCTTGCTCTTCGGGATCAAAATGACCATCTGCCCAAGCAACGGTGAACAAACCACGCAGCCAAGCTGAAATTTGCTCTTCAGTATAGGGAGACGGAATGACTCTATTCATAATCACCTAAATTAAATTTACGGACGCTATTGTATGAGTTAATCCTGGTTGAGTCTTCGATGGCTGTAAACTAGGAGACTAAACAAATCGTAATCCTCGGATCTTTCGTGACCTTACCAGAATTTGGGATTTTCCTAATTTCAATATTAACCAGTGTTACAGGGCAATTTTTGCTCAAAACTGGGGCGCTACAGCTAGGAAAAGTTAATGCCACTAATTGGCTGGGTCATATTTTCGGGATGCTCACGACACCAGCACTAGTTGCCGGTCTCTGCTGCTACGGTGTAGGGGCAGTTGCCTACATTTTGGTACTGACGCGGGTTAATCTCAGCGTAGCAGCTCCAGCCGCTTCTCTAATTTACGTATTCTCCGTAATTATGGGCTATTTTTTCTTTCGAGAAGCCATTTCCTTAAACCGTGCTATCGGTTTAGGTTTGATTGTCTGTGGTGTTCTATTGGTGATTTGGAAAAAATAGGCATGACCCTAAAGAAAGTATGAAAAAAGGGAAAATATACCCTTAGTTCAAACAAAAGGAGGTGATTTTGGCAACAAGTTTACTTTCGAGACATGGCAACCGCCACTACCCCATGTACTCCTATTCCCTGTCTATTTAGAGTTTGGGCAGCCTCACGGACAGTAGCACCACTAGTATAAATATCATCAACCAGCAGCACAGGAGAAATTGGTGAACGGCCCAGAAAGCTTTTGCCAACGACAAAAGCATCCACCAGGTTTTGCTGACGTTCTCGCACCGACAGACCAAATTGTGCTTCAGTAGCGCGGACTCTCGCTAAGAGCCGTGGTTGCTGCTTGTAGCCTGTAAACTGGCAAAAACTTTGGGCAATCAGTTCTGCTTGGTTGTAACCTCTGACTTGTAGCTTACTGGGGTGTATGGGAATGGGTACTACCGTCAATTTTCCGGCGCCCTCAGCAGCAGCTGATTTTAGCCAAGACTCGCCTAACCAATGACCCAAGGGACGCGCCAGTTGGGGTTGATTTTCGTATTTTAAGGCAGCGATCGCACGTTTCAAGACACCGCCGTAACTACCCCAAGCAAACACTGGTAACTTTCCTTGCCAACTCAGGCTTAGTGTATCTACCTTACAGCGTCGTAACTGCCGTTGACAGCCTTCACACAATTCGACCTGCGCAGGGCGATTACATAAGGGACATTGAGACTTGAGAAACAGAGAAAGTAGCCCTTCTGTTAGCTTGCTAATGCCCCCACCCATATTTATCTTTTTTTAAACTAAAATCACCTTTCCTTGATAGCAAAAAGGCAACATCCATGCCAAATTGTCTCAATTTGCTCGGCTCTCAGGATAATAAAATCATCAAAAAGACAACGGCTTACCAAATTGGCAAGAAAGCTTAAGTCTGAGATTAAAGAGATGGCTCATACTGAGAAAGAGTCAGTAAGTTGAATCTATGGGACATCCTCTGCAAACACCCCACAGTGAATATCACTGGGATGGTAGTGACCATCGTTTTTTCGAGGGGTGGTACTACCGCGTTACCTTACCTGCTTGTGGTCAAACCTTTGGTTTTATGTATTCCATCGATGACCCCATCGGTGGTCAACCCCATAGTGGTGGCGCTGCCCAAATTATTGGCCCTGATGATGGTTATCTTTGGCGTACCTTTCCGGATGTGGAAAAGTTTTGGGCATCCCGGCAATTCTTAGCCTTGGGACATTGGGGCAAAACCGACTTATCAATTCTGCCTCAATATCTCCAGCCTACTAAGTTTGCACATCACATCCCAGAAGGCTATCAAGCAACAGCAACTGGCAATCAAGGCATAATTCGCGATCCCGGCAGCGGTCGCTACTGTCGTTGGCAGTACGAAATCAAGCCTGTCTATGGCTGGGCTGATCGCGGTGCATCCCAGCAATCCACTGCTGGCTGGCTCTCTTATTTGCCGATATTTGAACCAGGATGGCAGATTTTGATGGCACACGGTCTAGCAACTGGTTGGATTGATTGGAATGGCAAACTCTACGAATTTACAGATGCTCCCGCCTATGGCGAAAAAAACTGGGGTCGGGCTTTTCCCCAAAAGTGGTTTTGGCTAAATTGCAATAGTTTTTCAGAAACAACCGACCTAGCCCTGACTGCTGGCGGCGGTAGAAGGGAAGTGTTGTGGTGGGAGGAGTCTGCCGCCTTAATTGGCATCCACTACCAAGGTAAGTTCTACGAATTCGTACCCTGGAACTCACAAGTCAGTTGGCAAATTCAGCCTTGGGGTAGTTGGCAAATGCAAGCCAGAAATAGCAACTATGAAGTGGAGTTAACGGGAACTACTGACCAACCAGGGACACCCCTGAGAGCACCTACAGAACAAGGCTTAAACTTCGTTTGTCGCGACACCATGCAAGGCAGACTAACCTTGGAACTGCGAGAGCGAGGGGTAGAAAAATTGAAAACTATCCTGACGGCAAGCAGTTTTGTCTGTGGATTAGAAATAGGAGGCGGACCTTGGCAAAAACCTTGGGATGCTAGCGCTAAATTTCCCTGGGTTTTATAGTTTTGGCCGCGACTTTAGTTATAATAAAGTGCGTAATCTGGGGCTGTGGCTCAGATGGATAGAGCAAGCGCCTCCTGAACAATCGGGCACTGCGGGGGAAACTCTGCAAGTGAATGTGGTCAAATTCAAGGAAGCCTAAGTCTGGCAACAGATAAGGTAATCTTGAGCCAAGCTCTACTATGCAAGCGTCAAGAACCAAGGTTCGACGCCAGTAGAGAAGGTGCAGAGACTGGTTTAGGGAGCCAAAAAAAGATGGACTACAATGTCTCATCGAAAGTAGAGCAACGTGGTGTTCTGGTTGGCATGCTCTTAGGTAATGCAAGTAGAAGAAAAAAAAACTTCTTCGTCGAGCATTCATCTAAGCAAGAAGGGTATGTTTTGTTTAAGAAAGCACTTCTTGAGCAAATAACCAGGAAATTAGTAAGCTTTCGGCGCTCTCCAACAAAAAAGGGCTATGACCTGCTTCGCCTAGAACCTAAGTTAGTACCCCTGACACGGGTTTTAGTTAAGAAACTATATCGAGCACAAACTAAAACAGTGACGAGAAAGTTTCTTAACCTCTTGACCCCTCAAGGAATAGCGATTTGGTGCATGGATGCTGGTTCTAAGTCCTTCAAAAAAAAAGATGGTAAGGTTCACGCTGTGACTTTTAACCTCAATACTTATCTCTCCAAAGAAGAAAATGAGATCATAGTTGCTTATTTTCAGCAGGTATGGGGATTTAAGTGGGGTCTAAGTAAAAGCAAAGATTTGTACCGTCTGCGCCTAGGGACGAAAGAAGGGAAAAGATTCCTCGATTTTATTAGTCCCTACATCGAGGAAAGCATGCTTTACAAAATACAAACCTCCTTAAACATAACGGCCACCACCTAAAATCAACAAGGTTATGGTGAAGGTATAGTCCGGAGAGTGAGGAAACTCACACAAATCTGAAGCGCTAGGTCGCCGGTTCGAATCCGGCCAGTCCCGTTCCCACTTTTTTTGATTAGGGTCATCTGCTAAAAGTTAATCAAGCTTTACTCAAAAGTAGTCAAATTCTGAAACTGCTGTGTTTTCTGTTGACAGATTGCCTGAGTAGAGGGAAGCTTTACTAATGCAGGGACTGTAATCGGCTTGGCTTACTTAAGACCGTTGCCTGACACCAAAGTAATCTCAAAGTCTGCTAACTTCTTGTTCATTCAGTTGGTAAGAATATAAAAGTTTGAAGCAATTGGCTTCATCTTGAGTAAATTGATAGGTAATCAATTGCTGCTTTAAGTTGAACGCTTTTTGACAGAAGTAACATCAAATTCTGCAAAAAAAATCAGCACCTATTCTCCTAAAAGAATCGTCTGAGTTTTTGATCAATAACCCCGAATAACTACTCTAGTTGAGTAACTCGTTGCGGAGACAGCCTTCAGTACGAAGTTTTCCCCCAGTGAGAAACCAAAAATTTCGCCTTTCTGAGGTTTAGTACCAAAGGATTTGCTATCCACGGCTCTTTACCAAGAAGTCAGGCAGAAAAGGCTACACGAAGTTTAGGTTTTTTTATGGATGTAAATCAAAAGCCTAGTCCAGAATCATTAATCTTACCAAAATATGCTGAATCAACTTGAAGGTATCTGAAAAAGAAACCAAACTGCATGATAGTTTAGTGGGTATTATTATGATTTTTCACCTAACTACCAGTTTTGCCTTCAGCTATTCAGTAACTGGTCAAACACCTTGATTAACAAGGGCATAGCCCAAGTGTCGGACTTTTGCACAAAAACCTATCCCTTGACTCATGTTTTTGAGGATTTCTGCCCGTAAGCGGCGATACTTATTTGCTAAACCTAAGCACTCTCAGGTAAGATTTTTGCCGTGGTTAATGCCGATCTTAGCTGTTTCAATCCTGTGCGGCTACAAGCAAATTAAAAGTTATTTTGTCCAACCAGAAGCAATCTTTGTCTTAGGAGGAGACGAAAAGCGAGAATTGTTTGCGGCAAGACTAGCACAGCAGCATCCAGGACTAGATATTTGGGTGTCTTCGGGTAGTTCAGAATGGTACACTCAGAAAATTTTTGCCAAAGCCGGGATCGATCGCAACCGCTTACACATCGACCGTCGAGCAATAGATACAGTAACTAACTTCACCACTTTAGTGGATGATTTACAGACTCGGGGAGTTGACGGTGTTTATTTGATTACCTCTGACGATCATATGCGCCGTGCTCGCGTTATAGGTGAAATTGTCTTCGGTAGCAAAGGAATTGCACTCCACCCCGTATCTGTTGCCTCAGGGCGATCGCCTGAACCGCTCGAAAAATCTTTTCGAGATGGTGCACGAGCAATACTGTGGGTATTCACTGGTTACACAGGAGCCACCCTACACCCTAGATCAGACATCAAAAAATCTAAATAAGTAGGACGCACAGTTACAGGATTAGTTCTGAGAATACACTTGTTGAGATTAATCAGGCAGCAGTTTCCGGTGATTCTTTGACTAAGACATAGGGTTGTACAATCAGAGCCTGGAAACGCTTACTACTGTTATTGTTCCAATCAGTGAGTTGTTCAGGCAAAGGCTTGTGCAGCATTTGCTTGCTAATCCAGTGCTGTACGGAGAGAACATCATCACGCGCAATCGCGACACCCACATCCAGCAAGTCTAGTTCCCCTGCGACAACCACCAAAACGTCACGTTTCGCGTGGGGAATCAGCCATTCCCAGGCTGCCTCATCCAAAGTTTTTGCTAGTTCGTCTTTTAAATCCTGCATTTTTGGGCGAATTGCTTGTTCACGACCTATTGTACCTAGAGGCCGTGCCCCAGGAAAAATACCCATTTCTCTCAACAAACCATCCTTTAGCGTCCCAAGTCGTGTAGAGTATGAATTGCTGTCGTACAATCTCGCGTCACTGCCTCCAATTCTTCTCTGCGGGTTGAGGTAGGAGGCTCAATTAGCTGGCCAATCCTTACGGTTACAGGTACAGAACGCGGCACGGATGAACCTTTCCGGAAAACTGCCTCCGTTCCCCACAAACTTACCGGCAGCAGTGGTACTTTGGCCTTGGCAGCAATCAAAGCAGCACCTAACTTTGGTTCGGGAATGCGAGCATCCGGTGTCCGGGTTCCTTGCAAAAACAAGCCGACAGCCCAGCCATTTTCCAAGCAACTAAGGGCTGAACGAATGGCACTGCGGTCTGCTGCACCTCGCTTGACCGGATAAGCACCGTATAATTCAATGGCTTGCTTCAACACAGGGACACGAAACAATTCTTCCTTTGCCATAAACGCCACTGGACGCCCGACACAACTAGATAAAATTGGCGGATCAAAGTCGCTGGCATGGTTACTTACTACAATCAAAGGCCCTTCCATGGGCACATTTTCCGCACCATAGATGCAACCTTTCAGATAAACCTTAAGCATGGGGCTAACTACCGACCATTTGAAGGCGTGGTAGAGCCATAGACTGACCAATGGTTCGCGCTTTGCAGTCACAAAAAACCCTCTAATCTTGATAATTCTTGAGTGCTAGACTAATTTAAATTCAGGGTGAAGTAGCATAACCCAAAAAAGCCCGAACTGCGATGCTGGGTGGTTCTTGATACACGTAATAAAGTTTCCTTTGTAAAGGGTAGTTTGCCCTTCCTGGCTTTATACCATTGAGAGGAACAGTTCGTACGCTTTCCTGGTTAAGCACCTCAAAGGCATTAATATAGCTAATTCCGTCCGCTGCCAGGGCTGAGAACAAGGCGCTTTTCTCCTCACTGGGTAGAGTACTCGTGTTGGGAGTATTACCAAAATTCCCCTCTTGAAGTAAAAGCGTCTGAAAAGCCTGACGCGTACTACTACTAGAGGGATGATGAATTACTCGGATCGGGGCATTGGATCCTCCCACTGCTGACCAGTTGGTAAGCTTACCCTGGAAGATATCGGCAACTTGAGTGACGCTCAACCCTCCCTGAAAAGGATTTTCTACATCAACTACGATGGCAATCTCCTCTAAGGAAATTGGTAATGCTATCAAACCTTGCTCTTGTTCTTGAGGGGTCAGAGGTCGAGAAATGGCTGCGATATCGATACTACCGGAGATAAGAGCCCTAATTCCCTGCTCAGAACCGTTAGCCATCGTTTTCACAGTAACCCCCGGATACTGCCCCTCAAAACCGCTTTTGAGCTGCTGATTGATGGTCATCATGCCGGGGGAACCATCAATGCTCACGGTTGTACTAGTCGGTACTGAAGAAGGAGGACTAGGAACTTGGGGGGGGGAGGACTCTGCATCCTCCGAAGAAGATGAGGGAGATTGCAGGTCATTGCCCGGCCTCTCCCGCAGTAAGCTTAAGTACCAGTAGCCAGAACCCAACACCACACAAGCGACTAGCAGAATATAGAAAATGAGTGGCGGGTCACCTCTCTCATTCATGATTTCCTCTACTCAGGAATTTATTTTGCACGGAAGATTCCATAAGATTACCTGGGTATCTTCTGTTTATCCTGAGATTTACTCAATTCTCGGTTGAAGGCAATACATTTTTATCTCCCTTATCCCCCTTATCTCAAACCAGAATATCTGTAATCCATTCCACCGAGAACAGCTATCTCAGTTAGACCAATGATCAGTAACTTTCAAGCAGAAAAATCTTTAGCACTGCCAATATTTTGCAAAATTAAGTCAGGACACATCCGTTTAATTAAACCCGTGAGAACTTTGCCAGGCCCAATTTCTACTACTTGCTCAATACCCTCAACAGGCAACTGCATCGAAATTTCTCGCCACCGTACACTACCAGTCATCTGACGCTGCAAGCGATTTTTGAGGATAGCAGCTTCAACAGTAGGGAGAGGTTCCACATTCGAGAGTACAGGAAACTGAGCATCGGCAAAGGCAACAGCATCTAAAACTTCCTGGAATTGAGCAGCTACTTCTGCAATTAAAGGGGAGTGAAAGGCACCTGAAACCTTTAAGGGAACTGCTCTTTTTGCCTTGATCTGAGTTGATACTTCCTGCACGGCTTCCGGCTTACCAGAAATTACGACTTGAGCAGGACTATTATCATTAGCGATCACAACATCCGGTGTCTGCTCAATTAATTTCTCTAGCTGCTGGCGATCAAACTTCATCAAGGCAACCATTATGCCCTCAGAAGCACCATCCATCAGTTCTGCTCGATGCTTAACTAAACCTAAACCAGTCTCAAAGTCAAATACTCTAGCAGCATAAAGGGCAACATATTCTCCCAAACTATGACCAGCAACTAAATAGGGAGTGTTGCCTTTTTCAAGGAGTAGATCAGCCAGAATGCTTTCAACAACGTACAAACAAGGTTGTGTGTAGAGAGTGCGGTTTAGCTTATCCGAGTCCTCTTGGCAAGCCTCCAAGACTGACCAGCCTAGAATCTCTTCAGCTAGCCGAAACCTGTCTTGAGCCAAGGGCAACTCAGATAAGTCTATTCCCATTCCTGGTTCCTGAGAACCCTGGCCGGGAAACACCCATGCGGTTTTTGTCATTGGTTAGTTAGTTGATTGTTAATGGTCAGGGTATCTATTATCTGTGATGGGTGTCTTTTGTGGTTTTTTTCCGGGAAAGCGATTTTCATTTAAAGGATGTTGCCGTTTCCAGATGCTTGACTAATGTTGCCTGAGGTAGTGGGCCTTGCAAGTGACTCCAAGGCAACACCTGGTCAGTTGACCAATTAGCATAAACATAGAAATCTAGTTCCGGTAGCTTTCCTTTGAGTTGTTTGAAGGCACGGCGGAAACTACCCACAGAGTCACCGTAGTGTCTGGTTAATTCTAATAGATAAGAAAGACGGCGATCGCCACGAGAAATTAACGCCTGAATCACAGACCAGTTATAGCTTTCTGGTCTTAAGTCGATGCCTTGCGATCGCAAATGCTTTTGCAAAAACTTCAGCCGCTTTTCTGCTTGGGGATTCACCCCAAACCACTGAAATGGTGTGTGTGCTTTTGGTACAAAAGTGCTGCAACCTAGGGTCAAACGTAGACCAGGAACAGCTTTCTTAATCTCTTGCATCATTGCCACCGTCTGCTCAACATCTGACAATTCCTCTCCTGGGATACCCACCATCCCGTAGAGTTTTAGATTCTTTAAGCCACCTGCTTTGGCATTTACCGCAGCCTGGATAATTTCTTCATTGCTCAGCTTCTTATTAATAATCTGCCGTAACTTTTCCGAACCGCTTTCTACAGCGATGGTAATTGAACGAGTATCTCGTTTTGCCAGAGTCTCAGCTAGTTTCTGCGTCACTGTATTTGTCCGTACGGAAGCAATACTCAGTCGCACATCTTCATACTGCGGCAGTGAGAGATAATCCAGTAAGGCTTCAAACTCAGGGTGTTGTGTCACAGATGCTCCCAGCAAGCCAATACGTTTGGTTACCGTTAATCCCCGCTCAATTGCTGGTATCAGCGAATCTGCTAAACTGGCGGTGCGGAACGGCAGTGTTAGATAACTTGCTAGGCAAAAGCGGCACATTTCTGGACAACTGCGTACCACTTCCACCATGTAAATATTTTCCCAGGCAGCCTTTTGAGTGACCACTGTAGAAGCTGATAGGGTATTACCCCGGTAAGTCTGTTTCTCTACTTGAGGGGGAATCTCAGAATCTACTGGCTTAATCGAGGCGAGCGCACCCTGCGAGTCGTGGTAAGTTACCTCGTACAGACTAGGAACATAAATTCCCGGTACCTGTGCCAGATGCCGTAATTGAATATGGCGTTCTGCTGTGCGAACTTCTTGGTAAGCTTCAATGAAATAATCTAGCAGATTCTCGCCATCTCCGAGCAAAATCAGATCAAAGAAGTCAGCAAAAGGTTCTGGGTTAGCCGTCAGCACGGGACCACCGCCAAAAACCAGGGGATGAAGAGAGTTACGAAAAGCTGACCTTACAGGAATCTCCAGAAATTCCAGTAAGTTGATTATATTGACATAATCTAACTCCCATGACAAAGAATAGCCTAACAATTCTGCTTGTCCTGGCAGTGGCTCATGGCAATCAGTGAATAAACGGCTTACTTGCAAGTCTGTTCGCGATGCCAAAGTTGCCCATACTACTTGATAACCGAGGCTAGTAATACCGACGCTATATTCATTAGGGAAGGCGAATATAGTAGGTATGGCTCCGGCACTGGGAGGCGTTGGTGTAAAAAGCAGGCGTTCTGATGCAAATAAAGCAGATGTCACAGTTGTCCTTGGGTGTTGGCTGAGTAGTGTCTCACTTAATTAATTTTAAGAATCTTCCTTTAGACAAGCTCAAGTTAGACTAGATGCTGGTGGTAACAACCGTGGAAAAAGCCTGTTTAAGTGGCAAAATTTGGCAAAGTTAAGCAAAAAAAGCATCGTTTGTCAGAGTTTAACTAAAAAAACGCCAAACTCTTTTAAATGGTGTGTCAGAATTTATACAAATTATCTACCAATGCTTAAATCGATACATAAAGTATTATTTCTTTGAGCGAATTCTAAGTGCAAGCCCTAAAATAAGCAGGAGGTCATGTCTGCTGGTGGTGGAACTGAGGAGTTGAAGTGTCAAATTTTCTTCCAAAACACAAAGATTCATCGAGCCGATTAAAGTCAGGAGCTTCAGCGGCATTAGAACCAGAGTCGGCGTCTGAGAGTACTGTTGAGCAGCAGGGAAAAAATCCACCGCAATTCAGGCGTTTGTTCCTCAAAAGATGCAGACAGGGAGCAAGACTGACTATTAATGGATTGAAACAGGTTTCTAGTACTCTAACAGAGCAGTTTACCGGACCAAGAAAGCTCCACCGTCGTCCCTTATTTTGGGTAGGAATAGGCGTTAGTGGCAGCGTAGTTGCTCTGGCTTGGGGCTGGCAAACTTTAGAGAGAAGCGTTCCGGATTCCACCGCAGACATCTTAACCTATGTCCGGGATAACACATTAACCATCAAAGCCTCAGACGGCGAAATTATCCAGCAAATTGGACCAGCTACCCGTGAGAGGCTGAAGATTTGGGAAGTACCCGAACCCTTAATTGAAGCCTTCGTCGCTACAGAAGACAGGCGTTTCGAGAAACATAGCGGCGTCGATTTTCAGGGTATTTTCCGAGCTGCTTTTTCTAACCTACTAGCGAGAGGAGTAGTTGAAGGTGGTAGCACTATTACCCAGCAGCTAGCAAGGATTGTCTATTTCGATCAAGAACGCAGCTTGGCAAGAAAGCTCAAAGAGATGCGGATGGCGCAAAAAATTGAGCACGATATCGATAAAGAGCAGATTCTGGAGCGTTACCTCAACTTAGTTTACCTGGGTTCGGGAGCCTATGGAATTGCCGATGCTGCCTGGGTCTACTTTAGTAAACCAGTTAAAGAACTGACCCTGCCAGAAATGGCAATGCTGGCTGGATTGCCACCAGCCCCCAGTGCCTATTCACCCTTTGTCAACGAAAAAGCAGCCAAAGAGCGCCGCGATACGGTGTTGCAACGGATGCACAAAAGTGGGTACATTAACGAAAATCAGATGCAGCAAGCGATTGCCGCTCCTCTGACTACCAAACGTGGTAATCCCAAAAGGCTGGATCAAGAAGCTTACTACTTTACTGAATACGTTCAACAAGAGCTACCCAAGTACGTCCCAAAGAACTTGCTGGGCAAGAAAGGGTTAATCGTTGAAACTACTCTAAATTTAGATTGGCAACAGGCGGCAGAGGCTGCCGTGCAAAAAACTATCGAACGCAATGGTCGTTACGAACGCTTTGAGCAAGCCGCTTTAGTCGCCATAGATCCGCGCAATGGTCAAATAAAAGCCATGGTTGGGGGCAAAGACTTTTACGACCAAGACTCAAACAATTACTTGAACCGTGTTACCCAGACCAAGCGTCAACCGGGTTCTACCTTTAAAACCTTTGTTTATACCTCAGCTGTGGCGGCGGGTATCTCCCCTAATAGTGGCTACCTAGACGCTGCTTACGTGGTTGATGGCTACGAACCGAAAAACTACTCGGAAGACTTCCGGGGCTGGACCTCAATTCGCCAAGCCCTCGTGTCTTCAATCAACGTTATAGCCGTCAAAACCCTGATTGATGTTGGCTGGGAGCCAACCATCGAAATTGCCAAAAAAATGGGCATTGAATCAAAGCTCCATTCCACCTACTCCTTAGCGTTAGGGGCCTCAGAGGTTAACCTGTTAGAGCTAACCAGTGCCTACGGCACCCTAGCAGCCCAAGGAGTTCACACCCAACCCTCTGGCATTCGTCGCATTTTAGACCACCGGGGTAAGGTGATTTATGAACAGAAAATTCACTCCCATCGGGCAATTGACAAAGAAACAGCTGCGATTATGACCTGGATGCTCCAAGGTGTAGTCACCTCTGGTACTGGTCGTAGTGCTCAGCTTGATCGACCTGTTGCTGGTAAAACTGGCACCTCCGATGAAGCTCGCGACCTCTGGTTTATCGGCTATATTCCCCAGGTGGTTGCAGGCGTCTGGCTAGGTAACGACGATAACAAGCCAACTTGGGGGGCAAGCAGCACTGCCGCCTCTACCTGGCGGAGGTTTATGGACGAGGTGGTAGAAGATGTGGAAAAGGAGCCTTTTCCTGAACGTCCCAGCAAATTAGAAGGTCGTAAAGCCACGATCAAAGCCAAGCCCATCAGACCGAAACGAGCCATACACAAAAAGACTTCTCCGTCTGAATCTGGGAGTCAGTCAGGAAGAAGGACTAGAACTAGAGTTGTCAGAAATAGTACACCGCAGAACCAATCTGGCTCAAGCCGTAGTTATCGGCGACGACGCAGCAACAGTAGTGTTAGTAATCCTCAGCCTGCACCCGTAAGGCGCTCCCGTAGTCGCGCTGCTGTACGAAGCTCAACCCCCACCAGGAGAGCAGCACCCAGAAACACTGCACCGAGGAGGTCAGCACCAGCACAGCAAACTACACGACCAGTTCCCAGCGCACCCAAACCAGCTGCCGCTCCGGCTCCTAGAGTTCAACAGCAGTTTAAGCCAGCCCCTGCTGCTGCACCTCTAGCTCCCCCTGCCGCCAGAAAAGCCCCCGCATCAGCTCCTCAGAGTCGTCCTCCCGAACCACCTGCACCCAGGACGGGCGAGTGACTCAAGTCGCATTCCTGAGCTGTGATTGCCCAAACACGATAATTTGGTAGGATAACCAAAATCGGACTAGAGGTTTATAAGCTATGCATTTATTAATGGAAGCGGGTGCTTTTCCACTTTCTTTTACCTTGGTCTATGTGGTCGGTTTTATTGCAGCTGTAGGTATCGGCTCCATCGCCTGGTACAACTCTAAGCGTCCTGTCGGTTGGGAAAATAAGGATCGTCCCGATATTGTACCGAAGGTGGACAAAGAAGAAAATCCTGGCGTAGGAGGGCAAAACAAGGAATAAGCAAGATAACGAACAAAAACCACTGTTCTCAAGGGAAGTGATTAACAACTAGCTGTTGTACTTGAAGAGCCAAAAATACCGATATCTCGCTCAAAGCAGAAGCCTTAGCTATAGCTATTGATGGCTCTGATACATCCAGTAAATATTTGAGCTAATTTTAGGAGAATACCACTCGGTATTCTCATCACTTTCGTTGGGCAAGACCGACGACTCACCGGGTATTCCAGCACGGTATCCTTTTTTCAAGCGTTTTAGCAACCAGTCAAACCGGGCTTGCGCTAGCGGTACATTATCCATCGTTTCGGGAGAGAGATCCTCTACCTCGATATCTTCCTGTAGCATCTGACCTTTGGCATAACCGAGATATCTAACTGTACCCCGCAATCTGGTAGAGAGAAAAACTGCAATCGCTCGATAAAAACGGGAGGCAAACCCTTCGTCTTTTTGTAGTTTCTCCAGTAATTGACTTCGCGGAATCGATAGCACCAGAGAGTTTTCAGCCGCCTGGACAGTGGCGGAGGGCGGGTGGGAGTCGGCAAAGGACATTTCTCCTACTACCGCCCCGCTTGTTAAGCGAGCAATTGTCCTGCCTTCAAAGGCAGAAACAGACACAGATAAAGTACCATCCAGGAGAATGTGCAATGTGTCAATGGGCTGGCCTTCCTTAATGAGAACGGTGCCAGCAGCAATCTCCTCTCGACGACCTGTAGCGATGATCCAATCTATATCGTCGTCATCTAATTCGCCCAGCAAAAAAAATATTTTTTTCATAACTGACGCTTTTTTCCTTACTTTGGTGGCAGGTGGGCTGGGATAGCTTGCTGGCACGCGCAGACTTCTAGGTTATTTACATTGGATTGTGAAGTCAATGATTATAAATATATGGTTGAACAAAATTTTCAGGATTTTCAGGAAATAAAATATTTTTTTAACCTTATGTGATGTTAGTACTTGAATGTTTACAGAAATTCCCCGAAAAAACCAGCTCTAATTGCCAATACTAGCGTCCCTAATCCCGCTGCTACTTTCGAGAACAAATACTCGTGATTCTCTCTCCGGGAGAGCATCAGGAATCGTGCCGTAGGAATCAAAATGAATCAGCCCAGAAAATCCATAATTCGAGATCCCTTAAAGCAAATTATCAACCTAGGAGCTATTATTGCTGCATTCGTCATCAATGTTTTAGCAAATGTAGCACCGCTCAATGAGCTGACAATTGGCGAAATTTCTAATACACTTTTCCGGGAAGTTCAGATTACCCCAGCTAACTATGCCTTTGCAATTTGGGGGTTAATTTATTTAGGTCTAATTTCCTTAGGGATTTATCAAGCACTACCCAGCCAGAGACAAAACCCGATACTTCAGCAGATAGGTTATCTCTTAGCAGCAAGTAGTTTAGCCCAAATTATCTGGGTGCTTTTTTTTCAATACCGGCTGTTTACCCTATCACTAGTGGCAATGCTAGGAATTTTGCTACCCCTAATAGCAACTTATCTAAGGTTGGGAATTGGTTCAAGACAGGTTTCCTGGAAAGATAAGTGCTTGGTTCACCATCCTGTAAGTATCTATCTGGCTTGGATTAGTGTCGCTACAATCGTTAATGTAGCCCTGGTACTTGACAATTTTGCCTGGAGTGGTTGGGGTATTACTCCCCAATACTGGACAGTAATCATGCTGATTATAGGAGCAGCCATAGCTGCTGCAGTGATTATCCAGCGGTCTGACATTGCCTATACATTAGTAATTATCTGGGCGTTTGTCGCAATCGCAGTGCGTCATGTTGATCAAGTACTAATTGCTGCTACCGCTGGGGGATTAGCGATCGCTCTTATTTTATTACTACTAATTAAGCTAGCGGTACTACCTTCAAATCGAGCAAAAAACAACCTCAATGAACAGTGATATCTTTAGCAACAAACAAAAGTTATTTGACCTCTGGGCACCGAACTATGACTGCTTGCTCACCACAGTGTTTTACCAAGCAGTCCACAAACGCCTCTTAGAGTACGTTGAACTAACTGACCAGCAGCCTCATGTACTAGACCTCGGCTGTGGCACTGGTCGTCTTCTCAACCGCCTTGCAGCACAGTTCCCGACTCTTCAGGGTACTGGAGTAGACCTTTCAGCAGAAATGCTCTCTCAAGCCCAGCAGCGCCATCACTATAGAGATCGATTAATGTACAAGCAGGGTAATGCCGAGTCTTTACCCTTAGAGGAAAATCAATTTGATGCAGTTTTTAACACCATCAGCTTTCTGCACTACCCTAATCCCCAACAGGTTTTCTTAGAAGTTTCTCGGGTACTGCGCCCTAATGGACGTTTTTATTTAGTTGATTACACCGTTAGAGAAGAGATGGGTAGTAATATTCAGCTTCCCCTGTCTCCCGGAGGTTTACGATTTTATAGTCCTCAACAGCGCCAGCATTTCGGTCAAGAAACTGGCCTGGAATGCCTAGCTCATTATTATCTTCTGGGGCCGGTTATGCTGACAATTTTTGCCAAGCTTGCTGGGCGAGTTAATGGTTAATCGCTGCGCGTGCCAATGGTAAATAGAAAATGGTTCATTGAGACGATAAGCCAGATACTGGTTTGTACAGTTCTATTTTCCATTTTCTATTTACCATTACATAGGTAGAAATTTTGCCGAGCTAGGTTTTCCGGCATAACTGTTATTTGCCTTTAATTATTAATAATTGTAAAACTTAAGTGGCAATGTCTAGAAACCCTGTTTCTGGCTGTATAGACTAGGCAACAGTGCTCAGATACTGGCAGTTACTCACTAAAAAATTATGTCGTTCGATGCTCAATGATTCCTCTACAACTGAACATTAAGAACTTCCTTAGCTATTGTGAGGCAACCCTGGACTTTCGCGGGTTACATACTGCCTGTATCTGCGGTCCAAACGGTGCCGGGAAATCCTCGCTCCTCGAAGCAATCACTTGGGTGCTTTGGGGGAAAAGTCGTGCTGCGGCTGAAGATGATGTGATTCGTACTGGGGCTAAGGATGTCCGAGTAGATTTTCTCTTCCAGAACAACAGTGTCACTCATCGCGTGATTCGGACTCGTAACCGGGGGCAAAGTGGCTCCCTAGAATTTCAAGTTCAGACACCCACTGGCTTTGTCTCTTTAACAGAGAAAGGGGTGAAGGCGACGCAGCAGAAAATTTTGCATCATCTCAAGCTAGATTATGATACCTTCATTAACTCAGCCTATCTACGACAAGGCCGGGCGGATGAGTTTATGTTGCGGCGTCCCAATGAGCGCAAACAAATTCTGGCAGATCTACTCAAACTTAACCAATACGAAGATTTAGCAGAGCAAGCAAAGGACTTATCAAAACAGTTTAAGGGTCAAGCCGAGCAACAGTCACAAAGTTTGCAAGTAATTGCCCAACAACTAGAGGAACGAGAAGCAACAGTTGAGCAACAAGCTACCCTAGAAACTACCCTAAAACAGCTAAGTATTCAACAAGAAACCGACAATCAACAACTTCAGCAATTTCAATCTCTCCAACAACAGCGCGGCTCTTGGCAACAACAACTTACTTTTGTCAAGCAACAGTCTCAAAACCTCCGCAAAGATAGCGAGCGCCTTCAACAAGACATCGCCACGGCAGAAGCTGAAAAACAAAAACTTGCCACTCTGCTGGCTCAAGAAGAGCAAATCGCCGAAGGTTATGCCCAATATATCAACCTCGAAAAACAGGAAGAAATACTAGCGGGGAAATTCCAAGCTGCCACAGAAGCCCAACAGCAAAGCCAGCAACTGCAACAGCAGCTCACACAACAAATTAACGAACTACAACTGCAAATTCGCCAAAAACAAGCCCAACTTGAGGCATTGCATCCTCAAGAGCAAGAAATTCAGGAAACTCTGACCTCTTCAGCAGAAGTACTCCAAGGGCTGGAGAAACTCAACCAAGCTCGTAGACGCCTCTCCCAGCTAGACAGTCTGCAACTGCATATTTCTCCTCTGCTACAACGTCGTACCTCAATCCAAAAAGAACTTGACCGCGTACACACCAGACTCGCTGCTCGTTTAGAAGAATTGCACTTCTCGGTCGAGGAGTTATCTGCTCAGGTGGCGACAACGCCACAGCTACGGCAGCGCTGTTTATCTGTAGATGCAGAAATCGGAGAATTGGAGAAAAAGCGCGTTTACCAGCAGCGCGTCCAGGAAAAGGGGTTAGAACGCCGCAGCTTCCAAGAACGACTCCAAGAAAACCAGCGCCGTTATGAAAAGCAGTTGGCGGAACTGACGCAAAAAATTGATATGCTGCGTCGGCAGGACGCAGTTTGCCCTCTGTGCGAGCGTCCCTTAGACGAAGCTCACGGTCATTACGTTGTAGAAAAAACTACTGCTGAACACCAGCAAATGCAAGACCAGTTCTGGGTAGTGCGAGAGCAGCTAGCTGTCTGCGAACGAGAGCTTCAGGTGTTGCGAGAAGAGTACGCTCAGCTGGCTAAAGAACTGGCCCCCTATGAAGAGTTACTAGAGCAACGAGGACAACTAGAGGCACGACTCGAAGCTACGGACGATCTTTACAATCGCCTCTATGAAGTTTCCGAGGAAAGAAAAGAAATTGAGGCAGCTCTCGGTGCTGGTGGCTATGCTGTCGATTTACAGCATGAACTGCGACAGCTAGAGAGCCAGTTGCAACAGCTTGACTACGATGAACAAACTCATGCTCTAGTAAGAGCTGAGGTAGATCGTTGGCGCTGGGCAGAAATCCGGCAAGCCAAACTGGAAGAAGCACAACGGCGTCAGCGGAAAATTGACGCTCAGAAGCCGCAAATTCAAGGACAACTTGATGCTCTCCAGGCTTCAGTGCACTCGCTACAAACCAATTCTCAACTGAAGTTACGCCTGGAAGCCCTAGAAGAGCAAATAGCAGCAATCGGTTATAACTTAGTTGATCACAACACCCAACGAGCGGCTGTGCGCCAAGCCCAATCTTGGCAACTGCGTTATCAGGAGTTCCAAGCAGCTCAAGAGCAATATCCTCAAGTCTGCCAACGCCTAACCTCTCTAACTAACTTACTCCAAGAGCGGTGTTCTGAACTGGAATCAGTTGAATCACAAATAGAAGAAATTGTCAAGCAATTAGAAAAATGTTCAGACCCAACCCAAGAAATTCAGGCATTAGAATTGCAAACACAGCAACGACGACGCCAACTTGATCAATGCCTATCTCAACAAGGAAGTATCCAACAGCGATTAACTCAATTGGAATCTCTGCAAATCCAATACGATGAGCAGCAGAAACATCTTCAACAACTGTACAGACAATATCGCATTCATCAAGAGTTAACTCAAGCTTTTGGGAAAAATGGTATCCAGGCACTGATGATTGAGAATGTCTTACCCCAACTAGAAGCAGAAACTAATCAAATTCTTTCTCGACTTACTGGGAATCAATTGCATGTACAAATTATTACTCAAAAAGCAGGACGTCGCTCTTCTAAGAAAAAATCGAAATTAATTGATACTCTTGATATTTTAATTGCTGACGCTAGTGGCACTAGACAGTACGAAACCTACTCTGGTGGTGAGGCATTTCGGATTAACTTTTCGATTCGTCTAGCACTAGCAAAACTGCTGGCACAACGCGCCGGAACATCATTGCAAATGTTGATTGTGGATGAGGGGTTTGGCACCCAGGACAGCTCAGGATGCGAACGCTTGATTGCGGCAATAAATGCGATCGCCTCGGACTTTTCCTGCATACTGACAGTTACCCATATGCCTCAGTTTAAGGAAGCATTTCAGACGCGCATTGAGGTAAGTAAAAGTCAGTACGGCTCCCAATTAAGTATGTCAGTGTAAACTTTTTGACAACCATAAATCGGTGATTCTTGCAGCTACATATCTCATCAGTCATTGGTTTGAGAGTATCAACGGAATAAGTTCGCTCTGTACTATAGAAAACTTCATCCTTTGTGATGTTGTAAATTAAGTAAATCAATGTAATACAGCGTAATATAGATTTAAGTGAGTACACGGATATCTACTTTCTGAGCAACCTTATATCGTGTATACATAAGCTCACTTTCTTCAGCAGTAGCATCCAGGTGAGTGTGCAATAAGACAGTAGTTCTCAATTACCGCCAAGGTGAGAGGAGGGTGCATCGGACGGTAGCTGAGTATAGACCAACATGGTCTAAAATTCCCAGAGGTCTGGGATGGAGATCGGGTATGACAACTACTAGCACCAATAACCTGCACCTTGTGGTACTTCCGCTTGTGTGCGATCTTGCCGTTGGCATGCTAATCGCTCTGATTGCTTTTTACATCTGTACTCAACTGGTGGAGCAAGTCACTAGCACTCACGAACGTCTTATTTGTTTCCTCTGGCTGTTAGCAGGAGGTACGCTCATCGGCATAGTGATCTGGTTGATGCAGTTGTTCGCCTGGCAAGGCTTCCCCGTCGCGTTCCCTAGCTCAGCGATAACTTTGCTCATGATACTCTCAACAGCACTAATCCTCCTTCAGAACCGTTTAGCCACCAGTAAACTATGGGCTCAAACCTCCAATGGCAACAATACTGGCACCCCAGAAAAGAAACTAACTAATTCAAAAATTACTGTTTCCTCTGAGATTAGCCAGACTCAACCAGAACAGCAGGCTGCGCGAGATTATGAGCTTAACTTCCGAAAGCTCACGGCTAATGTACCGGGAATGATTTACCAATTTTTGCTCCGGACAGATGGATCTGTCTCCTTTCCTTTTGTCAGTGAGGGCGCTCGCGATATCTACGAATTAGAGCCCAGTTTCATCCAAAAGAATGCTGCGATAATTATTGAGGCAATTCATCCTGATGACCGCGAAGCCTTCCAGGAATCTGTGGTTGTCTCAGCCAAGACTTTGCAGTCTTGGAGATGGCAAGGGCGTATTATCACACCATCAGGGAAACTCAAATGGTTGCAAGCATCAGCAAAACCTGAATTGCAGAGCAGCGGCGATATTCTCTGGGATGGGATACTCATGGACATCACAGAGCGCAAACAAGCTGAAGCAGCTTGGCATGAAAGCGAGGAACTCTTTAAAGCTACCTTCGAGCAACCAGGAATCGCCATCGCTCAGGTTGGGGCAAATGGTCAGTTGCTGCGGGTCAACCAAAAATTGTGCCAGATCACTGGTTACTCTCAAGAGGAACTGTTGAAAAAAACTGTCCTAGAGATTACCTGCAAAGAAGACCAAGCAGCTACTCAGGCTTGTCTAGAGGAGTTTTTTAGTGGTCAGAGGCAAACAATCAACCTGGAAAAACGCTACATTCACAAAACTGGTGCGACAATCTGGGTGAATATTACCCAATCTGTTGCCTGTGATCCCCAAGGCGTCCCCAACTACTGCATCAGTGTCATTGAAGACATTACTAGCCGCAAACAGGCAGAGGCTCAGTTGCTCAAAGCTAACCGCGATAAGCTGAATCTCTTAGAGAGCATTGCTGAGGCTTTCTTTGCCTTGGACGAAGAGTGGTGCTTCACTTACATTAACCACAAAGCTAAGCAGCTTCTCGCGCGACCTGAAGAGCAGTTACTAGGCAAGTGCTTCTGGGAGATATTTCCTGAAACCGTCGGTTCCCAGTTTGAGAAGCAGTATCGCAGAGCAGTTGCTGAACAAGTCAGTGTCAAATTTGAAGAGTTTGATCAGCACCTGAACCTTTGGTTTCAGGTGAGAGCCTATCCCTACGAAGGTGGCTTATCTGTATTCTTTAGTGATGTCAGCGAGTGGAAACAGGCAGAGGCGGCTCTGTTGAAGCGGACGCGGCTCTCAGCATTAGCCACAGTGGTGGAAGACCAGTTGAGGGGAGTGAGGGGTTTTTTAGCTAACGGACAACTCACGGCAAAATCTAGTCATACTCTAAGTTGGGTTGCCAATGCGATCGCCGTGGCAGTTGACCGTTACTGGGCACGCTCAGAAATGCTCAGCCGCCGAGAATCATTACTGTTCAGCCTAGCAACTCAAATTCGTAATTCCTTAGAACTCGATACAATCCTGGAAACCGCTGTAGAGTCGATCCGCAGCCTGTTAAACATTGACAGGTGCCACTTTATCTGGTGCAAAAAGCAATCGGGTGCCATCTCTTGGGAGGTGGCCAACGAAGCCAGAAAGCCTACCCTATCTAGCCAGATTGGTAAGTACACGACAGAGGAAATGGGGGCTTTTGCCCAACGGCTTTTAAACCGACAAATTATCCAAGTAGATGAAGTTGCTAGCTACGGCGATGTTGAAGTACAGCAGTTTTTGCTGCATATGGGCTACACCTCGGTGTTATCCATACCGTTTGAGACTTATGCCGGGGAAATTGGCGTAATTAGCTGCTATCAATGTACAGGAGCAAGAGTTTGGGATGATAGCGAGGTAGAACTTTTGCAAGCAGTGGTTGTACAATTGGCGATCGCTATTGATCAAGCTGCCCTCTACAATCATGCCCGTCAATCGGCAGCAATTGCCCACAAGAAAACCCAAGAACTAGAGGCGGCTCTCAACCAACTCAAAACCACTCAAGCTCAGCTAGTGCAAAGCGCCAAAATGTCTAGCTTAGGACAATTAGTGGCTGGTATTGCCCATGAAATTAACAACCCTGTTAGCTTCATCCACGGCAACCTAACCTATGCCAGTGCCTACCTGTGTGAAATTATGGGCTTATTACATCTTTATCAGGAACACTGCCCTAATCCTCCTGCTGTAATCGCCGAGGAAGCAGAACTCATCGACATCAACTTCATTGCCGAAGATCTCCCTAAACTCCTTTCTTCGATGCACGTTGGAACAGAACGCATACGGACAGTGGTACTCAGCCTGCAAAATTTCTCGCGGCTAGATGTAGCGGAAAAGCGGCAAGTTGATGTACACGAAGGTATTGAGAGCACTCTGATGGTTTTGCAGCATCGGTTAAAGACCAAAAGTTCCAATCTAAAAATTGAGGTGATCAGAGAATACGGTAACTTACCACCGATAGATTGTTACCCAGGACAACTGAACCAAGTCTTGATGAATATCCTTACCAATGCCGTAGAAGCTTTTGAGCTTTCAAGTTTAGGTACTCAGCAGAATTTTTCACCTAAGATTAGCATCCGTACCAGTCTTGTCGGCAGTTCTGACTCAACTGACAAGTCTCTTTCTTTAGTTAGTAGTCAGCAACTGCAACAACCGTTAGATACCGCTGTCCCAGCTTCACAAAAAGGTCAAAAGATTGTTATTCAAATTGCTGATAATGGGCCGGGAATGACTGAGACAATAAAATCACAAATATTTGACCCATTTTTTAGTACCAAACCTGTTGGTCAAGGCACTGGTTTCGGACTCTCTATCAGCTACCAGATTATCGTAGAGAATCACCATGGTGTTCTTACTTGTATCTCTGAACCAGGGAAAGGCAGCGAATTTTGGATTGAAATTCCTCTCAAGCAAAGCGATTGAGATCATAGGCTTAATGGTTTTTAAGGTCTTATTTACTCAACCCAAAGAGCTGGGTATAAAAGTTTTATTTGTGCTAGTCTTTTAACAACTTTTTTGTACTGGAAGCTACCGCAGGGGAGTGACTTGGCAAACTACTTTGACCTAGATAAAATAATCGCAGTGCGAGAAATTAATGCAGCAGTAATCAATATCAGTGGACGCCAGCGCATGCTGTCCCAGCGAGCTGCCTTGTTTGCCTTAAGACTAGTACTCAATCAAGACTACTCAACGTGCCAAAAATGGCAACAAGAAATGCTAGTAGCCGTTGACTTGATGGAAAAGTCTCACCAAGGTCTACTTCAAGGTGATATAGCAATGAAGTTACCTGGTCACCCTTCAAAAGCAGTCAAGAAAATGTACTTTGAAGCACCAGTTTTTCTTGACCAACAAATTCGTGACTACATCAGTCAAGTTAGGGCTTTAGCAAAAGTAAATTTTACTGAACTGACAATAGAAAATCCTCATTTAGAATACATTTTGAGGGTGTCAGCAACAAGTCTAGTGGAAGGATTAGAAGCGGTAGTTAGTCAGTACCAAAAAGAAAGTGATGCCTATGAGTTTAATATCGAAGTTCAACAAATTCAACTATATAAAAAAAGCTGCCAAGCTAAGGCTATGGCTGAAGCAAAAACTCAGGAACTAGAAGAAGCCTTACAAAATTTGCAACGTACTCAAGCTCAACTAATTCAGGCTGAAAAATTATCTAGTATCGGTGAGATGGTTGCGGGTGTTGCCCACGAACTCAATAATCCTATCAGTTTTATTTATTGTAACTTACACCATGCCAGTGATTACGTTCAATATTTAGTTGAATTGCACAAACTTTATCAAGAGTATTACTCGGATCTGCACCCAGTGATACAAGCCAAGATTGAGGCTGTAGATTTAGATTTTTGGCTCGAAGACTTGCCCAAAGTAATCGCTTCAATGCAAGTTGGAGCCGATCGCCTTAGTGAAATTGTACTCTCGCTACGTAACTTTTCTCGCCGAGATCAGAGTCTAAGTCAGGTGGTCGATCTCCATGCAGTTATTGATAGTACATTGCTTATCTTACAGCATCGTCTAAAAGCTCACGGCGATTGCCGAGGTCTTGAGATTGTTAAAGACTATAGCACTCTACCGCCTGTTGAGTGCTATCCTGGGCAGATGTGTCAGGTATTTTTAAACCTGGTGAGCAACGCAATTGATACCCTAGAAGATATCCCCAATCATCTTGGTTGTATTACGATTCGCACTAGTATCAGTACTGATAATTCTGTGGTAATCATCCAAATTTCCGATAATGGACTAGGTATGACCCCAGAAGTCAAAGAAAGCATATTTGAACCATTTTTTACCACCAAACCATCTGGCAAAGGTACAGGACTCGGACTATCAATTAGCCATCAAATTGTAGTAGAAAAGCACAGTGGTGTTTTGCAGTGTGAGTCTACACCAGGAAAAGGGACAACATTTCAGATTGAAATTCCGGTGCAAATAAATCAGGATTTTTGTGAGTGTGAATCACAATTAATTAAAAACTGCTAAATTTTGCTTTTCAATTCAGCTATCAATAGACAGTTTTTTATCTAAAGGTTTGAGGTTAACAAATTAATTAAAATTTTTGTGCTGTGTGGTTAACTGCATCAAACTCAAATCTTTGACTATAGTCAGTTTCGCCATAAATATTGAAGGTAATTGAGGGTTCATCACCAACAATTTCCACCTGGTGGATAGCCTCAGGTAGAAAGCTAATGATATCGCCTGCTGCTACAACCTGCTCCCCAACTTGTTCAATGCGATCCGGAAATTCTTGCTGATTAGTTCGCCGCCAAAATGTATTTTTTTCTTGTCCACTTAAAAGCGCCACTACTCCCCAAGTAGCATGATTATGAATCGGTGATCCTCTTCCTGGTAGCCATGATGTCGTCTGTATGGTTAAGGGAAAATCTGGTTCTTCATATAGGGTAAGAACTGACCAACCTGTATCAGGATTAGGCTCACGATATTCGCCTTGTAGCCAGTAGGAACTAGTGAGCAAACGGCGCACTAAAGGACGAATCCTTTCTAGGCGTTGGCGATCGTCGGTGACTGTTTCGAGAATATCTTCCATATCAGTTAAGAATCGATACAGTCGATAAGGACGAGCAGTAGATGCCAAATCTTGGGAAACAGTGCAGACTTCACACTGTCCATCTGCGGTTATTAATAAATCACTATTTTCCATTATCTATTGCACAACTAAAGGGTAATCAGGTGTAGGATTGAGAGGGCAACTAAAGACATATTTACCGGGGCGAAGGGTAACACGATAATCTTGAGTTGTACCTTGCGTAAGTCCACCGCCACTGACTTTTGGCAAGGTTACCTGGTTAACACCCTCGCCCCGTAAATAGAACCCTAGCTCGTAAGGAACATCACGATTAGTTACACGAAAGATATAGTCTCCCGGCTTAAGACTTAGAGGTTTAAAGCCACTCTGCCGTTTAACCAAAGTATCAGAGTTAAGGCTCTGGCAATCCTGTTCACTCTGAGTAGTAAATTGGTAATCTTTACTCTCTGTCTCAAGAAATTGACAACCAGTTTGAGTTAGCTGGATAACCTGTGGCTCCTCCTCTTGACTAACGGGCTGCTCAGAAGCTGTTTGAGAGTTATTACAACCAACCAGAAACCACGATATCAATAAACTACCACTCACTAATAAAATCTTCTTCATTTTATCTAGTCCCTAAAGCTTCTGGCTACACTGTTTGAGTCTATTAAAATTTTTCTCAAAAAAAATGAGTTTTTCCTTAGTTTAGTAATAATATTCGCTGAGAATCCTTACAACACAGCGCTTACTTGATTAGAGGCAATGCCACTTAGCTACATAAAACGCTTCAATGAGCCTAGTCAAACTAAGACGCGGTGCAAAAGAAACAACACTGATTTCTAAGCAAGTACTAAGCTCTTTTTCAGCAGAGATTCATCTTGGTTAGGTGAAATTATTAGTTAAGCCCAGACAATGTTCTGCTGTTATCAACCCACTATTTCACTAAATTAAGGCAATTATGAGAGTTAAATACATCGCTACGCTGGCTATTGCTTCAATCCTCGGCTTAGGACTAGCTACTGGTTGCAGTAACCCCTGCGCGGCTAAACCCAAGTCTGATAGTGGTGCTGCGACTAAAACTAATCCTTGTGCCGCCGCCGATAAAACCAATCCTTGTGCAGCCGCTGATAAAACTAATCCTTGTGCCGCCGCTGATAAAACTAATCCTTGTGCCGCCGCCGATAAAACCAATCCTTGCGCCGCCAAGAAGTAACGAGTTGGCAATGATGGATAATAGTCTGGAACTTCCCCAGGAAGCTAGTGGAGTGTCAAGATGAAATTTAGGGGCAAATCTCAAAAAATTTACCCCCTGTCATCCTCTTGTCTCAACTTGATCTGTCAAGATTAGATTTGAGAGATCACTAAGTCTGGGGATTTTTCAGATAGATTCTTGAGGTCAACGATTAAGTGCGATTCGTTCTCTCGAAATCCAGCAATGGAGAGATGAGAGGCAAGGAAAAGAAAGGGGCAACCCAAACAGAACCTTGACAACTTGATAGCCATGCAGGTGAGAGCAAGTACCCTAGAAAACTCAAGTCCTGCTCCCCCAGGTGTAGGGGTAAAAGCATCATCCCCAGGTTTGCGACTAGCCATCAAAGCCTGAAGCGGGATGAAAAGACGGGTAGACTGACAGCCTAAGTTGGTTCCCGACGAGCAAGAATCCATGAGTAACGAAAGTGAAGATGTATCAGAACCATCGTAATGACCAACCAGCGAAATAAGGCTTTTTACGCTGGAGCCAAAAGGCAAAGGATAAGGGGTTGGCGATTTTAATCTCGACCAATAACACTCCCAATATAAACCCGGTGGATAGCATCGCTCTAAAGGTTCCAAATAATGGCTATCAGGAACGAAGTAACCTCTCGTATGCTCTCAGGGTGGTCGATTCTCTGAGCAGGTGCTAACCGGATGCTGCGAGTAGGCGGGATTGAGTCAGAAGCGAACGCCTCACTGTAATGGCGAGGATATGCTAACAGACTCACGGTGATAGGGAATGTGGAGTCCCAGTAGCAATGAATATGTCTAAAACGAGTGTAAAAACTACGGTGGAATGGAAGACTATCCCTTGGCAAAAGCTTGAGCGAAAAGTCTATAAGTTGCAAAAAAGAATCTACAAAGCCTCTAGTCGTGGTGATGTCAAAGCAGTACGCAGACTCCAGAAGATGCTAATGAAGTCTTGGTCAGCAAAGTGTTTAGCGGTTAGACGGGTTACACAAGACAACATGGGGAAGAAGACGGCGGGTGTAGATGGGGTCAAATCCCTAACTCCAAAGCAACGTCTCACTCTGGTTGCCGAATTAAAATTAGGCTCAAAAGTCGCTCCTACCAGGCGTGTATGGATACCAAAACCTGGAAAGGATGAGAAGCGACCGTTGGGCATCCCGACAATGAATGACCGCGCTTTGCAAGCCTTAGTCAAACTGGCTCTTGAGCCAGAATGGGAGGCTAAATTTGAACCTAATTCATACGGGTTCCGACCAGGACGCTCATGCCAAGATGCAATAGAAGCAATTTTTAAAGCAATCAACGCCAAAGCCAAATATGTGCTGGATGCCGATATTGCCAAGTGCTTCGATTGCATTGACCATAAAGCGCTGCTCATAAAATTAAATACATTCCCCACCATACGCCGACAAGTTCGAGCATGGTTTAAAGCGGGAGTAATGGATGATAAGCAGCTATTTCCAACATCTGAGGGTACACCACAGGGAGGGGTCATCTCTCCGCTACTAGCAAATATTGCCCTCCACGGTATGGAAAATCGGATAAAACAGACTTTTCCTGAGAAGTCAGTAAAAGGGGTTTACTTTTCCTCCCCTCAGCTTATCCGTTACGCCGACGACTTTGTGATTCTCCACAAAGAAGAATCTGTTGTCCAAAGATGCAAGGAGATAATCTCCGAATGGTTAAAAGGCATGGGTTTGGAATTGAAGCCTAGTAAAACCCAGATGCTTCATACTCTAAACGAGTATGAAGGCAAAAACCCAGGATTCGATTTCCTTGGGTTCAATATCAGACAGTACCGAGTGTCTAAACATCATTCGGGAAAAGACACAAAGGGTGAACTGCTAGGATTCAAGCCAATCATTACCCCAAGCAAAGAGAAACAAAAGGTACATTACAACCGAGTATGTAGTGTCATCAACGCCCATAAGTCAGCGCCACAAACGGCGTTAATTGCAAATCTAAATTCAATCATAAGAGGATGGGCAAACTACTACTCAAGCGTGTGTAGCAAAGAAACTTACACACAATTAGATAACCATGTGTACCAAAAACTCCGAGCCTGGGCAAAACGCCGCCACCCTAACAAGTCGGGGGAATGGATAGCCAAAAAATACTGGCAAACTATTGGCGGTGACAATTGGGTATTCGCAACCAAGCAAGAGGGTAAAAACCCGAAGCGGTTACTAAAATATGCTGCAACTCCTATAGTCCGGCACAACAAGGTTAAAGGCGATGCCAGCCCATACGATGGCAACCTAATTTACTGGAGTACAAGAATGGGTAACCACCCTGAAGCAACAACTAGAGTGGCAACACTCCTGAAGAAGCAAAAAGGGAAATGTACCTACTGTGGAATGTATTTCAAAGATGGAGACGTATTAGAAATAGACCATAAAATCCCCAAATCGAAAGGTGGAAAGGATGAATACAAAAATCTACAAATGCTCCATCGACACTGCCACGATTTGAAAACAGCTAAGGATGATAAAGCTGTAGGTCTGCAATTGGATAAGCACCATACCACTGAGGAGCCGGATGAAAAGAAATTTTCACGTCCGGTTCTGAAGCCGAGTCGCCCTGGTGACGGGGCGGCTTAGGTTAACACCAGGTTTAACACCAATTAAAAATTCACCATAATAAAAGGAGTCACCATACCAAATTAAAAGGGATTTAGCCAAAAATTCCCAACTCGAAAGATACCTATGATTGCTAACGCAACTATCAGTGGCAACCCTTTGTTAATCGGCAAAGGATTACCCCCATTTGAAGCCATCAAGCCAGAACAGGTAGTGCCGGCCATGACGCAGCTGCTGGCTGAACTCGACGCAGAATTGACCAGTCTAGAAGGGAGGGTAGTACCTACCTGGGGTGGCTTAGTAGAACCACTAGACCGCTTAGCGGAGCGCCTCACCTGGAGTTGGGGAGCAGTGGATCACTTGATGAGTGTCAAGAATAGCCCAGAACTACGTAAAGCTTACGAAACGGTACAACCCCAAGTTGTGCAATTCATGAATAAGCTTAACCAAAGCAAGCCTGTCTACGAAGCATTCAAAGCACTACAACAAGGGAAAGATTGGAGCAATCTAGAGCCTGCTCAACAGCGAATTACCGAAGCAGCTATCAGAGATGCCGAGCTTTCCGGTGTCGGTTTGACAGGAGAAAAACGCGATCGCTTTAACGGAATTCAGATGGAATTGGCAGAAATTGCCACCAAGTTCTCCAACCATGTACTAGATGCCACTAAGGCCTTCAGCCTGACACTCACTAGCAAAGAGGAGATAGATGGCTTGCCGCCCAGCTTAACTAGTTTAGCTGCTCAAGCAGCTCGGGAAGCTGGCGAGGCTGGCGCTACAGCAGAAAATGGACCCTGGCGGATCACCCTAGATTATCCCAGCTATGTTCCCTTTTTGCAGCACAGTACTCGTCGAGATTTGCGAGAGCAACTCTACAAAGCTTTTCTCAGCCGTGCTTCTAGGGGCGAGTTAGATAACACTCCGTTGATTGAGCGGATTTTAGCACTGCGTCAAGAACAAGCGGCACTGCTAGGCTTTGAGAGTTACGCTCAGCTAAGCCTTGCCAGTAAAATGGCTCCTGACGTAGCAGAGGTGGAGAAACTACTTGAGGAACTGCGTGGCGCCAGTTATGATGCCGCTGCTCAAGAGTTAGCAGAACTCAAAGCTTTTGCTGCTGCTCAAGGAGCCCCAGAAGCCAGTGATTTAAAGCACTGGGATATCGCCTTTTGGTCAGAACGTCAGCGAGAAGCAAAATTTGCTTTCAGTGCAGAAGAATTACGACCTTACTTTCCCCTGCCTCAGGTACTTGACGGCTTGTTTGCCCTAGTGAAACGACTGTTTGGGGTTACTGTCACGGCTGCTGATGGGACTGCTCCAGTGTGGCACGAAGATATCCGCTATTTCCAAATTGCCGACGAGACAGATACCCCTATCGCCTATTTTTATTTAGATCCTTACAGCCGTCCTGCCGAAAAGCGTGGCGGGGCCTGGATGAATGATTGCATTGGTCGTGCCAAAATTACAGAAGCTGGCAAGACAACCACTCGCTTACCAGTGGCGTATTTAAACTGTAACCAAACTCCCCCGATAGATGGCAAGCCTAGCCTGATGATCTTCAGTGAAGTGGAAACTCTATTTCATGAGTTTGGCCACGGCTTGCAACACATGCTGACGAAGGTAGATTATCCTGGAGCCGCTGGTATTAATAATGTGGAATGGGATGCGGTGGAACTACCCAGTCAGTTTATGGAAAACTGGTGCTACGATAGACCCACTTTAATGGGAATGGCAAAGCATTACGAAACGGGTGAGCCTTTGCCGGAGCATTATTACCAGAAGCTGCTGGCAGCACGTCACTATATGAGTGGCACAGCAATGTTAAGGCAACTTCACTTTAGTTTTGTTGACCTGGAGTTGCACCACCGCTATCAGCCAAGTAGTCCGGAAACTCCTGCTGAGGTACGTAACCGTATTGCCAAAACCACAACAATTTTACCCCCACTGCCAGAAGACAACTTTTTGTGCGCCTTTGGTCACATTTTTTCTGGTGGCTATGCAGCTGGTTATTACAGCTACAAATGGGCTGAGGTACTCAGTGCTGACGCCTTTGCTGCTTTTGAAGAAGCGGGTTTAGAAAACGAAGAAGCGATCGCAGCCACTGGTAAGCGCTACCGTGATACAGTGTTGGCTCTCGGCGGTGGCTTGCATCCCATGGCGGTATTCCAAGCATTTCGAGGTCGCCAACCTAGTACAGAACCGCTGCTGAGGCACAGTGGCTTGGCTGTTGCTTCTTGAGTTTTTCAGTGTTCTTCCTTGATTGAAAATCTCGCTACCCATTCCCCTGGTTAATAGAAAATGGAAAATTGAACTGTATACACCAGAATCTGGCTTATAGTCTCAATTTTCCATTAACCATTTTCTATTTTCCATTTAGATAGAAGATTGCCCTGAGCAAGTCAAATCATTGAGTTGGAGTCGGTGCCAAGAGCGACCAAAAGCTAAATGCGTCACTCCACGATATTTCAGTCTTAAGCTGGAATGAGGTATAAAAATTGCTTTTTTTTGCCTAAATTTAAAATTTACACCGCGATATTTGCCACCAATCTCACTCTCGGTTGTTTCTGGGATAGGAGTTTGAGATTGATACTTAACACCACGATAAGTGAGTTTCATCGGCTTTTTCTTTTACTACTTAACAACGTCTGTATAATCTGATGCCTTGACTTGAGCAGCTTCTAGTCATCAGTTGCCTCAAACAGACTTCAAAGCCAATCTCACTTGTGCCGGAATGTTTATTGAAAAAATACAAGACTAAGTGACGGGTTCCCCTTTAAGCTGCATCTAGAGAACCCTACAGAGGCAAATATTTTGGTTGCTATACCTAAGGCTGGGGTTAAATGACTGTAAGTCACTTCTGGTTTACCACAAGTGACTATCGGGAGCTTGCTCCAACCTACTCCTTAAATTCTCTGATGTGAGGAGTCTCCATGCTATCTTTACAGGTATTATCAACCCGGAAGTGAGCAACTGCTGAGTGAGCAATCTGTTTAATTGCTACTAAATCGGGAGGTGCTAATGAACTCTCCATTCCCAGCCAGAGTAGATATTCAATATTACCAGCAGGTCCTGTGAGTGGCGACCAAGTTAAGCCTTGATAAACCCAACCTAGCTTGTTTGCAGCTTCTAAGACTTGGGCGATCGCCTCAGCATGATCTTTGGGATCGCGCACCACACCTTTTTTACCAACACGCGATCGCCCTACTTCAAACTGCGGCTTGACTAACAACACTACCTCACGGGGCGCTTGCAGTAAATGCCACAAAGCATCCAAAATTTTAGTTAGGGAAATAAAGGAGACATCCACAACACTCAAATCGGCTGGTTGGTTGTCGCCATATAAGTCAGTAGTTAAAAGATTACGCAAATTGGTGCGTTCTCTCAAAATTACGCGCTGATCGTTGCGTAAACTCCAAGCAACTTGTCCATAGCCAACATCAACACCGTAAACCAACTTGGCGCCAGCTTGCAGCAAACAATCTGTGAAGCCACCAGTAGAAATACCTCCATCTAAGCAAATGCGTCCCTGCACATTAATGGCAAATATTTCTAAGCCTTTGGCAAGCTTTTCGCCGCCTCGAGAAACGTAGGGTGGCTTTTCCTTAACCTTGATAGCTGCATTGATATCAACCTCAGTTCCTGGCTTATCGATTACTTGCTGATTAACCATCACTTCACCAGCACGAATTAACCTTTGTGCTAGTTGTCGTGAGGGACAAAGGTCGAGGTTTACTAATAATATATCGAGTCGTTGTTTTGCCAAGGCTTAATCTTGTTACTCGCTATTATTCTAAATTGGCAACTGCATACACTGCTACTTTAATCGCCCGTTCAATAGCAATAGCCTTCTTTTCCAAGCCGACGTTTTCGCTTGTAGTGCGCTGAACAACTACACCACAAACACAAGCAGCAGCAAAATTGTATACTCCTGCCATTTTAAAGAGTGTGCCGCATTCCATCTCATAATTAAGTATATTTAAACGTCGGTATTCTTCCGTAATTCCCTGTAGCGATCGCATTAAAGATGGATTAGCTGAATCAGTGCGTTCTTGCCCTTCATAGAAAGTATCTACCGATGCTGTAATGCCAAGATGATACTCGATTTCTAACTCTTGTGCTGCCTTAGCTAAGGCCACTGTGAGAAATGGATCAGCAGCCGCTGGATACTCAACAGGTGCAATATCGTTGGCTGCACCTTGTCTGCATAATGCCGCACTGCTAATCACAATGCTACCGACTGGTACATCGGCTTGAATTGAACCGCAAGTTCCCAAACGAATAATTTGCTGGATTCCTAGTTGTCTCAACTCATTAACTACAATACTGAGAGAAGGCGCACCCATGCCGCTAGTAGCAGATAAAACTGGACGCCCGTTTGGTAAGGTACAAAGATAGCTATTGAGTCCTCGATTCTCCGACAACGGTTGCACATCCTCTAGATAAGCTTGGGCAATCAGAAGAGCACGTTCGGGATCACCGGATAATAAAGCAATGCTAGGAGGTTGCCCACCAAGGTCATCTCGACCAAAACCAATGTGGTATAAACGTTTACTGGTCATTGTTTCAGGAAGATGACTGCCAAGGAAAATTGCCCAGATAAGTTGATAAAATTTTATTGGCAAACAAGCCTTATTTTTGGCTGCTAGCATCGGATTAATATAACAATACTTGAAAATTATCCCGATTGAGAATAAGAGCAGGCGAAGGAAATCTATACATTAATAAACTACCGATATCATTACTGCTGAAGCTCAAAATCTATGAATCAAAAGACTCGTGGTGTCATTGCGGCTGGACATCAGAAAACTGCCGAAGCTGGTATAGAAATGTTTCGCCTTGGGGGGAATGCTTTTGACGCAGCAGTCGCAGCAATTTTAGCTTCTTTTGTTACGGAACCTGGTTTAACCTCTGCGGCTGGTGGTGGTTTTCTCTTAGCACATACTCAGGCAAATAAAAATATTTTATTTGATTTTTTTACTCAAACACCGCGTCAAAAAATCAATCACAACGGAATTAACTTTTACCCCGTTAAAGTAGATTTTGGGGATGCCGTGCAAGAGTTTCATATCGGACTTGGATCTATGGCCGTGCCAGGAAATATTGCTGGGGTATTTCAGGTTCATGAAAAGCTGGGAAAATTACCTTTTAAAGTCGTTGCCGAACCTGCCATAGATTATGCCAAAAAGGGGATTAAATTAAGCGAATTTCAAGCTTATTGTTTACTAGATATTCTGAAGCCAATCACTATAGACTACCGAGAAGGAAAGCAAGTTTTTGTGCCTACTGGTGAGCCAATTGCTCTAGAAAGTAAGTTGGTAATGAGAGAGTTTGCCGAAACTCTAGCTTACTTAGCTGAAAAAGGCGTAAGAGAATTTTATGAAGGAGCAATTGCCCACAAATTAGTTAAAGATTGCCAAGATTTAGGAGGATACATAACTCTAGAAGACCTCAAGAATTATCGTGTGATTGAGAGAGAACCACTCATTATCAATTATCGCGGCAATACTTTATTGACTAATCCTCCTCCCAGTTCCGGTGGTGCGCTGATTGCTTTTGCCTTGCAACTGCTATCACCAGTTGATTTTTCTGGTGTTGAATTTGGCAGTGCTTGTCATTTAGAAATTCTGGCTAAAGTGATGGAAATGACTAATGAAGCCAGAACCAATGGATACGATGACCATCTTTACAAATCCGACATTGCTGATACTTTTTTATCCCATAAACATCTTGCCGAATATCAAGATAAGTTAACAGAAACTGTCAATAAATGGGGAAGTACCACTCATATTAGTGTTGTAGATGATCAAGGTAATGCAGCCAGTGTGACGACTTCTAATGGTGAAGGTTCTAGATATGTCATTCCCGGCACAGGCATTATGGTGAATAATATGCTGGGAGAAGAAGACTTAAATCCCCAAGGATTCCATCAGTGGCGCGAAGATGTCAGAATTTCTTCCATGATGGCACCAACCATAGTTTTGAGGAATAATCAACCAGCAATTGTTTTAGGTTCTGGTGGTTCTAACCGAATCAGAACAGTAATTTTACAAGTCATTTCTAACATTTTAGATTTTAAAATGTCGGCAGAAAAAGCAGTTAATAGCCCTAGGGTTCACTGGGAAAACAATGTTTTTCATCTGGAACCTGGATTTGCCGAAACAGAAATTAGTAAAACTCAACTTGCCGACGATTATAAGTTAGTTCGCTGGCAAGAAAAAAATGTATTTTTTGGTGGTGTTCATACTGTTCTAGAAACTGAAGAGCGAAAAATTGAAGGTGCTGCTGATCGACGCAGAGATGGAGGGGTTGCTAGTTACTAAAGTAGAGTTCTTCAGTTACTATGCGTGGCAATAATCCACTCTAGTTTTTTCCTGCTAGTTCTCTATTTCCCTAGGAAAAGCACAATGTTTTCCAACAGTAAAGTCTCTACTAAGCTAGACTAAGCCAGTTTAGGTCATGAAAGATAGATATTCTCGACTAGCAATAGCCCAGTTGTAGCGAAACTTGATATACTGAGTTAGCGGGTGACTAGCTCAACGGTAGAGCACTGGACTCTTAATCCATTGGTTCAGGGTTCGAGTCCCTGGTCACCCACTTTTTCCTGATGCCTGTGTGTGTTTGTCTAATCACGAAATTAGGCAAAAATTAAGCAAGGAACTTAGCACAGTGTAAGTGCAAGTACTTGGCAGGATTAACTAAGCTAACGGTAGGCTTAAGAGTTCTTTAGTTCGCTGCAAGATAACTCAGGTAGGCAACAAGCTCTATCTGCGATCGATTTTCTCACAGAAACCTGGCTCTGGCAAAATCAATTAAAAAGTAAACTTGGTTCCCTCAACGGCTGAAATCTTTACCCGGTAGGGTATATTTCTATTTTTAGCTAGTTGACTTCAGGGTGCGACAAGCGCCCCCTGAAAGTTAAAAGTCTCAATCGTTTGAGGATGGTAATTCCAGTGATCAATAAATGTCTCATTGAACATTTCTACCCAAGCCTGGGCATCTTGTTCACCCCTAAGATGGCGCAGGGTAAAGCCTTCGGGTAACTGGGGTTCTGGGATGGGTTCAGCCAGTGAACCCATCCTTGTGATCAAGTAACGCTCAATTTTGAAACCACAATTTTCTAGTAGAGTTATGGGTTCTACTCGATCTCAGTATATAGAGAAGCAATCCTAACTTCATCAATTCTTCATAAATAGGGGGTGACACCCCTCATCTTAGATAGCTATACTTGTGAGTATTAGATGCACCCTGATGATCGGGAGAGTCGCCTAGCGTGGCTCTCTTCTTTATTTTGTCTGAGAAAATATTAATGATTTTATCGCCAATGCAGGGCTTTACTACAAGATTTTCCCCAAACTGACGCGATTATTAGGCTAAGGTTGAGGCAAAGGTGGCATCATGATGGTGCCAAGGGACTTTTATTCTGCGCCGCTGAGCTGATAGTTTGCTCAATTCTCTTCAATCTCGTTTCCGGACGCTTAGCACTTTCAATCCAAAAGAGTATACTCTTTTTGGCGGATTTACTAAATACCTCAAAATACCTGTTGGCAGTTTGGTTGGCTTCTAACGCTTGCTTTAAGTCTGTCGGAACGATTAATGCTTCTATTGCATCTAAAGCATTCCATGAGCCATCTTGTTTGGCTGCTTCAATTTTTTCAAAACCAGCCTCCGTCATCAACCCTTGTTCTATAAGTTCTTCAACGTATTGCTTATTTAATTTTGACCATACGCTTTTCGTTTTTCGAGGAGTAAATATTTGCTTATAGCGTTCTTCATCTAATGATTTTACTTTACTATCAATCCAACCAAAGCATAATGCTTCTTTGACCGCTTCGCTATATCGAATGCTTGGTTTACCACTTTTTACTTTGTAGTAGATAAGCCATACACCGCTAGAGGTGCGATGGTTTTTATCTAACCATTGCCGCCATTCTTGGCAATTTATGGCAAGAAAAGTTTCTATTTGGGTATCAGGCTTCGGCATACTGACAGAGTCATTAGGTGTCTAATCCTCCAAAAGGTTTCGCATCTTTTAGGTCAAAAATTTCAACAGCATCTTCACGGCGAAACATGCGTTTTCCTAGGTGCGGGAAATCGGCAATTTCCACATCGAGGTTTTCTCCTCCCATCAGGTAAACTAAATCTTCGTCACCTGCATTCTTCAGGTGATGAGCTACCGAAGGAGTTGGAAATGCCATAAAGTCTCCTGGCCCAACTTCAAATTCTTCCCCATCAATTTCCGCAATTCCGTAGCCCGATAGAATGTAAATCCATTCTTCCTCACAGTAGTGGGAATGATAAATAAACGATTCCTTTCCTGGAGGAACTTTGGCAAAATTGACTCCAGTGCGCTTCAGTCCAACCATTCGCCCCAAGAATGTCCCTGTAATTTCGGATTTCGGATTCCAGGGGTGTGAGAATGTCTGCAAACTGTCTGCAATTTGTTGATACCGCAAAATAAAAGATTGCTTTTCTGCCATGTTATTAACTCTCAGGTAGTTTGGACTGGAGATCTAACGGCTCAATTTAACTTTATCGCCTGAAATAAAGGATAAAGACAACAAAACATAATCATGCTCAAGTGTACCCACTGCCAATAGCCGAAGATCGAACTAATCATCCAAGTCAGGGCAATAATAATCTACTGCCATTGTATTGATCAAGTCTGCATCAATATTTCTCTGAGGTTGCTGTGTCGAATTATGCTGATTCCCAGATCTAATAGTTGCACAAACTTCCTGGGCACGTTCAACAACTGCTTGGGGAGATTGCTGTAGTTTTGCTAAAGCAGTTGATACCAACGGCGATGTACCCGCTCGTTTTCTCAAAAAATTTTGGTATTCTTCAAGAAACTGCTGATCGGTTGTTGATAAAATAGTTTCGTTTCTTCTGGTGTTATTAATACAAAGTTTGTTGAGGTTGATAATTCTCCCATCTCGTGTTTGCATATAGCAAACCAAGTCTCCCGGATCGATGGCTACAAGGTAAGCAGATTCAGATAGCGCAGATTTTTGATAACCCAAAATACCGATGGAACAATGCACAAGTAACCAACTGACTGTGCAGACAAATCGTCCAATTTTGCTCATGGAATTTCCAGCCATTTCAACTATTTTGAAAACAAAAAACCATGAATTGAAGCTCTGGCTTATTGCAACTTCACTCAATCAATATTTACTAAAAGCAGGGCTACTTCGGTTTATTGCTTGAGTAGCCCTGCAAGTATCAATACACCCTGCAACTAATAGAAACACTACGATTATGTAGTAACTTTAAACTTAGCTTTTCGCCCAAGGACCCCAAATTGCCAGCGTAATTCCAGGAGACTGGATATTTACAAACAGAGTTTTACCATCAGGTGAGAAGCAGGCACCAGCATATTCGCTAGTGTTAAGGTTATTCTTGGCAAACTGGTACAACTCGCCTTTTTGGTTAACCCCAACAATGTATTGGGTACTATCACCATCTTCGCAGAGCAAGAGGTCACCAGAGGGAGTAACAGTAATGTTATCCGGGTTATCCAGTTCGCTAGCACTGGTAGACTCAACAACCAGAGTAAGCGTATCGTAATTGGGGTTGTAGGCAAAAACCTGACCTTTCCCAATATCACCACCACTGGTACAAACAAAGTAGACCAGACCATTGCCATACCAAGCACCTTCACCCCGTGCAAACATGGCTGCACCTTTGCCTTGGGCTTCGATTCGCAAAGTATCATCAACAGGGTCAACATCATCAATTTTGACCCAACTAACTGATAGAGGTTTGCCTTTATAGCCAAGATAACCTGTGCGGGTATCTGCGGGCGCTCCCTGAATCACCAACGCTTCAAGTTCTCCACCACTTCGCAGACTGCCTTTCTGTTGGGGACGGAAGCGGTAGAAACAGCTATCACCCCTGTCTTCAGTTTCATAGACGTATCCAGTGGCCGGATCCACTGCGATCGCTTCATGGTTAAAGCGTCCCATTGCCACCAGAGGTAATGGATCAACGGTTACGATATCTGCGGTTGCAGGAACCTCAAAGTTATAGCCGTGCCTCTTAGCCAAAGTATTATCGCTGCCTGGAACGGAGGTATTTTCTTCGCAGCTAACCCAAGAACCCCAAGGAGTCGGACCACCGGCACAGTTACGAATTGTACCTCCTAAAGAAGCAAAATGCTTGATCAGCTTACGGTTGGAACCAACAACTAGATTTGTCGTGCCTCCCCCAAGCTGGTCGTATAGTTTAGGTGCAACGACTGCATTAGATCCACCTGCTCTTACTTCGTGGTTCCGCACGAGAATTGTGCTTCCATTTGGCCCTTCAAAGGCAGCCATGCCATCATGAGAACCTGGCACCTGTGTTCCATCATCCATCAGCTCGCCTGTAAGAGATAGTGCTCTATAGTTGAAGCCAGAAGGCAGTTCCAGGATAGCAGTATTACTTAAGTCGCCAATCAGAGTATTCGTAAGTTCATTTGCATTTACAGGCAGCTTAGGCGAGAGTGAACCGTAGCCAATACCCTTTGCTACTTGACCGTTGGCAACTCTTGCATAGAAGGCTTCCAGTGGGGAAACCATGGTAACGCCAGCAGCACTTGCGCCCGCCAAGGTAAAAAACCTACGTCTTGATAATTTCATCGATTGAGGGTAGAAGATTAAAATTCGAGAAATTTCGCATCAAAATTTCTTGAAAAATCTTATAAGCCTTCTTTTAACTCCCGAATAAGACAGGGTTAAATTTAGTAGAACAAGACTACTGAAGATGCCGAATTGGAAGGGAAGAAATGCCTGCTTCCCTGACAGCAAAACAACTTGCGGCGATGGGCGATTGGGCTAGAAATTTCGACTATTTTATGTAAATTAAAACGTCGGACTTAGATAAGTTTTTCTTGTTTATGTCGTGTCTTCCAAGAATTTTAATTAAACCAACTTGATCAAGATGTGATGTCAGATACTTTTTGCCGGATTGACTTTTGATAAATCCCTTCTGACCTCTGCCCTGGAACCCTCTGCCTTTCTTTGGTCAACGAAGTTGTGTCTCTAGGCAGATATTGTGAACGTTTCCTTATGTTTGAATTGGCTCACAGTGAAATAAACTTCAGCCATAGCTGACATACAAGGGGAAAAGATGTCAGAAAGTACATCAAACTCAGAAATGCTATACCGAACTCTGGGCAGTACAGGAGAAAGAGTTTCTGCGATCGGACTGGGAGGCTGGCATCTTAGCTTGAAGCACGTTGACGAGCAACTGGCGATCCGTATTGTTCACACAGCGATTGATCGCGGCATCACCTTTATGGATAACAGTTGGGATTACAATGGTGGAGCTAGCGAGAGTCGCATGGGGCAAGCGCTTCGCGGTGGCTATCGGGATAAAGTGTTCCTGATGACGAAAATTGATGGTCGCTCCAAAAAAGAAGCCGCAAGACAGCTAGATGAGTCACTGCAACGCCTGCAAGTTGATTGCATTGACCTGGTTCAGCATCACGAAATTATCCGGTACGAAGATCCGCACCGAGTTTTCGACGAAGAAGGGGCGAATGCGGCACTGATGGAGGCGCGTGAAGCTGGTAAGGTGCGATACATTGGCTTTACTGGACACAAAGACCCTCATATCCATTTGCATATGCTGGAGGTTGCAGCGGAAAACGGATTTAAGTTTGATGCAGCCCAGATGCCACTTAATGTGATGGATGCTCACTACCGCAGCTTCGGCAAGCTAGTTGTGCCAGAACTGGTCAAACAAAATATTGGCGTTCTGGGCATGAAAAGTATGGCAAACGGGATTCTTTTACGGTCAAATACAGTCACACCAATTGAATGTCTGCACTATGCCCTGAATCTGCCCACATCGGTTGTGATTACGGGAATTGACAGCATGGAGATTCTCGATCAAGCATTTGAAGCCGTGCGAACATTCCAGCCGATGGATGACCAGCAAGTGCGATCGCTTTTAGCAAAAACGGCAGATGTGGCATCACGCGGCGAGTTTGAACCCTTCAAAACTTCATCTATTTTCGACAGCACTGCCCAGAATCCGGATTGGCTTGGAGAGGAACCAGAACACATCCAGCAATTAATGTCAGCGTGATCGGAGCGATGAGGATTGTTTGTAGCTACGCAACTCTCTCGTGATTCAGCGGAGATGGACAAAGGAAACTCTTTAATGCAGAGCAGGCAACAGTGCTTGACTCTCTCATTATTTCGCAAGTATCTTGGCTCTGACTCGGTTCAACTTACTACTCTAGAGTGGCCAGTGCCTTACGAAAAATGATCTTATCATCGCCCGCTCTGTAAAATTCACGGATTCGCGCTTCCTCGTGGTACCCGTGCTTACGGTAGAACGCCCGCGTACGCTCAAAGTTTGGTAGTCCAGAAGTTTCCACCAATAGCACACGCTCGCCTCGTGCGGCCAACATTTGTTCGACGTGGCGCAGCAGTTTCGCGCCAATTCCTTCCCCCTGACGGTCAGGGTGGACGGCAATAAAGTACAGGTTCCACGTCCCATCAGTATACGGCTCCGGCGCGTAGTACGCGACCCCCACCGGACCGCCATCATCGTAGGCGATCCAGAAATGAGTGCGGTCGAGGTTGCCGTAGAAATATTCTTCTAGCATACCGCCCAGTTCTTCAAGCTCTTGCGGCGTAAACATACCAATAGCATTAGCAATAGCCATCAGAGCTTTCTTGTCATTGGGCGTAGCCGGTCGAATCATGAGCAACTTCTGTGTAATTATTCAAGGTCAATCGTTGACTGACAATCTCAACTTAGTGCGATCGCATTCTTGGAATGCTAACAGCTAAACTCATCAGTGACGGATAACCTCGAAACGAAGTTCATGACTTGAAGTGGGTTATCTGATGTAGCGCGCACTCCCTAACGCACAAACCAGTCATAACAGTCATAACAGATAAAGGGAAGAGGAATGACCCACCACCATCTGTCTAAGAAGTGAGAAACCCGTTGTTTCCAACTATCTTTCTTCAAAGAAACAGGTAATTTAAAATCTACTTTTGCCGTGTAAGCTTTATATTTACCATTGGCATCAGTAAACCAAACTTGTGAAGCTTTCTCAATTGTCCAATCTGTTAAGAGCGGAGTTTCTGATTTAACGCAAAAGTCTTTTACTAGCTGATTGATAAAATTACTCAAATTTTTAGCTTGCTTTGTATTTCTTGAAAGAATTTGTACAGGTCTAAATAGCCTGCCTTCTGGATTTGAGAATGTATTAATAAAATCCACACACAGGACGCAGTCAGTATTGACTAAGCCTCCAATCATTTTTCTGTTAGCTGAGTCTAGGAGAGATAAGATAGATAAGTCTTTAGGCATTGTATTCTCTATAATGATTAAACCAAAAGCGTTTGGAATATCGAAAACTTGCTTAGTATCTTGTATTTGTTGATTTGCTTTACTTAAAGCCTTTTCAATTGAGTTATATAAATCACGCTTCAGGTCTTGTTCTGACAAATCTTTCCTTCGCGATATTTTTTCTATTTTACTCGATACATTTATTTTCTGAGTTTCTTTGAATTCACAAACAACTTGTTTTTCAAATAGGAGAAAATCCGCACGACCTACGCCATTAGGAAAGTAACAATCATACTGTTTATCATCTAAATTGATGGCTTGGATATACGTTTCTAGAAACTCTCGCATCATATGGCTATAGCGATTCACAGACTATCTTGAAGAACTATCTCCATCGATTGCTGGAGGGGCATGACTATCTATTCAACCGCACAGAGCAGTCTAACAGGCTTATTCTATGATGTTATCCTGCACTCTAACTATGCTACGCCACTCGGTTGACTAGCAGTGGGTAGCAATTCAAAAGGATGCCCTGACTAGAGATATGGAGTATTGCTATTGTACTTTTACCCTACTCCAATTACTAAAACGGTACTACCAAGGACTATAACTACCCTTTGTCGGTAGTCAGAAAGGAGATAAGCTGATGGCATCTAACGTTGACTGCTTGAAATGGCTGAGAAAGAAGAGACGGCTGTGATTAAAGTCACAGTTCCTAAACGTTTGCAGGAAAAATTGAAAAAAATTTCCCAACAGACTGGAGTTCCCATGTCCACTCTGCTTGTCATGGCGGCTGTAAAGGAATATAACCTTGTAGACGAACAAGAAAATTAAGTAACTTCAGGTATACCTCAAGTACCCTTCAAGGGTACTTTATGGTATCTTAAAGGAATAGTCAACCCTGGAGATTTACCCATGACTCAAGACGAACTAGAAGCCCTTGTCGATGAACTGGGCTTAGTTTCCGTTGTCAGCCTATTGGCGACTATCTGCCACGACAAAGCGCAACAGACTCTGAGGCTGGAGGGAAAAGGAGCTACTCTTTATACAGCGTGGAATAAAAATGCTTTTCTGCTTAGACGGTTGATGACTCAGCTAAGACCGACATATAGGTATGACCCTAGCTTAAACCCCTATGGTGATTAAGCTATAAGTCACTATATCCAATTAGATAAGTTAGATTGTCTCAGCAACTTGAACACAGCCTCTAACCTCAAACGCTTCAATACTTAACCTGATAACGAAGCACCACGACACCATTTTCATAAATCTTGTTGTCGGTGAGTTCCAGTTCAGTTTGCTTGGCAACTCTAGCAAAAAGCGGAATACCCGAACCCATCAAAAATGGATTCACCTTCAGAATGATTTCGTCAATCAACTTCTCACCCAAAAGCCTTGTAGCTAAATTCCCGCCACCACAAAGGTAGATGTCTTGACCCATTTCTTCCTTTAAACTTGTAACTAATGCAGCCACGTTCTCTGAAATAACTTGAACACGCTGATCAGGGCTTTCTTTCATAGTGCGCGAGAAAACGTAACTTTTCATAGTTGGGTAGGGGTCAGTTTTCCCTTCTTTTAATCCCATTTCGTAAGTCTTGCGTCCCATGAACACAACATCAAACAAGTTGAGAGATTCGAGATAATCACTCACGTGTTCGCCTTCAAAAAGAAAACCATCCCATGTGCCGTCTTCGTGAGCAATAAACCCGTCGATGCTGCAAGCTACGTAATATTTTAGTTTTCGCATCTTTAACCTTCCTTTTTAGCTTTCAACGTTCAGTAAAAAAGTCTGAATTATTTACAAAAACCACCGACGTTGCAAGTAATGTCTTTGTTGAACATTGCGCATAGATTCAGTTGTTTTTGTGTGATTGATATGTTCAGAAGACCTTTGTTCTTGCACTCTTTCTGGTTTTCCAAAAGGAGACTGGTTTGGTCTGTTGTTTAATTCCCGCCTTCGTCTACGTTGACCGGGGAATTTAATTAGTAGTAAAAACATGATGATTTTGAGCCGGAGTTTTGAATTCCGTTACACTTGTAGTATTTAATTACTACAAAAATACTACAAACGGTGTCAATAGTTGCAAGGAAATTTTAAGAGTGTCTAAGCTGTTCGTGATTTAAACATTTTGCGATTATTGACAAAATCCTGATAGTGCGACCATCTTGGTCGCTACTCATACCCAATTTAAATCGGTGACAGCTTACTACAGTCGAAGGAAAGAGGAGGCAACACAGCCTAGTTACCCCTCCAAGATTAAATTGACTTTTGATTAATGCTGCTACCTATTTAGGGAAGACAGCGAGTCTGGATTTGAGTCTCTTCCCAAAGCTTGATCAGGAAGAATTCAATGGTGTAACTCAACGATGCGACAAAGACACCCTCAGCACAGTCCGAGTCAGATGTCATCCAAGTTCCTTTGAGACTGACTTCGACATACTCGGCATCGCAGAGTGATACCGCGATCGCATCTTCTCCTTCTTGGTGCCGCTCTAAATGACGCAGTTGTGGTACATCAGCCGGAAGCAGAAACGATGCCGTGCTAGGTTCAACGCAAAGAGGCGTACCCGCTCTCAGTGCCAGAATCACTCGTGCCGTGATCCACTCCTCAAGGGGTTGAGCCAGACGCTCTAAGTAAAAGCTATTTTCGGTGTAAGTGAGTTTCAGCATCAGCTATATCTCCTGCCTCTCCAGGTTTACTTGCACCTCAAGCCAGAACTGCTCCGCGAAGGCAACAGTCGGGTGCATTGGCGCTGTAAGTTTGGTGCGTAGTGTCATTCCTGCCTGCTGGGGAGTGCGGTTACCCTTACGGCTGTTACACCGTTGACAAGCTGTAACTACATTCTCCCAACTGTGTTTTCCGCCTTTTGAGCGAGGAATAACGTGGTCGAGTGTTAACTTTTTGGTGCTGCCACAGTATTGGCAAATGCGTTGATCACGTCGTAGAACTTCTCGTCTATTGACTGGTGGAACTTTCCAAACCCTCTCTGAGCCAGTAATTGTTAAACGAATCCACTCAGGCACTAAAAGAACCAAACTTGGCGATCGCACTTCAAAGAGTTTGCCGTTAATCAAATCTAGAGGTTCGGCTTTCCCAGTGATTAAAAGAGCGATCGCTCTTTTGATATTTACCTGGCTCATTGGCAGGTAGTTCTTAGAGAACACGACAACTGATTGTCTTAGTACTTGAGTTGCACTCGTCACGACTAAACTCCTCATACAAAAAACCCCCGCTTTTTCTAGTTAAGAGCGGGGGTTCAAAAAAGTTATAAGCTTTTCTTATCCTATGTTGGCGCTGCTATCTAAAAGCTGCACCTCCCGCTGCATTTATCTAGTTTGAAATAGACAACTGGCTCTGCGCCAGCGTCACCATTCGGTAAATTATTGCTAATTTCTCTAGTTCGGCGTTGTTTTGAGACGTATCCACCCCAAAAGAAAAACTCCAGCGAGATTGCTGCTGATTGCCAACCGCCGAGGCGATTGGAGTCAGAGTATCGGGTGGAGAGGGTTGGATGGCTGCTCATTGAATAATGAATTGCTGAAGATAAATTTCCAAGCTGCTTTTTAAATACTACACTTGTATTACGAACATGTCCATATCTATTTAGAGGAAAAAAATGATGCGTACACTCACGAGGACTGCAACCACTGACATGGAAGTTACCAGCATCCGCTTGGAGCGGGAGTTGAAGGAAAAGCTCAAAGAGCTATCAGGCAACCAGGGATATCAAGCTCTGATTAGAGATGTTCTCTGGAACTATGTGCAACAAAAATCTGGCGATTACCGACCCGAATTTTCGCTTTCTGATATCAGAGCCAGTATGGAAGCAATAGCTCAACAAGAAGAGCGCTGTGTACTGACGGGCAAGTTTATTCGACCCCATGAACAGATGTTATTGGGACTAACCCTGCACGGAGATATGGTTCCTTTAAGTTTAGAGAGTTTAGCGCAATAAATGCATCTTGGGGCACTCCAGAGGGGTGCCCATCTGAAAAAATGCAGGAGCATAATTTGTCTTAATATTTTTCAACATAGGATTGTTATCAATTAAGAATTCTTGACAAACTTTCTGTCGCTTCGCGGGCCAATGGTTAATTAAAAATGGTTAATTAAGGCGATAAGCCAGATTCTGATTTGTAAAGCTCAACTTTCAATTTTCCCTTTTCATTTTGCCTTGGAGTCTTCTGAACTTATCCTTATTTTGATCACACTGACAGATAACTGCCCACAAAAAAGCGATCGCTCCCTAAAGTTTTACTAGCTAGCTAGAGAGGCGATCGTTCTTCTACTTATTACAAAAGTTTTTAGTTAAATATCCTGCTCGCTCAATTCACGAGTTATGTGGTCAAATGGCTGATCAATAAAAGCAGTATTTTGCACGCCAGCTTCCGCGACCATTTCTTTAACCATGTCTTTCATCATCTGGATGCCGCGAACTGTTGGGGCAATTGGTACTCCCAAAGAGTTATAGGTTTCCCGTAAACCCTGCAATACCCGCTCATCTAGTACATTGGTGTCAGCTGCAACCAATGCATAGCTAGCATAGCGCAGGTAATAGTCCATATCTCTGAGACAAGCGGCATAGCGACGAGTCGTGTAGGCATTGCCACCCGGACGAATTAGTTCTGGCAGTTCATCAAATAGCTGCGAACCTGCCTGCTTGACAATTGCTGCCGCATTGGCGTTAATTGTCTTTGCTGCCATAATGCGTGCTGTGCCTGTTTCAAAGTAAGACTTAAGTGAATCAATGGCATTGCGATCTAAGTAGCGACCTGTGCCGTCGTAATTTCTAATTAGGTTTGTGACTGCATCACGCATATAATTGCTCTCTCAACAACAATCTGCTTATTTTATATGACTTGACACTCCTCCAGCTTAAGCTGGAGGATTCTTCCTTCAATCAGCAAGCTCAGTGTCTTGATCAAGCTCAAGACATAATAAGTCCATCTGTCCAGAAGCGTTTATCCAGTATTCCTGGAATGTTTCCGCATGCCCTGCGGTACGAAGTGCTTTTTTATGGTTATCTTTACTTGGCACTGTCTAGGCGAAAGTGCTGAAATATCCAGGTGTATAACGATTGTACGGCAAAAAGCCTACCTGCTGGAATCGAAAAAGCTAACCTCGTTTTTAGAGATTCTCCCCTGAGTTAATAATCACATCGTTAAATTATCCTGCTAGAAGAAAATCTCACCGTTATAATTGCTAGGACTAATTGGGTATACACCCAGTTCTGCCTTAATGTCACCCCTGCTGAGAAACACTAACTCCAGAATTGGATGGTTAGCCAGAAACGGGGTTGTACTGGCGAGGTCGTCGTGCTGCTATCTCAATGGATTACCCATCCCAGAAATAGCAATGCGAAAGCTTTGCCTCTACAGCAACGACTCGAGACACTAACCAGATAGAAAACACTGCTATCATGCCAAACGAGGAAGCACTCACAAGGTTAAAGAGGCAGGCATTTCGGGAATAGCTAGGCTCAAAGAACCAAGCCAAAGGAAGAAAGAGACTAGATAGTTGCCGTCTCAAAGTGGGTAGGCAGCTTGAGTACCATGAGGTTAAGACCCCATGGGTGCTAGTCCAATCGGCAGACTTGGTGGCCGTGGGTTGAGCTAAAAATGCTAAACATCGTGAAATGCTAAACATCGTGAAAAACCGCTTGCCTTGCTAAACACATTACATATAGTCAAGCTGACCAAAGGAGTCATTATATGCCTGAAACCCCACAAGAAGTCTTGAAAATGATTCAAGACCAAGACATCAAAATCATCGACCTCAAATTCATCGATACGCCGGGAATCTGGCAGCACTGCTCGTTCTACCACAATCAAATTGACGAGAATTCTTTCGATGAAGGCGTTCCCTTCGACGGCTCCAGTATCCGGGGTTGGAAGGCGATTAACGAATCTGACATGTGCATGGTGCCCGATCCTAAGACTGCTTGGATTGACCCATTCATGAAAGAAAAAACCCTGAGCATGATCTGTAGTATTAAGGAGCCGCGCACCGGAGAATGGTACAACCGCGACCCCCGTACTATTGCTCAAAAGGCAGTTGACTTCCTTAGTAGCACAGGGATTGGAGATGTTGCCTTCTTTGGTCCAGAAGCCGAGTTCTTCATCTTTGATGATGTTCGCTTTGACCAAACTGAGAGCCAGTGCTACTACTACGTAGATAGCGTTGAAGGTCGCTGGAATACTGGTCGGCAAGAAACTGGTGGTAACCTGGGTTACAAACCCCGTTACAAAGAAGGTTATTTCCCTGTTCCGCCAACAGATACGGTGCAAGACATGCGTACCGAAATGCTGCTGACCATGGCAGAGTGTGGTGTGCCGATTGAAAAGCATCACCACGAGGTTGCTACAGGTGGACAAAACGAGTTGGGTTTCCGCTTTGGACGACTAATTGAGGCGGCTGACTGGTTGATGACCTATAAATATGTCATCAAAAACGTTGCCAAGAAATACGGCAAAACCGTTACTTTCATGCCTAAGCCAGTGTTTAACGACAATGGCTCTGGAATGCACTGTCACCAGTCTATTTGGAAGGACGGACAACCCCTGTTTTGGGGTGACGGTTACGCTAATCTGAGCAAGATGGCACTCAATTATATTGGTGGTATCCTCAGACATGCTCCAGCACTACTAGCCTTAACTAACCCCACCACTAACTCTTACAAGCGCTTAGTACCCGGTTTTGAAGCTCCCGTGAACCTTGCTTACTCTCAAGGTAACCGCTCAGCTTCGATCCGTATTCCTCTGTCGGGAACCAATCCTAAGGCAAAACGGTTAGAATTCCGTTGTCCTGATGCTACTTGTAACCCTTATCTTGCCTTTGCTGCCATGCTTTGCGCTGGGATTGATGGCATTAAAAATGAGATTGACCCTGGTGAATCTCTGGACGTAGATATCTATGATCTTTCTCCAGCAGAATTGAGTAAAATTCCTTCAACCCCAGGTTCTTTAGAAGCCGCTCTGGAAAGCTTAGAGAAGGATCATTCCTTCTTAACTAACTCAGGCGTCTTTACAGAAGACTTCATTGAAAACTGGATTGAGTACAAACTTGACAATGAAGTCAACCCAATGCGCTTGCGCCCTCATCCTTATGAGTTTGCTCTCTACTACGATTGCTAGTCTTCGTTATTAGCTGCTTCTAGGGAATAGCAGCTCGACATCTGTACCAGCCACCCCCAGAGGTGGCTTTTTTTTGTCAGTCTTCCCAACAACGTTACTAACCGAATCTATCTTTTGGTTGGTCAGGGTCTCTTATTTATTCGTTAGAATTGTTCACAACTCTTAACGCTAAATAATGGACTTGCAGCCAGCCAAACAACTTCTATGTCTGACACTTTAACCAAGCTGACTTATCAGGCTTTTCAACAGGGCAAAAGCATATTTGGTCTTGCCCATAAGAATCTTGGTACTCAACTGCGGAATCTGATTAATCCTCCTCTGAGTGAACTCAAAACTCAACCGCTTTCTCCAGAGCTGTTACTCAAGTTTCGACAAATGCTCAATGAGGTTATCGAAGCGGATTGGCAGGATGCTGAGCGGGGTGTTTATCCGGAGAGCCTGCTATTCGACAACTCCTGGGAAGACTTCTTACTCTACTATCCTCTAGTGTGGCTGGATATGCCAAAAACCTGGGAGAGAGCTAACCGCAAGAGATATCAAGAGTTCGACGCATCGATTGCCACAGAAGGCTACCCCAGCTATTTCTTACAAAATTTTCATCATCAGACGGATGGCTACTTGAGTGACATGTCAGCCAATCTGTATGACTTGCAGGTAGAAATCTTGTTTAATGGTGCAGCTGATCCCATGCGAAGGCGAGTTTTGGCTCCCCTAAAGCAAGGCATCACAGCATCCTTTCCAGGAAAAGCTCCCCAACAAATCCGGGTTTTAGATGTAGCTTGTGGCACAGCTCGTACTCTGAAATTTATTCGGGCAACTTTACCTCAGGCTTCTTTGTACGGCACAGATTTGTCCCCCGCTTACTTACGTAAGGCAAATCAGCTATTGTCTGAGATTCCCGGTGAATTACCTCAGTTAGTACAGGCAAATGCCGAGGAATTACCTTATCGAGATCACCATTTCCATGGTGTAACTTGTGTTTTTCTGTTTCACGAATTACCACCACAGGCCCGTCAACGGGTAATTGAGCAGTGCTTCCGAGTCATTCAACCAGGGGGAGTATTCGTCATTTGCGACTCGATTCAGGCAATTGACTTTCCTGAATTAACACCCATGATGGAAAACTTTCCGACCCTGTTTCACGAGCCATACTACAAACACTACATCACTGATGATTTAGTAGAGCGTTTGCAGAAAGTAGGCTTCCAAAATATTGCTACAGAAAACCATTTTATGAGCAAGTACTGGATTGCCTATAAGCCTCAACAGGGCGAATAAGCTACAGGAGGTATCCCTTTAGCTACATTGATCCAACAATCTTATCCCTGTTGGGCATGGGATTGTTGGATAAATTCAAACACTGACTAACACCTTACGGCAGCACCATAGCAAACGGTAAAATAAAATCAGAAAAATCTCTGGGTTAGCTTGCAGGTTGCACAGAATTTAACTAAAGATGCCAAGTAGGACAGCCAGAGGCGATACTGGGTCTAAAGTAAACCCCAAGACGATTAAAAAAAATTCTATGACGACCCAACAGCCTAATTCTGAAACAGTTCCTATCGAAACCTTGTCAACGGAAGAGATAGTCTCCACTGAGTTAATTGAAGATATTACTACCGTTAACTATGTGGAGAAGATTGAGACAGTGATCTCCAGTCTGGAAGAAGACGAGACTGCCATGGTGAGCCACAACCAAGAAGGCTACCTGTGGAAGTTTAAATACGGCAGCGTGGAAGTGTTTGTGGAGCTTACTGGTTCTACCGATGATGACACTTTTACCGTTTGGTCTTCGGTGATGCGGCTACCTTGTCAGAACGAGGCACAATTGATGCGTAAGCTTCTGGAGATGAACTGGCTCGAAACCTACGAGTCTCATTTTGCGATCATTGATAATCAAATCGTAGTGCTATCTTCACGAACTGTAGCAGAACTCTCCTCCGGAGAAATAGCTCGCGCCATTACGATTGTTGCCACCATCGCTGATGACAATGACGAAGCCTTACAATCGGAGTTTGGTGCTGCTTAAAACTTAAAAACTATTAGCCTTGAGCCAATTTGTGATCAGGGCAATGGGGATGAACCACAAAGACCCAATCCACAAAGTGAAATCTTCCTGGCGTTTGATCCCGTTGCTGGAGGTGTCGGGAGAGCACCAAATGGCTATTGATAAATGGCTACTAGAGCAACACCAAGCGGGAAAGCATCCCCCTGTTTTGCGATTTTATACTTGGGCATCACCAACTATCTCCCTGGGATATCATCAACGTCAGTGGCCCAAACACTGGCAGCATTTGACTTGGCAAGGAATTCCGGTACAACTCGTACGGCGTCCTACTGGGGGACGAGCGGTACTACACCAGGGAGATTTGACCTACACAGTAGTTATGTCTGGGCTCGTGGGTAAGCGCCTAGAGGTTTATCAAAAAATCTGCGAGTTTTTAATTGAGGGTTGGCGATCCCTGGGTATAGAACTGCACTATGGTTCCGCAGGACGAGGTTATATTCATAACCCTAGTTGTTTTGGCACTGCAACTGGCGCAGATTTACTATCTGCTGACGGCGGTAAACTAATTGGTAGCGCCCAGTTACGACGTGGCAGGGCAATTTTGCAGCACGGTTCGATTAAATTGGAGCCAGATCCCCAGCTATTTAATCAAGTTTTTGGGGAAGTGCCATCGTTATCCAATCTACTGTTTACTCAGCGGGAAAGTGCCTTGATTCAAACAGTTATGGAGGCTCTCACTGACGCTGCTGTTGAGTGTTTTGGCATTGAGTTAGTGAAGCAGCCTCTATCAGAGCAAGAATGGCAGGAAATTCTGGCGCAACCAACTTTAGCCGTTGGTTCGCCAGTTAGCTAGAAAATCAATCCAACGGGGATCGCCTTTAGTTCAAGCTATTAGCGACTTGAGGGAGTGACAAAATTACTGAAGACTGATTTTGAGCGGTTACTCTCAAATATATCTGGCAGCTCATCTTCAACAATTGTCAGATGACGTGGTTGCCCTTGCTTAATTTCTAGAGCAATTATTTGTGCACCTTCCTCCTGCAAGTCTTCAAGGTAGCCATCTTGATAAGCCTTAGCGTGTTCGGTACTGCCAAAAGGCCCGAAGTAATAAATACAATAGGGGTTTTTGGTAATAATTTTTATCCACCAGGCTAGTCTCAATTTTTCTAGGCCAGATAAGAAAGTATTTTCAGCTTTTTCTCTTAATTTCATCATCATTGTTGCCAAATTTGTTGATTTAATACTTGATACCGACCACAGCAGATTAATTCGTATCTCCTGTAGTCGTTTAATTGTCACTTGGGATCAGGAATTGAGGAATCGACTGTTCACTAAGAAGAGCTTATCGCTAGAGCAATCCGTTCTCCGTCTAAACAGTTGGGTTACAGAAACCTCAACCGTACCTGCTACTAATATGAGCATTCTAGAAAGAATATGAGGTATCTTGGAAAACCTGGATAGTGATAGGCTCTGATTATGCTCAAGAATATTGGTGGTGCTTAATTATTGCTTCTATCTAAAGGGTGGAACTGAGAAGCTAAGTCGTAATTCCCTTAGCTTTTCTAGGAATAAACCTTGGATATCATAACCTAGCTAGGTAAGCTCTATCAATGCTACCAGGCTGTGCCTTGCCAAGCTAGAACTGCTTCTGATACTAATCCCAGAGATGAATTCAAGACAATACTTAACCAAGTCACAAAGTCAGGGTTTACTGATATTTTTTCTGGTATCGCTGTTATTTGGAAAAATAATCACAACTTATTTTCCCACTTTAATCGTCGTTGTAAAGTGTGATAGCTGTTTTTTTTACTTAAAAAAAATTTAATTGAAACTTTACTCTGTTTTAATCGCGAAGCCTTGAGCAATTTATAGAAAAATCGACCTCTTTTAATAATCAGACTAATATCTTAAATTACTCAGTTGTGGCTTTGGCAATTGTCTGTAGCTGTAGCCCTTGAGGATATGTACCTTCAGCTTTAATTCGCTCAATTTCAGCGGTGGAAATCTGTAACTTTAACTTCCTGGCAACAGCGCGAACAATGTCGCCTCGGTCAATAACACCGGCAACAGTTCCAGCTAAAGAGAGCACTGTCAGATAACTGAGTTGATGTTCTTCAAGGGAGTTAATCACCTCGACTAGAGGCGTCTTTCCCCGAACTGTGGAGATTTCAGATATGGGGCGGACAATATTCTCCACCGTCTCACTTTCCCAACGGCTACGCTCTATAGAATGTAAATCTTCAACAGTAACTAGACCACGGTAGCGTCCCTCGGCTGCCGCATAGTAGGGCAGAGGTGTCTGAAGGTCTGCCAAGATATACTCGTCAGCAAAAGAGCGTAGTGTCATTCGAGGATCCACGACACGAAAATCACGGGTCATGACCTCTACTGCCATCAGCTTAAGTAAGATTTCTTGCAGAATCGTCAGTTGATAGTAGGCACTGGCATTACGTAGAATAAATCCGCCGATTAAGGCAAACCAAATCAAGGCAAACTCACCTGCCAAGAAAGCCAATCCCAAACCCACAATCAGGGCAAATGTACCCAAAAACATGCCAGTTTTTGCCGCCCACCGCACAGCCTGAAATCGGTTGCCTGTTAGCTTCCACACTAATGCTTTTAAAACTTGTCCCCCATCAAGGGGGAGACCTGGAATTAAGTTAAAAACCGCTAGTGCCAAGTTGATGCTGGCAAGGCTGGAGGTTAAGGTATGTCCCACACCAAGCTCAGGCATGGCTAGAGAGAGTAGGGAAAACAGCCCAAATAGTAGTAAACTTACTGCTGGACCAGCGATCGCTACTTTAAAAGCCTCACCAGGAGTTTTTGATTCTCGCTCAATGGAAGCAACTCCACCAAAAAGAAACAGAGTAATCGAATTAACTTTGATGCCCTGCGCTTGTGCCGTTAAACTATGACCTAGTTCGTGCAAGAGGACTGAGCCAAACAACAGTAGTGCCATTGCTAACCCAGCTAACCAGCCTAAAACTAACCCGAAGCTGGGATAAAAATCCAACGCATTGAGCATGGTTACAAATGCGAGGATAAAAAACCAAGATGGGTCTAAAAACAGTGGGATTCCTAGTAAAGAGCCAACTCTCCAACCTGCCTTCATTAAATTTTCCTGCTCTCCGACCTTGAATGCCTCTACATACCAGCATAGATGATGGTTCCTGCTGAAACTAAAGACACCCAGTCTGAACAGTTGGATGTCTTTGTTCCTGGGCGTCTTGTCAAGACGTTGGATCTTTGTCTAAAGGCTAGGTTCTACAGCGTACCAGCGTTGGTCAACCCCAAAATGACTCCCGCGCCAATAATGTGGCCTAAGCTAGCTGTAGCCAATAGTTCTGGGATGCCAAAGCGATTGAAAATGGCAGGTTTAGAGCCAGGTAAATCTGGTCCGACACCAGGATTTTGAATGGCGTAGTAACCAATGGCGATCGCAACCAGGTTACACAAAATCATCACCAACCCGATCGTGGGGTTCCAACTAGGTGTTGCTGGAACAGTCGATTGTACAGCGGCGAATAAAATTGAGTTAATCAAGATATTCTCTACTTTGTTAATAAACTACCGTCAAAGACAAGAAAATAATAAAAATTTATCGGTATAAAATTTGCAAATTGTTTTAATAGTTAACAATCTGAGAGAGAATCTTGAGACGAAACTTAAAAACTAACGAAAGCTGAGAACTGCGATGATGCGGGTCAAAATTTGCGGTATTACTAAACCAGAACAAGGTCAAGCGATCGCGCAACTAGGAGCAACAGCTTTAGGATTTATCTGTGTGAGAAAATCCCCCCGCTATGTTACTGCTGGGCAAATTCGGGCGGTGGTAGAACAGCTACTGGCAGCAGTTGACCGAGTTGGCGTCTTTGCTGATGCTGCTGTTGAGGAAATACGTCAGGTTGTAAGCGAGGCTGATTTGACAGCAGTACAACTACATGGAAACGAGTCCCCGGAATTTTGCCAGCATCTACGTCAGATCCTACCAGAAATAGAAGTAATCAAGGCTTTGAAGGTGAAGACTCTAGAGACTTTAGCGGAGGCTGGAACTTATGCTAGTTGTGTCGATACACTGCTGCTGGATGCTTATCACCCCCAAATGTTGGGCGGAACTGGCAAAACTCTAGATTGGGTTACTCTGCAACAGTTTCGTCCTGGTTGCCCTTGGTTGCTTGCTGGCGGCTTGACACCGGATAATGTCTTAGATGCTCTCAAAGAGTTACAACCGAGTGGGATTGATTTATCTAGTGGTGTAGAGCGAGCTCCTGGAGATAAGGATTTGGGTAAGGTGGAGTTGCTGTTTGAGAAGTTGCGTGTTGGTAATAAGTAATAAGTAATAAGTAATAAGTAATAAGTAATAAGTAATAAGTGGGGAGAGATTATCGACGATTAATAGTAATGGAAGTGATACTGGAAAAGTCAGACAAAAGCCAGACTTGCTATACGCTCGCCAACTTTGTTCTATCAGCAATATCGCCAAGAGCTAGAATCTTCTCTTGCTACTCTAGGCAACCAAGCTCAAAATATTCTCATCTTTTATGGAACTCCAGGCATTGGCAAAACTGAGTTGTGTCAGTGGTTCTATAAATCTTTACAGCCAGAATATTTATGAGCTCTTTTGTCAGCAAAAGAGCTGCAAGGATGTGGTTCTCTAGTAATTGAGGGAGTTCTTAAACGGCTACGAAGGGATTTGAGTAGAGTCAAGGCTAGTTTCACTTGTTTTGATGTTGCCTTCTTCTACTACTGGCGGTTAGTACACCCAGAAGTTCCTCTAGATGCTGCTGGTTTTACTCGGCGGATGGAGCGGGTGGATATGGGCAATAATGCTGCTTGTTCCAGTCGAATTGCAGTGTATCTGGAATCTATTGTAATCCTGTGTGGTTACTATTAGTAAGTCACATTTGACCAAATTTCCTGAGCGACAAAACTATTGAAGATTAGCAGTATATGATTCTAATTCCCAAGTTTGTTGAGCTATTAATAAGTACTTTTTTTCTCTTACTATTGGTCTCGTACTTTCTATTTTCTTCGTTGTTGCTTGAACTTGTAGGGGTAGAGCAGCAGCCATTAAACCTAAACTGCCTATTACTAAGCCTGACGAAGCAATTAACTTAGGTAAACTTAAACTTAATTAATAAGCCATAATAATGTATGAAAATGTATGAACAAGATTTGGACAGTTATCTAAAATTTAGCTGTTAAATGTCAAAAGTGATTAATCAAATAAATTAATTGACCTCAAGCGTCACGGGTAAAAGCATAGACTCTTTGACCTATACTTACTCTTCCATATACTTAACCTAATATAGGCTAGCATTAGGGTTTAACAGATGCCAAGAAAGCGACGCACTCTGGAAGCTGATTGGATGACGAGCAAGCTAAAAGCTTAAGGCAAGTCTTAACTTAAAATGACTCTAGCAGGCTTGGCTCATAAATCAGAGCAAAGAGAACATTGAACTGCGCGTAGAAGAGTCTCTTGGGTAATACTGCTTGAGCATTACTCCCAGCCTGGAGGGAAGTTCAGTAACCTGACGACTGGATAGGTTACTGAACTTCAAAATGAAGCTTTAATTTGGCTTAAACTTCTGGCAATCAGCCCCATAAAAAATTTTCTGAGAGCCATTTGGGTAATATCTAGCACACCAACCGTCTCTCTTCTTCCAAGTGGTATAAACCCTAGCAACACTTAGCCCTAACACTACCACTATAATCAAAGATACTGCTAATTGCTTGGGTGGGATTTTAGTTAATTGCTGACTCACTTCACACCTACGCTTTTAAGGCTCGTTATTACCTTTAGTAATACGCCTCTCTTCTGCAAAATCAGGAAGAGATTGCGATCAATTTACCGTCCCTAGAGAGCGTTAAATAAAAGTGCAGGTTGATACCAGTAGTCCGACAAAATAGAAGTTATTTAGAGATTGGGCAACGGCGAACAGCAATAGTTTGCAGGATTTTACAATTTTTAACGTAGATCACAAAATCTATGGCTGCTTACTCAATAGTGCGGTTACTGATCTTCGCGGATATTTGCCTTCAATTAACTGAGTTTTAGTAATTAGCTTGTTGGCTTCAAAGAGACATCAATGACTTGTAAGTGCAGGCAGTCTCTTAACTTAAATTAAAATTGACCAGTTCTTCATTAAACCATTTGGATTTTTCGGATTGACGAATCTTTCTCTCAACGGCAACACATTCCCATCCTATTTGTTTTTGGGATTTTTCATCTAACCAAGGTTTACTGATTTGCCAGCGGTACCCTTTGCTGTTTTCTGTGAACTCTTGACCTACTTTAATAGTCATACTTTACTCTTTTTTGTAGAGTCTTTCTTGATGTTTTTACTCAAATTTACGGTACTCTCCAAATTGGAAACTACTCCGCGCAAGGCAGCGCTAGAGTTTCAGATTTTGTAGATTCTGCTGTACTCGCCGTAAAAATTACATGGGGATAACATTGGTATTCCGCAATAAATGGTAAGTAACTAGTTGTCGCTTTTGAAGAAATAAAGACCGATCTTGTGTGATTTTCTTGCCACGGCGGAACATCTCCTGTAGCTGCTGTCGTATAACCTGGAGCATCAATAGATAAGGTTACTTTTTGCCTGGGCAGCAGTTGGGCGAAAGACTGACTGGGAACGCCAATAACCTTAACACTCACTAGTAAATCCATATCCAACCCGTAGTGATTAGGTAGCTCTGAGAGAGGAAACACTTGATTGGTAGAACGGTCAAACACTCGAACATTAATATCATCAATCTTAAAACTCTTATACTGTTTCTCGAAAGAGTAGGCTAGGGGTGCACCACAACTTACCAATAAAATAGCCAAAACTAAGGATTTAAATTTTTTCACAACATTGCTATGAATCTTTGGTTAGATTTATCTAAAGGATTTTTAAGACTAACTTAGAAGTAGTCTGAGTATATTACTTAAATAGCTAAATATAGTAAAAATCACTTTACCATTCCCGCTCCTTTTCTACTTCTGAGTTGGCTGTCAGCGGCTGAACTACTCGCGCGATCGCTTGCTGGATGAAATCCTTGATAAACTCATCTCGACGACTGAGTTGGAATTGCCTTTGCACTACCTCAGTAATACCACCGTCGCCCCAATCTTGGTCATGACGAAAGTATTCAATAAAGCTTCTACCAGCAATTCTGGTTAAATAAGCAGCCGTAGCCCCCTGAATTGCCTTTCCTGCCACATAGGTAGCAACATTGAGCTGGAGTGCCGTGGCCATAAGTTGCACTGCTCCCTTAACAATTCCCAAACTTGCCAATGTTTTTCCCAAAGAGAGAGCAAGTTCTCTACCTCGCTCCAGATTCAGTTCACAACCATAAATTCTGCCAATTTCCACTACCATTTGGGCATTAACAGCAGCAGTTGCCAGCAAATCAACTACTGGTAAGGGAGTCACCGCAATTACCCCGGCTCCAATCCACTGGAAACGCTCGACTACCTTCTCTGCTTGCCGCCGACGCTGGCTATCGATCAGGCTTCGGGCTTCCTCTCCTAAGCGCTGGGATTGCAGTAAAATATTATCTGCTACTAAGTCCTCTCCCTCTGCTCGCAGAACAGCCGCAAGGCGGCGAATTAAAGGCATAATCTCTGGCTCAGGTTGCAAGAGTTCTCCCTTTTCTAGCATCACAGACTGGGGATTAGCTGCGATCGCTACCACATCCACAGCGGCAATAAATCGCCGTGTTCGCTGCCGCAACCGCGCCAGAATTGTTTCCTTGTCATTGTCGGCATAGAGATCGGTTTTATTGAGAACAAGGAGCGATCGCTTGCCAATTTCGGCCAACCGCAGCAGTGGCTCATATTCCGACTGCCGCAAGTCATTATCTACCACAAACAATAATAAATCGGCTTCTGTTGCCAACTGCCGTGCTAGTTGCTCCCGTTGGGTGCCAACTACGCCTGCTTCCAAAATCCCCGGTGTGTCTGTAATCAGAATCTGGCGATTGATGCCCTTAAACTTGAGACGATAAGTCTCCCCTACCTCCGTTGTACCCATCGGAGCACCAACTTGACCAATCATGCGCCCAATCAAGGCGTTCACCAGGGATGTTTTACCCGCTGAACCTGTACCAAATACCACCACCATTAACTCTCCACGGGAGAGATTAGCTTCAATCTCCCGTGAACGGTTGAGTAAAGCTTGCTGTGCCACCTCATCCTGAATTTGCTTAACTTGCTGGCGTATTGCTTTGAGGCTTTCGGAGGCTGCTTCAGTCTTTTCTTCCGGAACTTTTGGTTCCCTGCGACGCCCAGAGGCGGTGCTGGGAGAGCGCCTGAATAAGCCGAGGTAGTAGACGAAAGCGAAGATTAACGCCCCGATTAGGACAATCAGCAGCAGTAACAGCAAATTTGCCAATAGAGGCGCTGTAAATGAGATTTGGAGATACAGCAAGTATAGGGAATTAACCAGCCAAAGCACCAGCCCTAGAATGATGCTGAGACCAATAATTAGCGTCAACAGGCGTGAAAGGGGCATGGAAAAAATTACTCAAAGAAAGGGCGAATATTGGGTGCTAAATTACTGAAGGTAGAATTCGCAATTTAGTTGACTCCTCACTCTTTAGTTCTAGCTTTGAAAGTATCATCTTTACCATTTTCTGCTGTCGACTAGAAGTAAGGATAATCTGAGAGATGAGACATTACTGTAAATTCCCTGCGTGATGCTCCTGGTTGGCAATGGCTAAAGATTAACCTACAGGGACTGTATCAACGAGTACCACGCTACAAGTAAGATCAGTTAGGCCCTGTAGTTAGCCAAAACTTGGTAAAGAATCATGAACCTGTTTAACCAAATTCTCGGTGCGATCGACAACCCAAATCAACAAGCTAGTTCTGGTCAGTTGGCGAATATTCTTAATACTGTGCAGCAGTTAAGCAATAATACTAACGCCAACGCTTCCTCGATTGAATCTCTGATGTCGATTGTCGGCAAGTATGTTCGTCCAGCGTTGCAAGCCAAACAAGCAACTGATGGCCCTGAGGAGACTCAAGCCTTCGTTAATCAATACAGCGGCACCAATCCCAGCAATCAAGCTGTTAATTTGCTTTTGGGTGCGCCTCAATTACAGCAACTTTTACAGGAAGCTGAACAACGAACTGGGTTGGGTGCTGGTACGATTCAATCTCTGTTGCCAACTGTGGTTCCCCTGGTGCTAAATTTACTTCAAACCGGTAATAGCAATCAGAATACACAAGGCTCTAATTCTGTCCTGAATACTTTTTTAGATGCTGATGGTGATGGTGATGTTGATATTGCTGACACTTTAAAGATGGCAGGGCGTTTTCTTGGTCAGTGAGGTTTTCTTGTTACTGTAATCGAGAGTAAGGAATTTCTGTAGAGATGCGTAGCAGGAGACACAAAGCTTTTTTGTTTAAATACCACGATTTTTTAAGTGTGAGTGCCTCCTGACTTCTTAACTCTCTAACTAGTGCAGGCGTAACTATCCTCTCCTAAGAGAAAGCTGACAAAAAATTCTGCTTGAGCTGAACTAGGATGAGGTGCGAATAGCTTTGGCGAGTAACTTGACTAGCTGTGACAATTGCTGCTTATCAAAGGCTTGGATGAGTAGCTTGGCTGTAGCCTTTGGTTCCAAAGGGATAGTTATTTGTTGAACAGGGATACTGGTAGCTTTAGTAGCACTAGCTGGCGCGACAGTTGCCAGTTTCCGCAACTCTGGACTCAAAGTCAGGGACGCAGCCGCTTTTTGCAGGGATAATGCATTGTTTTGACCCTTTTGCAATAAGTCGCTGCCTTGCTTGAGTTCTTTAATCACCACAGGTGCGATAGTTGGGTAAGAATTATTTGTATTAGCGATCGCTTTGTAGGAAGCTTGTACTAAGAGCTTCCAACTTTGAATTCCTGCTCCCAATTGAGCTAGACGTTTACAAAGATGTTGAAGTTTTTGGCGACTCTTAGGTGTATCTTGTTGTTTAAATAGCTGCAACATTTGTCTAAGAATGTCAACTACCTGAGGTGCAAAGTTTGGGGCAAGCTTGAGTTGGGCTTTCGCTGGATTAGCCGAGGGAGTAGTAGCTGGCGGCGCGACTGGGGCTCTACCACCACTAACTAAACGCTTGAGGTAACTCTGCAATTGGGCAAAACAAGGCTCTGCTGCTTGGACCCTTTGCTGGGCATCTTCTTCCCGGAGACCAAACGGTCCTTGCAGTTGTTGAATTAGGTCTTCTAAAGTATCGTACCCTTGTAGAAACAAGCTCTCCAGTTTTTGATCAACTTCAATCTCCTGCTCTGTGAGCATTTTGAAAGAATCCTCTAATCTGTGAGCTATCTTTTGAATACTGCTGAAGCCCAGCATCGCTGCTCCTCCCTTGATAGAATGGGCAGCGCGAAACATTTCATTGAGCGTATCCGGCTCTTTGACAACCGAGGGCAAACTTAAGAGCCCTTTTTGGATAGTATCGAGGTGTTCTTTAGCTTCTTCGATGAAATAGCCTAAAATCCTCTGCTGATTCCCCGAATCCAAGGCAGGTTTCCTCAATCAGAACGGTTTTGTGTACTTAGGCCAGCAACGGCTACACAGGTTGATGTTAGCACTGAGCAGTCTCAAGAGAAGAAAGGGCTTTGCTAAAATTACCAGCTACACTGTTGATTCTTTTTTAGAGTAACTGAAAGCCGCCAGGGAGTGTTCTGAGTTAACAGCATTTCCCTTTAGCTATTTCCGAGATAGGAATTACTGGGGAAGCGCTTCACATCAGTTTATTAAAATTTACGTAATTATTGAAAAAGAATGCTGAAAAAGTTTTCCTGAAATTATCCTGGTCAATTAATGCTTACTAAAGTTTGGCAAGACAACCCTCTGCAAGCAGGAAAAGGGAAGCTGGGAAAGCCTCAGCCGAAAATTTCTCTGTTATTACTGCTCTGTGTACTTGTTACTGGCCCTTATGTAGCTGGGTGTGGTCTACTGCCCAAAACTGAAGCCGGAGCCCAATCACAACCTCCAAGAGGCGAAGCAAGCAGTAGTCCATCGGTAGATGTAGCGATCGCGAAAACCGGAGTCCTGCAAGAACCCTTAGACTACACTGGCACTACCAGACCAGTTAGAGAAGTTTCCTTGCGTTCTCGAACGGAGGGGCGATTGCTCAGTCTGGGGGTAGATACTGGTGATTCTGTGAAGCGGGGACAAATCCTGGCGCGTTTGGATGATAACCTGTTGCTGACTGCTGTCAGCGAAGCCAAGGCCGAGTTAGCAGCACTTCAGTCAGAGGTCAGCCGTGCCCAAACTCAGGTCAGCAATGCTCGCGCCCAAGCCGAACAAGCGCGGCTGGAACTTGAACAAGCTAAAGTTGATGCTGCACGCCAGCAAAGTTTAGCCATCAAGGGAGCTATTGCTAAACAACAGGCAGAATTAGGTCAAACTGCTGCCGCCACGGCTCAACAAAATCTACTCGCTGTAACTGAACAAATTGCCACAGAACAGCAAGCAGTCGCTGCTGCTAGAGAACGGGTCACAGCACAACAAGCTGTGGTCGCTCAAAACCAAGAACGTCAGTCCTACGCTTTACTGGCTTCTCCGATTACGGGTGTTGTCCTCGAAAGAGTAACCGAACCAGGTAACCTGATAACTGCTGGGAGTGAAGTTCTCAGATTGGGCGATTTTAGCCGAGTCAAGGTAGTTGTCCCAGTTTCTGAGTTGGAACTAGCAAATATTCGGGTTGGTCAGTCGGTTACAGTCAGCTTAGATGCCTTTGCTGGTGAATCTTTTTCGGGGGAAGTTAGTCGCATTTCTCCAGCAGCCGACTCAGCAGCACGTCAGGTGCCGATAGAAGTGACTATCCCTAATAATGGTGGTCGGATCGGTAGTGGACTTCTGGCAAGGGTTAACTTTGCCTCAGATACAGCTTCACAAGTGGTTATCCCCCGCACAGCACTACAGGTCGCAGGGAAGCCAGGAAACAACAGAGCAAGAAATCAGGAAGAAAGCTCTCAAACTACTGAGGCAACGGTATTTGTGGTCACTGGTGAAGGTACTAAAGCTACAGTACAAGCTCGCCAGGTGCAACTAGGCGATCAGGCGAATAATCAAGTAGAAATTATCTCCGGTTTGCAGCCAGGAGAGCGGTTTGTTGCCCGCAGTAGTAAGTCGTTAAAAGACGGCGAAGCCGTGGTCTTGAGCGTTCTTTCAGAACAGTAGTCAGTTGGCAGTTATTAGTCCTTCCATACAGCCTGAGTAACCACCATCCACCAACAACGAAAACTAATGTCTGGATTTAGCTTTAGCGCGATCGCAATTCGCCGTCATATCGGCACCCTGATGCTTACCCTGACAGTAATTGTACTGGGAGTCTTTTTCCTTGCCCAGATTCAGGTTGATTTGCTGCCTTCAATTACCTATCCTCGGATTGGCTTGCGACTCTCTTCTCCTGGTGTCTCACCGGAGGTAGCAGTGCAGGAAATCACCAAACCTTTGGAAGAAGCCTTAAGTGCTACAGAAGGAGTGGTGCAAGTTTATTCTCAAACCCGTGAAGGACGGGTCAGTTTAGACCTGTTTTTCCGACCGGGAGGCAATATTGACCAAGCCTTGAATGATGCGACGGCTGCCTTTAACCGTGCCCAAGGTAGATTACCAGATACTGTTGAAGAACCCCGCTTGTTCAAATTCGACCCTTCCCAATTGCCAGTTTACGAAGTTGCTTTAAAATCTCCCTCCCTACAGGATGTCGATTTGCGAGTATTTGCCGATGAAGAACTTGGTCGAGAACTGAGTGTGATACCTGGGGTGGCAGCAGTTGATGTTTCGGGGGGGGTTTCAGAAGAAGTACTGGTCAAAATTGACCCAGAACGTTTACAAAGCTTGGGCATTGGTGTAACTGAAATCTTAAATGCACTGGAAGAGCGTAATCAAGATGTTTCTGGTGGACGTTTGCGCGGGCAGGAAGCAGAACCTTTAACCCGTACCGTCGGACTTTTTCAAGATGTTCAAGAAATACGTAATCTTTCCTTTGAGGTAGGTGGTGCTTCTGGCACAAGTCAACTCGAAGCTACTTCTGGTTCCTCTTCCCTGCTGCCTAATTCCCAAGCCACTCGCCGTGTCTATTTACGAGATTTTGCTGAAGTAATTGATGGCACTGAAGAACAGCGAGTATTTGTCGCCCTCAATGGGGAACCAGCAATTAAAGTCAGTGTGCAAAAGCAGCCAGATGCTAACACGATTGAAGTGGTAGATAGTGTCAAAAAACGTATCGAACAACTGCAAGAGTCGGGCTTGATTCCAGAGGATATGGAATTAATCACCACCTTGGATGAGTCGATCTTTATCCGTAACTCAATTGCCAATGTGACTACTTCCGGTCTTATTGGTACAGCGCTAGCAGCCTTCGCTGTGTTGTTGTTCTTGGGTTCTTTGCGTCAGACCTTAATTATTGTGGTGGCAATCCCCCTGGCAACTCTGGCAGCAGTTATCCTCATGCAACTTTTTGGTTTGTCTCTTAATGTCTTTAGCTTGGGTGGCTTGGCATTAGGTGTGGGGATTGTGGTCGATAATGCGATTGTGATGCTGGAAACTATTGCCGAAGGTGTTGGCATCAGTCCAGGTCAGAAAATAGGCAATAAGAAAGTTAATTCCCAACTTGTTATTGAACAGGCAGAAAATAGCAGTCGAGCCATAGAATCGGCTTTACTAGCTTCTACCAGTACTAATTTAGTTGCGGTGCTACCGTTTTTGTTAATTGGTGGTTTCTTCTCACTGCTATTTAGTGAATTAATTCTCACTATCAGCTTTTCTGTAGCGGCTTCGCTGGTGGTAGCGCTAACTGTTGTGCCCATGCTAACCTCGCGCCTACTGACGGTGCGTTGGTCAAGTCGCATCGGTGAGTTTTGGCCATTGCGACAGTTTAATTTGCGCTTTGAAGCGGCAACTAGAGGTTACAGGAGTTTCCTCAACCTTCTACTGCGTTATCGACTAGTGGTTATTGTGGTGGCTTTTCTGGTTCTCGGCGGTGGTAGTCTGTCTTTAGCTGGTCAGATCCCCCAAGAAATTTTACCCGGAATTAACACCGGACAAGCCTCAATGTCTGCTCAATTTCCGCCGGGGACTACCCTGGAAACTAATCAGAGAGTGATGAACATTGTTGACAAAATCATCCTCTCTCAACCAGAAACCGAGAATGCTTTCACGACTTCCGGGGGTTCGCTGTTTGGTAGTAATACCTCAGAAAACACTCTGCGGGGTTCGAGTACGATTATCCTCAAGCCAGGTACTGATATTGAGGCTTTTGTGCAACGAGTGAGTCAGGAGTTTGACAAGCTCAATCTAGTCGATATTCGTTTACGCATCAGACCAGGTGAGGTACGGGGTATTATTCTAACCAACTCGCCAATACGGGGGGCAGATGTTGATGTGACTCTCCAGGGAACTGACCAAGAAAAGCTGCAACAGGCGGGACGTCAAGTGCTGCAAGCTCTCGATGAACAAGTAACCTTGGCCCGTTTCCGCCCAGATGCTGACCCTAAACAGCCAGAAGTGCAGATTCGACCCGACTGGGAACGGGTTGCGGAGTTTGGGTTAACGGCACAAGAAATTGGCAGTACAATCCAGACAGCGATTGATGGTTCAGTGCCAACGCAACTACAGCGAGGAGAGCGCTTGGTGGATGTGCGGGTGCAGCTAGACCAAGAATCTTTGCGACGTCAGACGCAGTTAGAGCAGTTACCTTTATTAGTGGGGGACAACCGCCAAGTTCGCTTAGCAGATGTTGCCACTATCGAAAAAGGTCAAGCACCGGGAGAAATTCAAAGAATTAACCAGCGACAAGTTTTCCAAATTGCCGGGAATCTGGCTGAAGGAGCAGTTCTAGGTGAGGCGATCGCTCAAACTGATGCTGTGTTAGCTTCTTTAGAGTTACCTGATGGTGTCAGCATTGTACCAAGTTCCACGAGCGAGACTAATCAACAGTTGCAAGATTCTCTGAAGATTCTGGGGGGTTTAGCAGCCTTCTTGGTGTTTGTGGTCATGGCTGTGCAGTATAACTCGCTGGTTGACCCTCTGATAATCATGTTCACGGTGCCTCTTTCCCTGGCTGGGGGTATTTTGGGACTTTACATAACCCAAACCGCCATGGGAGCAATGGTCTTAGTTGGGGCGGTGCTACTGGTGGGAATTGTGGTTAACAATGCAATCATTATGGTGGAATTTGCTAACCAGATTTACGAAAGCGAAGGCGTTGACCGCAAAACTGCGATTTTGCAAGCTGCTCCCCAACGCCTGCGACCGATTTTGATGACCACAATTACTACTGTTTTAGGATTGTTTCCTTTAGCTTTAGGGATTGGAGAAGGTTCAGAGTTTCTACAACCCCTAGGAGTTGTCGTATTTTCTGGTTTATCTCTGGCAACTTTACTAACTTTGTTGATCATCCCCTGTTTTTACTTACTGCTTCATGATTTAACTGGCGGTAACAAGCCATTAAATATTAAGCAAAGGGCTATTATCGATGACTTTGCCAGTGAATTTAAGCAGGTAGTTTCCGACGGTACGGTAAACAAAAAGTAATGCCTGTAAGAGAAAGAGTGAGAAGTAGACTCCTTTTCCCTAAGTATCTATTGAGTCTGGTGGCTCTAACGGTGGGTCGAAAACAATGATGTAGGTGGCGTTAGCAACTAGACGGCTTAAGACTTGGAGATGACCTTCAGCATCAGAGCGGTTGCGAAAGCGACCTACCACTTGCCGTTGCATATTGGCAAGTGGTTTGATGATGCACCAGGGACTGAGCCGTTGAAGATAGGCTTGGTGTTCGAGTTGGTTCATCAGATTACCATGAAAAACTAAAGCCACCCTACGAGAGAAGATGGCTTAGAAAAATAGCAGAATGGTATTTACATGAAACTCAAACTAACTAGGTCACTAGAATTAAGACAAAACGTTATTTGTGCTACTAGTTGAGTTAGAATTGCTGCTGAGTTATGCAGGTAATGCTCCCATGGCTAACCAATCGGCAAAAGTTCTACAGTCCTGTCTGATGATTGGTTAAGGTTTAGCTGAGTACGCAACTCTTCTAAAGGTATTTCCCATTTGGTATTCCATTGAATGCCAAATAAAGGTTCAGCTTGCTTTCCTCGTATCCATCCTCTTGATAGGGCATTCATATGCTGTTCGCAAAGTTCTATATCTTCAATGGCTGTTTTCATTAAATTTTTAGCCAGCAGTGCCAAAAATGTCGGGGATGGGTAAAATTGGACGGTATAAAAGGCTTCTAGCTCGATTTCTCCGGCTTTTGTTGTACCACAACCCGTTACCACATGCCAGATATCGTGGGTTTCCAGAAGATGAACACGAGGAAAGGAATAGTCATCAACCGTATCCGGCACTGAAGGGGGAGTTAAACTATTTTTAATCAAGTGGTCGGCATAAAGGTAACCGAGGGTATTTTGAGGTAGCTGATGAAGTTGTTGTAAATCAATATATCCTAGTCTGGGATGCTCTTTTAAGGCTTTTCGACCTTGTTCATGAGAACCCAGAAACTGGATAATTAGTTTCAATTTATCGGGTGTATTAATGACGTTAGACAGTCGTCCGAGTGCCCTGAAGTCTCCATAGGGAGCTTGAACAAGCTGCATAAATCGGTATCCCGTGACTAGTGTCTGCCACGTTTTTTTTGACTGGGTTAGGATGTTCATTTTATCTTCTCTCGAAACTGTGTAAACAAGGAAATTAGACTGGTTAAAAAATAAAAGTTGCCGATTGTCGGACACTGATTATCTTCTCATTGAGCAGCTTAAGCTGTCATCAAAATCCTGCAAGGAACTCTCGCATATACTGATTGACTAACTCTGGTTTTTCTTGCTGTACCCAGTGGCTACAGTTGGGAATGTAGCGAATTTGCAAGTTTTTGACATATTCTGAAGTTCCGTAAGTTAATTCTTTACCCAAAGCGGTGTCCTCTTCACCCCAAATCATCAGAGTTGGTACTTCAAGTACACGCCAATTTGTTTGCCCACCTTTAAAAGCATTGCGGTAATAGTTAACCATTGCTGTGAGTGCACCGCGCTTTGCCGCAGCATTCTTATAGGCTTCGATATCTGCCGGGGTAAAAGCACTTTTATCGCAGGCCATCTCGGTGAACATTTTGCCGATTATTTCGTAGTCAGACGCCTGTAACCACATCTCTGGTAACATGGGTAGCTGAAAGAAAAAGATGTACCAGCTACGCATCAACTGCTCTGGAGTGCGCACACCTTCAAAAAACTTCGCAGGATGGGGTATATTCATCACTATCAACCGCTCTACCATTGCTGGGTGAGCATTAGCAAAACTCCACGCGATCAAACCACCCCAGTCATGAGCTACTAAGACACAGCGATCGTATCCTAGCCCTTGAATCACCCCTTCAATATCTTTGATAAACTCACTCATTACATAGGCTGATGGTTCTGGTGGTTTATCACTTTCGTTGTAGCCACGTAAGTCTAGGGCAACTACCTTATAATCCTGGGCAAATTCAGGGATTTGGTGACGCCAAGAGTACCAAAACTCTGGGAAACCGTGCAACATCAGCATCAGTGGCCCTTCTCCTTGCGTCACATAATGCAGCTTGACACCATTACTCTCGATATACTCGTGTTGCCAAGTTTCTTCGAGTATTGTCATTGTTTACTTACCTAATTCGGCAAGAAAGCTCCCGCTATAATCTCTGATTTAGCGGTGAGATGAATTGCCAGTGAAAAGCACTTGTGCTAGTATTTTATCGTGGTTGTTAAGTGATAAATGCTAGTCTACGAAGCCAAGTTAAAGGGAAATATAAACCAGTACGAGAGGCTAAACGAAGCCATTCGCACTGGTTTGTTTATCCGTAATTCTTGTCTTCGTTTTTGGGAAGATGGCAACGCCAAGAGTCGGAACGACTTATACAAATACGTCACGCGATTAGCCAGAAATACAGACTTCCCTTGGACTAAAAACCTTAACTCACAAGCTCGTCAAGCTATGGCAGAGCGTACTTGGGCAGCTATTTCTAGGTTCTTCGATAACTGCAAAAAGCAGATACCAGGCAAGAAAGGCTACCCAAAATACAAGAAAAATAGACCCGCCCACGGCTCAGTAGAATACAAAGTCACGGGCTGGAAGCTGTCTGAAAATCGAGACAGAATAACCTTCACTGACGGCTTCAATGCTGGCGAGTTCAAACTCTACGGCAGTCGAAACTTAAACTACTACCAACTTGAGCAAATCAAGCGAGTCAGGGTAGTACGTAGAGCTGACGGTTTTTATGTCCAGTTTTGTATCGACTATGACCGGACTGAGGAGAGACAGCCAACAGGTAAAACTGTAGGACTTGATGTTGGCATCTGTGCTTTCTACACAGACTCTGATGGTAACAAGATTGATAGTCCCAAGTACCTGAGAAAGTCTGAAAAAGCCCTAAAGCGCCTACAGAAGCGAGTCTCTCGAAAGTTCAAGAAAGGTCAGGCTCAGTCAAGTAGCTACAAGAAAGCCAAGCAAAAGCTTGCAAGAAAGCACCTCAAAGTAAGTAGGCAACGTAAAGACTTTGCAGTTAAGACTGCATTGTGCGTAATCCGGTCTAACGACTTGGTAGCCTATGAAGACTTAAAAGTGCGAAATATGGTGAACAACCACAAACTAGCTAAGTCTATTTCTGATGCTAGTTGGACGATGTTTAGGACTTGGGTGGAATACTTTGGGAAGGTATTTGGCACGGTAACCGTGTCCGTACCTCCCCACTACACTAGTCAAAACTGCTCTAATTGCGGCGCAACCGTCAAGAAATCGCTTAGTACTAGAACTCACAAATGCGGTTGTGGAACTGTATTAGATCGTGATGAAAACGCGGCGAAAAACATTCTCAAATTAGGACTACGTACCGCAGGGCATGCGGGAACATTCCAGGAATACTGGACCAACGCTTCCGGACAGATGAGCCTCTTTTGTCTTGATGAAAATCAAGATACTAAGTTCGCTGGTTGAAGGAAGAATCCCCCGCTATAACCCTTCGCTTTGCTCGAGGGCAAGCCTTTGATTTAGCGGCGGGAGTGTCAATCCTAGCTCAGACTATATATATAGCCTTTTTCAAGTTGTCGGAGAAATATCAGCTGAAGGCAATTACAACACCGGATGAGGATTTGGCTGCTTGTTTGAGTTGAGTTAGTTAGGTAAGGGGGTGTGGCTTTTGTCGCGCCCCTTTTGTCTGGATGTTGGGTTTTTAGTTTTAGTTAGAGATGGGGAATAGGCGATCACATTTCTGTGCTACCTCGTGTCGTTCAAATAAGCTACTAAAAAACTTTTCTACTAGCTCTTCCGCATTCTCTCCACTAAGTTCATAACCTCCAAAGCGATAGACTTCATAACCAACAAGTTTCAAACGTCTATCTTCAGCAACCATTTCAGAGTATAAGCGTGGGCTAGGTTTACCTTGTTCAGAATAGTGATGTTGTCCATCAACTTCGATAACCACTCTAATTCTTTCAGAGAGTAAGAGTAGAAAATCCATCCTTTGGCGTACTAAACGTTTTTGCTCCTGTAACTGTTTCATGGTATAGGGGTCATAGTGTAAATAAATTTGTGGAATTAACGCAGGAAGTTGATCGTTAGAAGGTTTATAGAATTTACTAAAGTAAGTTTTAAACAAAAGCTTTTCAGGCTCAGAAGATAGAGACTTGCGTAGACGTGAGTAAAGTATCCGACCGACATCTCTATCAGTCTTATCATTAATATTCTCTCTCTCTCGCCACCAATCAACGAGTTCTTTCCAGAGCAGACCATGGGATTTAATAGGGCGATTATATACAAGACAATATTCAGCGTTTTTAACTATATCAATATCGTTACTTACTGAATCAGATAAGATTATTTCCGGTTTTTCTCCATCTGCGGCAAAGATTAAATTCTTAACACTACTACCTACTCCTGCTGTTTTGAGATAGACTTTGTAACCGTCTTTGTCTATCTCAAAACCATGCTTCTCACAAAGCAAACGTAATTCCTGCTTATCTTCTTGACTAACCCAGCTCAGCATGAGTGTTTTTTCTAAAACTTTGGCAAATTTGCGAAGTACTTCATCAATACTCTTCCAGTTGAGTGAGGCATAGTAGTCTTCAACAAGTGATCTACGTTCGCCACTTAACGTCTTTTCTGATTGTCCTTGACTAATTCCAGCTGTAGTAAAAATATCGTGGATACTGCGTATGTATAAATGATTCACGCAGAATTCTCGGAACTCTATTTTCAAAAGCTCAACATTCGGTGTCACTACGCCTCAAACTCCTAAAATGCTTTGGTTACACTCGATTTCATGACTTAGGTGGAAAAACATCATCAAGCGGAGTGATATCACCAGCAACAATTTCCTGACGCACCATTTGGGCTAGACTATCCCATTGCTCATCCTTAGTAGATTCAAAGCTATTTTTCCACGCTTGTTCATCTTCTAATTCCGCTGAAAAACTTGTCGCTATCTGCGCTTCGCAGCAGCGCTTCGCTATCGCCTCTTCCTCTTTAGCAAGCTCAAAGACTAAAAACTGCATAATTCTCAGCTTGTCAGCGCGGGAAAGATTTTTGAGAGTGGGAAGAAGCCCTGTTACAGTCATATTAATTTAGCCTAGGCTATCTATGCCAATTTTAACCTTCGGGTGTGGCTGAATTGGGTTAACGGCGATCGCACCTGACGGCAAAACCGTTGTCAGTGGTAGTGGCGATCGCATGGTTCGTATTTGGAATATTAGCTCAAATCAGCGTCCCCAGATGCTCAAGGGTCATTCTAGCGATATCGGTAAAGTCGAGATTTCATTTGATGGCAAGACGATTATTAGTAGGAGTTATGACGAGATTAAAATCTGGGATTTGGCAACAGGTAAACTCAAAGTAACATTGCCAAATTTCTCTCCTATGGAGATCGAAATAGGTGATTCAATCCTGATTGAAGATAACTCGCCATATTTCCAGACCTTAACTATCAGCCCCGATGGCAAAACGGCACTGGTTAACTTAGGCAGCAAATTTTTAGCATGGGATTTAGCAACAAACCAACAAAAAGTCCTCCAGACATCATGGTTTAACCATTTTTACTCTCCACGTATCAGTCTAGATGGACAGACAGCAGTTACTACCTCATATAGAACCCATTTGGTATCTTTACATTCTCCGGTATAATAATCCAAGATACTGGTTATCGAATACAAACTTACTCGAACTGTGTGATTGCCCTGCACCGTTCTTTGTCGAAGGTGCTTGGCACCTTCCATAACTTGAGTTGATCTAAGAGACAATGAGCTATTCAAGCAGTTTGACAGATAAAGAGTGGGAAATTATTGAACCCCTCCTACCTAAGAAAAAAGAACCAAACCCCCAACATGGACAAGAGGGAAATTTTAGATGGGGTTCTCTATCAACTCAAAAATGGTTGTAATTGGTGTGATTTGCCAAAAGATCTACCTCCCTATTCGACTGTATTTTGGCATTACAAACAGTGGCGAGAACAAGGAATAATTGAGAAAATACGAGATATTCTGCATGGACAACTGCGGCAGAAGGTTAAAAAAAACCATTATGGACAACCTTAATAATTATTGACTCACAGGCGGTAAAGAACACTTGTAATGCTAGTAAAGAATCGTCTGGTTTTTGTTTTTACAAATCAACAAACGGCATCAAAAGGCACTTAGCCGTAGATACTTTGGGATTTCCTTTTTTTACTCACTGCACCAAAGCATCGATTTCCGATGACCGGGGCTTAATTGAAATGCTCTCAGATAATATTGATTATTTCCAATCTAAACCTGTCAATATTCCCAAAATTACTATCCTTCTTGACAACGGATATCATCCTGAAAAATTGGCAGAAGAGTTGAAAAAAGTTTATCCCCAGATAATGACCAAGATTAGATTTAATCTATCAGCCAAACCAGACAAAACCCAAAAAGAAAAAGAAGGAAAAACAGGTTTTGTTCCAGTCAAAGCAAGGTGGGTTATTGAAAGAAGCAATTCTTGGATGGAGAGATGTAAAAGTTTGGTCAAGAACTTTGAAAAAACTCTTGAGAATTCTACCACCAAAATTAATCTTTGTTTTGTCCGACTGATGCTCAAAAGACTGGCAAATGGCTAGATAGATCCCAAATGGGTTCTATAGACAACCTGTAACTTATTTGAAGGTATGGGATCTGACAACGGCAAAGCTTAAGGTACAGGGACGTGTGTCTTCTTCTCCTAAACAACAAGGGGTTAGTGATATTGCCCTGAGTCGTGATCGCATTTTTGGCAGTACCCATAAGGGACTCAAAGTTTGGAATCTGCAAACGACCGAACTAGAAGCAACTCTAGATGAACAGCAGATGAGTCACTTAGTTGTCAGTCCTGATGGCAAACTCCTAGTTGGAATTACAGGCAATTCAGACAGTTATAGTAGCGAAATTTTAGTGTTGCAGCGTCCGTAAATTTGAAATCTAAACGAGTTTTATTTCTGTTTGCCGCCTTATAAATATACAGAGTATAGTAGTTCTCAATTAGGTGAGGTACAAACTTTTGGGTTTTAGGGAATAGGGAATAGGGAACAGGAAATAGGGAAGAAAATTGTATGTATCTCACGAGTATGAGAAACGCTATATATTTTATAATTCCTTGGAAAGGCTAATCTCTATCAAAAGCCATAAGATAATTGGCGATCGCAAAATTTTAGATGGAAAAAGCTGATGAAAATTTTAAAGATCGGTGACTTGAAACGCAAATACTTCTTGTTGGCTTTGGTGGGGTTCATCATACTAGTTCTTCTCGGAGATGATCCTTTGGAAGTTCTACCCTTTGTTCAACAGAAGCGGATGTACTGTTCCCATAATCAAATCAAATCTCCCTACTGTGATTTTTCAGTTGTTCGCACCCTAGAGGGTCATCCTACTGCCTTTGCTATTGTTATCAGTTATGACGGTAATACTTTGATTAGTGGTGGAAAAGATAAGGCAATTAAAGTCTGGGATTTGCAAACAGGACAGTTGAGAAAGACTCTTCAGAGTGATTCAGGAGAAATTCAAGCTGTGGCGATCGCACCTGACGGCAAAACCGTTGTCAGTGGTAGTGGCGATCGCCTGGTGCGCATTTGGGACATTACCTCAGATAAACCTCCTCGGCTACTCACAGGTCATTCTGGCAATGTTACTCATGTTGATATTTCCTCTGATGGGAAGACCATTATTAGTCTTGATCGGGGTAGAGATCCTGAGATCAAAGTCTGGGATCTTGCCACAGGTGAGCAAAAAGCAAGATTGCCATATCTCCATTTTGATGACATTAGTCCAGATGGCAAAACGGTACTTTTTACTTCACCAGCTAGTCAACTTATCGCTTGGGATGTAACAACAAACCAGCAACAAGTCCTCCAAAAGTTTTTTAGACCTTTAGACTCAGCACGCATTGGCTTAGATGGACATACACTGATTAGCCTTAAACGAGGAACTTTTACAAAACAAGCAAAAAGATCTTTCGATTTAAAAATATCAGATTTAACAACAGGAAAAGTAAAGACAAAAGAACGTTTTTCTCGTTGGATGTTCAAACCATCTGATATTGCCCTCAGCCGTAATTTTATGATTGGTAGTACCTTAAAGGGTTTAGCAGTATGGAATCTACAAACAGCCAAGCTGGAAGCAACTTTAAATAAAGATAATTTCAACAAGGATAATTTGAGTAATTTGGTAGTTAGTCCAGATGGCAAACTCCTAGTTGGAATTACAGGCAATTCAGATAGTTACAACAGCGAAATTTTAGTGTTACAGCGCCCTTAATCGAGGGAAATTCACGATGAGAAAGTCTAAGTTAACGGTTCGACTAAAATCGGTAGGAGTTGCTAAGGTTCTCTTATGGCTGCTTCGTATTTTTCTGGCATTAGACGGACTTTCAGTAATTCTCACATTAATTGAACTAGCCATACCAGTGAATCCCCCAACAATTGTCACCTTACAGCATTTACTGAATGATCTACTTATCCCGTCGCTTGTATTATCTCTGGCAACACTACTGCTGTTATTCGTTTGGATTTATCGTCTGCACAAGGACTTACACCAGTGCTATAGCAGTTACCCGATTGCTGCTTGGGATTCCTTATGTCGCTTTATCTTGCCCGGTTTTAACCTCTGGGGCATCTGGAATACACTGATGACAATTGCGCATTACTTTAAGGCAGAGACAGATAGCTTGCGCCGTTGCGGATTCCTCCTCTATCGCTTAGTTCCTGTAATGTACGCCATTTTTATTGCATCGTATCTACTAAAGAGATTGATATACAGATATGACTATCTAGGAAGAGTTGAGTCAATCAGAGATATTCCAGAGTTTTTCGTTACTGTGGCGATCGCTGCAAAAGAACTCCTAAGTTTGTCAGGGGTAATTATCTTAATAGCGATCACTCAAACAATTGTTAATGCCATGCAGCTTAAATTTATTCAAATCAGTAGAGCTAATGATGTCAATTTCAGTTAGAGTTCTCCTACTTATTGCTACAACACTTTATCAGGCGATCGCCTGCTGGTTGGAAAATCAAAAATCTCCACCTGGTCAACTCATTGATGTGGGTGGCTATCGCCTGCACTTCTGCATTGCAGGGGAAGGGAGTCCAACCATTATTTTAGACCATAGTTTAGGGGGAATAGAGGGCTATTTCCTAATAGAAGAATTGGCAAAGTTAACACGAGTCTGCATTTACGATAGAGCTGGATATGGATGGAGTGATCACAGCCCTCATCCTCGAACTAGTAACCAAATTGTGACGGAATTAGATACGCTGCTCACCCAAGCAGGAATTGAACCACCATACATTTTAGTAGGAAATTCTTTTGGCAGCTATAATGTCCGATTATATGCCCATCGTTTCCCGGAGAAAGTCATTGGAATCGTACTGACAGATGGACTTCATGAGACAGGAATGCTGAAAATGTCTATCCAGTTACAAGTTTTAAAACTCTTCTTTATTTCTGGCTTTTTGATGTCTACGATAGGCTCAATACTAGGGATTATTAGGCTATTAGGCCTCTATGGACTATTTGAACTACTAAAACCTGAATTACGACAGTTTTCTAAAGATTCTCTCAACTCAGTCAAATATTCTTTTTATCGTTCTAAGCATTGGATTACGATGAGTCGAGAAATGCTGAATTTAAATAAAAGTGCACGTCAGGTTAGTATCGCTAACCAGTTGGGTTCAATGCCCATAGTCAGCATCAAAGCAAGTTCCTTTTTTAAACCCTCTATTTGGACGTTTTTTATTCCTTTACGAGGTGCCAACCAACTAAGAGAAAAAATGCATAGAGAATTGCGCAATCTATCAACAAATTTTCTTGAACTTCAAGCTAATAACAGTGGCCATTTTGTGTGGATAGATCAACCTAACCTCATTGTAGATGCTGTGAGTATTCTACTAGAAAAAAATCAAAGGATATCACCTAACGATGAATTCTAAAGGTACGATAGAACCAAATTACGATGCTCTCGAAGAACTGTTTGAGGCAGTAGTGAGTAAATTAGCTGGTGATAAAACTCAATTAGCGGTTTGGCTTATTCAGAATAATATTGATTTCTCTTTGATTGAACCTCAGCTCATTGGATCACAATCTCCGTTTCCAGGAAGCAATAGCATACTCGCTGGCTCTAGCCTGCTTATTAAACTAAAGTTGAGTAATATGGAGAAAGTGATACAGCTTTTGGCAGCTAATGGTCGTTTAACATTTGAGGTTTTACATCTTGAAATTGAATCTAATGGTTCTGTTCAATTTGCTGCTTACGATCATTTTTCTCATGTTTTCTTCGGCGATGACATTTCCCTCAAAATGTTGGAAAATCTCAAGAGTCGTGAGATAATTTATGACTATCAAAAATCATGAATCCTACTCCCCACTTCCTAATCTTCACAATCCATTACCAATCAGAATAAACGGTGCCCAATAATAAGGATGATTGAGACGATTAGTTACTTGAGGCTTTACTCTATCCTCAATCGGTACAGCAGCCAGAGAAGACCGTTGTTCGCCCAAAGCAGTATAATCTCCTGTAATTAATGCAATTTGAGCTTCGCGTAGAGCTTCTGCTTTGGAAATGTTACCAAGCAATGCAGTATAAAAAGCATTCATTAACACCTGTGTCCCCCCATCATCAACCGTCCATAATGAGGCGATCGCAGCCTTTGCCCCTGCCCTTTGCATTTGGTAACCTAATCCTAGAATTTCTGAACCTGTACCCAAATTGCCACCAAGTCCAGTTTCACAAGCAGAAAGTACCACTAAATCTATATTATTAAGATTCCAGTTACGGACATCGGCAATAGTAACAGGAGTGCCATCCCCAAAGAGAATAAATGACTCTTCTGGTGTTCCCGGAACAATTGCCCCGTGGGTGGCAAAATGCAAAACTGTATAGTCCCCCATTTTCGGTTTCGTCTCTTCCGGATTGAAGGCATTATCAATAAGTGTGGTGGTATTAGCAACCGTCTTGGCTAAAGTTTCCACCTCTACTCCTGCATAGGGCAAACCGCCAAAGTTAAAGCGTTCTTTACCAAGAGTAAAGCTGTAGCGTCCAGTAGTAAACGCACCGGCGAGAATCTTAAGTTGAGACTGGGGTTGAGTATCAAGTTCTGTCAAGGAAGCGGCAGTAATATTATTAATACGGTAACGCTGCACTAACCATTTTTCACCATCATGTAAAGCTGCAAGGGGAATATAACGCAGTTGTCCATCAGGTGCATAGATAATGGTTTCAGCTTCTGCTGCTTTGAGGTCATTTTCTAAAGGCTTAATCAGCCATTTGTAGAGTTGTTGTGCGGGAGTTTTAGCATTATAAGCAGGGTTGCGCAAGGCTTGACAAAAGTCAATAATTGCCTGATTTAATTGTTCTTTAGTAACAGGAACAGTGCGGCGGATTGGCGGCGAATCAGGGGTAACTAGGACAATTTCTAAGCGATCATCGAGAATCAGAGGATAGAGGAGGACGGCATTTTGTTGCAGATTTCTTAGGTTATCTTGGATACTGAGAAGGTCTTCTAAATCATCTACTAAATCTGCTTTACGTGTCTTGGGAGTAAGTTGGGAAATTAGTGTTTCTACTTCTGGACTTTCAATAAAGTTATTGAAATCTGCAATAATTTTTTCTTGGGCGTTTACGAGTTGGGTAAGACGCTGTTCCTCTTGAGAAGTACGGTTGCCCTTCTCTCGAAGTTGGGTGAGTTCTTTGCCGATGGCAATGGCTTTATCGAGAATGTCTTGGTAACCGTCTTCAATTTGTTCTTCTGGAGGTAAATTGGTTATACCTTGGGCAGTTTGTTGATTGCCTCGGAGATTACGCAAATAATCTTCAAGTTCTTGGACTTTGAGTAAATCGAGGACTCGTTGGGCTTCAATGATGCGGTTTTGTTGTAATAATAAGTCGGCTAAATGGCGATAATCCTTAGCAATGGTTTCTGTGTAGGATTGCTGTTGTTTTTGAGGCAGTTCCTTGATATTATCTCGAATCGTTTCTCTGGTGTTAACGGATTGTTTAAAGAAAGCAATAGCTAATTCTGGTTGGTTCTGTTTCTCTAGCAAGTAACCGATATTGCTAAGATTTTCTCCTTCTCTTGGTCTATCCCCTGCTTGTTGACTAATTACTAATGCTTGCTGATAATATTCTAGGGCTTGTTGATACTGTCCCAAATGGTAGTAAGATTCTCCCATATTATCGAGAATTACTCCCTCCCCAACCTTAGAACCCAATAATTTTTGAATCGTTAAAGCTTGCTGATAGAAATCTAAGGCTAATTTATATTTGCCTTGTTGGTCGTAAACTTGTCCAATATTATTAAAAGTTGCTCCTTCTAGCAAGTTTTTGTCGAAGTCAACGGTTTTGAGGATTGCTAAGGCTTGCTGATAAAAATTCAAAGCTAATTCGTACTGTTCTAGCTTAGTATGAACATTACCAATAGTGTTGATAATTCTCACTTCCCCCGCCGTGTTACTAGATTTTTTGGCGAGTGCTGAGGCTTGTTCATAGAATTCTAAAGCTTTGGTATAGTCTCCCAAACTGCTGTAAACTAGCCCAATGTTGTAATGGATTACCCCTGTATTATCAACCACTTGTTCGGGAATAGCTAAAGCTTTTTGATAGAACTCTAACGCTTTGGCATACTCTCCTAAGCTGCTATAAATTAGCCCAATTTGGTTAAGAGTTTTCCCTTCCTCTGCTTGATCACCATTTTCTCTATGAATGACCAAAACTTGCTGAAATTTTGGTAATGCTTCTTGATATTGACCTTGATTGGAGAGTTGAATACCTTCTTGGTATAGTCGTACTTCTTGCTTGACTGAGGGTGGTGCCTGAAATAGCAGAGGCTCAAGATTTAAGGTAACTGGCAAAGAAGGTGCTTCTTCTGTTGGTTTATCGCCAATTTCCGGTCTAATTGCTAAGGCTTGCTGATAGTAATCGACTGCTTGTTTAGATTCTCCCAATTGCTCGTAAGTTAACCCTATGTTGTTGAGAGTTACTCTTTCCCAAATTTTCTCGCCAAGTTCTCGGAAAGTTGCCAAAGCTTGTTGGTAGTAATCCAAGGCTTTTTGATACTCTCCTAGCTGGTTGTAAACTGCTCCAATGTTGTTGAAAGCTACGCTTTTATTTTTTTTGTCGTCAATTTCTTGGAAAATAAACCCAGATTGTTGGTAGTATTCTAAGGCTTTCTGATACTCCTTGTTCTGATAATAAAATACACCTAAATTATTAAGGACAACTCCTTTTTGATCACCAATTTCTCTGGCGCTAGCTAAAGCTTGTTGGTAATAATTAAGTGCCTGCTCATACTCTCCCAATTTGTCGTAAACTATTGCTATATTGTGGAGATTTCCTGCTTCGTGAAAATGACCCATTAACAGATCCATTTTCTGGGCTTGCTCGAAGTAATTAAGAGCCAGTTGATACTCTCCTAGCTTGCGGTAAACTACCCCAATCCGGTTGAGAGTTGCCCATTCTTCTTCAGGTTCGCCATGTTCTTGATAAATTGCTAAGGCTTTCTCGAAGTAATCAAGTGCCTGCTGATACTCTCCTATCTGCTGAGAAATTAATCCCGTATTGAAGAAGAGGGTTGCTCCTTTATTGCGGAAAAGGCTTAAAGATTCATCAGCACAATTACTTAATTCCTCTCGAATTGCCACAGCTTGCTGATAGTAATCCAACGCTTGCTGATACTTTTCCTCATTTTGGTAAATTCTGCCAATTTCTTTGAAGACTACTCCTTGCCAAGCACCATCGTCACAAGCAGCGCTTTCCTCTGTGCCATCACTCACCTCCAGTGGAATTGCCGCAGCTTGCTGATAATAATCCAACGTCTGCTGAGTCTCTCCGAACTTGTCGTAAATTCTGCCAATTTGGTATAGGGTTACTCTAGCACCTGCGTGATTGTTGACCTCCCGTTGAATTGTTAGGGCTCGCTGGTAGTAATCCAACGTCTTTTGATACTCTTTCATGCTGCCGTAAACTAACCCAATTCTGTAGAGGGTTGTCCCAGCCCCTGCTTTATCTCCTATCTCTTGATAAATTAATAAGGCTTCCTCAAATCTTAAGAGTGCTTTTCCTAATTGAAATTCGTTATACTGCTCTATGCCTTCTTCTAATAAGCGATCGCTTTCAGCTTTCTGATCTTCAAAGGTTTGTGCCTGGGCTACTAAAGGCGAGAAAGTTAAGGTAAGTGGTAAGAAGAGAAAGATGGCAGAAAGTAGCAGGGTGGCAAAACTAAGGCTAAATAAACGTAAACCCATGAAACAAGTTTTCCCTCATCTATTTAACTGACTTATTCTCTATTCTCCGTAGCCTACGGCAATGCTAGGCGAACCCTGTTCCTTTTTACCAAATCCTTATATCCTATTTAAATGCAGCAACAGCTATGGTTGTTTTGCTTTTATAGATAAACTCTAGTAAAAATTCCGGTAAGCTCTCACCAAGAATGTAATATTTCTTAAATTCTTAGCTTTTTGCTAATTCATTAGCATTAAACTCAGATTAGCAAGTCTATTCGTTGCAATTCTTTATATTACCAAGTTTAGACTATTTTAGGCATCAAACTGATAATATCCCCTTGCAGGGGAATTGCTCTTTTTTGTCTTTTAAATTTTTTGTAATTCTAAAACCAATGGATGAAAATAACCGCAGATCTTACTGGCGTGAAAATACTGCTTTAATCAGAAATCTCTTGATAGTCTGGGCTGTAGTTTCTCTACTCTTGAGTATTATCTTAGCTAAACCACTAAACTCAATTGTGTTTTTTGGTGTACCCTTCGGTTTTTGGATGGCACAACAAGGCTCGATTATAACTTTCGTGGTGCTAATTTTTATCTATGCCATCCAAATGGATAAATTAGACCGCAAATACAATATCAAGGAGTAAGGAGAACTCATGACAGTTGAAATTTGGACAATTTTATTTGTTGGTCTCTCCTTTATTTTATACACCTACATCGGTTGGCGATCGCGCGTCAAAGACAGTTCCGGCTTCTTCGTTGCTGGACGAGGTGTACCCCCAATCGCCAATGGCGCTGCAACAGCCGCTGACTGGATGTCGGCGGCCTCTTTTATCTCCATGGCGGGGCTAATTTCCTTTTTAGGTTACGATGGCTCAATTTATCTGATGGGTTGGACTGGTGGCTATGTGCTGCTGGCGCTGTTACTTGCTCCCTACCTGCGGAAGTTTGGTAAATACACTGTGCCCGACTTTGTTGGCGATCGCTATTATTCTAATGTGGCTCGTCTAGTCGCAGTAGTAGCCGCAATTTTTGTATCATTAACTTACGTAGCAGGGCAAATGCGCGGTGTCGGAATTGTCTTTAGCCGCTTTCTCCAAGTAGACGTTTCTACTGGCGTGGTTATTGGTATGGTGATTGTCGGCTTTTTCGCCGTGCTAGGAGGTATGAAAGGCATCACCTGGACACAGGTAGCCCAGTATTGTGTGTTGATTTTCGCCTACCTGATCCCCGCGATCGCACTTTCTTTCATTCTCACAGGCAATCCCGTACCTCAGTTAGCATTTACTTTCAGTGATATTGCCGCCAAACTCAATCAAGTTCAGGCTGACTTAGGCTTTATTGAATACACCCAACCCTTTGTCAACAAATCCATGCTGGATGTGCTGTTTATCACCATTGCCCTGATGGCAGGAACAGCAGGTTTACCTCATGTAATTGTACGTTTTTACACAGTTCCTGATGTACGTTCAGCCCGGTATTCGGCTGGTTGGGCATTGTTATTTATCGCCATTCTTTACACTACCGCCCCAGCACTATCAATGTTTGCTCGCTACAACTTAATTAACTCACTCCACAATCAAACGATTGAAGAAGTGCATCAATTAGATTGGGTAAATAAGTGGGAAAACACGGGTTTATTAGCCTTTGAAGATAAAAATGGCGATGGACGCTTGCAAATGACACCGGAGGAACCAAGCAATGAGATTATCATTGACCGAGATATTATCGTCCTTTCCACTCCAGAAGTTGCCAAACTTGCTCCCTGGGTAATTGCTTTAGTAGCAGCGGGAGGATTAGCAGCAGCTTTGTCTACAGCTTCGGGTTTATTACTGGTGATTTCTAGTTCCTTCGCCCACGATATCTACTACCGCATGATCAATCCGGAGGCATCAGAAACCAAACGAGTATTTGTTGGCCGCATTATGGTGGGATTTGCTTTAGTAATTGCTGGGTACTTTGGTGTTAATCCACCGGGATTTGTTGCTCAAGTAGTTGCTTTTGCCTTCGGTTTAGCAGCAGCCAGTTTTTTCCCGGTGATTATGCTAGGGATATTTGATAAACGCACTAACAAAGAAGGTGCGATCGCTGGTATGGTGATTGGTCTAACCTTCACGGCAGTTTACATTATTGGTGTCAAGTTTGCCGGGATGGAACCATGGTTTTTTGGTGTTTCTGCTGAAGGTATCGGCACCTTAGGAATGGTGATTAACTTAATAGTTACTTTCGTAGTTTCTCGTCTCACTCCGCCACCACCAGCGGAAATTCAGGAAATGGTGGAAGATTTGCGTACACCTGCTGGGGAATTATCTGCTGGTGCGGCTGGACATTTTTAGGTTATGTATTTGGGGAAGTACCTTGCCCTCAGAATGGAATTCTGGGGCTATACAAACTAAGTCCGTCTCACGGACTAACAAAGAACCGAGTGTTTCATTTTAAACCCGCACAGGCGGGTTTTGTTTGTCTAGCTGCGGTTTTAACCGCCAAGTGCAAAATATTAATTACTCTTAGTAGCTACTAATCTTGATTTGACATTTTCTCGCCGAGGTTACTTAGGTTGTTTTTTGTTCTCTTAGTGTCGGGGTGGTTTTCTCCGAGAGTTTTACGACGGATTTGTAATGCTTGTTGAAAGAAAGGTTCGGCTGCTCATCAGAATACCAAGCTTGACTCTGTTTAGATAAAGCCTCACTGAGATTTTGGGCAAAGTCTTCTGGTTTCGGTTGCCGCTGCTTCTTACGATCCTGCCAAGTTTTTAAACCTACTTGTAAATGGAAGGGGATACCTTGAGAAGCTTTTGCGATCGTCTGGCAAATTCGTTGATCAGTAATGCCTTCTTCCCGCAAATAGTTTATACTTTTTTCTATGGTCAAAGGTATGATTGCTACTTGTCTTGCCTCTGGCAATTCCTCAATTCAACGCTCTGAGAAAATCACCCACAACAGATACTGATTGGACTCACTGATCATCTGTTCCAACCAAGAGCATTGACCAGATTCATCTAGTAATTGCCCGTACTTATCTATTAAAATAATAGCCTGTTGTTTAGCAGCAGATAAATTAGATTTACTCAGGTATTCCCTTAAATCCCTAAGGAAAAACAAAGGTAACTGCTCTAAAATTTGGCGATCTCTAGTAAAGTCCTTTAGTACTTCTCATTGAGGACGACACTTGCTTTCCCTATACCGTTGCCAAGCGGCTGGATCAGACATAGTCATCTAAAATCAAGCCAACTTTGATAGGGTTTGAATGACTGGAGGTAGGCTGTTCTTTTAAGTCCGTAAGAAGAGCATTAATTAAGTTGGCAGGATAGTTGATAGTTCGGGAAATGAATATTTTTGTAACAAAGTTCAGTTTGGTAATTCTCAAGACAATGGAGCCGTAGAAAGACGGGTACTCAACGGTGTTCCCTTGAAAGCTGAGTTAACTTTTAATACTGTACCGTTGGGGGTCAATGCTGTAGCAGCACTTGAAGTTCCTTACGCTTTCGGTAATAGTAGTATTCCCTGTTCGCCTGAGTTTTTTCAATTCAATAATCTAACCATCAAGGCACCTTCAGGTAACTTGATGGTTAGCTTCAAAAATTCATATACTACATAAGGTAAAATAGAATACTGATAGTCGATACGTGAGTAACTTCTCCACCTTGCAACTGACTAATTGGAGCTGGTATCATTTCCCCCCGGAAGTCTAGGAGTTGAACAATAATTAAGTAAGCGATCGCTAGTAGTATGGAAATTACTCCAGTGATTATGGCAACAATCTTCCCGCGCTCCATCAGTCCCCTCGAAATTTAGCTTCTTCACTATTCCTATATCCACTGTGCCACAGTTCTGCAACCCCTGGGAGCAAGGGTTGAGAATCTAGAAGGCTAGGCAAAACAAATAAGGACTTGCGGAGTAATAACCAAGTCCTTATTTAGTATCTTGGAGAGTTATAAGCTATCTAGTGGCTCGATTTCGTCACTTAGGAAGGGACCCCAAATACTACTGCAACCAGTCTTCTGAGTATCCCAACTTCCCAAAATGAAGTAAAATCCGTCACTGTTACAGGCTGCTATCTTGCCTGTGTGACCTTTCATCATACCTTTGGTGATTCTTACTTGAGAACTTGCGTTGTACACCATGTTGACAAATCCCTTTTTTAGTTAATAGCTATCATCACGACAAGAAGTATCTGTTACGGTTCTTGTCATGAGGAAGTAAGACTGTTTTTGAGTGGTAGAAATCAGGCAGGAGAAAACCAGTATTTGAATATATTGGTTATGCTCTCAACCTGACTCTAGTGCTGCTGCTGTAGCGGCAATAGCTAGGGTTCTACTAGCTTTAATAGATAATGCTTGTGTAGGCGCGAAGTTAGTCTACATGGTAAAATCTGAGAGAGCATAGTGGAACCAAGTCTGGATATCGGCTTAATGAAGTCCCAGCCCGATGGCAACCCAAGACTCGGTGATTGGGTGCAAACTCCTGCCATTATCCCTACGGTTTAACAGGAGAGGCTGGTTGGAAGACCATTTTTCGATAACAATGAAATATAGTAGTTTTTTCCCAGTTAAGTCAAGAGTTAAGTCTTATGCGTAAAGAATCTTTAGGAGCGCTTAACAAAGCTGAACTAATTTAGCTAGTTTCTTTACAAAAGAAAGGCAGTAGTTAGGTTGTCGCTGCCCGTACCCGTGGTTAATTAAGGCAAGAAGCCAGATCACTGATACGTACACTTCTATTAACCATTTTTCTACTGCCTCCTGAAGGTTTTTTCTGCCGAAGTGATCAGAAAATCGGCACAATAGGGAATCATTAGACTCAGGAGACGTGAGTCTTCTGTTGCTTGCAGCTTATTCTGGGTAAGGTGATGGATTCTACTGCCAATCGACCAACTGCATTGACTACCCTGGAAAGAATACCAGTGGTACAGACTTCTCAACTAAGAAAAGTCTACCGCACGGGATTTTGGCTCAATCAAAAAATCGAATCCTTAAAAAACTGCTCCCTCTCAGTTTATCAGGGAGAAACCTTTGGCTTGCTTGGTCCCAATGGAGCCGGGAAAACCACCTTATTGAAGCTATTGCTGGGAATTATCCGTCCAACATCTGGGCGAGGGTGGTTGTTGGGAAAGCCCTTAGGTGATCTTGCTGTTAAGCAGCAAATCGGCTATTTGCCGGAAAATGCCTATTTCTACGACTTCCTGACTGGCTGGGAATTTTTACAGTTAGCAGGGGGACTTTTCCAAATTCCCGGTAGTGTACAACGCCAAGTAATTCCCCGGCTTCTGGAATTAGTCGGCTTGTCCCAGTCAGCAGCCCGCAATAAGCAACTGCGTCAGTATTCCAAAGGGATGCTGCAACGGATTGGTATGGCGCAAGCGCTAATTAACGATCCAGAGGTAGTATTTTTGGATGAGCCGATGTCTGGTCTAGATCCGCTAGGGCGCTACCAAATTCGAGAAATTATTCTCTCTCTCAAAGCTCAAGGTAAGACGATTTTTTTCAATAGCCATATACTCTCCGATGTCGAGAAAATTTGCGATCGCGTCGCTATTCTGGCTCAGGGAGAATTAATTTGTACTGGCTCCTTAGATGAACTCCTAGGCACAGCTTACACCTACCGGGTTAGAGGCAGGGGTGGCAATTTAGAGATACTCAAGCGCTGGGTTAAACAATTGAGCTTGGAGGACAATTGCTGGTACGGTAAGTTGCAAGGCGAACCTCAAGAGTTTCTTGCTAGTCTGCGCCTGATGGATGCTCAGCTAATTGCCATGACCCTTACTCGGTCATCCTTAGAAGAGTTTTTCATGGAGGAGTTGCAGCAGAGGGGAATGACTCTCAGTGGTTGAAACCTTAGCCAAACAACTATTCAATCAGATCTGTTGCCTCTTCCAGTTAGGGATTACCAAGAATACAGCCGCTGCGGGGTGGCAATTCTAAGGCTAAGTAGCTCGATTCTGCTGCTTTGCTCCATGTTGCCTGACCACTGCCAGATAATACTTGACTAGGACGGGACAATAGTGCTGAGACTTCAAACCTGGCTTTAACGCTCTTGGTTCCCATGTTGACGGCAACAATCAACTCTTCTTGTTCAAGTTGTCGTGCGAAGACGTAAAGCATCTCCTCGGCAAACAGTACCTGGTAATTACCAATACGGAGGGCTGGGTGAGCATGGCGCAGAGCAATCAATTGCTGATGGTAGTCCAAAACTTCCCGATTCCATTGAACTTCTGTCGGGAAACCACGGCGGGAATCAGGGTCAATGGCACCGAATAAACCGACTTCATCACCGTAGTAGATACTAGGTGCACCGGGAAAAGTTAACAGCAGCAAGGTTGCCAGCTTAACACTTTCTAGGGCTTCTGCCATAGGCGAGTCTTTACCACCACTGGCAATCGACATCAGCCGTGCTGTATCGTGGCTAGCCAGGAGGTTGAGCTGGGTTAGCTGAATTTCCCAGGGGTAAAGTTGCAGGAGGTGCTGAATTTTGGCTGCATAACCAGCAGCGTCTAGGGGAGGATAAGGTTCATAGGATTGCTGTTCGACGTACTCTCTGACTACGCGATCGCCTGCGCTGAAAGCAATTGTTGGTGCGGCGAATAAGTAATTCATCACGCCATCAAATTGGGTGCCCTCCAACCACTGGCGGGAATCTCCCCAGATTTCCCCCACTATGTAAGCTTCCGGGTTGATTGCCTTGACGCGCGTGCGGAATTCTTGCCAAAATCCAGGAGTCTTAACTTCAAACGGTACATCAAGACGCCAACCATCAATGCCTTGCTTAATCCAGTATTCAGCAATTTGCATAATGTATTCCCGGACATCTGGATTGTCGTGGTTAAAAACTGGTAAAGCACGGTTGTTGTCCCAACCAGCGTAGTTTGCCGGTTGGCTACCGTCGTAGGCAGATAAAGGCCAGTCTTCGATGCGGAACCAGTCTAACCAGGGAGAATACGGACCATTTTCTAAAATATCGTGGAAAAAGAAAAAGCCGCGACTAGCGTGGTTAAACACCCCATCCAGTACAACTTTCATCTCCCGCTGATGGCACTCCTCCACTAGTTCCATGAATGCTCCATTGCCCCCTAATAAGGGGTCAACCTGAAAATAGTCGTGGGTGTGATAGCGGTGATTACTAGCAGATTGAAATATGGGTGTAAAGTAAATAGCATTAATTCCTAGTTCTTCTAGGTAATCTAGCTGTTCGATAACGCCCCACAAATCGCCACCTTTATAGCCTTGCAGCGTGGGGATGGCATCCCAGGGTTCTAAAGGAATTGAGTGGGATACGCGATAGCGAGGTTGCTGACTTCTGGCAAAGCGGTCAGGAAATATTTGGTAGAAAACCGCGTGCTTAACCCAATCAGGCGTATAAATCTCCATGGATAGCTGCCTAGCTCTTCATTGTTAGCCGAGCGATCAACCTAGCTCTATACCTCTAAGTTTAGAACTGGGATAGATCGTCGTACAAAGTGGGGGAATCAATGTCCCTTATTTTTTTAACACAGTTTTTCTGTCTAGAAAAACTATCTGTTGTTCCAGCATACATTTAAATGGAATCTCTTCTCTTGTTATTTTTTAAATCTGAGATTTTGAAAAAAGTCAAGTTTTGGCCAAAATTAAGACCACTCTGCATCAGAGCATTCAGTTTTGCTTAGTATGCTTGTCCAAATTACCGTCATAATTTACATCAATTAATTATTACGATCACAGGAAAATTATTATTTTAAAAATTAGTAATTTGATAAGTCAGGGATTTTTTGATAAAAAAGTTTGGGGAGTGCGATCGTCTAGCTCCTCTCAAGGGTTTGAGGCTAGAAGGTTTCTGGCTAATGACGCAGACCCCTTTTAGCTAAAGATTTCCTGAAGCGTAAAAATCGAGAAGAAGCTCAAGAAATCTTAGGTCAGTTTGAGCTTTGAAGTGATTCTTGAGAAAGTTAAGCCCATTTTTTTTTCGAGAAGGCAAAGACTATCGAGTTCAGCCATGGTAAATCCACGGTCTGTTCTCTACTCAAGGGTTTCTTACTCCTTGCTCCAAAGGAGCTTGGTCAGTCAAGAAGTCACCTTGAGCAGGAGAACGACTTCTCTGGAGGTCTTCTAATATTCCAGTTGTTTGATTAATACAGACATAGTATTAATTAGATTCTGGAGAGAAATATTAGTACTCCCGTCGTAACGATCAGTATGTAGCTCCAGAAAAGACTTGATGCTTTTCAAATCTTGCTTTAAGTGTTTTTTAGGTAATGCCATGGGCTAACTCCGGCTGCTTGACCAAGTATTTACATCTTCATGACCTAAAACACTCGATCAGGGCTAAAAAATTAATTTTACCAAATCCTCATCTTTGTTAAGTGAGTGGGTCTCAGGGAAGGTAGATGAACAGCTACAGGGAAAATATCAAGTATCAGAATTGCTCTTCTTTTCTAGCTCACAGGATGTACAGATTCGCAAACTGTCTGAGTGACCACACCCTGGCAAGGCTTATCGAGATACACATTGATAATTCCAAATCTTCATACAATTTATTTACAGAGTCAATCGAATGGTAGAGCAAGGATAAGGTAGTCAACAGTTACACTATAAAAACCAAATGATGATATTCTGTCTTCCTATGTTGTCCTGTCTACAATCCACTGTGCGTGTTCTCGTAGTTGACGATCACGAATTAACTCGCTTTAGTCTCAAGTTAGCTCTTTCGCTCCATAAGAGCATTGAGCTAGTTGGTCTTGCCAGTAATGGTAAAGAAGCAATTGAGATGTTTGAGCGCGAGCGCCCTGATGTAATCATCCTTGACCTACAAATGCCGGTTATGGATGGTCTGAGTGCTTCCAAGCACATCAAAAACATCGACCCCGATACTCAAATAATTGCCTATTCTTCGGTCGCAGATCCTCAAACTGAGGTTATGAGCCAAACGGCTGGCATTGATGCCTTTTGTCACAAAGATGCTGAAACCAATGTTCTCATCGATCTCGTAAAGCAGTTGGGTCTACCTGGAATAAACTAATTTAAGATGCATAGAAACCTTCTACAGTGGCGATTAAGGGAGCAACCGCTCCCTCCACGCCTCAACTAACCGGTCTACGAAGCCTCCGGAAAAGTACGCCTAAATTCATCAATTAAATCATCTAATTCTTCGAGAGCTTGGTTGACATCAATCCTGAGAGTCCCTAAATCAGGTTGCTCTAAAAGCTGAACCAGATATTCCCGTTGACTTTCTATTAAACTAATTTTTTCTCGAATTGTTTGCGCATCCATAGTTTGCTTTCTTTACTTACTCCTACTTAGGATAGACAAGACTGAGACAGTAGGGGATAAGGTTGAGGAAAGATAAGTCTTTCTTTGAACGCCCAAAGCTTTGAGTCTGGGATTTGCTAGTCCCTAAGAGCAGTCAGGCTCCTTCCCAGGTAAGTGTTTGGCAAACATCCTCCAGATATCTCCCCTAGACAAGGATAATTGAAGTTGAAGTAATTGCTAGTGGGATAGTTTAGTGAAGATATTACCTCGAACTTCTCTGGGAACCTTGGGCTTGGGTGTTGGTGGTGTTCTTACCATCATCGGCTTCGTTGCTTACGCCACGGCAAATGCCACTTTGAATTTAGCGGGATTTTTCTACGGAATACCCCTTTTACTGGGAGGATTAGCCCTTAAGGCCTCTGAATTAAAGCCAGTACCCTTGAGCGAGCCGACACCTCCTGCTGTACTCGCGCTACGCCAGCAGCAAGCCACTTCCACTCAAAACCAGATTCGCGAAGACGTAATGCGGTATCGCTATGGTCAAGAAGCTCATCTTGATAGCTCTCTAGAAAGTTTGGGATTATCGCCCACAGATGAAGAAAGACCAATGCTTACAAGTTTAAGAGAAACGGAAGTTGATGGTGCTTACGCTCTTATTTTAGAATTTGAGTCGCCGCTGATTTCCTTTGAAACTTGGCAAGAAAAGCGGGAAAAGATTGAAAAATTTTTTGGCCCTGGTATTCAGGTAGATTTAACACAACCAGAGGAAAGCCTGGTTGAAGTCGCACTAATCACCGCAGCCAAAGAGACTAGCAGCGTCTAGAGAAGCTAAGCATTAGTTGTTTATTTTTCTAGCCGCACTACGTACCATTGGAGGTACTCTCCAGGGCCGACGTCCAATTCGCAGCAAGTCTCCATCAAATACTCAGCTTGCTCCTCCACAGAGTTAAAACGCTCTACATCTCGCGGCAAATCATCCTGCCGCTGGCTCAAAATTGTCTTAAGCTTTTCTCGTAGCTCTGCTGGGGTCAGAAGTGCTTCTGGTTGGTTGGTTTCAAGAACTACATAGGCATCTTCTTCGTACATTATGGAGTCTGGCATTACTAAATTCCTGACCAACGTTCGCTATGCTCAAGTGTACTGCGATTAACCCGTGGCTTTAGTATGTTCCTTTCCCTTGACTATGAATCGGCTTTAGAATCCTTGGGATATGACTATTTTGATGAAGTGGAGGCGGCCCAATTTCCTCACCATATCCTGCGGTTTCGCAATGATCCACTGCTATCTATCATCGGTTTAGAGCCCAAAGAAGTTACAGACGCTGATTTTATTCAAGCCTTTGGCAAATTTCAGGGAGTACGACCCTTTCTGGCGTTACGCTATCACGGCTATCAGTTTGGTGACTATAATCCTCGGTTAGGGGACGGCAGAGGCTTTCTCTACGGACAAGTGCGAGGCACTGACGGCGAACTCTACGACTTTGGCACCAAAGGTTCTGGAACGACGCCTTACTCTAGAGGTGCTGATGGAAGACTAACCCTCAAAGGAGGGGTGCGGGAAGTGTTGGCAGCGGAAGCCTTGCACAGTCTTGGTGTTCGCACCTCTCGTTGTCTAAGCTTAGTTGAAACGGGAGAACCGCTGTGGCGGGGTGATGAACCTTCCCCTACCCGTTCTTCTGTAATCGTGCGTTTCAATCGTTCTCATCTTCGGTTTGGTACTTTTGAAAGACTGCATTACTTTCAACGTAAGGATTTAACAAAAAAACTCTTAGACCACGTAATTGAATATTACTATCCCCATCTAGTTCTTGCTGACTCCCTGAGTCAGGAAAGGCAAGAAGAGCGGTATGTCAAATTTTACGCAGAGTTAGTAGAACGGGTGGCTCAACTGGTGGCACAGTGGATGGCGGCTGGCTTTTGCCATGCTGTTTTGAACACTGACAATATGTCCATCACTGGTGAAAGTTTTGATTATGGGCCCTACGCTTTTATCCCAACTTACAACCCTAGTTTTACGGCGGCTTATTTCGACTATTACGGTCGCTATAGTTATGGTAGACAACCAGCAGTTTGCCAGTGGAATTTGGAGATGCTGCAACAGCCTCTAGCGTCTGTGATTCCTGCGTCTGAGATGACAGCAGCTTTGACTAAGTTTGGTGAATATTATTACCTCAACTATCGGCAATTGATGCTGTATAAATTGGGGTTTGAACACCTACCAGAACAAGAGGCGGATCAGTTATTGCAGCTAACGATAGAATTTCTTGCAGATAGTCAGGTTGCCTACCATGGATTTTTTGCAGAATTAGCACAGCAGTTTGACCTTGGTTGGCGGGATGATCCTAGTAAGATTTTCAATCAGGCATCTTTTGTGCAATCAGATGAGCAGCTTTCACTTTTAGCAGGTTGGCGAGAGTTGTATCACCATATTCTACAAAATTGCTCCATTGATGAAATGGAGAAAATTGCCCAACGACTACAGAATCATAATCCGCAGACTGCTTTACTTAGACCAGTAATTGAAGAAGTTTGGCAAGCAATTACTACTGAAAACAATTGGCAGCCTTTTTATGATTTATTACGGCGAATACAAGCTAAGGATTGAGTAATATGCCTAGTTTGAGGGACACGGCATTGCCCTGTCCCTAGTCATTTCACTTGGATTGAATGGGATAATCTTGATTACCAGACAAGCAGTAAAAACTGTAATCTTGTTCCGCTAATCAACAAAACTTCTCTAAGCTGAAGATTAGCGAAAAGTGATATCTTTTAACCCAAGTTGATCGCCAACCGAGAAGTTAAGCTTCAAACACTGAAGCTATTTTTTGACTAACTAAGCTGAAAACTGGTGCTACTCCCACGAGGAGTCATACGTCTGAGTCTACCTATTGATACAGGTAGTCGCTGATTCGGTTTTTCTCTACTCGGCGCAGAAGCTAGATTAGCCAAGAGTATTACTAACAGAAGTGCCAGAAATGCGGCAGTAAAAAGCGTATTTCCGCCTTGGATATGAGAAAAATTGCGATGGAATCCGCACCATAAGCAATGGTACTCTTCATTACTACGTCTAACTAAAGCCTTTTTCCCACATTTTGGACACTCGGTCGGGAGGTTTAGGGTGTCTAATGGTTCGGGTCTCATAAAATTTTACACAATTAGATTACTCACTAATTAAGTGATGGGTTTTAAATTTTGTGACAGTAAAAAAATTAAGCGCAGTTCCCCTCCACTGCGCTTTTACTTGAGATTTTAAGTACTAGTAACTACTAGAACTACCAAAATTTGTAGCTCCTCGTGTCCCATGTAGTTATCAATTTGGCTCCGCTAAAAGACCTGAAGAATACCAGGCTATATCTAATGACAGTCTCAATATTCTTTGGTTTCTAGAGTGGCAATTTACTGCCTAGCAAGCCGACCACCTTCCCGAATCAAAAAATTCTGCAATCTCACTGTCGAGGCTACCTTCCTTCTTTAAGGATTCTATTGCTGTTCGCGTAAGAGAACCCATTTTGCCGTCTATGGCACCGTGGTAAACTCCTTTTACTTTTAGGTATTCTTGGATTTCCTTCGAGCGATTTTGAATTTTCTGTGAGCGATTTTGTATCTCCATAAGTTGCTGTTCTAAGCAGTTACGATCTATTAACTGACTCAGTTTGTTCTGCTGAGATTTGATTGCTTGTTTGTCCATTAAACCTAATTTGTGCGCCAAAATATGGTCAGCTTCATCAATCAAGAAATCAAGCCAAGGTTCAGACTGAGCCTTAAGCAGTATTTCCTCAATACGGTCTGCTTCCGATTCTGTGAGAGTTGATAGCGATGCTAAGGTACAGTATTCTTGGATAACCTCCTTGTATTTGAGAGATTGTTGTACTAATACCTCAGTATCTCTAGCCGGATTTTCGTCCTTTTGCGTCCCCATGGTTATGATCTACTCCTCTTTCCCAAGCTAATCAACATAGTTATATAGTTTGCCGTGGTCAGTTTTGACCAACTTACTCCTAAACAAAACTGACGCTTTAACAGAGCAAGGAACCCATCTGGGCAAAAACTAAAACCATTGTTCTATAAAAGTTTCAGCCTTTTCCCTAGCCTAGGTTTAGGTAAGTCTAGTGATTAGTGCTTTTGTTTGATCATTCGTGACACAATTTTTTTTAAAGTTTTAATGAAGATTGCCGTCCCTGTGCTTTTCTTAGAACTGAAGAGTTAGTTAGATAACTAGTAGGCTGAATCTCAGGAACATGCCTCACCATCTGGCTTAGAGGCGATATCAGTACCAAGGAGCAGGAGACAATTGTCACATTAGGCACGAATTTTTCACTAATTTGTGCAACTGACTTTACCCATATCCTATGACAGACTCTGAGCACGTTAGGTGTACGTCTCCCCCAGAAGATGCCTTGGATACAGCCATTGGAGAAGTACTAGGGTCAAATAATCCTCATTCTTATTCCACAATCACGTTTATTGAGAGGCGTCTTATACAATTTAAGTTGTCTTCTCGACTGGAAGCTCACGAAATCCTCAACGAAGCCTATCTGCGGGGTAAAGAATTCATTGGGTCTGGAGGAACTATCACCAACCCTCACTCTTGGCTGAAGGGTACATGCCTCAATATTATTCGAGAAAAGAACCGACAGCAATATAGAGAGCAGCTAACTGCTCCGGAGTTGGTAGAACTCCTCCCTGCCTTAAAAGCGACAGCAGAGGGTACGCTAAACCCTTTAGTTACACAGCAAAATCTTGAAGATAGCTTGAAAATACTCCTAAGTGCACTCCAAATACTCAGTAGCAGTAATCCGGAGGGTGCGAAGTTACTACGCTTACAATCAGAAGGACTCTCATGGAAGGAAATTCATCAATATATCCTTCAACAGAAGGGAAAAGCTCCCAGTGAGTCAGCTTTGCGGCAAAAAGGATGTCGCGCTAAGAAAAATTTGCGAAAAATATATCACGCCATGACACAAGACTTAATTGGCAGTTAAGGAGAGATTTCTCTCCTATTTACCTTAAGCATTCATTCATCAAGCTCACAAATCTCTTTCTGCTTAGCATGAATGCCTCTCATATGCTTCTTGACTGTATTAGGAGTAATAGACAGTTCCTCGGCAATTTCTTTATAGGTATACCTAGCTCTTTGAAGTAACCATACCTCTTTTTCCCGAGGAGTTAGACCATATTTTTCAGCCTCTTCAACCGCTCTATTTTTGATGGTTTGATACTGGTCTTTGACTGTTAGTAAGATACAGGGATTATCAATAATTTCTGCCGTCAACCATTTAGCCTGGATATGCAAAACAGTTGAGTCATTAGTAAAAATTTCTGAATTAATCGTCCAACTTTGATTGGGAAATAAATTACGGCTTTGAATTAAAGATTGACAAATATGCCAAATTTCCCTGGGTACTAAATCAGCGCAAAGACGATTGTGATTTAGCTGACGCAAAACTCGGCTAGCAATATCATTGGCATAAATCAGCTCCTTTTGCTCACTCACTATCAAGATACCATCAATTAGGTTCTCAATGATTCCTTGCAGTACAACCTGATATTCAGCTTTTCTATGCAAAGGGAAATTTATGGTTTTTTTGTGATGATTTTCATTTTCTGGAGAATGACTAATAGTTTTTATTTTGGTAGTCTGCATAACTATGATAAATCTCTTTCATTAAATTACTTTAATGCAGAATAACACTCTGTTCTTAATTAGCTTAGAATGGGCTGCCAGTCTCGGTATTTAAAAGGCTTTTTTATTTAAATTATTTAGCTTTAAAAAAATTAAAAAACTGACAGGAAATTATTAAAGTTCTCTTAGTTCGAGAAAATTTTCGTACTCAGTCTGCATCATTTCTCGAAAAGATTGGTAGCGATCAGCACCCGGAAGCCAGTCGCAGAAAAACCAGGCTTCCCATTCCCCATCTTCTGTAATTACTTGAGGATTGAGGAGGTAGATTGCAGATTCACCTTGATCGCTAATTTCTAAAGCGGTACTGAGATACTCAAGCCGAAGCTTACTACAATCCTGAGCAGTACCGTAAACTAAGTATTCTTCGTCCGGAACCGAAGCAGTCGCCCATTGAGATCTTAAACTATTTCTACGATCATCGTACCGTTGGACAAAAGCATCAATCCAAGCTTGGCGTTTTTCTGCAAACCATTCAATTGTTTCAGTTGACCAGAGTTGGTAAATGAAAGGTGTGGTTTGACGCCAACCGTTGCTGACCTTAAGAAACTCTCGATAGGAGGGTGGTAGAGTTGTACCTAAGCGAATTTCAGCACCAGCAATTTGTTCCTCTGTGGCTCCTGGATAACCTAACCAGCCAGATTCAATCACCTCTGGAGGTAGTCCTTCTGGGTCATTCCTCTTGAACTCCAGCCAATCTCTACTCCATTGTCTTAGAAAACTTTTCCAGTTAAAAGAACTCATAGTTGCAATACTGCTCTAGACGACTGGAAGCAGTGGAACCTCCAAAAAGCCTGGAGTTGCAGGTGCGCCTTGAAGTGTTGCGACTACTTGTAAACGATATATACCCGGTTGCAAGCTAATCTCAGGCAGCTTAGTCTTATAAGATAGCTGACTTTTAGTAACAGTTCCTGGTTCCGTGTCACCTAGATGAGTGATGACGCCTGTGGAGCGATTGCGGGCATAGCATTGAGCATAGTACTTAACGGGCTGTTGTACTATCTGAGCTATACTCAATTCACCAAAATTTAGGTCTATCTCCAAAGCAAAAGGCTTGTCACTGCTGATCGTTCCTGGAAAAACTGGACTAGAGTGATTAACTATCAGTTGATTCTTAGTTTGAGGAGGTTGAAATACTCGTAGTTGGCTAATCTCAACTGCCACAGGCGTTGCAGCCAATGACTTTTCGGCTTGAGTCTCTAGCTGTTGCTGTTGGCTCTCAGATGTCAGCCAAATCTCTTCACCTAACTGATTCCGTATCCACTCTGGGAGTTGCTTACTTTCAATTTCCGACCAAATCTTAACAGTGTTCGCTTCCAAATGACGAACTACAGTGCGTTTTTCCTCGGCTTGTCCTGCAATTTCTCGGCGCTGAAACTCTACTGCAAATGAGGCAAAGCAACTCCATTGATTTTCTCTCTCTGGAGAGGTGAGAAACTCTGTTTCTCTGAAATGTTCATTTTCTTCAGGTAAGGAAGGCGAGAGTTCTTCAGTTGCTCTATCTGCTGATTCTACATCCGGTTGAGGAGATTCTCTACTAGCAAGTTTCTCAGCCTGCACGAGCCATTCTTCAATCTCGTCGCGGGAGGTGGTGTGTCCTTTAGCACTAAGCTGTGACTCAATCTGATCAACTGAAAGACTAGCTAAATCTTGAATAGTGTAAACCTGGAGCGACTCTTGAAGCCATTGCTGCTTGACTGAGCCGATGCCTTTAATTCTGGTCAAGTCATCTTGTTGCTTGCCATTTGGCTGCTTTAGGGACTTACCCATGGGTAATCTAGTCATTTTTGCTTGCTCCTCTCTATTGCTACCGAGGACAAACTCAACTCATTAATAGCCATGGTGTTGCGTGAGCATTCACCCAGCTTTTAGTAACAGTTGGGTTGTGAGTAATATTGGGAAAATCTGCTAAGTTATGCGTGCTGTTTATATTAAGCTGAATTCGTTTTAACCTTATTCTTTTCCGGGGAAAACTGGTAGGCACTAGTAACCTACCAGTTAGGCATTTCTCTCCTCTACACTCAGGAGCAAATAGCATTCTTCGCTGCCAGAGCTAGGACTTTCGTAGCTACTTAAACGAAAGCTTTGTAAACTTGGAGCAGAACTCCTGCAACGTAGCCATACCCGAAAACGTACTGAGCGCAAGGATGATTACCCGGGCCAATTTCAGCGACAGCTGCAATGGCGTAGAATCCAGAAGTTAGTCCTGCGGCATCTGGAGTACCTTCGTAAGTGATGGTGTACTCGAACACATCTTTCTCAGTTTCTATCCATGCTGAGAGGTCTAACTCTGTTGCTTTAGCACCAACACCCTCAAAAGAGAAGCAGATATGAATCTTTGTCTTCAAGCACAGCAGCAGTCTTGTTAGAGGGCTGTTGTTGAATTTTACCTTGACACTAGCTGTAAAGTCCTCGTTGGAAGAGATAATATATGGTGAATTCTCTGGGTGAGGAGGTTGCGAAGGTGTAGTTTGACCTTCAACTCGCAGGTCATACAGCTCGAAGTAAACTGGACCAAGAATATTTTGAGAGTAGGTTTCAGTGGTGCCAACTTGGGGTAATGGTTGTGGTCCTGCTGTTGGCTTTAGTTGCATTCCATCCATGGTAGTATCCTCTTTATTTTCAGATTATTTAAGTGATCAAGCCTTAGTGAGATTAGCTTTGGGGCTTCTTGTCTTCGGCTTGTCAACCTATCCTCATGATGCTCGAGCAGCAGAGCCTTTGCTAAGTACCCAGACGGGGTACTTTTCTCTCTACTGGAAATTGTTAATTATTCTCTTGGTAACCAAGAATTACAACAGCTGATACGGTGAAATTTTTAGTCATACTTTAAGGATTTTTCTGTAGACTTTTACCTCAACTAAATCAAATGAAATTACCATTTAGTTCAATGTCAGAAGATATCTGTTTCTGTATTTGTTAATTCCTAACGAAGATTCCTAACTTATTTAGCCATCAATTTGAGCCGATTAAATCCCCAGTAGTAAAGTACATCTAGGTATTTGTTGATGCTCCAGCTCGCAGACTGGCACTAAACTATGAGGCAAAACCTTGTTTATTGCTGATAATAGATAGTAAACATCAAGCCAAACAGGAAATGATGATGGAAGATGCGGAAAAAAATGGTTTAACTGACTTTGAGCTGGAAGTGTGGTCACTTCATCTCGCTGACTACACTTACAAGGAAATTGCAGCTGAACTCAGGATTACTCCCAATACTGTGAAGAATCACCTGAAAAACATTCATACCAAGCAAAAATCTCTCTTGGCAAAAAATAAGTAGCAGCTCAAATTATCACTGTTGCATCAGTTAAAATCTGACAACAATGACTCAGTAACTTTGATAAAACACGTCTCTAGGTCTTGCGGTTAACTTAGGTTTAGCGCTGAGCTCGCTGAAAAAGTAAATCGCGACTATACATATCAACTCTGCCTGCGGGGATTAGGAGAGAAGTATGGGTTTAGTCAATCTACACGCAGGTAGTTTTTTGCTCAAGATCTGCTGTGGTAGCGTAGCGTGTACGGTCGCGAGTTTTGGGGTTAAAACTGACCAGTGCAAGAATTGGTTTCTCCCAGATGCTTGCTTGCAGATACTCAAGTAATTGAAAAAAATTTGATTTTTCAAGTGATTGCCGGATCATGCCCTAACTGAATCACGGTTGGTCATTGTGATGATTTACAAATCAGAAAGAGTAACTTCAAAGCTAGGTTGTTTTGAAGTTACAAGGTTTTAATCTTTTAATGAAAACTACTGATAACTAGCTACAGGGCAAGGTATCCCCCAGGGGTACTTTTGAGCATGAAGAAATTTTGCGGTTTTCTTCAAACTGAGATTACTAGGTTCCGAGTACAAGAAACCGATAATGCTGAAAGCTTATCCAGCTAAGGGGCTAGTACTGCAGTCGTTGAACAAGGAACTAATTAGGGCGAAGACAACCCAGGAAATAATTTAACAGTTTTCCTGTGAAGAGATGTTAAAGGAAAAGGCGATTTTGATCAAGAGTTGACTAAGCAGCTGTAGTTTTTTAGGTCAATTCACCGGATAAAATATCGTGTAACCTAACCACATTGCCGATTACTGCGATCGCAGGGGCTTCAAACTCGCTTGCTTCTACCTGCGCCACAATTGTCCCTAGGGTGCCAATCAATTCTTCTTGTTCTGGTCGCGTCCCCCAACGAACTAAAGCTACAGGCGTCTCGTCACTCAGCCCAGCATGGCTCAATTCTGTGACAATGTAAGGGAGATTATGAACACCCATGTAAATTACGATGGTTTCTGAACCATGAGCGATCGCTTGCCAATTAACATTTGGGCGATACTTGCCTGCTGACTCATGACCTGTAACAAAGGTGACTGAAGAACTGTAACCTCGATGAGTCAAAGGAATGCCTGCATAGGCTGGCGCAGCAATTCCAGAGGTCACTCCTGGCACCACTTCCACCGACACGCCCGCCCCTAGCAAGTCTTGCATTTCCTCACCACCGCGACCAAAGACAAACGGGTCACCTCCTTTGAGGCGCACCACCACCGCCTCAGTCTGTGCCTTTTCAATTAGTAGTTGCGTCGTCTCTTGCTGCAACAACGAATGACGCCCCCGACGCTTCCCCGCAGGAATTTTCTCTGCCAGGGGATTAATCATCGCCAAAATTAAAGGACTTACCAACGCGTCATAAACAACTACATCAGCACATTCCAAGAGTCCTTTACCCTTAAGCGTCAAGAGTCCCGGATCTCCTGGCCCTGCACCCACTAAATAAACTTTACCGACACATCTGTTGTCTGTTGTCCCTGTTTCCTCTGTGCCTCTGGGGTTCATATCTGCTCAACTAAATCCACAATTAAATCAGCTAACTGAGTACTTGCGCCGATTGGTTGACCAAGTTTGAGTTCTAACTTGGGAAATTGTAATTGTAAATCAGCAACTAGCTGAGCGATCGCATCTGTAATACTCCCACAGAAGAAAAAGTAGGGCAAAATCACTATCTGCTTATGACCAGCAGCAGCTAAAACTTTAACTTGTTCCTCTAACATTGGTGGTACTGACAAGTAAGCCGCCATTGCACCCAAATAGTCAGCAACTGCCTCTACTGGTTCATTACCACCAGGGCGACGAGTTCCGTGAGACAACAAAATTTTGGCGTCGGCGTCCATCTCGACTAACTGACTAACCAGCATTTTCGTCAAACCAGGATGACTACCCAAATGGGGCAGTTGTCTAATCTCCGCAGCTTGACCTAAACTTGCTTGTGCCAGTGCCACTTCTTGAGGGATATCTTCCATGACATGCACTCCTGGCAAGAGGAAAATAGGCAACAATTCTATTTTGTTACAACCAATTGCTCGCGCCTTCCCAGAAAATTGCTGAATTTGCTGACTCAAAGGTGCATAAGCATGTTCTAAAACTGCTGTCCCTACTAGTGGATGATCCACAAGGTTGGGTATTTGATCGCTGTCATGGGAATAGCTAGTTGGTGGCTTTCCAGTAACTTTCCGAGTTTCTAGCTTTTCGTGTACTAACTCGACCAGTTTTTCCATAGCTAGCTGGGGGCGCTGGTCGCGGCTGCCGTGGGATATTAATAGATAAGCAGGTGACAAGGTCAATGATTTTTTGAAAGCTTTTGGTTTATTTTGTAATTAATTATATCGTTTTCAAAAAAAAACTAATTGAGCTGTGAGGTTAGGCAACTTCTCAACAAAATTACCAGCACCGCTTAACGGGGTTTTGTAAGTACCCTTATTAGACATAAAAAATTGAGCCGGGGAATTTAACTATCCCCGACTTTTACTAATTATCTTGTTTCTCTAGCAGTCCCAAGTGATCTAAGAAAAATCAACCAGAGGTGTACACAGATGAAATCGGCAGTTTTCGCCATTCATCTAGGTAGGATTGCTATACTAACTAGCTAATTACGCTTTTTCCTGAACTGGATTAGCAATATATCTGAAGTTTTCGTCAGAGTTCCAGGGGCCACGCTCATCTTGACCATTCGTAGACAGATTGTAGTAAATATCTACTGTTTCATCTGGCTGAATATTACCAAAGAATGGGTCAGTTAGTTTACCTAGCGAATCTAGGGCTTTCATGAACATCTTGGTATGAGAAATCTCACGGGTTAGGAGGTGAACCAGTGTCTCTTTAGTTCCCTGATCCGGTGCCACCTTGATCAATGATTCGTAGGTTTGGCGTGCGCCAGCTTCCGCTGCAATATTGGCTCGCAGGTCACGTACTACATCGCCACCTTCATTGAGGTAAGTTGCTGTCCAAGCACTACCTTGGCTATCTAAAAAGTGTGGTCCAGCACCCCTCACGGCAAAAAGTGTGCTTTTAAATGCCTCTGTTTGATCAACGTTTTTAGTATGAGATTCAATCAGCTTGCCGACCATTTCTAGATGGCTAAACTCTTCTACCGCTATATCTTGAAGCATATCTTTGATGCCAGCATCTTCGACATGAAAGGACTGTACCCAGTATTGCAAAGCAGCAGAAAGTTCACCTGTTGCTCCTCCGAACTGTTCTAACAGTAGCTGAGCATAGCGAGGGTTAGCTTCATCAATATTGACGGATTTGACGATGGTTTCTTTCTTGTGAAAAAACAAGATAGTACTCCTTTTATTTTGATGATTGTAGAAGGGTTTTTAGCTAAAAATTTGTGGGAAAAGTTGTCAATTAAATTATTTAGTTTCCAGCAAATTTCGACCACACAAACCAATTTAAATCACGGAGCTTAACAAAACCTGCATCTTAAGATAGAGTTGACCGGTAGCATTCTCTAACTAGAGGATAATGTTTTAAGAACAAATTTATAGAAGGATATTTTTTAGGAGTTTGAGCTGGTTTTCTACCCTGCTGCTTGTACCTTTCTCTTTGGTTAGCAAAAGAGTATTTCAGCATCAGCCAATGCCGCATTGTTTCAACTTTTCAGCCATGGCAGTAGCGTGACGCCACCAACTAAACCCACCTGCCCAGCGACGAGAGGGCAGGTGTCCCACGGGTGCTTGCCAGCTAAACATCATTACTGCATCTAGGAAATGAGGTTGATGGGTTGGCCAACCGACGCAATCGCAGAAAATCCAGTACTCTTCACCAGCGGTGTTTTCATAAATTTGTTTTTGCACAGTAAAACCAAAGCGTCCCTGGCTGTACTTTAGCCACAGTTGGTCAATTATCCACAAGTCTTTGCAGGGCAACTGGCTAATTTCGCCCGAGTGGAGATAACTGCTAAGAGGCTTACCCAATGCCTGACACATGACTCTTCGGGTTTCTTCATCGGCTTGTTGCCATTTACCAGTGGCTAGAAAATTCTGCAAATACTGATAGTCAACCCCTACGGCTGAAGTCCAGTTCTCCGCTTCTGATTTAGCAGCAGTTCTTTGCCAGTGATTAACCGAAAAATTAGTTCCCGCAAGTGGAGATATTCCCCTTTTCAGTATCGGGGACAGCTTTACCACTGCTTGTAAGGCGTCATCAGCAGATTGGTAGCGCTTTCTAAGGGTAGTTTCCGATAATTGATCGAGGATTTGAGCTAAGCGATCGCTAAGTCGAGTGTTACCCGGTAAATGCTCTCGCCACGCCCACCGATTATCGATAATATCAAACAAATCTCTAGGAGGAGTGTTGGTCAGCAGGTGAATACAGGTAACTCCTAAACTGTAGAGGTCACTAGCAGGAAGAGCTTTGCCCTTGCTTTGCTCAGGAGCGGTATACTCAGCAGTACCTACTACTGTACCTGTGTGGAGTAAGGCTGTGCCACTGATGAGTTTAGCTACTCCAAAATCAATCAACACTGGCAAGCGATCGCTCTGGCGTCGGATAATATTACTTGGTTTGATGTCTCTGTGAATTACTTGGCGATCGTGGATAAACTGGAGGACTGGTAACAAACCCTGCAATAGTTCCCCAATTTGCGTTTCACTAAACACACCTACTTGCTGCAATTCTTGCTCTAAAGTCTCCCCTTCAATCCACTCCTGTACTAGATACAGTTGTCTATTTTGTTCAAAGTGGGCTAAGAGTGTAGGTATTTGCTGGTGTTGTCCCAATTGTTCCAAATGTTCTGCTTCTTGGTGGAACATTTGCACTGCCTTTTTTAAGACTAAGCCGTTTTGAGTTTGCAGAAATAATTGCTTGATTACGCAGTGGGGTTGAGAGGGCATGTTTTCATCCACTGCCAAAAAAGTTCTCCCGAAGCCACCGTAACCAATGGGTTTAAGGGGACGGTATCGCTCCTTGAGCAATAGCTTAGAGCCACAACTGTGGCAAAATAACGCCGAATCTTGATTTGGAGGATTAAAACATCCAGGAATGACACAATAGCTCATTACTAGGACACTTAGCCAATATCCTCTAGTATTACTGTTTCTGAGCCTCGTAGATATAGAACTGCTGAAAAACCCCTATGGTTTTAAACTCATAAGCAGGCAAGGAAGCACCGATATCTAAATCGGTTTGGTAAATGCTAAACAGAAGAAAGTTATCTCGTGTTGTATTCTTGGAAATAATTTGCCCAATTAAGGGGCGTCCCGTGTCAATAATCGTTGTGCAATTGCCTTGGATCAGGTTCTGCAAAGATTTGATCTCTGGTGCCTTTGTACACACTTCGTCTTTGAGATACTTGCTCAACTGTTCAACAGCATAGTTTTGATAAGCATCTCTACCAGGGTTGGTCAGTGCCAGTGATGCTCCTAGACCAACTAAAGCCACTCCACAAACCATGGCTGTAACAACTTGCAAAGCTTTCATCTTAATTTATTGACTATATAATACTGTATTACTACAGTTGTCGGACGGAAAATTCCAGACTAACTCCTGAGAAAGAGTAGATCTACTAACTCACCAGATGTTATACTTAAATACGGTACGGCGAGCGTAGCCAAGTGGTTAAGGCAGTGGATTGTGGTTCCACCACTCGCGGGTTCGAGTCCCGTCGTTCGCCCTCATTGTTGATATATACCTCTACGCATTGGCTAAAGATGTGTAGTGGCGGCATGGAAATCTTAGGCAAGTGATGGTGACAAGTTAATCTCGTCTTCAGCTTTTCGCTTTCTTCCCTGTCAAGAAATGCCTGGTTCTCTGTGCAATAACAAGAGTAGCGGTTATTTATAGATAAAAAAATATCCTCGCTTAGCGGTAGTCTAAACAGGTAAGACCAATACAGCAGCGAGGCTATTAATTGATGCTTGTGGCCTATGACGGTTACGAAACTGACACAGAATCGACATCCACTGTCTTTTCGGCAGTGTTATTAGTGCTGGCAGTAACTTTCTCGTCTTTGCGAGATTTGACGCTGTCAATTAGCAACTGGGAAATTTCGGAAACCAGCATTGTTAAAACTAGTACATCGTCAATCTGCCCTAGGATTGGGATAAAGTCCGGAGCAATATCAATCGGACTAAAAATGTACGCTAGTGTTCCTAGGACAATCCACCAACGGTACTTGGGATTCCTGATGGTGTTGCGATACCAGTTGTAGATAGATTGAATAGAAAAGTTGTTCATGTCTTTTTCCTAAAGCTACTCTTAATCGTGCCAAATTATCTCAGTGATTGCTGGTGTGGATAACCCGCCATTATTGTAGAGTTTGGCCATATCTATGATCACTGAAACTGTTTAGGGTATTTACCCTGCCTATTGATAAGAACCTAGTCTTTCCAGAGGAGGAACTAGTTACAATTGCCAACTGCTTTTTGTCGTTAATCAGCAGACACAGTAGAACAATATCAGCGATATGGAACCTGATAGCTGGGAATTTAGGTAATAGCTCAAAGGGGATTAACCACTATTCTTGAGCAGTAGAAATCTTAGTAAAAGCGAAGTTGATGGTAATTAGCAATCAGACAAAAAAATTTAATAAATAATAAACATCATAAAATTGGAATGGCTTGCACTTTACAAACAAAAGCAATCAAGGGAGGTAAAAGTAAACGGTGGATATAGTTGAACTCTTTGAAAAGGGCGGGGTGTCGATGTGGCCACTATTGGTCTTATCGATCCTCGCTTTAGGTACAATCCTTGAGCGCATCTGGTTTTGGGCAAGCATTTCCTTGAAAGAAGGAGCTGTTGTCAATCGCACCCTAGAGGCGGCAACTCGCAACTGGCAAGCAGCAAAAGAGATGGCTCTTCGGGCGCGGCGACAGCCTATCGGGCGATATCTCTACGCTCCCTTAAAACTAGATAACCCGGATCCAGAAGTGTTTCGACTAGCACTAGAGACATCTGCTGATGATGAGTTGGCTGCAATGCGACGAGGAGACAAGCTGCTAGAAGCCGTAATTGCTCTATCGCCGCTATTAGGACTGCTAGGTACAGTTTTAGGCTTGATTAACTCGTTGGGTTCAATTCGGATTAGTGATTTGGGAACAGCCTCAACTTCTGGAGTGACGCTAGGAATTGCGGAAGCATTGATTAGTACAGCAACAGGGCTAATTGTTGCAATTATTAGTCTAGCTTTCTACAGACTGTTCCAAGCTTTTTGGCACAATCAAGTAAAAATTTTCCGCAGGGCTGGGGGTGAGCTGGAGTTAATTTATCGGCAATATTGGTTAGCAATGGAAGATAGTGAGCTTTCGTCAAAGCCCCATCCAGCAGAAGTTTCTGAAGTGACAGAAAAGTAAATCATCTCTAACGCCCTTACTCACTAGCTTCGATAAGATGGCAACAGCTCCCCAACGGTTTGTTTCTATGAATAAAAAAGCGGCTTCAGTTATTTCTCCGATGCCAACTCGTCCTCTGAGGCTTCGCAGTGATGCTCAGGCTGAAGAAGTGAGGATTGAGATTGTTCCTCTAATCGATGTCATTTTCTGTATTTTGACGTTTTTCATCCTAGCGGCAGTGAGCTTGTCTCGCCAGCAGGCAATCAGTATCGATTTGCCCAAGGCAAGCACCGGAACCCAACAGGGACGACAAATCTTGGTTGTCAGCCTTAATGAGTTTGGCGAAGTTTACGTAGAACAAGAACCAGTTGTCACCAAACAGCAGTTCATTGAAAAACTACAGAACTATCGTCAGGAGAACCCTCAGGGGGTGATGGCTCTGTATGCTTCAGAAAATGCTATTTACAACGAGGTAGTGCAAGTACTGGATGTCTTGCGGGAAGTAGGAGGCGATCGCGTCGCTCTAGCAACTCTACCGGGAGATACTGAGCAGGTTCCTAGGAGTCTGCCAACGCAGCCACCAGCAACAGGCGTTCCTGGTTTCGCTCCCAGCGTACCCAATTCTACTGAGATACCCTTGCCGGGAAGCCCAGGACAAACACCGCCAGGAATACCTGGACTAACTCCAGCCAGTCCCCAAACTTCTCCTGGACAAACGGATTCTAGTCCTAGTAACCAACCTAGCCCTGGTAATCAAGCTAGTCCTGGTAACACAGCTAGTCCCGATAATTAAACAGGACTAACCAAAAGTTACCCTCATAAAGCGCCGAGCTGTAGAGTAGCAACAGGAGTTCAAGCAGGAACTTGAATTTTTTTATTTCCAGCAAGACCAAAGGCTTGATGAATAACTTGCAAAGCCATGACTCCCTGATCTTGGTCAACTACACAGCTAATCTTAATTTCTGAGGTGGTAATCATTTGAATGTTAATTTGGTGTTCAGCTAGCGCGGCAAACATCTGCGCGGCGACACCAGGTTGTCCTACCATTCCGGCACCAACAATACTAACTTTGGCAATTTCTCGGTTGAGGAGAATCTCACCACACCCCAGAATTGGTGCTAGTTCTTGGAGAGCCATTTGAGCAGCTTCAGCGTCTACTTGAGACACCGTAAAGGCAATATCGCGAGTAGGAAACCCCTTAACCACACGACAGCGCTGAGACTGAATGATCATATCAACACTGATATTTCGCTCTGCCAAGAGTCCAAAAACCCGCGCTGCCATGCCGGGACGATCTGGAACAAAGCGAATTGCCAGACGAGCTTGGTTAAGATCGAGAGCCACACCCCTCACGGCAGGCTGGAATTTGGCAATTGATACAGCAGTGTCTTTTGCCTCACCTGCTGCTAACAAGTGGATTGGGGAACTTGCCACCTTGAAGGCTTGGCAAAGAGCAGCGATCGCTTGATCGCAGTCTTGGGAGTCAATCACACAGCTGACTTTTACCTCAGAGGTGGAAATCATTTGAATATTAACCCCAGCCGTGGCTAAGGCAGTGAACATCTCTGCCGCAATACCGGGACGGCCAATCATGCCAGCACCAGCAATCGAGACTTTGGCAATGTGCCGATCTACCATCACCTCAGCTTCTTGGGGATTAGCTGTGGGTTGAGAGCGAAAAACAGGTGCGATCGCTTCCGCTACTGCTTCCGCTCGTTTGAGAATGCCACTATTGACGGTAAAGGCAATATCGTTAGTGTTGCTCTCGTGAATTGACTGGATAATTAAATCCACATCCAGCTCTTGACGGGCAATCTCTCCAAATAACTGGGCTGCCACACCTGGGTAATCTGGAACTCTCAGCAGTGCCACTTTCCCCTGATTATTATCAAATTCTACGGCAGTTACTGACTGGGAAATCTCCATACCTTCTAAGGAACGAGGCTGAGGCGCTGGAGAGACTACGAATGTACCAGGTTCATCCGTCCAGCTAGACAGAACCACCAAAGGAAGACCGTAATTGCGAGCAATTTCCACTGCGCGGGGATGCAGTACTTTGGCCCCCAAACTAGCCAGTTCCAACATTTCATCTGAGGTGATTTCATCCATCAGTTGAGCATCTGGCACTAGGCGGGGATCAGTGGTCAAAATTCCTGGTACATCAGTATAAATTTCACACCGAGAAGCTCCTAAGGACGCTGCTAGGGCTACCGCTGAAGTATCAGAACCACCACGACCAAGGGTGGTAATTTCTAGCTCATTAGTACTGCTGATGCCCTGAAAACCAGCAACTACGACAACTTTACCTTCGTTGAGGTGCCGCGAAATTCGCTGGGTTTGGATATTAAGAATGCGAGCGCGACTGTGGTGTGCTTCCGTGACAATGCCCACCTGAGCACCTGTCAAGGAGATTGCTGGTTGCCCCAATTCTTGCAAAGCCATAGACAGCAGCGCAATTGTTACTTGCTCGCCAGTGGACAGCAACATGTCCATTTCCCGACGGCAGGGATGAGGAGAAATTGCCTGAGCTAGTTTCACCAAACTATCGGTAGTTTTACCCATCGCGGAAACGACGACAACTAGGGAATTTCCGGTTCGGGCAATTTTCGTCACTCGCTGGGCAACAGCTTGAATACGTTCAACTGACCCAACGGAAGTACCACCGTATTTTTGGACAACTAGCGACATAATCTTTATTTCACCAAACTTTCTGAGATGTCAATACTACTTGAGCAGTCAAACTATTCAAGGACGCCAATAATTTACAAAGAAGTCAGGTAGTGCCTGCAAACTGCTTGGTCTGTACTTTTAAGATTCTAAATAGGATAAATACGAGTTATTCTCGTGAGTATTGACTTCATCATTTTACCCTTGGTTATGGGTTTAAAGCCCCGTCTTTCTAGGACGGCTTTCTGATACGATTACTTCCGAGGTTAGGGTAATCAACCTCTTAAAACACCCAGTGCCGGAAGGTGACGCACTGATGAAGTCTAAAGATATGGAGTTCTGTACAGGAACGCTTGTGCAGGTAAAATCTTTAAGCACCAAGCAAAGAGAAACAACGGACTTTAGTATTCTCAAGCTAGGGTAGGGCATACCCGAATCAACTCTGCAATGGGTTAAAACCTTAGGGAGAGAACCATCTATCTTGCTCTTCACCGTGAGGCATTTAGTTTAAGTGGACTAGCTGAACTAATAACCCTCAAGCCTTTAGGCTGAGGAGTGTCAATTAAGTTAGCTAGCGATAACTGGCTCACTCAGCAAGTATTGCACCAGCTCACAAAATCCCTCCCCTTCTGCTGCTGTCGTGACATAAGCTGGTTGATAAATTAGCTCCGAAGCATAATGCCAGATATTAGCGACTCCAACGGAAAGGGGGAAAAGTTTGGCGTTGAAGAGACTAGCATCATTCGGACTATCGCCAACAGTCAGAACTTGCTCAAGAGTGTACTCAGAAAAATACTTGCCTAAGACCTGCATCAAACCAGTCGCCTTGTCTTGAGAGGCTAGTTTAATGTGGCATTGTATCGAACTGTAGGTAAAACCCCAACCCCTGGCAATACATCGAGACTCTAGAGTTTTTAGCTGACTTGGTGTCAAGTTGCAATTCTCAAATGTCCAGTCAGTAAGCCGAAAGCCATTGTCTGCCGACTCTTGAAGATCAGGAAATTCTGCCTTTAGGCTTTGGTAGACCTCTGCCAGATGTTGTCGGTGTGCCACTAAGTCAGGGATAGATGACAAAGCTACAGACTCTTCTCTTTGACCAGAATAGAAGATACCTCCATTTTCGGCGATCGCTCCTACTATGGGCAAGTAATTCACTAAACTACTGACCCACCCAGCTGAGCGGCCTGTAACAATCAGTACAGGGATATTGGCTACCCTCAAATCTTCAAAGGCTTGAAACAAACTGGAGGTAAATTTTCCTTGCTGTGTCAAAGTGCCATCCATGTCGGTAGCAATCAGACGGAAATTACTCAAACTTTTTTGAGTTTTTGCTTGAGCAATTGGTGCGAAAGTATCCATTAACTTTAAGCCTAATTAAGTTCAAATTAAACAGTATACAATTGCCTCATCTAGAGAACTGTACTACTCCGTTGGGCTGTTTTGCTTAGGCATGCTCACACTTACTAAAGTTTGTCTTCTTGTAGAAGTTGACCTTAAGTAAAGACACCTTAGTAAATAGGCATGGGCAATTTTTCTTAACCACGAATCCCGGAAGGATTAATTAGACCAACTCAGGGGCGGCGCTTTAGCTGTTTTTCCTTAATGAGGGCAATGGCCATTGTTCCTTGACTAATTTTTAATAGAGTAAAACGGGAATGGGTTGGATTTGCACAATCTTGAGCTAGATAGCTATACTGACAAATTTCCGGAGTACCTTGTTATGGGCTACCTAACCCCGGCTAATGACTCGACAACAGAACCAGCATCTCTGGGGGGAGACAGGTCTACTTAGTGCAGGTAACGAGCAATTGTTGCCTATCTTACTGGACTCCCTAGATAACTCTCAATCTTTAACTAGTAGTCAAGGAGTAATTATGGGCAATCATGGACTAATAACTCTTCAGTTTCACCCATCAACACAAAAATCTTCCTTTCCTAAGACCTCTTTTTTGATTACTCCAATGAGCAAAATCTGGGTCTTAGGGGCATTCTAAAAATAGATGTCGAGTTCTATTCAAAACGTGATTAACTCCACTCCTATCATTTTTGCAGATTCTGCATTAGCTGAAACTTCTGTGATCTCGCAAATCTTTCCCTCACCGCCCCCTGAGAACAAGGCAACAATTACTGTGTCCTCTGGACAGATCTGGATGTTTGTCTGCCTGATATTATTCTTCACACTTATTGGTCTGGCAGTTTATGGCAAAGTCCAACTAAAGTCTATGGCTAGAAAGATTAGATTGGAGCAGTTTAAAACCCAAGACGTTCAGAAAAAGTTGAAGTTAGCTCTTCACACCATCCGTAAGATGGAGGCTAATCCTGATTTGGTTCACTCACGAGAATTCAACCTGGACTACCTCAGAATGCGCATGGAAGAAGAAGTGTTTCACTTTGCAATTGTCAATCAGATTAAAATGAGGATTAAACAGTTAATTAGTACGGCACTGCGACCTCCTCAGGGCAAGGAAACTTCTATTGGCTTGGCTAGTACCTCAGGTCGTCAAGTAGATCAGATATTTGATGTGATGTACCAGACAGAAAGCAGAGAAAAGCGTTCTCTGGCGGTGCTTTTTCGCATTCAAATCAGATTAACAAAACTGCCCACTCAGGCAACTTCGGCAACTATTAGCCAGATTATTGACTGTGTAGAAAATTTTCTGAAACCAGACAATGAAAATTGGCAGCCAACCATTCAAGGTCGCATTGTCTCTATTAGCTGGGATCAAAAAGCGAGACCGACTCCTTTGCTGGTACTCGAGCAATCAAGTGAAGGCGTTAATGTCACTCTGAAAACACAGCGGGGAAACTTATAATTACAAATTCACTAGTCCTATCAGGGTGAAGCAATTATAATTAGTTAATTAGTCAAAGTGTAACTAGCTAACCAAGCTATGATTTAGTATTTTTAAAGTTAGCTAAAAAAGTCTCAGTACTATTCTTATCTTGACGTTGATTAAGCTCATATACTACCGCTCTGACATTTGATTTAGACAAACTATCCGTCACCATTACGGTGTTGGTATGTCAAATAGTACTGATGTCATGTAACGTTGAGTCCATTCAGCGCCAAAAGCTTTTTCTAGCACACGGCGCGTTTTGTCATTTTGTTGTTGCTTAGTGCAGTAGTAGCGTTGACCCAAAAGAATTTCTGCTTGTTGTTCTGGAGATACAGGTAAAGCCTGGGCAGCGTAGGCACAATGAATTTTGAGAAACCCCTCAACCCGTGAAAGAAAATGAGCTTCTTCCTCTGGGCCATCTGGTCTAATAAACAAACAAAATTCAGAAAAAATATCTGCCCAATCTGGCAATCCCCGCTGCTGAGAAAACTCAGTTATTGGCAATGTTTGTAGGGCAAGACGATAATTTTCGGGTAAAATGCGCTCAGAATTAACAGGAGATAGGTCAACGATCGCTGCTGAGATTTGTCCCCTTCCTCCAACCAAATCGCAGCCAAACATGGGTAAGGCATATTCGGGGCGAGGAAACATTACACAGTGCAAGATATCCAACGTTGTACCAACTTTCGCCAGTTCCAGATGCATTTTCCGGAACTGAGTTGTCTGATAGCAGTGGTTTTCAATCGTTAGTTTTTCCCCTTCTAAGCGTCCTTCTACATACCCTAAATCTGCTGGTAGGTGATAAGGCTCAAGTTCCAACTGCTCTTGCCAGATAGTTTCTATCAAGTCAGCTAGTTGGCAAATTACAGGGTGCTGTTGTTCTCGCAGGGAAGGTTTCAACGTGTTTGACATTGCAGAAATGTAAGACAAATCCTGACTCACATATGATCAGACAGGATTAAGTGACAAAGTGTATAGCTTAAGAATATCAGTTAGTCCTGCTCCAGAACACCTCTGGCAGGAGTAAAGACCGTTTGACGATCTTTACTCCTAAAAGATAGGATTGCCGATTGTTAAATATTAGTTTTTGATTGAGCTACTCTACTCCAGAAAACTCTAAGGGTTCATACACAACGAACAGGTCTGACCTGACGCTTATTTTCACCATTAGTGTCTATAGTTAGTGAAAGAGAGTTGACAGGAAAGCAGTATGTTTGGTTTAGGGTGGCCTGAAGTGGGCGTAATCTTAATTATTGCTCTAGTGATTTTTGGACCCAAGAAAATTCCGGAAATTGGCAGTGCTCTGGGAAAAACCCTGAGAGGCTTCAAGGATGAAGTGAATAAGCCAGCTTCTGATCAAGAGGAACCAGAGCAAGATAGCCCTTAGTAGTTGTCACAGAACAGGCTAAAAATCCAACCCAGGACTTAAGTACTAAGGGGCTTTAGTTCTGATCTCGATAGATCAAGCTAATCTAGTCAAGGCTATATTTGTTTTTTAGGCAATTCCCTGAGCGGTCAGGAAAAATTTTGGTGTATTTAGTGGGTTACTGAATAAATGTCAATATCGTAACTAAATAGTAGAAACCCTTTTGTGCTCCCCACTAAATATCCTGGGTCGGGATTTGCCCCTGATTAATACACTTCCGGTGTTTTAACTAAATTCGGTTGATGTTCAACCACAATCTGCTCAGAGATATTCTCCGGCAGAGGGCGACGCTCCTCAATCAGGCTGATTGCCCTGGTGACAGATTCCGGCAGGATCACGACTAAACCGCCAGCGGAGGCTTGGTCTAAGCCAGTGTTGATCGCGTCTGTTTCCTTAAGGATGGTTTCATACTGGCAGTCGGGATCCACTTGCCTGATGCCCTGACCAATTAGCTCTGCAGCCTCGCCTGTGGGACGCCCTCGTCGATCATCGTCTTCTTTGACGATAATCCGGTTAAACACTTTAGCAGAGAGTTTTCCCAGTTCAATAAGGTCTTCATCACGGCGATCCCCAGGGCCTCCAATCACCCCAAGACGCTCTCCTGGCCAATTACGGACAAAACTCCCTACCGCCTGATAGCTGGCAGGGTTATGGGCATAATCGATCAGGGCATGGTAGCGACCGAGATTAAACAAATTCATCCGTCCCGGTGTCTGATCTACGGAAGCCCGGAATGTTCTTAAAGCTGAGCGAATGGCTTCAATCGAAACTCCCTGAGCAAATGCTGCCAAACTTGCTGCTAAGGCATTAGCAATCATGAAAGGTGCTAATCCCGACATGGTTACCGGCAACTGCACAGCCTGTTCAATCCGCAGTGTCCAATCTCCCTTAAGGATTGACAGATAACCATTCTCATATACTGCCGCCAGACCACCTTGCCGGGTGTGTTCCTGCACTAATTGATTGTCTGGGTTCATGCTGAAGTAAGCCACTCGACTCCTCACCCGTTGAGTCATTGCTGCCACCAGAGGATCGTCGGCGTTGAGTATGGCATAGCCACTGGGACTTACTGATTCAGCAACCACACTCTTAACGCGGGCCATCTGTTCAATTGTCTCAATGTCGCCAATCCCTAGGTGGTCAGCAGAAACATTCAATACTACGCCAATGTCACAACTATCAAACGCTAAGCCCGAACGCAGGATACCACCACGAGCAGTTTCTAGTACTGCCACCTCAACAGTCGGGTCTTTGAGAATTACCTGAGCACTTTGGGGACCAGTAGTGTCACCTTTTTCTACTAAATGCTCATCAATATAAATACCGTCAGTAGTCGTATAGCCGACAACTTGCCCGGTTTGTCGATAGATATGGGCAATCAAGCGCGTCGTTGTGGTTTTGCCGTTGGTGCCTGTAATCGCAACGAGGGGAATACGGCTCGGTTGTCCGGCAGGGAACAGCATATCTAGTACTGGTGCTGCTACATTCCGGGGAAGACCATGACTAGGGCAAACATGCATCCGAAAACCAGGAGCTGCATTTACTTCTACCACCACTCCGCCTACTTCTCGCAGAGGCTTGCTGATATCTGGCGTGACAATATCGATTCCCGCTATATCCAGACCAATAATTTTGGCAACCCGCTGAGCTAGCCACAGATTGTCCGGATGGATCTCGTCGGTTCGGTCTACAGCAATGCCGCCCGTACTGAGATTAGCAGTTGCTCGCAAGTAACAAACTTCACCTTTGTGGGGAACACTCTCAACTGTGTATCCCTGGCGTTGTAATAAATTCAAACTGGTGCGGTCTACGACAATCTTGGTGAGAACATTATCATGACCTTCACCACGACTGGGATGAAGATTAGTTTCCTCAATCAGTTCCTCAATGGTGGATTTGCCATCTCCAGTCACATGGGCAGGAATGCGCTCAGCCACTGCTACTAATTTGCCTTCAACGACTAAAACCCGGTGGTCAGTGCCGGGATAAAAGCCTTCAACAATCACGGCACGAGAGATTTCCCTAGCAGTGTCGTAGGCTTGTTCTGCCTCATCCCAACTATTAATGTCAAGGGTAATACCTCGTCCATGATTGCCATTGAGAGGCTTAAGCACTATTGGGTAACCACCGACATTTTCAATTGCCGCTTCGAGTTCATCTAGGTATTGCACCACGGTGCCTTGTGGCACGGGTACACCTGCGTCACGCAGAACCTGTTTGGTGCCTTCTTTATCACAAGCAAGCTCTACACCTAAAATCCCAGAGTAGTTACTCAAGGTTGCCTGAATTCGCTTTTGATAGACACCATAGCCTAACTGAATCATTGCTCTGGCAGAGAGAGGTAACCAGGGAATATTTTTGGCTTCGGCTTCTTTGACAAGGGCTTCTGTAGAAGGACCGAGAGCTGCATCACTAGCAAGTTCTCTTAAGTCTTTCAGGTCTTGCAGCAACTCGTTTTCGGGATAGGTGCCGGTATTGATTATGCTTTGACACAGCCGCACTGCTGCTCTGGCAGCGTAACGACCTGCTTGTTCATCGATATACTCAAATACTACCTGGTAGACGCCTGGTGTTGCCGTTTCTCTGGTGCGACCAAACCCCACCTGCATGCCTGCCATTTCTTGCAGTTCTAGGGCGACGTGTTCGACAATGTGTCCCATCATCGTGCCTTCTCTGATCCGACTGAGGAACCCCCCCCGGACACCTGGAGAACAATAGTGTTCCTCCAGGCTAGGGAGTACGGTGATTATTCCTTCATAGAAGCCGGAAATTTCATTAGAGGGACTGTCTGCGAGTTCCTCTAAATCGAGACGCATGACTATGAGTTTATGGCGTCGAATACTCCAATAGTTAGGACCGCGTAACGTCTGGATTCTCAGAATTCTCATAACCTATGACAAAGAATATGCAAGGAAACCCAAAGAAGTAATTATAGAAAATACGCCTTTAGAGCCCAACTTGCTATGGTCTGGGTTTCAGTGAGCTCTCTAAACAAGGGAGCTAGAATTTTTTCAAGCGGGCAATAGGGGTTTGCCATCTTTTTCCTTGATTCCAAAACCCTTACAATAACTAAACTCGTTGGGTACTGATTCTGCTAAAACTAAACCTGAACGCTTGAGAAAGCGAGGGGAGCTTTAACAAAAAACCAGGGGCGGGACAATTTTCTTCTCACTCAGCAATAATCGATTTTGGATCTTGAGATACTACCTAAGTGTTAAGTTTAGAAGGTTACATCTAAATCCCCTTAGCTTTAAGAAACAATCCAAAGTCGTCCTGAGAACGCATTAATTAACTGAGGTGACATCACAGAAATACACTGCGGGACCTGTTGAGAGTGAACATAAAGTTTCTGCTGCTCAGAGGGGAACGGCTTCATATTAGGTGACCTTGCTTCAACTTTGAATAAGAGCAGTGGCAGAGAATTGGAGTATTAGCTACTAGTGTCTCGCGGGCAAAAGCTCTTAAACTGTTCACAGAGAACAGTTTTCTTGGCAATAGAGACAAAACGAGAAAATAACTTCCAGTTCGCCACAATACTGTCGTACCAAGTTTTAAGAAAACTGAGTCTTGATTTATCCCACGCTGGCAAGACCGGGAATTTATCACTAGAAGAGAATGGTTAGTGGAAAATTGAGAAAAAGATTCCCTTTTCCCTTGTCCCTTTTCTCTGGTCGGTAGTCGGGGGGTCATTGCTCCCCCACCCCTCGCTGAACCGTGGATTTGCTTGGGGTTCAGGTTCGTCTGCCCTTGAGCAATCCCTTCGCTGTTCTTTCGCTGGGGTCGTTTGCCCTTGGGCCATCCCTTTGCGATGCCTTCGCTGGGATCGAAGGCACCGCTTAAGCAGAGTGAAGCAATAGAGACTACTCGGACGCGAAGACGGTGAGTAAGGGAGAAATGTAAACCTCTGCTTAGTGCATTGTTTCGATTAGAAGTTTTGAATAGCAAGGAACTCAGCCGTCCTGGGGAATCAGGGTACGCTTATGTAAATGGTAGCGGTTGCCATGACTAAGAATATGCACTCTTAAATTATGAATGCTGATCGGCTCGTTGGCATTGACCTCAGTATAGTTGGTATAACAAATTTCTCCTGGATCGACAATTGTCACACTGCCTTTTCCAATTACCTGTAATACACCATCTCGCTCAAACATGGCACAGGTATCTTCGTCAATTCCCATCCCTAAACGCTCAGGATGTTCAGCTACAGCGCTAATTAGACGGGCCATGCGATTGCGATTGTGGAAATGTTGATCCACAATTACCTCCGGGATCAGCCCCAGTCCCATAGTCATGTCTACCAATGAACGATTTGGTGATTCCCCACTGCCACCACCAGCAATCATGTGGTGACCCATGACCGCAGCTCCGGCACTAGTACCTGCCAGGGTAACCTCACCCAAATGTGCCCTTTGCCGCACTTTTGCCATGAGTGGCGTGTCTGCCAGTAGCCCACAAAGCCTTAATTGATCCCCACCAGTCATAAAGACCCCGGTACAATTTTCTATGTATTCCTGGAAGTAGGGATCTGAGCCTTGTTCGCGTTCGCGGATATCAAGAACTTTGATCTCCTTGGCCCCCATATCTTCAAAAATGTTCTGGTAGCGTTCTCCGCTGAGTACCGGTTCTCGCGAAGCTGAGGGAATAATCGCGATCCTAGCCTCATCTGACCCGGCACGACAAAAGAAGTTGTGCAGGATCTCGCGTCCATGAACTTTATCTTCAGCACCGCCAATTACTAAAATAGCGGTTTTAGTGGATTGAGGCATCCTAGTCCCATGCAATTGAGATTCTAACTGCAGCATAATGTCGGTTTTGGGCATGAGGTGATCTAAATTCTTGATTAGTGCTTTTCAAGAAAAGCGCCACTTCATACCGAATTTGACTCTGGCTCAACTACTCAGTAGGCTATGGCTGACAAAAACCGCAGACAAACTAAAGACCAGGTCATTACCGATTTTAACAATTGGCAATTTCTGCTTTAATCCTGTCAACAATTTCAGTCTCAATTTTTGCACCTGATGAATAAACGCCAATCAAAGTGGCAATCTTTCCTTATTTAAATTGCTATCTTCTCATAAAGCATGCCAAATCATGTAATTAATTTTTTGCCCTAGGACGCGGGAATATTCCCTCTCCTAATTTTTGCCTAGAGAACCAGTAACCTCTAGGAACCAAGCATGCTTAAGGACAACTATTAGCTAACAAATGAGTTTTCAGTACAAAGGCTTGTTCTGTAAAAGCCATCACACTGCAACTCCACTAGTTACTCAACTATCCATACATATCCATCAAGGTTTTTTGTTCTCTGAGATTAGCTACAACCCTTTGTGAGATTGGATGTAGCGATTTATCTTATCATCTTTTTCCCTGCACTTTGGAGTTAGTACCATAAATTCCGGCTCGATTTTAACTTGGCGTTCTGCGGTAATCTTAATCAGGATCCGCTCAATGATAGTCAGAGAGCAGATTATTCTAGGAAGGTTAAAGTATGCTAAAGAAACTAATTTCCCAACTCATACTTCCTTCAGCTTTTTCCCAGTTCTCACCTCGATGCTCGAAACACGATTAATGCCCTGTGAGATTTGATCTTGTAACTCTGTTCCCTGATTTCTTTACTTCTCCCCTGAGTTCGGGGCTGCTAGGTAAAGCACTAGCTAGAAAAATTGCCGAAGTGCATTGTGTGAATCCCCGCGACTTCGCTACCGACAAACACCGACGAGTCGATGATGAACCCTACGGTGGCGGTGTCGGAATGTTGATGAAGCCGGAACCAATTTTTGCGGCTGTAGACTCATTGCCAGTGTTACCCAGACGAGACGTCATTCTAATGACACCTCAAGGAAAATCCCTCAACCAACGCCTGTTGGGAGAATTAGCCCAGGGATACGACCAACTAGTAGTGATTTGCGGGCATTATGAAGGAGTTGATGAGCGAGTTCTAAACCTAGTAACCCGTGAGGTTTCTTTAGGGGATTTTGTGTTGACCTGTGGGGAAATTCCGGCCTTGGCGCTAATTAACGGTGTCGTGCGACTACTACCAGGAACAGTAGGTAAGGCTGATTCTCTGAAAACAGAGAGTTTTGAAGCAGGGCTACTAGATTATCCTCAGTATACGAGACCAGCGGAATTTAGGGGCTGGAAGGTTCCAGATGTATTACTTTCGGGAAATCATGCGGCAATTGCCCGCTGGCGAGAAGCACAACAGATTCAAAGAACCAATGAGCGTCGCCCTGATTTATATGCCGCTTGGCTGAAAGATGCTCAGCAACAAAGTGAAGAAAGCTGAGTTTTTGTGCAACACAACAGAGTGAATGCTCAAAAATTTCTATATAAGCGCCCTTCTCGTAGCTGTACGACTGAGCGATGGGAATTCTTCACTAAGCGCTCATCATGAGTGGTGACGATTACCGTTACACCAGCAGCGTTAAGTTTTTCCAGAATTTTCAATACTCGCCAAGAATTATCGGGATCGAGGTTACCAGTTGGTTCATCTGCCAGTAACAAGGGCGGTGTTCCAATAATCGCACGGGCAATGCTCACCCGTTGCTGCTCTCCTCCAGAAAGTTGCTCTGGAAAACAATCGGCTTTGTGAGGCAAACCGACTAACTTTAAAGTAGGCAGTAGCCGTCGTTTCACCTCTTTACGGGTGAAACCCTGGGCCCACAAGACAAAGGCGATATTTTCTGAGACTGTCCGTGTGGGAATGAGTTTGTAGTCCTGGAAAACGATGCCCAAACGGCGACGCAGCAAAAACAAGCGGTCACCTGTTAGTTGTCCGACATTGACCTGATCAATAATTACCTCTCCGGAACTCGGACGTTGCGCACCATAGAGAAGTTTTAGCAAAGTTGACTTGCCAGCACCAGAAGCACCAGTGATAAACAGAAAGTCTCCTCGTGGCACTTCTAGGTTGACAGCAAACAGCCCTCGGTTGCCATTGGGATAGGTTTTTGTTACCTCTCGTAGCTTGACCATTAGCGGGGCTTGGGCTGTAGAATCTGGGGTTTCTGGATAGGGGATAGGGGATCTTGTCTCGGTCATCGGAGCTAATTCCTGCGATCAATCTCAGCATTGGTGCAGCATTAAGCAAAGAAACACAGCCCTGCCCAGAAAGCAGAGCGTGGCGCAATACTAGAGTTATGCTTTTGGGGCATGCAGGAGATACAGAGAGTTTTTGCGGATCTCAAATCTCACCTTAGCTTATGCTCGCAGCTGAGCTAAAGCCTTGAGGGCAAAATGAGGCAAAGCCATCATCCGTCGCCAGCGCCAGGGTTCTTGATAAAGCCGGTAAAGCCATTCCAGGTGATTATCACCCAACCAAGCCGGCGCACGGGATTTATTGCCAGCCCAGATATCAAAGCTGCCACCGATACCCATCCAAGTCGCTTGGGGACACAAATGTCGGTGTTGGGCAATCCATAACTCCTGGCGAGGCACACCCAAGCCCACCAAAATCAGTCTGGGTTGCTTCTTCTGGAGGGTGTGCTGTAATTCTTGTTGAGCCTCCTCTGAAATGTAGCCATCAGTAACTCCCTGGATAGCTAGTTGGGGAAGTTGTTCTTGCCAATTTTTAACGGCTTGTGCAGCTACACCGGGGGCACCACCATAGAAAAAGACTGGGCAAGATGCCCCCCATTGAGCCGCTTGCTGCAATAATGACTCCGCTAGTTCAATTCCTGGACAGCGCCGCCGCCGTTGACCGCGCAGCCGCAAGTAAAGTATGATTCCAGCGCCATCTGGAATTACTAATTCTGATTGGCGGATAATCTGAGCTAGAGTTTCGTGACGCTCTGCTTGTATGGTCATTTCTGCATTGAGCGTGATCACATGAGTCCCTATCCCTTGGCTGAGGCGACTCCCTAGCCAGTTGCCGTAGTCATTTAATAAGTGAACCGGTAGTCCTAAAACGGTAAATTGTTCGGGTGCCTCTAGCACAGCTGGACCCTTGCATAGCATTACGTCTATCTCCTCACATCCCACACATCTTTACACGAGACAATTTATACAAAGACTATTCACTCACATCGCACACCAAGTCAGCTGAACCTGGAGAGCATCAGTATCATATCAAGTCCTTAAACGTCATTGGGCATACTGGCTAAAGGGTAATAAGCTGTATCAAAAGAAAGTGTAAAGGAGAAAGAAGTTTATATTGTAGGCGAAGATCACCTACGATTTTCTTTTCTCGGTTGCTTAGTAAATTCCTCTGCAACTGTTACCAATTAGTGTCCTGTTGCCCGTAATAGAGAGGCAGCAGGAGATAGTATTAGCTCAACTTCGTTTGTTACCTATTCCTGTGATCTCAGAAATCTCTGACAAATCCGGATAAGCTGAAGAAAAATTTTATTGTGAAAAGAGGTGATAATTGCAGGATTACTTAAACGAAAGCCTTCACGGCTACCTGTAGTTGTTCCATGACTTGCTGCAAAGAAGCTACAATTTCTGTGGCCCCTTCGAGAGACTGTTGCTTTGTCATAACTTCAAGTTTTTTAGCAAGCGCTAACAAAGGGGGAATGCCGACATTAGCCGAGCTACCTTTAAGACGATGGGCGTAGTATGCTACTTGAGCATAATCTAGCTTGAGAATCGCCTCTTCTAGAGCGATCGCATCCTGGGCCGCTGAATTAAGGAAAATTTCCAGGAGTTTCTGTTGTCTGGCAACCTTACCCCGTGAGATTCTCTGCAAACGCTCAAAGTCAATGAGGGGAGAAGTTTCGTGTTGAGGGATCGCTTCTTTTTCGACATTGGGTAGCTGCTCTTGAGGAGTAATCTGCTCCAGTTTTGCTTGATTAGTGTTGCTGACTGAACCTTGAGTTGTCCAGCGTCTGATTACTCTGGCTAAATCCCCTTGTTCAAGCGGCTTACTTAAATAGTCATCCATGCCTGCCCCCAAACATTTTTGACGATCAGCTAACATGGCATTAGCAGTCAAGGCAATCACCACTGTATGCTCTTGATTTCTCTCGCGGCGACGTAACTCCTGGATTGCGCTGTAGCCATCCATCACGGGCATTTGGCAATCCATCAAAACCAAATCGTAATCTTGCTTTTCTAATAACTCCAAGGCTTCCGAACCATTGGCTACACATTCCGCTTCGTAACCCAAGGTTTGCAGTTGGCTCAAAATCACAGTTTGATTAATCAGGTTATCTTCTGCGACCAAAATTTTTAGCTTTTTCTGAATATTTGCTGGCTGGCGAGCATCTTCAATGTCTTGATCAGATAAATTATCTGTTTTTCCTGTTGATGAAGTAGCAATACCCTGGTGATATAAAGGTTTACTTAGCTTAACTGTAAACCAAAAAGTTGAACCTTGATTGACTAAGCTATCTACACCAATTTCACCACCCATAATTGATGCTAATTGTTGGCAAATAGCTAATCCCAAACCAGTACCGCCATATTCTCTACTGGTTGAAGCATCTACTTGAGAAAAGGATTTGAAAATTTTGGGCAGTGCCTCAGGAGGAATACCAATACCCGTATCAGTAACAGCAAAGTATATGGTGGAATCTTGTTGGGTTTCACTTTGCAAATTAGTCTGAATTTTTATCTCGCCCTGCGGCGTGAATTTAATCGCGTTACTTACTAAATTAAGTAAAATTTGACGCAATTTACCAGGATCACCGTGTACTCTTTCCGGTAAATTTATATCAAATTCAGTAATTATTTTGATGTCTTTGTTTTGGGCAGGCAAAGTCATCAAACTTACACTTTCTTTAACGCACTCAGGCAAATTAAAATTGATATTTTCTAAATGCATTTCCCCCGCTTCTAGCTTAGAAAAATCGAGGATATCATTAATCAAACTGAGTAAATGTTTAGCGCTGGTGCTAATAGTTTTAGCATAATCTTTCTGCTTACCACCGAGTTCAGTCTGTAGCAATAACTCTGACATACCGAGCACTCCGTTCATCGGGGTACGGATTTCGTGACTCATATTGGCGAGAAACTGAGATTTTGTCCGGCTGGTTTCTAAAGCAGCTTCTCGTGCTTCTACTAATTCATTAATGGGGTGGTTAACAATAATAACGCCGCCCACTTGATTCTCTGGAGTGTACCAAGGTTGGATAGCCCAACGGCAATAATATGCTGTACCATCACTACGCTCCCATTGATCTTCAGCACAAGAAAGAAATTGTCCTTGTAGAGCTTGCTGATAGATAGCTTGATACTTCTCTCTTTGTTTTGGTAAAAGCTGATAATGACATTTACCTAAAAGAGAATTAACTGGTAATTGACTCTCAATTAGCCACTGATTGCTGTAGGCAAGATAACGCATTTGAGTATCCAACATTGCCATAGCTATCGGAGCATTATCAATCACCTTTCTCAGTTGTTGGTACTCTTTAGTTAGGCTAATCTCAGCCCGTTTGCGCTCGGTAATATCTAAACCAATCCCCCATCCTGCCCAACGAGGAATGGGAAAGCGATCGCCAAGGTTTGACCATGCTACTGTTTTAAGGCTACCGTCTTTACAAGTTATTTCCCATTCCGAGGAGTCCGGAGTCAACAGCCGAGAAACAGTAGTTGAATTTTCCTGGGAGACTGATGGTTCAACCACTGAATTACTGCTGTTAGCCAGCAGTTCCCGGACGTGGCGATGGTTGACAATCTCAGCGGCTGTATAGCCTGTAACTCTCTCACATTCACCGTTCCAGACAATAATAGTGCCTGTGACATCAAACGCCATCATCATCACAGGCATATTTTCTAACACTCTGCGGAGGCGCTGTTCACTTTCGATGCTGGCTTGATACGCTTCGTCTCTTTGTAGTCGGTTGATATAAGCTTGGGAATGGTAGCGGATACGGGCAATTAGCTCAACGGCATCGGGCAATTTAACCAAGTAATCATTAGCACCTGCTGTAAAAGCATCGGCCTTAAGTTTGGCATCTTCCTTAACTGAAAGTACGATGATTGGCAGTTCCGAGGTGTTTTCATTGGCTCGAAAAAAGCGCAGTAGCAGTAAACCATCCACCTCTGGCATGACTAAATCTTGCAAAATAACGGTGGGGTTAGTCTCTGTAGCCTGTTGAAGCGCTTGAATAGGGTCGCTACAGTAATGAAAAGTAATATCCTCTTCAGGAGCCAGCATACGCCTTACGGCTTCGCCAATCATGGGCTGGTCATCAATGAGTAAAACTGTGATGGGATATTCTTTCAAAGATGAAGCTGATGGGCTAGCTGAGCCATCCTGACTAACCATAATAATCTTATTTGCTTTCGGGGAAATTGATAAAGCCTGTTGACCGCAACTGTATAGCCTCGGAAAAATCTAGTTGATGGTTATAGTTAGTACCCTGCTTAGGGCGATATTATCTAACTACGGAAAAATTAACAGCTAACCAGAGGAGTATTTTTTGAGATTATAGACAACATAACTATCTTCCCAAGACTTTGATTATAGCTGTAGCAATCTCCTCAACTGGCAAGACTTCCATTGCAGCACCCAACTCTACCGCCGCCTTGGGCATTCCATAAACGACACAGCTTTTTTGATCTTGAGCAATTGTCTGCCAACCTGTAGACTGCAAAAGTGCCAAACCTTTGGCTCCGTCTCGTCCCATACCTGTTAGTAGCACCCCAACTCCTCGACCTTGCCAGTGCAACGATAAACTCTTAAAAAAAACGTCAACAGAGGGACGGTAGGGATAATCCCTAGGGTTCTTGGTGTAAGCAAACTTTTGATTTGATTGCATAACTAAATGGTCATTACTACCAGCAACTAAAACTTTTCCCACCTTGGGTACACAACCGGTACTTGCTAGCTGTACTGGCAAACTTGTTTGATTATCTAACCATTCAACTAAACCTGGGGCAAACTTAACATCAACATGTTGAATAATCACAAAAGCTGCTGGTAAACTCTTATCTAAGCCAGAAAGAATTGTTGCTAGAGCTCTTGGGCCTCCTGTAGAAGCTCCGATAGCCACTAAATGGTAGTTTGGCTTGGGTGAAAAGTCCCACGGCCAAGTAACCGGAGGCTGAGATTTTTTACTACCCGATTTACCGAGTAGTTTGCCAATAGTAGCAACCTTTGAGAGTAAATCTTCTCCCCCCTGGATAGAGCCATCAGAGTGCATAATTGGTGTCACAACAGCGTCTAGTGCTCCTTGTCCCATGGCAGCAAAAACCTTGGATTCTCGGCCACTGACAGAAGCTGTGACCACCAAAATTGCACAAGGGGAATTAGCCATAATGCGACGAGTTGCTTCTACTCCATCCATCACTGGCATCACCAAGTCCATCAGAATCAAATCGGGGGTATCTTCAGCGCATTTGGTAACTGCTTGAAGACCATTACGCGCCACCCAAGCAAGTTCATAATCTGGCACCGTCTGCAAAACACGTCGCAGAGCTTCTGTTACCATCAACGTGTCATCTACAATCGCTATTCGCATCCGCTCTGAAGTTTGAGATTTGCCACTACACATAGCAGTCATCGGTTAAGTGCCATACACCCTTGTCCCCCTGATCCCACAACAAAATTTATGCATGCTATCAAGCGCGAGAAGCGCTATATTTACGCCTCGCCCACTAGGTCAATCACTGCCTCCAAAAAGGTATCATCTTGAAAACTACTCTTGGTCAAATAATAATTAGCTCCCACATCTAGACCTTGAATATAGTCTTCTTCACGGTCTTTGTAAGAAACAATAATCACCGGCAATGAGTTGAGAAAGGAGTGTTGCCTAATCTGGCTGACTAACTCAATTCCATTCATCCTGGGCATATCAACATCTGTAATTACTAAGTCGTAGTTACCCGTGCGAATGGCATTCCAAGCTTCTATACCGTTGACGGCTACTTCGACTTTATAGCCTTGGTTTTCGAGCAGCTTACGCTCAACTTCCCGGACTGTCAGCGAGTCATCAACCACTAAAATATGTGGGGACTGTTGAGCCAGAGAAACAGCACCTGCCTGAGTAACTGTACTCAACTGCTCGCCAGCAAGTAATCTATCTATAGAACGAACCAAGTCTTCAACATCAACAATTAAAATGATAGAGCCATCTTCTCTCATGGCAGCAGCACTAATATCTCGAACCTTTCCCAGGCGCGGATCCAATGGTCTGACCACCAAATCTCGCACCTCCAAAAACCGCTCTACAACTACCCCATAACGACGGTAGCGATCGCTATTGAGGGTGGTGCCTTTGGGAGAATCACTCACCACAACCACTGGTAAAACGGCTAACTCTGAGGTGGAGGGAGGCAACTCTAACAATTGATGAGCTGCTACCAGTCCGATATTTTGCTCATCCAACCGCAAAAATTGACGATTTTCGCTCACCGCAATTTCTGCTTTGGGAATCATCAAAACCCGGTCAATGCGTGACAGGGCAAAAGCATAAGCTTCTCCTGAAATTTCCACTAATAAGGCACGAATTACCGATAGAGTCAGGGGCAATTGTAAGTGAAAAGTCATTCCCCCCAAGGGTTGCGCCACAGCCCTTAGCAGCCCCCCCACCGACTCCACCATACTGCGCACGATATCTAAACCAACACCACGACCGGAAATTTCGGTGACATGATTAGAGGTAGAAAATCCCGGTAGGAATAAAAATTCTATAAGCTCTGTTTCTGTGAGCCGCTCAGCTATTGAAACACCCACCATGCCTTTACTAATAACATGGCGACGCAGTTGTTCAATATCCACCCCTCGACCATCATCAGCAACGGTAATTAACAACATTCCTGCTTGGTGAGTGGCTTCAATGCGCAGGTTTCCGACAGCAGGTTTGCCGAGTCTCAGCCTTTCCTGGGGCGACTCGATACCGTGATCAACCGCATTACGCAACAGATGAGTCAGGGGAGCTTCTAGTTTTTCGAGAATATCTCGGTCTACTTGAGTAGATTTGCCAATAATTTCAAACCGGATTTGCTTATCGAGCTCTTTTGCCAGATCGCGCACCATACGAGGAAAACCCTCAACTCCATCCGCTAATGGTCGCATTTGAGTAGCGATAACCTGGCGGTAGAGGCGATCAGAGATTTCGGCAGAACGACGGGCAAAAACTTCGAGTTGACTCAAGCGCTCAACCAGAATTTGATAGCATTGATCGGCTTTCTGGCGAGTGAGTTCTAGTTGCGCCTCTAGACGTTGATCAACATGGCGATTACTAGTTAACAAATTTTCCAAGTCTTGTGAGAGTTCTCTCTGACGCCGCCTGAGTGCATTTAAAGAATCAGCAAAAGGCAGTAACCAGTTAGCCTCTACCAAGGATTCACCCGCTAAACCCATCAGGCAGTTTAAGTTGGCGGCGCTGACGCGTACTCTCCTGTCTGTCTCCTGGGTAACTTGTGGGGGTTTACGAGGCACTGAGGGTGACGAGGACAATTCTAGGGCAGAATCTGTTTTTTCTGGCTCCTCGATACTTTCTGTGGTGGCACCCGGATTTTTGACAATGTAGGCTTGTCCAATTTCTTCTGAGAAAGACTGGTTACTTTCTAAGTTGGCTTCTCTAACTACTGGCTCGACAGCAGGATGATTATCTGCAACTAATGTGGCAGAGATCGCGCCGACTAGATTCTCAACTTCAGTGTTATGTTGAGAGAGCCATTTTTCTGAGTCGGTTTCAGGGAATTGAGCAAGGCGTAGTAGTAAATCGACTCCTTGCAAAAGCAGATCTATCTGGTTTGCTGAAAGGGTAATTTCCTCTTGTTGAGCAGCGACAAACCAGTCTTCCATGGCATGGGCAACTTTGACTGCTGGCTCAACTTGTACAATACGAGCGGCACCTTTGATAGAATGGGCTGCGCGCATCAAGTATTCCAGGACGAGCGATGATTCTGGGGCTGCTCCTTCTGTCTGATTTAGCTTCGCCTCAAGTGCCAAAAGCTTCTCGTTGAGTACTGCTGCTTGGGTTTCTACCTCCATACGGAATAAGTCCCGCATCGAGAAATTGCTCAAATCCTGATTAGCCATCGGTTAGAGTCAAAATTAAATATCCATCTGAGTAATCCTTAATCTTCAAGAAATGACTCTTAATTAATGGCAAAAGCCCCCTTCTTGCTGTTATAAAACCCTATGGTTGAGTGTGTAAAATAATAACTCATCATCTAAGTAGCTCACGCTTTTATCTTGCCAATTAATCATGGCTTTGGTGAAAGTACCTGTCGCTTGCGAAACGGTTGCAGGCACATTCTCTAAGTTTGTTTGATCAATTTGGTGCATGCCATAAATTTCATCAGCAGGAAATACCCATCGGCTTCCTTCTTTTTCAATCATTACCATTCGCTTATAGATAATCGGGCTAACAGAACGCTCAGGTGCTACTGTTTCTAGTTCTAAAAGGGCGCTTAGGGAAATGCAAATTTGGATTTCACCCCGAATACTCACTACACCAACAAGGATCTTATTGCTGCGATGAGGTAAAGTGTGGACGGGTGAAGGCTGTGTTACTTGGGTGAATACTGGTGCAGCTAGTGCTAGCCACTCCCTGCCTAAACGAAAAATGCTCACTGAGGTTATGCTGGCATTTTCTTCCTGCTTAGTCTTACTCAGCAGACTAGTCCACTCCTGCTGGTAACCTGCGGGTGCTTCACGTTCTAGTAATGTGCGCCCTGCTGCTGAGTAGACAGGACAATTGCGACAGTGAATCTGAGTTTCTAGTTTTGGGCAAGAGCGATCACCCCAGATACCAATTTTACGCCAGCAGTTGGTAGTCATCTTTAGTTGCTATTACTGAGTTTGAAGCGAGCATTTTCTTGCTGTAGACGGCGCGCGGCATCATTTAAGCGTTCAATCGCCCGGTTGGTATCACGCAAAGCTTCGGCTGTTTGGGTTGATGCTTCTCTTAATTGAAGCATTGCCTCGCTGATTTGTTGAGCTCCTTGAGACTGAGCATTCATCCCTTCATTGACTGTTTCAAAACGGGGATTTAAGGCTTGTACTTGTTGGATAATCTGTCCAACTTGCAGACTAATATTGCCCACATCTTCAACACCTTGACTGACTTCTTTGGCAAATTTATCCATTTCCATAACTCCCGTTGAAACAGCAGATTGCATCTCTTTAACCATGTCTTCTATATCTAAGGTAGCAACGGCCGTTTGGTCTGCTAGTCTACGGATTTCTTTAGCAACTACGGCAAAACCGAAACCATATTCTTTGGCTTTTTCGGCTTCAATGGCTGCATTGAGGGAGAGTAAATTTGTTTGGTCAGCAACTTTGGTAATTGTGGTAACGATGCTGTTAATATTGTTAGCTTTTTCACTAATAACACCCAATTTAGCTGATATAGAACTGGTAGAATCAGCCAACTGAACCATCGTTTTTTGCATTTTTCTCAGGTCTTGTTGACCATCACTTGCTGCTATGGTGGCACCTTGGGAAAGTTCGGTAACTTCATCCATTGTTTGCACCAGTTCTTCAGAATTAGCAGCAATTTGCCGTGCGGTGGCAACTACCTCATTAGTTGAGGCGACTTGTTGGGCAACTGCGGCTTCTAATTCCCTACCACTGGCGGCAATTTCTGTAGTAGAAGTGGTGATTTGAATACCAGATTGTTGCACTTGTCGGATTAGGGAATTCAGGCTTTGTGTCATACCACCAAAGGCAGTCAGTAATTTACCAAGTTCATCATTAGAAGTGGCCTCAATTTTGCTAGTTAGATCACCAGCAGAGACTTTTTCTGCTGCTTCTACCGCAACTTGTAAGGAGTTTTTGACGATACGAGCAATGATAAATGAAATCAATAAGCCAATAACTATAACAGCTAGGACACTCACCCAAGTTAAGTAACTTAAAAGATTTTTAGCTTGAGTAACAAACCTTTGTCTTTCCACTAATTGTCTGTCTTCAACCTGAGACATTTCCGCAAGTTTTTCTCGAACACTGTCCATGAGTTGCTTGCCTCGACCTGACAAGATTAAAGCTCTTAATTCTTGATCATTTCCCTCTCTTTTTAAAGCAATTGCTGTGGCTGTTTCAGCTATTTTTTGTTGAGATAGTTCTTGAAGCTGGTCAAATTTTGATAGCTGCTCAGGATTATTTTCAATTTTCTCTTTCAGGTCTGCAAAAACATTTTCTATTTTTTGAGTTGCCTTGTTATAGGGTTCGAGAAAATTTTCTCTGTTGGTATAAACAAAGCCACGTTGACCTGTTTCAGCATCAGTTATTAGTTGCTCTATTTGATCCAAATCTGATTTAATTTTATAGCTTTTAGAGACCAAGTCAAAAGAATTTGTTAAGGCAGTTGCCCCTATTTTGGTGATGACAGCACTCACAGTTGTTACTAAAACAATAACACCAAAGCCTAGAAGCACTAGTTGATCTAGTTTAATTTTTCTGAGCATTACAACCACTTTTTGATAAAATTTCTAGTAATTAAGTAGTATAACTACTCTGGCTCTTGCGCAGTCTTTGAAGACGCTGCCGTATAATAGCTGCACCCTTGAAGTCTCCCTGAGTTTCTTGAAGTAATGCAAGGTGAATCAGCGCCTCGTAGTGGTTTGGTTTTAAATAAACTGCCTTACGAAAGTGTTCTGTCGCCTCTCGCTCATTGCCTTTAGCTTGAAGCAATTGACCAAACAAAAAATGTGCTTCAGCATTGAACCGATTGTGGCTTAGATAGTTTTCGCATAGGGTGATAGCCTGTTTTAACTGCCCCTGATCTGCTAAATTTCTAGCAGTTTCTAGTGTTGTTTCTCTAGGTTTGCTGTCCTTGGTTAATCGAGGATAATTTGGTGGTATGCGATATGATGAAGACAAATTTTCTTGAAGTTTCTGGTTAACTAAAGAGTCCCCTGATCGTCCAGACTTAGTTATCTCCAAGTCTGGGAATTTGCTGGGAAATTTATCAGTTTTAGTGGCCTTATTTTTCGGTTTTTTCTGTAGGCAAACTGGCTCTATTTTTTCTAATTTGTCTGGTTTTTCTGCTATTTTTTGAAAGACAAAAGCTAGGGGATACTTAACGGCAACAAATTTAGCTGATGATATGGGAATGGCTTCCGAAGAACCAACAAATAATCTCCCATTGTCCACCAATAAATTGTCCAACATACGCACAACTTTCTCTCTCGCTGATTGCTCTAAATAAATTAGCAAGTTGCGACAAAAAATTACATTATAAGGTTTTTGCAACAGCGGTAGCTGAGGTTCTAGTAAATTACCGTGGCTGAATTTAACAGTACGGCTGATTGATTCAAGTAACTGATAACCATCTGCTGTCTGCGAAAAATAATGTTTTCGGAAACTCAGATTGTTTCCTCGAAAGGAATTCCTCGTGTAGAGAGCTCGTCGTGCATAATCCAGGGATTTTTGGCTGATGTCAACTGCATCTATGCTGAAATTTTTTGAGTTTAATCCAGCTTCTTGAAGAGTGATGGCAATGGAGTAGGGTTCTTCACCGGTTGAACAGGGTAAACTCAAGATGCGCAGCACACTATTTGGGTAGGAAGGTTGCCATTCTAACTGGACATATTTCTTGAGGTAACGATAAGCTTCGCGATCGCGAAAAAACCAAGTCTCTGACACTACTATATCTTCAACTAGAGCCTCTAGTTCTACCGTTGATGTTTGCAGTTTTCTTAGGTAAACTTCTAGGTTAGGCAGACCACAAACAGCCAAGCGTTGCTGTAAAATATGGGCAATGGTACTCGAACCAATAGCGAGGACTTCCAGACCAATTTTTTTTCTAAGAAAAGCTTCAATTGCTGCCTGCGACATAGATAAGGCTTTCCTTTAACATTTTTTAATTGTTCTGATGATTCAATTTTAGTTGATCTCCGGCATCAGGTATCTTTGTTGTGATTCGGAGAACAGGTAATCTAGTCGAATACATTGAATTATTCCTTGCTCATCTGTAACAATTTCCCCTAAACTATAAGTGTTTTTTCCGATATCTTCTGTTCTTTTAAAGTCAGTTGATTCGATATCCAGAGTTTCTGTAACTCTTTCAGCAATTAAGCCCAATTGATAAGTTATCTGCTTGCTGCTCCAATAATTAACTATAATAATTCTGGTGCTTAGCTGAGGACAGGCAGAGTTTCCCACCAGCAGTTGACATAAGTCAATTACAGGTATGATTTGGTTGCGGTAGTGCAGTAAACCAGCAACATATTTAGGCGAGCGTGCCATTTTTTTTAGTTCTACTAAAGGTACTATCTCTACAATCGGCTGACTGGAAAGTGCATATCGTTGTCCACCTATATAAAAAAGTAGCATTAACATTTTTATGTCTATTTATCTAGTTTATCTGGCTAAATAATTTTAGCCTTAGTTGCCTATTTGCTACCTAATTTTTTGATGGCTTTTTATTAATAATTTTGTTGTTATTTAGTCAGCCCTCAAGCAAACAAAAAAGAAGTAGGAGTTTCATGGTTCTACCACGAGAAAGTACAACAAAATAACTCGCTGAAGTCGGTTATCTTTGTGTTAAATTTTAATTGCTTTTGTAGCATAAACCCAAATTAATCATGGCATCCCAGCTTGAATATAGTGCCGTATCCAACCCCCAAGAACTGCAACAGCTTGGGATAATTGACTCTCAATGCTTCGGTACACCACCTACTGACGCTCAGCGTTACCTCGACATTATTGGTAGGGAAAACTTCCGCCTGATCCGTCAAGGAGGACAAGTGATTGGTGGTTTGGCAATTTATCCTCTGGGGCAATGGTACGGTGGTTTTCGAGTACCCATGGCAGGAATTGCCGCTGTTGGCATTGCACCAGAGTATCGCGGCACAGGAGCAGCTTACTATTTAATGAGTCAAACGCTCCAAGAACTCAATCGCTTAGAGGTGCCAATTTCTGTACTCTATGCCGCAACTCAAGGGCTATATAGAAAGGTAGGATACGAACAAGGTGGAATTAGATGTCGTTGGGAATTACCTGTCGCCAGTATTAATCTCCGAGAACGCCATCTTCCTCTGCATCAAGTAAACCCCGTAAGCTACGAAGTTTTTGAGCAAATCTACAAACAGCAAGCACAAGCTAATAATGGGAATTTAGATCGAAATCAAGCAATTTGGCAGCAATTGTTAGCATCACAACCAGGAAAGATACTCTATGCCTATGTAATTGGTTCACCTAACCAACCTGAAGGCTATGGGATTTTCACTCAACATTGCCAAGCGAATAACTTGACGATTAATCTTAAAGACTGGGCGGTACTAACAACGGCAGCCGCAAAGCGTTTTTGGACATTTCTTGCAGATCATCGCTCCCAGGTTAATCAAGTACGTTGGCAGAGTTCAGCACTTAACCCTTGGATGTTACTCTTACCTGAACAAACGGCGAACATTGTTAATAAAGAACACTGGATGCTGCGTATTATTAATCTTCCTCTAGCTTTAGCACAACGAGGTTATCCCCTGGGAATAGAAACTCAATTGCACTTGAAAGTTAAAGACGATTTAATTGCGGCTAACAACGGTAAATTTTGTTTGAAAGTGTCCGAGGGACGAGGTGAAGTTACCCCCGGAGGTAAGGGGGAACTACAACTGGATATCAGGGGTTTGGCTCCTCTTTACAGTGGGTTATTTACCCCTGATCAATTGCAATTGATGGGTTATCTGAAGGCAACAAAAGAAGCTTTATTGGCGGCAAAGTTGTTGTTCTCTGGCTCTGAGCCTTGGATGCCGGATTTCTTTTAATAACTATAGTTATCTTTAATGATTCACGGGTAAGAAAAATTAACCACAGATGGAGGTGGATATAGTAATCCTATTGGATTTTCCAACAAAGGGAGACAAGGGAGAGGCGGAGCATACAGCAAACAAGCTCGTCGGCTATTTCACAGGAATAAGGGAGATAAGGGAGATAAGGGAGCATCTCCTTGAGGATTGCTGTAAAATATGCCGCTTTCACAATTTAGTGAAGATAGCTATTTTTTATAAGTAAATTGGAGAAAGTGAGCCAAAAAATGGAAAAATAACAATGGAAAAAGCTACTTTCGGAGCGGGTTGTTTTTGGGGAGTAGAGGCAGCCTTTGCACAAGTTAAAGGGGTAAAATCTACTTCAGTCGGATATATGGGAGGGCACTTTCCTAACCCTTGCTATCTTGATGTGTTATCGAGGATTACGGGTCATGCAGAAGTGGTTCAGGTAGAGTATGACCCGGAAATAGTCAGGTATGAGGAACTACTGGAGGTGTTTTGGCAGATCCACGATCCCACTTCACTAAATCGCCAGGGCGCAGACAGAGGAGAACAGTATCGCTCTGTGATATTCTGCCACAATACCCAGCACGAGGAAACCGCCAGAAAATCGAAGCGCCAGTTCCAACTATCTGGCAAGTTCGATAAGGCTATTGTCACAGAAATTAAGCCAGCCTCAGCTTATTATTTAGCCGATGAGTCTCATCAGCATTATTTTGAGAAACAAAAACGACAGATAAAGTAAAAGTAGTTAGACCAGTCCCATGCAGCCCTGGAAAAATTAAGATGGACGATAAACTAATCAGGAGTCGGTTGCAATGAGGCTTGGTCGGCGTTCTAACTCAGTTATTTTGGCATTTGTTGCCTTTGTTTTAGCAATATTTCTCTCAAACTGCGATAACTCCCCCAATCAAACTAGTAATAACCCAGCAGTTGCTCCCACTGGGGCGTTGGTTTATGGTTCCGTCGGACAGCCTGTAAATCTAGAACCGGGAAATATCACCGACGGCAACTCAATTATTGTGCAGCGACAAATCTATAATTACCTGGTGGATTTTAAGCCCGGTACTACCGATCTTCAGCCGAGTCTAGCTAAGGAGTGGACGGCTTCTGAAGACGGCAAAACCTGGACATTTAAACTGCAAGAAGGAGTTAAATTTCACGATGGCACAGACTTTAATGCAGAAGCTGTGAAGTTTAACATCGAACGCTGGTGGGATCCACAGAGTGAGTTTGGCTACCGCGACGCGGGGAAAATCTACGAGATTTGGGGGCAGCTTTTTGGGGGTTACAAGGGGACTCCCGAATCTTTATTACAAGAGGTAGTGACCCAGGATGAATTTACAATTAAATTTGTCCTCAAACAACCCTTTGCAGGTTTCCCCTCAGCCATGGCTTCCGGTTACTTTGGCATTGCTAGCCCAGAAGCAATTAAGCAAGCTGGTGCTCAATACGGTACACCCTCTTCCTTGGCTGTGGGAACTGGCCCATTTATTTTCCAAGAATGGCGCACAGATGATCGTATTGTGCTAGAGAAAAACCCTAACTACTGGAAACCAAACTTGCCTAAGTCAGAGCAACTAGTAGTTCGTTTTATCAAAGATCCGGCGGCAAGATTAGCTCAACTGCGGGCTGGGACAATTGACTTTACTGTAGATCTTACCCCAGACCAGTTGGCAGAAATTAAGAGCGATTCTAACTTAGAATCTGTCTTGCGCCCTTCTTTTAATGTGGGTTACCTAGCCCTTAACCCTAGCTACGAACCGCTAGCAAAACCGGAAGTGCGTCAGGCGATCGCCATAGCGATTAACTACAAGGAAATTGTCAAGGCTTTCTGGAATGAATTGGGTAAAAACGATGCTCACTTTACTCCCCCCTCACTCCAGGAGTTTCAGTCAGCTCAAGTAACAGGCTATCAGTACAACCCAGAGCGAGCCAAGCAAGTCATCGCTGCGGCGGGTTACCCCAATGGCTTTGATCTTGAGCTTTTCTACATGCCTGTTAGTCGTCCCTATTTTCCTAATCCTAAACCGATTGCTGAAGCCTTTGCCGCTGAACTAAGTGCGATCGGCATTAACGTCAATCTACAAACCAAAGACTGGGCAGCATATCTTGAAGATCGTAACAAACCCCCCGGTTATCAAGCTTTTATGCTGGGCTGGACGGGTGACTATGGTGATCCAGATAACTTTTACTATCCCCACTTTGGTCCTGGGGCTACTTTAGACTTGGGAGGCTGGAAAAATGAGACACTCCTCGAACTTTTGAATGAGGGTCGAGTCACCAAGAAACAGGCTGAACGGAGTAAAATCTATGCCAAGGTGGACGAAATTGTGGCTCAAGAGGCTGTGCGCCTACCCATTGTCCACTCGCAACCCTTGTTAGCTAAACGTAAGTACCTCAAGGGTTGGAATCCTAGTCCCTTAGGTTCAGAAGTTTTTGATGGGCTGGAAAAGGGTGTTGCACAATCAGGGGATGAATAAAGGACAAGGGAGAAAAGGGAGACAAGGGGGAGAAGAATTGCTGAAAATTTTCCATCATCTCGCAACTGGTAACGTCTTGAAAAGAGTCTATCAATCCTAGAAAATTTAGTCGCTTCAAACCTGCAACCTGATCACCTTTTATGGCTCTCTACATTGCCAGACGCCTACTCAATTTAGTACCAGTGCTGTTGGGCATCACCCTTTTAGTTTTTGTCTTGCTGCACTTAATTCCTGGTGATCCAGCCTTAGTCATCTTAGGGGAGCGTGCCACTCCGGAACAAGTCGAGGCTTTGAGGGAGCAGTTAGGTTTAAATAGACCACTGCTATTACAATACTTTAGCTTTTTGGGCGATATATTTCGCCTTGACTTAGGCAAGAGCATCATCAGCGGCGTTCCGATCGCTCAAGAAATTCAAACCCGCTGGCCTGCTACTTTTGAGTTATCGTTGGTGGCAATGCTAATTGCTCTGATTTTGGGGATTCCGGTAGGTGTTTTGGCCGCAGTTCGCAAAAATAGCCTCTGGGATAACTTAACCATGAGTGGCTCTTTGCTTGGTGTTTCCCTACCAGTGTATTGGTTGGGGTTACTGTTAATTTACCTATTCGCCGTCAATCTCCATTGGCTACCACCCAGCGGGCGCATTAGTATTGATGCGGGATTAAACTTCCGACCAATTACTGGCTTTTATCTAATCGATACCTTGCTCAGACTAGATATCAAAGCTTTCCAAGATGTAGTGGCTCACCTGATTTTACCAGCTCTGACTCTAGCGACGATTCCTTTAGCAATCCTGGCTCGCATTACTCGCAGTGGGATGCTGGAAGTCCTCTCACAAGATTATATCCGCACGGCCAGGGCAAAGGGGGTTTTGGAGCGTTGGGTAATTTTTCGCCATGCGCTCAAGAACGCCATGCTGCCTATAGTGACGATTATCGGTCTACAATTCGGTAAACTTCTCGGTGGTGCAATTCTTACAGAAACTATTTTCTCTTGGCCAGGAATTGGCTCCTGGGTTTACGAAGGGATTCTAGCGCGAGACTATCCGGTGGTACAAGGTGGGGTGATTTTTGTGGCTATGGCTTTTGTAATGATTAATCTTTTGGTCGATGTCTGTTATGGTCTTTTGGATCCGAGGATTCAGTATAAGTAGTAAATGAAACTATCGGATCACAAAGCCTGCCAACGGTTTTGGCAATCTAGTTCAGGTAAAATTGGTCTTGGTCTTGCGATCGCTATTTTATTGGTAGCACTGCTTGCCCCGATTCTCAATCCCTATGATCCTTCAACAGACAGGAATTACGCCGCCCGTTTGCAGCCTCCCAGCATCCAGCATTGGTTCGGTACTGATGGTTTGGGACGAGATCTCCTCGACTTAGTATGGTACGGTTTACGGACTTCTCTGGTGATTAGCTTGGTGTCAGTGGGTTTAGGACTATTAGTTGGTCTACTGTTGGGACTGGTGGCTGGCTATTTCCGAGGCTGGCTGGAAACTATCATCGGTTGGCTGACGGATATTCTTCTGGCTTTTCCTTCAATTCTCTTAGCGATCGCAATTGTCACAGTCACTGGCCCTAGTATTAAAAGTGTCATGATCGCCGTGGGAGTAGTGCAAATCCCGGTTTTCATCCGGTTGACCCGCAGTATGGTACTCTCATTCAGGGAGCAGGATTTTATCCAAAGTGTTCATGTCTTAGGTGCCACGCCAGGGCGAATTATCTTCCGGCACATCTTACCAGCAAGCTTGCCGCCCTTAGTCGTGCAAGCCACTCTTGACCTTGGCACCGCTACCTTAGAAGCTGCTGGTTTAGGTTTTTTAGGCTTAGGAGCTCAGCCTCCAACCCCCGAATTGGGTACAATGCTCTCTGATGCCTTTAAAGGTGGCTATTCTCTCTCTTCACCCTGGACTATCTTGTTCCCAGGTTTATTGATTACGCTAACTGTTTTGGCTTTTAACCTGCTAGGTGATGGTCTAAGAGACGCTCTCGATCCTCGATCCAGCCTTTAAAAAGGCAAAACTGCCCTCTGCCCTCTGCCCTCTCTGCTTACTAGTTATTTCTAGCTTGCCAAAGCGAAATTATCAACAGATGAGATTCCGTCAATCAGGGCTGTTGCCAAATCAGGGAATTAAGATCAGGGCAAAAGTAATCGCTGAAAACCCCAACTCATCTGGTGGCTAGGCAACGAAGCAAAACATCTTTGCCTCTTACTTGACAAAAGATATCAATAAAACTATATTTTATTCCAGTGTTGTTCTCTTCTCTAACACCAACCAAAAGGTGAGACACAGGGGCGTAAACCATCTCCTCTGTGCCACTTTTTTCACTCTTAGATTATGAAGATCAAGCTTGTTATTTGCACAAAATAGGTTTGTTATATCAAGTTTATTTGTCTTATTTTTATGAGAAATAGCTAGTTTTAACTGACTGAGGTAATCTAAAAAAAGGTTGCATAACTCAAAACCTGCGGTTGACTAGCAGTTAATTTAATCAAGAAATCAGCGATTATTTAGTAGCCAAAAGCTATCTAGTAATAATCGCTAACTTCTGTAATGATCAGCTAGATAGCCCGGTTTAATTGCCTCATAAGTCTAAGTCTAAATAGCAGTGATCTAAATGACAGAAATTCAAGGCAAAACTGCGATACATTCTATTTCTACCAAAACGTTTTTTGGTAGACGGGAAACTTGAACGCAAGCACGAGCTGGAGCAGATGATGTATCAAAGTAGCGGGCGTAGACTTCGTTCATGGCGGCAAAATCATCCATATCTGCCAAAAACACTGTGGTTTTCACAATATTACTAGTTTTAGCCCCAGCTGCGGTCAGTATAGCTTCAAGATTTGCCATCACTTGCTCTGTTTGTTGAGTGACATCTTCAGCACCCACAACTTGACCAGTACTGGGTTCAAGAGCAATTTGACCAGCAACAAACAGCAGTTGACCGCTAGCGACAATCCCTTGATTATAGGGCCCTACTGGTGCTGGTGCCTTGTCAGTGCGTATAATTTTTCTGGTCATGATTTGTTAGCTCCAGGATTTGAGTTGTCAAGCTTTTACTCAAAACCATAACAGCTTAAAGACTCTACTGAAAATCTGAAGTTGTGACTACTAAGCCTCCCAGAATGATTAATGATGCTCTATACAAAAAACCACCTTGGCTTTATATCTGATTAATTTAGTCTGAGAGAGTAACTAGTCTTGAGGATAATTTAAAGAGAATGGGTCAAGGGTTAAGTCCCCTCCATTCCTTAAATGTATCTTTTTGTACTGGTGTAGTTTGCCAATTCTTAATAGAAGTTCCTATTAGTTGACTTCGTTATTGAAATTGGTTAAAGTTGAAAAGTCTTAATAAAAGACAATCTAGGTGAATTAATGGGGGTACACCTCTCATTAATTGACTAAGATTATCACCAAGTACCACTCTAACTCCTTAACTGCGGGGCAGTTAGAGAGGTTAAAAGGGCAAAATCTACAGGCAATTAACAAAATGTCAGAACAAATCAAGGTCTCAGAACAACAGCACTCTCGTGTCAGCAAGATTCAGATCGAAGTTAAAGAAATCATCAAGCCTGCGTCGAGAAAAAACATTGATTCTTACCTGAATGCAGATGCTGACGGTAGCGACATCAGTGCCGACGCCGATGGCAGTGACATTAGCAATTAGTAATTGCTAGCTATCATCATTAATAATACATATCAGGAGTAAGAAGGTATACTGTTACACTTCTCTCCTGATATAAAAACCTGTAATATTATTTTTTTACCAAACTGTTGCGAATCTTTATCGATAATGAATTCCTTAATCAATCTCCTAAAACCCTACAGTGTAGAGGAATTTCTAAACACCCACTGGACAAGCAAAGCCCTTTTCGTACCCAGTGGAGAAAAAAGCAAATTTGCTCACCTGTTTTCCTGGGAAAAACTCAACTATCTACTGAATTTTCATCAGTTCAAATATCCCGAACTCCGCCTAGCGTTAGATGGAAAGGTTCTTGATGAAAGTAAAAATAAAGACATTACAAAGCTTTGCCAAGAGGGAGCAACTCTGATTGTCAATCAAGTAAATAAATTCATCCCAGAAATTGCCGCTTTTGCTACGGAAGTCACATATGATTTAGGCTACGGTACTCAAGTAAATTCTTACTGTTCTTGGCCGGGAAGACAAGGCTTTTCCTCCCACTACGATACTCACGAAGTTTTCATCTTACAAATAGAAGGCAGAAAAGAATGGCATGTATTTCCTGATACATTTAAATACCCTTTAGTTGATCAAAAATCAGCATCTCTTACACCTCCAGAAGGAGAGCCGTACCTAAGCTGTACTTTAAGCCCAGGGGATGTTCTCTATATCCCACGGGGACACTGGCACTATGCAGTAGCTTTAAATGAACCATCTCTGCATCTCACTTTGGGAGTGCATTGCCAGACAGGTGTTGACTTTCTGGAATGGTTAATAGGTGAGTTACGTCAGCAAGAAAAGTGGCGTAGAAATCTGCCGTTACGCTTAGATAAAGTCCCGGTAGAATCTTACTTAGACAGCTTAAAAGAAGATTTAGATAAGTATATTTATCATAACAATATTGCTCATGAGTACATCAGTTATCTTGATAGTTTAGGTAGACCAATAGCCAAGTATTCTCTGCCCCAACAAGCAGGGTTCAATATATTTCCCCAAGGGACGCAAACCCTATTTACCGTCCCTGCATTACAGCGAGTTACAATTTCCGAACTACCGGAAGGTAACGGCTGTAAAATTATTGTTTCAGGTAAAGAAGTTTCTCTCAAAGGCGTTCCTCGCTCTTTTGCTGAAACTATATTTAACAAAGAGTGCTTCATGGGCAATGAGGTCATGAGTTGGCTACCGGATTACGATTGGGAAATTGATATTGTTCCCCTTTTATATCGTTTAGTCATAGAAGGCATCGTTTTCGTTGAAACCACCACAAATCAATAAAAATAGCTAGATGAGGATAAGTAAAATAAATGGACAATTACTTTTGTGCTGAATATTCCCGTCAGGCAGGAGAGGACATTATTGGCAGTGGCACCAATCACCAAACTTACGTTTTGGTGGAATGTCCAACTCCCTGGGCTCCGAATGCCTTAGATTCTAAACATGTTCCCGAAGATCTCAGAAGTTTAGCAACTGAAGTTGAGCGGCTGAAATTACCAGTTAGATTCCTGTTACTAGCACCGCCAAAATCAAAGCTAACAAACAGCACCAAAGTTTTGATTTATGATCAGCAAGAGGGTCTTGCTCAGGGTTATACTCAAAAAGAGTTTAATCTGGACAACATTAGTCAGGCAGCTACTGTCATCCGCCAGCACCTACAGGGAGAAACTGCGGAATGGCAAGTTGAACAAAGTGGTAAACGAGATATTATTATCTGTACTCATGGTAGCCACGATAAGTGCTGTGCTCGCTATGGTAATCCCTTTTACCGACAAGCTTTGAGTACTGTTACTGAGTTATCTTTGAGTAATGTTCGCATCTGGCAAGCCAGTCACTTTGGTGGTCATCGGTTTGCGCCAACAGCCATAGACTTTCCCGAAGGAAGATACTACGGAACTCTTGATCAAGAATCATTCAAATCTATTTTGACCCGTAGCGGAGATCTCACCTGCTTAAATCGAGTTTATCGAGGCTGGGGTATGTTACCAACCCAAATACAGGTTTTGGAAAGGGAATTAATTCTCCTACAAGGCTGGGATTGGTTTAACTACAAAGTCTCAGGAAAAATTATAGAAAAGCGTTCAGAGAACAGCTTCATTAAAGCTGAGATAAATTTCCAGAAACCGAGTGGTTCCACCTACAATTACCGAGCTGAGCTACTAAAAAATGAAAGCAAAACAGTTCGGATGAAAGGTTCTTGTGGTGCCATGAATGAGTCAGAATTTATTAAATATTCTGTAGAAAATCTTCGGCTTTATTCGGGACGTCTACCAAAAACAATTATCCGTTACCCCGAAAAAGTGGCAAGTTAATCGACATAAAGGTATGGGGAAGACCAAGGAAATCAAAAGGTTCACCATCTCTGGAAAAACTGAGGCGATTGTAAAAACCTAGAGAGTCAATCCGAGCCATTAACCTGACACTCTTAAGATTTTTTTTATGGGCTTGGTCGAGTAGTCTTGTTATTAATTTTGTGCCTATTCCTTGATTGCGGAACTCGGACAGTACTGCCACGTAGGCAATGCTTCCTGTATTGTCGGATAATTCCCGCAATCGGGCCGAACCAATTACTCTATCATTGTCGATGGCAACCAGATGCAAAGCATTATTATCATGCTTGTCTCTTTCGGAACCTTTCTCCATTCCCAAAGGTTTTCTCAGGACAAGCCAACGCTGATAGTACATATCCTCTAATTCTTGTTGGTTTTTGGGGAAACGCAATTCAATATCAGGCATTTTTCTGCGGACAAAAGACTTGTTTGTGCTAATCAACAACTTAGTAACTCTTAGAAAAAAGGTACTTATTAAGTTGCCAAAAATGAGGAATAGAGCATTTTTCTCATAAATACAAAAGCATGATAGCAGTAGACTTATGGAAAAAATCGCGGTTATTCAAAAAACAGATATTATTGACACCTAGGAGATAGAATTGGGAAAATTCCTTAATAATAACCACAAATAATTGAGATTAGTGTTCAAGAAGTTACTGCAATAGATTATGATAAAGACTCTGTAAATTGAGTAGGCCCGAGAGCTTACTCAAATCGCCCTGATTGTAGAGAACAGGGTCCTGTAGAGATGGAAAAACCCACTAGACATTCATCCACTGCTTTAGCAAATTTCCTCACGAGGTCGAGAGTTAGCCTAGTAAAACCTAGCGGCTGGACTGTTTTGGTAGCAGTAATTGCCCTGCTAGTATCAACACCAGTGTTATCAGTTTTAAGCAACATCTTCGTTGACTCTGGCGACCTTTGGCAGCATCTCGCCCAGACAGTCTTGTGGAGTTATATCACCAACTCATTCTTACTGATGGTTGGTGTGGGGCTTTGCGTGTCAGTAATTGGTGTGGGAACAGCATGGCTAGTCACGATGTGTCGCTTTCCGGGTTCTCGTTTATTTGAATGGGCGCTACTGTTGCCTCTAGCTGCACCTGCCTATGTACTTGCCTATACCTACACCGACTTTTTAGAATTTGCCGGTCCCGTGCAAAGTTTCCTCCGTGACTTGACGGGTTGGGGTTATGGAGATTACTGGTTCCCCAACATCCGCTCCCTCGGCGGTGCGATCGCGATGCTGACTTTGGTACTGTATCCTTACGTTTATCTGTTAACCAGAGTTGCCTTTTTAGAGCAGTCGGTATGTGCTTTAGAAGCAAGCCGTGCGCTAGGCTGTGGTCCATGGCGCAGTTTTGCTACCATCGCCTTACCCTTGGCACGACCTGCAATCGTCGCTGGTGTATCTCTAGTACTCATGGAAACACTCAACGACTTTGGCACGGTGCAGTATTTTGGCGTTGACACATTCACGACAGGTATCTACCGTACCTGGTTTGGTTTCGGGGAGCGAGTAGCAGCATCTCAGCTAGCAGCTTTTCTGTTGTTATTTATTCTCTGCCTAATTTTGCTAGAGCGTTGGTCACGTCGTCGAGCGCGATATTATCGTAGTTCCGGCACAGACCGTCCTCTACAGGATTATCAACTAAAGGGGTGGCGTGGGCTAGGTGCAACGTTAGCTTGTCTTGTGCCAGTAAGCCTGGGTTTTATGCTACCAGCAGCCATCTTGCTACAGATGACCATTACTAATGCCACAACTACTATAGATGACCGTTTTTGGAGCTTTGCTAGTCATAGTTTTACCCTAGCTGTGGTTACCGCCACTCTAGCAGTAGTGATTTCCTTACTGATGGCCTATGGGTTAAGGCTGCGCTCTAATTTAGGAATGCTCTTCGCTGCACGCATCGCCTCAATGGGCTACGCTGTACCTGGTTCAGTAATCGCCGTGGGCATCCTTATCCCTCTGGGTCAATTGGACAACACCATCGATGCCTGGATGCGTGCCACTGTTGGCATCTCCACCGGTCTTCTCTTGAGCGGTACAATCACAGCCTTAGTATTTGCTTATTTAGTTCGCTTCCTGGCAGTTTCCTTCGGTAGTATTGAGTCAAGTTTAGGCAAAATTACGCCGAATCTTGATGACGCTGCCCGTTCCCTCGGTTATGAACCGCGTCAGACCCTACTAAAAGTCCATATACCAATGATGTGGGGCAGCCTACTAACCGCGGGAATACTAGTATTTGTCGATGCGATGAAAGAGCTGCCAGCTACTTTAATTATCAGACCTTTTAATTTTGATACACTGGCAGTCCGAGTCTACAACCTTGCTTCCGACGAACGACTAGCTGAGGCAGCAGGGCCAGCACTGGCAATTGTCCTAGTCGGGATTATTCCGGTAATTTTTCTCAGCTTGAGGATTGCCCAATCTAGAATCGCTCAAGTCAAAAATTAACCGAGGAAACTCCTGAAAAACTCAGCAAAATAATTACCAAGACAAACGGGGTCGCAATCCATAATGACGGTAACGCCAGTAATCTCGTAATATCTGATCGTGGTCAAAACAAAGGTTAGTGGGAAAATCCCAAGAGTGAAAAATTCCCAGGTTTTTAGCATCATCAGCCGCTTGAGGCTCGCCAGTTGCTGCGGCTAAAAATACAATACTCAGAGTATGCTGTCGTGGGTCTCGGCCGGGATCTGAATAGACCTGAAACTGTTCAATCAACTCTACCGACAAACTAATTTCTTCAGCAGCTTCCCGCACGGCTGCGGTTTGAGCCGATTCACCGTAATCCATAAAACCGCCGGGAATTGCCCAGCCCAGTGGGGGATTGTGGCGTTCTATCAAGACAATCGGTCGATGAGGTCGGTCTACTAATTCGACAATGATATCAACGGTGGGAGTAGGATTTCGATAAGTCACGATCAGGCTTAGAAGGTTGAAGAGGGTGATTGCAGTTTGATTCCCTTTGATCTTAATTATGTCTAAAGGATAATTCTCTACAAACACTGCCTAGGACTGTTTGCTTAACTTGTAGCTTAGGTTAATCTGGGTTGCAGGTCGCAGGTAAAAAAGTTGAAGAACTTAAGGAAGTGGCTTCCAAGCTTCAATCTTTCAACCAGTGCCAATCACTCCTGACCATGGTAAGGTCGATAAATCTTGCCTCCTATCGATATTCATATTCTCTATGCTTTTTCCCAGATCTAGCGGAATTTTGCTGCACCCTACTTCCTTGCCAAGTCGCTATGGCATTGGTGACTTGGGAACCGAAGCTTATCAATTCATTGATTTTTTAGCTGAGAGTGCCCAGCAATTCTGGCAAGTCTTGCCTTTAGGACCAACTGGGTATGGCAACTCTCCTTACATGTGTTACTCAGCGATGGCAGGCAATCCACTGCTGATTAGTCCAGAGCAATTGCAAAAAAAAGGACTACTCACGGATCAAGATTTGGCCAATTTGCCAGCTTTTCCCCTTGACTCGATAGATTTTGAGCAGGTGGTTGCCTCGAAGAAGGCTCTGTTGCTCAAAGCCTGCGATAACTTCAAAGCTCACGCTTTGGCAGAGCAGCAAGCAGAATTTGCTACTTTCTGTGAACATCATACTAGCTGGCTGGAAGACTATGCCTTGTTTATGGCATTGCACAACACCTTTGGAGATGCTAGCTGGAATAAATGGGAGCCAGAAATTGCTAAGGCAGAACCCAAGGCGAAGCAAGAGTGGCGTGAGAGATTAAGCGACAAAATTTACTTCCAAAAATACTTACAGTTTGAGTTTTTTCGTCAGTGGTCATGGCTAAAGCAGTATGCCAACCAGCGCAATATTAGGATTATTGGCGATATACCGATTTATGTGGCTCACAACAGTGCCGATGTTTGGGCTCATCGGGAAAATTTTGCCATTGATCAAGAAACGGGTGAACCCGCGCTGATGGCAGGTGTCCCCCCTGATTATTTCAGTGAAACTGGCCAATTGTGGGGAAATCCGGTTTATGACTGGGAGCGGTTAGAGAAGGATGACTTTCACTGGTGGGTGCAACGCTTCCAAGCAATGCTGGAATATGTAGATGTGGTTCGGATTGACCATTTCCGAGGCTTTGAGGCTTACTGGGAAGTCGAGCAGGGCGAAACGACTGCCATGAATGGACGGTGGGTTGAAGGACCAGGAGAAGTATTTTTTAAGGTTCTCAAGGAGAAATTAGGCTACCTACCGATCATTGCCGAAGATTTAGGCGTGATCACCCCAGAAGTAGAAGCGCTGCGGGACTGCTTCGATTTTCCTGGTATGAAGATTTTGCATTTTGCTTTTGGGGGGGGACCAGATAATCCCTATTTACCTTTTAACTTAGACCGTAACTTTGTTGTCTACCCTGGCACCCACGATAACAATACAACCGTAGGCTGGTTCAAGCAGATCCCAGAATACGAAAGAGAAAACGTTATCCGTTACCTCGGTCATCTTAGCCCCGAAGGCATCAATTGGGATTTGATTCGATTAGCATTCAGTAGTGTAGCGAATTTAGCTGTCGTTACAGTTCAAGACCTCTTAGATCTTGACTCAGATGCCCAAATGAATATGCCTAGCACTACCGAAGGTAACTGGAAATGGCGCTACCGACCGAATGCGTTGACACAGGAGTTAAGCGATCGCCTGAAAACGATGGTCTATACCTACGGTCGTGGTCCCAATCATTAAATCACTAAATTGAAGGTTGAAAGGTTGAGGTTTGCTTACCCAACTTTCAACTTTCAACTCGCTGATTATTCAACTCCTAGGATTTGGGATTAGCAGCAAACGTCAGTTCCTCTACTTCACCCTGAGAACCCATCTTTTTGGCAATTTCGTCATTAAACTCAACCATGACTCCTCCAGCATTACCAGCCCTGATAGTCAGTTGTTGATCGGCGACCCAGGTACGCTGCGTTCCCTCTTCTAAGATGTCTTCAAATTCCGTCTTGCCATCTGCGACTACCCGAATCCAAGACCTTTCTTTGAGAGTAACACCCACTTGCACCGGTTTATTTTGACTAGGGGCTTTACCTGGGGTGCCTTGAGAAGAGTCTAACTGCTGTTGTGGCTTATTAGGTTCCGGTAAGTTGGCTGTTTGCCAGGAATCTCGCTCAATGCTGACCACCTGTACGGCAGAGCGACTGACCAGTAAGGAGAGCCCACTTACTGCAGCAATCACCAGACCTACGTAGAGTAAATAAAGGTGAAGCGGTCGTAGTTGAGCTGCTGGCAAGTTTCGCCAACAAGGCTTTATGTAACTTATACCTGACCCAGTAGGAAAAGCACTGGCGAACTCTGCCCCATTGAGACCTAGAGCGTCCGCAAAGCGCCTAATAAACCCTTGAATATAAACTGGTTCTGGCAATTGTTCCAGCCTGCCTTCTTCAATCGCATTCAACAACCGTGGTTGAATTCTGGTAATTGCCGCAACTTCCTCTAAAGGAATAGACTGTTGAGTGCGATACTGGCGGAGGCGAGACCCTAATTCTTCGAGTTTCTCAACTTGTTCTTGCTGAACATGGAGTTTATTCTCCTTCATATACGCTACTCCTTGATCTCTGCTAGCACTTTTACTGATGTTAGGTGGACTCGGTTTTGAGGAAATGGATTTCAAAGTCTTTAAGATAACGATAATGACCACTTTTTAATATCGGTTCACCTGGCAGTTGCAATGGGATCGAACCAATTGCAGTGCGATGCAGATGAATCACTGGATAGCTTAGCAGTTCAGCGACACGACGAATCTGGCGGTTTCTTCCTTCTCTCAACACAATTTCTAAAAGTGTTTCCTGATGCCCCTGCTCAAGTACTCGAACACTAGCCGGTAAAGTCTTTTTACCCGACAGAGTAACACCCTGACGCCAAATTTGTAGCACTGATTTTGATGGATGACCTTGCACCCAAACTTGATAAATTTTAGAAATATGATGACGAGGATGGGTCAAACGAAATGTCATTGCACCATCATTAGTTAGTAATAATGCACCTGTTGATTCTGCATCTAAGCGTCCCACCGGATGAATCCCCTGACCTTCTCGGATTTTCTGAGGCAGTAAATCAAGAATAGTAATACGCCCATGAGAATCATGGCAAGTGGAAACTACTCCCAAGGGTTTGTTGAGCAACAGATAAATAGGTTGCGGACGGTCATCTGACTTAACAAGTTTCCCATCTATTTCGATCAAATCCTCTACTGGGTTAGCTTTTTGTCCGAGATTAACCACAGTGCCATTGAGCCGAACACGTCCTGCTAAGATCATTTGTTCAGCTTGACGCCGTGAGGCAATACCCCACTGTGAAAGAATTTTTTGTAATCTTTCCTCCATGGTCACACTACTAAGTAAGCTATTTTGTCAATGAGAAGAGTAAGCCTAGAATCATACTACCTACCGCAATATTGCCAGCATTGTAGACAAGCCTTAGTTGCTAGTCAGTTTGTAGTTTGCTGGTTGTACTGGTTTTAACCCCACAACTAATCTCTACCTCACAGCAATGTCCGGGAAAAGCGATCCTCCACTCTTCAGGTAACCTCTAAAAATAACTTGTTCTCCTCTAGAGTCAGTCTATGTCTAGCTCCAGTAAATCTAGACCATTTACAAACATTACCAAGAATGGGGATAACTGCAAGTCTCTCGCTCTGGGGCGAGAACACAGCAAAAGCTTAAATCAACTAGTCACCTATGTATTAAACTAAGCCATCAAGCATTTAAGCAACCCTGTGTCAATGATCAACAGAAGATTTTTCTCCACTTTACCAATAGTTAATACTACCAAAACCCTTATCGAACTTGGCTTATAGCCAACAATTACAGCAGAACATTTAAAGATTACTCCTTTTTGAGGTGTTTTTGTGCTTGAAACTGCAAAAGCGGTCAATCCCCAAAAAAACCAGATTATTAGTCAAGTTGTCTCTCCAGCATTGTGGCTGTGGTTGAGGTCGCAAGTTGAGCAAGTTGAAAACTTGCAGTTCAATATTATTGGGGGTAATCGGCAGATTCTCACCGGTCACATCCCCACCGTCTCGATCACCGCAAGCCATGCGGTTTATCAAGGGATACACCTTAGCTTCCTGGAACTTGAAGGTAAGGGTATTCGCTTCAACCTAGGTCAGTTACTTAAGGGTAAGCCCCTACGCCTGCTAGAAACTGTACCAGTAGCTGGGAAGCTTCTAGTTACAGCTAACGATCTCCAAGCCTCCCTGAAAGCACCCTTGTTGGCCACAGCTTTGACTAATTTACTCGGTGAATTGCTCAGAGTTGACGAAACTAATAATCTGGTCGATAAATTACAACAGACACAAATCAACTGGCAACGAATTGAGCTTGAGGCAGGAGGGTTAACACTGAGTGGTAATCTGACAGATACTAATTTGATCCCTAGACCAATAGTAATTCGCGCAGGTCTGCAACTAACAACGGGGCATACCTTACTACTAGATCCCCTGGAAATTCAGCTACACCAGGACACGCCGCCATTCAACTTAGACGGCTTCTTGCTAGATTTAGGTTCAGAAGTTGATTTATTAGAACTCACTCTGACTCCAGCAGAATTGAAGTGTTGCGGATGCCTAAGTGTAATTCCTGAGGCCTGAAATAAGACAAACTCACGAAGTAGTAAAAAATCTTACCGAATTTTTGCATTTCCACGAGAGTTTCTGCTGTTAAACTTTACTGGATTATTAAGTAGGAGCGATTTGAGCAGATAAGTTTAGCAAATCGTCAGATAGTTCTGGTTAAAAATCCACTCCTACAAAATTTGGGTATTGGTTGCGAGATAAGTAACTGTGATTATCGATACAAAAGACTCTCTAAGACTAGTTGAAGACGCGACCCAAGAATTGCTTGATTGGGCAGTAGCCATTGAGCAATCGGACGCTACCTATTTTGAAAAAGCTCAAACTATAGTCAGGCGATTAGGTGCTCATTACCGTCCTGACGGGTTGACAGAAATCGGCTTCTGGATACCAGAACTCACCGGAGAGGTGATGCGACAAATGGATGTCTATTTGGAGGTCTTAACACCCCTTGAGCCGATTAACTTACGCGCTACCGAACAGATTGTCACCTTTTATCGCAATCGCCTGAGATTAAAGCAGTATGGTGAATATTTTTGGGGAGTAATTGCTGGGATGCAACCCGGTAGCCGGAATCAAGTAGGTTCATTTTACTGGCTACGCTATCTAGATCTACAAGAAAAGCTGCGAGCGATTCGAGATGTTGTACCCTATTCTCTGCCTTACGGCGTTTTTGGCCCCGCAGAACTCTATGACATAAACAGCTTACAGCAACAGAGAACCGACCTCGGCTACTTCCAACGCACTGCGTCTTCAGAACCGGACAAAATTGCTCGTGTTCCTGCACCAATAAACATTTTGCAACTCCATGTAGGTACTGCCTCCAAGGAAGGAACTTTCGAGGGGTTAACGCGTATTTATCGCCAAATTTCCGATAAATTGGCAAAAAGAATCCCCTTAACACCAGCCGAAGAAAACTACATTGGTTACGATGCAGTACAGTTATTGCCCGTCGAACCGACTATTGAATATCGAGACGAGTACTCTCCAGAGAGCGAGTTTTTCTCCTTTATCTCTGGTCAAGGCAATTACCTGCAAATACAACTGAAAAAATCCATTACCCAAGACTGGGGCTACGATGTACCCATCTTAGGTTCAAGTGCCACTAATCCAGCAATTTTGGGCAGCTTGCGTCCCGATGAAGTTGTAGACTTTATTGCCACCCTACATAACTTCTCTTCTGGTCCAATCCAACTGATTTACGACCTAGTTTACGGTCATGCCGATAATCAGTCAGAGTTACTGCTCAATCGCCAGTTCCTCAAAGGCCCTAATATGTATGGCCAGGATTTGAACCACCAACAGCCAACTGTGCGGGCGATTTTCCTGGAAATGCAAAGGCGTAGGATTAATGATGGAATTGACGGCATCCGAGTTGACGGTGGTCAAGACTTCCGCTTTTTTAACCCCCTCTCCGGTCGAGTAGAGCAAGATGACGCTTACCTACTGGCAATGAGCGATCTCGTCCAAGAAATTGGCCCTCACCAACGGCTGTTGTTCACCATCTATGAAGATGGTCGTCCTTGGCCGCAAGAAGGTTGGGAAGAAATTTCTACCTACCGCGACTTGGTTACACTGAAGCCGGATTCCTACCAATGGGGACCGCTGATTTTTGCTCACAATACTCCCGCCCTAGAAAAATTTTGGGATAAAAAGTGGCGTCGGGTCTGTGAGGTGATCTTCGAGGGCGAAAATTGGATCACGGGTTGTGCTAACCACGATACGGTAAGGCGCGGCAATCAAATCGACCCCAACGGCTCGATTAACTGGCATTTGGGCAACACTCTGCCAGAAGTGCTGAAAAATGCCTATGACAATCCGGCGGTTACGCTGTGGGTTTACGGCTTTAGTCCTGGCTTACCTATGGACTTTATCAATGCCACCATGCGTGCACCTTGGATGTTCTTCCGTAACACAGATGAGCGCTACGGTGTAAAAGTTGCCTCAGAGGAAGTTGGGTTTTTGGATTGGCAAATAACCCCAGAAATCTATGCCTCAGATGACCAGTTCAAGCGTTTGAAGTTAACAGGATTCCGGGATCTCAATCCATTGCAACATTTTGCCAAATTGCTGCAAAAAGCCATCATCGAAACGGATTACAACCTGGCGGAGGTAGTTCAAGCCTGTCAGTCGTTTTGGGAAGAGAAAACTGAAGGCGGGGAGGTTCTTGATCAAGAACAAATGCATAGTCCAGAAATTGCCAACTTCCTCAGAAAACTGAATGTTCCTCGCTTGAAGGCATTCGCTTTGATGTTTATGGAAGATTGCTACGACGCTTGTAATGTATGTCACTACCATGCAGATCTTAGCCCGGTGCAAACCCAATTTAATCTAACTCTGCGTCGCTTCCGCCATAATCATTCCTGGGTGCGTCAGAATCTACAAGGTACAGACCGCTTTAACAAAATCAGCGACGAAGCTAGTACCGTCTACTACGGTGTTCGTTCTAATCCTGAGGATAGCGACGAGCAAGTGGCAATGGTTGCCCATATGGGCGGTGAATCAAAGACGATTACTTTGGGAGACTGGCTACAACTAGACTTAGCTGAGTGGCGTGTAGCGATCGCTTCTCCAGGACTTGAGAGTGGTGATAACCTAGCTAATTTAGAATGTTTTGAGTTAGCTGACTCTCAGGCTTTACTTTTAGAGCGTATTCGCGAAACTGCATAACGGGAAAAGAGAGGTATCGGTAAAAGCAAGCCAACTGCATCTTGACCACCAACTTGAGAGAGTCGTAACTGACACCGTTAGTTGAAGGATGGGAGGATAGTGCTCAACAGAGTAATTATCCTCCTTTAGCTTTTAACCTGCTTTCTTGACCAACCGCTCAAAAAAGTCTATTGCTGCGACAACCGCTTAACAGTTCCCCCCCCTAAAAGCTGATCAGCTTCTTCTAAGAAAGTAGGGATTTTCTCTGCGAAAGGACTCTCTCGTAAACATTCCCACAAATCCAATTCTCTGACTCGCTCTGCCTTAGCACCAGGAAACCAGTGACTAGCATTACCTAAGAGGTTATAGCGCATTTTGGCATAATCAAACATATCGTAAGCGATCGCTAAATTCCTCAACCACAAAATTACTGGAATATTGATACCCCCTGGGGTTTCTTCCGGAGTAGGTAAACCGACATACCACTGGCGCACCCAGTCTTCTCCCAACCGAGCGATCGCTTCTTTTTCCAGGCGTTCTATAATCGGGGGTAAAATTTCCGATACCTGATCCAGCAATTCCACAGCCTTTAAGTGTTCATCAAAATCTGATGGCTGTGAGGCACCTAAACTTAGAGTATGCACCTGGGAATGACTTAAACAAAACAAGTCATTAAACACGATTGGGCTAAGAGGTGCACACAGTTCTACCAACCTTGGCGATGGTTTATAGAGCATTCCCCCCTTGTCTGAGGGGCTAATAATAAAAACCCCCAGATCGTGGCGGGTAGCCGCTTCAATCGCCGGCCAATTGAATTGATTGATGTAGTACCAATGCAGGTTAACATAGTCAAATTGATCGGTTTCAATTGTCTTGACTATCACCTCTGTTGGTCCATGAGTTGAAAAGCCAATAAATCTTACCTTACCCTGTGCTTGTAGCTGCTGCGCCACTTCTAGACAACCACCGGGGCGAATACTATCGTGTAGCAGTTGCAGATTGTTGATACCATGCAGACCCAGTAGGTCAACATAGTCCAGCTTTAGATAAGCTAGGGATTTATTAAACTGACGTAGAAACTCTTGAGGATCTGAGCTCGGGCTAACCTTAGTCTGAACAATCAACTGCTCACGGGGAATTTTAGGCAGAACTCGCCCCAACTGCATCTCAGAAGAACCATAACCACGAGCAGTTTCAATATGATTAATCCCAACTTCGAGAGAACGGTGAATTGTGGCTTCTAGATTCCGCTGATTGTCTTTGGGAATTCGCCACCCTGGAACGTCTTGCCATTTGAACTGATACCTCATCCCGCCGCAGGAGAATACTGGCATCTGCAACTCTGTACGCCCAAATCTTCGATATTGCATCATGGGAGTTGTCAGTCCTCAGGAGTCAGAATTTCAGAACAATTCTAACTTTTGAACTCTGCCTTACATCATGAGACATCTCGCCGAAAGAAGCTTAAACCTTTGTGCTGCCTAAGTCAAAAACTAGTTTTTGGAGAAGTTTATTGTTACCAAATTAATAGAATTTATAGGCTTGTCGCAGGTTAACTAGATAATTATTGACTTATCCCAGATGTCCATAGCACTCCCAAATGATCTATGAGAAAAATTAACTACATATTAGGTAGTTCTCACAATTCATCTAGGATTGCTATCTTGATCTCAAAATTCCCGAATTACGGGCTTACCATCCTTAACTTCTCCCACCAAAACCAAATCTGTCACACCGACAAACAAACCATTCTCCAAAACACCGGGAATATTATTCAGTGTCTTTTCTAACTCGGCTGGGTTAGCGATGCTCTCAAATTTAACATCAATCACCATATTGCCTTGGTCAGTAATTACTGGCCCAGCTTTTCTGACACCCATGCGGAGTTCTGGCTTACCTCCTAGTTTTTCAATGGCACGCATCACTGGAGAAATTGCCATTGGCAGTACTTCTACTGGCAGCAAAAAAGTAGAACCCAAGTGTTCAACTAATTTAGTGCTATCTACTACTACAATAAATTGCGTTGCTAATGAGTCTACAAGTTTCTCTCGAGTATGGGCTGCCCCACCACCCTTGATTAAATTTTTCTGGGGATCAACTTCGTCAGCGCCATCAATTGCCACATCAATATGATCCGTAGCATCGAGAGTTGTCAGAGGAATTCCATACTGCTTTGCCAAGACTTCCGACTGAAAAGAAGTTGGCACACCCTGAATATCTTTGAGTTGACCACTCTGGAGACGATTTCCCAAAAACTCGATCGCATAGGCAGCAGTCGAACCGCTACCTAGACCGACAATCGTACCGGATTTTACGCGATCGGCAGCTGCCTTGGCAACTTCCTGTTTCATTAACTTAACGGGATCAATTTCTGCACTCATGAACAAAATTCCTCTTAACTACGGTGTTACAACTCTTAGATTTACAAAAGATGAAGACCTCTAATAATTTACTATGTATTACGTAAATTTGAATATTTATTTGAAAATAGCTAAATAGTGGATTTTAAAGTAATTTAAATCATGCTTTTTTAAATTTTTAAAAAGTAACTATAGCAATCTTAAATGAATTGTGAGAACTGCATATTTGATCTGTGGTTAATTTTTTTCTCAATAATTTAGGACAGCTATATTTATTTTGACTAACAGTAAATAAATAACCCGCTTTTTTCGTGAAAGCGGGTTACTGTAGAAGTCAAAACTGACAGCGATAAAATAGTTTCTTAACCTAGAAGTTTTACTCCTGAAGATTACCTAGGTTAAAGAGAAAGGGAACACTACTCTTGGAGTCGCTACCCACAACCAAGACTTTCGGCATCTGAGCTCCTCCTTGTCTCCAGGCTTCAATCGCTTCCTTCTGAAGTACCAATTCACCACCTTGAGCTTTCAGGGTTTCCGCGAGTAGTCTTTGAGCCTCGGCTTTACCCTTAGCGCGATTAATATCTCCTTGTGCTTCTTGCTCAGCTTCTCGCGCTACATAGACAGCTCTTTGCGCACGTTGTTCGGCAATTTGTTTATCCTCAACTGCCTTAGAGAACTCTGGGGAAAAGTCTAAGTCAACTACGCTGGTATCAAGTACAATAATTCCGTACTTTTCTAAGCGCTCACCTAAAGCCATATCAAAGTCTTGTTTAAGTTCGTCCCTTTTGGTGATTGCTTCTTCAACTGTTCTCCTGGCGGCAGCGACTTTAAAAGATTCCTGAGTCTGAGGTGCAATAATTTTTGAGACTATATTTTGTAGAGTTCCTTGTGTCCTTCTGATCTTAACTACTTGTGTAGGATCGAGACGAAAGTTAATCGCAAAGCTTGCCGATAAATCTTGCAAATCTTTGGTAGAACTCTGCGCCGGAACTTCAAATTTTTGCACCGTCACATCATACACATCCACTGCTGAAACCAGTGGTGGTTTAATATGGATTCCTTCTAATAAAGCGCCATCTCTGGCTTTACCCAAAATACTGATGACTCCTGCCTGGCCTGGGTTAATAATTACAAAAGAATTAAAGCCGATGAGCAGGACTGCTGCCGCTAAAACTCCTAGAATTATAGATGTAAAGCTTTGTGTAGTCTGAGTTTTCAAGTTTTATTCTCCTTATACAAAGCTACTGGCGACTGTTTCCAGCCTATCAAGGTTCGGAAGCAACTTGTTTAATTCCTCAACTTCTTTTGTAGAAAAACTGCTGGTAGTTCACTGCCAAGTTAGCAATATTTTGGTTCAGTTGATGGCGCTCTTAAAAAACTTGCGACTCAAGTTATCAGCGAAAGCTCGATGCATTACCTTCCCCACTGAAAAATCGCAGAACCCCAAGTTAGTCCAGCACCAAAACCAGAAGCCGCAATAATATCTCCTGGTTTAATTTTGCCTTGCTGCACTCCTTCGTCTAGGACTAGAGGTATAGAAGCCGCAGAAGTATTCCCATAATTACTAAGATTAGTCAAGACTTTTTCACTAGGAATCTTGAGGCGTTGGGCAACAGCATCAAGAATCCTTTGATTCGCTTGGTGTAAAACCAGCCAGTCTACCTGGTCAGTAGTGAGATTAGCCCAGAATAAGGCTTTATCAATGACTTCTGGCACTTTTTGCACAGCAAAACGGTAAACTTCCTTACCGTTCATGGTGATCGGCTGATAGCAGCCTCGACTAACGGTAACACCTTTGACAATTTCTTGAGTGCGTGCATCATATGCTAGCTTCAGCGAGCCATTCTGATTACCATCACTGCGAATTTCAAACCCCAGAAGGCGGTCTTGTTGGTTAGCTTGCATAACCACAGCTCCAGCGCCGTCGCCAAATAACACACAGGTACAACGATCTGACCAATCGACCCAGCGTGAAAGGACATCGGCACCAATGAGCAAGACATTTCTGTAAACGCCTGTACGGATAAACTGGGCTGCTGTCACCATACCAAAGACAAATCCTGAGCAAGCTGCTGTTAGGTCAAAAGCAACTGCATTGGACGCCCCCAATGATGCCTGAATTTGACAAGCACTGCCAAACAAGTCATCGGCTGTCGAGGTTGCTAAGATAATCAGATCCAGGTTCACCGGGGAAAGTCCTGCCATCGCCATTGCCTTGTGAGCAGCAGCGCTGGCCATCTCACTCAGAGAGCCTTGGGCATCCAGCAAACGCCGTTGACGAATTCCCGTCCGAGTCTGAATCCACTCATCAGAAGTCTCAACCATTTGGCTGAGATGATGATTATCGAGAACGGTTTCTGGCTTTGCAGAACCTACCCCAGTGATTGCGATTCCTGCCCCTAATTGATTCAACACTATTCTCCGTCGGTTGCTTGGATGTACAGAAGTTGAGGGGTAAGGGGTAACGAATCAAAATCGAGCAACCGAGAAAAAAAAGAGTCATTGATTGTGCCAACTCCTGACCTGTGACTCCTCACTCCTCACTCCTCACTTTTCTGAATACTAGCTGCTGATTGCTCGATGTTTTTGAAACTTTGGGACTGAATTCTCTCCAGGACACAATTATCGATCGCTTCTTTGGCTAAGCGAATTGCATTAAAGATTGACGGTGCCTGAGAGCTGCCATGACTAATAATACAAATTCCTGCTACTCCCAACAGCAATCCGCCTCCGTGTTCTGCATGGTCGATACGCTGCTTAATGCGCCTGAGGTTAGGTTTGAGTAAAGCTGTACCCAACTGACCTGTTATACCGTGAGGCAATTCCTCCCGCAGAATTTGCAGCACCACCTCACCCACAGCTTCGGCAAACTTAAGCAACACATTGCCGACAAACCCATCGCAGACAATTACATCAAAGTTACCTGAAAGAACATCTCTACCCTCAGCGTTGCCGATAAAGGTAACTCGGGAGTTCTCTTGCAGCAACTGGTAAGTGCGGGTTGCCAAATCATTTCCCTTAGAGGGCTCTTCCCCAATATTGAGTAGTCCCACCTTAGGTTCCTTAACACCTAACACATACTGACTGTATACCGTTCCCATCACGGCAAACTGCTCTAGATATTTAGGGCGGCAATCAACATTTGCCCCAACGTCCAAGACGATGACTGGTTTGCCAACTACCAGTGTCGGAAACACTGCGCCAATTGCCGGACGATCAATGCCTCGCAAACGTCCTAAGCGCAGTAGAGCAGAGGCCATGGCTGCTCCAGAGTGACCAGCAGAAACCACAGCATCAGCACGCTTTTTCTTGACTAAATCCATTGCCACGTTAATCGATGCCTTGGGCTTGCGTTTCAAGCTCACCAAAGGCTCCTCTTCCATGGCAACGACGTCTTCAGCAGCTACAATTTCTAGCTGGCACGAACTGGTATGTTGCTTTAGGGAGGATTCAATTTGCTGAGGATCACCCACCAATAAAACCTCTACACCCAACTCGGCCTGTGCCCTAATAGCTCCAGCAACGATTTCTTCAGGGGCGTGATCCCCTCCCATAGCGTCAATTGCGATCCGTGCGCGAGTCGATGCCATTACTCAAAGTTGTAGAAACCTCCAAGATTCTACCAGAAGCCCTACGTGCGGTTCTAAGGAATATGTAACATAAGTTACGCAACTAAAACCTCTGTTCGTAAAACTTTTAGCTTGCTTCAAGCTTAACCCATCGTCGAATCTCTAAAATAAAGCACCATAAACTAAGCACTTTCAACCCACAGCAAAGGAGAAGGGATGTCACCACGATTGCCAAGATTTTGCTCTGAATTGGTAGTTTCTGCCCTAATTATCTCTGGTCTAATGTCTTCAGGAGCAATGGCTCTACTGCGTTCGGTTTGGGCAACCCTGCCCATTAGCCGGAGTACTGCCCAGATATTAGCTTGGCAGGAGATGCCTTTTTTTGCCCTGCCTACCGAATCAGACCCCCTTACTCAGGCAACTATGAGTCAGTACCTCAAAGCCTGGAATGACAAAGGAGCAGCAGCTTCCCAGCAAGGAATATGGATACATTCAGGCCTAAATCTACTTGCCACTCACCAGAGTAAAGTTCCCTTACCCGCAGCTTCGTTGACCAAAATTGCCACAACCTTAGCAGCACTAGAGCGATGGGGGCCAGAGTACCAATTTGAGACTCTAGTTAGCAGCACTGGCCCAGTTAAAGAGGGAGTATTGCAGGGAGATTTGGTGATTACTGGTTATGGTGACCCCTTTTTTATTTGGCAAGAAGCGATCGCTCTTGGCAATAGCCTCGAAGAACTGGGTATCCGTCGAGTCACCGGGAATTTGGTAATTGTCAACAAATTCTACATGAACTATGAGCAAGATCCAGTAATCGCTGGTCAGCAACTCCGACAAGCCATCAACACCAGTCTTTGGTCAAGACTTGCCGCCGCTCGACATCGCTCTCTGCCTCAGGGAACAGCAAAACCACAAGTAGTAATTGCAGGTAAGGTCAAAGTAGCCACAAAGGCTCCGTTTCAAACATCCTTGTTGTTACGCCACCGCTCACTGCCCCTGGCACAAATTCTACGAGAGATGAACATTTACAGTAACAACGACCTAGCAGAGCTGTTAGCACAATCCGTTGGTGGTGCTATAATAACTGCTCAAAGAGCAGCAAGCTATACTGGCATCCCTTTAGCTGAAATTCAGCTAGTTAACGGTTCGGGATTAGGTGTCGATAATCGAATTTCTCCCCGTGCTGTTGTTGCCATGCTGATGGCAATTGAACGATTTTTAGAGCCTCATCAACTGAGGGTTACAGATTTGTTTCCTGTTGCGGGACGTGATCAGGGGGGAACCATGCTGCAACGGCAAATTCCCGTTGGGACTGTTGTTAAAACCGGAACTCTACGACAGGTGAGTGCCTTGGCTGGTGTTATGCCCACAAAAGAGCGTGGTTTAGTCTGGTTTGCCATTATTAACGGCGGCTGGAATATCGGGAATTTTCGGGCAAACCAAGACCAATTCTTAGAGAGTCTATCGCAAAAGTGGGGATCTTTAACCAATGCCGAAACTAATACTAGTGATACTCCTATACTTCTAGGTGATCCTAAACGCAATCAGAAGATTTCCGATTCTTGACACAGTTTTACTTCCGGAAACGTAGTTTCTCCGCTGTAAGTTTATAAGGTAAAAGTTCCCAGTTGACCACTAGGTTCTAATTCGTACTTAACAGCAAAATTTAGCTGGAATAAACAATTTTCATTACTGTTATTACGTTAGCGGTAGGTAATATCAAAATGTGTCCATCAAAAAAAGTTGTTAAAAACATTAAAAATAGAGATATCTTAAAACTAAGATTGGTTAAATCGTGCATAAAATAAATCTCTTTGCTAAATTAGCAACAGGGTGCAGTCAAAGATTGACTAATCAAAAAATCCTGGCGAGGAACTAAATGACTTCCTATGGCGCCCAGCCTGTTATTTTAAATCGTCTATTTCTACTAAAAGTTAACTGGACTAACGCTAAACTAATAGCTATTTTGTGTCTGCTGGGACTAAGTAGTATTAGACCAGCTCAAGCCAATCTTCCTCAGCAACAAAGGATGCTTCAAGAAGAGCTACCGGCTGCTGAGGGAAATAATCATTCCCAGCTTAAGTTGGCTCAGCTACCTAATTTCTCTCAAGCTCAGACTCAACAACCAATTCCACCAGGTTTTACTCCTGGGCAGTATCCCAACTTACCACCAAACACCGTCATGATGGCTATACCAGCCACAGCGGTGCCAGTTAACCCTGGTAACTATAACGCCGTCTCTGGGCAGTATCCCAACTACCCACAAATCATGATCATCATGCCGGTGCCAGCTACAGCAGTGCCAGTCAACTCTGGTAACTACAACGCCGTCTCCGGGCAGTATCCTAACTTGCCGCCCAACACGGTAATGATGGCGGTGCCTAACCCCGGTAACTACAACGCCCTCCCTGGGCAGTATCCTAACTTACCCCCAGCCCAGGCACCATTGCCACCGCCACTACCGACAAGCACAGCCAACCCCGGTAACTACAACGCCGTCTCTGGGCAGTATCCTAACTTACCCCCAGCCCAGGCACCCCTTCCAGAGAGTCCAGTAGCCCTCAACAGCAATAACTCAACTTCCCAAATTGAGTATGACTTCAGACAAACCCAGCAAGTGCTGCCTAATACTGCTGAACCCAACCTTGCACCGTCAATTACCGCTCCCACAACGCAGTTAGGACAGGAGTTGTCCACTCAAGAACCCTTCCCTAGTAGCACCACCCCAGTAAATTCCCCCTCTTTAGACTTCCAAGGAACCTATGTAACTCAAGGCGATCAATCTGTAGCCAGGGCACGCCTGTCTGGTCTTTATCCGCTAACTCCCAGAGTACTGCTTGGTGCCACTATTGATCTGACCAGCGAAGATAACGAGTTAGCAGACTCTCCAGAAGAGGGTTTGAATATCAATGAACTCTATGTAGCGACTGCTCCTGTGGCGGATTTACCTAATCTTCGCTTCGTCGTTGGTCAGTTAGATTTAACTTCTTACTTTGACCGCAACAGTTTTGCTAAAGACGGAGTAACCCATTTCTTTAATCCAGTTTTTCAGACTAATCCCGCCTTGAGTGCTACGGGGATTCTTTCTCGTCCTGGTTTTTTAGTTAATTGGACAGCCAACGATAACTTAGAGGCTAAAGCTGCCGTCTTCTCATCTTCTCGAAATCTGGGTGATTTTTCCTTAGATGGATTTGCTGGAGAAGTTGGTGTACGTTCTGGCAATGCGATTATTCGCGGCACCTATGCCACGGCTAAAGATGCGGGTTCAGATAGTGGCTTCCAGGAAATTTTCTCCGTCCCTCGTGGTGATGATCAATTTGGATTACTCTCAGGCGATCGCGAAGAGTCTTACGGTATTAACGCAGAAGTCTTTGTTCCCGATTTGAACATGGGAATATTTGGGCGCTATGGCCGTTATGAAAACCGCGATTTAGATCAAGGGGGAGATACCTACAGTTTAGGACTCAGTTTCTTAGATGTATTTAGCCCAGATGACCGTTTAGGCTTAGCCTACGGCCGGAACTTATCCAATGAGACACTGCGGCAGGAAAACGGGGATGAAGTGCCAGACGTTTGGGAATTATTCTACGATTTTCGATTTGCACCCAATCTCCGGCTCGGTTTTACCCTTCAGCAACGCGACGGTTTTTCTGATACCTATGCTGGGTTTCGGGTAAAAACAGAATTCAATATCATTCCCCGGCGGAGATTGACCCCATGAATCATGTATTTGGTCAATCCCTAAAACCAAAAGTGCTCTCCTTATTCAGGGAGGGTAATACTGAGTGGCGCTTGAACCTAGTAGATAGGAGGGAGAGGGAAGAGAAGGGGGACAAAGGAGATAGGGGAGAGAAAGTACTAACTTTCCATTTTCCATTTTCCATTTTCCATTTTCTGATCGGCGTTACCATCGCTGGGAGTATGGCAAGTCTAGTGATCTGCGGGCCATTAACCCTTGTGCAAGCTCAGACAATTGCTCAGAATATCACCTCAGCTATACGACAAGGTTTTACCCTGCTTAAGCAAGGGCGAGTTGAGGAGGCAATCAAGTTATTTGAGCAGGCTGTGCGGGGTAACTCTCAGTCCGTAGAAGCTAAGTTGGGTCTAGCAATTGCTTACAGGCGACAAGGGTTAATTGAAGCTGCCTGGGATACTTATCAACAGGTACTTACTCAAGACTCCACTAATGAGCTGGCCCTCAAGTCCCTGGGTTTCTTAGCAAGCTACAAACCAGAGTGGCAGTTACAAGGGATTGAGGCGCTTACGACCTTACTCAATTTAAATCCTAACGACACCGAAGCCCTTGGCTGGCGAGGATTGCTTTACAATTATCAAGGCAAGTTTGCCGAGGCACTAGCAGATTATCAAATTGTGCTACAGGCTAACCCTACACCTGAAGTACTCCTCGGTGCTGCCGAAGCCTACACCTACAGTGGCAACCCCCAGCAGGGACTAGAACTATTTAAGCGTTACCAAGCCACTGGGGAAAAAATGACTGGATACGCTACTCTTGCCTATGCCCGCGCCTTAAGAGAAACTGGTGATTCTAGTCAAGCGGTGACAATTCTGGAAGCTCAGCTAAAACAGTCAACTAGTTTGGATGAACTAGCGATCCAAACTCGTGCCGCACTCTCCCAAGCTTACCTAGCCTCTGGACTTGCTAATCAAGCCTTTGCCGTATTAGAGCCGTTGCAAGGCAGAACTGATGCTGTTTTGCCGTTGGCGCGATCGCTAAATGAAATTCGCAATCAAACCAAAAATGAAGCCCTCGCCTCCTCAGTAGCTAGTCTTTACCGTCAGGCACTAACTGAGAACCCCAATCCTGAACCCAAGCTGTGGCAAGAGGTTGCTGATGTCTTTAGTGGCTTGCCCTCCGAGAGGCAAACAGCCCTGCAACTATATAGACAACTAACAGCTAGTCAACCGAATGACCGCACTCTTTTAGTCAAGCGGCTGGCACTGGAAAGTCAGTTGGGTTTGATTTCTGAGCTGCAACTACGCCAGAGTCTTGCCGCCGCTTTGCAAACTTTGCCCACCAATCCCAGCGAGCAACAACAACTCGCCACTGCCTTAGTCAGAATTGAACCTCCTGGGTCAGAATTGCTGCCCGTCTACCTAAGCCTTCTACAGTCTGGTGTTAATGCACCTTTTTTGAATTTCCGCGTTGCTCAGATGTATATAGAAGCTAATGACCTGCCACAGGCAAGAAATGCTTTGGCAGTTTATACAGCAACTACCCAAGGTGCTCAAGATTTAGCACCGCAATTATTAGCCGCCGAGATTGAGCGTCGCGAGGGTTCTTTAGAAGCTGCTGCTCGACGTTACCAAGGTTTACTGGCCAGTAACTCAGCAGATCAGGATATTCTTAATGCTGCCTTGCGGGGCTTGTCGGGCATTCGCCTTGCCCAGAATCGACCGCAGGAAGCGCTAGCAATTTATGACCAGTTGATTGCTCGGAATCCTCAAGATACTAGATTGCAGTTGGCTCGCGCTAGTCTTGCCTACGAAACTGAGTTGATTTCTGAGTCAGAGGCAGAAGCGGTTCTCAGCTATTGGCTACAGACTCAACCTGCCACCAACTTACCTCCAGAATTGTTTAGCCTAGCTGCAGCACTACCAGCAGACGGGCGGCGGGAACCCCTATACAATTCGCTGCTTCAGATTGACCCTAGCAACATGCCGCTGCAAATTCGCCTGATTCAGGCGATCGCCCAACGCAGTCCAGCTCAAGCAAGGGCAAGAGTAACACAGTTGGTGGCTCGCGATCCTAGCAATATTACTAACTACTTGTTGCAAGGACAACTAGCTCAAGCCATCGATGAGCTAGATCTCGCTAGTCGGGCCTACGAGGTGATATTGTCAGCTCAGCCGAACAATCGAGAAGCCCTAGCTGCTTTAGGGGGAATTCGCTTTCAACAAAGACGTTTTGACTCAGCCAGTGAACTTTATTCTCAAGCGCTTGCCATTAAACCAGATGACTTAGCGCTACGCCAGTCGCTGATTGACCTCAATCGAGCTCAAGATTTACCCCTAAAGGCTCTTGCCCAGCTCGAACAGCTACAACTTGAACAAATGGCGCAGGGGAATCCTGAGAGCAACCTAACGCGACAACGCCAGGAAATTCAAGAAGATTTCTTACGAAGGCGCGGGTTCCAGCCTACCTGGGAACGTTTTTAAGGCGCAAACCAAAAGGATGGTGAACATGGCGGTTTTGGCGATGACCTTAAGGGATACAGCTTTTATCAAGTGTCATGGTTGAAGTAATGGGTAAAAGTAAAATTCGCTCCAGTAAAAAACTTCTTCCTTGTCCCCAGGGTATCTGTCAAATAAAGCTTGACAGGCTACTGGCTATAGGATGTAAAACTTGGCTGAAAACCGCTACCATTGCTGTGTTGTTAAGTTTAGCTGGCTGTATTTCCCCACCTTCGACACAACAGCCAGAAAGTCCCCTATCTCCATCACCAGTCACCCAAAACTCACCAGTGGAGAGTTCTTCCCGTTTACCCGAATCAACGGCTAATCGGCAGCTACTAGAAGAAAGTTGGGGCATCTACCGAGAGCGATTTATTCAAGAAGATGGGCGAGTCATTGACTACGAAGCTAGTGATCGCTCAACCTCCGAAGGGCAAGCCTATGCCATGTTGCGGGCTGTGTTAATTAATGACCGCAAAACCTTTGATCTCACCTTAAATTGGGCGCAAAACAACCTACGTCGGCGTTCAGCTAAGGGTGACTTTCAAGATCAGCTTTGGTCATGGAAGTGGGGAAGCCTTGAGGGAGGTAATTGGGGGCAAATAGACAGTAATTTTGCCAGTGATGCCGATATTGATGCCATTACTGCTCTTATCCTGGCAGCTCGTCGTTGGAATCGCTCTGAATACCTGGATTTAGCGCGACTCAAACTGCAAGACCTTTGGCAATTTTCCACCATAGCTGTACCAGAGGGTCAGCGCTATCTACTCCCCGGGCCAAAAGAAGCTTTTGTCCCCTCAGCATCTACCATCTACCTCAACCCCTCTTATTTTGCCCCCTATGCTTTTCGCCTTTTTGCTCAGGTTGACCCTGAGCATGACTGGCTCAGTTTGGTAGAGAGTAGCTACCAGGCACTAGAAAAGTCTTCCCAGGTTTCCCAAGTAGGCTTACCCAGTGATTGGATTGCTCTGGACACTCAAACTGGGCAATTCAAACCACTACCAACTAGCAGCAAAATTGAGAGCGTCTACAGTTTTGATGCTTACCGTGTTTGGTGGAGAGTTGCTTGGGATGCTGCTTGGTTCCAGTCTCCCGAAGCACTACGTTACCTGCGTACTGCCACCCGGAACCTACAACAGCGTTGGGACTCTTCAGGGCGTCTACCAGCTCGAATCAATCTTCAGGGACGACCGCTAGTTAATTACGAAGCTACTTCCCAATACGCGATGCTCTATTCTGCTTTCAGCGTAATCGCTCCGGACACTGCCAAGCAACTGCTAGCCGAGAAACTTCTACCTCAATATAACCAGGGTGTCTGGGACGACCAATCAGCCTACTACACTCAAAACCTAGTTTGGTTAGCACTACTACCACCGGAAACGATTAATCCCCGACTACTGCAACCCCAGTAGGAAAATCCTTCGTTTTTAGCAGTTACTAGGTGCAAAAGTTGGATATTTTGAATTACTTGTAAAAATTCCTGTGGTTTGCTCATAGTGATTGAATTCTTTAAGTGAATGTTTAGCACTCCTCAAGTTCCGCAATTCACCCGGGAGATAAGTACCAAATTGGTTTTGGTCTTATCAAACAACGATTGACCACATACCTATGAAACCCTCCTTTCGTAACTCCCAACCCACTGCTTCGACTTTCAGATGGCTTCAACGACGGTGGCTATTAGTCTTCTTCAGCACGTTGATCTTAGTGCTGGGGATAAGTACTACCGTCGTGTTTGCCCAAAGCGACAGCAGTCTAGAAAAGCAAGAAAACCAGTTAATCCAGGAGTATGCTTTACCCAGCGCTCCTGCCAAACCTCCAGTTTACAAGCCTCAACCGCCCCGCCCGAGCAAACAGCAGAGTGAACCAGCTCCCCAACGGAAGGCGGCACCTGCGCCTCAACAGAGGGCGGCTCCTGCGCCTCAACAAAGGGCAGCTCCCCAACAATCCCAGGCAGCCCCCGCATCACCACCCCCAAGGCGACGGAACGTTGCCCCTCAAGCGGAATCACCGCCTCCAGTTACTCGCTCTCCCTCCAGAGAACGGCAGGAGACAAGCTCCGCAGAAGATACTCTCGCCGAGTCTCTCCCCGAAAGTCAGTACGTTCTGCAATTCAATCGCTCTCCTGTGGTGGGCAATCGCTTACGCTTGCAAGGCGTCTCGGCAGAAACTAGAGTCGGCTTTACGCGCCCCCGGAGCTGGGAGCCAAAATCTGTCACAGCTAAAGCCTTAATTCGCTTCCAACACTCACCAGCTCTGCTGGCTAATCGCTCTAATTTAACAGTGCTAGTCAATGGCAGGAGTGTCGGCAGTGTACCACTCAATCGCAAAAACTCCGAAGTAGGAAGCGTACTTTTTGATATCCCCAAGGGATTGATTCAGGACTACAATGACCTCTCTATTGTGGCGCAGCAGAATAACGACCCCAAATGCAGCGATCCTGAAGACGTTACCCTGTGGACTGAGATTTTGCCCGATTCACAGGTAGTCTTTAGCTACGCCCTGCAACCACTGCCTCTCAACTTTAGCCGCTATCCCTATCCCTTCTTCGACGAACTTAGCTTAGACCCCAATCGCATCGTTTATTTACTACCGAGGCTCGGTGATGCTTGGCTGACGGCGGCACCTCGTTTCCAAGCTGCCCTAGGGAGGTTAGCAGATTTCCGCCCCACAGAAATTAGTTTGGTCGAAGATCTTAACCAAGTAGAATGGGGCGATCGCTTGGTGGTGATTGGTACTCCTGCTGACCAACCGGCGCTAAAGTCTTTGGATTTACCCTTCACAATTCAAGGTAACCAGATTCTCGATGGTAATCAGTCTGCCCTACCGGAGGATGTTGGCATACTGATGCTCTCAACAACCCTTGATGGTGCTGTTCCTGTGTTAGTTGCCACAGGAAATGGGCTAGAAGGTGTCACCAAGGCCGTACAGTTTTTAGTACAGCCAGACACTAACAAAATCGGGACTGGTCAGGCAATTTTGGTAAGTAACCTGACAGAGGTTCCCACACCACCACTCCACCAATGGCCTCGTTATTTACCGATAGAAAATTCCTTCCAACTCAAAGAGATCGCTACTCAACTCAATGGTCAACCTTTTCAAGACATTACTGTTCGCGGTTCTAATGCACCACCCATAGAGTTTGATTTTCGAGCTTTGCCGGATGATCGGTTTAAACGGGGAAGTTCTATGAAACTGGTTTACAGCTACGGTCCCCAAGTTAATCCCAGAACCTCGGCTGTAGAAGTTTTGCTTGATGGAATTTTTATTGGTGGAGCGAGGTTAAACTCGGAAAACGGTGCTATTCGTAAAACCCTGAAGGTGGATTTACCCCCTGCCTTAGTCAAGCCTGACTCGAAAATTCAAGTTGCATTTCGGCTTAATCCCAGAGAACCGGAGCAGTGTGGTAATGTTACCGACGAACAACTTACAGGCACAGTTCACGCCGATACCAGCTTCAAACTTAATCGAGAAACTTCTATTGAATTGCCGGATCTAAAACTGCTGCGGTCGGGTTTTCCCTTCGCAGCTCCTCAAGACCTCTCGAATACAGCGATTGTTTTACCCAATTCTAGTTCTAATACAGATCTGCTGACTCTACTTACCTTGAGCGATCGCTTAGGAAGATTGAGTCGCTCGGAATCTATCAAATTAGCAACTTATACCACTGATAACTTACCCTCAGAAATCTCTAAAACCCACCATCTTGTAGGAATTGGTAACTGGGAAAACTTTCCTTTCCAAGAGGCGTTTACTGCCAGTGGTTTTAGTTTAGGTAATGCTTCTTTGCGCCAATCGCGTCAAGGTAGTATTCAAACCCTGCCTGATACCGAAGGCGTGATTAAAGAAGTTGTCTCTCCTGATAACCGACAATTAGTAATTTTGGCTCTCACTGGTCAAACCGACAGTGGCTTAGATTTAGTACGCCAGATCCTGAGTAAAGATTCCTGGTTCTTCCAATTACAGGAGGATACAGCACTTATTAGTAGCAACCCGCAAAGCCTTTATAGCGATGAATCCGATGCCTACAAGCTGGAATTTTTACAAAACTCCTCTTCGACAACACGTCTCGAAAATACGACGCCTCTGAGCAAAGTATCTCGCTTTTTTCAGAATAATTGGTTGTTTCTACCCTTGGGCATTTTGCTGATCGCACTGCTGCTTTATGGCGTTGCTCAGCTATCTCTTAAGCGCATTACCGATAGAAAGAGTCATTAGTTCTTGATTACTGAAAGTCTTAACCCCCTCACTTAAAACCTCCAACCCCAACAATGTTATGTCTTTCTCCTGGCTTAGATCTCGGTTACCGTCGGCTAACCGTCCCCGTTCCTCGGTAACCTTCTGGCTGGTCGATCTCCTACCCCAGTTTTTTAATCGGGCTTTAGCACGGTTAGAACTACAGCCTTTAAAGTGGCTTATTTTACTGCTGCTGTTGCTATCGATTCCCCTAATTATTACGCCGCTCGAGATTTGGCAGCAGGGAGTTGTTGCCTTGCTGCTGATTATGCTCAGTCAGATAATCGTGCGGGCCGACTCCCAAGAATCCGACAAAAAAACTAGTGAATATTTCCACTTATTTTTGGTCTGGCTGAGTGTTGTCACTACAGCCCGCTATCTCTACTACCGCACTAGCTATACCCTGAATTTTGATAGTCCACTCAACGGCATCTCTTGTCTGCTGCTGTACGGGGCGGAACTTTATGCGGTTATCACCCTGTTTCTGTCGTATTTTCAAACTCTGAAAATCCAAGAGCGCGAATCGGTTGCTCTAGCAGAGTTTCCTCAAAATCAATGGTTTAAAGTCGATGTCTATATCCCGACTTACAACGAAGATGTGGAGATTGTGCGCAAGACCACACTAGCAGCTTTAGCCCTAGACTATCCAGCGAACAAAAAACGAGTTTATATCCTAGATGATGGTCGGCCAGAAAAATATCAGGAAGACGATCCACGCCGACAAACTTTTAACGCCCGTCGAGAACAGTTGCGCCAAATGTGCGTCGAACTAGGTGCGGTTCTGATGACTAGGGACAGCAATGAACACGCTAAAGCTGGTAATATCAACACTGCCTTTCGCCGTACTGATGGTGATTTAGTACTAATTCTCGACTGCGATCACATTCCCTCACGGCAGTTCCTTCAAGATACAGTGGGCTTTTTCTTTGACCCAAAAGTATCTTTTGTGCAAACTCCTCACTGGTTCTATAACCCTGATCCTTTTGAGCGTAATTTGCTAACCAAGGGAAAAGTTCCTGTGGGTAATGAACTCTTTTATAAGGTGCTGCAAAAGGGTAATGATTTCTGGAATGCAGCTTTTTTCTGTGGTTCAGCTGCTGTGATTCGTAAACAGCATGCTCTCGAAGTCGGAGGAATTGCTACAGAAACTGTCACAGAAGATTGTCACACCGCATTTCGGCTGCATTCTTTAGGTTATAAGTCGGTCTACTACGACAAAATTATGGTGGCGGGTTTAGCACCAGAGAAATTTTCTTCCTATGTTGGGCAGCAAGTGCGCTGGGCTAGAGGCATGGCCCAGATTCTGCGGTTAGAAAATCCCCTGATTAACCCAAAACTGAATCTGAGCATTCCTCAAAGACTCTGTTACTTTAGTGCGACTTCTCACTTTTTTTACGGCTATCCCCGGTTAATTTATGCGATCGCTCCTACTCTGTTTTTGTTGTTTGGTCTCAGACCAATTCAAGGTTTGGGTTTAGAGACTGTTGTCTATGCTTTGCCCCACATTTTCATCTCTCTGAATGCTACTTATATCAGCTACAAAAACGTTCGCTTTTCCTTCTGGAATGAGATTTTTGAATTTGTGATGGCTTTCCAGGCAGGATATGTCACTTTGATGGCGCTAATTAATCCTAATCTGGGTTCGTTTAATGTTACTGACAAGGGGTTAATTGTCACCAAACGCAGCTTTGATTGGGAGTCTGTGCGCGGTTTATTAGTAGTAACCGCATTCGTTGTCGTCTCTCTGATTGCTGTACCCTTCTGGCTGTTGCTCCGTCCAGAGGATGCTGAGGCGGTAGTAATTAATGGTTTATGGTGCCTTTTTAATCTAACATTGCTGTTTGCTGCCTTGGTTGTTGCCTTCGAGCAACCGCAACGGCGCGTCGCTCATCGTCTCTCAAGATGCCTAGGTGTTCTAATTCATAGCTCTGGTCAAGCTTGGAGTGGTACAACCATTGATGTCTCAGAAACTGGTGCACTAATTGCCCTAAATAACTTACCTGATCTACTGGATGAAGTAGAGGTTGAGTTAATCGGCGACTATGGTAAACGAGCATTGGTCAATGCACGAATTATCCGCGCAACACCCGTCAACGATGAGCTTACTCATTTAGCTGTTGATTTTGTCAATCCTACTCAAACCCAACTCGATAATTTGGCTTTGGTTATCTATTCTGATGTTAAAGAATGGTACTCCCAGAAGCGTGAGCATGTAGATCAACCACTGGCATCTCTAAAGTTCCTTGCTACTAGTCTCAATCGATCTTTGCGGGAGTTTCAACCAGCCAGCAGTAGTGTTGGCAAGGTACGCAAACGCGTTTGGGCAGAGGCTCAGCTCTACTGGGAAGGTCATTTTTACTCCGGGAAGGTTACTGAACTGGGGATTGGGAGTTTACGGCTGGAATTAGATGGTGGCAGCAACTCTGAGATATCGGATGTTCACAGGCACAGTGAGCCTTACCTCCGGGAAAAAGACCTGGAAAAGATGCGGCAAGAGAAACCTATTGTGGGCTTGTTATTGTCTCAACAAACAACTAACCCTTTACCGGAGCGCTTTCTGGCGGAAATCGTGGCAGTAGAAGTCTTGTCTCTTCCAAAAAACAGTGACCGACCCTATCCTAAAGTCGCACTTGAGTTAAATTTCCCAGAGCAGTTTAAGCACAAACAGACAGAGAAAATCAAACAGCTTCTGCAAGAGCTCGGATAACATATCAGGGCTTATTAAGCAATCATCCTAGGAATTATATGCTTTTTGTTTTGATAGAAGAATACAGCCCTGAAAAAATTTAAAATTGTCAGAATAAGAGGGGTATTCTAGTCAATTAAGTACTGCCATCATCATTAGCAAGTTAGAATTATCAGAGGCTGAAACTGCCTCTGGAAATTTGTTGTAGGTTAATCAGCTTAGAAAAAATTACAAGCTGTAACTATAAACAAAAACATTAATAATCCCTTAATATGAGAATTTCAGTTAATAAATGTTAAGGAAGTAAATTAAAATTAACTAGTGAGAGAAAATTTATAGAGAATTTATTCTTTTTGTCAGTTTCTTCATCGTAACTTACTCAAAAGTTACTGATGTACCAATTAAACTGAAAGAAGCTATAACTGCGCCTTATAAATCATGATCGGATCTCCACTCAAGAAATTTGTCCTTGCACCGGTAATACTTTCAGCGTCAGTCTTTGCTGCGCTGACCTTACCCCTAGCTTTGCTTGGGTCGAAAACAATCAGCGTCCAAATGCAGAAAGAGCCAGTTTTTAATGGTGAAATAAGGGATATCGCGACTCCTTACCTAGGCTTGGCAACTTTACTGAGTCTCGGCGCAGGTGTTGCCAGTGTAGCGCTAACCGGGTGGCAACAATCTGCCCGTAAATCTGCTCAAGTTGAGGAAAAACTATCGGGTCTAGCACAACAACTGCAAGAAAAGGAAGAACAATTAAAAGAACTGAAACTCTCAGAATCAAGACTGAAAACTTCTGGGCTTAAGGAGTTTTTGGCTCAGGAAACTGAATCTAGTGTTGCTTCTTCACCACAATCAAAAGCTAAAATCGCTCCTCCATCTAATCAGGATCAACCAGTAGCACTGCCTCAAATAGAACAAGTAGCGCCTGCGTTTAACTCAGCCTTCACCTTGCTCAATCATGCCCAGCCAGCTTCTCCACTCAAGCCATCCCCGTCAGCAACCTTGCCAAGGTTATCAGAAGTTGAGGAACTCCATTCTCAACTGCAACAAATGATGACTAGGATAGCATCCCTCGAATCGGTGATAGAAGCTGTACCAGTAGCTACCGTTTCTCATCAAAAAATGGCTGCTGATCTGCAAGTAGCGGAGTATCTTAACTCAAACTCCCTCAAGGTTCTCCAGTCTTGGGCAGTAGACAACTCAGAAGATCAACTTGAACTTGAAACCGTTCGACAAAAGCCTCTTTTGGCAAAAAACTCTTTTGTGAGCGAATCGCCCCAATCTCAGGGTAACTCAGCAGTTTGGTCACAAAGGCAGCCAGAAGCATTAAGAAGCGAAAACCCCAGCATCAAAAAGAGTTCTAAGAGGGGGAAAAAACGCCGCCCCAAATATGCTTGACCTCTTTTCAAGGAATTTTAATTGGACTATCTTTAGGAATAATTTCTGTCACCACACGTGTGCCAGCGCCCCCTTTAACAACAATACTTTGGTCTTGAAGTTTACCCTCTGCCGTTACACCTGTAGTATTGAGTGGTGGGTCAACCTGTTGATAAATCACATTACCCGAAGCCTGCATTAACTGAGTCGGAATATTCCATCTCAGTTGATTGCTGTAGAGTTTTGCCTGATTTCGACTAGCAATACCTTGGACGCCGCCAGTTAAATCAGCAACTTCTCTCTCCAAGTCTATCTGACCCTGGTTGGCTGTAAGAGTGAGGTTTTCTTTTTGTTGGACAATCTGTAATGGTTGATCTGAGATCACTGTTTGGGTATTTAAGTTCCAAACGGCTGAATTGCTTGACATTAAAAGTGGTGGATCCACCGACTTCAGTTGAACATTTTGTTGCAGGGTTACTACTTTGGTTTTCTGGTTTAATTCAGATTTGTCTGCTTCTACTGTGTCTGTTACTTTCTGATCTTTATATCTTTCCATATGAATACGTTGGTCTCCAAGCACTTTCTGGTCTTGGATCAACCACACTAAATGTTCCGTTTTCATATGTAAGTTTGGGTCTTTAGAGATTGCTGCGACTTGACCCGTTAACTCCAGTTGTTGTTTTCTGCTAAAGTAGCGCCCTTCTTTTGCTGAAGCTTGTAGTTGGGGATGTTCACCCTTTAAGTTATTACGAACGACTAATAAATCTTCCTGAGGATGCCACTCTAACTCCTCACCCCGCAATTGTGTTCCGTTGCGTAGGTCTTTGGCAATAATTTGTCCCCGTAAAAAGACTATCTGACCATCCTGTTGAATTTCTCCCTGCTTTGCTGAAACTTGCAAGACTACTTTTCCGTCTTGGAACAAATCACCGGTTGGATTTTCCACGATGGCTGTTTTTTTATCTTGAGAGTAAGTGGCTTTTTCTGCTTTTATTTCCCAAAGAGGATTTCCTTTCTCATCTGCCTGATCAAGGGTGACATTGTTAAAGACAAGGCTTGCTTCAATTTCCGTTTCGCCAGTATTTTGCTTTGTTGGTTTTGCCGAGTCACCTTTACGGTCACAGGCAGATAACACAACTATCAAGAAAATACCAAAGGCAAAAGCAGAAAATCTTTTTCCCTTGGCATTTTTCTTCGGTCTATTCCAGACGGTAATAGTGTGATTATTCTTCTGTTTCATCCATAAGACCAATGCCTGACAACGGACGATAAGAATAGTTTTGTCTGGGCGTTTTTTGGATGCTTTCTTTAATGTTATCGAGGTCAATGTATCTATCAGCTACGTTAATCAGACTATCACTAGTCATTGAGCGCAAGCTGACCACTTCAATACGGGCTCCCCGATAGCTGACAGCATCCACTGCATAGGCAAGATCCCCATCGCCACTCACCAGAACTGCGGTTTCGTAAGAACCAACTAGCGCCATCATATCTACAGCAATTTCCACATCCAGATTCGCTTTTTTAGAGCCATCTGGCAGCTGAACTAAATCCTTGGCAATTACTCGGTAACCGTTACGACGCATCCACAACAAAAAACCCTGCTGTTTTTCGTTAGTACGATCAACGCCTGTGTAAAAGAAGGAGCGTAGTAGCCTTGAACCAGCAGTTAAACGACACAGTAGTTTAGTGTAATCGATCTCAATTCCCAATTGTAAAGCAGCATAAAACAAATTTGAACCATCAATAAAAATGGCAACGCGACCGCGATTTTCTAAAACTTGTTCAGGTGTAAAAACAGGATCATTACTAAAGTTGTTCAACATGATTGTTATGCCTCATTTTATGTAAAAAAAGTTCAATGTCTGCTATTACAAAAATCAGAATTTTGATTAGTCACAATTTGATTTTATGATTAAAAAGACGTAAAATTAATCAAGATTGTTCCAGTCGAGAAAAGACTGGTTTGGCTTCTCCTAATTTTTGATTAGCTGGCAAACTTCCCCAAACTACTTGAGTGGAATAATTTACAGAATTTCTAATTAGATTTTGGTCGTTAAAATCAATTGAAAAACCTAACTGTTGATAGATATCTGTGCTGATATTGGGAATAATTGGGGATAAGAGATAGGCAGATAGTCGTACTGATTCCAAAACGGAATACAGGACTTGTTCGACTGCTGTTAAATTACCTTGCTTATAGAGACTCCACGGGGCTTGCTCATCAATAAATTTGTTACTTGCCCTGACTAGAATAAAAAGTTCTCTACAAGCTTCACTAAAAGATAATTTTTCGTATGATTGAGGGACGCGATCGCTCAATTCTCTACCAATTTTCTTCAGGGGATTATCAGCTAGAATGTCATCACCGTTGAGATTGGGGACACGGCCGTCACAATACTTGAGTGCCATTTTTAGTGTTCGGTTGAGCAGATTGCCCAAATCATTGGCTAAATCGGCATTCACAATATCGATGAAACGGGTTTCACTAAAATCTCCGTCTCGCCCAAATTCAATCTCTTTGAGAAAGTAATAGCGGATTGCGTCAGCCCCGTAACGATTGACTAAATCTACTGGGTCCAAGGTGTTACCCAGGCTTTTGCCCATTTTTTGACCGTCCTTCGTCAGAAAGCCATGCCCAAACACCTGCTCTGTAACTGGTAAACCTGCTGAGGTTAACATAGCTGGCCAGTAGACAGCATGAAATCTCAGAATATCTTTACCAATCAGATGTAAATTTATTGGCCACCACTTTTTTAAAGCATTCTCTAAGGTTGGTTCGCTATCCGGATCAAGAAGGGCTGTAACGTAACCTAAGAGAGCATCAAACCAAACATAGATAGTGTGGTTGGCATCGGTCGGTACCCGGAATCCCCAGTCTAGATTAACTCGAGAAACGGAGAAGTCCTGAAGTCCCTGGCTAACAAAACTGAGAACTTCATTGCGACGACTTTCTGGTTGGATAAAATCAGGTCGTTCTTGATAGAGAGCTTCTAACTGGCTTTGGTATTTAGAAAGCCGGAAAAAGTAATTTTGCTCATCCCGCCATTCTACTTCTACATTCGAGTGGATTGGACAACGTTTATCCTTTAAAAGCTCGCGTTCTTCTTTAAATTCTTCGCAGGAGACACAGTACCAGCCTTGTTGTTGACTTAGGTAAATGTCGCCTTTTTGCCAAACTCGTTGCCAAAATTCTTTGACAATCGCTTCATGACGGGTCGAGGTTGTTCTGCTGAAACGGTCGTAGTCAATATTAAGCTTCTGCCAAAGAGCATCAAACCCTGCAGCCACTTTATCACAGTGTTCCTGAGGCTTTAGCCCATACTTTTGGGCTGTACGCTGAATCTTTTGCCCATGTTCATCTGTGCCGGTAATCAACAACACAGATTTACCGCGCAGCCTTTCAAATCGAGCTACCGCATCTGCCGCCATTGTTGTATAGGCACTGCCGATGTGGGGTAAGTCGTTGACGTAGTACAGGGGGGTCGTAACAGCAAATGTGCTTCTATTTGTATCTGTATGACTCATCTGAAGTTGAAGAAATACCTCTCCATAAAACTACTTTTAATTCCCAGTGTATGGCCACAGGTATTTATTTTAATAATTGTTTCAATCTTAAGTGTGCTTAAGTTCACTTTCTTTATCTGAACAAAGGTATTCATGAATACCAATCGCTGATTTTAACAGCCTAAGTTTCATTGAAAAACCGGAAAAAATGACTGCCAATTTAACCAGGAATTCTTAAGTAGCAGTTACGTACCTATTATTACCCAATCATCTTCAGGCTCTGCAAAAACAGCCGATAAATGAACATAAGACTTAATGTTGCTAGACACTTAACTAGACTACTAAGCATTAATACTTAGTAGTCTAACAAATAAGTAACATTAGTTAGTATTGTTAAGAAAGATGAATACTTTGCCACCAGCGATAGTTTCAACCCATGCCTGACGATAGCCCCCTACAAATTTCTCGTTCGCTACTAGCGGCAACAGGAACACAGATGTTTGTTTACCACGAAGACCGCATCCCAGAGGATTGCGCCGTTGTGGTGGTAAGTAACCATCGCAGTTTTATGGATGCACCTTTACTGATGGCAGCCTTGAGACATCCCATTCGCATTGCTTGCCATCACTACATGGGACATGTCCCCATCATGCGGTCTCTAGTCATGCAGTTGGGTTGTTTTCCTCTGGAAAAGCCACAGAAGAGACAGCAGTCTTTCTTTCAGCAGGCGACTGAACTACTAGCGCAAAACCAATGGGTTGGCGTTTTTCCCGAAGGAGCTCAACCAATGGTGCAGTTGACTAAGCCTGGAGAAATGTCTCAATTTCACCGAGGTTTTGCTCATTTAGCCCTAAGGTCATCGGCACGGTATTTGGCAGTACTGCCAGTAGCAATTGCCTCCCTGGAGGAAAGTGTAAACTCAACAGTGCCACTGCGCTTGTTGCACCTGTTTGACCCATCAGAACCACTATTCAAACAACCAGGTAAGCATCCGATGGTAATTCATCGCCGCGTTGCAGTATTGGTCGGACGTCCTTACTGGATTACGCCCAGAAAACGGGAACTTTATCAAGGTAAACAAGCTAGGCAAATTGTCTCTGAAGTTAATAACACTTGTCGGGAGGAAATTGCTACTTTACTGCATCAAAGTGTCGATAGTAGTCAATTTGCCACAAACTAACGGGGACTCAGTTCTAAGCTTATTTAAATCGTCTTGATTGAATTGGAAGCAATAAACATGCCAGAAGTTAAGAGTCGCCCTTGTTTTCTAACACCAGGGCGATTAAATCCAGATTATCCATTATTTGTTTTTCTGCCGGGGATGGATGGCACAGGTCAGTTGCTTCGATCACAGACGAAAGGTTTAGAATTAGCCTTCGATGTTCGCTGTTTGGCAATTCCGCCAGATGATTTAGCTGACTGGGACGAACTCACTGAGACAGTGGTAGATTTAATTAAACAAGAGCTAAATAAGCGTCCCTCGCGTTCAGTTTATCTGTGTGGCGAGTCTTTTGGAGGCTGTCTAGCGATTAAGGTAGCGCTCAAATCCCCGCACCTTTTTGAGAGGATTATTTTGAGCAACCCGGCGAGTTCCTTGAAGCAAAGACCCTTGTTACGATGGGGTTCGCCACTAGTTCGCTGGATACCAGACTCTTTCTACCAGTTCTCGGCATTAGTCTTTCTACCTTTCCTCTCCGCTTGGGAAAAGACTGCACCGAGTGATCGCCAAGCACTTCTCCAGGCGATGCAGTCTGTACCGGCTAACACGGCTAATTGGCGGGTATCCCTGTTAAGTGAGTTTGACGTGGATGAAAGGCAACTAAGAAGAATTAGCCAACCTGTCCTGATTATTGCTGGTGCTGCTGACCAACTGTTACCATCAGTGGATGAAGCACAACGCTTAGTTAAGTACTTGCCCAATGGCAAGATGATCGTCTTGCCTCGGTCGGGTCATGCCTGTCTTTTGGAAAAAGACGTTAATCTTTTTGAACTCCTCAAGAATCAAGGCTTTCTGGCAAACATTCTAGGGGAAAAGCATTCTATCTCTTGCCAGGAGTAAACAAACTACCCTAGCCGGAGCTTTTGTTCACCGCAGACTAAGACAGATAAACACTGACGGATCAAGGTCACTCTTCATCTGCCTTAGTCTGCGGTTACCACTCCTCACTCCCCACTCCCGTGCCCAAGGCACGTTTTCAGCATAACCAGTCTAGATTTAACCAGGCAATAGTTACCTTTGGTTGTTGGTTGGCAACCAAGGACCAGTACCACCATCAGCCCGGTCTAAGAAAGGCTGCAAGTTAATGTTACCAGAACGCTGAGAGGGTTTTTTGTCCCCAATGCCTAGAACGGAAAGACCCTCCTGGAATACCTGATCGAGTAGTTGTAAACCACTACCCCGACTGGTAAAGGTGTTGACGGCATCGGTTTGTTGACCAATATCAGCAACCACCAAGTTTTCAAAGACGCGATCGCGCGTTACTTCTGGATCTTGACCTGGAGGCACTGTCAGCACGATGCGACAGGATGGATCTAGTTGAGTGGTAACACAAAGAATGTCGTAGCGATTTTCCACCGCAGTTTGCAGTTCCAATAAGCCATCAGGTCTGTAGAATTCTAAACGTCTACTGATTTCGTTACAACGCGACTCTGGTGTCCAACCACCACCCATAGCACTAGGAGTCGCCCAGGCATAAGCTTCACCTGGTTCACTTGGTGGGTGATACATTACGGTATAGTCACCATTAAAAAATTCGCAAGTAAACCGAGGTTCTTCAGACTGATCAATACCTGGTTCAAACTCTGGTATTTCTGTTTCTGTATCTAAATTTTGAGCCAAGGTAGTATTACGGGCTAGCTGACTCTGAACAGTTACCGGAATAAAAGTGCTATTTAAGGCAAATGCACTACTGTTAGCCATTAGAATTACCACACTAACTGACCAACTAATATGATCAAACGTTAAGGACATGGCTCCCCTTTCCCCTAAAACTTTCTCTTCTTAGCTTTTGACATTGGCATCAAAAGCTAAGCTGATATCCTGTGACTCTGTGAGTAAACCAATCGTTCCCAGACTCGTCAGCGCAACTGTTGAGCAATTGACAGTATAGATGAGTTACTCTAATGTTTGTTCACAAATCTTTATCATGGTCTTCTGGTGCCTTATACTACCAAAGAACAGTAGAAATGCATGAAGGAGTAAACAAAAATATGTCGGAGGCCCAGAAGCCACTGACAGCGCCCAGAGAATTGCTTGGGCCTCCCGGTGACTTTAATCCAACGCTACTCATGTTTCTAGTAGCGATTGCGTTAGTCGTAATTTCCACCTGCGGTTACTGGCTTTGGGACTGGCCCGACTGGTGTAGCTTTTGCACTAACGTCCTCGCTTTACACATGTCGGGAACAGTAATCCATGATGCCTCTCATAACTCTGCCCACCGCAATCGCTTGGCGAATGCCTTAATGGGACATGGGAGCGCACTAATGTTGGGCTTTGCCTTCCCGGTGTTTACCAGGGTTCACATACAGCACCATGGCAACGTCAACGATCCCAAAAATGACCCTGACCATTTTGTCTCCACGGGTGGTCCCCTCTGGTTGATTGCAGCTCGCTTTTTTTATCACGAAATATTTTTTTTCAAACGGCGTTTGTGGCGTAATTATGAGTTGTTGGAATGGTTTTTGAGCCGTTTATTTGTTGCCAGTATCGTCTGTCTTGCCTATAGGTATGGCTTTTTGGGCTACATCATGAACTTCTGGTTTGTACCAGCACTAGTTGTTGGTCTAGCACTGGGACTTTTTTTTGATTATCTGCCCCATCGCCCCTTTAAGGAACGCGACCGCTGGAAAAATGCCAGAGTCTACCCTAATCCCGTCCTCAACCTACTGATTTTGGGGCAGAATTACCACTTGATTCATCATCTATGGCCTTCTATTCCCTGGTATAACTACCAGCCTACTTACCATGCGGTGAAGCCTTTACTAGATGAAAAAGGGTGTGCTCAATCCCTGGGGCTACTAGAAGGAAAAAGTTTTCGGGGTTTCTTATATGACATCTTTTTGGGTATACGTTTCCACAGTAAACAACCTGAGTAAAACCTCAAAAAGGCTAAGTAGAAGAATATTAAGCTGAGTATTTCCTTGAGTTAGTCAAGTCATTGAGGCAGAAAAAGCAGAATCTAGAGTAACACCTAGAGAGGTTACCATAATTGTGGATTAAGTGCGCTCTCAAACTATCTGTTGGCGCTCTAGGTTCTGCCACCTATTAACCTCTGGCAAACTTCAGCGACGAGATTGAGCAACAGGCGATTCCTCTGGTACATCTTGAGACAAACTCCAATCCGGTCTTAGATTTTTAGCTTGACGTAGATAGGGATGATCAATATCTGCTTGTGACACTGATGTATTCAGGTGAATTAAAAACCGGATACAGCGCTCCAAACTGCCCTCGACGTGCATTTGCTGCACGTCGAGCAAAGCAACATTTTCCCAGTGAGGGCGCGATCGTGCGATCGCCGCAGGAAAAATTGCATCCAAATCACGTGTCGTGGTGAAGGTAGCACTGATAATCTCCTCGTAGTCAATCTGATTACGTGCTTCTAGTTCGTCTAGTAATTCCATCACGGCTTCTCGGATTGCCTCAACCGTATTTTCCGAGACAGTAGTTGCGCCACGAATCGCTCGAACTTTCCATTCCACCACTTGCATCCTCCGCATTGCCAATTCCGCCTATGGTCTATAAAGCCACAGAGGCTGACCACTAGTAGACAGTTCAAATTCTACCCAATCTATACCAGCTGATAGCCCTGACCTCGTCTTACTACTACTGCCGGGTAGCAGGCGGTTCCAGAAAGGTTTTGGTTCTTCTATCGTCTCACACTTAGTTTTCTCTGGGTCAAGACCCACCAGTTGTGTTGCCCAACGGCGAGCATCCTCTTCTGTTCCTAAGCGGTCAACGACACCCAATTCTAGAGCTTGCTGACCCGTAAAAATACGACCATCGGCAAAGGTTTTCACTGTTTCTACAGCCAAAGAACGACCTTCAGCCACGGTTTCCACAAACTGCTGATAACTAGTATCTATCAGTTCCTGAAGAATATTTTTTTCCGGCTCAGTCAGTTCGCGATCAAAAGCCAGAATGTCTTTGTAAGGGCCAGACTTAATCACTTTGAAGGAAACACCAACTTTCTCTAAGAGGCGCTCTAGATTATTGCCTCTGAGGATTACCCCAATACTGCCAGTAATCGTGCCTGGGTTTGATACTATGTGTTCGGCCCCCATGCCGATGTAAACCCCCCCGGATGCCGAAATATTGCCAAAGCTGGCAACAATTTTGACCTTCTCTCGCAAGCGCATTAAGGCACTGTAAATTTCCTGGGAATCCCCCACAGTTCCCCCAGGAGAGTCAATGCGTAAGAGTAGGGCAGGAAACTTCTTCTCTTCAACGGTTTTGAGGGCGTCCAGAACCCGCTTGCGGGCAGCACCGGAGATCACGCCAGTGACTTCTATACGAGCTATTTGTTTACGGTAATTGGGCTTAAAAGGCCAGGGCATGAGTCGTTCGAGTGGTGTTGAGTTGTGAGCTTTGAGTTTTTGCTTAGTTAGCTCAGCCTAACAATCTTCTGGAGCTATTTCTCAGAATCTTCAAGCAAGAGCCAAATTTAGGTAGAACTTTAGACCCCCTGTCTTAGTGAGCAGGGAGTAGGCATTTTCTTCCCTTTAATCTAGCTTGGAAGCTCAGCATTAGCTTGATTAAGTGCAGCCAAGACCAGAAATTCGTCTCATTTGCTTAATACAAAGCAATCATTCGGTACAATTTATGTAAAGAATAATAAAGAAACGTTATACAATCCTTGTTCGTTGTCTGATGCAGCGCCGAAAGTATCTCATGCAGCCAAACATCACCAAACTCAAACCAGCCTTCGCTACTTTATTACTGATTGCCCCTTTTTTCTTCTGGGGAACAGCAATGGTGGCAATGAAGGGCGCTATCCCCAATACAACTCCCCTATTTATGGCAGGGGTACGTTTGGTGCCAGCAGGAGTTTTAGTCTTAGTGGCGGCGATTGTACTCAAAAGGCCTCAGCCAAAAAGTTGGGCGGCGTGGCTATGGATTAGCTTGTTTGCTCTAGTAGATGGCGCACTCTTTCAAGGGTTTTTAGCAGAAGGATTAGTAAGAACTAGTGCCGGTTTGGGCTCAGTGATGATTGACTCTCAACCCCTAGCCGTAGCATTGCTATCTGGGTTGCTCTTTGGTGAAATCATTGGAGTGTGGGGAGCTATTGGATTGTGTATCGGGATTCTAGGAATCAGTCTGATTGGCTTACCAGACCAGTGGTTTTTGAGTTTACTGCAAGGCCAGGCAATTGCCGTAAATTTTAACTGGCAAGAGCTGTTTCAAAACGGAGAATGGCTGATGCTGTTAGCCTCTCTGTCGATGGCAGTAGGTACAGTGATGATCCGCTTTGTTTGCCGCTATGCTGACCCCCTTACCGCCACAGGGTGGCACATGATTTTAGGCGGCTTACCCCTGTTTGCCCTCTCCGGTGCCTGGGAATCTGATCAGTGGACGTATCTTGACCCATCTGGCTGGACAGCGCTGGTATACTCAGCCATTTTTGGCAGTGCGATCGCTTACGGTCTATTCTTTTATTTTGCCTCTAGTGGTAACCTCACTAGCCTTAGTGCTTTAACCTTTCTGACACCAATATTTGCCCTACTCTTCGGCAAGTTATTTTTGTCTGAGGTACTTAGCCCCTTACAGTGGATTGGTGTCTCTCTGACTTTGGTGAGCATTTATTTGATCAATCAGCGGGAAAAGATAGCGCAGCAGTGGCAATCTCTGCTCCAGAAAACGTCAACTGCTGATCAACAAGCACCAGTTGCCGAAACTGTAGCTCAAAGAGAACTCCTCTTAGAGGAATCTCAATCAGCAACATTAACGCCAATCCCCTTCAATGTGAAAGAATCAGAGACGGAAATGTTACCCCATCGGTGAGTTTCTAACTTCGTCTTTTCCAATTAGCTTTCAGTCAAGGGTTGCTCTCCGGAATTAGGCGCAGTTACGATGGAGGAGATAACTAGGAGTGAAATCTCAGTGGTCAACACTGGCTAAACCACAAAATTCTTAGTTATCCTAACTTATGATTAATAGTCTTCATACTTTAATTCTAGCTACCTTTATTGCTTGCTTGAGCCTAGCTGTGGGTAAGAACCATAACTCTCAACCAGAGCCAGTTCTTGCCTATTCCTCGGTTGATTCTTCTTCTCTTAAACTGGCTCAAACTCCCCCGGTTAAAACCAATCAACCGACTATCGGACCTGGTAGTAGAGGAGAGAAAGTTAAAGAACTGCAAGAAAAGCTCAAAGAATTGAGCTACTACCAAGGAGAGGTGGATGGCGTCTATGGACAAGGTAGTCGGACTGCAATTAGGGAATTTCAGAAATCTGCTGGTTTAACAGCCGATGGTATTGCTGGTTCAACCACTTGGGAGCTTATAGAAACAGCTTTAGCTAAACAAAACCAACCTACTCCCCCCGAAGAACAAGAACAAAAAAAAGATGCTGACCAATCGACGATCAGTCTTGACATCCCCAAAAAGCCACTGTTGATACTATCGAGTGCAGTCTTAATCTATATTGTCATGCTGGGGGGAGCAGCCTTCTTCTGGAGCAAGGCGTTAGACTTCACTAAGACCGAATCCGAAGAAGATGGTTGAGCCTCAAGTTACTAGTTATTCTATGAGTCGCCGTCTCCCTACTGTATTTCTAGCTACTTGTGTTACTAGCTTTGGTCTATCTCTGGATACTAGCTATCAGCCTCAACTAGAGCCAGCCGTTGCTTTAGTCTCCCTTAGTGATGCTTCACCATCATCTATCCCTGTGAGTCAAGGGTTAGTTCAGCAGAAAGCAGTCCGTCAAGGAGAACAAGATACTAAAAGTAGTGTGAGTCGGTTATCCCATACATCATTAAACTTCCCACAAGCTGTCCTGCTCGCCCAGTCTCCTGCTGAACAATTGACTGAGCGGACTTTTATCAGATCAGGGGATCAAGGAAGCGATGTTGCCCAATTACAAAAACAGCTCAAGCAGCTAGGTTATTACCAGGATAAGGTGGATGGAATTTACGGAGCCAGCACAAAAATTGCTGTATCCAAATTCCAACAAGCTGTTGGACTTGAGGCTTTAGGCTACATTGGTCCCACAACCCAGAGTCGCCTCCAGACAGCTCAAAACCAACAGCTTGCTCCAGGAACCACCAACACCACAACTGCTAATCAAGCCAGTAGTGAGAGGGGAAAACTACTTTGGCTAATACCAGGCATTGCCGCAACCATAACTATTTTGGTTGGGGTAGCTTTATTTTTGCTGCGCAAGTTTAGTAAAACCAAAACAGTGCTAGAGCCTAAATTTCTAGCGGACGAAGAAAATCTGAGTACCCAAAAATCTCAGCTCAACAATCTTCAAACTGAAACACTTGCCCAAGAGCACCACCCTCAAGGATACCATCAGCAGTTTTCCCACCACAGCTATGAGAATACTCAGTCAGGGCTTGAGTCAACAGAAGCTACCTTACCTCAAAAAAAAACCACTCGTCTTTCCAAAATTGATATTGTTGAAGAATTAATCTCAGACTTACGGGGAGCTGACCCCAACAAGCGTAGCAAAGCTGTCTGGGAACTAGCACAGCAAGGAGACTCCAGGGCAGTAAAGCCCCTGGTTGATGCCCTGATTGATTCAGACTCTCAGCAGCGCAGCTTAATTTTGGGGGCAATCTCGCAAATTGGGACTAATACGCTCAAGCCTTTGAATAAAGCCCTAACCATCTCTTTGCAGGATGAAAGTCCTGAGGTGAGGAAAAATGCGATTCGAGACTTGACACGAGTTTACGAGTTGGCTGCTCAGATGAGCCAGATGTTGCGCTATGCTGCTGAAGACTCTAATCCAGAAGTTCGGGACACAGCGCTATGGGCAATGGCTCAGTTAAGTCGCATTCGTGGACCAGAAACGTTCAACAACTTGCCAACTTCGCCAGTTTCCCTCACTCCATCAGAAAATCAGCTTCAGGAACCACCGCGATAAGTGTATTGTTTTCGTTGGTTGTTCGTTGTTTATGTGTCAGCAACACCCCAGACAGCAAGAAATTATTAATAACCAATAACCAATAACCAATGACCAACGAACCAAGCAATTCATTTAGATTGCTACTTGTCTCCAGTCCTATTGGCCCATTGGGTTCAGGATTAGGAGGTGGTGTTGAATTGACCCTGCGTAACATTGCGATGGAAATGAGACGGCGGGGTCATACTGTAAAAATTGTGGCAACTCCTGGATCTAACAGTTGGGGAATGCCTCTAGTTGAGATTGATGGCACTCCACAAATTAGTGCCCAAACTCAAGGGCGAGATGCACCAACCATCATGCCAGCATCTTCTGCCCTGGCAAATGTTTGGGAATATGCACGGCAGGTTCAAGGTGACTATGATTTAATCCTCAACTTTGCCTATGATTGGTTGCCCTTCTATTTAACGCCTTTTTTCCATCGCCCCATTGCCCACCTAGTTAGTATGGGTTCGCTGACGGAGGCAATGGATCAAGTGATTGAGAAGGTAGTAACTGAGTTTCCTGGTACAATTGGTGTCCATTCTCAGGCTCAGGCAGCAACTTTTGCCTTTGCTGATCGCTGCCAATGCTTAGGAAATGGCATTCAACTCTCAATGTATGAGTTCTCTGCTCAACCATCACCCTGGATAGGATGGGTTGGTCGCATTGCCCCAGAAAAGGGTTTAGAGGATGCCGTGGCGGCATCTGAGTTAACAGGGATTCCTCTAAAAATTATGGGGTTCCTGCAAGCGGAGGGTTATTGGCAACGGATTCTTCGAGACTACCCGACTGCACCAATAGAATATGAAGGGTTTCTCGAAACTACAGAATTACAAAAGCGCTTGGGTAAGTGTCAAGCATTGTTAATGACGCCTCGCTGGGTGGAAGCCTTTGGTAATGTGGCAATTGAAGCCCTTGCCTGCGGAGTTCCCGTGATTGCCTATCGTCGCGGTGGACCTGCGGAAATTGTTGAGGATGGGAAAACGGGCTTTTTAGTCGAACCAGATTCTGTAGAGGGCTTGGTAGAAGCGATCAGAAAACTGCCTCAAATTGACCGTTATGCTTGTCGTCAAAGAGCAGAAGCTGAATACTCAACAACAGCAATGGGTGATCGTGTAGAGCAATGGTTTCGAGATATTTTGAAGTGGCGTAAATGAAATTACGGCAAGCGGGCAAGATGCCCGCACTACCAATTAAACAAAAATGGGATGCTCTCTATTTCTTTTGTTCTTTTCCCTATTTTCTCTATTCGGCAAACAGTTAGTAGATTAGTAACCTACTCAACTCATCTTTGATTTTGATAATGCCTCAGAATTGGTTGATACTTTCTTAATCTCAGTAGCTTTGTGACTAAATAGCTTGAAGTAAATTCCCGCAAAAAATTCTTTGATGGGAAAAGCGATAAAAGTCAATGGATTAATGGTGACAATGATGTTGCGTACATCTCGAATCGCCAAATTAATGATTTGCTTTGCCACCCAATCGGCTGACATCACGCCAATCGGATTCAGATTACTTTTGAAGGGGCCGAGAATCAGTTTTCTCACTACACAAGGGGCGTCGAGACGCCGCATTGTCACCAAATCTCCCAAGGTGCGTTTACTCAGTTCGTACAAGGGACTAAAAGTGGGGCTAACTTCTGCCTCCGATGTATTAACCCAAACTTCCTTGCGAGCAACATCTTCATTAGTGCGAACGGTGTTGAAAAATAACTCTAACAACCGCAAACTAGAAAAGGTATTAACTTCGTAGGATTTAGCGATCGCTGCTGCACTTCTTTCCCCATGAACGTTAATACCGTGATTGAGAATCAGAATATCTACTTTCTCTAATTCTGCGACCAATTCTGCCTCAGAACCTACTTGCCAGGTGAGTGTTTTCACGGGCAGATGCTCACCATTTACTTCTAAGGTAACGTTTTGGGGTGAGGATGTCAGAGCAATTACTTTCGCCCCACGGTTGCGGAGATGTTGCAGGAGCGATTGCCCTAGAGTACCAGATGCTCCGGTTATAGCAATAGTTTTGCCCTTGAGCGACAGTGCTGTACCTATTAGTTTGTCCACAATTGTGAAAGTGCCGCAATAGTATGCTTTTTGATTATCAAAGTGATGCCGCCAGTGATAAGGTCGATTCACTGTCCAATGAGAAGGTGGATCGATAAATGGGCCTGGTAAATGGGTCAAGTCAGTTAATTTATCTGCCAGTTTGATACCACTGCCACGAGCGATCGCACTGAGTAAGAAGGTTAAAGTGTAAAGAGAACCTGCCAAGGCTGCCCACTGTTGCTCTGGTGACCAAGTATAAGCTAACCACCATGTAGATAAGCTCAACAGTAGCATCAACAACGATTCTGGTACGTCATTACGCCATTGAGCCTGCCGATAAATCTGGTCACTGACGGCAGTTAAATCTGGACGGAAAACGCGATGATGCCACGAATGTAAACGATATAGGGGAGTCCAATAATGGGAGAAGACGTGATACAAGTCTCGCACCAGCTCTACCCAGAGGACAGATCCCAATCCCCAAGCTACCGTCGATATTAAAGAAATTACCATACACCAATCACCCAGTTAATTTTAGTTTGCCAAAAAATAAGCTAAGTATAAATCACTAGTACTGCACCTCTAAAACAACTCGCCATTTAAAGTCAACACAAGATTAATTTTCGTCTTCAAACTTCAACCTGTCTCCTAAGCACTCTTATTGTGCCAACAGCCATCAATTAAAGCTTGATGGCTTGCTGTTTTCCCTAGGCACTGATTGATCACTCAACCCCAAACACTCAACTACTTAATAATACTTAATTATGTATAAAATAAATTAACAATTTAGTATATAATTTTAATGATTAATGGTAGTTAAATAAATTTAATTATGTCTAAAAATTCTTGGTTAGAAAACGATTCTGACGACGATATTGATCCAATTAGCTCTCTTTTATCCGAGTTGTCAGACGACGATTTTGAAAGTGACTTCTTCTTTCAGGGATTAGAAGGGAGGCGACGTAAAGCCGCTGTAATCTTAACAGTGATTTGGGGCGGTACTATAGTACTCCACTTAGTTTCCTGGGGTTACTGGTTAGTTTGCAGCTTAACGGCATTATTAGGAATTCAGGCACTAAGAATATTACTAGCTCAACCTTTAAAAACGCCCGAACCGCTCAAAGATGATGACCAAGCAAATTTTCCTTATGTGTCCCTACTGGTAGCAGCCAAAAACGAGGAAGCTGTTATCAGTAATCTAGTGAGGAGACTCTGCAATTTAGATTACCCAAAAACGCGCTATGAAGTTTGGGTAATTGATGACCATAGTACCGACGGGACACCATTGCTGTTAGAGCAACTGACCAAAGAATATGATCAACTAAAAGTACTCCGTCGCAGTGCTGATGCGGGTGGTGGTAAGTCAGGGGCCCTCAATCAGGTTCTACCCCTAAGCAAAGGAGCAATTGTGGGAGTATTTGATGCTGATGCTCAAGTATCCAAAGACTTACTCAGGTGTGTGCTACCTCTATTCAACCAGCCGCAAGTGGGAGCAGTGCAAGTACGTAAAGCGATTGCCAATGCCCAGCTAAACTTCTGGACAAAAGGTCAAATGGCCGAAATGGCTTTCGATACTTACATACAGCAACAGCGCATCGCCGTTGGTGGCATTGGAGAATTGCGAGGCAACGGTCAGTTTGTACGCCGTTCGGCACTACAGCATTGCGGTGGTTGGAATGAGCAAACAATCACCGATGACTTAGATTTAACCTTACGCTTGCACCTAGATAAATGGGACATCGGCTTTCTTGACTTCCCTGCAGTCCAAGAAGAAGGCGTTACTAGCGCCTTAGCCCTATGGCACCAGCGTAACCGTTGGGGAGAAGGGGGATACCAGCGCTATTTAGACTACTGGCGTCTGATTGTCAGCAACCGCATGGGAACCTCGAAGACTCTCGATTTATTCTCCTGGATGATTATCCAGTACTTGTTGCCAGCAGCGGCTTTACCGGATGGTTTGATGGCAATCGCTCGTCACCGTCTACCCCTGCTTAGCCCTCTGACTGCACTAGGCCTAACGATCACTTTCATTGGTATGTTTACGGGAGTACGCCGTACTCAGGGCAATTCGCCATTAAGCGTCTCCAAGGTTTTTCTCAACCTTTGGCAGACATTGCGCGGCACCTTTTATATGCTTCACTGGATGCTAGTAATTGCTGGTATTACCGTTCGTCTTTCCGTACGTCCCAAGAGGCTCAAATGGGTAAAAACTGTACATCAAGGGACTGAAGAAGCTGGGGAAGAAAGTTTTGAATTTTAAACTGGTGCTGCGCCGTAGCTAAGCACTAGAATGCTAAATCACCATCTTCATCATATTGATATTGCCGATCTTCTCGCTCTGGAGTAGTCGGGATTTTTTCTGGTAAGCTTGCCCTGCTCGATGTTGACTGGTGATTAACTGCCAATGTCATTGAACTGAGCAGTTTAGAGTCAGTCTCTGAGCTTGATTCAGGTTGGTTAGAAATAGCCTCAATTACTGCCGACCGTTTTTTCGGTTCAGTCATATCTGACTGATGCTGAGTCAAATCATCTTTAAATTCAACAATTTCCCCGTCAAAAAATTTTTTGAGATTATCAAGGGCCTTCTCTACTTGAGCAGCATCCCAATCTGACTCTTGTCCAGTTTGGGACACAGAAGACTCGCTTAAAGCTGGTGTCTGACTGCTAACGTTATTTTCTTCAAGTTCTTGAGATGGCACTGTGGCTGGTTTTAGAGCAGGTGAACCAGAGGTTTGACCTGCCCCCAACGCCAATTTTTCTGCTACTCGTTTCTCGCTATTTGGTGGCGTTAAGGGTTCAGTAGGATGCTGCGGTGTAACTCTACCTGATGGCACCCACTGCTCCGATGACCCAGTTGGTGCCTGAGTAGCTGATGGCGGTGGCATTGCTTCTTGAGGCTGATTGTTAGATACTGGCTCCTTAACAACAACTGATGGGGATGCCGTCCCTTCCACAATTTGAAAACTCAGTTTTATTCGGTCTTGGCGAATTACTGCAAAAGCCTTTTCAATTTGGGGGGCTGTTTTTTGTATTTGCTTCAGCATACCCTTCTTATTAACACCAAGATATGCATGGTGATCATTCAAGTCTAGTAAGCGGCAGTAATCTTGTAGCAACTGTCTAGTACCGGGTAGTTCGGTATTTTGAATCACTTGTTGCCAAACTTTTTCTAGTTCAGATAGCTGTCTAGTAGCTGCGCTTGTCTCCCTTGACTCCAAAGTTGCAGCACCAGGTTCTGCCTGTTCCGGCGGCGGCGGTTGTAGGGTATTGGAACTCGGTTTTTGTTGGTTTGGCAATCCTTTCCGAGTCAAAGGGTCAATTTCTGGAACTGATGAGCGTAGTTGGCTTGGTTCCTCAGTTCTGGGAGTTTCTGTGGGTGTTGCCTTCTGAGATCGATGGTTTTTAGGATTCTCTAAAGGAGTTTCCTTGTGGGTTTCTGAAGTTTGTAGCTGTTGAGTATGATTAGACTTTGAGTTTTTCTTTACTGGCTCAGAATTTTCGGCAGAAGGCAATAAACCGAGTAAGGTTACCTCTAGCCACAAACGCGGCTGAGTAGTGTTTTTAATTTGAGCTTCGCTGTTTTTGAGATGCTGTTGACCTTGCAAAATACTGCTAACTGGCAAGGGTTGAGTAAACTCACACAACTGTTTCCAAGTAGGAGATGTTAAAGCCACTAAATCATTGCGATGCGGTGCAGTTTTAGCAATCAGTAAATCTCGGTAGAAACCAGCTAAATTTTGCAGAACTACTAAAGGTTCTCGACCCCGATCCATCAGGTGGCGGCACTGAACGAGAACCAACTGAGCATTGTTAGAAGCGATCGCTTCTGCTAGGACTAGCAAGTCCCGTTCTGGTACTGCTCCCACCAAATCCCAAACTCGCTCGATCGTTACTTGTCCTGGTAACAAACTGAGTTGATCCAACAAACTTTCCGCATCCCGTAATCCCCCTTGTGCTACTTGGGCAACTACAGTTATTGCCTCCGGTGTGATCTCGATGTTTTCTTTTGAAGCAATCATGCTCAGATGAGAAACCATTGCTTCTAGAGGAATGCGGCGGAAATCAAACCTTTGAGTGCGGGAGATGATGGTGGGCAACACTCGCTGAGGGTCTGTTGTTGCCAGCACAAATACTACGTGTTCCGGTGGTTCTTCCAAGGTTTTCAGCAAGGCGTTGAATGCCGCCGTACTGAGCATGTGTACTTCGTCTATGATGTAGACTTTGTAGCGACCTTGAACGGGTGCAAATTGAGCACGCTCAATAATTTCTCGGATGTTATCAACACCAGTATTACTAGCAGCATCAATTTCAATTACATCAAGGGCGGAACCTCTAGTAATTGAGCTACAAACTGCACAACTGCCACAAGGGGAGGGGGTAGGCTGCTCACGAGAAAGACAGTTAAGGGATTTTGCCAGAATCCTGGCAGAGGAAGTCTTACCAGTACCCCTAGGGCCGGTAAACAAGTAGGCGTGAGCAATCCTTTGGCTGACGATGGCGTTAGTAAGGGTCGTGGCAATGGCCTCTTGCCCCACCAACTGGTCAAACCTCTGAGGGCGATATTTGTGGTGTAAGGGTTCGTAGGACATGAAAACTGTTGTTCCAGTGATCGCGCTGGTTGATAGCTGCTCTACCTAGCTTAGGGGGTTTTTACTGAGGTTCCATTAATTAGTGGCTTCAAGCCAGATGATTAACTCAAACTTCTCCAAAGAAGCGTAATCTACTAGCAGGCAAGTTTGGGGAGATAGTTACTTCTAGGAATAAAAAATGGAATCTTATTCTCAATTTTCCATTTTCTATTTTCCATTTGCGACTTCTCCCCCGCCTTTCAAGCGGCAGAGAACTCACCGTATACTGATTTCAGATGCCTTCGCTACCGAACACTCGGCAATCTTATCTCCTCGTGACCCTGATTTTTCTGGGTTTTTGCGATTTAATTGGTTAATCATGACTCTTACTCGCACAATCGACAGTTTTTACACCGACGGAGCTTGTAGTGGCAACCCTGGCCCTGGTGGCTGGGGTACTTTAGTTTATTTCACTGATAGCTCTATTTATGAGATGGGCGGTGCTGAAGCTCAAAGCACTAACAACCGGATGGAACTACAAGCCGCCATTCAGGCTTTAAAGGTTTTCCAAGCTTCTGGACAAACTGAATCTGTTAAACTCTACACCGATAGTGAATACGTAAAAAACGGTATCACCAAATGGGTAAAGGGCTGGAAACAGAAAGGTTGGAAAACCTCCCAGGGAAAGCCTGTTTTAAATCAAGACTTGTGGCAAACTCTTGACGAGCTTAATTCTTCACTGGTGCAGTGGGAATATGTCAGAGGACACAATGGCAACGAGGGAAATGAGCGTTGTGATAAGATAGCTCGTGCCTTTGCCACGGGGAAACCTCTGGCACTAAGACAGGCCTTGAACCTTGGTATTCCACCAATGGTGGCAACCAACCATCTATATAGTACAGGCGTATTAGATAATTCTACTACTCCTGAGCTAGCTCAAACAACTGTACAATCCCTGGTTTCCCACTCTGATGTAGTCATGACGGACTCACTTACTTCTTCCTCTACTGCTGCCACTGAAGACTTACCCCGCGAGGTAAGAGTTGCTCAACTGCGCAACCTCATAGAAACTCTGCGCATTGCCGATGAAGTGGCTAGCCAAGGCTACTTGATTAGCAGCTCCGAATTAGCAGATTTAATGGATGTCAACGCCAGCGCTGTGACCAGTCGAGGTGACAACTGGCCTTGGCGTAACTGGATTGTCTCAAGGGTACGGCGTGAAGGCAACCAAATTCTCTGGCAGCTAGAACGCGTAGACCAAGTTAATGTTGACGAAGATTAGGTTAACTGGTTTTTGCGGTTGCCCGCTAAAGCTGAATTTAGCTCATAACCTTGAGCAATTCCCGCAGGGGAGTTCGGTGATAAAGAAAACCGAGGGTGCTTTGCAAATTTGCCAAGTTCAAAGGTGGGTTGGTTAAAAGAGTATCAGCCGCAACAATTGCCTTCCAGTCTATGGACTGTGCAGTTACTTGCTGCCCCATTACTTGAAGAAACTCGTAAGCGATAATTCCGTAACCAATAAAAGTCGGATGAAAGCCATCCAAACCAAAAATCCCCCCCTGATACCTCTGACTGGGATCAGGAGCATCTGGAGACAAACTTAGAAACCGTGTATCCAGCAGTAGCTCGCCTTGGGGAGTAAATCTATCCTTAGTTTTGGGATTGTCTTGAATTGCCTTGACCAGTTCAGGAGGAAATTGGTATTTTACTTGTCCTTCCTGTCTTCTGAAAGCTAGTTTATCGAGTACCTGACACATATCAACTACATGCCAACCACGCTTGCTAGCTTCTGCTTTAATCTGTGAGTTATAGGCGTTAATTGTCGCATCAATTATACGAGCATCCTCACGGGTGAGGTAGGAATACTGGTTGGGAGATTTGGAAAATTCATCATCCCAAACCCAGAATTGGGTGTAGTACTCGTAATAGCCATCACTGCTGAGTGCTTTACTGCCAGTGGCACCAGGAGTCACACCCCGGCTGATGGGCGGTATGGTGACGTGGGGTACAGTGGCAATGAAAATATCATTGGCCCCAATAGCATCAAGCTTGGGGCCAATGCGCTCAAGTACTGTTTGAAAATGCTCAGGCCGCCACAAATTGGGAGTCTGCTGTTGGGGATCATTTCGCTTTTGAGCTAGCCTTGCTGGGTCGAGGTCTTCCTTCTCAGACCACTTAATGTCTAAACTGGTGACTGTGCCGAGGCAGTTGTTGCCTCCTAGCCAGATAATCAGATTCTCAATCCCTTGTTCTTGCTTAGCGATCGCTTGGGCTGCTTCAATTTGCGATAAATTCTTATACTGAGAGCCGAAGCTAGGATTGAGCGTCCGTCGAGCAGCGCGATACATGGGAAACTCAGGAATCTGCCCCAAGAAATTATCTTGTGGTTCCGGAAGATAACGGCGACAAAGTTCTTCAGTTAAGGTGTCGCAGTCATCCAAGAGGAAACTAAAGACAGCAAGATTGTCATGTAAAGGACCAGTTGTTGAAGGTTCATTTCCCTCACCCCGTTCCCAATAATCTTCTACACGATCTAGAAGACTACGTACGCTTAAGGTTGCGGGGATAACATCAGTCCAATTAACTTTAGGTCCATATCTTTGAAAAAGTAATCGCAAGACATTTTCTAGGTTAATCGGCAGACCACCCTCACCGCTAAAGTCAGGTTTTCGGAAGTTTTTGGCTCCCAAACAGCGAGCAATTATTGCTGGATAGGAAAACTCGGTTTTATAAATGCTGCCACTGGTAAAGCCTTGAGATAGGCTATCACCGATTGTGACTAGTTTTGCTGGCATAATGCTTTTCCTTTAATTTGCTCCACGTTTCTTATTGCTTATTGCTTCAAATTTGCCGTTGAGCTTTCCGGATTGATTGTTATCAAACCTTACATTTAAGACTTAGGGAGTTAGCTTTAAAACTGAGAAAAAATCAGTTAACAGGAAATGACTTCAATACCTATTCTTCCCTTGCCAAATTGCTTAACTTACCAATTTGTGTAAGTTCCTCAACAAGTCTGTGATATGCAGTTGGCAGAGAAGCTGATGAAATCTTTTTTATCAAAACAGGGTAGAAAACTTCCTGGCTGATTATATTATCGATGTATTGGTTATGAGAACTGGTAACTCCGCCCCCGCCACTGAGTCGGTCTTTTGATCGCAGATAAGAAAATGCGCCAGACAGCTAAAGGATCTGCCAGGGGGGACAGCCAAAACAGCGCAGAAGCCTGGGGTAATGCCTGAGTGCGGTCATAAGAGGGCGCGATCGCTAATAATAATGCAAAGCGAATCAACAGCAAAAACGAGTTTAAGCCAACTGCGGCAGTTACTGCTGGGCAAGAACTTCCCTGAGCAATGTAGCCCAGAAAAAGTAGGCAAGCGGGCAAAGGAAGACCCTGGACAGCTAGTAGCAACCATAAATCACTTCCTAGCTGACCAGGAGAAGAGGCATCTTTGAGATCAAGGGAGCGTCCCCACTCTTGCCAAGTCTCTTTTGCTCCTTCATACATCCGCACTTTCAAAACCTTTGCCCCATCCAGAAAGCCCACTTTAAACCCTCTAGCAGCGGCATAGCGAGCAAGAGTCACATCGTCGCAGAAAGACCCCTTAGCGCTGGTGTAACCCTGCAGTTTTGCCAAAACCTCTCGACGAGACAAAAAGCATTGTCCATTTGCCATGACTCGTTCTGGCGTTTCTCCACTAATCCCAGCAGGACCAAACCTGTAGACCAAGGTAATCAATAGTGCTGGCTGTAACCACCACTCCCCAGGATATTTGAGAATAAATTGCGGTGAGAGGGAAACCAGGTCAAATTTATGGGCAACGGCGGCTTGGATCAAACCAGCAACTAGTCCAGGATGAGGCTGGGTATCAGCATCCATACCCAAAACCCACTCACTCTCAGGAGAACTGTACAAATAACCAGTATGCAACGCCCAAGGACGCCCTACCCAGTCCCATGGCAAGGGATCATCTGTAATTAAGCGAAATCGAGGGTCTTTGCTTTGAGCTTTCTTGACCAACTCTGGTGTCCCGTCAGTCGAGCGACTATCTACGACAATGATTTCTCGCACCTCGTAACTTTGTTGACTCAAACCTGTCAAACAGGGTGTCAACCGCTCTTGCTCGTTGAGAGTGGGAACCACCACACTCACAGTACCAAATTGTTCAGGCGTCGTGGTTCCAGGAGCAATGGGTAGACGACGACTAGGGCCTTTAATCAGGCGCGAGAGCAAAAGGCAGGTTGCTGGTATCTGGATAACTAACAGCGCCGTTGCGATCAAGCCAGCGGTTTGGGGTGAGAGTAAGCTGAAGGACATTGGGTTTGCTTGCTTGAAATGATGATATGTAGGTTTTGAGTTGTGTTTTACTCTTTAAGAGAATTGGTTGAAGGTATGAAACTGGCTTTAAATCTCAACCTTCAACCTAACCGGGCAGGGAACGCTTGGCGAACAACCTAATCTTTGACCAAGTTGAGAACCTGAGTTACTTGTGGGTTGCTCCCACTGGTGATGCTGGTAATTTACTGATCTGTGGTTCGTTTGCTGGAGTATTTTCCGGTTGAGCTGATACAGTCGGCGTTGCTTGTGAGGGGGCTAACCACCAGAGACAGATGGCAGGTGCGACGCCCAACAGCAAGCTTAATACTACCGGTATCCAAATTCCAGCGCCAGTAATAGAGATTACCGCACCGAAGACAACGTTAGTTATATAAACAGATAGGGGAAATACCAACTGTTGGCGCGATAGGGGCAGGGGATTTTTTCCCCAACACAAAGCTGCCACTGTCATAAATAGGGCCCCCGTCGCCATCCAACCGGCAAAGTTTTGGTAGGGTGTGCCAAAAAAGGCACCCTCTTGCCCGTATTGCCAAAAGGGATAAATAGTTCTGCTCATGGCTGGATCAAGAGCAAAGTCCCAAGATGTTAAGAGAGTTGCTCCTAAGACAATTGCCCCAATGTGACCTAGCCATCCCAGTTTGCTTACGCCTTTTGTACTAGCTTCTAGAGCAGTACGAGCAATTACATAGGAAGCAAATCCCATATAAAACCAGGAAAGGGGAATAGTAAAGGGAACAAGACCAGCAATTTTGTAGCCCAAGCCACTCAAATAGCCATATTCTCCGAAAGGAAAACCCGTACTCGTACCCAGTAATTCGCTGCTCAAAGAAAGAACAACAGCAGGCACCATGAAAGTTAACCATCTCCACAGTCCCAGGTGGCGATAGGCATAAATCGCTACAGCTATTGCACCTAAAATTATGTAAACGACCCCACCCCCAGCCATTGACCAGCGAAACAGAGTTTGTCCAAACTCTGGTAAACCTGTAATCAGTTCGGGGTTAGGTAAAACTAACACTAGCCCTGCTAGTCCAAAAACCATCGTAAAAATGTGGGCAGTGAGCAAAAAGCGCTCAAGATTAACAAGTTGCTTCATGGGAAACTCCTAAAACTGTGGAAACCTCGACAGGTAAAGCCGGAAAAGAGCCTTCTTCAACGGGAAGCGGCAAGCAAACTTCTGCGAGCAGGAACACCCTGAGTCGTCTAATAGTTTACAAATGTTTATGAAAAATTCCCCCTTTCCCAACCAAAATTACAGAATGCCACTAATTTATTTAAGTGATGGGGCAGATGGGGTAGGGGTAAAATCGTTAAGATATTGGCAGTAACCTCAACCTCAGTATTGCAACTGTTTGTTGTGGGACAAGCGAAGTTTCTCGCCTCTGCTACTTGCTATCGGCTTCACGGCATCTGTACCCAAAATGACTTTACCCCTCCCGGAAAAACCGAAAAATGTAATCCGCCTTATTCAATATGGCGATTTGGAGGCAATCGAACAGCTTGCTAAAAAGGCAATTGATGCCGATGGCAATAGTAGCTCGATTGATCTCCTGCGAAAATTACGGCAACTTCGACACTGGTACGGACTTGTCAAATTTTTGAGTTGGTTCCCTAATCCTTGCCAGTATGACTTTTGCATTTACGTTGCTCAACAAATACAACAAATTCGCGGACTGATACAGGTTGCACCATTTAATCGCACCCGCAGCACTTGGCGGGTAGAACGGGTGTTAGTCAATAAAGACTCTTCAGATATTAACAATACTCCAGCAACAGGAGATACAGGATCTGGACTACTGCGCCACTGCTTCGAGACTATTTGGGAAGCGCGTACCTGGTTGTTGGAAGTAAATATCCATGACAAAAGTAAAATGGCGCTGTATCGCCAAAATGGTTTTCAACCTCTAGCGCAATTGACTTACTGGGAAATTACACCGACAACCATCCAAAAGCTTGGAGATCATGAACCAGATTTGCCCAACTTGCTCCCGGTAAGCAATGCTGATGCTCAGTTACTCTATCAGCTAGATACAGCATCAATGCCCCCCTTAGTACGCCAAGTTTTTGATCGTCATATCCAGGATTTCAAAAAAGGTTTCTTTAGAGGGGTAACAGAGCATTTTCAACAATGGTTAGGTAATACTGAGGCAGTTAGTGCCTATGTATTTGAACCCCAGCGCAAAGCAGCAATTGGCTATTTTCGGTTGCAACTTCACCGAAATGGTGATCAAGTTAACGAAGCTCAGATGACTGTTCACCCTGCCTACACTTGCTTATATCCAGAGTTGCTCTCTCAAATGGCGCGAATTGTTAAAGAATTGCCCAACCAATCTCTAAAGTTGGCTTCGGCTGACTATCAGCCAGAACGAGAAGAATATCTGGAAAAGATTGGAGCCCAAAGAACCGAGCATACCTTGCTGATGTCTCGTTCAGTTTGGCACAAACTCCGGGAAGCCAAACCAGTTTCTTTTGAGTTATCTGATGTCTTAAAGGGGTTGCAGCCAGTGCGTACCCCGATACCTAGTCGCATCGCCTGGTTGGTTTCCCAGTCATTAAATCATCACCCCTCAAGGACAGATTTATCTTCTTGTGACTCAACTAAAGTAAATCCCTCCCCCAAAGAGATCAAACCACAGGGAGAATCTCCAGAAACTCGTAATTAGAGATTAGGTAAAGTAAACTCCCTCAGCTCAAATTCCCGATTAACTAAAACACCAGTACTACCTCAACCCCTAATCAGCAGTCTCTAGAAATTCAAGGGAAAGTTATGCAAAAAATCTCAGCCCTAGGTTTAGATCTTGGGAGCAAGCGTATTGGTGTTGCTGGGTGTGATGGAACTGGTTTAATTGCTACAGGTATCACCACAATTGAGCGCACTTCCTTTCAGCAAGATATAGCGCAGCTGCGAGAATTAATCGAACAAAGACAGGTTCAGGTTTTGGTAGTTGGCTTGCCTTATTCGATGGATGGCACCATTGGCCCCCAAGCCACTAAGATACAAAAGTTAGCTCTTAAGTTGGCAGCAGCCCTTGATTTGCCTGTGGAGTACGAAGACGAGCGCCTGAGTTCCTGGGAAGCAGAAGAACTAACTAAGACAAAAAAGCGATCGCTTTCTACTGATAAAGGTCTGATTGACCGCAAGGCCGCTGCCTTAATTCTGCAAAGATGGTTAGATAGCCGCCGTTGGCTCAGTCAAAGAAATACGCCTCCAGCAGAAAACTTTTCCCCTCACTAGAAGCTTTTCTTTCTAAGTCAGCGTATTACTTTTCAACCATCGGGTCAAGAATGATAACATAAAAGACTGCTGTACGATACTAATCAAATCTATCCATGAGTCTGACCCAAGAAAGCAAACAGGAAATTATTAACGGCTACCAAGTCCACGAAACTGACACAGGTTCAGTGGATGTTCAAATTGCTATGCTCACGACCCGAATTAGTCAATTGAGCGGCCACCTGAAAATCAACAAAAAAGATCATTCCTCCCGAAGAGGATTGCTCAAAATGATTGGTCGGCGTAAGCGTTTAATGAACTATTTGCGCAAAGAAGATCTAGAACGCTATCAAGGCTTGATTAAACGCTTAGGCATCCGTGGATAGATTAAGAATTTAAATTATGTCTACTGAACCATCGCGCGGGTCAAAAAACTCTCCTGAGGAGAATCGTCTACCATTTGAGCCGCGTCAGAAGCGCCAAAAAAAACCTAAGACTACACCGTCAACAGCACCTCAAAAAACTGCTTCTGGACAAGGGAAATCTCCAGGTGCCAACAAGGAAGCAATGGCAATTCCTGAAGTAGTCAGCAAACGCATGGTGCGACGTATGGCCTTGCTGTGCGGGGTTCCTACGTTTATGGGTATAGCAACCTTTTTTGTCAGCTATCTTTTGAGCACAAACGTTGGGTTAAAACTGCCCAACGTGGCGGTGGTTCTTGTCAGTATGGGATTTTTTGGTTTAGGAGTGTTGGGATTAAGCTATGGGCTTCTCTCTGCTTCTTGGGATGAAAACACACCAGGAACAAACTTAGGTTGGCAAGAGTTCACCACTAATTGGGGAAGAATGACATCAGCATGGCGCTCCGCTAGACAAAAAACTACCAACTAGACAATATTTGCCTAGTTAGACTGGCAAGAAATACTCAAGTGGAACTGCTTAATTTACCAAGGTTGCTGCTTGTTAGCCTTTGATTGATTAAGCCGCTTGTGCCTCTAAAACCCTCCTCATTTCCTCATCAAGGAGTTACGCAGTTGAACCTTCAGACTGTCTGGAAATTCATCCAACTGCGTAAGTCCAGACAAACTTTACGCAAACAAGCAATTTACCAGGGGCTTTAAAACATGATCGTGGTAATGAAAGTCGGCTCCCCAGAAGCCGAGGTTGTTCGCATTAACCAGGAGCTGGAAGAATGGGGTCTGACTCCAGAAAAAATTGTCGGCAAGCATAAAGTTGTGATTGGTCTAGTTGGCGACACAGTTGATTTAGACCCCTTACAACTTCGAGAAATTAGCCCGTGGATTGAAGAGGTTTTGCGGGTAGAAAAACCCTTCAAACGAACTAGCCGCGAGTTTCGTCACGGAGAAGCCAGTGAAGTGGTTGTCTCGACTCCCAATGGACCGGCTTACTTTGGAGAGCATCACCCTTTGGTAATTGTTGCTGGACCCTGCTCCGTAGAAAATGAAGAGATGATTGTGGAAACGGCGCTTCGCGTCAAAGCCGCAGGAGCAAAATTCCTACGGGGAGGAGCCTATAAACCCCGGACATCACCTTATGCTTTTCAAGGTCACGGTGAAAGTGCCTTGGGTTTGCTGGCAGCCGCCAGGGAAGCTAGCGGTTTGGGTATCATTACTGAAGTGATGGACACCGCTGACGTAGAAAAGATTGCTGAAGTCGCCGATGTGCTGCAAGTAGGAGCACGCAATATGCAGAACTTCTCACTGCTGAAAAAAGTCGGGGCCCAAGAAAAGCCAGTGTTACTCAAGCGAGGGATGTCGGCAACAATTGACGAGTGGTTGATGGCAGCAGAATATATCCTCGCTGCGGGCAACCAAAATGTAATCCTTTGTGAACGGGGGATCAGGTCATTTGACCGTCAGTATGCAAGGAATACCTTGGATTTATCGGTGTTACCAGTACTGCGTTCCCTAACTCACCTGCCAATAATGATCGACCCTAGCCACGGCACAGGAAGAGCTGAGTATGTCCCCGCCATGACTCTGGCAGCGATTGCCGCTGGTACTGACTCTTTAATGATTGAAGTCCATCCTAACCCTGCCAAGGCTCTCTCTGACGGGCCCCAATCTTTGACACCAGAGAGTTTTGATCGCTTGGTCAAAGAAATGGAGGTCATTGGTCGAGCTGTGGGGCGTTGGGCTGCACCAGTTGTTGCCGTTGCCTGAGGGTTTTGTCGGTCGAACAAGTTGCTCTCTCAGGGCTAGTAATATTGCCTCTAGTAAATAGCAAAATTTTACTTGATAGCATAATCACAAAAAAAGAGATTCTTGGGATGGCAATAGATAAATACGAGAGGCAGATTCCTAGTAGCTTGCAATAAATTACACTGATATTTGTTATAAGTGAAGCTGATAATTTATTGGCGCAAATTTCTGACCTATCAGTAGTTTTATCCTAGGTTCAACTAGCTTTTCCCCACTGTGTCTGACAGCGAAGTGCCAGTTGATTTTTGAATATTTTTAAAGATTTGGCGGACATGGTATACTTCAAACGTAGCAGCCGAAGCAATCCGTGAAACAAGTCTTTACTGCCAAAATAAAATCAGAAGCAACCCTGAAGCAGATTAATCTACTTCAGGCTGTTTCATTGGCACATCGGGATGCAGCAAAATACGCTGTTCCCAAGAAAAAAGAGCGACCTGCTTGGCTAAAAAAGATTGCTTCTGACACTGGCAATCATGCAAATAAAACTCGTAGCTTTGGAAGTAAAATCTCCTCACTAGTCCCAAGATTAGAGAGGTTAGGCACTTGCGAAAGAGCCACAAAGAACTTCTGAGCAGCTAAAATATCTGTTTATCCAGGTTGGTTGGGAGAGCCAAAACAGAGCGCCAAACTTGTATCAAGCTGGTTAAGTACACCATACTTAGAAAAAGATCGAAACTTCCATTCCTAATCAAAAATTGTACTTTTCGGAGTTTAGTAGACACACAGTTGTTGAACTAAACCAAGTGATAAATTGATAAAAAAGCTGTAATCAATTACACTGTTGCTCTCAAAGTTGGTATGGATTTACTAATAATTTAGCGGAAGCTAGCAATCTTGCTTAGAGGACAAACCTATCTCTCTTTCAGTAGAATTTTCCTCTTTCGAGAAAAGTCATTAATCTAAGATGTCCTCGAAGAGCCAAGCCAGATAGGCGAAGCCAAAAGAATTTTGGTCAATGCTATTAGCCTTGGTCAATTAGGGTTTACGCATTTTAGATATTGACATATTAGTCACTAAACTCAAGAGGTAGCAGAGATTATCAGCACGGCGGGTAACTTGAGAAAGCAGACTTGTCGGCAAAATCAAAGTGATAGAAAGCATCTATTGTGCTTTGTAAGCCTGACATAGCACGGATCGGGAACTGCTTAAACAATTATGGCAAATACGAGGTGTACTAGTGAAATCTAATCTTGTTATTCTTTACCATCGAGAACCTTACGACGAGGTAGTTGAAAACGGCCAAACCCGTTACCTCCCAAAGAAAAGCCCCAATGGCATTGTACCAACGTTAAAAAACTTTTTCGCCAGTGTTAAGCAGGGCACCTGGATTGCTTGGAAGCAAGTCAATTCTAAACAAAAAGCTGATTTCCAAGAACGGGTAACTGTTGAAGACGGCGCAGGCTACAACGTACGACGCATTCCGCTAAGTGCCGATCAGGTCAAGCATTTTTACCACATAACTTCCAAAGAAGCTTTCTGGCCAATCCTGCACTCTTTTCCTTATCACTTCACTTACGAATCTTCAGATTGGCAAAACTTTCATACCATCAACCGTTTATTTGCCGAGGCTGCCTGCGAAGAAGCCGCAGATGATGCCCTAATCTGGATACACGATTATAATCTCTGGCTGGCTCCCTACTACATCCGGCAAAAAAAACCCAACGCTCGCATTGCTTTCTTCCACCATACGCCTTTCCCCTCCGTCGATATTTTCAACATCTTGCCTTGGCGGGAAGAAATCGCTGATAGTTTACTCTGTTGCGATATTGTAGGCTTCCATATCCCCCGCTACTCAGAAAACTTTGTCAATGTTGCCCGTAGTTTGCGGGAAGTGGAAATTGTTAAAAGAGAGCCAGTACCACCCCAAATTACACCTGTGGGGACAGCCTTGGCTGAACCAGACTTTACTACCCAATTACGCTACAAGAATCAGTTAGTCAATATTGACGCTTTACCTGTAGGGACAAATCCTCAGGGAATTCTCTCAGTTCTGCACAAACCAGAGACCCAAAAACGGCTAGTTGAGATTCAGCAAGCCATGAATGGGCGTAAGTTAATTTTCGCAGCTGGTAGGGTGGACTACGTCAAAGGCACCCGCGAGATGTTAGAAGCCTACGGACGTTTACTAGAGCGTCGCCCTGACTTGCGTGGCAAAGTTAACTTGATGGCAACATCGGTTTCAGCGGCGGCGGGGATGCGAGTTTACAAAACAACCCAGCATCAAATAGAACAACTAGCAGGAAAAATCAACGGACAGTTTGCTCAGTTTGACTGGGTGCCCATCATGCTGTTCACCCAGCCAGTGCCTTACGAAGACTTAATCTGCTACTACCACACAGCCGATGTTTGCTGGACAACTCCCCTGCGCGATGGCTTGAACTTGGTGGCAAAGGAATATATTGTTGCCAAAGAAGGACAAGGTGGAGCTTTGGTTCTTTCAGAGTTTGTTGGGGCCGCAGTCGAACTGCCAGAAGCAATTTTGACCAATCCCTACTCTATAGATCGCATGGACGAGGCAATTGACCAGGCGCTTGCCATGCCGGAAAAAGAGCAAAAGGAACGGATGGCTAAGATGTACGAAACAGTAACTAAATATGATGTTAATTACTGGGCTGATCATCTACTAGAGCTATTTGAAAGCACTAACCCTGAGAAAACATCGCAACAAGAAGTAGTTTCAGTTTAAAGTTATTGTCAACTCCCTACCATTTGCCTGAAGACTTAAACTGATATCTTTGCTAGGTTGAGTCTGGATACATAACTTATTGGCTCGACCGCAACTGGTGTTGACACTACAAGCAAAGAAAACTAAATCATGCGAGATTTTCAAACTATCCAGCAAGAAACCTACGACTTGATTGTGATCGGGGGCGGCATTAATGGTGCTGGCGTTGCCAGAGATGCCGCTTTGCGAGGTCTCAAAACCATCCTGGTGGAAAAGGGGGATTTCGCGGGTGGTACTTCGAGTTGGTCTACTCGTCTGGTGCATGGCGGTTTGCGTTATTTGGAGTATTTTGAATTTCCTTTGGTACGGGAGTCTTTACGGGAGCGAGAAATCCTCTTGCGCACGGCACCCCACTTAGTGCATCCCCTGATGCTGACGGTTCCTGTTTACAGTGGTCGCTCCCGCCCTTACTGGAAAATTCAGGCAGGGATGTTCCTTTATGACATCTTCAGCTTTGATAAAACCTTGCCTTCTCACCGGATGCTGCCCAAACAAAAACTCCGGCAGTTATTTCGCCATCTTGACCCAGAAAACTTGCAAGGTGCAGCTCAATACTATGATGCTCAGGCAGCTTATGCAGAGCGCTTGTGCCTAGAAAATATCATCTCCGCACGAGAAGCCGGAGCAACAACACTCAACTATGTGGAAGTGACCCAATTGCAGCGCCAAGGTAATCGGGTGACTAGCCTGATCTGTAAGGATCTTGCCTCAGGAGAAGAGTTTACTGTCCACGGTAGCGAGTCTGGGATGGTGCTTAACACCTCAGGTCCCTGGGTAGATCAGGTTTGCCAGAGGGCTTTTGTTGATGGCTCAGAGGCTCCCATCGGCAAAAGGAAAAAAATTGGCGGCACCAAAGGCAGTCACATTATTGTCAATGACTTTCCTGGGGCTCCCGATACGGCATTATACGTGGAAGCCAAGACCGATGGTCGTCCCTTCTTCATTGTACCTTGGTTGGGAATGTACCTAATTGGCACAACCGACCTTCGCTTCCAAGGGGAATTAGACAACATCAAGGCAGACAACGACGAGATTGATTATCTATTGAGGGAAACGAATAACATCATTCCGACTGCTCAATTGTCCCGTGAGGATGTCAAGTTTACCTACTCCGGAGTTCGTCCTCTACCCAATGAGGAAGGGAAGAAACCAGGAAGTGTAACCCGCAAGCATATCCTTTATGACCACAGCAGAGAGGGCGTGGTTAATTTAATCTCTCTGATTGGAGGTAAACTAACAACCTACCGCCACGTTGGTGAAGAAGCAGTTGATAGTGTCTTCCGTAAACTAGGACGCCAAGCACCGCCTTGTACAACAGAAACCAAGCCATTGCCAGGGTGCATTTTTCCTTACGACCCACGCTTGCAAAAGGCTCGCGACGAATACGGTGCCTTACTGCCTCTAAAAACAATTCACCACTTGTTTAGCCTCTACGGTGCCAGAGCAGTAAACGTTTTGTCATTAACAGACTCTAACCCCAAATTGGCAGAAGCGATCTATCCTGAGTTACCCGACATTAAGGCTCAAATTGTTTATGCCGTTAACTCAGAGTTTGCTCATACCCTCCTGGACATCACCCGTCGCCGCACTACTTTGGCAATGAAGGCACACTACGGATTGGAGTTACTTCCCGTAATTACCGAGACCCTGAAACAGCACTGCGGCTGGAGTGACCAAAAGTGTGATAGCCAAGTGGCAGACTATTTCACCTATATGAAGGAAAATTGCATTCCTGATTATGCACTAGCTCCTCTTGAGTCATCCTTTGAGCCGCAGCTCATGTCTAGCAATCGGTAGTAGTTATAGGGGACTGGGTAATTAGCAACAGGGTTAAGAATTATAACCGATTCTAAGTTGATTTATCCTAAATTTTTGTTAAGGTAGTAAAAATTACCCAGTCCCTCATTTTGAGTTAGGACAGCATTCTATGGTAACCAACCTTACAAACTCTCAGGCTTCATCGTCCCAAACACAGGAGACGAAAGAAGTTAACGTTAACCCAGATTCTTGCCAGCAAGACCAAACCCAACAGGCAACTCTGACAGTTCTTGGTGCGGGTGCCTGGGGTTCAGCCTTGGCGACATTAGCTCTTCACAATGGTCACCAAGTGCGCTTGTGGTCGCGCAGCAGTGACCAATCCCTGGCAGAAGCCTTGGCTGACGCCTCAATTATCGTTTCAGCCATCCCAATGAAGGGAGTAGCAGCTACTGCTGCCAAAATGCAAGAAATAGGCCTAGCTGACAACGTGACCATTGTCACAGCCACCAAGGGGTTGGATCCAGTAACCACCCGAACTCCTTCCCAGATTTGGCAAGACTCGTTTCCAGGACATCCGATTGTAGTGCTCTCTGGTCCCAACCTCTCGAAGGAAATTGAACAAGGACTACCAGCCGCCAGCGTCGTTGCCTGCACAGATTTGGCAGCAGCTGAGACGGTACAACAGCTCTTTGCTTCTGATCGCTTTCGTGTCTACACCAGTAGCGATCCCATTGGCGTTGAATTAGGCGGCACACTGAAAAACGTAATGGCGATCGCAGCTGGGGTTTGTGATGGTTTGCAGCTAGGCACTAATGCTAAGTCAGCTCTAATTACCCGTGCCTTGACAGAAATCATCCGTATCGGCACCCATCTTGGTGGACAGGCGGAAACCTTTTTCGGTTTATCCGGCTTAGGGGACATGTTAGCAACTTGCAGCAGCGCTCTGAGTCGTAACTATCGAGTTGGTTACGCTTTAGCCGAAGGAAAAACCTTAGAGCAAATTCTGACAGAATTACAAAGTACTGCTGAAGGGGTAAACACGACCAACGTATTGATGGAAATTGCCAATCGCGAAGAAATTCCGGTGCCAGTTTCTCGGCAGGTGCATCGCCTGCTCAACAACAAAATTACTCCGCAAGAGGCTGTAGGAGCCTTAATGGAGAGGGATTTGAAACCAGAAGCTTGTGACTTGCTCTAGAGCCAAATTTTTCTTTAACTAAGTAAGCGCACCTAATTAAACTAAACTCTTCTCGGATTGGGTTGAGGCTATTTTTAGCCAGCACTCATCAAAGTTTAATAGGTTGCGCTATTACTTTACTTATCCTAAAAATAAAAAATAATTAACTTATTATCCTAGTTCCCTAGGGCGGATTCTAGAGATAGAGCAGCCCTCAGTGATTCTGGGGAAAAATCAGATGGACAGGATATGCATACAGATAAAATATGCAGTGTTCGCCATTCCCCTAGGATTGCTATAGTCTCCAATTTTATCCCTGATGCTGAATCGGTTCATTGAGCAAATACTTGAGCAACGCCTGGGCATTTCTATCTGGAAAGTACGTCGCCTGACCCACTTGCTGTTGCTTGCGGCCTCTATTTTGGCTTACAACATCTTGGCTATGACTACAGCCAATTCTTTATTTTTGAGCAACGCTGGTTCTCAAAGTCTACCTCTATTTTATGTGCTGATTGGATTGTTTTCAATCCCAGCTTATGCCTGTTTTTCGCAAATAGTTGACCACTACTCTCGCCCTCAACTTTTCCGCTACATGTTGCTGTTAGCTATCTTCATGACAGTGGGAATGCGGGCATTGGTAACTTTAGAGAGTTTGCCAATTTACTACATAATCTTTATTGTTATTTTTTTTCAGTGGGATTTACACAATAATATTTTGTTTCCCAGTCTGCTCATGGACTATTTTACAGCCTTGGAATACAAACGCTACGCTCCTTTTATTGGCATAGCCCAGGCGGTAGGTACTCTCTTGGGCGGTGGCTTAACCAGTTTGCTATCAAAGTATTTGACAACTCAAGATATGCTGCTGAGCCTGCCTTTTCTGTGTGCCGTGGCTATCGCCCAGTTATGGTATCTAGAACGTTCAGAACGTCCCCTAGAATCTAATAGAAACCAAACACCAGTGGGGATGGTAGAAGCATTAAAGACATTTCCCGACTTAGTGAAGCGTTACCCAATTATTTTATTCTTAGCTAGTAGCAGTTTTTTATTAGTTATCATTTACATCACGTCTGAATTCGAGTACTTGAGCATTTACTCTCAGACCTTTACCAATGACCAAGAACTGACTGGTTTCCTGGGATTAGTCAGGATGACAAATAGTATTTTGCAAATAATTGTTCTTTACTGCTTCACTCGACCCCTGATCCAAAGATTGGGGGTAGGACGCATGAATTTGCTCTATCCTATGACAACATTGGTTAGCTTTTTAGGGCTAGCCTTTAACTTCAATCTCAAAGCAGCGATCGCTACCAATATTAATAGCGACTCCCTCTATAAAGGCATTAACTTGCCCGTACATCAATTGAACTATAACGCCGTTCCTCACGAATTTATGGGGCGTGTGCGCTCGCTCAGTGATGGTTTCTTTTATGCGATCGGTCTTACTTTAGCTGGGGTGATGTTATGGATTTCCCAATCATTTTTCACCCTAGTTGAGATCCTCTGGATCGGTGTGGGTTTCAGTGTAGTTCTTCTGGTTTTGCGCTCTTTCATGGGCAATAGTTACGCCCAATGCCTAGAAGTAATACTACGCTCAGATACAGTCAACCTGGACGATGTTGGTGAAGGATTGACCCAATTACCGCCTCAGTCTGGCTCAGTAATCCAGGAACTGCTGGAGAGCAGTGACCACTACACTCAACTAAAAGGATTAGAATTGGCTGTAGGTTTAGGAAAGCCCAGTCAATTTTTAGCACCAGTACAAGCATTAATCCCGACTGCCAATAACGAAATCCGCAAAGCTGCTGTCAAACTCTTGAGCAGCACACCAGACAACGAAACTATCGACCACTGCCAAGAGCTACTATACTCCCAGAATCCCACGATGCGGGCAATGGCATTAGAAGTCTTAATTGCCAGTAAACAGCCTCTCAATCAAGAACAAATCTGTTCCGGCTTAGGGGATGTCAGTCAGGAGGTTAGGGTATTAGCCTCTGTAGCAGTTGCCCAGAGTGGAGAAATCACCCCTGCGGAAATTAAGGCAACTTGCCAACAGTTATGGCAATCAGAGCTAGATACTACTACCGGAGAGGCAGTAGTACGAGCCGTATTTTTTAGCAGCAATCAAGAGCTGATTACCCCACTCAAGCAGGTTTTGACCTGTGGAACAGCAGTAGTCAAGCAAGAAGGATTAGAGGCTTTAGCGAGCCTAGCACGCCCTGGTGATGTCGAGTTGGGAGAAATCGCGGTAAATCAACTAAATCACCCAGAACCATCAGTACGTGCTGCGGCCTTCAAACTCTTGGGAGTTGCCCGTAGCCAGGGAATGTTGAGCTATGTAGCCCTAGGCCTCGAAGATCCTGACCCCCAAGTGCGTCGTAGAGCAGCAATAGCTCTTGCGGCTTACGGAGAGCAGGGTTTGTCTTTAGCTCAAGATAATTTGTCTTCCTCAAACCCAGATGTAGTAGAAGCGGCGATCGCAGCAATTGGACAAGTTCGGATCAAACGCGCCAGCGATATCTTATTTAACTATCTCAGTCCAGATTTCCAGCAAGTTGCTGCTACCAGACAGTGGGAGCAACAGATTCCTCGATATGATCTGAGTTGGAAGCCTTTAGCGATCGCGATTGCCGACTACCACCAGCGTCTCATTCAAAGAGTTTTATACGTACTCTCTTGTTTAGGCAACTCACGCACTGTTAATTCTGTCAAACGCTTGCTCTATAGCCGAGAACAAAGAGAAGTAGCTAACGCAGTAGAAACCTTAGCTTCATTGAACCATCGTCGCTTTGTCTTGCCTTTAATGCCAGTACTCGAGCAGTTAGCCAGTGGAGAGACGCCAGGAATCCTTACTCGCTCAAATCCGCAGTGGATGAGAACTAAGGGGCAAAAATTGCTTCTCGAAGCTCTAGAATCTAGAGACCGATGGATCAAGATTGGTGCTTTAATTGCTTTGGCTGCGGTGCCATCAGTTTTAATGAAAGATCCAGATCCTCTAGTTCAAGTTGCCGCCAAGCAGATTTTCTTGCCCCTAGATCAGCATCCATCCCCAAAGAATTTCTTTATGAACCGCCTACTCTTGCTGAAAAATGTTGCTTTGTTTCGAGATCTTTCCCTCGACGAACTGCTCTTAATTGACCAAGCTTTAGAGCAAGAACATTTCTTAGCTGGAGAAACTATTTTCAGCGAAGGCAGTTGGGGTAAGCATCTCTACATTATCGGTGAGGGTAGTGTGCGCATTGTCAAAGAAGTTGAGGGGGAGAAACGCGATCTAACTGACCTCTCTGTTAGTCAGCATTTTGGAGAGGTAGCTCTGTTTGATGATTGTCCCCGTTGGGATGGAGCGATCGCTGTTGAGGACTGTACCTTGCTGAAGCTGGAGAAAAATCGCTTTATTAGCTTAGTTACTCAACGCCCTCACATTTTGTTAGAGATTTGCAGATTCTTAAGTCAGCGCCTCAGACAAACCGACAAGTACCTACCTACCAAGAAGTTACCTGAACCATCTCAAGTGGCGTTAGAGAGTCTTTGAGCTTTTTATAACAAGAATGCTACAAATTATTCCCCCCCTGACCCCGTGCTTGTTATCTGTAGCCAACATTGAGGTATTTCTTATTAGGGGGCGAAGCCTGTTTAGGCAATGTTGCTCCCATCAATTTTCTCTACTCGCACTTCGCCCTCAATTGAGCGGAAACAGAATAATCCTAGGGCTTCAATTTACGAATTAGACCAATCAGGACTTCTGTTTTTGTTTTGCCTTTAGAAAAACAGTAAGCTTCTAGGTGTTGGAGATCGGCTTCGGGTATACGGATGGTCAGAATTCGATTGGAGGGAGGTTTCGTTCTGGTCATTGATTTTGTACTAACAATATACATATATTATGTTGACAATGTCATAACAGCACTTTACATTGTGTAATAATATCTAAAGTATTTTGTAATTACAAAGTTATCTTTAGCCAGAGCCAGTGACTTTGGCTCTCTAAGACAACCTAGTCAAGACTTTAAAACCGTCTGTAATTTTGATTACCTAGGTAATATGTGAGGACTTCTACCTTCATTGCCGAAATACATCCATTGATTTTGCCTACGGACTTTTTACCCTTGTGAGTGCTGCTTTGCTGACTGCTTAAGTCGATAAGTCTGATACTCAAGCGGATTTAAGTTTGCTGGGCATTCCTTAGCAGACCTGCCTTAGCCGGTCTCAAAGTCAAGCCAAGAGTGGCTCAAACCACGACGCAGCTTGAGTGTTGATTTCTAGATGACCATATGCAGAATAAAGAACAGCTGCAAAAACCACAAGGGACGCTACCAGAAGAAGAGGGAAATCAAATTTTTAAGTCATTTTTGGCACCATTAATCATTTTTTTCATTGATGGTCGTCGCAATCTTAATCTCAGACTCCAGGAATGGCTATGTTATCCTCACGAGCAGCTAGAGGAGGTAGAGAAAGAAAACAGCAAATTAAACTTTTGGCAGCTCTGGAATATGAGCTTTGGGTTTCTCGGCATCCAGTTTGGCTGGGGGCTGCAAATGGCAAATATGAGTGCCATTTTCGAGCATCTCGGTGCTAATGCCCACCAAATACCTATCCTCTGGCTAGCGGCTCCTTTAACGGGCTTAATTGTCCAGCCAATTATTGGCAACATGAGTGACCACACCTGGGGACCTTTGGGTAGGCGGCGACCTTATTTTCTCTCAGGCGCAATTCTTAGTTCGATTACCCTGATCCTCATGCCCCATTCATCAACACTTTGGATGGCAGCCGGACTACTCTGGATTTTAGACACGTCAGCCAACATCAGCATGGAGCCCTTTCGGGCGTTTGTTGGCGATTTGCTACCAGAAGATCAGCGTACCCAGGGGTTCGCGATGCAAAGTCTGTTGATTGGCATGGGAAGCGTCTCGGCATCAGCCTTCCCCTGGGTTCTCAATCACGTCTTTCGTATTTCCAGCCTCAGTACTACAGAACATCCGATTCCCCTAAACGTCGAGTTGTCCTTTTATATTGGAGGCTCTCTATTTTTGGCAACTGTGTTGTGGACTGTACTGAGTACCAAGGAATATCCTCCCAAAGACATGAAAGTCTTTAAGCAAGAGCAGACGCAGCGAGGTGGTGTACTCAACAGCTTCAGGGAAATTTGGACTGCTTTGCAGGAAATGCCCTTGACGATGCGGCAGCTTGCTTGGGTACAATTCTTTACTTGGCTCGGTCTGTATTGCTTTTTTCTGTATTTCCCACCAGCAGTTGCTCGGCACGTTTTCCAGGCTACTCACCAAAGTTCGCCACTTTATCTGCGTGGTATTGAATGGGCGGGAATTTGTATTGCCGCTTACAATGCTGTCTGTATGGTCTTTTCTTTTTTATTATCCCATTTGGCACGAGCAACTAGCCGCCAGACGACTCATAGCCTTTGCTTACTTTGCGGTGCGGTGGGTTTAATCTCCCTAGGGGTGATCAGAAATCAATATCTATTATTGCTGCCCATGGTGGGTATTGGTATTGCTTGGTCGAGTATTTTGGCGATGCCTTACGCCATGCTAGTAGGTTCCTTACCAGTGGAACGTAGCGGAATTTACATGGGAATCTTCAACTTCTTTATTGTCTTGCCTCAGATTGCCGTGTCCCTGGGCTTCGGTTGGGTAATGGAAAACTTTCTGGATGACAATCGTTTAGTGGCAATCGTCCTTGGTGGTAGCTTTTTGATCATTGCTGCCTTGCTAACACAGCGGGTACAAACAACGCCTACTGAAGATTTGGCTAATCTAACTGACGAAGAAATGCCGGAGATGGAAAACTCGGAAAAAACCGTGGTCAATACTTAACTCGAAGCCAACAGACGCTGCACAGTGCCAGTAGGCAAATTGTCAACTAAGGAAACTTCTCAAAGCTTTGTTCGTTAAGTTGAATTCAACCTGGTTGATGGTCACTTAAACTAGTTGTCTATTTCCCTCACTAAGGCTAACTATTAGTCTCTACTATTGAAGTATCAACGGTAGAGGCTTTTTTTACTGCCAAATTTCCCCTTCCTTCCAGGACATACCTAGTCTTTTTTAGGAGAGACTAGACTATGGGTTAGAGTCGGTATGAGCAAAAGCTTCGGCAAGCACTACAGCGATTTTCTTTATTAATCAATAATCATCTTTCCTGCTTAATTAAAGATCATTGACTTTTTGTGATGTTTGACGTTAGTGAACTATTATTTGTGTAAATTTCGGCTATATTGTTCAAGGAAATTATCGAGGAGTAACACTTTGAGAACGGAATATAGGCTTGAGAAAACCCCTGAGAACAAATTAGTAGCTAAGGAGCATCAATCAGTGAAGAACCCCAATCTACAGGAAACGGTTAAGATAATTAACGACTGTCGTGAAGGGAAATTAAGCCATCCCCATATTGAGGAAATACTGCGTAAGGGTGACGACAAAATCTTGAGAAAAATTGGCGAAGAGGCGGCTGAGGTAATCATGGCTTGTAAAGATTACAAGCTGGGCAACGGAGACAAAAAACACATAGAAGAAGAAGTAGGTGACGTGCTTTATTACCTTCTAATTGCTTTGGCTCACAATGATGTAGATGCAGAGAAAGTATTTAAGAAAATGTGGAAAAAGCGCCAGTTTGATTTTCTATCCTAAGTTATGAAGAAACTTGGGCAAATTTAAAGTTATTTTGATCTCAGGGGAATCGCAAAGTTTAGCGAACTGCCCTCAATACTAATATTGATTCAGCAAAAAGATCTGCTCGTAAACTTAGGCTATAGATTCGTCTATATCGGCAAATCACTAAGAACTATCTTCACCAAGCCTGAAAATATTTTAATAGTTGAGTTTTGCAGAAGCTTCTGTAAAACTTTGAGGAAAGAATCTGCACCTCTCCATTAAGTAGGGGTGCTACTTAATGTCTATAAAAGCGAAAACCCTCAGTGGGTAGCTGAGGGCGGTCACGTCGGGTGTATGAATCTATTAACTACATTATGAATTCTGAAAGGAGTTTTATTATTTAGCTTCGGTGAATTTAATGTGAAGACTTGGTGAAGTTATTATTTATCGAACTGAAAAAGCTGCCACAGGTTTACTGACCTGATTAATCAAGTTCCTCTTAAGAGAGCTTACCTTATTTTCTGGGCATCCAGTTAAGCTTCTCCGATCAGCATCCCCATCAATCCAATTAAGGAAGCATTGTAATCAATTGCATATTCATTAGTAGCATAAGACCGCTCATCGTCTACGTAACTCAGAGGACCCAAACTTTTAGGCGCAATATCATCTTGTGCATCCGTATTAGGGCCACCGACTAATAGACCTGGGATAACTACTCTCTTTGCACGGGCGATCCGGTGATGAACATGCTGTACTGCATTAGTGCCTACACTAGAAACAAAGGAGAGATTAAAATGATTTCTTCCCAGTAAATAATCTACCTGGTCAGAGGCTGCTCTTAAGTAGTCTTTGTTGCCAGTTAGTTGATAAGCATAAAACAGAGTAATTCCCTCTTCGGCTACCATCTTATTAGATGCCCAGACAAATTTATCAATAGCCAAACGATAGCCACTGCGGTTAACTTTTTGCAGCAAAGCATCCGCCCGTCCGATTAATTTCTGCTTAATTTGCTGCTTCAGGTCTTCTGAACCTTTACCACCAGTTCGCATTAAATAGTTACTCATTGCCAGTGGTGAAGGGTCCTTCCATTCAAACAGAGTATAGTCAAAGGTGGGTAGATTTTCAGACAAGTATTGCTCAAAAGTATCCTCGCCTGTGGTGATCAACAGTTCCGCTGCTGCCCATAAACGGTCGTCTTGATCCGTTTTTAAGGACTCTTCCGGATCCCATTCCGAGGCTAGGTACTTACCAGAACCACTATCATCCCCTTCAAACCAATCCACTTTCATTGAGGGTTGCCTTTGCAGGAAATCCCAAGCTTTCCGGGCTGCTTGCAAATAATTTTGAGCAAGACCTGAATCTATGGGAGCATAAACTCTTGCTGCCATTGCCATTGCCCCAGCAAACTTGCCAGTTTCTGGTGTGGAGATACCATAGACAAGCCTGGGCTGTGTGTCTTCATTGGGCATAATTTCCCCGGGCCAGTTTTTCCCCGACAACTTGCGGTAGACAGCACCGTCCCTCCTTTGCATTTTCAGCATCCAGTCCAGTCCCACCTTGACTTCGTCCAGTAAGTCTGGTCTACCATTACCACTCTCAGGAATAGTTAGTTGCCGATCGCTAAATAAGCTGGGATATTGCTCATATAAACTTAACAAGCGACCAACAGTCACCGCCGTTGGGCCGACGTACTTGCCAAAATCCCCAGCATCATGCCAACCACCTGTGGCAGATAATGACTCACCAGCTTGATGAAAGTTGTCTTGATGAGCAATAATGCCGTCGCTTAAATGGCAGGGAGGATGATTAATGCCAGTAACGGGATCATTAATAGCAACGCCGCATCTTTGCAGATAATAAGAACGCAGCAGCTTGGTAAAGGCATCTTGATATATCTTCCTGCCAATTGGGAAAACAGAGGACTCAAGATTACCTAGTTTGAGGTAATAGCTACCTTCTTGATTAAAATCAGTAAAATCAACAGTTTGGATCAGGTCTTGACTTGCTGAATCTTTTAAAGGTTGTCCCAGTTGGGTAACAAAAACAGTTTTGCGCGTTTTTGCATCAAGTATTTTGACTTGGTTGCTTGTAGGATTGTCTAGATTAATCAGGAAAGCAGCTTTGGTTCTTCCGGGACAATAACCCACTTGATTAATCACAATTTTGCTACTAGAAGGTCTCAGCAGCGATTGAGCATTGCCCTTGGCATATAATCCGTAGGTCATCGCGGAAACAAAACCAAGGAAAAATCTTCTACTAATTTTCATTTGTAGTTAGCAAGTTTAGGAAATAAATATTTTTAATATTGCTGATGCTGAATACAATGATTTTTACGAAACCAAGCAAGTAATTTCCGGATTTTTATCTAAAAGCCTTATTTGATGCAAGCATTTATTAAATAGCGATCGCTTGCTTACAGATCTCAAGACAGTAGAAAATCAAGTATTGTTTCCCTAGCTAACCTGGGATGAGAAGAAGCGATCGCTCTTAAGCTCTATGGCGAGCTAATGACTATCAATCAGTCCATTGTTTAGCCCGTTCTACAGCTTTTTGCCACATCACAAAATTGCCCTGGGCTGTCGCCGCACCCTCTCCTGGCTCAAAAACCTTGCCCACCTTGCTTGTCGCCACCAACTGGTCATAATCTTCCCAGAAGCCCACGGCTAAACCAGCACCAAACGCAGCTCCCTGGGCAGTAGCATCAATGAAGGCAGGACGCTCAACTGGGATGCCGAGAACATCTGCCTGGAACTGCATCAAGAAATCATTCTGAGAGGCACCACCATCGACTTTAAGGCGAGCAATTGCCGTATCACCGTCCTTGTTCATCGCATCTACCACTTCCTTAACTTGATAGGCGATCGATTCTAGGACAGCTCTAACCATGTGTTCTCGTTGAACACCTCCTGTAATGCCGAGGAATGCACCACGAGCACTCATATCCCAGTGGGGTGCACCCAAGCCACTCAGAGCTGGTACAAAGTAGACACCATTTGTGTCTTCTAGCTGACGCGCTAATGCGTCTGTTTCTGGTGCCGAGTTGATCAGCTTGATACCATCCCGCAGCCACTGAATGCAGGCTCCTGTGGTAAACATGGCTCCTTCTAGGGCGTAGTTGGTATCAATGGCACCCTCTGGCCCTGCTTTGCTCCAAGCTACCGTTGAGAGCAGTCGATTTTGCGATCGCGTCATTTCTTTGCCTGTCTGGGCGACCAAGAAGCAGCCAGTGCCGTAGGTGCATTTTAACAAGCCGGGGCGATCGCATCCGTGAGCAAACAGTGCTGCCTGTTGGTCACCGAAGATAGCAGTGATGGGAATCGAAGCTCCCAACAAGTCAGGGTCAGTATTGCCAAACATGCCCATACTCGGCTTAATCTGGGGCATCATCTGGGCAGGGATACCGAATAAATCTAAAAGTTCCGTGTCCCAGTCCCCTTTAGCCAGATTCATCAACATGGTGCGGCTAGCATTGCTGTGGTCTGTCGCATGGACTTGCCCTCCCGTCAAATTCCAGAGAACCCAGGTATCGATTGTGCCAGCTAAAACGTTATCCAGGTTAGTATCAGGTTGGTTCTGCCGTACCCAATCCAGCAGCCAAGCTAGTTTTGTGGCAGAAAAGTAGGCATCCAGAACTAGTCCTGTATGTTCTTGAACTTTTTGGGCATAACCTTGCTCAATTAACTCACGACACACGGCAGAGGTACGGCGGTCTTGCCAAACGATCGCATTATGTAGGGGTTTGCCTGTGGTTTTATCCCACAGCAGGCAGGTTTCCCGTTGAACTGTTAGACCAATTGCGGCTACTTGTGAGGCGGAAATATCTGCATCACCCAATGCCTCATACATTACCAGGCGAGTATCTCGCCAAATCTGCTCAGGATCGTGCTCTAACCAGCCAGGTTGGGGGTAATGCTGGGTTAGTTCCTTATACTCTTGACTTACGACGTTTCCTTCAGAATTGAAAAGAATAGCGCGGTTGCCTGTGGTGCCAAGGTCTAAAGAAAGCACATATTGAGGCTTTTTTGTTGTCATGGTTAATAAAACTTTGAAATCTCGCAATCAACCCAGTTGGGGGTTGGGTATCACTTGTAACAGCTTAAGTGCTAGAAATGCTGCAATCCTTAGTGTTTCTTAAAACCGAGAATCCAGATACCCCTTCGACTAGCCCATGGCTGTGACGTAAAACTGTAGTCCTCTCCGTATTGTCTAAGGGCTCCACAGCTTTAGCTTCTGCTGCGCCACCTGGTGAGTAGTTGATTGAGGTCAGCAGGTTAATACTACTAGCGCGATTCCCTGATATCGGCTTCTTCCGAGCTCAGGCTCCAACCAATGACAAGAAGCTCTTTACTCGTAAGTGACCCGTAAGTTGTCACCGATAAAACATTACCAAAGTGGTCAGAGAATGACATCTTACAATATCCTTGACCACTACATGCTGATAGTTCGGGATACTCATTACAAATTTTGACTTCTCCGAAGCACTCTGAGATGACTTTTTGATCGGTTTCACGATAGCCATAAGCTGGTAAACTCGCATACTGCCAACCTGCATTTACCAGTAAAGTTTTTGCATCCTGATATGACATGTTTTGGCGTAACTTGATTTCTAGAACTTCCGCAGAAACAGGAAATGCCACGCTCAATAAAGTAATACTAGCTAAAACAGTTAAGCCAAGTCTACGGTACAGAGATTCTATCATTTTCATTTTTTGCTCAATTATTGTTCATACAAACTTAAAGTACAAACCCGTTGTAACATTTTCTGGCTAGCAACACTGTCAGCTTCAACCAGAAAATATTGAGGCCAATAGTCTATAAAAGTAGTGAAGGTTTTCCAGTTTGGGTTAGCAGCCAAATTGCCACTGTTACAGGATTTGGTGTATGCACTTCTTTTCCTGCCTCCAATGCTGTAATCAAATGCCACAACTTTTATTTTTGGTAAGTCGTCATAGAATCCATCTTCATTGTTGAGAGAATCGTCAGTCAGCATCATCTCAAACTCAATGCTTTTTTCGTTTAACCTGAGTGTTTCACCGCCATTGGTTCTACCAAAGTCTACCCATTGTTCTTGGTTTGTTTGAGCAAGGACAGGTGTTGAAAATATAGACAGAGAAGCAATAGCGAGTGCTGTCGCAGATTTGATGAGTTGCATAATTTTATCGTTCGGTGATTCACTTAATAGAAAAGTTAAGAGCGTCAACATTTCTATTTGATAAGCTCAAATCGTTCCAAAATTGTCTCGTGTAAGGTCACTAGTTAGGGGTCACAACTAGTTGGATCTGTGATGCATAATTTATATTCTTGAATCCGTTTAGCCTGAGCAGATTTCTTAGATACAACACCAAAATGGACAATTGTCTGGTCTGTATAATGCCATGTCTCGTAGTTGTATAATTTACCCTGATACCATCTTTTTGGACCGCTATCAGAGACAGTTTCTACGAGTGTTGACGTTTTGAAATCATCTAAAATGTTTTGCCCCCAAAAATTTTTGATGAGATTGTCTCCACTTGAAATAGCCCCTCCCTCAATTTGTCCACCTGAACTATTCACTTTTTGAAAAAGTACTGTTCCAAAACAGTCAGGAGAGAGATAGCATTTTGGGCGGTAGTCAATTATCTCTGTTTCAACATTGCCTTGGGCATTGAAAAAGACGGACAAGCGAGCAGTGCCATTTGCTATTTCAATCGAGCGATTGCGTTGGAACCAAGCATCAAGGGCATCGGATGTCATGTCAGGTAAAGCTTGGGCGACACCGGAAAAAGTGAAACAACTTACCAGTAAAGGGAAGGCAAATTGCAGTGCTTTATTCATAAATAGTTCATAAAACAAATAGATAAAATACCAATGCTAGCTGCACCCACAATCCATCGGTATAACTATTAGTTGTACCGGATTTGCAGTCTAACACTTAGGCTAATGAGGTTATGCCGCACCCACTGCTCTAATTTTTGATGGGAGATACTTTATTAGTGAATACAACCTAACACACTGATGCACTGCTGTAACTAGATTAGTTGAGAAGCTTGCAGTCTAGCTGGACTTACGGGAGTGTTAAAGTATGTCAATATTAATGGGTGTTGTTGATAAAGATGCAAAAGACAGAAACTTCTATAACTCCACACTACACTTATCCTCCCCGCCAGCGAGTATGTATTGATTTGGGGTTTATGGGAAGAGAGGGTGCTACTACTGGGTACATTCAGGGTATTGCTAGTCATGTACCAGGACTTTCGACGGTGTGGATTGTTGAATTGGAGTCTCTACTAGAAAATCATCCCTACTCCTGTGTTACGGTTCCGGAGACTGCCTTAACTGCCGTTGAAGAGTTACTTTATACCAATACTTCGCTCAATATTCGAGAGCGAGTGTTAGATTTTCTTAGTCATCAAAATGACCCAGTTTCTTTGAGTCAGTTGCATGAAGCAATGCCTGATTTACTCCCAGGTTCACTAGATGCTTGTTGTCATCAAATGGGTAGTGCTGGCACTATTGGCAAGGTTAGTTATCCTCGCCCTAATGGTGGGTATATTACTTATTTTTCTCGTAATTTCAATCCCTAATAGGGATTATAGATAATTTCGAGTCTGGTGAGTAGGTAGTGAGTATGAAGGCATTAGTCGTTTCAATCCCTAATAGGGATTATAGGTAATTTCGAGAGCGAGAGTTAGATTCTCATGAGGGCATTTTCTCTGTTTCAATCCCTAATAGGGATTATAGGTAATTTCGAGAAGCGATGGGACACAAAAGAGTCCAGATATCATGTTTCAATCCCTGATAGGGATTATAGGTAATTTCGAGCAAGACCCCGACGGCATGTTGAGCCGATTCCTTCTGTTTCAATCCCTGATAGGGATTATAGGTAATTTCGAGATAAAGCCCAAATCTAAGCCGCGAGACAGTGAGATGTTTCAATCCCTGATAGGGATTATAGGTAATTTCGAGAACCATCCTTTTTTAGGAGAACTCAAGCAGTTACTAGATAAAGTTTCAATCCCTGATAGGGATTATAGGTAATTTCGAGCCGTCACCAATCCGTCACACTTTTGGGGGTAATCCGTGTTTCAATCCCTGATAGGGATTATAGGTAATTTCGAGAAATCATGATGTTTTTCCCTTGGTCGTATATCTTATTTGTTTCAATCCCTGATAGGGATTATAGGTAATTTCGAGGGGAAGGTCGGGCAGTGTCAAAAGGAAGCGGCTCGTTTCAATCCCTGATAGGGATTATAGGTAATTTCGAGAATCAACCGCGCCTTAGTGGCTAATTTCTCTCCCGTTTCAATCCCTGATAGGGATTATAGGTAATTTCGAGTTATCCATGGATTCAAAGCCCTTGCCCATACCATGTTTCAATCCCTGATAGGGATTATAGGTAATTTCGAGGAACAAGCGCCACGATGCCACACTTGCGATATTTAGGGTTTCAATCCCTGATAGGGATTATAGGTAATTTCGAGAAATTCACAGCCAAGTAGTCGAAGCCACCCCAGGTTTCAATCCCTGATAGGGATTATAGGTAATTTCGAGACAATGAGCGGCGTGAAGGGGCAAATAAATAACAGTAGTTTCAATCCCTAATAGGGATTATAGGTAATTTCGAGTTATCAAGCCGTTTAGCTGATAGTAGGTATCCTTACCCTCTGGCGTGTTTCAATCCCTAATAGGGATTATAGGTAATTTCGAGTAAATGTCTATGAGATTCGCTTTCAGAACCTCAGGTTTCAATCCCTAATAGGGATTATAGGTAATTTCGAGAGTTTTGGCGCTACTTCTCTGTTGTCAAATAATGTGTTTCAATCCCTAATAGGGATTATAGGTAATTTCGAGAATTACATCCTCTGGCACCCATGAGCGATCCAATAGGTTTCAATCCCTAATAGGGATTATAGGTAATTTCGAGTTTAGCCCGACTGGCGAGTCCATTTATTGGATGGGTTTCAATCCCTAATAGGGATTATAGGTAATTTCGAGGTATTGAAATATCTCGATGAACTGGAGAAAGCCATAGTTTCAATCCCTAATAGGGATTATAGGTAATTTCGAGATTTTTTCTTTGCTGGCACAGCATCCCAGAACCTCCCTGTTTCAATCCCTAATAGGGATTATAGGTAATTTCGAGGTAGAAAAAATGTGCACTCGACTAGACATAAGCTACTGGAGTTTCAATCCCTAATAGGGATTATAGGTAATTTCGAGGCGCCGCGATTCAACCTTAGATCATCATCTTGGTTGATGTTTCAATCCCTAATAGGGATTATAGGTAATTTCGAGCAGTCGCATAAGCTTCTCCAGTAGCTTCATTAATGTTTCAATCCCTAATAGGGATTATAGGTAATTTCGAGATCTACGACAACACCATTAAGCAAAGTCCTAATTTTGAGTTTCAATCCCTAATAGGGATTATAGGTAATTTCGAGAGGTTCAGTTAGCTGTGGCATAGTTTACTTATTCGTTTCAATCCCTAATAGGGATTATAGGTAATTTCGAGAGCTTCAATCGAGAGATTCGGGGACACTCTACATCGTTTCAATCCCTAATAGGGATTATAGGTAATTTCGAGTTTAGCCCCTGGCGGCTACCAGGGGCCAAACAGCAGTTTCAATCCCTAATAGGGATTATAGGTAATTTCGAGGCAATCTCAACAACACCTAAAGATATCTCGAATCAGTTTCAATCCCTAATAGGGATTATAGGTAATTTCGAGGTCGAGGCATCAATAAAGCGCTTTGAAGCCAATGTTTCAATCCCTAATAGGGATTATAGGTAATTTCGAGCTATTAGTTCTAGCCGCTCTCGGTGTCCCTGAGGCGTTTCAATCCCTAATAGGGATTATAGGTAATTTCGAGGCCGGACTCCTGAAACCTTCACTGTATTTAGTTTTCAAGGTACGATTGCGCGCCTGAGAAAAATTATAGCATTTCAGGCTTAGGGTTCGGCAAGACCTGATCAGAAATATCAGCTTTAACCCATATACATTAAGCATTTTAGCTATTGCGCGGCAGAATTTTTAGGATCGAGAGGTTCAAATTACCAGCCAGAGGGCGATTCAAGCATATTTTCCCACTAGCTGGAAAAAACACCTACCTAGCCGCGCACTCAAAACCTCAAGTCCCCTATTCACAATTATAAATGTATAGATGTTTTTGAGTGCTCTCCACTGCCTGCTGCAACTTCGACTCCCGCCACTAAATCACAAACTATCGATTAGCAAAACGCTGGTGTCTAAAGAACAACAAACTATCACCATAAAACGAAGAAACAAACTCAGACGTTGTGACAATCTGCCCAATTAATTCAGCTTTTTGGCGGTATTCAGACTGTTCCACAGCATCAGCAACTTTATTAGCCGCATCATCTCCAACTTGCTGAGGATTTACAGCATAAACTGAGAATAATAATGTTCCAGAGGGAATGGTAGCCAGGTCATTTCTAAAGTCGTGGGGTGGGCTTTCCGGAAACTGGAGATCAGGATTGGGTGCGAGAAAAAGGCGATAAGGATAATTAGGATTGGTCTCCTGATTACCCTTTTGGTCAACTTGTCCAAAACCCTGCAAATACAATTTTCTAGGAAATTTGCTGACTCGACTAAAAATTAAGTTAATCAGTTTAGGCCCTACACTTTTTTCTTCAGAAACTATATTAGATAATTCATGAGCAAAAAAGTTATAGTTATTCCCTTGACCCGATAACGAAACTAAAGCAGAGAAATTTTCGGAAGGCTTGCCATCAACAAAAAGCTTGAGTGCCAAACCAGGAGCAAAACCTCTATCTGCTGGATCAGCAGTTACTGATAAGCGTAATAGACCAGAATCAGCTCCCTTAAATAAACCAGTAAAAGGGCTATTAGTAGCAGGCACAAACTTGATTTTGGCAACACTTCCGTGGGCATGAATAGCTTTTTTCCACTTACGAGGAGCTTCATCAGCTAAACGATCCATTTTGATGCTTAAAATTGTTACAAATAAACCTAAAACATCAATTTTTTCTAGAGGTGGCAGTTGATCATATTGAGATTTTAAAATCCTCTCTTGCCAAAGAAAGTCCTGTTTTTTAGAAGCACTCCAGGATTCGTAATCTGCGGGCAAAGGTGGTAGTTCATAAGCACCCGACCAAAACTTACTAATTTCTTTCATTGTTTGATATCCCGTTAATAAAGTGGCGGCAAAGGGTTGCTATCAGTTATTACTTGTTTTATTGTTCACTGACAACTATTCCTGATTCCGTTGACATTAGCGACCTTAGATTTAAGGCGGTTGTCTCCTGATCAAGCCACTTACCGCCACCATGTTTCTTAGTACTAAAGTTCTCTAACTCATTTGACAGACGCTCCCAAACGTCGCCAAGGAGCAAAGGCATTTTCGACACCAAATAAGGCAGGACTTAGAGTGGGATAGTGTCGGTTGAGAATGGTTAACATACCGTTATTGTCTATCCAGTCAAGACCAAATTGGGTATAAACTTCTGCCCTGTAGTCGTTAGTAAAAAAGCGATCGCTTTTCAGCCGACGAGAGGCCATCAGGATGAAGATCCGAAAAGCAGTATCACTAAAACCAAAGCCTTCTGGTGGGTTTTCGGCAAACATGCCAACCATGAGGTCTACACTATTGATATCGTTGTTGTAAACTTGGCGCAGTTCCTTAACCCATTGTGGCTTATCAGTAATTTCCTCGAAGCAGGTAACTCTACCCCGGCCGATAAGTTCCCGAAAATCATTGTAGCGAGGAACGCCCCGTTCTCGGTCTCGGAGGATATCAACAGCAGCTAAGTCAAAAACTTCGCCATTATCCCTAACTAACTGTTGCAAAAAGCGCGGGTAATTGTGCAGTGTAATTGCTCCGGGGTGAGTAATACCAAAGGAGTAGAATAAATCCGGCATCTCCAGCTTTTCTACTAAAGCCCGACTTCGCTTACCGGAAACCTCAAAAAGATTTTCCTTAAGCAAAAATTTGCCATCTTTAACTGAATAAAATTCAAACTCATCTGGCATTAGGGCATGCATCCGATACACAGATACAAATTCTTCCGTGAGATAGTAGGGAGCAGTATGGTGATCTTTCGGAGAACCAATGATGCCACTAAGCAATTCAGTATCGCCAATATGCCCGAAAATTTTCTTGGTTTGCTGACCCAATAAACCCCACCAATTAGCACTCATCGCTATTTGCAAAGCAGGATGCCCCAGAATGCCGGGAGTCCATTCAACAGTATGAATTTTGGCCAGCAAAGCCGCATTAATTAATCGTGCATGGTTGAAAAGTTCGTCGTCTTTCCATTCGGGATATTCGCGTTGGAGATGCTCACAAATAGTATTGTGTTCTTTGATAAAAAGAGTATGCAACAGACTCAGCCCAACCCACCAGTTATCATCAAATCCGGCTAAATCAATGCCATTTTCTGGGTTGACGGGCAATAAGCCGTCTTCACCGATGATCATTTTTCCGTCTACGTGGGTACGTAGTTTATCAATGGTTTCCTGGTTGCTGCCATAGATTTGTGAGGCGTCCCACCAGTGGGTGACATGGTTAATATATGTTGGTGGTCCTTGTTTATTGCCATCGGTACGTGTGGCATCTGTTGAGGTTTTTTTGACTTCCAGAGGTCGATATTCCTCTGGCCAGGGGTCATCTGCTTCTAAGGGAAGCTGAATTTTATGATCTGGCTGGTTGCTGCCATGAGAAAACCAGTCGTGGGTCTGAAATTGAATCCAGGCTGCAGCTAGTAGATTTAAGGTAGTAGCTGGTACAAATTCATCTCGCGTCATCAACACCCGACTAACGCTGCGCGGATTGGGGTTTAGTAAATTCTTTTCGTTGGGATAGGCGTATTCAAGCGGCACATTACGTCCGAAGCGACTACCCGCCATCCCCATTTTGGGGTCTTGAAGGTCATTAAAACTCCCATCTGCGGTTCGAGTAACTAAATGGCGATCGCCAGGACTTGGCGCTGGTTGTTCCGCTTCTGTGGGCAACTTTGACGTATCGTGGAGATTTTTTTCCCGCAGGTCGTCGCGGAACTTAATTAATTCTAGCAGTGCTAGGGGTACGGGCAGTTTATGCCAAGGAAATGTATTCTCTAGGACTGAAGTCAAAAATTTTAGCACTATTCAACTCTCCTTTGGTAAGCTAGAAGTTTTTACTGAATATTTTTGACAAGATGTAACTTTTGTTAGACCTCACCTCTAGTAACAAATAAACCGGAAGTTTGTAACATTTCGTAAACCGTAAAGAATAATTATTTTCGTCAAACTATTTTTCTATTTTTGCAGAATCGACTATTGCTTGGGTAGCAGCGTTGTGACATCAAAGATTTTCATTATTAAGCTTGTACTTTTTTGAAGTTTACGGAAATCCTCAAAGTAATGAGGTATCACTATTGTAGGTCACGAATTAAAAGTTTAAGATTGGTTACATAGTCAAGTAACTCCTGACTTGGAGTCAGATTGAGGGCAAAGCTAAGGTGCGAGATATTGCCCAATTATGATTGCTGATCTTGGAATGGTGAGTACCGCTTCCTGTCACTATTATTTCTGGTAATCCCTAAAGTGAGATCACCCTTAAGGGTACTGTCAAGTCTTTAAAAATCGCAGAATATAGAATATATCTGACTAAATGAGCGGTGATTCAGAATAGATTGATTAACTTAAACTCAAATAAATGAGGCAATAATAAATGACTGTTACCACAGCCGATATGATGAGAATGTCGCAAGCCGAACTGGATGAACTGTATAGAAACAGTCTTCCGGGTACAATCCCTGACGGTGATAGCCAGGGTACAGCGATTATTGCTCCTGGAGCATCTTTCAGTAATGGTCTCTCCTCCCTGATTAAGTCGATAGCTTGGCGGGGCAAAGTCTTTCATCGAGAGCAACAGTACTTGCTCAATAAGATTACCCCTTTCCAGATTCATTTAATCAAAGCTCAAATCTACATGGGAGATAGCTGGGTTAGTGATGGACAATCGATCATTCTGGACTACTCTAAAACATCATTTGTCGCTCAACAAATTAGAGACGAAATACGAGAGGTTGCACCGTGTCTTTATCTAGGCAATGCCTACTGGGGAAAAACACGGCTACTCAATTTCATCCTGGAATTTTAAATAATGCTCCAGATTAGCGTGAATTGATGAATACAATGCCGCATTTATCTAGGTGGCTCTATGACACATCAAGTAGCACTGACAGTAATCGCTAAGATCAAACTGAGAGAGATCAATGCTCTCAAGCATTTGTTGGGTTTAATTAGCGAAGATATCGGACAAAATAAAATTATTCCCTTGGCAAAGCTGAGTAAGATTCACTTTGCGCGATTTTTGATTCTCGAAGAAGCAAAAGACCTTAAAGGAAACATCCTTAGACCTAGCCTAGTCTTTTCCAGCAATATTGATGCACCTTTAGAAGGACATCTTCAAGAACTCGTTGAGGTGGTAGGGGAAAGCATAGATCAGATCTTTAGTCACTGTGAAGGATATCCGATTGCGGGTGAAAGGACTAGGCAAAGTCGCTTAGCCTATCTTCGCGCTCATCAGATTAAAAGCCAAGCCTTCTACGTTAACACCGTTGGTCGTCCTGTAAAGCAGATTCACCAAGAAGCCAAACTACGCGACCAAATTGAAAGCTTTCTAGATCAGCAACAAACAAAACATCGCTGGTGGGATTGGAGTACGAAGGATATTCGCAAGGCAATCCAGGACTTGATCAGAGGAGAGAAAACTCTAACTTGGGCCGAGAATCCGGCCGCAGAACCCAGTTTGGTGTGGCGAGTTAAGGAAACGCTGCATTTCCTGTTCGGTACTCTACTCATACTGGCTTTATTACCTACTTTCCTGCTGATTTCTCCGATATTCTTTGCCATCCTGCGCTATAAGGAAACCAAAGATGCCCAGGAGAATGACTTAAGGTTGAGCAAGCAAGAAAGAGGTAATCTTGCCCTTCGCGAAGACCACGTGGTGCAAAATCAATTTAGTGCCGTTGGCTTGATCAAGCCCGGTTGGTTTCGGCAGATCACGGTCAGGGTACTCCTCTGGCTAGTTAATTTTACCTGCCGACATATCTTCAATAAAGGCAACCTGGCAGGTATTGACTTACTTAGCCTAGACGGCGTGGACACCATCCACTTTGCCCGGTGGATCATCATCGATGAAGGGCGACGTTTGTTGTTTTGCAGCAACTACGACGGTAGCTTAGAAAGCTACATGAACGACTTTATTAACAAAGTTGCCTGGGGATTGAATGCTGTCTTTAGCAATGGCGTTGGCTATCCCAAAACCCGTTGGCTGGTTTTGGATGGTGCTAAAGATGAGCAAGCCTTCAAAGCCTTTATTCGCCAACACCAGATTGTTACGCAGGTTTGGTATACCGCCTACCCCCAACTTACGGCTGTAAATATTGGTAACAACGCCCAGATTCGCGCCGGAATTTCCCAACACCTCAACCAACCAGAAACAGAGGAGTGGCTACGCCGATTTTGAGCCAAACTTCCAGACCAAGAAGATGCTACATATCCCGTTAAATTCTTAAGAACTACTAGCGCTATGTCCACCCTCGAACTCAACGATATTCAAGGGCTGATCGTACGTGGGTATTCTCAGCTTCTCGCTGCTCGTTTCGTATTACTAAAGATTGAGAACCCCAAAGCAGCTAAGCAGTGGCTTAGTACCCTAGCCCCTCAACTCCAAAATAGTCAAGAGAGACCATCAGAAACCTGCCTCAACATAGCCTTCACCTACGAAGGCTTAAAAAGCTTAGGCTTAAACGAGCAAATTTTGACCACGTTCTCCCCTGAATTTCGGGAGGGTATGAGTGAACCCTATCGCCGTCGCATTCTGGGAGATCACGGAGAAAGTGCCCCTGAGTTGTGGGAGTGGGGTGGTCCCAACACGACATCAGTAGATATCTTACTGATGCTTTATGCCACTGATCAAGCCAAACTTGCTACTTTCTACAAAGCTTACGCCCAAGACTTTGCTAGTGGAGGCGTTGAGGAAATCCTGAAACTAGAAACCTTTACTTTGATGGACGAAGAGGGCAGATTTCGGGAACACTTTGGCTTTCGAGACGGCGTATCGCAACCGACTATTGAAGGACTCAGCAGGGTCGGATCGCCAGATAATACGGTCAAAGCTGGAGAATTTATTCTTGGTTACCCTAACGAGTACGGGCTGTATACAGAAAGACCCATGGTGAAGGCCCAACAAGACCAGCAGAGTATTCTACCCGAAGATTCAGAAGGTTCTGGTAACCACGATCTGGGGCGCAACGGCAGCTATCTTGTTTTTAGACAACTTGGTCAAAAAGTCCAAGAATTCTGGCATTTTCTGGACAAAGTAACCCAAGAACAGGAAGGCACCAGTAACCCCGAAGCTAGTCTCAAATTAGCATCGAAAATAGTGGGAAGATGGCCAAGCGGTACACCCCTGGTAACATCACCAGACCAAGATGACCCATCCTTAGAAAATAACAATGATTTTGCCTATCATCACCTAGACCCCCACGGCTTGAAATGTCCTTTAGGTGCTCATATTCGCCGTTCCAATCCCCGTGATTCCCTAGACCCCAAACCAGGCACAGAGAAATCCATCGCCGTTAATAAAACACATCGGCTGCTCCGCCGGGGTCGTACCTATGGTAAACCGATAGCTGCCTCACTGGAACCGCAGGAACTACTCAAGGGCGACAGTTCAGGAGAACGGGGGCTACACTTCATCTGCGTCAATGCCAATATTGCTCGGCAATTTGAGTTCGTCCAGCAAACCTGGATTAACAACCCGAAATTTAGTGGTATGTACAGTGATACCGATCCTTTAATTGGCGATCGCCATCCTGGAGATTTAGGCTTAGAGGTCACCTTTACGGAACAAGCAACACCAGTCAGAAAGCGTTTAACTGGTCTTCCAGAATTTGTTGTGGTTCGTGGGGGGGCTTACTTTTTCTTGCCAGGTATTAGGGCATTTCGTTACTTGATGTCTATTTAAGTAACTTCAACCTTTCAGGAGAAACCTATGCAAAACCCACTAGAAAAACTAGAACTTGGCAAGGAACATGCTGTCCCTGGCGAGGAAGAAGCTTTCCAGAAAATTACTGATATTCACATTAAATCATTTCTGGAAACAGAGAAGAAACCAGTACCACGAGCCCAGCATCCTAAACATCATGGTTGTGTCAAGGCAGAATTTATTGTTGAAGATAACCTACCAGAAAATCTCAGAGTTGGTGTTTTTCGAGAGCCACGTAGTTTCCCCACTTGGATTCGCTTCTCTAATAGCAGAGAGCAGGATGATACCAAATTGGATGGGCGGGGGATGGCAGTTAAACTGATGGAGGTGGATGGTGAAAAGTTGTTGGATGACGAACAGAAAACCCAAGACTTTTTGATGATCAACTACCCACTTTTTTTTATTGGCAACATACCAGACTACGTTGAGTTTTTTAGTGCATTGCAAAAGTCTCGATTTCCGCTCAAGTTTTTCTTTCCCAGCTTTAATCCTGTTCAATGGCGTTTGCGGGAATTATATATTCTTGTGGCAACTGCTGTACAAAAGGTTGTTAATCCTTTACTAGTTCAATACTGGAGTACTACGCCTTATAAGCTAGGAGAGCAAGCAATTCAGTTTTCGGCAAGACCAACCACTACTTCCCAAAAAATCAAACCTTTCTTCAAGTCAAAAAATTACCTTAGGGAGGCAATGGTCGAGTATTTAAAGAACCAAGAAGCTTGTTTTGATTTTATGGTTCAGTTACAGACTGACCCAGTAAAAATGCCGATTGAAAATCCAACGATTAGATGGAATTCACCTTATATCAAGGTAGCAACTATTAAAATTCCTCCTCAGAGTTTTGATTCTGATGAGCAAATGAAGTTCTGTGAAAATCTTGCTTATACTCCTTGGCATTCTTTGCCAGAACACCGACCCCTAGGCGGTATCAACCGTGGTCGTCTCATGGTTTACCAAATGTTGTCTAAACAGCGGCATGACTTAAATAATGCTCCCTTAAGAGAACCGACTCCTTAAACCCGACAAACAGGCAAGGGACACGATATATCGTGTCCCTTCGGTATTAATGCTCAAACCCTCAAGAGGATAAGCAATTAGCGATCGCTTAAGCTACTGCCAGATTGAGAGTGATAGTAAGATCGTTATAGTCTTTATCACTAACAGCGCTGGGCAAATCCTCGAAGCCCCACTGATTGTCTCCCAGCAAAGTAATGTGGTCAGCGCCATCCGAGTTCGCTCCTAAGAAAGCAAAGTAGACTTCGCTACTCGACTGCGACAGGCTAAACCCAGAACTCTGGAAATCATCCAGACTACCATCGACCATGAGGAACGGAGCCAAAAGTACACCAGCATCCAACTGACTGGAGATATTGACCGTACCCTGATTTTCGACAGATAATTCTAGATCAAGGCGCTGTCTGATGGCAATTTGTCCATAACCCTCATCACCAGGATTAACCAGTTGGCCAGTCAGCTCATCAAGGATTGCTCCCTGCTCATTTTGTACGACATAAAAGCCAGCAACATTGTCGAAGTCGGCTTCCCGATGGACTGTATAGCTAGCTGAAACTTGACCAGTAAAATCACGTAAATCTAGTAATTCGCCTTGCGTTTCGCCTTGAACTCCTGTACCGGGCGTCGAGTCTTCAACTACAGATTCAACATTAATCGCTACGTTTTCTGACCACTGTAGAGTGAAACCAGTAGAAGAGAAGTTAGCAACCTCTAGACTGCCAGAAGTCGAGAAGGAGACATTATCTGGTGTTCCCCCACCAGCCAACTCCGCTAGCACTGTATCCGTAGTGCCATCTTGTACTAGGTAAAATCCTAAGCGGTCAGTTGATTCAAACCCTAACAGACGAGCAACAGCCTGGAAACCGTTGGGATTGTTAGCAAGAACTGAGTTGATAACTTTAGCTCTGTTAAAGGCGGCTTGCAGATAACCATCTTCACCAGGTGCAATACCATCGATAGTGCCTTGGTCATCATCGACGTTGAAAACGCCAATCTCGTTGTGGAGACTAGGAATACTGCTAGTATCGACGCTAAATTGCAGTGTGGCAGAGGTGCTGGTTTCTGTAAAAGCAAAAATGCCAGCAGTTCCCGTATCTCGGAACTCGGCAACTGAACCGATGGTGAAGGCAAAACTGCTGCTAGTAATTTCTTGACCATTAGCAGTTGCAGTGAAGCCAAAACTGTCGCCAGGGGCATCACTATCGCCATCTTGATAAGTCACTAGACCGTTGTTAATGTCACTTTGGCTGAAGGTGCCATTAACACCCAAAGCGGCACCGTTGAGTAACAGAGTACCCTCAGCCGGTAAGGTAGTCAGAGTGTAAACAATTTGATCCGGGGTAGCATTGACATCGGTAACCTCCAGGAATTCGTTAGAGATTGCCTTGTCTTTCCCTTCACCAAGGGTTAAGCCAAAATTCTCAACAAAGATATTGGCGATAATTTTGTCTTGACCAACAACAGTACCACCTGTCAGTTCAAATTTCTCGACGTTAATCGTTTCATTGACATTGAAGATGCCTCCTGTGACTTTCACCAAGCCAGTACCAGTGAAGGCAGTGCCACTATCAAGGTTGTGCGTTCCCCCAGAAAACTCTACCGTAGCTCCCTCTGCGAGATCAAAACTGCCGGTGATTTCACTGTCACCCTCTAGCTTGAGCTTGCTTTTGACATTGAGTTGGCTGTTAGTGCTCGATTTAAACTTACTCTTAATGCTGATGTCACTATCAACATTAACGTTGCCACTGATGACATCCAGTGTGCCATTACCAGTGAAGTCACTGCCAGCAGCTAAGGTGTGATTCAGGCCAATTAACTCTAAGCTGGCATTATCTGCCAAGTCACACTGGCTGCTGATTTCACTGTCACCCTCTAGCTTGAGCTTGCTTTTGACATTGAGTTGGCTGTTAGTGCTCGATTTAAACTTACTCTTAATGCTGATGTCACTATCAACATTAACGTTGCCACTGATGACATCCAGTGTGCCATTACCAGTGAAGTCACTGCCAGCAGCTAAGGTGTGATTCAGGCCAATTAACTCTAAGCTGGCATTATCTGCCAAGTCACACTGGCTGCTGATTTCACTGTCACCCTCTAGCTTGAGCTTGCTTTTGACATTGAGTTGGCTGTTAGTGCTCGATTTAAACTTACTCTTAATGCTGATGTCACTATCAACATTAACGTTGCCACTGATGACATCCAGTGTGCCATTACCAGTGAAGTCACTGCCAGCAGCTAAGGTGTGATTCAGGCCAATTAACTCTAAGCTGGCATTATCTGCCAAGTCACACTGGCTGCTGATTTCACTGTCACCCTCTAGCTTGAGCTTGCTTTTGACATTGAGTTGGCTGTTAGTGCTCGATTTAAACTTACTCTTAATGCTGATGTCACTATCAACATTAACGTTGCCACTGATGACATCCAGTGTGCCATTACCGATGAAGTCACTACCAGCAGCTAGGATGTGATTCTCGCCAATTAACTCCAGGCTAGCATTTTCGTCCAGTTCACACTGGCCGTTGATTTCGCTATCGCCTTCAAGTTTAAGCTTGTTTTTAACTTTAACTTTGCCGTTGGCGTTACTCTTGAACTTACTCTTAATGCTAACTTCGTCAGCAATTTCCAACTCTCCACTGACAACTTCCAGTAAGCCTAAGCCAGTGAAGTTGACACCCGCACCAAAGGTATAGCTTTCTCCATTCAACTGAATGCCGGCATTCTCTGCAACGTCAAAATTGCCACTCCAGTTAGTGTTTCCTATACAGTTGAGGGTGCCTGCAAGGAGGTTCAATTGAGTTACGTTGATATCAACATCTGTGGTGACGTTGACATCAACATCGACAATGGCAATGTCCAACTCTCCAGGCACCGCATTGTTATTAAGCTCATCAACCCAGTTTGCAGGATTACTCCAGGAGTTATCAGCAGCTGCTCCAGTCCAAGTAAAAGTGGGCATTCTATCTCCTCAAAGACAAACATTAACAGTAAAGGAATAGATGTTAGTTAGATAAACCATGATTTATCTAACTGCAATTGCCCCTGAAAATCAGATAAACTATTTTTTGAGTTTGCGAAAAATAGATTATTTTTGCTGTAAGATCTATAGATATCGCAAACATTTTCTGCTCATTATTCTAGCTATTACTAAACTAAATGATAGGTATGGTGTTCAGTTAAATATCTGTCACATCTAAGAAATAGTTGTTATTTTGCGAGTTTAACTTTTAATCACAAAAAATATTTTTACACCTTTCAATACCAATTGAATATGAAATCTTTAAATAAAAGATAAGAGACTTATTACTTGTTTAAAGCTTCTATAAAGTTGAAAGATGTATAAGTTTAATTTGACATTAAGACGCATAGGTAATGTCTTAAGTTCCCGGCAATAGCAATTGTTTACCAAGAACCAGAGCAATATACATCTTGCTCAAGGGAATATACGCCTGCAGACTCAAATTTGGGGCAAGAAAAACTAAACCCACCTAGTCAGGTGAGTTGATGATTTAGTAGTTGACGGCGGATACAAGTTTTTGTGGTAGCGTAAAGCTACTGCATAGGCATAGGCATGCTGAGAGCAAAGTATTACCTAACTACTAGGAAAACTTGGTAAGTAATCCCAACAGTCGCTTACTAGTCGGCGTGAGTAACGTACGGCGATAAGCATCAGCAGCTTTTTTAATACATTCCGCCTGAGTAGGATAAGGATGAATCACACTAGAGAGCTTACTTAAACCTAAATTACCGACAATTGCCGTAGTCACTTCCGAGATCATTTCACCAGCATGACGAGCCACAATTGTTGCACCTAGAATCTGATCCGAACCCTTTTTGTGGTGTATTTTAACAAACCCTTCCGTCTCACCATCAGCAATTGCCCGGTCTACATGCTCAAAGTCAATCTTAATAGTACTAACATCAAAACCTTTTTTCTGTGCTTCATCTTCATACATACCAACGTGGGCAATTTCTGGAGAAGTATAGGTTACCCAAGGCATCACTAAATCACTTAGTTTATATCTGCCAAAGCCAAAGGGAGAAAACAGGGTATTCTTAATTACAATCCGCGCCGCAGCATCAGCAGCATGGGTAAATTTCCAATCCATGCAGATATCACCAGCAGCGTAAATTTTGGGGTTGGTTGTCTGGAGATAGTCATTCACTATGACTCCCTTTCGCTGGTCGTAATCTACCCCAACTGTTTCTAAATTGAGTCCTTCTACATTAGGCGCACGTCCTGCACCGACTAAAATTTCGTCCACTGTAATCGACTCTTGCTGACCACTACAAGAGGTAAAATAAAGCGTCTTACCCTCACTAGTCTTAGCAACACGCTGCATTTTGCTACCGAGTACTAGGCGAATTCCTTCCCGTACCAAAACTTGTTGAACAATTTCTGCGGCATCAGCATCTTCTTTATTTAAAATATGAGAACCTCGATGGAAAAGCACCACCTCACAACCCAAACGTTGGAAAGATTGAGCTAGTTCACAACCGATGGGGCCACCACCAATTACGGCAAGACGTTTGGGGCGTTCTGTCAGAGAAAAAACCGTTTCATTAGTAAGAAAACCCGTCTCTTCTATGCCCTCAATCGAGGGCCGTACCGCCCGAGCGCCTGTAGCAATTACGGCTTTCTTAAACCGGAGATTTTGCTCGCCAATCTTAATCATATCGTCGCTAGAAAAATTGCCTTCCCCTAAAAAAACATCAACTCCTATTTTTTGAAAGCGTGCAGCCGAATCAACATGACTAATATTAGCTCTTAACCTGCGCATCCGCTCCATGACAGCAGGAAAATCGACTTCAATGTTTTCTGGGGTATGAATACCAAATGCTCCTGCTTCCCTAATATCAGCAACGACGCGAGAAGAGCGAATTATACACTTAGAAGGCACGCAACCGACATTTAAGCAGTCCCCACCCATAAGATGTTTTTCAATCAAGGCAACTTTTAAACCAATACCTAAACCCGCTGCACCTGCTGCGACTACTAATCCAGCAGTACCAGCACCAATTACTACTAAATCGTAACAATCAACTGGCTTAGGATTTACCCAATCTGGTGGGTGGACATAGTTAACCAATTTGCGGTTATACTCATCCATCGGTGGAACAGTGACTTTCTCAAAGGCAGAATTTGACATAGAAAAAACCTCATAAATAGTAAAAATACACAATTAAAAACAGAGAATTTATTCTCGTTTTTTGATAATTGACGCAAGTAACAAAACTTACATTAGTTAGGAAACTGTCTCATCTGAAAGTTGCTCGTCTGATACCTTCTCTTCTAACGCCTTTCTGGCAACTTTGGTCACGTAAACAGTTACAGCAACCGTGGCGATAAAACCAATGATCCGAATTGCCCACTGTACAGTCGCATTGGTAGGCTGATTTTCGCCACCAATGGTAGCTAAACTACCCGCTAGAGAACCAATATAAACATACATAATGGTTCCTGGAATCATGCCAACGGAACCAAAAAAGTAGTCTTTGAGGGAAACCCCGGTCACGCCATAGGCATAATTTAATAAGTTGAAAGGAAATACTGGAGAGAGTCGCGTCAACAGAACAATTTTAAATCCTTCTTTACCAACAGCTTCATCAATTGCCCGAAATTTATCATTACCCGCAATTTTTTTGGCAACCCAGCCTCTTGCAAAATAACGACCAACTAAGAAAGCGGCAGTAGCTCCAATTGTCGCACCAATGAAGACATAAAGGGAACCTAAAACTACACCAAAAACCACGCCAGAACCGAGGGTAAGAATTGACCCTGGTAAGAAAGCTACAGTAGCAACTATGTAAAGTAAAATAAAGGCGATCGCACCAGTTGGGCCAAGGTTTTGAATCCATTGCAAAGCATTGCGCAACCATTGTTGAGGATTAAATCCCTGTACGTTAGCAGATTCTTGGGCTAGGGCGGAATTATCGGCAAACACCAGGACAACACTGAATGCCAACAAAGTCAATGCGATTAGTTTGAAAAGCTTCATTAATTTTTTCGCACGGTATTGATGTTTTATTAGATTATCCTTCATGGTTGGTCACTTGTGGTTAATATTGATGTCTATAACGATATAGTAATGCGCTGAATTTACCTCATTTACCCACATTCAAAAGCATTAGTAATTGAGGCAATTCAGGAAGATTTACACCTAAAAATTGGCTATTCTCAGTAGAGAAACATTCAAAATCTAGTGAGTCCTATAATTAACCTCCCTGCCCAGAAGATGTTGTTGATGATTAGAATCTAGTTCAGAAAAACTAATTAATTTTTGGACATGGTTATTAGATTAAGTGCCTTGTCTGAGAATCAGCTTAAAAAAACCTAAATTTCCCCCGAACTTAGATCAATGGTTATTTTTGTTAAAAATTTTAGGAACAACAGATTTTAAATAGTTAGTACTAATCACTTATCTGTTTATTCTGGCAACTAGGAGCATCGATAAAAGTACCCTCCAGGGTACTTTTATTGTGGGTTTGTCTGTTGAGGATATACCTGTACATTGAGAAGCTACTTACACCAGCATGTTGGGACTCGTACAGACTCCTGAGCCAGTGGTGAACACTTCCCGTTTGCCAGTGCCTAGGTGGGAATAAGCCAAAATTTCGATAAAACGAGGGAATACTAGTAAATTAACCTTTGTTAAAAAATTTAATTTGAGTCGGTGTTTTGCGTAAAAAAGTAGAACTAAAAGCAGCTAAATAATTAGCAGCTCAAAACCACCCATTTTGTAGCTGGCTCTATAAATCAAGATCAATGAGAGTTCATTTCTAGAACTGTGCCAAAGTGTTTATCAACAAGTAACAACACCTGCTGAGTTTCCCCTCACTGATTGGTACGAAGCGATCGCTACTCAGGCAGAGAAGGCTCAATGTTACTGAGTTATTCCTTGATTGTATGCGATGATAGACAGCGACTTTGAAGCTCTAAAGCCATGGCTGCGATCGCTCCTACAATTCTTGCCCTTGACTTTGATGGTGTCCTCTGTGACGGACTGCTAGAATATTTTCAGACTTCTTGGGGTACTTACTGTCAAATCTGGAACCCACCTAGCCACACTCCACCAGATAACGTGGCTGCTCAATTTTACCGCTTACGACCTGTAATCGAAACTGGCTGGGAAATGCCAGTGCTAGTCCGTGCACTAGTGCTGGGAGTGCCAGAAGCAAAGATTGTTCAAGATTGGTCAACTGTCGCCAAGGAAATCGTTGCCTCTGAAAAGTTAGATCCTGCAGAAAGCGGCAAGAAACTAGACAGTTTCCGAGACGAGTGGATCAATAAAGATTTAGACAGTTGGCTAGAGCTACATCGCTTCTACCCCGGCGTGATTGAGGGAGTAGGTAAAATACTCTCAGAAACACCAACACAAGTATTTATTGTTACCACCAAAGAAGGGCGGTTTGTCAAGCAGCTCTTGCAACAACAAGGCATCCAACTGCCAGAGGAGAGGATTATCGGCAAAGAGTGCAAACGTCCTAAATACCAAACTCTTCGCCAAATCCTAGAAGTGCTGAGTTGCCAAGCGGCTGGTCTTTGGTTTGTGGAAGATAGATTAAAAACCTTACAATTAGTCCAACAGCACCCTGATCTTCAAGATGTCAGACTCTACTTAGCAGATTGGGGTTATAACACCGAGGCTCATCATCAATCTGCCAGTAATGATCAGAGAATTAGGCTCTTGTCACTTGCTCAGTTTCCCCAAGATTTTTCAGTTTGGTCTTAGTCAGGTAAGTGAGATATTAGCAGTTACTCAACTACTCCCTAACTTGTCATTAAACCAGATGGCTGCCTGATTCTAGTTCCCTAGCTACCTTTTTGTCTTCGATACGTACAGATACCTCGCTCATCCGTTGTCAATAAGAAAACAGCCTGTACAAGAAAACAACAACACCGATCATTTCCAAGAATTCTTCTAGAGTTGCTATTACTGCATAGAAAACAAAGACAGATTTTGCCTTGAGTGAAGAAAAGTAGTGAATAGTCAAAATTATTCACAATTCAGTTTGGTAGGAATGGATGTATCTAAAAAACAGTCAAGATAAGCTATTAGATGTTGCTTAGTACCACCTAAAACCTGATACCTGTGCAACTATTTCTCACCAAAGGGAAATCTAATGCTCGATTTAACGAAAATTGCCAAGCAGATACCTGGTATTAGTCAGCACCTGAGAGTTGAAGCGGCTGCAACACGTCAACGCTTAGAACTTGCCCAGAAACTGTTAATACAAGCCAAATCCCAGCAGGAAGAAATCGTCAATCGGCAACAACAATGGCGCGATCGCATTACCTTTGCCGCTGCAACACCCATCGAACCCCTAGACACGGCTATTGAGATCAGTACACCACCAGAGGGCCACACCGTTTTCGCCACAGATGGCTCTCAACTGTCTCCTTCTCACCACGAAATTGCCTACTGTTACTTGATTAATGTTGGCCGGGTAATGTTGCACTATGGGCAGAGTTTATACCCGCTTTTAGATAGCTTGCCAGAAGTATTTTACCGACCAGAAGACCTGTACGTTTCTCGTCAGTGGGGTATTCGTACAGAAGAGTGGATGGGTTATCGGCGTACGGTTTCCGAGGCGTCAACGTTAGCAGAAATGGCTTGTCGCTGGGTCAATCCACCGGGCGCTCACTTTGACATACCCAATCTGGCAATGGTGGATGGTTCCTTAATCTACTGGTTTCTGGAATCGCTACCAGCAGAAGCACGCGATCGCATTCTGCCACCAATTCTGGAAGCTTGGGAACAGCTACGCTCAGTCAACGTTCCCTTGTTGGGCTATTTGAGCGCCTCTCGCAGCACTGAAGCCGTTAACTTTCTGCGGCTGCAAGCTTGCCCTCACGAGACTCCTAACTGCATCAGCAATTGTGCTAGCCTCACTGACAAGTTACCCTGTCAAGTTATTGACCCTTTGCGAGATGCTGCTCTCTGGACAAATTTTTTGCAACCAGGACAACGTAGCTCTTTGTTTCGCAGTTCAGCACGGATTCTTGAGTCATATCAAGCTCATCGCGTCTATTTCTGCTATGTCAATGTTGGCACAGAAATTGCCCGCACAGAAGTACCGGAATGGGTAGCGCTTAACCCCTCCTTGCTTGATCAAGCCCTAAGTTTGATGCTAGCGCAAGTTCACAAAGGTTATGGCTATCCAGTCGCCCTAGCTGAAGCTCACAATCAGGCAGTAGTGCGAGGCGGCGATCGCACCCGCTTCTTTGCCCTCCTTGAACAACAAATGATTCGCGTCGGTTTAAAAAATGTAGGCATCTCCTATAAAGAAGCCCGCAAACGCGGCAGTATTGCCTAAAAGCCGATGGGCGGATTTGAACCGCCGACCGTTCGATTACGAATCGAATGCTCTACCACTGAGCTACACCGGCACCAATTGAATAATATAGCAGGATTTTTGCCCAAAAATGACCCCGCTAACCCCACTTGTGATCGAAGATTCTCTTGGACTGAAACAGTGACAATTGTAATATCTCCGGTTGCAGGGGTTATTAAACGCCACTCGCTATGAGTGCAGACTCATAGTTTCTCTCTCTCTTAAGAAAAACTGATAGAAAATATTACAAAGTAATATCAGACGCTCAAAGGAACGGAAAAATTAGGCTAGTCCTCCTTGTCTCCCGTGTCCCCCTATCCTTTTTTTGACTCCAAGATAAGTAACCTAAAGCTGTGAGTGTGGGGTCTGGGGTATAGGGGAAATTTGCGCATCTTACTGTATCTTCAATAAGGGTCTTTGTTGACTACCCCTTACCCTAACCCTGATGCTCCGACAAACTCAATACTCAGGTAGCCAAAAATTGCTCTGCTACTCGACAATACTTCATCTTCTATTGGCAAGACTTCATCTTTTACCAGACTATTTAGACCATAAAGAAGTTGCAGTCGTGCCAAGATTGATATGAAGGCAAAATCAAAAACGGATGTCAAAGCCAACCTCAAAAAGTCCCAACCCCAAATCTAACATCAACCCTCGAAAGCTTAGCCCAGAAAAATATGCAAAATTAAAAGCAGAGGCACAAGCTCCCTACCGAGGTCTGAGAAAATTTATTTATGTTGCCTTTGGTGCATCTGGTCTCATTGGTGCAGTAGTGTTTTTGGCACAGCTAGCCTCTGGTCAACAAGCAAACACGGTTCTGCCTAACCTGGTAGTGCAAATTGGAGTGGTTGCCTTGATGGTTTGGTTGTTTCGCCTTGACAAGTAGTTGGGAATTAATATTGTGGTGGCACTTTATTTAAAAAAAATTGGTGCATCTTGACGGGTCAAGGTAATCTAGGCTAAGAGGGAAAGGATCTACCAAAATTTGCTCACCAGTCTTTGGACGTCGGGGTAAGTGAGCTAGTCATATTGCCTACCTGTTGCATAACTGACGAATGGCGACAGTGGTTTTACCGTAAACCTACCGCACTTGCTAAGTCACGATTTTTTACTTTGCACATACCTCTGCTCCTCTGAATTGATCCGATAATTATGAATATCGAACAAAGACTAGGTCTTTACGAGGTTTTTCTCAAGCTTTACGAGAACCATCGCGGTCTGTTAGATGAACTTCTTAAGCTAGAAAAAACTGGATTCCCAAACCTTCCGGGCTTAGCCACACAATCGGTGACCGGCGTCATTGAAGGTCAGCAAGTTTATTTGATCACAAACTTAGTTGACGGAAAAACTCAGACTTTGTTTCAATCTCAAGGCATCTGGACGATTGGTCGCGACCAACGGCTAGCTTTAACAATCCAAGACCGACGGTTGTCTAGGCATCACGCAGCGATTCAGTACGTTAAGTACCAGGGTTTTTACCTGGTGGATTTCAACAGCACCAATGGCTCTTTCATTAATGATAAAGCCGTGCGGGGGCGAATGCTTCTTCGGGACGGCGATCACGTACGACTGAGCAACTTTACCTTTGACTTTTTCTTGTGCTATCAAACTAAGACTTTAGACGACATACCCCCGGATATCCTGGCGAAACTAGAAGCCGATCCAACTAAGAAAAACTTGGCCACAGTCCAACAATTGGGTTCATCTATATCACCTCGAGACTTAGATGATTCAACTATTGACTGTCAAGAAGTAAATCCTAGCTCCTGGCAAAAGCAATCCGAACCAGAAGAACCCAATGCTCAATTCTCCATAGCCCAGTTTAACCAAGCTAGTCACCCGAAGACCTCAGATAGCTTCGCTAGTCGGCAAATACAGAAGATATTTGAACATAGCTAGGAGCTAGCATCTTCAGCTAACCCCTAGTTTGGTAATAACCCTATTGGGCTTTTTAGAGAAGTTACTCTTCCTCTTCACTCTCCACCCGAGTGACCGAATTGGCAGAAACAACCACTCCCATTTCTAATTTCTGGCGCACCTGCCGATCCACAGTCTCGGCAACCTCTACATTTTCTTGGAGATACTTAACAGTGTTATCACGCCCTTGAGCGATGTTGCTGCCTTCGTAGCTGTACCAAGCTCCCTTGCGAACAATTACGCCAGTTTCTTCTGCTAGGTCAACCAGACAACCTAGCCGGGAGATACCCTCTCCGAAAATAATGTCAAACTCTCCAATACGGAAAGGGGGAGCGACTTTATTTTTTGCCACCTTAACTTTGGCACGGATACCATACTCACCTTCAGATCCCTTTTTCAGGGTTTGAATGCGACGAATGTCTAAGCGGACTGAAGCATAAAACTTGAGGGCATTGCCGCCTGTAGTCACTTCGGGACTACCGTAAGAAATACCTATTTTTTGTCTTAGTTGGTTGAGAAAAATGACGGTGCAGCCAGATTTGCCAATATTACCAGCGATTTTGCGCAGTGCTTTACTCATCAGACGCGCTTGCAAACCTACTTGAGTGTCGCCCATTTCCCCTTCAATTTCTGCACGCGGGACTAAAGCAGCCACTGAATCGATAACTACAATATCCACTGCCGCTGAGCGTACTAATTGATCGACAATTTCCAAAGCTGCCTCACCATTATCAGGTTGAGAAACCAACAGGTTGGCGATGTCAACTCCCAAAGCAGCAGAGTAGGTAGGGTCAAGGGCGTGTTCAGCATCAACAAAAGCCGCCACACCTCCGCTTTTTTGTACTTCTGCGACAGCATGCAAAGCTAGCGTTGTTTTACCGGAACTTTCTGGTCCATAAATCTCAATAATCCGACCCTTCGGCAAGCCACCACCCAAAGCTAAATCTAGCGTAATTGCTCCGCTGGAGATCGTCTCCACCCTCATGCGAGTGGCATCTCCCAAACGCATGATGGCACCTTTGCCAAAGTTGCGCTCAATCTGGTTGAGCACCAAGTTCAGGGCTTTTTCCTTTTCGGGACTGTTTGTGATTTGGGTAGCCATTAGTGCCTCAGGAACTGTGTTGGGATGTGTTGGGAAACGCGCCCAAACTCCTTCCTATTCTAACTCTGTGCTGTGGTTGAGTGAAAAAATCAGTAAGCGGCTAACCCGCCGAGAACTTTAGCACTATAGCGGTTTTCTTTTGGGTAAAGTGGGGCTACTTTTGGTTAAGCATGAGTTATGGATTATGCTCAACCTACTCCTTGATAGTACGTTTAATTATTCACCTGCTAATTGACATCCTCCTCGACCTAAAGGTACGAGGATTCCAAAGATCACTCTTTGGGTTTCCTCTTTCCACGACTCGGCTTACATTGAGGAGTTTCCCCACCAATGCAGAGGTCGATGTCTCCAGAGGCGTTTAACCCTTCGACAAAGCTCAGGGCTGGCGTTCCCGTGTGCCCCACGGTACGTAGTGCTAGTTCCAAAATGTTCCGGGATGCATTCCAGTCTCGGTCTAAAACAAACCCACAATGGTGACAGCGATGTGTTCTTTGACTCAAAGACTTTTTGACGACTTCCCCACAGTTAGAGCAATTTTGACTGGTGTAGTGGGGCGCAACGGCAACCGTCACCACTCCAAACACCTTGCCGAAGTATTCCAACCAGTTGCGGAAAGTCGACCATGCAGCATCCGATATCGACTTGGACAGCTTTCTATTCTTAACCATGTTCCGCACCATCAAGTCTTCATAAGCAACCAAGTCGTTAGACTGGACTACGCATCTTGCCAACTTCACGGCAAAATCTTGACGCTGCCTACTTACCTTGAGGTGTTTTCTGCTCAAACGGTTTCGAGCTTTGGCTCTGTTTTTAGAACCCTTCTGGGTTCTAGAGAGATGGCGATTCAGACGCTTAAGAGCTTTTTCAGACTTCCTCAGATGTCGGGGATTCTCAACCGTCTGTCCATCGGAATCGGTATAAAAGTGAGTCAAGCCAACGTCCAACCCGATAGTTTTTCCTGTTGGTTCTCGTTTCTCAACCCGCTCAACATCAAGACAAAACTGAACGTAGTACCCATCAGCACGACGAACAACTCGAACCCGCTTGATTTGACTCAACTGATAGAAATGCAAGTCACGGGTTCCCCACAGCTTGAAGCTTCCAGCTTTGAAACCATCGGTGAAGGTGATGGTTCTTCTATCTTCCGACAGCTTCCATCCCGTTGTTTTGTACTCAACAGAACCGTGAGTTTGGTGCTTTTTGAAGCGTGGAAAACCCTTTTTTCCTGGCTTGCCTTTTTGGCAATTGTTGTAGAAGCGGGTGATAGCAGACCAAGCTCTTTGAGCGGAGGCTTGTCTAGCTTGAGAGTTGAGCTGAAAAGCGAAGGGAAACTCTTTGGCGAGAACAGCGCAATAAGCACTCAACTCGTATTTCCCAATTCCCTTGTTGTCCATCCAGTATCTGAGGCAACTGTTACCAACAAACCTAGCAGTACGAATGGCTTGATTAAGCCGCTCATACTGCCCGTTTGTTCCCTGAAGTTTTGCTTCAAATACCCACATGATTACGCTGACTTACTTAGGGTAAGTATAGCGCAGTTAAACAAAGCCGCGCTAAAAGCACGGGGCTTTAGACCCATTATTTTGGTAAAAAACATGACTTCGTTTGTGTCTAATTCTCTGTTTCCGGAATTAACGTTGTCTGTCTCTGACCTAACAAATTACATTCAGGAACTGTTGGAACAGGACGAACAACTGCGAAGGGTTTGGGTGATTGGAGAAGTTTCTAGCGCTTCTCAACATCGCAGTGGCATGTTTTTCACACTTCAAGACCCAGACGCTAAGGCCTCGATTCAGTGTGTAGTGTGGAATTCTGTAGTGACTAAACTAGTGCAGCCACCCACTACTGGAGAACAGCTGATTGTTTTAGGCAGTATCCGGGTTTACCCTCAACGGGGACAATACCAACTGATGGTATGGCAGTCATTGCCAGGGGGTGAAGGTTTGCAGGCATTGCGCTATGCCCAACTCCGTCATCGACTAGCAGCAGAAGGCTTGTTTGACGAAGAAGGCAAGCGCCCCCTGCCCACTCATCCCCAAATCATTGGCGTTGTTACCTCGCCTCAAGCCGCCGCCTGGGGTGATATTCAACGCACCCTGCGCAGTCGGCATCCCGGTTTACAAGTTTTGTTATCACCTGCCCAGGTGCAGGGAGAGTTAGCACCAGCTTCGATTGTGGCAGCAATTGAGCGTATTGAGTTAGATGGTAGAGCGCAACTGCTGATTTTGTCACGGGGGGGCGGAGCATCTGAAGATTTGGCTTGCTTTAATGATGAGAGGGTAGTGCGAGCGATCGCTAATTGCTCCATTCCCGTCTTAACGGGGATTGGTCATCAACGGGATGAGTCTTTAGCTGACTTAGTGGCTGACGCTTGTGCTCACACGCCGACAGCAGCAGCAGAACTGGCGGTTCCAGAACTAGCCAAGCTTGATGCTGAACATCAACAACGAAAACGTAACCTTAATCAGGTCGTAGCTAAAGTTCTAGAAGGCTCTCACCAGCAAGTTCAATATCTGCGAGCCAGAGTGCAACGCCTACCCCTGAACCGACAATTACAGCAAGAAAAACAAGCGATCGCTTGGAAGCGCCAGCAATTAGTACAACTCACCTCACAGCGCCTAAGTCAAGCTAATGGGCATTGTCAACTCTTGCAGCAAAAACTAGCTACCCTTGACCCCAATAGTGTACTGAAACGAGGCTATGCTGTAGTGCGTCAAGCAGAAGGAACTATTGCACGCTCAGCAGAGCAGTTGCAGCTTGGTGAGACACTAGAAATTACCCTGAGTGAAGGGCAAATAAAAGTCAAAATTACAGAAATTATTTAGCTAAATAGCTATGGCTACTTCTAATAGTGCGACTTCCCTAGAGGAGACCCAAAATTTTAGTGAGTTATTTGTTTTTGGGGACAGTCTTTCTGATACAGGTAACTTATTCCAAGCAACGGGGGGTCTTGTTCCCAATAGCCCACCCTACTTTGAGGGGCGTTTCTCTAACGGTCCTTTAACTGTAGAACTCCTAGCACCCCAGTTAGGTTTGACCTCCAACCCCGCCACCAACTTTGCTGTTGGTGGTGCCAAAACGGGACGCGATAACAGCGGTGATAATCCTGCTTTGGGATTAGAATTTCCCGGATTACTTGACCAAATTGATCAGTTTGTTGCTAACACTGGTTCCCAAGGCGCAGATCCTGATGGGCTTTATGTTGTCTGGGCTGGGGGCAATGATTTTTTAAATCCACCTGCTGATCCTAAGGCGGCGGTGACTGCGGCTGTCAACAACCTGACAACGGCTGTCAATGCCCTGGCTAGTGTGGGGGCGCAAAATGTCGTAGTGCCAAATTTGCCGGATATAGGTAGAACACCATTGGCGTCAGCAAATGGCTTGACATCGATTCTGCGCGACATTAGCTTATCGTTCAATTCAGCATTAGAACTAGCTCTAGCAGGTCTCGTGCTAGATGTAATTTCAGTAGATTTATTTGACATTAGCCAGGAAATCGCGGCTAATCCTACCGCGTTTGGCTTGTCTAATATTACTGACTCTTTTTTAAACACGGCAGAAGTTGTCGATCCAGATCCCGATCCAGACCAGTTTTTTTTCTGGGATGATGTTCATCCCACAACTAAAGTCGATGAAATTTACGCCGACACTTTTCGAGAAGCAATTGTTGCTGCGACATCCCCTGCTGGTCTTACCAGGAACGATAATAATATTTTTAGTCTCGCAGGCTTAGGTGACTCCACCACTCAACTCTTATTTACTCTAAACCAAATTAACACCAATTTTGTTGATGAAATTGGTGTTTTTACGGTAGATACAAATGGCGGAGTTATTGATAGTAATACGGGTTTATCCTTAGTTCCTGGTCAGGAAGGATACCTAGAGGCAGCCCTAAGACAATCGCAAGTAATTTTTTCAGCCCCCTCTGATATTTTTGATTTATTGAATAACGTCAGTATCACTCGTCAATTAAGCTTTAGTGGTGGTACTAATTTGGGTTTTTATCTAGTACCAAATAGCACAACAACTACGGCGCAGCAGGAGTTGGCAACTGGACAAACTCCGGAGATTTTGTTTGCCTTTCCCTCGGCTAATACTAATGGCATTAACTACCTACAGAGTGACGAAATTACAGATGGTGGCTTTACGCTTTCTTGGGAAGATCAAATCGGCGGTGGTGACCAAAGTTTTGACGATTTAGTGCTGACTGTTGAGGTGACAGAGGAGCCACAACCGCTAGGTACACAACTTCAAGGAGAAGTCGAACTGCTCGATTTGCGTAGCCAGACTACTCCGGTGCAAGCTGAGTTGATTGTTAACGGTGAGGCTGGTTACAACAATGTTGTTGGTTTCTATGTAATTGATGATGAAAATGGCGGTATAGATGTCAATAATGATGGTGTGATTGACTCTCATCCAGGTGAGGCTGATTATGCACGAATAGCGATATTAGAGCGTCTACTGGAGTTTGACAGTAATACAACAGTGCAATTGACGGGTGGAGAAATTTTGGCACCTTATATTATTGCTGATGGCACACCAGAGGAATTTCTGGAACTTAACTTGAATCACCAGCCAGAGCAAGTTCCTTTAGCTTATTTTCCCTTTTTGGAAGCTAACCCAGATGGGGTTGACCATGTTCGCTTAGGCGGAGACAATACCTTTGCTTTTGAGGATTTATTTAACGGCGGTGATTTGGACTACAATGATATAGTTTTCCAGGTTAATCTTTCTCCTGTTGTCTGATATTTAGATAATTTGCAACTTTGAATCTGCCTTTTGATAGTGTTTACATCGGACAAAGTGCCTGTAAACTAAAGCTTGCTAATTGTATAGGCAAAGTTATATGAGTCCTGAGACACCGAAACCATCTGCTGAGCAAGAAAAGAATCAAGACGAGCTACAGACGGTTCAGGAATCCGTTCTCGAAGAAGCTGTTGATCCCAGAGATTTAGTGACGAAAGGCGGTTACACCAAAGATCCCGCAGAAATTGTCAATAACCCAGCCGTAACTCCTCAAATGCTCGATGATTCGGAAGAGTTAAGGAGTGATTTAAAGAGGGATTGATAGACTATTGTTGGGAATAGGGCTATTTACTTAGCCTTGCCAGAAAAAGATCACAGGAGTTATCATCTCAATTCGATACTCGGAATTCTTATGGTTGACCCTAGTGGTGTTTCTGTTTCCCATAAAGTAGATATTTCCCCGCCTCAAAATTGGAACTACGAGGCAACTGTCGCTCAAGTGGAAAATATCATTGAGCAAATAGAAGCTGGTGAATTGGAACTAGCAGAGGTTTTTGAGCAATTTAGCGCGGCGGTTGAATACTTGCGCCAGTGCGAGGCTTTCTTGAACCAGCGACAGCAGCAAATGGACTTGCTGATTGAAACGTTAACAGATGAATCAGAATTCTAGAGTTTTTCTAGACTGACTAATTAATTTTTATTAAACACAGTAGTGTATTGACGGCATGAGCCAAATTACGATCCAATGTCGTCTTGTTGCTTCACCAGAATGCCGCCACCAACTTTGGAAGTTGATGGCAGAACTGAATACACCTCTAATCAATGAACTTTTAAAACAAGTTCAAGAACATCCCGACTGGGAAAACTGGCGAGAAAAAGGCAAAATCCCCACTGGCACTATCGAACAACTATGCTAACCCCTCAAAACTGACCCCCGCTACAGTGGTCAGCCGAGCCGTTTTTATATGTCTGCGATCGCATTGGTAGACTACACTTACAAATCTTGGCTCCAACTCCAGCAAAGACTACAACGCAAATTGGCAGGGCAGATGCGCTGGTTGGCAATGCTCAAAAGCGATGAAGAATTAATTAAGGAAAGTAATTCTACCCTTGAGGTTCTTCGCAGCAAAGCTAGTGAAATTATTCTTCCCTTAACTCCTCAAAACTCCTCGACTCAATCCCCAAAAACCAAAGGGAAAAAGAGAAAGAAGCCTAAAGCGTCAAAATCTCAGGATAGTATTTCCCAAACTCTTTTCTCTGCTTACGACCAAACAGAAGACATCCTGAGTAAAAATGCTATCTGCTATCTACTCAAAAATGGCTGCAAACTTCCTAGCAAAGCAGAAAACCCCGAAAAATTTGCTCAGCGTCGCCGTAAGCATGAAATCAGGATTTCAAGATTATCTGAACAACTCACCAGCCGCTTGCCTAAAGGTCGAGACTTAACCGGGGAAAAATGGTTAGAAACCTTAATCACCGCTACCAGAACTGTTCCAGCGAATGAAGCTCAAGCCAAGTCTTGGCAAAACCAACTCCTTACCAAACCCAAAGTCTTACCTTTTCCAGTCGCTTACGAAACCAACGAAGACCTAACCTGGAGCAAAAACTCTCAAGGTCGCCTCTGTGTTAAGTTCAGTGGTTTGAGTGAGTATAAGTTTCAAATCTACTGTGACCAGCGCCAACTCAAATGGTTTGAGCGCTTTCTGGAAGACCAGCAAGTTAAGAAGGAAAGTAAAAACCAACATTCGAGTAGCTTATTTACCCTACGCTCAGGCAGAATTGCTTGGCGGGAAGGATTTGGCAAAGGCGAACCTTGGAACGTCCATCACCTCACTCTCTATTGCACCTTAGACACTCGTCTCTTTTCTGCTGAAGGTACAGAGCAAGTAAGAGATGAGAAAGCGACTGAGATTGCCAAAATCCTCACCAAAATGAAAGAGAAAGGTGACCTAACTCAGAACCAGCAAGCTTTTATCAAACGTAAAAATACAACTCTTGCACGCATTCACAACCCTTTTCCTCGTCCTAGTCAACCTCTCTATCAGGGGCAAGGAAATATTCTGGTAGGTATCAGTTTAGGACTAGAAAAACCTGCTATAGCTGCTGTGATCGATGGCGCTACGGGCAAAGCAATAACTTTCCGCAGCATCCGGCAATTATTAGGGAAAAACTCTAGACTTCTCAACCGAGTTAGGCAGGAAAAACAACGTCAATCTCACCAACGCCACAAAGCACAAAAAAATGCTGCTCCTAACCAATTTGGGGAATCTGAACTAGGTCAGTACTTAGACCGACTAATAGCTAAAGCCATTGTTACTCTAGCCCAAACCTACCAAGCAGCTAGCATTGTTTTGCCCAAACTGGGGGATATGCGAGAACTCGTGCAAAGCGAAATCCAAGCCAAAGCCGAGCAAAAAATCCCTGCTTATCTCGAAGGGCAGCAAAAGTACGCTAAACAATATCGAGTTCATTTCCACCAATGGAGTTACGGCAGATTAATTGACAACATTCAAGCTCAAGCAGCAAAGATAGGTATTTCAGTTGAACAAGGAAAGCAGCCAATTCGAGGCAGTCCCCAGGAAAAGGCAAAAGAAATGGCTATTGGCACTTATCAATCTCGTCTTAATTCTTAAAAATAAGACAAATTATTGAACCTTGAAAGTATAATAATTCAATGGCTAACAGCGCCGCAGTTCATGTTCGACCGAACCCCTGATGTGCGAAAAATGAGGGTTAGTTTGACTGTTTGACAACAGTTTTGCTTTCTGGCCCTGGTAGCTGTCCACCCTGATGCTGCTGTCGAAAGACAGGAATAAGGTGCGCTCCCAGTAATAGGGGTGTAGGTCTACTACAGTCGTGGCTACTCAATCACCTCCGAGCAAGGAGGAATCCACTCTCATTCATTTTTCTGGCAAGCCAAAGCGGGGGCAAAAACCCTGGAGGTTCGCCAAAAATGCCAATCCCTGAGGTAGTCTTGACTTCAGTAATTCTGGCAAAAGTCAATCCTCTCTTTTTTGGAGAGATTTAGCCAGTATTTTCGAGGTTTGCCAAAACCAGTCCTGAAAATCAGTGGTAGACCAGGGTCTAGGTAGGAAGGGTTTCAACGACCATTCCAGCTAGGTGTGGGTTGAAAGTTTTTATGACTGAGGAAACAATTCGGCTAACGAGTTTCAACGACCATTCCAGCTAGGTGTGGGTTGAAAGATACGAAGCTGGATACTGCACTCGAAGCCTACAGGTTTCAACGACCATTCCAGCTAGGTGTGGATTGAAAGAGGTCACGAGTTCAATCTTAGAGCTAAGATTGCTGAATAGCAAATTGATTTGTTAAGATGACATCTAATTCGTCAATACTCCTTCGGCGACATTTATCTGTCACAACGACAATTAATTTGTCAAAGCGACACTAATATGACAACGGTGACAAGTAATTTGGCAATCGACATCTCTGAAGACAAAGCCCGTGACGAGGATCGAACTCGTGACCTCACCCTTACCAAGGGTGTGCTCTACCACTGAGCCACACGGGCAACAAACAATTGATGATTATAAATACCAAACTAAAAATAATGCAGTCGGCAATTATAAATTTTAAATTGGCTTGTGGTGGGCCGAGCTGGATTTGAACCAGCGTAGGCGTAGCCAGCGGATTTACAGTCCGCCCCCATTAACCACTCGGGCATCGACCCTTTTGTTCCACACCCGATCATATTAACACAAAATATCAGTGTTCCTCATTTTTTTTTGAAGAAATTTTGTCACCTTGCTGCATCGCTGTGTGTGTCTTTGGTTGCTCAGCTAGCACCCTTGCGCATCACTTTATTGAGAGTAGTACCACTTCTGAGGTTGGCTGTCCGGCTAGGAAAGTCACTTTCATCGTAAATTTCTCCTACCAGTTCCTCCAGAATATCTTCCAGAGTCACTAATCCTACTGTACCCCCATACTCATCAACCACAATGGCAATGTGCGATCTCTGTTGCAACATTTCTTTAAGCAAACTAGCAACTCGCTTGGTCTCCGGAACATAAAACGGCGGATTCATGGCTTCTGTTACCAGCACACCAGCACGGCCTTCTTTTCTCGAAGAGGTTAAGTGCTGCAAAGCCCGTTTGAGGTGAACAATGCCAACAATTTGGTCTTTCGACTCTTCTTGCACAGGAATACGGGAATAACCTGTCTCTAAACAGAGATTCACTAAATTTTGTAGCGTCGCCTCATGAGAAATCGTGCGCATCTCAATCCGGGGCTTAACAACCTCCCGTACTTTGAGGCTATCTAACATCAAAGCTTTACTCAGCAGTTGGTGTTTATCTAGGTCAAGTTTTCCTTTACCACCCAAAACTTCAATCATTAACTTGAGGTCTCTTACCGATTCTCCCTCTTGAACGACACCTCTTTGAAAAAAGCGAATGGCTGTTTGAGCAATAGTTTCCAAAAAATAAGTAATTCCTAAGAAAGAGAGAAACTTAGATAGCCAGTAAATCGGTCGTATCACCGCCTGAAAAACTGGAATTACATTATTAATTGCTAAAGATTTCGGGGTAATTTCTCCAAAAATCAACACTAAAAAAGTGATGATAGCAGTAGCAACTCCCAGACCAGCGTTTCCTAACCACAGAGCAAATAAGTTACTCGTTAGAATCGCGGAAAAATTATTGACTAAGTTATTACCCACTAACAAAGTGGTAATGAACCGAGACCGTTTCTCCAAAACCAGCCTAAACATCCCATCTGGGTCGCCTTGGTCTTTAATCAGTGCCCGCAGTTTGAGGTTGTCTAGGGCGGTGATTGCAGTTTCTGAACCAGAGAATGCACCCGAAAGTACGAGCATCAAGACCAATACTATAATGTCAAGCCAAACATTGCCCAACAGGGGACCAATTTCAGAAATAGCAAGAAAGTAAAACGATACTGGCAAAAAAATCACGCTAAACAATGCAGGTCTTTGGAGAACTATAATCTTGGACAGATTAGGCCAGATAACCTAATCTTTCTCCTTAAGGATAGAATGAAAAACAAGGCATCTGTTGTATTTGTATTGTTTATCTTGCCTAGTAAAAGGTAGTAAAAAATACTGGTAGCAACGCCTGTAGGCAGAGCAACAGGCGCTGAGTTACCCTCGCCGGAAAACCAGAAAGGACACGTAGCGGATTAGTCACCGACTGGGAATTCTTAATTATGGCTAATATTAAGCTTTAAACGACTCGTTTCTAGAAACTAAAGGTGATGAGGGTCAATTAAAGACAAGCCATTCCCTACCCTGGCTTGTCTTCGATAGATAGTACACTCTGGTTACTGAGTAGAGAATGACTGGTGCCCAAGGAATCGCACTCGACAATAAATTTAGAGATTATTATCTAGCCTACTGTGTAAGCAGTTTGTAGCGCCCACCAAAGCAGGAGTGCAATAGCGCCCAGAATCAGCACGGCTGAAATAGCGACCACCGTTGGACTATCGGCTCCTTTAAACTTCATGATTCCACGATTCAAGTCTGACATATCCCTGTGACTCCTCGTATTACTTTTAGATTGATTTAGCAAATCGAATATATATGGGTTTAGATTAACTCTCTAAGGAGGAAGATTCCATAGATTTAAAGAATTTATTTACCTCAAGCCTAATTGCTATCAACTTGAGAAGCACGACCCTTAGCAGCCAGAAAAGCATCAGTAAACTGGGAAAAATAGTTACCGATAACAAAAGCCTTTCTAGGCGAGGAGAAAATGTGTGAAATTGCTACTAGTTATTTTGGCAGTGCTGGTAGGCTGTTTAGTAGCTTTAGAAGTGTGCTTCAGATTCCTGGGCTTTGGCAAGCTTCTAATTTATCTCGCAGATCAAGAAATTGGCTATTTACTTGCGCCCAACCAATGCGCCAATAGGTTGGGCAATCGCATCTTTATTAATGAGTATTCGATGCGGAGTCCCTCCACCACAATTGTTCCACCAGCCTCAACACTGCGAGTACTCCTTTTGGGAGATTCTGTTGCCAACGGTGGTTGGTGGACGGATCAAGATCAGACAATTTCAGCATTGTTGATGAGTCAACTCGAACCCTTGTTGGACAAAGCAACTAATAATAATACCCAAGAGACTACCTACCAGAGAGTAGAAGTCCTCAATGCCTCCGCTAATTCTTGGGGACCAAGAAACGAATTAGCTTATCTACAACGCTTTGGCAATTTCGGCGTCCCAGCCTTAGTTTTACTGATCAATACTGATGACTTGTTTGCTCCCCAACCAACTTCCTTGCCAGTAGGACGCGATCGCAATTATCCAGTGCGTCAACCTGCTTTAGCCATATTAGAGGTTATTAGTCGGTTATTACCCCGGCAAACACCACCAGAAATAGCAACCGTCAAGGCGGAACCAGGGGATCAGGTGGGCTTTAACTTAGAGGCTATTAATCAAATTAAGCTCCTTGCCAAGGCCGCTGGTACTGAATTCGTACTTGCCATGACCCCCCTTTTGCGGGAAATTGGTGAACCAGGACCTCGCGATTACGAACTCAAAGAGCGTGCAAAGCTTGCTGAATTTACTCAACAACAGCAAATTACTTATCTAGATTTTCTGCCGATTTTCAACAGTGATCCAAAGCCAAAAACTTTATATCGTGACCACATTCACCTCAATTTTCAAGGGAATCAGAAAGTAAGTGAAGTCCTGGGGAGATTGCTCCAGCCTTTATTAGCGCCCGCAATCTCCTCGGTTACTGCCCCGAGAGCAAATTTTCTTAACCCTGAAGAATTTTTACCAGAATCAAACCCTTAATAAGAAACCGTCACTGCGGTCGAATCGAGGTCACGACGATCTCTGTGTAGCTGTTGCCAAACTTGGCCTTCGAGTGCCATTTGCTCAATCAAACTTGCCAGACGTAGTGCCTTGAGCGCTTGCTCACCACCGACAGAAGGTTGATTACCACCCCGAACACAGTTGACAAAATGCTCCAATTCTGCCCATAACTTGTCAATATTGCTGGTGTAAACCTTCTCAATCAATCCATCCTGCCGATAGAGTACCTGACCATATTCCGTCATGTAGTTGGCTGTAGTCTGCCGATGAATCAAAATTTCATGGTTGAGAAAATCTGCTTCAGTTAAGGAGTTTTTGCAATGAGCAGCAATAGTGCGGATTTTGCGGTGCGCTATTTTGCTAGCTGTTAGGGTCGCAACAATACCATTGGTGAAGCCTAGAGTAGCAGTTACGTAGTCCAGATAACCGGAATCCGAAGCACGGCTGCCACTAGCTGTTAGCTTATCTACCGAAGCGTTTGCCAGTTCTAAGAGTAGATCAATGTCATGTATCATCAAATCCAGAACTACGGAAACATCGTTGGCTCGGTCAGGGAAAGGACTCATCCGATGAGCTTCCAGAGCCAGTAGTTCTTCCGTCTGCAAGACTTTTCGGAGTTCCTGAAAAGCTGGGTTAAATCGTTCAATATGACCCACTTGCAGAATCCGTTGAGATTCAGCTGCTAAATTTACTAAAGATTCTGCCTCAGCAATACTGGCAGCAATCGGTTTTTCGATTAAGACATGAACCCCGGCTTGTAAGCAAGTCATGCCTACTTCGTAATGCAAGCGAGTAGGCACCGCAATGCATACAGCCTCTACGTGAGGCAAAAGATCTCGATAATCTTCAAAAAAGTGGACACGGTACTTACTTGCCGTGTCCAAACCTCTCTCAACATTGATGTCTGCCACCCCGACCATTTCGATATCTTTGAGAAGACTCAAAACGCGGGCGTGATGTTGTCCCATGTTGCCGACACCAATGACGCCGATTTTGACTGGCTGCGGTAGGCTGCGCTGCAAATGGGTATCTTGATGCCTTTGGCACGTTCTATCTTGCACTCTTGTCTGCTCCTCACCACTGGAACTAAGTCGATTTGCTCAATCTGAGCCGCTTAAAACCATCCAGATAGTACCACAGCACCTCTAAATATGAAGAATTTCAAAGTTTTGCCGAGGTTTCTCAGATTCACGAAGTCTTGAAGTTAATCACCTCGTTTTTATTTTGGTTTTACTGGCTTATAGATTAGTAATTGGATGTGTCAGTTTTTGGGGTGTCTGTAAACCAACCAAGGTTGAATAAAACATTCAAGCAGATGAGCAATGCTAATGGGTAATACCCAGAATATGAGTAATATTGATCAGGTAAGTAATTGTCAGCATTTCTGAGGATAAAAGTATTGACATTGGGTTGTGCAAATACAACTATTCCCAAAGCCATTGTTTTGTTATCTGGAGGATTAGACTCCTCGACAGTTCTGTATCAAGCTAAGGCTGATGGTTATGAGTGTTATGCAATTTCCTTCGACTACCAGCAGCGTCATCGTCGGGAGCTAAATTCAGCGATTGCGATCGCCAAGCAAGCTGAGATTAAGGAACATCAGGTAGTGAGCTTTAACTTACGGCAGTGGGGTGGTTCGGCTCTAACTGATGATCAGTTAGACTTACCTGGGGATCGCTCCCTTGAACAAATGTCTAGCCAGATCCCCATCACTTATGTTCCGGCTCGCAACACGATTTTTTTGAGTTTTGGTTTATCCTATGCAGAAGCTAAGGGAGCCTCACGAGTCTATGTAGGTGTCAACGCTTTGGATTATTCAGGTTACCCAGATTGTCGTCCTGACTATATTCAGGCAATGCAAAACGTCTTTAAACTGGGGACAAAACAGGGACGTGAGGGACAAGCGATTGAGATTGTCACCCCTTTGATTGACTTAAAGAAAACTGAAATCATTGAGTTAGGTAATCAGTTGGGCGTCCCTTGGCAAGAAACTTGGTCTTGCTACGCTGGTGCTGAACTCGCTTGTGGTGTGTGTGACTCTTGCCGATTACGGCTGGCTGCATTTGCTGAGTTGGGATTAGAAGACCCACTTCCCTACACGGTGACCAACGAGAACAAATAGTAGCTTACTCTGAATACTACTTTAGCTAAAGCGTTAAAGACAGACCCCACTTGCCACGCCATCATTGCCTAAAATTCAGGGAGAACTTGACTACTCAAAACTCAAAATTTATCAGTGTAGTCGTCTTGATTGACAGAAAAGTCTGGGTCTGGATCTTTAGAGGGAGCGTTATCAATATCTTGGAGAAGATCACCAGGGTTTTGTTGATCATTGGGGGCAACTTCTGAGCTAGTATCTGTCAAAGAACTATCTGAAGAATTGACAACCGCTGGCTCCCTGCGGTGTATGCGGATTTGATCTAAGCGCGGCCCTTCAGCAGCAACAACAGTTAAATCAAAATGTTCATATTGTAGGGTTTCACCCTGTAGAGGAATTTTTTGAAACTGGTTGAGGATAAACCCTCCCAAGGTTTGGTATTCATCAGCCAGGGGAAAGTCTAAATCTAAAAGTTCGTTGACTTCTTCCAAGTCCAATTGAGCCTGTACCAGGAAAGTTCGCTCGTCTAGAATTTGTAGAGCCAATTCTTCGGTACTTTCTGATTCGTAGTCGTCACCAATAATTTCAGCAATCAAGTCTTTGAGCGTAACTAAACCAGCCGTGCCGCCGAACTCATCCACAATCATAACCATGGCTAGATGCAATCGCTGCATCATTGGTAGTAGCTCGGAAAGAGGCGTAGACTCTTGCACAAACTTGGCTGGACGAATCCATTGGTGAAGTGATGTCTCTGAGGATAGCTGACCGTTGGATAAAGGCTCGGCTAATTCTTTAAAATAGACAATGCCGCGAATATCATCTAGAGATTCGCCAGTCACAGGATAGCGAGAATGACCAGTGTTGGCAATTTCCTCTAGTAAGGTCTGGAAAGTGGCAGCATTGGGAATAGCCGCAATGCTAGTACGGGGAACCATAACCTCTGAGGCTAAAACCTCGCCAAACTCAAAGATATTATTTAGTAGCTCTCTTTCTTCAGCTTCTAGTCCGGTAGACTCACGCTCAGTGGTAATAATTAGTTGTAACTCTTCTGGTGTTACTCGGTTGTACCAGCTTTGAGCTGTATGTTGTATGCCTCCTAACCGCAGTAGCCACTGAGTCGATTGGTTTAAAATCCAGATAAAAGGTTTAAAGAAACGTGCGATCGCCAGACTCGGAGGCCCCAGAAACCGCGCCAGCTCTTCCGAGTAAAGCATGGCAACAGACTTGGGGCAAAGTTCACCGAGAACAATTTGTAGATAGGCAATCAGGAAAAAAGCCACTATGGTTGCCAGGGAGTGGGTAATAATCACCTGGCTAACTACTGCTGGCAAGGGAACCTGGTCGATGAGAGCTTTGACTAAAACTGCCATCGTACTCTCGCCGATCCAGCCTAACGCCAAACTAGAAAGAGTAATCCCCAACTGAGTAGTAGAAAGTAATCGATCAATACTCTGTTGCAGTGCTTGGACAGTCTTGGCTTGCACGTCGCCAGCATCAGCTAATTGACTGATGCGCGATCGCCTTACCGAAACCATGGAAAACTCAGCAGTGACAAAAAAGGCATTGATGGCAATCAGTAGTAGCACCGATAACAATCGCAGTAGAATGTCTCCACTGGTGAGGTTAGCAAAAGCACTCACTGAAAGGAGAAGCATTAGGTTGTCTACCATAAAAAAGGTATAAGTCTAGTTGTTTGTTATGGGTTATTTTTTATTGAGTCATTTCTTCATCTTGACAAACAACTAGCAACCGACAACCAACAAGTTTAGCAATGCCTTACCTCACTACGGGAATCTCTGAAGCTTGCAGTAGAAGTTTTTGGTCTGGATAATCCGTCAACTTTAGTGAAAGCTTTTGAGAGTTATCCAATAAAACTGCCGGGATACTCACCGTACCAGAAAATTCTTGACCATTGGCGGGCAATTCTCCCGGTAAGCCTTCCGTAATCGCACTCAGGGCACGACCTCGGTCATCTGTAACATTTAAAAAACTGTACAGGAACCGCACATCATCTCTTCCTTCGTTCTTCATGCTGACATTGAGCAATAAAGAACCTCCCTGTTGACTGGCAGAACGTACTTCCAGCGTTACTCCCTGATCTTGGCTTTTCACAGGTAAATTAAGGACGGGACTGGTAGTGGTAAAAGATACCTGAGTGCTAGCTACCTGGTTAGCTAAAGATTTCTGCTCATCAGTTTGAGACTTAGAGCTGTTGTTTGCCTGATTATCCTGGCTATCGCTCTTAAATTTCTCGCCTTGTTCTTTAATGTAAGCATCAACATTAATCAGGATGTCCCTTTCTTGCAAAAGTTCCACCCCTTCGTTCCCGGCAACAGTCTGCTGGTTCCCCGAAAGCTTTTTAGTTGGACGAACATCCGGCTGGGTGACTCCTTTGAGGGCTTCATGACCAAGAGTGAATCCCCACATCGCACTCACAAAACCGGCACCTAACATCATCACCAGCAGAAGTAAGGTTAGCGCCACAGTTGAGTTCAATTTCATTAGTGATTCAAGTTACTCCGAAAGGCAGAAAGAACTTGCTGTATGCCATACTAGGCGTAAGGTCTACAGCTATTTAACATGAAGATAGTTAATTGAGTAGTTCCGATCCACCATCAGATCGGAGCTTTCTAGGTTCGTTGTCTTTTCTAGCACGTACTCTAAAAAAGTCAATGTCTTAGGTTGTACTTCTGACAACAAGCTGCTACCACCTTGAAGAAGCGCCTGTGCTGGAAGTTCTTTGATTAAAGGAATCTAGGTAAAATCTATCCTTGTTTAGGAAAGACTAATTTGCCTTTGACTCTATTTCATACTTCTGAAAATTTGCAGATACATCAGGAATTTTTCTTCAGTTGCCTTCTATGACCTGACTCAGCTTACAATGGTAGAGGTGGATTAACCAGGGTTGGCCGAGCGGTTGAGGCAGCGAACTCATAATTCGCCCAAGGCAGGTTCAACTCCTGCACCCTGGATTAAAAAAATTGCTCTTGAAGGCGATGAATGCGCCTTGTCTTGAGCAAGCCTCTATTTATAAGGCACTGTCTCAAAAAAGAACTCTGCGCCCTCCAGTTGATACTGGAAACGGGTGGCATCGGGCAATTGCAAAACCGATGTTCTGTAGGGGTTAGGTAAATCAGGTGTACGCAGCACGGGATCACTCGACACCTGCTGATATAGTGCCTCTTCGTAAAGAAGGTGAACTAGTGCGCCATCCCGCTCAATTTCCAGCTCAGGAAAAGCGGCTCGTCCTGGTAGACCAGTACCCAGGATCAAATCTATTTGGCGGGGGATGGAACTGTTTTCGTAAAAGTTCCCAGAATCATTGAAAAGAGCCCGGTCAAAAGCTTCGGGAATCGTCTGTAGAGGGATTGGCTCAAATTCTGGAGGTGCAGTATCAATACCGAGAGTTCTAGGATTAACCGGTGCTACTTCTGACTTTGGGGAGTTAGTTTGTGCGATGGCACTGCTAGCCAATACACTAGAGCTAGCAGCAACCAACAAAATACTGAGGCATCTAGTTAACCGCATTTGCATAATCATCACCCTCACTTTTTACCACTCCCATATTATTTGAATGATATCCGATATGTAAGCAAGTCTAAGGCAAGCTTCCTCATTAGAGTACGCTGCCTTGGGGAACCTGCCCGTATATGACATTCTTTGCCGTAACTGAATGATTGACAAAATTCAAACACCCCTGGGCAACACCGCTTTAATGGACTTAACTTCCCTACGCCAACTGCTGCTGGACTTGTTTTGCCAACTGGCTTATCAAGAAGGTGAATTCGTTCTTTCTTCGGGTCAGCGCAGTTCTTATTACATTAATGGCAAGCCAGTGACCCTCGATCCCCAAGGAGCTTTAGCCGTGGGACGTTTGCTCTTATCTATGCTGACTGCCGATACTCAGGCCGTTGCTGGTTTGACTCTAGGAGCAGACCCGATTGTCACGGCGGTAAGTGTAGTATCTGCTATAGAAAATCGACCAATCCCAGCGCTGATTATTCGTAAGGAGCCGAAAGGACACGGTACTAAAGCTTATATAGAGGGGCCAAATTTGCCAGTCGGAGCCAAAATGGTGGTTTTAGAAGATGTAGTTACGACAGGGCAATCAGCAATGAAAGCGGTAGAGCGTCTTAAGCATGCCGGTTATGAGGTGGAGCAAGTAATTGCCCTAGTAGACCGCCAGCAGGGGGGTGCCGAGTTATACGAATCCATGGGACTAAAGTTTCAAGCAGTGTTTACCATTGAGGAAATTCAACAGCGCTGGCTTGACCAAAAATATGGGATTCAAGCCCCGTCCTTCCAGGACGGCTTTTCTTGATTCTTGATGTACTGGATAAGCACTTCAATAGGAGCGCCACCAACAGACACGGCAAAATAGCTGGGACTCCACAAAGCTGTTTTGCCGTGCGGTTTTTTAAAGCCAGCCTGTCCATAACGACGACTTGAGACACCTTTTAGAGCATTCACAATTTTCGATACAGAGAGCTTTGGTGGATACTCAATCAATGCGTGTACGTGTTCGTTCTCACCACTGATTTCTAGAATTTGAAAGTTCATCTGTGTTGCTACGTGGCGAAATACTTCTTCGATTAATTTCAACTGTTCACCACTAAAAATCTCATCCCTATATTTAGTCACGCAGACCAAGTGAATCTTGAGGTCTGTAACGCTATGTCTTTCCCTCCGGAATTGAGTAGTCATTTCCTGTAGACCAATAAACATCTCCAAAATATAAATTATGAGATAATTAAGGCATAACTAATTAACGTTTGGGGTGCAGAAACTGTGAGTTATACCTGGGAGTACTTGCAACGTAATCATCAAGAAGCCAAGCGCTTGGTAGGAATTAGCTATGAGCAGTTGATTCAACTAATTGAACAAGCCAAACTTTGACATGAGCAGAGACAGAGAGAAATTGAGAAAAAGAAAACTCGGCTGATTAGTGCTGGCGGTGGCAAGACTTCTCTTCTTGCTCTTGAAGAACAAATTATATTAACTTTAATCTATTTACGTCATCATCTGAGCTTTCAGATTCTGGGCTTATTATTTCAAGTAAGCGAATCGACAGCCAATAACATGTTTAATTATTGGCAAGTTCTGTTGCGAGAATCACTACCAGCTAGCTTACTAGAACAAGTAAAAAAGTGCGAAGAAGAGGAGGAAGCAATTATTGAGATGTTGGCAGAGCAGGAGTTAATAGTAGATAGCGCTGAGCAAAGCCGATCAAGACCTTCAGACTATCAAGAGCAAAAATCATTCTACTCAGGTAAGAAGAAAAATCACACTTTTAAAAATCAGTTTATTGTCTTGCCCAAAGGTAAAGATATTATCGATGTAGTAGCAGGAAAACCAGGAACCAAAAGTGACATAAGTCTGATGCGGGAACGTCTGAAACAATTTGATAAAAATCAACTATTTAGTGCTGATCAAGCCTATCTAGGAGAACTTCAAATTCGCACTCCTCAGAAAAAACCGAAAAATGGAGAACTAACCTCACAGCAAAAAGAAGCCAATAAAAAGCTATCTTCTAACCGCATTTTTGTAGAACACGTGATTCGTTTAATCAAGATATTTAAAATAGCACAAGAAAGATTTCGTCTGGAAGCCAGTAAATATGAGTCAGTTATCCTAACCATTTGTGGTTTAGTAAGACTGAGAATTGAGCGGTTAGTTTTCTCGGCAGTGAAAACCCCTGAATACTCAAAGAGAAATGAGATTATTAACCTTGATAGTTTGGCAGTTAAATTAACAACAAAAGCCCCTGATGCTTATGGAGCCGTTGAATCGAGCTAAATCTGTGGAAGTTAGTTTAAGGCTTCAAAGTAAGTCAGGGAGACACTCTTAGCTTTCTGGAGATGCCTAATGTATAATCCAAACACAGACCAATCCTATCACGGAGCATGAAAGCAAGATACCAGTATCGTTTTTACCCAACAGACCAACAACAGCAGAGTCTAGCTCGGTTGTTCGGTTGCGTCCGTGTTGTGTATAACGATGCGCTTGCAATCTGTAAGCAATCTGTTAGTGTTAGCGTTAGCGAAGCGAGACCGTTAGGTCTAGCGGGCGAGCGTACCGCAAGGGCAAAGAAGCCCAAGTCGGCTGAACTTCAAAAGATTGTTATTACTCAGGCGAAAAAGACTGAGGAAAGAGCTTGGTTAAGCGAGGTGTCGAACATACCGCTACAACAGTCTGTAGCTGATTTAGAGATAGCTTTCAAGAACTTTTTCGATTCCTGTAAAGGCAAGAGAAAAGGTAGAAAGGTTGGTTATCCAAAGTTCAAAAAGAGGAATAATAGCCAATCGGCACGGTTCAGGATTGGGGGTTTCTCCATCAAGAAAGATGGTGTTTATCTTGCAAAGATAGGTGTTGTCAAGCCTGTCTGGTCAAGGGATTTACCTACGAGTCCTAGTTCCGTAACCCTTATTAAGGACTGTGCCAACCGTTACTTCTTAAGTTTTGTAGTAGAAGTAGAGCCTGTTCAGGCTAATGCTAAAAACCAAAGCATTGGCATTGATTTGGGTATCAAAACCTTGGCTGTGATGAGTAACGGTGAAAAAGCTTTCAGTCCTTGCTACAAACGTTTAGACCGTAAAATGCGTAAATTTCAACGGAAGTTGGCGCGACAACAGAGAGACTCAAACAGAAGACATAAGACCAGAATTCAGATAGCAAAACTGCACAATCAAATTGCAGACACTCGCCAAGACTTCCTGCACAAATTGTCTACCAAGGTCGTTAGTGAAAACCAAACTATCGTCTTAGAAGATTTAAATGTATCAGGAATGGTCAAAAACCGCAAACTCTCTAGAGCAATTAGTCAGCAAGGCTGGCGAGAATTCCGGGTCTTGGTTGAGGCAAAATCTGAAAAGTACGGAGGCAAGTTTGTAGCCATCAACCGTTGGGAACCAACTAGCCAAGCCTGCTCTGATTGTGGCTATAAATGGGGCAAGATTGATTTATCGGTGCGTTCAATACTCTGTTTAGGTTGTGGCAGCGAACATGATAGAGACGAAAACGCATCTGCAAATATAGAAAAAGTCGGCACGGGGCATCGGCACGACTCTAAATGTACGTCCAGACAGAGTAAGACTACTTCGGTAGCATTAGTCAATGAAGCGTAAATAATCCCCGTCGCTTCAGCGCGGGGAGTATGTCAAATCCTCTCCGCCGTAAAATGACGGAGATTCCCAATCTATCCAAACAACTCAAGCTGAATGAATTCCTGATGGGTTGACGGTTCATCGACTGCTGCTTTCTTTACGAAAGTCTTAAGCCTGTCTCCACGCCCGTTTTGAGCCTCCGAGTGTCCCCCGGCGGCTTTTTTTATATTCGCTGCGGCATTAATATCGCGGTCGTGAGTTGTTTCGCAATTAAGGCAAGTCCAAGTCCTAACAGATAGGTCTTTTTTGCCACCACGAAAACCACAACACGAACATCTCTGGGAAGTCGGTTCCCACCTGCTGATTACTTGTAGTTCTCGACCGTATTTCTCTGTCTTGCCTTCAAGGTAGGTTCTAAACTGTCGCCAACCCAAATCGCTAATAGCCCTAGATAGCTTGCGGTTTTTCACCATTCCCGACACATTTAAATCCTCCAGGACAATTACTTGGTTCTCGCGAATTATCCGAGTTGATAACTTATGCAGGAAGTCGGTTCTAGTGTCTTTGAGTTTGGCGTAGAGTTTAGCCTTTCTCTGCCTCGCTTTTTCGTAGCGATTACTGAATCTTGTCTTTCTAGACAGGTTTCTGTTGAGCTTTCTTAAGCGTCTAAGTCTTTTCCTTAAAGGTTTAGGTGCTTTTATTTTTTCGCCAGCATCCAATGTGGCAAAGGTGGTAATTCCCAAATCAATATCAATACCGACTGAGGTATCAGTTTTTGGTAAAGATTCAGGCTCAATTTCGACAACAAAACTAGCAAAATATCTACCAGCCGCATCTTTGACAATGGAGACTGATGATGGTGCAGCAGGCAACTGTCTTGACCAAGCAACTTTAACTTCGCCAATCTTTGCCAGCTTAAGCTTTCGATTGACCTTAAATCCCCCCTGGCGAAAACGAGCAGACTGCTTGGCTCGACGCTTTTTAAATCTTGGTGGTCTAACAGGTCTACCTTTTCTTTGCCCCTTACAAGACTTGAAGAAGTTTTGGTAAGCCTGCTCTAAATCGTTAAGGGATTGTTGGAGTGGGATGTTAGAAACTTCTGTTAACCACTGGCGTTCTAATGTCTTTTTTGCCTGGGTGATGAATTTTTTCTGAAGTTCTCCATTTTTGGGCTTCTTCTCACCTAATTGATACTGCTCGATACAGAAAGCCAGGGCATCGTTCCAGACTACACGACAACACCCGAACAGCTTGGCGAGTGCCATTTGTTGTCCGGGTGTGGGATAGATTCTGTAGCGGTAGCGTGCTTTCATGTTAAGATTCCACCGCAAAATGATGGCATATTGACGGCATTAAAAAATTAACAGTCCGCTGTTCAGACCAAGAATATGAACGCTTGGTAGGCTACTGCCAGCAGGAAGCTAGAACTCAAAACGATGTACTGCGTGAGTTAATTAGAAAACTGAAAATCAATAAAAAGTCCCCCTAGAAGGCTTGCCCTGAGCCTGTCGAAGGGGGGAGGCTTGTATCCCATTTTTTTTGGTCAACTGAAGATTACCTACCCCAGTTGACCTCAATTTTCTGGGGTGGTTAACTCTGACTTACAGCTTCCTTGGCGAGGAACTTCTCTAATTCGGTTAAGGCTTCGGCATCAACTTTGGTCTGCATCGGGCAGAACTTGGGCCCACACATCGAGCAAAACTCGGCTGTTTTGTAGATGTCCGCTGGCAGAGTTTCGTCGTGGTATTCCTTAGCTCGTTCTGGATCAAGGGAAAGTTCAAACTGGCGGTTCCAGTCGAAATTGTAACGAGCCTTAGATAGTTCGTCGTCGCGATCGCGTGCTCCTGAACGATGCCTAGCAATATCAGCAGCATGAGCTGCTATTTTGTAAGCAATTAACCCGTTACGCACATCCTCCGCATCGGGCAATCCTAAGTGTTCTTTGGGCGTCACGTAGCACAGCATCGCCGTGCCGTACCAGCCAGCCATTGCCGCACCAATGGCAGAGGTGATGTGATCGTAACCAGGGGCAATATCTGTCACCAGGGGCCCTAGTACATAGAAAGGTGCTTCCGAGCACTCTTCCATCTGTTTCTTGACATTAAACTCAATTTGATCCATCGGCACGTGACCAGGACCTTCTACCATTACTTGAACATCGTCTTCCCAAGCACGACGTGTCAGTTGTCCCAGGGTTTTGAGTTCTGCCAGTTGAGCCTCGTCAGAGGCATCATGGGTGCAACCGGGGCGCAAGGAATCGCCCAAACTAAAGGAGACATCGTACTTTTTGAAAATTTCGATGATGTCATTGAAGTGGGTGTAGAGGGGATTTTGTTGGTGGTGATGCAGCATCCACTTGGCAAGAATTCCGCCACCGCGAGAGACAATGCCCGTCAAACGGTTTCTTACCAACGGCAGGTGTTCAATTAAAATCCCAGCATGGATAGTTTGATAATCAACACCTTGCTGTGCATGCTTCTCAATGACATGGAGAAAGTCATCCGCTCTTAGGTTCTCAATTGTGCCGTGGACGCTTTCTAGGGCTTGGTAAACTGGCACGGTGCCAATGGGAACAGGGGAAGCTTTAATAATCGCAGTGCGAATCTCGTCCAGGTTACCACCACCAGTGGACAAGTCCATCACCGTATCAGCACCATACTTTACTGCCAGCTTCAGTTTATCCACCTCTTCCTGCAAATTGGAAGAGTTGGGGGAAGCACCAATATTGGCATTCACCTTGCATTTTGAGGCGATACCAATAGACATTGGTTCGAGGTTGGTGTGATTAATATTGGCAGGGATGATCATACGCCCCCGTGCCACTTCTTCGCGAATCAGCTCAGGTGGCAAATTTTCCCGCCCAGCGACGTAGTGCATTTCTTCGGTAACAAGGCCCTGGCGGGCGTAGTACATTTGAGTAACATTACTCTGACCACGTCGCTTAGCAACCCATTCAGTCCGCATATTTGATTCCCTCAATTAACAGCTTCCCTCCGCCGGTATTACCCGGACTCAGGTGCAAAGGGTTTAATCTCAGCCTGGTTACTCAGGCACCCCCAGCCTATTTGAGGATCTTATCACCCACCTTCACTCAAAGTGCGGCCAGGATTGTTAATTCTTTATGAAAAATATTTTAATTTTGTGTAAAATTTTCTTCTCAATTTTATGAGTAACCCGCCTCCCCTCACCATCAAGGATCAGAAAAGTCAACCTGAGGAAAACCCCTACACTTTTCCAGGCTCCTCGAAAAACCTGCACACTACAAAATCACCGTCACAGCCAAATAAGTCAACCAACCACTTACTAGTAACATCACAGGTAAGGTCAGAGCTGCTACCGTATCAGACATACCAGAAATCTGAGTGCAGCCGCTGTAAAGGATGAGAACCGTATAGCAACTAGCAAATACACCGATAATTAGCATTACCTGAGAGCCTAAAACCGTAGAGCCACTGCTTGCTAGGGCCAGAAAACCCAACGGTAAAAGGGAAGCACCAGCGAGATAAATATCACCAGCTAAACTACCGGAACTGCGAGAAACGACCCGTGCTATGCTACCAATCGCCACCAAGGTAAAAAACGGGACTAACCCGACACTCATCAGCTCCCATAGGTAAGCCTCAAAGATATTGCGCCAACCGACATAAGACCAAAAAACAAAACAGAAATTGAAAATTCCGGCAAAGACAATCCCTACTGCTAACGCCTGTCGCTTCTCAAGATTGGCATAACCTGACAACATTCCTCCAGCAGGATTAACGACTAAAGAGAAGGAAACTTGCACTAGATTAGTCAGCAAACTCTTCACGGCTGCTGGGGGGTTTTTCCTGGAAGATTTTTTGAATTTTCCCCGATTATCTTGGAGTGTTGTCAGGGTGGCTTGGGCTAGCTGGTAGCCCGTCTTATCACCTTGCTTACGAAAAAGTTCTGCCGCCTTTTGTAAATCTTCGCTAGCAAGAATGTTATCTTCCAATTCGTGATTAGCTAGACCCCGGTGATAATAGACTTGGGCATAGTCGGGTTTGAGGTGAATTGCTTTACTGTAAGCTTTAATCGCTGCGGAAGTGTACCCTAGTTTGTAGCGTGCTCTACCTTGGTAATAGTAAGCCTGAGCCAAATTGGGATTAATTTGTAATGCCTGGTTACAATCTTGGAGAGATCCACGAGCATCTCCGAGTTTGTAGCGTGTTGCCCCTCTTTCTAGATAAGCTTCAACAAAACGAGGATTGCCCTCAATAGCCTGGGTGTAATCTGCAACCGCTCCCGGATAGTCTCTTTCTAAAGCTTTGCCGATGGCCCGAACATAGAAATCTTGGGGACTCATCCCTTGAGGTTTACTTTTTTTGTGTCTAAATCTTTGGTCATACTGGCTGCGCTCAACTGAATCAGAGAGGATTTCATAAGCTTTACAAATTTCTTTAAATCTCTCTTCTGCAGCTAGATTTCCTGGATGCAAGTCAGGATGATACTTGCGTACAAGACGCCGGTAAGCTTCTTTAATTTCCTCAGCGGTGGCTTTTGTTGAAACTTCCAGAATTTTGTAATAGTCGCCAGAGTCCTGCATGTGACTTAAACCAAGAAGCGCTTTCATTACCAGGGTGTCACACTGGGACAAAAATCGACAAAGACTTTAAGTAAAAACAGTGAAGGATCAACTCAGAAAGAAAAAATTTAGGATAATAAAACGAAAATGGTAATTTAACGGTTATTTAGTCCAACTCATCCTTCACTCTTGAATACGGCAAGCTTCCTTGTGCTTGCCCTAGCGACTATAAATCGATACAGGAAAGCCTTGTTGCTTGAGTTCCCCTGCGAATCTTTGGGCATTAACCTTATTTTCAAAGACTCCTACCTGAATACCTGTAAGACCGGAAAAGTCAGCCACAAAAGCATTAGGAAAGCTTTTCTGTACTTCTTGTAGGGTGCGATCGCTAGTATCATTAATCAGCACGTAATGAGCTGATGACCTAGGTTCCTGGGATGCTGCTGGTTGTCTCCCTACCGACTCTTGAGGTCTTGGCTGTTGAGATGGACTAGGTTCTTGGGGTAAGGGACTTGCTTGATTAGCGCGGCGTTTGGCTTCTTCAACTTGTTGTTTTAAGATCTCTGGCCAATAGCGTTGTTCTGGAAAATCGCTGTCTGTGGCAATAATCACTACATCAGCCCAACGACCCTCATCATAGGCTGTTTTCACCTTATCGAATTTTTCTTTAGTGGCTGACCATTCCTCCCGCCACTGCTGAATTTTCGCTTGGGCATCTTTGAAAGCGGCAGTACCGGGAATAATTGACTCAGCGTCGGAAATCGCGCCTTCTAAGTCTCCTTCCTGGTACTTATCTGTTGCTTGTTCCATCGTGCTTGAGTCACCATCTGTCTGCTTTGGTGTTACTGCTGGTGGTTTCGGTTTAACAGTCTCAACGGGGGCAGTAGTAGGTGCGGCAGTAGCAATAGGTGTCTGACTTGGTGAGGTGCAGTTAATATATCTATTCTCATTAAACACCCACCCTTTGACTGGAGAGCTAATTTCTACCCAGCCATTTTGTTCTTGACCAGTCAGAGCCAGGTTAGTACCTTGTTTAACGATTTCAACGACATTGTTTTTACCACCAGTAGGCTCTGAACGAACATTTAAACCAGCATTAACCACCGTACAATTAGCTTGTGAATTCGCATCTTTGTTAGTGATAATGCGATCGCTGATCCAAGTCAATGGTTCTTGGCGTATGCCATAGGCTAGGCCTAATGCCCCAACAGCTAGCGCCAAGCCAATACCAATAAACACCGGGAGGTGGTCAGAGGTAGCAGCATGAGCCAGACGAGAGGTAGAAGTGCCTGGTGGTTTGGGAGTGTAACCAGGACTAGCAACCAGGGTTCTCTGAACCGAAGGCGTCACTGGTAGTGGTGGCGGCAAAGTTTGTCTAGGAGTCTGAACACTATTATTGGAAGAGTATCTAGGAGCAGCAGGATAACGCTTCGCTTGGTATTGGGGAGACTGCAGTTGCCGCAGCGCCAGCATAGCATCGGCTGCCGACTGGTAGCGGTCTTTGAAGTGGTAACGTACCATGCGAGTCAGGACACTGCCGAAACTCCGACTAACTGGCACCACCAAATGTTCCCAGAGAATTTCACCAGTGCTGAGGTCTTCTGGGAGCTGATCCGGTAGCATACCCGTGAGGGCTTGAATGCCAATAATACCCAGTCCATAAATATCACTACTAGGACGTGGCTGACCCAAAGCTTGCTCACTGGACATGTAGCCGGGAGTACCGACACTGACAGTGTTGCCGGATTTTCCATAACCGCCAGTAAGCTGAGAGCTCACTTGCTTAACAGCACCAAAGTCCACTAAGACTAATTTGTTGTCTGATTGACGTCGGATAATGTTGTCAGGTTTGATATCGCGGTGAATGACATTGTGGCTATGGACAAATTCTAAAATCAGCAGCACTTCTCGTAGCAGTTCAATTACTTCGCTCTCAGGCCACTTTTGTTCTGGTTGTAGCTCTTGACTTAGAGTATGTCCTTCAATGAATTCTTGTGCTAGATAGAATTCCTGGTCTTCCTCGAAGTAAGCCAGTAGCCGAGGAATTTGGTCATGATTTCCCAACTTCTCTAGGGTTTCGGCTTCGCTCCTAAATAGGCGTCGGGCAATTTCCAAAAAATTCTGGTCGCTATTAGCTGGTTTGAGTTGTTTGATTACACAGATGGGGTTACCTGGACGCTTAGTATCTTGCGCTAGGTAGGTTTTACTAAATCCCCCGGCACCGAGAACCTCAGTAACTTGGTAACGCCCGTCAAGTAGCTTGCCTAACATGGGGTGACACGCCTCCTAATACACCTATAGATCTTGACATACACACCAGAGGAAGATGTTTCAGGAGTGTACCAATTATTTTTTTGGTGGTTCTGATCACGCAAGAGATAGCGTCGGGAAGCCATTAAACTAGTCGAGGCGAGGGTTTTTTGGGTGTGACAGTTGGCGACATCGCACCCTCCTTTATGATTGCTATATCGGAGTCTAGCAGAGGAAATACCAACCAAGAGTAGTTCTTGATCATTATCTTGCCGCTAGTTCCTTGGCTTTTAAGTGGATTTATGAAACCAAAATTTAAAGATACTGTTGCTTGGCAACAGGCACAAATGCTGATGCAACCGGCTTTCATTCGCCTACTAGATCAGATACGCCAACAGCTTGAACAAACGACCTGGAAGGCAACTTATCAAGATGTCACAAGTCCGATACCAGGTTATCAGATGTGTTTACAACGCCAAGATATCTCACTCTGTTTTGATTTATGGGAACTGTGTTACCAAGTATGTTTTTGCCAGTACAATCCTACACATCATGAACAAGAAAGCCAGGAAATCGAGATTGACACTAGCTTAATTGATGAAGCTGGTGAAGTTGATTGGCAGATGTTGGACGCCAAGGCACAAGATTTGGTGGCAAAATTATTCGCAGATTTACCAGCTTGATAACTCCTGGGCAGTAGATAATTTGAAGAGAAAAGCAGCTAACAATGATTAAAGAATTACAAGATATACAGCTCACTGCTGGGGCGATATTTGAGCCAGTTGCTGATGTTATGGTTGCAGCTAGTTTTGCTAATGACACTGCGGCGCTTCAGGCAGTAAATCAGGGTGTTGCTCTATTTGACTTATCCCATTGGGGGCTGCTGTGTATCGGTGATGAAGACAGATTACGTTACCTACATAATCAAAGTACCAATGACTTCCAAAAGCTCCAACCAGGCCAAGGCTGTGATACTGTTTTCGTGACTTCCACAGCTCGCACAATTGACCTCGCAACTGCTTATGTGACAGCAGATGCTGTGCTAGTTCTCGTCTCTCCTAATCGCCGTCAGCAGTTGATCGAGTGGCTAGATCGTTATATTTTTCCCATGGATCGGGTTACCTTAAAAGATATTTCCAGCGAGAGTGCGGTTTTTAGCCTGATTGGACCAGAAAGTGATGCCCTCTTGAAACAGTTGGGGATTGAGATTACTGCTCAAGCTTATGCCAGTCACCAACAGCTAACCCTGGGTGAGGTGAAGATACGTGTTGCTGTGGGCAACGGTCTAGCCTTGCCGGGATATACTGTGATTGTATCTGCTCAGGATGCTGCTGGACTTTGGGAACAGCTAAAGAAGGCTGGAGCAATACCAATAGGCAATTGCGCCTGGGAACAATTGCGAATTGAGCAAGGACGTCCGGTTCCTGAACACGAACTGACTGATGATTACAATCCCTTAGAAGCCGGTTTATGGCAGACCATCTCCTTGGAGAAAGGTTGCTACATTGGTCAGGAAACTATTGCGCGGTTAAATACCTATAAAGGCGTTAAGCAGCAACTTTGGGGTGTTCACCTACAGGGAACAGCCTCTCCTGGAAGTAGCGTTACTGTTGATGGAGAAAAAGTGGGCCAGCTAACTAGTTTTACGGAAACGGACTCTGGACGATTTGCTTTAGCTTATATCCGAACTAAGGCAGGTGGTGTTGGTCTTCAGGTAAAAGTGGGAGATGTTGAGGGGGAAGTTGTTGATGTCCCTTTCCTAACCCATGAATACCCTTGAAGGTAGTTTACCCTTGAGATCAATTAGATTTAAGCATCGAGAGTAGTTTTCTTCATTGTTGATTTCTGCGGAGCGGTGCTCCAGATTAGTGCTGATCAAGGGGATACTTAGGGTAGAGCATTGCCTGCACAGGATGCCCATTTTTTAGATGTCGTTCAACCACCACAGGCACTTCGTCAGGGTGGACACGACTATACCAAACTTGTTCTGGCATCACTAGCACCATCGGTCCATTGCCACATTGCCCCAGACAACCACTGCTAATAACTCTGACATCCTTGATTGGTGATTTTTGAAAAGCTGTCAATACTGCGGCTGCACCATGTCTACGACAGCTACGGTTTTGACATACCAGTACCTGTCTAGCAGTTTCTGGAATGCTCATCATTAATTAATTCGGAAAAAGCGGGTTTTGTAGAAATATTCATAGCTCAACCATGATTCTCTCGCAGGCAAAACTAATGGGTGACTTGCTGCCCTGGTTGCTTGCTCAACTCCCTGTCAAGCTCTAATAATCATCCGAAGAAGCGCTCTATTTAATCCGGCAAAAGTCCTTTAGACTCCAGCCATTCCTGATTAAATAACCGTGACTGGTAACGGGCACCGCCATCACAAAGAACAGTAACAATGGTGTGACCAGGCCCCATTTCTTGAGCAAGAGCCACTGCTGCTCCTACATTAATGCCCACAGAGCCACCCATAAATAAACCATCTTCCCTGAGTAGCTGGTAAATCACCCTTATACATTCGTGGTCATCGACTTGAATCGCATCGTCGATGGGGACGCCTTCCATGTTAGCGGTGATGCGGCTGTTACCGATGCCTTCTGTAATTGAGTTGCCTTCTATATTAATTTCACCAGTTTTAATGTAGCTGTAGAGTCCACTGCCCATGGGGTCAGCTACCACCGATTTAATGTTAGGGTTTTTTTCTTTGAGATACAGAGAGACACCGGCAAAAGTACCGCCAGTACCCGTAGCAGCAACCCAGCCGTCGATTTTACCGCCCGTTTGCTCCCACATTTCCGGGCCTGTGGTTTCGTAATGAGACAGCCGATTTGCTAAGTTGTCAAACTGATTTGCCCAGATAGCATTTTCCATTTCTGCGGCAACACGTCCCGAGAGTTTGACGTAATTATTAGGATCTTTGTAAGGCACAGCAGGAACAGGACGCACTTCGGCACCCAGTGTCCGCAAAGCGTCCATTTTCTCTTGAGACTGGGTATCTGGGATAATAATTAGGCACTTATATCCCTTAGCGTTACAGATATGAGCTAGACCAATACCAGTGTTGCCAGCCGTTCCCTCAACTACGGTGCCTCCGGGTTTGAGTAAACCTTTGGCTTCAGCATCTTCAATAATATAAAGTGCTGCCCGGTCTTTAACAGAGCCGCCCGGATTAAGAAACTCGGCTTTACCCAGGATTTCGCAGCCAGTCTGTTCGCTAAAGCTGTTTAACCGGATCAGTGGTGTGTTGCCAACGGTTCCTACAAAGCCTGCTTTGATATCCATATCCTATTTGGTAGCTAATTGAGTTTATCAGCCAGTAGGGTGAGCATTCCCCACCCTACTAAACCCTTTACTTGTTAGGCTGGGGCGTCATCCTTAGGTAAGGCTTAATTTCTTCGTAACCTTTGGGGAATTTTTGCTTCAACTCTTCTGGATCTTTAATCGAAGGGACTATTACGCAGTCGCCTCCCTCTTGCCAGTTAACCGGGGTTGCTACCTGGTAGTTATCTGTCAGTTGCAGGGAGTCAATAACCCGCAAAATTTCATCAAAATTGCGACCGGTACTAGCAGGGTAAGTTAAAACTAGCCGCAATTTCTTCTGTGGATCGATAATGAAAACAGAACGTACTGTCAAGGTACTGTTGGCGTTGGGATGAATCATGTCGTAGAGATCAGACACTTTTTTATCCGGATCCGCCAAAATCGGATAATTGAGAGTAGTCTTTTGGGTTTCCTCGATATCTCCTACCCAGCCTTTGTGGGAATCAACATCGTCAACACTCAGGGCTAGTGCTTTGACGCTACGTTTATCGAATTCAGGCTTAAGCTTGGCAACCATGCCTAATTCTGTAGTACAAACTGGCGTAAAGTCCGCTGGGTGGGAAAATAGTACTACCCAGCTATCTCCTGCCCAATCGTAAAAGTTGATTTCGCCTTCAGTAGAGTTTTGAGTAAAGTTGGGTACCGTATCACCTAATCGCAGAGTCATAACTAGATTTCCTTTTGAATCTCGATGGAGACGGCTTTATATGTTCCCATAAAACGTTGATCTAACTCTTGGCTGTTAAATTTATTTACTATTACTTCAGATTTTAGCTATATTTTTGAAGCGCCACGCCTGAAGCTACTAGCTGAAGACAGGGGAGACAGGGGAGACAAGTAATGGTGGTTTGAGCCTCGTTAGTAAATAAAATTAACGCTTTGCTCATATAATGCTTAGATAAAATGAGATGATTGAAAACAAAAGTTAAGCTAATTGAAGAGGGGTGTTACTCTCTTCATCCTGTTTTCTGTAAGGAAGGAGTTGAGTGGATTGATGAAAAAAGTAGTTAGGCTACTAGTGGTCTTGAGTCTGATGGTAAGCTGCTTTGGCTGGCTAGGTATGCCCCAAAGTGCTAGCGCTTCACCGAAGCCTTTGGCTGACGGAGAGGCTTTAATTACTATCAATGGGCAATCATCACAGGTTTTGCTCGCCGATGCATCCCTGCGTAATCCCGCTGACCAAAAATTAGCCACCGAGTTTGGCGAAAAAATCGACTTGAACAATACCAATGTGCGAGCCTTTCGTCAGTATCGAGGCATGTATCCTAACCTGGCTCGAAAAGTTGTTGATAATGCTCCCTACAATTCGGTAGAGGATGTTCTAAAGATTCCTGGTCTGAGCGAACGTCAGCAATCACTGCTGCAAGCCAACCTCGATAAATTTGCCGTGACTAATCCTGAGTCAGCTTACGTCGAGGGTGACGACCGCATCAATAACGGCATCTACTAAAAAACACTGGTTGCTAAATTATTTAGTTCAACCCACTCCTTCAGGGAGTGGGTTATTTATTAGAATTTATGAAATTTATGTAGGAACTGTTCTTTCCTTGAATCAGCCCCTCTCTAATTCTCTACCTCAGCCAAACCTTCCCACCCAGTTTGACGTATTGGTGGTGGGTGCTGGTGCAGCTGGGCTTTATGCGGCGCTTTGTCTGCCAGAAAATTTGCATGTTGGCTTAATTACAAAAGATACCCTATCCACTGGTGCTAGTGATTGGGCTCAGGGTGGCATTGCGGCAGTAGTTGACCCAAAGGACTCATTAGCACTGCACGTTGAAGATACGGTGCAGGCTGGCGCTGGTCTTTGCGACTTAGCTGCTGTCAAGTTTCTGGTGGAGCAAGCACACTCTTGTATTGAGTCTTTGGTAGACATGGGGGTTGCCTTTGACCGCAGGGGGAGTAATTTAGCTTTAACCTTAGAAGCAGCTCACTCTCGTCCCCGCGTGCTTCATGCGGCTGATACCACGGGTAGAGCGGTAGTTGGCACTCTGACGGCTCAGGTTCTGAATCGCCAGAATATCACGGTGTTGCAGCAGGCGTTTGCTGTCTCGTTATGGCTCAACCCTCAAACTGGTCATTGTCAAGGGATCAGCTTAGTTTACCAAGGTCAAATGACTTGGGTGCGGGCGGGTGCAGTGGTGTTGGCAACTGGTGGTGGCGGTCAGGTATTTGCTCAGACAACTAATCCTGAAGTCAGCACCGGAGATGGGGTGGCGATTGCTTGGCGTGCGGGAGCTCTGTTGCGAGACTTGGAATTTGTGCAATTTCACCCCACGGCCTTAACCAAAGCTGGTGCTCCTCACTTCCTGATCAGCGAAGCCGTGAGAGGAGAAGGTGCTCACTTAGTAGATGCTCAGGGAGTGCGCTTTGGTTTTGATTATCACCCGGCTGGAGAACTAGCACCTAGGGATATTGTCAGTCGGGCGGTTTTTAGCCATTTACAAAAAAGTACCACTGACCCAGCTACTAGCCATGTCTATTTAGATTTACGACCCATTCCCGATGAGAAAATTCGCTACCGATTTCCTAATATTATTCAGGTGTGTCAGCAGTGGGGCATTGACGTTTTCCAGCAACCCATTCCCGTAGCACCAGCCGCTCATTACTGGATGGGAGGAATTGCAACGGATTTGATGAACCGTACCTCGATTCCTGGTTTGTATGCCGTTGGAGAAACTGCAAGCACTGGAGTTCATGGTGCTAATCGTCTCGCTAGCAATTCGCTACTGGAATGTTTGGTCTTTGGGGCTCAACTGCGTCATCTCACACCTGAGAAGGTGAGCGAAACAGTTGATGATTTGTCTGTTCACAATGTAGCGGTGATCGGGGAAAATTTGGCTGAGTTTGATTGGATAACTCAAAAAGAAAAAATGGTAACAATGCGTGTCGCACTACAGCGCCTAGTCTGGCAAAGTGCTGGAATTTGTCGCTCCCAGGCGGTTTTAGAGAGTGCGATCGCACAGGTTAAGATATTGCGAGAGGAATTTACTGCTCTGCCTTTGAGCCAACAATTGTTGAATTTATCTCCTAGGAAAACTCTCCGGTTTGACTTAGCCGATGCTGATCGACAATTGCGGACTTGGGGAGAAACTTACAATTTATTGGATGTGGCTTATTTAATTCTTCAAAGTGCTGCTTTTCGCACCGAAAGTCGGGGCGGACATTACCGACTTGATTGTCCTCAGACAGAACCTAACTGGCAGGTTCATACATTAGTTCAAGATAATAGGTGGTGGAAATCATTGCCGATCAGGAGCTAGAGACAAAGCGGAGGGGGAAAAAGCGTCAGGGTGTCGGGCCGCCAATCACGAGTCACCAGCCTTTTTTTGAGATAAAGAGATCAAAAAATCAGGAACAAAGTTGCTTATTGGTATGACGCTTTCCTTAATTTCTTAATTTTTTACCCTTTTATTTTGTGACCACAAAATTTTAGAGTGGTGACACACCTTTTCTGGAATATCTTGTGAAGCTAAATATAGGTTCCGGAACTTTGAGTGCGGTCTGGATGACCGTTATCTACAGGCTGATATTTGACCGTCGGCTGAGCACGTTGCTCAAACACTGGATAATTGTTGCTATAGTAAGTTACTAATGATTGATCAACTAATATCTTATTCAATGAACTAATTACTGCCTGGGTGCTGACAACCTGTGAAGCCAACACTTGTAAACTAAATAGTAAACTAGCAACAGTGGTAAGCCAACAAGAAACATACATAGGCGTAAATTAGTATTTGTGGTGTCGTATAAATTCAGTATATTCACTGCATTTGACAGAATTAAGAGCATTGAGCAAAGCTTTACAAGGCTTTCACGTAATGTTTATAAAACTGAATAAATCTCAGGAAAAGGGTCACTAAGACGATCGGCAAAAGATGATTAGAATAACTTTACCCTTCGAGGTTAATTGGTAAGTTTATCAAATATTTACAGTGCATTTACGGTATATTTACCTAAAGGCAATTTATAATGCATTTAGCCTGGCAGCATAATCACAGCCAAACCCTAAGTCTGGGCATTGCCCTTGAGGGTAATCTTTGCTGCTAACTCACCGAGGAAAGTAAGGTTAAGCCAGATTTCAGGTAATTTCCAAGGCTCTTATAAGAGTCCAAGTAGACTCTTATGAATATGGCTGGAAGATTGTTATACCTACCCTTACTAATTTCCTTATCTACTTTTGATGGTTTTTGATCTCTGAAGTTCTTTTTTTAGTGTATGATCTACTTCAATTTGTATTGGCTTCAAACGAGGGAATTATTGGCATAAATGGAATTTTTGAGCATTATATGAATGATCGAGGGCAACAATCATAATCCAACAAAAACTATCTAGGAGTTATCCAATCGAAATAAGCAATGATTTAGAGAAATTTGCCTTCAAAATATGAATTGAAATTAGCCGAATTTAGTTGCTGGATAACAGCAAAATGTATTACGATATAATACCCACCATTGATGCTGAGAAGCTGGCGAAATACACCAAAAAATCAGCATTAGGTGTAACCAGCTTTATTGATGTTGTAAACGGTACAGAAAATGTCTAGCAAGGTAGTAACCTTCAGATTGCCGGAAGACCTGATGCAGGCGATTGTCTCTCAAGCCAAGGCGACAGGCAGGACTAGAACAGCGGTGATAGTTGAGGTTCTTAAAGAAGCTTTCGGCTTGCCTGCTGGTGAAATGCCACCAGCTTCACTGGAAGGAATTCACAATCAACTAGAAGCCTTAAGCAAGAAAGTCGCCTGCTTGAATAAGCGATTAGTCGAGTTGGCATCTGAGGCATTGCCGTCGGAAAACAAGGCACAAGCTTTAGAGCAGAGTAATCAGACTCTGGTTGGTGGGCAAGAGCTATTTGAGGAAATCTCCGTAGGACAACCTAAAGTTGCTCAGTCTCAGGCAGTTAGTGAATTGCTCGATAAGGCAGATACTGACCAAGTAGCTAGCCCAGAGTCAAAACTTGGCAGTGGCAGACATAATGAATTAGAAGAGAGCCTGCAACAGCTAGTAGATAAAGTTGAGCAACGAGCAAGAATTCTCGATCAGGTTCTTTCAGCATCCATAGATCACGTCTGCATGTACGACAGGTTAGGGAGGTACACTTACGCTAACTGTGCCTTTATGCAGTCCTTGGGATTTGAGGGGAGCGAACTTTACGGCAAGACATGGCAGCAACTGGGTTTGCCACCCGAGATGATGAAGCCTTTTGAGGCACAACGCCAAATTGTCTTTGCTACAGGGCAGTCGGTAGCAGCGGAAATCACTTTGCCCACTGTCAATGGTTCCAGAGACTACGAATATATCCTCAGCCCCATCTATGATGCTGACGGTTCGGTTGAAGCAGTGGTATATACCGCCAGGGATATTACCGAACGCAAGCAGGTAGAAGAATCACTGCGGGAATCAGAAAAAAATTATCGCAACCTGTTTGAATGGGCTCAAGATTCCATCTTTATCACTGATCACTCTACCCATCGCCTTTTAGATGTCAACGAACACGGTGCAAGGCGTTTGGGCTATACCCGCAAACAGCTTCTGAGCTTGCCTACGGAGGTAATTAGCCCGCCCATGGATCCTAAGCGACGGAAAGCTGTGTTAAGGAAGTTATGGCAAACTGGCAGTGTAATTTTTGAACACATTCACATCAGCAAAGATGGAACGGTCAGGCCGGTTGAAGTTAGTAGCAGAGTAATTGAATATGATGGTCAACTAGCTATTCAAAGCTTCATCCGCGATATTACTGAGCGCAAGCAGACCGAATCGGCATTGCAAGAAAGCCAACATTTTATTGAGAAGCTGACAAAAATCGCACCTAGTTTGATTTACATCCAAGACGTGGCTCAAAAGCGCTATGTCTACTTGAACCACAAAGCCCAAAAATTTTACGGCAAGACAGCGGAAGCTATGCCGAAGCTGGGGAAAGCATTTTTTGAAAAATTTCTACACCCCGAAGACCTGGCAAAACTAGACCCGGGGGCAGAACAATGGAACTCAGCTCAAGATGATCAAGTGATTGAAAACGAGTTCAGGATGAAAGATGCCCAAGGTCAGTGGCGCTGGTTCCGCAGCCTTGAAGCAGTTTACAGCAGAACTCCAGAGGGTCTACCGGAGCAAATCATTGGTACTTCCATCGATATCACCGAATGTTGTTCAGGAAGAGGAACAGTTTAAAGAAGAGAATTGATATTGGTTCCGACCCAATTGCTTAGCACGATACATAGCGGTGTCAGCTTTCTCAATTAAGCTTTCCTCTACTTCTCCATCAAAGGGGAAGATGCTGATGCCAATACTAACTGTGACAGTTGCATTTTTTCCCTCTAAAACGAAAACTTGAGAAAAAAGTCCAAGAATCTTTTGCGCAACTTTAGCTGCATATTCCTCTTGGGGAATTCCCGGCAGAATAACTGTAAATTCATCTCCGCCTAAACGCGAAATAATATCACTTTCACGCAAGCTACTAGTCAGTCGCTGGGCAACGACCTGAAGTAGCTGATCCCCGGTGCTGTGTCCCAGGGTGTCATTGACCTGCTTAAAGCCATCTAAATCAAGATACATCAGTGCTACCAATTGCTTGTGATTGCTAGCCCAATCCAAACACTGACTGAGTTTTTCCTGAAATTGTTGGCGATTGGCAAGACCTGTCAGAGGATCGTGATTAGCTAGATAACGCCATTGTTCTCCCGAAAGCTGTAGCTCACTATTAGAGAGGTTTAACTCCATAGCTACTTGCCGGAGTTTTTCCTCTAGCTGCTGCCGTTCTTTAAGGTCTCTGATGGCGCTCAGTAATGCCTGGCTAAGCATCACAGTAGCAGAACCCAGCAGCCCCAAAAGACCAGGAATCAAAGGTAACCACCAACCTGCGACAAAAGCGAAGTAACAACTACCAAAAAGCCCAGCACTGACGAGGAAAAGCCTAGTAAATAAACTGCACAGCGATAGCGCTTTGGGAATAGTTTTAGGTTCCGATATTGGTTTTTCAGGATCACTATCCCTCGCAACTTTGGTGGGTAAATGCGGTTGTATTTGCCAGATGAGAGTAGCACCAACACCAGACCAACCGAGAATCCATAGCCATTCCCAAGGTTCCGACCAAGCTTTGAGCAGAGGACGTTGGTCTAGGACACTACTGAGAATTTGGCTGACAAAATTAGCCTGTAGCTCAACTCCAAAAATTGGTTCTGCCGTCCCCAACAGTCCCCCACTGTAGGGGATGTAGAAAAAATCTTTAAAACTATCTGCGGTCGAGCCAATCAGGATAATGCGATCATGCAGCCAACTTTGGGGTAACTGGTTTTTCAGGACATCCGTCATCGAGATAGTGCGAAATTTACCAGGGCGTCGAAAGTTGGCAAGAATTTGATAGCCTTTGGTGTCTGAGTGTACGTAGCCACCGTCTGATGGCTCAAGAGGGTGAAAAACACTCTGACCTAGTTGTAAATCTTGGGGATTGGCGGTGGCTGGTTGAGGTGTAATTCCTTCCCTTTTCAGATAAATCAACGCTAACTGTAGTGCAAAACTTTGATGCACAATTCCCTGTGCATGCCAATAGAGCAAATTGCGACGTATTCTGCCATCGGCGTCCACAACAACGTTGTTGAAGCCCACTTGCTGGCGTTGACTCAATACTGGCGGAGGTGGAACCCCCACACTACTGTTATCTGTTAATCTTTCAATTCCAATTAAATGGGGAATGCTTTGGGAAACTTTGACAAATGCCTCGCGACCGGGATCAACTGAGCTAAAGCGATAGATGTCTAAACCAATAGCCCTTGGGTGATAGCTGTCTAACTTCTTCAGTAGCTGAGCAATCACTTGATCAGGAAGAGGAAATGTTCCTACCTGGCTGAGGTCAGCCTCGTCAATTGCGACAATGACGATCCTTTCGTCGGAGGCTTCTGGGGGACGTAAGCGAAAAATTTGATCTAGGGCGGCTAACTCTAATGGGAGTAGTATCCCCAGTAAGCGAAGGAGTATCAGAGTAACTGTGACACCAGCAACGACTGTTAATATCGGGCTCTTGTGCTTAATCCACAGCTTCAGTTGCTTCAACAGACTTGCTTCTAACATCTACCCGATTTGAGGATTCTCTTAAGAGCGCAGTGATCTACATCTGGAAGGGTACGATTTTAAATTGTGAAGTCTAGAGATGGTTTGATAGCTTGAGCTGAGAAACACTCAGTATCTTTTTTACCCTGATGTTACTAGTAGCTAATTCTCCAAGAGCATCATTAATTGTCTTCAATCAATTGTGCAGATGCCTAATATAACAAATGAATACTATACCGTCCGTTTATATTGGTCTTGTCAGGTCAGAAAATTGTTAAGGGATAATCGGTATTTGAACAAATTGTGAGGCGCACTGCCCCACCTCGGTAACAGGTGGGGGTTAGCCGAACGAAGTCAGTCATCTTTTCCTTGAGACTCAATATAGGATTTGATGACATCCAGGGTTCCCCCACCACCAGAAACAACACAATATCCGCGTTTCCAGAATACAGGTTTCCAGTAATAGGGTTTAAGTTTTTCTGTGTATCGCTTCCTAATCTCCCTGCTGCTGACAGTTTTCATTGTGTTAGCAAGTTTCGAGATAGAGACATCTGGAGCCATATCTATTAATAAGTGGATGTGGTCTTTGGTTGTCAAGTCAGCTTTTGCCTCTATTAGGTAAGAGCGATTTTTTTCACAAATGCTTCGGCATATCTGGATAATGTCAGACTCCATCTGTTCATCTAGTACCGAGTGCCTATACTTCGTAATAAATACCAGGTGGATGTGTATACTACAGACACTATGAGCAAAGGAGCGAAGGGTTCTTGTCATCAGTCTACTCTATGACTTACACTGTAGACTATGGCACAGAAACCAGTAGCTAAAACAATTAGAACGGATCAATGGCAACTCGCCCCAAACAGTGAGCAAAAGCAGTACATGCTTAACACTGTTCGGGAGTATCGTCGTTTATGCCGTTTTTTAGTAACTGTAGTCTGTACCCATTGGGTTAAATTGGGAACATTGAGTAGCGACAATCTTGTACCTGCTGTCGAAAGGCTGGTACATGCTACGACCAAGAATCCTCATCCGAAATACCCTCAAATTAACAAGGCATTCCCTAAATTCCCTAGCTACCTGCGCCGTGCTGCCATTATGTTTGCAGCAGGACAAGTCAGTAGCTATATGACCAGATACCGGAACTGGCAGTCCGGCCAAAGTCGTCATCGTAGAGATGCCAAGCCACCAATCCTCAATTCCGAGGCGGGATGCTATCCAGCTCTTTACAAAGGGCAATGTTTCAAACTACATAGTTTTGAACAGGTCGAGATAAAGGTGTTCACAGGGAAAGATTGGATTTGGACAACTATTCAGATTACTTCTTGGCGTGAACGCCATTTAGTTGCTAACAACAAAATAAAATCTCCCTCACTCATCATTGATGGTAAACGCTGCCATCTATCGGTGCCGTTCGAGTGTCATCCAGAAAAAGTGAGGGGAACGGGTTTTGTTGTGGCTGTCGATTTGGGGTTAAACACCACAGCCACTGTTTCAGTAGTGAGTCGCAACGGTACTGTAATCCATCGTGAATTTATTCATCCAGGAAGAGACATAGACCGACGTGACAAGCGACTGAAATCAGTTTCCATGCGTGCCAAAAAGACGATGGGAAAAGGCGGAAAACTTAATTCTGGTTTCTGCAAGCACATCTACCGCAAGTGCCGCAACATTAACCAACAGATTGGGCATATCGTTTCTCAACGCATTACTCAGATTGCTCAAGAATATAGTGTTGATGCTATTGTTTTTGAGGATTTAAAGGGGTGGAAACCCAAGGGAGGAAAGAAACGTTCAACCCTAAAACAACGGTTTCACGGATGGCTAAAAAGCCTAATTGTGAACCTAACTCAATCTAAGTGGGCTGAGATGGGAGGCAAGACAGTAACTGTCATTGCTGCCTATACATCTAAGTTGGCTTTTGATGGGTCGGGAACACTCCAGCGTGACTCTAAAAATTATGCATTAGCCACATTCCAAAACGGCAAGCACTACAACTGTGACCTCAATGGGTCTTACAACATTGCCGCTAGAGGTTGGCTTAAACTCGATGGCCGAAAGGACTACGAGAAGCGTCCCAGTAAAAACTCTGGACGCTTGCCTAGAAGCTGGGCTTGTTTATGTGACTTGTGGTACAACGACCGTCCTAAGTTAGCATAGACACTTCCACCTCGCCGATAGGCAGGTGGAGGAGCTTCATGAGGTGATCAGTATTTGTTAGTTTCCCTGCCAATTCTGATCACAATTACCAATTACCCCTTTGCTCTCAAAGGTTAGTAGTGCGTCTTCTGTTATTACAGGGTTTTTGGCTGCTTTAGTTAAGCTAATTCCCTGGCAAATAGTACTTAAAGTCTCGTGGACCTTGATAACCACTTAAGTTAGCTAGTTCTTCCAGGGTTTGGACTCCGGGAATTAATTTCCCATTAATTTCCCAGGTAGGGTAAGAGTTAACTTCAGCAGCGCTACAGGCTTGTGGCTGGGCATTTTTGCCATTGGGAGCACACTCTAAGTCGTTGATTTCACTGGATGCCTCTTTGCCAAACAACTGCTTCTGTTCGTAGCAATGAGGACACCAGTAAGCACCGTATTTCTTAGCACCGATTTTTGTCAGATGGCGTGCTAGAGCGATTTCGGCTTCACCAGAAGTAGTGGTAACTTCCCAACCACCGATTGCTGGTTGTGGCTGACCAGAAGCAATCGGAATCTCACCGCTAGCTACTTCTGAAGTTGCTGTTGGCTCGCCCACATTGGCATATACACCTAAGGTGCCAATCAGCGTCACCATGCCCACAACAACGCCAATAAAGAAAATTTGACCTATATCCTCCCAACTACGGCCCAGAATCGTCAAGGTCAGCATGCTCAGGGAAAATAAGGCAGAGCCAATGCAGTAGGGACAGGAAGCTTCCAGTTCAAAAGCCAGGATATACATCAAATAAGCACTGAAAATGGTCATGGCGATGGCACCAGCAAAGAGCAACAGCCAAGTCCAGTCTTCTAATTGAGAACGCAGTGCTTTTTTTTGGTCTGACTGCAAAGCCAGAGGAGCCAGAGCAAAAGTTGCCATACTGGCGTAAGCGAGAAAGCCAAATAAGGCTAGAGGCAAACCAAAAACCGTAGCGTAGGGGCTAGAGAGAACATTGTTACAGTTGGTAGCCCCGGCAGCCGCCTCACCAGCTACGCAAGCAGCAGCACCACCAGTGAGTTTAACCACGGTTAGATATGCAGTTAACAAGGCTCCTGTGATAGCGATCGCGCCGATTAACTGACGAGACCAGCGATGAATCCAGGGAGCAGAACGTCGGCGACTCATAATCAGTTGTTAGGTATTAGTGGTCAGTGTGTTACTAGTTAAACGCTCAACTTATCTATGAATGTAGCTTGACTGAGGAGACGGGTTTTGGTTCCGTCATTGGCGCAGCACTTTGTCGCGCTGCTTCTACAAACTGACTAACACGGACGGGGTCAATGGGCTGCTCGATACGTCCACGTCGCTTGAGAGAACTTGAGACAATAACGCCATCGGCTGCTTGCATCAAGTGGGAAATATTCTCCCAGTTGGCACCGCTACCAATAAAGACTGGTGTCCCTCTAGCTGCGGCAGATGCCAGTTCTAGATCTTCTAGAGTGGGAGGGCTACCCGTTGCCCAACCGGAGAGAATAACGCCATCCGCTAAGCCCCGTTCTATGGTTTCTTGCACCGCTGTGGTGAGATTCGGGGAACCAAGGGGGCGTGCGTGTTTCACTAGAACATCTGCCAAAATTTTGACATCGCTACCGAGTTCCCGACGGTAACGGAGTAGCTGATGTGCCTGTCCTTCAATTAATCCCTGGTCAGTTGCCATAACCCCAGTGAGAACATTAACGCGGATAAACTGGGCGTTTACACAGGATGCGATCGCTAAGGCGCTTTGGGCATCGTTGCGCAAAACATTGATCCCCACCGGTAAAGTTACCAGATTCATCAGCCGTTGGACGATTAGCGTCATGGCACTGACAATTGCTGGATCTACCTGATTTTTGGTAAATGGGGCATCAAAAAAGTTCTCAACGATTACACCATCTACCCCTCCCGAAGCTAGTGCTGTCACTTCCTGCTCTGCGCGGTCGATAACTGCTTTGAGGCTCCCCCCCCAACGGGGAGATGTTGGGAGCGGCAGTAGATGAACAACTCCAATGATTGGATTCGGTGTCTTGAAAATTTGCTCTAATTTCACGTGTCTACCTGAAAACACTGGCTACTTTTTGCCCAACCTGTAGATTTTCTCCCTTATGGGTTCAGGGTTTTCGTGGCGTCAATAGCCTTGTGGAAATATCCTGACTGGGGCAAATCGTTCTCTAGCCAATTAAGTACTGATGCCCCAAAGATAACAGTAGAGATCTGACCAGCCGGACTCTCTATAATTAATTTGCCCATGATGCCATTGAAAAATGCTTCCCCAGTTTGTTAGATATCTCACTCAAATTTTATCTACAATGGTTAACAGAGTTGATGAATAGAATAAAGAACATCCTGACTGGTGGAGTGTGGGTGAACTAAAAAAGCTTATATGTTGTAGAATTCTCATCGACAATAGCGCTCCGCCACTCTCCTGAGTCATAAAGAATAATAACCGCATGGGCAACAAGCCAACAATTGCATTTTCTCATCTAGGCTGCGAAAAGAACCGTATAGATACCGAACACATGCTGGGGCTGTTGGTACAGGCAGGTTACCCGGTAGATAATAACGAAGAATTAGCTGACTATGTTATAGTTAATACCTGTAGCTTCATTGAAGCTGCTAGGGCAGAATCAGTCCGCACATTGGTAGAATTGGCGGAAGAGAACAAAAAAATAGTCATCACTGGTTGTCTGGCACAACACTTTCAACAAGAACTCTTGGAAGAGTTGCCAGAAGCGGTGGCAGTGGTGGGAACCGGTGACTACAACCAAATAGTTGATGTGATTCAACGAGTAGAGACTGGTGAGCGTGTCAAGCAAGTTTCGGCTGAACCTACCTACATTGCCGACGAAACGACACCGCGTTACCGTACAACATCTGAGGGCGTTGCCTATTTGCGCATAGCGGAAGGGTGTGATTACCACTGTGCTTTTTGTATCATTCCTCAGCTACGGGGGGCTCAGCGTTCCCGCACCATTGAATCTCTTGTTACCGAAGCCCAACAGTTGGCCTCGGAAGGTGTCCAGGAGTTGATCTTAATTTCCCAAATCACCACTAACTACGGTTTAGATATTTACGGTGTACCTAAGCTAGCCGAATTGTTAAGGGCATTGGGTGAAGTAGACATTCCTTGGATTAGGATGCACTACGCTTATCCAACTGGTTTGACACCACCCGTCATACAAGCGATTCAGGAAACTCCGAACCTTCTTCCTTATCTGGATTTGCCCTTGCAACACTCACACCCGGAAGTCCTTCGTGCCATGAACCGACCCTGGCAGGGGAAAGTAAATGACGCTATCATCGAGCGGATTAAAACAGCGTTGCCCAATGCGGTGCTGCGGACTACGTTTATTGTGGGATTTCCTGGTGAGACAGATGAGCACTTTGAACATTTGCTCAAATTTGTCAAAAATCACGAGTTTGACCATGTAGGTGTCTTTACCTTTTCCCCAGAAGAAGGAACTCCAGCCTACAACTTGTCCAACCAACTACCCCAAAATGTCATGGATAGTCGTCGGGATGCCCTGATGGCAATCCAGCAGCCCATATCCCTGAAAAAAAATCAGGGTGAACTAGGTAAGGTGGTTGATGTGCTAGTTGAGCAAGAAAATCCTGCAACGGGTGAATTAATTGGTCGCTCTGCTCGGTTTGCACCTGAGATAGATGGATTGGTCTACATCCGAGGCGAAGCCCCCTTGGGGAAAATCGTGGCCGTAGAAATCACTGACGCCGAAGTCTACGACCTCCATGGATGCGTAATCCCCAATCACCAGTTGTCAATTAGCCGCTGATCGTGTAACCTTATTGGTTCTTGTTCTCGGTCTTTTAAATAACCAGCTACTGAGAACCGGCTATTGACAAATAACTTTTAGACTCCGAAAAACTGAAAATTAACAGCGAAAAGTAACTTATGACCCTTTCTTTTCAAAGCCTGGGCCTGTCTGAAGCTCGTGTCCAAGAACTGGAACAATTAGGCTTTACGACACCAACGCCAATTCAAGTCCAAGCAATTCCCGAACTGCTCAAAGGACGCGATATGGTAGCCCAGTCTCAAACTGGCACTGGTAAAACAGCTGCCTTCTCGCTACCAATGCTGGAAAGTATTGACCTCAAGAACCCAGCAGTACAAGCGATCATTTTAACACCGACACGAGAGTTAGCCTCTCAAGTAAATGATGCGATTCGCGATTTTAATAGCGACCGCCGACTAGGAATCCTCACCGTTTGTGGCGGTCAGTCGATGGATCGGCAAATTCGACGGCTGCAACGAGGAACCCAGATCGTCGTAGGTACACCCGGACGGGTAATTGACTTGCTCGACAGGGGCGATCTAAAACTTGATCAGATCAATTGGGTGGTACTCGACGAAGCTGATGAAATGTTGAGTATGGGATTTATTGATGATGTCAAGAAAATCCTCAAAAAAACTCCAAGCAATCGTCAGACAGCTTGTTTTTCGGCCACCATGCCTAAACAAATCTGTGATTTAGTTAACCAATTCCTGAAATCGCCAGTCACAGTAACCATTAAGCAAGAAAGAGTCGCACCAGCTCGGATTGAACAACGAGTCTACATGGTTCCCCGTGGTTGCCCCAAAATCAGGGCTCTTCAACCAATTCTGGCTCTGGAAGACCCGGAAGCAGCACTAATTTTTGTGCGGACGCGACGCTCAGCAGCTGAACTGACTACCCACTTACAGTCAGCCGGTTACAGTGTAGATGAGTACCATGGTGATCTGAGCCAGTCCCAACGTGAGCGACTGCTCCAGCGGTTCCGTCAAGGTCAAGTCCGTTGGGTTGTAGCTACAGATATTGCGGCGCGGGGTCTGCATGTTGATCACCTATCTCACGTAATTAATTACGACCTACCGGATCAGGCAGAAAGCTATATTCACCGAATCGGTCGTACAGGACGTGCTGGAAACACAGGAATAGCAATTTCTCTGATTCAACCTCTAGACCGGCGCAAACTGAACTTGATTGAGCGCAAAGTGCGGCAAAAGATAGAAGTATCGAGAATTCCCAGCCGTTCACAAATTGAAGCGCGGCATCTGGAAAAACTGCAAGACAAATTGCGCGAAGCTCTAGCAGGTGAACGGATGGCTTCCTTCTTACCGGTGGTAAGAGATTTGAGCGAGGAATATGACCCTCAAGCGATTGCAGCAGCGACGCTGCAAATGCTCTACGATCAAACTCAACCATCTTGGGCAGCACTAGATTTTGAAACGCCAATGGTGGAACGACCAAAAGTCAACAAACGTCGCTCCTCCAGGTCTAGTAAAAGAGAAGAACCCCAGAAACCTGTGATACAGAACCCATCACGCTAAACTGAGGTAAGTAAAAGTCTGAAAAGTAAAGATGAAGTGTCAAGTATTAACTCCTGAGTGAGTTAGATAGCTGAATCAATTACCGAAATATCAGATTCTCAAACTTAACACTTCACACTTACTTTCACTGCTCAATAACTAACTCTTGCCTAAAAAAAGTGGCTTCAAGTCTGTCTCCTGTCAACAACCCTACTTACGGGGAATCCGCCTCCGGGCAAATTCACTGGCCTGGTCTAATCGAAGCTTACCGTCCTTATTTGCCGGTCACCGAGTCAACGCCAGTAGTAACCCTCCAAGAGGGTAATACCCCCTTAATTCCCGTGCCAGCGATCGCAAAGCTGATCGGTAAGGGTGTACGAGTATTGGTGAAGTACGATGGTCTCAATCCTACCGGCAGCTTCAAAGACCGAGGAATGACAATGGCGGTTTCCAAGGCAAAGGAAGCAGGAGCTAAGGCCGTGATTTGTGCCAGTACCGGCAACACTTCCGCAGCAGCAGCTGCCTACGCGGCGCGGGGTGGTATGCAGGCTTTTGTCCTTATTCCCGATGGTTATGTAGCACTAGGCAAGTTAGCACAGGCGTTAGTTTACGGAGCCCAAGTGCTGGCGATTCAGGGAAACTTTGACGACTGCTTGAAAATTGTGCGGGAGATGGCTTCTACGTATCCTGTCACGCTAGTCAACTCAGTTAACCCCTATCGCCTAGAAGGTCAGAAGACAGCCGCTTTTGAAGTAGTAGACACTCTAGGAAATGCACCAGATTGGCTTTGTATACCCGTAGGCAATGCGGGGAATATCACCGCCTACTGGATGGGATTTTGCCAATACCATCAGCAGGGTAAGTGCGACCGCTTACCCGTAATGATGGGATTTCAGGCCTCCGGCGCATCTCCCATCGTCACCGGCAAAATTGTTCCTCATCCCGAAACTTTAGCTACAGCAATTCGTATCGGTAATCCAGCTAGTTGGCAGCAAGCAATTGCGGCCCAACAAGCTAGTCAGGGACAGTTTAACAGTGTCACTGATGCGGAAATTCTCGAAGCTTATCGGCTATTGGCATCCCAAGAAGGAATTTTCTGTGAACCTGCTAGTGCAGCATCTGTGGCTGGTTTGTTGAAAGTCAAAGATCAGGTGCCTAGCGGTGCCACAGTGGTCTGTGTTCTTACTGGCAACGGTCTTAAAGATCCAGATACTGCAATTCAACATAGCAATAACCCCTTCAAGCAAGGAATTGCACCCACAACAGCAGCAGTGGCCCAAGTTATGGGACTGCAAAATTAAAAAAATACTAAATTAAAATTAATTGGACTTATTTTAGTAAAAAAGTAAAGTCCTAATTTATTAATGATCAATCTTAAATAGAAGGGTGGGAAATACCCACCAACTAACAGAAGAAATTCTAATTTTTAATTTCTAGTTCTCAATGGTGATTACCACGTTGTTTTGAGAGCTGGTCAATAGTATCCCCAATCACAGCAGTTAGGCTTTTGCGAGTTTGAACATGATTAGTTTGCTCAGCCTTTAAAGCATCGATAAGGCGATCGCGTTCGAGCATGATCTCAGTCAGCCTTGCTTTCAATTCCTCAATAGTGAGCAGTTGTGCCACTTCCTGCTCAATTGCCGACATTGCTTCTGGATCTTCCGATTTAATTCGATCACTCTCTCCTTGTAGTTGCTGAACTTTTCTTTGGAGAGCTTCTATTTGCTGTTGAGCAAGGCGTGCTTGAATACGACGTTGCTCTGCCTCGGTAGTGTATAGTTTACGCCAACTAGCCGCACTTTCATCCGCTGCCTGGCGATCCCTAATGCTGTCTGCTAGTTGCTGCTTTAGTTCCCTGATTTCGGCTAACCACCGAGTGATATCACTACTCATCGATAGGTTCTCCTTCTGTGTTCCACTGCACGGATAAAACCCTTAAATGCTAACTTGTATAGATCGTATTGCTGACCGATTTAATAAATCAATTGTCTGTTAGTTTGGCACCTTAATTACTCAAAAGCTTACGGCAAAAATTACCAACTCAGTTGCTCTACTATTATTGTCTTGCTAACTCTTTTTTTTTGCCATGCCACCACTCAATCCTCGACCTTCCAACCAACCACTCGACTCCCGAATGCCTACTCTTAGGCGTCTACGCCAGTTGAGCCACCTACTCGATAATGCCATTGCCATTCCAGGGACACCTTACCGTATTGGTCTAGATCCTGTACTAGGTTTATTGCCAGGAGGGGGTGATATTTTGGCAAGTATCCTTTCAGCATATATAGTTCTAGAAGCCTCGCGCCTAGGTGTACCACGAGCCATGTTAGTGCAAATGGCTACCAATATTGTTTTAGACACAGTAGCCGGTTCCGTACCAGTGCTGGGAGATTTGGTTGATGTCGGGTGGAAAGCCAATGCCAAAAATGTTGCCCTGCTAGAAGCGCATTTGAATGTTTCTCCTACCAGACAAAAAGTTGATTGGTTATTTCTTGTCTTGCTGTTGGGGGGATTAATTTTATTTGTGATACTCATGGCTATTATTAGCCTCACAATTGTAAACTGGCTGCTAGGAGTAATCAAACTCTAACCAAGTAAGCAGATCAAGCTAAATATACTGGTAGCAGTCCTAGATGAATTGTAAAAATTTACTATTTCGTCTGTGTGCACCTGTGGTTGATTTTTCTCATTAATCCTTGAGGATAACGATGAGGACTCTCTCGTCAGGTATTAGGTAATTCTTAGCTATCAGCCTTTGCCACTCACCTCTAATGCCATAACTTTCTATGCCGCTCATCTGCATTTATTTATACTCATTCTGAACTAAAAAATAAGAAAACTGTTGCTTTTTCTACTATCCTATATAAGAATCTGTGTTATTAGAAAAATGATGAAAATTATTTGCAACTAATTAAAAATAAATTATTTGTATAAACAAATACACTAAATTTAGTGTCAAAAAAAAACAATTTTCTTAACTATATACGCAGCATCTTTTAATAAAAAAAACTAGGACTTCAGGCTAGTATTTGTGAAGAGAAAGCAGACCTTCGTATAAAGTTGGAGAGGTAGAACACACCATGTCAACATTAACTGGCGTAACTTTTGGCGGTAATACTTGGACTCCTGAATTTATTCAAAACATTGACTGGAGCAAGTGCCTTGGCTGTGGCAGATGCTTTAAAATATGTGGTCGTGATGTGCTTGAGCTACTAGCACTTAACGAAGATGGAGAAGTTATAGAAGAAGAAGGCGATGAAGACGAAGCTCGTAGAGTAATGAGCATTAGCAACCGAGAAAACTGCGTTGGCTGCAAAGCTTGTGCAAGACAGTGCGCGAAAAAGTGCATCACTAATGAAACTTTAACTGTTTAACATGCTCCCCAGACTCCATACAGTAGTCTGGGTATTGCCCTGGAGCCTTGTCTGGATGTGTAGAGTTGGTATCAAAAGAGCATGACTCATCAATGAGTCATGCTCGTTAATATTTGTGCTTTACAGGAAGATACTTTCTGGATCAGAGTTGAAAATATATTCGTAATCAAAAACTAAAAAATTAGGATTGTAAATTATAAAGAATCCTAATTTTGCAACCTTGTGGGTGGGAAATGTAGCCATGACTAGTTCTACTAGTTTCTTGTCTTCTATCTGAGGTTTTTCAATAAAATAACGACGCTTAGCAAAAAAAACCTTCTCGTGTACAGGAATGATAATTTTGTTAACACGGTGGGCATGTTGAACTGGTTTAATAAAATTTTTTATAAAAGTCTCTGGACTTTTCTGTAAAGAATATAACCTTTCATGTTGTAACCAGCTCATTTTAAAGATCATTTTAATAATCTCGAAGCCTAAAATATAGTTAAGCAGATTATTTCGTTCTTTTAAAGAAGAGAATAAGCGTAAGACTATTTTCAAATAAAGTTCAGGTTGCGTGTGCCGATTTTGAGCCGAATGTATATAAAACTGATTGATATACTTTTTCAAAAGCAAATCACTAATCTCTTGCTGAATATAAAACTTACAAAGGTACTTTTTTAATATTTGTTGAGGCACTTTATCCTCAAGCATTTTGGAAACTAAGCTATCGGCAGCGTAATTATCCAAAAAATCAGATTTAGTTTCCGGCGTGGCTACAGATATTAGGTGACATAACAATAAAACATAGGAACGTTCGTCTATCGGTAATCCCTCTACCCATTCTTTTATTTCCTGAGGAACTATTTGAAAAATATCAAAATCTCTAATAATTTCAGAAGGATAGGGTTTCTGGTAGTTGGGTTCGTCCATGAATTGAAGTCTTAAGAATTAGGCAGACAAAAATCCAGGCAGTCAGCTTCTCATTAATTTGAGGAAATATAATTAGCTTAAGTTGGCTGTCAACAAGTATAATTTAAACCGACAAAAGGAAATAATAAACTTTTCCCGGAGTGACTGTAGGTAGACAAAAATCAGGGTTAGGGTGAAGTTTTGTATTTATAATCTAATGTGCGTCTAATCCATTACACTCACAGCATTAACAGCAAAACCCTCTCGGAAGATTTTGCCAATTATCAATTTTTATTAAAAATTCTGAACTCAAATACCCTTTGAGTGTTTTCGGCAATGTTGTTAACTAAAAACTAGACTTGCAGAATCATCGTCACTTTCCTAAAAAATTAATCTCAACTTTGCTAGAGGTATCATCAGAAATATACCAGAAGTATTGAGTGCAATATTTTAGACCCCTAGCCTACAAAAATTATGGTTAGGGACAAGGAAGGCTACGGTATCTTGGACTCAAGCGAGAATCGCGACTGGACAACTAAATAATTACCTTAATCACCAACGCAGCTTGTGCAAAATCCTAGACAAAGCACTAAAGGCACTCTACCTATAGCGTAATTATCCGTTCAAGAATCGTGCCATAATAATCCGACCGCCACTCAATGATTGCTTCTCATGGTTGAAGTACCACAGTCTACCGCCGACCTGGCTGCTGTCCTTGAGCAACCAGTTGATCTCAATTTCAATCTGCCAGATCCAGAAGATGAGGAAATTTTAGAATATGATTTTCAACAACTAGTCGATAACGCTTGGCTAGTGTGCGATCGCTTTGACCTCCAAACGGAAATCTGGCGAGGGCGAATTTTGCGAGTAGTTCGAGATCGAGAGAAAAAAGGCGGCGATGGCAGAGGCACAGGATTTCTGAACTGGCTTAAAAGCCGAGAAATTAGCAAAAGTTATGCTTATTCCCTAATTGAACTGGCCAACAGTGCCGATACTCTCTTAGCCGAAGGAAGACTCAACTCCAACTCGATTAACAACTTCAGTAAACGAGCATTTGTTGAAACGGCTAAGTCTGCCCCAGAAGTGCAACAACTAGTAACAGATGCTGCTCAAAAAGGCGATCGCATTACCCGTCGTGAGGTCAAACAACTCTCTGATGAATGGACGGCAATGTCCTCAGAATTGCTCCCAGATGAAGTTAAGGAAAAATCCGCTGGTGGCAATATGCCTGCGCGCTATTTAGCGCCTTTGGTCAAAGAAATGGAAAAACTACCAGAAATCCATCTCAAACCATTACAACAAGAAGTAGCGGCAAGCCCTGATGTTGATACAGTCAAACAGGTAACCTCCGATGCCCGTTACTTAGCCAAGTATCTCGAGGCTGCCGCCCAAGTCCAGGCCCTGAACCAGTCCTCCCTGGACTTGGAAATGGCACTAGAGGAAGCCCTCAGATTGGACTGTTTAAATACTGCTGCTGATTTAGTTAAACAGGCTTCTGTACTCGAACAGACTGTTGGTAAACTTTTCACTACCTGGAAACGCCTAGGCAGCCTTTCAGATAGATTGTATGTAGACACAGGTGCTAGTACCCCGAATTTGCGATCGCTCTTGAACTGCCTAGAGGGCCTTGCTGGTGAAGTAATCGAAGTAGCACTCGACGACACAGGAGAACAAATTATTCGCCTGAAAGTGATGACAGAGGTTAATTCTTGATATTGCTCAAAATTGGGTCAATTCTTTATTCCTGTTGACCCAATTCCTTGGATAAACTGCCGCTGGCCGACAAGAAACAGTAGCACCACAGGCACTGTTGCTATAACTACAGCAGCCATCAGCAAAGACCAGTTATTGGTAAATTGTTCCTGGAACTCAGCTAGGGCTAATTGCACTGTCCTCAACTCTGGTCGAGTAGTAAAAATTAGGGGTTTAAATAAATCGTTCCACTCCCCAATAAAGGTAAATAAAAACAACGTCAACAATGCTGGTTGGGATAAAGGCAGCATCACCTGAGTGAGAATTTGCAGTCGGGAAGCCCCATCCAGCGCCGCCGCCTCCTCTAACTCTACTGGGACTGTGAGAAAATACTGCCGCAAGAGAAAAATACCAAAGCCATTGGCTGCCGTGGGCAAAATTAGGGCTGCATAGGTATTGATCAAATTGCCCCACTTAAGAACCAAAAAAATCGGCACCACCAAAATCTGAAAAGGAATTACCAGGGTTGCGACAATCATCAATAGCACTGCTTGACGGCCCCGAAATTTGAGTCGCGCTAAAGCATAGCCGGCCAAAGCGGAGGTGAGTAGCTGAAAACCAGTAACTGCCAGAGCCACTAAGGTTGAATTGGCAAAAGCTAACAGAAAATCGCCCCTAACCCATGCTTGACGATAATTATCCCATGTTACTGCCTTTGGTATGATGCTAGAACTAGAACTGGTGACACTGCCAGGAGGTGCCAGAGATGTCAGGAAAACAATCACTAAAGGCAGTAGTACGACAACAGCGGCTATGCTCAGCAACAGAACCAGCAGCATTTTTCCTAGCAACGATGAGGGGTTTTTCTGAGATAGATTAGGCATTTCTACTGATTTGACTTTATCCTTGTTAAGATGGGAATTCTCGTAAAGTAGGAAATCCTGGAAGCGCTTGCTCAGAAGTCCAGATCGTCACTACTAGCCAAAGCCCTACAGGCATACCTACGCTTAAGAGTTTGGCAGGGTGTCATTTTCCCGTACCATACTTTCCCTCTTAGGAGGGTATTGCATAAAAAGCAGTAACGTATAACATAGCTGGTTAGGTTACTAAACTTAATCATCTCGACCTTTACCCGACCGGTAAAGGATTAGATAACTTTGTCGCAGCATACCAATGCCAACAGGAGACAATCTACCACTATGCAGCAGCTTGCAGTCAGTCCGGAGTTCGATTACCAAAGTGAAACCTACAAAGACGCCTACAGCCGCATCGACGCGATTGTGATTGAAGGTGAACAAGAGGCTCACGATAACTACATCAAACTGGCTGAACTGCTGCCAGATCAACAAGATGAGCTGATTCGCCTCTCGAAGATGGAAAACCGCCACATGAAAGGTTTTCAGGCCTGTGGACGGAACCTAGATGTCAAGCCAGATATGGAGTTTGCCAACAAGTACTTTGCTGATTTACATCAAAATTTTCAGCAAGCAGCAGCAGCAGATCAAGTTGTCACTTGCCTGCTAATTCAATCGCTAATTATTGAGTGTTTCGCTATTGCCGCCTACAACATTTATATCCCTGTAGCTGACCCCTTTGCTCGGAAGATCACCGAGGGTGTTGTCAAAGAGGAGTACACCCACCTCAACTTCGGCGAAGTTTGGCTGCAAGAACACTTTGAAGAATCTAAAGCTGAACTAGAAGCAGCTAATCGTCAGAATCTGCCTATTGTTTGGCGAATGCTCAACGAGGTTGAGCAGGATGCCCATATCCTGGGTATGGAAAAAGAGGCTCTGGTGGAAGACTTCATGATTGCCTACGGCGAAGCCTTAAGTAACATTGGTTTCACCACCCGCGACATCATGCGGATGTCTGCCTATGGGCTGACTGCTGCTTAGCACAAATTAACCTAATTGTCTAACCAGTCCACCGAAGGCAGTGGTATAAGGGGGGTAAGTTGCCTAATTTTCTGTTAGGAAAAATACATGAAAGCACTTTTACTTTACCCCCGCTTTCCCCAGACCTTTTGGTCCTATGACCGATTCATGGAGATTGCTGGACTAAAGGCAGTTATTCCCCCCTTAGGAATTATTACCATAGCGTCCCTGTTGCCAGAGGATTGGGAAATTCGTTTTCATGACCGCAACGTCGCCTTAGAAACAGAGGCTGATTGGGAGTGGTGCGATATCGTCATCCTCTCCGCTATGTTGGCCCAGAAACAAGACTTTCAGCAGCTAATTCAGAAAGCTGTGGGGTTGGGCAAGAAAGTAGCCGTGGGTGGCCCTTACCCCACTTCCGTTCCAGAGCATGCACTTGCTTCTGGCGCTGATTACCTGATTCTAGATGAGGGCGAGCTTACCATTCCACTATTCCTCGAAGCGATCGCTCAAGGACAAGAACAAGGCATCTTTCGTTCTCTCGAAAAGCCAGATGTCAGCCTTAGTCCAATGCCTCGCTTCGATTTGCTCAAACTGGATTCCTACTTTGCCATGGCAATCCAGTTTTCTCGTGGTTGCCCTTTCAACTGTGAATTCTGCGATATTATTAGTCTCTACGGTCGCAAACCTCGTACTAAAGAACCGAGCCAAACCCTTGCTGAGCTGCAATTTCTCTACGAATTGGGTTGGCGGGGAACACTATTTGTCGTAGACGATAATTTCATCGGTAATAAGCGCAACGTTAAATGCCTGTTGCGAGAACTAATTCCCTGGATGGAGGAACGTAATTATCCCTTTAGCTTCCTTACAGAAGCCTCTGTTAATTTAGCAGAAGACTCTGAACTGTTAGATTTGATGGTCAAAGCTGGTTTCTACTCAGTCTTCCTCGGTATCGAAACCCCAGATCAAGACAGCCTCAAGGTTACTCACAAGTATCAAAATACCCGCCATCCCTTAGTAGAAGCCTGTCGCATCATTAACCAGGCTGGACTGTTAATTTATGCGGGATTTATCATCGGCTTCGATGGAGAAAAAACTGGTGCAGGCGAGAGGATGCAAGCCTTTATTGAAGAAACTAGCATTCCCCAGCCCATGGTAGGCATTCTACAAGCTTTGCCTAATACTGCTCTGTGGCAACGGCTTAAACAAGAGCAGCGCTTGCAAGAAGGCGTCGGTGTTGTTGAGTTGGGAGACCAAAACTCTTTAATGAACTTTATACCCAGCCGCCCGATTGCTGAAATTGCTAGAGAATATGTTCAAACTATTTGGAAAGTCTACGAGCTAGAAAGTTACCTGAGACGGTGTTTTCAACAATGCCTGAATATCGCTAACCACCCGAAAAGAGGTCAAAGTGCTTATTTCCCTCCTGGGAAAGGAGCGCGACTCGTAGCACAGTTAATTTGGCGTCAAGGGATACGGCGGCCGGAGATTCGCGGTCTGTTTTGGCGGCAGCTTTGGAGAATCCTACGAGAAAAGCCTCAATTTCTCAACATGTATCTGGGTCTGTGTGCTGCTGGAGAGCATTTCTGGGAATACCGCGTTCTCACCAGAGAACGGATTACTCAGCAGTTGGGGTTTGATCCGCTCAGTATAACTCCTGTAATTGAGCCGCAACCAGCTCTGACCAGAGCCTGATCTGAGCTGAATGATTGTCCTTACCAGAGACTCTCCTAAGGAGAGTTGAGGTTTTTTTTACCAGCCGCTCTCCAAGAGCGGCAATTTTTTGTAATATCGTTAAGAGTCGTTAACTATTTGTGTCCTTTATCCCCATTCCGCCTGATCTACAGGTCTATACGCGAGCAATACATGTTTGGTCTCATCGGTCATCTTACCAGTTTGGAACACGCCCAAGCCGTTGCTAAAGAGTTAGGCTATCCAGAATATGCCGACCAAGGGCTGGATTTTTGGTGTTCTGCACCGCCCCAAATCGTTGATACAATCAAGGTTACCAGCATCACCGGTCAACAGATCGAAGGTCGGTACGTAGAATCTTGCTTCTTGCCAGAAATGCTCGCTAATCGCCGCATCAAGGCGGCAATGCGCAAAATCCTCAATGCGATGGCTCATGCCCAAAAGCACAGCATTGACATTACCGCATTAGGAGGCTTTTCTTCGATTATCTTTGAAAACTTCAACCTGCAGCAGATGAAGCAGGTTCGTAACGTTAAACTGCAGTTTGAAAGATTTACCACTGGTAATACCCATACCGCCTACATTATTTGCCGCCAGGTGGAACAGGCTTCTCAAAAACTAGGAATTGAACTTTCAAAAGCAACCGTTGCTGTCTGCGGAGCAACTGGTGATATTGGTAGCGCTATTTGCCGCTGGCTTGATGCACGTACTGACGTAGGAGAATTATTGCTGATTGCCCGAAACCAAGAAAGATTAAAAGAGCTACAAGGTGAACTCGGTCGCGGTAAAATTCTCGGACTGGAAGAGGCTCTACCACTGGCAGATATAGTAGTTTGGGTCGCTAGTATGCCCAAGGGCGTGGAAATTGACTTCACTTGCCTGAGGCAACCCTGCCTGCTAATTGACGGTGGCTACCCCAAAAACCTAGGAACGAAGATTCAGCGTCCCGGTGTTTACGTCCTCAATGGCGGCATTGTAGAGCATTCCTTGGATATTGAGTGGCGGATTATGCAAATCGTCAATATGGATGTACCAGCACGTCAGCTCTTTGCCTGCTTTGCAGAATCTATGCTCCTGGAATTTGAAAAATTGTATACCAATTTCTCCTGGGGAAGAAATCAGATTACGGTAGAAAAAATGGAGCAAATTGGACAAGTATCAGTAAAGCATGGCTTTAGACCACTACTGAGCTGTTAGTTATTTGTTTCCTGTTGTCGCTAGTCACTTGACAACTTACTGCTGAGTAGGCTTTTTAACAATGATTTGGGGCAATTGGCGCTCAGTAGCGAACCCTGAAAAAAAGAGAGCCTACTTAGCTGTAATTCTTAACCCTCCAGCCTGAAAATTTTAATTATGGCAACCTTAGAACAAAGAACCTTTCTTCTCGACTTTGAAAAGCCCTTGGCTGAGTTAGAGACACGAATTAACCAGATTCGCCAACTAGCAGAGGAAAACGAGGTTGATGTCTCTGACCAAATCCGACAACTGGAGACCCGTGCTAAGCAGCTGCGTCAGGAAATCTTCAGCAGTTTGTCTCCGGGACAGAGGCTACAGCTAGCGCGTCACCCTAGGCGTCCTAGTACCCTTGACTATATCCAAGCAATTAGTGATGAATGGATTGAGTTGCATGGCGACCGCCGGGGTTACGATGATCCCGCTTTAGTCGGTGGCATCGGTAAACTAGAAGGGCTGCCGGTGGTAATGTTAGGTCATCAAAAAGGTCGCGATACCAAAGATAACGTAGCTCGTAACTTTGGCATGGCATCTCCTGGAGGCTACCGTAAGGCAATGCGGCTTATGGAACACGCTAACCGCTTTGGCATGCCTATTTTAACTTTTATCGACACGCCAGGAGCCTGGGCAGGCGTTAAAGCTGAAGAGCTAGGTCAAGGAGAAGCGATCGCTTATAATCTACGAGAGATGTTTCAGCTTGAAGTCCCCATTGTCTGTACAGTCATCGGTGAAGGTGGCTCAGGTGGGGCCTTGGGGATTGGCGTTGGCGACAAATTATTAATGTTTGAATACGCTGTTTACACTGTAGCTACCCCGGAAGCTTGTGCCGCAATTCTCTGGAAAGACTCGCGCAAAGCACCGGAAGCAGCAGCAGCCTTAAGAATCACAGCTTGGGATCTCAAAAGCTTCGGCATTCTCGACCAAATATTGCCAGAACCACTAGGTGGCGCTCATACTGACCCATTAGGAGCAGCTTCTGTGCTCAAAGAGTCACTATTACAAAACCTAGGAGAATTGAATCAACTAACACCTGGAGAACTTAGGGAGTTACGTTATCAGAAGTTCCGCAGCATTGGTGTCTTTACTGAGGCCCCAGTTTAAACTACTGCTTGGGCTATCTCACTTTTTAGTTAGCTTGAAACTTTTGGCATTGCATAATTACGGAAGGATGTGGGTTTTTGCTCCCTAGTTCCCCTTGTCCCCTATTCATTCCCTGATTGTGCAACTCCCAGTTTTTTGCGCTGTCTTGACGGAGTTCAATTGATGTTGGGATACCCCAAGCGAAGAACTTTATCAAGTCTTTTGTTGCCTAATGCGGCTAAATTTTCCAAATATTCAGCCTTTCTGGGTGATATAATTTCTAGAGTAACAATTTTTTACATTTTACTAATTTGAGGTAGTTGGTCAATTTGCCACCGAATCAAAGCTAGACTAAGTCCTGGGAAACGGCAGTATCCCCATTAAGCGAATCTTTTCTCATACTGAGTGGCTAACATCATGCTTTTTCAAAGATTCGCTATGTATATTGACCGAATTAGGATACTGCCCGAAAAGTGAGTGTCATGAGCAACGTTCAGAGTCTGAACCACCACAAAACCCAGAACAAGCAAATATTGTTGTGTTAAAACACACCGATGTCTTGCAGGCTGCTTGCTCCAAGGCCAGAGTCACAGGAGTTGCGCCGTAAAAAGATATGAGCAGCTCTTCAGAAAAAGTTAAGCAGTTACATCAGCTGCGATGAGAGCATCTAGTTAGAGAGTACTGGAATATTTCATGACTTCGACCATCCAAAGACGCGCCCTGATTACTGGGGCTAGTAGTGGCATTGGCAAAGCTACAGCTTTGGCCTTTGCCAAGGCAGGGATTGATGTTGCCTTAGTCAGCCGCTCCCAAGAAAGTTTAGAGGCAGTGGCTAATGCTGCTAGGGCTACCGGAGTCAAAGCCTCGGCTTATTCTCTGGATTTGGCAAAGATTGAGCAAGTCAGAGCAGCAATTGAGGCGATTGCTGCAGATTTTGCTCCTGTTGACATTCTTGTAAACAACGCTGGTATCGGTTACACCGGTTCCCTAAGTGAAACCCCTCTATCAGATTGGCAACAAGTTATTGATCTCAATCTTACTAGTGTGTTTCAGTGTATTTTGGGCGTTTTGCCAGCCATGCGCGACCAGAAAAAGGGAACAATCATCAACGTAGCTTCGATTGCTGGTCAACAACCTTTTCCCGGTTGGGGAGCCTACAGCGTCAGTAAAGCCGGTTTGATTGCTCTTTCAAAAACCTTAGCCGCTGAAGAACGTAATCGAGGTATTCGTGTCGTTACTGTCTGCCCTGGTTCGGTGAATACTCCACTCTGGGATACAGACACAGTGCAAGCTGACTTTAATCGTTTAGCGATGTTAACCCCAGAAATTGTTGCTCAGTCTATCCTGCACACAGCCTTATTACCAGAACAAGCCGTTATCGAATCGGTGACTTTAATGCCTAGTGCAGGAACTCTTTAGATTAACCTTCTGCCACCGCACTCAAATTTCGCAGAACACTACATCAGATTAATCATGACTATTGCTTCTTCCAATGGTTCCTATCGCTCTGAGCCTAACTCCACTCCTACTGATATGACAAACGCCAATATTCGCGTCGAACCTAGACCTGACCGCAATACCCATAATGGTCAACAAGCCAAATTGCAACCGCAGGTAGAGGAATCTAACGAAGAAATGATGAGTGCGGTGCGGACCATGTTATTAAACGTTGGTGAAAATCCAGAACGCGAAGGACTCCTCAAAACTCCTAAGCGAGTGGCCGAGGCGATGCGATTCCTTACCGATGGCTACAATCAGTCTCTAGAAGAAATCATCAATGGTGCCATCTTTGATGAAGGTCATAACGAAATGGTTCTTGTCCGGGACATCCATTTCTTTAGCCTGTGTGAACACCACATGCTGCCCTTTATGGGCAAGGCTCATGTTGCCTATATCCCTAACCAAAAAGTAGTAGGACTAAGCAAATTAGCTCGCGTTGTTGAAATGTACGCTAGACGCTTGCAAGTGCAGGAACGTCTAACTCGCGAGATTGCCGAAGCCATTCAAACCGTCTTAGAACCCCAGGGTGTTGCTGTGGTGATGGAAGCTACCCACATGTGCATGGTGATGCGGGGTGTCCAGAAACCTGGTTCCTGGACAGTAACTAGCGCCATGGTCGGAGTTTTTCAGGAAGAGCAAAAAACTCGCGAAGAATTCCTCAGTCTGATCCGTCATCAACCTAGTTTCTGGTAAACCCGTCTTGATTATTTTCTGGAATCAGAGAAGGTTGAGCCTCCGGTATCTTTGAAGAACACCAGAGGACTCGCCAATAATCAAGGGAAAATTTCAATTAACAGTTGGAAATTTTCCCTTGATTATTTAGTTATCCTCAATCCAGCCTAAACCCGTTCCTGGATAATAATTAGCCAAAATTTCTTGATGGTTGTAACCATCTTGGGCCAAATCTTTAGCACCCTCTTGGCTCATCCCTCTACCGCCAAAAACGTTAGTTACTATATTTTCGGAGGCCGCGTACATAGATTCGACTACTCCACCCTTGTAACTAAGAAAAATTCCGGTAGTTTCCTGGACAGCCTGACTCGTCGTGTTCCATTCAGATTCCACACCCTTGTAAACTTGCCAACGCTGAGTGTTTCCCAAATCATACAAAGCATGAGCAGGTCGCAAAGCGTGGACGATGGCATAAGAGCGAGCAGCAATTGCTTGAGCTTTTAAAGCTTCCATCGGCCAACTAGGTGGCATCTCGGCAGCTACAACACCTTTGAGGTAAGACTCCAGGTCAACGTAATTAACTGCCAAGAGAGTATCACCCAGAGAAACTAGGAGTACATCGCCTCGATACCAGCGATTTCCTACAAAGACATGCCCTCCTTGAGTCGGCTTCAGCCAAACTCCTTTGGCTATTTGCACATCGTCGATACGGATCTTGGAACCATTGGGTTGGACATTAGTTCCCTTGTTAGCCGGCAACTTATCGACTACCTTGCCATTCTCATTGACCAACTCGCCCGGTGTTGAGGTAGCAACTACTAGAGAACTGACTCCCTGAGCTAGCGCTACTCGTATCTCAACCGAGGGAGGATTTTGAGACAAATCGGGAAGTTGAGCCTGGCTTTTACTAGAAGCGGGCGATTTGCTGGCTTGCTGCTTGTTAGCTTTAGGAACTTTAGTCTCCTTGTTTTGCTGGGAAGACTTAGAGCTAGTAGTCTGAGAAGTCAGCGCTGAAGGTGGAGAACTAGCAGGGGCAGAAGGTGGCGTTGACTTTTGAGTATTAGCAGTGGGAGGCTTAATCTCAGGAGTTGTGCTAGCTTTTGGCGTCTGCAACGAAAGACTTTGACTAACTATTTGACGATGCCACTCCCGTTCTGCTAAAAATTTGTCCTGGGAACCCCTAAGCAAAGGCTCCGAGTCAGGGGAAGGTGTTGAGTAAGATGTGACTAACTCCTTAGAACGGGGCGGCATGGATTTAGCTAACATCCAGGGTAAAAACAAAGCCGCTGAAAACAGAAAAACTGACCATAAAGCCGAATGGTTAAAAACTGGGTGCTGGTCAGACATAAGAAAAATACTCACTCCTCAATTAGTGAAAACCTTAGCCGAGATTTTAGCTGTAGCCATCCAGAGCAAAAAGCAATTGGCTCAGCTGTCCACTGCGATCGCTTCTTGGGAGAGGCTCAGTGTTAGTCTATGGAACGTCACCAAAATCAGTGCAGGGGAGATAACTCAATGGCAAAGGTGATTTTCTACGAAAAACCGGGTTGCATTAACAATACTAAACAAAAGGCTCTACTTAAAGCTGCTGGTCACGAGGTGATTGCTCACAATCTCCTGACACAATCATGGCAAGTTGAGGAGTTACGCTTGTTTTTCGGTGAGCTTCCTGTCTCTGAGTGGTTCAACCGCACTGCGCCGAGGATCAAATCGGGAGAGGTAGTTCCTGAAAAAATCGATGTTGAAACCGCCTTGGCGCTGATGGTCAATGACCCGATTCTGATTCGTCGCCCTTTAATTCAGGTAGATGAGCGCCGGGAAGTAGGGTTCGATACTGACCTACTAAACCACTGGATTAGCCTTAAGCCACTAGACGAGGCGGACAAGAGCATGAGCCAAAGCCTGATGAGCCAGGACTTGCAGAGCTGCCCTAATAGCCACAATAAATAGAATTTTTCCTGTTGCGCACTCAGGATATCAGGGGGACAAGGGGGAAAAATTTGCCGAAAATCCCTGATCATCCCATAACTAGGCAAGGCCGAATTTTTAGCCGTAGCTCTAGCGCACTACTCTTTAACGGAGCTTATTGCAACCTAAACCAGGAGAAACACCAGATCAGAGTCCCCCTGTTGCGGTAGTCTAGATCGAGTGACTGTATTCACTACTTTTGACGCTTGATCGCCCTATGTCTGTTATCGGACCTCCCCGCACTATTCGTATCGGTTCCCGCAAAAGTCAGCTAGCTCTCATTCAAACCTACTGGGTACAAAAACAACTGGAAATGCACTTTCCCGGCAGAGAGTTTGAAGTCCAGACCATGAGTACCCACGGAGATAAAATCCTGGATGTGGCTTTATCCAAGATAGGGGATAAGGGGCTATTTACCAAGGAACTGGAACTGGGCATGCTGGGCAATGAGATTGATTTTGCGGTTCATTCCCTCAAAGATTTGCCCACTAACCTACCAGAAAATTTGGTTTTAGGAGTGGTTACAGAAAGAGAGAACCCAGCTGATGCTCTCGTGGTTCATGCCAAACATCAAGACAAGCAGCTTGAAACACTGCCAGAAGGTGCGGTAATCGGAACTTCCTCGCTACGGAGGTTGGCTCAACTGCGTCATCATTTCCCTCACTTGACCTTCAAAGATATTCGGGGTAATTTGAACACCCGATTGGCGAAACTAGATGCTGGTGAGTATGACGCTATTATCCTGGCTGTTGCTGGCTTAAAGCGGCTAGACATGGAAGACCGCATTCACCAGGTTATCTCCTCTGAGGTTTCTCTCCATGCTGTAGGACAAGGTGCTTTGGGTATCGAATGCCGTGCTGATGATACCGAAGTATTAGAACTATTAAAAGCAATTGAACACATCCCAACTACTCAGCGTTGCTATGCTGAACGAGCGTTTCTGCGAGAATTAGAAGGCGGTTGTCAAGTGCCTATCGGCGTGGACACCCACATTGAAGGCAACACGCTAACTCTCACTGGCATCGTTGCTAGTATTGATGGTCAAAGACTGGTGCAAGATACGGTTAGTGGTGAAGCCATTAGTGCCGAACAGCTAGGTCTAGAACTCGCCCAGCGACTACGTCAGGCAGGTGCTCAAGAGATACTCGAAGAAATTTTTGCTCAAATTCAGCGCGGTTAGTAACTAATAGCCAATTGCTAATTTTTCGGCAGTTCCTCTGGTAAAGATTAGCAATTAAGCAAAAAAATTACTAAAACTGAGGAAAAACCTAGGGAAACAATATGCGAATTCTATTTGTTGCCGCAGAAGCAGCACCCATCGCTAAAGCAGGCGGGATGGGAGATGTTGTTGGAGCATTGCCGAAATTTTTGCGCCGCATGGGGCATGATGTGCGGATTTTCATGCCTTACTATGGCTTTGTGCCAGACAAGATGGAGGTTCCTAAAGAACCGGTCTGGTCGGGCTATGCTATGTTCCAGAGCTTTGCTGTCTATGAGACAGTTTTGCCCGGTACTGACGTACCCTTGTACCTGTTTGGACATCTTGCTTTCTCAGGTCGTAATATCTACTACGGAGCGGATGAAGACTGGCGATTTACTCTGTTTTCTAATGGCGCTGCGGAGTTTGCTTGGAACTACTGGAAACCAGAAATCATCCACTGCCATGATTGGCACACAGGCATGATTCCAGTGTGGATGCACCAATCCCCTGACATTAGTACAGTCTTTACAATACATAACCTAGCTTATCAAGGGCCGTGGCGTTGGCGCTTAGACCAGATGACTTGGTGTCCTTGGTACATGCAAGGTCATAATACAATGGCCGCTGCTGTGCAATTTGCTGACCGGGTGAGTGTTGTTTCCCCAACTTATGCCGAGCAAATCCGGACGCCGGAATACGGCGAAACCCTCGAAGGCTTGTTGTCTTTTATTAGTAGTAAGACAGTCGGTATCCTCAACGGGATTGATACAGAAAGCTACGATCCAGAAACTGACAAGTATATCAATCATAACTTCACTGCCGATACGATTGAATTGCGTCCTAAAAACAAAATTGCCCTGCAAGAAGAAGTAGGCTTAGAAGTTAACTCTGGGGCATTTTTGATGGGCATGGTGTCGCGGTTGGTAGAACAAAAAGGGGTTGATCTATTAATCCAAGTTCTAGACCGCTTCATGGCTTATACTGACTGCCAATTAGTGGTACTGGGTACAGGCGACCGCTACTACGAAACTCAAATGTGGCAGATGGCTTCCCGCTATCCAGGCCGGATGTCTGCTCAATTGCTCTACAATGAAGCTCTAGCCAGACGCATTTATGCCGGTAGCGACGCTTTCCTCATGCCTTCGCGCTTTGAACCCTGCGGCTTGAGTCAACTGCTAGCAATGCGTTACGGTTGCGTCCCAATTGTGCGGCGCACTGGTGGTTTGGTTGATACCGTTAGCCACCACGACCCCGTTAACCAAGCGGGTACCGGTTACTGCTTTGACCGCTATGAACCACTAGATTTATTCACTTGCATGATTCGCGCCTGGGAAGGTTTCCGCTACAAAGATGCCTGGAAGGCTTTACAGCAAAGAGGCATGAGGGAAAACTTTAGCTGGGATAAGTCAGCTATTGAATACGTCAAAATGTACAGGGAAATGCGAGGAATGCCACCAGAACTTACCGAAGCTGAGAAATCTTCACAACTAGCAGGGGTTGTTAGCTAGACCCAACCCAGGCCAATTTCCTTGCCCTAGGTAGAAGCGACCACTGTACTCGTAAGCTGGAATTAACTACGCCAAATGAATGCGATCGCAAACAAGAGGTTGTTGGCTAATCTGGTTGGTTATGCAGAATGGTCGCTTTTTCAAGATCAGAGGCTGCCCCCTAGCAAAATCAACCCCGATTTTCGGTGGGCTTTGTGCGCAAATGCAGTTCCGGATTTTGAGCTACCCAACCTAGAGAAGAATTGTAACGTACCTCAAAATGCAGATGTGGTTGGCTAATGTCAGGAATGCCAGTATTGCCAACTGTTCCCAGAGTATCCCCCGGCTGTACTTGCTGACCCACTTTCGCGATCACACTAGCTAGATGAGCATAGCGGCTTTGCCGTCCGCCTTGATGATTAACCACGACTAAATTACCATAACTACCTTGCTCCCCAGCAAAGGCCACAGTTCCAGGGTCAACCGAGAGTACTGGCGTGCCGATGTCAGCCAGTAAATCGATTCCTGGGTGAAACTTTACTTGCTCATCGCCGGAATTTTCCTGCCAGCCATAACTTAGTCCCACTGGCGCGACTGAGGGCAAAGGATAACCAGCAAAGCCACTATAGTTATCTTTGGCCTGATTGCCCTCCTCAGACCAATTCACCCCTGGCAGAAAAACCAATTGTTGAGGCTTAGTTTTACAGCCATTTACCTCAAATAAAAGCTCAGCGCGGACACCGTAAGTAGTAGCAAGATCTTTCCAGTTAGAACCCGCAGGCACTTGAATACGGATGCCATTAAAAGGAGGAATCAGCACTTCACTACCGACCGACAACATGGCTCCTTCCGGCAAACCAGGATTAAGATTAGTTAAAGTGGCAGGTACTAGGTTGTACTGCTCAGCAATACTCTCCAAAGTATCACCAGCAAGAACTTTGTGACGACTCAACCGCTCAAGAATAGGTGGCGGACAGGTATTTTCTTCCAGTGAGGGGGTTTGAGCAATCAACCCTGCTATTGCCTTGGCCGACACACTTTTTGATAAAGAGGGAGAATCTTGAGCATCTAAATTAGTGTGTCTAGTAGAAAATAAAGAAATCCCCTCAAGAGGATGAGCTAGTGTGCCGACAGATAAGGCAAAAAGACAGAAAATTGTCGAACTAATAGGGAGCCAGCGTAGTAAATTCATTTTCAGCAATTAGTGATGGGCAAAGAAAAGCTGAAAGTAAACCAGCTAAAACCTGCAATCCGACAACCCCTCAAACCACCCTAAGAATACTAGGAATACTATCGACCGCCTCTAAAACCCGCATTTCCTCAAGGGCATCTCGAAAGTTGCCTTCACGGACATCGTGAGTGACCACCACAATTTCTGCTAACTCTCCTTGAAAGCCAGTCTGTACAATAGATTCTAGACTAACGCTGTGGTTGCCAAAGCTGGTTCCCAACTGACCAATGACACCTGGACGATCTTTAGTAAGAAAACGCGCATAAAAGCGAGTGACCAGTTCCGACATGGGAGCAATTGTGCTGTAGTGTTGATGAACACAGCTAAGTAAAGGATGCAATTGCTCAGCGTCTTTACTAGTTTTTAAAACGGCGGCAATATTTAAGATATCTGCAACCACGGCGCTAGCCGTCGGCCCAGATCCAGCCCCCGGCCCAAAAAACATCACCTGTCCAATCGGTTCACCTTCTACCAAAATGGCGTTGTATACACCGCTGATACTAGCAAGAGGGTGATTTTTAGGAACCAGGGCTGGGTGAACTCTGACTTGCAGCACTTCCCCCTCTGGAGAAGCTATTGCTGGGGTTTTCTCTCGCTTGGCCACAGCTAGCAGTTTAATCACAAATCCCAGTTTTTCCGCATAGGCAATATCCGCCGCACTTACCTGACGAATCCCTTCACAGTGGACATCTTGCAGCTTAATACGTCCTCCAAACGCCAGGGAAGCCAAAATCGCAATCTTATCAGCCGCATCCAACCCATCAACATCAGCAGTAGGATCAGCTTCTGCATAACCCAACTTTTGGGCATCGGCGAGGATATCAGTAAATTCACCTCTTTCGGTTTGCATCCTAGTCAGGATGTAATTAGTTGTGCCATTGACGATGCCAGTGATACTGCTAATCCGATTAGCACCCAAGGATTGCTTGAGGGGTTGAATTACGGGAATACCACCGCCAACTGCTGCTTCCAAGAGAACGTAAACCCCAGCTTCCTCGGCCGCTGTAAAAATTTCATCACCATGGCGGGCAATTACCGCCTTATTCGCGGTGACGATATGCTTGCCGTGAGCAATTGCTTGAAGAATTAGCGATCGCGCTGGTTCTATACCTCCAAGTACTTCTACCACAACGTCAATCGCTGGGTCAGTGACAATTGTCTCCAATGCCGTTGTCATTAACTTTTGAGGCAAGGAAACATCTCTAGATTTGTCAAGCGATCGCACCCCTACCCGATAAATTTCTATCTCTTGTAGCAGGGGGCTACGTTCTGCTGGGTTCAACAAAATCTTTGCCGTTCCCGTACCAACTGTCCCCAGCCCTAATAAACCTATTTTCAAAGCCACAGCGGTTATCCTGAATCTTCAGCGTTCTAATTTGTGAGTGCGAACTTTACTCTTTCTTATTGAAATCGCCTTAAAACCCAATGCCTAGGCTAACGCCAAAGCCTGAAAAATTAAAGAATTCATGAATTGTTTTAGCTTCCACTGTGCAACACCAAAGTTAAGAACTATACTAGCCATGAGCGTGCATCTTTTGTAAGATAAAAAGTTAATTTCTTTATCTAAATAAGGTTTTGTAGTTATTGTTACCCCAATTAGCCGCTCTGCCCAGAGGTAAAAATTTATTTATGATAGCAGGTTATAGTGGCTCTTGATAGCTCCAAGCCCTTCATTACTCTAGCCACTTGTTCAAGGAGAATTGAGTTGACTCGTCGCTATTTATTTACTTCAGAATCGGTTACGGAAGGTCATCCTGATAAAATCTGTGATCAAATTTCCGACACGATTTTAGACGCCCTACTCACCCAAGACGAGCAAAGCCGTGTTGCAGCAGAAGTTGTTGCCAACACTGGTTTGTTGCTCATTACCGGTGAAGTAACCTCCCAAGCCCATGTCAATTATATTGATTTAGCACGCCAAAAAATTGCGGAAATTGGCTACACTAACTCCGAGTACGGCTTCTGTGCCAACAGTTGCTCTGTTTTGGTAGCTTTAGATGAACAATCTCCCGATATTGCCCAAGGCGTCACCACTGCCCACGAAAGTCGGGAACAGATGAGCGAAGATCAATTAGACGCGATTGGTGCTGGTGATCAGGGTCTGATGTTCGGCTTTGCCTGCAATGAGACTCCCGAAATGATGCCTATGCCGATTAGTCTAGCCCATAGATTGGCTCGACGTCTGGCGGCAGTACGTAAAACTGGCCTTTTGCCTTACCTACGTCCTGATGGCAAAACCCAAGTCACTGTAGTCTATGAAGACGGACGCCCTGTAGGGATTGATACTATTCTAATTTCTACACAACATGCCCCCGCAATTGGGGAAATCACTGCCGCAGCAGCTATACAAGAAAAGATTAAAGAGGATCTTTGGGAAGCTGTAGTGCAGCCTGCTTTTGCAGAAATTGATATTAAGCCAGACTCACAAACCCGCTTCCTTGTCAACCCAACTGGCAAGTTTGTCATCGGTGGCCCTCAAGGAGATGCTGGTCTGACGGGCCGCAAAATTATTATTGATACCTACGGTGGTTATTCTCGTCATGGCGGCGGTGCTTTTTCCGGAAAAGACCCCACAAAAGTAGACCGTTCGGCAGCTTATGCTTGCCGCTACGTGGCGAAAAACATTGTGGCTGCTGGTTTGGCCGAAAAGTGCGAAGTGCAGTTAAGTTACGCCATCGGAGTGGCCCGACCGGTGAGTATTTTAGTAGAAACTTTTGGGACTGGTAAGGTTGAGGAAGAAAGACTGCTGGAACTGGTGAAACAGCATTTTGAACTCCGTCCTGCTGGCATTATCCAGGCCTTCAATCTGCGCCGTTTGCCAGCCGAACGCGGTGGCCGTTTCTATCAAGATGTCGCGGCTTATGGCCATCTTGGTCGTCCCGATTTGGATTTGCCTTGGGAAAAGACCGATAAAGTAGAACTACTCAAGGAAGCACTCAAAGAGCCTGCTTCAGTTGCAGTAGGCTAGTTAATTAATTCCTAAGAGTTAGTGTTTGGTAGAGGCGCATTGGCGTCTCTACTAATTATCTTTGGGACTTAGGGAAGATTTTGGGAATTCTAGATAGTATCTGGATTAACACCTAATTCCCGGAGTTTAGCTGCTAAGCGTTCCGCTTGTTAAGTTTCCTGTTGTGCTGCTTCTTCTGGTAATGGCACTAGTTGCTGTTCGGGGGTGAAGAAGCGCATTTTTTTTGCTCAATGCCGAGATATAACTGTAGCTGCTGGCTCCCTTGAAATCCTTGGGGATGGGGTCAAACCATCTTATCCTTATCGTAAGCGTACAGAGATTATTGACAAATCCTCATCTATGCATGAAGAATTTTAAAAATGGGGATAATCTACTGATAATCTACTTATGACATCTGTGGAATCGGAAACAACGCCAATGAGCGAGGCAGAGGTAGAAAAGCTGTGGGAAGCGTTCAACGTGTTTGACGCTGATAGCAGTGGAGCCATCTCAGCCGAAGAACTGGGACAGGTGATGCGTTCATTGGGGCAGAGTCCCAGCGACACGGAACTGCGCGACATGATCAAAGAAGTAGACGTTGACTTGTCAGGCACGATCGATTTGGATGAGTTCAAAGCCCTGATGGTTTCTCGGCAAGGAGATCGTGAAAGCCGCCTCAAACTAGCGTTCAGTGTTTTTGATCCGGACGGCAGTGGTCAGATCACGGTCAATGAACTGCACAATGTTATGAGTCAGTTTGGACTGACGGATGAAGAACTCGATGAGATCATCAAAGAAGTGGATCACGATGGCGATGCCTCAATTGACTTTGAGGAATTCTGTAAGCTGGTGCCGGACGAATCAGAGACAATAACAGGTTATAAAGAATCGCCAATTACCTCCGCTTCCCTCCAACCAAGCGCAACTTCAAGGAGTACAGCAACTCCTACCCAAAGTACAGTAGGAACTACCATCAGTACAGCCTCTGCCCCCACTGAACCCACTCCCCAGAAAGCCTCCACTGAGATAGATACAGAGGTAGCACGACTCAAAGAACTACTTGCTAAACATCCACAGAATGAGACGAAGCGCGGTACATCGCTGTTGCAGATGCAGATTGGTTTATTTCGTCTCATCCAGGGAGCAGCTTACCGTTGCTTCCGCGAGAGTTTCTCAGCAAACCACGAAACCCACCTGCGTGTGAGAAGCCTGCCCTACAGAATTACTGATTTTGCACAATTTGTGAAGACGGCGATCGAGCTGTACAAAGGGTTAGGCGTGGTGGAAGAGGCGTGTTACCCCGTACTGGATGCGGTGGTGGAATCGATCGCAGATGAGTATAGCCGACTAGAAGAGCGTATCCAAAACTGGAATACAGTGGAAAAGACGCCAGAGATGTTGGCACAAGAAAAAGCAATGTTGGAGGCGCGCAGTAAGTCCGCCACTGTCAAAGAGAAATTTGCAGCGGGGGTCGAGTTTGCGATCACAATTAAGAAAAAGCAGCTCAACTTGCGTGACATTGCAGAAGGCGTGCTTGCCATCAACGAACTCAACCGTCTGAGGCAAATGGAGCTAAATGAGGAGTTTGCGCCACCCCCTGACAAGTCAAAGGGAAACCCAAAGGACTACCTGAAGCAGTGGAACCGTGTCATCCTCTCCGATGCATCAGAAGAAATTGATGGTGCGATGATGCCCGTAGCCTATTGGTATGAGGACTTCATGCCGAAACTGCTGGCGGCTTTCAGTGTAAGCACCGCAGCGAATATTCAGAGTAGCACCGTGCCTGACGAAGTTGCTTTGAACCAGTGGTATGATTCCACCAAAGCCGTGGGAGAGTTTGACCGTTATGGGGCGGATGTGGCTGAGGGCTTTCCCCAGTCCACCCCAAAAAAGAAGCTAATGCTCAAACAAGCATGGCGTCTCACACATCACTACCTGAATGGGGTGCAGAAACGGCGCGAACGTCAAGAGTTTGGGCGTGAGTCAGGAGCACTTTCACAGTATGTGGCATTCATTGATGTCTACCTAAACCGCACTGATGTGAAAGATGCCCAAATGCGGGTGAGCTTCCCCTACTATATTGGTCCTGCGGTGTGGCGTTTTTTCCACACCACGGCTGAGATTTTGTCTAGCAAAACTCCTGAGCAACAAACCGCCTTGGTAGCAGTCTTCAAAGACTTCTTCCGTTTGTTTGCCACCATGTACCCTTGCCCCTACTGCCGCCACCACCTCAACATGTACGTCGTGCAGAATAAAGAGGTGGAAATGTACCCGATGGAGTACCTTTTGCTCGGACGTGATCCGCGCCTTGATAACTTTGAGGTGTCAATGGATGCTAAGCTCTCTACTGTAGTAGATGGTTCATCCCTTCGCCTATTCTTCTGGAAGCTGCACAATACTGTCTCCTCGTCTATTGCTCGCTCTGAGGAGTGGTATCACAAGGATGAGAGGGCATTCTACACGACCCGCTATTGGCCCAGCCTTGACTCTGAACTAGCTCGTGCCAAAGCGCTCAAACATATCAGCATTGCCACCGATCGCATCTACCACCTCTACGGGATGCTTAAGCCAGCGTCACGGCTTGCCGGGGCGAGAACAACATTGCAAAAGCTGTTAGAGAAGGGTGATCCTGAAGGCATCAAGGAAGCCTGCCTTGTGGCACAAGATTACATTCGGGATTTGGAAGAAGCTGTGATCAGTGGACAATTTCTCCAGGATACCTATTACTTTAACCCTGATCTCGTAGATCAAGCTCCGTACTTCACGCCTGAGGAGGAGGAGTTTGCACGAAGCGGTGTGTTTGTAGAAGTTGCTTAAATATCAAGGGATGATGCCTTCTAGATTTGTCCTAATTGCTCGGATATTTTGATCATTTTCTCCAGGCGGGGAGGATGTCAAGAAGACTAGTTTTTTGAAAACTAAGCTCATCTAACTTCGGCAATTGCTCGAACTCACCCAAGGCGGTGACGGGAAGCAGAATCTATCAGATAGTATATGAGATGATAGGGCTTAACCTCAGCAGCAACTTTGTTGAAAATTTGCCTGCTGAGGTTAGCCATTATTGCCGCGATCGCCGCTATCACTCTCATGAGAGCAACTCCCGATTTCCTTAGCCAACTTAACTCTTCTCAACGTCGTGCTGTCGAGCATTTTTGTGGGCCGTTGCTGGTAGTAGCGGGAGCAGGTTCCGGCAAAACCAGAGCATTGACTTATCGAATTGCTAATCTGATTCTCCAGCACAAAGTCGATCCAGAAAATATCCTGGCGGTAACTTTCACCAACAAAGCCGCACGGGAGATGAAAAACCGAATTGAGAGTATATTTACTCAGCATTTAGCGCAACAAAAACACGGTACACGTCTGGAATTACTACCAGAAGAAGCACAAGCTAAGTTGCGATCGCAAGTTTATAAAACCATCACCAAGCCTTTGTGGATTGGCACTTTCCACAGTTTATTTGCTCGAATACTCCGCTTTGATCTCAATAAATATCAAGACGAAAAAGGACGGCAGTGGAGCCGCAATTTTTCCATCTTTGATGAATCAGATGTGCAAAGTTTGGTCAAAAATATTGCTACCAAACAGTTAAACCTAGATGACCGCAAATTTGACCCACGTAGTGTCCGCTACGCTATCAGCAACGCCAAAAACCAGGGCTTATCTCCTCAAGAATTCGAGCAAGAACAAAATAATTATAAAGGACGAGTCCAAGCTGAAGTCTATAGTATTTACCAAGATCAACTAGCTGCCAACAATGCCCTAGATTTTGATGACCTGATTTTAGTAACTTCCAAACTATTTCAGCAAAATGAAACGGTTTTGGGCTATTGGCATCGGCAATTTCATCACATTTTAGTGGATGAATATCAAGATACTAACCGCATTCAATACGAACTAATTCGCCTACTGACCACTAATGGAGAAACCCAAAAAACTGCATGGAATTGGCGCAGTCGTTCGATTTTTGTGGTAGGTGATGCCGACCAATCAATCTATTCCTTTAGGCAGGCAGACTTTACTATTTTGTTGGGTTTTCAATCGGACTTTGGTGATGGTTTGCCAGACGAAGATACCCGAACAATGGTGAAATTAGAAGAAAACTATCGTTCTAGAGAAAACATTCTCCAAGCAGCTAACCAGCTAATTGAAAATAATACTGAACGCATTGATAAAGTCCTTAAAGCAACTCGAGGTGTCGGAGAGCAAATTTATTGCCATAAAGCCGATGATGAGGTAGAAGAAGCCAAATTTGTTGTTAATCAAATTCGCAAATTAGAACAAGAAAACCCCGAACTAGACTGGGGAAGTTTTGCCATTCTTTACCGCACCAACGCTCAATCTCGCCCCTTTGAAGATGTCTTGCGGGGAAGAGTACCCTACCTTATTGTTGGCGGTCTAAAATTCTATGATCGTAAAGAAATTAAAGATGCTCTAGCCTATTTGCGGGTACTTGCCAACCCGGCTGATACTGTCAGTCTCCTGCGAGTAATTAACACACCCCGACGTGGTATTGGTCAAGCTACTATCGATAATCTTATGGTTGCTGGTCAACAACTTAGCACACCTCTTTGGGAAATCATCAACGACGAAACCTCAGTTAATACCATGGCTGGCAGATCCGCTAAAGCAGTTAATAAGTTTGCTCAGCTAATTAAGCAGTGGCAGGAACAAATTGAGAACCTAGAAGCGGCTGAGGTGGTTCGGGGAATTATGGAAGAGTCTGGTTATATTCATGACTTAAGAAATAAAGGCACTGAGGAAGCTGAAAACCGACTAGAAAATATTTTTGAACTATATAACGCTGTTCTCCAATTTCAGGAAGACAACGAAGACACCAGTTTAGGAGGTTTTTTAGCTAATGCTTCTCTCGCTTCAGACTTAGATAACCTCGAAGAAGGGCAAAAAGCAGTATCGCTGATGACGCTACATTCTGCCAAAGGATTAGAGTTTCCTGTAGTATTCATGGTTGGCTTAGAGCAAGGATTATTCCCCCATAGCCGCACCATGAGAGATACTGCTGCTTTAGAGGAAGAACGCCGTCTCTGTTATGTGGGTATCACCCGTGCCCAAGATCAACTGTTTCTTTCTCATGCTCGTGAACGCCGCCTCTATGGTAATCGGGAACCAGCAGTGCGTTCTCAGTTTCTGGACGAATTGCCCAAAGAACTTGTCAGCAGTACTTATAAAATTAAGGTTAAAAGTTCCCAGGTTTTAGAATTAAGTTCTCCCAAAAATCTGCCATCTTCAAGCAAAACTAAAAATCAAAAATCCCCAGGCTCAACAACAGAGTCTCAAGTATGGGAAGTTGGCGAATTACTAATTCATGATACCTTTGGCACTGGTGAAGTAACTCATGTGTTTGGTTCAGGGAACAAAGTCAGCATTGCGGTTAAATTTCCTGGCTTAGGACAGAAAATTCTCGATCCTAAACGAGCAGCGTTGCAAAGATTGCAGTAACCCTCTTGGGTTATTTCTGGATAAGAAGCCCAATTTTTGTGGAGGCAAAGCCTAAAAGCCTAATTCAAGAATGTTTTGTCCTAGCTTAAAAATTGTCCTTTTGCCTAACTTACAAAATCTTTCGACGGAGAGTTAATTGCCATCGAAGCTATGGTCATGCTGATAATTAGAAGCGTACCAAGGCAGACAATATAGGCTAAAGATAGATTATCTAAACCAGGTGCTTCAACTAGCTTACTCGGCTCAGGTTTGAAGACAGCTGCTGCCATTCCCGTGTAATGCATAGAAAGCACCGCCGATCCCATGATAAAAGCATTGAAGATCTTTGACCCCGTGCGTTTTGATCTAACTCCCTCACGAAACCTGATGGCAAGCTTCAATGCTACTAGGGAAACTGCGATCGCAATGGCTACCGATAGTAAAAATAGACTGGGTTTGTAACGCAGGGTAGCTGGCATTTCCATCGCTGCCATACCGATATAGTGCATAGAGGCAATACCAATACCCATAGCAATGCTGCCGGAGAGCAAGATTTGCGCATTAGATTTGGGGCGACAGATAATAAACAGCGCCTGTAGAGACGCTAAGATCGCGACAATTAGCGAGGCGAGGACAATCATCAGGTTGTAGCCAATAAATATTGGGATAGAAAAGGCGAGCATCGCAACAAAATGCATTGACCAAATTCCTGTACCCATAGCAATCGCCCCTCCTGTTAGCCAGAGTCTGCGAGTCAAGCCTTGTGATGCCGTAACTTTACGAGCTAACTCAAGGGTTGTGTAAGAAGCAAGTACAGCAATTAAAGCAGATAAAACTACCAGGTAAAAATTGTAGGTAGCAGTCATAGTTTTTTAAAGCCTATTCCGAGGATTAATTTTTCTTAGTTAGTAGGCAGCAGTGATTTTTTTATCTTCTGTTTTTTGCCTTGATTCATGAATTTTTGATAAATCTTAGAACCTTGACAACAGGATATTGACAGCAGAAATATTCCGCCACCAGCACCTCAAATTTATTTGCGGTCAACAGAGGATTGTAACGTTTTACTTTCCCTGAAAACTGGCGATAATGAGATCTAAATTTGCTCTAAAACTCACCACTAATCTCCAAGTTTGATTAACGACCTTAATCAGTAAAATCTATATCTAAACTACCAAGATAGCTATCACCAACCAAAAATCTGTAGATACTACTAAGGAATAATTTCCCTAATTCAAATACTTCGTTCGATGCTTGTGGAGATGCACTCAATCTTTGATGTCGAAAATTGAAGTTGACAACTATGATACATCAAAAACATTATTTTCGGTTGGAATATTTACTAAATCTTGACCAGAGACTGAATTGCTACCCAGCTTCATGCCAAAACTCAGATTATTTCACGCGGTTGATATTAAGCAATTAATCAACAGGCAGAAGTCATGGTTCAGGTGTTAAAGAACAAAACTGAACCTGACCAAGAAGTTCAACAACTACTTGTATCATCACTTAGTAAACTAGTGATGCATTATCCCAAGATTAGATAAAGATTCATCAATCAACGAGCAATTTTGAGTAGTAAGGCAGCAAAATCTCAGGTATTGATGCGAGTTTTACTGTAACTCATGAGAGTCAATCTTGAATCTACCAACAGACCTCTGTAATTGCTCCGCCACCTCAACAGTTTGTTGTAAATTGCCACAAACTTGGCGAGAGGATTCGGAAGTGACTTGAGAGAATCTAGCAATTTCTTGCATCAAAGCCGTTACTTCCTCAGAGGTTTGTGCTTGAGAGACAGTCTCTGAGGAAATCGATTGCACTAAATTATCAATCTGACGTGAAACTTCAACAATTTTCTCCATACTCTGCTTGGCATCTACTACCAAACGAGCACTATCAACCACATGAGTTCTGCCTTCTTCCATAGCCTCAACCACTTCTTTCGTCCCTCGCATAATCACGTCAATTACCTTTTCAATTTCTGCTGTGGCACTGACTGATTGAGTTGCCAATTCACCGATTTGTGTAGCAATTACTCGGAAGCCTTCACCTTCTTCTCCACTACGGTTGGCTTCAATACCAGCATTAATCGACAACAAATTGGTCTTGAGAGAAATTTGTTGAACCAAAGAAACCACCTTGGCAATTTGTTGCGAAGATTCACCAAGAATCTTCACCTTGTCAGCAGTTCCTACCACCTTGGCTTGCAAATTCATGATGTTTTCTACCGTGCCATCAATTGCCACTCCACCCGTTTCTGCTGCTTGGGAGGCTGTATGGGCAACTGCTGCGGCTTGGCGAGCGTTTTCTGCTACCGCTTGAACAGAGTAAGTCATCCTCAAGAGCGACTCTAAGCCGAGATTAATTTCTTCCGCCTGTTGAAGCGCTTGCTCTGAGAGTTTCCCGACAGCTTGTTCATCTTGGCGGAGGGAGGAGTTAACTTGGGTAGAGGCTTGTTTCACCTGCATGACAATCTGCCGCTGGTTTTCCACAATAGCGTTGAAGAAGTCAGCTACAGTACCAATTTCGGTATCAGTCACCTCAGCGCGTACTGTGAGGTCTCCCTGTACCGAACCTTCAATATCACTCAGCAGTGCAATTACCTGGCGTTGCAGTTCTTCTTTTTGCTGACGTTGCTCACTAGAAGTCAACTCAGCAATTTGGCGTGCTTGCTCCACTTGAGAGAATTCTATCGCCTTCTGACGACCTAATTCTGCTTCCCGTCGTGCTCGTTCCAATTGTTCAATCAGATTAGCTTGTTTAAGAGCGAAGCTCGTCTGAGTCGCTAACTGCCTTAAGAAAGCAACTTCTTCTTGCTGCCAAATCCTAATGCCAGAACACTGATGAACACACAAAAAAGCTACAGGTTGATCATCTTGCAAAATGGGCGCAACCATACTCGCCTTGACCCGAAGCGCCTCAAAAATTTGCCTTTGCTCAGTGCTTAAGTTGACCTCCTCAAGATTGTTACTAACCCAGACACGCTCATTGCGGTAAGTACTGATGTTACCTTCCCATAAAGTTTCATTGAAGGCTCGCCCCTTAGTTGGCGTCCAACCAGGTGCTATTGATTCGCTAGTGACTTCCCCGCCTTGCAAGTCAGAATTTAAGCGATAGATCAAGATACGCTCTGCCTGTAGTACCGTGCGGATTTCTTCGATGGAAGTACTCAGAATATCTTCCACTGTCAGAGATTGATAGAGGCGGCTGGTAAAGTCGGCAAAAAATTGCGATCGCTCCGCCTCCGTTCTTTGACGAATCAACTGCTGTGCCAGACTTGTCTCTCCAAAGACAATTTTGTCGGCTAATTCATTGAAAGTTTCTGCTAGTTGCCCCAGTTCATCAGTATTTTGACTCTTAGCGCGGATACGGCGATCACCGTTGGCAAATTTTTGGGTAGTTTCCTGTAGATCTTTGATCGGCTCACCAATCGAGCGTCCTAGCAAAATTGCCAACAAGACATCTGCCGACAAAGCCAAGACAGAGACGACCAACTGTAACAGAAGACTATTTCCCAGAAGTGTATTCAGTGCCGTTTCTGGAGTTCCCCGTACCAAAACAGCAACAGGTTGCTGATTAGCATCGGTGATCGCTTTAGCCGCCATGGTGTAGGTTTGCTCTCCCACTACCTTTCTGGCAGTGACGATCTTTCCTGGCTGCTCAGTAGCTTTTTCTAGTAAAGATTTATTAGATAAGGCTTCACCAGATTTGACTGGTTCCCCATTAAGGTTTTCAGCTTGGTCTAAAGCTGTGGCTAGAGTAAATTCTCCAGAGGGTTGGTAGGCATAAACAGCACTGTAACCTCCATCAAAGGCATTAATGGTGTTTTCAACAATCGGCGATTTGCCATTAACAATATCCCCAGAAACTAACACGCCAACCACCTGACCATTTTGACCCTTGACAGGAGTGACAGTGTAACGGATCAGAGCCTCTGGTTGAGTAAAACCTTCGGGCAGTGGCGGTGACTCTTTAAGTAATTCTTGCCTACTGACAATTTGACTAGTTTTAATTTGCTCCGGATTCCTGAGTACTTGACTAACGAGGTTGTTGGGGTCAAAACTCTGGCCAGCCCTATTGATGTTGGCATTAGCGATAATTTTTTTATCGCTGCCTACTAAGGTGGCATATTCAATTTGGCGAGCCTTGATCTCATTTTGGAGAATCAGCTTCACTTGAGAGAGTTCTAACTCGTTGACAGATTTACCGGAGCTATGGTCAGATGCTGCTTTAATGATGGCAGGATTGTCAGATTGACCACGAAAACCGAAGCCCATTTGGTCAATTTTAATGTTGTAATTAATCTCGGTGACTACTAATTCCGACTGAGCTTGCTGTCGTAATTGAGTTCGCCCTCCCACTACAATCAACACAGCCCCAACACCCACTAGCCCTACGATAGAGAGTACCTCAGAAGTAAACAGACCAGTGAGCTGTTTGCTTCTCACTGGTAAGTTATAAAACCATCGCAGAAGAGAAGATTCGTTTTCCTGATAACTAGAAGGATGTGGTTGAGTTGGGGAATCAAATTGTGGTATTTTAGCTCTCATCGTCAAATAAGTTCATTAACTATAAATTGGGTCAGATTTTCTCTTAGTTTCTCTAGCAGTGCTTAAGTTACTCAAAAGCAGGAGATTGAGGCTAATCTCCCTGAAGGCAGCAGTGTTGACAATAAAAAAATATCGCCGTTAACTCTATTCATGGCGATCAGGTAGTGGTGTAGATACGTGCATCTCGACGATTGTCGAGATGAGAGTCTTAATCCTGATGAGTAGCACCACCCAGATAAATTATTAAATAGCTGTCAGTAGTGAGGTTGCTCAAGCCACAACTAAACGGACAAAGCTCAGGAGCTTGTTTTAAGTAAAACTTTACTCGTGTTTGGTTATCCTCTCAAACTCATGGCATGGCAAAGGCTTCTCTGCTTTTGTCAGATCAGTCGCTGGTCTATAAGGGTAGAAGTTATGCATTCCTGATATTGCTGGCAAAGACAGAGAAGAATTTCCTCTTTTGTAAGTCAGTCGAAGAGGTTTGCTAAGGGTAAGCAGCGAACCTTTTAAGTTTGATAAGGATGCACCGAAGTGATGGTTTTCCGCCAGGGTGTTTAACCTCTGGTTTCGATAATCATATGTATTAGCTAAATTAACACATCGAAATAGTCTTCATAGAGTTATCTGATTTATCTACGTAATTACCAAGGTAACCGGAATATATTGCAGTTTTTCGGGCTTGCCTTGTTTCGGGACAAAGGTTATAAACGTATACAATAAATTTTTGGTTCTTTCTGAGTCCTCCCATGACTGGCATCTATCTTACGCCAAAGGCTCTTGAGAGCCATCGGCAACAATTTCCAGCATTAGCCAATAAAGCCTATTTCAACTTTGGCGGTCAAGGTCCCCTCCCCCAAGCCTCGCTGACGGCTATTCAGCAAGCTTACGAATATATTCAGCAGCACGGACCGTTTTCTGGTCAGGTGAATGAGTGGCTAATCGATGCAGGAAAGCAAACTAGACGAGCGATCGCTTCTGAGTTAGGAGTGCCAGTACAGACAATTACCCTGACAGAAGATGTCACAGTTGGCTGTAATATCGCCATCTGGGGGATTGATTGGCAAGCTGGCGATCACCTACTGCTTACCGATTGTGAACACCCAGGTATTGTTGCTACCGCCCAAGAAATTGGACGTCGGTTTCAGGTAGAAGTATCTACTTGCCCAATCTTAGCAACCCTCAACCAGGGAAATCCCACAGCAGTAATCGCGGAACATCTAAAACCCCGTACTCGACTAGTCGTCCTCAGCCATATTCTGTGGAACACTGGTCAAATCTTGCCCCTTGCAGAAATTGTTGAGGCTTGCCGTAGCTATTCTACAGGTGACCAAGTGGTGAGAGTTTTAGTAGATGCGGCTCAATCGGTGGGTTCCCTACCTTTAAATTTGACTGAACTAGGGGCAGATTTCTATGCCTTTACCGGTCACAAGTGGTTATGCGGGCCAGAAGGTATTGGTGGTTTGTACGTACGACCAGATGCTTTTTCCAGTATCAATCCTACTTTCATTGGTTGGCGTGGCGTTATCAAAGACCAAGCTGGGAACCCGGTGGGTTGGAAGCCTGATGGACAAAAGTTTGAAGTAGCAACCTCCGCTTACCCCCTCTATAGCGGATTGTGTGCTGCGATCGCAACTCATCAGCAATGGGGAACTTCCCAAGAACGTTACGAGCAAATTTGTCTGTTGAGTGAGTACCTCTGGCAAGGTTTATCGCAACTAGAGTCAGTCCGTTGTCTAGCCGCCTCACCTCCCCTATCTGGTTTAGTTTCTTTTGTATTGACTAATGGAGAGTCTCATCAGCAGTTGGTAACTTCTCTAGAACAACAAGGCTTCCTACTACGAACTATTCTCGATCCTAACTGTGTCCGTGCCTGTGTTCACTATTTCACCACAAAGACCGAAATTGACCAGTTGATTAAAGCGCTTGAGGGATATATTCAGAGGAGTACTAAGGGCTGAAATTGTACATCGGAGTGCCAATGAGATAAAGATCAGCCGCTAAAAATTCGTCCACCAGTTGCTCGCTAATAGGAATTGCATCCCATAGTTTGGGTGTACGTTCCTCTGGGGGTGTATAACCCGCTGCAATCGACATTTCATCTACATGGGGGACGGGATTATGACCAACATCTCGATAGGTGAAACTATCAGCCGGATCAGTCTGTTTCCATTGTTCAACAAACTCTCTAGTCATGGGGCGAGAGTGGGATCTTTCTCCTCTAGGACTAGAATCAATATGCAGAATATGTGCCATAGTTCCATCTGTTAATCACTATTCCAGCTTAGGTAAACGCCTCATATTTAACTATCTAGTTCTTGTGCAGCTATCAAAATCTTGCTGTCAATTTTCAGATTGCTCAATGGGAAACAGGCAAAATTGATAGGGTTATTCAGAATCTTCCGTAATCATGATCAGACATGATGAAAGATAGTTTGATATGTCGAGATTTTGAACATGAATAAAAAGCAGCTTTCTGAACGGGATATTTGTACGAAATTTATTACCCCGGCTTTGGAGAAGGCTGGCTGGAACATCCAGACGCAGATTCGAGAGGAATTTTCCCTGACGAATGGACGGATTATTGTGCGGGGTAAACTTCATACCCGTGGGAAGAATAAGCGAGCAGATTATGTATTGTTCTATAAGCCGAATATCCCCTTAGCCGTACTTGAGGCGAAAGATAATAATCATTCGGTTGGGGATGGAATGCAGCAAGCTTTAGGCTATGCAGAAATGTTGCAAGTTCCCTTTGTGTTTAGTTCCAATGGCGATCGCTTGTTGTTCCATAACAAAATTAATACAGATGGGGTTTTAGAGCAAGAAATTGAGTTTACCCAGATGCCATCACCGGAGATGCTGTGGCGCTTGTGGTCAGATTATCAGGGTTTAACGGCAGAACAGACGGGAATTGTTACTCAGGATTATTTCAGTGATGGGAGTAATAAAGCACCCCGATATTATCAGCTTCTGGCGATTAATAAAACCATTGAAGCGATAGCCATTGGGCAAAACCGGATTCTGTTGGTGATGGCGACAGGTACGGGGAAGACATTTACCGCGTTTCAGATTATTTGGCGGTTGTGGAAGTCGCGGACGAAAAAGCGGATTTTGTTTTTAGCCGATCGCAATATCTTGGTCGATCAGACGATGACTAATGATTTTAAACCGTTTGGTTCGGCAATGACGAAAATTCAGAAGCGACAGGCGGATAAATCCTATGAGATTTATCTTTCCCTTTATCAGGCGGTGACAGGAAATGAGGAAAGCCAAAATATTTATAAGCAATTTAGCCGCGACTTTTTCGATCTGATTGTCATAGATGAATGCCATCGGGGGAGTGCTGCGGAGGATTCGGCGTGGCGGGAAATTTTAGAGTATTTTACCTCAGCGACTCAAATCGGTTTGACGGCTACACCGAAGGAAACTAAGGATGTTTCTAATATTGATTACTTTGGTAAGTCGATTTATACTTATTCCCTACGTCAAGGGATTGATGATGGTTTTTTGGCTCCTTATAAGGTAGTGCGAATTGATATTGATAAGGATTTGGCTGGCTGGCGTCCGAGTAAGGGGATGAGGGATAAATATGGGCAGGAAATTGAAGATAGGATTTATAACCAACAGGATTTTGATAAAAGCTTGGTGCTAGAAAAGCGTACTCAGTTAGTTGCTCAAAAGGTAAGTGAGTTTCTTAAGCAAACGAACCGCTTTGATAAAACAATTGTCTTTTGTGAAAATATTGACCACGCCGAACGGATGCGACAAGCTCTTAATAATGAAAATAGTGATTTAGCAGCAGAAAATTCTAAGTATGTGATGCGGATTACGGGGGATAATCAGGAGGGGAAAGATGAGCTGGATAATTTTATTTTTCCGGAGAGTGTTTACCCTGTAATTGCTACTACGTCTAAGTTAATGACGACGGGGGTAGATGCTCAAACTTGTAAATTAATCGTGCTGGATCAGCGGATTCAGTCGATGACGGAGTTTAAACAAATTATTGGACGGGGGACTCGGATTAATGAGGACTTCGGTAAGTTTTTCTTCACGATTATCGATTTTAAGAAGGCAACAGAGTTGTTTGCTGACCCTGATTTTGATGGTGATCCAGTTCAGATTTATCAGCCAAAAAGTATTGACGATTTGCCAGTACCACCAGAGGAACTGATAGATGATGATCATGATGATTCTAGTGGAGATGATTGGGGTGATTGGACTGAAGAAGAAGCTGCTAGGGTGAGGCGGTATGTGGTGGCGGATGTGGAGGTGAAGGTTTCTTCAGAACGGGTGCAATATTATGACGCAGATGGCAAGCTAATTACGGAATCATTAAAGGATTATACCCGCAAGGCTTTGGTAACGGAATTTGCCTCCCTAGATGATTTTCTGCGACGGTGGAGTGATGCAGAGAAAAAGCAGGTGGTGATTGAGGAATTGGCAAAGGAGGGGGTCTTTTTTGAGGCTTTGGCGGAAGAAATTGGGCTCGATTGTGATCCGTTTGATCTGATTTGTCATATTGTTTGGGATATGCCGCCGTTGACTCGCAAGGAACGGGCTAGGGAAGTTAAGAAGCGCAATTACTTTACCAAGTATGGGGAACAGGCGCGAAAGGTTTTGGAAGCGCTGCTGGATAAGTATGCAGATGAGGGGATTGAGGCGGTAGAGGAACCACAAATTCTCAAGATTTCACCGTTTACACAGTTTGGGACACCGCTGGAAATTGTCAAGGCTTTTGGGGGGATGAAGGGTTATCAGGAGGCGGTGCGGGATTTGGAACGGGAGCTTTACAGCGCATCATGATCTGGCGTTACTTTTGCTGCGTTACGCTTCGCTAACAGCACCCTACGGTAATGGCTCAAAGTTTTGCTTTAAGGAAGTTTAGGAAAACAGATAATTATGGCGATCGCAACTTTGGTTAAGAGTATTCAGGACATCATGCGTAAGGATGTGGGTGTCGATGGGGATGCCCAACGCATTAGCCAGTTGGTTTGGTTGCTGTTTCTGAAGATTTTTGATGATAAGGAACAGGAATGGCAGTTTTTTGTGGAGGGGTATCAGTCGCCTCTAGATGAGCGGTTGCGGTGGTTGAATTGGGCAAAAGATGATGAGGGGATGACGGGGGATGAGTTGATTGAGTTTGTCAATAACGAGCTTTTTCCGGCGTTGAAGACTTTAGGAACTGCGGCGGGGGTTTCTAATCGGGGTAGGGTGATTGGTTCGGTGTTTGAGGATGCCTATAATTATATGAAGTCGGGGACTTTACTGCGACAGGTTATTAATAAGATTGAAGAAGATTTAGATTTTAATTCCTCTAGCGATCGCCATTTATTTAATGATATTTATGAGAAGATTCTAGCGGATTTGCAGTCGGCGGGGAATGCGGGGGAATATTATACGCCTCGTGCGGTAACTCAGTTTATGGTAGATATTCTCGATCCGCAGTTGGGGGAATCGTTACTTGATCCGGCTTGTGGAACGGGGGGTTTTTTGACTTGTGCCATCGATCATCTCAAAAAACAGGTGAAAAATCCTGATGATGAAAAGATGATTGAGATGACGATTCACGGGGTTGAGAAAAAGCCGTTACCCCACATGTTGGCAATGACGAATATGATGCTACATGGCATTGATGTGCCGACTAATATTCGCCATGATAATACTTTAAGCCGTCCCCTCAAAGATTACAGTCCTGCCGAACGGGTGGAGGTGATTATTACTAATCCGCCGTTTGGGGGTGTTGAAGAAGATGGGATTGAGAATAATTTTCCCAAGAAGTATCAAACCAGGGAGACGGCGGATTTATTTATGGGTTTGATTATGCACCTGCTCAAAAAAGATGGGGGGCGGGCTGCGGTGGTTTTACCGGATGGTTTTTTGTTTGGGGAAGGGGTGAAAACGACGATTAAGCAGGAACTTTTGGCTCAGTTTAATTTGCATACAATTGTGCGATTACCGAAGGGGGTGTTTAGTCCCTATACGAGTATTAGTACGAATATTTTATTTTTTGAGAAGGGGAAATCGACGGAGGATATCTGGTTTTTTGAGCATCCTTATCCCCAGGGTTATAAGTCTTATTCTCGTTCTAAGCCTTTGACGATTAAGGAATTTGAGCGGGAGAAAAAATGGTGGGATAAGCGGGAGGTGAATGAGTTTGCGTGGAAGGTTTCGGTTAAGGAGATTGCGGAACGAAATTTTAATTTAGATTGTAAAAATCCTTATTCTGTGGAAATTAATCACGGTGAACCGGATGAGTTGATGGCAGAATATGAGCAGCTTTCCCAGGATTTGGCGGCGGTACAGGAGGCGCTCAAGGCTGAGTTGATGTTGGCTTTGGGGAGTGATGTTTAATTCAAGACTGGGAATACTGCCTTTGAGTGAGAGCTAGTTAGAATTAGAGTGATAGAAGTATGGATTCACCCTCATTTTTAGATTATGTCTACTTTTGAACAAGTCTTGGATCAGATTTCAGAATTACCGATTGATCAGCAAGAGTTACTGATTGAAATTGTTAAACGTAGAACTGTAGAGCAGCGGCGAAAAGTTTTAGCAAGAGAGTCTCATGAGGCTTTAGCTGAATTTAAAGCAGGTCAGTTTCAGTCTTTAACAGCTACAGAGGCGATCGCAGAACTCAGAAGTTATGTGAATTCTCCTGAATTATGAATAGAAAAATTGTTTTAACTTCTCGGTTTAAGCGGTCATTAAAGAAGTTTATTAAGGGGAATAGTCGTTTACAAATACAGATTGAGGAGACATTACAGGAAATGGAGGTGGATGTATTTGCCCCGAATCTTACGACTCATCGACTAAAGGGAGAGTTTGAGGGGTTAAGGGCTTGTTCCTGTGGTTATGATTGTCGAATTATTTTTGCGATTGAGAACGATTTAGAAACGGATGAAGAGGTTGTTGTGCTTTTAAATATTGGCTCCCATGATGATGTTTATTAGTGCAAAGCCTGACAATTTTTTTATGACTGAAGAAAATTATATGGAAGTTTTAGATAAATATTTTGATACGGCTTTTGCTGCACCGGATGGGGTGAAACGGTTACGGGAGTTGATTTTAAGTTTGGCGATGCAGGGGAAGTTAGTACAGCAAGATGCCAGTGATCAGCCTGCGAGGGAGCTTTTAAAAGAAATTGAGGCGGAGAAGGAACGGTTAGTTAAGGAAGGGAAGATTAAAAAGTCGAAGCCGTTACCGGAGATTACACCGGATGAAATTCCTTATGAAATTCCAGAGAGTTGGGAATGGATGCAATTAATGGATATCTCAATAAGAATTCACTATGGTTATACTGCTTCAGCTAATCATGAATTACGGGATATAAGACTATTGAGAATTACAGATATTCAAAACAATAAGGTCAAATGGGATTCTGTTCCAGGATGCGATACTAATGGACAAGATGTTTCATCTTATCTACTTGCTAATAATGATATTTTAATTGCCCGAACAGGTGGAACAGTTGGAAAATCATATTTGGTTGAAAATATTAATATAAACGCTGTTTTTGCATCTTATTTAATTCGTTTAATTCCCTCGAAACATATTAATGTCAACTATTTAAAACTTGTTATTGAAAGTCCTTTGTACTGGAAACAACTCTATGAAAAATGCTCAGGAACTGGACAGCCTAATGTTAATGGAACCTCTTTGAGTACCTTATTATTCCCCCTACCCCCACTCCCAGAACAACGCCGAATAGTTGAAAAAATCGATCGCCTGATGTCCCGATGCGATGAACTAGAACGGCTACGGGATAAACGTAACCAAAAACGCCTGATAGTCCATGCTGCTGCGTGCGATCGCCTCCTGAATGCCAAGGATGATCAAGGGTTTAGAAAAGCTTGGGACTTTATCCGCCATAACTTCAGCGATTTGTATTCGGTTAAAGAAAACGTCAGCGAACTCCGTAAAGCGATCTTACAACTCGCGGTAATGGGTAAACTCGTCCCGCAAAATCCAGATGATCCGCCTGCTAGTGAATTACTCAAGGAAATTGAGGCGGAGAAGAAACGGTTAATTAAGGAAGGGAAGATTAAGAAGTCGAAGCCTTTACCGGAGATTACACCGGATGAGATTCCTTATGATTTGCCGGATGCTTGGGAATGGACAAACATCCAAAATATTAGCCTAAAAGTTACAGACGGAGAACATAAAACTCCTATTAGATCCGATACTGGATATTATTTACTTTCAGCGCGTAATGTCACAAATAAAGGAATAAAACTTGATGATGTAGATTATGTTTTAGAAGAAGAATATTTGAGAATCAGAAAAAGATGTAATCCTGAAATTGGAGATATTTTAGTATCTTGTTCAGGTAGTGTTGGTAGAATCGCAATAGTTGATTCTGATTGTTATGTTATGGTGCGTAGTGTTGCACTAATTAAATATGATCATAATCGCGTTAGTTCTTCATTTTTAGCTTATGTACTTAGATCACTATTAGTACAATTTCAAATTGTTGAAAAATCAAGGACAACAGCTCAATCAAATTTATTTTTAGGAAAAATAAAAGAATTAGTAATCCCCCTTCCCCCCCTTCCAGAACAACACCGCATCGTCGCCAAAGTCGATAAACTAATGACACTGTGCGACCAACTCGAACAACAAATCGATTGCGCCACCGACAAACAAACCACCCTCTTAAATGCAGTTGCATCACACTTCATTAACGCAGCCGACAAAAGCGACGCACTAGAAGAAAACAACCGTAGGGCGTGTTAGCGACAGCGTAACACACCGAGTTTTAGATGAGAGTGGTGACTATCGCCTACCTTACTTTTTATGCGGAAGTCTTCAGTTTGTCTTGTGTTAGGCTAGAACCTCGGAAATCAATCAAAATTAGCAGTCATTCTTAATATTGAATGGCTCGCATCCTACCTATTCTCAACTAATTGGTGGCAACTACCTCTACACAAATTAAGCCCATCGATGCCAGTTTACTTAGGTATTAATTTTTTTGCCCATAACCAACTGTCAAGATATCTGACAAAACTGCTGTAATCTAATGATATCATATAGAGTTACAGAAGATTGCTTACTCAAATTAATTTAAGAGCAGTAACATTGGTACGAGTTAATAGGAAACTTTGATAAAGAATATAGATACATTTAAAAGATAATTAGCGATGAAACTTACAATTGTCGAGCAACAACTACAGATAAATCTCGAATGGTTTGAACAAGTCTTAGCTTTTTATCTAAGCAAGGTTATTAGCGTTCCACTCAGCCATATAACTAGTGTAACAGCAGAAAAACCCAGGAAAACTTGTCTGGAAATTAGAGCGCCAGGAACTTTTATACCCAAGTTAATTAAAGCCGGAACTTATTACACTAGTCGAGGCAGAGAATTTTGGTACGTTACTAGAGATAGAGATTATCTAACTATTGAGTTAATTGATCAATATTATAAACGAATCATTCTAACCATAGACCAAAACCAACTCTGGTTTGAGCAGCTTAACCAGGTGATAAAACCAGCTTTAATCTCTCAGCAAGAACCAAGAAAGAAAAAAATAAACTCTTCTAAGTTAGGCAAACAAGCAGCAAATTATTTACCAGTCTCATGGTCAGAAATTGCCTCTTCAACTGAGATTACCAAGAAGGAGGAATATCAAAGAGGAAAAGAGGTAGATTTTGTTAAGCAAAATCCTTCTCCCAGTCCACACCAAGAAAAACCACAAGAACAAGAAAATATTTCTTCACCAGCTTCTTCTCAAGAAAAACATTACCCTACATCTCCAGGTTTTCTGATTACCTCTGTTGGGGAAAATCAAGCTAATTTAACTCCTCAAATCTCTACTTTTCCGACTGAACAACAAAGTAAAATTCAAGCAAATGAATCTTATACTTTTTCCACAATTAACAAGACTCAACAGCCAGAATTTATAGAAGTTATTCAGGAAGAACCCAGTTTTAATCAAAAAAAATCAAGAAGCTGGTCAGCATTTATTATTCCTTCGTTAATTATTTCCTTATTTGGCAGTTTAATTGCCCTAGTTTTAATAAATCACCAGAATAAACTAGCTGAAGATCTTGCCCATCAGCAAATATTATCTGGTTATTTTAACTCGATGAAAGAAATTATTATCAATCCTTCTCAAGAGACAATAAATTCTAACAATAAAACTCAGAGAGTAGTGAGGGCTACTACCTTGACTACTTTAAGAAGATTTGGTATCTCAGAAAAAGATGGCAATCGCAAGGGGCAGTTAGTTCTATTTTTATACGAAACTAAACTAATTGGTTGCCTTAATTGCCAGCAATCCCTAATTAAATTAAATACCGCCGACTTGAAGTCTGCCAATTTTGAGGCTTTTAGGCTGACGGATATTGATTTGATTGGTGCAGACCTCAGAAATGCTAATTTGAGGGATACCCAGTTGCTTGGTGCTGATCTGAATGATAGCAATCTCAAACAAGCTGATCTGACTGGAGCCAACCTCAGATATGCTGACCTAACTAATGCCATACTAACTAAAGCTAACCTGAAACAGGCTGATCTGACTGGAGTTAATCTCAGATATGCTGACCTGACTAATGCTAAACTGATTAACGCTAAGCTGAAAAATGCTTATCTCAGGGGCGCTAATCTCAGCAAAGCTGACTTGAGTAATACTGACCTAACAGGCGCATTCTACACAGAAGAAACTAAGTTACCAGCTAATATTGACCCCGATCAACAAAAGATGCGTCCGGTTGGCGCTCAGGCTGATCTGAGGAATGCTAACTTAAGTTACGCTGACTTAAAAAACGCCAACTTAAAGAGTGCTGACTTAAAAAACGCCAATTTGATGGTTGCCGACTTGAGAGGTGCTAATCTCAGTGGCGCTAACTTAAGTAATGTCCAACTTAGGTATGCCGACTTGAGAGGTGCCGACTTGAGAGGTGCTAATCTCAGTGGCGCTGACCTCAAAGGTGCTAATTTGGCAAATATCAAACCAGGGAATGCTAATCTGTGTAATGCTACCATGCCAGATGGCACAAAGTCCTTGCAAGGTTGTATTTAGCGATCGCCTCTCAGTAGTCAACAGCTCAAAAGCACAGTTAATTTTTTACTTCGCAGGCTGCTGAACTGCTTGCAGATAAGAGAGGGTTTGTTGATAGGCAGTGGCGTCACCTTGATGGTGAAATAGTTGTGCGGCTTGCTTCAAATCAGTAACCGCCCCTGGCTGATCTCCTAGTTGATAGCGAACCAGTCCTCGGTTACCATAAGCTTCGGCTAAGTCAGGTTCAATTCTAATTGCCTGGTTATAATCCTGAAGCGCTTTTTGCAGGTTCCCTTGTTCCGAGTAGGTTATCCCCCGATTGTAGTAAGCATCAGCTAATTTGGGGTCAAGTTGCAATGCCTGTTCAAAGGCTGACAATGCTCCGGAAAAGTCTCCGAGTAGAGAGCGAACATTCCCCAGCTTGTTATAAGCATCGGCATGGTTGGGATCAACCCGCAGTGCTTGCTGAAAGTCAGTGATTGCCCCCCGATAATCTTCAAGTCCGAGTCTGGCCATTCCTCGGCTACAATAGGCTTCAATAATTTTCGGGTCGAGTTTGACAACTTGATTAAAGTCTGAAATCGCCCCACTGTAATCACCTTGCTGAGTTTTGTCTATGCCGCGAGCAAAGAATTCTTGAGCACTGAGCCGAGCAGTAGAAGTTGCTTTTAATTGAGTATGGGGCAAATAAGAAGAACTGGCTTGGGCTACAGGAACTAGTCCACCCAAAGCGAGTGCTATCCCTAAAAGCGTTAAGAGTTGGTGAATAGGGTTCATTGCGTTGACCTTGTCAGTGATTGAACGGCCTATTTGACGAGTACGGAGTTATTCCCTACTCTCACCATTGTAATTGACCTATTCTCAACCTCCAGATTTAGTGAATGCACCCTGAGAGTTTTAGGAGTAGAAATACTGGGGAAAATCTTACTTACTCTAACGATTTTGCCGAATGTACTCTAAAACACCGCGCGCGATCGCTTCTGCCATCTGTCTCTGGGAAGCTGGGTTTGAGAGTCGAGCAGCATCTTGATTACCTGTGACATAGCCAACTTCTACTAAAACCGCTGGCATAGAAGTTTTCCGAAGCACGAAAAATCTTGCTTGCCGTACCCCCCGATTACCGATGTTAGCACTCTGCAAAATGCTGTTGTGAATTGTCCGTGCAAGACCGACACCACTAGAAAAATAATAAGTTTCTAGACCATTAACATCCGGGCGGCTCAGACTCAGAGAGTTAGCATGGATACTCACAAATAAACTAGCACCAACTCGCTCAGCCATCGCAACTCGTGGCGCTAGGTCTACAAAGTAGTCAGAATCTCGCGTCAACACAGCTTGGATACCTTGTTGCTCCAGCAGAGTTGCCACCTGTTGAGCGATCGGCAAAATTATATCTTTTTCTTGTAGTCCCCCGATGCCAATAGCGCCAGGATCTTGACCACCATGACCTGGATCAACTACAACTACAATCCTGCCCCTGGGTACGCGGGGTAAGGAAGCTGAAGAATTGTTCCTTTCTCTTTCTGGGGGGGGTACGGGAATTGATCGCGCGGTAGGCGTTGATTGTCTTGCCCATTGCAGTGAGAGCGCTAATATGCGTTCACTAGGCTGATTCAACTCCCCAATTTGGACTCCGGCATTGGGTCGCACCAAAAATTCTACAATATCTGGCTTTTGTTGTCGGACACGTACCTGCTGGATAGGGCTGCTACCATCTAGCTGTGGCCCTCTAAATCCGCTTGCTAATCGGGCGTTAGAGACCTTAATCCGGTAAACATTTTCCCTGGTATCCCAACTACTAGTTGCCCTAATCTTCTGGTTAGCCACGATTAACAACTGAGTAGCGTTATTTGCCAGTCCCACTGACTCAATCTCCGCCAGTTGATTGGCAGTAGTAACCACCGCTGGTTGAGTTGACGATGCCGAAGATGCCGAAGATGGAGAAGGACGACTTCCAGAGGAATCATCGGTTTGGGCAACACCTCCCAAAGGCAGAATGACGATACCACCGAAATTACTAACACTTGCCTGCCAATCGGGACTGTTCTTATTCACGCTCAAGGTAACACGGGTCAGTGCTGGTGAGGTTTGCACCTGAGAAAATTGAACTTGGCTGACTCCATAGCGATTCACTGATACAGTTTGAGAGTTCAGGCGCTCTAAGAGGGTTGTACCTTCTAGGTCAAATTCGATCGTACGACCATCGCGACTGCGTCTGACCTTGATAGTTGTTGGTTCTCCACCACGAGTCCGCAGGAAAAATCCATCCCGCGTCACCTGAAAACCTCTCAGTTGAGCGCCTGAGGTGATCTGGGCGATAACAGGCATTGTCTGGGAGGAAGAGGAAGATGACGATAGCAGTTTCGCTGCCTCAGCAGCAGAGGAAAAGAGAAAAACGCTCAGAAAACTAGGAAGTAGCAGTAGCCACCGAAATTTCATAATCGCTGTATTCGTCGAATAAGTTGTATTGCTTCGCGCCGGGTGGAGAAGAAGCTCAGAATTGGTCATTAAAGCAGTTAGTCAGACCCTATCGACAGGGTTGGTAGAACTTTAATCTGTGCAGTCGGCCCTAAAGTCCGCTGGAACTTGAAAACATACAAACCTTATTGATACCCGACTAATAGAGTTTATGCGATCAGAGGTTTATCTAGGCAGGTGCTGGTCTTTTAGGCCGTCGCCATGTCAATTAACATCTCTATTTAACAATTGAGGACAGTTTACTTTTGAACATGATTGAGCTTCCTGAGGATAACCTGAGGAGGAGAGGGTAGCTTTGTCAGTGATTGCTCTCCAATTTACCCCGACATAGCGTTTCTACTTGCCTAAACAACAGGGTAGAGGCACGACCTGTCGCACCCCTACACCAGCCCTATATTATACCCAATTGAAATCTGCTATTAGTAAGACATCTTTTAATTTTGACCCGTGATTTATTGATGAATTACGGGTCAGCCTCAGCACCCTATTTCAGAACCCTCGTGGCATTAAAAATCGCCAACAAAGCTACGCCAACATCAGCAAAAACTGCTTCCCACAGGGTAGCAACACCCAAAATACCTAGAAAAATAAATAAACCTTTAATCACTAAAGCTAAAGCAATGTTTTGCCAAACAATTTTCTGAGTCTTCCGTGCTACTTTAATTGCCTCAGCAACTTTTGAGGGTGCATCAGTCATTAGTACCACATCCGCCGTTTCAATTGCTGCATCGGAGCCTAATCCTCCCATTGCTATGCCAACATCGGCTCTAGCAATTACAGGAGCATCATTAATGCCATCCCCAACAAACGCAACTCTATTATTTTTTCCAGCTTGGCACAAAATTCTTTCAATCGCATTAACTTTATCTTCTGGTAGCAAGTCTGCCTCGTAGGAATCCAAACTGAGCTGTTGAGCTACCTTGGCCGCAACAGCTTGATTATCTCCGGTTAACATCATCACCCGTTCAATACCTAGTTGTTTGAGGCTTTGAATTGCTGAGGCGGCGTCTTCACGAAGTTCATCTTCAATCAGAATATATCCTGTATATTGACCATCAACTGCTAAGTGAACAACTGTGCCTTCTACTAAACAGGTATCGTGCTGGATGTTTTCTTGATGTAAGAGGCGGTCATTACCAGCGACAACTTGACGTTTTCTTACTTTAACTCGAATTCCCTGACCCGCAATTTCTTCGTAGTCTTCCACCTCGGAAGCATCAATATTGTGACCATGAGCTTGGCGAATTGATTCAGCAACGGGATGGTTAGAATGTAATTCAGCAGCGGCAGCTAGCTGCAGCATTTCTTCCGGTTGAAAACCATTACTAGGAATAATTTTACCAACTTTTATTTTTCCTTTGGTCAAAGTTCCTGTCTTGTCAAAGACGACTGTTTTGACTGAGGCAAGTGTATCGAGAAAAGTAGCGCCCTTAACCAAAATTCCCCGATTTGCTGCTCCGCCAACACCTCCAAAGTAGCCAAGTGGAATACTAATTACCAGTCCACAGGGGCAAGAAATTACTAGCAAAATGAGAGCGCGGTAAGCCCATTCTGAAGCAATAGCTCCGGGAATAATTAAAGGGGGAAGTAGAGCAACTAAAAGTGAACCCACAACCACAATCGGTGTGTAGTATCGGGCAAACCGCGTAATGAATTTTTCAGTTTGTGCCTTCTTACTACTAGCATTTTCTACCAAGTGCAAAATCTTAGAAATCGAAGACTCGGCAAAGGGTTTAGTTACGCGAATAGTCAGGACTCCAGTTTGATTAATCATTCCAGCTAGGGCAATTTCTCCCGCTTCTAGGGTGCGGGGAAGGAACTCTCCTGTTAAAGCAGAGGTATCAACTTGAGCATTTCCTTGAACAATCTCACCATCTAGGGGAATTTTTTCACCAGGTTTAACGATCACAATATCCCCAACTTGTACGCTTGTAGGGGATACTTTTTTGACTTCACCATTTACTTGGAGATTGGCATAGTCAGGACGAACTTCTAGAGCGGTTTTTATCGAGCGGCGAGAACGACCTACGGCATATTCCTGGAATAACTCCCCAATTTGAAAAAATAGCATGACTGCTACAGCTTCTGGAAGTTTACGAATTGCAAAAGCACTGAGCGTGGCCACAGTCATCAGAAAGTTTTCATCAAAAACTCTGCCTTTAAGTATGTTGCGTCCTGCACTGGTCAAAACACTCCAACCACTCAATAAATAAGCAGGGACAAATAGTAAATATTCCGCCGCTTCATAGCCAGCTTTACGTAAATCATCACCAAAAATCAGACCCAGACTATAGAAAATAATACTGATAATCAGTGGAGTGACCTGCCTAATTGTTATGCCGTCCGAACCATGAGTGTGGTCATGTCCGTGGTCATGATGGCAACTATGACAGCCTGAATGCCCTGAATTTGACTGACTCATTTTTTGTCGAGTGTTTAACGTCGGAATATTTGTAAATTAACGAATAAATGATTTTTAGGCAAGGGATTAAAATATAAATATTTTGATAATTATAATCATTATTTTTTCGGAAAAATGCCAATAATTATTGTTTGCTAATTATTGGCTAACTGGTGTCGTAATTAACAGAAAAATCTTTTTTTTACTGTCTATCTATCTAATCACGGAAGTGAATCTAGAGTGTTAATTATGAGCAGATATATAGTAAATTTCTGCTCCTGACGTTGGGAGCATGTCGTTTTTGGCAATGTAGTGCATTGGCGTAGCGTCTGCGTAAGCAAAGACATCTTGCTCGCTTTGCAGCTTACGTGAGTAAGAGCCTCACACTACTCAAATGCAGGAATAATTTGTTCTATTATCTAACAATTAAAATCAATCAAATGTATTTATAAATTTACTTATGAGTACTATTTTTTTGATTAACGTAAGTTATCAAAGTTATTAAGACTTGCTCTCTTAGTTTCTAGAAATAATTATTATTAAAAATACCAAAAAAAGATCAACCCCGAACCAGCTAGCCTTAATCTGCTGAGTCAATTAGAGCTTTAATTGCCCTTACTGGAGCTTGAGACTGCCTCAGTCTAGGAGATGGATTATTTGAGCCGATGAAATGCTCTCCTGTCGGCAGATAGTGTAAAGCTAATTCTGGGTAAGTGATAATCTCCCAATCTTTGTAGATTTCGCTTTTTTTTTCGCTATACATCGGGCTACTGCTTTCGTAGCACCAACCTGCCTTGAGCAATTGTTGTTGAAGGGATGACATCAGACAAATCTCCTAGGACATGGTGAATTTGCTGGTAGACTTCGGTAGCAGAACGGTGTAACCTTCCTTTAAACTGGATTAAAAATTTTTTAGCTGGGGCAATCTTGAGAACTATCCATAAAGTAACATCTAGCTATGACGTTGTCGGTATTTGAAACTCTTTTTTGGATAGGTCTTTTGGGAAATTTATTAAATCTTCATAACTACTTCACGCAAGCTAAACCTAAAATCGGTTTTCTTGGCCCAGACTAAATATATAGATGATTTCTCTGTGTCGAGGGTAGACGCACCCTTTGATGAACTCGTAGATGCCCTGTGTCGAGTGTAGACGCACCCTTTGATGAACTCGTAGATGCCCTGTGTCGAGGGTAGACGCACCCTTTGTATTAGATCGTAGATGACCCATCTTTTAATTGTAGACGCACTCTCTGTATCAAAGACGTGTTGAGGAGATAAATTCACCTTTTCTGTTGAGAGTAGATGCATCTTGATGACGCTTGTATTTTACCTGATAACTCACAAGTATTTTTCATCGTTAAGTTTAAGATTTCTGGCAGAAGCCTGGTAACCTAGATAAGTTAGCCCATCTTTAGGTAAATGAGCCTAATTATTTGTAGGATGGGTTACGCTTCGTTAACCAATGCTGGTGCTGAGTTTCCTGCACCAACCTAAGACACGCGTATCTTCAAGTTAATTGAGTCTATCTACTTAGTGGCAATTAAACCAATGTAGCCCAACTTCACCCAGGACATTTTTCAGAAAAAATCATGATAAATGTGGTCATAATTAAGCCACTAAAAAGATGAATAAATATATTAAATAGTAAGTGAAGCAGTTTCTGTAATTGATACATAAGCCTGATTTTTTATTGGCTATAAACATAAAAAATCGCTTTCCGGGTGTCTTGGCAAGTAAAATAATAAATTAGATTTTTCTGCAAATTTTAGCTGAGCCGAAATAAATGCCTGATATTGTTGATATTGCAGTTAGCGCGGGTTCTTTCGAGACTCTAGTAACCGCCGTCAAAGCGGCTGGATTAGTGGAGACGCTGAAAAGTCCCGGCCCTTTTACTGTTTTTGCACCGAATGATGAGGCCTTTGCTAAACTTCCGCCAGGAACGATACAAACCCTCGTGCAGAACATTCCTCAATTAGCCAGGATTTTGACCTATCACGTTGTATCTGGCAAGTTAACCAAAGCCGATTTGGAACAAGTAGATTCGGTTACCTCCGTTGAAGGTTCACCGATTAGAATTGATACCTCTGATGGTTTTGAGGTAAAAAATGCTACTGTTCTAGCCGCAGATATCGAAGCCGATAACGGTATTATCCACGTTATTGATAACGTAATTTTAATGGGGTAATCTAATTTTAGTTAGTTTATTTAGACCTTAGCAAGGAGATAGTAAGAGCCGCTATCATACCTCTAAAGTTGATAGTCGGTTCTATCTAAATATTAATGTTGTTACAGTCGTGGCGATCGCTTTTTCTTGCTGGCTTACTTTACCTTCAAGTTAGCAATTTGTTGAGTGAACTAATTTGCAGCACTAGGGACTCGCATTTTTATCCGCTATCAAGCCAATAAGCGATCGACAGCGACGCTGAAACCTGGGAGAATAAGCTGAGTGCTAATCCCTTCACCCGTTGTAAATAAAAATCGTTGCTGTTGAGTTAGTACAACAATCCATTGACTATCCGGCAAGACTAACCAGACTTCCTGGCAACCGGATGCTAAATATTCATTGGCTTTAGCGAATACATCTTCTGCTAAATCGGTGGGTGAGATAATCTCAGCAATCAGTGGGAAACTCTGAGGCAGTACATTAGGTTCGCCAAATTGGGTCAGTAATTCTGGTGTGAGATAGGCTACATCTGGACGGCGTACTTGTTTATTGGTGCGACAAGGTGCTTCTGTATAAACTACTCCTCCCAATTGGCGATCATCTTGGTAATTTCCCCAGTAAGTTGATAGTTTTGCTTGAATTCGACCATGCTTGAGTGTCATGCCGTTTTTCTCCACCAGTTGCCCGTCCACCCATTCCATGTGATCAGGGGGATTTTGCAGAAAGTCTTCTAAGGAAAAGGCTTCTGTTTGGTTGGGGACGACTGTAGAGGCTAGCATTTTTTCTGCGCCTTTTTGCAACTCTTCCTTATTATGACGCCAAGATGATCAGGTCAAGTGCGATCGCTATCTTGTCGGCTAGCAACTTTTCATTATATGTAGACACACCCCAGTCAACAAGAAAATTCTCTTGTTTAACGGCCCAGTTCTTCTCTAAGCTTGCGCTTCAAATCGTCAGAAATAAATAGTCCGTTAATCTCCTTTTTAAGAGCTTTAAGTGTTTCTCCCTTTTCATGGCGTTCTTTGTATACACCCGCAAGTAAAGCTTGCAGCCCAAACTTAGACAAGGCATCGCCAGCTATGCCTATTACTCCCAGAAAAACAATACCTCCAATCATCCCTCCTGGTCCCAGCATTGCTAGAGCTGCTGTGATTGCCGCTGCTCCTGTAAAACCTGTAGTAGCCATTGCAATCAGGAGAATGACTCCGGGCAATCCTAATGCAGCAATTTTTCTGACAGCCTCATCCATTTGTTTCATCCTCGTCCTAATTTCCTATCTCTAAGCCTTTCAGCTTTCTAAATATTCATAGACTTTATAGGATTACCCGGATGCTGGAGGTGTACTTTTCTCCCTAGTACCTCTCAAAAAAAAAGCCCCCTTTTTAATTAAGGGGGGTTGAATATATCTAAACTTCCTACCGATAATCCGCCGTCTGAATATTCTCCAACCGCGCCGCATCGCGCATCCCATACTCCGGACGACAAAAGCGATCTAATTGCGCCTCAAAAAACGCCCGATTTGCCTGCAAATGCTTGGGATTTGGGTCATCTAACGGATACAAAAGTGCAGTCCGCAATGCCTGAAACACTCCAGATGTTACACAATACATAGAGCGCTGAAACGTTACCGCAATTTGATTTAAAACATCATCCTCACCCCGACACCGCTTAGCATAAAACTCCTTGAGATAAGGTGGCAGAAAATGATACATATCTTGCATTAGCAGTGTCGGTGGAATACCTGCCGTCCCCACTGGGAACTTATCAGCATAAAGCACTCCATAATGGAAATCTTTTTGGTCACTGGGAACTTCCCCAGCCTGAGCATTATAAGACTTGGTTCCTCTAAAGGGAGCCGTGCGATAGAAAACCGCTTCTACATAAGGAAGTGCTGCTTCATACAACCAAGTAAAACCCTTGGATTTAGGGATAACCTCGTAACATTCGTTCCCTACATAAACATGATGATAAATGGGACGACCTGCGATCGCAAAAATGCCATTGACGATAAAATTCATCGCCTCTGGAACCGTGGTAATTTTCCCCTCATCATACAAATCAGAGACTTCAAAGAAAACCGGGGCCATCACTTCCCAAAATAGCCCCAAATTACTGTAATAAGATGCCTGACGACATTGCTCAATAAACATTTCTGGGAACAGCTTATGCAGTCCCAGCATTAAGGGATTGTTCTTAAAATAAGCCTTAATTGCCCGATCTGCATTCGCTTTGTATTCGTCAGAATCTAGGTAAGCGTCAAACTGATTCACCGGCGCATACATCTGACGATGCCAGAGCATTGCCCGCATACAAGCTTCAGCAAACTCCATATTAATCCGGTCATGCCATAAGTGATGCAGCAACTTAGGCATTTTCCTAGTTTCACCCTTCTCAATGAAAGCTAAAAGTTCAGGGTGAGCAGTTGCTTCGCCACGCCAAATCCGTAAATCTGCATCATCGCCAGCATAATGATTATGCAGATCTAAATATTCTTTAGGTAAGACGTATTTAAAGAAAGGAAAAGGATTTAAAAAGACACGCTCACCAATATAAAGTAAGTCGCGCCAGTAGAAATCCATCGGCACAGCATAAGCTTTCCAAATGCCGACAATTTGCATCAGATTCTCTGGCGTATCCGGCACCATTGCACCACCGGCTTCTAGGCGATGAATAACCTCAGCAAATTCATGCTTAGAAGGCGGCAGTTTAGCTTTATTTGCTTGAGTTTCAGGAGCTTTATCTAGAGTGGCAGACATGGTCTTTTGTTCTTGATTTTAAGAATGATTTTGTTAATCTTGAATCTTACACTTATCGCCCTTACCCACTATTTGTTAGTTGCTGTATTAGATTGATAATTGATGGCAACTTGCTGATTATTAACAGCATGAGTAGTGGCAACAATTGCTGTGGTAGTCGGTTCCATCCAGCGCACTAACCAACTAGGTTGTATTCCTAATAAGAAGATGAGAGCCGCTAAAATGAAAGCAGGAACTTTTTCCGGAAACAAAACTTTGGGATAGTAGGCAGTATTGTTGTCTAGTTTGCCAAAGCAGGTGCGGTTCAGGAGAATCACAAAGTAAACGGCAGTTAAGCCAGAGGCAAAGATACATAGAAGCGTTTGCCAGGGGAACACTGCATAACTGCCTTGAAACACCATAAATTCAGCGACAAAACCGACTAAACCAGGAATTCCGGCGCTAGCCATGCCACTTAAAATTAACAGGGCGCTAACAAGGGGCAAACCGCGCAAGGGATTCATTAATCCATTGAGGACATCTAAATCACGGGTGCCAACTTTGGTTTCAATCACACCTACCAGATAAAACAGAATTGCCAAAATTAAACCGTGACTCACCATTTGAGATACAGCACCCAAGAGGCTTAAGGGAGTCAGTGCGGCGGCGGCGACAACAATATAGCCCATATGACCGATAGAACTATAGGCTACCATGCGTTTGATGTCTTTTTGTGCGATCGCACTTAATGCCCCATACATCACACTCACCACACCAATCACCGATAGTCCGGGGGCTGTCAGCGACCAGGTTTCAGGAAATAGTTGCAAACCGAACCGCACTAGGCCATAGGTTCCCATTTTAGCCACAATCCCACCTAATAAAATCGCCACAGAGGGAGAGGCAGCCACATAAGCATCCGGTAACCAAGTATGCAGAGGAACTAGAGGAATTTTAATGGCAAATCCCACCAAAAGCACGGTTAAAAGAACCAGTTGGGTAGTTAGGGATAGGTTTTGGGTATTAATGGCATCGTAATCAAAGCTAGTAGAATTCGATAGCCAAGCCATCCCTAGAAAGGCTGCCAAAATGAGGATTCCGGATACAAAGGTGTAGATAAGAAACTTCATCGCTGCATATTCTCGCTTGTCACCTCCCCAGATAGCAATTAATAAATAAAGGGGAATGAGGACTAGTTCGTAGAATAAGACAAACAGCAACAAATTCTGAGCAAGAAATGCTCCAGTTACCCCCGCATTAACCAGCAGAATTAGGGCATATTTTAGTCGGGGACGCTCAACTTCTTTACGACCGCTAAAGAGGACAATAACAGTCAGTAAACTGCTTAATGCTAGTAAGGGAAACGACAACCCATCAATTCCCAGTTTGTAATTTAATCCCAGTTGAGGAATCCAGGGTAAAGACTCTTGAAACTGCATGCCTGAATTGGTTATATCAAACTGAAAACCAATCCAGATGGTGACAAGCAAGATAGCTGCTGCGACCGCAACAGCAGCAGAACGTATCCGCGAACCTGTTAGAGTTCCGGGTATAAAACCAATTATGGCAGCGCCTAATACAGGCAACAAAATTAAGGTACTCAGCATTATTTGTTGTTGGTTGTTTATTATTTGTTGTTGGTTGAGTAATAACTAACAACTAACCGCCCATAATTAAAGAAAGAGTAGACAAGAGAGGCAAGCTTACAATCAATCCAAACAAAGCAATTCCCAGAAGAATAGTTAGTACATAAAACTGAGTTTGACCTGAAGCGTTGTACTTTAAGCTTTGTCCACCAAAGACGGTTACTATTCCGACTAAGTTGACCAATCCATCCACGATATAACGGTCAGACCAAGAAATGACTTTAGACACTAAGTCAACAAAAAAGACAACGGTGACGCGGTACACTTTTTGGGTGTAAAAATCGTAGGTAAACAAGTTTTGTAGGGACTGAGGGCCAAAATGCACGGGTTTGGCATAGCTATTATTAAGGTAGAGGAATGACCCGATGCCACAACCTACGGCACTCGATAACAGCAACAAACCGGCCACAGTAGTATTGATAGCAGATAACTCAGGTATGATCTGCCATTGCAGCAAGATCAGGGGTACATGCAAGACGAAACCCATTAGCAGCAACATGGGAAAAACCATTGGCCAGTGAACTTCGGGGGAACGTTCACTCATTTGCTTGGGTTTACCGCCAAAAATCAAGCCAAAGACGCGGGTAAGGCTTAAGCTAGCCAGTGCATTGACCACTAGCAATACAGCAAATAACCAAGGGCGAGTATTAGAAAGATAGTCGCCTAACTGCAATAAAGGCCAAAAACCACCAAGGGGAGGGATGGCAACCAAGCCAGCCGCACCGACGAGATAGGAAATGCCTGAAGCTGGTCGTTTACCCCACAAACCCCCTAATTGGGTGACATCTTGAGTAATGCTATTCCAGATAATTGTACCCAAACTCATCACCAACAGAGCCATTGAGACGGCGTAGGTCAACATTAAGGTTAAGGCGGCTTGAGTTTGGCCCGTACCTACGGCGATAAATACCAAACCCATGTAAGCACTGACGAGGAAAGAAAGAGTACGCTTAGCATCAATTTGTGCGATTGCCACCATCGTACCGCCCAATGCTGTCACAGCACCAATAAACAATGTGAATGATGTTGCCAAGGGAGAAAGTTGGATCACAGGTTGCAGTTTAATTAGCACCCAAGCACCTGTGCAAACAACTACAGAGTTTCGTAAAATCGTGCTGGGAACAGGACCTTCCATCGCTAAATCAAGCCACAGATGGAGAGGAAATTGAGCGCATTTACCCATTGGCCCTGCAATTAAGGCTAAGCCCAACAAGGTGGCAACTGTAGGGTCGATATGAGCCGTACTTGCCCAGGTTGCGAGTTCTGTAAAATTCCAGGTTCCTGACAGGGGATAGATAGCAATAACCCCCATTAAGAGAAACAAATCCCCCACCCGTTTGGTTAAGAAGGCATCTCTTGCACCCGTAACCACCAAAGATTGATTAAACCAAAATCCAACTAAGAGGTAAGTTCCTAGAGTAAGGATTTCTAGAATAATGTAGCCAAAAAATAAGGAGTTGCAGAGAACTAAGGCGCACATTCCGGCTTCAAAGAATGCCAGCAAAGAATATAAACGCGCCCAGCCCCAATCTGTCTCTATGTAACCAATGGCGTAGATTTGTGCCAGCAGGTTTATTCCTGTAATCACCAGGGTTGCGCCAATGGTAATCGCAGAAAATTCCAAGGGAATATTCAGATCGAGATTGACAACTTGCAGCCAAGGAATTGTTACTTCTTGTGCAGGCTGATTCCAAGTTGCAGATAAAGCAATTAAACCATGTAAAAATGCGACCAACGTCATCAACACATTGATGTAACCTGCTGGTCTTGGTCCCGTGCGACGAATAATACCGGGAGACCAAGGTACGGCTAAAATCGAACCAATTAGCGGATAGCAAGGTATCAACCAAGCTGTTTCCAGGAAAAGTTGAGCCATCGGTCTTATCTTTCTATGATGGAAAAATTGTCAAGTATATGAAAGCAATATTGAGCTCGTTATCTTGTTTCCAGAACTAGCAAAGTCACTGGATTAACTTTTTTTAAGCTTTTAACTTAGTGTAATGGTTGGTTGACAAAAAAAGAAGGATTAAATTAAACAATTCGGTAATGATGGTCGTAAAATCTGCTTATATAATACAGGAAGAGTAATAGTAACTATTGGCTTTTATCTATCTTGAGTGATTTGTCTCTAGAGTTAAAGCTCTGAACAGGGCCAGTGATCAACTAGGTACTCTACACTGGAATAACCATTGCCAAAAAAACTCGCTGCTCAACCTGCCGAGAGAAACGGTGCATCATTCCATATTGAATTGATCAATCATGCTGCAAATTTCCCACACAGTAAGTATCCCAGAGCATGAGGTGGAGATGAGTGCAGTGCGCTCTCAAGGCGCAGGTGGGCAAAACGTAAATAAAGTGGCGACTGCAATTCACCTACGCTTTGACATCCTGGCTTCTTCCCTACCCAATCGCTACCAAGAGCGCTTGTTAAAGCTTTCCGATCAGCGGATTACCAAAGAAGGGGTTATTGTCATCAAGGCTCAAGAACACCGTAGCCAGGAACAAAACCGAGCAGAGGCATTGCAACGATTGCAAGCCCTGATTAAGAACGCGATTGCACTCCCCAAACCCCGTAAAAGGAGCAAACCGACTCGGAGTTCTCAAAGAAAGCGTCTGGATAACAAAAGCAGGCGGAGTCAGATTAAGGCAATGCGAGGAAAGGTTACGGATGAATGAGATTAAATCACTTTTCTGCTAACTCTCGATTTGCCCTTTCCCCTTCTCAATTCCTCAACAACCTCAAACCACTCAAAGTAACTATCAGTGTAGAACCTTCATGCCCGATGACACCCAGAGGCATGTTAATGCTACCAGCAAAATTAGCAATCAAGAGCAACACAATAAAACTCAGAGCAAAAACAATATTTTGCTGAACAATTCTTGTGGCACGGCGGCCCAAATAAACTGCCTGTTCTAATTTTTCCAGCCTATTAGCCATTAAAACAATATCAGCCGTTTCCAATGCCACATCACTACCCGCAGCACCCATGGCAATTCCCACCGAAGCCGTCGCCAGTGCAGGTGCATCATTAATCCCATCTCCCACCATCGCCACAGCGCCGTACTGCCGCTGTAACTGACGAATCACACTCACCTTGTCTTCCGGCAACAACTCTGCGTACACTTGCTCAATACCAGTAGCCTTGGCAATGCTTTCCGCAGTACTAGCATTATCCCCCGTTAGCATTACCACTTGCTCAATTCCTAGCTGCCTGAGACGCTTTACCGTTTGCGCTGCTAAGGGACGTTCTTTGTCTGCCAAAGCAATAATTCCCAATATTTTATCGTCACAAACTACCCAAACCACCGTTTTGCCTGTCGCTTCTAGCTGCTGACTAGCTGTAGTTAATTCCGGAGGTAAGGAACACCCTTGGTTTAACTTTTCCCTTGATAATAAGTTTTGTTCCCTTGAAGAGTATTCTAGTGATAATTGCCCATACTTTGCCTTGCCAACGACAATTAACTGACCATTAACCTTACCCAAAATCCCTAAACCCGTCTGCGCTTGCACATCAGTAGCAGTTGGTAATTCTATCTGTTGTAACTGCGCTGCTTGCACAATAGCTTGACCAATGGGATGCTCTGAGTATGCTTCTAAAGCCGCAGCCATGCGCAAAACATCAGTTTCTGATTCTCCAGTAGCTGGAGTTACTTGCACCACCGTCACATTGCCAGTAGTCAGAGTGCCAGTTTTATCAAAAGCGATCGCTTTTACCCTGCCGATCATCTCCAATTGAGTACCATTTTTAAATAAAATACCCTGCCGTGCGCCGTTAGCAATACCCGATAGCAAAGTTGGCATAATCGACGCCATTAAGGCACAAGGAGAGGCAACTACCAGAAAAATCAATGCTCGATAGATAGTAGTTTCCCAATCCCAACCGAGAAAAATTGGCGGCGTAATTGCTAGTAATATCCCAACTAAGACAATAACTTGAGCATAACTCCGCTCAAAACGTTCAATAAATAACTGAGATGGCGGTGCTTCTGTTTGTGCTTGCTTAACTAACTGAATCACCCGCTGAATTAAGCTACTTTCTGGTGGTTGATGTACCCTCAGTTTTAAAGCACCATTACCATTAATTGTCCCAGCAAACACTTCATCCCCAGCTTGCTTTTCTACAGGCATTGATTCACCCGTAATTGATGCTTCATTGAGGGAACTATAACCTGCTAAGATGATGGCGTCTGTGGGAATCAATTCTCCTGGCTTAACTAATATTTCGTCACCTACCTGCAATTTTTCTACAGGAACCATCTGTTCCCCCGCAGGCTGCAATAATCTAGCCGTATCCGGCGTTACCGCCATCAAACTACGAATATTACGTTCGGTGCGCTGCATGGCATAACCTTCAAGTGCGCCACTAATGGCAAAGATGAGAATTAGTACAGCACCATCAACAATTAGGTAATATTCCTGACGCCACAATCCCAAACCAGCAGCACCTAATGCTGCCACAATCATCAGTAGATCAACATCTAGTTGATGTTCTTTAATTAAGGTAGTTAAGCCTTCTCGTGTGCTTTCATAACCACCAATTACATAGGCGGCGGCTAAAACTATTACTGCTAGTCCCACCCAGCCTAGTTGCAGTGTTAGCCAACCAAAGAAAAGCAGTAGGGCGCAAACCGCAGCAGCTACTGCGTCGGGATGTTGTTTAAATAGTTGGCCCAGGGAAGGGGTAGGGAGAGAACTTTGACTCATTCTGGCTAGTAGATTGCATCTGAACAACTACTTCACCCTAAACCTTGACATTAGTGTTAAGGTCAAGCGTTTTACTACCATCTATATTGTCAATAATTGGCAAATCCTTGTAGTGCGACCATCTTGGTCGCTACTCATAGCCAATTTACTACTCATACCCAATTTAAATGTGTGACAGCTTATGTCTTTATCGCAGGCGGGGCAATCATGACTATCCCACTACGTGATGCTGAGTCAAAATTTTAAGAATAAAATTCTAGCTATTGAGAAATATTAGTAAAATACGGTAAAGAGCGATTGTTACTCGGCCAGTTTTTGTAGATAAAACGAACCAACCAGGGAACCGATACAGCTAAATACAAGAAACCTAGCCACCATTGAGAGCGAAATTCTTCTAAGGTGCGAACAGTTTCAGCAGAGTTAAAGACTGTGGAAGCAACTCCTAAGAGAACGGCTGCACAATTGTTGAGTAAATGAGCCATGATTGGCACAACTAAAGTGCGGGTTTTAATATACAGCAACGCCATGATTACGCCGAAAACAAATAAACCTACAAAATTTCTGTGTAGTAGACCGAAAAATAAAGAAGATGCTAATATTGCTGCTCCAATTCCCCATTTAGTTGCCCAACGATGCAAGATAATTCCTCGAAACAGAAATTCTTCAGTTATGGGAGCAACTAAAATAATATAAAGAACTCTCAGTAAGTTACAGGGGAGTAGGGCAGTAGTTTCTGATGGGTAACAGAGTAATTTCTCATTAAGCAGATTTTCAACAAATGGTGGTGCAATAAAGGAGATAGGATAGTAGGAAAGCTGGAAGGCTCCTAAGGAGAAAATTAAGACAGCAATTACCAGACCAACTGTAGGTAACCATTGATAATTAATCGGCTCTCTGCCAATGAGCTGCTTTAAACTGATACGTGACTTTCTGCATCTTTGCAAAACCAAAATACTAAGCAAAGAAATTGTGAGAATACCCAAAATACTGGTGAGAATTGGCTCTTGAATATTTAAGCCAGTTGATAGTATACTTATTCCTAGTAAGAATCCCAGGATAGTGCTAACTAAAAAACCCCATAAAATTAGAATGCGAACCTTGATTTTCCGAAAGGGGTTTTCTTCTGGACTGGGGTTTTCTGAAAAAGCCATAATTTGAATCAGCGGCTCGGATTAATGCTTAAAACAATTTAACCCATAGAGAGGATGCCTGCTGACCACTTGACAATTAAAGAACTCACAGAGACTGTAGGGGGTGGTCTGACGCCCAGAATGGTAAGGCATTACCACTCCTCTGGTTTATTGCCGCCAGCAGTGCGTTCTCAGAGCAATTACCGACTTTACTCTCAAAAAGATGTCCAGCGTCTCCAGCGCATCATGGCGCTCAAGCAGCAGGGATTTCAACTGTCACACATTCACAAGCTGCTAGAAACTGACACGACTACCCCAAAAGTTGACGACCTCAGAGTACTGCTGCAACAACAATACCAGTCGGTGATGCAACAACTGCAACGCCTGCGACGCACCGCATCTGCCTTAGAAGGACTACTAGGACGCGATCGCCACTGTCAACAAGTGCAAGCCGAAGCGATCACTCAATTACGCCATCTAGAAGTTGAAACAGCCGATGGTGTTGCCCTCCTAGAAAAGCTGTGGGATAACTGGGATACCGCCACAGATAGCCACCCAGAAAGCTTTACTGAATCCCTGCAACAGCTTTTGCCAGATTTATCTAACCGTTCAGAAATTGAAGTAGATTTACTCTCACAATTGGTGTTAGCCAGTGGAGATGTCAGTCTAGTTAACTTCGTGCGGCTCTCTGAAAATGCGATCGCCACCGCCCGTGATAACCTAAAAGCTGGCTGCCAAGTAGTTGCTGACGTTTCTAGTGTAGTTGCAGCAATTGATCAAACTCGCTTAGTTCATTTGAACTGTTCTTGCCAAACCCTGATTACTGACCCCCATATTAGCAGTGCGGCTGAGGCAGAAGCCAGCTTTTGGCAACACCACCGAACCATCAATCAATGGCAACAGTTAGACAAAAACTGTATTTTAGTTATCGGCTATGCTCCCTCTGTTCTTTTGTCTGCCGTTGAAGCCACTGTACAGGGAAAATTCCAACCAGCGCTGATCATTGGCATGCCGATTGGCTTTAGCCATGCCCCAGCTGCTAAGCGTCGTTTAATGCGTTCTAGTGTTCCCTACATTACCGTAGAAGGTGCTCTGGGAGGTGGTTTATTAGCGGCTGTTGCTCTGAATGCTTTAGTAAGATCCCTGATTGAAAAGCCAGAATGTCATTGCTATCTACAATCTCTAAATTAGCTCAATCCTTTAAAGGAATCTTAATCAAAAACTTAGTTCCTTGCCCAGGTTCACTAGTAACTAATAATTGTCCTTGATGTCGCTCAACAACAATCTGATGGCTGATCGATAATCCTAAACCAGTGCCTTTACCAATGGGTTTAGTAGTAAAGAAAGGATCAAACAAACGTTGCTTGGCATCAGTAGAGATGCCCAAACCGTTATCAGAAATACGAATTACCGCCAAGGGACAATTTTCCCTAACTTCTACGGCAGTGCTAATCCTAATTTCTGGAGTAAAAACCCAGTCTGCCTCAAGTTTTTCTTCTACAGCATCGATAGCATTACTCAAGATATTCATAAATACCTGATTGAGCTGAGAAGCGTAACATTCCACCCAAGGCAACTCAGCAAATTCTTTAACCACTTTAATTGCTCTTCGTTCCGGTTTTTCTTTGAGGCGATGCTGCAAAATTAACAGAGTACTCTCAATACCAGAGTGTAGGTCAATAGGTTTCATCTCGCCTTCATCAAGGCGTGAAAAGTTCCGCAACTGTAAGACAATTTCCCGAATGCGCTTTGCACCTTCCTCCATTGACTTAAGCAATTTGATAAAATCATCTTTGATAAAATTCAAGTTAATTTCTTCAATTGCTTGAGAAATTTCCGCTACTGGCGTGGGATAATATTCTTGGTAAAGCTCAACTAACTCGATTAAACTTTCAGCATAGTCTTCAGCGAAGCTAACATTACCAGAGATGAAACCTACGGGGTTGTTAATTTCATGGGCAACACCTGCCATTAACTGACCAAGACTCGACATTTTTTCATTTTGAACCAGTTGCGCCTGGGCTTTTTGGAGTTCATGGAGAGTTTTTTCCAACTCTTGAGCTTTCTCTAACAACTGCCGTTCTGCCTGCTTGCGAAAGGTAATATCTTGTCCAATACCAATTGATGTGCCATCCGAAAGCCTAACATTAGCCCAAGAAGTCTCCAAAACTTGCCCATTTCTAATTCTGGTTTGAAGATCCTGCCATCCTGGCGCTCCTTTGAGCATGTGATTGAGAACCATCTGACGATACTCTGGATCAGGATAACACTCCTTCAAAATGTCCACTTCTTGTATTTCTGAGAGGGACCAACCCAGGCAATTTTCCAACTCCCGGCTCATTAATTGCATCTTACCCTGAGCATCAAAAAAGCTGATCATCACCGGGATGTGGTCGAAGATAGTTTGTAAGATTTCTTTCTGCTTCTTAAGTTCTTCTTCTGCCTGTTTACGCTCACTAATATCAACTACAATTCCTGCCAAGCGATAAACCTCTCCCTGGGAGTTCCACACGGGGAAGGTTCTATCCAGCAACCAGACAAGCGAACCATCGGGACGAACAACTCGATATTCTTCCTCAACCGTTTCTCCTAAAAGAACACGAGCAAATGAGCGACGAATGCGTTCTTGATCTTCAGGATAAATGGCATCAAGCCGCGTATCCATACACTCATAAGCACTTTGGCGACTGCGTCCCCAAAGCTGCTCATAAGCAGGACTGATGTAGAGTAACTCAGTTCGATTAGCATCGGACATCCAGAAGCATTCGCGAATATTCTCCGTCATCTGGCGAAACTTTTCTTCACTCTCGATTAGGCTATTGTGTACCTGTTGCTCGGAGGTAATATCACAAGAAACACCAACGATGCCCAAAACATTACCTTTGCTATCCTTGAGGGGCGTAACGCGACTCTCAAAAATTTTCTCCCCGTAGGAAGCACTCCAAGTCTGTTTAGAGCCAAGTAAAGCTCTTTTGATATGTTCTAGGCAATCACTGCGGTTACTATAGAGTTCAAAAACTGATTTACCAATTACTTGAGTCGGCTCTAGTCCCATTGAGTTTCTTTCTTTGCCTTCGCTCAGCGTGAAAATACCATTACTGTCAATAGCGTAGAGAGCGACGGGTGCATGGGCGAGAACTGCGCTTAAGTGCTGTTGGCTTTCCTGAAAAGGGACAGTTGGTTGTTCTTCCTTAATTGTCAGGGAAAAGTCAGCTCCCTTGTCAGCCAGGGGTAATTGCTGATACTCCGTAATCTCCCTGTAAGTGACGACTATTTTCTGGGGAACTTCAGAAATATCCCCGATAGGGGTAAACTTGTACTGATAATACTTAGTGCCTGACGGACTCCGAGAGCTGCATTCACCAGTTAAGGACTTACCACTGCTAAAGACGTTCTCCAACTGTTGCTCATGGATTTTAGTGAACTCAGAACTAAGTCCTAACTGATCAACTGTTTTTCCAACCACATCGGATAGCGCTAAGGGTTGACTCCTGCCCAGGATATTGCTTATCGACTCTAGGAATACACGATTAGCAAAGATCAATCGCCTAGCGCGATTAAAGACGTAGAGTTGCTCAGGGAAAGAATCGAAAAAAAGTTGTAGTTCAGTAGGGGTTAGTGCCATGGCTGATAACACTTTCAAGTCGTTGGGCATGAAGCTCTTTATTCCTGGAGTCTGCGTACCAACTTAATTTTATTGTCAAGACTTCAGAGGGTGTAGTCGGAGCAAAGCGCCTCCGGCACGAGTATAGGCTATAAAGTGGGGGAAAATAGTACAGAAAGTTGCTTAACTCTCCGTCTACAATCTACCCCCTATACCCTACACCCTTCTTCATCTAGCTAAAATTCAAGAACTGTTCAGAGGCCTCAAGTAAGCAACGGGGCGTTAGCCCGGTGGTAGGTGGTAAGTTTTCTTCAAGCTAAAAACTTACACCTAAAATCTAAAACTTTTTAGTTAAAAATGATTTATTAATGAATAAAATATGAGACAAAAATGATTTTTTGATTGAACTTAACCAATTTTAAAGATTTTGTGAGTTCAGTCAATACTTACTATTAACTTCAGTCAAATTTGTATTAAAATAAATAGCTAAAGAAGGGGAGTAGCTACTGACAGATTATTTTGTCAGTACACCGGAATCAACATACTGGTGATGAGCCTGGTTCAGGTGACAAATTAGCTTCAACTCAGCCATGACACCTGATACTGGTGCTCAACATAGGCAAAAAAACCGTCGTTTTAGAACGGGTACAAGCAGATTTTATCTGAGTAGTACTAGAGTTCTAGTCTATAATTCTGATGGTAAAACCGCTGAGATAACAACAGCTATTTGAGAGCGAGACCTTCATTAAGTTCACTTCTGATGTGAGCTTGGTGAAGAGTCTTTATCCTCATCAAGCTCACTCAGATAAATAACAGTTTCTGAGAAGATTGAGAGGATGCTAACAGCTTTTACGGCAGGTCTATTACTAATTACAATTTCTGAACTGGGTGATAAAACTTTCTTTATTGCCGTAATTTTATCAATGCGCCACTCGCGGTGGCCGGTATTTATCGGAGTCAGTGCTGCTTTAGCAACGATGACTATTCTCTCCGTGGTTCTGGGACAGATGGTATCGGTGTTTCCCCAAATTTATATCGACTACGCAGAAATTGCTTTGTTTTTGGGCTTTGGCATAAAATTGTTGTACGATGCCAGTAAAATGTCTGCCAAACCCAATCATACAGAGGAAAAAGAGGCAATAGCGGCAGTAGAAAAAGCGGAGTCACAACTAGCCAAGCAACATACTTTCCTCGCCGTTTGCTCAGAAGCCTTTGCCTTAACTTTTGTAGCGGAGTGGGGCGATCGCACTCAGATTGCCACCATCGCCTTAGCCGCCACTTATCAACCATTAGGGATAATCGTCGGTGCCACACTAGGGCATGCTATTTGTAGCGCGATCGCTGTTACAGGAGGTAAGCTAATCGCTGGTCGAGTTTCCGAACGGATGATTACAGCGATTGGTGGCTGTCTGTTTCTCATTTTTGGTGCGGTTGCCCTTTGGGAAAATGTAGGAGGGTAAAGAGCTGTAACTAAATCTCTATCCACCTCTTGCCATTTCTTCCAAAATGAGTAGAGAACAGGATGTAGGATATATCAGTAGAACGATATGGAATCATCCGAAGTGACATTAAGTATAGGAGATGCTGCTAAAGAGCTAGGCATCTCAATCACAACACTCAGGAGGTGGGCAGACTCAGGAAAGATTCGCTCAGAGCGCTCACCTTCAGGACAAAGAAGGTTTTTTCTAGCAGATATTAAACGCATCACACCAAGAGAGCTTAATCAACTAGACGACCGCATCACAATTAACTATGCTCGTGTTTCAAGTCATGACCAAAAAGACGACTTGACCAGACAAGCTCAAGTTTTGGAAGCTTTCAGCGCCGCAAATGGTTGGCAATATGAAACTATTCAAGACCTTGGCAGTGGACTTAACTACAACAAAAAAGGACTTCAAAAACTGCTCAAGCGCATTATCAAAGGTGATGTTGGGCGTTTAGTTCTGACTCACAAAGACCGACTTCTTAGATTGGGCTCAGAGCTTGTCTTGGCAATGTGCGAAGAATTCGAGACTGAGGTTGTGATTATCAATAAATCGTCAGAGGAGTTGAGCTTTGAGCAAGAGCTAGTCACAGACATGATTGAGCTAATAACAGTGTTCTCAGCGCGTCTCTATGGCTCTAGAAGCAAGAAAAACAAGAAGCTAGTCGATGGCATGACCTAAGTGGTTAAGGATCTGTCCTAATGCTTCTAGGATTCAAGACAGAGTTAAAACTCAACAACCATCAACGGACACAGCTAGCTAAACATGGCGGCGTAGCGCGTCATGCTTGGAATTGGGGACTTGCGCTCGCGAAAAACATTCTTGACCACAACAAGGCGAACCCAGAGGACAAGCTTAAATTCCCTAGCGCGGTTGACCTACACAAGCTACTTGTGGCTATGGTCAAGCCTGAGTGTCCTTGGTACTACCAGGTCAGTAAATGCGCTCCTCAGTATGCCTTGAGGCAGTTAGCAGAAGCTGGGAAGCAAGCGTTCAAGCATGTCAAGAAACCACCGAGGTTTAAGAAAAAAGGACGCCCTGACAGCTTGACCGTTGACGGTTCATTGGCTGTTGACCAAAAATATGGGATTCAAGCCCCGTCCTTCCAGGACGGCTTTTCTTGATTCTTGATGTACTGGATAAGCACTTCAATAGGAGCGCCACCAACAGACACGGCAAAATAGCTGGGACTCCACAAAGCTGTTTTGCCGTGCGGTTTTTTAAAGCCAGCCTGTCCATAACGACGACTTGAGACACCTTTTAGAGCATTCACAATTTTCGATACAGAGAGCTTTGGTGGATACTCAATCAATGCGTGTACGTGTTCGTTCTCACCACTGATTTCTAGAATTTGAAAGTTCATCTGTGTTGCTACGTGGCGAAATACTTCTTCGATTAATTTCAACTGTTCACCACTAAAAATCTCATCCCTATATTTAGTCACGCAGACCAAGTGAATCTTGAGGTCTGTAACGCTATGTCTTTCCCTCCGGAATTGAGTAGTCATTTCCTGTAGACCAATAAACATCTCCAAAATATAAATTATGAGATAATTAAGGCATAACTAATTAACGTTTGGGGTGCAGAAACTGTGAGTTATACCTGGGAGTACTTGCAACGTAATCATCAAGAAGCCAAGCGCTTGGTAGGAATTAGCTATGAGCAGTTGATTCAACTAATTGAACAAGCCAAACTTTGACATGAGCAGAGACAGAGAGAAATTGAGAAAAAGAAAACTCGGCTGATTAGTGCTGGCGGTGGCAAGACTTCTCTTCTTGCTCTTGAAGAACAAATTATATTAACTTTAATCTATTTACGTCATCATCTGAGCTTTCAGATTCTGGGCTTATTATTTCAAGTAAGCGAATCGACAGCCAATAACATGTTTAATTATTGGCAAGTTCTGTTGCGAGAATCACTACCAGCTAGCTTACTAGAACAAGTAAAAAAGTGCGAAGAAGAGGAGGAAGCAATTATTGAGATGTTGGCAGAGCAGGAGTTAATAGTAGATAGCGCTGAGCAAAGCCGATCAAGACCTTCAGACTATCAAGAGCAAAAATCATTCTACTCAGGTAAGAAGAAAAATCACACTTTTAAAAATCAGTTTATTGTCTTGCCCAAAGGTAAAGATATTATCGATGTAGTAGCAGGAAAACCAGGAACCAAAAGTGACATAAGTCTGATGCGGGAACGTCTGAAACAATTTGATAAAAATCAACTATTTAGTGCTGATCAAGCCTATCTAGGAGAACTTCAAATTCGCACTCCTCAGAAAAAACCGAAAAATGGAGAACTAACCTCACAGCAAAAAGAAGCCAATAAAAAGCTATCTTCTAACCGCATTTTTGTAGAACACGTGATTCGTTTAATCAAGATATTTAAAATAGCACAAGAAAGATTTCGTCTGGAAGCCAGTAAATATGAGTCAGTTATCCTAACCATTTGTGGTTTAGTAAGACTGAGAATTGAGCGGTTAGTTTTCTCGGCAGTGAAAACCCCTGAATACTCAAAGAGAAATGAGATTATTAACCTTGATAGTTTGGCAGTTAAATTAACAACAAAAGCCCCTGATGCTTATGGAGCCGTTGAATCGAGCTAAATCTGTGGAAGTTAGTTTAAGGCTTCAAAGTAAGTCAGGGAGACACTCTTAGCTTTCTGGAGATGCCTAATGTATAATCCAAACACAGACCAATCCTATCACGGAGCATGAAAGCAAGATACCAGTATCGTTTTTACCCAACAGACCAACAACAGCAGAGTCTAGCTCGGTTGTTCGGTTGCGTCCGTGTTGTGTATAACGATGCGCTTGCAATCTGTAAGCAATCTGTTAGTGTTAGCGTTAGCGAAGCGAGACCGTTAGGTCTAGCGGGCGAGCGTACCGCAAGGGCAAAGAAGCCCAAGTCGGCTGAACTTCAAAAGATTGTTATTACTCAGGCGAAAAAGACTGAGGAAAGAGCTTGGTTAAGCGAGGTGTCGAACATACCGCTACAACAGTCTGTAGCTGATTTAGAGATAGCTTTCAAGAACTTTTTCGATTCCTGTAAAGGCAAGAGAAAAGGTAGAAAGGTTGGTTATCCAAAGTTCAAAAAGAGGAATAATAGCCAATCGGCACGGTTCAGGATTGGGGGTTTCTCCATCAAGAAAGATGGTGTTTATCTTGCAAAGATAGGTGTTGTCAAGCCTGTCTGGTCAAGGGATTTACCTACGAGTCCTAGTTCCGTAACCCTTATTAAGGACTGTGCCAACCGTTACTTCTTAAGTTTTGTAGTAGAAGTAGAGCCTGTTCAGGCTAATGCTAAAAACCAAAGCATTGGCATTGATTTGGGTATCAAAACCTTGGCTGTGATGAGTAACGTGAAAAAGCTTTCAGTCCTTGCTACAAACGTTTAGACCGTAAAATGCGTAAATTTCAACGGAAGTTGGCGCGACAACAGAGAGACTCAAACAGAAGACATAAGACCAGAATTCAGATAGCAAAACTGCACAATCAAATTGCAGACACTCGCCAAGACTTCCTGCACAAATTGTCTACCAAGGTCGTTAGTGAAAACCAAACTATCGTCTTAGAAGATTTAAATGTATCAGGAATGGTCAAAAACCGCAAACTCTCTAGAGCAATTAGTCAGCAAGGCTGGCGAGAATTCCGGGTCTTGGTTGAGGCAAAATCTGAAAAGTACGGAGGCAAGTTTGTAGCCATCAACCGTTGGGAACCAACTAGCCAAGCCTGCTCTGATTGTGGCTATAAATGGGGCAAGATTGATTTATCGGTGCGTTCAATACTCTGTTTAGGTTGTGGCAGCGAACATGATAGAGACGAAAACGCATCTGCAAATATAGAAAAAGTCGGCACGGGGCATCGGCACGACTCTAAATGTACGTCCAGACAGAGTAAGACTACTTCGGTAGCATTAGTCAATGAAGCGTAAATAATCCCCGTCGCTTCAGCGCGGGGAGTATGTCAACACTATCGAGTTAAAGTACCTGTAATTGGTTGGCTCAAGACCTACGAGCGCCTACCAGTTGACCAGAAGCCCAAATCTTTCACGATTAGCCGTACTGCTGATAGGTGGTTTATTAGCTGGAAAATTGAGGTCGATTCAACCAATGAACCGAAGTCAGTGGACGTTGTAGGCGTTGACTTAGGTATCAAGGCACTGGCTGCACTCTCAACGGGTGAAGTGTTCCCAAGTGCGTCTAGCTATCGCAAGTATGAGTTGAAACTCTCTAGACTGCAATGGCTCAACCGCAACAAGGTTAAAGGTTCTAACAACTCGAAGAAAGCCCAAATTCAGATAGCGCGGTTACATCGCAAGATTGCCAACATCCGCAAGGATACATTACATAACTGACATCCTACCTTGCCAAAAACCACGGCAAAATTGGGATTGAGGATTTAAATGTATCGGGAATGTTAGCAAATCACAAGCTAGCCAAAGCTATTGCAGATATGGGATTCTACGAGTTCCGTAGACAGCTTGAGTACAAGTGTCAATGGTACGGCTCTAAGTTAACCGTAGTTGACCGATGGTTCCCCAGTAGCAAAACTTGCTCAAACTGCGGGACTAAAAAAGAAACACTCTCCTTGAGTGAAAGAGTGTTCAAGTGTGATGGCTGTGGTCTTGAAATTGACCGCGACTTGAACGCTTCTGTTAATTTGGAGAAAGCCGTCAGTTAGACGGTGTTAGCCTGCGGACTGGTAAGAGCCGACTCCCCAGAATGAAGCAGGAAGTAAGCACCAACTACCCTAAGCGTGCCAGTTATCTAGTCTAGAAAAGTCTAGTGTTGGGTAGGTTTGGATAGGTCTTATTGGGACTTAGACAGATTTCAAGCCCAAACAAAGCCCAAAGCAGCTTTGTGAGCAAAGAATACGTCCCGATTGTGGTTCAACCACTCCATAAAACGGAAAGACATCGCTGTCCGAAACGCCTCTAATGCTTCAGTAAAGGTGTTTAAAGGTTTCGATGCCCAACGCCGTCTTAATCCTCCGGTTAAAGTGTGCCATAAAATAAATGTATAGGCACAAAACACAAGCATGAAATGTCTTATCAGGCTTCTATAATCTCTGACTTGATATTCAGATAAACCCAACCAGCCTTTGGCTTCCCGATAGAAAACTTCTACCCAATTTCTTTGAGAGTAGGTAGTTACTATCCAATCGGCTGTGGCTTTTGTTGATTCAACATTGGTAATAAAATAGTCAACATCACTAGCTTGGTCGAAGGTTGAGGCATTCATGACGATAGCAATTGTTCTCTTTCCTTCAAGCTGTGAGAGTTCAACTTCTACAGGAGCCACCCAAACGGTTTTCAGTTTATCTAGATTGATTTGAACAGGGGTAAAATCTTTTGGCGACAAGGATTTGGCTAACTTATCTAGGCGAATCTCTTCTCGTTGACTTATCCCTATTTCAATTATCACCTTACGGTTTTTGGCTAATCCTCCTATATACTTGAGTTTCCTTTTTTCCAGTTCCAGCAAAAACGTTGTGTTATTTCCATACCCAGCATCAATTAACGGGACTTAAACGAAAATAAAGAGTTAATAAAGGTATAATTTAGAGCTGGCAGCCATTTGACATTAGAGTGTAAGACATGAAAGAGACAACCCCCGCCGCTATGCCTCCTTGCTTTGATAGATGGTGCAAACGCTTTGATGATGTCTGGAGACATCAAGCGCAAAAAAGGGAGTTTAGGAACTATATTGGGGGATTATTAGGGGAAAGTGAAGGAAAAAACCTGTCTCAAATGGCGGATAACGCGGTGGGAGTGACTTACCACCGATTACATCATTTTTTAACGGAAGCCCCCTGGAATGCTCAACAGGTAAATGAGCGGCGTCTACTGGTGATGAATCAGTGTAGCCCAACCCGAATAAGTAGAGGATTCACGTTAATTGTAGGTGACTCAGGACATAGGAAAAGTGGCAATTTCACGGCGGGAGTAGGACGACAGTACATTGGAGAAATCGGGAAGACAGACAACGGAATAGTAGTGGTAACAACTCATCTATATGATGGGAAAAAAGCCTACCGTTAGATATAGAGTTATCTCAACACGCTAGTTCTTTAGCTGAAGGAAAAAAGATATTGAATTCCAGAAAAAGCCGGAGTTAGGCTTAGCATTAATTGACCGCAGCATGAACAGAGGATATCGACCGGGTATCGTATTAATTGATGCTGGGTATGGAAATAACACAACGTTTTTGCTGGAACTGGAAAAAAGGAAACTCAAGTATATAGGAGGATTAGCCAAAAACCGTAAGGTGATAATTGAAATAGGGATAAGTCAACGAGAAGAGATTCGCCTAGATAAGTTAGCCGAATCCTTGTCGCCAAAAGATTTTACCCCTGTTCAAATCAATCTAGATAAACTGAAACCGTTTGGGTGGCTCCTGTAGAAGTTGAACTCTCACAGCTTGAAGGAAAGAGAACAATTGCTATCGTCATGAATGCCTCAACCTTCGACCAAGCTAGTGATGTTGACTATTTTATTACCAATGTTGAATCAACAAAAGCCACAGCCGATTGGATAGTAACTACCTACTCTCAAAGAAATTGGGTAGAAGTTTTCTATCGGGAAGCCAAAGGCTGGTTGGGTTTATCTGAATATCAAGTCAGAGATTATAGAAGCCTGATAAGACATTTCATGCTTGTGTTTTGTGCCTATACATTTATTTTATGGCACACTTTAACCGGAGGATTAAGACGGCGTTGGGCATCGAAACCTTTAAACACCTTTACTGAAGCATTAGAGGCGTTTCGGACAGCGATGTCTTTTCGTTTTATGGAGTGGTTGAACCACAATCGGGACGTATTCTTTGCTCACAAAGCTGCTTTGGGCTTTGTTTGGGCTTGAAATCTGTCTAAGTCCCATTAATACGATACCCGGTCGATATCCTCTGTTCATGCTGCGGTCAATTAATGCTAAGCCTAACTCCGGCTTTTTCTGGAATTCAATATCTTTTTTCCTTCAGCTAAAGAACTAGCGTGTTGAGATAACTCTATATCTAACGGTAGGCTTTTTTCCCATCATATAGATGAGTTGTTACCACTACTATTCCGTTGTCTGTCTTCCCGATTTCTCCAATGTACTGTCGTCCTACTCCCGCCGTGAAATTGCCACTTTTCCTATGTCCTGAGTCATCTACAATTAACGTGAATCCTCTACTTATTCGGGTTGGGCTACACTGATTCATCACCAGTAGACGCCGCTCATTTACCTGTTGAGCATTCCAGGGGGCTTCCGTTAAAAAATGATGTAATCGGTGGTAAGTCACTCCCACCGCGTTATCCGCCATTTGAGACAGGTTTTTTCCTTCACTTTCCCCTAATAATCCCCCAATATAGTTCCTAAACTCCCTTTTTTGCGCTTGATGTCTCCAGACATCATCAAAGCGTTTGCACCATCTATCGAAGCAAGGAGGCATGGCGGCGGGGGTTGTCTCTTTCATGTCTTACACTCTAATGTCAAATGGCTGCCAGTACCTAAATTATACCTTTATTAACTCTTTATTTTCGTTTAAGTCCCGTTATGTAACGGTAATACCTACTCTGGGGATAATTAATTGATTTTCCCTTGGCGTTACGCAATCAGGGGATGAATGAAGGACAAGGAGGATGGGGGAGATGCAAAGAGGAATTAACCTATTTCACCACTCCGCCTCCTGACCCGAATAGGATTAGGGAATAGGTAAGAAAATTAAATATACCTCATTAGGTTAGCAAACCTGATATTTCTTGCTATTAAAGCCTTTTGAGGCAAATTTGCATGTTACTATTATTTAAGGCTAAGATATTGCAATCTAAAGCAATTGCCGCAGGATTGTGTATCAATTTTTTTTGAGACTACCAGGTCTTTCTGGTGATCATCTTACCTAACTATTAGGGTTCTAACTTCTGGATTTTATTACCTTTCTAGCAAAAAAGCTCTTTGTTCTCAGATGATTGCCTAGGTTTTTTAAAAAACGGTGAATAGCTGCTACGAAAGTCCGCCTTATTGGGAACAATAAAGTGGAATGCTTTAGCGATGCTTAAGGGTTATCTACCAAAAGCAATAAAAATCGCTATTGAAATTTTTGGTGTGAGATTTTTACTATGAATAAAAATAAAAATCGACTGACTTGTGTTAGTGGGACGAGTTTCTTCTGCTTACTAGCTAGCTGTGGATCTTGGGGAACACTATCTGCGATCGCTGGGACTACTGAGACCTTGAATTTAGAGTCAACAACTATAGCTCTGGACTATAGTTTGCCATCAGTTGATTTTACAATTCCAGCTCAAATAGCAGATAACAATTCCCCAGTTGATTTTACAATTCCAGCTCAAATATTAGATAGTAATTTTCCAGATTCATCCCCTGTGGAACAGGTTAACTCTGTAGCTCAAATCCCGCAGAGTAGTTCCCCAGATTCATCGTCAATGGAACAGGTAAACTCTGTCTCTCAACTGTCCGAATCAATGGGACAGGTAAACTCCGTCTCTCAACTGTCGGATGTTCAACCTGGAGACTGGGCCTATGAAGCACTCAGAAGCTTAGTAGAGCGTTATGGCTGCATTGCTGGATACCCAGATGGCACCTTTCGTGGTAGCAGCGCCATGACTCGTTATGAGTTTGCAGCGGGCTTAAATGCCTGTATGCAAGTGATTGAGAGATTAATTGCGAGTAACACCAACTCAATCAATGGAGAAGATTTAACCGTATTGCAACGGCTGGTTGATGACTTTGAGGTGGAACTGACAACCCTGGGAGTACGCGTAGATAAATTGGAAGGACGTGTCGCTTCTTTAGAAGAAGATCAGTTTTCTACTACTACTAAACTCAGCGGTGAGGCTATCTTCTCAATTGTTGGTGCTACTGGTGGTGACAAAGACGATAGTGATGGTGTTGCAGGTGATGATCCAAATATAATTTTAGTTAACCGCGTCCGCTTAAATTTAACTACTAGTTTTACAGGCAAAGATGCCTTAATCACTGGTTTACAAGCGGACAATTTTGGAGGTGCTGTAGACGGTTCGGGCAGTATTCAAAATACTTTGTTTCCCGGCGCATCTTTTTTGAGCGCAGGTTCAACCAAACTCAGCTTTGAGCCTCAGTTTCCCCGATTCAATCCTCAAGATTTGTCGGCAATTGATTCTAATTCAATTGGACTATATAAGCTACTTTACGTTTTCCCAGCTCCAGGCGTCAAAAATCTCACTCTCTTTGCTGGAACTGCTGCCGAAGTTTCCGACGCATTCCCAACAATTGTTCCTTTTTCTAGTGAAGGGCAAGGAGCAATTTCTCGCTTTGCTAGCCTCAACCCGGTAGCACGAATCTCAGGTGGGACTTCTCAAAGGGGTTTAGCATCACCAGTTGGTTTCATCTGGAAAATTTCTGAGCGAGTAGATTTGCGTGCTTTGTACGGTAGTGTTAACGCTGCAATTCCTAGCCAGGAGGACAATAATGTTCTAGGGGCAGGCTTTTTTGGCGGTAGTACGGTTGCAGCCGCCCAGCTAACTCTTAATCCTACCGACAGTATTGATCTGGGTATTAACTATGCCCACAGCTACCATGACCTGAATATCATGGCCCTCGGACTCACCAGCTTCTCTTCGGAACCTCTGTTTATTCCTGGATCAGACCCTTTTAATACACCTGTACATATTAATTCCGTGGGTGCTACTGTAGCTTGGCGTTTGTCGCCAAAAGTCACTTTGACAGGCTATGGTTCATACTTCTTCGTGGATGCTGTTGCTGGCCCTGATGCTTCTTCCAACTTCAGCAGTTGGATGGCAGGTCTATATTTTAAGGACGTACTGAAGGACGGCAACACAGCAGGTTTACTCTTTGGGCAACCACTGCATCGGGTTAACGCCGACGGTGCAGCAGAACTGAGCAAACCCGGTGTTGACAGGGCAACTCCTTACCATTTGGAGGCTTTTTACAATTTTAAGCTCAACGACCGTCTGAGTGTAACGCCCGGTGTTTTCGTTCTGTTTAATCCAGAAAGTGACGCCAACAACGACACTACGGCAGTAGGTGTACTGCGCACTACCTTCTCTTTCTAAGCTTTGCTACCAGCCTCATTTGGTGAGCGGTATTTTCCAGCAGATCCCCGACTTCACCAATCAGATTCCTTCAGAAGTCGGGGATTTGGGCTCAATATCAAAAAGCAAAAGTGGTTCGCACAGTGCCAATTACCAAGTCTTCGTTGTCCTCATTGTGATTAGGAGCCGTAATCCAGATAACTCCAGGTGTAATAGCAATATTATCCGTCAGCTGATACTGGTAAAAAGCCTCGAAGTGCAGTGAAGTATCCTGATCTTCCAGGTTATTACCATTGATATTAATGCTAGAACCAGTTACTTTCGGCTCCATACCCACAATAATTCCTGCCAGGTTGCCTTCTTTACCCAAATCAGGGAAACCTAAAGTAACAGCCCAATTCCAAATATCGAGGTTACCCCGCTCTATTGTCCCTCCCAGAGTAGATAGAGTGCCAGCGTTAGTATAGCCAGCCCAACCACCGAGGACGAAATTATTGCTTAGTTGCCAAGATAGTTCTACTCCGTAGGAATTGCTATAAGTAGGAACCTCAGAGCCGATGAGATCTTCAGTAAACGAACGGAAGTTGGAAAGATTACTACCAGCACCAGTATCAAGCTGATTGTAACCGTGAAGATAGGTCAGACCCAAGTTGATGCGCTCAGTTGGCTTGAAGACTAGTTGGGCTAAAGCACTGTAGGGGCCATTAAATAAGCCACTGCCGTTAGCTGGATCACTGGCTTCACTTGCTTGATACCCTACGCTCACCTCCAAACTACTACCTAGTTCTGTGGTAATGCCAATTCCTGCATCTCCAAAGGGGTAATAAATTGGGTTGCGAGTGCCAAACACGGACACAGCACCACTACCGCCATCTCCGTCTAAAAAGTTGACAGTGCTGGCAAAGTCATCGGATGCACCCCCCGTGGCAGCAATTAAGACTTCTGTATTATCGCCCAAGGGGAAACGATAGTAGAGAACCTCGACGCCGACATCATTATCTTCAGGTTGGGCAAAGCCAATTTCTCCTTCAGATGTACCAGTGACTTCAGAGAATTCGGGAAAGTTACCTGTTGCCAGTCGTGTAAATAATAAATCTTGACCAGTGAAGCTGGTATTGAGCTCTAAACGCGTCCGGTGACCCAGAACAGGTATTCTATCCACTTCGTTGCCGTCAACATCATCTCCTGTAACAACGCTAGCCAAACCAAAAACAACTTCTCCTCCCAGCTTGGTTGTCGTGGAAAACTGATGATCTTCCAGAAACGCCACGCGCCCTTCTAAGTTATCAACTCGCGTTCCCAAAGTTGCCAGTTCGGCTTCAAACTCACTGACGAGTCGTTGCAGTTGCTCTAAATCCTCACGGGTAACTACAGAGTTATTTTCTTGAATTAAACGCTCAATTTGGTTGAGACAGGAGTTCAAACCAGCGGCAAATTCATAACGGCTTAGGGGTGCTTGACCCCGGTAAGTGCCATCGGGATATCCCACAATACAGTTGTAGCGTTCTACAAGCGATCGCAAGGCTTCATAAGCCCAGTCGCCAGGGGAAACATCCCGAAGCTGATTGACACTGGTAATTTGGTCGAGGGAGCTAGTATCACTCTCGTTGCTGTAGCGGTTGATTTGTTCTAGTACACTGGCTTCGTTAATCTCCCTAGGTGTTTGAGCTACAAAATTTTTCTCACTTAAATGAGTAAATTTTCCCTCGTCCTTTTGCTGGGAGAATTCTAAGGATTCCTCTCCGAGAATGGTTTCTAGTTGAACATCTGTAGGAGAAGTAATTACCAGTACCTGCTGATGATCATCAACAGAAGCCTCAACTGTTTGATGTTGAGTCTCTTCAAGTATCAGTTTCGTTTCTGTCGCCGTCGCACTAGTTGCAACTAAGAATGTTGCCCCTAAAATTGCTGGGCTAATCTGCCACAATCGACAAAAGTTTGTAGACATCTTTTGCTTGCTCACACCTTTAAATCAGTTGTATAGATAAGGTTGTAATTTCTGATGACTCAACCTGGGGCAAAAAAATGGAATGATTTTCATTCTCAAAAATACAGCCCAGATGCCCTCTTAAGAAACCATTAGCTTGATTTACGGCTATTTGAGAATCCTCCCCTTTTGAGTTGGTTGTTGCGCACTCGAAACACACCCCACTCAACAGCAGTAGGCAGTACAGTGGTGCTTTCTCAGCAATAAATTATGGCTTGAGCCTCTCGACATCCGTTCAGACTATTGCTAATCTTTATTCTTAGTTTGGCGAGGGTTATCTGGAGTATTATAAGACCTATTCTCAAAAAAGCTGAATATTCATGTAGGTCATCATCTCAACTCAAAAGGCTGCAATTACTAGCTTGTATGATTTTTTTAGGGAAATATCCTGAAAAATAGGACTGCTTATTCAGATAAAATATCGTTGATTTATCAGAAATTTTTCTGAATAAGTACGCTGATATGACCAGGTACATGATAGGCTTTCAGGAGAAATTATCATTATTAACCTCCTATTAACCCATGACTTTCCTTTGACAACTCAAGACAAACTGATTAAACCCCACCAATAGTCGTACATGTCAAACCCTTCTGTATCACCAAAAATTAAGCCTTGGAGTCGCCGCCAGTTGCTGAAGTGGGGACTAACAGGGACTGGCGTAGCTGGTGCCGCGCTTTCTTGGCGTGGCTTGACGAACAAGTCACAGGTGTCGGCGAGAATACCACCAATCACAAAGCAAGCGCTATCAGTGACTGGTAATGGTTTCAACCCCATGGCTATATTGCGAGACTTTGACTATGGAACCATTAAGCATGAAAATGGGCGAAAGATTCGGGAATTTCAGCTTATTGCCGAGAGTTCCACCTTCCAGCTTAATAGTGCTGTTTCTTTCGTTAGCTGGAATGTGAATAATCGCGTTCCCGGGCCAACTCTTCGGGCGACAGCAGGCGATCGCCTGCGGATAATTTTTCGCAACGAAGGCGGACATTCTCATAGTTTGCACTTCCACGGCAATCATCGTTCTGAGGTGGATGGGGTAAAACCAGTACGTCAAGGTAAGGAGGTGATTTACGAGTTTGATGCCGAACCCTATGGAGTACACCTTTACCATTGCCATATTGCACCAGTGACACGACACGTCAGCAAAGGACTCTATGGCATGTTCATCATTGATCCACCAGAGGGACGTCCTCCGGCGGATGAAATGGTGCTGGTGATGGGTGGTTACGACATCAACAACGACGAAAGCAACGAACTGTATGCCTTTAACGGACTGCCCAACTACTACAGAGATCACCCCATCCAGATCTACCAAAATCAACTAGTGCGGCTGTATGTGCTCAACATGATTGAGTTTGACCCAGCGGTAACTTTTCATATCCACGCTAATATGTTCCGGGTTTATCGCACAGGTAGAACACTCAAACCCAATGAAGAAACCGATGTAATCACGATGGGAACGGCAGAACGACATATCTTGGAATTCTCCTACCCTTATCCCGGTGAGTATATGTTTCATCCGCACCAAGATGTAGTTGCCGAACATGGGTGTATGGGAAATTTTCAGGTAATTCCTAGTTGACAAAAATTGCTACTCTTCTAAATAAAATTAAGAGCTAATTTGAAATCTTTTTTTCCTCTAGCAATCCTAGGTGAATCGCGAAAACTTCCATTTGATCTCTTGTGTATCTGTGGTTAATTTTTTTCATGGATTGAGGACGGCTATAGTCTTTTATTTATTACCAGGAGTTAAAAACATGTCTTCTTTTCGCTCGTTGTATGTTGTGAGTGTTACTGCCGCTTTAATGGCGCTAACTGGTTGCGGTAACCCGGAGACAGCTACCACTTCTTCCCCTGAAACTAATAGTTCTAGTTCTCATGCAGGTCATACAGACACCACAGCGGAGAAACCTGCTGCCACAGAGGGTAAAAAAGACGATGTTGACTACATGACTACTTTGGGATTAATGAAAGGACATCTCATCGTAGCTAAGGAACTAATAGACGAAGGAAAACCTAAAGAAGCAGAACCTCATATTGGTCACCCTGTAGAAGAGCTTTATGGTGATATAGAAGGCGAGTTACCTGAGCGCAATGTCAAAGACTTTAAGACAACTTTGAACAAATTAAACGATACAGTAAAATCTCAGCCTAACGCTCCCGAACTGGCCACTCAGTATCAAGAAGCTACCCAAGAAATTGATGGGGCAATTGAGGTATTACCAGCAACTGAGCGTCAGTCTCCTGAATTTGTACTTAAGGTAATCAACAGGATGTTAAATACCGCTGGGAAGGAGTATGAAGCTGCGATCGCTGATGGTAAAATTACTGAGGTTGTTGAGTATCAAGATTCACGGGGTTTTGTACTGTACTCTGAAGACCTTTATCGTAATATTTCCGATCAAATGAGCAAAGAAAACCCTGAGGCTCATCAAGCAATCGAAACTAGCATGACGGAACTCAAAACTGTTTGGCCTTCTGTAGACGCTCCTGCTGTTCCTGTAAAAACTCCGGAGGAAGTATCAGAACTGATTGAAACTATTAAAGAGAATAGTCAAAAAGTATCATAGTTTCAGGGCAATGACTTAACTAGAAAATGGTTGTTTGTCGTTAGAAACCTGGCGTGGTGGGAATTTGCCCCACGTCAATCTATTTACTCATGGTGCCCGTGATCAAAAACAAGGCAACTAACCACAGAGGAATGCCTTACTTTTTCCTGATACCGCAATACTGATACCGAAAGAGAGAAATAGTAGATGCACCTTGATGACCTCCCTCGGCGACTCCTTCTCGCTGGGGGTTTCTTTTTGCAGGGTTATATAGTTGATGATTAGAGAGGTTCAGTAATTCCTTTCCCGCTCATCTCCTGATTGTGCCGCCTTTTTTTTGTTTTGGCTTTACATTAGCTTGATAGCGATTCTCGGTCGAATGCAATACACCTTGTGCCAAACCAGAATCTTTGTATTTGATCAAGCGTGAGAACTGCTATAGTTAATGCCTTTCCCATGAACAGTCCGACCACTAACTCTCAGACTGACCGATCCCACTACTCCTACACTCGTCTTTATCGAGGCGATCGCCCCCTGAGAACACTACTGATCCTCTACCGTCAAGACTTGGGTAAGCTTGGCTTGTCAATGGTGTTCTACGTAATTAAGCATAGCCCGGAGTGGATCAAGCCTCTAGTAGTCGCCAATGTTATTGACATCATCTCTAACCCGGATAAAAGCTCATTATCAGACCTCTGGCTTAACGGGGCAATTCTTGCCGCTTCTGTAGTGCAGAATATCCCAACTCATTATCTGCACATCAAGTTTATGAGCGTTGCTACCCGCAACATGGAGTCCAATTTACGCTCACTGATCACCCGACATCTACAAAACCTGGAGATTGGGTTTTATAAGTACAAAAGCACCGGAACCCTACAAAACAAACTCTTGCGAGATGTTGAGCAAGTTCAACTCTTAACAACCTATGTCTTTCAGTATGTACCTTCTGCCATTCTCACCATCTTGGTTGCGATCGCAGTTACTGCGGTTCGCGCACCTTGGTTTTTAATTTTTTTTATGGCCACTGTTCCGGCTGCTGTAACTCTGGTGCGATTGCTGAAAAAGCCAATACGGCTGCGCAATCAAGCTTTTCGTCAGCAGCTAGAAGGCATGTCTGCACAATTGCTAGAAATGATCAAACTAATTCCGGTCACGCGGGCCCATGCGGCTGAAGACCAGGAAATAGAAAGAGTTGAGCGCCGCTTGAGGACGGTGCGACACTCAGCAGTGCAATTAGACTCGATTAATGCGATCGCTAATGCTTCTTCTTGGGTGACGCTGCGGTTGTTTAATTGTGTTTGCCTACTCACCGCAGGTTGGTTGGTCTACACGGGTAAATTAGGAATTACGGTAGGCGATGTAGTCTTGCTCACGGGCTATTTTGATTCTCTAACCACTTCCCTAGTGCAAATTATGGCAGTACTACCGGAAATTGGTAAAGGTTTTGAGTCAATCCGCAGTCTTGGTGAAGTGCTAGAGTGTCCAGACGTAGAACATAATTGGGGCAAAGTTCCAGTTAAACAAGTGCGTGGTGAGTTTATTTTTGAGTCGGTCAGTTTTACCTATCCTGGTGCACAACAATTTGCCCTCCAAGACTTCTCTTTACAAATAAAACCGGGTGAAACGGTAGCAATTGTCGGGCGTTCTGGGGCCGGTAAATCGACGCTGTTGAACCTGATAATTGGTTTTCTGCGCCCAACTACAGGACGCATCTTACTTGATGGTAGTGAGATGAATACCCTCGATTTACGAACCTACAGACGCTTCCTTTCAGTAGTTTCTCAGGAAACTATTTTGTTTGAAGGCACTCTCAAAGAGAATATCCTCTATGGCTCAGAACATGTCAGTGAGGAACTTTTAAAACAAGCAATTAGGGATGCTAATGCCTGGGAATTTATTAGCGAACTATCTCAAGGACTCAACACACCAATTGGTGAAAACGGGACGAAACTTTCTGGTGGACAGCGGCAACGGCTAGCGATCGCTCGTGCTTTAATCCGCAATCCCCGTGTTTTAATTTTAGATGAGGCGACAGCGGCCCTTGATACAGTTAATGAGGCTTTGATTCAAGAAGCATTAGAGCGATTGAAGCTTAACCGCACTACTTTTGTCGTGGCTCACCGCCTCTCCACAATCCGCAAAGCTAATCGAATTATTGTCCTCGAAGAAGGGCGTATTGTTGAGCTGGGCAATCACAATCAACTGTTAGCAAATAATCGAACTTATGCACAGTTACACGCTTTGCAGACTTGAGGAAAATCCCGTAACTTTTGCTGAAAACTTAGATACATCCATCTTAAAAAATTCAAAGCTGCCAGTAAAAGAGAAGGAAGAAACGCCCCTTAAGCTGTTCCCAAAAAGAGCGACGCTGCCAATCTGTGTAATTAACACGGCAGCTTTTAGAAAAGGCATCTAAGAAAAAGCGCTCAATCTTTGGAAATAATTGCTCTTGAGCGGTAAAGAGATTTAATTCATCGTTACGGAAAAAACTACGCGGGTCAAGGTTGGCACTACCAATACTGACCCAAGAATCGTCTACCAGTATGACCTTAGCATGCATCATACTGGGCTGGTATTCGTGAATTTCAACCCCACCACTTAGTAGGTAACCGTAAAGTTCGCGGGATGCATAGTAAACAAACTTTTTATCGGTATGGGGTCCCATTGTCAGAATACGTACATCAACTCCTTGACGCTTTGCTCTCAATAGTAATTCGCGGGAATTGGCATTGGGCAAAAAGTAAGGGCTAGCAATCCACACCCTTTTATTTGCTGACAAAATCACCGATTGAAAGAAGGTGCGAATCGAAGAATCTCGATAACTAGGGGCTTCCCCTGGGGTCACGAGGATTTTTTCTCCCTCAGCATCGTTGGGCTGAAGATTTCTTTGAGATAAGTCAGCGGTGCCGCCAACATCTAGCCAGTGTTGCAGAAAAAGACCCTCAAGTCTGGAAATCACTGCACCTTGGAAACTGACTTCATAGTCGAGCCAGGGTGCTTGGTCACCAATAGCTTCCATACCGTCCCAATGATCTGAAACTCCAGCACCCCCAATTAGGGCGACTTGCCCGTCAATTAGCAGTAACTTACGGTGATTGCGCTCTAAATAATCTAAGGGCGCACGGATGCTAAAGGGGTTGAAAAAGCGAACCTCAACACCTGTTGCTTGCAGTCTTTGCCAGTACTGTTGAGGAATTGATTTAGCGCCGTAGCTATCAGTAATTAGCTGAATTTTCACCCCAGCTTGAGCTTTTTCTGCAAGAGATAAGGCAAAGTCATCAGCACGGTGACCAGGGGTCATAAAAAAGGTTTCAAACTGAATCGAACTCTTGGCCTTGCTAATTGCCTCAAGTCTAGCCTTACTAATTTGCTCGGCTTCTACCCAAAATCCTGTTACTTGACCTTGGCTAACAAAAGAGTCAGACAAACCGGCCACAGTAAAAGCAAATTCGTCTGTCGCTGGTGAGGGTAAATTTTTTAGATGATACTTAAACCGACGGCGGAAGCCACCCCGGACATACATAATCAGTAGTGTGAGGAGAACCAAGCAGAGAGCAAGACTGCCTAGCCACCAGATCAAGGCATCAAAGAGTATCATTTGAGTCGAAAAATATCAGCAAAAACTTCCTTTGATCCAGTTCTTCTCTTGGGGTCTGGTGAGTCATAAACTACCATCAAAGAGTCCGGTTGTCCCAAACAAGGATATAGCGCTAAACCTTCGGCGTGGTCTGTACCGAAAGTAAATGGTAGGTCAAATAAAACCTCCAGTTCTTCTGCATCTTGCCCAAAGATAGTATTTCCTGAAAGCTCTAGCGCCTTGTTCAGCTTAAAGACTCTCATGGCCCCTTCTAGATCCATTGTTGGGCCTGCCAAAATAATTAGATCTTCCCCATACAGGCACAGTTCGCGCACTCCCATGCCATTTAAGTCTACAAAATGTTTTTTGTAGAGCTGTCCTTCTTTTCCGATTTCTTTGAGTGTCAACACTCCGGGTTCTACTTCTTCAACTTCTATCTCCAAAATAATTGCCCAACCTCGCAGCACAGGGCCACGTAAGCCGAGGAAAAGTTGGTCGCCGCGAACAGCTAATCCTTCAATATCTAATCCGTTGTCTTTGGAAGGAAGAAAGCTAGAAACAATAGAGCCGAGATGGGGATCTTCCGCTAGTGCGTCTATCAGTAAGTCACCCTTATCTGTTTTCTGGAGGCAAGCTGCTGTTAGTTTTTGTTCTCCACCTTCGGGAAAAGAACAAGACTTAACTAATTCGCCGTTAATTACAGGAACACGAGCGAGTAAGTAGCGATTTAAATCAGTTTTAATTGTTGCCAGTCCTTTTATATCTTTTTCAGGTTTTTTCCCTTTAGTCTTTTTACGTTTCGTACTGTGAGAACCTGTTAACCAGAGATAATTATCTGAATAATCCATCCCTTCAATATCAATTTCGTCTTTTTGATTAAATAGCTCGACGAAATCTGCTAATTTAAACGGTCGATGTTCACCAAAAATGTATGGTTCAACCAAAGATAAGCGTTCAACTCCAAGCAATTCGTCAGAACCAATCCAGAGACTACCATCAGGCGTTATAGTAACGGCTGAGATATCTTCAACTAAATCCTCAGATTCACTATCAAAGCGAAGTAGGACACGACTGAGTAAAAAACCTTCTGACATGATTGAATTAAGTTATAGAGGTAATAGTTTCGATCAACCTTCAAAAAAAATTGGTAACTACGGAGTTCGATTTGATCAAGTTGACCCCAAGGGTAACTTTAGCTTACCTGATAATTAAATATCTTCTAAGTAAATAAGCCAAAAAGTTTAGGGATTTGGTAAATTATGCCCTAGGCTATCCCCATATTTAAGGTCGAGGAGGGTTGCCTACAGCCTTAGCAAATAAAGTAAGTGGAGGCTCAGCTACCTCCAAGTAACTGAGCCTCCGCTGTATCAAAAACGCCAAGCTTTTGCTTTCTTCGTGCTTAAGAGGTAGCAGGAGCAAATATGACTTCCTCTACCTACTAATCAACACAGCGCTAGAACTAGTCAATTGCTTTCTTGACCTTTTCTTTCGCGTTTTCTACAGTGTGCTGCACTTTGGCTTCAGCTTGCTTGCCTTTTCCTTCGGCTTTATCACCAGGATCGCCCGTGACTTCTCCCATCATTTCCTGGGCTTTACCCTCAATATTTTTAGCAGTTGCTTTGGCTCTATCTTCGGTACTCATGTTTATTAACCTCTATTTTTTACATGACTGCCTTAAATAATTTAGGACAGTCTTGACTAACGATTACCAATTTATCTAGGTTTCTATTTTTACTCTTCTATCCAAAGGTGTATAAAAACAGTAATTCCTGAAGAGATTTAATAATCAAGATAAATATACTTGATATGTAGTTCTTCAAAAACTTGTTAGTTCGTTTGTGCAGCAAGAACATCAGCTAAATTAATTCTATTGGTAGATGCTTCAAGCAATGCAGGCAAGCTACATTTAGGCTTCAGACTAAATACACAACTTGAACCTGAATTTAGATAATCCATGAAAAATAAAAATAACGCCTTAGTCGATTTAATAGCTCAGAGAGTCAAGCAGGTATTGCTGACTACTTGTTTCCTCGTAGCACTTGCCTTTATCGGAACAGGAACATCTTTTAACCTCATACCTGCTGCCAATGCAGCCACTCTAGAAAATCCCTCCTTTGTCGTTGCTCTTGGCTCTAGTGCTACTAAAGAGGTAGAACAACAAGCAAAAGGAATTCTCGACGAAGGAGCTGGCGCTGGTACAGCGGATAAAGTTCAAGGTAGGCTCAACGAGGCGATGGGCAAAACTGAGCGTAATCTGGACAAGGTAACTAGTCAAACAGAAGGCACTCTGAAAGAAGTACAGGGTAAGGCTCAACAAAATCTCGGTGAAGCTAAGAATAGGACTGAGTCTGCTGGTTCGGATTTAGAAGATGCCGGTGAAAACGCTCTAGATGCTATCAAAGACTTCTTTGGACAGTAAAAAGCAAGAAATATTTATTACCGTCCGCTACCCCAACCATATCTACTAAACGACAACAATTTCCTCGTCAGGAAAATCCTTAAGGGTAGAAGTGCTGCTCTTGTCGTGGCAGCACTGTTAAATTTTTGATATTCCACTTTCGGTAGATGCGTAGAATCAGGGTTTTATTTACCATCTAGATTAGTAAAAAGCAAGTAAATTTTGGAGGCAGTTATGACTAACCCAAACCAAAGAATAGAAACCGACAACTACGATAGAGGAATTACTCCTGCAGAAACAGCAGCTCGCATCGAAAGAGAAGGTCAGCAGTATAAACATACTCCTGAAAAAGAAGGAGAGATTGATACGACAAGTGGCTATACAACCGATAAAGAAGGCTTGTTAAATAACTATGCAATCGAGCCTGAAATGTATGTCGATGAACCAGGTGACTTGAGGGAAGAGGAAGAGCAAAGAACTGCTGAACGCAACGAAGAATTAAAAGAAATGAATCAGACTGATGAACAAGGAAAGCTGACTATGGAGAAAGATAGTCGTGGTAAAGGAACAGGCATAATTTAGTTTCAGTTACCTGAACTATCAGGAATTGAGTACTATGCGGGATAACCGTAACCTCCTGGAGTAGATCATCAGTTCCTGGGGTTGAAATAACAAAGTTAATTTAATTGGCATTTCAATCCAACCAGGGTTCAGCCGAGCATGTTACTCAATTCAAAGTAAATGTTTGTCTAAGCTAAGTTAGCGCTGACTTGCTTTCCAAAACATTTTTAATAAAAACAACTCTTCCGTACATAGTATGCTAAATCAACAGTCAAATAAGCAAATGAAGCTATAATCTGGCACACTACATGCTAAACTGGGAGACTTAGTCCTCTTCTGTCACTCTCCGAAAACTTTTGCAATTTCTGAATTCTGGAGTTCTTATATAGTATGCAACCGCATACTTTTTTATTCCTAGAAATTTATCAGAGCAGGAAAATTGCCAAAATTAGATGAGCCGATGAGCCAACGCGGCATTACCTAATATACCTTCTTTCTAGAAAATATTAATAATAGGAAAAACCGGAAAGTGACAGAAGAGGGGTATTACTTCAAGCCCAACTATTTGTAGGACTCCTTAACGAAACTAGTATTAAATCAGTGCCATTCAAACTATAGCTATAGCTATGGATAATAATGAACAACGCCTCCTAGATTCATGGAACAATAATGCCAAGTCTTGGACACGGGTAATTCGTAATCAGCAAATTGAAAGCCGGGTTCTCGCGACAGATTTAGCAATATTAGAGACAGTAATTGAACTTCACCCGAAAAACTTCTTGGATGTGGGATGCGGTGAAGGCTGGTTGTGTCGTAAACTCTTTTCCCAGGGAATTGATGGTTGGGGAGTTGATGCCTCTGCTGAACTCATTGAGGCAGCACGGCACGAGGGCGATGCTCGATTTCTGGTATCTTTATACTCTGACCTGACATCCCAGAAATTTGGTGATATAGCTAATTTTTCTTGCCTGATCTGTAACTTCTCAATTCTGGGGCAGCAAGATTTAGCTCAGATTGCAGAGGCTGGACTTCATCTTTTAGAGGTAGACGGCAAAATTATCGTTCAAACACTTCACCCCATAATCGCCTACGGTGATGCTGCTTACACTCCGGGATGGCGGGAGACTTCGTGGCAGGGAATCGCAGATGAGGAGTTTCAACCTGCTCCCTGGTACTTCCGGACTATACAATCCTGGATCGAGGAGTTCCATGCCCAGAATTACCGATTACTGGATTTACGGGAACCGTGCCATCCCGCAACCAATAAACCTATCTCAATCATTTTTGTTTTTGAGCGACAGTAACATCTTTCTAAGATAGATGTGGGAACTGGCTCAAGAAGCAGGGGTTGCATCACTCACTTGTGGCGCGGATATCTCGATACTACACTAGACAATTGTTGCACAACTTTGATGGGATTACTATATCAATGCACTGATTGCTAGCTACCAATTAACTCCTGATAATATTCCTCCGTTTCCTCCGGTAAATAATTTGTTCTTTGCAGCATTTGATTGCGCAACCAATAGGAAGACTTAATCTGAATACGGCTCAGAAAGTCTAAGTCGTGGGAAATCACCCAAAGTGCCCCTTGATATTCATTTACCGCTTCCACCATTTGATCTACGGTGGGAATATCCAGATTGTTAGTTGGTTCATCTAAAATCAGCCAATCAATTTCACAAATGCTAATCATCGCTAGTGCTAATCTCGCCAATTCTCCTCCACTCAAGACTGATGCTGATTTATAAACATCATCTTTAAAAAAAAGAAAGTGTCCAAGCTGCTGTCGCATAAATTGATACTCTAGCTCCGGATTTGTAGCTTGCATATTCTCCAGAATTGTTAAATCTCGATTCACTAATTCATAGCTTTGATCGAGATAAACTACTTTCATGGTTGGAGAAAGTAAGACTTCGCCGGATTCCAGAAACGCTTGCGACTCTTTTGAGTTAATAATTGCTTTGGCTAAGCTAGATTTACCAGAACCATTTCCCCCTGCAATCGCAACTCGATCTCCAGAAGCCAAATGCAGGCGAATATTTTCGATCAACAGGCGATCAACCATCCAAAGATTTGCCCCCTGAATTTCCAGAATGTTTTTGTGTTTTTGACTCCTTTGTTCGAGCTGAATACTCGTTGCTTTATGGGTTTTAACTTTTGTCTCAGCCATTTTGTGAGTTGCGTTTGCAATGGCTGCCTCATGCTTCTGCTTTAGTTTTCCTGCTGTAACTTCGGCTTTACGTTGCAATGCTCCGGCAACAATTTTTGGCATGCTATCGCGCTGTAGATTACCGTTGCGACGAGATTGAGCTGCTCTTTTTTGCTCTTGCAGGGCAACGAATTTAGTCCGTTTTAGTTCCTTTTTGGCAACCTCGTGTACTCGCAATTTTGCGGCTAATTCTGCCTGTTTATGTTCTCGATATAACGAAAAGTTTCCCCCGTATACGGTTACTTTCTCAGGCGTGAGTTCCCAAGTTATATTAACAATTTGATCGAGAAAGAAAGGTTTGTGAGAAACAATAATAAATGCCCCCTCGAACTGCTTAAGAAACTGTTGCAACTCTTCTAGTGCCAGATAATCCAGGTGATTAGTCGGTTCATCTAGCAGCAGGACATTGGCTTGTTGAGACAAACCAATCGCCAGAAACAGTTTCGTGAGTTCGCCCCCACTTAAATGAGCAATTGATAGAGACAAATCTAGTATGGTGTTGAACTGTGCCTCCAAAATGTTGCTAATTTTCCACCACTCATCAGAGATGGAACAGAGGAAATTAAGCACTGTATCCCCTTTAATTTGCTGCCTAATAGTACTGATTTGGGGCAAATAGTAGATTGATCCATGACGCCCCACAGAACCTAAAGTAGGCTCAATCTGCCCTGCCAAAATTTGCAGCAGCGTCGATTTACCAACTCCATTAGCACCGACAAGCGCCACGCGATCGCCAGCAGCAAGGCTTAATTGCACGTTTTTAAATAGCCTACGCTCTGGCGGAAGTTCATATGTCAAGCTTTCGGCCAACAAATAGGGCTGTTGTGGCATATTGACCACCTCCGATTTGTCAAATCTGTAAAGTATTTAGCAACCCCCCCTTCAAAAAAGGATTGCCATAGAGCTTTCAAAACCAGTAGTTTTTACTGTCTACTAGCTCTTAGCTGAGAAAGGGTTTAAATTAGCCAAGTTGTAGCGTTGTTAGGCTCATTGTCTGAATTTGTAATCAAGGCTATCTGTACTACAGTATATACTACATGAGGGGATTCTAGATCAAGATGTTTCCTGATCCTGATTGAATTGCATTTCTTGACAGTTCGATGTTGGAAAAAAATAGATCTCCTGCAGGAATCAAGCTAACCCTCTCCAAAGCCTGTGGCAGATTCCTATAGTGTGAGAGTGTTATAGTTTAACTTTTTAGGTCGGGTTTACTAGATGTCACCTTCAGCAAAGAACCAAGGTATTGCTCACGAAATAAAAAAAGATGACCAGCAAGAGTTGCTAGACGTGGCTGAGTCTTACCTCAAGGAGTCGGTTGCTCCTTTAGCTTCAGAAATTGATAGTACTGTCGAAGTTTTGCAAGATGCCCTTGAGGGCATGGGGAAGCATTCTTTACTGGCACTAAAGGTTCCCCAATCCTGGGGGGGTGCCCAAGTAAGCCAAGAAATCTATCACCGCTTTTTACAGTTAGTGGTACGCTACTCTGGGGCTTTAGGGTTTCTACAAATCCAACACCAGAGCGCTGCCGGATTGCTCAGCCAAAGTGAGAATGAGTCCTTAAAACAGCAGTATTTACCTTTAATGGGTAAAGGTCAAGTATTAGTTGGTATTGGTTTTTCCCAATTACGGCGCCGAGGCAACCCTTTAGTGAGAGCAATTCCCCTAGCAGGAGGGTATCAGATCAAAGGACAGGTTCCTTGGATAACAGGTTTTGGCTTCTTTAAGGACTTTATTGTGGGTGCAATGCTTCCTGATGGTCAGGAACTTTACGGCATGGTGCCTTTGAGGGATACTTTTTCTAATGCGGGTGGCGCAATTACTTTTAGTGAGCCGATGCAACTAGCGGTAATGGAGTCAACTAATACGGTTAGTGCTAATTTTACCGATTGGTTTCTATCCTCAGAGCAAGTAGTTTTGCTCAAACCTCAAGGTGCAATTCACGAAAAAGACAAAAAAAATGTTATACAACCCGGTTTTTTGTCCTTGGGATGCGCTCAAGCAGGACTCGATATTATGGAAGCTACAGCCCGTAACAAAAAACTAAATTTCCTCAACCAAGCTTTTGACTCCCTGCAAGAGGAATTCAATCGCTGTGAGGATGCTATGATACAGGCTTTGCCTCCAGAAGCTCTTTCTTTTGAAGAACGACTGCAACTGCGAGCTTGGGCAATCAATCTGGCAGGAAGGTGTAGTCAGGCAGCAGTGATAGTTTCTAGTGGCACTGCTAACTATAAATATCACGCTGCACAGCGAGTTTATCGAGAGGCGCTGGTCTTCAGTGTCTCTGGTCAAACTACCCTAGCGATGGAGGCTAGTCTTAATCGATTACTTCATTCTTAAGTGAAGCAACCGAAGCTTCTCAGAAAGAGAGCAGATTATCTCTTAACTATTGTTAACCAATAATGTTTTATTACAGCTTGTTGATTAATCCCTCAAAGTTCGCTCTGATACCGAAGAATTTGATGAATTCGATTGTAAATATGTATTTATCAGGTATTCCTGTAAACGAGGAGCTTTAACTGGTCCACTGCCACTAATCCTGAATTTCTTGTAAATCCCGGTTAGATGAGTGGTTAAGGAACTCTCAGAAATATGGAGAGCTTCCGCAACCTGTATTCTACTTTTTCCTCTACTAAACAGTTCGATCAGAACATCCTCTTCCTTAGGCGAAAGTTTTTTATCATAAGCTATCCGAGTCAGAAATTCCGGTGGTAACCACATTAGCTTTTCCCCTACTCATCTAAAAGCCAGTCTAGCCAAAGTATTTTCTAAAAGTGGGAGTGAAATCAGTCTTTGCCTGGAATCACCGATTACTTCTATTCCATCGTCGCTAATGGCCATTGATTTTCGCAACACTAATACCGTTTGGGCGTCCATCTTGACAGAAACCTTAAAGCGCCTAGGGTTAAACACAGCTCTCATTTGTCCAGGGTCACGCTCGACCCCTTTAGCCCTTGCTTTTGCCCAGCAAAGACTGATAGAAGCTATTCCGGTTTTGGACGAGCGCTCTGCGGCTTTCTTTGCTTTAGGAGTCGCCAGAGCGACTAGCCATCCGGTTGCCCTGATTTGCACCTCTGGAACCGCAGGCGCTAATTTTTACCCAGCGGTGATTGAAGCGACTGAGAGTCGTGTACCCTTGTTAATCTTAACTGCTGATCGTCCCCCAGAACTGAGAAATTGTCATTCAGGACAAACGATTGACCAACTGAAATTATATGGCAACTACCCCAATTGGCAAACAGAATTAGCAGTTCCTTCTGTAGAAATCGGGATGCTTAGTTATCTGCGGCAAACGGTTGTTCATGCCTGGGAGCGATCGCTGTTTCCTATTCCTGGACCAGTTCATCTTAATATTCCCTTTCGTGAACCCTTAGCACCTGTACCTCAACTCGACATTGATACCTTACCACCCATCTTTCAACTCGAAGAATTCTTCGCTGGGATCACTCGTCGCTCATTGCGGCAAGAAACAGGACTAATGACAAAAGACCAGGGACACACAATCCACAAATGGCGGCAATGTAACCAGGGTATGATCATTGCTGGACCTGCCCAACCCCAAAGCCCCAGGCAATATTGTGAGGCAGTTGCCCAGATTTCTCAAGTCTTAGAATGGCCTGTAATCGCGGAGGGACTCTCACCAGTCAGAAACTATGCAGAACTCAACCCCGATCTAATTTCTACCTACGATATTATCTTGCGTAATCGCCAACTTGCGCAACGGCTAAAACCAGAAATGGTAATTCATCTAGGTGAACTACCAATCAGTAAAAATCTCCAGGCTTGGTTAGATGAATATCAACCCCAACGTTGGGTTATTGATCCAGATCACCACAACCTCGATCCCCTCCATGGCAAAACAATCCATCTGCGTATATCTGTAGAAGAGCTTGGTAGTTGGTTAAAGGAGTTAGGGACTAAAAGTTGGCAGCTACAAAAGTTTAAATTTGCCAGTGAATATGAGAAGTCACTATTGCCTCTACAGTATTCAAGCTTAAGTTACCGACAAAGATGGTGTGAAGCCCAGAATCGGGTAAAGTCAGCTATTGACCAGAAAATGGTCAGCATGAATCGGTTATTTGAAGGTAAAGCGGCGTGGCTACTTTCCCAAATCTTGCCCTCAGGAACACCACTATTTATTGCCAACAGCATGCCAGTTAGGGACGTTGAGTGCTTTTGGTTCCCTGGCAATACTGGTGTCCAGCCTTGGTTTAATCGAGGTGCTAATGGCATTGATGGCACATTATCGACAGCCTTGGGTATTGCTCACCGTAACCAAAGCAGTGTCATGCTCACCGGAGACTTATCTCTGTTGCACGATACTAATGGTTTTCTAATAAGAAATAAGTTTGTTGGTCATTTAACTATTATCTTAATTAATAACAATGGGGGCGGCATTTTTGAAATGTTACCTATTGCTAAATTTGACCCACCTTTTGAAGAATTCTTCGCCACCCCGCAAAACGTCAATTTCTCTCAGTTATGTCTTACTTACGGAGTTGAATATCAGTTGATTGAGTCTTGGGAACAGTTAAAGCAGTTGCTAAATCCACTTCCGACTCAACAAGGAATCCGAGTTTTGGAGTTGCCAACTGACCGCAAAGCAGATGCTAGATGGCGTCAAGAAAATCTGGGAAAATTAGCAGTAGATCTTGGTAAAGTTTAGAAGGGATAGTCGGCAACATACTTTCCTACTTAGGGAAGATGTGGGAGAATCCGGCGATTCTCTAGACTTGGATGGAAAAAAATTTTGATAATCAGGTTAAATGCGCCTAGGCGAGAGATTATGCTGGCGCAGTTTCCTCATCAACCGTTGAGCTTGGCGATAGGAAGATGCAAATGATGCAGAACACCATGGAGAATAGTGGCAGAATGCCATTATCTACCAAATTATGCCTTGGAGCTTCCTTGATACCGCTGACAACGACACCAGAGATCTTAATGGGATTGTGAAAAGCTAGATTAGAGCGCCAGTCTTGGCGTTTTGGCTCGCTTCAACAAGGCTCTCAGGTTTTACCCATTTCTTTTACGTAAATTAATCTTTTGTTAAACTTCTAAAGTTTTGTAATTAAGTATTTAGAATTGGTAAGTGCATTCAACCATGATTCATTCTTAAGAGCCTCCGACTTCCCAAAAAGAGTTTGAGTAAAAACCAATTTAAGTTTAATTATCCCCAAGGAATTAGGAAATTAGCTCTTTCGAGTGATTAAAAAATAGCAGAAGAGCCAAGCAGCTTAACTTTCCATTCAAAGCCTAGCCCGAAAGGTTTAGGTGCATTCTACTTTTGGAGAAGATCAAATCATGAGCTACTTTTTGAGACTAATCTCTTTAGAAGCCAATAAAACTGGTGCAGACGGTTGGTTTAACGATGATGATGAGCTGTATATCAAGGTCAATGGCGAAAAGGTTTGGGAAGATGATTTGAATACCGGGGATATGGTCTATTTTGACGAAACCGAGGGCTTCGTTGACGATATTCAGAATTCTTTTGTGTTCGACAATACAGCAACCATCTCATTTTACGACGAAGACGGTGGTATTTTTGGTGTAGAAGAAATAGCTGGCGGCGATGACTTTCTAGGTAGTCATACTATTCAACCGACAAGCGTCGATCCCTTGACAGAAATAGTTAACTTGAGTGGCAGCGGCTCGGAATACACACTAACTTACGAAGTCACGCCGAATTTTGCCAATACCTCCCCGTTTTTCTAAGTAGGATAAAACACAAATATAAGAGTTCACAGCAAAGCTTTCAGCAGTGCCTGTAATTTGAGTTTAATTTCTGCGAGTTCTTTATTAGCGTCAGAACCAGCAACAATTCCAGCACCAGCGTAGAGCCTAGCATAATAAGCATCTGCGCTAAGTTGGGCTGGCTTTTCGCTTTCAATTAAAGCAGAGCGAATACCGACAATAAATTCACAATTATCTTGATGATCTACCCAACCTAAAGGAGCAGCGTACAGGCAACGATCAAAAGTTTCGTAGCGGCGAATCTGTTCTTGAGCAATTTTAGTAGGTACGCCGGCAACTGCTGGTGTGGGGTGCAGTTGAGCGACTATTTCTAGTGGGTGTACGTTAGTAGGTAGTTGAGCTTGAATTGGTGTCCATAAGTGCTGGATATTGGAGAGTTGTCGCAGTTGAGGTGTTGTTAGTAACTGGGGAATCAAACCTAACTCAGATAAGCGTTCGGTAATAAAATCGAGCACAAATTGATGTTCGCGCCTCTCTTTTTCACTACAGAGTAAACGGTTAGCTAATTCAGCATCTTTAGCAGCGGTTTTGCCTCGCGGCGCTGAACCCGCTAGAGCATCTGTAGTTAACTGATATTTGTCAATAGTAATCAGGCGTTCAGGACTAGCACCAATAAAGTTTTGTCCCTGACCATTACTGGTAGAGAAAATATAGCAATCCGGATGACGTCTACGCAATTTGTCAAGAGAATTAACCAGATTAAAGGGCATGGGTGAAATAACATCGACGGCACTCGCAAGTACAATTTTGCTGAGTTTCTCAGCCTGAATCGATTTTAAGGCAGATATAACGGATGATTTAAATTGCTCCGTATTTTTGCTATTGGGCTTAATGAAATTTTGACGTTCCGGAGTGTTAAACCTGAAAATTCTACGATTACAGCAGTTAATGGTTTGTACCTGTTTGTGTAATTTTTCTAATAAAAACTCTAGATTGCTATGGGCATTAACAGTTATATTTGCCACTAAGATAGAGCTGCCCCGATATTGAGAGATTTGCCACTTGGGAAGAAATATAGTAGCAGCAGGGAAAGGTGACGCTTCAGTTATTTTGTCAGCAAAAAAGGTGAAGCTACAGAAGAAATGAGGCCCGGAAAACCTGGAATCTAAGTTGTCATGAATAATCGTATTTTTCAGACAAGTGTTAATAAATTTTCGTGCTTTATCAAAGCGACTAGTTCCTTCAAAAGTCGCAGAGGTAGCTGTATCGATTGCTGCTACTGCTTCTCTTCTATTAATATTTTCTAGGTAGAATTGTCGCTGTTCCGATTTTGCCCCTGGAGTTGCAGTGATTTTGTCAATGTCCTGAAAAACTACTAAGGGATCGAGTTGGGAAATTTCTTGAGAGATACTGATAATCTGTTGGTGATTTTTTTTAATAGCTTGCTGTTGGCTAGTGCACAAGAGTTGATATAGTTCTTTGTGGTCTTGGAAAAGATTGGCGCGATACGGGGTGAGTGTCATAGAATCTGGGATGGTAAATTTTTTTGAAGTTCTGTTCCTAAAATCCGATTGACAATGGTGGGATATCTCAAGAGACACACCGGCTCCCGACCTAACCCCCGGTGTCGATTGACACTCTCCCTTAGATCAGGGCTAACTCCATTTGCCCGCTAGGGATAGCCCAAGTCCCTACAGACAGTACAGATTAGCAGTTCTATAGTACAGACTTATTCATGGTATCGAAGAAACAATCACCGACCGGGTGATCACTAAGGCTGCCAGCAATATATTATGGTTCTACTAACTCATCGTCCAACTAGGACGCGGCAGCAATTAACTGCCCAGACTTGCTCTTAAGCATGTGCACATCCTTACCAAAAAAGCAAGGAGTGTAGCAACATTTTGGGTTTTAGTTATTTAATAAATTCTGTCTAATGGCTACCAGTTTTGTTAAACAGTCAAATAGCAGATTGTGGCTCGCTGCAATCAAACCGCCCATGTACAGCGTTGCTATTATCCCAATTTGGGTGGGAACTGCCGTGGCTGTGGCGGAAACGAAAACGATTGACTTGAGGATATTTTCCACCTTCTTAACGTCAGCCATCTTGATTATTGCTTGGTTAAACCTAAGCAACGATGTCTTTGATTCAGAAACTGGTATTGACGAAAATAAAGCTCATTCTCTGGTTAATTTAACGGGCAATAAACCGCTAATTTTCTGGCTGAGCAACTTGTTTTTGATCGTAGGTCTTCTAGGTATATCAGCGATCGCTTGGTGGCAGCAAGACCTAAGTGTGATTGGGTTAATTCTTCTGTGCTGTGCCTTAGGCTATACCTACCAAGGGCCACCATTTCGCCTTGGCTATCAAGGACTGGGTGAGATTATTTGCTTTGTTACCTTTGGCCCGATGGCGGTAGCAGCAGCTTACTACTCTCAGACGCAAACCTGGTCACCTTACTTTCTGGCCGCCTCGGTGATTGTCGGTATAGCGACTAGTGTGATTTTATTTTGCTCTCATTTTCATCAAGTCGAGGACGACTTAGCCGCAGGAAAGCGATCGCCAATTGTCCGCCTTGGCACCAAAAGAGGAGCTCAGGTGCTAACTTGGTTGGGTAGCAGCATTTATGCCTTCACCGTTTTATTTGTGATCTTGGGCATTTTCTCCGTCTGGACGTTACTGATCTTGCTCAGTTTACCCCTTGCCCTTCAGTTATTTCGCCACGTTAACCAGTATCACAACCAGCCAGAGTTAGTGAGTAATTGCAAATTTATTGCCGTGGGGATGCATTTCTGTAGTGGTCTACTCTTAGGGTTGGGGTTGGTACTCACAGGTTGGTAATGCAGTATCACTGCCAATTTTATCCTTACCGCCGTCTTTTTAAGCACCCCCTCTCTACCAGTCATGGCAACTGGGATGTTCGGGAAGGAATTATTCTCCGTCTCACCGATGACGCAGGACAAGTTGGCTGGGGTGAAGTTGCTCCCCTTGACTGGTTTGGTTCTGAAACCTTGGAGCAAGCTCTGAATTTCTGCGATCAACTGGGGAGTAAAATTGGAGCTAGTACTATCCACAACATCCCTACAGAACTACCAGCTTGTCAATTTGGCTTTGAGTCGGCCGAGGAAATGTTGGCTGATACTCTCCAGCCTAGCTTGAGCGGTCATTCAATAGCCTACAGTTTTCTCCTACCAACGGGCGAAGCGGCTTTGGAGTCGTGGCAAACAGGGTGGAATCAAGGTTTTAGCACCTTTAAATGGAAAGTTGGTGTCGCCTCTGTTGAGGAAGAACTTCAGATATTTGACCAGTTGAGGCAAGTGCTACCTAGCGGTGTACGGTTGCGCTTGGACGCCAATGGGGGACTCTCAACCAAAGAAGCTCATCAGTGGCTCAGAGCATGCGATGATGTCGAGATAGTGGAATTTTTGGAACAGCCGCTACCCGTGGGACAGTTGGAGGCGATGTTAGAGATGACTCACCAATATGCAACTGCGATCGCCTTAGATGAATCTGTAGCTACGCTTGACCAACTGGAAGTTTGTTACCAAAGGGGATGGCGAGGGATTTTTGTGATCAAGCCTGCGATCGCTGGTTCTCCCAGGCGTCTTCGGCAATTTTGCCAAGAACACTCGATTGATGCGGTGTTTTCTTCGGTTTTGGAAACTACGATTGGCAGAAAAGCTGCCCTCCGGTTGGCAAGGGAATTATCTGGTAAAAATCGCGCTTTGGGTTTTGGTGTTACTCAGTGGTTTCAAGAGGATGGGGAAATTTGGCTTAAAGAGTTGCTTGAGAGTTCAGCAGTTGTTGAGCGTCTGCTTCAATGATTGATAGGAAAAATTAACCACAGATGGACAAGAGATGAAATGAGATGGATAGGGGTAGAGTATGCCTCACAATTTATCTAGGATTGCTAGTTGTTGCAGTTAATCAGTAATTTCTCTTTAATGCAAGAATTGTTAGGGCATCTTAAACAACGCGCCACAGAAGATTGGCTGATTGGTCACGACAGCCGTAAGTTGTCCGAACTTAGCGAACAGCTATTTTTAGAATTAACTAAGCTTCAGTTGTCAAGTCAACCGCTCAAAATTCTTTTGGCGGAGGAAGATCCAGTGCGTTTTTTGGCTTGTTTTGTGGCTGCTTGTGCTGCTGGAAGCCAAGTTTTTCTCTGCAATCCTCGTTGGGTGCCGCGAGAATGGCAACAAGTCGTGGAGATTGTTGAACCGGATTTAATTTGGGGACAATTGCCTTCTCTGCCTTTCCCCCTCATGCCATCTCCCCGTTTCCCCATCTCCCGATGTTCCCCTCAACAATCTGCCAGGATTATGATTCCCACTGGCGGATCGTCTGGTAGAATCCGCTTTACTATTCATAGTTGGGCAACTTTAACGGCATCTGTGCAAGGGTTTCACCAGTATTTTGGTCAGAAGCCGATTAATTCCTTTTGTGTTTTACCTCTATATCACGTCAGCGGCTTAATGCAGTTTTTGCGCTCTTTGACTACTGGTGGACGCATGGTAATTGAGCCGTTCAAAGCTTTAATCGCAGTTAAAGAATGTGATTTAGACCCTAGAGAGTTTTTCATCTCCCTGGTGCCTACCCAACTAACACGGTTGATGGAGTTAGACTTTTCTCCTTGGTTATCCTGCTTTCGGACGGTACTTTTAGGCGGTGCCCCGGCGTGGGGTTCACTTTTAGAAGAGGCAAGACGCCACAGTATCCCCTTGGCCCCCACTTATGGCATGACGGAAACCGCTTCTGGGGTGGTTACTCTTCAATCAGAAGACTTCCTCAAAGGTAACCATAGCTCTGGTCAGGTTTTACCCCATGCCCACGTAAAAATTTGTAACGTTGCGGGTAATGTCTTAGCTGCTAACCAAACTGGCATGATTACGATCAAGGCAGATTCCCTTGCCCTGGGCTACTATCCCGAAAGCTTTAATCAACAGCAGTATTTAGCAACTGACGATCTAGGATTTTTTGATGAGCAAGGTTATTTACATATAATTGGGCGTCGCAGTAACAAGATTATTACCGGTGGTGAAAATGTCTTCCCGGCTGAAGTAGAAGCCACAATTCGAGCAACTGGACTAGTTAGCGATGTCTGCGTCATTGGCTTACCTGATCAATATTGGGGCCAGGTAGTTAGCGCTATTTACGTTCCCCGTTCCCTTAAAGTTTCTACTGCGACGCTGGAAAAAGAAGTAGCAACTAAATTGAGTAAATTTAAGCTTCCTAAATATTGGTTAGCGCTGGAGAATCTACCACGCAATAGTCAAGGAAAGGTGAACTATCAGGAACTTAAAAGAGTGGCTGAGGTTTCATTAAAAAGATGTTTGCCACAATAATCCCCTCTCTACGGCTTAATTAGATGTTGCTCAGATTGACGGTACTTAGCAATCAATTGGCGTCGATTAATTGGTGTATAAAGCACCAGAGTCACTAATGGTAAACCTGTTCCTAGCAGACTGAAGATAACCCAGGGATTTCGCAATCCTACTTCCCAACCAATGCCTAAGCTGATACCATTAGCGATCGCTAGTAGTGAGACGCCAGCAGCAAAACCAAGACTAAACCCTCTATTGACGAAATTTGCCGCGATCGCTTTAACCGCATGTCCTAATCCCGCCCCGACTAAAACCTCTAAGATAATCCCCACCAAAATCCCAAAGCAACCGCCAACCAACAAAAAATTACTCGGTAAAGTTTCTGTCTGAGAGCCCAATACAGCCATAACCACAGCTCCCATTACTGTACTAAACAAAACCCGACATACAGCTTTAGAGACAGGATCTTGTTGAGCCATCAGTATCGTACCAAAAGAAACTCCAGCCCCAGCACCAAACCAAGCACCAGCATCACTCCCCAACTGAACTCCCATCAAAGTTCCCAAAAAAGTTACAAATAAAATCCCGGCTAAAGGCCAACTTCCCGCCACTAACGAAACGATAGTCCTTACCAGAACTACAACCATTATCACAGCGACAAACAAATTCCAATTCTCAACTACAGCGGCCGGCCAAACTGCTGCCCCGGCTAAAGTAACAGCAGTTAAGAACAGCATGACTAAGGAGATGTAAGGTATTTGCTGAGTGCCAATGGGTAGAGGGGCTGTTCGCAGTTTAATGGTCAAATTCTGAGTCTCTGGCGCGGCATTTGTATGCAGTAAAATCTGACGTTCATAGACTCGATCTGCCATCAACTTAGTGGTATCAATCGTAATTGCACAGTTGGCAGAATTACTGGCAAATTTTGCTGGAGTTAAAGAAATCCAAGCATGAGTATCGGGAGTATGGGGTGGGTCACTCGGATGGGGTGCTACTTGCCAATTAGCTTCTAAAATTGTTTCAGGAATTGAGTTGCTAATTGTAATCGTCTGCGTTAGCTTTTGACCTAGTTTTGCTGCCTCTAAATTAATGCTTGATTGGCTCAGTTTAACTTCTGGTAAACGAATCACATAAAGCGGTTTTAGAGCTTCTAGTGCAGCTTCGGCATGCTCGAAGCGGTCATTAAGATTTGGCTGTACCAGCTTTTGCAGCCATTCAATGAACCGGAAACTCAGTTGAGGAACTAGAGACTGGAAATTAAGGCGAAAGCTACTATCAATTAAGTTGGTGAGTTCAATTGATCTTGTTCCTGTTAGTAAGCAGACTAACGTTGCTCCTAAACTATACAAATCAGAGGCTTTGCTGAGAGGACGATTTAACAATTGTTCTGGCGGCATGAAACCAGTGGTTCCGGCTACCATACTACTCAGTGCTACTACTTCTCCTCCACCAATTCGGGCAAATCCAAAATCAACTAGATAAACATTAAGTTGGTCATCAACTAAGACATTTTCTGGCTTAATATCTCGATGGATTACAGGAGGAATCTGATTTTGCAGATACACCAAGATTTCTAAGAGTGAGACGGCAATTTGCTTGAGTTGATCTGGGTGGAAACTGCGTGGGACAGACAAAGGTAGGGCGTTTTTGTATTCTTGAACCAAGCAAAGACCATCACCAGGATCGAAAGAATTGAGGTAGCGGGGAATACCGGGATGATTAAGACTGCGTAGCACTTGCATCTCCCTTTCCACGGCTTTGTGACCTGACCAATCACTGCCTAAAGTAGCAAACCGAAACTGCTTAATTACTACAGTTTGTCCAGTTTGCCGACTGATGGCTTTGTAGGTGAATCTTCCACCTTGGTAGTTGTAGCCTAGTTGTTGATTTACCTGATAGCCGTTACTGCTGAAATCCGGGTAGTTGCTCATCATGGTCAGGCGGAACTCATCTGTCTTTGAAGTAGGAGACGCCCGTTAAACTCGCAGAGATCAAGAGGGAAAATGTCAATCCTACTTAGACTTAAATTCTGCCTACAAAGTATCAAACCCGGATGATTTTAGAATTAAAGCAAAAGACAGGCAAAGCTACAGTCAATTTTGATGTACTTTGGAGGGCAGCAGTCGATTTATTTCCAGTAACATTTCTTCTATGTCGCCATCTTTTGCTAAAAAACCATCCGCGAGGGGACAGAGTTTTTTGCCTTCGGAAGCAGGGTTTCTACTAATCCACCCAGTGAAGAGAATAAGTAAGGGTGGCTCTGGTAAGGTTTTCTTTAAATAGGTGATTAACTCACACCCATCTTTAATGTTGATATCTTGGTAATAGGGTTGAATACTTAAGTCAATCATGACTAAAGCATAGCGATTAGCTTCAATTTGCTTTAAAAAAGAAGTGGTGTTTGTAAAAGTTGCCACCTCAAAATAATTACCCAAGAAATATCCCATCAATTCGCAAATTTCTTGGTTATCATCTAACAAAGCTATTTTATACATTTTTAGTTGCCTATAGAGGACTATTATTTGCTAGCTAATTAAGCTGTAGATTGTAATCATGTTTTACCTTGGGCCAGTTGTTCCAAAGCTGCGACAAGGGACTCAAAATCTAGAATAGGTTTTGCATAAAATGTATCCGCTTGAGAGGCTTCTAAAAGGCGTTTCCGCTCGTTGACTAAGGCATAAGCTGTCACCAACATAACGGGAATACTGGCAGTTTCGGGCTGATTTTTGAGCAGGCGCGACAGGTCTGCTCCGCTAACTAGTTGACCCTCCCACTGAGCTCCTGGCAGATTAACATCCATCATTACCACATCTACATTTCCTGATACGCACTGCTGGAAAATTTCTGTGGGTTCATCTGTAATATATGCCTGATGCCCCCCAATGCACTGAATGAGTGTAGCTGTGGTCTCAGCCAAAATTTTATCATCGTCTACGATCAGAATTTTCATATCAAGTTGCAATCAACAGTATTATTCCTACTTAATCAATTGCGTTTTACCCCCTCTCCTAAGTGTATTTCTTTAGGGGGAAGAGTTGAGGATAGTATTTTCGGGTAAAGTAAATGTCGCTATTGTACCCAGATTTTTTCCAGCGCTATTCAACCAAATCTTGCCGCCCATCAGTTCGACAAATCGTTTACAGATAGATAGACCCAGACCAGTGCCGCCGTAACGCCGTTTGATCGAGCCATCTTCCTGAACAAACGGTTCTAGCAACAGTGATTTTTGATTCATCTCAATGCCGATACCAGTGTCAGTGATCACAAATTCAACCATCGGCTGATCTGCTAGTTGACTAACTCTAAGGTGGATTGTGCCGCCATCAGTAAACTTGAAGGCATTAGAGAGGAGGTTAGTCAGAATCTGTCTCAGCTTACCTGGGTCAGCATAAACCTTCTCAACCTCACAATCAATTATTAAAGAAATTCCTTTCTGTTGGCTTTCGATGCTAAATAGGTCGCGCTGCTCTTCTAGAAGCGGCTTGAGATTAACTTGCTCCCAATCTACCGTCATGCGACCTGCCTCAATTTTGGCAATGTCTAAAACATCATTAATGATCGCAACTAAGTTTCTCGCCGACTGATCAGCTAACTGAACATATTTGTTTAAGTCGTCTTCGCTTTTATAGAAACCTTTTTTGATAATTTGCAGACAGTTCAGTGTAGAGGCCAAGGGAGTGCGCAATTCATGGCTAGTAGATGCCAAAAAGTTAGACTTCATGCGGCTGGACTCTTCGGCAGCAGCACGAGCAATTGTCAGTTCTAGGTTACGCTTTTCTAACTGGTAGAGCCGATTTTGCATTACCGCCATAGCCAGATGAATTCCTAGTGACCGAATTAGATCGATATCTTCGTCAGTCCATTCAGGGGGTTGGTTACTTTTTTGCTCTCGCCATAGTTCAAAGGATTGGCGAGGCAACTGCTGGCGCTTATCTTCCTCCCAGTATCCTGCCCAGGGTATTTCAATATCAAAAGCGTTGCGGAAGATTGTCAAGCAGCCTAGGTACTCATGACTATTATGTTGGAGAGGCATTACCAACATGCCGCGAATCGGCGTGGGTTGGAAGATCTCGACTACAGATTCTAGTCGGGGGTTTTGATAGATGTCCGAGACGACTTCCAGGTTGGGGAAATCAGTATAAGAGGCAAGTTCGCCCAGAGGATGCATCATTTCTTGCCAGAAGGAGTGTTCTTCTAGCAAGCCAGCAGGCTCTTGAGATAGCGTTGAACCAGTACCGTAGGTATAGAGAGCCAATGGGCTGCTATCAATTGAGGGCAGGTACAGTCTGCCACCAGAACCACTAACAGCCCTCACAGTTCTTTCAAGGACTAGTTGTAGGATTTCTTGAATATTTCGCGGTGAGTGCAGCAGGGGAGTGATCTGATTGATGATCATTTCCTGTCGCACCTGTCTACGCGTTTGACTCAGGAGTTCTGATTGAGCGATCGCTACTGAGAGTTGATCCGCTATGGGTTGTACCAACAGCAAATCTTCTTCACAAAAAGGCGGCGGTTGCGAGTTATGAGACACCAGCAGCCCCCAGAGATGCTGTTGAGCGAAAATTGGCACTACTAAAGAAGATGTCACTCCCATCGCGGTTAAGTATTCCACATGGCAGGGGTCTACGGGGCGTTGCAGGATATCTTCAATTGGCTGAGCCTGGATTTCTTCAAGAGTCAGATTCCCTGTAGTGGCGGGAGCCTCCCTGCGACTGAGGATAATTTTTTGAGCCCCTACATCGACAATAGAGCGCTGACGCGCTTTGATAAACATTTCACGAGACTCAGGGGGAATATCTCCTGCGGGAAAGTTGAGTCCTAATAAAGAAGGTAAGCGGTTTTGGTTGACCGACTCTGCAATTACTTGCCCACTACTATCAGGATGAAAGCGGTAAATTTTGACCCTATCTGTTTGCAAAAGGGAGCGTACTTCTGCAACGGTAGCAGACAAAATATCCTGTAGCTCCAAAGATTGACGGATACGGTTAGTTATGCGATGCAACAATCCTCCGTATACCAGCATGCGGGTCGCATCCTGATTTTTGTTTGAGCGACTCATTTTTGTTGTTCCATGAATTTTGTTTGTTAAGTTTGTTATCTTTATTAATGGGATATTATTGTATTATATCAATTTTTTTTGACAATTTTTATTAAGCTGGGACGACTATTTTTCTTCGTTGAGATTAGATAGTTGAGTCGGCTGAAGTTTCCCCTGAGCGACAAAAGTATACAGTCTGAAATATGCCAATAATTGTCAGGAAAATTACTTCCCTTGGCGCTCAGAAGCAATCATCCTAACCACAGTCTAGCCATTGGTTAATTACCTCAGGCAGTGGAGTTCTGGTTCTACTGATGGGATTAATGCAGACATGGCGGGTAATAGCTTGTGCTAATCGCTGCTCCCTTAAGGCTGCGGCAAAAATTTGATAATTAATCTCAAAGGCTGTGTTGCTTATTTGCTTAGATTCTAACTGAATCAACACTTGGTCACCACAAAACATTGGTTGTAAAAAGTCCACGGCAGCATGAACAATAGGAAAAGCAGTAGCCGAATTACTAACAAATGTCTTGAGATTGATGTGACATGCCGCTAAAGATTCTTCATAGGCTTCATGGCACATCACCAAAACATTAGCGAAATAGACGACGCCAGCAGCATCAGTATCGACTAGGCGAACAGTACGGTTATAAGTAAAAGGCATCTTTAAGTTTTTTTAGATGTGAATGAGCTTCCGGTTAGCTTCCTAGTGCAGAACAATTATGGCAAACAACAGAAGACTATGCTCTCTTAGTCCTTAATTGGATATTTGAGGTTAAATCTAAAACTGACTCCTTAGTTCTTCGCCTGTTTTTTGTAAAAGATTGTTAAAAATAACAGACAGTTTGCATAAAAGATTTTTCCGTCAGTGATTAATAAACAGAGAGAAGACAAAGTAATTAACTCTCACATCCAACACTCACTACTTTTTATCTTTGGAGAAGAAGCACCATGGCTAAACTGTGGCTCAAAACTCTTAAAGCCTACGCCAATCAAGAATGGCCTAGGGACGAACTCTACATGAAATTAGATGGTAGCAAAGTCTGGGATCAAGGAGGCGTGGAAGTCGGCGATAGCTTCTATATTGGTAAAACCTATGATATCAGCGGTTACTCTGATAAGATTGACCTCTTTGAAGATGATTCTTGGCCCAATGGTGACGAATATCTCGGCAGCCATACTGTCTACAATTGGGAAACTGGCTTGGGTGAACAAACAGCTACCTTCAACCTAGAAGGGTCTAATTATCAACTGACCTATGAAGTTTACAATGCTTAATTTACAGTATTACTCAGTTAACACTACCGAGTAAGTGTTGCCTGTGGGAGTTTCCCTTTTGAGGATTGACCACTTCTGAACGGAGTCTCCTTCAGTCATAGTAACGGGCTGCACTCAACTGATCAAGTAGTTTGACAACCAGCTACCCATTACTTTCTGATATCTTAGTGCTGACTTTATTCAAGAAAGTGTCATGTAAGCAGTCCCACTGTATCAAATATGAGCCAGGTTTTACAAGTCAGAAACCAAGCAATAACCACAGAAAAAATCTTCACTCTGCTGGCAAATTACCAGATGCTGCCTCAATTTTTGCGCGAGGTAATTATTGACCAAGCGATCGCTTCTTTTGGCTGCACGCCTGAGGAAATAGCTAGCGCTTGTCAGCAACTTTATCAAAAATATCAGCTATCCTCTGACTTAGAGCGTCAGGAGTGGCTAGAAAGTTATGACATGACTCAGGAACAACTAGAAGTTTTAGCCATACGAGAAACAAGAATTGAGAAATTCAAACAAGTTACCTGGGGCCACAAATTAGAACCTCACTTCCTGCGTCGCAAGCGGGAACTTGACCAGGTGATTTATTCTCTGATACGCACTCAAGATGAAGATTTAACTGGCGAACTCTATTTCCGTCTGCAGGAAGGAGAGCAATCCTTCGCTGAATTGGCTAGAGAATATTCTTGTGGCCCGGAGGCGCAAACCGCCGGACTAGTGGGACCTGTTGAACTCGGCAAACTTCCCTCAGTTTTGAGTGATATGTTGTATGCCAGTCGAGTTGGTCAACTTTGGTCACCCAAGGTTCTGGGATCCTGGTTGATAATTGTGCGCCTCGAACAACGTATCCCGGCTATTTTCAATAAATCTATGGGTCAGCGACTACTCAGTGAACTCTTTGAAGACTGGGTGCAACAGCAACTGGTGGAATTAGCTAGTAATGGTTCAATATCGCTCAATTGAAAGATTAGGAACGGCTGATCGCAAGGCATAGAACTAAACATAAAACAGCCACTAATGACCAAGAATCGGTTGAGAAAGTTTGATCAACTATCCGGTATTTCATCTTCTCCCCACTTGGCTGGAGGCTCAGCTGCTTTCGGCGTTTTGGTGGGATTTACCTCATAAATCGACGGTGAGGGCAGAATTTCTAATTGTTGATGCTGGGGTTTTGGTTTTTCTCGCTTTTTGCCTCTGGTTTGCCGAGTTGCCTCATTTTTTGTTCCTAACCCCCGCCGACGCTCAGAAGTACGTTCTTCACTAGTATCTTCTGACACTACCTCGTAAAGAATAGCGAGTTTATTCTGATCAGTGCCCTTACGTAAAACTCTACCCAATCGCTGCACATACTCACGAATCGAACCCGTACCCGATAAGATAATTGCCACGCGAGCATCTGGCACATCGACACCTTCGTTAAGAACGTGGGAAGCAACTAAACTTTTGTATTCTCCCTGGCGAAAACGAGTCAGTATTTCATGGCGTTCTTTTACTGGGGTTTGATGAGTAATTGCGGGAATAAGTAACTCTTGAGAGATCCGATAGACAGTAGCATTATCGTTAGTAAAAATCAGAATCCTTTCTGGGTAATGCTGGGCAAGTAAGTCAATAAGTATTTGCAGCTTACCATCTGTACATAAAGCAATTTCTTTAGCTTCCCGATGCGCTAACATGGCTTTTCTGCCTGCGGATGAGCGAGCACTCGCCATGACAAATTGCTGCCAACCTTCCATACTACCTAGGTAAATTTTCGATTCTCTCAAAAAATCATTGCGGAGTTTAACGCAAGCGCTGTAGCGATCGCGTTCTCTTTGGGAGAGCTTAACCTTAATTTGCACTATCTTATGCTCTGCGAGTGCCTTTCCTCCCAGTTCTTCCGGTGTCCTGCGATATACTTCTGGACCAACTAAGGCGGCCAGTTCCTGATGCCGGCCATCGGCACGTTCTGGGGTGGCCGTTAGTCCCAATCGATAGGGAGCGATCGCATATTCCGCAATTACCTTATAAAAGTCTGTGGGTAAGTGGTGGCACTCATCAAAAATTAACAACCCGTACAGATTACCCAGAGTTTCCGCCTGGATAGCCGCACTGTCATAAGTAGAAATCAGGATAGGTGTGCGATCGCGTGAACCTCCCCCCAGTAAACCCACCTCGACATCAGGAAACGCTGCCTCCAGTTGAGCATACCACTGGTGCATTAAATCCAGCGTTGGCACCACAATCAAAGTACTGCGGGGTGTGGCTTGCATTGCCAGTTGAGCCAAATATGTCTTACCCGCAGCCGTAGGTAGCACAACAACTCCCTGGCGTCCCGCCTGCTTCCAGGCTAAGAGGGCCTCACTTTGGTGGGGGTAAGGTTCCATTTCCAAGCGAGAAATTAGTTCTAAAGGAGCAAATTCCTTGGCTTCATCAACAAAATTAGCCCCCTCTGTTTGTAATGCTTCCACCAGTAGACGATAGTGCATACCAGGGATACGAAACTTCTCAATGCGGTCATCCCAAGTAGCATAATCCACCCAAGCTTTCCCTCGGGGTGGTGGATGTAAAATTAGAGTTCCTCGGTCAAACTTTAATTTAGAGGTACGAACCATCAGTAGAAGCACCGAAAACCCCACACCCCAAGACAAGGGTTAGTAGGAGGATAGATAGGTTTTTGAAACTATTGGGGCAAAAATCTCAGAGAGCAACAATTTTAGTTTACTCTCAGATCGGATTTTATCGGCAGTACGACTTGAGGGCGCTTAAAAAAGAAAATCAGAGATGATGATCCGGCGTCTTCTAAAACAGTTATTAACTCCCAACCCTCGTTCCCTAAGTGGTCTAAGCCTTCTTTTCCTCCTTTACCCTGAAGAGCTTGAGTCAGTTTAGGGTCTTCCGCCTCGATAATTATCCTTAGGTAACCCACCTGAGTAATTGTGGCTCTGAAAGTAAGATATTCCCATTTTTGCATGTTGAGATGAGCTTAAATTGTTGTTGATAATTACCCATAGAACACCCTGGTTATCTTTGCTGATCAGTGAAAATTTAACAATAAAAAATGAAAAAGCATTTTCTTATTTTAGAACCTACTCCTTTACCCCTAAAAGAAAACTCCTAGTTGCTCATCCAGCTAGGAGTTTCTTAAGGTTTAGCGTATCAACCTGGTTATTTTGGTTGGAGGGTAGTTCTTTGAGAATCGAGAACGATTACTTGCTGATTACCAATATCCTCATTTAGTCAAGCTACAGAGAAACTGCAAGAGGGGGAGGTGCGATATTAAACAGATTCAGTTCCTCATTAATAGTGAAGCTGGAACTACCAGGCAGTGCAGCACCGAATAAATCGCCATTTTCATTGGCTCCAAGTCCTGCTTGATCAAGCCCTTGGTTGGCCACTAAGCCACTCACAGAGCCATGGAAGATAAAAGCGTATCCTGATTGCGGATCGGCTCCTGGAGCTTCGCCGGGAGCGCCTACTGCCAAGTCATCGAAACCGTCGTTATTGAAGTCTCCCACCGTTAAAGCGGCACCAAAGAGATCACCATTTTCGTTGGCTCCGAGTCCTGCTTGACTGAGGCCTTGACTAGCTACTAAACCAGTAGTAGAACCCTTGTAGACAAAGGCGTATCCCGATTGTGGGTCGGCTCCTGGAGCTTCACCGGGAGCGCCTACTACCAAGTCATCAAAACCGTCATTATTAAAGTCTCCCACCGCCAAGGCAGCGCCAAACTTATCACCATTTTCGTTGGCTCCAAGTCCTGCTTGATCGAGTCCTTGGCTGGCCGCTAAGCCGTTAGTAGAACCCTTGTAGACAAAAGCGTATCCCGATTGTGGATCGGCTCCTGGAGATTCGCCGGGAGCACCCACTACCAAGTCATCGAAACCGTCGTTATTGAAGTCTCCTGTCGCCAAGGTAGCACCGAACTTATCACCATTTTCATTGGCTCCGAGTCCTGCTTGATCGAGTCCTTGACTAGCTACTAAACCAGTAGCAGAACCCTTAAACACAAACCCGTATCCTGATTGCGGATCGGCTCCTGGAGCTTCGCCGGGAGCACCCACTACGAGGTCATCAAAACCGTCATTATTAAAGTCTGCCATGGCTAAAAACTTCCTTGAACCTTAGGTGATAGGAGGACTTAACGATTTCCTCTGTAGACTTTTCTGGTCAAGTTCAAGAGATTGCGCTAGCAGTTACAAAACTTTATAGTTGATTGAGTATAACCGATAAAGTTTTCCCGTAGTTAGGCATAGGTACACCCCCTAAAGATGAGAGAATGATGGAAAATAATTAGTAGTGGGCTGAGGCAGTCGATGTGGGTCGCATTTTATTGCTAATAGATCACATAGAGAACTGCCGCTTATTAGCAAAATTGCTAGCAGATTCTTATCAGGTACTGCGGCCTGATGCTGAAAGTGGTTTCGGAGCCCAGGCTCCGGGACTATTAGCTGAGTCTTTTGACCTTGGCATCGTCAATGGTTCTGGTTTATCACAGCTGCGGGAGCAAATTAAAGCTAGACGAGAGAGTCAACAGCCAGTTTTTCTCCCCTTTATTTTGATTACTTCCCGTCCAGAGGTGGGGATGGCGACGGATAGTCTAGAGTACGTTATTGACGAGTTAATTAAGCTCCCGGTTGAGAAAGAAGAGCTAAAAACCCGGTTGAGAGTGCTGTTGCGATCGCGAGAGATGTCTTTAAAGCTCAAAGCAACCAATGAGCAACTCCAGCATGAGATTGTAGAACGCATTCAGACAGAAGCAGCACTGCGTTATAGTGATTGGCGCTTCCGACAGCTAGCAGAAAATATCAATCAAGTCTTCTGGCTTACCTCTTCTGATAAAACTCAGATGCTTTATGTCAGTCCAGCCTATGAGGCAATTTGGGGTCGTACCTCTCAGAGTCTTCAGGAGCAGCCTCTGTCCTGGCTAGATACAGTTCATTCAGAAGATCAACAGCTTGTCAGAGATTCTCTGGAAATTGAGATGCAAGGTAAGTTCAGCTCTCAGGAGTTCCGCATCGTACATCCAGAAAAAGGTATTCGTTGGCTAGAAAGTCGTGCTTTTCCCATCAAAAGTGATTCCGGAAAACTTGAGCGCATTGCTGGCATTGTAGAAGATATAACGGAGCGCAAGCAGGCGGACTTAGACACTCGTCAAGCACTCGAACGAGAAAAAGAACTCAATGAACTTAAGTCTCGTTTTGTTGCCATGGTTTCCCATGAATTTCGCAATCCTCTAAATGCTATTTCAGGGTTGACCCAACTTTTAGAACGCTATAGCAGCAGTTGGTCAGCAGAGAAAAAACAGGAGGTGTTTGGGCGCATTCGTGCTGGAGTCAACAAAATGGACAATCTTTTAGATGATGTTCTGCTAATTGGTCGGGCAGAAGTTGGCAAACTCAAGTTTGAACCAGTCCAGCTAGAATTGGAAAAGTTGTGCCGTGAATTGATTAATGAGCTACAACTAAGTACCGAGAGCAAACACCAGATTGAATTTACTTACCAAGGAAGTAAAACTGCTGTTGTTGACGAAAAATTACTGCGACAGATCCTGACTAACTTGCTTTCTAACGCCCTTAAATATTCCCCTAAAGGCAGCACAGTTGAATGCCAAGTAAATTGTCAAGCTTCACAGGTAACTTTTCAGATTCAAGACCAAGGAATTGGCATTCCGGAAAAAGACAAGCCGCGATTATTTGAATCCTTCCATCGAGCCGCTAATGTTGGCAAGATTCCCGGAACAGGATTGGGACTAGCAATTGTCAAGCAGTGCGTAGAACTGCATCAAGGTGAGATTACGGTGGAGAGTGAAGTTGGAGTAGGTACTACTTTTAGAGTCACACTCTCCTGGGGGGAGCAAAGATAGCAAGGTGAGCCACTAGTGAAGCGTGGTAATACTAATTTCATCTAATTGTGCAACTTACTTATTACCCTTCGCTCCGCTCAAGGGCATGCTTATTACCCTTCGCTCCGCTCAAGGGCATGCTTATTACTTTCTATCCTACCTTCTTGCACTAAGGATTTGGAACTCCTGAGGTTTTATTGAGTTTCCCCTGGGAGCCAGCTTTGGGGAGTTTGGGATAAACGCGATCGCACCAAAAGAGTGTGCCACCTGCCACACACAGAGGAATCGTGATCAGATTCAGCAGGGGTATCGTGATTAGCCCCATACACACCAGACTAAAACCCGCACTGGCTGGTAAGCTTGTTAAGACAATAGATAACTTTTTACGAAAACTCAAGCGTCGGCGTTCGGAAGGGCCATCTAAAAAATCTAGGCAGATAATGGTTGCGGTAAGTGTGACACCGCCAATAGTTGCCATTAATGTCCCCAAACCCGGTAACAAGTTCAGTACTAGTAGTGGTATGCCAATTGCCATCCCTAGCCCCAGTTTTTTCAATTCAAACAGGATGGCTCGCCCAATATCTCGGAAGATGCCCACTTCGACAATCTCTACTTTACCAGTACGTAGTTCTTCCATCTTTTCCGAGAGTTGACCGTACCAGGGTGCACCGAGGAGGGTGCCAAATTGTACCAACAAGAAGCCTGTGAAGAGAAATAGCAGCACTATCAGCAGAAAGTCTAGCAAGAAATCAACGCCACTTGAGAGAAACCGGAGAAAACCAAGCCAAGCGGGAAGGTTAACTAGAAGGCTGTCTAAACGATTAGACAGACTTATTTCCAGCTCCTCGGTGGCCCGCAAGCTAGGAAGGAGTAACCCGGCATAGAGGGCAATTCCAACTACAACATTCACCAAAATCGGTATCGCCAAATAGCTCCACAGACGAGGTGCGCGCCTCAGAACTGCTAGTACTCGCAGGGGGTAGGTTGCCCCTGTGAGAAATCCAAATCCACTAAGTATTTGCAACATACATATTATTTGTTTCTTGTCTAGTTTCTAAACCACTGCTGTAGTAATGCTAGATGAATTGTAAAAACTGCCTATTTGATCTCTTGTCCATCTGTGGTTAATTTTTTTGATCAATCATTGACTGCTATACCTAGTTCAACGTTTTAAGTCTATCTGAGGTCAGGCGATTCTCTCTTCTGAAAAGGAGTAAGATTTCCCTACGCTCATGCTGTGCCATTACATGGAAAGATTAAATATTGTCTAATTACACCCCCATAATCTAACTGTTAGCTCATTAATGGTTATCTCAACTACTGCCTCAATTCAATTACTCGAATGTCAATTGGCTTCTCTGCTACTTTATCAATGTGTCTTGTGTGGCCCCGTCGGCTTTGGTTTTGTTGAGCTGCTGCAAGCTCTCAGTCACAGCGATCATCAGGGATTAAATAGTCTGATGGCTTATGGCAAGTGGTTTAAAGCCCTAGCTGAGATTAACCAAAGCTGGCCAGACTACCTACTGAGTAAAGTCCTTCAAGATGATAATCCTTTTACTCGACAAGTTCAGTCAACACCCCTGGGGGATTTGCCTCCTGCCTTAGTCACTGCGGCCAAGCAGGATTTGCAAGCCTTGCAGAGTCTTTGCCAATGCAGTAGCAAACAAATGGCTGTCTGGGTACAGGAAATCTCTGATCTGCCTCACACTCCTGCTCATTGGCATCAGGAGCAGTATGTTGGTTTATCAGAGTTCGTCTCAATGCGAGAAAAACTCCAGAAGCGCGAAAATTGGGCGGATGCACTAGAAGATTTGGTTGCTTACTACCGCAAGCATGGCACAGGTAAATTTGCCCAGTATTCTGCCTTGCGCTGGCATTCGGGAGAACTGATTGGTATTGCTCACCCTGATGCGATCGCTCTCCAGGAATTAGTGGGTTATCAGTCTCAAAAGGAGGCTTTAGTCCAGAATACAGAGTTTTTACTAGCGGGATATCGGGCTTTGAATGTCCTACTCTATGGCAGTCGTGGCTCTGGCAAGTCTTCTTTAGTCAAGGCTCTGTTACAAAAATATAGTGAGCGGGGATTGCGCTTAGTTGAAGTGGCGAAATCTGACTTGCAAGATCTACCAGTAATTGTTGAGCAATTGCGGGATACTCCTCAGAAGTTTATTATTTTTGTAGATGATCTTTCTTTTGAAGAAGATGATGACGCTTTCAAGGCTCTGAAAGTTGTCTTGGAAGGGAGTATCATGGAAAGACCGCAAAATGTCGTAGTTTACGCCACCTCTAATCGACGTCATTTGGTACGAGAGTTTTTTGCTGAGCGCCCCCGTCCCCAAGATCATGATGAAGTCCATGTTTGGGATACTTTGCAGGAGAAGCTTTCTTTTAGCGATCGCTTTGGTTTGACCCTGACTTTTGAACCAGCGGATCAAGACACTTATCTAGTTATTGTCCGGCATTTAGCAACACAAGCTAGGATCAATCTTGCAGAGGAAGAGTTAGTGTTTCGCGCTTTGCAGTGGGCAACCCGTAATAATGGGCGTTCGGGGCGTACTGCAAGGCAATTTGTGGATTTTTTGAGAGCTGAGTTGGCTATTTTTGATAGTAATTACCATTTGTAGAATTTACTGATTATTTTTATTCCGTTATCTCCTTCTTCTCCATAATTGATCAGAAAAATTAACCAGAGATGGGCAAGAGATACACAAGAGATAAAATAGGGAATTCTCGCAATTGATTTAGGATTGCTATAGATGCTTCAAAGTACAGCTAATGCAATCCCCTAAGCTAGCTAATCAGGTGACTATCGGTGTCATTACTTTTGCTGTCAGCTTTATCCTGGGATTCATCGTAAACCGAGATGGCAAGCAGGCACTGTTAACTGGTTTAATTGCGGTTCCGGCTAGCTATACAGGAGTAATAGTTGCCAGTAAAAGACGCACCAATCAGGAGAGATTAGTTAAATATTCTCTAATAAATCAAATTGAGGAACTTGAGGAAGAAGAAGAGCAACTATATGACACACTCTCTCTAGTCAAGACGACAACAGAGCAATTAGAAGCTAGTATCAGTAATTTATATACAGAACGCCTCCAGTTATTAAGCCGCGTCTCAGAACTGCATAGCCAAAGAGATCTATTAAATCATGACTTAATCCTTCTCCAGAATCAAAAACAACAAACGATCAAAGCATCCCAGGAACTGCAAGCAGAAATTCAAGCTTTTGAAAGGCATCAAAGAGAACTTAGCCAAACTCTTTCAGTAAGAGTTGCAGAACTAGAGAGGGCAGAAAATCACAAACACTCTTTACAAACAGAACTCAACCAACTGCAAGCTCAAATTACAGAACAAGAAAAAAACAAGGATACACTGCAACAGGAATTAATCAAGTTTGAGGCAATAATAAAACAGCATAAATTTGCCTTGATCAATTTCAATGACTCTACGAAAACTGCCCCAACTAACTCAAGGCTTCCCACAGAATTACCCCTAGAATGGACTAATTTGATGGTACAGCTCCCTGAACACGAAGTGAAGATTCTCAAAGCTGTAGCAGAACAAGACAATCCCCTGGCAACTATCAAGAGTATTGCTGAAGAAAAGATTACTATGCCTGAACTATTAATTGATTCCATCAATGAACGTGCTTTAGATACAGTTGGTGATCTGCTAATCGAGCCAGGTTCTAATCCTCCAGTGATTGCCGATCATGAATATTTAGTAGCTTTACAGCAAATGATCAGGGTCTACGAAGATAGTATAAATAAAGATAAAATATAAAACAGTTTGTGCAAATATTAATTATATACAAATGCAGCTTATTGCCAGGATAAATCATGACTAATTTGCCGATATTGGTGTAGGTTATAACAGAAGTATCATCTCGATAGAATAAACACTTAAAGCAAATGACAAATCTCAAAATTAACAAGCGAGAATCTACGGCATTACTCACTTCTCTAGGTGCCGGAGTTGTGCCCAGAGTTGGTTTAGAACATATTGCTGTTGGTCGAGAAAAAGAATTGGCTGCACTATCACAAGACTTGGAAAATATTAGTGATGGTGGTGCTGCTTTCCGTTTCATTATCGGGCGTTACGGTTCCGGGAAAAGTTTTATGCTTCAGTTGATTCGTAATCAAGCAATGGAGCAAGGTTTGGTAGTAGCAGATGGGGATTTATCACCAGAAAGGCGACTAGCAGGAACTAAAAATCAGGGGGTAGCAACCTATCGAGAATTGATGAAAAATATTGCCACAAGAACTAATCCTAATGGCGGTGCGATCGCTCTAATTTTGGAAAAATGGATTAGTGGTATTTTGGCTCAAGTTGCTCAAGAAACGGGGCTACGTCACAAGGATGAAGGTTTTGATGACAAAGTAGAATCAAAAATTCTCGAAGTCGTCAATCATTTAGAAGGATTAGTCCATGGGTTTGATTTTGCCAGCGTAATCACTGCTTATTGGCGTGGCTACCGCGAGGATGATGATCATAAAAAAGATGCCGCTTTGCGCTGGCTAAGGGGAGAGTTTGCTAATAAAACTGAAGCCAAGTCAGCTTTAGGAGTGCGAGTAATTATTGATGATGAGACTTGGTACGACTATATTAAGCTGTTCGCCAGATTTGTTGCTGATATTGGCTACAAAGGGCTACTAATTCTATTAGATGAAGCTGTGCATTTGTATAAAATTACCCATACTGGCTCTCGTCAAGGTAACTACGACAAATTACTGGCAATATTCAATGATACGATGCAGGGTAAGGCAGAACACCTGGGTATTATTATTGGGGGAACGCCTCAGTTTTTAGAAGATTCACGCCGGGGATTGCAAAGTGAAGCAGCTTGGCAAACTCGCTTAGCAAAAAGCCGTTTTCTTAATAATTCTGGCTATGAAGATACTACCTCACCTGTGATTGAGCTAGAAAGCTTAACAACGGAGGAACTCTCCCAGCTTTTAGGACGCTTAGCCCAAGTTCATGGTATTCATTACAAGTATAAAAAAACCCTCTCGGTTAAAGAATTAGCAGAATTTAAGCAAGTGCTTGCTAGCCGTTTAGGGGCTGAAAAACTCTTGACACCAAGAGAAGTTGTCCGAGACTTAATTAGTGTTTTGAATATTCTCCAGCAAAATCCCCAAGTAACTTTCAAAGAATTAATCTATAATTCAAATTTTCACTCCAGTAGTGGGCAGACAAATTCAGATAAGGATGAAAACAGCGAATTTGCTGAGTTTACTTTATGATACAAAACTAATTACTTAAACCCGTCTTGCGATATTATTGAGCATTGAATTCGTTGCCTTCTATAGCAATTTTAGATTAACAGTGAAATCTGCCTATTTTATCTCTGTGCATCTGTATGCATCTGTGGTTAATTTTTCTCATTTATTTAGATAAAGAGGAACAACATCTGTGTTTCCCATTAGTGACAACAATCCCACCAGCCGTACATCCTATGTGACTTACGCGCTAATTGCCATCAACATCGTGGTGTTCATACATGAACTGAGTTTAAGTCAACCTCAGTTAAATAGTTTTTTTCAGCTTTATGCCCTAGTTCCTAAAGAATTAACCGCCAGCTTCAGCGGTATGCCTGTAAATCAAGCAGTACCAGAACCACTGACATTGGTAACTTCCCAGTTTCTGCACGGTGGTTTTATGCATATCATCGGTAATATGCTGTTTTTATGGATTTTTGGCAATAATATTGAAGACAGACTCGGTCACATCAAGTACATCATCTTTTACCTTGCTTGTGGTGTTTTAGCAGCTTTAGCCCAGTGGATTTTCTCCACCCAATCAGGTATCCCTTCCCTAGGTGCTAGTGGTGCGATTGCAGGTGTTATGGGTGCTTATATTCTCAAGTTCCCTCAGGCCAGTATCCGGACTTTAATTTTCCTTGGCCCTTTTGTCACCTTTTACAATATACCAGCCATCTTTTTTCTGGGTTTGTGGTTTGTACAGCAGGCAATCAGCGGTATTGCTAGTTTAGGCATACAGACTGACGTTGGAGAAAGTGGTGGTATTGCCTATTGGGCTCACGCTGGAGGTTTTGTTTTTGGTGCAATCCTTGGCCCACTTTTAGGCTTACTTTCTGATGATCGTGAATAATTTCTCTGGGTATGAGAAGAGTTTAATAAATCAGATTTCTCTATTTATAGACGCATAATTTTCTATGAGTCAGCAGACTTTTGACAGACTTGCTCCCTTTATTCAGGAATACATTTACACCCACGGCTGGACTGAATTAAGACAAATCCAAATCGAAACATCTAGGGTAATTCTTGATACTGAGGCTCATCTTTTGGTGTCTGCTGGCACTGCTTCCGGGAAGACGGAAGCTGCCTTTCTCCCAGTTTTGACAATACTGCACCACAACCCTGCATCAACTATTGGAGTACTCTACATCAGCCCGATTAAAGCCCTAATTAATGATCAATTTGAACGCCTCAACGACTTACTAAAAGAAGCTAATATTCCTGTGTGGGCTTGGCATGGTGATGTCTCTCAAAGTCGGAAAAAACAACTACGAAAAAATCCCCAGGGCGTATTGCAAATTACGCCCGAATCCCTAGAAAGCTTGTTAATCAACCAACCGGACGAACTAACCCGCCTGTTCGGAGATTTGCGGTTTGTAATTATTGATGAAATCCATGCCTTTATGGGTTCTGAACGCGGTAGCCAAATTCTCTGCCAACTAGCACGTCTCTCCAGATACTTAGAAAATGCACCGCGTCGGATTGGCTTATCAGCAACTCTGGGGGATTACTCCTTAGCCGAAAAATGGTTGCAATCAGGAACTAATAGACAAGTTATTACTCCCCAAGTTCAGGGAGGGCAGCGTAAAGTTCAGCTAGCAGTTGAACATTTTTATCTTACTAAAGAAGAGGCATCAGCCAGCAATCCTTACTATCAATACATTTTCAACTACAGCAAATCTCGCAAGTGCTTAATCTTTGCGAACAATCGCACTGAGGTAGAATTAGTTGTTGCTAACTTGCGTCAAATTGCCCAGGCAAACAAACTACCCGACATTTATCACGTCCATCACGGCAGCATTGCCACCCCCTTACGACAAGCGGCAGAAGAGGCAATGCGTGAGACTGCCCCGGCTGTAACAGCGGCCACCGTAACCCTTGAATTAGGCATCGATATTGGCCAATTAGAACGGGTGATTCAACTAAATGCCCCTCTTTCCGTCTCCAGTTTCTTGCAGCGATTGGGACGTACTGGTAGGCGAGGTAGCCCAGCAGATATGCGGTTTGTGTGTACCGAGGCCGAACCTTTGGGGGAAGAATTGCTACCTGAACAAATACCTTGGCAATTGTTGCAGTGTATTGCCATCATTCAGCTTTACTTAGAAGAACGCTGGATTGAGCCGATAGAACCTGTCAAATATCCCTTGAGTTTATTGTACCATCAGACCATGAGCATTTTAGGGTCAGTAGGAGAACTATCACCCGTGGCTCTTGCTCAACAAGTGTTAACTTTGCCCAGTTTCGCGGCCATTTCCCAGGAAGATTTTCGGCAACTATTGCGTTATTGGATAGATATTGACCATCTCCAACTCACGGAAAAAGGTGGCTTAATTATTGGTTTAACGGGAGAAAAAGTTGTTCGCAACTTCCGCTTTTATGCCGTATTTCCCGATAATTTGGAATACATTGTCCGAGAGGAATTTCGGGAAATTGGTAGCATTGTGATGCCTTTACCAGCCGGGAATTGTTTTGCCCTAGCCGGGAAAACTTGGGAAGCCATCGATATTGATCGCAAAAGCAAAATTATCTTTGTCAAAGAAGTTTCCGGATTGGCTAATACTTCCTGGCGTAGTAGTAGTGGTAGCATTGATACGAAAATCCTCTCGCGAATGCGAAAAGTTCTCTTAGAAGATACTCAATATCCTTACTTGCAAAATCAGGCAAAAGAACGCCTCAAAGCTGCTCGTCAACTGGCTCATACTACGGGATTGGCAGAAGATTATCTACTACCGATTGCCGATGATCTTTGCTGTATCTTTCCTTGGATGGGGACAGTTACCTATAACACCTTAGAACGCTACCTTAACTCCTGTGTGAGGCAGTCTCTGGACATCAAAAGTATTAAAGGTAAGTCCCCCTACTTTCTAATTGTTAAATTAGGAGAAGATAAATGCCAAAAGCTTTATACAGAGATTAATAGCTTCCGTAAACAAAGCTTAACCGCAGATGACTTACTTGCCTCTGTGGAAGTAGCCAAACGGCAAAAATATGATGATTTTATCCCCAATAATCTGCTACGCAAAGCCTTTGCCCTCGATTATCTGAACGTCGAAGCCTTAAAACACCATCTGAATAGTTGGCAGTTATAACAATTAAAATCGAATTGTTAAAGTGCTGCTACATATCTGTGTCTATCTGTGTTTTTCTTGCTCACAGATCATCTAAGACTGCCAGAGAAGCATGGTCACCTAATTAAAAGTAAGATTAGCCTTTATCTATGTTAATTATCAGCATAATTAATAAAACTTAAAACTTAAACAAAGCTTAACTAATTTACCAAGCGACATCGATTATCATATATCTAAAGGTGGTCGCTACAAAAATCAGAAAAAATTTGCGTATCTTTACGGAAGTAAAACTGGCGATACTAAAACTAAGATATTAGTGCATCCCAAAAAAACCATAAGTCAACTGTTTGTTGCTCGCTGAATAAATTAAATTTCTCTTTCAGGCGATTTACTAACTACCAACCTCACTAACAACCTGAGTCTAGAGAGTTTAAGTAAGCATTATTTGCCACAAGTTTGCCAGACTTTGACTAGCTAATTACGCATAGAAGAGCAGTCTGTTATGGCGTACAAATCAATTATTAACAGGGTATTATCAGCAGCAAAGTTGACTAATAACTAACAAAAAATTAACCTAAAATAGCTGCCAAATCATGACTAGTCAATTAAATACAACTTTCCTGGGAGTAAGAGCAATCAGCTCATTAGCTAGCCGCTTCAACATCTCAAAGCAGCACCCTGAATCTCAAAAAGCACAGCTTTTTGGAGATATTGCCTCTCATATAGATCTACTAGATATTAACTACATCTATCAGCGAACTGTCGAAGGAGCGCGAGAAATCTTGCAGGCAGATCGAGTGATGATCTATAACTTTGATGCTGATTTAAACGGAACGATCACAGCCGAATCTGTGGTTCCTGGATATACCAAATCACTTCACGACCAAATAACTGATACTTGTTTGCAAGAAAGCAAGGGAGGACTTTATCGAAATGGTCGCATCTGTGCCATCAATGATATTTATCGAGCAGGTTTGGCAGATTGCCACATTCAAATGTTAGAAAAATATCAAATCAGGGCTAACTTAGTAGTACCACTTCTCAAAAATAATCATCTACTAGGTTTATTGATTGCTAATCAGTGTAACCAACCACGAGTTTGGCAACCAGAAGACATTGATTTCTTGGTACAGTTGGCCGCGCAAGTCTCACTTTGCTTGGGAGACAAGAGCTTTTTGAAACTAAGGGCAAAAGCTGGCCAGGAGAGTTCCTTTTCTCGAGTTGCTCTGCGCCTGCGTGAATCTCTGGAACCAGAGGTAGTCTTCAACACAGCAGCCAGAGAAATTAGACAAGTCCTCGAAGTAGATCGAGTAGTCATTTGCCGCCTCAGTCCCAGCAACCAAGAGGGTAAAATCTTTAATGAGTCAGTTGTCTCAGCATGGCCATCTATGTTAGATCGGCAATTAGCCGTTCCTGAGTCAGAAGAGCGTTATCTAGAGGGATTTGCTAGGGGCTATCTCCAGCCCATCAGTAATATTCTTCAAGAAGCCACTCTTAAAGATACTGAGATTACTTTATCAGAGCAGTACCAAATTAAGTCCAGTTTAGTGGCACCGATACACTTAGGTAAACAACTCATCGGCTTAATTATTGCCCATCAGTGCTCAACAACTCGAACCTGGGAAACATCTACTATTGAATTATTTAAGGAGTTAGCAGTTCAAGTCAGTTTTGCTCTTGAGCAAGCTACTCTCTTAAAAACTGCGGCAATTGAGCGTCAACGAACACAACTAGTAGCAGACTTTACCTGCCGCATTCGTCGATCTCTCACCTCAGAAGAAATTCTCAGCACTTCCCTAGAAGAAATCCGAAACACTCTAGAAACAGACCGGGTGCTACTCTATCACTTTAATCCAGATGGCAAAAGTGGAGAAATTAGATCACAAGCAGTGGTAACAGGTTGCTCAGAAGCTCAGGGACTTGTGTGTAATAAACTGGTAGAGTTTGAAAATTTAGGGGCCTATAGAATGGGCAAAGTTGGCATTTCCTACAATGTTTACCGAGACGGTCTTACCCCCACTCACTATAAAATTCTAGAAAGCCTGCAAATTAAAGCCAGCTTAGTTGCTCCCATTTTCCAAAGAAACCAACTTGTCGGTTTCTTGTGTGCTCATCAATGCTCTGGTAGCCGCGACTGGCAGGAGCCTGAATTATTACTCCTTAAAAGTCTAGCCGCACAAATTGGGTTTGCCCTAGAACAAGCCCAACTTATGGAGCAAATCAGGGGGTTTTCTACTCAACAACATCAACAAAATCAGTCGCTTCAGGAACAACTTTCTGACCTAATTAGAGATTTTGAAGGGATAGCTGAGGGAGATCTTACGGTTCGCACCCAAGTCAAAGATGATGATTTCAGCACTCTAGCCGTATTTTTCAATATGATTATTGAAAGCCTACAAGCAATTGCAGTGCAAGTCAAAAAGTCAACAACTCAGGTTAATGCTTCACTAGGAGAAAACTCAGGAGCAATCCGTCAGTTAGCGACTGCTGCCTTTAAACAAGCCCAAGAAACTACTCGTATTTTGGGTTCGGTTGAGCAAATGACTTATTCAATTCAAGAGGTAGCTGATTATGCCAACCGTGCAGCAAAAGTAGCCCACACTGCTACCATAACTGCTGAAGCTGGCACCAAAACCATAGAACGAACGGTTGATAAAATATCTAAACTGCGGGAAACCGTGGCAACAGTTGCCAAAAAAGTGGAGCTTTTCGGAGAATCTTCTCAACAGATTTCCCAGGTTGTTTCTTTAATTAATCAAATCGCCTTGCAGACCAATTTGTTAGCGATGAATGCTGGTTTAGAAGCCGCTAAAGCGGGCAAAGAAGGTCAGGGTTTTGCCGCAGTTGCCAAACAAGTTAGCGAATTAGCACAGCGCTCCACTAGAGCTACACAAGAAATTGAGCAGATTGTCGAAAAAATTCAGCAAGAAACAACTCAAGTGGCTAAGGTGATTAAACAGGGAACAAGCGAGGTAACTGAAAGTACTGAGTTGGCTGAAGAAACCAAACAATATCTGAGTCAAATTCTCGAAGTATCTCGCCAAATTGACCAATTAGTCGCGTCGATTTCCCAAAATACTGTGTCTCAGGTCGATACTTCTCAGGTAGTTACTGAGTTAATCAAACAGATAACTCAGGCTTCTGAAGAAACCTCTAAGTCTTCTGAGCAAATTTCTGGATCTTTGCAACAAACTGTAGCAGTAGCGCAGCAGCTAAAAGCATCTGTGGGAGTCTTCAAAGTTGATGAGTAGCACTGGGCACTATCTTCATCAGGTATGAGTCTGTTTGTTCTCGGGTTGTACTCGTTTTCCCTTGCCAAATTACCTCAAGATGAGATACCGGATTTCTCTAAGAAGTCCGGTATCTGAAATGCTAAGTATCTGAAAGTCGGATGTTACTTATTGCTGAGCTGGTGGTAACTCTTGAGAAAAGTGCTAAAGGCTGTTATAGTTCTATGGTCTTCTCTAAAGATTTACAATTAGCTTTCAATTGCCCCACTGGCAGGTAGTCTGGAAACAATCAGCTAGTTGGGGTAAGAGAAAGCAATCATCAATACCAAACAGCGACTTCCAGGCAATTTAAACAGGTTTTTAGGCAGAGATAAAGTCCAGCGAAGCGACAACATTAGTCGTGTTTTCCACATAGGCAATCAATTCGCCCTTGTAGTTAATATCAATACCGTTAGCAAACGGAGTTAGGGAGTAGTCGCTGACACTACCATAGACTTGAATCTTATCGCCTTCGGCGTAGTTAAAGTCAGTAATAGTCGCATAGCCACTATCTTGGTAGAAGGCACTATAGGCATCACCAATCACAAAGGTATCAGCATCGGCACCACCACTTAAGGTGTCGTACTCATAGCTGCTGTAACCATAGCCGTTAAGCCAATCATTTCCGGCTTCACCATATAAGGCATCGTTGCCACTGCCACCAGTCAGCGTATCATCGCCATTGTAGCCGTACAGAGTATCGTTGCCGGCTTCACCGTAGAGGTTGTCATTTCCTGTCCAACCATCGAGGGTGTCATTACCTTCGTAGCCATACAGGGTGTCATTACCTTCGTCGCCGAACAGATAGTCATCTCCTGTCCAACCGTCGAGGGTGTCATTACCTGTTCCGCCGTAAATGTTGTCATTGCCAGCGTCACCGTAGGCGTAATCATCACCGCCTTTGGCGTCAATATAGTCGTTGTAGTAAGTGCCGTATAGGTTGTCAGCCCAGTTAGTACCAATAATATCAGACATGGAAGTTGCTCCTAATGTGATGAAGTGATTTCGGGAAAGAGTTAATGCTAGTGAATGCGCCCTACAATTGAGTGATTACCTTGGAGAAAAATCCCTGGCTTGGGGATTGATACCTATCTTGGTAACAGAAGTTAAACTTCTTATTCAACTCTAGTTTGTAGTGGATAATCACCTATATTTTTATTGTGATATCTAACTGGAATACTGACAGTACCTTTGAGGGTAATCTCTTCCGTAAGAGCGGTACAAATTAGTAACCAGCAGAAACAAAGTCATAGGAGGCGATGACATTGGTGGTGTTTGCCACATGAGCAATCAAATCACCTTGGTAGTAAATATCTGTGCCACTACCGTAAGGAGTAACTTGATAGTTGTAGGCACTACCATAGACTTGGATTTTATCACCTTCAAGATAGTTAAAGTCGTTAATAGTAGCGTAACCTCCACCTTGGTAGTAGGAACCGTAGTAATCCCCAATCACAAAGGTATCAGCACCGTAACCACCACTTAAACTATCGTACTCGTAGCCATCTTGGTAATAATAACCACCGACAAGTGTATCATCACCGTAACTACCGACTAGGGTATCACTACCTTCATAACCATCGATATAATCGTTGTAGTAGGTGCCAGTTAGGTAGTCGCCGTAGTAAGTTCCAGAAACGTAAGACATTGGTTTTTGCTCCTAATTCTTGAGTAAATTTTTCAGGGCAGAAAAACAGAAGTTAGTCGTGTTTGCTTACTTGCGTAGTTCGTTTTTCGCTCTTATATATTTCTCGGTATTAGTCCTAACTCTTACGCAAGGTATCAGGTCTTTTTTACAAAACCTTACACAAATGCTCAGCCAATGGTTAATCTCTCTATCTCTGTACAAGAAGCGCTGCTGTAGAGGAGGGAAATGATTAATTGCCTACTAAAGAATTCTGTCCTACTATTTACTTGTGATAAAATAAAAATGTTGCAATACTAACCTAATAAAAAAATCATCAAGCTGCCTAAACGCGCAACCGACACAAAACAGTAGGGACACGACACGTCGCACCCCTACTACTGAACCTTAACGGTTGCAGTTATCAAGCAATAATAAAGATGGGTTCCTCAGCCACAAACATCAAATCATCTGGCACGAGGAGATTAGTCGTGTTTTCCACAAAACCGACGGTATCACCCTGGTGGTTAATTTTTAACCCACCATTAGCAGCAATAAAATCGTAGTCGCCTTCGTTGCCAAAGAGCTTAATTTTATCCCCTTCTTCGCGGCTAAAGTCGGTGATTGTGGCAAAGCCTGCCCCGGAGTAAAAAACACCATGATAAGGATTACCCAGCGCAAAGACGTCAGCACCTTGGCCACCCTCTAAAGTGTCGTATTGTAGGCTATCTTGACCGTCACTGCTGTAGCTATGACCATAACCTGTAAGGGTGTCATTTCCTTGCCCTCCATAGAGTGAGTCATTACCCAATCCCCCGTCTAGGTCATCATTACCACCATAACCATAGAGGACATCAGCCCCATTGCCACCGTAAAGGTAGTCATTTCCTTGATCACCGTATAGAGTTTCGTTGCCCACAAAGATGAAATCCTCTGGCAAAAGAACACCATCAATGTGTCCAACCAAGGCAATCTTGTCCTCTTGGTAGTAAATCTCAGTTGCGCCCGCAAAGTCAGTGAATTTGTAGTCATCTTCACTGCCAAAGAGTTGAATTTTATCGCCCTCGCTGCGGTTAAAGTCGGTAATGGTGGCAAAACCAGTTCCTGTGTAAAAAATACCAGGATAGTCTTGACCGAGTAAAAAGGTATCTGCTCCTTCGCCACCCGTTAAGGTATCTAACTCGTATATGGCGTAGCTAGAGCTATAACCTTGGAGGGTGTCATTACCATCGCCTCCAATCAGTAAGTCATTGCCAGAGTCGTCGTAGAGTGAGTCATCCCCTGCTCCACCATCTAGGATATCATTGTCAGAACCACCGTAAAGGGAATCATTGCCAGAGTCCCCAAATAGTTGATTATTACCAGAATAATCGTAGAGGTAATCGCTACCGACTCCACCCTTGAGAGTATCATTACCAGCATTCCCATAGAGGGAATCATTGCCGGAATCCCCTTCGAGGAAGTCATAACCATCACCTCCTTCTAGGTAGTCGTTACTGGTTCCCCCGTTAAGGTAGTCATTGCCATTATCCCCGTAAAGGGAATCTTGTTCTGAACCACCGTAGAGGGAGTCATTGCCATTGCCCCCATAGAGGGTATCATTTTCCGAGCCTCCTTCTAGAGAGTCATTACCATCGCCCCCCTTGAGAGAGTCATTGCCCGCTTCTCCAGAGAGTACGTCATTTCTCAAGCCACCGATAAGAGTGTCATCTCCGTCATAACCGTAGATGTTCGAGGACTTAAGTAGCTCAAACTCTTCTGGAAGGTAGAAGTTGTTTCCCCTGTCACCTTTGTAACTTGCCAAGTCAGTTGCTCCTGATAGACTGATATTATCTGGCTGGGTGTGGATTTTTCCGTTTCCCCAAATGCACCATACTTGACTTGTTTATTGTTGGTTGACTTAGATAGGGCTATTTTCAATTTTTGTTTACTTAAAAAATCTGCTTGCAGCTTATTATCTTAAATTATCGGCATAACCTAGCTAATGGCATGATTCTTCCAACAAGTTTTATAAAAATTAAATAATTATGAAACGATTTGCACCTGCCAAAAAAGCAATATAGTCATCCTAGAGGAATTGTGAAAACTGCCTATAGGGAAGTAACTAGATCATTTCTGCGTAGCTGAGAATTACAATTCTCTATCAGCAACCTGTTGTGGTTGACTGGAATCTCTACAATAAACTCTGTACCTTGCCCAGGAGCAGAAATACAACTGATGCAACCCATGTGTTTTTCTACAATAATCTGGTAGCTAATTGATAGCCCCAATCCCATGCCACTCCCTACAGGTTTAGTGGTAAAAAAAGGGTCAAATATTTTACGAAGCATTTCCTCCCTCATACCAAGACCATTATCGGCAATCCTAATCACGGCAAATTGCTGTCTAGAGATGGGATGGCAATGGGTAGGAGTTGGTTGATTATTATGTATTTTAGATTCTTTTTCAGTAATTAACTTTGAGTCCCTAGTGATCACTGAAGTCTGGATAGTAATTTTTCCTTGAGCGCGTTGGCTTTCCAGAGCATCAATCGCATTATTGAGCAGATTCATAAATACCTGATTCAACTGACTGCTATAGCAGGGAATTTTTGGCAGTTGACCATAGTCTTTAATCACTTTAATCTTAGTTACTCCGCCCACGGCTCTGAGTCGGTGTTGTAAAATCAGTAAGGTATTGTCGATACCTTCATGGATATCTACAGGTTTTAGAGCTGCTTGATCCAATCTAGAGAAAAGCTTTAAGGATTGAACAATTTGTCGGATGCGATCTGAGCCTACTTGCATCGAATGCATCAGTTTTGACCAATCTTCTACCAAAAAATCTAAGTCTATCTCAGTAGTTAACTGCTGAATTTCTGGTGTGGAATCAGGGTAAGTCTTCTGGTAAAGTTCGACGAGGTGCATCAACTCTTTGAAGTAGATACGGGCATGAGAAAGATTGCCCCCAATAAAGCTGACAGGGTTGTTAATTTCGTGAGCAACACCCGCAATCATGCGCCCCAAACTCGACATTTTTTCAGTTTGTATCAGTTGGGATTGGGTACTTTTTAATTGCTTTAAGGTCAGTTCTAGCTGAACTGCCTTTTCTCTTTCGCGCATTTCACTTCGCCGCAATTCCTCCTGCGCTTGCAGGCGTTCAGTGATGTCGAGTGCTGTGCCAAACAGTTGAATAACTTCCCCAGAGTTGTTGAAAACAGGCTCTCCTCTTGATTCGAGATAGCGAAGTTCACCATCGGGTCGCTTAATGCGAAAGTCTATTTTATAGGAAATTCCTTGAGAGATCGCACGGCTTACAGCTTGTTCAAACTGTGAGCGGTTATTGGGATGAATTATCTCCATCAGTTCAGCGAAAGTTGGTTCTGGTTTAGTCGAGTCAATACCAAAAATACGGAATTTTTCCTCTGACCAAGTAATCTTGCCTGTGAAGACATCAAATTCCCAGTTTCCCACATGAGCAACTCTTTGAGCTTGGATAAGATTTGCTTCGCTCTTTTGAAGTTTTTCTTCTGCTAATTTACGCTCTTCTATCTCCTGAGTTAATCGTGCATTTTGTTTCACTAATTGTTTTTCCTGATTCCTCAGACGTAAGTGACTTTCAACACGAGCAATCACTTCTTCCGCCAGAAATGGCTTGGTGATGTAGTCTACCCCGCCAGCAGAAAATGCTTTAACTTTATCAAATCCCTCACTCAAAGCACTGATAAAGATAACAGGAATATCCTTAGTTAGTTGATTCGCCTTCAGCTTTCTACAGACTTCATAACCATCCATCTGAGGCATAAGGATGTCTAGTAAAATCAAGTCAGGGGGATTAGCTAAGGCAGATTTAATGGCCAGAGAACTTTCTGGCATGACTCGCACTTTATATCCCTGCTCAGACAACATCTCGGTTAAGAGGTATAAATTGACAGGAGTATCATCAACAACGAGAATATTTTCTTTGGTGCAGCTAGTTAATTGTTGGCTCATCTTTCAGAGGCTAATAGTTTCATCCCCACGTTTTTGATCAACGTGTTGAAGTAATTGATTTAAAATTAGCTATCCTAACTTAATACTGTTCATCTAATGGGATTGAAGATGGGCTTTATCGCAATTCTAGATTAATTCTGGAAACTGCCCATTGTCTCTCTTGTCTATCTGTGATTAATTTTTCTCACTAACCGTTAAGTATAGCTATATTAGCTTTAACTTTTTAGATGCTTTTGCTAAAGATAAAGACTGCTCATTATTCTCTCTAGAGAGATTATCAATAGTTAACCTGAGATGCCCCAGCTAAGCTGCTGCCCTAATTGTGACATAAGATAAACATAGCTTTAAAGCCCTCATTTTACTTAAATGTAATCAATTACAATTTTTAATTTCCGAGTATGCTGTGCTTGGGTGTTGTCAGTCAAATGCACCACCGCTTAAGAGTCTCTTGGTTGGGTTAAATCCAGTAACTGATTAAACTGAAAATTCTTTGCCAAACAATCCAGACCGTTGGCAAGGGACTCATTTCGAGAGCGGATTTGTCCAATCAGGTCTAGCATTAAATCGAAATCCCCGTCAAGGGTTGCTCCGTAGAGATTAGCTATTAACTCAGCAGGTAAGGCAGCTAGGGCAGTTGGGTTAAGAGTAACCATCTCAGTTGGCGTGGTATCTAGAGCAAGAGTTACTTGATCCTCAGGCGGCACAAGTGGGGCTGTAATCCCCTTGGCATCAGCTAGGATAACTTTAAGGTCAAATTGGAAAGTACTACCACACCCTACCTGGCTTTGCACGGTAACTTCACCACCCATCAATTCCACGAATTTTTGACTAATAGGCAGACCCAAACCGGTGCCTTCTGGAAATTGTTTGCCTGTTTGTGTTTGCACGAAGGCTTCAAAGAGACTATCTAACTCTTCTGGGGCAATACCAACACCTGTATCAACTACCTCGAAATGAAGAGACAAGGAAGACAGAGGAGATGAAGGAGATGGGGAAATATTTTTTACCTCGTCCCCCTGATCCCTTCTGCCCAAACTCACCCGCACGGCAACGCTTCCCTCCTGGGTAAACTTAATCGCGTTAGAGAGTAAATTAATCAAGACTTGACGTAACTTGACTTCATCGGTTTGCACGTATTGGGGAACGTCAGGAGTTTGGTCAAAAACTAGCTGCAATTTCTTAGTATCAGCCTTGAGTCGGAACATCTTCTGCAACTCGTCCAGCAGACGAAATAAGTCAAAGGCTGTTTCGTTGAGGGTGATGCGTCCTGCTTCAATTTTGGACAAATCTAAAACTTGGTTAATGAGAGTGAGCAGGTGTTCTCCGCTACGGGTTATGATTTTGAGTTTTTCTTGGTATTCCAGAGCCAGATTTTGGCTTTTGCTCATCAGTCGGGAAAAGCCAAGGATTGCATTGAGGGGGGTGCGCAATTCGTGGCTCATATTGGCGAAAAATTGGCTTTTCGCTCGGTTGGCGGTATCGGCAGCTTCAATAGCTTGTTGCCGTTCTATTTCTACTCGTTTGCGGTCAGTGATATCAGTGGATGTGCCAATAACCTGCTTTACCTTACCTTCAGATGTTCTCACGAACACGGTTTCTCGACTGATTAGAGTCCGCCATTCTCCTTGATAATCCCTCACCCGATACTCGATTTCCAAGATATCTTGATCCGAAGCAGTCTCCCATTGTTTGATATACTCCGGAAATTTTGCGAGGTCTTCAGGGTGAATAATCGTTGGCAGAATTGCCGAACCCATTACTTGAATATCTTCTGGGGTGTAGCCCAAAATAGCCGCAATTTCGCGATTGGCATAGACATTACGCTGCTCGATATGATCGTAGATGTACCAAAGATTGGGAGAAGCGTCGGCAACTCGTTGAATAAAATGCTTACTTTCTTGCAGTTTTTCTTCTACCTGTTTGCGTACAGTAATATCCGTAACGCGAACTAGATGCATTGCCTGACCCGCTATATAAATTTGCTTAGCCGCTAAGTTACCCCAAAACAAGTTTCCCTTTTTAGTAACATATTCTAATTCCCGACTCCAAAAGCCTTTAAGGTTTACTTCGTCGGCAATAGAACTCAAGTCTTCTGCTACAAAAGGTTTTTTTTGTAGGGTGTTTCCCTTAGTGTTGAGTAATTCTTCTTTGCGTTGAGCTTCAAACATTTCCACCGCACGCTGATTGCAGTCTGCGATCAAAAGTGTTTCCGGATCGACCAGAAAAATTGCATCTGCAGATTCATTGAAAATTGATTCTAGTAAGTCTCTAGAGCGGATAATTTCAGCTTCTACTAGTTTGCGTTCCGTGATGTCTTCGGCGATTCCCACAAAGCGCAGAGGTTGTTTTAGTTGATCACGAACCACGGAAATATCAGCAACAACCCAGCTAATTGAACCATCAGGTCGAATAATCCGATACTCTCGCCTGACGCCATTTCCTTCTAGCTGTTTTTTGAGGGAACCTAGAACCAATTCGCGATCATCGGGATGCACTGATTCGATCCACGATTGAGGATTTTGATATAGACTTTCACAGGTACGTCCCCAAATCTTTTCATAGGCTGGACTAACGTACAGAAATTGACCAGAATTAACTGACCGCACAAAGAAGAACTGACTGATAGTTTTTGCAATTTCGTGGAAGCGCTCTTCACTTTGGCTCAATGCCTCTGTCCGTTGGGCAACTTGGTTTTCTAAGCTGCGATTGTAGTTGCTAATTAACCTCTCACTTTCGCGCACTTCAGCATAAAGTCTGGCATTTTCCAGGGAAATTACTGCCTGTGAAGTTAAGAGTTTTAATACTGTTAATCTATCTTTAGTAAATGCCCCAGTCGTCAGATTATTTTCCAGGTACAGAATAGCTATTAGTTTGCCTTGATTCAACAAAGGCATACATAAAACTGATTTCGGCTGTTGTTTAAGGATGTAAGAAGTACGAGTAAAATTACCGTCTTTAGTCGCATCATTTAAAACAACATTTTCCTGAGTATGGATTACATAATTAATAATAGCATCACACACCAGTGGGTGCTCACTACTGCCATCTACTGTTTCCATCGGGATGAATGGTGGAACTTGGAATTGATTAGATGCAACTTTTCCTGAGGCCTCAATCACCCATTGTCTTTCCTCCTTTCCAGGCTTAGCTTGAGAGGGCAGAATGAGATAACCTATCTGAGCTCCTGCATTTTCCAAAACGATTTGCATCATTTTTTCCAACAGGGTGTTGAGTTCAATTTCTCCCGACAGAGTTTGTGATGCTTTAAGTACACTAGTCAAATCGAGTTCAGTAGATGTTTTTGAGTTAGTAGTTAAATTTATTGAGGTAGTATTGCTGGAATTTGACAACCTTTGAGCAAAAAACTGGGGATACTTTTCTGCCAAATCTTTAACTTTTGCCTTCGCTCCCCAGCGAGTATAAGCGTAGTGAGCTTCTTGCAGATAAGTTTGGGCAATTTTATCTCTGTTATGAGCTAAATAAAACTTACCTGCTAATTCATAAGCCAAAGCTTCTTCCTGAATATATTCATTTTGGCTTGCTCCTTGAATCCCTTGCTCATAAAATTCTGATGCTTGCCAATTTTCTCCTAAAACCCGCGCTTTTTCTGCTTCCACTAAATGAAATTTATGTAGGAAATTTGTTGGTGCATAGTGGGCCCAAAGTTTCATCTTTTGTTGGTTGGCATTAATTCGAGCCAGAAAAGTTTCTTGTTGCGATTGAGAAGCCTCGTCAAAGATACTTAAATGGGCTAAAGAATCATAGAAATGGAATAGCGGTACAGCTATCTGTGCTGTCACACCATCCAAATATTGTTCTGCTATTGCAGCATTTTGGATGGCTTGATGATCCTCACCAAACAGATAACCTAATATAAGTTTATGTAGATGCAAGTAGTAAATTTCCGAGCGGTCGTTTGTGGCGATAGCACGGGGTAGTGCATGCTCCTCATGGTAGGCATTACCAATTAATCTGCTAGGATTGTCAGACCGCTGTAGCAAAGCAAGGACTGCTTGCCAAAATGTGGCAGTCCAATTCGAGTAGTTTTCCCGTCTGAGTTGGCTGATAACCTTACTATAAGCTGCTATTTTTTGTTCTAGTTCCGTAAGTTCATGACCGAGAAAATATGAATGATTGCATATAGAAAAAGCACAACCACTAGCAAATTCAAAGTCTCCGGTTTCTACTCCACTTTGATAACCTTCCCTCAAAATTGGTAGTGTTTCTCTGAGATGTTCTTTCCAGAACATGACATGTAAACCAAAGACCTCGAATACCTTAGCCCTACTTTTAGTTGCTTTTAATCGCTCCACTAAATTTAAGGCTAACTTACCAAATTTATAACCTGACTCAATGTCTTGAACTACTCCACAGAGAAGTCCTCCGTAACCGACATAACCAAATATTGAGCAGGTTGCATTACCATGTTTTATAGATAAATTAACCTGTGATAGAAGTAGGAGCAACATCAGGTTAGGAGCCGCTGCATAGGAAGCAAAAGATATACTCGACATGATATGATTAGCTGATTGCGCTTCAGCTTTTGTCATTAATGGCAGATTAATTAACTCTTCAATTTCCTTTCCAACTAAGAGCGAAGCAGTTTCTTCCAGTCCTTTTTGAATATCCAACTGACTAGGATTTTCTGGTAAGCTAACTCCTAACTGTTCCAGCACTTTCAGACCAATCTTAATTGCTTCTTTGAGCTTTCCCTGCGACACAGCCGCCTGAATTTTACTATCATAAACTTTCACTTTGTCCAACAGAGTTTTGGCATGGTTGAGTACTACCTCAGCCAATTGCTCCATACGGACAAAATCACCCTTTAAGTAGGCTGCTTGCGTCGCTTCTTGATGTAGAACTAAAGTTAAGTCATACTGATTTTGCCAATTACCTGTAATCAGGAGTTTGACCCCTGTATTAAAGTACTCAAATGCTGCTGAATAAGCTGTGGCTGACTTAGCTTTCTGACCTGCCATCAAATTCAGCTTGACAATTTCTTCTATTTCTGGTTGTTGAGTCACCAGTTCAACCCCAAGATTGAGATGACCAATGATTTTAAATATCTTCTCTAATAATGCTTCTGCTGAATTATTCTGTAACAACAAACGCCCAATTTTTAAATGGACGGCTTGTTTTTGCTCGTCTGCAATCAGAGTATAAGCTGCTTGTTGTACACGGTCGTGCAGAAATTTATAATCTTGAATTAGCAGATTTTTATCTAAATCAGATGTAGCTATAATTAACCCCGATTGAACTGCCGCAACTAAGTAAGAGAAAATTTCTCCTGGAGACTTTTCAGAAATAATATAAAGGATGTTTAAGTCGAATTCAGCACCGACACAAGCCGCTAATTGCAAAATTTGCTGTGTAGATTCGGGCAACTTTTTTAACTGACTAATCATCAACTCCACCACATTTTCAGTGATATCAGTTGCCTCAATTTCAGCTAAGTTCCATTGCCAGTAACTTCCCCTACCACTCTCTTGGCAAGAAGCTGAATTGATTGCTGCTGTTGCTAATTCTTCTTCACTAAGCGGGGTTAGAGGTGTCAAGGATTGAGGATAATTAAAAGTTATTAGCTTTTCCGCATACAACGTTTTCAAAAATTGATTAACAAACAAAGGATTGCCTTCAGTTTTACGCACCACTAAGTCTGCCAATGGTTGCACAAATGCCATGTCAGTGTGCAATGTATCAGCAATTAACCGACCAATCTGTTCACCAGGTAAAGGAGTTAAGGTAATAAAATTGACAGTTGTGCCAAGATTACTCAACCTCTCAAGAGTCATCATCAAGGGATGGGTGGGGTTGACTTCATTATCTCGATAGGCTCCAATCAGAAACAGATATCTTGTCTCCTCATCTGTCATCATCAAGTCTATTAACTGGAGACTAGCAGAGTCTGCCCACTGCAAATCATCCAAAAAGATGACTAAGGGATGCTCTTTCCTACAACATGTTCGGATGAAGTTTTGGAAAACTAAATTAAAGCGATTTTGCGACTCAGCCGCGCCTAACTCAGGGACAGGTGACTGTTTACCGATAATCAGTTCTACTTCAGGAATAACATCAATAATGACCTGACTATTAAAACCCAAAGCACGTCCTAGTTTTTCTCGCCATTGTTCAAGCTGTGCTTCAGTTTTTGTTAACAGTTGCTGTACCAATCCGCCGAAGGCGCTCACAACAGCAGAGTAAGGAACATTTTGCTTAAACTGGTCAAATTTACCAGTTAAAAAATAGCCGCGTTTTTCAGTAATTGGTTGATAAATTTCTTGTACTAGGGTTGATTTTCCGACACCAGAATAACCTGTCACCAGCATAAGTTGGAGGCAAGCTAATCCCCCCGGCCTCCCTTCCCCTGACGCTACTTGCTCAAAGGCTGCCCGTAAAGTTTCAACTTCCGCTTCCCGTCCATAGAGTTTTTGGGAGATTTGAAACTTGTCAGAAATATCATTAGAACCGAGCGGAAAAGCCTCAATTCTGCCAGTTATCTGTAACTGGTTTAGGCATGCTTCTAAATCAGCTTTAATTCCCCAAGCACTTTGGTATCGTTCCTGGGCAGTTTTCGCCATCAATTTGATCACTATGTCCGACAGAATTTTAGGAATCTGGGGATTTAACTGATGGAGTGGCACTGGCTGCTTAGCAATCTGACAATGTACTAATTCCAAAGCATCATTGGTGGCAAAAGGTAATCTTCCAGTCAGCAGTTGATAGAAAGTGACGCCAAGGGAGTAAAAGTCCGTGCGGTAATCTAAGAAACGGTTCATCCTACCCGTCTGTTCCGGCGACATGTAAGCTAAAGTGCCTTCTAAGAAATGGGAATTTTTGAGAGTAGGATTTTCGCAGTTTAATACAGTAGAAATGCCAAAGTCGATGATTTTGAGTTGCCCGGTTTCTGGATTGAGGACAATATTAGAGGGGTTAATATCTTTGTGGATGACATTGCTGTTGTGAATAGTGCCTAAAATCTCCGTAGTCTTGATGGCAATGTTGAGAAATTCAGGTAAGTACAAGAATCTCTTAGCCCCTAATGAGTCATCCATCAATTGTTCTAAGGATATTGCGCCAAAATCCTCAAAGACGATAACAAAACTTCTTTGATAGGGTTCTAAGGCATAAGCTTTGACCACTCCATCTAGGTTCAGATGGCGAGTGATTTCATATTCTTGCTTATAGCGAGTAAGTTCGGAGGGTGTAGGATAGTCTTCTTTGAGAACTTTGAGAATAACGGGTTGATTACCTTCTTCTCGGATCGAGCGATAAACCAGAGAATTAGCACTTTCGTAGATTGGGGTAAGAAGACGGTAACCAGGGAGGTTAATCATAGTCAACGAATAGCTGTAGCTACTAACCAAGGACGAAAATTGCCAACCTGCAATCTGCACCTTCAATCAGAAACCACTGATTTGAGGGGTTGGTTGCCTCAAGATTTGCTTGATAAATCAGTTCTTAGCGCTCGCCATACATCCTAGCGCCCTCCATAAGGTAGATTAAAAATCTATGTCGATTATTACCGCCCAAAACCTAAGTAAGACTTATCCGGTAGCAGTTAAAGAACCAGGCCTCAAAGGTACATTAGCTCATTTTCTACGCCGCACCTACCGTTCTGTGCAAGCAGTTCAAGACGTTTCTTTTGCTATTGAACCTGGTGAAGTGGTGGGGTTTTTAGGTCCTAATGGAGCGGGCAAAACTACCACACTGAAGATGCTTACTGGCTTGATTCATCCCTCTGGTGGTCAAGTGAGGGTTGCCGATTATGTACCTTTTGAGCGTAAATCAGCCTTCTTGCAGAAGATTACCTTAGTGATGGGGCAAAAGCAACAGTTGCTCTGGGACTTGCCAGCACTGGACTCTTTAAAAATTAATGCTGCTATCTATGGAATTTCTAACAAAGAGTTCCGCCACCGAATTGGAGAACTCACAGAAATGCTTTCTCTAGAAGGCAAGCTGACTCAGCCAGTCCGTAAACTATCTTTGGGTGAGCGCATGAAAGCAGAACTACTAGCAGCACTCCTCCATCAGCCTCAAGTACTATTCCTCGATGAGCCCACCCTTGGATTGGATGTCAACGCCCAACTTGGGGTGCGGGACTTTTTGCGGGAGTACAACCAGCGCACAGGTGCTACGGTACTCTTGACCAGTCATTACATGGCCGATATCACCGCTCTTTGCCAGCGAGTATTGCTCATTTATGAGGGTCGGCTCATTTATGATGGTTCTTTGGAAGGATTACTTAACCGCTTTGCCCCTTACCGCGAAGTCAAGGTAGAACTGGCTCAGCCATGTCCTCATGACAAGCTATCTACCTACGCTGAACTAGAAGCAGTGGAAGGTAGAGAAGTGCGTTTCCTGGTGCAGCGTCAGGTACTGACTAGCACTGTTACCCGGATTCTCAGTGAACTGGAAGTGCTGGATTTAACAGTCACTGAACCGCCAATTGAAGAAGTAATTGGTCGTGTCTTCCGCGCCGGGGTAGTCTGATGAAAAAATTTATCCCCATAGCCAGAGCTTTCCTCTCGGTGTACTACGCCTATATGCTGGAGTACCGAGCAGAGCTGATTTTTTGGATGTTGTCGGGCATTTTGCCTCTGATTCTTATGGGTGCTTGGGCTAAGGCATCCCAGGGGGGACAGTTTGGACTAGAACCTACAGAGTTTATTCGCTATTTTCTCGTGGTTTTTCTCGTCCGCCAGTTCACTGTAGTTTGGGTAATCTGGGAGTTTGAAAAAGAAGTATTAGAAGGGCGACTTTCTCCCCGACTCCTACAGCCAATTGATCCCGTATGGCACCACTTCGCGGGTCACTTCTCCGAAAGGTTTGCCCGTTTACCCTTCGCCCTAGTCTTGGTGGCTTTGTTTTTCTTGCTCTATCCCCAGGCTATGTGGTTACCCAGTTTAAGCCAGATTTTGCTGTTTTCTCTGGTAACGTTAATGGCATTTATCTTGCGTTTTTTGATGCAATATACCTTTGCCCTCTTCGCTTTCTGGACAGAACGAGCCACGGCAATTGAGCAGTTCTGGTTTTTATTCTACTTATTTCTTTCGGGCATGATTGCTCCTTTGGAAGTTTTTCCTCCCTTAGTGCGCCAGGTGGCACTATGGACACCATTTCCTTATCTGATTTACTTCCCAGCATCTATCTTAGTTGGGTTGCCGGAAAATGTGGTGCGTGGTGTGCTGGTGATGCTGGCTTGGGGTGTGTTGTTTTTTGTGTGGAACCGTTGGCTGTGGCGTAGGGGATTAAAGCAGTATTCGGGGATGGGAGCATAAATGGAAAAGTGATACTATTAGCCGAATATGGGTGTAAAAGGTCAATTTTCAATTAACTATTGGCACGTGCAGCGCCAATTAACCCTCCTCAGTGACCAAGAGCGACCATTCCTTCTACATTCAAAGAAAAAGTCAACCCTACATCATAGCAAATTACCTTCAGCGATGACGTGTAGATAATCACAACAAAAGACCATCTCAACCATGGTCAATTGGATTTTATTTAGTTAAGAATGTAATTGTATTTTATTTTGCCGTATAATGGACAGTTTGCAAAGTATTACGCTACGTACACTGTCCATCTACTCAAAGGAGGTTATTACCATGAAAATTCAGACCCTATGGCGTGTTGCCGCTGTCAAAGAAGCTCTGCTCTCATTGCCAAACACTCAACTGTATAACACCATCGAACTTTGGCTAGATCAAGTAGCTGATAAAGTTTGGGATGTGGAAGTATTAGACGAAATGCATTTTGCTCTAGGCTACTCCTTAGAGTCTTGGGAAACCCGCCAATCCTATACCAATTGGGAAGACTTAGAACTGGTAGAACCAGAATATCTGGATGTGGATTTTATCTCGCCCTCGCCTCTGAAATTACGTAGACTGATCGAAACAATGGATTTATCTGATTTTTATCATCAGATTATCTTTATTGCTGGGCAAGTTCTGGGAGGGCCGGAAATGGGTTGGCCCCCCTGCTCATTTAGCGACGGCTGCCACTTTATGGAGAACCTCGTTGACTACCTAGGAGCAACTCACCTCTTGGCTGAAGAATCTCTTCAGCAGGACTCGGAAAGATGTGAAATTATCTATATCTAAAGCTGGCTTTAGCGCCGTCTCCTTGCCCCTGATGAGCGTCGAGGAGAGCGTGAACTGCTACCACTACTGCCAAAACTACTACTAGAGGGTTTCTTGCGGACAGAACCCGATTTGTCGGATTGCCGCAGAGTGCTTGAACCGAATCCTGACCCTGTAGCCCGACTGTTACTTGGCGATGTCCTACGAATGGTATCTCTTTGACTAGAGGAGGTTGCGTTTCTTAAGCGGCCGGTGGTTCGTAAAGCCTGACGGTTGCGAACAACTGGGGGTGGTGCTTGGTAGCGGGTTTGATATCGCTCCACTGCTTGACCATAGCTGCTGCCATATCCACCATAACCATTCAAAACTCCCCCGGCTTGATACACAGGTGGCACATAGTATTGAGGTCTAAATAATAGACTTCCCAAAGCTTGACCTGCTACAGCCCCAGCAAAAGGAGCCCAAAAGCCAGATTGCTGGCGCACAATTACTGTTTCTTGCTGACGTGTTTGAGGATCAGTTTGAGTTTCTGTAACGTTGTGGACATATTCAATACGAAAGTCTTCGGTCAGGTGCATCACCGCTTGACCACCGTCAACCTCTAGATAAGTCTTTTCTCCCGCTGAAATTTCTTCATCGGTGAGACGAGCCATCTGTAAATCATTGCTGCGAAATGTTGGGGGAGTACCTGATGGCGTATTCAGCAACATCAGAGAGTATTCCCCGTTCAAATCATCGTAGGTGGCTTGTTGCACCGGATATTTTCCCTCACTTAACTTTGTCACAGCCGAGGAGGTGTTAGAAGTCCGATTTTGAGTTTGTGTTGGTTCAGGAGAACTACAAGCAAAGGTAGTCCAACATAAACTCAGGGACAGGAAAAGAATGATAAATTTACGCAACATAAACTAGAACACTGTGCCGACAATTTTTCTGGGAAATACTAGCGCTCAACTTGAAAAGCCAAGAACTTGGCTTGTTGATGGCAGATGAAATTTAAAATCTAGCATCTAATAGCTAAAGTCTACGTTAGAGAGGAATTAATTCTGGGAAATTGCTCAACAGTTGATCGTTGGTAAGTTCATCGCCTAACTGCGCTGGAGAAAAGTGAATCTGAACCGCGCGATATTTTTCTTGGTAGTGCAGATTTATCAAAGTTTTTAGGCCGTCTTCTAATGCCTCAATACTAGCCAAATTAGTTTCTAGTTCAGGAACTTCCCCCTCAAAGGCTACTGTAATCATCACCACCAAGTTCCGAGTAACAGGTAAAGACAGTGGCTCATCTTCGCCTAGCAAGGGATCCCGATAGTCTGGTTCACTCAGATAGCGCGATGCCGAGTCAGTGAAAAGTTCAGTAACGTAGTCTCCCGCTTCACCTTCATCCCAGAAAACATCCCCTTCATTAGCCGCAGACTGCCAGTAGGTACTCAACTGTAGGAGGTTTTGGCAAATGTCAACTAGACCTTCTCCCACTACCTCAAGGTTACCGTCAGCTTCAATGGCATTCCTACCAGCCTGATTGAGAATGCCCAGCAGTGGCGCTACCTCTGCTCCAGCTAAATGGATGAACAAACGAGAAACGACAAATCGAGTTTTGCCAGTAAATTTATTAAAGCGATCGCGCAAAGAACTCATGGGTATTGCTACTCACTTTCCATGACTAGGATTCGATACAGTTAATTTTACAATTCTGGTTTGAAACAATTGCTTCGGTTTACCGAACCTAGGCAAAATTACCTTTTAGAGCGTAAATTAATCAAACATTAAGCAAAAATTCTGCCAAAGTTAATAAGTGGTCGTAAATGCAGTAAAAAAGCCAATAACAAGCCAACCCTAAGACTGACAAAGAGAGACACTTCTGACTACTGAACTATTGTTTTTAACCATATCCAAAAAGGCAAATACCGCAGGATGTAAGAGAGCGTCCGCTAAAATCGTAGCCCCAATTATCCGCTCTAAAGGAACTGGTAGTCGACAAACTTGCACTTCTGGGGGAATGGGATGAGCTGCTAATCGAGGGAGGACTGCTGCTCCCAAGCCTTGAGCTACCATTTGAACTCTTGTCGAGTCTTCTTTAATTTCGTAAGCAATCTTCAAAGGCACGTCAGAGATTTGCAGATAATTGTAAACCTTCAGATGACAACCCGTTCCGGGAACATCAGCAATTAGTGGATAAGCTGCTAACTGTTGCCAATTGAGCTGATTACTATGCAACTTAGCCGTTGGCGGTAGTAGAGCAACATAATCATCCCGAAAAATTTCCCAGCTTTCAAATTGCTCACTGGCAATAATCTCCATAAAACCAATGTCAGCCCTTCCTTCCCGCAGAGCTTGTTCAATATCCCTGTAATCTGAATACTCAGTGATAGCGACAGTAATTAGAGGGAAGTCACAGCGGAATTGGGCAACAATTGCTGGTAAAACATGGGTTGCCATACTGCGAAAAGCGGCAATTCGCACCCGCCCTCCCTCTAAGCCCTTATGGGAATTTGCCTCCTCAACCATCCCGTCTAACAGTTTGAGTACCTCCTGGGCATAGCTAATTACTCCTTCACCAGTAGTAGTCAGGTAAGCCCCCTGGCGGCCCCGCGCGAATAAACAAACTCCTAACTCTTTTTCCAAAGTTGCGATCGCATGGCTAACTGCAGATTGAGAAATTTCTAACTGTAAGGCAGCTTCACTGAAGTTACCGTACCTAGCTACTGCAACTAGGGCGCGTAGCTGGGAGAGCTTGATCCTGTGTGTGCTAATTCCATTCATGACAGTAGTGCAGGCATTATCTGGATTGTGGCAGAAACCATTAGCTAATTGCTACCTTCATCTATCGATTTTATTCATAAAAGCTATCAAAAACTGTTTTTGATTATTTTGGTTAAATAAAATAACTTGTATTTATCAGGAAACATCAAATTGTTAATTATCTCCCAAGGAGATAGTAAAAATGAATAAATTAAACCCATGCTTCGATGATCAAGCAATAGCTAAATCTTCTGATTGTTTCACAGAGGTAAGTCATAAAAAAGCTAGTCTTTGGTTAAAGACAAGCAAACTCTTACAAAAGTTTCTCTTTGTACTAACCAAAGAACCTGAACCGATAATCAGATATAAAAAAAGCTCTTTTGGCAACAATTATTGGTACGCCTACGATCCGAAAACAGGTAGATCGGCTCATTTAGCTTCTGAAGAAGAAGTCCTCATCTGGCTAGAAGAGCGTTACTATCGATAAATTGGCTATTCGCTTAGCTTGAATAACTGTTTCAGCCTATTGATGACCAGTCTAGGTTTACGAAAAATACGGTTGACGAGTTAATCCTGGAACCTGATTTGAAGGGAGATCGAGGGTCTATCACCCATGGTGACCTATTCCATGAGCGCTCGCAACCGGATAAAGATATAGAGCGTCACCACGATCGGTAGGAAGGCTGTTGCACCTCGATTTGGGATAGGATATCACTCTTGCCACTGAGAAACTGACCCCACCCGCGCCTGAATTCCAACATGGAGGACAAACGGGAAAAACGTGGTGATCGCAATTCCCCCTACAGAATTTTTGAGCCAGGAAATCAGGAAATATTTAATCTTCTGTTCCTAAATCCAGGGAGCATTGTCCATCAAAGCATTTAACATCTTCTGGAAGTTTTGGCGGAACACTACGGCTAATAAACCGCAGAATATTGTAGTTGCTGCCATCACCCACCAAAAGTGAGTGACTTGCCAGACACCGCCGAACAGGGCAAAGATGATTACTCCAGCGCCAGCCCCCCCTGCAAACAGTAGAGTGATTTCTTTGAAAGTGCGTGGTTTTGATTCCATAAAATGACCTCCTAATCCCTTAAGCACTCGTTACTTTACTCTAACGAAGCGATCGCTCCATCACCATAGCTTCAAGTCATGGAAAGGAATGACAAAAGTCATTTTCCGGTTGAGCCAATGTTTGTCGAATGGGTGTGGGTGGTGCGTAAGCAAACTCGTGACGGCAAGCCTACAGCACTTTCCGAGTCGGTGTAATAGAGTTCCCCCTCAAGCCTTTCGGGCATGCGCCAAAGGCTTAGGATAAGGGGGATTAGGGGGGTAAAAATGTACTTAGTCGTGGCACAACGAAGCATTGATTTTCCTAGTTTCAGAAACTCAGCAATAGTGCCAGAATCAGCTATTTGCTGCGGCTTCTCTGATAACGCTCAAAACTTCTTTTGTATGAGAAATCATTGCACAGTGGCTTGATTCTAAAACAACTGTTGTTGCGCGCATTCGTTTAGATAATTTACGCTGTAAATCAGGTGGAACAGCCCGATCATTGTTTGCAATAATATACCAGCTTGGCTTATTTTTCCATGCTGGTGTATCTGCCTTTACTTCCAGTAGTGATGCAGATGGCGCAGTTTGAGTCGCATATATCAATGCTATTTGTTCTGCCGAAAGGTCATCCGCAAGAATCTTTTGTACGCCTTCTTTTGAAATCCAAATAAAGCCATCTTGTTCCTGAAAATGCGGCGATGGAGATCCATATTTACTCATCAAATCTATCATTGATTCGCCAGCATCAGGAGCAAGCGCGGCAATATAGACCAAGCCAGAAACTCGCTGATCATTGCCAATTTCGGTAATCACCATACCGCCCCACGAATGACCAACCAGAATAGATTGACCTTCAAGACGATCCAAAACACGCTTCGTTGCTGCAACGTCATCAGCTAAGGAAGTGAGAGGATTTTGAACTGCAATTACTTCGTAGCCTTCTGCCGACAACGTTGAAATTATCTCACTATAACTAGACCCATCTGACCAAAAACCGTGAACCAACACAATATTCTTAATTTTGCTCATAATTGAAAGCACGAGTGGTATCTACTCCTAAAGGAATAACTCAGAGGTGTAGGTCAAGGCAAAAGCAATCGAGAAATTGCGGCAGATATTAATCTCAGCGAAGGAACCATTAAAAATCACCTGACAAATATTTTCTATCAATTGTAGATGCGCGATCGCACTCAGGCTGCCCTTTGGGCAGATCAACATCTGCTAATTTAGTTGGCATCAAATAAAAGGCGACTATTATGCAATAGCGATGGATATTGCATATTGCTGTAGTTGCCTGATTATCAAAAAATGTCTCTCGATTTCCTTGCAAAGACCAGCGGTACTTGGATTAACCTGGTAACGGTAGCACTGGGTACTACCTTGGGTATGCTCCTCAAGCACCGCCTCCCCATGCAGATGCAGCGCATTATCACCCAAGCAGTAGGATTAATTACCCTGTTTATTGGCTTCAGCATGGCGGGAAGCCTGACGAAGGTTCAAGTGGGTCAAGTCGATGGGGTACTCTTAGGACTACTGGTGATGGTGTTAGGGGGTTTGTTAGGAGAATGGTGGCACATTGAAGAGAGACTCCAATCTGTCGGTGACTGGCTCAAAAGTCGCTTCAAGGGCGGCGGTGGCTTTACCCAAGGCTTTGTCGCCGCTAGTTTGTTGTTTTGCGTCGGACCAATGACTTTGCTGGGAAGCCTTAATAATGGCCTAACCGGGGATGATACTTTGCTTACTCTCAAAGCAGTGATGGACGGCATTGCGGCGATCGCTCTTTCCAGTAGCTTTGGCATTGGTGTAGGATTCTCCGTATTAGTGATCCTCTTCTATCAAGGTGGCATCTCTCTAGTTGCTGGGATGCTGGCTCAAGCACTGCCTGACCCTGTTAACGACCCCCGCATTCTTTTGATGACAGGTGTTGGTGGATTGATGATTCTAGGGACGGGAATCAATTTGCTAGGTTTGACTCCAATCCGTGTAGCCTCTTTCCTTCCAGCCTTAGGACTGGCTCCTTTAATTTATCAAGTTGCCTTGTTAATTAGTTAAATTTGACGATGGGGACAAGGGGAAAAGTAATCGCCGCCAATCCCCAATAGGCAACCGCAGACGAATGATAATTCTCAAAAAATCTGTATTCTTCTGCGGTTTAAATAATCTAGATCATTAGCTTGCAGGCGTACTTGGTTTCGATTGCCCTCTTGTCTGCTTGAGCATGTCAATTAATGTGTGGTGCGCATCTTCCGCATCTTGCAGAGTATGATCAAACTCAATGCGTAGAGGTACAGATTCCCCATTAATTTGTGCCTTGAGATTCATCCCTTGAGCATCAATTGAGACCATCTGGGCAGCTTCTGTATCGGGGGAATCGGCAAAAACTTTAGCATAAGTGGCTACAGCCTCAGCATGATCCTCGTTCATGTGCTTACAAATGCGATCGCTTACTTGAGTTGTGAACTGTTCCGACATTGTATTGCTCAGCATATTACTGCAACTAAGGTAAACCAAAGTTAGCCTGATCTTCTAGTTGATTGATACATATTCGGTTGAATACTTACACTTTGGTACTATCTAAGACAGGAGTGCCGAATATATCACAGTTCTCCCACTCCATAGGCTAATTTAGTTTTCAGGTTCAGCATAATGCTCTTTTGCCGCAATTGCCGGAGGTATCTGGCAATTATCTCTTAATTTATGGAACTCAAGCTTTAAAAAGCCTCAAATAGTTGTATTACAAAGGTTTTACAACATGCAGGTGAAGAGTTTGCGATCGCTAAATTCTTTATTCGTAGAGTGGGCAGACTGGGTAAAGGAGTATAAAGCGAAAGCGGCTAACGAATGATACCAAAAATTAAGACCTCGTTTCTTTTTAGAGTAATCGCTGTGACCACTGTAACTGCCTTAACGCCACTGGCAGCGATCGCTCAAAAAATCCCCATGATTCAATCTGGTCTACCAGGGGCGCAGCATGAAGCTTTTATTAATACCGTTGACCAGCTACTAAATGGAGTGGAACTGGGTTTCGATCAAGTCATGTCTACTCAAGACAAGGTAAGACATGGGTTATATGCTTGCCAACAAATTAACCAAGGGGTAACCGTCGCACAGATTCAGAGAGAAATTGCTAACGACACACAGATTAGCCCAGAGCCTGTAATTCCAGAGTTAGCTGAACTTTATGCCTCAAATTTAATTGTCGGGGCTGTGTCGGTTTACTGCAATCCCTAAAGGTCAATCGCTACTATGAAAAAGCCAAAATTTAAGCTTGCAACACTTTGCAGTGCGATTGCTGCTGCCACTGTGACGACTTTTGCCCCAGCCGATGCAGCACCCTTTCCCTTAGAGATTACTTTCCTCTCGGAAGGAGATGAAGAAGGAGAGTACAAGGAACTCCATATAAATATCCCAGTGAACGACACTACACAACCTATCGATGGAGGCGTAGTCCGATACTACGATGTAGCGATCGCACAAGCAGTTGCGATTACTTACCAATCATGCAAAGACCGAAATGAGCAAGGGGCTGACTTTTTCTTAACAGCAGGAAATCAAGGGCAGATTAATATGGGTAGGTTCTATATTTCCTGCAATCTAGCCCATGACTTGGGAATTGCTTATGGTTTGAATGACAGCATATCACGACCCGTTATAAGCTGGGGAGGTATTTATTGGAAACATATGCCATCCCTGAATCTCGATACAGATGCGAAATCACGGCGGTTTGTGAGCTTTTCAAGCAACTTTAAGCCTGTTGACCGTTAGATTTCCTAAAAAAGAAACGGAGTGCTTGCGGATTACCTGTCTAACTACGATATTTTTCAATAAAACTGAGTTTATTTTCTTTTAGGTAAAAGCGTGATGCAGAAGTATGCATTTCTTGGTTTCGCTAGTTGCTTCTCGATTCTATTGGTTAATTTGACAGTACCACGGGTTAATGCCCAAGGAGCATGTAGTATTCAGAAGAGTATCTATCGAGATGCAGATAATAGAGGATTTGAGTTAGTTTTGAGTGAAGCTATTCCAGCAGTTGGTTCACTACGTGCTACTGCAAAAATTAATCATTCTCAGCAAGATAACCTCTATCAATTTGACGTTGTGCAGGCGAATGGTTATGGCTCTTTCTTTGCCATGAATCATGCCGATGAATTTGTCATCAATTTCTTTGATGCTAATTTAGGAGCAGCCAACATTTCCTACATAGGTTCTGATGTTGAAGCGCCCAATGCTGTTTTCATTTCTGGTTTAGGCAGTCACGACTATTACAACAGGAAAGATCAAGTTTCAGAGAAGACAGCACCTTTGCTTGGCGATACTATGTGGATTTATGATCGCTGTCAATGAACTGTGGCTAGTTTGGGAGTTAGGAGACAGATAAATACTACTTTTGGTAAATTCTCACCCTCAAATTCTAGAAACGAAGTTCAGCGCATCGGCAAAGTCTATCCATCATCCTCGGTCAATCTGCAACGCTGGGACGTCTCGCACTCAATCCGCTGTTGGCGATCGCTAATAATAGTGGCTAAGTCTGGTCGTCCAGTTAGCGCCAGTCGCCAATCGGCCCAGATTTCGTATAAGGTATCCACAATGAAACCAATTACAGGTAACTTAGTGGCTGCATAGATCCAGCCCATGTCCAGAATTTCGTAAACTCGACGAAAGACTTCGACATTTTTGATGATCGTACCGTCGGGGAGTACAGCATGAATTCGCCCCATTGCTGTCTCAAAGTCTACCCCACCATGGATTTCAGGAGTGTAGTCATTATCAGCAATGTCCACAAAAGTCACTCTTCCTCGACCAGCATCCCGTTTTCTCAAGAAGTTGACCTCTCGCACACACAAGGGACACTCACCGTCGTACAGCAACTTAATTTGCCAGGACGGTTTTGGAGACGTAGTAGCAACTTCAACGGATTCCTGGGGTTTAGTGTTCGATAAGGGCATATTGGAGAATTAATCGGCTAAAGACTTTTGTTAAAAATCTCCCTGACAAGAAGATAGAGATTTTATTTGCTCGTTTGTTACTGATTGTAACGAAATTATGATAGTTGAGTATGCTGTTCGTTACTCCAACCTTATTGTCAGTGATTACCAAGTCTTTGTAGTGGAGCCATCTTGGTCACTACTCATACCCAATTTAAATGCGTGAGAGCTTAGTTTGCAAAGTTCTTTAGGGATTCTAGGGAACAACCACCCAAGCCTCAGCTTAATATGCCTTTCAACCTTGCCTCCTTTATCCAACTGGGAAATTCATTGAGAAGTCTTTCATATAATTGCTCATCAGTGATTTTGCTTAGATCATCTATATTAAAAAAATCGGCATTATCAACAAGGCGACCACCTACTGTATCTAGTCTTTCTAAAATTCCGTAGTTAGAACCAGCCAATCCAACGAACTGCCAAAATATAGGATATTGAGCGGCATCAAACACAGCTTGTTTAATTTCTTGCTCATTAGTAACACCTCCATCACTAAGAAATACAATAAATGTGGGCAAATTACTAGGCTTTTCTTGAGTGTATTTCTTTATTACATCTCGTATAACAAGAGGCTCATTGTTGCCAAAACCCAATTCCTTCATCAGATCAGGTGCTTTTAAAATTAGGAAACTTCTTTTACTTTCACCACATTGTTGTTTGATGTAGCCATCGACATTGGCCTCTCTCACAGATTGAGTTCTTTTAAATCTGGAGCCAAAGAACCAAACATCTAAGGTTTTATCATCATCTAGCCTACTAGCTACTGGAACTATTCTTTCAACAAAAGCTTGTACTGCTCCCGATGTATATTGATGGAGCATCGACCCAGAAATATCTAAAACCAAAGCAACTTTGGCTACGACATTATTAATGTCTTTCTTTTTAAGGACAATATCTATTTTTGCTTTTAAAAGGTTAATGTCTGCCTTTTTCTTAATATCAATAGGCTGTTGTTTGGTATTCTGAGGATTAGTTGAAGGTGTCTCTATTTGAGGTTCTTCTTGATCTTCTTTTTGTTGATCCTCAACCTTGTACTTATCTACAAAAGTTTGTAAGCCAGCATTATAGCCTTGTCCGACGGCATGAAACCTCCATTCTCCGTTTTTTTTATACAACCGACCAAACTCTAAAGCCGTCTCTTGAGAAAAAGCCTCTTTTAAATCGTACCTAGCTAACTCGCGTCCTGTTTCCTGATTAAAAAGTCTGATAAAGGCATTTTTAATGTGACTAAAATTTTGATTTTTTTCCTGGGCTTCGTGAATAGTAACAACAAAAACCATCTCCTGAATTGCAGAATTGACCTTATGCAAATCTATATGAATTGTTTCATCGTCTTTTTCTCCTTGCTCAGTTCTGTCATCTCCTGAGTGTCTCAAAGAGCCATCCAGTGATTTCAAATTGTTGTAAAATACAAAGTATTTTTCATTAGGAACTATGCCATCTGCATCTAACATAAATACAGAGGCATCAATATCATAATTTTGTCCTGTATCACTCACTTCCCAACCTAAACTAATGTTAATTTTCTTTAAATCAGGAGCTTCTTGAAAAAGATTAAATCTGCTGCCTTTAATTAATTCAGTTCCCATATTGTTTGAATGTCTATTCCAGCTTAAATTATGCTGATCAAGCTAAGTTTGTTTATAAGACAGAAAGGGGCATTGATTATTGCCCCTTTCTGTTCAGAGTCCTATTATTTAGGCTTTTTCAAATAGCCACTAAGAAGCATATTTATCTACAAAACTTTGAAGCCCTGAATTATAACCTGCTCCAACTGCTTGAAATCTCCACTCACCATCTTTTTTGTAAAGCTTACCAAATTCAATGGCAGCTTCTCGCGAGAAATCTTCATCTAACTCATACTTAGCAACTTGTTTTTCTGTAGCATTATCATAAATTCTGATAAACGAGTTTCTGACTTGCCCAAAGTTTTGCTTTCTTTGCTCTGCTTCATGGATGGTTACAACAAAAATTATTTCTTGAACCGATGAATCTACTTTGCTCAAATCGATTTCAACTGTCTCATCGTCTCCTGTCCCTTCTCCAGTTCTGCTATCTCCTTGATATTTAACAGAACCATCTGGCGATGCAGAGTTGTTATAGAAAACAAAGTATTTTTCGTTAGGAATTTTTCCATTGGCTCCCAACATAAACACAGAAGCATCCAAGTCAAATGCTGAACCCGTATCTGTTTGGTTGATATCCCATCCTAAACCAATTCCTGCAAGCTTCATTCCGGGAGCTTCTTTAGCAAGATTGATTCTTTCACCTTTGCTTAGATTAATTGACATGACTCTTACCTCTTTTTACAAAACAACTTTGATTCCGAATTGACATGCAGTGGATTTCCCCAAGAAGTAGGGGTTATCTGGATATACAACCCTAGCTTAAGTATAAGAGTTGACTAGTTCCCCCAATCCATTCACACTAACTCCCTTGCCAATGGCAGCCATTTTCCACTCATCATTATCCTTGTAGATTGCAGCCATGATCATCCCAGTCATCCCTTGGTATTCCTGACCCGATAAGTTATATCTTGCGAGTTCCTGATTGTTCGATATATTTACCAAGCGTACAAAGGCATTTTGAACCTGTCCAAAGTCTTGTTTACGGGCAAGACATTCGTAAATATTAACCGTGAATACCAGTTTTACAATTTCTTTTGGCATCCGAGCTAAATCAACAACAATCTGCTCGTCATCTCCTGCACCTGCACCTGTAAGATTATCCCCTAAATGAGTAATAGCTCCTGATGAGTGGCTTAAGTTACTAAAAGAAATCACATTTGCTCTGTTATTCACTTTGCTATTGCTATCTAAACAAATAACTGATGAATCAAGGTCGTAGTTTTGAGTATTGCCGAAAGCGCTAAAAATACCACCACCTGACTTTTTAGCTATATCCCAACCCAAGCCGCACATGAGCTTGGTAAGGCCAGGTGCTTCTTTAGAAAGTGAGATGCGTTGTCCTTTTTGTAGGTTAATTACCATCTATTTTACCTCTTAGTTATAGCGGTCAATAAGTGCTTTTAAGCCGCCCTGATATGCTCAAGACACCAGTTACCATCTTTTCAGTAGAGTTCAGCCATAATCAATACTATCTCTTTGGGAGATTAACCTAAATGTAATTAGGTAAGTACCAATAAACGAAGATATGTCAATGCTTCGACTTTGCTCAGCATTGACCCTGAGCGGACTCCAAGAGTCAACAAATATTAAGAAGCTAAATTTCCCTCTCCCCTGCCTTAACTCAACAACAAATATTAATGCCAACCTACTAAAAGACTACATCTTGTCTTATCTGCAAGCCTAGCTTTTAAAAGAATATTAGGTGTACTAGAAAATAGTAGAGATAACCGAATACAACCTATCGACCAGATAATCTCTGCTGCGTTTCAAGTTATTCAGGGTATCTGCGGACAAAAGGATTGCATCCTTGTGGAGTAAGGGAATCACCACCAGATCATCCTGAAAATCTGAGGAAAGTCTTTTTTCTCCAGTTTCCTCTCTCTGATGCCATCTTTATTTAACATCGGTTAACCTGTGCTGAGAGTTCTTGCGAGAAGGTTTGTTACAAAAGAATAAGTAATTTTACCTGCCCTGGCAACTCGCGCAGCATCGCCAACCCTCAGATACAGGTTTCATATGCTTAATTTTGATATCGTTAACCCAAATCCACAAACAGAAGACACTCAAGACACCCCTGAGTCTCAGCCGCAATTATCTACCCCACAATTGCTCGCTACTACGGAGGCTTTTGCCACACGGCACATTGGCCCTAATGCTGATGAAATCGAGCAAATGCTAGCAGCCTTAGGCTTCTCTAGTCTCGATGATCTCATTAATCGAACAGTTCCCTCAGCTATCCGGTTTAACCAACCCCTAAATTTGCCAGCAGCCTTAAGCGAACACGCCGCCTTAGCCAAGCTAAAAGAAATTGCCTCAAAAAACCAGGTGTTTCGCTCATTAATTGGCATGGGATATCACGATTGCATCACTCCGCCAGTGATTCAGCGCAACATCTTAGAGAATCCAGGTTGGTATACTGCCTATACACCCTACCAAGCAGAGATTGCTCAAGGAAGACTAGAAGCCCTGCTTAACTTCCAGACAATGATTATCGAGCTAACGGGTCTGGAAATCGCTAATGCTTCTTTGCTCGATGAAGGCACCGCCGCCGCAGAAGCAATGAGTATGAGTTATGGCTTGTCTAAAACTAAAGCCAATGCCTTCTTTGTTTCCCAAGCCTGTCATCCCCAGACTATCGCCGTCTTGCAAACTCGTGCTAGACCTCTGGATATTGAGATTATTATCGGTGACCATCAGACCTTTAGCTTTGAGCAAGAGATTTTCGGCGCATTGCTACAGTACCCGGCAACTGATGGCACAATTTACGACTATCGGGAGTTTATCAACAAAGCTCACGCAACTAAAGCCTTAGTTACAGTAGCCGCAGACCCCTTAAGCCTAACTCTACTCACACCCCCTGGTGAATTTGGCGCTGATATTGCCGTAGGCAGCACCCAGCGCTTTGGTGTTCCTCTGGGATATGGAGGGCCTCATGCCGCTTATTTTGCCACGCGAGAAGCCTACAAACGGCAGGTTCCGGGGCGAGTTGTTGGTGTATCCAAAGATGCTCAAGGCAAGCCAGCACTGCGTTTAGCTTTGCAAACTCGTGAGCAACATATCCGCCGCGATAAAGCGACAAGCAATATCTGTACTGCCCAAGTACTCTTGGCGGTAATTGCTTCCATGTATGGGGTGTACCATGGAGCAGCAGGAATTAAAGCAATAGCAGAGAAAATTCATAAGTTAACCGTAATGCTGGCCCAAGGACTAAAGCGCCTCGGCTATAGCATTGGTTCAGAACCATTTTTTGATACTCTGCGAGTAGAATTAGGCGATCGCACTTTAGAAGAGATCCTCACCAAAGCTGAGACTCATAAAATTAATTTGCGTATCTTAGATTCCACTACAGTGGGTATCGCCTTAGACGAGACTACTACCGTTGATGACTTGCTTGACCTCTGGAAAATATTTGCGGCTGTAGATTCCCTAGATTTTGGCGTCGCAGAACTGAATCTAGACAGTGTAAATTTTGAGCAACCTTTCCGGCGTACCAGCAGCTATTTAACTAACCCTGTCTTCAATCGTTATCACTCGGAAACTGAGTTGCTGCGCTATCTACACCGACTAGAAGCTAAAGACTTATCCCTAACCACCTCGATGATTCCTTTGGGTTCCTGTACCATGAAACTCAACGGAACCGCTGAGATGATGCCAGTTACTTGGCCTGAGTTTGGCAAGATTCATCCTTTTGCCCCTCTTTGGCAAACTGAAGGTTATCAAATCCTCTTCCAGCAGCTTGAGGAATGGTTAGGCGAAATTACTGGCTTTGCAGGTATTTCTCTTCAGCCTAATGCTGGTTCTCAAGGGGAGTATGCCGGACTCCAGGTGATTCGCAAATATCACGAACATCGAGGCGAAGGGCATCGTCAGATTTGTTTAATTCCCGAATCTGCCCATGGTACAAATCCCGCTAGTGCTGTGATGTGTGGCCTGAAGGTAGTGGCGGTTGCTTGTGATCACCAGGGTAATATTGACTGGGAGGATTTACAGGCAAAAGCTGAAAAACATCGCGAAAACCTCGCCGCCTTGATGGTAACTTACCCTTCTACCCATGGCGTATTTGAGGAGCCGATTCGAGAAATTTGTCAGGTTATCCATCGCCACGGTGGTCAAGTCTACATGGATGGGGCTAATATGAATGCCCAAGTGGGACTATGCCGTCCCGGAGATATTGGGGCAGATGTTTGTCACTTGAATCTGCACAAGACTTTTTGCATTCCCCACGGCGGTGGTGGCCCAGGGATGGGCCCGATTGGTGTAATGCCGCATTTGGTGCCTTTCTTGCCTAAAACTTTGCCGACTGTAGATTCAGATCAAAACACTCTGCAAGCTGCTAACCTCTCGATTGGCAGTATTTCTGCCGCACCCTGGGGTAGTGCTAGTATCCTGCCGATTTCCTGGATGTATATTGCCCTCATGGGTGGTGGAGGTTTGACTCAAGCCACTAAGGTAGCTATCCTCAATGCTAACTATATTGCTCATCGCCTAGAAACTTATTACCCAGTTCTCTACAAAGGCACGAATAGTTTAGTGGCTCATGAGTGTATTTTGGATTTGCGATCGCTTAAAAAGAGTGCCGGAATCGAAGTGGATGACATTGCCAAGCGTTTAATGGACTACGGTTTCCATGCGCCTACAGTTTCTTGGCCCGTTGCTGGGACAATGATGGTGGAACCCACAGAGAGCGAATCTCAGGAAGAACTAGACCGTTTCTGTGAGGCAATGATAGCGATTCGCCAGGAAATAGAGGAAATTGAATTGGGTAAGGTTGATGCTCAAGATAATTTACTCAAAAATGCACCCCACACAGCTCAAAGCCTGATGGCAAGGGAATGGTCACATCCCTATTCCCGTGAACAAGCGGCCTACCCTGCACCCTGGACTGAGGAATCTAAGTTCTGGCCGACTGTAGGAAGGATTGACAATGCTTTTGGCGATCGCCATTTTATTTGCTCGTGTCTAGGAATGGAGGCTTACCAAGAGGCATAAACTTTTGCTAAGGGTAACCAGGGCACGGCATACCGTGCCCTCTTTAATCGCAGGTTGAGTAGTCTTAAGTGGAATTTTGTCTCTTACCGAGTAGCAATAGCCCCAATAATGGCAAAAACCAAGGCGATGGCGGCAAAAACCAGCGTGATAATCAGTAGCCAGTATTGAAGTGCATAGAGTTTTCTCAGTTCTGCCAAGGCATCCATCAAATTATTAATATCACTTCCCTGAGTATCAACAATTCGCTGGAAAGCCAAGCCAGCTTTACTAGTCCAGATACCGATAATAATCTGAACAATGCCTTGAATCACAGAGCCAAAACCACCCCGTGTGATAAAAACTACTCCAAAGATAGAAACCAGCACTCCAATACCTACCAGGAAATAGCCGACAAAGCGCATTTTCTCAGCTAAGTCTTTAATCAGTTGATTCTGACCGTTACTGAATTCATACTGTTGAGATTCCACCACAATTTTTCTCCTGTGAGAAATATATCCAGATTTTAGGACATCTTGAGTTGGGGAAATGTTGTATGACTTTCAGACTGTCTAAGAACTGCTTAGCTAAAATCTTCTAAGTATAGGTAAGGATAGGTATCCTAACCCATTTGCCTACTTCACCTGGAAAAAGATGACCAACAAGCCTGAACCAACCCAGTCTAGTACACCGCCAGAAAGTCTCAATGGTGCTAACAACCAGCACTCGCTTAATAGTCAGTCTCCACAGTCAGTGGCGGAAAATACGGCAGAACACCACTTATCTGCCCTACCTACATCGGATTTTCCCAAGATCAGCGTTAATGACGCGCTAATCACTAACAGACTACCAGTTGCCCCCGCGATCCTGACCACGCTTGCCATTATGGCAGTAGGATTAGCAATTGATAATTTCTGGATTGGGGTTTTGGGGGCATTAGCAGCACTGTTGGTATCTTTGCCGATAATTTGGCCCCCACTGCAAAAATGGCTTAATAATTTTTTGCCCTCGCAACACCGGGAGCAATTATTCGCTTTTATCGGAGCACTGGTAGCAACTGCTGGTTTGTTGAAATACTTTGGTGTTTACAAAAACCTAGGCGATTGGTTAAACCAGGCTAAATGGGATGAGTTTGGATCCTGGGCAGAATGGGTGGGTGCTCTAGGGCAAATTATGATTGCTGTCTTGGCTGTTTATATTGCTTGGCGACAGTATGTAATTTCTAAAGACTTGACCATTCAGCAAAACTTGATCACCCAACAGCAAACTATTGATGCTTACTTTCAGGGTGTTTCTGACTTGGCTTTAGACGATCAGGGTTTGTTAGAAGATTGGCCTCAGGAGAGGGCTTTTTCTGAAGGGCGTACTGCGGCGATTCTTAGCAGTGTGGATCCCATTGGTAAAGCCAAGGTGTTGCGGTTTTTATCCCAGTCTCATTTACTAACGCCCCTGAAACGCGATCGCCATTTAGGACGCCCCATGTTAGATGGAGAAGGGGGTTACCAAGAAGACCGCTTGATGGGAGTGCGTGTAATTGACTTACATTTTATGCTGGCTGGGGCAGATCTCGGTGGTACTGATCTGCGTTGGGCAGAACTGAGCGAGGCGAATATGGTAAAAGCTAATCTCAGACGCTGTAACTTGGGGAAAACCAATTTATCTCGAACTATTTTATACGAAGCCAACCTAGCCGGTGCTGACTTGAGGGAAGCCCGCTTTTTTTATGGATCACTGGAAACTGCCACTCCCCGCAGCCGCACTAAACCCCCCAACTACGAAACTGGTGCTCAAACTGGTGCTGTGGTAGAAAACGCTAATTTTACTGGCGTACAGCGGATGGATGAAGAACAACATCGCTATTGCTGTTACTGGTGTGGTGAGAAATCGAGAAGAACCATTCCCGGTGGTTGTAAGGATATTCCCAACAAGTTAGGCCGATAATGGGTCAGGGATTAGGGGATGGTTACTACCCAACTTCAGGAAAAATAAAAACAACACCTCAAGAAGACTAATGAAAAATAACCGATGAACCCGAAGTATTCTCTGGTGATTCCTGTGTATAACGAGGAAACTAATATCCCGGAACTGTATCGGCGTTTAAAGGCGGTGATCGACAAGTTAGGGGAAGCAGAATTAATTTTAGTCAATGATGGTAGCCGCGATCGCTCTTTGTGGCTGCTGCGAGAACTCCATCAGCAAGACTCGCGGGTTTGCTATCTTAGTCTCTCCCGTAACTTCGGCCATCAGATTGCTGTTACCGCTGGTCTCAATTTTGTGCGCGGTCAAGCAATTATTGTTCTTGATGCCGACTTACAAGACCCACCAGAGTTAATCCCTAAGTTAGTAGAAAAATGGCAACAGGGGTATCAACTTGTTTATGCTCAGCGCACCAGACGCCATCGGGAAAGCTGGCTAAAACGCTTGCCTGCTTACATATTTTATCGTCTGCTGCGGCAACTGGCGGATGTGGAGATTCCTCTGGATACAGGTGACTTTTGTTTGATGGATCGACGGGTAGTCGATATCCTCAATCGGATGCCAGAACGTAACCGCTATATTCGGGGACTGCGTTCTTGGGTAGGATGGCGACAAACTTCTATTCTCTATGAGCGCGACCCTCGTTTTGCTGGTGAAGTAAAGTACACCTTGGGTAAATCCCTGGCTTTGGCGGCAAATGGTCTAGTTTCTTTCTCCAGGGTGCCCTTGCGCATTTCCACTTATGTTGGCCTATTGGCTGCTGCGGTAGCGGTGTTGATGGCGGTGTTGGTTCTCTATTGGCGTCTGTTTGCCCCCAGTTCGCCTTTAACTGGCTTTGCCACGATTCTGATTGCCATCTTTTTTCTCGGTGCTGTGCAGCTAGTGAGTATTGGTATTCTGGGCGAGTATGTGGGGCGGATTTATGAAGAAATTAAGGGTAGACCCCTATATGTGTTGTCGGAGGTTGGGGGGTTTACTGAGATTAAAAGCCAATGAAGCTGAAGCTAAGTTTACTTGGGCTAGTACTGAAACTCTGTATCGTTTGTGAAATTAGCGTGAAAATTAGGGGGTTAACCTCGACTTTTTGGGCTTCTTATTAAAGATTTGATGAAGATTGAGTCAACTAGCGAGATTGGTACTTGACTTACGATGAGTTAATTTACTAAAACATAATTAATTGGCAATCAAGTCCTCTACTGAGAGTTAAGTATAAGAGCAGCTTAGTGAAATTAACTAGACTGCCTATTCTCAGACCTACGTTTATTTCTAATTCCCCAAAGTCACTTCATACTTGGGATCTTAGCAAGTTTGAATGCTCGTCTCCTGTCTGGCGAACACTAGAAGCTTGCGGGTTCCTTTCAGGCGACTAATCTCCTTAGGTCAGACCTAAACAATCGTTCAGAAAATTTTGTTTGTGTCCAACATTTTCACCAACTTTATTTATTAAGTTTTGTTAAAAAGTAGTTTTTTTTACAAACGATAAATAATAATTGATATTAGCAATCTACTCAAATGATAAATTTATTAAAATTACTGTTTGAAAAAAAGTAAACAACGCTTTTTTAACTAAAAGTCAAGCTGTAGCAATCCCTGACAATCTGTTGCTCAGTCTGGCTAATTTATCTTGGTTCAGTAATGTTTGACTGCAGTTTTTGAGTATCAAGCCGCCTAAGTTGTTTATTGTCGCGGCGGTAAAAAGTTTTTCCCAGAAAAAGACATTAAACTCATCAATTCTTTCGTAAAGAAACCCATAAACGATTGGTATCGTTCGCTGACAAAGTTATCTTCTGGCACAAAATTCAGATGACATCAGACGAGGTGTCTCTATAGCAGTCTGAAGAATTGTTTAATTCTTGGTCAGTATTATGAAACAACAAATAACACCCACTCCTGCAATGGGATACTCAGGCAGAGCCAACTCTTCTAGCTCATCTGATTCTCCTGTTTTAAGATTGGAAGATATTTCTGTAAGTGGCTGCTACGATGCATCCTGCCAAGCTGCCTCTGTTATTTATGGAGGTACAGCCACTGCCCTCCCGCCAGTAGAGCAAATACCCCCTGATTCCCCGACAGACTCAAACCCTGCGCCACCAGCTAAAGTTACCAAAGCACATCACTGGTCAACTTCTGCACAAACTTTGCTTGACCAACCTCCCGCAGCACTACCCCTACAACTAATGCTACTGGGGTTAGTTTTTTGTCTGGGATTTGGGGCTTGGGCAACCTGGGGAGAGATTGACGAGGTGGGTAAGGCTCAAGGAAAGTTAGTGCCACAAGGAGAAGTGTATCAAATTGACCCTATTGAATTGGGTAAGGTGGCCAGCATTTCTATCAAAGAGGGGCAATTGGTCAAAAAAGGGCAAGTATTGATGGAATTGGATACACAACTTGCCGCAGGCGAAGTCGAGCGTCTACAGCAACTGGTGAATGCAGACCAAACTAAAAGAGTTCAACAAAAAGCTTTAATTGAGCGCATTCGTTTAGAAGCTCAAACCCGCAAACAAATTGCCCAGGCAGCAACCAAAGCTCAACAAGCGGCGATTGCTCAGGCAAAAGCCAAGGCAGGTGCCATACAAGAACGGCTGCATCTCCAGCAGATAGCTAAAGCTGCCAGTCAAGACAGACTAGAGGGACTAAAGCCGTTAACGACTCAAGCCAAACAACTACTCCAGCAACAACAGGAGGTGGTACAAGCTTATAAACAACGCATAGAAACCCTCAAACCGCTCTCAGAAAAGGGGGCAATTTCTAAAGAACTGGTGTTTCAAGCTCAACAGAGTCTCCGTGTAAGTCAGAGTGCCATTACCCAAAGCCGACTGCAAGAGAGTACCAATGCCCAAGAGCAAATTTTTCAAGCGCAGCAAAGCCTGCGAGAGTACGACTCAGCGATTGCTCAAAGCCAGGGTGATTGGCAGCAGACTACAGCAGAAATAGACCAACTTCAGGCAGAGTTAACCCAAAAGCAAGCCGCAGAGGAAACAACTGAACTGGAGACGCAACAAAAAATTCAACAACTGGAACTAGAACTGACTCAGCTAGAAGCCAAAATTGCTGAAAATAAAAACCTGCTGGCTAGTGCTCAGGCAAAGCTAAAACAGCGCTTTCTCTATGCACCCGTTGATGGGGTAGTTTCGTCTCTCAATGTCGCCAATGTGGGTGAAGTTGTACAACCGGGACAAAACGTTGCTGAAATCGCTCCAGAAGGTGTGCCCCTGGTTTTATCAGCAAGTTTACCTAACCGCGAGGCTGGCTTCATTAACAAAGGAATGCCTGTGCAGGTCAAATTAGATGCTTACCCTTATCAGGAATACGGCATTGTCTCAGGTAAAGTTACCTCTGTCTCCGCGGATGCTAAAGCTGATGAACAACTAGGCACCGTCTATAAGGTAGAAGTGGCTCTGGATCGGAACTATGTTACCGACGAGGGTCAAACCATCGACTTTAAAGCGGGTCAGACTGCCAGCGCTGATATTATCATCCGCCATCGCCGCATCGTTGATATTTTGCTAGATCCCTTGCAGCAACTGCAACAGAGTGGTCTCAAGCTTTAATACTTCAGATTCCCATTTCAGAGATTGTACATAAGAGAGTGAGTGAGCATTATGACTTACCAAGTTTCGGTTTCCGACAAAAAAACCGACACAGCGATGAATCCTGAACAAATAGATCAGATTTTAGACGCTATTCTTGCTGGACAGTATTCCTGGGCTTGTGTTTTGTTCCTGCGTCACGTTGGTTACAATCCTCTAGACTACATTCCTGCTCGCACCTACAGAAGATTGTCGAGAACAAGAAACCAACGCGAATGAGTTAGTAAATTTTTCCTTAGTTCTATTACTGCCTTGTTTCTTGGTACACACAGGGCAGTTTTTTTTAGTTGCTATTCTTCTTAAGCTAGATTCCCAAGATTACTCTGTATAAAATTGCAAAAAATAGCACATATTTTGTTCGCATTTTGCAAAAGTGTGCTATTTATTTGGTCAACTTTGGGTGACCTAGAACTGCTAATGTTTAATCCTTAATTTGCTACTCATTGTGCCAAGAAAGCGGTCAATTTGACCGCACAAAATTAGGGATCAACTATATATTGATACTAACAGCTCAGAGATGCGCTGGAGACCTAAAAAACTCAGGAGAAAAGCGATGATTATTTCTGATTTGGAACACTTGGAATTAGCTTCTGAATCTAATCAAATTCAAGGCGGTTGGTATCGTAGGAACCGGAATACTGCTTCTGCTTCTGCTTCTGCGGATGCGTTAGCTTTTGGTCGCAACAGCAGCGCTTATAGCTATACTAACACTGATGCCTACACAGATAGTTATGTTGCTGCTGCTAGCTCAGATTCTTACTCATATGCTAGCTCCGGTCATTAATTAAGGGCTATTTAGGAATTAAAAGTTGCTGAGGGTATTATCAAAAACTTATAATCCTTCAGCTCTTTTTGTCAGACTAATCTCTAACCAAGCAACTTAAAAACACCCTTCTTAGAGAGTAGCTCTGATACTACCTTGACTGCCAGAAAAATCGGAATTCTAGTACTTCAAAGACTGCCAAGCAGATAGGTAAAAATTAATCAAAAACTGGTGGGGTGGGTAATGAGCGATAGAGTATTTAGCAGCAAATTTGCCGCTCTTACCTGCCTGCTTTTTTTTATCATTGTGCAACTAGCAAAAAGAAGACATTTAGTCACTAAATTATCTAAACAATCTAAGCAGGAAAAGTGAATAAAATTCTTGCAGATTTTGGCATCTACTAAGTTTTTATTGAAAAGGAGAAATACCATGAGCCAAATAACGATCCGGGACTTAAACTTCTGTGAAGAAGAGTTGCTTGAACTGAGTAAAGTAACAGCGGGATCCCTTTCAGTTTCCAGTGCTAGTGATACTGCTGTTGATTCAAGCGTAGGCGTCAAAGTCAATGTTGATATCAACCATGGTTCTGTTTATCGGCAGGCGAGTTTCAGAACTTCTAGAGGCTACGGTATAGCTACTGCTGGTGCAGTCTCTTTTAATGGTTATACTTCTGCCTCTGCTTCTGCTCACAGTAGGACTTATTAAAGTTACTGTAACTGTTTTCCTAAATCAGCTAAACTCGACTTTGTGAGTTAAAAGCCAAGCTAGATAGGCATAGACCCAAACTCATTGATATCAATGTCTGGTACTTAATGGTAAAGTTAGCTGGATTGAGCTTCTAAGTTCAGCCAGTTTGTTGTTTGTGTTCTTTTTTATTTAGCTAAGCTCGAAGTATCAATAATTCAGCTAACTTTACCAGCCTCAAATAGCTACTAACAGCAACGGGTTTCTGAGTCAATTCAAGAGGGAATTTCTAACCTTAAAAAAATATTGCTATTTTCTAGTCGCTACTAAAGTAAATAAATCAGCAAAAATAGCTTAGTACTCAAGTGATTTGAATCATCATTGCTACACATCTCCTCTGGGTTGGTATCCAATTTTGCCGCCCCAGAGAACTCAACCTATCTAGGGGATTTAATTCTTATTGGAGATAGAGTTATCTGCTTGCTGACTATAGGCTTTGGCAGAAGCTTTGATCCAAATAGATGCCCCGATTACAAAAGGAATTAACAGAAAGCAAGCACCACCGGCGACAGGATGTTCTCTTACTAGCGGTGAGTTAGCCATCAAAGCTATCATTAAACCACAATAAACCAATCCAGCAAGCGGTAGTCCGATCACCAGCAAAGCGAATTTAGTATCGCCGTCCATAGGTAGTTGCCTTAATCAATTAACTCTATCTATAAACTACCTCTTTCTTTCTAGAAACTTGAGCAGACAAAGCTGAAGATTTGGCTAAATTATTCTGAAAAAATAGACTAACTAGCCTGTATCGTAAGTTCAATAGTAGTGAGTCTAGATACAAATTTATTCCTTAAGTAGTAGATAATATAGCTGCCCATGGCTGACAGTTACCCCAGCACGTTCCCCAGCTTCAGGCCCGGTTCCTAGAAAATAATCGACCCGTCCCGGGCCTTTAATGGCACCGCCAGTATCTTGGTCTAGGACATAGCGGCTGATAGTATGTTCTTCCAAGACGCCAGAGGCATTTTTGAAGGGAAGGGGAGCACGAATTAAGGCTAAAGCACCGGGTGGCATCAGAGATTTGTCTGTAGCAATAGAACGGGAAGCTGTTAAGGGAACATTGATGCTACCTGTTGCTTTACCACCTGGATTTTCTCGGAAAAACACAAAGCTGCGATCCCGTGGTACATAGATATTGAGGTCTCCAGGATGTTCATGGAAATACTCAAGAATTAGGGGAAAGGTGATACTTTCTAAAGGCAATTTGCCGTCATCTGCTAGGGATCGCCCTAGGCTGGTATAGGAGTAAGCTGTATTCCCGTCATAGTTTACCGTTGTTTCGGTGCCGTCAGTTAACCGCAGACGAGCCGAACCCTGGATATGAGGTATATATGCCTCTAAGCGATCGCGTAGCCAGAATAATTCTAAACCCCGCAGCTTTCCCTGAGAAGCTTGCAAACCGTCATCCCCTTCTAGCTGTTGGCGGGTGGGGTGGGGTTTTCTCCAGGAGTCTAAATCGGGGGGGCGTCGATAGATGGGATAGCGGTATTCTGGGGTGGGGACACGACTAGCAGCATAAACTGGTTCATAGTAGGCGGTAAATAAAACATCGCCCTTGCCTTCTTTGCCAACTGACTGGTAAAAAACAAACTCCCGTTTAACAGCCGCCTCAAGTTCTGCTGCTGAAGCGGAGGTAACTAGCAGTTGACGGAACCTCACCAGAGAGCGTAAAACCCGCTCGCGGGTAATTCCAGGGACTCGATACCTTTGGTAAGCAGCCGCCGCAGTGGGAGTTTGCAAGTAACGCAGACTTTGATCAATTGCCCTCAATAGCGCTTGTTTGTCTCCAAGCTGACCAAATTCCCCCCACAACTGCTGATCCATTCCCAAATTTTTCGATTGGCAACTTTTTACAGATGCTATCTCCGGTAGAAGTTGTAGAGGTTCTTGAGAGGGTTTCTTTTCCTGGGGAATAGTTTGCTCCGCTTGGAAAAGAGAGGGCGCGAGGTTGAGAAAAAGACACGAAAGTGTGGAGAGTTTTTCTCCAATTCCTGTAGTCACACTTTCCGGGACAATTACTTGCTCCTCATCAGCCAGTGATGGTTTGAGAGTACACAGTACAATCCCAGTTGCTAATCCTAAACTCAAGGGGATAAAAGTCAGTTTTTTTCTCATAGAGAGCTGGAGTTTCTTCCAGATACAGCATATTTCAGGTTTATGAAATATAGTATATCCAAGCAAGCTCAGCGACTTCTTCAAGCAGTCGCTAATCCGTGCAACTCACTAACCTGAAAAGCGCTGTACCTGCAACCTCGATGCTCAGCTTTTGCCATTCAACTTTGGCTGAAATTTTAGACTGATGCTATTAGATAGCAGGGATTAAAGTCAAAAACTGCCCTTCGTCCCCCTCATCTCCCGACAAACTCACCCTACCAAGGATTGCCAATCATTGTAAAAGCACTCCAGTAGTAAGGATGAGAGAAATCTCGCCGACTCAGTTGAGCCAACTCTGGCGGTAAAATAATACTTTCATTGCCAATTAACATCCTGCCCTCCGAGACTTGTACCTCACCCCGCAGCATCGACAACTGTGCTTGTCGCAGGGCTTCCGCTTTAATCGGAGTAGTTCTTAATTGTTGATAAAATTCTGTCATTAAAGCTAGTGTCCCGGCGTCGCTGACGTTCCACAAACTGCCCAGCGCTGACTTCGCCCCAGCTAAAACTGCTAATCCTGCAAAGCCCAATTCTGCCTCTTCATCACCTAATGCAGTACGACAGGCACTGAGTACAACTAACTCTAATGGTGGGTCATTCCAACCCAACTGGCGTAGCTGATCAAGTCTTAGTTTGGTGTCCCAAAATTGGATGTAAGAATTACTCAGTTTCCCTGGATTAAATTCACCATGAGTTGCCAAATGAATAATCCCAAAAGGCTGAATTTTTCTGGTTTCTTGGAGATTATTTAAGGTAAAATCTTCGTTAAGAAAAGACCGACCACGCCAGAGCTGATTAGCAATTTCCTTCACTTCTATTGGCGCTGCGGCTAAAGGAGCTTGATCTTTAAATTGCGAAGCTCCCATTGCTAAAACTGAAGCATCTCTGATATCTTTATAACGGGTATCGCTCAAAGAAAGGGTCGGCATTAAACCCACACTGTATCTTTCAATAATAAAGTCTTTACCATCATGGAGTGCTGCTAGAGGTACTGAACGTAAACCACTGTCCAAAATGAACAAGAGATTATTAATCTTTTGGGCTTGTAAATCTGCCTCTAGTGGTGCAACAAGCCATTGATACAGTTGTTCCGAGTGACGCCGATAGGGAAAACCAATACTAGTAAGGTTGCGGCGAAATGAATCTGCTACTTTAAGAATTTGCTCACGGGTTGCTCCTGCTACGTTGTGTCGAATGGCTTCACCGGAGGAGGTAACTAACACTAATTCTAGTTGATCATCGGCTTGAGTAGTTCGTTTTCCTGAAGCCGATGTTGAGCGGGGTAAGCTTTCATTTTTGGGTACAAAAACTCCGTAGATTACGGCAGGTTTGGCACCAGTAGCTTGTTCAATGTCGAGCAACCTATCACGGATTTCTGTTAAGGAAAGAATTGGCTGTTTAGTAATACCTAAATGGTTTTCAAAAGTATCACTGTAGCTTTGTTCAACGGCTGCTACAATGGAGTCTAACTTGACTGGCGGTAATTGAGCCAAAAGTGGTTGATCAGGTTGTTCTGGTATTTGTTCTAGATCAATAGGATTAATCGGCGGAATTGGTGGTTCCGGTTCCAAGGGTTTAATCGGTTCCGGCACACTAATAATCTGAATATTGCCCTGTTCTACGGTAAAGGGAAAAGATTGGACAGGAGTAATGGTAAAATCATTAGTAGCGATTGCTGCCTCGGTGCCATTGAGAGTTGCATCACCGACATCGAAGGGAATTTCTCCATTACCTCCATGGCGGATTGTGATGCTTCCCCCACCTTGACCACCAGCAGTTGAAATACTAGCTACTCTGCCCTTTTGGTCAGTAAAAGTACCTGTAGCCCGGAAAAATTGACCCGCAGTGATATCCACAGTACCACCACTGCCATTACTACCACCCTGGGCATTAATTGAGGTTACTTGAATATCACCGATGGGGTCTAGGGTGACATTACCGCCATCACCACTACTGCCACTAGTATCAATGACGCCAGTAGTGATCGCTTGTTGAGCGTCAATTAGTAAGTTACCACCCCTAGCACCGGAGGTGTTAAGGTCACCTGCACTAACAGCACCATTGCGACTAGTTAAACTAATATTTCTGCCAGGATTAATTATACTACCCGTGGTAATATCTTGATTAGCTTCTAGGGTCAGTGTGGCATCGTCTGCCCCCAAGATCGTACCAGCTACGGTGTTAATTGAACCATTACCGACAGGCGCTTGTATCGTAACTGGGTCATTAAAAGTTAGATCACCAGCTATGGTAATCTCACCACTGCCGTCAGTGCTACCAATGGTGATGGAATTAAAGCCATTTTGCAGCAAACTGAGCTCAGTGGCAGTTAAATCTAACAGGCTATTGCTGCTATCTGTAGCACCAAGTTGAATGTCTTGTGTTGCTGTTAAAGGTTGCAGCGTCAAATTACCTGCACCGGAGACATTACCAGAAAAGTCAATTTCGTCTCCAATTAGAGTTAGATTACCACCTGCCCCCTCAAGATTACCACTCAGGCTAGCCCCTTGGCTGAATTGAACAGCATCATCTAAATTGCCACCTTTGAGGTTTTGTATGCTGCTAAAGTTGGTGGTATCGTTGAGAGTTCCAGCATTAGCGGCAGTCAGATTCCAATTATTCAGGGTGTCTTCGCTGACAAGAGTGTTATTACCTTCCGCACCATCAATATTAGCAACACTACCACTATTAATTAGGTTAAAAGTGTCCTCCAAACTGCCGCCTACGAGGTTAGAAAAGGCAGTGAAATTAACTCCATTGATACTACCACTATTGCTGCCAGTGATATTCCAAATATTAGCTGTATTAGAGCCAATTAAAGTGCTAGGTGCGTTGCTAGTGCCAATAATTTGTTCAATATCTACCGCTTCTAGCGTCTCTAAATTTACTGTCAAAGGAGTAGTCAAGGCAGAATAATCTAAGGTGTCTGTACCGCTATTGCCTGCAATTGCCCCACTGATAGCACCACCATCACTAAAAGCAAATGTATCGTCTGAGTTGCCACCTGTAAGCTTCTCAATATTATTAAAAGTTAAACCGTTGAGATTACCTTGATTATTACCTGTAATATTCCAAGTAGTATTTTGGTTTGGTCCAACCAGAGTTGACCCACCAGCAATATTTACTGGATTGTTGAAAGTAGTATCATTATTGAGGGTAATAGTACCAGTACTATCTGGATTGCCAAGATTAATTTGGGAAAACCCAGCGGCCAATTTATTCAATTCATCGGTATCCAAATTCAAGCTAGCGTCATTAGTAGTACCACCGAGGGTAATATCCAAATTGGGATCCAGTGGCTGTAACTCAAGGATGCCATTGCCTCTAATTTCTGCTTGATTGCCAGTAAGAGTAATTTCATCAGCAGTAAGGCTAATATCTCCCACCCCATTGGCTGCGACTACACCACCATCGCCAAAGAAAATACCATCACTATTATTATTTTCTCCCTCACTATTACCCACCAAGGAAATGTTTCCCGTACCCGTAGTTTCCACTAAACCATCACCATCCCTACCCAGCCAAATGCCGTAGTGGTTATTGCCACTTCCCCTACCAGTACCATTGAGGGAAATATTGCCATCGGTGGCTGTAACCCTAGAATTGGCATCTAGAATAACTATGCCCTGATTGCCATCTGATCCTTGTTCACCTAATCCGCCAATCCCCGTTAAGCTAATATTTCCTGTTCCAGTCGCCTCGACTGTGCCGCCACCGATTACGGAAATACCTTCATTGCCAAAGCCGCCGTTGGTGGTAGCTTCAGCAGTACCAAGCAGATTAATTGATCCGGAACCCGTCGATTGCACCAAACCGCCGCCGGAAATAAAAATGCCGTGGTTAACATCTCCAGTACTTGCCGCACTCGTACCTACTAGGTTGATATTGCCGTTTTCTGCACTTACTAGAGAACCTAAACCATCAACTCGTATACCCTGATTACTAGAAGTACCAACACCACTGGTGCCAGTGAGAGTAATTGTTCCAGTGCCGTTAGTTTGTACTGTAGCACCGCCTTGCAAATTAATACCGATACCTGATGTATCGCCGTCTCTACCTGTACCCGTGAGGTTAATATTGCCCCCTGCGGCATTAATTTGACCACCATTAACCTCTATACCAGATGCAGAAGTAAGACTACCTTTGCCACTGCCTGTAATATTGCCACCGTTGGTATTAATAACAGCATCAGTAATAATCAGAGAACCTTCACCACTATTATCGGCATCACCAGTGAGGGTCAAATCACCTTGATTAGTTGTAATATTGGCATTAATTGCTAAATCGTTGCCAGCTTCTAAGGTTAAGGGGTTGCCATTAGTTTGAATTGCCCCATTAACGCCAAGATTTTGCGATCGCAAAGTTATTGCACTATTAAAAGTAACATCACCTGTAACACTAAGCGCACCATTACCATCAGTTCTGCCAATGCTGAGTGAGTTAAAGCCAGGTTGTAGAAAACCTAAGTCTGTAGCTGTTAAATCCAGAGTCGTGAAGTCGCCATCTTCACCCAAATCAATGCCACCAACTGCAACTGCTTGAGTTGTCGTGAATGGCTGAAGGATTAAATCACCAGTACCAGATACATCAGTAGTAAAGTTAATCTCATCACCCGTTAAGCTAAGATTACCAACTACCGTCAGATTGTCATTATAATTTTGGCCAAAGACACCGCTGGTGGTGACATTACCGTTGAGTTGGGTAGTACCACCAAAATTAGTGAACAGACTGGCAGCATTGACTGTGCTACTAAAGGTAGTGATTCCGGTACTATTAGCTGTCAGGTTTCCCAGAATAGCAACAGCATCATTGAAAGTAATATTACCGCCAAGAGCCTCTAGTGAGAGATTACCGTTACCATTAATGGTACTGCCAAAGTCAATATCACCCCCCGTACCACCAATATTAATTAAGACATTATTGGCAAGATTAACCGGGCCATTAAGGCTAACATTATTGGTCTTAGTATTAATATTTTCTGTGGTAATATTGTTGGTGGCAGTGAGGCTAATTAGACCGCCAGTAAGGTCATTGGGGTCAGTATTACCTGCACTAAGATTACCTGTGGTTACATCAGCGCCACTAAGACTGATAGTATTATTTTTATTATTAATATTCCCCGTAGTAACACTACCAGTTGCTTCCAGGATAATTTCACCACCAGGAGCATCAATAGCACTGAAACTACTCAGACCATTGTCGTTGATGCCTTCGGTAATAATTGTACTAGCATTGAGTAATCTAATATCTCCACCTTGGTCATCAGGGCTATTACTACGGTTGGCATAACTATCAATAGTACCTGTGGTAATGCTACCACCATTGGCATCCATGATCACATCACCGCCGGAGTCAAAATCAAAAGTCTGCGACTGGATATTATTAGTAATAATTGAACCGCCAACACCAGTGAGACTAAGATTAATATTACCGCCACTCCCCCCATTGACCCAAGTTTCAAGATCTCCAGTATTGATACTATTTTGAGCAGTTATCGCGACATCACCGGCAATTGCGGTTATCCCAATTCGCTGTAATCCTGTATTAATATTGCCAACAGTAACACTCTCTCCGGTAATAGTAAGTGCTCTTGTTGGTGCAATAATTGCATCCCCTTGATTCATCGTAAAAGCACCCACCCCATCAGCATTAGCATCAGCAGTAAAGGTAATAGAACCTGTACCTTGGAGAAAGGTTAAAGCGTTATCAGCTAAATCATTAATGGTGATATTATCCGTTGCTTCTAAGACAACATTGGCATTACCACCTAACGCTTCGAGGGTAGCTTCAGAAATAGTAAAAGTTGCCCCAGGACTATCTCCGGCGAGAATTTGACCATCTCCCGTCACTTCGCCATCATCGGCTGCTCCCGTACCACTGACAATCGTGATATTCTGGGGATCGAGCAATAAATTACCAGTATTGCCGCTAGTTGCACTTAAATCGGCTGTACCACGAAAAATCAGGTCTTGTTTCCCTGATACTTCCACAAAACCGCCATTACCAGAATTGAGTCCACCATGGGCGCTGATATTGCCAGAGAACTCTGTAACATCATCTGCCCAGAGAATCACCCTACCCCCATCGCCATCAGTAATGGCATCGGCTTTGATTACTGAATCGCCGCTAACGAACGTCTGGGAGGCATTGGGCACCGTTCCTTGTCCTTGGTAATCTCCGCCGAGGCGCACATTGCCCCCACCATTACTGCCAGAAGCGTCAATTGTCGCACCAACTAAACCTACTTTGTCGCCTAAAATGCTTACTTGACCTCCAGTGGAACCGGCTAAGGTTGTGGAAGCATTAAGAGTACCAGCAGCAATTGCCGTTCCCGCCTGGGTGGGTATGGTTGCACCGGAAGTTTTCAGTTGCACCGTACCATCTGGATTAGTCACCAATCCTGTGGTTAAACCTTGCTGAGTGCCAGTCGTCAAGAGAGTCGGTAAATCCAGGGAATTAATCGCCAATAGTTGCCCCTGAGTGTCCCTGGGCGGTGCAATCTCCAAACTCAGTAAGTGTCCCGGCTGACTGAGGCGCACCAGATTCTCTCCAGGAACAGCCGCAATCGTGACGTTGCCTGCTGCTGCCGTCATTTGCCCAGTATTGATGACATTGCCACCGAGTAAGGTTAGACTTTGTCCTGCCAACACCTCCAGATTACCTGCATTGATAATGCTGCCGGGATTAGTAAAATCAAAAGCAAACTGAGAGGGTGTGCCAATTAAGTTTTGATAATCATTAGAGCCAATGGCATTGAACCAATTATTATTGTCAAAGCCAATACCTGTCGCCGTAGTTGTTGTAAAGTCAGCAGGCAGGTTAAGCTGAGCATTAGGGCCAAAAAGAATACCAGAAGGATTGATTAAAAATAAATTAGAGTTACCCCCTGTAATTTGAACTAAACCATTAATCAGCGAGGGGTTACCGCCAACTACTCGCCCCAGAATATTACGAATTTCAGGATTAGAGAGGAAGTTGACAATTTGTCCTGAATCTAGTCCAAATTGCTCGAAACTATGGAAAAGATTTGCTCCGTCTTGAGAGAGAGAACCCCCTTGAATATCAAAACGATTGCCCTGGGGATTAACAACTGTACCAGTGCCATCGGTAGCAGGTGTAATTGATTGTGCCTGCGCTGGTTTGAGGGCAAGATTTGTAGTTAAGGGAAGGGCAGTTAATAAGACACTGGCTATTTTAAAGGCGCTGGTGAGGGGAGGAGACATAGACAGTGAGAAAAACCTTGATTCAGGCTTAATTATCCCAAAATTAGCTAAATTTTGGCATTGAAGAATCCTGAAGATTGTTTTTGGTAAATCAATGATTTGCTCTTCCCAAGTGTGGTGCAATACTTTTTTCCAGTAGTAATTAAGCATAGTTAATGGCAAGTTTCCTTGATAAAATTAACTTTGGTATTGCACAAATGATTGGGAAATATATCTATTTATCCTTGTTCCCTATTTAATTTATTTCCTGATTTCGCAAGATCATAACCTTTCCCTCCCCCGACTTGTTACCAACAAATTACATTTATTTTGGTAACTTCCTAGGAGACGATTGCTATCCTAACTCAAGGGCAAGAAGGTAAGTGAGAATTGGCAAGAAATATTTATACTAAGAGTAATCTCAGCCTGGTTTGCAGCTTTAGTAATTGAGCGATCGCACTTTTCATTAATTAATCTGTTTTACTAGAGAGGTCTGTGATAGAAGCAATTGCGGCTTTGTGCAACTTGCTGGTTGGTATATTACCCAATTAAACATTAATTAATAAGCAAGCCCAAAAACTCTCTCGAAAATAATTTTCAAAGCAACTTCAAGCTATCTTTATGGCAGCTTTTTAAATCAATAATCTGAGGGAGAAAATTTAGCTAATTTCGCTGTTTATTTATGTCAGTTGATTTACTATAAATTTTCTCAATAATTGATTATAAAAATTAACCACAACTAGACACAGATAAAATAGGCAATATTCACAATCGAGCTTTGATTGCTATAGATAAATTAACTAGCGCTTCGCCAACAGAGAAGAGAAATATTCCTTCTAGTAGGTGCCGTACAAGGCAAGCAGCATAACAATTTAAAAGAAGATGAGTCTATTATAAGAGGAGTCAGTCCAGTAGCTGTAATGAGACTCTTCTTGAAGAAGGCAACTTGATGATCTACTAAGGTTACTAGTGACTCATCAAAGGCCAACCAAAAGCACTGTAGTGGGCTTGCTTGCCCCACATTCTACAATTGCTTAGGGGAAAACAACTTTATTTCTTTTAAGGAGAAGTAGACGATGACCCGCACAGCTTGTCTGATCTTCAACCCAGTTGCTGGTCAAAGAGACCCTGACCAAGATTTAGCGTTAATTAAGACGCTTTTGGAACAAGAAATTGAGCTGGATATCCGCTTGACAACTGAAGCCATTGGTGCTGATCAACTAGCCAGGGAAGCGATAGAAGGTGGGGCTGAGGTGATTATTGCTTCCGGAGGCGATGGCACCCTTTCAGCTACAGCCGAAGCCTTGGTGAAAACAGGCATTCCTTTGGGTGTGATTTCCCGTGGTACTGCTAACGCCTTTGCCAACGCCTTAGGCATTCCTGACACGGTTGAAGCCGCTTGTCAGACAATTTTAGACGGACAAACACGGGTGGTCGATACAGCCTGCTGCAATGGCAAGCCAATGGTATTACTCGCCGGAGTGGGGTTTGAGGCCAAAACAGTAGAAGGCGCTTCACGAGAGTTAAAGAACCGCTTGGGGATGCTAGCCTATATTCTGTCTGGATTACAGCAATTGCGGGAGTTTGAAACCTTTCAGGCGAAGATAGAGACAGAGGAAAAAGAAATCACCCTTACAGCTTCAGCGATTACAGTGGCAAATGCAGCGCCAGCGACCTCAATTTTAGCTCAAGGGCCGGCAGGGATTGTCTTTGACGATGGTATGCTAGATTTAACCGTAGTAGCACCAGAAAATCGAGCCGGAGCGATCGCAGCTTCTTACCATCTACTGCAAAGCGCTGTTAATGGCGAGGCGGCAGAGCGAGATGATATCGGCTATCTCAGGGCTAGACGTCTTAAAATAAGCACCGAACCACCTCAAAAAGTTGTCCTGGACGGAGAAATTGTCGGTACAACTCCCATTGATATTGAGTGTGTTCCTGGTGGCTTAACAATTTTTGTTCCTACCAGACCAGAAGATAACCCCTTTGAAAAGCTAGAAGGATTACCTGAATTGAAGGTGGAGTTTAAACAAGTTAATTTCCCACAAGTCCCATTAAAATCTGAATAGCGCGTCCCACAAGTCACTTTACATAGTATCAAATTAACGGCAACTGAGTACACTGCCGCAAGACTGATGTGAGCGCTACGTTTTGCCATTATGATGCGCTGATATCTACGAAAAAATTTTTAGCCTCTTGTTAAGGCTGGGGGTTTAATGACAAGTAAAATTGAGTTTCAGTTGTTTGCTCCTTACAATCAAGCAGCAGCATTAGTTGGCTGTTTCTCAGATTGGCAAGAAATTCCCCTGAAAAAGGGTAAGGATGGTTATTTCCGCACTCAGGTTGAACTCGAAGACGGAACTTATCAGTACAAATTCCGTGTCCAATCCAGGTCCTGGTTTTTTGAACCAGACCAATGGGTAGATGTCAATGATCCCTACGCCACAGATATTGATAATCCCACTCAAAACTGCGTGTTACGCGTTAAAGGAGGCGAACGGATTGTTGATACCTATGTCTGGATGCATGACGACAAACCACTGCCTCCCGATCATGAATTAGTGATCTATGAAATGCACGTTGGTGATTTCTCCGGTGGCGAGGATGACCCCTACCCACGGGGCAACTATAAACATGTGACGGAAAAGTTAGACTACCTCTGCGAATTGGGTATCAATGCCATTGAACTGATGCCGATCAAAGAGTATCCTGGAGATTATAGTTGGGGCTATAATCCGCGCTATTTCTTTGCCACTGAGTCTAGCTATGGTTCAACAGAAGGATTAAAGCATCTGATTGATCAGTGCCATAGCCGTGGAATACGCGTGATTATGGACGGTATTTACAACCACTCAGAAGCCGAAAGTCCTCTGACGCAGATTGACCACGATTACTGGTATCATCATTCCCCTCGTGACCCCGATAACAACTGGGGACCGGAGTTCAACTACGAACTATACGACGAGAAACTAGATACTTATCCTGCCCGAAAGTTCATCGGTGATGTAGTACGCTTCTGGATCACTGAATACCACATTGATGGCACTCGCTACGACGCAGCGCGGCAAATCGCCAACTATGATTTCATGCACTGGATTGTTGACGAAGCGAAAAAAACTGCAGGAACAAAACCATATTACAATATCGCCGAACATATTCCCGAAACTACCAGCATTACTAATGTTGATGGTCCGATGGATGGCTGCTGGCACGATAGTTTCTATCATAGTGTTAAAGAACATATCTGCGGTGATACCTTTGATTTAGAGCGTCTCAAAGATGTCATCGACTGCAAGCGCCAAGGGTTCATGGGTGCCACTAATGTAGTGAATTACCTAACTAATCATGACCATCCCCGTTTAATGGTGGAGTTGGCAGAACGAGAAATTTTTGATCAGGCAGCATTCCAACGAATCAAGTTAGGAATTGCCCTACTAACAACGGCTGTTGGTATTCCTTTGTTGTGGATGGGGGAAGAGTTTGCCGATTATCATCCCCACTCGATTGAGCAATCTAAAATTGATTGGAATTTACTAGCTAACGATAGTAACCGAGGGCTGTTGGAATATTGCAAAGGCTTGATTGGTCTAAGGAAAAACAACCATGCTCTCTACACAGAGAATATCGAGTTTTTCTATGAAGATTCAGAAGCCAAAGTTATTGCCTACACCCGTTGGAATGATCAGGGTTCTCGCGTTGTCGTGGTGGCTAATTTTTCAGATAATTTCTTAGCCGGTTACACCATTCCCAACTTTCCAGAAAATGGCACTTGGCACGAGTGGACTGGTGATTATGATCTAGAAGCCGGAGATAACCAAATGATGATTGATATTGGAGGATACGAAGCAAAGGTATTTGTCTGGCAGTAAAAATGCAGTAGGGTGGGCACTGCCCACTCTTACTAAGATAAGGAACTTTTTAAAGAAAATTGAATTTAAATTATTTGCTCCTTACAATAAAGACCCAGCCTTAATCGGCTGATTTTCTTGGAGTTCGGTGCATGTCCCTAGAATCAACTATTAACGAAGCTGCGATTGAGCAAAACCTGGAGCAATTTCTCTTGGTGCTCTCTGTTTCTTTGAGTGTAGCCACACTCTCCCGCATTTTTGCCTGGTTCCGCCAAATACCCTACACATTACTGTTAGTAATTGTCGGGTTAGGTTTAGCTTTTGTTGATGTCCGATTAGTCAATTTGTCACCAGAACTGATTCTGGAGATTTTTCTACCCCCCCTACTATTTGAAGCTGCTTGGAATATTCGTTGGCGCGACTTGAAGCGAGATTTAGTGCCAGTGAGTCTGTTTGCCATCATTGGCGTGGTAATTTCAGTGGTTGGCATTGCCTTCTCCATCAGCCAGCTAACCAGTTTGCCACTGACGACTGCCTTGTTAGTCGGGGCAAGTCTTTCTGCCACTGATCCGGTTTCAGTAATTGCCCTGTTCCGGGATTTGGGTGCTGATAAACGCCTCAAAACTCTAATGGAGGGGGAAAGCTTATTTAATGATGGGGTAGCGGTCGTTGCCTTTAGTTTGTTGGTAGGGTTACCCCTGGGAACAGAGGAATTTGCCGTTTCGACGAGTGTTGCTCGTTTCTTTGCTTTTGTGGGGATTGGTATAGGTGTTGGTTGTTTAGTCGGTTTTGGCATATCCTTCCTCACCCAACGCTTTGATTTACCCTTAGTTGAACAATCTCTAACTTTAGTTTCAGCTTATGGCACTTATCTAATTGTCGAGGAACTAGGTGGTTCCGGCGTCATTGGGGTAGTGACAGTGGGCTTAGTTTTAGGTAATTTTGGCTCCCGAATTGGTATGAACCCCCGTACCAGGTTAATTGTCTCTGAGTTTTGGGACTTTTTAGCCTTTTTTGTCAACTCAATTGTCTTTTTGCTGATTGGTGATCAAATAAACTTTGACAATTTGGGGCAGAATTTAGACTTGATTGCCGTGGCTATTGGTGCAGTATTACTAACAAGAGCGATCGCAATTTATGGGTTGGGAGCGATCAGTAATCGGTTGGCAAAATCTAACATCAGTTGGCAAAAACAAACAGTACTTTGGTGGGGGGGGCTGCGGGGTTCTGTATCTATTGCCATTGCCTTGAGTGTACCGGTTGTTTTAGACGGGCGACAAGATATTATTGATACGGTATTTGGCGTAGTACTATTTACTCTCCTTGCCCAAGGTTTGACCACCAAATTTTTATTAAACAAACTGAATTTAATTGGTGATCAACCTCTACGTCAGGAATATTCCGAAGTGCTTGCCCGTCGTGTTGCTCTCAATCGAGTCAAGAACTATCTCCTACAGGCAATAAATAGCGACGAAATTGATGCTGAATTTGGACGTTATCAGATAACACTTGTAGAAGGACAGCTTAGAGGTATTAAAGACAATCTTGAGCAATTACTCAAGAAACATCCCAAACTACAACAAGTTGATTTAGAACAAGTGCAAGAAACCATGTTAAATATTGAAGCGGATACCTACGCAGAATTTATTCGTTCTGGCCGTCTCAACGAGAATCTCTCGCCCTTAATGCAGGAAGCCCTAATTGAGGCAGACGAGAAAGTTCTTGAGTAGTTTGTCAGTTGCCCTAGAAGCGATCGCCATTTAATTTGATAAATTTAGGGACGCTAACTGTGCGTCCCTAGTCAGGGAAAAAACCTAAACCTGCAGTTTTTTATCCTACTGAAGGGCGCTCGGATTTATCAGAAAACAATCCTAACATTGGTCCTAGAATTGCTCCGAAGATAAAACCCCCGGCATGAGCCCAGTAAGCAACGCCGCCAGCTTCCATACCAACCTGAGATTGGGCTTCCAGCATGGTTAATCCGTTGAGGGCTTGTTCCAAAAACCAGAAACCCAGGAAAAAGACGGCGGGGATTCTAAAAGTAGGAAAAAAGAAACCAAGGGGAATTAAGGTTACTACTTTAGCATCAGGAAACTTGAGAATATAAGCACCCATCACCCCAGCCACGGCACCACTAGCACCCAAAGAGGGAATTGCTGAATGAGCCGAAAAAAACCACTGGGTTAGAGCCGCCAACACACCACAAATTAAATAGAAAACTAAGTAATTAAAACCGCCCAGTTCCTCTTCAATATTGTTACCAAAAATCCAAAGAAACAACATATTGAAACCAACATGCATAAAACCAGCATGAAGGAACTGGGAAGTAACCAACGTCACAGCCTCCGGCACTGGCTGGTTTACAGTAATACCACTGAAACTAGCTGTTAGCTCCCTAGGAACAACAGCAAAAAGATGGAAAAAACCATCTAGCTGGGGCCCAGCTAGAGTCAGCTCATAAATAAAAACAAAAACATTAATGGCAATCAGAGCATAGGTCACATAAGGAGTGATTTTAATCGGATTTTCGTCCCGTAAAGGCACCATAGGCTTTTTTTGTTGGAGTGTTATTGCAGAGATTTTCGACTAGAGACGAGGCAATATTTTGTTGTTTTTTTGGTCTGCTCTGCTTTTTTAGTTAGTTAATATTTTACGTCGAATTCTGCTAATTTCGATGGAACTAAAGCTTATTCTTAAACTGGCATTGCCTAGAGGAGATTGTTGGCAATTAATTTCCTTCTTGTCCTCCTTAATTATGCAACGCCCCTAAATTATTTATCGTGCCCCCTAACTTAAGACACTACGTTTCACTAGCTTGTCAGAAAGGGGGCGGCAGTAGCTCAGATATTACCTAAAGACTTGGTGTCTTACCGGTTTCTTCTTGGCTAGGAACCGAACCAACTTCGCTATAGCCCATGTTGGAGGCTACCTGGCGCAACACTGAAATTTGTTCTTCAAATTCTAGATTTTCAATGTGAGACAAGGCCTCTTTAACTGCTTTTGTGGCTTTATAATCTGAGGGCAGATCTACGACTGTATCACCCATTCCTTTCGCCCAGGCGTACCAAACTACTAGCTGATTATTGGGGCGTAGTCCTCCGTAAGCGCGGGAGAGTTCTGTCTCTTCACCATTAGCGATCGCTCGCATTGCAGCCAGTTGCTCGTCATCAGACATGTCGTAGAAGTCTCCTAGCAGTGTAGGAGCTAATTCTGGATCAGCAGCTGTGGGGGCGGCTGGTGTGATCGAATCCCCCATTTTTTTGTAGATGTAGTAAAGCAGTGCTAATTTATCGTCTGTGCCTAAACCGTCAAAGGCTTGCACTGTCTTTTGGGTAGATTCGGAGAGTACTTGAGAAAGATTGTTTTGTTTAGCTGAAACCATAACGTCTTAAAGAAACTTAATAATGCGTCCACTGTCATTTTTACCAAAGTTGGCTGTTGTAAATCACCCTCCAATTGATAGATGTTTGAGCTATTTTTCTGTTAATTTGTCAACCCAATGAAATAATCATTTAGGTAGACTGCTCAACAATCTTCTTGATTTGAGGGTAGTTACCAATAGCTAATCGACGGGGGAAAATTGAGCTAAGCCACTGCGAGCAGGTTGACTAAGATACGACCAAGAGAAAATACCAAAGATTTAACCTCTAGTAAAAAAACCCAACCTGGTGGTTGGAGTGAGGCAGTAAAGAGCCTAATTTTTTATAGTTCTTCAGTACATAGTATGCTGAATCAACAGTCAAATAAGCAAATAAAGAGCAATAATTGTTGAGGTAATTAAGGATAAGCTCAAGTTAATTAAACGTTCTGACTACGGCTTGAGGAATTTAGAAAACTAGCGAATTAGATGTTTATTTAATTGGGAGTTTACTTATTAATTTAGCATGCTACATACTGATTACTTAGAAAAATATTTGTAGCCAATATCTAGGAAATTGGTATAAGAAAAATTCATGTCAACAGATCGATCCTTGTGCAGGGGTTTTGGGGGGAAGTCCCCCCAAGCAGGGTTTTTAATGACAAACAACTAATTTCCGCTTTAATTAGTGCGATTCAGCTATAGTTTGAATGACTCTCCGAAACTCTCAGCAGAGAAAACTTGGTCAATTGCGAAGCGTCCACCATACTGTTTAAAGGGTTCTGCGGCATAACCCATTGCCAACAAACAGCACACATCCACCTCAGCAGGAATATTAAACGCCTCCTTGACTTGAGCAGAGGCAAATCCTTCCATCGGACAGGTGTCTACACCAAAACTTTGGGCTACTATCATTAAATGAGCTACGGCTAGCATGGTGTGGCGATTTGTCCACGCTTCTAGAGCCTCAAAGGACGTCTTATTTTCAAATAACTGAGGAATTGCTGAGCGCATATGATTAGCATAATCCTGATTAACTGCGCCTTGCTCTTTCCCTAACTGGATTACCGATTCAATATAATCTTTTTCTTGGACACGGCGATCGCCACAACAAATTAAAACTACGGGTGCTTCACCAACCTGACGCTGATTAAAGGCACAAGCTTGTAGCTTATCTTTATTCTCTTGTTCTCTTACTGCCACAAACCGCCAGGGTTGCAAATTGTAACCGGAAGGTGCGCGTAAACTTAAGCGAAAAACCTCTTCTAAAACAGCTTCGGGAATTGGATCCGCAAGAAAAGAGCGAGCTGCACGACGCTGCTCAATAGCGGCTTTCAAGTTAACTGTCGGTTGCATTTCAATTGTCATCTTGTTCTGAATCCCTCCCAAATTAAGCAAGCTATTAGTTAATTAATAGGTAGATGTAAGAACACCCAATAATTGGCAGGGCAGATCAGCGCATAAAGTTTTCTCTATTGCCAGTTTTATTTGCCTAAACTACCCTATTTAACTTGCGTTTGTTTACATCTACCTACCTAGATTCCAGAGCTTATTTTCTGAGTACAAACTGGAGTTTAACTTGTTTAAGAGAAAACTCAATACCTCCCTAGGCAAGATCAAACAGCAGAATCTCAGAATTTTCTCTAGCTTCAATCACGACATCTGTTTCCTGGGAAATCGCTGCTCCGTCACTGGTGTTTAGGGGCAACTCGTTCAGGGTAATGGCACCACGCGCTACTTGCACCCAAGCATGACGTTGAGGCTTTAAAGTATAGGAAATGCGATCGCCCTTCTCTAAAACGGCAGCAGATAAATCTGCATCCTGCTTAATGCTCAGTGCACCCTCTCGCCCATCTCTAGCGGCAACTAACCGCAGTTTACCAGGCTCTTTTGCTAAGCCAAAGTTTTGTTGTGCGTAGCTTGGTGGCTCTCCTTGAGTATCTGGTAGTAACCAAATTTGCAAGAAGTGAGCTGGTTCGCTTTGGGAGTGATTAAACTCGCTATGCATAATACCTGTACCAGCACTCATGCGCTGCACATCGCCGGGGTAAATCACTGAACCATTACCGATGCTGTCTTTATGTTCTAGCGCCCCCGCCAGGACATAGGTGATAATTTCCATATCACGATGTCCATGTTTCCCAAAACCAGCACCTGGGCTAATGCGATCTTCGTTAATTACCCGCAAAGAGCGAAATCCCATCTGCTGGGGATCGTAATAGTTGGCAAAGGAAAATGTATGGTAAGTATCCAGCCAACTATGATTAGCGTGTCCTCGATCTTGAGCTTGACGAATTGTAATCATCTTTATCTTCTATTTAAGCTTATTCCTCCCCTTTAGTGACACTCACTTTCTTAAGTAGCTGCTGACTATAACACCTTGAAGTTGCTACTTAAAGTTTGCTATGAGCACCGTCACAATAGGGAGGGTTACTAGTATGTTTGCAGTTGCAAAGTGCTACCTGTTTTTGCTCAGTTACCTCAAAAGCTAGCGGTGTAAATTCAGTTCCTTGATGGGAACCGTTACAAAAAGGTTGAGTTGGCGATTGACCGCAACTACACCAGTAGTAAGTACCAGCTTTTAGTGGCATCACCGCAGGTTTTTTGTCAGCAATAACAGGTTTATTCATTGGTTTTTTGTACTTTTGTTAGTAACAGTTTGTATGCAGATGTTTTGCATATTTCAAGTTTATTATTAGTATAGAATTTATGTAAAGTATGCACTTTAAAGTAAGGTAGTACCCAAAAAGATACTATGAGCAACAAACTAGAAAATAGCAAGAAAGCGAGTTGTCCTGTAGAAACCACTCTTCAGGTGATTGGTGGACGCTGGAAAGTTTTGATTCTCAGGGAATTGTTTCTAGGTGTAAGGCGTTTCGGGCAGCTACATCGAGCTTTACACGGCATTACCCAAAAAATGCTAACTCAGCAACTGCGGGAAATGGAGGCAGATGGTGTTGTGCATCGCGAAGTTTACCTACAAGTGCCTCCGAAAGTAGAATATTCACTAACTCCTTTAGGAGAGAGTCTTAAACCAATTATTGCCTCAATGCATGAATGGGGGGTTAAGCATCGAGGCGTGTCTGATAAAGGCTAAGTCTGTAATCTTGTGACGTACTTACGCTTCTCTCTCCGAGTAACTGTAGGCTTCTCAGCGACTCTTCTTTGAAGACATTGACTGAGCTTTTAAGCCGTGCGTCTCACGGTCTTTCGTTGATGGCAAAGGTTCTCTTTATTTTGTAGGGTGCACTTCTGCATTCAATTGGATTACACCTAATAGGTAACTTTACCATAAACCTGATTCGTAATTCATTGGGCTAACGCCCTGCTAAACTAACACCACATCCCTTGCGGGTAGGTGAGAGACTTCTTACGATTGAAAGTTAAAAACCCAAAACCTCTGTTTATCAAAAATATGTCAGCTTGGGAACGCTAGTTTGTTAAAATGATCTTGATACAGAGGAAAATCTTAAATGTCATCGTCCCCCAAGATAATCGTTGTAGCTAATGGCAAAGGTGGTGTTGGGAAAACCACAACAGCTATGGCATTATCAGGGATACTCTCAGAAAAACATAAAGTTTTAGCTGTAGATACAGATATTCAGGGCAGCTTTTCTTGGTGGGCTAAGCGTGGTAAAAAAAACATGGGCTTTGACCTTACCCAAGAGACAGATCCAGCACTTTTGAGTGAATTAAGGAAGATAAAAGGTTATGATTTTGCAGTGGTGGACACACCGCCAGCACTGCGTTCTGAAGCCTTGGCCGCAGTAATTGCGATCGCTGATTATTTGGTTTTGCCCACGCCCCCTGCACCGATGGACTTAGCTGCGCTAGTCGAGACAGTGCGAGAAGCAATTGTACCCGTGGGGGTAGCTCATCGGGTGCTTTTAACCAGGGTAGACTCCCGTAGTCTCAGGGAAGCGCTAGAGGCGCAAAAGACTCTCATTGAGCTGGGAGTTCCTGCTTTCAGTGCCTTGATCAGGACTTACAAAAGCCACGAACGAGCAGCGCTTGAAGGCGTGCCAATCAGCCAATGGCGAGGTAAAAATGCCAATGAAGCTAAGGCGGACTACCGCCGTGTCGCTGATGAACTACAAAGTTATTGGGGGAACTAATGGCTAAGAAAAGTTTAACAGAACTCTTACGTCAAGAGGTGGGGAAATCTCCAGAAGATAAATTAGGAACACTTCAAGATACCACCGAAGAAGCAATTTTAGATAAGGATACTGAAGCATCAACAATGAATAGGCAAACATCAAGTAGTGCAAGTCGTTCAAATCAGACTAAAGCTCAGTTAGAAGCCACAGTAAAAGAATTGAGAACGGCCCTAGAAGAAGCACAAAATTCAGAAAAAACTTTTACTGATTTAACTGATTTAAAAGAGTCTCTGGAAGAAGCCAACAAAAGAGAAAGCTCCTTGCAAGAACAAATTACTGACTTGCAAAGCAGTTTAAAACAACAACAAGAATTTTTAGAAAAACTGCAAAAAGAACGAGGAAATATAGACCAGCTCAAGACGGAACTATTTCAAGCGAAAGAAGCCGCTACCCAACTAGCAAAAGCCAATGAAAAGTTGACTCAAGAAATTAATAGCTTGAAAAAAGATAATATCAATATCCCGAAAAAAGCCAAAGAACCCCTCCAAGCCCAGAGGCGTCAACTGCCCCATACCTATGAAAGACCAATTCAAAAAGAAAGCGAAAGGCCAGCTGATTTTGCTAATAAAACTTGGCTACTCTAACCACAAGAAAGACTAAAGCCCGGTTACAAATTAATAATTACGCCAGAGAGTACAGCAACACAGCACTAGGCTAAACTTCCTTTACTTTCCCAAAAAAACGCCCTCGGACATTTATTGTTCAGTCTGAGGGAGATGTTGGTTAAGGAGAGCAGGGGCTAACGCTTAAGCAGGCTTAGCTTGTGTTCTTTTCTCAAGTACTTGGACAATAGAGGATTTTTCCAAAATTCCTACCAGTACGCCGTTGGCACGAACCACAGGTAACTGACTTAGCTTCTCTCTTTCTAAAAGCGTGACCACTTCTAGCAATGATTGGTCAGACTGAACTGTTGTGGAATGGTCAACAGGCTTCATCAGTTCTCTGACTGTAGTTACTGGCCAATCAGAAGTAGGAATCGCCCTCATGTCATCAACAGCGATCCCACCCAGTAATTGACCTTCCTCATCGGTGACTAGGAACTTGCGCCATTGGGCTTTACCAATAATATATTGGTTAGCAAACTCCCTCAGAGATAACTTATCGGAGACAACAGGGCTGTTGGGAATTACGGCATCTTCTGCTTTCAAAGCCGTTAGCTGATCTTGAATCGTCGCAGCTTGGGCAGAACGACCAGCATTTTGCAAGAGGAACCAACCAATTAACAGAGTCCAGAAACTACCGAAGTTACTGATACCCAAGACGGAGAGTAACCCCAGGGCGATCCCCGCCCAACCCAAAAACTGACCGACGCGGCTAGCAAAGACTACCCCTTTATAAGGATTACCAGTAATCTTCCAGACAACCGACTTGAGGATGTTGCCTCCATCCAGCGGTAAGCCAGGGATTAGGTTAAATAGCGCCAGTACTAAGTTGATATAAGCGACCATTGCCAACAGCGCCGCTAAGGGCCCAGAGATCGCGGTGGTAACACTAACAGCACTCAACAGACCAAAGATTACTATACTGACTACTGGTCCAGCGATCGCTACCCAGAATGCCTCGGCTGGAGTCTTGGACTCTTTCTCTAGACTAGCCAAACCACCAAACAGAAAGAGGGTAATTGCTTTGACTTCGATTCCCTGGCTGATAGCAACAAAGCTGTGTCCTAGTTCATGGGCCAAGACGGAGGCAAATAGCAATAAGGCGGCAACAAATCCTAGTACCCAAGGCAAAGGCCCCCCTAATCCGGGGAAGATACCGGTTAAGTAGCCTCCATAAGAGAAGGTCATCAGACCCAAGACTAAAAACCAAGACGGATGTACATAGAAGGGAATTCCAAATAATTTACCAATACGAATGCTACCGTTCATACAGATTTCCTCAGAGTTTTATATCTAAGACGTTTGCTCAATTTCGTTTGCATTTATACTCTTCTATCGTAACGAAATGTAAATATTTTCTTCATCTACCTAATGTAGTAAGAACCGTCCACTGGGGTTCGGTTTTGAGAATTAAACTCCTTGCTCCTTGCCAGTGAGCATCGGCATAATAGAATAAGCAATACTCTCTTGAGTTTACCCGAAAAACCCTGAAAATCTTAGCAGTAATCACCACGATGTTCGTGTTTATCTGCTAGCTGGTCTACATCTGTATCTGCGATTTCAACTATCTATTAGACCTTTTCGATAGACTCAAGAGACCTTGGGCGGCATCAGGTTGATAGGCACCTCAGGCGTTACCAATATAAATAATTAAGTAAATCATGTCTGTCTTTGAAACTCAAATCACCCGCTCCTATAAGCAGGAAGAAATCCAGCAAATCCTCAATTTGGCAATCGCCCATCAGGTTGAAGGCGGCGATTTTTCCCATGAGCAGCTTGTGGAAATTGCTGCCGAATTATGTATTTCAACTGAGAGCTTGCAACTAGCACAACAAGAGTGGCTGGTTCAACAAAAAGACCAGCAAAAGCGCGATCAATTTAACAGCTACCGTCACCGAAAATTGCAAAGAAATTTTGGCAAATATTTAATAGTCAATATTTTTTTGGTATGCCTAAACCTACTTACTTCAGGTCAGCTTTCTTGGTCTTTATACATCCTGTTATTTTGGGGATTAGGTTTAGGACTCAGTGCTTGGAGTACTTATCAGTCAGAAGGCGAAGAATACCAACGATCTTTCCAAAAGTGGCAACGTCAGCAGCAGCTTAAACAAGTTGCCAATTCCCTTTATACTCGTGTCAACAACTGGCTCAATACAGCGGCTTGAATCAGCAAGAGATACCTTTCTCCCTGTCTTCTTTCTCAACGACAAATATTAATGCCAACCTAGTTAATTAACTCTCAAAAAAAATCACAATATGGTACAAGCACCAGCACCCACTACTACGACTGATCTAGCCACCTTAGTAATTGATTTAATTCGCCAAGCCGGTTGCGAATACGGGGATGTTCGTTTTTGTACTTACCGGAATCAGAATCTCTCCGCACGCGATCGCTCTTTGACTCAACTCTCCGATAATGTTAGTTCTGGTTTTGGCGTCAGAGTACTACTGGATGGTGCCTGGGGATTCGCCGCTAGTCCACATAAAAACCCTGCCGAAGTGACAAGAATTGTCGCCTTAGCGGTGGAAATGGCTAAAGGCAGTCGTCTCTCTCAACGAACACGAGTGCAATTGACCCCAGTAGCAGCCTACCGCGATACCTACATCACTCCCATTGAGATTGACCCTTTTTCCGTACCGATTACCGAAAAAGCAGACTTGCTGTTAAATATTAATCAGCAGTTGCTCGGTTACGGAGAACGGGGAATTAAGAAAGTCTTCTCCTACCTGCGTTTTACCCGTGAAGACAAAACCTTTGCTTCCACCGAAGGCTCTTTAATTCAACAAACAATTTACCGCTCTTATCCGGGTATGGGGTGTACTGCTGTTGCCAACGGCGATGCTCAAAGCCGCAGCTACGAACGCCCTCCCCTAAATATCGGCTATGAGCATGTTAACGCAACTGACCTCTTAAGTCAGGTGGAAAGGGTAGCCGAAGAAGCGATCGCTAAAGTTAATGCTCCCAAGGGCCCTTCTGGCATCCGTGGCACTCTGATTCTCCAACCGACCAATCTCTGGTTAACTATCCATGAATCCGTCGGACACCCCACAGAATTAGATCGGGTATACGGCTACGAAGCCAACTTTGCTGGTACTAGCTTTGCCACCACTGACAAATTAGGCAAATTGCAGTACGCTGCACCCTGGGTTAACTTCAAAGCCGACCGTACCCAACCAGGGGGACGCGGTACTATGGGCTATGACGATGAAGGTACTAAATCACAAGACTGGTATCTTGTCAAAGATGGCATGTTAGTAGACTACCTCACCGACCGCGAGACAGCCTATCGCCTGGGTCGCGACAGCAGTAACGGTAGCGCTTACGCTGATAGTTGGTCGAGTGTGCCCATGGTACGCATTCCCAATCTTGGACTAGAACCGGGGCCAGATGGCGGCAGTCATACGGCAACGTTAGAGGAAATGATTGCCGACACAGAAGACGGTATTTTAATTGATGGTATTGGTAGTTATTCCATCGACCAACAGCGGCGTAACTTTCAGTTTGGGGGAGATGCCTTCTGGAAGGTGGAGAAAGGGAAAGTCGTGGGCATGCTCAAAGATGTGACATACCACAGCATGACTACTGATTTTTGGAATCGTATCGATGCGATTGGCCCAGCTTCTGAGTTGCAGCAGTGTGGCACTAATATGTGTGGTAAAGGTGAGCCAATGCAGATAGCACAGATGACTCATGCTTGCGTGCCTGTACGAGTGCGGGATATTCAACTGGGAGGTGCTTCTTAATCTCTACTTGATCTCAGCCCAAGAACTTATAGCAAAATATGACTAAGCTCATTGCTAGGATACTGCTGACTCTCATATTTTCCTTCCAACTACAGCTAATGAATCCCTCCGACATAGCCTTAGCTGGAGAACCATCCCCAAGTGTTGTCCTCGAACGGCTGTTTACCAGCAGCGAACCCCAGAGAGATTGGTTTGCCGATGCTTTTCTTAGGCAAATTCCCCTGCCTCAAATCGATCGCATCCTTACCAATATCCAACAAACCTTGGGTTCTTACCAACAAGTTCAGACAGAAGGCAAAGATTATCGAGTAGTTTTTGAGAAAGGGAGTGTTCCCACCCAAATTACCCTTGACGCTGAAGGGAAAATTTCTTTACTTCTCTTCAAACCCCCAGTAACTCAAAGCATTAGTCTTAGTGAGGCAGTAGCAGCATTTGAGAAGCTACCTGGTGAGGTAAGTTTCTTAGTGATGCAAGGAAACTCCACCCTGGCAGAACTCAACGCCGATCAACCCCTAGCAGTAGGTTCAGCCTTCAAGCTGGCAGTTTTAGCGCTATTGCAAGAGCAAATTGCTGCTAGTCAGCGTTCCTGGCGAGATGTGGTGGAACTTCAGCCGCAATGGAAAAGTTTGCCTAGTGGGATACTACAGACTTGGCCAGATAATTCACCCCTGACTCTGCAAACCCTAGCCAGTCTGATGATTTCTCTGAGTGACAATACTGCTACTGATGCTTTGATCTACATTTTAGGTAGAGAGCAGGTAGAAAACTTTTCGACTCGCAATCGTCCTTTTTTGACAACTCGCGAAGCTTTTGCCTTGAAAAATCCTCAAAATCAAGAGTTACTCTCGCGCTATCAGCGTAGCGATATTGCTAAGCGCCGGCAAATCCTCCAACAGTTAAAGGAAGCACCCTTACCCAATGTAGAACTATTTAACGGTGAGCCACTAGCACTGGATGTAGAGTGGTTTTTCAGTATGCGTGAACTGTGCAGCTTGATGGCAAAAGTCGCTCCCCTGCCGTTAATGAGCATTAATCCTGGTTTGGCAAATCCCGAAGACTGGCAGAGGGTTGCCTTCAAAGGTGGTTCTGAACCTGGGGTATACAACCTCACTACATGGTTAGAAGCTAAAGACGGCAAAACTTATTGTGTGGCGGCGACACAGAATAGTAATCAACCGATTAATGAGGCAAGTTTCGTCACCCTTTATAGTGCTACCCTTGAAGGGTTGAAATCTAAATTGCCTCTGGATTAACCCCTAATTCTCTCAATTTCCCAGCAAGAGCGACAATCTAATGACTCTAGCCCCATCTCCCACACTCCTCAGCCAAGACAAAGCCCTCTCTTTAGTAGACTCCACCATTAAACAATCCCAAGCCGAAGGCGTCTTTGTCAGCCTCAATGCCAGCGAAGAAGCCCTCAGTCGCTTTTCAGAAAATCAAATTAGCCAAAATATTAGTAAAAATCGCTTCAACCTCTCCATTACCAGCTACTTCGGCAAGCGTAGCGCCTCTTCCTCCACAACAGAACTAGAGCCAGAGGCAATTACAGAAACTATCCGACGCTCTGAAGAACTTGCTCGCATTGCTCCAGAAGATCCCGAATGGGTGCCTCTACTAGAACCCCAAGATTACGAGCAGCGCACCCCAGCTTTTGACATCAAAACTGCCACCCTCTCCCCCCTCAAACGAGGAGAAATTGTGCAGCAGGTATGTGCTTTGAGTTCTCAAGCAGGGGTTGAGGGTTCCGGCACCTTGAGTACAGAAGCTTCCTTGCGGGCATTAGGTAATTCACGGGGTTTGCGAACTTTCAATCAAAGTACAGAGGCAGATTTTAGTTTTACTGCTCGCATTGCAGATGGCTCAAGTTGGCGTCAACGCACGGCTTTTGCCATCGACCAATTACCCATAGAAGCACTCACTGAGCAGCTCATTGAGCGGGCTTTTGCCTCACGCCAGCCTCGCGAAATTACTCCAGGCAACTACCCAGTAGTTTTTGACGGTGCTGCCTTCGTAACTTTACTCACCTGGTTGGTGTGGCACCTAGATGCTAGAGCCGCAGATGAGGGACGAACTTTTATGTCCCGCACCGACGAGGCAGGTAAACCTGTAGGCAACCGCATCGGTGAGCAGATGTTTAGCCCTTTGGTACAAGTACAGCGTAATCCTGCTTACCCTCTATTGCAGTTAGGTACTTGCTTTGGTGATGGCTTGAGTAATCAATACACAGATGTTATTAAAGACGGCATTCCCCAAGCCTTATCCTACAGCCGCTACTGGGCAGCCCAGCAAGGGAAAGAACCAACTGGTTTTATGTTTCCTCTGGTGATGACAGGTTCAGAGCCAAGTCTCTCAGAATTAATTGCCCAAACCGAGCGAGGTATTCTGGTAAACCGCTCCTGGTACGTGCGTGATGTCAACCCCCGAACCCTCGAAGTAACAGGCATGACCCGCGACGGCACATTCTGGATTGAAGATGGTCAAATTGCTTACCCCATCAAAAACCTGCGCTTTAATCAAAGCCTACCTAACATGCTACGGGATGTAGATGGTTTGAGTACAGTAGAGCGCTTTGGTAGCAGTGTAGTACCAGGAGTGCGGGTTAAGGAGTTTAACTTTAGCAGCGTCACTGATAGCGTGTAATTAGGCGGTGCCAATAGTTAATCGGAAATGGTTAATTGAGGCTATAACCCAGATACTGAGGCACACAGTTCAATTTTCAATTTATCGGCTTCTTATATCGAATTCCGACTGCTCCTGTTCAACTTTCCTTCTGGGTATCGGATTATTATGTCCATCGGGGGTTTTTGCTGGCTCCACAGGCCAGGGAATCTTAGATTCGGCAGCAAGCTGGCTAGAAACCGCTGCTGCTCCGTAGCGGTTCAGATGGCTAGGATCGGCAAAATATTCATTTTTAGTCCGCCACTGCTTTGCCAAATCGATAAAAACAAATCCTTGATCAACCTTTTGCTCCATTGACTGTTGAAATTGCTGCTCGCGTTTTTGGCGTACCGCGTCTAAGTACCCTTGAGTTACTGGTAAGTTAACCATCACCAAGGGAATCTTTTTCCCCTTAGTAAAAGCTTTAATCGAATTCAAGGCAACTGCTTGCTTGCCAGCTATACTAAAGGGCTGGTAGTCGGCATCGTACAGACCTGGCACTAGTGGATTTTTCTGAAAATAAGTCTGAGGCTCAAAGCGGCTATCTATCGGCAAAAAGCCATTAGCATCAACGGCAAAACTACTGTAACCAGTAACATTGCGCAGCATCGTCAGCCGTTGTGGTGGCTCTGAGGTCTTCAGTTGAGTCAAAAGTAATCTCTCAGCGGGGGGTGACACTGGGGAGTCACTTGCCTCGTAGGATACTTTGGTTAATCTCCAATTGCTGGAAGTGATAGTAGAATTCTCTTGATTAACTAAGCTGCTGGATTCCTCGTGAGAAGCTTGAGAAATCGTAGTTTCGATCACTTCACAGGCATCAGCGGTTTCAGGTTCGCTCTCAGGAAGTGTGGGTTCCTTTCCTGCTATCAGGTTCTGGTAACCTTTAGAAGTGATCAGGCTATTATAGGTTTTATCTACACGCCCACTATTAAAGGCTCGTACGCCGTCCGCCCAAAGGATTAGGCGTGGCAGTTGTTCAGCGCTTAAGAGTTGTCGGAGTTGGAAGTCCACAAACTGAGCAGTTGCGCCATTGACCCCAAAGTTAAAAACCTTAAGTCCTTCTTTGCCAAAGCTGGCTAAAACTTGTTGTAGTTGTTGAGGATCTACCCCTTGTAAAGCACGGGAACTGCCGACAATTAAAACATCTGGCGGTCCAACAGCCGCAACGTAAGATAAATACAGCAGTAATTGCTCATCTAAAATTTCGTTGTCAAAGCTGGAGAAGGGCAACTGGTAGTTGATAGATGAGGCTTTTCTTTGGGCAATATCTAAGTTTTGTAAATACTCAACAACTTTCTTTTGGGCAAAAATGCGTTTGGGACTTTCTGGTGGTACAGCTTGCATACCGTCAATGGCAGCAATCCACCTGGAGACAACTAAATCCCAATCTTTTTCTGATGCAGCCGATTGAGCAAGAGTAGCAGCACTGATCGCTTTACCAACTGCTTTAGTAAAAGGGTCAATTTGAGAACAGTCTGGGGAAGTCTTCTCAGAGGAAACCAAGCGTGTAGCGTTCTTAGTAGCTGAGGAAGATGTCTTACCCACGGTAATATTGGACAGTGAGGGCAAGCGGGAACAGCTAGTGGCAAACGTCAGTAAAGCCACAGCAACGGCACTGGGGAGTCGCAAGCAGAATTTGGGCATAAGGTGAATTCAGAAAGTTATCAACCTCTACTGACTCTCGTAGTTCGGCTTCTTTGCGGTTTACACTTGTCTTTGGGTTGAAGATGTAACTAGTGGCGATAGAATCCTACCATTAATTAATTGATTACTTGCACTTGACCATTTTTGAAACCGTGAAAGATCACCTCATCACCTGGCTCAACAAATTTTTGGTAGTAGATGTGTTTCTCGTATTGTTAAGTTTTTTTTGGTTAGTAGTAGCGCTTGTTGGCCGCTCAGTGGGAGTTTCCCTCGGACTAGAAGTCTGGTATCGTCTGTGGGAACCTGTATTTACTCCAGCAATCGGCATTCTGATGGCTGGAGCTCTGGTAAGTGGTTTGATCCAGAAGATATCCCAGCGACTAGACTCTAACTGAGTGCGACAACATCTACCTCTGAGCAAGCGTTGTAATTCTTGATATAGCAATCCTCGGTCGATGAACTGTCAGAGTGTTGCTATCTATCTCTTGTCCATCTGTGGTTAATTTTTCCTATTAATCATTTCTTTGGCTAATTTGGCTCTCTCTGATAGAGGATTTGAGCCAAATCATTGCGCAAAAAAGTTTCTTCGCTGGTATTACCTAAATCACTAGCTAAAGCGATCGCTCTTTCATAGAGATGCTTCGCCTGAAACAAGTCACCCTTAGCTCGGTGTAGCTCTGCAGCTAGCTTTAGCGCTCTGAGTTCTTCAGAGCGTTTTCCTACTTGTCTGGTCAAAACAATGTATTGATCTACGAATCTCAAAGCTCGCCCATACTGTTTTAACTCACCATAAGAAGTTGCCAGCCCCCTCAAAGCCCGAAATTGGTTGGGTAAATCGCTGCTATCACTAGCTAAAATTAGCGCTGCTCGGTAAGAAAATGCAGCATCTCTGAGACGGTTCATCGCGCGATAAGTATCTGCTAGATTATTGCGCGTTTGGGCTAGCCCCTCAATATCACCCCAGCGACGGCGCAAACCAAGGGAGGCTTCGTACAACTTAACCGCCTCGCCATAATTTTTCCCTTCAGCAGCCACTAAACCCAAGTTACTGAGGCTTAGCCCTTCACCTTGCCTATTTTCCACGCTACGGGCAATTTCTAGGGCTTCTGCAAAGGTTTTCTGGGCAGCTTCCAGATTGCCAGAGCGCAGCAATAGTGATCCGACGTTATTTAAACCATAAATTTGCCCTTGAAAATCGTGCTGAGAACGCGCAACTCCTAACCTTCTTCTGAGAGCATCTTCTGCCTCCCGGTAACGTTCTAGCTGAGTATAAGTCAGGCCCAGGTAATCGTAAGTAAGACCAAGTCCCTCCAAATTACCAATTCGTTGATAGATTTCTAGAGCAAGCGACCAATCAGCGATCGCTTGCTCAAAGTTACCCTGACTATAGGCTAGTTCTCCCTGCTGTAGCAGTAAATCTGCTTCATCTCTGGCCTCCTTGACAATGCCATTGTCCATGGGTATCTCTAGTTGTTGTTCCAACTCAGCAGCAGCTGCTCGACGGGGCAATACCTCAGTCAAAGCAGCATCACTAACTAGTATTACTAGTGCATGAAGCGTTAGCACCGCAACTTTGGAGGGGCAAAAAACTCCTCTTTGGCTATTTACTACCAGTAACAGACACAATTTTTCCATACCACGATTCCCAAGGCTGAACTCGACTCGCCAGTTGTGTCCTTAATTTACTTAATTTAACTGAAGCTGGGCGTTAATCACCCGCCACCGTCACGGCATTTGCTTTGGACTTTGGCTGGGGAGTAGTTAGTTCTTCTCCCAGATAAATCACGCGAATATCTTTAGGTAAGTTAGCTTCCAAGAGCTGATAACCTTCCTGGAGTTTACTTCTCACCTGAGCGGGTGCAATTTCCTCTCCCTCGGCTTGTAGATATGCGGCAATCCGTGTTTCGCTCCAGTGGAAACTCTGTGCCATAATTACCATTAGACGCACTACTGGCGGCAACTGTCCTAATGCTTGTTCGAGGTAACACCACAGGGGCGGAGGTGCTGCTTTGATGTCGTAGTGAATTGACTCTACTGGTGGCAAATCGGCGGAGTTGATGCAGATGGCTGTCATATTAATCAGCCAAGCTTGCAAGGAATTGGATCCTAAAAGAGTATTGTCACGCAAATCCAGCCCACCAATTTCGTAATACACATGACGCCAAGTCAAGGCAAATAAGTAGTCTGCTTGTACTGGTGAGCGTGCTGAGTGCCGAATCAGGGTAAAAACCAGCGGGCTATAGCGACAGAAAATTGCCGTGAAGTACTTCCCCTGTTCCCGATGGCGCTGAAACAGGGTCAGCAATTCTTGATCGCTGTGATGGAACAGCGCTTTGACCATCGGATGATTAGATTCAGTAAAATACGGAATTTGCACAGTCTTTAAATTCCCAGAATCAGGAAAAGGCAGGGCAGATAATTCCCAGTTTTCTCTCTGTCGCCAGTTACCTGGTGACAGAGGATCTCAGGAATTTCTTTAACGGTAGTCTGTTTGGAGTTTCCACTATCTACTAGCTACTTGTCCAGGCTGTTTTCTGGCAAAGTGGTTGTAGAACTTAGCTAGAATTATTAACAGTAGACAAGTCTGATGGTAATAATCTTACCTGTAACAGGACAACGGACTTATTAAGGTTAAAACCTAGCGTCACTCTCTGTCAGTTCATGATTTTATCAGTAGATGTTATTTCCTTCCTATTTCAGCCGCTACCGTTTGGGGCCTTTTTGCCCTTAGATAGCCTATTTTCCACCCAGGGCATTATGGTCATGCTCTTGGCGGCCTACGGGGTTGCCATGTGGATGTTTCTCACTAGCGCCCCGAAAGTACATACTGTGATGGTGTCGGACCTAGCTGTAGCTCAGCAATTCTATGAAGGCTTGCTAGATTTACCAGCAGCAGAAGTCCCTCTGCATTATTACTACAATTACGAGCAAACGCTAGGAGCCACTAGCATTGACCCTCTTTACATGTCATCGGCTACCATGAGTCCCTCTAGTGCAACACAGTTCAACGGTACTGAGGGCCTTTGGTATCAATTAAAAAAGAATACCCAACTGCATATCATTTCTGGTGCCACCTTGGGCAAGAAAAACAACCAGCGCCACGTCTGTTTTGACCGAGACTGCCTTGAACAGGTCTTAATGCGGGTACAAATGCGGCAGCTGAAGTACAAAATCCGTAAACAGAAGCCACTCAATTTTTTGGTCAAGGATCTTGACGGCCGTGTTATTGAGATGGCAGAAGTTTCTAATTAGCGGTTCAAATGTGAGGGCAAATAGAAAATTGAGACCATAAGCCAGATTCTGGTGTTTACAGCTCAATTTTCCATTTTCTATTTACAATTCCCGATCAAAGCCGTATTTTTCCCGGATTTGCCCATTGAAATATTGACCGAGGGAGGGCGCACTCCTGAGGCTCTGATATACCTTTTCCGGCACGTTATGGTACTTGTAGACACTGCCAGTGTTGAATTCAACTCGCAGGGTTTGAGTTTCCTTGTCATAGTCGCAGGATTTGACTACATTACTGGAACTCTTGAGCAAGGGAAAGGCGATCGCATCCCGGATACTAGCAGAATCAGTCAGCAGCATCACTAAGCGGTCAATACCCATACCCATACCCCCGGTAGGTGGCATGCCGTATTCTAGGGCTGTCAGGAAGTCCTCATCGACTCCTTGTGCTTCTAAGTCTCCTGCTGCTTTTCGTTCCGCCTGGGCTTCTAGACGCTTCCTTTGTTCTACGGGATCAGTCAACTCAGAGAAGCTGTTAGCCGTCTCGCGTCCCGCGATAAATAACTCAAAGCGTTCTACTAAACCCGCCTTCTCTCGATGGGGCTTCGCGAGGGGCGAAATTTCTACAGGGTAATCTACCACAAAAGTCGGCTGAATTAGTGTTGCTTCACACTTTTGCTCGAAGGCTTCATTAAGAATTTTACCAATAGATTGACACTCTGCTGAGCCTTCAATGCCTGCGGTTTTTGCTGCGGTTTTCGCTGCTTCTAAAGTCTTAAACTCAGTGAAATCTAAACCCGTCTGTTCCTGCACTAGCTGGTGCATTGTCACTCTGCGCCAAGGTGGCGTCAGGTCAATTTCCTCACCCTGATAAGTGATTTTGAGCTTACCTAAAACTTGTTGGGTGACGGTGGTAATGAGATGCTCCGTCAACTGCATCATGTCATTGTAGTCAGCATAGGCCTGGTAAACCTCAATCGAAGTAAATTCAGGATTGTGGCGGGTGGAGACACCTTCATTACGAAAAATCCGCCCCAACTCAAAGACTTTTTCAAACCCACCGACAATCAGCCGCTTCAAGTGCAACTCTGTGGCAATCCTCAGATACAACTCCATATCCAAGGCGTTGTGGTAAGTAACGAAGGGACGAGCATCCGCACCACCAGCTTCGGTATTAAAAACTGGTGTCTCAATTTCAATAAAGTCTTGCTCTTCGAGATAGCGACGAATACCAGCGGTGATTTTCGCCCGCACTCGGAAAGTTTCTCGGACAACGGGGTTAATAATTAGGTCAACATAGCGCTGACGGTAGCGCTTTTCGGTATCTGTAAGCCCATGCCATTTATCAGGTAAGGGCAACAATGACTTAGTGAGAATCGTGTACTGGCTGACGTATACCGATAGTTCGCCTTTATCGGTGCGCTTAATTGTCCCCTTAACACCGATAATGTCCCCCATATCAGTAAGCTGCTTGAGCTGGTTAAAGGCATTGGGTACATCTGCCATCTCAGCCGTGATGCGCTTCTTATCTAGGTAAAGTTGAATTGTGCCAGTTTCATCCTGGAGGTTAAAGAATGCCAATTTGCCAAAAACTCGACGCACCAGAATTCGGCCAGCGATCGCTACCTGAAAATCTACTTCCTCGCCATTAGGCAAATCAGCAAATTTTTCCTGGAGTTGGGCCGCATGATGGGTAGATGCCCAGCGGTAGGCGTAGGGATTGATACCCAAGGCTTTGAGCTGTTTGACCTTTTCTAACCGTGCGGCGCGGATTTCTTCTAGGCTGGAGTGGCTTTGCGGTTCTTGTGGGGACTGCTCGGAGGACATAGTAGCGAAATAAAGTGCAGATTGTCTTTAGAGAAAGCTCAGCACATCCTTAGCTTGGTGGCATTTTGCGGAATCATGCTTGACTTCAATTGTGACATGCTCTCTCCATCCTGGTAGTTGTCAATTGGAAATTTAGGACGAGGAAAAGCAAAGAGGCAAGGGGGCAAGAAAAGCAATAGGGGCAAGGAATTGCCGAAAATCCCCAATTATCCGGTAACTATGCAACCAATGCCCAATTTTCAGTAAAGTTCATGGTGATCAGCTTTGTTTTGGGCAAGGTGGATAATCTATTGCAAGCTATGTGACCCTCTAACTTGACATAAGTCATTTATTAGGAGAGTATATATAGTTTTTCAGAAAGATTACTGGCAAGTTGGTTTTGACAACCAAGTTGCCGTATTCAGGGTTTGCTTAGTTGCGTAAAGTTACCCAGTTGGGAATTATTCAACAACCGTGGTAACTCAGGGTGCTTTCTACTAATTAAAAATCATGCAACAGCTAAAAATCGTCTCTAAACCGAAGCATATTGTCTTAACTTCTCATCCAGGTGCTTCTCGGTCGCAATCTCAATCAATTCGCTGGGGAGAGGGTGATCCTCTCAAACGAGGCCCGATTATTGGGACATTGAGAAACCAAGCTCATCGCAATGTCATCGGTAGCCATTCAGGTTCTTACTCTATTTACAGAGCTTTGGCCGTTGCCAGCGGAGCGCTTCAGGCTAATCACCTCGCTGATCTAACTAATACTTCTCCCACGATCGCCATTGGACCTCATCCCAGTTGGGCTAAAGGCAATCGTATCGTTTCCCTCGACCCCTTTGGTGCCATGGTGGGCGATGTTTATGCCCATTTCCATGAGCAGGGATACGATATTCGGCCGACAATTGCCGTCACTCAAGCTCATATCAAAATGCCAGAAATGCAGGAAGCTGTGGCAAAAGGGCGATTATCAGTCGATGGCAAAATTTTAAAAAAAGACGGTAGTTTACTCGTCAATAAGGTGGCAATTGATCCCGTCTGGTATCTGCCAGGAATTGCTGAGCGACTCAAAGTATCAGAAAGCAACCTGCGTCGCGCTTTATTTCAGCAAACTGGTGGGATGTTCCCGGAATTGGTCACGCGCCCCGATTTACAGGTATTTTTACCACCGATTGGCGGCACCACTGTTTATATTATTGGTGATTTAGCGGCAATTACCGACCCCAAAAAACCTCTAGCTGTGCGGGTACACGACGAATGTAACGGCTCAGATGTCTTCGGTTCCGACATCTGCACCTGCCGTCCCTATTTGGCCCATGGCCTGGAAGTTTGTACCCAAACAGCCCAAGATGGTGGCGCAGGTATCTTAGTTTACTACCGCAAGGAAGGTCGAGCTTTAGGTGAGGTCACCAAGTTCCTGGTCTACAATGCTCGTAAACGCCAGGAAGGAGGCGATAGTGCCGATGCCTACTTCAACCGCACCGAGTGTGTAGCTGGTGTGCAGGATATGCGCTTTCAAGAACTGATGCCAGATGTGTTGCACTGGCTGGGAATACAACGAATCGACCGTTTTATTTCCATGAGTGATATGAAACACGACGCGATCGTTAACTCCGGCATTGAGATTGTCCAGCGCATTCCAATTCCAGAGGAACTGATTCCTGCCGATGCACAGGTGGAAATTGCTGCCAAGAAAGCTGCTGGTTACTATACTGAACAACCAGCACCGGATGCGATAGCCCTGTCTACAATTAAAGGGCGCTCCCTAGCAGATTAGTTCGGAGATTGGGGGGGAAGAGAGTTTGGGTAGATCTAAAGTTCAAATTGATCAAGTTTGAATTTTGGCTTAAAGTCCCATCTCTGTAGGGAGGAGTTGTTAACCCCCCCTGTTTTCCTCCCCCTGTCTGATTTTTTCTGGTGCAAAAGTAAAAAACCTACTAAAAAATCCTACTCTCCCGTTCCTTCGTCTGGGGAATAATGCCCATCTTCCCCAAGTGAGCCAAGTTGAACACTATCCGCTACGCATTCCCCCTCCTAGCTTGTCGGGGTAGTTCATTGATTATCAACAACCAGCACTCCCGTATTTTCAGAAAATTAGCCAAAATATCAGAGCAATACAATTGCCTTTTTTCAGCCAAAGGGAGCTGCCGTAAATTAAGATGAAGAGCAAACTTGAAGCCGAGCTACGACCTGAGCGTATCGCTTACTTAAGAACGCCAAGAGCAATTCGAGGGCAATGCGATCGCCTTTTTCAGTTAGCCTGTGCTAACCAGTTGCACCATTTTCGCTGTGATTTGAGCAACTTAGACCAGGTAGCTAGTTATGTAATCGAGGTGATGGGGGAAGAATATCCAGATTTAAACATCCCGTTTCATAGTCGCTGGCGACATTTCGAGGTGGGCAATATCCCACGCCTGCAAGAATTAGAACAAAAATTGGTACAACTGAGCCCACTAGAAGCCGCACAAGCCAAGTTTGACCTAGCAATGGTTAGCGTATTACTTGATGCTGGTGCTGGTACTCAGTGGCAGTATCGCGAACCAGAAACAGGATTGGTATTTCACCGTTCTGAAGGGTTAGCAGTAGCAAGTTTTCGTATGTTCTGCCAGGGTGTGTTCTCTAGTGACCAAGAGCGCCCTCTACGAGTTGATGCTCAAGGACTACAACAATTAACCTTAGAAGAGCTAGCCGCTTCATTCCAGGTGTCTCCAGCCAATCCACTCCTGGGTTTAGCAGGCAGGTGGTCACTGCTACAGCGCTTGGGGAAATCACTATTAGATTTTCCTCGGCTATTTGGCAATGGGTTACCTCGCCCTGGTAATTTGGTTAATTACCTGCTAGGTTGTGCCAGTTTTCCGATAACCACTGGCAAAGAAGCAGAAAGCTTAACCCCAAATGCTATCTCCCCTAGGGATGGAGTAGCCGGCTGGGGGATGCGAGATAGAGAGCAATTGCCAGAGGTAGGGGTATCTCAAGGCAAAAAGCAACTGCTGGCTAGTCGGGTATTGAGTACCCTCTTAGAGGGATTAGGAGATATCTGGCCAGGAGGACTAACCATCGCTGGCATCAATTTAGGTGATGTTGGGCGACACTCAGCTCTTCAAGAAGATGATCTTGGTGGTGAATATGTGCCATTTCACAAACTATCTCAGTGGTTAACTTACTCCCTGCTAGAACCGCTACAGGAGCTAGGCATAGAGATTGCTGGACTCGACCAGCTAACAGGTTTGCCAGAGTACCGCAATGGTGGTTTGTGTCTGGATTTAGGGCTGTTGGTCGTGAAAGAAACTGCCCTGTTCCAGAAACCTCATGCACCCCAATCTGAGGTGATTGTCGAGTGGCGGGCCCTGACTCTAAGCTGCTTAGACTTAATCGCGGTAGCCATCCGGCAACAATTTAAGCTCACAGAAGAGGAGTTGCCCATGGTGAAAGTTTTACAGGGAGGAACTTGGACAGCAGGAAGACGCATTGCTGCTCAGTTAAGAGCAGGTGGCACCTCCCCAATTCAGTTAGAAAGTGACGGCACCGTATTTTAAAAGGCATAAGTAACAAGGCATGCAGGCAAAAAAAAAGGCAGTGACGGCTCAAGTCAGGGTAATTGATCACCCTTTTGTGCAGCACAAATTAACCCTGATGCGTCAGTTCCAAACTAGTACAGCAAAATTTCGCCAACTGATGAAAGAGGTTGGCATTTTGTTAGCCTACGAAGTGACCCGTGACTTGCCCCTTAAGTATCAAGAAATCAAAACACCCCTTGCCCCGATGATGGCTCCCGTGCTCGCCTCAGAAAAAAAAATGGTAGTTATCTCGATCATGAGGGCCGGACAGGGGCTGTTGAACGGAGTTCTGGAACTAATTCCCTCGGCTCGTGTGGGGCATATTGGGTTGTACCGTGACCCAGGAACCTATGTTGCTATTGAGTATTATTTCAAATTTCCTAACGATTTGGAGCAACGAGATATTGTAGTGGTAGATCCGATGCTCGCGACTGGCAACTCCGCTGTTGCGGCTGTTGACCGCATCAAGGAAGCTAATCCCTTATCAATCAAATTCTTGTGTTTATTAGCGGCACCAGAAGGAATTGAACACTTCCACCAACAGCATCCTGACGTGCCAATTTATACGGCGGCAATTGACGAACAATTAGACGAAAACGGCTATATTTTACCGGGTCTTGGGGACGCCGGCGATCGCCTTTATGGTACAAAGTAGCAGTTACTGCTGCTATTGGGTCTAAGTAGTCGGGTGACGTCTTCCCGTCGCTAATTCAAAGAATATAGCGCGGACCCTCTCCAATCACTTGGAAGATTTCCTGGTTACTCCCTTACCGGGATTTTGACACTTGCCTAGGCTGAAATCTACTCGTTTCAGCCCCCGGTAGACCGTCTGCACAGGCAGTTTCCCTTCCCCCTAGCCCAGGGGTACTAGTTGAGTTTTGTTTCGTTTTTTCGCTACTCAACTCACGATGCAGCAATTCCAGCTAGCGGAAGTGAGTCTATGCATCGACCCTGCCTAGCTTACCACTTAGGTGCTGGGGGAGTCCATGTTGTTACTGAGCTTGTCGAAGTATCCCAGCGCTAATTTCACGAATATAGCGCGGGTTCCTTCATTTCGTTCAAGGACATGCTTATAGCTCCCCCAAACCCCCTCAAATAGATAAAACTCAAGTTTACTGTTGAGCCAGGGGAACAGCAAACAGTAAATAATCAAAATTGCCAATCCGCATACTGCTCAACAATGGTTAAATGAAGACTTGTATTGTCTACCTGCTGTTTCGAGGAGGTTGTATCCCTGTAAGCAGTCGTATTTGTAGGTGTACAGGGACGCACGACACTTGATGATTAAGACATCAGAACCGCTCTCAATTGACCGCTCACAAGCAAATGAAGACTATCCTTTAAGCGCTGTTCCCCCAGAGGCGCGCAAGTCGATTTGGTCGCTAGCTCCCTTACTCATTGGTTTTACGCTTTATTCGGGAACTTTGTTTGCTGGAGGGATAGTAGGTTCAGCCTATCGCTTTTGGCCCGATTTAATTAGTGTTATTGTGTTGAGTAACCTCATTCTAGGTGTCTACGCAGCAGCACTCAGCTACATTGGCGCTAAAAGTGGTCTCACGACAGTACTGATGGCGCGTTTCAGTTTTGGTAATCTTGGCTCGCGCTGGGTAGATTTCCTGCTGTGTTTTACACAAATAGGCTGGTATGCTTGGGGTTCAGCCTTTATGGCAGAGTTACTCAATCAATTGGTGGGACTGCCTAAATCCTTCAATTGGTTAGTGGTTCTCTTTTTTACCTACGCCTTTTGCACTACGGCTTACATGGGCTATTTGGCAATGGATTGGCTCAGTCGCCTAGCAGTACCAGTAATGCTAATTTTAATGGCTTGGGGTTTGACTGGTGCCACGGCAGATCTCGCTAGTTTGTCGGCGGCACAGGTAATCATTCCCCAAGAAAGTCTCTCTGTTGGAGAGGCAATGACAATTATTGTTGGTACGTTTATCTCAGGTGCTACCCAAGTAACTAACTGGAGTAGGTTTGCCAACTCAGGTCGTACAGCTATTTTAAGTGCATTGCTCGCTTTTTTCCTGGGCAATGGTTTCCTGATCTTTAGCGGTGCCTATTGCTTTTTTGTGTATGGGCAAGAAGACATTGTTAAAGTGATGGCGCAGCAGGAACTACTAGTGGGGGCATTGGCGTTGTTTTTCTTGAATATGTGGACAACACAAGACAACACCATCTATGCCTTCTCTGTAGCAGGCGCCAACATGTTTCGTACCAAGAAGCGAGATCGTTTGGTATTCTTGGGGGCAACTATTGCCCTGTTTCTGGCGTGGAGCGGTATCTACAATTTTCTAGTAGATTACCTGATTCTGCTGGGTACTTTTATTCCTCCCATTGGGGGCATATTAATGGCGGACTACTGGCTAAATCACCAAGGTAGATTTCCTTCTTTAGATTCATCCCTACCAACCTATAACTGGGCGGGTATTACTGCCTATATACTTGCTTGCGCAATAGCGGTTTATGGGCCAGGAATTAGACCAATCAACGGTATTATTGCCGCAGCAGTTCTTTACCTAATTACCGTAGGGGTAAGCAGCTTATTCTCAAGAAATTGACGGCAAAGGCAACAGGGAAATGCAGGCAAATAGTAAGTTGCCTAAACTCAAAGAATCTTGGTCTGAGGACAAAGCTAACTGTAGTGGCTGTCGAAATCACCGTACCACTTCAGTCTCAGCGAAAATGATAGGATAATTATGAAAATCCTCAGAAAATAAGGGTAGCTTCTGGGTGGTCAGTAATTAGGCGGTCAAAGACTTGTGCAGGTATTATCGCCTAGATTAAGCCTTTTCGTAACTCAAACTGGTGACCAGTCAGCAAGAAGGCAACCAAGACTTATCCTCAGATGTTAGGAAAAATCTGTACCCAGCGTTACCATATCCTTAGCCTCTAACATCTATCTCTAGACAAAGCTCTAATAGACATCTCCCTCTCCTGCTATGTTGAAAAATTTACTTGGCGATCCCAATACACGTAAACTAAAAAGATACCAACCTTACGTTGCCGATACTAATGTCTTAGAAGAAGATATTCAGGTACTTTCGGATGAACAACTCAAGGGTAAAACGGCAGAATTTCAACAGAGGTTGGAGAAAGCAACTACAGATCGAGAGCGAGACGAGATATTAGATGAATTGTTGCCCGAAGTCTTCGCAGTAGTGCGGGAAGCTGGCAAGCGGGTTTTGGGAATGCGCCATTTTGATGTGCAGCTTTTGGGGGGCGTTGTCCTACATAAAGGACAAATTGCTGAGATGAAAACTGGTGAAGGAAAAACTTTGGTTTCTACGCTACCAGCTTATCTCAACGCTCTTGATGGTAGAGGTGTTCACATTGTCACAGTCAACGACTACTTGGCTCGTCGAGATGCCGAGTGGATGGGGCAAGTACACCGTTTCTTGGGCTTGAGTGTCGGACTAATTCAATCGGGTATGGGGCCGGCAGAGCGACAGCGCAACTATGCCTGTGACGTCACCTACGCCACCAACAGTGAGTTAGGTTTCGACTACCTGCGAGACAACATGGCAACGGCAATGGCTGATGTTGTACAACGTCCCTTCAACTATTGCATTATCGATGAAGTAGACTCAGTATTAATTGATGAAGCCCGGACACCGTTGATTATTTCCGGACAGGTAGAGCGACCAACTCAGAAGTACTTGAAGGCAGCAGAAATCGCACGAGCGCTTCAGCCAGAAGAGCACTACGAAGTTGATGAAAAAGCGCGCAACGTCCTGATGACGGATGAAGGATTTCAGTTAGCCGAGGAACTGCTGGGTGTTCAGGACTTATTTGACCCCAATGACCCTTGGGCGCACTATATTTTTAATGCCATTAAAGCCAAAGAACTATTTACCCAAGATGTGAACTACATCGTTCGCAAAGGGGAAGTGGTAATTGTTGATGAATTTACGGGGCGGGTATTAGCTGGACGCCGCTGGAGTGATGGCTTACACCAGGCAATTGAAGCCAAAGAGCGGGTAGAAATTCAAAACGAAACCCAAACCCTGGCAACAATTACCTATCAGAATTTCTTCTTGCTGTATCCCAAGTTAGCGGGGATGACGGGTACTGCCAAGACTGAAGAAGCTGAATTTGAAAAAATCTACAATCTACAAGTTACAGTTATTCCCACCAACATGCCGTCTCGTCGCCAAGACATGTCGGATGTCGTCTATAAGACAGAAGAAGCCAAGTGGCAGGCAGTAGCCGCCGAATGCGCCGAAATGCACGAAATCGGACGCCCTGTGCTGGTAGGTACGACGAGTGTCGAAAAATCAGAACTGCTCTCTAGACTGTTGGCAGAACGCACAGTACCTCACGAACTGCTCAATGCTCGACCAGAAAACGTGGAACGAGAGTCGGAGATTGTGGCACAAGCCGGCCGCCTAGGAGCCTTGACTATTGCGACAAACATGGCAGGGCGAGGCACAGACATTATTTTGGGTGGTAATGCTGACTACATGGCAAGGCTCAAGTTGCGGGAATACTTGATGCCCAAAATTGTCATGCCCTCAGAAGAAGATAGTTTCTCACCCATGGCGGTGCCCGGTGCTAGTGGGGGACGTTCCGGCGGGGTAGGCTTTGCTCCTGGCAAGAAGGTGAAAACCTGGAGAGTGAGCCCCCAAATTTTCCCTACGGAACTATCCAAAGAAACCGAACAGCTACTAAAAACTGCTGTGGATTTTGCCGTACAAAAGCATGGAGAACAGAGTCTACCAGAACTAGAAGCTGAGGACAAATTAGCAGTAGCGGCAGAAAATGCGCCCACAGATGACCAGGTAATTCAAAAGCTGCGGGAGGTTTATAAGGCGGTAATTTCTGAATATGAGGAGTTCACCAGCCGTGAGCATGATCAGGTGGTGGAAAAAGGCGGTTTGCACGTCATGGGTACAGAACGCCACGAATCGCGCCGCATCGACAACCAGCTACGGGGACGTGCTGGCAGACAGGGGGATCCAGGCTCGACTAAGTTCTTCCTCAGCTTAGAAGATAACTTATTGCGGATTTTTGGCGGCGATCGCGTGGCAGGTTTAATGGATGCCTTCCGGGTTGAGGAAGATATGCCCATCGAATCTAAAATGCTCACTCGCTCCTTGGAAGGTGCACAGAAAAAAGTCGAAACCTTCTACTACGACACCCGTAAACAGGTGTTTGAGTATGACGAGGTGATGAACAATCAAAGAAAAGCCATTTACGCAGAAAGGCGGCGGGTGCTAGAAGGTTTAGACCTCAAAGAGCAGGTAATTCAGTACGCTGAAAAGACAATGGACGATATTGTCGATGCCTACGTCAACCCAGAGTTGCCACCAGAAGAATGGAAATTAGATAAGTTAGTGGAGAAGGTGCAAGAATTTGTCTATCTTCTGCAAGATCTAGAGCCTATACATCTGGATGATATGACCATTGGGGAAATTAAAACCTTCTTGCACGAAGAAGTCCGCAAAGCTTACGATCTTAAGGAAGCCCAAGTTAATCAGATTCAGCCAGGATTGATGCGGCAAGCTGAGCGATTCTTCATCTTGCAGCAAATTGACACCCTGTGGCGGGAACACTTACAGTCAATGGATGCCCTGCGGGAGTCGGTTGGCTTACGAGGCTACGGGCAAAAAGACCCCCTAATTGAGTACAAGCAAGAGGGATATGAAGCCTTCTTGGAGATGATGATTGACATCCGCCGTAATGTCGTTTATTCATTGTTCCAGTTCCAGCCGCAAACTCAAGCACAAGCGGTTTAACGACTGAAAATGGTTAGTAGAAAAGAGAAAATTGAGACTATAAGCCAGATACTGGTGTACAAAGTTCAATTTTCCATTTTCCATTTTCCATTTTCCATTTGACTAAAGGTAATGGATATTTATCAATCTGGAATTCGTCCGGTTTTGTTCTCTGCCTTGAAAGCTGATCCAGAATGGTTGCATCAGCAAAGTTTGCAGCTTTTAGGTAAGCTAGATCGCACTAGTGAAAGTCCCTTAACCAGCTTACTTAAGGCTCGATTGCAGCAATCTTTTTGCTTGAGTGATCTTCGCTTAGGGCAAACTCTCTGGGGGCTGCAATTTACTAATCCCTTGGGTTTAGCTGCTGGGTTTGATAAAGACGGCGTGGCGGCTAGAGTCTGGGGTGAGTTTGGTTTTGGTTTTGCTGAACTGGGTACGGTGACGTTTCATCCTCAGCCGGGAAACCCTCGTCCTCGCCTCTTTCGTTTGCCTGAAGACCAAGCAGCACTCAACCGCATGGGTTTTAATAATCTAGGGGCGGCGACGATGGCGCGAAGCTTGGCAAGGGGGTTGCCAGCTAGCAGATTAGAAGTTGAAGGTTTAAAAGATAATAACCTACAAAATTTAACCCCAATTCCGATTGGTATTAATCTGGGGAAATCTAAGATAACATCCCTAGCAGAAGCAGCGACAGATTACCTAGGCAGTTTTCGCCTGTTGAAGAATTTAGGGGACTACTTTGTCGTTAATGTCAGTTCACCCAATACACCGGGATTGCGATCGCTTCAAGATGCGGCTCAACTTGGTTTAATTTTGGATGTTCTACAACAGGAAAATCAGGGCTTTAAGCCAATTTTAGTGAAAATTGCTCCAGATTTGACAACCGAAGCGATCGCAGATGTTCTCAGTCTTGCCCAAACTCATCAGTTGGCTGGGATTATTGCCACTAACACCACCATTCGTCGTGATCTGCTCAAAACTGAGTTCATTGAGGCAACGGGCAAATCAGTTGAGGAAGAAGCTGGTGGTATTAGTGGGGCACCATTGCGTCAAAGATCAACAGAGGTGATTCGCTTTATTTATCAGCAAACTCAAGGTAAATTGCCGATTATTGGGGTTGGAGGCATCTTTACGGCAGAGGATGCTTGGCAGAAAATTACGGCGGGTGCCAGTCTGATTCAAGTTTACACTGGTTGGGTTTACGAGGGCCCTTGGATGGTGCGGCGAATTCTTCAGGGTTTGCTAGAGAAGTTGGAAGAACGGGGGTTGAGTTCGATTTCTTTGGCAGTGGGAGGGGAAGGGAATCAGGGGGTGAAGGGTAATAAGTCAAAATCTAATGAATAAGCCCAAACTTCAGACCAATTGAAGACAGTACATTTAACTGATTATTTATTACTTAACAAGACGCTTCACCCTTGCCCAGATGGGCGAGTAGGTAAATCTCACCAACTTAGGATAAACGGGAATAAAAGGCTGTTTTTCCTTACTGAATCTAACTGCTAATTTGCGTGCTAAGGGAAATATATCATTGCGATAGATATTTATTTCCAGGGAATAGATCAGCTTTTTCAACGTTTCTGCATTGCCAATTTCACCTAATGCCTCTGCCGCATAGCTTCTCACCTCACTATCGGAGTTGTTAAGGGCAGCAATTAAAGCCTCAACTGCTTGGGCATTGCCAATTTCACCTAAAGCCTCTGCCGCCTCCCTTCTCACGAAACTATCGGAGTCCTTAAGGGCAGCACTTAAAGCCTCGACTGCTTGGGCATTGCCTATTTCACCTAAAGCCACTGCCGCCTGCCTTCTCACGAAACTATCGGAGTCCTTAAGGGCAGCCTGCAACTTCTCAACCATCCGCGAGTTTGCTTTACCCAACACCACCACAGTTGAATTGATAAAATCAGCCGTTGGATAAGAATGCCAAAACTTGTAAATACGCCCAACTATCTTACCAATCAAAGGGTGAGAAATCTCTCCACATTCCCCCAAACAGCGCCCTGCTAACAACAACTGCGTCTTAAAAATATCATCCTTTTCCTTAGTAATAGCCTCAAGCAAAGGAATAGGATCTTTCATCAACCCTGCCAGTAGCATTAAAGTTTCATGACAATCATATTGCCACAAAAGTTTTTTAACTAAAGCAATTCCTGCTGTCTGATTTTCCTGAATCTTTCTCTGTAAATAAGCAGCCGTTAAATACTCCTGAAAGGTGCGGTGCAGAAACAGATACTTATTACCCTGCCTATCCCACTTTTGCAGAATACCATCTTTTTCCGATAGTTCCTCAATCAGTTCTGAGGGCGTAGAATTTTTAAAATCAAGAGAAACTTGCTCATTTTTTAGGCATCGGTTAATTGTCTCAGAGAGAACATCTAAATCAAAAACTTCGCTACCATCTCCCTCCTCATCGCAGGAAAAATAGTAAGCAACTTCCTCCAATAACCTAATTTTGGCAGCAATCTTCCCTGCTGATACAGAATGTCGATTAGCACTCCATTTGTTCAACATATAATCGACGGCTTGCTTATAAACCTCAGTGCGCCGCGCCGGAAGAGTCAAGCCTTTTTCTTGATATAAACTACAAAGTAGGGATAAGAGTAAAGGATTCTGAACTAGTCCGCCAATTTGGGGTTTATGCCGCAGTTCTGTAATCAGTTCCTCGGCTGATACATGATCATTGGTGTGTTCTTCAGCATTTTTAAACCAAGTTTCAATATACTCTTCTGTTTGCTGCTGGCTAAAGGGCACAATCTCTACTTCTTTCCCAGCTTCTAAAAACCCTCCACCATAGCCAACAATACGAGAAGTGCAAATAATCGGACAGGAATAATTCTGTTTAAACCTTTGCAGCTTTTCTTTTAAACCATTGCGCTGTACTTTCGGCACTTCATCTAAAGCATCCAACAGCAAGAAGCACTTACCCTGGTCTAATTTTTCCTGCAAAAGATGGCTGATAGCTGGGTAAGTTTTCGGATGATCTCGCTGGATGATATTAGGGATAGCATTGATGATTTCTGAATCAGTTTCCGCTAAATCAGACAAGCGTAGCCAGATAGGAAAAATGGTTTGATCTATTAAATTTGACCTCTCCCCCTTTAGCTTCTCTAACTTCTCCCTCTCCTCTTGCGCCCTAGTTGCCGCCTCCATCCTCAATAAGGTAGACTTTCCCATACCTGGGTCAGCCAGCACCATAAAATTCTCATTTTGATGCTGTTTTTTAACCTCTTGCCAACCAAGTTTACTCCGCTGAGATTCCTCCAATCCCTTGAGGGCATAAGCACGTTTTTGTACTGCCTCTATTTCCCCATCCAAGAAAGACTCTACATCTTTTCGTTGCGTTTCTAAACTAACTTGAACAGGAATATATTGCTCTCTCAGACTAATTTTCTGCTCTCTAATATGAAAAAAACTAATATAGTTAAACTTCTCCTCAATCTCTGCTAGAAATTGACAAACAGCATTCTTCCCAGGTTCTAACCCCAGTAAGTCTAATTCCCCTAAAATATTATCCCAGCGAATGACATAACTCTCGTCACTTTTACTGGACTGAATTACTCCCACCACACCGCCCAATTCTTCAGCAAAAACTGGACCGCCACTAGTTCCGCGGTCTACTTTGGCATCAATTCTCTGGGAAGTAAAAGTAGAATTTTCTTGAGGTAATTTATTCCAAGGATTGCTAGCAGTTATCTGTTGGGGGGGATAGGTAGGCAGAATTTTAACAGGCGCACTAGGACGAATATTTTGAGCGGAAATATCAATCCCTTCTGGAAAAAAATTCTCTTGTTTAGGGGGAAAGCCATAAACCGTTACCGAGGTAGCTAGCTGAGGCGGATTAATAATTGGTACTGTCTTAGCACCCTCTATACTAATCTTGAGAATCGCAATATCTACTTCTGGATTAGATAACTCTTCGCACCATTGCGCCTCGTATTCTTGACCCTGATACTCTACCTTCAGGGTATCTAATAAATAAATAACATGATGGCAAGTAACCAAATAACCATCAGCCCGAATTATGAATCCAGAACCCGCAGTCTTTCCCCCCTCAGAATTGAGGATTTTCACCATGGATTCTCTAAGTTGGTCAAGGCTATATTGACTCATGATTAGGGCATGTTTACCGCTTTAGTTACTTTGTTTTCTCTAATACAAGCCTACTTTGCCCATTTCCGGATTAGGTGCTGTGGAATAAAGATCTGCTTTCTGACAGATACCCGACTTCTTTTCTCAAACCTTAGCTAACACTATATAAACTCAATTCAGAAGTCGAGTATCTCAGTTACTACTTACTCAAATCCCACTCAATGGTAACTTTCACATTGGCTTGCGCCGTCCCCTTGGTTACGAAAGGAACTCCCGTCTCCCCACCAGCTTGTAAGCCAAATTCTAAAGTAACTTTACTTGGCGAAACAGTATCAGTGATTCCTTGCTTGACACTATCAAGTACCATTTGTGAATAACTGCGTACTGTACTAACCATTGTCTTTTTTAATCTTTCTGTTCTTGCCTGAATATCATCTATATAGCCAACAGCTTGCAATTCATCACTGTCCTCTTCGTCATATTGAATGTAGATTTTTTCCCCATCAGTGCCAAGTACTTCTGTAATTCTTGTAGGCATTGCCGTAGTTTCTCTAGAGTGCAATTAGCAAATTTTCGCTCTTATCTTAGCCGTTGTTGAGCTAAATTGCCTAATAACAGAAGCGATCGCAATTACAGCAGTCTTCAATTGTATGATCACCTACTACCTAAGCATCAATCCCTTTTCACTTTTTAAATTAAATTCTCTCAACACACTCTGCACTATCATTACTTGCCTTATTCACAACCTTACTAACTGGATAAACTATCATCTCTTCAGGCGGATAAGGATGCAACAAAGGTTGTAATAACTCTGATTTTTTTACTTCACTATCCAGCCACAAAGGATAATCTTTCGGCTCAATAATTACTGGCATACGGTTATGAATAGGGCGAGTTAAATTATTCGGTTCTGTCGTCAAAATCGTGCAAGACTCAACTTCTGAACCATCAGCATCTTGCCAATGTTCCCATAAACCAGCAAATGCAAATGGCTGCTCATCTTTCAGACGAAAATAAAAGGGTTGCTTTTGTTTTTTCCCTTCATGTTTTTGCCACTCATAAAAGCCATCTGCTATTACCAAACAACGCCGACGCTTGAAGGCACTACGAAAAGCTGGTTTCTCAGCAACCGTTTCTGTCCTAGCATTAATTAATCTCGCCCCAATTTTGGCATCTTTCGCCCAACTAGGAATCAAACCCCAACGCAACATCCGGAACTGCCTTTGCTGCTGTTCTGGAGTCTGTAAAATAGTCCCCACAGACTGAGTAGGCGCGATATTATAACGAGGGGTGAGAGGCGGAACTTCGGCTATTTGGAATGCTTGTGCGATTACTTCTGCTGATTGAGTTTGACTAAATCTTCCACACATAGTTTTATTCTATGGCTTGCAGGTTGCGGTAGTTTTAAGGTATTCAAGCTAATACAACCGCACCGCTATATAGTACATAATTACTATTTTAAACCCGATGATCAATAAAAGTCTAATCAATCAAGGGAGGAGGGCAACGAAGTCTGGCAATGTTTTAGAAAAAACTGTGGAAGGAATAATACAAGGAAACGGTTATCTGCAAAGCTGTGAATATATACCGAAAAAGCGAAGAAAGGACTGGCTAATAAATTCTCAGGAACCGATAAAAAGATATGCTAGACAAGTTTACATAGGCCCAGGAATTTATGGAACTGATATTTATGTAGACTTTTATCTTTTTGGCGTTCCCCGAATCCCTGATAGTTTAATCATTGAATGTAAATGGCAACAATCCAGTGGTTCAGTTGATGAAAAACTGCCTTACCTTAACTTAAATATCCAGAATTGCTATCCTACTCCCGCAGTTGTCCTCATTGATGGCAAAGGCATGAAGCCGAAAGCTATTGATTGGTTGACCAATCAAGTTAATTTTAATGCTAATCTTCTAGCAGTTCATAATTTAACTAGTTTTATCACTTGGGCTAATAATCATCTGTAATATAGCAGGATCGGTTAGCGAAGCTTAACCCATATTGGTGTTGAGTTTTCTACGCCAACCTAACCCCTGCGCATTTTCAAGTTAATTGTGTCTAGCTAAATAAATACTCTAAATACTATCTAGAAAGCCCAGATTTAATAAGAAGTAATTAACACTTCAGTAATCCTACCTCGCTTCTTCGCATTAGAGTTAATCACTCTCGAAGCAGAAACTGTATGAATACTAAAACCGTGATATAGTTCTCTAATAAATGGACAGTCAGAATTAGAAAGCATCACTTTAACGCCACGGCTTGCTAAGCTGACAAAAACATTTCTGAGATTGACTTGCTCAGCTCGATTAAAAGAATAGCGACTATAGGCGGTAAAATTACTAGTAGAGCTTACCGGATGATAAGGAGGGTCAAAGTAAACAAAATCGTTACTGCCTTTGGCATAGTGCACAACGTCTTGAAAAGATCTGGATTCAAGGTAAACATTCTCAAGTGCTGCTGAGACTGATCGCAGTAAAGCTGGGTCACAAATTTTAGGATTCTTATATCTACCGAGAGGAACGTTGAATTCCCCTTTAGCATTTTCTCTGTAGAGACCATTAAAGCAAGTTTTGTTTAAATAAATTATCCTAGCTGCCTTTTGGAAAATACTGCCTTCAGAATTACTGCGCACTTGATAATAGTATTCTGGACTATGCTTTTGTTGATGCTCACTTAAGAACAAAATGACTTGCTCTGGGTCATTCTTTAAGCAGCAATAGACATTAATCAACTCTTGATTAATATCACTCAAAACGGCAGACAAGGGTAACCGCTGCTGTGACAAATAAAAGAAGACTGCACCACCACCGAGAAACGGCTCGTAGTAAGTTGTAAAAGTCTGGGGAAAGTAATTTTCGTATTGCTGAATTAGCCTATTTTTGCCTCCAGCCCATTTAAGAAAGGGACGCGGCTTAGCCATGTTGGTTGTTTTGAGAAGCATTAAATCTAATGATGGTTTAATCTTTTAAAAATCTATAATCTTGCAGCAAATAATAACCTAGATCAGGGATTTTTATTGGGCAAATTAGCGGCAAGGAACTTCCAAATTACCACAAAATGTTAGCAAGTAATTAATTGTCGGATGTAGAAAATATTTCTCAGAGGTAATGATTATTACCCAACGGCAGTGCCAATCGAGTTCAACGGCATTGCCTGATCCTTGGAGGAGATTAGACAAATCAACTCAACTAAAAAGAACTTGTCGAACTCGCTAACAAGTGCTACCAGTGAAGATACAGTAACTCTTAGCCGCTTAGAGCGGTGACTCTACCTATGTTTGAAGGCTTCTGGCAAAACGTCTCTCGCTACCCACGCTACTTGATTAGCTTTACCTTAGGCATTTTCTATTCGGTTTACCTGTTCTTCAAACCTTTGTTGCAAAATCCCATCAGTGCGATCGCTTTCATTGGTCTTGTAGTGGGTTCCTTTTTCTTTATCTCTTTTACCCTCCGTGCCATGCTAGGGTTGAGTCCAGTTTAGACTGGTAGTCGTTGCAAACAACTGCCCGTACTGTATCAAAGGGGGCTTTATGGCCACAAGTCGCCGTGTTTCTCGTATTTCCTCACTAATTAAGCAGGAAGTCAGCCAAATGTTGCTCTATGACATCAAAGATGACCGCGTGGGTGCCGGAATGGCCAGCGTCACTGACGTGGACGTTTCTGGTGACTTGCAGCATGCCAAAATCTATGTCAGCATCTATGGCACAGATGAAGCAAGAGCCGAGACGATGGCTGGTTTAAAGTCAGCTACCGGCTATGTTCGCCGCGAATTAGGCAAGCGAGTTCGTCTGCGCCGCACACCAGAAGTCATATTCGTTGAAGACCGAGGTTTAGAGCGTGGCGCTCGCATGCTGACACTGCTCAATCAGCTCTCTGATGAGCGTCAGGACAAAGAAACGGATGACACGGTTCCAGAGGTAGAGGTTCAAGAGTGAAATCGCTGCCTGATGGGGATCAACTATCCCTAGCCGAACAGGTTGCCCAGATGGTCGTAGTACGGGCATCTGGTTATCTGTTCGACCAGCAAATTCAATACCCAGATTGGGAACCTCCGGCCGCCAAGCTGCGCTATTGGTTACAAGAGTTAGGTGTCGGCGGCGTAATTTTATTAGGAGGAAGCGCCGGAGAACTAGCACTGAGGTGCCAACAACTCCAAGACTGGGGTAAAATCCCTTTGCTGATTGCGGCTGACATCGAAGAGGGAGTAGGTCAACGCTTTGGCGGTGCTACTTGGTTTGCCCCACCGATGGCAATTGGGGCAATTGCCCAACAAAATGAACAACAAGCTGAGTTATATGCCGAGCAAATGGGAGCAATCACGGCCCAAGAAGCCTTGGCAATTGGCATTAACTGGTTACTGGCACCCGTTGTTGACGTCAATAATAATCCCCAAAACCCAGTAATTAACGTCCGCGCCTTTGGTGAAACACCACAAACCGTAAGTAAACTGGCAAGGGCATTTATTCGTGGTACTCAACAGTATCCAGTTTTGAGTACTGCTAAACATTTTCCTGGTCACGGCGATACTGCAACTGATTCTCATCTAGATTTACCAGTATTGCCTCAAGATTTATCGCGACTGCACCAAGTAGAATTGCCTCCCTTTGTAGAGGCGATCGCTTCTGGGGTAGATGCCGTCATGAGTGCTCACTTGTTAATTCCTGCCTTAGACAAGCAACTCCCTGCCACTTTATCTAAGCAAGTTTTGACTGATTTGCTGCGCATCAGTTGTGGATTTGAGGGACTGATTGTTACAGATGCCCTAGTCATGGGAGCGATCGCCAATCGCTATGGCGCAAATGAAGCTCCAGTAATGGCTGTAGAAGCCGGGGCCGATATCCTGTTGATGCCTGTCAACCCCGAAAGTGCGATTCAGGCAGTCTGTGACGCTGTGACCACAGGACGCATCTCACGAGAGCGTATTCAAGAGTCGCTAGAGCGTATCTGGAAGGCTAAAACTAAGGTGATAGAGAAACAAGTTTCTTGCTCACCGTCCCCCACACCGATCTGTATTGACCAATTAGCGCAGCCAGAGGCTCTCACTACAGTTACCAACATCCTGCGGGAGTCACAACAAAGCGGAGGTTCCCTACCTTTAGCAACTCAAGCTGCTAACAGCACCAACAAGCCACGCAACGTGATTGTCGTGGACGACATTCTAGCTTGTGATTTTCTAAATCGACACACCCCAGCCGTGGCAATACCTAGACAACTAGGTTACGAACTACAGCTTATTGACCGCCACACCCCACTGATTTCTGAGGATCTGAGTGATTCTCTTGCCGCCAGGCCAACTCTCCTCCAGCTATTTATCAGGGGTAATCCCTTTCGGGGTAGTGCAGGACTGACCCCCGAAGTAGCTGCTATGTTTAAGAAAATATTAAGAAATCCGGCTCTCCAGGCTTTGGTAATTTACGGTAGCCCTTATGCATTGAAGCAATTTATACCAAACCTGCTGCCGGAACAGTCTTATGTATTTTCTTTTGGGCAGATGCCACAGGCTCAGATAATTGCTCTTGAAGTCTTATTACCTAAAGTCACCACAGTTGATGCTTTCATTCCATTTCTTTAAGTTTGGTTAACCTCCCGTCAACCCCCTCTTTACGCCTACCTAAGTTACCAACATTAAACTGGCAAAGGATTCAAGCCGGTTTATTTGGTTTTTCTTCTTTGAGAGGTTAGACTTGAACAGTTTGCCTGAGCCTGTTATGTTTCGTAGTCTTGTGTTAATAAAACGCAGTGCATTGTAACTTTCTATACGGAAATAAATTTATTTTCACGATACTGAATTCTTCGTTTATATTTAATCGTATAGCTGCTATTTACCAGGTTAATAACCATGATTGTTGACACGGTGCAATCTGCTCCTCCTATCCGGTATTCCATTGATCTCATCCAAGAAGAAGCACGTAACCTTGTCGAGAAGGGAACTATTGGTCGGCAACAGCCGATCTATGTACTTTGTCAGTACATTCCAGCTCGCGAGTGGGTTTGTGTTGAGTGTGAACTAGAAGAGTGCGGCTACTTACTTAGAGACCGCGTTGCTGATTTGTTGGGTCCGGAAGAATGGGACAACGACTAAGGTATTGCGGTTGAACAACACACGAAATTAATTGCGAGGCAGTGATATCAAGTTTGGTTAATTACTTATCGTTACAATCTGACCGGGGAACCGGGGGGGAAACTGGTTGTTTGTAGCTATGCCATCCACTCTGATATCGCAGCACCAGTGTGTAGAGCTATCTCAACATCAATCAGCAAAATTAATACTGTACTGTTCACTTTTGCTCAGCTTGACTAGATAAACTGGAAACAAATGTTTCATTCCCTTGAGTGTTGGAGATAATTGTGTCGCTTCAAGTTTTAGCTAATGTCCTCAAAAACTCATAAATACTTAGTAGCACTAGCAAGCCGCATTGGCAAAGGTGAACGTTTTTTTGCTTTTTGGCTTTTGACCACGGCGTTCCCTAGACCTGAATTCTTGGTTTAAGCTCTGATTATCACTGAAGTAATTTAATTCCAAGTCTGGTCTCTGTCGAAAATCATACTGTTGTTAATCTTCCGCTACCTGCAAGGGCAATATTATTCCCCAGGTAGCGGTTTTTCATCAAAGTAAGATTAACTAACTATTAGAGTCAGAGTTGCGCAGCTTCTCTAACTCAGTCCGAACCGCAGAAATTTCTGCTGTCAGTTCCTCAATTGACCTTTGTGTTTTGGGAGTAGCAGAGGTTGTCGGCGCTGATGCATAGGTTTCACTGGGTGTTTCTGCTGTCGGCGCACTTCCTGAACGTTGGGTTTGCCTCAACATCTCTTCGATAAAACTCCGCGCTTCTTGTTCAGTTATTTCTCCTTTTTCGGCCCATTCCGTCACTTTTTGACTGATCTCTGAAAAGGTTTCCTCTCGCTTTTGAGGGTCTTGCAGAGTCTCGACGAGGGAAGTTGTCGCTCCCAAGGAGGCACGAAACCCAGTTTGTAGTAATTCCAGGAAATTGTTGGATTTCATCTAAGTAGTTAGTTATTCGCTATTAGTTTTCTGGGGATAAGAGAGTGCATCTCAAGGCAAGAAGCTGTTACTTAACAAAATAGCCAGTTCCTCTTGATGACGCTGCCTATTTTACATTAGTCGCTAAGAACTCAGGATATCGAAGCTTTCAGCCGACTTGTTCTAAATACTGGTTCAAGTCCTCAATCAAGCGAGTCAATTCAGCTTCTGTGCTTAAACGCATCTGCTCATCCCGGAGAGTGATCAAGACTTTGGCGGCAAAAGGACTGGGATAGATGTTGGGATTACAGAAAACTTCGAGAAAGACATCTCCGGTATACTGGAACTCCATCGATTTTTGGGGATTGGGTTTGCCGCCGCTTGCTGAACTCTGACTAGCGGTTTTGAGACTCTGCATTAATTGGGAAATCTCAGCTTGTAATTTTTGGGCAGCATCGGCCGTGAAACTGAACGAAACAGAACCCCCTACCAAATTGAGTGTTAGTCGCGGTAAATGCATCAGTAGTTGCGATTAGTTATGGTTTGCCAATTAATATTAACCATAGAACTAGTACAGCATCGGCCCTTGTCTCTAAACTAGATTAATCAACTTTAATTTTAGTGGGGTGAGCGGCGTGCATCAGATAGATAACCGTCCCGCGATCCGTAGGGTTCTGATTATTACGCTGCTGCTGAATTTGTTTGTGCTGGCTTTGAAAGCAGGCGTTGGCTGGTGGACAGGTTCCCTCAGTTTACTAGCAGATGCCCTGCACAGCGTGACTGACAGTGCCAGCAACGTCTTGGGATTGGTAACTAACCAAATGGCATCACCTCTGCCGGATCGCCAGCATCCCTATGGACATCAAAAATATGAGGCGATAGGAGCCATGGGGATCGCTGCTTTTTTGGGTTTTGCCTGCCTAGAAATTGTTAAAGGTATTGTAGAGCGCATCTTTTTTGGTGGTCAGCTAGTCAAAATGTCAGCACCTGTACTGTGGCTGATGCTGATTGTATTAGGAGTCAATATCTTTGTCGCCTTCTACGAACGCCGTGTCGGTAAACGCCTCGGCAGTAATATTTTGATTGCTGATGCTCAACATACCATGAGCGATGTCTGGATTACGATCAGCGTGATTGCTGGATTAATTGGAGTCTGGAGTGGCTGGCAGTGGCTTGATTTGGTTTTGGCATTTCCTGTGGCGTTGTTGGTGTTTCGCAGTGGCTGGAAAGTATTGCAAGAAAACTTACCCTGGCTAGTAGATGAAGTAGCGATCGCACCAGAAGCAATTCAAGCGATCGCCATGCAAGTACCTGGTGTAATTAACTGCCATCAGATCGCTTCTCGTGGTCTTTTAGGTCGCCAAGTCTTTATTGAAATGCACATGATTGTAGATAACCAAGACGTTGCCAGTGCTCATCAAATAACTGAAGAAGTCGAGAATCTTTTGGAAGAACGCTTCCAACCAGTGCGAGTTGTTATTCACGTTGAGCCCCAAGCATATCAATCTGACCAGATTAGCTTTTAGTCAAAAAATACTCCATCATACCCATAGTTTTCCACAGAGATTGGCAGTTTTCCACAGAAATTTGATAGTTTTCCACAATAGATAAACAAAAGATAATCTTTATGGAACCTTTACTTAAGGTATTTTGAGAACAATTTGTACCTCGACTCTCTGCACGACTAATCCCCTAATGACACTCCATCTTCTCAAGTCTGCGCTCTTGCTCATATATCCTTTTAGCTCAACATCCTGGTATTCTTAATATCTGGTCTTTGGTAACAGCTTGCTTCCTAGCCAAGAGGATTTCGGCTGACTCCTCGACCAGACTAAAGATCATCGCGGCTCACTTCTACAAAAGTTTCGTCTTAACCAGAAGGTTGCTCTATGGCTAAGTTTTACTCCGAGATTGATGCCTCACTGCAAAATTTTATCAAAGAGCAAAAGATATTTTTTACAGCAACAGCACCCGTTAAAGGTCGCATTAATTTATCTCCCAAAGGCATTGATACCTTTTGCTGTCTTGATAATAAAACTGTCGCCTATCTTGATTTAACTGGCAGTGGTAACGAAACATCTGCCCACTTGCAAGAAGATGCCAGAATGACAATTATGTTTTGTAGCTTTTCAGAAAAGCCCTTAATTCTTCGCCTCTATGGCACAGGTAAAGTGATTCGACCTAGGGATGAAGCTTGGTCACAATTCTACTCACTCTTTAATACCCTGCCCGGAGAACGGCAAATTATTGTTTTGGCAATTGAATCAGCGCAAACTTCCTGTGGCTTTGCTGTACCTGTCTATGAGTTTAAGGAAGAAAGAAAAACGCTTCTGGACTGGGCTGATAACAAGGGTGAACAGGGTATATATGAATATTGGCAAGCGAAAAATCTGCAGAGCATTGATGGTTTGCCGACTAAACTATTGGAAGATTAAGAATTTTTAGTGTAAAGTGACTTGGGTTCGGTATAACTGGCATCTTAATCAAGCATGAGAAAAATTCTGGGATTGGCAGTTTTAGGAGCTGTGATTACCTTACCCGTTGCGGCACAACAACCACTATTCCTGGCTTATCCCCCAGAGGAACACCAGACAACTGCCTCAACAATTTTCTTGATTGGTACAGCCTCCCCATCTGGAGAAGTACTGGTAAATGGTCAAGCAATTGAACGCAGTCCGGCTGGTAATTTTGCCCCCAGTTTTCCTTTGCAACTAGGGGAAAATCAGTTTACCCTGCGCTACCAAAACCAAGAAATCAAGGTTAGCGTCACTAGGCTTTCCACAGAACCAGAGGTGCCCGTAGGATTGGAGTTTAGCAAAGATTCTCTGACACCAACAGTAGATATTGCCCGATTACCAGGAGAACTTGTTTGTTTTAGCGCGATCGCTTCTCCAAAAGCCAAGGTTACCGTGGGTTTAGCTAATCAAACCATCCCTTTATTGCCTCAATCCCAGAATATCCAATTGCCAGCGAATTCTGCCGTATTGACACAACTTAATCAGCCAGCTAGCGAGTCTGTGATTGGTCATTACCAGGGTTGTACAACTGCACAGACAGCAGCCGATTTAGGGCAACCTCAGTATCAGCTAACTGTTAATGGTCAAACAACTAGCCAGTCAGCAGCCGGTAAAATTTCGATTCTCTCCCCGGCACAACTAGAAGTTGTCGAGGTGACAGCCGATGCAGGTGTGGCGCGCACTGGCCCCAGTACAGACTATTCTCGCCTAACGCCTTTGCCCAAAGGAACCAGGGCTACCGTCACTGGTAAAGAAGGAGAGTGGGTGCGTCTTGACTACGGTGCCTGGATTAAAGCGGCTGAAGTACGTTTCCTGCCTGGTGTAGTGCCACCATTATCACTGATTCGTAGTATCCGCGCCCGTCAGGTTGCGGGGGCAACAGAAGTGATTTTCCCCCTACAAACACCTGTACCAGTCAGTGTGCAGCAAGGCGATCGCACTTTTACCCTCAATCTCTATAACACCACAGCACAAACTGATATTATTCGCCTAGACGATGACCCATTAATCTCCCGCCTCGACTGGCAACAAGTGACGCCAACTCAGGTGCAGTATACCTTCAACCTGAAATCTCAACAGCAGTGGGGTTATGACTTACGGTACGAAGGAACTAGTTTAATTCTCTCATTGCGGTATCCACCAACCCTGAAGAGTAACTCTCTCTCTGGCATCAAAATTGTAGTCGATCCAGGCCACGGCGGAGATGAGTTGGGGTCAAGGGGACCCAATGGTTATCCAGAAAAAGATGTTAACTTGACCGTCTCGAAGCTACTGCAAGAGGAACTAGTGCAACGAGGGGCCGAGGTTTACATGACAAGGGAGGAAGATCAGTTTGTCTCCCTTGAGGATCGGGTGAAGATGATTAATCAACTCAAACCTGCGATCGCACTTTCGATTCACTACAATGCCTTACCCGATGGTGGTGACGCCATGAATACGGCTGGTATTGGCATGTTTTGGTATAACACCCCAGCCCACAGTCTCTCAGTGTTTCTCCATAACTACTTAGTAAAAAAGCTAGGGCGTCCTTCCTACGGCGTCTTTTGGAATAACCTAGCCTTAACTCGTCCTCACACTGCGCCCTCGGTGTTGTTGGAACTAGGATTCATGATTAATCCGGTGGAATTTGAATGGATCACCAACCGGAAAGAACAGCAGAAATTAGCAAAGGCGATCGCCGATGGCATCGTTGCCTGGTTCCAGAATGTTCAACAAAATCGCCAGGATTCCCCCACCTCGAAGCAAATGAGGGTTTAGCTCACAAAGCGCAGGTGGGGGGAGGAATTGCGGGACGGCGTAAGTATGGAGTCGTCCAAGCTACTTGCCATTGCTTCACGACAATGATAGTGTAAGACAACATCGTGAAAGTATCATGGGCCAAACCCTAACTGCCAAATTAAAACTAGAAGTCACCCAGGAGCAAAAAGAACAGCTCCGGGTGACTTCTTTGGCATATAAGGACGCATTGAATTACACATCTGGTGTTGCCTTCGAGATGGGTAAAACCTACAACGGCACCAAGATACAGAAGAAAGTTTATTACACACTGCGGGAGAAGTTTAGACTACCTTCGCAAATGGCTTGTAATGTTCCCCGTCAAGTTGGAGCAACCTATAAGTCATTACGGACAAAGTTGAAGCACAACGAGGAGGCATTTAAAGCGGGTCGTACCAAGAAACGATACAAGGGATTGGATAAACCACCTAAGTACGTTTCTCGTACCTGCACCTTAAATTATCAGCGTGATTACTCATTTATTAAAGACCAGAAAGTAAGTGTCATCACTTTATCTGGTCGAATCAAGGTAAATTATCAGGGATACTCCAAGCATCTTTATCTGATTAATTCTGGAGTAGCCAAAATTGGAGCGGCAAAACTTTGGTACTCACGCGCCAGGAAAACTTACTACTTGTTAGTAAGCATGGAGGTGGAAATACCAGAGCTAACACCGAACAATATAAACAGAGTCATCGGTGTAGATGTTGGGCAGCGCTATATTGCTGTTGCCGCAGATACCCGAAATAAGGCTCAGTTTTTCAGTGGTAAACAGGTGAGGCACAAAGCTTCTCGTTATGTAAAAGCGAGAAGGTCTTTGCAGCGTAAAGGCACCCGTAGTGCAACCAAAAGATTAGTTGCTTTATCTGGACGGGAGAGACGGTTTATCGCTGATACGAATCACTGCATTGCTAAGCAAGTTGCAGAGCCTAACACCCTGATTGGATTGGAGAATCTAACCCATATCCGAGAGCGGACCAAGCCCCAGAAAAAGGGCAAGAAAGCGTCGCACAAACAGCGTAGAGCTAACAGCAACAAGGCTCGTTGGTCATTTGCACAGCTGCACGGCTTTATTGATTACAAGGCTGTGTTGTCTGGAAGTTTGGCTGTCAAAGTAGATGCTCATTATACTTCTCAGGCTTGTCCCTGCTGCGGTCACACATCCAAAGGAAATAGGCCCAACAAGGGTCTAACTTTTGTGTGCCAGCAGTGTGGTTATGTTCTCCATTCCGATTTGATTGGTGCTCGAAATGTTGCACTTAGAGTGTTGCTCTTTCGGCAAGACTGGGAGAGTACGGGGCGTTTTTCAGCCGTCCCTGATGCGTCGTCGGATGAAGGCAAAGCCGATAGCGAAGCGGTAGCGAGGCAACGAGCGTCGCGCCTTTCGAGGTATTCGGAACTGCGCTGGACGATAGATGCAATCTCCACCCTCAGCGAAACGGAGCCGTCAGGCGAAGTGTCGCAGGGTGGAGTCGTTGAATAAACCTCCAATGTTTTTTCAGTAATAAGTAATAGTAATAACTGGAGAAGAGGCTGAACCTAAAGACAAGCTGCCAATAGCATCACTAAAAACAACTTATTACTTATTACTTATTACTTATTACTTATTACTTCAAATTGCCCTACCTAAGCCCCACCCCTCAACTTATCCAAGACACCCCGGTCTTCTAACGTGGAGGTATCACCAGCAACTTCTTGACCTGCTGCCAAATTGCGCAATAAGCGCCGCATAATCTTGCCTGATCGCGTCTTGGGCATGCCATCGGTAAAGCGAATTTGACCAGGACGTGCGATCGCACCAATCTCCTTAACTACATGCTGCTTGAGTTCCTTCTCTAACTCTTCGCTGGGGCTATAACTGCCTTCGAGGGTAACAAAAGCAAACACATCTTCCCCTTTCACCTCATCTGGCCGGCCAACCACCGCCGCCTCAGCCACTGCTGGATGAGACACCAATGCGGACTCAATTTCCATCGTACCCAGGCGGTGTCCAGCTACGTTAATCACGTCATCCACACGGCCCATTACCCAAAAGTAACCGTCTTCATCCTTTCTCGCGCCATCCCCGGCAAAGTAAAGATATTGTCCATCTTGGGGGGGGATATGTTCCCAATAGGTGCGGCGGAAGCGGTCAGGGTCACCGTAAACCGTGCGCATCATCCCTGGCCAGGGGTGCCTCACGACTAGATAGCCCCCTTGATTATTGCTAACGGGATTACCTTCTAAATCCACCACATCAGCGATAATACCAGGGAAAGGCAGAGTAGCAGAACCGGGTTTTGTCGGGATCGCACCGGGTAGGGGAGTAATCATAAAGCCGCCAGTCTCGGTTTGCCACCAAGTATCAACAATCGGACAGCGTTCACCGCCAATTACTTTGTGATACCACATCCAGGCTTCCGGGTTAATCGGTTCTCCCACAGTTCCTAGCAGTCGTAGGGAAGATAAATCTCTAGCATTGGGATATTGTTCACCCATCTTAATAAATGCCCGAATGGCGGTGGGTGCGGTGTAAAAGATATTAACGCCGTATTTTTCCACCACATCCCAACTACAACCAGGATTAGAAGGACGTGGTGCACCTTCGTACATGACACTGGTGGCACCATTGGACAGGGGGCCGTAGACAATATAGCTGTGTCCGGTAATCCAACCGACGTCGGCGGTACACCAATAGACATCCGTATCTTGAAGGTCAAATGCCCATTTCAGCGTCATGTGGCTGTAGAGGTTGTAACCAGCCGTGGTGTGAACAACGCCTTTGGGTTTCCCTGTGGTGCCACTAGTGTAGAGGATGAACAGCATATCCTCAGAGTCCATCGGTTCGGCGGGGCAATCTGCCGATACTCCAGCCTGCAATTCGTGCCACCAATGGTCGCGTCCCGGTTCCATCTGGGTTGTTTGCTTGGTGCGTTCCACTACTAGGACGTTTTCTATACTAGGGACACCTTGATTAGCCAATGCTAAGTCAACTTGATCTTTTAGGGGTACGATCGCATCTTTGCGCCAGCCACCATCAGCAGTAATCACTAACTTTGCTGAAGCGTCTACGAGTCGATCTTTGAGGGCTTCTGCACTAAAACCACCAAAAACTACGGTGTGGGGTGCGCCGATTCTGGCACAAGCTAGCATGGCGATCGCTGCTTCGGGAATCATCGGCATATAAATACCGACACAATCGCCTTTTTGCACTCCCAACTGTTTGAGGACATTTGCCATTTGGCAGACTTCTCGGTGCAGTTGGGCATAAGTTAAAGTTCGGGAGTCTCCTGGTTCTCCTTCCCAGATTAAGGCTGCCTTATTGCGACGCCAAGTAGTTAAATGTCTGTCAAGACAGTTGTAAGAAATATTAATTTTGCCGCCCACAAACCATTTGGCAAAAGGCGGTTGCCAATCCAGCACCGTATCCCACTTCTGGAACCAGTCCAATTCTTGTGCTGCTAAATCTGCCCAAAATTTCTGGGGGTCAGCTTTTGCCTGTTCGTAGAGTTGCTGATATTCTTGCAGGCTTTTAATCTGCGCTTTCTCAGAGAACTCAGATGGTGGTGAGAAGGAACGCTTTTCTTGAAGGATTGATTCTATCGTGGGCTGAGACATTGTAGTTATTGATTTAACTCTATGTGCGGTATCAGTTCTAATCTACTGCTCGCTCTTTTGTAGTGAGCGATACTGCTAAAAAACGATACTCTCTCATCCTCTGCAATAGGGGAAGTATGTAAATTTCTTTAATCTTTTTTGCTTGCTGACCATCGCAAAGATGATGGGCTACCGTGTATATAAATCTTGCTTGTTGCTCACAAAGGCTGTATTTAGCCCGAAATCTACCCAGTGGGAAGCCGCTACTCGCCTATGTTGGTGTAGCTGCTGTTTCAACCGCTAGGTAAGCTGTTCGTCATTTAAAGCTTATTATCAAGAATTGCGAAAGCCTTGTAGTGCGACCATCTTGGTCGCTACTTATACCCAATTTAAATGCATGACAGCTTACAAGATCTAAGTGGGAAGCCGCTACTCGCCTATGTTGGTGTAGCTGCTGTTTCAACCGCTAGGTAAGCTGTTCGTCATTTAAAGCTTATTATCAAGAATTGCGAAAGCCTTGTAGTGCGACCATCTTGGTCGCTACTTATACCCAATTTAAATGCATGACAGCTTACAAGATCGAAGGAAGAGAATAGAAATATCAATACAATTCTCAATTTTCCATTTACGATTTACAATTTCCCCTTAACAGCTATGCTGAAAACTCAAACGACATTACCACTCCGTCTCTGGACAGTTCAGGAATATCACCAAATGGTTGAGGCGGGAATTTTGCAGCCTGATGAGAAAGTTGAATTAGTTGCAGGACAGATAATAAAAAAGATCAGTCCCCAGGGAAGTCTCCATGCTGCCGCAATCCGGCGTACAGAGAGGTTGCTTAGGGAACGTTTGGGAAAGCAGGTTTTAATACAAACGCAATTGCCGATTGAATTAAATGATTTCTCGGAACCAGAACCGGATGTGGCGGTAGTGAGGGTAGATCCGTTGGATTATGAAGAAAGTCATCCTAAAGCATCTGATGTTTATTTGATTATTGAAGTGGCAGATTCGACTCTCAAGAGAGATTGTGAGTTGAAGGCAAAAGATTATGCTCAATCAGGGATTGTAGATTATTGGGTGTTAGATGTGAAGAATCAGCAGTTGCGGGTTTTTCGGGAACCGACGGAGGATGGTTATCAAAGTGAGGTGGTTTTAGGAGAGGATGGGATTGTTTCTCCTTTGCTATTTCGGGATTGTCGGATTGCTGTTGCTGATTTGTTGCGATCGCATATCAGGAAGTAAATTTTGTTCTAGGGGATATAATGCCGCGCATTTTTGACAACATAGAGCAATCCCTACTACCAACTTTACAAGAAACCCTAGATATTTCTGAGAGAGCCGATTTTTGTGTCGGCTATTTTAATCTGAGGGGTTGGCGTAAAATTGACGCTCAAATTGAGCAGTTTGCTGGAGGAGAAAAAGGCTGCTGTCGTCTTCTGGTGGGAATGCAACGGTTACCAAGAGATGAAGTTCATGCTGCTTTAGCACTAGGTAAGGAAGAGGCAGGAATTGATAACAGTGCTGTCATTCGTCATAAGAAACAAATTGCTCAAGAATTTTGCGAACAATTAACTTGGGGAGCACCTACTAATGAGGATGAGGTGGGATTGCGTAGGTTGTCTCGGCAAATTAAAAGTCAGAAAGTTATTGTTAAATTATTTCTTAGACATCCCCTTCATGCCAAACTTTATCTAATTCATCGTAGTGACATAATTAATCCCACAATTGGTTTTTTAGGTAGTAGTAATCTTACCTTGTCGGGACTGCAAAACCAGGGAGAGTTAAATGTTGATATTTTAGACCATGATGCTTGCCAAAAGTTGCAAAAATGGTTTAATGAGCGTTGGAATGACCGCTGGTGTATTGATATTTCTCAAGAACTGATTGAGATTATTGATAACAGTTGGGCGAGAGAAAAGTTGATTCCGCCCTACTATATTTATTTGAAAATTGCTTATCACTTATCCCAGGAAGCCAGGGCAGGGTTAGCAGAATATCACATTCCTCGTGATATTAAAAATCAGTTATTTGACTTTCAAAAAGCTGCTGTGCAAATTGCGGCGCGTCACGTCAATCGTAGAGGAGGCGTATTAGTCGGGGATGTGGTGGGTTTGGGAAAAACTCTAATTGCTTCGACTTTAGCCAAGATTTTAGAAGAGGATTTTTTCTTAGAAACTCTAATTATTTGTCCCAAAAATCTAGTAACGATGTGGGAGGATTATGTTCATCGTTATGGGTTGCGGGCAAAGGTTCTCTCCCTGAGTCGGGTACAAATTGAGTTGCCTAAAGAACGCCGTTATCGGGTGGTACTAATTGATGAAAGCCACAACTTACGGAATCGGCAAGGTAAGCGTTATCGGGCAATTCAGGAGTATATTGCCCTGAATGAAAGTCGCTGCATTCTACTCACGGCTACACCTTATAACAAAACTTATTTGGATTTATCCAATCAGCTACGTTTGTTTGTACCCGAAGATAAAAATTTAGGTATTCGCCCGGAAAAACTGTTGAGTGAGTTAGGGGGAGAAATTGAATTTAGCCGCAGACATCAATCTCCAGTACGTTCCTTAGCTGCTTTTGAACATAGTGAATATCCGGATGATTGGCGAGAACTAATGCGGCTGTATATGGTGCGTCGGACTCGCAGTTTTATTCAGGAGAATTATACTAAAGATGATGAAACTGGACGTAAATACTTAGAGTTTCCTGATGGCAGACGGTCTTATTTTCCCCTGCGTAAACCCCAGACTGTTAAGTTTAGCTTTGGTGGAGAAGATGAACCCTATACCGCCCTTTATTCTGAGGATGTAGTTAAACTGCTTAATTCTCTTAGTTTACCAAGATATGGGTTAGGAAACTATGCAGTTTCTGCTAAGTCAGCTAAGGGGAAATCTTTAACCACCGCTGAGTCATTGCAGCTTAAAGGTTTATCCCGTGCAGGTAAAAGATTGATGGGTTTTTGCCGCACCAACTTATTTAAGCGCTTAGAAAGTGGTGGCCCAGCTTTTCTGCAATCTTTAGATCGTCATATCTTACGGAATTATATTTTCTTACATGCGATCGCACAAGATTTACCCTTACCGATTGGTACACAAGAAGCAGCACTTTTAGATACTCGTAATAATGATGAAGACTCAGATTCTCTAGATGTAACTCGGCTTGATCCAGAGTTCGAGGAAGAGGAAGAATTAACAACAGAGGAATTATTATCCTCAACAGAGGTAGATTATCGCCAACGTGCTGCTGCTGTTTACCAAGAATATGCCAATCGCTATCAGCGACGCTTTAAATGGTTGCGACCAAAATTATTTAAAGCCTCTTTAAAAAAAGATTTACTTGCAGATGCTCAAGCTTTAATTAGTTTACTCGATGAATGCGGAGATTGGGATGCTAATCAAGACCAAAAGTTGGCAGCGTTAATTGAACTTTTGCGTAAGATTCACCCTCAAGAAAAAGTCTTAATTTTTACCCAGTTTGCTGACACGGTGCATTATCTAACTGACCAACTCCAGCAGCGAGGAATTAGCAAACTTGAGGGGGTAACGGGTAGTTCTGCTGACCCCGCAGGGACGGCTTGGCGTTTTAGTCCGGTGAGTAACGGTAAATCTGTTGCTGAGGCTGAGGAATTAAGAGTTTTAATTGCGACTGATGTTTTAAGTGAAGGTTTGAATTTGCAAGATTGCGCCATTATTGTTAATTATGACTTGCCTTGGGCAATTATTCGCTTGATTCAAAGGGCGGGACGGGTAGATAGAATTGGTCAAACTGCACAGAAAATAATTTGCTATTCCTTTTTACCAGCCGAGGGAGTAGAACGAATTATTAATTTGCGGGGAAGGTTGCGTCAAAGGCTTCAAGAAAATGCTGAAGTTGTGGGTACGGATGAGGCGTTTTTTGAGGATGACGCTAATCAGCAAATGATGCTTGATATTTATCACGAAAAAGCGGGAATTCTAGAAGGAGATGAGGATAACGAAGTAGACCTAACTTCGGAGGCTTATCAAATCTGGAAGAATGCTACTGATAATAATCCCACCCTTAAGAAAACTATTGAAAATCTACAAAATGTGGTTTATTCCAGCCGTAGTCATATCCCTACTACTACTCAGCCGGAAGGGGTTTTGTTATACATGAAAACTGTAGAAGGGAATGATGCTTTAGCTTGGATTAATCGAGAGGGTAAAAGTGTTACTCAATCTCAGTTTGAAATTTTGCGGATGGCGCGTTGTGAACCAGAAACCAAGGCGATTGAGCGTGACTCCCAACATCATAGTTTAGTGCAAAAAGGGGCTGAGTTAATTGCCGAGGAAGAAAAGAGTGCAGGGGGGCAATTAGGCCGCCCTTCCGGGGCCAGGTTTCGGAGTTATGAACGGCTAAAACGTTACGCCACGGAAATGCCGTTGTTAGTGACTCCAGATTTACTCAAAGCAATTGACCACATTTACCGCTATCCCCTACGACAGTCAGCCGTTGACCGTTTGAATCGTTCTCTTAAAAGCGGTATGGATGACCAACAATTAGCAGAGTTGGTGGTTGCACTTTATTTAGATGACCAGCTTTGTTTCGTGCACGAGGAGGGACAAACTCAAGAACCGCAAATTATTTGTTCGCTAGGATTGTTTCAATCACAAGAGTAGGTAACTGCTATGGCTTCAACGACACAACCAATCACTCAGATAACCTTAGAAGAGTTTTTGGCGCAACCAGAAACTAAGCCGGCTAGTGAATATATTGATGGGAGAATCTACCAGAAACCAATGCCTCAAGGAGAACATAGCACATTACAAGGTCGTTTATTGGCAGCTATTAATCAGGTGGGTATACCCGAAAAAATAGCTCATGCATTTCCAGAATTGCGCTGTACATTTGGGAATCGCGCAATTGTGCCAGATATTACTGTTTTTGAATGGCAGCGTATCCCGCGTCGTCCCAACGGCAGAATTGCTAATAAGTTTGAAATTCCTCCCGATTGGGTGATTGAAATTCTTTCTCCAGACCAATCACCAAGTCGCGTTATTCATAAAATTACCTTTTGTTTGAAGCATGGGACAAAATTAGGTTGGTTTATTGAACCGGAAGATGAATCAGTGATGGTTTTTCTGCCCAATCAATTACCTGATGTGAAATACGGTGATGAAAAATTACCTGTTCTTGAAGTGTTAGCAGATTGGCAGCTTTCTGTGGCAGATGTATTTAGTTGGTTGTATTAGATAACTTTAGGGTAAATAAATTATGACTTCAACAGATGCCAAGATAAATTTATCGCTGGTGGAGTTTCTAGAACTGCCAGAAACGGAACCTGCTAGTGAGTATATCAATGGGAAAATCTACCAAAAACCAATGCCTCAAGGAAAACATAGTACGTTACAAGGTCGTTTTACGGCTGAAATCAACCAAGTTGCTAGCCCGCAACAATTAGCTTACGCATTTCCAGAACTGCGTTGCACGTTTGGAGGACGTTCTATTGTTCCAGATATCGCGGTTTTTGAATGGCAACGTATTCCTCTCAACGAGAATGGAGAAATAAAGAATAGGTTTGAAACTTACCCAGATTGGGTGATTGAAATTCTTTCACCGGAACAACACGATGCCCGTTTAACGGAAAAAATTATCTTTTGCCTGAATCACGGCACAAAATTGGGTTGGTTAATTGACCCGGAAGCACGATTAGTCATTGTATTCAAACCTAAGCAGCAGCCGGAAGTAAAGAAAGATTCAGATATTTTACCTGTTTTAGATATTTTAGATAATTGGCAATTATCAGCAGCGGAATTATTTCAATGGTTAAGTTTTAGGAGAAATTAATTATGCCTCTCAATTTTAAACATACTCGTGATTTACTCTATAATTTTCAGTTCGGTGAGTTATTTATTGAGGAATTAGGTTGGTCGCAACCTTCAACTAAAAAAGCTATACCGTTGGAGATTGAAGATAAAACTTATGATTACAAGCGAATTGCTGAACAGTCGGGAGTGGTTGTCTTTGAACTAACTTCACCAAACGGTAAGATTCCCGAAGCAAAACAACGAACGGCGATTCACCAGGAAATTACAGAGAAAATTGCGGAAAACTTACTTATTTTTGTCGATAAGGAACGCACCCGTAGTCTTTGGTATTGGGTGAAACGGGAGAATTCCAAGCGCTATGTCCGTGACCATTTGCATGTTAAGGGACAACCTGGAGATTTATTTTTAAGCAAATTGGGTGGGTTAGTAATTGATATTACTGACTTGGAACATGGCGAACCTTCAGTTGTAGAAATTGCCCAAAAACTGCAAAGTGGTTTTGATGTTGAACGGGTTACTAAGAAGTTTTATAAGGAATTTCAGGAGGAACATTATGAGTTTCTCAAGTTTGTGCGAGGAATTGAGAATGAGGTTGACCGTCGTTGGTATACTTCGGTTATTCTCAATCGCTTGATGTTTGTTTATTTCTTGCAGCGCAAGGGGTTTATTAATAATGAGGATTTAGATTATCTGCAAAATAAGTTAGCAGAGAGTAAGCAACGGGGAGACGATTGTTTTTATCGTGAGTTTCTGCAAACGCTATTTTTTGAGGGGTTTGCTAAACCGGAAGCGGAACGTAACCCAGAGGTAGAGGCGTTAATTGGTCGGGTAAAATATTTAAATGGCGGTTTATTTCTCAAGCATCGCATTGAGCAAGATTATCCAAATATTGCTATTTCTGACCAAGGTTTTGAGCAAATTTTGGCGTTATTTTATCGCTATTCTTGGAACTTGGATGATACTCCGGGGGGTAAGGATGATGAAATTAACCCGGATGTGTTGGGATATATTTTTGAGAAGTATATTAACCAAAAGGCGTTTGGTGCTTATTATACTCGTCCGGAGATTACCGAGTATTTATGCGATCGCACTATCAACAAACTCATTCTAGATCGGGTGAATGCGACACTTGAAGAACCCCCCCTACCCGCCACCCCCCTAATCCCCCCTTATCAAGGGGGGACATTAGAAACGAGGGGGGAGAATATTGAAACAGTCTCTATTTCTAACTCCTCTCTTACTAAGGAATCTTCTATCTCTAACTCCCCCCTTAGTAAGGGGGGTAGGGTGCAAAATTCGAGGATATCAACGAACTACTAATTAAGTTAGATTCCCCACTGTGCGATCGCTTAATTCACGATATCCTACCCAATTTATCATTACTTGACCCTGCCTGCGGTTCGGGGGCGTTTCTGGTGGCGGCGATGAGGACGCTAATTTCAGTATATGGCGCGGTGATTGTCACGATTAAGTTACAGGGTGACAGACGTTTGAAAAATTGGCTAAATGATGTAGAAGCCAAGCACCCCTCATTGCCTTATTTTGTCAAAAAGCGGATTATTACCGACAACCTCTATGGGGTAGACATCATGGAGGAAGCAACGGAAATTGCTAAGTTACGGTTATTTCTGGCATTGGTTTCTTCTGCACAGGAGGTTGAAGAATTGGAACCTCTACCGAATATTGATTTCAATATTATGGTGGGGAATTCGTTAATTGGTTTAATTCGAGTGGATGAGGAAGGGTTTGATGCGGTTGGTGAGTCTCGACAGGGGAATTTACTTCAGATTTTAGCAGCTAGTAACTATAGGAGGATTTTGGAGGAGAAGAATAAAAATGTAGATTTATACAAAAAACATGCTTTTCAACCGGGAGAAGTTGAAGGAACATCTCAGAATGATCAGATTCAACGGTTGCGAAATGAGATTGAAAAGCTCAATCGGGATTCTTACACTAAGTTAAATCAGTTATTGCTGGATGAGTTTAGCACGAAGTTAGGAATTAAGTATGAGCAAGCACAGTTGAAGGGTAAGGCGAAGAAGCGGCTATTGAAGATTGAGGATATTGAGGCGTTGAAGCCGTTTCACTGGGGTTATCATTTTGATGAGATTATAGAGAAAAGAGGTGGTTTTGATGCGATTATTACTAATCCACCTTGGGAGATATTTAAGCCAAATGCTAGAGAGTTCTTTGTTCAGCATAATAAGCTGGTCAAAAAGAGCAAGATGGATATCAAGCAATTTGAGAAAGCCAAGAAAAAATTACTTGAAGATTCAGAAATTGCTGACGCTTGGCTTGAATATCAAAGTCAATATCCTTATGTTAGTGCCTATTATCGTTCAGCAGAACAGTACAAGAATCAGATTTCTGTTGTAAATGGCAGAAAATCAGGGACTGATATTAATCTCTATAAGCTTTTTTTAGAGCAATGCTTTAATCTGTTACATCCCGGCGGTCATTCTGGGATTATCTTACCTACGGGTATTTATACTGACTTGGGTGCAAAACAACTGAGGGAAATGTTGTTTACTCAGACTCAGTTAGGTGCTTTATTTGGAATTTCTAATGAAAGGTTTATTTTTGAAGGAGTAGACCATCGATTTAAGTTTTGCCTACTAAATTTTGAAAAGGGAAGTCAGACTGATTCCTTTGCTGCTGCTTTTCGCATTGACCCGCGAGAGGCGATTAGACCAGTTCAGCTTGAGACTTTCTTAAATAATAAAGATGAACACATCAAAATTTCAGTTCCGCTAATTCGTAAACTGTCTCCTGACTCTCTTTCTGTAATGGAGTTTAAGAATGAGACTGATATTCGTATTGCTCAAAAGATGGGTAAGTTTCCTTTATTGGGAGAAGAGATTAAAGGTAAGTGGAATCTGAAATTAACCTCAGAGTTCCATATGACTAATGATAGTCGTTTATTCAATCCACAGCCAGGGAAAGGTAAGCTGCCCCTCTATGAAGGTAAAATGATTGAGCAATTTACTCATACATTTGGTAAGGCTAGATATTGGATAGAAGAGTCAGAGGGGCGTGCAGCTATCTTAGGACGAGGCGAAGATAGAGGACAGACTTTAGATTATCAAAATTATCGAGCTGGTTTCCGTAAAGTGGCTAGTACGACAAACTATCGCACTTTAATCGCAACTGTTATTCCGCCAAGCTTTCATTCAGAAAATTTTCAGTCAGTATTGCGGTATTCGGAAAAAGTCGATAGTCCACCAAATGACCTTGAGTGTTTGTATTTAGTATCAGTTTGGAACAGTTTTGTTCTTGATTACGCAATTCGCTTTAGAGTTTCCGCTAATGTTAACTTTTTTTATGTCTACCAACTCCCAGTCCCCCGCCTCACAAAAAACGATCGCTACTTCAACGAAATAGTAGAACGCGCCGCCAAACTCATCTGCACAACCCCAGAATTCGACGACTTAGCCGCAGAAGTCGGACTAGGTTCCCACCAAAACGGCATTACCGATGAAACAGAACGCGCCCAACTCCGCGCCGAACTTGACGGAATGATTGCCCACCTTTACGGCTTAACCGAATACGAATTTCAACACATCCTCAGCACCTTTCCCATCGTCCCCGAAGCAACCAAACAAGCAGCACTCGCCGCCTACCAAACCTTCACCCCCCTAACAGGCGATTCAGAAATTATCAACCTAATTAGCCAAGGAGAAAGCAACCAATTAGAATTCAAATCCTCCGCCCGTTGGGATATGCGGGAAAATAAGAAAAACAAAGTAATAGAACAAGTCATCCTCAAAACCGTCGCCGCTTTCCTAAACTCCCACCAAGGCGGTACATTATTAATTGGCATCAACGACGAAGGAGAAATCCTCGGTTTAAACCACGACTACCAAACCGTCCAAAAGAAAAACCGCGACGGCTACGAACTCTTTTTAACCAACAACTTACTATTAAAAGAACTCGGCAAAGACCTCGCCCCTTATATTCATATCACCTTCCATGAAATTGAGGCTAAAGATATCTGTCGCATTATCCTTGACCCCTCCCCTCGCCCAGTTTACCTGAAACTCAAAGACTCCAAAAGCGGTCAAACCAAAGAATCCCTCTTCATCCGCACAGGTAACTCTACCAACCAACTCGACAATCCTAGCGAGATTCACAATTACTGTAAAAATCGTTGGTCTTAGGCTTCAGGAACCATAGAGACTGAGATTTACTAGCTTCCTAACATCTGCAATTTATATAGGCTGGCATAGAGTCCATTCTCTTGCAATAGTTCTTCATGAGTCCCAGACTCCACTAACTGACCCCGCTTGAGCACCAAAATCCGATTAGCATTGCGGATTGTCGAGAGTCGGTGGGCAATAATAATTGCGGTACGTTCTTGCAGTAGTCGTTCTAAAGATTGTTGAATTAGTGCTTCTGTACCAACATCCAAACTTGCTGTTGCTTCATCAAGTACCAGCAGTACAGGATTACGAATGGCAGCGCGGGCAAATGCTAATAATTGCTTTTGACCACCAGAAAGATTAGTTCCCCGTTCTCGTAACTGGGTGTCGTAGCCTTCCGGTAGCTGTTCAATGAAACTACCAACATTGGTTGCTTGTGCCGCAGCTTGAATTTCCTCAAGGGAGTAGTCTTCCCCTAGGGCAATATTACCCTTGACATCACCGGAAAACAGAAAGCCGTCCTGTAAAATAATACCCATATAGCGCCGCAGTTGAGCCTGGGGTAAATCGCGAACATCAATGCCATCAACCAGAATTCGCCCTTGTGTAGGTTCATAGAGGCGGCACAAAAGACGAATAATCGAACTCTTTCCAGCACCAGTCGGGCCAACTAAGGCAACTTTTTCACCAGGACGAATGGTAAAGTGCAGGTCTTTGAGGACGTAATCATCTTCTTTGTAGGCAAACCAAACGTGTTCAAAGCGAATTTCTCCTTGAGTTGGGTTAGCAGGTTGTCCGTTGGTTTCTTCTGTTAGTAACTCTGGTGCATTGCCAAATTGTAAACTTCTAACTTGCAACCCTTCAGGGTCAAGGATTTCGATGGGTTCATTGAGAAGATTACTGATGCGTTCTAAGGCAGTGAAACCAGCTTGAAACATGGTGAATTTTTCTGCAAACTGGCGCAAGGGGTTAAACAGACGCTGCGCATACAGGATAAACGCAGATAAAACACCAAAAGTCAAGGTGTCATTCAAGATTAATAAACCACCCAGCCAGAGTACAACAGCGATCGCAACTAAAGAAACCGCTTCTAGAGTAGCTGAAACTGCGGAATCGTGAAAAATTGTATAGTTTACTTCGTCGATATAGCGCTGGTTAACGGTGCGAAACATCTCGGCATTGAATCTTTGCCGATTAAACAACTGCACGATATTCATACCGGAGATGTTTTCTTGCAGCATTGAATTGAGTCCCGAAAGTTCTTCCCTAGCTTTATAGTTGGCTTTGCGGAACTGTTTTTGAAAGTAGACAATCAGGCCAGTAACTGGAAAAAGCATTGCCACCAAAATTAAACCCAGTTGCCATTGCAGCGAAAACATAAAAACGGCAATCACTGCCATGGAGAACAGGTCATTAATAATACCAATAGCACCAGAAGAAAAGACCAATCCTAGGGCTTCAACGTCACTCGTCAGTCGGGTAATTAACCTCCCTACTGGCGTTTTATCAAAAAATCGCACCGCTAGAGATGTTACATGGTCAAAGAGGTCATCACGAATTCCCGCAGTAATTTGCTGACCAATTTTTTCTTCCAAAAATTTACTAAGAATGCCGAATACTAGCCGGATTACTATGGTTAGTAACAGCATAATGCCGAGAATACTGACTCCAGACTGCAACGAGACATCTTGGAGAAAAGACCAGGTTGATTCTTGGCGAATTAGCGAAACTGCTTGCCCAATTAATAAAGGTTGGATGGCATTGGCAAAAGACAAGGGTACTAATAAAATAAGTGCAGCCCATACCAGACGTCTGTGGCGGCGGGCATAAGGCAACAGTCGCAAGAAGAGTCGCCAGTCGTTCTCACGTCCTCGGAAAGCAGCTTGGGAGGAGTTTCGCTGGTTTCGATCCGCTTCTGGGGGCGGTGATAAGCTAGTCATGCAAAACCCTGGTTGTAAATTTAACTACTGCAAAAAAGTACGCTTTCTCAATGTAGCGCAAGAATATAAGTAGTCATTATAAGTATGAGTGGAATAAACAATCCTGAAGGCAAGCAGAGTGTAGTTTACTATTCTGTGTTGCTTGTCAGGTTACCAGTCCTTTAGTTAAGTAAAGGTAATGCTAGAACTGGAAACAGCTAGACTAAAACTCAGACTGTTCAGGCTAAGTGATTTCGACGATTTGTATCGTCTCTACAGTGAACCGGAAGTTATGAGGTACGTTGGGCGAGGTGCCAGAACTCAACAAGAGACGGAAACTGGTTTGTTGTTGATGATTGAGCATTGGCAGCGACATGGTTTCGGTATGTGGGCATTGATTGACAAAAATAATGATAAGTTAATTGGTCGTTGTGGACTTTGTTTTCTTGACCATACCCTAGAAGTTGAGTTGGGGTACTTACTTGATCAATATTATTGGGGTCAAGGTTTAGCGACAGAAGCCTCTCAAGCAGCGCTCAAGTACGGCTTCGAGATGGTAAACTTAAAAAAGATTGTTGCAGTTGCCAAACCAGAAAACTTGGCTTCGCGCCGGGTTATGGAGAAGGTGGGATTGAAGTACGAGAAAGACGCCTACTACTATAACTGTGATGTAGTTTACTATTCTATCTCGCAAAAAGACTACCGTTTGAGTGAGCTGAAGAACAGCTTACAGCGGCTACAATAAACTATCGGCAAAAAAGCCGCCCTTAATAAAAAAAATCTCCACTGTCTTAGTTAAGAAACAGCAGAGATTGTGTCCACTTTAGTAACTTAAAATTAGCTAATACTAATCCTTTTCTTTAGAGCATGACGAGAGTTCTCTAGGTCATGGTGAATACCTGTAAAAATTTTATTTGCCCGATTGCTCAACTAGTTTCTTGAAGTGCAGGTATACTTGCTCTGGAGTCAGGGGTTCTGATTCTTTCTCATTAGGGATGTAGAATTGCCAGCAGTCTGCAAATAGATGCACCGAAAAACCAGGAATTAACCCTAAGGCGATAGCTTTTTTTCCGAGTTTTTCCGCTTCTTCTGCAAGAGTGAGTCCGTCATGAAAGCGATATTTATTCATCCGTTCCTCCTTGTTGGGTAATAGCCTTCGGCTGTGGCTCCTCCAAGTCAACCCAGATGCTTCCTTCCGCCACACGGCATAGAAAAACCGGGAAGGAATTTAACCCAGCTAATTCCGGCCTCATTTCCTAGGAATGGCGCGAACATTACGAGTCTGACTCAGAGCCTCACGGAAACCAGTTCGACTGATTAACGCTCACCTACTGAGCAAGCAGGCTTCAATTTCACATTATCAGTGGGTTACCTTGAAGGGATTCAGTCAGGCAAACCATTGCAACAATACATTTAATTGATTAACATTTGCCTGATTTTCTTTACAAAGCAGAAGTTCTTAGGACTTACGCACCATAACCGAATTATCTCATCCTGAACGATAGCGAAGGATCTCCCAGACATCTGAGATGCTTCTGTTTGAGACGCTACACGAACACTTTCGTTGAGTATGACAGTTGAATGCGTAAGTCCTAGTTCTGCTGCAACTTCTATCCGGTAGAGAATTTTAGCACGCAACACTCAAGGTTAATGCCCGCAGCTCTTCTACCAAGTGGTTGAGTCCATCTGTGTTGAGACGATAACTGAGGGGGTGAGCAATCAGCCTTGCTGTACTCTCAAATAGTGTGTCTATTTCAATCAAGCCATTTTCTTTTAAAGTGCGACCTGTGGAAACTAAATCGACAATTGCCTCCGACATCCCGGTAATCGGACCGAGTTCCACAGAACCATAAAGTGGGATAATTTCTACTGGTAAGTCCAAGTTGTTGAAATATTCACGAGCACAGTGAACAAACTTAGAGGCTACCCGACCATGGGGAGGTAGCTCGAAAGAGCGTTGGTAGGAGCTAGAAGCGCGTACTGCTACTGACAGCCGACATTTGCCGAAGTGTAAATCCACCAGATGAGCTACTTCCGGGGTCTTCTCCCGCAGTACATCATAACCGACAATTCCTAACTGGGCCTGACCATATTCCACGTAAACTGGGACATCCTGGGCTCGTACCAGCAAAGCCTTAGCTTTGCCTGTAGGGTCTTCAATTTGAAGTTGGCGGTTGGTTGAATCTAAAAAGGCACTAAAGTCTAAGCCAGTAGCTTGCAGCAACTTGATACTATCTTGCAGAAGTGCGCCTTTGGGTAATGCAACAGTAATCATAGAAGGTATAGCGGTTTTATTAGGGCAAAATACAACTATCTTGGTTTTGAGACAAGGAGGACAAGGGAGAGTGTTCGTATCTCATAGTCGCATTACTGACCTGGACAATGTTATATTCCTGCGGAAATTCCTATGCTTAACCTCAAGCCAAAGGCAAAATTTGCTGTAATCTCTGTGTTTATCGTGCTGGCTGTCGGTTGGTTTTCCTGGTGGAGGAATCGCCAGCAGGAAGCTACACCAGTGGATAATCTGTTTTCAGCTAGGGAGCGTCAACTCAAGTCAAGGGATAGGGATACTTTATCTAAGATTGACGCTCAGCATGGTGTTTCTGTAGAGGAATCAGCAAAACCGCATCAAATTCCTTCAGTAGAACAGCCTCCCAGCACCTCTGAACCAGAGACGGTGAAATCTGCTCTCCAGTCAGATAACCTTTATGTTGCCTTTGGGGTGGTTAACGTTCACCGAGATACTTCGACTGACTCGGAGAGGGTAACTCAAGCGCTGCATGGTGAGGCGGTAAAGGTGATTAATCAGCGTGGTTCATGGGTAGAAGTTAGCTTACCAGACCAGTTTAATTACCAAGGATGGGTGCAGCAGTCAGCTTTACAAAATATTCCCACCAACAAGAGCAAAAACTGGGTAAAACGCCAGATTGTTGCTGTACCCATGGCAGAGGTGCGAACTATGCCACGTCAGAATGCTCCAGTTGCGGTGAGTTTACCTCTGGGTACGGTAGTAGGAGTAGAATTGCCTAGCACTGAAGGAGATTTTACCTCAGTTCAACTAGTGGATGGACGTGAGGGATATATTACCTCCACAAAGTTACTAGATTATGCAGAACGGGAAGTTTCTCAAGTGTCGAGTGGTAGCATTTTGGAAACCGCAGATCAGCTAATTGGTCAACCCTATCTCTGGGGGGGAATGACGACACCTGGTGTAGATTGTTCGGGTTTTATACATACTGTTTTCAAAGTTCACGGCATCCGCTTACACCGCGACGCTGATCTACAATATTTTAGCGATGGAGTCAGTGTAGCGCCAGACCAATTGCAACCGGGGGATTTAGTCTTCTTCTCTACCTATGCTTCCGGCCCTTCCCATGTCGGTATCTATGCTGGAAATCGAAAATTTATCCATGCTTCCTCCTCTGGGGTGGGTTATAGTTCCCTGGAAGATTCCTATTTTTCGCCGCGTTTCTTAGGTGCTAAAAGAATTCTTCAGAGTTCCTGATATTTTGACTAAATAGGAGATTGTTCTAAAAATAAAATTGGAGGTAATCTATTAATTTATAGAGAAATGACACAGAAGAGAGTAACTTTTGGCAAGAGTGTTGGTTTCAGGAAAGAACTGAATCGCAGAGTCGAAGCATATTTTATTTCTGAGGATCTTGCTCAACGAGATCATCCAGCGCTGTACCTAAAAACAGGGATAATTTTTGCTTGGATAATCTCTGCTTGGACATTTACTATTTTCTATCCAGCACCTGTCGGTTGGAAATTAATTGGCTGCGTCTTTCTCGGATTAGGTCTTGCTGCTTTAGGCTTTAATGTAGGGCATGATGCTAATCATGGTAGTTATTCTGAGCATCAACTAGTAAATCGTATTTTGGGGTTAAGCTACGATTTATTTATGGGGGTTTCTAGTTACTTGTGGAGATTTAATCATAACTTTATTCATCATACTTATACTAATATCTCAGGTCACGATTTTGAACTAGATTGGGATGGCTGGGTGCGGCGTCATCCCGATAAACCCCACGAATGGTATCACCAGTTTCAACATCTATTTGTTTGGTTAATACACGTTTTGATGCCTGGGTTTTGGTTTGTTAGTGAGTTAAATTTGATCGTATTTAAGCGCCGAGCCCATGAGTATACCCTCCCGAAAATTAAGCGATCGCAGTTAATTGCATTCTTTACATTAAAGCTACTTTGGCTTGGTATGTTTCTGGGTGTACCCCTGATAGCTGGATATACACCAATGCAAGCAATCGTAGGTTTTTGCCTTACTTACATGACTGGTGGGTTGGTAACTGGTGTGATTTTAATGCTGGCTCATGTAGTGGAAACAGCAGAATTTTTAGACGTGAGTTCTCAGTCTCCTGATATTGATGATGAGTGGGCAATTTGTCAAGTTAAAACTACAGTGGATTTTGCGCCTAATAATAAGTTTTGCAACTGGTATCTTGGTGGTTTAAATTATCAAGTAGTTCATCATCTATTCCCTCAAGTTTGCCATATTCATTATGCTAATTTAGCTCCAATTGTGAGCCAAGTGTGCCAAGAGTTTGGCGTAGAATATAAAGTTTATGGAACCTTGCTAGAAGCGATCGCAGCTAATCATCGCTGGTTAAAAACAATGGGAATCACACCTCATACATAATCTGTAATTTTTCTGTTAATTTTCGATACTTTATATCGCCTATACTCGGATAAATCTTTATTTCTGGATGTTCCTGAGAATGAAACAACTAATTTTTCTGACAACTACGACTGTTACTGCTCTAGTCAGTCTTAGCTTTTTGCCTAATCCTTCTCTAGCAGCACAATTACTGACTGATCACCACAAGAATCAAACCAGTGTATTAATAAGTGACGCGCCCCAGGAAACGGTGACGGAACAAAAAGTTGTAACTAGGGCAGAACTCGCTAAGATCTTAGTCGATCAGATGCAATTAGAACAACGTCCTAATGCAGCTAAACCGGATGTTTCTGTGCCAGACGTTCCTCAATCCCATCCGGCTTATCAAGCTATTCAAGTAGCAATTAAAACTGGTGTAATGAATAGCTATCGAGATGGCATGTTCTTTCCCGATCAAACAATTAATCGGGCGGAAGGGTTTGCTATCTTTGCTCAAGCTGATGGGTTATTTCCCTTGTACTTTCCCTTCACTGCTGAGGGAATTCTGGCTAGATATCCAGATGCATTAGAAATTCCTAATTGGGCAAGAAAGGGTGTAGCTAGAGCGCTACGCAATGGATTTGTGAATGTCGATCCTTTAACTAATCAAATTTATCCTCTTAACCCCATGACCCAAGCAGATATTGACTATGCTTTGAGGCAATATAGAGTGCTGCGCAGACGCAGTTAGGACTAAAAATTTCAGGTCTAACAATCTTCTAGTGAATGTTAGACCGATGGAACTAGTTTAATTTAATATTTTGCTGAAAGGAAGAATATGGAAAAACTAAATTATATTTTCAACTAGTATCAGCATACAAGCGGAAGGGTTGATTGGTAGTCAGTGCGATCGCAATTTTTAGCTCATTTGAGAGTTGGCTAGGGTTTTTGGGAACTATAGTTATGTACTAAAGCTCATCCATCCATGAGTTACTGCCTTAACGCCGATTGTCAGAAGCCCCAAAACATCGATGGTGTAAAGTTTTGCCAAAATTGCGGTACAAAACTGTTGCTAGCAGAGCGATATCGTCCTATTAAACTCATTGGTGCTGGAGGTTGCGGGAGAACTTTAATAGCACAGGATGAGTATAAACCGTCAAAACCTCGCTGTGTGATTAAGCAGCTTTATCCTCAAAGACAAAACAATGCTGGAAAAGCTGCCGAGTTATTCCAGCAGGAAGCGGTGCGGCTGGAACAGTTGGGCAAACATCCCCAAATTCCCGAACTGTTAGCGCATTTGGGGCAAGATGGCCGTCAGTACATTAGGCATCTCCAGAAAGCTAAGAGTGTCTCCCTGACTTACTTTGAAGCCTTAAACTAACTTCCACAGATTTAGCTCGATTCAACGGCTCCATAAGCATCAGGGGCTTTTGTTGTTAATTTAACTGCCAAACTATCAAGGTTAATAATCTCATTTCTCTTTGAGTATTCAGGGGTTTTCACTGCCGAGAAAACTAACCGCTCAATTCTCAGTCTTACTAAACCACAAATGGTTAGGATAACTGACTCATATTTACTGGCTTCCAGACGAAATCTTTCTTGTGCTATTTTAAATATCTTGATTAAACGAATCACGTGTTCTACAAAAATGCGGTTAGAAGATAGCTTTTTATTGGCTTCTTTTTGCTGTGAGGTTAGTTCTCCATTTTTCGGTTTTTTCTGAGGAGTGCGAATTTGAAGTTCTCCTAGATAGGCTTGATCAGCACTAAATAGTTGATTTTTATCAAATTGTTTCAGACGTTCCCGCATCAGACTTATGTCACTTTTGGTTCCTGGTTTTCCTGCTACTACATCGATAATATCTTTACCTTTGGGCAAGACAATAAACTGATTTTTAAAAGTGTGATTTTTCTTCTTACCTGAGTAGAATGATTTTTGCTCTTGATAGTCTGAAGGTCTTGATCGGCTTTGCTCAGCGCTATCTACTATTAACTCCTGCTCTGCCAACATCTCAATAATTGCTTCCTCCTCTTCTTCGCACTTTTTTACTTGTTCTAGTAAGCTAGCTGGTAGTGATTCTCGCAACAGAACTTGCCAATAATTAAACATGTTATTGGCTGTCGATTCGCTTACTTGAAATAATAAGCCCAGAATCTGAAAGCTCAGATGATGACGTAAATAGATTAAAGTTAATATAATTTGTTCTTCAAGAGCAAGAAGAGAAGTCTTGCCACCGCCAGCACTAATCAGCCGAGTTTTCTTTTTCTCAATTTCTCTCTGTCTCTGCTCATGTCAAAGTTTGGCTTGTTCAATTAGTTGAATCAACTGCTCATAGCTAATTCCTACCAAGCGCTTGGCTTCTTGATGATTACGTTGCAAGTACTCCCAGGTATAACTCACAGTTTCTGCACCCCAAACGTTAATTAGTTATGCCTTAATTATCTCATAATTTATATTTTGGAGATGTTTATTGTGCAGGAGTTCATTAACGAGCAAAACTTAGCTCAAGAGTTGGCAGAAATAGGAGTTTTTCGAGAGCAACAGATTCGCAGTCTCCTGGGCGACTTACTGCCTGTGCTGCAATTTATTCACGAAGGACAGGTAATTCATCGGGATATCAAGCCAGATAATATCATCCGTAGTGGCTCAGATGCTAGACTGGTGCTGGTAGATTTTGGGGCAGCTAAATATGCTGCGGGAAAGGCTTTAGGCAAAACTGGAACAACTATTGGCTCTGCGGGTTATGCAGCTCCAGAACAGATGTTTCGGCAAGCGGTATTTGCCAGCGATATCTACAGTTTGGGTGTTACCTGTATTCATCTGTTGACTAACATTGAGCCATTTACACTGTATAACGCCATGGCAAGTACCTTTGTGTGGCAGCATCACTTGGATAACAATCCGGTGAGTGACCAACTAGAGCGTGTTTTGAACAAAATGACTCAAAGTGCGGTTCAGCAGCGACATCAATCAGCCTTGGAAGTAATACAAGACTTAGAGATGTTAGAAGCAACAAGCTCAGAGGTTACAGCATCCTCACCTACTATACAAATACTCCCCAAAATTGATCAGCGAAGCATTTTCTTAGTTACTACTCTTAAGGGGCATTCAGACCAAGTTTTTTCTATCGCTTTTAGTCCCAATGGCAAAATTTTAGCGAGTGGAAGTGGATATAAGGACAAAAATAACTGCCTTAACTTTTGGGATGTTGACACCGGACAGGAGATTAGAACTATCAAGGAACATTCTGGTGGGGTTAATTCCATTGCCTTTAGTCCCGAGGGCAAAATTTTAGCCCACAATCAAAGTGATACTATTAAACTGTTGGATGTTGGCACTGGACGAGAAATTAAACACCTCAAAGGACATTCAAAACCGGGTGATGTAGGAAGCTTACCCTTGATTATTTCCCTTGCTTTCAGTCCTGATGGCAAGCTTTTAGCCAGTGGCAGTAAAGACTGCACTATCAAATTGTGGGAGGTTAGCACCGGACGAGAGGTTAGTACCCTTCAGGGACATCGCAAATATATCAATTCCGTTGCTTTTAGTCCCGATGGCAAGATTTTAGCCAGTGGCAGTAAGGATAAATATATCAAACTGTGGAACGTTAATACCGGAAGCGAAATCACCACACTTGGAGAGCATTTACGTGGGGTGAGTTCCGTTGTTTTTAGCCCTGATGGTAAGACTTTAGTTAGTGGTGGTCAGGACAATAATATCAAACTGTGGGATGTGGATAGCGGACAAGAAATTTGCACTATTAAGGGACATTCCAGCATTCCATTTATCAGTAGCGTAGCTGTTAGCCCTGACGGTAAAACTTTAGCTAGTGGAGGTTCGGAAAACATTGTCAAACTGTGGAATTTTCTTACTAGACAGGAGATTTTCACCCTAGAGGGACATTCAGATGTAGTTTATTCCGTTGCTTTTAGCCCTGATGGAACACTCATTGCCAGCGGTAGTTGGGACAACACCATTAATATTTGGCGAGTCATTGGTTAGGAGTTGTTCGAGAGCGAGTACTCTTTGACTGAGAGGTGAGATAGAAATATCTCAAAGGTTTGGGGCAAAACATTGCAGCATCATCTAGGCGCCGACGTAATCTTCCGCTACAGTTCAACCAAGTCGGTGATTAGCGAGCTTCTAAAAAGATATTGACTGTTTCAGTTAAAACAATAAATATTTGAACTACTTACTCTATTCCCTAATTCCCTCCTAATTGGATAGTTTGCAACTCTCCTCTGCTGAAACAGCATAGCAGCTTCTAGGGGTATAAACAGGGTAGTTTTGGTAAATTTTTTAGGCAATAAAAGCCAAAAAGTATTAATAAATACAGTATCAATTTTTTAATTCAATAGATTGACTTTTTTGTTTGTTTATCAGATTATTGTTCTTTCTTTGCAAGCAAAACTAGTGCTTGCCAGCAAGGAAAATAATCCTAATTCATTTATGAAAAATTCTATTTAGCTTGACGCCGAACCAATTAATATCTTGAGCCAATTTACAGGCATCACAAATTTTACATATTAGCTGAGATAGGTGTAATTAGTACTCTCATTCAGGTCAATTATTGAATTTGCTATTATTTTCGGGAAGCCAATCTATGACTAAATCATCAATAGTTTAACGCCTAATTACTCATAACCCAGTTTTAAATTATCACCTCAAATCAGCAATAGTCCCAAGCAAGTATTGGAAATAGTTATGTCAGGCAATAATCTACTAAATGAACTCAACAGTACAGTTAAAACTAGTGCTGCTCTGCTAATAGCAATCCTTTCTGTCTTTAATACCAGCACCACTACCCCAGCTCAAGCACAATCAATTACTGCTGCTGACGATGGGACAAACACAATTATTACTCCTAATGGCGATCGCCTTGATATTAGTGGAGGTACTCCCTCAGGAGATCAGCTAAATCTCTTCCATAGCTTTCAGCAATTTGGACTCAATGCCAATGAGATTGCCAATTTCCTCTCTAACCCCCAGATTCGTAACATACTCGGCCGAGTAGTGGGTGGAGATGCCTCAGTGATTAATGGCCTGATGCAAGTTACAGGCGGCAATTCTAATCTGTTTTTAATGAATCCGGCAGGGATAATCTTTGGTGCCAATGCTAGTTTAAATGTACCAGCTAGTTTCACTGCCACTACCGCTAATGGTATTGGTTTTGAGCAAGGTTGGTTTAATGCCATTGGCCCCAATAACTATCAGCAACTAGTTGACAATCCCAGTCGCTTTGCCTTTACGATGAGTCAGCCGGGAAGCCTGATCAACGCTGGTAATTTAGCAGTCAGTGACCAACAAAATTTGACCCTGTTGGGTGGCACAGTAATTAATACTGGCACCCTTGCTAGTGCAGGTGGCAACATCACCCTGGCCGCAGTACCGGGGGAGAGTGTTGTACAACTTTCTCAACCAGGAATGGTACTCAGTTTAGAAATTCAACCAACCACAGCAATTAATGATAATAATTTACCCAGTAATCAGGGGATTTCAGCTTTAGACTTACCAGGATTATTGGCGGGGGGAGGTAATGTTGCCGATGCTACAGGAGTAGCATTTAACCCCGATGGCACCATCAGTCTAACGGGTTCGGGGATTTCCGTGCCCATACAGGGAGGAATGGCGATCGCATCTGGCAGCATTGATGCCTCTAACAGCGCAGCATCGCAGACTGGCGGCCGCATCCAGGTTTTGGGCGATCACGTTACTTTAATTAGTGCTGATATCAATGCCTCCGGCAGCCATGGCGGTGGCACCGTGTTGATTGGCGGAGATTACCAAGGCGAGGGAACTGTGCCCAATGCCAGCAGCACCTTTGTCAGCAATGATAGCGAAATTAATGCCGATGCGCTGAGCCAAGGAGATGGTGGTCAGGTAATTGTCTGGGCCGATAAGAGTACCCAATTCTACGGTCAAATCAGCGCTAGTGGAGGTACAGCAGCCGGCGACGGTGGTTTAGTGGAGGTATCGAGTCGGCAGAAGCTGATTTTTCAGGGTAAGGTAGACACCAGCGCCTCCAATGGTAGCTTAGGAACACTGCTGCTGGATCCGACTAACATCTCGATTGTGGCTGGTACTGGGGAAGGAGCGCCTTCTGATAACCCTGACGGCACGGATACAGTTGTAGGTAATCCTTCAGGAGTACCAGGTCAAGTACTCCCCGGCGATACTGAACCGACTATTATCTTCGAGTCGGAATTAGAAGGACTAGCGGGTAATAACAATATTACTCTGCAAGCCACCAACGATATTACCCTGGCAACTGATGTCTCGCTGGACTTCCCCGCAGGTTCAGGAACCATCGCCTTTACAGCCGACGCCGATAATGATGCCAATGGCACTTTCTTGATGCAGACAGGGAGTGCGCTCAATACTAACGGACGCCCTCTGACCATCACAGCCGCTGAGATTGCTCTCAACGGGTTAGCCGTGACCTCCGATGGTAGTAATATTACCTTCGATGGCCCAGTTAAACTAGGCAGTGACCTCAGCATCAGCACTGGTCCAGAGGCAGGAGATCTCACCTTCACCAGTACCATTGATGATGATGTTACTGGCTTCAGGAATTTAGCCCTAGCAGCAGGAACAGGAAATGTCACTGTCAATGGTGCTATTGGCGGTATCTCTCCCTTAGCCAGCCTGAGCATTAGCGGCAACAATGTGGTATTCGGAAATTACACGGGTGGCCCTTTAGAAGTAACGGCATTTGAAAGTATTAAAGCAGGAATTATTACCGTCCGAGAATATGAATCAACGGTTGAGATGCTTGGCTTTGAATCTGGTGATTTTACTGGTTGGGAAACCATTGGCGAAACCAGTATTGAGACAGCCGAGTTTGGCACTGGTCCCACCGAAGGAAATTACCAAGCTTTTCTGCAAACAGTAGACGGGAGCGAAGGCACAGTTTCCGCTGGTGAAATAGAAGCCTTTGTGAACGCTCCTCCCGGCAGACTAAATGAGCTAACTAATGGTGAGCCCATTGAAGGTTCTGCCATTAAACTTACCTTTGAAGCCCGCGCGGGAGATACAGTTAGTTTAGATGCGAATTTCTTTACCAATGAAACTGTCCGCTCACCCAATGAAATCAACGACTTTACTTGGCTGACTCTCTCTAATAGCTCCGAGGTAACTAGAACTGAAATCTCCTTAGATTCCTCGGCATCGGCAGGATTTGCCTATGAGAGCGGGTTTCAAAATTATGCCATTACTCTGCCAATTAGCGGCACCTACATTTTGGGCATGGGAGTTGTCGATGTTAACGACAACCAGTATAACTCCGGCTTCTTAGTGGATAATATTTCGATACCGAGAAGAGCTGCCACTAATGGTGCGCCAGTTAACTTGTCTGCTGGAGGAAATATCGAAGTTATTTCTATTGATACCCAAGGTGTGAACGGCGTAGGCGGGGCAGTTGATCTTAAAGCGAGAGGTTCATTGCAAGCTACTGGCAGCTTTACTGATCAAAACGGCGTAGCAGCTAGCATTTCTAGTGCTGGTACTGGGGGAGGAGGTAGCATTACCATTGAACACGGTGGTGGCCCCAACAACGTACCCTTAATTGTGGGCAATGCTACTCAAAATGGTACTGTAGGAGCTATTAATACTGGCAGTACAATCATCTCACCTCAACAATCCTTCCCAGAACTGGGCATGGTTAATCCTGTAGAGAATATCAGTATTACTTTTGTTAACGAGACACCAACTCTGAGCGCTAATTCAGTGTTAACTGGGACTGTGCAAAATCAGGAGTTGACATTCTCATTGGCAGATTTAAATCCAGCAGTCAATGATTCAGACGGCGATAATACCTCAGTAGTTGTTGAGGAAATAATCGAAGGGAGACTAACCAAAAATGGTGCTGAGGTAGCAGCCGGAACGATTCTGGAACCCGACGATATTTTGAGCTACACTCCACCACTCAACGCCAGTGGTCAGCTCAACGTCTTCACTCTTAGTGCTAGTGATCAGGTGTCTTCTTCAACTGCGGTGCCGATCGCAGTGGATGTTAGTTTACCACCAACCCCACCAACTCCACCAACTCCAGCGCCCCCAGTACTCATACAAGAACCAACTCCAGCGCCCCCAGTACTCATACAAGAACCAGCACCACCAACTCCAGCGCCCCCAGTACTCATACAAGAACCAACACCACCAACTCCACCAACTCCAGTACTCATACAAGAACCAACACCACCAACTCCAACGCCAGTAACGTCAGTAGTAGCACAACAGCCACCAGTACCAGCACCACCTTCTGCTGAACCTCCTGAACCAATCCCCGTAATTTGCTCTTTCGCTTTAAAACCCCTAGGGCTCAGAGAACAAATACTAGCTCAGGAAAACTCATTAGAGGCATCCTCGACTGAGCCCAGTAAAAGGCTAATTTCCCAACAAGGCGGCAACAATTGCAGACCATCTACCGAGCAAATTATTGACTTCCAATTACCGCAACAGCCAGTACTCTTATTTGACCAAGAAAACAACACTCCCCAAGCAATGCAGTTGAAAACTATTCCTCAAGTTCTCAACAGCAATTGAACCCTCTGATTGAGGATTTTGGATTAAAAGGGAATTTTCAGCGATTCCCTCCCCCCTATCTCCCCTATTCATCCCTAACTGTGCAACGCCCAAGAGTCTTTTATCAATCACCACTTCTAGTTAAAAAATAGTCATTAACCAGAGCATATGTTTCGGTACAGCATTGTTTCCATCCCAGGTTTTGCCCTGCTTACTAGCTTTTGCCCTAGCTATGCTCTGGCTACGGTGTCACCGACTTTATCAGAAGCGGCAACAATAGCCGAGATTACTACTCCAGTAGCTCAGCAACCCAACCCCAACCAAGAGCGCTTTCTGCCCAGAAATCCTGAAACTCTACCCTCCCAACCCAGGGAAACCCAACCTATTATCCCCAATCCAACTGAGGAATCTGAGCCAGCTTCCTCAGAGGAGGAGCAGCCAAAGGTCACAATTGCTGTTAACCAAATTGAGGTAACTGGTAGCACAGTCTTTGATGCCGAGGAATTAGCTCCCATCACCAGCCCCCTAGAAGGACGTTCTGTTAGCCTTGAAGAACTCAAAGGAGTCAGCCAAGCAATTACCCAGCTTTACTTAGATGCAGGCTACATTACTTCTCGCGCAGTGTTAGTAGACCAGCAAATCACCGACGGCATCGTCAGGATTCAGGTATTTGAGGGGAGCTTGCAAGAGATTCAGATTGAGGGAACCCAGCGACTCAATCCTAGCTACATCCGTCGGCGTATTCAGCTAGGAGTCGCTACACCACTGCGGGTAGACCAACTCGAAGACCAACTGCGCCTACTCCGAATAGACCCGCTCTTAGATAATATCGAAGCCAGTTTACGCTCTGGTGAAGAGATTGGTCAAAGTATTTTAGTGGTTAAAGTGCAGGAGGCTGAACCCTTCTACGGCAACGTTAGCGTTGATAATTATTCTCCTCCTAGTATCGGTTCCGAACGTTTAGGAGTGGCACTAGGCTACCGTAATCTAACAGGTATTGGCGATAATCTTGCTGGTTCCTATTACCGTTCGACTACTGGGGGGTCTAATGTTTTTGATGTTAGCTATCTAGCCCCGATTAATCCCAAGAATGGCACTCTACAACTTCGTGCAGTTATTGACCGTAACCAAGTTACTGCCGAACCATTTAAAGAATTCGATATTGAAGGAGAGAGCGAACTTTATGAAATTAGCTGGCGTCAGCCTTTAATCCGCACACCTCGTGAAGAATTGGCTCTTTCTCTAGGATTTAATTTTCGAGACGGTCAGACTTTTTTATTCAACGATATTGCTACGCCCTTCGGCATTGGCCCCGATGAAGACGGTATCAGCCGCACCAGTGTATTCCGCTTTGGGCAAGACTATATTAAACGGGATACTAGGGGAGCTTGGTCAGTGCGATCGCAATTTAACATCGGCACTGGACTATTTGATGCCACCGTTAATGATCATCCGATTCCCGACAGTCGCTTTTTTAGCTGGCTAGGTCAAATTCAGCGGGTGCAAAACCTCAGTAAAAATCAACTGTTGATTATGCAGGCCGACTTGCAATTGACCCCCGATAGTCTCTTACCGTCCGAACAGTTTGTCATCGGCGGAGGACTCTCGCTGAGAGGCTATCGACAGAACGCCCGTTCTGGCGACAATGGCTTCCGGTTTTCCCTAGAAGACCGCATCACCCTAAAACGAGACGAAGCCGGATTCTCAATCTTTCAGTTAGCCCCATTTGCCGATTTAGGAGCAATTTGGAACCACCCAGATAATCCCAACGACTTACCAGACCAGACCTTCCTGGCGGGTATTGGCTTAGGGCTACTCTGGGAGCCATCGCCCGGTCTGAATATCCGCATTGACTATGCTGTACCGCTTGTTGACCTAGATGACCGGGGTGAAAATGCTCAGGATGAAGGCTTTTACTTCAGCGTCGGCTATGGATTTTAGCGGATAATTATCAACTTTCATTAAGGTTTTATGCCCCTAGACCCACAAATAAAGATACTGCTCAATCGGCTAAAGCAACTAGAACTACCAGCCTTGCCAACTCTTGAACCCCAAGAGGCACGGGAAATGATTACCAAAATGACCTGCATGCCCTTTAGGAGAAAAGAAACTGTCGCTCGTGTGGAAGATTCCACCATCCCTGGTTCTATTGAGCAAATTCCTATTCGTATTTATACCCCCGGTGGTAGTAGTCCCTTCCCAGTTCTCGTTTACTTCCACGGCGGGGGATGGCTATGGGGTGACTTAAACTCAGCAGATGCTATCTGCCGCTCCCTTGCCAATCAAGCCAGTTGCCTGGTGGTTTCTGTAGACTATCATTTGGCACCAGAGTACAAGTTTCCCGTAGCGGCGGAAGATGCCTATGCTGCTACTCAATGGGTAGTTAATCATGCAAATATGATTAATGGCAATCCCCAGCGAGTGGCCGTGGGGGGAGATAGTGCTGGGGGGAATCTGGCAGCGGTGGTTGCCCTGATGGCTCGCGAGCGTGGAAATCCTCCACTGGTGCATCAACTACTAATTTACCCAGTAACTGCTTATGCTTTTAATACCCCGTCTTATCAAGAATGTGCCGAAGGCTATGGTTTAACTAAAGATGAAATGCTCTGGTACTGGAACCACTACTTACCTAATGAAGCGGATGGTAGCAATCCTTATGCTTCGCCCTTACTAAGCAAGAACCTGAGTAACTTACCTGCGGCGCAGATTATTACTGCTGAGTTTGATGTGCTACGCGATGAAGGGGAAGCTTACGCCGAGCGATTACTGGCAGCTGGTGTGAAGGTGAGGAAGAAACGCTACGCGGGAATGATTCATGGCTTTGTGGGAATGCCCCAGTCGCCTAATCTGGGCAGCCAAGCCTTAGCAGAAATTGCAGCTAATCTGCGTCTGGCTTTTGAGTGAACGATTGCTTACGGGCTACTGAAAAACCTTGACCAACGTCAATGGTGTTAGCTTAGTGATAACGATAACCTGATAAGCTAACTGATCACTCTTACGTAAGATGTGCAACTTTTGCAGTTTAATTGAATATAGATAATAGTCGCTTCACTTAGACTGTGGTGCTGGTGTCATTACCTTAAATAATTAATCAGATAGTTCTTGGAGATGTACCCCAAAGGGTGGCTACCTGTTCAATTTCTTTTACCCGCTACCGATAACCTGATAACCCATGCCCTCTCAGACTTTCATCGTCCGTGCTCACGCTCGTACTATCCACACCAAACCTGTAACCTTCATCTGTGCTAAATGTAATCAGATGACGACTCGCGAGTGTTATCCAGGTAGAGCACCAAAATACTGTTTATCCTGTTCGCCTAGGAAGAAGAAATCCTCGGAAACGAGTAAGCCTGAAAAAGGAATGTTCAAGGCTACACATTACTTGGTTGAAGGCGGTAGTGGCGAGAAGACTCCAATCTGTTTGGAAAAATCTCCAGAACCAGGTTGGCATTGGGTACGTACAGCCTTAGACTGGTTTAGTGGTGAGTCAATTATCCAGTATCATCAGCAAAAAGGATTGCAAAGTCGAGGTATTGAGTTGTCTGGTTACTCCCTGGAAACTTTCTCCGATGCTGGTGTAGAAACTTCAGAAGTTACGCCGGTAAACAAGAAAAAAAGTCAGAAAGTTCCCCAAAAATCAGTTGCTGCCGTAGAAGCTTCAGAAGTTGCCATCCCCGTCTTAGAAGTTACTTCAACACGGTCTTATACAGTCAAAGAAGTTTGTCATCGGTTCAAATGTGGTGATAGGATTCTTAAAAGAATGCGGTCTTCTCCAGACTTTGGCCAATGGAGCCAAGCTAGAGATCCGGAAGGACTAGTCTGGGAGTATCGCCAAGGAAAATTTTTCCCCTCAGTTGCAGTGAAAGCTTGATAGCGAGTTCCCATCAAATATAAATGTAGATTTACCAGGTTAGATGAATATATACCTGGTAAGCTTTCTACTTTTTAGTTAGCTTTTATTCTGGTATTTGTCTCGCAGATAATTGTTAATTAGTTCTGATTAAATAACTTTTTGTCTACAATAATTAGAGCCTAGTAAATAAAGCATCTATCTTAAGTTAAAGCGTAATTGATTAATGAACAAACCCTTAGAAGAGCATCTTTCTAAAGAAATTGCCAAACAAATCCATAGCAAGGCAACTAATAGCTTTGATAATGCTTATAAAGCCAGCTTGTCACTCAATGGTGCTACCTATGTCCAAGGTTTTTTAGTCTGGAAAGGACACCCCTACAAACCTCTTGAACATAGCTGGCTGGAACTCGAAGAATCTTTAGTAGATCCCACCCTGCCACACCTCAACAAAAATGCTCAAGAACTCTGCTATTTTCCAGCACAACGCCTGAGTCTTAAGCAACTCAAAGCTGCGATTGAAGAAGCCGTAGAAGATTATCCTGATGACCCACCTCTTCCCGTTTATGGTGCAGCCCCCTATGAGTATTACGGCGATTCAATGTTAGGAGGTCATGAGTACCAAGTTGCTTATGAACAAGCACTAACTAAATGCCGAGAGTTAAATCAGCCTTCCCTAAAAAATGACGGATAAGCGTACAGTTGTGTGGTGTTCTGCCGCTACTTAATACCTATTTACCACTTAAAGGGTGGCTAACAATTCCTGGTCACCTAGCGGTATTTGTTGTGGCCCTAAACAGCAGGGGTATGTAACACAAGCGAAATTCCCAGAGACAATATTCCCACAATCATCGATGCGGATACTGTATTGATTACTCAAGCTTGTGTCATAGGAAACCGGAAAAGGAAGTTGTAATCCCCCAACGGTTGCAGTCATTTTTTTGTCGTCGTCTATTTTAGTTAGTACATCTAAATCGCGCAGTTTCATAGGTCTCTTTCCTGGTTTCTCAGAGTTCCTCTAGCCAAATTCAGAAAGCAAGCGTCAAGAAAAACTCACCACCACCCTCTTCACCAGTTGCCATCGTGGTAGGATCTTCGCCACCCTCTTCACCAGTTGCCATCGTCGTGATGGAGATAGCGCCACCGATAACTTTTTGGGCTTCTTCACTAGTGATTTCTGGCATCTCTAAATTGAGAGTTTCTAGTTCAGAAAGTTCTAGTTCAAATGGATGGTGCATCACAGCCTCCTTCCTCGTTAGGGTTCTGCAATTAACCTAGCCTACTTCAGTCTCCGAGAGTTGCCAAATTGGCAGTTTTCTGGTGCTTCAATCAACCTAAAATAGGAGGACTGTGTTTTCCAATATTTCAGTGCATGAATAATTGCAAAACGCAAAATTTTTCCCAAAATAAAGACCCCGTTCGATAGCGACGGGGACTGGATTACAAGTAAAGTTGTCTCACCGGGAGTTAAATCTCATCTCTAACCATCACACTCCACTTGGTTGTGGATTGACCCAGTATAACTTTAATCTTAAACTTTAGTAATCTAAATGACAATACCCTCCATTAGAAATTAGCCAAAAAACGCTCAGCCTGCTCAACAATCAACTAATCTGAATCTTGTATGCTATGCAGTTGATTGAGAGCAAAGCTTGATCATGACTTCCTCCAACCTCCGAATTGTCTCTCTACTTCCCAGTGCCACGGAGATTGTGGCAGCATTGGGCTTAACTGATGCGATTGTAGGGCGATCGCATGAATGTGACTATCCCCTAGAAATCAAAGACAAGCCCGTTTGCACCGAGGCACAAATCAACAGTGACAAACCCAGCGCCCAAATTGATGCTGATGTCCTGGATTTGGTGCAAAAAGCTTTAAGCATTTACCAAGTTAAAACCGATGTCCTAGAACAACTGCAACCGACTCACATTGTCACTCAAGACCAATGTGATGTCTGCGCCGTTAACTTCGATATTGTCGAGAAAGCAGTTGCCGAACTCACTCAGAGTAACCCGAAAGTGATTTCCTTACAGCCCAACTTGCTGAGTGAGGTTTGGGCGGACATAGAACGAGTTGCTGCCATGCTAGGAGTTGCCTCAGAAGCATTACTCAGGCAGTTACAGTCTCGTGTCGAAGCCTGTAGGCAAAAGACGCAAGAACTGGTCAACCCTCCCACGGTCACTTGCCTAGAATGGACTGACCCTCTGATGGCAACTGGCAACTGGATTCCTGAATTAGTGGAACTTGCTGGTGGCAAACCTCTGTTTGGGGTTTTGGGTAAGCATTCACCATACCTAGCATGGGATAATTTAGTCAAAGCTGACCCAGAAGTAATTATCGTCATGCCTTGCGGCTTTGACTTAGAACGCACCCGCCAAGAAACTCAACAGTTGGCACAGCGTCCGGAATGGTCAACTTTGCAAGCGGTTAGTAATGGTAAGATTTATCTCACTGATGGTAATGCATACTTCAACCGTCCAGGGCCACGCTTGGTAGATTCCTTAGAAATTTTGGCAGAAATTCTACACCCTGAACTGTTCAATTTTGGCTATCAAGGAACTGGCTGGGAGCGTTTCTGAGGAAATAATACTTAAGTATTATTTCCTCGAATGTCGGTAAGATGTCCCTTAATTAAAGGTTTAAGTTAACTTCTTAACGGTTCTTATTCCTCATCATAAGTCTGATTGAGAGCAATGCTCTCCAGGCGCGGCTTCTTTCCTGAATCTGACCTGATTCTCAAGTGATTTAATCTGAGCAGGTAAGGCTTGTTGCTGCTTTCAGTGTTAATTAGTTAACTGGTTTAATGACATCAAGCAACTTTTTTAATTGTATTTTCTAGCCGTCATTTTTTTGCTTTAGCAAGAGTAGCGAGCCGAAAATTCATCTCATAGAACTTGACATTTTGCCAGTATGGATTGAGTATACCGAAAAGCTCGACCACTCTATGGTCTCTATTAGCAGGAAAAATAGCAAGAGTAATAACGCTCACTTAATTTTAAGTAAATAAATATTATCGAGCGTTATGAAACCTTGCATCAACTGATATTGTCATTTTAATCAGTGCCTGGAGGGTAAAAGCGAAGTTAATGAGATCTGGGGGGTAAGCGATCACCCCAAACTCTTTGGCTCATTACCCGCTATGGCAATCGTTTAAGAATTGACTGTAGCCGACGAAAGCAAGATTAATTCTTCGATGTGTCGTTTCGGTCTCTGATGTTTTTTGATGAAAAACTGAATAGAAAACTTAACTAAGTCTAAGAAATTAAACAGTCTCTAGATCAGCACTTATTAACTGATTCATTGTCCTCTAAACTTATTAACTGATTCATTGTCCTCTAAATAATGCAAATTACCAATCGTATAAACTTTAGCAATCTGCGCGGCGATCTATTTGGGGGTCTGACTGCCGCCATCATCTCATTACCACTGGCGCTGGCTTTCGGTGTCGCCTCTGGTGCAGGCCCTGTAGCTGGTCTTTATGGTGCTGTTTGCGTCGGCTTTTTTGCAGCATTGTTTGGTGGCACACCCACCCTAATTTCTGAGCCAACTGGGCCGATGACCGTGGTGATGACGGCTGTTGTGGCTCACCTGGTAGCTGCCAACCCGGAAAACGGCTTAGCCATGGCGTTTACCGTGGTCATGTTAGCCGGATTATTTCAAATCCTTTTTGGCGTATTTCGGCTGGGTAAATACGTTACCCTGATGCCCTACAGTGTGATTTCAGGCTTTATGTCGGGAATTGGCATCATACTGATTATTCTGCAAATTGCTCCTTTTGTCGGACAAGCCAGTCCCAAGGGTGGTGTAATCGGTATCATCCAAAAATTGCCCGAATTATTGGCAAATATCAATCCCGCCGAAGCGGCTTTGGGAGGGATGACATTGGCAATTATCTTCTTCATGCCATCCCGAATCAAGCGCATAGTGCCACCGCAACTAGTAGCTTTAGTCGTCGGCACTGTGGTGTCCCTGATCTTTTTCTCAGATGTTGAGATCCGCCGCATTGGCGAGATTGCAGTGGGACTACCTACTTTGCAACTGCCTGTCTTCAGCCTAGGACAACTTACTTTCATGCTCGTTGATGCTGCCATGCTGGGCATGCTGGGATGTATCGACACGTTGCTTACCGCAGTGATTTCCGATAGCTTAACTCGCACCCAACACGATTCTAATAAGGAACTTATTGGTCAAGGCATTGGCAACATAGCTTCGGGTCTATGTGGTGGCTTACCTGGTGCAGGCGCAACAATGGGTACTGTGGTTAATATCCAGACTGGTGCTCGTACTGCTTTATCTGGTATCACTCGTGCTTTAATTCTGCTGGTTGTAGTCTTGTGGGCTGCTGGTCTAACCGAAAGCATTCCCATGGCCGTACTAGCGGGTATCGCCCTCAAGGTTGGTATTGATATTCTTGACTGGAGCTTCTTGAAACGCGCTCATAAGGTATCAACCAAGGGAGCGCTGATCATGTATGGGGTAATGTTCTTGACGGTATTTGTTGACCTGATTGTCGCCGTTGGAGTGGGGGTATTCATTGCTAATATTTTGACAATTCAACGTCTCTCAGACATGCGTTCTGAGGAAGTTAAGACAGTTACCGACGCCGACGACGAAATCCTGATGAGCGAAGCAGAAAAAGAGCTTCTGGATCAAGCCAATGGTCGGGTGCTACTGTTCTACCTCAGTGGACCAATGATTTTCGGTGTGGCTAAGGCAATCTCTCGTGAACATTCAGCGATGCAAGACCACGATGTCTTGATTCTGGATCTCAGCGATGTACCAATTTTGGGTGTAACCTCTTCTTTGGCGATCGAGAATGCAATCCGAGAAGCCTGTGATCAAGGTCGTCAGGTGTTGATTGTGGGTGCTATTGGCAAGGTCAAGCATCGTCTGGAACGCTTAGGGATTTTCCAACTTATACCCCCACACCATCTCTTTGTCGATCGCCTAGAGGCACTCAGACAAGCAGTTACTCTAGTCAAGGAGTATGGGGTCAAGAGTAAGCCTGAAGTGTACTCCTCCTCGTTCCCGGCAGCTGAAGTAGCTCAAGCAAACCCGCCAAAAACCGCTAAACCATAGTACTTCCAAGGTACTGCCACAGTTGCAAACCCTGCTGTTTTCAGCATTTGCAGATGAGTGTCCAGGGTGGCAAGTTGGTCGGGTTGAGAATGACCGTAAGGTGTACTTTTACCAGTCTTAGCCCGAACCTTTGCTAAGTTAGTTCCCTGTTGAGCCGCCCACTGCTCTCGGATACTCTGATAAACATCTGAGAGTGCTGGTGATTCCGGCAAAACCGGATCGGCATTCCAAAAGACGCCACCTAGATTAAGGCTTTCACGGATCCTGGCAAACAGTTGTCCCTTGCTTTGATCAGTGAGATGATGAATTGCCAGGGATGAAACACAGGCATCAAAGCCATCCTCTAGTACTAACTGATGATTAGCCCAGTCACCAAAGTCTCCTTCTATGCCTGTCCACCGCTGTGCATATTCGGTAGCCTTGAGCTTTGACTGGGCAAATTCAATCATACGGGGGGAGTAATCAAGCGCCACCACCTGGGCATTAGGGCAACGCTTGAGTAATTTAAGACTAAGTTCGCCAGTACCGCAACCCAAGTCTAGGATACGCTGGGCATGAGGAGAGACGCCAAGTGCGATCGCTTCCAGCATTTCGTCGTAGCGCGGCAACAGTTGTCGAATATTGGCGTCAAAATCGGCAGTTGTCGCAAAAACTTCGCCAGGATATATCGTTTTTTCTTTCATATAGTAACTTCTACTCACCTTTGGCACCTGAAAATTAGTCTGCTAATGAAACAACTCAAAGCAGGACTATCATCTAAGCAGGAAACAGAAAACTTTCTCGATTAACTTTTATGCTCTTGATTATTGCCGTGCTGACGATTGGGTATTTAGCAGAGAGCATATATTTATATAGCAATAATGTAACACCAGTTCGAGCAAATGCAGTTGTTGTCTTGGAGGCTGTCATTTTTGGGGAGATATCGCAAGCAGAAATAATTAATACTAAAATTAGCCCCAGATGGACAAGAGATGTACAAGAAATGAAATAGGCAGTTTTCTAATTTAGCTAGGATTGCTATAGTAAATTTTCCTGGGTCATTTAGGGTATTACACAAACCTTAATTTATCTCTTGCTATGCTTTTAGACAGAGTTAAAAAAAAGGGAAAAATCTTATCATATGCTTTTGAAACAAAAAGTAAAAGATTATGTCTGGTGTATCAGAGAACACAGCGAGACTTGCACAAAAACATGGAAAAACTGTGGAAGAACACGGCAATTTAGTAGAGGAGTCAGGAAAGACTTTAAAAGATAAAGGAGGGTCAACAGCCGAAAGGGGACAGTTCATCGAAGAGTCTGGTAAAACCATCAACAAGTATGCCAAAGCCCTACAGGAAGATGCCGAGGCTGCGCAGAAAGAGGAGGGTGAAGCATCACGTGCTGCCTACGAATCAGAAGTGAACAATCAGACAAAAGCTACTCAGGCACATGTAGAGGCGACAAACCAAGAAATCAAAGCTGTACAGGAGTATCTTCGGGAATCGCAGGAAATTTTGGACAAATCTCATAACTTACAGGGATCAGAAGACTAATGCCACTATCGGCTTTTTATGCGAATTCTTCTAGTTGATGACGAAGTTGAACTAACCGATCCTTTAAGTCGCCTACTCAACCGTGAAGGCTACAGTGTTGATGTTGCTTACGATGGTGCTTCGGGTAGTCAGTTGGCTTCCCAAAGTGTTTATGATTTACTCATCTTAGATTGGATGCTGCCGCAACTCTCAGGGTTAGAAGTTTGCCAACAGTTGCGATCGCAAGGGAAAAACACACCAGTTCTCTTCCTCACAGCTAAAGATACCCTGGATGATCGAGTAATGGGATTAGATGCTGGGGCTGACGATTATCTAGTTAAACCCTTTGAACTGCGGGAGTTACTAGCGAGAGTCCGCGCCTTACTGCGGCGTTCGGCGACGACAGACACCCCTAACAGCCAGCGGTTGCAAGTGGGAACACTCGAACTAGATCTAGAAAATCAATTAGCAGATCGTGAGGGACGCCTGATTGAACTCTCAGAAAAGGAAAGCCAACTGCTAGAATACTTAATGCGTCATCCAGGTCAATTATTGACCCACGAACAAATTTATCAGCATCTGTGGGCAGAAGATAAACTACCTAGTAGCAATGTTTTAGCCGCTTTGATGCGTTTGTTGCGCCGCAAAATTGAAGCCAAGGGCGAGACGCCACTGATTTATACGGTATATGGAAAAGGATACCGCTTTGGAGAGAACAAATAATCAGCTAAAAATTCTACTTGCACCTCACGTAACGTCAGGTTATATCGTGGAGATATCACTGAGAAAACTCCTTAAAAATGAGTGAAAGACTCTGGTCAACAGCTTGGAAAGTTGGTGATTTAGCTAAGCAAACTGGTCTATCTGTACGGACTCTTCATTATTATGAAGAGATTAGTCTTTTGAAACCTTCCCAACGTACAGAAGCTGGTCACCGTCTCTATACCAAAAAGGATATTATCTACCTACAACAGATAGTTTCTCTCCGCCAGATTAGCTTTTCTTTAGAAGAAATCAAAGATTGTTTAAACAATGCCAATTTTTCTCCTAAAGCAGTTATCCAATCCCACATTGCTAAACTGCACAAGCCAATTCAACTTCAGTAGCAGCTAGCTAAACTCTTAGAGACAATTGCTACTCGTTTGCAAGCTGCCCAAGAAGTTTCTATTAGTGACTTTATCCACACAAAGATTTACCCAATAATAAACCCTAATCTGTTAATTTTATAATGTAAAAAACTACCAATTATGCAATCCTACTGGTGACACCAATTAATACTCCTTCTACTACTCTCCCCATCAAAGCTGGTATTGTCGGTACTGGATATGCAGCAAAACAAAGAGCCGAGACTTTGCAAACAGATTCTCGCTCAACTTTAGTTGCCGTCAGTGGTCATACACCGGAAAAAACCCAAGATTTTGCCACAACTTACAAAGCATCCTGCGTAAATTCCTGGCAACAGTTAGTAGAGCATCCTGATCTAGATCTGGTCTTTATTTGTACCATTAATCGGGATCACGGCGCAATTACCAGTGCTGCTCTCGAAGCTGGGAAGCACGTGGTTGTAGAATATCCGATCTCTTTGGATCCCAAACAAGCAGAGTCTTTGGTAACCCTTGCCCAAGCCAAAGGCAAACTGCTTCATGTAGAACATATTGAGCTATTAGGCGGCTTGCATCAAGCCCTTAGGCAATCCTTAGTAGAAATTGGCAACCCCTTTTATGCTCGTTACGTTACTCTTATACCTCAACGACCCGCACCACAGCGCTGGACTTACAATCGAGAACTATTTGGCTTTCCCTTCAAAGCTGCTCTCCCTCACGTCCACCGCTTCACTAACTTGTTTGGAGAGGTAGTTTCTGTGAGTTGTCAATCCCAATTTTGGGGTGAATCAGATGACTATAAAGCCTGTTTGTGTAATGGTCAAATGCGCTTTGCTAATGGCTTAATTGCGGAAGTTACATACGGTAGAGGAGAAGTTTTCTGGCAGCGCTCACGTAAATTTGAAGTCCATGGAGAGCAAGGAACACTAGTTTTTGAAGGTGAGCAAGGGACTCTGATTAGGGAAGAAGAAAAGACACCAATTGAAGTGAGTAGCAGGCGTGGTTTGTTTGTCAAAGACACCTGCATGGTACTAGATTACTTAGAGCAAGGGAAACCCCTTTATGTGTCTCCGTCGGCTAGTTGTTATGCCCTCAAGGTTGGTGATGCCTTGCGCCAGTCGGCAGAAACAGGCAAGACAATCAACCTATAACTTAGTTGTCCACCAGAAGTCTCTTAACTAGAAGACTTCTGGTACAAAAGTTTGCGTTGACACAGGCGGACGCTCATACTCCATTGCCTCTTGTAGTGGTGGTAACTCTATGGGTTCAGGTGTTAAATCCTCATAGGGTATCATGCTTAAGAAATGACTAATACAATTTAAGCGTGCACGTCTCTTCTCATCGGCGTCCACCACATACCAAGGCGATTCTTGAATATCCGTAGCGAGAAATAAATCATCCTTCGCTTTAGAATATTCCACCCACTTAGCACGGGCTTCTAAATCCATAGAACTGAACTTCCATCGTTTGACAGGATTACGAATCCGTTCTCGAAAGCGCTTTTCTTGTTCTTCATCACTTACAGAAAACCAATATTTGATCAAGATAATTCCTGACCTTTGGAGCATACATTCAAATTCAGGACATGAGCGCAAAAACTCTACGTATTCTTCGTGAGTGCAAAAACCCATTACTCTCTCAACACCCGCTCGATTGTACCAACTTCGGTCAAAAAGAACTACTTCACCTGCTGCTGGTAGATGGGCAACATAGCGCTGAAAATACCATTGCGTTTTTTCGCGATCGCTCGGTTTACCTAGGGCTGAAACTCGGCAGATGCGAGGATTCAGGCATTCTGTAATTCTTTTGATCACCCCTCCTTTGCCTGCTGCATCACGTCCCTCAAAGATCACAACAACTTTCAAGCCTTTATATTTGATCCATTCTTGCAATTTCACTAACTCTACCTGGAGTCGGCTTAATTCTTTTTGATAAACTTTTTTTTTAACTTTCTTGAGTTTTGTTTCGTTTTTTTCCTGCCCTTGCTCTGTTCCTCCCTTAGCTTTTCCTTTCTTCATTACTAGCTGCTCTTTGTGGTCATTCACTTGTCTATTATCTTAATTATTTGAGATTACTTCCTGAGTTTAACTCAAACAGAAATTTCTCAACCATAGCGGGGAACAGAGTATTGTAGCCAGTTTACAGATATGAGTGCTTACTTATTACTTATTACTTATTACTCATTACCCTTCGCTCCGCTCAAGGGCATGCTTATTACCCTTCGGCTCCGCTCAGGGCATGCTTATTACTTAACCGACGAGCTACCAAGTAACAAAATCCCCCACCCAGTCAAAGATAGGGGCGGGGAATTTTGTCACCAATCAAGGTAGTATCAGAATTGATATCACATGCTGTTGGGGATGCTGGTGTCAGAAGATGGTGCTTCTAGCTTGAGCATTTTCTGATCAGAAACTACCAATTACACCAAATCAGCTCTAAGAATCTGGTAAATAATTCTCTCCCTTTACTTACTAGATTAAGGTGACTCAGTAGGTGATGGTGATTCATCTGGTAATGGTGATTCATCTGGTAATGGCGACTCAGTAGACAACGGTGATTCATCCGGCGATGTTGATGGGTATGTCGTCTCAGGTAATCCCCCAGGAGTTTCCGAAACCCCGCCTGGTTCAACACTTGGTGATGTTTCTCCTGCTGGAGGAACCTCATTCTCAGACTCGCAGGCTCCTAGAAAAGACGCAACCACTAAAAAAAGCGATAAGGCAATAAATTTCAATTTCACTGTAAAATCACTCCCAAATCTTGTTATTAAAAAGTTGTTGGCTAAAACCAAGGTTGCCACCAATAACCAACCAAAAGTGTCTGTTATTTAGGAAGAACAGAGGACGAACTAGAGTAGGATTGTTGTCTGCCCGTCCAAGTCTTCCTCTAAGTTTTCTATCCTCTCTTACCTATTTGGTATGGTTAGAGAGGAACTGTTGCGATAGATAATAAGCCAGTTCAGACTAACTTTGGAGTAGCTGTTGGATTTGCTCTCTGAGAGTTGGATTCTGCTGGATTGCCATGGAAATTTCCTGGAAGCGCTCGACTTTTAAACCTTGAGCTTCAACAGCTTCTTGCATTTTGGATTGAGCTGCCTCTTGTATTTCGGCTACTCGGTTATTGACCCGCTTAAAACTCTCTTTCTGCTCTTGTGTCACCTCAGACGCCGCTTGAGCCTCTGGATTTTCCTGGCCTTGAAGAATGGTGCGATACTGATCAAAGTTCAAGCCTTCATTCTCAAGAGCCTGGGTCATTTCTGTTTGTGCTTGTTCTTCAATCGTCTGTATTGCCTTCACAGCCTGAGCAAACTTCTCTAAATCTTCTTGGCTAACTTCTTGGCTAGTTACCTCTGGCGCTGCTGCTGGCTGTTCTTCTGCTGATGGTTCCTGTACTGGTTGTTCCTGTACTGGTTGTTCCTGTACTGGTGGCTCTTGAGCTAACTGTCCCTGAGTTTGTTGAGATGTAGCTGGAGCTTGAAACTGTGCACGAATTGGCAGGCTGCCAGCAAGCAAAAGGGCGAAGACTGAAGTTCCTGCTAGAAGTGACCTGAGCATTTGGCTTTTCTCCTTGAGAGCGTGTCTGCTTGGCTATAAGGTTAAACCTCTGCCGTTGGTTGGGAACTTTCAATCATGTTCCGCAACTCAATTATTTGAATCCTTTTCTAAACTTTAGTTGCAAAAAGTAAAAAATCCGGTAAGTTAAGCGAAAACTCTTACCTAAAAAAGCGATCGCTTATTGAAAACACCGACCACACGTCGATTCAGACTAAGGGATCTATTAGCCAAAAGAACGGAAAACCATCACCTGCGATCGCGTTTTACAGGTAGTAATCCCTTTTTCTAAGGGTTTGCTCAAACAGATTACTGACTTCTTGGGCTAATATTATGTCCCTTACCTTCTTGCCTGATAGTCTCTATTTATATTTGATCAACCAAGAAAATGCCCGATGATTATTAATCCTCAAGATGTACCTCAGAGAAAAGGTTCGGCTTATCCTGAACCCTTTAGAGCTTTAGTAGCTGGAAGGTCTAAAAAGCGTTTGGGAGATATTGCTGGCTTAAAAAATTTTGGCGTAAATTTAGTCGAGTTGCAACCGGGAAGCTGGTCTGCTATGAGGCATTGGCACGCTCGGCAAGATGAGTTTGTTTATATTCTACAAGGTGAAGTGACGTTGATTAGTAATCAGGGAGAGCAAACCTTAAAGCCAGGAATGGCAGCCGGTTTCCCTGGAGGAGAACCCGATGGGCATCATTTAGTTAATCAATCCGATGCAGTTGCCATCTATTTAGAAATTGGTGACAGAACACCGAGGGATGAAGTAACCTATCCCGATACTGACTTGATGGCTAAAGATAGTACCGCAGGTTGGATTTTTACCCACAAAGACGGTAGCTCATATTAATTTTAATTAAGCTCAAACTGGTAGCTGCCCAAGAGCTAATGAGGTTCTCTAAATCACAATAATTAGCCCCTCCTGATAGCATTGTTCGCCGAAACGATTTACTTGCTATTGAAGAAGGGGCTTTCTGTTAACTTGCCTTAGCTATATTAAATTAGCTAAATTAGAAGGCTCTGCGGCCATAGCCACCAGAGCGACCACCGCCTCCGTTTTGTTCACGTGGTCTGGCTTTGTTAACCTTAAGGTCGCGTCCCATCCATTCAGCCCCATCAAGGGTTTCAATGGCGGTAGCTTCGTTATCTTCTGACTCCATTTCCACAAAGGCAAAGCCCCGTGGACGTCCGGTTTCACGATCTGTGGGTACACTCACGCGACTGACGTTGCCGTATTCAGCAAAAACGCTAGTCAGGTCTTCTTGAGTAACGTCGTAGGACAAATTACCAACATAAATAGACATTAGGCATCTCCTTGGTCTTGAACATGTAGCGACTTAAATCGGAGATGCGCCTGTGAAAGAAATTGAAACAAGCTTACTCTACCGAAAATCAACCATCTTCAGTTTAACACTTTTAGTGATTCACTGTCATTTAATGTAAAGGAGTGCAAACAAATAAAAGACTCTGTTGTCCTGCTGAGTCGTGAAGCGCAGGAAATGTAGCGAGGTGTTAGTATTTGGTGAGATTCTGATGCTCCCTAGGTTAAGTTAGAGGTTAACAGAACCACCTGTATCAGGGAGTATTAAGTATTAAGCTTTATGATCTTAAGTGGGTTGGCATTAATAATTTGTTATTGAGTGAAGCAACTTTTTCCAGCCCCAAAACAAAAGAAAGAAAGCACCAGAACAAGAATTAGGTGATGCGTCGCTAAATACGTCTATCCAGCCGTGAAACTTCCCCAAGAGTAATGTCTGATGTTTGAGGTTGCTAAATACTATGTCAGAAGAGGATTTACCAGCCTATCGGCAATTCTTGATCGAGGTACTCCAAGCCACGGCAGACAGCGAAGGAGATGCAAGGGTAATTTACCCGTTGCTGGCAGACAATACAGCATACCTCCACCGGACTTTAGCAGAACTATTGCGGTATTGGGCGACAACGACCTTGCCAGAAAGGCAGCCAGATGAGGCGCGATTCATTGCCGGAGTTATTGGCAATTTTAGTGATCTAATTCAGAACTTCCCCTTGGGAGACAAAGCCAGCAATATGGAAATTGCCATTGCTGGGTACGAAGGAGTGTTAACCCTGTTCACCCGCAAGGCTTTCCCCCAAAATTGGGCAGATGCGCAAAATAATCTGGGCAATGCCTACTGTGAGAGAATAGTAGGGGACAAAGCAGAGAATCTGGAAAAGGCGATCGCTGCTTACACCCTTGCCTTGCAAGTATATACTCGCGAGGCTTTCCCCCAAGAATGGGCAGATACGCAAAATAATCTGGGCAATGCCTACTTATACAGAATAGTAGGGGACAAAGCCGACAATTTAGAAAAGGCGATCGCTGCTTACTCCCTTGCCTTGCAAGTAAGAACCCGCGAGGCTTTCCCCCAAGATTGGGCAACCACGCAAAATAATCTGGGGATTGCCTACTTAGACAGAATAGTAGGGGATAAAGCAGAGAATCGGGAACAGGCGATCGCTGCTTACACCCTTGCCTTGCAAGTAACAACCCGCGAGGCTTTCCCCCAAGATTGGGCAGATACGCAAAATAATCTGGGGATTGCCTACTTATACAGAATAGTAGGGGGCAAAGCAGAGAATCGGGAACAGGCGATCGCTGCTTTGTCCGCTGCCTTGCAAGTATATACTCGCGAGGCTTTCCCCCAAAATTGGGCAACGACGCAAAATAATCTGGGCAATGCCTACCGTAACAGAATAGTAGGGGACAAAGCAGAGAATCGGGAAATGGCGATCGCTGCTTTGTCCGCTGCCTTGCAAGTAACAACCCGCGAGGCTTTCCCCCAACAATGGGCAACGACGCAAAATAATCTGGGCAATGCCTACTTAGACAGAATAGTAGGGGACAAAGCAGAGAATCTGGAAATGGCGATCGCTGCTTACACCCTTGCCTTGCAAGTAAGAACCCGCGAGGCTTTCCCCCAAAACCACGCCGAGACATTATTTAATTTAGGTATTACTTACCAAGACAGCCAACAGTTTGCTGAGGCTGAAACAACGTTTAAGGATGCTATTGAAACCGTAGAGTTTTTGCGGGGAGAAATTGTTTCTGGTGATCAAAGCAAACGCAAACAAGCTGAAGAATGGAACAAGCTTTATCGCTGCATGGTAGAGGTTTGCCTGGAATTGCACAAAATCACTGAAGCTATTGAATATATTGAGCGTAGCAAAACCCGTAATTTGGTGGAACTGTTGTTCAGCCCTGAAGCTTATCCTAAAGTTGCTATATCGGAAGCATTGAACGATCAACTCAAACAGCTACAGCAACAAATTGAAGAAGAAAAGCGCCGTGTGGAACAAACCGAAACATCTAGTTTGCTTAATCGGGATTCTTCGCTTCCCTATCGTTCCACTCAGAACGACAATCAGGTTTCTCAGGCATCCTTGGATAGCAACTACACCCAGCTTAATCAGTTGCGCCAACAACGAGAACAACTAATTACCAAAATTATCGGCTTTCACCCCATCCGCTACAGCGAGATTCACAACCAACTCGATGACCAAACTGCCATCATCCAATTCTACATTTTTAATGATTGTCTTCGCGCCTTCATCATCACCCGCCACAAGGAACAACCGGAGATTTGGCAGTCAGAACCACAAGACTTAGAAAACTTGGCAAATTGGAAAGATGACTATCTCCAGCTTTACTCTAACGACAAACAGCGCTGGCGATTTTGCCTGCATGACAAACTTCACCACCTTGCTGAGATTTTACACATCCCAGACATCCTGAAACTTGTCCCAACCCAATGCCAAAAGGTTATTTTAGTCCCCCATCGTTACCTACACCTGCTACCCCTCCATGCTTTACCCCTATCTTCAGAGGAGTATTTAATCGACAAATTCCCCAAGGGTGTCAGTTATGCCCCCAGTTGTCAACTTTGGCGCTTAACTCAAGAGAAAGCCCAAACCTTATCTAACTCTCAATTCCATAACCTCTTCGCCATTCAAAACCCCACCGATAACTTAGAATTCACCGATATCGAAGTGGAAACTATTGCCACAGCCTTTCAACCTCACCACATCCTGAAAAAAAGCCAAGCCACCGCCGCTGCTTTGCAAGAATCAACCAATGCCAAAAACTTAGGCAATGCCCATTGGCTGCATTTTTCCTGTCACGGTTACTTCAACTTTAACTTACCTGAAAAATCGGCTTTACAATTAGCCGCTTCTGAGATTTCTCCTCTCCCGAAAGAGGCAGAAACCTCCCGCTATTTACGACTTTCTGACGACGCAGCCATTGATTTAAATAAATGCCTCACCCTAGAAGACATATTCCAATTAAGTTTACCTAACTGCCGCCTTGTCACGCTTTCTGCCTGCGAAACGGGCTTAGTTGACTTTAACAATAGCAGCGATGAATATATTGGTTTACCCAGCGGGTTTATCCACGCTGGTGCTGCCAGTATCATCAGTAGTTTATGGTCAGTCGATGACTTTTCTACTGCCTTATTAATGATTAAATTCTATGAAAACCTGCATAATTCAACTAGTAATGTAGCACTTGCCCTAAACCAAGCACAGCAGTGGTTTCGTCAAAGAACTCAACGTGAGTTACTGCAATGGCTAGATGATAAAACAGAGATGGACACCCAGCAAAAACAGAAAGTAAAGGAGAGATTAGAAAACAACTATCACCCAGAACAGCAACCCTTTAAAAAGCCAGAATTTTGGGCTGCTTTTTGTGCAGTTGGAGAATAATTAGGAGAATACCCATGGACACCGACACCATCATCGAAGCCTTTATCCAAGTCGTCAAAGAACAAGATTATGTCTTTTCTGACGATGCCCTAAGGGATATCCCCAACTTACAACAAAACCTCTCTGCCATAGACAATCTCACCCCAGAAACCCTTGCAGAAGTCCTGCGTCAATGGTATATCAACCACGAAGATGTAAGAAATGCCATCCTCGTGCAAGAACGAGAAATTAAGAAAGTTGAAAAAAGCAAACCACAAAGCCAAGAAAATACTCTAGAAAACCGCTACCGAATTCTTGAAGAAGAACTGCCAAAACTCCAAGAAAGAAAAAAAGAAAAGGATAAATCGCAATAGTGTAGAGATGGTAAATATAATGTAGAGACGCGAAATTTTGCGTCTCTATTCAGAGAATTGACTATTCAACCCACTATGAAAATCTATGCGCCTAACCTGCATCTGTTCGTATTTGAACTTTACAAAGCTGCCAATTTAGAGATAACTCTACAAGAAGATAAGATTCAAATATGGCAAGCTGGCGATCAAATAGTCCGCAGCATCTTACATCAAGATTTACATCTGTCTCAGCACATAGACATTCACAAAAAACCGGATAGTCACCGCGTTGACTTGCTTAAAGAATCAGAAGTTAAAGACGGTGATTACTCCTTAGAATTTGCTGGTAAAATTTCCCCAGATAAACAGCAACAAATCCTCATCAAAGGATTTGCCTATCCCTTGCGATTTGCTGACAGCTACGGGTTGTGGCTAAATTTACGTCGTCCTGAAAATGAAGAAGATGGACAGTCAACTGAAGATGTAGAAATTAGTTTCTTAAGCCAATTAAACCCTAATAATTGTTTCACCTTAGAAAAAAGTCCTCGCTTTCTCGGACAAACCTTATTAATCACCGCTTGGCTAATCGGCGCGAAAGACGAAAAACATCTATACCAAATCGCCGAAGAGTGTCTGCAAGCCGTTTTTCCCAATGAATCTCAACGTCCCCCCTTCAATCGTCAAGGCGAGTTATTCGGCAGTCCAATTTTTGAATATGGCTTATTTAGCCAGTTAGCCAACTATCAACACGTCCTCATCTGGTTATTCCGTGACTCCCAAGCCGATGAAAAGTTGAATCAATGCTATCAAGAATTATTAGACTTATTCTTTTTTCGTTCCAAGGTGATTAGAGCCTATCAAGACAGTAGGCAAACTTATCACCAAGTCGCTTCTACCTATCAAGCAATAGAAACATTAATTGATAGCTTACCAAAAAAAAGAGAAAAAGATCAAGTAACAACTGAAGAATTAGAAGACCTAAAAAACAAGTTAAAAGAATTACCGCAATTAGCCCTAACCTATACTCGCTTACTGCGAAATCTCGAAGACTATCACAATACTATTGCGATAAATGAGTACAATTATTCCGAACGATTGCAGCAAATTAGTGGTGTAGTAGGAGATAATCAATTACTATTTCTCACAACATTTAGTCAAGAAAAATCTCCATTTTTCCAAAAACAAATCCAAGCCGATTTAGGATATTTCCGTCACGGTGCCACCTTATTAGAGCAAGCGATCGCTTCAATTCGCGGTATTGTAGAAATCGAACAAGCAGAACGCGACCGCTCGTTAGAAAAAACCATCCAAATCATCGGTGTAGGCTTAGGTGCAGGTGCCATTGTCTCTGGCGTTGTCACACAACATATTGATAAACCCTTTGCGCCTATCTCCATGAATAACCCACCCCATCCCTTAGTATTGTCCTTATTTTGGAGTGTGCTAGCTACCTTGTTTTTCGGCACTTTGGCTTGGCTGTGGACGAAACGAAACTAAGTTGATCGCCGATTTGCTTGCAGCAGCATTTCGCGATCGCAGTTTCGGCAAGCCGTAAAATTATTCAGGAAAGCGATCGCAACAGGTCTAATACCTATATATGTAACTCCTTCCCAGAGCACCTCTAGTCGTGGATTGTGCCATCTGGCATCATGGCTCCTTGAAGATTAGCATTAGTCAAGTTAGCCTTAGTCAGGTCAGCCTTGCGCAGATCTGCTTTCTGTAAATTAGCACCACTCAAATCTGCGTAACTTAAATCTGCCCCTTGTAAACTCGCTTCACTAAGGTCAGTCTGATAGAAACGCTCTCCTCCCCAAACACCTAAATTAGCTCGACAAAGTTTTGCTCCATCTAACTTTGCCCCCTGTAGTAGCACTCCACTGAGGTTCGCATAGCTTAAGTTTGCGCCACTCAAATCTGCGTATCCCAAATCGGTTTGTTGCTCCGAACTAGGACGCAAATCGGCGGCAAACAGCGTCGCCCGGAAAAGATTAGCACCCTTTAAACTAGCACCACGCAGACATGCCTTCGTCAGTATCGTTTCTTCTAATTGAGCTTTCCTCAACTGAGCACCACTCAAATCTGCTTCTCGCAACTCAGCATGGTGTAGGTTGGCTTCACTAAAGTCCGTACCCCAGAGGATAGTCTCACTCAAATTCGCCCGACTGAGATTAGCCTGACTAAGTTGTGCTTGCCCTAGTCGTGCTTCTCGTAAGTCAATCTGACTCAGATTAGCCCCCCGGAAATTGGCACCCACTAAGGTAGCCTCGCGCAGATCTATTGCTGATAAGTCTACATCAGAAAAATCCCGTTCTGCTGCCGCATATCGTCTCAAAAATTCATCTGCGTCCATATTCTTTACCTTTGCTGCGATTCTTTATAGTCCCATAAGTGGAGGTTGGATTATAGAGTGTAATGAGCTGAATTTATTTTTAATAGTCTTTCCTCAAATAGTTAAATTGCTCTTGAGAAACTAGAAATTGTTTTTTGTTGGAGATATGTATCAAAAACGGCAGCAATATTTCTGATTAACAACTTTCCAGCAGGAGTCACCTTAATTTGATTAGGAAAGATGCGCAGCAGCCCATCTGCTTCCAGCTTCTTTAACTCCAATCGCTCACCAGCAAAATACTCATCAAAATCTTGATCAAAGCTAAGGTGATATTTTTCTGCTAAGTCATCTTTTGATAGTTGGAATTGGCACATTAACTCCATAATCACCGTGCGACGAATCACATCTTCTTGATTGAGACGTACCCCTCGTTCAATGGGTAAACTTCCCGCATCAATTGCTTGATAAAAGTCTTTTAAACGCTTGTGATTTTGAACATAGACATCATGCAGCATACTAATCGAAGTCATGCCAAACCCAATCAGATCTGATTCCGGTTTGGTAGTATACCCCTGAAAGTTGCGATGGAGTTGTCCTTGACGTTGTGCGATCGCTAATTCATCATTCGGTTTAGCGAAATGATCCATGCCAATAAACTGATAGCTATTCTGAGTCAGTTCCTCGATCGCCATTTGCAGAATATCGAGTTTCTCAGAAGCTGGCGGGAGTGCCTCTTGGGGAATCCTTCGCTGTACAGGTTTCAACCAAGGCACATAGGCAAAATTGAATACGGCAATGCGATCAGGATCGAGTTTAATAGTCTTATAAATAGTCTCGCGGAACGTGCTTAAAGTTTGAAAAGGTAAGCCATAAATCAGGTCAACATTGACACTTTCAAACCCCACTTCTCGTATCCAATCCATGACATTAAACAGCATGGCTTCTGGTTGAATACGGTTAACCGCTTCTTGGACTTGGGGGTTAAAATCTTGAATACCAAAACTAATGCGGTTAAATCCCAAATCTTTCAAAAACAAAAGGTAATTTTTGTCTAATGAGCTGGGATTGACCTCAATCGAAATTTCTGCATTTGGCTCGAAATGAAAATGCTGATTGATGGTTGTCCATAACCGTTCAATTTGACCAAGAGAGAAATAGTTTGGTGTCCCTCCTCCCCAATGCATCTGATGAACTGAACGCTTGTCATCAATCAATTGGGCTACTTGTTGAATATGACGTGCTGTATAGTCAAGATAAGGTTCTGCTACTTGTTTGCGCTGCGTGATCACAGTATTGCAACCACAGAAATAACAGGCAGTTTCACAAAACGGGATATGGCAGTAAAGAGATAATGGGGTATTTTTATAATTGCCAACAGCGATCGCAGTCCTGAAATCGACTTCCTCAAACTCCGGTTTCAACTCCGTTGCCGGTGGATAGCTGGTGTAGCGTGGTACAGGCTGGTCATACTTGCGGAGCAATGTTGAGTCAAATTGAACCGTAGGCAGCGAAAAGCTCATTTGTGCGTGTTCTCTTATTAGTTTGTAACTGAATCTAATCTATGAGTATTAATCGACGCGATCAACAAAAATACGGTGGGCTTTGGGGTGAAGTATAAGTGGAGTTTGCGTTAATTTCAGACAAATCAAATACACGAATACCTCGCCCCGAGGTTTTTCTCAAATGAATAGAATATAGCAATTCTCGTTTCAGCGAGGTACATTTATCTGTCCTCTCTGTTCCCCATTATCTGTTACCTATTATCCCACATTTGTTTACCTCATCCGATTAAGAACCGCTAGATAAATGCTCTATTCAACTGCTACAGGATGGGGTGCGCCACCGTGAGTAACTCGCTCTGTGCTACCAGGTTTATCCTGACGGGTAAGCAAATCAAACACATGTTCACCAACGGCGGCTTTTACATCGTCTTCTAACTCGTGAACCACATCTCGATTGAGTGTAAATGCATAGTTGGCTTCGTCTACAATACTTTGAATTGTTGTCTCATCAATGGGTAAAGAATTCAAGGCGAGACGATATTTTTCTTTGAATTCTCGTCTTGCTTCCACCGTGGGAATTTGCTCAAACTCATGCATTCCCGTACCTTGATCGGGAGGCAACTTTAGTGCTGAACGAACAATATTTTTCAACGCCTGACCCCCGGATAAATCACCCATGTAACGAGTGTAGGCGTGAGCAATCAGGAGTTCAGGAGCAGTATTGGCGATTTCCTGAATGCGATCGAGGTAAACTTGACCTGCGGGTAAAGGCGTAATCTGTTCCCGCCAGTTGTCGCCGTAGTAGAATACCAAGTCTTGTTCCAGATTGGATGTGCGGTTGATTTCAGGAAAGTACATCAGTCCTACCACTGGATGATCTTGATGACGTCGCAGTGCTTCTTCCAGGGCATTGTAAACAAAATACAGATTTGCCAGCAACTTACGGAATGGCTCTCGCTCAACGATTCCTTTAAGGAAGCACTTCATGTAGGCAGTGTTTTCGGCGGCGGTGTGGGATTTTTGGGTGCCTTCTCGCAGGCGGTTGGCTAGATCGTGGCTCATGTCAAATTACCTTATTCCTAAGAAGCGGTTGTCTGGGCGCTGCCTGTTAGGGCAATGTGCCGTGAAATTGTTGAGCAGGCACGCTTGTTTCAACCTAAATACTTTAGAAAACCTTATAGCGATTAAGAGATTCAATCATGGGGAGTTTTCATAAATTAACAAAAATCTTTGTGATTCAACGTCTCTTAACTTTTGTAGTGGCAAGTCTGTTCAAGAGAAGGCAAATAGTATAGCTTAATAGCTATTGAGTTTATTAAGGGGCGCTTGAACACTATGGTTATTTCTCCGGCAAAACCCACTCTAGACACATCGGACAGTAAAACAAAGGCACTAAGGGAGAACATCCTCACACCCCGGTTTTATACAACAGATTTTGAAACCACTGCACAGATGGACTTGTCTGCCCAGGAAACTGAGTTGCAGGCGATGCTGGAAGAAATGCGGGCAGATTATAACCGCCACCATTTTGTGCGAGATGAGGCGTTCGATCAATCCTGGGACCACATTACCGGAGAAGCCCGACAGGCATTTATCGATTACTTGGAGAGATCCTGTGTGTCTGAGTTTTCCGGCTTTCTGCTGTTTAAGGAACTCTCTCGCAAATTGAAGAATCGCAGTGCTCTGCTGGCTGAAATGTTTAACCTGATGGCACGAGATGAAGCCCGTCACGCAGGATTCCTTAATAAAGCGATGGCGGATTTTGGTTGTACGATGGATCTGGCTTACCTGACGAAAAATCGGGTTTATACGTTCTTCCCGATTGAGTGGGTTCTTTACACAGTTTATCTATCAGAGAAGATTGGTTATTGGCGTTACATTATTATTTATCGTCATCTAGAAAAACATCCTGAGAATCAGTTTTATCCATTGTTCCGCTACTTTGAAAGCTGGTGTCAAGATGAGAACCGACATGGGGATATTTTCAAGGCATTGTTGCGATCGCAACCCAAACTCTGGCAAACTTGGCAATCTCGGTTGTGGAGTCGCTTTTTCCTACTTTCAGTATTTGCTACTCATACCTTAACTGTTCACGAACGGACTGGCTTCTACAAGGTGTTGGGATTAGATCCCACCGAGTTTGATGCTGAAGTTATTCGCAAAACTAATGAGACATCAATCCGCGCCTTTCCATCTGTTCTCAACACAGAACATCCAGACTTTTTCCCTCGCTTACATCGCTGTTCCGATCTCAATTTACAAATGTCTGAAATTGAGGGTACTTCTCAACCCAAGTGGTTGAAAACATTACGCAAATTACCATTTCAACTGAAAATCGTCGGTCACCTCCTGCGGATTTATCTGCTTAAACCCATTGACGCAGAAGCACTGCGAGGAACTGTGCGGTAGAACGAATAAAGCGATTGCCCCAAAGGGGCAGCGCCAAAGGCGATCGCTTTTTTGGATAGATATGATGGAAGCGATCGCTTTAGTTATCCAATCATGGGAGACTCTGATGGTAAAAAATAAAAATATCTCAAGCAAGAATCCCTTGGGTCTCAAGAAAGCTGACAGAAAGCCTGAGTTGCCTGCCAAATTTCCGGCATCACGTTACTTAGGCTATGGTCACTCTCCAGTTCAACCAATTGCACCCACGGCCGCACCCCAGCATAATCTCGACTAGCTTGTATTGGTATTACCTCATCGTGCCGCCCATGGAGGATTAGGGTGGGTACTGCTCGCGACAACTGTTTGTCTTGATACTGGCGGGCATCTTCTAGAAACTGATAATGCAAGGGTAGCGATCGCTTTTGGGCGTAATGATGCACTGGCATGTATCCTGAGGCTTGCCAGTTTTGCAATTGTTCCCGTGGCAGTTTAGACAACCAGTGTTCTAGAAAGCCAAAGGCGGGTGCTAGCAGAACCAGTCTTTGCACTTGAGAATGGCGCTCCCCTAACCAAGCAGCAGTTAGTCCTCCAAAACTAGATCCAATCATGATGACGGGTACCTGGCCTAAAGCAAATTCCGCTTCAACTTGCTGCAACTGCCGTGTCAGAGTGAGGTGAGGAAAATTGCCTTGGTTGAGGTCAGGTATTTTGAGGTTAATTTGGCATGCTTCCAGACAAGAGTACAAAAACTGAGCCTTGGCTGACTGGGGACCCGAAGCAAAGCCGTGAAGATAAATGTAATTAGATAACTGCATCATTCATTACCTCAGTGCAGCTACTCAGTTGAGTTGCTTCTCTGGTTGCGCATATTTTGGCGATTCTCTCGCATTAATTGAGCAAACAGGCTACGTTGTTCTACAGTTAAGACTTCTCGCATTGCCAACAAAGCGTCAAAGCGCGAGTTCTCCATCTGTCGCTCCAAATTTTGAACTTCTTGATATTTGGCGCTAAGCATCTCCTTTGTGGAGGTAGGAGAGCTCATCAGTTGGTGTAACTCTTGGTTAGCTTGACGCAAAGCTTGTTGTTTTTGGTCAATTTGATCTTGGCGTGAGAAGCGAATATCCTGTAGCTCTTGTTTTTGCTCTGGGGTGAGGTTTAGCTCCTCCGTCAAGCGCGGCTGAGCCTGTGAATTTCCTGGGGTTCCTAGGTTTTGTTCTATTGTTTGGGGTAAAAGCGGGTTGGGATCTGCCAAAGCCGCTAAGCATCCTGCCGCGAGCAGGAAAGCTGACATCACCGAAATACGAGGAAACGACATGGAAATTGCCTCTTTTTTACTATCTTCTGGCTTTAGTGTCCTGTATTGGCTAAAACCATCCAATCTGCTTCGGGAGAGTTATTTTGGGTTGTTTGTTCTCCTACTACACCATTCCAGTTGTTAGTGAGGAAGGCTTCTAAGCGGAGATCTGGTGAAGTGATTAGATGACGATAGCTACTCCAAGCCATCAGTATGCCAGCTACAATTGCTGGTGAGGCTGCCCAGATTTGCCGATGTTTAGTTGTCTGCTCTTGCCTTGCCAGAGCTCTCATCAGTTGCTCTTCTGAGTCAGCTGCTGCTGGTGGAGGAGGGGAGCAATGTTGGCGCAGAAACTCTTGCCATTGATGGTCATCAGGCGGTAACTGAGTCATAGCATTTCTCCTTGTTGCTGGATATACTGCCGCAGAGACATTCGAGCATGGAAAAGACGAGACTTAACTGTTCCTCGTGCTATGCCCAAAATTTGTGCTACCTCTTTTTGCGGTAGATCTTCCAAGTCATGTAGCACAATGACAGCACGATGCTCAAAACTCAACTTTTGCAGCCCTCGTTGTACTATATCTTGATAGTGTAGCTGCATCAGGTCGGGGGCTTGAGCATGTTTAGCCTCTTGGCTTGGTATTGCCTCTGTCCCTGCTTTTAATTTTGAGTTAACTGCACGTTGTTGGGCAAACTGCCGTCGCTGATCAGACGCTACATTCCAGCAGATGCGATAAAGCCAGGTGGAAAATTGGGCAGGCTGACGCAGTTTGGGCAAGCCTTTCCAGGCTCGCAGAAAGACCTCTTGCATTAAATCATCTAAAGTCTCAGCACCACACAATTGGTAAAGTGTTGACCTCACTCGCTGCTCATAGGTACGGTACAGTTGGCGGAAGCTTTGCTGGTCACCTTGTTGGCACCGTAGCACTAATTCGCTCTCGGTTGGGGGCACTTGGGCAGAAGCTGGATCGTTGTTTGACGCCTTAGCTGGTATAACTGACACCTACGGGCTCTCTCACCGATTTATTTTCTTGATACTTTAGACTCAGTGGTTTAGGAAAAGGTTCAATACAAATGGAAAATTGAACTGTACACATCAGTATCTGGCTTATAGCCTCAATTAACTATTTTCCATTAACTATTTGCCCGCGAAGCCTCAATTAACCATTTTCTATTTTCAATGCCTAAATTTAAGAGCAAATTTTTACCGCTATTGGCGTTACTACTGAGTTTTGTTTTGGTGTTCTTCTTGGGTATTCGTTCACCCTCTGCTGGGGAAGATCACAACGAAATTCTTTGGGATAACTGGGGTGTACCCCATATCTATAGCCAAGATACTGAGGGTCTATTTCAAGCTTTTGGCTGGGCGCAGACTTCTAGTCACGGCAACCTGATGCTGCGGCTGTATGGACAAGCGCGAGGACGAGCGGCAGAGTATTGGGGAGAGAAATACCTGGAATCAGACCACTATGTTAGAACCATGGGCATTCCAGCAAGAGGACAGCAATGGTACGCCGCACAAAGCCCAACCATGCGGCGTTATCTTGACGCCTTTGCTGCTGGCATTAATGCTTATGCCCAGGAAAATCCTGAGCAAATTGATGACCAGGTAGAAGCAGTACTGCCAATAAATGGGGCAGATATTCTTGCCCATGTGCAGCGAGTAATTCATTTCCATTTTGTGGTTAATCCCCAGCAAATAGCCTCTCCAGGAGCGAGAATTATCCAAGCTGGTTCTAATGGTTGGGCGATCGCACCGACTCATTCAGCTAGTGGTCATGCCATGCTGCTTGCCAATCCTCACCTACCCTGGTCAGATTTGTATCTCTTGTACGAAGCCCAGTTAACGGCACCGGGAATTGATGCTTATGGTGTGGCTTTTGTGGGCATGCCAGCATTAGCGATCGCTTTTAATGACCATCTGGGCTGGACAGCGACGGTCAATACTTTTGATGGTGCAGATATTTATCAATTGACCTTAGCAGAGGGTGGTTATCTTCTAGATGGTGAGGTTCGTCCTTTCCGAACAGAAAGTCAAACTCTCAAGATCAGGCAAGCTGATGGTAGTTTGCGAGAGGAACAACTGGTAATTCGTCACTCAATTCACGGACCGGTGATTGCTCAAAAAGATGGTACAGCTAGGGCAGTGCGGGTAGTTGGTTTAGAAGAACCGCACTTGATGGAACAGCTTTGGCAGATGGCACAATCAACTAACCGCAAGCAGTTCGAGGCGGCACTTCAAAGCTTACAATTACCCATGTTCAATCTGCTCTATGCAGACCAAGAAGGGCAAATCCTCTATATATTTAACGCTCAAGTACCTGTACGTTCCCAAGGAGATTGGGATTATTGGCAGGGTATTGTTCCTGGGGACACTTCGGAAACTCTTTGGCAGAAATACCACCCTTACCAAGACTTGCCCCGCGTTCTCAACCCAGCTAGTGGGTGGTTGCAAAACACTAACGATCCCCCTTGGACAACAACCTTCCCGCCTGCCATCAATTCCCAAGATTACCCATCCTATTTGGCACCAAATTCTTTAGGGAAAGTGCCAGATATTTTTCGCTCCCAGCGCTCAATTCGGATGCTGAGGGAAGATCAAGAGATTAGCTTTGAGGAGATGATTGCTGACAAGTTCTCATCACGTTTGGAAATGGCGGATCGACTGTTGGATGAGTTGATTGCCGCAGCGCGTGAACTAGGTAATGATTTAGGGCGTCAAGCAGCAGATGTTCTGCAAGCTTGGGATCGGCAAACGGATGCTCATAGCCGGGGAGCAGTACTATTTACTTTGTGGGCCCAAGCCATGCCCTCTTCTGAGTTGTTTGCTCAACCCTGGCAAGAGCAATCTCCCTTAATCACCCCTAATGGTATCGCTAATTTGAGTAAGGCAGTAGAGGTACTAGAAGAAACCGCAGCTCAGCTCAAATCAAACTATGGTTTACTGGATGTACCTTGGGGTGAAGTGGTGCGCTTGCGTTATGGGGCAGAAGATTTACCAGCATCGGGCAGTCTTGGGCAACTAGGCAGCTTTCGGGTTCTGTTTGTCGCACCAACAGATGATGGGCACTTTCAAACCTTGGGTGGCGACTCTTATATTGCGGCAATTGAGTTTTCTGGTTCCGTTAAGGCAAAAGTTCTCAATACCTACGGCAATGCAACTCAACCTGGTTCACCCCACATCGGTGACCAATTACCCTTATATAGTCGCGGGGAGTTGCGGCCAGCATGGCGGACTCGTGAGGAGATTGAAGCCCATTTGGAATCACGCCAGTTGTTGTGATAGACGAGGCAAATATGTAGTCTCCATCTAATTCGTAATTCGTAATTACGAATTTTTAACTAAGATGTAACCCGCCGTCAACAGGAAGTGCCACGCCAGTAATTAAGGCTGCTTGGGGCGAACACAAAAAAGCTACTACCCTACCGATCTCTGCGGGTGATGCCCAACGTTGCATGGGTGTATTTTTAATCATCTGATTCGCCCTTTCGCTATCCACTCCCCCAAATTTAGCTGTTAAAGGTTCCCAGGCTTCAGTTTTTGTGTAACCGGGACTCACCGCATTTACGGTGATTTGCCGTGGTGCCAGCATAAGGGCGTAGTATCTGACTAAAAACTCGACCACCGTCTTGGCTTGCCCTGGCATCATGTATGCTAACCGTGGTCTTTGGCAGCTATTACATCCAGGAGAAGAGATGGCTACGATATAACCCTTACCATCTTCCATGCAATTAACGGCTCTCTCGACACATCTAATTAGACACTTGGGATAGACATTTTGGTAGTAATCGTACTGTGTCAAGTTAGTTAAAGCATCCTCACCCAAGAATTGACCTGGGGCATTGGCGGCTAAGTTTGCCTGACTGGATTCAGGGGTAGTTGTTATACCGACGTAGAGTCCAGCATTATGCACCAATGCTGTTAGTTTGCCATCAAAATTATCATCTACACATTTAAATATGTTTTCAATCGTGGACTCTTCAGTTACATCACCTTTGACGGTGTAAACTCTTACCCCATAGGTTGATTCAATGGTGGTTTTAGCTGTGGATGCTGCTTCTTCATTGGTATTGAAAGACAATATCAGGTTATAGCCATCCTGAGCCAGTTGTTCTGATATTCCGAAGCCAATACCACGAGTTCCGCCCGTAACTATTGCACTTTTAAATGACATAAGCTCGGTATTTTATTTTCGTTAAATCAATTAATTAAAAGCATTATCCCTTGGCTGACAAATATTTGAGCTATAGCAATCCTAGATGAATTGTGCAAACTGTAATATTGTATCTGTGTGCATCTGTGGTTAATTTTTATCGTGAATCATCTAGAGGTGCCATATCACACAATTCAACCCCCAATTGTTAGCTAGCAATTACGCCGTCGGGCATAGTTGTTCCCCGAAGGTTAGCTTTATTAAGGTTAGCCTCACTCAAGTTGGCTTCGCTCAGGTTAGCTTCGCTTAGGTTGGCTCCTTTAAGATTAGCCCCTCCTAAATTAGCCCCTTTAAGGTTAGCTCTGCTCAGGTTAACTTTGCTCAGATTAGCCCATCTCAAGTCAGCTCCTGTAAGGTCAGCTTCACTCAAATTCGCCGCAAAGAGGTAAGCTGCAATCAGGTGAGCCTCACTTAGGTTAGCTTTGCTCAAATTCGCCTTGTAAAGATAAGCCCCAATTAGTTCAGCTTCGTAGAGGTTAGCATCTCTAAGATCCGCCTCACTTAGGTTAGCCGCAATCAAGTTGGCTTTACTGAGTTTAGTTCTGGTAAGGTTAGCTGTACTAAGATCTGCTTTTCTAAGGTCAGCCTTGCTCAAATCAGTACCAATCAGGTTAGCACTACTGAGATCCGCTTCTTGGAGGTTGGCACCTCTGAAGTCAGCGCCGATTAAGTTGGCATTTATTAGGTCAGCACCTTGAAAGTCTACTGCCATGAGGCTAGCATTGACCAGTTCAGCAGCAATCAGGTGAGCATCTATTAGTTCGGCTTGCTGAAGGTTAGCATTGCTGAGGTTTGCCTGACTCAAGTCAGCGGCAATTAAGTTAGTATTTCTTAGATTAGCCCTCCTCAAATTAGCACCACTGAGATTAGCCCCACTTAAATTAGCCTCACTGAGATTAGCCTCACTTAAGTCTGGTTCTATCTCTGAGTTTTGCTCTCTCCACTCAATCCATCTAAGTACACCTTTCTTGAGCAGTGCTAGATGTTCTACATTTGCCATCTTTTAGCTCCCCGAACCCCTCAGTAGTTAACCTGACACTGCTAACAATAAGTAATTATTCATTGGATCCAGTGATCGGATTTTCGCGGCCAGCCACATTTTCAATTGCTGCTAGTGCGGCACTAGAACCAGCTAAGATGTCTCTTTCTTCTCCACCTAAGTAAAGACGTCCGAAGCTACCAACAGCCTGCACTTGCAAAATGTTAATCAGGGCAGCTTTCTCTGCTTCGTTGGCAGCTAAAGCTGCATAGGCGGCTGGTTGTACTTCTAGCACGTATAGTGTTTGGCCAGCAAGCAGCATCTGTCCGCGTCTGTTGCGATTGATTAGTTGTGATTGGTAAGCATCAATATTACGGATAATTTGGCTAGAAACAACGCGTGGTTTGAGACACTCCTGTCTACTAACTCCTAGCGCTTCCAGAATCGCTTGACCGGCTGCTTTCGTTTCGCCTTGTCGGCTAGCATGAACTTCCAAAAGACCGTAGAGTCGTTCCACGAACTGCACCCCAGGACGAACGTCGGCTGATTTGAGGGCAACATCCGTAATACGGTTAATTTCGATACCAGGTGAGAGTTCAATCCATAATGACGTATCACCTGGTAAAGGTAAGAATCCTAGCGCTACAGTTCCTATGTAAGCGGCGTGCTGAGGCTGCAAACTATCTATATATACGTAACTGCGCAGTTCTATACCCAAAGCTTAAATCTCCTGGCGTTGGCTGAAAAAGGGAAGTGCAACATCTGAGTTTACCGCACTCGCCTTGACTACTTGGCGTTCTCGGTAAAACCTACTGCTACAGGTATTTTTCCAGATCACAATTTAAGCAATTGCCACAATGAGAGTTATGTGTGTCTTTCTGTAAGATTGATTTCGCGACTCAGCACATCTAGTCAAGCACTAATCACAACTTTACCCACTGGGTGAGCTAAACAGGTCAAAATCAACCCTTCCTCCCGTTCACTCTCTTTAAGAGCATCAGGTTCTCCCTCATACTTGACCTCTCCTTCTAGCAGCTTTTGCTTACAAGCACCACAAGCTCCCATCCGGCAACCACTAGGCATGTCTACTCCCTCTTGTTCGGCGATATCAAGGATGACATCTTCGCCATCACAGTCCACCTCCTTCCCAGACTTAGCAAAGACTACCTTGGGTTGAGTAGTAGTAGCTACAGTAGAAGTCGTTACTGGCAGTGAGGCAACTTCCTGTAATCTAGTCTGGTGTCCATTAGTAGCCACCTCAGCCAGAGAAATATCTTTCTCGGTGTTGTGGACGAGTCTTAGTGGTGATGTTGCAGTTTTGGCTTTTGCTTTTGATGGCTTCTTCCCTCCAAAACTCTCTGCGTAATAGTTTTGCATCGGGAAATCTAGACTCTCTAACAAGGTTTTTACCGCTTCCATAAAAGGATTGGGGCCGCAGACATAAACCGTGCGATCGCGAAAGTCAGAAGCGATCGCCTGTAGCATTGGTTCATTCAATCTACCTGTATAACCCCACCAAGCTTGACCTGGTTCTTGCCGAGTCATCGTAACTGCTAGCCGAAAATTAGGGTACTCTGCCGCCATCAATTCTAATTCTTGCCTAAAGATAATATCTTTGGGACTACGAGCACTGTGGACAAAGACCATATCGGTATTAGCCGCAGTATCGCAAATCCACTGTGACATAGACATCATTGGTGTAATGCCACTGCCAGCAGAAATGAACAGCAGTTTTTTGTCAATCTGCTCAACACAGGTAAATTTACCCATGGGCCCACTTAATTTGACCAGAGAGCCTACCTTGAGGTTATCGTGCAACCAGTTAGAAACCAAACCCGGTGGTATATCCGGTTCGTCTGCGGGGGAGGGAACTCGCTTGACGGTGATTTCTAGGGTATGGGGACGTGAGGGTGTAGAAGAGATCGAATAAGATCGCTTTACCTTTTTACCGTTGATGTCCAAATCCAAGGTGACAAATTGCCCCGGCTGGTAGTCGAAGAGTACCTTTGGTTCTGCCATAAAGCGAAAAGTTTTGGCGTCAGATGTCTGCTCAATTACCTGCACGCACCGGACAGTAATCTCGCCTTGCTGCCACTGTCGGATCTGAGCTGAATTTCCCTGGACTGCTTGTTTATCCTGGAGTAGGGGTACTGTAGCAACACCATTGAGATCTATTGCTTCTATCAAAATGACAAACTCACCGACACGGATAATGTCATCCCGTTTCAAGAGGCGTTGTTGGTTAACCAGAATGTCTTCGTTGTTAATTCTAGAGCCATCTGTACTACCGAGGTCGCTAAAGTAGTAATTGCCCTCTTGGAAAAGAATCCTGCCATGTACGCGACTTACTTCTGGGCTATTGAGAATTAAGTTACAGCTAGGGTGTCGGCCAATCAGACACTCACCTCGAATCTCGGTTTCCGGTGTCAGGATTTTTTCCTGAACCTCACTTGTTTGATAGTTGATTACTTTGGCTTTGAGCATGTTCTTTCTCAATAATTGACCATCAACATTTAGTCCCATTCAAGCCGTAATAAGTAAATCAAACTTATTACCCTTCGCTCCGCTCAAGGGCATGCTTATTACCCTTCGCTCCGCTCAAGGGCATGCTTATTACTTAAAATCAGACTATCTGGGTAATTTTTATGAAATCGGCATTAAATAATCGCGGGTTTATTTGTTGCTTCCATTAGTTCCGTTACGTCTTAGTTGTGTAAGCCGTTGTCCGATGTTTGTCAGTCGTCTTAGCTGTGTCTGATTGGAGGAGTTTTCTGCCGTCTGGGGGGCTCTTGGTTGTGTTCGGTTGCGGGAAGTGTCTGTTTGCTGAGGGCGTTTTGGCTGTGTCTGGTTGTGGGAGGTGTCTGCTGACTGGGAACCTCTGAGTTGTGTGCGTAGATTGTGTGAAGCCTGCGGAGTGTCTGGATAAAAGAGATGAAAGTTCTCTTTTTCACTGCCAAGTTCTGCTAAAACTTGATAATGCTGTTCTTCACTGATGTCGAGTTCCTGACGCATTTGCTTGAGAACGTCCAAACTGCTAGCGGAGTTGACATGTCCAGCTTGTATGGCTTCTCTCAAAACGCCTTTGTAGATTTGCAAGCGGTTTTGTCGGGTAGCACCAGGTAGGGTTTTGGCAAGAACGTACACTTCGTCGGGTTTAAGTTGTTCGACAGAACGACCATCAAGAAACTGCGAGAAATCAAGGGACAGCTTGTTCAGTTGACGACGCAATTTATCAACTAAGCTTTCTTTGGTGTACTGTTCAGAACTGCGACCCCAGGTTTGATAAAGCCAGATGCTACTCACTAGGGCAACAACAGCTTGAAACAAGAATTGCCAGGATATAGGTAAGCGAAGAATCTCTGGACGCCCTCCATAAATGAAGAAGATATTGAAGGCTAAAAAGGTGCAAATTGAGAATGCTCTGTGCAATACCTGCTCGTGACTAATTGAGGGGTCTTTCTTTCTCATCGCCGCTTTGTAAGCTTTTTCTAGCTTGGTGCAAATTAGGCAACTCATGCCGATAAAGAAAGAAAATGTTAGGGGAACGGCTACCAGTTTAGGGATAGGTATTGCCTGATTAAAGAGGTAAAAACCTGGCTTGAAAAGATTTCCCAACTGATTAGCTTCGTGAGTCCAAGCACCGGATAGGTAGTAATCGAAATTACCTGCATATAATCCGTAGTAGACGAAGTAACCGATGACTAGTCCTAAGTAACCGTACTGGACTAATTTGCGACCAGGTTTAGTTAGTTGGTTCCAGTAAGCTTTTTCGGAGTCTATATCCAGACAAGGAGATTTGCAGTTGATACAGGCGCTTTTTTCTTGACCTGTAGTTTGATCCACGGTGCGGCACATTGACTGAGTAATACTCTTGGGTGGTGCTTTATGGGCTTCACTGCCCAAGAGTCCTCTTGGCCCGGTAAAGACTGTCTGCACCATGCCAAAGGGACATACATAATGACACCAACTTCTACCACCGTAGAAGAAAACCATCATGATTGCTGAGACAATGGTGAGAATGAGAAATAGACCGAGAACTAGGCGATCGGAGTTAATAAATAGAATCCTGCTGTTCAAACCGAAAAAGAAAATGGCGAATTGCAGATATAGATGGTTTTGAACTAGCCAGTGATTTTTTTCGATGTTAAGTTTCGGTTGTAATCCCAATGCCCGTGGAATTTGAGAGAGAAAATAGAGAGGACAAATACGCCGCCAGGTTTCATGACCGAATACTAGAACAATCATGATGGCGCTGGGAACTACCATACCCCAAAAAATTCTCGCACCCATGGGATAGGTTCTTTGGGGAAGGCAAACGTTTTGTACCTCAACGCAGGGTTCACGGGTGATGATGTAATCGCGAAATGGGCTAAATAAGTTATTAGGATCGGTCAGATGCTGTGAAACTGGGTCATAAAATAAAGAAAAAATTAATACTAACCAGCCAATTACCAGTATCCAACGGATACGATGCATCGTTTGTTCTGGTGTTTTTGATAACATAGCTTCACTCCCCTTTTTTTCTATTGTCAGCAACAGAAGAAGACTCTGTATATTACCCACCGGGGTACTTATTGGTTCTAGAAAAGCAGCAAGAGCACTCTGATAATTAATTTAGCTATCCTAAATGATTGCTGATCAATATTAATCACGGATCAACAAGAAATACAATGTACACTGTTTACAATCCATCTAGGACTATTATTCCCTATTTTTTTTTGAAAAAAAAGTTGTACTAAAACCCCATAAATAGCTAATCAAATTATCATCCAAATCTAATGAGTTGATATATTGCAAAGGTTAGGTTATTTGGTCACTAGATATTCATCAGTTTGAGTACTAGCATTTTATGCAGATTTCAGGAATCTTGTTACAAATCTTTACAATAACTAGTCTGGGAATAAAGAATAGTAGAGTTTTACCTGCTTTGACATAGGTAAAATTTTGGGGTTCGATTACTTACAGCAAAGACAAGTTAAACCTCAAACTTTCCCTATAGAGCTGAGTGTAGCAGCAGAGTAATTATTTGCTGAGTAATTTATATTGTTTTTCTTAAATTTGAGGCGAACAAGAGTAGCTTTAGATTAGATTTTTAGCAGAAAATCTTGGTAAAAATCCGGAATGTTGCCTCCTGAGTTTGTAGCTAAATCTTATAGAAGTAGGATGCAGCTTTATCAGTATCGCGATTAATTTTTTTTACAATACTGGAATAACCTCTGACTACTTTTATTGCCGAAGTATAAAAATAACTATAGATTATAATTATGTGGAAACCTGATCGACAAACTGGTGCTCTGGTCGTTTTATCAGGCATTTTGGCTTTAAGCAATACTGCCTGTCAGAGTACTGAACCTGCCATTCCTGGCAATGACTCAACCAAGACTACTGTAGCTTTTCCTTCTCCCTCTCCTTCGGCTACCCCTGCGCCTCAGCCAACTGCCTCGCCAGTAACCGCAACGCCTAAAAAGGATACTTATCAAGATGCGATCGCGGCTGCTTCGGGGGCAATTACCATCAGTGAATCGGCTGTATCTAGAGATGATTGGAGTTTAGTAGCTAATCGCTGGCAAGAGGCAATTAATTTATTAAAAGTAGTGCCAACCTCTAGCGCAAATTCTGCCAAAGCTAAAGCAAAGCTTACCGAATATAAGCGTCATCTAGCGGTTGCTCAAGAAAAAGCCACCCCCGTGCCAGAAAAACCCAAGCAGGGAGACACGAGTCCCAAGTTTTTCTCTGTCCCAGTGAAAGCGCGGCTAGCTGGCATCCCTGTAGTTGAAGTCACTTTTAATGGCAAGCATAAATTTGATATGGTTTTTGATACAGGCGCTAGCGGGACTCTAGTCACTACCTCTGCTGCTTATACCTTGCAATTGCAAACTGTCGGAACCAAGCAGATTACAGTTGCTGATGGAGCTCGCTTGGAATTACCGATTACCTTTGTGCCATCAATGGAAGTTGATAGTCGCCTCAAAAGAAAAGTGGAAGTAACCGTCGCCCCCCCCAGCATGCCAATTGGCTTACTGGGGCAAGACTTTTTTCAGGGTTACGATATTGCGATTAAGGAAAAAGTTATCGAATTTCGCAAACGTTGAGGCTTAGCGAGATTTAATATCTGCAATCGCATTTTTGGTCATGGCTGCGATCGCTTGATCAGTTGCCTTTGGTAAGTGATAATACTTGCCACCTGCTTGCTTAGCCAATTCTTTGGCAAAACCAGTAGAAACAAACTTATTTTCTGTATCAATCACTAACAACTGAATTCCCATCGCCCGAATTCGACCAGCAATCTCCAACAATTCCCCCTTAATATCGGGCTTCTCTCCTTCTGGCAATGGCTCACCCAAAGAGCGCGCTAGGGGAATGTTACCCCGTCCATCGGTAATAGCGACAATCACCACTTGACCAATATCCCCCGACATCTGAGCATTTGTCCCCACTCTCACAGCTTGAGTCAAGCCATGGGCCAGAGGTGAGCCACCACCGCAAGGCAATCGCTCCAAACGTCGGCGCGCTAAGGCAATGGAACGGGTTGGCGGTAAGAGGACTTCGGCCTGTTCTCCCCGGAAGGGAATCAGCGATACTTGGTCACGATTTTGATAAGCCTCTGTTAATAGCTGCATGACAGCACCCTTTGCCGACTGCATCCGGTTGAGTGCCATTGAACCAGAAGCATCCACCACAAAAACTACCAAAGCACCAGCTCTTCTGGCTAACCGCTTAGATCGTAAATCCCCCTGCTCGACAATTACTCGGCGACCGGGGTTTCGCTCTCTGCGTGCCTTCTGGTAGGGAGCAGCGGCTCTGAGGGTGGCATCTACGGCAATGCGTTTGACTTTGCCCTTGGGTAACATTGGCTTGACATAGCGGCCTCTGTCGTCAGAGAAGATGATGCTACGGGCACCCGACTTACCTTGGCGTTGTGCCATCTGGGCAAAATAGAGGACGCTGGGATCCAGTAAAATGCCCTCTGGGTCAAAGACAAACTCTTCTGGGATGCTAGGGGGTTCTTGTTCTTTTTCTTCCTGCTCCTCCTTTTCTTCCTGTTCCTCTTGGTCTTCTTCCTCTTCTTGTTCCTCTTGCTCTTCCTGGGATGGCTCTTGCGGCGGTGGTGGCGGTGGTGGCGGTGGTTCTTCTGGCGGCGTCTCGACAATTGTGGAGCGAGGCACAATCACCAATTCCACTGCACGGCGCAAGTCCTCAGCGATTACCTTCTGACGCCCCTCTAGAGCGGCTGCGGCTTTGGCAACCCTCAGAGCAAATAGCTCGGCCCGATGTCCTTGTACGCCGCCTCGAATTGCTTCGTTGACCAGGTAGGTAATTTGTTCTGAGGTAACACTAACTTCTTTGAGCCACTCTCTGGCTAAGACAATCTCCGTCTTGAGAGCGTCGATTCCTTCTTCATACTGTTCCAAGAACTGCTCAGTAGAGCTGGCGTAGGAGATTACTTGGTCTACTGCCTGCACTCGTTGATCTAAGCTCAAGATACCGTCAGCAGAGAGAGTAATGGCAATCCTGTCCAGTAAATGCTCCCGCAGCGGCCCTTCTTCTGGGTTGTAGGTGGCAATTAACAGTGGCTTGCAGGGATGCTGAAAACTGAGACCTTCTCGTTCAACTTGGTTGTAACCTTCAGTAAGAACCGTCAGCAATTGGTTAGCGATTTGGTCATCAAGCAGGTTAATCTCATCCACATACAGGACACCCCGATGTGCTTGCGCTAATAACCCTGGTTGAAATACGGCTTCTCCCTGTTTTACGGACTTTTCCACATCCACTGAACCTAGCAGTCGGTCTTCGGTAACTCCCAGGGGAATTTGTACGAAGGGAGCCGGAATTACCTCCGTGGGCAGGTTATCGGTTGTACTATACAGGGCTTTGGTCTGGTCATCCCATTCTTGGGGCTTGGTTGGGTCACAGTTAGATAGAGAATCTTTGACTACTTCAATTGGTGGTAGCAGGGTATAAAGCGCTCTGGCCATCACGGATTTAGCTGTGCCACGACGTCCAGCGATCGCTACACCCCCTAGTCCAGGGTCAATCGCTGCCAACAATAGAGCAAGTTTAATCGCCTCTTGCCCCACAACAGCTGTGAGCGGAAATGCACTTACTGCGGGGGGGCGGCTAATTACAGGCATAAAAAAGTATCAAATCAATCAGACTTTCTAGGATAAGGCTTAGCGAGCTTTGTTGAGGAGCAATGGCAAAATTCCCGTCAAGGTGAAGCCAACTCCCACTTGTGATACTACCTGATTTTCGCCTTCGTCACCTATGCCATAACTGAGTAGAACACACTCAGCTTTTTACATGTATGTCTGATAACTTCCTTGACAAGGATTTCCGAGGACACTCATTTAAGAGACAAGATTTGTCAGGAGCCGACTTCAGCTATATAGATATCCGAGGTGCAAACTTTCGTAAGGCAATTCTTAGAAATGCTAACTTCAGTCATGCTATCTGTGGGATGCGAGTACCAAAACTGATTTTTTTTATAGAAGTCGGCTTAATGACTTTAACATTCTTTTTGTTCGGTATTTCAAATGATATGGCAAATGTGATCTCCGCTTTCTCTTCATCCAACCCCTCCTTCTCATTCTTAGAAGGAGGAAATACCCTAAAATATTTCTTAACAAAAATAATGCCTACGATAAGACCTATTGCTGATGTAGATTATTGGTTATTAACAATTACCATCTTTTTAGGTGCGTTACTTTTGTACAAAATTTTAATCACACTTAAGCCTCTTATGCAAAATATTCCTATTAAAATAAGTTTGATCAATACCTCAGTTTGGGGAGGGACTCCAGCTACTATAGTTACTTTTCTATTAGTGCTATTTAGTCGAAAATACCTGTTTAATGTATTTAGTTTTCTTTATAAAAGCGGTCTTTACCGCGAACTAGGATTCAACACATCAATGCCTGAATCTAATTGGATAGTTGGTTGGATTATATCTCTTTTAGGGTTTTTCCTAGGAATTTTTCTATTTAAAATAACTCCTAAGCAACTTCTCGTAAAAAAAGCACTGATTGTAGCTACCTCTGGAGTAACAGTTACTTTTATAATATTGGTATTCTTGATGAATGATAGTCTTCTGCCATTGCTAGCTTTTACGGCAATCCTATCATTTATCGTATTGTTTGCTACTGAGTGTACAAGTTTTAAGGGAGCTGATTTAACGAATGCTACCTTCACTCGCGCCAAAATTGGATGTACTGACTTTTCCAAAGCAAAGTTAAAAGATACTTCCTTTGAGGGAGCAAAAATGTAAACAAATTATTCAGCTCAGATTTTTGGGGCAGAATTTACCCAGGTTTAGGCTATAAGGTATGGTTCGAGAATCATCCTCGATGAGCACGCCGAATTCCTTCCTGAAGTCACTAGGGCAAAATAAGGACGGAATGGGCGAGGGCGAGGCTGAAACTGGAAAAATACTACCGGAGTGCGAGTTTTTGTGATCAATCCCAAGATTATTTTCAAACTGCTCAAAGAAACGTTTCAAGAATGGCAGAAGGATAAAGCCTCTAGGCTAGCAGCGGCGTTAGCTTACTATACGGTTTTTTCCTTGGCACCACTGCTGGTAATTGCGATCGCAACTGCTGGTTTAATTTTTGGCAAAGCCGCAGCTAGAGGGGAAATTGTTGGCCAAATTCAGGGAGTAGTAGGTACTAGTGCCGCAGAATTAATCCAAAGTGCGCTAGATAATGCTAATCAACCCGATATCAGTAGTGTTGCTTCTCTGATTAGTATTGGGGTTCTCTTATTTGGTGCTTCTGGGGTATTTGCTCAGCTCCAAGATGCCCTGAACACTGTTTGGAATGTCCAGCCTAAGTCGGGAGCAGGAATTAAGAATTTTATCACTAAACGCCTGCTTTCCTTTCTCATGGTGCTGAGTATCGGCATCTTTCTACTTGTGTTTATGGCTTTGAGTGCTTTTCTTTCAGTATTGAGCAAATATCAAAGCGCTTTGCTTCCTGGTTTCGGCTTCCTCTGGCAGATTCTTAACTATGCCCTCTCGTTTAGCTTGATCATTCTATTATTTGCGATAATTTATAAGTTTTTGCCGGACGCCAAAATTGCCTGGAGAGATGTATGGATGGGAGCGATCATCACTGCTTTGTTCTTCACTATCGGTAATTGGTTGTTGGGGTGGTATCTGGGAACAGGTAGTCTCGGTTCTACCTACGGTGCTGCTGGTTCTCTGATGGTACTTTTGGCTTGGGTTTACTATTCGTCTCAAATTTTCTTATTCGGTGCCGAATTTACCCAAGTTTATGCTAAAAAATATGGCTCAAGAATCGTCCCTGATGGCAAGACAGCCAACTTCACCCAACGACTCAGGCGCCGGAGGCGGTGACTATTGCAGCAATTATCCCCAACTCTACTATTACCCTCATTTCCCTGGTCATTATTTCCCACGTCTTGGAGCAAGCGGGTTTTTTCCGTTGGCTAGGGCTTCATCTGGCTTACTGGGGTTTTGGTAACGGGCGTCTACTTTTTTTGCTAGTAGTATTATTCGGGGCGTTAATCACAGTTTTTTTGAGCAATTTCACCACAGCCTTATTCTGGAGTGCCGTTGTGATGGAAATGCTCTTGGCACTTGGCTTTAGTTCCCAAGCAACGTTGGTATTTGTCTTTGCTACTAGTTTTATTGCCGATACTGCTAGTTTGTCTCTACCGATTAGCAATCTGGTTAATCTTATCTCTGTTGACTATTTCCATATTTCCTGGCTGCGCTACACCATGGTGATGGTTCCGGTGAGTTGTGTGGCGATCATTAGCAGTTTAGCGGTTCTTTGCTTCTACTTTGACCGAGATATCCCACGTATCTATAATCGAGATCTGTTGCCTCTACCAGCTAGTGCGATTCGTGATCCTCTGATCTGTCAATGGAGCTTTGTCGTTCTAGGATTACTGCTAATTGGCTGCTATTGGGCTGAACCTCTAGGCGTACCGATTTCCTTAATTACTGCTCTTGGTGTTTTGCTCATGCTAGCACTGGCGGGGCGTTGGTTTGCTAAACGTACCACCCCAATAATTTCTCTCCGCCAGCTTTGGCGTGAAGCACCCTGGCAATTGATGTTGTTGATATTGGCGATGCCTTTAATCACCATCGCTTGGGACTATGTAGGTGTGAGTCATCTCTGCCGCCAGTGGTTGGAGATATTTTCTGGCTGGGGATTGACTATTGCTGCTGCTGGTATCGGTTTTCTAGCGACTTTGCTATCTGGTGTACTCAACAATATTTTCGCGATCTTGATTAATGCCCAGGCGATTCAAGAGCTAACTGGGATTAATGCAGCCCTGCAAGAGTTGATGGTATACGCTAATGTGATTGGTTGCAGTATTGGAGCTAAAGTCACACCAATTGGCAGTCTTTCGACTCTGTTGTGCTTCCAAGTCTTGAAGCGTCAAGGATTCCACCTCGGCTGGTATCAGTACTTTCGGTTTGCTTTGATGCTAACTGTGCCTGTGCTGTTTGCTAGTTTACTTAGTTTAGCAATCTGGCTACCGTGGCTAATTGCCTAAGTGGCAAATAGGGCAGTTTCTGGCTCTCAAGATTTACAAACCCACTTCCATAGAGGGTGACTGGACCCTTGTTGACTAATTCGCTGTACCTGTTGCTCTAGAAGCTTTTGTTCAGCAGGGGGCATTCCCCATAAAATATTGCGACTCTGCCAAACTAGGACAGAGGTAGTCATGGCAACACAAATGACCATACCCATGACTGGCAAACGGTTGTAGAGAATGCCATACCTGACTGCTGCCCAAGTAAAATGCGATCGCAACAGAGAAATTTCATAACGCCAACCCCAAACACTTAAAGGACCAAGAGTTATCCACAGGATGCTCACAAGTAACCATCGACCATAGACATTGAGCTGGTGTAACCGTTTTACCTGCGCCTTGAAGATGGGGTCAAGCTCTGCCTTCGTTGTTTCAGGTTTGGGAGCGTCTTGCTGATTCATTAGTTACAGAGTAACCTTTTGTTAGGTTTCGTCGGAGAACTCAGCTTCTACGACTGGTAATGCCTGAGCTTTGCCGTTTTTTTCTCTCCACCAAGCTAACAGCGTACTGGCAATAAAAATACTCGAATAAGCACCAGCGGCAAAGCCAATAATTAGTGCTAAGGAAAAGTACTTCAGGGTTTCTCCCCCAAAGATAAAGATTGAGGTCAAAGTTAGCAGCGTAGTCAGAGTTGTATTGATTGAGCGTGCCAGAGTTTGATTTACGGCATCGTCTACAACTTGGTCAATATGCTCTTCTGGGTTGAGACTAATTACCTCCCGCACTCGGTCATAAATTACCACGGTATCGTTGACTGAGAAGCCAATAATCGTCAACAGAGCCACCACAAATAAACTATTGACCTCTACTCCTAGCACCAAACCTAAGATGGAGAAAATCCCCAGGGTGATAAAAACGTCGTGGAATAGGGCAATAAAGGCAAAGAAGGCATAGTCTAACTGAAAGCGGAAAGAGAGATAGATGAAAATACCGACAAAAGAGAGGAGCAAAGCCAGTAAGCCAGAAGTAAATAACTGCTGTCCCAAAGCTGGGCCAACAGTATCAATTTGGGTGGCTTGAGGATCAAAAGCGCCTAAGCGATCGGAAAGAGCATTTTGTAATTGGGTGCGTTGCTCAACATCTAGGGTTTTTGTCCGAATTGTCAGTGCTTGCTGGTTTTGCCCTAAGAGTTGGATACTACTGTTACCCAGACCTTGTGCTGTCATCACTTCTCGAACAGCAGACAAATCAACTGGTTTGTCGCAGTTTCCGGGTTGGTTACAGTCTCGTTCAATTTGCAGCCGTGTACCGCCGACAAAATCCAGACCCAGACGTAATGGGGAGCCTAGCTGTATGGTGGAAATCACCATTGATAAAATGCCGGCAAGGATAATCGCCGTAGAAATACCCCACCAAACTGAGCGCTGTTTGATTATGTTTAGTTTCATGTTGACCCCTCCGCCTATGATTTAGCTGATGCCGGTAGATTAGGACAAAAAAGTTCCGGCCTCTGGCGAACTCTGGGAAATCCCAAAACTGTTAATAGCATTAAGGTACGGCTGCAAGTAAGGGCGGTAAACATACTCACGGCTACCCCGATTGCCAAGGTTAGCGCAAAGCCTTTTACTAAACCAGAGCCTAACCAAAAAAGTACGCTGCAAGCAATTAATGTTGTCACGTTAGAGTCCAAAATGCTAGAAAATGCTCGATAAAAGCCCGATTCAACCGAGCGATACAAGCTCTTCCCGGCTCTTAGTTCTTCTCGTGTTCGTTCAAAGATTAGTACATTAGCATCAACTGCCATGCCGATGCTTAGGATAAAACCAGCAATTCCGGGTAGGGTTAAGGTTACACCTAGTAGGGCAAAGGCTGCTACTGTCAGCAAGGCGTAAATTACTAGAGCAACATCGGCAATCACACCTGGGAGTCGGTAGTAGAAAATCATAAAAATTAGTACTAAAATCAGACCGCCAATCGCTGCATAAATACTGCTTTGGATGCTGTCTTGACCAAGAGTTGCCCCTACAGTACGATTCTCTACAATTTCCACGGGCAACGGTAAGGCACCACCCTCGAGTTGAAGAGCTAATTCTCTGGCTTGCGGTGCTGTAAAGTTGCCGTTGATTTCGGCACTTCCGCCACTAATACCATCTTGGGCATACCTAGCATCAACTATTGGTGAGCTGATTAGTTCGTTATCCAAGAAAATACCGAGGGTACGTCCAGTACCAGCGATGCTTTTAGTGAGCTCAGCAAACAGTTCGGCGCCACGGCTATCGAAGCTAAGTCCTACACTCCAACTGTTGCCTCCTGAATCTAGTTCTGCACGAGCATTTCTGAGGTTTTTGCCGGTTAGAGGGGTACTTTCATAAAGAGCGTTATTCAGCTCGGCAATTTCCGCTTTTTTTTCCTCGATCTCAGCCGAGATAGGAATACTTTCTGAGCGCTCTCCTTGAGGTTCTAATTGTTGCTTTGCTAATAATTGAACCAGTTCTTGTTGTCGAATATTTAGTTGAACTTTGATCTCTGGTTTGCTAAGTTCGCGGCGGAAGTCTAACTGAGCGGTGCCTCCTAGTACTCGTTCAGCTTCTTTGGGGTCATTGACACCGGGTAACTGCACCAAAATTTGATCTTTGCCAACACTTTGTACTACTGATTCTGATACTCCGAGTCCGTTGACTCGACGCTCGATAACGCTTTGAACTGCTTCTAGTTGCTGCTCTGTAACTGTTTTAATATCTTCTGTAGTCTTAATCTGAACTGTTAGTTGTGCACCTCCTTGCAAATCTAGTCCTAAACGTATGGGAATCTTTACTAGTACTGTGATTGCAGCAATCACGAGGACTAGAATTAAGGCTAGTAATAAACGTTGTCGTTGCATGAATGAAATCCCAAGGCTCTGAATTGTTTATATATCTAACTCTTGTAAGCGGTATTTAGTCACAAATTGCTGATTTGTTTCTTACTTTACATTTTTTTATACTGCTTTTGGCTAAATATTTACTTTTTAGTAATTTCGTAAATCTAGAGGCTGGCAGGGGAAAGCTTTGCTGGTCTTTGAGACTTGATATTGCTACTTTTTTATCAAAAATTCGTTCATTTTTTATTTGGGCAAGCTGCTAAATTGTTGGCAAACCCCAGCTAAATTTTTGCTTTAGCTGGGGTAGTGGTTGCTGAAGGGAAAGATTACACCCGCAGTTCCATCATCTTCTTTACACCCTCGACAATTTTCTGGGGCTGCACAATCGTTAAGTTTTCCAGAGTGCCGTTGTAAGGCGTGGGTATATCCTGAGAAGACAGTCGCAGCACTGGTGCGTCTAGTTCATCAAATAATCTTTCATTAATCGATGCCGTCAATTCGGCAGCTATGCCACCAGTTTTCATACATTCTTCAACAATAATTACCCGGTGGGTTTTGCTAATAGAAGCGCCAATAGTGTCAAAGTCTAGAGGTTTGAGGGAGATTAGGTCAATTACCTCTGGGTCGAACCCCTCTTTTTCCAACTGACTCGTTGCTTGCATCACATGGTGGCGCATCCGCGAGTAGGTGAGGATGGTCACATCTTTGCCTGTTCTTACTACTTCTGCTTTGTCGAGGGGTAGTAGGTACTCTTCTTCTGGTAGGTCTTCTTTGAGGTTGTAGAGTAGGACATGTTCAAAGAACAAAACGGGATTATCATCACGGATGGCTGATTTGAGCAAGCCTTTGGCGTTGTAGGGTGTTGAGCAGGCAACTATTTTTAGACCTGGTACTGCCTGGAAGTAGGCTTCTAGTCTCTGGGAGTGTTCGGCACCTAGTTGACGTCCTACACCACCAGGCCCTCGAATTACCAAGGGAATTTTGAAGTTGCCGCCGGAAGTGTAGCGTAACATCCCTGCGTTGTTGGCAATTTGGTTGAAGGCAAGGAGTAAAAATCCCATATTCATACCTTCGATGATTGGCCGCAAACCGGTCATTGCAGCACCGACAGCCATCCCCGTGAAGCTATTTTCGGCAATGGGAGTGTCAAGAACCCTCAGTTCGCCGTATTTTTCGTATAAACCTTTAGTGACTTTATAGGAACCGCCGTAGTGACCGACATCCTCACCGAGAACAAATACAACTTGATCACGTGCCATTTCTTCATCAACGGCTTCGCGTAGAGCATTGAATAAAAGTGTTTCTGCCATTTATACTTAACCAGATTCGGCAAATGTGATCCTAGCATTGCACTAGGCTCTAAAGATAAATTACAGCTACAGGAGCAAAGTAACTGTTTATTCAGCTATGCTGGAACCGTCCTTATTCACTATCAGGAAAGCTACTTATCTAAGTTATTTTCAAAGGAGCAAAGTTGCTTTTTAATTAAGTCTCAAACAATTTCCAGAATATCTTATTATGTTTTTTGTTAAAACGTTGGATTTTAAGGTTGACGAAAAGTGAATTAATTGACATTAGCAAATGTTGGTAGCTAGTTTGGTAAAGGCGATGATTTATTGGCATTTTTACCAAAATAAATATAGAACTCTCAGATTAGTTCTGAAAACTGCCTATTTTATTGGTTGGTATCTACCTCCAGCAAAAGATACTTGAGCTTGAGATGGAGATAAGATGCTCCCAGAAGAGGATAAAGAACAGCCATCTTGCCCTTTGGTCAATTGCCGCGGCCTTTTGCAAGCTAATGTTGTGCTTATCTCAAACTCTACCCCGTTAGATACAATAGGTTCAGCACTTCAATGCACAAATCACAGCAGCTGACAGTGAAGGCTTATTTGTGGTTATATTTGGCAAATATCCGGTCGCAAATAACCAATTGTCAGCAGTGACCAAGTCAGCACCAAAAGCGAGAGGAGATAAAAGCACGCATGGGCAAGGTAGTCGGCATTGACCTGGGTACAACAAACTCTGTGGTAGCGGTCATGGAGGGCGGCAAGCCGGTTGTAATTGCCAATGCAGAAGGAATGCGGACGACACCTTCAGTGGTTGGCTTCAGTAAGGATGGGGAACTGCTAGTTGGGCAGATGGCACGCCGCCAAGCGGTACTTAACCCTCAGAATACTTTTTATGGAGTTAAGCGGTTTATCGGGCGCAAATATTCTGAAGTGAGTCCAGAGTCCAAGCGAGTACCCTACACCATTCGCCGAGATGAAGATGGCAACCTAAAAATTAGGTGTCCTCGCTTGAAAAAGGAATTTGCTCCCGAAGAGATTTCAGCGATGGTGCTGCGCAAGTTAGCGGATGAAGTAAGTCGCTATTTAGGAGAGCCGGTGACAGGGGCAGTGATCACGGTTCCTGCTTATTTTAATGATTCTCAACGGCAAGCAACGCGAGATGCTGGGCGAATTGCTGGTTTAGAGGTTTTGCGTATTCTCAATGAACCAACTGCCGCTTCTTTGGCGTATGGTTTGGATCGACAAGAACGTCAGACGATCCTGGTATTCGACTTGGGAGGGGGGACTTTTGATGTTTCTATCCTGGAAGTTGGGGAGGGAATTTT
>NZ_JBQWMT010000001.1:2050000-6120920 GCF_052546295.1 Symploca atlantica LB2515
CAAACCGTGACATTACGCCCTATTCGGACTCGCTTTCGCTTTGGCTGCGGCATTTTCGCCTTAACCTGCCACGACCTGTAAGTCGCCGGCTCATTCTTCAACAGGCACACGGTCAGACGTTGAATCGTCCTCCCATTGCTTGTAGGCTAATGGTTTCAGGTTCTATTTCACTCCCCTTCCGGGGTTCTTTTCACCTTTCCCTCGCGGTACTGTTTCGCTATCGGTCACACAGGAGTATTTAGCCTTACGAGGTGGTCCTCGCGGATTCACACGGGATTTCACGTGCCCCGTGCTACTCGGGATACAGCTAAGAGAAACTTGGCTTTCGAGTACAGGACTTTCACCTCCTCTGGTGCAGCATTCAACTGCTTCCTCTAACCTCACGTCTCTAGTGTCGCTGTCCCACGACCCCACCTAGAATACTAGGTGGTTTAGGCTACTTCCCGTTTCGCTCGCCGCTACTCAGGGAATCGCTGTTGCTTTCTTTTCCTCCAGCTACTAAGATGTTTCAGTTCACTGGGTTCGCTCTTGCTCACTTATGGATTCGTTGAGCAGTACTTAGGGTTGCCCCATTCGGAAACCTCCGGCTCAAAGCTTGCTTCCAGCTCCCCGGAGCGTATCGTCGGTTGCTACGTCCTTCATCGCCTCTGTGTGCCTAGGTATCCACCATTAGCCCTTTGTAGCTTGACCACATTGGTTTGTCTCTTTTCTCTAGTTAACTTCCTTGCCTCAAGGGCAAGAGCGTCACTTGACAGAAATTTTGACCACAATAATTGCTATGCAGTTTTCAAGGTGCTGACTGGATTTAGCATCCAGCATTCCACTGAACTTTCGTCTCAGTAAAGGTGCTGAATTCTAATTGCTCCAAAGTTTGGTTCGAGAGCAGCTCAATGATTGACTTAGCTGCCGTTTGATAAAGCTAGAAGAACTTCTATCACTCCCAGTTGAGGTGGGCCATCCTGGACTCGAACCAGGGACCTCACCCTTATCAGGGGTGCGCTCTAACCACCTGAGCTAATAGCCCATGTTACCGGGAATAGTTGGTTAATCACTCAAGAGAGTTTCAACCGAACCAGTTAATAGTTTGAAAGCTTTGAGATTGACACTCGGCCGACCTTAATCTCTAGTTCAGCTACCTTCATTTGGGTTTAGTTGCTGACTAGTTAGGTCTCCCTAAAAAGGAGGTGATCCAGCCACACCTTCCGGTACGGCTACCTTGTTACGACTTCACCCCAGTCACCAACCCTGCCTTCGGCGTCCCCCTCCTCGAAAGGTTAGGGTAACGACTTCGGGCGTGGCCAGCTTCCATGGTGTGACGGGCGGTGTGTACAAGGCCCGGGAACGGATTCACCGCAGTATGCTGACCTGCGATTACTAGCGATTCCTCCTTCATGCAGGCGAGTTGCAGCCTGCAATCTGAACTGAGGCAGGGTTTACGGGATTCGCTGACTCTCGCGAGTTCGCTGCCCTCTGTCCCTACCATTGTAGTACGTGTGTAGCCCAGGACGTAAGGGGCATGCTGACTTGACGTCATCCCCACCTTCCTCCGGTTTGTCACCGGCAGTCTCTCTAGAGTGCCCACCCGAAGTGCTGGCAACTAAAAACGAGGGTTGCGCTCGTTGCGGGACTTAACCCAACATCTCACGACACGAGCTGACGACAGCCATGCACCACCTGTGTTCGCGCTCCCGAAGGCACTCCCCAGTTTCCCGGAGATTCGCGACATGTCAAGCCCTGGTAAGGTTCTTCGCGTTGCATCGAATTAAACCACATACTCCACCGCTTGTGCGGGCCCCCGTCAATTCCTTTGAGTTTCACGCTTGCGCGCGTACTCCCCAGGCGGGATACTTAACGCGTTAGCTACGGCACGGCTCGGGTCGATACAAGCCACACCTAGTATCCATCGTTTACGGCTAGGACTACTGGGGTATCTAATCCCATTCGCTCCCCTAGCTTTCGTCCCTGAGTGTCAGTTGCAGTCCAGTAGAGCGCCTTCGCCACCGATGTTCTTCCCGATATCTACGCATTTCACCGCTACACCGGGAATTCCCTCTACCCCTCCTGCACTCTAGCCTGTCAGTTTCCACTGCCTGCCCGGAGTTAAGCCCCAGTCTTTGACAGCAGACTTGACAAGCCACCTGCGGACGCTTTACGCCCAATAATTCCGGATAACGCTTGCATCCTCCGTATTACCGCGGCTGCTGGCACGGAGTTAGCCGATGCTGATTCGTCAGGTACCGTCATTGTGTTCTTCCCTGACAAAAGAGGTTTACGACCCAAGAGCCTTCCTCCCTCACGCGGTATTGCTCCGTCAGGCTTTCGCCCATTGCGGAAAATTCCCCACTGCTGCCTCCCGTAGGAGTCTGGGCCGTGTCTCAGTCCCAGTGTGGCTGATCGTCCTCTCAGACCAGCTACTGATCGCTGCCTTGGTAAGCCTTTACCCCACCAACTAGCTAATCAGACGCGAGCTCCTCTTTTGGCAATAAATCTTTCACCCGTAGGCACATCCGGTATTAGCCACCGTTTCCAGTGGTTGTCCCCGACCAAAAGGCAGATTCTCACGCGTTACTCACCCGTCCGCCACTCACCCCGAAAGGTGCGTTCGACTTGCATGTGTTAGGCATACCGCCAGCGTTCATCCTGAGCCAGGATCAAACTCTCCGTGTTGTTTTTGAGAATTTGTGGTTCCAGTTGCTTGCGCTTCTAGTTCCTGGTTCTCTCGTTATCTCTTATGCTAGTGTCAGGGCTAACCCTTTCACTTTCAATTTACTTGACGAGTGCCAATGCTCTTTTAAAGCTTTCAAACTATTGCTTTGTCTAGGTTCGGGGCTTGGGAGTCGTTTGTCTTCCCCTCAAGCGCTTTACTAATATAATCCTCCTTTCTCTTTCTTGTCAACCTTTTTTGGGAAAATATTTTCCTGAAGTCTCAAACGTAGATATGACAATGCATTTACGGGACAATGGAAATGAGATTAGATGTTGTGAGAATACATAAGTGGAGGTTAGACGTGAATTTTCAGTCAGTGATTGCTACGCTCAATCAGTTCTGGAGTAATCGCGGTTGCCTGATTGCCCAACCCTATGACACAGAAAAAGGTGCTGGCACCATGAATCCACACACATTCTTGAGAGCAATTGGTCCTGAGCCTTGGTCGGTAGCTTACGTAGAACCGTGCAGACGACCCACAGATGGGCGCTACGGCGAAAACCCGAATCGCTATCAGCACTACTACCAGTACCAGGTATTGATCAAACCTTCACCAGATAACATCCAGGAAATTTATCTAAGTTCCCTCAGGGCATTAGGAATCAATCCTGAAGACCACGACATTAGATTTGTAGAAGATAATTGGGAATCCCCGACGCTAGGAGCTTGGGGCGTCGGCTGGGAAGTTTGGCTCGATGGAATGGAAATTACTCAATTCACTTACTTCCAGCAGTGTGGCGGGATTGATTGTCATCCCGTATCCATAGAAATTACCTATGGTCTAGAGCGACTAGTCATGTATCTGCAAGAAGTCGATGCTTTTACTAAAATTCGCTGGAACGAGCAAATTAGCTATGGAGATGTTCATCTTCAGGGAGAAATTGAACAATGTACCTATAACTTTGAGGCTTCTAACCCCGACTTGCTGTTCACTTTGTTTAGTCTCTACGAGCAGGAAGCAGAGAAACTGAGCAAACAAAGGCTAGTTCTCCCCACACTTGACTACGTCCTGAAATGCTCTCATACGTTCAACTTACTTGATGCCAGAGGCGTCATTTCAGTCACGGAGAGGACTCTCTACATTGGTAGAATTCGCAATTTAGCACGGCGAGCGGCTCAACTCTACTTACAACAGAGAGAAAATCTTGAGTTCCCTCTTTTAAGAAAATCTGATTACCACAGTACCCCTGTTGTGTAGTCGAAGAGTCAGTAGCTAAGCTTGCGCTGGCAAGCTCTCCTATTAAGGAGAGGAATCAAGGTGCGCTTTCTAGTATTCGTAACTTACTAGTGTTGCGTTCTATCTTTAATAGAGTATTAGGTTAGAAGTTGGGTTGAGCAGTCAGATGAATCCTGCCAGTGGTGCTCTACTGAGTTTGGCTTATATTATTGGTCTACTTTCTACAGCTAGCCTGGGATTACTTACTCCTGCTAATCGCTGGACAGAGTCTTTCATAATGGTTACGGTACTAGCTGTATTCGGGATAGTAGCCGCAATTACCTTACCCCGACTTTGGCGAACAGGACCAAAGCCCAGGCTCTGGCTAGCAGCAGGACTTGTTGGATCCCTAGCGGTTATCTATTTCCAAGCAAGAATGCCGCAACCAGAACTGAATGATATCAGCCAGTTCGCCCAGTCAGGTAGTGGCACAACACCAGCGCAATTTATCACCATTCAAGGGGAAGTTGAGAGCATACCTCGCCTTACACGCAGCGGACGAGGACAATTCTGGTTAGAAGCAAAGCAACTGAGTGAACTAAAAAGTCAGGACAAGAACGGTGCAATTAGTAAGGGAGTCAGCGGCAAGTTATACGTAACAGTTCCACTGCTTCAAGCTACCAGTCTCTATCCCGGTCAAATAATTGCTATTACCGGCATTTTATATGAACCCAAACCAGCCAAAAATCCAGGGGCTTTTGATTTTCAAGCGTACCTGGCTCGAGAAGGCGCTTTTGCTGGTATGAGTGGGCGTCAGGTCAGCTTCCCCGACGAAAGTCAAGAAAAACCTTGGGGATGGTGGATGGTTAGAGAGCGAATTATCCGTTCACAAATGCGCTCGTTAGGTAGCCCGAAGGGGCAGCTTGTAAGTTCTATGGTCTTGGGTCGTCGTGCTGTTGACTTACCCTACGATATACGTGACCAGTTTATCGAGGCTGGCTTAGCTCATGTACTAGCAGCCTCTGGATTTCATATTTCTCTGATTTTGGGTTTAGTTTTGGCATTAACGAGGCGTTGGGGAACACGAACCCAATTTGGCATTGGACTAAGTACCCTAATCGTCTATGTAGGATTAACCGGTCTACAGCCCTCGGTGATGCGAGCAGCAATTATGGGATTGGGGGCATTAGTAGCTTTAGTAACCCAACGCCAGGTTAAACCTTTGGGTTCACTGCTAGTAGCAGCAACTATTTTGTTGTTGTGGAATCCTCTTTGGATTTGGGATTTGGGATTTCAGTTGAGCTTTTTGGCAACGCTAGGATTATTAGTAACAGCACCAATGCTGACCAAGAAGTTAGACTGGCTACCATCCACAATCGCTTCCCTGATTGCAGTTTCGCTAGCTGCTTCCTTATGGACATTACCACTACAACTCTATGTTTTTTACAAAATTGCTCCCTACAGTGTTGCAGCTAACATAACTTGTTCTCCTTTAATCGCTCTCATCAGTTTGGGTGGTGTTATTAGTACAGCGGCAGCACTAGTATCATCCAGTGTGGGAAGTAGCTTGGCTTGGCTGCTCTACTATCCAACTCAGTTATTGATGAATTTAGTGGAATTTTTTAACAATTTGCCAGGGAGTTCCATCGCTGTTGGACAAATTTCCTTATGGCAACTGCTGTTATTGTACGGATTGCTTGGATTCACCAGTATTAACCGAAAATGGCGCAATCACTGGTGGCTACTGAGTGGCATCGCACTGACCTTAGTGATACTTCCTGGATGGCAAACCAAGGTAGCACAGTTGCAAGTAACCATTCTAGCTGGTAACCAAGAACAAATTTTAGTAGTTCAAGACAGGAATAGAGTTGCCCTATTGAATAGTGGAGAAGCAGAAACAGCCACTTTTGTCGTGTTACCGTTTCTGCGACAGCAAGGAGTTAATCACCTCGACTGGGCTATTGCCTTAGATATGCAACCTCGCCTTAGAAGTGGCTGGGTTCCTATATTAGAAAGTTTATCAGTCAAGAAGTTTTACGATACTGCCGCTTCACAACCTCCGTCAAGCGATACTCAGGATCGAGAATCTACCGCTTACCACGACTACATTGTTAGTACAGTTAAGTCTCAAAAGGGTAACTATCAGTCCCTGTCAACAGGTGAAACAATTTCTGTTGCCTCTACTACTCTTAAATTGATCAATATTGAACCATCAGTACTGCAACTACAACTGCGTAATCAAAATTGGTTGCTTCTAGGAAAAAGCGAGCCAGCTTTGCAGCAAAAGTTAGTAGCAAGCGAGAACCTCCCTCAAATGCAAGTACTTTATTGGTCTGGAGACAGCCTAACACCGGAATTTTTAGATGCCCTGAAACCGAAAGTGGCGATTGCTTCATCCGAGACGGTGAATCAAGAAACAGCACAGCTACTGCAAAAAGCTGGAATTACACTCTACTGGGCTGGACGTGATGGTGCTATCCAGTGGACACCTCAAGATGATTTTCAAACAACTCTTGAGAGAATCAATAAAGATAGCCCGTTGTTGTAAAGTGCTAGTAAATCTTGCTGGATGTCAGTAGAATAACTGAGGATACCTCCTCTAAGAGGAGAGGTGGCAGAGCGGTTGAATGCGGCAGACTCGAAATCTGTTATGGTGTCACAACCATCGGGGGTTCGAATCCCCCCCTCTCCGTTTGAATAGGAAGATTATCAAGACTTATTTTTCTTACTAGGTGATCCTGGTAAGGAATTTTTTTTGGCAAAGAGCTTCAATGCCAAACTTTTTGGCTATGGTGTATGCACTTTGTCTGTTGCATAGTTGACCTGATTACTTGCGATCGCTCCTTGAATTTGAACCATCACTAGAACTGCTTAATCCAGGAAACTTGGTAAGAATTTTTTTGTCCACAATATTGTTTTGGTATCTTAGTTTTATTAGGGGTGCAAGTGCTAGAAAAGATTTGTCCCCTATTTAAGGTAGGGTAAGAAATTTAAGCCTGAGTAACCCTGAGCAGAGGATGTGCCATATCTAATCTCCGAGCCTAAAACTCCTGATGCCAAAACTCACAAATTGAGTTTTGGCACCAACAGCATTGGACGCGACGCAGACAATAGTATTGTCGTGAACCACAAGAGTCTTTCCCGCAAACACGCAGAGATTGGGATTACTGATACTCAGGCTATTATTCGGGATTTGCACAGCCTCAATCATACCTTTGTCAACGGAGTGGTAATTGACCACTACGAACTCAAAGACGGGGACTTAATACGTTGTGGTGGTATAGTTTTCCAGTTTGTTGAGGCCCTCAAAAATTCTGGACAGGATCCTCTAGATCTCGAAGAAACTCAGATATCAATTGTCACATGCTTCTCACCTGAGCAAACAGAAATTGCTATGCAAAACTTACTGCACCAAGACTTGGCAGTTCCTAGTTTGGCACCACCCTATGTTGCTCAACAGGCAGTTACGAAATTAAATACTTTGCTCAAAGTTAGTCAACAGCTTTCTTCCCCTGAAGAACCAGAGAAACTGTTAGAGAAAATTCTCGACCAACTGTTCAAAAACATGGATGTAGATCGAGGGGCAATTCTCTTAGTAAATCAAGCAACAGGAGTACTTGAACGTCAAGCTGCCAAGTCAAAGTCAGGAATCACAGCAGACTACAACTTCTATAGTAAAAGAATTACCAATTTGGTTGCCAAAAATGGAGATGCCATCAAAACCGCTGATGCTTGCCTTGATCCACAGTTAAAAGATTCAGACTCTATTCTCAAACAAGGTATCCATGCCTCAATGTGTGTACCCCTGAAAAAGCGGGAGGTAGTAATCGGGGTACTATACGTTGATCATTTATCCTTGGTTAATGTCTACTCTGACGAAGATCTTGTGTTTCTGGCTTGTCTGGCGAACCAAGCCGCGATCGCAATTGAAAATTCCCGACTTTACCAACAGATGCAAGCAGAAGCGGTTTTACTCGATAAACTTGAGCGTTTCTTTCCCGAAAGTGTCAGCAAAAAGCTCAGAGAAGAAGGTAACTTAGAGATTATTGACACTGAAGTAACAGTACTGTTTTGTGACATCAGCAGCTTTACAGAAATGTCTTCTCAAATGGAACCTCGGCAATTAATTGAGATGCTCAATGAATACTTCCAGATTATGGTAGAGGAGATTGTATTTCCTTACGAAGGAACTTTAGAAAAATATATTGGAGATGCCCTACTAGCAGTTTGGGGCGCTCCTTACCAGCGAAAAAATGACGTGGATCAAGCTGTTCAAGCAGCAATCGCTATGCAATGGGCGGTATGCCGTCTTAATCAAGAGTGGGCAAAACGGCGTAACTTAGAAATTAAAATTCATATTGGACTCAACACAGGAAAAGTGGCGGCGGGAAACATTGGCTCAAAAAAACTGATTCAGTATGCAGCCATTGGTGATACTACTAATGTTGCTAGCCGTATCTGTAGTGTTGCCAAAGCTGACGAGATCCTTATTTCCCAAAGTACTTTTAATAAACTCGAAAATCGGACTCTGCCTTTACAGAAGATGGCACCTGTTCAGGTCAAAGGAAAAGACTTACCCTTGCAACTCTATCGTCTTCTCTGGGAGCAAGTGCAACTATTACCCACTTAACCTTCACCTTGGATAAAGCCTAACGGCTAGCTTTAGTAGGTCAAAACAGGCTGTAGATGCGACTCATGTTCCACTTCAAAGACATGGGCGTAGAGATTGGCGAGAATTTGTTTACCTTCTTGAGTTAGCCTCAGATAACCTAGGGCTTGATGGATGTAAGGATAGACTACCTTCCAGTAAAATTTGGGATAATTGAGCCGCAGCTCATCTGGGTGGCAATAACCTAACTCTTTATTCATACCAATTTCTTCAAATTCGTAGAATAAAGCAACCGTCTTATCTAAATAGCGGGGGTCACTAAGTTGACCAATTAGATCTGCCGCCCTCACTAAACCTGGATAATTGACAGTATCTTGATGGTCAGAGTCTAAAGGAACAGGAAAGCGAGTTAATTCAATATTTTCCTTGATGATGGGAGCATCAATGAGTTTATGACCACCAAATCGTTCTTCGATGAATAGCTTACCCCGATCAACATGATAATTAGTCAAGCTAGCATCGGTAGAACCCAAGGGAAGTGTAACGGTAATATCCTCTTTTCCGATAGCATATACTCGAAACTCAGGTCGATCCTGGCGACAGACTCCCTTGACATAGCCGATATCGTGACACAACAGAGAAATCACGAAATGCAACCAGTTCTCACAGGAAACTCCACCTTCACGAATATGTTTACCCCGCAAAATTTCTTGACCTACTAAAGTCACAAAGACGGTGTGTTCAACATTATGATACAGAGCATTACTATTGGCGATATTTTCTAATGCCATATTGCCAACCCAGCCAATAATGTCGGCATAGTCTGACTTCAGACCACCATAAGCTGAGTAGTATCCTGCCTTGAGTTCTCGCACGAAAGCATCAATAAGAATTTTACTGGGATTAAACATTGATAACCCGGAGTTATTATTTATTGAGGTTCTTAAAACTGAGGAAGTTGGAAAATTAAACCGGCATTAATTAAGAGATACAATGCCAGAAATATCGTAGATTACTAATATCTATCAATCAGTAATGTCGATCACTTTCAATAATTTTCACTGGGTAGCACTAGGAATATAGCACCATCAAACTATCCACGGTTATGAGGTTCCTCAAAATTAATCACCGGCCCTTTCGGCACAATGCCACTCGGATTAATAAAAGGATGGCTTTTGTAATAGTGCTGCTTGATATGATCAAGATTGCAAGTTTCCTTCACTCCTGGCTGCTGGTAAAGGTCTTTCAAATAATTCCACAAATTGGGATAGTCAACTATGCGCCTCAAATTGCACTTGAAATGGACATAATAGACAGGATCAAAGCGCAGCAGGGTGGTGAACATACACCAATCAGCTTCAGTCAGCCTCTCTCCACAAAGATAACGCTGCTTGCTTAAAATATCTTCCCAATAATCAAGAGCCTCGAACAGTTCCGTTACTGCTTCATCGTAAGCATTTTGAGTTTTGGCAAACCCTGACCGATAAACGCCATTGTTAATCGGCTCATAAATGGCGTCAATTGCCTGATCAATTTTCTCACGCAAACTATCGGGATAGAAACTAACATCCGACTGAGCAATTGCGGTAAACTCGGTGTCGAACATCCGGATAATTTCGAGGGATTCATTATTTACAATTGTGTTAGTTTCCTTATCCCAAAGAATTGGCACCGTCACCCGTCCAGTACAGTTAGGATCCGCTTTAAGATACACTTCCCGCAGATAGCGAGATCCGTTAACTGTATCAGGTATGCAACCAGGAGCATCAGAGAACTCCCAACCCTCTTCATTCATAAAAGGGTCAACAATTGAAACAGTAATCGCCTCTGATAAACCCTTTAATTTCTGCATTATCAGAGTACGATGCGCCCAAGGACAGGCATAGGAAACATACAAATGGTAGCGCCCTAACTCGACTTTAAAGTCTGTAGAACCATCAGTACTTACCCAGTTACGGAACTTGGTGGGATTCCGCTTAAATCTTCCTTGGGAATCTTGCTGATAGGCTTCGTGAGTCCATTGCCCATTGATAAGCATCCCTGTAGCCATAGTTTCCTCCTCATCACCTTTTTTTGGATGTTTAACTCTCTTCATTGAGAATTTTTGGCACTCTGAAGTAGTCACCATCTTGTTCGGGAGCTTCTTTGAGCATCGCTTCCCTATCAGGGTATAGTTTTAACTCATCTGGTCTAGTCACGTTACTGACATCAATTGCCCGTGTAGTTGGTGGTACATCATCAGTATCTAATTCACTTAGCTGCTCAAAGTAGTCCAAAATATTACTTAGCTGACCTGCAAACTGCTCTTCTTCCTGTGGTGTCATTTCCAAGCGGGCGAGATTAGCGACTTTGCGTACTTGCTCACGGTCAATCATAGGATTAGTTAGTTATTTATTGGTTAGGGGTTGACACCCTTGAGGTGCTAAAAAGGCAGAATTTCCTAGTAATTGGTCGCTAGTAATTTGTTAACAACAAACAATTAGCGACCAATAGCTAAAGCTAAAAGTAGACATCCATCGCTGAACGACCTGTAACTTTCAGCCAGTTTTGTGCCTCAATGTAGTTGTTGGGGGCAATGCGAATCGCCCGTTTCCAATATTCAGCAGCTTGGTCGTACAAAGCCTCAGCCGCATCTGCGTCTCCGGCTACCTTTGCTTGTTCACCCTGATAGTGGTAAATTACGGCGACATTGTTGAGGGCTTGAGTCATACGAGGGTAGCATTCTAAGGCCTCGTGATAGAGATCTAAAGCCTTCTGGTGTTCACCATTACTGGCATAAATTAGCCCCATGTTGTAAAGAATATAGCTGCGGTCGTAGGGGTCTTCTTCTAATGTCAGAGCTTCGTTATAGTTATCGAGGGCTTCGGCATATTCACCATCGGCTTGAGCTGACATACCATCTCGGTAGTAAACAAAAGCTTCCTTAGCTTGTTTCTTCGTAGGCAGAATTTTTAGAATGAGATCTGCCATCACCGTGAAGGATTTGTCGATAAAGTTATCGTTACGTTGAGTTCTGGGCATAGTTGCTTCCTCAATAGACCCGCTAGTAGATCATCGTATCTCGTCTAGAGGGTTACGCAGAAGGAAGCTGCTCAACATGAGCTTTAATCCAAACCGTTACTTGGTCTGTGTCCACCTCTAGCCGCTTCATCTGTAGCAGCATACCCTGATAACGGAAATAGCGTAGACTCAAAATTTCATTAATTTTCGTCAATAGAGCTGCTGTTTGTTCTATCGGTAAGTCTTCGCCCTCAAGATACTGGCCCTGCTCAAATGCAATATACTCTCCACCATCCCGAATGCTAAGTACGACTCTGAAGTTAGCTTTTTGAGTTTTATTAACCAGATGAGCAATAACCTTTGCCTGAATAACAAGTTTATCTTTGCTTGGTAAGCTGCATTCTACTTTCTGTAAATCAATTATCAATCTTCGATTGTTGAGAGGAATCTTTAAATTTCGGACCTGTTGGCGTAGATAGTCGGAGTTTAAGGCACGATTAAGATCTGCTGTGGTGAGTACGAGACGACCTGAAGCATCAATGGGATGACTCAGTTCAATTTTGCCTAGGGCGGTGCTGAGAATATCGATGGCAATGTTATCCGCTTGTAGTTGTAATTCCTCAAGTCTTAGGTCTTGTGGTGTGACTAAGCCTTCACCCCTGACGGTAACCGAATCTATTTCTCCCTGTACCAGCCCTAGAGCGTCGCTTTCGATATCAACATCTATAACCTCAGCGTCATTAAGTTTTGCCGATAAGCTAAGCTCCGCTACTTTATTAAGTGCCTGTTCTCCAATTCCTGAATTTCCTTCTTGTGTCACGAACTATTCTCCTGTTGTGCTGCTATCTCGAAGAGTTAGTTTCTCCATATCAGTTAATAGAATCTAGAAATGCTGTCTAGTTTGTTTGCAAAATTTTTGGCTCCTTAATTACAACAAGATTTCAGCTTGTAAATAGGGGAGTGTAACATTTTCTGATTATGGGTCTGGTGATGATTACTTTATAAGAGTTGACTTTGGAAGTTTTCTATAAATAAACGATCACCAATTTATAATAAATCAATCTAATGTTTCAGAGCCATTTAATTCTCCAATTAAAATACATCTATCTAAAGGCGTAATCTTTGTTGCATATCGTTAGCAAAAAAATAATAGTAATAGTGCTTAAACAAATATTTTCTCAGGCTTGCTCAGCTCGAAGATGAATCTACCAAGAGAAAGAAGAAATAAATTTAGCCATAGGAGAAACTAAAACAAACAGAATAAACCATCCCAAAAAACTGACAAACGGAAGTAGAAATGGCAGTAAAACTCGAAGACACAAAACGCACAGCGATCGCCGAAAAATTGGGTGATATGAAGGCAATACAAAATCAAATAATTGCCAATGAACAAAAGTTAATTTCAGCTTGTACTGATTCTGAAATTGCTGAGCGCCTGCGGGAAATGCTCGATGACGACCAGAAAAATATGGGTGTGCTGGAAACAGTAATTGTTGAGTACGGCGTCCAAGCTCAGCCGAAAGACAAAATCCAGCAGCTGATCGAAAAGACTCAGCAAATGATGGATTCCAAAGAGTTCTCTATGTATGAAAAGGTTACGCAGCACGAGCTACTCAAGCACGGACAGGTCATGTCTGGACTGATCATTCATAAGGCTGCTCAAGTGGTAGGTGCAGACATTGAAGAAGCTATCACACCTTTGAATACAGTTAACTTTGAAAACCGCGCTCACCAAGAACAACTCAAAGGAATCTTAGAGATCTTAGGTACTCGTGAACTGACTGGTAAAGATCCAGATCAAGGCGTTTGGGGTCGTGTACAGGATGCGGTTGCAGCCTTAAGTGGAGTATTCGGCGGTGCAGTAACCCGCACTAAAGATGAGATGAATATTATCGAACTCATCCAGACTGATCACCGTAAGGTAGAGACTCTCTTTTCGGAAATTGAGAACGCCAAAGAACCTCAAAAAATCCAAGAGTTTTTCGGCCAGATTTACAAAGATCTAAGCGCTCATGCCGAAGCAGAAGAAGAAATCGTCTACCCAGCACTCCGGAGCTACTATAACAATACCCAGGAGTTGTACGACGAACAAACTCAAATGAAGCAGATGCTAGAAGACATTAAGTCTAGCGACCCCAGCGCGGCTAACTTCAAGGATAAAGTTCAAAAACTTAAGAAAGCAGTTAAAGAACACGTTCGTGAGGAAGAAAACGACGCGCTGGCTAAAATTCGCCAGAACATGAGTGAGCAGCAAATGGAGCAAATGGCTACTCGCTTCAAAGAGGCCAAGAGCCGTTTACAAAAAGAAATGGCATCTAGCAAGTAATCAACTAGGTCAACTTAACTAATATTACTGAGAGGTTTAAGTGACCTCTCTGTCTTTTTTAGCAAGTAGAGAATATGACTTTCAGGGTGAGCTTTTAAAAAAACTGAATAAATCAAGAAGATAAGTACTGTTAACTGGGGGCAAATTGATGAACAATTGTCACAAAAAAAAGAAAATTGCAGTAAAATGGATCGCCTACTCTGAATAAATATTTTATAAGATCAAAACCACAGATTGAGTAGTGAAGTAGATACAAACTCACTGTTGCTAAATGAGGCTGACCAGAGGTTGACTCTTCAGGTTCGAGCTGAGTGATTTGACTCGTGGTGGCGAGAAAGTAACAAAGGTATAACCCATGAACGCTGATCAACTTTTAAGGAAATATGCAGCGGGAGACAGAAATTTCTGTTTGGTCAACCTGAGCAGAGTTAATCTCAGACAAGCCAACCTTAGTGGTGCCGATTTCACTGAGGCAAATCTGAGTCAAATTAACTTATGGAGGGCAAATCTGAGTCACAGCACTCTGGCAACAGCTAACTTGCAAGGAGCAGAATTGGAGGGTGCGAACTTGCGCTTAGCTGATTTAAGCGGAGCTGACATGATGGGCGCTAACTTAATTGGAGCTAACCTGAGTTTAGCTAGCCTGACTGGCGCGGATTTGAGGGCTGTGACAATGATGATTGCCGGTTTAGTGGGCGCAGACCTCAATGGAGCTGACCTACAAGGAGCTAACCTAATCGGAGCTGACTTACGAGGAGCCAACTTAGTTGGAGCCAACCTCAATCGGACAAACCTAAGTGGAGCCTGCTTATATGAAGCCGACTTGAGCGAAGCTAATTTGAGTAAAATCAACTTGCAAAGAACGGTGTACGACGAACAGACTAAGTTTCCCGATGGATTCCACCCCATAGCGGCTGGAGCTTACTTAATGGCTCCTCAAGTCTCCCTTTCCGGAATTAATTTAAGTGGAGTTCCTCTTCCGGGAGTCAACCTCAATCAAGCCGACTTGAGTCAGGTTGACTTGAGGAAGTCTGACTTATTCGGTGCCGACTTAAGCAATGCCGACTTGAGTGGAGCCAACCTGAGCGATGCAAATCTCAGTGGGGCTAATTTAAGTGGAGTCGACTTGAGTGATGTCAACCTCGACGGAGCCAACCTGAGCGGTACTACAATGCCTGACGGTGACGTACACAATTGCCAAGAGCTATCACCATCAGAAAAAAAGACCCCACCCCAGTACAACTAAGGTGAGATCTAATGCTCTAATATCAATGAGCCAATAGCTCATAAAGCTAAGCACCAACTACAACCCCACCGTTAGGATGTAATACCTGACCAGTAAAATAGCTGGAATCATCGGAAGCCAAAAAGACAAAGCTAGTCGCTACTTCTACTGGCTGACCAGGTCGCTTCATCGGCACTTGTTTACCAAAACCTTCGACTCCTTCAGAAGGAAAAGCATCAGGAATAAAAGGAGTCCAGATGGGACCTGGTGCTACACCATTAACGCGAATTCCTTTACCCACAAGAGATTGAGAAAGTGAGCGGGTGAAAGCCAGAATAGCACCTTTTGTAGTTGAGTAGCTCAGTAAAGAAGTATTACCCTTATAAGCATTAATCGACGTAGTGTTAATAATTGAACTTCCCTCTTGAAAATGGGGGAGAGCAGCTTTACTCAAGTAAAACATTGAGAAAATATTCGTGCTGAAAATACTTCCTAAGCGTTCTGCGTCAATTTTTTCGATGCTTTCTTCTAAATACTGCTCCGCAGCGTTATTGACAAGAATATCAAGTTTGCCCAACTGATCAATCGTCTTTTGTACGACTTCCTGACAAAACTTTTCGCCACTAATATCTCCGGCAATTAGTAAGCACTTTTGACCCTGTTCCTCTACAAGACGCTTGGTTTCTTGGGCATCTTCATGCTCATCGAGGTAAACAATAGCAATATCAGCTCCCTCTTTAGCATAGAGAACAGCTACTGAGCGACCGATGCCACTGTCCCCTCCAGTAACTAAAGCCACTTTGCCACGCAACTTGCCACTTCCCTGATACTCAGGGCGGTCATACTGTGGTTTTGGCGTCATTTCTGACTCCAAAGCTGGTTTTCTAGACTGTGACTGAGGTGGTATCTGATCGGGCGTAATTGTCATGTAACACTCCTTAAAACTAATTGGGATTACTTAATTTTTCCACCACAGGCATCCAATACCTCAGACCGTTCTGATAGGAAGTTTAATTCCCCCCTGGTAGTGGCAAAGTAGAGGAAGCGATAAAAACTCTACACTGCTCTAGTTGGCTGATTGCTCTCGCACCGTCTCAACATCTGACATCGCTCTACTTCGATGTTTGAACTAGGGGTCACAACGGCAAAACTCCCCTCCGGTGAAGAATCGAATACTTTTATTTGAACTGTATACAGGTTAACTTTATGACAGCGTGATTTTATCAATCTGTAGATGTAAAGTGACCAAGTTTTTTTTCAACCTATGGATATAAGAAACCAGTAGCAAATCACTACTTTGATTCTAGATTTTTAATTACTAACTGAATGAGCAGATTGGGTTTTGATAATTAATGAAGCACTATCCCAATTTTTTTTGACAGATACCCTACAATTGTTTGGCAATCAAGCTTTGAAGTAAATTAAAGTTATTTGGGCAGATTTATTTTAGGCTAAACTGTAGCGACAGCATGGGCAAGCTGTATCCGAGGAAAACTGACTAGCGGTCAAAACTCTCAGCTCCATTTAGAATTTCGGATAGATGATCATGGACAAGCGTACTCTTCGCAAACTTCACCGCACACTAGCACCAATTATTTTCCTTCCCTTCTTAGTCACGGCTATTACAGGGATAATCTACCGTATAGGAAATAGCTGGTTTGGTATGCCAAGGGAGTATTCACAACTCATGCTATCAATTCATCAAGGCACCTATCTTGGTGAGCAACTCAGACCTATTTACGTGCTATTAAATGGTCTGGGATTGATTGGTATGGTGGTGACAGGAATTGTCATGAGTGGCATATTTCGTCGTAGCCGTACTCAAGAATAAAAGCTGGGTTGCCTTCAACTTCACTCAGAAATATTGTTATGCCGATTCCCCCAGCCAGCATACTCAGCTTAAGTAAACTTCCCAGATTGTTGCTTTCTTTGCTAGGAGTATCCTTAATATTTGGGCAAAATCTGGCAATCGCTCAAGTTGCTACTTCAAATACAGCCAAGGAAACGCCAGAGGTTAGCAAGCCTATTTGCCCTAGAGATTTAGAGTCTGCCATTGAAGCAATTATTGAGCGTCCCCAATTAGCGCGATCGCGTTGGGGTATTTTGATTCAACCTCTAGCTACTACTGAAACTCTCTACGCTCGTGAAGCATCTCGCTATTTTATACCCGCCTCGAATGCTAAACTTCTGACAACAGCAGCTACTCTACACCAGCTTGGCTCCTGGTTCCGGATTCAAACATCGGTTTATGGTACTGGCACTCTTCCTAATTTAACTTCTTTGCGCGTGGCGGGACGCGGTGACCCTAGTCTTAATAATGCTGATCTGAGCGACTTAGCACAACAACTCAAGAGGCAAGGAATACACCAGGTAGAGCAATTGATTGTAGATGATGGCTACTTTCAGGAAGCAGCCGTCAATCCTACCTGGGAGTGGTCTGACTTACACTTTTCCTATGCTGTAGCTGTCAATAGCTTAATTTTGAATCAAAATGCTGTTGAACTGACGCTATCACCACAACAGCTCGGTGAAGCTCTAGAGTTGAGTTGGAGTGACCAAATCGCTGCTAAACAATGGCAAGTGAGAAATAATTCCCTAACCGCAGAAGCACTAACACCAAACTCTGCCGCAGTTACTGGTATTTTAGGTCAACCCCAGTTGCAAATTACGGGTAAGCTAGCAGTTGATGCAGAGTCCAACTCTTATTTTCTGGCAATTCCTGACCCGGCTAAGTATTTCTTGGAACGGTTTCAAAATGTACTGAGAGCTGAAGGAATTGAGGTGGTTAGGGCTTCTTTAGCATCTAACTACGTCGCTTCTGGTGAAAGAGAATTAGCAAAAGTTGAATCTCCTCCCTTAGCAGTTTTGTTAGTCGCAACCAATCAGGAGAGTAACAACCTCTATGCAGAAGCGCTGCTACGTACCCTCCATACTACACAGCAGGGTAAATTGTCTCCAGAAGATCCGTTGAAAGCAGCTTTAGCCAATCTGGGAGTTGATCCCACAAGCTACCTCCTGGCTGACGGTTCGGGACTGTCTCGCCATAACCTAGTAACTCCAGAAGCGATCGCACAAACTCTCAAGTTAATCGCACAAACTCCTCAAGCAGCCGTTTACCGTGCTTCTTTGCCAGTTGCTGGTATCAGTGGCACTTTAAGCAGTCGCTTTAGTAACACAGCAGCTCAAGGTAATCTTCGGGCAAAAACTGGAACTTTGAGCGGTGTCTCAGCTTTATCAGGGTATCTGGATGTTCCTACCTATCAGCCTTTGGTCTTCAGTATCATGGTCAATCAATCCGAGCAATCTAGCACCAATTTACGTCACGCAATTGATGAAATTGTCCTTTTATTAACTCGTCTACGTACTTGTAAAGTAAGTTAAAAGTTGCTTGCGTAGTTCTCCCCGAAGTGATCGCTTGAAGGTTGAAACTTTACCCCTAACCCTTCATGCTTTAAAGTTCAGTAACCTGCCTCTTCTTCATATTCGGGAGCTTTAGTCTTTTCTGGAATATTAACTCGCGGCGCTTGATAAGGCTCTGGCGCTGGCACCTCGTCCTCCCAGGCATCACCCTCAACTTCGTAATCTTGGTATTCCTCTACATAATCCTTGCCGTAAGGCTCCGGTGAAGTATAGACTGGCTCCTCGTACCTAGCTACTGGTCTACTAGGTGCATCGACCCATTCATCACCCCAGTTATCCTCTTCTTGCTCGTAGTAAACTGGCTCTGGTTCCTGACGGCGCATGGGTTCTGGTTCTCGCCAATCGTCTTCCCAAGACTCTTCGACAGGTACAGCGGTTTGAATAGGTTGAGATATGGGGGTGCGAACAGGAATGCCCGTTCCCAGTTGATTTTCCGGTCGGGTAACTGGGGTGTAGTAAGTTTCCTCTTCTTCACGTTCCCAGGGTGGCCTGCCAATACCTAAGCGCTCTAGAACACCTACCGTCAACTGAATCAACCGTTCTTGAGATCCTTCAAAAACAATTAATCGATTGGGGCCGCTACTGACAATTTCATCAATTGGGAGTTCGTAGGTACTAACAACCTGGTCAGGAATTTGTGGTACTCCCAAAGAAGCGATAATTAGAGAAGATACTTTGCCATCTTCAACGTTGAACTTGAAGCCCCTTACTCGACCTAGCATTTCACCAGTTTCGGTGATTACTTCACTGTTGATTAGGGTGCTGTAGGCTTCAACGTCAATATCTTCAATAGCGTCTTCATCCTCTACCAAGATGACATCACCAACTTGCTGAATGCTACTCAGGAGCATGTACTTGGGCATCCCAGCAATGGCGAGCAGGTTGTCTCGCAATCCCAGCGCGACAACTTCACGCCGATCAATATCTACCAATAGATCCTTGACGACTCCCAGGCGTCTACCGTTATCACGAGTAATCACCTGGGTATTTAAAATATCAGAGCGTTGACGAATAAGTTCAGTTGTCATTATGTCTCGTAATCCTGAATCTTGACTCCTGCTGGAATATCAATAGCATTCAAATGTCATTAATGTCTGGTAATTCTAAAAAATCTTGACTCCTGCTCAAATATCAATAACAATATTTTGACGCTAATAATATAATTTAATCTATCGAGTAGCATTTTTGGGCGGCAATTTCAAACCCAAAACTTGAGTGTAAGCGCCCCTAGCTTGGGTAACACCAATAGTGCGCTCAGCAGACTCAATCATGGGGCGACGTAAACTGACTACGATAAATTGAGCCAGCATAGCCTCTTGTTTGATCATTCTAGCTAATCGCTCGACGTTTGCCCCATCCAGAAACATATCAACTTCATCAAAGGCATAGAAAGGCGAAGGACGGTAGCGTTGTAGGGCAAAGATGAAACTCAGGGCAGTAAGAGATTTTTCCCCGCCTGACATTGAAGCTAGCCGTTGTACTGGTTTGCCCTTGGGGTGAGCAACCAGATTAAGTCCACCCTCAAAGGGATTTTCCGAATCATCGAGCTGTAGGTAACCGTCACCATCAGAGAGTTCGGCAAAGATTGTCTGGAAGTTATGGTTGATGGCGTCAAAGGCTTCCTTGAAAGCCTGTAATCTCAGAGTGGTAAAGTTCTCTACCCTTAAAAGAAGTTCAGTGCGCTCGGCTTCGAGAGTTGCCAATTTCTCCGAAAGTTCTTGCAAACGTACCTGGGTAGTCTCGTATTCTTCCAAAGCCAACATATTGACTGGTTCCATTGCCTGGAGGCGTTTCTGAGCGTTTTTTATTTCCTTTTGGAGTTGTTCTAGGTGAGCGGCGAAGGAGTCGAAGGCAATCACTTGAGAGGCACTGGCGTGAGATTCTGTCTCCAGATGATTAATCAGAGGTGGCACCTCGGGAAGAGGATTAGGTAACTCAGCTTCTTGGAGTTGTAACTGAGTTTGGCGACTGGTAAATTCTTCCTGTCGCGCTAACTGGGTTTCTTGGAGTTTTTGGAGTTGCCAGGAAAGCTGTTGGTGCTGCTGTTGTTGTTGACTGAGGTATATCTCAGCGCGATCGCGTTTCTGTTTAACTTCCCCTAGTTGCTGCTCAATTTGGCTCAACAGTACCTCAGTCTGAGTAATCTGCTCACTCATCGCTAGCAGTTCAGAGTCAAGTGTTGATTGCTGATCCTGGCAAGACTGCTGCTGAGTTTGATATTCTGTAATCTTGCGGTAGTCTTCTGTAGTTTTCTCACCCAGGCGCTGCTGCTGATTTTCCAAATCCAGGAGCTGTTTTTCGGTAGTCAGGAGTGCTTGCTCACCTTCGTGCAATTTGGCTTCCCAGCCTTTAATAATGCTCTGAATTTGTTGCCACTCGTTAGGTGTTTGAGACTCTTCTAATTGGGCTAACTGTTGACGTAGTTCTTGTAACTGGGCTTCTAGAGTAGGTAAATTAATATTGAGAACATGCAGACGTTCGCTTGTAGTTTGCTGCTCCTGAGTGTTTTGAGCAAGTTGTAAAGTTACCTGGTGTTGCTGCGCTGCTAGATTCTTAACCTCTTTATTTAACTGCTCCCAGCGTAATTGTGTTTCCTTACTCTGAGCCTTTACCTCCGTCAGTGTTTGAGTCATTTGTTTAACCGAAGCTGAGGAATTCTCAATCGAGTCACCACAGCGCTCTAAAACAATCTCAATTTCTTGGAGGCGATTTTTCAAAGCCGCCATTTCAGAAGATTCTGTCGCATCACTAGTGCCAAAATGTAATCCAGAACGTTGGCTGCGACTACCGCCACTCATTGCGCCACTGCTTTCGAGTATTTCTCCCTCTAAGGTGACAATACGATGCTTTCCTAAATAGTGACGAGCATCATTAAGAGTTTCAAAGACCACTGTGCTACCAAAAACGTAAGCAAAGATCTTCTCGTAACGAAGCTCATGCTCAATTAGGTTAACAGCGTAGTCCACAAAGCCTCTAGCGTAGCGCAAGGCAACAGTTTCAGTAAATCGCGGTGGCTGGATTTTGTTGAGAGGCAAAAAGGTGGCTCTCCCCGCACGTTTTTGTTTGAGCAGCTCAATCCCAGCAGCAGCAACACCATCGTCTTCTACCACTAAATGACCCAAACGTTGACCAGCAGATGTTTCTAGAGCTAGTTGGTAGCGTGGCTCTACTCGACCAAGTTGAGCTACTAATCCACAAACACCCGGTATTCCGGTTTCCAAGAGTACTTTAGTGGCATAGGTGCCTTGGGCTTCTTGCTGAGCTTGGGCTTGAGCTTCTAGTTTATCTAGCTGACGTTGCTTATCTCGTTGTTCTGAGAGTAATCTAGTCTGGGTTTGTTGCTGAATTTGTAATTCTCGCTCAGTTGCTGCTAGGGATTGAGCCAGAGAGGGAATTTGTTGGGCAGATGCTTGCAGTTGAGCTTCTAATTCTGCGGCTTGAGCCTGTTTGGTCGCAATTTCTGGCTCTAAGTTTTGCAACAATTGAGTTTGCTCGGCAATAACGCGATTAAGCTGACTCTGACGTTCTCGCAATCGAGCTTGCTCTGTGCGCTGAGGATCAATACTTTGCAGCAAAGTTTCACTATTGCGATTAAGGGCAGTTTGTTGCTGTACCCAGGCATCAGAAGCAGAAGCGATCGCATTAGCTTGTTCTCGACTGTGATTGAGAGCAGTCTGTGCTTCATCCCTGGCTGTCAGCTTTGAAGCGAGTTCTTGGGTTTCTACATGATGCTTTTCAGCTTTTAGCTGCTCCAGAGTCTGCTCATTGTGTTGAATCTGCTCCTGTGTCTTCTGGAGGTTAGTCTTGGTTTGTTGTAGACGATCACGTAGTTCTTGTCGTCGCAGAGAAAGTTGGCGCTGTTGAGCTTTTTGGGTAGCCAAAGTTGAAGCTAAAGCCAACTGTTCTTCTTCTCCTAAGGCTTTGACACGGGCATTAAGTTGCTCTAGTTCTGTGGTTGCTTGCTCTAGTTGTGCTGCTAGTGTCCTTAATTGTGAGTTTAGTTGAGTTTCTTGGGCTTGACCCAGCTCAATTTGCTGCCTGAGCTGTGCTTGCTGCTGTTGGAGCGATCGCCATTGTAGTACTATTTCCCACTGCTGCTTTTCCTGAACTTCAGCGCGCAGCTTTTGGTACTTTTTTGCCTTAGTACTCTCAGCTGCTAGCCTGTCTCGTTGGGCAATCAGCTCTTTTTCGATAATACGGCAACGATCCTCCCGTTCTTTGACCTGATCTAAAGTCTGTCTAGTTTGGGAAATTTTACGATCAAAAGCGGCAACGCCTGCTAACTCATCTATAATTTCCCGACGCTCTCGCGGTTTCATCGTGATGATGCCAGTAACATCTCCTTGCAGCACCACGTTGTACCCCTCCGGATAAACCCGCAGTTTATTGAGTTGTTCGTGTAGTTCAGTTTGGGTGCAAGATTCACCGTTGATGTAGTAAGTTGAGGTGTAAGTCCCTTGTCTAGTTACTCTTAGCCGTCGAGTCACACTCCATTCTGTAGTTTCTGGCTTGAGGGGATGAGGTTGATAATTTTCTGATTCCTCTGGAGAGGAGGAATTTTCGGTTAAGGCTGTCTGATGTCCATTACCAGCATAGTTATCTGTTAAACTCTCCCCTAAAACAGGAACTTCTTGCTCCTGATTGCCTGCAAAGGTTTCCGGTGCATCTGACAAATCAAAGGTGACAGTGACATTAGCCTCAACTGTGCCTCGACGCTCTTTGTTGTGGTTAACTAAATCAGGAAGCCGTTCTGCTCGCATACCCTTAGAACTGGCAATGCCCAAACAAAACAACAGAGCATCAAGAATATTGGATTTACCTGACCCGTTTGGCCCGGAAACAACTGTAAAACCTGGCAGCAGAGGAACCTGAGTCGTGCCGCCAAAGGATTTAAAGTTAGTGAGTTCTACGCGCTTGACATGAACCATAGGCGCTGGTTAAGTGAGCTTGACCGATAGGCATAGGCCATCAGTTTTAAAGTTGGCGCAATGCTGATTAGGTTAGCACGAGCAATCGTTCAATGGCAGGTGTATTAAGTTGGCTTTGAGAGGAAAACAGGGAATAACAAGAAGTTTTTTGCCTCTTGCGAATTTTAGCGACACCAGGAAATTTGCTTAAATGCAAGGAAATTTCAGGAAGAATTCTGTCCCGGAATGGTGATGATGTTCAAGTGTTCCCTCAAGCTGAGACACCAGAGCATTAACTATTTGAAATCCCAGGGATTTGCTATTTAATGATTCCCAATTCTCCGACAAACCTTTGCCGTCATCTCTAACTACCATGGTTAAATGATTGTCTTCTGCAGTTTTGATTAAAACATTAATTTTTCCCTGAGTATTTTTATCAAAAGCATGCTTCAAAGCATTAGAAATTAACTCATTAAGAATCAGACCACAGGATATTGCGTAGTCAACATTCAGAGTCACATTATCAATATCTAATTCCCAAGCAATGTTAGCTGGATCCGCATTGTAGGCCTTAAATAAATTAGAAACCAGATTTTGAATATAAAAATCCAAATCAATCGTTGATAAATTTTTAGTTTGGTACAGATGTTGGTGAACCATTGCCATAGATTCGACGCGGTTTTGGCAATCCCTAAAAATATCTAATAAAACTGGGGAATCAATACGCATTGACTGTAATTCCAGCAGACTGGAAACTATCTGCAAGTTGTTTTTAACCCGATGATGAATTTCCTTAAGTAGAATTTCTTTTTCTTTAAGAGCTTCTTTAAGTTTTAATTCAGCCAATTTGCGTTCAGTAATATCTAAATCAATCCCAGATTTACGAACTGGGTTACCCTCTTGATCATAAAAAAATTTATATTTACTTTGTACCCAACGAATACTACCATCAGGTCGAATAATGCGGTATTCAAAGTCACTTTCTCGCTTCGTCTCAAGAGTGCGTTGACTGTCTTGATTAGCACGCTGACGATCTTCTGGGTGAACAATTTTGAGAAACCCTTCATAACTCCCTTCATCGAAATCAGAAGGTAAACCATAGAGTTGTTTAAAATTACCTGACCAACTAACCTTTCCTGTTTGAATATCCCAGTCCCAGAAAGCCATTTGAGCAGCTTCTAAGGCAAGACGTAATTGTTTTTCTGACTGTCTTAGTGCTGTTTCAGCTTTATGCTGCTCGGTTATATCGGTTGCTACACCAATCATGCCGATGATTTGACCGTTTCTGTCTCGCAGTGGCGTTGTTTTATTGATAAATATTAGATTACCTACTTCGGCAATCCATTCATGCTTTCGACCCTCTAGACAGGAGCGGATATTTTCTAAAATACTGGGATAGCCACCATAAAGTTGAAAAATTGACTGCCCGACTGCCTGACTAGGTTTTTTTCCTAAAACCTCCAATCCTTTTCCTTCCGTAAGAGTGTATATACCGTTGCTATCTATGGCATATAAAATAATAGGGGCATTAGTAACAACGGTGTGAAGGAGATCCAATTTTTTGAATTGTGCAGCAAATTCAGTACTTGACGAGAAATCTAATAGTTCCTGTTGAGATGGGTATTGAGCTCTTACTGTGTCATTGGCATCTGACATTTCCTGGGAATGGTACAGTTCTTGTGCAGTTACTTGCACTTTAGCCAAGGAAGCGTCTATTTCAGTAAAGGCAGCCGCCATTATTTCCAGTTGTTGTTGCTGCGAATGTGTACGTTCCAGCTGCTGCTGCCAATCTCCCAGTTTTGAACGTACATCATGTATCTGTTCTTGCAAATCTTCTAACTTCATGAAATTACTTAGTTGCTCTGAGAAATCACCGTCTTCTTAAAACAGTATCGATCAGAGAGACGATGCCAGTCGAGACTACCACTTATCCAAAAACGAAGGCTTGATACATATCGTCTAAGCTGATAATCTACCTCTGTTCTCTGAGAGAGTAACTGGGTTTCTAGCTTGATAAAGGTTTCTATTTCTTGATTGTGAAGTTCGATAGAATATTGAATTGCTTCCTTTAGAGTACACTGATGCTCTTGTTGTAGTGCTAAAACTATATTATGTACATCGCCAGATCTCATTTCTTTTTCCAATGAAAAAATGTCATTGACACAGCAGATTATGTTATTCGCTATTACCGCCAAATGTTGAACGTCAGCATGGTTGATAACTTCCGGTAGTAGCTCAATTTTTAGGACAATAAGGATAAAGTTAAAAATAGTTGTCACGGCACTAGTTAATGCACGCATTTCTCTATAAGTTGCAACATCTGGTACAATCCCCTTGGATCGATTTGTTGCCTCCCAAACAGATGCAGATAAACATTGCTCAACATGACGGATGAACTGATTCATTAAGAAAGGTTCAGCTTTTTGCTCTGTTATTCTTTGTCGAATATCCTCTAAAGCCTCACCCAATCCACTAATCTGATTAGCTGTACCTACCTCCTTTAAGATATTAATTAGCCCAGCATTCAAAATAGCTAACTGCTCTGGTTGCTTGCCAATATTTCCCTCATCTAACTTATCGTCTAGAATAAAGAACCAAACGTTCCAATCGGAGAGGAGTTTTAATTCTGTCCACTCTGCCTCAGGATAAACACGAGCAGCCAAATCAGAGAGTCTTGATCTACAAAATCTTTGATAAGTAGCCTCATCCTCAATCAAATTAAACTGGCGTACCCATTCAATCGTATGCTGGTGAAGTGATTCAGCATGCTTGTTAAGCTTGGCAGGAAACGGGCAATATAGCTCTGGCAGAATGGTATTTTCCATATAACAAATACTTCCTAAGTATCTAGAAACTCAAGGCCTTTAATTAAGCAAAAGTCAACTCGATCTTCTACTGTCTGAATTATCAAACATTTTTTATCAAGTAGTATCCGCAATTACACTTAAGTGGGTCTTTTTCGACAACCAATAGTTTTAATTTTCTTTTAAAAAAAACTGAAAATTTTTCAAAAATTACGCCTTAGTCTTGTTGTCAACCCTAATAACACTCAAAATTAATGTTTTTTTGTAAAGAATTAAAAAAAATACTGCCCAAAAAGGGGTTCTGTGACAGACTTAATCGGGAATAAATTAATTTATCTATCAAAGAAAAATACCTTCCCTATAAGACAGGAAAGGCACTCAACCACGATCACTAATCTTTTTTTACAAAAAAATTAAGGGAATGTCATTAAATGTCTTCCCAACCGCTGACACCGGATGACATGACGTAACTAGTAACACCAGCTTCAAAGAAATTAGCTTTAGTATGCGCTTCTTTCTTGGTGTCTGAAAATCTCTCTAAATGTGCGTAGGGACTTTTCTTGTATTTTTCATCCTTATAAAGTGGTTCTAAGCCAATAGAGCGCAGCCTCATATTTGCCAGATACTTTGTATAAGCATGAGTACTTGCTTCGGTTATACCGAGAATATTATTGCCGACAATATGATTAGTCCATTCACATTCATGATGAACAGCGGCGTCAAACATTTCATAGATTTGGTCAACTGAGTGAGGATAAATTTCCATTGCCTCTGGAATCAGTTTCTGGAAAAGACGAACATGACTCAATTCATCTCGGTTAATCATTTTGATAATATCAGCTGAACCTGGCATCAGCATTCTAGAAGCCAGACTATAGAACATGATAAACCCGTTATAAAAATACAAGCCCTCAAGCAAAAAGTCTGCTACTAGAGAGACAAAATAACGTTCGGGTGTTGGGTAATCAATGTAGCGCTGATACAGACTAGCAATATATTCACAACGACGAAATAGTACCTTGTCAGTACGCCAAAAATCATAAACTGCACTTCTTTTTTCGGAAGGAATAACAGTTTCAATAATGTATTGATAACTCTGATTATGCATTCCTTCTTGCGAAATCTGCTCAGCCATGCACAAGCTCACTTCAGGGGCAGTAATGCTACTTTTGATGTGAGGAATATTGCAGGTTTGGAGAGAATCAAGGAAAGTTAAATAAGAAAGAATGCCTTCATAAGCATGACGTTCCGCCTTAGTTAAGTTCCAATAGTCCACCACATCTTGAGTGACATCTAGCTTCTGTGGCACCCAAAAATTTTCCCGCATCTGCTGATACAAACTAACCGCCCAATGATAACGAACATCATTGAGCTGCATCAAATTGGTCGTCTTACCAAACCAGATAGAGCGATTCTCTACATCGTCACTCCCATCAGGATTGAAGATAGGATTGACAGGCATCAACGTAGCAGTCAAAGGTACTGGCATAAAAACCTGAGTTTGATAATGTTAATTAGCGCAACTAGAGCATTCTTCACGGGACTCTTCAAAAGAATCGCGCTGTACAGTACGGATGTAATAAACTGCCTTGCATCCCTCCTGCCAAGCCATCACTAAAGTTTCCAGAATATCCCTGGCTTTGATGGTTGCTGTTGGTTGTTCAGGGTAGTAAACACCCTGATTGAGGTTAAACAAAAGCTCCATTGAAATACCTGTATCAATCCATTGCTGGATAATAGCGATCGCCTTAACTACTCGCTTCTGATCCAGGTTCTTGTTTTCCTGGTAATACCAAAAAGCTTCCTTGATAAAAGGCGGTGCAATAGGAACCGTCCCCTTTGCCCATTTGTCGTAGAAAAAGCGGCTATAGACGGGCAACACACTAGCGCTACAACCTTGCACCAGAGACGAGGATGTATTGGGCGCGATCGCTGTAATGTGGGAATTGCGGATACCGTGTTCTTGGATATCTAAGGCTAGTTGGCACCAACGTTCTGGATGCGCTGCGTGTTCGGTATACCATGCCGCTGGTTTAGAACCGATTAACTTTCCTTGACTCCAGTCGCTACCTTCAAAAGCTGCATAAGCGCCTCTTTCCTTGGCTAACTCCATAGAAGCATGAGTGCAGTAATAACCAAAATCCTCAAACAAGCCGCTAATTTGTGCTAAGGAATTGTAAGACAAACACCTCTTTGCCAACCAGTCAGCCAACCCCATTGCCCCCACACCAATCGTGCGATATTTATCATTGTGGGTTTTGCTACCTTCAAAAGGAGGTTGAGTAATTTCGATGGTGTTGTCCAGTAGCCGAACAGCGGTGCGGCAGATATTAGGGATTTCGGTTTCCTCAATATTTGCCAGATTGAGACTACAGAGGTTGCAGCTATGGCTTTCTCCTCCCGGCTTGACATTGGAAAATGACTCGCAACAGAGGTTAACTCCAGGAATATAACCCTGGTGTTTATTGGGATTAGCACGGTTAATGCTGTCTTTGAAAGCCAAATAGGGCATGCCAGTTTCTAACTGCGATCGCATGATCGTTTTGAACAGTTCACGGGCATTAATTTTTTTGTAGAGCTTGAGTGTATCCGAACTCGCCTCAATTAACCTATAGGCTTGCTCAAATTCCTCACCCCACAGTTCGGCTAATTCGATTCCCAACTTAGTCCGAACCTCGTAGGGGTCTACCAATGTCCACTCTTCTTTAGCTACCACACGCCGCATAAATTCGTCAGTGATGACCAACTGAGGGAAAATGTCATAAGCCTTGCGTCGTTGGTCACCATTTTCTGTCTGCATTTCCAGGAACTCAGGGACGTCCAAGTGCCAAACATCCAGGCTGATCGTAATCGCCCCAGCTCTCCGTCCACCTTGATTAACCGCGATCGCAGTATCATTGAGTAGCTTAATCCAGGGCAGGACACCGCCGGAAGTATTAGCTTTGCCCATTACCCAGGATCCAGTGGCACGAACCCGGCTAACATTAGTTCCCACGCCACCACCGTTTTTAGAGATACGAGCAGCATCTTTGATGGTGTCAAAAATGCTTTCCAGGTTATCATCCATGGCTGTGATAAAACAACTAGCCAAGGAACCTCCTGGCACTCTGAGGTTAGCGAGTATTGGAGTTGCTAGGGAAATTTTTCTAGTGGCGATCGCGACGTAGAATCTCTTTGCCCAAACGAGCCTATCTTGGGGGGCTTCCACAGACGCTAACAGGAGGGCGCAGGTCAGCAAAGCTTCTTGGGGTAGTTCGTCAGGCAAAAGATAACGCTTCGTCAGTAGTACCACCCCTGCATAGTCGTAATCTAAATCCCAGTCTGGGTTAATCCAGCTTCCTGCAATTTCCAGTTCTTCTGGGCTGTAGATCAAGATACGCTGGTCGTATTGGTTCGCTTGGAGTTTGTCAGCAACTGTACGAGCGTAGCTGGTGTATTGATAGCCACGTCTAACAAGGGTGTCCTTCCATAAACTCCAGATGTGGAGTCTGCCTGCAACATAGCGCCAATCGGGTTCCTCCGGTGAGGTCATTTCTAGGGCACAGTTGATCAGGTTGTCTTGAATTTCCCTAGTAGTAACGCCATCCTGGAGCTTGGTTGTTAATCCGGCTTCTAGGGTGATAGGATTAGCGTCCACACCAGCACAAGCCCAATCAACAACAGAACGGATTTTAGAAATATCAAGTTGAGTAACGCAGCCATTGCGCCTGATGACTTGAATATTGTTTTGATTGAGATAAGGAACGGTTGTTGTCGATAGGGTCTGTTGCATATTCACGCCAAAAGCCGAATGTACGGTTACTGGAAAATTGTGACAATAAGACAGAACGCTACTGATAGCGTTCTGGGTTTAGCCATAAGCTCTAATAGTACTAGATATAGAGTATAGAGTCACAGTCCTAGAGCTATCCTAACCTCGTTCCCGTAGTTTTACACTAGATACAGAGATATCAAAATATAATCAAAAATTTTGCCCTGGGCTAACTGGGAGATTTCCTCTAAAATTTTGCGCCATGATTCCTACAATTGAAAACCTTTCTGCTATTGACCACAAACTCTCCCAGCGTTTCATCGATCTCGATCCGGCAGGTTATTTCATCATCTACCTCGATCGTGAGACAGGGCTAATTTGTGCTAAACACTTTACCAATGCGATTAACGAAAAAGGCTTAGCCGTTGATCCCGAAACCGGTGAACCGCTTGCTTGTCAGGGGAAGTTGGAGCGCACTCCTACAGCCGTCTTCACGGGTAGAACAGCCAAAGAATTAGGTATGAAAATTACTGAAGAAACTCAACCATGTCCTTTGAGTCGCTTAGATCACGCCCTTTATCTGGGACGAGAATTTGTACGGGCAGAGATCGCGCTAGTTACTGGAGGTGAGTACATTCAGGACTAGAAAATTGCCTTCAGGAAACGCCTGTTTAGCCTCTACAACTAGAGGTTGCTACTGCCTCAGCAGCAGCCAGTCACTCGAATCGATACACTTGCTCTAGTAATAAGCAGGAGCCGCTAAACAGGAAATGGCGATACCTAGTCCTAAACCAACAATCACCTGAAAGGGTGTATGCCCAAGTAATTCCTTAAGACGCTCTTCGTTGAACTCTTTGCCTTGAATTAATAACTCATCAATGATTTGGTTGAGGATACGAGCTTGTTTCCCGGCAGCCTGACGGACACCAGCAGCATCATACATAACAATCACGGCAAAAATCGCGGCGATCGCAAATTCAGGAGAAGCCCAGCCTACCGTTTGTCCCACACCGACAGCTAGGGCTGTGACTAGTGCTGAATGAGAACTAGGCATACCGCCAGTGGTTACCAAGACACGGAGATTAAATTTGCGATTTTTCGTGAGTTCGACAAGGAGCTTGGATAGTTGAGCAACTAGACAAGCAATGACCGCCACTAGCAGCACATGATTGTCTAGGATGTCGCCAAAGTCCTGCATACTGTTTTACTCAAAATGGGAAAGATCAGGGATTAAGGATTCCGGAGTGGTCAGGAAGGAGAGAGTGCTCTCCAGCAGCAAGTGTTACCGCTAATCTGGAGGAGAAGCTCTGATGGTAAGAGTTGTCTGAGTACATTCTGACCTGAGAGCTGACCTGAGAGCCTCAGAGGATTCCCATTTTAGCTTTGGTTTAGCCGGAATGTAGCGCATACCTCTCCTTTGTCTCCTTAATCCGTTCCAGTGGCAGTCCTCGATTGTCTAGTGAGTGCGTGCAGTAATGAAGTCAGCAATCGCTAGCAAAGGGATAGCTTTTTCGCCAAATGGTGTTAGCTGCTCTTTGGCGGCTGCTATCAATTGTTGTGCTTTGGCTTTTGAGGTTTCAATTCCCCAAAGACTAGGATAAGTTGCTTTTTGCGCTTCTAGATCTTTCCCCGCTGTTTTTCCCAGTTCTTCTTGAGTGGCGGTTATGTCTAGAATGTCATCAATGATTTGAAAGGCTAATCCTATATTTTGAGCATAGCTAGAGAAATCTTCTAGCTGGGAATTGCTAACCCCAGCCAAAATTCCTCCGCAAACTACACAGGCTTCTAGCAATGCCCCTGTTTTATGAGTGTGAATAAAAGTCAGGGTTTCTTCTTTAATATCACCGCGCCCTTCCGATTCAAGATCAACAACTTGACCTCCTACTAATCCTGCCGCCCCCACGGCTCTCCCCAAGCGGGCAATTACCTGCAAGACTCTCTGGGCTGGGACATCCTGGGTTTGAGCGGCAATGTACTCAAAGGCATAAGCTAATAAGCCGTCTCCTGCGAGGATCGCTATGTCTTCACCATAAACCTTATGGTTAGTCAGTTTACCCCGACGATAGTCGTCGTTATCCATCGCTGGGAGATCATCGTGAATCAACGACATGGTGTGGATCATTTCCAGCGCACAAGCGGTGGGTATTGCCATCTGCACAGTACCACCAGCTAGTTCACAGGCAGCAAGACAAAGGATGGGACGCAAACGTTTACCTCCAGCTAAAAGGGAGTAGCGCATCGCCTCATAAATTTTTTCGGGATAGACCAGTGGCAGGGAAAGGTCTAAAGCTTCCTCAACTTGAACTTTCCGCTCTTTCAAGTAAGTGGACAAGTCAAAATTAGGGAGCTCTTCTTTCGGGGCAGGTCGTCCATCCGTCACTACCATGCCTTCATTCCTTGAATTTTTTTTCACTGTCTTAATAATTCTACGGGGCTGGGGGTCTTTATGAATGGGATTTGCTGTAGCTTAGTAAAGTATTGTGTAGCAACATGGCAACAGTCATCGGTCCCACACCACCGGGAACCGGGGTGATAAATTGGGCAACTTCCCGAACAGAGTCGAAGTGCACATCTCCCACAAGGCGGGATGCACCACTCTCGTCGTTGATCCGGTTGATGCCTACATCAATCACTACTGCTTTGGGTTTTACCATGTCAGCGGTCAGGAAGTGGGGGCGTCCGACCGCCGCAATTACAATATCGGCACTACGGGTGATCTCCTTGAGGTCGTGCGATCGCGAATGGGCGATTGTTACTGTCGCATTAGCTTCTAAGAGCATTAGTGCCAATGGCTTACCCACCAGAATGCTGCGCCCGACCACTACGGCTTGTTTGCCGAGTAAATCAATTGAATACTCCTGAAACAGGCGCATCACTCCTGCTGGTGTGCAGCTACGCAAGCCAGGCTCTCCCCGTACCAAGCGTCCCATATTAACTGGATGCAGTCCATCGACATCTTTATCCGGATGGATTTGGTTGAGTAAGGAAACAGCATCTAGGTGATCGGGTAAGGGAAGTTGCAGAAGAATCCCATCTACACGCTCATCTTGATTCAGGCTTTGTATCTTCTGCTCTAGTTCTATAGGGGAAGTATTAGCGGGGAAATGCTGCCCAAAAGAGGCAATACCTACTTTAGCGCAGGCACGCTCTTTGCCACGCACGTAGGCAGCGCTAGCCGGGTCATCACCAACTCTGAGCACTGCTAGTCCTGGCGGACGTCCAATCGTCAAGAGGTGTTGCTGAATCTGTTGAGCAAGCTGCCCCTGAATTCTTTGGGCAAGAGCTTTACCATCTAGTAAGGTCGATTCCATCGCGATTTTTTTCTGAAGTATTTCCTTCCGTGCATAGCGCCTAATGATACCAGCAGACAAATCCTATTCGCCGATGCCGCTCTTAGGTAAAGAACCATCTTCAGCCTCCAGTTGACTAGATCTGTCTTAGCAAACTTAGCAAAAGTAAAGAACGAGTCCAAGACAGCAAGACAAAATGTTAACTAAAACCATGGCAAGATCCCTTCTCACATTAAAGCAATGTTCCATATAAAGAATAGACAAGGTAATTACTGCGACCATTCTTTGTTATCTCTCTTTGGGTATCCCAAAAGCTCGAAAGATAGCAGAGAAAAATCCAAAATGCTTTATATCCTCACTTTTTGTTTGTTAATATTTACAGGGGGATTGGCAAGTTGTGCTAACTCATTGTCCCTTGGTCTTGGTGGAATTAATATCGGTGATAATTCTTTGAACGTCACCCCCATTAACCAACTCCAAGGAAATCGTGATGCTACTCCTACAGTCTCAGTTTTAGGCCAAGTTACTAAGCTGGCACCATTTCTAGAAACCGGGGCGTACCAACTTCAAGACGCTACTGGTAATATTTGGGTGTTAACTAATCAAGAAGCTCCCCAAGTCGGAGATCAACTCTTGATCAGGGGTCAGCTTCAATTCCAAAGTATTCCTATTGGTGGACAAGAGTTAGGCGAGGTCTATATTCAAGAACTCAAGCGGATTGAACAGAGGAAAGAACGATCTGAAGACTCAGTACCTTCAGAGGCAAGCAAGTTATGAACACTCAACCAATTGAAGTAGCGATCGCGATCCTCCACTCTGAGGGAGGATACCTCATGCAGCTACGAGATAACATCTCTGGCATTGTTTATCCTGGTTGCTGGGGGCTTTTTGGCGGACACATCGAAGCTGGTGAAACCCCAGAGTACGCAATTGAGCGAGAACTCTCAGAGGAAATTAGCTATATCCCACCATCACTGTCCCAGTTCGGTTGCTATCGTGAACCAGCAGTAATTCGCCATGTTTTCCACGCTACCCTAACAGTGGGACTAGAACAACTAGTTCTCCAAGAAGGTTGGGATATGGGTTTATTAACTCCCCAGCAGATCAAAACTGGTAGCTGCTACTCGGAAAAAGCCGATCAGACACGACCTTTGGGGCATCTTCATCAAAAAATCTTGCTAGATTTTATGGCACAGCAACCGTTTGTAGAAAGTTGAATTTTCCCTAGCTAGTCAAGAGCTTAGGGGAGCAGAAAACGAGTAAATCAAAAATACAACTGCTGAGTTTCGAGCATACTCAAAATAGACTGAAACTCTGAAGTCTCTAGATAGCCAAGTAATTTAGTAGATTAGTAATCTCACCAAGGGTAAACTAAAGTTAATAGTTGTTCACGACTTGGTATGATAAGTAGCCCTAGCTTTGCTAGCCGCTTGACCTTACTTGTTTATTTAATTCACTAGCTAGTGAACACCGCTGAGTTTAATATGTCAGAGGAGAAAGATCAACTAACGCTGGCAAAATTGCGCAAACGCGTTGGACTAACTCAGCGCAAGCTGGCAGATGCCTTAGGTATAACTATCAAAACAGTCAGTGCCTGGGAAAGAGGCGTTGTTGAACCTCGTTTGACATTTACTGAAACTCAGCGTCTGATGGAAGTTTTGCACTGCACCTTTGAAGAACTGCTAGAGGCGACAACTCATCGTTATCAAAAGTAGATTGCGATGAAACGTCATAATGGCAGTTGCATCGCAAAAGTTACGAGATGGCGATCAACGAAGACAGCATTACTATAAATAGGTTCAGCGAACCACCTTAATGCCCAAGCAACAGCAAAACAACCTTAACAAAAATGAGCCAGAAAAATCCAATTTTTGTGGTACAAATCACAGATATTCATCTTTTTGCCGACCCCGACCAAAAAATGGGAGGTATAACTACCAGAGAGTCTTTTGCTGCCGTTCTTGAACAGGTAAAACAACTACAACCTCAGCCTAACTTGCTGCTCCTTACTGGAGATTTATCTCAGGATGAAACGCCGCAAGCTTATTGCCAGTTGCAAAATATGTTGAGTCCGCTCTCCATTCCCACCTACTGGATTCCAGGGAACCATGACGACTTGCTCATAATGCAGCAAATTCTCAACCAAGAACCGATTTTTGCCCAAAAATCTTGGCAGTTGGGAGGTTGGCAATTCATCATGCTCAACTGTGCTCTTCCAGGTCGTATTGATGGAGAATTATCACCACAAAGCTTAGAATGGTTAGAGCAGCAGTTACAAATAGCCAGCAACTGCCCAACTTTAATTGCTCTTCACCATCCTCCCTTGCTGATTGATTCCGCTTGGCTGGATAGAATCAATCTAAGAAACTCAGAAGATTTATTTGCTGTACTTGAGCGCCACCCACAAGTACGGTTGACTATCTTTGGTCATATTCATCAAGAGTTTGAGCAAGAGCGTCACGGCATCAATTATCTAGGAACACCCTCCACTTGCATCCAATTCAAACCGAAAAGCCCTAACTACGCCTTAGAACCCTCTTTACCTGGATTTAGGTTATTGAAACTTTATCCAGATGGTAATTGGGAAACTAAAGTAGAGCGAGTTGTTTATACTCAGTCAACTAGTCGTAAAATGATGATATCTAAGTAAAACATTACAAACAATAGCTGGAGTCACTCGGTTACTTAGGTTGCCCTCCAACATAAATAGTTGACTTCTACTTGATGTACCTCTTAGGACTTTAAGGGCAAGTTAACTAGATAAAGCGCCATCAACTCCCAACTAAATAACTTCTGACCCCGGTGGGAGATAGTTAATTAGAAAGGGACAGTTCCTTAGATCAAGCTAGGTCACAAGTAAACCATGGAACCCGCTGCACTTTTATTAATCTTGCCTGCGATCGCTTTCCTAATTTGGATGTTTTCTAAAAGTTGAATTGAGATTCACCTTTTGCCTCAAAAGCTGGAAGCTCCGTCTTTTTAAAGCGGAGAGGAAAGCGATAGCGAAGCGGTAGCGAGTCTTCGAGCGTCGGTAGCGGTTTTAACCGCCTACAGTCTGCTTGTATTTCCATGGTTTCCACTGTGATATAAGTGTTGCTCACATGTGAGGTTTTACTGATTTGAAACAATTTCTGACTATAGTTTGCCAGCTTCAACCAAGTCCTGAGCAAGTCCTCAAAATAGAAGAACTGCTCAAAGCTTTTGCTGAGGGCTGCAACTATGCAAATCAGAACGTTAAAACATCGATAACCAGTAAGACAACTATCCAAAACTTGGTGTATCAATCCCTGCGAGAGCAGTTTGGACTGAGTGCCAATCAAGCCGTCAGAGTGTGTGCCAGAGTTGGAGCTAACCGAAAAACAGCAAAGCTCAAAGGTAGACCTGTTAAAGAATTTAAGCCTACCAGTGCTGATTATGACGCTAGGATTTTCTCGTTTAGGGAAAAAGATTGGGCGGTTAGCTTGACACTCCTCAATGGTCGGGAACACATCAGGATTGATGCCGGAAACTACCAGAGAGGAAAGCTCAAAGGTAGAACACCAACATCTGCCCAGTTGTGCAAACACCGTGACGGCAAATACTACATCCACATTCAGATCAAGGATGATGCACCCAATCCTGTTAAAACCCAAAACGTTATTGGTGTTGACTTTGGGCGGCGTGATGTCGCTGTAACCAGCAATGGGGACAAATGGGATGGAACTGGAATAACCAAAGCCAGAGATAAGTTTTCTAATGTCAGAGCTTCTCTCCAAGCAAAAGTCTCTCGTAAACGAGACGCTTCGCCAACGAAAGGCACAAGAACGACTCGAAGACGAGTTAGAAATATCTGGAAACGGCTGTCGGGACGTGAGAGGAGATATCAAACTTGGTTGAACCACACAATTAGTCGAGCAATCATTCGGGATGCCCTGAAGTCTGGTAGCCTTGTTGCTATTGAGGATTTGACTGGCATCCGAAACAGAAGCAATCAGCAACCTCGCAGTAAAACAGAGCGTAGACGCTCCAATTCGTGGGCATTTTATCAACTTCGACAGTTTCTTGAATACAAGGGTATTCAGTCTGGTGTTGAAGTAGTCGCCGTCTCTCCTCGATACACAAGCCAAACCTGCCATCAATGCCTGCGTATTGGCTTGAGGTCTGGAAAGCGGTTTGGGTGTACCAACAAGGGCTGTAACTGGCATGGAGATGCCGATGTAAATGGTTCTGAAATGATTCGTCTCGTGGGGCTGTCCGTAACGCAGCCTGAAGGCTCGAAGATTCTTAGCTGTGAACTCAGTTGGGACTCTTCAGGGCTATTGAAAGCTCCGTGTCTTTAAGACCGGAGAAGTTTACTCAAAGAAGATAATGACTATCACCCCTGTCTTAGGATAGAGTCGTTAAGAACAGGCGGCATATCTACTAACCATCCATGAGCGGATACCTCGAAGCATCTACTTCTGATGAAGCTAACGGTGCCAAGCCAACTCGTGCTACAGAAGCGGCAAAGCGCGTCGCTGCCGAAAATGCTGACCATCGGACGGTAGATCGTCAAAAGCTCACACCAATGATGCAGCATTTTGCCCAGCTCAAAGACCAGTATCCCCAGGCAATGTTACTGTATCGAGTGGGAGACTTTTACGAGACCTTCTTTCAGGATGCCAGGAGGTTGTCCGAAGAACTAGAACTAGTCTTAACCAGCAAAGAAGCTGGCAAGGGAGTTGGTCGAGTACCGATGACAGGGGTTCCTCACCATGCCTTAGAACGCTACTGCGCAATGTTGGTGCAAAAAGGCTTTGCGATCGTAATTTGCGATCAAGTAGAAGATGCCTCAATTGCAGCCAAAGAAGGGCGTCAAGTGCGTCGTGAAGTAACACGCATTCTCACCCCAGGCACCCTATTAGAAGAGGGAATGCTGAATGCCCGCCGCAACAATTTCTTAGCAGCATTAGTAATTGCCGGAAATCATTGGGGTTTAGCTTATTCAGACATTTCTACAGGGGAATTTCTGACCACTCAAGCCACGGATTTAGAACTGCTAGTACAGGAACTAATGCGCCTACAACCTTCGGAAGTCTTGGTTCCCACCAATGCTCCTGATTTAGGTAGTATGCTGCGTCCAGGAGAGACATCGGAGTACTTGCCTGAATATTTGCCAAAAGCATTTTGCTATGCCTTGCGCCCCCAAAAACCCTTCAGTCAAGCGGAAGCACGACAACGTCTGTTAGAAAGGTTTAAAGTGCGATCGCTTGAAGGAATGGGTTGTGAACATCTTCCCCTTGGCGTCCGCGCTGCTGGTGGCTTGTTGGAGTATTTAGAAGATACCCAAAAAGAAAATTATGTCGCCCTGGGGACTTTACGCACCTACACTATTGCCGACTTCCTGATCATCGACCACCAAAGCCGCCGCAATCTAGAAATTACTGCCACCGTCAGGGATAATACTTTTCATGGTTCCCTACTCTGGGCAATCGATCGAACTAGTACTGCAATGGGCGGTAGGGCATTACGCCGTTGGTTGTTGCAACCACTGTTAGATATTAAAGGCATTCGAGCACGGCACGATACAATTCAGGAATTGGTAGAAAATAGCGGACTGCGCCAAGACTTACGGCAGTTATTACGCGGTATCTATGACCTAGACCGACTGACGGGTCGTGCTGGTTCGGGTACTGCTAATGCGCGGGACTTAGTGGCGCTAGCGGATTCTTTGCTGAAATTGCCAGAACTGGCTGAGTTAGCAGCCTATGGTTCTTCTCCCTACCTTAAAGCATTACAAACTGTGCCTCAAAAACTAGAACAGTTAGGGCAAAAACTGTCCGCCCATCTACTAGAAGCACCACCTTTGCATCTCACGGAAGGTAATTTAATTAGATTGGGGATTAGTCCTGAACTGGATAAAATGCGTGCTAATGCGGAGGCTGACCAGCAATGGATTGCCAATTTAGAAGTTACTGAAAGAGAACGCACTGGCATTAGCGCACTCAAGGTAGGTTATAACAAAACTTTTGGATATTACATCAGCATCTCCCGAACTAAAGCAGACCAAGTACCTGACCATTACATCCGCAAGCAAACTTTAACCAATGAAGAGCGCTACATTACCCCAGAATTAAAGGAGAGGGAAACTAGGATTCTCACCGCCAGGGATGACTTAAACCGCCTAGAATACGAGATTTTTTCTGGTCTCAGAAATCAAGTAGGAGAACAGGCGCAACTAATTCGCCAAGTGTCCCGTGCGGTGGCAGCCATTGATGTGCTTTGTGGTCTAGCCGAGGTGGCTGTATATCAGGATTACTGTCGTCCTCAAGTAGTTGAGAATCGGGAAATTACTATTATAGAGGGGCGTCATCCAGTAGTTGAGCAGTCTTTACCAGCGGGCTTATTTGTACCGAATTCCGCTTACTTGGGTCAAGAAGAGTCAAAAATTACGGATTCCGAAGATAACCTACCTTTTGAGACCAAGATTGGTGAACAAACTTCAAGCCAAATAGCCTCTGATCATCGCCCAGACTTAATTATTTTGACAGGGCCGAATGCTAGTGGTAAAAGTTGTTATTTGCGGCAAGTAGGTTTGATTCAATTAATGGCGCAAACTGGCAGTTTTGTCCCAGCATCCTCGGCAACTTTAGGAATATGCGATCGCATTTTTACGCGAGTTGGTGCTGTTGATGACTTAGCAACAGGTCAATCTACCTTTATGGTAGAAATGAATGAGACTGCGAATATTCTTAACCATGCCACAGCTAATTCTCTGGTTTTGTTAGATGAAATTGGTAGAGGAACAGCAACTTTTGATGGCTTATCAATTGCTTGGGCAGTAGCAGAATATCTAGCAGCAGAAATTGAGGCAAGAACTATTTTTGCAACTCATTACCACGAACTCAACGAGTTAGCTTCTATTTTGACAAATGTGGCTAATTATCAGGTAACTGTAAAGGAATTACCAGAACGAATTGTCTTTTTACACCAAGTGCAGCCAGGAGGTGCTGACCGTTCTTATGGTATTGAAGCAGGGCGTTTGGCAGGTTTACCCAAAGTAGTGATTGACCGGGCTAAACAAGTAATGGGACAAATTGAAAAGCACAGTAAAATTGCCTTGGGACTGCGCCAGGGGATTCAGAAAAAGCAGCCAAACTCAAATACTAATACTACGAAAACATCTATTGAGCAACTTGATATTTTTGAATAACTGCTTCTAATTATAAAGGTTTTCGATAAATTCTTGAGTCAGTTGCTTATCCTGCAAAGACCAAATTTTTGTGGAATTTAAGGGCAATGTTTCATGATCATAAGCAGCTAAAAACAAATCGGTAAGTCTAATATTAATTAGCAAAGGTACTCTGTTACTGAGAAACTCTTTAATGCTGTTCTCCAGACTCAGCTTTGAAGAAGGATGCAGAGTTTCCGGGTTAATTAATCCAATACGGAAATAAAAATCATTATCTATATCTGTTGGTGTTCGATGATAGGTATGAAGAATATTAAAACTCTGACTAGCCTTCCGCAACTGGTCTAGGATATTAGGATAAATGGGAGTTTCCTTAAGTAAATCTAAGTTGGTAGCAATTGGCAGTGAACCAAACTGTGCTGCTACTGGCCATCCCATAAGTACAGCCTTGTCTCCCTGAATAGCAAACGAACGATCAAAGGGCTTTTGTTGGCGACTAGTAAAGGGGTAATCACTATCCTCAAACCCACCCAACTGTACCTGTAATGGTAGGTAATCCGAGGTTCCGAGGAAACTAAGAAAACCGTAGATATCCATCTTCTCAGAGCGATTTTGATATCTATTAAGGTTTAAGTTATTCAGGGGCGTCCCTATTACTTTCTCAAGTCCCACAAAAGTAGCGTGAATTTGTGACAGATTGTAGGGCATGAATTCAACGCCAGGAATGGCCGCAATCATCTCCTGGCATTGAATAATTAGATTAGCTAATGCTAAGGATTTTTTGCCGTAAAGTGCTATTAAACTTACTTGTTTTATCACTGCTGTTGCCTTACTAAGTTAGCGAATACAAGTAGTGGCTACAAGGTAAAAACAGATAATTACGTAAGTCTAGTAGTCACTTTTTAGCGTCTTTGCTAAGGATGCACGAAAAAAATCAACCCCAGATAGACTACAGATCAAATGTGCAGTTCTAGCAGTTCATTTGGGAACTATATTAACTTGACTATTTCGTTCCATCACTTGCTTGTCTTGACCGCGCTGCCTTTTGAAAACATTGAGCATATTGTTTGTGTCCTTCGGGAAAAACAACATTTAAAGTTAAAGGATCCTCAAGATCTCGGGCATCGCCAGGTCCTTCTAAAACTACTAACTCTTGCCGAGGAGTTCCAGCATCATTAACAACTACATTGCCAATTTTTAGAGGTTTACGATTTTTAACTTCTCCTTGACTACTATCAACGTACACAATGATATTTCCCTTATCAAACTCTCGGCCAATATCTTGAATTAATTGCAGAAAATTCCGGTCACTGCCTCCACGACGTATCTCAGTTTGACCATTTTCTTCTTCAACTTTACTGGTTACTGTATCACCAACACCAACCATTAAAGGCATCTCTGCTGGGTCAAAATTGGCTTTGACTAAATTCAGTAAATCAGCATGATTTTTGGGAGCTTGTCGGACATTAAACCCTTCTCCTAAAGGATATTTACCTGTCCTTTGGAAATAGTAACTATTTAAAATGACCAGAACACCTGCTTCTTTGATCGCGCCTTGAATCATGAATTGAAAATCTGTAGTTCCTGAGTCTTTCTCTTTGGCTGGCCAGACAATTTCTTGACCTTGCGCGTCTCTGCCCAAATTAGGCGCATAATGTACAAAAAAGGAATTACCTAAACCTTTTACTTCTGCCTCTTGTAGCAGTTCATCCATCAAATTTTTCATTTCTCTCTGCAAGGCAATGTAAATATCAGTGCGCTCACCGAGTTTTTCATGAAAAGTATTAAGATTAGCTGTGGGCGACACCTTGTTATCAAGCACAGAAGCTTGAATACATTCTTCTAGCTCGCTAGCTGCTAGTAATCCTTCATACTGCTCGAAAAAGCTTTCTAGTCGTGTTCTCGTGCGCTGCGGAACTTCGGCTAAAAAGGCTAACTCTTGCTCGCTGACGCCGGGGTGAGAGACATTTCCGTAACGGTCTTGCCATTGTACGCCACCAGCGGCGAGTCCTGGTAAATAAAGACCTTTATCTTTGACTTCAGCAGGATCACCAAAAGCTCTTTCAATAATACTCTTTACGCCTCTCTGACCGATGTGTTCTCCGTTGGTAAGGACGTAAAAGTGACCGTTGAAGAATTGAGTCGCCTTCACATACTCTACTTCTATGACCCGCGTTAGAGGGTCTTTCACCAATCCCATACAGACTCCGTCTAGATCCTGGATTATCAGCAGATTATCAATACCAGTGAGAACTTGAGCGAGCTTTTCATTATTTAAAGACAGAGATTGCTCATGAAGTAGGATGTGAGGAGAAACTGTCATAAAATACTGCTCCAATGCCTTAACAAGTTAATTTTGCCTTATCAAGGTCGATCAGGAAGCGGCGAAGGCTCAATGAAACAAATTCCTAAATGCCAGCGTCCCTAGGCTATAAAGGGTAAATATCCCAAAAGGTTATGTAGACGAATGTAACCCACTGTTGAATATTCGGCAAAATTGGTCGTGCCAATTAGGGTTGTATCTCCTGGAAAGCGGTAAGTAACAAACTAAGCTTGATGACAAAGCCGAGGAAAGCATTGATGAGTTATATACAGACTCCATGTCCCACAAAATTGCTCTCTTTTTATCAATCAACTCGGTATAGTCATCAAGAGAAACCAAGGTCTAAAATATTGACAAATTCAAGAGTGTGTGAGTGTTATTAATAAATTTTGTCGTTCTCCTGCCAGTCACCGATTAGTTTACAGCAGGTAAACCTTTATTCTTCTCTCGTACAGCGAAGTTTCTACGACCAATAATTTTCCGGATTTTCTCCAAAAAATAGCGTGGTTCTAAGTAGTAAGAGTCAATATGTCTGTAAGGAATACTGTTAACGTGAGTACAAAAAGAAATTATTCAAACTACATCCATCATCGTAAATTGCCAGGAAAGCAAAGACTTGATATTTTAAGTCAAAGTAATAGTTCTCAAAGACGTCTAACTCAGCCGATAGCAGGTTTAACTCTGCTGGCTTTATTAAGCTTTACGACCCTTACCCCTGCTCAGGCACAACTACCTGGCTTTTCACCTGTAGCCCCTAGCAGAGCAACCTCTCTGCCATCAGAATCAGCCTACACCTTAGGTTCTGGTGATCGTCTGCGAGTCGATGTTTTTAATGTACCTGAGTACAGTGGTGAATTTCAAGTACTGCCCAATGGCACCCTCAACTTGCCAGTTGTTGGCAGTGTATCGGTACAAGGATTAACCCTGGAAGGAGCTAGTCAAATCCTTGCTAATCGTTACTCTAGTATTCTGAAACGCCCGCTAATTAACCTGAGTCTTTTAACACCTCGTCCCCTAAAATTTTCGGTAGCGGGAGAAGTATCTCGTCCAGGTGCCTATAGTCTGCCATTGAGTGAAGGTCAAAAATTTCCTACCATTACTGAAGTTATCAAGTTAGCCGGAGGTCATACCCAAGCAGCAGCACTCCGGGACGTCCAACTACAGAGAAATGGGGTTGTTTACAACATCAATCTTTGGGATTTAATACAAAACGGGAACCTCAACCAGGACGTTAATTTGAGGGATGGAGACGAAATTTTTATCCCCACCTTAGCCAATGTAGACCTTAATGAGAGTCGTCAACTGGCGGATGCCAGCTTTGCGGCAGATGAAGCCCAGGCTATCAAGGTTGCCGTGGTAGGGGAAGTAGTTCGTCCAGGGCCTTATACAGTGGCAGGCGCTACTTCTAGTGCCGCTAATGCTGACCAAATTGGTGGCGGCGGCACTGGCAGAGACCGCAATCCGCCAACGGTGACACAAGCAATCCAAGTAGCTGGTGGTATTACCCAGTTGGCAGATATTCGCCAGGTTAAGGTACAACGCAAGACTAGAAGCGGCTTACAGCAAGACATTGAGATAGACCTCTGGAGACTTTTACAAGCAGGCGACCTTTCTCAAGATTTAATCTTGCAAGCAGGCGATACAATTATTGTCCCCACGGCAAGCTCACTAACTTCTGCTGAAGCGACTGAATTAGCCTCAGCCAGTTTTTCGGCAGCAATCATTAGAGTTAATGTAGTGGGAGAAGTCAATAATCCTGGTGTTGTTGAAGTTCCAGCCAACACCCCGATGAACCAAGCCCTTCTATCTGCTGGAGGATTTGATAATCGTCGCGCCCGCAAAAAAGCAGTATATTTGGTTCGTCTACAACCCGATGGTACGGTGCAAAAACGGGAAATACAGATAGATTTTACAGCGCCCATCAACGACGAAACTAATCCTCCCCTGCGTCCTAATGACGTGTTGGTTGTCGGTCGCTCTGGTCTTGCCCGTATCTCGGATACTTTAAATACAATTCTCAGTCCCGTTGGTTCCTTCTTCAGTATCTTCAATCTGTTGAACATAGGAGGTAACTAATAATTAAACCTACCAGGTGTTCCCCATCGCACTCAGAGGGAAGAGCTATCGCAGTTCTTAATTGAACAAGGTACAAAGTTCTGGGTTTTAGGGAACTAGAAGTTGAGAGTGCTCAATCTTGAAAGCTTTGTAAAACAGAGCTTTCAAGATTATTGCCCAAGGCGTGTAATCCAAAAAAGTTGTTGACTAATTCTCATTGATTGAGCGCTTAACTTTATTAATCCAACCTTGATGAAGATCTAACACCTGGGAATAAGGCAAGTCCGTATCTATTACTAAATCAAACACGAAGGGATCAACCCAAGAGGTAAACCATTGATGCAATAGCCTTCTCACCTTCAATCGGAAGAAAAACTCAACTAACAACAACTTCTGGCGAGGGAATGTATAATCAGATAATTCCTGCAGGGCATGGGCATCTGGAACTCGTTGCTCGGAAAACTTAGGCAAAACCCGACCCCAATCATCTCCATACTGCTCTAACAACTGCCCCAAAATCAGCACATCCTCTAACGAAGAATTACACCCCTGACCAATGGAGGGAGATACCGCATGAGCCGCATCGCCAATCAGCAACACACTATCCCCCTCATGAAAGCGATCGCAGCGTACCGTTAACACCCTTGCCACCGGACGCTTTAGTAACGTCTCTGCTTCCTCTAGCGACATCAACTGACCAAAAGTCGGGAAATTTTCCTGAAAAAATGCCTTGACTTCTTCTTTTGTTGATAATCCTTCTAGGGGGTTATTCTGATCCTTAAAAAGAATTACTCCATTCAACTGGTTTCCTGGTTGGGGCACCATCAATGTCCGGATGTTATTATTCAAACTCCAGGCATGGATTTTATTCGCTTCTAACTCCACTCCCGCACTCAGATTGCACCGACTTAAAAATACCGACTTATATGAATCTGGAACATACTGTTGGGAACACGGCAAGCCTGTATTCTTAACTAAATACTCTCTAATACTTGACCGTGCACCATCGGCACCCACTAATAGTTGGTAGTGAGCAGTAAAGCTGTCTTTCCCTTCCGGTTTTAAGGTCACAGTTTTAGCCGTCCCATCCACCTGAATACATTCGCAGTTAAAATTTACCTTGACCTGATTAGGACTATAGGTTTTGGTTAATTGCTCCAACAGAATTGCGACAAGGCGATTACGATCAAGGGTGAGAATCGGAATTTTGCGGGGAACGCGTCGGGTTTTGCCTTGCTTTCGATAAATAATCGTCCCCTGACAGAACACACTTTGAGCAGCGATTGCCTCCTCTAGACCAACAATTACTCGAAGCGCTTTTCTCCCTCGTTCCTGAAGCGAGAGAGGAAAGGTTCTCCCACTAAAAAGACTGGTTAACCGAGGATCAGGACGACGCTCATAGATATCAATGTGGTAGTTGCCTCGGCGCAATAAATAATGTGCTAGTAGCAGTCCAGCTGGACCGGCTCCAATAATCACAACGTTTTGAACCATAAAATCAGTACAAAGGTGAGTTGCACAATCAGGTGATAAATAAAGAATAAGGGAGAAAAGAAAGTAGCTAATTTTTGTCTCAAAGATGTTGGAAGTTGCAGGTTACTGATTTGATGTATAGTAGTCAATCAATCTGCACAGCATCTACGGATGACAAAACTCATTATTCAAATTCCTTGTTATAACGAGGAACGTACCCTAGGAGTAACCCTAGATGAGTTGCCTCGCCAGTTGCCCGGTATTGAGATTATCGAGTGGTTAGTCATCGATGATGGCAGCTGCGATCGCACTGTGGAAGTAGCCAAAGCTTACGGGGTTGATCACGTAGTGCGCTTGGCAACTAACCAAGGTTTAGCCAGGGCCTTTATGAGCGGTATAGAGGCTTCTCTCAAAGCTGGTGCTGATATTATTGTTAACACTGATGCTGATAATCAGTACTGCGCAGACGACATTCCTCTGTTACTAGAACCAATTCTCTTAGGACAAGCAGAAATTGTCATTGGGGCTCGACCAATCAGAGAAATTCGCCATTTTTCCCCCAGCAAAAAGCTGCTGCAAAAACTGGGTAGTTGGGTGGTACGTCTTGCCAGTAATACGAAAATTCCCGATGCTCCCAGTGGTTTTCGCGCCTTTAGCCGCGAAGCTGCTATGCAGCTAAATGTCTTCAACAGTTACACCTACACCTTAGAAACCATCATCCAAGCAGGGCAAAAAGGCATGGCGGTTACCTCGGTGCCAATTAGAACCAATCCGGTTTTACGCCCTTCCCGTCTTGTCAGGAGTAACACTTCCTACGTCGTGCGATCGCTCTTGACCATTTTACGGATTTTCATGCTTTACAAGCCCCTGCGCTTTTTTGTGATGTTGGGCAGTCTGCCTTTTAGTTTTGGGGTAATATTGGGTTTACGCTGGCTAATTTATTTTGGATTCGGTACTGAAAGAACTCGGATTCCTAGCTTAATTCTGACTGCCATCTTGATTTTAATTGGCTTTCAGTTGTGGATGTTTGGTTTAATCGCCGATTTAATGGCAGCTAACCGCAGGCTAATCGAAGAGATGCAGTTACGGACGCGTCGTCAGGACTACGATAGTTAAGGCAAATTAAATTGACTAACTCTCTAGCTCAATAAGGCTAGCCGTTTCGGCAATAGCTTAAGCAGCCAAAAATCGCAAATAACGCTCCAGTAATCCAATTACCACTGCTGGCTGCTCCAAATGCGGCAAAATTCCTGTATCTGCGATCGCTTCAAATCCTCTAATAGTTTCCGGGTTCAAACTTGCTAAACGCTCACCTAAGCTTTGGCGAGTAAACTGTGCTTCTTTTCCCCAAAATACTACCGTCGGTACTTTCAATTGCTTAATATACAGCGATAAATCAAAATAAAGGTCACCTCTTAAAAAAGCTAGCGCTGCATATTCTGCGTTGGGCTGTTGCGCTGAGGCTAAATAAGCTTCCACCATTTCTGGTGTTACCCGTTCTGGTTTGGCGAAAAGAAACTGCACTAAAAAATTACCTACCGCTAGTTCGTTAGTCGCTCCCAAAGTATAAATCAGGCTATTCAAAAACGGTATTCTAATTACATTAAGCGGTAATCTACGACCAGCATCCTGTCCAAAGTCAGCAAAACCGGAAGGACAAACTAGCAATAATGCCTTGAATAATTCCGGATGCTTCACAGCAAGACGAATTATCAAAGCACCCGTGAGGGAAGACGCTACTACAGTTACTGGGGAGTCAGCTACCTGTATAAAAAACTCTTCCAGTATTGTTAAATAGTCATTAACTGAGTAATCCCGAGGAGGATGAGCCGACTTTCCCCAGCCAATTAAATCAGGAGCGATGACTCGGTGACTAGTGGCGAAGGCTGGATATACCTTTGACCATTCATAAGCCGAAGCACCACCGCCAAAGTTATGCAAAAAGACGAGGGGTGGAAGATCTTCCTCTAGGACAGCGTCTACTGTCCACAGTGGAGCGACTGGGGTATAATACACCATTGCTCCCAAAGAAGTATTAACTACTTTTTGCCCAAAGCTAGGGGGTTGAAACTCAAGCATTAGTGTCAGACTCTGAGCTTTTCTAATACGTGAACAATAATAAGATAAAACTGCGTTTAACCTTTGAAATTGAAGCTCATGACCGACAAGCAGCATGAAAACTGAAGTATCTAACTCTTTTAGTCATGGGTTTGTCTTGACTGAGCAGGAGTTACAAAGAATTCATAACTTAATCATAGAACAGACTCAGGCAGTTAGTGATACTATCTACATCACCTACGAATTAAAAGTCAAAAATGGCTCGATAATAGAACTAAATTCTCTAGAAGAGCTATTTCTACTAGATAATATTGGAGCAACAGCGATTAAAAGGTTAAAAATTACTGTTGCTGACAAGAAAAATTACTCATCTTACAAAACTTTCCTGGAGTTCCGGGATGCGGATGCAGAAAATGCGACCAACTCTATAGAATACAGGATAATAGCTAAGGATAGAACTTGGGTCTCGGTCACCACCTCTAAGCTAGAAGAAAGAATTAATAAGATTAAAAGGCTTGCTCTTAATCAGCTAATTACCAATAAATTTCGTTATATCCTTCTGTCAATAACATTTACGGTAGCCACAATGCTAGTGAGTTTTTTGGTGATCAAAGAACGTCATCAAACCTTACTAGAACCGCTAATTTCTCTGGAATCTCAGTGGAAAAATGGTAAGATTACTGACCCAGTAGAAGCAATTTTATTAATAGAAAAAGCAAAAATCAGATCTGAAACAGAACTACTAAATATAGTTCCATTTATTTATTTATTTTTACTGCCAATCCCTTTAGTAACTCTTGTACTTGTTTGGCAATACTGTTTCCCTCCTTATAATTTTTGCTGGGGAGAGTATTTAACAATTTTCGACCGTCGCAGAAATGTCGGGATTTTTCTGATGATGGCAATCATTTTTGTTTTTGCAGTGGTCGTCATTGCTAACTGCATTATGTTACTGTTCAGTATAGGTAATTAAACAATACTTAACAAGGTTGAAAGATAATAAATAACGGAAGTCGGCATTGCTTGCTTTACCAGCCGATGTCTGGAAGAAGCCGAGAGTCTCTTAACCAATTGCAGCTATTTTCAGCCGAAGACAACTACCGACAAAAGGCTATCTAGTCAGTTAGGGTAAAATTGCCTTTCAATTTCGGATAACTTCTCCTCTATTTGAAAATGATTGAGTTGCTCCCATTCAGTGGCAATTGTCAGGATTTCCCCAATCAATAAATGAGCCTCCTGTGAACAAGCAATGTCAGCCACGCCCCAAGAACCATCTTCAATGCAGTTGTCTTCAAAAACGCCTAGATTGTGATCTAGCTCTATTCTGGCGTCTCTAAGTAATTGTCCTAGCCTTCTAGCGTGACGTTTTTTGGCTTTGAGTTGTTGACGTGTAAGTAACATATATTTTTTCCTACCTCTACTGTTTAATACTTCAACGGTATAAACCTTTTATCAGGTAGATCCACTACAATACTTAACTTTTCCAGACTGTTGACTGTTGCCTGCCCTTGATAAGTTTAGGGTTTAACAGGAAGAGTTTTTCCTCGCTTAGAGGATTTCTTAAAGATTGATTAGCAGATCTACTAACAAAAGGTAACCTATTGCCGTCAAGTTGCATCAGCGAGGTTCCTCCCTCGGTAGAACATCTGCCAATTGGCACTTGGCTAGTTTGAACTTGTCCACAACCACATCTGAGTAAAAGAGTATCTCCCAAGACAGATTTTCTGACGTGCCGGCTCAATGCTCTTAAGAAAGGGAAGCAAGGTGTTGTCTGCGAAAAATGACTCCCTAGGTATTCCCCTAATTACTGGTATAAGCATTATAAATAAAGCATTAAAACAGTTAATTATCTTGATTTAAGCAACGTTTCGATGACTTTTTTCAATCCAGATGCACCCCTTTTATGTAGAAAACAAAATGCTTTTGAGCTTCCAGATCTCCCTGGGCTTTGGCGTTTTCACTGGCAAATTGGCGATTTTACGCTATTTTCAAGCTTTTATACCAGACTCGACCAAGTTTGCTTAATTTGGGGTGCCATATCAACGTTAATTTTCGTTACAGCTCAATTTGCACCAATTAGTTGGCTAACTCAAGCCGTTTGGTGGTCAGTTCTTACTCTTGTTGGTACAGTTGGCATGGTTGCCTTGATCCCCTCTTGGCTTCACCTAGATGGGCTGGGTTGGATTCTGCGTAGTTGGTTATTTTTGATGCTGTTTGGCTTGGTATTAACCAACTTAAGCCTTTTATTTGGTTGGGGAGAGGTGTTAATGCACCTTTGCCCTTTATGGTTAAGTTTGGTTGCTTTAGGTTACTTGCTTACTGGACTAGGGATGCGATCGCGCACTCTGCTCCTCTCTAGCCTATTCCACCTAGTCACTATCGCGGCTTTGCCCTTTGTGGGTGCTTGGCAGTTTCTAACTACTGGAGTTGTTTTCGGAGTAACTGTCTTACTGCTAGCAGTTTTTCAATGGGATTCCCATGGAACTTGTGGCAACTGAAATAACACCAAATCTGTTTATACACTAGAGAAAATAGTGAGGACGCGATTATGACACAAAAAAATCGCTCTCAATGGGACATCGGCAGATTCGTAAAAACTCTGACCTATTTCGAGGTTATCCCCTTCATTAGTTGCCTAAAACGACTTTTGATGGGCAGTACGAATCATCAACAAGTAACCCAGGGTGGAGACAAAAGAATGGGAGTCATACTCGTAGCCGGGGCAACCGGCGGCGTCGGGAAGCGAGTCGTACGGCGTCTAATTAAAGACGATTATCCGGTACGTGCCTTAGTTAGAGATGCCCAGAAAGGGCGAGAGATGCTAGGTGACAAGGTAGAACTATTCGAGGCAGACATCACCATCCCGGAGACATTGAAGCCAGAACTCATGGAAGGCGTCTCTGCTGTGGTTTGTTGTACTGGCGTCCGAGTGCAACCTGTAGAAGGCGATACTGCTGACCGGGAAAAATACTATCAAGGCATCAAATTCTACATGCCGGAAGTTGTAGATAGTCCAGAAATTGTAGACTATCAGGGCATTAAGAACCTAGCGCAAACAGCCGCTAAGCATCTAGGTAAGGCAGACGAAAAACTACTCTTTGATTTCAAAAACCCCACAGAAGACTTAAGAGAAACCTGGGGAGCAGTAGATGATGTAGTGATGGGTGGCGTTAGTGAGAGTTCTATCCGCCTGAGAGATCACACCGCCCTGTTTACTGGTAATGTCTCTACGGCAAACTCTGGCGGCTTTGTCTCGGTTCGCACTCGCAATTTCGACCCTCCACTAAATTTGGCTGGCTACGAAGGCATTGCACTAAGACTGAAAGGGGATGGTCAAAGGTATAAGTTCATTCTCCGCAGTGAAGCCAAATGGGATGGCATTTCCTACTGCTACTCCTTCGACACGGAAAAAGACCACTGGATTGATGTTCATGTCCCTTTTGATGACTTGATTCCTGTCTTTCGGGCTAAAACCTTGAAAGATGCTCCAGCATTTGATCCCCACCAAGTCTACGCCTTGCAGCTAATGCTGAGTAAATTTGAGTATGACGGCGCACTGAACCCGAATTTCCAGCCTGGTGGTTTTACCCTACAGGTCGATAGGATCGGAGGCTATGGCGGCTCTCCACTGCCACAGTTTATAATGATTAGTTCAGCTGGCGTTACTCGTCCGGGACGTCCGGGAATTAATTTGGACGAGGAGCCACCAGCAGTAAGGATGAACGACCAACTCGGAGGCATTCTTACTTGGAAGCTACGGGGAGAAGAGGCTGTGCGGGAAAGTGGAATTCCCTACACAATTATTAGACCCTGTGCTCTAACAGAAGAAGCCGGGGGTCAAGCCTTGAGCTTCGAGCAAGGGGATAATATCCGGGGCAAAGTCTCTCGAGAAGATATTGCTGAGCTTTGTCTTCAGGTTCTAGAGCAACCTAAGGCCTGTAACCTCACTTTTGAGGTGAAAGAGGCACAAAATAGCGCTCGCCCCCTGAATTGGCAAAGTCTGTTCTCCGCTCTCAAAGCTGATAATCTCTAAGAGAATGACTCTCAAGAGCAAGAAAACTGCTACTCTGACTCTCGTTCTAATTGCCTCAGTATCATTTACTGCTTGCCAAGCAAATCAAAAACGCTCCCGTGAGGTCTACAGAAACCTCAGTGACTGTAGCCTGGAATGGGGCGGGGCAGACAAGTGCGAACCGGTAAGGGATAGCTCATATCCTGTATGGTACTATTACGGTCCCTACTACAGTCATCGTCGAGGTCGGCTTTACTATTACCCCAGCACCGGCACCCAGCCCCAACTTGTTCCCAACAGCGCAGGCATTCTCAATAATTCCCAAAGGCGACCAACACTCTCTGTTAGAGAGGATGCTAGTAAGAGTGAAAATACCACCTCTGGTAGTGGCAGTACTATCAGAAATAGACCCTCGGTTCGTAGCAGCAGCAAAACTTCCCCTAGCAGTGGCAGGGTTAATCGTAGTGGCGGTAAGACTACTCGTGGCGGCTTTGCTTCTGGCGGGCGTTCCGGCAGTCGTGGAGGCTAACACCAACAGTGGAACGACTAATTATCGAGCCTCGTGCCGACTGGCAGCACAAGTGCGAAGCCGTCGGCTTTCACTTCTATGAATTATCTGGACAGCCTTACTGGAATGAGGGAGCCTGTTACCGATTCAGCGCTGAGGAAGTGGACGAACTAGAGACTGTAACTGAGCTTTTGCAGGAAATGTGCTTAGCCGCAGTGGAGTGCGTTATCCAAGAAAACCGTTTTTCTCAACTGTGCATACCCCCGGAGTTTGCTCAGTTGTGCCGTCGCTCTTGGGAAAGGCGCGACTCCTCCCTTTACGGCCGCTTTGACCTAGTGTACGATGGCAAGCACCCTCCGAAGCTTTTGGAGTACAATGCCGATACTCCCACAGCCCTTTTAGAAGCGAGTGTGGTCCAATGGACTTGGTTGGAGGAAGTTTTCCCAAAAGCAGATCAGTTCAACTCTATCCACGAAAAATTACTGGCAGTTTTCCAGGATATGGACTGGCTTCGAGGACAGACGCTTTATTTTAGCTGCGCTGCTGAGAGTAAAGAAGACTCAGCCACTGTAGAATACCTTAGAGATGTAGCTATCCAGGCAGGTTTACAAACCAAGCATATCTTGATTGAAGATATTGGCTGGAACCACACCCAAGAAATATTTTGCGACCTTGACGAGGAAATAATTAGGCATCTATTCAAGCTCTACCCTTGGGAGTGGTTAATTAGTGATCCTTTTGGTCAGTATCTCTTAGCTGAACCAATGATGCTTCTAGAGCCAGCCTGGAAGCTGATCCTCAGTAATAAAGCAATTCTACCCATACTTTGGGAAATCTTTCCCCAGCACCCTAACTTACTGCCGAGTTATTACGACGCTCTTAAATTATCTCATCCCTATCTGAGTAAGCCAGTCTTTTCCCGTGAAGGGGCAAACATCACCATCTACTACGAACAAAAGTACTACCAAACTTCCGGGATATACGGAGATGAGCCATTAATTTATCAGTCTTACTTACCTCTACCAGAGTTTGACGGCTATTATCCAGTCATCGGTTCCTGGGTTATTGGTAATCAAGCAGCAGGCATTGGCATCCGCGAAGATCGTACACCCATCACCCAAGACACTAGTTTTTTTGTGCCTCACTATTTTCAATAAATAACTATTTCGACAAGTTGCTTAAATCAGCTAGCGAGACGCCCAGGTGTTTGCTTCTCCAAGATAGATACTAGTTGATTAACACCGCGTTGTACGTGTCGCGACACCGTCATCGGGCTGACACCAATTTGCTTTGCTACTTCTTTGCGAGATAGTTCCCGCAAAAATACAAACTCAATTGCAGCCTGAGTTTTTCCTTCCAACTGACTAATAGCTCTTTGTAGTTGTTGTCGCTCTTCTTGACAATTTTTCCAGCTTTGTTCAGTAGTATCGGGCAGCGTTTCTCCCAAGGTTACCGAAGAATCAATCATTTGATTCAGAGTTGCATCTAAGCTTAAAGGCCAGCGATTTTGAGCTGCTAATTTAGTTTCTTGCCACTTAGATAATGACACTTTTAAAGCCTTAGCAATTTCGGCATCTTTAGGAAAGCGACCCAGAGTAACTGTCAATTTTTTAGAAACTTGTTTACCTTGCTGATGGAGTTCTTGCCACCGTCGAGGAATCTTGACAAGAAAACCATTGTCCCGTAAAAAATGTAGCATTTCACCACGAATAAAATGCACAGCAAAGGAACTAAAAATACCCCCTTGATAGGGATTAAATCTCTCGATTGCTCGAATCAAACCCACATAACCCATTTGCTCTAAATCTTCATAGGGTTCGGTACACTGCAAACTTAACCTATGAGCAATTTTCTTAACCAAACCAGCATTGAATTGTACTAATCGATTGCGAACCTCTATGGAAGGATTTTTGTAGTAAGCAATCAAAAGTTCCATGTTTTGAAAATCTAGAGACTGATTTACCATCATAAAAAAATCCCAGCGACAAAAATCTGTTTCCTGAAGAAAATTGCTATAAGCAAATAAATCTGTTTCCTTATTATCTGGAAATAAAAATTCCGCAGCTAGCGTCGTTTTACGGAAAATTTTAACTGCAGCTTTTTGAGTCTCAGCAAAAATACGTAAATTTTCGAGCTGGCAGAGTAGGTTAATTAAGAAGCTTTGCTTATCCTGTAAAGGAACTTCGATAGCAAAATAGAAAAATAAAATCCGCAAGAGAAAGAATAAATAATCTAGATATCTCTGTCTCTCGGCAGACTCCTTCTTCCAATCAAGGGGAGTAGATATTAATAGGTTTATCTACTCTCACTGCCACTGGCTAAGCGGTAAATTTGTCGGTTTTCCCTCCTAGCGAGAGCTGATGATTTCGGTAAAAATAGAAATGATTAGCAACTTGTGCTTAATTAATCATTGATAAACTTCAGAGGAAGTCTCATGAGCAACACCAGTGACTTTCGTCAGGCAATTCGTAAAGCTCAAGGCCAAACCTTAGTTGGGCCGAACGTTATTGTCAAGGCGCTTCCCTATGTGGGTGCTGGATTGGTCTTAACTGCACTAGGTACCTACGGTGGTATTGGAGTCATTAATTCCTATCCAGGGCTGTTTATGCCCACTTTTATTGGTGCGCTGATTGTCGAGTTAATTCTCTTCTTCGTAGCCCGTGGCGTTGCTGAAAAGGGGAATAACAGCCTCGCACTACCCATGCTGGCTACCTATAGCCTTTTATCTGGCTATACCCTCAGTGGCATAGTCTACGTTGCCCTGAGTACGCAAGGCGTTGGAGCTCAAGGTATTGGCATTGCGGCCCTTGGCTGTGGCGTTACCTTCATCGCTGCTCGTCAAATTGGCTCTAATCTTTCGGAAGAAGATGGTTTAGCTTTAACCAAGACAATATCCTTAGGCGTAATTGCTCTGCTCGTTGTCTTAGTTGGTCAAATGCTGCTCTCGCTGTTTGGTGTTTACACACCAACTTGGCTAGAAATCGGCATCTCCGGCCTCGGCGTCTTTTTGTTTGCTGGCGTAGCTGTGGTAGATTTCTATATTCTGCCCCGTACCTACCGCGATGACCAATATCTGCCCGCTGCTTTGTCGATGTATTTGACCTACATCAACTTGTTCATTTTCATTTTGCGGTTGCTCATTGCCCTTAACGGTCGTGACTAAAATGCTGCAGTAAGCGAGCAGTTTGGGGGTACGGCTGTAGCCGTGCCCTTAATTGTTTGAAGGATGGAGAACTCTAGTTAAAATCAAAAATGCCAACCTTGAGTAGTAGCTGAAGATTGAAACCATGATGGAAGTATTAGACATCAAACACGAAATCGAGACATTGTCCGAGCGCCTGGGTAAAACCCAGGACTATCTTTGACATCGCTGCCCTAACCGCGAAAATTCAAGACTTGGAGCAGCTAGCGGCTCAACCCGATTTTTGGGACGACCAGACTTCAGCACAGCAAACACTGCAACACCTCAATGACCTCAAATCTAACCTTGAGCAATACGAGCAGTGGCGAGCCAGTTTAGAAGATGCGAAGGCTGTCCTAGAGTTAATGGAACTAGAAGCCGATGAGGCACTGCTAGCAGAAGCTGAAAATAATCTTACCCAGCTCAATCAGGAACTAGATCGTTGGGAGTTAGAACAGCTTCTCTCTGGTTTATATGACTCCCATGGAGCGGTTCTCACGATTAACGCTGGTGCAGGTGGTACTGATGCCCAAGATTGGGCAGAAATATTGCTACGAATGTATACCCGTTGGGGAGAAAACCACGGTTACAAAGTACAGTTGGCAGAAATTTCTGAAGGGGATGAGGCAGGTGTTAAATCTGCGACTCTCGAAATTAATGGCCCCCGCGCTTATGGTTACCTGAAATCGGAGAAAGGAACCCACCGATTGGTAAGAATTTCACCCTTCAATGCCAATGGCAAGCGGCAGACTAGCTTTGCTGGAGTAGAAATAATGCCAGCCTTGGACAATTCCGTTGAGCTGAACATTCCCGATAAGGATTTAGAAATTACAACTTCTCGTGCTGGCGGTAAGGGCGGGCAAAATGTTAACAAGGTAGAGACTGCTGTGCGGATTGTACACCTTCCTACCGGAGTTGCTGTGCGTTGTACCCAGGAACGCTCTCAATTACAAAATAAAGAAAAAGCCCTAACTCTTCTCAAAGCGAAGCTACTAATTATCGCTGAGGATCAACGAGCTCAAGAAGTCGCAGAAATCCGAGGTGATATGGTAGAAGCGGCTTGGGGCAACCAAATTCGCAATTATGTTTTCCACCCCTACCAAATGGTAAAAGACCTGCGCACCAATTTTGAAACAACAGCGGTCAGCGATGTTCTAGACGGTGATCTCGACCCGTTCATTGAGGCTTACCTCCGCCAAGAAAATCAGCTAACTTAAGCCTAAGACCGGAAACTAGCATTTGGGCATCGGGCATCAGGGAGTCAGATTAAAAATTGAACTTGGTAAGTGAGCCTGACACCTTTGCTATACTTCATGCTTAACTTTTCTTAGGTTAGTTTTTCCTGACCAGTGTCCAGTTTGTAAAAGCAAATTGCTACCCTTGAGTCTGCCAATTTTGACATCCTCCTCGACCTTTAGGTACGAGGATTCCAAAGATCACTCTTTGGGTTTCCTCTTTCCACGACTCGGCTTACATTGAGGAGTTTCCCCACCAATGCAGAGGTCGATGTCTCCAGAGGCGTTTAACCCTTCGACAAAGCTCAGGGCTGGCGTTCCCGTGTGCCCCACGGTACGTAGTGCTAGTTCCAAAATGTTCCGGGATGCATTCCAGTCTCGGTCTAAAACAAACCCACAATGGTGACAGCGATGTGTTCTTTGACTCAAAGACTTTTTGACGACTTTCCGACAGTTAGAGCAATTTTGGCTGGTGTAGTAAGGTGGCACAGCCACCGTAGCTACACCAAACACCTTGCCGAAATATTCCAACCAGTTACGGAAAGTCGACCAAGCAGCATCCGATATCGACTTAGAGAGCTTTCTATTCTTGACCATATTTCGTACCATCAAGTCTTCATAAGCAACCAAGTCGTTAGACTGGACTACGCATCTTGCCAACTTCACGGCAAAATCTTGACGCTGCCTACTTACCTTGAGGTGTTTTCTGCTCAAACGGTTTCGAGCTTTGGCTCTATTTTTCGAGCCTTTTTGGGTGCGAGAAAGCTTCTTACTCAATCGCTTAAGAGCTTTCTCGGACTTCCTCAGATGTCTGGGATTCTCAACAGTCTGTCCATCGGAATCGGTATAAAAGTGAGTCAAGCCAACATCTAACCCAATGGTCTTACCAGTCGGTTCTCGTTTCTCAACCCGCTCAACATCAAGACAAAACTGAACGTAGTACCCATCAGCACGACGAACAACTCGAACCCGCTTGATTTGACTCAACTGATAGAAATGCAAGTCACGGGTTCCCCACAGCTTGAAGCTTCCAGCTTTGAAACCATCGGTGAAGGTGATGGTTCTTCTATCTTCCGACAGCTTCCATCCCGTTGTTTTGTACTCAACAGAACCGTGAGTTTGGTGCTTTTTGAAGCGTGGAAAACCCTTTTTTCCTGGCTTGCCTTTTTGGCAATTGTTGTAGAAGCGGGTGATAGCAGACCAAGCTCTTTGAGCGGAGGCTTGTCTAGCTTGAGAGTTGAGCTGAAAAGCGAAGGGAAACTCTTTGGCGAGAACAGCGCAATAAGCACTCAACTCGTATTTCCCAATTCCCTTGTTGTCCATCCAGTATCTGAGGCAACTGTTACCAACAAACCTAGCAGTACGAATGGCTTGATTAAGCCGCTCATACTGCCCGTTTGTTCCCTGAAGTTTTGCTTCAAATACCCACATGATTACGCTGACTTACTTAGGGTAAGTATAGCGCAGTTAAACAAAGCCGCGCTAAAAGCACGGGGCTTTAGACCCATTATTTTGGTAAAAAAAAACCACTTCGTGCATAAAAAGGAGAGTCTAATTCAGATAAATATAGAGGAACTGTCTACTAGGAGATTTTGTTAGAAAGTAGAGATAGCGAACTTTTCATTAGTCTGTAAGGGAGCCGCGATTATTAAGTAACCTGTTACATTAGAGTCATAGAAAATCCAATTTGAGCTAAATTCCCAGTTTTTTATGAGCAACCCGTCTTCAGCACCTGAAGCCCCAACGCGGAGTCTCAGTGAAACTCAAAGCACACCAGCCTTGGTTGCTACTGAGCCCCAACCAACGTATGTAAAACTAGCAATGCGTAATATGGTGCGTAAGGGAGGTAAATCTCTTTACCACTTTTTCTTGACAACTGCGGGCTTGTTGGCTGCGCTAGTTGGTCTTGCCTATTTAACCCATTAGCACACTGACAACTCATCCACCAGGAGAAATTGATTGTGAAGGTTGAAGTGAGTGTGCAGGATTGCTTCTTTATCGGGTCTAGGTTACAAGCTAGAGATGCTGGCAGTATTCTCTGTCCCATTTCTACTGCAACCTGGGAAAACTGGTTCTACAAATGGTTAGAAATTCTGCAACCGAATACTTCGCCTTCTGACACCTACGAACTTAGTTTGCGCCTCACAGACGATGTTGAAATTCAAGCCCTCAATCACCAGTATCGTCAGAAAAATCAGCCAACAGATGTACTTTCTTTCCCTACACGAGAGGTAAGCTTTCCTCAGTTACCAATTGAAATACAGTTGTCGATGCCTTTGGAGCTCGGTGACATAGTTATTTCAGTCGAAAGGGCTGATCAGCAAGCACAACAACAAAGGCATTCCTTATCAAAAGAACTGGCCTGGTTAGCCGCCCACGGTTTACTTCATTTACTGGGGTGGGATCATCCGGATCAGGAAAGTCTGATGAGTATGCTGAATCAGCAGGAAACTTTGCTTCAGATGGTAGGTCAAAAAATCTGAGTGGAGCTTGCTATTGCCTTTTAGGTGGTTTATTCCTAAAGATGGAGTTAAAAATTAATGGTGTTACAAAAGGCTCAGTCTTCCACGCCCAACTTTCTCACTTCGAGTTCCCTGTCTATGTCTCAAGACATTTCGATGCCTATACCCAAGCATTCTGATCCAGTTATTCAACCTAACCGTCGCTTAGCTTGGCAGATCGCTCCCAATTTATTTGTTAGCTTTAAATATGCCTGGGCTGGATTATCCTATGCCTTCATTACCCAACGCAATTTTCGCATCCATACTTTCATTGCTCCCTTAGCAATTAGTTTGGGCGTTTTTTTACATTTAGAAATGGTGGAAATAGCGGTAATTGCCCTGACGAGTGGTCTGGTATTAGCACTAGAGCTACTAAATACGGCAATTGAGTCAGTAGTTGACTTAACAGTTAAAAAGAATTACCATGAATTCGCAAAAATCGCGAAAGACTGTGCTGCTGGTGCCGTTCTTGTCTCGGCAATCACCTCTTTATTAGTGGCTGGATCCCTAATTTTTCCACCACTGTTAGAGTTAGTCTGGCAAATGTTTCTATAGGATTTTCTTTTTCTGAAAACCAGCTCCGACAGGTGACTGTATCAGACTTTATACGACAATAGCATAGACAAGCCCTAACAAGTGAGCGCCGATCAGGAAGCCTTGAATAGGGCTATTTATTGGGGGGCATAGTAAGTCGGTGGTCAGGCAACTTGATTTGTGGTTAGGCATTGTTGAGCTTGGCGTATTCTTTTCTTTGGGCTGGATGACCGACTTACTCGAAACTTGATTGTATTATGGAGTGATCATAAGCCTTTCGCGTAAAGAGTTTTCTTTGTTTATACACTAAATACTAAATTGGTATTGCTAATACTTTCCTAGACTTGAGTGATGCATTAGATGCATTATTAATTATAGGTCTTGAGGAGTATGGGTTTTGATCATTGTTATTGATAACTACGACAGTTTTACCTATAACCTAGTACAGTACCTAGGAGAGTTAGGCTTACAGCTACCAGTAGCATCTGAAATTCAGGTCTACCGCAATGATCAAGTTACTCTAGAACAAATCCGCCACAAATCACCCGATGGGATAGTAATTTCCCCTGGGCCAGGGCGTCCTGAGGATGCAGGAATCTCGGAACTGCTGATTAGAGAACTTGGATCAACTGTGCCAATTCTGGGAGTTTGCCTAGGTCATCAAGGTTTAGGTCAGGTGTTCGGCGCGAAAATTGTCTTAGCACCACAGCTAATGCACGGCAAGACTTCCGAAATTTATCACACCGGGGTTGGTGTTTTCCGAGAACTAGCTAATCCCTTTATTGCTACTCGGTATCATAGCCTGGTAATTGACCCTCAAAGCTGTCCAGATGTTTTGGAGATTACAGCCTGGGTTGATGATGGCACAATTATGGGCATCAAACACCGGAACCATCCACACCTTGAGGGCGTCCAGTTTCATCCAGAGAGTATTTTGACTTCTTGTGGGAAACAGCTATTGCGAAACTTCCTCGAGCCAATTACAGTATCACCTTCTTATTCAAGATCAGTGTAAGTAACAGGAAATTAAGATAAAAATATGAAACGGCGACAGTTGATGCGCTACTTAGGTACTGGTTTATTGACCACTTTTAGTACTGTTGTAGCTTCTGAATTAACTCCCTCTCAGGCGCAGACTCCCAGTAGTACACTTTCAGTAAAATGGCTGGGACATACCTGTTTTTTGTTCACTGGCGGCGGCTTGCGGGTTTTGGTAAATCCCTTTCGGACACTAGGTTGTACTGCCGGATATCGTCCACCACAAATCGATGCAGACATCGTACTTATCAGTAGCCAACTGTTGGATGAAGGTGCAGCAGGAGGGTTACCAGGAAATCCTCAGATAATATTTGAACCAGGTGCCTACGAGATAAGTGGGGTAAAGATACAGGGTATTGCCACTCCTCACGACCGTGTCGGAGGTAAAAGATTTGGCACGAATGTAGCTTGGCAATGGAATCAAAGTGGCGTTAAAATCTTGCATCTAGGAGGGGCTGCAGCACCCATTGAACTGGAACAGAAAATCCTCATGGGTAGTCCTGATATACTACTGATACCAGTGGGAGGAGGGGCAAAAGCTTACAATCCCCAAGAAGCTAAGCGAGCAATTTCTACCCTCAATCCTAAAATGATTATTCCCACTCATTTCCTGACACAAGCTGCTGATCCCGCAGCCTGCGATATTGTACAGGTAGATGAGTTTTTGACATTGATGGAGGGAGTGCCAGCAAGCCGTGTTAACAGCGATACGATAACTGTTAAGTCTAGCGATTTACCAAAAAACGGTTCAATGATTAAGATACTCAGTTATGCATTTTAAGCAATACTCCTTTACAAAGAGTATTGCCCCTACTTTTGTCTCTCTAGTAAGTTTCTTGTAGTCTGTGTATCTTGGCTAATAAGGAAAATTAATTAACTGCCGTGGGCTATGACAAAGCCCAACTATTCTTTGATCAGCGATTAGTTTAACTGGGTGAATTTAATCTTAAACTGCTTGTCTGGTTAAGATTAAATTTGAACTCAACATTGACTAGAACTTCCTAGTTCGTGACTACTAATTAGTTCTTCCCTTACAAGCGTATAAAATTCATCATTGGGCAAGAGACCAAAGGGATCACTAGAGAGATAGTTTTTAATTTGTTTGACAAAATACATATCAATATTCCCTTTGTTTTTTGCAGCAATTTTTCCTCGGTATTCACATTCAAAGAAATCCTTGATTAGTTCGTAAGTTGACTGGGAAATATTAATCTTACCAGGCATGCCAGATGATTCTAGGCGGGAGGCAATATTAACTGTGTCGCCCCAAACATCGTAGGTAAACTTTTTTTTGCCAATTACGCTAGCGATTAATGGTCCTGAATGGATGCCGATCCGAATTTGCCAATAGGGTTTTTGCGCTTGCATCTTCTCTAGCTGCCGCAAATTCATAAATTCCTTGATGTACAAGGCAGCTAGTACAGCATCAATAGCGTGAGTTAGATTAGAGGCGGGAATTCCCCCCACGCACATATAACTGTCGCCGATGGTTTTTAACTTTTCTAAATTATGGGTTTGGCAAACCATATCGAAGTAAGAAAAACAACTATCAAGTTCGGTGACTAGTTCCTCTGGCGTTAATTCTTCTGCTAGCTTAGTAAAATCCTGGAAGTCAGTAAAAAGAACTGAAGCAGACTGATAGTGAACTGGCTTAACTTTGCCAGTTTGTTTTAGTTCGTGAGCAATCTTTTGCGGTAGAATATTCAAAAGCAATGTGTCAGACTCTCGCCTTTCCATATCTAGCTGACAATACAGTTGGTTCATCTCCTCTAACAACTTGTTAATTTCCTCAAAGCATTTAGCATTTCGGATAGCGGCGGATACTTGTACTGCTAGAAGGTTACCAATACGTAAATCTTCTAGAGTGTAAGGAATGGTAGAAGTTTTAGCAAAGTTTAGCGAACCAATGACCTGGTTTTCAGCTTCGAGGGGAATAAATAGCTGTGAAGGGTAATCTTTGAGAAAACTACTTTGACAATCTTGAGGGTTAAGTTGGGGTTTTCTACTGTTCAAGACACGAGTAATCGGATTTTCTTCAGAAAAGTTAAGGCAGTTTTCAGCAAATTTTGCTCCAAACAGAGTTACCAGACGACAAGAATCATCATAGTTTTTGAGACAAATACTACAATGATTAAAGTCTAATAACCATTTGGCTTTCTTCCCGACTACACGAAAAATTTCATCTAAATTGAGAGTACAGTTAATCTTATTAGCAATCTCATTAACTGCTACAAGACGACTCGAAAGTCCCTGTACTTCAGCAAGCAGATGCCGAGTTGTCTGTAGAAGGGTATCGTGTTCCTGGTCTTGATTCATTTATAAATTATCAATTTCTAAAGCGATAGCATCGGTATATTGATTGACTTGTGTGAATAAATTAGCAGCGGCAATTAATTCAAAAATTTCTGATTGTTCTAAACCCAATTCTTGTAAGTGTTGATAATCTGCTTCTGTCAAATGCTGGGGATTAGTAGCAGCTTTTAAGCCAAAGCTGATCGCAGCTTTTTCCCGTTCCGGTAGGGGACAGTTGGCAAAGTCAGAGACTAGCATCTGGAGTACTTCTTCACTAATCCCTAAAGCTGATAAACTGTGCAAATGAACTTTGAGAGCATATTGGCTGCTATTACTCTGGGAAATAGCAACACCAATCATCTCCTTAATAGTACGAGGTACTTCTCCTTCAAGGATTGTAGAGCGAAACTTTTTCCAGTTAGCCTCTAAAAAACCCGGACTCAGGGTCATGGATTTGAACAAATTGGGGACAATACCGAACCCTAATTCAGACCTAATTTCTTCGTAGACTAGTTTTGCTTTCGAGTCATTTAGTTGATCATATTCCTGGATAGGGAAGTGAGCCATTGTTACCTCTAGTGCTAACTGTGAATGGCATTTGACAATACTAGCTTGTTTCCTGATGAACTAAGCTTCGATATTACCAATATGCCTTGTGTGTTTGTTTACTTTTAATTTACTCTGCTTATTGTTTTCTCCAACGCCATGAAATTTCCGCAGAATTAGTGTAAAGTTTATGTAAAGTTTTTCGGATCGCAATGCCCTCCCGTAGAAGAAAATAGTTTGCATGAAGAGTGGCACCAGTGGTTTGATAATAGCCTTGGTTAATAATTCTCCGGAAAGCTAATAATTAATTTATGAACACCAGATAGTGAAGACACTAATGATTTTGCCAACAGAGTATTGCCAGCGTCGCGAACAGTTAATGAGCAAACTTGGCAACGGCACTGCTATATTTCATAGCGCCCCAGTTGCGGTAATGCACAATGATGTCGAGTATAATTTCCGACAAGATAGCGATTTCTTTTACCTGACAGGTTTTAACGAACCGCAAGCTGTAGCAGTACTAGCACCGCATCATCAAGAACACCGATTTATTTTATTTGTCCAACCGAAAGATGCCGAAAAAGAAGTCTGGACAGGCTATCTTACCGGCGTCGAAGCTGCCAAAAAAAAATTTGGTGCTGATGAGGTTTATCCCATCGCAGAACTAGACGAAAAGTTGCCTCAGTACCTAGAAAAAGCTGATCAGATTTATTACCACTTGGGGCGCGAGCATGCTTTCAACAAAACCATCCTGAAACACTGGCAACGGATGATGGCAGGTTATCCTAAACGTGGTACTGGTCCGATGGCAATGGCATCAACAAATCCCATTTTGCATGCCATGCGCCAAGTTAAAAGTCCCGCAGAATTGGAGTTGATGCGTAAAGCTGTTGACATTTCTGTGGAAGCCCATAACTATGCACGGGAGTTCACCCAACCTGGACGTTACGAGTACGAGGTGCAAGCAGAACTAGAAAAAATCTTCCGGATGCAGGCGGCTTTAGGGCCAGCTTATCCCTCAATTGTTGCCTCTGGGGTCAATAGCTGTGTGTTGCACTACGTAGAGAATAATCGGCAGATGCAGGATAATGAGTTACTGCTGATTGATGCCGGATGTTCTTATGGGTACTACAACGCAGATATTACTCGCACTTTCCCTGTCGGCACTAAGTTTACCCCAGAGCAAAAGATACTGTACGAGATTGTCCTCAAAGCGCAATTAGCAGCGATCGCACAAGTTAAACCGGGTAATCCTTATAATCAGTTTCATGATGTTGCTGTGCGAGTCTTGGTCGAAGGTTTAATGGATTTGGGTTTGCTGGCTGGTGATATTGAAGAAATCATCAAAGAAGAAAAGTATAAACCTTTCTATATGCACCGCACTGGTCACTGGCTGGGACTCGATGTCCATGATTGCGGAAGTTACAAACAGGGAGAGGATGTTTGGCAAAGTTTGCAACCGGGTCATGTAGTGACAGTGGAACCGGGACTTTATATTGGGCCAGAGATTAAACCTGTGGAAGGACAGCCGGAAATTCCTGAAAAGTGGCGGGGTATTGGTATTCGCATTGAGGATGATGTGTTAGTTACTGAGTCGGGACACGAGGTATTAACCGCAGAGGTTCCTAAATCGATAGAGGAGATGGAAGGTTAAGTAAATTACCCAACGCTGTATGCGTAGGATACAGCGTTGGCTTTGTGAATGTATTTATCAGCTTCTATGAGGTAATTTGACAACTTTCGGGGATAAGAGTTGGAGGGCGCTATCGCTTCATGCACAAGCTGCTGCAAGACCACTTTGCCAAGATGAATTTGGAGTGAAAGGAAGTGATGGAAAAGCTTTTTTATTAGCAGTTCCCTTAAAGTAATCACTCCTATCCTTCAACTCATTTTAACTGCTGCCTAACCCAACTGCGAAAATTCCGATTACAGGTTATTTCCCCAACACGACGACTTTCTGCAATAAACTGAGGAATCTCACTAATTACAACAGGCGAAAAAGTTGGACTATTTTGACACTTTACTTATACCCCAGCTTCAAGTTTGTAAATGCGCAAAATACCGCCACTGTAGCGCCAAAATTTGGGAATCTCCAGAGATGCGTAAAGTTGGAGTTTATCAATTAAAGAGCTAGAGTATTCCACTAGAGTCATATGCCAATCGGGCTACTTGCTCAGAACCCATCTCAGGCAACATCGCTTTAAAAGTCTGCCAACTAATATTAGAGAGTATTGTTCGCTACTCGGCTGGTGTTTTGCTCGTCACCATAGGACTAAAACCAGTTTTTTACTAACATATATTAGAAATTTGATACTAATATATGTTACGTTCTATTATGTTATGCTGAGCGAAGCTATGGCGACAAAAGAAGCATTAGAATCTTTGAGATGCTGTGCGCTGATCAATTTAGTCGTACTCTTCAGTCCTAAGAAAAACAAAATTAGTGATTACTTCAGACTGAAAAGTTCAGGCGTCTTAGTTTTTTCTAGCTCTAATAATGTATTTACTAACTTTTGCAAAAAATTAACGTCAGTTTAAGTTATATTTGTTTTACAAAAAAAATAACAAAAATCTAATTGGTTGACTGCCTATTGGTAAAGGTTTGTTAACTAGTTAACCCTCTAACCGTTAAGATTATTTTTATCGGCATTAAAGTGGGTCTGAAGCAATGCAAAACAGTTTGAATAATTCTTCTTCTGCACAAGGAGCACAATTTCGGCAGCTTCAGAAACAATTGCGCGACCTCTGGTCGAGCGTAGACTTATTTGACCAAGACGACTACGATATCTTGGTGGTGCCTTCCGTAAGTCTTGACCAGCGAGAACTAAGAAAAATCAAAGGTTTTCTCCACTACGAAGAACGGCTGTTATTTTCCTTGATTCGTCTGCGCAATCCTCATACTCGGTTAGTCTACGTTACTTCACAGCCGTTGCCGCCTATTGTAATTGACTACTATTTGCAGTTGTTGCCAGGAATTCCTTTCTCCCATGCGCGCGATCGCCTTTTGCTGATGACAGCTTATGATGGTTCTTTACAACCACTGAGCCAAAAGATTTTAGAGCGTCCTCGCTTGATGGCACGGATTCGTCAAGCACTACGTCCTAACAGGTCTTATATGGTTTGTTATAACTCTACTCATCTGGAACGGGAGTTGTCGGTACAACTCGGTATACCCCTACTTGCTGCTGACCCAGATTTGCTGTGCTGGGGCACCAAGAGTGGCAGTCGGCAAATTTTCCAGATGAGTGGTATAACCCATCCAGATGGTAGTGAGTTGGTGTGGAACTTGAAGGATTTAGCCGAAGCCGCCGCCGACTTGTGGGAGCGCCAATCCCAATTAAAGCGGATTGTGATCAAGCTCAATGAGGGCTTTTCGGGAGAGGGCAATGCTGTCCTTGATTTGAGGCAGATACCACAAGCAGCCCCAACTCAAGCCTCCCATGAGCAACGAGTAACAGCCTTGATTACTCAAATGGAGCATTTGAGCTTTCAAGGGAGTGAGGAAACGTGGGAAAATTTCGCTGGTCGTATCCCAGAGTTAGGAGCAATTGCCGAGGCGTTTATTGAAGGAGACCAAAAGCGATCGCCTAGCGTTCAAGGATATATTACCCCTAACGGCGAGGTGAAAATTCTCTCTACTCATGATCAAATTTTGGGGGGACCAGACGGTCAGATTTATCTAGGTTGTCGCTTCCCGGCTGATGAGGCTTATCGGCTACGCCTGCAAACTTTAGGTATGCAAGTTGGTCGGATTTTGGCGGAGAAAGGGGCAATTGAGCGTTATGGTGTAGATTTTGTGGCTGTTCGTCAGCCGGAGGGTAGTGCTTTAGCTTGGGACTTACAAGCAATCGAAATCAACCTGCGTAAAGGTGGCACTACCCATCCCTTTATGTCTCTCAAGTACTTAACTAATGGCCGCTACGACCTTTCTACAGGTCTTTTTTACAGTCAGCAGGGCCGGCAAAAGTACTACATTGCTACTGACAATTTGCAAAAGGAGCGCTATCGAGGCTTAATACCCAATGACCTCATGGATATTATTACTCACCACCGACTGCACTTTGATAGCAGCAACAGAACTGGCATCGTCTTCCACCTGATGGGGGCACTTTCTGAGTTTGGCAAGCTTGGGTTAACCAGTATTGGAGACTCTTTGCAACAAGCCGAGGATTTGTATAACCAGGTGGTGCATGTACTGGATCAAGAAACTGACACAAATGCTTGCGCTCGTAATTTGTGCTCTTATTCTAGTACTCCGATTTCTTGGAATCAGGGGTAGGGAGGTAGATAGCTTTAAACGAGGAAGAAAGCCGAACTTTGTAGAAATTAAGCGTGGCAAATGGTGTACCGCATACTGACCGAAAAGAGGCAATTCTGACTTTACCTGAATCAACAGATTCACCGGAAGCACCACAGTTAACTAACAGGCGATGCAAGCTGAATACCTTGATTTGAGAACTTGCTTACCCAGAAGTCTAAATCTGGGTCAGGAATTGCCACCCTAACTTGGTGTTGAACTTCCAACGCTTGAGCTTCTGACTCACAAAGAGCAAAAACAGTGGGCCCTGAACCAGACATCATAGTTCCTAAAGCTCCTGTATTCTGAAAAGCTTCTTTAAGTTGTGCTACTTGGGGAGTAGTGGGCAACACAACTTTTTCTAAATCATTGTGCAGCAATTGACCAATCTGTACACCATCCTTGTTAATCATTGCCTTAACTAACGGTCCTGAATGAACCCTTGCGGCACTTGATGCTAGCCTCTCAGCATTACGGACGTAGGAATGACCAAACTGAGTACGGTAAGTTTGGTATGCCCAAGCAGTGGAAATTGTCAACCTACGGTATTTTCCCAATACCACGTAAAAGGAATCGATACCTAGTAAAGAATCAATTTCCTCACCCCTACCCGTTGCGATCGCTGTACCACCCGTCAAACAAAAAGGAATATCTGAACCCAGCTTTGCCCCTAACTCTTGTAATTCTGGGCGAGTTAGTCCCAACTGCCACATCATATCTAACCCCACCAAAACGGCAGCAGCATCTGTCGAACCACCAGCTAAACCAGCAGCCACAGGAATCTGTTTATTGATGGTAATTTCGACACCGCCGAACCGAGCAAAAACCTCAGGAAACTCTTCTACCATTAATTGAGCTGCTTTGTAGGCAAGATTACCTTTATCCGGTGGCACTAAAGGATGATTGCAGTGGACACGGATTATGTCAGTACTTAGGGGATGCAGATCAATTGTGTCAGCTAAATCGATACTTTGCATCAGCATCGCTAGCTCATGATAACCATCCACCCGATCACCAAGGATTTCTAGATGAAGATTGATTTTTGCTGGGGCAATTAGGGAATAAGAGCGCATTTCTCTAGGCAATGTGGGTTAGGTGATTACTCAAGGCTACCCATTGGGCAACGCTCAGGTTTTCTGCGCGAGCTTGCGGGTTTACTTCTAATTGTTCCAGTAAGTTACTCAGGTGGTCTATCTCGACTACCGATTTCAGATTATTTCGCAACATTTTCCGCTTGCTAGCAAAGCCTAATTTTAATAGTTGCTCTAAGCGCTTGGGTTCAGAGACTAGTGGTTCCATAATACGGGGACGTAACCTGACAACAGCAGAATCTACTTTAGGTGGAGGAGAGAAGGCTTTGGCTGGCACATCACAAATTAGTTCACACTCTGCTAGGTACTGCACCCGCACCGATAATGCCCCGAATGCTCTAGAACTGGGTTTGGCGTATAAACGCTGCGCTACTTCCTTTTGCACCAGCAGCACGATTAAATCAAACGCTGGTATTCTTGGCTGAGCAATTTTCCCCAGTAGCTGCTCTAAAATTGGGCCTGTGATATTGTAAGGGATATTGGCAACTACTTTATTCGGCTGCTGGAAATTAGGGAAGGAAGCTAGCTGTGTCCCCAAGTCAAGGGAGAGAAAGTCACCTTGCAGCAGTAGGAAGTTATCAATATTACCTAGCTTTTTCACCAGTAGCTCGCATAAATCGCGGTCAATTTCCACGGCAACCACTGACTCAACCATAGGCAATAAGCGGCGGGTTAAAATACCCGTGCCAGGACCAATTTCTAGGAGGCGATCGCTCTTGTTTAATTTGGCTGCTGCCACAATGGCGTTGAGCGCTTTGTCGCTACGTAGCCAATGTTGACCAAATTGTTTGCGTGCTTTTGGGTTCATTGCCTTATTTTAGCGGTGTGCCAGGAACAAATTTCCTCTTCTAGAAAATTTGCGGTACTTGCGATCGCTCAAGAGCAGTATTGTGCAAGGAAGTTATTCAACAATTGTTTATGCAGTTGAATAATCTCCTTGCTGCTGCCTCCCGTAGCAATAGCTGTAGCTAGGATTTATCCGGTGGAAGTTGCTGCAATTAAATCAAAATGTTCATTTAAGGGTTTGTTAATTTCTCTCTCGACTTCTGCTAAAGTTACAGCCGCAATTATGCCTCTAATTCCACCGCCATCTAAGCTTAAAATGCGATAAGTCATTTTTCCTCTAACTGTCCTCACAACAATTATGATTGTTATTAATATCGTTAAAAACGTCAAATCATCATGAAGCGTTTTTCTTTATTTTCAATTTTGTTCCTTGTTAGCACCCTTCTTCTTTTTGATTCGCAAGTATGGGCAATTGTTCTCAAAATGTCTCGTCGCTTGTCAGGTTTTTCTTTAGATAGTAATCACTATATCTATCTGGAAAGCACTCAGAATTCAGTTACGAAAGTTCCTATTGCCAAAATACAAATTCTCAATGTAGATACCAACTCCTGTGTGAGTAATGGTTGCCTAGAAACCGACTATAACCGCTCTGTTGCCAATCTTACTCCTAAAAATGCTGAAGATAATTTACTCAGTCAAACTGCGCAAATAAGACGGGATTTAGGACTCAATCAACTGAAATTAGGACGAAGATTACCCAATATTTATCGTTCAGTTGAGCCAGATGGCACTGAAACAAAAAAATTCCTAGTAAGTACTCAAAAAGAACCTCTACAAATTCGCCTGGAGCAAAACTATATTCCTTCAGTTTTATCGGGGGGTACTTCTGATGTAGATCGAGCTTCAATGCGGCTGATAATTAATTACAATTATCGTCAGTTAACTCTAGGTAAGTTAAACAATTACCGCGAGGCAGTGAGAAAATATTCTATCCGAGAAGTGCGCTTATCTCCCGATGGAACTAGCGCCGTTGTGCTTATCAATGCTAATGAAGCGACTTACAATGCTGATTTACAAACAACTTTAGTTTATAGTTTTCCTCTGTAGAATTATCGCCAAAAAGGGTGCATGACAATTGTCGGAGAAATGCGCCGGAAAATAGATTAACGGCTTCTAGTGATGTCAATAGTAATTGTGCCGCCAAAATCAGGGATGGGGGCAGCGGGTTTGCTTAGCTGTACCTGAACTTGCTGCACCTTATCTAATTCTAAGATGGCATCAGCGATCGCGTTGGCGAGTTTTTCGACTAAGGCAAACTTCGAGGTTTTCACTGTCTGCTTAACTCTGTCAATTGCAGCGCGGTAATCCAGGGTGTCGGTAATTTCATCACTTTTACCCGCATCTGTCAAATCGAGCCACATTGTTAGATTCACTTCAAACCATTGTCCGAGTACCTGTTCTTCTGGCAGATAACCTGTGTAGCCATAGCAACGAATGTTAGTTACGCGAATGCTATCCATCGCCTATTAAGATGCACAATAACTTTATTATGACGCTTTTAGGGATTTCTCGAAAACTCTGATTAGATGAAATTGTGATCATACGTGATCATGAGATAGCAGGCTATTCCAAAGTCTGAAAAATTATTCTAAAATCACGAATTTCTAAATGAGAAAAGCTTCAGCGTTAATTCTAGGACTTCTAGCCCTGATTTTAGCCATCTGGGGAATTAAGTTGCTATTATCAGAACGAAATGTATTTGGAAACCCTCAATTAGAGACATTAATGGCACAATGCCAAATTCCCTCTACAGAAACAGAAACCACTATTAGATTATACGAAGGAAATGGAGGTGCAACTGTAGCTTATTCGTACTCCGTTACTTTCTTTGAAGGCAAATTTTTTCGAGAAAAACAATTTTTTTACACCTATGGTTTTCCCGTTATTAAATCCATTGATTGTCATAATGATAGAGTTAGCATATTTACTGATGAGGAAACGTTTGATTTTACCCTTGAACAAATAAAAAGTAAATTAATTCATCAACCAATAGGATTCTATAAGGGACAACAACAAAAATCATCTATTCAACCTTTACGAGTCTTAACTTTGACTTTTGGATTATTTTTGGAGTTAGTCAGCGCCTGGATTTTGAGGATGAGTCTAAAACAATTTCGTGCTTCTTTAACTCCTGGGCAAGATCTCCGGAATCCTCCAAACTAGCAATTCCCAATAATCCACCCCAAGGATGGAAATGAGCAACATCCCAGAATCTATTGTCGAAGCGGCAACTCTTAAATGCTTAGAAGAACTGGACTACAGCAACCTCCATACCTGCCCAATGTCCCCCAAAACCCCTAACTATTCCTCGGAAGTTGGCGTTGTTACTTCCTCAGACTCAGGTACTTGTTCCTGCTGAGGTGGTAAGAAGCGATCGCGCATGCGAGTAAACCCCTCAGGATTGAGTAGCCACTGGGCCGTTAATACAGCAGCACCAGCAGAAAATAGCACCAATAATACCCCTGCCAATCCCAAAATTACTTTAGGTAAATCACCTGCTGTTGCAGTTGCGGGTTTGACTACTTCCGCTTTAACAATGGCACTAGAATCAGACTCATTTGCTTGAGCATTCGCCATTAGTTCAGTCTCTAAAGTGACATCTATAGTGTGGCCAGGTACTGGACTTTCTCCAAGATTTAAGACTACAGGATACTGAGGAGAAACAGCACAATAAGTGAGAACTACCGAAGTATTATCGTGACCATTCTGTTGATTAGCCAAGCTAATTAAAGACTTCAGGGCTGCTTCCATCGGAAGTTTGCCACTGAAAACATCCTTTGGATAATCAGCACAAAATCGCTCAACTAATTGGTTGTCGGAAAGACCATCAGAACATAACAGCAACAAGCCGTCTTCCTCTAAAATAAATCTGCGTACCGTAGGACGTAATAACTCGGCATCCCTGGTTCCCACTGCTTGGGTAAGAGCACCAGCATCTGGACGTGCCAACGCCTGCCGATACAGAGAATGCCCCATCTTGACTTCCCTCGCTGCCACATCATTATCCACTGTCAGTTGCTGGCAGTAACGAGGTGTCATCCAGTAGGCGCGGCTATCTCCCACATTGGCGATATAGAGTTCGTGACTATTACCCCTGCCATTGGCTGTCTCCACCACCTGTGGCAACTGTAATGCCATAATTAAAGTGGTTCCCATACGACGGCGGGACTCTCGTTCTTGTTCATCGTTGCGAGAGGCAATCAAGTTATTCGCCACCCGAATGATTGCTTCTAGCTGCTGCGCTACCAAATCCGGCGTCATAATTTCCGGATCTTGAGTTAACTCTGCTAGTAGTCCTCGCACTTGAAGTTTGACTGACTGTACCGCTAGCTGGCTAGCCACTTCTCCACCTTCATGTCCACCAATACCATCACACACAATTGACAAATGGGGAATCAAGGGGTCTCGAGGGTCTTCTGGATCTTCGGGCAAGTCAGCGATGGTAGGGTAGCAGCTATCTTCGTTGTGGTTCTGTTGAGGTCCAGAATCCGTAGCACCAGCTACTGTTAAGCGCAGAGGTTGGAGGGAGGCTTGTTCTAGCAATAGCCGATTGAGTTGAGAAGCGATCGCTTTTAAGGATGGCTTTTCCCTTTGTAACTCTCCAATAATCCCCTGTAGCCTATCTGCCACCGATGCTGAAGCCTTACGACACCAAGACTCCCAACACGCTCCTAATTCTCGGAGACTAGTGTTGCTGCGGGGTGTGAGTAATGCTGCAGCTACACCAGGCACTGTTCCAGCTTCTGGTGAGTCCTGATCCTGTGCCTGGTTAATAGTCGCAGTAACCCCTGCTTCTCTATGTGTGTCTTCTACGGCACTCGTATAAAGTTCTCGCAGTCGCACCCGCCATCCTTCAACCCGAAGATTTTCTGCAACTAAAAGACTTGAAGCTACACCGAATTCTTCCAGTGGTTTCCACAACTCTAGAATCTGCCACAGCCAGTAAATCTGACGCACTGGCGAAGCCTGAGGCCACATTGACTTCAGTGAAGGATATAGCTCACCATTGGGGTCAATCGGTACATTCTCTAGCAATGTGACTACTGTATTCTGCGCGGGAGTTCCTAGAAAAGTCTCTCCCTGCAACTGGCATACCCCATAAACTTCTGGAACATGAAGCCGGTGGGGATACAAGCGTAGGTAAGGGAGAATCTGGCTATTGGGTTGTTCCGGCATTTGCGCTGGTAGTTGGGGTTGCAAATCTTGCCAAATTTGTGGTGCAACTATCCTGTATCTCTCTGCGATTAGTTCTCCGGACTTAATAGGAAGTTCTGTAACTGAACCAACTGCCCAAAGATAGCGATTCATCAGCGGCTTGTTACTACTCATAAATTTAAAACCGGTTTAATAAAACAATTAAGTTAATTTGCTGCCGTAAGGTCAAATTCCAAACTGCTAAGTTAAATTGGAACTGTAATCTGGAAAATTTCCTCCTTTTCACCCAATGATGCCAATGTGCCTTAAGGAATTAACAGGCTAAAGAAAAATACTGCTCTGTGTTCAGGGGGACTAACTTAGCCAGACAGCTTCGTAAATTGGCACAGATTACTAGCGATGAGTACTCTCATTCCAGCTCCAGGTATGACTACTTAACTAGTTTGACCGTAACCGACCAAACCGAAGCTGGAATTAATATATCAGCCAATTAATCTGGGCGCATATCGCAATTGGGGAAGAAGAATTTAACTCTTCGGCAACGAGCAATACTCGCCCCTTGATTTTTCCCTTCTCTAAGAGTCTCCCCAAACCAAAAATGCAGCTAATTGATCCACTCACTAAACTTACCCTACACCCAATGTTGATATGTCACAGCTAAGTCCTGCTATCCTCTGGCTACTGGCAGGGTCAATTCTTTGTTTAATGGAGGTGTTTCTGCCAACGGCTTTTGTAGCTTTCCTGATGGGAATCAGCGCTTTTTTGGTGGCTTTTGTCATTTCTGTGGTGCCGACAGTTTTAAGTGTGCAAGTAGTGCTGTGGCTGTTACTTTCTACGGGGTTTGTCTTTTTATCCCGTCGGATCTTGCCCGTTACCAGAGGCGTGAAAAAACTCGATGAGATTGAAGCCCAAGCCTTGACAGAAATCCCCCCTGGGGAGGCCGGACGGGTGGTTTATGAAGGAATTTCCTGGCGTGCTCGTTGTGAAGACTATGGAGTAGCGATCTCACCCAAGGAAAAAGTCTATGTAGTTAGAAGGGAAGGCACCACTTTGTTTGTAGTTCCTCAGAAATTAGTAGATGATTAAATTTTTTTTAGAGTCCCTAGGTAGACGCACAGAAGTTTTTCACTTTAGGCTGTAGTCAAACTCTGAGATCTTGACCCTCAAAGACCGCAGACATTAGACCGCTCTTCTTTGGTTATAGGGATACTTTACCAATTGCTAAGCAGTATTGACACATTAAACTACCAAATAATTTAGGAGGTCTAAGATGGGAGAATTTTTCGGTTGGCTGATTGTTTTAGTTCTTGGCGGTTCGGGAATAGCTAGCTCTGTTAAGATTGTCAATCAAGGCAATGAAGCCTTAGTGGAAAGGTTAGGAAAGTATAGTGGAAAGAAACTACAACCAGGTCTTAACTTTCTCCTCCCTGTTCTTGATCGGGTGGTTTTCCAGGAAACTATTCGAGAAAAAGTAATCGATATCCCACCTCAGCAATGTATTACTCGTGATAATGTTTCCATTACAGTTGACGCTGTGGTTTACTGGCGAATTGTGGATATGGAAAAATCCTACTATAAGGTCGAAAACCTCAAAATAGCGATGCAGAATCTGGTGTTGACTCAGATTCGCTCAGAAATGGGTACACTCGAGCTAGACCAAACTTTTACAGCCCGTGCTGAGGTCAATGAAATTTTGCTGCGGGAGTTAGATATTGCCACAGATCCTTGGGGAGTTAAAGTTACGCGGGTAGAACTGCGAGATATTGTCCCTTCTAAAGCGGTGCAGGACTCGATGGAGTTGCAAATGTCGGCAGAACGCAGAAAGCGGGCGGCAATTTTGACTTCTGAAGGGGATCGGGAATCTGCGGTTAATACGGCTAGAGGGCAAGCAGAAGCCCAAGTACTGGATGCTGAAGCCCGTCAAAAGGCAGCTATTTTACAAGCAGAGGCACAACAGAAGACGATTATCCTCAAAGCTCAGGCAGAACGTCAGCAGCAAGTCCTTAAGGCGCAGGCAACCTCTGAGGCAATGCAAATTGTTACCGATGCCATCAATAGTGACCCTAATGCTCGGGAATCACTCCAGTTCTTACTTGCCCAGAATTATCTAGAGATGGGTTCTCAGATTGGCAGCAGTGAAAGCAGCAAGGTAATGTTCATTGATCCTCGTAGTATTCCTGCAACCATTGAGGGGATGCGCTCCATAATTGGTAATGGTGAGCAGAGCAGTATTAATCAACTGCGTCTGGATCTTGATAAGATAGACCGTTAGTTTGTTGATTAATGAGTGAGGTGAGTACTAATGATCTCAGTTCTTGGGGAGAGATATCTGCTCCACAAGGCAAGAGTTTTCAGTTATCACCCATCATGGCTCGGTGCCGTTATCGGTCGCACAGCGACTGCATAGTCCGAAAAACTCTAGGGTATGATAGTAGATCTTGAAGTGGTGGTCTGCTTGCAGTTGTCTCTCTAGTTGGTGGACTGGGCATTCACTAATGGGAATGGAACGTCCGCAATTGAGACAAGTGAGATGATGTTGGTCACTTTGTAAGGAACTGTAGAGTGATTCTCCAGTTGCTAGTGTTCGCACTTGCACTACTCCTTCGAGCTTCAAGGCTTCGAGACCACGATACACCGTTGCTAGACCCAGAGTCTGGTCACGATTGCGTAACTCGATAAACAGCTCTTGGGCAGAGATAGAGCGGTTCAAGGTTTTGAGTAGTTTCAAAATTCGCTCTTGAGAGCGGGTGCGCTGGAGTTTCATTGTCTTCCTTCTTTCTCAGTAAACTAGAAATTTCTGGTTATTTTGAGACCTTTGTGACTCAAACTTAAAATAAGGCTTTCTTAAATTCAGGGGGGACTTGTGATTCACAAATATCAAGCTCGCATCTATGTTACCCTTCGCCCCTCGGTCTTAGACCCAGCAGGCGTAGCTCTTGAGTCAGGAATCAAGCAGTTGGGTTACAAAAAAGTCGAGCAGGTACGCATTGGTAAGTATATTGAGCTGATGATCTCTGCTGGTGAAGAAAACACGGCACGACAACAGCTAGAAGAAATCTGCCAGCAGCTATTAGCAAATCCGGTGATCGAAAATTACCGATTTGATCTGATTGAGGTGAGTGTAGAGATGGGTACATCGGTATGAAATTCGGCATTGTGGTTTTTCCTGGGTCGAACTGCGATCGCGATGTCGCTCATGTTACTCATAATTTGCTCGGCTACTCAACGCGGATGGTTTGGCATCAGGAAACCGATATTTCTGATTTAGATGTCGTGGTGATTCCTGGTGGCTTCAGCTATGGTGACTATCTGCGTTGTGGGGCAATTGCTCAATTCTCACCAGTAATGCGACAGGTGGTGGAGTTTGCCAAGCTGGGTAAGTTTGTCCTTGGTATCTGTAATGGTTTTCAAGTACTGACGGAAATCGGACTTTTGCCGGGGGCACTTATCCGGAATCGTGACTTACATTTTATTTGCGATCGCCTGCCGGTAAAAGTGGAACGCAGCGACCTCAGTTGGACATCAGCTTACTCCGTCGGTCAAGTAATTACCCTGCCAATTGCCCACGGCGAAGGTCGCTACTATGCCGATGCTGATACCTTGAAATCCCTGGAAGATAACCAGCAAGTACTGTTTCGTTACTGCACAGTTACTGGTGAAGCGAATGATACTAGTAATCCCAATGGTTCAATCAACAACATTGCGGGAGTTTGCGATCGAACTGGCAAAGTTTTGGGTATGATGCCCCACCCAGAAAGAGCCTCAGATAGTCTCTTAGGGTATACAGACGGCCTGAGTTTATTCTTGGGAATTAGCCAATAATACTCTTTTGCCAACGATCATCCTGTTAATCAGGTTGCTGCTTTTGTACTGGCAATTTTCTTGTCGAAACTACTTTACTTTTCCCACAAAACACAGGAATAAGTAGCCTATTAGCGAGGATCTTCTTAGCTGCTTATTCCTCAAGATTGAGTGAGTTGCCTAACTTTTAAAAGTTAAAACATATTAAAATCATCAGTTATACTCATAATATAGTGAAAAATACTAGCAAGAGAAAAACCTAAAAAAACAACTAACCCACCAATCTGCTCTTAACTGAGGTCACACGTGACCTATTAGGTTTTAGCTAGGACAATCAAGGATAGTGTTGAAGAGAGTTTTCTGACTAACAAAAATCTCTTCATCAAGTAGATCATTGAATGAGAATAGTGGGAATGTCCAGAACATCACGCGGTTCTGATACCAGTCTGAAGTTACAACCAATCCGATACCGGAACTGGTTAATTAGCACGAAGCTGATTAACCAAAGGCTGTGGTTGCGGTGGCAGCACCCAAAAGAAGCTTACCCTCGCTATAGCTATCCAGTAACCGAAGGGGGGCTAACGGATACTATTCGTTATGCCCGCATGATGATTGACTTGTCGATACAGTTAGAAGAAGGAGCAACACAACTTGAATATGGTAGCTCTCAACGCCAAACCCGACGCCGTTATGGTCTAACAAAATAAGGCAAGCAACTAGTCTAGATAAAATTGAGGGGCGGGTTTAGTTGGTCTAACCAAATCTTAACTCGCCCCTGTGTCTTTCTATTTCTCTATGCTGCCCTGAGAGCAGGTAGCTCAAGATTACGCCATTACCCCAGCAGTGATTTTGCTTTAGCTACGACATTATCAACTGTGTAGCCAAGCTTCTCCATCGCCAGTGGGCCAGGAGAGGAAACACCGAAGGTGTCAATACTGATCGTAGTACCTTCCGAGCCAACATAACGGCACCAGCCGAAGCTAACAGCTGCTTCTACAGCTAAGCGCTTGGTAACAGCTTTCGGGAACACGGATTGACGATAAGCTTCATCTTGATCCTCAAACAGTTCCCAACTAGGCATGGAGACAACACGGACTTTCTTGCCTTCTGCCCGCAACTTCACGGCTGCATCAACGCAGAGGAAGACTTCCGAGCCTGTGCCTATCAAGATAATTTCAGGAGTACCATCGCTATCCGAGAGGATATAAGCCCCTTTGAGGGTATTTTCAATGGAACTACCCTCCAAGTTGGGCAAACCTTGCCGCGATAGCGCTAGCAGTGTTGGCTGGGCTTTTCCTGTCTTAGGTTTTGCCTTCTCAATGGCAGCTTTATAAGCTCCAGAAGTCTCATTTCCATCTGCCGGGCGAATCACTACTAAGTCAGGAATCATCCGCAGAGAAGGGATATGCTCAACGGGTTGGTGGGTCGGACCATCTTCACCTAGTCCTACCGAGTCGTGGGTCATTACCCAGATTACGCCAGCCTGAGAAAGGGCTGAGAGGCGAATCGCACCACGCATGTAGTCGGTAAACACCAGGAACGTGGCTCCGTAGGGAATCAAGCCTGAGCCATGCAGAGCCATACCATTGCAAATTGCACCCATGCCATGCTCACGAACACCAAAGCGCAGGTTACGATTTTCGTAGTGACCTTTTTGGAAATCTTGGGAAGATTTCAGCAAAGTCTTGTTGGAAGGAGCCAAATCAGCAGAACCACCGATCAGTTCTGGCAATACTCCCGCTATGGCATTGAGGGTTGCACCAGATTGGTTGCGAGTAGCATCCTTTTTATCTTTTGGTGTGTAAGTAGGCAGCGCTTTCTCCCAGCCTTCTGGTAATTTACCGCTGAGCATCCGTTCTAGTACGGCTGCTTCTTCTGAGTATTCAGCCTTGTACCGGGTGAAGAGGGAATTCCACTCTTGTTCGTACTGTGCACCCCGATCAACTGCTTTACGGAAGTGGGAGAGAGCATCTTCTGGCACTTCAAATTCTGGATACTTCCATCCCATGTTCTCACGAGTTGCTTTGACTTCATCCCCGCCTAGGGCAGCACCGTGAACATCGTGAGAGTTGGCTTTGTTGGGGGAACCGTAACCAATAATGGTGGTTACTTTAATTAAGGAAGGCTTATCGGTAACAGCCTTGGCCGCTTTAATTGCTTGCTCAATGGCTTCCAGATTGGTGTTACCGTCTGGTACGTGTTGTACATGCCAACCGTAAGCTTCAAAACGCTTGCCAACGTCTTCGGTAAAAGAGAGGTCTGTTGAGCCGTCGATCGAGATATGGTTGTCATCATACAGAGCAATCAGCTTGCCCAGGCCCAAGTGACCCGCCAGTGAACAAGCTTCGCCCGAGACACCTTCCATGTTGCAACCGTCACCCAGAATTGCGTAGGTGTAGTGGTCAATAATTTGACAATCTGGTTTGTTAAATTTAGCTGCTAAGTGTGCCTCTGCCATTGCCAAGCCCACGGCATTAGCTATTCCTTGTCCCAAAGGCCCTGTAGTTACTTCAACGCCTTCAGTCTGAAAGTTTTCCGGGTGACCAGGAGTTTTTGATTCCCACTGTCTAAACTGCTTGATATCGTCAAGAGTAACGCTGTCATAGCCAGTCAGATGAAGCAGGGCGTACTGCAACATACAACCGTGACCAGCGGACAAGACGAAGCGATCCCGATTGGGCCACTTAGGATTTTTGGGGTTGTACCGCATAATGCGATCCCAAAGCACAAAGCCCATCGGAGCCGCGCCCATTGGCAGCCCTGGATGACCAGAATTTGCCTTTTCTACGGCGTCAATTGCCAGAAAGCGAATGGAGTTAATGCAAAGTTCTTCGAGAGATTGGGTTGCAACGGCCATAATTTCGATTTGATGACTCTGGTTAATTAACGTTTAGCACGAGATGTGTGTGAGCTAGAACTCAATGGCTCTCGGTTGCCCAAAGGCTATGCTCTCATCATCCCATTATCGGAATCGATGAGCAAGAATTGGGGATCGATAGGGGGCAATTATAAATGATCAAAGATTAGGTTACGGAGAGCTGTGGTGGAAAAAGGTCATAGGGAAAATCGTTTGCACAATTTCCCCTTCCCCTTCTTTTTAATTACCCTTACTCTAGATACTTTCTCCCTTTATGTTGAGGAGTTCTTTTAGCAGAGTTTACCTTTGGCAGTAGCGCCTTCAAGCTTCTTGCCTATATTTTTTGAATACTAGTGTCACATTGTGACCACCAAACCCAAAGGAATTGGAAAGTGCCACTTCTACATTCATCGGACGGCTGTAATTAGGCACATAATCAAGATCGCAGGCAGGATCGGGGTTTTCTAAGTTAATCGTTGGTGGCACTTGATCCTTGGCTACTACCATCACACAAGCCACTGCCTCAATGCCACCAGAACCACCCAGCAGGTGTCCTGTCATTGATTTGGTGGAGCTAATTGCTACTTTATAAGCCTGTTCTCCTAAAGCTCTTTTAATTGCTGCTGTTTCAGTTGAGTCATTTGCTGGTGTACTAGTACCGTGAGCATTGATGTAGTTCACCTGCTCCGGACTTAAACCAGCGTCTTTCATTGCCAGTTGCATGGCCCTAGCAGCACCTTCCCCACCCGGTACTGGCGAGGTCATGTGATGGGCATCACAGGTCATACCGTAGCCGACGATTTCCCCGTAAATTCGAGCGCCACGGCTCTTGGCATGTTCTAGTTCTTCAAGTAGCAAGATGCCCGATCCTTCACCCATGACAAAGCCATCACGAGCCACGTCAAAGGGACGACATGCTACTTCTGGAGTTTCGTTACGGGTGGAGAGCGCTCGCGCTGCTGCGAACCCAGCTAGGGATAAGGGGGTAACAGCCGCTTCTGTACCACCACAAATCATTGCTTGGGCGTAACCTCGCTGCACTAGACGGAAAGCATCCCCTACAGCATGGGAACCGGCTGCACAAGCAGTAACCGTGCAGCTATTGGGTCCTTTAGCACCAGTATGGATCGCCGTCAATCCGGCTGCCATATTGGAAATCATCATCGGAATCATAAAAGGACTACAACGATCAGGACCTCGAGTCAGGTAAATCTCCTGCTGGTCTTCTAATACCTTGAGACCTCCCACGCCAGTGCCAATCAGCACACCCACCTGTTCTGCGTTCAGGTCATTAATCTCGAACTGGGCATCGGCTAGAGCCTGCTTGCTAGCAGAAACCCCGAATTGAGCAAAGCGATCCATGCGCTTTGCTTCTTTGCGATCCATATACTCGTGAGGGTCGTAGCCTTTTACTTCACCGGCAATGCGGCAAACGTGCCGAGAAGGGTCAAATAAAGTAATCAGACCAATACCATTGCGACCGCTCAACAACCCTTCCCAATACTCAGTCAGATTATTGCCTATCGGTGTAATCGCGCCGAGACCTGTAACAACAACGCGTTTCTTTTCCAAGTTTGTCATGATGCCAGTATCAGAGGGCTTAAACGCCCAGAACGCAGAACTTTCCGTTGAGATCTAAGTTTTCTTTAAGCAGGAGCTTCTACTTTATTACTGATGTAGTCTACAGCAGCTTGGACCGTTGCAATCTGTTCAGCTGCCTCATCGGGAATTTCGATATCAAACTCTTCTTCCAGTGCCATTACGAGTTCTACCGTATCTAGAGAGTCGGCATTGAGATCGTTGGCAAAGTTCGATTGCGGTGTTACATCTTCGGCTGAAACTTCTAGTTGTTCAACCACTATTTTTTTGACTTTCTCAAAAATTTCTTGGTTCATTAGATATTCCTCAACCCAGTCGCTAAAACTTTATACAGCAGTTTTACCTGGTTCTATGCATTCCTTCCATTGTATCCGAAACTGAGATCACCAAAGCTATGATGTATAGCCCCTTCTCAAATTGGCACTAGTAGTCAGGCAAAGAGAGCAAGCTGTGACATTATAAAATGCGTTTTACTTTTGTCAAGTCATCATCTTTCCTCTACACTACATTTTCCAGGTGTTGACTGGTGTAATTAAATCTGGAAACAACTCCCAATCAGGTAATTGGAGCAATTTGCTAAATTTTCTGTTCAGCTTTATCCAATCTACTACCACAAACTTTACAAAATTGAGCATCAGTATCATGAAATCGCCAACCACAACCGGTGCAAACAGTCTCTATTTGGTTAGCGGTTTTGAGTAACTGCTTAATCAAATCACCGACTTGCCAAGGAATTAGAGCAATTCCTGTCAAAATCATGAGAACTGTCAATAATTTACCAATTTCGGAAAAGGGAGTGACATCACCAAATCCAACCGTTGTCATAGTTACTACGGCAAAGTAAAAAGCATCCAAAAAAGTGCCAAAATTTTCCGGGTTGCTGCGATGCTCAACTTGATAAATTAGACCTGAGTAAACGAAAATAATTGTAAACAAGGTGAATAATATTCTGGCAAAAATCCGGCTGTCTTGATTGCTGATACTGAAGAAAGAAGACTTGAATTCAACAAAACGAATTAGCCGCAAAATCCTGAACCATCTAAAGACAAGAATAAATCGAATATCTGTTATTCTCAATAAAAAGGGCAAGATTGCTAATAAATCAATAATAGAAAGCGGGCTTAAAAAAAACTTTATTTTAGAATCAGCACACCACAGACGCAACAAATATTCTGCAAAAAAAATTACGATAATTGAAGTATCAACAGTATTAAGAGTAAGACGAAAAGCATCTGGTAGGGGATAGGTTTGTGCTACAAAAATAACTGAAGACAGTAGAATAAGTAGCAAAATGAGTAAGTTGACTGTTCTACCAGGTGGCGTTTCAATATCTTCTAAATAATGCGCAATCTTTTGTCGCAATAACATTAGGAAAACTTAAAAATAGAATCACTGCCTACTCCAATGTAGCTGCTACGCCAAAGTCAAATCCCATGACTTTTGCCAATTACCCAGTGACGTCGGAAAAAACGGGCAAGCGCCGATTCTTCCAAAGATAAATAGATTGGACGTCCGTGAGGACAGGTGCGAGGATTACGAGTTGCTTTCCACTGATCTAAGAGGGTCTGCATTTCTGGTAAATTTAGCGGAGTACCATTGCGAATAGCACTACGGCAAGCGGTTGCTACCTGAGCCCCTTGCAAGTCTCCTCCCAAACTCAGTTCTTGCAGGGCATCTCGACAATCATCTCTATCTGCCAATATTGCGGGTGCATTTCGTGCTGCCCACATTTGTTCACCGAAGGGTTCGATATCCACACCAAGGTACTGTAACTGTTCTAGCTGAGCCGATGTTAAACGATTGAGAATCACTGGAGTTACTAAAGGTACTAGCTGCCAGCGATCGCACAATTGCTCATACAAAACTCGCTCGTGGGCAATGTGCTGTTCTACCAACCACACGCCTGTAGAATGCTCTGCCAGGATATATGTATGATGAACTTGGGCAACAGCCCGTAGTTCAATTAGTCCAATTTCACCAGCTTTCCTAGTATTTTCTCCTGCTGAAGGCATCGCTTGAAGAGAACGACTAACATGGTAAGTACCTTTTTCTTCTGATACTTTCAGCAGCTTTCCTATCCGTTGTGAATGAACAGCTTCTGGGTGATTGGTGGGAGAAATCCGCAGCGCTTGTTCAATAGCATTAGCTACTTGTTCTTGCCAATAAGGAAGGGAATGCAAATAAATTTCTGCCTTAGCAGGATGGCGATTCCAGTCAATTTGGCTAGGGCAAGTTTGCAGATGGAGAAAACAAACCGGATAGCGATCACGTGGTAAAGTTCGCGCCATACCAACAAGAATCGTCTGTTCCAACTCAGGCGATCGCACTAAGCGTCCATTTGTCGCCACTTTTACCCAATCTGGGCGTCGTCGATGACAGCGATCCGGTAATCCTAATACTAGCTGAATTGTGGACGGTGCAATTCCTGTAGAAGACGAATTTTGCCCAGAATTTGTCTGCTTTCTGGCAAGATGATTTTCTAAAAGTGTTCCCCCAATCCTATCCCCTGGTTCCGGTGTCGGCACTACCAGCGTCAACTGCTGTAAATCATGTTGCCGTAACTGCTTCAGAATTTGAGGTAAAATTGGCAGTGCTGTCTTACCAGGACAAAGGCTAAACCACTCTCGCCCACTTTGTTGTACTTGCCAAGTAATATGGGGATGGCAGAGAGCGATTTGCTGAATGGTTGTTTGTACTGCCCGTAACTGTTTTGGTGTAGTTGGTAAACCCTGGCGACGTACTGGCCAAGCACCAAATAAATTAGCAACCGTGACAACCGTACCAGTAGCGATCGCAGCAGCTTCTGTTTGTACTGGTTCACCTTGGGAATCGTAAGCTACTCGCCAACCGTCAGAAATGCCTGCTAGTCGGCTCAAAATCTCAACTTCGGCTAGAGCTGCTAGACTACGCAAAGCTTCACCACGAAATCCTAGAGTGGTAATTTTCCACAAATCATCACTACTGTGGATTTTGCTAGTACTATGGGCAGATGCAGCTTTTTGTAAATCTGCCAAACTCATGCCACTACCATTATCTGCCACTCTTACCCGCCATCGTTCAGGCCATACTGAAACAGAGATACGGGTTGCGCCAGCATCAAGAGCATTTTCCGCTAACTCTCGTACTACTGCTGCTAAAGAGTCAATCACCTCACCAGCAGCGATTAAATTTACTACCTCTTTGGGCAGAGTTTGAATACCAGAGTTCATATGCTACTAGTTTAGGCAAAGGCAGAGATAAACTGTGATAGCTTCCCCCTTAATTAAAAATATACTGGCGAAATTTATCTACTATTTAACCGCAGGGCAATTTCAAAACTTTTACCCACCCTCAGCTTACTATCAACTGAAATCTTACCACCGTATGATTTACCTAACAGATTATTCTTTTTCGTCATAGCCAAAGATTTTTTGAGCATATATATTTGCTGTTTTTATGGTGGCAAATGCTGTTGTTACTAACAAACCATCTGCCATTGAAGTAATAATTCTCTCAATATGATTTTTATAGGCAGATACCAGAAGTTAAACGGTGATTCATTATATTTTGTATCAAAGTTAATGATTTTACATAGCAAAAAGTACCTTTAGTATAACTCCATAATACTAAAGGTACTGCTAATTAATAGATTCCAGATGTAGAGTTACGGTAGTTTTTAACTGAAAGCAATTTTCAAGAAAGCTAGATACGGGAAGAGAAAAAAGAACAATTACTACTATTTACCCTTTCCCACAAGCAATGTACTCTGCATCCTGAAAACTGTTCAGTCAACCTTAATATTGCTATGTCAAGTTACCCTGAAAAATCGCATCGTTAAAGTCTCCGTCTCCACCACCAAACATATCTTCAAAAGCAAAGGTGTTGTTACCAAGTAGGCGGATGTGGTCAATCCCATCTTGATTCGCTTGCTGATAAGCAAAGTAAGCCTGAGGATCTTCTGCATCACCTATAGAGAAGGAATCATTAGCTAGAAATTCATCCTTACTACCATTGGAAATAACGTAGGGTGCATAAAGCAATCCACCGATTAGCTGCTGTGAACCATTGGTATTTTGATTAGATTCCAGTTCCGATGCGAACACAGCCTGTCTAATAGCTACTTGTGCATAACCTTCATTACCAGGAGTGAATAGTGCCCCAGTTAGTTGGTCAATAATTGTCCCCTGAAGATCTTCAATTACATACAAACCGATACTATTGTCATAGTCAGCTTCGCTAGCACCAACAAAGTTAAAGTCGAATAACTGACCCACTTGATCTCTCAAATCGATGACTTCTAGTTGGGTGTCCTGTTGCTGCTGTGTCCCTACAGGTAAAGCTGTGTCTGTTGTTGCCCGGGCTCCCAGGATAACATTATCAAAATTCGGGTTGCTTCCACCGAGTTGGTCTTGCCAAGCTAGAGTAAAATTGCCATCTGCCAGTTCTGAAGCCTGAAGATAGTCAATCCCGTTGGTATTGGACGAAGGTGAACCGAAGAAAACATTAGGCGGTGTTCGGCCAGCAGCTAACTCAGACAAAGCTTCCGTTGCCGTGCCGTCTTGCACCAAATACAACCCTAGTTGAGTGCCAGACGGAAAACTTATATTACGTAAGAGGTTGCTATTGGGGAGCAAATCATTGGTGTCTGGAAGAACCGAGAAAATCTGTTGTACCCTAGCGAGGGCTTCTGTCAGATAGCCTGGAGTGCCTGGAGAAACGCCGTTAATGTTACCTGCCGCATCATCGACAACAAAAACCCCAATTTCGTTGAGAGAATCTGTGTTAACAGAGGAGAGGTCAAACTCAAGGACAACATTTTCTCCGGCAGGACCTTGGACAGTAAAGAAATCGTTGACACCTTGAATCAGAGCACGTGAAATTGGGCTGCTGGTGTCAGGAGTTTCTGGAACAGGAGTTTCTGGAACAGGAGTTTCTGGAACAGGAGTCTCTGTAACAGGAGTCTCTGTAACAGGAGTTTCTGTAACAGGAGTTTCTGGGACAGGTGTTTCTGGCACTACAGCGTCAGTGATATCAACCGTCAGTGGTGGTAGATTGAGATCTACTAGACCTTCAACATCAGCAGTGATAGTCAGGTTGCCAGTTTGGGAGCCTTCCACAATTCCGTCATCAGCAACGGAGATATTAACTAGTTGAGGTGTTGTGCCGTTAGTTGGGTCAAAATTTAGGATAATCGGGTTACCAACACCAGCACCCAGGTCCAGCTCTGGATTGTCTGAGGTAACTGTTAGAGTGACAGGGACAGCAGGAAGTCCAGTGAGGGAGACTTGCAAGGTATCGGTGGCTCCCCCTTCCGTGACTGCCAAGATGCCATCAGCCGGGAGGATACTAACTCCAGGAAGAGGAAGTGGAGGCAAGGCGGCGTCGGTGATCGCAATAGAAATCGGAGAGAAGTCAAGATTGACTAAACCAGCAGTGTCGGCAGTAATAGTAAGGTTACTAGTGCGATCGCCATCTGGCTGACCGTTATCGGCAATCGAGACATTGAGGGTTTGAGGTGCCGTGGGGTTAGCTGGGTCAAAGCTGAGGGTAACAGGATTGCCAACGCCAGCACCCAAGTCAATCTCTGGATTGTCTGAGGTAACACTCAGGGTAACAGGAGCAAGAGGAAGGTCGGTTAAAGATACTTCTAAGGTAGCTGGGTCACCTCCTTCAGTGACGGCTAACAGACCATCAGTAGGAACAATACTGATGCTGGGTAAACCAGGTACTATGGCATCGGTAATATTGACTGTCAATGGTGGCAAGCTCAGATCAACTAGACCCGCAACATCAGCAGTGATAGTCAGATTGCCAGTTTGGAGTCCTTCCACAATTCCGTCATCAGCAACGGAAATATTAACTAGTTGAGGAGTGGTGCCGTTAGTGGGGTCAAAATCTAAAGTAATCGGGTTGCCAACGCCAGCACCCAGGTCAATCTCTGGATTGTCTGAGGTAACACTCAGGGTAACAGGAGCAAGAGGAAGGTCGGTTAAAGATACTTCTAAGGTAGCTGGGTCACCTCCTTCAGTGACGGCTAACAGACCATCAGTAGGAACAATACTGATGCTGGGTAAACCAGGTACTATGGCATCGGTAATATTGACTGTCAATGGTGGCAAGCTCAGATCAACTAGACCCGCAACATCAGCAGTGATAGTCAGATTGCCAGTTTGGAGTCCTTCCACAATTCCGTCATCAGCAACGGAAATATTAACTAGTTGAGGAGTGGTGCCGTTAGTGGGGTCAAAATCTAAAGTAATCGGGTTGCCAACGCCAGCACCCAGGTCAATCTCTGGATTGTCTGAGGTAACACTCAGGGTAACAGGAGCAAGAGGAAGGTCGGTTAAAGATACTTCTAAGGTAGCTGGGTCACCTCCTTCAGTGACGGCTAACAGACCATCAGTAGGAACAATACTGATGCTGGGTAAACCAGGTACTATGGCATCGGTAATATTGACTGTCAATGGTGGCAAGCTCAGATCAACTAGACCCGCAACATCAGCAGTGATAGTCAGATTGCCAGTTTGGAGTCCTTCCACAATTCCGTCATCAGCAACGGAAATATTAACTAGTTGAGGAGTGGTGCCGTTAGTGGGGTCAAAATCTAAAGTAATCGGGTTGCCAACGCCAGCACCCAGGTCAATCTCTGGATTGTCTGAGGTAACACTCAGGGTAACAGGAGCAAGAGGCAAACCAGTCAGTGCGACTTGCAAGGTATCGGTGGCTCCCCCTTCCGTGACCGCCAAGATACCATCAGCCGGGGTAATACTCACTTCCGGGAGTGGTAAGGGATCACTGATAGGGACAGGTAGTGTAACACCAAGATTAAGAAGGTTAAGAACCCCTTGAAGAGTGGCATTACTGGTGCTAACCGAGGCCGTAATACTGCCGTTATGAAGACCACCTTCATCCACTCCGTCATTAACAGCAAGAACTTGGATGTTTTGAGAAGTTGAAATCGATGCACCATTGTTAATGGTGACATCAACGGTAACAGGTTGACCTGCACCTTGCCCTAAATTAAGCTGATTATCAGGAGTAAGAGTAATTGTCGCAGTAGCAGGAGGTGGATTAAGTAGACCAAGGTTGAGGGGTACGCCTAAGTCTAGACCTACTGTTAAGAGTCCTGAGTCTCCCCCTTCAATTAAAGGAGCAGTCAGTCCTGTAAGATTAATTGGCAAAACAGAGTCATAAGCTTCCCTTACTGCTGCCTGAAATGCCAAGGGAGCTTCAATTTTACCTGTAGTAACTTCTAGTTCCCAGTCGCCACCCTGATCAGCACTACCAGTGTAATTGGCAGAAGCTGCAATATTTGTGCCAACTAATTCATGGAGTCGTGCTAAGAAAGTTGCCCCAGTTTCTCCAGCAGCGACATTACAACCGTAGAGGAGTAGAGGAGCACGACCGAGAAAAATTGACCAAGTTTGCAGATCACTAGCATAGCTGTCTAGGTTTTCTAGACTAAACAGAGTATTGCCCAGCAGCAAAGCACCTGGTGAACCGTGGCAGACGATGTGGAGTGTCGCCAAGGGATGATTAGCCAATTCCTCGGTAATTTGCTCAATCCCATCTCGCTTGGTATCAAGCACAAGAACTTTTGCACCAGGCAGAACTCCAGCCGCCAGCATCTGATAGTTGTCAACTCTGGGGTCAATTACTACCAGCATCAGAGCATTTTCTTGCAACTGTTCATCTTGAGTAAATGAGGTTTCTGGAGTGGTTTTGTGACTACGATACAGCGTTGAAGTTGTCATAATAGAATCAGCGGCTATTTCACCGAGTTTGAGTGACTAAAATTCAAGAAAACTAGTGGTATAAGCTCTGCTTTTTTAGTGGTGTAGATTAAACACAACAATTGATTTGCTTTTCAAAAAACTAGTGTTTTAAAGCAACAAAAAATTAGCAGATTATTTTGCTCAATAATTAAACAGATAGTTAGGCAGACATAGATAAACAAGGCAGTATTCCCAAGTTCTTGGCTGGGCAACTGTCTCTTACTAAACACTTGCACTACTCACCCTGTTTAATTTATTTTTCCGTCTACCTGTTCACACAAGATGATCTTTTCTCTTTGACCATCTTTAAGGGTTGCTATCGATTGACTATTCAACAATACTCAGATGTTATAAGCTTTAATAATCGGGAAACCACCTAAGTTTGCTTAAAAAATCAACTGTATTTGTGCGTGTAAATACTTAAATATTAGGAGTATTTATCACAGTTGATTTAGCAGGTGATCAGGGTTATTTTTTTTGAAGCTAGTTTTAAAATATTTCGTCAACACCTAAACTAATCTTCCCTGAAGTTTAATTAGTGCCTGTCAACTGTTGTCCACCTTCAAGATGAACCATACTAACCCATTTTTTGAGGTCTTTCTCATCAATTAAATCTGATTTATTTAAACCTTCTCTCACTCTTTATACAGGACGTATACGACACTATTAACCGAGTGCTTAAGGCGTGATAATCTCAAACTCTACACATCTACTCAACCATAAGGGCTGTTCAGCATCTATACCACGAGGAAAATCTTTAATCTCTGCAATGGACAATCGTCCGGAATCGATACCTTGAGCCACAAGGACATCTTTCACGGCTTCAGCCCGTTGTTGTGCCAATCTCTGGTTTGTTACCTCACTGCCCTCTCTGCTGCTATAACCTATGAGCTTAAGATGCTTGTTGGGGTAGAGTTCCAAAAAATCTTTAAGCTTAATAACTTTTTGTCGTTCTGCTGACATCAAAACCGCTAAATTCTGCTCAAAGTAAATGCGAGAGACAATCGAATTAAGTAGTAACTGTTCAGTATTGGTAACTGATTCAACTCCAGGAATTTGCTCAAATGCCTGTGTGATTTTCTGGGCTTCGGTGAACTCTGTTACAATTCCTTCCACTCTGACTTTACGATCAAGATAGCTAGCGGAAATATCAACACCCCGAACCTGATTAAGGATATTAGCTACTCGTTTGACCTCAGCCGCAGCTAATACCGGGTCAGGAGGAACTTTGACGGCAATAATATCATTTTCTACTTTTAGGTTGGGCTCAACTCGATTGGCAATTGCTTCTGCTTTTAAGCGCAAATATTCATTGGGCAACTTTCCAGCTAGTTTGATGGTTTTTGGATCTGCTTCTACGTTAAGAAGATAAACAGCTAACTCAGGATCCGATGATAAAGCTAAGCTGGTATTCTCCTCAAGGCGATGGCTAATTCCACTGCGGTGCCGATGAATTCCCCAAGGGATGAAAATAGCGCCAAGCAACGCACCAATCAATAGCAGTAGAACAATAGGAAACTTAGGCTTTTGAGACTTAATTGAGGTCTCGCTAAATTGTATTAAAGATGTTAAAAGTTGCTTGACTTGGACGGGTACATTGGCAGAGTTGCCGTCAAATAGTTCGATGGGTTCACCATGTTTTTGCACAATAATACCCAGATTCTCCCGCATTTTCTTCAAAAAATCCTGGGGTGGTTGCCCTTTGCTGATCACCGCCAGGTAACAGTACCCCGCCACTTCCAGAGCGATTCGAGAAGTGCCGTATTCAATCTGGTCAATCTCCGAGACGTCTCCAGACTGGGCGATAAAATCATTGACGAAGCTACGGATAGCCGTCAGCATGCCTGCGATCATATCTGAGTCTAGGCGCTCATTTTCAGCCGGTTGCACTTCATAAATTACCAATCCAGAGGCTTTGTGAATTAAGAAAATCCCTTGGATGGTAAAAGGAACTGCTTCCCTGAAGATGAGTTCTGCTTCAGAGACTCCTTGGATTTTGGCGCGGATTTTGCGAGAAACTCCCTCTAAGCTAAGGGCGTTTTCGAGTTTTTGATTAATAGAATCGATGACTTCCGTCATGTATTTGGCAATAGTACTGCCAATGACGGGATAAAGAGCATCTACCATGGCATCCCGTTCCAGGCTAATCTGTTCTTTAATGGCTGTACCCATTTCTGGGCCGAGTGCCTTAGCCATTTCTCCGGGGTAGTGATCCACTTGTTGGGTAACTGCTCCTGCTAGCAACGGTGCTAAAGCCGCACTAATCCCCGCTTTATCCTCCTTTGCCTTCGCCTGAATCGCCTCATCTAGAATAGGAGCGATTGCTTCGGCAACTTCTCTTTTTGCCTGAGAGATTTTGATACTTAAAAGCTCAGTCATTAACGGCAAAAGTAAATTAATCAACATCTTGGGTTGATTAATTTGCTCATTAAGATGTTCTAGTTTTTCTCTGAGTTCTAGAAATAGCTGACGAGAATCTAGAAGTTCTGGAGTTAACAGCAGACTGCGCAAATTCTCCAGTGCTTCAATTGAATCATCTAACTCAGTATCATCTATCGATTCCGTAGAGAGATTGATAGACTCTAATGGCGGCGATGATTGCGGCCCAAAGGGAACCAGTGAATCGTCTGCCATTGGAATTACAGTGGCGGAATTCTCTGCCTGATGGACATCCGGCTCAGTAATACTAGAAAGATTGTGAGATTCTACCGATGGCTGAGGCTGAAGCAGCAGGTTTTGTAAATCGTCAAAAACACTCAGGCAATTATCAGAAGCTAAGTCTTCACTGAGTGAAATCGACTCTTCGCTAATTACTTCTGCTTGCTCTTCGTTAAACTGAGGAACCTTTGGTAGATTTAACTCAGGCTCAACTATCGGCTTATAGGTACTTGAATTCTGAACTTCGTCCACTGACTGAAGACTCAAGGATTTATCTGTACTTGTAGAATCTTCCTGAGATGGAAGTGATTCCTCACAAGCTTCTTGAGGTAAGTTAGGTGCTTGTAACTCAATCAATAAATCCACTAAGGCTTGCAGTTGGGACATGCCAGATGGATCTTCTTGTGATGAGGTCATAGTTCCATTTCGGATAGACACACGGTAGACAAGGACGTTGTTATCTTACTTTGGGTTTGAGCAACGCTTGTGAAGAAGGCGATCAGGAGCATAACACCCTAACATAGGAGTTATGCTCCTTGGATGTACTACCAGAGCTCCCCTGTAATTTTATACAATGATTTTTGTCCTAATTAAATCCTTCGGTTAATTAGTTTTAGTTTACTCTGAAACCTCGCTGGGTCTTAGTAAGTGAACTCTAGACGAATCATCATTACCAGCAGCTTTTTTGAGTTCAGGAGCCAATTCAGTCCCTTTGATTCTTAAGCCAAGCTCAAAGAGAATTTCTGCCAAATCAGCCTGAGAAACCTTAGTATCTTTGAGTGCCGAGAATCGCATTTCTAGCTGTTCAAAAATCTGAGACTTGAGAGAGCGAATATCTTCTTGTAACCTTTCTCTCGTATCTGAGAGATCACTACGCAAAGAGGTAGTCTGTTGAGCAACAGTTTGATCTAGAGCCTCAATATTGCCAGAAAACTTTTTGTTAAGGTGATCAACCGTTTGCCGAATTTCAGCCGTGTCATTCTGGGTAGTGAGGTTGAAAGACTTGATTTTTGTATCTAAGGAATCAACCGCTGCGCGTAGTTCTGTCAAGCAAGCCGCTTGAGTTTGTGCAATGCTCTCGCTAATATCCTTCTCTAGCAAGGAAATTTGAGATTCTATACTATCGAGGCGACTGTTGTATTCTCGCAGTTGAGGACCGAATATTATATCCCTAATTTGGTCAATATTACCCAGTCTTTCACGCATGTCTTCTCTATTTAGATCAGCCATATTGAGATCTCAAATTGGCAATAGTTTTTGTTGATCAAAAGTCTCAGGCAAAGCAGGCAGAGTACTCGCCTAAATTCCTAATCGCTGATAAACTTCGTCTAGATTCTGCAAATGGTGTTGCGGGTCAAAACAGTCCTCAATTTCCTCTGGTGTCAGCTTCTCAACTACACGAGAGTCTTGGGTTATCAAATCGTGAAAATTATTACCTTCTGGTTGATTCCAAGCTTGATGAGCGCAAGATTGCACAACACTGTAGGCTTCTTCACGACCCATCCCCTTTTCTACCAAGGCTAACAGCACCCGTTGGCTAAATACAACACCGCCATAAATATTCATATTCCGCTTCATGTTTTCTGGGTAAACCAGCAAGTGTTTTACCAAGTCGGTGATTTCCACCAGCATGAAGTGGGTTAAGATGCAAACATCTGGTAAAATTACCCTTTCTACAGAAGAGTGAGAGATATCTCGCTCGTGCCAAAGAGCAACATTTTCCAAGGCAGCAACAGCATGACCCCGCAGAATTCGCGCCATTCCTGTTAGTCGCTCAGAACGAATTGGGTTCCGTTTATGAGGCATTGCCGAGGAGCCTTTTTGTCCTTTGGCGAAGAATTCTTCGACTTCTAGAACATCACTTTTTTGGAGATTACGAATTTCCACAGCAAAACGTTCTATAGTTGCTCCCAAAAGTGCTAATTGCTGTACGTAATTAGCATGGCGATCGCGGGAGATTATCTGTGTTGAGGCAGTATCCGGTTCAAGTCCGAGTTTCTGGCAAGCGATCGCTTCTACTTTGGGATCAATGTTGGCATAAGTTCCTACGGCACCAGAAATTTTACCCACAGATATTTCGCGGCGCAATCCCACTAACCGATCACGCTGCCGACAAACTTCTGCTAGCCAACCAGCCAGCTTGAAGCCAAAAGTAATTGGTTCAGCATGAATTCCGTGAGAACGACCAATCATCACTGTGTAGCGATGTTGCTGGGCTTGGTAGCGAATTGCTTGGGAAAGTTGCTCTAGGCGTTCTAAAATTATGTTCAAACTGCCGACTAGTTGCAGTGCCAGGGCCGTATCTAAGACATCAGAACTAGTCAAACCCAAGTGGATGTAACGACCAGCATCACCGACATATTCATTGACATTGGTCAGAAATGCAATCATATCATGGCGAACTTCTGCCTCGATTTCTAGCACCCGTTCCGGGTCAAAGTTCGCCTTGGCTTTAATTTCTTCAACTGCTTCTTCAGGAATCTTTCCTAATTCGGCCTGTGCCTCACAAACTGCCACTTCAACCTGAAGCCAGGTTCTAAGTTTGTAGGTGTCTGTCCACAGTTCTCCCATTTCGGGCAGGGTGTAGCGCTCGATCAATGCTTGTTTCGCCTAACACAACCGTCATATTGTAACTCCGACACTCAGATCCGCCTCACCAATAAACCAAACCTTAAACAATTGGCTCACGATTGATGCTTTATAAAGACCACTCAATGCTTCGCTAATCAGAAGTGGTTGATGGATCATAGCTAAATTCCACAAGCATCTAGCCGAGGGACCCAGAACCAGCAGCTAACCTTACCTGGCCAGCAAACATCTGCAACAGGAAGGTGTCCTGGGGGGGGTTGAAGGCCAAGGATTGTACTAGACCAACCAACGCTCTCGCCAAATTTGTCCTGATCTTTTCCGACTTCCTGAAAAATGCGCTTCTGCACACTCAAGCCAAATTTGCTGTTACTGTATTGCACCCAAAGTTGGTCAATAGCACGTAAATCTTGACAGGGGAACTCCTGGATGCTTGCGTCATTGAGCCAGCCTTGTTGTTGACGATTGGCTACCTGGAGCATGATTTTCCGAGTTTCTCGGTCTGCTTGTTTAAAGTTGCCAGATACCAGCAGTTGTTGCAGTTTACTATAGTTTCCCCCTACCTCTGAATTAGCAAGGGTGGCCCTAGACGGATCAACTTCGCTAGATCTAGAAGGTTCAACAGTTAGCGGTTCAGAGAAGAAAGGAACTACTATTTTGCGAGGTGGGAAGGCTTCAGGAGGAGGAGGAGGAGGCGGTACTGGGGGCTCTAGTCGAGATGCTCGATCCGAAGTTGAAGAACTATCCCTCTGTGTTGCTTCAAGCTCGGTACTTTGTGGTAGAGATTCCCTAAGCTTTAACCTATTGTCATAGGGTTCGGAGGAAATGCCCCTAGGAGGGGTAAAAGAGCGAAATTCTTCAACAGGACATCCACCAGGATCTAAGCCAATGCACCGCCTAATTTCAGGTTGAACGAAAGCGGCAATTGAGACAATCAAACCGACAAAAGCAATTAAATCTCTAGTTCGCATCGAATTAGACTCATCAGCGTCAATTTGGTCAATTAGTATGATAAAAACCACATACTAATTGCCTGTAGCAGTAATCTTACTCAAGAGCGCTCAATTAAGTTAGGAGGGAGCATCTGTATATCAGCAAACTGAAATATGTCCTGTGTCTGGTGTAAGGTTTCCTTGATAAACTGTTACACCTAGCTGTAGACAAGGGATATTCAACCCTTTCAGTGGTGTCAAGGTTTTGTGTAGGGTGTTCAATCTCACTCAGTAACTAGGGTGGGACGATACACTGACAACAGTGCCGATAAAAATCATCTAAATGCTCGACTTCAACCCCCTCTTTGAGTTTTCACGAGCCAACTGTGTCAACATCTGTGCATTTTTGGTTCCAACTAACTTACTGCTGACTTTGCAAACAATAGTCTTAGTTGGGCTGCGCAGCCCTCAAGTTCAAGTGCGACAAGCTGCCCTGCTTGCCTGTATTCCAGCCTTATTAATGGTACTTCATGTAGGTACATGGTTCATTATTGATGTGGTGATGGTTCCGACCTTTATCCTTTTAGGGCTCTCACTGGTCTGTTCAACCATGAATATCTGGGCAATCACCCATTGCCGCAGTCTAGAGTATCTACTGAAAAACTTATTAATGATTGTGAGCAGTAAAATCCCGTTGTTAAATGTAAGTCGCGAGGGACTCTAACGGCTATTGCATCCTGTCTATGGTGCGATATTGAATAGCTTCAGCAACATGTTGAGCCTTGAGAGCATCATCCCCAGCCAGATCAGCAATTGTACGGGCTACTTTGAGAATGCGATCGCTCGCCCGTGCAGAAAGCCCCAGTTTACGAATCGCCCCTTCCAATAAATTACGACTAGTGTCATCCAACTGACACCACTGCCGCAGGTGGTTACCTTGCATCTGGGCATTGCAAGCTAGAGTGGGTTCTAATTTAAAGCGGATATGAGCGCGATCACGACCAGCTTTGACCCTTTGCCGGACTGGTGCAGACTCCTCGCCTAAAGGTTGCCGCGTAATCTCTTCTGGCTTTAAGCGATTAACCGCCACTTGTAAATCAATGCGATCCATCAAGGGACCTGAAAGTTTCCCCCAGTATTGCTCCCGTTGTCGAGGCGAGCAGGTGCAAGCTTGAATCAAATCACCAAAGTAACCGCAGGGACAGGGATTAGTACTTGCCACCAAAGTAAATTGAGCCGGAAAGCTCACAGATTGCCGGGTGCGGGAAATAGTTACCTGACCATCTTCTAAAGGCTGACGCAGGAATTCCAGCACATCACGCTTAAATTCCGTTAGCTCATCCAAAAAAAGTACGCCCCGATGAGCTAAAGAAATTTCTCCAGGACGAGGATAGCTACCACCACCGACTAAGGAAGGACCAGAGGCAGAGTGGTGAGGAGAACGGTAGGGACGCTCACTTACCAATGAACCTTTATTTTTGAGTAACCCAGCAACCGAGTGAATCTTAGTCACTTCCAATGCTTCTGCAAAGCTCAAGGGTGGCAGAATTCCTGGTAGTCGTCGGGCTAGCATTGTTTTACCGCTCCCGGGGGGACCAACAAAAATTAAATTATGTCCTCCAGCAGCAGCAATCTCTAAAGCTCTGCGAGCGTGGGCCTGACCTTTAACATCTTTAAGATCTGCTCCGGTAAACTGAGACTGAGTTAAGTCTTGCAACCTATCGACCTGCACTGGTAAGTGATGTTCTGGCTGATTGAGGAACTCGGCAACTGCCGAGAGATGGTTAAAGCCGTAAACAGCCAGACCTGGCACTACTGCGGCTTCCTGGGCATTACCACCAGGGACAACCAAACCAGCAATCCCCAGTTTTTGAGCAGCCGCTGCAATAGGCAACACACCAGCAACTGGTCGCAGGCTGCCATCCAGAGAAACTTCACCCAAAAAGAGATAATCTCCTAACAAATCAGCGCTCACCTGCTCCGATGCTGCCAAAATCCCTACACTGATTGGTAAATCAAAGCTTGGGCCTTCCTTACGTAAGTCAGCAGGTGTGAGATTAATCACAATCTTACGCATAGGGAAAGCAAAACCAGCATTTTTCAGGGCCGCCTTGACCCTTTCTCGGGATTCTTGAACAGCAGCATCAGGCAAACCCACAACCACAATTCCCGGCAGTCCACCAGAAACATCAACTTCAGCACCCACTTTTACAGCATCGATCCCGACAATTGAAGCACTCCACACCCTGGCCAGCATATCCATCACTCTGAGACTTCAGCGTGAGTATAGTGCTTGCTATCTGGGCAAACTAACCGAGAAATTACCGAAATTGGTTAACTACAAATTGCTAATGGAAAATGGTTAATTGAAAATTGAGGCTATGAGCCAGATTCTGATGTTGAAAGCTCCATTTTCCATTTTCTATGGGTGACGAATCTCGGTGTTACCTCAAGCGGAGGAGAAGTAAAACTCTTGCTTCGTTTCAGGGCATAACGACCAAAGCGTAAAATTGCTCTAGCTATCAATCAACCTCACTACTGACAAGCCCCATGAGCGAGACCATCTTTAGCAAAATTATCCGCAAAGAAATCCCAGCAGACATTGTTTATGAAGATGACCTAGTACTTGCCTTCAAAGATATTGCTCCCCAGGCACCAGTTCACATTCTCCTCATTCCTAAAAAGCCGCTTCCCCAGCTAGCCACCGCTGAGTCGGAAGACCACGCCCTGATGGGACACCTGCTCTTAACTGCCAAACGCATTGCCCAGCAAGCAGGTTTAAGCAACGGCTATCGCCTGGTGATTAACAACGGCTCCGATGGTGGTCAAACAGTCGATCATCTGCACTTGCACATCTTGGGGGGACGCCAAATGAACTGGCCACCAGGTTAAAACTATGCCGCAAGTCAGAAATTTCTTTGGATAACTTTACAAAACAGAATAATCACGCTAATCTAAATACATACAGACGAAAAAACGTCTGCAGAACCTAGAAAATTCATCAAGCAATCATAAGCACATGACTACCACACTACAGCAGCGCGAAAGCGCCTCTCTGTGGCAGCAGTTCTGCAACTGGGTAACCTCAACCAACAACCGCCTCTATGTAGGCTGGTTCGGCGTGTTGATGATCCCCACCCTGCTAACTGCAACCACCTGCTTCATCATTGCCTTCATCGCAGCTCCCCCAGTGGACATCGATGGCATCCGCGAACCAGTAGCTGGTTCCTTGATGTACGGCAACAACATCATCTCTGGAGCAGTAGTACCTTCTTCCAACGCCATTGGCTTGCACTTCTACCCAATATGGGAAGCAGCATCCTTAGACGAATGGCTCTACAACGGTGGACCATACCAATTGGTAATCTTCCACTTCCTGATTGGTGTATTTGCATACATGGGTCGTGAGTGGGAACTATCCTACCGTTTAGGAATGCGTCCTTGGATATGCGTAGCCTACAGCGCACCAGTAGCAGCAGCGAGTGCAGTATTCCTGATTTACCCCCTAGGTCAAGGTAGCTTCTCAGATGGCATGCCTCTAGGAATCTCAGGAACCTTCAACTTCATGTTCGTGTTCCAAGCAGAACACAACATCCTGATGCACCCCTTCCACCAACTAGGTGTAGCAGGCGTCTTCGGCGGAGCACTGTTCAGCGCAATGCACGGTTCCTTGGTAACCTCCTCCTTGGTGCGTGAAACCACAGAAACCGAATCGCAAAACTACGGATACAAGTTCGGTCAAGAAGAAGAGACCTACAACATTGTGGCAGCCCACGGCTACTTTGGTCGCTTGATCTTCCAATACGCATCCTTCAACAACAGCCGCGCTCTGCACTTCTTCTTGGGTGCATGGCCAGTAATCGGCATCTGGTTCACAGCTTTGGGCATCAGCACCATGGCATTCAACCTGAACGGGTTCAACTTCAACCAGTCAGTAATTGACTCACAAGGTCGCGTAATTGGCACCTGGGCAGACGTACTGAACCGCGCCAACCTGGGTATGGAAGTAATGCACGAGCGCAACGCTCACAACTTCCCCTTAGACTTGGCAGCAGGCGAAGCTACACCAGTAGCACTCACTGCTCCAGCTATCAACGGCTAATTAAATAGAGACAGAGATTTAAAACCTCTAGCTAATAAGAAAGCGCCTTCCACTGGGAGGGCGCTTTTTTTGTTGAACAAATCGGGCAAGAAGTCTCCCGTTACAATCCTTGAGATGCAGACAGGCAAGCGACTTATCGCAAGCGACAAGATACTCAAATAGATAGCTATCAACTTAGGCAAAAGCTCTGAAGAATTTCTCCAATACTAATAATCCAGAAGGATAAAGAGTAGGCTTTCTTGCTTTAATTCTGTAAGCTGGTCTGTAACTTGCCAGTTTGAGTGATTTGAGCAGTCCCATGACGCTAACACAGGTTTGGGGGTCTTTGGTCATCTTTACCGTCTGTCCGCTTCTCGGTGGATTCCCTCTGATTTCCTGGATTACCTACGCACTGACGGGACGCCAACTAGCGCGTTTAGGCACTGGTAACATTTCAGTCTCAGCAGCTTTTTACCACGGGGGACGCTTAGCAGGCATCTTAGCTGTTGTGTCGGAAGCAGCCAAGGGCATCGCGGCAGTTTTAATCTCCCGCTATTTCTTTCCGGCTGAACCAGCATGGGAGCTGATCGCTTTGATTATGCTGGTAATGGGTCGTTATTGGATGGGTAAGGGAGCCGGGACGACAAATGTAGTCTGGGGCTTTGTGGTTCATGACTGGGCGGCGGCTTGCTTGGTGTTTTTGATTGGGGGAATTAGCTTTACAATCTTGCGCGATCGCACCAGTGGACGCCTTGGTGTCTTAGTTTTGTTTCCCTTAATCTTGACCCTGCGACACCCCCAAGACCTACCAAGAATTATCGCCGCGATCATCCTTGGTTTATTGCTAGCCTGGATTTACCGAAAAATGCCCGATGACTTAGAGTTGTCCCCACCGGAAGCTCAATCAGAATCTCAGAGAGTGTTTCGTTTCTTCCGAGGCGATCGCGCCATAATTTCTCTCGATAGTAAGCTAGAAACCAACAAAGTTGGCCAAAAAGCTGCCACTTTATCACAGCTTAAGCGTTGGGGCTACACTGTACCTGCTGGCTGGGTACTACCGCCAGGAGATGACCCAGAACCTCTAGTTAAATACTTGCCAGTATCTGGCTCAGATCCTCTAGTAGTTCGTTCTTCTGCGATAGGGGAAGACTCGGAATCTTCTTCAGCAGCAGGGCAGTATCAGAGTATATTGCACGTAACCGATAGGCAAAGATTACAGGAGGCAATTACTCTAGTTTTAGCTTCCTACAATGACCCAGTAGCTGCTCAGTACAGACGCCAACGCCAGCTACCGGAAACGTCAATGGCAGTACTAATTCAAAAACAAATCCGGGGAGTTTTTTCTGGTGTTGCCTTCAGCCGCGATCCTATCTCTCAGCAAGGTGAAGCCGTGGTAATTGAGGGTTTACCCGGAGATGCCACGCGAGTAGTATCGGGGCGAGTTACACCGGAGCAGTATCGAGTTTATCTCCGTGAGTCGAGGGAATTGAGGAGTAATTCTCTAATAACTTCCCGACAAAATAGTGATTTAACAACCACTGCACATATTGAGGGTAGTGGCGATTTACCTCCTGCCTTAATTGAGAAAGTGGCACTCCTAGCACGTCAGTTGGAAGAGCGTTACCACGGTATCCCTCAGGATATAGAGTGGAGCTACGACGGTGAGCAGTTGTGGTTACTCCAAGCGCGACCAATCACCACATTGCAACCAATTTGGACACGCAAAATTGCAGCCGAGGTGATTCCAGGACTGATTAGACCCCTCACGTGGTCAATTAATCGTCCCCTTACCTGCGGTGTTTGGGGAGATATTTTTACTTTAGTCCTAGATGAGCGCGCTAGTGGACTAAACTTCCCGGAAACTGCAACCCTCCACTATTCCTACGCTTACTTCAATGCCACACTGTTGGGGCAAATTTTTCGGCTTATGGGTCTGCCACCAGAAAGTCTAGAATTTCTGACTAGGGGAGCAAAGTTCTCTAGACCACCGCTGAGATCTACTCTGCGAAACCTACCAGGATTATTGCGATTACTAAGTAAAGAATGGCATTTAGACACAGATTTCGAGAAAGACTACCGAGAAAAATTTGCCCCAACCCTGAGTCAACTAACAGCTCAATCTGCCTCGGAATTGTCTCCACGGGAAATAATTAAACGAGTAGAGATGATTACGGAAGTACTCAAACAAGCCACTTACTACAGCATTCTTGTTCCTCTAAGTACTTCCCTACGACAGACAATTTTGGGGGTTAAGGATACAGAGCTAGATAATAGCCAGACACCGGAAGTTGCTAGCATACAAGCGCTTGCTCAACTAGCAGCAGACGCCCGCCACTTATTGCGCCTAGAGGAAGTTACAGAGACCAGTGGACCTTCTATGTTCACTACCTTAGTGGAACTTCCCGATGGTCAAAGCATCTTAGACCAGCTTTACCAGTTCCTTGAGAAGTATGGCTATCTGAGCGAAGCAGCAACCGATATTGCGGTTCCCACTTGGAAAGAAGACCCACGAGTAGTGCGGCAGCTATTTACTCAATTTCTTTCTGATGCGCCACCAATAAACTCACAGCTTAAGCGCCAGCGCTGGAAAGCAGAATTAGTTCAGGCGCGTCTTAATCTCAAAGGTCGAGTTACAGAAGTCTACTCTCAGCTATTAGCTCATTTACGCTGGAGTTTTGTAGCACTGGAGAAAGTTTGGCTACAGTCAGGTTTGCTCTCTGAGCCAGAGGATATCTTTTTCTTGAAGTTTTCCGAAATTCGCTCATTGGTGTTTAGTACCAGTCAAGTACTCAGAGAACGGGTAATTTTATCTGTACAACAAAGGCGATCGCAATTTGAGCAGCATCGCCAGCTCAACGGCGTGCCATCTCTAGTTTATGGTGATGCTCCACCCTTACCTGTTGAACATGAGTCCTCATCCCTTCCTGCTCAACGATTACTGCAAGGTATTGGTGCTAGTTCTGGACAAATAGAAGGTACAGTAAGGGTGGTGATCAGTCTGCAAACATTTCCCAGCATTGATAAGCAAACAATTTTGGTCGTACCTTACACCGATTCCGGTTGGTCGCCACTATTAGCTCGTGCGGGTGGTTTAATTGCAGAGGTAGGAGGACGTCTTTCTCATGGAGCCATCGTGGCACGGGAGTATGGTATTCCTGCTGTGATGGATATTGATAACGCTACCGAGGTATTACAAGACGGTCAACGGGTGAGAATTGACGGTCAGTTGGGGACTGTTGAGGTGCTGGATTGACCGATTCTCAAAACAAGCTCACAAGCTTAACTGAGTAAGCAACTCTTCAAGATTATTCCCAGATAAGGGGAATACTAGGAGTCAATCCCCGAAGTATTCCCAATTACTTACCACTTACTCGCGATTGGCATCCGCCAACCAGTACCAAAAGCGCGGTCAGTAATTTTTAATCCTGGAGGTGCCTGTCTACGTTTAAATTCGGCGCGGGCTACCATTTTCAATACTTTCTTAACCACTTCTGGCTCATGACCAGCAGCAATAATTTGAGCAGCTCCTTGATGATCGTGAATTAGCCGTTGCAAGATGTCGTCAAGGATATCGTAGGACGGTAAGGAGTCTTGGTCAACTTGACCGGGTTTGAGTTCAGCACTAGGGGGTTTACTCAGGATATTGGCAGGAATAATTTCTTGTTGAGTTGAATCTTGGACATTTTTGACCTTCTTGTCTGTCCGAGAATTGAGCCACTTACATAAAGAATAGACACGGGTTTTGGGAACATCGGCAATAACCGCTAATCCTCCATTCATATCCCCGTAGAGAGTGCAATAACCTACTGCCATTTCTGACTTATTACCCGTGGAAAGAAGGAGATAGCCAAACTTATTAGAAATTGCCATTAACAAGTTGCCCCGAATGCGCGATTGAATGTTTTCCTCAGCAATTCCTGGTTCGGTATTGGTAAATAAAGGTGCTAAAGTCTGGTCATAGCCCTGCATTAACTCCTTAATTGATAAAGTATGGGAGATGATACCTAAGTTATCAACTAATGCCTGGGCGTCAATAATCGAGTGTTCAGAACTATAGGGAGAAGGCATGAGGACGCCGAGAACATTCTCTGCACCCAAGGCAGCGGTTGCAATTGCTGCTACTAGTGAAGAATCAATACCACCACTCAGACCAATTACCACTTTCTGAAAGCCACATTTATGGGTGTAGTCACGGACACCAAGTACTAAAGCCGACCAAATTTCTTCATCAAGACTAGTTGGCATTGCTGCTACCTTGGCTGGTAATAAGTCTGGCACTGCTTCATCAAATTCGACAATTGCTAAATTTGTCTCAAAGGCAGGCAGCAAGCAAACCTTCTCTCCAGCACGGTTAAAGGCAATGCTACTACCATCAAAAATCAGGTCATCATTGCCCCCCACCTGATTAACATACAAGATGGGTTGTTGGTAACGTCTAGCACTATGGCGCAACATTGACTCTCTGATCTGTTGCTTACCCGCGCTGTAGGGAGATGCCGAGAGGTTAACCAGTAAATCGACACCCTGCTGAACTAAGTCTGCAATGGGATTGACCTGATAATTACGCTTACCCCAAAATTCTTCATCGTTCCACAAATCCTCGCAGATTGTAACACCAACGCGCACCCCGTCCAGGGTCAGAGAATTACTTTCTAGCCCTGGTTCAAAGTACCTTTTTTCATCAAAGACATCATAGGTAGGTAACAGTCGCTTGTGAAAAATCTGCTGCACCTTGCCCCTTTCTAGTAAAGCAATGCTGTTGAACAGGTGCTTGCCACCGCTCATTTGGGCTTTGGGATTTTTTTCCACTGTTCCTACTAAAACTGCCAATGAAGGCGGTAAATCCTCTGCCAGCTTTCCTAAGGTAGTTGCCATTGACTCCACAAAACTGGGATTGAGCAGTAAGTCTCGTGGCGGATAGCCACACAGTGATAATTCTGGGGTCAGTAAGAGTCGGGCTCCCTGAGAAGCAGCAGTGTTAGCGGCTTTGAGAATCTGTTGGCTGTTGCCAGCTAGATCCCCAACCGTGGGATTGAGTTGAGCGAGGGCAAGTTTCATTGTACTTAGTTTTAGTTGATTCTTCTAACCCTGTTACACTAATTAAGCAAGAGAGCCCAATCCTGCTTGTCCTAGATGCAATTGTTGAGTCATGATCTCAGGCCAATTGTACGCTACTTATACCGAATTGAGACTTTCGCAGAAACGCGATCGCAAACAAGTGATTTTAATACTTGAAATATGTTAAATTTCTGAGGTTTCAGGATGAATTTAACAGAATTAGAGAACCTTTATAGCAAGGCAAAGGCATCAGATAAAGCGTCAACTTTGTACCCTGATAGCTTAAAGGAATCAGTGATTACTTCTCGATTAAAATCGTCATCCTCAACAAACAAAATTTTCATTATCTAGACTAGATAGGTCAAGTTTTGCTTAATTCTAGATAAACACCAATGGTTTATCTTTTAATGGTGCGAAAGCATCAGCATCAAAGCGATACAAACTAGCAGGACGCCCTGCCCCTCGTGACACTTTCAGACCAGTATCAGACAAAAATCCTAGTTTAAGCAAACGAGTGCGGAAATTGGAATAATCCGCGAAGCTTTCTCCGAGAACGGTGGTATACAGTTGATAAATATCGCTCAGTGTGAATACTTCTGGCAAAACATCAAAAGCGACCGGGCTGTACTCCAATTTATTGCGCAGACGCCGATAACCATACTCCAGAATTTTATTATGGTCAAAGGCAAGCTGAGGCAGTTTCTTGATGGGATACCAAGCAATACCGTTGAGACTATCGCCAATCAATTGGGCTTCTTCAAACCGCACTAGGGCAAAGTAACTGACGGATAAGTAACGTATATCTAAAGGAGTCTGACGATGATCTTGGCCGGAAGATTTCCAGGGGTTAAAACCTGGCTCTCCGAAGGTATATAGTTGCTCTAGGTATAGGTTGTTCACCCTGATCTTTTCCGAGAGAATCCGATGAGCAGCGTTTTCCAGAGCTTCTCCGTGGTTTACCAAGGTTCCTGGTAAACTCCACCGACGACAAAAGGGTTCCTCTTGACGCATCACCAACAGTACCAAGACACGATTTTGCTGAGTATCGACGGAGAAGATAACGTTATCAACCCCGACTTGAAAATTAGCTAAAGCCTCTTGTTTTAATTGTTTGGTGCCGCTTTCTGGCATGCGTACAACTGTTGTTGGTCAATATATTCCTTGATGGGAGAAGTTACAGCTTGGGTGTCTCCCTGCTCACGATAAGCAGTGGAGGAGACTGCTGGTGCCTGAAAATCAGCAATTTCCACTGTGGCTCCCAACTGCCTCAATTGTTGGATACCAGCTACATCCACCTCGTATCCGGGACGTGGCACCACTAGTAAACTAACCTTACTCAACAATTTTTCCACTTGATACCATCGGGGTATCTGATTAACTAAGTCAGAACCAATCACCAGTGTCAATTCTATTCGTGATCCCCAATGACGACGGGCTTGTTCCACAGTTTCTAAGGTTCTAGGACTGCTGAAGCCTTGGTAGAGACGAATGTTGTGTCGGGGTGGTGAAATCTCCTCAATTAGCAACCTCAGCATTTGTGAACGTTGCTCTAGAGGTGTTTGGTGGGACTTCATGGGATTATCAGAAGCCCACACCGCCACCAAGTCATGGCGTTCTGATAGCCATTTGAGGATGGCTTGGTGAGCAGCAGTTGGTGGATCCGCACTAGTACCGAACAAAGCAATATTGACCATAGTTCAGAAGAGTTGAAGGTTATCTGCTTAGAAGTTAAAGGTTTTCTAGAGTAGAAGGCTGGAAGTTAGACTTTTTCTGTGGGCTTTCTTTGAAGATATGTGGGTTGCACCTTAGGTGCATTCGAGGTGCAAGGTGCGACATTTGCTAGATTAACAACCTTCTCATTTTTTACCTTCAGTCCTTTGATGCGGCTTCGCTTTCGAGTCTTTGCCGAGTTTTATCGGTTAGCTGTTCTAAAGCATCAGAGATTTCCACTGGTAGGGGCGTAGGATCGGTAAGTTGACGTGTTGAGTCGGGAAGACTGGCAACGGAAGTTGCTGTGCGCTTTTGGATGTTTTCTAAGATTTCCGGTAGCTGTAACCTTTGACCTCGTTGCATCACCAGTTGCAGCAGGGGTCGTTCGTTAGGTTGACAGGATTCTTCTGCCTGTCCTAACCTATCTTTTTGAATTGTACCTCCAGTGTCTTGGCGATAGATTTGCTTACGACCAGGATAAGTCTCTTTGCTACTCGATTGCTTCATGGTGGCGATGCCATCAATTTCTACCAGTTTGTAGACTCCGTTAACAGTATTTCCAGTAACCAGCTTAGTGCCGATGCCATAGCCATCAATACAAGCACCAGCATTTTTGAGTCTGGCAATTTCATACTCATCAAGATCGCCACTGGCAAAGATTTTTGCTTGTGGTAGTAGTGATCGCACTTGCTGGGACAACTTGACTAAATCTCCAGAATCCAAACGCACGCCAGCAACTTTTATTTCGCCAGCTTTTTCTCTTTCTGCCAGATGCTGTGCTGCAGCTACTGTATCGTATGTATCAATTAGTAAGGGAGCATCAGGAAAATAGCGATAAAAAGCAGAAAAGGCATGCTGTTCACTCCCAGATACTGCTGAGAATGCCATTACTAGGGAATGAGCCATAGTTCCACTGGGCTTGCGGTCTAGCTTCAGCGCTGCCAGAACATTTGAGGTACTATCTAGTCCCGCCGCGATTGATGCCCGTGCTGCCCACAGGGATGCTTGGGGACTAAAGGCTCGCCTCGTACCAAATTCCAGGATTTTGGCTTCTGGCCCCGCTACATCTCTGAGCCGTGCTGCTCGCGTAGCAATCAAAGTTTGATAGTTAATGGTATTTAATAGGTAAGTTTCTACTAACTGCGCCTGCCATAGTGGTGCCTCTACCCGCAATAAAGGTTGGTTAGCAAAAATCGCGGTTCCTTCTGGTACTGCCCAAACATCGCCAGTGAAGCTACCATCTGTTAAAAGTGACCAAAATTCAGCTGGGGCGTCCTTAAAAATTCCCGTCTCTTGTAAAGTCTCTAGGTGATCTTGGCTAAAGTGAAGTTTCTCTAGGTATTCAAGTGCTTGTGCCAGCCCCATCGCTATCAGGTAACCAAAATTCTTTGGTAGACTGCGCACAAAGAGTTCAAAGGATGCTGGTTTTCTCGCCAAACCTTCACCCGCATAGCAAGCGATCATCGTCAGTTGGTAAAGATCTGTCAAGAGGCTGTAATCGGAGGCATCAATTGTCAGTTCTTGGTTTGCCAGTTTCATCACCCAGTTGAGGAGCATAGTTAGTTGCTCCGGTTATAGTACTTCTTACCAAAAATAATGCCATTTGCTGAATACGTCATACCGATCAGCAAAATTCCTGAAATATTGCCAGAAAATCAAGAGTTGGCAAACAACATTGAGCAGCTAGCAGAGTAAGTTTGAGTTCAACTCGGTTATGAGCAAATTATTGCAAATATAAACAAACAAATGTTGCAAAATTCTCCAAATCTTAAGACTTAACTATAGTATGGAATTGTAAAAGACATTTATTAACTCTGTTTCATTTTTGATAATCAATTAGTGAACTCGTTGTGAGGGCAGTTACATGGGCATTTTCCAACTGTTTGACAACATCAGCAAGTATATTTTCGGAGCGGTGGGTCGGATTTTTAGTCCCAGCGATGATGCTTATCCGGAAACTGGAGTCCAGCCTTTTAGTGGCGATCCATTTCAGGATAAGGAAGGAGAGAACTGGTAGTCATTAAGTCAGCAATTTTTCATATTTCCGTTACGTAAGACACAGAAACTTGGTGAAGATGAGTAAGTTTTCTTCACCAAGTTTTGTAATGGCAATAAAAAAGACAAATCCCCGCCTTCGAATAGAAGACGGGGCCTTTATTTAAAGGTTAGTTCTACAGACTGACTTTAGTGACGTCTACTACCTCCGACCGCTCTGGTGGGGAGTTTAGTCCCCCTTTGGTAGTAGCAAAGTGAAGGAAGCGATAAAAACTTCACGCCGTCTTCAGTCAGCTGCTTATATTATTTGTACTGTCTATGCATCTGACATCGCTCTCCTTGGATGCACAGCTAGGGATCACAGCGGCATAACTTCCCTCCAGCACAGTTTACCTTCATCTAGTAGATCTTGAGCCAACCTCTCTTATCTTTTCGAGAATACACAGATAAATCATGTATCTCTGGATAAAAGCTAGCTCTTAATCGATCAAGATAAATTCATTTAGCTGTATTTAGATTATTGCATAGAGACAAGTTATTGGACTTTAAAAGATGTAAACTATCGTCATACTTAATACTAATTCGTGATTTAAATTATCAACAAAGGCGCTACTAACTCCCTCGATCCTGATAATTTCCAGTCACTCACTCTAGTCTACTAATTAAATCTGTACTGCTTAATTACAAAGGAAGCTGGCGCAGTTGATATTGTTTTTCGTTGAAGCGCTTTTGTTCTGGTGTTAACAAACTGTAATCAACTGGTGGTCGCATATCCCACTGAACCTCAGCAAACAGAAGTAAGCTTATCGCCATAACAATACCAGTAGCGAGAAACTGCCAGCCACCAACGTAAGGCAAGAAGGCGATACCGAGAATGTGAGCAATACCAGCGAGAAGAAAAGCACGCGATCGCATTCCTATTCCTGTGCAAAAGTAACCCAAAGCACTAAATCCTAACCACAGATGACACAGGTGCATCAACACTTGCCCCCAGCCAAGAAAGATGCTTAAGTCCGTCAGTACGACCCCAGACAGCATCAAAACTACCCAGCAATAAAGTACCCACCTGAGGCGTTCTACTTTTACCCAAAAGTGAGTGAGTACAATCATCGCCACAGTACCGAGGAAGGTGAGGGTCGACCACAAAGCCGCTTGAACCACCCAACTGATTGGTAAAAACTGTGCCGTAGCAAAAATTGCCGGGCAGATTAGACCCCAGAGGACAAAAGTCTGGTCAATCCTTGTATAAGAAGCCGAAATGAGCGTCTTATCTCCAAATTCGACGCTAATGCGTAAGAGTCCCTGACGGTCTTGAAAGTCGAGTGCTTCCTGCTTGCTGCGGATAATTGGCTCTGCTGAATTGAAAAAACTCATCAAGTATTTATCGTTGAGTGGAGGTTAATTTAGCCGGAGTTATGCCCATAGAAATAAATCTTTACATATACTAAGGTAATATGGCGGGAATCGTCTACTGTTTTCAATCAATTTTTTTAAGATTTTATTTATAAACTTGGGAGATAGCTTTGCCCAAGTACCCCCAAAAGCTCCTTTAACAAAGGCTTTTGGGGGAAAGAGATCTAAGGCTGATCACTAGAGTTAGCTCTAACTCAGATATTGGTTCATTCTCAGAAAATTGCTAATTTTGTCCCTTCTGGGCTAAAAAATCCAGAACTCAAAAAATTTGATTAAGGAAAAAACCTAGTGTTGCACTACCTAAAGGCACGGTCAGGTTATCGACACCAATTTTAGAGAAAGCTTCTAAAAAAGTGGCAAATAGAGCGATCGCCACCGGCACTAGCCAAACTTGCCAAGTATTGCCGAATACGGCAAATAGAATCAGACTACTAACCACATAGCTAGCTACAGCCATAGTCAAGGAACCCTCCCAACTTTTTTTGATGCCCCAGATTTCGTAGTGATGTTGACCAAAATTCTGACCAATCAACCCAGCGAGTCCATCACCCCAAGCCATAACTAAAATACCAATAGCGGCATAAAGGTATTGGTTTATATGCCAAAACCAGGCGATCAGGATGCCAATGCTAATGGCATAGAAAAAGGTGCCTAGACTTTTGCGTCCCACGCTGTTAATACCAGGCAAGATCGGAATGTAATAAGACAAAAGTGCAATAACACCAGCAATGATTGATGCCCCTATACCTACCCAAGCAGGTATTTGTAACCACCAAGCCACTAAAATTATGTTGCCGGTGCCGATGTGAACTATCTTGCGCGTCAGTTCGGAACTGGTGTGACCATAAAAATGTAGTGCTTCTGCCAAAAGCACAACCATACCTAACACTAGGGCAACAAGACCCATGTGGAGCCACAACGCCGGGATTGATTCCAACCAAGCTACAGAATTCAGCAAAGACTTGATAATAGGAAAAACAACAACTCTCTAACACTCTATCGAGATTTGGTTACCGAGATGAAGTTATTAATAATTTGGTTGATTAGGGGTTACAGAGCTTTAATTTCTCCCATATTTCCACCAGTCTGTAGATTTCAACCCACGTGTTCTAGCTACGCTATTCAAGCAATAGACAGGTTTGGTTTGTGGCGCGGCAGTTGCCTAGCGATGCAGCGCATCTTACGGTGCCATCCTTTTCACCCTGGTGGTTATGATCCGGTGCCAGAGTCTACAAATTCGGTTAATAAGGCAAAAATCGAAGAATAGTGATCTTGAATATCAGTTAACCAATTCATAATCAATAAATCAGTTACTTTTGAGCAAAGTAACTGATTCGAGAAACAGGCAGTTACCTCTACAGACTAAAATCTCTGGTATGGGCAAGCTTCATCTCGAAGCCTCTGTCGCCGCCGGAGTCTTTTCCTCAGAAGCTTGGTCTTCTAGGACAGGTTTGGGCTTTTTCTCAAATACTTGAATGGCGGGATTTTCTAGAACAAAACCTTTCTTTGTTTTGACTCCTAACTTACCAGTAATTGCCGCTACCCACATCGGGTAAGTCTCCTCAGCCGTGGTTAATTTTTTCCAGACTTTGGGTTTAACGGTTGCGGTGAAAATCATGCCGTCGCAATCTACTTCAAACTCTTGCCAGCCATTTTTTACCGTGCGTGGCGTAGGCATCTCGCTAATCTTAATAGCCAGTTCAAGTTTGCCGGGTGGAACAACTTTATTTGATTTAGTCTGTGTTTCAGCTATTTCGCTGGCTTTACGAATACCTACAATTTCGACCATTCTTCAAGCTCCTTAGCTCATTTAAAAAGTCATCTTATAATAGCTAGGTCTAAGTGAAAAGCTCGAATCCTCTGATCACAGCTTTGAGCGTTGTTGTTTGCTGCTATGCTGACAGCAATGAGTTAGAGTATTAGGATTGCTAACTAACTGGGCATACTACTGATTACTTAGCTTGTTCAGACGAACATCACTGATAAATTTCATCAAGACATTGTTTGGAATCTGAGCAAGGCAAATATGAAACCCTATCAAAAAATTCCTATTCTGGAATGTGGCGAACCTCTGGTATCGATCCCCGGAAAACAATTTGCCCTCCTATCACCTCACCCCTACGAAAAACTGGGAGCGCCCTACGAAGGAACATCACCTTACCGTGTGCGCCAGAGTGTCCTTAGGGCTCTAATCGCCGCTCAAGCGCGGCTACAACAGCAATATCCAGGATGGCGTCTCCAGATTTTTGACGCCTACCGCCCCGTAGCAGTTCAACAATTTATGGTGGACTATACATTTGCTGAGGTAGTACGGCAACAACAACTCAATCCTGTTGAACTATCAGAAGATCAACAGCAAGAAATTTGGCATCAAGTCTACCAAATTTGGGCAGTGCCTAGCCCTGAATTAGCAACACCGCCACCTCATAGTACCGGAGGTGCCGTAGACCTTACCTTAGTGAATGATCAGGGGCAAACTGTTGATATGGGGTCTGCCATTGATGAACTCTCACCTCGCTCTCATCCAGATTACTACGCTAGTAAACTGGAAGCACCGTATCATTACCACCGGCGGTTATTGTGGCATGTTATGTCTTCATCTGGCTTTCAGCGCCATCCCGGCGAGTGGTGGCACTTTAGTTTTGGGGATCAGATGTGGGCATGGCTGTGCAATCAAAACAACTCTACCGCGACTGTTAAGGCTCGTTACGGTCGCGTTATTTCCTAGCACTGCTAGTACTTCTCTGTAATTCAGCTATTACTATTCCAGATTAGGACTACCCAGTTAATACCATTAGCTAAGTAATATATTCCGGCAAAGATCAGAGAAAAACTACTCAAGCGCACTAGCTTTTCAGAATGCTTCAATAACACCTTGGTTTGTTTAATTAAACCTGTAAACAAGCTGGCGAGGAAAATAATTGCTGTGTAGCCCAGTGCATAACTAACCATTGTCAAGGTGCTGTATATCTGGGAACCGGTGGCAGCCGCAGCAGCCAGAACGGCAAAGAGTACGGGGCTAGCACAGGGAGAACTCAGTAGTGCAAAGGTTAAGCCAACGCCATAAGGGCCAGCAACGGGCAAACTAAACTGGTTTGGTGGTAAAGGCAGAGGCAGAATACCTAGGAGGTTTAGACCCATTAGCGTAATTAGCGTACCAATAAATATATGGACATAGCCAAGGTAGCCCACCATCACGGCACCAGCAAAAGAGGAAAACAACCCCAGTAGACTAAGTGTTGTTACTACTCCTAAAACAAAAGATCCTGCTTTGAGAAAGGTATCCCGGCTAGAGGTAATTTCGCGGGTGCCAATATAGCTCAGGTTAACGGGCAGTAGGGCGAGAATACAGGGAGAGATACTGGCAATTAGCCCCCCAGCAAAGGCAATAGGTAGCAAAAGTAGCGGTTGATTAAGTAGCTGAGACTTGAACCATTGCTGATAGCTTTCTTCAAGGCTGAAGACTAAATGCTCAAATGGCTCGGATAAAGCCTGTCTGAAATCTCCGAAGATAAGGAACACTACCACCGCCGAAAGCAACCCCAAAGCAAGGAGTTTCAAGAGATTTCTGCTAATAAGGCTTTCCCCAAGCCATTTAATCCGTGTCATGTCGAGTTATTTGTCAATCATCGGAAAGAAGAAAAAACCATTCAAAATTTGCGAGAACCTTGATAGCCCGATAAATCAGCTAGTTCTTCCAAAGTATGCAAACCTGGATGAAGTTGACCATTAATTTCCCAAGAAGGAAAGCCTCTAACACCAGCACTTCTACATAGCTCTGGTTGAGGATTTTCCCCTTTGGCATCACACTCAATATAGTTAATTTCGCTAACTGCTTCTCCAAACAGTTCCTTTTGCTTCTTGCAGTAGGGACACCAATACGCGCCGTACATTTTGGCACCGATTTGTTTCAAGTGGCTGGCAAGAGCCATTATTGATGCCTTAGTTTCAGAATCTACGGTTTCTTGTTTGGGAGCAGCAACTGTAGATGACTGTGGTGAGGTAGTCACTGGTAGTGTAGATGACTCTGAAGGTAAAGCTGTAGCTTGGGGCGTTTTCACAGAGGAACAACCGGCTGCTAGCGCCAGTAGGGTAATCGTAGTAGTCCGAATGAGCATTAGTAGACTGACTCTTTGGGGTTGCATAGCTATCTTAGTGGTAGATTGCTCTAATCAGGGTAAAGAGAAAATAGGTGAGGCTTCTCCCCAGAAATGCAAGAGTTTCCTCAATATAGCCTACAGAGTCGTTGGGTTAGGACAGGAAGACAAGAACTAAATTTCTTCCCTAGTAAGTATTGCTAATGGCGATTGCTTGAGAATCAATGACTAATAACGAACCTTTGCAAGTTGATCCTAGCAGTTGGGCAAAGTTCTGGTCTCTTGACCCGACAATTACCTTTCTCAACCATGGCTCCTATGGTGCAGTGCCTTTGCCCGTGATGTTAGCCCAACAGCGATCGCGTCAGCAGTTGGAACAAGAACCACTGCGCTTTTTTATGCGGGAATTTGAGCAGTTGCTAGACCAGGCGCGGAGTCAGTTGGCAACTTTTATTGGGGCTGATGCGGCTGAGTTAGTCTTTGTTCCCAATGCCACGACGGGTGTTAATTCGGTGTTAAGGTCGCTTTCTTTTAATCCGGGGGACGAGTTACTGACAACCAACCAAGAGTATAATGCCTGCCGCAATGCACTAGAGTTTGTGGCTAGTCGTACCGGTGCACAGGTTGTGGTGGCGCGGGTGCCTTTCCCCATTCAGTCGCCAGCACAGGTAATAGAAGCAGTGCTGGCAAAGGTTTCGCCAAGAACCAAACTGGCACTTTTAGACCATGTGACTAGCCAAACGGCTTTAGTCTTTCCCATCCAGGAATTGGTGAGTCAGCTAGCAGCCAAGGGAGTAGATACCTTGGTGGATGGTGCTCATGCATTGGGAATGCTGCCACTTAATTTGCACGAGATCGGGGCGGCTTATTACACTAGCAACTGCCATAAATGGTTGTGTGCGCCTAAAGGGTCAGCCTTTCTTTATGTACAAAGAGAGAAGCAGTCACTAATTCGTCCACTGACTATTAGCCACGGTGCCAACTCACGGCGCACTGATAAGTCACGTTTTCAACTGGAGTTTGATTGGACTGGTACTGATGATCCAAGTGCCTATCTTTGCGTGCCAGAAGCGATCGCCTTCATGGGTTCCCTGCTACCTGGTGGATGGTCTGAGTTAATGGCTCACAATAAGACAACGACAATAGCTGCAAGACAGCTACTTTGTCAAGCCTTGGGAACTAAACTACCTTGTCCTGATCAGATGATTGGTTCAATGGCGGTTGTACCTTTACCCGATCAATTGCATTGGCAGGAACAGGAAGAGAAACCGCGAGGATGGCCTGTACTCCAGGATATTCTGTTAGAGCGTTTCCAGATTGAGGTGCCAGTAATTGCTTGGAGGGAACCTTCGGAGCAATTTATCAGAGTTTCAGCTCAGATTTATAACAACAGAGAGCAGTATCAATATCTAGCTAGTAAACTTTTGCAGCTAATATCAGACTGACAGGAAGATATTTTTTGGTGTTTTCTTAAGGATATGCTGGGTGCGTTGAACTGGGAAGAGTTACGAAAGTTGATCCAAGATGCACTTGGGGGATAGTAAAACTGGCTGATGAGAAGGCTAAAAAGCACTTTTTTAACCGGGATATCAAGAGGGCAGGTTTTGCGGATAGATAAGCTTTACTTACGTAAATTAATCCACCAAACCCACCCTAAAAGTCCTCTTGTAAGAGGTATCTTTAAGTTGTTAACCAGAAAGAATATGTTTCCTTCTTCCACCTAAGTCCTACTCTAATCTATTGGAGCACTGGCGCTGCACTAGGTGGTTGAGGTTTAACTTCCTGTAGCTGACCACCCGGATTAAGTTGAGAATTTTTTGGTTTATTTGTAGATGGTGCTGATGATTTTTTCTGCGCTTCTGCTGGCTTATTTGTAGATGACTCTGATAACCTTTTCTGTGTCTCTGCTGCTTTCCTTAATTTTGCTTGTCTCTCAACTTCTTCAAGGGAATTCTGCTTTTGTGAATACTCAGCCAGCTTGACTTTAGCTGTCTCATAGGCAGCCGTATTTTGAGGGATTTCCGACAGATACTTCTGAGCACCAATAAAGTCTCTCTTTACCGCCAGTCCGTAGGCTTTTTGTAGTAAAGACTTGGCTTTAATCTCCTGCTTTTGCTGATATTCAGTCAACTTGGGTTTAATTTGGGCACCAGTAGAAGTTTCGGGCGAGATTTTTTTGAGCAGGACAATAGCCTCAGTAAAGTTTTTCTGTGCTGCCTGTTGGTAAGCTTGTTGCAATAAATTTTTGGCTTCATTTTCCAGTTGAGGTTTAGCGGCAATAACAAAAGGCGCTATTTTGCGTTGCCAAACTTCAACATTAGGAGTTTGGCGAGCTTCCTCAAGTAAATCTTGCCATCGTCCCTCGTTAAAAGCTTGTTTAACAGCTTCAAACTGGGAAGCACCTGTGTCCCATTCTTGTCGCCATTTTTGACGAAAAATTACAGCTTCTTCATAAGCAGAACTGTCTTGCTCAATAGAGTCGGCTAAAGCGATCGCTTCCTCGAAATTTCCGGATTTATATTGCTCCGTTGCTTTATCTAACAGGTCAAATCCGGTATTAGCTGGAGTCGCATTAAATAGAGAATACAGCCCAACTGTAATGGCTACACCATTAAAAGTAGTCATTCCGGCTCCCATACCAGTTAGTATAGGCGGTAGCTTGGGCAGAAAAGAAACTCCTAATCCACTCTTAACAGCCCGATTTTCTAATTCCTGAGCTTCTGCCTGGGAGATTGGCGATTGCGAAGTTGTGGGAGAAAGGGAAATCAAACCGTCTGATAAATCGTCTTTGTTCATAACTTTACTCCTTGTGCGTGTTCGTCGGCATTTTCCAAATTTTTCCGGGATCGATGGTAAACTAAAATAGTTCTTTTAGGTCGTAGCGCACCATGTAGTTAAGGGAACACGCCTTAGTAACGCTTTTTGGGATATTTGACCAAAAAAACTATTTTATTCTGTAATCAAAAAACTCCTTACCACCAGAATTCCCTGATCTAGAGAACAGCTATTCAGTAATTACAAAAATCTTTTCCTAGCCCTTGAATAAACCAATTTTTTACCTGGCTGCTGTTACCTCTAAATTACCCAGGAAAGGCAGTGAATAGGGAAGTTGCCTCCTCTGGCAGAGAAGGAACAAATATAGTTTGATTAGGAGCAGAGGAAAGTCTCCCCCTTTCCTGGTAGGGAAGGGACTAGGAGATTAGTTTTTAATACTGATATAGAACTGATATAGGTGTTCTAGATATTTATTTCAGGAAATCATCAAGCTATCCGGAAGTAACCGTTAGCAAAATCATTTATAGTTCTTTTATCAATGATGAGTAGCTCAAGAGCCTTCCTTCCTCTAGGGATAGAAATGCTAGCGTCGCTTAATATTTCTTAAGAAAGTCATAGGTGACTTTAAAGGAGTAGTAGCAGTTCGCTCACCTCTACCAGGTTGGAGTACATTCGTGTTTTCCGTCTGATTTCGGTAATAGTAATCGGATACTCCAGATTGAGATTCCTTAGCTCCATTAGCTACTACTCCTAAGACAGAAGAGCCAGATACTCTTAACTCATCCAAGGCTTGCTCTAGAACTGAGCGTTTAACCTTGCCTAAACCAGCTACTAACACGATACCGCTGGTGTGAGCAGCCACAAGGCTAGCATCTGCAAACCCCAGAAGAGGCGGTGCGTCGTAAATAACTAGATCAAAAGCTGCTTGCAGCTTCTCCATCAAGTCCCGCATCTTTTGAGAGGCAAGCAGCCTGATTGAGTCAGGCGGAGTCGGACCAGCAGTCATGACAAAGAGATTTTCTTCGATTGGCGATCGTTGAATAACATTATCAAAGTCTAAGTCTGTAGAAATTACATCAGCTAATCCGTACATATTCATTACCCCCATGCGCTGGTGTACGCGGGGACTGCGCAAATCGGTATCAACGATTAACACCCGTTGACCCATAGTTGCTGCTGCTTGAGCTAAGTGTGCTGCAACTGTAGACTTCCCTTCTCCGGGTACGGCTGAGGTGATCACAAAAGAGCGAATTGGATTGTCGGCACCGAGGAGACGAACATTAGTGCAGAAGTAGCGGAAAGCTTCAAAAAAGGGATCAGCCGTGTATCTTTGAGACTGATGACCATTGAACAACTCAGAAGTGTAGCTGGCTTTGTGCACAACGGCACCTGGATCCACAGCAGGAGAAAATTCTCCAAGTTCTTTATCGAGGGGAATTACTCCCAGCAGTGGTAGCTTGGTCAGGTCTTTTACTTGCTTAGGAGTGTGAAGGACATTTCTGAGTTGGTCTACAACTAAAGCTGCTCCTATGCCTAAAAGCAGACCTAAGACTGTACCTAAGACCAAATTAGTCTTAGCACTGGCTGAAGAAGCTTGAGGATCACCAATCTCACCCAGTAACTGCCAAGGCATCTCTTTTTGGGCAGCGTCGATGCGCAAACCTTCTCTTTTGCTTAAAAATTGATTGAGGTTCTCCGTGGAAATCTGTAATTCCCTTTGGATATCAGTGTACTCACGAGTAACTGCCGACAATTGTTTCACTTGCTGATTGAGGCGCTCTATTCCTTGGCTCAGAGCTTGATTACGCACTTCTAGTTCCCGAATGCGCATTTCCACTTCCCTGGTGACCCTTTCCCCTTCTTGGCGCAGCAAGGGTAGCAAGTTTTGTCGTTGCTCCTGGAGAGTCTGTATATCTGGACTTTCTTCCCGAAAGATGGCGGACTTTTGAGCAATCTGAGAATCTATTTCCTGGATTTGCCCCAGCATCTTTTGGTAGCGGGAATTTTCAGTGAGTGCCGAACCAACAGCGGATTCAACTGGCTGTTGTGCTAACTCCCTTTGTAAGTCGGTATAAAGAGCATTGGCTTCATTGAGTTGAACTTGAAGGTCTAGTCGTTGTTTCTCAAAAGTAGCAATTTGATCAGAAAGGAGTTTACCCGTAGTTTCTGGATCAAGTAAGTTATTTTGTTGCCGTAGCGTTTGTAGTTGTTGTTGCAAAGTTTCAACCCGCCCCCTGAGCTGCGGTAATTGCTCCTCAACAAATTTCATACCCCGACGAACGTCTGCTTGGCGCTCCTCTAGACTGTAATCCAGAAAAGCATCAGACACTGCTTTTAAGACATCCTTAACTAGCTCTTGGTTAGGATCTTTGTAGCTAACTGTCAAGACATTTGGTCCATTGACTTGGATGGTAAGGCTACCATTGAGTTGGCTGTAACTCATGCCTGGGTATTTCGTCTCAAGCTGTTTAGCAATAGGAGAGAGTACTCTGGGAGAGCGTAAAACCTTAATTTTCGTTTCGTCTAGTGTCGCGGCTTTCTCTTGCCGACTTGTCAGAGTGTCGGAGACAGAGGATATAACTTCAGTTTCGACTGTCACCGGCTCTGTTAATAGTTCAAACCCAGCTTGATAGACTGGTGTATCCGTTAATGCTTTGAGCAGAGCAGCAGAAGCGACTACGGTGGTTACGCCAGCAATTAAAAGTGCGCCACGACGGATAGAGCCAAGAACTTGACCCAGGTCTAAGCCACCTTCTTCATCTTCATGGAGTTGGATATTTTTAGCTAGAGGCAATGGTTGAGAATGTTGTTCAGCCTTCATCTTGGCCTCTATAAATTGGCTGGTTTGTATGTCAGAAGTATTTTGCAATCTTGCTTTCATTTTGGCACATCTACACTCTATGTATCTACTTGCTAAGAAGCTGTGGTAGCTAAGATCCAAGTAATAAGACTTCGACGCCTTAAGCTAGAAAACCGAGTATTTTTTACAAATTTATAGAATTTACCGCAGCCTAGAGGATAAATAGGGTCAGTACATACTTTTATTTGGGAACTACTAGACCACGTAATTATTTTTGCTGTAGGAGCCTCAAGACCTTACCTAATAAGCCTTTGATTTTTTTATGACTAGAAGTAGAGTAGGTGACCGTTAATTGAGTTAACTATCAAGTAAGCTGATGCTTCAGTGCAACATTTTGAAAAGTGGAGCGGGTAATTCTTTCGGGGAAGAGAAATCAGCAGTGTAATAAATAAGATAAATTTTTACTTGAAATAGTCTTCATCGACCAGTGTCCAGTTGAACGTTCAAGCTAGGAATACTGCGAAATTAACATACACCTTAGGTAAATAAAGACGCTGTTTTTTTGTCATAGCTAGTATCATCGGTACTTTCAGCCTGTAGACGATAAATTCCTTTTGTCAGAGGTTTATATTTTTTTAGAGCTTGCCAGACTACTTTATCAACTCGGAAGCGAAGTCACCACCCTTAGTGCCAGCAAATGGAGAAAGGTATTAAGATAGCTTTAGAGAATCTTTACAAAAAATCTTCAATAATCTTCCCCAGGGTATTTGCACTCAAGGAAATTATGGCTATAGTTGACGAAGATTAGCTTGCCTAATCAAAAACACGAGTTCTGAGAGAACGTGCAGTAGGTATTTACCTAGTGTGTCGGCTTCAGTGCAGGGATTAAGGGTGTCTTCTTATTGCATTACGATATCAGGGAATAGTAAGAGCAAAAAATAAAGTTGATATCTACATGAAGCGATGCATCTATTTATAGGAAGGGAAATGCTCTACTAAGAGCTTTAGTGTTTAATGAAGTGATTGATTTACGCAGGTCTATATTGTCAGGACTTGCGGGTATTTATTATTTTTTACTGAACTTTTGCAAATTCATCAACAATTTTTTCAAGTTTATTCAGCGAATATACACTTTGTGGCAAGTCAATCAGGCAAAAACGTTTCAAGTTGGGAGTTTTATTCTCAATGATTAATTATATTTCAAGAGTATTCTATATTCTTGGCGGCAAGAAAAAACAGATTATTTTACTGATGTTTTTATTCTTGTTGACTTCTATGTTAGAGGTTTTCGGAGTTGGTCTTATAGGACCATTCATGACAATAGCTACCTCCCCTGAAGTTATTCATCAGAGTAGTTGGTCAAATTGGTTGTATACACAGCTAAACTTTCGTTCTGAAATTTCTTTTTTATCCGTTTTAGGTTTGTTAATTGTTGGTATCCTAAGCTTTAAGTCTTTGGTAGGGTTTATAGTTCAAAAATATATATTCGGATTTGGTTTCGGCGAACAGGCTGACTTACGATTGAGATTAATGAGCGCTTATTTGAGAGTTCCTTATACTTTTCATATTAGTGGTAATACCGCTCTTTTAATTCAAAATATTGTCAGCGAAACCTTGAATTTTGCCAATGGAGTGCTGATGCCAACCCTTTTCGCTGTGGCTAATTTTACTGTCGTATGCGCTCTAGTTTTACTGCTTTTAAAAACTAGCTTAACAGCCACATTAAGTATTTTAGTGGTCTTATCACTTCTTTCTTTGTTTCTATACCAGTTTAAAAATAAAATCTCTTATTGGGGTAGGGAATCTTCTGATGCGAGCCAAGAGATAATTCGCGTTATTAATCATGGCATGGGAGGACTTAAAGAAACACGGATCATTGGTTGTGAGACTTACTTTGAAAATCAGATGTCTAAGCAGGCATTGAGGTATAAGACTGCGGTAGAAGATTTTCATGCTTTCTCTCTTTTGCCACGCTACCTATTAGAGCCTATTTTAATTATTTTCCTTGTTGGCTTTACAATTACTTCTTTAATTTATAGTGAGCAAAATTCACAAAATTTAACTGGGACTTTGGGTGTGTTTGCAATGGCTTCAATTCGGCTTTTGCCTGCAGTCAGTAATTTAATGCAATCATTTAGTGGAATCAAAAAACACACTTATGTTGTTGACAGATTATATTTAGATTTAAAAAACTTAGAAGAGATAGAATCTGCTCAGTTCAACCATAATCAATTGCCAGGAAGTGGTTCTGATAATTCATTTAGTCATAACCACTCTAATAAACAAGCTATACCTTTCAAAAAAGAGATTACTTTAGATGAAATTGCATATCGTTATCCAAATACTTCAGAATATGCAATTCAAGACATTTCTTTGTCAATTAATAAAGGTCAATCAATTGGTTTAATTGGTAAATCTGGAGCAGGAAAGACTACATTAGTAGATGTAATTTTAGGTCTCTTAACAATTGAAAGTGGAGACTTAAAAGTTGACGGCGTATCCGTAATCAATAATTTACGCAACTGGCAGAATCTGATCGGCTATATTCCTCAATCTATTTTCCTGATAGACGACACCTTGGAAAGGAACATTGCTTTCGGTGTTCCAGATAATTTGATTGATAAACAAAAGTTGGAGAAAGCTATTAAGCTGGCTCAACTTACAGAGGTTGTTAGTAAATTGCCAGATGGTGTCGAGACGTCTGTCGGTGAAAGAGGGGTTCTTTTATCCGGTGGTCAACGTCAACGAATAGGAATTGCTAGAGCTCTTTATCATGAAAGGGAAATTTTGGTATTAGATGAAGCTACTTCGGCACTGGATAATGAAACAGAAACCCTTGTAACCGAGGCGATTAAATCTTTGAGTGGCACAAAAACTATGATTATTATTGCCCATCGCCTTACCACAGTGGAGCATTGTAATCGCATCTATTTGATGGATAAAGGTCGTGTTGTAGAGTCAGGGAGCTATCAAGAGGTTGTTTTAAAAGATTACCTTTCATCAAATTAATCTGATTGATAAATTTGCTAAATATGATTGTGAGTATATAAGTTGAGAAATTACTGTGAAAACTCCAGTTGCTTTTTTGATATTTAACCGACCAGACACTACTGAGAAAGTATTTGAATTAATTCGCCAAGCACAACCAACTAAGCTATTAGTAGTTGCAGATGGTCCTCGTACACACCTGCCGGGTGAAGTAGAAAAGTGCGCTGCTACTCGTAAAATTATTGACCGAGTTGACTGGGATTGTGAAGTATTAACTAACTTCTCCGAAAAAAACTTAGGCTGTAAACGACGTGTATCAACTGGATTAGACTGGGTATTTTCAGAGGTTGAAGAAGCGATTATTTTAGAAGATGACTGCCTGCCTGCACCGTCTTTCTTTTCTTTTTGTGAGGCTCTACTGGAAAAGTACAGACATGATGATCGAATTATGATGATTGGAGGTTCCAATTTTCAATCAGGTCAATCTAGAACTTCCTATAGTTATTTTTTTTCAAAACATATGTTTATTTGGGGTTGGGCTACTTGGCGAAGAGCATGGCAGTATTATGATGTCGAGATGAAAACTTGGCCAGAATATAAAGAACTAGATTTAATCGATTCGTACTGTGAAGATTTTTTAGATAAGAAATACTGGGTCAATAGATTCGACTGTACCTTTGACGGAAGTATCAATTCATGGGACTACCAGTGGATTTATGCTTGCTGGTGTCAAAATGGCTTGTCAATAGTTCCGAACTCTAATCTGATCTCAAATATTGGCTTCGGAGTTGATGCTACACATACTTTTGATACTAACTCTTTAGCTGGTTTACCACTTACAAACATTTCAGATATAAAACATCCTCCTTTTGTTACTAGTCATCGCCTTGCAGATCAGTATTATTTTGATACTTATCTTGGCGGAAAAAGTGGCAAACGAAAGTTATTAAGGATTAAACAAGAAATTATAAGTTTACTAATAATTATATTTGAAAAATTTATAATTATATTCAATTCCAAGACATCGTTGATTTTTGCTAAAAAACTTTTAATAAATAAATCATGATAAAGTTTTCTATTATTACTCCTTGCTTTAACGCAGAAAAGTATATTGAAGAAACAGTTAGGTCAGTTATTGAGCAAACAGCAATTTTATCCAAAAAAGCTGAACTAGAATATATAATATGTGATGGAAATTCAACTGATAAAACAGTCGATATAATCGACTCTATTAAACAGGAATATAAGTGTGACTATCTAAAAATAATCTCTGAACCAGATGCCGGCATGTACGATGCTTTATCTAAGGGATTGAAAATGGCATCGGGAGATATTATTGCCTATATTAATGCAGGAGACTATTACAATAAACATGCTTTTGATGTGGTACTAGAGATTTTTGAATCAGGAAAAGCGAGTTGGTTGACTGGATATAGTGTTTTTTATAATGAAAAGTCGCAGATTGTGGAAGTTACATTACCTTTCAAATACCGGAAGGAGCTTTTTGCTTGTGGTTATTATGGGAAGGAATTACCAACTGTCCAGCAAGAATCTACTTTTTGGTCTTCTTCTCTAAATAGTTTAATTGATTTTGAACATTTATCAAAATTTAAGTATGCAGGTGATTTTTATCTGTGGCTACAATTTTCCAAAATTTGTGATCTAAAGATTGTCAAATCATATCTTGGCGGATTTAAATTCCACAGAGGGCAACTATCAGGAACAGGTAACAATGCTTACTACGAAGAGAAGCGTAGTATGCTATTAAAGCCAAAACTGCATGAATTTGCCCTGGCTATTTTTGACAAAATTATGTGGTCTGCACCTTTTAAAGTCAAAACGATTTTCAATAAAGGTAGTATCTTGCGTTACGATGTTGAACTTCAGGAATGGATTTAGTAGTAGTTATTATTGAGCTCTATGGAAAATAGGCGTTTAAACTATTTACTACCTTGATAAATTACTACTTAGTACCTATTTTTTTACTTGAGAACAAAAATGGTCTATAAAGATGAAAATTTTACATCTAGCAATGCATGAAGGTTCAGGTGCTGGGCATGCTGCCTCACGCTTGCACCTAGGATTGCTTAAGGAAAAAGCAGATTCCTCAATGCTGGTCATGCAAAAGGGATCAGAGTATCAATCAGTAGTTAAGCTCGATAAACAGACTGTATTATTCAAAAAACTCCAAGCCAAACTATTCGGTAGTATTCTTAGCCAAAGTTTTGGTCGCAAGACCACTTTTTCGATAAATGCTACCCCTTCTTTAATTAAGAATAGGATTAAAAATTTCAACGCTAGCATCATTAACCTACATTGGGTAGGCTGGGAATATTTAAAAATAGAAGATCTCAAGAACTTCAAGGTTCCTTTGGTTTGGACACTCCAAGATATGTGGCCTTTCACTGGAGGATGTCACTACAATCAAGAGTGCGATCGCTATACAAATTCCTGTGGTGCTTGCCCTCAACTACGCAGTGGTCAAGAATCTGATTTATCACGCTGGGTATGGCAACGTAAAGCTAAAGCTTGGAAGCATCTTAACCTAACCATTGTCGCACCCAGCTCCTGGATGGCTGATTGTGCCAGCTCTAGCTCACTTTTTAGAAATCGACGAGTAGAAGTAATTCCCTTCTGCCTAGATACAGAAAAATTTCAACCAATCAATCAACAAGAATCCCGTCATTCCCTGAATTTACCTCAAGATAAAAAATTGATTCTTTTTGGTGCACTAAGCGCGACTCAGGATAAAAGAAAGGGATTTCATCTTCTCCTTCCAGCTCTACAAAGCTTGAGTAAATCTGGCTGGCACGACCAAATAGAGCTGGTAGTTTTTGGTTCATCTCAACCGGAAAAACCAGTTGATTTAGGCTTTAAAGCTCACTATCTAGGTCAATTAAATGAGCCCCTCTCCTTAAGGCGTGCCTATTCAGCTGCTGATGTGATGATTGTGCCATCTATTCAGGAATCTTTTGGACAAACTGCCTCTGAATCACTAGCTTGTGGAACACCAGTTGTTGCTTTTAAGGCGACGGGATTAAAAGATATTGTTGACCATCAAAAAAACGGTTACTTAGTTCATCCCTTTGACATTGATGATTTAGCTAAGGGAATTGCTTGGGTATTAGAAGATGAAGAACGTCACAGCACACTAAGGATTGAAGCTCGGCAAAAAGCTGAACAGGAATTTGCCCTAGAGCGACAAGCTAGCCGCTACTTGTCTCTTTACGCTGAAATTCTAGAAAAAGACAAATGCCAAAAGTAGTTTTTTTGATTAATTTCTTATATTTATCATTTAAGCTTTAAGAAACAATTAATTTTATTTCATTTACAGAATAAGTTGTGGTAATGACTATCACCCAAGAAAATTCTATATCAAAGATTGAAGACCGCCAGCTTGATACTCACGATCGCAAGATTTTAGTGTTTGAACTCGCTTACGGAGGACACTATGCCAGCTATATTAGGCACTTAGCTGAGTATTGGTGTAAACAAGAATTACCAGGTCATCTGGATATTGTGGTTTCTCCTAAGTTCGTACAAAATCATGCTGACGTTGTAAATATCGCGACAAGTTATCATCAACAAAGCCTGAATTTTGTAGCAATTACGCCTGAAGAAGAAGCAAGCCTTATACCCAGGAAATCTTCTTGGAATCGTGCTTTGCGTTCCTTTCAAGAGTGGAAATTACTCCACAAATACGCTACTTTGCTGGGTGCTACTCAATGTCTGCTACTTTACTTCGACTCCTTCCAAGCAGCAGTAGCCTGTAAAGCCAAGCTTTCCTGCCCATTTTCTGGCATTTATTTTAGACCAACGTTTCATTACAGTAACTTCTCTCAACATGTACCTTCTTGGAAAGAGCGTGTGCAGCACTTGCGCGAGAAGCTTATTACTTTACCTCGGGTAATGCATCATCCACAGTTACGCAATTTATTTTGTCTGGATCCTTTTGTTGTCAAACACATGGAGCAATTCCGTGGTCAAGCACAAGCCATTCATTTGCCAGATCCTGTACAAATATACGATGTTCCTGAACAACACAATCTAGAAAATTTTAAAGCTCAATTGGGAATTGAGCTTGATAGGAAAGTTTTTCTCTTATTCGGTGCGCTATATGATAGTCGTAAAGGTATTCACGAATTACTGGAAGCGATTTCTACGTTATCCCCTAACCTTTGCCAGAAGCTTTGTATTTTGTTAGTAGGTCAACTGTTTGCCACTGAGGATTCACCAATTCAAAAACGGATTGTAGAAATCTCTCAGTTATTGCCTGTACAAATTATCGTCCGTGATCAGTTTGTTCCTGAGCAAGAAGTTCAGTTGTATTTCCAAAGTTCAGATGTCATTCTAGCCCCTTACCAGCGGCACGTTGGTATGAGTGGCACTCTAGTACAAGCTGCAGCGGCAGGAAAGCCTCTTTTGTCTTCTGACTATGGTCTCATGGGAGAAGTAACTCGCCACTGGCAACTCGGTTTAACCATAGATTCGACAGTACCGAGTGAAATTGCTAAGGGATTGACTCAGTTCTTGCTGCAATCTTCTGAAGCATTAGCTGACTTCAACAAAATGAAGCTCTTTGCTGAACAAAATTCTGCCGAACAATTTGCGCAGGTAATCTTTCAATCTGTCTAAATGTAGAGCAGTACCTTAGCAGATTTATCTGACAAGATAACCAAATAAATGTGTCATGCATACCTGTAAAAATATGGTTAGGACGGTGTTAGAGGAATCTCTAGTGAATCAGAATAGTGACTACCCTAGAATTGCTTGGCTCTTGCAAGGAGCAGGAGCTTACTGGCAACCGATAATGAGTGAATTTGCGCGATTACTTCCACAGACGATGGTCTTCACTGCTGATTGGCCCGGTTTTCTTCCTGGATTCGAAGATTCTTTTACTGTCAAGCAGGTAGGAAAGATAAAAATTCTCTCGAAATCTGGGTCATCAAAAAGTTACGGTCCCTCCTTTACCTACTTATCTCCCAGCATTGTTGGTCATCTACTAAAATTTAAGCCAGACGTAGTCTTCTCCACAGCTTTCTCCGTTTGGACAATATTTGCTTTGCTTTTGAAAGGATGGTGCAAATGGCGAGTTGTTATCGTGTACGATGGCAGTTCACCAGGAGTAGACTATCAAGGGTCTTGGCTACGTTTATTTCAGCGTCGCCTCATGGCACGTTTTACAGATGCATTTATCACCAATAATCATACAGGTAAAGCTTATCTGAGCAAGGTGATTGGAGCTAGAGAGAATTGTGTTTTTGATAGACCTTACCTAGTACCACACCCCAAAACTTATTCACCTAATCTCGAAAATGTTGAGCTAACTACTTCAGAACTACGGCACCCGATCTTTATTTTTGCAGGAAACCTTATTCCGAGGAAGGGTTTGCATGAATTGCTAAAGGCATGCTCAATTCTTCAAGCTCAAGGGGATCAAGACTATACATTACTAATTGTAGGTGATGGTCCTCAACGCTCAGAACTTGAGAGTTTCGTCAAAACCCACAATCTAGAAAATCGGGTCAAATGGGTTGGTTATGTTAAATATGAGCAGGTGGGAGCCTATTTTGACAAGGCTGATGTTTTTATATTTCCTACCCTTGAAGATGTCTGGGGTCTGGTAGCTGTTGAAGCCATGATGTTTGGCAAACCGATTCTTTGTTCTAAATGGGCGGGAGCTAAGGAAATCGTGGCTGATGGAGAAAATGGCCGTATCTTTGACCCCCATGAGCCGGAAAAGTTAGCTGAATTAATGAAACATTTCATGAATAATCCTGGTTTAATCAGCAAAATGGGTGAACAATCTAAGCAAATTATGAATAACCATACTCCTGAAGCTGTATCGAAAACTTTGGCTGAAGTAGTGGGATTTGTCTTGAAGGGTTGAGTATATAAAAAATACAGTCAATTAAGGGCGCACAACTATTTTTGCAAGTAATTCTATTCTTAGTTATAAATATTAATAATGTCAGAAGTTTTTATCACAAAAGAGCCTGTATACATTGTTATCCCTGTCCACAATCGTAAAGAAACAACACTAGCGTGTTTAAAAAACCTAGAAAAGTGTGGTGATCTCCAGCGATATTACGTTGTAATTGTTGATGATGCTTCTACTGATGGCACTAAAGAAGCTATCAATACTTTTTATCCGGAAGTAATAGTCTTACCGGGCAATGGAGATCTTTGGTGGACAGGAGCTATGGCTTTAGGCATGAAGCATGCCTATGAACAGGGAGCAGAATATTTCATTTGGCTCAACGATGATTGCATTCCTGATGCCAAAACTTTGCCACGATTAATAGAATTTATGCGTACTCATCCAGACACTCTGGTAGCGCCGACTTGTTATTCTAGCGAAGCAGATTCTTTGACCCAACAACACAATGGTTTTCAAGGTCGGCAAGGGTGTGCAGCCAAGCCTGGTGAAGTTATATTTGTTGACGGCATGTCTGGTTGGTGTGTAGGAATTCCCGCGTCAGTATTTCGCCAAATAGGTTCTCCAGATGCTAGTAAGTTTCCTCACTATTCAGGAGACGATATGTATACCTTAAAAGCAACACGCTCCGGTTTCAAAGCATGTCTTGTCGGAGATATTCAAGTAACTTTAATTGGTTCAGTTCACGCCAAGCTAAATTTTCAAGACTACTTTAAACCAGGACTTACTCCTGCCGCTATCTTTCAATCATTGTTTTGGAATAAAAAATCACCATATCGGTTGCCAACAAAGTTTTTTTTCTTTCGGGAAAGGTATGGATTGCTAATAGGAACATTTTTATTTTTGACCAAGTTAATTGCATGGCTAGGAAAATGGACACAACTGCAAATTACTTTATGGCTGAAACCTAAGGCACTGAACCTAGGAGAGAGAGCATGAAAAAACTCAAAGTTCTCATTTCTGCCTATTCCTGTGAACCGGGTAGAGGTTCTGAACCTGGCGTTGGTTGGAATGTTGCTCGGGAAGTAGCCAAGCACCACGAAGTTTGGGTACTGACTCGACCTGACGAAAGCGGAGAAATCATTGAAGCCGAACTAGCCCGTAACCCAGTGCCTAACCTGCACTTTGTCTACTGCAATCTCCCTCTTATTGGAGGATTTTGGCGCTTGAACCAAAGCGGGGCGATGCAAATTCACTACTACTTATGGCAAATTCAAGCCTACTTTTTTGCCCGTCGCCTGCATCATCAAATTGGCTTTGACATTGTTCACCATGTAACTTTTGTTAAGTACTCAAGCCCTAGTTTCCTTTCTCTATTGCCAGTGCCTTTTATCTGGGGACCCGTCGGTGGTGGAGAATCTGCACCAAAGCCTTTCTGGCGAGATTTTAGTCCTCGTGCCAGAGCCTACGAAACTGCGCGAGACCTAGTTCGCTGGCTAGGGGAGCGCGATCCCTTTGTACGTCTTACTGCCAAAAGAAGTGCCTTCATTCGGGCAACTACCGAAGATACGGCCAAGCGATTGTACAAAATGGGTGTGAATCAGGTAGAAATTTTTCCTGAGACAGGTCTACCAGCCGAAGAAATCGCCCATCTTGGCCAGTACGCTATGCCTGATAGTTGCCCCGTAAGATTCATTAGTATGGGTCGGCTACTGCACTGGAAGGGCTTTCATCTGGGGATTCGGGCTTTTGCTCAAGCCAACTTACCTGACGCCGAGTACTGGCTATTGGGGGATGGCCCTGAACAGGAGGAACTGGCAACTCTTGCCAAAGACTTGGGAGTGGCCCCACAGGTTAAATTTTGGGGGAGACTACCTCGCGAGGAGAGTTTAGGTAAATTAAGGGAATGCCATGTTCTAGTTCATCCCAGCTTACACGACTCTGGGGGATGGGTGTGTCTAGAGGCAATGGCAACGGGTCGTCCAGTGATCTGTCTGGACTTGGGAGGACCTGGTGTTCAAGTCACCCAAGAAACTGGCTTTAAAATCCCGGCTTTTGACCCTGAGCAGGCAGTAGGCGGCTTAGCAGAAGCCATGGTGCGTCTGGCAAAGGACTCAGCTCTCCTAAAACGTATGGGAGAGGCAGGGAAAAAGCAGTTAAGAGAAGAATTTGCTTGGGAAACTAGGGGAGAGCATTTGGCACAGCTCTACGAAGACATCTTTGAAAAAACACAAGGGAAAGCTTCCAGGAGTAACAGATGATCAGTGTGGTAATGCCTGCTTACAATGCAGCCAAATTCATTGGTCTAGCAATTGAGAGTATATTAAACCAAACTTTTCGAGACTTTGAACTGATTATTGTTGATGATGGCTCAACCGATAACACTCTAGAGGTGATTGATCGTTATCTGAAACAAGATAATCGCATCCAGGTAATTAAAAGCGGTCATATTGGCTGCAGTGGGGCAAGAAATGCTGGGGTTCAAGCCGCTAAATATCCCTGGATAGCAGTGATGGATGCGGATGATATAGCCCTACCGAATCGATTGGAAAAACAAATTAATGCGGCAAAAGCTAATCCTAAAGTTGTGATTTGGGGTAGTTATGCCAATCACATTAGTGCTACCGGAAAAATCCTCAGCCTAGTCCGACAAGGACCAACTACCGAAGAAGAATTTTATGCACTGCGTCGTGCAGGAGAAGTGCCATTTGTCATCCAGCCTAGCGCTTTGTTGAACAAAGAAATCTTTTTGAAGGAAGGCGGATACACTGAAGGTTTTCACCCAACGGAAGATTATGAGCTTTTTGACCGTATGGGCGATCATGGTCCGGTACTAGCAATTCCAGAACCCTTACTGTTGTATCGCATCCATTCCCAGAGTGCTTCGATGCAGAAGTTCTTTTTACAGCAGACATTGGCCCGATGTGTTGTCGCCCGTCATCGTGCTCGGGTCGCCGGTAAAGAGGTGCCGGATTTGAATCAGTTTATTGAAGAAGAAAAAAAGCTACCAACACTATCACGCCTGGATCGACAGATACGGACTTTGGGTCAGTTTTGGTATCGGAAAGCTGGCTTATTTTTTGCTGAACAGCAGTATTTACAAGCTGTTTTGTATCTTGGTATGTCCATCGCGGCCAATCCCTCCTATTCCATACCTCGCGTGTGGAAACAAAAACTGTCTCCGGCAGCACGCCGAGCTACACAAGAGTAAATTAACCCATTCAACCGTGCGACTTCACGAAGGAAACTAGGATGCGCATCCTGAGTGTACATAACCGCTATCAAATTCGCGGTGGCGAAGACGAGTGCCACAAAGCAGAAGTGAGCCTTCTGCGAGAAAGAGGTCACTCGGTTGAAGTGTACGAAGAAAATAACGAGCGTGTAGCGTCTTTGGGTACACTGCGTACAGCTACTAAAACCATTTGGTCTCAGGAAGCTTACCAAATCGTAAGAGAGCGGTTAAGGGCGCAGCCTCATCATCTGGTTCACGTACAAAACTTTCTACCTTTGATCTCCCCCTCGGTCTACTATGCAGCAAAAGCCGAGGGAGTTCCCGTTGTTCAGACCTTGCACAACTACCGCCTTCTGTGTCCTAATGCCCTTTTTTTCCGCAATGGTCAGGTTTGTGAGGACTGCTTAGGAAAGTCTGTTCCTTTGTCCGGTATTCAGCATGCTTGCTACCGAGACAGCCATGCGGCTACGGGGGTAGTCAGCGCGATGCTCATGGCACACCGAGCTATGCACACCTGGACAGAGATGGTGGATATCTACATTGCTCTGACCGAGTTTGCTCGGCAGAAGTTTATCGAGGGTGGTCTTCCGGCCAAAAAGATTATGGTCAAGCCCAACTTTGTCCACCCTGAACCTGCCCTGGGAACTGGAAGCGGCAGATATGCCCTCTTTGTCGGTCGGCTTTCTGTAGAGAAAGGACTAGACACATTACTAGCCGCCTGGGAGCTTTTGGGCGAACACCTGCCTCTCAAGATAGTTGGGGAAGGTCCTCTAGAATCTCAGGTGGCAGAAGCAGCGCAACGACTCCCGCAAGTGGAGTGGTTAGGACGTAGACCAATGTCCGAAGTTCATCAGCTAATGGGAGAAGCACTGGTTTTAATTTTCCCATCCAAATGGTACGAAACCTTCGGTCGGGTGGCCGTTGAGGCTTTTGCCAAAGGTACTCCTGTGATTGCGGCTAATATTGGTGCGATCGCAGAATTGGTGGACTCTGGTCGTACTGGTCTCCATTTCCGTCCCGGAGATCCGGGAGAACTTGCTGTGCAGGTGAAATGGGTACTAGCACACCCCTCAGAAGTTGCTCAGATGCGCCGGGAGGCAAGGGCAGAGTTTGAAGGTAAGTACACTGCCGAAAAAAACTACCAGCAGCTAATGAACATTTACGCCCAGACCAGAACAGCTTTGATTACTTGATAAATTTTGAACCTTTTCAAGTTCAGTTATCAGATCAACTTTATTGTTGTAATTTTTTGAATAAAAGAGTAAGTGAGATAATGAAACTGAAAATCTTCTCCGACGCAAACTATCTACCAAAAGTAACCGGCGGCGAAGCTATACTATCTCCCTTTTGGGGAAAGCCTCTAGATCTAGAAAATCCCAACTCCCCACAAAGTTGTCTGCTCGACAAATATATGGAAATAGGTCATTCTCTTTTTGAGATGTCTTCTCTAGAGGAAGCTGATTTAGCTATTGTTCCCAGCAACTGGGAACCCGCTCTGAGTTCTAGGCAGGAAAGTCTATCAATTAAGTTCATTGAACAAGCCAGAGAAGCAGACAAGCTATCAGCAAGCTTTTTTGGCGGTGATTGTTCACATGTTAAATTACCTATCGAGAGTAATTTAGTATTTCGCCATTCTCTTTATCGTTCTGTTAAAAAGTCTAATGATTTTGCTATGCCTGCCTGGAGTGAAGACTTTGTAGAGAAATACCTTAACAACCAAATACCCATTCGGGAAAAGCGTCCCAAACCAGTTGTTGGCTTCTGTGGTTTTGCAGTAAAAAGAAACCTGAAAACCTACGCCAAACTTTTACTATACCGAAGCAAAAGACTTTTATCCAAAAATAAAACAGGTATACCACCCTATTATATCGGTCATCTTTTAAGGTTTCAAGCCCTACCGATTTTGTCGAAAAGTCCGTTCATAGAAACTAACTTCATTGAAAGAGAACGCCCTGTTTTTTTCCAGGAACCCGACCTAAACTTTCAAAAGAAAATACGGCTGGAGTTTGTGCAGAATATGGTGGAGAGCGACTATATTTTCTGTTGTCGTGGTTCTGGGAACTATTCTTTTCGTTTCTACGAAGCTCTCTGTTGTGGACGAATTCCAGTTTTTATCAATACAGATTGTGTCCTGCCCTACGACTTTGAGATAGATTGGAAGAAATACTGTGTTTGGTTAGAGGAAAACGAACTCCCATTCATCGCCCAGAAGATAGCTGAGTTCCATGAAAAGCTTTCACCACAAGAATTTGTAGATTTACAACATGAATGCCGCCGGATTTGGGAACAACGAATCTCCCCTGAGGGATTCTTTGCTAATTTCCATCGCCATCTTCCACTAGTATTGTCTGCCAAAGCTAGAGAGGAGAATGCTTTGTCCGAAAAAGCGGAAACTTAATATACCAGAATACCTGAAGACGGAGGTCAGTAAATGAATGTAAAGCCTACAAATCTCAAGAAAAAAAAGGGCTATATTAAGACCTCTACTCTGGTATTGTGGACGTTTGCCAGCGCTTTTTTGCCGCGCCTCCTCGAATCGGCGGGAGCTCCAGCACCAATTAACTTTCTGCACTTTGCCACAGTACCACTTACCTGTGGAGTTGCCTTACTCAAAACCCGTACGAAAGACACCAGCCAAATTTCAATTTCTAGAGAAATTTTGTTTGGCTTATGGCTCTTTCTCACAGTTGGATTTGCTAGTGCTTTGTGGAACGGTGCAGGAGCTATTAACGTAGTTCTAGGCTTCTTGCTTCTGGCTGAACCATTCATGCTGCTGCTGGCAATAATTTGTATACCCATGTCTCCTGCCACTTTTGATCGCATTAAATCCTGGATGGCAGGTTTTGTCTTTTTCCATCTCTTTTTAATTTTCGCCCAGTATGGTTTGGGTTTCTGCCACTTACCTGGAGATTGCGACAACATTCAAGGAGTATTTTACCGCTCAGGATCAGGTCATGTTGTTGGGGCTTCAGTTTCCTGTACTTTTGCTGTTTATTACTTCGTAACTTCTAAGACAAAGCCAATGTGGTTAAGGGCTTTGGTACTAGTTAGCGGTTTTCTGAATATACAATTTGCGGATGCCAAGCAGGTAGTCTTAATGTTTCTTTTGGCATTTATAATTCTAACTTTCAGTAATATCAAAAATATTGGCAAAACTATAATGTACCTAACAGGTACAGTTATTTTCGTTGTTGTCTTTACCTGGGCTGTACAAAATATAGAAGCTCTTGGTGCTTTTGCAACCTGGGCTAGACCAGAAATGTATGGCCCGGAAGGTGAAGCTACATTACTGAAGTCTTCAGGAATTCGTATTATTACTACCTATTTTCATTCACCCGTGAACTGGTGGCTCGGTCTTGGTCCTGGTCATACCATAGGTCGATTAGGAGGGTGGATGATTAGAGACTATAGTTCTTTGTTATCGCCATTGGGAGCAACCAATGTTCCTTTTGGTGAGACTGTGCCTGTTAGCGATCGCGTTTGGGCTTACGTGGCATCAAGCTGGCTAGCGGAGGGAAGTAGCATGTTTGCTCCTTTCTTCGGCTGGGCAGGCATTTGGGGAGATTTTGGCTTTCTCGGACTGGGAAGTTACCTCTATCTCTGTTCTATAGTCTGGCGCCGGCTTTGTCTGGACGAGATGCCTAAATTTATTATGCTGACGGTATTGGTTTGCGGATTTATTTTTACACAAATGGAAGAACCAGCCTACATGCTCTACATAGCTAGTGTAATCGGCATGCGCTGGCAAGAACATCAAGCTGATAGGAAGAAATATGAAATTAGCAAAATATAATCCTTGTTTTAATTGCCAAATAACTTAAAATCGCGGATAAATATGGAAATCACCAATTGGCAAGAGGTTTGTTATTAAAGCGATGAACCCTAATTTGAACCTTTAGGAGAGGCTATCATTGTTCCTCAAAAGTTTCAGATATTTTGTACTAGCTAGAACCAAATCTTCTTGTAGAAATTTGCGATTTCCTCGCAACCAACTCACTAGGTGTCGATAGCACCAGATTCGTTTTTGCCAACTTAGTGGGGTTTCCCACACCGATACACAGTACCCCCAAAATCTTCTCCACCGTGGAAGTCCAATCTTTCCCTTTCTTGTTGCGTCAAACCAAGATGTGTACGCTTCGTAAGTAGAGTGAGCTATTTGCATGGACATTTGGGAATGTTCTCTGTTGAAGAACAAATACTCAGGAATCTCGTGGAATTTACCCATGAGTCCAAGTCTGGCTAATAAAACTCCATCTCCATGTCCATAACTTTCTATAAGTTGTGTCTTTCTAAGAAGGCTAGAACGTATCAAGCCAAAAATCTGAAAGCAGTCGTTCTCATAGAGGAGCTCACGAAAGCGTAGTTCAGGTTTCGGTGAATCAGCTTTTCTCTGAGTATGATTATCTCTTAAGAATCTTCCCTGTTCATCTATAATCTTTGTTTGCGTGTGACATAAAACTACGGAAGCATCTTGCTCAAGTAACTCGACACAACGCTCTAGAAACTCTGGAGCACACAAATCGTCATGAGCACACCACTTAAAATAATCACCTGTAGCTAACTCAAAAACACGATTGTAATTTGGGGCAGCACCAAGGTTATATTCATTTCGATAGTAACGGACGCGTTGATCTTTAGCCGCGTATTCTCTGCAAATCTCCTCAGTTTTGTCAGTCGAGGCATTATCTGAGATGATTAGCTCAAAATTCTCAAAAGTCTGAGCCAAAATTGAGTCCAGAGCCTCTCTGAGAAAATTATCGCCATTATATACTGGTAGTCCAATGCTTACGCGAGGTTTATTAATGTTCATCTTTAGCTAGTTAACTATCGTATGAATTGAAAATTACAAGTTCGGTAATGATTGAGAAAATATAAGATGTTTGAGAAATTTTTTATAGAAAAATTTGTATTTACTGTTTTGTCTAAAGCTCAAATCGAGTTATTCCATATTTATCAAAAATGGGCTGGCAGAGTTTAAACCAGACACTGGTTTTCACAGTGCGAGGAACTAACTCAGCTCATAAAGTTACTGCCTTATAAGCTGAGTTAGTCTAACTTTAGAGAAACTCAAAGGAGGGACTGGCAAGAGCCAGATCAGTAGCTCCTTGAACAATAGCAATCAACTCATCCTGGTCAGCAGTCTGGAGAAATATAGCGGTACCACTAGGCAGTCCTTGCGGTGCAGTTTCTAGTCTATAGTTACTCTCATTACCGTGGAGGTAAATAATATCTTGCTGGCCTCGGCTAAAGTCAACAATCAAGGCGTAGTCATCTAGACCATTACTGTTAGCAATGCCGTCATCGTAGTAAGCATTAATCTCATCTCCTAGTATGAATCGATCAACACCACCATGTCCAGTAAAGACATCTTGCTCACCCTGTCCTGGATTGGCAGCATTGGGATTAACACCAACTAGGGTATCGTTGCTATCCTCACCACTGAGAATACTGTTGCCCTCTTCCTGCTGTACAATATCCGAACCAGGCTGCAAAACCTCAATACCTAGAGTAAAGGCATTGCTAGCGCTTGCTTGGAAGTCAAGATTAAGGACTCCGTCAGTGATTTCAACATCTTCAAAAGTTTTAGTTAAAAGCCTGTCAAGGATCCCAAATTCATCCCAGATATCAAAATTATCGAGAACTAATTGCCCCTCAATACTAACATCAAATACTCGTCCACCACTATAGGTAAAGACGTTTTCAATAAAGCTGAGGTTCACATCATAAGTACCATTGACTATGGGAATCTCGTAGGAGAGTACCTTCCCATAGCGCTCTGTAGTAAATAGAGGTAAATCATCAGTACTGTGTACCGTATGAGGTGATATGTAGACTCCATCAAACTCAACAAATCCTGTGTCAGCTGACCATTGCTTGCCTGAGCTGTCAGTATATGCGTCACCACCAGCATTAATACGAATTGGTACGTCATTATCACTGATAGCAACATCGAGGCTAGGAACACTCAGACCATCGTAGTTAGAGTCAGTACTGCTGACAACGAAACTTATGTTGCTAGTATGGGGACCTTCGGAAACAGCATCATCCAAAGCGCTAACCGTGACGATTTGAGGTACATTCCAATTTGTGGGGGTAAATGTCAGTGCTGAGGTATTGGTACTAATCTGATCATCTGTCGTTAAGTTGATGGTGACGTCAGCAGTTGGTGCACTAGCCAAGACCAAATTATAGCTATCATCGAAGCCTCCCTCAATCACACTGGTACTGTTTCCTGTTTGAGTCAGTGCTACGCCGGGAAGACCGTCATCCTCAAGGAAAATAGGTGCGGCTGAGTTAAAGAAATAATCTACCTTTGCCGTGAAAGCTGGGGCAGTTCCACCGACTGGATGGTTAGCGGCAAAAGTACCCACTGAATCAACTGTTATAGCCTGGGTAAAGCTACCTGCTGCCGTCCAATTTGACCCATCAGCAGAGTACTCTAGTGTCCAGACATCCCCTTGGCGATTCACTCGTAAGTAAGAGGCAGTAGCAGAGGTGACCGGGACATTGAGCTTTACCTGTGACGACCCGTTAACGGTAGCTGCCGCAAAGACATGTAATTGTGAGCCGTTATGGAGCGTGTCAAATCGCAGCCAGTTGTTAGCATCTTGCTCAATGACGAGACCTTGAATTTGATATCCTGCAGATGGTTCTGAGGCAAACTTCACGTCCAGTTGGAAATCTATGTCTTCGGCATCCTGCATCACCCGTACAGCTTTGTTGGTATTCCATATGTCGTGAGAAGAAGAACTGCTAGGAACTAACAACTCCAGATAAGCTTCACCAGCTCCTGGCGTTGTCAACTCAAAAGAACCATCGCCCAAAGGATCTACAAAGCTCCATCGAGAGTCTAAGGTAGCACTGTTGAAATCGTCAGAGTCAAAAGCTAGCAGTTGCGTCTCTACGCTAATATCTACCGTTGCTGCATTGGAAGTCTCCCCATAGTTATCTTCAACGGTGTAAGTAAAACTATCTGAGCTGGTCTCAGAACCGTCGTGGGTATAAGTAATCAGGCCATTATTAAGGCTGAGTGTACCGTGGCTGGGTGCATCGACAATCTCCAGTGTGTTGGGATTGAGTGTACCGTCACTGTCGCTATCGTTACTGAGTACATCGATGACTACTGAATTAGCTGGAACAACTGACACCTGGTCATCGTTGGCAACTGGAGCTTGGTTGGGAATATCTTCTCCTAGGGGAATTATCGTTACGTTGCCAAAAGTAACGTCGTGTTCATGAGCAACCAGTACTATAGAACCATCAAGATGATTGCTTTGTTGTCCCTGTAAGCTCCACTCCGTTGGTTCTGTCTGACCTTCTTGCCAGACCTTGAGACTATAGATAGTATCAACAAGGTTTGGAGCTGTCTCTACCCGTACTTTGAAGTTGTAGGTAAACCCCTCTTGTAAAGTCAGAGGTGCTTGGTTGAGAGGACTAAAATTCCAGGTATTTCCAGTAATTTCCAGTTGGTTATTGTAGTACCAAGCAGCAGCACCAAGAGGAAGAAAGCCAGATTTAGGTTGCCAAGCTGTTACGGGGTTGTCGGTATGTCCGTTCCATCCCACGATAACTCCCACACCACTCCCTTCAGGACCGGTTCTTAGAGCGTTGATTGTTATCGGAACTGTTACCTCAAAGTTATCCCAGGATGCATCACCAATTGCAATGAGGCGGTCATAACCCGGTTCAGCGGTACGGACTCCATTGCCCTCCAAAGTCCATAAACCATCAACCACCTGCGCTACATCTTGAATATTTGTGACGGAACTCCAGTCAACGGAGTACTGCTCTGGCCAAGAATTACCTGACTCGTATTCAACCGTAACTGTTTCAGTTGAGACATTTCCCAAGCCATCTATAGCAGTGATTTTGACTACGTCGTCAAGTGGCGAAGCGTCCAGAGCGGCGTAAGCAAGGTCAATATTGAAGTCACCCAGTGACGATAATCGGCGACCGTCTACTCCCACTGCGATAGGAATCTCTGAACCACCGTTAAGGGAATAAGTAAGCGAAGAAATACCGTCTGGGTCGTACACGTTGCCAAGAAGGTTGACCCAGTCCTGGGGCTGGCCGATTTGTCCAAAAGTCTGGTTCAATCCATACCAAATGTCTATCTGTGCTGGTGGGTTCGGATTGAAGACAAACTCAAAATTTTCCGAAAAGGCGACCTGATTAGAGATATCCTCAGATTGAATTTTGTAGTTGTACGTATTGCCTGGTAATAAATTAGTAAGCATTACCGAATGCTTATACAAACCACCAGTGGTGTTCACAGAACCCAACTCGTATGCAGTGGTTGCTCCGTAATCAACTGTACCTGTCGCTGCCTCATCGGTAAACCAAGACAACTCTACTGTGTCTGTTCCATGGTTGAAGCGCTGCACGCTACCAATTAACGGAGCAAGATTATCGTCAGATGGGTTGCCATCTTCCGGTGTTATGGGCGTTGCGGTGTTGAAGAAGTAATCCACCTGCGCTGTGAAGGCGGAGGGAAAACGTCCTTGACTGGAAGAGTTGCTGGCAAATACTCCTACCGAACTTACCTCCAAGTTTTGGTTAAAGCTTCCCGCAGTTAACCAGTTCACTCCATCAGCAGAGTAGTTCATTGTCCACGTATTTCCCTGACGATTCACCCTTAGATATGAGGCGTCACCAGATGCAACAATGTTAATCTTTGATTGTGATGAATCATTGTTAGTAGTTGCAGCAAAAACTTTTAAGTTTGAGCCATCATGATAAGTGTCAAACCTTATCCAGTTGTTATCATTCTGTTCAATGAGAAACCCCTGTGTCTGGTTTGCTGTCAGTCCTGAAGCGAATTTCACCTCCAGCTCAAAATCAGTGTTTTCTGCAGGCTGCATGACGCGAACCGCTTCTTTTCGATATCCCCACAGATCGTGGGAGGTTCCACCCGGCACTGACAACTCTAGATAGGCATCTCCAGTACCCACACCCTTCATTAGCACCGACCCATCGTTTAATGGGTTGACCAAAGTCCACAGGTTAGGATCAAGATTGGAACTATTAAAATCATCTGAGTTGAAGGCAAATGCTGGGGGTTCCTCCACAGTGAGGTTGACTGTAGCCGGATTAGATAACTCTCCCTCATTATCTTCCACCGTGTAACTGAAGCTATCAGTACCGATAAAACCAGCATTGGGGGTGTAGGTAATTAGACCACTAACCGAGTCTACTGTCACACTACCGTTAGCAGGATTGCCACTAATAGCAACGCTGGAAGCATTAACATTACCATCACTATCAGTGTCGTTGCTCAGAACATTGATTTCGACTGAGCTATTGGTGGTGAGTGTGGCAGTATCGTTATTGGCTATCGGTACCTGATTGGCAGGTGGTTCCTCCACAGTGAGGTTGACTGTAGCCGGATTAGATAACTCTCCCTCATTATCTTCCACCGTGTAACTGAAGCTATCAGTACCGATAAAACCAGCATTGGGGGTGTAGGTAATTAGACCACTAACCGAGTCTACTGTCACACTACCGTTAGCAGGATTGCCACTAATAGCAACGCTGGAAGCATTAACATTACCATCACTATCAGTGTCGTTGCTCAGAACATTGATTTCGACTGAGCTATTGGTGGTGAGTGTGGCAGTATCGTTATTGGCTATCGGTACCTGATTGGCAGGTGGTTCCTCCACAGTGAGGTTGACTGTAGCCGGATTAGATAACTCTCCCTCATTATCTTCCACCGTGTAACTGAAGCTATCAGTACCGATAAAACCAGCATTGGGGGTGTAGGTAATTAGACCACTAACCGAGTCTACTGTCACACTACCGTTAGCAGGATTGCCACTAATAGCAACGCTGGAAGCATTAACATTACCATCACTATCAGTGTCGTTGCTCAGAACATTGATTTCGACTGAGCTATTGGGAACAACGGTAGCAGTATCGTTATTAGCTGCGGGTGCTTGGTTCGGTAAGGGTTCACCACTTCCATCTTCTGGGACAATCGGTGCTGCGGTGTTGAAGAAGTAGTCTACCTGGGCTGTGAAGGCTGGTGAATCTCCTGCATTCCCAGCAAATGTTCCCACGGAACTGACTGTTAAGGCTTGAGTGAAGCTTCCTGCTGCTGACCAGTTAACTCCGTCTGCGGAGTACTGTAGAGTCCAGACATCCCCTTGACGATTTACTCGCAAGTAGGGGGCTGAACCAGATACAACCTGAACGCTGAACTTAGCTTGTGATGAACCGTTAGTGGTAGCCGCGGCAAAGACATTCAGCTGTGAGCCATCGTAATAGGTATCGAAGCGCAGCCAATTATTGGCATCTTGCTCAACAATGAGTCCCTGTATCTGATATCTCTGTGATGGCTGTGAGGCAAATTTAACTTCCAGTTCAAAGTCAGTATCTTGTGCCGCCTGCATCACCCGCACTGCGTTGTTGGTGTTCCAGGCGTCGTGTCCAGAACCACTGGCAACTGATAGCTCTAGATAGGCATTTTCTGTTCCTGTTCCTGTTAGCTGATATGAACTGTCACCTAGAGGATTAACGAAAGTCCATAGGTTAGAATCGAGATTGGAGCTATTGAAATCATCTGAATTGAAAGGCTCAGCAAAAACAAAATTGTAGGCTTCCCTTACTGCCGTCGGAAATGCTAGAGAGATTGGAATCTCGCCTGTAGTGACCTCTAGATTCCAATCTCCTCCCAAAGCTTTACTACCAGTCAGCTTGGCAGAAGCGGCAATAGTTGCCCCTGTTAGTTCCTGAAGTTGTTTGATAAATACTTCACCTGCGTCTCCGGCGGCAACATTACAGCCGTACAGAAGAATGGAAGAGAGAGAGGAAGTTAATGACCAGATTTTTAAGTCATTGGCATAGTCATCTAAAGTGCCTAGACTTAGTTTCGTATTGCCTAACTGAAGACTTCCCGGTGAGCCATGAGAGACAATGTGAATCGCTTCAAAGTTGGTGTGTTGTTGCACTACTTCAGTAATCTGAGCAATGCCATTTCTTGTAGCGTCAAGAATGAATACTTCTGCTCCGGGATTAACGCCATCCGCTAAACTCTGGTATTGATCAACTGATGAGTCAATGAAAACGAGGGTGCTGGGGCTGTAAGAATACTGGCAAGTCGCCAGGGCAAAGCATTCATTTAGTTGTTCTTGTCTCTGGCGGAGAGAGGAAACTCGAACATTTGGCATCGCGAAGTTCATGTAGTAGAAAATTAGTGAATATCAGTGTTTTCAAGGTTTTATCGGTAGATTTCATCTGACTATAAATACAAATTAATCACCATTCGCTTAATTTTGATTAGAAAAAATAACCTCAAATTTAAAAGGTTATTTGTAAAACTGTGCAAATGGATAATTTTGTGGAAGCATCCTCATTTTAATTTCCTATATGGACTTATAGGGGTTATTTACAGTAACTTCACGGAGAATTTGTAGAATATTAAATATTCAAAATATAAAAAAACAGCAGTTTTTCAGTAAGTGAATTAAATTTCTAACTCAGAGAAATTCAGAAAACTCATCCTAAATTTTGTCTTTACCTTGTTAAGTTAGAAACTTTTGTCAGTCAGGAGACTCCAAGATTGCTCTTAAAAAGTAACTAGGGACACAAGCTTGGCTTGTGTCCCTAAAATTAAGTAACCAACACGCTAATACTGACAGAGCAGCCTTCTAACAAAATATCTACTTCACACGGAGATTAGCTCAGGAGTCAAACCCAAAACTGTAGTTAGCTCTCGAATCTCTGCTTCATAGATCGGGTTCATTACAATTACTACATCCGGTTGATACTCCTGCAAAAATTCCGGTGGAACAATTTTCTGTCCCGTGCCAGCAACGTACATCCCTTGTTTGCGGGGGTTAAGATCTACAATGTATTCAATCGAGTCTTGGTTGCTGAGGATATTCAAGAAAGTAACCCCTTTGGATCCTGCACCCCACACGACAGCTCGTTGCTCGGCATTAGCAATTTGTGTCAGCTTTTGCTCCCAAGTTTCTACTAAAGCGTCGAACTTCGCTTTGAAAGTGGCAATATCTTTCGATAAAGCCTCAACTTCATCTTTTCGATTCTCACTGGGGGCGATTTCGCCAGGCACTGGCAAAGCTTCAAGGCAAAGGAACTGACTTTCAAACGTCTCCTTGAGATCGCAAACCTGGAACCCATGAGTAGAAAAAGCGTGCGCCATAGAAGTAGGGGCGAAGTAGCAGCAGTGTTCATAGATGATGTCCCAGACCGCAAGATTGCGAAAGGTATGCAGTGCATTAGGGACTTCAAAGAACACAACGGTATCGAGGCGATCGCCGATCGCTTGTCGCAGTGGTTCGAGCAGGTCAGATGGATTCGGAACGTGTTCAAGTGTGTGCCGACAACAAATGAAATCTGCTTTATAGTTTTTGTAGCGCTCTGAATAAAAATCCTGAATAAACTGGACGCGGTCTTGCAAAGGACTATGCTCTGCTCTAGGAACATAACTAGGGTCAAAACCCACTCCTCGGTTATTAGCAAATTCGCACAACGAGATCAAAAAATCACCTTTGCCGCAGCCAATCTCGATAATATCTTTGTCATAAAGATTGTGACGTTCCACCAACGAGGAAGCTAGAGATTGGGCGTATTCCTGAAATCGAGGAGAGTAGTGCAAAGAGTTTTCATAGTCTTGGGAATAGCCCAACTTGGTAGGATCGAACGCTACATTGATAATCAGACCAGTGTTAGGGCAAAAAGCCAGTTTGATATCTCCCTTAGGACAGTTTTTTGCGGCTTGCTGCTCTGACCACAAAAGATTGCAATAGACTGGAACCTCCAGCATTTCAAAAAATAGCTCTAAATCTGGGGGTGTATCGGTGCTAGTGCTTTGATTAGCTGATGTGTTCATTTATATTTGTACTCCTAAAACTTTTTACTCTGCGAAGACTGTTGTTTTTTGCGGTATTTAGTTTGTCTTGAAAGGTTATCTTTTTTGCGGTAAACTAAGTTCATAACTGCTGGCGAAAGTTCAAGTGAGTTTTAAAAGGCACCCTAAATAAGAGCAGGGCAACTAACGTGATTACTATACTTGTTAGCGTATTTTCTAAACCCATATTTCTGTGATTCTCAATTGCCAACATAGCTTCTAATATCAAGCCAGGCAATACTACTCCACCACAAATCAAGAAGATATAGAAAATAAATTTACCTCTCATTATAGTAGTGATCAGAGCTAAGATAAATCCTAGAGGTATAAAAATTAATGCATAACAAAGCATCGTAGAAATTTTGGGATTAAAAGTATTGAGCTGAATACTCCAATCGTTATCTAAAGGTGATAAAAACTGAAACAAAGTCAGCCCAGAATTAAGATTAATAGAGTATAGCTTTTTTAGTTGATCGATATATAATCGCAGAGATGAACCATCATAGGTGATGATTAGTTGGTGGGGATTAGTATCAGCGAAAACATTAGGAACAATTAGTTCGGGAGTTGTTCCATTTTCTCCAGTAAGTGGTGTTCGCAGTCGAAATACTAGATTAGTTTCCTCTTGCCCAAGAGTAAAGTTTCGATGATAAGGATCACCTGAAAGAGAGATAATTCGCGCAAGTCCGCTCTGCGTAGTATTGGCAGTGGCAACAGTGGTACTCAAGGTAAATTGAGAAGCCTGACAGATCTTTTGGGTTAAATAGGTTGCAGGTGTTAATGTTTTAAGCCAATGACTTGGAGTTAGTAAAACATCTGCCCTATTTTGATTATCCAGAAGTTTTCCTTGCCAGAATAGATCTGGTAGATGTCCAGCTTGATCGGCATAGCTTCCTTGACCTATAAGCTGATAAAAAACCACCAGAGAATCTTCAATTGCAACCGTGGGATAGTTTCTAGAAAAGCTCTGTGTTACCTCCTTATCTGAGATGGCTCTATTAGAAATCCATACTTCAGAAATATATCCGTGCCACGGTCGATCTCCTGTTGACTCATTGCCCATTGACAGAGGAAACGTTGAGTCCCAATTAGTAAGATGTGTGTTATTTTGTAAAGCGATCAAAATCGCAAAAGCTATGGTGGCATATCCCAAAAAGCTGCCTACTAGCTTCTTGATCGAAAGACATTTTTCAAGCTCAAAAAGGAATATTAGTCTTATTAGAAGAAAACACAAAAAGCCGAAAAAACCGCCTAAGCTATTGGCGAAAATATCTAGAAGTGTGGGTGACCTCGATGGTAGAAATACCTGGAGAACTTCAACTCCCAGAGATAGGCTGAAACTGACCAACAAGACGACGACAAGTGTTCCTATCCATCTTAGTCCTCTTGTTGGCATCAGATAAGTAAGACTAAAGCCAAGGGGAAGGAACAATAAAATGTTGGCTAGCCAGTCTCTAACATTGCTCGGATGATGAAAACTGTTAGCAATAGTTTTGACAGATAAATCATCGATTAAGGAAAAATTAAATGGTGAGAGTGTAGTGAGCAACACTATAAGCAGACTGAAAGAAACAAGTCTAGGTGCCGATTTCTTTATGAGTTGATTCACATACGAGAAAGATAGTAAAAAACTTGCGTGCATTTGTAGCTTGCTTTCAGGTCAATCATGCCTAGAGAGAGTAAGAAATACATGCACTGATTTATAAATTACTGATTTATAAATTATGGATGATCAGTTAATCATGACTTAGATGATTAACTGATCAGATTAGAGCTAAAAAGTGCCCTCAATTTAAGTAATTTTTCAGAGAGATATGACTTCTGTCATTACCCCCATCTCATTGAGCATTTGCTGAATTTCATTGCAGTAAATGGGATTCATCACAATCACTTGATCAGGTTTGTAGTCCTTCAAAAATTCCGGTGACATGATTTGTTTCCCAACTCCAGGAATGAATTTGCCATGACGATGGGGGTTAATGTCAACAACGTATTCAATTTTGTCTATGGTATCAAGAGTGGTCAGAAAGGCAACACACTTGGAACCTGAACCCCAAACAACGACTCGTTTCCCCTGCTCTTGCATCTTCTGTAGATGCTGCTTCCAATACTCCAGTTTTTTGCGGATGCTGGTAGCAAAGTGCTTGACATCCTGGATTGTCTGCTCAAGACTCTCTTCCAAAGGATGTATCTTTTCAGAGGGCGTAGCTACAGGTCGAGCCTCGATTAAGAGATACTGCTCTCCATAAGCTCGATATAGGTCAGTTACTTGAAAACCGCAGGAACGGAATAGGCGGGCTAGTGACCCAGGTGTGAAATAAGAGCAATGCTCATAGTAGATATCCTCGAAAGCCAAATCCTGCAATACACGGGTTGTATCTGGGATTTCAAAGAAGACAACTGTATCAAGGCGCTCGCCAATGGAGCGTCTTACAGTACTGACAAATTCAGCAGTAGGATGAATATGCTCCAAGGTATGACGGCAGCAAATAAAATTGCCCACCTGGTCAGCGTAACGCTCCGAGTAGTAGTCTCGAATAAAAGTTACGCGGTCAGCCGCTTCGCTTTGGACTCGCCCTGGCGCTGTAGAGGGATCAATACCAACGCCTCGGTTCTGACCTAACTCGCACAGCAGTAACAAGAAATCGCCCTTGCTGCAACCAATCTCAACAATATCTTTGTGACGAAGATCGTATTTCTCAATCAGGCGATTAGCCAAATCAAGAGCAAACTGATTGAATGTTGGTGAGAAACTCTGTTGATCTTCGTAATTGGGCGCATAAGCCGACCACTGAGGATCAAACACCACGTTAGTTATAAAACCACAATGCTCGCAAAACCCCAAAACAACATCACCACAGGGGAATTCCAGGGCCTCCTGCTGGCTGGAAAGCATCAAGCAGCTATGAACTGGCACATTGCGGATTTCATAGAAAAGCCACAACTCCTTGTGACCGCAGTTGGGACAGACATGCTCGGCTAGCGTAGCGGTATTTTCCAGACTAGCTAGTAATGACTGGGACATATTTGCTCCTAAATCGGAATTTAATTGGTCGCAAAACCCAAAAATTAATCCAAAAGATTGACGCACTCAGACAGAGGTATCCGGGAGCTATGATTATGGTATAGCTATACAATCTTGGGTTGTGGAATTGGGACGATAAACTTCCCGCCCTTTTGCCGATACTCATCCTGCTGCTGCATAATTTCTTCAGCAAAATTCCAAGCCAGAATCAGGACGTAGTCTGGCATATCTTCTAGAAGTTTTGATGGTGGGAAAATTGGTAGATGATTGATGCCCATATAGCGACCGTGTTTGAACTTGTTTAAGTCCACTACATAATCAACGAGCGTTTTATCAATACCAACATAGCTCAACATTGTTGTTGCTTTCGCTGCTGCACCATAGGCAGCAACCTTCTTCCCTTGTTTTTTAAGATCCCAGAGAATATCTAGTAAAGAGTGCTTGATTTCACGGACACGAGCAGCAAAATCACGATAGTAATCGATTTGATCGACCTTGCGTTCTACCTCTTGTTGCAAGAGTAATTTAACTGAGTCTTTGACTGCTTCTTTTGGCTCTACAAACAAGCGCAGCGAGCCTCCATGTATCGGGACACGCTTGATGTCATTGAGAAATAAAGAATGTTTTCTGAATAACCTGTCCAAAGCAGTCACGGAAAAGTAGCACAGATGTTGGTGATAAATGGTGTCAAATTCGCAGTGATCCACCAAGTCAACAACATAAGGCACTTCAATTACTGCCACGCCTGTATCTTTTAGTAAGATACTAATGCCCTCAACAAAACCGTTCAAGTCTGGCACATGGGCCAAGACATTATTGGCTAAAAAGACATCCGCCTCCTTGCCTTCAAAACGCAGCTTCTTAGCTAGCTCTTCAGTAAAAAAGGTACAAAGAGTAGGGATACCTGCTTGTTGAGCTGCCTCGGCTGGCCCGGAAGCTGGGTCAATACCTAGTACGGGAATGCCTGCTTCAACAAAGTTCTTGAGCATATAGCCATCGTTACTGGCAGCTTCAATCACGAAGCTGTTGGCACCCAGTTGCCTGGATTGGATCAGGGCTTTGGCACTATCACCAAAGTGTTTTAGCAATGACGGCGAGATGGAAGAAAAATAGGGGTAATCCTGACAAAACAGAATTTCTGGGGGAACGGTTTCTGTGATTTGAACTAGCCCAGAACTGGGAGAGAAAGCTAAGTCAAGGGGAGCAGTATACTCTGGTTGATCTAGCTGGTCTTTGGTGAGCAGTCCATCGGCTAGAGGAGTGTAACCGAAAGGAATAATTAACTCTAGGTCAGAATTGCCACTAGCACGGCAAGTTGGCTGGGATTCAGGCATTGTTTGACAATCCTCTTAACTCACTGTAGTAGATACTGGTGCTTTAGTTCTCCAGCGTAGATTTTCATCCAACTGTCCGGTACTCAGTAATTGTTGGATGTGAGCAATGCGTTGGTATTTGGGCCCTTCAAATTCTTCTAGGGTTAACCCAACTTTTTGATAGGCAGCGTATAATTCTTGGGCTCCTTTGCGAGCGTTCCATTGTGGTTGGAATTCTGGCAAGGTCTGGGCAATTTTGCTACAGTCAACCCGATAACAGCGCTTATCAGGTCCAGCATCCTTGGCATATTCAATCTGACAGCCAGGGACTGTTTCTTGAACAATGTCAGCCAGTTCTCGAATTTGATAGTTATCTTCGTTTCGTCCCACATTGAAAGCTTGATTATGGACTAAATCACGTGGTGCTTCGAGAACAGCAATAAAAGCCCGTGAAATATCTTCAATATGGACAATCGGACGCCAGGGGGTGCCATCGCTCTTGATATAAACTCGACCTGTAGTCAGGGCCCAGGCAACTAGATTGTTAAGTACCAAGTCAAAGCGCAGGCGGGGTGATACACCGTAGGCAGTAGCATTGCGCAGAAAGACAGGACTGAAGTTATCGTCTGCTAACTGAGTAACGTCCTGTTCAACGCGCACTTTGGAAATGCCGTAGGGTGTGACTGGGTTAAACTGCGATTCTTCGGTTAACCAGTCTTCACCACCTGCACCATAGTTACTGCAAGAAGAGGAAAAGACGTAGCGTGCGACTCCTGCTTCTTTGGCTAACTTAGCCAGATGTACTGAAGCCAGATGATTGATCTCAGATGTTAAGTCTGGATTCAGGTTGCCTAATGGGTCATTGGACAACCCTGCTAGATGAAATACAGCATCAAATCCTTCGAGGTCAGATATCTCAACATCGCGGACATCTTTGATCAGTTCCGGGATATCCTGAATTCCCTCTCCAAATGTGGAGCGCTCAAAAAGGTCGCTATCTAGTCCGACAACTTCATGTCCTTTGGCTAGTAGCATAGGCACCATGACCGTCCCGATGTAACCCTTGTGACCCGTCAATAATACTCGCATCTTTTTCCTCCCAAGTTTTCCATGGTGCATTACCGCTCTGCCAAAGGCTTTCCAACAAGCGCTTGTCGCGCAGGGTGTCCATGCATTGCCAGAACGAGTTATGTTGATAAGCCATTAGTTGACCATCTTTGGCTAATCCCTCTAGTGGTGCCTTTTCCCACTGGATATCATCGCCTTCGATATAGTCAAAAATTCCCGGTTCTAGTACAAAAAATGCACCATTGATCCAGCCCTCTCGCGTCTGGGGCTTTTCCGAGAATTCCGTAATCTGGTCACCATTAAGTTCTAAGTGACCAAACCTTGCTGTTGGACGTACCGCAGTTAAGGTAGCTAACTTGCCATGAGAGCGATGGAATTCCAGTAAACTTTGCAAATTTATGTTAGAAACCCCATCCCCCCAAGTCAGCATAAATGTCTCGTTGTTTAAATAGGGGGCAAGGCGTTTAATGCGACCGCCAGTATTAGTTGTGATACCGGTGTCGATTAAATCAACAGTCCAATCTTGTTGATCACCACCATGCTTTTTGATTTCTCCATTTTGGAGGTTTACTGTGAGGTTACTGTTGAGGGAACAGTAGTCCACCATGTATTTTTTGATCACCTCACCCTTATAGCCAAGGGCAATAGCAAAATCATTGAGACCATAGTGGGCATAATGCCTCATGATGTGCCAGATAATTGGCTTACCGCCAATTTCTACCATGGGCTTGGGTTTGCTTTCGGTTTCTTCGGCAAGGCGAGTACCCAGACCGCCAGCAAGAATCGCTACTTTCATAAGAAAACGTCTCGTGTTAACGACCCATTTCTTTTCACAAACTTGGCAAAAATACTTGTTAGGAAATGGTTGATGCAGATATAGTTTAAACTCGATCAAGCTCTTGGCAAACCAAGTTCTGACGAAATTCAGCAGATTAAACAACAGACCAATAAACCAATCTACGGGCTTTGATGATTCTTGATTTTCAACCTACTTTTTAGCGGATAGTCAAACTAAGTTTAGCTCAAGCTTTCTAAGTAACCAGTCAAAGACAGCTAAAATCCTATCTATTTTTTGGGGATTTACCTAGTTTCATTCTTTGCCTAACTACTACTAGATCCGTACTATTAAGATGGGTTTTCGTAATCTGCCTAATTCAAGCCTGTTTTAAAGTTACAAAGTCCTCGCGTAAAATTCCCCAAAAAGGGAAAACAGTCACACTATTGTTTGCCGAATTAATTGCACTATCCACTGATGAATCTCCTAGATTATTCGCCGTGAATAATACGATTTTTTTAGAAATATTTGTAGATGCTTTTGGGCAAACGATAAGGATACCAGTATTTCAAAAACAGTCTTAGATAAGCTTGAGTAATAAAACCACCTGACTTGGCCTATCTTAAACAACTACCTTGCCAAATGTCATTATAGAGAGGGCTATCTTTACGTTATCTTTAAGAAAATTAATATTTGAGACTACTGTGAAATTTTCATCTAGACTATTAAGTCACAATTGATGATAAAATTCGCGAATATGCTCTTCTTAATTTGAAGCTAACCTAACTCATCCGATCCATAAGTAGGGAAGGCGCACCGGAGCATATGGAGCAATGAGCTTAAACGTAATAATCCTTACAAAGAGATAGATATTACCTTCCTAAAACCCAGGATAGAGTTAACAGTCTTAACTGGAGAAAGACTCAATAAGAAAGTCATGGAAAATCGCTTGATCTGTTTCTCAGTCAGGACTTACAGTAAATGGCATCGCAAAATTCTTCAGAAAGTGTTGTTGCTAGGTCTCCCACTACGTCAAACCCAAGGGTCAAGACCTAAAAACCGCGCAGCGGTACGTCGGCATCTCGCGGCGGGAAAGTACTTTTCCCTAGCTCTATGCAGTCTACTATGCCTGATAGTACTTCCTTCTTGCCTCTGGGCTTCAGTGAGCAGTCCGGTACCAGCAAACGTTGTTTATCCTGCTGATGCTAACTTGGTAAACGTGCGGGACTATGGTGTTAAGGGCGATGGTGTTAACGACGACACAGCAGCCATCCGCCGAGCCGTGCAGGAAAACTTGACTAATCATCGAACACTTTTATTCCCAGCGGGAACCTATTTAGTCAGTGAGACAATTGACTGGAAAGGACAGGACGGCATATTTGGAGCCTTCCTTACCTGGCAAGGTGAAGGAACTGAGCAAACCATAATTAGACTTAAGAACAATGCCTCAGGCTTCAGTGACCCTGAGCAACCCAAACCCATAACCCGCTCTGGTTCCTTGGGCACTGGGGATACTGGCGCTGGCAATCGCGCCCACAATAACTACATTTTTGACATGACTTTCGATACCGGGAAAGGCAATCCCGGTGCGATGGGGGTAGATTTCAATGCTAGTAATACTGGCGCGATGGAGAACGTTGTCATTGTCTCTGGTGATGGTAAAGGGGTAGTTGGTCTGAATTTAACCCGCGAAGTCGGCCCTTGTCTGATTAAAAAGGTTACTGTTAAGGGTTTCGATATCGGCATCCGGAGTGGCTCAGCTTTATACAGCATTACCCTGGAAAACATCCGTTTAGAAAACCAGAACTTAGTTGGCATTGAAAATAAAGACAACGTACTGGCTATCCGCAAGCTGACTAGCATTAATTCAGTTCCGGCTTTCAGCAACGGCGGCGATTGGCCAGGACCAGTCGTGTTGATTGACTCGGAACTCCGTGGCGGTTCACCACAGGCAGTTGCCATCGAAAACAACAGCCAAATTCTGGTTCGCAACGTCAAGGTTGAAGGATACAAAGCTGCGATTAAGAGTGGAGATAAGCTTGTAGCCGGTCCACAGATAAAAGAGTTTGTCTCAGCTACCCCTATCAGCCTCTTCAATTCTCCACCGAAAACCCTGAACTTGGCAGTTGAAGAGACACCAAAGTTTTTTGACCACGATCTAAACAATTGGGCCAATGTCGAAGCCTATGGTGCCAAACGCGATGACGAGCTAGACGACTCTGAAGGTATCCAGAAAGCTATTGACTCAGGCAAAACCACGGTTTACTTTCCTTCAGGACGCTACAGAATCAACAAGCCAGTAATTGTACGTGGTAATGTTCGCGACCTCGTCGGCTTTCATTCGTGGCTTAGTTCTGACAACATTTTATTCCGTTTCGAGAACCAGGATAACCCCGTACTCCTAGAGCGATTTAACTTTGACAATGGTGTTTTGGAGAATGCGGCATCTCAGCCTGTAGTGGTTCGGCACTCCATAGGACCGAGTTTCTTGAGTACGAGCAACACCAGTACCTGGTTTATCGAAAACATTGTAGCTGCTCGGATCAACATCGGTAAAGGACAAAAGATGTACGCCCGCCAGCTTAATTGTGAGTCACCACCACCTGAGCCGCTGATTAAGAATGATGGCGGTTTGGCTTGGTTGCTTGGCTACAAAACCGAGTTCGGCAATACAGTAGCGGCAACACTTAATGGTGGTAAGACCGAGATTCTGGGCGGTTTATTCTATCCAGCACAGGGAGTTAGTGACCCCAAAATACCGGTGTTACTTAATCAGGACTCTGCGGTTTCCGCTGTATATAGGGAAATTGCCTTTGGTCCAACTTACACAATTCAGGTTGAGGAAACTCGTAATGGCGAGACTAAGACTTTAAGAAGGGACGCCCTGAGTACAGGCAATATGATCGGTGTATCCCTTTATGTAGGATATAACCCTTAACAACTAGAAGAAAAGCGGCAGCCTGGAGTTAGCCTTAATTACTCAAAGAACCCCAACTTAAAAAATCTCAACTCTAGTTTTTTTGATTTTGCAAGTCCAGTTTAATGATGTTTTCCCAGCTTCGGATTTGCGATCGCCTTTTTACCTACCACTCATTAGTAGTAATCCCTCTTTCGTCACTTGGGGAAATAAAGAGGGATTACGAGCTGGGCATCTAAGCTTTAGCATCCCAGATTTCCACCTTATTAGCCCAAATAGCTGAGTATTCACTATATTAATTGACTCTTTGGTAGCCTTCCTCAAGCAATAGAACAGCAAAAGGACTCCCAGAGATGAGATGCTTTATTAAGTAAGAGTCCTTTTACATCTTAATAATTAAACTTCAACTAGTTTATCAATTAGTTTTTATTTATTGAAATCGCCATGTCTCTAGTAAATTAAAAACTAAACGTAAAATAAGGTTACTAGTTGCTTTTTATATTAAACTTACCTCGTAGTGCACTACTCTGATTCAATTGTCACTTAAAATTATTCACGGCAAACTCCAGGGCTACTATTATACTTTAGAGATTGCTTGATAAGCATCCACAAAAAAGCTATATTTGTTCCCCAGTAACGACGCGCTAGTCTTCGCGGTTCTTGACCTAAACGATAAAGCCATTCAAGCCCTATATTGCGAATCCAAGCTGGTGCTCGTTTTTTGAGTCCTGCATATACAGGAAAAGCTCCTCCTAGTCCAATCATGACTGCCTGAATCTTACCCTTATGCTGATCCATCCAGCGTTCTTGTTTGGGACATCCTAGTGAAACAAATACCAAACCAGCTCCACTTTCATTAATCTGCTTAATAATAGCTTCATCTTCGTCCAGAGTCATCGGACGAAAGGGTAAAGGCTCCATACCAGCAATTTTAAGGTTGGGGAATTCTTTATCTAACCTTGTTCTCATACGCTGAAGAATTTCGGTTTGAGAACCCACGAAAAAGACACTGACGTTATGTAGTTGAGCCAACTTACACATAGCCAAAATAATATCTAAACCTGCCACACGATCTTGGGTGTGTAGCCCTCTTTGTCTCATCATCCAGACTAGAGGCATGCCGTCGGGAGTGATGACATCGGCATTATCTAAGACTTTTGCGAAATCTAGATCTGAATGAGCTTCTACAAGCATATGTACATTTGCTACACATACAGTTCTGGACTCGGCACGTTTTGCACAAGTCAAAATTGCTTGCATCTGGTCATCAAAACTGAGAGCAGTAATAGAAATACCAAGTACATGCTCACTAGGTAGAGAAAGCTTGTTAGACATAAGTTTTACTTGCTTAAAAACGAAAGGTTCAATTTGGTATTCAAAAATTGCGGAGTAGCCTAATTAATAGACTTTTTGGATATGGGTCGTCAATCTAGGTAGTCTCTAAAGCTAAAAAAAACAGGGAAGATGTTAAAAATGTAGTTCCTACTCTTGAATACAAAGACTAACCTCTATCAGGAGAAGGAATTTTAATGCTTGATCAGAATTATTACATTAATTACTCTTATTCAACAAGTAGGTTTACGAAAAAAACACAATTTTCTTGGCGGAAAAAGCAATTATGCAATTCTTTTCGAGAAAATTTAACGAGAGTTTATCAAAGCTTCAAAAAAAAGTCTTAAATAAAAATATTCCATAAATTAAGGATAGTGAGTTACCTTTAATATCTAAGATAAATTAATTTGCCCAGAGGAAAATTAGCAAAAAAAATATTTACTGATTTACAGATAAATTACTCTTTCAGGAGGAAAATTTCACCATCTATTTCATCGAAAATTGGTGCTATGATTACCGGTTGTTATGGCTGTTCTATTGGATAGAGTACGCCTGGTAACAACTGAAGGTCTAATACCCCTATTTTGATTTAGTCCGCGTTCACTGTAGGTGTTCCCGAAGAGTAAGTGAACTTTATCTATGTAACCAAAGCTTTTAGTCACCCCCGTTGAAAGAGTGTTATCAAGGGAGATTGGCTATAAATTAAGGAGTCAGGCGTCAGAAAAGAGATAACCCTACTCCACTTCCATGGAAATTGCTACATAGCGGTTCTCGTGGAAGTGGAGTAGGATAGTTAGGGCATTAAGGAAATAAAGTTTGTCAGTGGTAGGTAATGGATTGTGGCTTACAGGTATTGGGTAATGAGTTGAGGATTGTAGGTTTTTTTAGCACCTAATAAGCAATACCTGATACCTGTGCTATACCTCGGTAAGTTGAAATCTGCTGTAAGTCACTGATAAATATTGACTCCTCCGGCGTGTTCATAAGGACACCAGAGGAGTCTAAAATAGCTAGTGGTTAATATCAAATCGAAAAAACTCTATTAACTATTTTTATTGTTTTTATTGGAAGAGCAAGTGTAAACCAGTTTAGTTGTCAAAACTCATTCACCGCACTCTTTTTAAACTTTAACTGGTTGCGGGGCGGAACTCTCCTTATTTCCTTGCAGAGAATGAACAGCAGAGAAGTTCCTCACTATTGAGTACTCAGTTAATTCAGGGTTTAGAGTAAGCTATACCCTAAACCCTGAATTAACAAGAAAAAACCAGCTATTGCTGGCTCAAATCTTCACAGATTCTCTGGAAAATTCTAGGTTATTAACCATCTTAGCATTAGCAATTGTGTTAGAAGACTCTGTCACTTTGCTAGTGCTATTTGAATCACCAACACGCAGGTATTTACAAGAAATACTATCCGATAGGGTTGCTTCATTTAGTGTAGAGCGATGGATTTCTAGCTGTGCAGCAGGTGGTGCTTCAAATAAAAAGCGTTCTTTAGGAAAAACAACGCGCTCGAAATACCAGTTGGGAATATTTGTAATCCGAGTGATTAAGATGTTACTTGTTCCATTGACATAGCAGCAGAGGATTTTCTCAGTGCATTCAGAGGACGAACCGTGGAAATTTTGAGTCATTAGCTGCATTTTTTTTGTGAATTTTACTACTAATCAGCAATTGGCTACTGGGATTAAGCTGCAATTTGAGAATGAGAGATGCCGTAAGTTTTAGTCCGACATTTCCCTAATGTTAACTGACTGCGAGAAATCATACTCTGCTCTTATTTTTACCAAGTTGTCAAAACGCTGGTATTGATTCAGAAGCACCTCATTCGCTCTAATTTAGCACACTCGATAGCTTCAATTTGCCATTTCACCCCCTTGTTATTATTGCAAATTACCAGGGAAGTTGTTAATGTCAATCTCTTAAACTCTTTCATGTTGGTTTCTTCCTGAGATAATTAAATTGCCAAGTTTAACCTAACTTTGATTAGCACTCATTTTGGGCTAATCATGAAGCTTTGTACTGATAAAACGGCTGATTTTATCTAGTAAATAAAGCCCGGAGAAATCTAATTGACTTGCCTTGTTGAGTCATCAGCTAGTTATCCAAGTTTCAAATGGGTAGTTCTACAAAAAGTCAGTCATAGTTAGAAACTAAATTTTTAAGGTCTAATTAATCAGCAACTGGTGTTGCAGTGGCTAAACAGGGGGCAAAATCCTACTTTGAGTTAATCTCATAGGCTCAATCTAGGCAGTTAGCTCGGACAGCAGGTCACAATATTTTGAGTTAGAGCTTACTAGGGCTCCAATAGTGGAGACTGGGCTCATTAATCAAACATTTCAGCTCAATCACCTAGGATGCTGGCATTAAGCAGCTCCTGTTTAGTCGCAAGAGGCATGTTGAGTAAAGATTAGACTGGAGCTTTATTGCTAAAGTCTCTAGATAGTAGAGAAAAAAAAACCAGCCTTGAGCTAGTTCAATTATTCTAATAGTCTGTCGCCGAATCATAGAAAACACTGCCAAAGCCGGGGGAAGGAAAATAACATAGCTTGAGTTGATGATAGATTGGATACTTACTCAAAAAAGTGCTAATTTGAGCAATCTGCTTAACCCCTCTATGATAAGTACAATTCCTTAGTGGCGCACCCAATTCTCGAAATCGATAGGGAAGCTGGGGATTGGACGATTGTTGGGGCTGATCTTTGATAGAAGTGTGGTGTCCAAAATTTTTTTTGCTTAGGCCGTTAACTAACCTAAGGCTTACTTCATGAGCCACAAAGATTTTTTTGGAGATTCTATCCGCATCAAGCTCCACAGCATTTTCAATTTCCTTGTTGACTAGTTCCGGTTCCGGATTTCCCGGTCTTTTAGACATTGACCATAACCTCGCTTTCAGGAACCAGTAGCGAGCGTTAGTCCAATTGAGGTGCTCAGCGCATGGTGACCTTCTGTAGGACGAATGATCCTGTACTTCTAGCACGGATAAAATCTCCCGATTTCAGGCAGGGTGGACAAGCTACAGGTGGTCAACCAGGTAACTGGAGTAGCCACACGATAGCCTATACTTTCTTAACTGAATTGAGTTTACACCCAACAAGTGAAAAATTTAGGCAATAAACATAAAAGAATTAAGTTTTTTTTATGTAAATAAAAGTTAAGACAGTGGTCTGAGGCGGTAACCAATGCTATGGATCGTCTCAATCAAATTATCTGGAGTACCCGCCACTTTAAGTTTATTGCGCAAGCTCTTTATATGAGCTTTCACGGTATCCTGCGATGGAGGAGCCTCGAAAGACCAGACATGTTCAATAATCACACTGCGGCTGAGTACCCGCTTGCCATTACGCATAAATAACTCTAGTAGAGAATACTCTTTAGGAGTTAGACGCAAAGGCTGATCAAGGTAGGTAACTTCATAACTGGATGGATCAAGCTTCAAGCCTCCCCACTCTAATACCGGCGGTGAGGAAGTACTACCTCGACGCAATAGAGCACGCACCCTAGCTAATAACTCTGGCAGATCAACTGGTTTAACTACGTAGTCGTCCGCTCCAGCATCCAAACCGTTGACTTTGTCAGTGCTAGTATCGCGGGCAGTAATTAGCAGGATTGGGGTGCTATAACCATTAGAGCGCAATCTACGGCACAGGCTGATACCATCCAGTTTAGGCAGCATGACATCTAGCAAAATCAAATCATAACTAATAACTTTGGCTTGGGCCCAACCCGCTTCTCCATCATTAACAACATCCGGTACATAGCGCTGATCAGAGAGCGCCTCTGCCAGTGCTTCAGCAAGTTGCACATCATCTTCTACCAGAAGGATTCTCATATCGGAGGTTACTCGGAGTAGATACTACACTTAGAAAACTTGAGGTTCTAACCCCAGCAAGAAAAACACAGCCAACAGAGTCCATCTGGAAAAACAAGATACGAAGAGATAAACCACTTCTAGAATGCAGAGGATCCTTCTCTTTACCGCCGGCAGAACAGCACTGGCAACTAGTAACCAAGTAACAGATAGACTATCCAGTGCACATTTTCATGGAACCGCTCCACCCGAAGAATTCATTAAGCTCCCCCGAAATAAACACCAGTACAACCAGACTAAGGGAGCAACCTAAGCTGTTAAAGCCAGAGTCTCTCTGGTTGGTTCTCAGTAGATAATACCTGAAAATAGACTTTAATTTAACAAAAAAACGGCTTGAGAGTTCTTGCCACGGAAACTGCGAAAACTTTTAAAACTCCACCGAGACTAAGGAAAACACTGATGAAATGGGTCATCGAACAAAAAATTGTTACCAGGGGATTAGAGTTGGCACTGTTGATGCTATCTGGCGTGAGTGCCTTATCTTATTGGAGTCTGACGGCAACAGTAACCACGGCTACCTTACAAACAGTGGTGTTGACGTTAGCGATCATTAATAGTTTCAGCTTAGCCTTGTTAGGCGGGATTTACTATCTTTTACTGGCAGCAACGCCGGAAAAAGAACGCTCAGCTTCTATAGTCTGTCAACTACTAGAGGAACTTAACATTCCAGTTGAGCAACCAAGTAGTAACAGAAGTATCCCCGGAGACTCTTCTCAGCTAGAGCTGCTGTGCCAAACCCTATCGGATAATCAACAAAAATTCAAAACAATCGCCGAACATTCTCCTGATATTATTGCTCGGTTTGACAAAAAGTTAACGTATGTTTACGTTAACCCAGCTGTTGAAAAAGTTGCAGGCATCGCAGCTAAGACATTCATCGGCAAAACTAATCGCGAATTAGGGATGTCCGAGGAGCTAGTGAGACAATGGGAAAGCATCCTGCACAGAATTTTTGAAACTGGTCAGGAACTCGAAATAGAACTCCAGTTTCGTAAACAGCAAGAGACTCGATACTTTCTGTGCCGTCTTGTACCAGAATTTGCCGCAGACGGTTCTCTAGAATTTGTACTAGGCATTTCCCGGGAAATTACTTTACTCAAGCGCTCTTTAAAAGCACCGCAACAGGGAGAAGATGTCTTCCGCAAGATTGCTGAGGCGATACCACTACCGATGACGATTACCCGCGCAGTGGATGGCGTAGTTCTCTATACCAATGAGTCTTTTAGTCCCACTTTTGGTTTAAGTGAACAGGAGTTAATTGGGAAACCCATTCCAGACTTTTTCCATGATACTGCTGAGCGTCATGCTTTCCTGGAGTCTTTGAAAAAAACGGGATATCTCCGTGACTACGAAATTAAAGCTAAGAAAGCAGACGGCACACCCTTCTGGGTAAGCGGTTCTGCGCAATTTGTCAAGTTTAACGGTGAGCAGGCAATATTTGGCACCTTCTACGACATTACCGAGCGCAAGCAAATTCGAGAGGCCCTACAGCTTACCCAATTTTGCATTGATTCTGCCATAGATCCAGTTTATTGGGTAGACTCAAACGCCCGGTTTGTCTACGTTAACGATGCAGCTTGTCACTCCCTGGGTTATTCCCGTGAAGAATTACTCTCCATGAGTGTATTTGATATAGATCCCGATCTAAATACTCTAATCTGGCAAGATGTTTGGCGAACACTCAAGGCAAATGGTTCTCTGAGGAAAGAAGCTTGCCATCAGGCTAAAGATGGCAGAATTTTTCCTGTGGAAATCTCTGCTAAATACCTAGAATTTAATGGCAAAGAGTACTCTTGTAGTTTTGGGCGTGATATTACAGAGCGTAAGCAGGCAGAGAGCGCACTCCGAGAAAGTGAAGCGCGCCTAGAAAGTATCCTGAATAACTCCCCAGCAGCTATTTACCTGAAAAACATCAACGGTGGATACATTCTGGGCAACCGTATCGAAGAAATAAAACGCTCTCTCAACCTAGAGCAAGTTATCGGCAAGACTGATCAGGAACTCTTCCCCAAGGAAACCGCAGACAGGCTTGTCTGGCACGACCAAATGGTGCTTGAGTCTGGAAAAGCTATGGAGTTTGAAGAAGTACTGCCTCTGGGGGAAGATCTCCGAACCTACGTATCGATTAAGTTTCCTGTTTATGACACTGCAGGAAGGCTCTGGGGAGTTGGTGGCATTTCTAGTGACATCACTGAGCGTCGGCAGGCAGAAAGAGCCTTAAAAACCAGTGAAGAGCGCTTTCAGATTGCTCTAAAAAATGCACCGATTATTGTCTTTAATCAAGATACTGACTTACGCTACACCTGGGTTTATAACACTAACCTAGGGTTCAATGCCGAGGCGCTAGTCGGAAAGTTGGAATCGGAGGTGATGTCACCAGAAGATGCCCAACGGCTGACACAGATCAAACAGCCAGTAATTGCCACGGGTGTTGGAGAAAGGGTGGAGACTTTCGTGACTCTCCAAGAAGAAGTGCGCTACTGGGATATGACAGTGGAACCCTTACGGGATCAAGCAGGAGAGATTGTAGGCATTACTTGCGCCGCGACAGATATTACTGAAGTGCGTGTTAGAGAGCAACAACTGCGAGCTATTTTCGAGGGCGCGCTTGACGCTATTACGATCACGGATAACCATGGCACCTTTGTGGAAGCTAACCCTGCTGCTTGCCAGTTGTTTGGTTTGCCCCACTCACAACTCGTCGGTTGTCAGATTGCTAACTTTATCGAGCCTGATTTTGATGGACAACAAGCTTGGCATGAATTCCTTAACCAACGACAGGAAACTGGAGAATTACGCCTGCTGCGTCCTGATGGAACTATAAGGGAGATTGAGTACGCTGCTACCGCTAATTTTATTCCGGGGCGGCATTTGTCAGTACTGCGTGACATTACTGAGCGCAAGCAAGCAGAAGCCGCGCTGCGGGAGAGTGAAGCCCGCTTCCATTCTATGGCAGATAGCGCCCCCGTATTAATTTGGATGTCTGATGCCGATCTTCTTTGTACGTTTTTCAACCAACCTTGGCTCAACTTTAGCGGACGTAACCTAGAAGCAGAAAAGGGCAACGGTTGGCTAGAAGGGGTACATCCTGAAGATCTTCAGTATTGTCTAGATACCTACTTGTCCGCCGCCCAGAAAGGGGAATTGTACACAGTAGAATTCCGCCTGAGAAGAGCAGATGGTGAATATCGTTGGGTGTTAAATACAGGGGTTCCTCGGTTTACCAATGCGGGTAATTTTGAGGGGTATATCGGTTGCTGTATCGACATCACTGAACGCAGGGAAGCTGAAGAAGAACGACGTAGAAGTGAGGCTCGCTATCGTGCCATTGTAGAGGATCAAACAGAACTAATTTGTCGTTTCCGCCCCGACGGCACGATGACTTTTGTTAACGATGCTTACTGTCGCTATGTTCGCCAGCCTCGCCAGGAAATGATTGGCCGCAGTTTCTGCCCCATGATTTTAGCTAAAGATCCCGAAAATATGGAAAAGCTGCTCGCTGTTTTGAGCCGGGAAAACCCTGTGGTGATGAGTGAAGAATATGTCAGCTTGCCCAATATGGAGAGCCGATGGTTACAGTGGATTACCAGGGCAATTTTTAGCGAGGAAGGTGATTTAATTGAGTACCAGGCAGTGGGGCGGAATATTACCTTGCGCAAGCGGGCCGAGGAAGCTTTGCGGGAGAGTCAACGGCTGATCCAGCAAATTGCAGATACCGCTCCCAATCACCTCTATATTTATGACCTGACACAAGACTGTGAGATCTATACCAATCGACAGCTTGAGGAGTTCCTCGGTTACACAGCAGCAGAGTTGCAGGCGATGGGTTCGCAGTTTTTGGCAGAATTTTTACACCCAGAAGATCTCTCCGCTGTTGAGGAATTTAACCAAAGATTTGCTACAGCTAAGGATGATGAGGTCATCGAAAGCGAACACCGCCTGAAAAATGCTCAGGGTGAATGGTGTTGGTTTCATAGTTGGGAGGTTGTCTTTACCAGAACGCCGGAAGGCTTACCACGGCAGATACTCGGTACTTCTATTGATATCACAGAACGCAAGCAGGCGGAGTCGGCTTTACAAGCTAGTGAAGAGCAACTACGAGTCGCTCTCGAAGCTGCGGGGATGAGTACTTGGGAGTGGAATATTCTCACGGACGAATTCAAATGGACTGCCAATTCCCAACTCTTCTGGGATATAGCTGCTAACAGTTTTGATGGTAGGTACGAAACTTTTATTGAGAGTTTACATCCTTCAGACCGCCGCCGCGTCCTTTTAGAGGTAGAACGAGCTGTGCAGGAAGGGAAAAATCATGAGATTGAGTTCCGTGTGATTTCCCCAGACGGTACAATTCGTTGGGTAGCCAGCAAGGGGCAGGTATTTTACAATGAAGCTGGAAATCCAGTCCGTATGGTTGGGGTAGACCGGGATATTACTCAGCACAAACAGGCAGAAGAAGCGGTAGAAAAAAGTGAAGAACTCTACCGTACCATGGCCCGCAACTTCCCCAACGGTGTCGTGCTTTTATTTGACCGCAATTTGCGCTACACCCTGGCTGAAGGTAAAGGTTTATCAGAGTTTGGTCTAGCTAAAGAGTTAATTGAAGGTAAAGTAATTGAAGAAGTCTTTCCGCCGGAAATAAGTAAAGTCAAAGAGCCAGCTGATCGGGCAGCACTTACTGGTAAAGCCACGGTTTTTGAAATGGCTTATGGTGAGCAGATTTATCTAGTACACGTGCTGCCAGTGAAGAACGAGCAAGGAGAAATTTTTGCTGGCATGGCGATGTGGCAGAATATTAGCGATCGCAAACGAGCGGAATTAGCTTTACTAGAAGAACGTAACTTTGTAGCGGCAATTCTGGACACAGCCAATGCATTAATTGTGGTTCTAGACCGCCAAGGAAGAATTGTGCGCTTTAATCGAACTTGTGAGCAAATAACCGACTACTCTTTTGAAGAAGTTAAAGACCGCTATGTTTGGGAAATGTTTTTACTTCCAGAGGATATAGATTCAGTCAAAATAGTAGTTGAAGAGCTCCAAGCGGGTCAATTTCCTAACGAAAACATCAATTACTGGGTAATGCGAGATGGCTCTCGGAGACTGATTTCTTGGTCTAATACAGTTCTTCTTGAGGCTGACGGTTCAGTTAAGTACATTATCTGTATTGGTATTGACATCACTGAACGTCAAAAAGCAGAAGAAGTAAGTCGCGCTTTAGAAAGAGAGCAAGAACTTAGCGCCCTCCGACTTCGCTTTTTTTCGATGGCTTCCCATGAATTCCGCACCCCACTAAGCACCATTTTGATGTCTACTCAGTTACTAGCATCTTGCTCTGAGAACTGGTCAGATGATAAAAGACAAAGAAATTTGCGACGCATTGAATCAGCTACTAAAAATATGATTCAATTACTGGAAGATATTCTGACAATTAATCGGGCTGAAACGGGCAAATTGGAATTCAATCCCACTTCCTTGAATCTCGAACAATTCTGTTTCTATCTTGTGGAAGAGATGCAGTTTAGCGCTGGTCCTGGACGAAGCATAATTTTTGATATTAGAGGTGAATGTCAGAATGCTTACGCTGACCAAAAACTACTGCGTTGCATTATCACTAATTTACTCTCTAATGCCATTAAGTACTCACCTCAAGATAGTCAAATTATTTTCCTGATAGTTATTGAACAGGGTAATGCTAATTTCCGGATTCAAGACCAGGGTATTGGTATACCTATGTCAGACCAACCCCATCTGTTCGAGGCGTTCCATCGGGGAGGAAATATCGATAATATTCATGGCACCGGCCTAGGACTAACTGTGGTCAAAAACTGTGTGGAGCTACACGGTGGCTCCATCACCCTGGAGAGTGAGGTCGGCGTTGGCACGACCTTTACCTTGACAATTCCCATCCAAAAAGCTTAAGAGTTGCCACAGCCAAGATTTGTTAACAAAATTTCATCAGTTCTAGGAAACTGGAAAATTCTGTGCCAAGCTCGATAGTAACCATCCCTTCTCAGGCGAGTGCCATACATACCTCAAAAAAGGCAAAATCGAAACCAGGCACATGAGTAAATACCCAAACTTTGAGCGCCACAGCTATCAGGTTCAACAGGAGTTAGGCAACAATAGCGCTGGGGGTCGCGTTACCTACCTAGCCAATAGAAAAAGTACCAGGTTACCTGTTGTCATCAAACAGTTTAAGTTTGCCCAACCAGGAACTAACTGGGCAGAGTACGACGCCCATCAGCGGGAAATTCAGATGATGCGGCAGTTGAGTCACTCCGGCATTCCCCGTTACCTGGATTCCTTTGAGACAAGTACTGGCTTTTGTCTGGTGCAGGAGTATAAACAAGCTCCTTCCTTAGCTGAAGAAAGCATCTGGAAAGCAGAAGAAATCAAACAGATTGCCCTAGCTGTCTTGGAGATTTTAGTTTACCTGCAACAACAACAGCCGCCAGTCATTCATCGGGATATTAAGCCAGAAAACATCCTAGTTGACCGACGCTCAGTACTGAAAGTATATCTGGTGGATTTTGGCTTTGCCCGCCAAGCTAGCAAAAATGCAGCTCTTAGCAGTGTTGTTAAAGGTACGCTGGGTTTCATGCCACCAGAACAACTGTTTAACCAACCACTGACAAAAGCTTCTGACCTTTATGGCCTAGGTGCAACCCTAATTTGCTTGCTGACTGGAACTAAATCCACGGATATTGGCAACTTAATTGCTCAAGATTCCCGCTTTAATTTTAAGCATCTGGTGCCGGAACTGAGTCGGCAATTTATCAGATGGCTGGAAAAAATGGTTTCTCCTAACTTGAAAAATCGCTATCCTAGTGCCGCAGTTGCTCTAGAGGCTCTGAGATCAATTAGAGTAGTTGCCAGTAACACTGGCATTGAGATTTTAGGTAGTCTTATTAAAGAAAAAGCGCCAGCTGCTCTGGTGACCCTTTCTACCCTCAGTCTTGTGGCTGGAGTGGGTATAACTTTGGGTTGGCGTCCCCCTGTCGCCAGACATTTGCTGAATACTGGAGAATGTTCAGCATGTAATCTTGAACAAGCCCAACTAAAAGGTGCCAACCTTGTGGGTGCTGAGCTCGCAGGGGCAATGCTGGAAAAGGCTAACTTAGATGGTGCTTATTTAGTAGATGCCAATCTCAGGAGTGCTAACCTTGAAGGTGCTTCTTTGGTTGACGCTAACCTCTACGGTGCCAATCTAGAGGGAGCTAACTTAAGAAATGCCAAGCTAAAGATTGCCAAGCTAGAGGGTGCCAATTTGTGGGGTGCCAAGCTAGAAGGTGCCAATTTGTGGGGGGCCAAACTTAGAGGTGCCAATTTGTGGGGGGCCAATCTCAATGGCGCTTACCTGGGGGGTGCTAATCTCAACAGTGTTTATCTGGGAGGTAGTAATCTCGAAGCTGCCAATCTAGAAGGTGTTAATCTAGAGGGTGCTAACCTGGAAGGGGCTAACTTGAAGGATGCTAACCTGGCGGGTGCCAACTTGAAAGGGGCGAATCTGGATGGAGCTAACCTCGATGGAGCTAACCTCAACAGAGCAACTATGCCTGATGGGACTATCCACGACTGACGAACAAGATCAGTAATTGATCAGTCCAACTAACAAGATTAGTATTGATCAGTCCAATTATCAAAAAAGGGTAACTTTTCCTCCCCTAACTTACTTGCGACCTAACTTTGACTGTTCAATCGAATTTAATATTATTCTCCCAGCTTGAGCTACTTAACAAGATGCCCTCCAGCTTCTGTGGCAAGTAAACTTACTAGTTTTTCCACAACTTGGATTGAGTGCTGGCATTTTTTAGACAAGCCATTAATTAATTAACTGGAGAAAGATCCGGACAGCCGTAAATTTGAGCGATAGTTATTTTGTAGGTGCTAGCGAAAGCTAAACTGAGTTGTTTTCAGAGAATGCCATTTACTAAAAGGGGAAGCAATCTAGACAAGAAAATACTCTAAAGCTGTAATCAAGGTATCAGAAGGTAAGGAAAAATTACCTTAAAAAACTGTCTTGTTCAACCCAATTGATGATTCAGATACTTCGGCAGAAAATTTTTCTGATTGGTGTTAGTAAGACTTTCGCTAGCAAAAAGCCGATCTGAGCATTTTTCAGGAGTTCGTACCACAGCTAAACCAGTAGTGTATTAATGATTAATTAAAAATGATAGCTATCGGTATAGCTAAACACTACTTTTTTCTATCGCAGTTGCCCAAGAACTACTCAAGCAAATTGATATTGTCGGCAATGCACCGTCTTTAGAGATGCCAGTTCCTGCCAGAAATTCTAGAAAATTAGTAGGAATGCTAATCTATTTCTCAATGTTTACTTTTGTAGCTTTCCTCCAGCTACAGAAAAATCCTCAACTTTCTTGGCTCATTCGATCCATCATGGTCAAAAAGTTGCTGACAATGAAATCTTGCCCAGAGTGCTATTTTCAAAATGTCAATCTAGAGGGTGCCAATCTCAAGAAAGCTAACCTTAAAAGAGCCAACCTAGAGGGTGCTAATCTCAGGAATAGCGACCTGGCCGAAGCTGATCTGTGGGGAGCCACACTCCAAGGTGCAGACCTTACAGCAGCAGACCTTACAGCAGCAGACTTGTTCAATTCTGATCTCAGGTTGGTTAACTTTGAGGGTGCCAACCTCGAAGAAGCTGAGCTAGTGGCGGCTAAACTAGGAGGGGTTAATCTAAAATCTGCCAATCTCAGAAGAGTTACGATGAGTGGTGCAGACCTGAGGGGAGTCAATTTGAGTGGTGCCAACTTGCAAGAGGTTACTCTCAGTGATGCTAACTTAAATAGCGCCGACCTCAGAGGTGCTGATCTGACAGGAGCCTACTTGGCTAGAACTGACTTGAAAAAGGCTGATCTCAGGGGTGCTAACTTAGGGAAAGCCAGCTTGAGGGAAGCCAAGCTGTCTGATGCCAATCTGGAGTCAGCTAACTTAGAAGGTACTGAACTAGTAGCTGCTGATTTGCGAGGAGCTAATCTGGAGGGAGCTAATCTGGAGGGAGCTAATCTGGAGGGAGCTATTATGCCTGATGGCAGCACCCACGATTAATTAATACTATTACAGATGTGAAGGCAGCGCTAAGATCATTAAGGACTATTACGCTGTAGCTTTAATGTCTCATCCCGCCGAGATTCAAGATCATGAGTTAACTGTATCCTGGGATAGTCGCCAGCCCAACGACTCTAACCCAAACAACCAGAACATGATTCGGGTTAGAGGGGCAAGGCAGCATAACCTAAAAAATATTGATCTGGAACTGCCACGCGATCGCTTAATTGTCTTCACTGGCGTCTCTGGTTCCGGCAAATCTTCCTTGGCCTTCGATACCATTTTTGCCGAAGGACAACGCCGGTATGTGGAATCTCTCAGTGCCTATGCGCGGCAATTTCTAGGTCAGCTAGATAAGCCTGATGTCGATGCAATTGAAGGCTTAAGTCCCGCCATCTCTATTGACCAGAAATCCACCTCCAATAATCCCCGTTCCACAGTGGGCACTGTTACCGAGATTTACGATTATCTGCGGCTACTGTTCGGGCGTGCTGGAGAGCCCCACTGCCCCATCTGCAATCGTAACATTGCCCCTCAGACGATTGATCAAATGTGCGATCGCCTGATGGAACTGCCTGACCGTACTAAATTTCATATTTTAGCTCCTGTTGTTCGAGGCAAAAAAGGCACTCACAAGAAACTGCTATCCAGTCTGGCTGCTGAAGGATTTGTGCGCGTCAGAGTTGATGACGAGATTTTAGAACTCTCAGATACGATTGAATTAGATAAAAATTATACACACAACATTGAAGTCTTAGTTGACCGACTGATTAAAAAGCCAGGACTGCAGGAGCGTCTGACTGATTCCCTCTCTACTTGTCTGCGTCGTTCCAGTGGAATTGCGGTTATTGAGGTATTAAATGATACATCAGTACAGACAGATTTACCATCTAACCATGACCATCTTAAAACAAAAAATGCTACAAAAGATAGTGGTTCCTATCAAGAATTACCCAAAGAAATAGTTTTTTCAGAAAACTTTGCTTGTCCAGAGCATGGGGCAGTCATGGAAGAATTATCACCGCGACTGTTTTCTTTTAATTCTCCCTACGGTGCATGTCCCCACTGTCATGGCTTGGGGAGTTTGCGTACTTTTTCTGCTGAATTAATTGTGCCCGATCCTCAACAGGCGGTGTATGCAGCGATCGCTCCTTGGTCAGAAAGAGAAAACTCCTACTATCTTTCTATTCTCTACAGTCTAGGACAAGCCTATGGCTTTGAACTTCAGACACCTTGGAACCAGCTTACTAAAGAACAACAGCAGATTATCCTCCATGGTAGTGAGGAGAAAATTTTTATTGACGCCGATTCAGCTTATCGAAAAGAACAGGGCTATTACAAGCACTACAAAGGCGTTATTTCCACTTTAGAACGTCAGTATCAAGAAACTAATTCAGAAGCTCAAAAACAAAAACTAGAGCAGTATCTCGTCTATCAATCTTGCCCTGTCTGTCATGGTAAACGTCTCAAACCTGAAGCACTTTCGGTGCGACTGGGACAATATAGAATAACTGATTTAACGGAAGTTTCTATTAGCGAATCTTTAGGGCGAATTAATCAGTTGCAACTTTCAGCGCGCCAAGCTCAAATTGGCGATCTTGCCCTCAGAGAAATTAACAGCAGGTTGCAATTTTTGATAGATGTCGGTTTAGATTACCTTACCTTAGATCGAGCCGCCATGACCCTCTCCGGTGGAGAAGCCCAAAGAATTCGTTTAGCTACACAGATTGGAGCCGGACTGACTGGCGTCCTCTATGTATTAGATGAGCCAAGTATTGGCTTACACCAACGAGATAATGGGCGCTTGCTTACTACTCTTAAGAAACTGCGGGACTTGGGTAATACTTTGATTGTGGTAGAACACGATGAAGAAACCATTCGTACTGCTGACCAAATTGTTGATATTGGTCCACAAGCTGGAATTCATGGTGGAGAAATCGTTGTTCAGGGAGATTTGGAGAAATTACTCAAAGCTGAGAATTCTCTAACTGGAGCTTATTTATCGGGAAGGAAAGTAATTGAAACTCCTACCGAAAGAAGAGCAGGTAATGGTGTTTCTTTGCGCCTCAAAGATGCTCACCGCAATAACCTAAAACATATTAGTGTAGAAGTTCCTTTAGGTAAGCTGGTTTGCATTAGTGGTGTTTCTGGTTCCGGGAAGTCCACACTAGTTAATGAACTACTCTATCCTGCATTGCAAAATCATCTCAGTCATAAAGTTCGCTTTCCTAAAGAACTAGGCGAAGTTAAGGGACTAGATGCGATTGATAAAACTATTGTAATTGACCAATCTCCCATCGGTCGAACTCCTCGTTCTAATCCTGCTACTTATACTGGTGTATTTGATGTAATTCGAGATATATTTGCTCAAACAATTGAAGCCAAAGCCAGAGGTTATAAGGCGGGAAGATTTTCTTTTAATGTCAAAGGTGGACGCTGTGAAGCTTGTTCGGGTCAGGGAGTGAATGTCATTGAAATGAACTTTCTACCCGATGTATATGTGCAGTGTGAAGTTTGCAAAGGAGAGCGCTACAACAGGGAAACCTTGCAGGTGAAGTTTAAAGGAAATTCAATTGCCGATGTGTTGAATATGGCAGTGGAAGAAGCTCTAGAAGTATTTAAAAATATTCCCAGAGCAGCAAATCGATTGCAAACATTGATTGATGTGGGACTAGGTTATGTTCATATAGGACAACCCGCGCCTACTCTTTCGGGTGGAGAGGCGCAGCGGGTAAAATTAGCAACAGAATTGTCTCGTCGGGCGACAGGTAAGACGCTTTATTTGATTGATGAACCGACTACAGGTTTGTCATTTTATGATGTACATCATCTGCTAAATGTGTTGCAGCGTTTGGTAGATAAGGGAAATTCAATTTTGGTAATTGAACACAATTTAGATGTGATTCGTTGTGCCGATTGGGTGATTGATTTAGGGCCAGAAGGTGGTAATAAGGGCGGTGAGGTGATTGCCGTGGGAACGCCGGAGGAAGTAGCCGAGAATCCTAAGTCTTATACAGGAGAGTATTTAAAGGAGGTGTTAAAGCAGCATCCATCAGTAGCTTGTGAAGCTTAAAGCATGTGCAGAGTTAGTCAGTCTTCTAGTAAATCAGTACCTGCAAGAGTTTCTTGCAGCTTGTGTGAAGGAGTAGAAGTATAAATTCATGAGGAGTGCTACAGAATATGCGGGCTACTGGTGGCTGCCTACCAATCCTGATAAAACAGTTTCAGGTACTTTACATATAGATAGATACCAAGGAATTGAACTTAAAACTATTGATTCATTACTATCAAGGCAAGAAGTTTTTGCTGGCAATCTTGAGTTTCTATCAAAGGAAATTATTTTAGGTCAAACGGTTGATAATAAATTAATCACATTAATTGACTGTCATTATAGTGATGGTCGATTCAGTTCAACACCTGATTTATCTACTTCACTCCACACAGCAAAATTTGCTCTTGTTGGTCAAAGACAATTTGAAAATAAGAGAGATGTTACCTTCACCTCAGCAGAAGTTAGGTTTAGTCTTTTAGACGAGTGGTTAGCAATCCAGCCATTTCAAGATGGTGATATCAATACTAATGGGTTGACGTTAGAGTATCGACGTCCAGAGCCTATACAATTTTATATAGATTCCATAGGTGCGCAATTTTATACAAACTATGTTGGGAGTAGAAATAACCCAAGATACCTGAAGTGGGAAATGACTCATAGCTCCTACTTGCGGCTTACACCAGATATGCCACAATCTTTAGACTGGTACATGAAGCAGTTTTACAGTCTTCAGAAACTCTTGATAATTATGACTGGTTTTCCAGTATCTCCAACTGTATTAATAGGACACGGAGACGATGTTCATGCTACCAGAGACATAACCATTCCGGAACAATTTGAAATTTATTTTGATCTTCACAAAAATTTTCAAAACTTCCTTGAGAAACACCCTGCAAATTTGTTTTATACCGTACCTCAATTAGAGGTTGAACTTAGTGTCGTAGTGAATAACTGGTTTCAAAAGGCTGACATTTTAGAGCCAGCTACCAATTTGCATGTAGCAACACTTTCCAGTTCATCACTATATACAGAATTTAAGCTATTAAATTACGCACAAGCAATAGAAGCACTGCATCGACGAGTATTTGGTGGAAAATACGTATCAGATGAAGACTACCGTCCGATTCGCGATACTCTCATCGAGAATATCCCCAATAATGTAGACAGAGATCATCGCAATACTTTAAAAAATAAAATAAAGTACGGCAATGAATTTTCACAACGAAAGAGGTTAAGATTGCTATTAGACGAAATATGGGAAGACTGCTTATGTGAATTTATAACTGACAAGCAAAATTTTATTAGCGATGTTGTAGAAACCCGAAACTACTTAATTCATTTCGATGCAAATTCTGCTGCTCAAGCCGTTTTAGATGGGAGTGGTATGTTTCGCCTAGCAGAGCAACTGAAAATTATACTGATAACCCATGTATTAATTCAGCTTGATATTCCTAGAGAAAATATATATCGCGCTGTAAAACAATTCAATCGGTTTGCTGAGCTCCGCCACAGAGATTAGCTATCTAGCTGTTTAACAAAGAGGATTAAAAATAACAAATGCTGGAGCTTTCCGATCTTTGGGTTCCTTTAGCACTTTTAGGTCTGATTATCCTTGCGGCTATTTTCTTTACCCGCATTAGTTAAATTCCTATTTCAAGAGTGAGGCATATCTTTTTCCTGATACCTCACTCCCGACTGCTTTTACTGATCACGCTCTAGAGCGTATATCTAGTAAGAAAAATGATAAGAATAGCAAATACAAAATTAAAGCCAGCAATACCACGACAAACGGGGGGGCAAAAAATACAGGTATACTAGCTTCTTCTAAGAGAGTTGGCAAAAAACCCTGGTAGCAGATAGTTTCACCACAAGTATCATAGTTAAACAAAACCACAAAGGCTTGGAGTCCCATAAATATCCGCAGAAATTTTCCGTTAATTGTCACCTTTGTTCGCCTCTTACTAGTACGTAAAGTTGCCGTCATAAACAACAAAACAGAACTAGAAATATAGTAAATACCTCCGATTGCCAAGAAGAAAAAAAAAGCCACCCAGCCACCCGAAGTCAACAGAAAAAGTGGAGGACTAATTATGGCATAAACTACATACAGAATAAAAACAATCCAAATATTAGTTTTGATCATGGTATAGCTTGTACTCCTACTTAAATTGCTGGGCAATAAGTAGAATGTGGTTATGCTTGACCCCAAATAGTCATGCAGAATTTACACCTTAAAGCAGTAACTCTCTTGGTGGTTTATTTAGTAACACTAACTTGCAGTGATTACCCTCAAATTTCACCCGTTGTTTGAAGGGAAGAGCCCTAGACCACCAATTAGTAAAGATGGGTAGACCGGAATCTCTTTGCCAAAAAAGTATTTATCTTGTTTGGAACACCCATTCCTGTATTAGTGGCGCGGCACTACCACAATAGCAGAGAGCAAGCACTATATTCTTTACTAGATCTGACTTTGGTCAGAGGTCTATTCTCGTAGCCTGATGCTAATACATACAAGAAAATTAACTGCTATCCGGATTCACGTCCCGAATTTATTTAGTTTAATAAAGAATTTATTCAGTGAATATTAAATAGCGCCACTTTAAAGGAAAAGCCCATTATCTGGTAGTAATCAGTAGCCAGTCAATTCTTACCATCTTGTAACGTTTTTATTAAAAACCAGTAAAGCTCGAAGACGGGTTTTTCCGACAGAAACCAGAAAATTATTGGAATCTTTAAAATCTCTTCATCTCTGCTCAAATTTATAGCTGAATTGTCCTCTAATTTCTTACGACATTAAGAAATTAAAGCTCCAACAAATACTCATTTAAAGTGGCACTTCTTGAACATCACCTAAATTTAACAGCAAGTCCTGATCACTACTTACTGCACTTTCTGGTGTCCGTTGACAACGAATAGCAAAGGAACAGTCACTACATCGCTCAGCAGAGACCAACACTTGAGGAAAAGAAATACCCTTTTCTTGGTAATCTTGCCACCACCTAGTCAACTGGGTCAATAGCTTTGTCAAATCTTCTGCCGTTTTCTGGTGTTGTAGTTCGTCATAGACAAACTTAAAGCTTTGAGGGCGTGGTTCTGACTTGACAAACCAATAACTCATGGAAATTTGTTCTGGTAAATAATTACTGGTTTCCCCTAAAACATAAAGATACAGACGTGTTTGCCAGTCTTTGGCTAACCACTTACGGTTTTTGGGTTTTGGGTAGGTTTTCCAATCCAGAATTTGAGCAGATCTTTCGTCTTCTATCAACAAGTCGTAAACAACACTAAGTAAATAACCTTGACAATGGAGAGTGCGGCAATGTTCCGCCGAGCGAAAGGCGGTAAAATCAGGCGTCAAAATTTCGGGGGCTGCATCTACTAAAGCCTTGACCCAACGTTGCAGGAGAGCATCACCCTCAACCAGGGATCTTACAGGCAATCCCAGTTCTCTTTGCTGCATCAGTAGGTGAAAGCGGCTACCCCAAGTAAGACGTTCTTGTTGCTCATAGGAGACAGGTGTCCCTAGCTGATCTAAGTAGATATGTTGAAACTTACGGGGACAGGTTTCTAGTAGGTTTAGCTGGCCTTGGGATAAAGGAATCAAGGGTGAGGCATCTTCTGGAGATTTCATGGTTTTGTAAGTACAAACACGCTTCCTTCGTTACCTCGGCTAATGCGTAAATTGTCGTCAAGATAAGTTATGTCTAGCCAGCCCTGCTGATTACCACTCTTAATCTCAAAATCAAGCCCGAAAAACTTTTTGCCAGCCTCAATTTGCTCGATAAAATTACTGGGGGATTTATAGCCGATTAAGCTTTGCAAACCAGCGATAGACCGATCAAACTGAACATCAACTCGACGTCCCGATACTGGCTCAAATTTAGCCCGAACGCTGACTATGCTTTCAAGAAAGGGCAGACTAGAGAACTGGGCAATGTTGTATACTTTCTGATCTTTGGTGCGAATACATTGATAAACTGAACCCAGCTTGACTAGTGGAACTCGGTCAAGCCCCAAAATTCCTCGACTCGTCGTATAAAGCAGACGCCAGTTACCTTCTAGCAGGCTACCAGCTTCAATAGGTCGAGGAGTAGGGTTACGGTCTTCCAGTCGAGCAACTACCGCCAGAATTGCTATTTTATCGGTTTCCGTTGCTAAGAGACCACGATTCTTGCCAGCGATCGCTTCGAGTAATTCTGCCTTGCTACTCATTTAAAACTCACCTTTGTTAATATCTTCTGCCGAATGCTCGACTTTGGTTGTACCACTGCTAAGATCTCAATCAAGCCTATTTACCCAACTCTATCTTTATTCCCCAGGTCTATCTTTATTTGTAGGGAAAGCGGGAGGTGTTAACCTGGATTTAACTAGTTTGTTGACGCTCCAGGGTTATGTAGGTTAGCTTTCCTCTAGCCATTTAAACAGGCGTTCTCTAGAATACTTAACTGATCCTTCTTTCTTGCTTACCAAACTACAACCTGGATATTACTATGGATAATCCTGCTTTACGTTCGGAGCCTCGCGATCAACTAGCTCAGGTAATTCCCCTCCAGCAAGAGACATCACTTTTGGATTGGTTAGAAAATCGTGGCCGCCTCTTGGCACGTGATTCTGCAGAAGACCGCAGTCTCGTTGATGCCGATGAAGAAATATCGGAACTGATGGGAGCCGATGATGGTGCTTATGAAGAAGACGACGATGCCGAAGATCTGGAGGACTAAATAGTTAATCGAAATCTCCCACTTAGCTTAAGAGCAAAAGTGGGAGATTTTTTTATTCGTTATTTGAAGAGTTTTTTGCTTGGACACCGTTAGTGTGCTTAGGAATTAGCCTGGTTTTATTTTGATGCTCTTTTCTCGGCGAACACTCAATTCGGGGATGTCCTTCTGGTAAGCTCTGAGTAAGTCCTGTTATTTCTTCTAGAGCTGACAGACGCTGCTCAATCGCTTCTAACCTTTCATGAGATGAGGAGATACCTAAATAGCTCTTGAGTGCTGCGATCACAACATCAGACTTAGACTGACCAGTTTGTTTCATCCTAGCTGCAATGGCCTCATTCAGCTCTGGAGAAATCCTGACTCCAATGAATGGATTGGCCATACCATAAGTCCAATAACCGCTATTTACTAGATTAAAAATAGATCATAACAGTATATATCATAACAGTCAGGCTTCAAAGCTTATCAATATTTGACTATTAATTAACTAAAGTTCAAGCAAGCACTCCGATCTATGTAAATTATTTTTCACAAAAAACACATAATCATTGAATTTGGCTACCAAAGACGGCGCTAAAAAATAAAAAATTGAAAACTAATGTAATCATAGTGATAACATTAGTGTATAGAGACGCATCTCAATTTAATGGCTGTGGATGCAGTTAATAAATAGCAAAGCTGTCTGGCTTTTTTCACTCAGTAAGAGAACCGCTCATTGAGGCTGAACTCTGGTGTACTGTTAAAACACACTAATTTTTGCCAGACGCTCGATCTGACTCAGCCACTAGAGTCTACCGAAATGAGGGGACTAAAGCGGATGGATAATTAATTTTCAGCAATTCCGTAAGGAGTATTAAGAAACGTGGAGAACCACAGGTCAAAAATCCTGGTGGTAGACGATGAGGCCGCCCTCCGTCGTATCCTGAAAACTCGCCTTTCCATGGTTGGTTACAACGTCGTCACTGCCCCTGATGGCGAACAGGCGCTAGAGGTTTTCTGGAAAGAAGCACCGGATCTTGTTGTCTTAGACGTGATGATGCCTAAGTATGACGGCTACTATGTATGCAAAGAATTACGCAAAGAATCCGATGTACCGATAATTATGTTAACTGCCTTGGGAGATGTTGCTGACCGGATCACAGGGCTACAAATGGGAGCAGATGACTATCTGGTCAAGCCCTTTTCACCCAAAGAATTAGAAGCCCGTATTAATTCCATTCTGCGTCGGCTCCAAAAAAACCACTCCTCTAATCTCCTCAATTCTCAAGTGGTTCAAGTTGGTGTACTTTGTATAGACCCCAACAAGCGCCGAGTTCGTTTAGGAGAGGAACTTGTTCGATTAACCGGTATAGAATTCGACTTGTTGCAACTATTAGTTAGTCACTCAGGAGCAGCAGTTTCTCGTGCTGAGATTTTGAAAGCAATCTGGGGTTATGAATCCAGATGTGATGGTGATTTGCGAGTTGTTGACGTTCACGTCTCTCGCTTGCGAGCCAAAATTGAAGAAGATCCCAAACAGCCAGAGTTTATTATTACAGCGCGTGGCACAGGTTACTTGTTCCAGCGAATGGTACAGGTTCTAGAGCCAGCAAGAGTCTAAACGAATCCGCAAGCGGTTTTGTCGTGGGGGCGTAACATTAGTGCAGATAGCTTAGGGGATAAGCCTTTGAGTTTTCCGGACAAATGCTACGCCCCCTGGTTATTGAGGTAATACTTGCTAATTTAAAGGGGAAAACCCATCTCTTGCAGTCCCTGGCGAAGGCGCTGGGCTTCTTGGGGATTATGCAGTTCGTGAAGAGCGATCGCTTTGCTAAAAGTTGATAAACTTTCTGGTACTTTGCCAAGTTTGAGCAAAACCACCCCCAAGTTCTGATAGGCATCAGCATAGTCGGGATTAAACCCAATTGCCTGCTGGTAGCAACAAATTGCCTCCTTAAGCTGTCCTAGTGCTTTCAAGCACATCCCTAGGTTATTGTGGCCAGCAGCAAAGCTTGGGTCAAGTTTCAAGGTTGTTTCATAGAAAGCTTTAGCGTTATTGAAGTCCCCAATACTCAACAGCAAATTACCCAAATTGTTATAAGCGCCAATTTTGAGCTGCGGTAAAATGGGCTGTTTAATTGCCGTTTGATAATGCACTACTGCTAACTTAAGATGGCGCTTGTTCGTATAAGCATTACCCAAATGGTAATGCAACTCAAATAACACATTCACATCTATCTCAGTAGCTCTTAAGCCTCGCTCTAGTAGTTCAATTCCTTGCTCCAACTGATTAATGGCAATATAAAGTGCTCCTAACTTGCTGCACACATAAGAGTCGTTGGGATGGTTAGCCAGAAATCCTTCCATGGCTTGCCGTGCTCTAGTGTGTTTATCCAATGCTGCGATCGCTTCTGGCTGATAGCCGTAGTGCTTAATTGCCACTGTAGGTAAAGAAATTATCTGCCAATGAGGTTCCTTCCGTAACAACTGAGCAACGCTGTCATCCACCATGGCATGATAGGGGCGAGAAAATTTAACCTCTGGGTGATGGCGGAATAAGCGAGAAACAAGGGAGTAAGGTGATTGAGCAGCACCCACTTCCTGACGTACTAAATTAATCACCAAGTAACTTTCCTGCTGGATTGCCTGCTTGATTTCTGGTACAACCTCTGGTGTGAGCACTTCATCTGCATCCAGAACTAGGATCCACTCACCCTGTACATATTTAAGCGCTTGATTACGGGCGGCAGAGAAATCATTGCACCACTTGAAGTACTCAACCCGAGCACCGAATTCTTTAGCAATCTCAACCGTGCGATCTGTGGAACCAGTGTCTAGGATTACCATCTCGTCCACAATATCCCTGACGCTACTCAAAACATCAGACAGAGACATTTCCTCGTTCTTGACAATCATGCACAGACTCAAATCCATGGACACTGGCTAGTTCTTAAAAAGGGGACTGGTTTTATTTTGAGGGATAAGGTGACAGAATCAGCCCATGTGCGGGATGCCCCACCTTAAAAATCGGAGACTACACCAAAAGACGTATTGAAGATCTTGTAAATAATTGTTACATTTGTTTATAGAAATTTACGTAAACTAAATAAGAGCCGTTGATAGCAACGGAGAAACTAATTATGAATCAGCCAGCCAAATTGTCTTTAGAGCAAGAGTTTCAACTGAGAGCCTTTACCGACCAAGTAGAGCGTATGTCCGGTGAACAAGCAAGAGAGTTTTTGCTTGAGTTTTATAAGCTAGCGATGCACAAGGAAAATATGTACAAGCATTTTCTGAATCAAGAGTGGGGAATCAATTCAGACCCAGCATCCGTTTAAAATGCGCCAATCACTCTTAGAAGTTACGCAAGCACAGTTTGTACCCCGATATCCCCTGTGTTTGCATAACTCCTTTCCTGGTTAATAATTGCCTGCTTGACGGTGAAAGATACGCAGAACAATTTGCCCAATGAGTATTAGACCGCAAGTGGTTACCTGTATTAAATGCCACGAGTGACGCATCAATGTGGAGGTTTGACTGCAGGTAAATTGCCACACTGCTAAACTGAATTTTTGAAATACTAAGTATTCCCTACTACATTACAGGCGGGGTTGCCGCAACTGCCTATCGCGACCTCAGAACGACACGCAATGCCATCTATATTTGGGAATTACTAAAAGAAAAGCCAGTGATATTTTGATTCGTGCAGCAGCTATAGTCTTCTGTTCCTGATCGCTCAAAGCCATCTTTTGCCTACGAAAAAGAAGAAAATTCTAATGACAGGGAGTTTTTATCTAGTGATTGCCTTGGCAGATCTTTTTCCTGCCAGTTAACTTGGAAGCTGTACAGGGTGTAAATGCCGACTGCTCCTCTGGGAATTTAAATTAACTACTAAGGAGATAATCATCCACGATGTCTTATGAGAAAGAGAGACAGGTTGCCATTGAGGCGGCATTGACAGCAGCGAAACTGTGCGAAAAAGTCCGTCAGGAGAGAGTACCTGAAGCCATTGAAAAGAGTGATAAAAGTCCTGTAACCGTAGCAGATTTTGGCTCTCAAGCAGTGATTTGCCGAGCACTGGCTGCTGCGTTTCCTGATGACCCAGTGGTGGGCGAAGAAGATGCTGCGGCTTTGCGTGAACCATCGATGGCTGCCCAATTGCAGCAAGTAACTAACTATGTGCAAGCTTTAACTGGTGAAGCCAACCCTGAAGCAGTACTTAGCTGGATTAACCGAGGTAATAGTGAAATTGCACCTCGCTATTGGACACTAGACCCCATTGACGGCACTAAAGGGTTTCTCCGTCAAGACCAATATGCAGTGGCTTTGGCGTTGGTAGAAAAGGGTGAGGTCAAACTGGGTGTTCTCGCCTGTCCAGCATTGCCCTTAGCCTTAGATCAACCCAACGGTGAGCGCGGTGTCTTATTTGTTGCAGTACGTGGTCAAGGAGCAATTATGCTTCCCTTGGCCGGAGGGACACCCCGACCGATTCGAGTTGCTGCTGCCGACGATCTAGCAAATCTGCGGTTTGTAGAAAGCGTAGAATCTGGTCACGGTGACCATTCACGCCAGGATGCAGTAGCCAAGGCGGTAGGGATTACCGCCGATTCACTACGGATGGATTCTCAAGCTAAGTATGGTGCAGTTGCATCTGGTCAAGCTGCTCTCTACCTACGCCTACCTTCCCCGAAATCTCCTGACTACCGAGAGAAAATTTGGGATCATGCAGCGGGGACGATTGTGGTTGAGGAAGCTGGTGGCCGTGTCACGGATATGTACGGTAAACCCCTCAACTTTTCTTTGGGTGCCAAGCTAGCCGATAACCAAGGCGTCATTGTCAGCAATGGCAGTATTCATGATCAAGTTATTGCAGCTTTACAAGAAACCATAGGGTAAGTTCGTCGGGGCACTTCCTGTTTGTGCCCCCACCGTGGTTTAGACAATTGTCCCAATTTCCTTGAGGTAGACTCGCGTAAATGGTTCAACAGCACCCAAAGTGTAGTGTTCCATTAACCCCTTGCGTCTAATTGAAATTTGATTTCCTTCTCTGACAACTACTGTTGAGTCGTCGAAGACATACTGCGCCAGAATCATCTCTGTCTCTGTGGGATTATCCAAAACCACCATGTTACTACCCTGGTAGAACATTCCTTCGTATTCCAAGACATCAGCCCGATACTCGGCAATTAACAAGTTAAGCTTGGGATTGCGCAGCAAATTTTGGACGTTGTTGTTGTAACTCTTATTGAGAATTTTTTCAGCTCGATTGACAAAAACTGCATCGCGGCAAACTGCCCCAATTACCCAATGGGGGTGTTGCAGAAGAATGTGGTCAATGGTTTCTTGGAGTTCTGAGATAGAAATCCGATTGAAAGTGAGAATCGGTATTCTGGAATCTGTACCTCGCTCGTAAAAAGTTTCGAGGATACGCGAGGGGACATCAATACTTTCTCCAACGGCAGGTCGCAAATGCATAGAAATGCCGGGAGCAGCATTAATTTCTAAAATAGCAAATTCGCTATCTTTCCACGATTTTGACAGAGTTGGTGCAATTACATCAATACCTAGGCAGGTAAGCCGTAAGTGTTGGGCAACGTCTTGTGCCAGAATAATATTTTCAGGATGGACTGTGCTGGTGGCGTCTATACTTAAGCCTCCAGAAGAAAGGTTAGCAACTTTACGCAGATAGACAAGACGGTCTTTCTCTAGCACACTATCTAACGATAAGCCTTGTTCTGTCAGGTACATTAGCATTGACTCATCCGTCAGGATTTTGCCTAGTGGTGAAGTGGGAGTGTCCAGGCGTGCTGGCGTTAGATTCTCGCGCTCAATCAATTCTTCAATTGCAGATTGTCCGTCACCAATAACAGATGCGGGACGGCGTTCTGTAGCGGCAACAAATCTACCGTTAACGCAAAGTAAACGAAAGTCTGAGCCTTTAATACTCTTCTCAACAATGATCTCGACTGCTTGACCCTCGATAATCGCTTCTAATGCCCGATTATAAGCAAATTCGAGTTCTTCGGCGTCTTGCACAGCAGCCGTTACCCCAATTCCCTTATGGCCAACCACCGGCTTAACTGCTACTGGATAGCCAATTTCGTCTGCTGTACTCCAGGCTGCCTCTAGAGAACTGACAATACTCCCTCTAGGTATAGGGAAACCTAAGTTACCTAAGAAAGCCTTACAGTCATCCTTGCGAGTGGTAAAGTCTGAATCTAAATGGCTGTCGCTGTCAAATGTTGTCGCTGAACCGCGAACCTGTTTTCTGCCATATCCATATTGCATCAGCCCTTCGTCCCATAGATAAAAGGCAGGAATAGCTTTTTCGTGAGCTTTTCTTAACAAAGCATAGATAGTTGGCCCTCCGTATACGGAGCGCCGGAATAGGGTTTGCAGCGCTCTAATTTGCTCCTCAACAGGAAAATCATTATCTTGATTGATGGCTTCAAACCAGTCCCAAACAGCATAAACAACCGCTCTTTGAGTGCGAGCATGGAGAGCTTGTATGCTAATTTTGGCATGGTCTTCTTGCGGCTTCAGGTTCCAGCCCGCAAGGTGCAGTCCCATATCAAGTTTGCCCACTTCCGACACTGTCTGAGCAAACAAATGGGCGTAAGAGTCATAAGTCTGATCACGCAGCTGGGGATACTTTTTGCTAATAACCGAGAGGTAATCTTGAAGTGGCAGAGGTTCCAGATACCCAGTCAGGGCAAAATCGAAGACTAGTGCTGTTGTTTCCAGATAGGGGTTAGCGCCCTCGTAATACTTGAGATTAAAAATATCAAAAGCATCACTCTTGCGAGCATTGATGCGAAACACATCAGCATTTTGCTCTATTAACATTGATTCCCTCCGTTTGGACTAATTACCCAAACAATCTCTACCCCAATCAAGGTTAATCTAATTGCTGCTGTATTTTCCTCTATCCCGAGACATCTTTGAGATTAAATTAACTAGGGACTACGGAAATCAGGGAAAAGGAGTTAATTGTTCCGTTCTTTATCGTGTTTTTACTCATTTTTTCTGAAAAATTTGCTTCCATGAGAGGGGCAAAATAAATGAGTCAATATCCCCAGTTAGCTATCTATTGACCATAGATAGATAGCACTTATTGCAGAGAATTAATTTCAGCCGAACAGAGTAATTCCTCTGCTGGGGGTGGGGGGGGATGAGGGGAGAGAACCACCCCCTAGGTAGAGTTTTTAACGACAAACGACTATTTGCTGCTTCAGTTTTAGTTAGTACCATTCGACTAGAGATAATTTCTGTAAAAAAAACTGTCGCTTTGGGGAGATGACAGAGAAATTGGTGTATTTTAAAAATTGAAATAAAGCTCGCAGGAGACAGCAGGAGATGAACAGTACACAAGAATCTCTTAATAAGGAATCTCTCAGGGATGAAGTAGAAAGACTAGCCGAACAAGCTTTTCATCGGAAACTAATTTCTGGCTACGGCGACGGTGAGTACAGCGATGAGTACCAAATTGTTTGCGACGGCAAACCTAGGCATTATCCCCTAGAACGGGCTCGCTTCATTTTGAGCAAGTTGATTATGTGTGGCAGATCTAGTTAGGAAATAGCAAGAAGAAACCACCGTGAATAGCTGGTATCCGACGCTAAATCCAAGAGACGCTCCTAATTAGACCTTCAACATAGACGGTCTTTTTTGCATCACTGATAACTACGAAACAGAAAACCTAGATACCCGATTTCTTTGCTGAATCCCTATTGCCCACTAATACTAAATAAATTTGATTTAGTATTCGGGTATCTACCGGAAATAGAATGTTTTATTTTGTAATCAAGCTAAGGACAACACAAGAAAGTAAAAATTTCTGTATAAAAATCTACCAAAAGATAGTTTGAGCGTTTACTCTTACTCATTTACTGTTGATACTGTCTACCTAAAAAACGAGGCTCATATGGCTTTGAGTGAGAGCGACGGGCAGTTAGTGATTATTGGTGGGGCAGAAGACAAAGAAGGCGATTGCAAGATCTTGCGAGAGTTCATTCGCCGTGCTGGTGGCCTCAAGGCACAAATCGTTGTGATGACGGTGGCAACAGAAATGCCGAGGGAAGTAGGCGATGACTACATCAGAGTATTTGAGAGACTGGGAGTTGAAGAAATCCAAATCATTGATACTCTTTATCGGGAAGATGCCAATGCCCCGAGAGCATTAGAAGCGATTAGGAAGGCAACAGGGGTGTTCTTTACCGGAGGAGACCAAGCTCGCATTACCAGTATTTTGAAGGATACTGAGATTGATAGACTGCTTCACAAACGCCTATCTGAGGGAATCGTCATCGCCGGAACCAGTGCCGGTGCAGCGATGATGCCAGATATGATGATTGTGGAAGGAGACTCTCAGACAAATCCACGGGTAGAAATTGTTAAAATGGAACCTGGTATGGGTTTCTTACCAGGAGTGGTTATTGATCAGCACTTCGCCGAACGTGGACGCATCGGACGTTTGCTCTCAGCCATCGCGCAGCAGCCTGTTACTTTAGGATTTGGCATTGACGAAAATACAGCAGCGATAGTAAGGGATAACGAATTGGAAGTTGTTGGCGAAGGTGCAGTTACTGTCGTTGATATGGCTGACATTACCTACAGCAATCTATCCCAAATTTTGAGAGATGAGGACTTGGCACTCTGTGGAGTCAAGCTTCATATTTTGCCCCACGGTTATCGCTTTGATCTCGGTTCCAAGATGCCAATTCTGGCAGAAGACACTTCAACAGTAGAACAGAAAAGCCAGGAGAATGGTCAAGCCACAGAGATTCCTGTAATCATCGGTTAACTTCTATAACCCTTGAAGTGACACCGGGGTTCTTCGCCAAGAGCAAATGGAAAATTGAGAGTATCAGCCAGATTATGGTCTATGAAGCTCGATTTTCCATCAGCAATTTTCAAGCCCACACTAAATACCAAACTTATCCACTCTCAAGCACCCATTAGTTAAGCTACACATGGCTGATTACTCCACTACTACAACCGCCATTATTGAGCAAACTAGAGCTTTTGAGGACTCTTTACCTATACTGAATGATAAGTGTCGCTCTAAATTTTATTTCCACCCTCATCCCACCCCAAAGGTTTTCCTCTTCTTTCACGGATTTACTGCTGGTTCTTACCAATTTGAACCACTCGGAGAGGCTTTTTTTCAGGAAGGCTACAATGTCTTAGTACCACTGCTACCTGGCCATGGGGTTGCTGGAAATTGGAACGGCGATAATCCTCCCCCTCTGCCAACTAGCCCTAAACTATATCAACGGTTCGCGCAACATTGGTTGACACAAGCCGCATCTTTGGGGAAACAACTAATTCTGGGGGGTTACTCCAGTGGGGGAACTATAGCGGCTTGGTTAGCTCTAAAACAGCAAGAACAAATTGAAAAAACCTTACTATTTGCTCCCTACTTAAGTAGCACTAACCTTATCGTAGATTGGCTAGTGCAAATCCTGCCCTTCTACTACGAGTGGCTTAACAAAGATAACCCAGGGAGCTTTGGTTATGAGGGTTTTGCGATTCCTGCCTTAGAAGTTTTTCTCGATATGGGAAACGAGATTCTCAACCGTGCCCAAAACACTCCCGCAACTCCCACATTAATTATTGCTAGCGAAAGCGATCGCGCTACAAATCTTCAAGAACAACAAAACTTGTTTGCCGCGATACTCAAATATCGAGCGCAATCTTGGTATTACTGCTTTGATCGAGAATTAAATATCCCTCACACCATGATGACTAAGCTCGAAGGAAATGACTATCTTCCTTTGCTCATCAACCTAGCTAAAACTTATGTTGAAAGCGAGCTAACCTGGTCTGAGGTACAAACAAAAGGTCTATCGCTCACATAAAACCAGCCTACGCGGTTTCTTTGAACCAATAGTCGCGCAAGCTGATTTAGGCTGCATAAGTGCAGCTGCAACCGGTTGGACACACTTGAACACGATTGCTCTTAATAGTTCAGCGAAATATCTACTCCAGGCAACTAGCTATTAGACAAGCACCCGTAAGGCTTTCTGCAGAACACACTCTTTTTTTGTATTAGGTGAGGTTGACTCACCTTAGTTAACCCTGATGATCAAGAGAAGATATAACTATAGCATTAACTGTCCGTATTGGTGGCAAATATCTTAAATAGCCTTGACCACCTCTAGGTAAAATCACTAAAACTCATTACTCAAGAACAGCCAATCGCCGAAAGTTCATCTACCACTTTCATTCGCCCTCGGCATAGAGCGTGGATCAACCGATCAATTGAGTCTCTTTCTTCTTGAGTAATTGAATCCTCTAACATTGCCGCCATCAGACCGTATCGATCAGCAAGCGTCAGCTTACCGGAGTAACTGGCCTGAGCAAATAACTCGGAGATAGCACCTGGTATAAGACGAACTTGTGGCATTGGGCAGTATATAACTCACTTATTTATAATATGAGTCTCCCTTAAGGGGGGGGGAGGTGGAGGGTCAGACCCCCTGTCAAACTGTCATTCACTGGCTTGACAAATTTTACTTTCCCTGAATAAAAATACCGGAGACATCAACTCTCTTGTGCCAGTTGGACTTTAGCTTGCTGCCAGAGAGCTTCCAACTCATCCAAGGTGTAATCTGAGAGAGGGCGGTCTACAACTGCCTCTATTTTTGATAAACGCTTAATAAATTTCCGGTTGGTTTCCTGTAAAGCCGCTGTTGGGTCGAGGTCGTACCAGCGGGCGAGATGAATCAGAGTAAACAATACATCTCCCAATTCTGCCTGCTGCTCAGTTTTATCTTTGTACTCAATTGCTTCTTGGAATTCGGCTAATTCTTCCTGAAACTTAGCCCAGAAACCTGCCACATTCTCCCATTCAAAACCAGCCGTAGCAGCCTTCTGAGAAATCTTCATCCCTGCCATTAAAGGGGGTAAAGTTCTAGCATAGCGACTTAGTTTAGCGCTCAGTAACTGAGCTTGTGCCACCGTTTCTCCTTTTTCAGCAGCCTTAATTTGCTCCCAGTTCTGGCGAACCTCCTCGACACCCGTAACTGTGACATCTCCAAAAACATGAGGATGACGCCTAATCAGCTTTTCAGTAATACCTTGAGCAACTTCTGTTAGAGTAAACTGAGCCTCTTCTGTAGCAATCTGAGCTTGCAGTACCACCTGCAACAGTAAGTCTCCCAATTCTTCTGCGATCGCATCTGTTTCTCCAGAGCCAATTGCCTCTACCACCTCATAGGCCTCTTCAATCACATAAGGAATTAGCGTTTGGGGGGTTTGAGCTAAATCCCAAGGACAACCACCATCAGGCGATCGCAACCGAGCAACGACATCAATCAGTTTTTGTAGAGCTTCTAGAGTAGCAGAGGAGGGCTTCTCTGAGGGTAGTTCCTGGGAAAGGGACATCGAGACAAACCGATAAACCACTCAACTATTGTTAGCGCGATTTGCGTTTTCTGCCAATCAGAAAGCTCTTTTTCTTTTTGCTCTTTTGCCTTTGAGTTTTAGTAGTGGGTTTCCTAGTCCGAGGCTTAGAAGATGAGCTCTTGCTGTTACTTAACAATCCCTTTGACTTTTGCCTTGCTCTTTGCCAGCGTTTATAGGCAGAATTAGTCCAGTCAGATAGAGAATGAGTCATTGCCCCCATTTCCAAACCTGCAAACAGACCAACGAGCTGCCAACAATACTTAAAAACAAAGGCGATCACTTCAGTAGTAACCTGTTGCCAACTCCAAGACACATCCCGGAATAAATCAATAATAACTAACCCCAGCACCCCTAAGCCAACTATCCAGCTAGCAAGATAAACTATCCGTAAAGTTGTACCAATAATTGGCCCGTGAGATAGCATTGAGCGGTGGCGCATTCCCTTTTGGTAAGGAATCCAAATCCAGCGCAACCAACCCCACCGCTTGAAAGGCCGCGAATAAAGATCCAGGTCAGGACTCAACATCAAACCACTAAACAGAAACCCTCCCGATACCAGCAACGTGAGGTCACTACTCCTTGTCAGCACTAGGGTTAAGCCCATTACTACTGGTAAACTCCACAGCGTAATGCGATCATGTGTTTGACCAGAAGGCATTTTTGTCCATTCTCGTGTTATCCTAAGTATCGTATACCGGGCGGTTAGCTCAGCGGTAGAGTTCCTGCCTTACAAGCAGGCTGCCACTGGTTCGAATCCAGTACCGCCCATCTTTTGATAGATGCTCATAATCACTGGGCCTCGTAAATTAGGCAGTGTGAACAGCCACAAATAGAAGGAGAGTTCTATGGCACAACTAACACAGCAAAAATGCGAGGCTTGCACCAAAGACTCGCAACCAGTTAGCCAGCAAGAAATTAGCGAACTCAAGCCTCAGATTCCTGACTGGAAAATGATTCAACCACAGGGAGAGTCTCGCTTAGAGCGTACCTTCCAATTTCCAGATTTCAAGAGTGCCCTAGAGTTTACCAACCACATGGGAGCAGCAGCAGAAGAAGCAGGGCACCACCCGGCTTTGCTTACTGAGTATGGCAAAGTGACAGTAACCTGGTGGACTCACGCTATTTCTGGACTGCATAAGAACGACTTTATTATGGCCGCCAAGACTGATGAAATTGCCAAAAAGTCTGCGGCAAAATAAGTAAGCGATCGCTAGATGGGGTTTAGTGATTTCTGACTTTGAGTCAGAAGATCATTTGCTAGTTAGAAGATTAGTGGGATTGATTCGCTTCCCCTTCCCTCCTAGAATTAAAGCTATTCGGGATATCATCTCTAGCAACCAGCCCCAGCTGCAAGAAAAACCATGACTAATCGCCCCATCATTCTTGGCATCGTCGGTGATAGCGCCGCAGGAAAAACCACCCTGACGCGGGGAATTGCTCAAGTACTAGGGGCAGAAGAGGTTACAGTAATCTGTACAGATGATTATCACCGCTACGACCGTAAGCAGCGATCTGAGATAGGGATTTCGGCATTACATCCCGACTGTAACTACCTAGATATTATTCAGCAGCACCTAAGCCTGCTACGCACCGGACAACCAATCCTCAAGCCGATTTATAACCACACCAGCGGCGAGTTTGACCCGCCAGAATACATTAAGCCAAAAAAGTTTGTCATTGTCGAGGGGCTGCTGGGCTATTCTACTCGCGGGACACGCGATTGCTACGATGTCAGAGTATATTTGGCCCCACCAGAAACTCTACGCTCTCAATGGAAAGTTAATCGCGATACTCGTAAGCGTGGTTATACCGAGGAACAGGTTCTCGAACAGCTAAGGAAGCGTGAATCTGATTCAGAGGCATTCATCCGTCCCCAACGCAAGTGGTCAGACATTGTTGTTAGTTTCTACCCACCCCAGGAGGGACATGATCAAAGTGACCTTATGCTTAACGTGCGCTTAGTACTCAGACCTAACATACCGCACCCAGACTTTACCAGAATTCTTGACCCGAATAAGTCTCACTTAAGTTCAGCAATTCGCTTAGAACTTGACCGGGATATGGGTAAACCGGTTGATGTTTTAGAAATTGATGGTCATGCTAATAGCGAACAGGTCAAAGAATTGGAACGGATCTTGTGTAATGATGTTCCTTACCTAGGTAAATTCTGTAGCCTTGAAGGTAATCAAGACATTGGAAAATTAGTAGGGACAACAGGAGAAACACTCCAAAGCTACCCTCTAGCCCTCACGCAGTTGCTGATTACTTATCACATGCTTAAAGCTGCCAATATTTATCAATTACCAGCCCTTAGTTCTTAAAATTGATTTGTTTGGCTCTGGATGTAGCTTAAGAGACGCAAAAAGGGATTACTAATAATAAGACCCTTGCGGTTGAGTCTTATAAAGTGTGCATCTATGACTTATAGCCTGAGAATTGCTGATATTCCCTCCAGCGAGCGTCCCCGTGAGCGACTACTCGCTGTAGGAGCCAAAAATCTAACAACAGCGGAATTAATCGCAATTTTGTTGGGCACAGGTCAAGGTAAAGGCAAGCTCTCAGCAGTAGGTTTAGGACAGTATATCTTACGGCAGTTAAGCCAAGACCAGCGTGACCCGATGGAGGTGTTAAGAGACATCAACCCTCAGGAGTTAATGGAGATTCATGGCATCGGGCCAGCCAAGGCAACAACGATTCTGGCGGCGGTTGAATTGGGAAAACGGGCGTTTCAGACTAGACCAACAGAACGCACGGTAATTGATAGTCCAGCAACAGCAGCCGCCGCCCTGAGTCACGATTTAATGTGGCAAACTCAGGAGAGATTTGCAGTACTGCTGCTTGATGTTAAGAATCGCTTGCTGGGCACTAAAGTAATTACCATTGGCACAGCGACTGAGACTTTAGCCAATCCCCGTGATATTTTCCGAGAAGTATTGCGCCAAGGGGCAACGCGGGTGATTATTGCTCACAATCATCCTACGGGAAGTGTGGAACCTAGTAGGGAAGACCTTAACTTGACTGAACAGTTATTGAAAGGAGCGCAAATACTTAATATTTCTCTTTTAGATCACCTCATTTTGGGCAATGGTAATCATCAGAGTCTGCATCAAACTACTACTTTATGGGATGAATATTCGCAAGATACTTAAGGTGGTTTAGCCGTTGTTTTTAACCCTATAGACAGAAGCCTTACAGATTTATTTGGGTATAACGACTGCATGCGATCGCGGTTAACTGTTCAACTTATTATTATCACCCATTCAAATGTTAAGTGGGTTTATAAAAGTACGAGATTACATGAAGAGATTGCGATCGCAGGCAATGCAAACTGGTTCAGAAATAATCACCAAAAACTTGCTCTAGATGGTGGATACAGTGCAGCTACGTATGAAGGTAATCAGGATATCTTAAGCTAGCTCAGGAAGAGGGATTGGTGAAAATTGATTGAAAGTTGATGTTCAGTTTCCCAATTTCCGGAGCGTCATGGTAAAGACGAGTATATTTTAGGGTTATCCGATAAGAGATAGCAGGCTATGAGCGAAGTTATGTTAACTTAGCACTAATTATTTATATTGTGGTTATTTTTCAACAAGAAAAGAAAAAATCTTAAAGAGATAGCGCACTAATACTTGTTGTTTACTCAAAAGATACAACGGATTTCGAGTAATGTTTGAATTTAAATTTTTCCCTTTTACTTCAAAAACAAAAAAAGATGAACCCAAACCACCTACACCACCACCAAAGAGAAGTATGGTGGAAAAGGCAATTAAGCGTCTCTATGAAGTACCAGGAATTACTAATATTTCTTTCGATTTGTATACTGATAAAGCTTCAGTTTACGTAAAGTTTAAGGATGGTAGTGGCAGCCTTCGGTTGTTCATAAATCAGTTAAAAATTCATCATGTTTATATATTTGATAGCAAAAATACATGCCATTTTGGTGGTTATGTTGGGTGGCTTAATTCCAAAGATTTAGAAGAGGCGATTCGCGAGATTAAGAAAGACTTTGACGAAGACTCAACCCAGTAAAATATTTGAGTTAGTTGGCAATCGCATCAGATTAGCTATCATCAGCCTTGTTATTGCCTTAACAGAGATTTCACTGTAGAGCCTGCTAGCCACTTCTTGGAGGGTTTTTGAAAGTTGATTGATAAGAAAATCGATGAAATTAATCGCTTTATTGATCCATCAAGCAGGCGATATGGTCGTCTTCTTAATTGGCAAAACCCGTTCGATCCTTTTTGGCACTATGGCATCGGTTTGTCAAACAGGCATATCTTTGATACAGGTCGTGGATTACGTTCTTTTGAAAGAGAAAATGCAAAGTTTGTTGTTGGCATTGACCATATTACTTTTGAGCCAAACCAAACTATTGAGCGGCTAAAATATGCACTCAGTGTTTTTTGTAGCTGGGAGTATACAATTCCGGGCTGGAATTGCGAACACCTTGCTCGATTAATTGCAACTGATGAACCAAGATGTTATCAGAGCCAACCTATCTGGTTCCTTTGCAATTTAACCCCATCTGGTGAACATAAAAATGCCCGCCAGGTGTTCCGAAACTACTTGGCTTCTGTTGCTCCCAGTCTTAACCGCTAAAGCTGGAACGTTCAAGCCTACCCCGATGCTTCAAGTAGCATTATCCGCTCTCTGTGATTTCAATGGCGACACAGCCTTTTCGCGTTCAAGTTTGACGCTTCTTGTTTGATACCACTGACACACTCAATTTTGAGTTTTTTGGGTATCACAGGGGGGCTTGAGCAACATCGACTGCAATGCCAAGGGTGGTTCCCATTTGCCCTTCAGCTATGCTCTACAAACGCTTGAGAAGAGGGCAAGGCTACGCAAACGCAAAGCGACCCCGTGCCAAAGCTGCTGCTGTGTGTTAAATTAAAAAGTCGCGGGCGATTAGCACAGTGGTAGCGCGCTTCCTTCACACGGAAGAGGTCACTGGTTCGAAACCAGTATCGCCCATTTCTAAATAAATTTAAGTCGTTTTGCTACTGCTACTACGAGGCAGAGGAAACGGAACCTCAAATTAGTCAGAATATCCAGACCAGCCGTTAGGATTTAAAGATAAATCAGCATTTTTCAGTATTAACTCCTTAATCATGACAGCCCCTCAAGTTGCCTCCCTACCTCTAAATGCGATCGCTCAAGCCACCCGTCAAGCGGCAAGGCAACTCGCAGTATTACCAACAGAGTTGAGAAACCAAGCTATTGAAGCCATTGCCCAAGCCTTAGAAACTGCGATGCCCGAAATCTTGGCAGCGAACGTAGCAGATTGCCAAGCGGCTGAGGCAGAGGGAATTGCCAAACCACTGTATAACCGCCTGAAGTTGGACGAAACCAAGTTATTGGCAGCAATTGAAGGTGTACGTGATGTTGGCAAACTTGTGGATCCGGTGGGCAAGGTGCAAATTCATCGGGAACTAGATGAGGGGTTAATCCTCAAGCGAGTTACTTGTCCAGTTGGTGTGTTAGGTATCATTTTTGAAGCCCGCCCCGATGCTTTGATTCAGATTACCTCCCTGGCAATTAAATCAGGCAATGGTGTCATCCTCAAAGGCGGTAAAGAAGCAATTCGTTCTTGCGAAATTCTGGTGAAAGTAATTCACCAAGCACTAAAAACAACAGCAATAGATCCAGCCGTTATCCAGTTGCTAACAACTAGAGAGGAAATACGGGAACTCTTGCGACTAGATAAATACCTCGATTTGATTATCCCTAGAGGTTCCAATTCTTTTGTTCAGTATATCCAGGAGAATACCCGAATCCCCGTACTTGGTCATGCTGATGGTATTTGTCATCTCTATGTTGACCAAGCGGCTGACTTAAACAAAGCAGTAAGCATTACGGTTGATGCGAAAACTCAATACCCAGCCGTCTGCAACGCCATTGAAACTCTCCTGGTTCACTCGGCAATTGCACCAACTTTCTTACCTATGGCAGCAGCGGCTCTTACTGAACGCCAGGTTAAATTATTAGGAGACGAGGCAACCTGCAAAATTTTGACTATCTCACCTGCTCAAGAGGCGGATTGGTCTACTGAATACAACGATTTAACTCTCTCGATTAAAGTGGTAGATTCCCTTACAGAGGCAGTTGAACACATCAACAACTACGGTTCTGGTCATACCGATGCCATTGTCACTGAAAACCAAATTGCTGCCGAGACTTTTCTTAATCAAGTCGATGCCGCCAACGTCTTCCACAATTGTTCTACTCGTTTTGCCGATGGCTTCCGCTACGGTTTTGGGGCAGAGGTAGGCATTAGTACCCACAAGTTGCCGCCTCGTGGTCCGGTGGGGTTAGAAGGATTAGTGACTTACAAGTATCAAGTTACTGGTAAGGGTCATATTGCGGCTACTTACGTTGGTCAAAAGGCTAAGGCTTTTACCCACAAGGATTTAGATTAATATCTCTGCCCTCAAGAGTTAGCTAGAAAATCTAGGCTCTAGAAAAAACTAATCTGGGGGACAACCATCGTGGTAAGATTGGATTCCAGAGCGACTTCCAGCTTTATTGATTGCTGCCGCTTCTGTTTAAGTAGATCTAGTCTTACTCAGCCCCATGCTAGAAGCCCTTGTTAGGAGTAATACTGTTCACTTCACAAAATCGCCTTAGATACCGAGGTAATCACCGAGTTAGGAAAGAGCGATGCTGTGCAAAAATAGTAAGGCTGCCAGGGCATGTTCCTGCTGAGTTTAGGCTGTCAAAGAGAACACGAGCTTCACCTATGAAAGTTGGCGATCGCGTCCGAGTTATGAAATCTGTCATTGTTTACCACCATCCTGCCCACAAAAACCAGCCCCTAGATATTCAGGGACGGGAGGGACAGGTGAGTTCAGTCATTGTGGAGTGGAAAGGCAGACCAGTCAGTGCCAATCTGCCAGTACAAGTCAAATTTGAAGACAAATTTATTGGGCACTTCCGTGAAGATGAATTAGAAGTCGTGTAAACTTCTCCGGTCTAAAGACACGGAGCTTTCAATAGCCCTGAAGAGTCCCAACTGAGTTCACAGCTAAGAATCTTCGAGCCTTCAGGCTGCGTTACGGACAGCCCCACGAGACGAATCATTTCAGAACCATTTACATCGGCATCTCCATGCCAGTTACAGCCCTTGTTGGTACACCCAAACCGCTTTCCAGACCTCAAGCCAATACGCAGGCATTGATGGCAGGTTTGGCTTGTGTATCGAGGAGAGACGGCGACTACTTCAACACCAGACTGAATACCCTTGTATTCAAGAAACTGTCGAAGTTGATAAAATGCCCACGAATTGGAGCGTCTACGCTCTGTTTTACTGCGAGGTTGCTGATTGCTTCTGTTTCGGATGCCAGTCAAATCCTCAATAGCAACAAGGCTACCAGACTTCAGGGCATCCCGAATGATTGCTCGACTAATTGTGTGGTTCAACCAAGTTTGATATCTCCTCTCACGTCCCGACAGCCGTTTCCAGATATTTCTAACTCGTCTTCGAGTCGTTCTTGTGCCTTTCGTTGGCGAAGCGTCTCGTTTACGAGAGACTTTTGCTTGGAGAGAAGCTCTGACATTAGAAAACTTATCTCTGGCTTTGGTTATTCCAGTTCCATCCCATTTGTCCCCATTGCTGGTTACAGCGACATCACGCCGCCCAAAGTCAACACCAATAACGTTTTGGGTTTTAACAGGATTGGGTGCATCATCCTTGATCTGAATGTGGATGTAGTATTTGCCGTCACGGTGTTTGCACAACTGGGCAGATGTTGGTGTTCTACCTTTGAGCTTTCCTCTCTGGTAGTTTCCGGCATCAATCCTGATGTGTTCCCGACCATTGAGGAGTGTCAAGCTAACCGCCCAATCTTTTTCCCTAAACGAGAAAATCCTAGCGTCATAATCAGCACTGGTAGGCTTAAATTCTTTAACAGGTCTACCTTTGAGCTTTGCTGTTTTTCGGTTAGCTCCAACTCTGGCACACACTCTGACGGCTTGATTGGCACTCAGTCCAAACTGCTCTCGCAGGGATTGATACACCAAGTTTTGGATAGTTGTCTTACTGGTTATCGATGTTTTAACGTTCTGATTTGCATAGTTGCAGCCCTCAGCAAAAGCTTTGAGCAGTTCTTCTATTTTGAGGACTTGCTCAGGACTTGGTTGAAGCTGGCAAACTATAGTCAGAAATTGTTTCAAATCAGTAAAACCTCACATGTGAGCAACACTTATATCACAGTGGAAACCATGGAAATACAAGCAGACTGTAGGCGGTTAAAACCGCTACCGACGCTCGAAGACTCGCTACCGCTTCGCTATCGCTTTCCTCTCAGCACTAAAGTGACTGAGCTTCCAGCTTCGGACGTATCCTCGTGAGATAGGCAAACTCGACCTAATTTTACTTTAGTGGGAACGGTTGCGACCACAGAACCAACCAAATAGGTTGAGGTCGTTTCGCATGCTGCGCAACTCTCGTTGGTGGCGTTCTGCGGTCACCCGATACCATTCACAATAGCTTTCGTGAGCCTTTCGGTATTGGGTTTCTTGGTAAAAATTTTGAGTTAACTGGTATGTAGCAAAAATCTCGGCTGCTGGCGGAGGAGTGGGGGCAATTTGTCGTAATTCTTCTCGCATGAAGACACTAAGAACTAATAGGATTGATAATCTCTAACTAACCTCTAGGTTACAACCACCCCCGGAGGCGATAGACAATACTACCGAGGTACTCCTTGAGGGCGCTAGTAGTTTTTTCTAAGCGGTCAGCATCTGGAAGGGCGCTGAGTAGAAAAGCTTGGCTACTACTGTCAACTTCTTCAATTTCTTGTTTAGTTACTAGGAAGTCAGTAGGCGCTGCTGTAGCTTCAATACCCTCATGCTGGAAAATTGCCAGTGATCTAGGCATATGCATTGCTGAGGTTACTAGCAGCACCTTACTGATACCTTGTTCTTCCAGAATTTTCTTCACATTGACAGCATTTTGGTGGGTATTGAGAGAAGTTGGATCTTGCAAAATAGCCGAGGCTGGTACACCTAGAGTTTTCAGAATCTGTGCCATATCCACGGATTCTGAAGGGCCCCCACCGCGCCAAGCAATGCGACCCCCCGAAGCCACTACTAAAGGAGCTTTGCCTTCACGGTAGAGTTGGGCACCATAGAAGATGCGATCGCCTTGTTCTTTCAAATCCACTGTTGGTCGTGGTGGAAAAGCTGGTCTTGTCGCACCTCCCAAAATAACGATTGCCTCTGCCTTAGGTAATTCTTTTGAGGGGATATTTTGCCACTCTAGAGATTTAACTATATTATTAGCAACCCAACTGTTACTTGCCAGTAACAGAATGATCAATGCCAAAGCTACTGGTACTGGCACCCACCGAGGGTTCCTCCAGGCAAGCACCAAAGCCACAAACAGCAGCATGCAAGCCAGCCCCAGAGGATAGAAGAAAATAGGCAACAGCTTGGAGAGGAATAAAAACATTATTCTAGAGTGTTGCAGCTTAAGAGAAAATGGCAAAGAGCAAATTGTTCAATAGCGAATCCTACGATTAAGCTCATCATATGTTGCCTTGAGTAAGCGCCTCTTATAACTGGCATCTCTTTTCTTTTTAGCAGAGCGCAACCCCTTCAATCTGATTGGGGCTTCCTCTGATTCTTCTTCCTCTTGTAACTCTGAAATTCGAGTCTGTTCATCTTTGCTGTTCCACCAGCCAACTATCCAGCCACCAGCTAACCCGCCAATAGCACCCAGTAAAATACTCAAAGGAACTGGATACCCCAAAAAGAAAAAACAGAATAGAAAAAATAGCCAAAGCGGCAGTGCGGTAGAAAATCCCTGGGAGAAACCATTCGTAGCATTTCGCATTAATAATTGCGCGTCGTCAATCCTTTCTCCTTCAGGCTGGAGAAAAAACGCGCCCTCCGTATAATTTTTACAAAGAAATGACCATCAACGACCATCGGCAAAATCTTGAGCTGTCTTTTATTATCACGACCAAGTTGATTTTCTAGTACTCATCTTGTTGCCATCAGGTGGTAAACCGATTCAATTACTGATTTTAGAGGAAACTTGGATGTATCCAAGGTGGTAACCAGTGGTTTTTCCGCTTCCGTGAACGGTTCAGAGGCTGCTTTTTGTTGCTCCAGCAAATCAGCCGTGGCATCGGAAACATCACCTGTGCGCGATAAAAGCCGATCACGTAATACCTCTTGCGGGGCAGTACAGCAGATAATTTGTACTGGCAAACTGTGATTATTTGCCTTTGCTATAGCTTCTCTTCTCAACGAGAGACGGTCATACTTAGCATCCAAAATTACCGGGAAGCCGAGGCTTGCCAGCTTGATTCCCAACTCAAGCAAGCGTTTGTAAGTATCTTGGCTCATTTTTGTTGTGTAAAGTTCATCTCCTCCTCGTTGTTCCAAAGAGATGCCAGCGAGGTGTTTACGAACCGCATCCGAGCGAAGGTGAATTGCTCCTAAGCGTCGGGCTAACTGCCGTGCCACCGTTGTTTTACCAGAACCCGACAAACCCGACATTAAAATCAGCTTGCCTTGTCGAAATTTTGTATACTCCCAAGCTAATCGGTAATATTTAGACGCCGTTGCTGCGGCTTCTTGCTTTGCCTGTTCCGGGACATCAGAATCATCCACTAAGAAAGAATTTACCTTTGCCCGTACGTAAGCTTGCCGACTGAGGTACAAAGGCAATACCTGTAAACCTTCCCAGTCACCAGTCTGCTCCACATAGGTATTCAAAAAGGCATTCCCTAACTCTTTAGCCTCCCTTGCCTCCAAATCCATCACCACAAAAGCAACATCGTACATTACATCGACAAAGCGGAAAGGTTGATTAAATTCAATGCGGTCAAATAGCTGCATTTTGTCATGCCATAAGCAAATATTTCCCAGGTGTAAATCTCCGTGACATTCCCGAATCCAGTTGTTTTGCAGACGTGTGGTTAACAATTCCTGGTGCTGAGCAAAAAAAGTATCGGTATACTGCTTGGTTTCCTGATACTGCTGTTGAGTTTGAGGTTCACCGATATACTTTTCCGTTTGCTGATAATTCTCCTCAATCGCCTCACGCACTTTAGCGGGTTCCCCAAAGCTACGGATATAATCATTCGTTGCTGCTTGGGTATGGAAGTGGGCAACAACTCGCGCCAATTCTTCCAGATGAGCTTCTGTAAGCTTCCCTTGCTCGAACATTTTGAGCAACAGCGCATCCTGGGGAAATTGACACATTTTCAGCGTATATTCCACAGGAGTTCCTTGATCACCCAGGAAAAACTTTTCGCCAGTCTTAGTGATTGGCAAAACCTCTAGGTAAATCTCAGGTGCGTTAGGTTGATTGATCCGCAATTCTTCTAAGCAAAAATGCTCTCGAAGTTCCAAGGTTGAGAAGTCCAGAAAGCCAAAGTTTACTGATTTCTTAACTTTGTAGACGTAATCACCTGTGAGAAAGACGTAGGAAATATGGGTTTGAATCAGCTTAATTGGTTCCTCGACAGGGTGAGGATAAAACCCTGGCTGCTTCATCTGCTCGATTAGGCAAGAAATATTGCTTTTTTGTTTCACTGCCGTTGCCCACAAATTAGCTTCTATCAACCCTTTTACCGCTAATAAGAGTTTTTTGAGCAATTTATCAAGCTGAGAGTGCTTTTTGAGGAAGATCAGGGATGATTCAGTATCACTGACTTATTAGGTCAACCTTAAAGAAAAGCACCCCGAAAAGTTGAACAAGAACTAGCGTCCTTCCCTAGCTACCAATAATGGCTTGAACTTGATCAGCCACAGATTTTTTTGCTAAACGAGCACCGTGAACTTGCACTACACAGGAAGCTAGGTAGTTGCCCCAACGAGCCGCTTGTAGAGTACTGAAGCCATTGGTGAGTCCAAAGAGTACTCCACCAGCAAAAGCATCTCCAGCACCGACAGTATCGATAGCTTTTACAGGAAATCCAGACACTTTGCTAACCTGTTGTTTTTCCACTACCAGACAACCGTTCGCGCCATCGGTAATAAAAGCGGTATCAACTAATTCACCCATTTTGCTAGCGCACTCTGTTAGGGATTCGAGTTCGCAGAAGCGGCGCACTTCATCAGCATTGCAGAAGAGTACATCGCAGTAATCAGAAACCAGCTTGTGGAAATCAGCAGAAAAACGATCTACTAAGAAAGAATCAGAAAAAGTAAAGGCTACTTTGACGCCGTGACGCTTAGACTGCTCCATGGTTTCGAGACTGGCTTTTTGAGGATGGGGTGCATCCCAGAGGTAACCTTCTATATAACTGTATTGGCAGCGGCTGAGTTGATCTACATCGATGTCAGTAGACGCTAGGGTCGTAGAAACTCCCAAATGGGTACACATGGTACGCTCAGCATCAGGAGTGGTCAGAACTAGACAAGTACCAGTCGGTCCGCTGGATGTCAGAGTGGGATGTACATCAAATTGGATTCCAGCTTCAATCAGATCCTGACGGTAGAATTCACCATTAGTGTCTTTGGAGACTTTACCTGAATAGAAGCCACTACCACCACTTTGAGCTAAGGCAATCATCGTGTTGGCTGCGCAGCCTCCAGAACTCAATTCTAGGGAATGGTGTTCCAAGTCGTGGAGAAGTTTACCCTGCTTTTCGGTATCCATGAGGGTCATAGAACCTGGTGTTAGGTGATGTTCCCGAACAAAATCATCTTCCACTAACGCCAGAATATCCACCATGGCATTGCCGACGCCGAATACATCAGCTGACTTTGGCTGTTTATTGTTTTCTGTCATAAGACTTTTTTTCAGGCAAATCTTGCAATCACAAGTTTAGCCGATTGACCCTCTTCTGGCTTAAAGCACAGGGGGTTCTAAAAGGATGTTACGAACCGGACTAAAGTCACGCTTCTCCAGATTTGTCTTTAATTTATCAAATATGCGATCGCCTACCAGTTCAACTTTGTTTTAGTGACATCCTCCTACAGCAAATCAAAAATTATGGTGTAAGCTGCTTCCAAGAAGTGCTAGGCACCGCTGCGCCAACAGGATTTAGATTTTCTGGTACTCCGTTACTAAGATAAAAAATAACACCAGGGAGGAAATTTCTCCCTGGTGCCAATAAGTAACTCAACCAACCTTAGTCTTTTTCTTCGGTTGGCTCTGCTGACATTGCTGACTCTTGTTGTTCCGTTGGCTCTGCCGCGATTACAGGAGGAGCAGCTAAACTGATCACCGTTCTTTCCAGATCGTCCATAACAGTGAGGTTTTCTGGCACAACGAGCTCATGAAGGTGCAAGCTCGATCCGAGTTCCATATTAGAGATATCAATCTCAATCGACTCTGGGATATTATCAGGAGCGCACTGCACCTGAACTTCTGTCATCACCTGTTCTAAAACACCACCTTCTTTGACTCCCACTGCTTCTCCAACTAAATGCAGTGGTACAACTACTTGGAGGCTATCCTGACTAGCCAGAGAGAAGAAACTCAGGTGATATAGTTGCTTTCCTTTCCAAGGATGAGCCTGCACTTCTCGCAGGATCGCTTTTCCGCTCCAGGGAAGATCAGGAATACTTACCTGAATCGGTGTAAGATTCACATCAACTTGTTTGAGTAAAGTTTCTGCTGTTTTGGCGTTTACGGTCAGTGACACTGATTCTGTGCCTTGGTGACCGTAGAGAACAGCAGGAATTTTACCAGACCGGCGTAAGGCTTTTGGCTTAGAGCCTTCCGGTCGCTTTTGACATTCAACAGTAACTTCCATTTCAGTTGCTTTTCAGGGTTTGTAATTAAGGCTAGCGTGAGGGTTGGTTATTGGTTGTTAGAATTACTGCCAACAAACAACCAAAGTTAAACTTCCGAGGTTACTGGCGCACCGTTAGCGTCTAGCAGCGCTCGTTTAGGACCATGGATAGGATCTTCAATGATGATTGTTTGATCGCGGCTAGCTCCTAGGGAGACAAGGGCAATCGGGACGGCCATCAACTCTGCTAGGAACTTGAGATAATCTAGTGCCTGTTTGGGCAAATCCTCTAAAGAACGGCACTCAGCAGTAGATTTTTGCCAACCGGGTAAGGTTTTGTAAATCGGTCGGCATTGGGCAAATCGGTGAGCGCTGCTAGGAAAGTGATTACAGCCTTGACCATCGATTTCGTAAGCAACACACACGTTGATTTCTTCAATAGTATCGAGGACATCAAGTTTGGTAATTGCTAGACAGTCAATGCCGTTGATCCGGACAGCATAACGACCGATTACAGCATCAAACCAACCGCAACGACGGCGACGGCCAGTGGTTGTTCCGAATTCTGCGCCGCGTTCACAGAGTAACTCTCCTAGTTTGCCGTCGAGTTCTGTCGGGAAGGGTCCTTCTCCTACACGGGTTGTGTAGGCTTTCGCCACACCAATCACGCGATCAATCATGGTCGGTCCGACACCCGCCCCTACACAAGCTCCACCAGCGACGGGATTGGAAGAAGTTACGTAGGGGTAAGTACCGTGGTCTAAATCGAGAAGCGTCCCCTGGGCACCCTCAAACAAAATGTTACGTTTTTGTTCGATGGCTTGGTAAATCTTTAGAGAGCTATCAACTACATGGGGACGCAAGCGCTCGGCATAGCACTGGTACTGTTCAATCACAGTTGCCGGATCTAAAGGCGGTAGCTCGTAAAGCCTTTCTAGAATGACATTCTTCTGGATAATTGTCCAGTTGAGCTTTTCTTGGAGTACCTCTGAATCCATGAGATCCAAAACTCGAATGCCAGCACGTTCTGATTTATCAGCATAGGTCGGTCCAATACCACGACCAGTAGTGCCAATTTTCTTGCTTCCCCGTCGCTCTTCCGATGCCTGGTCAATTAACCTGTGGTAAGGCATCGTGACGTGGGCTGTTTCTGAAATCAGCAGATTTTTGGTGGAAATGCCTAGGGATTCAATGGTGTCTAGTTCTTCAATCAAGACTGCGGGGTCGATGACTGTGCCAGAGCCAATAATGCATTCAGTATCAGGATATAAAATCCCGGAGGGAATCAAGTGAAGTTTGAAGGTTTGACCTTGGACAACAACTGTATGCCCAGCATTGACCCCCCCCTGGTAACGGACGACAACATCAGCCGACCGACTTAGTAAGTCGGTGACTTTTCCTTTTCCTTCATCGCCCCACTGCGCACCGATTACAACAACGTTAGCCAAGGGTTTATTAAAAGCGTTAAAGTTTACACAAACTACAATTATCGGCAGGGGTCGTGACTGCTGTCAACTTAGCCTTTCACAAAGACCTATTTTAGGGACAATTAGAGAAAGTTTCCGTCCTAAGCGGGGAGGTTTTATGACTTTATATGCGGAGTTGCATCGCCATCTAGGTGGATCGGTTGTTCCTCGTGTTCTTTGGCGGTACTTTCAACGCCATCATGGTGAGTTGAGGCAAAAATTTCCTGAGTATCCAGATTTTGAGGAATTTTACACAAGGGAGCGTAATACTCTCGATGAATATCTAGAATTGCATACTTTGGTAGAAAGCGTGCAAAAAGCAGATACTTTGCCGTATTTCATCTATCGGTTGATTCGCGGGGCTTACATTTTTGAGAATTTGGCTTATTTAGAGCTGCGCTACACTCCTTATCTGCGTACACCGGAAGAGTTAAGTCAATCAGAACGGATTGACCAAATGGCTCAGATTGTAGAGATTGTTGGTAAAGCCAGTCGTGTGAGCGAATATCAGATTCTGACTAGCCAAATCCTGTGTATGCACTCGCGGCTACCTTATGAGGTAAATAAAGCAATTGTTGACCTCGCGGCTCAAGCAAAGAATTATGTGTGCGCTGTAGATTTGGCGGGGGGAGATTCTCAGGTAGCCGAGCGTTTGGATGAATTTGTCGGGTTATATAAGTATGCGCGATCGCTGGGTTTAAAAACTACGGGTCACTTGTATGAAACCAAAAATGGCTGTTACCCAGAATTGTTGCCTTATTTAATGCGGATTGGTCACGGAATTCAAATTCCTTTGCTCTACCCGGAGTTATTAAAGGAGGTAGCAGAGCGTCAGCAATGTCTGGAAGTCTGTCCTACTACTTACCTGAAGACTGGCACGTTGGATGATTTACATCAACTAAAGGTGGTGTTTGACCGCTGTTTTGAGGCGGGTGTAGATATTGCTATCTGTACAGATAATGCTGGTTTGCACAATGTTCGTTTGCCGTTTGAGTACGAAAATTTACTTACTCAAGATGTGATTGATTTTCGGCAACTGCAAGCTTGTCAGGATGCGGCGTTCCGCCATGCTTTTGCTTGGCCTTATGATCAACGTCCAGAATCTTTGCTGACGGAATTGTTACAACCGGAAGTTTTAGCTGTGAGTAGTTAAGTCGATTTTTGGGGAGTAGGGAAATAGGTCACTGAGTTTTTCTAAAACTCTTACCCTATTTTCTTCTCTTTTGCTCGCTTGGACAAGCTTGACTGAGGGCTTTTCAAAGGGAGCGATCGGTTTTTATCACTAACGCCACTTCCCACATCAAGAGTCTGATGGCTTTCAATGTTATATTCAGTTACTTTTGAGTATGTTGTTGGTAAACTGAAGCGCTGTATCAAGTTGAGGATTTTAGTTAAGCACAGATGAGTAAACCTCTCCCAAAAGTTATTAGTCTATTTTCTGGGGCTGGTGGTCTAGATATTGGCTTTAAAAAAGCAGGATTTGATATAAGTGTGTGTGTTGAAAGTGATCCCGCTTGTTGCGATACACTATCAACTAATATGAAAGACACCCCGATAATTTGTAAAGATATTAGACAGGTAACAAGTGAGGAAATCTTAGAAGCCGCTGGGCTAAAACCTTTGGCTGCTGCATTGGTAATTGGTGGGCCACCCTGTCAACCTTTCAGTTTGGCCGGGAATAGGAAAGGTATACATGATGCTAGAGGTACTCTCTTTTACGAATTTGTTCGGGTTGTACGCGAAGCTTTACCAATAGCATTTGTAATGGAGAATGTACCTGGATTATTGAATTGGAATGAGGGTAAAGCTGTTAGCATTATTCTTGAAGAATTTCGTAGAGAGATAGAATACTCCGGTGCTAAATATCAATATAGAGTTGAGAAGCCACAAAAACTCAATGCTGTGGATTTTGGTGTTCCTCAATTTCGTGAGAGGGTATTTTTTGTAGGTAACAGAATAAATAAAAACTTTGAGTTTCCACAAGCTACTCATTATGCTCTAGAAAAATACCCTTTATTAAAGCCAAATTATAAAACTGTCGATGATGCTTTAGCAAATTTGCCCATAGCAGATGAGCCATCAGAAACCGCTAAAAGAGTAGCGAAAACAATTAAGGCAAGAAACCAGGCATTGGGATATGACTAACTTAAAAAACCACGTAACTACAGCGCATTCACCCTCGACGATTGAGAAGATAAAGGAAGTTCCCGTTGGAGGAAAACTTAGTAATTCAAAAAAAACTTTTGGCTCTACATATCGGCGTTTAGCTCCCAACAAGCCATCTCCAACAGTAACCAGAAGCGGTTACAGAGATTTTATACATCCTTACCTCGATAGAATGTTGACAGTGAGGGAATTAGCAAGACTGCAAACATTTCCAGACGATTGGGAGTTTAAGGGAGTTAGATTAGATTCGTATAGCTCTAAGAGAAAAACCACGATGACCCAGTTTGGACAAGTCGGTAATGCTGTTCCTCCACTTCTTAGCAAAGTCCTAGCTGAAGAAATCAAGCGACAAATTTTAGAAAAGAATAGTGACACCTAACGAAAAAAAGGCACTTAAAGCTCACTACACTCTTCGCTCTAGTACTTTTTTTAGAAAACTTAATGAGTTATCTTTTTTTGAATTTGGTAAGAGGATTAAAGCTTTAGCAGAATTAGATGAAGCTTTTAGTTGGGACAATAGAAGTGAATGGGGTATTGCAGAATGTGCTTGGGACATAATTCGTGAATCGGAGATTTCTCCCTTATTTCTATTTTTGCACCCAAGAATTCTTCAAGAACAACCAGCTCTTCTTGCTTATTATCGCTCGGTAGCTCTTTTATCGCAAAAAGGTTTGAAACAAATTCTCTCGATTGCCGTTGAAGGAATTGAGCAATCTGCCAAAGTACCCTCAAGAGAAAAAGTTCAAAAAATATGCTTGTTAATCAATGAATTTATGAGTATTCTCATTGAAAGTGTTGACGGAATTAGCTTAGAGCAAATATCAGGGATGATGTTTGCTAGTGCTGGTACTCAAATTCAAGGTTCTTGGAATAATGCTATAGGATTAGAGGGAGAGTTATTGGTCAGAAAGTTAATAATCAGAGAATTTCTTAATAAAAATATTATTAAAGGATACACTCTAAACAATGGTGAAACTTTTCCAGAACTCGAAAAACCTTTAGAGTCAGCCATAAATATAAAAGTTATATTATTAACGACTCAAGGTTCTATTGTTTTTGGCAGTGAGCCAGATATTTCAATTTATGACAAAAATGGTGTTGTAAGGGGAGATATTGAAATTAAGGCAGGTATTGATCCAGGTGGTGCGCTTGAAAGATTGGGAGCAGCTATGAAATCTTTTGAGAAAACTAGGCTTAATAATCCTCTATGTGAATGTTTGTATTTATGTAGTTGTGTAACAGAAGAAGTCGCTAAACGTGTTGCTGAATCCAGAAATTTCGGAACCATGTACACCCTGAACGAAATTATTTACGAATCCAACAAAAAAGATGAGTTTCTTAACAGAATACTATCTCTGGCTTCTTGAGACTTGACTGAGCTTAAACCTAACTATGTTGACAACTATCAGGCTTAAGCACCCCATTACCTCAGTCAAGTTACGATAGACATCTCTATAAAAGCAAAAGTACCTTCCTAAGTAGTTTCTAATCCTGATCGCATCACAATGAGTTGTGTAAGACCACGAGATACACAATGGACACAACTGGACTCGAACCAGTGACCCCTACGATGTCAACGTAGTGCTCTAACCAACTGAGCTATGCGTCCGCACGGCTTATAATCATAACACAGATAAAAGGAAAACAGTAAATTTTAAAGTCTGACTCAATTTATTGGGCAGATTGGGAACCAAAACTGCTCTTATCCAGTCCCAACCACCGCTGCTTCTGCTAAAATAGCTGGGTTGTTCAGCCTAAACCAGCGTCATTGACTCAATCAGTAGACCTCTCGGGTGTAGATACCTTAGCGCAAGAACTCGCGACAATTCAGCAAACCGGTGCTAAGCGGATTGCTATTCTGGGGTCGCGCCATGTCCCCATTACCCATCAAAATCTGATCGAGATGATGAGCTACGCCCTGGTTCTTGGCGGCAATCGTCTCATGACCTCTGGTGCTACTGGCACTAACTCAGCAGCCATTCGAGGGGCGATGCGTGCCGACGCTAGCCTGCTGACTGTGATTTTGCCTCAAAGCCTAGAGCGCCAGCCGCGTGAGTCCCGTAAGCAGCTGGAAAAGGTCATGCATTTGGTGGAAAATCCAGATAACGATCATCTGTCCCTGGCGGAAGCTAGTGCTTTATGTAACACCGAAATTGTTTCCCGGTGTCAGCAGCTCATTTGCTTCGCCTTCCACGACAGCCGAACCCTGCTAAAAACCTGTGAAGAGGCGGAAGATCAGCGCAAGCTCGTTACTCTGTTCTACTTTGATTAACTGATGAATCTACAAGATTCGGCGATTTTACTTTTCTGTATTGCAGCAGCAGCAGCCCTAATCTATCTACCTTTTTTGGTGGTAGGATATGCTCGTCTTAGCGTGGGATATGACATCAGCGCACCTCGCGCCATGTTTGATAAACTGCCTCCTTATGCACAGCGAGCCACTTGGGCTCACCAGAATTCCTTTGAAACATTTATCATCTTTGCTGTAGCGGCGCTGATGGCTTATGTAACTAAGCAAAACTCTGCTGTAGCAGGAGGAGCTGCGATCGCTTTTGTAGTTACCCGCCTGCTATATTCAGGATTTTATATTTTCGATGTACCCCTGGCGAGATCGCTAATGTTTGCCATTGGCTCTCTTTGCAGCGCTACCCTTTTCGTCCTGAGTATTCTGAGTGTGAATAGCTAACTACAATGACATACTTCTTAGTATCTGCTGTAAGGTTTTTTAGTTGTTAGTATACGTGAATGGTAGAGGAGCTTGATAGCCTCGCCTCTTTAGAGCGGGGAGTGTCAAAACTCGGCAGTTCAACATCTCTTTCTATGGCCTCCAATTATTCATTTGATATTGTCAGCGACTTTGACCGGCAAGAGTTGGTTAACGCTGTAGACCAATCTGTTCGTGAAATTAACACCCGTTACGATCTTAAAGACACCAAGACAACTTTAGAGCTTGGTGAGGAAGAAATTACGGTGAATACCGATAGCGAATTTACCCTAGACGCTGTTCATACTATCCTCCGCACCAAGGCAGCTAAGCGTGAGCTTTCGCAAAAAATCTTTGAATATGGCAAGGTAGAATCAGCTAGTGGCAATCGCGTCCGTCAAGAAATTAAGCTCAAAAAAGGCATTAGCCAAGATATTGGCAAAAAGATCACCAAGCTGATTCGAGACGAGTTTAGCAAAAAAGCACAAGGCTCAATTCAAGGAGATACAGTAAGGATTTCTAGTAAATCTAAAGATGATTTGCAAGAAGTTATCCACAGACTTAAACAGGAAGATTTACCTGTGGCTCTGCAATTTACTAATTATCGGTAAAGCGAAACTCCCGCTTTAATTTTTGCAGAAAGATCAAGATTTTTATAACTAGCTTAAAGAGGCAAGGTAATCATCGCCTTGCCTCTTTAGCATTTACCCCATCAAGCTTTGGAGTTTCTTTTGACCCTTAACAAGGTACTTGCTCAAAATATTCCCTAAATCAGAGACTAGACATTACTTCCTTTGCTGCTGCTAAAGTTTTCTCAATATCCTCATCCGTGTGAGCCAGGGAGGTAAAACCAGCCTCAAACTGTGATGGGGCTAAATAAACGCCATGTTCCAACATGCCGCGATGGAAACGGCTGAATTTGGCTAAGTCTGACTTTTTCGCATCATCATAGTTGTGAACAGGCCCGGCGGTGAAGAACATGCCGAACATGGCGCTGATGTAGCCACCGCAAGCTTCGTGACCGTTTTCTTTGGCAATTTGCAGCAAACCTGCTGATAACTTTTTCGTAATACTATCTAACTGCTCGTAGGTTCCTGGTCTTTTGAGCAATTCCAGCGTTTTAATTCCTGCTGTCATTGCCAGAGGATTACCAGAGAGGGTTCCGGCTTGGTACATGGGTCCCGCTGGTGCCACCATCGACATGATATCCTGGCGTCCGCCGTAAGCCCCTACAGGCAAACCGCCGCCAATTACCTTACCCAGCGTCGTCAGATCAGGTGTGACTCCAAATTTTGCCTGAGCACCGCCATAGGCAATGCGGAAGCCAGTCATCACTTCATCAAACACCAGGAGAGCTCCATGTTCCTGAGTCAGTTCCCGCAAGCCTTCTAGGAAACCGTTAGCAGGGGTAACAAAGCCAGAATTCCCGACAACTGGCTCTAAAATCACGCCAGCAATTTGTTCAGGATTAGCTGCAAATAGAGCTTTGACAGCTTCTAGGTCATTGTAAGGAGCAGTCAAAGTATTGACTGTAGCCGACTGGGGAACGCCAGGAGAGTCGGGTAAACCCAGGGTAGCAACCCCAGAACCTGCTTGCACCAGCAGCATATCCGCGTGACCATGGTAGCAGCCGGCAAATTTGATAATTTTATCGCGACCTGTGAAGGCACGCATGAGGCGTATGATTGCCATGCAGGCTTCGGTTCCAGAATTGACAAACCGCACCATTTCAATGCTGGGAACGGCATCAATGACCATCTGGGCCAGAACATTTTCCAGCGCTGAGGGAGCACCAAAGCTGGTGCCTTTTTCCAGAGCATCATGCAGTGCTCCAATTACCTCCGGATGAGCATGTCCACAAATGGCTGGGCCCCAGGTGCCTACGTAGTCGATGTATTGGTTACCATCGACATCCCAAATATAGGCACCCTTAACTCGATCAAAAACAATGGGTTGTCCCCCCACTGATTTAAAGGCCCTTACTGGTGAATTAACGCCACCTGGCATCAGCTTCTGGGCTGCATTAAAAACTTCTTCTGATTTGGTGGTTGTAAAAGAAGTGGTGATAACCAAAACTTCCTCCTCAGTTGGATGTGATTGTTTTACCTCTGTCCCAGGATTAAGGTTAAACGTGAATTAAGACTTAGGATCGTTTATTATGCCATTTGTCAAAAACAGTAATATTCCTGTACAGAAAGAATCCAGATTTGTCAGCCTAGATCCACAGGTATAGTAATGCTAATTTGCGCTATTTAGTCAGTTGGTCAATCAAAAATGATATCTTAAACGGGTCAGTTATTGCCCAGTGCCTACTGGAGTTTCTCAAGGTATGTCCGCCTCTGAACCTACTGCTATCAGCCAAGCCATACCCATTGACAAAATTCGCTACAACGAGCAAGGACTAGTGCCTGCGATTGTACAAGACTATCTAGATGGCACTGTTTTGATGATGGCTTGGATGAATCGGGAGTCTTTGCACAAAACCATGGAAACTGGGGAAACTTGGTTTTGGAGTCGCTCTCGTGGCGAATTATGGCATAAGGGAGCTACTTCTGGTCATTTGCAGAAAGTGCGATCGCTTCGTTATGACTGTGATAGTGATGCTTTATTGGTCAGTGTTGAACAAATCGGTGATATTGCCTGCCACACAGGCGAACGCAGTTGTTTTCATCAGATAGAGGATAAAAAGGCCGCACCCCCAGCCGATACCTTGTCTCAGGTTTTTGAGGTAATTTGCGATCGCCGAGATCATCCTGTTGAGGATTCCTATACTTGTAAGTTATTCAAAGGTGGGGATAATCAGATTCTCAAAAAAATTGGTGAAGAGTCAGTAGAAGTGGTAATGGCTTGTAAAGATGATGATCCAGAAGCGATCGCTTCTGAAGCAGCCGACTTGCTATATCACACTCTTGTTGCTTTAGCTCACCATCAGGTTGACGTGCGAGATGTTTATCGCAAATTACAAGAAAGAAGGCGATAACTCCGAGATGATTTCGCCTTTCTTGCTTTGATGAATGAAAATTTTTACCTATTCTTTACTGTCGGGTAACTTCAAAAGAAACAGGACAAAACTAACGAGTTAAACTTGAGTTTTCAGCTCAGGTTTAATATCTGACTTAAGTTCCGGTTTGAGTAATTGGTAAGCGTATACAGCTAGAATCCCACCCAGAAAAGGAGCGATAAGAAACAACCATAGTTGCTGTAATGCCCAGCCGCCTTGAAAAATAGCTACACCAATACTTCTTGCTGGGTTTACTGAAGTATTAGTTACAGGAATACCAACCAGGTGAATTAACACCAGCGAAAGACCAATAGAAATGCCTGCAAAACCAGGTGGGAATTTAGGGTGTGTAGTTCCCATAATTGTGAATAACAAGAAGAAAGTTAAAACAATTTCGGCAATTGCACAGGCAACCAAATTGTAACTACCAGGAGAATGTGATCCGTAACCATTAGTAGCAAATCCTGCACTTATATCAAAACCCGGTGTTCCTGATGCTATTAAATACAAGATGCCGCCGCCGATAATTCCCCCAACAATCTGAGCGATTATGTAGTACGGTAGCAAACTCTTATCCAGTTTTTTGGCAAATACCAAACCAACCGTTACGGCAGGATTAATATGGCATCCAGAGACTCCTCCAATGGCATAAACCATGATTAACAAGGATAAGCCAAACGCAAAGGAGACTCCTAGATAGCCAATCTTTTCTCCTGCTAAAACCGCACTGCCACACCCACCGAAAACCAGCACAAAGGTGCCGATCATCTCGGCGACGAAAATCCTTCCTTTTTTGCTAATCATGGCAATAGTATTTTAGAATTTGGTCAGAGATTACCACTTAAGCTTGAAAATGTAAATATAGCGCAACTTATAACTAATACTAAGGCTTACTTAACTGATTTAATTGTTACTTTTATTCAATAAACTTTACCTATGGCAACTGAAATAGAGCGTAAATTTTTAGTCACAGGTGAACAATGGCGAGTTCTTGGTACTAGCAGTGTGTATCGCCAAGGCTACATTGCTACGAGCAACGGCACGACTGTCAGGGTGCGCCTCGTAGGTAATCAAGGTTACCTAACAATTAAAAGCTTAACTGTGGGTTTTACTAGACAGGAATATGAGTACCCAATTCCTGCCTCAGATGCTCAAGAAATGCTGGATAATTTGTGCGATAGTCCCCTAATAGAAAAAACCAGGTACAAAATTGAATTCGCTGGCTTGATTTGGGAAGTAGATGAGTTTGCTGGGGAAAATCAAGGATTAATTTTGGCAGAAGTTGAACTTACCAAAGAAAATCAAATTATTGAATTACCAGAATGGATTGGTAAAGAAGTTTCTGATGAACCCAGATATTTCAACTCTAATTTAGCAAAGCATCCCTTTACTAAGTGGTCGGATAAGTAAACTGTAAGACAGGAGTAGTTACCTAGGTAACTACTCTTTTTACTTGCAGGATAGTATATAGTGTTTTGCTATAGCTATCCTATTTTATTTGCCAGATTTCCTGCGAGCGCCTCGCTTACCTTCCATGGGAGTGATAGCAACTCTTGATCAAGGGGTTTGGGGGAAAGTCCCCCAAGCAGGGTTTTTCACGACAAAAGACTATTTTCCGCTTCAACTAGCCCAACTAATATAAGGCAACTTAGCCGCCGTAGCCCGAATTTGTTCAACTTGGCTAACTAATTGTCCACAACTATCCCAAGTTCCTGTAGTCAGCATTTGCCTTGGCCCATCACCTAGAGATACAGAAGCTTGAAAACCTCCACAAAGGACTTGCATTGCTTCTAAATCTACAGTAATTGCAGTTTGAGGCTGTTCTTGCAATAATCTCTGTAACTGCTTCACTGTCTCAGGTTCTGCTGTCACACAGGGAATACCCATTGCCAGACAATTGCCAAAGAAAATTTCAGCAAAACTCTCTCCCACAATGACTTTAATTCCCCATTTGGCTAAAGCTTGGGGTGCATGTTCCCGCGAAGAACCACAACCGAAATTGCCGTTAACTACCAAAACCTTGGCACCTTGATACTGAGGTTGGTCAAAGGGATGTTCTCCTTTTACTTGGCTACGGTCATCGGCAAAGACGTGTTCTCCTAAGCCGTCAAAGGTAACACAGCGCAAAAATCGGGCAGGAATAATGCGGTCTGTATCAATATCATTACCTACCAAGGGAATACCTTGCCCTGAAATTGTTTTAACTTGACTCATTGATTTAATCCTATTAGTTCACTATGTTCAGCAGTTCTCCTATTACTTAAAGCAACTCCCGTACATCAGCCACTTCTCCCTTAACAGCCGCAGCAACCACCATCGCTGGACTCATTAGCAGCGTGCGTCCTGTTGAGGAACCCTGGCGACCTTTAAAATTACGATTAGATGATGAGGCACTCAATTGACTACCTTGGAGTTTGTCGGGGTTCATCGCCAGACACATCGAACACCCTGGTTCGCGCCACTCAAACCCAGCTTCCTGGAAGATTTTGTCGAGTCCTTCGGCTTCCGCTTCCTGCTTTACTCGTTCTGAACCAGGGACAACAAACGCCTTGACTCCCTTGGCAACATGTCTACCTTGCGCAAATTTAGCTGCTTCTCGCAAGTCGGTGATTCGTCCATTGGTGCAACTACCGATAAAGCAGACATCAACTTTTGTCCCTTGAAGAAGTGTTCCCGGATTAAGGTGCATGTAGTGGTAAGCTTCTTCGGCGATCGCTTTTTCGCTATCTGCTAGTGTGTCGGGTGTGGGAATCACTTCGTTGATGGCAATTCCCTGACCTGGAGTAATCCCCCAAGTAACAGTCGGTGCAATTTCCGCCGCATCGAAGGTGATGACATCATCGTATACGGCATCCTCATCAGAGCGAATACTGCTCCACCATTGCACGGCTTGTTCCCAGTCTTCACTATCGGGAGCAAAGTCTCTACTTTGGAGGTAGTTAAAGGTTACCTGATCAGGGTTAATATAGCCGCAACGAGCACCGCCCTCAATGGACATATTGCAGACGGTCATTCTTTCTTCCATGCTCATCTGCTCAAAAGTAGTGCCAGCATATTCGTAAGCATAGCCGACGCCACCTTTAACACCGAGGGTGCGGATAATGTGTAAAATTACATCCTTAGCATATACGCCGGGAGGTAATTTGCCATTAACTTCAATTTTGCGAACTTTCAGCTTAGAGAGTGCTAAGGTTTGGGACGCCAGGACATCGCGAACTTGCGAAGTACCAATACCAAAAGCGATCGCACCAAAGGCACCGTGAGTTGAAGTGTGGGAGTCACCGCAAGCAATGGTCATTCCGGGTTGAGTTAGCCCTTGTTCTGGTGCAATTACATGAACAATGCCTTGATTACCAGAACCAATATTATAGAATCTGACACCGAACTCTTGGCAACTTTTTTCCAAGGCTTGCATCATCTCTTCTGCTAGGACATCGGCAAAAGGACGCGCTTGGTTTTCTGTGGGTACGATGTGGTCTACTGTAGCGACAGTGCGATCGGGGTAGAGTACTTTGAGTCCTCTCTCTCGCAACATGGCAAAGGCTTGAGGACTGGTAACTTCGTGAATTAAGTGTAAACCAATAAATAGCTGAGTTTGACCTGAAGGCAAAGTGCCAACAGTGTGTAAGTCCCAAACTTTATCAAATAGTGTTCTTTCGCTCATCAGAAAAGGCAGTCACTTGAATTGGAGGATAGTGACAATTCACCAGTGGTGATTGGTCAGATGCTTGAATTTTCTATTTTAGAGCGGATAAGACAAAGGATACTAATCTGAAGCGATCGCATCCAAGTTCTCGGAACATTGGATCGCATCCAAGTTCTCGGAACATTGGCGATGCTCGCTCTTCGGAGGAGTATTTACCTCAATTAACATATTGCCAGAAAATATATCTTCAAACAACTTCTACTCTAGGTTGCTCAATCACTCAAAACTTGCTGCTGTACTGGGATACACCCTTCTCTACCCAGCAACACTACCCATTTCTATTTTGGTGAGATAGATTCGTAGGAATTAATCCCACCAGGAAGGTGTTAATGGCGAGAAAAATGGCGACTTTGTTGGCAGTTTTGCTACCTCTTGGAGTGTTGACGACTGCTACCCCTGGATTAAGTATTGACCAAGAAGAGCATTTTAAAAGAATCAAGACAAACTTAGTCGAAGCACTAGGACCTCAAGTTGGTGAAGACTATTATTTGGTTTATCGAGCGATCGAGCGCATTTCCCGCGCCAACAAGTTGGATGAAAGACCTTGGAGGTTTACTGTACCTCAAACAACTGAAGTTAATGCAACCGCTTCCGAGCTAAACCTGATTACCTTTGAAGGTGGTTTGCTTCAGCAGCTATCAGGTGACGTAGCCGGAATGGCATGTGTGATTGGGCATGAAATGGCTCATCATACGAAAGATCATGGACCTACCCGACGGGAGATAGAACGTCGAGTCGATGCGCTGCAAAGACAGGCTTTAGAGGAAGCAAAGGTTGAAATTGTATCTGCAGAGCAAGAAGCAAAGAAAAAGAGAGGTATATTTGGAGCTGTTTTAGGTGGTGCAGCGAGAATATTGGGGAGAAATAGCCCAGAAGCTCTTATTGGCACAGGCGTAGCTAACGAAGTCTTAGGAAACCTGAACGAGAGTCAGAAAAACGCTGCTCAGCAACGAGCTGCTGAGATATACCAGGAAAATATAGCTAGCCTGAATGACCAGTACTACACTATTATCAGAGACCAAGAATCCGAGGCTGACACCATTGGATTCCAGTATGTCGTCAGGGCTGGTTTTGACCCAAAAGGGTGTCAGCGAGTAATGGAGGTATTATCGGACACTGAGAATGCACAAATGCCCGCTGTCACTCACCCAAAACCTGGAGATCGCCTAGCCGCAATAGAGGGAATGAACACCCAAGCTAACATAGACAAGTTAGTAGCAGAAGGGAAGAAATATCTAGCCGGGTCGGGAAATCCTCTAGGTATCTCAGTAGCAAGAGACAGAAAATCTCTACAAGTAGAATCTCGTTATGGTTCTCAGGATTCTGATATTCAATTCCCCACCTACTAAAAAATGCTGAAGAATTATTTGCTAAATCTCAGGAGTACTTGAGTCCAAGAGTTTCAGGAGGTTTGGTTATTGTTTCCTGAGTTACTCAAGGCGCTACAGGAGGCATCATAAGCTGTTCATCATTTAAACCTTATTGTCAATAGTTAGGTATGAGTGGCGATTATCTTGGTCGCCACTCATACCTAATTTAAATGTGTGACAGCTTAATCGCAGATTAAGTAGATAGGCACAAATAAACTAAAAAAAACGCCCACCACTCTCGGCAGACGTTCCTCAGAAATATCAAGCAGGCAATTCACCACTTGAGCAAATTAAACTGCTCCATGTCTACCGTTTCCCGGTTGCGGTAAATCGACAGGATGATTGCTAAACCTACTGCTGCTTCTGCTGCCGCCACAGTAATTACAAATACAGTAAAAACCTGACCTTTAATACCTTGAGGATCCATAAAATTGGAGAACCCCATTAAATTCAAGTTCACTGCATTCAGTAGGAGTTCAATGGACATTAGCACTCGTACAGCATTACGGCTGGTAATTAAGCCGTAAATACCAATGCAGAACAGGGCAGCCGCTAGGAGTAAGAAATATTGGAGTTGTAGTTGCATAAATCTTCTTGGTGATGATCAAACAAAACTAATTTCCCTAATTTTGCCCTTCGGTGGATTCACCGGCTACTGTAACTAGTTCGCGGGGACGCTCTGGCAAGGTGAAGCTGGTTTTAATCTCGCTGTCTTGAGGCACTAACTCCTCTGGGATGTAATCCCGACGTGCCAAGATAATTGCCCCTACCATCGCCATTAGCAACAGCACAGAAGCCAACTCAAAAGGTAGCAAAAAGTCACTAAAGAAATGCTTACCAATCTCTACAACCGAACTACTCGTATTGAGAACTGGCTCAGTGTAAACTGACCAAGGTGTCGCCACCACCATTGTACCCAGCAGGGCGAACAAACCAAGACAGACTAACCCTGTTGAAACAGTGCGAATCCAACGGTTGTTAATGGGAGCAAAGTCCTCTCTTTTGTTTACCAGCATGATGGCAAACAGAATGAGTACGTTAACTGCTCCTACGTAAATTAATATTTGTGCCGCTGCCACAAAGTCAGCATTGAGCAAAATGTACAAGCCAGAAATGCTGATAAAAACACCACCCAGCAAAAAAGCTGAGTAGACGATGTTGGAGAGCAAGACAACTCCTAAAGCCGCTCCAATCATCATTGCAGCTAGTAGAACAAATGAGACTATCTGAACCCCTTGGGCTAGATCCACGATGACTTAATCTCCTCGCAATTTATCTGTAGTAGCTATCAGTTATTATTTAACCCGTTAACCTTAGTTAGGTAATTGAGGTTAATTTTTGACCCTTTCTTCTGAGGATTCTGTTTGCTCTAAAATCTCTTCTGGACGTTTACCTGCACGTTGACTACCTGCTGGCAAATCGTGCGGATCAATTACGCCCTTCGGTAAGTAGGCAAATTCCCTCAAAGGAGTTACCATCGGGTCTTGAGTCACTTTGTAGGGTAGCCGTCCCATGGCTACGCTGTCATAGTTTAGTTCGTGGCGATCATAGGAGGAGAGTTCGTACTCTTCAGTTGCCGACAGACAGTTAGTTGGGCAGTATTCAATGCAGTTAGCGCAGAAAATACAAACTCCAAAATCAATACTGTAGTGCTTGAGTTTTTTCTTTTTGCTAGCTTTGTCAAACTCGTAATCTACTACTGGCAGATTGATCGGGCAAACCCGAACGCACACTTCGCAGGAAATGCACTTATCGAACTCAAAGTGAATCCTACCCCGATATCGCTCAGAGGGGATTAGTTTTTCGTAGGGGTACTGCACAGTCACGGGACGGCGTTGCATATGGTCAAAGGTAACCGAGAGGCCTTGACCAATGTAACGAGCAGCTTGAACTGTTTCTTTCGCGTAGTCGCTTACTTGTTTGAGGAACTTCAGCATAGGTATCTGAGGAGAATTTGCAGGTTACAGGGAAAGCCGGTTGTCGGTTGCAGGTTATGGGGAAAGCTGGTTATCGGTTGTCTTGTGACTGATCTTGAGAACTCAAGAAAACAAGCTTTTAACCTACGCACTACACGTTTACTACGTAAACAATTTCTTACTTTCAACCTGACAACCACCCAATTTTGAACCTTCTAAACTAACCACCAAAGGCAAAGGGAAATACTAATTTGAGGGCGGCAGTTAGTAATAGATTTACCAGAGATATTGGCAACAGGAATTTCCAGCCCAAATTGAGCAGTTGATCAATACGAACACGGGGTAGTGTCCAGCGCAGTAAAATGGCGATAAAGACTAGGAAGTAAGCTTTGAGTAGGGTCATCGTAATCCCTAAAGATGCCGTAATTAACTGCAACCAGGGACTTGTTTGATCAGCGCCTAGCCAATTAGCTAACTTATCTAGGGGAATGGGGAATTCCCAGCCTCCCAGGTAGAGAACAGCAAATAGCAGTGCGGAGAGAACGAGGTTGATGTAAGAACCGATATAGAATAAGCCAAATTTCATGCCAGCGTATTCAGTCTGGTAACCGGCAACCAATTCTTCTTCCGCTTCTGGGAGATCAAAAGGCAGTCGTTCGCATTCTGCTAGAGCAGCAATCCAAAATATTAAAAAACCCACCGGCTGACGCCAGATGTTCCAGCCGAGAATACCATAGCCAGATTGCTGTTCAACGATATCGATAGTACTCAAGCTATTGGACATCATGACGATTGCCAGTACCGACAGCGCCAGAGGAATTTCATAACTAATAGACTGTGCTGCCGCCCTTAAGCCACCTAGTAGAGAATACTTGTTATTAGATGCATAGCCTGACATCAACAAACCAATCGGTTGAACACTGCTGAGTGCAATCCAGAAGAATATTCCGGTACCCAAGTCTGTGATCACCAGATTCTGTCCAAAAGGCACAATTAGGTAGGACACAAACACAGGTATAACTACCAGAATCGGACCTAGGGTGAACAGTAGTGGGTCAGATTTGGCAGGGACTACGTCTTCTTTGAAAACTAACTTGAGACCATCTGCCACAGGCTGAAGAACACCTAGTGGTCCGGCGTATTCGGGGCCAATCCGCTGTTGTGCGGCGGCAGAAATCTTCCGTTCTAGCCAGACGACCACCAGGACGCCTAAAGTGGCACCGATAATCATGAGGAACATGGGCAGGGGCATCCAGATGGCTTTGGCAGTACCGGCTGGTATACCCAAATCCCTGAGAGATTGTATAAAGCTTCCTTGGAGGTCAATTCCTGGATTCATTACTTGCTAGTCGCACGAAGGTTATTCTAGTAGCTTGAGCGCAGCGCCAATTATGGTAGCTCCGCTAATTTGGTAGATAGATTGAGGAGCGAGCGCCCTTTTATGAAGATTTTTTACTACTTCACCATCTATCCAGTATATCTTCCTACTGCCTTCAACAAGGCACAACTATTGGGGAATTATACCTAGTTGATTTTTTATAATATTCCTTAGCAAAGCTAATAGTTGCCTATAAATCTTAGTAGCAACTAACGTTTGGTGATGGGAATGTAGGGGGCATCATGGCGTCCACTGTAAACTTGAGTGGGACGGTAGATGCGGTTTTCTGCTAACTGTTCCTTCCAGTGAGCCAGCCATCCTGCAACCCGTGCGATCGCAAATACTGGTGTAAACAAATCTATAGGAATTCCCAGTTTTCGATACACCAAACCCGAATAAAAATCGACATTGGGGTAAATACCTTTGCTGCCTAGTTTCTCTTCCACTGCTTCCTCCAACTCCACTGCAATGTCATAGTACTTATCCCGACCACTCTTTTCAAATAGCTTTTCTGCTAAGCTCTGGAGGATTTTTGCTCTCGGGTCTTTTACCTTGTAAACTCGATGACCAAAGCCCATAATTTTAGTCTTGCGCTGTAGGCACTCTTCTAAATAAGGGCGGACATTCTCTACTGAACCAATTGCTTCTAACATGGCAATTACTTCTTCATTGGCTCCCCCGTGCAGGGGTCCGGCTAGGGTTCCTACAGCTGAGGCAACTACGGCATAGGGATCCGTGAGAGTAGAAGCTGTCACCATGGCAGAGAAGGTAGAGGCGTTTATTGTATGTTCTGCGTGCAGTGTCAAGCAGACATCAAAAACCTGCGCTTCTAGGGGGTCGGGTTCTCGCTCATTGAGCATGTACAGAAAGTTTGCCCCATATCCAAGGTCATCGCGAGGCTGAATCGGATCGTTACCCTTGCGCATTTGCTTGAAGGCTGCCACCATGGTCGGGATTTTGGCAACGAGGCGCACCACTGCTTGACGAATGTAATCTGGGTCATCTAGAGCTCGTTTTGCATAAAAAAGACCTAAAGCAGCTGCAGAGGTTTGCAAGGCGTCCATCGGGTGACCCGTTTCGGGGAAACATTTCATCATGTCCCGGATGCGATACTTAATCCGCCGATGTAAGTAAATCTCCCTCTCAAATGCTCCTAGTTCTTCCTTTGTCGGCAACTCTCCCCAAATCAGGAGATAAGCTGTTTCCAAGAAAGTACTTTTTGTTGCAAGTTCTTCGATGCGAATACCTCGATACTCCAGTATCCCTCTTTTGCCATCGACATAACTGATACTAGATTGGGCAGCTGGAATGCCCTCTAGGCCTGGCTTGTACTCGCAGACAGTCATTGTGCCACCAAATAATTTGGGAAAACTACCAGCTTAACTTACCAGAAACAACAGGCATTTAATCGTCTTCAGTTTTACACAGAGTATTACATCTTTTAAAAGATTAACCACTTAGGCGAGATCAGCAAAAATAACTCGCCGCGACCAACAAGCTCACCGCTGTCCGGTATCTTCAACCCAATAACTCCAGCTTTTTTGAGGATGATTTTTTCTTGGGCTTGACCCCACACCAATGTTTGAGCCCACTGTCCTAAATCTGGTTGATGACCTACTAGTGCCAAAGAACCCTCGCCATTGCTTTTTTGCCACTGTTGCTCAAACCAGCTAACCCAGGCCTGAATATCACCTTCAGGAGCAAGATCAGCAAATTCTTCTACCTGAGAACCCAAGCCAGCATCTCTAAGGATTAAAGCCGTTTCTTTTGCCCGTACCAAGGGGCTAGTCAAAATCAAGGGGAAGCGCAATCCGCGCTCGCACAGTTGTTTGGCGACCTTACGGGTTTTTTTCAGTCCTATTTCTGTTAGCGGACGTTCTTGATCATTGGTGTAGCCTTCACTGTCAGCGGCTATGCCATGGCGGATTAGGTACAGTTCCATCTCGTCCTCAGTCTGTTTACGAGGATTTTTTACTCTAGGTATACTGAATAGCTCATTTCTAACGATTTCAGAGCTTTCAAGCTAAGGTATTCAGTCAGGCAAAAACATCTTTGGGTTTCACCAACCGCAGGAGCTTGTGCTTGATCTGCATATCAAAAACTTCCCACTTCAGCTTAGCGTATTCGGTATTGTCATTAAAATTACCCAAGAAACCAATCGCGATTTCAAAGCCTCCTGCCATCATACGCCCCCCACCAAAGAATCGTCCGCTACTGTCTTTACCGAAAGCTTCTTTGAGGAATTCATCGGGGTCAAGGGTTAGTTTGTTGGTTCTGAGCGAACCAATCACGACTTCTAGCTCTTGGTCTTCGTCGTGAACGATACCATAAACCACGGCGGTGTGTACATTTTCTTCTGTGACCAGAAAATCAGCAGCCTGGGGGATAGCATCTCTGTCATCGTAGCGGAGGTAGCCTACACCGGCTATAGAAAAGTTATCCTGCACCATGCGATTTTTCAGCGCTCGCTCAATAACATCCATTACCCGCCGCGATCTTGCTGATTGTAGTACAGCTTTGAGTAACTGCGCGTCATAGAAACGGCTCAGATAACCCGCTGCCAAAAAATCTTCTTCTTGAGCTTGCATTAGCTGGTTGGTATCGGATCGCAGACCATGCATTAAGGCGGTGGCGCACTTGACATGTTCGCTGTTTCCGGTATCTAGTTTGAGTAAACCCGCCTGAAAGTACTGGGTTAAAATCGTGGCGGTTGCTCGCGTTTGAGGGCGAAGATCGACGAATTCCGGCTTGAGGTCTACTTGATCACTATGATGGTCGATAATGACCGTGACTGGGATACCTGCTCGCTGTACAAGGGGCATAAGCTGTGTTGTTGTTCCCTGATTATCCACCAGCACACAGCCTTGATATACAGAGAAATCCCGGTCTTTGAGAGTCTGCAAACCCCAGCGTTTTGCCGGTAATTTGGTTAGTTTAACCAGAGCAATATTTTCCTGGTGACTGAGAGTACCAGCATATACAATGTCACATTGGATGTTGTATTGCTGGGCAATCAGCTGGTAAGCCCAGGCACTGGAGAGAGCATCTGGATCCGGGAAATCTTGTATGATCACTAGCTGCCGCTCAGAGGTGTGACGTTCTAAGGTTCGTCGCAGTTCCCTTACTTTTAGATCTGGCGAGTTCGAGTGCGGCTGCTTCTCAGAATAGTTACTGATACGGCTAAGGGAATTTTCTGAAGACTTTTCTGTCTGTTGCTCTGCATCAGATAATGAGTCTGAATTACTGGCGGCACGTATCAGTGAATCGTTAATCGGTGTGAGTGGGTTAGATGGCATGTTTTAATTATGGTGATGTGATCAAAAATTTTACAAAGAGAAACAAAGAAAGCCTAATACTCCCATAGGATTTATGCTTAGAATAAAATTCATCCTTATTTGGGGATATTGTCCCAACTCAGCAGTTAGTTGGATACATCAAGGCTGACATTTTTTAGGGCAAAACTGTGAAGGGGTAGTTTGAATAGCAGCAGCTTTGGCAAACAGTGATTAAAGTCTCATGCCCTAATCTGTTGATTTATCCCTGCAAGGGACGCTCTGTAAATTAAGGGACAAGGGACTTGAGACAACACTTTAGAAAAACTTTGCCGCTTGCCTAGTAAGTTGAGGGAATTAGTTACAAGTGTCGGTAGCTCAACGTAGCTCCTCAAAGCTTGGCCGACACAGAAATGTTGAAGAGATTCAAGTTATTTGGGCTATTTACAAAATTAATGTGGGTCTTGGTAGACTAGAGCATAATCAACACTCTTCGCACTAATCCATTGACCAACTCATATCGCAATGCCAGTTTATCAGGCTCTATCAAGAAAGGAAAGGAAACCTTTTTCTGGGAGAAGTCTGCCGATTATTTTTGTTTGACAGCCTCAAGAGAGTAATAATCAATCATCAAAGGCGAAATTAACCGTAAAATAGCCAATTAATTGGTTTTTTCCTCAAGTCTGCAACACGCTGATTTGCAATTGTCAGCTAAGTCAATGAGATCGCGGATTTCTGCTGGTTGAATAATTGTGATTAAATACCGATTACGTATTTTTGCCACTCCTGATGCAAGCCGCCTCGGATATGCTTAGCGACTTCAAAGTGAAGGCTGCTGTAGGGTCTACGGGGAGGACGTCGTAACAACATACTTGCTTCTTTTGGAGTACGGTTACCTTTCCTTACATTGCAGCGCACACAGGCTGTAACCAGATTTTCCCAAGAATCTCCGCCGCCACGGGAACGAGGAATTACGTGATCTATGGTTAAATCCTCACCACTATAATCGCAGTATTGGCAGGAATGAGCGTCACGGTGGAGTAGATTTCGGCGGGTCAGGGGAATTTCTTTGTAAGGAATCCTGACATACTGGCGCAGTCGAATGACTGTGGGGAGCGGAAACTCTGGGTATACGTATTTGCCATTGTGTTCAACGTGCTCCGCTTTCCCTTTGATCAGCAAGACAACCGCCCGTCGCCAGTTAGTAATATTGAGCGGTTCGTAGGAGGCGTTTAACACCAGAACCTTGCCCATTGGTGATCGTAATAAAGAGAATACTCCCAGATACTAGCACAGGTAACCCTAGCTCGGTCACAGAAAGCTATTTTTGTAACTCAGACAGACTCAACAATACTTAGCACTTGTTTACTATATTTTTTTGCTAATAAGTAAATAAGTGGTCATTTCTCCTTTTCCTTTGATCTCAACCGGGCCTCTTGCCTCAAACAAATACTCGTTTTTTAAGAGTTCGTAGGTTGCCTCTGTAACCTGAATACAACCAGGTATACCGTGAGATTCCATACGACTGGCGGTATTCACTGTATCTCCCCACAGATCGTAGCTAAATTTTTGGATGCCAATGACCCCAGCAACTACAGGACCGCTGTTGATGCCCATTCTGAGGCTGAATTTTTCACCAGTCTTGGTATTAAATTGAGTAATTGCCTCTCGCATACCCAAAGCCATTTGGGCGATCGCTTGAGCATGACGCTCACGAGGGGTAGGTAAACCAGCAACAACCATATAGGCATCGCCAATTGTTTTAATTTTTTCTACGCCGTACTCCTTAGCCAGTCGGTCAAAATTCGAGAAAATTTGATTGAGAATTTCTACCAGTTCCGTAGGGGAAGTTTGGCTAGAGAACTCCGTAAAATCTACTAGATCTGCAAATAAAACTGTTACTGCTTCAAAGCTATCAGCCACAGTGACTCTCTCTTGAGCAAGCTTACGCCGCTCTCGCTTGAGACGCTCTGCGACAGGTTGAGGCAAAATGCTCAGTAGAAGTAGTTCTGTCTGCTTCCTCGCGTTGCGGAGATCCGTTTCGTAGCGTCTGCGCTCGGTAATTTCAGCAACGGTTCCTTCGTAGTAGAGCAGAGTGCCATCCTCGTCTCTAACAGTATCTATATTCTCTGCAATCCAAATAGTACTGCCATCCTTACGATAGACACGAGATTCAACTTCGGTCAAAGTATCGTACCTCTGCATCAGAGCTACGAGATCTTCTCTAATCATGGGTTCGACATAAACTTGCTCACCGATATTAGTAATCTCATTGAGCAGCTCTTCTGGTGATGAGTAGCCTAAAATACGCGCCAGCGAAGGATTGGCAGTGATATATTTTCCGTCAGGGGTAGCCTGAAAGATACCCTCGGTAGCATTTTCAAAAATGCTGCGATATTTTTTTTCCGCTTGTCGCAGGGACTGTTCTGCTTGCTCTTTCTCCTTAATTTCGAGTTGCAGTTGCCGATTTTGTGCTTCTAGTTTCTTTTGCAGGTTCCGCAGCTTCAGGTGAGTTGTGACTCTGGCTCTCACTTCTTCTTGCTGTACTGGCTTGGTAACGTAATCTACCGCACCGAGACTAAATCCCTTAAGCTGATGCGCCGTATCAGAAAGCGCAGTCATAAAAATTACAGGAATATCTTTCGTAGCGGTTTTAGCTTTTAGCTGACGGCAAGTTTCAAACCCGTCTATTCCCGGCATCATTATATCCAGCAAGATCAAATCAGGATTAGCTAACTCAGCCTTCTGAAGGGCACTATCACCATCCTGAGCTACTAAGACCTTAAAGCCAGAATCGGTTAAAAAGTCGAATAATACCGCTAAATTAGTAGGATTATCATCGACAATCAGAATATCCCCTTGGTTAAAATTATCATCACTCATTTGGGTTAGGCTGTCTTTGCCGGGTAAATGGTCATTTGCTCGGCTGATCCACAATTTCCGGACAACTTTACCTAGGAAGTGCTACGCGACCCCAAAAGTGTTTTCATAACAGCAATCAATTGCTACAGCCTGATTGCTGTCAGGGAAACTAGTATTCACAAAGGTGTACCCATAGCCGATACAGTATAGGTTGCGCGTTAGACCAATCGTCAGGTAATTAGATACGTATTTATTGGTCGAAGAACTTCAAACTAGACTTTGACTAAAAATCTGATCCTACTCCAAACAGCAGAGCTATTGTTTGGAAAATAGTTTAAGCCAGTAAAAATAACCAGCTTGCACCCCTAATTTAGTGATTAATCGGTAGAAGCAAGCAACCTTACAACAAGAAACTCATTCTGCCGTTGTATACTTTTTAACAAATTCGATAATTTGCTTTTCCTGAAAGCCTTTTGCTAATTGACGCAGTTGTCTAGCAAAGGGTGAAAATTGCTCATCTAATTGTTCAATCAAATTGGCTTGCTCCTGTATTCCTTTAATATCGCCCATCATTGCTAGTTTATACAGAGAACTCATGATCTCCGGAGGTGGAGAAACAAAGAGTATTTCTCGACTTTTGTACTCTTGGTGTTCTGACATCAGCAGGGCTTCCCCCTTGCTCTGTGGAGAAGTTGTCTGAGAAAATTTTTCTGGTGAAGGAAAAGGAGAAGCCTCAAACAGTCGAGCCTTGCCAGCAAGAGAATTTTGAGGGATTGACTCTGTAGTTATGGGCATTATGCTGTCGTGGAAAACTGAGGGTGGGCTAATTTGGGTAGACTTTTCTTCATACACCCATTCCAACTCTAAATGCTTACCCAGCTTTTCTAAAAGCTCCTTTGCCTGCACTGGCTTGGAAATAAAAGCATCACAACCAGCAGCTAAGCACTGTTGTTGATCGTAAGCGAAAACACTGGCCGATGTGGCGATAACGACCACATCTTGGAGGATAGGCAACTGCCGTAGCCTTCTTGTTGCCTCAAAACCATCCATTACTGGCATTAACATGTCTAGCAAAATCACATCTGGCTTAACTTTCAAAGCCTGATTTAAGCAATCTTGACCATCCGTCGCTTGGGCAACTTCAAAACCCAAAGGTGAGAGCAATTCCACCAAAACTGAGCGGTTTTCTGGTTGATCATCTACTACGAGTACCCTACAGGTTTCTTTTTTTATGCCAATAATATTGCTTTCGGTAATCTCAGTAGCCGTCGTCCAAGCTAAAACTGCAGGTAGGTTGAGATCTAACCAAAAAACGCTTCCTTGACCCAAGATACTGGTTACTTGTATTTTACTACCCATAAGCTTGGCTAATTTATGGCTGATAGCCAGTCCTAAACCGGTGCCTTCGATCATGGGGCGAGAGTCAGCAATTTGATGAAATGGCAAAAAGATTTTCGTCAATTGCTCAGGTACGATGCCGATACCTGTGTCTTGCACAAAAAAGCGGATCTTCCCTTCCCGGTTGGCAGGTTGACGGTTTGGCTGAGAAGACGAAGGGTGAGCGCTCAAAACTTGACTTTCGCCATTCCCATCAACTTCTGCCTGTGGGGATTCCACATAGCCAACTTTAAAAGTTACACCACCAGTGTCGGTAAATTTAACCGCATTACCCAGGAGGTTGATCAAAACTTGCCGCAATCGTTTTTCGTCCCCTGTGACCTTTTTCGGTAAAGAAGAGAGCCATTCGTAACGAAAGTAAATATTCTTTTGTTGGGCGTGGATACGGACAATTTCCGTAATACCTTCCAGAAAACTCGGAAACTGAAAAGTACTCAATTGCAGTTCCATTTTGCGAGCTTCGATTTTGGAAAGATCTAAGACGTCATTGAGCAGAGTTAACAGATGTTCGCCACTTTGTTGAATAATACTAACCCGCTCTTTTTGCTTTTCGCTTAGACTTGGTTCTCGTTTAAGGATTTGAGCATATCCCAGAAGACCATTCAAGGGGGTACGCAGTTCATGGCTCATATTAGCCAAAAATTCACTTTTAGCGCGATTAGCCACCTCAGCCGCAACTTTAGCCTGTTTGAGTTCCTTCTCTGTCCTTTTGCGATCGCTAATATCCCGCAAAATTCCCTGAATAATTTTCTTACCTTGGACATCAACAAGAGTTGATCTCACCTCTACAGGGACAATTTGACCGTGTTGAGTCCATAGTTCCAGTTCTGCTTGGAAAACATCGCCTCTCTCAATTTGTTCAGTGAAAATCCCGGCATATTTGGCTTGTTTTTCCTGAGGATAAATTTCTGTATGATGCCGACCAATAATTTCTCTGCGAGATTTTACCAGAATCTTTTCCGCCATCTGATTGGCTTCTAGGATAACTCCCGTTTGTGCATCTATCGCAATAATGGCATCACCAGCCGACTCAACCAATTTGCGATACTTTTCTTCTGTCTGTCGCAGTGCTGCCTCTGCTTGCTTGCGTTTGGTGATGTCTCGGTTATACCAAATCCTTCCGTAATAGCTTCCCGAAGAAGAGAGTATTGGTGCCGAATAAAACTCAAAAATACGCCCGTCTTTAAGGTTAAATTCTTTATAGCTAGTTTCAGTAGCATGAGCTTCGAGATACTCCAACTCAACCAGCAATTCCTGAGAATTTTCTAGTTGGGAGAGCAACCAGTTTAACAGTGGTCTTTCCTCACCGGATTTAATAATTTGTTCGGGAATCTGCCACAACTCACAAAAAAGCTGATTGTAAGAAGCAATCTGATGATTTTCATCAACGACAAAAATCCCATCAATGGCGGCTTCTTGTTGGGCTGTGAGCATGGCATTACTGCGGAGGAGTTCTTCTTGAGCTAAAGAGTGCTCGATGGCAATTCTTGCCAGTTGAGTTACTTTATCAGTCAGTTCTTGCTCGTGTTTATTAGGGTTGCGGGGTTCACTCCAATACATAGTGAAGATGCCCAACACCTTTCCCCGCCTTCCATCAGCACAAAAAAACCTTTCCTTGGACAGAATAGGCAAAGACCAGCAAGCTCTTATACCATGAGACTGGGCTAAACCCCGGTAGTCTGACCACAAAGGATGAGTCGTAATATCCTCGACAATCACACGCTTGCCCCAATAAGCTGCCGTACACTCCGAACCAGCGTAGGGACCAATAGCAGCACCATCGATCTTCTGGGCATAAGATTCGCTCAAACTAGGAGCTGCGGCCAACCGTAAATTGATACTATTTTTGTCTAATAAGAAAAAAGAAGAATGCATCTGAGGCAATTGCTTCTCGATTAATTGAGCCAAAGCAGCAAGAACAGCTTTGAGTTCAGCACCCTTGGCAATCATTTTGAGGACATGATTTTGTCCTGCTAACAAAGCTTTCACTTGCTGTCGCCAGACAAAGCTATCCCGCAGTGAATCACTGATATCACGGCCTTCAAAAATGAGCAGCATCACCTTACCCGCTTCATTTTTAAAAGGCTTAAGCGAGAAATCAATGGTCACCAATGCCCCACTGGCATTTTTGATGTCTATTTCGTAGCGCGTGAACTCACCAGCAGCAGCAGCACTAACTGCAAGCTTTAAGAGTTCTTTCGTTTCCGGGGAATTCTTCCACCACTTTGCCTCCCACAAGGGACGAGTTAAAATTTCTGAGCGGTTTTGTCCGGTAAAATCGAGTAAAGTTTGGTTAGCCTCTAGCAGCGTGCCATCAGTTTTCAGTAATCCTGTCAATTGAAACGTTTGGTCAAAAATTGTGCGAAATTTTCGCTCACTATCCCTAAGTACTGCTTGAGTCCACTTCTGCTCGGTGATATCTTGGACTAATCCCAAAATCTGACAAGGCAAAAGATTAGGGTGTCTAGTAAAGATAGTTTCCTGACTTTTAATCCAGCGCCATTCACCGTTTTTGTGCCTTACCCGGTATTCCACCTCCAAGATCTCGCCATCTCTGGCAGCACAAAGCCGTCTAAGATGTTCGCTGCGCATCTTGAGATCTTCTGAATGTATAATCTGGGGCAAATCTGCTGCCATTTGCGAGATTTCTGAGAGTTGATAGCCCAACAAGTGGGCAAACTGACGATTAGCCCAGATACTACTTTTGGCTCTTAAGTCATAGATGTAGAAGACGTTTTTTTGACAAAGTTGCTCTGTAGAGGAAGTTGTTTGGGCAATTTTTTTCAAGAAATGCTGGCTATCTCGTAAGAGTTCCCCTGCCTGCTGACTATCGATAATCTCCTCTTCCCAACCCATATTTTTTCTGGCTAATTTCTGTGGCAAGATGCTCTAGCTTAACCTTCAAGTCGGTTCCTAGTCCCCAAACTAACTGACAGTAATTATTCCTGCACCACCATATATTTTTTAACCAACTCCAGAATTTGTTTTTCCTGAAAATTTTTGGCTAATTGAGACAATCGTTGGGCAAAAGGCGCGAATTGCTGATCTAACTGTTCTAATCTGCTGGCTTGCTCACAAATCCCTCCAATATCACCTCTCATCGCCAGTTCGTAAAGGATGGTAATTTCTGAGAGTGGCGGTGCAATAATTTCCCCCTCAAGAAATTGTCTGGTGCAAGGGTAAAGGGGAGTTAACTGACAGGATGGGGCTCCAGAAATATTTTGCTCAACGGAAGTATTTTCGTCTAACTTGCTTACTACTTCATCTTCTTGATCATAAATCCATTTCAGCCCAAGTTCAGTCCGCAACTGTTCAAAAAGATGTTCTGCTTGCACCGGCTGACTAATAAAACCGTCGCAGCCAGCGGCTAAACATTGCTGCTGGTTGTCATCAAAAACGCTGGCTGAGGTGGCAAGGATCACTACATCTTTCGACTCAGGCAACTGTCTCAGTTGCCGGGTAACCTCCAACCCGTTAATTACTGACATCACCGGGTCAAGCAAAATCAAATCTGGTTGCCATGAGCGGGCATAATCAAGACACTCTTGACCGTTATTAGCTTCAACTACTTCAAACCCCACACAAGAGAGCAAATTAACAAAAACCGAACGATTTTCCCAGCTATCGTCGGCAATAACGACTTTACGCTTGTGACCTTGAAAACCAATAATTGCCCTCTCTGGAACAACATCTGTTACTTGCCCCTGAGATACTGCTGGTAAATCTAAATCCAGCCAAAAAACACTCCCTTTACCTAAGTTACTTTCTACTTTTATGGCACCACCCATCAGCTTGGACAATTTTTGGCTAATTGTTAGTCCTAAGCCTGTACCTTCTACGACAGGACTAGAGTCAGCAATTTGATGGAACGGCGAAAAGATGTTTGCTAATTGCTCTGGTGCAATGCCGATGCCAGTATCTTCTACTACAAAGCGAAGGTTAGCCGGCTGAGACTTTTCCTTAGATAGCAAGGGATTAATGACTCTTAAAGCCTCACTCTCGCTATTTGTTTCACTAATTTCCTGTTTTAACTGTTGAGAATCTACGTAGCCAACTTTAAAAGTTACGCCGCCAGTATTGGTAAATTTGACTGCGTTACCGAGGAGGTTGATTAAAACTTGGCGCAGTCGTTTTTCATCCCCTCTAACGCTCTCTGGTAAGGGAGAAAGCTGTTGATAATGAAAGTAAATATTCTTCTGCTCAGCACGGATCCGGACAATTTCTGTGATGTCTTCGAGAAAACGGGGCAACTGAACATCACTTGGCTGCAGTTCCATTTTCTGAGCTTCGATTTTGGAGAGGTCTAAAATGTCATTGAGTAAAGTTAGTAAATGCTCACCACATCGTTGAATGATATTAAGACCCTGCTGTTGCTTGACACTCAGATTTAGTTCTCGTTTGAGGATTTGAGTGTATCCTAAAATGCCGTGCAAGGGAGTACGTAGTTCGTGACTCATGTTAGCCAAAAATTCGCTCTTGGCACGATTAGCAGCCTCGGCTTCTCTTCTTGTTTGCTCTAAGTAGAGGTTCTGTTGGGCTAATTGCTGCTTGGTTTGGGTTTCTTGTTCTAGAAGTTGGCTTTGGGATAGGGCAATTCCCACTTGGTCAGCTAATTGACACAACAGTCCTGTTTCAAAGTTCTGCCATTGCCTTGGACTACTGCACTGATGGGCAATTAATAAACCCCAAAGGACGTCCCGTTGCAAAATAGGCACTACCAGGTTGGCTCTCACATCAAGCCCGCGCAGCATTTGTGCATAGCAGATTTCGATTTGTGAGTGCTCTAGGTCATCGATGGTGCGAATTCGTCTTTGACGGTATTTTTGTAAGTGGGATTTGGCAAAGCAAGGGTCGTAGATTTCCTCTCCTAAAATGGAGCGACACTCAGGGACTACTGCCTCAGTGACAATGCTGCCTGAACCATCAGCTCGCAGCTGATAAACTAATACTCGGTCAACGTGAAGAATACGTCGTACCTCGGTGACAGTGGTTTGGAGAATCGTCTCCAGTTCTAAGGACTGGCGGATTTCTAGGCTGATATCCGCAAACAATTGCCTTTGTAAATCTTGGCGTAGTAGCTCGGTTTCTGAGAATTTGCGCTCTGTGATGTCTTCGGCAATGCCAGCAATACGCCCTAAAGACCCCGTCTCATTTAGGATACGAAAGGCACGCACCCAAACCCAGCGCCCTAGACCATCAGGTCGTATAATCCGATACTGCTGCTCGAAGTCTTGTTCTCCTCGGATAGTTGGTGCTAACGCCATGGTGACGCGCTGGCGGTCATCTGGGTGTACTGAATCAAGCCACAAACTCGGCTGCTGGTACAAACTCTGCGTTGTCTGTCCCCACACCTCTTCGTAAGCGGGACTGATATAGAGAATTTGGCTGAAATTAGGACTGGTTAAAAAGAAGACTTCGTGGATGTGTTCTGCTAACTGACGGAACTTCTCTTCACTAGATCGTAGCGCCACTTCGGCGCGCTGGCGATCGCTAATATCGGTGAGAGTGCCAACTAGACGTGCTACTTTACCCTGCTCGTCTCTGATTACTAAACCCCGTGAGAGAATCCATAACATTGAGCCATCTGTGTGGAACAAACGAAACTCTATTGACCACCGTGACTTTTGTTGATCAAAAACACCATTCAAGCTTACTTGAACCTTATCCCGGTCATCAGGATGAACGACAGCGATTATTTCTTCTAAAGAAGGGCCTTGAATATCTAAAGGATAGCCAATCATTTGACGAAACTGTGGGGAAAAATAACGCTCCTGTTTGTTAAAGTTGATATCAAAAAGTCCATTGTCATTGGCTTCAATGGCAAGGGCAAATCGCTCCTGAGTTTCTAACAATGCCTCTTGAGTTTGCTGGCGTTCGGTAATGTCTAGAACCATCGAAGCAGCACCGAGAAACTGTCCTTGAGGATCAATTAGAGGGATGTTATACCAATCACAAATGATTGTTCTACCATCTTTTGTCAAATTTTCATTAGTACTACGAGTTCCCCCGGTAATGGATGAGAGTTGATCAAGAACCTGGTTCACCTGATCTGTAGCACTTGTAGGTACTAAAACCTGGGCAGAATTGCCCAAAATTTCCGATTTTTTGTAGCCAAAAATTTTTTGTGCCGCTGGGTTCCAATCAACAATTTTAAAGTTAGTGTCCCATTCGATCACGGCTAAGGGCGTTTGCTGCACTACTAGGGCAAGCCGTTGCTGCGACTCTCGCAGTTTTTTTTGTGCCTGCTTATGTTGAGTAATTTCACAGCCTTCAAAAATTAGTAATTTTACTTGGTCAGTTTCATCTGAAATTGGTTTGAGGGAGAAGTCCAAGGTGACTACTATTTCTTCCCCAGTACCGAGAAAATCTATTTCATGATGAACAAACTCCCCATTAGCAGCAGAAGCAATTGCTTTCTTAAGGTGTTCTTGGGTTTCTGTAGAGCTTTTCCACCATCTTGCCTCCCAAAAGGGACGTCCGACAATCTCCGAAGCGGCAATACCTGAAGAAGTTAACAGTGTCTGGTTAGCTTCAACTACCGTGCCTGTCGGTGAAAGTAGTCCCATAAAGTGAAAAGTCCCGTCAAAGATAGCGCCCAATCTTTGTTGAGTCTCTCTTAAGGCTTGCTCTCTTTGCTGAAGTTCAATAACCTGGTTTTGTAGTTGCTGATTTAACTTTTCAAGGAGAAAAGTTTCTTCTGTGACTTGGTTCTCTAACTGCTGGCACTGCCGATGCAATGCTAAATTAGCTTGGCGAGACAGCCACAATTTTTTTGCCCAGGCACGTTCTCTGAGTATTGCTGCTAATAGTAGAGCTGTTATTGCTGTGGCTAGCAATAAAATTTGTAGTAGTAAGGGAACTTTACTCAAATCGTTGGTGGTATTGATCAAAGAGCCACCATCGAAACTAGTTTTTCCTCGGACAATGGCAGATAAAATTAAAATGCCTAGGGTAGTGCTACATTGACTAAACTGAGGAACTAGCCAAATAATCATCGAAACAAAGGGTTCAAGGGCAAGGGGTAAGATGGTTCCTGATCAAGTTATACAGTCTCAGAATAAGTCCTAGTAGGCAAATTTGTGTTAGCTAAGTATATCTCCAGCACTGACTCAGATCTGCATCATTTCAAGAACATTGAAGAGAGATTGTTCTTTTATTTTGCTTGATACTTGCCTAAATTAGCGCTCTAGTTGCTCAAGTAATTCCTGCGGTACTTCTGGTTTAAACTGCTGAAACCAGCTAAATCTAAGAAGATGAACAAAATCTCTAATTTAGTTTCCCGTCGAAATTTTGAAGAGAGATGCTTCAGGGAGAATGAGAATGCTAAAATCTAAACTCTTGTGAGCAGGAATACTCTGCCCTAACTTGTCTGGGTAAAGTGGTTCGTTAATCGTTAAAATGAATGATCATTTTAAGAGAGTGAAGTATCTGAATAAATATCATTCGCCTTTCTTGTCACAACTAACTCGATCAGTTAAGTTAAGGGGTTTGTGAAAGTTGATGCTGAAACAGACTAATCAGGTGACACCACAGCAGTTGGAAACTGTTCCCCATAGCTTGACTAATACTGATCCCTGGATTTACCAACGGGCCTGGGTAGAAATTAATCAAGCGGCACTACACCATAATGTGCGTCAACTCCAGCAAATTTTGGCACCTCAAACCCAACTAATGGCAGTGGTGAAAGCAGATGCCTATGGTCATGGTGCAGCAATAGTTGCCAAAACCGTTTTAGAAGCTGGGGTTGCTGGTGTATGTGTTGCCACTGTGCAAGAAGGAATTCAACTCAGGGAAGCGGGAATTGAAGCGCCTGTATTGATTTTCGGGGCTACTGATACCCCAGAGCAAGTCAGAGCGATCGCTCACTGGCAGTTAGAACCAACTCTGTGTAACTCTCAACAAGCTCTGCTTTTTTCCAAGATCCTGAGTAGTTTAGCAACAACAGTACCAGTGCATCTCAACTTGGATACAGGAATGTCCAGATTAGGCATGCCTTGGCAACAAGCCAAGCAATTTGTCTCTTTGGTACAACAGTTGCCCCAGCTAAAAATTGCTAGTGTTTACTCGCATCTTGCCACAGCTGAAAGTACCGACACCACGGTGATTAGGCAACAGCAGCAGCGCTTTGATGAGGCGGTTAGCCAACTGCACCAAGCTGGAATCGTGCCACCCCTTTTACACCTAGCTAACTCAGCTGGCACTTTAACAGACCAAACACTCCACTACGATTTAGTACGTGTTGGACTTGCCCTTTATGGTCTATACCCAGCTGAACACTTGCGCCGAGTGATTGATCTGCAGTCAGTGATGCAGGTGAAAGCGCGGGTGATGCAGGTGAAGGATATTGCCCCAGGCACTGGCATCAGCTATGGTTACAAATCTATCGCCCAAAAGCAATTGCGCCTTGCAGTAGTTGGTATTGGCTATGCTGACGGTATCCCTCGTAATCTATCTAATAAAATGATTGCCTTAATCCGGGGGCAGCAAGTGCGGCAAATTGGGGCAATTACAATGGATATGCTAATGCTCGATGTTACTGCCCTTCCAGATCTGCAAACTGGAGAAGTAGTGACGCTGATTGGGCAGGATGGGGAGTTTCAAATTACTGCTGACGACTGGGCGCAGTCTTTAGGAACTATTTCCTGGGAAATCCTATGTAGCTTTAAGCATCGGTTACCGCGTGTCGCTTTGACGGTTGCAGGACAAGAAGGTTGAAGGTTTGTTTCGGTGTAGTTAAACCTTCAACCTTGCCAGTTTTAAGACTTAAGCTTTCACTGAAGCCAAAGTTTTTGCTGGTTGTTTGAGTAAGTCTGTATAAAGCTCACTTAGCTGACAAGCTACGCCGTCCCAGCTAAACATTTTTTCGACACGTTCTCTTGCCCAAAAGCCAAGTTGATTGCTCCAATCTGGGTTAGCAAGAATACGGTCAATCGCAGCCGCAAAGGCAGCATCGTCTTTTGCTGGTGCCAACAAGCCAGTCTGTTCTGGAACTACGGTAAACTGAAGACCGCCAACATCGCTGGCTACTACTGGTGTTCCACTTGCCATGGCTTCAATGGCAACTAAACCAAAAGGTTCGTAGTGACTGGGAACAACGCAGACATCGGCAGCCCCATAGTAGATCGGTAAAAGCTCGTCACCAATGCGTCCTGGGAAACAGGTGAAGTCACTCATGCCTAATTCAGCGACGATCCCCTCAATGCGATCGCGCTCAATGCCATCACTCTCACCAGGACGAGAACCTCCACCAATTATTAGCCTCAGCTTGCCTTCACCCCGCAACTGGGAACGACCTACGGCTCTGACTAGAGTTTCAATACCCTTGCGCTTATCAAAGCGTCCCACGTAGAACACCACTTGCTCTTCAGGGTTAATCCCCAATTTTTTGCGTGCTTCAGCACGACCAATTGAACCAAAACGGTGAATGTCGGTGCCGCAAGGGATGATCTCAATATTGCCTTCTGGAGAAACCAGAGATCGCATATGCTCTTTTTCCTGCGGAGAAGTTGCCACAACTGTCTCTGAGGTTTCTAGCACGTTTTTTTCGATCTCTAAGCGGGTGTTAGCAATCGCCGGGATCGCTTCTACAGAGCTGTATTTGACGGCTCCTAAAGAATGGTAGGTATGAACTTGCTTAATTGATTGGCGCTTCTTCCATTCCATGCCTACCCAAGCAGAGAGCCAGTAATTGGTATGTACCAAAGAGTATTCGACGCCTTCTTGCTCTTGGAACCTCAGCAATTGAGCCAAAAACTCATGGCAATGTTCAAAAATTTCTTGTCGTGGCACAAATGCCTCTGACCCCGCCGTTAAGCGAATGGTACGACAACGCGGACCATGCTCAACAATTCTTGCTTGTTCTGGACTCGCTTTGCGAGTAAACAGATCAACGTGCCACCCTTGCTGGGCAAGGGCTTCACCGACTTGGCGCACATATACATTCTGTCCACCAGCTTCTTCCTTACCAATCTCGACAGCTGGATCACCGTGAACTGAGATCAGAGCAATGTGCTGTTTACTTGAACTGTCCATATGTTGTTGTAAATTTCCAATTTTTGAAGAAGGCGAGGGCAGATTGGCAGTCTATCTCTTACCGGGCTAACCTCTTAGCCTAAGATTACTGAGTCAGTTGGATTTATATAAAGTAAATAACCGTTGAGACTGAGGTCTGCTGAATACATCAGCTAACGGTCAGAGATTACTTGCCACCACGTGAACTTAAACCGCTACATGGTCAGCTACCGCTCATTGGTCTGTTTTCTTCGTACTCTTCCTTCTCAGGTATCGAGAAACCATTAATCTTCAACGAAGCGGTAACTGAAGAAAAAAGAATTTTTTGTGCCAAGGGTAAGTATACAGTTGAGTTTTTCCAGTTGCAATATGTGAACTTATTTTTAGTTTAGTAAAGACTAACTGTAATAGAGTTAAGAAAAAATTTACTTTTCCCTTGAGCATTTTTACCCAAGTCAGGTAAACTTGAGCAGAGTAACTTCACCAATAGAAAAGACTCCATCTTGCCATCTAGAGAAACTGGCAATGTTAAACCTACCTTAGTAGAGCAACCTCTTGGGGTTTCTCAAATTCTGCGATGATGGGGATTTTTCTGCAGTTTTAGCTCCTGGTTGACTTTTACTATTGACGGTAAGATACAAGCTTGAAGCTTTTACTTCCCTGGGAAACTCGACGCGGAATGTTGAGCCTTGTTCGAGCTGACTTTCGACCTTGATACTGCCTTGCATCAACTGCACCAAAGATTGAGTAATTGCTAGTCCCAAACCCGTACCAGGGTACTTTTTAGTAATACTCTGATCGAGTTGTCGGAACTCTTCAAAAATATTTTCTAAGTCGTCTGAGGCGATGCCAATACCAGTATCCTTAACAGTGAGTAATAATCTGTCGAAGGATATTTCCCTAACCTCCACTTGCACACTGCCAACTTCGGTAAATTTAATAGCATTGGAGACAAGATTGACTAAGATTTGCCTAAGGCGAATGCTGTCATTAATCGTGTTAGGGTCTTGTAAATTTGTTTGGACGTGCAATGCCAGATGTTTCTCATCAGCTAAGGAGCGGATTTGTTCAATAGTTGTTCTTACTAGAGCTTCCAGATTAAAGGGTTCTGGTTTGAGTTCTAGACGTCCAGCCTCAATTTTGGAAAGGTCAAGAATATCATTAATCAGCGCTAGTAGGTGCTTGCCATTATTGAGAATGCGCTCAATCATATCAGCCTGTTGAGATGTCAGGGAATTCTGGCGCTGGCGCAATAGCATCTGAGAGAAGCCTAGAATAGAATTCATCGGAGTTCGTAGCTCATGAGACATGGTGGCAAGGAACTGAGATTTCAGTCGTGAAGCTTCTAATAATTGCAGGTTTCGCTGAGCAAGGATTTTATTCTGTAAATCTAAGCGTGCCTCCGCCTCCTGTGCCTCGCGGTAGAGTCGTGCATTTTCCATAGCTAAAGCCGCACGGCGTGCTAAATCTTCGGCAAAAGCCAAATCTCTTTTAGAGTAGCGACGACCTGACTCACTCCAAATAAATAAAATTGAACCTAAAGTTTTCTCTCCTACCCTTAAAGGAACACAGATGTAAGACTTTAAGTTTAATTCCTGTAATAGTTTCAGGTGCGACTGATCGCGCGCCATTAAAGTGAGCAGTTCTTCAGAAATTTCAAAGCAAGCATCTGATTGACCGCTCCGCAAAACTTTAGCAAAGTCATACTCATCGTCCTGCTGAGTAGGGTAGCGGCGCTGCCAGTCCCAGAGCAACTTTTCTTTGCCTGAATGTACGTGAGCAACAGCAAGGCGACGAGAAAACGATTCTGACTCTACCACATCAATGGCGCAGCAGTCGGCAAGGCGAGGTACTGCTAGCTTAGCCAGGTTTTCCAAAGTAGTACGGTAGTCTAGGGAAGCCGAAAGGAGATTACTAGCTTGGGCTTGAAAGCGCAGAGATTCTTCTGAGCGCTTGCGTTCGCTAATATCGCTGAGTACACCAGATATCCGTAATGGTTGCCCCTGTTCATCCCATTGTGCTTTGCCACGAGCGATGCAGTAACGATATTCTCCGGAGGTATGCAACAGCCGGAACTCTACCTCCAGTTCTAAGTTATTTTCTAGATGAGCTGCTACCGCTCGACCAATTTTAACCCGATCTGAGCGAGGTAGCCGTTGACAAAAGAGCTTGTAAGTGAAGCTAGCTGGGACAGGTCGCATGCCAGCGATTTCATAAAGGCGGTCATTACAATAAATTTCTTGAGTAATCAGATCCCAGTCCCAAAACCCGTCATTAGAACCCTCAATCACTAGGCGATAGCGTTCTTCCGAGTCGAGTAACCCCTGAGTTGCCATAGCAGCTTCTTTTTCTGCCCTGTAGATCCGGACAGCATTCATCAGGCTACGGGAAAGACTTTGGGGTGAGAGTTTCTTTTTAGGAAGATAGTCTGAGGCTCCCGCTTTCATGAGCTCGACGGCAAGTTGCTCATCTCCTTGACCAGTCAACACGACTAAGGGGATATTAATCCCATTACTGCGTATTTTTTTTACCAAAGTCAATCCATCCCCATCCGGCAAACGATAGTCAAGAATGACACAGTCAAAGCTCTGTTGATTGAGAGTCGTAATTGCACTGGCGCAATTGATAGCTGTGACCGTTTCTGCTAACAAGCCAGCTTTCTTGAGCGCTCGCCTGACCGCCATACAATCGACTTCATCATCTTCTACAACCAGGATTTTGATAATCTCTTCCATAATTGTTTTTTAGTTTTTGTTGTTTGTTCTTAGTGATTCGCCCTTCAGGAAATTGGATAGTTATTTATGGGTCATAATCTAGCAACAAAAAACAAATAACAAAAGACAAAACTACGGCATTTCATTAAGCATCCAATATTGATTAATTGCTGCCATTACTTCAACAAACTGCGAAAAAGTCACAGGCTTAATAATATATCCAGCAACATTAAGATTGTAGGCTTCTACCTTATCTTTGTCTTCATTAGAAGTCGTCAGTACAATCACCGGAATACTTCTAAGGTTCTGGTCAGATCTTAATTCTCGCAAGAATTCAATCCCGCCCATCTTCGGCATATTAAGATCCAGCAAGATAATTTTGCGCTGCCCGGCCAGTAACTTAGACCCATCTGGATCCCGTAACATTGCTAACCCTTCGACACCGTTATTTGCAGTATATAGAGTATTCGTGATGTTGTTTTTTTTAAATGCACGTTTGACAGTCATTACATCAACTTCATCATCGTCGATTAGCAAAAGACTGGTTTTCTTATTATTCATTGATACTCACCTTTTCTTGGTTGCTTAGGCCAGGTAAAGCGGAAAGTTGTTCCCTGATTTAACTGAGATTCCAGGCGAATGCTTTCTCCTTGTTCTTCAAGGATTTTTTTAACAATTGCCAAGCCGACACCCGTATTTTCTACCTGATCTCGTGCTTCCAAGGTTTGGAACATGACAAAAACTTTTTCATGGAATTCTGGTGCAATCCCAGGGCCATTATCAGCCACAGCAAATTCATAAAAACTTGTCTGATCTTGAACAGAAATTACGACCTGTCCGTCGGGCCTTTGATTGTGCTTAATGGCATTGCTGATTAAATTGGCAAACACTTGTTCTAGAGGCAAGCGTTCCGTTTTAATGGTGGGCATTCCTGGCATTACTGTCACCGTATACTCCAACGGCGGCGCTAAAGAATCGATAATTTCTCCTAGTAATACCTGGACATCTACTAGTTCTAAGTCAGTGCGCAGTCGCCCCACGCGAGAATACTGCAAAAGACCATTAATTAAGGCTTCCATCCGATGAACACGACCTCGCATCAAGTTCATTTGATGCCCGGTATCTTCCGTCAACTGACCTTCGAGGTCTTCTTCAATCCATTGAGAAAGATTGGAGATTGCCCGCAGTGGTGCTTTGAGATCATGGGAGACAATGTAGGCAAATTGATCAAGTTCGGAGTTTTTCTTATTGAGAATTGCCGTAGTTTGTGCCAGCATTGCCGTCATTTTTTCTAATTCATAAGCACGATTGCGCAATGCTTCCTCTGCTTTTTTACTCTCCGTAATGTCTTGAGTCATCGCCATACCAGAAAACACTTCCTTGTTTTCATTAGTTACAGGCAGCACATGGACACGATAGATGCGGTTAGCCAAAGGTATTTCCTCAACTGTAGCCTTGCCCACTAGAGCAGCTTTATACATTAGCTCTAATACTTGAGCAGTTTCCGGAGAAAATACCTCCCAAATAGTTTTACCTGTGAGTGTCTCACTCTCTAGAGTGAACTGAGTTAATCCCGCCCCTTCAGCAATGGTGTATCGTAGCTCTTGGTCAAACAGGAACACGGCTCCGTTAGGAAAGTTATGAACCAAGGTGCGATAAAGTTCTTCACTCTTGCGTAGTGCCGCCTCTGATTGCTTGCGTTCTGTAATGTCTTGGTCAATTTCTAGGTAAGCCATGGGCTGACCTGCATCGTCCCTCTGCAAAGTCCAACTGCTAGCAACTACAACACGGGTTCCATTGTGCTTAGTCCGAACTATTTCCCCATGCCAGTAACCATCTTGTCGCAGGCTCTGCTTAATTTCCTCTAACGGTTGAGGGAGTTCAGCTTTGAGCAGAGTGTGGATAGATTGCCCCACCGCTTCCTTGGGAGAAAAGCCGTACATCCGCTCAGCTCCCTGATTCCAGTACGTAATTCTCTCGTTGAGGTCGCGCACCATGATGGTGTCATTTGCTAAATCTAGTAGCTGAGCTTGTTTGAGGAGGGTTTCTGACCACTGGTTGCGCTCTGTGATATCGCGCACGATCCCTAAGAAGAGAAGCTCATTTTCCAGTGGCATTTCACTAATTGCTAGCTCCATAGGAAACAGCTTGCCTAGTTTGCGACGACCTACAGTTTCCCGTTGACTTCCTAGTTCATATTGCAGGTTTCCCCTGACGTAGCTCATTACTTTGCCGCTATCATCCGTCAATCTTTCGGCAATCAGTCGCTGTAAGTGAAAGCCTTTGACTTGCTCGGGCTGATAACCAAAGATTTCTACAGCGGCGGCATTGGCAGACTCAATATAACCCCACTCATCGAGAATAATAATGCCATCAACTACATTATCGAAAACAGCTTGCAGCCGAATATTACTCTCTCGTAAGCGACTTGCTCGCTCTGCTAGCTCCCTCTCCAATTTATTGAAAAGGTACAACGCGGCTCCCGAACTAAGTACACCAGCAACTACTGCCACCCACTGAACAGCATCTGTCAATAACCGTAAACGCAGCACTTGCGCTTCACGATTTTGTTGCCAACTCTCCTCTTGCTGGTAGAGTCCCTCAATTTTCCCCAGAAGTTGGTCTCGACTCGACTTAGCCTCTAGTAGCTGAGCAGTCAGTGTGGGTGATTCTCCGGTGGTGGCTCCTTGCAAGTTAGCCGTCTGGCGAATTTTTTCCAGAAGCAGGATTTGTTGCCGCACGAGTCCAAGAATATCTTGGAATTGCTGATCCTCCAGCCAATCGGCTCGGACTTGATCTTTGAGAGAATTAAGAGACTCAGGGAGGAGAACCTTTGACTCTAAGTAAGGTTCGAGGAATTCTTCACGCCTGGTAATCACATAACCCCGTACGCCAGTTTCGGCATTGATTAACGCGATGATCAAGTCATTAGTTGCTGTGAGGGTTTGCTGGCTCTGTACTTCCTCAAATCTAGCTTCTACAGTTTTTGAGCGTAGTGTGGCAATGGCAGCAATTGAAGTTAATAAACAAACAACCGGGATCGAGATAATTAAAGCGCCTCGCCAGCGAACGGAAAGATCTCTTCGCGACTCGCTTTGATCTGGCAAAATTTTAGAGGCCTCCATTATCAATGCTCCTTACTTACGTTCCAGCTAAGTTAGCCCACAAGGGTTTGAGTTGGTAGAAATAGCTCTGGCTCTCTATTCCCTGGTGGTGAGCTGCCTCTCTTAAGGGAGCCGCGTTACTAAAGACTTTGATGGCAGTGGTACTATTGAATTATGGAGCAAGCTGGAAAGCGCTGCCTAAAAAGACCAGAACCACGAAAAAACAAAAGTAATAGAAAACCCCTACTCAAGGACAAATCCTTTTCTGGGTTTAGTAGTGTTTTCTCAAGAGTGTCAGAGTGCTAAATAAAAACTCCCCAATGAACAATATTCTGGGTAAGCGTTGATTGTGGATCTTTGGGAGTCACCAGTCATGGTTCTGGATTAAGACAATTAAATCGACGTCTTAGCATTTTGCTATTTACAATCTATCTGTAGTTGAGAAATACCTACCACTACTTAGAGGTAGATATCAATCTAACGTTATGCCCAAATTGGACATATTTCCTCCGGAAAGCCGCTAATTCAACACCATAAACGTTGATGATGAGTAAAATTCGCGTTGCTCTCATTGAAGACCACGACCTAACCCGGGTCGGGATTCGAACAGCCCTGCAACAGCATAATGAAATTGAAGTAGTAGGTGAGGCGGCCAATGGTGCCGATGGCCTCAAATTACTGGAAAGATTCCAACCAGATGTTGGGATCGTTGACATCGGTTTACCTGATATGGACGGCATTGAACTGACTCGCAGGCTTAAAGAATCGGTTACTAAAGGCTCATCAGTACCAACCAAGATTCTGGTATTGACCTTACAAGATAACGAAGAGGCGGTAATGGCGGCATTTGCCGCAGGTGCCGACTCTTATTGCATGAAAACGATCAATTTTGATAGTTTGCTAGAAGCGCTTAAGGTCACCAGTGAAGGGAACTCTTGGATCGACCCGGCGATCGCTAAAATTGTTCTCAAGCAAGCCAACTCATCCAAAGGGAAAGCGGGAACTACGGCAACAATTGATACTGTGAAAATCAGTGCTGCTGAACCAGAGTACAGTGAAATGCTCGAAGCCTACCCCCTGACTGAACGGGAACTGGAGGTTTTGCAACTGATTGTAGAAGGCTACAGCAATGCAGCGATCGCTGATAAGTTATACATTACTGTGGGAACCGTCAAAACTCATGTTCGGAATATCTTAAATAAGCTCTGTGCCGACGACCGTACCCAAGCTGCCGTCCGTGCCCTTCGCTCTGGTTTAGTGGGCTGAGTTATCTTTATCGTGAGGAACTAGCCGCTGTTACGCACCAACAAATATTAAGCTGCTGGGTTGGCTAACTACCTACTTAAGCATCTACTAGTAATTGGGGCGATCGCATCTACAGAAATCGCCTTAAAAGTCACAGGTTAACAGCTCTTTCGTGTAAGCAAAGCAAGAAAATGATAGAATATCATATGATGTTTTGTTGCACAGAAAAGCGGCAAACCCATTTCCTGCTCTGGTTTCCTTTCCCGCCAATACTTGCGGATCTAAAGCTAGTTTTTCAGAGAAAGTAAAGATCAAAGGACAGGAAAGTGTGGTGATTAATCTTAGTGAGAGCATTACTGCTGGCAGTTAAGAGTATTATTTAATGTTAAGTGGATTCTTAAGATCAAAAATCCCGTTACTTTTAGGCATGGGGATGTCAATAATCAAAAGCCAGGAGTAGTTTGTTCTACTGGCTTGCTTTACAGAGTTTCTGGCTATGCTAAGCGGTCTAATTTGCTAGCTTGGGTGAACAAACCTCTACTGAATGTGATGGAATGAGAAAATCGAAATTGTTTTCGATGTGTTTCCATATAAGTGTTGACTAGCACTTTTGCTGATCTCCAGGATGGCACCGCTAAGTCCAATACCGAACCTATCTCAAACTTTCTCCAAGCTTGGAGAATTTTGCACGGTTCTTGAATGAGGAAAAGTCCCTAATAAACCCATTGAATGCTCTTCAAGCTGTCGTCTCTAACAAAAGCAGGAACCGGATCGAGCAAATGAGTCAGGCCGATAAACTCAAATTGATGGTGGTAGATGATGAGCCTGACAATCTAGATTTGCTCTATAGAACCTTCCGGCGTGATTTTCGTGTCTTCAAAGCCGACGGGGCAAGAAGCGCCCTAGAAATTCTTGACAAGGAAGGGGAGATGGCTGTCATTATTTCTGATCAGCGGATGCCCCTAATGAATGGGACAGAATTTCTGAGTCTGACGGTTGAAAGATTCCCAGACACAATTCGCATTCTTTTAACTGGTTTTGCCGATGTTGATGATTTGGTAGAAGCGATCAATACCGGTCAAGTATTTAAATACATTACCAAACCTTGGAACCCAGAGAGTCTCAAAGCAGTCGTTCAACAAGCCGCTGACACTTATAAAGTTGTTAAACAAAGAACTCATCAACTCCGCCGTGCTTTAAGACGAGAAGAACTATTCAATTCGATCACAACAGCCATTCGAGAAGAGTCACTTGACTATGGTAGTATTCTGCAAACTGTTGTCAAAACTATTGGCAATAATTTTCAAGCCACAGGTTGCATTCTGCAACCAATAGACGGTGACCAGTTAACACTAAAAGATTTCTCTTACAAAGCTGCTGAAATTGAAACATCGCCCCTGCCTAATGCCGACTCGCTCATTGAAAAGGTCATAGAGAACCGCCAAGCAAAATTTTGGCAAGAAGACACCGAAGACTTAAAGTCGGTGCATTTAGTAGTTCCCTTGATCTATCAACAAGAAATCCTAGCGGTTCTTTACCTCTATCAGCAAGGAAGCAGAAGTTATTGGCAACCGGAAGACGTGGACTTGATTAAAGACGTTGCCCAACAAGCAGCCCTAGCAATTTCCCAGGCGAAACTCTACCAACGCACTCAGTTACAAGCCCAGCAGATGCTTGACGAGCTTGAGTTAGCTCGCCAAATTCAGAAAAACTTGTTACGTCAAAGCTGGCCGAATATAGAAAGCGTGCTGATACAGGCTCATTGTTACCCAGCCAGGGAAGTGGGCGGTGATTTTTTTGAAGTTTATGTTCATCCTCAAGGAGATGTTTGGCTAGCGGTAGGTGATGTTTCGGGCAAAGGGGTTCCTGCTGCTCTATTTATGGCGAGTGCGATTTCCATTCTCAGGCGGGAGTTAGCTCAGGAAATATCTCCAGAACCACAGGTCGTGATGAAAAATCTCAACAGTATCATGTCAGACGACCTAGTCAGTTGCAATTGTTTAATCACTATGGTACTGGCACGTTACACCCCAGCCTCAGGACAGTTAGTCTATGCTAATGCTGGTCACATCTATCCTATTGCCTGGTCTGGATGCCTACTAGCCCAACAAAGGGCTTCCCCAGAGCAGGAAATAACCGTGGAGCCTAATTATCTCATGACTCGTGGCGTTCCTTTGGGAATCATACCAGTTTGGCAAGCACAAGCAGGGTTGTTAACCTTGAAGGCTGGTGACATCTTGCTGTTAACCAGCGATGGAATTACAGAAGCACTCATGGCGGAACCGACGAGTATCGCCAGAAAAAATGACAACGATATCAGGAAGATGCTCAATCAATCCGGTCTTTGGCAACTGATTACTCAGGAGTCAGCCCCCTTTGACCTGACTAATTTGCTGAACCGTTTTCGAGAATGCACTAACAGCGTTCAGGAAGATGACCAAACCATACTCTCTCTGGAGGTTCTATAGTCGATGAAGACGGAGCTGCAAATACCGAGCGATTTAAAATTCTTGAGCGTTGTAGAAAACTGGTTGCTGGTAACTTTGCAAGCCGAGGTAGGGGAATCCATCGATTTGCAGAAGCAATTTCGCCGTTTGCGACTGGCATTAGTGGAAGCTTTTTCTAACGTAGTACGTCACGCTCATCGAGATCAACCAAATTTGCCGATTTCAATTTGTCTAGAAATCAAAGACACAGATGTTGCTCTACAGATTTGGGACTATGGCAAAGGGTTTGACTTATCTACTTATCTGCCGCCTAATCCAGATGTACCGCAAGAAAATGGCTATGGCTGGTTGATTATGACTAGGTTAATGGATCGAGTGGAATATCGTTTGCAAGACACAGTAGATGGTCGTAACTGCCTGAGATTGGAAACCCATCTGCCCAAGGAGCAAAAGACACCGTGACCCTAGTTTTTTTTTGGGAAATTGTCAAAGTTTTTTGTTGGGCTTAACCTAGGGCAATTAATTTACTTTTCCCGATTTTAAAATAAATTAAGCTTCCCAACCGCGAAGATAGTGAGTCAAGTCCCCAAATCCCTCAGTCGCCCTTTTCCTGGGATGTCTGTTAAATAAACTTATTAAACCCCTTATTTTTACTTAAATTGATAAGCTTTGTTAAATTAGCTTGATTTAGTTCTCATAATAAATAGCATTATGGAAAGTTAAGAGACTCAATTTCGATCATACTGTATTGTAAAAACGCTCCTTTGATCCTTGATGATAGTATTGGGCGCGCTTTTGCACATTTGTTTTTAGTAAATCCTGTTTCTCATTTACTCAACTATCCATGACACAGACACAGCCATTAACCCTGTCTCCTCGCTACCGACTTGATGATGAATCTCCTTGGTTGGAAGGTATCGACCCATCACGCCATTACTGGATTGCAGTCAATGGTGATGCTGCTTTTAAGGTAGCGATTCCGGGATTGTCTGTGTCATCTTTCGAGCAGTGGAAAGAAAACATTTTGCAGTTCCGCTCACTCCAACCAGGCGAGCGGATGGAGCTAGTACGGATTGCGAGTAGTTGTATTATTAACTGTATTAGCCCTAACTGTTACGCCATTGAAGGTTCAGTGGTTGGTGCTGCTGTTTGGCATCTGTTTGATCACGAGACAATAGATAGCCTGTTAATGACTGCTCACCCAGACTGGCAATGCGCCCCCAAAGATATAGATTTAGGACGTCAGATGTTGGCTCGTTCTTGGGAACAAGCAGCCGTAGCCTAAGCAATCTCTAGGTACTTAAAAATAGGCAATCTTTTGATCTAATCAAGAGCTGTTTGGCAGTTTTAAGGACTGAGAAGCCGATTTAGATCAGCTCTTATGGTGTGATAATCCCTTAAGTAATAGCTTCACTAATAACAAAAGTTTAGTGGGGCGTTCTTTTTTGGTTGTTCAGCTTTTGCAGTTGCCAACTTACATTGGTAAGCCAAAGATTTGGCAACGATAGATATTGCAGCAATTTAACGACGAAGTTTTAATAGCTCTTGAGAAGAGGCTAGTAATTTGATGCGGGCGCTGAGAATTTCCTCGGTTGGGCTGAGGACAAATATCCAGGATACATTAACACTAAACAAGGGAGTTTGTACTTTACCTGTGACTTGAATCTGAGTCTGTTCTCCTTCTAGGGTTTCAGCAATTCCCTCATGGGGAAATAGCTGCATACCTTTAGCCTCAGCTTCCAAGTAATTAGCGATCGCTTCTTTTCCTTCTATTGGTTCTTCAAAAGGCGGAAGCATTGCACCATTATCAGCGAATAAGGCTGCTGTTGCTGGATATTCACCAGCGTTCATTTTGCTAAAGTAACAGATGACTGCCGATTGAGTAATCCCCTCTATTGTCAAGTTACTAGTCAGAGCAGACTGGTTATTCTGTTTTGGGGTATGAGTAATAGTCATCAGGTCTTCCTCGCTTACGAAATCATTATTAAGTAAAAAGGCAGGTGTAAACCTGCCCTCTTAGATAGATTTCGTGTAAATTTATTCTAGATACCAGTTTAGCCATCCCCAGAAAGCTGTCACTTCGTGGGCGATAGGGTTCAACTAATATCATGGTGGAAGTTGAGGCAAAAGAGTAAAGCGTCTAAAGTTGCCTCAAATCTTCTGCAGCTCTCTATCTACTGATTAGGTTGAGTAGTTCTTTAGGAGATGCCAGTAAATCGATACCGACGAAGAAAATCTTGTTTTGAGGATCTAGTAAAAAGCGCCAAGCAATGTTCATGCCAACACTAGCACCGAACCAAGGAGTTTGGACTTTACCCGTAACTTTAACCGATGTATAGCCATCTTCTACACTCTCAGCGACGCCTCGCTCTGGCATCATTTTAAGTCCTTGGCATTGTTCGCGCATATAGGCGAGGATCGCCTCATGTCCGACAATTGGCTTTTCAAAGGGGGGTTGCAGAGCACCCTTTTCGGCGAATAAGGCAACAGCCGCCTCAAAGTCGTTGGCGTTCATGTTGTTAATGTAGCCTAAAACTGTAGAATTGCTGATACCCTCAATTGTCACCTGAGTACGAGCAGCGGGTGCAGTCGGTGGAGCTACCGGTTCTTCGACTTTTTTGTAGCTGCCGGGAGCATCAGGATCGTATCCCATATTTACTACAGTATTACGCAGTACTGTAATTTGCTGACCTGGATCAAGATTCCTGATTGATTGGAGTACGGCTGAGGCATTAGAAGAAGGCTTATAACCCTCAGGAATAGGAGCGACGATACCCTGTGCCATCCACTCCCCTAACTGATACCAGAAACCCAACTTGATGTTCATACTAAAAGAGGCGTAAGAACGGCAGAAGGGAGTATCGGCACGGTTAGTCAAATCACACATGACTTGTGTTTGGGCGGCAGGAGGCATCTGTTTAATTTGCGCGAGCAAGCCTTCCGCTAGTACCATACGAGCCGCTCCTGGGGCTGCAGGGGTAATTGTCACTCCCATTTCTTTGTAAGCAAACCAGAGTAATGCCAGTTGGTCTTCAGCGCTGAGTTGATTGTACTGTTCTATAGTGTCTGGAACAGCGTTAGCAACTTGAGTGTTGGGAAAAATGGATTGAGCGGACTGTAAAGTATATGGCATAGTCAGAAACTCAAAAATTATTACTTCAGGTATCAATCGCTAGGTTTCAGAACTCAGTTGGAAACCGAGTAGTTCTGAAGGGCTAAAGAAATCAAGTCCTTCACCTCCTTTGCTTGTACTTGACCCTATCAGTTTCATCATGCAACATTTCGCAAACTTTTGTAAATAAAAATTACAAATAACATTGCGAAAAACTTCTTATTTGACTTTTAGCTAATTTACTAATACAAAAGGAGCCTGTGAAAGTATCTGTCAGCAGTTCTCAATTGAAGCAGAAGTCCCGATCACTGGGTTTTCAGAAAGTGGGCATCGCTACAGTCAACGCTGCTGCTGATAGTTCAGCCGTCGAACACCTCCAGGAGTGGCTGGCCCTGGGTTATCATGCTGAGATGGAATGGATGAAAAATCCCCGGCGTTTTGACATCCGTGCCTGTATGCCTGAGGTAGAGTCTGTCATTTGTGTTGCCCTTAACTACTACACTCCCCATCAGCGTCCCGATGACTCCCAATATGCTAAAGTCTCCCGTTACGGTTGGGGTAGAGATTACCACAAGGTAATGCATAAAAAATTGAAGGCATTGACCAATTGGCTGCAAGAGTTTGGTGAAGGAGTCCAAGCACGTTATTATGCTGATACAGGTCCAGTACAGGATAAAGTCTGGGCACAACAGGCAGGAATTGGCTGGATTGCTAAAAATGGCAATGTGATTACGCCGGAATACGGCAGTTGGGTCTTTTTGGGAGAAGTCTTAACTAACCTGGAATTTGCTCCAGACGAGCCCCAAACGGAACACTGTGGCACCTGCACTCGTTGTCTTGATGCTTGTCCCACAAACGCAATTACTAAACCTTTCGTCGTTGATGCCAACCGATGTATTGCTTATCACACCATAGAAAATCGAAGCCAAGAATTGCCAGAAGACATTAAACCTCATCTAGAAGGTTGGGTTGCTGGTTGTGACATCTGTCAGGATGTTTGTCCCTGGAACCAACGTTTTGCGCAAGAAACCGACGAACCACAGTTTCAGCCTTACCCTTGGAATGTGGCTCCCACACTCAGGGAGTTAGCAGAAATCTCGGATGATGAGTGGAACCAGCGATTTCCGGCCTCTGCACTAAGGCGAATTAAGCCAGAAATGCTGCGGCGGAATGCTCGCGCCAATCTTGAGCAATTTGGGATATCTAACTGATCACTGATCATTGTCAACACTCTGAGTTCACAAATGAGGGTAAAGTTAATAATTTTTGATTTTGACGGCACGCTTGCTGATACACTTGATGCCGTTGTTGGTATTACTAATCGCTTGGCGCTAGAGTTTGGATATGAGCCAACATTGCCAGAGGAACTTGATCAAGTTAGAAATTTGAGTTCTAGAGAGATTTTTAAGCGGTCAGGAATTTCTATTTTTAAATTGCCTTTTCTTCTCAAACAAGTTAAAGCAAACTTACATCAAGAAATCCCCAGTTTGCAACCATTAGCGGGGATGCAAGAAGTACTGTTGCAGTTAAAAAATGAAGGTCACCAATTAGGGATATTGACCTCTAACTCAGAAGACAATGTAACTTTGTTCTTACAAGAACACGGCATGGAAGATTTATTTGATTTTGTTTATTCTGCAACCACAATATTTGGCAAGCATAGATTAATTCAAAAAATCATGAATGCCCGTAAGTTAAACTCAGAAGAAGTTGTCTATGTAGGAGACGAAACTAGAGATATTGAATCTTCAAAAAAAATCAACATTAGAGTAATTGCTGTTAGCTGGGGGTTTAACTCAAAAAGTGCCTTAGCTGAACATAATCCAGATTTTTTAATTGACCGACCTGGAGAATTGATTGAGGTAATGGAGAAAATGCAAGAAAAAATATTATCGTGAACCTAGATCAACAATGCATCTGAATCACTGACAAAAAACCGCTCCTGTATCAGGAACGGGATTGTTACAAAAATCACATTTAGACAACTAGTATTTACAGTTCCAGACTGTTACATCTAGCTTCTGGAATCGGGCCGAGGTGTCGTGAGAGCATCCCAGGCAGCTTTGGCAGCATCAGAAAGGCGATCGCCGAGGCTGGTAACATCTTTAGCAATTGCCTCCCAATTTTTATTCGCCTCTTCTCTCATCAGTCGGATTGAGTTTTCAATCTGCTCTGGCTCAAAAAGATTCATTTTTTCAACTTCTGCCTGTGCTGTGCTTACCGCCTCCAGATATTTCTCAAGGGTAAATTCACCGGCTTTTCGCGCTTCAGTCTGCGCCCGTTTTTGTATCGCTTCAATCAGTGCCAAAGTTTCCTGCTGCACCTGTTTAGATGCCTCAGGCATATTAGTTTCTACTATTTCTTTATTCCTCTCGCTATATTCGACGATAGCACGCTCTTTAGGGACGTTGTTTTGATTGTTTTCAGTAGTCATGATTAGTTACTTTCTCCTTATTAGGCTGAACTGAAGAAACTTTACTCACTATAGAAATCCTAAATGATTCCTGAGAAAAATTAACCACAGATAGACAAAGATAAAATATGCAGTTCTCACAATTCATCTAAGATTGCTATAGTAAAAATTACCATTACCCAAGCAACTAAATCTTTCTCTAACTAACTCAATTTTTGACACTCCCGCCGCTAAATCAAAGGCTTGCCCTCGAGCAAAGCGAAGGGTTATAGCGGGGGATTCTTCCTTCAACCAGCGAACTTAGTATCTTGATTTTCATCAAGACAAAAGAGGCTCATCTGTCCGGAAGCGTTGGTCCAGTATTCCTGGAATGTTCCCGCATGCCCTGCGGTACGTAGTCCTAATTTGAGAATGTTTTTCGCCGCGTTTTCATCACGATCTAATACAGTTCCACAACCGCATTTGTGAGTTCTAGTACTAAGCGATTTCTTGACGGTTGCGCCGCAATTAGAGCAGTTTTGACTAGTGTAGTGGGGAGGTACGGACACGGTTACCGTGCCAAATACCTTCCCAAAGTATTCCACCCAAGTCCTAAACATCGTCCAACTAGCATCAGAAATAGACTTAGCTAGTTTGTGGTTGTTCACCATATTTCGCACTTTTAAGTCTTCATAGGCTACCAAGTCGTTAGACCGGATTACGCACAATGCAGTCTTAACTGCAAAGTCTTTACGTTGCCTACTTACTTTGAGGTGCTTTCTTGCAAGCTTTTGCTTGGCTTTCTTGTAGCTACTTGACTGAGCCTGACCTTTCTTGAACTTTCGAGAGACTCGCTTCTGTAGGCGCTTTAGGGCTTTTTCAGACTTTCTCAGGTACTTGGGACTATCAATCTTGTTACCATCAGAGTCTGTGTAGAAAGCACAGATGCCAACATCAAGTCCTACAGTTTTACCTGTTGGCTGTCTCTCCTCAGTCCGGTCATAGTCGATACAAAACTGGACATAAAAACCGTCAGCTCTACGTACTACCCTGACTCGCTTGATTTGCTCAAGTTGGTAGTAGTTTAAGTTTCGACTGCCGTAGAGTTTGAACTCGCCAGCATTGAAGCCGTCAGTGAAGGTTATTCTGTCTCGATTTTCAGACAGCTTCCAGCCCGTGACTTTGTATTCTACTGAGCCGTGGGCGGGTCTATTTTTCTTGTATTTTGGGTAGCCTTTCTTGCCTGGTATCTGCTTTTTGCAGTTATCGAAGAACCTAGAAATAGCTGCCCAAGTACGCTCTGCCATAGCTTGACGAGCTTGTGAGTTAAGGTTTTTAGTCCAAGGGAAGTCTGTATTTCTGGCTAATCGCGTGACGTATTTGTATAAGTCGTTCCGACTCTTGGCGTTGCCATCTTCCCAAAAACGAAGACAAGAATTACGGATAAACAAACCAGTGCGAATGGCTTCGTTTAGCCTCTCGTACTGGTTTATATTTCCCTTTAACTTGGCTTCGTAGACTAGCATTTATCACTTAACAACCACGATAAAATACTAGCACAAGTGCTTTTCACTGGCAATTCATCTCACCGCTAAATCAGAGATTATAGCGGGAGCTTTCTTGCCGAATTAGGTAATAATCTGAGATTGAAAGCTCTTCCTCTAGTCTTACTAGCTGCTGAATTCGCGCCTCGGTGGAGGGGTGAGTAGAGAATAAATTGCTTAAAAATTCACCACTAAAGGAATTGATAATTAGCAGTCGTTCAAAAGCCGGGTTACCTGCCATTGGTCTTGACTTGCACTTTTGTCTAACCGTTGCAGGGCATTAGCTAAGGCTCTAGGATTACCTGTTAGTCTAGCTGCACCCGCGTCAGCCGAAAATTCTCTAGTGCGGGAGATAGCCATCTCAATTACAGAAGCAGCTATCGGGGCGAGAACTACTATTAATAGCAAAACTAGGGGATTTGCACCATTGTCCCGACGGCGAGAGTCGCGGCCAAACCACAAACTGTAGCTCAGCATTTGCGCTAGAAAAAAAATGACACCAGCAACCGTTGCAGCAACAGCTTGTGTCAGAGTACCACGGTTGTAAATGTGGCTGAGTTCCCGGGCAATTACCACTTCTAACTCATCTTCTAGTAAGAATCGCATAATCCCTTTTGTCACCTCCACAGCCGCCTTTTTTGGGTCACGCCCCGTAGCAAAGGCTTTGGCAGCAGCACTGGGAACAATGTAAACTCCAGGCATGGGCAGGTTAGCTCGAAGTGCTAATATTCCTAGTATTCGATAAAGACTCGGTGCCTCCTTTTTTAGTTGATTCATCTGCCTGGACTGCTTTTGAGGCATTGGCACGAACAACCTAATTACCTAAGCAGTCGCACCATGTTAAGGTTTTGCCCCTATTTTACTCGCCGAATGCCAACGCTAGGGCCGGGGGAACTCGAAGTTGCTAGTACGGTTTATAGACCTTTTTTTGGGATCAAGCACAACGTCCGTAAATCTTAGAAGTTTAACTTCTCTGGAGCCAATTGACCTGTTGTTGATTTGCCACCACACTCTTAAGCGGTAGTATGATTGTGAAAGTTGTGCCGACGCCCACTTCACTCTCGACAACAATCTTACCTCCATGTAAGTCTACAGATTTTTTGACCAGAGAGAGTCCTAAACCTGTGCCTTCAATTTTCCCTACATTACTGGCACGTTGGAAAGACTCAAAGAGTCGAGAAGCTTCTTCTTGGGGAATGCCAATGCCGTGATCCTGAATCCGGAATCTGGCGACTTCATCTTGACACAAGAGTGCCAAAGTGACATTTCCGCCCTCAGGAGAGTATTTGATCGCATTAGAGAGTAGATTGCCCAGGAGTAAACGCAGCAGAGTTTCATCCATATAGGCGTTAATACATGTTCCTGAATGGGTGAAGACAATCTCATGTGTACTACTAGCATTAATTTGTAACTCTTCTACAAGATCACTACAGAACTCGATTAAATTTAAGCAAATTGGCTTGAACTCTAGTTTACCCGCCTCGGCTTGACCAACAAGGAGCAAATTGTCAAGTAAGTGCAGCATGCGATTAATTGACGCTTCAATGCGTTGGAAATGCTTGCTTTTTTGTTGATTCATGCTCTCACGGCAATAATGCACCAAGAGATCTTTGCAGGAACGGATAGTGGTCAATGGTGTACGGAATTCGTGGGAAACCAGGGAAACAAAATTTAGTTTCATCTGACTGAACTCCCGTTCTTTAGTCAAAGCGGTGAGGAGTTCAGCTTCAGCCTGTTTGCGTAAGCGAAGCTCGTGGTGCACATTGGTAATATCTCTACCTTCAGCAATAAGTAGTATCACTTTTCCCCTGTCGTCTTGTAATGGCTTGAGGGAAAAATCGATCCAGGCTACTACCTCTGAGGTTGTGCGAACCGGGAACTCGTTGCGGACAGTATTACCGTTGGCGGCTTGGGCGATCGCAGCTTGCAACTGTTCCTGAATTTCTGGAGAGTCAGACCAACACTTCATTTCCCATAGCCGCAGAGTTGTCACCTCTTCTTGTTTTACACCCCACAAATCAAGGGCCGTCTGATTAATTTCTAGAATATTTCCTTCTGGTGTTAATAAACTCCTCAGTTCAAAGGAATTGTGAAAAATTCCTCGGAAGCGTCTTTCACTATCTTGTAACTGTTTGAGGATTTGTCCCCGCTCGATTGCATAGCGAATTGTACGCACTAATAGGGGCATTGTAATTTGATCTTTGACAAGATAATCTTGTGCTCCCAACCCTAAGGCATTAAGTGCTGTTTCCTGGTCATCAAAACATCCTGTAAGTACTACAATTGGGACATTCGGCACAGCGACAACAAATTTTACTACGGTCTCTAACCCCTTAGAATCAGGCAGGTTAAGGTCTAGTAAAATCACATCAATTTGATTATTACCGCAAGCATTAATTGCTTCACTGAATAACTCAACATGAGTTACTTGCCACTGTTCCTGGTCTAATCGCAAAAACCGACGGCACTGCAAAGCAGCATCATCAGGGCTATCTTCCACCAATAAGACATGAATTGGTGTTTTGTTCATTAGGAAAAATTATAACTGTTGTCAAGTAAGATTTCTTTTTGCTTTCTAGCTGTGATCTAGTTTAGATCCCTTAAGGGTTAAGTTGTTAAGTGGTTAACCGACAATTAACGCTACAAGACTGATTCTGGTGTTAAAATTCCAATTTTACACTTTCGATTAACGATTTATTTACGAAGAGAGTTATTTTAAGGTGTAATTGTATTGCCTTAAAAAGGCTTAATAAATAAATATTATTATTTTTACTTGGATAGTAAATGCAACAATAAAGCTTGATTTATGAGCATTATTAATTGTTTGCTACCTATCAGCTTTGCCACTTAAACTTACTAAGACAATACCAAATCTTTCCCTCTGTCAGCAAGACGAATATCATGATAAGTCGAGACAGACTAGGAAATTGAAAAGCATCTATCCCTACCGTATCTAAATACTTCCTCCGCTGTAAAATAATTAGCTGTTTAGAAGTTTAAGCAATAATATTCAGTGGAACATGCTACTCTCGGATACCTCACTCAATTAACTAAAGACCTGGCTCTTTAATTGATTTAGGCGTACATTTGGGAGAGTAGTAAACCTGACTCAAGTTAGCTGTTCTTCCCGTTGTTTGGGGAATTGAGTAACCTGACGAGGTAAAAAGTGAAAGCTTGATGACCAAAATAATCCCAGACTGAAAAAATTATCAACTTTCCTGCTTAAGTGACTTTGTACTGCAGTCAAAATTAAAGTCATCTTCAAGGTTTAATGAGAAATAGTTTAAATATGTCAGTTGAATTTAGCAAATCCATGGTCCAAAAACCTCGATCTCTAGTGCAAAATCCAAAACCCTTTAGACTTAATGAAACACTTAAACTAAGACTCGAAAGGAGGGCTTGCCTTGACTGAAGACCAAATCCCCCTCCAGACAACAATCTCCCGCAGTGAACTGCGGCAGTTAGTCCGTACTCAGTTGCAAATGCTGCTTGAGCAAAATAACCTCCAAGGAGCAAAAGCGCTGCTAGTGCCAGTGCAGCCAGTAGATATAGCTGAGGCAATTGAGGGTTTACCAGAAGCGAGACAGGTGATTGCGTTCCGCTTGCTTTCCAAAGCCGAGGCAATAGAAGTCTATGAGTATCTCGATTCTAGTGTTCAGCAAGCGCTAATCGAGGAATTCAAGCGTCAGGAAGTGATCGACATTGTAGACAACATGTCGCCAGACGACCGAGTACGCTTGTTCGACGAATTACCAGCAAAAGTTGTTCGACGTTTACTAGAACAACTTAGCCCGAAAGAACGCCAAGCAACAGCACAGCTTTTGGGTTACGGTGCTGATACTGCGGGGCGGATTATGACGCCCCAATATATCTCTCTCAAAGAAACTTTGAGTGTTGGCGACACACTAGAGCGAATTCGTAGCTTAGCCAATGTCTCAGAAATGATTTATTACTTGTATGTCACCGATGCGGCTAGACACCTCAAGGGAATCGTTTCATTGCGGGATTTGGTAACTGCTCAGCCTCAGCAAACTCTGGGTGAAATTATGACCCGAGACGTGGTTTATGTTGATACGGATACTGACCAAGAAGAAGTAGCACGGCTAATCCAGCGCTACGACTTACTGGCGGTTCCGGTAGTTGATCGAGAGCAGCGTCTGGTGGGTATCGTCACTGTTGATGATGTCATCGACATTTTGGAGCAAGAAACAACCGAGGATATTTACGCCTTAGGTGGTGGTGTGCAATCGGGTCGTGACAATTACTTCCAAACGAGTTTAATAACCGTAGCTCGTAAACGAGTTGTCTGGTTATTCGTCTTGTTGCTAACTAACAGCGTCACTGCCACAATTATTAAGTCTCAAGAGGCTCTCTTACAGCAAATGGCGATCCTGGCTGCATTTATTCCTCTGCTGACAGGCACTGGCGGTAACGTTGGTGCTCAGTCTTCAACGGTGGTGATTCGTGGCTTGAACACCGATGAAATTAACGATCTTGGTGCACCCCAGGTGATTTTTCGAGAAGCGCTAGCAGGTGCACTACTGGGTACAATTCTGGGTTCTGTAGCGACTGTGTGGGCCTACTGGCTAGAAGGCAATTTCTTTGTTGCTTTCTCGGTAGGGGTTAGCTTAGTAGCGATCGCAATTTTGGCTTCTGTTGCCGGTTCGGCGCTGCCATTTTTGTTTCGCTCCATGGGCCTTGATCCTGCCCTGATGTCTGCACCCTTCATCACTACAGCAGTCGATGTCTTGGGTGTCTTGATTTATTTCAATATTGCTCGGCTGGTATTAGGGCTTTCGTAAGTTTAAAGTTTTACTTTCACAAGCGCTGCCAGTCAGCTACAATCGGCGTGCATCGGTATCACACTAATTGTGGTTTTCAGCCATTAGTAAAGCCCAATTAGTTTTGCCAGAAAGTTCCGGTGCCACCGGAATTGATCTTCAGAGGTGTTCGATGTGGAATCACCGCCTACAGATTGCAGAGTATGTCTTTCTTGCTGGAGCTGTCATCGGCCTAGGCGTGGCAGTAGCATCTGGGCAGCTAATTTATGGAGCCGTGCCAGTGGCTGCGGTTCTTGTGTTAAACCTAATCAATCGTCTTTATTTAGAGCAACGTATCAGGCGTCGGCTCAAGGCAGAAACAGCTAAGTTACATCGACAAATCTCAGAAGAGAGCCAATCCCTCTCAGAACAACAGCTCCAACAAGCCCTTGTCTTGTTACAAGAAAAGCTACCAGAGTATCTTGCCCAGCTAGAAGCCCCCGAAAATCAACCAAGTAGTCTAGAAACTATTCAACTCAGAGGGCAATTGACCAGTTTGGAGCAATCCCTCAGTAGTGTTGTGCAATATCTCAATGGCTCTTCACTGCCCGCCAGAGTAAAACACTTAGAACAGGTGACGGCTTCAGCTACTGCAGAAATTACCCGACTTCACCGCCAGTTACCGGAAATTGCAGAAAGACAAGCCCCTACTGGTCCAGATCTGTTCAATCCGGTGGATAACTCCTCTAGCTCTCTAGATACAGAACCATTTGACTATACGCCACCAAGCTGGAGCAGTTTACACACCCTGACAGGACATTCAGATTGGGTTAGTTCTCTTGCTATCAGTCCGGATGGACAAATTCTTGCCAGCGGCAGCTTTGACAATACTATCAAGCTGTGGCGGCTTACTACAGGAGAACTGCTTAACACCTTATCTGATCATTCCCAGGGAGTGTTGTCTATTGCCATCAGTCCAGATGGGCAAATTCTTGCCAGCGGTAGCTTTGACGAAACAATTAAGCTGTGGCGTCTGGATACGGGAAAATTAAGCAACACTCTGAGTAGTCATAAAAGTTCGGTGCGCTCACTTGCCATCAGACCAGACGGCGAGACCCTAATTAGTGGTAGTTTTGACCAAACTCTCAAGCTGTGGCGTCTGGATACAGGGGAATTCTTGGGTAACCTCACCAAGAACGCCGGACTGGTATCTGCGATCGCGCTCACACCAGATGGTCAAACCATGGCTAGTGGCGGTAGTGATGGTATGATTACCATCTGGCGGCTAGAACCTACTGAGGCAGGAAGAGAAACTGCTGCCCTGTGTACCCTAACAGGCAATCTCAGCTCAGTATGTTCCCTTGCCATTAGCCCGGATGGTCAGATACTCGCTGCTGGTTGTACAGATGGACAGGTAAAGTTATGGCAGCTAGGCAGCGTTGAATTACTAAACTCCCTGCGAGGTCATTCAGCACCAGTAATGTCGGTAGTTTTTAACTTTGATGGTCAAACTCTCAGCAGTAGCAGTGCCGACGGCACCATTAAAATTTGGCATCTCAGAACTGGCCGAGAGTTAGGTATGCTTGACCATGATTCTGCTGATTCAGTGACTGCGGTTGCTATCAGTCCTAATGGTCAATTGATCATCGGTGGTGGTGTGGATGGCACTATCAAAGTTTGGCGACTTAATTGATTGATTTAACTTTAGAGCTCAGTAGCTGTTTCCGGAGCAATAACCTTGCCTTCTGTCTCCAGAGGAGAGCTTCCTTGAATAATTATGTCATCCACTTTAATACCCATATTTTGGCAAGCCTTCTCTAGTTCTTCCATAAAGGCATTAATATCCTCACCATAGCCAGAAAGTTTGGCTGTAGTTTCTACTCCCTGCTTAACATTAGCTCTTGCACAATCGACTAAATCTGTGCCTTTGAGGGGGTTGGGAGATGTCATAAGTTTAGATGATTGGCTTCTTTTACATACTATTAGCTTAAGCGAAACACTGCAAAAGTAGCTCTATCAGTAGTCATAAGAAACTTCTTAAGACAGGAGGATGATTGAAGATTTTCGGCAATTCCTTCCCCCTCCTCTCCCTCGTCTCCCTCGTCTTAAGCACGCTTTTGCCAGTATTGGTAGATGGCATAGGCAAGGGTAACTATACCAGTAAGGATTGCCGATTCATCTACTGCAAATTCGGGATGGTGTAGTGGGTAGTTCGGTTGATCTGTAAACCCAACACCAAGGCGAAACATTGTGCCAGGAGCATGCTCTAGGTATACTGAGAAATCTTCCGCTCCCATGGAAGATTCTGGTAAGATTAGGACGTGTTCGCTACCCCAAGCTTCTTTAGCCGAGGCTTCCAAGACCTGAGTTAAAGCTAAGTCATTTTGCACTGAAGGCACGCCACGTCGGTAGTTTACTTCGTAACGAGCACCGTAAGTATTGCAGATATTGGCGACAATCCGCTCAATCCACTGGGGCAAATTGGCATAAGTTTCAGGATGAAGCGATCGCACTGTTCCTGCCATGCGTACTTGGTCAGCAATCACATTTGGTGCTCTGCCACCACTAATTTCTCCAATTGTCAAGACCATCGGTCGCAAAGGATTATGGGTGCGGCTAATTGCCTGCTGTAGGGTTGTGATTACCTGGGAAGCAATCCAAATTGCATCAATCGCTTCGTGGGGGCGGGCTCCATGACCAGATTCTCCCGTGATAATAATTTCCAAATCATCTGCCGCTGCTGTTAAGGCACCATAGCGGATACCCAAGGAACCGGCAGGAATTGAGGGAAAAACGTGTACCCCAAAAATTGCACTGACGTCATTCATTGCGCCATCTTGCACCATCCACCGAGCACCTTGGGCAATCTCTTCCGCTGGTTGAAACAAAAAACGCACATTCCCTGGTAGTTGTTCCCCCAGTTTCGAGAGAATCATGGCAGTACCTAGACCGAGTGTAGTATGCACATCGTGACCGCAGGCGTGCATAATTCCTGGGTGGCGTGAAGCAAATTCCAGGTGGGTGCGTTCAGTGATGGGTAAAGCGTCCATGTCAGTACGCAGTGCGACTAAGCGGTCATCAGTGCCACCAACGAGTTCTCCGATCACACCGATTTTACCCACTACTTCTTGTACCACAATGCCGCAGGAAGAGAGTACACCAGCAACATAGGCAGCCGTTTGGTATTCTTGACCACTGAGTTCTGGGTGTGAGTGAATGTGACGGCGGATTTCAATGAAGCGAGGTGCGAGTTCTGTGGCTAGGTCTTTAATCCGGGTGAGCATAGAATGACTAGAGTTGACAAAGTATTCTTGATTGTCCTTAAGTTATAGGCTAATAGCTGTCTTCTTCTCAAATTATTCGGCACTGGTTGAAGCGGAACCTAGTGAACAAGTTACTAACAACCCCTCTTTGGTAGGCAAAGAAGGGTTATCTGTAGTCAAAAATTAAGGTGAGGAGGCAAGAGTTGCCAGATGGCTATGCTGGAGTGTCAATTATCGGTAAATTTCTGGCTTGAGCAAGCATTTGAGTTCAAGACTCCTTGTTTCTATCTCTTGCTTTGTGAAGTCTAACCAAAATTGACTTGAAGTACTAAATCATTAAAGTCCTGGTCGCCCCCATCGGGCAAATCTTCAAAACCAAAGACGTTATCCCCAAGCTGACGGATATGATCAGCATTATCGGGATTAGCCCCTAAATAAGCAAAATAGACTAATGGACTTTGCTCTTCTATACTATTGAAGTTTGACTCTAAAAAGTTTTCTCTAGTACCGTCGGCAATCATGTAGGGTGCCAGAATACCCGTAGGTAGCTGTACATCGTTTAAGATCGGTATGTCTGCATTTAAGTCGATAACGCTACGCTCTCCAAGAGCAACTTGTATATAATCCTCATCTCCTGGACGCACATCAATCAGAGTATCTCCATCCAAGTCAATTCCACCATCAATGTCATCAACGATGTACAGACCCAAGGCATTGTCAAAGGCTGCCTCACGGTTAATTATCAGGTTGGCTGATACCGTCTGATCCTCTTGACCATCTCCATCTAGGTCAATTTCGCGTAAATCGATGATTTCTCGCTGTCCTTGCCATTGTGTACCAGGCGTTGGCGGTGCATCGGTTGTTTGCACAGTTAGCTCAATGTCGGTAAAATCTTCTTCAGAGCTACCAGGCTGGTCTTCCCAACCTAGGCTAAAAGTGCCATTACCTAAGTCTGTTACTTGGAGAGAGTTAACGCCATCGGTATTGAAAGAAGGCGAACCAAAGATTACAGGAGTAGCTTCTCCTGAGAGTACTGCATCGGTAGTGCTGCCCGGTACTAGGTAAAAGACTAAGCGATCGCCACTCTCAAAACCTAACTGACGCTGAGTTGTACTCAAATCACCCAACAAATCTACTGTATCAGGAAGGGGAGAGAAAATTACTTGGGCTTCTTCCAAGGCGGCTGGCAAATAGCCATCTTCTTCGGGCAGAATGCCCTTAACTGTTCCCTGGTCATCCTCAACTGTGAACACACCGATTTCACTGACAGAAGATGTATCAACCCCGGTTAAACTGAATTGGAGTTGCTTTGGCTCACCAGCCATGCCATCTAAGCTGAAAATATTGTTGTCGTTGGTCGTCAAGCTAGCGACTGAAAAAGCAGGATTAGATGTTAGCTGGCGTGGATTAAAGCTTTCTGTATCAAGGGTGAAGAACTCAGGTAAAGTAGCTGCTAGATTCTCTAAACCAACGAACTTGAAGTTGGCGTTAAAGTTTTGGATTTCTTCGCCATCTTCGTCTATGGCAACGGCAGCAGGGTCATTAGAACCATCTTGAACTACCAACAAACCGAAGGGAAATTGGTCACCTAGGGGGACGTTAATGATATCTGCCCCGTCGGATTCCTCAGCGCTATCAATCCCCTGAGATTCTCCAACTACAAAGCTGCCCAAGTACTGATTTGAACCTCCTCTTTCATAGACAGCAAAGGTGTTGTCACCCTGGCTGGAGGCAAGTAAGTAACCCTGACCAGCGGCACCATAGTAGATAGTTAGTCCTTCAACATCGGCTTCTAAGTTACTACCTTCTGGTCTCACAGTGTCAATTAACTGACCTGCATCACTTCCGTCAGGTTCAGCCGCAAACTTCCAAATGCCTAAATTTTCCTGTCCAGCGTAGAGGAAGCCCAGTTCTCGGTCAACTACCATACCCTCAACTTGGGCATCTTCCAGTTCACCGCTTTCAGGAAGGGGAACAGTAAGTGTTCGCACTACTGTGGCATCTACTTGACCTGCCCCATTATCTACTAACTCTAATTGGGCAATCTGGTTGCCGTCTGCCTGACTAACAAAGACGTAAGGTTTGCCGGAAACTGGGCTAGTATAAGTTGCCAGTCCGTAAGCTGTCTGAGAAGCATCATCTATGCCAAAAATTGAGGCGGGAATTTGACTGAGGCTGTCGGCAGTAATGTTATTAAGTTGACGGGTATCGGGGTCAATCTGAAAAACTGCTAGGGTGTCATTTTCACGGTCGGAAGCCACAGCTAAATCGACGCTTTGACCACCAAGATTGAAACCATAAACCAAATCAACATTGTTATAGCGAACGTCACCAGGGTTAGCCGGGGCAATACGCTGCAATTCCTGACCATTTAAGTCGTACACCACCAACCCAGCATCTTTTAAGGTGGCAATTACTAAGCTTAAAGATGAGTTGGTAGGATGTACATAGATTGCTGGGTCGTCAGCATCTGAACCGTCTTCAGTCCGCAGTAGTGAAGGTGTTTCTCCTGTGGGTGTTACTGCTGGAATAGTATTAATATCCAGGGCAAAGGAAAGGAACTGAGTAAATTGAGTATCGCTGAAGTTATTATCACTAACTACAATTAAAGACTGCCGACCATCTGGTAGTTTTGGGCCAAAAGTCATGCCTTCGATATTGTCGAGAGTTAGCCCTAAATCAGCGAAATCCAGCAATAAATTTTTCTCGGCGGCAGCATCAACCTCGAAGCCGTTAATACTATCAAAGTCACTCAAGTCTGTGGTATTTTGCGATCGCACTTCGTACAACTTGATGCCGTTACCTACACCCGCAGAGAAAGACCTCTCTAAGGCGAGGAAACTGCCAGTATTATCTAGTGCGAGTAACTCAACTAAGCCATTAGTTTGGAAACCATCCGGCGGGACACTCGCGGCTGCTACGGGGTCGGTAAAATACAAAAATTCCTGATCAGCTTCCCCTGTTGCTAAGTTATAGCGCAAAATGCGGGAAGGACTGGCATTTTCTAGGTCAGCAGCCGGGCCATCCTGGGTCAAGGCATTCTCTGTCGCGGTATAGAGGAAGCGTTCGTCTGGCGTAATGGTCAGACTTTCCCAGGCGAGATTGTTGCGAATACCACTCATACCGTCTGCTGTCGGCACAAATTTAGCAGGTACGGGTAACTCCTGCAACTGTTGTCCTTGTAAGGAAAACTGGTTAACAAAAGGATTAATTGACTGATTGGCATCCCCCTCAGAGGAAATATACAAAGTGCCATCATCCCTCAAGGTAATACCTTCTGGATCTAGGCTAAGGGCAGGAAAAGGTGTACCATTGGCGTCTAAGAGAGTGGTCACACCTGTAAAGGTGACATCACTATCTTGCAAATCGCCATCAGCAATATCAATTGTTAGGGTATAAAAACGGGCAGGATTGTTCTGACTGCGGTCATCGGAAATGGCGTAGTAGAGATCATCGGTGGCATCGTAAGTAATGCCGGATAAACCGCCTACTTGAGTGCCATCAACAACTAAACCTGTCTCAAAGGTGTCTTCCCCCAAAAATTCTACATCGGCAACGGTTTTGCGGTTAGCATCTTCAACATCAACCCAAACTAAGCGATGATCGGAACTAGGAAAACCCGTGGGTTGCAGATTGGGATCGAACTCACCTACTAAAGGGAACAGGGGGTCAGTTGCTGGTGGCCAAAATACAGCAGCCTCACTAATTGGCAAGTTCTGGGAGGGGAGGACATAATCGGCACGCAGGTTACCGGAAGCACCTTCAGCATCATTAAAATCCGCTGTGTCCAAGGCTGGGTTACCTTGGTGGCTGAGATTTGCGCCACCCTGACGGACGCTGGCGTCTGAACCACCGATACTACTAGGAGTTACCGAGGTATTAATTAAGGGATTATCCAGTAATTGCCCAACAGCATTATCGGTGCTGTCTCCATCGAAGGGGTCAGCATTCTGGTCACCCATAATCACAAATTGTGAACCGGGAGTGAGACCCCCAACAACTCCCTGGTCATCGTAAATATAACTACCTTGTTCGGGAGTGATATAGTCAGCCCAAAAACGAATTTCGTCATGGTTGCGGCGACCATTGCGGTCTTCGGGGCCGTCAAAGACCGGGGGTGTGGGATGACTAGTTAGGACGTGAATTACCTCGCCATCAACCAAAATTGGGATATCCCAGTGACTTTTGGAGGAAAGAGGGAGGACTTCTAGTTCTTCTGGCGAGTACCAATCATTGGCTTCCGGTGTCGCTGGATCATCGGGAAGTAACCCATCTGGCATGTCCTTCCAGAGAAAGTTTTGAAAGGTGCGAATATTAGCAGTATCAATGGGATATTTAGAATAGACAACCATGCCAAACTGACCAGGAAAAAATCCAAAGCCATAGGCATCGTTAGGGCCACCAACTTCGCCGTTGTTGTCGAGGTCAAAGCCAGAAGGAATACCGGTGTTTGATGGGGCAAGGTAAACAAAAGGGTACTCAACTGTTGTTGTGCCATTCTGGCTTACTGAGAGATAGTTTTGCTGAAATAAGTTTGCTGCTGTTTCGTTAGCATCAAAATCAAATTCATTAATCAACACCACATCGGGATTGACGCGTTGAATGATTTCTGCTGTGTTTCTTGCCTGCTGATTGTCTGGTGTGGAGAGGTCGGCAATCAATTCACCTTCTTGATCACGGTTTAAAGATGCGTTGAAGCTGGCAAAACGAATAGACATCTGGTTAGGCTCAAAGGTTACTAATTATCTTTTGGAAACCCATTAAGTGAGCTGTATATGTAGTTTAGTTTCCTACCATGCAGCAGAGAATAGAATCTCTGATAACTTGTTAGAGATTCTTAATGTTGCACTAACTATTGATTGAAGTCAGAACAGGAATTGAGTAATCAACACAATGATAAAAAAATCAGGCTATGCTGCTCCCTCAATGCAGGTTTACTCAATAAAAATCAGCTCATGAGTATTACTGATTCGGTAAAATATCTTACAGCAATAAATTTAAGGTATGTATTGTATACGTTTAAGCTAAGAATATCTTTTAGTTAAGAAAAAGCTCAAGAGGATTTATCAAGAAATCCTCTTGAAAAACAGTCATTGTTTTGGTAGAGTGCTGTTTACTTATTGGGAAAACTGTCGAGCTACTACAGTAAATTGGTATCAATTCGCTGTCGCAATAAAATTGAATGCTTGAAATGGATATTCTATTGCATTCAGGAATCTTTCCCTGCTCAGAGGTTCTCCATTATTACAGAAATCTTTGAGTAGAAATATTGAGTATGAATGCTGTTGAGTTAGGAACTCAAAGATTTGGGAAGCAGTAAAGCCAAAGGAAGAAAGTCCTGAGTGAGTGCACTCAAATAGGAGGGTAGGGCGATGATGAGATAATATCTCCGTAGCACCACGAAGTACGGCTAATTCTCCTCCTTCTACATCAATTTTTATAAAATCAACACGATGCTCAGGCATCAGAATAGTGTCTAGTCTGGCACGTTCAACAGTAATTTTCTGGAGACTTTCAGGTTTCTCGGCATTATGTGGCTGAAGACCACTAAAACCAGAAAGATGAGTATTAATGTAAAAGCTTACTTTACCAGATGTATCGCTGAGTGCTATTTCTTTAACGGCTACTTCGGGAAATTTTTGTTTGAGCCAGTGGGCTTTATAGGGAACTGGCTCAAAGGCAATATGACTACCATGAGGTGAAAGTCGCAGTATATCACTAAGCATTGAGCCCAGATGACATCCGATATCAATGCAGTTGGAAGATTCACTAATTAAACGCTGTGTTACCTGCTCAATTCTGTGGGACTCTAGATGAATTTCTTGTAGTTCAGGATGCTTAAAACGTTTCCTAAATCTGAGGAGAGATTGTATCTTTCTTGCCGGATTTTCAAATGGTGTACGGATGAGAAGATGTTTTAAAAATTCTTTCATCACTTAATATTCCTGCTTAGTTAGTTTCGGTAAATTGCACCCGAATTCAAACTTTGAGGACTTTTTCTAATTACTGATTTTAGCGTCAATTTTCTGAGGTGAATCACTAAATTTAGCCCCAACTTGTAGTCAAAGTGCTGTTAAACAGTGCAAACAATGGCAGTTCCGTTATTAAGAGCAGTAGGTTTTTGTTGTAAATAATTATTACAAAAATCAACTCTATGTATAAAACCAGAGGTCTTAATTTTGATTTATAAGCAGGTTAACTAGTCCATATGCTTGAAGGCAAAATTCTCAGGGATTGTCTGGACTCTAATAACTCACAAAATTAGTAGGAATAAACCATGGTTAAAATCAGGGAAGCTATCCGGCAAAGTAATTTACGAATTTCCACCCTATTGGGTGTAACAGTTACTAGTTTATTGATAGCTGGGATATCCTTTACTAAGTTTCAAAATCAGTCAGTCAATGCCCAATCAGTTGACTTAGCTTGTAACAATCAAAACTTTAAGTCATCTACCTTTGGTGGCTTTTTATCCAATAATCCGTTTACCAGCCTAGACCGCACACGGCAAAATTCTCCTAACCTTTTTCCCGAAGGAAAAGGCTGGAGTCCAGGCAATGGTGAGAGTTGGGGAAAACCGCGCTACCAATACATTGCTTGGTTTAACAATATCAAACAGTGGAGAGGCAAAATTTGCGCTAAATCAGTACAGACTCTGGCTAATAATCACACTATTTCTTACCAAAGTTCGAGCAACTCATCCTGTCCCATCGGTGGGCCAAACTATTGCCAGATTTATGTTGGCCCTAAATTGTTCTTTGAAACAAAAGGGTACGACGAACCAGAAAGCAAATGGCATCCTCTTGAGAGCGATGGCAAGTATGCAATTTATGAGATTCCTGCCAATTCAACCAAAGTTTACTCTTGGGCATGGAAAACTTCCCAACCAAGTGACTATAGGATTAGAGTCGAATATGCCAAGCCCTTGGATGAGTTTGATTTCATGATGGACAAGAAATAATTAGCAAGAATCTTAAATAAAAAGCCTAAAACTCTTAGGAAAAAAAGGATTATCAGTAAGATCTTTATTAGTAACTCTGACCCTGAATTCCGAGGAAGATCATGGGTTTAATTCCTGATGGATCAAGGGATTAACGGTTTTCCCTAAACTAGTTGAGATGTGTAATAACTCCCACTCAAATAAAGTTGTCGCCACATTGTCACCTGAGCGCCATGTCTGCGTCACATCCCTTAACTACACTTTTAATTAAGTAGAGGACATGAGCTTTCATGATCTTCTCCTCACACCATTAACACCATTTATTTACTAACGCTCTCTTGTTATAGACAGGCAAGGGAGCATTTTTTTGCCCATATAACTGCTCAAGACTCAGAATAATGCCCAAGGCAAACCTTTTTTCCGTCTCCGTTGAGCAACTTCCTGGATAATCTATCTATCGCAACGCAATAAATCATACTGCCTTTGGCTGCCTGTAAATCATTTTTCACTTCAGCGACACGGGATCGTCACTTGTACGTCACATAAGCTGACTAAGATTTTCTTAGGTAAAGAATGCGAGTACTTGTGAGCTAATCTCACGATACTTATTCGGCTCTCTCCCCACGCGGTAGGGAGCTTTTTCCAATACTATTAGACAGACTGCGATTCAGCGCCAACCCAACCAACGCAGCACAGGCACCAAGAGGTAATAACTCACTCCTAGCCAGAATCCTAGGATGACACCTAAAAAAGCAAAGAAAGTCACACTCTGGATAAAATCCAGCCAGCTAGCGTCAGAGTAAGAAAAGATATTAACTAAAACCGATCCAGGCAATATCCCTAACCAAACTAGACCCCCGCAGACGGCACCCGTACCAATTGCCCCCACCAAGGCGTGAACTAGGTAATGACTAGGTAACCCCAACCCCAGCACTAAAGGGGCAACCGCAACACCACTGATCAATCCCAGCAACCGATCATCGGGTGTACCATAAGCTGAAGTCTGCCAGAGTAGCCAGCCGACACTATAACCAAGCATACCTGTGGCACCTGCCGCCAAAAAGCGTCGCTGCTGACCAAAGCCTCCAAGCAAGGTTAAACCCCAGCCTGTACCTAAACCTGCGATCGCAAACAGCAGTAATTCTCGCCATCCCCTGATCTGAACTTCTGGAAGGTAAAGTGGCATTTGTTGGAAGAACCAATCAGCAAAATAATCCCCTACGGTGGTTAAATTAATCAAGGCAAACCCCGCCGCTGCTCCCATAGCGGCCCCAACTCCCCCAAATACCATCTCCGAGGTTGTATCTAGACAGGCGAGGACGATGCCAGTAAGCACCTGCAACACAAAAACCATTAGGGCAGTAATACCCCTACCACAGGCGAAGATGGCTTGTGTTGATAATTGCATCCCCCTTGTTGCTGCTGTTACCAATTTTGTTGATACAGAGTTCCGGGTTAATCTACGATAAGAGCCTAGTGGGTTAATCATATCCAGACGCAGCAGAATCTCAGTAGCTGTTGCTGGTCTTTGTTGGGGATCACTGCGTACCATATCGTCGAGTAAGTCAGCAAACTCTGGACTAACTACCACACGATTACGCCACTGAAACTCTGCCGTCGTGGGGTCTTGCAAATCTGCCAAATCTTGACCCGTGAGCAACTGAATCATCGTGCGACTCAGGGCATAAAAATCAGCCTGCGGCCCAACCGCCTCACCAATAATTTGCTCTGGTGGAGAGTAACCAGGAGAAATCAAGCGTGTCGAATTGCCGCCAGGAACCAGGGGAATTGAGCCAATTTGTTTTGCTCCGCCAAAATCAATTGCCACCATCTGGCCCGTTTTTTGCCGCAGCATCAAATTCGACGGTTTGATATCACGGTGAATAATTCCAGAACGATGTAACTCCCGTAAAATCTCCAGCGCCTGGTAGAGCAAATGGCGCACTGATGCCTCTAGACACCCCTGTGGATGTTCCTCTAGAATATCCTCCAAAGTCTTGCCGTTGATTTTTTCCATGACCAGGCAAGGCAGTAAGCGTCCTTGGGGATTATCTAGTCTTAAGCTGAAATAGCTATCTTGCTCCACTCTGGGGACGCCGGGATGATCTAGGCTTGCCAAAACAGCGGCCTCTTGCTCAAACAGTAACCGTGCTTTTGGCGAAGTTTCCACCAATACCTTAAGTACCTGTTCTCTCTGAGAAAGCAAATCCCAAACAGTGTAGAGACGAGCAAATCCCCCTGAACCTAGGTATTGGAGGGGAACGAAGCGATGATTTAGCAGCAGTGCTCCCCCACAACTCTGGCAAAACTTGTTACCCCAAGGCTGAGGATAGGGACAGGGGCAATCGGGATTAATACAATGAACTGCGACAGCAACAGACTGATGCACAACTAGGCCCGATACAGAATGATACTTGATTTTACTGAATCAAGTGAGCTAGTGGTAAGTTCATGCTGATTGAAGATATACCATAACTAAGGAACCGATGAGCAAACCCCTCATTTGTCACTTTCTAATTGGCCCTCCCGGTAGCGGTAAATCCACCCTCGCTGCACAACTTGCTCAACAGGGTGACTTCAGAATTGTCTCTACTGACCAAATCCGCGAAGCACTTTACGGTGATGCCAGCATTCAGGGAGAATGGCAGGTTATAGAAGAACAAGTTTTAGCGCAAATTCTTGCAGCGGTGAGATCAGGGCAACCTATCATTTATGACGCCACTAATGTCCAACGTTCTTGGCGTGTCGCTATACTCAAGCAGCTTAATCTCTATGCTCCCCGTTGTCAATGGATAGCATGGCACCTACAAACACCGCTAGAAACCTGCAAAGCTTGGAACCAAAAACGAAAACGCCAAGTACCAGAGGAGGTGATTGAAAGGATGTTTAATTCTCTCCAGGAATTTCCTCCTGTACCTACAGAAGGATTTGCTGTTGTTAACTCCGGAAAAATTACCCCTGATGGTTTTGTTTCACTATCTTTGAGTTAATCACCTTATTTTGTATTATTCTCAGAGTTAGCGTACTCTCTTTGCTCTATTAGGCAAAAACCGGCGGAGCAGGAAACAAACTATTAACTCAATGAGTCTGTTTGTTTTGTTACAGACATAAGGATGACTTTCGATCAACAATTCACTCTTCCAACAGCTACGTTGGCTCTTTTCAACTGGTACGATCAGTATTTTGTGGATACAAGAGTAGGAGTCAATGCACAAGTTAGATCAATAACTATCATTGGTTAGACCATTAAAGACGATTATTTTTTTTGATAATCCGCCTTTTTGAGCAGTAACATCTAGAAATTTCAGCTACATTCCTCTCAGAAATTATCTGGGTGTGATAGTTAGAGAATTCAGTAAGGGCAGAAAGTAGACTTTTGAATAAATAGCGAAGCTAAGGGTGATAACTACTAGTGTTAAGTAAAAAAATGGACTGGGACTTAGGCTTTACTCTGAGAAAGAGGCACTCTGGTGAACAATGGTTGTTACACCCTAGGGATTTAGGGATCAGAAAGGTTTGCTGGCAGCTATTGCCTAAATGGTAAATGTTGTTGAGTGTTCTAAGAAATTTGAGACGGAGGAGCAAGCAGATGATTAGAATTAGTGAAATCGTTCAACATACTCTTGCTACTGGTTATCTGACAGTAGAATCTGAAAATCAGTTGCGGGTACTATTGCAGACAACCAAGTATCAGCTAGAGGATCTCAAGGCTTTCATGAAGTTACAGGAATCAGCAATGGATGGCTTGATTAAACAAGAGTCCCGCGAATTGATCCAGTGTGTAAAAAACTGATGAGGTGATGAGCATTTAAGGGCTAAATCACTTCTTGTTGCAGCGCGTTGAGGTCAATCTGGAACCTTTGAGAAATCTTGTTGATTACCTCGGCTTCTTCTGGCGTCGCAGTCCCATCCTGTCGGGCTACTTGCTGACATTGAGCTAGTAGCGGCATAGCGAAGTCATGGTTGAGTTGATCCAGAAGTTGCTCCAAAGGTGGCGGAGATTGCAAGTTAGCCTTAATCACTGCCAAGGATGCAGGGCTAATATGTAAAGCTTCTAAGTCAGGCAATAGATCTGACCAAGACTTTTGTGGATTTCCCGCAGCAATGACATGAACCAAAATTTGATCCATAATAATTTGTTGCTCGATCGCAGTTTTCAAATAGTCTTGGCTTGCTTCTTGTGAACTGAAGAGTGCTTCTCCCGTATCTTGTTCATCCAACTTGGCTTCATAGAAACGGCAAGCAGCATAACCTACTGAGTAAATCATTACAGCGTTGGTACTAGCACCAATAAATGCTCCTGCCACTGGTGTATTTTGCAACAACTCCAGAGCTGCTCTAATTGCATGATTACCACCAAGGGCGAGACCAAAAATAGTCAAGGCTTCCCCCTTGCGTGCGGGATCTTCTGAATCAAGCCCATAAGACGCCGCAATCTGATAGACCATTTCTCCTTGTAATGCCGCTGTCGCCGTTAAATCGACAGCGAACAAAGCCGCTGCTGCTCCTGGCACCAAGCTAGTAACTAGTCCACTGCTACCTGCATAAACAGCCTTTTCTACCATGATTCGATGAGAGATTTGCCTTGGTGTTTCCTGAGGATACTTTTTCTGGAGTTTTTTGACTGCGTTCTGGGCTTTGACCACATCTACCTGATCTAAGATTTTGCCCAGTATCGGAACACCAGCAACGAATTGAGTAATTTGACTGAGTAATTGGTATGTTTGCCTAAGAGCTGTGCCACCGACACCAACTGCTGTGTTGACGGCAGTTTTACCCGCTCTGGAGGTATGATTGCCGATCGTTGCGCCGATGTCTGCGAGCGCTTCTCCTACTCCGGCGGCTGTGTTGCTCATTGCCTTGCCAGCTTGCCGGAAAGTTTCGCCGACAGCCTTACCTACCCCAGTTGCTTTATCCACAAAGACTTTGCCTGTAGCCCAGGTAGTCTTACCTACCACCTCGCCTACTCCAGTGGCTCTCTGCGCCATTGTCTTTCCTGCAACAGAGGTGGTATTGCCAATCGATTCGCTAACCTCAGCCACCTTTTTGGTAAAGGTGTCAAGAGAAAAAGGCTCTTCAGTTGTGGCGTTGTCGGTAGCAAGCTGAGGGGAAGTCTCCATAAAGAAGAACTGTTGATGCCAAGCGGGTGTATCACTGCCAATTTGACGCCCGTCTACTGTCACCGCCTCGATTGATCCCGGTTGTAAGCTGGTGATCACTTCACTGATCAGAGCGATCGCTTCTGTTTGGGAAGGAGTTTCGGCAGCTTCGAGGACAATATATAAGTCGTCATTGTTAAGGGAAGCTTTGGCAGTTATGCCTTGAGATTCTAAAGAGTCGTTCAGTAAGGCAGTAATCGCCTTGGCATCTCCTTGCTTGGCAAGTTCTTCAAGATTGGGCAGTGACATAGGGAAGGAAAAACTCGGATGTAAAAGGGTAACTATTTGATAGTTAGATTACCCATTAAGTAGTCTTTTATTACTCCCTCTGTAGGCACAATTTTTGGCTTGAGTAAACATTGATTACTTCACCTTTGAACCCTTTTCGCCATAAAAATATCCGGCTTTCCCAACCCATTAGCATCCGGCATTACCCCAACAATTACGAAACCACACTTCTGATAAAATTCATAGGGATGACAGCGCAAATTTTTAATATTAGTAATCTGCTCAATAACATCGGGGTAAAGGTCAATACCCGCCAGTGAAGTCATTTGATTTTCATCATCTGTCCCCAGCCAAAGAGTTAATCCACCACGTTCCCTCACTTGCTCTTGCAAATCTGCAACCAGCAATTTTCCTATTCCCCTGCCCCGATATTCAGAACGCACCACTAAAGGATGCAGTTCCCAGACATTGCCGTCGTATTGCTGAATGCCACCAATCCATCCCCACACTAGACCAGTTTCATCCACTGCAACACGGATAATTCTGTCTGTGCTAAAAAATGCTTGTACTTCCTCCAAAGCACTATCCATATCGGGCCAAGCATTCGGCCAATGCTCTTGGAAACCTTCAACTAACAATCTCGCCGCTTGCTGAATCATTGACTCAGCATCAGAACCAAGATTAATAATATGCATTGTTCAATTTTTTCACTCTTATCAGTTAGAGCAATTTTTTGACTTCTTCCCCGCTTGAAAGGCTCTTGATTCGTCGCCTCTAGAAAATATCGTTCTTGCGTGCCAATGGTTAATTGAGCTGCACACACCAGAATCTAGCTGATAGTTTCAATTTTCTAGTTTCAATTCAAGAAATTGACTCGCGCAACTGATTAACCACCCGATCTAAACCAACGGAACGAGAAGCTTTAAACAAAATGCGATCGCCTGGTTGCATCATTTCCTTGAGACGCTCTAATAAAACCTCATGATTCTCAAAGCACTCAGATGGCACCGAACCAGCGCCAGCAGCAATTTCTGTCGCTTCTGGGTCATTTACCAAAACCAGCAAAGCATCCAAATTCAGTTGCTCGGCAGTATTTCCCACTTCTCGATGCAGTGCAGGGGAGTGTTCTCCTAATTCCTTCATAGTTCCTAGCACGGCAATCCGCCGCTTTCCCTCAGTTTGGGCTAGCAACTGTAGTGCAGCAAGCATCGATTCTAGTCCTGCGTTGTAGGTTTCATCAAGGATTACAATATCATTAGGTAAATCGTAGCGCTGCGATCGCCCTGATGGCATTGCTACCGCTAAACCTTTGCTCAGAGGTGTCCAGTCAACCTCAAGCACTTTAGCTACCGCCAGCGCGGCTAAGTAGTTGAGGGCGTTATGGTCACCAGCTAGGGGGAGAGTTAACTGTATACCGTCAATGCCTAAGGTTTGTGGAGTAACTAGCTGTCCTTGTAAATCACCACCTTCCAGACCATAAGTCAAAGTCTGTCCTTGCCAAACCTCGGCAGCAGTTGCCATTAGGAGTTGGTTGTCATGATTGAGGATTGCCACGTTGGTGTCGGCCATTTCGGCTAGTAACTCGCACTTAGCCTTAGCGATCGCTTCTCGAGAACCTAGAATACCGATGTGGGCCGTCCCCACATTGGTAATCAGACCGATTGTGGGGCGCGCTATCTGAGCCAATAGCGCAATCTGTCCTGGTCCACGCATCGCCATTTCAATTACGGCGTAGTCGTGGCTTGAATCTAATTCCAACAAAGTTTTCGGTACACCGATTTCGTTGTTGTAGTTTGCCTTGCTTTTAAGAACCTTCCCTGTTGTCGACAAAACTGCTGCAATTAACTCCTTAGTAGTAGTTTTGCCAACAGAGCCTGTCACGGCAATTACTGGAATGTCAAACTGATCACGCCACCACCTAGCAATTTGTTGGTATGCCTGTAAAGTGTCTTCTACCTGTAATTGCGGAATACCATTAAGTTGGGTATTTGTGCCACGCTCAGTTAGTGCTGCGATTGCTCCTTGCTGTAAAGCAACTTTTACAAAGTCATGGCCATCAAAATTCTCACCCCGCAGTGCGACGAAGATGTGACCAGGTTTGAGGCTACGAGTATCGGTCGTAATACCCGTGAAGAGCGAAGAGGCTGTTTCCTGGGAAAGACTTACCGGCTCGGCGGCAACAATATCAACTAATTGATTCACACGAAGCTGACCAAACATAAGGCTATTTGTCCCAATTTTGACTAAATTCCGCTGAACGACAGCAAATTTTTTGGATAACACAAGGGAGCGATGAGATAGTATATTAAACAAAACTTTACAGTCAAGGGCGCTGTCTTAGCGCACTTCTCGTTCAAACTCTCTTCAGAGTTGATGAATAGGTGCATCTACTAGGGTTTTTTAGACAATTTCAGCCGTCATTTAGCATACCCTCACTAGGTAATTAATTATGATGAATCTGAATTGTAGAGGTCATCAGCCGAGGGTAAGTTTAGTTGGAATTTAAATCATTAAGGGTAAAAGCAATTAAGTTTGGTTTTATCCTTTGCACCTAGGAGGGTTGACTCAAAGTGACTACTTGGACAGACTTTGACATGCGACAAACTATCTCGGAAGAGCAGCAGCTGTACGATCATCTACTATATTGTGTACAGCTTGAGTCACCGAGGCAAATGATTTTGCGTTTTTGCCGCCTCTTCTGGAATGGCTCAAAATACGAAGATCAGCAAATTTGGTTTGTCCTAGAAAAATTGGCCATGAGCAAGCAAGCTGAGCAAGAATTCCAGTTTGTTCTCAATCGCTGCTGCCACATTCTGATTAATCGCTGGCGATTACAACCTCAACTGCAATGGGCAATTCCGGAGTTAGTAGCCGTTTTTGAAAAGCCACCTAATCTACACAGTGTACAATCTCGTGGAGCCAGACGTCTGCGGCATTTGGTCAAGCTGTTTCGGGAAACCGAGCAATATCTGAAGCTGCGACGCTTGTCTAAAGTACTCAGTAACACAGTACAAGTTAGTGGCAGCGGTTCCCAGGAAATAGGGGCCTTAATTCAGCGTTATCCCTATTTATACGAGCACTGTCTGTTGAGTGAAGATAGTAGTTACGAACACCAGCAAGCTGTGCGGCAAATTCGCGGTGCCAGTCAACGGCGCTTTGAACTAAATTTATCCCACTATGTAACGTATCAAGTGCGTTGCGCTCATGCTCGGCGTAATCATGCTTTTGCACTACCAACAAGAGTAATTCAACCAGTGAGTAATCCGACATTATTAAGCGATGGTGAGTTGGGCGCAGCCCTCAAACATTTTGTCGGCAAAGTCGATAGAACAGGTACTTACAGGGATTTTGCGCAAAGCTTTCTCACTCACAGCCACCAAACTTCTTCCTACAAAAATTTTAAGGATGATTTGTATGAGTACTTAACGGCTTCCATTGATTCAGCCTACGGAAAACGCCATTTTAACGATCAACTGCATTCTTATCTCAAGAGTACTTTTAGGGTAAATGACTATCAAAAACCTAGTGAGTTCTTGCTGGTGCGCACCTGTAGCAGGTTACTAAACTTTCTGGTGGTGGAGAGTCCTCAACGACCCAATCACTTTATTTTTGTTGATTTGACCACTAACTTGGGTGCAACTACCACTACAGGATTATTGCTCAAGATTGTGCTGGTGTGTGGCAAAGTCAGGCCTTCTTTGGAAAAGCGATTTGCTATTTTATTTAATCACTACGAGTCTTCTAACAGAGAAGGCGTACCGTGGTTAGTTAAATCTATGGAAAACGTGAATATTGCTTTGAGTGTGCATTTTGGCTCGGCTGACCTTTCCTGTCTAAATCAGATTATTTGACATCCTCCTCGACCTTTAGGTACGAGGATTCCAAAGATCACTCTTTGGGTTTCCTCTTTCCACGACTCGGCTTACATTGAGGAGTTTCCCCACCAATGCAGAGGTCGATGTCTCCAGAGGCGTTTAACCCTTCGACAAAGCTCAGGGCTGGCGTTCCCGTGTGCCCCACGGTACGTAGTGCTAGTTCCAAAATGTTCCGGGATGCATTCCAGTCTCGGTCTAAAACAAACCCACAATGGTGACAGCGATGTGTTCTTTGACTCAAAGACTTTTTGACGACTTTCCGACAGTTAGAGCAATTTTGGCTGGTGTAGTAAGGTGGCACAGCCACCGTAGCTACACCAAACACCTTGCCGAAATATTCCAACCAGTTACGGAAAGTCGACCAAGCAGCATCCGATATCGACTTAGAGAGCTTTCTATTCTTGACCATATTTCGTACCATCAAGTCTTCATAAGCAACCAAGTCGTTAGACTGGACTACGCATCTTGCCAACTTCACGGCAAAATCTTGACGCTGCCTACTTACCTTGAGGTGTTTTCTGCTCAAACGGTTTCGAGCTTTGGCTCTATTTTTCGAGCCTTTTTGGGTGCGAGAAAGCTTCTTACTCAATCGCTTAAGAGCTTTCTCGGACTTCCTCAGATGTCTGGGATTCTCAACAGTCTGTCCATCGGAATCGGTATAAAAGTGAGTCAAGCCAACATCTAACCCAATGGTCTTACCAGTCGGTTCTCGTTTCTCAACCCGCTCAACATCAAGACAAAACTGAACGTAGTACCCATCAGCACGACGAACAACTCGAACCCGCTTGATTTGACTCAACTGATAGAAATGCAAGTCACGGGTTCCCCACAGCTTGAAGCTTCCAGCTTTGAAACCATCGGTGAAGGTGATGGTTCTTCTATCTTCCGACAGCTTCCATCCCGTTGTTTTGTACTCAACAGAACCGTGAGTTTGGTGCTTTTTGAAGCGTGGAAAACCCTTTTTTCCTGGCTTGCCTTTTTGGCAATTGTTGTAGAAGCGGGTGATAGCAGACCAAGCTCTTTGAGCGGAGGCTTGTCTAGCTTGAGAGTTGAGCTGAAAAGCGAAGGGAAACTCTTTGGCGAGAACAGCGCAATAAGCACTCAACTCGTATTTCCCAATTCCCTTGTTGTCCATCCAGTATCTGAGGCAACTGTTACCAACAAACCTAGCAGTACGAATGGCTTGATTAAGCCGCTCATACTGCCCGTTTGTTCCCTGAAGTTTTGCTTCAAATACCCACATGATTACGCTGACTTACTTAGGGTAAGTATAGCGCAGTTAAACAAAGCCGCGCTAAAAGCACGGGGCTTTAGACCCATTATTTTGGTAAGTTTGTCTCCATAGCTAATCGTTAATTGTGACATTGCGGCTGTTGTAAAGACTCATTCCCTTTTCAATACCTTGCTTGAGAGAGAGTTCTACCGCTTCAACCACTAGCTGGAGAACCTCTGACATTAATTGGGTTTCTGCTGGGGAAAATTTTCCTAGTACGTGGGAGACGCTATTTTTCTCTGCGCCAGATTTACCGATGCCAATGCGCAACCGGGGGAAATTTTGCGTACCGAGATGTGCGATCGTAGACTTCATCCCATTATGACCTCCAGCAGAACCTGAAAGGCGCAATCGCAGACGCCCTACTGGTAAATCCATGTCGTCGTAAATAACTAGCACCGATTCTGGGGGTAGCTTGTACCAGTCAGTAACGGCACGGATTGCCTGACCAGAACGATTCATATAGGTTAGCGGCTTGAGCAAAAAGATCTTCTCTCTTTGAGGGCTGCGTCCTTCGGTCAAAAGTGTCTGGAAGCGCCGATTTTCGCTCCAGGACATTTGCCAGCGACGAGCTAGGACATCAACAGCCTCAAAGCCAATATTATGCCTGGTTCGGTCGTATTTTGATTCTGGATTCCCCAAACCAACAATCACCTGAGGAATCACCAGAGTAGATGGTGAGGTAGCTTTTGTCATTTTTTCCGCAGAAAATTAGTTAGGTCTGGGGGTAAGCAGCAAGTAAGGGAGGGAGAAGCTTAGTTTAGCAATTAAGAATCAAAATTTTTCCACAGCTTCCACCACCTCTGCTCTGAGTTCAGTTAAGCGGGATATTGAAAGAGGGACTCCAGATAAACGCGAGCACAGGCACGGTAACTCTGGGATGCTTCTGGGGTCTTGCAACTTCCATTTTGAAGCAAAAACAGTGATAGTGCTGCGGCAAAGACTCGGTCTTGATCCCAGCTAGGATGGTTTTCTAGGTAACGCTTGAGGGACTCGTGTAGGTCTTCGGGGATTTCTGCCAGTATGCTTACGGTTGCGTTCATATTTACCTATTTTTGTTATCGGTGGTGGACAAAGCAACCTTGCTTTCAGTGCCTTGAAAAGCCGGTTTTACATCTGAAAGTAAAGACAAATTAACTTGCAAAAAACACTCACTTTTGCTGGGCGGGTGTTTTTCTCAAATCAAAACTTTTAATTGGTTGGTCGCTTCATTGTCAACCGAGATGGGGTGGTGTTGTCAATGCTGCGAAATATTACAGCAACTCTCAAACACTGAAAAATCTTACGAAACAATGAGGCTTAGAGCCTAATTTTATTTACTTTTCTTAACCTTAACTAAGTATTTACCCAGCCAAGGAGCCTCGCCAAGGAAAATCCCCAGTAAGGCGGTAAGAGCCGATCCCACCGTCCTTACCTGTGGAAAAACTTCGGCAACCTGTGGAAAATGTGGAATTACTGTGTGGAAACACTGGGGAATCCTTGGGGGAAAACTCAAGGGAAAGATAAGAATTGCAAATGTCTCTTTTTCTGGTCTAGATCTCAAAAACTTACCTAAATCAGCTAGGACGTTGCGTTGCGACTATAGTCAACAGGCTATAGCCCTTCGGGCATTGGTTCTGTGAGCATATAGAATACTTCAGGTACACAAAGACTACAGCTAAAAAAGGTACTAATGAGAATACTCTCTCTAGCTACACTACCCTCGTTTCCAAAGACCCCTCTGAGATCAAGCTACTTTAACCTCCAAAGTGTGACCCAAAACGGTAAAAACTTGGCGTTGTTCAAATAGCTCGACCAAGCTGTTATTAATTTTGTTGTTAGCCGCTTCTTGTCGTAAGATGTTTAGCGCGATGTTTGGCATTAGACGACGTTTATAAGGTCGATCGCTCGCCGTCAGTGCATCGTAGATATCTGCAATTGCGAGAATCTGTGTTTGGACGAGAATTTCTTCTTGCTTCAAACCTTGAGGGTAGCCAGTACCGTCAAGCTTCTCGTGGTGTCCATAGGCAATAGCAGGAACTTCCTTGAGGTGTTTTGTCCAAGGAATCTTTTTGAGGAAGTGGTAGGTGTTAGTAACATGAGTCTCAATGCTTAAGCGTTCTTGGGGTGTCAGGTTTCCTCTAGGAACCATTAACTGTACGATTTCATCCTGGGAAATCAGGGGTTTGGTCACACCGTCAAAATCGTGATAACTATACTGAGACAAAGCCTTAAGTTGAGCTAAAGTTTCCTCAGAAGAAGCTTGAAACTGTCTAGTTTTAACGATATTAGGTTCATTGAGTTCTTTAATGAGTTCCCAATAGTTATTAAGCTTCTCCACAGTTTGAGCAAGTTCAGCATCAAATCGTTCGAGTTCCTGGCAGTGGGAACAGCTAGAGTTAGAAACCTCTTCAGGGTGTTTGTGGTGATGATGTTCCAGTAAATGCTGGAATTTTGCTTGGGCGCATTCCATTTTTCGAGTACGTTGAGCAATCGCAAAACGATGACGAATTTCCTCTAATTGTTGAGGGTAAAGTTTTTTCTGCTTGACTAAAATCGCTTCTGGAACACAAACTTTACCAAAGTCGTGCAACAGGGCGGCATAGCGAATTTCTCGAATTTGGCGAGTGCTAAACTTAGCTGAATAGAGCGCACCATGGTTTACAGAATTCGCCTCTTCTGACAGACGAACAGACAGTTCTGCAACTCTTTCCGAGTGACCAGAAGTTGTCGGATCACGGGCTTCAATAATTTGAACAGAGGCCTTAACAAAACCTTCAAAAAGATTTTCTATATTCTTTTGCAACTGATTTCGTTCAATGGAAATTGCCGCCTGAGAAGCAAGAGCCCGCACAATTCTTTCTTCCCACTCTGAATACGGCTGGGTCATCTCCATAGCATTTTCAGTGGTCAAAATGATGTCAGATTTCAGCTTACGATTAATTAGCTGTAAAACACCAATAACTTCCCCATCCTGGTCTTGCATAGGCAGCACTAGTACTGAGCGAGTACGATAGGGCATGATTGTGTCAAAAGTGCGGGCTAGTTCATAAGGAACATCTGGCGGTAAATCATAGGCATTAGGTAAATTTAAACTTTCGCCAGTCAGCGCTACATACCCTGCTAGACTTTTTGGCGTCATGGGCATAGCGAATTCTTCAAGAGAAACACCAGGCAAAGAATCATTCTGGGCCACCTTGAACAGTAACTTAGAATTTCCTTCAATGCGGTCTATTAAATAGACGCTACCGGCATCACTAAAAGTAATCTCTCGGCTCTTGGATAGAATTAAATGTAGTAATTCATCCAAGTCATTACTACTGGAAAGCGCTGTGCCAATTGCCAACAGCTTTTCCGTCAGTTCTATCCTTTCAGTAAAGGCTTGTACAAGTTCTTGGCTATCGATAGTCATAATTGGGGAGTGGTAGACTGTGAGTAAATTTGATAAATCATTAAGTGACGGGAACTCTTGAGTGATTCACCCTGCCTAGGCTCAACAGCCTGAATAATTTCTGGTCGAGCTTTTGGTTTATTCACAGCTAAAATTGAGTCCATCACTCACCAAACTCTGATTTGATTCACCAGAGCCAGGAAAGTAAGTAGCCACACCCTTATATATTTAGGCTTAACTTTATTATCGGATTTTCTGTAGCGTTCAGCCTCGAATTTTCTGAAAAACTGCTTAACTAGTTATGTAGCAGCATCTATTTTATTCAGCCAGTTTGCTGCATCTTGGTTGATTTTTGTTGCTTCCTCAATAGAAATGCGATCAAGGTGATGCAGCATTAAATTAAGGCGACCCTGAGACTTTAGTTGTTCGCGATGGCGAGCCAGAAAGTTCCAGTATAGTAAATTAAAAGGACAAGCTTTCTCTCCAGTACGTTCTTGGTACTGGTATACACATTTACCACAGTAGTCACTCATTTTATTAATGTAGTTAGCTGAGGCTACATAAGGCTTTGATGCCAGTATACCTCCATCGGCAAACTGACCCATACCAATTACATTGGTCTGCATTACCCAGTCGTGGGCATCGATAAATGCCCCATGAAACCAATCTTCAATTGCTTGGGGTGAAATTCCTGAAATTAAAGCAAAGTTACTCAGTACCATTAGCCGTTGGATGTGGTGAGCATAACCAGTACGCTGAACTTGCTCAAGGACTTGTCGCAGACAGTTCATGTCTGTTTTTTGAGCATTCCAATAAAATGCGGGTAGTGACCTAGTATGATTAAACCAATTACTCTCTGGGTAGTCGGCTTCCATGTAATGGTAGACGCCGTGTAGGTATTCTCGCCAACCCAAAACCTGGCGAATAAAACCCTCAACACTATTTAAGTCTAACTTATTTTGATGGTAAGCTCTTTGGGCCGCCATAATCACTTCCATGGGGTTAAGTAAGCCAATGTTCAGGTAGGGGGAAAGCATCGAATGCCACATTGTTTCCTCTCCAGTTACCATCGCATCTTGATAGGGACCAAACATGGGCAGGCGATGTTTAAGAAAAAAATCTAATGCTTGAAGTGCCTGAGAACGAGTTACCGCCCAGCGGAAAGGTTCTGCATCTCCATAACTTGGGAAATCTAGAGAATTAACCGTATTAATCACCTCAAGGGTTGTTTGATCGGGCTCGAACCAGAGGGCTTCTGGTGTGTTCAGCTTACCTTTCGGCGGTTGGCGATTTTGTTTGTCAAAGTTCCACTTACCCCCCACTGGCTGGTTTCCTTCCATCAAAATCTGGAAACGCTTGCGTCCTGATCGATAAAAGTTTTCCATGATTAAGCTTTTTTGGGAAGCAGCCCACTTCTGAAAATCGGAGCTACTCCACAAAAAATGATTGTTGGCAACCAAGGTGATTTGGCAATTGAGTTTGAGATTATTAACTATCTGAGTGAAGGGTCGATCATTGGGGTTCATTACCCGCAATTCAGTAATTTTGTGTTTTTTTACCCAAGCTTGGAGAGGGGCTTCAAAGTCATTGGCTATCTCATAGGTAACAGACCAATTATTTTGACGTAATTCCTCGGCAAAATGCCTCATGGCTGACCAAATTAATACCAGTTTTTGGCGGTGGTAAGGTCGTTGTTGGGCATACTTGAGAGACTCAATTAAGATTACTGGTGTGTTCTTTTTTTCCGGAAAATAGCTAGAAAGTGCTGCTTGTTCTGTCCACAGTTGGTCGCCCAATACCCAAACGCCAGTGGTCACTATTGCCTCTCCAGAGAGTTCAGCTTCTAATTTGGCATCTTTACCTAGCGAAACGCTTCTGTCTGAAGAAGCAAAAAAACCGTGTTTCCTGATGTAATGTCAGAATTACTGACTATCAGAATCTGAAGCCGTGCGGTTTCTTAACTGTCCCAGGGAAACTTGAATTGCAAGGGCAACTAAACCAACAGCCACGATACCAAAGATAGCCGTCGCTAAGGTACTCATACCAACCACCAAAGTGCGAACTGCGATCGCAATATTGACGGCTGTCTGGTTAGTTGAAGGCAGGGGTTTACTGGCAAAGCTTTGGGCAATGGAGGTTGTCAGCAAATAAAGTGCGCTCGCAAATCCTCCAGAAATTAAAGCCCCCGTCAAGCAGCGCCACGGGCTAGGTAGCTTTTGAAGAGTGTCTTGGTTAGGCGTAGGAGTAGGATTATTCATAATTATTAGTAAGCTTTTGGCAGGTATGGTAACCAGGATAAGAGAAAAGCGATCGCTTTTGTTGAGCTGGGTTAAATGCCTGACTGGTCAAGCATTAGAGGGCGATTGGGGTCACTAATCCGATGACGACTACCAGAATCGACGAGGTTAAGCTTGAAGGAGTTCGCCCTTAGTTTATTGATCCCATAGACGCCAAGGAACGGTATAAACGCCATGAAACTAACAATCCTGGCTGCTGCAATGCTAGCTTCTCTCTGGTTAACCACTCCCTCAATAGCGTTAGAATTCAGCCCACCAGAGGGCATAGCGCCGATTGGAGGAGAAACGGAAGCATTGCGAAGTTCTTTTTTCCATGAAGGGAAGTCTTTAACTGCCTTGATACCAGAAACTCAGTTTGGGTTGACGGTATCAGAGTATCCAACTTTTTTTGTCTATGTGCCCCAAACTTCCGGACAAGTAGGGGTGTTCACTCTACTTGATGAAGACAAAAATATTGTTTACGAAACCACACTAAAACTACCCGAGACAGATGGCATCGTCAGTTTCGGTTTACCCGCCACAGAAAGCTTGGCACCCTTAGCAATTGGCAAACTATATCGCTGGTACTTTGGTATTATTTACGATGCAGAAGATCGCTCTAGAGATTTACTTGTACAAGGGTGGGTACAACGAATTGAACCTAAGCCCAGTTTAATTAATGAGTTGGAGATAGCAGCACCCCAAAGTTACCCAGCCCTTTATGCAGATGCAGGCATCTGGCACGAAGCAATCGCCACTTTAGCTCAACTGCGTCGCTCCCAGCCGGATAATCTCATGTGGATTAATCAATGGCAAGAATTGCTCAAGTCAGAGCCAGTAAAACTCGACGAGATTGCCGAAAAAACTCTGCTTGAGAGTTTATCTGCTTCCGATATTAGCAAGTAGCCATTATAAGTCTTGGATCTGCCTAAGAATTAGTCAGCTACGTTGAAACTACTTCTTCGGTAACTAGTCCAAACCGTTGCTTAAATTCTCCCGGAGCAAATTTACCACTCTTCGGACTACGTTCCCTCTGATGGCTCTTTAAATAGCAGTAATCACAAATTACTTCTTCAAGATTGGTGACTTTGTTAAGCTGCCAACTGTCTAAGATAGCTTCAGTAAATATAGTGTGACTAAAGTTAGTTCCCAGGGCTTTGGTAGCAACAAGAATTGCCCTACTTAAGTTAGCTTCACTCAGGTTAGCTCCGCTCAGTTTGGCTAGACTAAGATTGGCTCCACTGAGATTAGCACCTCTGAGGTTAGCTTGACTGAAGTCTACACCTCTAAGGTCTGCATTACTCAGGTTAGCACCTCTGAGGTCGGTGTCACTCAGGTTAGCAACCCAAAGATTTGCACTACTAAGATTGGCTCCACTGAGGTTAGCGTAACTGACTCTTGCTCTGCTGAGGTCAGCTTGACTAAGGTTTGCCTCACTCAAATCAATTTTATTAATATCAGCTTCACTAAGGTTAGCTTGATTAAGGTTTACCCCACTCAGACTTCCTCGGAAAATCCCTTTTTTAAGATCTGGCTTGATTTGAGGATTACTTTCTCTCCACTGATTCCAAAAAATTGAACCTTGCCTCAGACAAATTACGTGTTGTTGATTTGGCATTTTTGTAGTTTGGTTTATTTATCTACACTTAACTTTTAACTTGAGTAATTACGGAGGCTAAGAGGTATTTTTTCTAGTTTGAGGATGCACAACCAATTAGTTAAGTCTCTGGTCATACTGGAGTAATTATAAAAAAAGTTAAAACCCTGAATTTTCTCTAGACAAAAGTAAGACTTATTTATTTTGGTTTGCCCTAAACTTGTCGTAACTCAGAATAAGTTACTACCCCCTCGAACTCAGGGCCAGCCTTGATTTGTAAACTTTCTTTTTTTCGCCAAAGCTTGAACTTGTTTGTTTCCAAGATAAACAAAGGATTCCACCATTGCAGCCCGATTAATTTACCTTCTCGGAAGGTTACAAAGGGATTATTCCACGGCAGATCCCAAAAAAATTCATTATATTTTCCATCCTTGAATGTAAAAATGACAAATAACTTTTTTTCTACTGTAATTGCTTCTAATCCTACTCCTTTTAGGTAAGAGGGATCAAAGCTAAAAGAACCTCTATAAATTTCAACAATTGAGTTTTTTTTGGTTATTCCTACCTCAAAGTCGCAGCTCATCATGACCGACTTTACTGGCAAGCTGCAACTATTTTCTTTATAGTTATAAGTTTCTCTAATAAACATATCTTTGAATTTATTTAATATTCTGATTAAAACTAATCCTAACTTAATTATTGAGTATGGTAAACCCTTAATAACTTCTATAGATGTTATGGGCAAGTTTTATCCAGCCGCTTACTTAAGGATTTGATTTGTTAGCTCAGTAATTGCTCAATGAGTGTAAGTTTCTATATAGATTTATTAATCTGAAAAAAAGATAATAGCAAGAGTCTTATAGCTGTAAATCTGCTGATTTGCCAATACATATAAATTAACCTAAGTTAAAATTACTCGCAATAGAGGTAGGCAGGATGAAGGTAAGCGCGGGCTTGATTGCCCGCACCATTTTGAGGAATATGCACCTCAGTAGTGTTTTAATTACTAGGCTAAACCCCACCTGTTACTTTGTCTGGTGATAAAAAGTAATAACCTCTACAATTTCACCGTGACTGTCTTCACTTCAGTGTATTGCTGCAAGCCGTACTCGCCTAATTCTCGACCAATGCCAGACTGTTTAAAACCACCAAAAGGAGCAGCAGCATCAAAGACATCAAAGCAGTTCACCCAGACAGTACCAGCACGAAGACTGTGAGCGATCGCGTGGGCTTTGGTAATATCCTTAGTCCAAACGGCCGCAGCCAAACCATAAATTGTCGTGTTGGCTCGCTTAATTACCTCATCAATATCTTTGAACTTGATAATGCTCATTACTGGACCAAAGATTTCCTCTTGGGCAATCTTCATCTCATCCTGAACATCGGCAAAGATAGTAGGCTCAATAAAATAGCCCTGCGAACCAGCTTGACTACCACCACATAACATCTTCGCCCCTTCCCGTTGGCCAGACTCAATGTAGCTCATTACCTTGTGGAACTGCTCCTTGTCCACCTGTGGCCCTTGTTCTGTCTGGGTATCAAACGGGTTGCCTACGGTGCGTCGTTTCGCCCGTTCTACACTTTTGGCAACAAACTCGTCGTAGCACTTTTCTTCAACAAATACCCGTGAACCGGCACAGCAACACTGTCCTTGGTTAAAGAACAAACCAAAGTGAGCCCCTTCAATTGCCTGATCCATGTCAGCGTCAGCAAAGACGATATTGGGACTCTTGCCACCTAATTCTAGGGTGACGCGCTTCAGATTACTCTTGGCCGCTGCCTCCATAATCAGGTGGCCCACCTCAGTTGAGCCAGTAAAGGCAACTTTATCTATGTCCATGTGGCGAGCAATTGCACCTCCAGCAGTTGGGCCATAGCCAGAGAGAATGTTGACCACGCCGGGGGGAAAACCCGCTTCCACAATCAGTTCACCGATGCGTAGCGCAGATAAAGGGGTTTGTTCAGCGGTTTTCAGGATAACAGTATTGCCAGTGGCCAAGGCTGGGGCCAGCTTCCAAGCTTGCATTAACAGTGGGAAGTTCCAGGGAATAATCTGGCCAACCACACCCACTGGCTCATGACGTGTGTAGCAGAAATAAGGGCCATTGATGGGAATAGTCTTGCCTTGAATTTTATCAGCCCAGCCTGCGTAGTAGCGGTAACAGGCAATAACTAGGGGTAAATCTGCCTTGAGGGAATCATTAAGCGGCTTGCCATTGTCTAGAGTTTCCAGGCGTGCCAGTTCCTCAATGTTTTGCTCAATCAAATCAGCAAGTTTGTAGAGTAACTCGCCGCGCCCAGTGGCAGACATATTTTTCCAGTCCCCACTACTAAAAGCCTTCCTTGCCGCTTCCACTGCCCGATCAACATCAGCAGCATCAGCTTCAGCAACATGGCAAATTACCTCCCCCGTGGCTGGGTTAATTGTCTCGAACCGTTTCCCGGAAACGCTGTCCACCCATTCATTGTTGATCAGCAACTGAGTTGGGCCGATTTTCACCTTTTGCTCTGGTACGGAGGCAATGACCATAATCAGTCTCCTTCATTTTGTTTTACACCCAATCCCAATTGTCAATACTTAGGAGAACCTTTAACCTAAATTTTAGAAAATATTAATACTAGGTTTAGGTTTCGTAAAACACCTACAAGCTTCCCAGATGAGACTGCTAACCTGAAATGGCTAAATGTTTGCTAAAAATGGCAAGCAGGGGAGCAGGGGGCAAAAGTAATTTGTAGTATTCTTTCTTCTATTTCAGAGAAGACCGAGACTGATGACACAGGAGATAGTAGAAAAGTTAGAAACAGAACTCCAAGACCCCGAAGGGTTTGAGAGTTATCAAGAAGTTCAAAAATGGCTGTCAAGCTGTTACGACTTACAAGTATCTTATCGCACAGTACATCAATGGGTACGCTATCGACTCCAAGGAAAATTAAAAGTGCCACGTCTTCAACCGGCTTATAGTCCGGAAGTGAATCCAATCGAAAGATTGTGGGAGTATTTCAAAGAGAAACTAAAATGGGAAAGTTTTGACAGTTTACAGGATTTGAGAGATTCTGTGCAAGAAATCTTGAGCCAATTAAGTACTCAAGTCATTAGTTCTTTGACAGGATGGCAGTTTATTTTAGAGGCTTTATCTGTAGCAGGCATTTAGGAAATTGGTATTAGTCATACAGGATTAAACAGGCTTGTGAAGACTTAACGGTGAGCGTCAGCGGCTGAACATAACGCTGTATTAAACCGGATCTAACTCTAGAAGTCCACTTCACGCAAATGTTAGGCAGCCCTTTCGTAATTGTTTAGCTACAGAGGAGATATTCTCCATTCCTGGTCAGGATGTGAGACACATTCCCATGAGTTGACACCTACTCCATTGCGGTCAGCACTTTGTAAATTCAGGCAACTTCCCCAGTTTCGATTCTGAATCCTAACGTATCCATTCCCAACATCAGTAATTTTCCATTCCTGGTCAGGATGTGAAACACATTCCCATGAGTTGACACCTACTCCATTGCGGTCAGCATTCTGTAAGTTCAGGCAACTTCCCCAGTTTCGATTCTGAATTCTTACCCATCTTCCCTCAAGAAGAGAAGGACTGATTTGAGATTGAGCTATGGGGGATGGAGGTGTAAAGCCTGCTATAGCCTGATTCACTCTTTCAAGCACCTGACGCTGAATATAAGCATCTCTAGGCATCGGGTTATGTGTTAAGCGCTTTGCTTTAGTTCCATTAGAGCCAGACCAGCAACCACCAAAATTACAGCCTGGTAATCTCCACCCTTCGCAAGTAACCTCTTGTGGACCACAAGAAACTCTAATTTCTGAATCATCTGCATTTCTGGCAAGATTCTGTGGTCGTTGGTCGCAAGTTCCAGCTCGACAACCATTAATCGATCCACTTCCTCGGCTGTCAAAAGGAACTATATTGTCCGTAGCAAAAGCATTTTCTTGCCATCGATTAAAGAAGTAATCAACATTGGAAGGTACACCATGATCTCGAATTGGAGTTCGAAATCCTCCAGCTCCAACTGGATCAATGACCCCCAAAAACTGAATAGTTCTGTTAACACGATGAGCTAACTTTATTACAGAGTCTCCACCATAACTATGACCAATAATAACTAAAGGCCTGTTGGGAGCAAGTTGATTATTGATAAAATCAGAAGCATCACGGATAAAGTCTGCATCATTAGATGTAGAATATCTTCCTAATACCCCGATATCAAGGTTTTTTCTTTGTCGTCCACCATGTTGAAAATGATCCCATGCCGTCATTCTAAATTCAGCATTTGGGATATTCCATAGTTCTCCCATGTACAGACTACTTGTAGAAGACCAAACACAACAATCAGCATTGCCGTTTACAAGAATGACGTATGGTCTTGGAGATTGAGCCCAAGCTTCTTTTATCTTTAGATGAGGCGAGTAAACTACTTGAGTCGCCGCAATAGCTGTGGTCAAGCTTAAAGTTGCGATCAATTTTTGCAATTTCATATCAACAGTCTCCAAAGCACAGAACTACTGATCTTAGTTGCATTGGAGTAAAGCTCTTACTTTAAATCCTACTTTTGGATAAAAGTTATAGTCCTCAAAATTTTAGAATTTGTTTTATTTATTAAGAAAAATTAGCATAAATCACTTAAGCGAACCTACTTTCAGAAGTATGCCTAACGGCGGAGTTGAACCGCACCTTCGGCTAATCGCCTTCGGGCAATTAACGAGGTGTCGGTTCCAACGAAGTATTGTTGTACCGTTGGTTAATCATGGCGAATCTAATACCCTGGGATGATTTTGAAGAAGAATATGCTCAAAATTTTACCGAAGAAATAGGAGCACCCGCCCTACTGCAATATATACAGCATTTCTCAGGCTAATGAGGTACTAATAATGGGATTTAAGACTGGTTCACTCATTGCTGTTGCTGTACCTCACCGGAGTGGAAAACGCTGTAGACTGGAATAACTTCAATGAATCGGGAGATTTTAAATCTCAAGTAGAAGCCTTTAAAGAGTATACAGGACGGTATCCAGAATCGGTACATGCTTTAGATAGAGGCATGTAACTTTAGCCGTCCTGATTTTTCCTAATTGGTTGAACTCCGTAGGTTTTAAACTTTTCCATGACTATCTGCATTTCTTGCTCACTCAACAGTTGTGCTTTTCCGTAAATCGGGTTAACACTGAGGATTTTCAGATACATTTCGGCTAAAGTTTCTACTTCTTGAGCCACTCTGAGGGCTTGCTGAAGACTCTTACCGCAGGCAATTACACCATGATTTTTTAACAAACAAGCTAGTGTATTTCCCAACGCTTGTAGGGCATTATTGCTCAGTTCTTGGGTGCCAAAAGTAGCATAATCGGCTATTTTTATACTGCTACCGCCAGTTTTCGCAACCATATAATGAAAACTAGGTATCGGTATGCCCAGACAAGCTAGTGCTGTAGCATGAATGCTGTGAGTATGAACAATGGCGTTAACATCAGTTCTGTGCAACATAATGTCGTAGTGAAAACGCCATTCCGTGCTGGGCAAATAACCATTATTGTCAATAACTGGTTCTTGGTCTTTGTGTAAGTAAATTTGGCAAATCTTTTCGGGAGTTAAATCTTCGTAATCTATGCCACTGGGTGTAATGGCTATGGCTTCGCCTTTAGCGTCTCTGACTCTGGCACTGACATTCCCGCTAGTGCCTTGATTAATACCGATGCTGTTCATGCGCAAACAGGTATCAATTATCTGTAGTGCAGCCTTTTTTTCCACAGTCATTTTCTATTTTCAATTTCCCTTGATGATCATGCAGCAAATACCTGGGTCTGAATACCTCTTAACTAATGGTGGGGGTTTGGGGGAGGCAATAAGTCCCAGACTCTACCTAACAAAGTGAGCGTTGAGATACATGGACATACCCCAAGCAAATTTTATCCGGTCAATCCCGGTAAAATTTGCAAGTTTCCGAATTAGCCTTACTGGGAATGTTTATAATAGTAAGAGAAGGTGATAAGCAATGCTACATCAAGCCGTCAAAGTTAGGCTATATCCGACAACTGAACAACAAGAGGTACTAGCTCAACACTTTGGTTGTTCTCGCTGGTGGTGGAATTATGCACTCAATCTGTGCATTGAAACCTACAAATCAACAGGTAAAGGCTTGAGTCAGTCTGCATTAAACTCCTTTCTTCCCAAGCTCAAGAAACAAGAAGAAACCTTATGGTTAGCTGATTGCTATTCACAGGTTTTGCAGGCTACTACACTCAACTTAGTGACTGCTTACAGAAACTTGTTTGAGGGTAGGGCGAAATACCCCAGATTCAAGTCAAGGAAAAATAGGCAGTCTATTCAATACCCTCAGTCAGTCAAAGTCGTTGATGGATGTCTCAAGTTTCCCGGTCGTGTAGGTATTGTCAAGGCAAAACTTCATCGACCAATAGAGGGAACACTCAAGACTGTAACCGTCAGTATGACCCCATCTGGGAAGTATTATGCTTCTGTGTTGATGGAGTTACAGGGAAATAACCCGACACCTAGCATTGAGGGGAAAGTAGCGGGCATTGATTTAGGATTAAAGGATTTTGCCATTGTCAATGATGGCATTAAAACCTCTAAGTTTGCCAATTCTAAACACTTAGCAAAGCATGAGCGTAACCTCAAGAGAAAGCAGCAAAAACTAGCGAGAAAAGTCAAAGGAAGTAATTCCAGAAATAAAGCTAGAAAACTAGTAGCTAGGGTTTACGAGCGAGTCAGTAATGTCCGTCAAGACTACTTGCATAAGCTATCGAGAAAGCTTGTTGACGATAATCAAGTCATCGTAGTCGAAAGTCTCAATACTAAGGGCATGGTTCGTAACCACAAACTAGCCAAAGCAATCTCTGATGTGGGTTGGGGAATGTTCGTCAATTTTCTCTCATACAAACTAGACCGTGAAGGCAAAGTATTGGTAGAAATCGACCGATGGTTCCCTAGCTCAAAACTCTGCTCTCATTGTCACTATCAGATAAGCGAGATGCCACTGGAAGTCAGGACTTGGACTTGTCCAAACTGCGGCACTCATCATGATAGGGACGGCAACGCTGCCATCAATATCAGAGTAGAAGGTATCAGAATGCTCGCCGTAGGATGCAAGGGAGGGCTGTTCGGTCTTGGGAACCAGGACTGCTGCTGATGGAGGGGAAGTAAGACCAAAGCTTGGGCGTAAGCCTAAGTTGTGGCATTCCCTCATGAAGTCAGAAGCCGACGCTGTACTCTTAGCGAAGCGAGGCGTTAGCCTAGAGTCAGCCTAGGTAGTTCACGATCGAAGATAAAGCAATATTTCGAGCTTAGGGCATCATGAAACGCATCGTTTTAATTGCTGGGTTTGAATCCTTCAATGCTGACTTATACCGCCAAGCTGCTGAGTTGGCGGCTAAACGCTGTCCAGACTTAGATATTCGGGTATTTAGTGATTCTTCTCTCAGCAGTGAACCCACCACCGTAGCAACCGCACTCCAAGATGCCGATGTCTTTTTTGCCAGTCTGATTTTCGATTATGACCAAGTGATTTGGCTGCGTGACAGGGTGCAGCAGATACCGATTCGCCTCGTCTTCGAGTCAGCCTTAGAATTGATGAGTCTTACCCAGATTGGTGCCTTCAAAATCGGGGATAAGCCCAAAGGCATGCCCAAACCCGTTAAATTCATCCTCGATAAATTTAGCAAGGGGCGAGAAGAAGACAAACTGGCTGGTTATATCAGCTTTTTGAAAGTTGGCCCTAAGCTGCTGAAATACATTCCCGCCAAAAAAGTCCAAGACTTGCGTAACTGGCTGATTATCTATGGTTACTGGAATGCTGGCGGGCAAGAAAATGTGGCGTTTATGTTCTGGACACTAGCCCAAAAGTACTTGGGGTTAGAGGTGGGAGACATTCCGCCACCAGTAGAAACCCCCAATATCGGGTTGCTGCATCCCGACTATTTGGGGAGTGGCAAGAAAACTTTTCCTCCGGGGGAAGCTGCTTATTTTGAGTCGCCTCGACAATATTTGGCATGGTATCGCCAAATTAAGCCGGAAACTTGGCATTTGCCAGTAGTCGGAATCTTGCTGTATCGCAAACATGTAGTTACGAAACAACCTTATATTCCTCAGTTAATTCGCTATTTTGAACAAGCTGGGTTAGTGCCATTACCGATTTTTATTAATGGCGTCGAAGGACATGTCGCGGTGCGAGATTGGATGACATCGGCGGATGAAACTGCCCAAAGACGTGCCGGAAACGTGAAAACTCCCTCCTTATCTACTGAAGCTGTAGAGGTAGATGCAATTGTTTCCACCATTGGTTTTCCCTTGGTAGGTGGGCCCGCTGGTTCCATGGAAGCAGGGCGTCAGGTGGCAGTGGCTAGAGAAATTCTCACGGCAAAAAATGTCCCTTATCTGGTTGCCGCACCGCTGTTAATTCAGGATATTCACTCTTGGACAAGGCAAGGTATTGGCGGGCTGCAAAGTGTCGTCTTATATGCACTGCCGGAACTGGATGGGGCAATTGACCCGATACCCCTGGGTGGTTTGGTGGGAGAAGATATTTACCTGATTCCAGAACGGGTTAAGCGACTAACTGGACGGTTGAAGGGTTGGATTGCCCTGAGAAAAACACTGCCTGCTGAAAGAAAGATTGCGGTGATTCTTTATGGTTTCCCGCCGGGGTATGGGGCAACAGGGACGGCGGCTTTATTAAATGTACCGCGATCGCTATTGAATTTTTTGCAGGCGCTTCAAGAACAAGGTTACCAGGTTGGGGAGTTACCGCAAGATGGGGAAGAGTTAATCCGCAGGGTCAAAGAAGCAGATGAAGGAACCACAGATACACGCAAATTAACACAGATAGATCAGCAATCTGTCGGTGTTTCTCGGTCTGTAGTTAATGTTAAAACTCTGCAAAAATGGTTGGGTTATCTGTTAACTACGCGTATTGAAAAGCAGTGGCAATCTCTGACGGGTACAGGAATTAAAACCTCTGGGGATGAATTCCAGATTGGCGGCGTGCAGTTGGGTAATGTTTGGATTGGAGTACAACCTCCTCTGGGTATTAGCGGTGACCCGATGCGGTTGATGTTTGAACGGGATTTAACGCCTCATCCCCAATACGCTGCCTTCTACAAGTGGTTACAGCATGAGTTTCAGGCTGATGCGTTGGTTCACTTTGGCATGCATGGCACGGTGGAATGGTTACCGGGAAATCCTTTGGGCAATACGGGCTATTCTTGGCCAGATATCCTGCTGGGAGACATGCCCCATCTATACATATACGCGGCGAATAATCCCTCGGAGTCAATTTTGGCGAAACGCCGGGGCTATGGTGTGCTGATTTCTCACAATGTACCGCCCTATGGCCGCGCTGGTTTGTATAAAGAATTAATGACACTGCGGGATTTAATTGCAGAATATCGCGAAGATCCCCAAAAGAATTACACTCTCAAGGAGGCGATTTGTAAGAAAATTTTAGATACGGGGTTAGATGCCGATTGTGCCTTTGAAGAAGCGAAGAAACTGGGCATTAACTTCACACCAGAAAATGCCCGGATGTTTAGTGCAGATGTGTTTAACCGCTATCTAGGCAAGTTGTATGAGTACTTACAAGTAGTAGAACAACGCCTGTTTTCTTCTGGGTTACATACATTAGGACAAGCACCGGATGCAGAACAAATGGCTGCTTATCTGCGGGCTTATTTTGGTGAAGAGTTATCGGAAGAGGCATTAGTAAAAATTACCAACCCAGAGGCACAGCCTTTGTCGCCACAAAATAACGGTCAATCGGCACACCTAGAAGAAGCCTTGCAAATCCGTGACTTATTAAGGCAAACCACAGACGAAATCACTAATCTGTTGCGGGGGTTGAATGGGGAATTTATTCCACCAGCACCAGGGGGCGATTTATTGCGAGATGGCCCTGGTGTCTTGCCCACAGGGAGAAATATTCATGCCCTTGACCCCTATCGCATGCCTTCACCAGCAGCTTATGAACGGGGTAGAGAAATTGCTCAAAAAATTATCGCCGAACACCAGTCAGAACATGGTGAGTATCCAGAAACTGTAGCAGTGATGTTATGGGGGCTAGATGCGATTAAAACTAAGGGTGAATCCTTGGGTATTCTTTTGGAATTGGTAGGGGCAAAACCTGTTAAGGAAGGCACAGGGCGAATTGTGCGTTATGAATTACAACCACTAGCAGAGGTGGGACATCCCCGGATTGATGTCTTAGCGAATCTTTCTGGTATTTTTCGGGATAGTTTTGTCAATATTCTCGAATTACTGGATGATCTATTCCTGCGGGCTGCTGAAGCAGAGGAACCACAAGAAGAGAACTTTATTCGCAAACATGCTTTAATGTTGCACTCTCAAGGGGTAGAAAATGCCTCAGCACGATTGTTTTCTAACCCTGCTGGGGATTTTGGTTCCCTGGTGAATGACCAAATTACTGATGGTAATTGGGAATCAGGGGATGAGTTAGGGAAAACTTGGCAAAGTCGCAATGCTTTTAGTTATGGTAGGCAAGATAAAGGTCAAGCACGCCCCGAAGTCCTTAATCAGTTATTGAAAAGTACCAGTCGCGTTGTTCAAGAAATTGATTCGGTTGAGTACGGTTTAACTGATATTCAAGAATATTACGCCAATACAGGTGGATTGAAACGGGCAGCAGAAAAACAAGGGGGTAAGAAGGTAAGCACCTCTTTTGTGGAAAGTTTCTCGCAAGATACGACACCCCGGAAATTAGAAGATTTATTGCGTTTAGAGTATCGCAGCAAGTTACTTAATCCTAAGTGGGCTGAGGCAATGGCCAATCAAGGTTCCGGCGGTGCCTACGAAATTTCTCAACGGATGACAGCGTTAATTGGTTGGGGTGGTACGGCTGATTTTACTGATGCTTGGGTGTATGACCAAGCGGCGGATACTTACGCCTTAGATGCAGAGATGGCGAACAAGTTGCGAGAGGCAAATCCAGAGGCATTTCGTAACGTTGTAGCCAGGATGTTGGAGGCAAATGGACGGGGTTTCTGGCAACCGTCTGAGGAAAAATTGCAGAAGCTAAGGGAATTGTATGAGTCAACGGATCAGGAATTGGAAGGGGTGACGGTTTAAATGACTATAATTAGTTCAAAACTTGAGGTATTAGAAAAAGCGACCGCCTTTTCTGACAGGGAGGGAACTTTTGTTAATTTGCCTTTAGTGATGCAGATCTCTTAGTAAGTTCTGACCCCAAAGAAAAATGGAGTTTGTTTACCAATAATTATCCTATCATAAGGAAAATTGCCTTATTCTTGAAAGTCCTATAGTTAGGTTAATCGATGATTGTAACTACAACTGATGTCATCCAAGGTGCTGTTGTGGAAACTTATTTAGGAATTGTCACGGCTGAAGTAGTTTATGGCACCAACGCCTTACGAGATTTATTTGCTGGAATTCGAGATTTTATCGGAGGACGTACTGGTAGTTACGAACGAGTCTTTGAGAAAGGGCAACTTAAAGCTATCAAAGAATTAGAAGAACGCGCTCAGCAATTAGGTGCAGATGCTGTGATTGGTATTAAGCTTGACACTGGTACGATCAATGTAGATCAAACAGGAGCATTGTTACTGATTACCGCTACAGGTACAGCCGTGAAGTTACAATGAGTTTAATTACCTCACTGTAACTTCACCAGGGCTAGCCTTCTGACTTCAGAAACACTCCTAAGCCGAAGTGACAGTTATCTGTAGAACACTCGTTCATTTTTACGTTCACCTGATAGCTGCCCTCCGTTGGTGGTCTATAATTAACTACCGCGATCGCATACTCGGCAACATCGGCAGCCACCTGATTACCGTCACCGTCCTTGATAATCAAATCGACATCATCACAGCGCTGATCACAAACGGCGACAAAACTGTACTCCCCCTTAGGATAAAGCCGCACTGTCTTTGGTGCTTGGGCTCCTCGAGCTAGCTTGGACACAGTTCTAGGAAACGCCAGTTCGTAACCCTCATTGCTCTGTGCTCGAATCACGGCTTGAATCTGAGCTTCTACCTCTTTTTCAGGTTCCTCTAGCTCCCTAGCAGTTACTCTGAATCCAAACGTGGTGCCTAAGAAAACAGCTATTACAGGCAACATTAAATGTTTGAGCTTCATGGTCATGGCTATATCAGAGAAAGGGAGTATCTTAGCATTTACCAAGCTCAAGCTTAGCGCTTGGCACACCCACAGTCATTATTTGACTACTAGGGCTTGTAGTATAACCCCACTATAGCTACTGATTGACCAAGAAAGAGAAAGCGGAATTGAACCTAAGAATTAGTCCAGCTTTTTTCTTCAGTAGTCGCTTTGATCTTAGACAAACAAAAGTCAAAGAAAGTAACAACACATGCTGAGGAACTATTCTTACTGCTTTTAGTTTTTTAAGCTGTGTTAGTTGGTATAATTTATTATTCTTAAAGTTATTTCGCAAAGAAATACTATAAAATGACTTCTTTTTCCACCCAAACTACACTCACACCTTTATCAGAAATTATTGATGGATTGCCCAATATTTGCGGTCATGAAGCAGAGGTATTGGCAGTAGTAAATGATAATCAACCTGTATTTTTAGACAAGACTAATCTTCGATTAGAAGAAATAACCGCAACTTTTGCGATCGCTTTGCATATGCACCAGCCAACCATCCCTGCTGGCTCAAATGGCGAACTAATTGGTCATTTGCAATATATGTTCGAGCATCAGCAAGAAGGAGATAACCATAATGCAGAGCCATTTGCCTATTGCTATAGCCGCATGGGAGATTTTATCCCCGAATTAGTCGCCTCCGGTTGTAACCCTCGTGTCATGCTAGACTACTCCGGCAATCTCCTCTGGGGACTGCGACAAATGGGACGGGGAGATATCCTAGACAACCTCAAGCGCATCACCTGTGACCCAACTTACCAACCTTATGTAGAATGGCTAGGCACTACCTGGAGCCATGCGGTTATTCCTTCCACGCCAATACCAGATTTGAAGTTGCATATTCAAGCATGGCAACATCATTTTGCTGCAATTTTTGGTTGGGAAGCACTAGCAAGAGTTAAGGGATTTTCTCCACCAGAAATGCATCTTCCCAATCACCCAGATACCCTGTTTGAATTTGTTAAAGCACTCAAAGAATCTGGATATCGCTGGTTATTAGTTCAAGAGCATTCTATTGAAACTCTAACGGGTCAACCGCTGCAAGACAAACATCTACCTCACCGTTTAGTTGCCCGTAATTCTTGGGGAGAAACGATCAGTATTACGGCACTAATTAAAACCCAAGGTTCCGACACAAAATTAGTAGCTCAAATGCAGCCTTACTACGAAGCTAAAACCTTGACAAAAAGGCAGTTAAGTAATGTTTCAGTACCACCAATTGTCAGTCAAATTGGGGATGGTGAAAACGGCGGAGTGATGATGAATGAATTTCCTAGCGGATTTAAGCAAGCTTGGTACGAAATGGCAGCTCAAGGAGGAGGAAAAACTGGCGTTGTTGGAGTTACAGGCACCGAATATTTAGAACTGATAGAAGCTGCTGGTTGTCAGCCAGAAGACTATCCAGCTTGCCAAGCAATAGGTCAACATCAAATTTGGCAGCGAGTTTCACCAGAGAGTTCTACACCCGATCTAGTCACTCAAGCGATTGAAGAATTAAAGCAAAATAACCCAAACTTTCACATGGATGGAGCCTCTTGGACAAACAGCATTAGTTGGGTCAAAGGATACGAAAATGTTTTAACTCCCATGAACCAACTTAGTGCAGAATTTCATCAAAAAATTGATCCATTGCTCCAAAGCGAGTCACCATCTTCAGTAGCAGAAAATATTACCAAACAACCCCATTATCGCGAAGCACTAATCAACAACCTGTTGCTACAAACTAGCTGTTTCCGCTATTGGGGACAAGGAGTTTGGACTGACTACGCCCGCGAGATTTATCGAAGGGGCGAGGTGGGCATTCAAAATAACTTCTAAGAGCCATTTCACTACCAGAGCAATCCGAGATGAATTGCGGTAACTACATATTTGATCTCTTGTCCATCTGTAGTTAAACAGCACTGATTTAAAACATTCATCTCAACCGAGCAATCCTTGTGCAGGGGTTTTGGGGGGAAGTCTCCCCCATCTGGATTTTTAACGACACCATTCATCTGTGGTGAATTTCTTCATAAATCACGGAAAACTGCTATAGCCCTTCAAAGCTAGGAACTACAAATGCTGACCAATAGCTTCCCAAGCCTGAAGCACTTGCGCCACCGTCCAAGCTTGGGCAATACATCCCCGTGGGTTCATCGGCGCATCACCATCAAAAATCTCGCTGAGACTACCAACGCCATGTGCTTCTAGATGGTTAATCATCGGCTTGAGGAAACTCAAAGCCTGCACTGGGTCATGATAAACACGCAAGTGTGCCAAAACAAAGGGGCCAATTAACCAACCCCAAACCGTTCCCTGGTGATAAGCACCATCCCGACGAAGCTGATTCCCACCATAGATACCCCGATACTGGGGATGATCGGGGGCTAGCGATCGCAAACCGTGAGAAGTGAGCAGAGATTGAGCGATCGCTTCCACCACCAACCTTTGCTCAACCGCTTCCAAGGGACTCTCTGGCAACGAGACAGCGAATATTTGATTAGGTCGCAACGAAGCATCTTCTCCCTCTGGGCCGTCTAGCACGTCGTAGCAGTAACCAACCGCCTCGTTCCAAAATCGTCTGAATCCTGCTGCTGTCTGCTCAGCCTTGGTCTGATATTCTTGGCTCGGCTGATTGATTTTGTCAGCAAACACCGCCATAGCACGCAAAGCGTTATGCCAGAGGGCATTGACTTCTATCGGTTTACCAATGCGGGGTGTAACTACCCAGTCATCAACTTTGGCATCCATCCAGGTCAGTTGCACACCATCTGTGCCCGCATAAAGTAACCCATCATCGGTATCGAGGTGAATGTTGTAGCGTGTCCCTCGACAGTGCCAATCAATAATATCTGCCAGTACTGGAAATAGTTCTTCTAGCAGGCTATTATCCCCAGTTGCCTCGTAGTAAGCACGAATTGCTTCAAAATACCAAAGAGTAGCATCTACGGTGTTATATTCCGGTATTTTACCGAAATCGGGAAAGCGATTGGGCAACATTCCCTGACTCACGTATTTGGAGAAAGTGCGCAGAATTTCCCTTGCCACATCCCAACGACCAGTAGAGATTGCCAAACCGGGCAGACTAATCATCGTGTCACGACCCCAGTCACCAAACCAGTGGTAACCAGCGATAATAGTTTTGCCGTCAGGTTCACCTGAGAGAGGGCGATTGACAATGAACTGGTCAGCAGCCAGGACTAGCTGATTTACCCAATCAGCAGTTTTTTTCCTAGCAACAGGTTGCTTGGCTTGCCAGAGTTTGAGCAAGTCTTGCTCATAAACTCGACGCAATTCTAAGACTACCTCACCGTTCAAACCTGGGTGCCTCTCAGTGCTGGCAACAAAAGTGAGTGATTCTCCTGGCTTCAAGGTAGCCTCAAAGGTAGCGGCATGCAGATGATCCTCATAATCTATAAGTCCTCGGTAGCCCTCTACTGCTAAGCCAAAGCCGTAATACCAGTTATGAGTACAGGAAACCTTGCCTTGATTAGTGAACAGGTACAGACTAGCAGCCTCCGGAAAAGCCGTAACGCAACATCCCCGTTCCATCTCATCGACACTCATCCGCCAGCCTCCCGCTTGGGTGTTACCGTGATGGTCACGATAGTTGACCAGTGCTTTGCTCGTTAGTGTTAGAGGTTGAGTAGCACGGCTTAGGTAGTAATGAACATAGGTAGTATTGCTGCCTGGATGCATCCAGATCCGTTTTTCCAAGAGGGCATCTGCACAAGCAAATCGCCACACTGGTATTTTTCCTTCTAACTCGAAGCTCTCAATATATCGATAGCCGTGGGGACCAATCACTCCACTTGCCCAATGATTGGTACTTAGGGGATAAAAACGTCCATCATACAGGACAGTTTCCTCTAGTTTGGCAAGCAAAAGAGTTCGCCCCAGAGGTGGGTTGAGTGCTGCCACAAGTAATCCGTGATAACAGCGTGTTAACTGACCGGTAAGTGTACCTGAGGCATAACCGCCAATGCCATTACTGACCAACCACTCCCGCGCTGTTGCCTGCGAGATATTACCGCATATTTCTCGTCCAAAGTCAATCATATTTTCTTCAAGGTTCTTAATATTAGCTTTTTTCTCTAAACCTTCCTTAATTCGATCCCATTGTCATCATTCTTTGACATTATGATCCCCTTGATGCCTATGAATCCGTAAATTTGCTGTAAATCCAACTCATTAGCCTCTTGATCTTACCTGGGGGTTTTCTGTTAGATAGATTGCAGAGGGCGATCCCAAAGAAATACTGATTTTTAGTATTTACTGACTAATGGCGGCCAGCTCAACCCCATTTACCTGTAGGAAGGATCACTCACTAAATGGCTATAGCAAATTGGGAATCTTAATCAAAGCCAGTAGTCGCTGGGAGGGGGAATGAAGGTAGGAAAACCCGAAGAGGTTACCTCTGAATGTTGATCTCTCAAGCCCCTTTCAGAAAAAGTTGGAGAATTTCAGCGCTTGTATGTGCAGCCTGAGAGCCAAAAATCTTTGGTTCGCCAGGAGTGGCATATCTGTCGTTTTAAATACTGGAGAGCAAACTCATGGCAAAAGAACGCCCACCTTTAGAAGAGATGACATTACGGCAACTACGTAGAGTTGCTAGTGAATATGGAGTCTCTCGTTACAGCCGGATGCGTAAGTCGCAGCTACTGGCAGAAGTTCAAAAGATACAACGGACAAAAATTTCAGGCAGTCCATCTCGCACAGTGGAGGCACAATCAGAAGTGGAAGCAGCAAAGTTTGAATTAGGTCAAGAAGATCGCACTGGTGGCACCCTGGCATCTGTAGATGAGGGATTACCGGATTTACCGGATGGTTACGGCGAAAGCCGCATCGTCCTCATGCCTCGTGATCCACAATGGGCTTATACCTATTGGGATATTCCTAACGATCATAAAGAAGAGCTGCGGCGTCAAGGTGGACAACAGTTAGCTCTGCGCATTTATGATGTCACCGATATTAATCTTGAATACCAAAGCCCCCACAGCATTCAGGAATATCCTAGTGACGAGCTAGCACGGGAATGGTACTTGCCGATACCAGTGAGCGATCGCGATTATGCAGTTGATATCGGCTACCGTTGTGCTGATGGCCGCTGGCTCGTTCTGGCTCGTTCTGCGCCCGTGCGTGTTCCACCTGTATATCCTTCTGATTGGATCGAAGACAACTTCATCACAGTTGGTTGGGACGAAGAGCTACGTGGCAAAACCTTCTTGGAACTGGTGCCACCCAGCAAGAAAGCTGCTGCTGGTACTGGAATTACCGCCGATGCCAATGGCAACCCCATTTACGACGAAATCTTTGGCATGGCGAAATCTGCCGAAGCTCAGCGCGTTGCCGGTTCTTTGTTCGGCTCGATGCAACACGTTCCTGGCTCGATGGTTCCTCAGCAGGCAGTTAGCTCCTATGTATTCCCCTCTGGCGTAGGCATGTGGGCTGTACCAACAATGTCTGGCTTGACCATGTCTGGTGTGGGTATGTCTGGTGCGGGCTTTGGCGCTTCCATGCCTCCCATGCGTCCTCGCCAGTTTTGGTTAGTGGCCGATGCTGAGTTAATTGTCTATGGTGCCACTGAGCCGGATGCCACGGTAACCATTGGTGGACGTCCCATCAAGCTCAACCCCGATGGTACTTTCCGCTTCCAGATGTCCTTCCAAGATGGTTTGATTGACTATCCCATCATGGCAGTAGCAGTAGACGGTGAACAAACCCGCTCAATCCATATGAAGTTCAACCGCGAGACACCATCCCGCAATACCAACACCAAAGAAGAAGCCGTTCTCGAATGGCTCTAAAGGAAGTAGTAACAGGACTCCCCCAATTGAGGGAGTTCCAAAAACCTACTAAGAGCTAGAAGCTTGACGTGTAGACTCACTAAATACTAAATACTAAATACTAAATAATAGGTACACAGTACCTATCCAGCTTTTCCTCTGGCTAATGTCAGGGGTTTTTTTTTACCGGAACGATCAAACCAGAAACGATTGCTGAGAAGCTAACAGATAGAAAGTCTTTGCTCTGAAGAAGAACGAGGAGTGACTAATTGACGCTTATCACAGTCAAGGAGCAAAATTTAAGCTTCTGTAAGAATCAGGGGAGGCTTTTGGACAGATTAACTAGCTCACTTATTAGTTAGTGATCTTGCGAAAGTCGGAGAAACATCGACCCAAGGAGGAGGAGAATAAAATACCCAATGCGCTCAAAGATGAGATTGCTTTGGTGTGAGGTTTTAATCGAGGGTGCGCTGACAAGGCGTCTTCTTCCAAAACTCCCACCGTTGTGTGTAGGAATTGCTTGTAGCCTAATCACAGGTACGTTGCTCTTTCCAGGTAAAGATGCTGCTTCCTATGCCCTTTCTGGAGCTGCTCCAGACTCCATCAATACTAATCTGGCAAATTCCGCTTTTTTGCCAGGGTCAAGTAGTGAGATGCTTACATACCAATTGAGTAACTTGGAATTCTCTGAGGAAAGGCGATCCCTACCCAAGTACTTGATTCCTGGAGCCTTAAGCGGCAGTACGTTGGTAAATTCAGACAAGCAACAAGATACCTTGTCTGAAAAATTCTTGCTACCTGTCAATAACTACAAATTTCGCGAGACACCTCTACAAGCTCAGCAGCCACCTCCCGTTTTTCCAGAGAATTCCCAAACCAACCCCAACCAAGAGCGCTTTCCTCAACCAACTCCCACACTAGAACCATTACTACCAGAAGAACAAACGCCAATTCAACCGCCAACTGTACCAGAAACTCCCACTGCTCCCGCTTCTCCAACCATTCAAGTCCAGAAAATTGTAGTTACGGACAGCACTGCTTTTTCTGAGCAGCAATTGCAAGCAGTCGTGCAGCCTTTTGAAGGACGCTCCCTGACTCTCGAACAACTTAGGGGGGTGGCAGATGCTATTACTCAGCTATATCTAGAGAATGGCTACATTACCTCCAGAGCACTCCTTGTAGACCAGGTAATCCCTCCTCAAGGTGTAGTGGAAATCCGCGTTTTAGAGGGGAGTATTGAGGAGATCCAAATTGAAGGAACACGCCGAGTCAATCCTGGTTATGTTCGCCGCCGCGTGCAACTGGGTGCTGGGACACCTCTCAATACGGCTAATTTGGAAAACCAATTACGCTTGCTGCGAGCCGATCCTTTATTTGAAAATGTAGAAGCCAGTTTGCGCAGAGGAACTGGAGCTAACCAGAGCATTATTATTGTTCGCGTTACCGAAGCTAAACCCTTTCAAGCCGGCGTAAGTATTGATAATTACTCAGCACCAAGTATTGGTTCTGAGCGTTTGGGTACTAACTTGCGCTATCGTAACCTGACGGGCAACGGAGATGAAATTGCTGCCTCTTACTACCACACAACTAGGAGTGGTGCTGATATTTTTGAATTTAGCTATCGGTTGCCAGTCAATGCCATGAACGGCACTGTGCAATTAAGAAGCTCTCTCAATCGTAATCAAATTGTTGATGATGACCTGAGATTTCTGAATATTGAGGGAGATTCACAGTTATACGAGATTAGTTTCCGACAACCATTAGTGCGTAGTCCCCGTGAAGAATTTGCCCTATCTTTAGGCTTTAGTATCCAAGAAAGCCAGTCTCTAATTAGTGGTTTCGGCTTCCCTAGTCCTGGTGCAGACACTGATGGTGTTACCAACACCAGTGTTCTCAAGTTTGGTCAGGATTATCTACGGCGCGATGTCCAGGGAGCTTGGTCTTTACGATCGCTTTTTAGTCTCGGCACTGGCTGGTTTGGTGCCACAATTAATGCTGATCCCCAACCCGATGGACGTTTTCTCAGTTGGCTTGGTCAAGTGCAGCGGGTGCAGATTCTCGGTGATAACAATTTTCTGATTGTAGGAGCTGATATTCAGCTAACGCCCGATAGTTTATTGCCCTCTCAACAATTTGTCATTGGTGGTGGTCAATCTTTAAGGGGTTACCGACAGAACATCCGAGCGCGGGATAATGGTCTGCGATTTTCCTTAGAAGACCGCATCACTCTAGAGCGAAACGAAGCCGGTGCTGCCACTTTTGAGCTTGCTCCTTTCTTTGACTTGGGCTATGTCTGGAATAACCCCGATAATCCTATTAACGAGGATTTGCAATCCACTCAGTCCCAGGAGTTTTTAGCGGGTATCGGTATAGGCTTAATCTGGCAAGCAACACCCCAATTAAACCTACGCCTTGACTATGCCCTGCCCCTAGTTGACCTTGAGGATCGGGGTACTAATGCCCAAGATGAGGGCTTCTATTTTAGTGTTCGCTATCAACTCTAGTAGCTAATAACTCAAGAGGGCAAGGTTTCCTATCCTTGACCCTTGAGCTTGCTTAATATGCTTACAGTAATCTTAGAGTTACTCTATCTAGCTAGTTACAAGGTAACTAATCCTCAGCAAAAATGTAGCGGTACAGTTCACTCGGATCGGGTTCCGGACTCTCCTCTGCAAACTGAACAGCCTCATTGATCATTTCCTGGATTTGATGATCAATGGCTTTAAGCTCCTCTGGGGAAGCCAGATTTTGCTCAGTGAGGTGAGTTGCTAGCCTCTTGATGGGGTCACGAGGGAACCAGAATTCCTTTTCCTCTTTAGAGCGGAGTTCGTCTGGATCAGCTAGAGAGTGACCTCGGAAGCGGTAGGTAAGGGCCTCAATTAAAGTTGGGCCTTCTCCTGCACGAGCACGAGCGATTGCTTCGGTGGCAGCGGCATGGACTGCCAGGGCATCCATTCCGTCTACTTCAACCCCAGGCATACCAAAAACACTGGCTTTTTTATAAATCTCTGGCTGGGAGGTTGCCCTTTCATGAGCCATGCCAATTGCCCACTTGTTGTTTTCTACCACATAGAGAATTGGTAGTTTCCAGAGGGCTGCCATATTCAGGCATTCAAAAAATTGACCGTTATTACAGGCTCCGTCTCCGAAAAAGCAAGCTACTACTTGATCTGCATTGCTGTTTCCTAGGGCCTCTCGGCGGTACTTAATTTGAAAAGCTGTACCTGTGGCAACAGGAATTCCTTCAGCGACAAAGGCATAACCCCCAAGCAACCGATGCTGCGCGGAGAACATGTGCATTGAACCACCGCGCCCTTTACTACAGCCAGTAGCTTTGCCAAACAACTCTGCCATTACCTCCCGCGCACTCACCCCAGCACTCAAGGCGTGGACGTGGTCGCGATAGGTGCTGCAAACGTAGTCTTCACCGGGGCGCATTGCCTTAATGACACCACTGGAAACAGCTTCTTGACCGTTATAGAGGTGGACAAAACCAAACATTTTGCCCCGGTAGTACATCTCGGCACACTTGTCTTCAAACAAGCGACCCAGTACCATATCCTCATAGAGGAGTAATCCTTCATCTTTAGTGATTTTGCTTTGCTCAACCGGAAACTGGGGTAAAGTTCTTTCCTGAACCATTGGTTTGTAGTATTCTTGCTTTAACAATATACTGGCATTTATAACCACACTTATTCAGCTTTTTTTACACAGCCGCAGTAAAGCTGAGCATGGCTAGCTTGAGCTAAGTTAGCATAGTTGGTTTAAGATCTATAATGAATGTCACATTAAAAGGTATAATCTGCCAACGCCGCTAGAAGTGTAAGCCGAGGAAAGCAACTAGAGCGAGGTGGCTGGGCTTGGGACTCTAGCAAAAGAGGGTGAAAGTTCAGTAAACCACAGCACGCTTGTTGAAAAGGCTCTTGGTGAATGTATGTTAGTTCAGTTGCTCTGCGCTGGGGAAATGAACCGTGCGAATCCCGCTCGATTACTACAGAATTTTAGGACTGCCGATTCAGGCTACTGCTCAACAGATTAGCCAAGCCTATCGTGATCGCGCCCTGCAACTACCACGCCGAGAGTATTCAGAAGCGGCGATCAACTCTCGTAAACAGCTTTTTGACGAAGCCTATACAGTTCTGAGTGAACCCGAAAAGCGCCAAAACTACGATGCCAGCTTTCTTGCCAGAACTTATGAACAGCACTCAGAACAAAAAGCAGCATCTCATGCTCCAGAGTTGAGCGAAGCAACAGATGCGATCGCAGATCCTCATACTCCCAGTATTGATATTAAAGATGAGCAATTTATTGGATCATTGCTGATCTTACAAGAACTTGGGGAATACGAACTGGTACTAAAACTGGGGCGACCCTTACTAACTGGTAGTAACAGCACTAGTCTGGAAAAGGGTAGCTTGGGAGACCCTCATCTGGTGCGAGCCGACATTGTCTTAACCGTAGCCCTTGCTTGCCTAGAACTCGGTCGAGAACAATGGCAGCAAGGTCAGTATGAAAAAGCCGCCTCTTCTCTGGAAGCGGGTCAAGAATCTCTTTTACAGGAGGGTTTATTTCCTGCCGTCAGGGGAGAAATTCAGTCAGATATATACAAGCTGCGTCCTTACCGCATCCTCGAGTTGTTAGCTCTACCTGAAGAAAATATTGCCCAAAGGCGCAATGGTCTGCGGTTACTACAGGAAATGCTCCAAGAACGAGGGGGTATTGATGGTACTGGTAATGACCAATCAGGATTGAGTATTGATGATTTTCTCCGTTTTATCCAACAGTTGCGCAGTTATCTGAGTGCAGCTCAGCAACAAACTCTGTTTGAAGCAGAAGCGCGACGCCCTTCCGCTGTTGCTACTTATCTAGCAGTTTATGCTCTTCTGGCACGGGGGTTTGCTCAAAGACAACCTGCCCTAATAGCTCGCGCTAAGCAGATGCTGCTGCGCTTAGGCAGACGTCAAGATGTACACCTTGAACAAGCAGTATGTGCCCTGCTTTTGGGTCAAACAGAAGAAGCCAGTCGAGCCTTGGAACTGAGCCAAGAGTACGAACCTCTGGCATTCATTCGTGAACATTCTCAGGGTTCCCCAGACTTATTGCCGGGATTGTGCCTCTATGGTGAGCGTTGGCTACAAGCTTCGGTGTTCCCCCACTTCCGCGACCTATCTGACCAGAAAGCTTCTTTGAAAGAATACTTTGCTGACGAGCAAGTACAGGCATATTTAGAAAAGCTGCCAGAGTCATCAGAGGAAAGCAACAATGAATGGGATGTTTTATCCTCCAAAAAGACAGCTTACTCTAGCGCACCACACTCAAGAGCCACCAACGGCACAAGCAATATCAGCAGTCAATGGTCAAAGGCTAGTAGGAAAGAAAAGTCCACCGCTAGTAATGGACAATCGGCAACAGATAAACAAAAAGTAGGCTGGCCGAGGTGGGAAGCAAAACCAAAGTCTGCTGCCACTGAAGGTAGTAGTCAGCTCGATTCTGCTCACGATCCTTTCTCTGGCATTTCAACTCTGCCCATAGGGCAACAGACTTCCCACTCAAACCAAGCAGGCGAATCAGCAGTTGCAGGTACGCCTAGTGATACTTCTTTAAGGTCAAGGTCACACAACCAAGAACATCAACTGACGAAAGACTCAGTTCTAGAGGGAGTTAGTCTAGGCTCATCTCAACAAGCTATTCCTGGTATTAATTCCCCAAGTTCGTCATCAACAAGTCGCTTGTCCAGACCAGATTCCCCATCTAAAGCCTCGTCTGATGCCGGAGAACCACCTCTGAGTTTGCCGCCTGGTAGGGTTAAACGCAGACCAGAGAAAGCCAAGCAAGCCAAAAAAGCCAGAAAGCTGTTTTTACTGGCAATTGTCGGTCTGGCAGGATTAGCAATCCTGTGGCTTCTGCTGATTTGGCTACAGAGAACACTAAAAAGTTTCTCAGCTCCAGGTCTAGAGCCAGAGCAGCCACTAGTACAGCTAGCGCAGCCACCGATAGAGATTCCTCAACCTGGCAGTCGGATTACAGCTCCCGATGGCCCTTTAACGGAGGACACAGCTAGGCAAGTGATCCAAACTTGGTTGGATACTAAAAAGCTCGCTTTTGGATCAGAGCATCAAATTGATGCCTTAGGGCAAATCTTAGCGAATCCAGCTTTATCTGTCTGGCAGCAACGCGCTCAAGCCGATAGACAAAATAGCTCTTACCGACAGTATGAACATACTCTGACTGTGACCTCGGTGGAGACAAACAACACTAACTCAGATCTCGCTACTGTAGAAGCAGCAGTCAGTGAAAATGCTAAAGTCTATCAAGACGGTCGGCTCGATCAATCAACTTCCTACAATGAAAATTTGGGAGTTAGGTATGAGTTAATTCGCCAGCAGGGTCAGTGGTTCATTAGAGACATGGCGGTTGTCAGATAACTAATTATTGTTGGCTCATGTCTTAGCTAATCTGGTAACTTTCATGCTTCAATCTCACTCAGAAGAGATAGATATTTTTCAATCCAAAGTGATAAATCCTCTAACTACTAAAGCGTTACGCTTTGGGTGGGCATACGCAGTAATTCAAGAGGTAAACCACTGATATGGAACAACAGAGATTCAACAACGAACAATCCCTCAATAGGGAACAGCAAGATCAAGAAATTGCTGTTCCCTATCATGGACTAACAGACCGCAATACCGGCGAAGGTAGCATGATCGAAGCCTCAGCAGAGCGTAGGGCAAGTGGTGCAGCAACCACAGGAGGCGATCTTGATGCTAATCAGTACCAGGCGAAAGTCGTTGGTGAAGAAGCCGTCGGAGGCACAACTCCCACACCTGAGCAAAATGTGACACAGGAATTAGAAAAAGCCGTTGGTGTTGAGGGAGTAGAACAAGAACCAGTTCAAGTTAAAGACACCCTAGACAGGCGCGATGATCAGCGTTGGGAGTTAGACCCCAAGTCCGCGGAAGATTATCCCCAGCGCCGAGATTAATTGCTAGTTTCTCCTTACTAGTCGTTTCCGGTAATTTGTACTAAACGCTCAAGTTCCTTCACTACCCGCTCTAACTCATCAGTTAGGGGTGTAGGACTAGTGCTTTGGAAGACTTCTACTAAAGTCCGATAATACCAAAGCGTTCCTTGTTTCCCCCCATGAAAGCGCTCCCAGACGGCATCTTGGCTGAGGCGATAGTCACTAAGAATTGACCGGGCGTTGTAAAGTTTATCGGATGCCGAGACTAAACGCACCGAGGTTGATGCCCGGGGAAGGTGAGCAAGATAAGCCTCTTTCCGCTGACGCCAAGGAGGTTTGGGTGTAGTGTCGGAATCGGTGCAGCCATCGACAATCTCGGTTACCGTATCTCCAAAACGGCGGCGAATTTCTTCCCGTGTTGCAGCACCACCTTGATCTTCGATCGCATCATGGAGTAGAGCGGCGATCGCCTCATTCTCATTGGCACCGTGTTCTAGAGCGATACTAGCAACACCTAACAGATGAGCAATGTAGGGAATTCCACTGCCTTTGCGTGTTTGGTTAGCATGTAACTCACTAGCAAAGGTCAAAGCTTCGATAAAGCGTTCTGAGAGCTTCATAATAGCGAAATAATGACGTAGAGCTGAAAAAGCTAACGCGACCTTAACAGACCAAACCTCTAGAATAACAGCCTCTAAAGATATGTCTTCTCTGGAAAAACGTTTGGCAGCCTTCAGTAAATTACCCCTGCGGGCACAACTAGCAATGATTGCCTCTACTCGTAGCAATCCAACTTTGGCTCAGAATCAGGAATACCTGGAGGGTTTGGAACGCGTTCATGCAGAATGTTTACAAGCATCAACACCTGAGCAAAAAGCAGTTTACGAGAAAGCTCAAGAAAAATTGTTAAATGGTTAAATTGTTAAATGGTTAATGGAAAATTGAGGCAATAAGCCAGATTCTGGTGTTGAAAGCTCAATTTTCGATTTTCCATCAAGCCGCATTTATACCACTCCCCTTGCCATGACTAATCGCCTTGCCCAATCCCAAAGCCTTTATCTGCGCAAACACGCTGAAAATCCTATCGATTGGTGGTTATGGTCTGATCAAGCCCTGGAAAAAGCAAAGGCAGAAAATAAGCCGATTTTTCTGTCAATTGGTTACTCTAGCTGCCATTGGTGCACAGTTATGGAAGGAGAAGCCTTTTCTAATCTAGCGATCGCTGAGTACATGAATGCTAATTTTCTGCCGATTAAGGTAGACCGGGAAGAGCGACCGGACGTTGATAGTATTTATATGCAGGCATTGCAGATGATGACTGGTCAAGGAGGTTGGCCTTTGAATATCTTCTTGACTCCCGAAGACAGAGTGCCGTTTTATGGTGGCACCTACTTTCCCGTAGAACCACGCTACGGACGTCCAGGATTTTTGGAGGTACTGCGAGCCATCCGTCGCTTCTACGACGTTGAAAAGGGCAAGCTAACGACCTTTAAACAAGAGATCATGGAACACCTCCAGCAGGCAGTGGTGTTCTCCGGGAGCAGTCAGTTGGGTACAGATTTACTGCAAATTGGTTTAAAAACTAATACTAGTATAGTAAGCGCTGTAGCTCCCGGTCCCAATTTTCCGATGATGCCCTACGCTGAACTGGTACTACGAGGTACTCGTTTTGAGTTTGCCTCAGAAGATGACGCTTACCAGGCCTGTACTCAACGGGGACTAAATTTGGCAAAGGGAGGTATTTACGACCATGTTGCAGGTGGTTTTCATCGCTACACTGTTGATGCCACTTGGACAGTGCCTCACTTTGAAAAGATGCTCTACGACAATGGGCAAATTATTGAGTATCTGGCAAATCTTTGGAGTGCGGGTATTCAGGAAGCTGCTTTTGCTAGAGCGATCGCTGGTACTGTCCAATGGCTGAAGCGGGAAATGACTTCCTCTGAGGGTTTCTTCTATGCAGCCCAAGATGCCGACAATTTTACTGAATCAACCGCCGTAGAGCCAGAAGAAGGAGCATTCTATGTTTGGAGCTATGGCGAACTGGAACAAATACTAACACCTTCAGATTTAACAGCACTTAAGGAGGAATTTACTGTTACAGACGAGGGCAATTTTGAAGGTTACAACGTATTGCAGCGCCGCAATTCCAAGCAATTAAGTGAAAGCTTAGAAGCGGCTTTAGCTAAACTTTTTGAGGTTCGTTATGGTTCAAAGTTGGAACTAATCGCAACTTTTTCACCAGCGCGAAACAATCAGGAGGCAAAAAATCGCAATTGGCCCGGTCGGATTCCGCCTGTAACAGATACGAAAATGATTGTTGCCTGGAATAGCTTAATGATTTCAGGTCTGGCAAGAGCTTACAGTGTCTTTGCTGAGCCAGAGTACTTAGAACTAGCCGCCAATGCCGCTAATTTTATTCTAGAAAATCAGTGGATAAACCAACGCTTGCACCGCTTATATTACCTTGATGCTGGGGAACAGGACAAAGTTCTTGGTCAAGCATCGGTGCTGGCGCAGTCTGAAGATTATGCCTTGTTTGTCAAAGCTTTGCTGGATTTAGATCAGGCTTCTTGGGGAGTGGAAAATAATCAGGGTAAATTTGCCTCCTCACCCTTTCCCAACTACTGGCTAGAAAAGGCAATCAAAGTACAGCAAGAGTTCGATGAGTTGCTCTGGAGCCTGGAACTAGGAGGCTATTACAATGCAACTACAGATAACAACAATGGTAAATTGTTAGTGCGGGAGCGTAGCTATACAGACAATGCCACACCATCTGCCAATGGAGTTGCGATCGCTAACCTCGTTCGTCTTGCTTTATTAACCGAAGACTTGCAATACCTCGACCGGGCGGAGCAATCTCTGCAAGCTTTCAGTAGTGTTATGAACCAGTCTCCCCAAATGTGTCCCAGCTTATTTACTGCCCTAGATTGGTATCAAAACTGCACTCTGATTCGCTCTAGTGGCAATCAATTACCCTCGCTAGTTAGCCAGTATTTGCCTGCTAGTGTTTCTAAATTAGATACTAATCTGCCTAAAGATACAGTGGGTTTGGTCTGTCAGGCACTCCGCTGCCTTAAACCTGCCCATACCTTAGAACAGTTAATGGAACAGGTGCAGCGTAGTCAAGTGAGAGCCTAGTACTCTTTTCGCTCCGTGTTCAACTCTCCCTCCAGGGAGTCTGCTCACGGATTAATATAATTAAACGACGCTTGAGGAGGTTGAAGAGCCTCTTCTGACCGACTGGGCGGGAGTCGCTCAAGCGAAATTAAAGCTTCAATTACGGACTTAACTAGAGGGGCGGCTACGGTGGAACCAAAAGCTTCCCCCTTTGGCTCATCAACCACAGCTAATACTACGTAACGGGGAGACTCTACCGGAAAAATGCTAATGAAGCTGGTTATTTTAGCATTTTCATAATAGCCACCTGCCGGACTAGCTTTTTGAGCAGTACCTGTTTTACCAGCAATCCGATAACCGGGGATTTGTGCGTTTTTCCCAGAACCATCGCTGACAACACTTTCCATCATTTTGAGTACTGTTTGGGTCGTACTCGGCGAGAATATCGGTCGCGGTTCGCTCTGGCGTGGCTGCCAGTAGAGTTGATCATTGGCATCAAATAGTCCCTGAATAGTATGGGGAGTAACCAGCTTACCTCCATTACCCAAAGCAGCGAACATTTGAACTAGTTGGAAAGGTGTTAAAGAAAAGCCTTGGCCAAAAGAGGTAGTTGCTGCTTCTACCGGTGAAGCAGTGAACTGTCGTTGGCTTTTGAGCTGTCCTGCTGCTACGAAAGGCAAGTCAGTCTCAATCTTTTGCCCCAAGCCAATCCTTTCTAGCCAGCCGTAGTAAACCTTGGGATCCATTTGTTGAATGATCCGAACCATGCCGACATTACTTGAATTTTGCAGAATCTGGGTAACACTTAAAAGACCCGGTGCACCTTCGTCTTCAAAGTCGTAGTTGGCAATTGGCCATTTACCGATTTGGATTGTACCTGTATCGTTGAACTGGCTGTTGGGATCAATAGCACCACTTTCTAAAGCAATCGCCACGTTGAGCGGCTTGAAAGTCGAACCCGGTTCGTATAAGTCTGCTATTGCCCAGTTTTTGAAGAGACCCACATCAGATTTGTAGTACTCGTTGGGGTTGTAGGTTGGTTCGGAAACCATTGCCAAGAGGGAGCCATCGACTACATTCATCACAATGACGGTGCCACGGAGAGCATCGAACTCATCAATTGTTTGCTTGAGAGCGAAACGGGCCGCCCGTTGCAGGCGGCTATCGAGGGTCAGCTTTAACCGCAAATCGTCAAAGTGTAAAAATCCCTCGGGAATATGGCCAGGCATGAGTTCCCCATTCCCGGCCCGACTGAGCCGGATTGTGCGCACAGCTTGTTCTAGCAAGTTTTCTTGAGAGTATTCCAGTCCTGCCTGGCCACGATGATCCACATCCACATAACCCACGACGCCTGAGGCTAAATCTTGCTGGGGATAAAAGCGAGAGTAATATTGAATCAGTTCCAGGCCATCCATTTGCAAGTTGGCAACTTGGTCAGCGGCGTCTTCTCTCAAAGCTTGGCTAACTGTAATGCCTGTAGTTTTTTCATTGAATAACTTCTCTAATTCGTTGGAACTTTTCTTAAGAATAGGAGCCAGCAAAAAAGCTACATCCTGCTTAGATCTCTTAAACAGTTTTGGATGAGCATAAAGCTTATAAACGGGCTGGTCAACGGCCAAAATATTGCCATTACGGTCAATAATTGAACGCCGAGGCACAAAGGGACGCAAGTATCCCATTTGCTGTTTTCGTGCTTTTGCTTCCAATTTAGGGGACTGGACAACTTGCAGTTGATGCAAGTTCAACATTAGTCCTAGGCTGCCTGCGATCATTACTCCCCAAACTAGCAGCAGTCTTAACTGATTGGCAGAGTTTGTTCCGCTTAGAGGTGAAGGTTTCGGCGTGCGAACTGAGTTCTCCTTACGAGAAGACAAGGTAGTTGTACCGAAATCTCTTTTATTGAAAGATTTTTGTCTACGCAATTGCTTCGCTTCCTAACTAAGGCTCACAATCAACGTGTAACACTTAACCTTTAATCCTTTTCAAATTACTTTTGCAATACATGTTGCTTGGGGATATCTTTGACCAAGAGACCGCTTAAGCTCTGGCGAGTAAGCGGTATTTTAGCCGGTGTAACGATCATGATTTTTACTAGTATCCCAGGGGGATTTTCGCTGCTGAGGTTACCTCAGAATTTGATTGAGGAACACTGTGAGAGGGACGCTCTTTTGCTGGTTGCAGAAAAATTGTGTTGTCTGGTGTCGGATTAACTAAACCTGTCGCTGGGCTTTCGGCTTGTTGAGCTAGCTGGTTTTTCAGTACTTCGTTAGCAGTAGTCATATGTCGCTCATGGCGCTGCAAAGTTTGCAGTTTACTATACTCTCGTGTCCACTGCTGCTGGGTGTAAACTGTCCAAGAATAAACAGTAAGAGTAGTTCCTACTAGGACTAACGAGGCTAATTCTGAGCTACGCTGCAAAAATATTAGCGATCGCAGCCACAGAGGTGTAGGCTGTTGCGAGCGATTAATCTGAGCTACTGTTTTCCGAGTACTCAGGGGCGGCATACTAGTTATATTTGACGGGAGCTTTGCATCCCTAAATTTTCCTTTCGAGCTAGTATTTTGTCTTCTGGAGTGGCGTTTTGGAGGTATGGCCGACCGAGGAGCAGCATTCATAAGCTTTGGGCAGATTAGATTATAGTATTTACCAATTAGCCGATAGCTATTAGCTATTAGCTAACAATTTAGATAATCTCGCCTTATCGTAGCATCAGCCGTTAGTTGCGGCAGCTACTGAATTAAGACTCTGATATTGGGTAATATGGACTGTTGAACCCTTTTTAAAACGAGAGAAGTTAAAGTGTACTCTCTGATTCACCTCAACCCTTAACTAGTCCAAGGCTATTTTTTATTTTCAGGAGTGTTAAGGGTAAACCTCAAAAAGACCTAACTTTCTAGAGGAATATGCTAAAACTGTATAATTGCACCGGGCTGAGTAACATTATCTTTGTAAATTAGCCCTTTAGAAAATGAGGAGTGTATGAATAAAAATTTAATTGGGCTGGCTCTCTTTCTTACCTTAGCCGTTACCCTGGGAGCCTGCAACGAAGCTGGAACTGATCCTGCCACTGAGAGTACTGAAGGAGAATCTCCTGCTCCCACTGTCTCTCCGGCGGATGCCCCTTCTCCATCTCCTTCGTAGCCTTTGAAGCTATAGCTAGCTAGCGAAAACCTTGATGCAACTAAGCATGCTTATTTTTGTCAGGCTTTTGTGCAAAATTTGGCGCTAAGTGGGCTGGCTACTATGGAAGAAAGCCCCTGTAGCAATAAGCTCAACAAATGCCGTGCCACGAGGCAGGTAATAAAAATAACCAAGGCGAATCACCCTAAGGTAGTAAACCAAGGGGGCAAGTCGCCTTTTGTAATTTTCCCCCCGTTGAATAATGATCCCCAAGAAAATATAGCTTAATTGCAGATAGTCTAGATGGGCTGAATGCTGCTAACCGTTTAAACAGGGGTCTAGAGGTGTTACGATGCCGATGGCAAGCAAGTGCAGACTTGGTGGGTGTCACCTAGTACTAAAAGCCGTCAATCCCTCCCCTGGCATTGATTATCCCCTATTGGTGGGAGTATTCTTGGCTATTTGAGGGCATTGTGCAGATTCATTTTGTCTGTATTGAACCCCTGTCAGCTAGATTGATTAGTATTTAAGGATCGGATGTTGGGAGTAACTCCCCTGATTGAAAGGGCTTCTCAAGTAATAAAACCAGGTAAATTCCTGAGTCTTTTGGTGGTACTAAGCTTAGGAACAGTCCAACCTGCCCGAAGTTTACCACCACCGGAAGATTTGCCAGAGGAAGTACTAAGAATGCAAATTATCACTGAGGCGCGATCCCCGATTGATGGCAAGCCATTGACAGCAGCTGAGTATGCCCAATTGCAGGCCAAGTTACAGGAACGCTCAACCGCTCCGGGAATTCATCCAGCCATTAAGAATTCTATTTTTCAATTGCGTCTGTTGCAGATACTAGATAGGATCAACCCTTTTTAGTCTAGCGGTTAGGCAGTAGAGGCAGCAAACGGCAGATGATATAAATATCTAGGGATCTTACCTCTCTGAGCCTTCTCTAGCAGAGAATTTCCTAAAATGCGTAGAAAAAACCAAAAATATATATAAATATTAATCTTATGAAGATAGAAGTTAAAGTAACGGAGCTGAAGCTCCTCATTTACTGAGGTAACTAGCCTGATGTCCCTGATGATTGCCCCTGAACAAATTGACCGGATTGTCTGGAACCAACACCACGACCCGTTTGAAGTCCTTGGTCCCCATAAATTTGAGCAGAATGGTAAAACTAGCTGGGTAGTGCGGGCTTATCTACCGAGTGCGGAGGCCGCGTGGGTAGTTTGTCCAGAAGAACGGGCGGAATACCAAATGCATGCGGTGCACCACCCACACTTTTTTGAAGCCCAAATTGAGATTCCCGAACTGGCAAATTACCAACTGCGCATTAAGGAAGGAGATCATGAACGAGTTAGTTATGATCCTTATGCTTTCCGTAACCCTCTTTTAACAGATTTTGATTTACATTTATTTGCTGAAGGCAATCATCACCGCATCTACGAGAAACTCGGAGCACACCCCACCAAGATAGACGGTGTCAAGGGAGTCTACTTTGCCGTCTGGGCACCCAACGCCCGTAACGTTTCGATTTTGGGGGATTTTAACCACTGGGACGGACGCAAACACCAGATGCGCAAAGGTCACACAGGCGTTTGGGATCTGTTTATTCCTGAAGTAGGTGTTGGGGAACACTATAAATACGAGATCAAAAATTACGATGGGCATATTTACGAAAAATCTGACCCATTCGGTTTCCAGCAAGAAGTCCGACCGAAAACCGCCTCCATAGTTACTAACCTGGATGCTTACCAGTGGAGTGATGCTGAGTGGATGGAGCATCGGCGTAATACTGAGCCGCTAACTCAGCCGATTTCTGTCTATGAAGTTCACCTCGGTTCCTGGCTGCACGCCTCTACAGCAACGCCAGCAGTAGACGAGAATGGTAATCCACAAGCCGTAGTGCAAGTTTCAGAACTGAAACCAGGTGCGCGCTTTCTTACCTATCGGGAACTAGCAGAGAAGCTGATTCCTTATGTCAAAGAACTAGGATTCACCCATATCGAACTTTTGCCTGTGGCGGAGCATCCCTTTGATGGCTCTTGGGGATACCAGGTTACAGGTTACTACACCTGTACCTCCCGCCATGGTACACCCGAAGACTTCATGTATTTCGTTGACCAGTGCCACAAAAACGGCATTGGTGTGATTGTAGACTGGGTGCCTGGTCATTTTCCCAAAGATGGTCATGGGTTAGCCTTCTTTGACGGTACTCACCTTTATGAACATGCTGATCCCCGAAAGGGTGAGCATAAAGAGTGGGGTACTCTGGTATTCAATTACAACCGTAACGAAGTCCGTAATTTTCTAGTCGCAAATGCCCTGTTCTGGTTTGATAAGTACCATATTGATGGTATGCGGGTAGATGCGGTTGCTTCAATGATCTACCTTGACTATTGCCGTGAGCCAGGGGAATGGTTAACTAACCAGTATGGTGGCAGAGAAAACATTGAAGCGGCTGATTTCCTGCGGCAGACAAATCATCTGATTTTTAACTACTTCCCTGGTATTCTGGCGATCGCAGAAGAGTCAACAGCCTGGCCTATGGTGTCCTGGCCTACTTATGTGGGAGGACTGGGCTTTAATTTAAAGTGGAATATGGGCTGGATGCATGACATGCTGGACTACTATGCCATGGATCCTTGGTTCCGCCAGTTCCACCAAAATAATATAACTTTCAGTATGTGGTATAACCACTCGGAAAACTACATGCTGGCTCTGTCTCACGATGAGATTGTCCACGGTAAAAGCAATATGTTGGGCAAGATGCCAGGGGATAGCTGGCAGAAATTTGCCAATATTCGCTGTCTGTATAGCTTCATGTTCACGCACCCTGGTAAGAAGACTCTCTTTATGAGCATGGAGTATGGCCAGTGGAATGAGTGGAATGTTTGGGCTGATTTAGATTGGCATTTATTGCAACATGAACCCCATCAAAAGCTGAAGCAATTTGTTAGCGATTTGAATCGGCTTTATCGACAAGAAGCTGCTCTTTTCACCCAAGACTTTGAGGAGGAAGGGTTTGAGTGGATTGATTGTAGTGACAACCGTCATAGTGTGGTTTCTTTTATCCGTCGTGCTAAGGATTCCGACGAGTTTGTTGTTACTGTTTGCAATTTCACACCTCAGCCCCATAGTCACTATCGTGTAGGAGTGCCAGCACCAGGGTTTTACACGGAAATTTTCAACAGCGATGCCCGTGAGTACGGGGGTAGCAACATGGGAAATTTGGGAGGCAAGTGGACGGATGAATGGTGGTTCCACAGCAAGCCTTATTCCTTGGATTTGTGCCTGCCTCCTTTAGGTGTATTGATTCTTAAGTTGAATAAAGAGAAAACAGCAAAGGCAATAGAAGAGTTGAACCAGAAAAATAGTTAGTAAATGTGTAGTGCGGGCATCTTGCCCGCTTGCCGTAATTTCAGGGAGCAAGATGTTTGCTCCCATGCGCACGCTAAGCGGACTCACTAGCAATTATTCTGGAGTTGAATGTCCTTTTTCCTAATAGCAGTACTTACCATCTTTTGGTTTGGCGTGCTCTTTGCCAGTGCGGATTGTTCCAATTAGGGTAGAGACTATCACGCAACGCTTTACATCGTCAGTGTGCTTAGTGCGTAGCGTCATAGTTCCTAACTGACCGTTAGTATTACCATGAAAGTTAAACTGAACTCTCCATGGTCCGGTAATAGTTTTCTTGCCGGGACTGTCAAAAGTTGTCTCATACTTAGCTTTTTTGTTCTTCTCTTTATCTATACTGATATTGGTTCCAAGTGGATTCCAATTAACACCTATGGGGATGAATTCTTGTGATCTTGCTGGATGCACTGCCCACTGCACAACTCCATCAATTTCTCGAAAGCTAGCTTGCCAGGTAATTTTTTGTAGCTTGGCCTTGCTTTTTGCTTCCTGCATTGCCCAATAAACCTGATCTTGAGCTGAATTGAGGCGCTGTCTATCTACAAAACCCAGCCAAGATGGAGTTGCGATCGCACTTAGTATTCCCATCATGAATACAACAACCATTAGTTCGAGAAATGTAAATCCAGCAGTGGGTTGAGATGCTGCTTTTTTGATGTATTGCTTGTTTGGTCTCAATGTAGATTAACCTGATGAAATTGTTATTTCAATCTCATCTAATTAAATTTTTGGCGAGACAAACAGGGGAAAAACTCTGAATAATAAAAAACCCTGACTTAAAAAAATGTCAGGGTTTTTACGGTAGTATTTTATCGTAATTTATTTTAGTATCAATTTTTTCTTATCATTACTCTAAAAAATATTCAATCAGCATTACATTCCTCCCCTTTCCCCGTTTGCATTGAACCGATAATTGTTTTTACCTTGACGCATCGCTGTGTTGAAGTGATAGCCTCGTCATTGTTACCAGGTTGAGGTACAGCCACAGCAATAATTAAACCTTTGTCTGGAATATTTAGATTTGACTGTGGATCCAAATTTCCTTGATAATCAAAGGTAATCGTTTGTTTTTGTGGCGCATTTTTAGCATACTCAAGGTTATCATCACCTTGATTTTCACCGGTAAGGTTTGTTCCCAGAACAACTTGACCCGGTTGAAGTTGAAAGTCTTTACCCAAAGCTTCCCAGCTATTGGCGGCTAGGCTACCAGGATCAATAATATTACCCATCTGATCTTTTGCTAGATAGGTAGCTACTTGGGGGACACCATTATCAGTTCTAAAGCTTACGCTGTAGCTGAGTTTTCTCCTTTTAGCTTCGCTTTGTGCTCTTTGTAGACTACTCCAGACAGCTTCACTAGCCGCATTTGCTCGGCGCTGGCTCAAGAAGCCAAACCAACTAGGAGCGGTGATCGCACTTAAAATTGCAATAATTAGCACTACTACTATTATTTCGAGTAGGGTAAATCCTGAGTTAGGTTCAGCGTGCGATCGCATACGCAACAGCCTTGCTAAATGCTTTGTCAGATGCTGTGATTGAGCCGTTGTTTCTATAGGAGAGATTAAAGGTAACTTTTTCATAAGAAGAATTAGTATATGTATGCCACTGATTTAGTCTTGCGTTTAGCAGCAATTATCTAGGTAGATAACTTTTTCCTTTAACTTGAATAGTTGCGGTTGGGAAAAAGGCACTTCGACCATCTGTGTATGCAATATTTTGTCTTTGAACGCGAGCTACAGCGTTGCCTCTAATATAAACACGTGCATAATTCTGCGTAGAATTTACGCAGGCATAAAAGCTATTGCTGCCGGTATTTGGTACTCTTTGTTCTTTCTTTGTGTCATCAGGGTTATCCTTATCGCACTCTATGCCCCCTGGTGGTGTATTTTCTGGTGGCTCTCCTAAATCAGGGTTGTGCAGGTCAATATAATCTACTAAGACGTTAGTGCCGGTGGTGAAATTACCGCTATTTGTCCAAGTATTCATTTTGTTCTTGAGGTTGCCGGATCCGGTAACCTCAAAAGGTGCAAAACCAGCACTGGGAGCATAATCTGGAAGATAGTTAGGATTGTTATTGGCAAAGGGATTATTTGGATCGACAACTCCGTCCCTAATTTCAAATCTGCCAATACGAGCAGCATTAGACCAAGTAGGTTGATCTTCTGTGATTAGGTAGTAGGCAACAAGGGAATAGACATAGGTATCATTATTTCCATTATTAGGAGCAGGAATAGCACCAGGCATTAGCTTACGTTTCCAAAAGACGAGGACTGGTGTGCAGGTGGCTGGAGTATTACAACCAGGAGCACCAGCTACAGGTGGGATTTGGTCTTGTATGCCAGACGGAAATTGGTTAGCGGCAGTAGGAACAACAGTAGAGTTAGGTTTCCCTAGTCCGTCCCAATCGTAGATATAGACGGCTTGTTGTAAGTCTTGAGCAATATAGTCGGTTGCTGCTTGGATTTCTTGTTCAGAGGCTGACTTAGCTTGCTCATCGCGGTCAGTCTTCAAAATATTGATCATAAAGCCCAGCAAGGGAGCGAAAACCAGAACCGCTAGAATCATTGACACCAGTAGTTCTATCAGGGTGAAGCCGCCACTATTCCCATGACGCTGCTTATGTTTGAGCTTCAGTTGATTGTTGAGAATAAATTTGAGTGGGCTGATCATGGTGCCATTTTTCCTTTCCCTGAAAGATATTAAGTCGAAAGTATCAAGACTCTCTTAATTTGCCTCCCAAACCAGATTTTGCTGAGGACTTGTCGCTAAGTTATGGACCACAACCAAGGCGATCGCAAAAATCACCATAACTAGTCTCCCTAGAACTAATGTCTGTAGTTATTTCCATTAGTGGTGCTTGGCGATTACCTAGTCCGCCAGTATTGGTTGACTGCCTACCCCCCGCCCCTGCCTGCGTTACTAGAGTTGGAGTACCATCAAAGCCATCTGCCCGATACACTCGCACCCCTAGGAGGTAGCCAATATTGGGGTCAGTGACATCGGGAATAGTGACGGCTGGCAAAGGAACACTCCGAAAAGCCTGAACTATGAGGTCTTTTGGGCTGCCACTAGTGCAGCCACCGCCGTCTAGATCTATGCAGTACAAACTAGGTGTGATGTTAGTTGGACAGTAGGTGTTGGCATCGCAAGGTGCAAGCAAGGCAGTAGGAGCTGCAACCGAATTTGTAAGAAACCTATTCTTAGTATTTAAGTCAGCTGCATTAACTGTCACGATGTGATTAGGTGGTTCAATTGCACCTGAGCGAACACCGTCAACATAGGCTTTTGCCGCCTCAGTTGCCCTTTCTACCCGCCTTGCTTGAAGCCGCGTTGCCACCGAGAGCACAATCACTGGTGACAAGGCCACCATCAGAATTGTCACCACCAGGATTGCCACTAAAGACTCAATGATGGTGAAACCGGACTGGCTGTTTTGAGAGAAATTTGGTTTCTGTTTCTTGATTAACATCATCAACCACCAGTGTTTGCAGTGCAGAATTGATCTGGGCGTTGGTCTGTTAGTACAGGATTGTTGTTTGCATCCTTGGCACACAGCAAAGTTTGAACCCACTCATCATCGCGACCAATTTCCCTGAAGAACTCAAACGGTTCGCCTGCGGGCGGTTGGGTGAATCTTTCAGAGAACAAGTCAGGTAATTGGGTCAGCAGTCCGACATCGAAACCCCAGTTCCGTTTTGGTGCCAGATAATAAGGTGACCGCCGTTGACTTGCACCACCCCTGTACTTAAAGCCATCATCATAGTAAGTGGGTTTTCCAGTTCCTGCCTCCTCGTCGTAGAACAGAGATGTATCCAGATTGTTCTCATCTAATCCTGGATTAGTTGCTACAAATGGAGCTACTGAGAAATTACTCTTCCTGGTTTGGATAAAACTGCCACTGATTCTCGCTGTATGATCCGGGTTACCAGGATTTCCAGTGTCTACCCAGTCTTCTAAGAAACGCATAAAGTTACCTAAACCTCCACCTGGTTCATTGGGTTTGGAGGGGAAGTCACCGGTAACAAATACTCCGTTAAAGGTAGTTGCGATTGCTTTGGGTATCCAGTTAGTGTCCATTAATCCGTTGAAAGCGACGTCTGGGTCATTATCAGGCTTTCCTTCAGGAGAATGGATTTGCAGGATTGGCAGTAACTGCGGTTGAGTGGTAGTCATTGCGGTAAAGGTTGCCGGAATAGAACCAGTAACACTAGCAAAACCTAAGAAACGACCACCACTGATTTCGGTGCCTGCGCCTACGACAAGAGTACCCCCTGGTGAACCGATAAAGTTTCCGGCTAATTTGTGAGGACTGCCATCGAAAGTTATGTTGCCACCGGAAACCCAGAAGACGTTGTTTGGATCAATTCCCTCTAGTTTGAGTTCGACAGCGCCACCAGTAAACTTTATGGAGTTAGCTCCTGGCGCTTTCAGTACAAAGATGGTTTCCTGCGTACCTCTGAGAGTAATTACAGCAGGACCAATATTAGTTGCACCGCCAGCATCTGGAAGATCATAGACGTAAACACCATCTTTGTTATCGTCTCGAACTCTGCGGTATCCAGCAATCGGATTGGTGGTTGCGTCTAGCCTAGGCTGGTTATTGGCATTACCGCCCCACGCATCACTTGTAGCGCCCCAATCAGCCGGCAAAGCGCTAAGAGCTAATCTTGCTGCCTCAATCTTTTCTATTGCCGTAGCATCGCAATCAGGACCAGCCGGAGCACCCTGATAAGCCTTGGAACTGCTTGTTGCAGTACAAACTGCGTAATCTGAAGCATCATTCTCGGTAGTACCGTTGAGACCAGCCAAAGCAGGTATACCCGGAACTTCAGTAATGCCTGGTAACAGTACTTGATTCTCAGTCGGAGTAGGATCGGTCTCTAAATCTTCAAGATAGTAGAGAGGTGCTCCTGCTCGGTACTCTCTGATAAAATTCCCACCCGTTATGTTTGTGGTTGCGAACCAGAGAGCGTTAGCTTGAGGGGTACCGTAATTAGTTTCTGCGTTTCCTCTGCCATTTGTAGGATAAGTGCATCCATTAGCTGCAAAGGCTGCACCCGTGTTGTCTAGAGGACAGCCAATTCCCAAAGGTTTAGGAGTATTGTTGGCTGTAGTATCTAGTACTACAAGACCTCTGTCGTTGCGTGCAAAGGCAACTCTACGGGGGAAGCGTTGTAAATTTTCGTAATCGGCATCTGTAAGGACGCTGCCATCAAGATCGTCAGACCAAGCAGCTTTGGCAGTTGTACCTGCTGCCAGACGAGCAATATCAAGAGCTACTCCGCTAGCTAACACGGCTTGCCCTAGCTGATATCCCTTGACATCTATTTCCCTGATATTGCCAAGTGCTGGAATAACATCATACTCGCCATCTTGTATGATGCCGTCCCCGTCAGTGTCCTGGTAAAAGTTGTTGTCTCCATCAACGTCGTAACCAACTACCCAATCAGTCGGGCCGCACTGCGACAGAGGAAGCTTGAGACAGACTTCCATCACATACTCTGGAAACTGCTCTCGTCGCTGAACTGGTGTTACGCCGTTAGTAAGGTATGAATTCAAGTATGACTTTCTATCAGGATCAGGAAGGTCATTTTTGGGAAAACCATTAGGAGCTACCCAATCATTAGCACTAGTGACAAAGTTATTAAACCAGAACCCATTTTTCAACCGGGAATCTACAGCCAAATTTCCGATATTATTTCTCAGGTCATAATCCCCTTCATTGCGGAAGCCATCCCGGAAATTATCAGAAAGCAGCGTAACTGAGTCTGCCAGAATCGTAGCTGGACGCCATTTGTCTCCCTGTGGTCCACAACCCCTCAAATTAGGACGACAAGCAAAGTCTGGATCCAGGGTAGTAATGTCACGAGTATAGAAGTTACCCCAGTCATCATCTAGTCGAGTGGTAAATTCTTCGTGATCATGGCGGTTGAAATCGCCCTTAATATAGACAGGCAAATCTGTTGCTAAAATTAGACCTTTTTCTTGATCACTATTCGTCCTGTTTATTTCTGAGCCATTAATCAGACGGATACCATCAGGGCGACGTGTAGGATCGAGCTGGAAATCAACAGCACTTACATCAGCAGTACCATCGCTGCCGTCTGTTTGGGTGGCATTACTTCTATCTGGTAGCGCATCGTCACGGCTGGCGTAGATGATGCCGCTATTCGGTATTAAAAATTCGCTGCCAATGTTTCTATTTTTTAGCAAGTTTAAATCTAACTCAGTCACCCGGCTTTCTAAGGGTTGACGTTGCTCTAGGGGAAGTGTGTAAGAAGTAGGTGCTGTATCGGTGATAATTGGAATTGCTGCTGTGCCTAAGTCAGCTTCTACAGTTTCATCAGTGTTGTTAGCCAACGCTTTTAAATCTGCGATTGTTTCCGCTTCCCTCAAAGGATCCAATGCAGTGCCTGCGGCAGCAGCATCAGGATCGAAGGAATTGATCGATTTCACTTCCCTAGCATTGAGAAATGCCACTTCCTTAATTGCACCATGAGGTACCACACTAGCGTTGGGGGCGAGTGAGCCGTCCATAATACCTAGAGCACAAATGGCACTGTCAATCGCGGAGTTATCTGCCAAAGTTCTATTAGTAGCTGTCTTAGCTAGCGCTTTCCTTAGAGGTTCGTTAACTAGCCTGCCATTGGGGTATACCAGCCTCGCCTGTTGTGCTAGCTCAGTGGCGTATAGTGTTCTTGATGTCGGTGGGCTGTAGGAAACACCGTTATTAGAGCGGGCACCTTGAAGTGCAGTAGGTTGTGTACCAGGATTTGAACCATTTGCCAAGACATCGATAGTGCCGTCGTTACCAGTAGTATCAATACCACCACTGACATCAGGTAAGGTGTTGGGATTTCTGGCTGTTGTGGGGTTGGTAGGGTCGTAGTAACTGCTGACACAAGCAATTGGTTGCTGAGCTGTTCCTGATGCGCTGGTGTAGTGATAGACTGCCGTTGCCCTCATCTGCAGATCGCCCTTGCGATTTTCCCCTAAGCTGCCGGTCATCGGCAGAGAATCTGGCCAAGTGACTATAGCATCAGCAAAAGGAGGTGTGAGACCAGGAAGCAAACGAGGATTGGGTAAAAAAGAATTATCCGAACGACGGAAAGATGGGTTGTTAGTGTTACCGTCATCGGTCACATAAATGCCTGCACCCGTAATCACCCTAAATCCGCCTGTATTTTCCAGAGCTTGAGGCTGTTTGGCTGATTCCACCTCCCAAAAACCATTCCTCTCACTCTTTCCAAGGTCAGGTACTGGTTCAATCAAGCTTTCGCGAGTACGTGGGTTACCTTGATCAGCGCCTCCGTTCCGCTGATTATTCCAAAAGATTTCATTACCGTTGTTTGTAACTGGTTGCGTATCTCCTGGATCGGCAAAATTTTCATTACCTTCGTACCAACGAGCTGGTAAGCCATTACCAAAGCTAACGCGATCGCCCACTAACTCTTCTATTCCTTGCAATAGGTTGGGGTCAACTGCTGGCAGGAAAAGGGTTTGATTGTCAAATTTTAGATTCAGGTTGTTCTTGTCTATATTCATCCAGTCTTCTGGTGGACGAATTGGAGTGGTAACCCCCAAAGTATTGCCTAAATCACCGAGGGGATCGCCACCAAAAGGAACTTCTGCGAAGGGAACTCGACGAGTTCTGTCTTGGAAGTAAGTTTGCAGTTCCTCTGTCAGGATATCTATCGGGTCTTTATTGCCTTCATCGAAGCGTATTTCAAAGTTATCCTTGACTTCTTGCGGGTATCGCGCCACCCCGCTGACGCTAGCTTTATCTATTACTGGAAGAGGGTCGGGTCTAGCGGATAGACCGGGCGTATGCAAATCTAGAGCTTCATTCACCATCGCCTCAATACGCTGAGCGTATGCCAGGGTGTTGTAAGCTACCTCTTGACCGCCATTTTCGGTGATTGTCTTGTTATTGCCATCAATATTATCGTCCCCACCATTGTTCATCGGATTTACGCCTGCTCCGAGAAAGCGGTGTACTTTCACTGGTCCTTGGGTATCTTTGTCTTGGGTTGTTGCTCCAGCAGCTACATTGCCACCAACAATAATTTCGGCATTCTCTTCTAGGTAATAGCAAGAATCGGGGCTACTAACTTGGTAAAAGATTACTTCCGGGTTTGAATCAGTGTCTGGATTACCCTTGGGACTACTCACCAATAAATTACTGTTGGTGAACACTCGCCCATTTAAGCGAAAAGTCGGTAAGTTACCGATGTCTATATCATCGTCAAACCATACGGCGTTATTACTCAGCGGTATCAATGCTCGGTCTTGCTGATACTCTAAAGCCGAAAAACCTTGATTACCTTTATAGGTTTCATAATTAGCGTCAGTTTGAGGCTCAGTAATTGGTACTGTCGCGACGATTGTAAAGAAGCTTTTCTTCAGTTCGCCTCCTTGCTTATACCAACTAGAGTTACCCACAAAGTTAGCCGTTGTCGCCTGTGTCGCAGCGCAAACCCCACCAACTGCTCCACTATCCATCGGTGGCGTTCTGGCATCTAAAGGCCGTCTGGCTCTATCAAATTGCCCAGTATTGAGGTTACGACTCGGACTGCGGAAGAAAAGACCATACAGGGTATAGCTATCAAATTTACCGTTATTATCCGTATCAACAGGAAATCTCCAAGCACTATTGTCGCTTTGGTCGCTATCGTAAGCTACTGTCAGCGCCTCTTCATCGCCAAACCTATAGCGAGGACTTTGGAGTGCATCGTTTAACGCCGCCTCTGAAGGGGTTGAGCGCGGCAGTGTCGGATCGTTGAATAAAGCGTCTAACTTTGCCCTAGCACGGTCAATTGCTGGTTCTGCAGCCCTTAAAACCGTTTCATTGACTCGGTAATTGCTGGCGTTCTTCGCTCTGTCAAAGGAGCGAATCAAAATCGCTGTAGTTAACAGCACAACCACCAGGGTCACCATGACCACTGTTGGCAAGACAAAGCCTGCGGTAGAATACCTTGAGCTGCGGCGTCCTAGAATCATCAAGCTGCGCAAAAGCCAAGTCATCACTGCCTTAGTGATTGCTCTTGATAGCCGTCCAATCTGTCTTAACAGATTGTCAATAAGCCTGGATTTCCTTTTCCTGGTTGACATTGCTGCTTTCCTGCCAGATGCTTTGATAGTTCCGGTGTAGATCTTTTTAATGAGGACACACTAGCGATGTCTAGTGCTTTGCTTGCCTTTTGTAAGGTGCCTCTCCCCCAGCTAACTTCCTGTAGGGTGGATAAAAATTACTTTAGTTAGAAAATCCTGACGTTGATTATTAAGCCGGTAAGGTTTAATTTGACTAGAGACGAGCTAGGGCTAATGTCTCAGAATTTTTCCTGAGCGAGCCTGACTCCATCCGTATTTATTTAGTGGTGGAGAGGTCTACCCAGAGTCAGGAAAGCCTCTCACAGAGAATAATTTCAGCGTAAATTTGCAGACCAACCCTCGCAGCAGCATTTTTTTTACAAAGCTTAACGAAAGTTTTCTCGGAAGGTAACTAAAATCTATCCTACCCACTTGGGAAAGAAAACCTATCACCCACCTCAAAAATCACAGCACTGCTTGATTCCCCGTTGTTAATCAAGATGAGGACAGCAGGCGCTACAGTCGTGGAAGCCCTTGCACGTCGCGCCCGGACTTCCACTACCATTAGTCTTAATAACGACTGAGGTTAATCCCAGCTTCTTTGGCCATTGCATGCAAGCCCTTTTTCTCTAAAGTCTTAATTGCCTTAGTAGAAAGACGCAGCCTTACCCAACGATTGCCTTCAGGCCACCAAACCCGTTTCGACTGTAAGTTAACTTGTTGTAGCTTCTTGGTACGACGGTGGGAGTGAGAAATTGCAAAGGCATTGTTTGCCCTTTTGCCAGTCAGTTCACATCTGCGGGACATAGAAACCTCCGAAACTTAATTACGCTAAACCACGAATCTCTATTTTATGGGTGTTGCGCTTTACCGTGGTGAGATAATTGGTTATTTTGAGCACTCCTCCATATTTCCCTCTCAATCGTCAGATGTTTCCCAAACAGACAAATCCAGCTTAGCCAGTTCAGCAAGCCTTTGATTACTCTGGCGATACTCCTCTTGTAACTGACGATAAAGCCAAGGCGCAATTTGCAGTGCGGGACGTTGAGGGGCGATATTTATTTGGTTATTTAGTTGCCTGAGAGTGCTACTGATTTTATTCCCTACTTTCTGGTGAGGCAACAACTCACGACAAATAATCCCTGTGTGGTGCAGTAAGTAATGCAAAGACAGATTATTAATTGAGCGCCCGACATTTTGCTTTTTGTCGAAGACTTGATCGTAGAAATCTGGCTCAATATTCAGAAATTCAAAAACTCGCTGTAGAACAAACAAAGGCTGTTGTTGAATTTCTTCAAATAACAGCACTAAAATTTGTTCTTCAGAGAAAAACCTTAAATACTTCTGATAATGCTGATCATAATGAACTGTGCGATGATAAAACCTTCTAAATCTCCTGAATTTTAACGACTCTTCAAAAGTTTTGGGTGCTTCGCCTCGCAGCAGCCAGTGAAAATAAAAAGAAAGATCGCAATCGATAGGTTCTCTTAAAAGCACGATCAACTTCAGAGAATCTTTTCCTAAACTATTCAATATCTGCTGGGGAGCTTCTTCATAACTGAAATAACCAACAGAAACTTCCCCACAAGCTTTCTGTCCACTCCAGTTAATAAATTTCTGTTTATACCAATTAATTCCCATCTCGTAGCGATGGGTGCCAAAAAAATCTAGCTCTTTATCAGTAGGAACAAAGACATCAGGATGAGCTGCTAAACAGGCATACAGCCAGGTAGTTGCAGATTTAGGTGCACCCAAGACTACAAAATTAGGTAATCTAGCTTCAATATCTTGGACTGCTAAATCTTGATATTGCTGCCACCTTTTTACACCAGCATCAAACTCACTATTAAGTTGCCAAACCACTTCAAATGTAGGTTTTTGAGACTGAAAAACCCGCTCATTTAGTTCTACTTGCTTAGCTAAGTCTAAAAGCCTTTCCTTAAGACTATCAGTTTCTGCACTTCCGGCAGACCAACCCACAGCTTGACCATTAACCTTTATCCCTTCCTCACTAACATCTTTACCCCTTATCTTAGCAATCTCAGTAACTTTCAAATCTAGATAACGCACCAACCGATACGCCTCTTGTTGATTATTAGGCATCGGGAGAGTAGATACACGCTTCACTATCTCCAGAAAATCGCTTTCTGTCAGAGACTTAATCTTGTGTTCCAGACTCATTAACTATCTCCTCAAGCCCGATAAAAAACCACAGATATAGCCTCACACTTATATCTGTGGTTAAAAAACTAAATACCTACTTACCTACTATTTTGTCAACTTAGTCAATACCTGATTTGAACGCTCCACAAAAGCCTTCATCCCCTCAGCATCGAATCCCTTTTGAGCCATCAGCGCCAGATCATAAACATGCTGACAAATCATCTTAGCCAACTCACCAGAAGGCGATTGCCCACCATCTTGGACAATACTACCCTGACTTAGCTTAAAGAGATTTTCAATCAGTGGGTGTGCCGTATTTACTACTAGAATATGTTCATCAGGAAACTTAACACTTTGCTGCTGCATCATCGCTGTCATCTCCTGAAGACGCCGCATTGCTTCTGGTAAAAGAACCATTGCAGGTGGTGTTCCCTGGGGATCATCCGACTTCAGAGACTGAGTGCGAACATTAACTTTCGGCTTGTCGAGAGCCTTCTCAAACAGCTCTTTAATCGTCTCAGAGCGAGTTTTATTAGTCTTCGGATCAACAATATCCGCTGCCTTATCTTGCTCAACCAGAGTGTCGTCTAAATCAGAATCTACCCGCGAAAACTTGATATCCGAATACTCCCGCTCTAAAAAGCTGATAAAGTGGGTGTCAATAAAGGAGTCCATAAACAGGACTTCCAGACCTTGATTTTTGTGCAGTTCTACGTAAGTTGCTTGGCTAGCTTGATCCGTGCAGTAGAAAACGCGGTTTTCGTGATTATCTTTGTTGCGTTCTAGATACTCTTTGAGAGTGGTATAGGGCTCAGCTGGGGTTGGAGTTTCTTGAGTGTCGCTACTTACTTCAGGTTTGCTTACATCTTCCCAGACATCCCCTTGTTGAGACTGCACCTCAACTTGGGGCGTCTCAGAATCGCTTACTGGCTTGTTTTGTGTCTTCTCTATTTCATAGGTAGTGCGATAGAGGATAATGTCTTCGACTTGTTTTTTAAACTTGTCGTTGTTGAGGGAGCCGAATTTAACAAAAGTGCCAACATCTTGCCAGCAACGGATGTATTCAGCAAGATTTTCACGGTAAAGTTCATTAAGGCGATCGCCAACTTTTTTAGCAATAAAGTCAGCAATACGGCGCACTGTGCGGTCATTAGTCAGAGCGCTACGAGAAACATTCAGGGGAATATCAGGACTATCAATAACCCCCCGCAGTGGCATCAAAAAGTTAGGAATAACTTCTTCGCAATGGTCACTAACAAATACCTGATTGCAGAATAGCTTAATTTGACCTTTGGTTACGTCTACATCAGGTTTAAGTTTGGGGAAGTAAAGAATACCATTGAGTAGAAAAGGATAATCAGTATTGAGATGTACCCACAGCAATGGCTCTTCTTGGAAGGGATAAAGGTAACGATAGAATTCTAGATAATCTTCTTCCGTGAGGTTTTGCGGCGATTGCTTCCATAGTGCCTGGTGCTGATTAATTTCTTCCCCATCTAACTTAATTGGCACTGGCATAAAGTCGCAGTAGGTTTTCACCAACTGGCGAATCCGTCCCGGTTCCAAGTATTCCTTTTCTTCTTCTTGAAGAGTTAGAGTTATGGTAGTGCCACGCTCTTGACGCTCTGAGTTCGACAGCTCAAATGCAGGTGAACCATCGCAGGACCAATGAACGGCTGTGGCTCCTGCTTGATAAGAAAGGGTATCAATTTCCACCTTCTGAGCCACCATAAAGGAGGAGTAGAAGCCCAAACCAAAGTGACCGATAATTTGTTGGTCAGCGTCTTTTTGATATTTCTCGATAAATTCCTCGGCGCTAGAGAAGGCTACCTGATTAATATATTTTTTCACCTCGTCAACAGTCATACCGATACCGTTATCGGAGACAGAAAGGGTGTTTTTATCTTTATCGATGCTGATGCTAATTTCCGGTTCCCCAATTTCGCCGTCAACTTCCCCAGAATAGGAAACCATTCTCAATTTCTGGATTGCGTCCACGCTGTTAGAGATCAATTCCCGCAAGAAGATTTCATGGTCAGTATAGAGAGACTTCTTAATGATGGGAAAGATATTTTCGGTATGAATCGTGATATTGCCTTGTTCTAGTACAGTCATGGGTCTGATTTAATAATTATTAAGGTTTCTAAGAAGATTTTGTGCGATCTAGCTTGGTTTTGCGCCTCGGATTGCCCCCTAGCGAAGATCGGATCTCCCTACTTTTGAGAAATAACTTAAGTTGTACAAGCTCTGCCAGAATTATTAATCGGCTTTCAACTCTGATAAGGTCTGGGGCATTAGTATTTAACCTCGTCTCGGTAGATGCGATCGCAGTTTTCCCAAAGGAGTTCGCACTCTCAGTGGCAAAAGCTTTTTAAGGGAAGCTTGATGTTCTCTGTAGGCATACAGACGCCGATTGCGAAAGATGCATTTTTCTAGGACGTTCACCCAAGAATCAGAAATTTCTGTAGCTTTGGCCATTTCTAGGATGCGATCAAATTCAAGTAGTTGTGCTCTTGGTACTTTGAGAGCTAAAACTTGAGCCTCTGTTACATCATCGTCAAAACACGGCGGTAAGTTCAGGCCCATAGCTCTAAAACTCAAAACAGTACGAATGCACTTCTCACATTTGCCACAGTTGCGGTCTAGTTGAGAACCTTCCCAGCATACTCTTAGATTCTTTAAAGCCTCTGGCCAGTTAGCAATCTGTCTAATTTTTTCTAAGCGAGATGCGCCAGTACCATCATGAACAATTTGAAAGGCACCACTAGAGAGTAAACGATCCGTTATTGGATTTGAGCCATGAGGTAGAATCAGGGCTTTGTAAGAAGGGCCACTGGGAATCATACCAATTCCATAACCCCCCTGTAATAACATTAAACAAGAAGCAACTGCGGCTCCGTAGACTTCTTCCCAATCTTGCTTGAGTTCTCGGAAGTTGGTTGCCATGGGTATTAGTTCAACCGCCAAACTGGATAACATCTCTTTTGACTTCGCTACTGCTCGGTTAAACACCGATTTTTGCCTAAGAGGAATGTCAAAGCCATGAACCATTAATGCCGCTTGGAGATTACGTTGTTGTCTTCCGCAACAGCCAGTTCGGTGACGCCAAGAGGTAAAGCAGCTATCAACTCCCCCAGAAAAAGCGCTAATAGCTTTCTGGGAAGCATTTACCCTGGTAGTTTCTCGTTCAGCCTCTGGTTTAATTTCAATTGGCTGATACCGCTTGGGAAGCCAGCAAGCCCAGGTCGCTTGAAATTCTGCCAAATTATTGAGCAGTGAGGGAGAGACCGTACCATGAACTACCAAATCAGCCGAGCAACTCATTGCTAGCATAACGGTGGCGACAACAAACTGGTCACAATTGGAAGAGATGAGAGAACTATACTCTACTGGAACTTGATACCAGAGATAAGTTCGAGACTGATTGGGAAACTCAATTGCTACGCTGACAGTCTTTATGCCATCAACTTCAGTAGCTTCTTCCGGCCAGAGATGAATTTGGCGCATCATAGATGATTCCTTGACCACAGCAAAAATCCAAGCAGGGCTTTTGTTCTAGAGGCTTCGATGATTGAATCCCTGGAGTATTGCAAGTTTACCTCTGACGTTGGTAGCAGTTGATCAAATACCTCAGCATTAAAAAGATACTGCACTTGTTGACGGTAAAGGTCTGCTTGCTGCCTTACTTGACGAAATCCAGAGTTATTGACGTCTAGAATGCGGTAGTAATAACGCCGCTCATATCCTAGTTTTTGTTGCCACCGTCTCCATTTACGCTGCAAGCGTAACCAAGGAGCTAGATACCGATCACTGGCACCAAACTGGAGTGGCTCAATATTATAGTTATTACGGTCTAGAGGTAACTTAGCCAATTGTGGAAAACGAGTACACAGGAGTGCTTGCTGGGCACGTCTATCAATGAGGGTTTTCGTGGGTAAGAGGGCATTAGTTTCTAGAACTTGCGAATCTAGAATAGGAAGAACAGGCCAAGCTCCGAAACTTTGTTGCCACCATAAGATTCCTGTATGAAATCGCTGTCGATGATAGAGGTCAAAATACCAGGCCCGTTTAGACTTGACTGTAGAATAGCCTTCATACTCTCTTTTCAGGTGAGTTAGAGTATCCTCAACCGCATCACCAAAAACTTCCTGTCGCAGCAGTTTATTGAGCAAATCGGGAGATAAACCCCAGGCATTAATGCTAGAAAAGAATTGTTCAAAAGACTCATTCTCGCTTGGCAGTAAAGATTGCCCAAATACAGGCCCCATCGAGTATCCAGAGATAAATCTAGCATCTAATTGTCGCAGGTAAGGGTATACTCCCCAAAACATCATGCCGTTAAAGCCATTGGCTAGATGCTCCCACTTGATCATCAGCTCAGCATAAGCAGAATATTGCTCAAACGGAATCTCTGTAGTGTGATGTTCCAAGCCTAGAGTACGGGCGACAGGAGTAGCGCATTGCATTTCTAAATCGCTGCGTTTTCCTAATGTTAAGGCTATGGGTTTGATGCCTTGGCGATGCAGGAAACCAGCAAGTGTTCGAGAATCAAGTCCCCCCGAAAGTAGCAAAGAATATTGCTGATCTTTTGGTAAGTGACGTTTGAGGGCTTGGTCGAGGACTTGTTCTAGAATGTCGAGATGCTCTTTGAAAGAGAGATCTGAATAGGAGTCTTGTTCACTCCCCCCAGGAATTTCGTACTGTTTAACTTCTTGAGGAGGCTTTGAGGATTGCCAGAGGAGAAAATGTCCAGCACTGAGGCGTCTAACTCCTTGCCACAAGGTTTGACCATCGACGAGTCCATTAGTTAGTAAAATTCCTACTAAGCCGGGTGGATTAAATTTTGCTTTGAACAGTGGGTGATATTGAAAAAGTTCAGGACTCGAAGCGATTAGAGCAACTTCACCGTGGGTGTAATAGTAGAGAGGAAACAGCCCTAGAATATCAGCTGCTACTATCAAACCATTATCAGGATGATATACCACCGCAGCATAATAGCCGTCGAAGGGTGGTAGACTCTGATGGGAAGATTTTTGCCAAATTTCTCTTAAATTAGTGGCATCGATTCTCGTAGATTCTTGTTGAACAATTGCTTCTCCCCAAACAACTGCCGCTCCTTCCTGAGAAGTCACCCAGCTAAGAGGTGCGCTTTTGTAGGCAGCCCAGGTGGCAGAGAAATCGCCTATTGCAGAGGAATTGGTAATTAAGCCAGTGACTGGTGGCAGTAAGGGTTCGATGATTTTTTGGAATTTTAATCGTCGCTCTGGGTCTGGATCGACAATAATAAAAAAATTAGCCATATCGACTTTCTAGGGTAATTGCGCCGCCTGAAAAGCAGGTTAAAAGTCTGAATAAAAGGGAAGACCAAAGGGCTTGACAAACTGCCTAATCTTCTCAATCTGCTCTGGTTCAAGCTCATTTTTCCACTTATCCGGCTCTCGAGAAGATCGGCGTTGAGGCTGATAAGGTTGACCACTATCTTGCTTGGTCGAGTAATCAAGTAACTGCTCAGTTTTTGTAGTCCAATTGAGGTTAAGTTGAGCAAACAATTTTCGATAATTACCAATTGGATCTAAACACAAGGATTCATGTTGCAGTAATATCCAGTCTGGGTGCTTCCGCCACTGTTGAAGCATGACGTAATAGGTTCCTCCCCAAAAAGCACCCATTTTCTGCCAGAAGTCTTTGGCATTTTTGAGTACAGGTTCAAAGGGCTTTAAGTAGTCATTGAGTAGCCTAGGTTGAATGAGTAGCTGTTGAAGCGAATTGTCATTCTTGCCTTGTAGACGAAACCAGCTCGCAGCCACAGCGCATGGGTGACGAATCACGATAACTGTAATTGGTGCTAGGTTGTGGTTAATCCACTCGAGAGCCATACATGAGTGTACATCTTTGACCATCACTCGACCTGGAAAGTGACGAAATTTTATATATGGCGACGATAAATGTATTGTCGTAAAAGAGTTATTAAGACTACCAGCAAAAGCATCAGTGCAATATCGAGCAAACTCAGGAGCATCATCGTGAGCAAGCAGATATTTCATAAAGTGCGGTGCGGATTCTGGTACATTTTGATAGTTAAAAGGCTCATAAACATACTTAATTCCCCTCGCTGTATTCAAAATTGAAGCAATCCAGGTAGTCCCGGTTCGAGGCAGACCAACTATATAAATGGGAGGTTGTCGTACTGTTTTGATGCCAACTAGCAAATCTTGGCTGATTTGGATAACCTTGCCGAGGTTGGTCAACATATTGGTTGTTGAGAACTCATTACTTTTTGAGAGGAACACAGAAATTGGCAGTTGCCAGACTGATACTTATCGAGATTTTTGACAAAAATAAGACTTGTGGAAGAACAACCACAGAGTGACACTAGATTTACACAGATAGTTACTAACTTATGTAAAAGATATTGTGTCGATTTTTCAAAACTGACATTTGTAGGGACGTGGAGACACATCCCTACAAAGTTTCACTAACTTTTGCAGAGGTGAGTAATCGGCTCTGATTTGGTATGATGCCCCCATTTCCTGATAAATAGCCATCAATCAACCTGATCTTTTCAATAAGAGCGATCGCGCTTGCTGCCAACCACTGTACAAGCTTTGTGGTAGAAGCTTCTTCAGTGCTTTCTTGCGTTTATCAACTATCTCCCTACGGCGGTTTTGCTCAATAGATTTTGCTAAAGCTGTTACCCAAGAGTCGGATATGCCCTCGGCTTTGGCAGTTGTTAAAATAAGACTCAATTCCTCTAATTGAGCGTCTTTAACTTTCTGAAGACCTAAAATCTGAGCATCGCTGACATCTTCTTGGAAACAGGGAGGTAAATCAACACCAACTACTCTCAAAGCCAGAATTGTCCGAATGCACTTTTCACAGCGGCAGCAATTACGGTCTTTTTCGGCTCCTTGCCAGCATACTCTCAAGTCTTGCAAAGCTGCCGGCCAATGGGCAATCTCCTGAATTTTCTCTAAGCGAGTAAAGGAGGCACCGTCGTGAATACATTGGAAAGTTTTACTTGAGAGTAAACCGTCTGTGACAGGATTAGTTCCCCAAGGTAGCTTTAAGGATTGGTAGGGAAGAAAGCTGCCAATTAGACCAATACTATAGCTCTTTTGTAAGAGCATTAAGCAAGAAGCGGTAGCCGTCCCGTGAGTATCCTCCCAATTTTGCCCTAACTGGCGGTAGTTAGTTGCCATGGGAATTAACTCTACCCCCAAGCTAGCCGCCATCTTTTGAGATTTTTCGGTTGCTCTGGCAAATACCTCCTCTTGTTCTAGAGGAATATCAAAACCGTGCACCATGAGGCATGCTTCTATAGGACGCTGTTGTCTTCCATTACGACTAGTGCGGTGCTGAAATAAGGTAAAACAGCTATCAACTCCTCCAGAAAAAGCAACAATTGCTGGACGCGAAGGGTTAATAGCAGGTGGTTCTCGTTCCAATTCGGCAGTAATTTCAACTTGTTGATACTTCTGGGGACACCAGCAAGCCCAAGCTGCTTGAAACTCTTCTAAATTTTGCAACAATGATGGGGAGACTTCGCCATGTACCACAGTGGGAATTCCCTGGCTCATGATCAACAAAATAGTAGCAACGACAAAGGGATCGCAACTCTCGGTAATTCGAGAACGATACTGAGCAGGGAGACGATACCATAAGCGCTGTGGAGGCTGCTCAGGGAGTTCAATCCTAGCACTAACTAAGATTGAACCATTAACTTCAACGGTTTCTTCTTGCCAAATATGGGTTTGATGCATTACAAATTATCCCTTGACCAAAGCAGCAATCCTAGCAAAGCTTTGACGCCAGAGGCTTCAGTAATTGAGTCTAGAGAATATTGCCAAGGCTGATCAGGAGTGGGTAGCAGTGTATTCAACACCTCTAGGTGCAAAAGATGTTGCACTTGCTCCCGATAAGGTTCTGCTTGTTGCCGTATTGCTCGCCATCCAATATTATTAAGGTCATAAATTCTATAGTAGTAGCGGCGTTCATATCCTAGTTTCTGCTGCCACTGTCTAAATTTACGCTGCCAACGCCAGAAGCGGGCAAATCGCTGACGGTTTTTGCTAGACAAAAGTGGTTCTACATTGAAAGCATTCCGATCAAGAGGTAACTGAGCTAATTGCGGAAATCTAGTACAAAGCAACTGATTTTGAGCTTTACGCTTGGCAATGGTTTTCACCGGCAAAGCTGCTGTAATTTCTAGCAATTGCTGGTCTAGAGTTGGCATAATTGGCCAAGCAGCAAAGCTGAGTTGCCATGCCGCAGAGCCAACATGAAATCTTTGTCGATGGTATATTTCAAAATACCAAGCTTTTCTAAACTCGATATCAGAATAGCTCTCATACACTGCCCTAATTTGAGCTAGGGTGTCTTGCACCAACTCCCCAAATACTTCTTGGCGTAATAGTCTTTCTAATAAGTCAGGCGATAATCCCCAGCGATTAACTCCTTGGAAAAAAAAGGTTTCAAAGGAAAGATTATCCTGTGATAGAGCGTAGGGTATCTTACCTCCCAGCACTAAATCTAATAAGTAACCATTAATTACTTTGGGTGCAAGGCTGCTAAGATGGGCCGCCAGACTCCAGTTCATCACCCAATTAAAACCGTTGGCAAGATGCTCCCCCTTGATGAGCAAATCAGCATAGGCGGGATAATCATCTAGAGAAATTGCCGCTAGACGATGTTCTAAACCAAGTTGTTTAACAACCCCAAGAGCGCATTCTATCTCTAAATCACTGCGGTTACCTAGGCTCAAAGCAATCGGTTTAATGCCTTCTCTGCCAAGAAACCCCGCCAGCATGCGGGAATCTAGTCCACCGGAAAGGAGAAGGCCACAGGGTTCTTCTTTCCTCACTTGACGAGTTATTGCCTGGTCAAGGGCTTGATCTAAGATATCTAGATGTTCCGCAAAAGTAAGGGAATTCAGTTGAGAAGATTGATTACCCAGCAGTTGATGCTGTTGAATTTCCCTAGGGAAGGTTGCGGGCTTCCAAACGAGAACGTGTCCCGCAGCTAGGCGCTGGACATTTTGCCACAGAGTTTGACCATTAAATAAGCCATTGGTTAACAGGATTCCGACTAATCCTGCTGGGTTAAAAGCCTGTCGAAACAGAGGATGGTGTTTGAATAATTCTGGTGTTGAAGCTACTAGGGCAACATCACCACTAATGTAATAGTAAACGGGAAATAGTCCTAGATAGTCTGCTCCGACAGTTAGACCAAAATCTGGATGATAGGTAACTGCTGCATAAAACCCATCAAAAGCTGGTAAGTTACTGTCGGCGGCATTTTGCCAAAGTATTCTCAACTTGCGTGGGTCGATAGGAGATGATTTGTGTGGTGGAATGGCATCTCCCCAAATAAAACCTGCTCCTTGAGCATCGCTAACCCAACTCACAGGCGCATTTTGATGAGCCGCCCAACCAGCCCAGAGATTACCAGTTGTGCAAGAATTGGTGATTAAGCCATCGACTATTGGTAGTAAAGGCTCAACTGTTTTTGTAAATTGCGATCGCCGTTCTGGATCGGGGTCAAAAACAATAATAAAGTTAGCCATATTTGATCGTAGTATCAAACAGGTGGTACACGTTCCTTTCCTTAATAGCCAGAATAGCCCGATTGGGTTGGCCAGAGAGTTGATTCAGGAGGGTGCGTTGTACCTACCAAGAGACTCCCTACAAGAGGATTGATCGGTAAAGATGGAAATTTTCAGTAGACTTATGTGGTAAATTTACCGTTTAAGGTTTGTGATCATTAATTACCCAGAAATAACTTGAGGTTCTGAAAGCTTCACCACTGGCTTTTTGTTGAAAGTGAGAACCTGCTCCTGACAATCAATCAAGATTGTGTCCCCCTCAACAAAAGTATTTTCGAGGATTTTGGTGGCGATCACATTTTCCAACTCCCGCTGAATCGCCCGTTTTAAGGGTCGAGCACCGTATACCGGATCGTACCCGACTTCTGCTAAGTAATCTTGAGCAGTTTCGGAGAGTTCTAAGGTAATTTTTTGATCTGCTAAGAGACGCTCAATGCGTTTGAGTTGAATGGTGACAATTTTCCGCAATTCCTTACGGGTGAGGGTGTGGAAGATGATGTTGTCATCAACACGGTTGAGGAATTCTGGCCGGAAGTGCGATCGCAAAGCCTCTGTCACTCGTTTGCGCATTTCTTCGTACTGAGCATCATCACCGGCCACACTCAGAATATGATCGCTGCCAATGTTGCTGGTCATGACAATAATCGTATTGCGGAAGTCTATGGTTCTTCCCTGAGAGTCTGTGATGCGACCATCGTCAAGCACTTGCAACAAAAGGTTAAAAACATCCCGGTGCGCTTTTTCCACTTCATCAAGCAAGACTACTGAGTAAGGACGCCGCCGCACGGCTTCTGAGAGTTGTCCTCCCTCTTCGTAACCCACGTATCCTGGTGGTGCCCCAATTAAGCGGGAGACTGCGTGTTTCTCCATATACTCTGACATGTCGATTCGGACTAGAGCGTCATCGCTGTCAAAGAGAAACTCGGCTAAGGCTCTGGCTAGTTCAGTTTTACCAACACCGCTAGGGCCCATAAATAAGAAGGAACCAATCGGGCGTCCGGGGTCTTTCATTCCCGCTCTGGCGCGACGAATCGCGGCGGCCACAGCAGCCACGGCTTCTGTTTGACCAATTACCCGTTGATGTAGATGACTTTCTAGTTGTAAAAGCTTTTGGCGTTCCGACTCTAGCAGTCGTTTGAGGGGGATACCTGTCCACTTAGCAACAATCTCGGCAATATCCGCCTCGGTAACTTGCTCCCGCGATAAAGCTTTCCCTTGAGATTGGATATCCAAGAGCCGGCTTTCTTTGGTTTCGCGATCATGCTGCAAAACCTCTAGCCTGCCATACTTTAGTTGAGCTGCTTTATTCAGGTCATAAGCTCTTTCTGCTTGGTCAATCTGTACTTTGAGTTGGTCTTCTTCTTTTTTGAGATTGTTAATTTCTGTCCGCAGTTGTTTTTCTCCTTCCCACTGTCCTTCGAGTTCCTGGTGTTTTTCTTCTGAGGCAGCGATTTCTTGTTCAATACGCTCTAGGCGATCTCGTGAGGAGCGGTAGGCATTCGTGGTTCCAGCTAGTCCCTTCTGCTGATTCTCTGCATCCAGTGAGAGCTTTTCCATTTTCAACTGCATCAAGCGCCGCTCAATCGTCTCTAATTCCAATGGTTTGGAAGTCATTTCCATTTTCAGCTTGGCGGCGGCCTCGTCTACCAGGTCAATTGCTTTATCTGGCAGAAATCTCTCGGTAATGTAGCGATTAGAAAGCGTTGCAGCGGCGACTAGAGCCGAGTCTGTAATACTAACGCCGTGATGAACTTCGTAGCGTTCCTTGAGACCACGTAAAATCGAAATCGTATCTTCTACAGTTGGCTGCGGAACAAAAACTTGTTGAAAGCGGCGTTCTAAGGCTGCGTCTTTTTCAATATGCTTGCGGTACTCATCCAGAGTGCTGGCTCCAATGCAGCGCAGTTCTCCCCTGGCCAGCATGGGTTTGAGTAGGTTACCAGCATCCATTGCTCCTTGTTGAGAAGCCCCAGCACCCACTACCGTGTGTAACTCATCAATAAACAGTACAATTTGACCGTCTGAGTTAGTAACTTCCCGCAGCACTGCCCTTAGCCTATCTTCAAATTCTCCCCGATATTTGGCTCCAGCAATCAAACTACCCATGTCTAGGGAAATCAACTGGCGGTTTTTCAGAGATTCTGGCACATCACCATTAATGATCCGTTGGGCGAGTGCTTCGGCGATCGCAGTTTTTCCGACACCGGGTTCGCCGATGAGTACCGGGTTATTTTTCGAGCGACGAGATAGTACCTGTATTACCCGGCGGATTTCTTCATCTCTACCAATTACAGGGTCAAGCTTTCCGGCTTTGGCTTGTTCTGTCAAATCCCGTCCGTATTTTTCGAGGGCTTCGTAACGAGACTCTGAACTTTGGTCTGTAACTTTTTGAGAACCCCGGATCGCGATAATGGTTGCCTCTAACTTGGGTTTATCCAGGTTGAAGCTTTTGAACAAACGACGACCTACCCGTTCATCTTCTGCTAATGCCAAAAGTAAATGTTCAACAGCAATGAATCCGTCTCCTAAGGCGCTTTTGGCTTCGTCAGCCTTGTCTAACATCAGATCCAAGCCGCGACCCAAATATAGTTGGTCAACGCTATTCACTCTCAGCTGACGGCTAGCGAATGCTTCTAATTGCCGTTTAAATATGGGAATGTCAACCGTCAAACGATTAAGAATACGAGACGCTAGCCCATCTTGTTCTAGCCCATCTTGTTCCAGCAATGCGATCGCGACATGCTCCACCTCTAGCTGTTGATTTTTACAGCGGCGGGCAACATCTTGTGATTTAACTATTGCTTCCCAAGCTTTATCGGTAAACTTGCTGGAGTCAGTGGGCTGCATTTCCTATAAATAAAATTTTATTTAACACTATTTCCTACCCTGATTAGTATCACAACTTGTCCTATTAGACTAAGTTTCGGTTACTGATTAAGGTGGGAAGATTGAAATTAAAAGCTTCAAGATTACTATCAGCTATTGAATTTAGAGCTAATTTAATACCAAGATAACCTTAAATCTGATAAGTCACCCTAGGCGTTACAGGGTAACTCCTGACTCTTAAGTGACAGCTCTATCCTGAGTTAGGTAAATAGCTATCAACAAGAATTGGAGTTTAGTAACGCTAGGCTTTTAGTGGATGGGAGATGTATTTTGAACTGCTAACCTCAAACTGAAGTCACTGGAACTCTTTTTAGTTTGACTATCTTCTCGATTACCTCTTCCACCACTTTATCAGGCGTCGAGGCTCCAGAAGTCACACCCACAATAAGTTCCCCTGAGGGTAGCCAATTTTCCTTAACTTCTAAATCCAGGCGCAGTGGCTTATGCTCTACTTTGTTTCCTGGACCAATCCGTTCAGCACTGTCAATGTGGTAGGAAGGTATGCCTTGCTCAATGGCGATTTGCTGTAGTTGGGTTGTGTTGGAGGAGTTGAATCCACCGATGACCACCATTAAGTCTAACTTTTCCTCGACTAGCCCCAGCATAGCATCCTGCCGCTCTTGAGTGGCATCACAGATGGTGTTAAAGCTTTGGAAGCGTTCGTTGAGTTGGGTTGGACCATACTTCTTGAGCATCGTCCGTTCAAACAGCTTACCAATTTGCTCTGTTTCACTTTTGAGCATAGTGGTTTGGTTGGCGATACCAATGTGATCAAGATCCCGATCAGGGTCAAATCCCGCTGAGAAAGCGCGACTAAACTTATTGAGAAACTCCTGGCGATCGCCGCCGTTGAGGATGTAGTTGGCAACATATTCTGCCTCTTGCATATTCAGCAGTACTAGGTATTTGCCAGCAAAAGAACTAGTAGCAACTGTCTCTTCGTGCTTATATTTACCGTGAATAATTGAGGTGTAATCCTTTTTTTTGTGCTTTTCTACCGTATTCCAGACTTTGGACACCCAGGGACAGGTAGTATCAACAATCTTGCAATTTCTCTGATTGAGCAGTTGCATTTCTTGAACGCTGGCACCAAAAGCCGGTAAAATCACTACATCACCGGGTTTGACCACAGAAAAGTCTTTGTTTCCTTGCTCTACTGGAATGAACCCCACTTGCATACTTTGCAATCTTTGGTTCACAGAAGGGTTATGAATAATTTCATTAGTTACCCAGATACGCTCCGTAGGGAAGTGCTGGCGGGCTTCATAAGCCATAGCGACAGCTCGCTCGACACCCCAACAAAAGCCAAAAGCTTCTGCGAGCCGGATAGTAACTTCTCCCCTATTTAGCTTATAGTTATTCTCACGAATTTCTTGAATTAGGTTGCTTTGATATTCTGAATGGAGCTGAGAAGCAACTTCAACTTCGTGACCAAATCCCCGGCGATGGTAGTTTTCCGAACTGTGGAGTGAGCGCTTGAAAGCTTTTGTATCCATGCCGTGCCTTTTCCGAAATAAATGTATACAAATTTCCTTTACTACTTAAATCATAAGATGCCGTGAGGTATCGGTCAGTAGAGAAAATGGCAAATTGGTGATGGCACACACAGCGAGATTTTCAATTACCTTCCCAGCCCCCCTCAAGCACCAGTTGGTTGTGTACCTTGAGTACGTTGTTCCAGACTAAGTAGCCATTAGTGTTCAGGTGTAAACCGTCCGTACTCAGTTCATTGTTGAGATTACCTTGAGCATTGGCAAAAAAAGGGTACAGATCGAGATAAATGACGCCTTGTGATTGAGCCAGTTCTTCGAGTCGCTTGTTGATTCGCTGAATGCGACTGTTGGGAATGGACAAGAGTTGGTCGCGTCCCTCCCAGGTTACTGCATCTGCTGAGTGAGGCAAAATCGATTGGACGATAACCTTAGCTTGGGGGTGATTGCGGCGCAAGTAGCGGATAATCAGCCTTTGGTTTGCCAAAATTGTCTCATCTGTAGCTCCGCTAATTAAGTCATTGATCCCGATCATCAGAAAAATTGCCTGGGGCTCGGTATCATCTAACAAATACAAGCGACTGAGCAAGCCTGCCGATGTTTCCCCAGAAATCCCCTGATTTAGCCAAGTTTGTTCTGGAGGTAGCATTTCGGGAGGGAACCACAAGCTTAGAGAATCTCCGAGAAGTACGGTCAAATTTTCAGGTTTGTGGGCAGATACTGCCTCAGCTTCCCTACGAAGCAAGCTTACCCACTGCCGATAGTTTAAGTGGTGTCGCGGCCCGAGATCTGGCAAGATTTCCGGCATCGGGTAGGACAGACCAGTTGTTGCCACTGATCGGCGGAGGTTAGATTGCAGGGAACACTGCTGCTGACGCGGTAGCACTGAAGTTAGTGCCAGCAGCAGCAGCCCATTGGCAGCGAGGGATAAAAAAGCCCAACTAGGACGACTTTTCAAGTAGATGGACACTGAATTGGCTTCAACTCTGTTCTACCAGAAAAATAGTTCATCGCAATCATCTTTGAACAATCCCCCGCTAAAAACCCTCTGAATTTACTTCTCTTTAGGAACTAGGAGCCATATCATTGGCATCGCCACTCAAGTTATTTATCCCAGTTGTAACTTCGTTGACGCCAGCTTCTTTAAGGAAACCGCTGTAGGCTTCCATACCGTGTTCGCTGATATCCAAACCTTCGATTTCTTCTTCTGGAGATACCCGCATGCCGAAGATGGCTTTGATCACTAACCAGAAGATGCCACTAACGATAACGGTGAAGGCACCAATGGCAAGGATACCAATAATTTGGGAGAGGAGTTGACCGAAACCACCGCCATAAATCAGACCGAGTTTTTGACCAGCATCATTTTCTGCAAAGCTAAAGATGCCAACTGCCAATGTCCCCCAGATTCCGTTGACCAGGTGAACTGAGATGGCACCCACGGGATCGTCAATTTTGATCTTGTCAAACAAGGCAACTGCAAAAACAACAAAGACGCCAGCAAGAGCACCAATGATGATAGCAGACAAATAAGATACGGCATTACAAGGAGCAGTAATTGCTACTAAGCCAGCCAGAACACCGTTGATGATCATCGAAAGGTCTGGTTTGCCGTCTTTTGCCCAAGAGGTGATGGTCGCGACAATAGCACCGGCAGCGGCGGCTAAGTTGGTTGTGACTGCGATGTAGGGAACATTTTGATTGGCTGCTAACTCTGAGCCTGGGTTGAAACCAAACCAGCCGATCCAGAGAATCAAACAACCCAATGTGGCTATACTCAGGTTATGACCGGGCAGAGCTCTGGGTTGACCATTTTCGTCGTATTTACCAAGACGCGGGCCTAATATGGCAGCACCCATGAGGGCCGCCCAGCCACCAACTGAGTGAACTACTGTCGAACCGGCAAAGTCGGAAAAGCCCAATTCACTGAGCCAACCACCGCCCCAAACCCAGTGTCCGGTGATCGGATAGGCAATTGCTGTGAGTAAGATGCTGAAGATTAAAAAATCAATAAACTTGATTCGCTCGGCCACAGCACCAGAGACAATCGTGGCTGCGGTTCCGGCAAAGGCAACCTGAAATAAGAAAAATACAGATACTGGTAGACCGCCGGGAAATGGCTCTAGTTGATAAGTGGCAGGGTTTTCGCTGCTTAAGAAAAAACCGCCCAAGCCAATTAAACCATTTCCTTGACCAAACATGAAGGAAAAGCCAATTGCCCAAAAGCTGATCGTTGCTAGGGCAAAGACAATTAGGTTTTTGGAGAGGACGTTAACGGCATTTTTTTGGCGACAGAAGCCAGTTTCTAGCATGCCAAATCCGGCATTCATGAAAATTACTAGAATGGCTGCTATTAACACCCAAATTGCATTCAGAGTTCCCTGAATTTCTGCTGTGCTTGGCGCATTGCCGTCCTGGGCAACAGCAGCAGTATTCCAAACTACGACAATTATGGCGGCTAGGGGAATGCAAGCTAGCCAGTAGGGAGAAAATAATTTGGCGACAGTTTGTAATGGTTGGAGAAAGGACGCATTTCCAGGAAATTGAGCAAACTGTCCCGAAAAAAGTTGCTTGCTTTTTGGTGGCGATTTCTCTCTACTGAGAGTTGGATTGTACTTGGGTCTAGGCATGGTAACTGGAGTTTCCTTGATTTGTGAAACACGTCGCAATTTTTAGCAGACAAGCTATTAGCTGGTTAGCTAGATAACACTTTAGTGCATAGCGAAGAAACCACCTGATTTTAGGTAATCATAAAGACAAAACTACTCTACTAATCACAATTAGTTGGCTTGTAATCACAATTAGTTGGCTTGTCAATTGCTAGATTGCACTCTGCCTAATTAAGATGACAGATAGTTTCGTCAACTTGGACTACTTGGACTATATTTGGTAATACAGAACATTACAAATAACTTGGCAAATAGTCAAGAGATTAAATTATTCTCCGCAAACAAACTTGCTAGCGCCGAGACTCCTAATCTCAAAAGGCAGCGAATTGATGAACACTCACCTGGAGTAGCACTAATTGTTATCTCTTAAAAGATAAGTAAAAATCACTATTTAGTTCGCTTTTTTGAGATTTTTGGTTTACTTCGATTGCCCTAGATAATGGCAAGTATTCTCAATGAATAAGAGGCGATTTTTCGTTAATTTACTGTAGGGTACAGCAATTACCGTAATTTTATTAAGGGTTTGGTAAACAATCTTGATGTTGACCAATCCGCTACCTCTAGTCCTCCCCTTAACTAAGATTAATTTTCTCCAGATACTTCTGGTAACCTAACTTTTCTAGCTGAACTTGCTTCTCCATGACGGATTGCGCTAAATTTTGGCGATATTGCTGGACTTGCTTGAGTAATTCTGGCTGGTGAGAGGCTAGAATTTGCACAGCTAGTAGACCAGCATTTTTAGCATTGCCGATCGCTACAGTGGCTACGGGAATTCCTCCTGGCATTTGCACGATCGAATAGAGAGAATCGACACCTTGTAAGTGACGGCTAGAAACTGGCACCCCAATTACGGGTAAAGGTGTTAGTGCTGCCACCATACCAGGTAAATGAGCCGCTCCACCAGCACCAGCGATAATTACTTTGAGTCCACGCTGATGGGCTTCTTTGGCATATTGCACCATCCGTTCTGGAGTACGGTGAGCAGAAACGATCGCTACTTCGCAGGGAACATCGAATTCTTCGCAAATTGCGATCGCAGCTTGCATGGTGGGCAAATCTGAGTCACTGCCCATGATAATGCCAATTTGTGGTTGAGTCATAGGTTTTTTAAAGACAAGGGGGATAGGGGGGAAGGGGAAGCTTTACTGGATAAACTTGTGTTTAGGTATTTTTCCCTCTAAATAAAATTGATGAACTCAGCAGCTAAGTCACTCTCCTCTGCATCTGGTAATCACTGCACTAACCTGGATATTATCAATGCACGACTGTACTGTTCTCAAGAGTTGCAGCAGATCAGGATAGATCAGCAGGGTAGAATTGCTGCGATCGCATCCATGGATAGTGTCTCTGCTAGAGAGGGGAGTCGTGAATCATCCACTATTGATGTTGCTGGGGATTGGGTGTCTTTGGGTGGTGTGGATTTGCAGATTAATGGGTCGCTGGGGTTGGCGTTTACTGATTTAGAAGAGGAACATATCTCAAAGCTTGAGGAAATTTGTCGATTTTTGTGGCATCAGGGGATAGATGCTTTTTTGCCAACTTTGGTGACTACTTCTGTAGAGAAGATTCAGCGATCGCTTGCTGTCTTGGCTGAGTTTAGGGCATCTCAGGAGCAGGAGCAAGCGGCGGCGATTTGGGGTGTTCATTTAGAAGGACCGTTTCTCAATCCCCAAAAGCGTGGCGCGCATCCAGAGGAGTTTTTATTACCGCTGACGATTGACAACGTAAAGTTGATTTTGGGGGATTGTGCAGGGCTTGTCAAGGTAATGACTCTGGCACCGGAATTAGACTCAACTGGCGAGGTGATTGCTTATTTACGTTCTTTGGGTATTACTGTTAGTTTAGGTCACTCTTTGGCAACTGCTGCCCAAGCTGAACAAGCTTTTACTCTCGGGGCGTCGATGGTGACTCATGCTTTTAATGCTATGCCGGGATTGCATCACCGAGAGCCGGGATTATTGGGGGCTGCTCTTGTCCATCCTGATGTTTATTGTGGCATGATTGCCGATGGCCAGCATGTTTGTCCGGCAATGTTACAGTTACTGCTGCGGGCTGGTTGTTATGAGCAAGGGATTTTTCTCGTTAGTGATGCTTTGGCACCTATCGGATTAGCTGATGGTGTTTATCCTTGGGATACGCGGCAAATTGAAGTGAAAAATGGTACGGCAAGGTTAGCTGATGGTACTTTGTCGGGGACAACACTGCCGTTGTTGGTGGGGGTAGAGAATTTGGTGCAGTGGGGGATTTGTGGAGTTGAGCAAGCTATTGCTTTAGCTACAGAAGCACCTCGTCGTGCTCTTGGTTTACCGGGAGTTGCAGTTGGACAAGCTGCTAATTTGTTGCGTTGGCGTTGGCATGAAACAACCGGAAAGTTGAGTTGGCGACGTTTGACACGATCGAATCCGTGCGGGTTTTCCGGATAAATTTTGAATCTAGCGGAATCTTAGGAGAAGCACAGCCAATAAGATTAACGCAGTAGAAAAAATGGTCGATCCAACATACTCAAGCAATCAATGGTCTCCACAAGTAGGTAAAGAGACAGAAAAGCTGCTAAAACACAAACTTCCTGACGATCCTGAAAGCCAAGCTAGGGTAAAAGATGAGGCACTGGCAGTAATGAGGCAATGTATTTCCCCTACCTCTCTTGGTGGTAGTAAAACAGGCTTAGTTATTGGATACGTGCAAAGTGGCAAAACGTTGAATTTTACCACTGTCACAGCTTTGGCTTGTGACAATAGTTACCGAATAGTAATTATCATTGCAGGAACTAAAACCAACTTACTAGATCAATCAAACAAAAGGTTGATCAAGGATTTACAAATAGAAGAACGGCAAGATTGGAAGTGAAAGAACTTTGAGAATCCACGAAAGGAAACTGATTTGCCCAATATTGAGAGCCTGCTTAAGGCATGGGAAGATCCCCTAGTGCCAGAAGCAGAGAAGCAAATAGCGCTTTTAAGTGTGATGAAGCAGAAAAATCACCTCCAAGCTTTAAAGGAACTACTTGAGGATATCAACTTAGAAGGTGTCCCTGTACTCGTAATTGATGACGAGGCAGATCAGGCAGGGCTGAATAACAAAATCAATAAGGGTTCAGTGAGTAGTTTATACCGTCACCTCACTGAAATTCGGAGGTCGTTACCTAGCCACACCTTCCTACAATACACTGCGACACCACAGGCACCACTACTAATCAACATTACCGATGTACTTTCACCAGACTTCGTTGAACTACTTAAACCTGGTGCAGCTTATACGGGCGGGAATGAATTTTTCCGTAATCGTCCAGACCTCGTCAAAACTATTCCTGATCAGGAAATTTCCACTAAAAATAAGCCGCTTACTGAACCGCCCAACTCTTTCTTGTCTGCAATGATGGTCTTTTACCTGGGAGTAGCATCCGCTTACGTCCTGAATGAACGTAAGGGTAATAATAGATCAATGATGGTTCATCCATCACGAGAAACTGACCCACATGGAGACTACTTTAAATGGGCTAAAAAGGTAAAAGAGAAATGGGAAAATTTGAATTTTAGTGTAACAGACTCAGCCCCGCAAAATTTACGGAAATCTTTTAAAAAAGCCTACGATGAATTAGAAAAAACCGTCTTAGATTTACCGTCTTTTGAGAAGCTTATTGAGGTACTTCCACGCGCAATCCGTGATACAAACATCCAAGAAGTCAACTCAGTCCGAGGTAAGACACCATCAATTAATTGGAAAAATGATTATGCCCACATCCTTGTTGGCGGACAGGCAATGGATCGAGGATTTACGGTCGAGGGCTTAACTGTAACCTATATGCCCAGAAGCGTTGGTGTGGGAAATGCAGATACTATACAGCAAAGAGCTCGTTTCTTCGGCTACAAGAAATCCTATTTGGGATATTGTCGCGTATACCTAGAAAAAGATGTGCAAGACGCTTATAAAAAGTATGTTGAGCATGAGAAAGATATTCATAGACAGTTGAGCGATTATCAAGGAAAACCTTTTTGACACTCTCCGTCCTATAAGTGCGGAGATTCTTTGTTCATAGACCCAACTTGCTTTAACAGGATTTCTCCAATCAAAGTAGAGGTCGAATCTCCCAAAGCGTTCGGGTTGATGACCCAAGTTCCCACATGCCCTGTGGTACTCAAGGCTGATTTCAGGATGTTGATAGCGGCGTTCCAGTCTCTATCTAACACGAACCCACACTGACAAATATGGGTTCTCATCGATAGGGACTTTTTGACAAGAGTGCCACAACTAGAGCATTTTTGCGAAGTGTAGGAAGGATTAACCGCAATAGTTATCTTGCCAAACTTAACCCCGAAATACTCTAGCCACTTCCTGAATTGATACCAACCTGCATCATTAATAGATTTGGCAAGACAATGATTTTTAACTAAGTTTCTAATCCTCAAATCTTCATAGGCTACCAAATCGTTAGATTGGATTACGCAACGCGCCAGTCTTTTGGCGTGTTCTTCACGTTGCCTACTTATTCTGAGGTGTACTCGTCCTAGTCGATTAATGGCTTTTTTACGGTTGGCTGGCTCCTTTTTTCTTGCGAGAAACACGGCGTTGTCTAAACCTCAGCCGCTTCTCGCCTGTTCGATAAAACCTAGGATTAGCTTCAGTGTGTCCATTGCTATCGGTGTAGAACTCTTTGAGTCCAACATCTAATCCAATAGTTTTACCTGTTGGGTTAATGTCTACTTTGTTCTCGGCACTTACCAAGAACTGAACATAGTACCCATCGGCACGACGCACTAACCTAACTCGTTTTATCTGTTCTAATGGGACTTAGACAGATTTCAAGCCCAAACAAAGCCCAAAGCAGCTTTGTGAGCAAAGAATACGTCCCGATTGTGGTTCAACCACTCCATAAAACGGAAAGACATCGCTGTCCGAAACGCCTCTAATGCTTCAGTAAAGGTGTTTAAAGGTTTCGATGCCCAACGCCGTCTTAATCCTCCGGTTAAAGTGTGCCATAAAATAAATGTATAGGCACAAAACACAAGCATGAAATGTCTTATCAGGCTTCTATAATCTCTGACTTGATATTCAGATAAACCCAACCAGCCTTTGGCTTCCCGATAGAAAACTTCTACCCAATTTCTTTGAGAGTAGGTAGTTACTATCCAATCGGCTGTGGCTTTTGTTGATTCAACATTGGTAATAAAATAGTCAACATCACTAGCTTGGTCGAAGGTTGAGGCATTCATGACGATAGCAATTGTTCTCTTTCCTTCAAGCTGTGAGAGTTCAACTTCTACAGGAGCCACCCAAACGGTTTTCAGTTTATCTAGATTGATTTGAACAGGGGTAAAATCTTTTGGCGACAAGGATTCGGCTAACTTATCTAGGCGAATCTCTTCTCGTTGACTTATCCCTATTTCAATTATCACCTTACGGTTTTTGGCTAATCCTCCTATATACTTGAGTTTCCTTTTTTCCAGTTCCAGCAAAAACGTTGTGTTATTTCCATACCCAGCATCAATTAATACGATACCCGGTCGATATCCTCTGTTCATGCTGCGGTCAATTAATGCTAAGCCTAACTCCGGCTTTTTCTGGAATTCAATATCTTTTTTCCTTCAGCTAAAGAACTAGCGTGTTGAGATAACTCTATATCTAACGGTAGGCTTTTTTCCCATCATATAGATGAGTTGTTACCACTACTATTCCGTTGTCTGTCTTCCCGATTTCTCCAATGTACTGTCGTCCTACTCCCGCCGTGAAATTGCCACTTTTCCTATGTCCTGAGTCATCTACAATTAACGTGAATCCTCTACTTATTCGGGTTGGGCTACACTGATTCATCACCAGTAGACGCCGCTCATTTACCTGTTGAGCATTCCAGGGGGCTTCCGTTAAAAAATGATGTAATCGGTGGTAAGTCACTCCCACCGCGTTATCCGCCATTTGAGACAGGTTTTTTCCTTCACTTTCCCCTAATAATCCCCCAATATAGTTCCTAAACTCCCTTTTTTGCGCTTGATGTCTCCAGACATCATCAAAGCGTTTGCACCATCTATCGAAGCAAGGAGGCATGGCGGCGGGGGTTGTCTCTTTCCTGTCTTACACTCTAATGTCAAATGGCTGCCATGCCTAAATTATACCTTTATTAACTCTTTATTTTCGTTTAAGTCCCGCTAACTGGTAGTAGTTTAAATCCCACGTCCCTTTGAGTTTAAGCTTGCCAATCCCTTTCTTATCCGTGAAAGTGATTTGTTTTCGGGTGGCAGAAAGCGACCATCCTGAAGTTTTGTACTTTCGAGTGATCGACAATTTTTCTTAAACGTTGGATAGCCTTTCTTCCCTGGAATAGCCTTCTTACAATTGCTGTAGAACCGAGCAATAGCGCTATAGGCTCTTTCAACTGCAACCTGACAAGCATGAGAGTTCAAGGCTTTCACGAATTGAAACTCAGCTCTGGCTTAGTGTTGTAGCGATACAGCTCTTTTTGTCCTACACCTCGATTATCCATCCAGTGACGGATAACTTTGTTGCGGACGAATTGAGCGGTTCTAATCGCCTCATCTATAGCAGCGTATTGAGTTGTTTTTCCCTTAGCCTTGAACTCTAAGACAATCATTTGACGTGGAAAAACCTACATCAAAAACATATCATAAACAAAGTCCCCCTGGAAGGGGGAGGCTTGAATCCCATTATTTTCGGTCAGATTGGAAGCGTACTTTTTTGCTGGACACAAAGCTAAAGCCAACGCGAAAGGATGTACTAAACTTACCTGGTATGAGAGTTGACTTTAGTGCTAAATGGTACGCTCCAGTCTATCCTCATGAGTCTGAAGATGCTAAAGAGGAAAACTGGAAAGTTATCAATAGCTTTCTGTCAAAGTTAACCTGGACAGAAAAAAAGAAATTTGAAAAACATTTTTTTGCGAGTGATATCTCACTTCAAACAACATTTGAAGAATTTATATGTAAATTTATTACATTTTATCCGGTGGATTCACAAAAATTTACGGGACTAATGCTACAGGTGAAGTGTTATTTAGAGGAAAAACCTGATGAACTATGCGAAATTTATTTTATGGATGGAGGGAAGCCTCGCCAAAGAACTATTCCGAAAAACAATAAACTAGATCAATCGAGGTTTTTTCAAGGAAGAGCAGAAGACTCAGAAAGATACCCAGGAGATAGAGAGATTAAAGCGCGTGATAAGTTGACAATTCAAGTCCACAACCTTAATCTCGATGTGGAAGCTGAAAATAAAAAGATCTCAAATGTCCCTGTAATTGCTATATGGGTTCCCAAACAAATGAAGGGTAGTTGGTATAGTCAAGAACCAGGCGGTGTTTGATAAAGCTTTTTCCCCAATGAACCAGATTAGCTAACACCCAGTTGAGAGGCGAAAGCTTAGTAAGGCAGCATACTTGCAGGCATTCCCAGCCGGATGTTATAGGTACCCCATGGATTTGGCCTAGCTTTATCGCAAATCTTATGATTCACCGATCCACTACAACTGGTAAAGTAATTAACCGTGCCAACCCCCTGATTAAACCCAAATTTATGAACGTAGTTGATGATAAAACCGTTGTTAAAGAATACTTTAACGCCACGGGCTTTGACCGCTGGCGGCGGATTTACGGCGATGGTGAAGTCAACAAAGTCCAGCGAGATATCCGCAAAGGACACCAGCAGACAGTAGATAGCGTCCTTAGCTGGCTGCAAGCAGACGGTAATTTGGCTGGTTTATCTATCTGTGACGCTGGTTGTGGCGTGGGTAGCCTCAGCATTCCCCTCGCCCAAGCTGGTGCTCAAGTTTTTGCCAGCGATATCTCCGAGAAGATGGTGGGGGAAGCCAAAGAAAGAGCTGAAAATACTTTAGGCAACATAGACAATATTACCTTTGCCGTGCAGGATTTGGAAGCATTGAGCGGCAAATATCACACGGTTGTTTGCCTGGATGTCTTGATTCACTACCCCCAAGACGAAGCAGCCAAAATGATTACCCACCTCGCCTCTTTGGCAGAATCTCGCCTGATTCTCAGCTTTGCTCCCAAAACTTTCGCCCTGAGTATTCTCAAGAAAATCGGCGAGTTTTTCCCTGGGCCAAGTAAAACCACCCGCGCTTATCAACATCGTGAAGCTGAAATTGTCAACATCTTGGAAAGTAAAGGCTTTTTAATTGATCGCTTTGGCATGACTAGCACTCGTTTTTACTACTCTTCCATCCTGGAAGCTATCCGTAAATCAGAGTAGAATTACGGCAAAATTAACAAAATAGCAATCCTAGATGAATCATTTAGGACTGCTAGATCAGCCAAAACTTTTATGAAGCTGAAAAAACTAGCTGCGGGTGTGTTGTTAACTGTAGGATTTATCCTCTTAATAGTGCCAGCCGTGGTACTAACCAAGAAAGATGTCACCCCCGAAGATAAGCTTGATGCGATAGGCGGTTTGGTTTTCGGTTTCCCAGCAGCACTCTGGGGTGGGTGGCTGGCGTGGAGTCTTCATTGCCAAGGTAAACAGGAGATAAGCGATCGCCTTCATGCCACTTTTTACAGATTACTCGAAGAAGGCCAGGGGCGAATTACAGTAATGCGTTTTGCCATGGAAGCACAGCTATCTGAAGCTGCGGCTAAGCACTATCTAGATGAGAAGGCTAAAGGGTTTGATGCTAATTTCGATGCAACTGAAGAGGGCGGTATCCTCTATCATTTTATTCTTTAAGGAGATAGAGGCAAATTGATCACTAGAATTTTCCTATTTCTTGCCGCCCTTCTGGGTGGACTCTCGGTGGCTGCTGGTGCCTTTGGTTCTCATGCCCTCAAAGAAAAATTAAGCGATCGGGCAATGGAAATTTTTCAAACAGGCGCTCGTTACGAAATGTACCACGCTCTGGCACTGCTACTAGTGGCGCTGCTCTTAAGTCGTGCTGAGACAGGGCAAACACCACTAGTAATCGCTGGATTTGCTTTTTTGGCTGGAATCGCTATTTTCTCAGGTAGTTTGTATGCTCTAAGTCTAACTGGCATTAAATGGCTAGGAGCGATCGCACCACTAGGAGGATTAGCATTTTTTGTCGGCTGGGGATGTTTAGCGATCGCTGCCTGGAGTTTCAATTAACCATTACCACGGTTAATAATAGTACCCTGACCAGTAAGTTATTTGCTATTACTGGGTGAAGTTTGAGGATTTTGCTCCATCGGGAGTTGCTCTTGCCTGAATAAATCTTCACTGATTTTCAGGATGTTATCTGTAGAGGAACCCTCTGTGTTGAGTAACAATTGAGTTTCTCTTTCACACAGGCATCTTCCTTCCTCAAAAAACCGTTGAGAGGCTGTCTTACCCAGCAAGTCATTAACTCGGAACACGTTTCTTTCTGGTTCCAACGGCTGCGGAGTAATAAATGGAGACGACGAACCGTTAAATTCAGGCTGAGCCTGAACACTAGAAATTGTTTCACTAAGTAATAAAATCAGCAGCAAAACTAGGCTGATAACTGGAGGCAAGTAAGCTTGTGCTTTATCAAGGATGGGTTTCATTTTTCTACCCTCCTATGTCAATTGAAATTATCCTATCTACTACTATTCTAGTACTACAATCATCTGTCTACCAATTAATTGAACTGAAATCAAATCCAGAACTCTGAGACATTTAGCTCTCCTTACTGATTGATACTGCAATTAGTTTTTCTTGTACTGTATATGTGCAGAAAACTTAACCGAAGCAATTAGGCAGTGATTCCTGCCCACCCCAGAGAATTACTACTAGCAAATTCAAAACGAATCGGATTTAAATCCCAAGCTTTAAAATCTGGTGCTAATCGAATCAGCTTTTGTAAGATATCGTCGTTAATCCACAATACTAAGGGAAAGGGGAACTGTTTGCGAAATTCATCTCGCACTAAGTTTGTAGCACTTAATACTTGCTCAATTGCCGTCACTGATTCTAGGCCAAAGACCATTAATGCTGGCGGAAGTGGCTCTTCAACCGCGTTTAGAATACTTGTAAACAGTGTTTTGATAGATGAATTCACGACCACTTTCTGAATTCTGACTGAGGATATTTCTTGCAATTTCTCAACCACTTGCAGCCCTAACATTGGACTTTTGCTGCATACCAAAATTAGGGAAAACTGCCCTTGAGATAGGCTAATTGCTCTAGCTAGTCTGACCAGCGATGTGTTATCTTTCATAGCCAGATCTTCGGACTCATGCTCGATAGTCATAGCAGAATACTATATAACTTTTTAAATTGTTGAGATGATAAGTTAGTTTTTGTAACATCTCTACGGCGAGATTAGCTTTGGCTAATAAGCCAATATACAACTACAGTCTCCTGATCTAAAAATCCGCACTAGCTGAGGGAGAAATTAGAATAGTGGCACAGATATCCGAATTGATCTCATCTATCTACAGGCTGAAGTGTCTTAATCCAAAAGGTTTCCCACGGCTGGGATGGTTGAGCAAAGAAATTTTCGCGTTATCGTAAGCTATTGATTTGAGTACCGATGAAACAGTTTGTCCAAAGCTTTTTAAAATTCTGTATAGCTAGGCAGATCATTGTGAGGCGTGGCTTTAGGCATCAGGTTAGGCCAATTTTCCTGATAATCCTAGGCGTAGTAATCGTGGTTGGCAAGTCAACCACTGCTGAGGCTCAAACGAAGTTCAATGACATTGCAGGACATTGGGCGCAACCTTGCATTGAAAAACTAGCACAGCAGGAGATCATTAGTGGTTACGCAGATGGCAGTTTTAAGCCCAATGCACCTGTGAACAGGGCAGAATTTGCAGCAATACTCAATCAAGCTTTTCCGGAAGCACCAGAGGTGCGCAGCGAGGAAAAATTTAGTGACGTCCCTACTAGCTACTGGGCTAGCAATGCGATTCGCAAAGCTTATCAAACAACATTTCTCAGTGGCTATCCCGGTGGTGTATTTAGATCAACTGAACCGATTACTCGTGTACAGGCATTAGTATCTTTAGCTAACGGCTTGAAAATGCAACCCCTTGAACCACCCACGAAGATTTTAAAGGTTGCTTTTACTGATGCTAGAGAGATTCCTGAATATGCCCAAAAAGCGATCGCTGCTGCTACAGAAAATCAACTAGTTGTTAATTACCCAGAGATTCAAAGATTCAACCCCAATCAGCCAGCAAGTAGAGCTGATGTGGCTGCTTTTGTGTGTCAAGCTACTCAAACTACCGGTTTGGTATCCTCACAATACATTCCTCAAGTAGGAATACCGACAGCTAATTTGACAACTGAATTACGAGGAGTATGGTTGACAAATATAGATAGTGATGTGCTGTTCTCAGCTAACAAAACAACTAAGGCTCTGCAAAGCCTCAATGAGTTAAATTTCAACACCGTCTATCCAACTGTTTGGAATTGGGGTTATACTCTCTATCCTAGCCAAGTTGCTCAAACGGTGATTGGGCGCTCTCTGGATCCAGAACCGGGATTACAGGAGCGAGATGTTCTCAAAGAAATTGTTGAGCAGGGACATCAACAAGGTATGAGAGTGATCCCCTGGTGGGAATTCGGTTTTATGGCTCCTGCTGGTTCTGAATTAGCGCAACGCCATCCAGACTGGCTTACCCTCAATCAACAAGGCAAAAAAATATGGCTCGAAGGTATCCATAAGCGCGTTTGGCTGAATCCCTTCCGGCCGGAGGTACAACAATTTATCCAGGATTTAATTCTGGAAGTTGTTAGTAATTATGACATTGACGGTATCCAGTTAGATGACCACTTCGGCTTACCTTCTGAGTTTGGCTATGATCCCTTTACTGTGCAGTTGTACCAACAAGAACACCAAGGTAAATCTCCCCCAGCCGACTCTCAAGATGCTGAATGGCTGCGCTGGCGCGCTGACAAAATTACTGATTTCCTCAATCAGGTGTTCCAAGAGGTCAAAAACCGTAAGCCGGATGTTATTCTCTCGGTTTCTCCCAATCCACAGCGTTTCTCTTATAGTTTCTTTTTAGCAGATTGGCAAAAGTGGGAACGTCTTGGTTTGGTAGAGGAACTAGTTGTACAAATTTATCGAGATAGCTTTAGCACTTTTATCTCGGAATTGGAGCAACCGGAACTAAAAGCAGCACGCAGTCATATTCCTGTAGGTATTGGCATTCTAACTGGTCTGAAAAATAGATCCGTCCCGTTCTCACAAATCCAGAGGCAAATTGAAGCAGTACGACGCCGAGGATTTTCTGGTGTTTCGTTCTTCTTCTACGAAACTTTGTGGAATATTAGCTCAGAACCTTTGCAGCAGCGACAGAATGCTTTGGGAGCAATCTTCCCCATACCTGCTGAACCCCCAGAACTCTTAGCCAACGAAAAGCCTTCCAGTTGAGTGGGTATTCCTGGAAGTTCTTGATTACCAAGTCTGACTTACAAAGAATCAGTGATTAGATAGACTGCAGGCAAGGCTTCCCCCCAATGCCGTTTATCCTTGCTAGGTGAAGAAGCACCCGAATCAAGCTTAATCATTGAACCTGATGTATTGGTTCGGTAGAGCCAGCGTTGTAGTCCACCAGCAACAGCAACTTGCCAACCGGGAACTTCCATCTTGGTGCATAAAGCTTCAGACTCACCCAGTCCCAGGCAGTTATCTGTCCAAGTACGCCTTTGAGCATCTACAATACTGAGGGCGTCAGTTGGTAACCCAGACTGTTGTGAAGCATCTATTAGTACTGCATTAAGGACGGATTCTGACAAGGTAGCCTTAGATTCAGAGTGGTAAATTCCCTCTGTGGAATTTGGGGGTATCTGTCCAACACTGAGGTACAAGATGCCCGTAAACGCCAATGCCTGCATAATGAGACTAGGCTGGATCGCTTTAATCGAAATTTTCGCTGCTGTTGCAGGACTGTTATTGTTGATGTTTTGCATCGCAAGCTTCGCAAGTGGGTGCTTCAATCTAAGAGCGTACTAATTGATAGAGCGCAGCACCCCAATGCCGAGCTAACCCGGATACTTGGCTAAATTTCTACCCGTAGCTGCAATATTCGTTGCATTGGTAGAAGTTTTGAACCCGGATGTGAGATTACTTCCAGATAGCATTTCCTAAACCAACACAAGGGGAGCCTACAAAATAGTAGGCTCAACGACTTTGTCAAGGTAGGAAAATTTGATGAACAGCGGCTAATCCACCGTTGCACTCGAAGAAGTACTGGCTGCAAACCCATAATTTTCTGAAGGAGGCTAGACGCTTTCACCTCAGTAATTGGCTTCTAATGGAAACCGTCGGTTCTTTTCCAGAACCCGCGTCGGACCCCCGACCTACCAATTTGTATGTTGATTTGTTCCCTATTATAACTATTAAAACATGGAGACGCCATTATACCATTACATTTTCTTATATTTATCAAGATTCAAGCAAGATTGAGTTCTCCCCCGCTGGAGTTAACGAGGGATTAGTTACCAATAGAACTCAATTTTTAGATGCCTCTGGGTTCGACTTGCTCAAGTTAACCGAAGAGTGTCTCACGAATAGACAGCAGATTTTTGTAACTTTGTATCTCACCAGGTGCTTGTTTGAGAACCTCAGCAAAATTATGCGCTCTGACTAAGTTATTCCTCAGCACCTGTAGAGCTTACAAATAAGTTAGTCTACTCTTCTTAGGTAATTAAGTCGGTTTGAAAGTTGAAGTTTGCAGGTAGCAAGTGAAACAAACACACAACTTGCCACCGCATCCTCAACCGCCAATTCCTAAACTCCCTGCTAACCCAGGAGACAAGGGGATCAGCGTGGCTACCATCAAAAACAGTGCTAGCAATGCTAAAACCGCTCTGGTATCGTCTGGCTCTGTAATTTCATTAAGACTGGGACGCTCCGCGCCGCGCTGTAAGAAAAGAATCACAATTGCCCAGTACAAAATAAGCGGATTGGCGGGATTAAGCAAAGCAACAATTCCCAAGAGAATTAATGTGGCAATGGTGGTGCGTCGAGCAGTTTTACGTCCGTAAATTGCCTGGACAATTCTTCCTCCATCCAGTTGACCTGCTGGCATCAAGTTTAAGGCTGTAACCACTAAACCTAGCCAACCAACAATGGTTAGGGGATGGACATCAACTATTGTCTTTTGCAGGGAAGCCCCAAGGAAAAGCTTTGCTAGACCTCCTACGAGGAAAGAACCACTAAAAAACTGAGCTGGTATTTGGAAAAGACTGCCTTCATGGGAAAGTAACAATCCCATAATCAGCATAACCAGGGAAACAATGCCACCAAAAGCTGGTCCGGCTACAGAAATATCAAACAGTGCTGCCCGATGGGGTACTAAAGATTCAAAGCGGGTGATGGCACCAAAAGAGCCGATTTGCAGGTTGGGAATGAAAAAAGGCAAGCTGAGGCGTACTTGGTGACGCTTTGCTTGCCACCAGTGACCCAGCTCGTGAGCAGTAAGAATTGTCCAAACCCCTAAACTAATCGGTAGTGCCTCTCCAAACCGCTCTGGAGTGTCAAAGAAATCGAATTTAAGTAGTAAACTAACTGCTTCTATACTGGTGATAATGGTCGCAATCAGCAGAACAACTGCCAGTATTTTTTGGGATAAAGTTGAAGGCTGTGGGTCGTTGCTACTGGGAAGAACAATGATCACGGGTTTACCTTCTGGGCCATCAACTAAAAATAGTCGGTAGCGATCTCCACATCGCTCCTCTAAAGCAGTTGCTAGACGAGAATAAACTGCCTCTGGTTCTGTTCCCCGGAGATTGCCCTTAAAAATCACTCCTTCCTGATAGGGAATTGTTTCTGTCGCAAAGAAAGTATCAATGCCAAAGATCCCCTGGATCATTTTGAGGTCTTCTTCAGGAATAGGAGCTACCTCAGTCTTGATAGGATTAGTGCCAGTTGACTCCTCCTTGAGCTTTTGAGTAGTTAAATTATCTGACTGATTCTCCTTTAGATTTGGGGTCTCAGGAGAATCTTGTTTGTCTTGGAGCAGCTTTTTAACCCGATCCTGTAATAGAGCATCTTGACCAGCAGCACGTAAAAGCCTGCCTAAGTAGATGTATAAACCTGCTGAGGCGACTAACAAAAAGAGAATGCCAACTATATTCAAGTAAATACCGGCGGCAAATAAACCAAAAAATAATAGCCAGGGAGCCGTCAAGACGACTGACTGCAACCAGGCTAAGATGCCCAGTTTGCCGTAAGAGCGGGCGCGGTTGAAACCCCAACCCAAGACGCCAATAGCCACCAAGATGATTAAAACAGTTGCAGTAGTCTCTGATCCATTAAACATTTTTTAGCCGTTAGTCGTTAGTTTTCCTTGTTCAGGGAGAGCTGTAGTGCGAGCTTCGAGATTTTGTCAATTGCTATTCTCACTCCCCTGTGTACAGCTTCTGACAGCGGCTCTGAGATTACCTCGGTATGCGGTAAGTAGGGACTCGCCCTTTTCTTGGTCTAATCCCGTCCAATGCATCAGCAGTGCCAATTTTACCCGGCGTCCACTGCGCTCTAGTAAGTAACTGGCTTCTTTCCTGCTCATAATGGTAAGGTCTTGCAGAATACGCACTGCCCGGTCATGCAGTTTTTTGTTAGTGACAGCCACATCTACCATGCGATTGCCGTAAACTTTGCCTAGCTGCACCATAACACCGGTAGAGATGATGTTTAGTGCCATCTTAGTTACTGTACCGGCTTTGAGCCGCGTGGAGCCAGCCAGTATTTCCGGACCAACCAGTAGCCGAATATCTAGATCAGTCTCGATACTCACCTGTTCTCTGGGAACGCAGGCGATTAGAATAGTTGTAGCCCCTCGCTGCCGTGCCCCTTGTATCGCACCGTGAACAAAAGGCGTGGTGCCACCGGCACTAATACCGATGACCACATCTAGATTAGTAATCTGGTGATGAGCGATCGCTTCTACCCCATCTTCGAGCCTATCTTCCAAGCCTTCGGAACTACGCACTAAGGCACCAGCACCTCCAGCAATGATGCCTTGTACCAGTTCTGGCGGTGTGCAAAAAGTGGGAGGACACTCAGCAGCATCAAGCACACCCAAGCGTCCACTTGTCCCAGCACCGATATAAAAGAGGCGTCCACCCTGCTCTAGAGCTGAAGTAGTGTAGTCAATTGCTTGTGCTAGCTGAGTTTTAGCACTGGAGATCGCCTTTAGGGTTTGTTGATCTTCCTGATTAAACAGCTCCACTAATTCTAGAGATGTCAGTTGGTCAAGATCCTGACTGTTTGGGTTAGCCTGTTCTGTGAGCAGATGACCCCGCTCCTCGAAATACTTCATGATGGAGATTTTTAATCCTGACTTTTAGATAACTGCCAGCAGCGCCCAGACTAACTCCGGAACTTTATAATAATCCTTCTAGCTGACGACGAATGCGGTCTAGCTCAGAGATTTCGGTTTCTTGGGTTTCTGGAGCATCTGCTTGCCAGTCGGTTTCTTCAACATTGGCCTGCGGTGGTATTGCCAGCATTTCTGGTGTAATCAGCTCTAAGTCATAACCAGCACTATCGCAAAACGCCTCAATTTCCTCTGCCTCAATTTCTTCGACAGTTGCTGTGGGGAAATCCTGCGCTTCCAGCATCAGCGAGAAGCGAGCGGCGTCGTCTTCTGAACTGAACATCAAAACTTTGTTGCGATCGCCAATCCGCATGGTGTAAATTCCCTCGTTTTCTGTGCGTGCATTAAATAACAGAACAAATACTCGCTTAGGTACATCCATAAGTCGTTGCTAATCTTCAGGACTATATACTTGAATCTGTCTTCTCTACCTAGAATATCTGACCACAGTAAACTAAACCTGAGTCAGAGTTATTGCTTTTTTTTATGCAGTTAGCCTGATATTTGTCAAAAGCTCTTCCTTAGTTTGAGCTATCGGATCATCTTGAGACTCCCACTCCTGAAGTAGTAATTCCCTTAAATCATCTTTAATTCAGATACAGAGAATGTCAAAATCAAAGGTGGTGAGTAAAAGTTGAGAAATGTTTCAATATGAATCTACCCTCATCTAGCCGACTGCAATTCACGCCAGATTTGAACATCTGTCGTATCTTGAATGGTATGTGGCAAGTCTCTGGTGCTCATGGGCGTATTGACCCTAAAACAGCGATTCAGAGCATGTTCGAGTATACGGATGCTGGCTTCACTACTTGGGATTTGGCGGATCATTACGGACCAGCCGAAGACTTTATTGGAGAGTTCCGGCGTCAACTGCTGGCTACCCGTGGTCAAGAAGCTCTGTCTAATCTTCAGGCTTTTACCAAGTGGGTGCCAAGACCAACCAGAATGACTAAGCCCCTGGTAGAAAAGAATATTGATATTTCCTTGAAAAGGATGGGTGTTGAAACCCTTGATCTGATGCAATTCCACTGGTGGGAATATCGGGATCAAAACTACCTTGATGCCCTTAAGTATATGTCGGAACTCCGGGACGAGGGCAAAATTAGGCACCTAGCTTTAACTAATTTTGATACTGAACACCTGAAAATTATTGTTGAGGCGGGGATAAAAATTGTCTCCAATCAGGTGCAGTTTTCTTTAATCGACAGTCGTCCTCAACTGAACATGGTGCAGTTTTGTCAGGCTAATAACATCAAGCTTTTCAGCTATGGTACGCTGTGCGGCGGTTTATTAAGTGAAAGGTACCTGGGACAACAAGAGCCACGGGGGACACAGCTTGATACTGTTAGCTTAAAAAAATACAAGAATATGCTTGATGCCTGGGGCAGTTGGCAGTTATTTCAAGAGTTACTGGCTACAATCAAGCATATTGCAGATCAGCATGGAGTGAGTATTGCCAATGTTGCAGTTCGCTATATCTTGGATCAACCAACTGTAGCAGGTGTAATTGTTGGTGCTCGTCTTGGTATATCTTCACACTTGGAAGATAACGCCAGGGTATTTAGCTTAAACCTGACTCAAACAGACCATGAGCAAATCAATAAGGTACTGGAAAAATCGCGGAATTTGTACCAACTCATTGGCGACTGTGGGGATGAGTATAGGCGTTGAGAGTTATTTCCAGAAATGCTAGTTTGATTGACTAAAGTTACTCTTTGAGATCGCAGTGTTGTGGCAGTGTTGTCTAGTAGAGCAGCTAGATTTCGCGTCGTGACCAAGTCCCTTTTGCTTGGGAAACTTGACAACCACAACTACGAACACCAGCAAGCCACTTACCATGCTCCCCAGGCGATAAGGCATCCAGCAGAGTTAAAGTACCTTGTAAGGAATCAAGTTGCTCACCCTCAACAAAATTGAGCGTGAAATCAATGAGTAGCTCTCCAGAAAGATTCCACCAAAAAACTCCATCAGGGGAGATCACAGGTGCTAAGCTAAAGGCTCTCAAAGAGAAATCATTATAGATGTTGGTCTGGTGCATCAAAGTTACTCCGCCTTTGACCAGACCTCCTTCGCCAAAAAAGGTATATCGAAAGGGTACGACATCAGTATTTGTTTTACCCCCCAGGGGACTCAAGTTAGATAAATCCCTGGTGGTGAAGACTTTTTTTAGTAGATCAGGTAGCATATTTTTAGGGTTTTCCCTGCCGGTTGACTGACACAACCTAAATTCCGCCCCCCAAGTCTTACACCCGGATAACTTTTATATCTCTTTATAGAGGCAAAGTCTATATCTACTAAGGTTTTTGCGTCTCAGCTAAACCAAACAATAAACCCTGCGTGATTGAAAACCATCAAACAAGCTGACTGAGTTAGGAAGTTACTCGACGGTAGTCTTTGATGGCAGTTACTAGGATTGATTGGGATATCGAGTAATGAGTAACAATACCCTACTTTTTTCTGACTAATTTGGTAAGTCTAAAATCCTTGACCCAAAACCTATTAGCTCTTACCTGTTCCCTGTTCTCTATTATGAGCTACGTCTTGGTGCAATTTTTTTAGTTCCTGCTGGAGATAATTTCCCCACCTAGCTGCTAAGGGGATTTCCGTAAAAGGAATTTGAATAAAGCTGGCAGGCTCTGCCAAAATAAATTTCAGAGCAATGGCACGACCTTTACTAGGTGGAGTTTCACAATCAACTTCTTGACTATCCACCACTAAACTAATTGATTGAACGTCTTGGAGAGAAAAGCTCTGCTGATTCACCGGTCCTTGGCGTGTGGGTATACCCCAAGTCAAGTCACTATTTTTTTGACCAAGTACTGCATAGATATCGTACTTTGCCCGATCGAACTGCTCTGCCCAACGACGATAAGCTTCGAGTTTTTGGTATTCGTTCCAACCAGACCAGGCAAGCCAACAAAAAACTGCCAGCAAGGGAAACCAGAGTAAACCTCTTTCCATCTTTGTTGGGATCTGCCCTCTAAAAAAACAACTGCTGTACTAACATGTCCCACTGCAGCTACAAAAAGGTTGAATCAACAAAAGTGCTGCCCAACCAACCTAAGTTTACAATAACTCAGTTTACGGTGAGAGGCGTTGTCTTTGCCAGGTTTTATCCTCAATGAGTCGATAGAGGAGCCTGTCGTGCAGCCGGCTAGGACGCCCCTGCCAAAATTCTATCTCTGTAGGCATGACTCGGAAACCTCCCCAATGAGGTGGGCGAGAAATCTGCTTATTTTCGTATTCTTGTTGGAGGTGCTGCAACCTTTGCTCGAGTACCTCGCGACTGTTAATCACTTGACTCTGCTCAGAAGCCCAAGCGCCCAGTTGAGATTCTTGGGGACGGCTATAGAAATATGCATCCGATTCAGCGGAGGACAGTTTTTTGGCTTGACCCTGAATACGTACCTGTCGTTCTAACTCAGCCCACCAAAAAACAAGTGCAACCCAGGGATTTTGTGCTAACTGCTTTCCCTTATGACTTTTGTAGTTAGTATAAAAGACGAAGCCCCGCTCATCGTAGTCTTTGAGCAGTACCATTCGCGCCGAAGGTTTGCCATCCAAGGTCGCAGTGGTAATGGTCATTGCGTTGGGTTCTGGCAGTTCTGCTGTCAGTGCTTGCTCAAACCAGATTTTAAATTGCTCAAAGGGATTGGGATGTGCCTCTTTTTCACTCAACCCTTCTAAGGTATACTCCTTGCGCAGCTTTGCGACGATTATGTCCATTTAAGGCAGCCTATTTGTTCCTCCTTGGCAATCGCGCTACTCTGGCGATAGTCGCGAAACACTACCCTACCATACCTATTGGGTTTCGTGAGTAGTTAATTGATGGAGTTTAGGGTTTTCACCCTAGACACTAACTTTGAGCAAGTCCAGGTCTAGAAGTTTTGCGGTTGTATCGTTGAATTATTTTTTACTAACTGGTCGAGTGTTGAGGTATTTTTCTGCTGACCCTACTCTGCACCCAGGCAAGAAAGTCAACAGGTATAATAATGGGAAAATCATCACGGCTCATCGGAGCTAGCTTTCGCAATTAACTGATGTTATTTGTCTTGATAGAGAGCAATTGTAGAGATAAATTCAACATACAAAGTTACAACTGTAACCAGGCAGAGTTATTGATTTTTTCTCTTGTAAAATTGGCAAGGGACTGGAAGATTGAGGATTCAAATAATGCGACAGATTAATTTTTTGATTATTTTTACTTTGTGCTTGGCTCTGGTTTTATTTAGTTTGGAAAACACAGAGCCAGCTTCGATCCAAGTTATTCAGGGTTTACAGGTTGAAGCCCCTTTAGCAATTGAACTGCTTCTGGCGATGTGGCTTGGCGCTGTACTTGCTTGGGTTTTTAGTATTTGGACGCAGTTACTCAAACAGCTTGAACATCGTCAAAATCTGCGTCAGCTACGCTCTAAAGATGAACGTATTCAGGAATTGGAAAAAGATTTTGAAAACTACAAGGAACAAGTGGAAGAGAAAGAGAAACCTTTGCTATCAGCATCTGAAACTAATACCGAGCAGGTAGAAGAGGTACTAGCCGAATAAACTACCTCGATTACCGAAAAAGCGGATAGCAATGTCTCCATTGTTCTTTTGGCTAATATTCCTTTCACTCCCTGATGACTCAAACAACTGCTAATGAAGCGATTGCTCTCCTGATTGGCTTGGCCCAAAGAGGGGAAATTGACCCTTGGGATGTACAAGTAATTGAGGTAATTGACCGCTACTTAAGTGAATTGTCTCTAGGAGACTACACTGAACCTGGACGTCGTGACACTGACCTATCTCAGTCTGGTCAAGCTTTTTTATGGGCTTCAATGTTAGTCTTGCTGAAGGCTGACACCTTAGAGCGACTAGAGGAGATCGAAGAGCCAGAAATCGAAGATTTTGTGGAAGAGGATAGCGATACTAACCGAGCAACTCGATTGCCGCAGCATCTAGAGCGTCATTTGTACCGCCGCATCGCAGCTCCACCTCCTAAAAGACGACCGGTGACGCTCTCCGAACTTATTGATCAGTTGCAGCAAATGGCAGCTCAACTGGGTGAAGCTCCAGCTAAAAGCTGCTCTAAGCAGTCCCGTTCATTATCGCGAATTCAGGCAGCAAAAGCGATCGCTCATCTAGCTCATGATGAAAATCTCACAGATATTGCAACGGGTCTAGAAGTATTTCTCTCTGACAATTGGCAACAATTAACTGGGGGAAAAGATTGGCTAAATTTGGATCAGTTGTTAGAGTGGTGGACGGCATCAACCACAGCATCGACGACAGTCGATGTTCTACTCAATGGCGATATCGCTAGTGCACCAAGTAGCGCAGTAAGCGAAGCAGGACGCGGTAGCGCGCAAGGAAAGCCTGCGTTTTTAGAGCTTTGCGCCTCGCGTAACATGACTAGTGAGGCAACCGAACCATCAACAGCTGACCGAGTGGGTGTCTTCTGGGCTTTGCTATTGTTATCGGCTCAGTCTAAGGTTGAGTTATTCCAAGAAGAGTTCTACCAAGATTTAAAAATTCGTACGCTGGAGAGGCAAGAAAAAGCGCATTGAGTTATGGTCAGAATAGAGGCAAGGTTTCAAGTATGCTAACTGCAAAAACCACTTATTCTCAAGATTTGCCCATGCTAAAACTTTACACTTGAAAATAACAAAGCCAAAATGAGAATGAAGCAAGCGATGTGCCGAGAGTCTAATTTTACAGTTTCTCGGAAATTAGCGAAGCTGGTGCGAATATCACTTTTCTTAGTTTAAAGTGAACAGAAAGCGAGATCTACAAGGTTAATCAATAACCACTGATTCTTTACTTTTATTCTTAAAAAGTATTGTGAGTCTCTGTTTTTATCGTCTGATTATTATCATTTTTCCTTGTAGATCGCATCCAGATCCCACCCGCTAGGGAGGGAATGATTAAAACCAGACTCAATTTCTAAAAAAAATTCTGTGGCATAGGTTGAGGAAAAAAATTCATGAAGGCCATGATCTTGGCAGCTGGTAAGGGGACTCGTGTTCGCCCTATTACCCACACCATTCCCAAACCCTTAATTCCCATCCTGCAAAAGCCAGTGATGGAGTTCTTATTAGAACTGCTACGCAAGCATGGCTTTGACGAAATTGTTGTCAATGTCAGTCACCTTGCTCATGAGATTGAAGATTATTTCCGCGATGGACAACGATTTGGGGTTCAAATTGCCTATTCTTTTGAAGGTCGAATTGTTGATGGTCAACTAGTGGGCGAAGCCCTTGGTTCGGCAGGAGGCATGCGCAAAATTCAGGACTTTTATCCATTTTTTGACGATACTTTTGTCGTTCTCTGCGGTGATGCCTTAATCGACCTCGACTTGTCAGCAGCTCTGAAGTGGCATAAAGAAAAGGGTTCAATTGCTACAATTGTAACCAAACCAGTGCCGCGAGAGCAGGTTCCCAGTTACGGTGTCGTTGTTACGGACGAAACAGGCAGGGTTAAAAGCTTTCAAGAAAAGCCCTCGGTGGAAGAGGCTCTCAGTACCAATATAAACACAGGTATTTATATTTTTGAGCCAGAAGTATTAAACTATATTCCTTCTGGTCAGGAATATGATATTGGTAGTCAACTTTTTCCTAAGTTGGTGGAAAAAGAAGCTGCTTTTTATGCAGTGCCCATGGATTTCGAGTGGGTGGATATTGGTAAAGTGCCAGACTATTGGCATGCTATTCGCAGCGTTTTGCTCGGAGAGATCAAGAATGTGCGGATTCCCGGCAAAGAAGTAGCTCCCGGAATTTATACTGGGTTGAATGTAGCTGTTAATTGGGACAAAGTTGATATTACTGGCCCGGTTTACATTGGTGGCATGACTCATATCGAGGACGGGGCGAAAATCATTGGTCCGACAATGATTGGCCATAGTTGCTGGATATGTAGCGGTGCAACTGTTGATAACAGCGTGATTTTTGAATACTCCCGGCTAGGCGCTGGAGTGCGCCTAGTAGATAAGCTGGTATTTGGACGCTACTGTGTTGACAAGACTGGTGCTTCAATTGATGTCCAAGCAGCAGCTCTAGATTGGTTGATTACCGACACTCGTAGAATTCCGCCGTCTCAGGAACCAGCAGAACGGCAGGCGATTGCCGAACTTTTGGGCAGTGAAGGTTAGTTAATCGGTTGAATTAGGTTGAAGGTTGGAAGACTGCAAATGGCTACTATATATTCAATCTTTTAACTTTCAACCCTTTACCTTTTTTCTCAATAACCTGTCACTGGTAATTCTCAAAGTTTCAAGCTTTCAAATAAGTGTAACTGCTGAGGCTCTGCTCGTAGTTTCTTAGCAGTAACTGAGACTCTTCGATGGTAATACGCTTCTCTTGCAGAGCTTGCTCTGTAAGACGGCGGATACTCTCTACTAAGTCTTTGGCATCATACTGTACATAACCTAGAACTTCTGTTACAGTGTCTCCTTTAACAACTTGTTCAATGTTGTAACCTCTCGGCGTCAATTTGATGTGGACAGTATTAGTCTTGCCAAACAGGTTGTGCAAGTTGCCCATAATTTCCTGATAAGCGCCGCCGAGGAATAGACCCAAGTAGTAGGGTTCTTTAGATGAGGCATGGGAAGAAGCAATTTTTCCTTTCTTGGTTACTGTACTTTCCACTCTCTCCTTTGCCTCTCGGAGAGGGTGCAACTCTAGTACTGATTTGACATCCCGCAGATCAATAAACTGGTCAATCTTGCCATCGCTGTCACAGGTGAGATCAACTAAGATGCCACGGCGGGTGGGTTCTTCCTTGAGTCGATGAATTGGCATAATCGGGAATAGCTGACCAATTGCCCAAGAATCAGGTACAGATTGGAAGACGGATAGGTTAATGTAATAAATTGACGCCATCGTTTTTTCCAAGTCTTCCAGGTCGTCTGGAACATAATCTTGGGTTCTGGTAATTTCGAGAATTTTCTGACAGCATGACCAATATAACTGTTCAGCTTTAGCACGCTGGGTGATGCTGAGATAACTCAAATTAAATAGGGTTTTTGCTTCCTCGTTAAACTGAATAGCATCGTGATAGGCTTCTTGATAATTCTCGATGTTGAGGTTGCAGTAGGTTTCCCAAAGATTACGGACAATTAGATGTTCTTTTTCCTCGACAGTTACAGGCGTTTCAGAGAGGACATCAGTAGTATTGAGAACATCGAAGATCAGAAGAGACTGATGAGAAGCCAGTGCCCGACCACTCTCACTCACTAGCACTGGCACTGGCAATTGACGTGCTTCGCAAGCTTCCTTGACTTCAGCAACAATGTCGTTGGCGTAGTTTTGAATATTGTAGTTCTTCGAGGCGTGGAAGTTAGTTTTGGAGCCGTCGTAGTCTACAGCTAAGCCACCACCGACATCAAGATACTGCATATTGGCACCCAAGGACGCTAGCTCAACGTAAATCTGGCTAGCCTCTCGGATTGCATCCTTAATCACGCTGATAGCGGAAATTTGAGAACCAACGTGGAAGTGTAAAAGCTGCAAAGACTGTAGCATTCCAGCATCTTGCAGTTGCTCAACACAGGCGAGAATCTCGGAAATTGTCAGACCAAACTTAGCTCGATCGCCAGTAGAGGGTCCCCAGTGACCAGTGCCTTTTGTACTCAGTTTTGCCCGCACACCTAGCACTGGTTCGATTCCTAGGTGAGTAGCTGCATCAATTACTAGTTGCACCTCCTCTACCTGCTCTAATACAATTACTGGTTTTTGTCCTAGACGCGTTGCTAACAGAGCAGTGTCAATATATTCTCGGTCTTTATAGCCATTACAAATCAATAGCGAATTCGGTGTTTGCAATGTTGCTAAGGCAATCACTAATTCTGGTTTAGAACCAGCTTCAAGACCAAATTGGTAAGGTTGACCAAAGCGTACTAAATCTTCAACTAAATGCCGGTGTTGATTGCACTTAACGGGGAAAACACCCTGGTAGGTGCCGGGGTATTTGTAACGGGCGATCGCTTTGGCAAAGCTGGCATTTAAGCGTTCTAGTCGGTCGGCCAAAATATCAGAGAAACGAATCAGCAGAGGTAATTCTAAATTACGCTGCCGTAAGGCTTCCACCAGTTCCAATAAATCCAGAGATCCACCGCGATCTCCTTTGGGAGAAACCGTAACATGACCTGCAGCGTTAATGGAAAAGTATGGTTCTCCCCATTCCCCAATCCGATAGAGCTTCTCACTATCCTCTATTGTCCAAGATTGTACGGTCTTTTTTTCCTGCTCTTGGTTGCTCTGTGTTGATGCACCTAGTTGATCGTTTTTTGGCGTCTGATTACTGATAGCGATTGTAGGCGTTAGATCTACCCCCATTGTTTTAATGTCACCCTTGAAGTTAGTATCTGCGATTGCCACTGTAGCGCATCTTTGATGGTCGTGATCTAAGGTGAGCTAATTGGAATCTAAGTTGCATTGCCGGTGAGTAGTGAAAAACCTCACAACCCTCTTTTTAATGCCCTCCTAATCTCGGGTCGGTCAGGTAGTCATGATATAATATGCTGAGGCCAGGTAAATACAATCTTTGCCAGCGCCTTTGCTCGCGTGCCAAATCTATCCTGACTGTTGACGGCGTCGATGCTCAAATCATCCGATACTACTCCTGAACAGCCACATCGCCTACATCCTTTAAATCAGTTACTTCGCACTCATCCCTTAGCATTTTGCGCTGGGCTTTGGGTTGCTCTGGTTTTGGCTGGCAGCTTAGCAGCGGCTGGTCTACTTAACCCTGGATCAGCCCAAAAAGAAGTTTCTAGACAAACACCAGCGATCGTAAAAGTACGAGAATCCACTGCCCAAGACGATTTACCGCTATCGTTGTTTGGTGCTCTTACTCTAGGGTGTGCCGCTACCTCTTTATTGATCACTCGAGCTTTAAAGAACTCAACTTCCAGCAATCAACCACCCAAAAGGTTAAAACAAGCCTCTGCCGTTCGCAAGAAACGGCGGGTTGCTTCCCAAAAGCGTCATTCGGTTCACCGAAAATCAGAACCAGTTGCTCCCAGTTCCAGCTTCCCAACTCTCAACAAACAAGTCCCCAACGATAGTAAACAACTATCTAGGGTAACAATTTTGCCGCCAGAGCAGAGATATCCCCTAGATGTCGATGAAAGAGGTCTTGCTGAGATGATGGACTTGCGTAAGCAGCAGTCTCTTGGCTCGCTGATGCGTAAAGATTAGTTTCTCAGCTAAGAACTACCTGGTAAATTAGGTTGCTAAAAGCGATCGCCAGTCTTGAATCGCTTGTTCTGACCAACGCCAGTTTTTAACCAAGGCATTAGGTTGAAAAGTAATCGGATCCTCAGTTATCACTTTTTGGCGAAACTTCCTTGATTCATTCAAAAGACGCTCTTTTTTGTCGGCTGGTTGTTCCTGGGCAGATTTCCACATTCCCAGTGCTAATCCTGCATAGGTAGTTAAAGCTGTTGAGTTTAAAGTTGTTTGTTTAGTTGTGTCTCCTGCTTTTTCTGCCACAACTAGTGCCTCGCCAATCAATTCTAGTGCGTCTAGCCAGGCGTTATTCGCTCGCTCGAAATCACCTTGGGCATAGTAAACAAAACCAAGAGCATTGAGGTATTCCCAGGAATTAGGTTGTTTTTGGTGGGCAATTTCCCAGAAACGACGAACATCATCAACGCTATAATTTGTACTTCCCTCTTGAAGAGACTGCCAAGCTAAACGCCCTCTTAAAAAGTTCACGGCAGGATCATCGATTTGTGATGGAGGAACGGCATCAAGGGCAGCTTTAGCGTAGGGCAAAGCCTTCCGGTTCAGCAGCGCCTCTACAGCTTCTTTTCCTACCGGAATATTTCCCTCAGAGAGTTGCTTAATAGCAATATTTACCACCGTGGCCGTATCAGCTACGGCAAAGTTGGTCTGCTCAGGATTTAGAGGCTGTTGAATACCCGGTGCTGAGTTGAACTGAATCAAGGCAGTCCTTTCACGGTTCTGGAACCACCACAAACCCAAAACAGTGATTGCCATTACCCCAGTAACTCCTAACCCCATCAATAACCACGGTTGTTGGAATTTCTGCCGCCAGATCTTCAAACTTCCCATTTTCCCTTGTCTACGCTGGGGTAGGGGATGATGATCAGAGTTTTGAGAGGGTGGAGATGATTGCTGCGTTGTCACCGCGCTGGAGATGGTTACTGCTGATTGCCTTGGTAGGGGAGGTTTTGGATTAGGGGGTTTAACTGGCAATTCCCTCTCAAGGGTATCTTCGACTGCATCAGATATCGGTGATGCTGATTCTTGGGTAGCATCCGGGGGATTGAGTTCATTGAACAAACCTCTAATGAAATCAGCATCACCGGGGTCAGAGTCTGAACTATCGATTAAGAGAGTATCATTTTCATCATTCTCCAACTCTGCCATTAATGGCTCTTCCGATTGCTCATCAAAATCCCAAGAACTATTTGAGATGACAGGTGGTGGAGTAAATAGTGCTTCTTGCGAGCCTGAAATTACGAAAGTATCAGGAGATTCAGGTAACTGCCAAATTTTTTCAGGGTTTCTGGTGATTTCAGGTACTTGCGTCAGGAAACCATTAAAATCTTCATGCAAGTAGAGAACTGGCAGTGCCCAGTACAACTGATTAGAGCCGTAAGCCGAAATTAGTCCTTGCCGTGCCCGAGACAAGCTTAGATCAATAGGATAGCCCCGATTAAGATTGCGATAAAGTAGTCGCGTTAGACTCAGCGCCACTTCATCTGGAATCCTTTCCGCCATTGCCAAAACAGCAGGAATTCCCCGCTCAACCATAGCTTGGGCTAGATTCCGTTCTTGCTGGTTTTGCCGCAGCTCTGAGGCTGTCGTATAAGTACCATAACAAGAGTTAAATACCGCCAGTTGTACACCGTTGTTGGCTAGCAATCCTGCCAAGTCATCACCACTCAAGGTTTCCGTTAAACCGGTTCTATTACTTACCAGGTAGACATCGCCACCCCATTCTCCTAAGTTAGAGTGACCAGAATAGTGGAAAACTTGATATTGACCTTGCTCAAGCGCTTGGGTTAACTGTTCGCGTCCCGGCTGTGGCAAAATTGTCAACTCAATCCCTGCTTTTTCCTCGGCAGTGCTGTTGAGTTCTCTACGTAAGTGATTTGCTTCTTCGACCAACCCTAGGCTTTCTTGATCAGAAGGGCCAGCAATCACCATCAAAATTTTCAGGGGTTGACCAGGTTGAGAGCGTGACTTGTTAGAGCAGGGTATCAGTCTTGTACCTGGTTGATACCGAGAAAAAGCGACATCGGTTCCTGTTGCTAGGGGGCGATCACCTGCATGCAGAACTTCCCAAGGTAGGCGGGGTAAGCGTGTTCCTTTGAGTCCCAGACGCAGCCTTAAAATTTGGCGTTGATGTTGAGCGATCGCTTGTGCCTGAGTCCAGCTAATTCCCAAACTACCTTGAAATAGAGCGTTATACAGTTGCTGACCTAATGCCACTAGATTCGGTAACGAGGTAGTTACCGCTTTTTCCCCTCCTGGTAAGAAAAAGCTGTCTTCCAAATAGTCTGTACTGCCCTCCAACAAGCCCAAGACTGGGTCATTCATCAATTGCCGAGCCTGTACTAACCAATCTTCCACAGGCCACCTGAGTTGCTCTTCTGCTAATGAGACTCCCGGCGCGGAAGGCTTTTCAATACGCACCAAATATTCGTCTCCCCCTAAGGGGGTCACAGAGATTTGCAGTTCCTGTGCCACGGCTTTGTTCAACTTAAAGGGCTTGAGCTGCTAGTGAACAGTCTTCGGGATTGAGTATATCTCTCTATTTATCGTTAGATTGATCTAAATTCCTAAAAGTTTCCCAAATTGGCTTTTGGGGATGGATTTATGACCAATTAGAAAATTCTTGATTTAGTTAGGGAGCAAATTTTCTGGCAGTTATCCGGATAGTTATTACCAATCCCGTAATAGTGGAGTGGTAGATGCACCCTGATCAACGCTCCCCAGCTCACCGGTTTGAGCCGGGGATTTTTTTTGCCAATAATGAAAGTTAAACTAGTCAATTGCTACGATCAAATTGTTTTTTGCTTAGTCTGGTTCTGAAGCTATACTGTGCCTCGATGGTTTTTAGAGGATTTAATTTAGCTGCGATTACCCTAGTCGAGCCTCGCGAGCTATGTCCCAGATGCACTAGCCTCACCTCTCTCAGAATTTGCTAACTTTTCTTTCCTTACTCTATCGACAGGGCTTTACTCACTTTGGAGCTAGCAACCTTTTGAGGTGTGCAGCCAAGAAGCCGGATGGGGGACGAAAAAGCACCACTGACTTAGTTGGTGCGTCTTTGTTTCCCTGAGTAAGCAAGTACTCAATTACTACTTCCGATCTTAGCACTATAAGCCTGCTGCCCAAACTGGAGAAGCCGTAGTAGAACTTTTCTTCGTTGAGGATTTTGTTGTCAAGTCAGGACAATCCTTGATTTAGTGAAGTTACTGAACAGAGGTACGAATTTAGATGTCATGCTGAGCAGAGCAAAGCGAAGTTTTAGCCCACAGCATTTGCTCAGATGCTTCCCTTTTCTTGCTTCGCTCAGCATGATAATTCGTACTCTCATTCAACAACGCCGATTTTGTTTGAGGGTAGAGGATGGATAACAGACAATCTTTTCTACAGCTCACTAAGGAAGTTGTCAACAGTATCCCTAGTCAAGCAACTCAAAAGACTTAACTTGCAGCACAGGGCCAATCATGGCGAAAGTCATTACGTCATCTCGTACCTGTCCTTCTACTTTAACTTTCAGTTCGGCTTTTTTTAACTCGCCAGGAGCATCTTTGAGTTCATAAGTTTCTCCTGACTCTGTGACTAGTGCCCAGGTGCCTGGGCCAATGCCTTTATGTTCGATCACACCAGTTACACTAATGCTCATGCAATTTTCTCCTCTCCTTTAGATGCTAAATAGGCAAGTCCATAGCAGAGTAAGGCATTGGTAACTAAGAAGATGCGAGCCAAAATGCCTGAACCCAGCCACATGACACTCGGTGAAACCACCGCACTAATCGCTAAACAACTGGCGACGCCAAGAGTGCAACCAACTGCTAGCCACTTCCATTGCGAGTTTCCCAGGAACAGCGTCATTAACAGAAAAGGAATCAGCACACTGGCAAAAATTGGGTTGAGCGCACTGCTACCTTGAATAGCGCTGCCAAGTTCTGGGAGTGAACTACCCATAACTCGGAAGGGCCACTGGGGCAAATCGAAGATGTAGAAACCTTTCAGGAAGAACAAACCACTGCTACCCGCAACTAAACCAGTACTCAGCGGCCAACTCCAGGCAAAAGGAAAATAATTTCGCAGGAACCAGGCAAAGAGGTAGGAACCCAAAACCATCGCCACTTTAGGTAACAGTGCAATAGTGCCGCCATCAATCCAGAAGCGGGGGTTGAGATAACCGTTATCTCTTAACCAGCGGAAAAAGTCATGGAAGGTAATTTGTCCCCGCAAAGCAAGCTTCACGGCAGCAGCCGCATCTAGATGTCCGGAACCAAAATGGTTGAGGGGGTCACTTTCAACATGGCGGGAAGACTGCTTGAGTACATTGAGAACTTCTATAGGTTCTTGGATGCCACTAGCTTTAATTAAAGCAGCAACACCAGCAACATGAGGAGCAGCCATACTGGTTCCTTGGTAACCAGCAAAGGTGGGTTGCAGTGTTTCTGGGTTGATGGTTTCTTGCAAAATCTTGCCTGTTTCGCTACCACCAGGGGCCGAAATATCTACACCAGCGCCAAAGTTGGAGTAGGGTGCTTTGATATTGACTGAATCTAGCGCGGCAACCCCGATGACGTGGGGATAGCGGGCAGGATAAGATGCGGCATTGGTGTTAGCATTACCTGCTGCGGCCACAACAACAACACCTTTTTGGTAAGCATAGTCAATTGCTTCTTCCATGAGCTTGCTTTCACCAGCACCACCCAGGCTGAGGTTAATTACGTCTGCACCATTATCAGCAGCAAAGCGAATTGCTTCGGCAATATCAGCCACCGTACCACCGCCACTGGCACCTAATACTTTTAAGGGCATGAGGCTGGCTTCATAAGCAATTCCAGCGACACCATAGCCGTTGTTGGTAGTTTGGGCAATTGTACCAGCAACATGGGTTCCGTGACCTGCATCATCTATGGCCTCAACTTGGTCATTAACAAAGTCGTAGCCTTCAACAAATTTGGTATCTTTCAAATCGGGGACGATGCTGATACCAGTGTCAATCACGGCTACGGTGATGCCACTACCTTTGGTTTCTTCCCAAGCTGATTCAATGTTGATACTACGCAGATTCCACTGCTGGCTATATAAAGGATCATTGGGGCTACTGAGGCTGAGCGTCCCAAGGAAATTGCTATCGAACTCAGATGAGTCTGTCAGCAAGGGTTCTGGGAGACTATAGATATAGTTCGGCTCCATAAATTCCGTTTGCTTAGAGAGTTCGGAATTTTTTAGAGCCCGGAGTAATTGCTTGTCACCCCGCAAAATGTAAATATTGTCAGTAACAGAAAATTCGCTATTGAGTTGGGGATTAACATCGTATTGTTGAGCGATCGCTCTTACCTGCTCAACAATCTGGGCTGCTGGGATATCATCTCGAAAATCCAGCACAATCGACTCAAATTCGCCTTGATTTGCCAGCCCTTTAAAGTTGAATAAGGCAAAACCCAGCGTTAATACAAACAAACACACTAAGAGAAACTTTTTCATGGCAACCAGTCCGCTGTCGCGCCAATTTAACAACTACCATAACTCATCGCTATGCCTGCTGATTTTCAGGGGGTAAGGTTAGGTACAGTATTGAGACAGATAAGGGCGTTGCACAATCAGGGATCAAGGGAGACAAGGAGGAGGAGGGGCAAGGAATTGCCTAAAATTTCAAATCATCTAATTTATTCATTTGATTCAGTGTAAAAGCGATCGCTTTACTCCTCAGCCTCTGTTGAACTTATTTGAGCCAAGCCAGATCAGCTTTAAACTGAGCTAGCCTTGCTTCTAGGGCAACAGTAAGTTGTTCAATCCTTTGCTCAGTACTTAAATTCGGGTGAGTATTCTGGGCAATATACATTAACTGCGTGGCAATTAATTTCTGCTGAGAAGTAGATATCTTTCCTAAAAAGCGAAACTTATCTTGTTGCAGCCAATTAACCCAATGACTAGTAGCTCGAAAAGAAGAACGAATACCCCGTGCTACTGGTGGATAAATATCTCCCCAAGGCATGACGTATTTTGGTTGATATTTTACCTCTATCGAGGAGCACCAGTCTTGCCATTTGAAAGTTAAAATTCTGGCGCTGCTACACACAGGAATCCAAGGAACTCGGAGAGCATCGGCGACAATAGCACCGTGCATGGCTTCAGCAAGTAGAACTTCTGTTTGGTTAATAGCAGACAAAATTTGCTCTATGGGAGAGCGTGGATCGATGTAGGCAAAGCCAATTTCTGTACAGATAGATTTCCAGATGTCACTGCCATAATTAGCATGATGAATGTGTGGCATAAAAGCGAAGCGATTGACTTTTATACTATCAGTTTTGAAGAGGCGTCTAACGAGGATTGCACCATCTGTTATGGCTAAAGAAGCAGGAACGCCCAACTTTTGGGCTGATAATAGACCTCTTAGACAATAAATTTTCCAAGAGTCATCAATTAAAGGTGTACCTTTTTCATAGCCAACTCCAGAACTAAAGATGATTATTCGTTTAGCGTTTGGTACACGATCAGGTAATAGATTATTAATTAAAGTTCCTATGCCAATAAATGCAGTAGTTTCATCTTCGTCAAAGACGCCAGGGAGCAATTGCTTCCATAGCCAAAGATTCAGGGAGTCTCCGAAATTAGCTGTTCCATCTTGACGTTGGTAATAAAAAAGTTTCATCAACCAGGAATCTCGCTAGGCAATCGTTTTTGAGAGGAATTATCTAGGGGTGTCGCTAGTGCATGATGTACTTTATCTTGCATACGCAGCCAGTTGAAAGCCAGATAATTACTTCCCAAAAATACTTGCTGAGACCATCGAGATTGACTGCACCAACAATGATAAGCTGGGATGGCGACATTTTCTAAAAAATTACGCCATAAAACCGTAATTTGAGAGGGACATATTGCTTGAGCGCGGACTTGCCCATTTTTGATCATTGCTAAACGCAAAGCTCGATGATCACGCAGTTTCTGTAAAGCTGATAATATATCTTCAAGAGAAGACACTTCTAAGTAGTCAAGTTCGTTGCGGTGTTCGGTTTGATAGGCAGATTCACTGCCAAGTATGGCAGGTACACCTGCTAGCCAAGCGTTATATAGTTTTGTCGCAGGTTTGCTGAGGTAGTTTTTGCTCAAGTAGAGTTGTTGCTGATTCAAGCTACGCACAGCAATCACAGCGTCAATTTCGCTGTAGTTATGCCAACGATCATCAATTTCGCGATCACTATCCCAGCGGTTACGGTTGATTATCGGATACCAACGCAGATGCAAACGCTCAAGTTTTTGTTGCCAGTAAGGATGCAATAGTTCTGGTGCCAAATTGACCTTGTGACCAAAAAAAGCGATATTCTCAAAGCGATCTCCCCGCGCTGTATCGCGAGGGATTAAAGCTGGTTGTGGCCAATGGGGCAGATAGTAACTGTTCCTGAAAGTCTTAGTTTCTAAAGGGTTTTGCACAACATGCAGTTGCGCACCGGGATAAGGTTTTAATTCTGCTTTTAGGCAAACTAGTAATAATTTAGGTGTTGGCTGGAAATTGCTTTTATGTACCCTTAGAGAGTTACGGTGTGCTAAGACAATTCCCTCACTGGGTAACTCACTTACTAGTGTACAGGGAAAACCATCTGCTTTTAGACGGAGGTAAGTTTGTAAAGTCCAGGCATAAATGCCAATGCCAAAGCCTTTCCAGTTACTATCAGCACTTTTTGGTATCGTACTAGGCCAATGTTTTTGAGGGATATAGAAATAAATTCTTGGTAATTTATCGGTCATTTTAAGATAAGAAGTTGATCAAAAAATTCTTTATTAATTTAGATCTTTTGGTAATTCATCGATAATTACTATGAAAAGGGCTAATTAGACTACTAACAAGTAACTCTCTTTCACAAGCAATAATAAGATCTGTATCAATAAAGATTTGATATTTAAAAAAATGAATAATAAGTTTTTGTAGATCGTTAGCGAAATACAATATGAGCATAAATGGTCTACACCAAACTTGGAAACGAAGCATGCGGATCCGGTGCCGACTCAAGCCAACACCCCGAAAAAGTTTGACTAAATATTCTCTTTCAAGACGCCATTGGGGAATATGATGATAAATGCGCATTTCAGGGTTATACCAAATTTCCCAGCCCCCATTTCTAATATAAGATAATGTCTCCAAATCTTCTCCTTTTGATAAGAGAGAGGAAGCACATACACCTTTAAGAAGAGGAACTTCAGGAACATGATCTAACCAGGCTTGCTTGCGAATAGCTAATCCTGCACCAGCAGGAAGTAAGCCTCCACGAAAGTCATAGAGCAAAGGTTGATCACCTCGGTCTATAATTGCTAAAAAACAAGCTATCTGTTTAAAGTTTGCAGGTGGTTCTACTTCATAATCTCCCTGGATTTGACTCCCATAAGCTCCAGCTTTAGGATGTAACTGACTAAAGCGATAAACTGCACTAACCCAATTAGATGTAGGTAAATTATCATCATCCAAAAAACCCACTAAATAACCCTGAGCTTCTTTGATAGCTTGTCGCCTAGCAAAAGCTAATCCTTGCTTAGATTCAAAATAATATCTCAGGGGATAAGCTTCTGACCAATTAGATTGATACTCTTGAACAACGGCTGCTGTTTGGTCAGTACTGTTGTTATTAACAACAATAATTTCCCAAGAAAAATGCTCCGTTAGAGACTGCGATCGCAATCTTTCTAAAACCTTAGGTAAGCGGGTTTCTCCGTTGTAGGTACAGATAGCCACTGTCATGTCAACCATAAGCCGACTTACTTAATTTTTCAGTATTCAGCAATAAAGATTAGGGGAGAAAAACCTCCCCCAACACTTTCTAAACGTCAAGTAAAGAAGCTAAATTATTAGTCAAAGTGCTAAGCAACGACAAAAGTATCAGCAATCAAGTCATTTACCTGAACCGCATTCAAAATTGCCAGTGTCTCATCACTGAAGTTAATCAAGGCGTTGCTACCATCTTGAGTAAAAGACAACTCCTCGAAAGTGAGACCATCTGCTAAACCAAGGAAGTCTTCGCCAATCTCAAAGTCAACAATTGTGTCAGTGCCTTCACCTATGGCAAGAACAAAGGTATCGCTACCACTGCCACCAGAGAAGTCATCACCAGTCAGAGTGTCGTTACCAAGACCACCCCGCAGCAAATCGTCGCCGTCGTCGCCCCAAATTTGGTCGTCGCCGTCCTCACCAAAGAGGAAATCATTGCCGCCTTTACCACCAATTTGATCGTTGCCAGCGCCACCGTAAATCTCGTCGTTTCCTCCGGTACTGCCACCAGATGAGCGACGATTACGATCTCCGCGCAGTACATCGTCGCCATCGCCACCGACGATCAAATCACCGCCTTCATCACCAGCAACTGTATCGTTACCAGCACTAGCTTCGAGGATCTCGCCGCTCTCGCCACCAACAAGCACACCACTGCCAGACACAGTTGCTGCGGGTTTAGCTAAAAGCAACTGACCGCCTTGCTCGTATTGACCCTCGTAGACTCCTGAATCATTCCTAATGCCATGAGCCTGAACGTCAAACAGATAAGAGCTTTGACCAGGTAGAGCATTAGGATCGACTTCAATGATGCCAGAGGTTTCCCAGCCACCAGTACCATTATCAAACTCCGCTCCTTCTATGGTTTGGTCAATCTCGAAGAGGAAAGTTACCTGATCATCACCAACAACGCCTTCATTCTCAGCAATGTTATAAGACAGAACACTACCATCCCGTCCCTCTGCGTCCATGACATCGCCGCCGAAAGCCGTTTCGTCTTCCTGAATCAGAACATTGCCATTACTATCGACAACCATGTTATCGAAACTGACGCCCTGATCGGGACCTCCCGACATTAAAAATTCAAACTTCATCTCCCCCGTGGGGTCATCTGGGTTGAGAGTAAAGCGATGCAGCTTTCCGTAAGGGTTGTCGGCTTCTTCTGGAGTTTCGGCGTCCTCAGTTAAAGAACCGTTTTTCTCAGTACGTCCTGTTGTAACTAGATAGAAAGTGCCGGGATTATTAGGATCTTCATGCATATCCTCCAGACGACGGAAGTTGGTGGAGCGAACTGCGCTTTCGTACTCTGCGACGACTTGGTCGCGCACTGCGTTCCCAGTTCCAGGATAGTCCGTAAAGAAACCATCAACACCTAGTTCAATTAACTGTTTGAACTCTTCTTCTGGTGTTTGTGGGGTGCCATCAATATTCAGAGTCAGGAAGTTTTCCTCATTCCGTAGGGTATAAGGATGAACCTGCATTCCAGCATCATGAGCCCAGTCAATCAGTGGTAGGATTTCTCCTGTGAGCTGAGTTCTAATTTCAGCGACACCGTCACTGTTACCATCCACGGGTGTTTCCAAGGAATCCCGAAGCAAGAAGCTGTTTTTCCAGGGGCCTAAACCGGAGGCGTAGGTGCCAATGTAGTTAATTACCTCAGGATTAGCGAGGTTACCGTAGTAAGTGTTGGCGTCAAACTCGATGGGGAAGCCGTCGTATACGCTGGGATTAGCGTCGGAGTTGTCAGAGGTGAAGTTGTAAACAACGTCGTAGGGAACGGAGAAGCCACCTCCACCCTCATTGACAGAGGCATCAGTGAAGTCGCCGAGAAGCTGTACCAGGGGAATCTCTAACCCCGCAGCAGGCATGATGGTCTCATGCAACTCGATCAGGTTTTCAATTTCAAAAGACTGGATGAAAATGCGATCGGGGTCAGTGAAGTTATTTTCCACCAATACGTCGATCAGCTTTTGCCCCAGAGACATGTTGATCGGCGTACCATCCAGCAGTGTCCCCTCTTTGGCAAAGTAAGTGGGGTGCTTAGTTTCAGGATAAATGCCAATCTTGCGACCAGTTTCTGTTTCGACCTCTTTTACTAGGTTAATTACATCCTCTAAGGTCGGGATCTTGAACTGATCATTGAACTCGGCGTTATCAGGACGAGTACCCGGAATCCGTTCTCTTGCCAGAACAAACTCGTCAATTTCTTGATAGGTAAAGTCTTCAGAAAACCAGCCGGCAATTTTCTTGCCATCAATCTCTTTGATCGTCAAGCGGTCTGCAAACTGCTCTAAATCAGCAACATTGGTGGTTTCTGAGGTAACGATTGGTTTGCCGTTCTCGTCAAAAACGATTTCGCCGTTCTCATCGAGTTGGACAACTGCTAGCTCGCTCTCGTGACGAGTAATTAATACTCCATCTTTAGTAGCAACCAAGTCAGGCTCAATAAAGTCTGCCCCTTGCTCAATTGCTAGCTTGTAGGATTCTAGAGTATGCTCTGGACGCGAGCCACTAGCTCCTCTGTGAGCAATTACCAGAGGAGGCTGACCGTTGAGGGTATTGAATTCGCCGTTGACCCAGTCTGAGAGTACTTCACCCTCTGGGCTGAGAGTTACATGATCGGGTACTGAAATCCATTTACCTACTACCTCCACGTTCTCAGGCATGTCTTCATAGCTGTAGACATTGCCCTCTTTGTCTTCAACGCGCAGCACATAAAGGCTGTTAGTAGTGTCTGAAAAACCATTAGGATCTTCTGCGGTTTGTTCTCCTACATACATGTAGACTTCACCGTCGCCGTTGTCTTCCATACTTAGTAAGACGGTTTTCCCAGAAGGGCTATCGGCTCGATATTGGGAAGCAGCAAAAACTTGCTCCTTAGCATAGCGACCTAAACCTTCAATAGCAGTCGCTGTACCATCTGGAGTAATAGCCCAACCGCGAGCAGCAGCGCCATCTTCTTCGGGAGCAAAATAGACAGGAATTTCGTTGCCCTGTTCATCGACAAAGCCTTTGGCTGCTAAGTAGCCAGAGCAAAAGCGGCTGAAATTGCCGATATCTTCGCCATATACACCTTCGTTGAGCAGGTTGCCATCAACATCTAGGTAGTTACCTGACTCCAGATCCAAGGTATAGACTGTGCCGTCAGCTTCTACCGTCTCAATCAGGTTTTTGCCACCGATGGCATTCCAGTTCTCATCAAAAATGAACAGAGAGACCCGTGCCCCGTTAATTTGTCCCTCAACTGTAGAGGACACATCAGTGGTTACAGAAGCACCGAGCTCTTGGTTTACCCAGACGTAGTAAAGATCATCAATTTGAGTAACTCCTAAGCCATCAGGAATCCCTGCCATGGCAAAGGTTTGGGTTTCGCTAGGAGTATAACTGCCGAATTCTCCTTCTAAAAGAGGGACTTCATCACCAACTGTCAGTAGCGGAGTGAGGTCATAATGAGGCGCATTAGAACCATCCGGAACGTTAAAAACGTACGGCTTGGCAGTAGTTCTGCCATCAATAACAGTCATGTTTTTCCCTATTTAAACTTTGGAAAACTGAAGATTTGACTATAGCTGCATCAGAAAAATACCAATCAAATTTTTGACATTTCTGAGAGCAGATTATCAGCACGTGATTATTATGAAAAATCTAGATTAAAATGAACTTTTTTTTACATTAAAAAACATTTAACTCTGACCACAAAAAAATAAATTTGTACTCATCAAAAAAATATGACTAACAACAATAACTCGGCACTTATAACCGTTAATTAGTCAACTATTTTGCATTAAAGTTTGATAAAGTTACGATAAATATCTAGTGAAGTTTAAATGAAGTTTTTGGGAAATAAATATAGTTAATTAAAAATATATTTGGTATTAATTACCAAAATATGAATTCATGAGTTCAACAGATAAGTACAGTTATTTACAGTAAGCTACACGAATAATTTATCTTTATTTATTCCGGGTACTTTTGTAGTGTTCTTTGACACTAAATTGACCTTTACAATTCGTCTAGTTGACAAACATTAAGGACTTTGATCTTTAAGATAGATTCTAGAAACTGTGAGCATCCCATTTTTGTAAATTTTTAGCGCAGGCATTTTGCCTGCTTCCCTTAATTTCAGGGAGCTAGCAATGTTTTGGCAAATTTGGGATGCTCCTCTAGAAACTGCTGATTTGCCCTCCCTGAACCGAGAGAATTTGAGAAGATTTGAGCCACTGGGAATCGAAGGCTCCCAAATGGGTTGTTGTAATCAGAGTCTGAAATCGGTCTTGAATTGCTTCTAGTAGCTGATTTTGACGATTCAGGTCAAGTTCTGCCAGTACATCATCCAGCAACAGCAAGGGCGGTTCCCCAACTACTTCCTCAATCAGCTTCAGTTCTGCCAATTTTAGTGCCAGCACTAATGTCCGTTGCTGCCCCTGAGATCCATAGGATTTTGCTGGCGTCTGATTAATAGTGAACTCAACTTCATCCCGATGAGGGCCGACAAGGGTTCTACCTTGATACTGTTCAGGGATGCGGCGCTGTTGGATTTTTTCTAAAAATGCCTTTTGTACGGCTTCTGGTTTATCTTGCTCTATGCTGACGTTGGGAGCATAGGTGACATGCAGTACTTCTGTTGCCGCGCTGATCTGAGAATGCCATGTTTGTGCCAAGGGTGCCAACCGCTTCAGCATTCTCGCTCGACGCCTTGTAACTCTAGAACCTACTGTTGCCAGTTGAGCATCCCACAATCCTAGTTCGTCAATCTGGCTTATTGATAATGATTGATTAGTTTTACCTTCTGCTTCCTGGCTGCGAATTTTTTTGAGGAGAGCATTCCGTTGTCGCAGCACCTGACCATATTGCTGCAAAATATATGCATAAATTGGTTCGAGCTGAATCAGGATAGAATCGAGCCAGCTACGACGCCGTTCAGGAGAGCCGCGCACTAGTTCCAAATCTAAACTGGAGAACTGTACGGCATTGAGTATACCCAAAAAGTCTAACTGGCGGCGTAGCGACTCTCGATTTAGGGCGACTGTGCGCCGTCCCTGAGTGCGTAGAGTTAAAGCTAGTTCTACTGAGCCATAGACACGTTCCAGGTTGGCACGAATTTGACCATAAGCAGCAGTCTCTAAAACAAGATCGCGATCGCGTCCTGAGCGATGGCTCTTGAGAGTAGAGAGCAACTCCACTGCTTCCAGTAGATTCGACTTTCCTTGAGCATTATTCCCTACCAAAATTGTTTTTGGAGCGCCAAAATCTACCAAGCATTCTCGGTAGTTACGAAATTGTCGGAGGTGTAAGGTTTTCAGATACATCCATGAAGGTAAAAAGGCACATCAAGCCTCTCTGAAGGCAATTTTACCCATAGTCACAGACACTGAGACCTAAACTCCGAGATGAGACTCAAGCAGCCAGAAAGCTTGAGCGCTTCCGAGGTAGGCGCGCTCCTCACAACCATAGCTTCATGGATGGAAAAAGGAGTAGTGTCAACCACATAAGTGTCCCAGCCTTATGAGGCGAGTAATTAAGCAAGGGTGAGGTAAACCACCAGTAAGTCGTTTCTCACCATTGTCGAAATCACAAGAGTGCATTGGTTTCATTGAGACGCTCTGGGAGCGCCCAGAGAAGTCTTAGACATAATTAGTCACTGGACGGTAAGAAGATTCAGAAGGCTGAACTTGGTACTTAACCAAATTTGCAAGATCTTGCAGTTGGTTAATCGCCTCAGCGCCTTCCAACTTCATCAGTTCTCGATCATCCCGCATTTCAGTCCAGGTGATGCCGTAATCAGACACCAAGAAGCGAATCAGATGATTATCTCCTAGACTAACCATAAAAGAGGCACTATTCATCTGGCTGCCGCAGGTATAGCAGGAAGCTAGATAGCCTTTGTTCTCTAGTACAGTTGCCAAGGCTTGGAGATTCATAACCAGATCCTGGACGAACTGACGGTGTTGTTCTGCAAGTCGTATGAACACGTTTGTCCTCCAAACACCACTCTAAGATATTAGAGCTTTATACTTTCTTAAGATTCTACCCCCTAGCTTTTCGGAAAACTCGATCCCAGAGCCCGAGACTTTTGAGAAAGATGTCCTTCTCAACTTGGCATTAACAAGACTAACTTGCTGAGTGCTGTCTCGAAAGTATCAACCACAACACTCAGCAATTCCCGTTTCCATACTAAGGCTAGCTATCTCTACTGAGGTTCTATCCCAAGATGGACTTGTCTAGTATAGACCCGTTAAGCTGCCATAACATTTTTTTAATCCAATCAATAATTATAACTAATAATTGTTATCAACTATCGATCAACCTAGCTCCCGGTCTAATCAGCCTTACCTTGGTAGCTAATTGACTTGCCACCAACCAAAGGCTGGTCCAATCAGCCTAACAGTCAACCAAAGGACAGCCATTAGACCAATACCAGCCCAGGCTCCCCTAGTAGTCCACTTAACAAATTGTTCCCCCTGACTTTTAGAAATCGGTAGCCAGGGGAAGATTTTTGATTCCTTGCCGTACTCTTCTCCGAGTGCGGCTTTACGGCGTTTAGCTTCACCCATGATCGCTTGCCTAGACTTAGTTAAGCTTAGATCATAGCTTTGTTGACGGCAGCTAATTCTAGATCATTTACGAAAAGATAAAGTGTGAGGCACAACTGTTGAGCGAGAAATGCCGATTTTTTTGGGAGATCGCTTGATTAATTGGCTGGGGATCAAGAAATAAAATGCGTAAACAGACTTTCATCTAGATAGTTAATCCGGGCAAAGGGACTGAGAGCCAAGAGAACTTGACGCCCGTAGCTACGATGGTTCACACGGTTATCGAGAATAGCAACAACGCCTTGAGCTTCTCGCACTGAGGCAACTGCTCTTTGTAATTCTCTTAAGCCAGCAGGCAAGAGATATAAGCGAAACCAATCCAAGCGACGCTGCTTATAGTAAGCCACTTGACCGGCAACCAGAGGATTCTCCAGTGAAGGGATTGGTAATGTGGTAACAATCAGCAGTTGGGGCCCAAGGAGTTCCCATTGATGGCGTCGCCAGAATTCCCAGCCAGCGATCAGAATGCCTCTTTCATCTCGGCTTGTCTTTTCTACCCGTACCCGCGAGCCAAATTCGGCAGCCATTACTGCACCTAACTGTGCTTTGAGGGGTACATCTCCGACAAGGATGGCGACGGATCCTTTGGCCTGGCTACTAAGGTTCAGCAGTGTACGAACTTGTTGAATCAGGGCACTTTGAAAGGGCGGCGTATTCGGCATGGGTAACCTATCGGGCAGATAGAGTTGAATCAATTCATTTTGCCGATCTGGCGAGAACTTTAAGCAAGTCAAATCTCCTAAGCCTAGTTGTTGACGGTAAACGGGTGCTGATCTTTCTAGATCCAGCGAACCACCAATCAATACTACTGGCTGCTCAGACCATACCGAGCTTAATGCTGTTGTTACTTCTACTGGAGAACAGTACAAAGAAAATTGACCTGGAGAGCGAGCAATTTCTGCCCACATTAGCTGACCCGAGCGTTGCCAGCACTGCCAAAAATTTTTCCAAGACTTTGGTAGAGAGAAGGTACTCTCAAGACTTGCTGCTAGCTCTAATTTTTCAAACATTTGCCGTAAGAGAGCTTGTTCAGGTGCCTCAATCAAGCAACACTCATAAGGATTAGGAGGGTGTTCAAATACAGCTTTTGTTAGTTGTACGCGAATTTCCCGGATCCAGTCAGCCTCGTTGGGCAACTCCCCCATCAGCTCATTCCAATCCCAGGGTTGAATACAGGCTTGAAGCTGCTTTCTTGCCCATTCTTCGAGTTCATCGGCACCATCGATAATAGTAGGAATGTTTCTGGGAAACCACCCCTTACCGGACAATCGGTCTGTCAGCCAAGATGCTGGTGAGGTAATCAGCAATCCATCGAAATTGTCATCGGGAAAATTGTCACCTGCGTACACTCTCTTATTGGAACCAATCCACTCTTGCAATCGAGGGATTTCTACTCGCAACAACCGCTGCTGCACTGAGCCAGGTGCTACCAAGATCACTGGTCTTTCCCAGATTAATGCTGGTGTCAAGTAACTCAAGCGGTACGAAGCATTGGCAGATGTGGCATGCAAGGTTTCCAAACCTGTCTGAATTAAGGCAGAACGCCCCAGTCGCAAGGCTCTTGCCACCAGCCTCGCCATAGTTAAGCTGTGGGGCCAACCGGGTTGACCCTGCTCTTGCAGAAATGTGTGTAGAGAGGAATGGACTTGTGCCTCAATCACTCTGAACTGTTCGCTTTTGGCTCTAAACATTATATTGACATCAGGACACTAGCAAACCATGCCCTTTGCTGTTGGTCTAGTAAGAGCGGTAGCTGTGACTCTATTTCAATTATGCCAAAGGTGAATTTAAGGGCTTTAAGGTTTAAAAATTACTATTTAAATTCTCTATTTTTGAGTTAATTTATTTTCAAGCATTTTGGACAATCCAGCTTTTATTTTTGACTGGACTGTAGCAATCATTTACTTGCTATTTGAATTTTGACGTTTTTATGGTAAAGACGCACCCAGATTTCTTCGAGGTGAGTTAATTAACGTGAACACCTTAGAAGTTGAGCTAGTTTTTTTTAATTGGTCAAGCTGATCAAGAATTACACGCTGGATACTCAAAGGTTTTGATAAATTCAACTACTGTAGCCACTGGCGGCAGCGTCGGTTTTGCTGTTGCTGTTAAAGCGCTTTTGCCAGAGTCGAACAGGCTACTGTGATCAAGCAAATGTTTTCCAAAAGCAGGGTGTTCATAAACATTCAAAGCTTGATCGCTGGAATTAGTAACCACCGTATGGCTGGGAGCCTCAAAAAAGTTACTTGCTGAACTTGGTTCTGGTGTAATCTGCGATAACTTAAGACTGTCAATCTGAGCAAAACTTTGACTTAGAGTGGCAATTAATTGACCGATTCGTTCTTGCTCTTTGCTACCCAAAATCTCTAGATTTTGTGAGCGGAGTGTGCTTAATAGGTTAACAATATTATGGTGCGTGACAGCAGCATCTTTGAAAGGCAGAATTGCCAAGTAAGCAATGATGAATAACTCGGCATTACTAGCCGTGAAGGTAAGAGTAGTTCTGCGAACACCGACTTGGACGCTGGGAGCTTTAATCAATGCTGGGTAGATACGAGCAATTTGATGATAATTCGATACTAAAGCTAAATTAGCATTGAGATCCAAAGGAGCGTCTACAACAATTTGCACTGTCGGTAGGGTTTCATTGAAAAACTTTTTTGAGTCATCGATAGAGAGGCGAATAATTTCCCGGCGATCACCATCCGGACTCATATCAACCCAATCACAGATGATTCCTTCTGTTTTCAAACCAAACCGAGAAACAGCGTAGAGTTTAGCCCCAGTTACTGTTGCACTAGTCAAGTCAGCCCCAATCCAATTGGCTTTAATCAGCCGAGCATGGGTGAGATCCGCGTGAACTAAACTAGCATTGGGCAAATTGGCATTGCTCAAATTAGCTCCGATTAAGTTGGCTCCAGTCAATTTGGCATCGCTGAGATCTGCCCAAGACAAATTTGCCCCTGAAAGATCTGCCCAGCGCAAATTTGCGCCACTCAGATTTGCCCCACTGAGATTAGCGCGACTCAGATTCGCTTTCTTTAGTTCACTTTTTCTGAGATCGCTGCCTCTAAGATCGGCTCGGCTCAAGTCGGCTCCGTTTAAAGAAGCCTCTTCTAAGACGGCTGCAACTAGTAAAGCACCTCGAAGTCGAGCTTGGTTTAAGCTAGCGTTACTGAGTTTTGCCTGTCTGAGATCAGCTTCCTGCAAATCAGCACCACTAAGGTTGGCTTTTTCAAAATTTGCCCCAGTTAGATCGGCACGTCTCAGCTCAGCACGAATCAATAAGCTCTGAGTCAATTGAGCTTCCTTTAGGTCAACCCTAGCCAAATTAGCGGCATTGAGGTTAGTCTGGGTTAAGGTTGCTTGAGATAAATTAGCGCCGCTAAGATTGGTCATGCCTAGATAAGCGCGACTTAGGTCGGTGCAGCTCAAATTAGCACCGCTCAGGTTAGCCACACTCAAGTCAGCATCACTTAAATTAACGCCACTCAAAAAAGCGTCACTTAGGTTAATTCCTGTAAGTTTAACAGCAGAAAAATCTCTGACTCCCGCTGCATATTGTCTAAGGATTTCCGTGACCTTCATTACTGATGCTACCATGAACAAGCCCTAAGAGAATGTAGTTGGAAAGCGAGGACTATCCGCCGGCATCGCCTTTGTTTTGCATAGTCTGCGGGATCACTCGCTTTTTATGTTTCTGTTGGGAATAGACTGAGCTACCGTCCGAAACTGCAAAATTCCCGATTTTTAGTCAGATTTGTGAGTTTAGAGATTTGTTAACCCAGTAAACTGAATAACCAATTTTAGCGAACCAGAAAGGACTCTAATGCTCAGTGCGAGCGATCACCGTACTGTTTCGGCATGAGGCAATAATGAATTTTATGCTGGAATATATTCAATTTTGACAACACGGGAACATGAACATTGGGATTGTCGGGCTTGGTTTGATTGGTGGATCGCTGGGTTTAGACTTGCGAAGATTAGGTCACCAAGTTTTAGGCGTTTCTCGGCAAGAACAAACTTGTCACCAGGCAATTGATCTGGGTATTGCTGATCACACTAGTACTAATTTATCTCTTTTAGCAGAAGCACAAGTAGTATTTATTTGTACGCCAATTGCAGTGATCGCACCCACTGTAGAAAAATTAATTCCTGATCTCTCAGCAGAGGTGGTGCTCACGGATGTTGGCTCAGTCAAGCAGGCAGTAGTTGAGCAAGTTGCTCCTCTGTGGCCCAACTTTATCGGTGGACATCCTATGGCAGGAACAGCCGAAAGTGGCATTGAAGCAGCTCAGCCGAACCTCTTTGCTGGCAACTCTTATGTTTTGACGCCAGTTGAGACAACACCAGCAAGTGCACTGCAAATTGTCGAAGAAATTGTGCGATCGCTCACCACAAAAGTCTATATTTGCACACCAGAAGATCATGACCAAGCAGTAGCCTGGATTTCTCACCTGCCAGTAATGGTCAGTAACAGCTTAATTGATGCCTGTTTAAGTGAGACTGAGCCAAGTATTTCCCTATTGAGCCAAAAATTAGCAAGTTCTGGTTTTCGAGACACCAGTCGTGTGGGAGGCGGTAACCCAGAACTAGGAGTGATGATGGCGCGTTATAATCAGAGGCAGTTACTGCGATCACTAGTGTCATATCGCCAGAGTCTAGAGCAACTAATTGAGACTCTTGAGAAAGAAGACTGGCAAACTCTAGAGAAAAGACTTCAGTTGGCTCAGTTGCGACGTCCGGAATTTTTTACTTAGCTAAGTATTAATTAGCTAGCTACTCAGGTAGTGCCTCATTTAGGGTGACACTAATAAAAAAAGTACTTTGAGCCTTAGAAATGCCAATTCCGTGAAATCTGCCTCTCTTTAGAAGGCAACGGATAATGTCTAAAGTGATAAATGTCAGCTGCAGGTAATCTTGATTTTTGTATTCTCCTAAAAAGATTCAGCTGACCAGACAAAAGGTCTTTGTGTGATGCCAAAGGCCACCAGAGCGATCATTTACTATATACCTTTTGCCTAGTGTCAGCCCCACTGCGTCATCCAGATTAACTGCAACAACAACTTAAATCTCATGGTACTAGATAGTCAAACACCCAAATCTCAAAGCACTTCCTCCTCTGGTCTCAAAAAGGTAGCAACCTATCTATCGCTATTTTTCCTAGGAGCTGGTGTTGCCTTTTCCGGCACTTATTTTGCCTCGCGTAACTTATTGCCAACGGCTAAGTCTCCAACTCAGGCAGCCTCTGATACTCTAACTGATGTTCTGCCAACAGCTCAGCCTGTGTCAGCTTTAGCTCAAGACGCTAATTTTGTCACAAGAGTAGTCCAAGAAGTTGGACCAGCAGTAGTAAGGATTAATGCCTCCCGGACTGTTAGCCGTCAACTTCCAGAAGCCTTTGAAAACCCTATGTTTCGCAGGTTCTTTGGGTTTCAAGCACCGGATCAACCAAGGGAACGAGTGGAAAGGGGAACTGGATCAGGTTTTATTATCAATGCTGATGGTCACATTTTAACTAATGCCCACGTCGTTGATGGAGCTGATACAGTTAGTGTGATTCTTAAGGATGGTCGTGCCTTTGAGGGCAAAGTTTTAGGAACCGACCCGTTGACAGATGTTGCCCTAATTAAAATTGAGGCTGACAATCTTCCTACGGTTGCCTTCGGCGATTCTGAACAACTGCGGCCTGGGGAATGGGCCATTGCCATCGGTAATCCCCTCGGTTTAGATAACACGGTGACTACTGGTATTGTTAGTGCCACTGGTCGTTCTAGCTCTCAGGTAGGTGTTCCTGATAAACGAGTCGAGTTTATTCAAACCGATGCTGCCATTAATCCGGGAAATTCCGGTGGCCCCTTACTAAATGCTAGGGGTGAAGTGATTGGCATGAACACGGCAATTATTCAAGGTGCTCAAGGTTTAGGTTTTGCAGTTCCGATTAACACCGTTCAACAAGTTGCAGAGCAGTTAGTAACGCGGGGTAAGGTAGAGCACCCTTACCTAGGTATTGAAATGGTGACCTTGACAGCAGATTTGAAAAAAAATATTAACGGCGACCCTGATGCTGGTTTTAAAGTAGTTGCAGAAGAGGGAGTATTAATTACTGGTGTGGTGAGAAGTTCACCTGCTGCTCAAGCCGGACTACGTCCTGGTGATCTGATTCTCAGCATCGACAATCAGTTCGTCAAAGATGCCAGTGATGTTCAGAAATACGTACAAAAAACCAAGGTGGGCGACACCTTAAGCTTAGAGTTGCAGCGTCAGCAACAGAATATTAATTTGACTGTGCAGCCCGGAGCCTTCCCGGCACCAAGACAGTAGTCTGATGACATTTCTCCAGTTAAAAGTGGGGAGATTTTGGCACTTTTAGTAGCTTTAGTAGCTAGCGCTTGTTTGTTGTGGGCGCTAGCTTTTTAGCAGCATTTTTTACTCATCCCTGACCAAAGTAGTATTCCAGACGAAGCTGTTTAATAGTGTCGTTATTAGACTCGCAGAAAGTATCGCGGCGGATTTCCTGCAATCCCAACTCCTGAAACAAGGCAAGTTCTTGATCTGATAAAGGCCAGGGCGGTCCATCAGGTTCTGCGTCTGTATCGCGAAAACGAGTAATTATTAACAGAGTTCCCCCTGGGGCAACTAAAGGGGCTATTGATTTAATTACCTGGGAGCGCACACTCAAAGGCAAAGCTTGAATATTGCGTGATTCAAAAACTAAGTCAAAGGCATGGCACCAGGAAGGATCCAGTGCCAATAAATCGGCGACGAGGTAGTTTACCGATGAATTAGGAAATCTTTGGTGACACCAAGCGACCGCTGTAGGTGAAATATCAAAAGCTGTTACCTGAAAACCTAATTTGGCTAAAGCTTCGGCATCGTCCCCTAGTCCACACCCAATGACTAGCGCACAGCGATTATTGCCTGGCGTGTGATAAGTGTCGAGCCAATCTTGTAAATAAGGATGAGTTGTCAAACGCGCCCATGGTACTTGAGAAAAATTGCCGTTTGCCTCAGTGTATAAGACTTCAAACCATCCAGATGGATCTGATAGCTTTAGCGATCGCTGTGCCAATGACTTGACTTTCTGTTGCAGGGCTTGCGGTTGTTTCTCGAACATTAATCTTGCTTCCTTGTCGCCAGGTTGCAGGCAAAAAACCGGAGAATTTTATTTTACTGGTCTTTTTTTAGATCAGGCAAAGAGATTGCCTACCTGAATAATTGTCATGCCAAAGGTAGATAAAACCGAAATGTACTGCCCACGGCAACTTGACTTTCCACTTCAATTTCCCCCCCTTGCAATTCAATCAGCCGTTGGGAAATCGCCAGACCAATACCAGTTCCCCCGCTGTCACGGTTGCGAGACTTTTCTCCGCGCCAGAAACGCTCAAATACATGGGGTAAATCTTCTGGTGCAATTCCTACGCCTGTGTCAGTCACAGCAATCCACAATCGAGACACGGAAGATTTTACCCCCTCCAACTCTTTGCCAGCACTAACAGTAATTGAACCAGCTTTGGTGTAGGTTAAGGCATTGCCCAAAAGATTGACTAAAACTTGCTCTACCCGGTCAATGTCGGCGAGTACTTTCGGCAATTGATCAGGACATTCCAAGCGCAATATTGGGCCATCTTCGAGCAATTGGTCAGCAAATCTTTGCACTAAAGATACTAACAAAGGACGCAAATTGACCGATTCTAGCTTAATGGGCAAGTAACCAGCTTCTGCTTTGGAAAGTTCTTGTAAGTCATTGATTAAACGTTCTAAACGTCTGGTTTCTCTGGCTAATTGCCGATACACTTCTGGTGTTGCCTCGATACGCTCAGTCGCTAATTCTTCTAAATAACCCCGTAGTACTGTTAGAGGGGTACGTAATTCGTGGGTAAGGTCACTTACTAGTTCTCTTCTGCGGCGCTCTACATCTTCTAAACTAACTGCCATGCGGTTAAAACTGTTAGCTAGTCGGTTAATTTCAGGAATGCCACTAGCTGGTAGTCGTTCGCCCAATTCTCCAGAGGCAAACTTTTGAGTAACTTGCTCAATCTGAGTCAAAGGCTTGACAATGCGTTGCGAAATCCAGTAGCTAAGTCCACCAGCAGCAGTCGCACCAGCAATTACCGACCAAAAGGTGCTGCGATTCCAGGTAGTTTGAAACACATCTACCAAGTAGGTACGGGTATAGCGCAACAGAACGCCCCTACCTTCGAGTTGTTGTAGACGAGTAACAAAGAAGCGAGGAGAAGACAGCTTACCAATAATTACTAGAGTACCTACTCCCACAATCATTACTAGTAAATGAGAGAGTAAGAGGCGCGATGCCAAAGGCAAAGCCCTCATTTTACGCCAACCAGTCTTTCTCATTGAAGGATTCCGGATTTGAGTTTTGCAGATTAATCACCTGCGATTATTAAGCGATCGCTGAGTCTTCAAACTTGTAACCCACGCCGATTACAGTCTTTACAAATGTCGGTTTTGCTGGATCCGGCTCAATTTTTTTGCGTAACCTTGCCACATGAGTATCTACTACCCGTTCATCTCCAAAAAAGTCATCGCCCCACAGCTTGTCAATTAGCTGAGTGCGACTCCATACTCGACCGGGTTGACTTACAAATGTTGCTAAGAGATTAAACTCTAAGGTGGTTAAGTCCAGCGCTTCTGGCTGATCAGAGTTTAAGTTGCGTGTGGCAGTATGCTGATCCATATCAACCGTAAAATGTTCGGTGCGATGGCTCAAACTTTGTCCACTGTGACGGAGACTGCGCCGTAATAAAGCCCTCACTCTAGCAACTAGTTCCGCAGGACTAAAAGGTTTAACTAGGTAATCATCAGCACCTGTCGATAGACCAATAACGCGGTCAATTTCCTCACCCCTAGCTGTCAACATCATAATATAAGGGTCTTTGGCACCTGGCTTTTGGCGGATTCTGGCGCATACTTCCAGCCCGTCTAAACCCGGTAGCATTAAATCTAAAAGGATGATATCGGGCTGTTGCTGTCTAAACTCTTGCAATGCTGTCAGTCCATCACGGCACCACTGGCAGGCAAACCCTTCTCTTTCTAACGTCAACTGGATGAGTTTGGCGATTTCCGGCTCATCTTCAACAATTAAAATATCCATAAAGTGTTGAGTGTCTAAGGATTAACCAGCTCATCTGAACACTTTGAGTAATAACATATTTTGATTGACAGGCGATTCTTACCTATTTTAATATTCGCGGGTTATCCTAACAAAAAAAATTAATAATAATAATTTATGTGGAATTTATTTCTCATCACAGCCCATACTGGAGAATCAATAAAATGTAGCTAATTCTTAAATAAGGTGATACTTGTGGGGCGTAAAATTAGACAGTTTTCCTCAAGGCTGTTGTTGTTAGCAGTATTGCTTCTGACAACTCTAGTATTTTTAGGAAACTTCACAAACCAATTAGCTGTAGCTGCAATGCGCCAGCAGGAAGAAGCACCAGGACAAATACTTTACCAATCTAGACACACCCTGCAAGATAAAACAGGTAATACCTGGCAGGTAGTGTTATTCAAACGGGCAAAATTAGATAATCCTGGCAAAGTTAGTCTCCGATTGGTGGGATTTCCTGGTGTTGTAGAGATTACTCATCCACAACCACTGCAAATTATCACCAATAGCGGAGAAATTTTCCAGGCTGAGGATCTGTTTTCGCAAAATCCACCAGCTGTCAATGTTGGTCAGTATAATTTTCAAGACGTTTTGACCAGCTTACCAAAGGCGGTAGCGCTGAACCTTTGCCTGCAAATCAATGACAATCAATCTATTGAGTTGCGCGTTCCAAGAGTGGTTGTGCTGGAATGGCAAACAGTCGCAGCACAAGAAGACAACTTCGACTCCCCAGTATGATACAGTTACAATGCCTAGTTGGTTCTGATAGTAAACAGCTATTCAGAGGTAACGGGGAAAGTTCGGTGCAAATCCGGCGCTGTCCCGCAGCTGTGATGAGACTACTAGTTCGTCTCTGAGTCAGAATGCCCGCCCACTGGTAAGTAATGTTGTCCCACATCTGCGAGGTACGGATGATGGTTAATTTAGCTTTGCCAAAACTAAGGGGTTGGGAACAGTCGCCGTTAAGACTAGCGATGCCAACAGGAAAACCCAATCATCTGAGTAGGGGAACCATTGAGTTAGTAACTAACTTGTGAGTACACGAGAGGTTGTACAATCTAGAGCTGCATCAGTGGAAAATTGCCTATCAGGTGTTATCCAAGATTAAGGGAAAATTCAACTTTCTTTCTTAGTTGGGAATGGTGAGACTACAGTCACAGCTAAGAGGAAAAAGCTGCTAGTCCCGATTTCTCCATGAGGAATATCACTCTCACCCAAGCAATCGCTAATTGCTTCCTTACTGTGGTGAAGTTACATGTTGTATCTGCTGCCACGTTCCCATATATCGGTAAAATACCATCTCAAACCTGAGAGTTTGTTGTCTTAGTCAGAGTGATTGGAGTTTAGCAACGTATCTTAAACCATATTTTGCTGCTGCAATTGACCCTTAGCCCTATCAAAAACTGAAATATCGATTGTGTTAAGTATGAAAACTGCAAAAATCAGGATAAATACCCCAGAGTTCAACGTCAGAGTGCTCTCCTTTTTAGGGGGAATTAGTCTACTATTAATTGCTAACCCAGCGTCGGCACACCATGCCTTTGGTGGTAAAACGCCCTCTAACATCTTAGAAGGCTTCCTTGCTGGAATTGCTCACCCGGTAATCGGCCTTGACCATTTTGCCTTTGTGGTCGCCATTGGCTTGCTAGCAGCCCTCAAACAGAGAGGTATTTTTATTCCCGTGGCATTCATTTTAGCAGCCTTGGCAGGAACAGGTATTCACTTGATGGGCTTCAATTTGCCCACCCCTGAGTTGTTCATCTCCGCTTCGGTACTTGGCTGCGGAGTCATGCTGGCAAGGAAAGAATATCCCAACCTAGTCCGGCTAATTACTTTGGCTGCATTAGCCGGAATTTTCCACGGTTATGCTTACGGCGAGGCAATTGTCGGGGCGGAAATGACATCACTGACAGCTTATTTAGTCGGCTTTACTGTAATTCAGCTAGCAATTTCTTTCGTGGCATTCTGGGTTAGCAAGTCTGTAATCAAGCAATTTGGCGAGGAACCTAAATTGCCACTGCGGTTTGCCGGCTTCGCCATTGGTGGTGCTGGTGCAGTGTTCCTCTCCTCTGCCATCCTCGGTTAATTGCTTCTTGATATCCTTTACAGAGTTCTGCAATGCATAAAATACCTGTTACCGTCGTTACCGGTTTTCTCGGTGCTGGCAAAACTACCCTGGTTCGTCACCTATTACAAAATAACCAGGGACGCCGCATTGCTGTTCTCGTCAACGAGTTTGGTGAAGTAGGAATAGATGGCGATTTACTACGTTCTTGCCAAGTGTGCGACGAAGCAGGCAACCCGGCAGATAACATTATTGAATTGACTAACGGTTGTCTGTGCTGCACTGTCCAAGAGGAATTTTTTCCCACTATGCAACAACTGCTCAAGCGCCGGGAGCAAATTGATTGTATGCTGATCGAAACTTCGGGATTAGCTTTGCCTAAACCGCTAGTGCAAGCCTTCCGTTGGCCGGAAATTCGCAATAGTGCCACAGTCGATGGCGTAATCACTGTAGTAGATTGCCAAGCCCTCGCCGCTGGCAACCTTGTTGGTGACCTTGATGCCCTAGAAGCCCAACGCCAAGCAGACTCCAGCTTAGAACACGAGACGCCAATTGAGGAACTGTTTGAAGACCAACTGGCTTGTGCAGATTTGGTATTACTGACCAAAGTAGATTTAGTTGACCAAGCAACTCACGCCAAAATCCAAGACTGGCTAGAAAAACAGTTGCCTTCAGGAGTCAAGATTATTCCCTGCCGAGATGGGCAGATTGCTCCTGAAATCTTACTGGGTTTTAATGCAGCAGTTGAAGATAACTTAGATAGTCGTCCTAGTCATCATGACCATGAAGCAGAACACGAACATGATGAAGAGATTAACTCTCTTGCCTTAATCTGTGACCAAGCGTTTGAACCGAAAGCACTAATCGATAAACTACAGAAGTTAGTGCAACAGCAGGAAATTTACCGCATTAAAGGCTTTGTCGATGTGCCACAAAAATCGATGCGTCTAGTGTTGCAAGGAGTAGGCAAACGTTTTGAGTCTTTTTACGACCGACCCTGGAACAGTGGTGAATTACGGCAGACGCGCCTTGTGGTGATTGGTCGCGACCTAGACCAGACTCAAATTGAGGCAGCAATTCGCAATTAGCTCTTTGTGTCAGTCCACTCTCGGCCAATTTCCTACAAAAATTTGAGGCTAACTGATTCGTTTCCGTACGCATTGATGCCATACTCGGAAAATGTGTGAATGCTCCACGCTTCATTCTTACGAATAGAAGCGTGGCGTCTAGCTCCATAAATGACAGAGTAGGCGGCATTCTCGGTTCCGTTCGGGAACTTTTGCCCGAAACAGACCCACTGCGATTTCTCCGAGTGGGTTTAATGTTTTTCAGCCAATATCTAGCCGCTATGTTGTAACTCGCACTAAGGTCAGCATTGTACCGCTTCCCAGTCTGGAATGTAGCCAGAGAATAGTTGGATTTGGAACGTTTTACAGTCCCAGAACCATCAAAAGCATTACTAGATGTACCACGGGCAAAAACAAACTCGACCTTGCCTCCCAGTTCTTCAAATTTTTCGGTAATGAGTTGAGCCAATCGACTCTTCATCCAACCATGGAACCGCTGACGCAAGGTAGAGCCTTTCTTGCCACCCTTGGGTCGCCAACCCTTAAGGTTTTCCAGGACGATAACCTCAGCCCCTTGCTGTACTGTCCAATCTACCAGTTGCCTAGAAACTAACTGACAGATTTGACGGTTGATATTGTGAGCCTTCCGGTAAATCGATTGACAAAAACCCTTGTACAGCTTGCCCGTTTTTCTCATCGTTAAACGGGCTTTGTGGCGAATAGCCTGCAATCGCTTATCCCTTCGGTCTATGTCGGCTGCACAATTATTGAAGAATCAGTATACGCAGTCACAGTGCCGTCAGAACTCACGATTGAGGCTACCGCAATTGTATTCAATCCGAGGTCAACACCACAAACTTTTTTGGGTTTTCCCATCTTAGGAGGTGTGATCTGGAAGGGAACTGCCAAGAACACTCCTTTGTGATTCATTACTAGTGATGGTGACAAACTCTTAGAGTTTGGGAGCTTGTGACGTTCTCGGCGTCCAACTACCCCTATTTTTCCCATGTCCACTCCCTACCGTTGTAGACCTTGATGTGGACGCAATCTTCTTCAAACAAAATGCACTGCCCTCTATACAAAACAACGTGCAAATTCGTCACGGCGTTGAGTATAGGAGGCAGTGCATTTCTTTTGGAGCGTCGTCCTTGCTGCCATCGGTAATAACGAGTCACGAAACTAGAGACTTGCCCGATAGCGGCTTGAATAATGGCTCGACGCAGGTAGGACGGAAACTTGTAAAAATTCCGTCCCAAGTATTGGTATCGAGGATTGGGATTATTTTTGGTGGCATGAATGAGTCGTTCAGTTGCCGCACAAGGAGAGTCAGCACTCACTATTTGGTCAAAGTGAGTGAAAACGACACCAATCAAAGCACGAGCGTAGGAGCGATACATCTTCTCTGTTCGCTCTAAATGCTTCACCTGCTCTGGTGTCGGTGCTAACTGCCACCGATCTGTGCGTACAATTGAATTGCCCATGCAATGATTGTAGCAGTGAATAAAGAGAAAAATTTAAAGCTAAAATCCAGAAATCACATGACTTTCAGGTTGTGCTACCACTTAATCCTCACATTGAAGTATCCCAAAGATATCTTGACCCAAGAGATGCAGGATAGGTTAAAGCAAATCCTCATTACATTGCTGGTGAAATGGGAGTGCGAACCTATTGAACTGGGTGGGGAAGGCGACCACATTCACATCTTGTTTGATGCTTATCCAGGATTAAACTTGGTTAATGGGACTTAGACAGATTTCAAGCCCAAACAAAGCCCAAAGCAGCTTTGTGAGCAAAGAATACGTCCCGATTGTGGTTCAACCACTCCATAAAACGGAAAGACATCGCTGTCCGAAACGCCTCTAATGCTTCAGTAAAGGTGTTTAAAGGTTTCGATGCCCAACGCCGTCTTAATCCTCCGGTTAAAGTGTGCCATAAAATAAATGTATAGGCACAAAACACAAGCATGAAATGTCTTATCAGGCTTCTATAATCTCTGACTTGATATTCAGATAAACCCAACCAGCCTTTGGCTTCCCGATAGAAAACTTCTACCCAATTTCTTTGAGAGTAGGTAGTTACTATCCAATCGGCTGTGGCTTTTGTTGATTCAACATTGGTAATAAAATAGTCAACATCACTAGCTTGGTCGAAGGTTGAGGCATTCATGACGATAGCAATTGTTCTCTTTCCTTCAAGCTGTGAGAGTTCAACTTCTACAGGAGCCACCCAAACGGTTTTCAGTTTATCTAGATTGATTTGAACAGGGGTAAAATCTTTTGGCGACAAGGATTTGGCTAACTTATCTAGGCGAATCTCTTCTCGTTGACTTATCCCTATTTCAATTATCACCTTACGGTTTTTGGCTAATCCTCCTATATACTTGAGTTTCCTTTTTTCCAGTTCCAGCAAAAACGTTGTGTTATTTCCATACCCAGCATCAATTAATACGATACCCGGTCGATATCCTCTGTTCATGCTGCGGTCAATTAATGCTAAGCCTAACTCCGGCTTTTTCTGGAATTCAATATCTTTTTTCCTTCAGCTAAAGAACTAGCGTGTTGAGATAACTCTATATCTAACGGTAGGCTTTTTTCCCATCATATAGATGAGTTGTTACCACTACTATTCCGTTGTCTGTCTTCCCGATTTCTCCAATGTACTGTCGTCCTACTCCCGCCGTGAAATTGCCACTTTTCCTATGTCCTGAGTCATCTACAATTAACGTGAATCCTCTACTTATTCGGGTTGGCTACACTGATTCATCACCAGTAGACGCCGCTCATTTACCTGTTGAGCATTCCAGGGGGCTTCCGTTAAAAAATGATGTAATCGGTGGTAAGTCACTCCCACCGCGTTATCCGCCATTTGAGACAGGTTTTTTCCTTCACTTTCCCCTAATAATCCCCCAATATAGTTCCTAAACTCCCTTTTTTGCGCTTGATGTCTCCAGACATCATCAAAGCGTTTGCACCATCTATCGAAGCAAGGAGGCATGGCGGCGGGGGTTGTCTCTTTCCTGTCTTACACTCTAATGTCAAATGGCTGCCATGCCTAAATTATACCTTTATTAACTCTTTATTTTCGTTTAAGTCCCGTTAACTTGATCAAAAATGTGAAATCCGTATCCTCTCGCCGAATGCGGAAGGAGTACGGTGACTATTTGGAAGAATATCTTTGGGGTGGTGAATTTTGGAACGATGGCTCGACGATTATTTCTGTAGGAGCTAGTGCCAGTATTGATGTACTAATTACTTACATTAAGAATCACGGTAAAGCTGATAAATCCTGACCGTCGCGCATCCTACGCTTGTACCCGATAGGGTCAAGCGGTAGTTAGCGACGGAATTTGCTCAAAGGATAATGCCACATGGCATCGGTTCCCTCTAGCCCCAAACTTTATCACATCACCCATATAGACAATTTGCCCACCATTGTAGCCAGTATGGGATTGGTTTCGGATGCAAACCGCATTGCCAACGGACTCACCTGTTCATTGGTGGGGATGTCTACCATTAAGCAGCGACGACTCAATGAGATAGAGGTTTCATGCCATTCAGGGACAATGGTGGGACAGTATGTGCCGTTCTACTTCTGCCCACGTTCCATCATGCTCTACATTCTGCACATGGGAAATCATCCAGAGGTTAGCTACAGGGGTGGTCAGCAACCTATTGTCCACCTCCAAGCCGACTTCAATACAGTCAGGACTTACGCAACTGGCACAGCGTGAGCGCAACTTTATAGTATTTATGTACTATGTCAAAGTGGCGTACCCAGATGGCATTGCTGAAATTAGTAACAGTGATTGGCTATGTTAAGTATTCTTCAAATCATGAGAAAATTAGTTGAGGACGCATAAAAAAATCTTTTAGTTGATGAGATTTACTAAACTTAACTATTGTCAGTATTTGTTAAGTAGTCAAATTAATTATACTCTGACAAATTTGGCAGAGCATCTAGAGCAGATTAGCCATGATAAAATCAACCGCTATCTCAAAAATGAAAAGCTAACACCGCGTCTACTTTGGGATAATCTCAAAGATATCATCGAAATAAATAAGAATTCATATGTCGTGTTTGATGATACAGTACTTGATAAACGACATGCCACAGAAATAGAGACAAGTAAACGGCAGTATAGTGGCAATGAACATGGTGTTATCCAAGGAATTGGTGTCATAAATTGTATATATGTCAATCATGAACTCGGAAAGTTTTGGGTAGTGGACTATCGTATTTATGACCCAGACCGAGATGGAAAAACCAAGATAGATCATGTAATAGAGATGCTACAAAACCTTGTGTATCATAAGGTTTTGCCGTTTCAAGCTGTCTTGATGGACACTTGGTATGCAACCAACAAACTGATGTTATATATTGATGGTTTAGGGAAATATTATTATTGCCCTCTGAAACGTAATCGGCTTGTTGATGATACGTCAGGTCAAGAAAATTATAAAAAAGTTGATTTGTTATCTTGGGATGAGCAGGAGTTGAAATCCGGTAAAATAGTTAAAATAAAAAAGTTCCCAGGTGCTAAAAAAGTGAAACTATTCCGGGTGACTGTCTCCACCGACAGAACGGATTTTATCGCTACAAACGATTTATCTCAAGATTCTACGGACGTTGTACAAAAAGTGTGTAAGGTTCGATGGAAGGTTGAGGAGTTTCATCGAGAATTAAAACAATTGACTGGGATTGAATCGTGTCAATGTCGCAAGGGTCGCCTTCAAAGAAACCATATTGCCTGCGCTATTTTAGTTGGGCTTAGACTCAAAGATTTAGCTTATAAAAGTAGTCAAACAATTTATCAAATTAAACATGGATTATTGTCAAATTATTTAGTTCAGCAACTCAAACGTCCGGATGTTCCCATGTTTGTCCTCTAGTTGTTTAGCGCTTGGCGCGGCGTAGCTACGCCCTTGCTTGTGACAGTTGCGTAAGTCCTGACAGTAATCCACTGGGCAAATTTAAACACAGTACATTGGGCTTTCAGTGATGGTAATGCCGGTGCTCGCTTAACTACCTTTTATAATCATCCCTCCAAACTAAGCAAGATTGACTGGGCTGCTGTTGCGTCTACAGATTTTCGTGATGCCAAGGTCAAGGAAGGCAAACAAGCGGAGTTTTTGATGTTTGATGTCTTTCCGTGGACGCTGATTGAGAAAATTGGGACAATTAATAGTACGATGGCAACAAAAGTTAAAACGGCTTTGACAAGCGTCGGGCATCAACCCGTTATAGATATAGAGCCTAGCTGGTATTTTTGATCGGAGACGCCAACCCATGATTGAGCTAACTCAAGGTGACATCCTTAAAGCCGACACTGAAGCGTTGGTTAACACAGTGAATTGTGTTGGCATCATGGGACGAGGTATTGCACTGCAATTCCGGAAAGCCTTTCCAGAAAACTTCAAAGCTTATGAAGCTGCTTGTAAAGCTCATCAGGTGCAACCTGGCAAGATGTTTATACATGACCTCAATCGCTTGTATAATCCCCACTTCATCATCAACTTTCCCACTAAGCGTCACTGGAAAGGCAAAAGCCGCATTGAAGACATTAAATCAGGGCTTGCAGACTTAGTAAACGTTGTACAGCAGCAGCAGATTCGCTCGATTGCAATTCCTCCATTGGGTTGTGGGTTGGGTGGTTTGAACTGGGAAGAAGTGCGACCACTAATTATTGAAGCTTTGCAATCCTTACCAGAGGTAGATATTCTTCTGTTTGAGCCTGCCGGAGCGCCCCAAGCTACTGCAATGGTCAGAGAGAACAAAGTACCGAACATGACTGTTGGACGAGCGGCGTTGCTAGGACTGATGCGCCGCTACTTAGCAGCCGTTATGGACCCTACTGTTACTCTTCTGGAAGTACACAAGCTAATGTACTTTATGCAAGAAGCTGGTGAACCTCTGCGTCTAAATTATCACAAGGCTCCCTATGGACCTTATGCTGAGAATCTACGCCATGTCCTTAGTCATATTGAAGGGCATTTTATAAGTGGTTATGGTGATGCTGAAGATCGACCAGATAAACCATTGGAGTTGAAGCCCTATGCTTCTGAGCAAGCTGAAACATTTCTAACAGAGCATGAGGCAACACAGGCTAGGTTTGCCCGTGTCGCGGATCTCATCGAAGGATTTGAGACGACTTTTGGGATGGAGTTATTGTCTACTGTTCATTGGGTTGCTACTCAAGAAAAGGCTGTAACTGAGGAAGAGGTTGTCACAAAGGTTCATGCTTGGAACACACGCAAACGAATGTTTGAACCCCGTCACATTCACTTAGCTTGGAAGCGACTACGCGAGATGGGGTGGTTGGCAAGCCCCTAGGCATCACACTTTTATACAAAGTCTAATAAATGTATCAGGGACCGGACAGACCGTTAACCGCTGACTAAGCTCCGGATAGCTTGTCGCCGCTGATGCTTGTCGTTATTTTTTTAGTGCCTAATCTTTGACTCCTAACGCCTGAATCCCTAATCAAATGATGCGTGTCAACACTTTAAAGTGAAATGGTAAAAGGTTCTCTGCTTCTTCCCTCCCTAAGTGAAGGAGTACCAGGTTCTTCTAAGAAGCAACAATTAAATGATGAGATTTAAGTGGTTACTGGTATTTGCAAGTTTTTGGAGCGTTGTCCTCTGTTCATCTGCCGCCGAAGCTGCCAAACTCCTTTCTTGGCGTTTTGAGACAAATCGAAATCGGTTAGTGCTAGTAACGGACGGTGGCGTGCAACCCAAAGCGCAACTAATTACTAACCCAACGCGTCTGGTCATCGATTTGCCTGGTACAACCTTGGAACGCCGGACGGTCAATCAGCAAGGTACAGGGGAAATTCGCGAAATCCGAGTAGGACAGTTTGACCCTCAGACGACTCGCATTGTCGTCGAGTTAGCACCTGGTTATTTCTTAGATCCGCAAAAGGTCGAATTTCAAGGTGCTTCTCCTCGTCAATGGTCAGTGCAATTGCCAACCCCTCAAAGGACAGCGCCACCATCAGTAATCTCTGCCTCCTCCAACAATCAATCTTCTCCTCAAGTAATAACTACTGATCAACAAGCAACCTCAAGAAACCTACCACCGAGTTTTGAGGTGACACGGAATGGTTTTTTCATTCGGACTAGCAGCAGTGAACCTGAAAAAGTCAGGGTGAGAAGAGGTCGTTCTCGGCAAGCAAGACGCAGTAGCCCAACTCGTACTATAGATTTTGAAGTCGAGGGTATTACTCTGCCTGCTAATCTGCTCAACCAAGAGATACTGGTCAATCTCTACGGGGTTAATCAAATTCAATTTTCCCAAGAGCAGAACTCACCAGCGATAATTCGCGTCAGGTTGGAAGTGGCCAGAGACTCTCCAGATTGGCAGGTGAGTTATAGCGGTGTCGGTGGCCTGGTGATTGTACCTCAGAGCGCCTCTGCCCTCCAGGTCGGTGGTTCTGAGGAACGAACCTCTTCTGCTGAAACCGCCAGGAGACTGGCCAAGATTGAGTCTGTTGAACTGGCTAATAACGATACTCAGCTGTTAATTAGGGCTGACCAAAGCATTAGGGCAAGCAGCAGTTGGGATAGTTCAGCTAATGCCTACCGTATTCTGATTCCCTCTGCTCAACTCGATGATGGGGTTAAGGGGCCTCAGCTAAATTCTAGTAGTTCAGTATCGCAGGTGCGACTAAGACAGCAAGACCCCAGCACTGTGGTGATTCTCGTAGAACCTGGCCGGGATGCTCAAATTGGAGAACTCAACCAGCTCAATGACAAACTTCTAGCACTACAATTGCAGCAGCCAAGAGCCGAATCGCCTCGTAGTCGCTCAATTCCGGTGCCACAGCCTGAGAGGAGTACAACGCCTCAGAGGGTAAGGTCGTCAGCTGGCCGTTATCGTGTCCCTAACAGTCGTGTTTTAGTGATCATTGATCCAGGACACGGTGGCAAAGACCCCGGAGCCATTGGCATTGGTGGATTGCAGGAAAAAGATGTAATTTTTCCCATTTCCCGAGAAGTAGCCTCTATCCTAGAGCAACAGGGACTACAAGTCGTCATGACCCGCTCCGATGACAGATTTATTAGTCTTGCCGGACGGGTTCAAATGGCCGAGCGGGCACGCGCTACTATTTTTGTGAGTATTCATGCTAATGCCATTAGTTTAAGCCGTCCAGATGTTAACGGCATAGAAACTTATTATTACTCCAGTGCTCGTGGTCGGCGTCTTGCCCAAACAATTCATAACAGTATGCTGCAAAGTTTAAATGTAAGAAACCGGGGAGTTAGACAGGCGAGATTTTATGTTCTTAGAAGAACTTCCATGCCTGCTGTTTTAGTGGAAGTTGGTTTTGTCACTGGTCGAGAGGACGCACCGAGACTCGCTTCCCCGGCTTTCCGCAGTCAAATTGCCGATGCGATCGCAGCTGGAATTTTACAGTATGTGCAGCAAAATTTTTAGAGCTTAAAATCCTAGTTTCTCTAACACAGGTTTAGTGCAAACAATGTGCCGCTCTAAACCCAACTCCTTGGGGCTAATTCCTAGTGCCAGAGCAACCAACTGAGGTAAGTGCAATACTGGTAATCCTAACTGACGACCAATCACTTTCTCTACCTCTGGTTGACGGGAATCAAGGTTAAGGTGGCATAAAGGACAAGGTGTGACCAAGCAATCTGCCCCAGCATCAATGGCTTGCTGAATATGTCCTCCAGCCATCTGGAAAGATTGCTCTGGAGCATAGCTAGAAAGCGGCCAACCGCAGCACTGGGTGCGACCCTGATAATAAACTGGTGTTGCCCCGACTGTCCGAAACACATTTTCCATTGATTCTGGTCGGAAAGGGTCGTCGTAGGGGATAGACTGCTGTGCCCTTAGTAAATAACAGCCATAGAAAGCAGCGCACTTGAGTCCACTCAGCTTGCGAGTAACTCGTTCTTGTAGAGCTTCGAGTCCGTAATCAGTCACTAACGCCCACAACAAATGCTTGACTTCTGTACTGCCTCGGTAAGGTGAACAGCCTTCTTGCTTGAGCAGTCCATTGACCTGCTGTAAATATTTCGGGTCTGTTTGTTGAGATTGTTTTAACCGCTCATCTACATGACCAATTACCCCCTGACAAGTGCTGCAGTGGGTCAAAAGTGGCAAATTCAGTTCTTCTGCTAGGGCAATATTGCGAGCGTTGACGGTATCTTCGAGCAGTTGGGAATCTTCCTTGAAAGTACCAGAACCACAACAGGCGGCTTTTTTGAGTTCGAGCAGTTCAATACCTAATGCCAGGGCGAGAGCGCTAGTAGATTGATAAAGCTCCCGGCAGGCACCTTGGGCAACGCAGCCAGGAAAGTAAGCATACTTTAGAGTTGGAGATGGCATAGCGGTTTGAATTGGGCTTGCAGATAATTGTTTAGGTCTATTCTTTACAAGAGGTTAGCGTAATCTGATGCCATCGCCTCTTCAAGATTTTACTCTACCAAAGAAGCTACCACAGAGAGAAAAATTGAATTCACACTAACGATAAATAGTCAAGTTACTGGTAAGTATTTTCAAGTTTTGCAAGTTGGCTTGTCTGGTGAAATTATCAATTTAAAATCAACAAGGGTTTATCCTAGGCAAGTCGTAATTAAAATGAGTTATCAAATTCCCTTAATAAAACAGTACGATAAACTTTTTTTTGAAAGTTTCAAATCAGAGATTATTTTGGAATTACAATATTTGCCATTGATTAGGTGCTAAACAAAGAATTGCTAACGTTTGTCAGCTCTAGTTAAAGAATAATTAGAACTGAGTATTGGTCATTTTTGTGCGAACTCATTAATGCCATTGCCAATAATTCAGTAACTACCTGACAGAGGCGAAAGTGACCGCATAGTCACCGTTAGTAGATCAATACACTTAGCTTTGCCTTGAATATAATCTAAGAGATTATGACAGATTAATACTACAGTCAAGGTGATTTCATGACGTAGGGTTCAACTATAACTTACGCCAGAACTCTATGCCGCCTAAAACTAGCAATTTAGGAAACCTGAAGAAATGAAAACGCCACAAATTTTGCTTAGATCTGCTGGTAGAAAGTTCGATTTTCAGGGAGTTTCCCTGGCTAGTACTGTTTTCAGTTGTGCTAACCTCTCTGGTGCTGACTTGAGCAGAGTCAACCTGTCTCATTCCCAGTTAAATAATGCTGACTTGAGCGGTACGGTACTTGTTTCTATCAAGCTAAACTGACTGACATTAACTTAAATGGAGCTGACGGGCAAATTTAACCGAAGCTAACTTAATCGGAGCTAATTTAACTGGGGCAAATCTAATTGGTGCTGACTTAAGCGATGCTGACGCTGCGTTAATTAAACTAGAGGATATTCCGTTTTTTTGAGCTGAGGCGAAGTTCTACTTGCATAGAAGTTGTAAATTTTTTTTCAAATAAACTTCTGTTAAAGTTCTTAACCATAAAAGAGGTTTTGTTATAAACTTGTACTTGAGTAGAATACCAGCAAAGTTGCTGCTGCTTCTAATTAAGACTTGAAACGATAAGAGCTATAAAGCTTGGGTTTCAAACTTATTAAAACGACTGATAAAGCCGATCAAGATTTAGTGGTGAAATTGTGAAAGCCGATTTGGTCGTGACCTTTGTTTAGAAAGTGAAAAACTCAAATTTGTTTCTGGTGTGACGTGAGGATGGTCTAACCGATCAATGGCGTGGCCTAGGTGAGTTGATTACGTAGGGTGTAGGGAAAACCTACGCAAACTCTTTCCAACGCAGGGCTGCCTAAAAATACACATTTAGGAAACCTTAAGAGATGAATATTCAAGAGCTTTTGCATCGATATGCTGCCAGAGAGTCGGATTTTCGGGGCGTTTCCCTGGCTAATGCTGTCTTAAGTGGAGTAAACCTAAGTCGAGCTGACCTAAGTCGAGCTGACCTGAGTGGAGCTGACTTGAGTGGAGCTGACCTGAGTGGTACTTGTTTCCATCAAGCCAATCTGACCAATTCCGACTTGAGCAGGGCTGACTTGACTGGAGCAAATTTAACCGAAATTAACCTAATTGGGGCCGACTTGATTGGAACCAACCTGAGCGGTGCTGACCTGAGTGGTGCGGACTTGCGTTGTGCTAACCTTCATCAAGCTAATCTTAGTGGCGCTAACTTGACTGATGTCGAACTCAGTGGTGCCGATTTAAGTGGGACTTGTTTGACCAACAGCAAGCTAAACGGGGCTGAGCTCAGTGGTGCCGATTTAGTGGGTGCTGAATTGAGTGGTACTTGTCTGAGCAAAGACAAGCTTGATAGAGAAATAGCACATCATGGTGTGTCCCGTCATTGGGTAAGTTGGAACGGCTCTTGCTCAACGGATTAATCCTGTGATCCTTAACTAAACTGGGGGAGTTCAGGAGCTGAGTTTACGATCCTGGAAAACTGGGATATCCTCAACTTTAACTCTCGGAACTCCCCCATTTACTTGCCGATTTTTGCTTATTCGCGGTATATCAAGCCAAACTTGGTGTTCTGCTCGCCACTAAGCCCATGACAACTCTAGATATTATCTACTTTTCCCTAGAGAGACAGGTTGCCAAAGACCAATGCCTGAAACTGCTCATGCCCTCGCAAGCTATCAAAATCTGAGTCGGTTTTGGGTAACTCTCGATTTTCCCCATTTAGCTGAATCGCTTCTTGCAGCGCAGCAAGAGCTAGTTCATGATTACCGAGCAACGCCTGAGCACAAGCTTGATTGTACCAGGCGTAAGCGTCTTCTGGTTCACTGTCAAGGGCTTGGTCGTAACTAGCAATGGCTTCTTGATATCGACCTAAGCGCCGCAGCACCTCGCCTCGCTGGTAAGAACTCCAGAAGTCTGTTGGTTTAATGGCTAATGCTTGGTCATAGCTGATAATAGCCTCTTCCCAGTTGCCCGAATCACGCAAAGCGTTTCCTCGTCGATACCAAGCCCAGTAATCAGCAGGACGACACTCAAGCGCTTGATCATAGCAAGCGATCGCATCGGAGTAACGTCCCAAGTATCGCCAAGCGTCGCCTTGTCGATAAAAACTCCAATAGTCTTGTGGTCGCGCTGCTAGGGCTTGCTCGAAACAAGCGATCGCTTCTGTGTACCACTCCAAGTCTTCTAAAGCTACGTAACCCCGATTATACCAAGCCCAATAATCCCTTGGTCTGGCTTCTAAGGCATGGTCATAGCAGACAATTACCTCTTGGTAGCGCTCAAGCTGGCGCAGCACAATAGCCTGACGACACCAAGCCCAGTAGTCAGAGGGTCTGTCTTCTAGGGCTTGGTCATAGCTAGCAACTGCGTCTTCCCAGCGTCCTAATGCTTCCAAAATATCGCCCTGCCAGTAACAAGTCCAATAATCATGGGGTTTGTAATCCAAGGCTCGGTCATAGCTGGCGAGGGCTTCCTCGTAGCGCCCCGCATCACGCAAGGCATTCCCTTGCTCATACCAATCCTGGTAACTGTCTGGTCGGCATTCCAGAGCTCTGTAGATTGCGTCGTATGAACTCTGCCGCCTGAGCATTACTCTACTCATCTCGAATTCCCTTCCTCATTTAGCAAGAATCCTGCCATTTAATTGAAGCTTATTAATACTATGACTGGAAGAACTAAAGGATTCAATTAAATTATGCTACCGACTGAGCTGTTAATTAATCGGCAAAATGGAGAAGAGATTGTTCCCAAACGATTGTCGATTAACCCACAAAGCTGTGCCATTGCTACTGAATTAATCAGTTGCTTCCAGGAGGCTGTTGGTCATACTCAAGGCGAGTTAGATCGACAGTTATTAGACCTGGAAGGCGACAGTCCTGACTACCGACTCAAAAGAGGTTTGGCACATATCCTCAAAAACAGCTTCTCCACGTTTGAAATCATCAGCCCCCTAGAACCTAAAGAACTGCGTAAGAGGGTGTTTACCCTGGCGGCTCAATCCGTCCCCTCTCCTGGGGCGTCTCAAGCGACACTAGAGACTCTCTGTATCGCCCTCGGTCAAGAATTAAACCACGAAGTTCTGCCACAGCAAATTAACACTGGTTTATATGCCGATTTACAAGAAAATCGGATCCTTACCCAGTTTGATGACCCAGCACCAGAAGCATTACTGCACCGCTACAACTTGTCTCAAGTGCAGGGCATTTTTTATCGTGCTAGTGACATTACTATTAATGCCCACCGGAATGTTCCTGGTCAGTATAAGCTTTTATTCCGCTATTTGAAGCTGTTTCAGCTAATGACATACATTGAGGGGGACGCTGACCACGGCTTTACGATTATCATCGATGGGCCAACGAGCCTATTTAAGCCTAGTACGCGCTATGGTTTGGCGATCGCCAAACTACTCCCAGCTTTGTTGCATGTTACTAAATGGAGTCTCAATACTACATTGCAGCGTCGTGACCCTTATAGTGGCACCATCAAAACGGGTCGTTTTAGTCTCAATGATCAGTGTGGTTTAGTGAGTCACTATCCGCCTGATAAGACTTATGACAGTATGTTGGAGATGGCTTTTGCCAAGCGTTGGGAATCCCAAAAAACTGAGTGGATATTAGAGCGAGAAGTTGACCTAATTCCTGTTCCTGGTAGTGTGATGATTCCGGACTTTCGCTTAGTTCACCCCGATGGACGTAACTTCTTATTAGAGATTGTCGGTTACTGGCGTCCAGAATACTTAAAGAAGAAATTTTACCAGGTACATCAGTCAGGATGCGATAACTTAATTCTGGCAATTTCTGAGCGATTAAATTTGGAAAAAGCCGGGGTTAAATTGCAGGATATTCCGGTAAGAGTTGTTTGGTTTAAAGATAAACTTTCGCCGAAAACTGTGTTGGAAATTTTGGATTAAGCTTATTCTTGATCAACTCAGCAGTCAGTTGAGGGTCTCAAATGTGGCTTGATGAAATAAAGAAACCTAACAAAAAACCCAAAATAGTCGAGAAAACCACCGAACTGCCACCAAGCTCATAGGCTTCTGGCATCATTGTACTGGCTAACATCGCCAGAATTGCTCCACCAGAGAGAGCCTGAGCTATTGCTACTAGTAACCCAGGGGTATTGCTTTGCAAAAAGTAGCCAGCAATTGCACAAAAACCGCACAACAGCATGACTCCAATCCACAAACCGAGAATTTGAATTTTCCCAGCGCCTGCCTGTTTCATGCCAGAGGCACTCGACAATGCTTCAGGGAAATTGGAAATAAACACCGCCAGTAAAAATGACCAGCCGAAATGACCTTCTCCCGCATTCATGCCAATTACGGCTGATTCTGGAATATTATCAATTAATGTACCTATGACAATCGCCAAAGGAGCAGAACGCTTGACCAATCCTTGCAGAGTGGTAGGGTCTTCTGTGATCAACAGATCTAGTTCTACTCGATCAATTAACTGTTGCCGCCAACGATCTAAATTTTCTTCTACCGCAATACGTGAATCAGTAGAGAATTGCAGCCGCCGCGCTAGGGAACGGCTTAAGGCCCAAGCCATATGGGGTGACCAAGTTAACACATTATTAAAGTGTTGCTGGTGCAATTGATACAACTCCATCGGAGTTCGAGCAATCACAGTGGCTGATCGTGGTTCTCCTGTCAGCAATGACATTTCACCAAATACCTCCCCGGGTCCCATTGTATTAACCACTTTCTGGTTTTTGAGTACCTCAGCTTCTCCCTCCACAATCATGTAGAAGTACTCTCCCGGAGTTCCCTCTTGGCAAAGTACCTCTCCAGATTGAACAGAAACTGGTTTGAGAAAGGGAGCAATGGCTTGCCTCTCCCTAGCTGGTAGATTCTGAATCACCTCAATATGGGCAATGCGATTGAGAATGTCTGATACCTGTTCCTGGCGATGTTCTAGAAGGTAGCGACGGCTAGAGGCGAGTTTGCGCAAAAAACCGCCTTTTTGGTCAATGTATTGGGTTAGACCAGTGAATAAACTACCACCCACAATAAACCCGACCAGCAAAGGCAAAAACCCGCTCTCACGGTAAACGGGTATAGTGATTTCAAAAGCGATCGCTGAGAGTAAAGTACCACTGCCAAAGGCCATTACGGCAGCCGAGAAAGACTTGCTCTGTTGCCAAAAAACTCCTAAAGAGGCTCCCAAGACCAAGCTTGAAGCTCCTAATATGCCCTGTATAAATGCTGCCGTTAGGGAAGATTGGGTCAACTTTTATAAATTTTAGGTAGATGCTTCTAGTGCCAGGCTGAATACATACTACCAGTAGATAGCTCCAAACCGACTTTATTGGTTCAGACTAATACAAGTTGATCGCATTTAACCCAGAAGTAACTAAATCTTAGTTTGGAGTTAACGAATGAATGTTAAGCTCTTTGCACTGATTATGTTTAACGAAATCAAAAAAAGTTGAGCTGTGTCAGAGCATCAGTTGTTTCAGCTATTTCAACAAGGTATTGCCACTATGTTGACTACTTTCTTTGTTAAAACAGTTACTCAATTTTTTTTGCCGAAGCTGAGTTCATTAAAAAAGTAGCTCTTTTCTAGCACTAGTTTTTGGTATTACGCCAACTTGCTGGATAACCAAAGTAGCCAGCTCCATTATCACCTGATTTGTCAGTTCATAGTATCTTAGATTACACCCCTAATTCAGAAAAATGTATTACGGAGATACAGTTTCTGTGTTAAAACTTATTAAGAAGCTTAAGTACACTAGGAAGCTAGACAAATGATCAACACCTAGAAAATCTTAGAGGAAACTATCTGTCCTTGTTTGCAGATGACTTATCACTGCTAGGTTTAAGAAGACTAACTGTTCTTGGCGTTTTCCCTGACAGCAGCCTTTTAAACTAATTCTGCTCCAAGTTTTTGACAACTAACTACGGGTTAATCGCTTCTTAGCTTGTTGGCAAAGATGCCCGTTTTATTTGAATTACAGCGACTTCAAATCAGTAGAGTTTATCCCGAATGGCAGCGAATGCAGCTCATAGCTATTTTGTATAAGCATTGTCATTAGTGAAGATAAATCGCCACCTCAAAAAGACTGTCAGACGGGACAGCTACAAAACAAAACAGCCTTCACGTTCACTGCTTAACCAAGCTAAATCACCCATGACTACTTATCAAATACCCACGAGGAGATCTTCTGCTAACGAGGCCATACAAGTTGCTCGAGAAGCAACTGTTATTCGAGAGGCTCTCAAAAAGTGCGGCTACGAAACCCGGAAAAAATCCAAACAGCCTGTGTGGAAGATATTTGTTGCCCCCAACGACTACTACAAGCTAGCCTACCAGCCAGCACCAATCAGTGCCTGGGAGCTTTATCCTCAAAACGACGACCCTAGCAGGCAAGGTCTGTTGACCATAATTCAAAAAGCTCTGTCTGAGCAGCCGTCTGGCATCTGTAGGAAGGTTTCATAATACCATATCCAAGTCTTTTTGTGTTACTAAACATTTAAATTGTTTCTGGATATCAGGTTAATTACTTTTTTCTTCCATCGAAACCCAACTTGCTAGCTAGATTGAGGGCAAAGTAGTTAGCAATGGGAAAACCAATTTAAAAATCGGCACTCAAAGGTGTTCGAGGGAAGGGGATGACATCACGAATATTTCCCATACCAGTCATAAATTGTACCAATCGCTCAAATCCTAGGCCAAACCCTGCGTGTTCTACGGTGCCATAGCGGCGTAAATCTAGATACCACCATAATTCTTCTGGATTCACCCCTTGGCTTTGAATCCTTTTTTCAAGAATATCGAGACGTTCTTCCCGCTGTGAACCGCCGATGATCTCACCAATTTTGGGAGCGAGAACATCCATGGCACGCACGGTTTGTTCGTCGTCGCTGAGACGCATATAAAAGGCTTTGATCCCTACTGGGTAGTCAGTGACAATTACAGGTTTTTTGAAGAGTTCTTCCGCCAAATAGCGCTCGTGTTCTGACTGCAAATCTAGACCCCAACTGACGGGATACTCGAACTGGCGGTCGGCTTTTTCTAAAAGAGCAATCGCCTCTGTATAAGTAATTCGCTCAAACTGGTTATTGATGATATTTTCAGCAGTTGACAGTACTGAATCATCAATCCGTTTATTGAAAAATTCCATGTCCTCTGGACATTGTTCCAGCACCGACTTGAAGAGGTGCTTGAGGAATTGCTCAGCCAAGTCCATATCCCCTGATAAGTCACAGAACGCCATCTCTGGTTCTACCATCCAAAACTCGGCCAAATGCCGGGATGTATTAGAATTTTCTGCCCGAAAAGTGGGGCCAAAGGTGTAAACGTCTCGGAATGCCATTGCCATCACTTCGGCTTGCAGTTGACCACTGACAGTAAGGTAGGCTCTTTTACCAAAAAAATCTCGGCTGTAATCACACTCTCCTGCCTCTGTCTTCGGCAGATTTTGAAAATTTAGACTAGAGACGGTGAACAACTCACCTGCACCTTCACAGTCATTAGCAGTGATAATGGGGGTGTGAACCCACAAAAAACCCCGCTCTTGAAAAAATTCGTGGATGGCGCTGGCGCAGGCATTGCGCACCCGGAAGACTGCTCCCATGGTGTTAGTACGTGCTCGCAAATGCCCAATCGTGCGCAAAAACTCAAAGGAATGACGTTTTTTCTGAAGGGGATAGGCTTCTGGGTTAGCCTCGCCGTATACCTTGACCTGAGATGCTTTGATCTCAATTCGTTGCCCTTTTCCAGGAGAAGGCACCAGTACACCACTAACCTCTACTGAAGCCCCAGTGTTGAGCTGTTTCAATGTATTTTCGTAATCTGGCAAGTCGGGATTAAGTATCACTTGCAAGGAAACCATGGAAGAACCATCGTTTACTTCCGTAAAGGCAAAATCCTTCAATTCTCTTTTGGTGCGCACCCAACCCTTAATCGTCACCGACTCATCAGGCTGACCAGTTCTTAATATTTCTACAATCCGTCGATTTACCATATTTTTTTGACAGTCACTAACAAGCCAAACCCTGGGCAAACATAGCCATAATCCCAGTTTAGTGGTTATTGCCGATTAGGAAAGAGCAGCATAGCGATCTCCTGACGGTGAATGACTAAGCGCTACAAGACTTTAAGATCCAACCAATAACAATACCTAGTCCTGCAAAGCGGACGGCTTGCCAAAAAGGCTCTTTTAGAGAACCCCAAGAAAACAACTGGCTTTCTAAATTGAGCTCGATAGTTTCGAGTTGCTCTTTAATTTGTCGTAGTTCTGTTTGCAACTGTTGTCGGTGACTGATATTTGGCAGTTGCTTTTTTAGTTGTTCTCGGCGCTGCTGGAGTCGTGCTTGCTGCTGCCGATCTCGTTTCACCTGTTCGTAACGTTCTTTGAGAGATTGAAGAGATTGTTCTACTTCCGAAAGAACCTGCTCAAACTCCCTGTTACCTGTATCGGGCTGGTTAGATTCTGAACCACCAGACGACGGGCGCGAGTTTCCTTGAGGCATCTTCAGTACATTAAACTTAAGAGTAAATGACAGTGTAATTTAAAGTAATGCCTGAATCTACCCAATTAAGCAGCACTGATACTCTCAGTAAACTGAGTACTCTAGAACTTGCTCAAGTACTCGCAGAACGCCTAACCATCAGACCCAATGATTGGCACCGCTTAAAGTCTAATCGCCAAGCAAGAGCCCGTGAACAAGCAGCTGCTGCTCTGATCTTTCTTCTCAAAGAACAACCAGAGGAAGCTCTTGCTAGGTTTAACCAAGCATCAGGATGGCTAGACCGCTCGATTTCAGCACCTCCGTGTCCTAGCCATGGGGATCATGGTCGTTAGTTAGGTAAGTAGGGGCAGTCTTGAGCCAGAGTTGACCTGTTTGCATAACCTCAGTTCTGTTCCCTGATGATTCCACTGAACTTGGTCAAAGATGAGTTGGAGGAGACAAAGACCCCTGCCATTTTCAGAGGAGTCACTAGGCAAACTCTCGTAACTTTCAACTTGTCTGCAACAAGGTGGACGAAACCCAGAACCTTCGTCGGCAATTACCCACCAATATTCGCCCTTTACTACCGAAAAGTGAACCTCTACTCTCTTGCTTGGGTCTAAATTATTACCGTGCTTTGCCGCATTTACTAATGCTTCTTGAAGTCCCAGACGGAGTTCTGGTCGCCACTGGCGGGGAACTTGTTCGAGAAGCAGGTCGATGACTGGGCTAAGGTAGAGGGTAGAAGCGAAGCTAATTGTTCCCCAGTCGCGTCCGGTTGGGCGCATTGATATAGCAATCACTTATGAGTAGACCTCTAGAATTTGTTTGGTGGACTTGATGTTATACAAGAATTGCTAGCGTGTTACTTGAGCTAACTTGCTCCGAACCAGGCTCTATTGCTTAGGCACGAAATACTTGTCTAGGCTTTAGATACTGGCTTCTGCAATTGTGAAATTCTGCTGGTTGGGCTGGAATTCACATTTACTGAAAAGCTGCTCTGCCACCTGTCTCCGTAGAACCACCGAAGCCAGTTCCCACTTTGCGACGGATAATATCGAAGTGCGCTAACTTCTTTCCTCTAGAGGAGAGTCATCTTCTCGCAGCTTAGAAGGTAACCTCCACACCTTTCTATTGTATCGAAATACTCTGCCAAACACCAGAGCGATGCCTCAAATGTCATGGAAACATGCAAATTACGCATCAGCTAATAGTGACTCAGAAATTGGAGTTGAAGACTGATCGAGAACACGAAACACCCGCCTCCCAAGAAGGTATTCTGCTCAGGAGATTACTGGGCTCCAGGTCATAACTCCAGAAAAGCAGCACATTCAACGTGGGAAGTTTGAGGGAAAAAATCGGCTGGTTGTAGGTGAGTTAGCTGGTAGTTTCCTGTCTGGCACAAAATTTTGAGATCCCGCGCCAGAGTAGTTGGCTTACAACTGATGTAGACAATTCTTTGTGGTGCAATCTCTAGTAGGGCATCGATAACAGAGCGCTCACATCCTTGACGTGGGGGATCAAGTAATACAATGTCTGGCACAAGTCCCAGTTGAGGTAATAACTGCTCTACTGCTCCTGTCTGAAAGGTCACATTGTCAATTTTGTTGAGCTGAGCATTAATTTGAGCCTGTTCCACTGCCACCGCTTGCACCTCCAAACCAATTGCTTGCCGCACTCGCCTAGCTAAAGGCAAGGTGAACGTGCCAATACCACAGTAGGCATCGACTAATACTTCATTACCACTGAGACTTAACTGCTTGGTAATCGCTTTTAAGAGGGCTTCAGCAGCTTCGGTATTAACTTGGAAAAATGTTTCTGGGCGCAATTGGAACTCAAGACCAGCAAAGTTCTCTTGTAAGTATGGCTGACCCGCAACACAGTGGGTTTGAGAACCAAAAATCACATTGGTACGGTCGGGGTTTTGATTAAGACAGACCCCCACTATTTGGGGATAGCTACTCAGCCATTTTTGAGCTTGGATGTCAAGACCTGGTAATTTGGCGTCTGTTGCTACTAAAGTAAGCAATATTTCACCGGTGCGGCGTCCAATCCGCAGCGATAAGTGGCGTAATTTTCCTTGGTGACGGCTTTCGTTATAAATCGACCATCCCAACTGTTCAATGTCCAGCTTAATTTGTGCCAGTAGGGGATTTAAGCGAGCATCTTGTACAGGGCATTGATTGAGATTAATGAGCTGGTGGCTGCCTTTTTGGTAATAGCCTGCCTGCACTTTACCAGCTGCTGACCTTTTTAGCGGATAGGTTGCCTTGTTGCGATAGCCCAGAGGAGAGCCAGCTTTCAACAATGGCGCAATGTTTAGCTCAGTGAAACCACCGATGCGCTCTAACGCTTGAACCACTTGATTATGTTTTGTCTCCTCTTGGTAGGGATAGGCAACATGCTGCCACTGACAACCACCACACTTATCAGCCACAATGCAATTTGGTCGGATGCGCCCTGGAGACCTCTCTAAGAGTTCATGTACCTTGCCATGGGCGTATTGAGGCTTGACACGCACCAATCGGACTAAAACGCGATCGCCTGTTACGGTATCTGGCACAAACACGACCCTTGAAGCAAAACGTCCAACACCGTCACCACTATCACTAAGGTCAGTAATTATTACTTCGAGCAGCTGACCTTGTTGCCAAAGGTCTGGGGTAGGATCAATAGTTATCATTTCATTTGAACTCCGATGTTGTATTTTATCTTTTATAAGGTTGAAGGAAGCGCGGGCTGGTAGCTTATCATTTATTGCAAGTTAAGAAGCATTACAACCTGCTATCAGCAGTCTTCTATCTTCTAGGCTTCAACTCTTTCTCTGTGTAGCCCAGAGTCGCTAAACTACAAATGTTACCTAAGTTAACCCAATAATATGAGCGTAGTTAGACAACTAATTCTCCAAGCGGACGACGAACTCAGATATCCTAGCTCTGGCGAACTCAAGAGTATCAATGAGTTTTTGAAGACTGGTGAGCAGCGCATGCGTATTGCTTCTACCCTATCTGAAAATGAAAAAAAGATAGTTCAAGAAGCTAGCAAGCAGCTTTGGCAAAAGCGCCCTGATTACATTGCTCCTGGTGGCAATGCTTATGGTCAGCGTGAGCGCAATCAATGTTTACGGGACTACGGCTGGTACTTGCGGCTGGTGAGTTACGGAATCATTGCTGGTGATAAAGAACCAATTGAAAAAATCGGTTTGATTGGGGTCAGAGAAATGTACAACTCCCTCGGTGTACCGGTGTCAGGAATGGCTGAATCGATTCGCTGTCTAAAAAACGCTTCTCTGGCGTTACTGAGTGAGGAAGATGCTGTGGAAGCTTCTCCTTACTTTGATTACATCATTCAAGCCATGTCCTAATTGTTAACTACAGATACTGTCAACTCAGCGACCTGACTTAAGGTGAGGTCGCTGGGATTACTAAGCCGGATAGGTTCTGATACAAGACATTGATCAAGCATAATTATGGTAACAGCAAGCGACAACGGCTGATAAGACGCGAAGCTTAGATCATAATTTTTGATTTGATGTAGGTAGTTCACTATAGGTTTTAGGCAAAAAAAATGCAGTTTTGGACCAAACTGCCCTGGATAACTCTGTTACTTCTTCTGTTCACTAATGGCGTCTTTGGCTGGTTGATATCTGCCTCTGAGGTTTCTTGGTGGTGGTGGTTAATGGGGGGAGTTCTTGTTTTTCTAATTGCTGTCGCTTTGACTGCTCCCGTAAATTTGGTGAGAGGCTTTGTTGAAACTTGGCTAAAATCTGACAACAGAGCTTTTGTGACAGTGATTATTGGCTCTTTTTTGGCAGTAATTGTCCTTGGATCACTTCACATTTTTATCCGCTTTCTAGTACTTTTTTGTGCAGGTTTGTTAGCCCGCTTAGATCTTCAAACAGCAGGTTACGGTGATCTACAAGCTTTTGGGGTTATCGCTATTTTTACTCTGACTGGTTTTAGTTTAGGCTTAACAATGCAGCAACTGCTCTAGGAAATTAGACTAAGCTTTGACAGATTTAAATTGGGTATAAGTAGCGACCAAGATGATCGCACTACAATAATTTCCCAATTATTGACAATAAGGTTTAAATAATGAATCTTTGATCAAGCCCAGTTTGAGACTTAATCTACTTGGGGCATTTGAATTTTCCGTCCTCCTTCCGGTGTGTCAACAACTTTACCACCCAGCGCCTCAATACGGTCAATAACTCTCTGACGAGTACCATCATCCACTGCGTTATTTAAAACCATTGCCCAAGCACTGACTTGAGCCGATTTACTTTGAGGATTACGACTGAGAAACTCAGCAGTTTGGCGAGAAATTACGGCAACACTCTGGCTTTCTGGATCTGGATAAGTACTAGCCCACTCTGCTGCTTTTGCAAAAGATTGCCTAGCTGCTTGAGCATCACCTAAAAACAATAGCTCATCAACAGCTTTATAGCGCCAAACATAATAAGATTGGGGTGGAACATTAGGAGAAAGGGACTTTAGTCCTTTTTTCATGAGAGCTACAGAGCGTTCTGGCATGCCTGCATATAAGGAGCTACTGCTCGAAAGAAAGAGATATGCTTCCAGAAATCTGGGGTCTTGGTCTATAATTACTTCAAAATACTCTGGGCTAAGCTGATAGCCCGTTACGGCACGAGCAGGCTCATCACCAAAGTATTGTAGGAAATTGATAAATACCCAATCGGCGAGTAAATTATCAAAGCCAAAGGTTGGAGTTTTTTGCAGTAGATTGAGGCTTAATCTTTCTGATGCTAATTCCTGTTTGAGGGCGGCTGGCGTGGCGTTTTTAGAGCTGTTCTTGAGAGCATTGAGTTGAGGTAATTGTAGCATCGCTACTGCTACAGCACAGCCCAAAGCAGCGATAGAGCTTACTAGGGAGCGACTGAGGTTTTGAGCAAGGTTAATGGTCATTAGTTATTATTGGTATTTCTTTTGCTCCCTCACCCAAGTACGGAAAGCCTTCATTGTTTTGTTTCTTCCTATAGTGGTACATTGGTTAAGATATTGGGGAATTATCTCAATCAAGGGTAAATTGGGAAACTGCGGGCTATAGTTACACTGAAAATATTCACCCTCTTGCAGCACATTAATTTGCAATTGACCATTCTCAAATCGCCAGAGTTCAGTTACTCCCAGTGCTTCATAGATATTGGAATGAGTACGAGAAGTTATATCAACCTCTAGTACTAAATCAGGAGGTGGATCTAATGTTAAGTCCAAACGATTTTTGCCTCGCACTTTAGCTTCATTTTGGATGTAGAAACAGTCGTCAGGTTCTATGCCTTTGAGCATTGCTTCGTTTTTAAAGGTTGTTGAACCAAGTGACCAAAAGTCAACGTCTAATTCTTCCAGAAGCGCTTTGACTAAATCTCCAATAATGACTTTTACCGTCTCACGTTCTGGTAATGGGGTCATAATTTCCAGAGTTTGATTGTCATAAGCCACCCTAGAGGCACGATGTTCACCTAAATCCTCTAGAATAGCTTCAAATTCCTGCCAGCTAACTTCTTGCAGCAGCACTCTTTGTCCTGGTGGTACTGTGATTTGCTTGAGTTCGAGTAACATCTCTCCGTCCCTATTTTCTAGTAGTACCTACCCAGTTGCGAAGAAAGTTTGAGTAGGTGCGATCGTTCTTGAGGCAAAACTGGGTAATTTAAAGATAGCGCTTGTAGTGTAGGTTAGGCAGTTGTGCAATTTATTCAGGATTTGAGGTAGTGACGTCAGAATCTATTATGAATTATGGTGATGTCTATTGGAAATATCTAGAAGGTGTTTGTCCGCAGTTAGGGCAAGATACTTTATTGCGTATAGCTAGTACTCTTAAAAGTACTTGTTGGGATAATCCTACATCTGCTATTGAGTTTAACAACTGTGCTGCGTTAGCACTAATTGAAGCGGAGCAATGCCAAGACTTATCCCTACGTGGCGTATATCTTGAAATTGCTTTCGAGGCGTTAAATAAGGGAAGTGAATTACAGGGACATCCGCTTTGTGCAGCTCATCTGGCTTTAGTGTTAGCCATGACGGGGGAAAAAGAGCAAGCCTTACAAATGGCGTTTTCTACTTTCATTAATACTCTACAGCCTGCTTATGTTAATGAGCAACCAATTCCTCTGGGCTTAATTTACCTGCCTCCTGCAAACGATTTTACAGACAGTCGGGATGAACAATTAGTTCACCTTCTACAAACTGAGGATGGTTATGCTCAAGCGCTACTTTTATTTAGTGAAGTGTTATGTCGTTCACAGTTAGTTTTTTACAATACTACAGGACAACGATTTTTACAGCTAACTGCTCAACTATTTCCTCAGGTTGCTTCTATTAATTTAAAGCTGGGAATTGCTAATATCATCAATAGTCAATGGGAAGGCTTGTTGAATTTGCACTGTGCCCACAAGGTTCACCCAACTTCTGCGAAAGTTATGCAATCTCTCTACCTAGCTTATCGAGATTTAGGGCAAACAAAAGTAGCAGAAAGTTGGCTGGAAATCGCTCGCGAAGTTAGGCTTAAAAAGCCACATTCAATAGACTTGGACTGGACTCAATTGGGGAGTGAAAGTTCAATAACCTATGTTTCTTTTGAGGAGAAGTTAACACTAGCAGTTGAGTCAAGTCTCCGCAGTCTTGTTACCAGTGTTTTAATTGCTGAAGGAGATTGGTTTGAAGCAGAAATGGAGTTCTGGCGAAGCTGGCTTAAACCTGGAATGACGGTGATTGATGTTGGTGCTAATGTGGGAGTTTACACATTTAGTGCTGCACAAAGGGTAGGCGTAAATGGTTGTGTGTTGGCTGTTGAACCTTTTTCCGGTTGCGTGCGTTGTTTGCAAGAAACCTGTAGGATTAATGAGCTAAGTTGGGTGAAAGTATGTGCGGGTGCAGCAAGCGATCGCGATGGTGCAGTCAGACTTGGTTTACATGCAGCCAGCGAACTTAACGAAATTGTTGATAGTGAGGCCGAGGTAACAGCAAAACAAGGCAATTTTGAAGAGGTTCCTTGCTTTACTCTCGATAGCTTAATTGAGCTAGAAAATATTTGTCAGGTAGATTTGTTAAAAATTGATGCAGAAGGTCACGAACTGCAAGTATTAGTAGGTAGCGATCGAATTTTAACTGAATTTAATCCGATTATACTATATGAAAATATTGCAGGTAGTAAAGGAAGTAACATAGCTGTTGCTGATTTTCTTCAGTGTAGAGGGTATCAATTGTTTCGATATCAGCCTTATTTGCAGGAACTTATTCCCATAAATTCTATTGATGATTTACGGGGAAGATTGAATATCGTTGCGATATTTAAAAATGAAACCTCTACTTCAAAGTTATCCAGGCAATAGTTATTAATTTTTTACTGTTTATTGCTCAAAAAAGAGGATTTAAAATTGTCAGTTTTTCTTGCCAGCTTAAAGCAAAGTGGTCACTTAGATCGGATTCATCTTACTATATGTAACGTTGGCTCTCGTAAAATAGGCAGCCAGGATGACTACGCTAGTCAAGAGTGGGGCATTTTTGCACCTCGATTAACTATTTACGGATTTGATGCAGACGCTGACGCTTGCGAACAAGCTAACGCCGATCTGGAAACTCGACAAGTAAATTGGACGGAAAAACATATTCCTCTTGCACTAGGGAGTTCTGTAGGAGAATCTACACTTTATGTAACCCAACACCCGATGTGTAGTTCCCTATATCCCCCTAATGAACCATACCTAGCTAGGTTTGTTGGGCTTGCGAAATTGGTAAATTTAGATTTCACTCTAGGGATTGAAACCACAACCTTAGATGTTTTCTGTCAAGAGGAAGGAATAGAGGAGATTGATTTCTTACAAGTTGATGTTCAGGGGGCAGATCTTCAGGTATTAGAAGGCGCTTCCGGGATATTAGAGCAAAGTGTTCTGGCAGTACAAATCGAAGTGGAATTTTCACATTTGTACGTCAATCAACCTTTATTTGCTGATGTAGATACTTATTTAAATAAGCGAGATTTCACACTATTTGATTTAACTAAATCTTACTGCACTCGCGCTAGATCTCCTATCCAATCAAGAGTTCGTCCCGGACAGTTACTCTGGGGAGATGCTTTTTACTTGCGGGATTTGATTCGAGAAGATATTAGTACAACCTTAAAGACTCCAGAGAAAATATTTAAATTAGCTTGCATTGCTGACGTAATGAATTTTCCTGACTATTCCTTAGAATTGTTAGAGTATCTGACTCTAAGTTACGGCGAAGAGGCACAATATAATTTTGCTGATAATATAGTCGAGAGTTTGGCTCAGTTTCCCGAACTAGTGCAACAAGGATTAGGAAGCTTACCTATTGTGGCTCAAATTCGCAACTATATTAGTGATGAAAAGCTAGATTTATTGCAAGTCGGCAATGCTTCCTAAGAGCAAGAATAAGTGAAGGCGATCGCGGGTTAATTTTGCCTACCCTACAGGTGCTTTAGAATCAATCAACTACGAGTTACTACTTTCAACATATTTAGCCCACATTTGCTCGTAAGCCTTTTCCATCTCGCGAGTAAACTTTTTACCATTCCACAGTGGTGCCGTTTGCTTTGATTTTATTAATTTCCAAGAGACTTGTTGCCGCAGTGCTTCATCTTTTCCTAAGCGAACACCCCATTCGATATACTCTTCGTCAGTCCAGGCAATGCCTTCTGTGATACCTGCATTAACCATCATGGTGTAACTGTTGCGAGCGGCAAATTGTTCTCCTACTCTGGTTACTAAGGGAATGCACATCCAAAGAGTTTCTAGGGTTGTGGTGGCTCCGTTGTAGGGATAGGTATCTAGCACAACATCAGCAATACCTAGGTTTGCTCGGTGAGTTACTTCTGAAGGATCATTAGGTAAGAATCGTAAGCGATCGCAACTTACACCTTCTTCTTCTGCTATTTGGTTGAAGAAGCCTTTAATTGATTCTTCATCGGCAAAACCTTTAATCAAAAAGTAACTATTCGGCACTTCTTTAATTATTTTCATTTGCAGTCTTGCCGTATCGGGATGCCGTTTGTAGCCTCTTTGACCGCTAAGATACACAACTGCATCGCTGGGAATATCGAGATGTTCGCGGCGTAAAGTAGGTATACCAACCTCAAACCCATCAACCGCTATATAAGTTTCGGGTAAGCGCCAAATTTTCTCGGCGTAATAATCTTCAGCCGTATCTGGTAAAACGTAGGGGTCAGCGATAAAGTAATCGATGGCTGGTATTCCCGAAGCATCCCAACCCAACCAAGTGACTTGAACTGGCGCAGGTTTCAGCGCCATTATTTCACAGCTTATATCTAGGGTGGTGCTATTAAGATCGATCAGAATATCAATTTCATCTTCGTAAATTTGCTCGGCAATTTGCAGACCATTGGGCGGAAACTGGTAAGCTTTGTCAGACTGACCGATATACCAGTCTTGTATAGGGTCGTTAGTTTGCCGATTATTGAGCATATAGGCATGCACTTGGAACTGCTCGCGGTTATGATGCCTAAATACCCAGCGCGCTAGCCAGCCTACGGAGTGCATTCTCAAGCAATGAGAGAAGTATCCAATTTTGAGCGGTTTAGTATAAGCATGACCGTTAGATTTGGTTAGTACTCTTTTGCTATATCGCTCTGCCTGCTCTTTGGCATAATTACGAGTATTGACTTGACACAACTCGGCAAGCTGATTCTGAATCAGCCGATTTTCTTTGGCCTCATCTTTAAAGTAAGGTAAAAAGAAGGTTGAACTATGCAGACTGAGATTCCAACCTTGAGGCAGATGGGTAGGTCTTTCCTGGACTAGAGCGGAGAGTAAGGATTTATGCTTTTGGAAAACATCAACGGCTTCTTGCCTGTGTCCGCCAGCGCCAGTAAGTCCCCGCATCAGCAGATGACTGGCATACACTTTATGCGATAACTCTTGCGCCATAGAATAGCAGCGCCTAGCCGTTTCTATACCTTTATCGTATTGCTGCGAATTTTGATAAAATGCCGTCAGTTGAGTCAAGACATCTAAGTTTTGATCATCTAAACGCAAACATAACTCGATTAGCTCTGCTGCTAGGGTAGGACACTTGGCTAGATGACCAATTTCGATAGATGCGCGTGCTACTGTTTCTACAAAGCGATCAGTATCTTTAACCCAGGGTAGACAAGCTGCTGTCAACTCTACTAGAGTTTGGTGAGGGGGAGCTTGAGATAAAACATTTTGCAGCACCTGTAGCAGTAGCTCAGGGTCAACAGTCTTGGTTTCCTCTGACTGGAGTAGATTGATAACTCCTAACTGAGTTAGGTCTTCTAAAATAAAAGTCTTAAGACTGAGCGAAAGTTGAATAATCTGTAATAAATTATTGATATCGCGGGGGTTAATTTCCCGGATGTGCTGGCGAATTGCCCAAGCCACAGCATAGTCGTCTAGTTCCTCTCGCCGTTCGGCTTCGGTTTGCAGAACTTCGAGCAGTTCCCCTGTCCACTGGTCAACCTGTTCTGGCTCTCCCTCTGCGATTGCTAGCAGCCAAGTCATTTGGGCTTCGGCTTCTTGCCCCTGTAACATGAGCATTAAGCCGAGATGCCAGTAGTAAGACTTGATCTCTGGTTCTGCTTCAATTGCCTGTTCGTAAAGGCTTGCCGCTTGAGCGTAATCGCCTTTAATTAAATATTGGGCAGCTTGCTGCTGCCAGTTGACCAGATTTGTCAAGTTGTATTCAGCAGTCATCGGGTATTCGATGTTGGTGCAATTTCAGTGAAAAGAAAGTGGGTAGATAGTCTTACCCACTTCCTCAAAATGCTTGTAATCAATCAGAGGCAACTCTAAAATCAACAGCTAGTATTAGTTAGTTATCGATCATAGATTTTCGTAGTTAGGATCGACGCATTTTGGTGACTCTCCAGCGACGGGATTGCCGAATTTTATTGCGTCAAATCCACCAGTTCCAGCACCACCGAGACCAATCGGAGCTTTAGCTCCTTGGCATAAGATTGCTACAGTAGTCGCTTCACTGGTATCTGGATTAGTGGTTATTTGCGTTGCACCTACATAAGCTCTAACTGTAGCTTGGTCACCCTTCCGAGGCTGTGCCATATTTGCTACTTGCGTGTCATTAGTTTGGTCACCAACACCATTTTCTGACTGCACTTTGTATTCATAATTCTCAGTCTGGGTCGCAATACCTAGACCCAATAAACCAATATCTTCCGTTCGATTAACAAAATCTTGTTTCTCTAAGTAGTAGGCTTGCTGCGCCCGATTCATCGAACCAACATAGGTTTTGGCCTCTGATTCCCGCGCTTTGTTTGCCTGATTAAGGAAGGAGGGCAGAGCAATAGCAGAGAGAATACCAATAATGATGATTACAACCAGCAGTTCAATCAGGGTGAAACCTTCGTCCTTTTTGTTCTGGTTCAGGTACTGTAAAAACTTTGCTTTTAGTTCAGTTTTCATATTGAGGCCTTTTCTTGAGGTGGGCGATGCTTAACTTCTCACTTCTGTAACTAACTTACCCACCTGCGAGCCTTTTCCTATCACCCTTACCAAAAAATTTTGCTTGCAGCCATGGAGAAACTTCAAACAGACTTCTCCAAAAGCACGTAGAGAAAGACTTCTAGCTTACTTAAACATTTTTTGACTTCCTCAAAAGCCATCTGTTCACTCACTGGTTCCAAAGTTACTAAATCTAGGGGACGAATCTTGAGCCAGCGCTGCACTAGGAACTTAAAAGACTGCGGTTCCTCCCAAAGAGGCAACAGACAAGCTGCCATAGTGCCATCTATCTCTACTGGTGCCATAGTTGGCAAAGAGACATAACCGCTGATCACAAAGGGCTTTTGCTCAGTGATGCACTTAATTAAATCTTCCCGCGATTTTGTATTTCTCAACTGAGGATGCAAGTGTATCTTAGCCCCTTGCCAGTCGGATGCTTGCCACTGGTCAACAGGTAAAAAAGAATCTACCTGACTAGAATGGGCGCACCAAAAATCTAAAAGCCGATGTATCGGGTGTAATAGTTCATACAAATGTAAGCGATCCTCTGTTGAAATTTCTGGCAGACTCATTGCCCAAAATGCGGGTAAATTATCTGGTTCTTGGAATAAATCAGTTACATCCCAATACCGCCAGTAAACCATGCTGACAAATTCTAGTTCTACCTCTCTTAAAGCAGCAAACATTTCTGGAATAGTAAATCCCTTGTCCCCTACCAACAGGTGATTGGATAACAGCGTACCTTTCCAATCAGGGGTTTCATAACCAGCATTCCAAGCCCTATCTTTGAGATTCACTCCATTTTTGAGAGATTTCATGGTTTCGATGGCAAGTTCCATTTCCATTTCCTCTGGATTGCCATCCATCAGACCAATTTTCTTGAACAGTTCTTGGGCGCGGAAAAAGACAGTTCTCTGCAGAGAACTGTGTAAATTAGTGCGAATAATTCCCTCTGGCTTGAGAACAGACTTCATTGCTTTCAAACCTGCTGCTACATCGGGCAGTAAGTAGAGAACTTCATCATTATTAATGTAGTCAAATTCCATACCCAGCTCAGACAAATCATAAATCGAAAGAGTATGGAATTCTACGTTTTCAAAGCCGTGAAACTCTAACCTGTGCCTTGCTGCCTTAACAGATTCTTCTGATAAATCAACTCCAACTATTTTGGCTCCTGGATTAGCTTCAGCTAAAACTAATGATTTATAACCACTGCCACAGCCGGCATCTAAAATTACTTTCCCTTCGGTATTAGTAATTTTCTGATTTACTAGGTAGTAAGGTGTAACTAAATTATGAATAAATAGCGAATTTAAGTCGTCTTTTGGCGATTGTTCTAAGGGAGTTCTAGGGTAAGGTGTTTTGTCAAACTGTTGACGAATTTTTTCGATTAAATCTAAATCATATTTTTGACTGTCCATTTTAAGAGTCTCCTGATGATTTTTAGGGATTATACTTGGCTAAGATTAGCCAGTGAGCAAGTAGGTATCAATAAACGAAGGTATCTCAACAGAATATGCACTAATTTTTGCCACTAGGCTAGGTGATTCTAACTCCCTTTAGACCCATGGGCGAATTATTTGGCAGTGGCAATTGAAATGATTATCCAAGGTAAAAAGTAAAAAGCCGTGTCAGGTTGGCATTGATGCAACCGGCTTTCCGGAAACTGCAATTAGTAAACTCTATGATTCTAATATTTCTATGATTCTAATATTTTTGAGGGCTGCATTACGAACAGCCCAAAAACCGCTATAATTATCAAAACGTAGTCGTTATGAGTTTATATATGACCAACCCCACTGTAGAAAATCTGGTAATCATCGGTTCCGGCCCCGCAGGCTATACTGCTGCTATCTATGCAGCAAGAGCCAACCTGAAACCCCTAATGTTTGAAGGCTTCCAAGCTGGAGGCATCCCAGGGGGGCAATTAATGACCACCACAGAAGTCGAAAACTTCCCTGGCTTCCCAGAAGGAATTACCGGGCCACAGCTAATGGAACGGATGAAAGCCCAAGCAGAGCGTTGGGGGACTGAGTGCTATACAGAAGATGTCACCTTTGTTGATTTAAACCAGCGTCCCTTTATTGTCCGCTCTGATGAACGAGAAGTAAAAGCCCACAGCATCGTTATTGCCACAGGTGCTACTGCCAAACGCTTAGGATTACCCAGCGAAAATCAATTTTGGAGCCATGGTATCTCAGCCTGTGCTATCTGTGATGGTGCCACCCCCATCTTTCATGGTGAGGAACTAGCCGTCATTGGAGGCGGTGACTCAGCGGCGGAAGAATCGGTTTACTTGACAAAATATGGCTCTCGTGTTCACATGCTAATACGCGGTGACCAGATGCGGGCTAGTAAAACCATGCAAGACCGGGTTCTGAATAACCCGAAAATCACAGTTCACTGGAACACTCAGGCGGTGGATGTCTTCGGTGAGAATGACCGGATGACTGGGCTAAAAGTCCGCGATACCCAAACTGGCGAAGAGCGAGATCTTCCGGTTAAAGGGCTATTTTACGCCATTGGTCACAAACCCAATACCTCTTTGTTTAAGGGACAACTAGAACTAGACGAAGTTGGTTATGTTGTGACTAAGCACGATTCAGTAGAAACTAGTGTCGAAGGCGTCTATGCTGCTGGCGATGTCCAAGACCACGAATTTCGTCAAGCCATCACTGCTGCTGGTACTGGTTGTATGGCAGCAATGCTAGCAGAACGCTGGCTCTCTGTTCACAACCTGATTCAGGAATACCATCAAAAACCAGAATCAGAAAAACCAGTAACGACGCCAAATCAAGAAAAAGCGACGGTTGCTGACACGGCAGAAACCTTTGATGTGAATAAGACACGCCACGTCGGTGGTTATGCCCTGCGTAAATTATTCCATGATAGCGATCGCTTAATCATGGTTAAATATGTCTCGCCGACTTGTGGCCCTTGCCGTACCCTGAAGCCAATTCTGGATAAGGTGGTAGATGAGTTTGACGGGAAAATTCACTTCGTCGAGGTTGACGTCGAAGCCGACCCAGAAATTGCCGAAAACGCCATGGTAACAGGAACACCCACTGTACAATTTTTCAAGGATAAGGAAATAGTGACACAACTTCGGGGCATCAAGCAAAAAAGCGAGTATCGTAACGTCATTGAAGAACATTTACCAGCAGGCGTTTCAGCAGGTAAATAGTATCTTTGGGGTTGGCAGATTAGAAGGTTGTTTGTCGAGGTTTCTACTGGCTTAAAGATTGAAAGCTGTGGTTGGCAATTTCCTTGCAAGCTGTAAACCTCTAACCTGCTAACCTTATATCGATATATCGATTCCCCAAATGTTTGCAAGAAATGCTTTTTAAGTAATAAGTTTTCCAAAAAGTAATAAATTTTCTTATTATTACTTATTACCCTTCGCTCCGCTCAAGGGCATGCTTATTACTTACTGATTATGACCTCAACCAAACTCAAACTTCGATTACCCCGCTTTTTGCGTTTTTCTGGACGCCCTAGTCTTTCCATGCAACTCATGGCGGTGGGAGTAGTAATCACACTTTTCTTTGTCTTAGTAGCCATTCTTGCTCCCACCTTTGAGTCCTGGGGATGGCTGCAAGACCCCACCGAGTCATTAAGTAATCCTATCCTTGAGCCACCAGGAGCGCGTTATTGGTTCGGTACGTCTCGCCAGGGCTATGATGTCTTTTCTCGCACCTTATTTGGCTCTCAAGCTGCCTTGCAAGTAGTAATTCTCGCCACCTCTCTTAGTCTAATTATTGGCGTACCCTTGGGGTTAGTCAGTGGTTACCTGGGTGGTAAATTAGACCGGGTGTTGCTGTTTTTGATGGATACTATTTACACCCTGCCAGGATTGCTGCTATCAGTAACTCTAGCTTTTGTCGTAGGGCGAGGAGTATTAAATGCTGCGATCGCATTGAGCATTTCCTACGTGCCTCAGTATTATCGAGTTGTCCGCAACCATACCGCCAGCGTTAAAAGCGAATTATTCATTGAAGCAGCGCAAGCCATGGGCGCTTCTACAAAAAGAGTGTTATCTCGCTATTTGTTTTTCAACGTCATCCAAAGCGTACCAGTATTATTTACCCTCAACGCTGCCGATGCAATTTTGATTCTAGGAGGCTTAGGATTTTTAGGTCTAGGACTGCCCGAAGAAACTGCCGAATGGGGTCACGACTTACGTCAAGCCCTTGATGCCCTACCCACAGGGATTTGGTGGACAGCCCTGTTTCCTGGTTTAGGCATGACACTGATGGTAGTAGGATTATCTTTAGTAGGAGAAGGCTTGAGTGAGTTAATTAATTCCAGAGAACATCGTTGAATGGTGGAACTGAACATTATCACAATAGCGTCGAATAGTTTATGTACAGTAATTGGATAGCTGTACAATAAACCTCGAAACTGCTATGAAAGGTATCAAACGCCAATTATCACTACTAGCTACAACTGGTAGTTTAACGCTGATTTCCCTGGTTATTGCTGTAGACTTCTGGACTAGTTCTGTAGCAACGCTGCCAGTACAAGCTAATACTTATTTTCGACAGGAGTATTTGTCTATTTCTCCAGTTAGTCCGGATGAGCCAGCAGACGATACGCTTAACGAAAGGTTTTCTGTAGAAAATTCCCTAGAAACAATAGCTCAGATTAGGGATGCTTTGTCCAGCTTTAGAAGCCTTACAGAAAATAGTAAAGCCACTTTGGGAGAGCCAGCAATCGCAAAAGTTGGCAATACCGATTCGGAAACTCAAAACTTAGGCTTTCCTAACTGGGTTGGTTCCGTAGAAGGAACCATCAGAAAACAAGACTATCAAAATAAGCAACTAGAGTTAGAACTAGCACGAAAACAATACGAAGATGGAGAGATTAGCAAAGCTGTTTTAGACGAAAAAGCAGCAATTTATCAAGGTGCAGAACAGGCATTTCAAGAGTTTTGGAATTCTTTTAAAGTTGCTGACTAAACAGCTATTATTGGTCATTTGCGCATGATCAATTACAGCATAACTAATGACTGAAGTAATCGGCATTGATTTAGGGGGAACTGCCATTAAACTGGGGCGTTTCCAGCAGGATGGAACTTGTTCCGAGTCTTTCAGTGTACCAACCCCTCAACCAGCAACACCCACTGCTGTTGTAGAGGCGATGACCAAAGCCATATTACAACTAGATCCTAATCAGCATTGCTTAGCCATTGGTATCGGGACTCCTGGGCCAGCTGATGCGACAGGTAGGATTGCCAGAGTTGCGATTAACCTCACCGGGTGGCTGGATGTCCCTCTAGCTGATTTGTTAGAAGCCAATACTGCTTATCCTACTGTTCTGGCTAATGATGCTAACTGTGCTGGTTTGGGAGAAGCTTGGTTAGGTGCTGGGCGCTGCTTTCGCCATCTAATTTTGCTGACCCTAGGTACTGGTGTCGGAGGGGCAATTATTCTGGATGGCAAACTTTTCACTGGCCATCAAGGTGCTGCTAGCGAGTTGGGCTTAATTACCTTAAACCCAGACGGTCCAATGTGTAATAGTGGTAATCAGGGTTCGTTAGAGCAATACACCTCAATTAGAGCAATTCGACGCCGCACAGGCAAGGAACCAGCGGAACTTTGTGCTATGGCAAGAGAAGGTGACCCAAAAGCTCTAGAATTTTGGCAAAGCTACGGGCGTGATTTGGGTGCCGGGTTGGCAAGTTTAATCTATGTTTTGACACCGGAAGCAATTGTTATTGGCGGCGGCGTCAGTGCCAGCGCTGAGTTCTTTTTTCCAGCAGCCTTGGCAGAAATTGAACGACGGGTGTTGCCTAGCTCCCGTGTTGGTCTTAAACTACTCAAAGCTGAGTTAGGCAATCAGGCAGGGATAGTGGGTGCCGCTCAATTAGCTTGGCAGTCTTTATGCTGAAGAAAGGATGATTGATCAGAGATCTCCGACTTCTGAATCAAATTTATTCAGCAGTAATCAGGGTTTCACCAAAAAAGTCGGAGATCTGGATTGTTTTTCAGTAATCAGCAATACTTAACCCTTCATTGTTTTTCAGTAATCAGCAATACTTAACCCTTCAGGGAACGCTGCTCGAATAACTTTTAATCGGCAAACTAAGAGAGTACAAATCCAGTTTTTTGCTTGATGTACTCGATTAGTTTTTGGTAAGTATCTAGGTCTGTGTGCTGTTTAATGATGATCGGAGTACAGCTATCAGGTAACCAAAATGTTAGTCTGCCGCTAGGATTGTAACAAAAACTGCTAATGCAATTAAGGTTAATGATGTAGTCATTACGCTCGTAGTTAACCTTGATCCAAGGTTCTCCATGTAAGCGCTGCGATACATCTTGTATGTCTTTGATGTACTCGATAACTTGTTGATAGCCCTTTGGATCACTCTTTTGGTTAACTACAACCGGGATAGAACTATCCGGCAACCAAAACGTTATTTTGCCATTGGGGGAGCAGGCGAAAGCACTGAGGCTGTCAAGATCAACGACATACTCATTGCGCTCGTAACTAACTTTTATCCAGTACGCCACAAAACCTCCCTATTTACAAGGTGAGTTCTGGCACGACAAACATTAATGGTTGCCTAAATATAAGCATGCTCATCGGCTAGGATACTTCTGCTGGAGATTGCTCTTTGGAGACTGTGCCGTTAGGAAGAATTGCTTCTTTGCTGTTGAATTTTATGGCAGCAGCTTGCACAAACCCCCTAAATAAAGGGTGAGGAGTATTTGGTCGAGAACTAAACTCTGGATGGAACTGAGTGGCAATGAAAAAGGGGTGTTGTGGCAATTCAATTATTTCCACCAAACGACCATCAGGGGAAGTGCCACTAATCACATAGCCCGTGTCCAAAAATAGATTGCGGTAAGCATTGTTAAATTCGTAGCGGTGCCGATGACGCTCATAAATTACTTCCTTCTGGTATAGAGAAGACGCTAGCGTATCTATCTGTAAACGACAAGGATACAGACCTAAGCGCATTGTGCCACCTAAATCTACAACATCTTGTTGCTCTGGCAGCAGATTAATCACCGCATTTGCCGCATCAACAGCAAATTCTGCACTATTGGCATCTTCGAGCATAGCAACATTTTGTGCCCATTCAATCACAGAACACTGCATTCCCAGACATAAGCCGAGAAAAGGAATCTGTTTTTTACGAGCATATTCAACTGCGGCAATTTTGCCATCGATTCCCCGGACGCCGAAACCACCTGGTACAATGACACCACTCACACCATCAAGGAAGCGTTCAGCTCCGTAAGTCTCTAAGTCTTCAGAGTTAACCCAACGCAGATTGATATCTATTCCGGTTGTACTATCCCCAGTAATACCTTCTACATGCATTGAGGCGTGCCGCAAAGCCTCGACTACCGAGAGATAGGCGTCGCCCAGGCGGGTATACTTACCAACAATAGCAATATCAATCTGTTTAGTTGGGCTATACAGATGCTCAACCAGAGTTTTCCACTGACTTAAATCTGGTTCTCTTTGTTGCATTTGCAATAACTCCAGGACTTGCTGGGCGAGTCCTTCTCGCTCTAAAATTAGGGGTACTTCGTAGATACTGTTAGCATCTTGGGAAGTGATCACCGATTCTACTGGTACATCGCAGAATTCTGAAAGTTTGTTTTTTATACCTATCTGTAAAGGGCGATCGCATCGACAAACCAAGATATCTGGCTGAATACCGATTGAGCGCAGTTCCTTAACCGAGTGCTGAGTTGGCTTAGTTTTCATCTCGCCAGCGGAGGCAATCCAGGGAATCAGCGTCACATGCATATACAAAACATTGTTGCGCCCCACATCCTTGCGCAGCTGGCGAATTGCCTCTAAGAACGGTAGAGATTCTATATCACCAACCGTACCACCCACTTCGATAATCACCACATCTGGATTGGTGTTTTTGGCAACTCTGTGGATGCGCTGCTTTATTTCATTAGTAATATGGGGAATCACTTGTACTGTACCCCCCATATAGTCACCGCGACGCTCTTTGTTAATCACCGCCTGATAAATTGAGCCAGTAGTAACGCTGTTGAGGCGGGACATCAACGTATCAGTGAAGCGTTCGTAGTGTCCCAAATCTAAATCAGTTTCGGCACCATCTGCGGTGACAAACACTTCCCCATGTTGGAAAGGACTCATCGTACCTGGATCTACGTTAATATACGGGTCTAGCTTGAGGATCGAGACAGAATAATCCCGCGATTTTAAGAGACGCCCCAGACTAGCGGCGACAATTCCCTTACCAATGCTAGAGACAACGCCACCGGTTACAAAGATAAACTTACTCATAAAGTTTTTTGAAAAACAAACTTTTTCTAGATACACCCCGTTAATTGTGCCACACTCTTCAGAAGTGGTTAGTTGCCGGTGGTAGTCTTTACAGATCAGCTTTGCTAACAGTAATCGCCTAATCTAATAACTCTGATGGCACCCTCAATTTTTAAGCAAAAGTTAAGGAAAAAAGAAAATCCTTTTTTCCGGGTTCTCTTGCTTTAGGGGCTGGTAATGCTAATTTAACCGAACATCAATAGAAACTTCCTAGGGCGATTGCCCAAAGAGCAACCACCCCTGATTCTCAAACTGGTAACTGTCGAGTCGTCTCTTCATCCTGGGTTTGAGGTTGTTCTGGTGATGCTTCTGAGAGCATTTTTTCTTTGTCGCGCTTGCGTTTTTTGGCGTAGAGCTGAATTGTTGCTACCATGGCGACGATCAATCCTAAGATACCCCAAGCAGTAACATCTGTGGGCAGATTGTTCTTAAACACCGCCAGTAAAACAATCGCTAATAGCAGAACAGTGGGCGCTTCATTGAAAAACCGGAACTGCTGACCACTCCAAGCACATTTTTCTGTGGCTAACTGTCTCATGATGCGACCACAGTAAAAATGATAGATCAGTAAAGCTGCAACAAAAGCCAGCTTGATATGTAACCAACTGTCCTTGAGAACTTCAGGTTCAGTAGTCAATAGGCAAACTGCCATCACTACCGTGATTACCATTCCGGGAGTGGTAATCAGATTATAGAGGCGTTTCTCCATAATCTGATACTGACTTTTGAGAATTGTTTGGGCGGGTTCTGACTGCTCTGAAGCTTCTGCATGATATACAAAAAGACGCCCCAGATAAAATAACCCGGCGAACCAAACAACGATGCCAATTAGGTGAAAGGCTTTAAACCAAAAATAAGCCATCATCTTATCTCCTCTACTTGATTGGGGTAGAACTACCCACCTTGTTTGCTTTGTGCTAGGTTATCTTAATTTTCCCACTCGACAGCACCAAGCTACTCAGATTTGACCACAGCCAGTCTGATCGACTCTTTTAACCCTCTCAGGCTTGGATGTAGGGATAAAGAAAAATTTAATTCTTTAAAATAAAATTCTCTAGAAGACTTGGGTATAGATTCTAATCGTTACTTTTGATGATTGTCTCTGGTTATAAACAACTCAGTTTTTTTTCTTCAAGAGCAAAGATCTTCAAAAAAACATTAATGAAATTACTAAAATATGTTTTTCTTGTGAAGACATTCACACTGCGAAATCTGGCAAACATCTTTCCTTTCTTGTATTGGTGATTTACATTAAATAGTGGTATTTACAGTAATTGAAATATTGGCAAATTAATCCTTTATAATTTATATTTATAAAAGACGTGGAATTAAATGGAGTTAATTGGAGGTTTAGAACAATATTTCAATACTCCCGTATACCTGATCGCAAACCTCCAGTGTGTAAAAATAGTTTTCACTAGACAAAAATTTTTACCTATCCTGAAAATAAGCCATGGATAACAGCAAAGTTTCCCCAGAAAAAAGAGGGTTTGAGCGTCAACAAATCTCGCTTTTTTGCAAAACTCAAGGATTATTTAGAGGTCGCTATTGGGCAGTTGACATTAGTCGAGGCGGTGCTCGCATCTACTCCGATAGACCGTTGAAAGTTGGAGAATCTTTTCAATTAAAGTTCTTTGTCCCAGGCAGTAAAACGGTCACTCCGACTGTCAGAGTTGCCTGGATTAAGGAAACTACCGAGAAGTCGCAGGCTAAATATGAGATAGGGTTGCAATTTTTAGATATCTCAGAAACTTGTCTCAACCGCCTGCTAGATGTTCCAGAAAATGTCTTTTCTGAATAATCGAAAGCTGAAGTTTTGAGCAAGAAATACTATCTTTTTTACCTAGATTAGCTGTTTTTACAGTCAGGATAGTCATATCCTCTGTATAAAAAATCGCCTGCTCATGAGCAGGCGATTTTTCGTTAAAGTTAATCTGTTATCTGAAGTTAACCCCTACTCCCACTCAATGGTGCCAGGAGGCTTAGAGGTGATATCGTAAACTACCCGATTAACGTCTTCTACCTCATTAACAATCCGGTTGGAGATAGTTTCGAGTAGGTCGTAAGGCGCTCGTGACCAATCAGCAGTCATACCATCTTCACTGGAAACGAAGCGCAAGACGACGGGATAAGCGTAGGTGCGCTGGTCACCCATAACTCCGACACTGCGCACGGGCAACAGTACGGCAAACGCTTGCCAAAAGTCATGATAGATTCCCCGCTGATTAATTTCTTGGCGGACAATAAAATCAGCCTCACGCAAAATATCCAGCCGTTCTTTGGTGACTTCGCCAACAATACGAATTGCTAACCCTGGGCCGGGAAAAGGATGCCGTCGCACGATTTCCTCTGGCAAACCAATGGAACGTCCTACTTTACGAACTTCGTCTTTAAAGAGTTTGCGCAAAGGTTCAACCAGTTTAAAGCGTAAGTCCTTAGGTAAACCGCCAACATTATGATGGCTCTTAATTTTCACCGCTACGCGCTCACCGGTTTGGGGATCAACGTTAGTATCGGCTGATTCAATCACATCGGGATAGAGAGTACCCTGAGCCAAATAATCGAAAGGACCGAGGCGTCTCGACTCTTCTTCAAAAACGTTAATGAATTCATGACCAATGCGGCGACGTTTTTCTTCTGGGTCTGAAATACCATCAATCTGGGTAAGAAAACGCTCACAAGCATTGACATATTCTACAGGAATGTGAAATCGCTCCTGAAATAACTTCAGCAAGCGCTCTGGTTCACCTTTACGCATGAAACCTTGGTCAATGAACATGCAAGTGACCTGATCCCCAATTGCCTTGTGGAGCAAGAAAGCGAGAGTGGAAGAATCAACACCACCGGAGAGAGCCAGCAGCACCCGCTTGTCTCCGACTTTGGCACGAATTTCTCTAATCGCTTCTTCAACAAAGGCTGCTGTTGTCCAAGTGGGTTCACATTCACAGATGTGGTAAACAAAGTTACGGATCAGAGCAAGACCACCCTCAGAATGTACTACCTCAGGATGGAACTGTACACCATAAAGCTTGTTTTCATGGTGAGCAACTGCAGCACAGGGAGTATTCTCCGTATGCGCTAGAATTTCAAACCCTTCTGGCAAAGCTTGACAAGAGTCCCCGTGGCTCATCCACATGACTGACCCTTCTTCAACATTGGTCAGCAAGTCAGTAGGATCGTCAATTAGTAGTGATGCTTTACCGTACTCGGCTCTTGCGGCACGTGTTACTTGCCCACCAAGTTGTTGCACCATCAACTGCATACCATAGCAGACCCCTAGTACTGGTATACCTAGATTCCAAATTTCCGGGTCGCACAAGGGTGCCCCCTTGTCGTAGACAGAATTGGGACCTCCTGAAAGAATAATTCCTTTAGGGCTAAGCTGCCGTAGCTGTTCGGCAGTAGTGCGGTAAGAAATAACTTCAGAGTATACTTGAGTCTCGCGAATGCGACGGGCAATTAGCTCGGAGTATTGGGAGCCAAAGTCTAAGATGATGATCATTTGACGGTTGAGTTGCCCTTGTAGAGACGTTGGTGATAATGTCTCTACTTGGTCAGATGCTTGTTCTGTCTGTAGTGTCACTGATGCGTCCGTTATAGCAATTGTGTAAAGGTGCAAGAGATTTTGCTGCTCAAACATGCTCAGGAGAGCAGCAAGAATCTCTTGCAGGGAAAGTTTGGTCGAAACCCAGCGGTTTCTGTAGGTTAAAGCTACGGAGATTCCTACAAAGTTAGCACAATTGTGATAGAAACGTGACACCTGTGGCGCTAGTAGCGAAAATTTGGCGATCGCGATTAAACATTACTGAACCAACGCAGATCTCTTGTTCAGAGTGTTTTTGGATATAATCTTGGCAACGAGTATCAATAGTACTCGCGATCGCACCGTAAACTTGATTCACCCAATCCTTACCACTGGTAGCATCCCATTTCCGGAGACATTGAAGTGCGGCTTCAGTCGTCGGACTCTGAAAAACTTCTTGTAACAGCGCTGTTGGTAGACCGAGCTTAGCGCAGTGAGCTGTTAAGATCTCCAGCCTACCATCGGCTAGATGGTGGTGAGTATGAAAAATTCCCCCTGCTAGTTTAATCAGTTTGCCATGATAGCCAAACAGCAAAATTGCAGAAATTTTCTGCAACCCAGCCTCTACCAGCATCGGTCCCAGCCAATTGGCAGTTTTCACCAATTGCTCTGGATTAATCCCTAGCTTTTGGGCTAAATCTAAGCCATTTTCTCCCACACAAAACACTAAACACTCAAAACGGCTAGCTTTGTATCGCAGTTCTTCGCGGTAAGCTTCTAACTGACCAGGAGCGCTTAGAGGTTGAGAAATGCCTGTAGTGCCTAGTAGTGAAAGTCCTTCCACCACCCCAAAAGCTGCATTGGAAGTGCGTTGTGCTAGCTGGCGTCCTTCTGGCAAGATAATTGTCACCTGAATTTTTTCTGCTGGTGTGAGATAAGGCTTCAGGTTGGCTTGCAGCAGTTTTTGAGCATAAGCATAAATTGCCGCCTTACCACCTGCACTTATTTGTCGCCCAATTCCTTCTCCACCGACTAACTTTACCTGTTCTGTTTGCCCCGATTGAACCCATTCAACTACAGCCCACACTGGAGTATCGCGGGTCAAATCAAGGTTATCACCAGGGTTGCTACGAGTAATTGCTAGCGCCATACCTGCCCGAATCCCTGACACTTGTTCGATGGGAATTTCTACAGTTTCTGAAGGTTCAATTAAGTCCACTGATACAGCATCCAGTGGTTGTAGGTGGCGCAACCAATGCAGTGCAGCCATGGCTGTGGCACAGGCGAATACAGGTAATGTATATCCAGACTGAGCAGAAGATACAGTCATAAGTAGCAAATGGCAAATGGTTAATTGAGCTGTACACGCCAGGAACTGGATTATAGTCTCAATTTTCTATTTTCTATTTTCCATTTACCGTCACGATTGCCCATATTCTCTTTTGATGCCTTCGAGGTTATCGCGTAACTGTGCAACGTGAAGCCAGCCAACAAAGCCACTATAGAGACACAGCCCTTCCCTATTAGCAAGAAAAACATGTTCGATTTGTAAGGGGTTCTTCCAAGTACGAATCGTTAGGCCATTTTCGAGAGTTACATACTTCTTAGAAGAGGAGAAATTGCGCCAATGACCATCAGTCATTCCTGGTAATGAGCGTAAACGTTGAATTAATACACTGGCAAAATCTGCTACTTTAGGTTGAATTATGACTGGATTAGCCCAAAAATTACGAATGCTTTCTACTACTTGCGGATGATTTTTGAGAGTAGCGTGAGGTAAATTCGGTAGTATTATTGAACTTCCGTAATCGAACTTGGTTGTTTCTACAGTGATTGTGCCGTCGCTGCCCTGATCAATATTGCCTGCGATCCCCAAGGTAGGAATAGCTTGAGCAATCAATTGCGCCATCTCTCGGCGATTGATGCCTAAATCTCTGGCTATACCAATGCCAATACCTAAGGGATCGATGATTCGTGCGATATCTGCACCCCCAATAGGAGAGGCAATCAGTACTAAAGATTCTATTTGTGGCCACCATTCTGGGTGACGGCTGAGAACTTCCAGCCAAATTAATCCCCCCATCGAATGACCAATGATTCTCACTGGTGTTTCGGGATGATGGGAAAATGCTTCTATTGCCGTTTGTTCTACTTGCTCAATCAGAGGTTCAATTCTCAGCCAGGTTCTCCACCAGCCGAGATCGGGAGTAATAATTCTAGTTTTTGGGGTTGCTATTGCCTGTGCCAGTTGAGCGATCGCTTGCGCATTATCTGCCCATCCGTGTTGGGCATAGAGAATAAAATCCGGTGCCTCGTGATCCTTTAACACTTTTTTAGTTCTTGGTAATCAGGTAACACTTTTTTAGTTCTTGGTAATCAGGGCTATTACCCCTTATTTTCTTAAAAATTCTTATTAAATGAAAATAGACACCAGAGCAGTTCTCACCAGCTCATCTAAGATAAGTCTTTAATCAAGGACTCCTGCTCGTCACTCGATCAACGATAAGCAATAGCTCAAACAAGCATGAATACAGTAGATTATTTGCGAATTAGCCTCATTGACCGCTGCAACTTCCGTTGTCAGTACTGTATGCCGGAAGGAGCTGAGCTTGATTATATCCTGCGGCAGGAATTATTAACTAATGAGGAACTGCTAAGGCTACTTAAAGAGGTCTTTATTCCTGTAGGTTTTAGTAAGTTTCGCCTCACGGGTGGGGAACCCTTATTACGTCCTGGTGTTGTGGAGTTAGTCAGAGATATTGCCTCTTTACCCCAAACTCAGGACTTAGCCATGACCACAAATGCCTATTTACTCGCAGGCATGGCAGAAAATCTCTATAATGCAGGCTTGCGGCGTGTCAATATTAGCCTTGATTCTCTTCACCCAGAGACTTTTGACAAAATTACTGGTAGCCGGGGACGTTCACGCTGGCAACAGACTTGGGAAGGCATTCAAGCCGCCTACCACGCTGGTTTTGACCCCCTCAAGCTAAATGTGGTAGTAATTCCGGGGATCAATGAAGGCGAAGTATTAGATTTAGCTGCCCTAACTATTGAACGTCACTGGCATGTTCGCTTTATTGAGTTTATGCCGATTGGGAATGCCGAACTCTTTGGAGAACGTGCTTGGGTGCCTTCAGAGGAATTGCGACAAAGCATTCGCGAACATTGGGGTTTGAGTGCCGCTAATGTCCGGGGGAATGGACCGGCTGATGTCTTTCAAATTCCCGGTGCTTTAGGCACTTTGGGCTTTATTTCTCAGATGTCAGAGTGTTTTTGCGATCGCTGCAATCGCATGCGCCTTTCTGCCGATGGCTGGCTACGCCCCTGTCTGCTCAATGAAAATGGTCAAATCGACTTAAAAAAAGCTATCCGTCTCGGTATTGACACTGCTGATTTAAGAGAACAAGTAAGAGAGTTACTGCTAATTAAACCAGAAATTAACTTCAAGCAGCGAGACTCTGGAACCCAGGGAACTTATACCCGCACCATGTCGCAGATTGGCGGTTAGTGAGAACTGAAAAAAGTTGAAAGTTAGAAGTTAAAAGTTTCACCTCCAACCTTCTAACCTTCAACCAGTAACTTAACCTAGGCTTTCCGTGAGTAGTACTCAACCACAAGCAGTTCGTTAATTTGCAGCGCCACCCACTCGCGCTCAACGACACCATTAACCTTGCCTACGAGAGCATTTTTGTCAAACTCTAAATGACTGGGAAGGTTTGCCAAGCCTGGGAAGTCGAGATTTTGTGTCACCAGACGCTTGGACTGAGCGCGGTCTCTAACCCCAATTACGTCCCCTGGTCGGCATTGATAGCTGGCAATATCGACCACTCTACCATTGACCGTCACATGACCATGGTTGACCAACTGACGAGCACCAGGGACTGTACCTGCCATTCCCAGACGGAACACCGTGTTATCCAGTCGCATTTCCAGCAGTTGCAGCAAGGCTTGACCTGTGGAACTTGTCCGCCGACGAGCTTGACGCACGTAGCGAAGCAACTGCTTTTCTGTAACGCCGTAGTTGTAGCGAAGTTTTTGCTTTTCCTCTAGGCGGATAGCATATTCTGAACGCTTCCGGCGACCTTGCCCATGTTGACCTGGTGGATATGCCCGGCGGGGCGTCTTGCGAGTCAAACCAGGCAAATCACCTAGACGGCGCACCACCCGCAGACGCGGGCCTCGATATCGCGACATATAACTTCCTCTTTAGTGTCCTAACTAAATCTTTACCCAAAACTATTATTTTACACTTAGAGGGCAAGTAATTCCCAGGGTAAAAATCTGAACCCGCAACTTATAAACCAATTTTACAGAATGGCTTCATTCTCATTCTGGCAGAGTCCGGCGCGGCAGCTCACCAATCTAGCTAAAACAATTGCTAGAACCTTGCTCCAGAATTAGTAAATGTCTTGCCCGATCAGGCTGCAATAGCTAAGATTATTCCCGGTTGAATACTTACACTTTGGTACTATTCTCGTTGTTTCTGTTGAGTAGTGTAATCAGCAGCTTATTGGTAACCGAGGCAAAGCAAATGGCTCAACCACGGCAAGAGTCAAACCCTAGTCTCCCAAAACGATTGGTAGAAGTGGCTCAAATCTTTCTCAAATTAGGCACAATTGGCTTTGGTGGCCCGCAAGCCCATATTGCCATGATTAATGATGAAGCCGTCATTCGACGTAACTGGCTCACTCAGGAGCAGTTTACCGAAGGTTTGGCGGTTTGTGAAATGCTACCGGGTCCAGCTTCTACCCAGATGGGGATTTATGCAGGTTACTTAAGGGCTGGACAATGGGGAGCCTTAGTAGCTGGACTGTGTTTTATTAGTCCAGCTTTTTTAATTGTTGTGGCTCTTTCTTGGGGATATTTTCGTTTTCAGGGATTGCCTCAAATCGAAGCGCTGTTTTTGGGTATCTCTCCAGTCGTAACCGCGATTATTTTGGGCTTTTGTTGGAAGTTGGGCAAAAAGACAATTAAACACTGGAGTAGTGCTTTAATTGCGATCGCTGTTTTTCTGGTAACCTTACTCTCTCAGTTAAGTGTCCTAGGGCAATTTCTGATTGCAGGATTGATTGGCATGTATTTCTCTGGCCCTAGAGGGCCACAAAATCGCCAATCCACGTCTAGGCAAGTTAATAGTTATCTACTGCCGGGATTAGCTATTTTGTTGGGCAACATACCGACAGAAACTCTTGCTCTTTCCAGTTTCTGGGGATGGGAACGCATTAGGGAATTTTTCTTACCTTTGACTCTATTTTTTCTCAAAGTTGGCAGCTTTATCTTCGGTGGGGGACTGGTGATTATCCCTTTGTTAGAATTTGAAGTGGTTAATAAGCTTCAATGGCTTACCCACACTGAATTTATCAATGGAGTGGCAATTGGGCAGTTAAGTCCTGGTCCTGTAGTGCTAACGGCGGCTTTTGTTGGTTACAAGGTTGCCGGAGTGCTGGGAGCATTAGTTTCTGCCGTTGGCATTTTTACTCCCTCTTTTATTTTTATTATGGTGGCTTCACCACTGCTGTTGCGGGTTCGTCAAAACCCCTGGATTCAGGCTTTCTTGAGAGGAGTAACCCCTGCTGTTGTCGGAGCAATTGCCGCAGCAGCATTACCGTTGGCACAGACAGCTTTGGTACAGGAAAATATACTACGTTCGGCAGTGGCAGTTTTAATTCTGATTCTGGCTTTAATTGCTCTATTACGCTACAAGACTCCTACTTGGCAATTGGTGCCAGCAGGAGCATTAATTGGGCTATGTATGGAATCTTTTGGAAAATAGAAAATGGTTAATTGAAAATAGAGGCTATCAACCAGATTCTGGCATTTACAGCTCAATTTTCCATTGACCATCTCCCGTTTTTCACTGACGATGAATCGAGTGTCTTTTTAGAAGGTCAATTATTCAAAATTTTGAATAATTGGACAAATCAGCCCTTCTTCTTGATGGTATAAAGGTTTTCTCTCGGAAACTAGAGATAACAGTTCTGATTTGAGTTCTTTTAACTGTTGAATCCGAGCATTAATATCTAAGACTTTGGCTTGGATCTTTTGCCTAACTTCGTCACAGGGTAATTCCCCGTGATCGTGAATACGGAGAATTTCTCCAATTTGTTGGAGACTGAAACCGAGATTTTGCGACCGCTTAATAAAGCTGAGGCGAGACACTACATCAGGTGAGAATAGTCTAAAACCTCCCTCTGTACGTCCTGAAGACTTGATTATGCCTAGTTCTTCGTAGTAGCGAATAGTCTTAATCGGAACACCACTGAGGGCTTCTAGTTTGCCGATCAAGAGGAGTTTTGGCTCACTAGTAAGCATTGCTTTTTTCCTTACATTTGATCTAGTTAATATCTTTAGTATCGGCGTCAATGAAGGCAAATTCAGCAAAAATAATCCAGATCTCCGACTTCTTTTAGGAAACCCTGATTGCCCAAAGAAGTCGGAGATCTGCCGGAAATCCCCCAGCAAGTAACGTTTGATGTGCACTCTACAGAAGCCTTGGGTACTCTAGTCTCACAATAGGGGTGGAACTATAATAAATTCTCAACCATGAAATTTGTAGATGAATACCGGGATGGGGTAGCAGCACAAAAGTATGCTAATGCGATCGCCTCTGTAATTAGTCAACCCTGGACAATCATGGAAATCTGCGGCGGACAGACTCATTCCATTGTCAAATATGGAATCGACGAGCTTTTGCCCAAAGAAGTCACTCTGATTCATGGTCCTGGTTGTCCAGTTTGTGTCACGGCAGTGGAATTAATTGACCAAGCAATTGCCCTTGCCTCTCGCCCGGAAGTTATTTTATGCTCCTTCGGGGATATGCTGCGAGTACCAGGAACCAAAAAAGATTTGCTCAGTGTTAAGGCAACTGGTAGCGATATTCGTATTACTTACTCTCCCCTAGATGCTCTAAAAATTGCTCAGAACCATCCCACAAAACAGATAGTTTTCTTTGCTGTCGGATTTGAAACCACCACACCAGCAACAGCGATGGCAGTGAGCCAAGCTTATCAGTTGGGTTTGAGAAATTTCTCCCTTTTAGTATCTCATGTACTGGTGCCGCCAGCAATGGAGGCAATTCTTTCTTCACCTAATTGCCGTGTTCAAGGCTTTCTCGCTGCTGGTCATGTTTGCACGGTGATGGGATATCACGAGTATCAGCCTCTTGCTCAGAAGTATCACATTCCGATTGTAGTCACCGGCTTCGAGCCAGTGGACATTCTGCAAGGAGTTTATCTGTGCATCAAACAGCTAGAGGAAGGGAGAGCCGTAGTAGAAAATCAATATACTCGTTCTGTACAGCAGCAAGGTAATCAAATAGCTCAACAGCTAATTCGCGAAATCTTTGAAGTGGTGCCGCGTCGGTGGCGTGGGATCGGCGAGATTCCCCAAAGTGGACTAGGACTAAGAGAGCAATATGCTGACTTCGATGCTGCCCGTCGTTTTGAATTAGGTGCCATCGAGCAACTGCCATTACAGGCTTCGGAATGTCTGAGTGGATTAGTTTTACAAGGTATTAAGAAACCCCACGAATGCCCAGCCTTTGGTAGTCGTTGTACTCCTGAGTATCCCCTAGGAGCCCCCATGGTTTCCTCAGAAGGAGCTTGCGCCGCTTATTATCGCTATCGACAACAGTCAGATGTTAACCAAGAAGTGGCGTTGACAGTACCAAGGCATGGTGAGTGATCGAGACTATTGCTCAATTAACGAGGGGTTAGACCCCTCTCTGCGTAGGGAGGGGTTTCCGGATTATATAAGATCACCTTTGATCAGTACTTGTATCAAGTCTTTTACATTTTTATGTTAGAGGATCAAGGTAGATCGCCCATTTGAGCAAACATTAGCCATTAAAGGCGATTACCTATGGTACTAGCGTTAGCGTGGCGGTTCCGTAAGGAGCTAGCTGATCGCACCTATGTTAATCAGATTTATCAGTGGTTTGACTTACCGAGTTTTCAGAAAAGTTCGCTTTCGCACCCTGCTGCTTGCTCCCGTAGCTTCTTTCGTATTTGCCTGGTTATCGGTCATTTACACCCCCGGTGAAACTCCAACGACACCAGCCGTACCAGAGAGCAGTAGCTTTAAAGTTGCAATCCTCCTACCCAATTCTAGGGGTGATGACCCCTGGAGTCAGTCAGGTTACAAAGGTCTTAAGCTGATTGAAAAGGAGCTGGGAGCGCAAGTGGCTTACACAGAAAACCTAGCAGACTTGCCGCCTAGAGGGGTTGAGCAAGCATTTCGCCGATACGCCAAACATGGCTTTAATTTCATTATTGGTCACGGGGGCGAATTTAATGTGGCCGCAGAGACAGTTGCTAAAGAATTTCCTCGCACGGAATTTGCTATTGTGGGGCGTTATGCCGGCAATAATAAGAATCTTGGTGCTTTAGGGTTTCGTTCCGGTGAGTTAGGCTATCTTGCTGGTGTCGTAGCAGGCTTGAAAAGCGAAACTAGAAAAGTGGTAATGATTGGTAGCATGCCCATACCTGATATTGTCGAAGCTGGGAAGTTATTTGAGCGGGGTGCCAAAGCAGTAGATCCGAGGATTAAGGTATCTGTTAAGTGGATTAATAGCTTTGCCAATCCCGACAAAGCCGAGAAGATTGCCTCAGCAATGGTAGCAGCAGGAGCGGATGTATTGTTAGGCATAGCCGGGGCTGGTGATGCTGCTGTAGTTAAAGTCGCCTCAGAAGCTGGTGTACATGCGATCGGTTGGGTACAGGATTTATATAAGATGGCTCCTAACGCCATACTAACTAGCTCACTACAGAAAGTACCTGTAGTTTTGCTGGAAGGAGCTATGTTGGTAAGACAAGGACGCTGGGAAGGGAAACAATATCGGTTTGGGTTATCTGAGGGAGCGCAAACCTTAGCTCCTTTCCGCGGAGCACTAACCGCTAAAGAAGAAGATATGGTAAACACCGTCAAAAAAAATATCCTTGCTGGCAAAATTGATGTCTCGCCGTAATTCCCCTCAAAACAAAGCTAGAAGTGTTGGTAGAGGTGGGGGAATGCTAACGATTGCTAATCAATTGCGATATGGTTTGGTATTCTTGGTTGTATTCTCCTCTGTCCTCACTGGTGGACTGCTAACAAAATTGAGTTTCCGCTCTCAGTTGAAGCAGTCTCTGTTGCTTCAGCAGCAACGGAGCAAGTCAGCGGCACAACAGATTGATGTTTACCTAGAGGACTTGAAAAAGAAACTCAACTACCTAGCTAGGGTACAAGGCTTGACAGATTTACCCTCAGTAGTGCAGCAGAATTTATTAGAGGGTCTGACGCGCCACAATAAAGCCTATGAAATGGTCGCTCTTTTAGACCGCCAGGGTCAAATTGTTGCAGAAGTTTCACCCCTGGGGGAAATCTCCTCTGAATATCAAGCAAATGACCCTATATTTTCCCACACCTTCAACCGTCAAGAAGATTATGTTGGTGATGTGGAAATTGACCAAGAGCGGGGAGTACCCATAGTGACATTGGCAGTGCCAGTGCGCAATAATGCCGACGAAGTTGATGGCGTCTTGCTGGCGCGGATTAATTTAGAGTTTCTCTGGGTTATTGTCTCTGATACTAATGTGGGAGACACTGGTTACGCTTACGTGATTGATAATCGCCTTCACTTAATTGCCGAAAAAGGCAGTAACCCGACCAATTCAAAGCTCGAAGACCTCTCAAAGCGTCCTTTCCTGGAAAAATTAGCACCAACAGAAATCGATACTCAAAGCCAGCCGTTGAGTACCTACCACGGGTTGAGAAAAGTAGAAGTTTTGGGGGCCTATGCCTCTGTGGGTAGTGTTCCCTGGAAAGTGGTTGTTGAACTGCCTACCACCGAAGCTTACGCTCCTGTACGCCAGATGATTTTAGCCATGGCTGGAGCGCTTTCTCTGACCACCCTAGCTACCGCAGGGGTGGGTTTCTTTTTTTCGAGGCGGTTTGTCACCCCATTAGGTCGTCTCGCAGCTGCTGCTGCCCAGATTAGTAAAGGCAATCTGCATGTTCAGGTGAACATTCGCTCACAAAATGAACTAGGGGTTCTAGCTGACTCCTTCAACCATATGGGACGGCAGTTACAAGAGTCATTTTCTACTCTAGAAGCCAAAAACCAGGAATTACAACGCTTAGATAGGCTCAAAGATGAATTTTTAGCCAATACCTCTCACGAACTGCGGACACCCCTCAACGGCATGATTGGCCTTGCCGAATCGTTGATTGACGGAGCTGCTGGGCCAGTTTCTGAATCGCAACGCAAGAATTTGTTGATGATTGCCCAAAGTGGACATCGACTAGCCACGTTGGTTAATGATATCCTCGATTTTTCTAAGCTGAAACACAATAACCTACGACTGCAACTCAAGCCAGTGGGTATGCGAGAAATTGCTGATGTCGTTCTCACCCTCAGCCAAGCTCTGGTGGGTCAAAAAGATGTACATTTAGTTAACTCAATTCCCCCTGATCTACCTCCAGCCAAAGCTGATGAAAATCGCTTGCAACAAATTTTGCATAACCTAGTCGGTAATGCCATTAAATTCACCGATAGCGGTACGATAGAAATTTCAGCAAAATTAGTCAGTATTCCTGAGCAAGAACTAGGAATTGAGAGTTCTCATCGGCAAATTGCCACAAGTGAAGTCATTGCACAGATAAATCATACCTTAGAGCCAGGTATGACTATGAAGGGAGACTTTGGCGAAACTCAACCCAAGGATATTGCCTTTACACCCGCAAGTTTTCTAGGAGTCCCAGACTTTGACCAACAAAAGCCTAGCTTCTACGATTTCTACGAAACCTCAAGCTTGTTAGGCAAAAGCACTAATAATAAAAAACAATTAGTAATTACGATCTCCGACACTGGCATCGGTATCGCGGAAGATAAGATAGGTCGTATCTTTGAATCCTTTGAACAAGCTGATGGTTCGATGGCACGCGCCTACGGAGGCACTGGCTTAGGCTTAGCAGTAACTAAACAATTAGTAGAGTTGCACGGAGGAGAAATTTTTGTTGTCTCCGCCTTAGATAAGGGTTCAAGATTTACGTTTACGCTGCCTATTTTTGAGGGACAGTATTCAGTAATAAGTACAGATCCCCAAGATTCAAGAGTTAGAAGTTTGGCAACGGCTATTTCCCAAAAATCTGACTTTGATGATAGTGAGGCTTCCCCTTTAGCCACCATGCCAGACTACGTCCACGGAAACAGCTACACCCAGAATTTGCATACAGCCGTAGCTGAACCATCCTCAAAGTTTCAACAGTTAATCTGTCCCATACCACCAACGAATCAATTCAAAATCCTGATTGTCGATGATGAGCCAGTGAATCTTCAAGTGCTGGTAAATCATCTTCTGTTAGAAGATTATGCCATTACCCAAGCTAACAATGGCATAGAGGCGCTAGCAGTAATTGAGCAAGGTTTCAAGCCTGACCTCATCTTACTTGACGTAATGATGCCTCGAATGACCGGTTATGAAGTCTGCCAAAAACTACGGGAAGAATTTGCTGCCAACGAATTGCCAGTAGTCATGTTAACTGCAAAAAATCAAGTTAATGATCTCGTGGCAGGATTGAGTGTTGGTGCTAATGATTATCTGACTAAACCCATCTCGAAAAATGAGTTACTAGCTAGGCTAAAAACTCATCTAAGACTCTCTAATATTCACCTTGCTTGTAGTCGTTTTGTCCCGCGTCAGTTTCTGCAGTTGTTGAACAAAGAAAGCATTGTTGATGTTCAATTGGGCGACAATGTTCAGAAAGAAGAAATGTCGATTCTTTTTTCCGATATTCGCAACTTTACTACCCTGTCGGAAAGTATGACCCCGGAGGACAATTTCCGCTTTATCAATGCCTATCTGTCGCGCATGGAACCAGCAATTATTGACAATCGGGGCTTTATTGACAAATACATGGGCGATGGAATTATGGCGCTCTTTGGTGGCGTAGCCGACGATGCTGTCAAGGCAGCTATTACTATGCTAAATCGGCTCAGACACTATAATCAAAATCGTGCTAACTGCGGTTATCCACCGATTCAGGTAGGGATTGGTATTAATACAGGTTGCTTGATGCTGGGTACAGTGGGAGGCAAAAATCGCATGGATAGTACCGTGATTAGTGATGCGGTTAATTTAGCTTCCCGCCTAGAAAGACTGACTAAACAGTATGGAGTATCGCTATTAATCTCTCATCTGACATTAGCTCGTTTGCAAACTCCTGAGGAGTATAGCTTCCGCTTTATTGACCAGGTTAAAGTAAAAGGGAAATCGAAGGCGGTAGCTGTTTTTGAAATTTTTGATGGAGATGCTCCTTTGCTTAAAGCGAGTAAATTGGCGACAAAAAGTATCTTTGAAGAGGGTTTGTTGCTCTACCATCAGCAGGCTTTTAGGGAAGCCGTGCAAAAATTTGAAGAATGCTTGCGCCTTAATCCGTCTGATACAGTTGCTCAAATCTATTTCGAGCGTTCTTATCGGCAGCTATATCCTGGTACGTCTCCTTAGTAATAATAATTTCAAAAAATCTATAGATAGTCTGGATTGAAGTAATAAGAATAAGTAATAAGTAATAAGTAATAAGTAAAAGGAGGAAAAATAATTACCTAGAATTACTAATCCTCCCAAAAAATTTACAATGCACAAAAGAATTAAATGATGTGCTTGATAAATTGCTAGAAAAAGTTAAATTGAAGTCAGCTTCTTCTCTGGCAATTCTTCTTTCTCTGGCACTTGAGAGTTGACTTTCTCTACTACTATTTCACCAAAAGAAGCTTGAGGTTCTTTAAGGAAGAACCCACACAGACTAGCGCAAATCAGGGCAGTTATCCCCATGCTGGCGTACAAAGTCTGGATATCAGTAAGTCTATAGATGGTGAGATAAACAACTCCACCCACATTGCCGTAGGCACCCACACAACCAGATATTTGTCCAGTTATTTCTCTTTTAATTAGTGGCACCATAGCGAAGGTAGCTCCACACCCTGCTTGGACGAAATAAGAGCAGAACATAGTAACAGCAATCGCAACTAATAGTGACCAGTTACTATTAATATTCCCCATTAGTAAGTAACCAATACCAATGCCTACTGTTAAACAAGTCATTGTCCACTTGCGACTACCCAGTTTATCGGAAATTAAACCACCACTAGGACGTGAAATCAGATTAAAAAAAGGATAACTGGCTGCAATTATCCCAGCAACAACAGTACTGAGACTAAAAGTTTGTTCAAAAAAGCGAGGCAAGATTGATAAAATTGCTAGTTGAGAGCCAAAGTTAACGGCATAGGTAAAACTGAGTAAGGCAATTTGACGAACTTCGTAACGCGCAGATGGTGGGTAGCGCTTGGCACCTTTAAGAAAATTATGAGCAAACGGATTGATTGAGCCAACCAGTTCTTGATTCACCTGCCAGGATTTGTAGAACTGAAACAAATATAAAGCACCTAGAAATACCCAAATTAACAACACCTGTTGCCCATTCAAAAAACGGATTTTTTCTCCAGCTAATGGCCAAGTTAATAAACCGAGAGAAAGAATTAAGCCGAGGTCTAGCAAACTAACAGCAAAAAAGCTTTTGGTACTCGTCACCTCAAGACCACCACTGCGTCGAGGACGCTGAAATGCCTTGCCAGGGGGAGTGTCTTGAACATTGAAGAAGTAGATAACGCCGTAAATAGCCGAAATTAAGCCTGTAGTTAGGATGGCAACACGCCAATTTGTTAAACCGGAGGAATAAATAGAGGTAGCTACCGCGATAGGGGGCAACAAAAATCCAGCCGCAGCTGCGCCAAAATTGCCCCAGCCACCGTAGATGCCTTGGGCAATCCCGATTTCTTTAGGGGGGAACCACTCGGCCACCATGCGGACACCCACCACAAAGCCAGCACCAACAATACCGTTAAATAGACTATTCCACAGTAGTTGGTCAAAGTTCTGAGAAATGGCGGTAGTAATGCAGGGAATAGCTGCAAAAATGAGTAGACCAGAAAAGGTAATTCGAGGCCCAAAACGATCCAGAATCATGCCAATAACAATGCGAGCTGGAACGGTTAAAGCCAGGTTGCAAATTGCTAAAGTTTTGAGCTGTTCGGCGGTTAATCCTAGGTCTTTCTGAATCGTTGTTGCAAAAGGTGCAAAGCTAAACCAAACGATAAATGTCAGAAAAAAGGCAAACCAAGTCATGTGCAAGATACGGTATCTTCCACTAAAGGAGGCCAGTCCTTTAAGCATTGCTAAACTTCCCTATATTTTTGGTAGACGGAATATTTTTTCTGTGGGTTTTTTAAAGTATTTGACCCACTGCTGGAGTGCTATGCCAATTCACTGTTTTGTAAATTGGTAGCTTAGTGAAAAGGGCAACCACCAGATGTCTTGCTGCCAATAGCTGGCTGGTCAAAAAAGTTCGGTTTGAGGCAAACATTTTGGTACTCACGGTGAAAAACCTCGGTGGTTGAGGCCGAGATTGGTGGCACAGTCCAACCCCAATCGGCTGGAACCGTTCTACCAGACTCCTCCTCTCGCTCGGTGTGACGTATGAATTGGTGAGAGGCTGTGTGATGGTCAACAATTGAGATACCTTGTTGGGCAAAAGAGTGCAAAATGGCAATATTTAGTTCTACCAAGGCTCGGTCTTTCCAGAGAGAAATTTTGGAGGTGGTTTTTAGACCCAGTTTTTCAGCAATAATTGGCAGCATGTTGTATCGATTGGTATCTCCAAAGTTACGGCATCCAATCTCCGCACTCATGTACCAGCCATTGAACGGCGCTGCCGAGTAGGAAATCCCTCCGATTTCGAGGCGCTTGTCAGAAACTGCTGGAAGAACGTGCCATTTCAGACCTAAATCGGCAAACCAGGGGTATTGGGGATGACTAATTGGCACCTCCATGACGATCTCTGGTGGTAGCTCAAACAGCCGTGGTCTTTGACCTGGCATCTGAATAATTAAGGGCAGTATATCGAAGGGAGTTCCTGCTCCACCTGACCAGCCTAGGCGTTTGATAATTTCTGTTAGTTCTACCTGAGCTGGATCACCTAGTACTGAGCCATCAGTTTGTCGGTATCCTGCATAGCGGATTAGTAATGGATTCCAGATACGGATGCCTGGTTGGCCCGGCTGATCAGGGGCAAAAATGCTGATTGTTGGTCGGATGCTGCCGCCGTTGGTAGCAAATTGGATATGTTCGACTATGGCGGCAAAAATTTCTTCAGCAGTGGATAGATGACGTAAATCTTGCACGGTTAGTCCCTGCCAATAAATGCGCCCAATACACCTGACACTATTGCGCCATGCAACTTTGGCACCGTGGGTCAACTCTTCAGGAGTCTGTAAGTAGGTGCCAGTGTGCCGTAACTCCTGCTTAATTTGACCTAGTCTTGCCCACAACTGACTTTCTGAAAGCTGTTTTTCTCGGTGGAGTAGCTGGAGGTAATCCTCTGCTTCCAGCAAAGTTGGGGAGACTAATTCTTGTTGTTCAATTTTTTCCCAGAGCGCGATCTGGTTTTTTCTGTGGCTGCACCAATTCATGATTTTTTGGGGAATGTAGCTGTATTTATTTCCTGCTGTGGAAGAAATTTTCCACGGCAATTAGCAACTCTCTGTTAAGACTGAAAGCTTGCACCTTTTGTAATTAGGTGGTTAAGATTTTAGGTTGGCTAATCCAGCCAGCCCCTCTTGTATAATGCACACTGACTAATAGGGCAGGTTGCCAAACTATTGATTGTTCTCGAAGAGGCAAAATGCCTAGGTGTCTGCATGTTTATCGAGCCGTTAAGGAAGCCCAAAACCTCAGTTAATAGATTTTTAGCAAAAATTGAATAATTCAGAACCACAGATTCACGCGGATAAAAGTGGGTTCTTCTTCGGGTTTCGATAGATTTTTGCCAGAGTGATAATGATGGGATTACTAAGGAGAAGGTTGTCCTTTTTTGCGGCTGAACATTTGTGACGTAACTAATAGATCAAAATTTCTGGAGGGTTTAGCCAAACATGGGCGTACTCTTGAGACACTCTCGGATAGTTTTCCTTAAACTCCTCAAATCCCACGCTGGAAAAATATCAGATGCCCTGAAAATTTGCAGACGTAGATTGCTCAGTTGTGTGTAAACCGAGTGGACGACTAGAGCCTGGCGAAGTGAAATTGTACGCTCACTTAGTCGCGCGTAATGGTCTACCATTTAATTCTCCTGATTAAAGAAAATACTTTCTGGGAAATTCAGAGCCTCAAATTGCCATCTGGCAAGCTTTCAGTTATTTATCTTCTTTAACTAGTTAGCTAAAAGGATTAAACTGTGCTTTTTTTGAGGTGTTCCAGACTATTTGATGAGCAACCCTGATAAGATTTTTCTCTTACTAAAACCTTTACATACTTTACTAATACCTGTCTAGGTAAATAGTCAAACTTTACTGAATTTTTATATAGATAATTTCAGAAATTCATCAAAAATTCAACTAAGATTGATTTTTATATGCGATCGCTTTTCCCGCATATCGGTAAATCTCAAGATTTGTCATCCTTCCTTAGAGGTGTCTTGATAAGTTATTGAGTTACAGCAATTTTTAATGAGCCACGAACAAAGTTCTTCAAAAGAGGCTCTCTACTTGTCCCCTCATCTTGCTAATGCTTCTCACTCCAGTAAAATACTACTACAGTGCTCTTTGTTCTTCTAAAAAAGCTGCCACAGTCTGGTTGAACACTTCAGGCTGCACCAAAAATGGCCAGTGATTGCCGGGAACTTGGCAAATACGTAAGTTTTTTAGATAGTTTTTATAGGGTTTAAGTTGCCAGTCTTTGCGGTTGACGCCTTTTTCTGGTTGCACCAAAAGGGTGGGAATCTCAAGGGGAGTTGTCAAGCCCGGTATCCGCATCACATCTTCAAAAATCTGATTGCGGGCCGCTACAACAAACTTGCTTCCCCAATTACCATCGGCTTTTTGTTCAATACTTGCTTGGAAGACTTGCTGTTGCAAAGTACTCCATCCTTGATATTGATTTAACTGACGTGCTTGCTCCTCGGCTTGTTGATAACTAACAAACGGCCCCATACCTTTAAGAAAAGGCAAAACACCATACAACAAAGGAAAAGTAACCCTTAATAAACTAGGCATTTTCCAGACGAAAATTGGATCAACTAGAGTCAGACTCCGCAACCGCTGGGGATTTTGCCTTGCCCAAATGGTAGCTAGTTTACCTGTCCAAGAATGACCGACTAAATGAGCAGACGACCAACCCAAGTGATCCATCAATGCTTCTAGATCAGCGATCGTATCCTTAAAAGTATAATTTTTTTCTGGTTTATCACTTTCTCCATGACCCCGCATATCTGGTGCAACTATGTGGTATTCACTTGCCAGGTAATCTGCAAAACTAGACCAAACCAGGGCATGATCAGCCAAACCATGTAGCAAAAGTAGTGGTTCTTGAGCTTGATGCCACTCTAGGTAAGAAAGTTGAATATTAGACACAAATAAGGTTTGACGTAGAGGCATCATGGCAAATTAACTAAAAACCATCTGCAAGAAATGTTACCCCGAACTAGTCTTTACTTAAAGAAAGGGGATAATGATAGCGAAAGTGCCATGTATCAAGAAATACTTGATTAATTAATCAGCCCATGGAGAATTTGTGGTTGGGATTGTCATTGTTTCCCATAGTGCCCAGCTAGCTGCTGGAGTCGTAGAGTTAGCCAAACAAATGGCTCAGCAACCAGTACCAATTGCGATTGCAGCTGGTATCGATGACCCGGAAAATCCTTTTGGTACAGATGTCCTGCAGGTACAAGCGGCAATTGAGTCTGTCTACAGCGATGCCGGTGTAGTGGTATTAATGGATTTAGGTAGTTCAGTACTCAGTGCTGAGATGGCCTGGGAATTCCTTGCAGAAGACCAAAAAAGCAACGTAAAATTATGTGAAGCTCCCTTAGTCGAGGGTGCGATCGCCGCAGTGGTGCAAGCGGCAACGGGTGCTAATCTAGAAAAGGTCGTGGCTGAAGCAAGGTCAGCTCTGAGTTCTAAAGCATCTCAGCTATCAGTTACCGAAACTGAGCCCAATATAAAGCTTCCTGACCAAGAAATAACCGTAGTTCACCAAGAAGCAACACCCCAGTTAATCCGCCTGACTTTACACAATCCCTTGGGAATTCACACCCGTCCTGCTGCTCAGTTTGTGGCTACAGCAGCTCGGTTTCAAGCTCAGATCACAGTACAGAACCTAACAAAAAATAGCACAGTAGTTAGCGCGAAAAGCATCAATCAGCTAATTACCTTAGGGGTGCAACAAGGGCATGAGATAGTGATCGCTGCTCTTGGTGACGATGCCGAGTCTGCTTTGAAAACCTTGCAACAGCTAGTAACAGACCAGTTTGGTGAAATTGCAGGTAACAATAGGCAAGTAGTTGAAGAGGAAACATCCCCCCCACTGCCTCAGGCTGCAATTGAAGGCGCAAAGCTGGTAGGTGTTCCCGCCTCTAGCGGTGTAGCGCTCGGACGAGTAATACCGCATCAACTAGCTCTTCCCGAAATCTTAGACCGACCAGTAGACAATCCGCCAGCTGAGTGGCAACAGCTACAGCTAGCCATTGAGACAGCGAAACGGCAAATACAGGCAGTTGTTAGCAGTTTACCAGGCCAAAACACTGATGAAGCTAGTATTTTTCAGGCTCACTTACTTTATTTAGAAGATCCAGCGTTGCTAGATCCAGCTTATCAGAGAATTTTTGAGCAGCATCAGTGTGCTGCCGCTGCTTGGAAGATTGTCATTGAAGAAGCGATCGCTATCTACCAAGCTCTTGAAGAGCCGTATTTACAAGCTCGTGCAGCAGATGTCAGAGATGTAGGACAGCGAGTGCTGCAACTATTAAGTGGCGCTAGTGAAATTCCTCTAGATTTTTCTCAACCAGGAATTTTGGTAGCCCTAGAGGTGACACCATCGGAAGTTGCTCAACTCAACCCCAACCAAGTGCTGGGTATCTGTACCGTTGCTGGTACTGCTACAGCTCATAGTTCACTGATTGCCAAAATGCTCGGTATCCCCATGGTGGTAGGTGTTGGCAAAGATTTGTTGACCTTAGTAGCTGGCACTGAGTTGGCACTAGATGGCGAGACGGGTCAAATATGGGTAGAACCTCAAGAGACCCAAAAACGACGCATTATTGCTCGACAAGTACAACCAAGAAACACTAAAGCTACAGAGGCAATTACCCAAGATGGCAAAAAAATACCCGTGATGGCTAACATTATCGGGGTGGCTGGTGCTGAATTTGCCTTAGAATCTGGCGCACAGGGAGTTGGCTTACTGCGAACCGAATTCCTCTATCTTGATCGCCTAGAGTCTCCCACGGAAGAAGAACAATTAGCAATTTACCAAGCAATTGCCCAAGTTCTAGGGACTCTTCCCTTGACTATCCGTACTCTAGATGTTGGTGGTGATAAGCCAATTGCTTACCTGAACCTGGCACCAGAAACCAATCCCTTCCTGGGGTGGCGAGGTATTCGTCAGAGTCTCGACTCTCTGGAGGTACTCAAAAACCAACTACGGGCAATAGTGCGAGCGAGTTACGGACACAACATTAAAGTGATGTTTCCCCTGGTTTCTTCTGTGCGAGAGGTACGTGCGGCGAAGCGGATTCTCAGAGAGGTTCAAAGAGAACTGCACCAAGCGGGGATAAATTTCGCCCGAGCGATTGAAATCGGTATCATGATCGAAGTACCCGCAGCAGTAACCATGGCTGACCAATTAGCCACTGAGGTAGACTTTTTTAGTATTGGCACTAATGACCTAAGTCAGTATGTCATGGCTGCTGACCGCACTAACCCCAAAGTAGCCAATCTTGCTGATGCTTGGGAACCTGCAATACTGCGGATGATTCAGCAAACTGTCACAGCGGCTCATCAGGCGGGGATTAGAGTAAGTGTTTGTGGTGATTTGGCATCACAGCCAGCAGCAATCCCGATTTTGCTAGGGTTAGGGGTGGATGAGTTGAGCATCAATCCGCCAGCAATCACTAGAGCAGTTGTGGCTATTTCCCAATGGCGGATGGAAGAAACTGAGGCAATTGCCCGTGAGGTGTTGCAGTTGGATTCAGCCGACGCAGTTAGAGAGTACGTAGCTCAATGGCACTGACTGAAGCGGCAAATAGTTCTTTGTCCTTAAATTGGGGTGACTTTCCCCCAAACTCCCGATTAGCTAACGGAGTACCTCCCCCGAATCCCCTGCACTAAGATTGATCGGTTAAATCGGTTAAGATGAATTTTCTGAAATCAGCGTGAAATTAGCTAACTAACTCTCGCATCAGCCAACGGAAACCAGTCACGGGCCCTTGCGAGTCTTGTCGAGCATTGAGCTTGATACCAACCTGACAAGTACTTCCTCGGCGAGTTTTAAGAGTGAGTTGACAACTATCTCCCGACGGGGATTTTCTCATTTGACTCAACTTGCTGAGAAAGGCCCGACGTTCTCCGGAAGGGATAAACTCTTTGAGCGCTTTACCCAGTAAATGCTCTTGCTCACAACTCAACAGTTCTGCTGCTGCTTGGTTCGCTTCCTCAATCACTCCCTCAGAGTCCGTCAACAGATAGGCATCAGGAGCTAAGTCAAATAAATCTTGATAATGGCGCACCTCAATTTCTAACTGCTGGTGGGCTTTGGCTATAGTTTCGTTTTGCACAAGCAGTTCTTCTTCGGCAGTCCGCAACTCTTCTAGGGTACTTTGCAACTGATGGTTGAGTTCTATGAGTTTCTCAGAACGTTCTTCTAACTCACTATGAGCTTGGCGCAGTTCCCTTTCTGAGTGCTTGCGCTGTGTGACATCTCGTCCAATACCGATTAAGGTGCCATCCGACAGTTGTACTGTAGTCCAAGAAATATCTAAAAGCCGTCCATCCCGCACTCGTGTTTGAAAGTCTTGCCAACCAGCATCCGCTGTCTGCATATGCTCGATCACCATCTGGCGGTACTCTGGATGAGGATAGCATTGACTCCACAGGTCAATCTTTTGCAGTTCTGCCAAAGACCAACCCAGTACTTCTTCGGTTTCTCGGTTAATTAACTGTATTTGACAATCAGCATCAAAAAAGAAGATCAAAATAGGGATATGCTCGAAGATTGTTTGTCGAATCTCTCTTTGCTTTTGAAAAGCTTCCCGAGTGCGCTTGCGCTTACTGATGTCGCGCACAAAGCTTTGAATGGCTAGGCGATTATCGTATTCAATAATTTGACTACTAATTTCGACGGGTATTTCTACACCATCTTTGCAGCGATAAATGTGTTCAAACACCACATTGCCATTAATACGTAACTCCTGCTCTAGTGCTTGTTGGCGTTGAGCACTCATCGGCAAACTGATGTCTTCTATTGCTAAATTGAGTACTTCGCTTCGGGTGTAACCCAGTCGTCTAGCGGCATTCCAGTTAACGTTCAAAAAACCCTGAGTTTCGGCATCAATAATCAAAATTGAATCATTAGCCAACTCAAACAAACTGCGGTACTTTTCCTCAGACTCCTGTAGCGCTTTTTCTGCCTGCCTACGTTCTGTTATATCTCTAGTAATGCTAAAGACCGCATTAATATTGCCATTAGCATCGATAATTGGGTTAAGAAAGTACTCGTATTCCCGACAGCCGTGAACATGGCAGACACTCAATTGGTCTCTGATCGACTGCCCTGTGCTGAATACTAGCTGATATTGAGAAACTAGCTGCTCTACATTTTCGGCGGAAAAACCCAGCTCAGAAAGTGTTTTACCCAAGAAGAAGTTGGGCTGGAAACCCAAAATTTGTGCACCCAACGAGTTAATATAAGTGCAGCGACCAGTACGGTCTTGGACGTAAATTAACTCTGGAAAATTTGAGATAATTTGCTCTAGTAGAGTAGTTTCGGCTCTGTCATCGGTTCTTGCCATTGCCGTCAATGTCTCGTTGGTTTGATCAACCAGCTCACTTTCACTAGACTGAGAAGTAGTGGAGTTATTTAAAAGTTTGAAGGCATCAAGAGACTGCTTGAGTAGAGCAATCAGACTTTGTTTGTTGCTGTCCCAATCAGTTTTTGGCTCAAGTAAAGCCAGTTGTTCTGAGAGAACGTGTACATGCTTGTCAATTTGATCAAGTTTTTGTCTGAGCGCCTCAGTTTCTCTATTGACTGGTGAAGGTATTGGGAGGCCAAAGGCTAAAGATAAAGTCTCTACAACCAGAGTCTCCTGGTCTATACCAGCCGCTTCAGCCTGAGTTTCAATCGCTTGAGCAAGCTCCGAGGGTAGGCGGAGTACTGTTACTTTGCTGGTCATTAGTTTGAATGGCAACCGAGCTGTATTGAGTTTAGCCTCTAAAGAGGAGTTTTACGCCTCTCCACAGAGGCTTACTTGGTGTTGAGTAAATTTTGGGCAACCTAAGTTAGTGTTTTCCGATATTGACAGGCTTGTCTGAACTTAGTTTTGATCTATGGAGAATGTACCCTTATTTTTTTGGTGTCTACCATTTTTAAGGTAACAGATTAGTTAGAGCAATAGATTAGATAAAAAGTAAGCTTCATCGATTCTTTAAAATTTTTATTTATGAAACATTGAGGCTGGAAAACAGACACTATTTAAGGTGTTATTTAATGTTATTAATTACTTAGAAAGTTCAATAAAAACGATCATGATTTAGATCACATAGTTTTGCTGCACTAATCACAGCAGACTACTAAGGTAAAAAGCTAAACTTGAGTTTGTGTTGGTCAGCAGAGTCTTATTTGTTTCTGATTTAGAAATGACCGCAACACCCGATGGCTGATGCCCAAAATGAGGCATAAGCAGTGGCCTATCCTGAGACGAAGATTACTTAATCAAGCAGATTCGCTATGCTCTGTAACAAGCTGCCGCATCAGCCAGCGAAAACCAAGGATTTTCTTGTTTAAGTTGTGTTTGGCATTCACCTTGGCAACAATTTGTTGTGAGGCGTCACTTCTGAGCTTGAGTCGTAGCTGATAAGTGTATGGCGATTGAGGTTCTCTTATTTTGCTCAACTTACCCAGAAAGGCCCGACGTTCTCCAGGGGGGATAAACTCTTTGAGCGCTTTACCCAGTAAATGCTCTTGCTCACAACTCAACAGTTCTGCTGCTGCTTGGTTCGCTTCCTCAATCACTCCCTCAGAGTCCGTCAACAGATAGGCATCAGGAGCTAAGTCAAATAAATCTTGATAATGGCGCACCTCAATTTCTAACTGCTGGTGGGCTTTGGCTATAGTTTCGTTTTGCACAAGCAGTTCTTCTTCGGCAGTCCGCAACTCTTCTAGGGTACTTTGCAACTGATGGTTGAGTTCTATGAGTTTCTCAGAACGTTCTTCTAACTCACTATGAGCTTGGCGCAGTTCCCTTTCTGAGTGCTTGCGCTGTGTGACATCTCGTCCAATACCGATTAAGGTGCCATCCGACAGTTGTACTGTAGTCCAAGAAATATCTAAAAGCCGTCCATCCCGCACTCGTGTTTGAAAGTCTTGCCAACCAGCATCCGCTGTCTGCATATGCTCGATCACCATCTGGCGGTACTCTGGATGAGGATAGCATTGACTCCACAGGTCAATCTTTTGCAGTTCTGCCAAAGACCAACCCAGTACTTCTTCGGTTTCTCGGTTAATTAACTGTATTTGACAATCAGCATCAAAAAAGAAGATCAAAATAGGGATATGCTCGAAGATTGTTTGTCGAATCTCTCTTTGCTTTTGAAAAGCTTCCCGAGTGCGCTTGCGCTTACTGATGTCGCGCACAAAGCTTTGAATGGCTAGGCGATTATCGTATTCAATAATTTGACTACTAATTTCGACGGGTATTTCTACACCATCTTTGCAGCGATAAATGTGTTCAAACACCACATTGCCATTAATACGTAACTCCTGCTCTAGTGCTTGTTGGCGTTGAGCACTCATCGGCAAACTGATGTCTTCTATTGCTAAATTGAGTACTTCGCTTCGGGTGTAACCCAGTCGTCTAGCGGCATTCCAGTTAACGTTCAAAAAACCCTGAGTTTCGGCATCGATAATCAAAATTGAATCATTAGCCAACTCAAACAAACTGCGGTATTTTTCCTCAGACTCCTGTAGCGCTTTTTCTGCCTGTCTACCTTCGGTGATGTCGATTATGACGGCTAGATGATGTAGTAAATTGCCATAAGCATCGAATAAAGCGATGGGATGTAATTGAGCCAGAAATCTTTCTCCATTTTTTCTGGTGAACCACAGTTCAATTTTTTCTGACTGACCCGACAGAGAACGCAGAAATGTTTCGTAAATTCCTTCTTGGTTAGCTACATCCCAATAAAAATAGGGAGGAGATTGACCTACGAGTTCTTGAGAAGAGTAACCGCAAATTTCTTCATAGGCTGAATTGACTAATAAGATTTTTCCCGATTCATCAGTTGAAATGACACCTATCGGCAGATTCCTGATAAGTGCAGAAATAAATTCTTTTTCTTGAGATAAAGTTGCCGATATTTGTTTGCGTTTAACAATCTCTGCCTGTAGCAGCATATTAGCTAAAGAAAGCTGAGAAGTCTTTTCCTCCACTAGTTCTTCAACGAGTTGTCCTTCTGTTACTGGCACCTGTGACGAGGATGGCAGTCCAAAAGCTGAAACTAAGATATCAACCACCACAGTATTCTGGTCAGTGCTGGTTGCTTTTGCCCGAGTTTCAATAGCTTGGATCAGATCCTCTGGAAAATAGAGTTCCATTACTTTGCTGGTCATTAGTTTCAGGTATAATGTCGCACTTCTAGGTTTTAGAGTGTACAAAGAGGTCTTTTCCCCTAGACCGAGACTTTACTACTGTCGAGAGGCAATTTTTGCCTTTTGTCTTAAAGTTAACTGATTAAGTTAAAAAACTTGACTAGATCTAGGACAATCTTTAGACAATCTTTAAAGCTTTTACTTATATCAATATATAGCTGAGTGAATGCTCTTGAGATGTAAAGTTAATTAAAATAAATACTGAATTTTTTTGGTGGAAAGACGGTGATTGCTATCACAGATACGTAAACTTTTCAGTCACACATTGCTACAAAATCAAAAAGTATCTTATTTAAGGGCTGAATGGGTAATTATTAATTAACTTTCGCCAGTTGCTTGGTAGCACAATCTGGCTTCTTGTCTTCTAGCCTAAGAAAGAATAAAAAAAAGTGGTTTTGTATTCTAATCCCTGATTGATTAGTTCTGGTTAGCCCTGCTTGGGGTTCACCTCTCAAAATATTGCTATCTAGCCAGGATTCTCAGCCCAAGCAGTCTCTAAGCTTGAGCCGAGTAACCTAGTGTTCGGGGTTTTCCTCAGTGATGTCAATCAAAGAACCAGTAATCTCCAAGGGTTCCCCCTTGCTATCTAGCACAATTCTTGCCTCGTCTCTTAACCAACGATATTCACCGTTTTGATGCTGAAAGCGGTATTTGTAGGTGATATGTCCTCGTTCAAATAAATCGTTTACAGCCCTTAAGTAGTGCTGGGCATCTTCCGGATGGATGTGTTTAAAAAAGAAACGACAATCCTGCAAAAACTCCCTAATTTCATAACCAAGTATTGACTGGACATTTTTACTGACAAAAGTCAAAGCATAATCTCCCGTAGGCTGGCAAGCATAAAATATGGCTGGGCTAAAATTGAGTAGATGCTGTAGCCGTTCCTGAGTTCTGTGTAAATCGTCTTCAAAACGCTTACGCTTGGTGATATCACGCCAGGTAACCACAAATCCATCCCCCAGTTTGACAGCCCGAAAATCAAAAGCATAACTGAGGTGCTTTTTACCGTTAAGCTCTTCGTAGATTAAGGACTCTTTCATCAGTGGTTCTCCGGTTTCCACCACTCGGCTGTATTCGGCAAATAGCTGAGTCGGTAGCAATTGAAAAGAGTACTGCTCAGCCTGCTCTTCCTGAGTTAGGTAATAGCAATCACTGGCAGCTGGATTGAGATACTCAATCTTAAAATCGACAATCTGACCTGCTTGATTGCGCATCGCCGAATAGATGGCAAAACACTCCAACATATTCTCCACAGAGGTGCGGAAGCGCTCCTCACTCTGTTGCAGTTGTAGCTCTAGTTGCTTCTGCTGGGTGATGTCATGCTGTACTGCCATGAAGTGAGTGTACCAACCGTGTTCATTGGCAAAAGGAACAATATTCATCGATACCCAAAATTCTGAACCGTCTTGGCGGTAGTTGATTAATTCAACTTGGATTGGTTCCCACTGGGATAGAGCCTTTCGTATTTTGTCTAACTGGGCGCGGTTTGTCTTGGGCCCTTGTAGGAGGCGCGGCGTCTTGCCAATCACGTCTTCTGGTTGATAACCCGTCATCTTGGTAAAGCCAGAGTTGACATAGACAATTTTGGGCCCTGGATGGTTGAGGGACTCAGCTTCAGTGATTAAAACGGCTTCGTTGGCGTTAAAAACAGCTAATTCTAACAAGCGCAACTGTTCTTCAGATTGTTTCCGTTCGCTAATATCACGCACAAAGTTTTGAAAGGCTAAGCGCCCTTCATACTCAATCATCCGACTACTAATTTCTACCGGAATAAGGGTGCCGTTTTTGTGGCGGTGCAGGTGTTCAAAGACGATACTGCCTTTTGCCCGCAACTTTTTAATGATCTCAGCATTTTTTTGAACCACTGATGGCGCGTCAATGTCTTGCACTGACAAGTTGAGCAGTTCTGTGGGAGTGTAACCTAGTCGCCTCGCCGCATTCCAGTTGCCGTTTAAAATGCGTAAGCTTTCAGCATCAATGATAAAAATTGCATCATTCGCTGATTCAAAAAGGTTGCGATATTTGGCTTCTGAGTCTTGCAATGCGGCTTGTACCTGGTTACGCTTAGTAATTTCCCTGGCAATACAAATTATTGCCTCAGTGTTGCTGCTAATACCAACAATCGGGCTAAGGGTGAACTCATACATCTTTCTACCCAAATTGGTTGGGTAGCTCATTTCATGAGTCGAGGTTTGCTTGGTGGCAAACACCTGTTCTCGCCTAGTGTCGATTGGCTCCATGAAATCTGACGGTAGGCACAACTGCTGCCATGTTTTGCCCAAAATTTGGCGCTGCTCTAATCGTACTAATTGCGCCAGGGCTAGGTTAACATAAGTAAACCTCCCCGCTCGGTCAATCATAAAGATTAGGTCAGGAGAAGCCGAGAGTGCTTGGTCAAATATCTTTGCCTGTTGCTCAATTCTAAAAGTAAGTAGTGACTGCTGCGTCTCTTCAAAAGTTCTGGCTATATTGGAGGTCAAATCTTTTGCAGGAAGAAGGCTACCGTCTCCGTCTTCTAGCTGTGGTTGAGTTGCTCTTCCCTGTAAAACCTGCGGTAAATGCATGTCCGCTTTTTGCTCAGCAGAAGCTTGTCTAGGCAGCAATAAGCTAGTATTCTCCCAAGAGTTGTTAGAGGCGATTACAACCGAGTTTGATGGTGATCTAGGAGTTAGCTCCGCTGAGTGCTGGTTTAAACTGGCAATTTTTTCTTCTAATTCCTCAACCCGTTTGAGCAGCGTTTGAACTACGTCTAAGACTTGTTCATCTGTCTGGGAAACTCCCTGCCTCAAAATTTCCACAACGACTGCTGTACGATCCCTAGCAGTCGCTAATGCCCTAGTCTCGATCTCCTGGATCAGATCTTCGGGAAGTCGAAAAGTCACTTTTTTACGGCTCATGGTTGAAAAGGTTTCACCCTATAAGCGAATTTTGTGAGCAACGAAATTGATCTGTCTTAACTGAACAAACTAACCTGTATGGAATTGTCTGCTCTTAGGGGTTTCACCCTCATGCTTGTTGAAAGCGTGCAGTATAAACCTGGATTTAGTACAGAGTTTCTATCTTAACCTTGATAGGACTTATCGGCTCAGGAATTTACTCAAATCTAATCAGGTGAGAGATATTCTATTCGCTAGAGGCGAAATTTGCTATGACAAGGCAAGCATCGTCATAGAACGGTTAACATCAGTTACTGAAGTTACTGGCAAATTTCCCATTTCTTGTGTGTTTAACTGCCCTTAGCTAGCAAGATAGGGGATTGGTCACCCAGAAAAATAGCTAATTGCAAGTCAGATAATAGGCTTTTTATCGAACAGTTAATTACACCATTTTCCTCAATATTGTTCGAGAATCTTTAATTACAATCAAGTATTTTTCCTTTAACTATGCTTGGCAAAAGACATTTATTTTTAGTAAGCTTTTCCCATAAAGAAAAAATGTTTAATTTGTTTATAGTCTATGATTCGCATCACCGTACAATTTTTTGAAAGTCCATCAGATTATGCTTCTTATTTAAGAAGCACAGGTAATTTTCAGCCTATTTGTACTGGGACTTACAAAGTTTGCAAGTTACCTTGCCAAGGAAGTTATCTATTTAAGGAAGGAGAATATTGGAAAATAGTTAGAGTCACCCAAGTGCTGACCAATATTCGCGAAGATGAGAACTTCTCTCCACCAAACCTTGTTGATGTTGTTAGATCATAAAATCGAACAACTCCTCTAACTAGTTAGCCCCAAAAAAGTAACTAAGTAATTTTTTCTACCCCTACTTAGTTACTTTTTAAACTATCATTTTTGCCCGTAATTAATTTCACCAATTAAATCTCCCAAAGCTTATTGGCTTTTTTTCTGACTTGCTCCTAGGCGCATCCGTCTTTGGAAAAATAGCTCCTGTATCTTGATTAAGTAAGGAAAGACAATAGGAATCTGAGAGGGAGTTGCCTGAGCGATAATTTCATCCATTAATAGTTTGATCCACTGCTCAATTAACTCCCATTTTACTTCTACACCAGTCATCACCATGATGCACGTAGTCAGCAATTCCTCTTCTACCGCCGTGGTAGTTTCTTCTAAAACAGATAGCCACAAATAAGCTTGCCACATATTCAGATCACGGAGACAAGAGTGTGCTACATCAGGCTCTTTCAAACCTCCTCTACGGCTACAATGATCAGGAAAAATCTGCGTAAGCTGCTGGTAAACTTTCTGGGCAATTTTGTCAGAAAGAGGCAACATTTTTTCAACCAAAGCCAAAGTAGGGCTGTCGAGAGAATATTTAGCGGCAGCAGCACAGACTCGCTGCCAGGGAAGAGCAACTTGTTCCTCAACAAACTGCAAGTAGGGTTTGAGTAATACCTGTTCAGCTAATGTCAATTTTTGGAGCAATAACTGATTAGAAAGGTTTAACTGCGTGGTCATAAAACCTGCCGTACGCCAGTCTCGGGATGCCTTGTGTTGTTCCTGAAACTCTAACAATAATGGTTCTAGTGCCGTAGCTAATTCTCCGATAGCTGGTATTCCCAAAGAGACTACGGAAACATTGCTAGATTGAAAGGCTGCTACCGATAGTTTATCTGTTGTGGAGAAAGTAGTTGATGAAGGTTTTTGGTAAAAATCGAGTATTTTCAAATAAATTTGGTAACTAAATTGAGTAAGCCTTCTTGCCTCCCATAAATTCACAACATTCGGAATATAGCTGTAGAGAGCATTCGTCTGTAATCCTGCTAGTTCGCACCTAATCTTAATTATCTGCTTGTGCAGTTTGGTGACAGTTAAGGCTCTACCTTCTGGTGAAGCGGCTGTTAACAATTCTTGACGAGAAGATTGATCTTGCCATATATACACAGAAGTCAGCTGAGGCACATAACGCTTTTCCCAAAGCCTAAGTAAACGCTTGACCGAAGAAGTGTTGATAGTATCAATTGTTTTTAGCATGATTGTTTCTTGGGTATGGAAAAATGGAAAATTGGTGATAACAAATGGGAAATGAAAAATTGAACTTGATACATGATGATCTGGCTGATGATCTCAATTAACTATTTGTGATTAACCAGGGACATGCGCAGCGACAATTAACTATTTTTTATTTATGACGAATCCCCAATGTTTGTCAGATCGGTAATCATTGCTAAAGCACCTTGATATTGCCCCTCCTCATTGAAGATGGGAGAGGTAGAGACAATCGTCCACAGTGGGGAGCCATCTTTACGGCGAAACCTGAACTGGTGTTGCTCTTTGATATTTTGGTAGGAGCGCTCTAAATTGACCTCAGCAATTGCTTGAACTTCTTCATCGATGAAGTCAAATAAGTGAGTATCAAGCATTTCCTCAACTGTGTAACCCAGCATTTGAGCCATCCTGGGGCTGACGAAACTTGTCAGGGCATCAGCGTCAATAATCCAAATACCCTCCTGTGCTGTTTCAATCAGGCGACGATAACCTGCCTCACTTTCTTTTAGGGCAACCTTTGCTTGCTTGCACTCTGTGATATTACGTCCGAAACATTGAAAAGCAAGTCGCTCACCGTACTCAATCACCTGAGTATGAATTTCAGCGATGATTTGGCTGCCATCCTTACAACGAAGAGCATGTTCATAGATAACACTACCTTCGTGCTCTAACTGTTGAAGTAGGCTTTGGCGGCGGCTAGCCGCCATGGGAGCCTCAAGATCAGCTAGTGACAATTTGAGCAGTTCTTGACGGGTATAACCTAGCTGCCTTACACCATTCCAGTTAGCATCTAAAAGCTGTAGAGTTTCAGCATCCATAATGAAAATCGAGTCACCAGAACACTCAAACAAATTGCGATATTTTGCCTCGGAATGTCGTAGCGCCCTTTCCGTTTGCTTACGCTCTGTGATATCTCTAGAAATGCAAACGATCGCCTCAATGCCACCATCAGTTCTCTGAACCGGGCTGAAAATGTGCTCGTAGTCTTTAATCCCTTGAATTGTCGGGACACTCATCTCCCCACTGGTAGCTAGCTTGGTGCTACACACAACCTGTAATTTAGCGGTAAACCACTCAGTAACTGAATCGGGAAAGCCTAGCTCAACAAAGGTTTTGCCTAAAAAGTAGTTGGGCTCAAACCCTAATGTCTGTGCACCTGGTGAGTTGATATAAGTGAAGCGCCCTAGGGGATCTTGCACAAACACTAAGTCTGAAACTACTGAGAGAACTTGGTTAAGCATGTTAGCTAGCTGATGATCTACAAAAAGTACGAATAGGCAATAACAAGTACTAGTTTTCTGGAGTGATTGGGAAGGCGCTAACAGGGGCTTGTAATTCTTGGGCAACTTCCGCAGTTTGCTTAAGAAAGCTAGATATTTGTTGAGAGGAAGTAGAACTGCGAGCTGTTTCTTTGGTCTGTTTAATACCTTCTTGAGAAACGGATTCAGTAACTAGACAGGCTCGCTCTCGCTCCTCCAGAAATGCTGCTTGGTCAAGGGCATAACTGACGAGAACCGCTACCTGCTTGAAGAAAGTAATTTCTGACTCTTGCCAAGCTCTTTTGTGAGAACACTGATGGGTTACTAATAAGGCGTGTAAGTTGCCGCAGGTCAAAAGGGGTGCTACTAAATATGCTTTGACTTGGAAAGGTGCCAGTTGCTCTAGGTAACAATCACTCAGACCAGCTTGATGGATATTTTCAACCGCCACCACACGACCGCGCTTGTACTCTTCAACATATTTGCTCAAGCAAGGGTCAGCAATATTTAGCTCAAACATTTTTGACCACTCTTGACCCACAGCCTCAGCAATAATTTTTCCCTGCCAGTTTTCGTCAAATAAATAGACAAAAACACGGTCGGTTTTGAGAGTTTCTCTTACCCTGTTAGTCGCAATATTGTAGATATCTTCAAGGTCGAGAGATTGCCGGAAGTGGGCAGTAATAGCATCGAGTTGAAAATAGCGAACGGCTTCAGCTTTGCTTTGGGCAGCAAGAGCAAGACTGGTTAAAGAAAGCCCTACTTGAATAGCCAGAAATTGAAGGAAGTTAATTTCTGATTGTTGCCAGAAACGAGCTTTTGTACATTGATGCGCTATGAGTAAGCCAAGTAAATTATTATTGAGAATAATCGGTACGACTAAGCTACTTTTAACTTCTAGTTGCTTTAACAACTGAAGGTGTTCCGGACAGTAACTAGTGGCAGAGATGTCATGAATAGTAGTAACTTTCCCTTTTCTGTAATCTTCGAGAATTTTCCCCGGAATGCAGGAGTCGGTAATTTGTTTTGTCAGAGTCTGCGGCCAACCTGGAGCAACAGCTTCTGCAATAACGCTGCCTTGAGAAGAGGATTCAAAGCCATAGATGATAACTCTCTCGACTCCCAACCATTGCTTTGCCCCTCGAACGGCTTGGTCAAAGATATAAGTTCGATCCTCAGTTTTACTAGCAACCGTAGCAACATCGGCAAGTAACTGCAATTGCTCTAGATAGCGTTTTCGCTCTTCTAAAAGAATCCCAACCTGGTCGTTTGTGTATCCAAGCTTAGACTCTACGGTTGTCAGTTCTTCTGCTTGTTCTTGGAGGCGACTAGCCACAACAGCTCCCATCACTACTCCTAGTAATGCTATCCCACCCGTCCCTAACAATAGAGTCAGCATGATGTCTCGTTTCGCCCGAAAAGCAATCGCAACTGGTGTGGCAACCACGTCTTCCCAGTCGAGTTCTGGCTGGTTTTCTTGTTTCTTTAAGGGTGGGTAGGTAACCAGATCCTTAACTTTCTGAGTTTGAGTAGTGGTATGAGTAATTGGGATCTGGAAAATTTTTGGAGTTAATGATTGGTTAGTTTGGTAATAGATTGTTCCTCCAATTAGTAGCATAGGGACGATACAGCAAGCGATTACTAAAGCCTGAGCTTTTTGTTCCAAAGCCTGCCTTAGCCAGCGAAAGATGACCCCTTCCTGAAACCTCTGAGGCTTAGCTAACTTACTTGTTGGCTGAGATTTAGGTTGATAGGAGATAGGCAATCGAGTATTACTGTTGCGCAGGAAATTATTAAGCTGCAGACTATCGAGGAAATTCTTTTCTTGTCCATTGAGGTTATAATTCTCAGATATTGCCTTAGACTCGAACTTATTAGCCATGAAACGATTACCTCATAGTGATGGTGAACTAACCAAATAAATATTGAGGTTGCAAATGCCATAGCCTAAGCACCGCATTGAAAAGATTAAGAGACAGTGCAAACAGATGTTACGAAAGAACTCTTCAGCATTTGTCTGAGTCAAGCCGATCTGTAGCCATTAATCGAGAATAAAGTGACATTACAATTATTCGACAGATACCAGCTTATAATTAGCCAAATTTGGATTAATAGTGTTTTTCTAAGTAAAGGAAAATTATGGTACTAATTACTCAGAAAAACACTACTATATTGACAAAAAAATAATAATCTTGACAAGTTTTTATTAACAGACACATGTGATTAAATTGGCGATTACTAGACCACCATTTTCATTTCTGGAAATATTTATCATTGTCCGACGTTTGTCAGACACTCTTACTATCACATGATAAGACGATTAACTGATTACCAACAACTTAATAGCTAGATTTTGTGTATAGTTTGTTTAAATATGTGTCTTAAAACACTAAATTACTATCCAAGGAACGCTGTGGCTCCCCAGTGGGCACTTTCATCGTGTTAATTGAGTTTAGCTTTCCCCATATCTTAGAAAGAGAACTACCTCCAACGATCTCAAAAGTTCCGAGTAACTGAAGATGAAGAAGCTAATCAATAACCCAGACAACTTTGTTAGAGAAAGTCTAGAAGGGATGGCCGCAGCCCATCCAGAATTGATTAAAATTCACTTTGACCCCCACTTTATTTACCGTGCTGATACTCCCTTACAGAACAAAGTTGCCATTATTTCTGGTGGTGGTAGTGGCCACGAACCCATGCACGGTGGCTTTGTCGGTATGGGGATGTTAGATGCAGCTTGTCCCGGCGAAGTTTTTACCTCCCCTACCCCTGACCAAATGCTAGAAGCAGCCAAAATAGTTAACTCTGGTGCTGGTGTACTCAACATCGTCAAAAATTATAGCGGTGACGTGATGAATTTTGAGATGGCGGCTGAATTAGCTTTTTCAGAAGGCATTCAGGCACTAAACATCCTGATTGATGATGATATTGCGGTTAAAGATAGCCTTTACACTCAAGGGCGTCGGGGCGTGGGAACCACCATCCTTGCCGAGAAAATTTGCGGTGCAGCTGCACAACAAGGTTATAACTTAAAACAATTAGCAGACCTCTGTCGCAAGGTCAATATGTCTGGTCGTAGTATGGGCATCGCCTTAACTTCTTGTACTCCTCCAGCTAAAGGCAGTCCCATATTTGAGCTAGGGAATCAAGAAATAGAGGTGGGTATTGGTATTCACGGAGAACCAGGACGTCAACGCATAACTTTCACTTCAGCAAATGAGATGACGGAAATACTGGCTACCTCGATTATCGAAGACTCAGCTTATAGCCGTATATTACGGGAGTGGGACACACAAATAGGAGAATGGGTGGAGGTAGAATTGACTAACCCGCCTTTGCGGACTGGGGATAGCGTTCTTGCCTTCGTGAACAGTATGGGTGGCACTCCCCTTTCTGAGTTGTATATTGTTTACCGCCAACTGGTCAAACTCTGTGAGCAAGATGGTTTGAAAATTGTGCGTAACTTAGTTGGCCCTTACATCACTGCTCTAGAAATGCAGGGATGTTCGATTACTTTGCTCAAAATGGATGAGGAGCTGATTAAATTATGGGATGCGCCCGTAAAGACTGCGGCACTGAGGTGGGGAGTGTGAAAATATAGCAACCCTATTTAATTGTCATGCCAAGGGGGAGGTGGGGAGCATCTCATGTAGGATTGCTCTTCAATTCTCTATTTGCTGTTTTCAGCAGTACGGGGGTTGTAGCAGATAAATAGCGATGTTGGGATAAAATTTTTCTGGCAAAACTGCCCAGAGAGAGTGTTTGATTATGGTCACAAAACAGCAAGTTTTACAATGGTTGCAAGCAGTTGTGGTGGTACTGGAGCAGAATAAGGATTACTTAACCCAACTAGATGCGGCAATTGGTGATGCTGACCACGGTATCAACATGAACCGAGGATTTCAAAAGGTTGCCAGCCAACTGCCAACTCTTGTAGACAAAGATATCAGTAATATTTTCAAAGCCGTCAGCATAAACTTGATCTCTAGTATTGGTGGTTCTAGTGGGCCGCTTTATGGCACTTTATTTCTACGGGCAAGTACGGCAGTAGCAGGGAAGCAGGAACTTACGGCAGAAGATCTGGCGGCGCTACTCCGGGCAGCGGTTGAGGGTGTGGTGCAGCGTGGCAAAGCAAATCTGAAAGACAAAACCATGCTGGATGCCCTCTCACCAGCAGCAGATGCTTGTGGACAAGCTGTAACTGCGGGTTGCTCTACATTAGAAGCATTGCAACAGGCAGTACTAGCAGCGGAGGAAGGCATGAAAAACACCATTCCTTTGGTGGCGAAGAAAGGACGAGCTAGTTATTTAGGAGAACGCAGCATTGGTCATCAAGACCCAGGAGCCACTTCATCATATCTAATTCTTAAGACACTACTAGAGACTGTAGAAGAACCTCTTACTTAATTAAAATCTGATTAGAACCTCAAGGGTGCGGGGTATCTCTGCCAAAATACCTTATGGAAAAAATCGAAGACTTTAGCCTCTCTTGTCCAATTCCTATCCAACAATACCCCAACGTCTTGCTTGCCCATGGTGGTGGCGGCAAGTTGATGCAGCAGCTGATTGAACGAATGTTCCTGCCCACTTTTGGCAGGTTTAACGGTGTCTCCCATGATGCCGCCGCCCTTAATCTTCCTAGCGGTAAGATTGCCCTGACAACGGATTCCTATGTAGTCAACCCCCTATTTTTTCCTGGTGGTGATATTGGCTCAATGGCAGTTCACGGCACAGTTAATGATTTGGCAATGGCCGGAGCACGTCCTCTTTACCTGAGTGCTGGTTTTATTCTCGAAGAAGGGCTATCAATGGCAACCCTTTGGCAGATCGTGCAATCGATGCAACAAGCTGCTCAGAAAGCTGGGGTGCAGATTGTCACTGGTGATACTAAGGTGGTGGATCAAGGTAAGGGGGATGGCATTTTTATCAACACGACTGGCATTGGCATCATTGAACATCAGCAGCAGATAGCCCCCAACAGTGTCCAACCTGGAGATGTCTTGTTACTCAACGGAGATCTTGGCCGTCACGGTATCGCCATCATGGCGGTAAGAGAAGGATTGGAGTTTGAGACAACCATCGAGAGTGATTCAGCACCCGTTGCCAGTTTAGTATTACAACTCCTCGATGCGGGAATTGAAATCCACTGTCTGCGGGATTTGACCCGTGGGGGTTTGGCAAGTGCTCTCAATGAGATTGCCTCAGCTGCTGATCTCAGCATTAGCATTGAGGAAAAGCAGATTCCAGTAATTGAAGATGTTCAGGGAGCTTGTGAAATTCTCGGTTTCGATCCCCTTTATGTAGCTAACGAAGGCAGATTTGTGGCTTTTGTACCCCCAAAAGATGCCGAGAAAGCCTTGGAAATTATGAGAGGACATCCTTTAGGGAGACAAGCTTGCCGCATCGGTAGTGTTGGCACTGCTACTGGCATAGTGACGATGCACAGCAGAATTGGGGCAACGCGCCTAGTTGATATGTTGAGTGGGGAACAATTACCGCGTATTTGTTGAGCAACTCACAGCGCCATCAACACCACAGAGGAACGTGCCTCCAGCCGATACCGATATCCCGCTACCGCTGGTGCTGCCGGGAGGTTACAACAATCAGCAGGTGCAGGCAAAGCAGTATCAACAATGCGGTGCCACTGGTTCTTACTCGGCAGGGGCGGCAAATCAAACGTCAGAGGTTCCCAGTAAGCATTCAACATGACATGGAGATACTCGCCGCTTGCTGGATGAGACAGTGCAAAAGCTAAACTGTGGGAATCATCGCCCCAATCAGGCTGTCCTAGACGAGTCCCATGCCAAATAATATGGGGCTCCTGAGTCCCGTTGCCAGTAACCAAGATCTTCTCTTGCTGAAAGATTTCTCTTGTCTGGATGAAGTGAATTAACTCCTTGACAAAATGCAGTATATCTGAGTTTTGTTCTAGTCCACTCCAGTCAAACCAACTCAGTGGATTGTCCTGACAGTAGGCGTTGTTATTTCCCAGTTGCGATCGCCTCACTTCATCGCCCATCAGCAGCATCGGTGTACCCTGGGAAACCAGTAAAATGGTCATGAAATTCTTAATCTGCCGTAGACGCAAGGCTTCTACTGCGGGGTCAGTCGTTTGTCCTTCCTCTCCACAGTTCCAGCTATGATTGTCGTTGGCTCCATCGCGGTTGTCTTCGCGGTTGGCTTCGTTATGTTTGTCATTGTAAGAAACTAAATCATTGAGGGTGAAGCCGTCGTGACAGGTGATAAATTGGATACTGCGGTTGGGTTCGCGGTCTAGCTGCGGATAAATATCAGGACTGCCCAGGATACGAGCCGCTAAAGAGCTAACAGTACCAGCATCACCTTTGACAAAACGGCGCACGTCATCCCGGAAGGGGCCATTCCACTCGGTAAAGCGATCGCCAATGAAGGAACCAACCTGGTAAAGTCCAGCAGCATCCCAGGCTTCGGCGATGATTTTAGTTCCGGCCAAGATGGGATCGGACTCAATTAGCCACAAAATTGGCGGGTCTTCCAAAGGGCGGCCAGTCTTACTGCGGGACAAAATAGAGGCCAGATCAAAACGAAAACCATCAACGTGCATTTCGCTTACCCAGTAACGCAAGCAGTCAATAATTAAGCGACCGACAATTTCGTGATTAGCTTTTAAGGTATTGCCGCAGCCACTGTAGTTACTGTAGTAAGTTTGGTTTTCTTCTAGGATATAGTAAGCTTGGTTTTCCAAACCCTTAAAAGAGAACGTCGGCCCGTTTTCGTTACCTTCTGCTGTGTGGTTAAAGACCACATCTAAGATAACTTCAATCCCTGCTTGATGAAGCGCCTTGACCATATCACGGAATTCTTCTACTGGGCCAAGGGGATCACGACGGGAACTGTAGCCCCGGTGAGGAGCAAAAAAGGCAATGGAACTATAACCCCAGTAATTTATCAGACCTGGTTGCACATCCTGTTCATCAAACTCATGTACAGGTAGCAATTCTACTGCCGTCACCCCCAATTCTTTGAGGTATGGTATTTTCTCTACTAATCCGGCATAGGTGCCTCGCCGTGCCGCAGAGACGCCAGAATTGGGATTACGGGTAAAACCACCAACATGCATCTCGTAAATCACCGTCTTGGCGTAGGGAATGCACAGAGGAACATCTTCTTCCCAATCGTAAGTACTGGAATCCACGACAACGCCTTTGAGGGCTTGGGCGCAGTTATCGCCGGGACTAATCGCGGCTTCACGGCTGTAATTTTCTATATTAACAACTGCCCGTGCGTAAGGGTCGAGTAGTACTTTAGTGCCGTCAAAACGATTACCTTGTTCTGGGTCAAATGGCCCGTCAGCCCGGTAGGCGTAAATTTGCCCTGCACCGATGCCTGGTACAAAGGCGTGCCAGTAGTAGAAGGTTTTGTGATGTTTAGGGTCAAGTTGAATAATACGCGTCGCTTGGGGGGCTTCAGGGTCGTCAAAGAGCAACAACTCCATCGCCGTAGAGTTTTTAGAGAAGATGCAAAAATTTACTCCTCCGTGGCAGACGGTAGCGCCTAGGGGAAAACTTTGACCTGGTAAGACACCGGGATTCATGCCCTAGACTCCTCAATTTTTAGTTGTATGGTTTTTGATTCTCCATCTCAGCATCTTGCACCATGCTTATTGGGGCAGACCAAGATTATCAAACAGGTACTTTACCAAATTATGACTAAATACACAACCAACCAAAGTCATAACCACCTAACTTGAGTATTGATTTCTAGGCAAAACCATAGAGCCCCCCTACTTCTTTGTTGAAACCCAAATTGCTATTGAATCAATTTGATTTAGAAGTCGGGGAGCCGTCAGAAATCATGCCACTATTCAGCAATGCCGAAAATTAATGGTGACAGTGGAAAATAGCGTCAATCTAAAACAGTCTTAGACAAAAATAAAGTCTGCTGCCAGGATGACATCGCTGGTGTTTGCCACATAACCAATTAAGTCGCCTTGGTAGAAGATATCAGTAGTTCGTGTCTCGTAATTATTCGAGAGCAAGTAATCTTCGACACTACCGTACACTTGGATTTTGTCGCCCTCGCTCCAGTTAAAGTCAGTAATAGTGGCATAACCTTCCCCTTGATAAAAGGCACCTTGATAGGTGTGACCGAGTACGAAGGTGTCTGCACCTAAACCACCGCTTACAGTATCAGTTTCACCGCTGCTGTAGCTATAGTCGTAGGGAGCATCATCTGCGTAGGTTGTGTCTTTTCCGGAGCCAAACAAGGTGTCATTACCTTCGTCCCCTTGAAGGTAATCATTTCCCGACTCACCGAAAAGAGCATCGTTGCCTAAGCCACCGCTTAAGGTATCATTTCCGTCATAACCATACAACGTGTCGTCACCAGCATCACCGTATAGGAGATCATCTCCCATCCAAGCATCGAGCTCGTCGTGACCATCACCGCCGTAGATTATTTCGTTGCCTTCGTGACCAATAACATGGTCATCCCCAGGCCCAGCTTCAACTGTATCATCGCCTTCTCCGGGGTAGATAATATCACCACCATCTTCACCGAAGATATAGTCGTTGCCAGCTAAACCTTCAATCAAATCACCTTCAGTCGAGCCATACAAATAGTCGCCTGATTCAGTGCCAGTAAACTGAGACATGGTTTTTTGTTCCTGATTCTAGAGTGTTTCTGCCAGATGTACCCTTTTAATAGATGGCACAGGATTACTTAACTCAGCAACACTCTTGCAGTAGAAATACCTCCAGTAACCAGGCACTCTTATCTAGGATTCTGCGCCAGCACTGACCTAGCAGACGTAGGCGAAACCAGGCATTACAGGAGACAGCAGCTCTATTCTCCCTTAGCTATCAATCCCATCGGAGTTTCCTGCCAACTCATTAGGTTACGTATCTGCTTAATTTCAGCTAATGTAGAATTTAAGCGACTCTGAAGTATTTGCGGGGAAAGGTTGGGTTCTTCCATCAAATTTTCTAGAGAAAGGTGGATGTTGCCTAGGAGAGTTTGTAATTCGTGGCTTTTGATCGTTGTTAGGTTGCGCTGAGTGGTCTTGAGAACTTCGGGCTGTTGTGGCTGGGTATGAGCATTGCTAGCATTGGGAAGTCTACCTGTTTCGGCTTCTAGTTGCTTGATTGTCTGCTGCAAGGTTTCAATAACCCAATACATTTCTGTTGGGTCAAAGACTCGCAACAGGCTAGTCTGGGTAATCATACCTAGACCTTTTCCCCAATTCCAATTCCCCAATCGTCCAATCCGCCAACTCTAAACCTGGCACCCTACAAAAATCCCGTTGATTGCGCGTAACAACTATCCCTTTTACAGATTGAAACTAGCTCTTGTGTCATTAACTCTGTGCTGCTGGGTGATTTTGTCGTGCCTAACCAGTAACTTCTCGCTAATGGAGTAAGCGAAGCAAAGCTTAGTACGGAGGTTTCATTAAACTGTTGCCAGAAGTCTACTAGAAGAATTGGGCAATTACACCGCCAGCAAGCCAGATATAAGAGACGATAGCTAACCAAAAGAGTATGCGTTCAATGATGCTTTGCTTGCCACCACCGTGATGATGTTGGTGTTTACGACCCTGGCTACCACCGAAGCGCAGCCAAGCAAGAACGCCTGTTATGGCCAGAAAGATAAGATTGAGCCAGAAAGTATAGTCAATTGCAAAGCGCTGTGAATCGGTAGTGCTCCTACCTCCGCCTTGAGGCAACAGTCCCAAGAAGGAAAAGCCGTAATGCATGACAATTGCTGTGGCAACAAGTGCTAGCAGAAAGACACCGAGGATATACAGTGCCATCTTCCAGCCGTAGTATTTAGCATTAATGCGAATTACTGGAAAGACTACCAAATCACTAAAAATAAAAGCCATAATTCCGGCAAAGCTAACACCATTGCTAAATAGAACTGAAGCCAAGGGAATATTGCCCATTGAACCAATGAAGGTGAAAAAAGCGGCCAGGGGCCCTACCAAGGTATTTTCCAGTACAGCTAGAAATCCTGGATTATTGCCTTGTCCTGAACCGATAAAGAGAAATTGAAAGAATGAGCGTGGTACAAAAGCCGCGATGATACCTGCTACTGTAAAGCCAATGGTGACGTCTTTCCAGACCATCTTCCATTCCATAAAGTAGCGTTTCGCAACCTGTCGCCATCCTTGTTTGCTCTGAATCTTTTCTTTCCAATCAGGGATTTCTTCCGCATCGCTCTCGTTTTCTTCTCCTTCTCGTAGTCGCCGACGTGCTTTTTTAATCAACTTATTAGGACGAGTAAAGCGAACTACCAGCCACATAAAAATAATTAAAAGAATGCCGCCAAGGTACTCACCCACGACAAACTGCCAACCGAGAAAGATAGCAATAATAAAACCAAGTTCAATAACAAGATTAGTCGAGGCTAATAAAAAAGCTAAAGAAGGGATAAATCCAGCGCCTTTCTTAAACAAAGATTTTGTTGTTGCTAGGGCGGCAAAGCTACAAGAACTAGAGATAAAGCCAAAGAATGTACCAAGGGCAACACTACCTTTTCCTGCCTCACCCATCGTCTCTTTCATGCGTTCGCGGGTCACAAAAACTTGGATTGCACTGCTGATAATGTATCCAAGAATAAATGCCCATAATGCTTTCCAAAAAAAGCTTAGTGAGGTTAGCGCTGCCTCACTGTAGAGTTGCCAGAAGTTGGCGTTGTTCATGACAAATATTTATTTGATTAAATTGCGATAATGCTCAAGAAACATTAACTTGATCGTTTCAAGTCTTCACTGTTTTTGAGGAGAGGATAAAGGAAAATTTGAACTACTTGAGGAATAAAGCGCGATCTTCTACTCATAAAGCCAGCAGCAGTCGAACATACCTGAGCGCAATCTACGACAGAGGCGCCCACATTCAGGCATACCACCAAAACACTCATCGACACAGTCTTCACATTCGTCAGCACAGTGAACTGCAATGTCTACGTTAGATTGAGGTATTTGGTGAGGCATAGGAATTATCTTGATCGAACTATGGCCTTCACTTTACAGGGTCGCTAGTGAGATTACCTCTTACTAACGGAGTATTGAAAGTTTCTAACCTTTGAAAGACATCGATTTCATGCTAATTTCATTTTCGTATGTATTGCTGCTCTTAAAAGTCCCAATGGGCAATAATTACGTAAACCTGAGTCTGAGGTAATTCAAAAGTACCTCTTATAGTTAAAAATCCCCCAGGCTTTTGCTGAAGGATTATCAAGAAATTTGTAATTGACAATAAAACAGACGCAAACAAATGAGGGAAGTACGCCAGGTTTATTCTTAATGATACATAAGTATCAAATCTAGATACTTATCTGCTACAGAAGTTAGAAATTGTGGTCAGAATTAAGCAGTTAAAAAAGAGCCGTCAGCTATCAGTCGCTCAGTTAAATTCCCACTTAACTGTTTCTAACTGAACCTCCACATTGTGTAACCGTTTCATTATATTCCTGCCAAATAGTGTTTGTTGGCACCAAGAAAGGTTTTTCTCGCAATATGAAGTTTAGAGTACTCGCTGAAGGATTGAGGTTATATGTTAACCTGATTGGCCCTAAAACGCTGGGGATGTTAACTTTGCCGATGTACGGGTTATTGGACTCAGGTTCATAGTTAATTTTTTTTCCTGATTCTAGACCTTCTGTTCGCTGTTCGCCTGCTGTGAGAATGCATTGTAGAACTGTTGGCGTAACATTATTATACTGACGCTCTGATGAAGCAGCAGATACAGTTTCTGGAAAAATAATTCCTACACTCAAGGCACAGGTTAATGTAGTCAATTTTGCTGCAAAACGCAGTTGGTTAGAAGTAATAAAATCCATAAAAAAATGCTCTCTGCAAACTTTGACAAAAAAACACTATTTTTTGGTTAGCATCTTGCTGACTAGGTGACCATCCTCCATATTAATGATGCGATCAGCAATATCCAAAATTCGGTTATCATGAGTCACTAGCAACAGAGCAGAACCTTGTTCTTTAGCTAGTCGTTGCATAAGTTCCACAACTGTTCGACCTGTCTTACCGTCTAAGGCAGCAGTAGGTTCATCAGCTAATACCAATCTGGGACTGCTTACCAAGGCACGAGCAATGGCTACCCTCTGCTTTTGTCCCCCTGAGAGCTTTTGAGGATGCAAATCAATTTTGTCGCCTAATTGAACAGCCTCTAGTACTTCTTCTGCTTTGGCTTTTGCCTCCTGTTCAGGAATGTCCTTCCATAGTTCTAGGGACATTTGTACATTTTGGCGAGCTGTTAAGAACTCCAGTAAATTGTGAGCCTGAAAAATATAGCCAATGTGCCGACGTACTTGTACTAGTTGTTTTTCGTTAGCACCGCGAAGTTCCTGATTGAGAAACTTCAGACTCCCTTCTTGTACAGAACGCAAACCACCAATTAAAGTCAGTAAAGTGGTTTTTCCAGAACCCGATGGTCCCGTCATGATCACAATTTCTCTGGGTTTAACTTCTACATTGATATCAAACAAAATTTGCTGCCGTAATGGCTTAGCACCTACGTAGTAATTGAGGTTCCTAATAGAGACGATACTGTCGGAGTGCATCGGTTGATTAAGCTCAATAAAAAAACTTAGAAAATATCAGCTGGGTCTACAGACCGTAGTTTATTCATAGCCAGAGCTCCCGAAAGGCAACACATTAAAATGGTTGACATTAACACCATAAATGCTTGACCAAAATGCATGACAAACGGCAAGTGTGTACCAACTTCGGCAATATCGTATAGACCTAAAGAAAGAGCAAATCCTGGTATGTAACCTAAAACTGCTAGAAGTACAGCTTGCTGGAATACCACAGTTAGTAAGTAACTATGAGCGTGTCCCATAGCTTTGAGTGTTGCGTACTCAACTATGTGGCTAGAAATATTACCGTAAAGCACTTGATAAACAACAACCACACCAATAACAAAACCCATCGTCACCATTAGCTGAAAAGCAAAGCCGATTGGTGTTCTGACATTCCAATATTTTTTTTCAAACTCGCTAAATTCTTTGCGGGTAAAAATTTTGATGTCTTTGGGTAGGCTGGTTTCTAGGGTATTGCGCACTTTGTTAATATCAACTCCGGGTTTAAGTTTAATTAAACCTATGTCTATATTTTCGGCTCTCCGGTAATCAAAGGTATTCAGAAAAGTTGATTCACTGACAATTAAATTGCCATCAACACCAAAAGAAGCTCCGAGAGAAAACAAACCACCAATTTTCAGTCTATGAGCAAGGGTTAAGTCATTGAAGGGAGAAATTTCAATTTCGACTTTTTCTCCTCGGACAACTTTTTCGGCAATTGGACCAAATTCTGGTCTAGAACTACGGTCAAAAAGAGCGATATCTGGAATTGTTAGTTTGCCTAAATTTTGATTGACGTCGGGTAAGTCAAAAGTTATTTTACCCAGGTCTAGACCAAAAACAAATATAGGGTTTTTTTGACCAGTTGTAATACTTTTAGATTTACCAAACTCCTGATAAACCGGAGTGACAGATTCTACCTCTTGAAAGCCGAGTGTTTGGTACAAACGCGATCTAGGGAAGCTTTGCGGTGAGGTCAAAGATAAATATTGAGGACTAGTTACAAATAAGTCGCCTCGCAAGCTGTTATGAACCTTGGTCGCGCTCGCATAAAGAGCATCTTGAAAGCCTAGCTGCATAAACAAGAGAATAACGATAAAAGCCAAGCCAGCTAGAGTAGCCAGGAAGCGAACTTTTTTGTGAATTAGTTGTAGCCAAGCTACGGGAATACTGAGAATCATCGTTCAATTACCTCAAAATGACTACTTAGGAAATTGACGGTTCCTTCTGAGGAGGCGTAACAATAACCACTTCTACCTGTAAGTTGGTTAAGGCAGCAACTTGCTTACTCGCTTCTGGATCAAGGCGGATTTTGACCTTAACAATTTTGTTATCGGTGTTAGCCATGGGGTTGGTGCTGAAGATTTCTTGTTTGTTAACTTGCAGACCAATCTCGGCGACTTTACCCTGTAATTCTACTGGAAAAGCTTCGCTAGTAATAATTGCCTCTTGGCCGATTCTAACTTTTTCAATGTCAGTCTGATAGACTTCTGCTATCACATTCATCTGGTCTGTATTAGCTATTTTTGCTATTCTGGCAATCCCATCAACGTCTTGAATTTCTCCTGCTTTGCTACTGACCTCAATAATTTGCCCATCCATCGGCGCTCTAATGTAGGATAAATCCAGGTTGGCTTCGGCCTGCTTAACTGCAGCGCTTGCTTTATCAACTTCTGCTTGTGCTACTTGCACATCCACAGGACGGACTTCGGCAATGCTGTCTAAGGTGGCTCTAGCCTGTAGCTGCCTTTCTTGAAGAGTTTCTATAGTGCGATCAAGAGCTGCGTTGGCTTCTCTGAGCTGCTCTTTAGTGGTATCTACTTTCAAACGCCTACTGTCTAACTCGGAGGCAGAAATGGCACCTTGTTTTTGTAAATATTCATAACGATTAAAGTCTACTTCGGCGTTACGTAACTCGGCCTTAATACGAGCAATAGTTGCCTTTTGAGAAGCAATTTGTCCGGTTAATTCAGCCTCTAAATTACTAATTGAGGCTTTTTGAGCATTAATGTCTCCCGATTTAGCTCCGGCTTTTACTCTATCTAGATTAGCTTTGGCCACTGTAACTTCTGATTTAGCCTGCTCTAAGATGGCTTGCCGTTGAGCCTGATTATCAAGGATGGCAATCACTTGTCCTGCACTAACGCGATCGCCTTTACTAACTAAAATCTTTTTAACTACGGCACCATCTCCGGAATTGGGTGCGGGAGCAGAAATATCTGTGATCCCTCCTTCTGGTTCTATACGCCCTAAAGATGCAACGTTTCGGACGACAGGAGCCACCTCTTGAGTAGTGGAGCCTACGCTCGAGAAGTTAGTCGGTCGATCTCTGATAAAGCTATAGATAAAGAGACCTCCACTGGCTAAGGCCATGACAGCTGCCGAAGCTGCAACCCATTGAACTATAGGTTTTGCGAGTGTCCCTTTGGGGAGTGGCTGACTATCTTTATGCACCATAACTACTAATACTTCCAAATTGCAATAATCTTAGGGAATCGCACCAAGTTAACCGTAGGAGGTGCTATAGATAATTGGGAATTGGGGTGCTAAGTCCCGACCCTCGGCACCCAGGTCAATGATGACTTCACAGGGAATATCAGACTTGTTTTATCGGTTTTTTAGAGATTTTATGGATCAATCAAAAAAAGAAAGTTAATACGCTCTTGTGAAACTAGTAACAACTTAGAAGGAGCTTAGCTATGGTCTACTTAGACGAGGTTTCTATTCTGTTAGTGGTGAACCTTTTAACCATAATCAATTTTTAGAGATTGGTTTGTCTAAGCCATTCCTTTGTCCGCTTGAGTCCCTCTTCCAGAGTTATTTTGGGTTCGTAGCTTAGCTGGTTTTGCGCTTTTTCTACCGAATAAGCATAAGGACGAGTGATGAAATCTATCGATTCTGGTAGAGTATCAATATTTTGATGGAGAATGTTTTGCCCAAAGCAGCGTAGTTGGATTAAAAACCTCAGAATACAAGCTGGCAGAGACAATGGTGCAGGGACACCAGCAATATCTGCTAAGCGTGTAAAGTACTCCTTCCAGGAAGTTTCTTGTCCATCAGTGATGTTAAAGGTTTCTCCATAAGCTTCTTTTTCTATGGCAAGAAAGATCGCTTCAATCAGATTGTCTATATATACATGGTTCATTACTCCCTGTCCACCGTTAGCCAAGACAAATAGTCTTTTACGCATTAATGAAAGTGGTCGTACGATCCAGGATGTGCTGCCGGGACCGTAAACATCTCCTGGTCTAATAATAATGATGCCGAAATTCTCTGGAGTATTCAGTTTTAAAAGTTCCTGGTCAGCTTCTATTTTAGTTTGGCAGTAAGGATTATTCTCTCCACGGAGCGGCCCTCTTTCTGTAACACGATCAGGATATTTAAATCCGTATACCATGACACTTGAGAGATGGACAAATGTTTTGGCCCCAGCATTCATTGCGGCTCTGGCCATATTAATTGTGCCGCCAACATTCACTGCACGCAACTTTTCTATTGACCCGCTTTCTTTGGCAATAGCGGCCGTATGTAGAACTATATCTACCCCTTGACAGGCTTTTCGGGCAGCTACGATATCTGTGATGCTACCAACCACCACATCAACACCGAGAGCTTCTGCTTTTTTGACCTTATCTTGAGAACGTTGCAGTCCTCGGACTTTCATTCCCCGTTCTAGAGCAAGTTCAGCTGCACGTAAGCCGATAAAACCGCCAATTCCTGTAATCAGAATAGTTTTGTCGTTGAGGTTCATGGTTCAGAGGTGAGCCGGGTGGCAAAGTTAATCAACTAATTGGATGCTTATTTGGTACTTATTCGAGGGTTCGCAAAACTCTTTGACCTTCAATAACCGAGCTATCGGTTGCCTTGGCAGCAAGTGCTAGTTCCGGCACAGGAATCACACCTCGGAAGATAAAATCACGCAGGAGATGCCAACCTCGACGAGTCAATAACTGTTCGCGCAGGGATGGTCTGGCTGCCGGATAGAGTTGCCTCCATCGAAGAAGATCACTACGAGACAAACTCCAATCATCGCAACGATACTTCTCCACAGAAAACCCAGCATTTTCCAAGAGAACAAACACTTCCTCCTGACTAAACGCATGAAGGTGGTAGGGATCAATATGCCGAGTTTCACCCAGTGGTACTGACAGCAGTAGATCACCACCCAAAGCTATGGAGCGACGGAGGCATTCCAAGAACTTATGAGGATTAGGGACGTGTTCAATTGTCTCGAAAGAAACAACAACGTCGAACTGCTCGTGCCACTCAAACTGCTCGGCGTCAGCGCAGATGAACTCTATGTTGCTTTCCCGGTAGTGCTTCTTAGCATATTCAACTGTCTGAGGACACAAATCTACCCCAACCACAGCTTTTGCACCGGCAAGGCTTAGCATCTGGCTGCCATATCCTGTACCGCAAGCGATATCTAGTACTCTCTTTCCTTTGACATAACGCGCCGCAGTCTCATAGCGTCGTAGATGAATATCGAACAGCTTTTTACTTGCCGGATCGCCAGGTATTTGTTTAGGAATTAAGCGTTCCCAGGTAAAGGGAAGATCTTCTAGCAGTTCGAGCGCACTGGTATCAGAGTTATTGAGGCTAGACTGGTTGATAGGAAAATCGTAAGTTTGTGGCATTATTTCAGATCTTAATTTGATGCAGTTTGTCGTTAACTAAAGAAGCGCGGGATATTAGGCTAAGTTGAATCTCTGCTAGCTGTTATTGCTTAAGAGAAGTAAAATGTTTACCGCCTAGTTCAACTTCTTGGCGAGCACATCCATCCTTTAATCTTTCTATGAGATATTCCATCTCAGGAGCCATGAAATTTGTGCCGTGGTCTGGTTCTACCAAACTCACTAAGGCAATATTAGGGTCAGGTTGATTTGACAAACTGTCGATACCCAGGAAATTGAACACTCCTGATTCATAGGTGCCACAAGGGACTGAAGGATTATGAACTCCTACACAATATTCATGGGACTTAAACCATTGAAGTGCAGGATAACCATGAAAGTGAACCATGGGCGCACCATTTTTGATTAATTCCGGTGCATACAAAGCTGCAGAGAGAGCCATACCTAGCATGACGTAGAGGTCATAAGAAGGTTTGATATCCACTTCTTCTGGATTAATTCCTTGAGGCAATTGTAGGAATAATCTATCTTTCAAACCAATTCTGACGATATCACTTTCAAGATTTAAGTCAGTCTTATTGGAACCTGAACGAGCACTTAAAATCCAGATATCGGGAATCTGTTGAAAGATAGTTTCTTCACCTCTTTTTGTTTTGACGTACCGTCTATTAATTTCGTTCTGACGGACTTCATTACTGCCAAATCCCTCAACAGTTGATAGGCTCTCCCACTCTTCCTCTGTAATTTCCCGCTTGCCTATGTATTGCGGTTGTTCGGCATAGGCAACAAAACCGTAAGATACACCAGTTCTTCCATTGACAATTACTTTGACAATATCCCTGTGGGACTTTCTTTTAATTACCTCACTCAGTTTAAAGCCAGGGGGAAACAGACCAGTTGAAGCTAGTTCTTTGCCCAGAGCTACTAATTTAGCTGCATAACTAGTTTCCTGAGGATTGTACTGCCCGATTGCAAATCTATTCAATAGAACTGGGGCAATCGGCACAAAAATTTTGGGAATTAGGGATTTTAAAACAAATCTATCAACTTCTTCTTGACCAAAGATAGAATCCGATAGATTCATGTTCAAAATAGAGAGCTTGGTGTCAGATACTCCAATAACTACTTCAGAAAAAGTTCTGACTAGAATGTTTAAACCAATGCCAATTTTCCGTTGGTAAGGAATTTGCGAGTTAGTAAAATCTTGATCTAACTCAGTGAGTGTAATCACCTGGGTACTATTGGGATCTTCAATATATTTAGCAGCGTGCTCAACAGCCCAGCCGGTTAATCTGGCAATTTTGGGAATTGATATTTCTTTATCCTTGCCAATAAAGCGAGAATAAATTTGGTACAACTTCTCGGCAATGAAATTTTTGAATTTGCTATTTAAAGAAGGAGGTCTTTCTACATCGATTACTGCATTGATGCCCGATTTGACTACCCTCATTTTGAAACTTTTTTTCAATTTCAAAAATGGGATTTTGATCTCGTAGCGAAACTCAGTTGTTGCTTTTTGCCAAGGCTCTACTTGCACTCCGTAATTGCGAAGCTTTAGTTCTAATTCTTCTCGGAATTTAAGAATTGCTGCTTTATTATAGCTCTTGGGCAAAGGTCTAAAGGTAACTTTTAGCCTTTGAGCCATTAATATTGGATCAATGATTGGTTGTTTATAACCAGCAGCAGAATTACTATTAAATCCGCCAATTAAGCGACCAATAGTTTGTAGAGTTAAACCCTGACTTGAGGATTCAGAAGTAGTGGTTTCTGGCAAATCCTGCTTGCGCAAAAATTCCAGAAGTTCTGCCTTATGTTGGGCTAATTCAGAGCGTAGTTCTGAGGTCAATACTCCTTTAGGAGAACGAATACTCAGTTTGTCATTATCAGCCCATAACTGAATACCCTGCTGAGTAAGACTTGCCAAAAGTTCGGATGCATTCATAATTCAAATCTCCAAAAATTCTGATTCCGAAACTTCGGGTTCTTCTGCCAACCGCTGGGAAAGTGCTTCAATTGTGGGGTAATGTAGCAACATTAAAGGAGATAGCTGAATCCCCAGAAACTTCTCCGCTCTGCTAGCAAGAAGCATTGCCTGTGCTGAATCTAGACCATAGCTTTCCCATTCTGCTTGGATGTCTATCTCATTAGGCGTCACTCCTAGCTGCTCGGCAATGTTAATCATCAGCCAAGTTTGAATAGTTTCTGCTGTCAGAGTGTTTTGGAGATTAAGTTCGGTAGTAGGTTGACTCATATAAGTAGCGCCTCAGGGAGATAATTGGCTTCAAAGGTTGACATAGTACGCAAAGACAAGTTTGGGTGATTGGTTTCCTAGATCATTGTTAAAGTTGCAGACTCACTACTAGCAGGACACAACTTCACTGAGATAACCAAAGGACTTACTTTTACCCAGTTTCCGGGGTACACCCGGTACTGCATCTTAAAATAAAGAAAAATGTCGGACTTTGTTGGATCTGGCTTGGTAAAGATTAAACTTAACCCAACCTTATAATTTGCCTAAAATCTCCATTGGCTTGTTTTTTTTGTTAGGAAATTACCTCGCTCCAGAACCAAAATCTTCCGTTAGTGCCAGTCTTTTGCTATAGTACCGCTACTAGCATTTTTTCCTTAATGCTTGTTTAGCAATAGCCGTTAGTGCCGTACACTGTTTATTAAGATTTAGACAACTATGGATTTAAAAGATATGCTGTCTATTAAGCTACAAAATGCTGTTTTGGGTTTCAGTAATCAGACTTAATCCAGCATCACCATGGGAAAAAATCTATACTCTACCACTAGGTAAAAACTAAATTACACGAAGAGTAACTGACGTTTGGATCAAAGTAGTAATCTGAGCAGATTTCGTCCACTTTTGATGATTGGTTACTCTCACACAACAAGCAAAGTTAATCTATAGTTGCCCAAACCCCAAACGCCAATATCCTTACTTCGGTCATTAAGTTACCCCTATACAGCTAATTCTTCTGGGGTGTTTTCTGCAAGTCTCGAAAGGTCTTCCATCTTCACAAAACCTTTATTGATGAAGTAAACTAGGTAGTTACTAAATAGTTCGGGTTCTAGAGGCGGACAGACAATGGAACTGCCGGCCAAAGCCTTCAGAGTTTTCTGACAACTGAGTTTTGGTCTTCTCGATTGGAAGTACATCTCCGGAATGGTCAGTTGCTCCTCAGTCCATCTCTCAAATAAGAAAGGTCGTAGTTTATATAAAGCACTCTCTTCAGAACGCATGCTGGCTTTCAAATGCTTTTGCCATGCTTCATAGGTAACATGCTCAATTGAATAGCCACCTTCTTTAAGCCATTCAACCACTTGGTTTAAGGGTAGTGGTTGGGGATGTTGCAGATGAAAGGCTTTCCCGATTGACTCTTTCTGTAGTGAAAGATAGGCAATAGCCTTACCAACATAGTCTACAGGAGAGGCGTCCATCAGATAATCTATATCAGGAAAAGTACCGATTTGGAGACAACCCTTGATCATCAAAGCCAGAAAGTCGTCTGTGTTGCCGATGCCTGTTTTGCTGTGTCCTAGGATAAATGGTGGTCTATAGATACAAACAGGAAGTCCTCGATCACGGGCAATTATTACTAATCTTTCTGAAACCCATTTACTTTGAGAGTAACCCAGAAACATTCCTTTGGTTTGGTCAAAGTTACCATCTTCTTCTAAAACTTTTCCAGCATAAGCAGAGGATTCAAAGATAGCAACACTGGAAATATAGTGAACAAGTTTAACCTTAACATGGCAGGCAAACTTCAAAATTTCCTGAGTACCGAGAACATTAATCTTTTTCAGTGCTGAGTAGGGATAGACATAGTTAAGTAAAGCAGCACTGTGATAGATAGTATCAATCTTGTGAGCCAAGATTTGATACTGTTCAGGTGCAAAACCCAGCATTGGCTTAGAAACATCGCCGAGAACTGGTATAATTCTGGAGCTAAAACGCTCGTTCCAAACTCCATATTGCTCCATGTTAGCTTGTAGCCTTCTCTTGCCAGAGTAAGCATCAGCAGCCCGTACTAAACAATAGATATCTGCGCGAGTTCGATGCAAGAGTTCTTGAAGTAGAAAAGCTCCCAAAAAGCCTGTTCCGCCAGTGAAAAAGATGAATAGTGGCTCTGTTACAGGTCTGTAAGGCTGCAAAGGATGAGGACGAATAGTTGAGTCTAAAACAGCTTCTGCCTTCAAATCCAAAGGTTTTGGCGGATTGACACCAGATACTCCTTTGCGCAGGACAAACCCTTGTTCTTTTTTGAGCTGTAGTAACAGCAGCTCTCTTTGTGCTGGAGAAAGTTGTGCGATTCGCTGTGATAGTTCAGTCATGTTGATTCTATCCCTCAATCCTCAATAAATTGCTTTTCTGTGGTAACTGCTGCATTCACTTGTTCTGGTGAAAGTTGCTCGATCTCAGCTAACATTTTGGCTAGCTTCTCACTACTTACCTGCTCAACAATCTCCATATCTAAATCTTTTGATTCTTCAGCTAAGCGCTCAGAAAAAGCATCAATTGTCGGATAGTGCCATACCAGAGTAGGAGAGAGTTGGAATCCTAAAAAATTCTCCATTTTGCTAGCAAGTAGCATCGCTTGCGCTGAGTCTAAACCATAGCTATCCAAGCGTTCTTTAATATCTATTTCTTCCGGTTCAACTCCTAGCTGTTCAGCTAGATTAGAAACTAGCCAATCTTGAATAGCTTCTGCTGTTAGAGGGGTTCCGACATTGGGGTTGATAGTAGGCTTGCTCATAGAGTTTTTGCACCTCCGGTAGGAATTGGTTTTAATAAGTCATTTTTTCGCAACCAAGTGGCGGTTTTTGCCATACCTTCGTCAAGAAGAATTTTGGGTTGATAACCAAGAACACGCCGAGCTTTTTCAATGGAGTAAGTGTGGCACCGGGTGACAAAATCAATACTTTCGGGAAAGATTCCTAGTTGCTTGCCTTGGAGTTTAGCCGCCGTTTTTAGCGCCATGGCTGGCATAGAAGCCGGCTGAGGTTCACCAGCAATCTCAGCTAGTCGGTAGAAAAACTGTTTCCAGGTGGTTTTGCCGCCATCGGTGATGTTAAAGGCTTCACCATATCTCTCTTGTTCGGCAGCCAGAAAAACGCCATCTATTAGGTTATCGATATAGACATGGTTGATGATTCCCTTACCTCCATTGGCCAGAGCGAATACTTTCTGTCGCATTAATTGCAGTGGTTCAAGTATCCAGCTAGAGGCACCAGGCCCATAAATGTCCCCTGGTCGAATGATGATCACTCCGAAATCAGGCGGGGCGTTAAACTTTAATACTTCTTGCTCCGATTCTATTTTCGTCTGACAAAGAGGATTTTTCTCGCCTCGTAAAGGTCCATCTTCTGTTATTTGATCGGGAAATTTAAAGCCATAAACCATCACTGTAGAAAGATGGAGGAAAGTCTTAACGCCTGCTTGCTTAGCAGCCTTAACGGCATTGATAGCTCCATCGACGTTTACTCGGCGAAAAGGCTCTATGGGGCCGGCTGGGTCTACCATAGATTCTGTATGAAACACGATATCTATGTTTTGGCAAACCTGGTCTAATTGGGCTGCATCTGAGGTGCTGCCTACCACTACCTCTATTCCCAGTGCTTCAGCTTTTTTGGCCGCCTCTGGTAAAGGTTCCAGCCCCTTTACTTTGATTCCTCGCTCTAGGGCTATTTCTGCTGCGCGTAATCCAACATAATTACCAATGCCTGTGATCAGGAGAGTTTTGTCATTAATGTCCATAAGTTTGAATGCTATTTTAGAGAGTCTAACCAGACTTGAAAATCCACTGTAGTCTTTAGACTATTTACTTTTTAGAAAACAAGTATCGATACTCTAAGATTAGGGGCTGGTTGAGCTAAAAATTTTAGTACTCAAACGCTCGCTCACCTCTGTACAAAACTCGCCCCTACTTAAACGGAGATGGATGATACTGACTGTAGTGAACTGGCATTTGTAGACCCTGGATTTTCAAATTTTGCATCCGGTAGAGAAATGCCGCTCCGGTCATAATATGGAAAGCTAAATCAAATACTTTCCGATTCTGTGGTTGAGCTAAATAAGAATCTCTTACCCAGTCATTAAACCCACCCATTGCTGGACCACACCAGATTTGGTAATCCATTTCCCGACCTTTTTCTCCAGAGTGAGACCACCGAGAAGACAATCCCAGATACCAGCGAAAAATTGAAGCCATTTTCATCTTGGGATTATTGCTTACTCTGGCCAATTTTTGAGGATTACGTTTAGATAAATAATCTGCGGTAGCCTCCCAAACAGATTCCAGGCTCTGTTTAAAAATCTGTTTTTCTAGTTTTTCTCTCTCCTGGGTAGGAATTTCTTCGATTGAGTTGTAGGTTTTATATATTTCGTAAAGTTTCTGAGCTCTTAAAGGAAAGAGAGTGCCTTTTTTGAGAACTTGAACTTTTACCCCCATTTCAAACATATCCCCCGCGGGAGCCATCATCACGTCGGGCATTTCTGCTTGAGCTAACAATTTCTTGGTATGTTCAGAAGCTGCGGCTTCAACACAAGACTGATTAATCGAGCCAGTCACTACGTAAGCAGCGCCCATAATAAATGCGGCTAATGCTGATTGGGGAGTGCCAATTCCTCCTGCTACTCCTACTCTGACGGGTTTAGAGTAACAGTATTTTGCCTGGATTTCATCTCTTAATTCAATGATAGAAGGCAACAGACAGACTAAAGGACGATTATCTGTATGACCACCGGAATCAGCTTCTACGGTGATATCATCCGCCACTGGTACTTGTTGAGCTAAGCTTGCTTGTAACTCACTGATCAAACCCTGGCTGACTAGTTCTTGAAGAATCGCTGCCGGAGCTGGCTGGAGAAATTTACTGGCAACTTCTCGGCGGGAGAGTTTAGCAATAACTTTATTCTTGATTTGAATTTGATTAGCTCCGTCTAGACCAAGTCCTGCAGCTCGGTAATAGACGATATTGGGAGTCAAATCTAGGAAGGCAGAAGCTTCTACAGTGTTAACACCATATTTGAGATACAAGTCAACCGTAGCGCGTTCAACCGACTGATCGTGGGGATTGTGAAGCAAATTGAAGGCGTAAGGTCCTTGGGGCAGAGCTCGTTGAATGCGATGGATTGCTTCTTCAACACGGGAAGGAGATAGACCGCCAGTGCCAAAAGAACTCAAAATCTTTTCTTTACCCAGAGCAATGACTAGCTCCTCAGAGGCAATGCCACCAGCCATCGCACCAGTAGTATAGGCATATTTGACGCCATGAAATGCTAGAAAACTGGGGTCGCCTAACTGTTGAATTGGCAGTGGTGGAGAAGCCATCAGCATTTCCACTTGCTCCATCAGAGTGTTGTCCCTCTGTAACCAATGACCTTCATTGGTTACACCAACCTGCCCCTGAACTCTCACGATGTAGCAAGGTTGATCTAAATTGAGTAGTTTAGCTTTGATTCCTGCATCATCAAAAGACACGCAATCGATAAAGCTTCTCTTAACCTGATTTTGACCGTAAGGACAGGTAGATGATTGCAGACTATTATCTTTTCCTTCAAGGGACGTTTGTGTGGTTACCATTTTTTAAATCCTCCAATTAAAACCAACTGCTTGCTAGTTATTTGCTATCGTGACTACCTACTATTAGATTCCCTACCACCAACTGGCTTATCCACAAGTGATTTCTCTTTACTTAAGGATTCTTGAGCAAGCAACTGTTGGGAGAATTCTATTTGGTTCTGAATGATTTCACACATCTGTCGGAGTGATTCCTGCCGCGCGTCTAGAAAGACAGCCTGAGCGTGGTTGAGACGGGAATTATTTTCGCTCAGTTTTTGGCACTGAGAGCTGTGTAATTTAGGTAGTGATAGTTCTGCAACAGACTCATTGTTTGTTGTGCTATGAGTCTGATTTGATTGATGATTATCTGCTGCCTCTTGTGTTGCACTTGTTTGCTCAGATTGTAAGTTTTCTTGAGAGCACAAACTGTTACAAATGTCACCGTTCAATTGATATTTGTCAGGTGCTTTTTTCAGCACCAATTTATCTTTTGGTGACTCACTATTTCCGTTAGCTTCACTGGAATAATTAGTGTTTTTTGCTTCTGCAAACAACCTGTGAATAGATTGATCAACTGGCTGAGACTCACTTTGGCTAGGAAGTTCTTGCAAAGAAATATTTTTGAATATTTTTTGATTTTCTTCACTCAAAATTGTCTCAGCAATTCCTTTTCTGCCCAAGGTAATAGTTTTAACAATTGACTTACTCTGATCAGAGTTTGCTTGGGTTTGGCAATACAATGGTGACAGGTTGAGAGGGACTCGATGAATGACCAATTTTGCTAATGCTTTGAGGATAGAAGTATGTTCATTCGCGCCTCTTTTATCCAGGGAAACTGTAACGTGGTCTTTATCTTTTAGGTTGACATCTAACCAACGAGAACAAGTCCCACTAGCGCCAGCTTCAATAAATATTCTGGCACCATCTTCATAGACTCTATTAATTAGCCGAGGAAAATCAAGTGGTTGACAGAGTGCTTTAGCAATATTTTTGGCAATGGACTCACTGTCGAGTTTTACAGGTTCGTAATCCGCTGCCGAGTAAAAAACTGTTCGCGTTGTATTTTCTGCTGGTAAAGTATTGACTCTGGCTATCTCCTCATATTCCGAGAGCATTGCTTCGCAATGGAGGACGTGGTCGAGGGGAAGACTGAAACCTTCGCAATTTAAAGTTTTCATCACCCTTTGACAAGCCTGCTTATCTCCGGAAATTACTACCTCTGTTGGTGTATTGATGTGAGTCAAATAGACGTGGCTCTCATCTTTCAAACATTCCTGAAGCTGCTCAGCAGAAACCATGAGAACGTAGGTAGCCCAAAACTCAGGATCCTGACAATCATGCTCCTCAGATAGCCCCCAATACTCCCTCAGTGCATCTTTACGACCAGACAGCCTTGTGCCAAAAAGAGGAGACGAGTTTAAGGCGAGTCTACCTTCTTGGTAATAAGTCGGCCAAATGCCCTGGCAACAAATCATGCTAATTTCGCCTAGACTATACCCAAAGGTATAGTCTGCCTGGACTTGGAAATAATCCCTCATAATGGCAGTGAGGAATCCGGAAACGCCAATGCCAGCCTCCAGCATGACTGGTGCATTGTCTAGTAACTCTTGTTCGAGAGCCTCAAGCTGCCTTCTTGACAATTTATTCAAGCTTCTTGGGGCAAAAACTCTTTCTAGTTTTACAAGAAGGTTATCCGCGTTCTGGACGGCCGAGTCATCGAATGTCGATTTGGGAAACATCCGGAAGATATTCCGGGCAAAACCAATATAAGCGTTGAAGGCACCGGGGTAAACGAAAGCGATTTTACCCTCTCTCCCTAAGGGGTTGGCTGTAAAACAACTACCTACAGGAGTTTGCCAGTCTTTGCCCTGCTCGAAAGCATTAGCAACACCACTGAAAGCCCGCTGAATTTCCCGGGCCAATTCCTCTTTGTTACGTCCGAGAATTGCTAAGGCATAAGTTGCCTCAGAACGTTTTTGAAATTCTGCAAAGGTGTGGCTGACCGTAGCAGACAAAGAAACGCTATCTTCAATAGTTTTTTGTAAACTACTAAGCTGTTCCAGTACCTCTTCTCTACTGTTAGCAGCTATGGGGAACATATTAAAAGGCATTTGTTCCAAATACCTACTGTGACGCTCAACCTGACTCGGTTCATCCGACAAAATTAAATGAGCGTAAGTACCATCTATCCCCAAACTATTAATTGCAGCTACCCTTTTAGGGGCTTCTTTCGGCAGATACCAGCCTTTAGCTGCTGTATCCACATAAAAGGGACTACCTTGCCAAGCTTCAGGTTTTTTCGGACTTGACCACTGTGGCACTGGCGGAATGTAGCGGTGATACAGGCAGAGTGCAGTTTTGATTAAACTGGCTATTCCTGAAGCAACGTAGGTATGACCAACATTAGCTTTTACCGAGCCGATCGCACAACTCAGGTCGTGGTCAGAGGTCTTGTAAGCCTGCATTAAGCCTGCAATCTCTGAGTCATCTTCTAAAGGAATACCACTGCTGAAAACTTCCAGGTAGTGAACGTCTTTAGGAGATAAGCCTGCCAGTTGGTGAGCCTGTTGGCAAGCTTGGGCAATCGCTTGAGAATTGGGCTTGGTGGGAAAATTATCGACCCGTGCCGTGGTTTTATCTTGCACTAAACTGAGAGCATCAATCACTGCATAGATGCGATGTTGCTCTTGCTTAGCTGTGTCATGACGTTTTAAAACAACCGCTCCTGCGCCCTCTCCGACTGTCCAGCCGTTGGCTTTCTGGTCGTAACCCAAGGTGTTGACACCTGTGTTGACTTTTGCCAATTTGTTGCGCAACAAGACATTCTCCACCCCGCCGGCCAGATCGACAGCACCGACAAGCACCGCATCTACTTCGCCAGTTGCCAGTAGCCTTTGCGCCACTTCCAAGGCTTTGAAGGTGGAATTTTCGCCAGCACTCATCGTAAAAGAAGGACCATTGAAATCCCAGAGAGCAGAAATCCGACTGGGCATAATATTGCCGATACAACCCACAAATTCGCTGGAACCAGCCGGGTTATGAAGACTATCTTTTGCGATATTTGCTAGTTGCGACATCTCCTGATCAGGCAAAGACAGGTTCTCTTGCTTGAGACCTTCTGCAATTTGCCAGGGCAGATTCCATCTTTGCTGTAACTGGTGGATAGAAAGTTCTGCTTCCATGGCAACAATTACAGCCACATTACCTCCCTCTACCAGTCCCGCATCTCGGAGTGCCCGATCAGCTACTTGAAGCATCAACAGTTGTTGAGGTAGTACTTTGCCTACTTCATTGGGTGGTATTTTGAAATGTAGAGGATCGATTTCCAACTCTTTAATATAGCCACCCAACGGTGCTTTACCGTCCTCAAAACCATAGTCTTTCAGTAGCTGCTCTTGCTGTTCTATTCCTTGCCAACGTTGAGGAGGAACAGGGATAAAAGCTTGGTTTCCATCATAAACACACCGATCAAAAGCATCCAAACCATTGCAGACTCCAAAAAAGGCATCCATTCCGACGATGGCCATTGGTGTGGGAGGCACTGGCTCGAATCTAGTGTCTGCTTCAGGGATTGGTTCAAGCCTGCTAGGTTGCTCAAGAATTAAATGTCCATTAGTACCACCAAAACCGAAGGCACTGACTGCACCACGTTTGAGTGAGCCATTATTTGGCCAGGGAGTAGCTGTTCTCACGATTTGCTCAGGCCCGATTATCCTATCTGGGGATTCCAGAGGTTCGGTAATATTAATCGTGGGTGGTATGACGCCTTTAGACATGCTCAAAATTACTTTAATAATGCTGACCATGCCAGCAGCGGTGAGCAAGTGACCCACATTAGATTTAACTGAGCCCACCAAAGGAGCCGCCTGATGCTGACCGAAGAAAGCCTCCATAGAAGCTAGTTCAGTAGTGTCTCCTAACAGAGTGCCAGTGCCATGACATTCTAGATAATCGATACTTTTTGGATTAATTCCTGCCTCAGCGTAAGCTCTGTCAAAAGCCAGAACTTGTCCTCTTTGATTCGGGCTGAGCAGGTGTTTTCCTTTGCCGTCGTTGGATAATCCGGCACCACAGATAGTGGCATAAATCTGATCGCCATCCCTGAGTGCATCACTGTAGCGTTTGAGCACCACCATTCCGACTCCCTCTGAAGGAGTCAGACCTCTAGATGATTTATCAAAAGGCTGGCTGACGCCATTTGTCGGGTAAGCCTGAACCCCAGAAAAGACCATCCGCAAGAAGAGAGAATCAACAAAGCTGACGGCTCCAGCTAACATCAGATCGGTTTTGCGTGACAACAATTGGTCACAGGCCAACTTCACTGCATAAAGGGAGGAGGAGCAAGCAGCATCTAGAGAGAAATTAATGCCCCCCAAAGAAAGAGCTTGGGCAACTAACCCTGAAGGTAAACTAGAGAGCATGGCATTATAAGGCGACACCTGATCAGCGTCCGCTGCAGAAGCCAGACGAAAGTTGTCATGGTGCAAAAGCTCTCCGAGAGCAGGCTCGATAGCCCTCTGATAGATTGGAGCTAACAACTGATTAGATAATTTAGTAGGTAATGAAAGATTACCGAGAATGACACCACAGTTAGAGAGAACTTTTTCATTACCCCAATAATTGCTGTTCTCTAAAGCTTGCTTAGCGACATAGAGGGAGCCTTTAAAGATCGTATCTAAACCTTCAATAACTGCTGAAGGTAAGTTGTAGCCAGTTGCCTCAAATGCAAAATTTTTAATAAATCCTCCCTTTAAGGAGTATGTCTTATCCGGTGTCCCCTGTTCTGGGTCATAAAAGATTGCCGGATCGACTCCCAGCTCATCAGCCGTTGCCAAGGAAGCTGAATCTTTTTCCCCTATTAGGTTATGCCAAAATTGTTCTGGGTTTTGAGCATCGGGGAAGAGGCAAGATAATCCGATTATTGCTATTTTTTCCATTACTCTTACTCCTACTTATGTTTGCTTACTAATAGACCAGGATTGGACGCTAATTCCCTGTGAAAGCTAAGGACTTGCTCAACCGAGAGTGCCTTATTAGTTGACCTGACTACTAATCCCACGTGGTCAACCCTTTGATACAACTCATCCTCCGTCCAACCAAGGCTTAGATATTCTGCCGGAGTCATAAGAAGGTTTCAAAAATATCTACAATGCTGCTTTTTGGGAGTTTAAATAGCGACTTTATTTGCATTATTTACACCTAAAAGCAGCTTTAAACGTCCTTAAATAGTTAGCTATAAATCTTTAAGCTACCGCTAAATGCAAAGGTATAATAGTTGCTTGTCCACCTGCCATGCGAGTGTAGATTTCTCCTTGTTGGTTATAGCTAATCATATTGACCTTCAATCCAGTATCGGTTTTAGATAGCAATTCCATCGAACTATAGAAGGGCTGACCGTATTTGATAGGAGCGAATTGTTCAAATTTATCTAGTTTTGCTGGTAGGCACAAAGACTGCTGAAAATGTTGTATCCAGAGTAGTACGCAATGAGTCTGAACGTCAGCAATATAAGGACAAATACCTTGCACAGTAAAATTACCCTGTTGCTTTTCGCTGACTCTATGGACAACACATTCAGTTGTAATTGTTGTCGGACTAATATTTACAACTCTTTCTATTCCTTGAAAAGTGGGGCCGTGAAATAAGGATATTGGTCCATTTTGATAGAATGATTTCCTCGAACCAGAAATAATATGATCCGGTGTCATATTCACTAAATCATAGACAGGAGCGGCGGGAATTTCTCGTCTAATCTTTACTTGAGTGCTGAAGTGATAACGAATTTTTCCTTCTTTATTTTTACTCCAAATCTTGGCTTCTAGTTGAATCTCTTCAGGATTTTTAGTGATTTCTTTTAAATCTAAAACATATTCACTGGCTGCATTTTCATCAAAAATAATTCCCTTTAAAACCCTAGCATTTTCGCAACTAAAGCATTTGTAACCGGGATGAATTTGTTCACTGGCATGAGCCATCCATGAGATGGCACAAGTGAATGGTAAAACTGGGTAGCCAGCGATCATATGATCGTACAAAAATGGATTGGCATCTACTGCTATTTGGCGATAAATGCGGTAGCTACGCAGTTCCGAGTCGAAATCTTTGACCATTGGTGGCACCTGGCTACCAATAATCACTTGGGCTGTTTGATGATTAGTGTCAGCTAATTCTTGAAGTAGCATTTGTGTGCCAGCTTCAATAGGGAGAATCTCAATATTGCGCGAAGCAAAAGCCTTCTTCAATTCCGGGGTTACCATACCGCTATCCCAGGGACCCCAATTAATTGCAACTACATGACAAGCTGGATGGAGTTGCTTAACAAGATGAGCAGATTTATTGAGAATTTCATTGGCAAGGGCGTAGTCTGCTTGACCAGCATTACCGCAAAAACCAGCAACTGAAGAAAAGAAAACTAAATAATCTAGTTGACTAGCTGGTACATAGCTGAGCAAGTTTTCTAAACCCTTGATTTTGGTTTGATAAACACAGTCAAAATCCTGCTCTGTTTTCTTCTCAATTAACTTATCGGCTAGATTGCCAGCTCCATGAATAATGCCCTTAATTGGCCCTAAGCGCTCTACAGCACCAGTAAGCTTTTCTTTGAGTGCAATCGCATCAGTTACATCTACGCTGAGGTATTCTGCTTGGCTTCCTGTCTGTTCGAGAGTTTGTAGTGTTTGAGCAATTTCTCGCTGAGAGGCAATTTTTTTGTAGATACTTTGCACTACTTTAGGTGTCGGTTTCTCTCCTTGATTACGGAGATCCTCCATAATCCGTTTTTTCAATTCGGACTCACTAAAACAATCCTTGGCCCAAGCAGGCTCATCTGTAGTAAATTTTGAACGACCAAGTAAAATCCATTTACAGGGGGAGTTTTGGGCAAGTCTAATAACGCATTTAGCAGTAATTCCTCTGGCACCGCCACTCACAAGAAAAACAGATGATGGTTTAATTTGAAGGGTAGTCATAATCTTTCTTGAATTTGGTGATTATTAACCGTTAAATAGATTATCTTAGCTTTAAGTGAATTTTTAGGGGAATCTATTAGAGAAATTTTCTATTGATCGAAAAAGGGGCAGGCTAAACCAACTCATTGCTTTTGTTTCCATTTCAGATTGAGAACTAAGCAAATTTCGGAGGTTTTTAGCAACTGCCCCTCAAAACTTAGGGTTTTAGATCTGGGGTTTGTAATTGGTCATCCTTGTTTCTGTTACCCCATCTCTAATACCTCACTAGTAATTTATTCTTTACGTTGAACTACTACAGTTTTGCTGCCAATTTTCAGTAAAATTTGAGACATTAACTATTAGACATTCAGTAGTTTATCTAAAATCTAATAGCTGTCAGATCACTAGATGTATAGATGTTCTAAATGATTTATGAGGATATCTAAAATATGCAATTCTCACAATTCACCTAAGATTTCTATACTATCAATCAAGGGAAAGTCTCTTACTCACTAATGATAGTGGCTCTTCCCTGGGAACCGTATCCAACTTCCGTCAACAGAAAATGGGGGTCATGCAGTTCGGCAAGGATGTAATTAGCCGAGAGTTCAGTATCAATCTCAGGACTCAGATCAATTGCTCGACAGAAAACGGGCTTCCATTCATGATTCAGGGTCTTAGTCAATCCGAACAAGCCAGCACTGATGGGACTGTAGTTGACCTTGTGTCCTAGACCAAACTCTCCATCAAGGCGAGATACGGTGAAAAAACAACTGCGTCCTTTGCCTGCGGCTTCCGTCAGTGATTTTTTGAGGTGTTTAGCGAGGAAGAAAACTTGCTTAATCAGAGATTGGTCTAGTTCCAAAAAGCGAATTCCTTCACTTTGCTCGCCTTGACCGACTGGATTGAGATGGATAAAAGCGGCAATGGGGCCATAGTTGGTGGTAATTGCTGTTAGTTGTTGTTGCAGATGAGCTTCGCTCAGATCTTCAAGTACCACTCGATTGATTTGGCCAGGCAAAGGTGCTTGTTGTGCAATTACTGACTGGGGAAAACTTAGTACTACCACTTTCCAACCTCGCTCGATCAGGGACTGAGCTAACTTAGATGTGGTTTGGGAACCATCATCAGTCAGCAAGCAAATGTGGTTCTCAGGTAAGGTGAAATCCAACATATCAGGTTGAGGAAGGAATTTCAGTCTGACCGAAGCGCGGGGAATGTTGTGGGTTAAATCTAGTGATTCAGGCTCAAGCTGGTTGTAGTTCTTTTTTTTTTGCTTCTCCTTGTGAGAGCTGCTTCATAAAGTCAACAACTTGGCTCAGCGTGCGCATCTCTATTTCGGCAAGTTCTTCTAGATTTGGCTTGGGCAACTCTGGGAATTGATCCTGCATTGCCCCCATGATTTCTACACGTTTGATGGAATCAATCCCCAGATCAGCTTCCATATCCATTTCTAGCTCTAGCATCTCAGGAGGATAACCTGTCTTATCTGCAACCACTTCTAACAAAGTTTCGCTCAGTTTAGTGATGTCGATGCCAATGGCGCTTGAGTCTACGATTGCTGCTGTCTCAGCAACTACAGGCGGTGTTGGAGTTGTTGCGGCTGGTTTAGAACCATTACCGTTGCTGGAAACTTTCTCTGGAGCGGGAGCAACCATTTCCGGAACTGCTGTTGGGGCTGGTTTAAAACCATTACCGTTGCTGGAAACTTTCTCTGGAGCGGGAGCAACCATTTCCGGAACTGCTGTTGCGGCTGGTTTAGAACCATTACCGTTGCTAGAAACTTTCTCTGGAGCGGGAGCAACCATTTCCGGAACTGCTGTTGCGGCTGGTTTAGAACCATTACCGTTGCTAGAAACTTTCTCTGGAGCGGGAGCAACCATTTCCGGAACTGCTGTTGCGGCTGGTTTAGAACCATTACCGTTGCTAGAAACTTTCTCTGGAGCGGGAGCAACCATTTCCATGACTGCTGTTGCGGTCGGTTTAGAACCATGGCCGTTGCTAGAAACTTTCTCTGGCTGACTCACGGCCAGCTCAGAGGTAGAGATAGCTTTGCCATTAGGAAGAGCAACCGAAGAACTACTCTGAGTATCCATTAAGTCTGCTACCCCTTCACTCATGCCCAAATGGTATTGAGTGGAGCCACGAGTCATCAGCATTGCGTACTGTTGCTGTGTTAGATGGAAAAAGTGCTTGGCATATTCAATCTGATGGTTGAGGGATTGCTCATGAACCCGCAGGGTGGCAGCCTGGTGTTCCTGAAACTTCATCATGCTACGTTCCAGACTTTCCATTACAGCTAACTGAGCCTGGGCTGGTTTGGTAGCATCGCCCGCTTGAGTAAACAAGACACCTTGCTGTTGCATCAGTTGGAAAAATATTTTGGCATACTCCATCTGATGGTTGAGATACTGCCCATGAACTTGCAAAGTTTCACCTTGGTGTTGATTAAACTGTGCAAGGCTATATTCAAAACTTTCTAAAACGCGTTGGTAGTTCATCGATAGTTCTGTCATTGGCTGAGTCTGCATAGGTTTAGAGGGGGTGACTGGAAAGTTCATGACTAAAGAAGAAGTGGATTGAGTAATAGAACTTGGCTCTGGTTGAGGAGTTTCTTGAACTGGAGGCGCTACTTCAGGTTGAGGAGTTGCCTCAGATGCAATAGCAGCAGATGTAATTTTATGTCCATCTTGCAAAGCTGTTTCAAAGGCTTTTTTCGTCTTTTCACTAACTTGGTTAACGCCGTCGAGACGGAAAGTTAGCTTGCTGTTTAAGGGCTTTTGAGGTTCGAGTACTGGATACTCTAGTTGATAAGGATCCGGATCTTGTAAAGATAAGCCAGCTACACGCAGCTGCATCACGGCTTCCCGCAGTTGCTGATCACTATCCTTCTGACGACTAGCATTTAGGCTTACTGCCATATGAGGTTTATCGCCGAGGATATCTTTTACTAAGTGCGTCAGAATGCTCCTGGGGCCAAATTCAACGAAGTAGTAACCACCATTAGCGTAGATATTTTCGATTTCTTGCTTGAAGAATACTGGGCTGCGGAGGTGTTCTTCTAGGTTTTTCTGGATAGATTGAGGTTTAGTCGGATAGCGATCGCCAGTTACATTGGTGTAAATCGGTATTCCTGCACTCTTGGTCATGACTGACTTCACTGCCCGAGCAAAAGGCTCCTGACAATGGGCAACCATTGGCGTATGAAAAGCTGCTGAAACGGGTAATAGTACAACCTGATAGCCGTGATTATTCAAAGCCTCTTGTACTTTGGTAACTTCTGACTTTGGTCCGGCCAAAACAATCTGCTGAGGAGAATTGATATTAGCAATGCTGACTTGGGGGAATTGCTGGATCAACGATTCTACTTTACTAACATCTCCTTTAACAGCCAGCATGGCTCCAGCATCCAGGTTGGGGTCATCCGGCGTGGCCATAGCTTGACCTCTAGATTTGACGAGGAAGAAGTAATCTTCGTCAGTCAAAACTCCACCAGCCCAAAGAGCGGTTAGCTCACCAAAACTATGTCCTGCAACAAAATCAGGCTTGAATCCGGTTTGTTGCAATATCTTGTACATCGCTACACTCAAAGCCCCAATTGCTGGCTGAGCATATTCTGTACGCTGCAACAGAGCAAACTGGGCAGCTTCTTGAGCTGGCTCGAATACAGGTTTAGGGAAAACTACTTCCGACAGAGGTTTTAGTCCGTCTTTGACCAATAGAGAGTCTATATAGCTATAAAGCTGGCGCGCCACAGGGAAATTAATCGCCAGTTCCCGACCCATATTGAGGTATTGAGAACCTTGTCCAGAAAACAAAGCTACTACTTTTGCTTGAGGATCTAGACCAGTTTGGCGGTAAAAGAGTCCTTGAGGATGCTCCCAAGCTGCTAGTTGTGGCTTGTTTTTCAGCCAATCAATCGTAGTTTGCAACTTCTTGCCAGCTTGAGTCAAGGAACTGGCAACAAAACCCACTCTGGCACTAGTAACTGGGATTTCTACAGATTTGGAAGCCGCACTCAGTTCTGCATAATGCTGCTTTCCACTATCAGATTGGAGTTGACCTAGAACTTCTTCACACTTGCTTAACAACTGTGTCGGTGTCGGCGCATGCAAGAGTACTGGTTGAGGAGTGCTGTGGATGCGATAGGGCTGATGTTGTTCTTCTTGATATTCTTCTAAAATAACGTGATAGTTTGTACCACCAAAACCAAAGGAACTCACTCCCGCTCTTCGCGGCTCTTGCCCTGCTCCACGAATCCAGGGTCTAGCTTTGGTATTCAAATAAAATGGAGAGTCTTCAATATTAAGTTTGGGATTGGGCTTAGTAATGTTAATGGTGGGTGGTAAGACTTTGTGATGCAGAGCTAGAGCAGTTTTAATTAGGCTGGCCGCACCTGCTGCCGCTTTGGTGTGTCCGATTTGTGATTTGACACTACCTAGAGCAATATGTTGTTTATTTGCATTGTTTTCGCCGAAAAATTCTTTTATCGCTTTAAATTCGGCTGGATCTCCGGCCATTGTGCCTGTTCCATGGGCTTCAATTAGACCAACACTCGTGGGGCAAACACCTGCATTTTGATAGGCACTACGTAAGGCTTTGACTTGACCTTCTGGGCGAGGTGCATAAATGCTCTTAAATTTGCCGTCACTGGAAGTACCAATTGCTTTGATCACAGCATAAATTTTGTCACCATCTCGCTGAGCATCGGTGAGGCGCTTGAGAACTACCATGCCAATTCCTTCTCCCAGCATCATCCCATCTGCATCAACGTCAAATGGTCTAGTTTGCTGTTTCAGGGAAAGAGCGGGCGTTTTGCTAAAGCACAAGTAAGTAAAAATAGAGTTATCAATATCAACTCCTCCGGTGAGGATCATGTCGCACTGACCTGTGAGCAATTCAGTAGCTGCCATTCTCATCGCGGCTAAAGAACTAGCACAGGCAGCATCAATGACGCAGTTAGTTCCTCCCAAATCTAGTCGGTTAGTAATCCGACCAGAAATTACGTTGGCTAGCAGGCCGGGGAATGCATTCTCATCCCACTCGACGTAAGCGGCTTTAATTTTCTCAACAATTTTTTCTGTATCTTCGTCTGATAGTCCGCTATTTTTGAGTACTTTTCTCCAAATAGGATGCTGCAATCTAGAAGAGAAGGGAGTAGCACTTTGTCTTCCCAAAGCAGCACCTAAAATAACTCCAGTACTATCTCGGTTGAAATCACGAGATTGTCCGTAGCCGGCATCTTCCATTGCTTTTTTGGCAACTACCAAAGACAGCAACTGCGAAACATCTGTAACTTCCAGCAAGTTGGGAGGAAGTCCAAATTCCAGGGAATTGAAATCAACTTTTGGGATAAAGCCGCCTCTTTTGCTGTAAGTCTTGTCCTTTGCCCTAGGGTTGGCATCGTAGTGATCATCTACATCCCAGTGGGAAGAAGGGACATCAGTAATGCAATCGACTTCATTAAGGATGTTTTCCCAGTATTCCTGCAAATTTTCCGCTTTCGGGAAAACCGAGGCCATCCCGATAATGGCGATCGGAGTCTGTTGCAGTTGCTGGTTGGTCGGGTTAAGTTCCATCAAGTTTTCTAATTTGTCAGACATTTTTTTCTTTACCCGTATAAGATCTACCAGAGCCTTTTCCAAGTCATCTACTTCATCTACGAGCAGTGCTAATCTGGCCTCAATTCCCGAAATAATCATCGACTAATTCACCATCTCATTAATGATGAGCTGCCATCATTTGTTTAATAAAAATGGTGATTGATTATTGTGCGTTGCTCTAGACTTCAGATTATCTGCATGAATGTTTCTAAACAGTAATTACTAATACTATTTTGATTTTTTGAAACATTCTGAGATTAATAAATGAGGAAAATGTTTTTTTGACTACTCATCAAAAAGAAGCAATACTTATCAAAAAAATTCCTTACAAGTTGATTTTCAGCAGAGTGAGTAGCTTTAAATTACTTGGATATTTGCTTTTAACTGGAAGCTACTATCCTGATCTTGTTTATTTATACTCAGACAAGAAGCATTAACAAATTTGGGGATTAGCTCTCATCTGGAGTTGTCTTTGAGGTTTTACTAGGGTTACTGCCGTTGTTCTATCCTCAAGACGTCACAATAACTAACTAGGATTCCCTAAAGTCTTTTTAGCCAGGTTTGGCACTGATACTTCTTCAGGGAACCCCTTATTTTGCTTCCCAGCATTTCAAGATTCAACCGATTTTTTTATCTCTAAACAAGATAAATTTTCCTTTTTAAATTGAGATATTACTCAAATAAACTTTTGATTAATCTAAATGTAAAACTCAAAGGTGAAAATTTCGGGTAACAAATCGGTGGTAAATCGTGAAAAACAAGTTTTTTTCTCCTTTTTAACTAAAACTATGGCAAGATCAGATCTTCATCGATTTGAATGTAAAACTCAAAGGTGAAAATTTCAGGGAAGGAACTGGTAAGAAACCGTGAAATAATAGGAAAAACTAGTAACTTCTTCTCAAAACAGTAGTAACTCTGTTAGTAAAACTTCAATAGCTGAATAAGATCGACTGCAAGGAAGTTAACTGATTAGAGAGGTGTGAGGGGTGGAACCCTGCGTTAAATAATTAACTCTATCCTCAAGGTCAGGGTCTTTGGCAAAGTGCGGGAACAGTGATCCTACCTTTAACTGAACTACTTGCATGACAGCAACAGTCCAACCTCTCTTGATAGCAGGCTAAGAAAGGAAGTACTACTCACAGACAGCAAAATTTTCTGGAAGTTGTGTCACCTCAGATGACTTACCAGGAGAAGCTTTGATTTCAAGCATACGACTACCCTAAGCACTGTATACAGAGGTACAGTAGCTTAGGAGTTTACTTTACGTTACAAACGCCAACGCTTTAATTTGCCTGATAGAGCTGAGACCTAGATCATTAGTATCTTTGCTAACAGCTAACTTGCTCTCTTTCAATACAATAAAAATTAGCCTTTGATTAAAGCACGCTACTAAATTAGAACCAAAGCTATGACCTGACGGGATAGAAAAGAAAATATTTGTAACAGTAAAAATTACTTAGGCAGGCTGTTCAATAACATATAAATAGCATTTAGTTAGCGAATTGGTGAGGCTTAACAGAAGTATAATTTTCCTTAAAAATCTTTAAAGAGGCTTGCTGGAAATTCTGTTGATCTAAAAAAGACGAAACTTCAGAGTAAAAAGTTGCTCTTTAATTTAACGGCATAGCCGTAAAAGTCATAAACACAAACAACGATAAATTTAAGAATATCTTAAGAATACTGAGTGTACTTTCCTTCGGGCTTATAAAACCTTAAAAAAGTAAAAGGCAGGTAGGCGTATAAAGATTATCACATTCTTTGAGAGGGAAATTGTAGTTATTTAAAGAAGTTGCCTACTTGAGCGTCGCTTTCTCAGCAAGATCCTAAATATTTCCGGCGTTCTTTCGTAAAGCAAGGAGGAATTTAGGGAGAATTTACAACAGGGAAGTGGTGTCGAACCACCACTAACACAAGGGTATTACCCAGAGAACACTAAAGGCTTAAGGCGACGAAGAGGTTATGAATAAGATAAATATTGCAACTATAGATGCTAACGAGGCAGTCGCGCAAGTTGCCTACCAGCTTAACGAAGTTGTTGCTATCTATCCAATTACTCCCTCTTCACCAATGGGTGAGTGGGCTGACGCATGGTCATCGGAAGAAAGAGCAAACCTTTGGGGTACTGTCCCTTCAGTGGTAGAGATGCAGAGCGAAGGAGGAGCCGCTGGTGCAATACACGGCGCTCTACAAACTGGCTCTCTGACGACAACTTTCACAGCATCTCAGGGATTGTTATTGATGCTGCCCAATCTCTACAAAATCGCTGGTGAACTAACATCAGCCGTGATCCATGTAGCTGCGCGATCGCTTGCAGCTCAGGGTCTATCTATCTTTGGTGATCACCAAGATGTCATGGTCTGCCGCGCTACCGGTTTTGGGATGTTAGCTGCTGCCTCAGTGCAGGAAGCTCATGATTTTGCTCTCATCGCCCACGTTGCCACTTTAGAAGCAAGAATTCCCTTCATCCATTTCTTTGACGGCTTCCGCACTTCCCACGAAGTTCAGAAAATCGAACTGCTGGCTAAAGAAGACCTGCGGGCGATGATCGATAATCAACTAGTAACAGCTCACCGCAGTCGTGGTTTATCTCCTGATCATCCAGTATTAAGAGGCACAGCACAAAACCCAGACGTCTATTTCCAGGCGAGGGAAACAGTTAATTCTTACTACGAAAACTGTCCCGACATTGTCCAGAAGACAATGGATAAATTAGCTACACTGACAGGGCGTCAGTACCATCTGTTTCAATATTGTGGTGACCCGAAAGCCGAGCGAGTAATTGTGCTGATGGCCTCTGGTTGTGAAGCGGCGCATGAAACCGTAGACTACCTGACCAACAGTGGGGAAAAAGTAGGTGTCCTGAAAGTACGCTTGTATCGACCCTTTGATCAGAAGCGGTTGGTCGCCGCCTTACCAGCTACCACTAAAGCGATCGCAGTTTTGGATCGCACTAAAGAACCTGGGGCTGGTGGCGAACCCCTGTATTTAGACGTTGTCGCTGCTATCCACGAAGCCCAGTTTGGCTCAGACAGCGTTCTAAAATCGCAAATTCAAAATCTCAAATCAGTTGTCGGTGGCCGCTACGGCTTATCCTCTAAGGAATTTACACCGGCGATGATTAAAGGCATCTTTGATAACTTAGCTGCTCCTGAACCCAAGAATCACTTCACTATCGGAATCAACGACGACCTGACCCACACTAGCCTAGACTACGATGCCAGCTTCTCCATCGAACCGGACAAAGTGGTGCGGGCGATGTTTTATGGTTTAGGCTCAGACGGCACTGTTGGTGCCAACAAAAACTCGATTAAGATTATTGGTACAGAAACTGATAACTATGCCCAGGGCTACTTCGTCTACGACTCCAAAAAATCCGGATCAGTAACAGTTTCCCACTTGCGCTTTGGCCCTGAGCCAATCCGTTCTACCTATCTAATTAGTCAAGCTAACTTTGTCGCTTGCCATCAGTGGTTATTTCTAGAGCAATTAGATGTCCTGAGTTGTGCGGCCACTGGTGCCACCTTCCTCCTCAATAGCCCCTACAAACCAGATGAGGTGTGGAGTCATCTACCACGCCCGGTACAAGAGCAAATTATCAATAAACGGCTCAAGTTTTACGTCATCGACGCCACAAGGGTAGCAGTGAGTTCTGGGATGGGACGCCGGATTAACACCGTGATGCAAACCTGCTTCTTTGCTTTGGCTAATGTCTTGCCGCGAGAAGAAGCCATTGCCCAAATTAAGAAATCTATTGAAAAGACTTACGGCAAGAAAGGGCCAATCCTGGTTCAACTGAATATAGACGCAGTGAACAATACCCTGGCTAATCTGCATCAAGTGCCAGTTCCAGAGAGGGTAAATAGCACTATTGAGATGCGGCCACCAGTTCCCGACACGGCACCAGCCTTTGTGCGAGAAGTTCTGGGTAAAATGATCGCTCGTCAAGGAGACGAGCTACCAGTTAGCGCTCTGCCCGTAGACGGCACCTATCCCAGTGGCACTACGAAATGGGAAAAACGCAATGTGGGTCTAGAAATTCCCGTGTGGGATCCGGATGTCTGCATCCAGTGCGGCAAGTGCATTATAGTTTGTCCCCACAGCGTGATTCGGGGTAAGTCTTACGACGAGCAGCACCTAGCCCAAGCACCGACAACCTTTAAATATACCGACACCAAAGATAAAGAGTTTTCCGGTCAAAAATTCACCATTCAAGTAGCTGCTGAAGATTGCACCGGCTGCGGTATCTGTGTCGATATCTGCCCGGCCAAAAACAAGTCTCAGTCGCGACTTAAAGCGATTAACATGCAATCTCAACCGCCTTTGAGGGACTCAGAACGAGAAAACTGGGATTTCTTCTTAAAACTGCCCAATCCTGACCGACTAGCCCTCAACTCAGACCGCATACGACAACAACAGTGGCAAGAACCCCTATTTGAATTTTCGGGTGCTTGTGCTGGTTGCGGAGAGACGCCTTATATTAAGTTGGCCACTCAACTATTTGGCGATCGCATGCTCGTTGCCAATGCCACTGGTTGCTCCTCAATCTATGGCGGGAACCTCCCCACCACGCCTTGGACACACAACGCCGCAGGACGCGGGCCAGCTTGGTCTAATAGCCTCTTTGAAGACAATGCTGAGTTTGGTTTAGGCTTCCGTGTCTCTGTTGATAAGCAAGCTCAATTCGCCGCTGAACTGGTTGCTAAACTAGCTGGAGAAGTAGGTGACAACCTCGCTAGCGCTATTCTTAACAACCAGTCTCAAAAGTCCGAAGCCGATATTTGGGAACAACGAGAGCGAGTTGCCCAACTCAAGCAAAGACTGCAAGAACTCGATTCCCCTGATGCTAAACAACTACTAAGCCTCGCCGACTATCTGGTTAAAAAGAGCGTCTGGATTATCGGCGGTGACGGCTGGGCCTACGATATCGGCTTCGGTGGTTTAGATCACGTAATCGCCGGTGGCCGCAATGTGAATATACTAGTACTCGATACTGAAGTCTATTCTAATACTGGTGGTCAGGCATCCAAGTCAACTCCCCGTGCTGCAGTTGCCAAATTTGCTGCTGGTGGCAAACCTGCCGCGAAAAAAGACCTAGGCTTAATGGCTATGACCTACGGCAATACCTACGTGGCCAGTGTGGCGCTAGGTGCACGGGATGAACACACCCTCAAAGCCTTTCTAGAAGCCGAAGCCTATGATGGACCGTCCCTAATTATTGCCTATTCCCACTGCATTGCCCACGGAATCAACATGACCACCGCCATGTCCCATCAAAAGGAACTAGTAGATTCAGGTCGCTGGTTGCTCTATCGCTATCATCCAGAACTGCTTAAAGAGGGCAAAAATCCACTAAAGCTTGATATGCGATCGCCTAAATCCCCAGTAGACAAATCTATGTATGAAGAAAATCGATTCAAGATGCTCACCAAGAGCAAGCCAACTGAAGCTAAGCAACTATTACAAGAAGCCCAGCAAGACGTAAATGCTCGCTGGCGGATGTACCAATATCTTGCTTCCCGTCAGCTAGAGGAGCAAAATGGCCACTGTAAAGGTGACTCTAGTACTCTGGCTTGAAGTAATAAGTAATAAGCATGCCCTTGAGCGGAGCGAAGGGTAATAAGCATGCCCTTGAGCGGAGCGAAGGGTAATAAGCATGCCCTTGAGTCAAAACACTGAGTGCAGCTAAGGGGCCGTGAAGGGAATGAGTTTGGTTTACTATTTACTGCTTGAATTGGAATCAATTTTATACCTATCCCTTTAGTGTTTACTTAATGCTTATTACTTAAAAAAAATCTTGCAGCAAACATTACTTTACTTAAAGATTATGGATCTAACCACAAATTATCTGGGATTAAAGTTGCGATCACCACTTGTCCCCTCAGCTGCCGGGCCACTTACTGAAGACATAGATAACGTTAAGCGCATGGAGGATGCTGGTGCTGGTGCCATTGTACTCCACAGTATTTTTGCTGAACAACTGCGGCTGGAACAGTTAGAACTCGACTACCACACTACTTACGGTAGCGAAAGTTTTGCCGAGGCTTTAACTTATTTTCCAGAGCCAGAAAGTTATCAAGTCGGACCAGAAATCTATCTCGAACACATTCGTCGGGCTCAAGAATTAGTGCAGATTCCTATTATTGCTTCCCTTAATGGCTCCACTTTAGGCAACTGGGTAGACTACTCCCAACAGATTCAAGAGGCAGGTGCAGATGCCTTAGAACTCAATATATATAGTATTCCCACAGACCCCCATATCACGGGTGCTCAGGTGGAGCAAAACTATCTAGATATTGTTGAAGCGGTTCGAGCCAATGTTACTATACCTCTGACGGTAAAACTCAGTCCGTTCTTCAGCAATTTAGCAAATATGGCCTCAAGACTAGATAAAGCAGGTGCCAATGGCTTGGTATTATTTAACCGCTTTATGCAAGCTGATATTTCGCCTGAAGAACTAGAAGTCTCGCCCCGTGTGGTTTTGAGTACATCTCAGGAAATGCTCTTGCCTATGCGTTGGATTGCTCTCCTCTATGGTGGCATTGAAGCTGATTTGGCTGCTACCAGTGGTATTCAAAAGGGTCGTGATGTCGTTAAAATGCTCATGGCGGGGGCGTCAGTTACCCATGTTTGTTCCGCACTGCTGCGCCATGGAGTTGAACACTTGCGCAAAATAGAGAGTGAAGTAGTGGTCTGGATGGAGGAAAACGAATATGAATCTGTCCAACAGATGATTGGTTCAATGTCGCAAGTTAATTCCGCTGAAGCCTCTAATTTTGAGCGTGCTCAGTATATGAAAGTGATTAATAGCTTCCAGCCTGACCCTAGCTTAGTTTAGATCAACTAGGTGCTTTCCGACGGTGATCCCTTGGAGACCGGGGAATTTCCTTAGAGAAGAACAGGAGGACAAAAGAAGGTTGATGTTGATGAGTATGTTTACTCATCAACATCAACCCCTGCCTCTCTATCTCTTCACCTTCAATCAATCTTCAGTGAGTTGATTTAAATCAAGTGATTTTTATCCCGGCTCAACTATACTGACTCTGATGGTGAAGCCAAAAGGATCGTGGTTAGTATTGCCCAATTCGCAAGTTTTACGTAACAGAACTTGACCCAAAACTAGGTGACTTTGCCCAATACTGACGCTTCGGCATTCTGGACAAAAATCATCTACTCCAGAGGATGCAATAGAGATGTAATATAGTCCCAGCATCAACCTTTTAATAAAATTTGGCGAGATTAATCACCAATGAATGCTTCAGATTTGGTCGGTTTAATTCATCCCGCGATCGCAGTTATTTTTGTCTTCCCTTTAATTGGCATTGTTACTAACTTTGCTTGGCAAACTCGGCAACGGCGTTTGCAGACTAAATCGGAGGGCAAAAGCAAAATTCCTCCTATTGTCGGTCGCGAACATGTTCAAATCGGGCGTTGGCTTGCTGGTGCAGTAGTAGGAATTGCTTTGTTAGGATTAGCTTACCCAATTGGCACTAATATTTTAAGCCAGCAACTCTGGCAGAAGAACCTTTTTCAAGTCATCTTTATCGTGCTGATGTTTGCGGTAACTATTGGTTCCTTTATACTGCTTTATCGAGCAAGACAACGACCTTGGCGGGCAATTTTTGCCACCTTGACTGGTGCAGGTTTGATTATTCTTGGTTGCCAGGATGGTGTCTTCCGACGAACTAATGAATGGTATTGGTCACACTACTATTTTGGTATTATCGCAGCACTCTTGATGATTTTCTCTGTGGCAATTATTGAAGACATTTACAAAGATAGATCGAATCGCTGGCGCAATGCTCATATTATCTTGAACTGCTTTGCCTTATTGTTGTTCGTGGGACAGGGAATTACGGGAACAAGGGACTTATTAGAAATTCCTCTTAATTGGCAAAAACCCTACGTCTATCAGTGTGATTTTGTTAATCAAACTTGTCCGGAACCTGCACCAAAAAGCCAAGATACCAATTAGAAATAATAATAATCCAGAAATATTTACTTTAGTGTTAGTTTCTGCTTAATTAATCATCATTTGGATATTTTTTTAGTCAGCTTGCCTTTACTAGAGTGTCAAGTAATTTTACTGAAATACTAAGGTTACTCGGAAAATTCTTCACAAAAGTGAATAAGATGCCTGCAAAGAAAGTCTTGTTTTAAGATGAAACCTAACAATTTTGACCAGGAAGTTTTAAAGTTTTACCAACGTCTTAGAATCCCAAAACCTAGACTTACTACCTTGATTTTGGTAGGAATTGTTGTTTCTTGTGCGCTCATTGTCGTTCTTTGGTTTGCCGGATTTGGGGAAATTCAAGAAATTTTTGCCTATCTCGATTCCCGACAACAAAATCCACCCATGTGGATAGAAGCGCCAATGGTAATGACAGAATTTCTGCTAACCCCAACCATTGTGCTTTTTCTGTTAGCTTGGGGAATCACAAAAGTTTCTCCCCAACCCCGCAATTGGTCACGATTGTTAGTTATTGCCATTCTTTTAAGTTTAACTATTCGCTATCTACTATGGCGTTGCCTCTCAACCCTTAATCTTAACGATCCTCTCAATGGAACTTTTAGTTTAGGGTTATTTGTTTTTGAATTATTGACTCTCTTTAGCAGCATTTTGCAACTATTTTTAATGCTGAAAGTCAAGAATCGTCAACGGGAAGCAGACCGATTATCTATGCAAGTTGCTGATGGTAGTTTCAATCCATCGGTTGATATTCTTATTCCTACCTATAATGAACCTGAATTTATACTAAAGCGTACAATTATTGGCTGTCAAGCAATAGACTATGAACCCAAAACTGTTTATGTTCTTGACGATACTCGACGACCAAAAATTGCTAATTTAGCAGCAGAACTGGGCTGCAAATATCTAACTAGAGCAGATAATATTCACGCCAAAGCTGGTAATTTAAATCGTGCTATTCCTAAAACTCAAGGTGAGTTTATCGTAGTTTTTGATGCAGATTTTGTGCCAACGCAAAACTTTTTATTGCGCACTTTAGGTTTCTTTAAAAATGAGCAAGTTGCCTTAGTGCAAACTCCTCAAAGTTTTTATAACGCTGACCCCGTAGCCCGTAATTTAGGTTTAGAAGACATCCTAACTCCAGAAGAAGAAGTCTTTTACCGACAGCTACAACCGATCAAAGATGGAGCAGGCAGTGTAGTTTGTTCCGGAACTTCTTTTGTTATTAGACGCTCTGCCTTAGAAAAAATTGGCGGCTTTGTTACAGATTCCCTTAGTGAAGACTTTTTTACGGGTATTCGCTTAGCAGCCCAAGGCTATCGTTTAGTGTATTTAAATGAAAAGTTAAGTGCGGGGCTAGCCGCAGAAAGCATTGCCACTCATGCCACCCAACGGTTACGCTGGGCAAGAGGGACTTTGCAAGCTTTCTTTATTCGCTCCAATCCTTTAACGATTCCAGGGCTAAGCCCACTTCAAAGATTAGGTTATTTTGAGGGATTGATACATTGGTTTAGCAGTCTTTCTACAGTGTTTTTTTTGATGATGCCCCTAGTTTATGCTTTTTTGGGTGTCATTCCTATTCAAGCTACTACCCCAGAAGTTATCTATTTCTTCTTACCTTACTATCTAACGCAGATAACCGTTTTTTCCTGGTTAAACCATCGTTCTCGTTCAGCCATCTTATCTGGTGTTTATGGACTAGTTCTGGCTTTTCCTCTAGCATTAACGGTGATTCAGGTAATGTTAAATCCCTTTTCTCAAGGTTTTAAAGTAACTCCTAAAGGAACTCAAAGCGATCGCTTTCGTTTCAATTGGGGATTGGCTTCGCCTCTGCTAATTTTGTTTATCCTAACAGCGTTGAGTTTATGGGGTAACTTAGGTATCAGTGCTGTAACTGAAATGCACATGGCAACTATGCCACCTGAAATGGCTGTCCAGATGGCTCAAGAAATGAGAGGAATTAATCTGGGTTGGTTATGGAGCGCTTACAGTCTTATAACAATTGGTGCCGCTTTATTAATTTTGCTAGATGTTCCGAAACTAGATTCACATGAATGGTTTAATTTGCGGCGGTTAGTACAAATTAAATTTCAAGAATTACCAGTAATAACAAAAGTTGAAAGGCAATCAATTATTGCTCAATTTCCTAGGGAAATTTGGGGTTTAACAACACAAATCTCAGAAATAGGTGCAGATATTGAACTCACTCATCGGTTAAGAATTCCTATTCTTTCTGCTGGAGAAACTTCACCTGTAGAGTTATCAATTCTTGAAGAAAAAATAACTCTACAGGGAGTAATTGTGCAGACAGAATCTAACGGCGAATTTACGACAGTACGCGTCTTATTTGAGCAGTTAACACTCCCCCAACAGAGACAGTTAGTCAAGCTGCTATTCTGTCGTCCCGGACAGTGGCAGCTACGCGAGACACCAGGAGAGTTACAATCTCTGTGGCTACTGCTCAAGATTTTCCTCAAACCTAAGGTTTTATTTGAGCGGAACCAGAAAGTTAGCGCTATTAAAGTTTCCCAGATCTAGATAAATGATTAGCAATAATTGCTATTTTCTAGATGAGAAATAAATTGAGCTTTATTTCCAATGCAGTCTCTTGCTCAAAAGCTAGTGGCAAAGGAAGAGCAACCATCCTTTTTTTAGCAATCGCAGTTTTGCTCTGGTCAAGTTTTCCTTGATAAATTTTCCAAAACTCGTTTGAATAATAAATAGTTCGAGTTAAGGGATAAACATGACTACTTATTTAGTGACAGGTGCTAACCGTGGTATTGGTTTTGAATTTTGTCGGCAAATAAAAGAATCAGGAGAAACTGTTATTGCTGTTTGCCGTAGTACTTCAGAAGATCTCAATGCCTTAGGAATTCAGGTACAGCAAGGAATTGATATTACTCAAGAGCAGTCGGTAGCTGATTTGGTAGTAAGCTTGAAGAATACCCCGATTGATGTATTGATCAATAATGCCGGAATTTTGAAGAAAAATACCCTCTCGCAACTTGACTTTGATGGCATCAGGCAACAGTTTGAGGTAAACGCTTTGGGAACCTTACGCCTCACTCAAGCTTTATTACCCAATTTAGGCGCTGGTGCCAAAATCGCCATAATTACTAGCCGCATGGGTTCTATTACTGACAATACCTCTGGAAATTCCTACGGCTACCGCATGTCCAAAGTTGCTTTGTCGATGGCTGGCAAGTCTCTTTCTATTGATTTGCAACCACGCCAAATTGCTGTTGCCATCCTCCATCCTGGTTTAGTTAGTACAGAAATGACAGCTCATAATGGCATCCCTCCCGCTGAAGCTGTCAAAGGACTTTTGGCCCGAATTCATCAGCTTAATCTAGAAAACTCCGGCACATTTTGGCATGCTAACGGAGAAGTTCTGCCTTGGTAAGAGATGGACGAAAATTACTTAAATAGTAATCTATCAACCTTAAATTGACAGCTTGATAGAGTAAGTGGAAGATGCATATTTCCCTTTACCATTCAAATTTATTTTGACGTTGTTTTACTATAAAATCCAGTTCAGATTAAGTAACAACGTATGGAACAAACTTGAAGTCTAAGCCAAAGCTCATATTAGATTTATCTAGTACTACACCAATTAAATCACCTTGGAAGTAGATTTTTGTATCTAGGGCGTCACCACCACCCCAGTTACTAGTACCAAGGGAGTAGAAGCTAATATTATCGCTACCATAATCAGTAAGATGAATTTTATCACCCTCGGCACGGTCAAAGTCGGTAATGGTAGCGTAGCCAGATCCTTTGTAATAGGTGCCGTTGTAGCCAAGAGAGAAGATATCTGCATTACTGCCCCCCGTGAGGGTGTCGTACCCAGATTGACCTGAACTGGTAACTCCCCCTTCCAGGAAATCCTTACCAGCGCCACCGATTAGCGTGTCGTCTCCTGTACTACCAATTAGTGTGTCATTACCAAAACTACCATTGAGTAGATCGTCATCAGCTCCGCCGTAAAGCTTGTCATTACCCCATCCGCCATACAGATCATCGTCGCCGCCAAGACCTGTTAAAGTATCGTTGCCAGCATAACCATAGATGGCGTCATCCGCTGGTTTTAACAAATACGAACCATTTTCGTAAACCCACGTTGGAGTATTGTTGCCCTTGAGATAGTTATTTCCAGCGTCACCTTCAATTTTATTTTTGAACGAAAAACTACTACTGATTAAGTTAGCAACTTCAATCATCATTTTCTCCTTTACTTTGGGTTGCTATTTACTAATCAGTAAAAGATGCTTAGTTTTGAAGCAGAAAGTTACAATACTTAATTTTTCTATGGCATAGCAGCTTAAATTATCTTCCCTGACTTCTTGTGTTGATTTTCTCTAGAAAAATTAAATAGCTGATTAGAGTATTGAGTCTTGGAAAGCGGCTTAGCACCCAATTTTTAATACCTGACAAGAAACCCTGCTTCTAGCAATCGGGGAATTACTGAATAAATGGGATGTTCTGTTTTGATAAGCCTCTGTTCTTCCGCAGTTACACGGTTTTGCCACAAACTCAAGAAAGATAAGGTATTCGTAAATCCCACTTATCATCCTCAGAGAAACAACAAAAAATAATGCCAGTTCAGCCTATTCTCGGTAAGGTTCAGCATCAGTCTTCTAGCGATCGCTCCTTCCAGGGTCTGAGTGTGCTGGAAACCTGGGGTTTTGGTCTGATGACGATTCTTGTATGGCTTAGCGTGGCGCCAGCAATGAATACCGTCCTTGGACCACAAGGCATCTTGGTCTTGTTGCCTGCAACTTTCGTGGGTTTACTAGAAAATCGGCAGGTAAGGCGTTTGGGAGAACACTGGCCAGAGATGTTGGGGGGAACACCTGCTTATACCGCGAGGCTGCTGAGCAACTATCCGCTTCTCGGACGCTACGGGGCGATCGCCTACTTTATTGCCTGGGCAGCTTTACCACCAATCAACGCCCTCATTCTCACGGATCTAATCAAAGATAATCTTGAACCCCTGGGTATTCCTTTCTCTGAAACGCTATTCAGAATAGGATTTACTTGCTTAGCTTATTTTGTTGCCTTTAGTGGCACCCGTGCTTTGGCGATTCTACACTTAATTTTTGTTCTCCCGGCAGTAGGATTCTTACTTGTGTTTTGCATCCAAGGCTTAGGATGGCTAGCTTTCTCACCCGCTAGTCCTGGTCTTTGGCCGACTAGCTGGGTAGGGTCAGACAGTGGTAGTAGCCTGAGTTTAGAAGAATGGGCACAATGGTACTTTGGCAGTGGAGCGTTTCTTGCCTATGGCTGTGAAACAGCCGCCGTATTTGTTGCTGATAGCCGACAACCATCTAAAACTTTGCGCTGTCTTTCTTTTACAGCTTGGTTGATGCCCATTGTCTTTATCGGCGGGTTTTGGGTACTCATGCGGTTAGCCACTGATCCAGAACTAGGCGACAACGTATTTTTGAACATGTTAGTTGCAGCCCAGCCATTATGGGGTCAATCCGCCTCAGTTCTCGTGACCCTGATGATTGCTTCCAGTGCCTTGCTGCTTTGTGCCACAACAGTGGCTGTCTGTCCCCGTATCTTATACCAACTCTCCCTCGACGGTCATCTTTCGTCAGTATTTGCTATGGGGAACCGAGACAGCGTTCTCGGACTTGGTTTAGTTTGTACTTTTTTAATTAGTCTTTTGTGTCTAGTGTGGGGAGATGTCAACCGAATTGTTATTGTGACAGGGACATGCTGGTTCGTCTCTTTTATGGTGTTCCATCTGGCACTTTGGCTGTGTCGAGGAAGACCAGAAGTGAAATGGCCTTGGTGGTCTGGAGGCTTCTTTTTGGTTGAGGCGGTTGTCTTGGTCATTGCTGGGAAAGCCTGGGGTTGGCAAGAGATCGTGACAGGACTTCTGTTACCCATAGAATTTTTAGCGATCGATGCTGCAATCCATCGCTTTTCCTGGAAGTCAATTCCAGCTTGGCTAACCAAGGATCGGCAACTAAGAGTTAGCCATCAAAGCAAAGATTTTGTCGGACTTCAGGTAGTAGTTCTGATTGCCTTAGTCTGTGGTGCAGCTACTATTAGCTGGGTGGTTCGAGATAAGTTAGAAAGCGTTAGTACCAGTACTGGCAACAATCTCTTAGTGGTTGTGCTACTGACCCTGTCTTTTATGGCGATCGCTATTGCTTGTTGGACAACGCTACCTCAAGTATTCGCAATTGCCGAGGCTAGGGAGCAATTGACTAAACAAAATATTGCCTTGGAGGTGGCTAAACAGGCAGCAGAAGCGGCTAATCAAGCCAAAAGTGAATTCTTAGCAACTATGAGCCATGAGATTCGCACTCCCATGAACGGCGTCATTGGTATGACTGGACTACTACTCGACACTAAACTGACGTCGCAACAGCAAAATTTTGCTGAAACAATTCGTAGTAGTGGAGAAGCACTGCTGACAATTATCAACGATATTCTCGACTTCTCGAAAATTGAGTCCGGTAAGCTGGATTTAGAAGAACAATCTTTTGAGCTACGAATTTGTATTGAGGAAGCTCTCGATCTAGTAGCGATCAGGGCAGCGGAAAAAAAACTAGAATTAGCCTATTTCTTTGAGCCTAGCATTCCCAACTGGGTTGTTGGAGATGTTACCCGACTTCGGCAAATCTTAGTCAATTTAATTGGCAATGCCGTTAAATTTACTCCCTCTGGGGAAGTTTTGGTATCGGTTACCGCCCAGAAACTAACCAAGACTGCTCAAGCACAGAGAACCAATTCCCCTAGATACGAAATCTGCTTTGCTGTTAAAGATACAGGAATTGGCATTCCCCAAGACCGCATTGATCGGCTATTCAAGTCTTTTAGTCAAGTTGATGCCTCTACTACTCGCCAGTATGGGGGTACGGGTTTGGGTCTGGTAATTAGCAAAAATCTCAGCGAAATGATGGGAGGCAGGATGTGGGTAGAGAGTCAAGTAGGAGCTGGCTCTACCTTTTACTTTACGATAATTGTCGCTTCCCATCCTAGTTACTTGCTAAAGAATCCCATCGAGACCGAGTTTCAATTGACTGGAAAGCGGCTGCTAATCGTAGATGACAATGCCACTAATCGTAAAATTCTCACTCTACAATCGGAGTCTTGGGGGATGCTCTCTCAAGCTGCTGTGTCTGGTTTAGAGGCATTAAACTGGCTCTCTCGTGGAGAAAAATTTGACGTAGCTGTTCTTGACATGCAAATGCCTGAAATGGATGGTCTGACTTTGGCTAATCTCATTCGTCAGCAGTCTAATTGTCGGGGATTACCGTTGCTGATGTTAACTTCAGTGGATAACTCGGAACTACAGTCTGAGGCCACGAAGCTTGGGTTTGTGGCTTTCTTAAACAAGCCGATCAAGCAGTCTCAACTCTACAACATTTTAGTCCAAGCTCTAAGTGGACAGCCGGTTAAGGCCAAGCCTTTTCCCTCCAGAAAGATGCAACTTGACCCCACGATGGCTCAAAGACTGCCGAGAAAAATTTTGGTTGCCGAAGATAATAAAGTAAACCAGCAGTTAGCTCTACAATTATTGGCACGCATGGGTTACCGGGTGGATGTGGCCGGTAACGGTTTAGAAGTGATTATCGCTTTGCATCGTCAGCATTATGACATTGTGTTTATGGATGTACACATGCCAGAAATGGACGGTTTAACGGCAACGCGGCAGATTTGTCAGGAATGGTCATCTATTTTGCGGCCCTGGATTATTGCCATGACAGCTAATGCCATGGAAGGCGATCGCGACCAATGTCTCACTGCTGGAATGAACGACTACATTAGTAAACCAATCCGGGTAGAGGAGCTAATTAGGTCGATAGAGCAGTCTAAGACTGGTGTTGAGAATCCCTCATCAGCTCGTGTAGTGGCAGAAGTAGAAGAGGTAATTAGCGCTTCGGTGCTGCAAGCTTTTCGTGCTGCGATGGGGTCAGATGCTTCCGATTTGCTGGCTCAATTGATTGAGCTTTACTTAGAAGAAGCGCCATTACTACTAGAAAAAATGGATACGGCGGTCAGCAAAACTGACGCAGCAGCCATGGGACAAGCAGCTCACACGCTCAAATCGAGCAGTGCTTCACTTGGTGCAATCAAGCTTTCACAGCTTTGTGAGCAATTGGAAATTGCGGGACGCTCAAGTACTACTGTAGGGGCAAGACAAATTATGGCACAGGTTGAGCTTGAGTACGGAAGAGTTAAGACAGCTTTGCAAGCAGAGTCAAGATAGCAATCACTCCCTTCTAATTTCATCCTACTGAAATTAGAAGGGAGTGATTACTAAACATGCCACATTTGTTGAGAAATTAGCTAGTTAAATAGGTCAGTAATTGTGAAGAAGCGATCGCCTCTCTCTATTACTCTAAGCAAAGAGGGCACCCTATCAATGATGCTACGCAGAAAACACTACAGGCAAAGAGTTAAGACCGCGAATTGCCAAATTTGGCACCCAAGTTAGCTCATCGGTTTCGAGGTGCAGATTCGGGAAGCGCTGGATCATAGCGTTGATCGCAAGTTTTGCTTCAAGCCGTGTAAGTGCTGCACCTAAGCAGAAATGGATACCTAGCCCTAGTCCGAGATGACGGTTATCTTGACGCTTAATGTCTAGTCTATCTGGATGGGGAAAGCTTGCTGGATCGCGGTTTCCGGCATGCAACATGCAGTAAACTTTCTCTCCAGTCCGAATCTGCTTGCTGCCAATTTCGATGTCCTCGATTGCCCGCCGAACCACGCTTAAAGCTGGACCGTCGTATCGAAATATTTCTTCCACTGCGCTGCCAATGAGTTCGGGATTTTCCCAAAGCGTTTGTAGCTGATTTGGGTGTCGCAGTAGTGCCAGAACTCCATTGCCAATCAAGTGGGTTGTTGTTTCGTAGGCACCAGCGATTAGGGTGATGCAGGTTGCTTTAAGTTCTTCCTCACTGAGGATGCTTCCCTGCTCTTCGACGGAAATTAGTTGGCTGATCAGGTCGTTACCTGGGCTTTGGCGGCGTTGTAAAATCAGAGTGTCAAAATATTCCCTACAGGCGACAACGCTGCGGTAAGTTGCTTCAACAACCTCGTCTGTTGCTAAACCTGCCCCAAATAAAGTGAACATGTCATTAGTCCACTGCTTAAGGTCTGCAATATGCTCTCTGGGAATGGCAAACATCTGAGCGGTAACGAGGGCAGGAAGAGGGATGGCAAAGTCGCTAATAACCTCCATACTCCCAAACCCTTCAACTTTGTCAAGCAGTTCTTCCGAGAGGTTCTTGATGGAGAAGTGCAAGTCGTCCATCAACTGTCGGGTAAATGCCTTAGTAACCAACGCGCGGAGTCTAGTATGCCTCGGTGGATCGGAAAAAACCATCCATTGGGCGAAGAAGTGATTGCACCAATCAAGTTTGTCTTGCACCCTTTGTGATCCACCCTTTCCGATTTGTCCACTCCGATCCACAGAGAAACGCGGCTCACGGATAACGCGTTGAATGTCGTCGTAGCGGGTTAAAATCCAGGACTCCAGCAGAGGGTGCCAATACACTGGATCCTCGGTTTGCATCTGATGCCAGATAGTCCCGGGATTAGCACAAAATGAGGGGCTAAGTAAGTCATACTTCACCACGAACTCCGGAGATTATTTCAATAGGGGACATGAGTTTTGATGTCAAAGAGGCACTACCCTATTCTGTATCTGCCTCTCTACCCTGAGTGCCACGTTTTCCTCTACTTGCCCTCTGTAGCTGCTCAGTTTCTGGCAATACTTCAATTCTCGGAGCAATAACTATGTACCTCGATCCGACATACTTAGCTTTGAAGTTTTTCATCCAACCATGGTGATTCAATACACCCTGGGAATCAAATCCGACAACTGACACTCCGCTTCGGTCGTAACTTCCCGACAATAGAAACGTCCAGTATGTCTGATCTGGAAAGCAATCAAATTTGTATTTAAAGGTCGCGACGAAGGCGAGGTAACGCCTAAAATCCATACCGTGTAAGCCTTCATCTTCGTAGATCCGCTTGGCTGATATTCCGGTCTGATAAATTAGTTCTGGGGTTTTGGAAGCAGATGTGATGAACCACTGATCTTCATTTTTCTGAGCATTTCTGATCATGGTTTCGTGCTTAAAGTTGACATTAGCATTAATCTCAAACTGCTTACAGAGTTCACTCATCGAGAGTTTTGCCGGAAGGTAGACAAGTAACTCATTATTGTATTCAAGTTCGGCTATTTCCCTTTCCGTGAAAGGACAAAGAGAAATAGGAATATCTCCGTAGAGACTCCGCACATAATTCGAGATCTCCTTATTTTTTAGCTGATTTGAATTATCTTTAATCGGCGCTTTTTTATTGAGCAGTGAAGGATTCATTTGGTCTTTTTGTTGTGCTATGCATTACGCTTTACTCAATAAATTAAACTTGATCGATGCTTTTTCAATAACCGTGGAATTACTTATTTATTACTTTTCTTTTCCAACCGTGAAATTACCTAATTTGCCTACCTAATGACGGTAAAAATGCGCTTCTCCCACAGAAAAGTCGTCAGTTGAATTTTTGACATTTTACAATTCACAACTCACAACTCATCAGGCGAGATAAAAAATAGTTGGTCATTTTCGATCCATAGGGCGAATTCCACCACCTTGAAGGATGACAGCCAACGGGTGCATTAAGGCTATAATCAAGCTCACTGCATTTTAGCCATTTGTTATTCCTGCGCCATCCTACCTGTTCACCCCATTTTTCTAAGATATCCTGATTCTGTTCAATAGTTGTATTGAGAGTTCCACCGACACTTTGATAAATGTGTAACTGCACACTAAAGCCGAAACGTCCATCACTGTAAGTAAGCCAGAGTTGATCAATAATTCTGATTCCACTACAGGGAAATGTTCTAATGTCATTGGGTCTAAGTTCTTCTAGATCTGTCTGACCTGCTATATCCTGGATTAACCGAATAGTTTCCTGATCAGCTTCTGACCAGCTACCAGTTGCTAAGTAATCGCGCAATCTTTGATATCTATGGACATCGGCAACTAGCAAAAAATTCTCCTCTAACCGAGAAATTCTTTTCGATAGAGTTGATACTTGATCTAAACTTTTTTCGATTACCTCTAAACGAGCGCCAATTTGACTCAACTGGGTTTTAAGTTCGGATAACTGGGTACTTAGGTTAAAGTCATCCTCACTATTCAGGTTTGCCATAAGTTAATCTACCTACTGATAATTTTAGGTTTTTTGCTTCTTACTCAATCGCCGCTCTTGATTCTGTGGCAAGGAAGGCTTTAAGGCTGAAGGTGTCTCCTGCTATGGCTATTTTTCGGTTTATCATAGTTAGGTAAGGCATTCATGCACTTGCCTATGCACTAGAGACGGGGATGGAGTTAAGGAAAGTTTCCTTTGTCAGCCGTTAGTTGTTCGAGCCAGATTTAGGCTGCAACCCTTGAGGCAACAACAAGTGCCAAAAATGCCAAAGCGATGATGGATAAGCTTGTATCTTTCTGGAGAATAAACTGATCAAGCTGGTAGAGTCAATCTGTAGGATGCACAGGATAAATTATGTGATCAATAGTCGCTTTAAAGATGACAGCTTCATACTCGTAGCGCTTGAGAAGAAAAAAGCAAGTCTTTTTGGGGGTTTACAGTTATTTAAAGTCTAGATTAAATGCTCTTTTTTTCTCTGGTTTACCAAACTGTAATTGCTCCAATTTTGCTTAGTTTTTTTATATTTATTCACTGTAAAATGATGGATACTCATTGATAAATAAATTTATTTTTTTGCCGATTGTTCACTAAAACAAAGCTTACAGGTTAAACTAGTATTTGCCATTGTTGACTTTAAACGAGAAATTTACTTTAATTTTGAAGGATATTGTCACTAACCAGAGGAGCAAAAGTAATGAAGGTTGTTAGCTCAATCGGAAGCTTGAAGAATCGGCACAGAGATTGCCAAGTTGTGCGCCGCCGTGGTCGTTTATACGTCATTTGCAAAAGCGACCCCAGATATAAAGTTCGTCAGGGCGGCTGCAAGAACAAGAAAAAAGGTAACGGCTAAACCCAACTGTTCTATTACTTGAGCAACTCATTTGCCTGAAAAACACACGGGAAGTAAGAACCAGGAGTCAGGAGATAGCCACCACAATTTAGGAATCAAAAATCAGAAATCAGGCTGAATTGTGAACCCTAAACGCCAAACCTGACTCCTGAGTTCTGCTTGAGAGTGGAGTTGATCAGAGGCTTAAATTTTGCCCATCTTCGTCAATCCCAATTCTTGGATATACGAGACTTTTTCCTGTATTGACGCTTCAGCGCTGAACTAGCAACGAACACACCGACGGCTAATACACCTAAAACATAATTAGCTTGAAAGAACTTCAGAATGAACCAGGGGAGAAGTTCAGGAGTTCAGAATTCCCCTGAACTTCTGTATTCTTTTTGTTCAGGTCTGCTACTAGCAGTTCGTCGAGCTGACATGGGTAATTTTAGAGTACTTTTACCTGGGACAATTAAAAGATTTATTTCAAGAACAAACTTTTAGTCCCGGTGTCCGATAACCATTATTATTGTAATCTACTGAAGTTGCCCTCACTATATCTTTATGTCCTCATCCCACCCCGTTGATGATGCTGCTATCTCTGCTCAAGTGCCTTTGCACCAACGTCCCCGACGTTTGCGTCGCACAGAGGCTATACGCAAGATGGTACGGGAAACTCAACTGAGCGTGAATGACCTGATCTATCCTTTATTTGTCATGGAAGGTGAAGATCTTAAAGTTGAGGTTGCTTCTATGCCAGGGTGCTATCGCTATTCCCTAGACTTGTTGCTTAAAGAAGTCTCAGAAGTGTATGAGTTGGGAATTAATGCGATCGCGCTTTTTCCAGTTGTGACTGAAGAAAAAAAAGATGCCACTGGCACTGAAAGCTATAACCCAGAAGGGTTAGTGCAGCGAACGGTAAGGGCAATCAAGCAAGCTGTGCCAGAAATCATGGTAATTACCGATGTTGCCCTCGACCCCTTTTCTAGCGATGGTCATGATGGTATTGTCGATGAAAATGGTGTCATACTGAATGACCCCACCGTTGAAGTCTTGGTAAAGATGGCGGTTTCCCAAGCAGAAGCTGGATCCGATATGGTGGCTCCTTCTGACATGATGGATGGCAGAATCGGAGCAATTCGTAGAGGTTTGGATGCCAAAGGTTACACCAATGTAAGCATTCTCGCCTACTCTGCCAAATATGCCTCTGCTTACTACGGCCCTTTCCGCGATGCTCTAGATTCAGCACCCAAGTTTGGTGATAAAAAGACTTACCAAATGGATCCAGCCAATGCTTTAGAAGCCATCAAAGAAATTGACCTTGATATTGCAGAAGGAGCAGACATCGTCATGGTGAAACCGGCTCTGCCTTATCTTGACATAATCTACCGAGTGCGAGAACACACTCAGCTACCCGTAGCAGCTTACAATGTTAGCGGTGAGTATGCCATGATTAAGGCTGCTGGTCAGCAGGGTTGGATTGACGAAAAAAAAGTCATGCTGGAGACTCTCACCAGTATCAAACGAGCAGGTGCTGATCTAATTTTGACTTATTTCGCTAAAGAAGTCGCTTTAATATTGCGATAGAGTAGAACACTTTTAGTTCCTCTCCAGTATTAATTACTCCGACCTACAGTTGCTAGGTCGGATTTTTTGGTGCTTCAATCCCTAAAGTTGTTGAAAATCTCCCTAGTAGTATTAGCAGTGAAAGTTTTTACAATTGTAAACTCTGTGGCACTAACGTCGCTGAGTATATTAACCGCGCTCCTGATTTAGTAAGAGTTAGATGCTAATTAAAGTTTCTTTACGAATCCCCACTATAGTTGCCGAAACTGTTGAAGATTGTTGATCAACATTGGACGTTCTCATCAGAGTCTGTTATCCAAGAAGTAGACTCTATCGAGTATCCGTAATTCCTTCTGCACCGCTGCCTTTGTTAAACCTAACAAAACTAAGCTCTATGTTCGCTGACTAAGTATTATTAAATCCGGCAGCAGTATTGCTGGGTGTGCCGCCTAATCCCATATAAATACTTATGGTGTTATGCTACGACAAAAAAGCTGTCCAGCAAGAAATTTAAGTTTGGATACAACTCTGATCTAACCCTAGATCTTTCAATCTATCAAGGGAAAAATAGATGGCTTTGAAGCTAAAAATCATCGAGGATACCGTCCTCAAACAAAAACCAATAGACAGCTCTCAACTCGCCGACAATGACAAACAAAGTATCCCGCAAGGTACGGAATTAGAACTTCATAGTTGGGCTTTTCTTGAAGAAGATAATGCCCATGTCCGAGTAGCTTTTGCTCAAGATAGTTTCAAAGACAGAAATACCTGGCTTGTCTTTAAAGGTCACATTCAGATTGTTGAGGGTGATCGAATGGTGCTACTTGAGACACCGCCAGTGGTTCCCATTATATCGCTCATGGTTAGAGAGGTTACATCCTGCTCAACCTCAATTGTTCGGGGACTGGACATGCAGATTATTGCCGAGATGAACATTTTAATTCCTAATGTCTTAGTCAGTTTTGAGGATTTGAATGTGCGCCTTGAACCTGCTGTTTGGCCTTTGCTGCAATTACCTGCTAAAAGAGGGCTAGAGCGTGCTATCCAAGAGCGAGGTATTCAAATGCAGATTAACTCGGCTTATCGAACTATTGCTCAGCAACTCATTCTTTTTAACCATTTTCAAAACCGCAGATGCGGAATTTCTCTGGCTGCTCGTCCACCTAGAAGCAATCACCAAAGTGGTTTAGCAATTGATATCTCAGATAATCAAGGCTGGAGACCTTTCCTAGAAAGATGGGGTTGGAGGTGGCTTGGACCCAACGATGCTGTCCATTTCGATTTCGTGGGAGGAGGAACCCGCGATATTCGTCCCGTCGCTGTGCGAGCCTTCCAGCGTCTTTGGAACAAACACAACATCAGTGACCGTCTTGTTATAGACGGAGCCTATGGTTCTGACACAGAGAGGGGACTCAATAGCTCTCCTGTAGAGGGATTTGATATCTCGATCCTCAACTTTCGGGTGCTGCGCTTAAGCCGACCATTTATGCAGGGTGAGGATGTCCGCCTAGTTCAGCAGGCGTTACTTGAAGCCGGCTTTCCTATCGAAGTCGATGGTATTTATGGACCGGGAACTCAGACGGCAATCAGAATTTTCCAAAGTAGACAAGACTTAGTTGATGATGGCATTGTTGGTTCTGCAACTCTTGCTGAACTAGGTGTTGAAAAAGTCCAATCTATTTGACCTGAATCAGCAGTGAAGTTCTTGAAAAACTTGCCCAAAATAGATATGAAATCTGGGCAAAATAACTAGATGTAAAAAGCTAAAAATTTCTTCCTTAGCCAGACTAACTGTCCACTATCAGATTACCCAGAGACGGTACTGCTAAAGTCTGATAAAGCTAGCAAACTAAGATTATCCGTCTAACAGAGTCCTTACTAACGCGACAAGACAAACACAAGACTTTTTTAGAAAATAGAGGTAGATAAATGGGACGTATTATCGTTTCAGCTGGTCATGACCTGAGAAACACCGGAGCCGTGGCTCTAGGAACGACAGAATCTAGAGAAATGATGCTCACTCGTGACTTAGTGGTTAAAGAACTCCAAACCACTGGAGTTGAGTTTGTATCTGTTCCTGATAATCTGGATTTGCAAGAAACAATTAGCTGGATTAATGCTAATTCCGTGCGGGGTGATGTTGCGGTAGAACTTCACGGCAACATTTTTAACGGTTCTGTTCGAGGTACTGAAGCGTTTCATATTGCTAATAATAGTCAACGACAAAAAGATGCACAACTCTTGCTTGATTCTTTACTAGCGGCTGTTCCCGGACTTACTAGTCGTGGCGTAAAACCGGACACTAGCTCTCAGTTTCCCCAAGGATTAGCTTTTTGTCGCCGAGTAGCTATTGCATCTATTCTTCTAGAATTATGTTTTATTGACAATCGCGAAGATTTAAGATTACTTCAAAATGAACGTGAAAATTTTGCTAAAGGTATTACGGTTGGTTTGATTAAATGGAGCGGTCAAACACCCAAAGACCCAGAACCTGAATTTCCTATTATCAACATCCGTATTAAAAATAATGACTATACAGAAAGAGGAATTCTTGTTAATAATAATTCTTATATTCCTGTAGATTTGGTCGAACTCTTAGGAATTGACTACACTGCCTTTCCTGATATTCGTCTCATTAGTTATGGCAGTGTTGTCTATGTTAAAGCAGTTGATTTACAGCAATTTGGTGTAGCAGTAAGTTGGGAAAATTCAACAAGAACCGTAATTTTAAACCTCAACCACCAAACTGAACTATCAGCATCTGAAGAAATAATGGGATTGGGAAATACTACGCTAACTCAACTCACAAGCTTTTTATCAAGCCACAATGAAAAGGCTCTGAGCAATTTTCCTGACTTACCACAGCTTTACATAGAACAGGCTGCAATTGAGGGCGTCAATCATGATGTTGCTTTTTCTCAGATGTGTCTAGAAACAAACTACTTAAACTTTGGTGGTTCACTAAAACCTGAGCAAAATAACTTTGGCTCTCTCGGCGCAACTGGCGGCGGTTCAACTGCTGCTTGCTTCCCGGATGTTAAAACAGGGGTCAAAGCTCACATCCAACATCTTAAGGCTTACGCCAGCAAAGATATAGTTAGGCAGCCACCAATAGTAGATCCTCGTTTTGGCTGTGTTCCCCGAGCAGTTGCTCCCTTAATTTATGATTTGGGAAAACGTTGGCATCCTGAGTCTGATTACGGCATGAAGATTAGGGCAATTATGATGCGTCTTTATGGAGTTGTCTGATACTTAGTTTTTTGAAGTTTAGTGAGCTTCATCTGTTATATTTCCCCAGGCTTAACCAGATAGCTCTAATTATCTATTGACAAACGCAACTGTGTTCAATTGCTGACAAAAGCCGTGATTTCTATCGCTAGTCCGTCATCTTGTTGATATCCCTTTTGTCAAGAGATACGGACTAGTTTACTGCTGAGATGTATAAAAAAGGAAACTTTGTTTCTTTCCCTTCTTAGGTTACTTTACTAAGTACGACTAAGTTGATGCAAATGCATCTTTGAAGACAACAGGTATAGTCAAGAGTCTATATCAAAGCTAACTAAATAGTTAACTTTGATTAAAAATGCCAAAATAGATCATTTTTTCTGATGCTTTACCTTTTTAGCTCATAGCTTATGGAAAATTCAGCTATTCTGGTTTGTCGGAGAAATTATCCGGGTATCATGCCTTAGTCACAGAATTTACGCGTAATAAAAGCTCTTCCTGAACATGAAACAAATTAGTTACAGACTACAATCCTTGGCAATGCTCGCCGTAACCGTCATTGCTACGGTAAACCCCATCACCCCCAGGGGAGCTAGCGCCACTAAAATTGCCGATTTGAATCAAGATATTGTTAGAGCTGTCGAAATTTCGGTTCCACCTTCTGATAGCTCTCCGAGAGAAGTACAACCTACCCAAATCTTTGTTCCTCGTCCGGAGAGAGCTAACAACGGCATTTGTCCCAACTTCCTGGAAGCAACTATTGACTCTATCATTGAGCGTCCTTCTTTTGCCAGAGGTAAGTGGGGTATTTTGGTTGAATCTTTATCAGAAGAAACTATTTTATACCGACACAACGCTGATCAATATCTTATTCCCGCCTCCAACATTAAGCTTTTAACCACTGCTGCTGCTCTGCAAAAGCTAGATCCAAAGATTCCAATTCGCTCGACATCTTTGGCAGAATGGGTTAGGGTGACGAACCTCAATAGCAACAATTCTTATGCAGACACCTTACTGCGTACCCTGGGAGGTTCTCAAGTTGTCAAGGATACTTTAGCTCAGTTAGGAGTTGACCCCAAAAGTTACCAACAGGTAGATGGCTCAGGATTGTCTCGACAAAATTTAGCGACTCCCACTGCCTTAGTAGCCATTCTCAAAGCGATGGATTCTGCCAATGCTAGAGAAGTTTTCTACCCCTCTTTACCCGTTGCTGGAGTGAGCGGTACTCTGAGAAATCGACTTCACTATCCCACAGTTCAAGGAAAAGTTCACGCCAAAACTGGTACTTTGAAGGGAGTTAGGGCTCTTTCGGGATATTTAGAACATCCTGACTACGGGACAATTGTTTTTAGTATCATAGTCAATCAACCATCTCAATCTGGACAGACTTTAGTGGGAGCGGTTGATGAAATTGTACTAAGACTTACTCAGCTAACTCCTTGTTAATCTTTATGTAGAGCGCCTGTACAGCGTAGACAAGACCCGGTAAAGGATGGGCCTAACTATCTGTAAGAAAATCCTGGAGCGTCACTGAGGTCGCATCTGGGTAGAATCAGAATTAGGTCAGGGAGTGTCAATTGACTATTCCAGTAGGGAGAAGTGATGGCAAAAGACCTTAGCCTAAAAGCATCAGGTTGCTTACCAGCAGGCGGTACAGCAAAGCTAGAACCGATTGCTCAGGAGCAAACAGTAGTAGGCACAACTTTTACTGTCGCACTACTGTTGCTTGAGCCATAATTTTCCCCGTTGAGTTTTTGATTAATTGTTTAATGGTTTGTAATAATTCTTGCTCTTCATAAGGCTTGGTGAAATAGGCGATCGCTCCCAAGCGCATGGCAAGCTGGCGATGCTTTTCACTACTGCGGGAAGTTAGCATGATAATTGGTAATTCTTGGAAGTTGGCATGGGACTTGACCTCAGTCAATAAGCCATAGCCATCTAGCCGAGGCATTTCGATATCACAGATCACAGCTTGCACAGACAAGCCACTAAGCAGCTTATCAACAGCAACTTGACCATCTTTAGCTTGCTCAACTTGATAACCAGCTTTTTCTAAAGTAGTAGCTAAAAACTGGCGCATATTAATGGAGTCATCGACCACTAAAATAGTATCCCTTTGAGGTTGAGTGGTGATGGGCTCTAAGAAATTATTCTCCGACTCTAGGCTATGTTGTAGCTGTTTTTGCTCAGGTTGAGAACTACTAGAAGACGAGCCGATACTAGCGATCCACTCCAGCATTTTTGAGACATCTGCTAGTGGTACTACCTGACCATTTTCCAAAATTGTACAGCCGCTGAAACCAGAAGGAAGACCCATAATGTTTTCCACCTGACGGATGACTACTTCTTGTTCTCTCCAAAAGCGGTCTACATAGATTCCTTGCAAATCATTGCCTTGAGAAACAATTAAGACCAAGGGCTCGCTAATTGTCGGTGAGGCTTCAGAATCAACATTTCCACCAGGACGGCGAAACTTTAACCACTGCTCCAGACGAATTAGGGGCAAAGTTAATCCTTCCCAATCGATGAACTCTTGATCTAGGGAAGTAAAGTGATCTAAAGTCTTAAAGCGAACCATCTCGCTAATTGCATCAGTAGGAAACGCCAATCGCATCCCGCCACTTTCTACCAAAAGAACTCGCACAATGGAGAGGGTAAAGGGAATAGTAATCGTAAAGGTTGTGCCTACTCCTGGTTGAGTATCGACTTTAATATCGCCTCGGACTTGTTCGAGGTTAGTGTGAACTACATCCATACCGATGCCTCGACCGGAGAGAGCACTTACTTGCCCAGCAGTACTGAATCCTGGCTCAAAAATCAGCGATAGCAATTCTGCTTCGCTAAACTGGTTGAGCTGAAACTCATCAATACCAATTTGCCTAGCGCGATCGCGAATTTTATTAAGATTAATACCACCCCCATCATCACTAATCTCAATCAGAGTATGATTTCCTCGGTGAACAGCTCTGATTTCAATTGTGCCTTGGGGCGATTTACCCATAGCCCTACGAGTGGCTGGATCTTCAATACCATGATCAAAGGCATTGCGGAGCAAGTGCATCAGGGGATCTTTGAGAGCCTCTAAGATCACTCGGTCAATCAATGTGGAACTGCCGTAAAGCCGAAGTTCTACAGTTTTGCCATATTGCACAGACAAATCCCGCACAACCCGAGGAAATCGCTCGACAATGTCCGACAGAGGACGCATGCGAGCTTGAGTAACATTGACCTGAAGCTCTTTTGCTGAGCGGTTCAGTTCCCTGAGTGTTTGCTTAGCACCCCTCATGCTTAGTTTAATATCTCCGGTTACTTCCTGGAGTTGAACCACAGTTTCCCGTTGTTCTTGAGATAGCAGGTGTAGATTGCTGTAACGATCCATTTCCAGGATGTCAAACTCACTCTGATAGCTAACTAACCCCTCCGGCTTTGACCAGAAAGAGGGCATCGGCTTTCCTCTGAGAATTGAAGAAAAGTCATGGGATGATGAAGGGGGAACTGCACCCTCAGTAGCAAGCTGGTTGCAGATAACCTGTAGTTGAGTGTTAGAGAGCTCCAAACTGCGCATTCGATAGCGAAAGGTATCGAATAACTCATCTACCTCTTTCAAGCGCGAGTTCAAGGAATTACGCTGAATAATCAGCTCCCCAAACAAATCATTTAACTGCACTAATAGCTTAACTGGTACTCGAACTGTATTTTCTGGCGCTTCTTGAAGTTGAGCCGCAGGAGTGTAATCTAGCTGTGGTTTTGGTGTCGTAGAGCTAGCTGAGACTTCTATGGCTTCAATCGGAATCGCTTCAGTGTTAAATGAGGAGTGTTCAGATTCAAGCTGAAGCTTGGAGGGGTCAAAGTTAGCGATCACCTCTTGGAGTTCAGAGAAATCGAGGTCTTCAATTGCTTCTAAATTCGGGAGTTCAGATGAGTTGAAATCTACCGTTTCAGCTTGATCTGAGAATTCACAAGAGTTGAAGTTTTCGGCTTCCTCCTCGAATTTTTCTGGAATTGTCGTGAGGGAAAATACAGTGGAGGTTAAATCTGCTTCAATATCTCCAACGCTGGTTTCTAACCTATCGTCAGTCGGGTTATTCGGCTCGATTTGAGTAGGCAGTTTTTCCCTCTTACCCATGACCACTAGAGCATGCGATCGCTGCCATGCTTTGAGCGCTTTCAGGGCAACTGCTTCCACACCCTCAGGCGGTGCTGCTGCTAGTTGTTGATGGATGGAAGCACACAGGCTAATAAAAGCCTCTAGTTGGAGCATTTGACCCAGTTCACCCAACTCCTGGGCCATCATATCGAGTTCTTCCCGCAGACAAGATTGATGTGGATCTGCTAATACTGCTTCGAGTCGTTGCAGTAAACCTTCCACTTCACTCTCGAACATAACCACTGCGATGTCCGCTTCTTCATCTTCAGAGAGCAATGCCGCCTCATCGCTGTCTTGAAGCTCTCCCAATCGCTCACGCAGTTGCTCGAAGATCGGCTTGGCATAACTATCTAGCCACTGCTGTTGTACCACTTGCTCCTGACGATGTAGTGAGCTGACCTGACGCAGACAGTCAACTCCTTGTAAAAGCAGGGTTTCTAGTTTGATATCAACTTGAATCGATCGTCTACGAACCTTTAAAATTTTCAGGTAATCTTCAAGATGATGAGCAAGATCACTCAAAGAATGGCAGCCAATCATTGAGCCAATACCTTTGACGGTATGAGCGGCTCGCAACGCCCCATCCATTTGTTGAGAGTCAGTGCCCGTTGAGGTTAACCCGAGTAAAACCGATTCAATAGTATTGAGATGTTCGTTAATTTCGTCCAGAAATTTGAGCCGGACTTCACATTCTGCATCTTGCGACATAGTCTTATTTAACTGAGGCGAAACTGAGCAAAGCAGATATCGAGGGAGTTGAGATCACACCAATTTTCTTTAGAGTTGCGACAAATATTTTGTCAAGTAATAAGCATGCCCTCTCCTCAAAGGGGACGCTAGGAGGAAAGCGAAGGATAATCAGTCAAAATTAAAGTAATATGCACAAAATTTAGTCTAATTCAAACAGTAAACATTACTTATTACTTCAAGCCAGACTAGTCGTAGCATTTTTTTGAACTTGGTGCTACGCCTCTTCGCCAACTTTAAATTGACCCACAGCTACTTGTAGCTTCTGGGCAACCTCTACCGTTGCTCGCAAGGCACTATCTACTTGACGCGAGGACATTGAGGTTCCTTGAGAAGATTGAGCAATCTGCTTCATCAGATTGGTAAGCAGTTGAGATGTTTCTGCTTGAGACACTGTTGCCTGAGAAATAGATTGCAGAAACTGGTCAATCTCGCGCGATACTTCAAGAATTCGCTCTAGACTCAGCTTGGTTTCCTGTACCAAATTAGTTCCTTCTACTACTTGAGTAGTACCCAGTTCCATGGCTTCCACCACTTCTTTGGTTCCTGTCTGAATATTCTTGACAATCTGCTCAATTTCTTTGGTAGCAGCAGCCGACTGTTCAGCTAACTCGCCCACTTGTTCGGCAACTACAGCAAAGCCTTTACCCTGTTCACCAGCATGTGCTGCCTCAATACCAGCATTAACAGCCAGCAGGTTAGTCTTGAGGGCAATTTCATTAATCAGCGAAATTACCTGGGAAATTTCCTGGGAGGATTCCCCTAACTGCTTCACTTTTTTTGCCGTTTCTGCTACCGTTGAGCGCATGTTCAAGATACTTGCCACCGTACGATCCATCACTACACCGCTTTCTTGAGCTGTTGTGGAGGCACTACGGGCTACTTCAGCTGCCTGACTGGCGTTCTTAGCTACTTCTTGAATGGAGTTCGACATTTGCTCAACTGAATTGAGGGTGTTAGCGATTTCCTCAACTTGGGCTAGTGCTTCATCGGCTAGTTGCCGGATCGCACCCTGGTTTTCACTAATAGAAGTATTGACCTGAGTGGTTGTTTGTTTGACCTGGACAACAATCTTGCGCAGACTTTCCACAATAGTATTGAATACGTCGGCGATAATACCCACTTCACCAGCAGTTAAGTCGGCTCGCACCGTTAGGTTTCCCTTAGATGCCTCTTCCATCTCATTGAGTAGTTGGGTAAGTTCGTACTGTAACGCTTCACTCCGTTGCCTCTCTTTTTCGGCACTTTCAGCTTGAGTTTGAGCCGCTGCTTGCTGTTTTACTGCTTCTTCGTTCTCAACCAAGAGAGTTTGAATCCGGTCAGCCATTAAGTTGATATTAGACCCTAGTTGCGCGATTTCATCTTCCCCTTTAATATCAACGCGAGTATCGAGTCCACCTTGACCAATTTTTTCCACTGCATCCGCAGCAGCCAGAATTGGTAAGGTAGCTTGCCTGGTGATAGTAGCAGCAATCACCGCCACCAACACAGCGAAAATGACTGTCCCTAACAACAGCGTTGAGAGTAACTGTCTTTGGGGCGCAAAAGCAACCGAGGTCGGACGTGTGAGCAGCAATCCCCAGTTTAGACCATAAGCCTCAGAGATGTTTTGATTGGGTAAGTAGGTGAAAATTTGTTTTTCTCCATTCTCAGTCGCAATCTTGGTCAGCCCTTCCTCACCAGCTTGCTGGATTTGAGCAGCCAAGTTGGGGAATATCTCCTCAATATTTTGTTGTACGGTCTCTGGGTCACTTGAGACAGTAATTGCACCTTGAGAATCAGTTAGGTAGAATGCCTCACCCTGTTTAGTATCGATATCGACACCGAACACCTCGCTAATAACACTCATCGGAACACGGGTACGTAAAATACTGGTGGTTTTGCCAGTTTCTCGATCCTTGATGGGAACCGCGACAAAAGTACTAAATTTTTTATCAGTTACGGCTGGGCGCGGATCAACAATGACTGGGTCATCCGCCGTCAGCCCTGCCTCAAACCAGTCAAGACCACTTGCTTTGGTAATAGCATTATTCTTCGAGGTGTACAGCAAGTCGCCCTTGAGGTCAAAGGTAGCGATGTTCTCGTAGAGCTGGGAATTGTCATTATAAAGATTGAGGACTTGATTTTTTTTCTCAGGAGTATAGAATTCCTGCACTTCGGGATCTGTAAAGGCTTCGTAGTCCGCCAGCTGGATAATGTCTTTATATCGCTGTCGAATGAACTGCTCTAACTTGTCCTCCAAATCTTGGCCCTTGATTAGTTCGCTTTGAATAATTTGCTCCCTAATCCCCTTACTGGCAGTATAGTAGGACGCTATTGCGATCAGCACCACTGGAACCGTGCTGAAGGAGACCGCCAGTACCGTTGCTTTGATGCGCAAGCTTGTTAAGTTCCACCAAGGGGTTCGCTGCTTTTGAGTCGGCAAGGTTTGAGTGCCGGTTTTTGGCGACAACTGATTTGCTTGAATATCCACCGTATTTTGTGGGGAGGGCAAGAGATCAGGCGGGAAATCGTCGGTCTGTGAGCCTTTAACAGATAAGCCGTTACTATTAGCGCCGTTTTGGAGGTTAGATTTTTGTGTCATGGTTGAATAAACCTTAAAGATTAAAATCGGGAGCGCAAGCGCAAAATATAAGGGTATTAAGGAACACGAAGGCAGAAGGAAGCCTAAGGCATACCCACTAACTAACAGTCCAATCTGCAAGTAACTGTTATCAATTGCTTACACTAGGACACATGAAAATTAATTTCTCTGTTTCCCTACCTCTGGAGCGTCTATTTTTAAGTCAGTGTAGGTATTAGCACGGAAAAGTTTAATTGCTTTGCAACCTTAGGGAGTGAGCAATCGCTTCAGCATCCAGTACCAACAGTATGCTGTCGGGTTGTCGGACGCATCCCTTTAAACAAGGAGTTAAACTTAAGGAAAGATTTTCTGGCGGTGATTTAATTAAATCAACTGGGAAGCGGACGCCCCCTTTTACTTCCAGCACAATTAACCCTAAAAGAGCTTGGCTTTGAGATGGTGTTAGAAGCAGATTAGACGGCCCAAGAGTCTGATTAACTTGAATAATAATGACTTTGTATTGACGAATATTAGAAGTAAGAGATTTTGAGGTTAGCATTTGAGCCAAGTCAACTACCCACATGACTCTGCTACGCCTAGCTAGTAGTCCCAACACGCACTCCGGCACATTAGGCATAGGAGTAATTTCCCGTGCCGGGATGACTATAACTTCTTTTACTTGGTCCATAGAAAAAACAGCGGGGTTCTGTTCGTCTAGTTGAAAGCTTAGATAAGCATTATCCAGATCAACTTTGCCTAAAGTTTCTCTTGATTGATTAAACCCAGCCGTAAGTGCCGAAATATTCATTGATTTAGACCATATTTAACTGCACTAATCAATTCCTCTTTAGTAAAAGGCTTAGTCACGTAAACTTTAATTCCTTGCTTCATCGCCCACAGGCGGTCAAGGTCTTTATTTTTAGAGGTACAAGCAATAATGGGTAATTGTTTAGTTGCTGGATTCTGCTGGAGGCAACGACAAAGTTCTAAACCACTCATACCGGGCATTACTAAGTCAGCCACAATGGCATCCGGTTTTTGTTCTACAGCTTTACTCAACGCTTCCCTAGCGTCAGTAGCCGCAATGACAGTATATCCACTCTGCCTCAAGTAACTGCTGATTAATTCCAATTCAGAGATGGCATCATCTACGACTAAAACTTTATTCATGTCTGGTTGCCCCGCAAAAATTGTTAAATTTACTTGTAACTAGAATTCCCCTTAATTTATTCATCTCGCAGTGGTCAAAAACAGGATGTTTTTTGACTGGTAATTACATTTCATGAAAACTTCAACTAAGTCAAGTATTTAGCTACAATTGCTTGCAAACTTGCTCTAGTAAAAGGCTTAGTTAAATAATCTGATGCCCCTGATCTCATTGCTTTATCTTTACTAAGAAATCCCTGATTTCCTGTCACCATGATAATCGGCGTCTTTTTAAATGAAGGATGGTTTTTCAACATACGACACAGTTCGTAGCCGTTCATACCAGGCATTCCTACATCTAGCAAAATGATGTCAGGATTAATACGCCTTAAGACAATTGCTGCCTTAATTGGCTCGAAACATTTAAAAAAGGAGAAATTTTCTTTACCTAACAGCCTCTCAATTTCATCTAAAGTGTTAGGACTGTCATCCACACAGGCAATCAGAGGGCAAGGCTTCTGCTGTATACTTGGAGCAACAGGTAATTGAGCAATTGGGGCAGAAATAGAGGGCAGTTGGTCGAAGGGCGATTCAGGTTGCCGTAAAAAAATCGAGCCATTTACGACATAAGGATGTAAAAATTTAGCTATTTTCAGTTCATCCTGTTTGAGCAAAGCAGCTAGATGACGGATACTATAACCTTTAAGAAGAGTTGCCAATTGCTGTTTGACGGTTGGTAAAATCCTATCCTGCTGATTATCCCGATACCAAAAAGATTGGCTAGATATATAAGGACGTTGATGAGGGGACTGAATCACTGGTGCCAAGGATTGCCACGCCCCCAATCGTCTTTGACACTCTTCAATCATAGATTGCAGCTCAAATTCACCAAATATCTGCATTTCAGGAGTCTGCAGCTTAACTCGATAGTTGACTTCTGTTAGAGATAAAAATACTTCAATAGCTTCTCTCACCAATAGTTGGACTAATCCTTTGGCTGAAAAAGGTGTTAAGTATTGCTGATCAAGCAACCAGAGAATTGCCTGATACTCATATTGCGAAGGTTGATTTTTTTGATTTTTAACTAACAATTCTTGGACATTATTCTCAAGCGCAGAAACAGCTTCTTTGTGACCTGTGCTGTGTAAATGATACTTCAGTCGAGTCAATGAATGCAGCGGATGTGAGGTAAAACTATAACAGGCATAAGTTAACTTACCACTTCTAAAGTGAACCTGCCATAACACTGAATCCTCAGTAACTTGAATATAGCTACTGTTATTATTACTAGCCGTTTCTTTTAGCAAGCTGATAGGGTTGCTCTTGAGGAGCTGGTTACTGTTAACCATAAGACTGTACGAACTAAAATTCAACATTTTATGTTTACCAAGGAGAAATCTCCAAGTCAGGATCCAGTAACTAGAATGGCTACCCAAATGAGTAGCGGATCAGTTGAAGTTGCCCCTGCTTTTATGTATAGAAAAGTAAAGAAAATTTTGCTTGGAGACAAGAAACCCTCTGATTCATCCCTAGGGTCATTCGGAATTCTGCAATTTTAGCTTCTAACTCTTTCTCATAGGGCCCCAGACTTTGCCTGTAGGTAATTTGTATTGACTTAATTTAAAGATGACAGCATCTGTCTCCTCGACTAGGTCTTAGAAAAATTAGCTATTGATTTAATAGAAAATAAAAATTTTTACGGCAATTATTTTCTACGATAAATAGTATTTATTGTGTAAATCAATAATTATGAGTAGACCCCTATTGCTCAACAATTATAAGCGAATTAATTTAAAGAGTGCCATATTAGTTAAGTAAAAGTTTCCGTAATTGCGCATGCATAAAAGCAAGTTATACATCCCTACCTGGAAAATTTCACTTTGGGAGCATCCCATTTTTGCCAAAGTACCTGGCGATTGAACTTGTATAGCCCCAGACTTCGACGCTGTGAGCAATTTGCCACTTTGGGATACTTCCTTTAACCTTGCCGTTATTGGCGCTAGTCCACTTAATTCAATAAAATTGAGCAAAAGTTTTTTTGTTAAAGAGTTATGGTTGCCGAAAAAGAGGAGGACGAAAGCGTCTGCAAACGACTAGACGAAGCTAGAAAAGCAAAAGCTGCTAAGGGGGAATATACGGGCTATGGTTCGCCAGCATTCGGTCAAAAGTCTCTCGATGGTAAACTCGTCGAAGACGCAGCCGAGCAGCAGATAATTGAGCTAATCCGCCGTCATCATAAATCTGGCAAATCCCTACAAAGAATTGCCGACTGGTTAAATTTCCATGGCTATAAAACTAAGCGCGGTCAACAATGGAAAAAGATATCAGTCAAGCGGGTTCTAGACAGGCTCTACGGTAAATCAACCAGAGTGTCTGGCGTAATTAAAATGAACACTTCAGAACAAAGCAGAGGTACTGGCAACCCAGACAGTAGCACCGATTAATAACGAGTTGCATTTTTACTGGCAAATTTTCCCATGTCTGACAATCTTTGCCTGTCTCTGCCTTGCTCGCTAGTAAACTAGTATCTTTAACTACTATACTTAATCATTAGACCTCTTGCAAAAGTAGCGGCAGCTAACTAATTTGAGTTCAAACGAAGTTCGTAATTATAGATGCCTGCAATTAAATTAAAGCGTAAACCAAACCTTTTTCTTCTGTTGCGATATCGCTCGGATAAAATTCTAAATATTTTGAGGCGACGGTAAACATGTTCAATCACTATCCTCTCTGAAGCTAATTTATGATTCTCTTTTTTTGTTCTTTTGATAGTTTGCTCTTCTTGGGTTTTTTATGGGGTATCCGACTTTGTTTGTCGATTTTCGCTATTCCCTGATATCCTCGATCTCCGAGACACTGTATCTCTGTCTTTAGATTGGTTTTACTCCGTTTAAACAACTTAAAGTCGTGTTCTTTACCCTTGCCGCATGCAATACAGATAATCTCTTTGCTGTTTTTTCAACGATAAGTTGAGATTTTAAAGTGCGCTTTTTTTCTTGCCACTGTAGAACTTTTTCTGTTTTTTTGAGGACGCTCCAGGGGAGTTTCAGTTACATCGATAACTGCTATCTCTATTGGGTTTCCCGATTTCAATAGTTGTTTCTTTCCCGGAATCCTTAATTCCTTTGACTTGATTAAAATATCTTCTGTTTTACGAATTATTCGATATACTGTTGATTCATTAAGTCCCCAATGTTGACCGATATGAAAGTAAGTTCTGTACTCTCGTAAGTATTCGAGCGTCATCAATACTTGATTTTCTGGACTTAATTTGGACGGTCTTCCGGTTTTTATCTTCTGTTTTTCATTTGTTTCCACTAACTCAACCATCTTAGCAAACGTCTCTTTTCTAACTCCACAAAGGCGTTTGAACTCTTGGGGTTTTAGGTCTTTCACCTTTTCATAGGTCATTATTTTCCCTCATACTGACCTATTTATCTCTTTTTTACTGGACTTTTGCAAGAGGTCTATTAACTAAACTATGGAACTTGACGACCCGTCTATTTATGCCCCATCTACAGAGAATGCCATTAACCGCCACCCTCTAACAGTGGCACCTGGGACGCCATTAGTAACAGTGATTGTCTGATGATTGACATACTCCCCGCGCTGAAGCGACGGGGATTATTTACGCTTCATTGACTAATGCTACCGAAGTAGTCTTACTCTGTCTGGACGTACATTTAGAGTCGTGCCGATGCCCCGTGCCGACTTTTTCTATATTTGCAGATGCGTTTTCGTCTCTATCATGTTCGCTGCCACAACCTAAACAGAGTATTGAACGCACCGATAAATCAATCTTGCCCCATTTATAGCCACAATCAGAGCAGGCTTGGCTAGTTGGTTCCCAACGGTTGATGGCTACAAACTTGCCTCCGTACTTTTCAGATTTTGCCTCAACCAAGACCCGGAATTCTCGCCAGCCTTGCTGACTAATTGCTCTAGAGAGTTTGCGGTTTTTGACCATTCCTGATACATTTAAATCTTCTAAGACGATAGTTTGGTTTTCACTAACGACCTTGGTAGACAATTTGTGCAGGAAGTCTTGGCGAGTGTCTGCAATTTGATTGTGCAGTTTTGCTATCTGAATTCTGGTCTTATGTCTTCTGTTTGAGTCTCTCTGTTGTCGCGCCAACTTCCGTTGAAATTTACGCATTTTACGGTCTAAACGTTTGTAGCAAGGACTGAAAGCTTTTTCACCGTTACTCATCACAGCCAAGGTTTTGATACCCAAATCAATGCCAATGCTTTGGTTTTTAGCATTAGCCTGAACAGGCTCTACTTCTACTACAAAACTTAAGAAGTAACGGTTGGCACAGTCCTTAATAAGGGTTACGGAACTAGGACTCGTAGGTAAATCCCTTGACCAGACAGGCTTGACAACACCTATCTTTGCAAGATAAACACCATCTTTCTTGATGGAGAAACCCCCAATCCTGAACCGTGCCGATTGGCTATTATTCCTCTTTTTGAACTTTGGATAACCAACCTTTCTACCTTTTCTCTTGCCTTTACAGGAATCGAAAAAGTTCTTGAAAGCTATCTCTAAATCAGCTACAGACTGTTGTAGCGGTATGTTCGACACCTCGCTTAACCAAGCTCTTTCCTCAGTCTTTTTCGCCTGAGTAATAACAATCTTTTGAAGTTCAGCCGACTTGGGCTTCTTTGCCCTTGCGGTACGCTCGCCCGCTAGACCTAACGGTCTCGCTTCGCTAACGCTAACACTAACAGATTGCTTACAGATTGCAAGCGCATCGTTATACACAACACGGACGCAACCGAACAACCGAGCTAGACTCTGCTGTTGTTGGTCTGTTGGGTAAAAACGATACTGGTATCTTGCTTTCATGCTCCGTGATAGGATTGGTCTGTGTTTGGATTATACATTAGGCATCTCCAGAAAGCTAAGAGTGTCTCCCTGACTTACTTTGAAGCCTTAAACTAACTTCCACAGATTTAGCTCGATTCAACGGCTCCATAAGCATCAGGGGCTTTTGTTGTTAATTTAACTGCCAAACTATCAAGGTTAATAATCTCATTTCTCTTTGAGTATTCAGGGGTTTTCACTGCCGAGAAAACTAACCGCTCAATTCTCAGTCTTACTAAACCACAAATGGTTAGGATAACTGACTCATATTTACTGGCTTCCAGACGAAATCTTTCTTGTGCTATTTTAAATATCTTGATTAAACGAATCACGTGTTCTACAAAAATGCGGTTAGAAGATAGCTTTTTATTGGCTTTTTTTGCTGTGAGGTTAGTTCTCCATTTTTCGGTTTTTTCTGAGGAGTGCGAATTTGAAGTTCTCCTAGATAGGCTTAATCAGCACTAAATAGTTGATTTTTATCAAATTGTTTCAGACGTTCCCGCATCAGACTTATGTCACTTTTGGTTCCTGGTTTTCCTGCTACTACATCGATAATATCTTTACCTTTGGGCAAGACAATAAACTGATTTTTAAAAGTGTGATTTTTCTTCTTACCTGAGTAGAATGATTTTTGCTCTTGATAGTCTGAAGGTCTTGATCAGCTTTGCTCAGCGCTATCTACTATTAACTCCTGCTCTGCCAACATCTCAATAATTGCTTCCTCCTCTTCTTCGCACTTTTTTACTTGTTCTAGTAAGCTAGCTGGTAGTGATTCTCGCAACAGAACTTGCCAATAATTAAACATGTTATTGGCTGTCGATTCGCTTACTTGAAATAATAAGCCCAGAATCTGAAAGCTCAGATGATGACGTAAATAGATTAAAGTTAATATAATTTGTTCTTCAAGAGCAAGAAGAGAAGTCTTGCCACCGCCAGCACTAATCAGCCGAGTTTTCTTTTTCTCAATTTCTCTCTGTCTCTGCTCATGTCAAAGTTTGGCTTGTTCAATTAGTTGAATCAACTGCTCATAGCTAATTCCTACCAAGCGCTTGGCTTCTTGATGATTACGTTGCAAGTACTCCCAGGTATAACTCACAGTTTCTGCACCCCAAACGTTAATTAGTTATGCCTTAATTATCTCATAATTTATATTTTGGAGATGTTTATTGGTCTACAGGAAATGACTACTCAATTCCGGAGGGAAAGACATAGCGTTACAGACCTCAAGATTCACTTGGTCTGCGTGACTAAATATAGGGATGAGATTTTTAGTGGTGAACAGTTGAAATTAATCGAAGAAGTATTTCGCCACGTAGCAACACAGATGAACTTTCAAATTCTAGAAATCAGTGGTGAGAACGAACACGTACACGCATTGATTGAGTATCCACCAAAGCTCTCTGTATCGAAAATTGTGAATGCTCTAAAAGGTGTCTCAAGTCGTCGTTATGGACAGGCTGGCTTTAAAAAACCGCACGGCAAAACAGCTTTGTGGAGTCCCAGCTATTTTGCCGTGTCTGTTGGTGGCGGCTCCTATTGAAGTGCTTATCCAGTACATCAAGAATCAAGAAAAGCCGTCCTGGAAGGACGGGGCTTGAATCCCATATTTTTGGTCAGGCAAGAGGCAAGAGTTGCTTCCTACCAGATTTGTATTGATCATCAGACTCTATACCGATGAGTGGAACTTCTTCCAGTTGTGTCTTGGTTATGGAAAAGCAGCAATTGCTAGGAATCTTTACTGAACGGGATTTGGTGCGGCTGACCTCTGAAGGTAGGAATTTTGAAGATGTCAAAGTTGGCGAAGTCATGTCACGTCAGGTAATTACCTTACCTCTAGCTAAATTTCAAGATATCTTCGCAGCCGTCTTTCTCTTTCGTCGGTATCGGATTCGTCACCTGCCGATTGTCGATGAACAAGGTCAACTTGTCGGGATTGTCTCACCCGAAAGTATTCGCCAAATGTTGCAACCAGCCAATCTTCTCAAGTTGCGGCGTGTTGCAGAGGTCATGACTCCTGATGTAGTTAGTTTACCTTTAACTACTTCCGTGTTAGATGTAGCACGACTAATGACTCAGCAGCAGATTAGTGGGACTTAGACAGATTTCAAGCCCAAACAAAGCCCAAAGCAGGTTTGTGAGCAAAGAATACGTCCCGATTGTGGTTCAACCACTCCATAAAACGGAAAGACATCGCTGTCCGAAACGCCTCTAATGCTTCAGTAAAGGTGTTTAAAGGTTTCGATGCCCAACGCCGTCTTAATCCTCCGGTTAAAGTGTGCCATAAAATAAATGTATAGGCACAAAACACAAGCATGAAATGTCTTATCAGGCTTCTATAATCTCTGACTTGATATTCAGATAAACCCAACCAGCCTTTGGCTTCCCGATAGAAAACTTCTACCCAATTTCTTTGAGAGTAGGTAGTTACTATCCAATCGGCTGTGGCTTTTGTTGATTCAACATTGGTAATAAAATAGTCAACATCACTAGCTTGGTCGAAGGTTGAGGCATTCATGACGATAGCAATTGTTCTCTTTCCTTCAAGCTGTGAGAGTTCAACTTCTACAGGAGCCACCCAAACGGTTTTCAGTTTATCTAGATTGATTTGAACAGGGGTAAAATCTTTTGGCGACAAGGATTTGGCTAACTTATCTAGGCGAATCTCTTCTCGTTGACTTATCCCTATTTCAATTATCACCTTACGGTTTTTGGCTAATCCTCCTATATACTTGAGTTTCCTTTTTTCCAGTTCCAGCAAAAACGTTGTGTTATTTCCATACCCAGCATCAATTAATACGATACCCGGTCGATATCCTCTGTTCATGCTGCGGTCAATTAATGCTAAGCCTAACTCCGGCTTTTTCTGGAATTCAATATCTTTTTTCCTTCAGCTAAAGAACTAGCGTGTTGAGATAACTCTATATCTAACGGTAGGCTTTTTTCCCATCATATAGATGAGTTGTTACCACTACTATTCCGTTGTCTGTCTTCCCGATTTCTCCAATGTACTGTCGTCCTACTCCCGCCGTGAAATTGCCACTTTTCCTATGTCCTGAGTCATCTACAATTAACGTGAATCCTCTACTTATTCGGGTTGGGCTACACTGATTCATCACCAGTAGACGCCGCTCATTTACCTGTTGAGCATTCCAGGGGGCTTCCGTTAAAAAATGATGTAATCGGTGGTAAGTCACTCCCACCGCGTTATCCGCCATTTGAGACAGGTTTTTTCCTTCACTTTCCCCTAATAATCCCCCAATATAGTTCCTAAACTCCCTTTTTTGCGCTTGATGTCTCCAGACATCATCAAAGCGTTTGCACCATCTATCGAAGCAAGGAGGCATGGCGGCGGGGGTTGTCTCTTTCCTGTCTTACACTCTAATGTCAAATGGCTGCCATGCCTAAATTATACCTTTATTAACTCTTTATTTTCGTTTAAGTCCCGTTAGTTGCGTGGTGATTACTCAGGAGGATGTTGAACGTGGCTCCCTGCCAGTGGGAATCATTACAGAAAGGGATATTGTGCAATTCCAGTCTCTACAATTAGATCTATCTCAGACTAAAGCTGAGACTGTCATGAGTACGCCACTATTCATGCTCAGTCCGGAAGATTCTTTATGGACTGCTCACCAGGAGATGCAACAACGGTATCTGCGGCGACTGGTAGTGTCTTGGGGAAGAGATGGAAGTCCAGAAATACCACAGGAAATTGGGGGTGAATAGAATTTGTAGGGTGCGTTAGGCGGTGACAATTTTTGCCAAATAACGAGGTCTCACAATCCGCCGTAACGCACGGCTATCAGTTTTGGTGCGTTACGAGATACGCTAACGCCCTACAAGATCATGCGATCGCAAATCGGGAAATCGGCTATCTTTAGCAGAAATGGGAAAAATCTCTTGCACCTGGAAACTAAGAACGCACTCAAGTTTCAATCCCACACCCGTCGCAAATTCAACACAAAACCCGGTAACACTTCTTCACCCGACAATTCAGCAGGATTATCCCAAACTTCCACATCCTTACCCGGTCGATAAATTTCCACCCGTCGCTGCTGTGGATCGATTAACCAGCCCAGTTTTATGCCATTATCGAGATACTCCCTCATTTTATCTTGCAGGGACTTGAGGGTATCTGAACTAGAGCGTAACTCAACGACAAAATCGGGGCAGATATTAGCAAACGTTCCTTTTTGTTCTAGAGTAAGTGCCTGCCAACGTTCTCCACTCACCCAAGAGGCATCAGGGGCGCGAGTTGCACCATTGGGTAAGATGAAGCCAGTCGAGGAGTCAAAGGCTTCACCAGGTTCACCCGCATTACGCCACCACAAATACAACTCTCCAGAAATACTTCAATTGCGTCTCCCAGTTTCCCAGCCTGTTGGTGGGTTCACTGTTAACTCTCCTTGTGCGGTTCTTTCCAGTCTCAAGTCTCGGTTGGCTGCGGCTAAAGCAGCAAACTGTTCCTGAGTGACATATAGCCCAATCGACTTAGGCAACTCAATCAATAGGGTTTCCGTTTCTGGACTGGCCGGTGTTTGTACCATCTTGACCTTTTATACAATAGGGATTAAGTGAATGATGCCTACCCTATTAACTAGCAGATTCTACAAGCTTTTCTCGCGTCCGTCTCTGGGACAGCACGAACGCGCAAATGTTGGCTATCAAGCCGCTTAACCCTGTAATTGCTGCAAGTCTGCCAACGTTCGTTCAGCTTCCTCCTCATCTAGCTTGTTCAAAGCAAAACCCACATGCACAATTACATAGTCCCCAATTTGTACTTCAGGAACGTAGGCAAGGCTGACTTCTTTAATGACGCCGCCAAAGCTGACTCTGCCGCTGCGCATCAGTGGATCATCATCACCTGCAATACTAATAACTTTTCCTGGAACTGCTAAGCACATGGGTTGTTACTCCTGGTGTTTTATCTGTTGTAAATGACGTTTTGCCGCCATAATTTGTCCTAGGGCAATGCCACCGTCATTAGGTGGAATCCTTTGATGCCAGTAGGGACGAAAGTTTTCGCTGCTCAATCTGCTGATTGCTCTTTCGGTCAAATACCTGTTTTGAAAACAGCCACCACTGAGGACAACTTTTTCCTCACCTACACTCTTGGCTACGGCGATAACTACTTCCACTAACGTGTTGTGAAACTTCGCCGCCATTATGCTTACGGGTGTCTTAGAATCAACATCTGAGATAATTTCCTCAACCATAGTTGCCCAGTTAACAACCATGGGGAATTTGCCAGTCTGGGCTGAACTAGTTGCAGTATCGAGGATGTGGGATTTATCTTGAAGCTGAAATGAGTAGTTTGCTTCGGTTAGCACACCATCAAGGGCAAATTCCAGTGCCATTGCTGCTTGTCCCTCAAAACTAACTTCCTGAGTTAGTCCCATCAAGGATGCGATCGCATCAAACAAACGACCAGCACTAGAAGTTAGTGGTGTATTTAGGCTACGAGCAAGCATCGTTTTCAAAATTCGCTGCTCTTGCCCAGAAAAAGCTTTTATAGGATAGAGTTCTTTCCGCTCAAAAGCCGCCTCTCCCCAGAATTCATAGAGTAGTCCCAAGGCGACTCTCCTGGGCTCTTTAACAGCTTTATCCCCACCAGGTAACCGGAAATTACGCCAGTGAGCTATTCTGGCAAACGACTCCTGAGTAACCTTGAGGAACTCTCCCCCCCAGATTGTGCCGTCCTCTCCATAGCCAGTACCATCCCAAGCAACACCCAAAAGAGGAGCATCCAGTTCATTTTCTGCCATACAAGAGAGGACGTGAGCATAGTGATGTTGCACTGACACCACTGGTATTCCTAGCTGCTGAGCAAACTGGGTAGAGCGGTAATCTGGATGAGCATCACAGGCGACTATCGCTGGTTGAAACTCATAAAGTTCCTCAAAGTTGGCAATAGTTTGCTGGAAGGAATCACAGGCTTGAGATGTCTGCAAATCACCAATGTGCTGGCTGACAAAAACCTGGTTACCAGAAGTGATTGCAATGGTATTTTTTAAATGAGCACCCACCGCTAATATAGGTTGTAGCTTGGTTGGTTTTGGTGTAGAGGATTCAACGGTTACACCTTCGCTCTCTAACTCTTGTGAATTGACCAACTTACCAATTGGCAAGGGAGCATAACCACGAGCACGACGCAGCACTAATTCCCGCCCCATGATTACTCTGACAATTGAATCATCAATCGGTCGAGTAATCGGGCGATTATGAACCAAGAATAGATCAGCAAGATTGCCCAGTCGCTTTAGAGCATCGTGTTCATTTGTGCAAATCGGTTCATCAGAAATATTGCCGCTAGTAGCCACAATTGGTCTGCCCAACTGAGCCATGAGTAAATGATGCAGGGGTGTGTAAGGTAAGATGACGCCGAGATCAGGATTACCAGGAGCCACTGCCGGAGCAATTGGTGATTGCTGATTAGAGTTCCTGTTTTCTGATTGCCGTCGCAGCAGCACAATAGGAGCTTGAGGCGATCGCAATAATCTTGCTTCTAATTCCGTAACCTGACAATGCTCCTTAACTAAAGCCAAATTGGGGAACATCAGAGCCAAGGGTTTTTCTGGTCGCCCCTTGCGTTGACGTAAACGTTTTACTGCTGCTTCGTTACAGGCATCTACCATGAGATGAAAGCCACCCAACCCTTTAACTGCAACGATTTTTCCTTGATTAATAGCTGCAGTCGCGGCCAACAAAGCATGATGACGAGATGCCAGTACTTTACCAGTGCCATCCCACAATGCCAACTGGGGGCCACATTGGGGACAGGCATTAGGCTGAGCATGAAACCGCCTGTCTAGGGGATTTTCGTACTCAGACTGGCACTGAGAGCACATCTCGAAACCTTTCATCGTTGTGTTGCACCGATCATAGGGTAGTGCCTTGATAATGCTGTAGCGCGGACCACAATTAGTGCAGTTAGCAAAGGGATAAAGATAGCGACGATTAGTTGGCTCGAAGATTTCCTGAAAACAGTCGGGACAGGTGGCAATATCTGGTATTACTAGCGCCGTTTTTTCACCGACAACACTAGGACGAATCTCAAATTTTGTGTAGCCTACTGGGTCAAGAAAAGATGCCTCAATACTCTGAATAAAGGACAAGGGAGGTTTTTCTTGTTCAATTCTCTGTCGAAATCTTTCTAATTCTTGGTGTGTCTTTTCTACCTCAATAAAAACGCCTTGAGCCGAATTATTTACCCATCCCACCAGTCCCAACTCAGTGGCGAGTCGGTAGATAAAGGGGCGAAAGCCCACTCCCTGAACAGCCCCCTGGATGGTTAAACGTAAACGCTGTATTGGTTTGTCTAGGATCATCCTGGTAATGGGCTGATTCATTCATTGTCGCTGCGCGTGTCCATGGTTAATGGAAAATCGAAGATAGAGATTTTGTAGCAGTATTCGGCTAATAGCATCTATTTTCGATTTTCCAGATTCTATTGCTATGTCTAAGTTAGGATGGAATTTATATTTTCTGGCAATTCTTTAGAAAGTAACTAACTTTTGACCAATAGCTCAGGTGTTTTGCTCGGAGTCCATACAGATTGACCAGTGATCAGTTCCACTACATCCATACCATTATTTTGCTAAGAAATGTTGAGCTTACCACCAACAAACCACTGAGCAAAAGGCGGTTGCCAATCTAGAACTTTGTCCCACTGACGGAACCAGTGCAATTCCTGTTGAGCCAATTTTCCCCAAAATTTTTCTGGTTCAGCTTTGGCTTGGTCATAAAGGTATTGATACTCTTCAAGACTCTTGATGTTAGCTGTTCGGTAGAAAGCTTTGGGTGGTAAAAATACGCGCTCTTCCTGAAAAGTTGACTCCATTATTTGATGAGACATAATTTTTTGCTCTTTTTAAAACTAAAACTACTCCCTTCCCAATAGAAAATTATCGAATAGTATTTTTAAATAGAAAATTGCTAATGAAAAATAGACAATTGAATTTATGAGTCAGTTTCTAGTGTGTACAGCTCAATTTTTCGCTAACAATTTTCCTATATTTATTTAAGTTAATTTACGCTCCCCTCTAATTGGTCAAATTTCTTATCAATAATTTCTGGCTGTGTAGTGCCAAATCGAGAAAGTAGAGCGGCACCAAAGCCAAAAATATTCACCATCAAAATAATTAATCCCCCCACTAAAGGTATAAGGCTGATTAAGGCTAGAAGCAACATGCCGACCAAAAACTCTTTGATACGGGAGGAACCTCTAGCTGAATAAATTTTTCCACCTATCCATAAACTTGTCCCTGTACAGCCGAGTAATCCTGTGACTAAAACTGCCAAATTAATTAGAGGAACTAGCACCATGCCGAGGATGCTACCAGAAATTAACAGAATACACAAAACACTAGCAACAATACCTCCCAAGCCCCAAACTGCGCTTTTGAAAGGGTGTTGACTAATAGTTAGTGAGATGCTGTGTAAGTGACCCGGGAGTAAAAGAATAAGGAAAATGCCGAAAGCAAGAACAAGCAGCAAAAAGAAAAGATAGAACAGTAAATTTACAAGATATATTGTGCCGAACAAACCAAATTTTCCTAAAAAAACTTTGGCACCACTGAATATTTCGACTGTATCTCCACCGATTCTGGCTCCTTCTTTTTTGAAGACTTTTCCCCCTATAGCAACAGCATCACCATCAATAAGGGCATTAGACTCTAAAATGACATCACCCCCAATGGCAACAGCATCACCCCTCGTTTGACCGCCAGTGAACAGAGTAACTGAGCCACCAATCGCAACGGCATCATTAACAACTTGATTTTCTGTAACCGCTACGTCGCTACCAATTTTGACAAAATCTCTGGCATAAACTTCAGCAACAGCAAAAGAAACTCCCGATAAAAGAATAAGGATGGTTGATAGCAAACCCAAAATAAATGGTCTAAATTTTTTCCACTTCATTATTTTTCCCTCAACGGGTGGTTTACTTATTTAATAGTTTTTGCGAAAAAATCAATAAATCCCCCTTTACTGGCAGGGATATTTATTCCTTATTAAGGAGATTAACAAAGAAACTTGAGGAAGTTGGGTAAGTCAAGTAAGCTAGCTTGATCTTATGTTCTGCCTGATTTTACAAAGTTTAACTACCCGACTTGTCTGCAAGTTTTGGCATCTGATTCACTAGGGCTTTACAACTAAAATGAAATTCTCATATTGTAATTATCAAGCAATAAAAGCACTAAGTATTAAACTTTTTTAGAGCCTAATACCTAGTGCCAACCCAACATTTTACTGAGCTGAAATCTTCTGTTAGTAAAAGTAACTTGTCAGACTAGTGTAATAACAATGGCACCAAATTTAGACAATTTCTGGACTGACTGGAATTGGTTTGCTTCCAGCTAGCACAAGGGGGAAGTGATGAGCATTAGGCGAATGCATTACTTGGAGACCAATATTGGCACGATTGAGAATATCAGCATCAGTTCTGATCAGTCGTCCAGTGCTGTCTAAGATGGAGTGATTAAAGTTAAATCCATTGAGGTTAAAAGCCATACTGGCGACACCCAAGGAAGCAAACCAAATACCTACAGTAGGAAAAGCTGCTAGTAAAAAGTGGAAATAACGATGGTTTCGACTGCCAAACCAAGGAATAAGCAACCGTCCCAGGAAGCCATAATGTCCGGCTAAATAATCATAAGTTATATGAGATTGACCAAATTTGTAACCGGCATTAGGAGATTCGTTTTCTGTTGTTTGTTTAATCAAAGTTGAGGTTGCCAACGAGCCATGCAAAGATACAAGGAATGCTCCTCCAAACACCCCAGCAACTCCTAGCATGTGCAAAGGATGCATCAAAATATTATGGTCAGCTTGAAAAGCCATCATAAAATGGAAGGTGCCAGCAATTCCCAAAGGTAGTCCCTCTGAAAAACTCCCTTGACCGATGGGATACACTAGCAATACTGCTGTTGCGGCTGCGGCAGGGGCAGAAAAAGCAACGGCAATCCATGGCCGCAAACCTTCCCGATAACTAAGCTCCCAAAGTCGCCCCAGATAGCACCAAATTCCTATTAGAAAGTGAAGCACAATTAACTGATAAGGACCACCGTTGTAAAGCCATTCATCTATGGAAGCGGCTTCCCAAATCGGGTAAAAGTGAAGACCAATTGCTGCTGAGGTAGGTACGACAGCGGCTGTAATTATATTGTTACCCGCCATCAAAGAACCGATAACTGGCTCTCGAATTCCATCTATATCTACAGGTGGTGCGGCAAGAAGAGCCAGAATAAAGCAAGTAGTAGCTACGAGCAGAGTCGGAATCATCAATACACCGAACCAGCCTAGATAAAGCCTATTGTCAGTGCTAGTAATCCACTGACAAAATTCCTCCCAGAGTTGGGAAATATCTAATTCACGGCGACGTTCCAGTACATTAGTCATCGCTGATCTCTCCTTTTAAAAAATCTTTATTAAGTAAGATGAAAATCAGAGTCGAGCAAACCAGAATAGTCGCTGATATTTACTTGGCTTACCTATTCCTGCTCTGGCTGCTGTTGCGGTCAATGGGTCAACTCTCCAGCTCAATATTCATCTCCAAAAATTAACGTTAAACCATGATATTCTCAGGGTTTCAGACTGTTTGAGGAGAGTTTTAATCTAGACCACAGCTAGGTCTATGACTTGATCTTATAAAAACTTCTGGAAAGACTGAAAAACTAGTTCAATATTTGTAACACACACCGTTGATTCTTAGGGAATGTATTGCCGTCACGACGACGGCTAGACAGAAAATTTTCCCGATACCCGTGTTCAACTCGGAAAACATTGGCATAGAGATTAGCCAGAATCTGTTTGCCACAAAGAGTTAACTCTAAGTAAGACAAGGCAGGTTGAATGTAGCGAAAAACAACATTCCAGTAAAAACTAGGATAGTTTTGGCGTAACTCTCCAGGAGTTCGGTAGCCTAGTATTTTGTTAGCACCAGTTTCTTCAAACTCGTAGAACAAGGCACTAATCTTTTGTAAGTAACGAGGATCAGAAAGTTGACCAATTAAATCGGCTGCCCTGACTAAACCGGGATAATTAAAGGCATCTTGGTAATCGTCATCGGCTGGCACCGGAAAACGGGTTAACTCAATGTTAAGTTCGATGATTTGAGTATCTAGCAGGGGTTGAGTCCCAAAGCGTTCTCGGATGAAGAGTTTTCCTCTGTCTACATGGTAAGGTGTCAAGCTGGCATCTGTTCCACCTGGAGGTAAAGTAATCTTCTCCTGCTCAACTCCGGTGGCATAGATTCGCTGATGGGGTTGATCTTGGCTACAAATTCCTTGGACATAACCAATATCGTGACAGAGTAAGGAGATGATCAGGTGCAACCAGTCTCGGCAAGAAACGCTCCCTTCACGAATATGTTTGCCTCGAAGAATTTCTTGTCCCACTAAGGTTACCAAAATAGTGTGCTCAACGTTATGGTAGAGAGCATCACTGTTAGCAATCATTTCCAGCGCTATAGTAGCAGCCCAGCTAAGCTGATCAGCGTAGTCAGGCTTCTGGTGACCATAGATACTGTGGTAAACAGTCTCTAGTTGCTGCACACAATGGTTAATCAGAACTTGAGTGGGATTTAGTAATAAGTCCGTCATAGCAGTAACTCCTAAAAAGCTTATCTGACTGATGCTTGGATTGGTTACAGCAGTTAACAGTTCAATAAATAACCACCGTGGGTTAAATGCTGAGGCCCTTCTGCTGTGGAAATGCTCCTACCGACAACCTGTTTTTCACCAAGCTGCTATAAATAAATGGAGATAGCATCGATTTCTACTCGCTAAATTGAAGCATCCCCAAAACAAGCTTTTTCCTTTTTAGGAATGAAGCAATTTCTTGTTGTATTTAGAGAACTCGCCAATCGAGTTAAGGATAAGCTAAGAATCTTCTCAGCTATTGCAGGGAGTATTTAGGCAATCATCAAGAGAATTGAGAGACCCTTTTAGGGGGGCAGAACACAGAGAAAATCCTTAATTAGGTGGGTGTTCGATTCACTTCACTTCAACTTTACCTGAGGTAGATAGTTGAGCTGTCATTTGTGCAGGAATACTCACAAGTACAACGGATCCTCTCAGTTTGTGGGTATTGCCCCGAATTTGTGGAAAAATCTTCACAGAGTCATGCCTCTCTGGTGCATTGGGATAGGCTATAAATCAGGGTGTTCGTTAAATTGATAGCCTAATGGGTGTTTTGGGGGTTACTTTAGCTTCCCAAGTTACCTTATTCAAGGGTGTAGCAATGGTCTAAACGCAGTTTGAAATCTCTCCATGGCGCAACTGAGCTGTTCTCAAGTGATAATCAATCGGCAGGAATTTAACGGGGTATTGGAGGAGTTAACACCTCGTAAAAAGCAGGTGTTAGATAGAATGTTGTCAGGGGATACAGACGAAGAGATTGCCAAGTCTCTAAATATTGCTGAGGCAACTGTTAGAAAACATATCCAGGAAATTTGCCATGCATTCGGTCTCAAGAATGCTCCAGGAGAACATTACTCTCTGCGAGATCATTTGATTGAGCTATTTGAGAAATACAAATCTCAGCCCAATCCGCAGTATCTGGAGAGTAGTTTTTATGTCGAGCGAGTCCCTCACCAACAGAATTGCTACAAAGCTCTATTACAACCAGGTGCTCTGATCAGGATTAAGGCTCCTCAGCAGATGGGTAAGCAATTGATGATTGAGCGAGTTGTTGCTCAAGTGCGAACTCAAGGCTATTCTACCCTAACATTGAGCTTTGAGTTAGCTGATAACACCGTCTTTACTGACTTACGTCAATTTTCTCGGTGGTTGTGCGCTCGCGTTGGTCAGGATTTAGGATTAGCCAATCAATTGGATGAGTATTGGGATGATATTTTTGGCTGCAATAGTAACACCACTGATTATTTCCAGAAGTATTTGTTAGCTCAAATTGAAAGTCCGTTTGTCTTGGTGTTGCAGAAAGTTGATCGGGTGTTTGAACATCCAGAGATTGCTGACGACTTTTGTCGCCTGCTACGGGGTTGGTATGACTTGGCTAGACGAGGCGATCACACCAGTGTGATTTGGCAAAAACTGCGCTTAGTTATTGTTCACTCAACGGAAATCTACAGTTCCTTGGATATTAATCACTCACCCCTAGCAGGTGTAGGGTTAGAAGTAGAATTGCCAGAATTTAGCCCCGAAGAAGTTCAGGATTTGGTTAAGCGCCACGGACTTAATTGGACACTGACAGAAGTTAAACAACTCATGGCGATGATTGGAGGACACCCTTATCTAGTTCGCAAGGCGCTTGCTTACCTTAAACATCAGTCAGTTAAGCTTGAGCCGTTTTTGCAACTTGCTCCTACCGAAGCCGGGCCGTTTAGTGACCATTTACGAAGGCATCTATGGAATTTGCAGCAATCACCCCTTCTAGTATCCGCCTTAGCTGAGGTGGTCACAAGCAGTAGCTGGGTGAGTCTCCCCTCCGAAGCAGCCTTTAAGCTCTACAGCATGGGCTTATTAAGTTTACAAGGCAATAGTGTCATGCCCCGTTGCGATTTGTACCGTCGCTATTTTAGCGATCGCTTGAACAAAAAAGATTCTGAGTGAGAAATAACGGTTGTTAAATTGTCGATTTTCAATTCTTCATCACCTTCTATGACTTACGAATATATTTACTCTGGAACCTTACCAGCAGATGCTCCTACCTACGTCAAGCGTTCTGCTGATGATGAATTATATGAGGGACTCAATGCCGGAAAGTTTTGTTATGTACTCAACTCTCGGCAAATAGGCAAGTCTAGCCTGCGCGTTCAAGTGATGCGCCGACTGAGAAGTGAGGGGGTAGCCTGTGCTGTAATTGACCTGTCGATGGATGGGACTCAAAACGTTAACTTAGAACAGTGGTATGCCAATATTGTCCGCTCTCTTACTAATGACTTAAATCTTGAGATCGATTTAGGCACTTGGTGGCGCGATCGCGACATGGTTTCTGTAGTGCGGCGCTTACGAGAATTTATTGAAGAAGTACTACTGCAACAAATCACCCAAAAAATTGTTATCTTTATCGATGAAATTGATAGCATTCTTAGCCTAAATTTTCTCAATGATGACTTTTTTGCCCTGATTCGTGGCTGCTATAACCAGCGAGTTGATCAGCCTGAGTACCAGCGTTTAACTTTTGCTTTACTGGGAGTGGCAACGCCATCAGATTTAATACAAGACAAAAAACGCACTCCTTTTAATATTGGCCAAGCTATTCAATTGCACGGCTTCCAGTTAGCTGATACTCGACCGTTAGCCCAGGGGTTAATCGACAAAGCTAGCAATCCCCAAGCAGTACTCAAAGAGGTATTGACTTGGACGGGAGGACAACCTTTTCTTACCCAGAAGCTTTGTCAATTGGTGCGTAATCTTCCATCACCAATACCTTCTCTTGGTGAGCAATCCTGGATGCAATATTTAGTGCAAACACGAATTATTGAAAATTGGGAATCCCAAGATAACCCCGAACACCTGAAAACAATTCGCGATCGCCTCCTCAAAAGCGAACAAAGACCAGACCGGCTGTTGGGATTGTATCAGCAAATTCTCCAACAGGGAGAAATTGCCGCAGATGATAGTTCTGAACAGATGGAGTTGTGGTTGTCGGGATTGGTGGTTAACCGACAAGGCAAACTGAGGGTATATAACCGTATTTATGCAGCAGTTTTTGACCTCAGTTGGGTGGATAAAGAGTTAGCTAATTTGCAACCCTATGGGGAAGAAATCGCAGCTTGGTTAGCCTCGAATTGTGAGGATGAATCCTGGCTACTGCGTGGACAACAATTAGAAGAAGCACTGAGATGGGCATTAGGCAAAATTTCACGCCACTATCCTCACGATTATCAGTTTTTGACTACTAGCCAGGAAGTGGAAAAGCGAGAAATGAAAAAAGCTTTAGAGGAGATTCAGCGCTACTCAGATGCTAGACGTAAAGGTAAACTCAGTCCTTTCTTTGCGGCGACGACGAAAGAAACCGTTGATGAAGTACTTGATCGCCATCTCACCCCAGAAAGTTTTAAATATATCATTTCCAACTTGGAATTAGATTTTGGAGTTGTCCATCAAACCCTGTCAATGATGAATAGCATACATGACAGCAAGGGTTTTAACGATATTCTCCACGAAATGTTGCAATTTATTACCTTACAAACTACAGAATTACTGAATGCTGACCGTGCCACAATTTTTTTGTTGGATGAAAAGAAAAAAGAACTCTGGTCAATTTTAGCTAAGGGAGAAGAAGGAATTCCTCTAGAAATTCGGATTCCTTCTGACCAAGGTATTGCTGGGTATGTAGCAACTTATAAACAGCCCATCAATATTCCCTATGATTTCTATGAGGACACACGTTCCCAGGCGGCTAAAGAATGGGATCAAAAAAACGGGTATCGCACCTATACTATGCTAACTTTGCCACTCCTAGATGATCAAGGAAAGTTAGTGGCAGTTGTCCAATTAATTAACAAACTCAGACCTTTGTATGAGCGAAAATTACCCTTAGCGGAACGTATTGATATTCAAGGTTTTTCGACAGAAGATGAGGCTCGGTTTGCGGAATTTGCCCTTTCTATTCAACTAATTATTCAATCCTCTCGCCTATTTTATAAAGCAGCTCAAAAACAACGGGCAGCTGCTGCTTTAATGAAGGCTACTCAATCCCTTGGCAAGAGCAGTTTAGATTTAGAAGAAACTCTAAAAAAGGTGATGAATGAAGCAAAACAGTTGATGAATGCTGACCGTAGTACAGTTTGGTTATTGGACTATGAACGCCACCAACTCTGGACTAAGCTGCCTACTTATGATGGAAGTTTAGAAGAAGTTAGAATTCCCATTGGGGTAGGATTCGTGGGGCAGGTTGCTCGTACCAAAAAGCCTTTGAGAATTCCTTTTGATTTGTATGATCATCCCAACTCAGAAACGGCGAAAAGTACGGATCAAAAGTTTAATTATCGAACTTGTAGTTTATTGTGTATGCCGGTGTTTAATGCGGACAATGAATTAGTAGGTGTAACTCAGTTAGTCAATAAAAAGAAACAGGGAAACTTTCTTCCTTATGAGCCTAAAAACTGGCCAGAAGTCCCCGATTGTTGGAAAGCTAGCTTTGATCTTAACGACCAAGAATTTATGGAAGTATTTAATATGCAAGCCGGCGTCGCCCTTCAGAACGCCAAGTTATTCCATACTGTGAAAAAACGAGAACTAGAGCGACGAGACTTGGTTTTAAATGTTTCCAGTGGGGTAATTTTTACCGACAAAACGGGTCATATAACTTTAGCTAATGAGGCAGCCAATTATTTACTTGGCTTGAAAGAAATTGAGGGTAAATCTGTACGAGATTTAATTAAGATACAAGAGCAGAACTTTGCTCAATGGTTTGATGCAGCTCTAGAGTCAAAAAATCCGGAATATCGTCAACAAGATTACCTTAATCAAATATTACTTTCTTATCAAGCAGAAATGCAGCACCGTGTGAATTTGTGTATTATTTCCTTCCCGGATACGAGTGAGACCAATCAAGTTTCAACGGCTTTAATAATTATTAATGACAGCGATGATGAAAAACAAAAACAGGAACAGAGAGAACTGCTACGGAGTGTGTCCGGTGGGGTAATCTTAAACAAAAGTTGAAAAATAAAAGTTATTACTTATTAAGTAGATGGGCTTAATTAAGCGTAAAATAATAAAGTGGCTAATAAGGTAAGATTGCTTGATGCCAGGTCGCTTAAAAATCCGTCTAACCGAGTCAGAAGCTCAAGAACTTTTAAAGTGGAGTAATGACCCAAAACTCCCAGAAAGAACTAGAAAAAGAGCAGAAATGCTACGCTTAAATGCCCAAGTTTGGAGGGTCAATCAAATTGCCTCTTGGATGAATTGTGCTCAAAATACAGTGAGGAAAATAATCCAAATATGGATACTCAAAGGTTTTCCCGGACTAGAAGATGCTCCGAGGTCAGGAAGGAAGCGAACCTGGAGAGAAGCCGATATAGAATATCTGGAAAATTGCTGTGATGGTCATTCAAGAACTTACAATAGTGAGCAATTATCAGAATTGCTGAAAAAAGAGCGTAAAGTGGAATTAACTGCCGAGAGAATCCGCAAGATTCTCAAAAAAAGGGCAGAAAATGGAAGCGGACGAAAACGAGTCCGAGAAGGCATCCCGACCCCAGGCAAAAAGAAGCAAAGAAAGCGGACTTAAAGCTACTAAAAAGGGAAGAAGCGAGGGGAAATATACGGCTAAAATACTTATAAAAGCTGGTTTTAGCCTGTGGAATCTAGTAAGTTACAGTTAGATAAAAGTGGGAGAACAAAAATTAATACCACAAAGTAAAAAGCGAGGAAAATAGCTCAATATAATAGACATATATCAACCTAAAAAAAAGTTTTAATTATGCTTTGGCTCTGGGAACTTTTAAAAAAGAGAGTTTTTGCAAAACAGTAAATAAAGAAGCGGAAGAAGCTGCCAAATATTGAGCGGAAACAGGAGTAGAGACAGTTCTGATTATGGATAATTACTCAGTCCATAAAAATCATCAAGTAAAAGCGCAAGAAAAAGACTGGCAAGAGCAAGGATTATATTTATTTTTTCTGCCAACTTATAGTCCGGAGCTGAATCTAATAGAGGGGGAATGGCGTCAAATAAAAGCACAGGAAATATCAGGAAGAATGTTTGAAGATGAAGATCATTTGGCGTTGGCTCTCAAAGAGGGTCTGACCAATCGAAGTAACAAAGTAGGTTATCATCTCTAACAATTTAATCTTAACTCAACCTCTCTAAATATAGAGAGCTAAACTGAGTGAGCTTTTAACGTTTAATTATACCCACTTACTTGCTAGCACCCATTCCCTCCCCTAGCCGTTACAACTCAATCTCTGCCTTAACTAAATCAGTAGCAACCCGACGCAGACGGAAGCCGACTTTTTCAGCCAGCTTTTGCATAGGAACATTTTCAGCCAAAATTTCTGCGGTGATACGCTTGAGGTGTTCATCTCGACCAACTTGCAGTAGTCTTTGCAGTAACTCAGTACCCAAGCCCTGGCGCTGGCAGGGGTCACTTACTAGCATGGCAAATTCAGCCTCATCGACACCATGCAATTTACTTAATCGGCCAACGGCCATAATTTCCTGCTTGTTGGTCACTGGATGCTTATAGCCTGCTACCAGTGCCATTTCACAGTCATAATCAATAAAGCAGATGCGAGTTAACCGTTCGTGGGCAGTACGCCGACTCAGTTTCATCAGATGGAAGTAACGGAAATAGATACTTTGCTCTGACAAAGTTTTGTGAAACTGAACTATTAATGGCTCATCTTCAGGTCGGATGGGGCGGATTGTAACCGGAGTGCCATCTTTCATTGTCCACTGGGCTACGTACTGTGTTGGATAGGGACGAATCGCGAGTTTGGGTAGCTGCTCCTCACTAACATCCAGCTCGTGGAGGACAACACGCGCATCTAGGGCAATCAATTGCTCTGAAGAAGCAAACAGCGGATTAATATCAATTTCCTTGATCCAACGCTGCTCTACAACCAGTTGGCTGAATTGCACCAGTAGCTGTTCTAATCCTTCAACATCAACTGGCCGTCGGCCGCGAACTCCTTGAAGTGCCTGATAAATTTGAGTTTGTTCGATCATGCGCCGCGCCAGAGTCGTGTTGAGGGGTGGCAGGGCGATCGCTCTATCCTTAAAAACCTCTACTAGCCGTCCACCGGAACCAAAAACCAGGACTGGGCCAAACTGAGAATCGATACTACTACCAATAATCAACTCATAGCCCCCATCGAGCCGGATCATCGGCTGAACGGTGACTCCTAAGAAATGCTCTTCCCCAACCCGCTCACTCACCGAGGCTTTAATCGCTTGGTAGGCCCATTTTACGGCTTCCGCATCCGAGAGGTTCAACTGGACACCACCCACATCAGTTTTATGGGTAATCGTTTCGGAAAACAGCTTGAGAACTACCGGGTAACCTAGGGAATTCGCCCAGTCAACTGCCTCTGCTTCACTCTTAGCAAAACCTGTATGCACAATGGGAATACCATAGGCTGCTAAAAGCTGTTTTGATTCCAGTTCTGTGAGCAGGGTACGGCCAGATTGGCGTGCCGTCTCGATCATTTTCTGGGCAAGGGTTGCGTCTTTGCGTTCCTCGCCTGTGGGCAGTACTGGAGTTTCGTAAATGCCACTCAGGTTGTAGCTGTACTGCCACATTAAATTAAACAAACGAGCGGCCGAATCTGGGTAAGGATAAGTAGGAATACTAGCACTATTGAGAAGAGTCTCACCTGCCTTGGTCTCAGAACCGCCCATCCAACTAGCAAAGATTGGTTTAGTCGCCTGCTGTGCATAGGGTTTCAGTTGCTCAGCTGTCTGGGTAGGATCGGTCATTGCTTGGGGGGTAAGAATTACCAGCAAGCCATCACTATTGGCATCTTCGACGGCAATTTCTAGGGTTTTAGTATAGCGTTCCGGGTCAGCATCACCAAGAATATCAATAGGATTACCATGACTCCAATGGGAGGGCAAAATTTGATTGAGGGAATTAATAGTTTCTGGGGAAAGTTGGGCCAGTTCTCCCCCTGTACCAATCAGCGCGTCTGTTGCCAGCACTCCTGGTCCTCCAGCATTGGTAATAATCGTCAGTCGCGGTCCTTTGGGAAGACGGGCTTGTTTTGCTAGTACCTCTGCCAGATTAAACAATTCAGAAATGCGGTCAACTCGCAGCACTCCACAGCGGCGAAAGGCAGCATCGAGAACATTATCACTACCTGCTAAGGCTCCTGTATGGGAAGCCGAGGCTTTGGCTGCTGCCTCAGTTCTACCTGTTTTGAGTACGATAATCGGCTTGGTTAGAGCTACTTCACGGGCAGCAGAGAGAAATGACCGCGCATTGCCAATCGACTCCATATAAATGACAATGCTTTGGGTATAGGGGTCATCACCAAGGTAATAAATCAAATCGCCCCAGTTGACATCAAGCATTGAGCCAATGGAAATGAAGGCGCTAAAGCCGACATTTTCCCAAAAACTCCAGTCAAGGACAGCAGTACACAAAGCACCACTTTGACTAATAAAACCGACATTGCCGGGACGAGCTATAGTACTTGCGAAAGTAGCATTAAGCCCAGTGCGCGGACTCATTAAACCCAAGCAATTGGGACCAATAATGCGCATCTTGCCCCGCGCTTTTTCCAGAATTTGACGCTCTAATTCAATTCCTGGCGCGCCAATTTCCTTAAATCCCGCAGAAATGACAATCGCACTTTTAACCCCTGCCTCAACACACTCGCCAATTACCCCTGGCACTAGAGGTGCAGGAATGGCAATAATCGCTAAATCGACTGGTTCTGGTATAGCTTTTATGGTGGGGTAGGCTTGAATTCCCAACACACTGTGTCGTTTGGGATTAACTGGAAATACTGTCCCGCCGAAAGGATTGCTGATCAGGTTCCATAACAATGTCCGTCCGACACTGCCAGCTTGATCACTGGCACCAATCACAGCGACACTCTCTGGGGCAAAGAGTGAGCTCAGGGGTTGGCGCTCAGAGCGCAGGATATCGTAGGCAGGGTCAGTGTTTGGTTTGAGAGGCTTGAGCATAATTTATTCCTTACCTCTGGAGCTGCTGAAAAATTAAAAATGGCGTACGGTTGGTACTGAGGGTATGGAGATCGAAGTGTTAGTTTGCTCCTTTAGTCCCCTGCACCGATTTTAGAAGCAACTAACTGACCATGTCTGTGGTAAATATCACTATCAGGAATTACTAACAGAGATTAATGGAGTCTGCTAAATGGAAAATAGATAATTGACTAGGTAAGGTGTATTAGTAGCTCTTGTATATTGTCTATCTCCAATTAACCATTTTTAATTTTCCATTAACCGTTAATCTAGATGTATATCAGGGTAGATAAATCAGCACCAGCTAAGGAATTATAAAATGATTAGACTAAAACGCAAGGAATCTTGATTCCTAAACACTAAACAGACTGATGATACGAGCAAATCGAGAGAACTTAGGCTACAGCATAGCAGCAGTAGCCATTACCCTAGTGGTGCTACTACCAACAGGTTTATTGGATAAACTTTTAGCTGCAAACAGTTTTATTCCTCATGGGCATTGTTATCTATGGAAGCCTGGGCTGATCTGGCTACATGTGTTGTCAGATTCTTTGATTACCCTTGCTTACGTCGCTATTTCAGCAACGCTTGCCTATCTCGTTTATAAGACTCGTCAGGAAATTCCCTTTCATTGGATGTTTTTGGCGTTTGGCTCTTTCATTGTTGCCTGTGCCAGTACTCACTTTATGGAAGTTTGGACGCTTTGGCATCCTACTTATTGGCTTTCGGGTGTATTGAAATTATTGACAGCAATCGCTTCTGTTGCCACAGCTATTGTCCTACCACCTTTAGTCCCTAAAGCCTTGACGATGCTGCAAACAGCCAAGCTTTCAGAAGAACGAAAAATACACTTGGAGAGGGCTAATCAAGAACTAGCAACGCTCTATGAAAAGCTTAAAGAACTCGATCAACTCAAAAGTCAATTTTTCACCAATGTCAGTCATGAACTAAGAACCCCGCTTGCCTTAATTTTAGGGCCAACGGAAAGGCTCCTCAGTGATCACGAGTTGAATGAGGAACAGCACTACCAACTGGACGTAATTAATCGCAATTCCCGTCTCTTGCTCAAGCAGGTGAACGACCTGCTGGATGTCTCTAAACTAGAGGTAGGCAAGATGGAGGTCAACTATGCTGAAGTTGACTTGGTACAGCTACTCCGCCTGATGACAGCTAACTTTGATGGGCTTGCACAAGAGCGTCAGATATCTTTTACTGTTGAGACGCCAGATGCTTTGCAGGCACAAGTTGATGTCACAAAGATGCAGCGTATTCTCTTAAATCTCCTCTCTAATGCTTTTAAGTTTACGCCTGTAGGCGGCAGTATCCGTTGCGTCTTGTCTACTCACTCAGTCCCGACGGAACAATCCTCAGATGTTGACCTATCGGGGCGAGAAGTCGTGTCAGAGCGCGCTCAAATTATGATTCAGGATAACGGGCCAGGGATTCCCACTGAGCTACGTGAAGTTATTTTTGATCGTTTCCGCCAAGGGGAAGGGGGAGCAACTCGCCGTTTCGGAGGGACAGGACTAGGATTAGCCATTGTTAAAGAATTTGTAGAGTTACAAGAGGGCACAATCACAGTCAATGATGCTGCCAATGGGGGGGCGCTCTTTACAGTTGAGTTGCCGCTAGCTGCTCCGAGAGATGCCACTGTATCTACTAGCGCCCTTAGTTTGAGTGACACTCAAGACATAATAATTCCCGCCCTAGAAGAACTCCGAATTCGCCCTGAGACAGGCAACACACTACAAGAGGAAGCGGCAGAGAAACCACTCGTGCTGGTAGTTGAAGATAATCCAGAGATGAATCGGTTTATTACTGAAATATTAGCCAAAGAGTATCGCACCGCCACCGCTACTGATGGCCAGAAAGGTTTGGAACAGGCACTCCTTTTGTCTCCTGATCTGATTATCAGTGATGTGATGATGCCTCTGCTCAGTGGTGATCAGTTGTTACAAAAGCTGCGCTCTCACCCGGAAATGGATGCAATTCCAGTGGTTATGCTCACTGCCAAAGCCGATCATGAGCTACGGGTACAACTGTTGAAAACTGGTGCTCAGGACTACTTGATCAAACCCTTTTCTGTGGAAGAGTTAAGGGCACGGGTGGGAAACTTGATCATGATTAAGCGAGTGCGGAACTTATTGCAGCAGGAGTTGGCAACTCAGAGTTACGACTTGGAAGCATTAGCTCAAGAAGTCAGTCTGCGCCGACGGGAGTTGCAAATTGCCTACGAAGCACTCCAGCATCAGGCAAAGGAATTAGCTGAGGCAAATCGCTTAAAGGATGAGTTTCTGGCAATCGTTTCCCATGAACTACAAACACCGCTCAATATGATTTTGGGCTGGGCGAAAATGCTTCGAGAGCGCCAACTCACTCCTGATACAATTGAGCGGGCTTTGGAGACGATTGAGCGCAATGCCGAGTTGCAAACTCAATTGATTAAAAATCTGCTGGATATGTCGCGCTTGCTGCGAGGTAAAATGCTGCTGAATATGTGTCCCGTTGAACTTGCCCCAGTTATTCAGAAAGCTCTTCAAGCAGTGCAACCTGTAGCTGAGGCTAAAGGGATAAAATTAGAGTCTAGTCTGACATCCTCATCTTTAGTTTCTGGAGATGCCCAGCGCTTAGAGCAAATTGTCGAGAATCTGCTGGGCAACGCCATCAAGTTCACCCCAACAGGAGGGCGGGTGGAAATTGAGTTGACTTTTAGTAATGAGCAACTGCAAATCAGCATCGGCGATACAGGTGAGGGCATCAGTGCTGACGTGCTTCCCCATGTCTTCGATTACTTCCGTCAGGCAGATAGTTCCACCACCAGAAAGCATGGTGGGCTGGGATTAGGGTTAGCGATCGTGCGGCGGTTAGTAGAACTGCACAATGGGACTATCGAGGCGGAGAGCCCAGGAGAAGGACAAGGAGCGACGTTTACAGTAAAGCTACCGCTATCAGTTACCTCTAATCTACCTCGTTATCTTTATTGAGAATTCTCAACTTTAACCGCCAACTAACCGCCTGAACCATTGCTCATCTCGAATCACATCGAAATTTAAGTCGGTTTTTGCCTCTTTCCTATACTTCGGATTAAGCTTAATTGCTCGTTGCAAGTCTTTGAAGGCCAAATCATCCCGACTCTGGAATACATAACAGATGGCTCTGTTGTAATAGGCTTCGGCATAGTCAGGTTGAGCTTCCAGAGCTTTGTCAAAGCTCGCCAGAGCTTCTGCGTCGCGGCTTAGCTGGAAGAGAATATAGCCTCGGCGGTTCCAAGCCTTGTAAGAGTCAGGTTTGAATTCAATCGTTTTATCAAAAGAGGCGATCGCTTCTTCGTAGCGTTGCAATGTCTCTAGAGCCAAACCTCGGTTCATCCAAGCAACACCATCATCCGGCTGGCACTTAGTAGCCTGATCAAAAGCTGCGAGAGCTTCTTCATGGCGCTGCATCACCCCTAAAGCTGCCCCTCGGTTTACCCAAGCTTCATGATAATCGGACTTGATTTCTAAGGCTTTGTCGTAAGAAGCGATCGCTTCTTCGTAGCGTTTCAACCTTGCCAAAGCTAAACCCCGATTTAGCCAAACTTTGCCGTTATCTGGCTGGAGTCGCATCGCTTCCTCAAAGGCAGCGATCGCTGTTTCGTACTGCCGTAACTCCATCAGGGCAATGCCTTTGTGATACCAAGTATCAAAGTTATCGGTATTGATATCTAAAGCTTGATCAAAAGAGGCGATCGCATCTTCGTAGCGCTGTAATTCCCACAGAGCCATGCCTCGTCCCTGCCACACCTCAAAGCTATTCGGCTTAGTTGCGCTCACTTTATCATAAACTGCGATCGCGTCTGCATAGTGTCCCTCGGACAACAAAGCATTGCCCTGTTCTATGTATTCTTCAGCTCTAAAAAATAGCTGAGGACGGTTAGACTTGATCAAGTCAAGTTGGCCTGTGAGTGCTTGGATTTTGATCTCAACCTCAGTCATAAATGAGTCTGAGAGGAATTGAGGCGTAATCTCGGCTAATTTTTCGAGAATGGCATCTTTTTGGGCTTGAGCGTCCGACTGTAAGTTTGAGAGTTCATTAGCCAGCTCAGTCTCTAGTTTGTGCAAGTTCTGGAAGTTTGCCTCCTTGTGCCCTTGAGCATCCGCCTGCAATTGGGAGAGTTGCTCAGCAAACTTGCTTTCCAATTTTTCCAAATTCTTTTGAATCTTGTCTCTTTGAGCTTGAACATCTGACTTGAAAGCAGACAACTCAGCAGCTAATTCAGTCTCAGATTGCTCCAGATTCTCAAATATCTCTTCCCTGCGTCCCTCAACACCAGATTGCAACTCAGACAATTGTGAGGTAACCTCTGCCTCCAGTTCTTGTAGATGCTGGCGAATTACTTCTTTTTGGGCTTGAGTCTCTGAGTCTAGCTCTGAGCGCCCAGTAGCAACCTCAGCTTCCAGTTTTTGGAGATACTGCTCAATTGCTTTCTGTTGAGCCTGAGTACCGGAATCTAACTCCAAGCGCCGAGCCGCCAAATCGGCTTCCCATTGCTCTAGATGCTGGCGAATTGCTTCTTGTTGAGCTTGAGTACCAGAGTCTAACTCCAAGCGCCGAGCCGCCAAATCGGCTTCCCATTGCTGCTGGTTCTCTGAGAGGGAATTTCGGCGCTGGTGAACTTCTGAGAGCAGTTCAGACAGTTGGCTGGTAAAGTCAGATTTGAGCTTTTCTAAGTTATTAAATAACTCTTCCTTGCGTCCGTCAGCACCTGAGTAAAGCTTTGAGAGTTGAGCGGCAAACTCCGTCTCTAGATTTTCCAGGTTTTCTCTGGTAAGTTTTTGGTGTTGCTGGACTTGCTGTTGGGCTTCGCTGCGGAGTTTTGCTAGATGGGGGGTAAACTCTGACTGTAGATTAGTGATATTTTCCCAGACAAGTTCCTTGTGTTCCTGAACCCCTGACTGAAGTGCCGCGAGTTGCTCAAAAAACTCTTGCTCAGATTTTTCCAGTTTTTGCAGAGCCAAATCTTTGTGTTGATGCGTAGCCGAATCTAACTCAGAAACTTGAGCGACAAACTCTGATTCCAGTTGTTCTAGCTTTTGTTGCGCCCTTAAGAGCTGGGTTCTGAGTTCTTCTACAGTCTGGGTTTTGAACTGAGAAAGCTCAGAAAGTAGTCCCGAAAGGGTTTCTCTGTGGATTCCGACTTCCTGTTGAAAGGCTTTGGCTTTATTGTCTACTTGATCGGTGATGCCTTCAGCTTCTCGCAGGATTTTGTTAACTTTTTGATGAGCACTAGCAATTTGACTTTCTAAGCCACCTAACTCCTCTAGATGGGTTCTGACAAGCTCTGCAACCTGCAAAACCACGGCCCGTCGCAGCCGCCACAAAGCAATGAGCGTGGCAGCTATCAGCAGAGCCAGAGTGATGAGTAAAATGTTGAACAGGGTAGTCGTGCGACTAAAGATTTGATTAGCCTCAGCTTCAACCTGTCCTTGTAATTGCTGCTGTTGTCGTAATTGCTCAAGTTCTTGCCGTTCCTGAGCAGAGAGTGCTTGGGCAATCGTCAGCGCTGAAGCATTAGCTCCGGGAGACTGGGCTTTAGCAACACTAACAGACAGTAGGAATAAAATTGAAAGGAAGATACTGCTTTGCGAGACTAATCTGAAAATATTTGGATTTTTTCGCTTCATCAGGACCACCTCTGTCTGTTGGCTATAGTTTGCAGTCGCTTATGTCCAATCTACCAACAGTACACAGAATTTGGTCATTGGTCGTTTGTTGTTGGTTTTTTTTAGAAATATTTGGCAGGGAGGATGCCCAGTTTACAAAAAGATTATGGAGCGAGGGGAGTTTGCTGGAAACCAGGTACAAAGCCTAATGTCAGCGATCGCAGGAAAAGTAACTACTGTGGATGGAGCTAGAGCGTACTATTCTATTGTTAGCTTTATGGTGAATGATTAGCTCCTGAGAGAAAGTAGTTCCCGAAACTCCCAGTTACCAAGCTGACCTAGGCGATGAACAAGTTCTATAGCACTCTGTCTCGCTGTATCGTTGCTCCCTTGAATAGCAGTAGCAAGAATGCTTTTTATCTCATCGTGACTGCTATAGATGCCCCACCCCTTTTGGTCTTTTTCAATAATCAGCTTGAGGCACTCAACAGTTGACTCTGGCATTTTATCCGCAAGTGCAGCTAAGCGCTCAAATACCAGGTGCTCAGGCTCTGCCTGACCGACAAGCTGAAGAACTTCTGTGAGCTGAGCAATCGCCCAAGAGTCCTCAAACTTCGCCGAGGCAAACCACCAGCCAAAGGCAGCAAGCTCATTAGTATAGGAAGCGGGTAGCGTTGCTGCGTGTGCTGCCTGAAGCCGTCTTTCCCAAAGTAGCTGAAGTCGATTAAGAATTTGTGGTTCTATAGCTTCTTTTGTGTTACGCAAACTTCGCCCTACGAATTTGAGAGCATAGCCTCGAATAACATCAGAACTTTCGGTATAGAACAGTGCTAGCAAGCCTCTTGGTTCATCCAAATGGAGCTTCCCACGCCAGTAGAAAGTCATTAGGTGTTCGGCAAGACTTTCTGTCAATTGTTTATCACCACAGGCTATGTTACTCCGTTCAACAGCATAGCTGTATTCTTCATGTAGTAAGTCGAAGACATTATCATAGGCAGAGCAATATCTGATATAGCTTTCCCAAGCAGCGCTGCGTAGGTCGCTCAAAGCTTCATCATGCGGAAAAATCTTTGCCACATTTTGAGTTGCCCAATCTCCATCTAACAGCATGAGCCAAGGAAACCATTGACCATATACTGAACGAATTGCTAGAGATGGTTCTTTGTCTATGTCAAGATGCTCATCAAGTACTTGTCGAACTTCTGGCATCTCGTCAAACTCTTTCTTGATTAGTTCTGAGCCATCAGGCAATTGCTCAAAGTATCGTCGAAGCCAGAGAGCGTAGCGTACTACTGTATGCATGGCTTCACCGCGAACAGTATTAATTGAAAGATTACTCAAATCTCTAGGTGATTTATCAGTTGGGATACTGTAATCCTTTTCTTGTTTAGGCGTGGGATCTGGATCGTGAGTGAGAGGTTCTAATGTATCCCAAACTTTACTGCGAAGATGGAATGGAATTTTACTATTGCCTTTAATAGTAAAACCAACTCTTAGTAAATCTGCTATTGCTCGACGAGCTTCACGTAAATCTGAATCACGGCTATCATCAGTTGTCTCACACTCAGGACTTGGTTGAGATTCCTGTACTATCCAACTACAGAGTTTTAGAACTGATGACCAAGAAAATTCTCTGAGTTCTCCTTGTTGCCCTTTGTTGTTAGCTAGCGCACTACGTAGTCCTCGAACCAACTGCCAACAATACGTTAGGTGTAGTTCTTGGAACTGTTCAGCTGCCAGTGCAAAGCGTTCAGGATTTTGTTCGGCTAGTTTAGATAGTTGAAACCCTACTCCTGAAATTGATGAACCAGGCTCAAAAGGGTCCCTAGAGTCAGGCTGCCATGTCCTTAAGAAGGAGACTAACTCCTCAATACTCATAGACTCCAATTCTGAGTAAGTCTTAGGACTCTCAATGCCTAATTCTCTTATGCCACCTACCCCACCAAAAACAATATCGGAAAGTTCAACAGTAGTGCCACACTCTTTTACTAGCTGCTGATATCGCTGTTGCCACTTGACTGGAAGACTATCTTTTATTGGAGTCAGCTTGTTTAGCTGCCAATACTGCAGCCATTGTGTTCTTCTCTCTTGATCTTTGCACCAAGACAAGTCAAAATTAGGATTTTCAATCCAATCCAAGATTTTTTCTTGTTCTTCTTCTGGTAAATCGCCAAAATACTCTTTAGCTAAGAAAACATATTCATAATCTTCGTAACTACTGGAATTGCTGAAACGCTTCTGATCAACTAATCTCTCAGTGAGAAGATGGCGGTCAGTGTCTGGATACTTACGAATCAGGTAAAGTGCAATGCGATGAAAGATTCGCCAGTCCCATTTTTCCAACATTAGGATTAGCGATTGCATCTTTGAAAGATCGCTTTCTACAATTTGCTCTGCTGCATCCCGGACTGCAATTGCCAAAAGTTCTTTGACTTCATAAGGATGGCCGTTTCGGGGATGCTTCCCAATTAAAGGTCGCCAGTAAATTGAACCATCATCCCATATAGAGGAGTCTTCTTGTTGTTCTTCTCCTTTTCCAGGGTATTGAGAAAATTTAATAGCATCATAGAGAAGGTAGCCAAGCATCGTTAGTGCTAATTCACCCGCTACTGTCACCAACTCCGGCACGTACTTTTTGAGAATCTGTTCGTATTGCCAGTTATCTAGATGTGTTCGTGGTTTAGGACGGGGATGGTAAACTCGTCCTTCGTTCGCTTCTCCATTTTCCGCTATAGAGTCTGTCATAACTGCAAGTAGTGACCGAGCTAGTTCGAGTGCTTTTTTAACTTGACCTCCCTTAGCAAGATGCACAATAAGAGCGCCCACTTTGTCTGGCAGAAGGGCAAATGACGAGTCAAGAGACTTTATCCAAGCTTTAATTTTAGTAACCATTTTCACCGCTTCTTCAGGAGGCATCTGAAGCACGGCTTCAACAAAATCTGCGTGGATTCTATGGTTGTCAGTTTCTGTCGAATTAGCAATTTCTAAAACCGCTTTGGGGTCGTGCTTAGCCATTCGCGCCAGATAAATAGACTCAGCCCAAGGTGGGAAGCTAACAGTACCCTCGCTAGAATCACGAATGACTTGGGGAGGATGTTTAAAGACATCTCTTTTCTTTAGTGGGGAAATCCACTTAGGATTTTGGAGACGGTTGAAAAAGTAAGAGCTTTGCTGAGGGTGAACAATCAGGGCTATGGCTTTCTCAACTTGTTCAGGAGTTGGTGTCTTCCAAGATTTCATCGAGTTTATCTGTAGTGCTGTAGAAACTTCGAGCCAATGGGCTAAGCAACGACTCGAACAACTCAAACCGAGACAGGAGTTCCTGCTCATCGTAGTCGGCATCGACTGTACCATTATCGTGTGCTTTCTTTGCAAGACAATTCGTGAGATCTTTCCATTGGTTTCCTATGGGAAACAACCTGTCGGGAAAATCCTGATTGTCAGGAATACACTTTTCAAAAAAGTCTCTTGCTCTGCGTTCAAGTGTGGAACTTTTCTCCACATGTTCTTTGAGTAGTTCTGCAATGGGAAGAAAAAGCTCACGGGGTATCATAATGTCAGGCAAAGAGGAAGGAAGACTGTCCTCAGAACTCATTCCAGAGTTGGGAAGTGTTCCATCTAGCTTGAAACCATTTTTCTGCCAAATATCTGCAATTTTGTTCATTTCTTTGACATAATCCACTTGACTACCCTTTTTATCAAGTACGACCACACGATCAGGTAATCGATTGCAGATTTCACGAAGACAATGAGCAACAAGTCGAACCCGACCGGGAAGCTGGACTTCAAACGTTAAACTCACTGCACTCTCATATAACTCTGCTAAAGACGGAGACTGTTCGTGCAACCAATCACGTATCTCTTGACGAGCTGTTGTCCAGTGTGCTGGCGAAACTGGAGGTATATCATCTAGCATGAGACCATCAACCATAGTAGGAGTTGGCTGTTTACTATTGAGTTTCACAAAATTTTAAAAATCAGCCATATTGGTCATCTCCTCTAATTTTAGTTCTGGTAAGGAATGCCCAAGATAGTCAGGGCAGAGCGATTTTAACTTCATTATTGCTGCGTAGACGAAAAATGGAAAATTGAGACTGTAAGCCAGAAGAGGAGTGCCTACAGCTCAATTTTCCATTTTCTATTAACAATTAGCGATTTAAACCTCTGCTGAGATCAGCTCAGAATGACCCGATTCGTCCCTCAATTGCTCTTGTTGTGAGTGTGTCCCGTTGACCAAGTGCATCAGCTTTTCTAAATAAGCATACCAAGGTTGCATGCCTTCCCCAGTTCGTGCCGAGACTTCAAATATTTTCGCTTGAGGAGCAACACGTTGAATATTAGCGATCGCACCTTCTCGGTCAAATCCTACCACCTCAGCAATGTCTATTTTGTTGATCACGACAACTTGGGCGCTGTGGAACAGAGTGGGATACTTGAGGGGTTTATCCTCCCCTTCTGTAACCGATAATAGGGCTACTCGCAGGTTTTCTCCCAAATCGTAGGCGGCTGGACAAACTAAGTTGCCGACATTCTCAATAATTAACAAGTCTAAGGCATCTAGGTCTAAAGTTGAGGCTGCTCGTGCCACCATCTCCGATTCTAGGTGACAAATGCCTCCTGTGGTAATTTGCACTGCTGGTGCGCCAGTGCGACGCAGACGGATGGCGTCATTTTCGGTTTCTAAATCTCCAACAATCACACCCGCTTTGAGACGACTTCCCAATTCAGTTAAGGTTCTTTCCAAGAGGGCTGTTTTACCGGAACCGGGAGAAGAGAGTACATTGAGGACAAAAACACCTTTGGCCATAAAGTAGCCACGGTTTCGCTCTGCCAATCGGTCATTCTTCTCAAAAATCCCCTGATGGATGTCAATGGTACGGCTTTCTTTGATAGTAGATGTGCCGTGATGATCGTGATGGTGATGATCGTGAGGATGGTGATGGTCGTGGCTATGAATGGTAACTTCGCCAGGAGTAGTAGCACAATCGCAAGTTTTACACATAATTGACCTTATTTTGCTATTTCAAAAGAACAATATTTGTATATTTTTAGAGAACTACTGCTTATACTATTTCGCTATTTTTGATAAACTAAGAGACTTCTAGAGAACTCAATTCCAACTCCTTCCCTTGTCGAATCTCACTGCTGATGCAGTGGCAGTGGGGGCACTCATAAAATTGGTTGTCAGACTGGAACTCTAGGCGGCAGTGGGGGCAGTAGCATTTGAGGGGAAGATAATCTACTTTTAACCGTGCGCCTTCGGCTATAGTGCCTTTGACTACGATATCGAAAGCAAACTCTAAAGCATCTGGTACAACGCCGGACATAGCACCGACACGCATGGTTAGTTGGTGAATTTTGCTGGCACCTTGCTGCTGGGCGTGTTTTAAGGCTATATCCAGGGTACTTTCCATAATCCCGACTTCATGCATCTTGACTCTCTTTTGCCTGAGGCTGTACTAAGAGGCGAACTTTTTCCAGGGCAGTAATTACCCCCTGCTGAGCAATGGGCGAAAGAGTTTCGCCCAACTCGAAGTTAATCGCTGGTATAGTGATTAACCAAGCTAGAGGAGCATAACAGTAAACTGCTTGGCTCATAGCTAGGAGGGCTTGGGGGTCACTGGTATGACCAAGTAAGAAATTACCTGTAGTAACTGGCTTTAGGGGATGTACTTGTACTACACTTGCCTCCTCAGTAATTGGACAGGCATCAACAAAGATTACGCATTCGGCAATCTTGATCTTTTCTACGAGTTCAGGTGTTAGTTGATGTACCGCCAGGGAGTACACTAGGGGCAATTCCCACCTGGCTACCTCAGTGGCCACCTGTTGACCGACAGCGTCGTCACTCCGTAGCGTATTACCATAGCCGATGACTAAGAATGATATCGGTTTTGGCTCGACTTGGTTGTTCAAGTTGGTAGCAAAGGTGGAACTGCTCATGCCCCAAAGTCCTCGGTTACTGTTTTAATTACGTAAGGCTTCATCCAAAATTTCTCCCGATGTGCCAACTAACTGGACATGGAGAGGCATCTGGCCAATGGCGTGGGTGGAACAGCTTAGACAGGGGTCATAGGCACGAATTCCTGCTTCTACGCGGTTTAATAGGCCTTCGGTAATTTTATTGTTGTGGATATAGTGCTTGGCAATTTGAGCCACCGTTTTATTCATCGCCAGGTTGTTTTGGCCAGTGGCAATAATCAGGTTGACTTTCTCAATTAGACCTTTTTCGTCTACCTTATAGTGGTGAAACAGAGTGCCTCGTGGTGCTTCACTCACGCCGACAGCTTCGAGTTGGTTAATCCCAGCAGTAGCACGGGTATGTTTGGAGACAACATCCGGGTCATCGACTAGTTGTTCAATTCCTTCAACACAGCGCAGGATTTCCAGGAGGCGGGCATAGTGATAAAAGAAGGAGGAATTGGCAACTGGCCCACCAGCACGGTGGCGAAACTCCAGCAACTCTTTATCCGCTAAGGGTGTACCCATAGTTGAGCAAACGTTGACCCTCGCTAGAGGCCCGACTCGATAAATACCATCGGGATAACCTAGTGGCTTATAGTAGGGGGATTTGAGGTAAGACCAAGGTTCCACTGCTTCACCCAGGAAGTCCAGATAGTCATCTTCGCTGAGGTTATCAGCTACAATCTGGCCGTCGGAATCAACAAAGCGCAGGTGGCCATCGTAGTGTTCCCAGAGACCATCTTTGCCGACTAAACCCATAAACAGGGAGCGGAAATTACCGAAGGTTTGCACCTCGGTGGTAAATTGATCAAGAAGCCGTTTACACAACTCAATGGCATTAAGGATCGTGGCGCGGGATTCAGGAAGGCGATCGCTAATCCATGCCCTTCCTTCGTCGGATAAAGGTGTACGCACACCTCCGGGAACTGCCCAAGCAGCATGCAGCTTCCTCGCCCCTAGCAATTCAATCACTGTTTGACCGAATTCCCGCAAGCGAATACCGCCCCTGGCGAGATCTGGGTCAGCAGCCATTAAGCCAAACACGTTACGGGTAGCAGGATCAGAGTCCCAACCCAAGAGAAAATCGGGGCTACTGAGGTGAAAGAAACTGAGGGCGTGGGACTGGATAATTTGCCCCTGGTTCATCATCCGCCGTAGTTTTTCCCCAGCAATGGGAACCTTGACCGCCTGGATTTTGTCGCCCGTTTTTGCCGCCGCCAACAAGTGGCTAACGGGACAGATGCCGCAGATTCGCGCCGTAATCCCTGCCATCTCCCACATCGGGCGACCTTCGCAGAACTTTTCAAAGCCTCGAAATTCCACGACATGGAAACGGGCGTCTGATACCTCCCCGGTATCGTCCAAAAAGATAGATATTTTCGCATGACCCTCAATACGAGTTACTGGGTCAATAACGACTGTTTTTGACATAAGATGCTCTCCGTTTTAATTAATATCAATTCTTTTTAGGGCGTTGGTCAGGCGGCAGGCATTACTCTAGCTTTGACACAAAACCAGCCATAATTTTGTTCGTTACGAACAGGAACGTTTAGTTTTCTCAAGGATTGAGGATATTCATCTATCACTCCTCAATGATTGACAAGCTAGATTAACTACAGATGGACAAGAGATGCAATAGGCAATTTTTGCCGTTTATCTAGGATTCCTGCATTAGTAAACAACTGCATGCTCTACAATCTTTTTTGTTAGTTTGCTCGCCTTAAAGTACTCTTTTGCCTGACAACTTAAGATAGTTGTATTTCAGTGAAATAAAAACTACTGTATCTATGAATTGGGGAGTGATTACCTCGGATTGACCCAAACCTTTTTGGCACTATCCACTACACCAATTCTCATATTGCCGCCCTGAGATTGCCTCGGGATATTCTTCGCAGTATTCTTCAAAGGCAGTTTTTTCCAGTTTTTGGACTTTTTGATGAGCAGCTTCTGCTTGGAGTTCCTCCACCACATCCCAAGCAACGGCACACTCTGGTGAAGTTGGTCCCTTCTGAGTGCAGATGGTGCGGGCATACTCAATGCTTTCCTGAATTTTTTGCTCTAGGATCAGGGCTTTGGGCTGTTCGATAAAGTCACTTCTGAGCAGAATGTCACTCATGGAGACAATTCCTAGTAGTTCGTCCTTGATCACTGGTGCCTGACGGATGCCGACATTGACGAACAACCGCGCCACGTACTCTACACCCAAGTCAGGATTGACAATCACGCAGGGCTTAGTCATGATTTCATAAACACGCACCTGCTTAGGGTCTTTCCCAAAAGCTACTACCTTAGAAACGACATCTGTCTCAGTTACTATGCCGTACGCATCCTGCTCGTGGTTACGGTTGACAATTAGAGAACGCAAGTTCTTTTCCTTCATCATTCTTACTGCCTCAACCACCGTCGCCGCACCCCGAATCGTAGCGACATCTTTGGTCATAATCTCTGCTGCTTTCATCATGGTAAGAACCTCCATTGATCATTTTTTAGTGGTCAATGACTAAAGCTGGTCTGTGACAGTATGACGAATGACTAAGAACAAAACATCAATCAAGAGTTAGCCAAATTTAATCATGTGTCGCCCTTCCATTTTAGGTTTTTCGCCTCTGAGTAGGGGAGCGATCGCATCTCGAATCCGAGGCCCTGAGGGTGGACAACCTGGTATGTACATATCTACTTTCACAACTTCATGAACTGGCATGACTCGTTCGAGTAGTTCTGGCACAATACCCTTTTCCTTGGGCAACTGATTATTGAGGTCTCCCAGTTCCAGATAACAGCGTTTTAGGACGGGTTCTGTACCCCCCAACATATTCCGCATTGCTGGGACATTGGCTGTTACGGCACAATCACCAAAGGAAACGAGGAATTTGCTACGCTCTCTGACTTTCAGGATTATTTCTAAATTTTCCTCATTGGCCACAGCACCCTCAACCAATACCACATCAACGTCTTTCGGGAACTCTTTAGGATCCACGAAAGGGCTGTAAACCATGTCTGCCTGAGCTGCCAATTCAAACAGCCACTCATCTAAGTCGAGAAAGGACATATGACAGCCGGAGCAACCAGCTAGCCAAACAGTTGCCAATCTTATCTTGTCCATTCTTTTTTCTCCCGTGCGTTGACGATAAATTCCAGTTTGGAGCGATCGCGTGTCATTTCTGCTACTGTTGAGCCTTGGCGGAAAATGGCACCTGTGGGGCAAGCTTCGACACACTTACCGCAGGAAGTACAAGCATCTACTGCTCCCCAAGGCTGATTCATACCCGTAATTACACGAGCCTCTGCACCACGACCGGCCACATCCCAGACGTGAGCGCCTTCGATTTCGTCACAAACCCGCACACACCGAGTACACATGATGCAGCGGTTGTGGTCAATGCCAAAGCGGGGGTGGGAAAGATCAACATCTCGTACAGGAAAGCGGTACGGGAAACGGGTGTGATCCATTTTCAGGGCAATGGCCATATCTTGCAATTCGCAATTCTCATTAGCCACACATACTGCACAGAAGTGATTGCCTTCGGCAAACAGCATCTCCAGGATCATGCGTCGATATTCTTGAAGCTGTTCTGTGTCGGTGTAGATTTCCATCCCCTCTGCTACCTGGGTGACACAGGCAGGCAATAGCCGATTGACACCAGCAATTTCCACCAAACACAATCGGCACGCACCAATATCGGAAATTCCTTCCAAATGGCATAAAGTAGGTATCCAAACACCTGCTTCTTTGGCCGCTTCTAGAATCGTCGTCCCCTCGGGACTTGCCACGGGGACTCCGTTAATTGTTAGAGTCTTGACTGACATATCTCTTGTTCTCCTCTTATTTTGGGTAATGGGTGAAAGAAAACAGGGAACTTTTTACCGATTACCCAGCGACTTAACGGCTGAGTGCAGATGCCTCTTTACTGGTGCCATTTAGGTTCAAGCTATCTGAGTTATTTTTAAGTAGTTCCAAATACTCATGCCGGAAATAGCGCAGAGTGCTCAGTACCGGGTTCGGTGCCGTCTGGCCTAAACCACACAAACTGGTGGCTTTGACTACGGCGCACAGTGCTTCAAGTTGTTCTAAATCATTAAGGGTGGCTTCTCCCTTGAGGATTTTATTGAGCATCTCGTACATTTGCACTGTTCCGGCGCGACAAGGGACACACTTACCGCAGGATTCATCCCGGCAAAATTCCATATAGAATTTCGCTACATCTACCATGCTGGTGTCGTTGTCCATGACAATCATGCCGCCAGAACCCATCATGGTGCCTAATTTAATCAGAGAGTCGTATTCCATCGGCGTATCGAATAGCTCAGCTGGGATGCAACCACCAGATGGCCCGCCAGTTTGTACTGCCTTAACCTCACCGTTAGGAGTGCCACCACCCATGTCTTCGATAATTTCCCGCAAGCTGATACCCATGGGTACTTCGATGAGTCCGGTGTTGCGAATTTTGCCAGTGAGGGCAAAGACTTTTGTGCCTTTGCTCTTTTCGGTGCCAATGCTGGCATACCAAGCAGCGCCCTCACGAATAATCGCCGGGACGTTAGCAAAACTTTCGACGTTGTTAATCAGGGTAGGACATTCCCACAAACCTGACTCTGCTGGATAGGGAGGACGAGGACGGGGAGTACCTCGTTTACCTTCGACTGAGGCAATCAGGGCAGTTTCCTCTCCACAAACGAAGGCACCAGCACCGACGCGGATATCAATCTTAAAATCAAAGGGGGAATCAAAAATTTGGCTGCCCAGAATACCCAGTTTTTTCGCTTGTTTAATGGCTGTTTGTAGGTTCTTAATCGCTAGGGGATATTCAGCCCGGACGTAGATGTAACCGTGATTGGCACCAACGGCGTAGCCTGCAATAGCCATGCCTTCAATGATCCGATGGGGGTCACTTTCTAAGACGCTACGATCCATGAACGCCCCTGGATCTCCTTCGTCGGCGTTGCAGATGACGTATTTCTGTTCTCCAGGCATCTTGGCCACTGTTGCCCACTTCAAGCCAGTGGGGTAACCGCCACCACCACGTCCTCGCAAGCCGCTTTTGGTAATTTCCTCTACCACGTCCTCTGGCTTCATCTCCTGGATGGAGTGGTATAGCTGCTGATAGCCGCCGACAGCAATATATTCTTCAATCCTCTCTGGATCTATCTTGCCGCTATTTTCCAGGACAATGGGCTGCTGGCGGGTAAAAAATGGATGATTGGGATCTCCTTTTTCTGCCGTAGCTGCACCACCATTGAGGGCCGCAATAATTGAAGCAGCATCAGTAGGAGTAACCTCTTCGTAAAGGATATTTCCTGGCTCAACTTGAACCAGTGGCCCTCGGCCACAAAATTTCATGCAACCGACGCCAGAGATTTGTACCTCTTCCTGTAAACCAGCTTCTTTGACGGCCGATTCTAGAGCATCTTTAACAGCCTCCGACTGGGAGGATTGACACCCAGCCGCTGTGCAGCAGCGAACACGAATACCCTTTTGGCGATCGCGTTCTTGCTGTCCAATTTCGAGTAGTTCAACTAAATCCATCTTGTTCTCTTCTCTTACTCGGGAAATGTGATCAATCAAAGCAGAGGCATTACAGAACTTAGACTCAATAATCTGTAACCTTCAACCCTAATCCAACCATCCTGTAACTTTTTCGATTACCGAATCCGACGTCTGTTTGCCAGCTACTGTACCGTCGAAGACTACGGCTGGCGCTAACCCACAAGCACCAATACAACGGGCCGTCAGTAGCGACATTTTGCCATCTGGGGTTGTTTTGCCTGGGCTGAGGTGGGTGTGCTGATCTAATGAATCCAGTAACTCTGCCGCCCCTTTGACATAACAAGCGGTGCCTAGGCAAACCACACAGGTGTGATCTCCACTCGGTTTCAGGGAGAACAAGTGGTAAAAAGTGGCCACACCATAAACACGACTCAGAGGCAGTTTGAGCCCCCGTGCAACGTAGAGCAAGACATCTTCCTCTAAGTAGCCAAAAGCTTCCTGTGCTTTGTGGAGTACTTCAATGAGGGAATCAGGGCGATACTGATTGCGTTTCATAGTGATGTCGAGGACTTTGAAACGCTTATCGCCGCTCGGATGTTTTTGCTTCGTTGTCTTCTTGGTGGCTTCAGCCTGGGATTTTTGTTCTAATTCAGGCTTAAGGTTAGTTGAGGTCATAAGTCTTAGTTAGCGGTTTAGGGTTATAGCAATCCTAGATAAATTGTGAGAACTGCCTATTTTATCTCGGTGTATCTGTTGTCCACCTATAGTTAATTCTTTCTCTGAATCAGTATAAGTTGTTATATTAATTACTTATTTAAGAGAGTGTCTGGTTTTGAGTAATCTCGTTTTCTCCTTACAATCCCTATACAGGTAAATATTTAGAGGTTTTTCCAATGTATATAGGCAGAACTCGACAGCTTTGGTTAACTCGTGGCTGCTTAAATAAACTTAAGAATTTAGCTTTCCTGTGGCACTATATTTATATTATTCACCATATATTCTCTAGTAATCTGAAAAAATTCAGCTTTTTTTTGTAAATCAATTAATTAAGTTCAGTAGCTGTATCTTTCTGTAATCATCTAATATCTCAAGACGATAAAGTTACTTAATAAACAACAAACAACTTGTTTAAATCTACAAAATAACTTTTTCTCTAATTATTCTCAGTAGGCAAACAAAGAATCCAACTCTTAGCAATAATAATTGTTGAGCATTAGTCTAAAGAAGAAAACAAACTTAACAAAAGTACTAGTTTCGGGTTTGAACTAATTTATCAACGACTTTACTTGTTTTCCCAAAGGCAAGGGAAGAAACTTGATGCTTATTATTGGCAACAAAAGTAGAGTTCTTCTCTCTCTCGCTTCCCCAACTTCTTGGCTTAAAAACCCCAAAGTTAAGATATTTTTAGAATAGCTCTGTAGAAATTGATTATAGTTATACAGGAGCAGCCATCCCCAATTGTAGGGCGTAAAGCTTGGCATAGACTCCCTCCAGAGCAATTAACTCGGCGTGGGTTCCTCTTTCTACAATTTGACCCTGCTGAATTACCAAAACCTGATTTGCTTGGGTGACAGTACTGAGGCGGTGAGCAATTACGAAGCTAGTACGGCCTTGAAGTAATTTAGCGATCGCAGCTTGTACCAAAGCTTCAGTGTGAGTATCAATACTGCTGGTGGCTTCGTCCAGAATCAGAATGCGGGGATCGACTAAAACAGCACGGGCAATACTGATTAGCTGTCGTTGGCCCTGAGAGAGGCTAACACCCCTCTCACCTACTTGGGTGCAATAGCCTTCTGGCAATTGGGTGATAAACTCATGGACATTGGCCACTTGAGCCGCAGCTTCGATTTCGGCATGTGTCGCTTCAGGGCGGCCAAAGGCAATATTGTCAGCAATTGTACCCCCAAATAAAAGATTGTCCTGTAGGACGATGCCAATCTGATAGCGTAAACTTCTCTGGGTAACGCTACGTACATCAATCCCATCTACCTTGACTGCACCGCCGGACACATCATAAAAGCGCAGAATTAAGTTAATAATCGTGCTTTTACCTGCCCCAGTAGACCCTACCAAGGCAATCATCTGTCCTGGTTGAGCACAGAGATTGACCCCTTGGAGCACTAACTGATCACGATTGTAGCCAAAGGCAACATTCTCGAAACTTACCTCACCTTTAATTGAGGGCATTTCCATCGCGTCTGGTGCATCTTTCAGTTGGGAAGGTTCATCAAGTAACAAAAATATGCGCTCTAATCCAGCGATCGCTGATTGTGCCTGGGTGTAAAATTGGCTCAGGATTTGGATGGGTCGAAAAAACTGCTGTACGTAGAGTAAGAAGGCTGTTACAGTCCCCACTGTAGCCGCTCCCGTAACGGCTAAATAGCCACCATAGGCCAACACTCCTGCTGTAGCCAGGGTATTTAGCACATCAATGGAAGGTAAAAAAGCAGAGGTAATTGCTACCGCTTGCATGTTGGCATCCCGGTTGGCAGCATTGAGGCTGTCGAACTGTTGAATATTCAGTTGCACCCGATTGAAGGCTTGGGCTTCGCGGACACTGCCAATGTCCTCTTCCAGCTTAGTGGAAAGTTGGCCAACTGTCTGACGAGTTAGACGAAATTTAGCTCTTGCCCAACGAGAAAATAATCCCGTGGCAATAATCATTAGAGGCACAACCAAGTTACTCACTAAAGCCAGTTGTAGATTGATCAAGAACATCGCTAAGATAATTCCCAACAAGCTGAAAGTATTGCCCAGAATTTGCGGTATTGTATTACCAAAAGCCTGGTTAACTACACTCACATCATTAAGCAGGCGACTCATTAAATCACCAGCTTCACTGCGGTCAAAGTAACTAATAGGAAGGCTTTGCACCTTGAGAAAAATGTCTTGACGTAATTGAGCAAGTACCCGTTGTACAATAGAGCCGACGCGATAAATTTGAGCACGGATGGCCAAAATACCACCCAAGTAGACGCAACCTAGGATAATTAGCATCACCAGCAATCCTCTAAGGTTGCCAGGACGAATCAGATTGTCAATTGACCAGCCGATTAAGAAAGGGCCGATTGCCTGGGTAGCAGCACCAATAATCACACAACCCAGAGCAATAGGGACTTCTTGGCGATAGGGTTGCAGATACTGAAATAGGCGTTGCAGAGTTGGAAGTTGCTCATTAGCTTTTTGCTCTGATGCAACAACGGCGGTAGTGCCTCTCATGGAATGGCTCTCAATGAAAAAGGTTCAATTAGAGCTTATCTGAAAACTGAAATAGAGATTTGCCACCCTAGGTGGATACGAGATTGATACGTATAGTTTGAGAATCAGGAAAAAACCCCATCCGGAAGATGGGGCGATACTGAAGTTACTCAACTGTTTTACTTTCGCGGCAAAATTAACCCAATCCGGATAAATCCGATTCAAGCTTTTGATTCTTCATTTTTTGCCCTAACTCAGCTCAAGTAAAAAGTATGGTCATCCCTTTAGCAAAGCCGTCAACTATTTTCACGCTGACGGGTAGTGTATCGAGTTAGTTGACAATTGAGGAAATTTAGGTTTGCATAAGTGTATACGCATCTAACTGCATTGAGCAAGGGATGAGTAGATACACTAAGTAGCAACTATATTTAGCACATTTGTTCCTACTCGCGCTGAGTATTAGCTCGGTGGGAGTAGGAGGAAATATTCTAAGCATAGTTATTGCTGCCACAACTGAAGGTAGAATTGGCTTGCTGACCGTGTTAAGGATTTAGCTAAGCCAGATTGACGTAGTTGGGCAAGTGTTTCCTATCAAATCTTGCTGAGGAGATTTTAGGTTTTTAACTAATCTCCAGATGTGCGCTAGTTGCGTGACTTATTAGTTCACTAATTTTTAGCCATGAAAAAAGTCATGCAAGCAACCTCAGTTCAGCCCACAATGAAGTCAAAGTTCTCTGTGTCTATCCATTGGGATTATGAAAACATCTCAGATACAAACCTAGCCGAAAATTTAATTATTTTTGGACAGCTTAGGGGGGATTTGGTTAATAAAAAGGCTTACGCTAAGCGCTGGAAAAAATTTGCCTCTGCGAAAAATATACTGAAAAAACATAATTTTTGTTTAGTCGATGCTTTACTAGATATCAAGAACAGCGCAGATTACAGGTGCATGTTTGACTGCATTGATGCGGTTAAGAGTGACTCACCACCTGATGTTTTTATTTTCGTAGCTGGAGATGGAGACTATGCTCATGTTATTCGTCTTTTGAAGTGTCGGGGCAAGCAAATTATCATTTTTGCTCGACATCTTTCAGATAGTAAAAAACTCAAAAAACTTGCCCATGAGTGTTATTTCATCGATGATTTACCCAGATTAATTATGGAGGGAGTTAACAATAGTTAAACTACCTAATTTTAAAAATTGCCAGCTCTTGCATCAGGCTTTAACTCACCGCTCTTATGCCAACGAATGTCCAGAAGAAGGAGGGGATAACGAGCGTCTAGAGTTCTTAGGTGATGCAGTGCTGGGATTCCTGGTTACAGCATTGCTCTACCGACGTTATCCCAAGATGAAAGAAGGTGATCTATCACGGCTAAGATCTCAATTAATTAACGAAAAGCAACTGGCAATCTTAGCGAAGAATCTTAATATTGGTGGTCAAATGCGATTAGGTAAAGGAGTTCAAAACGAAGGGGGAAGAAAATCGCCAGCATTACTCAGTGACGCTTTTGAAGCCATTCTTGGTGCTTACTTTCTCGACTCAGGAATTGATGATGTTCGTGAATTTATAGATTTTCTGTTCACGCCAGTAGCTGATGATATAGTTCTCAATCAATCTCGTATAGATCCTAAGACTCGATTTCAACAGTGGGCACAAAAACATCGTGGTAATCCCCCGAATTATCAAATTCTTGCTGAGTCGGGACCAGATCATGCTAAAGAATTTACTGCGCAAGTATTAGTTGACAACAAAGTTTATGGTGTTGGCAAAGATAGTAGCAAGCAAGGAGCAGAAAAAAGAGCTGCTGAAGCTGCGCTGCTGAAGCTGGGATTAGTTTGACTTCTCCCACACTTGAGGTAACTATGGAGAAGTTCCAAATATAAAATAGAAAATGCTATCAACTTGGTATCAGAAGTTCAAATTACACAGCACTAGATACCTTAACTTGCGATTCCAAAATTGAGCCATAAAGAGGACTAATTTCCATCAATTCTTCGTGAGTTCCTTGGGCTACTAATTGTCCTTGATCAATTAATAAAATTCGGTCAGCTTTCTGTACAGTAGTAATGCGTTGAGCAATCACAAATGAGGTGCAGGTATGGCGTCGCATCAGTTCATCTAAGGCTTGATGAATCTGAGCAGCAGTTTTGGCATCGAGGGCTGAGGTACTGTCATCTAGAATTAATATTCGGTAGTCAGTGAGGAGAGTTCTCGCGATGGCAATTCTTTGTTTCTGTCCACCCGATAAACCCGCTCCACGCTCACCGACAATCGTTTCATAGCCTTCGGGTAAGCTGGTAATAAACTCGTGAATTTGAGCTGTTTTTGCCGCCTCAATTACTTTTTCTAGGGAAGCATCTGGGGAAGCGTAAGCGAGATTATCACGAATTGTGCCAGAGAACAGCGTAGTCTCTTGAAAGACAATACCAATATGCGATCGCAAACTTTCTAAAGTCAAATCCCGTACATCTCGGCCATCAATACGAATTGCCCCACCTGTGACATCGTAGAAGCGGGGAATTAGATTCATAATCGTACTTTTCCCAGAACCAGTTCTTCCCAGAATAGCAATTAGTTCTTGTGGTTTAGTTTCAAAAGAAATACCTTTAAGTGCTTCTGTTATCGCTCCCGGATAGCGGAAATGTACATTTTCAAAGGTAATGCGACCACCACATTTATTAAAAGGCGTAGCACTAGGGCGGTCGTGAATTTCAATCTCCGTATCAACTACTTCATAAACCCGTTCTGCAGAAGCTGCTGCTTGGGCAATTACCGGAGCCGCAAAACCAATGAGCAAAACTGGCTGAAGGATGAACAATAAGTAGGAATTAAATGCCACTAATTCACCTACTGAAAAGGAGCCACCGATAACTTGTGCGCCACCGTAGCCCACAACAGCTAAAGTAACTAAGTTACTCAACAAAAAAATTAGAGGAAAGGTATTGGCGATGGCGTTAATTGTCTGTATATTAACTGCCAATAGTTCATCATTCAGCCTGGTATAGCGAGATGTTTCTGTAGACTCACGGGCAAAAGCTTTGACGACACGAACCCCAATAAGGTTCTCCTGCAAAACAGCATTGAGGTCACCAAGTTGCTCCTGTACCTTGCCAAAAAGCCTTTGGTTTTTAATGATAAACTGAGCCAGCAAAATTCCTGCAATTGGCACTAAGGCTAAGGTAATCAGTGCCAGTTGCCAATTCATAATTAGCAAAATAGTTGCAACACTAATCAGTACTGCTATTGAACTGACCACCTGAATTAAAGTTGTACCAATAAAAGTGCGGATTTGTTCTACATCACTAGTGATACGGGTTAATAGCTGTGAAGTTTGAGCTTGGTCGTGATAACTGAAACTAAGGTTTTGAATTTTGCGGAAAATTTGGTTACGTAAGTCGTAAGCAATACCTTGAGAAACTTTTTCTGCCCAAAAACTTTGACCGAAATTGAATATACCCCGCCCCAAGGCAATTAAGACCATAGCAATTGCAACTTGTTGGATAATTATCCAGTTTTGGCTGGCAATACCTTGGTCAATACCCCAGCGGAATAGCTGTGGGGTTATGGCATTAGCAGCCGTCAGCAGCAGTAGACTAATAAATGCGCCACTAGCAATTAGGCGGTAAGAGTTGAGGCTTCCCAGAACGCGTGTTAAAGATTGCACGGATGGATACTGCTCCCTAGTTTAGGTCAGATTATTTATTATGGGCTGATAAATAGTGTCCCAACTTCAGAGAGTAAATTGATTCAATTTATGCAAAAGGTTTATTGTGGAATTCAGGTCTACACTAGAGAGATTGAAGTTGCGAAACACCCATCCAGGTGCTAGAACTAACTCAGAAATAGCAATATCGGCATCAAGCCTTTACGAAACTGATTTCTACGCCTAGACGCAGGAACAAGCCTCCTCACTCTGCAAACATCAGTGGAGTGAGCTTGATTTGCCCAATTTGATTATTAGACCTCTTGCAAAAGTAGCGGCAGCTAACTAATTTGAGTTCAAACGAAGTTCGTAATTATAGATGCCTGCAATTAAATTAAAGCGTAAACCAAACCTTTTTCTTCTGTTGCGATATCGCTCGGATAAAATTCTAAATATTTTGAGGCGACGGTAAACATGTTCAATCACTATCCTCTCTGAAGCTAATTTATGATTCTCTTTTTTTTGTTCTTTTGATAGTTTGCTCTTCTTGGGTTTTTTATGGGGTATCCGACTTTGTTTGTGGATTTTCGCTATTCCCTGATATCCTCGATCTCCGAGACACTGTATCTCTGTCTTTAGATTGGTTTTACTCCGTTTAAACAACTTAAAGTCGTGTTCTTTACCCTTGCCGCATGCAATACAGATAATCTCTTTGCTGTTTTTTTCAACGATAAGTTGAGATTTTAAAGTGTGCTTTTTTTTCTTGCCACTGTAGAACTTTTTCTGTTTTTTTGAGGACGCTCCAGGGGAGTTTCAGTTACATCGATAACTGCTATCTCTATTGGGTTTCCCGATTTCAATAGTTGTTTCTTTCCCGGAATCCTTAATTCTTTTGACTTGATTAAAATATTTTCTATTTTACGAATTATTCGATATACTGTTGATTCGTTAAGTCCCCAATGTTGACCGATATGAAAGTAAGTTCTGTACTCTCGTAAGTATTCGAGCGTCATCAATACTTGATTTTCTGGACTTAATTTGGACGGTCTTCCGGTTTTTATCTTCTGTTTTTCATTTGTTTCCACTAACTCAACCATCTTAGCAAACGTCTCTTTTCTAACTCCACAAAGGCGTTTGAACTCTTGGGGTTTTAGGTCTTTCACCTTTTCATAGGTCATTATTTTCCCTCATACTGACCTATTTATCTCTTTTTTACTGGACTTTTGCAAGAGGTCTATTGAACCCACTGTTCGTTTAGATTTGGACAATGAACCCCAACCCGATGCCGTGCTGCTGATTAACGAAAATTCTGGTGCACAGACAAGACAGACAAGACTGAGTGATGATGATTATATTTAGGGTGCGCCGGAGTTAGTGGCAGAGATTGCAGCAAGTAGTGTGGCGCTCGACTTGCATGATAAGAAACGGGCGTATCGTCGCAATGGAGTTCAAGAGTATATTGTTTGGCAAGTATTCGAGCAGAAACTTGATTGGTTTTACTTGCAGCAGGGTGAGTATGTTTCTCTGCTAGTGGATGAAGATAATGTGATGCGGAGTCGAGTGTTTCCGGGATTGTGGTTAGCCGCAGCTGATTTGTTAGCAGGAAATATGGCAAAAGTTTTGTCAGTGTTGCAGGAAGGTTTAGCTTCGGGGGAACATGGAATGTTTGTGGAAGGGTTGATAGATTGTTAGGGAAATTAGTTGTTTTTTAAGATGGTGATTAAACTGAATGAAGAAGAGTAGAGCTATTGGCTTTACAGATCTGAAAAAATCAAGCTTTAATAAACTAGAAATTGGCTTGATCAAGTAAACTCAATTTACTGCGAACTCTACAGATTAAAATAATTAAATTAGTTGCCGAAAACTTAAACGAAAGATATCTTGAGATTGATAAGTCCTTATATTGCAAGGAAAATTTCCCAAAATCTTTTATCCAAGGTGTGGCTTGTTGAAAAATACCCCTTAATTCTGGAGAAATAGCAGTGAGGACACAGACATTGCCTGTGTCCTCAATCAATTTTGTTGACTGTTGTCTGAGTTAACGGTCTACCGAACCCATGATAATGTCAATACTGCCGAGAATCGCCATGATATCAGCAACTTTTACACCCCGTAGGAGTTCGGGTAAAATCTGCAAGTTGTTGAAATCTGCTGCACGAATCTTCCAGCGCCACGGGAAGACATTATTGTCTCCGATGATAAATATACCTAGTTCACCTTTACCGCTTTCGAGGCGAACATAATGTTCACCCGCAGGAATCTTGAAAGTGGGGGCAATTTTCTTGGCAATAAACTGGTAATCGAAATCGTTCCACTGGGATTTTTTGCCCTCTGCCATACGCTTGGCTTCCAAGTTCTCGTAAGGACCACCTGGTAATCCTTTCAAGGCTTGGCGGATAATTTTGACCGATTCGCGCATCTCGCGAATTCGCACCAAATATCGGGCTAGACAATCACCACCAGTTTCCCACTGTACTTCCCAGTTAAAGTCGTCGTAGCACTCGTAGTGGTCAACCTTACGCAAGTCCCACTTAACACCGGAACCGCGCAGCATCGGGCCAGATAATCCCCAGTTAATTGCTTCTTCGCGGCTGACAGTACCAATACCTTCTACACGGCGACGGAAGATTGGGTTGTTGGTGATTAACTTCTCATACTCGTCCACTTTCGGATCGAAGTAGTTACAGAAGTCTTCGCATTTATCTACCCAACCGTAAGGTAAATCAACAGCAACACCACCGATGCGGAAGTAGTTGTTATTGATCAATCGTTGCCCTGAAGCAGCTTCCCACAAATCATAAATGATCTCCCGTTCACGGAAGATGTAGAAGAAAGGCGTCTGAGCACCAACGTCAGCCAAAAATGGCCCTAACCACAGCAGGTGATTAGCAATCCGGTTCAATTCCAGCATAATCACTCGGATGTAGCTGGCGCGTTTGGGCACCTCAATATCAGCCAATTTTTCTGGCGCATTGACGGTGATTGCTTCATTGAACATCCCTGCCGCATAGTCCCACCGACTAACGTAAGGAACATACATGATGTTCGTGCGGTTCTCGGCAATTTTCTCCATACCCCGGTGTAGGTAACCAATCACCGGTTCGCAATCGACTACATCCTCACCGTCTAGGGTGACGATTAAGCGAAGAACACCGTGCATAGAGGGGTGGTGGGGACCCATGTTGAGAACCATGGGTTCGGTTCTAGTCTCGAGTTGTGCCATATATTACTGATGATTCGGTTCCCTTAACGGTTCGCTGCTAGCTTTTAGCTGCTAGCAATTAGCTTATTGTCTCTTGGTGTGTTCATTTTGTATTGCTCTATTAGATTTAAAGAGCATTGGTATTGACTAAGCTAATTGCTCAGATTATGTTTATTTTTGTTGCACTATTTATAATTATATGGAGACTGAGGGCAACAGACGAGAATATCGGCTCTGGTATCTGTATTGGCGTTGAAGGGGAATGGCTGATCAAGAAGAGCTATACAATCTACCGAGTGAAAACCTGACCCGAATTTTGCAACAGACACTCTAAAATTAAGTACTCTTTAGGAGTCAAATCTAGCGAGTTTCCGGCATAAGTCACGATATGGCAAGCCGGATCAAGGGTCAGTTCACCCCGCCTCAAGACAGGCTGTTGCATCTGGGGAGGACGACGCAGCAAGGCACGAATACGCGCCGTAAGTTCTTCTAGTTCAAAAGGCTTAACGAGGTAATCATCTGCACCAGCATCCAGCCCAATAATTTCGTCTGTTGTCGTGTCTTTAGCCGTCAGCATCAGCACGAAACCAAGCTGCAAAAGAGCTATTCACCCGCTCCCTGCTTGGTCAAACTGTTAGTTGGGAGAGTGCGATCGCTTTTTTGCAGGCTGAGTTGTCGTAAAGGTAGTTTTGTGGCGTTATGTATCCCTGCTATCCTTCTTTCACGATTCACAACAGCATACCCAGCCGCTTTGTATGGCTTGGGGTAATAGCAGATACGATCTAAGGTTTAGCTTCGGGGGAACATGGAAGCTTTGTAGAATAGTTGGCAGAGCAGTAGGAACATTAGTTTGCTCACTACAATGGTCTTTGTGAAGAGATACTGAAAGCCAAGCCAATGTATAACTTGACGCCTACCCAAAAAGACCTTCTACGATGGTTCGTCCAACAGGTCAATCAAGGACACCTATCTGAAGAATTTATAATCTCTCGGCTTCTGCACGGTCCGTCCATTTCTGGTTACAGTGGAACGCTGCCAGATATGAAAAAGGGAGCTATACAGGCACTTCATGCTGAGGGCTTGCTTCAGTACGAAGATTTAGGAAATGTCGATAGATGTACCCTCACTGGCAAAGCTTATGAAGCTGTGGATAACAACTTTAGCGCCCCAGACACATCTTTTGTTAAGCATCTAACACCACTAGCTGATATCACTAATCTAGATGAGGAGTTAAAACAGCGATGTTTACCGATTTTAGGTGCTGGAAGTGCTGACTCGAAGATGTGGGATTCTGCTGTAAATAACGCTTGTCGCGTTTTAGAAAATCGCCTGAGAGATGTTGGCGGTGTATTAGATGCTAATTGTGTTGGTCTAGCTCTTGTCAATAAGGTTTTTACTGACAAGGGTACTTTAGCATCCAAATTTTCAATTGATGCTGAGAGGCAGGGATATCGAGATCTGTATGCAGGGATTGTTGGTACTTTTCGTAATCCTTCCGCCCATCGTTTTGTCGATCCAACCCCAGAAGAAGGAGGAGCTTTTGTTGTCTTTGTAAACCTTTTACTGAGAAAGTTAGAGGATTTGCGATAGGTAGCAGGCAAAGATTACAGTGCGATCGCACTACTCAATCAAGCATTATCTCTGTCTCAAGTACTACTCAATAAATCACGTCGTCTATACCAAAAATTTCGCCGTTTTCAGCATCGACAAAAACTTCTTTGCCATTAATTTATACTTCGATAACAGGTTTATTATCTTCGATTTCTCACTCTATACCATAGGCTTTACCATCAATAGTCGTTTCAGAAATTTGTAAAGCTTCTTGAAGCATTATCTTTAACTTCTGTTGTCTTTCAGCAGCTTTAGCATCAACTTCGTTATTTTCTGACTTACCAGTCTCTTCTGCTTCTGCAATATCGCTGCTGGTTCCAGCAATTTGCCAAGAGAGGTAATTATCAATTGCCAACTTTCCCAAAATGCTCCCTAGTATTGCAACTGAGAGACCTACAGCAAGTAGATTCTTCTTTGAACTAACCACAGCACCAAATTCTCTAGAGTTAATTATGTTCTGAAAAATAGCAAGCAAATGAAACTCTAGGCAATAATTGTCAAGAACTTGGCAAGATTTACAATAGTTTGTTATTCCCTGACTTACACCATTAGTTGGGGAAGCTCGTCAGAAATAAGTTCAGGAACAACCTTAAGTCACTTTCGTGGCTGATTTCTTGACTGAACTAGATAATACTTGTGGAAATGTGCTTGTTAAGACAATCTCCTAACTCGTGGGATAGATCTGATTATCTGCTAGCGGAGACACCATGCTTACATGGGAACAAATCAATCCAGGTTGTCTGCATTTTTGTAGCTATGACAACCAAGTGAGCCTCATCCAGGATATTTTTAAACTTTTCGAGCATAGGAGTACTACCCTTGAATGAACTAAATATCCTAATAACGGTTATCGGTGCAATAGTTCTCTTCCTTGGACTTGTATCGGACTATTTCCGGCGTAATTGGTGGACTTCCGACCCTCTAACAGCACTGCTGTTGGGGATCTTACTTAGTCCAGTTGCCTTAGGAGTAGTTAACTCTACCAACTGGGGTATACCACAGGAGCATCTTCTTGAACAAACTGCCCGCTTTACGTTGGCAATCGGACTGATGGGGGTTGCCCTACGAACACCGAAAGGCTACTTTTTCAGAAATTGGCGACCTCTTGCTATTCTCCTAGGATTAGTTATGCCCTTAATGTGGGTTGCTAGTGGTTTGCTTGTTTATTGGATTTTAAAAATACCTTTTTGGGAAGCAATGCTAGTTGGGGGAGCAATTACACCAACTGACCCAATTGTCTCAACTTCCATTGTGACGGGCGTTGTTGCTGAAGATAATCTCCCCCGACGTTTGCGACATCTGATCTCGGCTGAATCGGGTGCTAATGATGGCTTAGCTTATCCTTTAGTGCTGTTATCTATCCTGATGCTGGAACAATTCTCCTCTGGAGATGCTCAAGCTTCCCTAACAGACTTACTATCCCATTGGTTTACTCGGGTGATTTTGTGGGAAGTTGGTGTGGCTATCTTCTGTGGTGTACTTTTAGGTTACTTAGCAGGTTGTCTCTTGAAATTGGCGGAACGCAAAAAAACAATTGAACGTCAGTCTTTTCTCGGCTATACTGTCGCCTTGAGCCTCACCGTACTAGGCGGAGCTCAGCTAATAGGTACTGATGGCGTCCTTGCTGTATTTATCGCCGGACTAGCTTTTGATCACGTAATTGAGGGTAGTGAAAGAGCAGAGGAAGAAAACTTCCAAGAGGCAATAAATCGCTTTTTTACCTTGCCGATTTTCATTCTACTTGGCTTAACCATCCCTTGGCAACAATGGTGGTCTCTAGGATGGTGGAATTTAGTTTTAGTTCTAGCTGTACTAATCCTGCGGCGACTTCCGGCAATTTTATTACTCCATCGATTGATCAAACCCATCAAAAACTTTCCAGAGGCAATGTTTGTCGGTTGGTTTGGTCCAATTGGTGTGGCTGCTATCTATTATGCTGGTTATTCTCTACGTCGAACTGGTGTAGAAGAGGTTTGGTTAGTTTGCTCTTTGATGATTTGTGCTTCGATTTTTGCCCAAGGCTTGAGTGCTACTCCTTTAACTAAACTCTACGGCAAATACATCCAGAAAAAGAAACACACTCAAACTATAACTGAGAACTACTAAGCCAAAAGTGCCGTTCTGAAACTTGGAGGATCAGGAGTTATGCAAAAGACATCGGAGTTTTTACATGTCCCCGTGTTGAGTGAGGAGTTAGTTGAAGGTTTAGCTATTTGCCCCGGTGGTTATTACCTAGACGCTACAGTAGGCGGGGGTGGACATAGCCAGTTGATTTTGGCAACAGCACCCAACGTACAGCTTACAGCAATTGACCGAGACGCAAATGCGATCGCTGCTGCCCAAGCAAAGTTAGCCGCCTACGGAGATACCGTGCAATTTTGGCGGGGTAATTTTGCCGAATACGAGCCAGGTAATACTTTATTTGATGGCATTATCGCCGATTTAGGGGTTAGTTCTGCCCAGCTAGACATTACAGAGAGAGGCTTTAGTTTCCGTCATACTGCTGATTTAGATATGCGCATGGATCAGAATCAGTCTCTGACAGCAGCAGAAATAATTAATCACTGGCAAGAGGCACAACTAGCAGATATTTTCTATCAGTATGGAGAGGAAAGATTATCGCGTAGGATTGCTAGACGAATAGTTGAAAAACGCCCTTTTCAAAGTACTACTGAATTAGCAGAAGTAATTTCCTATAGTGTGCCGCGTAAATACCGCTATGGCAGAATTCATCCTGCAACTCGTGTCTTTCAGGCTTTGCGTATTGTAGTTAATCAAGAACTTGATTCTCTAGAAAAGTTTTTGGCTAGAGCACCTAATTGGTTAAAACCAGGAGGCAAAATTGGCATTATTAGTTTTCATAGTTTAGAAGATCGAATTGTTAAGCATACTTTGCGAGGTTCTTCCCTATTAAGAGTTCTGACGAAAAAGCCAATTATGGCAAAGGAAGAGGAACAAGCAGAAAATCCTCGTTCTCGTTCCGCTAAGTTGAGATTTGCCGAACGAGTTGATGAGTAAATATTTTAAGGTTCAAGTCAATCAGATTATGCAATTAGAACTGAATCAATTAATAGTTCCACCTGGACGTCAATTGTTACTAAAAAATATTAGTTGGCAAGACTTTGAGAGAATTTTAGAGGAGTAATGATAATTGAAATACAGGAATTACTAGAAAGTGCTATGTGGTCTCACAAGACCACATAGTCTATTGTATGTATGGTCGCTTGAGACCACATTTATTAGCTCATCATCCTTTGATTGGCGATCGCTAAACACTTATTGTTAACTTTAGAGAGCATGTCTGGGAATGCTGGTGTGTATTGACCGTTTTTGTCTACAATCCGCCGGAGTGTATAGTTATTGGGGATAAGTCCACCCAACAAGGAGGTGCGGCGTTGCCAACTATCTCCGTTACTATTGTTCTCTCGACACAGGGAGAAATCGGCAATTTGTTTGGGTACACGCCATCCTAATATCACAGGTGTGATTTGTGCACGTCGTAAAGTTTCATCCTCGAACTGAAATTCGTAGATCAACTGTGAAAATTGAACTAAACGAAGTAGTATCAACCCAGGAATTGAGTCATGAAATGTCCATTTTCGGGGAGCAAAGACGGCTAGATATAAAATTAGCCTATCAGCATCCCATCGTGAATCGTACATGGTTAAGCAATCGTCAGGAAGGGGATTCCCGTCCATAAAGAATACGCCTTGTAGTATCTCTGGCAATTTAGTTTGTTGTTCATTGATCATCCAAGTCGCAATGTTATTGAGTTGCTGTTTTTCGATTGACAACTTAGTTCATGCTCCAAAAAGTCTTGTAGAGTAGTTATTATTCAGAAGATAAAAGTTTCAGTTGATTATTGATACTCTAGTTGCCAGAATAAGCCAATTACACCGAGCGTTGAGAAAAGCCAGATAACACTAAGTCATTGGGTGTAACGGCGCGTACCTTTTCCATGTCCCACTTCACTTCAGAAAAAGAGTTCCACTGGTATTTTTTGAACAGATAGAAACAGAACATCTTAATTAAGCCAATAGACAAGGATCTGCCCGGACAGGCTCGCTCATGACCTTCGCCGTTCCAGGATAAAATATCAGAGTTATCTCGTGTAACGTCAAAACTGTCTGGTCTTTGATACTTATTCTGGTCACGATTGGCAGTGAAGACTGAACCAAGCAGGCGTGTCCCTTTTTGGAATGGACATTGCTTACCACCAATCTCGACTTCTCCCGCTTCGGGAGCAAGTTGACTGACGAATCGTACTGGAGGATAAAGACGAGCTGTTTCCAGAATAACTTTCCCTATGAGTTCCGAGTTTTCTATCGCCCCTGCATTGGGAGTTACCTCTCCGTTCCAGAGGGAGTTAACCTCTGAGACGACATTATTCCTCACGGTTTCTTCTAGGCATAAAACGCCAATTACAGAACCTAAAAGTGCACTTGTGCCAGCGGTTCCAGCAATATGAATCATATCAAAAATGCTATTAACAATCTGGTGTTCGTTTAATCGATATTGAGTGCCAATTTCCCGATAAGATTGCCATTGTGGCGATTGCTTATATTTTGCAATTAAACGTTGTCGATGTTCAATTTGTGGTTGAATTTTGCCTTTGAGAAGAGTTTTTAGAATAGGTTCTGGTAAGGAGGCAAAAAACAAATTTTTTGTATAGTCAAGCGATGCAGAGATTTCTTGTTCAGATAGGGTTATCTGGAAGATAAGTTGGTGCAGAATAGCAATGATCATCCTTGGTAGATCTTCGCCAATATGCAATCTTCCTCGTTGGGCAGCATTGAAGAGTAATTGATCTACTAGACGCCCGATAACTTCCGTTCTTTCTAATGGTTCTGGCAAAGCGTATTCCAACACGGCGCGAACCCCTGTATGTTCTGCTCCGTTAGTCCCTAAACTCAGGGGATTATCGAGCAAGTAACTGGGAGCATAGATTCTGATGATACCCAAATCATTTCCCCGCCATTGCGGTTCAGTCTGCATCAGTTTTCTTACACCAGAGTAGGAGCTATGAATAATTGCCTGATCCACAGCGAGAAATTTGTTTCCTATTTGTTGCTGGCGCACTACAAGAAAATCCCTCCAGGCATTGAGCACCAATAAGCCGTCCATTAGGTAAGTAATAAAACGGATACTTTTACCAAGGGGGCTATCATAACCAACTTTATCTATCAACCACGAAACCTGGAGTTGTATTTTGTGGGCCTGGAGGATTTTTTTACTGTCCATGATTTTTCCCTATTTTTGCACCTAGAATCAGAGAACTAATTCTCAGAATCTAGTCTGAGTTGGCTTTGTTTATCGGAGCTTTAGGTTCACTCCTGCGGTATTGCTCTAGATACTAATACTGTTAAGAACTAACGAAGGTTTAAGGTAGTTATACTCTATTAAGCGACTCTTGTTACGTAATTCAATTTTTCGCTCAATTCCGTTCAAATTCTGTTGAAATTGCTTAACAATAGCTTCTGCTTGGGGATCTTCAAAGGGATAATCGTAGTAGCCTAGTTTGTCGTAATAGTAGGCCGAGAGTGCGAACATGATCTTGAGTTGGTCAACCGCCTGGTTTGGGGGTGGCAGAAACGATAAGAAGCTTTTCTGGTCGATAGTGGGATTTGCTTGAATTGGTCGGTAGGCGGCAAAGGGCATGTTAGGAGCAAATGCTACGTAGTCGTACTGGGTGAAGTTCACAGCAGAGTGTTGGGGACCACAGGTGAAGATAATTGCGGTAACAACTTCAATTAATTGCTCTACAGTGTCAATCCGTTCTGGTACACCTTTGACTCTGCCACCTTCTGCGGCAACCAACTCAGCAGCCCAAGCTTGCAATTCGTAGTCTCGGCTCAAATCTTCCGGGGTTTTGTAGTAGAGTTTGAGGTAGTCAGAGACAAATTTTTTGATAGCTTGCCACAGCAGCATGCCATCATCTCGATAGGGATAGTGGGGTAAATTCTCTAGATTATCCAAGCCACGATTTTTGATTTCTGTAGGCAAGGCGAACTGATCGAGACTCCAGTGTTCTTGAGCATTTTTGAAGTAGGCTTCTTTGGTAATTTGTAGAGACTCCTTCAAGGTTCCCGCTAGCAAATTATCGACAATACCCCCCCGATTGACCAAGCGTTTGCGAGCTAGGTCATTATTGAAGAGCATAAACCGAAAATGAGGTCTGAGCAGTACACCAAGAGGATGGTTATAGGCTAGTTGTCGAGCCGTGACAACAGCGATTGGCTCCATCACCAAGTGAGTTCGGCATAGATGGCTGCTCATTTCGTGGTGATTGGCATCAGCAATCTGAACGCAAGTCTTGGCGTAGAACCAGACTAGAGCCGGATCAAACGGGGTCAAAATTGGGCTTAATTTACCCAACTCTGGCACAATTTGAATAGCTATGGGTACTAATTCTCCGCGATCGCTGTAACCGGAACTGCGCCACCAAAAAAAGGCAAGTGGTTTGGGCAGATATTTTTTGCCCCTTTGGTACGTACCTCCTTGAACAAAGGAAAGGCTGGTGTAATCAGCTAGGTAAAGGTTTCCTTCTTGAAGTTCTTTCTCCAGATTCAAGGAGGGCCCAAACTTGTTTTGCAAGTCTTGGCTGAACTCTTGGAGAGTAAAAGCGAAATGCGGTGGTAATTCTTTGATTTGGGACAGTACCATGGGATTTACCCCACTGAGCCGCTGTTCAGCGAAGTATTCGTCGGTTTGGTAGGTTTTGATGACATTGGGAGGTGGCAGAACTGGAAAAAAGTCCTCATAATCTTGGAGGTCATCAAAAGGATCCCACAAGGACTGAAGTCGTATAGCCAAGTCATTGGCAGACAATAGTTTAATGGTTAGTGGTAATCGTTCGGCAATATACTCAGGTGAGAAGTTTTCCTTTAAAGGTACGTCTTTGATGATCGGCAATGGCGGCAAATAGTTGAAGTTAAACTGGTAATCTTCACGATTTTTCTTCAGCCAATCTTGTCTTGGTGAGGCGTTAGGATCATCTTGAGGAAGGTATGGTTTCATCACTTTTGAGGTAAGTAACCTTTGGCCTCAAGTATAATTTGATACCGTTATTTAGGCTGCTAGTTCACAAGAATCTTTACCCCTGCCCATAGATTGGCTAGAGAAATAACCTCACTCTCACAACCAGAGAAAGCTTTCCACAAACCCTGTCAATGCGTGAATTTGAGCCAAATGCTGGACACTCGCAACAATGGCTGTTACTATAAGGAACTGTCCGCCTGGAGAGGTGGCTGAGTGGTCGAAAGCGGCAGATTGCTAATCTGTTGATAGATACGTAAGTCCTATCCGAGGGTTCGAATCCCTCCCTCTCCGTTCAAAAAATCAATTATAGTTTTCTTGCTCTAGCCCACGGGCTTCAGAGAAGAATTAGATAAATCAATTCGGTCAAGATCATAATAAAATTATATGTTTTGACTATCTTTTGACTGATAAGTTCTTTGCATGATGAAGAAACCAGTTTCAAATAATGATCTAAGTTATGGTCTTGCTTTACAGAAGCCTGCGCGATTGGCAAATCAGTTACCTAGAAGGCTAAGTGCCTTCGCTTTAGCAATTACCACCTTGACGACGGGGGTGTTGGCAGTAGCTTGTCAAGACACTACTAGCTCTAGCGGTGGCGCAGAAGATGGCTTAAAACTTGGCACGCTAACACCTTCTACTGGAGACTTAGCTTCAATTGGTGCCGTCTTCCCTGATGCAGCCCAGTTAGCAGTGGACACGGTTAACCAGTGTGGTGGTGTCAACGGTAAACCCGTCGGCTTGGTGATAGAAGACAGCCAAACTGACCCCAACGCTGGTGCAGGGGGAATGACTAAGCTAGCTGAGGTTGATCGAGTTGCTGGCGTCATCGGTGCTTTTGCTAGTAGTGTATCCTCGGCTGCTTTACCAATCGCTGTACGCAATCAGGTGATGATGATCTCACCAGGCAGCACTAGCCCTGTCTTTACTCAACAGGCTAAGGACGGAGACTTTAATGGTTACTGGGCGCGTACTGCTCCCCCAGATACCTACCAAGCGCGGGCCTTGGCCAAACTCGCCATTGAGAAAGGCTTTAAGAGTGCTTCTACTGTTGTGATTAATAATGACTACGGTGTTGGCTTTGAAAAAGAATTTGTCTCAGCTTTCGAGAAGTTAGGAGGCACTGTAGTCAACAAAGATAAACCAACTCGCTACGATCCCAAAGCCACAACCTTTGAAACAGAAGCCGCATCAGCCTTTAGTGGTAATCCACAAGCAGTGGCTGCTGTTCTTTATGCAGAAACTGGCTCTTTGCTACTGAAGTCTGCCTATCAGCAAGGTTTAGTTGATGGTAAGACAGTGATGTTGACTGATGGTGTCTACTCAGACGACTTCCCCCAGCAAGTTGGCAAAACTTCTGATGGCAAGTTCTTACTTACTGGAGCAGTTGGCACTGTGCCTGGAGCCCACGGTGAGGGTCTAGAGGCTTTTACCAACCTCTGGAAGGAAAAAACTGGCAAGCCAGTGACTGCCTACGTGCCGCACACCTATGATGCTGCTGTGTTGCTGATGCTGGCAGCGGAAGCCGCGAAGGCAAACACTGGCGAAGGCATTCAAAGCAAAATTAGTGAAGTTTCTAACTCTCCTGGTCAGGAAGTAACGGATGTGTGCGAAGCGATGGAACTATTACGTCAAGGAGAGGATATCAACTACCAAGGAGCTAGTAGCAACGTAGATATTGATGAAAACGGTGATGTTATTGGTGACTACGATACTTGGCTCGTAGAATCAGACGGCAAGCCCAAAGTAACGGGTAAAGTCAGCCCGGATATCTAAGGTGCTAATTTACTGCTATTAGCCTCTGTTGCAGAGCAATAGGAAAACGAGGAATTAAGTTTCGTTAATAGTTAGGGTTTGTCGCTCAAGGTTCTCACAAAGCTCATTATCGCTAGCGGCGCTTTCTGCTTTCACTAGCGGGAAATAGAGATATGGAGACGTTCCTTGGGGCGGAACGTCTCTACAGCTTTAGAAGCCAGAGAAGGTATAACCAATACCTACGACAACTCCGACATCTGTCGCACCTTCGATGAAACCTAAATTAACCGTACCGTTGGCAACTAATGCTCTGGAGATAGGTAAATCAACGCCAGCAGTGAGCAGAACACCGAAATTATTGTTATTGCCAGTGCTGATGACAGGACCACCACCAATAAAAGGAGCAAACAGAGCAGGTTCAAAAGGATCGCTACTCTGTAGCACAAAGTCATAGGTGACGGGTAACAGAAACGCAGCGTCATTGGCTAGGATGACGCTTGGTCGAAATGAGAGATTTCTATTGAGACCAAGTTTGCTGTTGATCACAAAGCCAGTATCACCCAAGGGTGTGCCATCGTCACTAACGCCGATGTTGAGACCGACCCCGATATAGCTTTCGCCTCCACGGGTAGGTGGGCCGGGATCAAAATTTCTTTGAGCAACGCTGGCGTCTGTCTCCTCAGTGTTAGCCTCTGCTGGCTGTGAACTCAAAGAGGTAGCAGATGCTTCTGACGCCTCTAAATTTGTTTGAGCGACACTAGAAGCAGCCTCCACAGCATCGGACGCTGTTTGCTGCTCTTGAGCAGTTGTGGTTGGTCCTTGAATCGAGAAATCAGCTTGAGACTCGCTAAGAGAGGCGAAATCAACTTGTTGCTGATTAGCTGCTTGGGTTGTGTCTTCGGTATTTTGGGCAACACTGGGACTGTTGACGGGTACTTGAGCAGTAGAAACTGATGTTTCTGTCTGCACTGTTGTTGGCTCAGATGCCCCCACGCCAACGGCTGAATAATCGGTGCTAGGCACTTCAGCAGAAGTAGACACGCTGTTGGTTGCCTGAACAGATTCCGATTCTAAGATGTTTGAATTACTGCTAGGCGTCTCGGCACGAGCGGACAAAGTGCTACTAACAATTGTCAAAGCCGCAAGACCGAGTAGACAGGAGACGGGTCTGAAAATGGTACTCTTCACGCTCACTCCTCAACAATGATCTTAAAGAATAAAAAAAGTTAAATCTGTTAGCCCAGTATCAATGACTTTCGTTATCTAACAACAAAAATCCCTGATATCACTTCAAATTTAAAAGATTCTGGGATTTAGCGCTACCTATTTAGGAGTGGATTTCAGCGACAATACTGTTAAGAGCAAGATATCTTCACAGCCAACGTCTGTAAATTGAAGATTCTCTAAGTTAAGTTACTGATTGCAGTGACAAACTGCCGAGAAACAAAGGGTAGAATGGCTCGATTTTTGCTGTGAGCTTTGCCCTCAGTAAACACAATTAACAAATAAGGTCGCAGAGAAGGTAACTCAATATAGGCAGCATCATGACGTACTTGAGAAGTCCAACCTGCTTTAGACCATAACTGAGCATTTTGGGGAAGACCACCACCAAGGAAGCCTGCTACCTGATTTTCCTCTTCGTTGGTCAGATTAGCTAGGTTGAGGGAGCGTTTTAGGAAACTCATCATCCCTTGCGATCGCACTGAGGAAACTGCTACTCCTCCAATAATGCTATGGAGTAGTCTTGCGGTGGCATTAGTCGTCAACATGTTACGGTTTTCCATTAATTCCCCTAGGAAAGCACGTTCTCGACCATAGGGACCATCACCCCAGGTTTTCTGATTGACATTGATTGATTCGAGTTCTTGCCAACCTAGAGACCGGAAGTAACGATTGACGATGTTACGCTGAAACTGCCAAGTTTCAAAAGGCCCTGGTGGTAATTCCGGACCACTAGTAGTGCCACTCAAGACATCAACAACCAGACTGGTGGCATCATTGCTAGAATCAACAATCATATCCCGCACAGCTCTGTCCAACTCAGCGGAAGGTTCAATCATGGAAGTTTCCAACCATTCCTGAACAGCAACGAGGTAGAACAGTTTCACCACACTAGCTGGATAAATCCGCTCAACACCTCGGTAGTTAAAGCCTCGGACTGCATGTTTCCAGAATTCTTCTGCCGAGAGTGCACCGCCAGTATTTACCGGAACTGGTGGATCATAAACTATCCAGGTGAGGGCAATTTGATTGCGAGCTAGATTAGGAAACTCCGCCCAAGTTGCTTCCAGGATTTGTGTACCTAGCTGTTCGAGTGCTTTGTCTTTAAGGAAAAAAGTCATTGGTTGCTTATGGCGAGGAACAGGGAACGGTATTAAAAATATCTTGGTATGGTGAGTTTGATTGCTAGTTTATGTCCTAACTAATCTGGCAACTGCTATATTTATTTCTCTCAAGGAGTGATCAGCTACCTAGAAAATGGTTCTGCCTAAGCAATTACCAAAATCCCCTAGTGGTGAGTTTTACTGCCGCGTTAATCTAAACCTCTATGATTCTCCCATCTGTGAGCGTCTGGCAACTCAGGCAGCAGTTGGGCGGCAGATTAGGATATTATCGCTAACACCTGTGGGTGAGGCGATAGAAATGTATTTAGCTGAGGATGGTTATTCTGGTTGGTTGCCCATTGCAGATGTGGTAAAACTGGAGCCAGCAGCCAAAAAATATCAGGCGCTCCCCCTAACAACCGACTACATCCGAGAGCAACTCCCAGCAGTGATTGCTTTTACCAAAAAAGCAATGCAACAGCCCAACTACTATCTTTGGGGTGGAACAGTTGGCCCCAACTATGATTGCTCAGGACTGATGCAAGCAGCTTTTGCGGCATCGGGAATTTGGTTGCCCAGGGATTCCTATCAGCAAGAAGATTTTACCCAAAAAATCGAGCTTTCGCAGTTGTTACCAGGTGATTTTGTTTTCTTTGCCACAGCCCAAAAAGTGGATCATGTCGGTTTATATTTGGGAGACGGCTCTTACATCCATAGTTCTAGTAAAGACACTGGTCGCAATGGCATTGCTATTGACCAGCTATCAGACCAAGCAGATGCGATCGCACAATCTTATTATCAGAAACTACGGGGAGTCGGGCGAGTCGTAGAAACTTATCAACCTGAGAACTGTTAGCAATTTTCAATTAACTATTTTCTATTTAGCTATTCCCGGTGTCACCTCAAGCGGGGGAAAAGTCACCGTAGCTAAATTATTGTCTGAGGAAAGCAGATTGTGGCACGGCTAAAGCCTTACTTGCGCTGGTTGGTTCTTGGTGGCACCCTATTCTTTTTAGCGAAAAACTTAAAAGACCACTGGCAAGAAGTAGTGGCAATTCGGATTAGCGGTGCAGGATGGGTAAGTCTAGCCTTCGCCCTCGCAGTAACGTTACTAGCCCATATCTGGTGTGGCTGGGTTTGGGGTTGGATTCTGCGAGAGTTTAACCAACCGATACAAGGCTGGTGGAGCATTCAAGTTTATTTGAAAACTAACATAGCTAAGTATTTACCTGGTAACGTCTGGCACTTTTATGGTCGGGTGCGGGCAGCACAAGCGGTAGGAGTTCCCTTAGCAGTGGCAAGTCTTTCTGTATTAATGGAACCCTTATTAATGGCAGCTGCGGCTTTATTGGTCACTTTGCTGAGTTTTCCCCAAGCAAGTTGGGCATGGCAATTGCCAATTCTTGGTCTAGTCCTGATGGTGGTTCATCCCAGGGTTTTAAATCCCTTGGTTGAGTACTTAGGCAAGTTGAAGGGAAAGGCAAAAGGAACGCAGCCAGTAGACGACCAGATGATTCTGGTCAAGCGCTATCCCCTCAGACCATTGCTCGGAGAATTGTGCTTTTTGGCACTACGAGGCATCGGCTTCTTATTAACAATGTTGGCTTTAAAGGAGATTTCTCTTGTTCAGATACCGTTGTTGCTGAGTGCGTTTAGTCTGGCTTGGTTATTGGGTTTGGTGATCCCTGGTGCTCCCGGAGGGCTTGGGGTTTTTGAAGCAACGGCTTTAGCTTTGTTAGAGCAGCAGTTTGCTTCGGGAATTGTCCTGAGTACTGTTGCTTTATATCGTCTCGTTAGTATTGTGGCAGAAGCTGGCGGTGCTGGTCTGGCTTGGTTGGGGGAAATTGGGATTAATCGCTCCAGAAACGATTAGCAAGGAACCAGAAATGGCACTGACTGAAGGGGGAAATAGTCGTTTGTCGTTAAAAATCCTGTTTGAGGGAACTTCCCCCCAAGCCCCCTGCACAAGGATGAATTATTTTAATTCAGTGGTATTTAAGCAAAAGTAGTGTTAAATTTCCAAGTTTTTCTCAACTAGGCAACAAGTTTCATGCTCGTTAGATCGGTTGCACTGATTTAGCATATTTTAATCATCAGGTGCTTTGGTTTTAAACTTATCTGACGGATCGATGAACACTTCCTTATTTTCTGAAGAACGCCAGCAATTTCCTCTCTTCAATCCTGTAACTCCTGAAGTGTCGGTAGTGGTGCCAATCTACAACGAGGTCGAGAGTTTGACCCTGTTGATTGAGGCGATTAATACTAGCTTGAGCGGTACTGAGTTAAGTTACGAAATTATCTGCATTGATGATGGTTCCCAAGATGGTTCGGCAGAACTGCTCAAACAGCAAGCCATGACTCAGCCTTATCTGAAGGCAGTGCTACTGCGTCGCAACTATGGTCAAACAGCAGCAATGGCAGCCGGGTTTAAGTATGCCAAGGGTCGTGCTGTTGTGACGTTAGATGGTGACTTGCAAAATGACCCGGTTGATATTCCCCGGTTACTGGCAAAACTTGACGAGGGCTATGATTTGGTTAGTGGTTGGCGTCAACAACGGCAAGATGCAGCAATCACTCGATTATTGCCTTCTAAGATTGCTAACTGGCTAATTGGGCGGATTACTGGGGTAAAAGTGCATGACTATGGTTGCTCTCTGAAAGCTTACCGCCAAGAATTGGTTGCTGACCTGAACCTCTATGGTGAGTTACATCGCTTTTTGCCCGCTTTGGCTTTTATTGAAGGAGCAAGAATTGCGGAGTTACCAGTGCGGCACCATGCCCGTCGTCATGGTCGCAGTAAGTATGGACTAGGACGTACCTTCCGGGTGGTTATGGACTTGTCCACGATCTTTTTTATGAAAAAGTTCCTCACGCGGCCGATGCATGGGTTTGGGCTGTTAGGAATTATTTCCATGAGCTTAGGAATAATCACGGGGGCTTATCTTACTTTTCTCAAGCTGCGCTTTGGTGAAGATATTGGCGATCGCCCTTTACTGATCTTAGCAGTAGTTTTGCTCTTAACTGGTGTGCAACTCTTTTGTTTCGGTTTGTTGGGAGAACTCCTGATGCGTACCTACCATGAATCTCAGGGAAGACCCATCTATCGGGTGAGGGAAGTAATCGCAATAAATGTTAACAATAGTAAAGAAGAAGAATAAAATTCTGAGAAATTTTTACAGGGATGCTGTTGAGTGAAAGTTTTTCAAACATTGGGGGCGGAACGACGCCAAAATTTACTGATTTTGTTTGCAGCTGGTCTGCTGTTTTGGTCAAGTTTGGCCTCGATGCTGCCAACTTTGCCGCCTTATATTGAGGATATGGGAGCAACCAAGCAGCAACTAGGAATAGTGATGGGTTGCTTTGCCATTGGTTTGTTGCTCTCCAGAACAACATTGGGAAATTTGGCAGACCAACACAGCCGCAAGTTGGTCTTGGTTATTGGTACTCTGGTTGTTGCCATTGCTCCCTTGGGCTATCTCTTGGTAGATTCGATTGGCTTGTTGATGCTGATTCGGGTATTCCACGGTATTAGTCTTGCCGCTTTTACGACTGGCTACATAGCACTGGTAACGGATTTATCACCAGTACACCAGAGGGGTGAATTAATTGGCTATATGAGCCTTGTGACTCCGATTGGTTTGGGTTTGGGACCAGCATTGGGTGGCTTCCTGCTAGTTGAGACCAACTACCCAACTTTATTTCTCGTTTCTGGAGGGTTGGGTTTACTGGGTATGCTTTGTGCCTGCCAGGTTAAGGAAAACAAGAGGAGTGAGGTAGATTCCCAGGGTAATTCACAACCTTCTTGGAAAAACTTCTGGCAGTTATTAAGCAGTCCCCGCTTGCGAATTCCTGCCTTGGTTCTATTACTAGCTGGTCTGAGTTTTGGGGCAATTAGTACTTTCGTCGCTTTGTTTATCAGAGAAACTGGCGTTGATTTCAATCCTGGCTTGTATTTCAGTGCCGCTGCGGTCTTTAATTTTATGGCACGCTTCTTTATTGGTCGAGCCTCTGACCGTTTCGGGCGCGGAGTGTTTATTAGTGGTAGTCTAGTCTTCTATGGGCTGGCGATGTTCCTTCTTGCCCATGCTCAAAGTCCCCAAGGGTTTTTGCTGGCAAGTATCGCCCAAGGAATTGGGGCGGGGACGCTATTGCCGATGATGATTGCTTTAATTTCTGACCGTTCGTCTCCGAATGAACGCGGACGGGTTTTCTCAGTATCAATTAGCGGTTTTGATTTAGGGATTGCCCTAGCTGGACCAATTTTTGGTTCTCTAGCCGACTTACTAGGCTATCGAGGCATTTTCTCGATTACTATTGGTTTAATTGTCCTGGCACTAATGATCTTTATCACTCAGTGCAGTAAAAATTTCTCCCATTCTCTACGGTTTGCCACAGGTCAGGAAAGGGACACTTATGCTTTGGATAATCAGGCTTAAATAAAACTGTATAGTTAGTTAATTGAAAATGGCAAAGGGAAAATTGAGAGTATGAGTTAGATTCTGCTCTATGCAACTCAATTAACAATTTAAAAATTTAACCATTTCCTATAATTTAGCGAAATTCCAGTAAATTTAGTCAATGAAACGATTAATTTCCCTTGCCATTAGCCTGATTATCCTGGCTCTTATTTACTGGAAAATCGACTTTCAGGGTTTAATACAAGTACTTCAAAACTGCAATGGTTGGTGGATGGCAATTAGCCTCGGTATGGTAGTACCACTGACCATGCTGACTGCTTGGCGACTGCGACAGTTGATGCCTTGCGGGGTAAATTTAGGATTTGGCGAAGCCAATCGTCTGATTCTAGCGGCTTGTGTACTCAATATGGTGTTGCCTTCCAAGATGGGTGATCTTGCCAAAGCCTATTTTATCAAGCAACGGGGACATTTAGATGGTTCTTTAGCTTTGTCTGTGGTAGTGTTCGAGAAGGCTTGTGATTTGCTCTCGTTGCTACTATGGTGTGCCTTTGGTCTAATGCTCTATCCTCAGAAGGATTGGCTATTTTGGCTGATGAGTATGGGTGTTAGTTTGGGACTGGTGACAGGAATATTACTGCTGAGTTCTCGCCAGTTTGCTCAGTTTTTTTTTCGGGTGGTCAGGAGAATCGCGCCGCAAAAAGTTGGCTCTAAATTGGAAAAACTGCAAGCTGCTTGGGGGGAAATGCATAATTATTTCTGGCGTGACCAAGCCCAGTTATTGAAAGTTAGTATTACTTCAATTTTTATTTGGTTTCTGCACTTATTACAAATTTGGTTGTTTATTCTCGCTCTTAAAGCCTGGACGCCTTTTTTTGCCAACTTAGCCCTTTCTCCACTGGCAATTCTCGCAGGACTTTTACCTCTAACTTTTGCAGGTGTGGGTACTCGTGATGCTGCTTTAATTGCTTTCTATCAACCTTACTTTGACGCTCCTACTGCTGCGGCTTTGGGGGTATTATGTACTTCACGTTATTTGTTGCCAGCAATTGGTGGTCTGCCTTTTGTGGGACAATATTTTGTTAGGGTTCGCGAGTTGCCAAAAAGTCAGTGATTTTGTTTTTTAAGAGTAGTAATTTTAATAGTTTATCTAAAAAATATGAGTTATTGGCACTGCTTCCAGCAGGAAGTAATTAAACCAGGAAACTGTACCCATTGTGGGGCTTGTGTAGGACTACATCCTGAATTACTGGAATTTCAAGAAACTGCTGCTGGCCCTTTACCTTACCTCCGTCGCCCTTTAACTAAGGAAGAGGATGATTCTCTTGGCTTAGCTTGGGCTGTTTGTTCAGGACGCGGTGTTCCTTATCCAGAAATATTTGATAAGTTTAGCCACAATCCAGAAAATTGGTTAATTGGTTCCTACCGTCAGGTATTCACTGGTTTTGCGACTAATCAAGCCATCCGCCGTCGTGGTGCTTCGGGGGGCGTAATTAGTCGAGTATTAATTCATCTGTTGGAAAGTGGTCAAGTAGAAGGTGCTGTAGTCTTGCAACAGGGGCGACACTCTCCGGAAACGGCTTCTCCTGTAATTGCTACTAACCGTGAACAGGTGCTAGCAGCAGCTCAAAGTGTTTATGCTGTCACGCCAGTTCTGACTATCTTACCAGAAATGGCAGCTTTTGCAGGTCGCCTTGCCTTCGTAGGGTTACCGGAACAGGTGGCGACACTGCGCATGTTGCAGGTAGTAGGACACCCAGCGGCGCAAAAGGTGGTGTTTGTTGCGGGCCCTTATACTGGAACTAACATGTATCTGGGGGCGGTACGGGCTTTCTTGAAGTCTCAGGGAGTAGCTGACCAAATTGCGATCGCATCTTTGCAATGGCGTGCTGGAGAATGGCCTGGTTACTTACAGGTAAAAACCTCTGATGGTCGCATCTTTAAAGCTCAAAAATTCTATTATAATTATCTGATTCCTTTTTATATTTCTCGTAATTGTCAGATTACACCAGACTTTACTAATGAGTTGACCGATTTATCAGTGGGTGATGCTTGGTCACCTCAGTTTGAGCAAGCTGGTGGTGGACATTCGGTAGTGGTAGCCCGTAGCCAACAAGCAACAGCAATTCTCACACAAATGCAAGAGTTAAATGAGCTTACTTTAGAGCCAATTGAGCTTAATCAAGCTTTAGAAATGCATGGTCATATGTTGGATTTCAAGAAACGAGGCAGTTTCATTCGCCTCGAAGCCCAACAGAAATTAGGTAAACCAATTCCCCAGTTTGGTTATCGACCAGAATCGATGACTTTAGGACGCAGATTGGTAGAATTGGTGATAAGTGGTTCTTTTACTATTGGTCGTTTTCAATGGGCAAGATGGCTGGTTTCTCAGTTGCCTCTTGGTTTAGTTGGCCCGGCTTTTAACACCCTGCGGAAAAGCTGGAAGTCTTTATCTAAGCCAACCAAACGTAAAGGTTTAGCTGAAGCTAATTTTGTTGTAACTGGTGATCCAAATCGCTGGCAAGAATTATCAAGTTATTCTAACACTAAAAAAGTGAATTAATGCAAGCCAAATCAACGAATTTGCGGGCTAACTTCCAGACTTATGTCGAGGCTCAATTACCTCGTGTATTGACGCAACTAGATAGAGACCCCGACTCACCTACCTTTGGATGTTTTGACCGCAATTACTGGCATTATAAAATTCGCGATTTTCCTTCATCTATTCTGCAACAAGGAGTTTTTACTTTAGAGGCAATTCGCCAGCAAAATATTACTGACATCACTCCCACCACTGTAATCGAAAATTGGTGTGTTGCTGCGGTTAACGCTCTTGCTAGACAGATAGATCATCGAGGCAGAGTTGATGAATACTATCCTTTTGAAGCGAGTTATCCTGCTGCTGCTTTTAGTCTTTATGCAGTGTGTCAGATACTTTTTGAATGGCAATCTAGTGCGCCACAGTTAATCAAATCAGTTAATTTAGCTCCCTTAAAATTATTAGCAAATCAGGTAGCAAGCCGCACTGAACGGCAGGCGACTAACCAACAAGCCGCAGGACTGGCAGGATTAGCTTTAGCTACTAAACTAGGTTTATTACCTGAGTCATCAAGCAGCATCGAGACACATGCCACAGGCTTATTTAACTCACAGCATCCAGAAGGATGGTTTAATGAGTATGGTGGGCCAGATTTTGGCTATTTAACTGTTACCCTAGATGCTCTAGTTGACTATCATCAAGTGACTAGTGATAGTCGTGCTTTGGTGGCAATAGATCAAGCCGTTAATTTCTTGGCTCAACTGGTAGGTGCGGATCATCGCTTGCCCTCAACTTTAAACAGTCGTAACACAGATTATGTAGTCCCTTACGGCTTGGTAAGAACTGCTGCCCGTAACCCCTTAGCTGCTTGGTTGGTTGAGAAATTGTTCAGGGATATTGAGGCACCATCCCATTTTCTTTGGAGTACTGATGACCGCTATCACTTGCACTATATCTTTGCTAGTGTCGTGCGTAGCTTGCCTTATCTCCAAGAGATGCAAGTTAGTAAAGCACCGTCTTTCAAAGATGCGATTTGGCTAGAAGGTTGCGGATTTTGGATATATTGGTCACCCGATAAACAGTGGAATGCCTATGTTGCGGCTCGTAAAGGGGGGCTAGTACGAATTCACCGTCAAGGGGGACTACCTCCCATTGTCGAGCATGGATGGCGTGTTAACAAGGCTACTCAGGTTTGGACGAATAATTGGTGGTCAACAAACTGGGTTGTTGTTAAAGAAAAGAGTACGATCCGTATTAATGGTTTATGCCAAAAAACTCAATTTCATGTTGCCAATCCTTATAAACATTTGTTGTTGAGAGTTTTAGCTTTTGGCTTGAGAGAAAGGCTAATTTCTCTATTAAAGCGTATTATGATTTTTCGACCAGGTAGTGCTGATGGTCCTTCCTTTGAGCGTTTGGTAGAGATTAATAGTAAGGGAGTTTTTATTAAAGATTGTATTGGTGCTTTTCCAGGTGCCAAAGTAATGCCGAGTCCCCGACAAAATTTGCGTCATGTTGCTAGTGCTGACAGTTTTAGTCCTGAAGAGTATTTGCCTTCTTTATTAGGGGTACAAAGTCAGCAGTTAGATAGTCAAGTTTTGGTGAGTATTGCTTGGCAAGTGGATAAGGAGGACAAGGGAGATGGAGGAGACAAGGGGGAAAAAATGGTCAAAAATTCCACATTACACCCTGATTAGGCAACGCCGATTTTCAAGATAACCAATGATTACTGTTTTTCTACTTTCCAAAGGTGAGTGTTGCCTTTCCATTGGAATACAGGCTCTATTTGAGAGTTTTCTTGCCTTTCCACTCTTTTGATTAAGCCATCAGAAGGGTCAAGTAAAAACAAGTCTCCATCAGTATCAGGAATTTGGGGCATGTCTGAATCTACTACTAGCTGAAATCGGACGGTGGCATCAAGAAGATGACTCAAAGAGAGCAAACCAATAGCCCCACTATTACTAACTATTAGCGGATGATTGGCTTGGTTAATTAGACGAGCAAGTTCAGGATAATGCCCGGTTCTCGTGCGGCTTTTTGTCCACCAAACTTCTGCTTGAGAGCTAATTGTACAACCGATAATTCCAGCAGTAACTAAGAGAGCAACAAGAGTTCTTCCTAATCTCTGTTGCCAGATTTTAGTAGAACTAATTTGGTTTGCCAAAAAGTAAGCAACAGCTAGCTGAATTCCCAGACAGCAAGGAGCCACATACCTCATAATTGTAGAGCGTCGCCCGCCAGAAACCAAATCTGGTACAACTAAAGTTAAGGCTGTAACACCAATTAAGGTTAGGACAAATGACCAAACTAATTGGGGAGTTTTACGACAGAGAAAATAAATAGAATAAATTGCCAGAATGACAAAAATTAGGTTGAGAGCACCTAGTTCATGATCGAGGAAAAGGCGGTTAAAGTTGAGGAACCACTTATCAATTAAACTGGAAAATGATAAGTCTTTACGAGATCCAGCAATAGTTTCATGGATTTTGAGCAAATTAATGACCACAATTAGTAGCCAAGGCGTAAATGCCAAAAAGCCTAATATTGATGCCCCTAAATAAGACTTGAGTATCTTGCTAGTGCGGAGGCTTTTATTAAGGATCAGGTAGATGCCATGTCCAATGCTAACTAATACTGCGATTAACTGAGAATAAATCCCTAGGGCGACACTGACAGCGTATAGGCCCCAATTTAACTTGTTTTGCAGCCGTATTGCCCTCAGCAGAGAGGCGCTAGAGAATAAAATTGTGACAGTCCACAAGCTATATTCCCTTGCTTCTTGGGCGTAGAGTACATGAAACGGTGATACTGCCAAGAGGCCAATGGCAATCCACCCTACGAGGGAAGAACCAAAGAGTTCTAAAGATAGCCAATAGATGCAAGGGAAAGCTAGTAAACTGATTACAGCAGCAAGACTTCTCATTGCCGCTACGGAAGAACCAAACCACTCCGCCCAAAGGCGGGCCATCAAATAATAGAGGGGTGGATGTTCTGCATTACCGCTCAATGCCGTGATCGTATCGCTGAGGCTTTTATCAGGACTAGGGTGCTGGTATTGTTGTAAATCTGCAACAGTAATTACTTTTCCCTTAAAGGCTTCATCGACTAACTCTGTCTTGGTATAGCCAAAAACCCGTAATGAAGTCAAAGTTTCATCGTACCAGTAGACTTTGCGGTCAATATTGACGAATCGAAAAAATATACCGATTATCAATACGGTACTTACGAACAACTTTAGCCAAGTTGCCTGTAGCTTCCAATCCAATAACCAAACTGGATTGACCTTCCAACCTTGGATTAATTTACTTTTCATAAGTCCACTCCCACACCCTTTTGCAAGTTTCGATTTAATGCAGCAAAGTATTCCGCATCAACTTGTTTCCCTTGTAGGATTTCCAAGGTACTAATTTTCAATCAAGGTTTATAGTATCTCAGTCATCGATTCTTGTGCAGGCATGCTAATTACTCATGTACATCAATTTCTTACCAACCCAGGTGGCAAAATCTCCAAACGCCAAGTGGTGTTTTGGTTCAGCTTAAGCCTGACTTTTGCTTTAATTTACGGCATTCTGGGGCTACAGCAAGCCTTCGCTGGAGAGTACGTGGTACAGGATGATGCCAGACAGCATGTCTTTTGGATGCAGCGATTTGTTGACTCCACCTTGTTTCCTAATGATTTGATTGCCGACTATTTTCAGTCAGTCGCGCCACCAGGATATACTGCACTCTATCAATTAATGGCAGTTGGGGGTATTAATCCGATGCTCTTCAACAAATTTCTGCCCCTAGTACTGTTATTAATCACCACAGGCTACTTTTTTGGTGTCTGTCTAGAGATGTTTCCTGTACCAGCAGCCGGATTTATCGCCACCTTACTACTCAACCAAAACCTCTGGATATCTGATGACGTAAGTTCGGGAACTCCTAGGGCTTTTCTTTATCCCTTGCTAGGGGCATTTTTTTACTATCTGCTGCGGCGTTCCTGGCTGCCTTGTTTAGTAATAATTTTCCTGCAAGGATTATTTTATCCTCCCTGCATTCTCATCGCTGCGGCTGTTTTGCTGCTACAACCTCTGAGGTGGGAAAATAGACGCATCAAATTTTCACGACAAAAAAAAGACTATTGGTTTGTTGCTGCGGGGCTAGGAGTGTCACTGTTAATGCTTTTACCCTACGCCTTAATTGACTCTCAATTTAGTCCAACTATTGAATTAGCCCAAGCCAAGACAATGGCTGAATTTCTTCCTGGGGGTAGGACAAGCTTTTTTAGTGATGACCCTTGGAAGTTTTGGTTTAACGGAGAACGCAGTGGCATGTTTCCCAAAACCATTTTAACGCCAGCAACCCTTAGTGTTGGTCTATTGTTGCCCATTTTACTGCAGTTTACCGCCCAATTACCTTTAGTAAAAAAAGTCAAGTCTGAGGCTATCTTTTTAGTACAGTTAATAGTGGCATCCTTTGGCTTATTTTTTGCTGCTCATGCTGTCTTGTTTACCCTATATCTGCCTAGTCGTTACACGCACCACAGCCTAAAAATTGTCATCGCTTTAGCGGCTGCGATCGCTATTACTATATTGTTAGATGGTCTTTTTCACTGGGCAAAACAGCATAACCAACCACCAAAGCAGCAAATTGTGGCGTTAGGAATAACTGGCTTAGTAGGGATTGCTTTAATTATGTATCCCAGGTTTTTAGAAGATTTCCCCGACCTTAATTATAAGGTAGGTCAAGCTCCAGCGCTTTACAAATTCTTTGCTCAGCAACCTAAAAACGGCTTAATTGCTTCGCTGACAGAAGAAGCTGATAACTTACCTTCTTTTTCTGGACGTTCTGTCTTAGTCAGCCGAGAACATGCCATACCTTACCACACTGGTTACTATCAACCTTTTCGTCAACGAGCAATTGACTTAATCAAGGCTCAGTACAGTCCTAATATAGTAGAAGTTAAGAAATTTATTGAGAAGTATAATATTAACTTTTTGCTGTTGGATAGGGCAGCTTTTACACCGGAATATGTCGATAATCACCGATGGCTTAGACAGTTTCAACCAGAAGCACAGGAAGCACAAAATGGATTAAAACAAGGAAGCATTCCAGCTTTGGCAGGTTTGATGAATACTTGTTCTGTTTTTGAGCAAGATCATTTAGTTGTCCTAGAGGCAGAGTGTATTATCAACGGAATAAGTAAGTAGGTGGGCTTAATTAAGCGCACCTACTTAGGGATTCAAGATTGAATTAGTACTAGCTGATAGTTTATCTGGAGAAAGTAGCTGATTTCTCAAAGCATTAGATAAGTCTCCAATATCCTGGATTGTAGCTATTAGAAGTAATCATGGAGTCTGGATGTTAGCCGACAAGAGGTTTAGAGCGAATAAATGGCATAAACTTTTAAGAATGTTTAGCAGTTAAACATCTGAAATAAGGTATATCAGAGGAATCATTTTTGGCAAGATAAGCTCTTGAACTTACTGGCAAATAACCATTTCTCCAGAAACCCCACCCGATAATTCAACTTGATTTGTAATCACTAATCTCCAGGACGACATTTTTTGTGCTAATTTTTTGCTAAATTGGTAGTTCAGATAACTTAAAAAAACTGCGATCTGAGCATGATTTAGAGAGGCTAGCGATGATGGCTTCTTGCAACTTTCTTGTCGTGAGATCCGCCTTTGGCTTTAGATCAATCTGCTTTATAGGACTTAGGTATTTATATTTACCTCCCTGACCCTTTAGTCTTCATTAAAAAACCTCAGCGAGGAGGGCACGCTGAGGGCAACCAGAAGAAGTGAATCCACCACCATAGTCACTTATTTTCTCCAAGCTTGATAGTACCCAGTTGGGTACTATCAAGCTTGAAAATTGGAATACATACAAGCAACTAAGGGGTATTGAATCACCCTTCGGTTACTTCTCAGCTGTTCGTCATTTAAATCTGATGATCAAGAATGGCAAAATCCTTGCAGTGCAACCAAGGTGGTCGCAACTGATACCCAATTAAAATGCGGTGCTGCTTCGGTAAAGACAAAAATACCATCTGAGGTGGCTTCGTTGCCGTCTTGCAAGTAAAAGCCATTGGATTGACATACTCCCCGCGCTGAAGCGACGGGGATTATTTACGCTTCATTGACTAATGCTACCGAAGTAGTCTTACTCTGTCTGGACGTACATTTAGAGTCGTGCCGATGCCCCGTGCCGACTTTTTCTATATTTGCAGATGCGTTTTCGTCTCTATCATGTTCGCTGCCACAACCTAAACAGAGTATTGAACGCACCGATAAATCAATCTTGCCCCATTTATAGCCACAATCAGACAGGCTTGGCTAGTTGGTTCCCAACGGTTGATGGCTACAAACTTGCCTCCGTACTTTTCAGATTTTGCCTCAACCAAGACCCGGAATTCTCGCCAGCCTTGCTGACTAATTGCTCTAGAGAGTTTGCGGTTTTTGACCATTCCTGATACATTTAAATCTTCTAAGACGATAGTTTGGTTTTCACTAACGACCTTGGTAGACAATTTGTGCAGGAAGTCTTGGCGAGTGTCTGCAATTTGATTGTGCAGTTTTGCTATCTGAATTCTGGTCTTATGTCTTCTGTTTGAGTCTCTCTGTTGTCGCGCCAACTTCCGTTGAAATTTACGCATTTTACGGTCTAAACGTTTGTAGCAAGGACTGAAAGCTTTTTCACCGTTACTCATCACAGCCAAGGTTTTGATACCCAAATCAATGCCAATGCTTTGGTTTTTAGCATTAGCCTGAACAGGCTCTACTTCTACTACAAAACTTAAGAAGTAACGGTTGGCACAGTCCTTAATAAGGGTTACGGAACTAGGACTCGTAGGTAAATCCCTTGACCAGACAGGCTTGACAACACCTATCTTTGCAAGATAAACACCATCTTTCTTGATGGAGAAACCCCCAATCCTGAACCGTGCCGATTGGCTATTATTCCTCTTTTTGAACTTTGGATAACCAACCTTTCTACCTTTTCTCTTGCCTTTACAGGAATCGAAAAAGTTCTTGAAAGCTATCTCTAAATCAGCTACAGACTGTTGTAGCGGTATGTTCGACACCTCGCTTAACCAAGCTCTTTCCTCAGTCTTTTTCGCCTGAGTAATAACAATCTTTTGAAGTTCAGCCGACTTGGGCTTCTTTGCCCTTGCGGTACGCTCGCCCGCTAGACCTAACGGTCTCGCTTCGCTAACGCTAACACTAACAGATTGCTTACAGATTGCAAGCGCATCGTTATACACAACACGGACGCAACCGAACAACCGAGCTAGACTCTGCTGTTGTTGGTCTGTTGGGTAAAAACGATACTGGTATCTTGCTTTCATGCTCCGTGATAGGATTGGTCTGTGTTTGGATTATACATTGGTCTACAGGAAATGACTACTCAATTCCGGAGCGAAAGACATAGCGTTACAGACCTCAAGATTCACTTGGTCTGCGTGACTAAATATAGGGATGAGATTTTTAGTGGTGAACAGTTGAAATTAATCGAAGAAGTATTTCGCCACGTAGCAACACAGATGAACTTTCAAATTCTAGAAATCAGTGGTGAGAACGAACACGTACACGCATTGATTGAGTATCCACCAAAGCTCTCTGTATCGAAAATTGTGAATGCTCTAAAAGGTGTCTCAAGTCGTCGTTATGGACAGGCTGGCTTTAAAAAACCGCACGGCAAAACAGCTTTGTGGAGTCCCAGCTATTTTGCCGTGTCTGTTGGTGGCGCTCCTATTGAAGTGCTTATCCAGTACATCAAGAATCAAGAAAAGCCGTCCTGGAAGGACGGGGCTTGAATCCCATATTTTTGGTCAATAGCTGTCACAATGCCAGTAGTTGGGATGGACTGACTGACAAATTCTGAGATATGCCCTTCACCCTGAATCTCGTAGATTGGGGTTAGGGTAAATGCTTTTGTGTCTTGGCAATGTGCAGCTTGATCATCAGGGACTAAATTTTACCCAAGCTAAACACTGCGTCGATTATTCCTGTGACGGTGCTAAATACCGTCAAAATTGAATAACCCACAAACACCTTGACAGGTTGAGGTAAACGTACAGTTAAGCTGCATTTAAGTAGTGAAATCTTTGCTGAGCCTTCACTTTTGCGTTTTCAAGTTTAATCAATCCTTACATGTTCGAGCGGCTGACATTGGCACAAGTGACCAAAGCGTCCTCTTGAGGATTACTATCGGGACTTAAACGAAAATAAAGAGTTAATAAAGGTATAATTTAGGCATGGCAGTCATTTGACATTAGAGTGTAAGACAGGAAAGAGACAACCCCCGCCGCCATGCCTCCTTGCTTCGATAGATGGTGCAAACGCTTTGATGATGTCTGGAGACATCAAGCGCAAAAAAGGGAGTTTAGGAACTATATTGGGGGATTATTAGGGGAAAGTGAAGGAAAAAACCTGTCTCAAATGGCGGATAACGCGGTGGGAGTGACTTACCACCGATTACATCATTTTTTAACGGAAGCCCCCTGGAATGCTCAACAGGTAAATGAGCGGCGTCTACTGGTGATGAATCAGTGTAGCCCAACCCGAATAAGTAGAGGATTCACGTTAATTGTAGATGACTCAGGACATAGGAAAAGTGGCAATTTCACGGCGGGAGTAGGACGACAGTACATTGGAGAAATCGGGAAGACAGACAACGGAATAGTAGTGGTAACAACTCATCTATATGATGGGAAAAAAAGCCTACCGTTAGATATAGAGTTATCTCAACACGCTAGTTCTTTAGCTGAAGGAAAAAAAGATATTGAATTCCAGAAAAAGCCGGAGTTAGGCTTAGCATTAATTGACCGCAGCATGAACAGAGGATATCGACCGGGTATCGTATTAATTGATGCTGGGTATGGAAATAACACAACGTTTTTGCTGGAACTGGAAAAAAGGAAACTCAAGTATATAGGAGGATTAGCCAAAAACCGTAAGGTGATAATTGAAATAGGGATAAGTCAACGAGAAGAGATTCGCCTAGATAAGTTAGCCGAATCCTTGTCGCCAAAAGATTTTACCCCTGTTCAAATCAATCTAGATAAACTGAAAACCGTTTGGGTGAGCTCCTGTAGAAGTTGAACTCTCACAGCTTGAAGGAAAGAGAACAATTGCTATCGTCATGAATGCCTCAACCTTCGACCAAGCTAGTGATGTTGACTATTTTATTACCAATGTTGAATCAACAAAAGCCACAGCCGATTGGATAGTAACTACCTACTCTCAAAGAAATTGGGTAGAAGTTTTCTATCGGGAAGCCAAAGGCTGGTTGGGTTTATCTGAATATCAAGTCAGAGATTATAGAAGCCTGATAAGACATTTCATGCTTGTGTTTTGTGCCTATACATTTATTTTATGGCACACTTTAACCGGAGGATTAAGACGGCGTTGGGCATCGAAACCTTTAAACACCTTTACTGAAGCATTAGAGGCGTTTCGGACAGCGATGTCTTTCCGTTTTATGGAGTGGTTGAACCACAATCGGGACGTATTCTTTGCTCACAAAGCTGCTTTGGGCTTTGTTTGGGCTTGAAATCTGTCTAAGTCCCACTATCACCTTCTTCCCGACTGCGAAGCGAATAAATTTTGTTGTCTGTATTAAAGATTGTAAAATCAGGCAAACTCTTGCTGTTTCCTGTTCCCCTGTACAGATAAGTTTTGTTTTGTGCAACTACTAAGGGACACAATTGTTTTAATCTGGTGGCTAGCTTTCTGCTATTTTCTCCAGAAGGCTTAAAAGTAGTTGAGGTTGAGAAAGCAATGATATCTAGTCCGGTAGCACCTGTAAAACTCATAAAGACATATTTACTCTGGCTGTTATGGGAGTTCCCTCAATTGAGTATCCAACTGACACCTAACCCAACACTATATAAAACAAGAGCTAATCAACCGAACTTGAGATGACCTATTCAAATGCTCTGTATCAACCTTCGGTTTTAGAACTGGCGCGCAATGGAAACTGTCAGGCTCTTACTTATTGGCTCAACAGCTTCCTGGTGCCTAAAGGCACTTATGTGCGGGTTGAAGATACTCCCTCTGGAGACTTACAAATTTCTGTTTATTTCCATAAACCCCAAGGCAAAAAGCTTTGTCTGAGCTTACGTACGCCTTTGGTGCGATTCATCTGTTATCGACTGTGGACTCTCAATTCTGAATGGATTGGAGATGTCAAGATTGTTGCCAGACTTGCTGGAGTTCCCCAGATTATTTGGAAGCAGTCTGTTCGGATTTCCACTCCTGCTAATGCCCAAAGACTTCGTCAACCCCGTCAACTGTCTCTGCGGAACCGAAAAATCAACTGGTTAACCTTCCAGATTATTCGTTCCCTTTTCTTGAGCAATCTAGCTTTCGCTAGTCTTTTGATCGGTTTATGGTTACCCTACTTCACAGCAACTAGCTATCAGACAACAAAATGGCCCTTTGAGATCGTACAAACAAACGCTCCCGCAACGGATCAGTTCGATTATTTGCCAGCACAAGAGATCTTGAAGATGGCAAATAAAGAGTTAGAGCGGCTTCGTACACTTGTGGTTACAGTTCCCGAACAGTTTCAAGGGGAAATCATTTATCAAGTTAAGCCGGTTGGCACCGAGAAAGTCGTTGCCTTGACTTTTGATGATGGTCCCTGGCCGAATACGACGTCCCAGGTACTGGATATCCTGAAAAAAAATGATATCAAAGCAACATTTTTCTTGGTAGGAAAGCACCTCAAACGTTATCCGGAGGCTGCCCGGAGGATTGCCGCTGAAGGTCATATCATTGGTAACCATACATGGAGCCATATGACCCATGACCTAGACGAATTAACCGCAGCTAGAGAAATTGAAAATGCAGGGAAACTCATCTACGAAGTTACAGGAGTCAAAACCTCTCTGTTTAGACCACCTGGTGGTCACTTAGGTGGTGGGATTGTGCCTTATGCCAAAAAGCAAAAATATGCCACTATGATGTGGTCTGCAGATTCTAAGGATTACCTTGTCTCTGCACCAATATTAATTGACAATGTACTCAGCCGCGTCGAATCGGGTGGCATTGTGCTGTTGCACGATGGTGGAGGCAACCGCAGAGCTACGGTAGAGGCTTTACCGCAAATTATTAGTGCCCTCCAACAGCGAGGCTACAAGTTTGTGACAGTGCCGGAACTATTAGAGATGCAAGCCGAACCACAACAGGTTCCTCTTGTGGAGGAGAGAAATCTAGCTCCAGAAGCTAGTGTCCCAAAAACCGGCTGAGAGGGTAAGGGAGAAGCTAACCTTTTCCCTTGTGACGTACCTATGCTTTTCTAACGAGTAGGTGTCGGCTTCTCAGCGACTCTTCTTTGAAGACATTAACTGAGCTTTTAAGCCGTGCGTCCCACGGACTTTGAGAGATATATTTGTTGTGTTTGTAGGCTGCATTTCTGCATTTATTTTGATTACACCTACATCTCGTATTCTACCGCATATCCTGTTCGCGATTCATCCCGCACCTCCTTGCAGGTAGGCGTGGGACTTCTTACGATTGAAAGTTAAACTCAAAGAGCTTGGGCTCTCAGCCATGCCACAGGCAGATACAGCAGTTGCCTTGCTCTCGGGACGTATGCCCTTTGGCTAAAGACATCGTATTGGTTGTATTCAATAACATCGAGAATGCCACGGTAAAGCATCAAAGAAGCCCATACAGGCCAGCGAGAGTCGCGACTGAGTCCCCTAATACCTCTTTCTGCCTGATAATAATACTTACGAGCTCGATGAATTTGGAAGCGCATTAATTCCCGCCAAGATTCATTAACAACGCCATTGAACAAGTCTTTCTCTGTGTAGTTAAATAAAGCTAATTCTTCTAGGGGAAGGTAAATTCTTCCTCGTCTGGCGTCTTCTCCAACATCTCGGAGGATATTTGTCAACTGCTTAGCTATACCTAGGGCGATCGCTTCTGCGACAGGCTCATCTTCCTCTAAATAATGATCCCAGGGGGCTGGACTACAAGAGGTGTCAAAGCCGAGTACCGGACTAGACATGAGACCTACCGTACCAGCCACCCGGTAACAGTAGAGACTGAGTTCTTCAAATGTTTCGTAACGGCTGCGGTACAAATCCATACGCTGACCAGCAATCATGTCCCGAAATGGTTGGATCTCCATCGGGAAGCGTTGCAACGTATCTACCAAAGCCACATCTAGGTCATCTATCGGCTGACCTGCAAAGATTGATTCTAGCTGCTGTTCCCACTGAGCAAGCGTTTCAGGCGTCGTTGAAGCACACTGGGGCCCATCTACGAGTTCGTCAGTACGACGACACCAAACGTATATTGCCCAGATAGCTCGGCGTTTTTCTTCTGGCATCAGTAAGCTGCCCAGATAAAACGTCTTCGAGTACTTTGCTGTAATCTGGCGGCAGAATTCGTAAGAATCAGACCGGGAAGCCAGCGTTCTCATGCGGGAAGGTTTAGACAGTTGGAGCATTCGTAGCAGGCCAGGAGAGTTATAGCCATCAGCCATCAGTTTTCAGCTCTAAGTACCGGTTGTTGGGAGTCGGGAGTTGGCAGATGACGGTCAATCCCTGACTGCCGATTTGCTTGTGGTTGCTTAGCGCTGAGCTCTGTCGGCGTAGCATTTGCGCAGGACAAATGCTGATTGCTATTTATTGCCTGCGCTGTCAGCTTACCAGAAAGTACGGCACCCTCCATACTTGCTAAGTAGCGCTGTATTGTATAGTCGCCTGTTAAGTAGAAATTAGCAATCGGTGTCTTTTGGGATGGACGGTGCTGTTGACGCCCTGGAGTTGCCTTGTAGACCGAAAGAGGTGTTTTAACGACACGATATTTTAGCAGGTTGGTGGGAGCATCTTCTCCAAAGTGCCGGGGGAAAAGTTTTTCTAGTTCCGCCATTGTCACCTCAACAATCTCTTGATCGGATTTACTAATCCAATCTTTGGCAGGTGCGAGCACCAATTCCAGCATAGACCGATCAGGATTGGCATATTCCCGGCAGGCGTTGCTCATGTCGGCATAAACGCTGAGCAACGGCGATCGCGAAAATAGTAGATGATCAATATCCGTCAGCTTGCGGTCGAACCACAGATGCAAGTTTATAACGGGAACCCCTTCTAAACCATCCAGCAGTTTGAAGTAATCTATGCCGCGCCATGGTTCAGGCAGCATTAGCTTTAATGGGTCAACGGGCATTGCTGACACGTAAGCATCAGCCTTGATGACTTCATCCGCAGCTCCATTAGAGCTACGCATTAAGAATCCCTGGACTGTACCATCCGAGTTTAGCAAAAATTCCTTAATGGGCGCTTTGAGTCGCACTTCTCCCCCCCGCTTTGTAATATAATCCACCAGCGGTTGGCAGAGTCGCTCCGTTGGCGAGCCGTCTAAAAACGCCATCTTGGAACCGTTTTTTTCCTGTAGGAAGCGGTTGAGAGCGGTGAGTATTACTGTAGCCGAAATCTCAGAAGGGTTGATAAAATTCAACGCCTTAGACATGGCAATGAATACTTCTTTTTCCACTCGCGGTGGCACATGTTGTCTTTTTAGCCACTCAGAGAAAGAATACTTGTCCATGGCTTCGACATACTTCTGACCCTGAATCATGGCTGGAATCAGACCCACACCAAAGCGAATTTTCTCTGGCCAGGTTAGCATATCATTGTTGCTGAGAATCGCAACAATGCCATTTAGCGGTGCTGGTAAGTTGGGAAAATTAAACCGGGAGTAGGTGCCAGGTTTCTCTGGCTGATTGAAGATCATTGTGTGTTCTTTCCACTGCAGCCGATCTTCGATACCGAGTTCTTTAAACAGCCGTAGCATATTGGGATAGGCACCAAAAAAAATGTGGAGGCCGGTTTCGTACCAATCTCCGTCTTCATCTTTCCAGGCAGCTACTTTACCACCGAGTACGTCTCGGCGTTCCAGAATAATTGGGGTGTGTCCAGCGTCGGCTAGGTATTTGGCGCAGGAAAGTCCTGCCAGACCCGCTCCAGCGATCGCAACTCGCATGTGATAGTACTACTCTTAATCGCTTATTTGTTGTTTAACGGTCAGTTTCATTATAGTTTGCATTTTGTTACATTTTGCACTTAATTTTTCACGAAGAACTGAAAACTACATAGAAGCCCAAAATTACTACGATGGTTGACTGATAAGATTTACAGGGTTTTTAATCAATCTGGTCGGCAACTCGATAAAACTGTTTGACCTTGGTACCTGCACATTTCCCAGGGATTGAGACCATAAATATCATCTATCCACAGACTGTATTATCTACCTAAATGAGGGGGTTTGGGGGAGCGATAGTGCTGCGTCCATACCCCTAGGGTTGGGCGTAGGTACCTGGACTCACCCAAGCTAATTTAAGGGGTTCAACACCTCTTAAATTAGCAGTCTACCGTATTGATTGATTCTGGTAGATACTCTAAAATAATAAAATGCTCAACCTAACTTACGCTTATAAAATTAATCTAAATTCAGGTAAAACGGCACTTATTGATCAGACATTAGAGGTGTGCCGTAAAGTCTGGAATTATGCTTTACGGGAACGTAGGGACTGGATTAATTCGCGTAAGTGTCGAGTAGATGCTTGCTCAATTCATTCGGAATATATCATTCCAGCAGATACGCCTTATCCCAGTAAAAGTCTTCAGGAGAAAGCGCTAACTGTAGCCAAAAAGACGAATGAAGAGTTGAAAAGCATTAACGCTCAAGTCTTGCAGCAAGTACTGAGGAAATTAGATACCGCATTTGAAGACATGAAGCGAAAAGGATTCGGTTTCCCTCGCTTCAAGAAGTTCGGACAAATGCGGTCTTTTGTATATCCCCAAATGCTGAAAGACCCATTAGGGCAAGACTGGGTAAAGCTTCCGCAGTTAGGCAAAGTCGAAGTAATTATGCATCGACCTATACCTAGTGGATTTGAATTGAAGCAGGCTCGAATCGTCAAAAAAGCGTCAGGCTATTACGTCATGCTGTCATTGCAGTTAGACGTTAATCTGCCAGACACTCCACCATCAGGACACCCTTTAGGGATTGATGTTGGACTGAAAAAATTCTTGGCAACATCTGATGGTGAGCTAATCAAAAGACCCAAGTTCTTTGAAGCTTTGGCAACTAAGCTTAAATTGCTACAACGCCGACTTAAGTACAAGAAAAAAGGGTCTAAAAATCAAGCTAAGTTAGCTAAAAAGATAGCGAGAATTCACCAACAAATACACGACACCCGAAAAGACTTTCACTTTAAGTTGGCGCATCACCTTTGTGACCAGGCTGGGATGATATTTGCCGAACAACTTAACCTCAAAGGCATGGCTAAAGGAATGCTAGGAAAGCACACTTTAGATGCTGGATGGGGTCAGTTCTTGCAGCTATTATCTTGGGTTTGCTGGAAACGTGGGGTGTATTTTGCCAAAGTGGTAGCGGCTGGCACATCGCAGACTTGTCCAGAATGCGATACTCATGTTTCCAAGAACTTATCGGTTCGAGTGCATGAGTGTCCCGAATGTGGGTACAAGACGGATCGAGATGTCGCTGCCGCTCAAATTGTCAGAAACCGGGGTGTTTCTGCCGTTGGACAGACGGTGGAGGAAATTGCCTGTGGACGGGATGCGTTGGGGACTGAGTTACTCAGTCTAGGTAGCACCGGAAGAGACAGGAATCTCCTAGAAGCGATTTTAGGAAGCCCTTTCCATAATCTTTGATTTGGGAAGGGAGGATGTCACCCATCCTAAAAATTATTAAAGCCTCCTAGTTACTGATTATTATTATCAAAGCGAGGTGGTAGTTGAAAGCAGATTAGACCAGTAGTTGCTTAACAGTTCAAAAAGTTACTTTACCTTGGCATTCCCTGGAACTTGTATGTTTTGTGAAACTACTCCAACATGGATTTTGGATCAGCACTCTGTGGTGAAAAACCCATTAGCTTAACTTCCCCACAGCTAGGTTCGAGTAACCCTAAAATTCAGATGGGGGTTGATCATAGATCACATCAGACTAAGCTAAGTTGAAGTTATTCTAATTGAAGCTAACTGAAGGGACACTGTGCATCAATGGATATATTTACACGACTTTAAAAAATCACAAAAAAATGGAGAGTCCCAAAAAGTGACTCTCTTAATTGTCAGGCTCTATATAGAAACCTTGTTATTTCCTTCAGGTTTGAGGGATATTACCCCGTATTTATGAAGCGTTTCCTTGTGTGAGTAGATAGAGAATCACCGCAATGGAAGGACAAATAGGATGTCAAAATACACAGCTGCCAATGCTGCCTTTACTCGATTTTTCCTTGCCAATTTCTATTTCCTGACTCCATTTTCTTTTCTAAGGTGTTCTTTGCTTTATAGCAGACGAAAGATAAACGGATAGCGGTAAGACTGTTCAGGACTGCCCAGAGACTTAATAATTGCCAGAATTGGTGGCACCCAATTAAACAGTAAAAATATCGGCATTAAAATTAGCCCTAGTAAACCAAAAGTAAGGAAGCTTAGCGTGGCAATAACTGTTCCGTAAAGCCAAACATTAAGATGGAAGTTGATTGCTTCTTTGGCATTATCTTTAACAATTGGATCCTCGGAAACCATTAAAATTGCAATTGGTATGCCTACTGATACCAACAAGGCACTAATGAAAATTGAACCGTGGCATAGGCTTGAGAGAAGCTTGCGTTTGTCAGGGTCGTAAGCTGCAGAGTTGTTTGGATCGTAAGTCATAAAGAGACTCCTAATTTAATCAAGGTATACTAAATTATCAATACAAGATTAACATGTAGCCCAATATCTCTTGGTGGTGAACACCCCCAAACCTAGGGACGGTGATTACTGCTTGTAGTCGGGTGGTCAACCATTTTTAATTGACCTTGATAAAAACTATAATTAGCTCTGTTTCTTGCTAATTTATGTTAGCTACACAAAATTAAATTATCCAGCAACTATGCAATACCAATAATTGCGCTCAGCAACTAGAATTAAAACCGACACCAGGGAATGTAACATTTTATGCATCTTATTAAAAAATATGCTTTTTGTAGAGTATGACTCCTGGTAAAAATTTTCGATAGCAAAAATTATGTTATATGTTAATTTATGGGATTCAAGACGCAATCTTATTTCCGGGCGGCTCCAATCTATACCATGTTGATCTAGTTGGGTAAGTAGACTATGCCATAGGAGCCTTTGGAGTTCAAACATAATGGCGGAACTCTAGCAGACCCTTGTGTTATCCTTTATGGTGGCTTTACAGGTAAGCCTTCAGCATGGAATTACAATTCCATCGATGGTGAGGATGCACTTTTACAATTTAGGGCAATACTGGCACCTATTTGGTTGAACGAAATTGCTTGATTTGGCAGCTACACTCTAGAGCTGGCAGCGGAATCTACTAGTAATTTACCACTTGGTGGCTTTAATCCTGGTACAGGCAACCTTGCTGATAACCGAACCATCGGTTTCATCGATCCAATTGTAATCGGTGGCGGTGGTAGTAGTGTGGGGACAGTTGCTAGTCAAGGAATTGCCGGAGTTGTACCTTCAGGGGAAACAAGCTTGTAAGCTGAAAGATCTAATAGGTGAAGATTTTTCTGGTTCGTTCAGCTTTCTAACTCTTCTTGCTTCCCCTTCAAGGAGTTCAAGCTAACCCTATTCAACACTCAGGAATCTCCTCTTCGTATAATGTTTCTACAAGAGAGTCACCTAATTACGCTTTTTGAATGTCCATAGAACTTCAGACTGAACTGCAAACTGCTGTTGAACACCGACGCAATTTTGCAATTATTTCCCACCCTGACGCTGGTAAGACAACACTTACAGAAAAACTACTACTATACGGAGGTGCCATTCACGAAGCGGGGGCGGTGAAGGCACGTCGGGCGCAACGCAAGGCAACTTCTGACTGGATGGCAATGGAACAACAACGGGGTATTTCCATCACCTCGACGGTGTTGCAGTTTGTCTATCAGCAGTGCCAGATTAACTTACTGGATACCCCTGGTCACCAAGACTTCAGCGAAGATACCTATCGTACTCTAGCCGCAGCAGATAATGCGGTGATGCTGGTTGATGGCGCCAAAGGTCTAGAAACACAAACGCGGAAGTTGTTTGAAGTGTGTCGCATGCGATCAATGCCGATCTTCACTTTCATTAACAAAATGGACCGCCCAGGTCGTGAACCGTTAGAACTGCTTGATGAAATTGAGCAAGAACTGAAGCTACAAACCTATGTTGTTAACTGGCCAATCGGCATGGGCGATCGCTTCAGGGGAATTTTTGACCGACGCAAAAAGCAGATCCACCTGTTTGAACGCAGCGCCCACGGTAGTCGCGAAGCAATAGATACAGTAGTTGAGTTGGGCGATCCCCGGATTGAGGAACTCCTAGAACAAGACCTTTACTACCAATTAAAAGAAGACATAGAACTCCTCGAAGGTCTCAGTCCCGACTTAGATTTAGAACAAATTCATGCTGGTCAAATGACGCCTGTGTTTTTTGGTAGCGCCATGACCAACTTTGGCGTCCAGCTATTCCTCGATTTTTTCCTGGAGTGCGCTCTTAAACCAGAGGCTCGCAATTCCACAGAAGGCGCAATCCCGCCAACATATCAGGATTTTACAGGTTTTGTCTTCAAGCTGCAAGCCAACATGGATCCCAAGCACCGAGATAGAGTTGCTTTTGTGCGAGTTTGCACGGGCAAGTTTGAAAAAGACATGACCGTCAGCCATGCTAGAACTGGCAAAGTAATACGTTTGTCAAGACCTCAAAAACTGTTTGCTCAAGACCGGGAATCAATTGATGTTGCCTATGCAGGTGATGTCATTGGTTTGAATAATCCCGGCGTTTTTGCCATTGGCGACACCATCTACAACGGCAAGAAATTAGAGTACGAAGGCATTCCCTGTTTTTCTCCTGAACTGTTTGCCTATTTAAGAAATCCCAACCCTTCCAAGTTCAAGCAATTCCAAAAAGGGGTCAAAGAGTTGCGAGAAGAAGGGGCAGTGCAAATTATGTACTCAGTAGATGAGTCTAAGCGGGAACCAATTCTGGCAGCAGTTGGTCAGCTGCAATTTGAGGTGGTACAGTTCCGTCTACAAAACGAGTACGGCGTAGAAACCAGATTAGAGATTTTACCTTACAGTGTGGCTCGTTGGGTGGCGGGCGGCTGGAGTGCACTAGAGAAGGCAGGACGTTTATTTAACACTGTAGCAGTGAAGGATAACTGGGGCCGTCCAGTACTCTTATTTCGCAATGAGTGGAATGTACAGCAAGTAGAACAGGATCACCCAGACTTGAAGTTAAATACGACAGCACCCGTGGTTTCGGGCCAAGAACCGGAATCCTTATAACTGCCTATGCCGAAGCAAGCAATGTTGAGGTTGCTTCGGCATAGGCACTATTTAATCTAGTTACCGAAGATACGCCCTAACTAGTTGTAGTCTGGCTGTTAGTAAGTTTGGTTAATGAACACTTAAAGTGTTCCAGCACAGGGTGAATTTATGTCTTCAGTCAAAGAAACCGTCCGTACTACCTGTCCTCGTGATTGCTATGATGCCTGTGGTCTAGTCGTAGTTAAGCGCCAAGGAGAGATTGTCAGGGTCAAAGGTGATCCCGACCACGCAGTCAGTAGAGGAACCCTTTGCGGTAAATGTGCCATTGCTTATAACGGTGCTTGGCGTGACCAAACACAGCGCTTGAGTCAACCCTTAAAACGAGTAGGGGCAAAAGGACAAGGTCAGTTCGTACCCATTAGTTGGTCCCAAGCCCTTGAGATCATTACTACACGACTGAAGCAGATTCTCGCCACAGGTTCAAGCGATCGCATTTTGCAAACCCACTACACCGGCACCTGTTCCCTAATTGCCGGGGGTTTCCCGATGCGCTTTTTCCACCGCCTTGGTGCCACGGAAGTAGACCCTGATACTGTTTGCAACAAAGCCGGACATACTGCCTTAGAGATGATCTTTGGCGATTCCCTCAGCGGCTTCGACCCATGTACTGCCCAAGATGCCAACTGTATCTTAGTTTGGGGGGCAAACCCTTCAGCTGCTGCCCCCCACGCCCACAAACATTGGTTGCGGGAAGCACAGGGTAAGGTAATCGTCATCGATCCCATCCGCCACCCTACTGCCGCCCAAGCCGACTTACACTTGCAACCCTTTCCCGGTAGTGATGCAGCCTTAGCCTTTGCCCTGCTGCACGTTATCCAACGAGAAGGACTAATTAATCAGCAGTTTCTTACCAACTATACCCTAGGCTGGGAAGAAGTTTTACCCCTGCTGCCTCAATGTACGCCTGCTTGGGGAGAAGCTGTTACCGGTGTTCCGGCTAATCTGATTGAAGAAGCGGCGAAAATCTATGGTCAAGGCCCCTCTTTGTTATGGTTAGGGCAAGGGTTACAGCGACAACCCACTGGCGGTAATGTCTTCCGCGCCTGTAGCCTCCTGCCCATCTTTACAGCCAATATTGGCAAACCGGGGACGGGCTTCCTGTACATGAACGGGACAGCCAGCCGAGGTATTGACAATGACTACATTACTGCACCCCATCTCCATCAAGGGACACCAGCGTCAGTTTCCCACATGGATTTGGCGACGCGTTTGGCAGATGTGAATACTCAAGCTTTATTTTGCTGGAATAATAATATTGTTGCCTCAAGTCCAGAGCAAAAATGCCTGCGACAAGCCTTAGAACGGGAAGACTTATTCACCGTTTCCTTAGAACTATTTGCCACCGATACCACCGACTATGCCGATATAGTTCTCCCAGCGGCTAACTTCCTAGAATTTGATGACTTAGTATTTTCTTATTTTAATTATTCAATTTCCGCTCAAGTCAAAGCCATAGAACCGCCGGGTACAGCCTTACCCAATCAAGAAATCTGCCGAAGACTGGCAGAAAAAATGGGATTCACTGAGGCAGAACTATTTGAGAGTGATGCTGCAATTATTGCCAATTTACTTAAGCAAACCGGGACAGTTTTAGACTTTGCCAGCCTTGCCAAAATTGGCACAGTTAACTATACAGCAGAACCAATAATTCAGTTTGCTGACCTGAAGTTTCTTACCCCCACCGGCAAGATAGAAATTGCCTCAGAACGTTTTGAGGCAGTTGGTTTACCCCGTGCTCCCCAACCTCTCGCCGACACACGACCAACAAATGGTAAGTTGAGAGTCTTGTCTCCCGCTTCACCCTGGTTAATGAATAGTAGCTATGGCAATGATGGTAAGATTAGCGATCGCGTGGGTAAAGCCGAAGTGCTGCTTAACCCCCAAGAAGCCGAATCACGGGGACTCACCGCAGGTACTCCCGTAAGGTTATCTAACGAGACTGGAGAACTCTCCCTGAAAGTCGCCCTCTCAAAAGACGTTCCCTGTGGAGTTGCCTTAGTCTACAAAGGGCGCTGGCCGAAACTCGACCCCAACCGTGCTAATGTTAATGTGCTTAATCCCGGTAATAAGACTGATTTAGCTGAAAGTTCCTGCGTACATTCGGTAGAAGTCAATCTCACTCCCCTCAAGCCGACGACTCATACCGTCAAAACTGCCCTTTGCCTACGCCATGTCGCCTTTGAGGATTTAGGCAACTTTGAGCCAATTCTCAAGAGTTACGGCTACAAAATAACTTATTTAGAAGCGGGAGCGAGTGAGTTACGAGAAATCGACCCCTTGGCACCTGATCTTATGGTAGTTTTGGGTGGCCCAATTGGGGTTTATGAACTGGATGATTATCCTTTCTTAAAAACTGAAATTGCCCTACTAGCCAAGCGACTGGCGGCAGATTTGCCAACCCTGGGACTCTGTCTCGGCAGCCAGTTAATGGTTAAGGCCTTGGGAGCATCAGTATACCCCAGTGGTCGTAAAGAAATCGGCTGGTCTCCACTAATTTTAACTGAGGCCGGCAAACAAAGCCCCCTAGCAGAATTAGCACCAGAACTGACCCCAGTACTCCACTGGCACGGTGACACTTTCGACTTACCCCAGGGAGCAATTCACCTCGCCGCAACTGAGGAATTTAAACATCAAGCCTTTGCTTGGGGTAAGCACTGTTTAGGGTTGCAATTCCACCCAGAAGTAACGAAACAGGGATTAGAAAACTGGTTCATTGGCCACACCCTGGAAATTAATACTACTCCTAGTTTGAGCGTTACTCAACTGCGGCAGGATACCCAAAAATGGAGCGCTAAGTTAGAAAAACAGGGGGCAGCCTTTTTGCGGCGCTGGCTTGATAGTTTTGAGCAACCTGGTATAGTAGTGCGCCAAGATGCTCGTTTTTCTCAGGGGGGCACGGTTGCAGGGGAAGAACTTGCCTACATGTCTGCGGTAGAACTGACGAAGCACTATCGCGATCGCACTCTTTCTCCAGTTGAGGTGGCACGGTACACTCTAGAACGGATTGCTCAACATAACCCACACCTCAATGCCTTCCGTCTGATTGACGAAGAAACTACCCTGGCCATGGCAAAAGCCTCCGAGGAACGTTGGCTTAAAGGAGAAGCCTGCGGCTTAGTCGATGGCGTGCCGATTTCGATTAAAGATTTAGTCATAACTAAGGGATGGAGTACCTTACGGGGTTCCAGGGCAATTGACCCCAATCAGGAATGGTTAGAAGATGCCCCAGCAGTGGCGCGATTGCGGGAGCAAGGAGCAGTTTTTTTGGGTAAAACCACCACCCCAGAATCCGGACACAAAGTGGTTACCCAAAGTCCCCTAACCGGCATTACTCGCAATCCTTGGGACTTGCAGAAGACACCAGGAGGGAGCAGTGGTGGTGCAGCAGCAGCCCTCGCCAGTGGCATGGGGCCCCTTGCCCTCGGCACAGACGGCGCGGGTTCAATTCGCATCCCGGCTTCTTTTTGTGGTGTATTTGGTTTAAAGCCCAGTTGGGGGCGCGTGCCTGTGTACCCTGTCAGTAGCTTTGGTAGGATGTCCACCGTTGGGCCAATGGCGCGTACTGTCAGTGACGCTGCTTTAATGTACAGTGTGATTACTCAACCAGATTCTAGAGACTGCTTTGCTTTACCGAGTGATCACTGCAACTATTTAGCGGGTCTAGAAGAAGGAGTCAAAGGATTACGCATTGCCTTTAGTCCCAATTTAGGTCAACCCTGTCCAGTAAATGCAGAGGTGAGTAAATTAGTGGCCAGTGCTGCTGCTGGGTTTGCAGAACTGGGCGCTTATGTGGAGACGGTAGACTTGCATTGGTCTTTTGATCTCCAGGAGATCTTCCTCCCAATTTGGCATGCTCATTATGCCAATACGCTACGTTTATATACGCCGGAACAATTGCAGTTAATCGATCCGGGGCTACTTGCGATCGCTTCTGAAGGCAACCGCCTCAGCCTACTGGATTATTTAGAAGCGCTGAATCGTCGCAGTGTGATTTGTTCGCAAATACAGGCACTCTTCAACCAGTACGATTTGCTGCTAACTCCCACGATGCCTTTAGTAGCATTCGAGGCGGGACGGATGCAACCAGAGGGTTTTACTGATGATTGGTCATGGGTTCCCTATACTTATCTGTTCAACTTGACAGAACAACCAGCCGCCTCTATTCCTTGTGGGTTTACTCAAGCGGGACTTCCGGTAGGATTACAAATTGCCGGCCCTCTATACAGCGATGCCTTAATTCTCAAAGCAGCGAGCAGCTTTGAGATGGCTCATCCTTATGGGCAAAAGCGTCCAGTTCTCCCCTAAGTTTCGGCTTCTTCTGCTACTTTCAGGTGTTTGTAGCAGACATGTAGGAAATTAGTATAAGGGGGCAGTACTGTGCGATCGGGTTGCTTAATTTCGGTAGGATGAGCATAGGTTTACCTCAACTGCGGCTGTTATGGTTAAAACACCTTCCCAGCATTGGACAATTCCCCCTTTAGAAAATGGCGATAGCGAAGCGCTGCTGCATTTGCGCAGATCGCTTAAACCGTTACGAGTTTGAGCGCCTCTACAACGCCATGCCCAACGATTCAACCAAAAGATTCTCTACAGTTGGCTGCACCGCGTTGTTATCTCTCCATCGCGATGGAGGTATGATTTGACACTCTCCGTCCTATAAGTGCGGAGATTCTTTGTTCATAGACCCAACTTGCTTTAACAGGATTTCTCCAATCAAAGTAGAGGTCGAATCTCCCAAAGCGTTCGGGTTGATGACCCAAGTTCCCACATGCCCTGTGGTACTCAAGGCTGATTTCAGGATGTTGATAGCGGCGTTCCAGTCTCTATCTAACACGAACCCACACTGACAAATATGGGTTCTCATCGATAGGGACTTTTTGACAAGAGTGCCACAACTAGAGCATTTTTGCGAAGTGTAGGAAGGATTAACCGCAATAGTTATCTTGCCAAACTTAACCCCGAAATACTCTAGCCACTTCCTGAATTGATACCAACCTGCATCATTAATAGATTTGGCAAGACAATGATTTTTAACTAAGTTTCTAATCCTCAAATCTTCATAGGCTACCAAATCGTTAGATTGGATTACGCAACGCGCCAGTCTTTTGGCGTGTTCTTCACGTTGCCTACTTATTCTGAGGTGTACTCGTCCTAGTCGATTAATGGCTTTTTTACGGTTGGCTGAGCCTTTTTTCTTGCGAGAAACACGGCGTTGTCTAAACCTCAGCCGCTTCTCGCCTGTTCGATAAAACCTAGGATTAGCTTCAGTGTGTCCATTGCTATCGGTGTAGAACTCTTTGAGTCCAACATCTAATCCAATAGTTTTACCTGTTGGGTTAATGTCTACTTTGTTCTCGGCACTTACCAAGAACTGAACATAGTACCCATCGGCACGACGCACTAACCTAACTCGTTTTATCTGTTCTAACTGGTAGTAGTTTAAATCCCACGTCCCTTTGAGTTTAAGCTTGCCAATCCCTTTCTTATCCGTGAAAGTGATTTGTTTTCGGGTGGCAGAAAGCGACCATCCTGAAGTTTTGTACTCGAGTGATCGACAATTTTTCTTAAACGTTGGATAGCCTTTCTTCCCTGGAATAGCCTTCTTACAATTGCTGTAGAACCGAGCAATAGCGCTATAGGCTCTTTCAACTGCAACCTGACAAGCATGAGAGTTCAAGGCTTTCACGAATTGAAACTCAGCTCTGAGCTTAGTGTTGTAGCGATACAGCTCTTTTTGTCCTACACCTCGATTATCCATCCAGTGACGGATAACTTTGTTGCGGACGAATTGAGCGGTTCTAATCGCCTCATCTATAGCAGCGTATTGAGTTGTTTTTCCCTTAGCCTTGAACTCTAAGACAATCATTTGACGTGGAAAAACCTACATCAAAAACATATCATAAACAAAGTCCCCCTGGAAGGGGGGAGGCTTGAATCCCATTATTTTCGGTCAATGACTCAAGGATTGCGATATGATACTTGGCACAACTTTTAGATATGTCCATGCCAATTTTGACGGTAGAAACTTTATGCTCTGAAGCAGGAATCTTTTCAGCAGTTGAGTCTCAGCATTCAGAACCTATTCTCTACGGCGTCACAGACGGCAAAGCTGTTGGAACCTACCTGGAACAAAAGTTCAGGCTTTATCTAAAGGGAAAATATGAGTTTTTAGAAGGCAATTCAGCAAGTGGAATTGACTTTCCAGATTTGCTTGTTGACATAAAAGTAACCAGTGTCAGACAACCTCAGTCGTCATGTCCCTTTAAATCTGCACGACAAAAGATTTTTGGTCTTGGATATTCGCTGCTCGTTTTTGTCTACGACAAGGCAGACGATGGCACAAACCGAACAGCGACTTTAAGTATTCTGCACACGATTTATGTAGCTGCTGAGAGAACAGCAGATTTTCAAATGACTCGTGGAATTCGTAGTATTTTGGACAATCAAGGAAATAAAGATGACTTAATTGCATTTATGCTTGATCGAAATCTGCCTGTTGATGAAATTGAGGTATCCAATATTGCAGATGAAATACTTGGCAATCCTCCTATCCAGGGATTTTTAACGATTTCCAATGCTTTGCAATGGCGGCTTCAATATAGAAGAGTCATCGAAAGGGCTGGGCAAGAAAAAGGTGTAGTTGCTGTTTATAGGTCAATCTTATGATACAGGTTACCTCTAAGGTAAAAATGGAGTATGGAGACTTTCAAACACCATTGGAGTTAGCTGAAAAAATATGCCATAAATTGTTAGAACTTAATGTAAGTCCTGACATTATTGTTGAGCCAACCTGCGGTATTGGCAACTTTATTCAAGCTTCTGCACATTCGTTTCAAGTAGCGAGCAAAATCATCGGAGTCGAAATAAATAAAACCTATTTACAAGAAATCCAGAAAAACAATCAGCTTACACAAGATCAAAGAATTCAAGTTCAACAAGGAGATTTTTTTAAGTTTGATTTGTCTTCATTAATAAAGACAAAAAAGCGTAGCGATAAGATTCTGGTATTGGGAAATTTTCCTTGGATTACTAACTCTCAACAAGGCATAATTGGGGGGGAGAATCTGCCCCAAAAAACTAACTTCCAAAATCATAACGGTTTAGATGCAATCACAGGTAAAAGCAATTTTGATGTTTCTGAGTGGATGTTGATTAAGTCTATCCAATGTTTGCAAAAGCACGAAGCCTATCTAGCGATGCTATGCAAAACTTCTGTTTCAAGAAAAGTAGTGAATTACATTCATTCCAAAAACTTAAATCTTGCTTACTCTGCAACTTACAGAATAAATGCAAAAAAATATTTTGATGCGGCTGTTGATGCTTGTCTTTTATTCTGCAAATTTGACTCTAATTCACAAAACTACTTCTGTGATGTATTCAGTAGCCTTGATGCTGACACTCATTACCGGACAGGTTATCGAAACAATATTCCAGTTAGAGATACAAGCTCTTTTGATAAATTAAAAGATTTACATAATCCAAAGATGGGAGCCAAATGGCGCTCTGGCATCAAGCACGATTGCTCAAAGGTAATGGAATTTCGTAAAGTTGATGATGCATTCGTAAATGGACTGGGGGAAGTTATCGATATTGAAGAGACTTGCCTGTTTCCTTTAATCAAAGGTTCTGATGTAGCTCAAAATCGTACAAAAAGCATTAATCGATATGTCTTAGTTACTCAAAGATTTATTGGTGAGCCAACTGAATACATACAAAACTTAGCTCCTAAAACTTGGAACTATTTAGAGACTCATTCAAGCTATTTAGTTAACAGAAAAAGCAAAATTCATAAAAAGAGTTCTCGGTTTTCTATATTTGGAGTCGGATCGTACACATTCGCGCCCTGGAAAATTGCAATTTGCGGACTCTATAAGAAACTAGATTTTCGGCTGGTTGGCAAAATGAATGGTAAAGCTATTGTTTTTGATGATACCGTTTACTTTCTCAGTTTTAAAAATGAACAAGTAGCTTACCAAATCCTTACACTTTTAACTTCTGCGCCAGCAATAGATTTCTATTCTTCTTTAATCTTTTGGGATGAGAAACGTCCAATTAAGTCTAGTATCTTGAACAGTTTAAACTTATCTGCTTTAGCAGAAAGACTAGCCACCAAATTTTAAGAACTTACACTCTTCTACTGCTATTCCCTGTCCTCAAGTTTATTGCGGGGTAACAATAAGGCAGCTTCAATTTCCTGCCCCACAGCAGCCGTCACCTCACAGTTGCTATTAAGACAATCGATGAGCAACTGATTAGCCTCATAATAGCGTTCCAACACTTGCTGCTGCTCGGTGGTGAAGTGCTACTGACAATGAGCGATCGCCCTCGTCTTGCTTAATTTCGGTAAGTTCTTGGCGGGTTATCGGGCTTACTGAGAATAGTCTAAGATCTGAGCTTAAACCTGATTGCTGGCTTAGTGAACTACGAACTGGCACATGCCTCATGATTCATGCGACAAAAAGTCTACTGAATTTAACTACAACCCAGAAAACTGGTTCATGCGAGTGCTTACTTCAAAAAAATTAGATTTGTTTTTTTTAAGCATAAGTAATTAAATTATAAAACTTACTTATGAATTACTTTAAGTATTGACATTTTACAAAACCAGTGAAGCCAAGCAATCATAAGAACTAAGCCCACTAGCCATGAAAGATAAATTCATTGGAGGCATTAGTCTATGGTTGCGTTCGGTGTTCGGTCGGAAAATCTTACTCCGTCAGGTCGTTTAACCCTACAAAATCGAAATATTAGCGAAGACACAACGGCGATTCGCTCCTTAGATTGGGATCGCGATCGCTTTGACATCGAATTTGGCTTAAGAAATGGCACGACTTACAATTCTTTCTTGATTAAGGGAGAAAAAAATGCGCTGGTTGATACCTCCCATCGCAAATTTGAGCAATTGTATTTAGAAAATTTATTCGGATTAGTAGACCTTTCCGCCCTGGATTATCTCATTGTCAGCCATACCGAACCGGATCACAGTGGATTAGTCAAAGAGATCCTTGATCTTGCCCCCCAAGTGACGGTGGTGGGCTCGAAAGTTGCGATCAAATTTCTAGAAAATATGGTGCATCAACCCTTTAAAACCTTAATGGTTAAAAGTGGCGATCGCTTGGATTTAGGCAACGGACACGAATTAGAATTTGTTTCTGCGCCTAATCTTCACTGGCCCGATACCATTTTCACCTACGATCTGAAAACTCGCATTCTCTATACTTGCGATGTTTTTGGCATGCACTATTGCGACGATTACATCTATGACGAAGAACCTGATTTATTACAGGAAGATTTCAAATACTATTATGACTGTTTGATGGGCCCTAATGCCCGTTCAGTTCTCGCTGCCCTCAAACGCATTCAAAAACTTGATATCGAAACTATTGCTACTGGCCATGGCCCTTTATTACAACAGCATATCCCTCAGTGGGTCGATAGTTATCGCCAGTGGAGTCAAGAACAAGCCAAAACCGATAATCTGGTAGGGCTGTTTTATAGCGAAGATTATGGCTATAGTGAGCAAATTGCCAGAAATATTGCCCAAGGATTGCTGAAAACTGGTGTGGCTGTTGATTTAGTCGATCTATCCACCACCGATCCTCATGAAGCGCGGGAACTCGTCCATCAAGCCAAAGGATTGGTGATTGGCATGCCCTCCCAGAGCAACGCTCAAGCGCAAACGGTTGTTAGTACCATTTTAGCGGCGGCACATAGCAAGCAAGCGATCGGTTTATTCGAGTCGGGTGGGGGAGAAGATGAGCCCATTTATCCCCTGCGCAACAAGTTTCAAGAAATTGGACTGACTGAAGGTTTTCCGCCGATTTTGCTGAAAACCGCTCCTACTCCTACCACAGAAAAGATAGCTGATGAAGCGGGGACAGATCTCGGCCAGTGGTTGACCCGTGACCGCTCGATCAAAATCATGAAATCTCTAGATTCCACTTTAGATCGGGCATTAGGACGCATCAGCAGTGGACTGTATTTGATTACAGCCCAGAAAGGGGAAATTTCAGGAGCAATGCTCGCTTCTTGGGTAATACAAGCCAGTTTAGAACCGATGGGAGTAGCGATCGCTGTAGCCAAAGAAAGAGCGATCGAGTCTTTAATGTATCCAGGCGATCGCTTTGTTCTCAACATCCTTGAGGAAGGCAACTACCAAGGGTTAATGAAACACTTCCTCAAACGCTTTCCCCCAGGAGAGGATCGCTTTGCCGGGATTAAAACCTATCAAGCCACCAATGGTTCTCCCATTTTAGCTGAGGCCTTAGCTTATCTCGAATGCGAAGTCACCAGTCGCGCCGAAGCTAGCGATCACTGGATTATTTACAGCACGGTGCAAACCGGACGAGTAGCCAAAGTCGAAGGATTGACAGCAGTACACCATCGCAAGGTGGGAAATCACTATTAAATCAATTACCTATTACCACAATGTATGAATCTGTGAAAAACCCCTCAGTGCGCCGAAGTCGCTGGCTAAATCTAGAGCGAATCGTGCAAGCCCTAGAACTTATTCAAGATGGGATCGTTATTTCCCTGTGCTTGGGGCTATTTTGCTTCATGGTATTACAAATTAAAGCGATGGTGCTTTCTTTATTGCCCCCAGTGCAATTCCATGCCGTCACAGCCGATATTTTGTCATTGCTCATTTGGGTAGAACTGTTTCGTCTGTTGATTATTTACCTCAAAGAACAGCGCATCTCCATCGGAGTTGCCGTTGAGGTTGCCATTGTTTCTGTCTTGCGAGAAGTCATTGTCAGAGGCGTATTCGATACCCATTGGACACAAATGTTAGCTACCTGTGCCTTTTTGCTGGTTCTCGGCGTATTAATGGTAATTCGGGTCTGGCTTCCCTCAACCTTTGAAGGTATCGACCCCGAACAAGTCGTCTCTGAACGTCATAAACAGCGATTAACGCCAAAAACAACAGAATCAAATGGCGATCGTCCAATTTTAAGCAAAAATTAACTCCTAACCATGCAAACTCCCACCCTAATTACAAACCGTCCCCGCGATGTGCAAGTTGCTCCGTTGGATACAAATACGACGATTCTTCGTTCGCGAACTTGGGATCGACTGAAATTTGAGGTGGAATACGCCCTTTCTAAAGGAACCACCGCTAATTCTTATTTAATTCAAGGGGATAAAACGGCCTTACTCGATCCGCCTGGTGAGTCTTTTACTCACATTTTCCTCGAAGAATTGCAACTACAACTCGATCTATCCCAGTTAGATTACCTGATTTTGGGTCATGTCAATTCCAATCGTATGGCAACCCTTAAGGTTTTAGTCGAAAAAGCTCCCCAAGTGCAGCTAGTATGTTCTAAACCAGGAGCCAAGGCACTAAAAGCCACGTTTCCTGACTGGGAAGCTAAAATTCACGCCGTTCGTTCTGAAGATACCCTAGACTTGGGGCAAGGTCATCAGTTAAGGTTTAGCTTCTCTCCCACCCCTCGCTGGCCAGATGGACTGTGTACCTACGACTGCAAAACTCGCATTCTCTATACGGATAAGTTGTTTGGCTTGCACTTATGTAATGATGCCCTTTTTGACGAAGACTGGAAACAGTTAGATGAGGATCGCCGTTACTATTTTGACTGCCTTCATGCTACTCAAGCGAAACAAGTCGAAACTATCCTAGACAAAATCGAGCAATTTCCGACCAAATATTATGCCCCAGGCCATGGGGTGCTGGTTCGCTACAGTCTCAGTCGCCTTAATTACGATTACCGTCAGTGGTGTCAACAACAGAAATCCCAAGACTTTAAAGTGGCGTTACTGTATGCCTCAGCTTATGGCAATACCACCGTTATTGCTCAGGCGATCGCCCAAGGATTGATTGACAGTGGGGTGGCGGTAGAATCGATCAACTGTGAACTGACTAATCCAGAAGAAGTTAGCCGTGCGATTGAAGAGTGTGATGGGTTTATTATTGGTTCTCCCACCTTGGGTGGCCATGTACCAGTGCAAATGCAAACAGCGTTAGGAATTGTCCTCGCTACTGCTAGTAAAACGAAACTAGCAGGGGTATTTGGTTCCTATGGCTGGAGTGGAGAAGCCATTGATTTGATTGAGGGGAAATTGCGCGATGGTAACTATCGTTTTGGCTTTGAAGCTATCCGGATCCTCTTCAGTCCTACTGAATCGGGGTTGCAGCAGTGCCGACAAGCGGGAGTAAATTTCGCCCAAACCCTTAAAAAACGGCAAAAACAAGGGATTTCTCGATCTGGCTTAACAGAGGCTCAAAGCGATCGCACTGAACAGGCAATTGGGCGCATTATCGGTTCTATATGCGTTATCACCACCCATCAAGGAGATAATCACCAAGGGTTTTTAACTTCTTGGATCTCTCAAGCAACGTTTAATCCACCAGGGGTGATGATTGCTATTGAAAAAAGACAATGGACAGAGGCTTTCTTTAATTTAGAGACTTCTTTTGTGGTGAATATTCTCAAAGAAGGGCGCAACGTCAGGAAACATTTTTCCGAGCGCAGCAGTGGAGATAGTAATCCTTTTTCCCAACTTGAGACGCAAACTGCTTCTAATGGCTGTTTGATCCTCAAAGAAGCCTTAGCTTATCTAGAATGTACAGTACAGCAGCGGATCGATGCTGGTGATCGCTGGTTAGTTTATGGAGTTGTCAATCAAGGGGATCTGCTGGAAGCCATTGGTTTTACAGCGATCGCTCATCGAAAATCAGGACGGCAGTAACTCTCTTTCAAGAAACAGAATCAGCCACAGATATAGTCATCTTATTTGATTTTAATGCGCCCAATCTTGTAGGGTGGGTTTAACTTCTATTGGCTTTGCTTTTAGGTTAGGATAACCCACTATTTTTATTGGTGTAGTGCTTGGTTTTGTGTGATCGGTTATCTTCTTTAAGGCATCCTGTAAACTAATAATTTGGTGAACTACGTACAGCTCAGCAATAGCGGCTGTACGTAGTTCATGGGATATACCTGTAAGTCCTCAAGCGTAAGTGATGGCATCACCAATTTAGTATCGCGAGGGATTTCTGTTCTATTCTATATCCATTAAAATTTTTCTACGATTTGCTTTTGTCTGTGCTTGACGACGAGAAGCTCGACTCTTGCCTTCCGTAGAAGTTTGTATTACTTTATCTGCTGCTTGCCGTTTACCTTTTTCAAAGGCTGGCTCAATTAAATTCTGTAAAGTCTCTCTCCACCAAGCTGTGCGAGTAAATATTGTTGAAACAAAATACCAAAGATCTCTTCGTACTTCTTCTGTCAGCGGCTGACTAGATTCAAGAATAGATATGAGTGGATTAATTCTATTTTCAATTTGTTGACTCAAAATATCCTCAACAGGGTGATTCCGTGTTCCATTAAGTTCCTTTTCTGTAAAATAGTGTCCTTTTATAAAAATATTTTTAGGTGACTCACCAGTTCCTTTTAGAGTCTTCTTCTCCAGATACCAAACAATGATACGCTTCGATTGAGTTAAATTTCTCCATTGTTTGAGATAAACTTCTGGAATTATATGATGACGTTTCTTCAGTCTAGAATTTTGCATATGTGCTTCTTTCTTATGTTGATAAATATCACTCTTGGAAAATAGTTTTCTCTTATTATAAATATTTACATCTGTGCGCAATTGCCTGTAGCTTCCGGTATCTAAGAAAGGTAGCGCCTCTCCTGTAGAGAATGGCTTATGAAAAGCGGAAAAGCTCATTGTAGCTGGAATAGGCAAGTTTTCTCGGTCGGCAATACTATTTTATTTGAGTAAACTTGGTATAAGTAAGGGTACGGAAATTGGGCAGCGAATGAATGCCCATTTCAAGGGGTGTTGATGATTTGGTATTTCCGACCCCCCCTAATAGATAGTTATAGGACATTCCATGTTTGATTTTTCTGGAACAGATATTTTTAGCCTTCTGGGTTTATCTGTTAACGCCAATTCCACTACAGAACCTTCTGACTTAATCACTCCACCGTCAGCATTCAATAGTTCCTCAGCCTTTGCTGAGAGTCTACCTTCACTAGAAACTGTGGCCGTCCCTCAGAATGTTACAACCTTACAACTGAATACTGACAACAGCCAAACTGAGCTTGATACATTGTCAATAGATCCGATAACAGGTCAAACTCTAAGCTTGGCAACCGGAACCTTGAATAGTGTTCGGCCATACACTATCAAACCAGGAGATACCCTCTCTGCGATCGCTCAAAGAGAACTGGGAGATGCTAATCTTTGGGGAGAAATTCAACAGGAAGACGGCAGCACTCTTACTGAGACTGAAGCCAGAAATTTGGAGGTTGGTCAAGTAGTCTATTTAGTTGATCAAAATCCTACAGTAGCACCACCAACTAGCACTATTCGCCCATATACCGTTAAGCCAGGAGATACACTATCTGCGATCGCCAAAAGAGAACTGGGAGATACTAATCGCTGGCGGGAAATTCAACAGGAAGATGGTAGCACCTTTACTGAGACTGAAGCCCGAAGTTTGGAGATTGGTCAGGTAGTCTATTTAGTGGATAATGATCTAACTAACATTGGTTCCTTTGATCTCAACCAAATTTACAGTGTAGTTACGCCTTCCCTACTACCCTATGCTCAGACATCAATTCCCTTAATTCTTGCTGAAACTAAGCGCAGTGGCATTACTGATCCAGCGCAAATTGCTTATATCTTAGCAACCACTGAGCATGAATCTTTACTAGGCAGGTGGATGGAAGAATTGGCCAGTGGTTCCCAATATGAAGGAAGAAAGGATTTAGGTAACATCTATCCAGGAGATGGACGGCGGTTTAAAGGACGCGGCTATGTGCAAATCACAGGACGTTCTAATTACCAAGATTGGTCAAACCGACTAGGTATTGATTTAGTGGCTAACCCAGAAAAAGCATCAGAACCTGAAATTGCTGCCAAAATTTTGGTTCAAGGAATGCGCGATGGCACTTTTACTGGTGTTGGTTTGAGTAATTATATTAATGGTTCACGGCAAGATTTTTACAACGCCAGACGCATTGTCAATGGCTTGAATGTTGCTAGTAAAATTGCAGCAATTGCTCAAAATTACCTAACCGTTCTTAGTTGATTGATTAGGGTGCATTGAACTTGCGCATTTCTTCACAAGATTAGGAAGTAAGGGTATAGTTAACCACTCAAGGTTAACTATGTCCTTATTCTTCCTGAAATGCTGATAGCATAGAGCCTTGGTGTGGGTACTCTAAGGGAAAAGAGAGAATAATTTATGGCATCTATCCCCAATCCTTCGCTGAATGACGGTCTAGTAGCCTTAAAGCAGGGCAATTACTCAGAAGCGATCGCACACCTCAAAGGCGTCTATGAAATGGAGTTGGACGACTCTGTAGTCTCACGCGCTGCGCTCGGACTAGTTAAGGCTTATCATGGCATTGGCGATGGGGAAAAGGCGATCGCGCTTTGCCGAAATCTCACTCAAGATCCTGACCCCAAGGTCAAGAAATGGGCAGATAAAACTTTACCTGAACTTACTGCTAAGTATCCAGCCCCAGATACCCCCTCAGCTAGAAATTCTACAGGATTTGTGCCGCTGGATGGTACAGCAGCCCAACTGCCGTCATCGAAGCACAGAACCTCGACAACCAAGACATCTTCTAACTTCCAGCGCTTGGCAAATTCGACCAAGCGTCTATTTTCCCAGGGGAAAACCCCCAACCCTACACCTCAAAACTCATCCCTACTTCCTGTCCCCTACTCGCCATCTTCCGGTGCTGTTCCCTCAATTTTTACACCTCGCCCCAGATGGCGTAACAGTAAACGTGCCAAAAATTGGCGTCCTCTCAAACGGCCTAAATTTGTACGCCTGTGGTTAGTAGAAATTGCCACTGCGATCGCTTTCTTTTGGCTGCTGCGCTTTGTTGTGCAATTCGCCATGAGGACAACCAATACTCTTCTGGTAAAGTTGCCCTTTTTCCAGCCAATTCAGCTATTCTACCGTGACCCAACCATAGCCATATATTTCTTTCTGGGAACTCTGCTGATTCTCTCTCCATGGCTAATTGATGGACTGCTGAAGTGGTTTGATGGCCTTGAACCATTATCTCTCACACAGCTAGCATCTCGTTCCCCAGAAGCAGCACAACTGCTGCCAGATTTTTGCCGCCAACGACGCCTTCCCCTGCCCAAACTTGGCATTTTGCCCACCGACGCCCCAGTAGCCATGACTTATGGTAATCTTCCTTGGACTGCTCGGATTGTGGTCAGTGAAGGTTTATTAGAGCAACTTGCAGATAATGAAATTGCTACCATCTACGCTGGTCAATTAGGGCATATTGTCCACTGGGATTTTATTTTAATGTCTTTGGGGGCATTAATTATCCAACTGCCCTACAAAATATATTGGCAAGTTGCTCGGTGGGGAGAAAACTTGGCAGAATTGGCACAGCGTAAATTCCCTTCATCTCATCGATTTTTACCATCAACTATTTTGGGCATTAGCGGTGTAGTTTCTTCTCTAAGTTACGGCATTTATTGGTTACTTAGTTTGCCGTTAAATTGGTTTTCCAGAGTAAGATTATACTACAGCGATCGCACTGCCATTGAAACTACAGGCAACCCCAATGGACTAACCCGCGCTTTACTCAAAATTGCCCTAGGAATTACCGAAGACATCCAGACTTTTAGGGCAACAAGTGGGATGTTGGAAAGCTTTAATTTCTTGTTGCCTGTGGGATACCGACAAGCAATCACTTTAGGTAGTTGCTCTCCTCGGATCCACTTTGAAGAACTTTTAAAATGGGATTGTACCAACCCTTATCACGATTGGTTAATTATCAGTAGTTCTCACCCACTGATCGGCGAAAGATTGCACTTACCCAATCGCTACGCCCAATTTTTGCAACTTGATACCGAGCTCAATTTACCCCCATCAACTCCCCCAATTCGAGATAACGCTGCGCGGTTTGCTAAACTGAGAAACAGTTATAAAGCCTTGCCTTTATTGCAAAGTGCCGTGTTGTTTGGCTTAATGCTAGGAGTTATACTCAGAGGTCTTCTCTGGGGAGTTGGCAAGGTTAGCGACTGGCTGAATATTTGGCAACTAATTTGGATGTACAATGCCACCCCTTTTCTGGATGGTTGCATTATGATTGCCTTCAGTCTTTGCGTATTTGTTTGGATTAATAGTTACTTTCCCGATATTAAACGGAGTAATCTTTGGAGAGAACCAAACTTAGGAGACTTTTTTGCTAATCCCTACACTCTGTCTCCAGATAGTCAGCCAATCCAGTTAAGCGGCAAACTTTTGGGAAGGCGCAGCTTACTTAACTGGCTGGGACAGGATTTAATTTTGCAAACTTCGACAGGTTTAGTCAAACTCCATTTTTCTTCTTGGTTTGGGCCATTGGGTAATATTCTGCCTAAAACTACTCGCGCTAGTGATTTAGTAGATCAGAAAGTGACTCTCACTGGTTGGTTTCGTCGGGGTGCAACACCCTGGATTGATGTTGAAACCTTAAGCACTCAGGAGGGTAAGATAGCCAGGGCTAATTACCCCATCTGGATTACAATTTTGGCTGTAGTTGCTGTTTTTTGGGGAACCTATCAAATTTGGCAAGCCTGAGTTTTTCAATCTTCTAGATTAATAACTTTCTGGAACAGCCAACCCGTTTCTGTTTTACCTTCGTTGCCCTAGATTCTATTGTGAATGGTGGAATATCTTGTAGTTCAATTTCGCTCAAGCTGTATTGTTCACAAACTAAACTAAGACGAGTCCCAGTGGTTTTAACAGCATTGACCGAATGGGTAAGGTCGCCCCGAAAATGCAATAGTGTATTAACTACTGGTTTAATCTGTCCAACTTGCCTTTTGTGGCAACGCAACACTAGTTCTCCGCCTTGCAGATTAGGTATCACCTGCACATAGAGAACACTAACTACCATAGGAGGCTCAACAGTTTTGCAGTAAGATCGCAGGGAACGGTCGATATGTGGATCAACGCGGGAACCTTCTTGGAGAAGCAAAGGGTTGAGGTAGAAAGCATTGCAAGTGGGTTGTAACGCTTGGTCGAGATAGGGTTTAAAGAAAGGAAACTGCCTTTCTACTCTCATGAGTTCCGAACGTTGAAACACCACAGAAAACCCTTTGGTGCTAATAAAGTCGCGGTTAAGGTTGTTGATTGCCAGATAAGAAGATGCCAAAATCTCCCCTCGCAACTCATTAAGGTAGTTGATGGGGAAGACGTTGGGTTGTTGAGAGTAATAATTCAAGAGATTATAGAGGTTTCAAGGAGCAGTCGCACTTTTTTTTGCAGGTGCTGCTTAAACTTACCAGACAACGTTTGATCACGCTGCCGTTTTGCAAGTTGCTGTTGTCCGCAACTGATAATACCAATTTCCTAACGGTCTCTCAAAACCTCGATTTGGGAATTATTGCTCTATCTTTGGTAAAACGCTTGCTGCAAAATTCTAAGGACTTGCAGCGGCAAAAGTATTACATTGTTCAGGATTGCCTGTCTGAATCCCCTGCTTGAACCAGCGGACTCGCTGTGCTGAACTACCATGAGTAAAGGATTCTGGAGTAACGTAGCCTTTGGACTGGCGTTGCAAGCGGTCATCCCCAATACTACTAGCAGCATTTAGCGCTTCCTCAACATCACCTTTTTCTAGGATTTGCCGTGATCGATTTGCCTGGTTCGCCCAAATTCCAGCAAAACAATCCGCCTGTAACTCTAGCCGAACAGAAAGTTGATTTGCTTCTGCTTGACTAGTGCGACGCTGCAATCCCTGAACTTGATCAAAAACACCTGTTAAATTTTGCACATGGTGTCCAACTTCGTGAGCAATCACATAGGCTTGGGCAAAGTCTCCCGGTGCTTGGTATCGATTTTTGAGATCCTTATAAAAGCTTAAGTCAATGTAGAGTTTTTGATCGCGGGGGCAATAGAAAGGACCAACTGCCGATCGCGTAAAACCGCAAGCAGACTCTACTGCATCCGAATAGAGAACTAAGGTAGGTTCTACGTAGGTTTCTCCGCTTTGCTGAAAAATTTTATTCCAAGTATCCTCTGTATCCGCCAAGACAACTGAAACGAAATCAGCCATACTATCTTCTTGCGCCGAACGTTCTGTTTGAGGAGACTCAGTACGGGAACCGCTAGGTGCTTCTCCCTGCTCCCAGATGATGCTAGGATCGCCCCCTAGAAGGAGTACAATCACAGAAAGAATCAGTGCTCCAATACCACCTCCAACTAAAGGTGCTGAAACACTATTACCGCGCCTGTCTTCAACATTATTGCTTCTACGACCAAATTCCCACCGCATAAACTAGAGTCTCCAAATAATTTAATTTGTCAGAAGTCAGCCAGGTGCGATTGCTTCTCTCTGGAGAGACGCTGAGTGAAATGCACCACCTGAAGGGCGATTGATTGTAGCTAAGCTAGATTTTTCCTAACCCATCAGAATTATTAGCTATTTTATTGGTCTTAAGCTTCTATCTTAGGGATAACATGGATTTTTTTGGCAATCCTACTTAGGCAAGACTAGGATAATGGATTAAGGAAATTACCTGCGTACTTCTTTATGATGGAGAACCCTCACGAAGACAACAACATCTTCGTTAATCAGGATGCCCATTCTATAATTTTTAATAGCAATTCTTGATGAAGCTGCACTAAATTCAAATCTTTGTAGGGACGCACAACTTTATGCCCCTACCCAAAATTCAATAGTATTGTTTGTTGTAGACCAGAAGCGATCGCACTATTGCCTTATGTCTCGTACTAGAGGGCAGACAATAATGATGGCGAGTGAGTAAGTGGTGCTTGCGCGATCGCACTTGATGATGGCTTAGCAAGTTACGATTAGAATAAGATTCAGCCAGTAGATTATGCAAACCATTACTGATATTGGTATGCTTAGTAAGATAATAGTATCTCTATTTTTCTGTTTCAAAACACCATACAAGGAGTAAAGATGCGAAAGAAAATTCAAAATGTTAGCTTAGATGCGCTGATACCGAGAGAAGCATTTGAAATTCAAGGAGAGCAAAGCCAAAACATAGGAAGAAACGTTCATACGATATCAATTCGAGATTTAGAACAAAATTCTTTCTTTTATCCTTCTTTAAGGAAACCCGATTTTCAAAGAGAAACTAACGAGTGGGATGCTGAGAAAATATGTGAATTTATAGAAAGCTTTTTGGATGGGGATTTAATTCCAGCAGTTATTCTTTGGAGAAGTGCTGGCAGTGACTACTTTGTTATTGATGGCTCACATAGACTTAGTTCTTTAATCGCTTGGATAAATGATGACTATGGTGATGGTAAAATTTCCAAAGAATTTTATGATGGAGATATAGTAGATGAGCAAAAAAGTGCTGCTCAGACAGTAAAAAAACTAATTAAGGAGAGGATAGGTTCTTACAAATTTTATCAATCTTTAACGCAGAATCGAGGAGAAGTAGACCCCAAAATAATTGATAGATCAAGAAACTTAGGCGCTTTAGGTATACAACTTCAGTGGGTTGAAGGTGATGTACGCAAAGCGGAAGATTCTTTCTTCAAAATCAACCAAAAAGCAGCGCCAATCGGTGAAACTGAGATACGTTTGTTGCAAGCTCGAAAAACACCTAATGGTGTTGCTGCTCGTGCGATCATGAGAAGTGGAAGCGGACACAAATATTGGTCAGATTTTCCCCAAGAAAAGCAAGTAAATATTGAGAAATTAGCTCAAGAAATACATCAGCTGATTTTTGAACCTAAGCTCAAAAATCCTATAAAAAATTTAGATGTACCAATAGTAGGAAATCTCTCATCTTCAGAAAAACTCGAATTAATATTAGAGTTTGTCAATATGGTTAATAGTATAGAAGAAGATAATCAATTGGGAAACGATTCAACGGGAGACAAGACAGTAAAACTGTTAATAAAATGCAAAAAAGTAGCTCAAAGAATAAATAGCAAAGACCCTTCATCTCTTGGTCTTCATCCAATAATATATTTTTACACCAGTGCCGGAAAGCCTAAAATTGGCTCATTTTACGGTATTGTTACTTTGGTTTTAGATTTAGAAAAAACTAAATCTTTTTCTAAGTTCATACAGGTTAGAAAAGATTTTGAATGGGTGATTTGGCAAGATGATATGATTCCACAGATTGTTAGTAAAAGCAGTGCAATAAAGGCAAGAGGCAAGGTTAAAGATTTCTACCGACAAATCATTGATAAATTATCTCAAGAAGTAGACAAAAAAAATGTCATGAAGGAGATAGTTGCGGAAAAAACTTTTGGTTCTTTAAAAAGGAAAATCAAAGGAAATACCAGTGAAGCTGTAAGTAAAGACTTTTCACGAGAGACCAAATCAGCAGCACATATCAGAGATACTCTACCTGGTTCTCCACGATGTAAAATTTGTGAGGGCTATCTTCCTATTGGTTTTAGCTCTATAGACCATAAAATAAGAAAAGCAGATGGTGGCTTAGGTACTTTAAAGAATGCCCAGTTGACTCACCCATACTGTAATACAACATTCAAAAATTGAATATTCCTAGACTAGCCATAAAATTAACTAGAGCTAGAGGATGTTAGGGCTAAGCTGAATGGCAGTGACATAAGCAGTGATCGCGCAAATTGGTTTTGGCTGTATGTAGGTACTAGTGCGATCGCTAGCTAGTTATACCAGGAATTTAAGCCGTTGCAGCAGTTTGTTCTTCAGCCAGAAAGAGCAGAACAACTTGCTGAGAGCCTAAGCAGTTGAAACCCTCTCTAGAAAAGGGCTTCCGTTTTTTAGAATGTACAGAGTGCTATCTCAGTAGTACTTTTACAAGCGTCGGGTGCAATTGATCAGCTATAAATTCAGTATCATTTGGTGGGTAGAGTTCGTCTTCGGCAAACGTAAATCCCTACTCTTTGGACATCTCCAGAAAGGCAAAAGCACCTCTCTGACTGCTTTCTAACCCTTAAACTGACTTAGACAGATTCAGCTTTATTCAACGACATAATCAGCATGTTGATTACGTTGCAAGTATTCCCAGGTATAACTCACAGCTTCTGCACCCCAAACGTCAATCAGTTCTTCCTTAATTATCTGATGATTTATATTTTGGAGATGCATACCTACTACACCAAATGCCTAGTTTAAGTCTCTGTAGTAATCTCATCGGTTATTTGCTGCTAGTGAAGTGATTGGGTAACCAGTTTTTTGAGTTGTCTAAACTACCCATCCAGTAAGAAATTGGCACAACAATCGGCCAGAAAATAGTTGCCAACAACAAAACTAGCCAAGAAAAACGGATTTGCTTAACAGATAAGCCAGGTTCATGTTGGAAAGCTGCAAACCAGGTGATGAAAAAGTTAAGAGCAGTCGATAAGTAAAGTGTTAGTAGTACTCTCACGATCAATTAAAAAATAACTGGGAAGCAAGTAATTTTAGGATATCGATCCTAAAATTGCTCTTGATGAATCACTCTCCCGGTTGAATAAATCCCCATCAGGAAATTGCAAAATTATTTATTACGATTAAAGCTAATAAAGCTAAGTTTAACTATAAAGCACGCTTTGTCCTAATCTACTCGTGAGAATTTGCCTTTTCTGTCTTTTGACGGCAGACTTGGGAACTTGCCTGGATAATGGTTAAAATCGACATCTTAGTTCCCGTTAGTTTTGGGTGATCTTTCCAAATCTCTCCCACATGTTTGTAGTTGCTAGCTTCACCGATGGCTAGAGCGGTTTCGTTGAGGGCATAGACACCTGTGCTGGTGCGAAAAATTGCTGCTCCTAGAGAGTCGTAATTGGGAAGAAGAACACAGTCAACTTCTCCTTGATCGACGGTAAAGGGCCACTTTTCACCAAATTCAGCTTTAGTAAACTGTGTTTTTATTGGGGCTGTTGACTTTACCAATGTTTTAGTTGATGTCTCAGAAGCAGTAACTACGGAAGAATTGGAGAAGAGTCGCTCAGTAACCTGAGAAATTTGCGGCTGATTAGATAGTGATACCATCAAAATCATCCCTGAAGCTAAACTGGCTCCTATTTTAGCTTCGCGGCGACTGTAGCTAAACCAAGTTAAAGGAATGGATAGTGGTGGGAACAGCACAAGCAAGTGGGAAAGGTAAGGTTATTGGCTGATACCTTCTTCTTGTTACGGGTTGGGGTATCGCTTGTTGATACTTTATCCAAGCCAAATATAGTAAAGACAGGATAAAAAATTAATCAATAACTGGGTGAAGCCTAGATTAGTTGACTTTTAAAGTAGTCAAGCTGAGTCAAACCACTACCAAGGCTGCACGAACATCCTTGACTTATTCCATTTAGACAGTGCCAACCATCAGAAAATGATTGGAAATAGTGACATCCTCCCACACTGAATCAAAGATTACAGTGTGGGCTTCCAAAGAATCACTTCTTTGATTTCCTGGTTTTCCCCTTGCGGGATTTCGACACTTGCCTAGACTGAGTTACCTCAATCCCCGGTAGAACGTCTGCACAGGCAGTTTCCTTTCCCGTCTGTCCAACGGTACTAATGAGTTTAATTCCTCGGTTCCTAATATTTTGACCTGCGGCTACGTCTCGATCAGTTTTGTATCCACAATGAGGACAATTATGGATTCTCACACTCAGGTATTTTTTGACTTCCCCACCACATTCAGGGCACTGCTGAGAAGTCCCCCTGGCATCAACTTCACCAAAAAACTTTCCTCGTTTCCAGCAAACATATTTGACGATGGTTCTAAACTGTCCGAATGCAGCATCAAGAGTATGTTTCCCAAACATACCTTTAGCCATGATTCGGTAATCCAAATCTTCCATGAAAACCATATCACCCGCGTCACAAAGAGCGTGGGCTTGTTTGTAATGGAAGTCTTTCCTCGTGTTGTCGATTTGGTGGTGAAGTCGAGCAACTTTAATACGTTGTTTCTCGTAGTTTTTAGACCGCTTCTGTTTCCTAGAGAGTCTGCGTTGCAGCAATTTCAGCTCACTTTGCAACTCTTTGAAAAACTTAGGAGGCTTTACAAGAACACCATCACTCGTTGCCAAAAATTTCTCCAGCCCCACGTCCACCCCAATTGGATGCCCATGAGGAGTTGGGTCAGGAACACTGACATCACACTGAAGAGAGATAGATGCATACCATCTGTCAGCTTTCCTCAAGATTCTCACCTGCTTGACCGCAAATCCAGAAGGAATGGGTCGATGCAGGTTTATTGGTATTGCTCCAATCTTGGGCAACTTAATATGCAAGTTCGTTACTGGATTCTCCTTAAATTGAGGAAACAGCAACGACTGGAACTGCCCGTATTTCTTGAAGCGTGGAAAACCAAATCCTCTGTTCTGAAAATACTCCCAACCTTTATGCAACTGCTTAATGGCTTGCTGAAGAACCTGAGAAGGAACTTCACCCAATCTAGGAAATTCTTTCTTAGCTTTTGGCAAGTTATTAAGCTGTTGAATTTCGCCAGGAAACTTCTGATCGGCAGAGAGGATGTATTCCTTTTCCAGGGAACATCTATCAACCAAGCACTTACGGCTGTTGCACCAATCCTTGATCTCTCGCAATGCATAGTTAAATGCATTGCGACAAATTTCCATCCACTCAATGAGTTGTTGCTCCTGAGTGGTATTTGGATAGATTCGGTAGCGGTGAGTAAGTGTCAGCATCCCAGTACTATACTAGATTTACTGGATAATAGTGCTGCACTAAATGTTAAGTTTAAGAACATTGAGTCCCGTAAACTTAACTGGGGGAGTCCATGTTGTTGCTGAGCTTGTCGAAGCATCCCAACGCCGACCTGGGTACAAGTACGGCGTGGGTTCCTTCACTTCGTTCAAGGACATGCTTATAGCTCCCCCAAGCCCCCTCAAAAAGATAAAAATGGAGAGACGCCCTCAAATAGTAATTGTTGGAGCAGGTTTCGGCGGTTTAACGGCGGCTAGGCTACTGAATAGTTCTGAAGCTGATATTCTGCTGATTGACCGTAACAACTACCACACTTTCGTTCCGTTGCTCTATCAGGTAGCAACTGCCGAACTGCAACCAGAGCAAATTGCCTACCCAGTGCGTAGCATTTTGCGACGACTCAAAGGGGTTAGTTTCCTCCAGGCAAACATCAAGCGTGTTGATTTCACCGCTCAGGTGGTAGAAACTGAAGGTCAACTCATCGATTACGATTTCCTGATTCTGGGTACGGGTAGCCAGTCTCGTTATTTGGAAGTGCCGGGAGCCCAGGAATACACTCTGCCGATGAGAACCTTAGAAGACGCGATCGCTTTACGTAACCAGATTCTCCGGTGTTTTGAGCAAGCTGTACAGGAACTAGACCCCGAAAAACGCCAAAAGCTACTTACTTTTGCGATTGTCGGCGGTGGTCCTACAGGTGTAGAGTTAGCTGGTTCCTTAATGGAACTGATTGGTGGGCCACTGCATCAGGATTATCCTAGCCTGCAAGGGGAACAGGTGCGGGTCATCTTACTGCAATCTGGACCCAGACTCCTTGCAGACTTACCCAAGCGCTTAGGTGAGTATACCCAAAACCACTTGCGAAAGATGGGTGTTAAGGTACACTTGCAAACTAAGGTGAGTAGCGTTACTCCAGATACTGTACATATACATGATGACGATAGTATTGCCACTCAAACAATCGTCTGGACGGCAGGTATGGAAGCTAATTTTCCTGTGATCTCCGGAGATTTTTCTACTGCTATTAAGGGCAAAATAGTTGTTGAGCCGACTCTCCAGTTACCAGGACACCCCAAAGTTTATGCGCTGGGGGATGTAGCCTATGTCGAATACAAGGGACAACCGTTAATCGGCGTTGCGCCAGAAGCAATCCAACAGGGGGAAGCAGTAGCCGCCAATATTAAGCTACAGCTACGTGGTAAAGAGCCTCAATCTTTTAAGTATAAGGACAAAGGTAGAGCCGCAATTATTTCGCGTAATGCTGGTGTTGCTCACACACCTCAGCTAACTTTAACTGGCTTTCCTGCTTGGTTATTGTGGTTAGGTATTCATTGGTGTTATCTTCCTGGCTGGCGTAACCGCATTGGTGTAATCTGCAACTGGATTTTTGACTACGTTCGAGGCGATCGCGTTGTTCGGCAAATTTTGCCTTAGTCAAAACTTGCATCAAAACACGCCGTTTTCTCAAAGGATACTGAGTTGTACTATTTATTACCCTTGCAAGTGGATAATTATCAGTCGATTCTGGATTAGAAATCCTGCCCGAAAATTCGACAGCATCAAGTACGTAAGTTATTTGTCCAGCATTTCGTGAATTAGTATTACTCTAGGCAAGCTGACATGAATTATATTCCCCTCTTTGCACGCATTTTTCTAGCAATTGTCTTTCTTAACTCTGGCATAAGCAAACTTTTCGGCTTTGCGGAAACTCAGCAGATGATGACTGAACGGGGACTACCCGTTGCTGGTTTGTTATTAGTTGGCAATATTGTTTTTCAACTGGTTGGCGCTACATCATTAGTAGTAGGTTACAAAGTCCGTTGGGGAGCTATTTTATTGATTTTGTTCTTAATTCCTACCACCTTAGTTTTCCATAATTTTTTAGCTGACCCCGGTGAGACTAATAGTTTTTTGAAAAACTTAGCTCTTATTGGTGCTTTAATGATGGTGTATTACTTTGGCGCAGGGCCAGTTAGTTTCGATGCACGTTCTCAATCGTCTGAAGAAACAACGTACTCTTCTAGCCAACATTGATCATATTGATCATCTAGTTAGACGGTGTTGCTGAATCAGGGTATGAATTGCCATTGTAAACGTAAGTAAATAATCGGGCTAGATGCTACACTTCGCTAACGCTCCATTCACCATGGCAAAAGCAAGATCCTATTCCAAATCAGCAATGCCTATTAGACAATAAAAAAAGGCAAAAGAAGTTATTTCTTTTGCCTTTTCTAACGGGCTAGGAGGGATTCGAACCCCCGACACCGTGGTCCGTAGCCACGTGCTCTAGTCCACTGAGCTACAAGCCCTTGTTCTTATTTGCTCACCGAGTGATCATCATAGCGCATATTAACCAAATGAAGCAAGAAATTTCCCCATCTCAACAGTTAACCCATCTGGATCAGCAAGGACAAGCCCAGATGGTGGATGTTTCTGGTAAACCAGTTACACCGCGTCAAGCAGTTGCTGCTGCTCAAGTGCGGATGAAAGCTGCGACTTTTGAGGCGATTGAAGCCGGAAATGCACCAAAGGGTGATGTCCTAGGTACGGCCAGACTAGCCGGGATTATGGCAGCCAAGCAAACCGCCCAACTAATTCCCTTATGTCATCCCTTATCGCTACACAAAGTGGAAGTACAAATAATTCCCGATCAGGAGTTACCGGGTTATCAGATTCAGGCTACAGTGAGTACCAAAGCTGAAACGGGTGTCGAAATGGAAGCCCTCACAGCAGTTTCCGTCGCCGCACTTACCCTCTACGACATGGCGAAAGCCCTGGAAAAGTCTATGCAAATTGAAGCAATTCGCCTCTTGAGCAAAACCGGAGGAAAGTCAGGTGATTACCAAAGTTGATGGGAAGAAGTCGGTTAGAGACTTAAAATCAAGTTAGTTGTCAGATGCTACTGGTAATTTGGATCACAACAAATGACCTCTAACCACTGACTACTGATCACTGACTAGTAACAATTATCTATGCCTCCTCGTTGGCCTCGCAAACCTGACCGGCGTGATCCGGACTTCCGCCGTCTAGACGATCGCATGAACTTTGCTGTACATGTTTTTCTTTTTGCAGCTTGTAACTCTGGTGTTTGGTTTTTCCGTGAACTACAGTACGCCGAATGGTCTTGGTCTTACTGGTTCACGGGAATTTGGGCCTTAATTTTGGTAGGACACGCCCTCTATATTTTTGCGATCGCAGACTATTCTCCGCTAACTGCTCAAGATACTCAGGGGAAATCCCCTCAAGGGTAGACTCACTGAACCAAAAGCCACGGTTAAGATTAACGGCATAAGCATCAACTCAAGTAGAAACCAGGTGATTTTTATGGCTAACACCACAGAAGCAATCGAAACTCTCGCTGCCGAAATTGGCGAAAACGTTTATATGGATGTTGCGAAGTGGCACCTCTACTTGAGGGATGCCCATTTACATACGACTTTGGCAGAGCAAATCTATCCCATGCTCAAAGAAAATAGCCTAGATCAAGACCGAGTGCGGCAGCTTCTCCAAAGCATCTCCGTGAAACTAGGAGGCGGTAAACGGGAAGTACCTCTGGCAGATTTGCTTCCTACACAGGTTCAGCAAGATCTTATGGAACTGCTTGAGGAATATCAACGCAATATGTGAAGTGAACGTCTGTAATTCCTCAAAATGATAGCAATCTTACTCTCCCGACAGATAGGAATTCTATTTGATTTTCATTCTAAGGGAGACAAAGGTGAGAAGGGGGAGGTGTTCGCTTCTCATTTAGGATTGCTATTCCCGGTTGCATTGTACTAGCATTGTTGGTCAGTTCTGGGAATCTCTAACTGTTAATTTGCCCCAGGCGATCGCAAAAAAACGGACGTAATAGCTCACAAGCGAGACTTGCTTTTGTGCTGTGTAGATGCACCAACCCCATCTTGTGCAACCGGGAGGCTTGCACAGCCTCACAATCTACAGGAATTGATTGCCTGACGATTTCTTTAAAAGATGACAATAAATTGGGATAGCGTTGCAGGTTCCACCATTGTTGTTCTAGGTGTTCTGCATAGATGGCGGCGGTGTTCGCAGAATTTTCTAACAGTTCTTCTAGGGTTATTCTCTGCTGCTTTAGGGAAAAAAAAGCTAACTGCAACCGATAGGGATGTCCTCCCAACAGAGTGATTAGGTGCTGGATTTGTGGCACGGTTATTTCCTGTTTCCACCGCTCTGCTAGCTCCTGTACTTGAGCTGGGGTAAACTCAGGTAACTCAATAACCAGACCAGTATTTAACAGGGAAGGATTGATTGAGGGAGGCATCAGGATTTCAGTAGAATGAACCGTCACCAGTCGTAATTTGTGCCAAGGATTAATGTCTGCATCGTCTTCTTTTGCTTGCTCCGACCAAGTTCGCAACAGTAGGAAAAATTCACGAGCAATGTTGGGGTAGGCAAAAAGCTGGTTGAGTTCATCGATGGCAATGACTAGGGGGTGATTCTCCCTTCGAGACGCTTCGCGATTGTGCGCAGCCCGTGCTCCACGAACAAGGTTAATTAAGATAACATCCTGGAAGTAATCAGTGGCATTTGATTTACTGCCCAAGGAATTATCCCAAAAATTGGCGATTGTATTTGGCAAGTCTAACTGCTTACTGACTCTGGCACAGAACCATTGTAAGAAGCTCTCTAGGTTCTGTAAAATCTCGTTGTTGGCAAGTTGCAAGCTCACGGAAACAGTGCGATAGCCAATAGTTTCAGCATAAGCCAGGATGCGTGCCATTAAGGACGTTTTGCCCATTTGCTTGGGGGCGCGGATGTTGATCGACGCACCGGGTTGTTCGATGGCTTCGTAACAGAGAGATTTGAGGATGGGACGGTCAATATAAAAGACTGAATCCAGGGGCATTTGCCCTCCTGGTGTGGTTGGGGGACGAGATTGCCGATTGTCTTGTGGTTGATCCATGTTGTGGGTTTGCCCTGTATTGCTGCAAGATTCGATAGAACAGCCGGTTTGGGCAGGAGACATTAAGTCAATCTCGGTAAGATTGTCTTGGTGAGGTTCTAGGTAGAAATAATCTTCCTTTAACAAGGTCAGATTAAAAGTATTGAAGCAGCACTCCAAGGTTCGCTTATCGACTCCTACTGAGCCAGAAAAGACTTTGCTGAGGGTATTGGGGGTTAAACCTGTTTGCTCACTGAAGTCTTTGAGAGTGTATCGCTTAAAGTTTTGCTCAATTTCTACCTCAGCTTTTGCCTGAGTAAGTTTTCTTATACCTTGAGCCGTCAAAGTCACACCCCGCCGCCGGAGATGATTTTTCGATTGTAATTGCATTTTTTACTCTAAACAAAGTATAAAAATATGCTGAGTAATCTGCTTCTTAATCATAGATAACTTATGCAATGGGCAATTTTACGTATTACAGTTACAAATCTTAAAAATGCAACTCAAGAAGTTTATTTTTAACGCGTTTCGGAGTTGGGGTTTGTTCTGGAAAAGGTAAACGTAAGCATAGTTCTTAACTTAGAGTTTTTTCCAAAGTTAAGAACGGCGTTAATTAATGGTTGCGAGTTTCTTAACTTTTTAGTAGCTGAAACCAATGTGGGGAATGGTTTTGGTAAAATGCTGGTGCTAAATCACTAACTTTTTTCTTAAAGTTGCAAATTTTGATGGTGTTGGAGGCAGAAAATCCGCATTATTAAGTCATAAGCGATGCAGAAGTTGCTGACAAAAAGCTAGCGACTGGATACATATAGATCTCAAATGGAGGGAACAAACAATGTCAGAGCTTAATTTAAGTAATTACGTAACACTTAAATCTAATGGTTACGTTGGTATCGGAGCAACAGAACCAACAGGAAATCTACAAATTGATGGCACTCTTGCCGATGCCAAAATAAAGTTTGGTGGTAATGGTGGAGATGTACATCATATTTCGTCAGCAAGAGATATTGTTTTTAACGCTACAAAAAACGCTGCTAGTAATTCAATTCCTTCATTCTTTTTCAGGATGGTAAGTGACTTTAACAATTTATCCTCATATACAGACGTCGCATCCATAAACTCTAAGGGAGATCTTTCTATCAAGGGTAAATTAATTGAGGCGTCATCACGAGAGCTAAAGGATAGTATTGTCGAGCTTCCTGAGCAAGAAGCGATGGCGGCATTGGAAAAACTCAATCCTGTTAAGTTCTTTTACAAAGCCGATAGAGAAAGAAATTTGCATGTGGGATTTATCGCCGAAGATGTCCCAGATTTATTGGCAACATCTGATAGGAAAGGAGTGAGTTCTATGGATATCGTAGCCGTATTAACTCAAGTTGTGAAAGAGCAACAGAAAACTATGACGGCATTGGTAGAGAAAGTCAAAATTTTGGAAACCCAGGTTACAGCTGATATGGGTTGATGGTGGTTACGCAGGCAAGACTTTTGTTTAGCGGAGCTGCACTAGTGCGATGCCTGCGGCGGGCGTAGCCATCGCAGATCTTGTAGGGTGCATTAACGAAGTGAGTGTAATGCACTAAATAAAATATCTCGCGATCGCTAATATAGTTACAGATTGAAAAAGATGGGTTACGACAGATTAATAATTTCTAGTTTAGTTTGAATGCTTATTACCGTCTAACCCATTAGACGTTAGTTTAATAATATTTTTTTATGACTTCGCGTCCTGTTAAACTTGGCAGTTGGCTCATACTTCAACCGCAACTCGTTGGACGCCCACAAAATCCAATAAATCCTGTTCTTCCTCAAATTCCAAACAGAGTTTGATCGCTTCTCGGATACGTTCCATCAACTCATCTAAAGATTTGGCTTGTGTATGACATCCAGCTAGATTGGGTACGGAAGCGACAAAGTAGCCATCTGCATCTCGCTCGATAACCACATTAAATTCTCGCTTCATGATTAGTTGCTTTTGATTTTTATTCCATTCTCTCACGATTACAAGAGTGCGCTCGCTTCACGTCTGTTCTCAGGAGTGCGATCGCTTTTTAAGCTTTCATTTTGCAGATGAGAAGTCCGTTATGGATTTAAGGATGACTCTACAGGCGATCACCCATGTATGAAGTCGATGAGCATGCGATGTCTGTTCTCAAGAGTGCTATAGCGTCAGCACTACTGCAAGCAGATCGCCAATTTTGTAGAGGTAGTCTTAAAAGGAATGCGATCGCTTCATATCATAACAGGGACTTAAACTCTTCACGGGTTATCTGGCAATCACGCAGTATTTGTGCTAGCAAACCCCGACCAATTGTTTCACCAGAATGTATTGGAACCACTGTTCGACGCCCGTCATCATGTATCAAAATATGATGACTTCCGCGCACCCTCGCAACTTCAAAACCTATTTTACCAAGTGCTGCTATGACCTCGCGTCCTGTTAAACTTGGCAGTTGGCTCATACTTCAACCGCAACTCGTTGGACGCCCACAAAATCCAATAAATCCTGTTCTTCCTCAAATTCCAAACAGAGTTTGATCGCTTCTCGGATACGTTCCATCAACTCATCTAAAGATTTGGCTTGTGTATGACATCCAGCTAGATTGGGTACGGAAGCGACAAAGTAGCCATCTGCATCTCGCTCGATAATCACATTAAATTCTCGCTTCATGATTAGTTGCTTTTGCTTTTTATTCTATTCTCTCACGATTACAAGAGTGCGATAGCCTCAGCGCTGACGCTCCTGATTTTGGGAAGAAGTAAGGAAGAGAAAGTGAGATAACATTAATTTAGTCAGTCGTTGGGTCAGGAGCGATTGTGGCTATACCACTCAACATAAACGAAGCCTTGCTGCAAGAAGCACTCGCACTTGATGACCAGATAACCATTGATGCTCTGGTTGAAACAGCGCTTCGTGAATATATTCAACGTCGCAAGCGGCTCAAAGTATTAGACCTCTTTGGCACCATTGATTATCATGAAGACTACGACTACAAGCAGCAACGTCAGCAGACATGAGCGTCATTGTTGATACCTCTGTTTGGTCACTGGCTCTGCGTCGGAGAACGCCACCCGATTCTCCCCCTGTCGTTACACTGTTGCGGGATTTAATCACTGATGACCAAGTTGCAATGCTAGGCGCAATTCGCCAAGAAATGCTGTCTGGAATTCGCAGTTCGGAACAGTTTACCCGTCTGCGGGATTACCTTCGAGCCTTTACAGACTTAGAACTCGTCCCTGAAGACTACGAACTCGCCGCAGAGTTTTTCAACACCTGTCGCAGCAATGGCATCCAAGGCTCAAATACTGTTTTCTGATTTGTGCGGTTGCCCATCGTCGAAGCTACAGCATCCTCACCACTGACAAAGACTTTCAGAGTTTTCAAGCACACATTCCTGTTTTTCTATTGATCGTTGAAAGTTAGTGCGATCGCTTTTAAAAGCACGAAGAGATTTTGGTGTCCAACCAATTTTCATGGTTGATCTAATTCTGCTAAGAATTGATCTACTGAACCAAATTTTACGTTTCCTTCAGCAAATTCTTGTTTAATTTCGCTAACCTCTAGGTATAAGTTAGTTCTTCGCCGTTCTCGTAATCGTTTTTGCAGGATATCGAGCAAAATTTCTTGATCTTCTAAGGGTAAACTTTCTACTGATTCAATGGCTTGCTGAAATGCTGATGTTTTCATCGCGCTCAAGGTGATTTGAGTTTGTTTCCTATTTTATCTTTAAGTTGATACCTCCTCATCACTGACAACGACATGTCGCTCAGTAGTTTCCTCTAAGCAAATACCGAAATGTCATTGCTGTTAAGATTAAGACCGGTTGCTAAACTGGCAAATTTCACTTCCCCTAAAGCACCAGTACCATCTGCATCAAAGAAAAGCTCGCCACTTGAGGGATTATAGATAAAGCGATCGCTGGCGTCAGTAGCAGCAGCACCCATGGTAAATTGACTGGCCCCTAGCGTACCTATTGGCAATCCAGCGCCGAAACCACTGGCCCAAACCAGGATTTGATCGCCCTCGTATGTCTGGAAATCTGCGATTGTGTCAGTTCCTTCAGCTGGGGAATTGAAGACAAACGAGTCTGCACCACCGCCACCAATTAGTATGTCGCTATCAAAGCCTCCCACCAGGATGTCATTGCCAGCACCACCCTGGAGAGTGTTGGCAACATTATTACCAGTAAGTGTGTCGTTTCCAGAGCCACCAATCGCATTTTCAATCGTTACGTTATAAGCGATCGCTAACGTTTGGTTTTCCCATTTTACTCCGTTCCAATATGCCGGCCCTAGTTCACTCCATTGACCAGTGCCCAGATTAATTTTGGCAGCTGAGGATTGATTTGCCCAGCTAATTGTATCTACTCCACCCCCATCCCAAATTGTCTCTAGTAGCTGTTGTCCTGGTTCCCAGGAATAAATTGTATTGCCGCTGCGAGTGTTTAGATTAGCACCATAAAGATACTGGATAGCGGCGATGTCGTGCAACATTGGTGTGCTGGAGTAAAATGCCTGACTTAGATGGTTGAGTTGTGAACCAACGTAAGATTTGTAGCTCATTACTGAATAAGCAGTAGTGTCTATGTTGATGTCAGCAACACCACCAAAGTTAGGATCATGAGGCTCCTTTAGTCCCAAAGCGTGTCCAATTTCGTGCAGAAATACAGAATAACCATAGCTTCCTTTTATGTCTGTGTTGTAAATATCGCGGTGGCTGAACCAGACATCTCCACCTTCAGGCGAACCTGAGGGATTATAAGCCCAACCTGTAGAAGGTTTATTAGATTTGGCAAAGCGAATGTCACCGACTAGGGAAGGAGAATCAATGACTTCCGTAAACTGAATATTAGCAACTTCGCCCCATGCTGCGAGAGCTTTTCTGGCAGCATTTTCTTGGATAGTTGTGAAGGGAGCAAAGTTAGACAAAGGTTCGCCACTGTAATAGTTGTTTTTATAATTTGAGTTAGCGCTACCAAAGCTATAGGTCAAATTAGCAGGAATTCCCGTAATACTTCCCCATTTAGTTCCTGCAAGTAGGCTATCAATATAGTTGCTACCAAATAAAGAGACATGCGAAAAAGCCCCCGCCGCAGTAGGAGTAACCATAGTTATATTGAGCCGATTTGAAATTTAATCTGCTCAGCCTAACTTTCCCTTAGCTTTGGCGTAATCAGAGCTTCTACGGAAAAGAATTATCCGAGAAATTACGGTTATGGGGAAAGTATTTAATGTTGATCTAAAAAACTAAATCTAAATTCCGAGTCTTAGATTACATTATTATTAGTAAATAATTTTAATAACTATATATAGAGCTTTATAAGGTATTTTTTAAGATAGCAAGCATTTACAAAATCTATCTGTGTTTAGTTTCTATTAAAAATTATTGAAGAAAATTATATTTCCTTGCCAATTTACCGCACCAATCTAGTCAAATACATATAATTGAGTAGCAAACTTTCATTGAAAAAAGCCATCCAATGAATAATGTATTAAAAGAGGGTTCCCAAGGTGAAGAAGTGAAAAAACTACAGGGATTCCTGACCACAACAGGATATAACCCTGGAGCAATCGACGGCATATTTGGTTCCAAAACCAAAGCTGCTGTGATTCGTTTTCAAAAGGACTATGGCATTACGGAAGACGGAATTGTTGGTCCGGTAACTAGGGCGAAAATGGCTGAACGCGCTTCAGAAGGGATTTAGGCTGATAGGTGAAAAACTTAGATGACAACTCTAGATGATTAATTAGCAAAAACTGGGGGAAGTTTTTCCCCTACTTATCTTCTTTGTCCATCAGTTAGATCAAAAAGTGCGTCTACCTACCAAACTTCTGACGGAGACGGGCAACAAAAATATCCACCTCTGGCAAATTCAGGCGTGTTGCTAACAAGGCAAAAATTCCCAAACCAACTATCCCTGCTAAGCTCAATTGCAACAGCCCGAATAGAAGATTATTAGTATTGAGAATTTGCTCACAGCCCCAACTAACTCCCCAACTGGCGCAACCAGCTACAATACTGCTACCAGTTAAACCAAAAAACGGCACAATCCACTCCCGCCAAGGCAAACCATTGAGCCGACGGTTCAAGATCCACAACAGCGCTATAGTTGAAGTGATATTGACACCAACCGTTGCTAATACCAAACCCGGTGTAGCAAAGGCTCGAACTAAGAAATAATCGAGTACAGCATTAAGGAAGATATTAAGTACACTGAGGCGAAACGGTGTTTGTCCATCTCCTAGGGCGTAAAATACTCGCACCAACACGTCCCGCCCTAAGTAGACAAACATACCAATACTGTAAGCCATCAGTACGGGGGCAACCTGTCCGGAGGCTTCCGCATCAAAGGCTTGGCGCTGATAAACCACCCGTACAATAGGCATTGCCAACGTCATCATCAAAGCACTCAAAGGCAACATTGTTAGGGCGGTAAGCATCATTCCCTGACGAATTCTTTGCTTAAGTTCTGGCCAATTTTCCGGGGCTGCTAAGCGTGAAAATACTGGCAATAATGGCACCAAAATCATATTGGAAATAATTCCCAGTGGCGTATTAACCAGAAGATTAGCGAAGTTTAAACTAGCACCAGCACCGGGAATATAAGAAGCAAAAAATAAGTCGGTATAGACGTTAATATGCAGCATCCCCGAAGAGAGGGTTGCTGGTGCCATGACTTGCATCACCTCTTTTACTCCTGGTATCCGCCAGTCAAATCTGAGGCGTAACTTGCCCATACCAATGCGCCATTGTACTCCCAACTGCACTACCCACTGAAGAATTGCCCCTGCCGTGGTGCCAATTGCTAAGACTAATCCACCCAAAAGGGCATATCGGGGAGCGCTAATTTGATTACCTAGGTGCAGTGCCAAAACTGCCAAGCCGCCGATGACTGTGATGTTAGAAAATAAAGGACTAAGGGCAGGTATTGAGTAGCGATCAGCAGCGTTAAGGGTGCCAAAACCAATACCAATTAACCCCCCCAGTACTGCCATTGGGGCCATAATTTGCAACTGTCTAATGGCGATGAGACGGGTTTGTAAACCTTCTGGTGTATCCTGAAAACCTGGTGCCACGATGTCGATAAAGACTCCGGCAAACAGTATCAGGACGATTGCCACCACCAACAAAATACCACCAACTAAAGTAGTTACCGTTTCTACTAACCGTGGGGCTTCTGATTTGTCGCGCTTGGCGAGGACACTAACTAAGGCACTGTGAAAGGGCCCATTAATACCTCCTAGCAGCACAAACAAAAAACCAGGAATAATGTAAGCGTAGAAGTAGGCATTGGCAACGGGTCCAACACCAAAGGCAGCAGCGATCGCCTGCTGACGCACTAAGCCAAACAGTTTACTAATTAAGGTAGCAACTGCCACAATCCCAGCAATTTTAACTAGGGAGCGAGAAGGTTTCTGGTTTTCAGACACAAGTCGTTAATATTTACTCTAGTAAGTCATAACATTTAATCCGGTTCGTTAGACAGATAATCCGCAAGCCATTGGTGCAAAGTTCAGCCTTAAGGCTAATCAAGTTATGAAGATTTAAAGTGTGCGATTTCAGATAAGCCTCGTCAAAAAAGTCTTTACAGGAAAGCAACTGAAATGAATTTAGACAACTTTGCCCAGCAAATACAACAGATGCGCCAGCGGGTGGTTCAACTCGAAGGACAAGCGAAGGAATCTCCCACACTTACCCAGCGACAACAGCCGGAGTTGACGGAAATCGCTTTTGAGGAAATCAGCATTGCCTTAGAAGAACTGGAAGTCGCTAATGAAGAACTGCACCAGCAGAATGAGAATTTGTTAGTTGCTTACCAGGCGGTAGCAGCAGAAAGCCAGCGCTACCAGGAACTTTTCGAGTTTGCGCCAGATGGTTACCTGGTAACCGATCCTCATGGGGTAATTCAGGAAGCTAACTGCGCTGCTGCTAGTTTACTCAATACTCCGCAGGAGTTATTGGTCGGCAAATCATTAATCAGTTATGTGGTACTCGAAGATTGTTCTGCTTTTTACAGTCAATTAAATAAGCTATCCCAAAGGCAAGAAGAAAAGTTGCAGGAGTGGGAAGTTAGGTTCCAGCCGCCGAACCAAGCACCAATCGCTAATGCTGTTAAGGTGGCGACTATCTTTAGTGGGGAAGACAAGTTAGTTGGTTTACGTTGGTTATTGCGCGACATCACCGAACGGCAACAGGTGGAAGCCGAAATACTTAAGGCGCTGCAAGCGGAAAGAGAACTCAATGAACTTAAGTCTCGCTTTGTTGCCGTGACTTCCCACGAATTCCGCACTCCCTTAACAATTATTCTGTCTTCTGCGGGCATTTTGGAACGTTACCGCCAGAGATTGTCAGAGGAGAAACAGCTGACTCATCTGTGGCGCATTCAACGGGTTGTTGACGAGATGAACCAGATGTTAAACGATATCCTGACTATTGCAGAAGCGGAAGCTGGCAAACGGCAATTCAACCCAAAACCTTTAGACTTGATGAAATTCTGTAGGGAGTTGGTAGAAACACTGCAATTAGCCGACGACAACCAGCATCAGATACTTTTCTTCCCTCAAGGCAACGACACCAAAGCAATATCAAGCAGCCATCAAGAATTTTTGGCAATAGACAATTTAGAACTCAACCCTTGTCTATCTGCGCACATCGCTTCACTAGATAGTAAATTACTACAACAAATTTTGAGTAATTTACTCTCAAACGCCCTAAAGTATTCTACCAGGGGTAGTAGAGTTGAGTTAAGCTTCACATATTTCGCAGATCAGGTAGTATTTAAAGTTAAAGACCAGGGAATGGGGATTCCTCCTGAAGACCAACCCCGCTTGTTTGAGGCTTTCCATCGCGCTAGGAATGTGGGAACTATCAGAGGAACGGGATTAGGGCTAGCTATAGTCAAGCATTGCGTTGATTTACACCAAGGTAAGATTACTTTTGTTAGTCTTATGGGAGAAGGCACGACATTTACTGTGACGCTGCCATTGAAGCATTAGGGTAGATCTGCTAAGTCAATTCGAGAAAAATTTTTAGTAAAACTAAGATTCTGCACCAAAGTGTGGAAATTGTTTGCTTTGTATTTAGCAGTTTGAAACTACAGATTGGCAATCGATATACATAGTCTCTAGCAATCTTGGCTGAATTGTGAGAACCGCATATTTTATCTATGTCTATCTGTGGTTTATTTTTCCCATGAAGCATTCAGGAGTGCTATGAAATTGTTGCTTTAAGAGTTGAGTTGCTATATTCATCTAATTACTTGGTGAAAATAAAGCCAAAAAAGGCAAACTAAAAGCTGCTTTTCAATTTTATTTTTGCTTATAGTCTGAAATATAGTGTATTCCAGTCATAGAAATCAGTTCGACTGAAAGTCAGTTTACCAACTATGAGTACAGAATACTTTTATGCAGATTTACCGATTTTAGACAATTTCTTAGATGTTACTGACCCAACAAACTTTCATGCTGTACCTAGTGACTGGTACATTGTAATTACTGACATTATCGGTTCAACGAAGGCTATAGAATCAGGACTCTACAAAGATGTCAATCTTTTAGGAGCTTGTTCAATTGCTGCTGTACTCAATATAGCTGGTAATCTAGAAATTCCCTTTGTTTTTGGCGGTGATGGTGCGTCGATTTTAATTCCTCCTTCTCTGTTTGCCAAAACTAGGCAAGCACTCTTAGGAACTAGTCAGCGAGCCAGAAAAGAGTTTAACCTAGATTTGCGGGTGGGAGCGGTTCCGGTTTCCGATATTATAGAAACTAACCATGAGGTTAAGGTAGCAAAGTTCAAGGTTTCGGAACAATATTACCAGGCGGCTTTTGCTGGTGGTGGTGTGAACTATGCCACTGAATTGATTAAAAACCCAGAAAGTGCTCATCTCTACAGTTATGGAATCGCTGCTGATGGTGTACAAGCGAATTTTTCTGGTTTAGAATGCCGTTGGCAAGAAATACCCACCAAAAACGGAGAGTCTGTTAGTCTGATTGTCAGTGCTACAACGGGCAATAGAGAAAAAGATAGTAATATTTACCGAGCCGTGATCTTGCTAATTAAATCTATTTACGGCAGTGAAGACTACTTTAAACCTATTGCTAAGGAACACCTAAAACTCGCTTTTAGTTATAAGTATTTAAAATCAGAAACTCGCTTACGGGCTAAATCTGGCAGTTTTCTTCATAAATTACTCTACTTTTGCAAAATCTGGATCGAGAATCTCTTGGGATGGTTCTTAATGACATTTGAAGTTAAACTGCCAGATGGTGATTGGAAAATTTATAAAAAAATGGTGGTTGCCACTACGGATTATCAAAAATTTGATGATACGTTACGGATGATCATTGATGGTAATTTTGTGCAAACAAAAAAACTGACTCGCTTCTTAGAAAGAAGCTATCAAGAAGGTAAGTTAGTTTATGGATTACATACCTCGGATCGGACATTGATCACTTGTCTGATATTTGAGCGTCATGGCAGACAAGTGCATTTTGTTGATGGTGCTGATGGAGGCTACGCAGCCGCAGCTAAAGAACTTAAGCAAAGAATTAAAAGCAAACAGGTGAACTATTGACGGAGTACTCTCTTTTACTTCTGTGTGTAGTCTGATTAATAGTAATCTCTAAACTATTTGGGTAACTAGCTTAATTAAGCCTTTTGATAACCAAAGAGTACTGCTAGTCTGTGATACGTATCACTTGAGTGTAATGAATTTGTCACAATAAAAAACAGTAGGGTGTACTTTAATACTTTAATGTTAGTTTAATCAAAAATAAATCACGCAAAAAATTTACCGATAGTAATTTCTAGCACATAAAATAACAGTTAAATACCTGAAGTGCTATTCTATATATCCATATATATTGCAGTCATTAAAAGACAATAATTAATAAAAAAACTGTGTTTTTCCCTTAATTCCTTAATCAAATATCTTTAAAATAACCAAAAAATATTAAATAACCAACTGAATTCGTTCTACAATCTCTCTGGCAACTTTCCCCCCAAAAAAAGACCAAGTTATGAATAACAATGACGATGGTTACCAAAAACTACTTCAGAAACTGGAAGAACCGACAGCAGTATCTATTGACAATTTGTCCAAATTATGGGCAAAAAAATATATTCAAAACCTTGTAGAATTAGATAAAACTAAGGATGGGAGACTAGCCACAGCTCAAAAGATGCTGAGTTCTCTTCGTTCCCTAAGCGCCCATGCTTGGATCAGAACAGAAAGTTTCTTAGCCAGTGAAGTTAAACGGCACGACATAGACTACAGGCTGATTGACCCCTGGGAAATTTCTAGAGATGCTTACGAAATATATAAAAAAGCACTATCTGCCTATGCAGATAATGTAAAACCACGACGTTTGAGTGTCTCAATTGCCTCTGATCTCGGTCGCATTCGACAGAAATACACTAAGCAAGATCCTAGACTAATTAGCTTTGTCAGTATGCAGTTTCACTACACAGGAAAACTGCTGCTAGAGCCTCTGCCTGTATTAGAAAATTCTCTCGTCAGTGGCTACTTTAAAGTAATTGATGATCATCTCTACATGCCACTACAACGAGCTTACGAAGCAGCAGCAAAACATGATTACGACTCGCCTAACCTAAAGGCGGTACGTAAATTGTTACCAGTTAGTAGTGAGCTTGCCAAAACAATCCACCAACGAGTCACCGAACTATATCCTCGTTATCGATCTTACAGTGGGCTGTTGAGCAATCCTGCTGTTCAAGTCTCCAGTATCCGAGATATAGAGATGTTCCAGGTTTACCTCTGGGTGTGCATTCTGGAAAAAAACACACTGGCTATTCAGCAAGAATTATTTCCCTTATGCCTGATGATTTACCCCAGTTTAAAAGTAAGCTGGGAATTGGTGCGATTGATGCTTTCGCTGCTAAATCAGGAAATTCGTGGTGTTTTAGGTCGAGAAAACTTAGAAATCTTTCAGCCCTATTTACTAGCTTTAATGAGTATGTTTTCACCAGAAGTGTTCACAGAACCTGGCAATAATCACAGTGATTATCTTGTCGATGAAACTCAAGCAAGCGGCTCAACTCCGTGGGTAAGCGAATAAGGCGATAATGCCAGATCTAATTTATTATTACCCAACCCTAGAAACTGGGATTTTACTCAAGCGCTACAAACGTTTTTTTGCTGATATCGAACTGCTTTCTGGGGAAGTGATCACCGCCCACTGCCCCAACACAGGTCCCATGATTAGTGTTTGCACTCCCGGTTCCCTAGTAAAGGTTTCTCGGAGTAATAACCCGAAGCGGAAGTTACTCTATACCTGGGAAATGATTCAGGTGAAGGAAAACCAACCAACCTGGGTTGGTATTAACACTGCTCTACCAAATCGGGTGATCAAATTAGCATTGGAGCAACAACTAATTCCTGAATTAACCAGTACCTACAGCGAAATTCGCCGCGAGGTTCCCTATGGCAAGGAACTAAAAAGCCGTGTAGATTTTTTACTCACTGGTCACGAATCTTTACCTCCGACATATCTGGAAATCAAAAGTGCAACCTTAGCTGACTCAGACATGGTGTTGTTTCCCGACACGGTAACAACTCGCGGACAAAAACACCTACGGGAAATGATGGCACTAATTCCCCGGGCGCGGGCGGTGATGCTGTATTTTATTAACCGTGGTGACTGCACTCAATTTAGCCCTGGCGATGCCTATGACGCAGAATACGGTCAATTATTACGTAAGGCAGTTGCTCAAGGAGTTGAGGTATTGCCCTGCCGTTTTGAAATTACCCCAGTTGGGATTCGTTACCTGGGTTTGGCAGAGTTTTACCTTGCTGCGTCTTCAGCCAATCCCATAAGGATTAGTGACAAGACAAGCTAAAGAAAAAAGCGATTGCATCCCAAAACTTGGTCATCTAATCGCAAGATAAGAGACGCTTTGCAAATGCGATCGCTATTAGATTTACTGTACTCACCACTTGGGCAAAAAATCACTTACAGCAGCTCACCAGTTTCTTGCAACGAATGCAAACGCTGATAAATCCCTTGGCGATTTAGTAATTCCCAATGGTTACCCACTTCAACAATTTGACCTTGATCAAGAACTACTATCTTATCGGCGTCTCGCACTGTACTAAGTCGGTGAGCAATAACAATCGTGGTGCGAGTACCCTGGATACTCTTCATTGCTAATTGAATTGAGCGCTCAGACTCGTAATCCAAGCTGGAAGTTGCTTCATCAAAAATCAGTACATCTGGTTCTACTAATAGTGCTCTGGCAATTCCCAGACGCTGCCTTTGTCCACCGGATAATCTTACACCTCTCTCACCAACGACGGTTTGGTAGCCTTGGGGTAGTTGCTCAATCACATCATCTACTCTGGCAATACGGCAGGCTTCTTGAACTTTTTTAAAGCTAACCTTGCGGTTACCGTAGGTAAGATTATCTAAAAGAGTACCGTTAAAAACATCTACTTCCTGGTGAACAATTGCTAGACGCTGGCGATAGCCAGTAATATCCAAATGGCGAATGTCTTTGCCATCCATTAGAATGCAACCTTGATTCGGTTCAAAATACCGGAACAAGAGTTTTACCAGAGTAGACTTACCGGAACCAGAACGACCCACGAGTGCTACAGTTTCGTAGGGTTCTATTAATAGCTGAACGTCTTGTAATACTGGGCGTCTAGAGTCGTAGCTAAAACTCATATGAGAAAATTCTACTTTGCCCGTAAATTGGTAAGACTTCGCGGTATCGGCAGCATTAAGCAAAATCCCCGCCGCATCCCTACCGATGGGAAGCTGCATAAACTCATGAAATCTAATCATTGAGGCATAACGACGGGCAAAAGTTTCAGCTAACTCGCTAATTGGTTCCAGTTCTGAGTAAGCAATGCTGGAAACAGTTAGAGTTGTCACAAAATGTCCTAAGGAAATCTGCCCTTGTAAGGTAGCGAGCAAACTTAAACCCAGCACCGAAAAAACACAAGTTTGAATGACCGCTCTTTGCCAGGTAGCAAGCTTAATGTAGCCTAAGTGGATGCGATACAAAACAAACTTGAGTTCACGGTTTAAGCGCTGTTGTTGTCGCTTCAGTTCTGCCGCTTCGGTGGCAAAAGCTTTGACAGTTTTGATGTTGGTGACAATTTCTGAAGATCGACTTTCCGTATTTTCTTGATGCTTATCTAATAGTTCTTCCTCGGCAATCAGTTCTCTCAAATCTTTGAGGCTGAAACCTAAGATAAACACAAAGGAAATTAAGAACAAAATGGCAATGCGCCATTCGATGAACCAGATGATTACAAAAATACCCAACACCCGTGCCAGTTTTGGCATCAGTTGTCCCGCAATTTCTGGGTAAGTCCAGGTATGATTAGCAATACCTTTGGCAATTCGTCCGGCAATCCGTCCAGGATTGTTTTCGTCATAAAATTCTAGAGGCAGGGTAAGGATTTTTTCAATGGCTTTTTGGGACTGGTCACGACGAGAACGCAGGGCAATATCCCAGTGAAACCAAGTCCCCAACCAGGGTTGAATTGGTGCTCTGACTACAGTAACCAGGAAAATAATCCCCATGAGTACTGCTAAGGACAAGGATTGACTAGCCTGAGTCTGAGTAATAAGGCCAAGACTCTCTACTAGGTTTTGGATTGGTTGATCCAAGGGTTGATCAGACAGAACATTGAGAATCTGCCCAATCGTGTAAGGTACAACTAGATCGATAATTTCAAAGGCGCTGGCTGCTGTGATACTAAAAACAGATATTGCCCGGTAGGGGCGGTAGTAGTTGAGAATATCCTGAAATGTTGCCATGATAACCCTGACCAAAACAGGACTGGCATGATCTCAAGGAGAGTCTCTACCAGTCAGTTTTTGTAACACTTGAAATTACAATATACTACAAAACCTTCTTAGTGATCAATTTCTAGATTTAATACATAGCGACCGAGTGGGACTTTTTCTGACCACAATTCGTATTCCAAGCGCAGATTTTGGGGAAAGGGGCGACCTGTTAGCTGTAAACTCCGAGTGTAATTCCGCAGTTGTAATAGCTGATGTCCTTCTAGAGAGTCACTTTGCAACCAATAGCGACTTATACCGTAGATTCCTTGCTCCCAGATATGGCGATAGCTTAATCTACCGTGTCTCTGCATTGTCAGCATCACTCGGTAAGGCGAGATTTCTAACCACAGAAGGCGAAAATTTTCCGAATTCTCTTGCTGAGAGTCCTTACTATCAGACAGTTCTGGTTCGTCCCCCCGAAGATTTGGTTCTGTCAAAAGTAGGTGAAACCGCTCTTGATCCTTTTGGTATAGTGTGGCGCTAGTTTCGATAGTAGACCAAATCGGTAGATCGACGGAAATAAAGGAAAGACGAACGGACAAGCTGTGATTTGTTAGCATAGAGCATCAAGAGAGGAAGGAACTTAGGTAGTATATCTTCGCTACTCTTGCCAAGATGGGCCCAGAAAACTTATGTTCATGAAAATTTGAGATAATACTTGCTAGATTCTTCCTTTTGTACTTATAATTGATAAGGCTGACAAAGGTTGGCTAAGTAATCCTCAGTAGCTCAGTGGTAGAGCGGTCGGCTGTTAACCGATTGGTCGCTGGTTCGAATCCGGCCTGGGGAGTTTCTAATTTTAAGAGATAACAAGGCTGAAAGATCAGCGTTTTCTGGCACTACTAATTTCTACTAACCTTTACAGTAGTTGGTCAAGAGCCTCGTAACTTCGTGGACTAAGGAATTTACGAGGCTCTCAAACTGATAGATCAAGCGTAGGTAAAATCAGCTCCCGAAAGCTCTAATCCGGCAAAATCTCCTTTGATAATGCCAATCAGTTCATTTTGGGCTAATCCTGCTTCTGTGTAGAGTAGCTGGGTTTGCGAACCTGACTCCACTAGCTGATACTTATCAGCACTGCCGTGTAGCTGGATCAGATCTTCGCCAAAACTATAGTCACTAATTACTGCGTAGCCTGTACTGCCATCGACGTAGAAAGCACCACTAGCATTCCCCAGTACAAAAGTATCAGTTCCCGCATTACCCCGCAGCCTATCCACCTCTGCGACTCCTGGATTAGTCAGAGTAGGATTGACACCAATCAAAATGTCGTTCCCACTGCCACCAATAAGTAGATCATTGCCCTCATCGCCTATCAGTTGATCATTGCCCTGACCACCTCTGAGGGTATCATTACCAGCAGCAGCCTCGATCATGTCATTGCCGCTGTAGCCTTTGAGGGTTTGATTACTAGCACCGCCAATCAGAATGTCGTCTCCCTGTGTACCCTCAACCAGGTAGCTGTTATCAGCAGTAGAGTTACTGCTCAATTCGTCGCTCGCTACAGCAGGCTCAAGATTAGATTGAGGTGTAGAGTTATCTGTATTTCCTGAGTCATCGGCAACCAAGTCAAGTTTGATGTTTTTCGACCCAATAGTTACCTGATGGGTTTTAGTATCGTTTTGCCCATCTTTATCCCAGTCACCGGAGAAGGTAACATCGTAAGTTCCTTTATCTAGGGCTATTTGATAGCCGCCAGCGTTCCAAGTCTTGGTAGTAAATTCCTTGTTGTCTGACTGACGAACCGCTTTGATTGAGATGCCGCCAAGTCCTTCGCCTACAGTATAAAAATCATCATCCAGGATGTTGTCATCGAAAGCCACCCCCGTCAAAAACACAGAGTTACCCGACTTGGCAAAGTTCTGGGTAGTCATCACCGCATTGTAGCCCAGAAAGTCGCCGCTTAAGATGCCAATCCCAATCTGGCGGAACTCCTCTGCCATGGTATTGGTACGATGGCTGGGACTGAGGAACAAGTCCTCATGCTGCATAGCGACAAAGTTGGTTAAGTTAGGTGTACCAGTTGTCCCTCGCCATGCAATATTTTCCCCCCATGCCCAACTGCCAGTAAACTGATATCCAGCATCTGCGATCCGCTCACCTGCATCACTACCCCCAGCTCCAGTATGAGAGAAGGTATCGTTATCCAGCATCCATTGGCTATGACTTCTTGCTGCATCAATCAACTTGAAGTTAAAAGCCAGAGGTTGCTTAGCATTACTGGAGATTGTGTTTGGGGATAGTCCTTGGTTGAGGCTGATATTGTAGCGATTTGCCTCAGCGTTGGGCTCTTCACGAGACCGATTAATCAACTCGAGCATATACTGCTCTTGTGCAGTAGGCTGAGCCATAATTGTTGCTCCTTAGAAAATGTCTAAACTCAAATCGGTATCAGCGCACCCGTCTGGTAAAGACACCCTAAATACTAGTAAATGCAATTAAATTTCAAACTTAAGCAAACTTGACTTTTGACTCCATATAGCCTGAACGCAATTCCCCTGAAAAATCCTTTAGCTCCTCTTAACAAGAAGCAGTAAAGTAGTCAAATATTCAGATAATTGGAGTCTAGCTTTATTTGTTGATGTTTATCGAACATTGGCACAGTTACCCATTCTCTGTGCTTAGTCCGAAAACAACGTAGATGAGGCACATCTATCTTCTGAATGATTGCTTAAGCAATTTTTTTAGCTGTAGATTCTATCTTATAGCGGTTTTCACTTTTAAGCCTTCACTCTAGAGAAAGATCTCACTTTTCAGCAAATCTCTTACTTACCAGCTAGAGTAACCTTTGATCAGAAATAGCCTAAACGTAGTTAAACTCAGTCCCTGATAGTTCCAAACTAGAGACATTTCCTTTAACAATACCGATCAGATCATCTTGAATTGAGCCAGTTTCTCCGTAAAATATCTGGAGATTGGAACATGTATCTACTAACCGATAGTTATCAGCACTGCCGTGTAGCTGGATGACATCCTCACCGAGGCTAAAATCAGTAATTAACATGTAGCTCGTTTCGCCATCAACGTAGAAAGCACTGTTAGCATCTCCTAAAACAAAAGTATCTGCTCCAGTGTTACCACCAAGGCGATCAACTTCACCAGATCCTGGATTAACCAGAGTTGAGTTTACACCAATTAAGGTGTCGTTACCCTGGCCACCGTAGAGTTTGTCATTTCCTTCACCGCCGATTAGTTGATCATCGCCGTCATTGCCAAATAGCTTGTCATTTTGTTCGTTGCCTTCAAGAGTGTCATTGCCACTACCGCCGAAAATTTTATCCTTACCCTTGCCACCAATAAATTGTTCGTTGTCTGTACCGCCTCTGAGAGTGTCGTTACCACTGCCACCTAAAAATGTGTTTTTGCCTTGCTCACTAAGGAGTTGCTCATTGCTGGTGCTGCCGCCAAAAGTATTATTATTAATAGTATTAATTGGGTTATTCTCGGTAAGAGTCTCGTTACTACTACCACCTACAAGTGTGTTATTGTCCTGCTCACTAAGGATTTGTTCGTTGCTAGTGCTGCCTTCAAAAATATCAGTATCAACAGTATTAATTGGGTCATTGCTACTGTCCTCTGTGATGGTTTGAGTGTAAGTAGTGTCTATAAGTTTGTCATTTTCCCCAGTGGGATTGAGCAAAGATTGTGGAGAATTTGTCAGTATCTCAGAGTAAGAAGATTTGCTTAATTGATCAGTAATCAGATCCAGTTTGACGTTTTCTAAGCCAATTGTTACCTGACGTGTTTCAATATCAGTTTGCCCATCATTGTTCCAGTCACCGGAAAAGGTGAGATTGTAAGTACCTTGAGATAGCTGCATCTGATATCCACCAGAGTTCCAGGTGGTTGTGGTGAAAGACTCTTGGGTTGTAGTATTGACTGCTGTAATACTTATGCCCGCAAGTCCTTCACCAGCAGTATAGAAGTTATCATCAACAACTTTGTCGTTGAAGGTCACTCCCAAGAGCCAAGAGTTACCACCATACCAAGCTAAGTTTTGACTGTTGGCAAAGTTCTGGGTGATCACAAAAGGGCCAACCTTTGTATTCGGATCACTTTCGGTAATAATGGCAATACCGACTTCCCGAAACTGGTCATTCATGATATTGTTGCGGTGACCAGAATTGGCTTGTATCCCTGAGCCATCAGGGTTGTTACCCCAATCAATGGCAAAGCCTGCCTGACCTTGAAAGACTGATTCGGCATAGGCATAGACATTCTCACCAATGTTAGACCAGTTATATCCAGTCTCTGTAATCCGCTGACTCAGATCCGGCTTACCAAACAACTGGTGCGATTGCGTATCCTCCTGAATCATCGATAAGCTATGACCTATAGCGGCGTTGTATAGCTCATTAGACCATGCTACTGGCTGTACTGGTGTGAGAGTACTCCACTGAGTTTTTAAGAGATCAAGATTGACATTAAAGAAGTCTAGTGCAGAGTTGACTTCGCTATTTGATGAGTTAACTAAGTTGTTAAGTTCGTCAACCGGATTGATCCGCATCCGGTTGATAAGTTCGAGCATTTCTTGCTCTTGCGTTGTTGGTTGATTTTGTTTCTGATCTGCTGCAAACATTGGCTTAAGTCCCTGAAGTTGATAACTCCAGTTTCAGAAACCCATGCTTTTAATCGTGTTTTCGCTATGTTTGCCGAGAGTATACGATCGTAATTTTTTTCAATTTAAAGGTGGCTATTTTTTAGCAGAAGCTAAGTCATCAGTTTCTCAAACCCCTCCTTAGACTGACGTGTACAAAAATTAGTTTTGCTATACTTATCTTTGAGTGTAATTCTGATAATTAGACCATTTCATTTCCCCACAAGGTGGCTATAAACAATGGCAATTAATCAAGTATTAAGTTCTGATAATCTGAGTCATTGGAGTACAGAAGAACTGAAAAGTAAACTTTTGGTTATTACCCAAAACCGAGACGCAGAACCTCTCAATAAAAAAGTGCTGTTTTATAAAAATGAATTGGCACCTTTTTTCGAGGAGTTAAGTAGGCGCAATCCTTTTCCTGAGGCTGAAGAACAAATACCACTGGTAATGGGCATTTGGTCACCTGTCTGGTCTACAATACCTTTTCACGACATCCTGCCAGGGCGTTCTCGTGAACAGTCTTACCAAATTTTTCACGATGACGGTTACTATGCCAATATTGCGCGCTATGCACCTGGGCAGAAGCTTCCTTTTTTGCAAAAGTTATCAGCATTTCTGCTAGCTTATGATTTTATGATACTTCAAAAATTTGAAGTACAAAATGGTCAATGGTTGATTCAGAATATTGGCATCAAACAAGCTTGGAGAATCAGAGCAATACCCCTAAATATTGAGAAAGCAGGGGATTGGTTTAACACGGCTGTTCAATCTACCTTAAACAAATCTTCTCAGATAATAGATTCTACTAAAGCACCTCAACTGGAAAATGTGGATAGTATTACTGCCAAAAGATTCAAAAAAACCTTTTTAGCCACTCCTGAGTTCCAGCACTTATACATAGATCATGACTTTCGTCTGGTGAAGACTCGACGAGAAGCTAAACAGCGACCTTCCTATACAATTGCTGTTCGTAGACAATAATGATGGTAGTCCTATTAAGACAACTAGTTTGGGTTTAACCAGCATTATTGCCTCAGCTTCATTAGACCTCAATCTGCTCACTTAAGCCTTGTTCCAGCCTGTCTAGTAAGGTATCGACTTCCTCGCCAACTTGCTCAAAACAATCCGGGGGTGCTGGTTGCGGTTCAAACTGAATCAGCTTTAGCTCTCCTGTACCAATGCCGATAATCAAAACTTCCTTGTCAGGTTGATGAGCATCGACAACTCCTAAAATTTCCTGAAGTTGGTTTTTAACCTTATGATTAAGTTTCTCAATCGCTTCTTTAGGACAATAGACAAAATGCGGCTTCGGCTTCAAATCAATTCCTAAAGTATCCTTACTCTCTCCTTTTGCCAAATAAAGCCCCCAAGATAGTGCAGCTAGTTCTTGTCGATTTGCCTTGACAAATTCATCTAGCTGACGTTGCCAGTTATTTTCTGGCTTTTGTGGCTCAGTCGTACCCAGTCTAATCATCTGTGCATTCCGTCTTCTGCTAATATCACCTTAAACCAGACTGTACGCGCCAGAGGCTGGCATAAATCCCCCGTTGCTCTAGTAATTGTTCGTGCTGCCCTTGCTCGGCTAATTTACCTTCTTCCATTACATAGATGCAATCAGCATTGCGTACAGTAGAAAGACGATGAGCGATCGCGATCGTTGTGCGGTTTTTGGTAATTTTCTCCAGTGAGCGTTGAATTGCTGCTTCCGTTTCATTATCCACCGCCGATGTCGCTTCATCGAGAATAAGAATGGGGGGATTCTTCAAGACGGCGCGAGCGATCGCCACGCGCTGCTGTTGCCCTCCTGACAATTTCTGACCCCGTTCACCAACAATCGTCTCATAACCTTGGGGTAGTTTACTGATAAACTCGTGAGCTTCGGCAATCTCTGCTGCTGTCATCACCTCTGCTAAAGTAGCATCAAAACTGCCGTAGGCAATATTCTCCCGCACTGTGCCATGAAATAAAAACACATCCTGGCTCACTAAACCAATGGCACGCCGCAAATCCTGTAACTGCAATTTTTGGATTTCAATGCCATCGAGGGTGATACTTCCTGAGTTTACTTCATATAGCCGCAATAATAGTTTTACTAGGGTACTTTTACCGGAACCAGTTGAACCAACGATGGCAATGGTTTTGCCGGCGGGGATCTTTAAAGAAAGATTTTCAATTATAGGAGAGCGCTCCCGGTAAGCAAATGTAACGTTCTTTAACTCCAAACTTCCTTTCACCTGTTCTACGGGCAATAGTATGTCTCCTGGGTGTATCTCTATGGGAGTATCCAGCAAATTCAGCACCCGTGCTGTAGAAGCCATTGCTCTTTGATAGAGATCAAGAGTATTTCCCAATCGCGTTAAAGGCCAAAGCAAACGCTGTGTTAGGAAGACTAAGACGCTGTATGTACCTACTGATAATTGCCCGTTAACAGCTTCCATCCCGCCATAGAGCAAGATACCGATAAAACCAAACAAAATAATGATACGGATTAAAGGTACAAATGCCGCAGAAAGAGCGATCGCTCGACGGTTACTTTGCTGATAAGCTTCACTTTGGGCTTCAATCCTTGATATTTCGTATTCTTCTGAGGTGAAGCTCTTAATAGTAGTAATACCCGTCAGATTGTTCGCTAATTGTCCATTAAGTAGACTCACTTTTTCTCGAACAGCTCCGTAGCGAGGAGCAAGGCGGTGCTGAAAGGCAATTGAACCCCAAAGAATAAAAGGCATCGGCAAGATAGCCATCCAAGCTACGCTGGGAGCTAAAATAAAGAAAGCAGCACCAATAATTACTGCAGTTGTGGTTACTTGGATAATTTCATTGGCTCCCACATCCAGAAAGCGTTCCAATTGGTTAATATCGTCACTCAGAATGGACATTAAGTTGCCAATATTGCTATCTTCAAAATAAGCGAGTTCTAAAGATTGCAAATGTTCATAGGCATCTAAGCGCAAATCATGCTGAATCTGCTGTGCTAAGTTACGCCATAAACGATCGTATGCATACTCAAAAATTGATTCCAACCCCCAGATAATTAAACTCAGAAAAGTTATTATCACAAGTTGGTTGAATACATTCTTTATCCCTAACTTGGCAATGAATGAATTCTGTTGCTCTACGACGACATCCACCGCAACGCCGATTAAAGCTGGTGGAGCCAGATCAAAAATTTTATTCAAGATCGAGCAAGCAGTAGCCTGCCAGATTTGAGTACGATAGTTATGTCCGTAATTGATTAGGCGTTTGAGGGGAGATACTAATGGTGGCTGATTTTTGGTTTTAAAACCAGAGGAGGATGCGTAACTCCTAGGGACGTTGTTTTTAGGTTTATGTGATCTAGTACTTGGCACGCTGATTAACCCTGAGTGTCGTCAAAACTAACTTATTCTGGTTATTTTTCTCCTTATACAGGAAACCAGAATAGTGTTAGCAAAGTTTCACCACTAATTCATTGTCTTCTATGAGGCTGGGCGCTTTACTGACGAATATTGATAAATACTAATATAACAAATTTTTATCGCAAGACTAAACTAGTGTTAGCATTAATTATGCAATTCAACATACCATCAACCAACATTAGCAATAATTGTTAAACACAGTTTGTTCAGAAATTTATCAGTTCTTGAATTAATACGAACTATGGAATTAGTGAAAAATATATTAAATCAAGAAATTATTCGTACACAAGCTGATACTTTGTAAAGATCTTATGAAGTTCAGCTAAAAACTCAGAAAATAACTGAATGTAAATTCATTTTTGTGATATTCTTGAATAGTAGAATAAAGATTGTAAATTTCTTTAATTTGTTGAGCTTCATAATCAACAAGGAGCCTAGATAATTCAATTCCTCGGCAAAGAAACCATTTCAGTTCAGCCAGAAGAAGTGAATAATGACCTGGTTAAGTCTTATCCCCTGTAGCAACTCAGCATTTTTCTGAAATTATTTTTATTTCAATCGCTGGCAGTGAGATATTGTCCATCGAAGCCTGTTAAGTAGATTTAGCTAAAAACAACTATCAAAATTTTTAATTTGGCTCGGCTCTTATCGAGAAGAAGAATAACTTTGATAGTTGTTCAGTGAGTTATAGCTTTGTTGAGGTTGTATCGACCGAAGTTAACTACAGACTGTTGACTAGATAGGTAGATTTGTGTTGAATCACTCAGTTCTTAATTAGGCACAAAGCAACGAACAAAAATAATTCAAAGGAAGACTTTGAGTAATGGTAACTTTAGCTAGAAAACCCCAAGACTTTATTTCAAGATTTTTTGATTATTGCCACAAAAGTTATCAATGTCTCAGCCGAGATTTTGGTTTATTTGTGATGCGCAAAATTGGTCGTTTTGAGCTGATACGTGACTTGGTGAGAAGTTTTTCCCAACTATCCTACAAATCACCAGAAATTAGCGAAAATCAGGCTTCGATGTTTCAAAACATCAATGCAGATCAGGTAGTTTCGACCATGAAAAAAGATGGCTATTATGTAGGGCTTCAGCTACCGCAAGATCTCGTGCAGGAGCTAAGGAAACTTACTAAATCAGAAATTTGCTATGGTGATAGAAACCATAATTTTAGCTTTCATTACAATGAAAAAGAAAAGCTAGAAGAGAAGATTGGCAAAAAAATCATGCTGGGTAGTTATCTGAACTACAGCAGAAACTGGTCAGCTTTTCGGAAACTAGCAAACGACCCAACTTTATTAGCAATAGCTGCTAAGTATCTCGGCACTAATCCTCAGTGTATAGAGAGTGAAATTGCCTGGAGTTTTCCAGTTCAAGCGAGCTGGTTTGAGCAAATGAAAGCAGCTCAGGTATATCACTATGACCTGGATGATTATCGCTCAATTAAGTTCTTCTTTTACTTGACAGATGTAGATCTCTCAAGCGGGCCGCATGCTTACATTCGCAGCACACACAAAAATAAGAAGTTACTACATCAGCTACTGGGTCAACGCTGTGCTGGTCTGGGCGACCAAAATATTTTGGATAATTACGGACCAGAAAATGAGGTAACTGTTTGCGGAACTGCTGGTTTGGGATTTGTAGGAGACACTTGCTGTTTTCACAAAGGCAGTATTCCTACTGAGAAAGAGCGATTGTTGCTACAGATAGAGTTTGCAATTAACAAGTATCAAGGTCTGAGACTTTGCTAATGTTAGTCTCCAGTATCCCCACTTTCCAGGAGTGGGAATACTGAAGATTGCCTCTTAAAGGGTACTTATACCAATTTCAAAAAAGATTGATTACTTAAAACAATATTTGTCGCAACTCTAAACAAAATTGGTGTGATCTGGATCGCTTTCCTTGACAACTTACCACTACCCTTATCGAGCCTACCTTCAATCAGTTACGGTGATTGTTGTTATAGCGGATTCTAGCACCAGCCCACTGCAACTTTTCCCGTAATGTTTGGTAGTACGAGTAATTGCCTCGCAAAATAATAAACTTGGCATAACAGTCAGCAATACGGACATCCACTCTCTGCCCAGGCCAAATGGATGTGCCGAGAACACCATCTGTCCAGAGTTTAGTGTTGAGTTCATAATCTCCCAAAGGCCAAATGCTGACAACAGAACCAGCAGGTAGAACAAGAGGACGGCTAGAAAGACTCAAGGGACAAATTGGTGTCACGGTAATTGCTTCCATGCCATCGTGTAGAATTGGTCCGTTGGCAGAAAGAGTATAGCAAGTTGAACCAGTAGGCGTCCCGACGATTAGCCCGTCTCCCTGGTACTGATCGACAACTTCCCCGTCAATTTCCATCTCCAGAATCGAGGTAATCATACGATCTGCTGAGGCGGGTTTAACGCAAATTTCATTAAGTGCCAGGAAGCGATCGCTTACGGCTAGAGTTTCCCTGCGCGAAGCATGGCTATCTTTGAGAGATGGCCCCTCAAATACATGTGCTTGCACCATCATCCGCCGTTGAACAGCATAACGGTCTTCTAATATTCGCTGCAAAACCTGCTCGGTGTCTTTAAATTCCTCAAACGGCTCTGTCAAAAAGCCCAAATTTCCTCCCACGTTGACTGCCAAAATCGGAGTCCCTTCTGGAGCCAGATGCCTTGCAGCTGCCAGTACCGTACCATCACCGCCCAAAACTATCGCTAAATCAATCGGTTGTGTTGACGAGGCTAAAAATACGGGATAGGGGTTATCTTTTGCTCCACTTGGTCCAATGAGAACGTGGCATTGATGTTTTTCTAATTCACGAGCACATTTTTCTGCCCAAGCTTTGCCTTGAGGGTCTCCAGCTTTGTGAACAATAATAACCTGCTTTAATTGCACCTTAACCTCATTACTCAGCCCTTGTGGTCATCCCTATTCTAAAGAGGATCGCTCGATAGGGCAGTATCGTATTGGTCAATTATTACCTGATCAGCTAATGCATCTTCTCCAGGCAAAACAGCTCATTGGTGCAAATTCATCAGAAAAAATACTTTTGAAAGTGCAGATTATTTCAGAAGAATAATTAATTTTGCTGACTACTGATACCAATACCAAGTTGCAGTCAAAGAGGTAACCTGTGATGGTCAGTTCCTTGCTCCACTCAGGCTACATTGAGTGAGGGTTGCTCATGCTCTACTACGAACACATTAGCGTAAAGGTTAGCAATGATTTGCCTACCTTCAAGGGTTAGCTCTAAGTAGGGCAAGGCATCCTTGATGTAGGGATAGACGCCTTTCCAGTAAAACTGGGAGTAGTTTTGCCGCAGGTCTCCTGGATGGTGATATCCTAGTTGTTTGTTGACACCTGTTTCTTCAAACTCATAATATAAAGCGCTAATCTTCTTTAAGTATCGTGGGTCGCTGAGCTGACCAATTAAATCAGCAGCTCTCACTAAGCCAGGTGCATTGATTTTATCTTGATGGTCTTCGTCATTAGGCACTGGAAAACGAGTTAGCTCGATGTTAAGCTTAATCACTCTGGCGTCGATGATCAGGTGTCCGCCAAAGCGCTCCTCAATAAATAATTTTCCTCGATCTACATGGTAAGGAGTCAGACTGGCATCACTAGCTCCTTGGGGTAGAGAAATCATTGCTTCATCTACACCGGTAGCATACAACCCTTCACTGATTTGGTCTTTGCGGCAGACTCCTTTGACATAGCCGATATCATGACAGAGCAAAGAGATAATGGTGTGCATCCAGTCTTCACAAGAAATTCCACCTTCACGGATATGTTTGCCCCGCAAAATCTCCTGTCCAACTAACGTAACTAAGATTGTATGTTCGACATTGTGATATAGGGCATCGCTATTAGCAATATTTTCTAACGCCATACCTCCTGCCCAGCCAATAATTTCTGCGTATTGAGAATTCCAGCCTCCGTAGGTGCGTTGGTAGCCTTCTCGGATATTTTGTACAAAGTGGTCAATGAGTATTTGTGTGGTATCTAACATAGAGAGTTATTTCGACGGTACTAAGCAGCTAGTTTGCAATTATTCAACAAAATAAGGACTGGTTTGATCTAGCTAATTATTTTTCTATTTCTAAATTGAGTTTGGTTTTTCTTGATTTGATAATAGAGTTAGTTACTAGGATAGATTGAAAAATAACAGCTTGGCTATATATATATCCTAAGTAAAAGACGAATAATTAATTGTGATTAAATCTTTTAAAGAAAAGTGATTTTCTGAGAATATGTATGTGAGGGAGATCACAAAATTATTAATATACTGAGGTTTATTTACCCTGTATCAAGAGGAAGTCAGCAAGCCATAAGCCATAACTGATAAAGGTTTTGAGCTTAGTGACTTCTGCCATATTGCGCAAATTTTGTGCTGATTAGCTGATTTACTTTCAACTAAATAAAACGGCACGGTAATCCCATTGCTTCTAGGTTAACCTCTAATTATTCAGTGAGATTAGCGCAACACCAGAGATTGTTCTGGTATAAATTCATTGCTCAAAACTCAATACCTGGTTGCGCCTTGACTCCCTGTTCCCGGAAAGGATGCTTAACTAGAGTCATTTCCGTTACTAAGTCTGCTCGCTCAATCAATGCGGCTGGCGCTCCTCTTCCGGTTAGAATGACATGAGTATCTCTAGGTTTTTGCTCTAAGCCTGCCAAAACGTCCTCGACCTTGAGGTAGTTTAGCTTCAAGGCTATATTAATTTCATCCAATAGTACTAGCCGGAAGTCCTGGTTACAAATAAATCCTAGCGCTTTTTCCCATGCTTCCTGTGCTGTAGCAATATCTCGGTTTCGATCTTGCGTTTCCCAAGTAAAGCCTTCTCCCATGGCATGAAACTCTAGTTGGGGTTTATCTCCGGATGCAGCTAATGTCCAGTGTTGGAAGGCTGTTTTCTCGGCTGGTTCCCAAGCTCCCTTGATAAATTGTACAATTGCTACCCGGTAGCCATGGCCCAGCGATCGCAAAACCATTCCCAACGCCGCTGTTGTCTTACCCTTGCCGTTACCAGTGTTAACAATAATTAAACCCTTTTCTTGAGACGCCTCAGCAACTCGTTTTTCTTGTACTTCCTTACGCCTCTGCATTTTCTGCTGATATTGCTCTGGTGTCAGTCCAGATATTCCTGAGTCAGCAATATCATTCGATTCCGGGGTTTCTTGAGAGGCGGTTTGGTAATTCATCATCTATTCAAGTTAGGCAGACAAACGGCACCAAGGCTAGAATCATCCCCAGTCAAGTAAATAATTGAGACTGAGGCTGATTTTAGAGATCATTGATCCAGTCAATACTAAGCCTATAGTAGAGTGGTTGAGGCGCACTATTATGGTTATCTCTACAATAAGCGCCTTACCCAGTGCAAAATTTAAGCTAGGTTTACCGCTAATTGAGCTACGGATAATCCCAACTAGGTTGTTCTAGTTCTTCAATTACGGTATCTTGGTTGATCTGGTTGTGCTGATGGTCGGATATTTGTTGAGGAGGCATCCAGGAATAATCCCAGTCGGGATGCTCCAGCTCTTCAATAGGACGAGCCATGTCTCCCTGATAATTCTGATTCACTCGTATAGCTTTATCTTGCAAACGCTCCGGTACGTAACGCGGGTGAACAGGTAGTCCGTGTACCAACATAAACTCGGCTAATTGTTCAGAATGTATGTAAATTCCTCGGTTGTGGAGGGACTGCAAAATTTCCTCGAATGTTGGCCAGTGTTCATCATTATCTGTTGGTTTTGATGAAGACTGCATATTGTTGAGAGCGAGAAAAAGAAAATCGTTGGGCATTGCTAGAACAGATGGGGCTTATACAGTAACTTTCTGGACTCTGAGTAATTTAACTAACTAAATTTTGAATTGGTCTGCATAGCGTAGACCCAGCCACTAGTTCCAATCGCGATGCTTACCCCAGGAAATATCAGGGATTTCTTCACTAACAGTGAGTCTGGGGTGAGGATACCTTAATCTGCAAAATATCAAGTCCCCCTTTTCCTAATGGGTAATTTATCTTAGCCTAATGTAAAGACAAGCTTCATACTTTTAGAGTATTGTGCTTTGTAGAATAAGGCAAAATCCCCCCGTAGCGGAAATTTGTCATAAAAATTAATTTCTTCAAAGATTAACCCTTTTCCTTGATAAATTTTGCTGCTTTCCCTTGGTCTAACTGCAATCCTCGCTGTTTACGTTGCCTGGAACTTAGGGGCAAATGATGTCGCCAATTCCATGGGTACCTCGGTTGGCTCGAAAGCCCTGACTCTGCAGCAGGCGCTGGTAGTTGCTGGTGTTTTGGAGTTCACTGGCGCTGTTTTGTTTGGTCAAGATGTTTCAGAAACCCTGGCAACGAAGGTAGTCAACCCCGCTTTATTTGAGGAAACACCTCAGTTACTGCTAATCGGCATGATAGCGGTGTTGCTCTCTTGTGGTTTATGGCTGCAAATTGCCACCAGTCAGGGTTTGCCGGTAGCATCATCCCATGCAGTAGTAGGAGCGATCGCAGGTTTTAGTTGGGTGGCAGTGGGAATCGAGGCTGTTGACTGGACTAATATTGGTCGTATTACACTTGCCTGGGTAGTAACTCCCTTGGTAAGCGGTATCCTGGCAGTAGGGTTATACAGCTTACTGAAGTACTCGATTCTGGAACAACCTAACCCTATCGAGAAGTTGGTTGAGTGGATTCCTTGGCTGAGTGCCTCAATGCTGAGCGTCTTCGGTGTAATTGTCTTGCCTACTATATTTGCACGCCCCTTCTTCGCCACTTTGCCTTTTCCTGCCCACGACTTGCCGATTGCCACTGCTGCTGTAGCTGCTGTTATCCTCACCATTGTTAGCTGGCGTCAACTTGCCCAAAATAATTCAACCGAAGTACCTAAAAGTGGTTCCAATTTGCAACTATACTCACCTGTGGAGCGGCAACTAGGGAAGTTCCAGGTACTAAGTGCTTGCTTTGTTGCCTTTGCCCACGGTTCCAATGATGTCGGCAACGCGATCGCACCCTTAGCCGCGATCACATACATTATTCAAACTGGTTCCGTACCCCTTGATAGCTTAAGTATCCCCTTATGGATTCTCTTGCTCGGCGGTGCTGGCATCGTTGCTGGTTTAGCCGTCTTGGGTAAAAAAGTAATCTCCACAGTGGGAGAAAATATCATTACCCTCCAACCCAGCAGTGGTTTTTGTGCAGAAATTGCTACCGCGACTACCATTTTGCTTGCCTCACGCGCTGGTTTACCAGTTTCAACATCCCATGCACTAGTTGGTGCAGTAGTCGGCATTGGACTAATTCAGACTCAGCAGAGTGTTCGTTTTCAAACAGTGAAATCCATTGCCTTGGCGTGGTTAATTACCTTGCCTGTCGCAGCCGGTTTAGGAGCGATAATCTTTTCTATTGCTCAAAGCTTTATTGCCCAGACAAATTTGTTTTTACCAGGCGTTCTCTGATAATTGATAGGTAATCTCAAATCCAGTTGAATGGCTGTAGCAATGAGCTTAGCACAATAGCACTAGACCTCAGACGAGTAAAATCAATGTTTATTATTGCATTCAAGGAATAGGTTAAACACCAATGGAGGAACTCGACAAGCAAAGGTCAAATTCTGGAGCAAATGAGCCACAAGCGGCAGAAGAGCTGATGAGATCAATGACTCAGGAGCTTGAGAAACTGCGGCAAAATCTTCTTGTCGGCTTGTCTGAGGACGTGGAGCGGCTCCAGAAAGAGAAATCTCAGTTGATTGAAGAAATTGACAAGCTTCAGTCTGAGCGGCAACAGCAGATTTCTCAGCAGCAGCAATTTGTCACACAGATTGCCCCAGCTTTAGCAAACAAGCTGCAAGAGCTAACGATGCAGCGCCTCAATCAACTGGCGGAACAATCACGAGTCTCAGAACCATTTCTGAGGCTAACAGCAGGGCTAAACCCACAGCCATTAACGATTGATCTTACTGCTGGTTCTGGTTTGCCACCAGCTTTAACTGCCAGTGATTACAACGAAAATGCTTACCGACTAATTGCCTCTTTGGATTCTACTCTGAGGACAACTTTTAGTACACTACAAAAAGATCTCAATAGCTATCAGAGTTCTCTCTCGCAGCAGTTGGCTCAGATGTACAATTTGGGACAGCAAGGAGAAGCCTTTCTGGAGATGCTTGTTGAGCGGTTACGAGAAGAAATTCAATCTCAGCCATCTACCAGCAAGAACAACTCGCTGAATTCCCCAACAGTAGCAGAGTCTTCCCCCCTGTCTGATGCTGACACTTATGGCTATCCCGAAGAAAATTACAATACTTCTGTCGTCTCTTACCCCCGTGAGCAATCATTAACAGCCACCGAGTTCTTAGACTCCTCAGGGCCAGCTACTACCATTCAAGAGCGCCCAATTGAGTCTAGAAAAGCCTGGAAACAACCCCTTGGTTTTTTGTTAGTTCTGCTTTCTTGGTTTGCTCTCTCTTGCGAGTACTTAGTAGTTACTGTAATTTTCAACCAATCTCAACTCTTTAGTTTATCTGAACCAATTGGGGGGTTTATTTCTCTGGGTGTAGGAAATGCCCTACTTATCCTCTGGCTACGAATGCTGGTTGTAGTGCCGCTAATGGCAATTTTGGCCACCCTACTCTACCCAGCAGTATGGCGAGATCTTAAGCAATTTATTCAATCCCAGGATTGGTCTTTATTTCTCAAACTTTTAGGCAGTGGCTTCTTTCTATTTTTGTCTCAAATGCTAATTTATCTGGCTTTGGGTTCGCTTTCACCAGGGATTACCATTACAGTTTTCTTTATCTATCCCGTGGTTACTTTGCTGTTGTCATGGGCGCTGTTTGGGGTTCGCCTTAGCTTATTACGCACCATAGTTATTTTTAGTGTTTTAGTGGGAGTTGCCTTGAGCATTTTTGCCACTAACGGAGATGGAGAATCTGCTACTTCAGGCGTCAGCGCGGCTGTTGCTTCTGGTATTGCTTTCGCTTTTTATATAGTTTTGATGCAAACCTGCGGGCAAAAACTTAATCCGATTCCTTGTAGCTGGATTAACTTTATCCTGGTTCTTGCTTTTTCTAGCCTCAGCTTGGCATTACCATTACCAGAGTCTTGGGGTTTCGAGATTGACCCCACTGTAGAGTGGTCTAGTATGTTCGTCAGTAGTTTAGTCTTAGGTGGAGCTACCCTTCTGAGCTATTTGCTGAGCAACATTGGCATTAGAATGATTGGTGCCAGTCGAGCTTCTATTTTGGGGGCAACTGTACCAGCTTTAACGGCATTCTTGGCATTTTTTAGCCTTCAAAAAATAATCTCTGGAGGGCAAATCTTGGGTATGCTACTAGTTACTCTGGGAGTTGCTGCCCTAAGTTTTGAGCAGTGGCGTCGCCAGAGCAAAGCAGCTCAACTGGCTGCAAGAGAAGGATAAAATCGATGTGCTCAATCTTGATATTCTCCGCCTTTGATGATGAAGGCGAGGAACCAGACAAAAAGACACACGAATATTAGGTCGTAGTTAAATGTCATCAGGGGATGAGTAGCTTGGATCAAGCTCAAGTTTCCTTGATCAAAGTTTACAGTCTCAGAAATCTGGGCATGGTAAGTCATCATAGATTACTTAAAGGGAAAGCATCTGCTTTTTTATACAGGCTTTCCTTTCAGTAGTCAGGGAACTCTCAAGGCAAAAAAAGATGATGCTCCTGTTAGAAGTGATGGAACATCAAGTTACGGCAAAAGCATCTGCACAGAAGGTCTATTGAGTTTGGTAAGAGAAAAATTTTCCTTAATAGCACAGCAGAAGGAAGCTATCCTATTATCAAGATCTCAATTAAGTTAACGGGTGCATTAACTAGTACCGAGTCAGCATCTTAGATAAGGAAATTAAGATGAATGCAGGGGTAGATTCGACGGTCAGTCTTTCCGGCTATCGTCTAATCCAGCGATTATACTGTAGTTCCCAAACCCAAGTCTATCGGGCAATTCGAGACTCCGACCATTACCCTGTCGTCATCAAACTGCTCAAGCAAGACTGCCCCAGCCTCAGTCAACTGCTGCAATTTTGCAACCAATACACCATTACTAAAAATTTGCCTTTGCCGGGAGTTGTTGAACCCTACAGTTTAGAACCCTACGGCAAAAGCTATGCCCTGGTCATGGAGGACTTTGGTGGCATTTCTCTGCAAGAGTACACAACAACTTATGCCATCGAACTAGATGAGATACTAGAGATCGCTATACAACTAGCTGAGATTCTCAACGGACTCTACCAAAACCGAGTCGTTCACAAAGACCTAACACCCTTCAATATTCTGATTAATCCAGAAACTAAACAGGTCAAGCTGACTGACTTTAGCATTGCCTGTTTGCTGCCTTGCGAAACCCCAAGTTTTGCCAACTCCCAGCGACGAGAAGGCACCCTTGCCTACCTCTCGCCAGAGCAAACCGGACGCATGAATCGGGGAATTGATCATCGCAGCGACTTCTACTCTCTGGGAGTTACCCTGTTTGAATTACTCACTGGACAATTACCCTTTCCATCCCAAGACCGGATAGAAGTGGTGCATTGCCATATTGCCAAACAGCCTCCTCAAGTTGATCACCTCAATCAGCAGATTCCCCTGGTAGTATCTAATATTGTCAGCAAGTTGATGGCGAAGAACGCCGAAGAACGCTATCAGAGTGCCTTCGGACTGAAGCACGACCTAAAACTGTGTAGGCAAAGGTTAGAGGATGGGCAAATTGAATCCTTTAATTTGGGAAAGTACGATGTTTGCGATCGCTTCCTGATTCCCAACATACTCTACGGACGAGAGTCCGAAGTTGCTGCCTTGTTGGCGGCGTTTGTTCGCATCGCGTCTCCCCGAAAGAAACGAGCCACAACAGAAGACAGGCAGAAGCTTCTCTGTTCACCCTGCTCTGAACTCTGCCTGATTAGCGGTGCCTCAGGTATTGGTAAAACCGCTCTGGTTAATCAAGTCCAAAAGCTGATGGTTCAGCAACGGGGCTATTTTATCGAGGGCAAATTTGACCAACTCAATCACAATATTCCCTTGAGTGCCTTCGTGCAAGCCTTTCGCGACCTCATGGGACAATTGTTGAGCGAGAGCGATATCCAACTGCAAGCTTGGCAGTCCGCCATTCTGAAAGCTGTGGGCGAGAATGGACAAGTGCTCATTGAGGTAATTCCTGAACTAGAGCAGATCATTGGCAAGCAAAACCCTGTGCCAGAACTCTCTGGTAGCGCTGCCCAAAATCGCTTCAATCTAGTGTTCCAGAAATTCATTCAGGTGTTTACCACACCAGATCATCCCCTGGTTTTGTTCCTAGATGACTTACAGTGGACTGACTCGGCTTCACTGCAACTGATGCAGTTGTTGTTGATCAGTGAACAAATTAACAATCATTTGCTCCTGATTGGAGCGTACCGAGGAGAGGAAGTTGGGGCGGCTCATCCTTTGCAGCTCACACTAGAGGAGATTAGCCAAACTAACGCTGCTATTCAAGTTATCACCTTAGCGCCTCTTACTCAAGCTAAGATTAACCATCTAGTTGCTGACACGCTCAACTGCTCTCTAGAACTGGCACAACCCTTAGCTGAATTAGTCTATTGCAAAGCGCAGGGCAATCCCTTTTTCACCGTTGAGTTTCTCAAAACTCTCTACGAGGATGGATACCTTACTTTTAACCGAGAAGAGCACTCTTGGCAATGTGACATCGCCCAGGTGAATAGGCTTTCCCTGACGGCTGATGTCGTAGAATTTATGGCGCTGCAACTAAAAAAGTTGCCAGAGAAGACGCGCACGCTCTTACAATTATCAGCTTGTATTGGCAACCAATTTGATTTGACAACTCTAGCAATTGTCTATGAGAAATCGCCTGTAGAAACAGCTACAGATTTATGGCAAGCCTTACGAGAAGGATTGATTCTGCTCAACCGTGAAGTTTACAAGTTTCGGCAGTCAGAGAGTGGTAAGGAGACTAACTCAGAGAGTCTGGTTGGTTTATCCTATCGGTTTTTGCACGATCGCATCCAGCAAGCAGCATATTCTTTAATTGCAGATGACCAGAAATTATCGGTTCACCGCAGAATGGGTCAATTATTGCTGCACAACATCCCGCCAGCAGCCAGGGAAGAGAGAATTTTTGAGTTTATTCACCACCTGAATCTTAGCGCTGCCTTAATTACGCAACAGGCTGAGCGTGATGCACTGGCACATTTGAATCTAACTGCTGCCCGTAAAGCTAGAACGGCTACTGCTTATCGAGTCGCGATTGACTATTTGCGAACAGGGCTAAATTTGTTGTCAGATAATAGTTGGCATGATCAATACGAACTGACTTTAACTCTCCATGAATCCTTAGCAGAAGCTGCTTTTCTCAGTGGTGAATTTGGGCAAATGCAGCAGTGGATTGAGGTCATTGAAAAACAGGCTCGCAGCTTGCTTGACAAAATTAACGCCTACGAAATTAAAATCTACGCTCACAGCGCTCAAAAAAACCTGCGTGGTGCCGTTAAAACAGGTTTACAAATACTCGAACAGCTCGGATTTGCCCTGCCTAATTCACCAACAGATGCAGATATTCAGGAAGCGATCGCACACACTAAGGCCTTGCTGCCTACCGCAGGTATTGAGCATCTAATTAATTTACCAGAGATGACACAACCCCAGGCATTAGCCGCCATGAGGATGTCCTATGCCTACGCAGCGGCGGCTTATATGTCGAGTCCTCCACTATTTTTACTTAGTTCATTGGCAGAAATTCGCACCTCTATTGAGCATGGTAATGCCCCCATGTCAGCGGCAGCTTATGCTCACCATGGTCTGATTCTTTGTGGTGTACTTAACGATATTGACCAGGGATATGAATTTGGCAAGCTAGCCCTACGCCTTGCAGAGCGCTACAACAATAAAGCTCTCAATTCTAAAGTGTACTTTTTGGCTGCAACCATGATTTTGCCGTGGCAAGATGCGATTAAAGATTCGTTGCCACTACTACAAGCGGCGTATCAAGATGGTATTGAATCAGGTCACTTAGAAGTTGCGTCAGTTTGCTGCTACCACATGGCTCTATGTTCCTATGTGATGGGTCAAGAACTCACTTCCCTAGAGGCGAAAGTTGCTTCTCTCAGTCAGCAAGTTAGGCAAATTCACCAAGACTTGATCGTCAAGATGTGCGAGAATACTCGACAAGCGATTCTCAATTTGCAAGGTCGTGCCAGTAATCCCTGTCAGTTGATGGGTGAGGCGGTGGATGAAGAAGAGCTGATTATACAATATCAGTCCGTCAACCATTTGTTAGCACTCTACAGCTTGCATTGGCATAAGCTGATTCTCTGTTACTTGTTTGGTGAATATGATGCCGCCCTTGAGCAAGCTGAATTAGCGTTTAGCTACTTAGAAGGAGCAACTGCTCAAATAGTGGTGCCTCTATTATATTTTTATGATTCTTTAACGCGATTAGCGATCGCTGATGCCCAATCCCAGCCAGTGGCAACAGAATTACTTGCTGCCGTCACTGCTAACCAAGAAAAGCTCAAGCATTGGGCCAAGCATGCACCACAAAACTATCAACATAAGTATGATTTAGTCGCAGGTAATTATTATTGGCTGAAGGGACGGTTTATTGAAGCGATAGAATACTTTGAGCGGGCTATTGCCGGAGCCAAAAATAATGGCTATATCCAGGAGGAAGCCCTCGCCAACGAACTCACTGCCAAGTTTTACCTCTACTGGGGTAAAGAAAAAGTAGCTCAAGTCTATATGCAAGAAGCGTATCAGGGCTACGACAGTTGGGGGGCTACAGCTAAAACCGATGATCTGCAGCAACACTATCCCCACTTGCTACAAACCATCTTGCAACCGCAGAAACTTGGCTTCGATCCTCTAGAGGCGTTGGCAATGTTTCCTCAGGATGTGATTGAAAACCCAACTCCAGTTGTCAGCACTGGTAATAGCAGTATCGTTTATGGTTTTGATTTTGCTTCTCTCCTCAAAACGGCTCAGGCTCTTTCTAGTACCATTGAGCTAGATGAATTAATCGCCACACTCACCCAAATTATTTTGAAAAATGCTGGCGCGGAAACCTGTGTTTTGATGCTACCCGGCCAGGAACAGTGGCAAATTCGGGCGATAACTCAGATTAACTCGGATGAGCAACCATTACTGCAACCCCAATCGTTAGATAGCAGCCAAGCTGTCCCCCTGAGGCTGATTCAATACGTGAGACGCACGCTTAAATCAGTAGTAATTGAAGAGGGCAAAACGGACATTCCAGGAATTATCGACCACTATCTGCTCCAGCATCAACCTCAAAGTGTGCTGTGTACGCCAATTCTGAATCAAGGACATTTAGTTGCTATTCTCTATCTGGAAAATCGCTCGACGAAAGGTGTGTTTACACGGGATTGTTTGTTAGTAGTTAACTTCCTTTGTACTCAAGCTGCAATTTCTTTGGAAAATGCTCGCCTCTATCAACAAGCTCAACAAGCTCTAAGCAACTTGCAATCAGCCCAATTACAATTAGTGCAGAGTGAAAAAATGTCCGTCTTGGGGAATCTCGTGGCTGGAGTAGCTCACGAAATTAACAATCCGATTGGGTTTATTTCTGGCAACCTGAATGCAGCTAAACGGGGTGTTCACGAGCTAACTGAGCATCTAAATTTATACCGTGAGCAAGCTTCTACTACTAACATTATCCATCATGCTCAAGAGATTGATCTGGAGTATTTGCTCAAAGATCTACCCAAGATGATTGATTCGATGCAAGTAGGATGCGATCGCATTATCAGTATTAGTGATAGCCTGCGGACTTTCTCCAGAGCCGATCAGGATTATAAAGTACCTTTTAATCTTCACGAAGGAATTGACAGTACTCTGATAATTCTCAAACATTGCCTCAAAGCTAACGAAACTCGACCAAAAATCAAAGTCAGTAAGGATTATGCTGATCTACCACCTATCAATTGCTTTCCTGGACAACTGAATCAGGTATTTATGAACATCCTATCTAATGCGATTAATGCTATAGATGAATCTAACCAAAGAAAGCATTATCAAGCAATTGAAAAGAATCTCAATCAGATTACAATCCGCACCTCGATACTAGATGAAAAGCATGTTAGTATCCAAATTCATGACAACGGTATTGGCATACCTGAAGAGATCAAACCTCGCATCTTTGACCATTTATTCACCACAAAAAGCGTAGGTAAAGGAACTGGATTAGGATTAGCGATCACTCGTCAGATTGTGGTGGAAAAACATGGCGGAGTGATCGAGGTTAATTCTGTGTTAGGTCAAGGAACTGAGTTTGAAATTAGGTTGCCTGTCCATGGATAACGCAATTATGGAAAATGGGATTTTCTTCTCAATTTTCCATTTTCTATTGGCGACTTCTCCCCCACTTAAAAGGCGAGGGAGAAGTCAACCTTACGTTTGAAGCTAAATCTCAGAGGTTGATATCTCCCCTGGTAAGAGATTCTTAACCAAATTGATTAACTCTTGAGGATGGCAAAATTTGGAAATGTAAGCATCCGCACCCTGTTTACTGCCCCAGTAAAAATCACATTTTTCTGTTTTATTAGAGTAAATTAGGACAGCTGGTTTCTGGGTTCTGCTTTGGGATTTCAGCCGCCTACAGACTTCGTAACCATTCATGCGAGGCATAACAATGTCCAAAATCACCAAATCAGGACGGTAAGTTTGAGCCAATTCCAGCGCTTCAACGCCATTACCAGCAAAAATAACCTTTAGTCCTGTTCTTTTGAGAATTTTATAAATTATTTGCTGTTGCGTGAGATCATCTTCTACCACAAGAACTTTACCCATGGATACCTATTTTTGGGCTTTTTACCCTTAACTACCATCTAATCAGCAGGTAGATACTCCCAAAGTTAGTGTCGCTTCCAAAAACATCATAGTCGAAGGACAATTCTCTTACCAAGGGTAGTGATAGTTAATTGTGTTATGTGAAGAGATCAGTTGAGGAATTAGTGGCTAAACAGAAAAAATTTGACCCCTCTACCAAGAGTCAGGGGTCGAAAGTTACTTATACTGGTGACTTTGGAGTAGTTTTTGAGCAGCTCAACTACCTCTGCAAACCGTTAGAGCGCGTTTGTATTAGGGGATTTTCAACGGCGTCTCGGTATTCCTGAACGCTGTCAGTGTAGCCGATGGGCAGAACGCATTCAACGTTTTCATGGGGTCGAGGAATGATTACCCAAGATTCCAAAGTACCACCGTACGCCTTTTCGACTGCCGCAATTCCGGCATTCATAGCAGCTTTGACCTCAGAAACATCCCCCCGAATATTGACTGTAAAGCGAGCGCTGCCAACTCTGATATAGCCAACTAGGGTAACTCGGCCAGCTTTAACCATGGCGTCTGCTGCTGCTAGCACCCCAGGAAAACCCTTAGTTTCTAGTGACCCCACCGCCTGTAGTGCCATGTTCAATCTCCTGAATCTGTTGAATTACGTGATGCCAATAACTAATTCTACGAGTCTATGATGTAAATCCTAAAAGAAAAGCCCATCATGATTATCCATTCTGACCTTTGCGACCCATAACTAAAACGTTCGGAACTGTTCAACTTCCTCGGTGTAATCGATTGGCAGAACGGCTTCAATATTTTCAGTGGGATTGGGAATGATATAGTATGAGGTTACTTCAGCACCGTAAGTTTTATTAGCAGCTTCGAGTCCCGCAGCTACAGCGACTTGAACTTCGGATATCTTGCCCCGCACGTTCACCATAAAGCGACCGCTTTCGTTTTTTTCATAACCAATCAGTGTGACTTCCCCCGCTTTGACCATGGCGTCTGCCGCTGCTAGCACACCAGGAAAACCTAACGTCTCAATCGTTCCCACCGCCGCTGGCATGGCTAATATTCTAAGTCCATAAAAATTATTGTGAATGGTATTATAGCAATTTATCCAGGATTTCGATAATAATTTATGAGCTTTTCCCGTTTTGACCGAAGCAGTCGCTGCTCAAGCTCAGTTTATTTGTTGGATGACCCATTTTTCAACCAGGGGATTTTTTAGAAAATATACCAAAAACAGAATAGTCCTAATTTTTCCCAGATTCGATTTTGATGTGTAACAAAACTCAGTAAGTCAAACTAACAAAACCCGGCGTTTACAGCGGGTTTTGAGATTATACGAGTATTTTGATGATTTTTGAAGCTTACGCCGGGACTGGGATAGCTTGCTTTTGCTTTTGCTTTGCCAGTTCCAAAAGACGACGAATGCGTTCTTCTGTAGGCGGGTGAGTGCGGAAAAGAGACTGTATACCTTTTGCGGAGATAGGATTGACAATCAATAGGGGTGACATGGCAGGATTACCATTCATGGGGATTTGATCAGCCATTGCTTCAAGCTTCTCTAGTGCACTAGCAAGAGCCGTGGGATTACCCGTAATTTCCGCAGAACCAGAGTCAGCTACATATTCGCGAGTGCGGGAAATGGCAAACTGAATCAGCGCGGCTGATAAAGGAGCCAGGATAACCAAAAATAGCAAACCTATGGGGTTCCCACCTCGACGATTGTCACGAGTGACTGGGCCATAGAGTGCTCCTAAAGAGAGAATACGTCCCAGGAAAGAGATTGCCTCATCAGCTCTATTAATAGGCAGTTTCCCAACTTTTTGACGAAAAATCCTCTAACGCAAGAAGTAAATAGTAAAAATAAGGTGTTGTTAACCTTATCTACGTCAATTATTTTTCGTGACAGATACCCATCTAATAATTAATTTCTGATTTGCACTGGCATGATTAGATAAGTCATTTTCAACCCCCCCAGAGGCGTTAAAATAACAGGGACGGTGGCTTCATTCATCTGCATTTGAATATCAGCAGTAGAAAGCGCCTTGAGTCCATCAATTAAGTACTTGACATTGAAGGCAATTTCTAGGCTTTCACCCGTTACTTGAGCCGGCATCGACTCTTTGCCACTACCAACATCTTGAGCTTCTACAGACAAGTCAATTTGCTGTTTAACGCTGTCAATACTAAATTTGACAATATTATTTTTCTGGTCTGCCAAGACAGCAATTCGTTCTACTGCACTTAATAATTGCCGCCGCTCAATGGTTATCTGGCGCTGGAACTTTTGGGGAATCAGTTGACGGTAGGCTGGGTATTGCCCTTCGAGAGTACGACTGGTAAGGCGATAGCTCAGTGGCAGGGAGCCTGTAGGTGTCTCCTCTCCTCCTTGAAAGACGATTTGCCCTTGTTCAAACTGAAGATTAATCGTTCCATTTGTTTGGCGCAAACCGACAATGCGCTCTAGTTCACGCAAGGCTCTGGCTGGCAGGGTAAACTCTAGAGATTCTGCGTTACTGAGAGTTGAGCCTTTAGAGGACTTAGCAGGAGAATTATCTGCCTCATCTTGATCATCTGCGGAAGCGTCCTGGGCTCCACAAGTTGTTTGCACCACCGAGAGTCGGTGACCATCTGTAGCCGCAAACTCTAAACTGTCTTGATGCATTGTCAGGTGTACTCCCGTAAGCACCTGCTTAGTTTCGTCAGAACTAGTAGCAAACAAAGTCCCCCGCAACCCTTGGGTTAAGGCTTCTACTGGCAGATGAATAGCCACCCCAGCTTCTAGTTGCGGCAGTTCTGGAAACTCCTCGGCTTCCATGCCTCTTACTTGATAACACCCTGAAGCTGAAGTCAAAGTTATCAAAAAACTATCACCCTCTTCTGAGGTTATAGCTTCTCCTGACTTGTCTTCTATAGTGATTTCTCCCTCAGGCAGACGGGATATAATGTCACATGTCAGTTTAGCCGGGATGGTAATCCTACCACCTGCAATCACTTGAGCACTAAAGCTCGTCTGAATGCCCATAGATAGATCAAAAGCAGTTAAGAGAACTAGCTGATTTTCTTGGTCAGCTTCTAGCAAAACATTTCCTAGTACGGGATGAGTAGGGCGAGAGGGAACTGCTCTGAGTACTAGCGAGAGGTTAGTATTTAGTTCGCTTTGAGTGCAAATAAGTTTCATAATAATTTATATATTTAGCCTAGTTGTTGCTCAACTGACTGCCTTGGCAGAAATTGAACACCTGGTTCCCTCGTTTAGGTTCACTCTTAAGAGCAATATTCAGAATAATTCTGGGATTGATTCTGGTCAATGGTCTTGGTTCAACTTTACTTCCCGACAAAACTCTCTTGCTGACTAAATCCTCTCACTAATTATCGGTATCCTGGCAAATAAGACATAAATTAGGCAAGATTTTTGGGGTTTTCTAACCCTTTAACTAACTCAATTAATTCCTAACCCTCTAAATAACCCCAAGGGAGGAAGTAATTACTCCCTTCCCCTGAGTGAATTTCCTTGGCAACAGGGGCTGTAGTCATTAACGAGGGGATGATACCAAGTTGCGCTCTCGTATCTTCTGATCTTGGATGGGGTATTGAGCAAATGGGGCAAGGGGAGAGGGGTAAATAAAGTAAGTAGTAAGATGGCAACTTGGTATAAGTAGTTGGAAGAGAATTGTAGCAAGTAATCGGGCGTTGTATAGCCAGTGAAATCAATTAAGTCTGAGGTCATTGGGGATTTATTACACTACTCAGGAAAATTATCACTTTGTCAACAGTGGCTATGCTGCTATGCACAAATCGCCTTGCCGTCCTAGTTCCGAATACTCTAGTTCGTCTTCGCCTTCAGTACTCCCCACTTCTGAATTGCGAGTCTTCCAAGCCAGGGCTAGAATTTGAGTCCAGCGCTTTTGCACCTTTTTGGCTGTGATTTTCAAAGCTTTGGCAATCTCTGCGTCACTTTGGCGATCGCGTTTTAGCTCTAAAAGTTGCCTTTGTTGACCTTCGAGTTGCCCGACAAACATCTCCCACTGTTCAGAGGACATACCCAGTTTTTGGTCAATATCGGCTCCTAGCCATTGGTGTACTAGTTTCCAATGAGAAGAACGAGAGAATTTTTCTAGATGGTACTTAAAGCGTTGCTGTAAGTAGTCCCGCTCTTTAGCTGTGAGACCCATGATTTCGTCAATGTCGGCTGCGGCTTTGTCTTGCAGCTTAAGGACTAGATAATTTACGCAGTCAGAACGACCTTGCTCTTCTAAGTATTGCAGCAGTTCTTGGACAACGCGGTCGCGTAGGACAGCATCGTGAGGGTCAGTGGCTTGAGAAACCAGACGAGTCCGCACCTGTTGCATGGCTGGTGAGTAGCTTGACTCGCTACCTTGGTCACCCTTATGGAATTCAACCGCTTGTTCAATATCCACAGAAGTTTCGCTGGGTTGACGTTTGGCAAATCCTTGTGCTCTGAGGACAATCAGTTGCTGATTGCTGCGATTGGGTAGGTTAATGCGTCGCTTAGCGTATAGCTCAGTAAAAGCCATGTATTCTGCCAATTCTATTTTGGTGCGAGGAGTGTAGTCAGCATTTACCTCATTTTCCCGCCGGAAGGCTTTGAGGGACTCAGCATAAAACTCTTGCATAAAGTCCTCAATCAAATTGCGTCGGGCGGCAAATTTTAAATGAGATTGAGCTGGTGCTACGTGGCGATAAACTACTACGCTCAAGCGGCTATGGAGTTCGACACGACCTTGTAGGGAACCGAGGCGATAGTACTCTAGATACTTTTGTAACCGGTGACGACCTAAGGTTAATTGCCAAGAGCCGATTTCACCACTGGTTTGAATACGATGACTCTTGAGACAAATGCGTTCAATCTCTTCGACAATTCGATTGATTACGTCTCGAGCGCGGCTTGGTAGTGATTCTACTTGGGAGCGCATTTCTTCGAGTAATACCTCTTGCAGCATGCAAGAATCAGTTTTTTCGAGAATGTCCGGAGACTGTTGTTGTTGCTTAGAATCTTGATGGAGAGAGGTGGCGGTGGTTAAGGTTTTCATGCTAAGAGCCTCAAAAAGCTAAAGTTGTTAGTTGGTTAGAAAGCAACAGAGGTCGAATTAGATTGGTTCTCACCCCTTCAGGGTTCTTCCTCTGTGATTTTCTACAACTCGAATTTAGCCTCTCAGCTCGACTTCTAGGAAAATGCTTGTGTCACTCCGCGTTTAGGTCACTAGTTTAGGAAAAGTAAGGGTAAGGACTCTACAGCAATATTTAATCAGTAAAACCCTTGCTGTAAGTGGATTTTAGCTATTTACATACCAAGTTTATTAGAGAATAAGCAAGGGAACTCGAATGGTCAATTTAAAAACTGTCCCAATTTTTCCTTCGTCGTACGTAATTAAGCGCTCTTCCCTTGTAGTCTGGGTTTGCAGCTAAATTAGTTAAGTTTCTCTAACTCTGATTCTGTAATTTCGTGAAACTTTGATGAATTAAATCGGTTGATATGAATATTTTTAGTTGAGGTAAGACAGGAGGGAAGAAAATTTTAGCCTTTGAGGAAGCCCCTTGAGGGCGGGAATGGTCAATAGAGGGAAGAATTAGCGCCAAAGAGCAAGGATTGAGCGTCGCTGCCTTTCTTTTGGGGGATTTCCCTGTTGCCCATTCCCTGTTCCCCTTTTAAAGGTCTTAGTGGATTTGTGCCTGCCCTAATTAAACAATGGAACATTGACCTGCCATCAAATCTCTAAAAGCTTCAAATTCCGAGCCTTCTCCCACCACCAGTAGCCTATCTCCTGCATGTAGAACTGTACTGCTTTTTGGGTAGTAAAGCGTATACTCTCCTTGTTTGACACCCATGACAGTTATTCCTGTCAGTCTACGAATATCTGCGGATGCCAGGGTCATACCATTCAGAGGTGAGGATGCGCTCAAAGTTATCCACTGACTTTTGAATTCAGGTATGACATTTGCCAACCCTGGCTGCGGTATCTTGGTGGCACATTCAGAGCGAATACTGCAATAGCGGTCTTTGCGAATTTCCTTGATCACAAAGTGGACATTCCACTGCGTTTCTCCTAAAGTCGCTAGCAAATGCGCTCCGATTTGTAGTGCTGCCTCAAATTCCGGTTGAACCACTTCGTGGGCTCCCAACTGAGTCAGCAGGTCAATTTCCTTATTCAGGTGAGAACGAGCGACTATATCTAGTTGTGGCGCGAGTTTGAGAGCGCGTTTGAGCAACAATCGAGTGCTAGCCGGATCCGGTAAGGCAATCGCCAACGCTTTCGCCTTTTCCACATGGGCTTTCTCTAAGACTAGTTCTGAGTCAGCATCCCCGAAAATGTAAGGAATTTGATCCATCCTTAACCTTTTAATCGCCGCCTCAGAGTTCTCAATTACTAGCACCTGATGACCCTGATTTTGTAAAATATTTACCAGGACTTGTCCAACTCTGCCATAGCCTGCGACTACCACATGATCATGAATAGTTTCTGGAATTGAGAGAGCTTGGGTTCCCTGAAAGCGGCGCAGATATTTTGCCAAGAAGGACCAATTAGCCAATTGCTCTGCTAGACGGGGAGAAAATCTCAGCCACATGGGGGTAATCACTAAAGTAATAGCCGTAGTTCCTACCAACAGTAGATACTTTTCTTGAGTGAGAAATCCCAACTGCAAACCTACTAAGGCTAAGACAAAAGAAAATTCCCCAATTTGGTTTAAGCCTAGGCTAACAATTACAGCGGTTTTGAAAGAGTAACCAAATTTCAGGACAATTGGCAAAATAATTGCTGCTTTACCTAGCATGACGAAGGCAACCATGCCTAAAATTAAACCAAAATTGTGGATAATAGTTCCTGGGTCGATCAGCATGCCGATGGAAGCAAAAAACAGACTGGCAAAAGTGTCCCGTAAAGGAAGAATTTTTGCTAAAGCTTGGTCAGCATAATCAATCTCTGAAATCATTAATCCAGCGACAAAAGCCCCCATTTCTACGGAGAGGCCAAGACCAGCAGTAATTAAGGCAACTCCTAAACATAGAGCAATAACAGTAAGCAAAAATAACTCACTATTCTCCGTTTCAGCAATGCTCTTAATTAGAGGAGGAATCAGCCACCGGCCAGCGGCAAAAGCTGCTGCTAGAAACAACAGCACTTTAAGCATTGCGGTAAACATAGCGGAGGCAATATTTGCTGGTTCATTCAGAGTAGGTAAAATCGCCAACATCAGACCTAAAGCAAGGTCTTGGGCAATCAAAATTGCCAGCATTACTTGACCGTGGAGTGTATTGACTTCTCCTCGTTCGGTTAGGGTTTTGAGTACTACAGCCGTTGAGGAGAGGGAAAGAATTGCTCCAAGAAATATCCCTTGAGTCAGTCCCTCGACCCAGCCAATTAGAGTAGCGAGAAATGCTACCAGCCCGATTGTTAGACCAATTTGTAGTAAACTACCTTTGATGGCAATATCTTTAACTCGTTTGAGTTCGGCTAAAGAAAATTCGACACCTAAGGCGAATAACAGGAAAGCAACGCCAATTTCTGCTAGGTGTTCAATTTGTACCTGGTCTTTTAAGAGTTTTAGACCAAAGGGACCAACTATTAAACCACTGACTAGATAACCGAGCAGGACAGGTTGGCGTAGTCGATTAGCTACATAGCCTCCAAGAGCAGAAGCTCCTAGAACCGTAGTAAGATCCAAAATAAAATTATGATCTGCTGCCATGTTTCCTTGTGTTCATTTGTATTCATTAGCTTAATAGTTAGCTCACTTATTCTGAGGGTGAATCTGTCAGCGTGATTAATCGTAAATGCCGACAGTGTCCCGAATAAATGACTCATACCCAATCCCCAATATTGGGTTGTTTCCCCTCAGATACACTGAGCAGATTGCTTAATGTGGAGTTTAATTTAAGCATCTAACGCCGGGGGCAGTTTATTCTGTAACAAGCCACTCAGATACAATTGTCCGCCAGGGGGAAATTCTTAGCAAGGATGGCATTTATTTCCTTTAAGTATTATTAAATGCGAAAAAGTGAACTCCACGAAAGAGATAGAGGACTGATTCCCCTCAGTCCGTTGTCACCCATAATGATATAAGCATTTTTAAGGGACATCTACTGTCATGTTCCTTCTTGACACCCAGCTCCCCAAGCTGGGTTTTTTCGTGAAAAGCCTGCTATTTCTTTAGTAGATATTGCTTAGGCTTTATGGGTTAAGGTTTTGAACTCCAACAAGACAGGCAACTTTTAATCTTCTGAGGCCGGACGTGTCAGAATATCATGTACAGTTGAAGCTGCAAATTCACTGGTATTGTTAATTTCTTTAACTTTTTGAGTTAATTCTTTAGCTTTTTCTAGTTTTCCTTGTCTAGCTAAAATAAAAGCGTAAGCGGCATAGGTGGTTAAATATAGCCGAATTTGAGGATTGTGTTTACGACTGATTAAAATTGGTTTTAGTTGCTCCCAATCTTCCGGTAAGTTTTCTAATTGCTTAACTTTATCTAAGACTTTTTCTGCTACCTTAAGCGCCATGGGATAGTTTTTTTTGTAGAAAAAGTACCTATAGGCAGAAACTAGAACGTCTGTATTACTGTCTGCCTGGTCTAAGGCTTGGTTAATATATTTTTCTGATTCCGTAGTATTTTCCCAGTTGTCAGCAGCGGAGAGCAGTAAGTTTTTGATCTCAGTTGGCACTTCGTACCAGGAAAATTGGTCTTCTTTAAGCTTCATTTCAAGTTTCTCAATATCTAGACGCGCTTTAGCTAATACCGAGTTGTGCTATCAGAACAACTGGATATCACACCGTCTAGATTGCCAAGAGCCAGAGGCTAAGCTAATCTTTCTTCAAGATAATTTAACTTCTAAAACCGTTTTTCGTACTCGACAACTACTCTGCCATCGCCATTAAAATCTGTACCACCACGCAGGAGAAGATGCTCCCTAAGTCGATAGCGTAGGTTGTACTCAAAAGGTTTATCAGTAGTTAATTCCTTGGATACAGAAACTGAGAGGTTACGACCAATATCAACCCCCGCTTCAGCACTGACGCCTAAACTAGAAGCGCGCTCATCGTCATCAACAATAGTGGTGGGGTAGAGACGAAACTCGCTCAAACCCAAGGCTTCGCCAATGGCATATCCCACATTAGAAAGTAGCGCTGACCCAGCTAGGTTAGCTAAACCCAGGGTAGTATCTCCCCGACCTAAGGTATCGACAAAACTACCCCCTAAGAGGGCAATAATTTCTTGATCACTGCGGTCTGGAGTACTGGTCAATGTCAGAGTTTCATTGTCAGATGTCTTCCCTACTAAAGACTCAACTAGCTTACTAGCTTTTCCTTGAACGTTGGCTTGGACACGAACCGTTTGCACACTACCATAGCCAGTAGGTAGAAGATCACTAATTTCTGCCGATGCTTCCGCAGGAATTGGCTGACGTTCTGTTTCTGTGACTGACGCGACCAACCGCACATCTAATGCTGGGTCGAGTCCTTGTCCAGGAAGAAAGCGAGCAGTATTGTTGTAGCCTCGATCTAAACGAAATTGGGTAGTAAATAAATTGACTCGACCACGCCGTAAATTAATTTCCCCTTGGGGACTAATTTGATCTAAAGGTCCATTGAGAGTCAGGCTACCATCGGCAAGGAAATTTAACAGTGGGGGCTGTCGAATTTCGACGCCTTCAGCTAGAGTTAGCTCTAGGTCATTAAATTCTGTAGGGTTACTGGTTTGCGTTGTTGCCGCTTGCTCTCCCCCACTACCTGCACCCGCTAGTTGCACTTGACCATCAAACAGCTTGAGTTGACCGCCAATTGCTGGCGCTAAAGCAGTACCAGTTATGACAACATTACCTTGAACTCCACCACTGTAAAGTCCTTTGAGATTCAGAGCCAGCTTGTCAATATCAACTGTCAGAGGATTTTGTTGGGGCGCGGGTTGGAAAATGGGGATAGTTCCTTGTGCTGTGACGACACCACCGCTAAAATCACCCTGTAAGTTGGCTACTTCGATACGGTCAAAGTTAAACTCGGCTGTACCGTTAACATTAGTTAGAGGTTCTCCCCGTAGTACAGGAGCTTCTATAGTGGCATTTTCGACTGTGGCAATGCCTTCAGCGACAAGTTGTCTTGGTCTGTTGGTTTCTCGATCAATAGTTCCGGAAATGTCCAAGTTGACTCTTCCAGTACCATCTTTCCAGAGAACTTGACCTCGGCTCAGAACGTTGATAATCTCTAGTCCCTGATCAGCGACATCAATGTTTAAACTGAGTTCCTCACTTTCCGGTTCTACAGTAGCCACAGGCAACTGATAAGGAATACTGCCCTCGATATTAAGGGGTTGAGCATCCGCAGTGAGAATACTATTGGCAGAAAAGTCAAAGCGAGCATTGGCGTAGTTAAAGCTGCCCTCAACTGACTGAACAGGTGTTTGATTAAGAGTCGCATCGGTGATGCTCAGATCACCCCTGGCTTGGGGGTTGTCAACGCTACCAGCAATGGTCGCTGAAGCATTAACTAGTCCTCCAAAACCGAGTGCTGGTGGAACTTCAACAAACTGACCAACAACTTGTCGAATTGCATTGACGGGGATCTTTGTCAGGGCTAATCTTCCGGTTTGTTCTTGGCCACCAATAGTGCCTTGAAAACTTGCTATGCTATCTCCAGTTTGAAAGCTCAGAGGTAGTAGAGTCAGCACACCATCTTGAAACTCGCCTTCAATCAGCACTTGTTGAGCAACGTAGTCTGCTCCAACTGTGTAAGGGTCATCCCATTGCCAGTTTTCCCCCTCAAACTTAAAGTCAGCACTAATACCGGAAGTTGGGGAACTAGTGAGGGTGAGACTACCATTCAAGCTACCTTCTAATACAGAGAGTTCGGGAAAGGGGGAAGCTGCGGCACGTTGTTGGCGCTGTTGTTCTAAGAGTGCTTTAATTTCAGAAAGCCTTTGTAGTTGTCTTTGTAGAGAGGCTCCTGGCAATCCTACTCCGGCGACTGCAATATCCTCAGCTTGTTGGTAGTCTGGCAATGAGGCACCACGGGTTAGATCATTGAGATCAAAGATTTGTAGGGCAGTGAGAATGTCTTGAATTTCTCCCTGGGGAACCTCAAGTTTTGCCTGAAATTCTGGCCCTTGGGCAGTTGGGGTGAGATTGGCAGTTACTAAGTAGCGGCTATCACCGATTAGAAGCTCACCATTGTTGAGGACAACGGTGCCATCAGTATATTGCACAGAGCCACTAAATTGTTTGCCTCTGATCGTGCCGAAAATTGGGTTGGCTACAGCAAGATCCCCTGTGACGCCAAAGGTATTCAGGTTAACCTCTAAGTTACCGGAGATGTCTCCCGCCAAGGGCTGGGATGCGATCGCTTCTGGTAAAGGAGCGAACTTTTTGATGGTGCTAATCGGGAAGTTATCCGCCTGTACTACTAAAACTGCTCCTTGTCGAGAACCACTAGCGATCGCTTCGCCCTGTTTGACTAAAAAAGAGGTAGGTTGATAGTTAGGGTCGAGGGCTAGTTGAATCTGGTCATTGTTGCCAGTTAACTGCAAAGAAACTCCCTCTCCAGGAAGCGCACTCACTTGACCTGTCATTACAGGGTCAAACTTCAGTTCTTCAATGGCAAAGTCGCGCAGTGCCAGATCCCCCCTAATTCGAGGAGCAGTTGGCGTACCAGAAATACTGCCGGCAAAATCCCCTCGACCTGCAATATTTAAGTTAGCAGCGGCATCTGGTAGAGGAATCGGCAATTTTTGTAAGTTTAAGTCCCTTGCCGTAACATCCAGATTCAGGTTATTAATTGCTTGGGGAAAACCTTGATTTTGCAGTGCAGCTATGTCAACACCAATAAAGCCATTGGCTGAAATTCCTTGAGCCGTTGCCTGTTGGATTTCTATACCTGCTCCATTCCAGCGCACTGAGGCGGTTAAAGGGCTCTCAATTAGAGAAATCCCCTCGCTGAAAGTCAGTTGACCTTGGGCGCGTAGCGCTTCTGCTAGCGCCATTGGGGTAAGATTGGCAATATTTCCAGAGACGTTGAGTCTGCCACCGAGACTGCCAGCTAATTCCTGGGAAAAGCGCCCTAACTCGATGCCGTTGGGTGTGACAACCGCCTGCAAGTTACCGTTAGTTAGTTGTAAATTAGCTACTTCCACGGTGCCACCTGCCACCTGGAGGCGTCCACTGCCAGCAGCATTAATTGCTGTCGGTGACAACTGTTCGAGATTTCCTGATAATCTAAATGCTCCTGCCAAAGGCCCAGAAAGTGTTGGGGGTAACTGTGGCGCTAAACTTCCTAACTGAACGCCCTTTGCTGCCACGTCTGCTAACCAACGTCCTGCGGCTAACTGGATGTCAGTGCGGAGGTTACCCCCGGCAAGATTGAGGCTTCCACTACCACTGCCCTTAATTGTATTAAGGGCGAATTGTTCTAGGCTGCCTGACAGATTGAAAGTGCCAGTTAAAGGTGCTTGTAATTGCTCCGGCAGTTGAGGCAACAGACGCCCTAGTTGCACACTAGATGCTTGGAGATTGGTCTGCCAAAGACCTTCTGAGAGTTGAATATTATTGGCTGTAATCTTGCCTCCTGCCAGGTTGATGCTGGCAGAACCGATACCATTAATGCCGGATGTGGTTAATTGATCCAGATTGACGGCTACTTGCAACTGACCGCTTAAGGGGTTACTAAACTGAGGTGGAACTTCTGCCAGACGTTCTAATTGCACTCCATCTGCTTGGACTAGGGCGCTTAAACTACCATTCTTGAGATCTATATTAGTGAGGCTAACTAGTCCACCAGCAATATTCATATTGCCAGATCCACTACCACTGATGGTTTGCGGTGTGAAAGAATCGAGACTCCCTGACAGATTAAAGGTGCCGTCGAAGCGTCCCTGCAATTGTGGGGGAAGATTATCTGAGAGTTTTGCTACGGCAATATTAGCGGCTTGGACTAACCCTTGCCAGCGACCTTGAGCTACTTCTACATTGTTGATGGTAACGCTGCCATCAGCTACTTTAAGATTGCCTTGACCTGTGGCGCGGAGGTTCTGGAGATTGCCGAGGGAACCAATAATCTGGGTTTTAGCTGAGACTCGGCCAAGGGGAATGGGTAAGTCAACATTATAAGTATTGGCGATCGCTTCTGAAGGTACTTCTGAAGCTTGGAGGTCAAAGACAAAGGTTCCGTTCTCACCCAGTTTTACTAAGCCATCCCCTGTTACCAAGCCGCCTACTGTGGGTTTTGCCTGTAAGTTGTTAATGGTTAGGCTTAGTTTTGTGGCTACTAGCCTAAAGTCACCAGTGATTTTGCTAAGGTTAACTTTGTCAATTTGAGCTGGCTTGGTAGTAGTTACTTTGCCCACCACAAGAGGATTATCTGGGGGACCAGTAATTTTGAGGACAGCTTGGACTTCTGCTGAGGCGGGTACAGGCAACTCTGGGATACTAAAGGTTTGTAAAACTGGTTTTAGTGCTATTGGTTTGGTCTGCACTAACAGGTTATAGCCTGCTTGAGTATCGATTACGCCCTTTGCTTGAGCGGGTATTTGACCAAAAATACTAGTAATGTTGTCTAGGCTAACTTTTGTTCCTTGAAAGCGCAGTTGACCATTAGTTTTAGCTAAGGGTTGAGGTAGTTGTGCTATTTGGGCGGTTAAGTCTTTTAGAGTTAAGCTGCCGAAAAGTTGCAGCACCTCTTGGGGTTTAATGTCTATTTCCAGATTACCGCTAATCAGACCAGCTTTTGGCTCTATGGGTAGCTGGGGAACGATTTTTTTTACTTCAACAGCACTCAGGTCACTAGTCGCAACTACCAGTTTAGTTTCTGTGGTTGCAGGTTGGCTCTCTCCTTGCAGCCGAAACTCGCCTCCAGTAGCTGACTGACCCAGTAAATTGTACTGGATTAATTGGTTGTTATTAAGAAAACGAGCTTTAGCGGAAGTTAGGGAGAAGACTACTGGTTTTAGTAAGTTTCCCTGAGTTCCCCTGGGCACCATTACTACCTCAGCACCTCGAACCCGCGCTGTTTGCAGCTTTATTTTCAGCCAACCTTCAGGTTGAGGTACTAGTCTGGTAGAAATCCACTCCCCTTGCTCGTTTTGTTCGATGTAGATATTTGGCTCAACCAGGGTAATATTTAGTTCTAGGGTGCGGTTGAAGATTAGTTTGAGTGGATTATAGTTAACATTTAATGCTTGTATAGCAACTCGGTCAGGGTCTGTGGGTGTTGCTGGCAAGGTTGAGTTACCAAATCGCAAGCTATTTAGGGAAAAGCTTTCTACTTCTCCCAATTGGACATCTCGATTTAGCAGATTTTCGACACTTTTCTCTACCCTCGGCGCTAGCATTCGGTGGATGAAAATCCACGCCCAAGTTAATCCTCCTCCAAGGCTGATGAGTAAAAATAATCCTAGGAAAAGCCATAAACGCCGCAATCCTCGCCGATGTGTACCTCTAGGAGAACCTGAATTTGCTTGATTACTGGAACTCGATGGGGGTTCTTGATCTGAATTGGGGGAGTTTGTCATTGCCTGCTTTCCTCGAACCTAGAGGCAGGAATCGAGTTTTCGACTAAGTATACAGAGGATTGGCCTTTGCTTTCCTGAATAAAATTAGCCGACATTTGTTCCGGTAAGTTTCTGCTCAATATACCTCCTGCTTTCTAACTCCTGCCTTTTTTTAGTTAAGCCTGTGGAGGATAAGATGCGGTTTTACTGGATATTTTAGGAAGTGGTGTCGGGGGTGTTAATTATTTGCTAGGCAAGTATCCTCAATCCCGCTGAAGTACTATGTTATCTTGCTTTGAGGGAATTTTTCAGGCGTTCATCGATACCACTAGCCAAATCGCCGAAACCCTATATTTTTCGTTAAGTGGTGTCGATGCCTTACAGGGAAAAGATTTGAGGTCTGTGTTCTGTTCAATTTTGGGGAGGATATATTACAATTTCATCAGTGGTGTCGATTTGGTGGCTGAAACCTTTACTGGGCGAGGGCTACTAGACGAACTCCCTACCGATTGGGTTAAATCGGATTAGTTGGAAACACTAAAAAAAAAGAGCAGATAGCGATAGAGTAACCCTACCGATTGGGTTAAATCGGATTAGTTGGAAACTAGTAGAAAGTTAGAGAAGATAGATTCCCTCCCTACCGATTGGGTTAAATCGGATTAGTTGGAAACTTAACAGACTGGTCGCGAGTGTCCACTGCGGCCCTACCGATTGGGTTAAATCGGATTAGTTGGAAACGCAGCAAGTCTCGGATTTTGCCGACTTACCAATACCCTACCGATTGGGTTAAATCGGATTAGTTGGAAACGTTACATTCGTTCCGTCTGCGTTCCCAACACAGTTGGGATTAATTCCCCTACCGATTGGGTTAAATCGGATTAGTTGGAAACTTTTTCTCCGTTAAACCAACCCATGGTTTTTTCCCCTACCGATTGGGTTAAATCGGATTAGTTGGAAACATTTCTCCTTGGCTTTGGCCTTGGACTGAACCAGAAGGCTGCCCTACCGATTGGGTTAAATCGGATTAGTTGGAAACTTACATTGTACTTTCTCATCAGCTCAGACAAATCCCCTACCGATTGGGTTAAATCGGATTAGTTGGAAACTTTTTCTTAACCACTTTGAAAAGTGAACTAACCCCTACCGATTGGGTTAAATCGGATTAGTTGGAAACAAGATTAGCTGCCAAGAAGCCATTGTCAAGGTTGCCCTTGACCCTACCGATTGGGTTAAATCGGATTATAAAGACAAATTTCAGAAAAGATAACATCACAAAGGTAGGCAATCCCCTCCCTTTTTCTTTATTAGCGTCACCCTTCCCCACAACAACGACGCAAGAAAACCCCTTTTCCACTGTTGAGATTTAATACAAGAGAACTGCGCTGTCGTGCAGTTTAATTACGTATTACCTGTTCCCTGCTCCCCTTTACCCAATCTTCACAGTCTATTTAAGACAACAACAAATTAATGAGTACTCCTTTTTGCTAATCTTATTCAAGTTTTGCGTAAAACACGAACGCCAGCCTGACTGGTAAGTAGAGGGACACCTACTTAAAAAGCTGGAGATACTTAAGACCCTTAATTTGGCAAATACCGAATTAGGATACTAACACAGATAATAATTATGACCATAATCGGTGAAATCGTTGAAAAATCTTTTAGTACTGGTTGCCTGAGCATTGCAGCCGAAAGCCGATTACGGGGTCTTTTAAGAAGAGAGTCTATAGACACAGAGGATATTAAAGCTTTTTCTTTGCTGGAGCAAGCCATTGCTGGCGGTAAGATTAAGCAAGAGTCTCAGGAGTTACACTTTCAACTAATGGCACAGGTAGCGGTTTTCTAATGCTAATTTATAATTACTTATATTTTCCATAGCCAAGATTTATAAACCTTTTCTAACTGCAAATTGGCATCTTTTTCTAATTGAGAGCGCAGTTGGTCAGAAGGTTGGTATAAAAATACGTCACTGAAGCCACTAGGAATTTTAGGCATAGTTGGTGCAACTACTAACTGAAGCTTCACTTTAGGTTTTAGTAAGTAACTCAAAGAGAGAACTCTCTCAGCAGAACTATCACTAATTAATAATGGCTGTTCTGCTTGGTTGATAATTTGGGCTATTTGGGGATTGTATCGCGTTTTAAAAGGGCCTTTATTCCACCAAACCATCATCTGAGAGTTAATTACACAGGATAAAATTCCACTGAACAGCAGAAAATTCATTGTTAGACGCCATCTTTTTCTTTGTTGGTGACTAGCAGAAAAAGAGGTAATTTTACTGGTTAGTAAGTAAGCAACAGCTAACTGAATACCTAGATAGCAAGGAATCGGATAACGAGCAATTGTCGAGCGTTGCCCCCCCAAAATCAAATCTGACATGATTAGGGCTAATCCTGTAACTCCAGTTAGGGTGAGAATAAATAACCAAGTTGGCTTGGCAGTTTCACGACACAGTATATACAGAGAATAACCAGCTAAGATAGCAATTAAATATAATAACGGATTAATCGCGCTTGGGCCCTGGTTAAAATCAGTAAAAATGCGTGATAGATTCAACAACCATAATAGAATGAAATTAGATTTGTCTTGACTTAAATGGGCTGTATTACTCTGAAGCTTGGCAAACCTAGTAACAATAACCCATAGCCAAGGGGAAAAGGCTAAAAGAGCTGTAATGGCAGCAAAACAGTAAGCAGTAACTATCTTAGTCCAGCGCAATTTTTCTAGGACAAATACATAAATTCCCTGTCCTAATGCCACTAATCCATACAAAAGATGGGAATAAAATCCCAGTGCGACTGTAATTGTATAAACTACCCAACCAACCTTAGTTTTGAGGCGTATGGCTCGTAGTAGTGCTGCACTTGAGAGCAAAATAGTAACTATCCACAAACTATATTGCCGTGCTTCTTGGGCAAATAAGACATGGAAAGGCGAAACGGCGAGCAAGGCTACTGCTACTAATCCAGTTGACGGTGAATTAAATAATTCCAGACATAGCCAATAAATACAAGGAAAAGCCAGTAGACTAATTAAGGCGGATAAACTTCTAATTACAGCGACTGAAGAACCGAAGCTTTGCACCCAAAACCTTGCCATCAAGTAATATAAAGGGGGATGTTCAGGTTTACTGACTAAAGCGTCGATAGTATCCCTTAAATCTTTTTCTGAGTTGGGATGTTGATACTTTTGTAAATCTTGCTGGCTAATCACATCCCCAGTGAAGACTCGCTGAACTAACTCAGTTTCTGTGTAACCAGAAATGCGTAGTGAGGTGTAAACTTCATCACCCCAGTAGACTTTGCGGTCAAGATTGTAAAATCTCAGTAATATACCAAGTATCAGCAAAACTACCACTAAGATTTGTAGCTTATTGAGACGGGGCTTGCCGCTTGATGTTACGTTTTTTTTCAAGATAAACTGATTGACAAGCTTAATAACCTTTGCGACAAACATAGTAATTCTCATGCTGGTGAGGTAGAGTCGGTTTTCTCTCTTCTTCTGTGAAAAATGGGATAGTAGGATGGGGTACACCTCATGAGTCAGAGAAATGCTATGCTTTTATTCAAGTAATAAGTGACAATATTATTACTTATTACCGTTCGCTGCCCTTTCGCTGCACTCAGGGCTTCGGCTCAAGGGCATGCTTATTTGACTGTTGGTTTAGCATACTATGTATTGAAGAGCCGAGATTCTTATCGACAAATAATTGATAAATTATCTCAAAAAGCAGACAAAAAAATGTCATGAAGGAGATAGTTGCGGAAAAAACCTTTGGTTCTTTAAAAGGGAAAACCAAAGGAAATATCAGTGAAACTGCAAGTAAAGACTTTTGACGAGAGACTACGAATTCAAGCCGTTGCAGCAGTTTGTTCTTCAGCCAGAAAGAGCAGAACAATTTGCTGACAACCTCAGTACCTGAAACCCTCTCTAGAAAAGGGCTTCCGTTTTTTAGAATCTGCAGAGTGCTATCTCAGTAGTACTTTAACCAGCGTCGGGTGCAATTGATCAGCAGTAAATCCAGGATCATTTGGTGGGTAGAGTTCGTCTTCAGCAAAGGTAAACCCGTACTCTTTGCTAAGAGCCACCAATTCCTTAGCACGCTCACAAGTCTTCAGCTTTTCCTGAAGTTCAGCATCAGTTTTAGCTTTTTGGGCAAAAGATTGGATTTGGCTAGTAGGCATAATTATTCCTCGTCTAGTTTTTTTTGTAAAACTAATTAGTTCGATTCAATTATTTTATGCAAGTTAACCCTATTTTAGGCAAGTAGTACCGTGAAAATTTTCTTGTCTTTAACAGCGCATTTCTTTACGTTTTTTGCAAAACTTAGCAAAGACAATTTTATTTAAATTAGACCCTTAAAAAGACTAAATGCAAAACAAATTTAGCACTAGTTAACCTACTTATCCAGGAAGAAAAAATTAATTTTTGGGGCAAGATAGTAAAACTATTTAAACTTTTACTGTTCCCTTTTAACCACTAACAGAAGTAACCTTAACCTGACATCTAGTTGAGCAAACAACTCAAGCACAAGCAAACTCGGCGAGCTGTCTGAAGATTCGACACCAGAGAAGTGGTAGGATAAAGGTGGCTCGCTCTACGGAATATGCATCGAACCTTCATCCCTGGTATTGCTCCACCTGCATCGCAAACTGAACCTGCTTGGTGGTTTGCTTTTGTCGGTAATAAGCTAGTAGTTCACCAAGAAGGTACACTCAATAAAATTCCCCAACTAGTTAGCCTCACAGAAATTGGCTTGGTGCCAGTACGAACCCAATTTCTCGGCACCCTGGACAACCAACCTTGTTACTCGGCAGAACTGCCCAAAGATGCAGTTATACCCGATGGTATGACTTTGCAGGGACTGCGCCAATTGTACGGAACATTAGACGAAGACTTGTTTGTAATTGCTGGCCGCGCCGTTCAGATTACAGAATGGGATCGCACCCATCAGTATTGTGGTCATTGTGCAACTCCGACAACCCAATTACCCCATGAACGTGCCAAGCGTTGTCCCACCTGCGGATTAGTTAATTATCCTCGCCTCTCCCCAGCAGTTATTGTACTCATCTCTCGTGGTGACGAGCTATTATTGGCTCGCGCTCATCGCTTTCAACCTGGGATGTACAGTATAATCGCTGGCTTCGTAGAACCGGGAGAATCGTTAGAAGAGGCAGTGGTGCGAGAAGTCCGCGAAGAAGTAGGCATTGAACTCCAAGATATTCGCTATTTTAGCTCGCAACCTTGGCCGTTTCCCAACTCATTGATGATTGGCTTCACTGCCACTTATGCCAGTGGTAATATCTGTGTTGAACCAGAAGAATTAGTTGATGCTGCCTGGTTTAGCAAACATAACTTGCCACAGGTTCCTTCTAAACTGAGTATTGCTCGAAAACTCATCGACTGGTTTGTCTCGACTCACTAAGGGATTGCTCGCATTCGTCTCAAGACGACTGGATAAGAATTTAAGTTTTTGGCGGGTGAAACTCACTGACTGAGAATGGTGCAACCTCTGAGTATCACTACAAGATGCGAGTTTAACACAGAGTTCGAGACCAGTTAAGAGATTGTCACACTACTAGAGTCTAATCAACCTAGAAACTTGGTTGCTCTCAATTAGAACTATAGGGTCAAGTTGAAAAGCTTCATATCTATTCCTAAAAACCATAAGTATTTTTCTTACTATGGAAGTAAGGAGGAAGACATGAACACTAATCAATCAAGCCTCTTTTATAAAAAAGAAAAAACTGCCAAGAGGGCAAAAATAACTCGCGAACAATGCCTAGCAATTTGCAAAGCTTACGGTAAAGGGAGTGTTGCTTGCCGCCGTGCTATGGCTACACTAAATCAAGCCAATACCTCTAGCCCAAAAGTGGCACGAACAGCGGATAACACTATCTTTGAAAGATAGTAGGGTACTCTATACACAACCTAATTTGCTCATTTTGCTAGCTAAGAGCAGCCGTTTCAGAGCGGTTTGAGTAAATTAAGCTTCAGCAATAAAGCTTGTATGCTCCCAGGGGCTATTTACTAAAAAAATCAGCCTTCAGTTAATATGTCTTATTAAATATCCTAAGCCTCGTTAGGATATTTGTTCCTTTGCAATTTTATCCGGACGGAGTTAATTCGTTAGCGTAGATAGCAGTATTCTCACTACCTATTGCTGAAATGCAGAGGGGTTTTACTGTAAGTATTATCAGAGGCTGGGGTACAAGTTTTACTGGTAAATCTCTCTGTGTTCTCTTGTTTAAGGAGGTGCCTATCTTGCAAATAAGGGGGTTATAAGGTTAGGTTTTATCTTTAGTTTATTAATAGCCATCTACTAATGGGCTTGATTTAACTAATCAAACCCATTGATTACTTTTTCAGGGCTGCATCCTCAGGGCGTATCACTTAGCTGCGTCTTTTGAGAGGAAAGGAATTACCTTCGCGATTTTTTTGTTGTGGTAGCAAAATTAACCCATGTTAAGCAGCCCTTTAAACACTTTTTTTGCCAAAGTTTTTGGCAAAGTTCCCCTGCGAACTGTTCTTATTGTTCCCTTTGTTCTACAAATTTTCGCAGCTGTGGGACTAACGGGGTATCTTTCATTTCGTAACGGGCAAAAGGCAGTTAATGATATTGCTAGTCAATTGCAAAACGAAATTACTGATCGCGTTGAACAGAACCTACAAACTTATCTAGAAACTCCACACCAAATAAATCACAGTAAGCTGGATGCCATTACCCTAGGCTTTTTGAATCTGCAAGACTTGCAACCTTGGGAAAAATATCTTTGGCAGCAAGTACAAGCATTCCCCTATATTAACTTCACTTCGGTTGGTAATAGTCAAGGAGACTATCGGACAGGGGAAAAACTGGAAGACGGCTCTTTAAGGATTAATTTATCGGGTCAGTCTACTGGTTTTGACTTTCGCTCTTACAATACTAACAAAAATGGCGATCGTACTACAGTTGCCTTAGTCGTTAAAGACTTTGATATACGAGAACACACCTCCTATAAAAGTGCTGTGCAAGCAGGTAAAGCCACTTGGAGTTCAGTTTATATCTCACTTTTAGAACCTACCTTAATAGTTAGTGCTCTCCAGCCTGTATACGACCAAGGAAGACAGTTAGAAGGAGTATTAATTACGGCTTTACGCCTTGATCATATCGGTCGATTCTTGAATAGTCTCAACATTGGTAAAACTGGGCAGACATTCATTATTGATCATCAAGGAACCCTCTTAGCAACTTCCACTAAGGAAAAGCCGTTCCGGACTAAAGACAATCAAAGACAACTGTTTAAGGCAGTTGATAGTGAGGATCCTTTGACTAAAGCGAGTGCTCAATATTTAAGCACTCGCTTTGGTAACTTTCAACAAATTAAAAATTTTCAGCAACTTGATATTGAAATAGCGGGTCAAAGACAGTTTTTACAAGTTGTACCTTTTCAAGATGGCAAAGGACTAGACTGGCTGATTGTGGTGGTAGTGCCAGAAGCAGATTTTATGGAGCAAATCTATCAAAATACTCGCACTACTATTCTACTATGTATCGCTGCTTTGCTCGTGGCTACAATAGTTGGTATCCTGAGCGCTCGCTGGGTTACTCAGCCAATTCTCCGTTTAAATACAGCTGCTAAGGAGATTGCTCAAGGTGAATTGGACAAAACTGTAGAAATTGAACGCTCTGATGAAGTCGGGGAACTCACTAAATCTTTTAATAGTATGGCTCATCAACTGCAAGAGTCTTTTACTCGGATGAAATCTTTGAATGAAGCTTTATCCGAAAGTGAGAGTCGCCTCACTCAATTTTTAGAAGCCGTACCAGTAGGTGTGTCTGTCTACGATACTACTGGGAAGCTTACCTACGCCAATCAGGCTGCACAACAGTTACTAAGCATCAAAGCTTTAGCGATGGCAAAAATCGAGCAATTGTCAGAGGCTTATCAAGTTTATCTGTCTGGAACTGAGCAACTATATCCTACAGCTTTCTTACCTACTGTACGTTCTCTAGCAGGTGAAAGTGTACATGTTGATGATCTCGAAATTCGTCAAGCAGAACAAGTTGTTCCCTTGGAAATGTGGGCAACCCCCATTTATGATGAAACCGGAGCTGTTGTTTATGCGATCGCTGCTTTTCAGGATATTAGCGATCGCCAACGAACCCAGAAGCTACTAGCAGACTACAATCGCACTTTAGAAGTCCAAGTAGCAGAACGTACCGCCGAACTAGCTAAGGCAAAGGAAGCGGCGGAAGTTGCCAACCGAGCCAAAAGTACTTTTATTGCCAACATGAGCCATGAATTGCGATCGCCATTGAATGCTATTCTTGGTTTTTCTCAATTAATGACTCGCTCCCAAACTCTCTCCCCGGAACACCAAGAAAATGTTAGTATCATCACCCGTAGTGGAGAACATCTCCTGCTCTTAATTAATAATGTTTTAGATTTATCTAAAATTGAAGCGGGACGCACCACTAAAAACGCCAAAAACTTTGACCTTTATCGTCTACTTGATGATGTGGAAGATATGTTCCAGCTCAAGGCTGAAGAGAAAGGATTACGGCTATTATTACAGTGTACTCCTGGTGTGCCTCATTATGTTTGCACCGATGAAACCAAATTACGTCAAGTTTTAATTAATTTACTTAATAATGCCCTCAAGTTCACTGATTTGGGTAGCGTTTGGTTACGAGTAAAGGCAGGGATGGTTAATGAGACAAACGGGAAAAATCAACAAGCTTTAATTACCTTTGAAGTTGAAGATACAGGAGCGGGAATTGCTTCAGAAGAATTAGACAATCTCTTTGAAGCTTTTGTACAAACTCAAACTGGCAAACAAGCGCAAGAAGGAACAGGTTTAGGCTTGTCTATTGCACAGGATTTTGTACACCTGATGGGAGGTAAAATTACAGTTAGTTCTCAAGTAGGACGTGGCACTGTTTTCCAGTTTAATATTAAAGCTAAGGTTGTTGATGCCAAGGAAGTAAACAATCAACGACCAAAGCGCCGCGTTGTTGCCCTAGAGCCAAATCAACCTCAATATCGAGTTTTGATTGTGGATGATAAACAGATTAATCGCCAATTGTTAATCCAATTACTTAGTTCCCTTGGTTTTGCTCTTAAAGAAGCTAGTAATGGGAAAGAAGCGGTTGCAGTTTGGGATGAGTGGGAACCCCATTTAATCTGGATGGATATGCGGATGCCGATGATGGATGGCTATGAAGCAACTAAAGCAATTAAAACTACTACCAAAGGACAAGCTACTGCTGTTATTGCTCTGACTGCCAGTGTTTTAGAGGAGGAAAAAGCCGTTGTTCTCTCAGCAGGTTGTGATGATTTTCTGCGCAAGCCTTTCCGGGAGGAAGAAATCTTTTCTGCCATGAACAAACATTTGGGAGTACGTTATGTTTATGACGATCAAAGTGATTTATTGGAGCGGCCAACAAGCGAACCTAATCTACTTGATGCCACAAGTTTTCAGGCGATACCTGTAAAATACAAGTCTCAACTTCAGGAGGCAATTCTACTGGGTGATTTAGACTTGATTGATGTCTCACTCTCGCAAATCCGTACCCACAATGCCCAACTGGCCGACGCTATCAAAAAGTGTCTCGATAATTTCGAGTACGACACAATTATAAATTTAATTACTGTTAGCCAGAAAGAAAACTAAAATGAATCAGTTTCAGACCAACCAAAATCAAGGCAATATTTTAGTAATAGATGATACACCAGCTAACTTGCGTCTCTTAGTTAATCTATTGACAGAAAAAGGATATAAAGTGCGTCCGCTACCTAGTGGTAAATTGGCACTATCAGGCGTTCATCTCTCTCCTCCTGATTTAATCTTGCTTGATATTCTGATGCCGGAGATGGATGGTTATGAAGTTTGCCAAAGGCTCAAAGCAAATCCACTAACTAGAGACATTCCAGTGATTTTTATTAGTGCTATCAATGACTTAGCTGATAAAGTAAAGGCATTTAGTGTTGGTGGAGTAGACTACATTACTAAACCCTTTCAAGCAGAAGAAGTTTTAGCCCGTGTGAAAACTCATATAGACAATCGTTACTTGCAAAAGCAATTGCAAGAAAAGAATCAGCATTTAGCTAAAACATTAAAACAACTACAAGCGACTCAAAACCAATTAATTCAATCAGAAAAAATGGTGGCTTTAGGGCAGCTAGTGGCCGGCATCGCCCATGAAGTCAATACCCCCTTAGGTGCAATTAGAGCTTCTTCTAGCAACATCTCTAACGCTCTTGAGCAGTCTTTAGAGCAGCTACCAAAACTGTTTACAATTATTTCTGAAGAACGACAGGCTGATTTTTTTAATTTGCTCTATAAATCTCTACGCAGTGATCCTCTAGTAACTTTTAAAGAAAAACGTCAGTTCAAACAAGTCTTAATTGCTAAGTTACAAACAATTAATGTTAATAATCCCAGAAACACAGCTGATACCCTAGTAGATCTGGGTATTTACGAAGATATTGAGGAATTTTTACCACTTCTGAAAGAGTCCAATAGTGATTTAATTTTGCAATTAACTTACGACTTAGTTAGACTAAAAAGCAACAATCAGAATATCATAACAGCTATCGAAAAAGCCTCAAAAGTAGTCTTTGCCCTCAAAAGCTATGCCCGATATGACCAGAGTGGAGCCAAGACGTTAGCAATAGTGACAGAGGGAATAGAAACTGTCTTAACTCTCTATCATAATCACATTAAGCAAGGAATAGAACTGCTGCGAGATTACGAGCAGCTACCACCAATATTATGTTATCCAGATGAACTTAATCAAGTATGGACAAATCTGATACACAATGCCATTCAAGCCATGAATAACCAGGGGCAGTTAGATATTAAAGTTTATGCTGAAGTTTCAGGTGATGGATCACTTACTGACAAATTCCTAGTGGTCAGTATTACTGATAATGGTTGCGGCATTCCAGCAGAAATACAACCTCGGATTTTTGAGCCATTTTTCACTACTAAAAACCCAGGTGAGGGTAGTGGCTTAGGATTGGATATCAGCAAGAAAATTATCGATAAACATCAAGGCAAAATTGAAGTAAAAAGCAAACCAGGAAGAACAACATTTAGAGTTTATTTGCCAATAATACGTACAGCCAACTGATGTTTTTTGGTAGGGGATTACACTTGCTATGCTTGTGGTAGCCTTTCGGCAAAAGCAAAACAATTTGTCTGTGGCAAAAGAGTCAATAGCTTTCAACAAAAGAATGCCCAGGCTCCACAAAAAAAACAATCGCAATAAACCAAATATTATCCCAAAAAATTCTATCGAGAGGTAATGAAAATGACCAAAGCAGCTATCCTTTGCGTAGATGATGAGACAGTAGTCTTAGAAAGCCTTAAAGAGCAACTGAAAAGATCTATGGGAGACAAATATATTTATGAAGTTGCTGAAAGTGCTGAAGATGCTTGGGAGATTCTTGAGGAATTAAAAAAAGAAGGTGTGGAAATTTTAATTATCGTCTCAGATTGGCTAATGCCAGGAATGAAAGGAGATGAGTTTCTAATTAAAGTCCATCAAGAATTTCCCCAAATTGTCAAAGTGATGCTTACTGGTCAAGCTACACAAGCATCAATTGAGCGTGCTAAACAAGAAGCAAATCTCCACAGTTGCATCTATAAACCGTGGACTGAAGATGAGTTAACCGAAACAATTATTTCTGGATTGGAGTAGCTGATGTGTAGTCTGGCAATTGTATGTGTGGATGATGAGCCAGCGGTTTTAGAAAGCCTTAAAGAGCAGTTAAAGCGTCACTTTGGCAAAGACTATTACATTGAAGTCGCTGAAAATGGTGAAGAAGCAATAGAAATTGTCAAAGAACTGCAAAAAGAAGGCATTGAGATTCCCTTAATTATTTCTGACCAAATTATGCCAGGAATGACGGGGGACAAACTATTGAGCCAGATTCATGCCCAATATCCAGAAACATTAAAGATACTCTTGACTGGACAGGCCACTATCGAAGCAGTGGGCAATGCGGTCAATTCTGCTAAACTTTATCGTTATATTGCTAAGCCCTGGGATGAAGTTGACCTTAGTTTAACTGTAGCAGAGGGAGTTCGTAGTTATCTCCAGGGTAAACAAATAAATAAACATCATCGAGATCTCGAACAAGTTAATCAAGAATTACAACAATTAAACGCTACTTTAGAAGAAAAAGTTGCTCAACGCACTCACAAATTAGCCCAAACTGAGGCCGAACTACAGGGCATATTTGCGGCAATGACGGAACTTGTTTTGGTTTTTGATGCCCAAGGTAAATATCTCAAAATTGCTTCCAATAACGCCGTACTTCTCTACCAGCCCCCGGAGACTTTATTGGGCAAAACCCTGCACGAAATATTTGCCCCAGAACAAGCAGATACTTTTTTAGGCTGTATCCAACAAGCCCTAGAGAGAAAGGAAGCAGTTAGCCTTGAGTACAGTCTCATAATTGACGGTCAAAAAACTTGGTTTGCAGCTAATGTTTCGCCAATTTCTGCTGATTTAGTAGTTTGGGTAGCCCGTGACATTAGTAATCGCCATTTACTGGAAGAAAAACTACGCACCTCTGAGCAAAAAATCCGTGCTGTATTTGAGGCAATGACTGACATTGTACTGGTTATCGATCAGCAAGGAGGAATAGAAGTGGCACCCACGAAACCGAACACTTTGTTTAAACCGGAAACTGACTTAATTGACTTAACCATTAAACAATTTTTTCTAGGGGAGAGAAAAGAGATTTGGTGGGGCAAAATTAAGCAAGTTTTAGAAACACAGCAGACGGTCAATTTTGACTACAGCCTGCCGGTTGGTAACCGTGAAGTATGGTTTGCCGTGAGTATTTCGCCAATGCTCAATCATTCAGTAATCTGGGTAGCCCGTAACATTGACCAGCGCAAGCAGGCAGAAACCGTAAAAACAGAATTAATTCATTCCTTGCAACAGAGCGAGGGATGTTTGAGTACAATTGTCAAGACTACTTCTGAAGCTCTGATTGTTCTGGATATTGGTGGTAAGGGGCGCTTTGCCAATCCGGCAGCAGAATCTTTGTTGGGTAAACCAGCAGCAGCAATTTTGGGTCAACGGATAGACTTGCCAACCAACCTCAATGGTTCCGTTCAGATAGAAATGCAACGTCCTTCCGGGGAATTAATTATTGCTGAAATGCGGTCAGCACAAATTGTCTGGCAAAACGAAGCCGCCTGTCTCCTTTCCCTGAGAAATGTAACAGAACGCCTTCAGGCAGAGCAAGCACTCCGAGCCTCACAGCAAAGGCTATCCTTTCTATTGCAGAACATGCCTCTAGCTGTGATTGAATGGAATACCAACACAGAAATAGTCACTTGGAACCCCGCCGCAGAAGCTATTTTTGGCTACTCCGCTGCCGAGAGTATCGGCAAAAGAGGTGCTCAACTGCTCGTCGCTGAAGATAACAGATCACAAGTTGAGGAAATTTATCAACAGCTTTTAACTCAGAAAGGTGGCAACCATAGTATCAATGCAAATCTTACCAAAAGTGGTAAAACGATTATTTGCCAATGGTACAACACACCTCTACTTGATGAGCAAGGTACTGTCATTGGCATAGCTTCCATTGCAGTAGATATTACTGAGCATCAGCAAAGGGAGTTATTAGAGAAAACCCAGAATATCATCTTAAAAATGGTAGCGCAGGGCTGGTCATTATCAGAAATTTTGCTGGCATTAACCATACAGGTTGATCAGCTCATGCCAAACCTGTTTTCTTGTATCCTGCTGATGGCAGAAGACAATAGGCATTTGCGTTTTTGTGCAGGACCAAAGATTCCCCCAGCTTGGGTGCAACTGATCGATCCGTTACCGATTGGCCCCACCTCTAGTGTTTGTGGTGCAGCAGCCTATTTCGGTAAGCGTGCTATTGCAGAAAATATTGCCACTCACCCTTGGTGCACTCTGTTTAAAGACCAAGCAACATCTCTGGGTCTCAAAACCTGCTGGTCTGAGCCAATTTTGTCTGATACTGGCAAGGTTTTGGGGACATTTGCTATCTATTTTACTGAAATGCGATCGCCTGAACCAAGAGAGTTGGAGATGCTCGAATCATTAGCAAGGCTGGCATCGCTAGTTATTGAACGCAAGCAGTCTGAGGTTGCCCTTAAACTAGCTAAAGAAGCTGCGGAAACCGCCAACCATGCCAAAAGTGACTTTCTAGCTAGGATGAGTCACGAATTACGTACCCCCCTCAATGCCATTCTTGGTTTCAGTCAGATTCTGGATTTTGATGAGTCTTTGACACCGGAGCAAAGGGAAAATTTAAGAATCATTAATCGCAGTGGTGAGCATTTGCTGGAACTAATTAATGATATTTTGTCAATGTCCAAAATTGAAGCGGGTCAAATTGCCTTAAATGAAAACAGTTTTGATTTGCTGTTATTACTTGACTCAATTGAGCAGATGCTGCGACTCAAAGCCAATGCTAAAAGCATTGAATTCATCTTTGAGCGCTCTACCGATTTGCCACGGTATGTTAAAACCGATGAAAGTAAACTCCGTCAAGTCCTAATTAATCTACTCAGCAACGCAATCAAATTCACTAAACAAGGTAAAGTTACTTTGCGGGTGAGGGTAGAACCTAGCAAACACAATGTTCTGGCGTGGGAACATGGAAACTGGGAGACACCTTTACTTTACCCTGCTCCTCGGCTATCTAATGCCTCATATTCTTCTGTTGAGTATCTTGTTTTCCAAGTTGAAGACACAGGTCAAGGGATTGCTCCTGAAGAATTAAGCACCGTATTTGAGCCATTTGTACAAACTCGTACTGGTCGCCAATCAGGGGAAGGAACGGGCTTAGGTTTAGCCATTAGCAGACAATTTGTGCGCCTGATGGGCGGAGATATTAGTATCAGTAGCATTCTGGGAATAGGCTCAATTTTTACCTTTGAGATTCAGATTTGTTTGGCGAGTGCAGAGGATGTTCCGACCAAGCTTTGCCGACGACGAGTAATTAGCCTAGAAGCCCATCAAACGCATAATCGCATCTTAGTAGTCGAGGATGTAGCCGAGAATCGGCAACTTTTAGTCAAACTGCTTAAACCATTGGGTTTTGTCGTCTGTGAAGCAGAGAACGGTCAAGAAGCGATCGCTTTGTGGCAAAGTTGGCAACCTAATTTAATCTTAATGGATATCTGGATGCCAGTAATGAATGGCTATGAAGCTACTGCAATAATTAAGCAATCGCCGCAAGGTCAGAATACAGTGATTATTGCTCTGACTGCTAGTGCCTTTGATGAGCAACGAGAAGCTATGTTAGCCATCGGCTGTGATGACTTCTTGGCTAAACCTTTCCGAGAAGACCTCTTATTAACTAAAATAGCCGATCACTTAAAAGTTAATTATCTTTATGCACAAGAGGAGCAATCCACTAACATCCCGTTAGCAACACAGCCATTAGAGTTAACTAGATCTGTTCTCAGTGTAATGCCAAATCAATGGTTACAAGAACTACATCAGGCAGCGCTTTTAATGGATGATCAATTAGTGAGTGAACTGATTAAGAAAATACCGGAAGATCAGATATTGCTTGCGAAGAGCTTAACCAATTTAGTTAGCAACTTTCGTCTGGATATAATTACAAAACTAACTACAAATGATGGTGATATTTCTTCTCAAACCTAGTAGTGAAAACCAATAGTTTACTTGCTGCTTTAGAGCCAACTAAGCAAAACATGACCGCTGAAATATCATCTGAAAATTGACATTTTTAGCTACAGACAATAGAATACCTTTGTATTATAAATTATTTAATTCAATTAAATAAAAAAAATATTATTTTTATGGCTAACTATCAAACCTCAGATTCAAGAGGCAAAATTCTCATTATTGACGATACACCGGATAATTTGCGGCTTTTATCTACCATGTTGGAGTCCCAGGGTTATCAGGTAAAGAAAGCTATCAGCGGTCAATTTGCCTTACAGGGAGTAAAAGTAGTAAACCCTGATTTAATTTTACTGGATGTCAACATGCCAGTAATGAACGGTTATGAAGTCTGCCAAGAGTTAAAAAAAATTCCACAAATTCGCGACATACCAGTAATTTTCATCAGTGCTTTAGATAAAGTATTAGATAAAGTTAAAGGTTTCACGGTAGGAGGTGTAGATTACATTACTAAACCCTTTCAATTAGAAGAAGTTTTAGCCCGTGTCAACAGTCAGATAAATCAACAGAGACTCTCTCAGCAAATACAACAAAAAAATATTCAGCTACAATCTGAAATTGCCGAGCGCCGCCGTGCTGAAGAGAAAATAAGTTTTTTACTTTCTACCACTAAAGCTATTGGTGAAGCAGAAGACTTTCATTCTGCTTTGCAAGTTATTCTGTGTTCTTGTTGTCGAACAATAAATTGGGACTTAGGAGAAGCCTGGATACCCAACATTGAAAATAATGTCCTTGAATGCAGTCGTGGTTGGTGTTTTAGAAGTCCGGGTTTAGAGGAATTTAGAAATAAAAGTTTGACAACAACATTTGCTCCTGGCTCTGGATTCGTAGGGCGTATTTGGTTATCTAAAAAACCAGAATGGATCGAAGATGTTTCCCTTGAATCAGAGGAAGATTTTCTCCGCGCCAAAGTTGCTAAAATAGTAGGATTAAAAGCTGGTTTTGGTGTACCAATTTTAGTTAATGACCAAGTATTAGCAATTTTAGTGTTCTTTAAACAGGTAGCTAGTCCGCCACAAAAAAATTTATTAGAGTTAGTTAACGCTGTTGCTAGTCAGTTAAGTTCCTTAATGCAACGTAAGCAGGCAGAAGCAGCCTTGCGAATTGCTGAGTACAAATATCATAGTATTGTTGAAAACGCAGTCGAGGGCATTTTTCAAACTACCCCCTCTGGACAATACCTAAGTGCCAATCGGGCATTAGCTCGATTGTATGGTTACGACTCACCAGCCGAGCTAATTACCACGATTCAAGACATTTCTCAAATTTATGTTGAACCCAAGCGCCGCCAGGAATTTGTTGCCGCTATGGAGGTCAACGATACTATATCGAGTTTTGAATCACAAGTGTATAAGCAAGATGGTGGGCTAATTTGGATTTCGGAAAATGCTCGTGCTGTGCGTAATACTCAAGGGAAACTGCTCTATTATGAAGGTACAGTTGCTGATATTACAGAACGCAGGTTAACCCAAGAAGCACTGAAATTTCAGAAAGAACAAAATGATCAATTACTACTCAATATTTTACCCAAGCCCATCGTTGAGCGACTACAACAGGGACAAACCACAATCGCTGATCATTTTGAAGAAGTTAGTGTCTTATTTGCTGACATTGTTGGTTTTACCGAATTCTCTTCAACAAAATCTCCCGAAGCATTGGTAGAAGTACTCAATGTAATTTTCTCGCAGTTCGACCAGTTAGCAGAAAAATACGGCTTAGAGAAAATCAAGATGATTGGAGACGCTTATATGGTGGTGGGAGGCTTACCTACACCGCTTACCAATCATGCTTATATCGTCGCCCAGATGGCGCTGGATATGCAAGCAAAAATGGTCAATTTTACTAACCTGACAGAGAAAGTTTTTCAGTTACGAATTGGCATTAACACTGGGCCAGTGGTGGCGGGGGTAATTGGCATTAGTAAATTCAGTTATGATTTATGGGGTGATACAGTCAATATTGCTTCTCGTATGGAAACCAATGGTATTCCTGGTGAGATTCAGGTCACAGCGAACACCTATGAGCTACTTAAAGAGTACTTTGTCTTCCAGAAACGAGGTCAAATTCCCATTAAGGGAAAAGGCTCAATGACGACTTATCTTTTGAAGGGTCGCCATTGAAAATTTGTAATTGATAATTCGTAATTATGGTGATTTTTTCCCCGTTGTACCAGGTAAATACTATCCAATTTATTCTCTAATTGCTTATATATTTAAGCAGCTTGGGAAAACTAGCTAAGCTCCAAGTAACTCATAAATTGCCACTGAATCCTTCTTACCCTTAACCTTGACATAATCATCAACTAGGCGCAGATGGAAGGCTTCTCGCTCTTTTAGCATCGATACCACTGGCTCAGTTACCAAGATGCCACAATCGTAAATCCTAGTCAGCCCTTCAACCCTTGCTGCCACATTCACGGCATCTCCAATCACTGTAGACTCAATTCTTGAAGTAAAGCCGATAGTACCCATTACCACCTCACCATAGTGAATACCTATACCAATTTTGATGATCGGCTGATTTTTACTCTGACGTTCTTCATTAAACACTTTAAGGCGTTGCTGCATTGCCAGTGCCGCGTATAGAGAACAACCAGAATTCTCATTTTCAAAGAGTGCCATGATGGCATCACCGATGTATTTGTCAATGAAGCCACCAGCCTCATTGATTACTTGCCCCATACAGGCAAGATAGTCATTTAATAAAGTGAAGGTTTCCATAGGCGTCATCTGCTCTGACATCGATGTGTAGCCACGAATGTCAGCAAACAAAATTGTGATCAGCCGTGTCGCCGCCACACCTACCTGAATGTTTTCAATACCGTCAGAGGCAATAACCGTCAAAAACTTACCAGGTACAAACCGCTCGAAGGAATCAAGGGTTTTTTCCAGCCTGCTAAACATTGCCTGTAGAGCGCTCGACATCTCATTAAAGGAAGTTGCCAAAGCCCCAATTTCGTCAGCTCGGTAAATATTAACGCGGTGCTGCCAATTACCCGCAGCAATCTTGGCTGCACTAATTTGTAAGCGCTTGACTGGTTTGGTCAGATGTAATGCCAAGATATAGGCACCTAGCAAACCAAAGCTGAGTCCAAAAGCTCCCACCAATAACGCTTTGTAAATGGCTCTCCTAACAGCACTCCTAACTTGTTTGAGTGACACCCCAATCCGGAGATTGCCAATTTTTTCTCCAGTGGCGCTACGGATGCCAGCAGCAGCCTCAAGGATACGTTCACCACGGCGCGATCGCATCTGATCACGAGGAAACTCAATGTCTCGCAGGATGAAGGTTTTCTGAAGGCGGCTATAGCTATAGGTTTCCAGTGCTTTTTTTGTGATCTCTACTGGTACTAGATCAGGAAAGTACTGCTCCTGAAAAGCCTCCGGGGAAGCGGCAACAATCTGGTTAGAGCGTCGTGCATCGGAAACAAGAATGTAGATGAATTGGGAGTTTCGTTGAGTCAGCAGATTGAGACTCAAGCGAATCTGACTCCAATTCTGGTTTACTAGTTCATTTGTCCAGGCATTGGAGAGAGCCGTAACGATCATCTTGGCTTCCTGCTGTTTCTGATTGTAGTAGACATCACTCATATCCTCTGCCCAACTCCATACCACGACCCCAACAATTGCCAAAATTAAAAAAGCCGTGAAAGCCATCATCCGAGTGCGGATGGAGCCAAACAAAACAACCTTCATTGTGTGACCTCAAGCTCCTCTACGAAGGTAACCCAGTGGCGATTTTCGGACTGAGTTTGACAATCAGGAGAGAATGCCAAAGTGAGAGGACCACCCATTTTCGCTGGGATAGGCATCTGATTATCGCCCCAGTGAGTTGCTAGCAAAATATCGCAGTTTTTGACATCAGATGCCTCCAAGCGGATGGGATTAGCGGGGTTACGGTAAATAGGCGACTTCCCTTTAACAATAACAGCACCGTTTTCGGGAATTTTAACCCCTGCGGCGGCAAGAGCATCACGTACATGCACTCCGTAGAGCTTGGTTTTACCCACTGGCCAACCAATTCGGTAGGCAACAGCTTCATTAAGGGTAGCCTGTGGCAGTTTTTTCAGAGTATCAGCATCGAACAAACGACCACCCACTTTTAGTTGGATCGGCTCAGTACCAACCACCATGTCGGTGAGATAAAATGCCCAAAAGCGATCCGGGTACTTGACTTGGAGCTGTGGATATTTATCATAAGGAAATACTAGATAAAGAGGGCCGCCTTTACTGCGGGAAATTTTCTGACCATTGCGCTCTAGGGCCAGCAAAATTGGGTATTGGCGCAAGTCGGCGAGGCTGACAGTTGCTCGATAGTCATCATGGGCAACAAAAGTTACCTCCGCTACTTGGGGCGCAGCACCAAACTGATCGAGCAGTGTTGAAGCAGCGATGCCCCGAAATTTGATCACTTGCTCGAGATCACTAGAGTTGTGTGGCTCCTTGGTGTTGATCGAGCTATTTGCCAAGGTTTCTAATTCTGGCCAACTTAAGTTTACTGGCTCTCCTTTTGCTGTCTGCCCTTGGATAGTCAGTTCCCACTGTTGCTGAATTTCTTCTGGTTTTTGAGTGGCAATCATCTGGGCATTTAGGTTACTTGCCTCTATACGCCATGCTTCAAGTTTGGTCTCTGTAGGTAGATTGCTACATCCACTCAGACTAACCGACAACTGAAAACAAGCAAAAGTAAAAAACGCGCAGGGGAAAGCTCTTTTGCTGCCTGCTTTGCTTTTCTTGCGGCACAGCAGCAGGTGATTGAATAAGTTTTTCATCGAAGTCAACCGGCTGGTTACCTGTAACTATTGCTAGGTTGCGTCTGCTTTAAGAGCGAAATCTCTAGTTGAGAGTTGCTCTATATTTCTCCAAATCGGATTTGATTTTTACACTCCAGAAAGAGTCTAAAAAATCATTTTTAACAATAAAAAGTTAGCAGACACACCCTAGAAGATTAGTAGAGAAATCTCTTTAGAGATTCTTCTCTGGGAAAACGGCTTGTTTCACCAACCAGTGACCCCCTTTGGCAATTTTTAATTTTTTATTTATTTTTAATTTGAAGCATCACCACCAATGACATGACTAACTGACCAGCCTTTTAGGTTCCGTAATACGAGGGTTCATTCCCCGGTTTCCACTTAATGTTGCAGCCCAGACTCGGCTTTTGGTCAGAGTTAACAGTTTGAGCCGCCAAAACAGCATCAAGAGCGGCTCGTAAATCCTTACCATTAACTGATTGCTGATTACTAGGGCGGCTCTCGTCGAGTTGACCTCGGTAGACTAGCTGCTGCTGAGCATCGAAAACAAAGAAATCTGGGGTACAAGCAGCAGTGTAAGCTTTGGCGGTTTCTTGGCTCTCGTCGTAGCACAAGGGAAAAGTAAATCCTAGCTGCTCAGCCATTTCCTTCAGGGAGTCGGGAGCGTCATCGGGGTACTTGTCAGCATCGTTAGCGCTAATTGCCACAATTGCTAGCTCTTTGTCAGCATAGTCCTCACCAATTCGCGCCAGTTCTTCCTGCACATGCTTCACAAAAGGACAATGGCGACAGATGAACATTACCAGTAATCCTTGCTTACCAGCAAAAGTATCTAAGGAAATTGTTTGACCAGACACCACATCCTCTAACTGGAAATCTGGTGCTTTCGTTGCTAAGGGCAACATGGTAGAGGCAGTTCGCGCCATCTTTTGGACTCCTGATATACTGCACTGCCCACTATGTTCCTCTACTCCAGCAAAAAATGCCAAATACAGCAGCAAGGTCTGGTAGAAAAACTACTACTTTTGCTACCTGATATTTTATAGTACATTTGTATTAGTAAAGTCGCCATCAGGTAATCGCCCCTAACCAAAATGAAAGAAGATCACGTTCAGCTAAATCAGCATCCTGTTTCTCCAGAAAAGCTAAGGCTTCCTACTGGGCTATCAGAGCTACCAGGGGAGAAAAGGCAACCACAAAAGTTGAGCAATTGGTCGAACTCACGATTATCTTTCAGGGTTAGACCATCTTTGGCATTCCTTAGACAAAGAACTATAGATGGTTTGAGACGCTTGCACAGTCAAGGGTCACGGATTAACCAGCTCTCCGCTGAGCTGGAGGCAGCACTATTGGAACTAAAAGCGATCGCATCGGAAGTCAACCAAGATCACAGAGCACTGCAAGGGATACAGCAACGTGCGACGGGTACTGAGACGCTAGCATCCTTTACGCCTGAGGTTTGTGAGTATCAGGCAGTAAATCTCCCCAATGTTCAACAACAGCAGTCTGGGTCATTATTGCTAACGTCGCGACCTGTAGATTTATTCAAAGCTGAACGAGAGGCGGCTTTACTTGCCGAGGTCTTGCGAAGTCAAAGGAAAAGAAAAATTAATCGCAGTAGAAAGTTGTTTTTTAAATAAAAATATCTTGTTTCTCTGTTAAATGTAAAGCAATTTCTTTTTCGTAGTAAGCTGCCTCATTAATGAAGACAGGATAGACGGTTGAATCACCTTGGTAACTAATCACGCGATTATCGAAAGTCAGGAATATGGGATCGCCAGGATTAAGAGCTTCATAATCTTTACCTTGAAGTTGAGGATGAATCATTGCCTGAATTTCTCCCTGATCATTTCGAGGGTAGTCGATGACTTTCAAAAATTTGTAAACAGTGAGAGACTGACTCCGGTGCACTGTTTTACCCTGGTTATAATTTTCTAAATAATCCAAAATAGCATAGACGAGCTGCTCAGCTTTCTGAAAACAAACTGCATCTAAGACACCCTGAGCTACTGGTCCAACTTCAATTGCCAAACTCAATTCACAAAGAGACCTCAAGACAGCATCTTGTTGACCAAACTTTATACAACTATAGACTTTTACTAGGGGACTAATTGAACTTAGATAAGCAGCTAATTGTAAATTAAAGGGATGATAATTACCCAAGATGATGGTCAGTCCCATGTTGGTTGTTGTGCTGTGTAAGTCTACAATAAAATCCGCTGGGTATTGACCTTGCTGTCCGAGCATTTGATGAATTACTTGGGCGCGATTTTCTTCATAGTTAGAAAGTGTTGGATTTTGCAAATACTCACTGCTAAAACAGCGGTTTAAGTCCTTGTCGATATATCGTTTTCTGGCCTCAAATGCCCGAGGATTACCTAGTAATGTAAAACTTGCCAAACTTGAGCGCTTAATCAGTTCAGGAAATCGCTCGAACTTCTTGATCAAGTACGCTCCTGTAAATTCATTACCGTGAACTCCTCCAACGATTGCTACTCGACTAATCTGATCCATATTTTGTGTTTTTAACTTAAAAATGACTATTTTCTTGCAATTGCAGTAAAAGAGGTTTCTACTATATGTCCAATACTTTCTTAATCAGAAAACTACACTAAAAAGATATAGTAATGCTCAGTAATGGAACTCCGACATCTGGGATGCTTTATCGTTTTGGCTGAAGAACTCAATTTAAGTCCTGCCGCTGAAGGTTTGCCTATTGCCCAGCCGCCTCTAAGTCAGCAAATCCGCTCTTGAGAAAATGAACTGGGATTGCAACTGGTAGATCGCAAAACGCGTCCACTTCAATTAACGGCTGCGGGACTAGTGTTTTTGGTAGAAGCGCGTCAGGTTTCCACTCAGCTTGAACAAGCAATTGTCTCTGCGCAAAGAGCCAGCCGTGGCAAAATTGAACGACTGACACTAGGAGTCAATATCTTGATCGCTAACAGCGTTCTTCCCGACATTCTGCGAACATTTCGCGATCGCTATCCCGGCGTAGCTCTGGTGTTGCATGAATTAGTTTCTTACCAGCAGCTTCAGGAACTCCGCAATCGGCAAGTTGATCTCGGTTTCGTTCACTTGCACAATGCGCAAAAAATTAATGAGAATGATGATACTCTCAGTTTTGTGTCTATCTTACAAGAACCTCTAGTTATTGTTTTGCCTGAAAACCATCCTCTAGCAGCCCAAACTCAAGTTTCCCTAGAAGCACTAGCGGATGAGCTATTTATTTTACCCCCACCTCAATTTAGATACAAAACAGATCGGGATGTAGCTAGTGGTCAGGTGATACGCAACCGAGGAATAGAGCTAATTAGTACCGTCGGACAGACGGGAAAGGAAACTGCCTGTGCCGACGTTAGCGAAGCGGGACGTGATAGCGTCCTTCTAGCGGGGACCAGGGAAACTCAGTCTAGGCAAGTGTCGAAACCTCGAAAGAGAGTAACCAGGAAAACTCAAAAGTGATTTTGGCAAGTCTGCGCTATATGCTGCGAATTAGCGCCGGGAGGATGTCACGGAATTGGTTAGGGATTTGACACAAACCTAGCAAAATTGCTTATCCTACAAAATGGGTTAGCTCAGCGTCACACGCAGAACTCAACGAAACTGTAGCAATTTTAGGTAAAACACGCTTACTTGCTAAAGTACTTCTTGTTCAGTTCGATGAGTTAAGTTCAATGAATTGCTAAATCTGCATCACATAGAGGTGACAAGTATGACTCAACAGCATTGCCCAGAAGCGATAGTGACTCCACCGGTTGCCGAAAAGCAGCCGCAGATATTGCTCAAACATGGAGATGAACGAGTTGATGACTACTTCTGGATGCGGGATCGGGATGATCCAAAAGTCGTCACCTACTTAGAAGCAGAAAATGCCTACACTTCTGCTATGCTGCAGCATACCGAAGCACTCCAAGCTACTCTCTATCAGGAAATGCTGGGCCGCATCAAAGAAACCGACCTCTCAGTGCCTTATCGGCAAGGTGATTTTTATTACTATTGGCGCACTGAACAAGCAAAGGCTTATTCAATTTATTGTCGTAAAAAAGGTAGTCTTGAAGCCTCAGAAGAAGTTTTATTAGATCAGAACAAACTGGCAAAAGATCACACATTTTTTAGCTTGGGTGTGTGCCAAGTTAGTCCTGATCATCAAATTTTGGCTTACTCCATTGATACTAGCGGTGCTGAGCAATATACACTTTTCTTTCTTGATCTCAACAGCGACAAACTATATCCAGAAACTATTACTAATACCTATACATCGTTTACCTGGGGCAATGATAATTGTACCGTATTTTATACTCAAGTTGACAGCGCCAACCGCCCTTTCCAACTTTGGCGACACACCTTAGGCAATTCTCCCAACCGGGATGTTCTGCTCCACCAGGAAGAAGATAAATCCTATAATCTTTTTGTAGGTAAAACCCGCAGTAAAGCTTACATATTGATGAACTTAAAGAGTGCAATTACCTCAGAAGTTCACTATTTAGACGCAAATATTCCTAACGGCGATTTTAAAGTAATCCACCCGCGTCAGCCAGGAATGGAATATAAAGCAGAACACCATTCCAATTATTTTTATCTAGTGACTAATGACAAAGCGATTAACTTCAAGCTAGTAAAAACCGCCGTAAACTCTCCAGCAAAATCGAATTGGCAGACGGTAATTCCTCATCGAGACGACGTAATGCTGTCGGGTGTGAGTGCTTTTGCTGAACACTTGATTATCTATGAAAGAGAGGCGGGACTACCAACCGTGCGAGTGAAAAAACTTGCCACGGGAGAAGAACATAACATTAGTTTTCCTGAGCCAACGCATTCAGTTTTTCCAGAAAACAATCCGGAATTTAACAGCACTATCCTGCGTTTTAATTACACCTCTTTGATTACTCCCTCCTCAGTGTTTGATTACAATCTGAACACCCAGCAGCGTGAATTGAAAAAAGAAACAGAAGTACTTGGTGGTTATGATCGAACCCAGTACCTTAGTGAACGGATCATGGCTACCGCTTCTGATGGTACTGAGATACCTGTATCTATCGTTTACAAACGGGGAATAGAAAAAAACGGCAAAAATCCTCTACTGCTTACCGGATATGGCTCTTACAGTTCTTGTTATCCAGTATCTTTCTCGTCAAGCCGCCTCTCACTCCTCGAACGTGGGGTTGTCATCGCAATTGCTCACGTTCGTGGTGGAGGGGAAATGGGGTACAAGTGGTACAAACAGGGTAAGTTCTTGCAGAAGAAGAACACTTTCACCGATTTTATTGCTTGCGCAGAGCATCTAATTGCGCGAAAATGGACTGCCAGTGATCGCCTCGCCATTTCCGGTGGTAGTGCTGGGGGCTTATTGATGGGAGCGGTAATTAATTTGCGCCCAGAACTGTTTGAAGTCGTCGTTGCCCACGTCCCTTTTGTAGACGTAGTAACGACTATCCTTGACACGTCACTGCCCCTATCTGCGATGGAATGGGAAGAGTGGGGCAATCCCAACGATAAAACTTATTACGACTACATGAAGTCTTACTCCCCCTATGATAACGTCGAGTCCAAAGACTACCCGCATCTCCTAATTACTAGCGGTTTGAATGATGTCCGCGTCTCCTATTGGGAGCCAACCAAGTGGACAGCTAAGCTGCGCCAGATGAAGACTGATGATAATCTTCTCTTGCTGAGAACTAATATGGGTGCTGGACATGGGGGCGCATCTGGACGTTATGAGCGTCTCAAAGAGACTGCCTTTGAGTATGCCTTCATTCTTGATCGCTTAGGTTTACCGGAGACAGGCTCAACAGCCTTAGGAGCATTAGATGGACAGGCAACTGCTGCAAAATCTGGATGAGCTAGGGATACGTTTTGTTCGCTTCCTCTGGTGTGACAATGCCAACATCATTCGAGCCAAGGCAGTACACCGAGTAAGTTTATCGGACTACATTAAACATGGTGTTGGTATCTCAGCAGCCCAGCAAGCAATTCCCGTGATGTATGATGCCCCAGTCCCCGGAAGTGGTCTAGGGCCAGTGGGCGAGGTGCGCTTGGTGCCAGACTGGAACACTTTTATTCCCTTGCCCTATGCTCCTCGCCACGCTCGTGTCATGGGAGATTTGATCAAAGATGGTCAACCTTGGAACCTCTGTCCGCGACAGTTCCTCAAAACCATGATTGCGGAAGCGGAGAGTGAGGGTTTCGAGGTGATAGCCGCTTTTGAGAATGAGTTTTATCTGTTGCAGCAGACATCGGAAGGGATAGCACCGGCTGATCAGACGGTTTTTGCCTCAACTCTGGCGATGGATCTCCACCGTTCTGTAATTGATGAAATTGCCGAAGCCTTGCTGGAGCAAGGGATGTTTGTGGAGCAGTACTATCCAGAGTCAGGGCCGGGTCAGCAGGAGATCTCAATCCTTTACACCCATGCTCTACCCGCAGCCGATCAACAAATTGCCTTCCGAGAAACAGTGCGAGCGATCGCACTCCAGCATCACCTTAAAGCCTCATTTTTACCGAAAATCTTTGCTGATCAAGCAGGCAGTGGTTGCCATCTTCACCTCAGTTTGTGGCAGGCGGGAGAGAATCTTTTACCCAATTTACAAGGTGATGGGGGTATTTCTCCAGTTGCCTCTCACTTTATGGCGGGCATTCTGCACCACTTACCAGCTTTAATGGCACTGACAACACCAAGCCCTAACTCCTATCGCCGTATCCGCCCTCACTGTTGGAGTGGGGCTTTTCGTTGTTGGGGAATGGATAACCGGGAGGCGGCGCTGAGAGTACCAAGTAATCCAGAGTTCCTCAGCCCGACTCATTTTGAATTGAAAACAGTTGATGCTACTGCTAATCCTTACCTAGCTTTAGGGACAATCATTGCCGCTGGACTGGATGGCATCCGCACTAGTCTGGAACTGGGAGAATCAGTGACAGTAGACCCTGGCAACTTAAGTGAGGCAGAACGTACGGCCCTTGGTATTGAGCCATTGCCCACTAATTTAGGAGAATCTATCAAACAATTAAGTCGAGATCAGGTAATTTTAGAAGCCTTGGGTACGGAACTTGCTCAAGCTTATTTGGCAGTGCGCCAAGCTGAATGGGAAGCGATGCAAGATTTAGAACTGGAAGAAGAGGTGAAGTTATTGTGGGAGCGGTATTGAACTGTCTCAGATCTTGCACTATTCTCAGTCAGTGAGTTTCACCTGCCAAGAACTTAAGCTCAGGACTTACGCAGACACGCTATATATAGTGGTACAGTAGCGGAAGCTCCCCACCCAAAAATTGTGGTAATCTCAAGTCGAGGTAGAGAGAGATTGAACATCAGGTGTCATTTAGTAAACTAGATTACTGCCAATACTTGCTCAGTACTCAGACCCTCGACGCGCACCTTGAGTTCAGGGGACACCCAGTACTTCCATCGCCTGGTCACGCCCGTCATCGTCTGTCCTCTCCGGGGCGGACTCAGGTGATGGCAGTTAGTCCCTGAATTTGTCCGACCACAAGATGGCGATGACAAACCAGACTCTGAGAATGCCGACGCCAAGGGGTGGTTCTCCCGTCAGGGGAACCGCTTTGGTCGTTTGAAGGTGACGGTGTTAGGCGATGAATAATCTGTATTGCCACCAACCCCGATGCCAGTAGCTAGTCGACCAGCAGTTGGACTTTATTCTGGTGTGTCGTCCAGACTCACAGACCACACTCTATGACTACCTTGAAGGGATTGACCTGCCGACGGTCACCACAACACGATGGACGGGAAAAATCGAAGAAACCTCATTTCGACAATTCATCTGCTAACGTTCATGTTCTAGGGACTCGAGCTAGAGTTCCCTGCCAATAGCAGTTGAATTTCCGAAATGCGAATTGCTGGAAAAACCCAGCCGATCAAACCAAAAAGCCGGGGTCATACCCCCGGCTTTTTGGTGGCCGTGTTTTGTGCTCGCGGAACGTTGACGCCGGCAAAGAAGTCATTGACTCAGACCTATGGGCCGCGCGGCTGTTGAATGGAGACTACGCAGACTTTGACATAGCCGCCGCATTGGTCGCCGGACTAGGGGAGTACCGGCAGACTGCGACCCATCTGGGATCATCCGCCCATCAGCGCCTGGGCGAGTCCGATGTAGAGCGGTATTCCCAGGGCAATCGCAACCGGCGTGCCGACGGCTGTGGACGCGCCGATGTAGGCAGAGGGATTGGCCGTAGGGATACCAGCTCGTAAAGTGGGCGGTCCGGAGATGTCTGAACTGGAGGCGGCAATGACAGCCAGGAGCGCGACGCCACCAGGACTGAACCCCGTGGCGTAGTGGGCAATCATGCCGAGACCGAAGGCTATGAACCCATGCAGCAGCGGCCCCACAAAAGCATATACGGCGTACCACTGGGCTACCTTGCGCAGCTCGTTAATCCTTGACCAAGCCTCCATACCCATTACCAGCATCAGTATCGAAAGCAGGCCGCGGAAGAGGGGCTCGTAGAAGCTTTCAACTACACTTTCCGGCCGGGTTAGCAGGCCTAGAGCGAGGCCGAGCAACAGTGCCGATAGCGCAGAGCCCTCGAGGCTTTCCTTAATGATGGGCCATATCTTGACCTGATTGCCTGCGGTACCGCCCTGATCGCTGGGATACCCGCTTGCGGTAATGCGCTGCTGGCTGCGATACTCCTGCCTGGTGGTGGGATACTCCGGCTTGCTGGAAGACGCGCCTGCGGTACTGGAAGACGCGCCTGCGGTACTTAAAGATGCGCCTGCGGTACTTAAAGATGAATACTCACCTGCGGTACTTAAAGATGCGTCTGCGGTACGGCGCTGCTCGCTGAGAGACTTTTTCTTGCTGGTATAAATGCTGGCCAAGACGATCGCAGTCACGAGCGCTGGGATGTCCATGAAGGGATAGAGTGCGCCGGCCCAGGGTTCGTATTCCATGCCTTGCGCTTCCAGTACCGTTATGCCGGCGGCGAGGGTAGAGCCACTCACGGCACCGAACAAGCCCCCGGTTGCAAGGGCATCCACGGTTCTGATGTTCGGCAGCTTGGCCAACGTGTAGCTTGCGATAAACACGATAAGTATCCCCATTACCATGGCGAACAGCGCGGGTAACAGCATCTCCGCCAGATTGGCCTCACGGATCGCAATGCCACCCTTCAGGCCTACTTTGATGAGCAGCATGAAGACGATGAACTTATAGATCGCATCTGGAATTGCCAGTTTGCTACCGAGGGCGGCAATGACTATACCGCCAATCAAAAAGCCGAGCGTCGGGGACTGCAACTGCGCCCCAAATTTCGTCAAGAATTCCGACAAAAAATCCACGTTGTAATTTCTCCTTAAATCAGATATTAGGGGTGAGGACGGCAGACAAGGGTAGCCTCGCATCCTGGGTAGCTGGCGCATCCGGGTGAGCAGCGAGTCAATCCACCACTAAGAAGGCATCTGCATCCCGGTGCGTCCTGTGCTAAAAGATAAGGTTTCGCTCTGGCGAGCGCAAATGATCGCGCTAATCAGTGGTGATTCATTGGCAATGGCTTGTTGCGGCTATAGTTCACCAGCAATTGGTTCGTAAAATCCCAGCGATGCATCTGGGAAAGCGTTTTCGGGTACCCACTCAGGTGGGGAGCGGTCATGCATCGCTAGCAGCAACGGAAAATGGTGCGCATTCGGGGAATGCATCGACTGAGCGCCCAGATTAGCCCGGTTGATGATGTCGGCATAGGTCAACACCGGACGACCTAAAGCATTCAGCACCAAGTGATTAAAGTTAAAACCATTTAGTTTAAACGCCATCGCACTCACCCCCAAAGCCGCAAACCAGATGCAGACTGTGGGAAACACGGCCAACCAGAGATGGAGATATAGTCATTCCCATTTATTTCCATACAGAAACCTTTAGAGTCCGTGAAGACGGACTTCGTTGTGTTAGCCCCGGATTTCCAATCCGCGGGCGGTTGTTGCTGTTCATTTCTACTTGGAATTACAATAGAGCCGGCTGCGGAAGCGCCGGCAGTGTATAGAAAGTTCCGACGAGACATGCGAGAGAAATTTGCCATGAGTACCTCCTTCCGTCTCCCCTGGCTGGGGGAGTGGTGATTGCGATAAGTGAAATTGGTTAAAAGTTGAAGAAAGCGGGGGTACAGCGCTACACGTCTGCAGCACAGGTGTTACACAAATACCTGTCCCACAGCACCTCCCATAGATCAATATTTATTAAGACCGGAATCTCTATGTGCTTAAGTTTATCTTAAAATCTGCACAAATTTACAATCGCCCTACATGGAAATGTCAAATGCAAATCATAAGTTTTCCTTTGATTCTCAGAAAACCTGTATATTTCGGGTCAATGTAAATTGCGATCGCAGAATTTTCTCTATACGTTGTTGTTATTAAGAAGGGCTTTATCTGACTGCACTTCCCAAATTACGTTGGATGGCGCTGCCAATCGCAGTCGGCTTGGGCGTCATTAATTTGTCTCCAGAGCCGGCTGCTGTGCCCGATGCCTCTATAAAGACCTTTACCGAATGATGTGAAGAGCAGGCAGAGTTGCCACCAGAAAAGGCTCACACTGTTGATCAGCTGCTGTTGCTCACCGGGACAAAAAACTGTGCGGGCTGCCGACGCCTTGATCAGCCAGCAGGAAACATCGATCCTAGGCTAGAGCCCTGGAGTTGCAAGATGTAAAGCCCTGGTCTGCCTTTACCCAGGTCACCTGGTTGTCTCTAGCCGTCAACGACATCGAAGACATGACCCCTCTACAGTCACTCACTAATCTAGAGTATCTGTTTTTAGACAGCAATAACATCGCTGCTCTGCAACCTCTAGCAACCCTCACGAATCTCAAAACCCTGTCGCTGTACAACAACGAAATTGCAGATTTGTCTCCCATAACTGGACAACCTGGCGTCACTTGCAGTGTTTAACAACCAGATCACCGATCTTTCCTCCCTCGCAGACCTTGATCGGCTTTGGTATCTTACCCTAGGCAATAACCACATCGGCGACCTGTCGCCCCTGGCCGATCTGAGACAGCTCTAGAGTCTATTTGTATTTGGCAATGAGATTGTCGATGTCGCACCGCTGCAAAATTTGACGGAGCTGCGATCACTCTTGTTGGGCAACAATCCGATTACGGATATTGCACCACTGACAAACCTAGGCGAACTCCAAGAGCTGCTGCTGTTCAACACTCAGGTTGCCGATATTTCGCCGCTTCAAGGTTTGAACCAACCCGCATTGGCTCGAACTGTACAACACGCTTGTTGCTGAGGTGAACGCCCTGACGGATTTGTCAAAGTTATCCTGGCTCGATCTGCGGGGGACTAGTCTGCTCCATTCTACCTGTCCAGTTGAACCGACCAATGTCTGCTTGTTTTCACCAGAGGACGGTATGAGACCGGGCAAATCGGAAGAGTTGCCTGGGCACCACTCTTCTAGCAATGGCTGAGCTAATCAATCCACATTTCGGGGGGAGTTGTTGCTGGCTCATAAGTCGCGGACGGACTATGACGGGCGAGGTTAAACCACCCCACAGCTAGTAGGAGACCGAACCCACAGCCCAACAAAAAAGTCCAGGCGTGAGACGATTCGAGCACGCAGAGCAGGCGGCGATTGCGCCCATAGACTTGCACGAGCCAGCCTTCGCTGGTGTTGTCAAATTTGGTCTGAAGTTTAGTTGAGTCAAACTTGTTCATTGTGTACGCTCCATGCTGATCAAACGTGTGTGGCGGTGGCGGGTAGTTGCCGGTCGCTAGGGAAACACCTGTCAGAAATTCACCTGTGAATGGAGAGTGTCTCAATGAGAGAGACTGGGTCGCTCAAACCTGACATTGATGTCGAACAGAAGACAGACATCTATGCTTTCGCTTTGAACCATATTCTTAAGTTTATACTTAGATTTGCTGGTTGAATGGTGGTCATAGCGCCAAAAGGATAAGTGTTTTTTATAAAATGCTTTCGCTAATCTGACTAAATCTTTCTGAACAGAGGGTAGTGGATTCGCCGATCTTTGGCATAAACTTAAAGGTATTGTTCAAGGCAAGACTCTATGGTTTTGCCTTGAATTGTCGTAACAGAACGCATCAAGAGGTAACCCACATGACCCAGAAAGCCTGCAAGCTCGTCATCGTCACGGAAAAGGTGCTGCTGAAAAAGGTCGGCAAGATCATCGACGAAGCCAGTGCTACCGGTTATACGGTGGTGGCCGCTGGCGGTAAAGGCAGTCGCGGCGTGCGCTCGTCGGGACAACCCACCGTTGGCGACGCCTTCTCGAATGTCAAGTTCGAGATACTCACCCCCAATCGGGATATGGCAGTGAAGATTTCGGATGAGGTCGCAGCGCAGTTTTTCGACGATTATTCGGGCATTGCCTATATCTGTGACGTGATGGAGGTACTGCACGCGCACACATTCTGACTCAAAACCCCAGCAATTCTCATTTTGGCAAGAAGCTGTTGCCGCACTGAGAATCTCGGTATTGTAATGACATCTGAGAGACCCAAGAGAGCTAGAGCGGTTGCAAGAACGGGGTTTGTTCGACACCATCGTCGCTTCGTTTCGCCAGCGTTTGTCGTCGCTACCGGACAAACGCACGGGCAACAATACTCGCTACGGGATGGAAGATGACGCTTTGAACACGTTTAGCGTGTTTTTCACCCAAACCCCGTTATTTCTAGCCTATCAGCGTATGATGGCGGGCAGTAAGGGGAAAAGCAATGCCCACGGCCTATTTGGGACTCATCAGATTACCCGCGACAACCATATCCGAGACTTGCTGGAGGCGGTCGCGCCTGAGCAGGTATTTCCCCTGTTCGAGGAAATCCTGTAGTTGCCAGACGAGCCGGGTCAGTTGGCGGATTTCCAGTTCCTGGCAGACACGCTGTTGATCACGATGGAGGGAACGGAATACTTCAGTTCAAGCCAAATCCACTGTCCCCAGTGCTCGACGCGCACCTTGAGCTCAGGGGACACCCAGTACTTCCATCGCCTGGTCACGCCCGTCATCGTCTGTCCTCTCCGGGGCGGACTCAGGTGATGGCAGTTAGTCCCTGAATTTGTCCGACCACAAGATGGCGATGACAAACCAGACTCTGAGAATGCCGACGCCAAGGGGTGGTTCTCCCGTCAGGGGAACCGCTTTGGTCGTTTGAAGGTGACGGTGTTAGGCGATGAATAATCTGTATTGCCACCAACCCCGATGCCAGTAGCTAGTCGACCAGCAGTTGGACTTTATTCTGGTGTGTCGTCCAGACTCACAGACCACACTCTATGACTACCTTGAAGGGATTGACCTGCCGACGGTCACCACAACACGATGGACGGGAAAAATTGAAGAAACCTCGACCTACCGTTATCCCAATGGCGTACCCCTCAGAGACGGGGCGGGCGGATGCACTACTGGTGAACTGGTGGGAGTTTACCGTGAGCCGTCCTGATGGTCAGGTGACTTACCACAGTGTCTTTGTGACCCGTACCCTTTGCCGATAACATCGTGGTCGAGATTGTTTAAGCCGAAAGGCTACTATCTGGAACACAACTTCGGGCATGGCAAACAGCATCTCGCCGCGTTGCTAGCGACTCTGAATATCTTGTCCCTACTCTTTGATACGCTGCTGGAGCGGCTCGACGAGAAATATAAACGGCTGCGAGCGCATCTGCCGAACCGCAAGACCTTTTTCGATGATTTGCAGGTTTTAACCCGGTATCTGTATTTCGATAATTGGGATCATTTGCCCACGTTTATGCTTTAAGGACTCGAACTAGAGAGCCCTCCCAATAACAGTTGAATTTCCAAAATGAAAATTGCTGGAAAAAGGGAAAAAGAACTGATTATGTAGTCAGACAGTATTTAGGCAGCATCGGCAAAAGAGCAACAAGCTATGCTGCCCCTGATGCAAACTTCGTGAGGATTGGTAACTTTCCTTATCACTTGGATTAGCTGAAGCGCTGTACTAAGGAGGATATTAAAGAGAAAAAAGTATAGTTATGTCTGGGCAAAATATCCCTCTTGTGTCACTCTCCGAGGATTAAAATAAAAGACCTCTTGCAAAAGTCCAGTAAAAAAGAGATAAATAGGTCAGTATGAGGGAAAATAATGACCTATGAAAAGGTGAAAGACCTAAAACCCCAAGAGTTCAAACGCCTTTGTGGAGTTAGAAAAGAGACGTTTGCTAAGATGGTTGAGTTAGTGGAAACAAATGAAAAACAGAAGATAAAAACCGGAAGACCGTCCAAATTAAGTCCAGAAAATCAAGTATTGATGACGCTCGAATACTTACGAGAGTACAGAACTTACTTTCATATCGGTCAACATTGGGGACTTAACGAATCAACAGTATATCGAATAATTCGTAAAATAGAAAATATTTTAATCAAGTCAAAAGAATTAAGGATTCCGGGAAAGAAACAACTATTGAAATCGGGAAACCCAATAGAGATAGCAGTTATTGATGTAACTGAAACTCCCCTAGAGCGTCCTCAAAAAAACAGAAAAAGTTCTACAGTGGCAAGAAGAAAAAGCACACTTTAAAATCTCAACTTATCGTTGAAAAAAACAGCAAAGAGATTATCTGTATTGCATGCGGCAAGGGTAAAGAACACGACTTTAAGTTGTTTAAACGGAGTAAAACCAATCTAAAGACAGAGATACAGTGTCTCGGAGATCGAGGATATCAGGGAATAGCGAAAATCCACAAACAAAGTCGGATACCCCATAAAAAACCCAAGAAGAGCAAACTATCAAAAGAACAAAAAAAAGAGAATCATAAATTAGCTTCAGAGAGGATAGTGATTGAACATGTTTACCGTCGCCTCAAAATATTTAGAATTTTATCCGAGCGATATCGCAACAGAAGAAAAAGGTTTGGTTTACGCTTTAATTTAATTGCAGGCATCTATAATTACGAACTTCGTTTGAACTCAAATTAGTTAGCTGCCGCTACTTTTGCAAGAGGTCTAATGTAAACAAGAATTAGGCTGGACTGACTATCGCTTTACCAATTTTGCTGATATTGAGAAATGGATAGTCCGGCTTGTTTGTTACTTGGTTATTTCGGAGAGTGACAGAAGATGGTTAATACCCTAGTTACCCAGGGGTTGCTTCGACAAAAGTACTGGCTCTGAGATGAATTTTGCTTCAGTAGCAGAGAAAGCGGTAAACTTGAGTTAGCTCCTCACCATAAACCCACACACGTTTGCCAGGATATGATTAGTTGCGTTTTTTGCGTCCTGAGGGAGGAGTGAGAATGCCTTGGACTTTTGCCCTAGATAGAGGCGGCACGTTTACCGATATCGTAGCGCGAGACCCTCAGGGTCAATTAGTGATCCATAAGCTACTCTCTGAGAGTCACAGTTATGAAGATGCTGTAGTGCAAGGAATTCGCGACATTCTGGGGCTTAGTGCTGGGGAACCAGTGCCAGCCCAACAAATAGAAGTCGTTAACCTAGGTACAACCATAGCAACAAATGCCCTTCTCGAAAGGAAAGGCGATCGCACTGTATTATTAATCACCAAAGGTTTTCGGGATGCCCTGCGCATTGGTTATCAAAATCGACCCGACATCTTTGCTCAAAAGATCATTCTGCCAGAGATGCTCTATGAGCAGGTAATTGAGGTGGAAGAACGCTATAGCGTCCAGGGAGAGGAATTAGTTCCTCTTAACCCTCAGATTTGTGAATCCTTACAACAAGCTTATGCTCTTGGCATTAAAAGCTGTGCTGTAGTCTTGATGCATGGCTGGAGGTACACCAAACATGAGGAGCAATTGGGAGTCATGGCCCAAGAGATTGGCTTTAGCCATGTTTCGCTCTCCCATCAAGTTAGTCCAGTAATGAAGCTGATTAGTCGAGGCGATACCACAGTAGTTGATGCCTATCTCTCCCCAATTCTGCATCGCTATATAGACCAAGTGTCCAGCCAACTGGGCGGAGCAAAAGTGATGTTGATGCAGTCCAATGGTGGCTTAGTAGAAGCATCTCATGTGAAAGCCAAAGACAGCATTTTGTCTGGCCCAGCCGGTGGTATTGTTGGGGCGGTACAGACAAGTACCATTGCTGGTTTTGACAAAATCATCAGTTTTGATATGGGTGGCACCAGTACTGATGTTGCCCATTATACCGGGGAATATGAGCGCGCCTTTGAAACAGAGGTCGCTGGTGTCAGGCTGAGAGCTCCCATGATGGACATTCACACCGTAGCTGCTGGGGGCGGTTCCCTAGTGAGTTTTGAAGGTTCTCGCTATCGTGTTGGGCCAGAGTCAGCTGGGGCAAATCCTGGTCCAGCCTGTTACCGCTTGGGAGGACCGCTGACGGTTACAGACTGTAACGTGATGCTGCGCAAGTTGCAACCAGGATTCTTTCCTCAGGTATTTGGCCCTAATAGTAACGAATCCTTGGACGCGGCAGTAGTACAGCAAAAGTTTGAGGATCTTGCCCAGCAAATCCAGGTTGCTACTGGTGATACTCGTACACCAGAAGAAGTGGCTGCTGGTTTTTTGGCGATTGCGATTGAAAACATGGCCAACGCCATTAAAAAGATTTCCTTGCAACGGGGATACGATGTCTCGGAATACACTCTTTGCTGTTTTGGTGGTGCAGGGGGACAACACGCTTGTCTAATTGCCGACGCCCTGGACATGAGACAGGTGTTTATCCATCCCCATGCTAGCGTCTTGTCAGCATATGGGATTGGTTTAGCAGACGTCCGTTTGATTAGGGAACGGGCGATAGAAGCTGAGGTACGTGAGGAAACAGTAATTCATTTGCAGAGTAACTTAGCCGCTTTGTCAAGAGAGTTACGAGAGGAACTGGTGCGGCAAAATGCTCCTAATCTTGAGAGGGTTGAAGTTTTACGTCGGGTGCATCTGCGATATCAGGGCAGTAATTCTACTCTAGTAGTAGATTTTGCCGAGGATGCACGTCTGCTGACGCGCCAGTTTGAAGGGTTACATAAGCAACGTTACGGATTTATCCAACCAGATAAGCAACTAATTGCCGAGACGGTTTCGGTGGAGATAGTTGGTAAAACCAAGGTACCGGATGAACCGGAAATAGATTTCCGGCAGTCTGGGGGGCCAGAACCCGTAACTACAGTAGAAATATATACGGCTGCTCAATGGCACAACACGCCAATTTTCCGCAGAGACAGCCTTCAAGCTGGAGATTCGATTATTGGCCCGGCGCTAATTGTAGAACCCAATAGTACTAATGTGATTGAACCAGGCTGGCAAGCTCACTTAACTAAACGCAAATACTTGATTCTTAAGCGGGTTAAACCCTTGAGGGATCGTGAACCGATAGGTACAGCACTAGATCCAGTCAGGTTGGAGATGTTCCACAATCGTTTCCGTTTCATTGCTGAACAAATGGGCGTAGTACTTCAGCAGTCTGCTTTTTCTGTAAATATTAAGGAACGCCTAGATTTTTCCTGTGCAATTTTCGATCAAGATGGCCAACTAGTCGCTAATGCCCCCCACATTCCTGTTCATCTGGGGGCAATGAGCGAAACTGTACAAGCCCTGATTACTGAATGGCGAGACAAATTCCAGCCAGGGGATGTCTATGCCTCGAACAATCCTTTCAAAGGTGGCTCTCACTTACCTGATATCACGGTGATTACCCCTGTATTCGATGACGCTGCCCAGCAGATTCTATTCTATGTGGCATCACGGGGACATCATGCAGATATTGGCGGTATTACCCCTGGTTCCATGCCTCCTCATAGTAAGACGGTGGAACAAGAAGGGGTGTTAATTGATAACATCAAAGTCGTTAGTCAGGGAAGTTTCCAAGAAAAAGAATTACAAGAGTTACTCTCATTGGGAACTTACCCGGCTCGAAATCCTGTGCAAAATGTAGCAGATTTAAGAGCTCAAATTGCCGCCAATAAATGCGGTGTCCAAGAACTGCGTAAGATGGTGGAACAATACGGCTTGGAAACGGTGCAGGCTTATATGGGGCATGTGCAAGATAACGCGGAGGAAGCTGTGCGCCGCGCAATTAATAATTTGCAAGAGGGTTACTGTGAATATGCTTTAGATAATGGTGGAATAATTAAGGTTGACATCAAAATTGATCAAGCCACCCGTAGCGCTCGAATTGATTTTAGTGGCACCTCTCCTCAACAATTGGACAACAATTTCAATACACCAAAAGCTGTTTGTAAGGCGGCTGTTCTCTATGTCTTCCGCACTCTTGTTGAAGATGATATTCCTCTCAATGCTGGTTGTTTAAAACCTCTAGAAATTATCATCCCTGAAGGTTCTATGTTGGATCCGCACTCACCTGCTGCTGTGGTTGCTGGTAATGTAGAAACCTCTCAAGTAATTTGTGATGCTCTATACAGAGCCTTGGGGGTGATGGCAGCTTCCCAAGGGACGATGAATAATTTCACCTTTGGTAATAGGAAGTATCAATATTACGAAACGATCGCTGGTGGTTCTGGTGCTGGGCCCGATTTTGATGGTGCAGATGCTGTGCAGTGCCACATGACTAACTCGCGGATCACTGATCCAGAAGTGCTAGAGTGGCGTTTTCCTGTTCTCTTGCAAAGCTTTAGTATTCGTCCTCACAGTGGAGGGAAAGGACGTTTTCATGGTGGTAATGGTGTCATTCGTCGCCTTGGTTTCCTGGAGCCAATGACTGCTAATATCCTCTCAGGGCGTCGTACTACTGCCCCAAGGGGCATTGCTGGTGGCGATTCAGGGCTTTTGGGCAAAAATTTGGTTGAGCGTCGTGATGGAAATATTGAGCAGTTGGGCAGCACTGCGGAGGTACAGATGCAGCCTGGAGATGTGTTTGTAATTGAGACGCCTGGAGGTGGGGGTTATGGAGAGTCAGATTCTTCTAACTCTCCTGGTGTTAAGTTTAACGATTAATCGGCAAAGCCCATACACAGATAATCTTGTGTGGGCTTCGTCTAGTGATGGGCGCGGTCATCTATCATAATAAGTTAAGCTAACGCCAGAAAAAGCAACTCCTTGCGCTAAATCCCAACAACACTCGTCTAGGAGAAGCGATCGCTAATTCCCTGCAAGCACCCCAGCAAGAATTAGGTAATTACCCTTGATCGCCGCCGAAGGGATTTTGACCAATTTTAAGCTGCCTCTTACTCCGTTCCAACTGTTCCCAGAGGCTTCTAATTTGCTGATAGGCTTCTTGTGTAGAAATCTTTCCCGAAGTTTCTAAATTGCTGATGTAACTGACTCGTTGAGCGAATTCTTGGAGATTAGCATTGAAAACTAAATTCTCTGGCTTGATTTGACCGTAATAGCGAGAACGAGGGTATAAAAAATCCAACTTATCGAACATGGCAATTGACCGAGGACAAACCTTAGATTACTCGTTTACATAATTCCCCAAAATCTAGCTAAAGTAACAGTTACTCTCCCAACCTTTTGCTCAATGGCAGTGCATCGATTCTAAAGTGAAATAGTACGATCAATTGCAATCTGGAGGATTATAGTGGCAATTTTGCAACTCGAAGACGGCACAACCTACACCCAACTGGGCGATATTGCAAGGGAACTAGCTCCTCTGAAGGTACAACTCAACTGCTGGCCAGTAGGAGATAATCCGGAAGTTCACAGTTTACTAGCTAAAGATGCCCTCAGTGACGAAGAAAAAGAGCAAGTACTCCAAGCGGTAGATAACTATTTTGCACAACTTCGACAAACCGCTGGCTATCAATCCCGTGACTTAATTGTGTTGCATCCAGAATTACCCAATCTAGATACACTCCTTTCTAAATTTAATCAGTGTCACTATCATACTGACGACGAAGTACGTTATATTGTCGCTGGTGAAGGAGTATTCGGCTTTGTGCGTCCTGATGGTAGCCAGGTGGAATTGACAGTGCAGGCAGAGGAATATATCAACGTACCAGCTAACACCGAACATTGGTTTTATTTAACACCCTCACGACGAGTAAAAGCAGTACGTTACTTTACTACTACTGAAGGTTGGGTGCCTGAGTACACAGGTAAGGAAATACGCTTCCGTTCGGCAAGAGTGATCTGATCGCAATTTGCCAAATATCTGTAACTAAAATCAAGAGCAGTCAGGAGTTAGAATCGGTCTAAGATTTTTAGCCCTTGACTGCTTAAATTATTAATTTTTTACGTTTAATTCTAGTCAATAAAAAAGAAGTAAAAATGTCTGCTGTTGAACATCTGGGTGACTAAGTTACTGGTCTAGTCAAGGCAAACAACAGCATAAATTAAAAAATAACAAAGATGTTACCAATAATACTTTTTTAGAATCTTGCTCACCGTAACCTAATCGTTCTGAGAGTAAAACGGCTATGAAAAAATACTGATTTACCGATTTTTTTACATTGCTTCGATAAGGTCTAATAATCAAGCAAATTTCCTTAGTTTGAGGATGGCTTGTTGCAGAAAAAAATAACGGAAAAATTATGCAACTTTATCAAAGTTTACTGACAGTTTTGGCAATATCTGCTCTCTGTAGCGCTCCGCTACTTATTCAGTTAGTCAGCAAATTACCTTAGGGAGTTCCTGTTGCTTATCTTCAAAACAGAAACAACTCTGAGACATCAGTATGAGCCAGGAGAAAGATCGCGGTTATCTACTAACCATGGTCAAACTTGCGCTTTCTCTGCTACAGCAACCAACACTGCCTGATGAATTGCCCCATTGGTGGCGATAATACCTTGATTATTAAAGAGTTTCGACCCACAGGAGAAGTCCAAGGGCTGGCCGTACATATCCGTGACTCGCCCACCAGCTTCTTCTAGCACAATTACTCCTGCCGCATGATCCCAAATATGTTCCCTACGATGAGGTGATTGCGGCGAGGGCAAACGCAGATAAAGGGCAGCTTCACCCCGCGCCACTACACCGTATTTTGCCTGAGAATCAATATGCACCGAAGGAATACCGAACCCCATTGCCTCAGCCACGGCCTTTTCCATTACCGCGTTACCATGAGATAACTCAACACCCTCTGCTAATCTAAGTATCTCAACCTTCTCAGTATCATTAACGTGAATCTTAGTCGGTGCGCCTCCATCCAGGGGAATCATCACAGTTCCCTCACCTCGCACAGCCACGAAAAGAACGCCTCTTGTCTGATGGGGTTTGCTCAGATCAACAGGCAAAGCAGGACAGCCTAAAACGCCCAATTTCAACTCACCTTCCTCTACCAATGCTAAAGCGATCGCATATTGGTCACCCCGCACATATCCTTTAGTTCCATCAATCGGGTCTAAAGTCCAATATCGAGCAGCAGTTTGTCCATTACCCCGATCAATCCAGGTGGTGACGGTTTCGGTGGTTGCACGGGGAACCTGAGTTTTCACATATTTGGTCACTTGTGCCAATTGTTGAGTCATAGTTGGCAATTGCAACAAAGCTGAATCTTCCTCACCAACCACCGGATCAGCAGGGAAGTATTCAGCTAAGGCTTGGCAGATGACAGCTTGTGCACCGAAATCAGCTACAGTGACAGGGCTACGATCAGGCTTTTCTATGGTCAAAGAACCTTGATCTTGCCGGACTTGTTGGCACAATTTAGCGGCAGCAGTTACTGCCTTGATGGCGATCTCTTTTTCTAGCTGGTACAGCATAGTTGCCTTCTCCCGTCATCTTGTATCCGGGCTAATGATACTCTGATGTACCTGCCAGTGGAACAATATCTGCCGGGAGTCGGGCTAACTACCGCCAATTGCGATTTCCTTGTTCATCGGTACGCGCTTGGCGAATGACGTCGGAAATTTCTTCGGCATCCTTGACGTGATGTAGTTGCTTATGTTCTCCGTCTGGTTCTTCTACGTCGAAATAAGTAGGAACTTGGATATGATCGCCTGTAATATCAGCGGTATCTACTGCTAACTGTTGAGATTTTTCTTCAGATGTTTGAGAGGGTTTGGGTATATCGCCAGGATTGAGAACATCACTGGGTTTCGGTCTTACTGGTTTCTTGTTATCGCTCATAAATTTTAAGTTTATCTTTCAAGAGTCTCTCGTTACAGCCTCATGTTACAGAGACAACCCAGGATGATACCTCTTTCTCTAGAGATAACAATTTCTCTAACTTAATTGACAGCTATTCTTGAGTAGCTACACTGTCTTGATCGGATTCTGTACCCGAAAACTCGGAAGCATTAATTGAGGAAGGGGAAGAAACTGATTGTGGAGGAGTCTCTGTTTCTAGAGGATTATAAAAGAACTCTCCTGTCTGAGGCGGCAACTGGGGATCCAGAACAATCTCTGCCAGACTTTTAACTACCCCTGTCAGCGGAATTGCTAAAATTACGCCCAATATACCCCCGACTTTAGCTCCTAAGAGCAGGGAGGCAAAAATAATTACCGGAGATAACCCAGTGAGGTTACCCATAATGCGGGGTGCAACCACATTATCTTTGATTTGCTGTAGTGTGATTGCTGCTGCTAACACTTGCAAGGCCAACCACCAATCGATAAATGCTACCACAATCGTGACTGTGGCAATTCCTAAAGTCGCCCCGACAAAGGGAATCACTTCCATCAAACCGATAAAGACGGCAAAAAGTAGGAAAAATGGCACTCGCAACAACCAGAAAGCCAAGAATAGGGTAGTTGCCATGAATAACCCCAATAATAGCTGACCAGAGAAAAACCGTTGGAGATTGCGCTGTAATGATTGAGTCAATCCTTCTCTAATGTTGGGAGAAAAAATACTAGTTAGCCCCCGCCATACTCGCTCACCATCGATTAACATGTAAAATGAGAGAACTAAAATCAAAATTAGGTCTAAAAACCAGTTAAACGTCCCTAGTACCAAGCCAAAACCCGTGCTGGCGATCGCTTCTGCCTCTGCTTGCACTCTTGCCAAGATTTGAGAAGCAAAAATCCGTACATCAAAGGGTAAATTGTGTTGTGAACTCCAGGTTTGGAAGTCAACCAATTGCTGCTGACCTTGTTCAAACAACTCTGGTAACCTAGTGATCAATTGTCGCCCTTGATTAAAAACGGGTGGCGCTAGGGTTAAACAGAGGAAGACAACAGCTAAGGCAGCGGCTAAATATACAAGTATGGCGGCCACCGTTCTGGGCAAAAAAGGTTGTACGGTAGCAAGGGCATAGTTAAGCAAAAAGGCAATCAGAGAAGCCGTGAGTAGGATACTGATGAGTTCACCTACATAACTCAGAGCACTCAGGGTTAGCCAACCAGTTACTAAAATCAGCAGCCAGGTGATCAGGAACCGTTGGATAGGTGAAAAGGTATAATTCATGGGGCTTCTTTTCTGCGGCAATTGACTCCAAAAGCATGTTAGTGACTCTTTTAGAGAGCACCATCATCTCATTTATTATGAGCAAGGATTCTGGTGTAGCGCTGCTGCGATTAAACTGAAGGTTCAGAAATTAAGATAATTACTGCCCTAATTTCCCCCATCAAGTAGCGATAATGTCCCAAATTAGACTGATGCATGCCAAGCTTCATCGGGTACGCGTGACAGAAGCAAATCTCGACTATATAGGTAGTATGACAATTGACCAGGATTTGCTGGACAAGGTAGGTATTTTGCCTCTCGAAGAAGTGGAGGTAATCAACCTCAGCAATGGAAACCGTTGGTCAACTTATGCTATTCCAGGAACCCCAGGCAAAAAGGAAATTTGTGCTAATGGTGGAGGTGCACTCTTGTGCCAAACTGGAGATATTCTGATTATCTTTGCCTACGAAGAACGCGATCGCGCTGAGGTGCTGCAAGTAGGACACCAAGCCCGCGTCTTTGTTGCAGACGAATACAACTACCCTCAGGACTTTTTTTACCAAACCCTACACCCTGACCAAGGTAAACTGCAATTTTACTCCTCTAGTGACACTCAACTTGAGATAGGGAAATAGGAGATAATCTGCAAAGAAGTATAAAGTTTTATGAGGCGATTCAACACTTGTGTACTAATTAATTGCCGTTAAGGGATAATCAGCTCGGCAGTTACAAGCATCGCCGATCAGTTTATGCAGAATCAAAATAATCAAGAAAGGGTGCGTAAAACCTGGAAGCTCTTCAGGAACTTTGGGCTAGATGCCATTCCCATTATGAGGTTGAGGGAATCGCTACTTCAGGACTCACAGCTTACTATTAACTACCTAGTTCTGATTATTAGCTCTTGTTTGATTGCCACCTTTGGGCTACTCATTAACAGTGCTGCTGTAATTATCGGTGCAATGATTATCGCTCCTTTAATGCTGCCTTTGCGAGGATTTTCTTTTGCGGCTTTAGAAGGAGATAGAATTCTCTTACGCAGCAGCTTCCTATCTATTTTTATTGGGACTCTACTAGGTATTGCCTGTTCTTGGCTGGTGGGTACGGTAATTGGTTTGCCTGAGTTTGGCGAGCAAGTTTTGGCAAGAACTCAACCCAATCTGATCGACTTATTAATTGCTGTAGTAGCAGGTGGAATTAGTGGTTATGCCAAGATTCGCCCCTCTATAGGAGATGCTTTACCAGGTACAGCGATCGCAGTTGCCCTAATGCCACCACTTTGCGTAGTTGGATTAACCCTTTCCCAGGGAGAATTAAACTCAAGTTGGGGAGCTTTTCTGCTTTATTTAACTAACCTAATTGGTATTAATCTTGCTTGCCTAATTGTCTACGTACTGAGTGGATATGCTCGCAGCAATGAACTTGGTAGATCTTTGAGTTGGGGAGTATCTATTATTTTAATTGCTTTGTTAGCTGCACCTTTGGGAATTAGCTTTTGGCAACTGATTCAGCAAGCCCAAGCCAAAGAATCTGTTCAAAGAATTCTGGTTACTCGCCCCCTGGTTGATAGAGAAGATATAGAAGTGATTAACTCAGTTATTGATTGGAAAACAAAACCCCCTAGAATTAAAGTAGTTGTTCGTTCAATAGACCCAATTACGCCAGCAGAAGTTGAGGTAGTTGAGGGATTAGTTAATAATGAATTGGGGCGAGAGTTCAAAATGGTATTTGATGTCACGCCATCTCAGCGAATCGAAGCACCGAGAGTGTTAGCTCAATAACGCGACTTAGTAGTGAGGATGTGGCGCTTTACGCTCCGCTAACAACAATTGGGTATAAGTCTTTCTTGTCCTCTAAATCCCCCAATTCTGACACTGCTGGCGAAATATTTTATAACTTTATGAGACTATTGAAAGCCCCCTAAATCCCCTGCTCGCGCATTCTCTTGCGTCTTACGCCGACGCGGGGTCACTCGTCAACTTTGGCGGACTTTAAGGATATGTTCCCCTCAAATTTGGGGTGCTAGGGGGGCTAAATTAAGTATGCTGTCAAGAATTCCGAATTTTTAAGACGCCTTTTTGCCGTCCAATCTTTTCTCTTGAATCAACTCAAATCTCAAGCTGTGCACAATTTGTGATGGGTTGTTCATCTCGTCAGTCTAGGAAGATAAGGCTATACTCCTAAAAAGGGTGCGCATCCCCAATTGAGGGGAAAATCGCTAGACTGATTTGTAGGGTAAGCATTTGCCACTCGTTTGCATCAGGGCAGTTACTATCATCAGCCCCACCGCTCAATCTGGGGACTGGAAGGAACAAGGAAAAAATAGTTTTTCCTGGTTATTTTTGTCTTCTACATAATCAATTACTAATTACGAATTTAAACATTAGGAATTGGAATTAGTGCGACTTGACGGTCAATTTGATACTAGTCGCTGTCGAGTTTCATGGCTGAGTTTTAGGCTTCCTGATGAGAGTGAGCAAGTTTTAGTCCAAAGGTTAAAGATTTTCTAGTGGGTGCGCGCACTACTCAGTTTTAAAACTAAATTAATTGGATTTTTGTCAAAAGAATGAGTGTGAATCAGATTGGGGAAGTTGGAAGCTGGAAAGCAAGTCTGAAGTGGGCAAGAAAAACTTTAGGATTACTGCCTTTAGGGATTGCTTTTTGGAGTGTTCCGGCTTTGGCTCAGATTGTTCCTGATAATACTTTGGGAACGGAAGGTTCTCAGGTTACTCCTAATGTGGATATTCAAGGACTACCGGGGGAGCGCATTGATGGGGGTGCGGTTCGCGGCAGTGCTTTGTTCCACAGTTTTTCTGAGTTTAATGTTAATGATGGGCAGCGGGTTTACTTCGGTAATCCCAGTGGCATTGATAATATTTTGACGCGGGTGACTGGCGGGAATGTTTCTAATATTTTGGGGACTTTGGGGGTTGATGGTGCGGCGAATTTATTTTTGCTCAATCCGAATGGTATTTTGTTTGGGCCGAATGCGCGGTTAGATATTCAGGGTTCGTTTGTTGCCAGTACGGGGAGTGGTTTTCAGTTTGCTGATGGGAGTGAGTTTAGTGCGACGAATCCTGATGCAGCGCCGTTGTTGACGATGAGTGTAACTCCAGGGGTGCAGTGGGGAACGCAGTTGTTAGGGGAAATTAACAATGCAGGAAATTTAGAAGTTGGTTCTGGGCAAACCCTGGCGTTACACGGTGGCGATGTTACTAACACGGGTTCCCTGAGCGCACCTGGGGGTACAGTGATGATGTTAGGCGATCGCATCGGCTTATTAGATAATGCCCGAATTAATGTTTCCTCCCAGACGGGTGGCGGTACGGTATTGATTGGGGGAGGATTGCAGGGTAAGGGTGCAGTTCCTAATGCTAGGAGAACGTTTGTTGATGGGGGTGTCGAGATTGAGGCGGATGCGCTAACGACGGGTGATGGGGGTAATGTAATCGTCTGGGCGGATGAGGTGACGGGGTTTTATGGCAATATCAGCGCTCGTGGGGGAATTGAGGCGGGTAATGGTGGGTTTGTAGAAGTATCGGGGAAGGAACACCTGATTTTTCGCGGTAATGTTGATACGAGTGCAAGTCAGGGAAATCCTGGAACTTTACTGCTCGATCCGGAGAATATCACGATAGTGGATGGTGATGGAGCAGCACAAGTGAATGGTAATGGAGCAGCAAACGACGCTCAACTAAACGATGGTCAAATTTTGCAAGGAGATGGGGGGGCTTCATCCTTCACAATTTCTGAAAATACTCTCGAAAATCTAGCAGGCGATACTAACGTCATCTTGCAAGCAACGAGCAATATTACCATTGAAAACTTAGCTGACAATACCTTAGCTTTTCAGGCTGGGAGTGGAAGGATTGCCTTAACGGCAGATTCAGACAGCAATGGGGTTGGCTCTTTCCTGATGCAGGATGTGCAAGATACCCTCTACACCAGCGGACGTAATATTGAAATTTCAGGAGCGAGTTTGACGCTGGGTAATATCAATACTTCCTTTGAGAATGGGGGAGATGTGAGTCTATCAGCACAAGGGGATTTAATTGTCAGAGATATTGAGGCTAACGGTTTAGCTAGTGGTCATATTACTTTGACTACAGAAGGCACAGTTTCTATTAATAACTCTAAGATTCAGAGCGAGACAACAGGTTCAGAAACTGGCGGTGACATAAACATCACTGCTGACATGGTTGAAATCCTTGATGGTGGACTAATTGCTTCAAGGACATCCAGCTCTGGTGATGCTGGAAATGTAACTATCAATACCAAGCAGTTATTAATTCAAAATAGCCAACGAGATTCCGGTCAACGCACTGGTATTACAACAGGGATAGAAAAAGGCGTAAGCGGAGATGGAGGAGATATCTTTATTTATGCTTCCGAGTTAGTTGAATTAATTGGCAATAAGCCGGGTGAATTTATCCCTGACCTCACTAATTCAAATGCTGTTTTTCAAATTCAAAACATTTTAGTGGGATTAACGACTACTTCGTTTGGCAGTGGTAAAGCAGGCAACCTGAGTATCGAAACTAAACAATTCACTATCCAAGATGGTGCTGGTGCAGCGGCAGCAACACTAGGTACTGAAAGCGATGCAGGAGCAGGCGGTGAAATGAGAGTTTCTGCTAACACCATTGAATTTCAAGGTCTGGCAGGTTTAGCCACTGCCACAATTGGACCGGCTAAAGCTGGAGATTTAATCGTCAAGGCCGATAACATTACTCTAAGGGATGGAGCTTCGATATTAGCCGATGCAGTGGGCAACCCAGGTATAGTCAGACAGTCAGGTAATATATCCATTACAGCTCAAACTTTACTGCTCGATAATCGCTCGCGTATCTCGGCAACCACAGATACAGGTGATGGCGGCGATATTCAACTACAGAATTTATCGTTTAGTAATGTCTCTGGTACCACTGGGGGAAACATCAACCTAAAAAAACTACAGACACTACAGGTCACGGATAGCTTAATCTCAACCTCTACTCAAAGCGGCAAAGCAGGCAGTGTCAGGATAGAGACAACAGAGTCAGTCAACTTGAGTGGCACTTTCACTGATGAAGACAATAATAGTCGCGGCGCTATCCTCGCAGAAACTACTGGTTCTGGTCAAGCAGGCAGCGTCATCATCACCACCCCCACCTTGAATATCAACGATGGAGCTAGAGTTTCCACAACCACCACATCAACAGCCAACGATGCTGGGACGGGTGGTAATATTACCGTCAGTGCCAACACCCTCAAACTTGATGGTACTTATAATTCGAGGACTGGACTATTTGCCGAAACCGAAGGAGCTGGCGATGCTGGCAATTTGAAACTAGAACCCTACAGTGGTGGTGGTGACTTGCTCGTATATTTTGCTCAAGCAGGTCCTCAAATCTCGGTTTCCACCTCTGGCAGTGGTACGGGAGGAAAGTTGGAGGTTACTGCTCCTAACTCCGTTACCTTGAGTGGAGATGGATATGGAGAGCTGTTAGCTTCCGCTTCTAATGCAGGAAATGGGGGCAATATCGAGATCACAAGCAATGGAACCGTGAGTATTACCAATTATGTAATAGGAACCTTTAATACTGGAACTGGAAACGGCGGCGATATCACTGTTGATGCTGGTCAAACTGTGAACATTAAAAATAGCACGATTTACGCTACGACTAACGGGACATATGATGCTGCTGAGAATAAACTCAGTTCTAACAGTATCACTAACAATAGCGGTATTGCAGGTGATGTTACCATCCGAGCAGGAGCTAATAACGGTCCAGCCATCACCCTTACAGGTACTGGTATTGATGTTGCTGCCTTTGGTTCAGAAGGTCAAACAGGCAGTGTGACCTTGGAGGCTAGTAATCGTGGTGATATTACCCTGCGAGGAGCAAATTATTCGCCTATAATAATTTACACCGATAGCTATAGCAATAGGTCAACCAAAGGAATTTTTCTCGACGGCGGCAATATTCTGATTGACAACTATGAACTGGATGCTAGGGTATTTGGTGGAGCAGATGGTGGCAATATTTCGATTGATGGTAACTCTGTCACAGTGTTAAACAAAAGTAAGCTTATCACCAGCACACAACGTCTAGGTCAAGGCAGAAGTGGAAATATTACAATCAACGCTAGCCGCGTCACCTTAAACAACGAAGCAAAAATTTTTGCCGAAGCCGACAGTGGTAAAGCTGGGGATATCAACATCACAGCAACGGATTTGCTGCTGCTACGCAACGAAAGTAATATTTCAACTTCGGCTGGCAGGGACGGAGCAGGTGGCAATGGTGGCACAATCACTATTGATGCGGAAAATGGGTTTGTCATTGCAGTCCCCTCGGAAAACAGTAACATCGTTGCCAATGCCTTCGGTGGCCAAGGTGGTAAGATTACAATTAACGCCAACCGTGTCTTGGGACTAAAACCAGAAAGTCGGGTGACTACAGGGGATGCCTTGGATAACATCATCAAAAACCCTCCCAGTCAGATCAGCGCCGGTTCCGATCTCGGTTTTGAAGGCACTATTGAAATTAATACTCTGCTCATTGACCCCAGTCAAGGACTCGGTGAACTGCCTATCGAGATCGTCGATCCTCGCGGTCTAATTGCAACAGGCTGTGGGCCAACGAGTGGAACAACTGCCAATCGTCAAAGTGAATTTGTCGTCACTGGACGCGGTGGACTCCCTCCGGGCCCCAACGACCTGCAAACCCCTGGAACCCCTTCGCCAGACTGGGTTACTCGTGATGTAGGCAACGTCGCCAATGCAGATATTCCAGATGAACCTCCTACCATTGAGACAACTGACACCCTAGTAGAAGCCCAAGGCATGGTCAAAACCGCCAATGGAGAACTACTTCTCACTGCCGATGTTCCTACAGCAACCCCTCATCAGTCCAGATTTTCCCCCCAATTCTGTTCACCTGTTAGCGATCGCCGTTAGCGCATTTACTGCTTGTCGTAGAAAATTAAGGCTATATTAGACAGAGGCACATACGCCTCCAAAAATGTGCATCTACTCTAACTCAGATCTTGCACCTGGCGATTGAAACCGCAGCTACACAAACCAAACCCGTCTGCGCGGGTTTAAAAACCTTGATTCTTGGTTAGTCCGCGTGGTGCGCTACGCGCAGCGCCAGCGCGATAGGCGGACTACTCTCCGAGAAGCCGCTATTGCGTCTACGGTTATATAGCCCCAGAATTCCATTCTGAGGGTTTGGTGCAAGATGTGAGCTAAGGAATATTTAAAGAAACGTTGTCCAAATACTTGGGTACCCCATAGTCAAAAAGATGAGCTAAGCGTATCGCAGAACTGATTGAGCCCGGGCTTATACCAATTTCCCTAATGGCAAAGAACCAAAAATCAACATTGGAGTTGCCTAGAGACGACTCGGCGGATGAGGCAGGGACTTAAGTCCCTGACAGACTTCTTTGTCAAAAATTAATCCCCTTTCATTCCTTTTCCCTTATTCTTCGTGCTTGCCTTCAATGCAGCTTAAATTCTTTCTGTTCTGGCGATACCTCTACAAGTCCTGCTTGTTCGGTTTACCTCTAGTCTTCTTCAGTCTGACTCCCAAACTACTGTACGCTCAGGAAATTGAAACTGGGAAAAATGGAGTGGATGCCACTCTTGCCTTCCCAATATCAAATGGCTTTTTTGATGTAACATTCAACACCCCCCCAGCCCCCCTTAGTAAGGGGGGAGCTATCAAAGAATATGGGTCAGACTCAAACCCAATTGGTATAACCCCCCTTATCAAGGAGAGATTTAAAGTCCCCCTTGATAAGGGGGATTTAGGGGGTGCAAACAGGAAAAAAGAGGGAGAGAGTGGAAATGCAAATACTTCCGAACCAACCTCCTCAATCACCTCAACAGTTCAACCATCTCTCAATCAACAAGAGGAGTTAGAGGTAAGACTTGAAAAGGATGCCGAGGAACAAACAACTCCGATATCCGTTGCCCAAGTGCCACGGGAGGAGCAACCTCCATCCCTCGAACCTCTGCCGGAACAGCAACCCTTACCAACGCAGCCTCCACCTGACCAACTTCTCTCACCCCCCACTCAAGACTCACCTCCTCCAGAATCTACCCCAGAGGAAGCTCCCGCCACACTCGTCGTTGAGCGCTTCGAGTTTGACGGCAATACCGTCTTCAGCGATGCAGAACTGGCAGATAAGCTCAAAAATTACACCAATCGTCGGATTTCTTTTGCCGAACTCCTCCAAGCCCGCTCAGAAATCACCCAATTCTATGTCAAGGAGGGCTACACCACCTCTGGAGCGATCATTCCCCAACAAAAAATCCCCAACCCAGACTCAGCCATTGTGACCATCAAGGTGGTAGAAGGGAGTTTGGAGCAAATTAATATCACGGGGACGCGACGGTTAAGACCCAGTTACATCAGCAGTCGCCTAGCACTTGCCCAGACTAAACCCCTAAACGTCAATAGCTTACTTGAGAAATTGCAACTGCTGCAACTCGACCCGGTGATTGGCAGCTTATCAGCAGATTTGCAGGTTGGAACGCGTCCCGGCACTAATATTCTGCAAGTGCAGGTAACAGAGGCAGACACCTTTGACACCGACTTGACTTTAGATAATTTGCGATCGCCAACTGTCGGCAGCTTCCGCCGTCGAATTGCCCTCAATGAAAACAACCTCTTAGGCTTTGGAGACGCCCTCAGTCTTGGCTACACTAACACAGATGGCAGTAACGGTGGAGATTTCAGGTATACATTTCCCGTTAGTCCTGATGACAGTAAGTTAACCTTTGCGTTTGGGATAACTGATAGTAACGTGATTGAGCGTCCCTTCGATGAACTCGGTATTTCATCCAAATATCACTACTACGAACTCACATTCCGCCATCCCATTATCCGCACTCCCACTGAAGAACTTGCCGTCGGACTCACCTTTTCCCACCAAAGCAGCCAAACCTTCCTGGGCATTGACGATATTGGTGCTTCTCCCCTGAGTGGTCCTTATCCCCTCGCTCCCGGCGCTGATAACGAGGGACGCACTCGTGTGTCTGCACTGCGGTTTATTCAAGAGTGGACGAAGCGCAGTAACCAAGAAGTACTGGCCTTTCGCTCTCAGTTCAGCCTCGGTTTGGATGTTTTGGGTGCCACAATCAACGACGATGGAGAACCTGACAGTCGCTTCTTGGGATGGCGAGGGCAGGGACAATGGGCACGTCTGCTGGCACGGGACACTCTACTGCTGCTAAAAACCGATGCGCAACTATCTGACAATCCGCTGCTGGGACTAGAACAGTTTGGCATTGGGGGACAACAAAGCGTGCGGGGCTATCGGCAGGATTATTTGCTCAAAGATAATGGATTTCTAGTTTCAGCAGAGGTGCGTCTGCCAATTCTCCGAGTTCCTAAAGTCCAAGGAGTGCTGCAAATAGCACCCTTTATTGATGTAGGTACAGGTTGGAGCCACTCAGATATATCAAAAGTTCCCGGTGTTCCCAATACTTTAGTCGGCATTGGAGTGGGTTTGCTGTGGCGGCAGGGAGATAATTTCACAGGTCGTTTAGATTTCGGAATTCCCTTAGTATCGATTGATGAGAGAGACGAAACATGGCAAGAAAACGGCATTTATTTCTCCATTATTTATACACCTTTTTAAGATTTTGGATATTAACTTTTAATGTTTTGATTTTCCATCCAAAATTCCTCAAGCGTCCCGTTAAATATCTTTGCCTAGTCTGCTTATCAGCATGGCTCTGCGTCCTAGGTTTGCCAGCGATCGCCAAAGGGTCAATGCCCAATATTACAGCAATACAAACCCCCCCAAACTACACATCCTGGTTACAAGAAACTAGCGAAGAAATTCCTCCCTTTTTAGGGGAAGTTAGGGCGGCTCTCACCCAGGCGGAAACGGTTGAGCAACAGGCAAAAAACCTGTACCAAGCCGGAAGATATTCAGAGGCTTCACAGTTATTAGAGCAGGCATTTCAGGATTATCAGAAAAAGGGAGATACTATCGGGCAAGCTGTAGTTCTGAGCAATCTTTCTCTTAGCTATCAACACCTGGGAACCTGGGAAGAGGCAAATCAGGCGATCGCGCAAGCCTTGACACTACTCGAACAAGCACCAAAAAATACACCCAGTCGTTCAGCCATTTGGGCACAAGCCTGGGACGTACAGGGAAGTCTGCAACTAGCAGAGGGAAAAGCCGACAAAGCCGTCGAGTCCTGGGAAAAGTCCGCTAAGTTATACACCCAGCTAGGCGATGCTACCCGTGCCACCCGGAGCCGCATTAATCAAGCACAGTCCTTACAGGTATTGGGCTTATATCGTCAAGCAATCTTTACATTAAATAATGTGGAAAATGACCTACAATCCCAACCCGACTCTCTCACCAAAGCGGAGAACTTGAGGAGTTTGGGAGATGCTCTACGCGGGATTGGCCGCTTGGATTGTGAGCCGTCGCAGCAAAACCAAAATTGTGCAAGGAAGGTGCTGAAGAAAAGTCTGGAGATGGCAACACAACTGCGATCGCAACAAGCCATTGCTGCCGCCAACTTAAGTCTGGGTAATGTCGCTTGGGCTGAGAGTCAGATTGCTCGTGAGCAAGGTGAGGATAATCCAGAGCAGTGTCAAGAAGCCAATAAGATGGCTAGGAAAGCATTAGAGTTGTATCAACAGGCAATGGCTGCAGCAATTCCAGCTATTCAAACCCAAGCTCAACTGAACTATCTGCGCTTGCTGGTAGAACTCCAACAGTGGCAGGAGGCACAAAAACTCTATCCCCAGGTACAACAGCAAATTGCTAACCTACCGCCAGGGCGCTCGCAAATTTACGCTCAGGTAAACCTCGCCATTAGTTTAGGAAAACTGAGTACAAAAAATCAAGAAAATGGGACGTTAACCACTCCGGGTGCCCAGGAAATTGACCAAATTCTTACCGTTGCCCTTCAGCAAGCAGAACGTCTCGGAGATACGCGATCGCAAGCTCTAGTATTAGAGGAGCAGGGACAACTCTATGAGCAAACCCAGCAATTACCCCCCGCACAAAACCTGACTCAACAGGCGCTCAATCTATCCCAATCTATTAACGCCTCCGAGATTTCCTATCGGGCAGCATGGCAACTGGGACGTATCTTTAAGGAACAAGGCAAGACTGAGGATGCGATCGCTGCTTACACGGAAGCATACGAAGCACTCAAATCAGTACGCGGTGACCTAGTTGCTACTAATCCAGACGTGCAGTTTTCCTTCCGGAAAAGCGTTGAGCCAGTCTATCGCGAACTTGTGGATCTGCTACTGCAACCCTCTGGTGGCGAAACAGCGCTAACACAGGAAAAACAGGAATCACTTAAGCAAAGCCAGAACAAACAGCAAAATCTGAAGCAAGCAAAACTGAAAAAAGCCCGTGAAGTTCTAGAAGCATTGCAGGTGGCAGAGTTGCAAAACTACTTCCAGCAAGCCTGCAAGGACATCAAGCTAGAACTGGATAAAGTGGTGGATCAAAGAGGGCAAAACGCTCAGAAAGCAGCAGTGATTTACCCGATTATCCTGGACGATCGCCTAGAGGTGATTCTCAAACTGCCTGATCAAGAAGAACTCTACCAATATCCACCCGTCAGGCTGTCCCAGGAACAGTTGAAGCAAACTTTAGATGAATTCCAGAACAACTTGCGGGACGAGTATAAATTCAGGGCAGTCCGGCAAAGTGGTCAAGAAGTATATAACTGGCTGATTAAACCGATTCGCGATCGCTTGGAGTCCAGTGACGTTAAAACCCTAATCTTCATCCAAGACGGTCCCTTACGAGCGATTCCCATGTCCGCACTCTACGATGGCGAGAAATTTCTGGTGGAGGATTATGCTGTTGTGCTGGTACTAGGATGGGAAGTGCGCGATCCTACTCCCCTAGACCGTTCAAACATGAAGGTACTGGCAGCCAGCTTAACCAATCCACCGGAAGGATTTCAGCAGTATGCAATACTACCTAACGTCAACCCTGAGTTAGATGTGATTAAGCAAGCAGGAGTATCCGTTAGCTTTATTCGGGACGAGAACTTCACAAAAGAGGCATTCAACAGAAAGTTAAACCAAGACAATTTCCAAGTCGTGCATCTGGCAACCCACGGTCAATTTGGTGCTGACCCAAACAGCACCTATATATTGACAGCAGACGGTAACATCAAACTCAACCAACTCGATGATATGTTCCGCACTCTCCGAGGAACCCAAGCCAAAGCGATTGACCTACTTATCCTTAGTGCTTGTAGGACAGCCACAGGAAACGATCGCGCCGTCTTGGGAATTGCAGGTACTGCGGTAAGAGCAGGCGCACGTAGCGCGATCGCTGGTTTGTGGAGTTTGGCTGACTCATCTAGCGTAGAGTTCACCGAAACTCTTTATCAAAATCTGGGTCAACCTAATGTCACCAGAGCTGAAGCGCTTCAGAAAGCACAGCTAGCACTCTTGAATAGCGAGAATTACTTCCATCCCCGCTATTGGGCACCATATGTTCTAGTCGGGAGTTGGTTGTAACCTACAAGCGTTATCTTCTTCTCTCCTTGTCTCAGGTGCTTCAGGCTTTAACTCAACGATTGGATTCTGAGTCAAGCCCCGAAGCAAAGCTTGAGGATCGGAATCGACTTTTATGAGCAGTTGCCTCCATTGATCTAAATAATTTGCGGGAGACTGGGCAAGTTGCTCTACGCGATCAAACCAAACATTTGAGCTAGAATCCCCTCTTACTCGTTTGATCCAGCCCGCAACACTAGGATTGGCTGTATTATCGTTTTCATCACAAATAATTCTGAAAACCCAGAAATATTCCTTGTCAGGCTCTAGACTGGCTTCAGTACTGGGTAATGTAACTTTGACAATTCCTGGTTTTTCGGGTAAGGAGAAGACAATTTTTTGTTTTGGATTTTTCAGTACTGAATTCTCGTTTTCATCCAGCAACTCAAACTCTGCGGTGGTCACATTGTAGGTCTGACCATCCTGAGAAGCGACTTTCCAGGCGCGACTAAAGGGTATATAAAACAAGAAGGTAGGACGTTCCTGAGTTGTTAATAGCGGTTGAGCGTCAGCACTACCATCAACTAGAGCGGTGAGTACCTTTTCTGAAACAGCAACGGGACAAGGACTGCGCCCTCCTGCTGGTTGGCTACGAGGGTTCCCCCAGCGTGGTTTTCGTGCTGCTTCGGAAGAAGCCAAAGGGAACCCTACACCAGACAGTAATAATGTAGTGAGCGAACTAGTGAGTAGTATCTGACGGAATAGTGATTGAGTAAGATTCATATACTTTGCGCTCCTATAGTTGAACCTTGATTTAGGGTTTTCGCAGCCGATGGGTAGAATATCCGACACCTACACTTGTTATGACTAAGGCAATTGCTGGAGGAACTAGGGGAATCCAGCCACTTTGGTACGCTAGGACACCATAACAAGTGACATAGAGCAGGACGATTGATGCAATGGCAGCACCTGCTAGGTGAGATACCTGACTTACCCGCCAAACAATGACACCACCCACCAACGACCAACCAAAGATCCACAGGGTTTCGCCCCAATTTGTCCACCACCAAATTAGGGGACGACCATCCAATACACGACTGATCAGTTGACTGGTCATCTGCCCATGCAAAATCACTCCTTGCATTTCTCCATACGGTGTGTTCCACATATCACGCTGAGTTTGGGTATGAGTCAAAGCGGCGAAACCGATTAACACGATGCGATCGCGAATCAGTTCAGCAGGCAACTGGTTTTCCAAAACTTTTTTGAGACTGACAACCTCTGCAAATTCTCTAGCATTGCCCTTGGGAGCACGGAAGTTAATTAATGTCTGGTATCCCAGCAGTTGATTGTCTGCATCTCTATTAGAGTAACCACTCCCATCTCCCGTTAGTGCGGGAATAACAGTATTGCCGAACTGCATTTGCCCGATCTCAATCTCTCCTGATTCTTTTTCTTGGAGCGGAGAGGTGAAAAGCTTCCCTTCAGCCTCCAAGTATTTACGTGCCATCCTCAAGCTAAACGCATCTGTTGTATCGCAATAGTCCGGATCAGGTGGTGTCATCAGAAGCTGACGGCGTGCAAATTTCCCACCTTCGCCTATTGCATTTGCGAACCCAACCCGCTCCATCGGCATCTCTGGTGGTTGACTGACACCTCTATCGAAGCGAGAGTCGCCGGAATTGCCGTTGAAACAAATAGCTATCAAGTTCTGGATCTGCTGCATCCGGGCTGCCACCTCCGGCTTGGCTTTATAGTCCCGAATGATATCTAAGCCAATTAGTCTGGCTTGATGCTGATTCAGAACTTTCAGTAAGTCATCTAGCGCTTCATCTGGGATTGTTCCCTTTCCCGGTTCGTACTTATCATTGAGCAGGTTGATACTGTCTTCATCCACGCCAACAATCAAAAATCGATCATCTAGGGCTTCATTGCCAGGACGTAACCGCAACAAATGGTCATAAGCTGCCAGTTCTGTCCACTGCGTCAGTCCAAACCAACGGACAGCGCAAACCAAGGCGGTAGCAGCCACACTGGTAAGTAGCACGGTACGCGGTTTGACTTTGCGTTTAGGTAATTCTTGACTGGCTTGCAGGTATTGAATCTGAAGCTCTGTCGGAAGGCGTTCTATATTTACTGACTGCGCTAACCACTCCTCGCCTGCTTTCAAATCTTTGCCCCGTAGCAAGAAGCTATCGTCCCGTCCTTCCCGTTCCCACTCCATTGCCTTCAGCAGTAAGCGCGTATGGTTGCGGATATAATCTGGATCGGCATCAAGGATGCGAGTTAGTTCTCCAAAATTGGTGAAAAAGTCGCCGCCGTGATTGTTGAAATCAATCCACTGCAAGCTTGCCAGTACCGGATGCAGCTTTTCTGGGTCAACTTTCTGGTACAGAACCGTCACAATCCGCTTATTCAGCTTTTTGGCGTATTCTACCTCGCGATCGCAGTAAGCTGAATTGATCGAACTGGGGGAAATAATGAACAGAAAATTATTGGAACTTTCGATTCCCTTGAAAATTTCCCGTTCAAAGTCTTCGCCAGAAGCAATACTTTCCTGGTCGAACCAGGTGGTTTTATTCTGAATTTGCAGCCCGTTGTTGAGTTGACGGGCGAATTCAGAATCTTTTCGGGAGTAGGAGATAAAAACGTCTAAGGCAGCTTCTGGGGGTTGTTTTAGACTTTCGGCAATGAATTCTTCCTGTACAACTGTAGGTGGGTGCTGTGATAGCGAAGCACCGCCGCCTTTGGCAGATCGCACCTTTGCCCCTTTCAACCAAGCTTCTGTAAGGCGGAGATTAAAGCCTCGCAGCAGAATACTAGGATTGCGTTTCTGCCGCTGCCACTTCAGAGCCTTTGCCAGCAATAGCTTGTGCTGTTCGTAGTAGGTGGCCTCCTCTCGCAAGATCTGGATGAGCTTAGAAATATGGGCGTGATATTTCGACTCGTCTTGGTCTTGTGGGCATTCGATAAACTGGATGGTACGCAGTTCTGGAAAAATCTGCTCTGGGTCAACCTCCTCAATCAAGAGGGGAATGATGCGTTTATTCAACGACCTTGCATAGGACAGTTCCTTAATGCAGTATGCAGATTTCAGCGACGCTGGGGACATCAAATAAACAATATTATCCGTCTGTTCAATGCCCCAGTTAATCACTTCTCGATACTCAACCCCGCTTTTAATATCAGTTGTGTTTGTCCAGACTGTCATCCCCTCTCGCATCAGGGTTCTAGCAACCTTGTGCATGAACGCTCTGTCCTCGTCCGCATAGGAGAGAAATACCTGAGTCATCAGGTTTTCAGCGTTCTTGGTACTTTCGCAAATGAACTCGCAATGCAGATCGGTTGGTTCACAGGGAGGTTGTTTATCTTTAAACCTGAATTGGAGCCAGGTTTCTGCTTTTAGCCGTTCTGCTCCAACTAGCAGATAGCGAGACTGTTTTTGATGCTTTTTCCATTCGAGTGCTTTTGCTAAAAAGTAGGTGTGCTGATGAACATAGTCGCGATCGCGTTCAAATATCTCCAACAATCCGGCGAAGGATTTCTCGAAGTCATCAATACCCTCCCGCATATAAACCCAGTTAATTTTGCCGATTACTGGATGCATATTCGGAAAGCTAGAGTGTTTACCTTTTGACTGGTAATTTTCCCACTCACTGAAGGGGCGACCAGGATTGCGCTGTTGCCAGGTTTCCAGGCTAATTTGCTCTACATGCAATAGGGGAATAATTCGTTTATTGCGTTGCAGTGCTAGTTCAATTTCTAGACCACAATAGGGTGAGTTAATGGAGTGGGGAGCAATGATGAATAAAAAGCTGTCTGACTTCTCAAGTCCATCGTCAATCTGCTTCTGATAGTCAACACCGAGAGGTATGTCGTTTTGGTCAAACCAAACCTTAAATCCTTTTTCAAGGAGTCGAGCATAGAGTTGAGTTGCAAAGACCTTACTATCTGCTCGTCCATAGGAGATAAACGCATCCTGGAAATCGTTCATCTTTAATTTTTGTTGTTTGATAGTTTTAAATAGGAGTTATACTTCGCACAAGAATAACTTGCGCTTTGCGGAACTGCCACATTTGGGTACACTGCACACAAGGAGCTGCTTGGAGAATAGACTTTGTTGTGATCAGGGCTTACGCACTGAGTGCAAGATTACGTTATTCTGAGCAATAGCATTCGCGCACCGGCTCTACAGGAGCTGGAATCTCAAGCCCTTGAACTGGCTCATGCGGTGCGTAGATCCTATATTTTTTTTAACGCACCTCTTAGGAAAAGCAACAACAAAATAGGTAGAATCTACGTCAATACTAAAAATTAGCCGTAGTTACCTATCAAGGAGGCGCTCAACATGCATTTATCAGCCAAACTCCGTCGTTACTTTTGGTTAGCCTTAATATTGATGATTTTTGTAATTGTGTCTGGTTCTGGTAACACTTCAACAGCACAGCAGTTACAGCAAACTCAGCCAGTATCAGAACAATCAGCACAAGAGTTTAGGCAAAATTTGCGACTGTGGACACAGCAAGATATCGTTAACTATCGCTACACGCTGAGTGTCAGTTGTTTTTGCCTAACTGAAGTTACCCAACCAGTGATAGTTGAAGTACGTAACGCTGAATTTGCCTCGGTTGTCGCTGCTGAGAGTGGTCAACCCGTAAATCCAGAATTCTTTCAAGAATATAATTCGATTCGCAAGCTTTTTGAGGTTATACAAGATGCGATTGACCAGAAAGCAGACTACCTTTTGGTCAACTACGACCCTAACCTAGGTTACCCAACTCAGATTAATATTGATTACAGTGCCCAGATAGCCGATGAAGAAAAGTTTCTTACAATTGAGAACTTGGAGGCAATTGAATAGATAATTAGGGAAATACTACCTCATGAGAATTCTGGGATAGGTCGATAACTATCGCTCTTTAATCACCTTGAGGTAAAACCTTAAATCTTTGTGAGGTGTATCCTCGAAAAATCGTCGATTTATCCTAGACTAAAGAAAGGAAGAAAGAAAACTGTACTCTTCAAAACTACTGCAAGTGTTGTTCTAAATCAACAATTTGTTGGTCAAATTCAGTAATAAATTATTGAGGATGAAAGCTGAATTTCAATACGACAAACGCCACTACACTTGTAGTCTCTCTCAATTTGGTTCCTGCCAGGAATTAAGAATTAAGAACCCTGATGGTTTAGTTTTAGCTGTTAAACAAGGATATAAAACTGGTTTACTGGGCAAAAAACGCGAAGAAGCTAAACAAGTTGATATCTCTCAGCCACGTTTTGATAACCTTATCCAGGCTGCCATCAAAGCCTTACAGTTGGAGGAACTAAAACAGAAATTTGGCGAAAAAAATCAAGAAATTACTAATCTTCATCGCCAGATTTACATTCTTAAGCAAGAATTTGGTCCTATATCAAACCAACATATGCAACAACTTCAAGAACGTTACACTTTTCTTGAAGGTAGAGAAAAAGAAATTAAACAAAGAGAAGCTCTGGCGGCTCAGTTGCAGTCTAAGCTAATTGATGGATGCTCTCCATCTTTTTCTGAAGTAATCACCACTAAAATTGTCGAAGAAATTGGTAATAAAGCTTGGGCAAATTTAAACTATTCAAGCAAGAGAGAACTATCCTACTCCTACGAACAATATAAGTTACTTAGCACAAACAATTCTCAAACTTCTTTGACTGACTACTCAGAAGCTGCTATCGGACTTTGCCTTGTGGCAGAACGAGAAGTTATTCTTCCTTTTTTCAAAAACTTATACAAATTCATGCTTAAAAATAGACTTTTACCCTTAAGCTTGCTTAGTTTTGAAATAGGAGGAATTCCCCTAGAAGCCCAAGGTAAATACACAATCGGAGATTTACCTCCCTTACTGTCTGATAAATGGAAAATTCTCAGGGAAGATTACTTAAAACAATCCCAAAGACCAAACCGTAGTGACATGTACGATATAGTAGCTGTCAAGAATCGGGTTAGTCAACGCGATCGCCAACTTGTTAAACACTTCCTTCTACAGTGGTCAAATCCGTTATCGAGTTGGTTGGCAACTGGAGAACCTGTGGCTTCTATCTTAGATCAAATTAGACAACTTTGCGATCGCATTGCTGACCCACCACAGGTGTTATATCTGTGGCAATTCCGAAAATTATGGTCACTAATTATTGGAGGAATGTCTCGAAAAGGTATCTTACAAAAGATTTACACTGACTGAAATGCGGTTCAGTTTAACTATTTACCGAGATTTCACTCCTGCTAGTAGCTTGACATCGGAACTTTGACTGATGCGGTTAGGATTAGGCATTGCTTATTTTTATTCATCGACTTGCCAAGATGCTGCAAAAGGCAATAGTGCCAAAGTACAAGAACACCACTGACCAGAAACAGGCACTCCCAGCTTCTGACACTGACCACCATTGCGGCCCTGAGTTTTATAGAACTGACAACACCGACAAACTGAAGGGGATGAGGAAAGTTTACTATCAGTTTTCTGAGGAAAAATAGTCTGAGTCTGTTGCAGTTCAGGTTCGATGCTAACTGATGTCATTGCCGAACAATTCCTTCCTAGCGAAGAGTGTTTCTACGAAAGCGGAATAATAGAGCTAGAAATCCAATAAAGTTGGAGACTAGCAAGGAGACCCTAATCTACTGTAGATTACTGGAGATACTGTAGTTATCTTAATAACATAATCTCATGGTTCTGGCGAAACAGCAATAGCGAAAACTCAATCAATAAGCCGTCATGACAATAGACCTCGATTGCCAAAATTCCGATAGTAAAATTCGGCTGATATCCTTGATTACTCAAGGATTTTGCCTATGTGTCCCTTGCCAAACCCTAAAAATTTTGAACAATAATGTAAAAAGATTTAAGGTGTTGCATCTTTTTACTGATACCTAGCTCACATCTCTATATTTAGAAGCAGTTCATGAACATTCCCTTCCTCACTCGCCTCCATAGCCCAGAACGTCCTGTCCTTGTTTTTGATGGCGCAATGGGAACCTCTCTACAAATGCAAGATCTCACTGCTGAGGACTTTGGTGGTCCAGAGTATGAGGGATGTAACGAGTATTTAGTACACACCAAACCAGAAGCTGTTGAGAAAGTGCATCGCCGCTTTCTCGAAGTTGGTGCAGATGTCATTGAAACAGACACCTTTGGCGCTGCCTCAATCGTCCTAGCCGAATATAACCTGGCAGATCAAGCATATTACCTCAATCATCAAGCCGCTCAATTAGCCAAGCGCGTCGCAGCGGAATTCTCTACACCGGAAAAGCCCAGGTTTGTTGCTGGTTCTATCGGGCCTACCACTAAACTGCCAACTTTAGGGCATATTGATTTTGACACCATGCAAGCCTCCTTTGCCGAACAAGCACAGGGACTGTATGACGGCGGGGTTGACTTGTTCATTGTGGAAACTTGCCAGGATGTGCTGCAAATCAAAGCAGCACTTAATGGTATAGAAGAAATATTTCAGCGCCATGGGGAACGACGCCCAGTAATGGTTTCCATCACCATGGAAGTTATGGGTACAATGCTGGTGGGTTCGGAGATTAGTGCGGCGCTAACGATTTTAGAACCTTACCACATCGATATTCTTGGTCTTAATTGCGCTACAGGGCCAGACAAGATGAAGGAACATATTAAATATTTGTCTGAGCATTCCCCTTTCGTAGTTTCCTGTATTCCCAACGCTGGATTACCGGAAAACATCGGTGGTCAAGCTCACTATAAGCTAACACCAATGGAACTGCGGATGGCTCTGATGCACTTTGTGGAAGATTTAGGTGTGCAGGTGATTGGTGGCTGTTGCGGTACTCGCCCTGAGCATATTCAACAATTAGCAGAAGTTGCCAAAACTCTGAAGCCAAAAGAGCGGCATCCCAATTATGAACCCTCGGCAGCATCAATTTACAGTGCTCAACCTTATGAGCAGGATAACTCTTTCCTGATTGTTGGTGAAAGACTCAATGCCAGTGGTTCCAAAAAATGCCGCACCCTTCTCAATAATGAAGACTGGGATGGGTTGGTGTCTTTAGCAAAATCCCAAGTAAAAGAAGGTGCTCATGTTCTCGATGTCAACGTAGACTATGTGGGGCGTGACGGGGAACGGGATATGCATGAATTAGTGTCGCGCCTAGTAACTAACGTGACATTACCCTTGATGCTGGACTCCACAGAGTGGCAAAAAATGGAGGCAGGGTTAAAAGTAGCCGGGGGTAAATGTATCCTCAACTCTACTAACTATGAGGACGGAGAGGAGCGTTTCTTAAAGGTACTAGAATTAGCGAAAAAGTACGGTGCAGGCGTGGTAATTGGCACCATTGATGAAGAGGGAATGGCACGGACGGCCGATCGGAAATTTGCCATTGCCCAACGCGCCTACAGGCACGCGGTAGAATATGGTATTCCGCCCCATGAAATATTTTTTGACACCCTAGCGCTGCCGATTTCTACGGGTATTGAAGAAGATCGGGAAAATGGCAAAGCGACGATTGAAGCAATTCGCCGCATTCGTCAAGAATTGCCGGGATGTCACATTATGCTGGGTGTTTCTAATATCTCATTTGGACTTAATCCAGCGGCACGAATAGTACTCAATTCGATGTTCCTCAATGAAGCAATGCAAGTGGGGATGGATGGAGCAATTGTTAGTGCAAATAAGATTTTACCTTTGGCAAAAATTGAGCCAGAACATCAAGAAATTTGCCGGAAACTCATTTATGATCAACGTCAGTTTACAGGTGATATTTGTACTTATGATCCTTTAGGAGAACTAACAACACTCTTTGAAGGAAAAACTACAAAACGCGACCGCTCCCAAGACGAAAACCTCCCTGTAGAAGAACGCCTCAAGCGCCATATTATTGATGGTGAACGCATTGGTTTAGAAGAACAACTCACTAAAGCTTTAGAAAAATATCCGCCATTAGAAATTATTAATACGTTTTTGCTGGATGGTATGAAAGTTGTAGGAGAACTCTTTGGTTCTGGGCAAATGCAATTACCTTTTGTGTTGCAATCAGCAGAAACAATGAAGACGGCTGTAGCTTATTTAGAGCCGTTAATGGAAAAAGAAGAAGCAGGCAATAATGGCAAAGGAACGGTAATCATTGCCACGGTTAAAGGAGATGTTCACGATATTGGCAAAAATCTGGTAGATATTATCCTTTCTAATAATGGCTATAAGGTAGTAAATTTAGGTATTAAACAGCCAGTAGATAACATTGTTAATGCTTATAAAGAACACAATGCTGACTGTATTGCTATGAGTGGTTTATTGGTGAAGTCTACGGCTTTTATGAAGGATAACCTGGAGACTTTTAACCAGCAAGGGATAACAGTGCCAGTAATTTTAGGTGGTGCTGCCCTGACACCAAAGTTTGTACACGAGGATTGTCAGAATGCTTATCAAGGCAAGGTAATTTACGGAAAAGATGCTTTCTCTGACTTGCATTTTATGGATAAGTTGATGCCGGCAAAAGTTGCTGGTGAGTGGGATAATTTGCGGGGGTTTTTGCAGGAAGTAGAGGCACAAATCCAAGAAGAATCGAAGGTTGAAAGTTCCACAGAAAACCTATCCCACACACAACCAGCCAATCCGCAACCTGTACCGCCCCAAGATACTCGCCGTTCCGAAGCAGTCGCCTTGGATATTGAACGGCCTACTCCTCCTTTCTGGGGTACTCAGATATTGCAACCTGGGGATATCCTATTAGAGGAGATTTTCTGGTATCTAGATTTACAGGCGACTATTGCTGGTCAGTGGCAATTCCGTAAGCCTCAAGGCCAATCGCGAGAGGAGTATGAGGAGTTTCTCGCTGAGAAGGTTTATCCGATTCTAGAGGATTGGAAGGGGCGGATTTTGGAGGAGAAACTCTTGCATCCTCAGGTAGTTTATGGGTATTTTCCTTGTCAGGCTGAGGGCAATTCGTTGTATGTATATCAGCCACAGGGAATGAATAACTCCCAGCAAGGGACTACTGAGGGGTTACAGGAGGTGACTAGCTTTGAGTTCCCACGGCAAAAGTCGGGACGACGCTTGTGTATTGCTGATTTTTATGCGACTAGGGAGTCTGGTGTGTTGGATGTCTTCCCAATGCAGGCGGTGACAATGGGGGAAATTGCCACGGAGTATGCGCAAAAGTTATTTGCAGATAACCAATATACGGATTATCTGTATTTCCACGGCTTAGCAGTACAGACGGCTGAAGCTTTGGCTGAGTGGGTACATGCGCGAATTCGTCGAGAGTTAGGCTTTGGCAATCAGGAGCCTGATAATATTCGGGATGTATTGGCGCAGCGGTATCAAGGTTCAAGGTACAGTTTCGGTTATCCAGCTTGTCCAAATATGCAGGATCAATACAAGCAGCTGGAGTTATTAGGATGCGATCGCATTAATCTTTATATGGATGAGAGTGAGCAGTTGTATCCTGAACAGTCCACAACTGCGATTGTGGCTTATCACCCGGTGGCAAGGTACTTCAGTGCTTAAGGAGTAGTAAGGGAAATTGGCTTCTCACAAGTTGCCAGTTTCCCTTACTAGTTATCTCAATAGATTTCTATTCCTGTTCTGCCAGTTTCTCTTTAGAATCACCCCAGTAGGCGCTGTAAGTCCAAACTTCGTCGTTACCTTTCGTTTCTAGTGACCATCGATAAACTGCTGATTTTGGGTTAACGCCAATCTCCAGCAGTTTTGCGCCCATATAGTACTCCATCTGGCGTTTTGTCATGTCCTTAGCGCCGCTAGGCTGATTTTTGCTGATTGTTTTGGACATATGGGCTTGTGTATGTCTTGCCATCTTTCTTAATGTTTTATATCTAATTGCCTTAACCTCATATTTGATTATGGATGATGAGAGTAAGAAGCTGTATCCTAAACAGAAGGCAATGGCGATTAATCCTGGTCAGTTAATGGCAAGATAGTTCAAAACCTGGTCATGTTACGTAGAATTTTTCTAGAGCGAAGCGCTGGTTTCCTAGGGTTGATGGCACTGCCCCTAACTGCTTGCCAAGAGAGAACTGATGGCATTCTTCAAGATAGCAATAGCTCAACTATTAATCAGTCACCAACACCAATTAGCAATATGAAACTTGAGAGTACCGCTTTTGAGGCTGATGGCTTGATTCCTGCTAAATACACCTGCGATGGTCAAGACATCTCACCACCCCTAGCTTGGGAGGAACCGCCAGCTAGAACTGAAAGTTTTGCCTTTATTTGTGATGACCCCGACGCGCCACTGCGTACTTTTGTCCACTGGGTTCTCTACGATTTACCAGTAGATATTCGTCAGTTGCCCGAAGGCGTACCGGGTGAACCAATGTTATCAGGTGGGGGAGTTCAGGGAAAAAGTGACTTTGACAAGCTGGGTTATGGTGGACCTTGCCCTCCGAGTGGCGTACATCGTTACTTTTTCAAAGTTTACGCCCTCAGTCGGCAGCTAGGTTTAAAACCTGGTGCCACTAAAGCTCAGTTACAGGCAGCTATGGAGGGTTACATTCTCGGTTCGTCAGAATTAATCGGGCGCTACTCACGGCAGCGCTAATCTATTCTGTTCTGTACCTAAATAAATATTGCTTTGGCTTAGATCAATAATTTTTCTTATAGAACCCATTTGGTATCTTTACATTCTCCGGTATAATAATCCAAGATACTGGTTATCGAATACAAACTTACTCGAACTGTGTGATTGCCCTGCACCGTTCTTTGTCGAAGGTGCTTGGCACCTTCCATAACTTGAGTTGATCTAAGAGACAATGAGCTATTCAAGCAGTTTGACAGATAAAGAGTGGGAAATTATTGAACCCCTCCTACCTAAGAAAAAAAGAACCAAACCCCCAACATGGAGCAAGAGGGAAATTTTAGATGGGGTTCTCTATCAACTCAAAAATGGTTGTAATTGGTGTGATTTGCCAAAAGATCTACCTCCCTATTCGACTGTATTTTGGCATTACAAACAGTGGCGAGAACAAGGAATAATTGAGAAAATACGAGATATTCTGCATGGACAACTGCGGCAGAAGGTTAAAAAAAACCATTATGGACAACCTTAATAATTATTGACTCACAGGCGGTAAAGAACACTTGTAATGCTAGTAAAGAATCGTCTGGTTTTTGTTTTTACAAATCAACAAACGGCATCAAAAGGCACTTAGCCGTAGATACTTTGGGATTTCCTTTTTTTACTCACTGCACCAAAGCATCGATTTCCGATGACCGGGGCTTAATTGAAATGCTCTCAGATAATATTGATTATTTCCAATCTAAACCTGTCAATATTCCCAAAATTACTATCCTTCTTGACAACGGATATCATCCTGAAAAATTGGCAGAAGAGTTGAAAAAAGTTTATCCCCAGATAATGACCAAGATTAGATTTAATCTATCAGCCAAACCAGACAAAACCCAAAAAGAAAAAGAAGGAAAAACAGGTTTTGTTCCAGTCAAAGCAAGGTGGGTTATTGAAAGAAGCAATTCTTGGATGGAGAGATGTAAAAGTTTGGTCAAGAACTTTGAAAAAACTCTTGAGAATTCTACCACCAAAATTAATCTTTGTTTTGTCCGACTGATGCTCAAAAGACTGGCAAATGGCTAGATAGATCCCAAATGGGTTCTATATTGCGGTCATCCTGCCTTTGACAGGCTAAATAGGTCGCGATTCAATTAACTGCAAAATAAACCCATTAATATCGCCTTAACCTCAAACAGCTACTTTATGTTTCTGATTTATCGCAGTTAATATACCGTCAGAGACTTTGAGCGTACCGACTCGACATCCTTGGGTAACGTCTAGTTGGGGATTGAGCTTTTCACGCCGCATATTACGAAGCCAATGAATAGCATGACCACAAGCGTGATCTGCTAGTAAGGGGTTAGCTCGATCAAAAGCAAACTTTTTCAGGTAACCTTTGTCAATGCCATTATCGCTGATTTTCCTTAATGACAAGGGTTTCCCTATCTCTACTGGATAAAAACCAATACGCATACCGCAAGGTGAGCCGTACCAAGTACTGTAAAGATATCCAATGCTGATTAAGCTTCCTTCCTGTTGGGTGAAAACGTAGTACTCCCCGTCTTTTAAAACCTCAGAAGAAAACTCAGCCTTTGATTTATCGAGCAGTGTGGTGGTTGTCAACACGATTTCCTGGTTAAGAAGTTGGTGTAATTAGGTTTACCAAAGCCAGACAGAGTAGCCCAGACAGAGTGACCAGAGACACAATCTAAATAGTTTGTGCGCTGGTATATTCCCCTAGTTATTGCTAAAGAGGGAAGGATAATAAAGGCCTGGGCAGTTATCACCAGGACATATCGGCAAACAGTCTGGTTTAGTCTGATTTGATCTAGCGGAGTTGCTTAGCAACCCCAAGAGCACCCTGAAAATCGCTTAACTAGATCAAGCATTACTCAGTCAAAGGCAAAGACCAGTAGGGAAACAGACATAATTTATTTGTGGTTGCCCGACTGTGTCTTTGAGTAGTTTTATGAAGTTTTGTGTTTGTTCACCCCATCCAAGATACTGCCCAATACGAACATTTTACATAAAAATTTTCTTAAGAAAATACCTAATCATATAAATTTTTGGTAAAGAAGCGGTTAAATAGAATACTCTTCGGTTATGAGCGACACCGGAAGAAAATTTTTGCCCTAGATTACTAATCTGACATAGCAATAAGCGATCAGCCATCCCCCAGAAGTGTTGCAAATACTTGAATTGATTAAACTTCTTCAGTTGCAAGTGTTTTTAGAGGGCTACTTATGGCAGTAGACATCAGTCTCAGGTTAAGGTGGAGTCGCAAATCAAAGCTAGCGATGATGAGGAAACCTGCTGCCCAATCAAGCAGAACAATCTACCGTTCTTCCAAGAAGAGTACTCAAACAATCGTAACGATTATTTACCTTTTTGTATTCCTCCCCATCAGTGTTGGAGTAATTTTCCTCATCAGTAAGGGAGAAAATTTGACAATTGGCGGTGTTCCAGTTTTCATCGTCTTAGATTTTTTACAAGATGAAACAGCGAGAACTGCTTACTTTGAAGGAGATGCGAAGAAACTGCACAATCGCCTGGAAAAGATGGGCGTCGAAGAAGAAATTAAAGACTTCTACCGCCCAGAAATCCCTGACGAGGTTGAGCTAGATCAATATATTCACCAACTCCTTTACGAGCGGACTGGCTATGTCGGTGAAGCCTACCAAGTTAACTCAAAAGGGATTTTGGTTTTAAAAAAAAACAGATGAACAGACTACAGAGTCGGGTTTTTAAGGTCATAATCTCGGAAGCTCTCGACAACTGATTAGTCATTGATAGTTTTATTGAAGTATTCCTATCAAAACATTAAGCATTCATGGTGAAATTTTCTGGGTAAGCTTGCTTGGTTGTCCATAAATAAATCCATTACCGCCTGTGCCGAGGAAAACCCGTCCAAAGACATTCATATCTCCTACCAAAACACGAGATTCTCCATAATATCTATCGGGATAGTCGGTTACTCTAACCCAAGTAGCACCTAAGTCGATGGAGCGAAAAACTCCTGAGTTACCCTCTACTTTGCCCTGAATAAAAATAGTGGGATTACTTGTACCAGCAGCGGCTTTGCCAAATCCCAGAACTTGAGCTTCCTCAACCATCGCCACTTTAACAAAGTCCTGTCCAAAGTTGCTAGAGCGATACAAACCCTGTTCTTTAAGACTAACCCAAACCTCACCTGCCATACCCGGTGCGCTCTTGAGATTAGCTCCGTTCCATATCCTGGAAGGCAATGTATTGTTAGCAACTTTCCAGGTTTCTCCACCATCCCTGGTGCATAGCAGCAGTCCCTTTTCCTGGTGATATAGATAAAACGTGCCACCTTGTACAGAGTCAGCAGCTAAAGCTTGCTGGCGATTCCAGAGGTGGCTATGGATGTTAGAGCCAATTTCCTGCTGTTCAAAAAAACTAATTTTTTGCCAAGTGGCTCCCCTGTCTTTTGTGAAATATGGCGGTTTACTATTGCTAGGTTGCCAGACAATATTTTTAGTGTTTGTGGCAGATACGGCAACATTGCCAAAAACTAAGTCATCAGGATGGGTTTTCTTCTTAATTGAAGGAAAGTTCTGCCACGTTCTAGCATTATCTGTGGAAAATCCTGCACGCCTTACCCAAGGTTCGTGATGGCTGGCTCCGACTGAAACCACGAAGTTGGGGTTTTTGCTACTATAAGCAATGCTAGTTGTTGTATTAAAAACCTCATTCTCGTGGCTTTTTTTGGGAAAAGAAGACAGGGATTCGTGGCGAAACCCATCAAAATCAGCAATGGCAGTAATCAAACTTGCTCCATCTGGAGTGCTGATGGCATCAAAGGTGACGGTTTCTTCTATACCGTTCACGGCTGCTGACCATTTAACCTGATTGTCATAGCCATTTTCTGTTTGCCAAACACCAATACCGTTAGTCAGCCAAACTTGTCCTGGATGAAATGGAGATACGGCGATACCTCCAGAAAGACTCCAAAAGCTCCAGGAGGGCCACCAGGGAAGTTTATCCAAACGGTTTTTTAAACTTACCCAGTTGGCACCTCCATTATCGGAACGATAGACACCGTTAGGGGTCATAGGATAAGTAACAACAAAGATGGTGTCTGGTTTGTTAGGATCAACCGCCACGGCGGAGTAATTTTTACCCTGTTCTGGAGTGATATTTTGCCAACTGTCCCGTGCAAATTTCCAGACACCACCGCGAGAGTCATCTTGTTGCCGATAAAAGGTGGTGATTAATTCTCCATTTTTCGTGAGTGCACCCTGTTGAGGAACCAAGTCTGTAGAAGGACCACCACTTAAGAGTTGCCAGGTAGTACCTGCGTCAGTAGTGCGGTAAATACCCTTACCAGATACACCAGCGTAAATCACCTTCGTCTTGCCATCAACAGTACCCAATGAGGGGTCAAATACAGCATAAGTTACCCCTGCTCGTCGGTCGGTTTCTGGGTGAGGCTCACCGAGGGGAACCATTGACGGACTTACCTGATTCCAAGAGGCACCGCTGTCCTCACTGTGCCACAATCCATCTAAGCGAGAGCCAAAATAGACAACACTAGTATTATTGGGGTCTACGGCAAGGCGTTCTCCCGTCCAACGCCAGGGTTCATTACCCCCCATCGGAAGTTTGAGGTTGAGAACTTGCCAGGTATTGCCACGATCTGAGGATTTGAGTAGTGTTCCAGGGGTTACGCCTTTTTCATCAGTTTTGGTATAAGCTCCTGTAGCGGCGTAGAGAATGTTGGGGTTACTGGGTGCGATCGCTACGCTTTCAATGTTGATTGGTGTCTGATGAGGTACATTATCTGCTCTTAGCAACTGCTTCCAGGTTTGGTTAGCTGGGTTCCAGCGAAACACACCACCTACATCGGTGCGAGCATACACGATATCAGGAACGGTAGGATGAATAACTAAACCTGTAACAAAGCCACCTGCCCCAATTTTGACATCACTCCACTCGTATAGTTCACCATTAGGTGTGGTAAACAAACTTTTTTCGGTTGGTAGTGTAGATAGACTGCTGTTTATTGGTATGGCAAATAGACTATTTCGACTTCTTGCATAAACTGTTAAGAAAAGGGCAAGTAGTGCCAACAGCAGATAGAGCAAGATATCTTTTTTCAGATTTTTTCTAATAAATTTCATTCCTGTGAAACTTGCTCATCTGTTGTTTACAATTTGACCTATATCCACCCTTTACTCTGTGAAGTTTAACATAAGACAATTTCCTTTAATTTTTTAGCTTACGATCATCTAACAAATATTCGCCCCTTGTTCTTTTATTTTCAAAAACAAAATTAACTTCTCTAACAGATAATCTTAATTGAAGAAGAAGAGTGTATACAAAAAGTGCAATGCCCAGCATCTCGCAAAATTCTTCAATATGAGTTCCACCAATATAAACTAGGCTTTCTATTCCAAAATTATCTAAAAGTGAACCTCCTATCATTTCCATAGCTAAAGCGCCGAATACAAAAAGACCTCCAGAGACAAGTAATAGTCTTTTGGTACGAAAAGGAAAAGACAAGAAAAACTTGAAGTATGCAATTGTGAAAAAGAAGATAAAAATCACACCGGCAACAACCCAGGTATAGTTAAATATTGCCTGGTCTCGTATTCCTAGGATCCTTAATATTTCAGACAAAAATGGGACATTTGTCAGTTCTTCATGAAGTTGAACAGCTTCATCCCATGCAAACAATAGAAATAAGCAGGACAAACTTAGCCATTGAACGGTATAACGAGCTTTATTGGAAAAATTAATAAAAGCGATTGCTGCTAACAAAACAGAACAAAATAGTAAGGAAATTGACGAATACAAAGCTGGAATATTTCTTTCGCCATCAACATCAAACAACTTAGCCAATATATATACTAAAGGAGTTTGACTTACTATTTTTAGAGTGATCTGGGTTGTTATGCTAATCAAGGAGATACTAACAACAAAAATCACCATAAAACGATATATTCTTTTTGGAGAAACGAAAAAAGTTAGATTCATATGAACTTGTATACTCCATTTATTAGATTTAAATTTATTGGTTTTAGCCTAAAGTTAACCTAAAGTTAACTTGTTAATCTAAGATTAACCTTTGTCTTGTTTAGCGTCAAGTTTTTTTGATGGATTTTTTTATAAAAAAAATCTACTAGTAATGGCTTTACTAATAGAAAATCAATAGTATATTTAGTTAAATTACATTTTTGCAAATATCTAGAATAGTTGTTTGTTTCTACTCGTTTTAACGCGGCTGAAGAAAGCAAAGCAGTCGTCAGAGTAAATTTTCTGTTCCTACATCTAGAAAGTCGTGTGATGGTTCATTAAAAAAGCACTTAAGCAAAAAAACGATGCACCCAAGAATTAACCTTTTTCATGGGTTTATCAAGCTAGTATTTCTTGACTAAAGCTGAATAGTTCTAATAATTAATTAGAATGCCATTAATCAAGTTGGAAAAATCATTAACATATAGCTAAGATATCTTGTTAAGCGCCCTTACCACCATAGCCTAGGCCACTACCTAAATGTAGCTGTCGATTAGCTTTTAATAAAATTAGTAAATCCACAAAAAATGCTGTGACAGCCAAAGGAATTAGGAACAAGACTTTTTGTGGAGGTTTATGCCGTAGGTTTTTAAATCTTCGGAACAGTAACTCTGGAGGAATTAACCACCAGCCTTTTTTTGACACCATTGTCTGAATAATTTGAGAAACCCAGAGGGGATCTTGGTCATTCTTTTCCTTGATCAGTAAAGTAACATCTTGTGTCTCATTGCAGCCTGCTCGCAAGTAGTCGTAGACAAACGAGTTGATGATGTTGGAGACTACCAACCATTGCTCGTGGCGTAGTAGGTGATTGAGATTGGTATAAGCCTCAAAAATGTGGGAGGCAGATTTAGCAAGAACTACCCGCTCAAAAACGTCCGGGGAAGTTAAACAATCTGTGACAACCATTGTGTAGAGGAAGCTATCATCAGCAGACAAACCAGAAGGTAAGTAGATCCGGCGTAAGACACTGGCACGGCCACAGTATAGTTGACCACAAATCCAAGCTGCACCACCACTTCCAGATAACCCCGAGACTGAAACTGAGAGCTTTTCTATAAGGTTCTTTTTTTCTTTGAGTGCTACATCCTTGACTGGTTTGTCTACGGAGATCCAGGCATCAGGTGTAGACTCCAGAGTATCGATCATGGAACGGAGGGTATCGGGGTCAAGAAACTTAATATCCGCATCCATCAGAAATAGGTAGTCAGCGGTAGTGTCCGAGAACTGATGAACGTAAAGATTCCAAGCATTGGGTTTTCCTGGCTGTTCTACCTCACAAACTTGCCAGCGAACATTTGAATTTGCCGACTCGGTAACTAACTCCTTGAGTGTAAGACTGGCAAAAGCAGCAGTGTCGTCGGTACAACCATTAGGCACGACTACAATCTCAATGACTATGTTAGGGTCAGGCTTTTGGAAAAGGCTTTGCTGTAATAGTGACCGTAATGCTGAGCCAATTGAGGAGGACTCATTGTAAGCGAGTATACCAATACTGATCTTAAGTTGCAAATTCTTATTCATCTACGTCAATAGAAATTAAGGAGGGAGAACAATCGCAAGGCTCTTTGATCGGCAACTGATTCCGATAACGGATAAAATCTTGAGAGCCTTTGTAGCTAATAATTTTGGCAGGAATACCTACAGCAACAGCGTTATTTGGCAAATCTTTTGTAACCACAGCATTAGCTCCAATGGCTACATCATTACCGATAGTAATCGGCCCAAATATCTTTGCGCCGGGTCCCACAAAAACTCGATCACCTAGTTGGGGAGTACCCTGTTTTTCTCCTCGTCCACCCACGCCAATGGTTACCTGGTGACCTAAGTTACAGTATTCACCTATTTGGGAATCAATATGAAGGATAATTCCAGTCGCATGAGGCATATAAAGTCCTTTACCAATTTTGGCTCTATTAGGAAACTCACTTCCAGTAAGAATTTCAATTAGCTTTCGCCAAATAGCACAAAATACTTTTAATACTTGCCGAATTATCGGTAGATGGACTTGGGTATTTACCCAATAACTAAATCTATATTGAGCCATAATCCATAATCCCTGAGTGAATAGGAATGTGAATAGCCAAGGGTAATTATCCAGGAAGACATATCGGTCAATATCGACTTGAAGGTCTTTTAACATTTTTCTTTTTACTTAAAAGTTATCAAGGATTGTTGTTATATTGTAATAACTCCTTGTACTGTATAAGAGCTTTTTTTAGTGAAAACTCATTTGCTCGTTGTTTGAGAAGTTCTTCATTTTGACTATCCTCAAGCGTTGTAGCAATAGCTTTTGCCATATCCTCACTATCTCCCACAGCTACTAATCTTCCGTACTGACCATTTGCTAAAATCTCTGCTGGACCGCTTTCACAATCTGTAGAAACAACTGGAGTTCCCGCCGCCATAGCTTCTACTAAAACATTGCCAAAGCCCTCCCAAGATGAAGAAAGAACTAGTAATGCGGCTTGCTTCATGTAAGCATAGGGGTTGCCTACAAATCCAGGAAAAACTACATCTTCTGCTATCTCCAATTTTTGTACTAGAGATTCTAGATGATAACGTTCACTTCCTTCTCCTAAAATCATTAATCGGACGGGATAGTGTTGCCTTACTTTGGCAAAGGCACGGAGTAAAGTAGCAAAATTTTTTTGTTTTTCTAAACGTCCCACACCCAAAATTACGGGGGGCTGATCAGGTAAAAACCAGGGGTGATCAAGGGATTCTCGAAGTTTTTCATTCAACTCTGGTGTAACGATAGGATTGTAGATAACTTTGATCTTTTCTGAGGGCAAACCAATATCTATCAAGTTATCGGCTACACCCTGAGAGACTGCCACAACCCAATCAGCCCAAGGATAAAACCACTTAACGAATTGAGGTGTAAATTTTCGCTTTAGCTGAGTGGCGTTTTGCGCCTCACGGGAGAGATTATTGTGTACAGTCACCATCACTTTGGTAGAGACACCAGCTAGTTGTCTAGCCCAAAGAGCTACCATGTTCGTATCTTCTAAAGCTGAGATTAAGACTGCTGGCTGCTCTTTTTTTAAATAGTCTGCTAAGTCAGGAATGCTCTTTAGTAGTCGGGGACTTTCTAGTTTTATGACTCGCACTTTTGCAGGAATTTGAGACAGATATGCCCCTTCTGCTTTTACTAAAACTAAATCTACTTTTAGCCCCTGCTCCGCAAAACCACGGGCTAAATTGAGCATTACTATCTCGGCTCCACCACCTAAAAGATCCATCATGAAAATAGCTATGTCAGTGGTGGAATTTGACATTTTTGATGAAAAATCAGGATTTGATTTTATAGTTAAGTTCATAGCAAGCTAATAATAAGATTGGTTGTATTGCTTATACTTCTTGGATTTTAAATACACGAAATTTCTTTCATAACTTTTTTGTCAGGGTACTAACATGAAAAGCCGATAAAAAAAGTAGACCATTGTGCTTTAACCATGTCCAGTAATTTTGATATATTCAGAGTGTTCTTCAGTTTCTTCATCCTGATCAGATTCCCTTGACTTAATGCGCTTTAGAGAAAGAGATACAGCTACCAGCAAAGTCCAGAAAAGAGAATTGTGCTCAATTATTGTATTTTCACTGTGGTTGTACATAAAAAAGAAGGTCACATAACAGATTGGCCATAGCTCAATAGCCGTTTTACTTGAGCGCAACCAAGCTATTGAGCGTATATAAGTTATGGCAATAGTTAGTAAAAAAAGTGCCAGCCCTACCAAACCTAAATCAAGACTTATATTGACGAAACCGTTATGAGCATGGGGCGGCTTATACCCTTCTGCTTTCCAAATAACCTCAGCTCCCCCTCCTTCTTGCCAAAATCCTTGATAGCCGTAACCTAACCAGGGGCGTTCCGCAATCTTCTCAATAGCCAATTCCCACAGATCAGTGCGGCCACTCAGAGTTGGATCTCTTCCTAGGCCTAGGAGTAAGTTTTCCCAGTTACCAATAAGCAAAACCGCTATACTTCCCGTCACCAGAATTACAGCTATGATTAGAGGAATGACTATCGTGTCTCTGTATCGCAGAGATTTGTACAGAGGTAGAACAAGTACAATTATTATAAATAGTAGTAGAGCCGTTTTGGAGCCTGTCAGCAGAATTAGAGCAACTGAGAGGAGCAAGCCACCCCAGAGAGGGTAACGAGGTCTAGGACTGTCCAGAGTAAGTAGCAAGAAAACTATTGCACCAAGAACAACAAGACGAGCTAGGATATTTTTCTGCACAAATGGTCCACGCCAAGCTCCTTCATTTGCCCCAGCTTCTATGGCAGCTCCTGAGAACGCTAGGCTAAATAATAGCGACAGCACAGCAACAATCCCCAAAGCCCATGCCAGCATCTGTAGCTGTTGTTTTAAACTAAAGCGGGAAGACATGTACAAGCCAAAGTAAGTTGTTTGTAATGTGGTGATACCCTTCTTTAGTGACCAATCGGGAAAATCAGACCAAAGGAATGAGATCAAAGCAGTTCCTGCTAAAATCCAAACAAGTTGATCTCTTAAGGCAGTACGAGTAGAGCTTTTCCAACGGGCGATAATTAGGAAGAATGCCACTGCGTAAATTCCATACTGCAACAGCGACATTAGAGGATCTAAAGGATTGTGTGCAGAAAGTCCATCAGATTTGGGGTCTGGGTCAGAATATAAACTCTGGAAACGCCACAGTCCTGTCAAAAAAGTCAAGGAAAAAATTGTAAACTTCTTTTCTAGAAAGTTTAATAGTGGATTCATGGTTTTAGAAGGTAGTAAAAAGCCCTCACATAAATCTCAAACATTTCTAAAAATGTTGTTGATGACAGGTAATTTTTGACAAGTTTCTGGCATTCAGATTCAATACCTCCATTGCGCCAGTAGATGCTCATTCCTGCTGCGAAGATATTGTTAGTAAAAGTAGATAAGCTAGGAAAATTAGCTTTCATCCAATAAGCAGTTAAAACTTGTATTTTTGCCCTGAGTTTCTGTTTGTCATTTCTCAGGGTATAAGCATTACTATCGTGTATCCTTTGTAGCGCCAAAGCCTCTAATTTTATATAACCTTGATTTATACCCAAAGCAGTATATTTGATGTAATCATCGCTGGTGATTTTAATAATCTCCGGCATTGGTAAAATTAACTGTAGAAGCGAACGCTTCAAGCAAACACCAGAAGTGGCAGTACCAGCTAACGGCAGTTTTCCGTTTAATTTACCTCGCTGGATATCTGATCTAATATCGTATTTTCCTGATACGCCATTATACGTTTCTGGAACAAATTTTTGAGAATTATTACCGACAAATTCTAGAGCATGAAAGCACCAGCCTGCATCTTGATTCTCGGCAAATATATTAACAATATCTGTAACTTTTCCGGGCTTAAAAATATCATCGGAGTCCAAAAAACAGATAATCTCTCCCTTACTAGCAGCAAAGCCTGCATTAAAAGCAGAAGCCTGCCCACCGTTTTGTTTTAAGATTGGTACGATTTTATCTCCATAAGTTTTGATAATTTTTCGAGAGTCATCCGTAGAACCATCGTCAACTACAATCACTTCGATGTTAGAATAAGTTTGGTTTAGAGCACTATCAATAGCTTCTGGGAGAAAACGAGCGTAATTATAGTTGTTAATTAAAATACTAACTAAAGGATTACTATTCATACTATATTTCCTGTATTTACTTACTTATTGTTATTTAGTTTGCAAGTAATTACAAATACTAACTAACAGAATCTTCGAGAGAACATATTTATTGTGAGTATTTTTGTCAACGCATCTTTATTTGAGTAAATACATTGAGAGCCATCGCTTTAGTCATTACCATACCGAACTTACGAGCCTGGGGATATAAAAAGCACATAACATAATCGGCGCATCCATAAGAGATGACTGTTGCTATTGCTGCACCAGCCTCTCGGTAAATAGGTATCAGCCATAAATTTAATGAAATATTGATCGCGGCTCCAACAAAGCTAGAAACTAAAGCATATCCAGCCAACTCTTCTGTGGCTATCCATACTTCTTTTACATAACCCAAGAAGACGAATACAGATGACCATATATGAATTGACAATACTACTCCTGCTGCTGAATATTCAGGGCCAAATACTAAGGTAATTAGATGAGTAGAAAAAAAGGTTATAGGGATAGCTATAACATAAACCATCAATACCAATAAATTGGATACTTGTTGAATTTTTTCGTAGTAGAGTTCTTCACTAACTTTCTTAGCTTCAATAATCGAAGATGCCACTGATCTGACAACAGCCGTTGCCATAAATGGCCAAACTTCCGATAGTCGCACTGCTACTGAATAAACACCAACCGCATTATCATCAGCCAACTGTCCCAGCATTACTTGGTCAATCCGTAAATAAACCACAATCGCTAAATTAGAAAATATTAGCGGCCAGCTTACCTTCATCAGACTTTTTGCTCGAAGCCACTTACCATGCCAAGCCTGAATTTTTTGCCCACTCCTTTGATAGACAATTACTAAACCAATGACCGTCAAAGCACTTTCCACTAAAAATGCCCAAGCAAAAGTAACTAGGGGAGCTTGACTCCGCAGTAAGGCAATTCTCACCAGCGTCATAATAATAAAAGCTGTATTCTTTGCCAAAACTGCGTATTTTGACTGAATCTGTGACTGAAACCAAAAATCTATGACATCAAACTCCTGGAAAATTAAGCTGGCTGCAACGATTACGACTAAAACACGACTTAGTGGGTCGTCAGGACGCAGCAAAAAAATACTTGCAGTAGCCAACAAAAAAGCGCCGACCCCGCTACTTAGCCTGAGGAAAAAAGCAGTACCAAGAATTTCATCCTTGCTAGATAATTCACTAACAGAGTCCCGCACCACAATATGGTTTAAACCTAATTGGGCAAAAGTTGTAAAAATTGAAACGAAGGCGATTGCGTAGTTTAGTACACCAAATTGCTCTGCTCCCAGATAACGGGCCATCCAAGCAAGCACAAAAAAGCCGACAATCATGCGTAGAATGCGCTCAGCTAATAACCAGCTAATATTGCCGAGAATTTTACGCAAGTTAGGACTAGTATTTTGAAGTACTGCTTTTAATTTATTTAACATATTTGAGAATTAAAGTTTATTGGCACGCAATATAATTTTCATTCAGGGGGGCAATATTTTTATCCTTTTGAATAATCTCAAAATAGTGTGCTTCAACTTGCAAATTTGTTGAAAATAGAAGCTTTCACAAGCTTCTAAATAAGCACACTGGCTCACTAATTAATTTATTGAATTAAAAATAGACTAAGTAAATAAAAAACTAAGACTTAAAAACAGAAGTTATAGGTTGCTTAGCCACTTTATCGGAATAAGACTTAGCATGATGGAAGTAACTGTCCGGCTCATTTTCTACTATTACACCGTTAATTACTAAACCCAGGACATTTTGACCAGATTGTATCAAACGCTCTCTCGTCGCGTTAGCACTAACGGTATCTATTACCCCTGGTCTAACTACTAATAAAATACCATCACTCATTTTTCCTAATGTTAGAGCATCAGCTACTAGTAAAAGAGGAGAAGTATCGATAATCACCAAGTCATAAGCTTTGGAGAAATCCTCAATTAATGAATTCATGCGCTTTGAATCAAGTAAAGCTAAAGAATTCGGAGGAACAACCCCAGATGGCAGAACATCGAGGTTATCTGTTACTCTTTTAACAGACTTATTTAATTCAGCTCGACCAACAATAGCCTCACTTAATCCCACCTCATTAGTTAATTCCCAAATATGATGTTGTTGTGGATGATGCAGATCTGCATCAATCAACAAAACGCGGCTCCCTAGTTGAGCGATCGCCATAGCCAAATTTGCTGAGACTGTAGACTTACCCTCCTTAGGAACAGAACTGGTAACAACAATAACTTTTAGCTCACGATCTGGGCTGAGAAACTTCAAGTTTGCTTGCAGCATTTTGTAGGCTTCGCTAATTAGGGAGTCAGGCAGATCCCTAACCTGGCGTTCTGGTGCAGTACCTGTAGTTTTTATGCCTGAGAAAGTGAGTTTTTTTCTTGAAGAAGGAATCATTCCCAGCAATGTATACTTCAGAATATTTCTTACTTCTTTAGTTGTTTTAATAGATGGATCAGCTAACTCTAAGATAAATGCAGTCACGATATAAAGCAGACTGCCTACGACAATGCCTGCCGCAATAACTATTTTTTTACTGGTAGAAACTGGATACTTTGAGGCGACAGCTTCACTAATAATTTGAGCATTACCTACATTTTGATTTTCGGCAATTTGTACTTGTTGGAGATTGTTTAGGAGAATTTCGTAAGTAGATTGAGCAGCTTCTAGCTGTCGCTCCAAATCACGTTGTGTTTGTTCTAGTTCTGGTAAAACTTTGGCTCGTTGTCTTTGGACTGACTGAATACGATTGAGAGACTCTAATTGTTTGATTATTCCCAGACGTTGTGCCTCCGCAATAACTAAATATTCGCTGAGGTTTTCCTGAAGCTCCCCTGTCTGAAAAATTCCGTCTGGAGCTTGTTGCTTACCAATAACCTTACTTACCCGCCCTTCTAGCAGCTCTGTTAGAGAGGCTTTCTCGCTCTCTAAAGCAATAATTCTTGGGTGCTGTTCCTGAAAACGGCTTCGCGCAACAGCTAGTTGATCTTCGACTTCTTGCAACTTTACAAGCGCCTGTTGGACTCCGGAAGACTCACTCAGATAGTTACGAGCTAAGGCTCCTTCTGAGGATGTGCCTAGCTTTTGCTGAAGCTCTCCAACTTGACCCGTTACTTTTTCTAGTTCAGCCTGAGACTGTTTTATTTGACTATCTAAGGTATCAATAGCTCCCACAGCAAACTTAGCTTCTTGCTCAAGATCTACGATATTATTGCGCTCTTTGAAATTACGTAAACTAGCTTCTGCTTTACGAACAATTTGTTCAGTTTTCGGTAGCTGTTCACTAATAAACTTCCGAGCTGCAACCGCCTCAGAGCGGTTAACCAAAATATTATTTTTGGTGTAGAGTGCCATGACTGTATCAACTACTTCGACGGCTTCCTCTGTTGCTCTACTTTGATAGGAAATAATCAGGATATCGGTTCCCCGAATCCCTTCTACATTAAGGCTTTGCAGAAACTCTTCGTAGGTTACGGGTTTACCCTCTTCGTCTTTGAGATTTAATGCCTCTATAGTCTGATTCACAATTGGTGCAGAGCGAATTACCTCTGCTTCCGTATCTAGAGGTGTATCCTTGGTATTTAAAGAATCTAATTTGCCAATTTTTTCTCCTGCTTCTGTCACTAAACCAGAAGTGGCATTTTGCTTCTTAAATTTCAGTTTACCAAATGCTTCATATCTGGGTTCTACTGAAAATGCCATCAAGGTGGCGATGATGACAACAATGCCCCAGACACCTGTTGCTAGTAGCCAATGTCGTTTAAGAATCAGCCAATACTTCTGAAAATCTATGTCTTCTGGATACTCTTGAAGTGCCATGAAACCCTTAAAAGAAGTAGTAATTCTCTAGAACTTATGTCAAGTAATCATAATTCCATTTAGGGACTCGGACATCCGGAAAATCACCTATTGCTCGAACTATAATTTTTCTGTTTGGTTAGCGATCCCCCTGCCTACTAAGTTTATCTTATGCCAGTGTTTTATGAGTATAAGCTCCCCTCTAGGTAATACTACCGAGTCAGCTTGATCGTAGAAATTAGTTAAGCCACAGGGAGACTATCTTTGGCTTTCTCCATTTGTCTAAGAACCTCTTGGAGAGCCTTTTGCTGTTCTTCTATTTGGTGTTGTAAGCTGCCCACCTGTTCTCTAAGTTGCTCCCAGTCTTGTTGTAGATTATCTCTAACTACCTTAACCTCTACTAGCTGTTCTTTAAGCCACTCAATCTCAGCTTCTCGACTTTTTTCGGTTCTCAAGGCAGAGCAATAGAGGCTAAACAGTGAACAACTGTATTTTTTAACATCAAGGGGAGATACTCTTCTGCGAGCAGCATTTCCTAGACTGAGTCTTAAAGACTCATTTTCAATCAAAGATTGCATTGCCTTGGTTAAACTTTTGACATCACCTGGCTCTATTAATAAACCAGTTTCAGCATGAGTAATTACTTCAGGAATTCCCCCTACTGGGGTAGTAATTACCGGTAATTTCCAACTCATGGCCTCTAGTAATGCCATCGGTAAACCTTCATTATAAGAAGGTAGCAAAAAGACATTTGCTTGAGAGAGCAATTCATTGCGTTGAGCCTTATTTACCCAGCCAGGGAAGGTAACCTGCTGCCCTATATTGAGGCTTTTGGCAAAGTTGACCGCTTCTAGTATTTCTCCAACTCCCGCCATAGTTAGCTTTACCTGTTGTTTACAATCAGGGGCGAGATCAGCAAAAGCCTGAAGTAAGTCAAATGCTCCTTTTCGTTTGCCAATGCGTCCCAAAAAGACAAAATGCAGTTTGTCTGAATTGGCACGTTCTGGAATGTATTCAGGAATTTCTACTGGATTAGGGAGCAGTATTACTTGTTCTGGCTTCAAGCCACAAGTGCTGATGTAAAATTCTCTCCAGCTCTCTGACAAAGCTATTAAATAGGTAGATTGTTGCAATATCCAATTGAGTATTAGCTTACTCCACGGGGAAAGGTTAGCATGGAATAAATGAAACTCGCAGCCATGAGCATGGATAATTACAGGCTTACGAAACGCCCTAGCCAGAAGTATTAGGATAGACTTTCGTAAAGCGCTACCCCTTTCAGCCATATGAAGGTGAACTAGATCAACTTCACCCAGGAACAATTTCCCCAAGAAAGTCATCAGTGTAAATATAAACACTTTTAACCTATTGGCTCTTGAGTTTATACTTGCTTCTCCATCCCAGGTAGAAAAGTGCTGAATTTGAACTCCATCTGGAGCTGTATTAATGATGAGATTGCTTACTGAACCCATTCCACCCTTTTCTTCCAGACTGGGTCCCAGCATAATTACTTGGAATTTCTTCATACGATAATGCGCAGCAATATCTAGCATTTTTCAATTCTCAACTGGTTAATTAGTGTGAACAAAAACAGAGTTGCAGGATAACAAGAGCATTCTCAGCCAACATCAATCTAGTTACTTGCAAGTGCAGTAACACTAAAACCTTTGAGCCTAGTTCTGCGCATTTACAGGTGCGATATTCCCTTGAATAACCTCATTATTAAGAGTGGATATTTGCGATCGCGTTTGCGCAGTATTTGACTTAAACTCTACAGCGGTTTGCAACTCAATGAAGTACATCCCCCCTTGTCCTAAGTCTTCGGCGCATGTCTGAAGGGCTTTAGGGGGGAATTGTATCACGCTGACTCGGAACGTGCTGTAATACTAATTTGCTTTTTCAATACCAAATTCCATACCCACCTAGTGTCTCTATGTCTCTGTTAAGGAGGTGGCTCTCAATTGGTAATAAAAAACACTTTTTCTCATGAGTGAAAAGGAGAAAGTCAGACAAACAATAATTAATTGGCATTACTTCTCAGGTTATTGCAAGGCAACTTTCTTTTTTGAAAAGGAGTTCCCAAGAGTCACTGTTCAAAAAAAACTGTTGTGTACACCCATTGTATAAGTTTTTTTGTAAATGACCACTAGAAAAACTTAAATTTTGTGTAAACCTAATAGCGAGCACTATCATTCGGCAAATATACCGCTATGAGGTTAGCTGAAATTGAAGAATGACCTTACTGAAGTGCTTGCCATACCTTAATTCACCCAACATTGATATTAGCCTAAATAAAGTAGTTAATTATTCTTTAGTAGCTTATTAATCGAGATAATAATATTTTCCGGAAATTATTTTGTTTTATTCTCTATTCAAAGCAATTTTCTTGGATAAAAAAGAAAAAAAAAGCCTGCTTGTGCAGACTATGAAGACAATATTTTTAGATAAAGCAGTCTTTATTGGGCTGAAGGATAAACAGTATCAGCAATGAGTACGGGCTTTTCTTGGTATTCAGCTTCTAGCTTGCTTTGCAGATCCAAATCCCAGGTTAAATCGTAGTCTCTCTCGATTTCAGCCAGTACAAATGGACGAACCTGACCAGTTACTACAACTACTTCATCATCATTGAGTGCTTGTGCCGGCGCTGTTCGATTTAAAACTAATAAGTTGCTGCCGCCTACAAGTTCCTCATCTTCTAGAGTGAATGCATTGGGACCGACTATTTCTGCAACTTCACCTTCGACGGCAATAGGCTGATTATAGAATTTTTCTGGGTTTTCAGTAATTTCATCCGGTTCCGGTGCTAGAGCAATCGACTGAGCAACAATCGCAGGCTTGTTTTCGTAATCTGTACCAGGTTGCCAGTCGAAATCGAAATCTGGCTCGAACTCAACTGCTCTGAACTGGCGAACCTCACCTGTAACTTGTACCTCTGTATCGTCAGTCGGCAAAACAAAAGGCTGGCCGGAGGCATTAACAACTAGAATTTCTTCACCACTGAAAAACTCATCGTCATCGACAGTAAAACTAATATCATCAAGTTTCTTGCCGACTTCACTTCTAAGAGTCACCGTCTTACCAAAGAGTTCATCTGTGTTCTCTGCCACCTCCTCTGTAGAGACGTTCTCATCCACTCCAGGAGCAGTTGTTTCAGCTACATCACTAGCACAGGCAGGAATAAATATAGCCATTGCTGCCAAGGCGATGCTTCCCGATAACTTAACTAATCTGCCTTGACCAAAGCTTTCCTGATTAGAAAAATGGTTATTGTTTAATTGATTAAACATTGAATATACTCCTCCCAACTTAACACACGGCGCATCCTGCTAGTGAGGTCAGGTGCCATGTTTGCATTGGCTCACTTATTTAATTTGCTGAGCCGATTTTGATTAACTACGTTTACTTTAGGACTTAGGGTAAGGTAAGCACCTCCTTCTATGGAGTGGCTATCTCCTCTATCTAATTAGAGATTTTGCTCAAGAGTATTGTTGCTCTTAGCAATGAATTGCAAAACTTACTAGGCAAAATATCTAGAGTCTACTCTTTTAGTCGCCTGAGGGGTATACAAAATCAGCCATGAGGACGGGTTTTTCTTGGCGTTTTAATTCCTCAATTCTCGTTTGCACTCCCTTATCTTCTGTTAAAATATAGTCCTTATCAAGTTCTGAGACAGTTACAGGGCGGAGCCTACCAGTAACTACAACCTCGTCGCCTTCATTGAACGTTTGTTGCGGTTTCATATTTACAACCAGCAAATCGCTGCCATTAAATAGCTGATCTTCGTCCAGGGTGAATGCAACCTGGGAGAGCGTTTCATCGACTTCGCCCCGCACAGCAAGAGGCTGATTATAAAATCTGCTGGGTTCAGCGGTAATCTCGCCCGGTTTAGGCGCTATAGCAAAGGATTGGGCAATAATTGCTGGCTTGTTTTTGTATTCTTGATACGTTTGGGGATCTAACTCTAAATTGAAATCTCTTCTGATCTCAGAGATAACTACCTTCTGAACCTCGCCCGTTACTTGAATTTCTATATCTTTATCGGTGGGTAAAGTAAAAGTCTTACCCGTGCCATTGAGAACTAAAACTTCTTCAGTATTGAACAAATCCTGATCACCAATTGTAAAAGCACTGTTACTTACTTTGTTGATAACTTCACTTCTTACAGTTACTATTTGACCAATTAGTTTGTTGCTCTCCTCTGCAACTTCTTCTGCACTAACGTTCTCTTCTTCACCCGAATATCTGTCAACAAATTTGGTAGTACAGCCATAAAGAAGTAGGGCGATCAGAGCAGCGGCAGCTGTTCCTTTAGCAAAACTTTTACTACCATTAGATAAATTACAACAGCGTTTATTAAACATTGAAATCACCTTGATTTTATATTAATTCTTTAATTGCAGATCGAGCGTAAGTCGCCATGCTGAAAGCAGGCTCACCCACTTTGTAGGGAACCGATGTTGATTATCTGGGCTTACCATAGAAGCTTATAATAATAAGGAAGCTATCGCCTCCCTCTGTTGTGGTATTACTCTTATTACTAATGGAGGATCTTCTCTTATCAAGAAGATCCTCAGTAATATTACAAATAATTCAAGTTGTAGTTCACTCTCCAGTAGCCTAAAACAAAAAATAACGCTGCGCCATGGGCAAAACTGTTGCCGGTTCACAGGTGAGTAATTGCCCATCCGCCCTAACTTCATAGGTTTCTGGGTCAACTTCTATTTTGGGCAAAGCGTCATTGAGTTTGAGGTCTCGCTTACTTAACCGCCGTGTATTCGAGACAGCAACTGCTGGTTTTTGTAAACCGATTTGGGCAGGAATTTCTTGTTCTAAAGCTACTTTGGAAACAAAGGTCAGGGATGTTGCCGCGATCGCACCCCCAAAACTGCCGAACATGGGACGCATGTGAACTGGCTGAGGTGTAGGGATGCTGGCATTAGCATCACCCATTTGTGCCCAAGCGATTGCACCGCCTTTGATCACAATTTCTGGCTTAACGCCAAAAAACGCCGGACGCCAGAGGCACAAATCCGCTAGTTTCCCTTCTTCTACAGAACCGACGTGCTCAGCAATGCCGTGGGTAATCGCTGGGTTAATCGTATACTTGGCGATATATCGCTTTGCCCGAAAATTATCGTGGTTCTCTGAATCCGTATCCAGAGGCCCTCGCTGCACTTTCATTTTATGGGCTGTTTGCCAAGTACGAATAATCACCTCGCCGACTCGTCCCATTGCCTGAGAATCGGAGGCAATCATGCTAAATGCTCCCAAATCGTGCAGAATATCTTCCGCTGCGATCGTTTCTCTGCGAATCCGTGACTCGGCAAAGGCTACATCCTCAGGTATGCCACGATCCAAGTGATGGCAGACCATCAACATATCTAGGTGTTCTTCTAAGGTATTGAGTGTATAAGGGCGCGTCGGGTTGGTGGAAGAGGGCAAAACATTAGCTTCACCACAAACCTTGATAATATCGGGTGCATGTCCCCCACCAGCTCCTTCTGTGTGGTAAGTATGAATCACGCGGTTCTTAAAGGCAGCGATTGTATTTTCCACAAACCCGGCCTCGTTGAGGGTGTCGGTATGAATCGCCACCTGAATGTCATACTGATCAGCAACCTGCAAACAGGTATCAATGGTTGCGGGTGTTGTTCCCCAATCTTCGTGCAACTTGAGGCCCATCGCCCCAGCTAAAACTTGTTCTACTAGCCCTTGGGGTTGACTACTATTGCCTTTGCCCAAAAATCCCAAATTCACAGGAAAGGCATCGGCAGCTTGCAGCATGCGGTGCATATTCCAGGGGCCAGGGGTGCAGGTAGTCGCATTGGTGCCTGTGGCTGGCCCCGTACCACCGCCTAACATAGTGGTGATACCAGAAGCGATCGCTGTTTCAATTTGTTGAGGACAGATAAAGTGGATGTGGGCGTCAATACCACCAGCGGTGAGAATCATCCCTTCTCCAGCTACCGCCTCTGTGCCAGGGCCAATGATTATATCTACGTTGTCTTGGATGTAGGGATTTCCAGCTTTACCAATCTTGAAAATTCGACCGTCTTTAATACCGATGTCCGCCTTAACGATGCCCCACCAATCAAGAATTAGGGCATTGGTAATTACTAAATCCACGGCACCATCAGCGTTGGCGATGGGGGATTGTCCCATACCATCTCGAATCACCTTGCCGCCACCAAACTTCACCTCATCGCCGTAGGTAGTGTAATCTCGTTCAACTTCGATAAATAGTTCTGTATCTGCGAGACGGACGCGATCGCCTACAGTTGGCCCATAGGTTTCGGCATAGGCGCGACGATCCATACGGTAGCTCATGCTGGATTAATTCCCTCTTTTGCACCCTCTGAAGGGATTATTTTAGCATTGGTGAGCTACCGTAAGAAGCTTGGTAAGGTTCTGAGAAAATTTTCATACTAACTTCACGTAATCCTCATCGCTTTTTATAAATTACCTTCTTTCCTAAGTTTTAGCCAATCAGTGATCTAGCTAATTTCACTATTCTCTTTACTGACAAAACAATTTTATTTTTTCTGTAAAGAACGTCATGTTTGCTGACTAACTTAATATTAATATGTCAGAATAATATCAATTACTTGAACTTACTAAATCAGTTAAGCAATGCGCTGATTAATTCAATGTAACTTCAATAATTTATTGAGGCTTTGATGTTTGAGTATTACTGTATTTTCTTGACTTAAACAAACGACTAAATATAAACAATTAGATAGATTAATTAACAAAAAATATCTGATTACCAAACAAAAATAGCCCGATGCTACTTGCTAAGTAAATAAAACGAATCCCATGAAATTAGGTGATTCTAGCTAAAATTCTGATACTCTTCAGGCAATTAATTTTCTAATTTCACTACACGGTCAACAGAGTGCTATCCCTAGCAAAATGATTGCTTTTATATCGAATACATATATTTAATTGGCAACTATTTTCACCTAATTAATGGTTGCCGGTGATTGGGTGTGTCTACCTTGAAAATCAACATTCTTTCACCACATAAAAGTATCAATGACCACTAATTATCTCTGCAAAAACAAGGGTTACTCCCAATCTATCCGGTCTTTTGCTATTGCCTCTACTGTGGGATTGCTCACCTCTTTGATTGCCGAACCCCAAGCAAATGCTGCTAATTTTCGCTCCATAGCAAGCTGGACGGACAATATTGATGCAATTACATTTGCTGGCACTCCTAACCCTACTGGGAAAGAAGGAGTAATGACTAAAGTAGGCTACGACTTAGCTTGGCTCTTTTCCAGTAACCCTCAAACAGATTTATTAAATGCCACAAATGCGAGCTTTCGATCATCTGAATCTTTACTGCCAGTACATAACGGCAAAGTACTTATTGACGCCGTTGCTTCTGAGCATACCAATGCTCTACTGAATGATTTACAAAAGTTGGGGTTGCAAGATGGCTCGACTTTCGGTCGCTATGTTTCTGGTTTGCTTCCTATTGAGTCTATCGGCGAAATGGCAAACTTGAAAAGCCTTAAATTCGCTAGACCAGCGGCTTATGCATTTACTGATCTGGGGTTAGTTACTAGTCAAGGTGATGTGGCAATGCGTGCCGATGTTGCCCGTTCGCAGTTTGGTGTAGATGGAACTGGCGTCAAGGTAGGTATACTCTCAGACAGCTTTAATAATCTAGGCGGTGCCGCAGCCGATATAGCTAACGGTGACCTACCCTCAGAAGGTGTTGAGGTGCTAGAAGACTTGCCTAGCGGCGGCATTGATGAGGGTCGTGCGTTGGCGCAACTAATTCATGACATTGCTCCTGGTGCTGACTTAGCTTTCCAAACGGTGTTTCCTGTTGAGTTTAACTTTGCTAGTCAAGCAAGGTTTGCTAACGGCATTATGGCACTAGCCGACGCAGGAGCCAATGTGATTGTAGACGATATATTCAACCTAGCTGAGCCGATGTTTCAAGATGGGATTATCGCTCAGGCAGTTGACCAAGTAGTAGATAATGGGGCTGCTTACTTTACCTCAGCCGGTAACAGGGGGCGTACCTCCTACGAAAAAGGTTTTAATAGCAGTGCCATATCCAGCTCTCAATTCGGTGAGTTCCATGATTTTGATCCAGGAGAAGGGGTGGATATTTTGCAAAGTATTACACTCCCCAGCAATACGGTTTCTGGCATTTCCTTTCAGTGGGACGAGCCTTTCTTCTCTGTCAGTGGCGGCGCTGGTTCCTCTAACGATCTGGATATTTTCTTGTTGGATAGTACTGGCAGCACCATCTTGGCTAGCAGCACTTTTAGTAACATCGGTCAAGATCCACTGGAGCAATTCGTCTTTTTCAATGATGGGTCATTCGGTACAGACGAGTTCAACCTAGCAATTTCTAAATCTGCTGGTTCTGCTCCAGAATTGATGAAGTACATGATTTTTGGCTTCCAAAGTGCAATTAACGAGTACGAAACTAACAGTGGCACAGTATTCGGGCATAAGAATGCGGCTAAGGCTGGAGTAGTCGGGGCTGCCTTTTACCAAGAAACGCCTGAATTTGGTCAAAATCCACCACTGCTAGAGTTTTTCTCTTCAGCAGGGCCCACCCCCATCCTGTTCGACACGGCGGGCAATCGCTTGGCAGAACCGGAAATCCGCCTCAAGCCAGATTTTGTCGCCCCAGATGGCACGAATACCACCTTCTTTGTTTCTGGGCCAGATATCGAAGGAGATGGCTTGCCGAACTTTTTCGGCACATCGGCTTCTGTTGCCCATGCGGCTGGGGTAGCAGCCTTAATGCTAGAGGCTGCACCGGGAACTCGTCCTGAAGCTATTTACACAACCCTCCAGGACACTGCTATCGAGATGAACAGTCCTGGTTTCGACTTCGATAGTGGCTACGGTCTGATCCAGGCTGATCGGGCAGTAGGAGCCTTAGTGGAACCGGAGACTGTACCTGAACCTGCTTCTGCACTGGGCTTATTAGCAGTTGGTTTTTTGGGTGCCGGTTTACGCTTCAAACAAAAGCACGACTCTCAACTTAACTCGTAAATTCCGAGGCTAAAATCATCGAGCCTATCCCCTTATTGGTGAAAATTTCCAAGAGCAGTGCGTGGGGGATGCGACCATCAATAATGTGTGCGGCTTTAACGCCTTGGGCAAGCGATCGCACACAACAATTTACCTTAGGAATCATGCCACCACCAACTACGCCACTGACAATCAGTTCTCGTGCTTTTTGAATATCAAGTCTGGCAATTAGGGTAGAGGGGTCTCGGTAATCTTGCAAAATCCCGGCAGTGTCGGTGAGCAAAATCAACTTTTCTGCCCCCAAAGCAGCAGCAATTTCACCGGCAACAGTGTCAGCATTGATATTGTAAGCTTGACCAGTATCGTCTGCCGCCACACTAGACACTACTGGAATGTAGCCACTACTAACCAGGGATTCTATCAGCTTGATATCTACATTACTGACTTCCCCGACAAAGCCAATCCCTTCTCGACCCTCAGGACGAGCTTTGATTAAATCACCATCTTTGCCGCAAAGTCCCACGGCCCTGCCGCCAGCACGGTTAATCAAGGAAACCAATTCCTTATTCACTCGGCCGACTAATACCATCTCCACAACGTCCATTGTGGCGGCATCAGTTACCCGCAAACCATCTTTAAATTGTGGCTCAATGCCCAGTTTTCCCAGCCAGCTGTTAATTTCTGGGCCGCCACCGTGGACAACTACTGGTCGCACACCGACGCAGGCCAAGAAAACCACGTCACGGATCACCTTGTCTTTGAGTGTGCTGTCTTTCATCGCAGCACCACCGTACTTAACAACTACCGTCCGACCAGCAAAGTCTTGGATGTAGGGTAGTGCTTCACTCAGTACTCGTACACGGGTAGCTTCGGCTTCCCTCAACAAATCGCTCTCTTTTACCATGGGCACAAACTTAGCCTAAACGAAGTGTTGAGAGCAGTTTAAATCATTGGGGCAGGAAGTGGGGAGTATTTACCAACTGAAGCTTCCCTTCTTTTTTTGGGAGAGTGAAGGAGACTTCCGTGAACACTTTTTTCTACTGATGAAGGAAAATGGAATCTGGCAAATAGAAAATTGACAATGGGAAGTTCAGAGAGGTCAAGTTTCAATTAATCGTTTTCTATTAGCAATTTTCAGCGCTAGCTCTACTTTTAATTAACCATTTGCTAAGCATCCAGATTTGACGAATTGTGAGAACCGCCTGCCTATTTTATCTACGAATTAGAGAGCCATTAATTTTGTTATTTAGCACAACCCTACCAAGGATTACCCACTATAGTAAAAGCAGACCAGTAATAGGGATGAGAAAAATCTCTATCCTCTTGGCCAGGTAACTTTGTTGGCAAAGGAAACTTAGCTTTACTTGTAACCAACTCTCCCTCTTCAATACGTACCTTCCCCTTGAGCATTGCTACCTGAGTTCTTCGCAAAGCTTCGGCTTTAATCGGAGTTCTGTGCAACTGCTGGTAAAACTCGCTCATCAGTCCTAGCGTTCCTTTGTCATTGACGTACCAAAGACTGGCTAAGGCTGATTTAACTCCTGCGTGAACGGCTAGTCCGGCAAAACCCAACTCCGCCTCAGTATCTCCGACAGCAGTACGGCAGGCAGAAAGCACTAATAACTCTACTGGCGGCTTAGTCCACCCCAGAAACTTTAGTTGATCTGGGTGCAACAGACCATCTGCTAGCTGAATATAAGATTGATTTGGTTTACCTGGTTGAAACTCAGCATGAGTTGCTAAGTGGATAATACCAAAAGGGGTTTGCGCCCGTTGTAACTTGAGGTTTTCTAGGGTGAAATCTTGGTCAAGAAAAGATTTACCTGACCAAATTTTGGTAATATTAGCCAACTCCATGGGCACTGCTGGCAAGGAAATTTTGTTGCTAAAATAACTCGCCCCCATTGCCAAAACTTGTTGCTCACGGATATTTGTGTAGCGAGTATTTGTAAGACCCAAACTTGGCATCAAACCCACACTATATTTTTCTACAATAAACTGATGACCATCGTGCAGTGCTGCTAAAGGAATACTGCGCAATCCAGCATCCATGATGTAAACTAAATTCTTAATCCCTAACAGTTGTAATTCTTCTTCTAAAGGAGTTACCAGCCATTGATACATCTTTTGAGCTGGGACTAAATAGCCGGTGGGGTTGCGAACATTAGTGACAGTTTCGCGTAATTGATTCGCCATTGATAGAACTTCGGCTCTAGTAGCTTCGAGCGATCGCCGAATTAGTTTTCCCTGGGCTGTTACAATAATCAACTCTAAGCGATCGCTCGGCTGAGGAGTTAGGGAACGCAAGAGTGAAAGTTGAGTTACTGCTGAAGTTTTTTCCTCTAAGCTATGGTTAGAAAGTGGGGCGGGGGTGATAGTTTCTGGGACAAAGAGAGCATAGATGATCGCTGGTTTGATCTGGGTAAAGTCCTCTATCCGACTTAGGAGGTTTCTAGCCTCTGTCAGAGTTGTACCGGAAGATTCCCTCAATCCAAAATATTGTTGAAAATCACGGCTGAATAACTCGTCGGCACTCTTAACAATCTCAAAGTTATCCTCCTGAGCAGATAGTGAGCCAGACTGGTTTTGTCGGTTGGCTAAATCATTCAAGCGAAGAGGTTGCTCAGTTACTGTTTCCGTTAGGAGTTTAGTCGAAGGCTCAGTTACTGGTTCTGTTGAAGGTTGAGGAAACGATTCCGTTAATAGTTGAGTCGGTGCTTCTGTTAGTGATTCTGTTAATAATTGAGTCGGTGCTTCTGTTAGTGATTCCGTTAATAATTGAGTCGGTGCTTCTGTTAGTCTTTCTATCGATAACTCACTCGGCAGTTCCGTGATTAGTAGAGGAGGCAAAGTTGACTCAACGCCGTTCATGAGACGAATTTTACCCTCTGTGTGGTTAAAGAAAAAGGATACAAAAGGCTCTAGCGTAGATTCACCATTAGTAATAGCACCTTCCGTACCATTTTTACTAGCATTACCGATTTTAAAAGGCTCAATTCCGTTGCCTCCATACTTGATAGTAATCAAGCCTCCACCATTAAGTCCGAAGGAAGAAATACCTGCTTCTAGACCATTAGTAGCAGCGAAGGTACTGGTAGACTGGACAAAGCCATCGGTATTGATGTCAACAGTACCACCAGTAACTCCGCCTTCCGCATTAAGCCAGTTAAATTCAATGTCGCCAGAGGAAACTAAGCTGACATTACCACCTTTACCTAAACCACCACTGGCATTAATGTTTTGGACTCTCAATGAACCATTCCCCTCAACTTGAATATCTCCACCACTATTGCCTCCAGAGGAATTGAGATTAGCAGTAGTAACTCCTAAACTATTGCTTTCTAAGGAGATATCACCACCTTTACCAGCGTTAGAACTAGAGTTAATTTGATTAGTAGAAATTTGATTAGTCGTGCTCAGCTTGATCACCCCTCCATCACCACCATTGGCACTAGAGTTAAGCTGTCCTGCGGTAGTATCAATTGCGCCCTCACTGCTAATAGTAAGTATCCCAGCTTGACCGCTACCAACGGCACTAGTATTGATATCTCCTGTCGTAATGTTGCCAGCAGCACTCAGGTTAATATTTCCCCCGTCACAAGCAGGAGGACAATTAGCTGCTAGACCTCCACTAAAAATTATTCCTGCACTAGTATCAATAGTGCCACTGTTGCTAGTTAAATTAATTGTTCTACCAGGATTGAAAATATTGCCAGTGCTAATAGCTTGGTTAGCTAGCAGATTAATCGTAGTATCAGATTTGCCCGTCAGGGTAAAACCTTGAGTGCTAATAGAACCTAAACCTTTGGGCGATTGCAGTGTTACTGCATCTTGAAAAATAGTGTCCCCAGCTAGGGTAATAGCACCACCACCGTCAGTTCTGCCAATAGTAAGATTGCTTAAGCCATTGTTGAGCAAGGCAACTTCTGTACTTGTTAAATCCAACGTGCCGACATTGCTACCCTCACTCCCACCAATAGCGATCGCGCTATCAGCAGTAAATGGCTGCAAATGCAGATTTTTGCTACTAGATACCACATCAGCAAAGTTAATTTCATTTGCCGTCAGAGTAAGATTATGAGAGCCTGCCTCTAGTGTGCTGTTAAACGCGAGGAGATTAACAGAGTTAACCGTTGCATCACCAATTAGATTGACTGGGTTGTCGAAGGTGTAGCTGTCTTTAAAGGTATAGTCGCCTGCTAGCTGTATCTGACCCTGACCATTAATAGTTAAGTTATCTAGGGGGACGCTGTTGCCGAGTCCATTGAAGGTAATCTTACCCGCACCTGAGTTTAAGGTTAACTCCTGATCACCATTATTAGTCCCGTTTATCGGGTCATTGAAGGTGATGTTACCAGCAACACTACCTGCCGTTGTTGTCAGCGTAGTGTTGGGTTGAGTTAGGGTGACACTGCCAGTTAGATTAATATCTCCCGCGCTTTGCGTGCCACTGCTTGAGGTTACTTCAGCAATACTGACATTACCACTACCAGCGTCAATAATAATCTCTCCACCATTGCCCGTTGTGCCGTCGCCGCTAGATATTGTCGAGGAATCTATTTGGTTAGTGAGAGTAATCTGATCATTAGCTTTGAGAGTAATTCCCCCCCCATTTCCAGCACTACCCAAAGTTTCCGCGCGAGATTCGGCTTGGATGGTGCCAATATTGATACTCCCCTGAGGCGCATTCACCTCAATTGGTGCCGCATCAGCAGCATCACCAAAACCTACAGTAGAACTAGACTCTAAAGCATGGAGATAGATATCACCATCATTAGCCGTGACGTTAATTATTCCCCCATCGCTAGCATCACCATAGTTGGTAACAGAAGAGGTAGTAATTAAACCTGTCACGTTAATATTTTGGTCTGCTTTGAGGGTAACTTCTCCCCCAGTGCCACTATTGCCAGCACTTAAGGAAGCAGCAGAACTTAAATTGTAGGCGCTGATATTGCCGTTGGTTGCTTCCAAACTGATTGCACCACCGTTACCTGGGATGCTGTTGCTACTAGTATTAGTATCAATGGAACCCGCCGTTACACTAGCACCGGAAATAATGATATCTCTTTGCTGGGCGCTGATCGTGTCTGCCGTCTTCATGGAAAAAGAACCAAAGCCGTCCCCATCAGCATCTGCGGCAAACTCAATCACCCCACCGGGCCCCGTGGCAAAGGTTAATACAGAGTTGGCTAGACTATCAATCTTAATATCATTAGTTGCCTCAAACAGAAGATTAGCGTTTTTACTGAGGCCTTCGAGGGTAGTTTCAGAAACAGTGGTTGTTGCATCAGAATCACCAGCCAAAATTTGCTTATAGAAAGTTGCTTCGGGGGTGTCGGTGGCAGTACTGCTGTTGGTAATGGTGATATTATCTGAAGCAAGGTGTAAAGTACCAGCACTGCTGTCAGCAGCACTCAGGTCAACAGTACCTTGGAAAATGAGGTTTTCCTTGCCAGATACTTCAACGGAACTACTGTTGCTATCCTCACTTAGTTCCTGTGCCACGGCTGGGGAAGATAAGGAAGAATTTTTCTCTGGAAGTTGACTACGAGCACTGATGTTGCCGTAGAATCCTACTATCTCGTTAGCCAAAATACTGATTTGTCCGCCATCACCACTGATTAGGGCGTCAGCATTAATGACAGACCCACTGCTAATAAATGTCCACCCTGACTGTGGTAGAGTTCCATTGCCATCAATCAACACAGTTCCACCACCATTTATGCCAGAAGCGTTGATATAGGCATCGAGTAACCCGACGGTGTTGCCTAGAATATTGACACTACCACCTGTCTCTCCTGAGGTAATTGAGGAAACATCGACAATTCCGGAAATAATGGTCGTCTGCGCTGCCGTAGAGACTCTTGTAGCAGAATTTGTCAGGTTCACAGTACCATCTTGGGCAAAAGTTAACCCTGTCTCCAACTTTCCGGCAGTGCCAGTGAGCAGAGTTGGTAAATCTAGGGGACTAAGGGGTAAAAGTTGTTCCTCTACTGTTCCGGATTCAATCTCCAAACTCAGTAGATGTCCAGGTTGACTAATCCGTACTAAATTTTCACCGGGCACCGCAGCAACGACAATATTACCTCCTGCTGCTCTGAGTTGTCCGGTGTTAACAAAACTCCCCCCCACAAAAGATAGATTTTGTCCTTCTGGCACGGTTAAAACACCCGCATTAATAATGCTTCCAGGTTCGGCAATATCAAAGGCAAAATTACTGGGAGTTCCTATTAGTTTCTGGTAGTCGTTTGGGCCAAAAGCCTGAAACCAATTATCTTCCCCAAAACCAATTCCTGTGGCGGTAGTCGCAGTAAAGGCACCTGGAACATTAAGCTGAGCATTTCTACCAAAGACAATGCCTGCTGGATTCATTAAAAATAAGTTGGAGTTTCCTCCAATGACCTGAATTAAGCCATCAATCAAAGAGGGATTGCCACCAACAACACGACTGAAAATATTCTGAATTTGAGGAGAAGAAATAAAGTTGACAATTTGACCTGCATTCAGCCCGAATTGCTCAAGACTATGGAATAGATTGCTGCCATTATCAGACAAAGTACCGCCGGAAATGTCTATTTGATTTCCCTGGGGAATGACAATGCTGCCAGTACCGTCATTAGCAGGTTTAATCGGTTGTGCTTGGGCTGATCCAACGGTGATGATTTGCACCACTGGCAGAATTGTTAACCACTTGCTGAAAATCCTCAAAGATGATTTCATCCAATCTCTGGATTGTAAGGCTAAATTTGCCGCCTTACCCCTTGATCCCTCTTTGCCAAGCTGAATTTTAGCGAGGAATTTGGTATGACACGAGGTAAGCAGACTATTTTTATACTTTATACAGAGAGATTAGTACAAATTAAAAAAATTTCTGCTATTTCCTGGTTAAGTAAAATAATTCCAGGCAGTACCTGTTGCCTAGTGAGAGAAAAAAGTAGTGTAAGATACTGATTGCCGCTAGCAAACCCATGAAAACAACCAATCAACCATCAACGCAGCAAGCGTGGGCAAAGGCGATCGCTAAACCAGCCAGAGAATTTCCTCTGACCCCCTTGTCTGTACTCTCTGGCAAGATTCCTCAAGGATTAAGGGGTTCACTCTATCGCAATGGCCCCGGATGCCTAGAACGCGGTGGAGTGCGAGTTGGACACTGGTTTGATGGGGATGGGGCAATTTTGGCTGTGCATTTTACTGATGCGGGAGCCACTGCTGTCTATCGTTACGTACAAACTTCTGGTTACTTAGCTGAATCAGAAGCTGGTCAATTTCTCTACACCAATTACGGAATGACGGCACTAGGTCAAATTTGGGAGCGCTGGGGTAAATTGGTGAAGAATGCAGCCAATACCTCAGTACTCGCATTACCTGATCGGCTTTTAGCACTCTGGGAAGGGGGTAATCCCTATGCTCTTGACCTCCAGATGTTGGAGACTAAGGGCATAGATAATTTGGGTCAGCTACAGGAGGGAGCGTCCTTTTCTGCTCATCCCAAGCGGGATCCAAAAACAGGTGAAATTTTTAACTTTGGTGTCGCGATTGGACTCAAAGCAAGACTCAATCTCTATAAAAGCGATAAAACTGGCAAAGTTATCCAAAAAGGGTCATTGGAGTTAGACGGTTTGCCTCTAGTACATGATTTTGTTATGGCAGGACCGTATCTAGTGTTTTTTGTTCCCCCAGTACGGCTAAATTTGCTTCCTGTGGCGGTAGGCTTGAGTAGTTTTAGCGATGCCCTGGAGTGGCGGCCAAATCAGGCAACTCAAGTTATAATTTTCGACCGTGAAACCCTTTCTTTAGTAAGTCGCTCTGAAACTGAACCTTGGTTCCAGTGGCACTTCGGCAATGGCTACCTAGATACAGACGGCTCAATCGTAGTTGATTTTGTGCGTTACCGAGACTTTCAGACAAATCAGTACTTGCAAGAAGTGGCAACGGGTCAAACTCAGACAACAGCTAAAGGAACTCTCTGGCGAACACGTCTGAATCCTCAGACTGGCAAAGTGATCCAGTTACAAGAATTGTTAGACAAAGCCTGTGAGTTCCCCGTGGTGCCACAACAGCAAGTAGGGCAAGCTGCACCCCATACTTATCTATCTATACACCGTGACGGAGTAGATATTAGTCAGGAGCTGTTGGGCGCGATCGCCAGAATTGATAATAAGAGTGGTAATTTGTCAATCGCTGATCTAGGGGAAAATTGCTATCCCACAGAACCGATCTACGTCCAGGATACTCAAAATTCTGAGCAGGGTTGGGTGCTAACAGTCGTCTATGATGGCAATTCCGACACTAGTCAAGTAGTGGTGTTTGATTGTAATGCCCTTGAACAGGAACCAGTATGTCGGCTGTCGTTACCAAGTGTCATTCCCTTTAGTTTTCATGGCACCTGGAAACCGGCTTGAGCATGAAGTGGTTTTCAAGCACAGCTACCATCATCCCTACGTGTGCTACCGCGAGGGCAACTACTTTCCTGTGAGTTGATAACCAATAATTTTGGTTCAACTGTTTCAGATAGATTGAGTTTTCCTACAGTATCATTAACTACTGGAAAATTGACCCCTAAACCAACTATCAATAGGCTGGCTAATAACAGGGACTGGTGAAAGTCCATGGGAAATATCCTTGTTAAATTTTTTCATCTTCATTGCCTTAGATGCACCCTTAATTACAGCACTCTACAAGTAGGTTTAATAATTAACTTTTAATTAACTTTTAGGTCTACAGGTAGTGTTTTATTCTCATGAGTTTGTGATGTAAATAACATGTTTTCCAGACATGATTTACAACATTAGAGTAAACAATTGTCGCCGTGTAACGATGTGTAGATAGTTAGTAAACTCTCTGTTACTGGCTTTGTAGCTAATAATTGCCAACACTCTTTCCTTTCTTTAATGAGAGAAAAATAGGTCAATATTTTTCTACAAGTATTTTTTATTTTCTACTAAAAAATTAAAAATACTTTATACAAGAAAACAGTAAGACAGACAGGAGCTAGCGAATCAAAGATAGGAAGTGGAAATAATTATCCGACTTCTTAAACCTGGCTTGAGCAGCCAGGTTTTCGGTAAATTGCTCAATTTCTCTAAAACAAAGCAGACTTTTAGCACTCCTCGTGATAACCTGATTAGGTGATTGACTTAACGACCACTTCCACGGCCATCATCCAGGCTAGCTAAAGCAACAGAGAGAAAGTTAATTAGCGAAGTAGAGAGAAAAGCCACGTTTTGATCTCCAGATACTGAGCAATGTTGCAGTGAAAAAGCACTAATGTAGTTCGCCATCGTGAACCTCATGTTCAGGGTCGCCATTTTGTTTATACGAACTGGCAGCGTTCAATCCGGATAAAATCAAAAAATAGCTGTGAAGACTACTAAGACTTCTGCTGTCAACACCTCAACTTTGGTCAATGATCGTCTTAGGATATTTGTTTCAAAGCAGCTAAGTTTTGCAGCAGTTTCTATAATGGAAGGCTGAGAACCTTTGAACACGCTCGGCTGTAATTGATAATGACCACTTCTAAGCGCCTCTATCACATCACTACTTTCGGCTGTCAAATGAACAAAGCCGACTCAGAGCGCATGGCTGGTATCCTTGAAGATATGGGCTTTGAGTGGTCAGAAGACCCTAATGCAGCCAGCTTGATCCTCTACAATACCTGCAGCATTCGAGATAGCGCGGAGCAAAAGGTTTATTCCTACTTAGGGAGACAAGCAAAGCGCAAGCAAGAAGAACCTGGCTTAACTCTCGTGGTGGCTGGATGTGTCGCCCAGCAAGAGGGAGAAGTACTATTGCGCCGAGTGCCAGAATTAGACTTGGTGATGGGGCCCCAACATGCCAATCGTTTAGGTGATTTACTAGAGCAAGTATTTGATGGCAATCAGGTAGTCGCCACAGAATCGATTAATATTGTCGAAGATATCACCAAACCCCGCCGTGATAGCACTGTCACTGCCTGGGTGAATGTGATTTATGGTTGCAATGAGCGCTGTACTTACTGTGTGGTTCCCAATGTGCGAGGTATAGAGCAGTCTCGCACCCCGGAAGTAATTCGGGCCCAAATGGAGGAATTGGGGCGTCAGGGTTACAAAGAAATAACCTTACTAGGGCAAAATATTGATGCCTATGGGCGTGACTTACCAGGGGTTACTGAGTCGGGGCGTCATCAGCACACCTTGACAGATTTACTATATTATGTTCATGATGTGCCAGGAATTGAGCGCATCCGCTTCGCTACCAGTCACCCCCGCTACTTTACCGAAAGGCTAATCCGCGCCTGCAAGGAGTTACCCAGGGTGTGTCAACACTTCCATATTCCTTTCCAATCTGGGGATAACGAGATGCTCAAGGCGATGTCGCGGGGCTATACTCACGAGAAATATCGCCGCATCATTAAGACCATTCGCGAGTATATGCCGGATGCTGCGATTAGTGCTGATGCCATTGTCGGTTTCCCTGGTGAGACAGAGGAACAGTTGGAAAATACGCTGAAATTAGTAGAAGACATTGGTTTTGATTTGATTAATACTGCTGCTTATTCACCGCGTCCTGGCACACCAGCAGCAATCTGGGATAATCAGCTCAGTGAAGAGGTCAAAAGCGATCGCCTCCAGCGCCTCAATCGTCTAGTTTCGGTGACAGCAACTCAGGCATCACAGCGTTATTTAGGACGTGTTGAAGAAGTGTTAGTCGAAGAGCAAAACTCTAAAGATACTACTCAAGTAATGGGGCGAACAAGAGGTAATCGTTTGACCTTTTTTACCGGGAACATTGAGGAATTAAAAGGTCAGTTAGTGCAGGTGAAAATTACAGAGGTGCGTGCTTTTAGTTTAACGGGTGAAAGAGTGAAGAACCTTATACCAAGTGCTTGATGTTATCATCTTTTATCTCCTGGAATATTCAAGGGATTATCCTTGTTAGGTTTTTAGTTGTAGCAATTTCAATAAAGATTGCTACATTTTTATCCATCTAACTTCTTCGCTTTCAGAATCCTCTGGATTCACATATAATCAATCTAGAGAACCAGCCGAACTGTTTCTTATTACTTCTATATGCTGGGAAATTTGGTAATATTGCTGATGGACGTAGCACTGCAACTAATGTGTTGATTCTCCAGTAACAGGAGGAATCACTGGTTTGGATAAACCTTGGAGAAAAGATTGTCGATTAAGTTTCGTTTCCAGTAGGTAATTGCTTGTCTGGTTGGACTTTTGACAAATTATTATCCACAATTTTGACATTTGAATCGTTGTTTACCGTAGTAAGCATTTCCCTTTTTAACTATGCTATGGGATTGGCATTTAGGGCAAGGCATAGTTTCAGTATTAAGTAACACCGACTGAGTCCATGATCACTATGCACTGCTAGCTAAATTTTTTCACTAATAATTGAAGACCGACATAGTTATATCTACAGCCTGTATTATCAAAATATACTGAATAAGTCGATTGTTTGAGTGATTCATAGAATAAATAATCATAATCTTGTATTTCAAAAATCCCTGCTTTCCTTAATGAAAGAGTTTTTTAAAGATTCTATTAAAAACTTTGCCAAACTCTTTGAACAAGATATATTTAAATGGTAGTTAGTAAAGCTTTAGAGTAATTTTCTCCTTAGTCGGATGGTGGCTAACAGGGTACTGACTTTTCTAGCCCACAATTGCCGCAAGAAACCAAGCCTTTAAAGCAGTTAATTAATAAAAATTCTTAAAAAGAGGCTGAGAAATGCTTTTAAATATAAAAAATCTATAAATATTAAGGGATTATCTGGTACTTAGTTTGAGCTTAATTGGTTTTCTCCACCAAATAACTTTAACTGGAAAAGATTATCTAATATAAAGATGAAAGCGATTATCCAAGAATCAGATGGATGAGTGGCAGGCTACCCTTGAATTCCAAGATCTAAAAGCTGTAACCAGCATTGGAGGCAACAATTATTAAGCAAGATCACGACCATCTTCAAGCTTTAGCAAAATTACGCGATCGCGCGGAAAATGACCCAGATGAGGAAGTGCGCAAATTTGCTATTCAACAGGTAGTCGAAATTGGCAAAAATGACCCCAACACCTTACCCTGGCTCAAAACCCGCCTACAGTTAGAAGAAAATGCTACTGTAATCTATGCAGCGGTACAAATAATGGCAGCCGCTTGGAAAGATGATATAGCCAATCTAAACTGGTTCAAAACTTACTCTCAATACAGCCAAAATCCAGTCGTGCGAGGAGCAGCAGCGCAAGCCCTAGCTAGAAACTGGAGGGATGAAGTCAATGTATTTGAGATTTTGTGCAAATGTGCCATTGGTGACTCCTTTGTACGTAAGCAAGAGGGGGAAGACAACCCTAGGCAACAAGCACTTGAGGCAATTGCCGAGCAATATCCTAACTGCCGTCAGACGTTGGGACTATTGCAGGATTTAGCAGAAAATGACCTCGATGAAAAAGTACGTGAGTTTGCTAAGCATAAATTGGCAAAATTAAAGGAGTAACTTATAGAGAACAAGAGACAGTAAACTACCCGCCGCTAATTCGGAGTACCGAATCTAGCGGGGGCTTTGAAGAAAAGCCTAAAGTTTACCCGACTAAGTACCTTGTGTACTCCGTTTTAGAAGCCATCACACCTACGGATACGTAGCCAGTCTGTAGCTCTGTGGTCAACGATTAAGTGCGATTCGTTCTCTCGAAATCCAGCAATGGAGAGATGAGAGGCAAGGAAAAGAAAGGGGCAACCCAAACAGAACCTTGACAACTTGATAGCCATGCAGGTGAGAGCAAGTACCCTAGAAAACTCAAGTCCTGCTCCCCCAGGTGTAGGGGTAAAAGCATCATCCCCAGGTTTGCGACTAGCCATCAAAGCCTGAAGCGGGATGAAAAGACGGGTAGACTGACAGCCTAAGTTGGTTCCCGACGAGCAAGAATCCATGAGTAACGAAAGTGAAGATGTATCAGAACCATCGTAATGACCAACCAGCGAAATAAGGCTTTTTACGCTGGAGCCAAAAGGCAAAGGATAAGGGGTTGGCGATTTTAATCTCGACCAATAACACTCCCAATATAAACCCGGTGGATAGCATCGCTCTAAAGGTTCCAAATAATGGCTATCAGGAACGAAGTAACCTCTCGTATGCTCTCAGGGTGGTCGATTCTCTGAGCAGGTGCTAACCGGATGCTGCGAGTAGGCGGGATTGAGTCAGAAGCGAACGCCTCACTGTAATGGCGAGGATATGCTAACAGACTCACGGTGATAGGGAATGTGGAGTCCCAGTAGCAATGAATATGTCTAAAACGAGTGTAAAAACTACGGTGGAATGGAAGACTATCCCTTGGCAAAAGCTTGAGCGAAAAGTCTATAAGTTGCAAAAAAGAATCTACAAAGCCTCTAGTCGTGGTGATGTCAAAGCAGTACGCAGACTCCAGAAGATGCTAATGAAGTCTTGGTCAGCAAAGTGTTTAGCGGTTAGACGGGTTACACAAGACAACATGGGGAAGAAGACGGCGGGTGTAGATGGGGTCAAATCCCTAACTCCAAAGCAACGTCTCACTCTGGTTGCCGAATTAAAATTAGGCTCAAAAGTCGCTCCTACCAGGCGTGTATGGATACCAAAACCTGGAAAGGATGAGAAGCGACCGTTGGGCATCCCGACAATGAATGACCGCGCTTTGCAAGCCTTAGTCAAACTGGCTCTTGAGCCAGAATGGGAGGCTAAATTTGAACCTAATTCATACGGGTTCCGACCAGGACGCTCATGCCAAGATGCAATAGAAGCAATTTTTAAAGCAATCAACGCCAAAGCCAAATATGTGCTGGATGCCGATATTGCCAAGTGCTTCGATTGCATTGACCATAAAGCGCTGCTCATAAAATTAAATACATTCCCCACCATACGCCGACAAGTTCGAGCATGGTTTAAAGCGGGAGTAATGGATGATAAGCAGCTATTTCCAACATCTGAGGGTACACCACAGGGAGGGGTCATCTCTCCGCTACTAGCAAATATTGCCCTCCACGGTATGGAAAATCGGATAAAACAGACTTTTCCTGAGAAGTCAGTAAAAGGGGTTTACTTTTCCTCCCCTCAGCTTATCCGTTACGCCGACGACTTTGTGATTCTCCACAAAGAAGAATCTGTTGTCCAAAGATGCAAGGAGATAATCTCCGAATGGTTAAAAGGCATGGGTTTGGAATTGAAGCCTAGTAAAACCCAGATGCTTCATACTCTAAACGAGTATGAAGGCAAAAACCCAGGATTCGATTTCCTTGGGTTCAATATCAGACAGTACCGAGTGTCTAAACATCATTCGGGAAAAGACACAAAGGGTGAACTGCTAGGATTCAAGCCAATCATTACCCCAAGCAAAGAGAAACAAAAGGTACATTACAACCGAGTATGTAGTGTCATCAACGCCCATAAGTCAGCGCCACAAACGGCGTTAATTGCAAATCTAAATTCAATCATAAGAGGATGGGCAAACTACTACTCAAGCGTGTGTAGCAAAGAAACTTACACACAATTAGATAACCATGTGTACCAAAAACTCCGAGCCTGGGCAAAACGCCGCCACCCTAACAAGTCGGGGGAATGGATAGCCAAAAAATACTGGCAAACTATTGGCGGTGACAATTGGGTATTCGCAACCAAGCAAGAGGGTAAAAACCCGAAGCGGTTACTAAAATATGCTGCAACTCCTATAGTCCGGCACAACAAGGTTAAAGGCGATGCCAGCCCATACGATGGCAACCTAATTTACTGGAGTACAAGAATGGGTAACCACCCTGAAGCAACAACTAGAGTGGCAACACTCCTGAAGAAGCAAAAAGGGAAATGTACCTACTGTGGAATGTATTTCAAAGATGGAGACGTATTAGAAATAGACCATAAAATCCCCAAATCGAAAGGTGGAAAGGATGAATACAAAAATCTACAAATGCTCCATCGACACTGCCACGATTTGAAAACAGCTAAGGATGATAAAGCTGTAGGTCTGCAATTGGATAAGCACCATACCACTGAGGAGCCGGATGAAAAGAAATTTTCACGTCCGGTTCTGAAGCCGAGTCGCCCTGGTGACGGGGCGGCTTAGGTTAACACAGGCATATCGGGTCGAAGCCAGTGTCGTTGACGCCACAAACTTCTAAAACATTGTCAAGGCTAACATTACCCGCAAGGAGACTCATTCGTGAGTAAAGTTTTTGTTTTAGGCACTAACAAGCAGCCTCTTAATCCTATCCATCCAGGTAGAGCAAGAATGCTGTTATCTCAAGGCAAAGCTGCAATTTTCCGGCAGTATCCCTTCACTCTGATACTAAAAAAGGAGGTGTTAACCCCAAAAATTGATCCACTTCGAGTCAAGATTGACCCAGGGGCGAAAAGCACTGGACTTGCAATAGTCAACGACAGTACTGGTGAGGTTGTTTGGGTAGCAGAATTACAGCATCGTGGGTTTCAAATTAGAGATGCTTTAACATCCCGTCGTCAGTTAAGAGGCTCACGCCGTAATCGCAAAACTCGTTACCGCAAGCCGAGGTTCTTGAATCGGACTCGCCCCAAAGGATGGCTACCACCATCTCTAAATAGCAGAGTTGCCAACATTCTGACTTGGGTTAGGCGGTTGTCGGACTTGTGCCAAGTTACTGCCATTTCTCAAGAGTTGGTTAGATTTGACACTCAGCAAATAGAAGACTCAGAAATTAGCGGAGTCGGCTATCAGCAGGGAACTTTGGCGGGTTACGAAATCCGTGAGTTTTTGCTCGAAAAGTGGAAGAGAACCTGTGCCTACTGTGGGGCAAAAAACAGCAAACTTGAGATTGAGCATATTAAACCTCGCTCAAAAGGGGGTTCTAACCGTGTCAGCAACCTTTGTTTAGCCTGTGTTCCCTGTAATCAGAAAAAGGGGAATCAAGACATTGAGGATTTTCTCAAAGGTAAACCTGATCTGCTCAAACGGATCTTGGCACAAACCAAAAGACCTTTGGCTGATGCAGCCGCCGTCAATGCAACCCGATGGAACCTGTACGAGAACCTCAAAAAAACAGGTTTGCCTGTGGAAGTTAGCACGGGTGGTCGCACCAAGTACAACCGCACTATCCGATGTTTAGACAAAACTCATTACTGGGATGCTGCCTGTGTTGGAGCTTCAACCCCAGAGCAGTTAATCACATCAGGCGTTAAACCTCTATTGATTGCTGCCAAAGGTCATGGAACCCGCCAACAGTGCCGTACTGACAAGTTTGGGTTTCCTAGTCGTTATTGCTCCAGAACAAAATTTCACAAAGGCTTTCAGACTGGTGACATCGTTAAAGCTGTCGTCACTTCTGGCAAAAAGATTGGAACTTACGTTGGGCGTGTAGCCACTCGCGCCACAGGTAGCTTCAATATCTCGGCAAAAGAAGGACTGGTTCAAGGAATTAGTCACAAATACTGCAAACACATTCACAAAAAGGACGGTTATTCATATGCACAGTGATTTGGATATTTTAGGGGTATTGAACCCCGTAAAATATCCCTCGTTTCCTCCCGCCGCTAAAACTTTGGCGGCACTCGCTTTGCTTCGATATATCCGCCTCGTTTCTATCGGGGGTCTCCACGAGGAAAAAAGATGAAAGCCGTCGTTATTAATCAGTATGGCTCTGCCGATGTCTTACAGTACACAGACATAGAGATGCCTCAGTCTGAATCTGACCAGTTATTGGTCAAGGTTTATGCCTCCAGTATTAATCCCATTGATTGGAAAATTCGCAGTGGCATGTTGCAACTGCTAACGGGTTATGATTTCCCACTTACTCTGGGATTTGATATTGCTGGAGAAGTCATTGCCGTTGGTAACTCAGTGACGCGCTTCCAACCAGGAGATCAGATTTACGCCTACTCAGATTCTATGCCTGGAGGCGCTTACGCCGAGTATGCCGTTGTCTCAGAACGGGTAGCTTGTCTCAAACCCAGCAACATGTCTTATCAAGAGGCTGGTGCTGTGCCCTTAGCAGCAACTACAGCTTTACAAGCCTTACGAGACAAAGGTCAAATTCTACCGGGCCACAAAGTGTTAATTAACGGTGCTTCGGGGGGAGTAGGTAGTTTTGCCGTACAAATTGCTAAAGCTTGGCATGCGGAAGTTACCGGGGTTTGCAGCGGTAAAAATATTGAGTTGGTAACCTCTTTAGGAGCTGACCGCGTTATCGATTACACCGTTTCTGACCCTACCCTAGAGCCACTCAAATACGACATCATCTTCGATACAGTTGACAAGCTAAATTTTTCTAATTGTCAAAAGATTTTAAGATCTAACGGTGTTTACATCACCACATTACCTACTCCCGATACTTTGGCCCAGAGTGTCCTTTCTTTGTTTTTACCTGGTACAAAAGCAAAAATTATCCTTGCTCAATCTAGTGGTCAAGATTTGGCATATCTTAAAGAATTGATTGAAACAGGTAAGATGCGGTCAGTTATTGAGCAGACTTATCCCCTATCAGAAGTTGCTGTTGCTCATGCTGTCAGTCAGCAGGGACATGTGGTTGGCAAATTAGTAATTATGATGTCTTAGTGATTACTCTTAGCTGCAATCTCTGTTCTTTATTTCATAGTTCAAGACGCTTTTTAATCTCTTGAACTATTGCTGCTGGTGATTGAGAAACGTCTACGTTAATTGCTGCTTCTTCATTTGGCTCTTCTAGGGTGTCAAATTGGTTTTGCAAAAGGTCTTCTTTCATGAAGTGATTCTTACGATTTTTGAGTCTTTCAGATATTGTTTCAAAGCTACCTTGAAGATAAATTAACTTAACTCGTGCATCATCACAACGGAGAGTTTGCCGATAACTAGACTTTAGTGCCGAACAAGCTAGAACTCGATTTTTTTCTTCCCTTAGCCACTCGTCAATAGCAGATTGCAGACTTTCTAGCCAAGGACTCCTATCTTGATCATTAAGAGGTATACCTTGGCTCATTTTTTCCTTTGCCGCTGCTGAATGGAACTGATCAGCGTCACAAAAATTCCAGCCTAATACTGTTGCTAAGGCTTGACCAACAGTAGACTTGCCAGAGCCAGAAACTCCCATCAAAATTATAATCATTAATAATACACTTAATTAATTAGCTCAACTTAATGAGAAGACTTTTAAGTCCTGCCCCCATTGTATAGCTGCCACCTACACAAACCGAGAATGTACAGGTTTTTCCGGGGCTTGATGATAGAATATGCCGCACTGATGACATCAGCAAACTCAACATCTACTGCCGTTTAATACCTGATACTGTTATCTTACTTTTCCCTTAATAAGGCTACCATGTGCAAACACATTGTTGTTTCTAAGCAAAGCCTATTTAATACTCCCTTAATCTCCCTATGATCAAGAGGAATTTCAATTTAGTTCCAATCTTGATCAAGGGAGATTAGTGGGTAAGAGATAGCCAAGGAGAGAAAAATAATGCAATCTGCTGAAAGCAACAGCGCTTCCTTATCGCACTGCTAAATCATTTCCTACAGATAAGACTAATTTCCTAGATATTGGCTACAAAAGTTTTTCTAAGTAAACAGTGATAAGCAGGCTCTGGAGATTAGCCAAGAGTAATCAGGGAGGAAACCGAAAAGAAAGACTAACGATAGGGTCACTAAAAGCTACTGATTACTTCAAGCCGAACTATTTGTAGCACTATTTAAGGAAAATAGTATAAATATCTTTGTTTCTCTGTGGTTTCTTATCTAGAACTATTCAACTGTTCTTGAGAAACCCATGCACCATGGAAACCGTAAGGCACCCGCTGAGGCAGGATCACACGCGCCACAGGTTGAGCCGTCATTTCCTGAGCATTAACTACCACCAGTTCAGACGTCTCTTCCTTAGTATCGTAGACAAATGTCACCAGCCAACCATCATCCTCGATAGTTGCACCAGTACGAGGGACAAATACCGCCTCACCTCCATAGCGTCCTTTCCCAAATTCATGAATCTGAGAGTTGCCACTAGCGAAGTCATATTTAATCAAACCATCCATCAGGGGCACTGGAGTAGGTGCCATCTTGGCGGTATAGCCATATTGAGTCTTGCGCCCCAAAAACTGTTCGTTCACACGGGGGAATTCTGAAGGCACATCATCTAACCTCTCTTCTCGCACCTCGCCAGTGCTGAGATTAAACCGCCACTGGTGTAGGCGAGGGATATCACCATCAGGATCACGGAGGCTTTCATGAGCAATTAAGACATTGGTAGAACTCATGCGGCAAGCAATAAGCACTACTTCATCTCCCTCTTCGTAGGCATTGAGGGTGTGGAAGACATAGCAGGCAGGACTCTCAAACCAACGAATGCTGCTATTGTCACCATGTCGAGGAACAATACCAAAGCGGCTTGGTGAGTCATGCTCAAACATCAAAGCTGGCTCTCCCCGTTGCATCCGTTCCCGACTAAAAGTCAGGGGCAAATCCATAAAGATTGTATAGTTTTCGGTGATGGCAAAATCGTGCATCATCACCCCTATTGGTAGGTCTATTGGCACCGTCCACAACAGCTCACCATTGGCTGCAACCAAGCTGTATTGCAGATAAGGCGGCTCGACCATAGAATAGCCAAAAAAGATCATCTCCCCAGTAACTGGGTCTACTTTGGGATGGGCGGTGAAAGGAGAAACTAATTTGCCATTGTAGGTGTAAGCACCGACTGTCTCTAAACTAGGTGCCTTAATCCCGTGGGGCTCACCTCCCTCCCAAAGTGCCAACAGTTGACCTGCATGCCAAGTCAAGGCAGTATTAGCAGTATTTTTACCTGGGCCGTGGGGATTATCCATCTGGGGAGGTTCCAATAGTCCACTCCAGACGGCATGACCCGCATCGTGCTCAATCTTATATCCTTTGGTACGTACATAGCGGTTGCGATAGGAGGCTTTTCCCTGACTCAGGAGTACTCCGTGCAACATGCCATCTCCATCAAACCAGTGATACTGACCGATAGGAGAGAATTGGGGATTAGGGCCATTACGCACAAACATACCTCGGAGCTCTTCGGGTAGCTGACCAATCACCGTGAGTTCATCGGCTGTGATTTCTTCATGAACCGGCGCAAAGTTGCCATCTAGAAAAGGATTGACCGCTGTTGAAACCATGATGTTTTTTTTGTTACTTAACTTAATGTACCTAATCAGAGCCTATAAAAAAATTCAGAAATTAGCCGCTCCCAGCAATCGTCAAAACCTTTACATAAAAATTTTTGGGTAGTAAGATACTTGGTTTTTGCGCCAAAAGTAACAGATAATTGCATCTAAATTATCTCTGGATTGATGTGGTGATGGAGTGTACGATTGCTAGCAGACTGTGCCAAGTGTAGTGAATATGGAGTACATCAGCTTCAACAACATAACTAAGCCACCTAGCCAGATGAATCCTGCTCGGTGTAAAACTCTGGTTAAAGTTGAACCAACTTACTCAAGTCCTAAGACAGAAGTGGAGTCATTTTTGAAAATACTGTTCAATATATTTCGGACGAGAGAACTGGCATTAAGCAATGCTGTTTTCCCAGACGAGCCGTTCCTGACAAAAGGCTTTAGTGAGCGAAAAATTAAGAAATTGCACCGAATCCCAGGAAGTAAATTGACCGTGTACAAACTGACTCTGTTTCTAGTTAGTAGCCTGTTGTGGACAGGACTAACAACTAGCCTGCCGCCAGTGGCTCAGGCGCTTCAAGCTGCGGCACCCAGCCAGCAATCAGATAACAAGCAACTTAAAGAACTCCTCCGGCAGGGAAGAGATTTGGCGGATGCTGGTGACTATGCTCGGGCAGTTGATGTTTACGAACAAGCTGCCTCTCTAGATGGTCAAAACCCGAAGATTTTTTCCGGTATTGGCTACTTACAGGCACGTCAGGGCAATTACCGAGAAGCTGCCAGAGCTTATCAACAAGCCATCAGACTTGACTCTAACAATGCTGAGTTTTATTATGCCCTAGGCTACTCTCTGGCTAATGCTGGAGAAAATACTGATGCTGCTGATGCCTATCGTCGTGCGATTAAACTCAACGACAATAATGTCATGACTTATTGGGGTCTGGCGGTAGTGTTACTCAGGGAAGAAGACTATGACGGGGCTATAGAGACTTATCAAAAAATTATTGACTTAGAACCAGGAAATGCCCAAGCTTATGAACTAATTGGTTCTGCTTACCTACAACAGGAGCGCTCTGAAGCCGCGATCAAAGCACTTCAGGAGGCAGCAAAGCTGGATCCTCGTCAAGGTCGCGTGCAGCTCATGCTGGGCAAGGCTTGGTTGAGTCAGGGTAACCTGCAAGCAGGTAGGACTGCTCTTGAAGAGGCAGTGCGTTTAGATCCCCGCAATCCTAAAATTCATATCGAAATTGGCAAAGTACTGCAAGAACAAGAGGATTTGCCCGGAGCACTGCGGGCTTTTCAAGAAGCGGCTTCTGCACAACCTAATTCTGTAGAGGCGCATGCTTCTCTGGGGGATATTTTGCTGGCACAATCGGAATACGTACAAGCGATCGTTGCCTATCGACGCTGGGTTGAGTTGGCTCCTCAAGACCCAAGGGGATACTACAAGTTAGGGATGGCTTTACAAGGACGAGAGCGTATTAATGAAGCGATCGCTTCTGTTGAAAAAGCCCTTAACCTCTATCAACTTCAGGATGATAAACAAGGGCTTAAGGAAGCTGAATCATTACTGCGGGAACTCAAAAAATCCCAACGCTAATTGTTGAGGTGAGGTGCAACTTTCTGTTACTGGCGCTGTAGCGACGATCGCTTTCTACCACTCCATACCCAAAATTTCTGGCGACATTCCTCCCTCTTGTTTCCTTAAGACTTTTCCAGGAGATTGCTATTAATATTCTCTTTAAAGGCATCCTCATGTCTAAGATCCGTTAGAGTGAACTAGAGATAGGGAGGAATGAATTGATCAATGCAACTATTAAAAATAGATTAGCGCCAATTTACTACTAGCTTTGAAACCTCTTGGGAAGAGAATACAGGAGCTTGCTGAATGGAATTTGGCGAACCTATGTACGCCACTAGGTTAAGCAAGAAGGTGATAGTAGCGGCTTGGATTAGTCTTTTGAGCATAACGAACACTCCTCAATATCTCGATATTCATTCCTCAGATGACGACTAGCCGTGGCGAACGGTTTCGACTTAATTGCCTATTTGCCGTAAAACTTTTAAGAAAGGCTTAATTATGAAGCAATTAGCTAATATCAAGCTTTTCTTAGGCATCTTGAACCATCTGTGACCCCTGATCAGTCACAGGAGAAGACTCTAACAATACTGAAGCTCCCATGCACCAGGCTAAATTTTTCGCAAAAGCTAACTATACTAGAGCTAACTGGATTTAGCGGAAATGACTTCATCTAACAGGTTCACCCAGATAGATGAACCATGGGAGAATTTTACCTAAGACTCGACTAATTATCACTAGCCTACGTTCCGGCTTTTCAACTGGCACAACCAAGGGAACTGATCATAATTTGAGGCATCTTGTTCTTTTCTTAGAGTGTTTAGACTTTACAGAGAATAACTCTCAAGATTGAACAAACCAGCAGCCGTGCGTGCTAATCGCTACAATTTAAGGAAACGCTAGCGTAGCTGTACTGAATGATTCCCACAGTCATAGAACAATCCGGTCGCGGTGAACGCGCCTTTGACATTTACTCTCGTCTTCTGCGAGAACGCATCGTCTTCTTGGGACAACAGGTTGATTCTGATCTGGCAAACTTAATAGTTGCCCAACTGCTGTTTTTGGAAGCTGAAGACGCCGAGAAAGACATTTATCTTTACATCAACTCTCCTGGCGGTTCAGTGACGGCTGGCATGGGTATTTTTGATACCATGAATCAAGTCCGCCCAGATGTCTGTACAATTTGCGTTGGTCTAGCTGCCAGTATGGGTGCTTTTTTGCTAAGTGCTGGTGCTAAAGGTAAGCGAATGAGCTTGCCTCATTCAAGACTAATGATTCACCAGCCACTCGGCGGTGCTCAAGGACAGGCAACCGATATCGAAATTCAAGCCAAAGAGATTCTTTATCACAAGCAAAGGCTCAATGAGTTTTTGGCACAACATACTGGTCAGCCACTTGAGAAAATAGCTGAAGATACAGAGCGTGACTTTTTCATGTCAGCTATGGAAGCCAAGGAATATGGCTTAATCGATCAGGTAATTGAGCGTCGTCCTTCGAGTACGCGCACCCCTGTTGCTATTGGGTAAGGGAAAGGTTAGCAGGTTAAAACCTGTTAACCTCTAATCTGGTGTCAGTTCTGGCTCTAAAGATTCTAGATTGTGCAGAAAGTCGAGTAATTCTTCATCCGTTAGCAGTTGGCGCGAGCGTTTACCGTAAGTTTGAAGGAGATAATCGCGCCCTTGCTGATTAGTCCAGCCCAAACGCCTCAGTTCTACATTAGTCCTGGCAATAATGTCAGAAAAGTCAATAGGAGTACTACTAGTCGTATCTTCTCCTGGGTTTTCTGCCTCAACAGCATCGTGGGAGTAAGAATCGGTCTGTGTCTCTTCGAGTTGGCTGGGGATAATTTGTTCTGGGGTGGGGAACGAGGTTTCCAACTTCTGAGATACTTCAACCTCCGTCGAGGAATACTCTTCGTCTCTGAAACTCTTCTCCTCGGAAGTTACTGGCGCTGTAACATCCTGATAGCTGGCATCTTCTAGACCAGAATTAGAGGGAGACACACCGTTAGTAGTACTTGTCTTTGTCGCTTCAGACGACTTGGTTTTTTTAGTCTTTCTGGGACTCTTTGGAGAAAACTCCCCTGGAGTGGGTGGCGCTGGCTGGGGTGGCACTGCTATCTCACTAGTCGAGAGATGTGTTTCCTGGTGAGTTGCATTCTTAATCCCATCAATTCCCAAGACAGCCATTGCCCTGCTCCTAGCTTCGTCTTCTGCCAGCTCAACGGTTTGAGCTGCCGCCAGACCTGTCGCTAGAGTGATTCCCTCAACTTGAATCCAGCAACGCACGATGTACTTACCGTGGTCAATTGTTAATAGTTCGGTGACTAGACTACCTTTGGGATAACGAGTCCGGAATTGAGTAAACATAAACTTCTTACCACTTTGCCATCAAGTAAATACGTTCCTTTCCAGAACATATTTTGTAAAAGGACGCCTAGAACTTACAATGATAAAGGATTGTCCATTGTCACTGTAACCGATTGCCTTTGCCGCGAAGCGACTCAGAACGAAGAGCGGCAACAATCTGTAGAAGGCAGTGCTCAAAGTACATGTCCGTTGGCAAAAAACTGGGTTGCATATGCACTCTTGACCTAGCTTCTATTGCCGCTCACATGCAACTGCTTCCTCAGCGCTCGTTTGATTACAGCAGTGTTCTTGAGAAGCAATTTTCCTTGGAAGGGAAATTGCTTATTGGACATGCAATTGCCTAGGAAAACACTGGTACAAATCAGCAATTCCTAAGGCACCGAACAAGTATCATTGCCAATCACCCCTGAAAGAGTGATTCGAGGCTAAGCATCGCTTCTGTATAAACAGCAGATACACTCGGCAAGCGGTTGAAGTAATGAACACGTCGTCACCAGTGGACGTCCTTGACCCCCAGGGTGATAAGGAAAGCAGGTTGAATTCGAGTTTGACCTTCAACCTTCCTTGTACGGGCGAAACACTTGTGGAAACTTGCTCAGGACCTAGAGCCAGAGGCGGCGTCACGAGTGCCCTAGCCCTGACAAACTTTTAACCCTTGATATTAGTGGGTACTGTCAAATTATGTGAGCGCATTACCAACAGGGCAAGAGCAAAAAAACCACGCTCAGATAAAAAGGATTGTTGGATGGAATTTTCAATCGCTACATTGCTCTCCAATTTCACAGATGAAAAGTTAGTGGCTCCCAAAGTTTTGGAAAAGAAACTCGGTTGCCGCGATCAAGCCAGTCTCGAAAAACTCCAGATTGCTCTAGATTTACTAGAGAAAATGGAGATTTTAGTTAAGGATCGCGGTAGATACCGACGCGTTCCAGGAGACGTTGTTGAAGCTAAGCTGCGATGCTCGAGTAAGGGATTTTGCTTTGCGATCCAAGACGTAGAGGGAGCGGACGATATTTATATCCAGAAAAGCCATCTGAGTACTGCTTGGAATGGCGATCGCGTTTTGGTAGAAATCACCAAAGAAGGTAGCCGACGCCGTAGTCCCGAAGGAAAAGTGCGCTTAATTCTCGACCGGGCTAATCCTTCAGTCCTAGCACGAGTCAAGCTTAGTAACAGCCATTATCAAGCCGTTCCCTTAGATGACCGACTTCTATTTGAGTTAGATTTGCAAGAAAACCATAGCCTAGACCAGGCAGTTGATCATCTAGTTCATGTCGAAGTCCTACGCTACCCCTTAGGAGAAAACCCTCCCATTGGCAAAGTGGCACGTATCTTAGGCAGTGATGCTGAAGACGCCGCAGACACAGATATCGTCTGTTGCAAGCATGATTTACGCCGTCATTTTCCGGAAGAAGTCCTCAAAGCAGCAGAAGACCTTCCCCAGAAAATCGCTAAAACAGAACTCAAGCAGCGTCTCGATCTCAGAGAACTGCTCACTATCACCATTGAAAGTGATTCAGAGAGTGACCAAACAACGGTAGTAGAAAATGCCTTCACCCTACAAAAAACCGAAGAAGGAGATTGGCAGCTAGGTGTTCACATTACTGATGTGGCTCGTCTGATTGCCCCGGATTCAGAGTTAGATGATGAAGCAAGGTCACGCGGTACAACGGTCTATCTCGGAGATACGGTACTACCTCTACTGCCTGATGTTGTTGCAGAAATTTGCTCTCTAGTGCCCGATAAAGACCGCTTGACCATCTCAGTATTACTCACTCTCAATAGCGCCGGTCAGTTGCTGGAGTTTGAAATTCAACCATCAGTAATCAAAGTAGACCACCAGCTAAGCTACGAGCAAGCACAGTCAATGCTGGGAGATCATCAGTCAGTTGACTCTGACTTGGAGTCAGTGGTAGAGATGTTAACAGACCTATTCTTTACCTTGTCTCCTGCCGTAAGGGCTCTAAGGCAGCAAAGGGGAGCTTTTGAACTGCATCTTTGGCCAAATCAGTATCCTTATAAAGATGAAGGACGTATCGGTGCATTGGTAGTTTCCTCTTCTTTGCCAATGCGCTCTTTATTAACAGAATTGGTGATTTTAGCAAATCAGGCTGTGGCATCTCATTTGTATGCTCTAACCTTGCCAGGAATTTACTGCATACAGGGATCACCTGATATTGAAGAACTTCAGGACTTGCTCAAGTTAGGTAATAATCTAGAGCTAGACTTGCAACTAGAGGATGAGGAAGAAGTCAGTTCCCAAGACTACCAAAACTTTACCCAGCTATTTGCCAAATCGAGCGCAGCCAAAGTCCTCAATCATTTGCTGCTCTCAACCCTCAAGCCTGCCGGGTATAGCTCTAAACCAGGAGACCACTTTGGTTTAGCGTCGGATAGCGATAGTGGCTATACTCACTGTGTATCACCTTTATGGCGCTACGCAGATTTATTTGTACAAAGATTGTTGGTAGCGGTATTTGAGCAAGGACGCGATCGCCGTTCGACTCGTTCCAAAGAGCGTGTCAATCTCCGCCATAGTAGCTGCCATGGCAAGATCAACTGGAACGTTTTGCCACCGGATATGCAGCAGGAGTTCGAGAGTCACTTAGCCTCCTTAATTCCCCATCTCAATGACCGTGAGAAATTAGCCCAGGATGCTGAGGTAGATTTGCAAGGATTAAAGAAAGCTGAACAGATGAAAGAACGCACTGGTGAGGTCTTCAGTGGACTAATTACTGGCGTTCAGTCCTACGGCTTCTTTGTGGAAATTGAAGACTTACTGGTAGAAGGTCTAGTTCATGTTAGCTCCCTCAAAGATGACTGGTATGAGTATCGCTCTCGGCATGCTTGCCTGGTTGGTCGCAAAAATCGCACTGCCTATAAATTAGGCGATCGCGTGCAAGTCCAAGTCAAGAGTGTTGATTATTACCGCCAGCAAATTGACCTTGTAACTGTCAGCGGCGGTAGCATTGCCCTTAACGAAGATTTAGAGGAGTAAATTCCTTGGTTATTGGTCATTAGTTCCGTTGCTAATGACCAATAACCCGTGAAAGAGAACAAATGAGCCAAGAAAAACAACAGACAACAACTCCCCTAATTCTCGGTATAACTGGTGCCTCCGGCTTGATTTATGCTGTCCGTGCCCTGAAGTTTCTACTAGAGGCTGACTATACAATTGAGCTAGTTGCTTCAAAATCAACTTATATGGTCTGGCAGGCAGAGCAAAAGATACGTATGCCCCCTGAACCAGACCAACAGGAAGAATTTTGGCGTCAACAAGCGGGAGTTTCTCACGGCGGCAAACTGACTTGTCATCGCTGGGGAGATATCGGAGCAACTATTGCCAGTGGCTCTTTCCGGACCTTAGGAATGGTAATTATGCCCTGTAGTATGAGTACTGTGGCCAAAATTGCTACAGGCTTAAGTTCTGACTTAATAGAGCGTGCAGCTGACGTTCAGCTTAAAGAAGGGCGGCCCCTAGTTATTGTGCCTCGCGAGACACCTTTTAGCTTGATTCATCTGCGTAACCTCACTACCTTAGCTGAAGTCGGTGTCAGAATTGTTCCAGCCAATCCCGCTTGGTATCATAACCCTCAAACCATTGAAGATTTGGTAGATTTTGTGGTGGCGCGCACTTTAGATCAACTGAGCATTGACTGCATTCCGATCAATCGATGGCAGGGGTATTAAGATTGAGGGCGTTAGCCCAACGAACATGAATACTAAAATAGAAATAGCTTCAGGTTGAAATACCGCTATGCCTCTTACTCGGATTTTACTGCTAGTGCTGGTAGTGGGCGGATTAGCCCTGTTTGCCCTTTATAACTGGTCGCCAGTCCTGCCGCTAGTATTTTTGGGCATGAAAACACCCACCCTGCCAGTGGCAGTATGGATTGGAGGAGCAATCACTGCTGGAGCACTCACCAGCCTCTTCTTGCAACTCCTAAGCTATCTACCTAGAAATGACTCCCCTCAGGTTCCTGAAGATTTTTACGAAGTACCGCCCCAGTCGAGCCGTTTTCATCGTAAGAGTCCCCCGGCTGATACTTTTGAGGAAGATACTAGTTACACTCCACCGCCTCCGAAAGCGCCCTCCAACCGTGCAGAGTCTGATTGGGAGGAGAGTGTCAGCGAAAGCTGGGAATTTGAGGAGGAAGTCGCAACCTCAAAACCTGAGGATTTCGAGAAGGAAAGTCCAACTAGCAACAGAGTGACTGAACCTAAAAGCTTTGAAGTGCAGCAAAAACCGAAAGGGGGCTCTCAAGAGGGTTCTGTCTATTCCTACAGTTACCGCAAGCCTAGTGACTCAGGCGTTGGTAAAACTGAGACGGTTTACGATGCTAACTATCGGGTGATTACACCACCTTATCAACCGCCAGAGAAGCCGGAAGTAGAAGAAGACGAAGAAGATTGGGGGTTTGAGGATGAAGAAGATTTCCACGAGGAAGTAGAGAAGGAGAAAAGGCAGTAGTAGATTAGTAAAAAAGATTACTGAAAAGTCTCCAATCTCAACAATAGAGAGGTAATATCACAGAGCTGATAGCTAACGAGGTGCTTGCTCTGGTGAGTGAATTGTTAAAGGGAGTTAATGTTTTTCTGATTGGCATGATGGGTGTCGGGAAGACAACGGTAGGGAGTCTACTGGCGACTGAGCTAGGTTACCGTTTTCTAGATACAGATATTCTGATTGAGCAAGTTGCTGGCAAAACGATTAATCAGATTTTTGCTGAGAGTGGTGAAGAAAACTTCAGGCAGTTAGAATCTCAAGTACTCTCAGAAGTATCTGCTTATAAAAGATTGACAATTGCCACTGGTGGCGGTGTAGTTAAGCAGCATCTTAACTGGAGTTATCTGCACCATGGCTTGATTGTCTGGCTGGATGCCCCAGTAGAAGTATTAATCAAACGCCTGAAGAATGATACCACTCGTCCTCTACTACAACAGCCTAATCCAGCACAAGAGCTACAAAGACTTCTCGATGAGCGGCGCAGTCTCTATGCTGAAGCTGATCTCCATATTCGGGTAAAAGCAGATGACGCTCCACAAGAGATCCTCTCACAAATCATTAGTAAGATTCCGACAGTACTCAAATCAGCGTCGATTGATTCTGCAACTCGTAATTAGTCAAAACTGAAAATGGGAAAGGGAAAATTGGTGACAGTAAATGGAAAATAGAAAATTGAGCTGTCAAAACTAGAATTTGTATGATGTCCTCAATTTTTCCTTAACTATTTAACAATTTTATTCAGCATTATTGATTAATTATTTCACTGAGTTTAGTTAAGACTTCCATTTATCTAGAGAGTGCAGCGTTGCCTGCCAACATACCTGTTTGAAGTAAAGAACGAGGTTAATTACTCCCAATAATCTTGTGCCATCCTCTAACATTGCTCTAGAACCTTTACCTGGTATAGGCAAGGAGTCTACTAAACCAGAAATGATAAATAAGACAATCGCTAGAAACAAAAGAAAGTAAGGCGTATAGCTAATTATGCGTCGAAAGCTCCATCCATAGAATATTGCCGCTGTGCCATATGATAAATAAACTAATAACCGGGGAATACCAATAGATTTAAGTATTAAATGAATCCGCAAAACATCGTCAAGGAACAAAACTGCAATACCGATTGCAGAGTAAAGCAGGAATAAGTTAATTTTTTTACCGGGCTGAGTTGTGTTAAGCAAACTAAAGCTACACACACAAGTTGTTCCTGCCACACACCAGAGGAACTCAGACAGTTTGGATAAAGTGCCGATGTAAGGGCGTTCATCTAGGAAAGGATCGCTGAACAAGCTTACTACTATGTCACCTCTATCCCAGATTTTCACATAAATACTTAAAGCCAAAAATAGCAGTATAATCAAAACATTAAGTAAAAAAATATAACGATCTGTTCTCAACTGTTTAATGATTATTTTTAACATGTATTAAAGGTAGTTAACTGCTGCAATTCGTCAGAATTATATCTTTAAGATTACTTAAGAAAATGTCTTATGCCAATTTAATTTGAAGCTGCATAGAATAGACCTTTGAGAATCAAGTCATAGGATGATAGGGAAATAATTTGCTCTGGCGTAATTCGAGCAATAACTTGGGCTAATCGCTTCCTTCATTCTATGCAACTTCACTTTAAGTCGGTATGAAGCATCTAGTGGTCGTAAGTGTCGATGGGTTTGGGGATATGGGTTAATTTGTAAGGTTCCCTAGGGAACTATCAATGTAATGTATAGATAACCTGACTTGAAAATAGAAACGGAGACGCGGAGAAATTAATTAGCGCTGGCTACTGACTTAGCCAGCTAATCGCTTGCCTAATCCAATCTTCCGCATTCTTGCTTTTGGCAATCTGTGCATCCTGGCTGATAGCATCGAGTGATCTACCAATCTCTTGGCTTTCATAACCCAAGGCAAGTAACGTCATTTCCACATCTTCTATAATCTGCGGTGCTGGCCCTGTTGCCGAAGTGGGTTTTTCTACTCCAGCTACTTGCCGCCATTGAGCTAATTTGGTTTTCAGTTCTAAGGCAATGCGTTCAGCGGTTTTGCTGCCAACGCCAGGAGTTTTGGACAAGGCGCGGATATTCCCTGTAACGATCGCTTGTACTAAATTGGGTAATCCTAGAGTATCTATCAAAGCGATCGCTAATTGAGAACCAATGCCACTGACACTTACTAATTGACGAAACAAATCTCGCTCAGCTGCAGAAGAAAAGCCGTATAGTATCTGTTGGTCTTCCCGAATTTGTAAATGAGTGAAGACTTGCACTAACTCTTGGGAGTCTTTAATGAATTGTTGTGAAAGACGGTGAGGAATTTGTATTTCGTAACCGATTTGGTTTACTTCTAACACCAGAGTTACACGATTGCCAGTGCCTTTAGATAGGTTTGCTACTGTACCCTTGAGATAACTGATCATTGTGGAAAGGTAACGGGGGCTGGAGTTTGCGGAGCATGGCCGCAGGGCATAGGGGTAAAGGTTAAAGGGGAAGCCGAAAGGAAGAAGCAAAGCCTTTAACCCTTTTGCTAACTCGAAGTTGCCCTCACCCTTTCCCCAACTTATGCAGCAAGTTTTTTGAGGAGCACAATTAACTGCTCAGGAAACCAAAGTGATGCAAGCCTTCCAGAATACCACCTGCACAGTGGGCTTGAGCCAAGTATCTGTAGTCTGCGGGATTGTTAATGTACCACTGACGCAATTCTGGGCGGGCGTTACCGACAATAATGCCCCGTTCTTCTCCCACACTAAATAGGGCAATATCATTGCCTGAATCACCGCATACTACTGTCTGTTGGGCATCGATTCCCCACTTTTGCCGCAAGAATTGTACTGCTAAACCTTTATCGCCTTTAATTGGGAGAATGTCGAGGTCTTTACCGCCACTGTAAACTAGCTTGACATCTAAACCCTGTTCTTTTAAAGCTGATTCTAGACAAGGTAGCAGTTCTGTAGCAGCTTGTTCAGTAAGGTAATAGCTGACTTTGAAAGGACGTTGTTCTGAGCCAGGTTGCACAGCCAGATCAGAATAATGAGCTGCAGTCGCTACTATTTGTTCACGGTTCCATCCTTGGGATTGTATTTGTGCCCATTCAGGGTCAAAGGTTTCTGTATCTGGGTTGAAGTAAATTTCTGTCCCCACTGAGGTGACAAGGGCATCTGGAGGCAATAATTGCTTTTCAGTTGTCAGTTGCCGATAAAGTACAGGCGATCGCCCGGTGGCATAAACGATTTTTGTCCCATTTTCCTGGCGATGCTGAGCTAGTTTTTGATTAAGTTGTTCTAGAGCAGCGTCATCGCCTACTAGAGTATTGTCTAAATCCGTTACGAATAAGAACGATGTCACGGCAACCTCGAAAAGTACTGAGAGTCTGGCTACTGCCTTATTTTCCTATACAGTGGCACTTTCACAAGGCAGCAGAGAATGCTAAATTCTGGTCTTTGCCGTTTATTTAACTTTCAATCGTAAGAAGTCCCGCACCTCCTTGCAGGTAGGTGTGGGATGAATTGCCAACAGGATGTGCGGAAGAGTAGGAGATGTAGGTGTAATCAAAATAAATACAGAGATGCAGCCTACAAACACAACAAATATATCTCTCAAAGTCCGTGGGACGCACGGCTTAAAACCTCAGTTAATGTCTTCAAAGAAGAGTCGCGGAGAAACCTACACTTACTCGTTAGAGAAGCGTAGGTACCTCACAATATGACCCTGAGGATCACGAAGACAAGAGGGACAAAGGTGAGCTAAATTCCCTATCCTAAGAGGAATATGACTTCTTGTGCCTTTTCTCTATGCTTAAGCAAAAGCTGCAATCTTTGTTGCCCCACTTGAGGCGCGAAGTCTGGATTCTCGCTGCTGGTCGATTGCTATCCCAAATTGGCTCAGGTTTTACCTTATTTTATGCCCCGATCTTCTTTGTGAATCAGGTTGGTCTATCAGCTACACAAGTAGGAATTGCATTAGGCAGTGCTTCAATTTCTGGGGTTTTTGGTCGTTTTCTTGGGGGTTCTTTTGCCGACTCGCCGTTTTGGGGGCGTAGGCGAACTTTGTTACTCTCGGCTGTGGTTTCTGCCATTGCTGATCTGGCATTGGCGCTAACCCACGACTTCTTTACTTTAGTTATTGGTAATTTGTTGATGGGTTTGGGAATTGGTCTGTATTGGCCAGCTACCGAGGCAGCGGTAGCGGATCTAAGCACCAATGAACAGCGCAATGAAGCCTTTGCGATTACCAGACTCTCCGACAGTCTCGGCTTGGGTATTGGTGTAGCGTTAGGTGGGGCGTTAATTGCTACTGCGGGGAATTATCGCAGCTTATTTCTCATTGATGGCATTTCTTTTATTGTTTTCTTTGCCGTGATCTATTTAGCGATCGCAGAAACTTATCAATTCCAAGAAAAGCAACAAAAATTGCATCAAAGTTGGATTAAAGCATTGAGCGATCGCCGTTTGATGGTTTTTGTCCTAGTGAATATTCTTTTTACTATTTATCTTGCTCAGGTACAAAGTACAATGCCTTTGTATTTTAGTAACTTTGTCTCGACAGGAGCTTCAAAAACTGGCTTCTCACCAACAACTATCAGTGCTCTTTTTAGCTGGCACATTGCCTTTGCTGCTTTATGTCAACTGCCAGTAGCTCGTTTTCTCAATCTATTCAGTCGTTCCCATGCCTTAAGGGTGTCGCTGTTACTTTGGGGAGGAGGATTTGTTCTAATTTGGATGACGGGAGTTGCCTCTTCAGGTAATGTTATTTGGGCAACTTTAGCTTTGGGAGTATTAGCGATCGCCATGGTTTCTTACACTCCCTCGGCTTCTGCACTAGTTGCCGATTTAGCCCCAGAATCGCTACGGGGCGTTTACCTTTCCATTAACTCCCAATGTTGGGCCGTTGGTTACTTTATTGGCCCTACCTTAGGAGGCTGGGTATTAGACCAATCAAGAGTAATTGCCCACAGTTTTTGGTTAGCTGCTGCCGTTAGTGTTAGTCTCGGCATTCTAATTTTGCACTACCTCGACCGCATTTTATCCAGTAAGTAGACATTTAGCTCTGGTCAACTCTTCTTGTGATACCCTATCTGCTACAACTAGTGCCAGAAGGGAGAAACATGACAAAACTGCGGGTGGGTTTGCTATTTGGTGGCTTCTCCGGCGAACATGAAGTATCAATTAATTCAGCAAGAGCGATCGCTAATGCCTTAAACGCAGACCAAAATGCTGCCAATTACGAATTACTGCCTATTTACATTCAAAAAAACGGTATCTGGCAAAGCGGAGAAGTCGCTCAAAGAGTTCTAGTTTCTGGTAAGCCCTTTTCTTGTGAAACTAATAATAGCCTCTGGCAATTTCCTCCCCAACTAAACGACATAGATGTCTGGTTTCCCATACTCCACGGGCCAAATGGCGAAGATGGCACAATTCAAGGCTTGCTGAAATTAATGCAAGTTCCCTTTGTTGGCTCTGGTGTTTTAGGTTCAGCACTGAGTATGGATAAAATTGCCATGAAAATGGCTTTTGCTCAAGCTGGGTTACCCCAAGTTAAATATGTGGCGGTAAATCGCTCTCAGGTTTGGTCTAGTCCCTGTGTATTTCCTCAACTATGTGACCAGATTGAAGCAACTTTAACCTATCCCTGTTTTGTCAAACCAGCAAACTTGGGTTCCTCGGTGGGAATTGCCAAAGTGCGATCGCGTTCTGAATTAGAGGCGGCTTTGGATAGTGCCGCTAGCTACGACAGACGAATGGTAGTGGAAGAAGGTTTAGTAGTAAGGGAAGTAGAGTGTGCTGTTCTCGGCAACGATCAACCCAAGGCGTCTGTAGTGGGTGAGATTACTTACGACAGCGATTTCTATGACTATGAAACCAAATATACTGAGGGTCGAGCCGATTTGTTAATCCCAGCACCCCTAGCAGCTAATCTGACTGCCCAAATACAGGAAATGGCACTTCAAGCCTTTATTGCTGTAGATGCTGCTGGTTTGGCACGGGTGGACTTCTTCTATGTCGAGGCTACCGGAGAAGTCTTGATCAACGAAATTAATACCCTACCAGGTTTTACCGCCACTAGTATGTACCCTCAACTGTGGGCAGCAACTGGTGTTACTTTCCCAGAATTAGTTGACCAGTTAATTAAATTAGCACTAGAGCGGCAAGGTTGAGTAGCTGGCCATAGAGTCAAATGTAATCGAATGTCACTGACTTAAGAAAATTCATCTCAACCGATCAATCCTTGTGCAGGGGGATTGGGGGGAACCCCCCCCAATCTTGGTTTTTCACGACAAACGACTAATTTCCGCTTCAATAATCCCCTTACCCTTTACCCTGAAGTGGAAAGTCTACAGATAAACCTCAATCATTGGGCAGATAGAACCTTTCTGGTCTAATCTGTGTTTGGTATCCGTAAAAAAATTTGAGGAGATCAGCTTTGGAACGGACATTTCTCATGGTTAAGCCGGATGGTGTACAGCGTTGCCTCGTGGGTGAAGTAATCCGGCGTCTTGAGTCAAAAGGCTTTACCTTAGTTGGATTAAAAATGCTCGGTGTCAGCAAGGAACTTGCCGAAGCACACTACGATGTTCACAAAGAAAGACCTTTCTTTCCTGGTTTAATTCAGTTCATTACCTCTGGTCCAGTCGTAGCAATGGTTTGGGAGGGAGAAGGCGTTATTGCTTCAGCCAGAAAAATTATTGGTGCCACTAACCCACTGAGCGCTGAACCAGGGACGATTCGTGGTGATTATGGGGTAACGGTTGGTCGTAACCTGATCCACGGCTCAGACGCCCCTGAAACTGCCCAGAATGAGATTAGCCTTTGGTTTAAGCCAGAAGAATTGGTAAGCTGGCAACCAGCCTTGACGACTTGGCTTTATGAGTAAGCAGATTTAAAAAGGTCTTTGAGAGCAGAGTGAGAGGACGGCATGGCATTGCCTCAATCCTTTGTCTCACTCTGCACCAATGACTCGTCCTCAGTGCGCTTAGAGAAGCCCCAAATAAATATTAAGGCAATCGCAGCGACCATCAAAAGGTCGGGGGGTACTAATTCTGGTTTAATCGCTCTGAGTAAGAGTCGCAACCCCACAAAGCCGACAGTGACATAACCAGCATCTTCAAGATGGACGTACTCTTTGAGCAAGCGAATAAACAAACCTGCCAGGAAACGTAGGGTAAGCACACCAATGGTGCCACCAGTAATAACTAGCCAAGTTTCGTCAGAAATAGCGATTGCAGTTGTGACGCTATCCAAGGAAAAAGCTAAGTCTGTGACGGCAATGATCGGAATTGCTTGCCACAGAGAATTATACTTGCGACCATGGTGGTGATGTTCTTCATCCTCGTCGGAACTGAAGTAATCAAAAACCAACCAGAGTAAGTAAGCAGCTCCCAGGAGTTCAAACTGCCAGAAACGCACTACCCAAGTCGCGGTAAGTATCAGGGTGATTCGTAGAAAGTAGGCAGCTATTAGGCCGAAGTTGAGGGCGCTACGCTGCATTTTTTTGTCTTCTAGACCTCGCGCGATTGCCGCTAGAGCGATCGCATTATCTGCTGAGAGTACTGCTTCTAGGGCGACTAACATTAGCAGTACCAAAGGAACTTCAAGCCCTATATCTAAAGGGTAGTTAATAACTTGATCTAGCATTAAAAATAATTGGGAGACTCAACAGCAGCTCAATTTGAAATCTGCGCAAGCCACTAAAATGCGCAAAATTGGGGTGTAAGTACCTTAAATTAGGTTAACATCTACTCAAAGATTTATGTCGATAATTAAGCTGCAACGATAAATCAAGTGAGACCACACCCCAGAAAATTATGTTGCATCTTGTAACAAAATATTTTGCCGAGAGTCAAATTGACGCAAATTAGAGGGTGATTACTCTGAATTGGAGGAGATGTTAAGCATGTCTATATCAGATACTCAAGTTTTCGTAGCTCTGTTTGCCGCTTTGATTCCCGGTGTTTTGGCTTTCCGGCTAGCAACGGAATTATACAAATAGGGTTAAATCATCAGATCTAAAACAATATAGAGCTGTTCAAAAGCAAGCAAGGGGCGATTGAGAGTGATAAGATTGAAGCCACTCTTACTACTCACTGAGCGAAACTTAATACCTCAGTAAGATCAACGCCTCTTGCTTCCAATGGGTCGCTTAAGTTGTCCTGATAGTTGCTCCAAGGGGCTGTAAATTATCTGATGCCAGCGACCTAACACTGCATTTGAGCGGCTCTATGTCCATTTAGTTACAGGTTTTGCTACTGGACATAGGAGCAAAATCAAATCAGGAGTGCATGTACTAGACAATAACAATACTTTGTTTAGAACCTATTCGTGCTGCCATACATTCCTGTATTCTGACAACATGACTTCAATTCAACCTTCTAGGCCAACTCGGCAAACTTTAAAACCGCGCCGTAAGGTTCCTAAGACTCAGAACCTGCCACAGGCGAATTCTTCCGGAGCAGTTGCTGGCGAAACAATGCTGAAGTTGGTTGCCAATCTGGTACTTTGTGCAGGTGCATTTTACGGGTTGTCGCAACTATTGCCTTATCAGCTTTCGCAACAGGGCAAGTTACGGGAAGTCAAACGAGAAGTAAAGCGCACCGAGAGACGGGTCAATAATTTGCGTAGTGACTTCAGCCGCTCCTTTGATCCCAGGCAAGCCAAGAGTGTAATGCAAGAGCAGAGCTACCGAGTGGACCCAAATCAACGTCAGGTAGTCTGGCAAGAGTCGGATAGCACAGCCGATAATTAGTTCTCCAATAACGAGTTCTGTTGTTTAAGCGCTCACTGGCTTGAGAAGCAGACTCATCCAAGTTTCCACTTTATAGCGCAGACGACTAGAATCACCCGCAAGGGCTAGTGCGGCAAGGGCTTGTTGATATTCTGAAATGGCACAGTTCCAGTCACCCCGCAGATGATAGGTTCGACCTCGTTCAGCATAAATATGAGCTTCAAGGCAGCCTAGAACTAGAGCCAAGTCAAGATTTTCTAGTGCTAAGTCGTAAAGCCCTAATTCTCTAAAAGTAATAGCTTGGTTAATCCAAGTACGGGTATTAGCGGGATTGAGATCAAGTGCTTCCTCGTAATCAGCCAATGCCTCTGCAACTTGTCCTACAGATACGTAGTAATTAGCGCGGTTGTTATAAGCACTGTCCAACTTAGGATTTAGTTGTAGTGCTCGGTTGTAATCAGCCAAGGCTCTTTCTCTTTGACCGTTTCGGAAGTACATCAATCCCCGATTGTTGTAATCCACTGCGCGGGTGCGATTGTAGCTAATCAACTGAGTGAATAACTGGATTGCTCCACTGTAATCACCCCGTTTTGCTTTACGGTTTGCTGCAGCGCGTAGAGCTTGCTCTGAGAGTTGTAAATTTTTGTTAATTGCCGGCTTGACGACCACTGAACGCTTTTGAGGTCCACGGGGCATAGGTGACCACTGTCTGTTTTGGTCTTTCCGGCTTACTTTTACAAAAGTCTTAGCGTTCATATCTTCCTCGAAAGTACCTGCGACCTATCTTGAATCAACATTACGGCTAGCAGCACCCTACTGGTTGGTCTTGGTGTGTCACTTCGTCAGTTGTCTTGAGCTTCGACAAAAAACAACTACCCCGACCGCTTCTTGAGTTTTATTTCTGTCATCAAGAGACTACAGTAGAAAGCTGATATTTTCCTGAAATCTTCCTCAAGATGCCAGGAATTATCCTTTTGAGTGGTGGCTGCAGACTTTTAGTATTGTGTGATTCTTCAGAAATTGGCACAAGCATTTGAATCTCAAGCCTCTTAATCGTTTACCTGAAGGGGAAGGTTTGGGCAGAGCGATGAATCAGTACAATCCCCTGAAGATTCTCCTGTGCACCCGTATACTCACTAGTTTTGTTTACTAGTAAGCATTTGCGCAGACTATTAAATTATCCTGCTCGCTGTTAGAGAAAATCATCCACCCCAAGCAGGATCTTTGCTTTTAGCAAAAATGCCTCCTGCTACTAGGTAGATACTGGTAAAATACGACCGAAGCAATTGATTTGCCTTGGTTTTAAGTTGTTAACTGGAATATTTTTATGGCAAATGCTACGACCATTCCTGGTGCCGCTGATCTCTTCACTAATAGCTATCTGGTTGTTGGCCTAGCCACCTGCTTCCTGAAAGAAGATGCGGAGATTCATGAAGTCAAGGTTATTGAGCCGATTCCCTCAGCAGCCCTAGAAGCTATACTCAAAGGAATACCGACATCCTATTCCATGGCTTATGGAACAACTGTCGGTGATTTATTATCGGGTGAAAATTTTCAAAAACCAGCTGGTTTTCCAGCCGAGGCTCAATTTTGCGATGATTTTCTAGAAAGAACGGTAGCAGCTGCTCGTAGCTACCATACTCGCCAGGAGGCTGAGTCTCATATACCTTTAGGCACCAAGCGTGATGATTTCAACTATTCTACAGAACGCAAGCGGGTACTAAACCAAACGCGAGTCATCCGCAGGGAGGATGACGTTAAACAACACGAATATACTCACAAACTTCTCTAATTTTCCACTGCTGCTATGTTGAAACTTTTTGGCGGTGCCCGGAGTCGGGCATCGATTGTCCAATGGTATTTGGAAGAACTAGAAGTACCTTACGAATTTGTACTTCTGGACATGCAAGCCGGGGAACATCGGCAACCAGACTTCCTGGCAATTAACCCTATGGGGAAAGTCCCAGTGATAGTAGACGGCGACTTCAAGTTGTGGGAGTCGGGTGCGATTTTGTTTTACCTGGCTCAAAAATACGCTAAGACGCCGGAATCTTTAGAAAAACAGGCGGAAATTTATCAATGGATTCTGTTTGGTAATGCTACTTTGGGGCCAGGAATTTTTGTAGAGGCGAGTCGGGAGAAGGAAACGCCCAAGCTGATGTCTCCACTCAATCAAATCCTAGGGCAGCATAAGTTCTTGCTGGGAGAAGAGTTCAGTGTAGCGGATGTGGCAGTTGGTTCAATCTTGGCTTATATCCCGATGATGCTAAAGCTTGAGCTGAGTGAATATCCCGCTGTTCTAGATTACATCAAGCGCCTTGCGGAGCGACCAGCTTTTCAAAAAGCGATGGGTGGGCGCGGTTGATAGGAGTTTCAGGTTAGAAAGTATAGAAAGTTGAAACTCTCAACCCTCTAGCTTTCTAACCTTACTGAAATAAGGAAGCCGTGATTTACCTAAAACCCACAGCAGCCTGCCAGACGAAGGCTAGCAGCAAGAAAAACACAGGAATAACAGGTAGAACGTCTACCAGAGGATCAAAAAGAGAGTAAGCTTCAGGCAGTTTTGCCAACAGCAATGCAGCTTCCATTTTAAAAGTCTACCTTGACAACAAAATTTTTAGAATTGACAAGGATTTTAACATAAACCGACTCACACCTGAGGGGTTGTTTGGCTATTGAACACGGTCTCTTGATTAGCGTTACACAATCTCGGTGTTTTCAACACGACCCTCTCAAGTTTGCCAGGATTATCCGTCTAACCAGCGCTCAAATTCAGAGGTGAAGCGATCGCTAAAAATTGCCTGACGAATTCCTTGGGTGAAACGAATCAGTTCTGTGACGTTGTGCAGAGAGAGTAACATATAGCCAAGAGCTTCCTTACAGCGCACTAAATGATTCAGGTAAGCACGGCTAAAGTTCTGACAACAATAGCAAGGACAACTAGCATCTAGAGAGCTGAAATCTTCCCTAAATTGAGCATTTCTGAGGTTCCAGCGTTCTCCTTGTACTAAGGCAGCACCGTGACGTCCCAAGCGTGTAGGAATTACGCAATCAAACAAATCTATCCCAGCTGCGATCGCTCTGGCAAGTTCCCGATAAGTACCAACTCCCATTAAATAACGAGGCTTATCTTTAGGCAAGTAAGGAGTCGTAGCTTCGACAATTTTGTGAACTAATTCAATTGGTTCGCCGACACTGACACCGCCAATGGCATAACCGGGCAAATCTAAAGACACCAGAGACTTGGCTGCTGCGCCACGCAAGTCTAGGTAAACACCACCCTGAATGATACCAAACAGTGCTTGATCACTACGGCGTTGGTGGGCGTCTAGACAACGTTTGAGCCATCTATAAGTACGTTCTGTCGCTGCCTCAACTTCTTGGCGTTCAGCTGGGTAAGGGGGACACTCATCAAATGCCATAATTACGTCAGCCCCCAAGGCATTCTGAATCTCAATTGAGCGCTCTGGTGTGAGATTGATTAGCCTGCCATCACGAGGGGAGCGAAAAGTTACTCCTTCTTCGGTAATGGTGCGCAGTTTGCTCAAACTAAAAACCTGGAAACCACCAGAATCTGTCAGAATAGGACCGTGCCAGCCCATAAATTGGTGCAGTCCCCCAGCTTGCTCGACAATTCCTTCCCCTGGTTGCAGATGAAGGTGATAGGTATTGGCCAATACCATTTGCGCCCCGGCTGCTTCTAACTGTGCTGGTGTTAGAGTTTTGACTGTGGCTAGGGTGCCTACTGGCATAAACCGAGGTGTTTCCACCACACCATGGGGCGTTACAAAAACACCAGCACGCGCCTTAGTCTGGCTACAAGAAGCCTGACATTGAAAGGAAAACTGCATATACTCCCTACTCTACTATCGCTGTTTCAAGGCAGGGAAATTCTCGGCGCGTCGGTTCAGCCTGACAAATTTTCAACCTTTTAACCTATCCCTCCGGGGAACACTCCACGAACAACTTGCAACCTTTAAAAAGGACACTCACCATCATCTTCAATTTGTACATCCCACTTAGCACTGAGAACTTGGGTAACCATTGCTTCGAGAGCTTCAGCATTGAGTTGCTGAGCAGACTGCTCCTGCAAAGGGTTAGATAGTGGAATAAGCCTTAACTGACGGTGATCTTGGATTAAGTCAAAGCAAGCTTCTTTTTCTGGGGATTGATTCAACTGCAAATAATCAAAACTCTGCACATTAAGATACAGTGCATAGTTGGCAATCAAGGTAGCGCAGCTGGAGTCAGCAAAAACTTCCATCACACACCCTTCACCCTCGTTTTGCAGCTTGCTATCGAGAGTATGGATGTAGCGAACACGACCCAAAGCACTAAGTAAGCGCCCCATATCTTGTTTATTGACAATGATTCCAGTGTCAACTATACAGGGAGCGGGGAGCTGGGGCGGAGGTTGATTATGGCTCATAAGTAAAAGTTTATTATCCAATAGTGGCTGGTTTTGCCTGGTCAACAGATTATTTAACTATTTGGTTCAACGAACCCTACGGGGGAAACTAATTGTTTAGTTATAGCTTTTGTAAAGGTCAATGGAGGCTATTAACTGTATAACAGGGAACAATCCAGATGGATGCACAGCTCAAGGAGAGCGGGTTTCTCGCCTGAATACCTGGGTTGTACAGCTAACTCACCTAGCATCAAAGTATTAAAGTAGGGTATCAGACAATATTATCCCAAGATTTCTCCCCTGCTCATCGGTCAATCCACTCAATTCTTGAGAGTTTCCATGAAGCGATTGCTATTACTAAGATTGGCACAACGGGGAGGTAAATGCTGGTTTTCCTTTCTAGGCGCTGTGACGTTTTATACTTGCATACCGATACCAGTGAGTTGGCCTCTCAATTTTCGGGGGATTGCTCGTTGGGCACCAACCGTTGGACTGCTAATTGGAGGAATACTTGCTGTTGTAGACGCTGCTCTGCAACAATTAGGGATGCCGATACTAACTTGCACTGCTCTGGTTGTGGTTAGCTGGGTTGCTGTGACTGGAGGGTTACACCTAGATGGGGTAATGGATACAGCAGATGGTTTAGCAGTCCAAGACGAACACCGACGTTTAGAGGTAATGACAGATAGTGCTACAGGTGCCTTTGGGGCAATGGCAGCTACAGCGTTATTACTCTTAAAAACTACTGCTCTGACAGATATAGAGACTTACCGCTGGCTAGCTTTGATTACAGCAGCCGCCTGGGGACGTTGGGGGCAAGTGGTGGCAATCGGCTTCTATCCTTATCTCAAGCCTACTGGTAAGGGAGCGTTTCACAAAGAAGCGATTCAGCTGCCCCAGGACATTTTAGGGGGGTTTATCCTGTTATTGGGTCTAGGCGGATTACCTTGGTGGCTGGATGGAGACTGGTGGTCATCTTTGGCAATGGTAGTCGTGGGATGTAGTTTGGCGATTGCTGTCGGTGCCTGGTTTCACCGACAGCTAGGTGGACACACTGGCGACACTTACGGAGCCGTGGTGGAATGGACAGAAGCTTTGTTTCTCTGCTTCCTCACCACCATCTGGGGTTAATTAGTTATTTTTCAATACCACTGATATTCAATCAACTGGTCGCAGCCGCGTTACCTTAAGTCTAAATTCACCACCGCCGGTTTCTCCAAAAGCCCGGACTCGAACAATATATTTACTGGTTTCAGTAATTCGGGCGAATAAAAGAGAGTTGGTGCTGCCATCAGGACCATCATCATTTTCTGCTATGGTGGAACCATCGGCTGCCATCAGAGTGATAATGGTATCAAAGTTTTCCGATACTAAATCAATGGCAACTTGATCACCGTCATTGAAGTTGACTACATAATCGCGGGCAAAGCCGCCTTCTCCTGTGGGAATATCATTTTCTGTGAGTCTGTCAGAGATTTCGTTACTCTCAGGAACAGGGATGGGACTATACAGTAAGTTTTCCCCTCTTGCCGCTGCCGCCGTTAAGCTTACTGCTAACAAAGTTGCAGGGACAAGCAGAGCAAAGCTAAACCGAACGGCAAAAGCGTTAGTCATATAAAACTCTCATTCAAGCTAGAACGGCTCAATTATGACACCCCTAGGTCTGAAAGTGCTTGAAGAGTGCTTTAGACTAGGTTGCCACTATAGCAATCCTCTTTGATTTTTAGACGAGCGAGACAAGGGCGACAGGAGGGAGGTGTTTGCATCTCATTTCGGATTGCTATGGTAGTGAGATGCACGGCTTTAAGTTCTCCAAAAAATCTTTTTCTTTGTTAAAAAACTTACAATAAATGCCACAACCAAGGTGTATGCTAACCCTCTAAAAAATCCCTTAATGGGAGTTGAGGTCATCTCTTCAATTACCTGATCTAAATTGCTTAAAGCTAGAATTGGCCAAACTAAATTGGCGAATCCAGTGTAGGCAATCATCGGGTTCATCCCATTGTCGATTAATAACTGTAGCCAAGATTTTTTTTGAAAAACATTGATAATTATCGTAAAATTTATTAATAATAAAATAGCCAATCCAGTGGAGATAAAATAGTAACTAACAGTAGAAGGGTCTTTTTTTATACCTCCTTCATAAGGCTCAAATAATAAACCGATAATTATCCAGTAAATACCAAACTTGTAAAGATAATGTATTAATTTTTCTGTGGCACTTGAGGGATTTTTAAGTAAAAACAAACCTCCCAAACAAAGGGCTAAGCTGATCAATGTAGTTTCCCAAATCCATCTGGCTTGCAATCCAGTCAGCAATGTGAGCAAAATGGTTATTGTCAAAATAAAAATGCTGAAAAAACGATAGTTTTTCCAAGAATTTTTCTCAATTTCCTCCAAGTAAATTGATTTTAGCCAGGAATTAATTAAATCACCGGCAATAGTTCCAGGAATAGCAATAAACAAATACTTTAAATAATCAAATCTAAAAATCCAGGGGACGGGAGAGGTTGACCAAAGTTGTGCAATCCATCCCTCACTATTAGAAGATAACCTCAAAGCTAATAAACAACCTAGTAATCCCAGACGTAACCACCAGTTTGACTGAGAAAACAACCAAATTATTGAGCTGAAAACAGCAATATTAGTCAGAACAATTAAAATAATGTCACTGCGTTCCCAAGAAAACTCAATTACATCACTATTTGACAATTGCCACAGAAAAATAACGCCTACCACCCAGCCACCAAGAGTCATTACTCTGCGTAGCCAAGGAACCCAAGATTTAGACCAACGTACGAACATCAAAAATAGAATAAAGAATCCCAACAAAGCAACTGTCCAAGTCTGCGGTGTTGGTTTTTGACTTAAAGAAAACGGTCTAATATGCTGTAGGAATATAGCAAAGACTCCTAACAGAAATCCTCTTTTCAAAATAGATAAAATAATTTTTATTTTGCCCCATCCTTTTGCCAGACGACGAGACAGTGCCAGTGGGATAGCGGCTCCCATTGAAAATAAGAATAAAGGAAAAACTAAATCAACCCAAGTTAATCCGGGCAAATCAGGATTGAATGTGTGGATAGGTGGTGGCACCTGGGCATGGTACATCCAAGCAGGCAATACTTGACGGGGTATAACACCCGATAACACCATAGCCAAAACAGCAAACCCACGCAGTGCATCCAAGGCATCAGCGCGTCTTGGGGGAGCGGTGGTTGATTTTACCACCAGCCAGATGAGGCTAGTTTAATCATTTGTTTAACGGAAGTTTCTTTATTAACAGGAAAGCGTGAAATGCGATATTTATTAGTTTTTCTTCCTAGCTTGGCAATCTCATTATTGTATACGTAGCCTGATAGATAGTAGCGCTGAGCATACTCTTCAACTTGCTCATTCACAGCACCAAAGGGATAAGCTATATGAGAAGCAACTGTTTGATTTGGGTCTAAATCTTGCATACATTTTCTTAAAATCTTTTGAGACTCTGAGAGTTCCAACTCTAAATCACTATCCTTAAGTTTTGTTAGATTTTTGTGAGTTGCTCCATGAGATTGAATGTCATAATAACCTTTTTGGAAGCCTTCTCTTAAGTTCTCGCAACTAGCATGTTTTAAAGAAGTGCCGTTAATTCCCAAAAAGGAAGAATTGACAAACAAAACTACTTTGACTTTTTTATTATGCTTTTTTTCTAGTTTCTCTAAAATAGAAATTAAATTATTGTGAGCGCTTTTATAACCATCATCCACAGTAATTATTACCTTATTCTGTCCCCAATGCTCAAAGGGTATTGGTTGGTTTTTAGCTAAAAAATAATCATAAAGTTCTTGGGCAGATAAGAACCAATATTCTTGAGTTATTAAGTAATCTAAAATTTTTTCTAAGTCTTGTTTGGTGTAGTCTCCACTAACTTCACTGCGCTTTGGAGGGTTTTCGTTGGAATTTTCACTGTCGATAATATCATGGAAGCCAAAAATAGCAAATTCGTGAGTAACAGCCTCTAAGAAAAAATCATTGGTAGCAACAAAAAGGTTATTGATGGAGACAGTAAAAAGTGCAACGATAAATAAGCTAATAATACCTTTTTTGGGGACAACCATAGAACGATGAAAAAGTACTAACAATTTTTTAGTAAGATTAATAAGAATAGAGGGAGCTAGTGAGAATTCCCCACTAAACGTAAATTTAGTCTTCAAATATGCCACCGCTCAGTTTAGCTTGCCCGCTTTTGGTTAAAATTAAGAAGTCGAATAATAAAATCGTTAATTTTACCCATGCCAAGACATTTTATACAGGTAACCTACAGGGAAGGATCCTATTTTAAGCAAACCCCCGATAAACAAGCAACAGAGCTTCCCGAACCAGAGAGAGCTTATCAAAAAACAGGGACAATAGTTGAGCTGCTTCGTGCTCCAGAAGAAGCCTACGACGAACACTACAAAATTGATTTAGTTCAACCCATCAAAAACTTCAGCACCTGGTATACCTATCAACCTCATGTGTACTACTACACATCAGAGTCTATCAGCTCTGAACAACCGCCAGGCCAACAACCACCACTGGGTTAGGGCGTGTTTTCAAACTCGTATATCCTAGTAAAAATCTGATCGCCAATAGGTGTATTGATGAATAGAGGAGACTTAAGTAGCCAACAGTGGGAGCGGTTTTAAGCGCTACTTACACCTCAGAAGCAGAAAACGGGTAAGCAGAATCATGACCACTGCCCGGTTGTCAATGGCATCCTCTGGATACTAAGAACTGGTGTCTAGTGACGTACCTACACTGCTCTCTGCGAATAAGTATAGGCTTCTGAGCGACTCTTCTTTGAAGACATTGACTGAGCTTTTAAGCCGTGCATCCCACGGTCTTTGATTCATAGCAAAGGCTGTCTTTATTTTGTAGGCTGCACTTCTGCGTTTAATTGAATTACACCGACATAAAGAATTTACCACAAAACTGGTTCGCAATTCATCGGGCTAACGCCCCGCTACGCTAACGCCACCTCCCTTATGGGTAGGTGGGAGACTTCTTACGATTGAAAGTTAAACAATTATTATCTATTTTAGGCAAAAAATCCCCTAACTTCCTCCCCACGCTCATCCAATGGATAGAACAGAACAGCACCAAGATACAGAATACCTCGGCAGTGCCATTAATGCCCTCTGGGATTTGGTAGTAGGATAACTCAATTAAAAATAGATCAAATAATCCTGTCTTATACAATACAGAAAAACTTTTTATTAACCAGCGAAAATCCTGATCTGTGTTTATCTAGCTATATCTGTAACTTGCAATACCTCTTCAGAATTCCTCAGATACTCTTCATTTACTCCTAATGTCTTCTAGATAGCAAAAAAAAATTTCCGCAACAGTCCTAGGTAAGAAATATAAGTACCCTCAAAGGGTAATGCCATCCCTTCTGATAGTTGCCAAAATGAGTACATAGATGACTATCTATTAAGCAAGATAGTTAGACAGTGTCCCGGAAAACTGGGACTCTAGCTCACTCATGCCCCTAATTGTGATCTAAATATCTGGCTAGTCACTACTGTCATTAGAAAGAGACTCAATACTAACTAGACAGAGTTTGACTCTATGGAAATTAAGGCAAACTGTTAAACTCCAAAACAGCACTACCAGGGAATTTGCTCAACTTTCAAAGATGGGGATCACTAGCAAATGAAGGCTCTACCCGATTAATCACCCCTTCCTTATCGAGAATTTCACTTTTGCAGTGTAGCTTCGGTATGGAGGTGTTTTAAAGCGAAGTAATGAGCTTCATAAAAACTTCATACTAATGGTGGCATCTAATACCAAGTTCTTTACCGATTATTAGTTAGACTAAGGTTGATTTTAACAAGGAGGAGCGTTATTACTTTGAAGAAAAAAAATTTTTAAACCCTTCCAGAATCTCGACCTAAAGCACTGAAGTAATAAATAAGAATTTTGACTGACAAAGCAAGGGGACGGCTCAAAGCGAAAGCACCGAAGGCTTTGTTTAACAATAATGGCTGGTTTTTTTGTGCTGATCTAACTTTGTTAAAATTTGTTACAAAAGACGAAAGCCAGGCATAAAATATAGGGTTTAACCCAGAAAAGTATATAACAAACACCTCTGAAGTAGAGATTTCACAATTGGCAAACACTACCTAATGCTACCCTGCCCTGCTAAGGAGGCAAAAGCAAATGAAGACGAATACAAAGACAAGATGGAAAAATGTATGTTTTAAGCTGACCACTTGGTTAGTAACCGAGATCATCTTAAACTTACTTGGACTCGATGATCTAGCCGACTATGGTGAATTCGTCTTCGACCCAGAGGTAATAATTGCTACAACTAATCCTCAACTAACAGTTGTAGTTCCCCCTCATTACCCTCGATTAAATCATGAACTGCCTTGCCCCTATACCATCGGCACTCTAGTTTAGCGTTGCACAGCTACTAAATTATTCAGGACTTAGGTACTGAGTACTAGATGAATTCATTCTGAGCGATAGCGTTAGCCTAGCGGCTTCACAGAAGCTGGAATCTCAAACCCTTTAAATGGCGCGACAGTACGTAAGTCCTATTATTCTGACTTATATTCTTGATTCGATATTCTAGGAAGTCGCATCTTTGCAAACATAGAATTTTAGGCAATTTCTCCCCCCTTGTCCCCTATTCCTCCCCTGAGGGTGCAACACTCACTCTGGGATAGGCAATGCCATATTTAGCAAATACTCTTTTAGCTCGTTTAATTAAGTCAGTTTGGTAATCAAACTCGTCCCGCGCATCCATCGGGTAGCTTTTGAGGCGAAACAAAGTTCCCCAAGGCTTTTCTTCCAAAAAGACAACTACAGGGAGTTTTAGTTGGGTATACTTACTGGTTAAAGCAACCCGATACAAAATCTTAATTACTAACTGGGAATCTACTTGATGAGCTAAGTAAAAATTGGTTACTACCTGAGCTTCTAACTCACCCGAATTAGCATTAGAAACAGCCTCTGTCCAAATTTTGTTGTGGGGAATCGTTACTATATTATCATCAGGAGTCTGTAGGCGAAGACCTCTTAAGCCGTAACTAGTAACCTCACCATAATGCTCCCCAATTTGGATGCGATCGCCTACTCGGTAGGGTACTTCAAATAGACCAACGAGTCCAGCAATCACAGAACTAGCATAATCTTTAAAAGCAAATCCCAAGGCAACCGCAACCGTACCGGTAAGAGCCAAAACATTGCTACGTGATAGGTTGACAAACAAATTCAACAAAGTTATGCCAGAAGTCGTCAACACCACCGTGCGAAAAAATGGTAAAGATTGTTTGATTCCCAAGCGCCACTCTCTGTTGACTCGTTCCGATAGCCAACTGATTACCCTTTCTAAGAAGAGAATTGCTAAGTAGGCAACTAATAAAATAATTAGTGCTTGAGTAATTTTCCAAATGTTAATTTCGGCTATCAGTCTTTTTGCTTGATCAGCAGTTTCTTCCGCAGTACCTGATGCCGACTGAGCAAAAAAAATAGAGGAAACCAATCTCAGCATTATTCATCCTCAACAATCAGAAAGTTATTACCGTCTAGTTCTGCTTTGAGTATAGGATAGTGAACAGGACTAACCATCAACAATTGAGCTTGTCGCTCAATAATACCAGCCTGATGCAAAACTTGAAGCAGATTTTGCACGATGCTTTCTTCATCACCCAAACTAGCAGCAAGATGGGGTAAACTTAGCTGTGAGTGCACTAGCAAAGAGTACAAAAGATAATGATCGTCTGATGTTAAAAACGGCAAATCTGGCAGATGGGGTTTTTCAACTTTTATAGTTCCTTGCCTGTGTTGATCATTTTCTTCGGGCGCTTCATAGTAAAGTGATCGCCAAAATAATTCTACTGCCACACCGCTAAGACCATCAGAGACAGCAGCTAGCCGTGCAAAATATTTTGCCTGAGTACTCTCTTCCTCTCCTGAAGACTCTGATGTTGAGGAAAGTTGACTAAAATCAATGCCGAACTCTGAGACAATTGGTGATAGCCACTCTTGTAATTGTTCAGCATTAAGGCTTGGCAAAGGCAGAGTTTGTGAAAAATAAGCCTTAAGTTTACAGACATGATGGAGATATTCCCAGCTAACCTTTCCACAGCCAACTAACCAAAACCGGGATGGATCTTGAAGCATCATATCCCGCAAGTATTCAATGCCATCTAAACCTTCAACGCACCGCAAAAAACACCGACTCAAGTAGGGAATCACAACAATTTCTGGCTTTCTTAACTCTGCCGTCAATGCTCCTCGACCTAATTGTGTTACTAATTTAGTCTTAATTATTGCTGGATCAATTGGTCTTTGCTCCCACGGTAAAAACTGAACAGGGATCTGGTTTTGTTCTTGCCAAGTGGCTAAACTTTCCCTGAGTAAGTCTGCTCCTGGCTCAGTAGTACTACTCAAAATTACCAGAGAGTTAGGATAAACTGATGGCTGTTCACTCCACTGCTGTAAAGCTGAGTTAACTGCCTCTCGAACTGCTTCTATTTCAGCTAAGTGGCTTGGCAAACTCTGAAGAGAATTCCTTAACCTTTGAGCAATGTCATCAGGTAATTCTCCGTGGGGTTTTTCTTGAGGTATTGCCTCCTTGTGTTCAATAGAAAGCCAACTAGAGAAGAGACGCAAACTCTGAATATACCCAGATTTCAATTTATTGAAGAGATTAAGCATCAGCTAGCTTTGTCGCCACCCAGAATCTGACTTATCCTTTCAATTTCCAATTTTCTATTTTCCTTTTTCAATTTTCCCTCTTCCAAAGTCATTTTCCCTTTTTAGCGGTCAATAAACCAAAAATGCCGATAAAATTATGGCTCTGTAGCACTTTGCAAACTTCCTATGTCCAGCATCTATTCTGCCTCCTTTTCACCCGAAGAAATTGCTGCTGAAGGTCTAAAACCTGACGAATACGAAGAAATTGTGCAACGGCTAGGGCGTCACCCCAACAAGGCTGAACTGGGAATGTTCGGTGTCATGTGGTCAGAACACTGCTGTTATAAAAACTCACGGCCCTTGCTTAAGCAATTTCCCACCCAAGGCGATCGCATTTTAGTTGGCCCAGGAGAAAACGCCGGAGTCGTAGACTTAGGAGACGGACTGCACGTTGCTTTCAAAATTGAATCCCACAACCACCCCTCAGCCATCGAACCTTTTCAAGGTGCCGCCACAGGTGTTGGGGGTATTCTGCGTGATATTTTTACTATGGGAGCTCGCCCAGTCGCAGTTTTGAATTCCCTGCGCTTCGGTTCCCTAGAAGATGCCAAAACCCGCCGACTGTTCAGTGGTGTGGTTGAAGGAATCTCCCACTACGGCAATTGTGTTGGTGTACCCACCGTCGGCGGCGAAGTCTACTTTGACCCCGCCTATACTGGCAATCCTTTAGTAAATGTGATGGCGATTGGCATCATGGAAACCCCAGAAATTGTTAAGTCTGGGGCAGCAGGCATTGGCAATCCTGTGCTGTACGTTGGTTCTACTACAGGTAGAGATGGTATGGGGGGAGCAAGTTTTGCCAGTGCGGAACTCACAGACAAATCGATGGATGACCGTCCTGCGGTACAAGTAGGCGATCCCTTTTTAGAAAAGTGTCTCATTGAAGCTTGCCTAGAGGCTTTCAAAACAGGTGCTGTAGTGGCCGCCCAGGACATGGGTGCAGCAGGTATTACCTGTTCCACCGCAGAAATGGCAGCCAAAGGTGGTGTTGGAATTGAGCTGGATTTAGACCTGATTCCAGTGCGAGAAGTCGGCATGGTGCCTTATGAATACTTGCTCTCAGAATCCCAGGAACGCATGCTCTTTGTGGCTTATCCGGGTCGAGAACAGGAGTTAATTGATATTTTCCACCGCTGGGGACTCCAGGCTGTTGTCGCAGGCACCGTCATTGAAGAACCAATTGTGCGTATTCTCTTCCAAGGGGAAGTAGCCGCCGAAATTCCCGCAACTGCCTTAGCCGATAATACGCCAATTTATCACCGAGAATTATTGACAGAACCACCAGATTATGTTGTTAAAGCCAGAGAATGGACGGTTAAGGCTCTCCCTCCCTGCACATCTGCTGGGATTACCATTCAAGGCAACCAAAAAACCTGGAATGACATCCTCCTGCAACTGCTCGACACCCCAACTATTGCCTCAAAACGCTGGGTTTATCACCAATACGACCATCAAGTCCAGAACAACACCATGAGCCTCCCTGGCGGTGCTGATGCTGCGGTGGTTAGATTGCGCCCAGTTGAAGGTTTGTTAGCGCAGCAGGCACGTTCAACCCCAAATAACCCTCAAAAAGGTGTTGCTGCTACAGTAGATTGTAATTCTCGTTATGTTTATCTTGATCCCTATGAAGGAGCTAAGGCAGTAGTGGCAGAAGCTGCCCGTAATCTGAGCTGCGTGGGTGCCCAACCTTTGGCTGTTACAGATAATCTCAATTTCGGTTCTCCAGAAAAACCAGTAGGTTACTGGCAACTATCTTTGGCTTGTCAGGGCATAGCAGAGGCTTGTCAACACCTGGAAACTCCGGTAACTGGGGGTAATGTCTCTCTCTATAACGAAACTCTCGACGCTCAAGGAGTTCCTCAAGCCATTTATCCAACACCAGTGATTGGCATGATTGGCTTGATTCCTGATCTGACGAAGATTTGTGGTCAAGGTTGGCAAACTCCAGGAGATCTAATTTATTTCCTGGGATTACCTCTAGCTCAAGTTACACCACATGTTTCTTTGGGCGGTTCTGAATACCTAGCGACAATTCACGGTTTAGTTGCTGGTAAACCACCAGTAGTAGATTTTGACTTAGAGCGTCGCTTACAAGAGGTAACCCGTGAGGGTATCCGTCAAGGTTGGCTACGCTCGGCTCATGACTGTGCTGAAGGGGGATTAGTCGTTGCGATCGCTGAATCGTGTCTTGCTGGGCAGTTGGGGGCAGAAATTAACCTAGGGCTGACACCTGAGTCGATTCAAGGACGTTGGGACGAGATCCTTTTCGGTGAAAGTGCCAGTCGCATTCTGGTTTCAGTCAACCCAGAGCAACAAACCAGTTGGGAGTCTTATCTAGAAGAAGCATTGGGCAAATACTCGGCACAGAAGTTACCTTGTTGGCAAAAGCTGGGGATTGTTAGCCAAAAAGACAGTGATCTACGAGTGATTAATACTGACAACATACCCTTAATTGAGGTGAAGATGGAGGAAGTGAGTACTCACTTCTACAATGCCATTGAACGGCGCTTAAAGGCTTAGAGCCACCGAAAAAAACTGCCGTAGTGGATTTCGAGGGAGTCGCCCAGCGGCAGATCTACCAAAAGTGCCTTTAAAGACGATTATTTCTGTGTGATATTGTTAAAAAACTGTTAATTTTGGTAAACAATTCAGAGCCGATCCGCTTTGATACAGGTTTCAAAGACTTACTAACATCGTCAGGAGCAAGCATTGGATATGATGCCCCAGCAACCCCTTTCCTCCGAAGAGAATACTGTTGAGTCTACTAAACAGCATACCTCTACAGATACACACAGACCAGATAAACAAGAGGAGGCGTGCGGAGTTTTTGGCGTATATGCACCAACGGAAGACGTCGCTAAATTAGCTTACTTTGGTCTTTATGCCTTACAGCACCGGGGTCAAGAATCAGCAGGGATTGCTACTTTCCAAGGAAAGCAAGTACATCTACATAAGGGTATGGGACTAGTTTCCCAAGTCTTCAATGAAGAGATTCTAGCTAGCCTACCAGGAAAAATCTCGGTTGGCCATACCCGTTACTCTACCACTGGCTCAAGCCGTGTTGCCAATGCCCAGCCAGCAGTGGTAGAAACTCGCTTAGGAGCCTTGGCTTTGGCTCACAATGGCAACTTAGTGAATACGGCACAGTTGCGGGAGGATTTAACCAAGCGTAATTTTAGTCTAGCCACCACAACCGATTCAGAAATGATCGCCGTTGCGATCGCAGCAGAGGTAGAGAGTGGTAAAGATTGGGTAGATGCAGCCATCACCGCCTTTGGGCGTTGTTCAGGAGCCTTTAGTTTGGCGATCGGTACGCCTGCTGGTTTAATAGGTACTCGTGACCCTAACGGTATCCGCCCTCTGGTTATTGGCACCCTGGGTAGTAATCCTGTGCGTTATGTCTTGGCATCAGAAACTTGCGGTTTAGACATTATTGGCGCTGAATACCTCAGAGAAGTTAAACCCGGAGAGTTAGTTTGGATTACTGAAGAGGGATTGACGTCCTACCAGTGGAGTTCTAAGCCAGAACGCAAGCTTTGTATTTTCGAGATGATTTACTTTGCCAGACCCGATAGCGTCGTGCATGACGAAACTTTGTTTAGTTATCGGTTGCGATTGGGGCGTCAGTTGGCACTGGAGTCAACACCCGATGCTGATATTGTCATTGCTGTGCCTGACTCTGGCGTACCAGCAGCGATTGGCTTTTCCCGTGCCTCTGGTATTCCCTACGGCGAAGGACTGATTAAAAATCGCTATGTCGGTCGTACCTTTATTCAACCTACCCAAAGCATGCGAGAAGCTGGCATTCGCATGAAACTCAATCCTCTCAAAGATGTCTTGGGAGGGAAACGAATTGTGATCGTAGATGACTCGATTGTCCGAGGCACTACCAGCCGCAAAATTATCAAAGCGCTGCGCGATGCTGGGGCTAGCGAGGTACATATGCGAATTTCTTCGCCACCAGTGACTCACCCTTGCTTTTATGGCATCGATACCGACTCTCAAGATCAACTGATTGGTGCCACCAAGTCAGTAGAAGAAATTGCCACCCATATTGGTGTAGATTCCTTAGCTTACTTGAGTTTAGAGGGTATGATGTTGGCAACGGGCGAAGACCCTAACAATTTCTGCTCTGCTTGTTTCACTGGCGATTATCCAGTTCCAGTTCCAGAAACATTGAAACGTTCTAAGCTCATGTTGGAAGAGCTGAAGGTTTAAGCAGATTAAAGGTGACCCCTTTCGCTCCGGTTTCCCAGAAGGACGAAGGGGGATAAAGAAAACCAGAGAAATCTCTTATCTCTGATTAGATAGTAAATATGCGGATGGCGAGACTCGAACTCGCAAGGCGTGAGCCACACGCCCCTCAAGCGTGCGTGTCTACCGATTCCACCACATCCGCGTGGATTCATATTGTATCAGAAAGGACGCGGATCTTAATTTAACATACTTATCGTCCTCTATTACCCAACAGGCAAAATTTCAGGTGATCACTCAGAGGAACGAACCCCTGGTGCAGCTGATCACCACGATTACTACCCAGCAATTGGGTGGGACTTCCTCTCCTTGACTAGGAACTGCCTGCAAGTATGCCACAGAGTTCTCGAAAGCTCTATCCTTACTGATACTGATCTAGCCGCGCTGTTCTATGAACTTTTCCAAAATTTTGATTGCTAATCGTGGTGAAATTGCCCTACGGATTATCCGCACCTGTGAAGAATTGGGAATTCCCACCGTTGCCGTTCACTCGACAATTGACAGACATGGCCTCCATGTCCAAATGGCAGATGAAGCAGTTTGCATCGGTGAACCCCCTAGTAACAAAAGTTACTTAAATATTCCCAACATCATCGCTGCTGCCCTGAGTCGCAATGCCACTGCCATTCATCCAGGCTATGGTTTTTTGGCAGAGAATGCCCGTTTTGCTGAAATCTGCGCCGACCATCAACTTACCTTCATTGGTCCAACTCCGGCAGCTATTCGGGCAATGGGCGATAAATCCACGGCGAAAGAAACCATGCAGCGTGCCCAGGTTCCGACAGTGCCAGGGAGTGATGGCTTATTGACAAGTGAGGCTCAAGCACAGAAAATTGCCCAGAAAATTGGCTATCCAATTATCATCAAAGCCACTGCTGGCGGTGGTGGGCGTGGGATGCGCTTGGTTCGCGAAGAAAGTCAACTGAGTCGGTTGTTCCAAGCAGCCCAAGGAGAAGCCGAAGCCGCCTTTGGCAACCCTGGTGTCTATCTAGAAAAATTTATCGAGCGTCCCCGCCATATCGAGTTCCAAATTCTTGCTGATAACTACGGCAATGTCATTCATTTAGGAGAGAGAGATTGCTCGATTCAACGACGCCATCAGAAGCTGCTTGAAGAAGCACCTAGCCCAGTTCTGACCCCAGAACTGCGGGAAAAAATGGGAACGGCAGCAGTGATGGCTGCAGAGTCGATCAACTATACAGGTGCAGGCACAGTAGAGTTTCTACTTGATCAGCACGGTGAATTTTATTTCATGGAAATGAACACCCGCATTCAGGTTGAACACCCTGTCACTGAAATGATCACGGGTTTGGACTTGATTGCCGAACAAATTCGTATTGCCCAAGGAGAGAAACTACAATTGACCCAAGACGAGGTTGTTCTCAAGGGTCATGCCATTGAGTGTCGGATTAATGCCGAAGACCCAGATCATAACTTCCGTCCTCATCCAGGCAGAATTAGCGGTTACTTAGCACCTGGGGGGCTGGGCGTACGTATGGACTCTCATGTCTACACTGATTACGAAATTCCTCCCTACTACGATTCTTTAATTGGCAAACTAATTGCTTGGGGCCCCGACCGCGAGGCAGCCATTAGAAGGATGAAACGTGCTTTGCGAGAGTTTGCTATTACTGGTGTACCCACCACAATTGGTTTCCATCAAAAAATTATGGAAACACCAGCTTTTCTTAAGGGTGAGGTTTATACCAACTTTGTTGAGCAGATGATGCAAGAATGAATTGTTCAGGGTTAGGGAATTAGGGATTGGGAATTGGGGTTTTGTGCTTTTGGTATTTTTCTTGCTATTCCCACCCCCGCCTAACTTGAGAGAATTGCTCTCGGAGGCTGTTGCTCTCCTCAGCAACAGTTCGTTGCCACTCAAACCCCTGAAATCATCCTGAGCAATCCCTGCTGACCAAGTAAAAATTCTCGCAGCAGGCTGAAGATGCCCACCCAAATGATGGGGGTAATGTCAACCCCTCCAATTGGAGGGACAATTTTACGTGTAATCACCAAGAATGGTTCTGTAGGCCAAGCAATTACATTAAACGGAAAGCGATTTAGGTCTACCTGGGGATACCAGGTAAGAACGATGCGGAAAATAAACAAAAAAATCATCAGTCCCAGAGTGAGACCGAGAGTCCAGGTAGTAATAGTAGTAGCACTCATAAGTTGTTAATTGTCAGTTCTTGATTGTGGTATCAAATAGCTCCCCATTTTGGGTATGACTTTCTCACCAAGCTTAATTAATTCAGCTTACCCCTTCTCCGCATCTACTTAGGACTTACACACCCTAAGGCTAGAACAAGGGTTTGAGATTCTAGTTCCTGGGGAGCTACCGCCCCAGGCGATCGCTCAGAATAAGGTAATATCCCTTACTTAGTGAGTCGCCATAATTACTAAAAGATTTCCCTGAACGCGCCTTAGTATCAAGGTTAAAGCGATGCTAAACAACAAAGTCTTCTGCTGTTAGTGGAAGCTAACACTGATTATCTTAACTTTAAGTTTTGTAACTTTACCTCAGTTAAACGGGCTTAAATCCACATTAGTTGGTGGAATGCACAAAAAACTCAAGCTGAAGTTGACTTCTCAAGCAGGGAACAGACTATTAGAATTAGTATGAAGAATATTAAAAAGGGTTGAAGTTCTATGACACCTTCGTTAGCAAACTTTTTCTGGAGTCTTCTGTGGGGTGGTTTAATTGTCGTTATCCCTGCTACAGTCGGACTCATCTTCATCAGTCAAAGAGATAAAATTCAACGCTCTTAGACTTGATTAGGAACTGTTGAAAATCTTGACTGAAGCGGAGGGCAGCTGGTAACTCAGCTGCCCTATTTTGCCAAACTAGGGTAGATTTTACTTAAAAGGTTTTGCTGAGAAACTTACCAAAGAATTACCCCATCAACCGTTAGAGTAGAGACTGGTTAAGGAGAAATCGCTACCATAGGAATGACTTAGGAGAACAGCATATGGTAAATGTTGGGTTTAACTCAGCCGCTATTTTAGGCATTATTCTGGCAGTTGCCGGAGCAGGTCTGTATTTCCTGCGGACAATACGTCCTGAACTCTCACGAGACTATGATATCTTTTTCGCGGCGCTGGGAGTCTTGTGTGGCTTCATTCTCTTATTCCAGGGATGGCGACTTGATCCAATTTTGCTATTTGGTCAGGTTCTCTTGACTGGTTCTGCGGGCTTTTTTGCCTTTGAAGCAATTCGTTTGCGGGGTATTGCTACAGAACAGGCAAAACGGAACACGCCCATTGAAGACTATGAGCGACCTGTGAGCAAAGTGTATCGTACCCAAGATGCACAGCTTTACGATTACGACGGGCTAGAGCCAGTAGATGAACCCTATGAAGACCGTCGTCGACTTCGAGGAACCCCCGGTACTCGTGAACGGCGTACAGAACGCTATGAGGGAGAAGCTCGTCCTCCCAGAACACGAGCAGCAAATTCAGAGGGGTATGGCTCAGAAGCACGACCTACTAGTGCTAGACGTCGCCCTCCTCGCACGAGTAGCCGTCCTGCGGAGCAAACTGCCTATAGTTGGGATGCTCAGTTAGACAGTGAGAGTGATTGGGAAGAAAAACCTTCTCGCAGTAGACGTCCAGCATCCAACTACCCACCAAGCCCTAGCCCAGAGAGTTCCCCCAAACAAAGAAGGCGTCGGCCACCGCAGAATCAGAGACCATCTCCTAGAAGCGGGGAAGTTACTCCCACGGATGTTGATTACCAGCCGATAGACCAGCCAGGTCAAGAAACCGATAGTTCAGAGGACTTCGATTATTAATCAGGTTGACTGATTTTCCGGAACCTAAGAGAGAAAACAAACTTATCCTTGAGCAATACATCCGCCAGGGGCTGCTCAATTCAGGAATTTTGCTACGGCTACAGTGGTACAACTCAAGCTGAGAAGATTTATAGCTGCCAAGTTAATTCATAGATGGCTAAGCTGGGTTATCGGTTTAAGCCTCATAGGTTTGCTCGTAGCCTGTAGCCCAGCTAACAAAACCCAGGAATTAGCTAAGAGTGGTTACACAAACGAACAACCAGCTTTGAGTGGTGATGGTCGATTTATTGCCTTTGTTTCTAACCGGGATGGCGAACAAAAAATTGTGATGTACGACCTACAACAAGAGCATTTTGTTGATTTGCCTCGACTGAATCAGCGCCGGGGGATTACAGAAAGTCCAAGTTTAAGCCGTACTGGTCGCTACATTACCTATACAGCTAATACTCTAGGACGCCCAGAATTAAGGCTCTACGACCGAGCAACTAAGCGCTCAAAAGTACTTATCTACAGCTACCGGGGTGGATTGCGTAATCCAAGTATTAGTAACGACGGTCGCTACCTTGTGTTTGAAACTAGTCGTCGTGGTCAGTGGGATATCGAAGTACTTGACCGGGGCTTTAATGTAGAATTAGACATCCCAGATAGCAGCATACCCCCTCAAAAGTGAAGCATTTTCTTTTGCTGTTAATGGCTATTGTCCTTGCCGGTTCGTTGGCAAGCTGTAGTAGTTCCGGACGACTATTAAACTTTCCTTTAGATCTAGCCGGACGCGGTTTAAATAGCCCTGCCTCAGAATTAACTCCTCATCTGGGGGCAGAGTACATCGTTTTCGTCTCTGACCGACGCGGTAGCCAGGATGTTTATCTCTACGATTTGACTCAGAGGCGTCTCATAGATTTACCAGGTCTCAATTCCCTGGATGCGATCGCATCTCACCCAGTAGTGTCTGAAGACGGTCAAACTATCGTCTTTGCTGCAATACGTGAAGGTCGTTCAGGAATTTATCTCTATAATCGGGAAACGCGCCAGCTAAGAAATCTTACAGAAAATCTGCCAGCAGAAGTGCGCCATCCCACTATCAGTGCTGACGGCAGTAAAATTGCCTTTGAATCGTCTCAGAACGGTCACTGGAATATTGTAGTTTGTGACCCTTCTGGAAGAACCCTGAATTTGCCTTCATCAATTTTCAATTAACCATTTCTAATTTTCTCTTGGTAAAGCTACCGGAATAGTCAACAGATTCAATAAATTCGATAAAATATCTCCCGGATTGACAATAGTTCAACTCTTAGTCCGAACTATGCTAGAACAGTCCCACAAGGTTTACGCACATCAATCAATGAGTACCAGACGCCTGCGTATCGTTACATCAAGAGTAATCGCCGCCGCCGGTGCCATCGGTGTTATCTCTATTGATGCAATCGCAAGCATTGACTGGCTCAGTTTATCTCTACAGTCCAACAGCGCTGTTGCCCAAGATATTGACGAACAAACTAATATTCGAGTTTATCAGCGGGCGAGTCCCGCAGTCGTTTCCGTCGAGTCCGGTGATAATACGGGTAGTGGCAGTATTATTAGCCCGGATGGTTTGATATTGACCAATGCCCACGTTGTTGGTAGCGCTAGTAGTGTCGATGTGATTCTCTCCGATGGCACCCGCCTGAAAGCTGATGTCCTGGCGTTTGGTGAAAATGGTCTTGACCTAGCCGTTGTCAAGATTGCTGGTCGGGATAACCTACCTACGATTAACTTCGCCCAGAGTCCCGCACAAGTGGGTCAGCGAGCATTTGCTATTGGTAATCCCTTTGGTCAATTTCAGGGAACCTTTACTGTGGGAATTGTCAGCCGTATCGACAGAGAGCGTGGCTTGATTCAAACCGATGCTGCGATTAATCCTGGCAATTCCGGAGGACCACTGCTCAACAGCAAAGGTGAATTAATTGGTGTTAATACTGCTATTTTTAGCGGTTCTACCAGCGCAGGTAATATTGGGATCGGTTTTGCGATCGCTAATGAAAAAATTCAGCCTTTTCTGACGGCAGTACAAGAGGGACGTGCTCCGCGTACTGCTCAGCTTCGTCGCTCTCCTGGCAACTTACAACAGCAACCCCTAACGTTTGATGGTGCTGTAATTACTGGCAGGCTTGGGCCCGGCAGCAATGTTTTGCCCGTGGATAACAGCTTCTTTGACTTATACGTTTTTGAGGGTCAATCTGGTCAGCAAGTTCAGATTGACATGAGGAGCCGCGAAATCGACTCTTATCTGATTCTACTAGGGCCCAATGGTCAAGATGTGGCTCAAGATGACGATGGTGGCGGTGGTACTAACTCCCGGCTTGCTGCCACGCTGCCAGCGACTGGCACCTACCTGTTGATGGCAAATTCTTACGATGCTGGACAAGCTGGGGGTTACAGTTTAAGAGCCGAGGTCAAAGCACCTGGTGTCGAGAATGCAGCAAGGCGGGAAGACTACATTTTGCAGCAAGAGGGCTTCCTTGGCCCTCTTGCTGACCGATTGCGTACTGATGGCAGTTTGTTCACAGCTCACACCTTTGAGGGCCGCGCTGGTCAGTCAATAACTATTAACCTAGCAAGTCCTGATTTTGATACTTATCTAGTACTACTTGACCCTGACAAGCGGCTGATTGGCGAAAACGATGACGTTTCCCCAAATGATAATAATTCAATACTTACAGTTACCTTGTCTCGTAGCGGTACTTATACCGTGATTGTTAATGCCTATGACAAAAGAGGTGGCGGTAAATATCTGCTAAGAGTTCGCTGAGATTTGGGGATTTGATTATTGACTTTTCCCTCAGTTGAAAGGCGGGGGATTTGTCTTAAAGAGAAAATGGTTAAGGGACAATTGACGCGATAAGCCAGGTTCTGGTGTTAAAAGCTCAATTTTCTATTTTCCCTTAACTATTTACCCGCCAAGCGATATTGATTCTTAAGGATTAGATAAAATTACGCTTAGCAAACTAGCCGAACCGCTACAAATCACCAGACAAATTTTTTGAGTCCTATTACAGACCCAGCCAGCTTAATAGACCTTGACCAGTAAGCAATTCCAATATTAATAGAGCGACGAAACCAATCATGGCAAATCTGCCATTGATTTGCTCTGCGTAGGGAGTCCAACCAAAAGCTGGTTCTGGTTGCGGGGAAGCTGCTTGGGGAGATTGTTCAGATAAGGGTGTTTCAGAACTCATTGCTTTGATGTTGCTTATTTTTTGGCAGTCTGAGACTCTAAATTTTGTACAGATTCGATTAGCGATCGCACTTGAGATACCCCAGCCGATGGCTCAAATCTTAGGGGAAATTTACCCCGTACTAGCATTCTTAATCCCAAAGGACCTAGACTGATTAATCCTTGGAGATCACGAAAATAATTGCCTACTACCTGTAGACCAAATTTGCGCTCATCAATCCAGCCTCCTTGTTTTACCAAATTAATCATTACCTTACGATGACGAATCTGGCGGCTGTCTTGCTCATCCTTTCGGTCAAGAATTTCCTGCTTGATTTTGCCAATTTGATCCATTGGTGCTACATCCATTGGACAAACCGCATTACACATATAACATCGAGTGCAGCCCCAAACTCCTGCGGTGGCTTGATGATATTTCTCTAAACGATTTTCCCTGGCTCCATCGCGAGAATCTGCCACCATGCGTTGTGCTTTGGCTAAAGCATGAGGACCGACAAAAGTTGGGTTGACTTCACGAGCATTGCACTCAGAATAACAGGCTCCACACATGATACAGTTACCTGTCTGATCTAAACGCGATCGCTCTTCGGGAGTTTGTAAAAATTCCCGCTCAGGAACGGATCTTGCGGCAGTACTGATGTAGGGAGCCACGGTTTCTAAGTTATCCCAGAAGCTTCCCATGTCTACAACTAAATCCTTAATTACTGGCATATTACCCATTGGTTCTATGGTAATTTCCGGAATTGCTGAAGCAGCAGAAAAATGCAAATTTGCCAATTCTTGACCAACGTTTTCCTTGCAAGCCAACGCTGATCTACCATTGATGCGCATACCACAGCTACCACAAATTGTATTGCGACAATTCTTGCGAAAAGCTAGAGTTCCATCTAGTTCCCACTTAATACGATTAAGGCATTCTAGAATTGTGTTTCCTTCCTGGACATCCAGTGTATAAGTCTGGAGTACAGCGGAGGTATTCTGAGTCTGTCGAAGGATTTTAAAACTAACTTGCATAGTGACAAGCTCTTAATTATTCAAACACTAGGATGATAGATAGGCAATTCACGAGCTGCCACAAACAGATCGCTTCTCCAAGGAAATGTCTCTCTTGAGAACTGAGTAGATTTTGGAGCAATGCTTTTTGCACTCTAATACACCAGCATCGTCATTTTATATTAGAATACTTCTGCTTTGCTCTCCAACCCAGATAATTGTTCAAGAATAATTTTACTGATATAAGCATTTATTGAGTGATGGTTAATCTGCTCTTGCCAAAATATGTAAAGATTGGAACAAATGAGCCCAAAAACCTTGTCAATTTACATAGATTTAACGATATATTTTTGATATAGCTTAAGAGGTTTGCAGTACAATAACATTTACAGTATCGAAATTTGAAGGATATCTTACGCAATTATGACAGAAACAGCAACTGCTCCATTGACCGGGAAAGCCTTGCTTCAAAAAGTAAAAGAGCTCTCACACTTACCCAGACGAGAAACAGCAAAACGCTGTGGATATTACACTACGACTAAAAATGACCAGACTCGCGTCAATTTAACAGATTTTTATGACGCGGTGTTAGCAGCTAAGGGTGTTCCTCTTGATCCAGAAGGAACAAAAGATGGTCGTGGTCGAGAGCCGACATATCGTGTGAGCGTTCATAAAAACGGTCAAATTGTTATTGGTTCAACCTACACTATGGCAATGGGATTAAAGCCTGGTGATGAATTTGAAATTAAACTAGGCTACAAACATATCCACCTCAAACAAGTAGATGGTGAGTTTGGTACATCTGAAGATAGAGTTGCAGCAAGCTAATAGATGTGATTGGTGAACTTTAAGGATGGATTGTTGGCTTTATCCATCCTTTGTAACACTAGTGAAATGGTCTGTAGCTCATCAAAATTTACGAATTTTGCCAATGGCTTTCTTTGAGCAGGCAGCTAATCGGTTGTTGGTGTCATCATTGACGCCAACTGCCCTTCTGAAAGTAGCAGCTTTTTTCTTGGCTTGGGTAACTTTATGGCTACCTTTGGCAGTTCCTATTGCTAAGTTTTTGAAATGGCGTCCTCCGCAGACTTTGACCGCACAACAAAAGCTGCCCTTACTAGCAGCACTTTACTTGATTGCCCCCCTAGTTTTGTGGTGGGCTTGTTGGGTAGATGGCGTATCTTTTTCCAGCTATGGCTTGGAGGGTAAATTAACTGTCTTATCTTCTCTAGGACTAGGATTAAGCTTGGCAGTTATTAGCTTAACAATAATTTTTACCCTGCAATCGACGTTAGGTTGGGTGGCATGGCATGCTCAAAAATGTCAACATTTGGCACGAGTCTTACTACCCATACTGTTGTTAAGTTTGTGGATTGGTGTAATTGAGGAGTTAGTTTTCCGGGGCTTTTTACTCAACCAACTAGAGGCTGATTATTCCCTTTGGGTGGCAGCGACAATTTCTAGCATTATTTTTGCCCTTTTGCACTTACTTTGGGAACAAAAAAATACACTGCCTCAGTTACCGGGACTGTGGCTGATGGGAATGGTATTAGTGTTGGCTCGTCTGGTAAACGAGAATAGCCTCGGTTTAGCCTGGGGACTACACACTGGGTGGATTTGGGGTTTGACTTGTTTAGATACGGCTGAGTTTATTTCTTATACAGGCAAAGTTCCAAGCTGGATTACGGGTTTGGGAGAAAATCCTTTGGCTGGAGTTGCTGGCTTTCTTTGCTTGCTCGGAGTTGGATTGTTCCTTTTACTCTTGCAGAATCATTTTTCACTCCATGAGTTTCTCTGAGACTTCTATCGATCTTTTTGTAGAAAATCTTCTTTTCGTAGTTTTAGCTACTTTTTTCCTGATATTTGTAGGCTGGGTATGGAGAGAATCAAAGCCTTTTTACCTGCCTGAAACACTTCCAGGATGGTTTAAGATTTGGTTTTCTACAGTACAACTGCTGGGAGGATTACTGCCACTGGTAGCAATGATCTGGTGGGGTGTATGGCAAGGCTATTCTAAGGTTTTGATGGTGCTGATTTCGTACTTTATCATGCTGGGGTTGCAAATCTTATCTGAGATTTTAACTCTGAGGTGGTTTCACTCCGTAGTCTGGGTAATGGTGCCTTATTTATACTTGCCTTACCGCATCTGGCAGTTATATCAAGGTTTAACACTCCTGAGTCCTGAAACTGAGCTGATTTGGCTAAAAAATCTATTGCTACTACAGATTGTTGTCTGGAGTTTAAACTACTGCTTAGATTTATCGCAGCTACCAAGACTCTTGTGCTGGGAGGCACAACAGGAAGATTAGGGCAAACTCTGATCTCTTTTTATTAGCTTAGTCTAGATGAATGCTGAAATCCTGCTATTCACTTATGGGTAGCACCTGAGTTGATGGCTGGTAATTCAGTGGCAGCTTGATAGTAAACGTTGTACCTACTCCAATTTCACTTTCAATATTGATTTCTCCGCCGTGTAAATCGACACATTTTTTGACAATTGCCAATCCTAATCCAGTACCCTGAATAGTACCAACATTACTAGCTCGCCGAAAAGATTCAAATAGTTGTCCTAAATCTTTTTGGGGAATACCGATACCGTTGTCTTGGATGCGGAAAACTGCTAAATCGGAAGTACTACTAAGTTCCAATTCAACAGTACCACCTCCAGGGGAATACTTAAGAGCATTGGAGAGTACATTCGTAAGAATATGCCCTAAGAGTTTGTCATCCACTTGGGCTTTAGGTATCTCACCAAGTACGTTAAAATTAATCTGGCTTTGGCTAGTCACACTAATTTGCATACTTTCTGTAACGTCGGCACAGAAAGTTACTAAATCTATCGGTTCTGGATTGCAGGTTAGTTTTCCGGCTTCTGCTTTACCAATGGTAAGAACCTCATCCAATAGCTGGGTCATGCGATTAACAGCACCTTGAATTCTTTGGTGGTGATTATGTTGTTTCTCCTCAGATAATCTGTGGGTGTAGCGTTCCAGGAGTTGGGCAGAGGATAAAATTGTGGTCAACGGCGTACGGAATTCGTGGGAAACTAGAGACACAAACCCAGAGCGCAGTTCGCTGAGTTCCCTTGCCCTTGCCAACGCCTTGCGAATTTCTGCTTCCGCTTGTTTTAGTTCGGTAATGTCTCGCCCTACAGCCTGATATTCAATCAAGTTGCCTTGGTGATCAAACATGCCTCTATTCGTCCACTGCTGCCAGCGAGTTTGTTCTGAGGGCAGAATTACTCGGTGTTCGTAAGTGGTGATTGGCTGTTCTGGAGAAAGATCACTAATAGCTTGGGTAACAATTTCTTGGTCTTCTGGAGGAATATTGGGTATAAAGTTATGTCCAATCAATTCAGAATGTTGCTTGCCAAAATAGCGGCAGTAGGCGTCGTTAACAAAAGTCAAAATCTCCTCAGTATTAAACCGACAAATAAGTTCAGTTTGCACTTCGACAATAGCCCGGTAGCGTGCCTCACTTTGCCTGAGAGCTTCTTCTGCCTGCTTACGTTCTGTGATGTCCTCAACCATTGCTAAATCACAGAGGATTTCTCCCGCTTCGTCCCGCAACGCCATTAAAGTCAAATTTACCCAAAGAATCTCCTGATTCTTTTTTAAGTAGCGTTTCTCTAGTTTAAAGTTATCAATTTCTCCCGTTCTTATCTTACCTAAAGCAGGAAGTTCTTTTTCTAAGTCTTCGGGGTGGGTGATGTCTCTAAAATTGACAGCCATAAGTTCAGACTGACTGTAGCCCAGCATTTCAAAAAAGGCTCGATTGACCCTAATATAGTGGTCGTCCAGACTGGTCAACGACATACCAATGGGTGCTTCATCAAACACTTGACGGAATTGTTCTTCGCTGTGGCGCAGAGCTTCTTCTACCTGTTGATGCTGAACAACTTTAGCACTAAGTTGTTGATTTGCCTGCTCAAGTTGAGTTGTACGTTGCTGGACTCTGGTTTCTAGTTCATTCATTGCCTGCTGCAGAGCAATTTCTGCTTGTTTACGTTCAGTTACATCTTGAACTAGTGACAGAATTGAGACTAAGTTACCTGAGTCATCACAGACAGCTGAGTTATACCATTGGCAATAAACAACTGAGCCATCTTTAGTGTAATTGCGGTTTTCATCAACAGTGTAGTGGCAATTTCTTTCTATTAAGCGATGCAAAATAGTATCCACCATCTCAGCGTCTTCTTCACAGACGAACTGCCACTCTCTGGGATTCTTATTAAGTACTTCTTGAGCCTGCCAACCAAAAATTTTTTCTGCTCGTTTTGACCAACGCCGCAAGCGAAATTCTTGATCCCATTCCATGATTGCCAAGGGTGAGTTGTCCACATGAAGCCTTAAGCGTTCTTCTCTTTCCCTTAAAATTAACTCTGCTTGCTTGCGTTCAGTGATATCGCGCCCTTCAGCAATCAAAAACAACACTTCTCCAGTTTCATTGTTGACAGGCTTGAGTGAAAAATCAATGGTGATTACAGTATTACCGGGACTGAGAATATCAGCTTCGTAGCGGACAATCTTGTCTGCTGCTGCCTCGGTAATCGCCTTCTTCAAGAAGTTTTGGGTTTCTGAGGAAATTGTCCAGCATTTTAATTCCCAAAAAGGAAGACCAACTAATTCCTCACGGGTTAGCTGACAAAAATCCATTGCCGTCTGATTGTCTTCTACAATTGTGCCATCCGGTTTCAAGATACTGGCAAATTGAAAAGTTTGATTAAAAACAGCATGAAATAGTCTCTCACTATCCCGGAGTTTTGCTTCAGCTTGCTGGCGAAGTAAGACGTTAACGCAAATTTCGGCAACAATCTTGACTAATGCTGAAATTTCTGGTGATAAAATCCTTTTTTCCTCAATAGCAGCAAATCCCATATAACCCATTAGGGACTGACCATTGATTAGAGGAATACAGACAAGAGATTGAGTGCCGACTGACTGCATCCTGTGCTTTAAATTAAAAGCCTCCGGCGGTAGTTCTTCCCTCCGAGAAACTTGAACTATTTCAAAATTAATGAGTTTTGCCCTACACCAAGGTAAGCTTTCGCTAGAAAATGTCTGCCATTCTCTAGACAGGGATTCTATTGATGGAGTATGCCATTCGTAGGCTAGGTGACTCCAGCAACCGTCTTCGGAAAACAGCACCAGATAACCACGATCAAAACCCGCAAATTCTCCAATGACTTGTAGAGTTTTGTTGATTTCACCATCGATTTTTTTTGAAGAAAGATTGATGAATTTTGCTGAAATAGTGGTGATTAGCCTTTCTAATTCGAGACGATAGTTTAATGCTGCCTCTGCTTGTTTGGTGGTGGTGATATCTTTGGCAACTCCGTAGAAAAATCCATCTTCATGATGTGATACTCTCCAGGAGAGCCAACGGTAACTACCATCTTTGTGGCAATAGCGATGTTCGTATTCGACAAATTCTTCTTGGAGACACCGCCTTTCGGCAGCCAGAGTTGCTTCTTGATCATTGGGATGAACAAACTCAATCCAAGGTTGTGATTGCAGTTCTGAGATACTCCATCCCAGTGTTTTTTCCCATGCTTGGTTCAACTGCTGAAAGTATCCCTGTTGCTCACTTATGCGGAACAGATCAACTGATAGTTTTAAAAATGCCTTCAACGTGGCTTCTGCCTTAACAGATTGCTCTGTTGATTCGATTTGAGAATGGGGAATATTCATCTGGATCCTCACTCCGTAAAAATTACTATAAAAATGTTACTGCCGTCCCTGCTTTTCAGTTCTAAGTATATTCACGTAGAAAATTGCGCTCAGCGACTGTACACTTATTTTAGACTAGCCTAGTTTAGGTTATTTTTCCGAGTAAATTCGGTACTGCTAGGAGGTTGCTAGGGTAATTGTTGAGAAAATCCCCAAATTCCCCTTAATTGATTTGCCAATAATGGCTATGTGACATTTTATTGAATTGAAGTACTAAGCAGTTATACCCTAGACAGCTATCTGTCTTATTAGAAAATCACTTGGTTTATCTATTTTCCCATCTGAGGTCACTTGATGAAGTAGTTATAAGTAAATAGATGTTAATTGCCACAGAGAATAAGTAGATATCATATTAACTTCTCATCCAATTAAATCGATACCAGAATTAAATACCAAAAAGAAATAAAAATGGAAAATTGACGTCACAACCCAAAACAGGAGTGTAGACAGCCCAACTAACCATTTTCAGGGGGCAATTAATTATTTATACTTAATTTTCATCGATAAAATTATGGAAGCCAGCAGTAGGGTTGCTAAATTAGTAACAATCAAAGGTAAATCTTGGACTAGTGTTCCGTACACTATCCATAAAAAAACGCCAGAGCAGAAAGTAATAAACATACCCAAAGAGATATCTGCAGTTGATTTAGTTTTCCAAGTTTTAATAACCTGAGGCATAAAAGAAATGGTCGTTAAAGTCCCTGCTAATAATCCTAAAAGCGTGATAAGTTTCATAGGAGTAAGCTCTAAAGTTTGCCGAAAAGCTGACATTGTTTATTTTAGGGTAAATAATTCCAAAACCTCGCAAAAAAAGATGGGAATTGGCAGGTAAATTTATTGAATTAGGAGAGGTATTAAGAAGAATCTTAGTTGTAGGTATCAAGCCAGTTAATCTACGGAATTGGTGCAGAGCCCGCAGCATGAAACACAAGACTTCCCTGGTTCACCCATCGGTTTTTAGAAGAAGCATCAGTGTTAGTTGTCGGTAATTTTCTGACTTTCAAGAACATTGGAGTTAAATATAAACATTGTATTAATACTTAATCTTGACGGTGATTGATAAAATGAGATCCAAGCTTTAATGGAGGGCGAATAATGACCTTTCCTGCCTTAGTGACTTGGTTAAAAGAACGAACAGCCCTCAGTCTTCTTCCTGAGTCGGTACTGGACGTAATCGCACAAGCCTTGGAAGAACGAGTAGTACCAGCCAATGAGCGCTTGGTAGTAGAAGACACCCCGATTGAAAATCTGTATATTCTTAAACAAGGGCGTGTTGAAGGCGATCGCAACAATCAAAGTGTTGCTGCTTGGGCGGTAAGTTGGCTTCCTGGTGCTATCATCAATTTGCAAGAGCTACTTTTAGACCAGCCTGCTCAGAGAACAGTAATTACCCGCAACGAGTGTCACTTTTGGGTACTTCCTGGAGAAAAGTTTCGGGAATTAGCGGCCCAATACCCCGAAATTTCCCAGAGTTTCTCGCCTCAACTGGCTCAGGAACTAGCCCAGTTGTCCTCCCAACTGACCTATGAGCAAGAACGTCAAACCATCCTGCGTCCCTACCTTGTCAACAAAGCCAAACGTGGCATTATTGGTAAAAGCCGCTATGCAGTGCGACTGCGGCAACAAATTAAAAAGGTAGCCGAAGATCGTAAGTCGGTAATGATTTTCGGTGAACCAGGACTAGAAAAAGACAATACGGCAGCATTAATTCACTTTGGTTCAGCCTACCGCCGCCAACCAGTAATCAAAATTGATTGCAGCACCGTCCAGTCTTCTGGGGCAGAACTTTTTGGTCGTGCGGGGGGCAAACCAGGACTAGTTGAAGCCCTCAGTGAAGGCACCTTAATTCTCAACAATGTTGAAGAACTACCCGAAGAACTAGTCCCTCAGTTAGCAACACTCCTCGAAACGGGCACCTACACCCCGGTAAGTCGTTCAGAAGACACACCAGCACAGCGGTTAACTTGCAGCGCCCGCATCATTATGATTTCGGAAAGAAGACTGCCCAAGATTGACCCTCTGGTGGGGCATTTAATTAAAGTACCACCACTGCGGGTGCGCAAAGCTGACCTAGGTGATCAGGTAAATTACTATATAAGTCTCACCTGTCGAGCCAAGGGAATTGCCAAGCCGCGCGTCACACCAGAAGCACTGCGGCGGTTACAAGCCTATGACTTTCCTAGCAACCTCAGAGAGTTACAAAATCTCGTAGAGCGAGCTATTGTACAATCGGACGGGGCTAGAGAACTCACCGAAGAAATTGTCTGGCCTTCCCAGAGCAAGAAAAAACAATTCCGGTTCAATTTGCTCAATGCCTATCCGGGACTACGGCACTTCTTACGGAGTGAGTGGTGGCCAGACCGCATTAACTACGGTTTCACCTTAAGTGTTTTTGCCTTAATTGTCATTGTGGGATTTGTTGGCCCACAAAACCGCCAAGAAAATTTTGCTTTAAATATGTTTTGGGCCTGGTGGTGGCCCGTAATCCTTGTTGGCTTTCCTTTTGTTGGTCGGCTGTGGTGCTCAGTTTGTCCTTTCATGATTTATGGCGAAATTACCCAAAAGCTTTCTTTGTGGCTGTGGCCGCGTCAGTTGAAGGCCTGGCCGAGGCACTCAGCAGAAAAGTGGGGCGGCTGGTTTTTGTGTGGCCTATTTGCCCTAATTTTCCTCTGGGAAGAACTCTGGGATTTAGAAAATACGGCTTACCTTTCGGCTTCTTTGTTATTGTTAATTACTGCCGGGGCAATGATTTTTTCGGCGATTTTTGAGCGCCGCTTTTGGTGTCGCTATTTGTGTCCCATTGGAGGGATGAATGGTCTGTTTGCCAAATTGTCAATGACTGAACTGCGGGCACAGCAAGGGACTTGTTCTGCTGAATGTACTACATATCAGTGTTATAAGGGCGGCCCGCAAAAGGGAGAGGGTTTAGCCACTGGTGGCTGTCCCCTGTACTCTCACCCTGCTCAGCTACAGGATAATCGTGACTGCGTACTCTGTATGACTTGCCTCAAAGCCTGTCCCCATCGTTCAGTTGAGTTAAATTTGCGTCCACCGGGGATTGAACTCTGGACAACACACATACCCCGTGCCTACGAAGTGGCATTGTTGTTGTTGCTACTAGGGGGTGTCTTTCTCCACCGACTGCCAGAGTTGCAGGCCCAGTGGGGATTATCGCTGGATTTGACTAAGTTTTGGCCACACTTAGCATTATCTATAGCGGCTTTAAGTATTCCAGCTACTATTCCCTTGGTTGCTTATGGTTGCATGAAGTTGTGGCACCGAGTTATCCAAAATCTCGACTCCACATTCTCCCATCCAAAGCCCAAGCCCTTTGTGCAACTTGCTTATGGCTACTTGCCGTTGGTACTCTCAGGTAACTTAGCCCACTTTTTGCGGCTGGGTTTAAGCGAAGGTGGACGATTGTTGCCAGTGACTTTTGCTACTTTTGGTTTGAGTGGTGAAGGCTTGCCGATTTGGGTTGCCCATCCGGCGGTGATTGCCTTTTTGCAAGGAGTAACACTAATTGCTGGTCTGATTTTATCCGTGTTACTGACACAAAAAATTGCTGGTCAACAATTGCGATCGCTTTTACTACAACATCTAGCCGCAGTGGTTTTGGGCGCTAGCCTGTGGGCGATTATTGTCGGTTATTAATCTCAGGCAAAAGTTAGAGAGATGTTGCTAAGCATAGATTCGTGTCCTTACCCACCCTAATTGAAATAGGATGGCGCTACTTACGTGTGAATAATCATTACAAAAACTACAACTATGTATAAAACTGGAGAACTTAATCCTGATTTATAAGTAGCTTATCAACCCATGAACTTAGGCACCAAGTTCTACAGAGGGAATTGCTTGACACTCCCGCCGCTAAATCAAAGGCTTGCCCTCGAGCAAAGCGAAGGGTTATAGCGGGGGATTCTTCCTTCAACCAGCGAACTTAGTATCTTGATTTTCATCAAGACAAAAGAGGCTCATCTGTCCGGAAGCGTTGGTCCAGTATTCCTGGAATGTTCCCGCATGCCCTGCGGTACGTAGTCCTAATTTGAGAATGTTTTTCGCCGCGTTTTCATCACGATCTAATACAGTTCCACAACCGCATTTGTGAGTTCTAGTACTAAGCGATTTCTTGACGGTTGCGCCGCAATTAGAGCAGTTTTGACTAGTGTAGTGGGGAGGTACGGACACGGTTACCGTGCCAAATACCTTCCCAAAGTATTCCACCCAAGTCCTAAACATCGTCCAACTAGCATCAGAAATAGACTTAGCTAGTTTGTGGTTGTTCACCATATTTCGCACTTTTAAGTCTTCATAGGCTACCAAGTCGTTAGACCGGATTACGCACAATGCAGTCTTAACTGCAAAGTCTTTACGTTGCCTACTTACTTTGAGGTGCTTTCTTGCAAGCTTTTGCTTGGCTTTCTTGTAGCTACTTGACTGAGCCTGACCTTTCTTGAACTTTCGAGAGACTCGCTTCTGTAGGCGCTTTAGGGCTTTTTCAGACTTTCTCAGGTACTTGGGACTATCAATCTTGTTACCATCAGAGTCTGTGTAGAAAGCACAGATGCCAACATCAAGTCCTACAGTTTTACCTGTTGGCTGTCTCTCCTCAGTCCGGTCATAGTCGATACAAAACTGGACATAAAAACCGTCAGCTCTACGTACTACCCTGACTCGCTTGATTTGCTCAAGTTGGTAGTAGTTTAAGTTTCGACTGCCGTAGAGTTTGAACTCGCCAGCATTGAAGCCGTCAGTGAAGGTTATTCTGTCTCGATTTTCAGACAGCTTCCAGCCCGTGACTTTGTATTCTACTGAGCCGTGGGCGGGTCTATTTTTCTTGTATTTTGGGTAGCCTTTCTTGCCTGGTATCTGCTTTTTGCAGTTATCGAAGAACCTAGAAATAGCTGCCCAAGTACGCTCTGCCATAGCTTGACGAGCTTGTGAGTTAAGGTTTTTAGTCCAAGGGAAGTCTGTATTTCTGGCTAATCGCGTGACGTATTTGTATAAGTCGTTCCGACTCTTGGCGTTGCCATCTTCCCAAAAACGAAGACAAGAATTACGGATAAACAAACCAGTGCGAATGGCTTCGTTTAGCCTCTCGTACTGGTTTATATTTCCCTTTAACTTGGCTTCGTAGACTAGCATTTATCACTTAACAACCACGATAAAATACTAGCACAAGTGCTTTTCACTGGCAATTCATCTCACCGCTAAATCAGAGATTATAGCGGGAGCTTTCTTGCCGAATTAGGTAAGCTCTATTAACTCATCAAGTTATCAGGAGTAAATTATGATCAAAATCAATGAGCTTGAAGAAACTACGCTATTGCTTGAGCTTTCTCTTCAAGAGAGTTCCCTATTCTTGGGAGGACACCCAGGGAATAGTCCCCTCCTAACTATAGGATGTCCAGGTAATGGAAAACCTGTTCACAAACATTATCCAGATGGCACATGGGGGAGTATTTGCGTTTATGATGACCCAGATCCCCTGCCGGAGCCACCACCATTTTATGCCTTTCCAGTGGAGCCAGACGGAGGTATCGGAGGCATCGCATAATGAACTGCAATGCTGACACTAAAAATCCTGACCTAAAACCGAGCGTAGTTTAAAAAATTTTCAGTGCTTGATTAAACTCGAAGCTAGTTTCGAGAAACTCTTGAAGGGAGAGGAGGAGAAAAGTAATTGATCTTTCCCCTCCTCTACTCCTGATATTCTCTCGCTCTAAGGGTTAAAGGCTGAACTCCACACACACAATAGTGCTCCTCTAGTAAATAGCAGCTATACCTTCACCGTAAGCGTAGTCGATTTGCAAAGAATCTGAACCGTACCCTTGAACCCAACCAATCATCTCGCCATTGGTGTAGATTGCACTACCGTAGTCAGAGCCTTGATAGTAATCTTGTAGTTGGTACTCGACGCCTCCGTTGAGTTCGATTTTGTCCCAACCAGCGTTATAGTCAGTAATCACTGCATAGTCGCCTTCACCTTGAGAGTTATAGTAGACGTACTGAGCATCTCCCAAGCTATAGGTATCAGAACCGCCACCACTGGTCATGTAGTCCAGACCGCTGAGCAAGGGGTCAGCAGCGTCTAGGTTGCCGCCGATGATGGTATCGTTTCCAGAGCCACCAATCAAGGTATCGCTGCCGTCACCGCCAATAGCTAAGATATTGACAGCCGTCTGGCTAGCGTCGAGGAAGTCGTTGCCGTCACCGCCGTTGAAGATTACCTGCTGTACGTCTGTGCCAGATAAATCCTTGACTGTCAAAGTGTCGTCGCCACCAAGACCATTAATCTCAAACTGCTCGACATCATCAACATCTAAGGTAATCGGCCCGAGGTTAACGCGATCAAATAGAGCTCTTCCCCAGTTGCTTTGCAGAACGAGTTCGTCGCCGCCCGGAACAGAACCGTTAAACTCAGTGACATCAAAGCCGTTGCCGCCTTCCATGATATCGCTGCCGTCACCATTGTTCCAAACCATGCGGTCATCACCATAACCGCCTTCCATGAGGTCGCTGCCCTGGTCACCAATTAGGACATCGTTCCCTTGAAGACCTTTAAGAGTATCATCACCCTCGCCACCCCGAATCAGGTCATCACCGTTAGAACCGAACAGTACATCATTTCCTGCGCCACCTTGTATAACGTCACCAGCAGGCATGTAGTTTGTGTAATCCATAGTCAGTTGCTCGTCTGAACTCAACACTTTCATCAAACCTGATGGTTGACTGAGTTCAAGACTGAGAATGTACTGACTTATTGCTGAGTTTGTCGTGAGAGTGAAAATTTCTGATGAAGAGAGAAAATTAGGTAATTTATTGCGTAATAAATAAAAGAAGCACTGATAAGTATTACAGTCGCTCATCCCACTTTTGAGCCATAGCACCAACTAGTTGGTGTTGATCTAGTGCAATAGGAGGAAGCGCTGGTGTCACGCTCACTCAAAGTCCGCCCAGACTGCATTGAAAGGGCTAAGTTAGCTCTCAAACACAACGGCTTTCGCAGTCAAAGAGCACTTGCTGAAGATGTCGGACTTGCCTTAGCCACAGTTAGCAACTTTCTCAGAGGGAAACCAGTTGATTTTGCTACTTTTGTGGAAATTACCGACAGACTGTCTATAGAGTGGCAAGATTTTGCTGATTTAGCTTATCAATTACCTGATTTGCCTCACTCAGATACAACAATTAAGTCCGAGGAAACAATAACCGAACCCCGCCAAGATTGGGGGGAGGCAATTGATATCTCTAAATTCTACAATCGCACTGCTGAACTGGCTACTCTCCAACAATGGATTGTTGAGCAAGATTGCAGACTAGTAGTACTACTGGGCATGGGTGGCATTGGCAAAACTGCCTTGTCTGCGAAATTAGCATCACAGATTCAGGGTCAATTTGAGTATATTATCTGGCGTAGTCTTTGTAATGCTCCACCTGTAGAAGATACTTTAGCAAACTTAATCCAGTTCCTGTCTCAGGAAGAGCGAATACCTGAAACCTTCGACGAGCAGGTATTACGACTGATTAGTCTGTTGCGAGAACATCGCTGTTTATTAATCCTCGATAATCTGGAGTCAGTGCTTTTAACAGGTGACCGCACGGGACGCTATCGAGAGGGCTACGAAGGATATGGCCAACTACTAAGTCGTGTTAGTGAAACTACTCACCGTAGCTGCTTAATGCTAACTTCTCGGGAAAAACCCCAGGGTTTGGCTGCTTTGGAGGGCGAAACTTTGCCAGTTCGCTGCTTACAACTGACAGGTTTATCTCCAGAAGTAGGACGAGAAATTTTTCAATCTAAGGGGTCTTTTGTCGGATCCAATGCACAGTGGCAGGCTTTAATTGAACACTATGGAGGCAATCCTTTAGCCTTAAAAATTGTGGCTTCTGCAATTAGAGATTTTTTTGATAGTAATATTGACAGCTTTGGGGAATTTTTAAAGGAAGAACCGTTTATTGTTGACGACATTAGCGATTTATTAGAACAGCAGCTACAGCGTTTGACAGATATTGAGCGAGAGATTATGTACTGGCTGGCTCTCAACCGAGAGCCGATGTCCTTCTCAGATTTACGAGAGGATTTACTGGCTCACGTCTCAGCTAGTGAAATTCTAAAGGCTTTGGTCTCTTTACAAAATCGGTCATTAATCGAAAAAAATGCCGCAGGTTTTACTCAGCAACCTGTGGTTATGGAATACATAACTCATCAATTAATGGAGCGGATTTCTCAAGAAATTGCTACCACAAAAATTGACTTATTGCGCAGTCACGCTTTAGTTAAAGCTCAGGCCAAAGACTATGTTAGAGATGCTCAATTAGATCTTATTTTGCAACCAATCCTTAATAAACTAATCACAGTATTTAGCTCTAAAAAAGCTGTAGAAAATCAACTGGCTTTAATTCTGGAAAGGCTGCGATCGCAAGTATGCAATTTTGCCGAAAATGATCAGCTTAAAGTTGACTCTTCAGGAGCAGAGGAATTAGGAGCAAGTTGTCATCAAGGGCAGCACCAGAAAGGATATGCAGGCGGAAATATTATCAATCTACTTTACCAACTAAGAGCGAACTCTGGTCAAACTTTAGTTAGTGGTTCTCAAGATGAAACGATTAAACTTTGGGATATCAATACAGGTAAGTGCCGAAAAACTTGGAAAGCTGATAGACCTTATCAAAGAATAAATATTACTGGAGTTAAAGGCTTAACTTTAGCACAGCAGAGCGCCTTAACAGCTCTCGGTGCGGTTGAAAAAAGCGATCGCTTTTTCGGATACAGGAGGCGTGTAATGGTCTTTCTGGACTCATTTGGACAATATCTCCAGTCAGACGCTAATTGCACTCGCTTAACTCAAAGCCGCACAGGTTCTAATTCTATCTGAGCAAAATGTTCCAGCAGTAGACGGTGGATGAAGATGTAACCGCCGCCTACTTTTTGTAGGAAAATGCGTTCTGCGGCGTAGTCGAGGAAGCGAGCGTAGTTCCAGGGGATGTAGTTGTTGTGGTAGAGGATGAGGCGTAGAGATAAGTGTTTGAGCAAAGATAAATAAGTAAAGCCAGCCAAAAAGCCAAGAATACAAGGAATGCCTCGATAGTATGCGGCTGGCATCTGGAAAGCCACGATAGAAAAAATACAGAAAAGCATTGAAATAAAAAATGCAGTTTTTGAAACTTCTTTAACTCGATAGTTCGGAGCTAGAGACTCTTCTATTGTTTCTGTAAACAGAGCAAAAAATGAGTTTGGAATTAGAAAAAATATAAATGCCACAAATGTGGTTAGAAATGTGGTTAGAAATGCTAGTGGCTTAAACACTGGTTGAAGTAAAAATCTGCTTTTTTGTTTAGTAATAACGTACAGTTTTAGTATTTCAGGTTTCAATTCTATGAAAAGCACACACATTAATATATCAGATAGTAATAGCGGCAATAGCGGCATCCGCCACATGCAATAAGATAGTAGATAAGCGAATTCTAATGAAGGCTGAAGTATTTCATCTTTCAAAGTTCTGAATGAAGGAAATTTTAATCGAAATCTCCGCGAGAGATCGATGTCATGAAGAATAGGTATATTATCTCGGAAGTCTCTTGGTAGCTTCTTCCTGAATAGAAAACAAAAAACTTGAACGATGGGATACATTATTAATCGCATACTATCAGCTTTGGACTCAGTGGATAAAACAAATCCAAGGCATAAGCTGAATAGTAAGAGGCGATTAGAAATAGATGACCATGATAATGAATGCTCGGACTGAAACCATTGCAAAACAACAATCGTAGAAATAGTTCCAGAAATTACTAAATTCATTATGAAAAGTAACACCCAATATTGCCATTGACGGAATTTATTTTTTAGATAACGAGGCTGCATTTCCTCAATTAAAAATACCGTTTGCGACTCCTGAACCATCCTCTGTGCCAGCCAAGTCAGCCAACGCTTAGTTTGAACTTCAGAATATCGTTGCTCAACCTTAAGGCGAGTAGGGCGACGAAACATTCGCTCAATGTAGGCATCAAATAGCTGCTTACGCCGTTCTTCCACCACCTCAGTTTTGGGCAAATCTTCAACAGCTACTCCTTGATAAGCCAGAACCATAATATTGAGCATTAATGGTGATTTGGCTAACTCCTGCAAGGCTGTATTATCTGCCATCAATGCTCTCAATCCTGTCAAATCGGCATCAATACTATCTATATAGTTACTAACTTGTTCTGGAGTAAGTGACCTGACATAAACTGCACTTTGAAAATTAAGACGGTTAGAAAGGACTGAATAGTCTTTGATGCGGCTGCAAACCACCATTTCCGGTGCATAATTTTGATGAAAATCATTTAAAGCAGCAACGCAACTATCTCTGAGTTCTGCTTTTACCTCATCCAAACCATCTAGCAGCAGCAAAAGTTCCTGTTTTGCCAGCAAATCCTTTCCAATTTGTTTAGGAACCTGATACCTGCTGTTGAGTTCTGCCACTAACCAATCAGCAATCTTCTGCTTCTTTCCCACCCAAGAAGAGAGGTTAAATACTATAGGAATGCGGTAATCTAGACCTTGTTCGGCACGGTTAAGTAAATCACGGGTTAATTCCAGTAAAGTAGTAGTTTTTCCCGCCCCTGGTTCCCCTAAAATTAACAGTGTTCGCCCCTCACCCAACTGGTCAAAAATAGCAATAACTTTAGTTCCCTTGGGTAAAGCTTTTTGCGCCTCATCAGTCGTTGCTAATTCCATGTTCCAGGCAGAAACAACAGCATCAGCGCGTTTCTCCAAACCCAGTTCTATCAATACTTGGTCATGCAAGGAATTCTCTAAAACACCTTTAACCCAGAAATTCCTGACTTTATTAAGGATGGCTTGGCGATTTTTTACCTGCTGCGGTGTCAGGCGACGTAGCCGCATTTCCGCGTCTTCTCGTTCTGTTTCTACCCGACGACTGGTTTCAATGTATTCTCGATGCAGTGCTGTAGCTGGGGGTTGTTTGCTTTCACTCTCAACTAACCATTGTTCTGCTTTCTTTAATTCACTACCCTGCAACAGATAACCCTTATTACGGCCTTCCTTTTCCCATTTCCTCGCCCGCACCAGTAAGTGAGTCTGTTCTCGGACATATCTTAAATCAATTTTAATGGCACTAATAAGCTTATCTAAAGCACCGTCAAAATCATCTTCTTCTCGAAAAAAAATCCAGTTGATACGACCTAAGTCTGGATGAACATTATCATATCCCACATTCTGCCGCACGATTGGCACTAAGCGCTTCCCGTGCTTAATCGCGTGTTCCAGTTCCTCTATACAAACCTTAGAAGATATAGAATGAGGGCTGATAATAAAAACAAAGTTATTCGCCGCTTCAATACCCCGATAAATCTCCTGTCTCCAATCTTCAGCCGGGGGAATATCATGCCAATCAACCCAAATCTTTTGCTTGGCTTGTGTCAACGCTTCACACAATTGGCTAACAAACTCCTTATCCCGACGGGAGTAGGAAATAAAAATATCGTAATCATCCCGGTTTGGTGGACTGGAAATAGAAGATTCAGCGGCACTCATGCAGCCCTTTGCGATAATATTTTTCCCCAGCTTAACCGATGCAAACTACTCTGCCAAAATGAGTAAATGCGATCGCTGTTTGTCAGGTTTACTGAGAATAGTGCAAGATCTGAGTTTTAACCGATTTTGAAAGAAGAATTAGAATCAGGGTAAACGCATCTAAAAATTATTGACAAAACCCTGGATATGTTAGCCACAATTCATCCAGGAAGCGATTTTATTGCCCCTCCAACCTTGGGCATTTAAGCCTAGCATTTCTGCTCTTTTTCTGGTTCTTTCTAGGAGTTTTGCTCATGGCTACACTTGAAAAGTTCTTGAGCTTCTGACTCAGTTATACGGATTTTTAAGCGAGCTGGCATCAGGCAATTTCACCTGGTTAACTACTTTATTATTTTATGCTTAATTAAGCCCATCTACTTATGCAAAAGTATATTCCTTTTCAGCGCAAGCGCTGGCCCTACGGTATAATCGCCTTATCTCTTAATCACACCTTCATTTACCAACGCCAAAATTTAAAAGTTCTAAGGTGGATTGAAAGGAACGTCAGCTTTCCAGTATGGCAGTTTTATGTTCAGATGCTTTTCTGAATCAAGGCGACATTAATTTGTCATAACGACACTAATTTGACAACAGCGACAAATAATGAGTCGATTGATAACAAACAACAAAAGCGGATGATCGGACTCGAACCGACGACATTCAGCTTGGGAAGCTGACGTTCTACCACTGAACTACACCCGCGTAAAATTTCTCAGCGAATAGTCGCTCTTTATTATAAAACGATTAAGCAATAGCTAGCTACATTACTTTCTTGTTGCTGAGAGCAGTGTGTCTTGGGGAACTTGTTGGAGTATCCAAGCTGAGAGATAAAAAAATTTATACAAATTAATCTCAACCCCCGAAGATGCAGAAGATTAGTCAGTAAATTTACTGATTACCAGGGAAGCCCATATCTGGAAAAACCCTATTTTCAGTGTTTTTTCAGAAAACTTTAAGTAAAACTACTCACAACTAGGGAACCATAAGTAATACTACTTAAACTTTGTCTGTTTGCTTAATCCTAGGTTAATTATTCAAGGAATTAGATGTATTGATGAAGCCCCAAGCTACATCGGCAATATCCTATCGAATCTTGTACATTGTAAAAACTGTTAGTGTGCTGAACAGTTGAGCCTCAACCTAGGTAGCTTATCCTCGCACCTCGCACTCTTGTTGTATTACACCCTAGACTGTTTACAAGAAGGAGTTTAACAAGCAAAGGGCAGCTATTCAGGTTTTGTTCTGCTTGATGAATGCCTAGCACATTGCACTCACGAAGAGTCGATAAAAAGGATGTTTAACGTAACCGAGATTTTAATTGATGCATTTGTTCAAAGGCTGCGAGACGGCTACCACCGAACCTACGGAGGACTCAAGACGGATCATGAAGATATTATTGCTTGGGCGGGAAGCATGGCAATGGAAAATATTGCCAACAGTGATGCCCTATATCACAATGTCGAGCACTCGATCCTTGTGACTCTAGTCGGACAGGAAATTTTACGAGGTAAACATATCCGTGAGGGAGGAGTAACTCCTGACGATTGGTTGCACTTTATCATTTCTTTGGTGTGCCATGATATTGGCTACGTTAAGGGAGTGTGTCGCAGCGACAGAGAAACCGAGAGACTCTACGCTAGTGGTGAAAATAAAGAGATGGTTTATCTCTTACCAGGGGCTACAGATGCTGCTCTGACTCCTCATCATGTAGACCGAGCGAAGTTATTTATTGACGAGCGATTTGGTGGTCACAAGCTGATTGATGCTGAGATAATTAAGCGTAATATTGAACTAACTCGTTTTCCGGTTCCTAAAGCTGAGGATCATCAAGACACTATCAACTACCCTGGTTTGATTCGCGCCTCCGACCTAATCGGTCAACTGAGTGACCCGCGCTATCTTAAAAAAATAAGTGCTTTATTCTACGAATTTGAAGAAACCGGAATGAATAAAGTTTTAGGGTACAAAAACCCTGGAGATTTGCGGCGGGGCTATTCTATGTTTTATTGGAACGGAGTCCATCCGTACATCCAAGACGCCCTACGTTATCTACAGCTAACTCAGCAGGGTAAACAAGTTGTTGCCAACCTCTACTCGAATGTCTTTGTTGTAGAACACGAAAAAAATGAGGGAGAACTTAGGCAACTGGCAGGGCAGCTTAACATATAACTTAACTCTTTAAGAGCATGAATTGGTGGCAGAAACTCAAAAAGAATCCACTCGCGCGTTTTGGTGCATTAGTGCTATTGATTTTTTATTTAAGCGTCATAGCAGCTGATTTTGTTGCGCCCTATGACCCCTACGCCTCGCAACCTGATGGTTCGCTGCTACCACCCACCCAGATTTACTGGCGTAACCAACAGACAGGTGAGTTCATCGGTCCCCATGTCTATCTAACAACCCAAGGGCCGACGGATTTAAAAACGGGCTTTCGTGAACTGATTGTAAATTTGGAAAAGCCCTCTCCAGTGCGCCTATTTGTTAAAGGAGTACAGTACAAGCTACTAGAAATTAGTTTACCGCTGCCACCTAATTTCCAGGAAGTAAAACTATTCGGGGGCATTTCTTGGGATCGTCACCTATTCGGTACGGTGGGTGAGGCAAAAGTTAATATCTTGGGAACAGATGAGCAAGCTCGTGATCAATTCAGCCGTCTTGTCTACGGCGGTCGCATTAGCCTGAGTATTGGACTAGTGGGCATTGCAATTTCTTTCCCCCTAGGTCTATTAGTTGGTGGAATTTCCGGCTATTTTGGCGGCTGGGTAGACGGTATTTTGATGCGTTTGGTAGAAGTACTACTAACAATACCGGGCATTTACCTTTTGGTGGCTCTTGCTGCTGTGCTACCGCCGGGACTCACTAGTGCCCAAAGGTTCTTATTAATTGTTTTTATCACTTCATTTATTAGCTGGGCAGGATTAGCGAGAGTAATTCGCGGACAAGTTTTATCCATCAAAGAGCGGGAATTTGTCCAAGCCGCACGAGCGATGGGTGCCAAACCTTTGTATATTATTGTTCGCCATGTGTTGCCTCAAACAGCTAGCTATGTAATCATCTCGGCAACCCTAGCAGTTCCTAGCTTCATTGTGGCAGAATCTGTGCTGAGTTTAATTGGGCTGGGAATTCAGCAACCCGACCCTTCTTGGGGTAATTTGCTGTCTCTGGCAACTAATGCGTCTATTTTAGTGCTGCAGCCCTGGTTAATTTGGCCACCGGCACTGCTGATTGTTTTGACGGTTTTAGCCTTCAATTTACTCGGAGACGGTCTGCGCGACGCTCTTGATCCACGCACTCTTCGGCGTTAGATTCTTTTCGTAAAGTTGGGAATAACTAAACCAGGGAAATTTTTGAGCAATGTTTTCTCCGCAAGCTGTTTCCCTTCGGTGAGTAAATACTCCAGAAAAGTACGAGCGACGATAGAGGGGTCTTTACCGCTAGGGTAGACTGCGTACCAATAGCGTTCAATGGGGAATTTCTCGACATCCAAAACAACTAGTTGATCGCTAGAGCCGTCAAGGGCCAATGTGTGGTAAGAAAGCACTGAAATGCCCAAACCGCCTGCCACAGCTTGCTTAATTGCCTCATTACTACCTAAATCTAGCTGGACTTTGAGAGCAATCTCATGTTCGTCAAACAGGTCTACTACAGCTTGACGAGTCCCTGATCCTGGTTCTCTCATAATGAAGGGTTCAGCACCAATCCTTTCTAGGGAAATATTTTTTTCCTGGGCTAAGGGATGACCCGCAGGTGCCAAAACCACCAAGGGATTTTCTAAAATTGGCTGGCAGATAACATCGATATTTTCTGGTATTTGACTCATAACATACAGGTCGTCTAAGTTCTCACTCAGACGACCAAGTATGTACTCATGGTTGGTTACCTGCAAAGAAATATCAATCCCCGGATAGCGTTGGCAAAAAGGACCTAGTAAACGAGGGACAAAATATTTAGCTGTGGTAATCACCGCGACACGCAATCTCCCTTGCTTGAGACCCTTGAGATCTGCTATGGCCATCTCAAACTGGTCTAGATGATGAAATACTTCGCGGCAAGTTTTCAGCAGTTCTTCACCAGCTTGGGTAAGGTAAATTTTCTTGCCTACCTGGTCAAAAAGAGGCATACCAACGGCTTTCGTTAGCTGCTTTACCTGCATAGAAACAGTAGGCTGGGTAAGAAATAGCTCCTCTGCTGCCCTGGTAAAGCTGCTATGCCGAGCGACTGCTTCAAATACCTTTAGCTGATGCAGGGTGGCTTGCTTCAAGGAAAATTCTCCTCAAACTAACGAAGTATAGAATATACCCTATCCCAATCATTAGCAAATGCAGTATATTTCTATGAATATTCCGCGTTATGATCCTTAAGGTAACTGGAAAAGATGACAGTCTTCCTTCCGTCTAGCGCTGCACAATTACTAGTTTTAGACTTAGGACGTTATTAGCAGTTTCTTATCCTAATTTTCCAGGATAGAGCTAACATCCTACCCATTCTGGTAAGTGCAACGCTTTCCTTTTGCTCAGGCTGAGATTGATCATAGATCTGACTGATGTTAGTAGGTAAGATACTAAATAATGGCAACTCAGTCAGTTTAGAACTAAGTAAAAGCAGCCGAGGCAATAGTGTCTAAGCTAAACGGCCGATATTTTAGATTAAAAGCTATTGCCGCATTTCAATAAACATTCTAAACCAAAGGGGTAGGATTACCAGTTACTTGTCTTAGGTTAACCGCAATTGGAGGCGATCGCCTTTTCTACTAATTCCTACCTAACCTGTGGCGAAACCATCTCTTGTTGAGCCTCAAAACTATCATGCTGATAGTTTTGTCAATTACCTCTTAAGCAAAGTCGTTGGAGTAGGCATTTTTAAGAATCTTCCAGCCGCAGTGGCAGCTTTTGTAGATCTGGCAATTCTACCAGTTCTTTCTCGCCTTCCTTAACCTCAACTGGTAGCATTAGGGGTTTTGGTTCCTCCTCCTTCAAAGATTTCGCCATCGGCAAAGATTTATCCAAGTCCTCTAGAGGTCGAGGAATCACAGTCACCGCTACTAGTTCTCCAATCCGCTGAGCTTCAGAAATGCCTACCTGTAGTGCCATAGCTACATCTGCCACCCGACCCCGGATAATGGCAGTACATAAACCGTCTCCGATAGTCTCGTAGCCAGTCAGTTTCACATTAGCTGACTTGAGCATGGCATCAGCAGCTCCCACCATTGCTGGAAAGCCCCTTGTTTCTAAAAGACCTAAGGCGTCCTTACTGACGCGACTGTGATGATTAGATACCTGCTCTAATAAATGAGAACCCAGGGGAAATATGACTTCTAGATTAGGGAAGGGTCGTGGGATAACTAAAGAAGAGAGAAACCGACCTTCTTGCTTAGCATGATCGACACCAGCTTGCACCGCAATCCGTACCTCAGCAGTAGTACCTCTAACAATGGCTGTACAGTGACCACTACCAGTTTTTTCGTAGCCGATCAGAGTGACACTTGCTGCTTTGAGCATCGCATCGGCTGTACTAACGATTATGGGGAAGCTGAGAGTAGAGACTAAGCCCAAGGAGGCTGAGCTATGTTGATTGCTGCGTCGCAAGAAGTCTTGGGGGATAATACCATATCTATCTGACTCCATCATAAGACCTCAATCGAGTTGTTGACTGTTAGCTGTTGGATGAGATCAAGTCTAGAAACTAACAACTAAAAACTAACAAAAACAACTCATCAATCTAACCTTCTGGAGGTGGACTACTCAGGGGCGGATTATTGTAGGGAAACAGAGTCTTGAGGAGCCGATTCAAATTACCTTGTCCGTGGATCAGGGCATCAGGCTGCTCAGAAGGTGATTTTTCCTGAAGCTCGATTGAGGATTCTTCGTCGTCTTCGGTTGTGCTAGAAGATGTCAGCAAATGAGGATTTGAGTCAAACTGCCCGTTGAGTATCTCTTTACTCGTGGTGTTGACTGGCGTTGAAGGTGGCTGAAAGGTTGAAGCTTCAGGAGGTTCAGGAGACTCTTGAGAAGTCTTACTCAGGCTACGCCCTTGGTTTCCCACTACAGAAGCTGCTGGCACCACCTGCTGCGGTTCAACTGAAGCATCCAAGATTGTGGTTAGCGAGCCAATACAGGCATTAGCCCCAATTTTGCCCTTGCCAACTACCAGAGTACCAGAACCCAGGATTGCACCAGCTTCTACCTCTAGAGTTCCTTGGTGAGCGTGGAAGATAGTTCCCATGCCGATGCAAACGCCGGCACCAATGACAATTCGACTGTCTGGATCAGCATGCAAGATGACACCCGGTGCGATCGCAGCACTGGGATCAATGCTCACATCGCCTTCCACGTGTACAGAATAATTACTGACTAATGGCAGTGTCGGCAAATGCATTCTTATTGGAGAAGAGCTGGATGATTTTAGATTTATTTAAGGAAAGCAGATTTTGGATTACGGAAAGTCTGAATCAGTGGGTAGAACAGAGGTAGCTGAGAGAGTATTACTTGACTTTGGTCTTGTCGCCAAGCAAAGTCTTTCCCCCGGAACCTCCTCGGCATTTCCTGAGTATGAGTTCCTCTAAATGGATAAATCCAGTAATCAGGAGACAAATTCAGCAATTAATTTGGAGAAGCCAGTAACTTGTTAGTGGTACTAGCCTCACCTTTTTTCAGCTCAGAGATTGCTGAGGACTAATCAGCTATCCGGTCATCCAAAATCGAGTCATCCAAAATCCAAAGAATTTTTAGGAGCGTTTTAGTCAGGCTTTTGAATAATTGCCTCCAGGACACGACGCCTTGCTTTGGGGTCAATGCCAATCAGCCGCACGTACTCACCACCATGCTCTTGCATGCAACCCTCTAAGCATTCAATCACTTCCGACTCCCGGCTTGATTCGATTGGTGCACAGCTTTGCCAAGAACTAGTACGGAAGTGGCGCTTATCAGCGTGTTCAGTGCCAATTTTGTAGCCTTGGGACAAAAGCTGACGTATTTTTTTAACAGTATCTTCACTCAATGAAGTGCTGTGGTTGGGAGAAATCTTAGCCGGTGAAGCTTCAGATATTTGGGCACGGTAGCTAGAGGAATTGCGGCTAGCGCCATTACTGCCAAAATTCTGAGCACTGGCGGTTGGCTGGTCATTCGGTCTTTGAATAATTTCCTCGCTGATCCGTCTCCGTGCTTTGATGTCTGTACCAATCAACCTGACATACTCGCCAGCATGTTCTGCCAAACAATCTTCTAAAGCACTCATTACTTCCGCTTCTCGATCTGAGTGAATCGAGGTCGCGCTTTGCCAAGAACTAGTGCGGAAGCGACGCTCATCTGCATGTTCAGCCGCAATCCGGTGACCTTGGGAGAGCAACTGGCTAACCTTTTGTCGGAGGTCTGAGCTTAAGCCGGTACTAGATGAAGTTTGAGCTAGCCGCTGATTGCTAGAAGCTGGAGTGCTGTAGCTAGTAGTTCGTCCGGTTGAGGCGCTAGCCACCCCAGATACCTTATCACCAGGTCTTTGGATAATTTCTTCGACAACCCGTCGTTTGGCTTTGCTATCCACGCCAATCAAACGTACATACTCACCTGCATGTTCTGCTAAACAAGCTGACAGAGCATCCATCACTTCCGATTGCCGGTCTGAGTGAATTGCGGTGGCACTCTTCCAAGAACTAGTGCGGAAGCGGCGTTCGTCAGCGTACTCGGCACCGATGCGGTAACCTTGGGCTAGGAGTTGGCGAACCTGGTTTTGCAGGTCTGAATTTAATTTGGTAGTCGAAGACATGGAACTAGAAGAATTATCAGGACGACTTTGAGATTTGTTAGCGTCATCGGGAGAGTTAAACTGTCTGGTAATCTGATCTCGGAAGGATACGATACAGCGTTCATCCTTCGCGCATCGGTAACCCGACCGTAACGCCTCATTAATTTCTACAACATGGAGAGCAAACTGCATGTCCTCATCTTGGACATCTGAGAGTCGATCAACTTGCTGCTGATTGGTGATTACTGCTCCTGAAGGTACATACTTGCCCGGTGGAATGTCTACATCCTGAACCAAGGCGTGCATCATCACGATAGAGCCTTCACCAATCCGCGCATTGAATACCGTGGAGCGAAAGCCAATAAAACAATTATCCCCAAGATAAGCTGGTCCATGAATCAGACTCATGTGGGTGATCGAAGCATTGTTGCCAATCCAGACAGAGTACTCCTTCTGGTCATCCCCAACTACTCGACCTTGTTCTAGGCCGTGAATCACCACGCCATCTTGAATATTTGTGCTGTCACCAATGTAAAAAGGCGTCCCTTCGTCGGCTCGAATCGAAGTGCCGGGAGCGACCATTACATTAGAGCCAATTTCTACATCTCCAATGATGTTAGAAAAGGAATGAACATAAGCAGTTTCATGAATTTTGGGTTCCGCCAAATTTTTTGACCAAGGGGTCGGGGGAGCCGCGTGACCGCGAACTACCATAGATGTCTTCCTCCTATCTGAAAAAGCGATACACAGTGATTACAGTCTGGGAAAGCTACAGGCGGAAACTGCAGATGGAGAGCCTCAAAAATATAGGAACAAGAGTGCCACTTTTACCAAGTGTTTCTATCTTTTGAGGATTACCACGCCTAACTATCCTACTAACGATATTGATCTTTCTTGCTGTAGAGAATGTAATTATCAACACTGACTGTGTCGATAATCCCTACTACCATTGCATCAATGGGACGCTGATTACTCTCTCCCACTTGGCGTGCGGCACTACCGCGGCTCACCAGAACCCACTCATCTCTTCCCGCACCGACATTATCCCCTGCCACTTCGTAGCTTGGCAGTAAATTGCCATTCTCATCTAGGAATTGCAATAACAGGAATTTAACGCCTCTTAAACCTGGTTCTTTAATAGTACTAACTACCGTGCCACGGACTTTGGCAATTTGCATTGACTATATTAAGGACGGTTGAGAGGACGGATAGCATTGGTGCTCTCGCGGAATTGCTCAACATCTTCGGTGTAGCGAATCGGCAGCACGTACTCCAAGTTCTCGTGGGGGCGAGCAATGATATGGGTTGATAAGACTTGACCACCATTAACCCGCTTGACATTATCAACTCCAGCCGCGACTGAGGCTTGGACTTCCGAGACATCTCCCCGGATAATCACAGTTACACGACCACTACCTATTTTTTCGTAACCCACAAGGGTGACACGGGCGGCTTTTACCATTGAGTCGGCTGCTTCGACAACAGCAGGAAAGCCCAGAGTTTCTACCATTCCGACGGCGATTGACATGAACGTTACTCCAATATTTTTTGCGAGTGTTTGTACTGAGGGGCGAACTGAGGTCAACCGAACTCAGAATGAGAGCATATCTTTAGTAGGAGCGGAACTGTTCAACGGCTTCGCTATAGGAAATCGGCAGCACATACTCTAGATTCTCATGAGGACGAGCAATAATATGGGTTGAGAGAATTTCGCCGCCATTGACACGTCCAGCTGATTCAACTCCAGCCGCTACAGAAGCTTGCACTTCCGAAACGTCTCCTCGAACAATAACCGTCACGCGACCACTACCAATTTTTTCGTAGCCCACAAGGGTGACACGGGCAGCTTTGACCATCGAGTCTGCGGCTTCTACAACAGCGGGGAATCCTCTAGTCTCTACCATTCCGACAGCGATTGACATTATGTTTTTCTCCTAGTGGGTTAGTCAAATATCGTTAAGATGCAAACCAGTGTTTTGAAAAATTTGGACGGGGGTATCCAGCGTATCTAGCTTGAGAATGCTCTGATGATTTATTTAGAGACAAACTAAGCATAGATAAGCTTGGCATCTTTGACAATATAAAGTATTATAATACTTCTTAATAAGAAAGTTAAAAAAAATTAATGTAATGTATTCATTAGCTAAAAGATGTAACCAAAATTCACCGTCTTGAGAACGGTTGCTTTTGTTTTATAATTTTTTTTATAAGGTTTCTGTATAAGTTAAACTACTGCTACTCTAAGCTTCTGACAGTTGCAGATCTCCAGAAAGCACTTCACTCCTGTGGAGTAGCATTTACGGGGCAAGTTAGAGGCTGAGCAGATACTGACTTAGCTTTCATAAGTAAGTTTTATTGCTTCAATAAGACTTACTTCTCTTATAGGTAAAGATATCGTTAGATGACTCTCAGCTCAGGAAAGTTTAATCAATAAACAAGGATTTTACCTGGCAAAACTTTTAACTGATGATTTGAAAAAACTTAGATATCAATTAATAAAAAAATGAAATGCTAGTTAAGTTTAGCAATTAAATCTCATATTTTGGTTAGACAATGGCAGAGTTGTTATAGCCAAAATTTCAGAAACTATCATACATATAAAATATGGCGAGGTTAAGACGTGATGACTGAGTTTTTTACTCAGACAAGTTGGTGGGTGCCTGTCTATGGTTTAATTGGCGCAATTTTAACTCTGCCCTGGGCAACAGGAGTAATTCGTCGCACTGGTCCTCGACCGGCGGCTTACTTTAACCTGTTAATGACGGTTTTAGCCTGTGTTCATGGCTGGCTCACCTTCTATTCAGTGTGGAACCAACCAGCGCAAGAGATTATATTTCACTGGCTCCATGTTGCTGACTTAGATTTATCGTTAGCGCTAGAAATTTCACCAGTCAGTGTTGGGGCAATGGAGGTAGTGACCAGCCTAAGTCTACTGGCACAATTCTATGCTTTGGGGTATATGGAAAAGGACTGGGCCCTAGCTCGCTTCTTTGCCCTAATGGGATTTTTTGAAGGAGCCATGGGCGGTATTGCCCTGAGTAATTCTTTATTCCTCAGCTATGCGCTGTTGGAGATGCTCACTCTCTCGACTTATTTAATTGTCGGCTTTTGGTATGCTCAGCCTCTAGTGGTGACGGCAGCACGAGATGCTTTTTTAACCAAACGGGTAGGAGACATCTTGCTATTAATGGGTGTGGTAGCACTAGCCACTTTATCAGGAAGCTTAAACTTTCCAGACTTGTATGCTTGGGCAAGCACTGCCGAACTATCGCCGTTGACAGCGAACCTGCTGGGGTTAGCTTTAATTGCTGGGCCTGTGGGTAAATGCGCTCAATTTCCCCTGCACCTCTGGCTAGATGAAGCAATGGAAGGACCAAACCCGGCTTCTTTGCTGCGCAACTCTTTGGTAGTAGGTTGTGGTGCTTATGTAATGATTCAACTGGTGCCAATTCTGAAACTCTCACCAGTCACTTTATCAGCTTTGATCGTGATTGGCACAGTAACGGCAATTGGTGCCTCATTAGTTGCTATTGCCCAAGTTGATATTAAGCGATCGCTATCTCATACCACCAGCGCTTACTTAGGTTTAGTATTTATCGCCATTGGTTTGCAAAGATCCGATGTTGCCATTGCCTTACTTCTAGCCCACGCCTTAGCAAAAGCGCTACTGTTTATGGGCGTTGGTTCGATAATTATCACCACCAGCAACCAAAACCTGACTGAACTTGGAGGTTTATGGTCTCGAATGCCGGCTACAACTACAGCCTTCGCAGTAGGGGCGGCTGGTCTCATTGGACTGTTGCCGCTAGGAGGCTATTGGGCGCTAAGTAAGGGGATTAACGCCTTTTGGGGTGAACACCCTTGGAGTGTAGTAATCTTCTTGCTTGTCAATGGACTAACAGCCTTAGGCATAACCCGTGTCTTTCGTCTAATTTTCTTAGGGAAATCTCAGCCAAAAACACGCCGAGCACCGGAAGTAACTTGGCCAATGGCTCTACCAATGGTTGCTTTAACTATAGTTACCCTGCTCATCCCTCTACTGCTACAGCAACTAGAACTGTTACCTCTAGCCAAGTACGAGTACCTGATTCGTCAGCCTCAGCTATTGCTGGTAGGCTCTAGCTTACTAGGTTGTATTTTAGGAGCAACTATTTACCTACAAAGAATTGGAGCCAGGTCAATTCACTTGCCTGTAAGATTTGTGCAGGATTTATTAGCCTATGACTTTTATATTGACCGACTTTACCGTCTGACAGTAGTTTTCACTGTTGACTCACTATCTAAAATTACTGCCTGGATTGATAACTATCTCGTTGATGGTGTCGTTAACCTGGTGGGTTTAGTCACGGTGTTTGGTGGTCAAAGCTTGAAGTACAACGTTTCAGGCAAGTCACAATTTTACCTACTGACTGTCTTGCTAGCAGTCGGTCTGTTGACGATTTTGATGACCTATGAGTTGGTTGTTGGTCATTGGTCATTGGTTATAGGTTATTAGTTGAAGATTAGAAGATTGCTAGTAGTTAATCTTCAATTTTCAGACAAATAGGGACTATTGAGGAGACTGATTACTTTATGCTGAGTGCCTTGATTTGGGTGCCAATTTTCAGTGCAGTTGTTGTAGGTTTTTGGCCAGCAATTACCCCAAAAGTTGCCCGTAAAGTAGCTTTGGTAGCTGCTTTTGCTGTATTGATTGTCTCGATTTTACTGTTATTTCAGTTTAACCCCACTGAGTTGAATCAGCAGTTTCAGGAGCATCTGCCCTGGGTTGATCTAATTGGTTTAAGCTATAGCCTGGGAGTTGATGGTCTGTCTGTGCCGTTACTGGCCTTAAACGGTTTGCTGACCTTAATTGCCCTATATACCAGTGACGAAACAATACCTCGCCACCGTTTATATTACTCCTTGATTTTGTTGTTGAATGCCGCTGTGGCAGGTGCCTTTGTCGCTCAAGATTTGCTGCTGTTTTTTATTTTCTATGAGCTAGAACTCATTCCCTTGTATTTATTGATTGCCATTTGGGGAGGCAAACGACGGGGTTATGCAGCAACCAAGTTTCTGCTGTACACAGCAACTTCCGGAGTGATAATTCTGGCAGCATTTTTGGGCTTGGCGTTCTTGGGTGGCGTCTCCAACTTCTCCTACACACAAACTGCCGAACTGGCCTCTCTACTGCCTCTAGGGGAGCAATTACTGCTACTAGGAGCAATTGTGGTTGGCTTTGGTATTAAAATTCCCTTGGTTCCATTCCATACTTGGTTACCGGATGCCCACGTTGAAGCATCGACGCCGATTTCGATCATATTGGCAGGTGTACTGCTGAAATTAGGCACTTATGGTTTGTTGCGGTTTGGCTTGGGACTATTTCCTGAAGCTTGGGCAATACTGGCTCCTTGGTTGGCAATTTGGGCGGTGGTGAGTGTACTCTATGGTGCTCTAGCCGCCCTAGCCCAACGAGACATGAAGAAAATGGTAGCATTTAGCTCCGTAGCTCATATGGGCTATATTTTACTAGCCGCTGCTGCCGCTACACCGCTTTCTTTAGTGGCTTGTGTACTGCAAATGGTCAGTCACGGTTTGATATCAGCACTACTGTTTTTCTTGGTGGGTATAGTTTATAAGAAGACTGGATCACGGGATTTAACTCTCCTCAATGGTCTATTAAATCCAGAACGGGGCTTACCCCTAATTGGCAGTTTGATGGTTTTGGGTGTAATGGCAAGTGCAGGTATCCCAGGAATGGTAGGGTTTATCTCGGAATTCTTAGTTTTCCGAGGCAGCTTCCAGATGTTTCCGATACAAACCCTGCTGTGTATGCTTGGTACTGGTTTAACCGCTGTTTACTTTTTAGTTTTGTTGGATCGCGCTTTCTTTGGACGTTTGTCTACTGCAGTGATCAACTTACCTCCAGTAAAGTGGGGGGAGCGTATACCAGCGATTGTCTTAGCCATCTTGATCGTAATTTTGGGCATACAACCCCAATGGCTTACCGTACTCAGTGAGACGACAACAGCGGCAATGGTCACCACCCCAAAGTCAGTCGCGCTGGGAACCTCCAATAGTGCAAAATTAGAATCTAATTGGAAAGCGCCTTGACAAAACTGTTCGGAAAAGAAAAGTTAGATGCTAGTCGGCAAAAAAAGGTCTCGTAATCATCCCTTACAAGCATATATCGAGCGGCTCAAAGCCGGTGAAGCCTTGCTACCGGATTCCCCGGACAATGTTCTGGAGGTTGTCGGCATTCTTCATAGCTACGGCATTGTTCTAGACGCCTACTCCCGTAATCTAATCTATATTGCAGACCATCAATTTTTAGTACTTTTCCCCTTTTTTAAATACTTCAATGGGGAAATCTCTTGGAGTAAATTACTGCATCACTGGTGGCATGATCGCATTAATTTTGAGTACGCAGAATACTGTATGAAAGCCATGTTTTGGCATGGTGGTGGCGGTTTGGATGCCTACTTGGATACACCGGAATTTGCACAAAGATCTGCAGCGGCAATTCAGGCAAAATTTCAGGGTAATCCCTTAATGCAGGGTCTGAACTGGCTATTTCCTGACTTTTTGCCGGAGCAAGTGCGTCAGTTAGCCTATTACAGTGGCTTGGGGCAGTTCTGGCGGGTGATGAGTGATATGTTCATGACTTTGTCTGAGGGTTATGACCAGGGTAAAATTACCTCGATTCCTCAAGTAGTAGAACATATCCTCAATGGTTTAGTGGAAGCAGCAAACAAACCAATTACTTATGCCCCTAGTATTCGGGGTCAGAGGTACGAAATCATTCCCAAAGAAGCTGGTTTGACGTTTCTTGCAGATACAGCAGTACCTTATGTAGAGGCGGTTTTCTTTCGAGGGACGCCCTTCCCTGGCACAGTTTCTTATAATGCTCAAGCTAATCAGATTTCCCCAGATCAAAGCCGATTTGCTTATGGGGCACTGTATGCTGATCCTCTACCCATTGGCGGCGCTGGAATTCCACCAACACTGCTGATGCAGGATATGTGTCATTACCTCCCTGACTATCTACAGGAGGTTTATCAGCGATCGCAACGGGGTAAGGATGACTTGCGGGTGCAGATTTGCCAAACCTTCCAAAAGTCAATGTTTTGTGTTACCACAGCCACAATTTTAGGGTTAGCACCTCATCCCTTGGATACCAATGATCCAAAGCAACAAGAGGCAAATCAAGTTTATCTAGAAGGTTGGATGGATCGCTTGCTTACCTCACGTTTGAGTGATGTTAATAGCTGTGAAATTAACCCTTAATTGAGGCTGTATTGGTCAGTTGATAGTGCGATTGCCTTTGACTGTAGGCAGATGCGATGGGCGCTTTGCGCACCGCCGTTCGCGGAGCGTCTTAAAAAGAAGAGAAGGCATCGCGCTTATTATCGGCGTTACCTAGTTGCAAAATATTGGGGACTAGACACGACCAATTCGGCTCAAAGGCCAGAAACGGAAGCAAGCATGACCAACAAGATTTTGTTTAGGCAAAAACCCCCAAATGTGAGAATCGTTGCTATTATTGCGGTTATCTCCCATGACGAACAGCTGATCGCCGGGTACTCGTACTGGTGCCATTTGGTATTCAGGTGCTTCGGCAATATAGTCTTCTTCTAGGGGGGTGTTATTCAAGTACACTTTTTCCCCTTGCACCGCAACAGTTTGACCTGCTGTACCAATTATCCGCTTAATGAAGGCTTGATCGGGAGCATAACCCTGAATTTGTAGTTGTGGTGGCGGGCTAAAGACAATTACTTCACCATTAGCGGGAGCTCGAAACAGGTAAGAGATTTTTTCCACAACCAAGCGATCGCCTACTTCTAAAGTAGGTAACATAGAATCCGAGGGAATATAACGAGGTTCCGCGACAAAAGACCGAATAAAAAAGGCTAAAGCTAGGGCAATCACAATAATTTGCAGATTCTCTCGTGTTTGCTGCCAAAAGCTTGGATTAGGCTTGGTCGGTTGCTGAGGTTGTTCGGCAAGCTTTGACTCACCTACTTTTTCTGCGTCTGCTTTTGCCTTTGCCAATTCAGGAGAATTGTTGGTTGCCGCTAATTTTTCTTTCTCTACTGTCATATGTGGTGTCCTTTGCTCGCCAAAACCCAAAAATATTTGCCGATTTTGGCACTCAGTCAAGATAACACGAGTGACTTCTCCCCCGCTTGAAAGACCACCGTTGGTAGACATCTCATGGGAAAAGAGAAGCTTCAGATACGGGGACGCGGAGCAGGTTTTATTACGGACATTCAACAACCCTAATCCGCTAAAAGCTGAGATTAGGGATTACCGAACAAACGGCGATTTAAAACGTTGAATACCGCGTTGAGTCTCAGCTTGGCACAGACTTTCGGATTCTTCCCTAGTTCGGATTACCTCTAAGGCTTTTTGTTGAGTCGCTATTAAGTTAGGACATCTTAGCTGAGATGCGGGAAGGGACAAACAACTAACCTCGTTAGGATTATCTCCATGTTACGAGTACCAGTTCTCTCAAAATCAGGCAAACCTTTGATGCCAACTAAACCTAGTCGTGCTAGACGATGGTTAAAAGAAGGTAAGGCAAAAGTCTATCACAACGATTTAGGTGTTTTCGCTGTTCGATTAACGGTTGATACAAGTCAAGAAACTCAACCTATTGCTCTCGGTATCGACCCAGGGAAGATGTATTCAGGCATAGGCGTTCAGTCCAGCAAGTCTACCATTTGGATGGCTCACTTGGTTCTACCGTTCCAAACTATTACAGAACGGATGGAATTAAGGCGTATTATGCGACGTGCCAGACGTGGCAGAAGAATCAACCGTAAAATTGCCTTTAACCAAAGAGCACATCGCCAAAAACGCTTTAACAGTGCGACTCGTTTGCCAGAAATCACGCTAAGTGAGGGATTGGCAGCATGACGAAAGTCATGACAACTCTACCAACTTATTGGTGCGGGAGAAAATCCCAAGTCCAATCGCCCAGGTGCTGGGTTGAAAGCATCACCCCCAGGTTTGCGACTGGTCATCAACGCCTGAAGCGGGGTGAAACGGGGGCAACACTGATAGCCCATATCGGTGACCTTCTAGCAACTGACTATGGACAGCGAAAGCGAACTCTTGCTCAACCGTCGTCACGTTTTACTTGCGAAAGGGCTGACACGCAGGGGTCGAAATACGACCAAGGTTCACCAGATGCCAAGAGCGTTGTTGAGGTCTTGGAAACACTCATTAGAACCCGGCGGATAGAGAGGTTCCTAAAGTCAGAAACTAAAGTTGGTAAGGAACGAGTTAACCCTCCATACGCTCTCGGAGAGCAATTTTCGAGTAGGTGCCAACCGGATGCTATGGAGCGGAGGGATTGGGCTAGAAGCAAATGCCCTGTCGTAATGAGAGGGATAAGCTGACAAGCTCACGGAAATACAGAAGGTAAAGCTACTAATAGCAGCGAATAAAGCATGAGCGAGTTAACGACTACGTATGAATGGAACCAAATCCCCTGGCGAAAGCTGGAGCGGAGGGTGTTTAAGCTGCAAAAACAGATTTACCGAGCCTCACAACGCGGAGATAACAGAACAGTTCATAAGCTCCAAAAACTGCTGATGAAATCCTGGGCGGCAAAATGCTTAGCGGTTCGTAGGGTCACACAAGAGAATACTGGCAAAAAGACGGCAGGAGTGGATGGTGTCAAGGCATTATCCCCAGAAGCACGTATTGAGCTAGTAGGGCAATTGAAGTTAGGCAACAAAGCCAGACCAACTAGAAGGATTTGGATACCCAAACCCGGAAAGGAGGAAAAACGCCCATTAGGAATACCCACAATGTACGACCGAGCCGTGCAAGCGTTGGTCAAACTGGCATTGGAGCCAGAATGGGAAGCGCAATTTGAACCCAATTCGTATGGGTTTCGCCCTGGACGTTCAGCCCATGATGCCATAAAAGCTACTTGGGACAATGTGGTACACAAACCCAAATATGTCCTAGATGCTGATATAGCCAAGTGCTTTGACAAAATCAATCACTCGGTTCTGCTAAAAAAGGTAAATACATTTCCCAAGCTACGACGGCAAATTAAAGCATGGCTCAAGGCTGGGGTAATGGAAAACACCCAATTCAGTGAAACCGAGGAAGGAACGCCGCAGGGTGGGGTGATTTCTCCACTATTGGCAAACATCGCCCTCCACGGCATGGAAGAGATGTTAAATCAATACATCGAAACTGTTCCTCTCAGGTCTGGAGGGCGAGTCATAAGCAAAGAGCAAAAGCGAAAAACTCTGGCAGTTATTAGATACGCTGATGACTTTGTGGTGATACACCCGGAGTTAAAAGTAGTGCAGGAATGTCAGGAGAAAATTGCTAAATGGCTGGCAGAAATAGGGCTGGAACTGAAGCCAAGTAAAACGAGATTAGCTCACACGCTGGAAGAGTTTAATGGAGAACAAGCAGGATTTAACTTTCTTGGCTTCAACATTAGGCAATTTCGAGTAGGTAAACACCACTCAGGTAAAACTGGGGGAAAACGCTCTAAATTACTAGGCTTCAAAACACTCATCAGACCCAGCAGGGACAATATCAAAGCCCACTGGGAAGCCCTAACCAAAATTATTAATGGGTGCAAAGCCGGAACACAATCAGAGTTAATACAGAAACTCAATCCGGTCATAAAGGGATGGGCTAACTACTTCTCCGTAGTAAACAGTAAAGAGACTTACAATGACCTTGACAACTTGCTATGGCAAAAGTTAAGGGCATGGGTTAATCGGCGGCACCCAACAAAAAGTGCTAGCTGGAAAGCTCAAAAATACTGGAAAAGGATAGGCAATGACTGTTGGAGATTCGCTACAAAACTAGAAAGCGATGACCCAATTATCCTAGTCAAACACCAAGAGACTCAAATCAAACAGACCGAATACGTCAAAGTCAAAGGTGAGAAAAGCCCGTTCGACGGAGAATTAGTTTATTGGAGCAGCAGAATGGGTAAACACCCACAATGCTCTAAAACAGTAGCCTCACTACTGAAAAAGCAAAAGGGCAAATGCCCACACTGCGGACTGTACTTCAGAGATGGAGATTTATGGGAAAAAGACCATAAAATTCCTCGTGCTTTAGGAGGAAAGGGCGGGTACGAAAACCTACAACTGCTCCACAGGCACTGTCATGACGAGAAAACAAGAAATGACCTGGAGTTAATTCGTAATGAAAGGTATGCATGACAAGCACTGTATTTCTGAGGAGCCGTATGACTGGGAAACCGTCATGTACGGTTCTGAAGCCGAGTCAGATGGGCGACCATCCGGCTTAGGTCAACACCGTCGTCAAGGGAAGTTGCCTCCCTCAATCCGAGCCAACAAACAGCTAGAGTTAAGGGTGGTTAAGGAATTACTCAAACTATTTCCTATCAGTGCCATTCATTACGAATTAGTGATGGCTGACGTGGATAGGACTAGCGGGCGCAAAAATGCGAAATCTGGCAAAGGTTTCTCACCAGTAATGGTGGGACAAAGACAAATGCTTAAATGGTTGTCTGAGTTAACCCCTGTCAAGACTCATCAAGGCTGGCAAAAAGACGGTAACGGAACCAGTCAATTACGAAACTGGTTAGGGCTAGCAAAAGACAAGAAAAACAAGTCCAATCAAACACCAGCCACTCATGCTGTTGACGGCGTTACCCTGGCAGCTTTTGAGTTTGTTGAGTGGAAGGAATGGAACACAGCTAACGCCAAACATGGTAACTGGCAAGGAACTGTTGAGATAACTCTGGCACCATTTGCCGTAATTCGGAGACCTCCCCTTAGCCGTAGACAGTTGCATCTTTGTCTCCCCACCAAGGGTGGGAAAAGACGCAAGTATGGCGGTACTGTTACCCGTCATGGTTTTAGGAAAGGTGACCTTGTGCTTGCCGAAAAGTCAGGCATTACCTACAAAGGTTGGGTTTCAGGAGACACCAAGACTCAAGTTTCAGTTTCCGATGGCCATTGGAAACGCATGGGGCAGTTCACTGCCAAGAAAGTCCAGTTGTTGCAGCAAAGTACGGGTTTAATTGTCCTACCTTCAACTGGATTGTCAAAGCTAACTACTCAACGTAATTAACTTTGACCGCTATCCCTCTCCGACCCGCTAGCCTTCGGCTCGCTGCGCTAATGCTGAGGTCGGAGTCTCACGCGAGTTTTAGATGAAACGGACTTCAACATGTCTGAATTTACGCTAGCGTAGGGTAATGAGATTCCCCTGGAAAATAGCCGTGCTGTTTAATCAACACCCTGTTATCGTTGCTGGTTTATCTGCCTTTCTACTAGGTTTGTTGACTTCTTGTGCTGGCAATAAAAAGCTTGAGAACTCCTTTGCGGCCGATCCTCAGCTAAAGGAAAACTCTAGTCTTTTTGGTAGTCCAGTCCAGGGAAATGCTCAAAACCAGACATTAGTGCAATTGCCAGAGGATTTCCCGACGGAAATTCCCCGTTATCCAGAAGCTAAGTTAGAGAAAGTTGAGGCGCTAACGGCAGCTACTGCTCAAGGCCAGCAAACGGTTTGGTCAAGTTCTGACCCTAGCAATTCTATTTTGAGTTTCTACAAAAAGGAATTTGAGACTGCTAACTGGCAAATTGTCTCCGACAAAGCTAATGAAGATGGCAGCAGTGGTACTATTGTTGCCCGTCGAGATGACTTGAAGGTTACTGTATCGCTGCCTGGGAGTAGCTTAACCGACAACTCAGAAGAAACAGCTTCAGCGGCAACGCCACAGACAGAGACGGCACTAGGGACAACAGAGTTTGACATTGAGTATACTCGCGATCGCACTGAGGCGTCTTCCCAACCATCCGGTGAGCAAGAGTCGGGATTGACTCCATCCTCAGATGCTAACAGTTCCCCTGAGACAATATCTTCAGCAAAGTTGGATAACTCTGCGGTGCTAGAGGAAGTACCTCAAGAATTGCGTGAGTATGTTAAGGATTTGACCGCTTTGGGAGTCTTGACTGCTAACACATCGGGAAGCAAAACTAACCAAGGCACTAAGGCGACTCAGTTTGAACCGAATAAAACCATCACTCGTAGAGAGTTTGCACGTTGGCTAGCCAAGGCAAATAATCGGATTTATGCCAATCGTCCAGGGTTACAAATTCGTTTAGCCTCATCAACAACCCAACCCGCTTTCCAAGATGTTCCCCGAACGGATCCAGATTTTCCAGTAATTCAAGGATTAGCCGAAACTGGCTTAATTCCTAGTCCTCTAAGTGGTGATACTACAGCAGTTTTATTTCGCCCAGATGCCCCACTAACACGAGAAAATCTCATTTTGTGGAAAGTACCTCTAGATAACCGTCAGCCTTTACCCTCGGCTTCCATGGACGCTGTGAAGCAAACCTGGGGTTTTCAGGATACTGCAAAAATTGACCCCAAGGCTTTGTCAGCACTACTAGCAGATTTCCAGAATGGAGAAGTCTCTAATGTACGTCGGGCTTTGGGTTACACCAGGCTATTCCAGCCCAAGAAACCAGTAACCCAAGCTGAGGCAGCCGCAGTACTTTGGTATTTTGGCTCTCAGGGTGAGGGAGTATCGGCTAATAATGCGCTGCAATTGAAAACTGACAATACTCAGTTGTCCGGAACTGCGGAGTCTGCGGCTGAATAAAACTTGATGGCTTGATGGCGATCGCGTGACTTGGCGTGAAGAATTACACTGACCCCTAACCCCTAACTCCTTCTCCTTGTAAGGCTACCGCAGCGATGATTTCACAGATGCAATCAACCGGAAAGTCTTCCTGGTAGGAGTTGGAGTAAATTACAATTAGCAAAATGTAAGTTTCATCTCTGAGTTGCTAAATAACTCGGTAACCACCACTTTTCCCCTTTTGAATGTCGATTTTAGCGTTAGAGAGATGGTCAAAAATACTAGCAAGCAATTGCCAATTCCGCCTCACTTTAACGCTGTCCAAGTAGAAGAAGTCTGGCGTGTCCCTTATCAAGACAGAGCTAAAGAAGCCCAAGAATGGACAAAAAAGCATCAGATCAGACCAGCTACTGAGGATGAAACCCGCGTCTGCCTCTTACTCATCGACGTGCAAAATACTTTTTGCCTTCCCGACTTTGAACTGTTTGTCGCTGGTCAATCGGGAAGAGGAGCGATAGATGACAATGTACGACTTTGTAAGTTTATTTACCACAATTTGGGAAGAATTAGTGCGATCGTAGCGACGCTGGACACCCACACAGCGATGCAGATTTTCCATCCTATATTTTGGATTAACGAAGCTGGGGAACATCCACCCGCAATGAGCAGCATTTCTGGGGAAGACGTGCAACAAGGTGTTTGGCGAGTCAATCCAGCAGTCGTCCCTAGTGTTGGCAAAAGTGACTACGACACCCTACAAAACTACGCCTTACACTATGTCAAAACCCTCAATCTCAGCAGCAAGTATCCCCTAACAATTTGGCCTTACCATGGCAAGCTAGGTGGCATTGGTCATGCTTTAGTTTCCGCAGTGGAAGAAGCATTGTTTTTTTACTGTATAGCTCGCAGTAGCCAAACGCGCTATGAAATTAAAGGCAACAATCCCTTAACAGAAAACTATTCTGTCCTCAAACCAGAAGTATTGGCAGATGCCGAGGGAAACCCCATTGCCAACAAAAATACCAATTTAATTAACTATCTACTAGAGTTTGACGCCGTAATTATTGCAGGACAAGCAAAAAGTCACTGTGTAGCCTGGACAGTCGCTGATTTGCTAACAGAAATTGAGGCAAAAGATCTGACACTTGCCCAAAAGGTTTATTTGCTGGAAGATTGCACCTCGCCAGTAGTAGTTCCGGGCGTAGTAGACTACACAGAAGCAGCAGACGACGCTTTTAGAAGCTTTGCCGCCGCCGGGATGCATCTTATTAAGTCAACTGATACAATTGAAGCCTGGTTGTGATATTTTTTGGGTCGCTGCGGCGACCCGTATTTATAGAGATTTTGATAGCTTCTTAGTCAGTTAAAACCCCCCTAAGCGGCTTCTTTTCAGGCAAGGTTAAATCTTCACAGAGAAAAGTGCTCTCTGCCTCCGTTAATCCCGCTGCCAAATCTTAATGGTTTTGTCAGCACCGCCACTAACTAGAGTCTTGCCATCCCGACTCATAACCAAAGCAGAAACTGTGCCACGATGCTCATTAAGGCTCGAACTGTGTTGACCAGTAAACAATTGCCACAGCCTAATAACTTGATCAGTACCGCCACTAACCAGAGTTTTACCATCTGGGCTAATAGCTAAAGCCTGAACTTTGCCTAAATTACCGCCAAGAGTGCGAATTTCTGCGCCAGTAGGCAATTCCCAGAGCTTAATCGTCTTGTCTTCACTGCCGCTAGCTAATACTAGTGCATCTGGGCTAATCGCGATCGCATTAACTTGTCCGATATGCCCTGTGAAGGTAATAATTTCTTTGCCAGTAGTTAATTGCCACAGCTTAATCGTCTTATCCTCACTACCGCTAGCGAGAATTTGGTTATCAGGACTGAAAGCGAGAGACAGGACTGACCCAGTATGCCCTTTGAGTATACCAATTGCCTCACCTGTAGCCAGCCGCCACAATCTGATAGTTTGGTCACCACCACCACTAGCGAGAATCAAACCATCTGGACTAATGGCAAGGGAATTAACCCCTTTCAGCCAACCAGAATGAGCTTTAATCGTGCTAATCGCTTCACCTGTGGTAAGCTGCCAGAGCTTGATGGCTTGGTCACCACCGCCACTAGCCAGAATTTGACCATCCGGGCTAATAGTCAAGGAATTAACCCCTTTAAACCAGCCAGAATGTCCAGCAAGAGTGCCAATTGACTCGCCTGTAGCTAGCCGCCACAGTCTGATAGTTTGGTCATCACTGCCACTAGCCAGAATCTCTCCATCTGGGCTAATCGCCAGGTAACTAACCCTAGCAGAATGTCCATTAGGAATGGTGTGTAAACATTGCCAATTAGGCGATCGCAATTGGGCAGATAACTGAGAATTTCCTGGAGTTTCTAGGCCAACTACTAAATCCTGGAGAGAACTACCAATCTCACCGATACTCTTTTTTACCTCACCGGTTTCTTGATCGTTGGACGGCCAATGCAAGTCTTTGCCCTCTTCCATGTAGCCTATCGTATTGTGGAGCCGACCGATCGCATCCTTTAATTGTTCAATCTGCTTGTATCGATGGAGGTTAATCTGCGGTATTGCAGCCTCCTGACTAGCTAAACGCTGGTTAATCGCATCAACGAGTCGCTCAAACTTAGCAACCTCTTGGTTTAATTGTTTAAACTGCTGCTTTGTTCCTGTATCCAGTTGAGTCAATTGTTGCTTGAGAGGGTCAAACAGTTGATTTACTTGTAACAGAGTCGTTTCCTGCTGTTGTTGCGACTGCTGTAATTGTTCAAGCTGCTGCTGTGTTTGCTTGTCTAGTTGAGTCAGTTGTTGGTTGAGGGGATCGAACAGTTGATTTATTCTAAACAGCGTGGCGTCGTGCTGCTGTTGTTGGGACTGTTGTAATTGTTCAAACTGCTGTTGTGTTTGCTTGTCTAGTTGAGTAAATCTTTGGCTAAGGGGATCGAACAGTTGATTTACTTGTAGCCGACTCACTTCCTGCTGCTGTTGTTGGGACTGTTGTAATTGTTCAAACTGCTGTTGTGTTTGCTTGTCTAGTTGAGTAAATCTTTGGCTAAGGGGATCGAACAGTTGATTTACTTGTAGCCGACTCACTTCCTGCTGCTGCTGTAATTGCTCAAACTGCTGCTTGGTTTGCGTATCTAGTTGAGTCAGTTGTTGATTAAGGGGTGCAAACAGTTCATTTACTTGCTGATTTACTTGCAGCAGTGTCGTTTCTTGTTGCTGCTGTAATTGCTCAAACTGCTGCTTGGTTTGCGTATCTAGTTGAGTAAATCTTTGGCTAAAGGGTGCAAACAGTTCATTGACTTGTTGATTTACTTGCAGCAGTGTCGTTTCTTGTTGCTGCTGTAATTGCTCAAACTGCTGCTTGGTTTGCGTATCTAGTTGAGTCAGTTGTTGATTAAGGGGTGCAAACAGTTCATTGACTTGTTGATTTACTTGCAGCAGTGTCGTTTCTTGTTGCTGCTGTAATTGCTCAAACTGCTGCTTGGTTTGCGTATCCAGTTGAGTAAATCTTTGGCTAAGGGGGTCAAAGAGTTGATTTACTTGTAGCAGTGTTGCTTCCTGCTGCTGTTGTTGCGACTGCTGTAATTGCTCAAACTGCTGCTTGGTTTGCGTATCCAGTTGAGCTATTTTTTGATCAAAAGGGTTGAAGAGTTGATGAACTTGATTAACTGTAGCCGTGTGCTGCTGCTGATTGATTTTGTAGGAACGCTGACGATTGACGGCATTCAACAAAGTTGTTGCGGTTAGGGGAACTGCGGCAAAAGTCACCTGCTGGGTTACTGCTGCGGCAACAGTTCCGATCGCTGAACCAGCGATGCATAGGTATTCACTAATCTCTAGCCAGTGGCGTTTGGTCATGGCTGTACTGCTTGACTTTTCCGTTAGAATCGCATCTTCTCAAGACGGGCGCAAGAGTGCGATCGCTACATGGAGGGTAGCAATACTGTAATCATGGCAGATGCACTCTGGAATTTATCCCCAATTCAGACTATTAGTGATCATCGGGGCATTTTTCTGGTTGAGGTTAGGGGAGGCTGGCTGCTCATTTCGGGGTATTATCACCACTAGAGCCTCTAATTCACTCTGGAGTTGAGCAATAGTCGCTTGTTGCTGTCGGTTAGTCTCTGTTAATTGGCAAATCTGCTCTTGAATTTGACCATTTATCTGTTGGGATTGTCTTTTGAGTTGAGCAAGGCGCTGGTTAATTGGGTCAATTAGGCATTGCACTTGGGCAAAACCCGTCTCGTTGTGCTGCCAGTTTAATTCCTTTAATTGGGCAATTTCTTCTTGAAGTTTTCTCTCAACTTGTTGTGTTTGTCCCTTAAGTTGAGCAAGGCGCTGGTTGATCGGTTCTAGTAGTTGATGAACTTGAGTAAACCCTTCTTCTTGGTAATGCCGATGTAACCTTTGTAATTGTCCATTTAATCGGGCAATTTGCTCTTGGCTTTGATGATTAACTTGCTTGATTTGCCTACTGATTTGAGTCAGGCGTTCGTTGAGGGGATTAATTAGTTGATTTACCTGAGAAAAATTTGCTGCTTGATGCTGCTGATGTACCTTATTTAATTGAGCAATTCTCTCTTTTGTTTGGCTATCAATTTGTTGTATTCGTGCTTTTAGTTGAGTGAGACGTTCGTTGAATGGTTCAATTAGTTGCTTCGCCTGAGAGAAACCTGCTGCTTGCTGTTGCCGATATAACTCTTTTAATTGAGCAATCTGCTGTTGTAGGTAGTTATCGGTTTGTTGTGTTTCTTTATTAACTTGAACTAGACGTAGGTTGACCATTTCAACCAGTTGATACATTTGCTCTAGTTCTGCAGCATTTTGTTGTTGCAAAAACTCTTGAAATTGAGCCAGTTCTGCTTGTGCGCGGCTTTGATCCTGTTGTATTTGGGTATCAACTTGACCAAGGCGCTGATTAACAGTTTCAATCAATTGATTGACTTGAGCAATCACGGCTTCATTTTGCTGCTGATTTAAGTGGCTTTGCTGCTGCCGATTGGCTATATTCAACAGCAGAGTTACAGTCAGTGGTACTACTGCATACAAAACCTGGTCAGTTTGGGCAGCCTTAATGCTTCCCCAGACTAAGCCAGCGAGGAAGAGGTATTCAGCAATCTCGAAGCCGTGGCGTTTGTTCATAGCTGGATAGGGAAACCCGAATAATTTTTAGTAAACCAGAGATGTGTACTCTGTTGAAGGCGGGTTTTACCAAAGAGGTATACTTACTATTTAGATCACAATTGCTTTTCCCGCCACTACACTAATCAGACAACAACCACTTGTATCCGTAAACTCAGAAAAAATTTATTCAAAAAACAACCCAGATCCCCGACTTCTTGATTCAAGTCTTGATTGTCCTGATTGAATTTGATGCAGAAGTCGGTTATCTGCCGGAAATGTAACATTATTGATGCCAGTTGGGTTACTCACACTGCCAAATCTTAATGGTACTCTCACGAGAGCCACTAGCGAGCATCTGACCATGGAGACTTAGAGCAACTGCATTTACTTTTTTAGTATGACCCGTGAGAGTAGAAAGTTCTTGCTTATCTTCCATTGACCAAAGTTTAATGGTTTTATCACTACTGCCACTAGCCAAAATCTGACCATCAGGACTCATAGCAAGAGTATTTACCTCCGCTTGATGACTGGTGAGAGTATCAAGTTCTTGCTTTTTTGTGAGTGACCATAGTTTAATTGTGTGGTCACTGCTAGCGCTAACCAAAATCTGACCATCAGGACTGATGGCAAGGGCATTTACCTGTTGAGTATGACCTGCTAAGGTATCTATTTCCCGTCCAGTATTAATATCCCAAAGTTTGATAGTCTTGTCACTGCTAGCGCTAGCGAGAAACTGACCATTGTTACTCATAGCAAGGGCATTTACCTGTTGAGTATGACCTGCTAACGTTCCTAGTTTCTTCCCTTTATTGATATCCCACAATTTGATAGTCTTGTCACTACTGCCACTAGCAACTATCTGACTATCCGAACTAATGGCGATGGTAAGAATACCCTGGCTATGTCCCTTAAGGGTGGACAGTTTTTTGCCTGTCTTCAAATTCCACAGCCTGATGGTTTTATCGAGGCTACCACTAGCAATTATCTGAGTATCGGGACTGATGGCAATAGTCAGAACTAAGGCATTATGACCCTTGAGAGTGTAAATTTCCTCGCCTGTTTGCAAATTCCACAATTTGATCGTTTTGTCCCAACTACCGCTAGCCAAAATCTGTCCCTTAGGACTAATAGCAAAGCATTCTACCACCTTAGTATGACCTTTGAGGCTGTAGATATAGTGCCAATTCCTTACTGCTGGAGACGACGCGGGAGTTGTTAGCTGGCTAAGGCGTTCTAGAAGTTCTTGGTAAGCCTGGTTATTTCCCTGTTGTCTATAGAATTCTGCTGCTGTTTGGAAATCTTCAATTGCTTTTAATTGTTCTCCCAGCTTCAGATAAGCTAGCCCCCGGTATTGGTAAGCTTTAACGTAGCCAGAATTAATGCTTAGTGCCTGAGTAAAGTCTGCAATTGCTTGCTGATACCTTGCTTGCTTAGCATGTGCTATACCCCGGTTGTAGTAGGTTTCGGCATCAATTTGAGGAGTTGAGTTGCTTGGGGGTGAGGAAGTTGGCGGCACAGAACTGGGTTGATAAACTCTTAGCTGTTGGTAAGCGTCGTTAATTTTTTGCAGTTCTGCTTGTGCCTTTTGTTGGAGGCGAGGATTATTATGAAAACGGTCTGGATGCCAAACCATCGCCAAGTCTCGATAAGCTTGCTTAATTTCCTCCCTAGAAGCGCCGGGATTAAGCCCCAGAATTTGATAGTAGCGATTGAGATTATTCATTGACACTGCCAGATCTTGATCGTCCCATCACGATAACTACTTATCGCCTAACCCCTAGAAAGGGAAAAAGAAAATTGAACTCCCAACACCAGAATCTAGCTTATAGCCTCAATTTTCCAGTAACCATTTAACAATTTAACCCTTTTCTCACTTTTCTCTTAGCGCGGCATTAATCTTCTTTTAGTAAATCCGGACAATGGCCAATCAAAACTTAGGACTCAATAGCCAACTTTACGACTACTTGTGCTCAGTTTCGCTGCGGGAACCAGAAATCTTAACTCAACTGCGCCAAGAAACAGCCCAACATCCTCTGGGAAGGATGCAAATTGCCCCGGAACAAGGGCAGTTTATGACGTTACTCGTGCAATTAATGGGCGCGAAGAAAACCCTAGAAATCGGGGTATTTACTGGCTACAGTGCCTTAGCAGTAGCTTTAGCGTTGCCACCGGATGGTAAACTAGTTGCCTGTGATATTAACGAAGAGTACACCTCAATTGCCCGTCGTTACTGGCAACTTGCAGGCGTGGCTGACAAAATTGACCTGCGCATTGCCCCAGCACAAGAAACCTTAGAACAGTTAATAGCACAAGGAGAAGCAAATACCTTCGATTTTGCCTTCATCGATGCCGACAAAAGAGGCTACGAAAGCTACTTTGAGCAAGCACTGGCGCTAGTGCGTCCGGGTGGGCTAATTGCGGTGGATAATGTACTCTGGTCTGGGCGAGTAGCAGACTCCCAAGTGCAGGATAATAGAACTAAGGCAATGCGAGTGTTTAATCAGAAGCTGCATCAAGACCAGAGAATTACCCTTAGTCTAGTTGCGATCGCAGATGGTTTAACTTTAGCACTTAAGTGTTCTGAGATTTCTTCTTAGCTAACTCTAACTGCCTTTGTCTTTCTTGCTGACGTGCTCTTTTTTCTTCCGTCAGATGGGCAAAACAGTAGGGACAAGAAATACCTTCCTGGTATTCTGGGGAAGCCTGATCCGCTTCAGCAATTGGATGTCCACAACTGCGGCAAAGATCGTGGTTTCCGGTAGCTAAGCCATGCTGAAGGGCGATGCGTTGATCGAAGACAAAGCACTCACCCCGCCACAAGCTTTCGTTAGCTGGAACTTCTTTTAAATACTTGAGAATACCGCCTTTTAGATGATATACCTCCTGAAATCCCTGACTCAACATAAAAGAGGAGGCTTTTTCGCAACGAATGCCACCTGTACAAAACAAGGCTACTTTTTTATGCTTACTAGGGTCTAGATGGTGCTCAACGTAGTCAGGGAATTCGCGGAAAGAGGCAGTTTGAGGATTTTGTGCGCCTTTAAAGGTGCCGATGTCTACCTCATAAGCATTGCGGGTATCAACTACCACCACTTGTGGATCTGAGAGTAGTGCATTCCACTCTTCGGGGCCAACATAGGTGCCTACCTGGTGATTGGGGTCAACTTCTGGTAAACCTAAAGTGACGATTTCTTTCTTCAAGCGGACTTTGAGGCGCTCAAATGGGGGAGAGTCGGTGTAAGATTCTTTAGGCTCTAAGTCTGCTAAATAGGGGTCTGAGCGCAAAAAAGCTAAAACTGAATCAATTGCCTGACAAGAACCTGCGATCGTACCATTAATACCTTCTGCCGCTAGCAGAATCGTTCCTTTGATGTCTTGTGCTTGGCAGTATTCCAGCAGGGAAGCTTGTTTCTGTGCCAAGTCGGGCAACTTAACAAACTTATAGAATGTGGCAACTACTTGGGTCATTGTACTGTTTAACCAATTCTCTAGATGAATCCGATAAGAAGCAAGCAGCGCGACATGTTTCCAGATCTTTTTTTCGCTTACCCCTATGCAACGGAAGTTTAAAGTGTATAATAGCAAAGGCATGTTGATTCAGCAGCATGCACCTTTACCTAGTGTAGGTACATGGGGGTTTAGCTCAGTTGGTAGAGCGCCTGCTTTGCAAGCAGGATGTCAGCGGTTCGAGTCCGCTAACCTCCATTAATGTACATTCACAAATTAGATGTCGCCGTTAACAGATTGGTGTCGCTGTTAACACTTTAGTGTCGTCATTAACAAATTATTGTCATGCAATTTGTTCCAATGGCTGATAACAAATTAATGTCGTCTAGATAACCCCAAACCAGTAGAACGATATGACCGACACTAAAGTATGACCTCATCATAACTTGCACGATGACAATGATGAGCTACTATCCAGTGCTTGCCCAATTTTTGGGGTGCAAAGCAGGCGCTCCTTTCAACCCTTCCTAAAAATATTGTCAATTCTCAAATTTTTAAATCGTTTGCTTACATTAAGTAGCATTAACATACTTTGCATAGCAAGCAGCACAAGTCTCTTCTTGGCTTTTCAACCGACCCTACTGCGGGAGGGTTGATGAAACTTCTCCGTCCTCCGTCTACTTTCAACCCACCCAGAGGCGAGAGGGTTGATGAAACTTCCCGGATTGGGACGCGATCGCGCACTTAGACAACTTTCAACCCACCCAGAGGCGAGAGGGTTGATGAAACATGCTCAATGTATTCATGAGGTTCATATCCTTGAAGCTTTCAACCCACCCCACGACGGGAGGGTTGATGAAACCAACTGCTTTTGCTATAGAGACTCAAATATTCCTTTCAACCCACCCCACGACGGGAGGGTTGATGAAACACCAGAGCAATCATTAAGCCAAAGCCAGAAACAACCTTTCAACCCACCCCACGACGGGAGGGTTGATGAAACAAGTTGGCCAATTAAATATCGCGGCAATTTGTTAATACTTTCAACCCACCCCACGACGGGAGGGTTGATGAAACCGTTGCACGGCTTCCTGGAGCGAACAGCCAACCTTTCAACCCACCCCACGACGGGAGGGTTGATGAAACAATTTTCAATGCCGCCAATCAAAATAATTTTCCCTTCTTTCAACCCACCCCACGACGGGAGGGTTGATGAAACCCTATCCGCTGAAACCCTTGTCTACACCAACAGACAAATACATTTTTGACGGCTGATTTAAAATTGTTCAATTCAGCACTTTCTCCAAGAGAAAGTTGACGATTGTGAAAACCTAAAACCAAGACTAGACAAAGGTTTTAAACTTTTGACGGCTCCCTAGGGTTTTTGCCCCCGCTTTGGGCCGTCAAAAAATTAAGGAGGGTTCCCCCGACGAAGGGGGTGATTCAGTAGCCACCACTGCGGTTGTCCGCACCCTTGTTACCAAGGGTTAGTGTTTGTCAAACATTACTCCTTATTGCTGGGAGCGCACCTTTCCTACTTCCTCGTATTTAGAGATAAAATTGTCTCTAGCCATAGTTAGAAGTAAGATTTCCCGTCTCGACACAAAACAATAGACGGCAGCATCAGGAGCGGGCAGCTACCAGGGTCAGAAAGCAAGACTATCTTCCAATAGTCAAACTAACCCAGATTTGGCACTGTACAGAGGCTCGATTGAGCCAGAACAGCGGCGCTGTTAACTTCACATATTACATTGTCAAGGTTCAAGATTTTGTTGAGTTCAACACAAAGTGCGACTGTAGTAAGCAGTAATTGCTAAATCTAGCGCCTGTTGTTGGGGGCTACCTCGAATTGATTGTTGTCCAACTTCAACGGGAATTCCTGTTTTTGCAGCGCTTTGGCTAATACTTTCACTCAATCTTCCATAACTCCAACGATGGACGCTAACCCGATATTGTTTGGCATACTGTTGCTGTCCTTCCTTGAAACCGGGAACTTTTTGTTCGGCTCTCGTTTGAACTTCACTCTGCACAATTTCCCGCATATCGCTGAGTTTGGGTAGGACGATACTGCCAGCTTGGTACGTTTTTGCGATCGCCACAATTGCCTTTGCCAATAGTCGGTCAACATACTGCCCTAATTCAGATTCTCCCAACTGGTTGGGTGCATTTTGTTTTTGGGCTTTGTGTCGTTGGTGAGCTAGCGTTTGCTGTTGCTGTCGCTGACGATTCAGGAGCTTGTAGTTATCACCAAGTAGCTGTTTGATGCTGCGATAGGTTAGCACTTCACCTTTAAGAGCATCCACCACCGCGACAGTAGCTGGCTTATCTAGACCAAAACTTACACCAACCAGAATGTGAGATTGACCTTGGTACAAGGGTTTACTAGGACGGGGAAAGGGGTTGTTAATACGAGCTAGGGTAGATTGCTGACGCTTGAGAAACGCCTGCTGGTTTGGGTTAAGCTCACCCTTTTCTTCAGTTTTGCTGATAATTTTGCTAATTTTTGCCGCTTTTTCCGCAGCAATCTGTTGGCTTCCCTCTTTTGTCCAAAGACGGGTATCCACTGCACAGTAGAGAATCAGGCGATTTACCTGCCACGGAGAGCCTTTTCCCTGACGTTCTTGCCAAGAGAGCCGCCCTGAACGTAGGCTAAATAAGCCACTGGAGTGCTGATTTTTGCTGTCGCGCTTGGTTTGTTGGTCTTCTAGAAAGCGTTGAAACCAGTGCAGTTGTCGTTTATCGCACCACACTTCAAAGGCATGTTCTTTCAAGCCATTGAACCAAACGCAGATGCGCCCCTGTTGATTTTTAAACCAGGTCATGTCTTCACTGGTTTCATAAGCCACTTGAAAGGGTACGGAAGGAGTTTTTCTTAATAAAGCTGCCTGCCAAGCTGCCGCTTCGCCTTCATTTTGAGGCACACTATTGGTAGCCATATCCAAAACTTCCAGCCACTTTTCCCCTGTTAAATCCCGACCTTTAGGTAGCCGACTTTGAAGCTGTTGTTTAAGACGTTCGATTTCGATTTCTTTTTTGCGCCGCTTTTGAGTAAATTCTTCTGGGTTTTCTTCACTGTCACTGAGCTGACAGTTATTTTTGAGCAGATAGGCAAGGGCGCATTGTTCTAGAGAGTCAGTTGCCTTACTATAGGAGTCGAATAGGGAATTAAAGAGTTTTTGGTTTTGCTTGTTCGGTTTGCCGGATTGAGCATCTCGACTCGTAGTCGGAGTTTTAGACTTCTTACCTTTTTTCCCTTTGCTAGGCTGATTTTGAACGGGTTGAGAGGAGTCGGTAACTGCAAAAAGAATTTCCGCCGCTTTAGCCCGAATCATTTCTAAGTCAGAGTTACACTCTTTCTCTAACTCCGCATCGCTTTTGAGCATTGAAAGCCAGCGTTCTTTTCCTTCAATTTGGCGCTGTCTTCGCTGCTGCAAAGCAAACCAGGATTTGTAGAGGTAGTCGATAAGAGCGATCGCACCGTAGTAAAAACGACCAGGTTGACCAACAAAGGGGGGTTCTGTTCTCAGGGAGTTAACCAGTGTCTTGACAAATCCTGCTGGCAATCTACCCTGTTGCAGCCACGTCTCAAAATCAGGATGTTGTCCAATCTGATTTAATACTTCATTAATTAGAGGCGTGTTTTTCTGAGCCATCAAGTCCCACAGATAACGCAGAGTTTCTTCTCTTGCAACTAGGCGACATTGGATAGTGATGATGCTCATAAAATTACGCAGCCCTAATATTCCAGAAAAACTGTCAAAGCAACTGCTCAATAATTAACTGCCAGCGACTGATGCCAACCATTGCCGTTGCTGTTTTTATACTCCTCATAAGTTCCCTCAAATGATTCAATCGTGAAACTCTTACCCATTGCCATAGAAATTAAATCCATTAAAGTGAGTATCCGTGCGGTAAAAAATGCCTCAAAATCATTGTGGCGCAATGTAGCTGGGTCAATGGCATGAGAGCGTAACATCTCATCAAGTTTGACTGAGGATGTTCCTAATTTTTCAAATTGGGACAGATAAACCTCTGGGGATTTTGAGCCAATTTTTTTATTAGTGCTGGCTGATAGGGGAGTGCGATTGACCAAGCAGTTATATTTTTTTGGTTCGATGCCTTGTTTTTTACACCAAGCTACAGGAAAAATGTGGTGAGATTCGACCCTTTGTTCAAAATAAAGTACATCGTTAATTTCTTCTCCCGTACTCCAATCAATCGCTCCTGAACGCCGTAACAAAGCCGATAGCCCTTGATACACAGCACCGTAACGCTTTCTGACTCCCACTAACCGCCGCACTGAAAAATCGGCACTTGTGATGGTTGTAGGTAATGAACCGCCCGATAACCACTGGGTTACTTCTAGTACATCATGGGCAGCTCGTGCCTCATGTCCTCCGGTATACATTTCGCCAAACATTCCGCACCATAACCAACGTGCTAAGGCAGAACGAGTTTGTTCGGAGCTTTTGCGCTTTCCTAATATGGTTAAAATTGCTGCCAAACTCACTAACTGGATGGGGTAGCCAATGTGGCTAGCATCAAAGATTTTTTGAGTGTGCAGGAATCGGGCAGCTTCTTCAAAGCCTTTGGTAACGGGTTGAGCCCATCTCTGGTATTCTTCTTTTGACAGTTTTAAGATGTCCGAACGGCGACAGGTGACGGCGGGTAGCTTTTCTGATTTTGAGCCTGTCTCAATAGCTGATTGGCGACGGGCATAGGTGGCAACTAAAGTCACAGCTTGCATAAAGTCGGTATTTTTTAACAGGCGCAAGACTTTGAAGGACTTGAGAGAGGCTTCTCTGTGCTTCCAATCATCGCGCAGGCTGAAGTTATCGGCGCAGTAGCTAGCAGTCATCAGGTCGAAAAAATTGAGGTCACACCCGGAGGTATTAGTGTCTTCAAAGACTTGGCAAACCGCCTCTTTGGGCAAGGAGTCCCGCAGTTGAATGACGGGCATTTGATAATGCTCAAATTTTTTGAGGACTTCTAGCTCTAATGTATCGATAAGTTTGAGTTTTTCTGGGTCATATTGCCAAAATTGGGAATAGTGACTTCTCCATTCCGACAAAAAGAATACCTTGGATAGGGGGAACAGTCCAGCTAAAAATTCTTGCTGTGGGGTAGAAGCGTCGATGATATGACCATTGAAACTGCGTAGGATTTTTGATTCGGGTAAGGCAAAAATTGCTTCTGTTCGGTCAGTATTGGGGTCAAGGGCTTTTTCAATATCTAAGTAATACCATTTGCGAGAGAGTTTATTACTTTTTGAGTCTTTGACCCATACAGGTTGCTCAGATAAGAGCACCATAAATAGGGTTGTTAAGCGCTGCTGACCGTCGAGAATCAGTAAGTTAGGCAGTAAGGGTTCTGGCAAAGTAATACCATCAACGAGACGGGGTTTGAATTGGACTTGATGATTGCTTTGTTGAAGCATCATCACTGCCCCAATGGGATAAGCCAGTGAGACACTAGCGAGGACACGGCGCACTTGAGCATCATTCCAAACCCAATCTCGTTGAAAATCTGGTAGTTGGATGCGTCCGATTTTGATGTCTTTGAGGATGTCGAGTAGAGGGTATTTGGTGATGTCAAAGGTGCTAATCGAGTTCATCGTCTAGCTCAAAAGTAATTGCAGCTTTTACCAACCATAAAGCTCTTTATTTTCTTAGGACTAATTCCAACGAAAAAACCTAGCCTGGGGATAGGTTTTTGTAAAGGTTTCTAAATGTCTATTGATTTTCTGGTGGAAAAATGATGTTAAACCAGTTTTCTGGAATCTCTTGATAGTGTTCTAAGAGCAAATCTGCCAGTTTTAGCTTAAGGCAGGGATAAGTACCGGGACGGCGATAGTTATCGCCTCTGGCAAACCAACGGGTTACTGTGCCGATAGTGCAGTGGCAAATGGCGGCTAGTTGTTCATAATTTACGTCCCATTTAGAGCGAAAGAGTCGGGGGGAAATGCCTAGTTGAACCTGACAGAGGCGGTTGATTAACTCTTGTTCACGCTGTTCTAAAGGACGGGGATTATTCATGAGTTCCTCTCTTCTAGGGGTGTGAGGTCTTGTTCCCAAGCGGTATCAGCACTACAAAAACGGCGGCTGTAGGAGTCGGAATCGAGAAAAATTAGGTATTTCCATGCCCACTGATTTTGGTGGTGAGCAAACAGATAAAAGCGCCCAATGATGACACCTGTATCGATGTTGTCTGTGTCTGATAGAGATTTCCACTCGACGCGATCGCCATACAGAAATTTGGGCATTGCTGCGCCATCTGGAAAGTCAGCGGGAAGCCTGACCGATGGCGGTAGTTCATCCAGACTGATTAGAGGCAAGTTGAGACTCACGATTAGAGGAGAATTAAGTCCATCTTCTTGTCAAAGTAGCATATCAGCTACTAATAAGCTACATATAAGCTAAAAATCTTCAAAGGAGAGAGGCTCAAGTGTACGATCAAGGCGGTTTGGATGAAATGGAACTTGTGAGCAAAAGAGTTTTTCTAACTCTGCCTGATTTGGTTTATGAAAAGTTGGAGCGGTGGGCGAATTACCAAGGAAGACCCGTCGCCAATTTGGCTGCCTACATTGTGGAGAAGGCTATGGAGGAAGCAGAGGCAGAGGGTAAGATTCCGCCACCACCAAAAAAGGAACCTCCAAGCGAGAAAGGTTAGGGTGTGTTTTCTCGCCCCGGAACTCCCCCTCGCATTTCCCGTTTTAAGGGGAACTTTGACTGGATTATTCTCCCCTTTTCAACTTTTAACTACCCTGACTAAAGTTTTCATAGACGATTAGATGTTCGAGCAAACTTTTAAAAATATTGATGACGTTCTCTGGAAAGAGGCGGGCTGCACCACAGAGCTAGATTATACGGAGCAAACGTCTTGGCTGCTGTTTTTGAAGTATTTGGATGATTTGGAGCAGGAAAGGGCACTAGAGGCGGAACTGGTTGGGAAATCTTATGAATTTATTATTGATGAGGCGCATCGCTGGTCATCTTGGGCAGCTCCAAAAAAGGCGGATGGTACGGTAGATCATGATAATGCCCTGATTGGCGATGATTTGATTGATTATGTCAACCGCCAGCTATTTCCCTATTTACAGGGATTTAAGCAGAGGGCTACTAGTCCAGACACCATCGAATACAAGATTGGGGAAATTTTTGGCGAGATTAAGAATCGGTTTCAAAGCGGCTACAGCTTGCGGGATGCTTTGGAATATGTGGATGAGCTACGGTTTAGATCGCAACAGGAAAAACACGAGCTATCCCATCTTTATGAAGCCAAAATCAAAAACATGGGCAATGCGGGGCGCAATGGTGGGGAATATTACACGCCACGTCCCTTGATTCGAGCCATGATTCAGGTGGTGAAGCCCAAGATTGGCGATCGCATTTATGATGGTGCTTGTGGTTCGGCAGGGTTTTTGTGCGAGAGTTACGACTATTTACGTCGGGGTTTCGACTTCGCTCAACCGAGCGGGAAGTTGACGACAAAAGAGCTGGAGATTCTTCAGAAACATACCTTTACGGGTAAGGAAAAGAAGAGTCTGGCGTATGTGATAGCCATCATGAATATGATTTTGCATGGCATTGATGCGCCGAATATTATCCACACGAACACGCTGACAGAAAATCTCAGTGATATTCAAGACAAGAATCGTTTTGATGTCATCTTGGCTAATCCGCCATTTGGGGGGAAGGAACGCAAGGAAGTACAGCAAAATTTCCCGATTAAGACTGGGGAAACAGCGTTTCTGTTTTTGCAGCACTTCATCAAAATGCTGAGAGTCGGCGGTAGAGCCGGAGTGGTAATCAAAAATACGTTCCTGTCAAATTCTGATAATGCTTCGCGGGCTTTGCGCCAAGAGCTTTTGAGTAGTTGCAATCTGCACACGATTTTGGATTGTCCAAGTGGGACTTTTATCGGGGCGGGAGTGAAAACGGTGGTGCTGTTTTTTGAGAAACGTCCTCTGAGCGAAGCCGAAGAGGGCTTTCCCTTCGACTTCGCTCAGGGAACGGGAATGCCTTTATTTTCTCAGGGAAACCCTTTAACTGAGGGGATGGCAACTCAGAAAATTTGGTATTACCAACTCGATCCAGGGCGTAGCTTGGGGAAAACGAATGCGCTGAATGATGATGACTTGCGCGAGTTTGTAGAGTTACAGGCTACGTTTGCCGAGTCGGAACACTTCGACTTCGCTCAGTGTAAAAACGCTTGGCTGGTGGATATTGCTGATGTTGATCGAGAGACGTTCGATTTGTCGGTGAAGAATCCGAATAAGGCTGAGGAATCTACGTTACGAGAACCACAGGAAATTTTAGATGAAATTGCTGCGTTAGATGCGGAGAGCGCTGAGATTTTGGCAGGAATTGGGGGAATGTTATAAGAAGCTGGTTTCGACTTCGCTCAACCAGCAAAGAAGATGAGGGCTGAGCGAAGTCGAAGCCCGATCTCTAGTAAACGAGAGACAGTTAACCATGCCATATATGTATATTCTGGAATGTGCTGATGGCTCCTTCTATACGGGAAGTACAAAGGATTTGCCGCGTCGTTTGTGGCAGCATGAAAATGGGCTGGGGGCTAATCATACACAAAAACGACTGCCTGTAAAGTTAGTTTATGCGGAGTATTTTGATCATGTAGCGGATGCTTTTTATCGGGAAAAGCAGGTTCAGGGTTGGAGTCGAAGGAAAAAAATTGCTCTGATGGAGAGTAACTGGGATCGGCTTCATGTTTTGGCGGAGTGTCAGAATGATTCACATTATAAAAATGCTGGTTTCGGCTTACCTCGGCTGCGCTCGGCACAAGTCGCTCAACCAGCAAATGAAGTTGAACCAGCAGAGGATTAGAGGAATGATGATAATTAGGGGATGGTATGCAGTTGACAATTGATAATAAACAGTTGCCAGTGGGATGGAAAATCAAAAAGCTCGTGGAAGTCACTGACTTAATAACCTGTGGCGTAGCTAAAAGACCAAACTACGTTGATAAAGGCATTCCTTTTTTATCTGCCAAGAACGTAAAAAATGGGCAAGTTATTTGGGAGAAATATAAATATATTTCTGAAGAAACACACAGGGAACTAACGAAAAATAATAAGCCAAGCAAGGGAGATATTTTATACACTAGAGTTGGAAGCTTTGGAGAAGCTGCGATTATTGATGATGATAATGAATTTAGTATATTTGTGAGTTTGACTTTAATAAAAACTAAAGCAGAAATTATTAATTCGTTCTTAAAACATTACTTAAATTCACATTCAGTTAAAATTCTTGCAAAGAATAGCATCAGTGGCTCTGGAGTTGGCAACTTAAATGTTGGCACTGTTCGTAACTTTCTTGTTCCTCTTCCCCCACTTCCTGAACAAAAGCGGATTGTGGCGATTTTGGATGAGGCGTTTGAGGGGATTGATAGAGCGATCGCAAACACCGAAAAGAACCTCGCCAACTCCCGCGAACTATTTGAAAGCTATCTAAACGCCATCTTCACCCAGAAAGGCGACGGGTGGAAAAAGAAAACACTTCAGGAAATTTCAATTAAATTTACTAGGGGTAAATCAAAGCATAGACCTAGAGGTGACAAGAAACTATATGGGGGAAAATACCCCTTAATACAAACTGGTGACATCAGCAATGCCAAGCATCGAATAACTACTTATTCTCAAACTTATAATGAATTAGGGCTGGCACAGAGTGAAATTTGGCCTCAAGGAACAGTCTGCATTGCGATTGTTGGAGCTAACGTTGCTGAGACAGCTATTCTCGATTTTGATGCCTGCTTCCCAGATAGCGTTATTGGCATTGTCGTAAATGAGGAAGTTGCAGATAGTGATTATGTAGAGTATCTTCTCCAATCTTTTAAAACAGAGCTAAAAGAAAAGGGTAAGGGAACTGCGCGAGATAATATTAACCTTGGCACATTTGCTAATGAGAGATTTCCATTCCCTGATGTGAAAACACAAAAAATAATTGCTTGTCAATTAAAAGAATTATCATTTGAAACCCAACGCCTCGAAACCATCTACCGCCGAAAACTCGCCGCCCTCAACGAACTCAAACAATCCATCCTGCAAAAAGCCTTCACTGGTGAACTCACCGCAGATACCCCAAAAACTGCTAAACAGGAAATTGCAGCATGAGTGATGACCTGACACAACCAAACGATCTATTATTTCAAGAAATCCGTCAACTGATTGACACTGCCAAACAACGCGCCGCCGTTGCCATCAATGCAGAAATAACTTTGTTATATTGGCAAGTTGGTAAACGCATCCAAACCGAAGTTTTACAAGGTCAACGGGCTGAATATGGCAAACAAATCATTGTTTCTTTATCTCAGCAGCTAACCCAAACCTATGGTAAAGGCTGGGGTGAAAGACAACTGCGACATTGCCTCCAGTTTGCCGAAACATTTCCAAATATCGAGATTGTGAACACACTGTGTTCCAAATTGAGTTGGTCACATCTGCGAATTTTAACAGCAATAGACGATCCCCTAAAACGAGAATTTTATATTGAAATTGCCCAACTGGAACGATGGAGCGTCCGCCAACTGCAAGAACGTATTAACTCTATGCTATTTGAGCGCACTGCCCTATCCCGCAAACCCGAAGAAACCATCCGCCATGATTTAGAGCAACTGCGCCAATCTCAACAGGTATCACCCGATATTTTACTAAAAGACCCTTATATTTTAGATTTTCTGGAATTGAGCGATCGCTATCTCGAAAAAGACCTCGAAGATGCAATCCTGCGAGAAATTGAGCAATTTTTACTAGAACTCGGTGCAGGCTTTACCTTCATCGCCCGTCAAAAACGCCTGCAAATCGACAACGATGATTTTTATATTGACCTGCTATTTTATAACCGCAAACTCAAACGCCTTGTAGCTATTGACCTCAAACTAGGTAGCTTCCACCCCGAATACAAAAGCCAAATGGAACTTTACCTGCGCTGGCTTGCCAAATACGACCAAGAGCCTGACGAACAGCCACCACTAGGAATTATTTTATGTGCAGGTAAAAAGCAAGAGCAAATTGAATTATTAGAACTAGATAAAAGCGGTATTCACGTTGCCGAATACCTCACCGTATTACCACCTAAAGAATTGTTACAGGCTAAACTGCAAGAAGCGATCGCATCTGCCCGCCGCCGACTGCCATATTCCAGAGATGAGCCATAATGAATGAAGCGGAAACCAGAGCCGAATTTATTGATGAATAAACACCAATCAACTGAGAATTTGATTTATGCTGATTGATAAAATTATCCAAGAACTGCGAGACATTCCCGAAGATAAATTAGCAGAAATTTATGATATAATTCACTACTTTCGCATCGGCTTAGAAAGAGAGTTATCTGCTGAGGAAACACCCACTGAAATTGTGATTGAAGGTATTCATCAAGGCATCAGAGAAGCATTAAGTGGGCAAACTATACCTCTTTCAGAAATGTGGGAAGGTATTGATGCAGAGTGAACCATTTATGGTGAGCGCAGCCGAACCATCACCGATCCAAATTGCTCTTACTCCTCGGTTTAAAAGAGATCTACGAGAACTGGCTAAACGCTATCGTTCAATTCGTAGCGATATCCAACCCTTAATTGAGCAACTTCAAGCCGGTGAACTCCCTGGAGATAGAATTACTGGAGTTAAATATCAGGTTTTCAAAGTTCGTCTTAAAAATAGCAACATTCAAAAAGGAAAAAGTGGAGGCTATCGAGTCATTTATTATGTGAAGACTGAGCAATCAATTATCCTCGCTACCATTTATTCTAAATCCGATATTTCTGATGTGAGTAATGAAGTCATTGAAGAAGCGATCGCCCAATATGAACAAGAAATTCAAACAGAAGACAACCCAAGCTAACACTACAAATTAAGTTAAATTTCCTGAACTACCCTCAATCGTCAACTTTCCCATGAACGAAGCCGAAACCTCTAGGTTGAGCGAAGCCGATACCCGCGCTGAACTCATTGACCCCGCACTCAAAGCCGCAGGGTGGGGAATCATTGAAAATAGCCGTATTCGCCGCGAAGTTATCGCCCCTGGTCGCTTAATTGGCAACGGTAGACGTGCTCAAGCAGACATCGCCGATTATGTGCTAGTTTATCGCGGTGAAAAACTCGCCGTCATCGAAGCCAAAAAACGCGACTCACCCGACACCGAAGGGTTAGGACAAGCCAAAAAATACGCCGAAAAATTAGAGACTCGATTTGCCTACTCTACCAATGGCATCGGCATCTACCAAGTCGATATGCACACCGGGGCAGAAGGCTACATCAACCAATACCCCACCCCCGAACAACTGTGGGAAGCCACCTTTAGCCAAGATAACCAGTGGCGCGATTCTCTTTCAGAGACACTTCGTGAACGCTTTGCTGCTATCCCCTTTGAAGACAGAAGCGGTACATGGGAAGCCCGTTATTACCAACACAATGCCATTAAGCACGTCCTAGAAGCAATTTGCCAAGGAAGAAACCGGATTCTATTAACGATGGCTACTGGCACAGGTAAAACCTTCATCGCCTTCCAACTCGCCTGGAAACTCTTTCAAAGCCGTTGGAACATCAGCCGAAAACCCACCCGTCGCCCTCGAATTTTGTTTCTAGCCGATCGCAATATCTTAGCCAACCAAGCCTATAACTCCTTCTCTGCCTTCCCTGACGATGCCCTCGTCCGTATTGACCCCGAAGCTATCAAAAAACGGGGCCGAGTCCCAAAAAATGGCAGTATCTTTTTTACTATTTTCCAAACCTTCATGACTGGAAAAGATGAAGAAGGTAATCCCACCCCTAAATTCAGTGACTATCCCCCCGACTTCTTCGACTTCATCATCATTGATGAATGTCACCGAGGCGGAGCGAGTGACGAAAGCACCTGGCGGGGTATTTTAGAATACTTCTCCCCAGCCGTACAACTGGGACTAACTGCCACCCCCAAACGTGCCAACAACGCCGATACCTACGCCTATTTTGGTGAGCCAGTCTATACCTACGCCCTCAAAGACGGCATCAACGATGGATTTCTGACTCCCTTTAAAGTCAGACAAATCGAAACAACCCTGGATGAATATATTTACAGCTCCGACGATGAATTACTCGAAGGTGAAGTAGACGAAGCGAGAACCTACACCGAAGCTGACTTCAACCGCATCATCGAAATTGCAGATCGGGAACGCTATCGGGTGCAACTGTTCATGGAAGAGATAAACCAGAATCAAAAAACTCTGGTGTTTTGCGCTAACCAAGACCATGCTCTGGCGGTGCGGAATTTAATCAACCAAATGAAGATTAGCACTAATCCTAATTACTGTGTCCGCGTCACTGCCAATGATGGGAAACTCGGCGAACAGCACCTCAGCACCTTTCAAGACAACGAGAAAGCTATCCCTACCATTCTCACTACCTCCCAAAAGCTATCCACTGGGGTTGATGCTCGAAACGTTCGTAACATCGTCCTCATGCGTCCCATCAACACGATGATTGAATTTAAGCAGATTATCGGTAGAGGGACTCGCCTATTTGAGGGAAAAGACTACTTCACCATCTATGATTTTGTCAAAGCCTACGAACACTTTAACGACCCGGAATGGGACGGCGAACCCCAAGAACCCGTGCGCGTCACCTCTCAACGGACTCGTCAGCCAGGAGATAGAGACAACAATCCTACAAACACCAGCAATCTGAACGAAGGGAATGAAGGCACAGCCCCACCCCTTCGCCCCCAAGTTATCAAAATCAAGCTAGCTGATGGTAAAGAACGCACCCTTCAGCATCAGAGTTCTACTACTTTCTGGAGTCCAGACGGTAAACCCATGAATGCGGCTGAATTTGTGGAACGTCTGTTTGGCGATATTCCTGAATTATTCAGAGATGAAGACGCATTAAGGGAACTCTGGAGCCGTCCTGATACCCGTAAAGCCCTATTAGAAGGACTGGCAGAGAGGGGCTACGGGGAGGAACAACTCACAGAAATCAGCCGCCTCATTGAGGCTAAAGAAAGCGATTTATATGATGTGCTAGCTTATATCGCCTATGCCACTCCACCCATAAGCCGCCGAGAGCGTGTCCTGGCTCACAAGTCGTTAATCTTCTCGCGGTATACCGACAAACAGCAAGAATTTCTGGACTTTGTGCTGGAACAATACATCCGAGCAGGGGTAGGAGAACTCGATCGCACTAAATTACCTCAACTGTTGGAGTTAAAATATCACACGGTTCGGGATGCTGTTGAGGAACTAGGAAGCGTCGCCAACATCCGTGAAGTATTTATCGAATTTCAGCAGTATTTATATTTCCAGGAAAGAGCGGCGTAATCAGAACACTCCTACTACTGCAAATCTCTAGGCATACCAAAATGCAAGCTGAGCGATCGCCTCAGCTTCTCAGGATAACGAGATACTCGCTTCAAACGAAAGCGGGTCTCGGTTGAGCTGAGCAAAGTTTGATTCTTCGTTTTTGCCCCATATATAGTACATTTGTTCTTTTTTCTAGGATTTTCTCGCTATAGCTAGCGTTTTTCCTCCCAATCCCTGTTGCGGAGAATAAAATGTTGTTAAGCCTTGGGGAAAATCGTTAACCCCTGGGGTTAACGATTTTGATAGAAGCTAGTAAAATGGATATTGTATTTAAAAACAACAGATTAAAAGAAGAGTGCAATAACCTGAAGCTTCTAGAGAAAAAACACGGTCAAAAAAGGGCTAAACGCATTCGGCGACGGCTCGATGACCTCCGTGCAGCCGATGTACTTGAAGAGATGCGATCACTTCCAGGGCGATGTCATGAATTACTTCATAACCGTTCGGGACAGTTATCGCTGGATTTGGATCACCCCTATCGGCTTATATTGGAGCCAGCCGATGAGCCAATCCCAACTAAATCAGATGGGGGCATCGACTGGACTAAAGTAACTGCTGTTAGGATTCTCGGCGTGGAGGATACTCATGAGTAACGTGATTCAAAATCAATACACGCCAGACTATGTTTCCCCCCCTGGTGAGACCCTTGAGGAAATCCTTGAGGAGCGTGAGATGTCTCAGGCTGAACTGGCAGAACGGATGGGGAGACCCAAAAAGACAATTAGCGAAATTATCAATGGAAAGGCAGCAATTACCCCAGAGACAGCATTACAGCTAGAAAGAGTTTTAGGCATCCCAGCCAGTTTTTGGAACAATCGCGAACGAGACTATCGGGAGGCATTAGCGCAGCAAGAAGAGCAAGCGCGTCTGTCCGAGCAAGTCGCGTGGCTTGAGCAAATACCTGTGAAGGACATGATCAAGCAGAAATGGATTCAGTTCTATCAGGATCAGGTTGAGCAGCTACGGGAAGTGCTAAATTTTTTCGCCGTCGCCTCCCCTGAACAATGGAAAGAGTTCTGGGGTGGCGGCATTCATGTCAACTTTCGGAAGTCTCCTGCGTTTCAAAGTGACCCTGGTGCGGTTGCCGCTTGGCTGCGTCGCGGGGAAATTGAAGCTTCTGAAATTGAGTGTGCTGCCTACGATACCAACAAATTTAAGGAGACACTGCAACAGATTCGTGATCTAACTGTTGAACCGCCAGAGATTTTTCAGCCGGAAGTAGTGCGGTTGTGTGCTGCGGCTGGTGTGGCCGTTGTCTTTGTGCCTCAACTCCCTAAGACACGGACTTGTGGAGCTACCCGCTGGTTAACTTCCCACAAAGCGTTAATTCAACTTAGCCTACGTTACAAAACAGATGACCACTTGTGGTTTGCCTTTTTCCATGAGGCGGGTCACATTCTGCTGCATGGCAAGCGCGATGTCTTTCTGGAGGGGAAAAACGTTCAGGGTGCTGACGACCAAGACAAGGAAGAAGAAGCAAACAAATTCGCAGCAGACATACTGATTCCCCCTGACCAGTTGAAGCGATTCCTGGCATCGGGTCAACATCGTAGTAAAGCGGGTATCCGCCATTTTGCATCAGAAATCGGGATTGCACCGGGGATTGTAGTGGGGAGGCTTCAGCATGATGGACACTTACCGCCCAGCCATTGTAATGAACTGAAGTGCCGATTGGAGTGGGTGTCTGATGAGTGAAAAAGCTAACTCTTCGAGTTCAATAAAGTGAAATTGGTGTCTAACGGTTAGACACTGACATGATTGAGGAGAGCGAGAGCTTATCAACCAGGTTTCTGACGCCTCGCCATCGTCGCAAACGGCAAAAGACAACGAGGACACTCCCCTTTTTCCCACAACGCCGGAATCGGAAACGGTGTCTCACAGTTCGTGCATTTGAGTAATAGGCGTAAGTTGTGGCGATCGCACTTATAAACCTCCTTAAACTGCCACTCAATCCGATGACAAGGAGACTCCCCATAACAAGCCCCACATAAGCGAATCGGTTTTAGCTTCATCGTCACCCCTTTAGGTGGAAGCATCTGAACCAACCTATCTACATCCAGCATCACCACATCCGCCAATGCCTCCAACTCCTGCCGAGAAGGAAAAGGATTAAAGTAGAACTTCTCCCACCGTGCCACAACTGCCCCAATTCCTGCCACTTGCCCCAAACCACTAGGGGCAGAAAATTTATTACCCTTTGCTCGTCGAAAACGACCTAAAAAATGGCTAATACTTTCCCCCTCATAAGGCTCAATCCGATTCAGCCATAGCCCATTTTCCCTATCTTCCATTACCGCACCGATTTAGCAATCTCCTTAAGTACCTCTTGATTGACCTGCTTATATCCCTTGAGTAAGGAACGAATTGCCGCCTTACGCAGAATCATATCCAGCCGACCAATCAATCTATGAGTCACCTTCTTTAAAATTTTCAGGTTTTCCCCCTTTGCCAAATTCGATGCCTCTGGCAACCTGAGAACATCCCGCTCCCAAATTTGCACGGCTTCCTTAAATTCCTTATCTTCTAACTTATCTAGCTCATAACATTCTAAAAACCGATTTTCTACCTGCTCATCCCGCTTAACAACCGCCCTTAGACGAGTAGTAGTTCCCACCAAAAGCACAGCAATATTTAACTCATCATGGTCATAAATATGCCGAACATCGGAAAACGTCTCTAGCTTCAGGTGATTTGCTTCATCAATAATCAACATTTCTACCTGAAACATTTCCAACGTATCCAGGGTTCGCTCACGCAAATCCGTAATCGTTCCCTTAGTCGCTCGATGTCCGATTGCCTTCAAAATTTTGATGAAAAAATCCCTCGAACCACACCCCTTGGGAACCTGGATATAAACAACAGGTTGGCTCCGTTTGCCCTTGCCTTGATGCAACTTATTACACCGTGCCGCAAAAGCTTTAGAAGTGACAGTCTTACCACTACGAGAATCTCCCACCAACAAACCCGTCATCCTGGAGATAAATAACTCATACATCCAGCAATGGCACAACTTCACCCGCTCCAGTTCTAAAAAAGGCTGACGACTCAAACGCTCAATTTCCGCCTGAATCTCTGGTGTCGGCGTTTCAATTGAACCAAAATGCTGGGCAATTGCTTGTACCTGTTCGCTGTTTTGCACTACTCATCCTCAAATAGTTCATCCATGTATTGAACTTCATACCGTGCTGGTTCAGACTCACTTTCCCCCATCGACTCCATTTCCTCTGGTTCAGGAACTGCAAATTTTTCAGCAACCGACTGCACCGGATTAACTCGTTCCTGCTCAACTTGGCGACGCTGCTGACGATTAGCTTTAGCCATCTCCTCAACCAAAGCTTCCCGCTCTAACATTGCCTCCAAAATCGAGTCATTATTAATGGCTTCGGCTGCATCCTTGAGTTTTTTATTAATTGTCTTGAGTTCTCTTAAGGAAAGTCTTTCCGTCTCCAACTCCTGAGCATGAGCATAATCGAGAAACTCTTCAGTACCATCGGCTTTGCGTTCATAAACCAAAAGAGTTGTGATATCATCCGGGTCGTATCTGAGTGCAACAACTTCTCCAGCTCGACCCCTGAGATGTTCTGCTCGATAGGTTAAATTTTCAAACTGGATACAGCCGTATTTTTGCACCGTGCGCCGTGCTTCTTTCATCAAGCAAATCGCTAAATCCAGCTTGTTGTAGAGATATGGCTCTACCATTAATCCAGCTTCCCATCGCCCGATCCGACTCTGGTTTTTCATCCTGGCATCGGTATGTTGATTGTATTCGTCAACGATGTAGCGCACTAAAACCATTTCCAAATCCTGGAGGGTGAGGCAAGCATCTTTTTCTACTGTTTTTGGTCGTTCCTGCAAATTCGACCCCGTATATCCCGGTAAAAGTCGCAAAACTTGGTCATTGAGTGTCCTAAAAAAGCGCTCGACAATTCCACCATCAGAAGGGCGTCGTCTCAAATAGCAGCTAAATCCCAACTCAACAGCAATCTGTTCTAATAAATGAGTAGAACGGAAATCTTTCCCGCCATCGGTGTAGAAATAGACAGGTTTACCATAGCTCCCCCACTCGTTACGGAGCTGATATTGAGAACCGTAAGACTTGGGCAAAATGGCATGATGTAAAGCTAAAGCTACCACCTGGGAACTGGGTGCATCGAATCCCAAACGAAATCCCATCAGGCAGCGGGAGTAAGAATCAATAATAACTGTCAGCCAAGGACGTGCTAAAGTGCCGTACTCATCTGCCAGCATCACATCTAATCTAGTATGGTCGCACTGCCAAACATCATTACTACCCTCGATTTGCAACTCTTGACCATCACGAGTAACGTGAGTCAGTCGTGAACCTAAGTAACCTGGACTGCGTGCCTTCTGTTTTCTTTCTTTTTCCTCAATATATTTATCCAGGATGCGGTAAACCGTTTGGTGACTCGGATAGTCCTGTTTTGGTAAATTAAGTTGCCTTGCTCTCCCCTTGACCCGATTAAATACTTGTAAGCGAGTCATGCGCTTACTACCCTGATTCCCCTGCTGGTAAGTCTCAATAATAAACTGTTGCCAATCGTCGCTAATACGGCGTTTTCCCTTGTCAGAGCGGGTTTTAGTTAATGCAACTAGTCCTTGTTCCTGGTATTTTTTGAGTAACCGCTCAATGCTACGCAGTGTTACACCCAGTTTTTCGGCAGCTTCTCTCTTTCTAGTACTGTAGGTTTGGCGATCGCACGGGGACGTAAGGCTCTCAATTACCTCCATCTTGAGCCTGACTTCATCCGTAATGAGTTCATCACCAGGAAGCCGATATTTTGGGGCGCAGTTATCTTCAGTTGAACTGACATCTTCCTGAGAGGGAAAAAATTCTCGTGAGTTTTGGGACATTCTTCACCTATCCCTTGTCAGTGAGGGATAAATAAGTGTGAACTGATAGATTATTATAGTATTGTCTGCTTCAGCATACGACACCTAATTTGTTAAAGTTAATAACGAGGTGAGTAATGGATTTTGCTGATAAGCGACGTATAAAGAGTTAAATAATTAGCCTTGCGACTCATAAAGTGTTAAAGACGAGTAATTGGTTGAGTTGACTAAAAATCTTGAAACCCTCGCTATTCGATAATTTATGCATGTTTGCATTGCGACATCAATTTGTTAAGTGCGACGTTTATTTTGTTAATGTACAATTAAATTTGTCTAATAACACTTTATTTATCGCCGTTAGCACTTCAGTGATTAGTGTTGTCATCAACAAAAAAGACACGAACAACACTAAACAATAGAAGCGATCGCCAAGACGATCCGAAGAGTTACCTACAGGATATTTCAGGTTTATAAAGTACAGTATATCCAAGCAAAATCCCCGACTTCTTGGAGAAGTCGGGGATCTCCGTAAATCACTCACCTTAAAAGCGCTGTACCTAAATAAACCAAAGATGACTAAGAAATTTAGTAGAGTAAAAACATGGGAATGCCTTGTGAAGTTAACAGCATCTTAAAACTAAAGTCCTCTCAAGGGTATCCAGAAAAGCTCCACCTAGGTTTGCAGTATCAAGCATCTAAAGAAGGCTACAGAATTGTACCAGTAGATGTTCCTATTCCTTTGGTAGATGAAGACTGGTTTGCCCACGCAGATGTTGTTATTAGTAAATTGACTTGGGAAAATAATCAAACACTTCTCATTTTTGAAATAAAAAGGGTATATGACATACCTTTTTCAGTTAAGTGATTGGGGAGGCATGTAAAATCATGACTTTGCAGAGTCGGCTGGCTAGGGGACTGCAACTTGAAATAAAATATTTTCAAAGAAAATTTAGAATCTTTAAGCTTTCTCTCCTAATTATATCTTTTATGCAGTTTGTTGTCATTAGCTTTGGAGATGTCCAAAGTTTTTTCTTAAGCAAGAATAGCTTAATACCTAATGATTGGCATTTTTTTAAAAATCCAACTACTGTCAAGCTTATCTCTATTATTTTTGTTGTAGCCGTATATTTATTTACCTGGCTTCTTGATAGTATTGAACAGTCCCAAGAAATTGGTGAATTGGAATCGGCGGTTAAAACTTATGTGCTTCCTTGGACAGAGAATAAATTAAAAAGTCTTATTAATAGAAATCTTAGGCAGAAGTACAGTCTTAGTGATAATATTCGTGCTTCTATTTTCCTTCCTGTTAGAATAGGCTTTTTTCAATGGCGTCTACAGATGGTTTGCCGAACTGAGAATATAAAAGAAAAAGAATTAGATGCTCTATTTGCTTTCAATGAAGGAGTTCTAGGCTATACTTTTGCAAGGGTCAAAAAGTATCATGTAGAGTTTGTCGATGTATCTACTCCGCAGAACATTCCTAGTACATATGTTCCTCTGAGCCAAGATAATAGAAACCTCATTGAGCAAGAAATTAAAGCTGTTACAGTACTAGCCTTTTCTCAAGGAAATTCTATTATTGGCTTGCTGGCAATCGACACAACTGATGACCTAGACTTTCAAGCGCTACAAAATCGAGGACTTCATAGTGAGGCCCTTAATTGGATGCGTTATAGAAAGCAGGAAATAGAGCTACTTTGGAGAATGATGAATAATGTCTGAAAACCTAGCAAAAGAACAGGGAAAAGAAATAGAACAACCAGCAGATAAAGAATTTGAATTAGTAGAAATTCAGGATAATGGAAGCTCAAAAACTTTTGTTTATCGAGACCATAATGAAGAAGATAAACCTGAAAAATTGTGGAGAAAACTGCTAGGAAAAAATAGAAAAGGTCAAGGCTAAACTTCGCGGGTAAATTTTATGACTATAAAGACTGTTTTTGACTATCAACTATTAGTTTTCAACGAGAACGCGAGAGTCCCCACCTTCAGTAGCCGGATTTTCGCAGCCGTCAGGCGAGAATAAACGGCTACAAGGTGGGGAGGGATAGCGGGACGGCGTAGGGACGAAGCCGTCCACATTATGCTTGCATACACAAACCATTATTTCAGTAACTTCACTTTGCTAGGTGTAAATTGACCGATTCTCTTCTACTAGTAGTCGTAAACCGATACATTCTTGGACTTATCTGTGTTGGTAAATCCACCAATGTATCCCAGGTATGTTTCCTTAGATTTATCAGCTTTAACTAAGTCTCCAACCCTAAATCCAAAAGGTGTAATTGTCCCACCTTTGCGCTTTCTAATGCCCGACTTATTACTTATTACTTATTACCCTTCGCTCCGCTCAAGGGCATGCTTATTACTTATTACTTATTACTTATTCCCCAATGTCTCAGCCGCAAATTCAATGGCAAGTCAACTCACCGCCTCAAGTACCACAGTGGTTTCTTGAAGCAGTAAAACCCTACACCCCTAACTCAGACGGACTCTTGGCCGCCCAGCTATTGTGGCAACGGGGCATCCGTAACCCTGAACAATTAGCCGGCTTTCTCAACCCAGACGATTATCAACCCACTAGTCCCTGTGAGTTTGGGCAAGAAATGAAGCGGGCGGTGCAAAGACTACGGCAAGCCTATGAAACTGGTGAAAAGGTGACCATTTGGGGCGATTTCGACGCTGACGGCATCACTGCTACTAGCGTCCTTTGGGAGGGACTGGGAGAGTTTTTCCCTCAAAACCAGCAGCTAACTTACTATATTCCCAATCGCTTCACAGAATCCCACGGACTTAACTGCCCAGGAATCGATAAACTGGCAGCAGAAGGCACCAAACTCATCGTTACCTGCGACACTGGTAGTACTAATCTGAGCGAGATTGATTACGCCCAAGTTTTAGGGATAGATGTGATTATTACAGACCATCACACCTTACCCGAAGAACGCCCTAATGTAGTCTCAATTATCAATCCCCGCTATTTTGCCACCACTCATCCCCTATTCCATCTTTCCGGCGTGGCTGTTGCTTATAAGTTGGTGGAAGCTGCATACGAGATGATGCCCCAAATTCCCCAGCAACCCTTAGAAGATTTACTGGATTTAGTCGCGATTGGTTTAATTGCCGATTTAGTTCAATTAAGTGGCGATTGTCGTTACCTGGCCCAGAGGGGAATTGAACAGTTACAAAAGCAGTTGAAAACCCGTTCTCGTCCTGGTGTTGCTCGTTTATTAGAACTGTGTAAGCGTAGTGGTGACCGTCCTACTGATGTTTCTTTCGGACTTGGGCCCAGAATTAATGCCGTCAGCCGTATTCAAGGAGATGCTTCCTTTTGCGTAGAATTACTGACAACTAATGATGAAAAACGTGCCGAACAATTAGCATTAGAAACAGAATTAGCTAATGCCCGACGTAAGTCTTTGCAAAAGGATGTTACTGAGCAAGCGAAAGCAAAATTAGCTCAGCTTGACCTTTCAACTACTAGTGTAATTGTTTTGCAAGACCCCCAATGGCCTGTCGGTGTCTTAGGCTTAGTTGCAGGACAAATTGCCCAAGAGTACGGACGCCCTACTATTTTGTTGAGTACAGATGGGGGAGATGTTATTGGGAATGAATCTGTTGCAGCAGTAGAAACTACTCCCATTAATCCCCTGTTAGTAAAGATTGCTAGAGGTTCTGCCCGTTCGGTAAATAATATTGACCTTTACGAGTTGGTGAAGTCGCAAGAACACTTATTGCATCGGTTTGGGGGGCATCCTTTTGCTGCTGGATTAAGTCTACCAGTAGAGAATATTCCTCTATTCACCGAAGCAATTAATCAGCAGCTTAAGCAACAATCGGCTGCGACTGGTGGTTTAACGGCACCTGTACTCACTGCTGATCTAGTTGTTACAGTCGCGCAGTTAGGGAAAGAACTGTTTCAGGAACTTAAGTTACTCGAACCTTGCGGTATGGGTAATCCTGTACCTAAGTTACTAATTGAAAATTGCTGGTTTGATGAGGTTTGGAATCGCAATACCCAAGACTTTAAGGGTGGAAAAGTACAGTACATCAAAACAGAGTTTATTATTTGGGATGACGCTACTACTAGCGGATTTCCTGGCCTTTGGTGGGGACACTATCGAGATGAAGTGCCCAAGGGTAGATGCTCTTGCGTGGTTGAATTAGATTATAACAACTACAAAAAACGTCCCGAAGTGCGTCTAATTGATCTGCACCAAGCAGCCTCTTCCTACAACTTCTCCACGCAGCAAAGTTGGATATTAGACTGGCGTGGACAAGACTCAGAAATTGCCAGATTAAAAGTTAACAACCCACAAAAAGAAAGCTCAACAGATAAGCTGCCATCTTCAACTCAAACTGCTCCCTTAACCCTTGACCAGTGTCCCACCAGTTGGGATCAGTTGCAAGTGTGGTTAAGACGAGCAATCAAGGCAGAACGTCCCTTAGCGATCGCTTATCCTCCTCCGCTACAACTCTCACCCCAGGAAATCTGGAAACAGTTAGTCGGAATTGCCAAATTTCTCAGCCGCACTGGTCAATCAGCTACCTTAGTGCAACTTCAGAATAAGCTAGATTTAAGCGATCGCGCTCTCAGTTTAGGACTAGAAGCTTTAGAGTCCCTTGGCTTTGTAGTGAGACATCAAAACTGCTCAATAACTATTAGCTGGGACTCACTTTCTATTTCTTCTGAATCTACCGATCTCAGTGATCATGAAATGATTCATGCCTTTCTCGCAGCAATCGAAGAAGAGCAGTTTTTGCGTCAATATTTTTATCAAGTACCTTTGTCTACTATCCAAGGACTTGTCTCGGAAACTACTAGCAATTTATAAATCATCTAATTAGGAAGATCGGAGTGCAAAGAGGGGTGCATCTCAATTTTGCAAAAATATGGATAGTGCGAGCATCTTGCTCGCTTGCGATTATACGGGAGCAAGATGTTTGTGCTTAGGCGCACGCTACGCGAACACACTACAAACGATAAAAATGCGATGCTCCCGCAAAGAGTACCTCATGCCACCTGTTTTAGTTCACTATTTTTGAGGAAATGTCCGATGAGTGATGTCCCCTTGATCATTTGGTGTTCTAGCAAAGTCCGATCTAAAATTACGCTCAGAAAACTGCCGCAAGATCTCACCACTGATAAATTGGGTATTCATTAAAAATTTTCCAAGTTCTAGACGTGAGACTTGCATAGCTTCATAGCGACTTTTGACGTAATTTGGAAGCTGCTGAACTACAAATAGTAAGGTTGCTTGGTCTATACTAGGCAGAAGCTCACTTGTTCTATTCACTAAGTTTTCAAGTTTGTGACCATAGCCTTTTTTCTCATTCTTTAGAGTATCTTCATCGAGCCCATTTGCTAGAAGAGCACCCTTGAGCAATAACTCAGTCGAAATACAACAATTTTGGATTACAGCGTACTTGTTGAATGAGCCTAAAACTGTTGCCGCCGCTGCTTCAAGTTGTTGCTTTGCCAAGTGCCACCATTCAATAGTCTTTGCTGGTAATTCACCCCTTTTTTCTAGATCGTCAAGCCCATACACAAAATCCATAAGATCAATAACCTGATCAAAAAACATCAAGCCAGTTTGCTGATCGTTAAACAGCCATGTTTTTGGTATATCAGGTACACCTGTTAAGAAATTGACTGGATTAATTGCAGGTGAGCCGCAAATGACTGGAATCCGTAGTGGGAAAAATACATCTCGAAACATAAACGCTCCGATATGCATAGGCGGCATGTACAGATCTTCTGGACGGTACAGCTCTTTGTATATCTGATTAACGGCATTGAAGAGCGGATAGTACTCAAGAGTAGGACTGCTGCCAGGTTTCAATCGTTGTGCAATTATGGTGTATGCCGCCAAAGGACGTTGGAAGGGTTCTGTTCCCTTTTGCATTAGTTCATCATCAACTTCAATGACAAGTTTCAGTAAATCAACTTCATCTACCACTTCTGCACTCGAATTAATAAACTACAACAATATAATACTCTTATGTTACAAACTAGCAGACCAACTAGTTCTTTGTGTATTTTCGTAGCTTGCTAAACTTTAGGAAAAGATAAGCGAAATGGAATATAAATTACGTCTTGAGTACAACTTTGCTCAAGATGTTGCTCAAGCTTTTCCCAATGACGAAGCAGTGAACGACGCACTGAGATTATTAATCCAGATTGCCCAGCGCCAGCAGCCCAACACGACTGTACAGCGCACGGAATAGAAGTGGTTGGTAGAAAAATACTTCGATCCAACTTCAGCCACCATTGATGCTCACAATCAAAACTAGATTGGCGCCATTGTGCCATATCTACAGACTCTAGCGGCACTAACTACGAACATTGAGGCTAAATAAATTGACTCAACAATGTCCCAACCAAACTGCGAGTAGCTCAACTCCAGTCTTGAGAGGGAACTCGGTTTTGCCCGGAATGCCATACTCCTCAACGATTTCAGCTTCTACCCAGATCCCCTGATCCCCCAAAATAATTTGTGCCATCCACTTGGCTCGAAGCAGATGAGTAGGGGATGTGATTAATTTAACTTTACGAATCCCCCAATTACGCAGAATAGGGATACTAAAATAGAAATTATTAGAGGTAGAATCGGCACACTTTTCTAACCACACGCGGTGGAGGGGAGCCTTTGCCTGTTGAAAAATCTGAAAAATACAGGGGTCTTGTGAGCCACGGGAAATTAAAACTCGGGGTAACGGGTGCTGCTTCACCAATTCAGCAACGTAGACTTCTCTACGAATACTGCCGCCCAGTACGAAGGAAGCATCTACTGGTCTTGACGCCGCCACCTGCAATCTCAGGAGGTTGAGCAATAGCCCAGCTACTCAGGAGTATGGCAAAGCTTAATAACCCCCAGCACAGCAGACGCGGTAGCCCCTTGAGACACGACTGGTTTTTGAAGCTCATCAAGTAGCGTTGAATCAGCCTACGTCTCATACTCTAGAAAAAACGCTCGTTCATTTCTCTAACAATGACTTTAATTTTTAGCAACCACTTTAGCGGGCGTTATTTTCCACAAAAACGGCACAAGTCCAAGATCAGTAAAACCTTACCAGTCAAAGCCACATGTTTGATGAACATCTTGATAACAGTATTCCTTGACGCTTTTAGCCAAAGGATAGAGGCGTTAATCTTAACGCTATTCACAAAAAAAACAGTTTTTTGCCAACAACTATACTAATAAGAATATGGTTTAGGCAACTATTTTATTAACTGCTTCTGCTAACAGTAATTGTCACTGATTGTCCAAAAAAAATTAACGCCAACCCTGTCTCAAGCACTCTCTATGAATCATTCCCCAAAACAATTCCCTTGGCTCAGAGACCTAATTTTCACTGGAACACTTACCGCAACAGCAACTCTATCTTTTTTATTGCCACTTGGTAGTCGTGGTGTCTTTGCAGCCCTTCAGGATAGCCCGAAAAACCTGGTTGATGAAGTCTGGCAAATTGTTAATCGGGAATACGTTGACCACGACTTTAACCAAGTTGATTGGCAAGCAACACGGCAAGAACTTCTCAGCAAAGATTATACTTCTCAAGAGCAAGCCTATGAGGCAATCAAAAAAGCTCTAGAACCTCTGGGAGACCCCTACACTCGTTTTCTAGACCCTGAAAAATTTCAACAACTCACCAGCCAAACTAGCGGTGAGCTTTCTGGAATTGGCATACGTCTAGAACTTCACGAGGAAAGCAAAGCACTCAGAGTAGTTGAGCCCATTGAGAATTCTCCAGCTTTTGAGGCGGGTGTCAAGGCAGGAGACGGTATTTTGGCGATTGATGGTGCATCTACGATTGGTATGAGTCTGGAAGAAGCCTCAGAAAAAATTCGGGGTGATGTTGGGACACCAGTTACCCTCAAGCTTTCTCGACAGGGGAAAGGCAGTTTTGATCTGACTCTCAATCGTGCTCAAATTGAATTACCTTCTGTCCATTACACCCTCCGGGACGAAGGTAAGATGCGTGTGGGCTACATCAGCTTAGATGAATTTAGCTCTCATGCCGCAGAGCAAATGCAGCAGGCAATTCAGAAACTAAATAATGAGAAAGTGGATGCCTATGTCTTAGATTTGCGAGGCAATCCGGGGGGATTACTGCACGCCAGTATTGAAATAGCCCGGATGTGGCTTGATGACGGCGCAATCGTTAGCACAGTAGACCGAGTTGGCGGTAAACAGGAATATGTCGCTAACCACAGAGCCCTAACAAATTTGCCCTTAGCGATCTTAGTTGATGGTAACTCAGCTAGTGCTAGTGAAATTCTGACTGGCGCTTTGAAGGACAATAAACGAGCTACGGTTGTTGGTGCTCAAACTTTTGGTAAAGCCGTGGTGCAATCTGTCCATTCTTTATCGGATGGTTCCGGTTTAGCGGTGACAATTTCTCGTTACTATCCGCCTAGTGGACTAGATATCAACCATAAAGGAATTACACCAGATATCAAGCTGGAATTGAGTAATACACAACGGCGACTACTGATGACTCAACCTGAATTACGTGGAACTCCGGATGATCCTCAATACAAGCAGGCGATTACGGTGTTAGAAACAAACGTTCTTACCAGGAAAACTCCTAACCAAGTTGGTGAACCAGTTAGTCGCAGGTAAAGGGAAGAACTCTTCAATTAAGCCAAAAGTCAGCGGCTAATTAGACAAAAGCTGCTGACTTTACTTCCTGGAAACTAACTACAAAAGCTTACTAAAAAAGAGTACTTTTTTCGTAGTCTATTCAGATTTACTGAAGCCCAAACCGTGAGTTTCCGCATATCGTTCCATGAAGCGCATGAAACGATCCCACTCCGGTTGAGTTTTCATGATGTGAATGGCTTCTATTGCCGTAGGCTGACCATTGACAAACTTTCCCTTGACTTCTCGCGTTACAATTTCGCCTTCTTCATCAATCATGTACATACCAGTAACTTCTTCGTTGGTTTCTGTGTCGATCGCTTTGGGCTTATCAAAATAAAATGTTGCGGTGCCACTGCTACCGTCACGAGCGCGAGTTAGGCGTACATCAGGTATAACTTCTTCGTTAACACCTCTAGAAAACTGAATTTCAGCCATGAGTCAGTCCAATTAAATTTTTTATAGGAGCGATCAAACTATTTTCTCATCAGGTGAGTTTAAAGAGCATGTTTACAGAAAACTGACCAGAAAGCAAACCTAGCTGGTGCCTTGGGGTGAATCTTCTTCCAGGGAAGAAAAACTGGACTGGAGAATGGCAAAATTGATAAAACTGATACACACTAGAGACGCTGGAGTTACTGTGCTAACAGTCCAGCCATAATCATGCAATCAAAATCAATGGGTAAGCAGCGCGTTCTATCTGGGGTTCAACCAACTGGCAATTTACACTTGGGTAACTATTTAGGTGCAATCCGTAATTGGGTTGAAGCTCAAAGCCAGTACGATAATTTCTTCTGTGTAGTTGATTTACACGCAATTACTGTACCTCACAACCCCGCAACACTTAAGTCTGACACCTATAAAATCGCCGCTCTCTACCTGGCTTGTGGAATTGATTTAGAGTACTCGACAATTTTCGTGCAATCCCATGTTTCGGCCCATAGTGAATTGACCTGGCTACTCAATTGCATCACGCCTCTGAACTGGCTAGAACGTATGATCCAGTTTAAGGAAAAAGCCATCAAGCAGGGAGAAAATGTTAGTGTCGGCTTGTTAGATTACCCAGTACTTATGGCAGCAGATATCTTACTCTACGATGCTGATAAAGTTCCGGTAGGTGAAGACCAAAAGCAACATTTAGAACTAACCCGTGATATTGCTGTTCGGATTAATGACCAGTTTGGTAATCCAGAAAAACCAGTACTTAAACTGCCAGAACCAATAATCCGCAAAGAAGGTGCCAGGGTGATGAGCTTAACAGATGGCACGAAAAAAATGTCAAAGTCTGAACCATCGGAGATGAGTCGGCTTAATTTACTAGATTCCCCCGAAGAAATTCAAAAGAAAATTAAGCGTTGTAAAACAGACCCCCTCAAAGGCCTAGAGTTTGACAATCCTCAACGCCCAGAGTGTAATAATCTGCTAACTTTGTATACGCTGCTCTCTGATAAGAAAAAAGAAGAAGTGGCGCTAGAGTGTCAAGATATGGGCTGGGGGCAGTTCAAGCCTCTACTAACCGAAACAGCCATTACCGCCCTCAAACCGATTCAAACTAAGTACCAACAGGTAATGCAGGACAAAGGCTATCTGGAGTCGGTGTTGCGAGAGGGACGTCAACAAGCAGAAGCAATCGCTAATGAAACCTTAGCGAGAGTGAAAAAAGCTCTTGGTTATTCCTTGCCAAGCTAACTTCGTTGAGCAGCAATTAGTCAGCTAAAAAAGGGAGAAGGGTGGAATCTATGAATTATTTACCAGTTTTTACTTGAATTTATGAGTAATTCCCTGCCCGATTTGAAACTGAATGCCGAATCTCAAGTTGCACTCGCCCACAGCAACTCCTCAAGAAACTCCATTGCCCACAGATTGCGCACTGCGGCAGAGGCTGGAGAATTTTTAATTACAGCAGAGGTGGCACCACCTAAAGGAGGTGACCCTAGGCATATGCTAGAAATGGCAAAAGCTCTCAAAGGTAGAGTTCACGCCGTCAATGTCACTGATGGCTCTCGGGCTGTGCTGCGCATGTCTTCTCTAGCGGCTTCAGCAATTTTAGCGCAGCAGGGAATTGAGCCAGTATGTCAGGTGGCTTGTCGCGATCGCAACTGTATCGCCCTGCAAGCAGATCTTATGGGGGCTCAAGCTTTGGGTATCCATAACATCCTCGCTCTTACTGGCGACCCAATCAAGGCGGGTGATCATCCTCAGTCCAAAGGAGTATTTGACCTAGAATCAGTACGCTTGCTGCGATTGATTAATAAACTCAATCACGGTTGTGATTTCAATGACAAGCCTCTGACAGATGGAGCCTTAAACTTGTTTGTTGGTGCCGCTGTTGACCCCCAACTTAAAAGTTGGTCGGGGTTGCAGCGCCGCTTTGAGCGTAAACTGGAAGCCGGAGCGCAATTTTTTCAAAGCCAGCTGATTAGCGATTTTGATCGCCTAGAAAAGTTCATGAATACCATTGCGGCTGGCACAAACAAACCGATCCTGGCGGGTATATTTTTGCTCAAATCTGCTAAAAATGCCAATTTCATCAACAAATACGTACCAGGTGTTAATATTCCTCAAGACACCATTGACCGATTGGCAGCAGCGGAGGAACCCTTACAAGAAGGGATGAAAATTGCTGCTGAACAAGTCCAGTTAGCACAGCAACTTTGCCAAGGAGTTCATCTGATGGCAGTTAAGCGAGAAGACTTAATTCCGCAGATTCTCGATTTGGCTGGAGTTTTACCAGTGAAAGTCTAAGTAAAACTAGGAACTGGTAACTGAGGATTGGGATAAAATCACCCAAGTTCTCGACTAGCAAATACTCTGTACCCGAACCTAATGTTGAGCAGTACATTAGCCAATTCCGACAATCCATCTCTCATACCTAGGATTTAGCGACAGTTAAGCGATGGAAAAAACGCTAGATACCCGAATTTATAAAGTGACAGTGTACCACAAACAAGCGCTGGTGACTCGCCGGGGTATCGTACAGCTAACGGGCCAAGAGCAGGAATTGGTGATTGCTCAACTACCAGTAACTCTAGTGAGTGAGTCGGTACGGGTGTCAGTTTCTGGTACAGCAGCCGTTAGCTTAGTTGGGGTGCGAACTCAAAGAAATCAGGCGACTGAGTCGTTTGTTCAAGACATTGCTCCCCTATCTCAAAAAATTGAGCAGATAGAGGAGCAAAGACGACATCTGCAAAATTTGCTGGTTCTACTCAATCTACAGCGCAATTTTGTCAAAGGTTTGAGCAACCAATACCTAGAGCGTTGGATCAGATCTCAACATCCTGAGTCTACGGATTTAAATCAAATTAGGGAATTACTAGATTTTGTCGGCCAACAGTACATAGAGTTTTCTGAGGCGCTGGTAGAACGGGAGAAAGAGCAAGAACAATTAGACAAGCAGTTGCAGATATTGCGACAGCGGCTACAAGAGTTGGCTACGCCTCGTACTAGCGAAAGTTTTAGTATTTTCGTTAGTTTAGCACCCTCGGCGGCTGGTAAGTTTGAGCTAGAGGTATCTTACTTGGTAACTGGCGCTAGTTGGGTGCCACTCTACGACTTGCGGTTACACCCTAGTAGAAACAAAATTAATCTCAGCTACTTAGCACAAGTTAGACAAAACAGCGGTGAAGATTGGTCTGATGTAACTCTAACTTTAGCCACCGCTAAACCAGAATTAGGCAAAAAATTGCCCAAGTTACCCCTCTGGTATATCGATGTGCAAGAACCAAGTTGGTCAGAAAAAAAGACAAATTCCTCGACAGTTTACGACAGCTTGGTCAGTTCAAACTACTCCAACACCATGCCTTTTGCCGGGATGGCCTTCACACAAGAAACCTTAACGGAAGAAGATTTAGAGCGTCTCAAAGCTGAAGCGGCGATGGCCAAAATCTGTCAACAGGGAGGAATTCTTTGTTTTGAGGTAAGTAGTTTGTGCCATATTCCCAGTGATAATGCCAGTCATCAAACTACCATTTTCCAAGAAGATTACCCTTGTCAGACAGAGTACATTGCCTTGCCTCAGTTGGTGAATTTTGCCTATCTTCAGGTAACTCTCAATAATCCCCTGGCGGGAGTAACACTGTTACCAGGCAAAGCGAATATCTTTTGCGATAATACTTTTGTGGGTACAACTCAGCTAGAAAAAATTGCCCCAGGTCAGGAACTGAAGACTAACTTAGGTCTTGATGAAGGATTGAAAATTGACCGTGAGTTGGTAGAACGCTGGGTAGATCAGAAGCTTTATGCTTACAGACTGATGGTTAAAAATTTATCTCAACACACTATTCAGTTGCAATTAATTGAGCAGTTACCAGTCAGTCGTCACGAGCAAGTCAAGGTAAGTTTGACTGATTGCCGTCCTCGGATAGAGACGAATGAGAAGGGTATGCTGCAATGGTCACTTACCTTGGATTCTAACTCCCAACAAGAGTTGTACTATCAGTTTAAAGTTGAGCATCCGGCGGAGTTAAATGTGGTTGGTATGGATATTTAGCTTTAGGGGAATGGCACTAAGAAAAGCTGAAAGACTTGCGGATTAAGTAGTTTGCAACTGCTTTTGTAATTCGTGTCCGGGTTTTGTCATTAAGGGGTAAGCTTTCGGGCGGCGTTTACGAACTCTTGCTTCACTTCTGCCAGGGTGATTGGGAACTGCTTGGTGCACAATAACTTTGAATAAAGTGCGATAAATTCGGTGATGTTGCTTTGTTGAACAAGTTCATCGAGAAATACTGAAAAATAACTTAAACACAGCAGATGACAGCCAAATTTTGACAAGAGTGCCGATGGCAACTCAGGTGCTGAAGTTAGTTTGTGTTTTAAAAACTATGGTTTTTAGCCTCCTCCTAGTTGAGTATTGGCATCAACCGCTTGGGAAGTGAAGCAAAAGTTACAAGATTTACATACAGATAATTATTGACTTATGCAACAAGTCTCTTGGCTAGCGCAGCATTAGCGTTGGTATCTTGTTAGTAATACTTGATTTAACTTCTCGCCCCCTGTCCCCTGCCTAGCAAATACCCTCTAGATTGAGATTGAGATTTTTTTCTAGTCTCCAACTACTATGACTCGCCTCAACCCTCAATCTGACCCACCGCTTTCCCCTCGGCAAACATTGCCGACTATGTACGACTTACTAAGCGAAAATCCGGAGGAACCTGGTTTGTCTGACGAGTTTCATTTTTTACAATCTTCTCTATTGTTGTTCACTTTTGAGCCTGCTAACTGGAGCTCAGACATGGTGTTCAGCGCTTGTGATTTAAATCTTTACTACGATGTCAGGCATCCCGGTTGGTACAAACGCCCAGATTGGTTCGGTATCGTGGGCGTCTCTCGGCTGTATGATCAGCGTGACTTGCGTTTGAATTATGTAATTTGGCAGGAACAGGTTAGCCCGTTTGTAGTGGTGGAGTTATCCTCTCCGGGTACGACAGAAGAGGATTTGGGTCAAGTAAGGAACCAACTAGAAAAACCACCGACCAAATGGCAAGTTTATGAACAGTATCTGCGAGTTCCTTACTATATAGTTTTTAATCGTTACACCAACGATTTCCAAGCATTTCGCCTTGTCGGGGGTCACTACGAACCAGCACAACTCCAAGAGGGGCGCTTGCTGATGCCAGAATTAGAGTTAAGTATCGGCATCTGGCAAGGCAGTTATCGCAATATTAATCGGGCGTGGTTAAGGTGGAGAAATGCTTCAGGAAATTTAATTCTGACTCCGGATGAACGAGCCGAAAAACTGGCGTTACGACTTAATGAGTTGGGAGTTGATATTGATAAGCTGTAATGAAAATAGTTAATGATTGCTTGGCGGCAAATGGTTAATTGAAAACCGAAAATTGAGCTGCACAGATCAGAATCTGACTTATAGTTTCAATTTTCAATTTTCTATTTGTCGTCACCAATTTTTCATTTTCCATTTCGCCTAACTCCCCCTACTTCTTTTTCTAGGCAAGGGGTTTTCCTTTTCTTCTAACCAGTTTTCAATCAATTCTTTCAAAACATCTCCCATGTCACGCCCCTCTAAGGCACAGGTTGCCTTGAAACGTACTCTAAGGGATTCGGGAACTCGCCCCCTGACAAATACTGGCTTTTCCCCTTCAGACATAGATGACAAATTTCTCATTACTCTTCCCATTGTCTCATTGCTATAAATCTTTTCAATTTTTAGTGCTGTTTTGCTATTTTGCCATAAAATTAGTTAACGGGACTTAAACGAAAATAAAGAGTTAATAAAGGTATAATTTAGGCATGGCAGCCATTTGACATTAGAGTGTAAGACAGGAAAGAGACAACCCCCGCCGCCATGCCTCCTTGCTTCGATAGATGGTGCAAACGCTTTGATGATGTCTGGAGACATCAAGCGCAAAAAAGGGAGTTTAGGAACTATATTGGGGGATTATTAGGGGAAAGTGAAGGAAAAAACCTGTCTCAAATGGCGGATAACGCGGTGGGAGTGACTTACCACCGATTACATCATTTTTTAACGGAAGCCCCCTGGAATGCTCAACAGGTAAATGAGCGGCGTCTACTGGTGATGAATCAGTGTAGCCCAACCCGAATAAGTAGAGGATTCACGTTAATTGTAGATGACTCAGGACATAGGAAAAGTGGCAATTTCACGGCGGGAGTAGGACGACAGTACATTGGAGAAATCGGGAAGACAGACAACGGAATAGTAGTGGTAACAACTCATCTATATGATGGGAAAAAAAGCCTACCGTTAGATATAGAGTTATCTCAACACGCTAGTTCTTTAGCTGAAGGAAAAAAAGATATTGAATTCCAGAAAAAGCCGGAGTTAGGCTTAGCATTAATTGACCGCAGCATGAACAGAGGATATCGACCGGGTATCGTATTAATTGATGCTGGGTATGGAAATAACACAACGTTTTTGCTGGAACTGGAAAAAAGGAAACTCAAGTATATAGGAGGATTAGCCAAAAACCGTAAGGTGATAATTGAAATAGGGATAAGTCAACGAGAAGAGATTCGCCTAGATAAGTTAGCCGAATCCTTGTCGCCAAAAGATTTTACCCCTGTTCAAATCAATCTAGATAAACTGAAAACCGTTTGGGTGGCTCCTGTAGAAGTTGAACTCTCACAGCTTGAAGGAAAGAGAACAATTGCTATCGTCATGAATGCCTCAACCTTCGACCAAGCTAGTGATGTTGACTATTTTATTACCAATGTTGAATCAACAAAAGCCACAGCCGATTGGATAGTAACTACCTACTCTCAAAGAAATTGGGTAGAAGTTTTCTATCGGGAAGCCAAAGGCTGGTTGGGTTTATCTGAATATCAAGTCAGAGATTATAGAAGCCTGATAAGACATTTCATGCTTGTGTTTTGTGCCTATACATTTATTTTATGGCACACTTTAACCGGAGGATTAAGACGGCGTTGGGCATCGAAACCTTTAAACACCTTTACTGAAGCATTAGAGGCGTTTCGGACAGCGATGTCTTTCCGTTTTATGGAGTGGTTGAACCACAATCGGGACGTATTCTTTGCTCACAAAGCTGCTTTGGGCTTTGTTTGGGCTTGAAATCTGTCTAAGTCCCATTAAGAAAACACCATCAATACATCACCAACTAAGAGAGAATGGTAAAAACAATTAACCAAACAAGCGATCGCACTTTTACCTATCAAGAAGCCTTAGAAGATTTCGGTATCGCAGAATTACTATCGTATCTGGGCAATTACACCGATGCTGACTTCAGTGCAGCGAAAATGAATTTAGAGCAACAGGAACTAGAAAGCTTAGCTGCTATTTTGATCCAGCGCTTAACTCAGAATCTCAAAGGCAAGCTGATTGCTAGTTATTTAAACGTCATTCGTCACGGCGACTCGGATGTAGTTTGCGATCCCATTCCTCTAGAAATCCCAGCAGCTTCAATTAACTTACCCGTTACTTTGGTTTCCTGCTACCAAGAAGGCGATCGCGTTAGGTGGCGATCGCCCGACAACTCCACTGACTGGGGTATTGTCATTGGCCGCTTCTTTACTTATGCCCAACATCTCAACCAGTGGGCGGTTCGCTACTTAATCAGACTCGATGAAGACTCACCCAGTGCTACCTGGTTGGTTGCTGACACTGCCTGGGAAGATGATCTTCAACCCATAGAAATGGAAATAGAGGAAGTCTTTTCCTCTTCTAATCCCGAAGACGTTGAACAAGAGTTCTATTTCCCTGTCTCTTTGACTACCGAGACGGCTTTTTTTGCGAAATCTCTACACACTACCGAGGGAAATTACTACCCCGGAGGCTCAAAAAGTAGTAAACCCAGGACTCTGACTAAGCGAGAACACGATCTAATTAACCTCTATAGCCATTGTCAATTAGGGATGACACCGCAACAATTCTATGCTAAGTGGGAAGTTACTTACGATGTCATTGCCTTAATTTGCTCTCGCTCAATTTCTACAGTGCGCTGTTGGTTCAGGAGGGGTAATAACTATCGCCGTCCGATGCCTCATGATTTACATCATCTGGCTTTTATGGATTTTCTTTTTGAGCATTTTGAGGAGATTCCTCAAGAAATTGTTAATTTACTTTGTCCGAGTCGGGCAACTTGGGAAAAATCGATTGTGCGATCACCAAATTTTTCCTGAGACAGTACATTAGCAGAGGTGATTTCCCTCAGTCGAAAGTAAACACCTAGGGTTTTTCAAAAAATAAATCGCTAGTGGGGTTATGGTTATAATTAAGGCTCCACCTACTGAGGTGGATTGCTTAAGGTACGTATTTTTCTATGTTTGCCGGCTCAAAGCCCCTGACAGCTTAGCTTAGCGCTCAACTGCTATCCCCAAAAAAGCATTAGTTAAGCTAAATGTTCAGGAGTAAACAAGACGGGTTTTAGAGGTAGCGCACCTAGGCAAAAAATCCCTAGGACTGCCGTGGGACGCACGGCTGTCTTTAAACAAACAAATTGCCTGCGGAGGGGGTAGTGCCGGGGATCAATACCAGATGATTGTTGTTGGTCTAAGCAAGATCCATAGAAGCAGAAAGCTCTGCCCATGAGAGGGAGAATCTTACAAAGATTTAAAGGTTGAGAGTACGTCAATTTGTTAGGGTAAACCGGAAAGAACGTCACAGGAAATTGACAATGACAATGACACAAGCAAAATCGGGTGATACCGTAAAGATTCACTACACGGGCAAATTAGAAGACGGCACCGTATTTGATTCCTCAACTAGTCGCGATCCTTTAGAGTTTGAACTCAATGCAGGGCAAGTCATTCCAGGCTTCGAGCAAGCTGTTGTTGGTATGACTCCAGGGGAATCAAAAACTGAAAAGATTCCCATGGATCAAGCTTATGGTCCGCACCGGGAAGAAATGATTTTGGAAGTCAATAGACAACAAATGCCCCCAGAATTGGAACCAGAAATAGGTCAGCAATTACAACTCCAGCAACCCAATGGACGCGTTGTTCCAGTTTTGGTAACAGAGGTTACTGAATCTATGGTAAAGTTAGATGCTAATCACCCTCTAGCTGGGCAAGACCTAACCTTTGATATTCAGCTGGTCGAAATTGCTTAGGATTTTCGACCCGGTGGGTGAAGCGACCAGTAATGAGTCAGACTCAACTGGCAAGTTATCTCTCTTATAGTAACGATAAAGAGGAAGGGAGTTCTTTCCTCTTCCTCTGGTCGCTCACAAGATTCCTTGGTTGCATGGAAAGTTCCAAAAACGCACTCAGCTCTCTAAACTATCAAGAAATTTACCCCTGTCCAGTCTGTCGCGCTGGTAAAATCCAAGCCATGCCTTTAATGGAAGCCATGGCTTGTGAATGTAATCGCTACATTTTTACCGCCGATTTAGAGGGGCAGTTATTGAAAATGCCTGATCGGCAACCCCCACTACTCTGGCGCTGGAATGGCAAGAGTTGGGTAGGGGCGCACCCCGAAGGGTTTGAGTGGGGATGGGTGGGATGGTTATTAGCCAGCGGCTTTGTGGCTCTGCCAACTACCTTGATTGGACTGGCTGCTTATACTTTTCCCCCAGATCCTGGTAGTTCCTTGTCTTGGTTACCAGGTGTCTGGGTCGGGTTGACATTTTTATCACATTTGGTTATTGTACTTTGGCTCTTGATGGAGTTTTATCAATTCCCCCTCTGGACTTATTTGAGAATCAGGCGGCAACAACTATTAGGTAGGTAAGGCAGAAGGAAAATAGAAAATTGAGACTATGAGCTAGATTCTGGTATGTACAGCTCAATTAACCATTTTCTATTCTCGATTTCTCTGCTGCTTGAAATGCGGGGAACAAGTCAAACGGCTAGTGGATCAATACCCATAGTCAACATAACCTGGCGCAAAACCTGAATTTGCCGACCAAAGTCCAGTAGTGCAATCTTATCAAACACCTCAGCTGCTGCTGGTGAGAGTTGATAGTCTGGTGGCACTGGGACAAACTCACCAGAACCAACTAACCCAGCTAGCTGATACCAGAAAGCTAGCTTATTATTATTACTCAAGATTCCGTAAGCGCGGGTAATCGGAGTATCTGCTTGATTAAGCAAATCTCGCATTACCTGCGACTGCTTAGTGTGAGACATAGCTTTAATTTGATCGAGCAATCCTCCTGTCAACTGAAGCCGTGCCACCCCAGGAGAGGCAATTGTACTCCAACCTCCCCTGTCGAGGTATTCGTAAATTAGCCACAGTAGACCTAGTTGTTCATCGCCATTGAGGCGCTTGAAGGCGGCTACTGTATTAGGAACTGCTTTGGTCTGGTTCAGGGTTGGATTGAAACTTTGGTAATTGGCGAAACTCATTTGTAGACCTTCCCTGTTAGTTAACTAGGCGTCAAATTTTTTTGAGATTTAAGAGTTAGAGAAAATAAGCTCAATTGTTTGTCTGAATTGCTGACCTCTAAGCTAGATGGTTATATTCACTAGCTTAGAGGTCATTTGTAAAAAACTAGTTAAGTTCTTGAAAACCTCAGCAGCTTCTTAAGGTTAAGAAGTCACTATTTGCTCACTATCAGGCAGTGTAATGAATTCTTGAAATATATTGCTGTGACTTCACTCATTAAACTCGGTGATCTGTGAGTTGCATGTAAGCGGAGAAGGTTTCAACTAAATGTACTCTAAATAACAGTTTCTCTAGGTTAGTTTTACTGCGTTCATGTGTCTTATACCCCACACTTAAGATAGAAGACATCTAATGTATCACAGCAGATAAAGACTAGATCAGCGTTTATTGCAGAGGCAGTGAAAATCTTTTCGTGACAGAAGCTTGGCTTCCCTGAAAAGCTGAGGTAAGGATTAATAACTTTGCTAAGAACTTGATATCAGATATCTTGGAGAAAACTTCAGCTTTCTCATAATTTCCCTTGCGAAGGAAAAGACCATTAATTAACTCTATCCCTTCACTGCTCGCTTCAGACAGCCATTGGTTTAGCTCCTAAATAAGCAAAAGATCCTGAGAGCTGTATGTAAGAAAGTAACAATCGCTGTTTTTGGTTAATAAATGTTGCAGGTACTTGCTGCCATTGTTAGCTTGTGAGTAAGAAGTTTTTTTAGGGTAAACACTCGGATCAAGGAGACTTACTATCATGCTCTACGTCAATTGAGACTCTTCACCGATCCACTAATTCCCGGATTGCCGGAAAAATTTTTTGACATCGCGAGTTACTGACTCACAGTTTGCTTCTCCCGCTTCCACTGTCGGCAACTGATGAGTAAACCCTCACTTAAGTGAGAATTAAACTCTGGAGATTTTAATTATGGATATTCAAGGAAAAACTGCTCTGGTTACCGGAGCATCCCGTGGTATTGGACGTGCTATCGCTATAGAATTAGCCCAACAAGGAGTCAAACGCTTGTTGCTGGTGGCGCGCGATCGCCAAAAATTGGCTCAAGTGGCTGGCGAAATTAAAGCGCTAGGTGTAGAAGTTGTCTCCCTACCATTAGATTTGACTCGACCAGTACTGATAAATACGGCAATTGCCCAAGCTTGGCGGGATCACGGTCCCATTCATTTACTAGTCAACTGTGCCGGGGTAGCACACCAGGCTCCCTTTTTGCATTCCAAACTACCAAAAGTACATGAAGAAATCGCCATTAACTTAATGGGAATGTACACGATTACTCATCCAGTAGCCCGACGCATGGCAAAGCAAGGAGAAGGGACAATTGTTAATGTTTCTAGCTTGATGGGCAAAGTGGCAGCACCAACAATGGCTACCTATTCAGCCACCAAGTTTGCCATTTTGGGGTTTACTCAAGCTTTGCGTGGGGAACTAGCTGAACACAATATCAGAGTTATGGCGTTGCTACCGTCTCTCACTGATACCGACATGGCGCGAGATTTAAAGTTATTTCGCTGGGTAGTGCCGATGACTTCCCAACAAGTGGCTCAAGTGCTTGTCAATGGACTGCGCAGAGAGTCAGCGGAAATCTTGGTAGGGTGGCAAAGTCATTTAGCCGTGTGGTTTAACCGCCTTGCCCCTTGGCTGCTAGAGAAAATTTTGCTCATGGCAGCTCCTTTGTCTAGGGAGAGACAAAAGCGCTATCAGAAGTTTGTTGGATCGCTTAATCTTTCTGCTAAGTAATCTGCAACTTGCTGCCCCCAGATTACCCTAACTTTGAGGATGGTTTGGGTAATCTGGGTTTTCCATTGACAAATTGCTTAGGCTAAATCTAGAACCTTCTGCAATAGCAGTTGGTCTTTCATCTTAATCTGAAAGCGACCATTCTCAATATCCCTAATCCAACTCTGGCTTTTAGCGGCCATCTGAGCCAACTCTCTCTGGCTGAGTCTGCGGTTTTTCCTAGCCGACATAATCTGCTCTCCGGAAAGTACAGGCTGTATTTTTTGCTTGGTGGTTTTTTTGGTACTTCGAGGCTTTTTACTTTCAAAATCGACTACTTGCTGATCCCAATGAGGTGGCAGTTCAAACCACAAGATTCGGGCATTTTTGAGTAGATTCCATTTACCTCGAGGGGCGGAGTCTGTTAATGGTGTCTCGCTGCTGCCGTCATTAATCCAAAATTCTAGTTCGGCATCCGGATCGTCGGGAATATCGCTCAACTTTGCCCAAAGAGGCTGAATTTCTGGTGGATAGGTGACTGGATCAAATACTGGCTTAAGTCCATAATGACTAAGCATTTCTAAGTCACTCTCAAAAGTACGCAGTCGCCGTTTTCTTTCCTCTCTATGGCAAGAGGCTTGAATTACTTTTTGCTCACCATAGGCAACGCGCAATAAAGTTGGTACCGTAACTCGCTGCTGCTTTCCCATTTTGGTTTTAAAGAGTAGCCAAAGCATCATGCGAACGGCGCCCTCATGTTGCTGCCAAATGCTCATCAGCGCGTATAAAAGTGATTTAGGTAAGTGACCATATTGGTAGAAGGCTCTTCCTTCCTGACGACCTTGCTTGTTCAAGAAATACCGTGCCCAAGTACCAGCCTTAATTCTAAAAGTTAGACCGACCAGATGTTTACATCCAGTCTCATCTTCCTGGAAGTGATGCTCAATTTCTAGTAAGTGCCATAAGCGGCTTTCTACAACTGAGAATCCTGGAATTCTACCCTGCCTTGGCCAGTTAACGGTAGTCATAATTTTGCAGGGTTGTTGAGCAATGTCTTTGATCAACGTCAACTTAGCAGCTTTGCTTAAGTCTTTGCGTTTGTCTAGACCGAGATATTTTTCAATTTGTCGATCATCAATGATAAATTCCTGCTCCCAAGGCTTGTCTAAGGCCGTAGCATGGGCTGCATAAATGAGGTGCATACCAGCGGCTCTAATATCAATTGCCTCGATTGTGGAGAGCGCGCTGTCACTTCCCATTGGTTTGGGTTGCTCTGCATACAAACTATCAGTTATCTGGAAGGCAATTGTTCCTTGACCTTGCTTAATTTGCCGTTGGTAATAGAGCTTTCCTAAAGTATCAGTTTCCCAAGGAAGTGATTGCCTTTGAGTCAGAATATTGCAAGCTTCCCAAATCACAATTGAGGAAGCAAATCGATTATTCTTACCGTTAAGGAACAAGTCAGGGCTAGTAGCAGTTCTGGCATCGACTTTGTACCTACCCTTTTTGGGCTGGGAAGGAATTGGACAGCTGCGGGGACAATGAATTATGCACTGTGGTTCAGGATAATAACCCTTGCAGTTGTTACAAAGATCCGGGTTAATTGCATACTTTTCGCCGTCTTTCTTAATTGCACCCGTCGGACACTTAGGTAAGCAGGTGTCACATCCGACACAACTGCTGGAAATTTTATAAGCCATAAGACAACGCTATTACTCTAACTTGGAGAAGGTTGGCTCAAGTCTTAAAGATTTGTCATCCCTTTTTCTTATTAAATCCTCCTTTATTGGTGACTAATATTGAAGTTCGATTTTTATAGGATGCAACCTGATTCATACTTGATCCTCAAATGATTTTATTGTTTATTTGAGGTTTTTCCTTGAACCTTATTAAGGCCCTTCTATTTACAAGAATTTCACATATGCATTTAGATGTTTGTTCAAATTGAGCAATTAAAGATTATTTTTACATTTTCTATATTGTCTATTGATATAGCATTCAATGTTACTAAATTTCGATTTTCACAAGATTCCATCTGATTACCTCTTCAGATTAAAATTACATCAATTTGTCTTGATAAATTGTGAGCATTTTCTTACCAATTATCAATAACTAATTAGTCGATAAAGCTTACTAATTTGAAGATTTGGCTATCAGCAATCAACAAAAATAAAGCTGATAAATCAGTAGTTTGTACTATTAGTTAGTTTAGTGGAAGCTCCTTAATACTAAAGAACTTTCCCCTTGGGTAATTGATTAACTCAACATCATCTCGGTATTTTAACTACATCTTTTTTCTGCTCAGTTATGTTCGATCTATCCAGTTGTTTTTTCACAGATTCATCACTTTTATGTCAGTAGCTACCGTAGATAATAGATACAAAATTGACAGGTTAAATGTAAGGTTTCGAGTCTTGTTCACTTTGAAGAGAAGAATTGCCGGCTAAAAAGGAATCATTGCTGCTGATGAAGGGAAAGCAGTTTCAGATACAAATTTACGCGTTATTAACGTTCCTTTGGCAGCAAGGCAATATAAAAATAGGTTCTCGCTGTCAAAAATACTTAGCCATCCTGGGGTTTTGCTCGCAGTAGTGTAGGTATTCTCCCAAAACAGGGCAGTTAATTCCTGCCTGTCTACTCTTACTTCTAGGAAAGCATTAAATCTAGATAAAGGATTAAGGGGTTTGACCCCTCTATCCGATACACTTGGATTCGCTGACTCAGACAGGAAGCTCTCCGCTTCTGTCCTTTTTTGTTGGCGCTTACGATCATACTTAGAAGATCCAAAATTGATGGCGATACTCACGGCAAGAGAAATTGCTAAATTATCAGTGCCTAGACAAAGCATAGAAGCCTTACACCACCTGCTGCTTTAAACAGTAGAGAAGGAAGTGTAGATAGCTGTCTGTCTGTTTTCTGGAATGATACTGCTCAGCATCAGGGTAGCAGCAAACCAAAGTATCCCTCTTGGCGAGGTGAGTGTCGTCTGTAGACTTTTTCCCAGTTGAACAGACGCAGTATAAGCAGCCAGAAAAGCTTCATTGAGAAGGCTCCAAAACAGTAGGCACAAGTAAGACGGTTGGCATTGATTGGCTCAACGCCTCAGTGTGTTTTTGAACCCTAGGAAGATGACGAACACTTAAAACCCAACTCCCCGACTGTGTTAAACAAAAATCACAGCAATCTCCACGGACATCAATACATAGTCTATGGGGTTATGTTTGCTAACATCAACAAAAACGAGAAAGCAACCACAGTTGGCTGCAACACTCTGAGGTAATTCAGCAAGGCATCAACTAGCCCTTTAATTTTTTTCCTTGGTAGCCTAGCATCACAAGAGTAACACTCGTCCCCAGGAAGGAAGCCACAATTTTAGCAGCAATAGCGCTTCTTAGGGAAATCCCAACTGAGGATAAGTTAGCATTCAGTGACTTTTCTCTCTAACAGGGAAAATTATCATCTTACATACGAGGGTAGATTATACCATAACAAAGGAGCTTTTGGGAGAGTTGATAATTAATTTATTTTGATTTAATTTCGTGACGGCAAGGCGACACAACTTAAGCTGATGCTAAAAGTCGCAGCTTTCCGAAGAAAGCCACGACTTGATGATCTAGTATTCTCGACCGAGCAATGAGTACCCCAGAACCTCAGACGAGATACTTTTCCTGATGGGTTTTGATTGTGCAATCAGATCTCGGATAGGTTACGCACAACAGAGCAAAGCCTTTATCCATTTGCTCGTCATCCAGGAAGCACTGGTCATCTTGATCAATTTCGCCTTCGATAACTTTACCAACACAGCTAGAGCAACCACCAGATTGACAAGAAGAGGGCAACTCCAAGTCATTTTCTTCTGCTGCTTCTAAAATGTAAGTGTCTTCGTCAATCTCAATCGTTTTGTCGAAGACCACAGTCCGATTTTTTTTCGGGCCTTGTTCGTGAATCAAGCGAACTTTGTAAGTAGTCATTTTTGTATGCTCCAAAAATTTAGTGGGTACTTAATCGAAAGTTCTTTCCTCTTTTAACTCCCTTCCCTCTTCCCAGCACAGAGGACAGAGGGAGACAGATTTTTAATCTAAGGGAGCAGTGAGGATCAAGAACATGCTTTAGCTACAGCCTGCTGCTGATGGCTTACATCCAGCGGCTCCAGCAGCGGCGAATGATTTACCGCAGCTACAGGTTTCGGCTGCATTGGGGTTGCTAAACTTAAACCCGCTTTGGGTTAATCCCTCTACATAGTCAATAACAACTCCTTCGAGTAGTGGGACACTTTTCCCATCCACATAGATGCGTAAGCCGCCATTTTCTAGTAACAAGTCATCTGTCTTAGGGGTAGTACTCACACTCAAGGAATACTCGTAACCGTTGCAACCACCATCTATAACAGAGACACGGATGCCTTGCTGGGGGGAACTGGAACTAGCCTGATCGCTCTCAAGAAAGCTACCGAGGCGAGATACTGCTTTTTCTGTAAAGGTAAGAGCCATAAAACTTCTCAATGGGGAAGGACAATAACTTCAGGGAGAAACAATTCCTTTGGCGGAACTGCTATCTGGATATTAGTGACCAACGAATGCTGTCATTGGCTGCTCAGTAAGAGAACCGCTACTGCTACCACAGACTGGACAATTGGGATCGTGGTAGGGATGGCGTTTAGCGAATTCCATAGAATTCAAATCCATCGTCAGCAATTGTGAGAACAAAGGTGTACCCAGCCCAGTCAGTACTTTGATTGCCTCCAGCGCTGTGAGACAAGCCAGTGTGCCAGAAACTGCACCTAGTACCCCAAAGCCGCGACGATCCCAATCAGGTTTTTCTGGAAACAGACAAGATAGACAGGGAGTCAAGCCAGGAACTATGGTGGTGAGGTAAGCTTCCATACTGTTCATTGCTGCCTCTACCATCGGCTTACCCCAACGCACAGAAGCGGCATTTAGTAAATTGCGTTCGTCAAAGTTATGAGCGCAGTCGAGGGCGATATCAGACTGTTGTACTAAAGAGTCCACATTTTCGGGAGTGATGTACTCAGCGATCGCTTCGATTTTGATATCGGGATTAATTTGCTCTAGGGTTTCCTTAGCTTTGTCTACCCTTGGCTTTCCTACCCAATCGTGGGTCATGAGGATCTGACGATTCATATCATCGAGCCTCAAGTCTCCACCCCGTACCAAGATGATGCGTCCAACGCCTGCTACGGCCAAATAAAGAGCCGCTGTACCGCCTAGTCCACCAACTCCCGAAACTAATGCAGTTGCTGACTTGAGCCGCTGTTGTGCTTCCTCACCAAAACCAGGGAGCATGATTTGGCGGCTATAGCGTTCTAATTCGATGGGTGTGAGGTTTAACAATTGAGGGCTTCCTTACTCAGAATGAATTTCTGTCAGCATGACGACATTCTTTTGCGGTTTCTTAAATACCTCAAACAGCTTTTGTTCTACGCCACTTGAATTGAGTAAAACTTGATAAGCTTGCTCTAAGGCAGTGCGATACTTGCTTAAAATTTCTCCATCTGGCAAGTCAGAGTATTCTTGGTTAATTTCCTTAATGGAAAGGGAAAAGCGCTTGAGGATATGAAGGCGGTTTACATTGAGAACCGCTTGATCATAAGGCAACTTAAAAAATTTGAAATAATCCTCAGCGTTCACAAGTTGATTGAATTCAGCTAAACTCGATGTCATTTGGTTTGCTCCAATGTCTTCAGCTCTTGCCTGAGTTCAGATAACTGATGAAAGACTTCGTAAGTCTTAGAGGCAACTTCCATAATTTTTTCAAAATCTGTTGGTAGCCCCTCAGCTAAATCATGAAGATCCATTTTTAGCTGACCGCCTTTACTGTTGAGGCGTTTAATTTTAGTCTTTAGCTCGTCAATGCGACTTTGCTCTTCTACTTGAACCATAGCTATTTCCTTCTTGGTCAGTTGTCAAAGAAGATTAATTAGTTACAGTCTGGCAACTTCGTGATAGCGCTTTACTAGCTCAATTCCCCCTTGGGTTAATTTCTCTCCTTCGACTGCTAGTTTTTCTAGAGAATCAAAACCAAAACGATGGGCATCTCGTAGAGTGCGAGTCACCACCAATAAACGGCCGCAAAAGACCAAACACCAGCCAAATCCTTCGTGATTGAGATCCACTACAACCTGGGCTAGTTGACCCGTCTCCCTCTCGATGCGAGAAGCGATCGCATGGAAATACAAGATGATTCTTCCCTTGGTTACTGGATTGACAGCACCTTCAATAGAGATTTTGCGTTTTTCTTTGCGGTCGATAATGAAGGGCTTGAGAACTAACTCATCTGACCAATTCTTGTACACTCCATAGGCATCTTGTGACCTAATTTGCCGCACTAATTCGTTAAGAAATGGCGACTCTAAACATCCATTTGCGGTATTCTCAGTAACGACATGGTTGCTAGTCATACGGTTACTTCCTCCTCAATTTCTTCGTCTAAATCTTCAAAATTACTGGTCTTTGGTTTTAGTGCTTTACGGAGCCAAGGTGGTGGATTGCCATTCAAAGTTTCTACCAACTTATCAAGGAGTTGTTTGATTTCTTCTTCCTCATCCTTGGACTTAACTGGGGTGACACACTTGTTAATTAAACGTGCAGCTGGCCCAGCTCCAATTGCCAAGACGTAAACAATGGTGCAGTCAAGTAAAGCATTAATTTTGGGCTCTACTTTGTTTTCATTGCCGTCCTGGGCAAGATTGCCCTGAAACTCCATGTTTTCTACTAGTTGATATCCTTCTTTATCAATTTCGTAGATAGCCATATACTTGGCAGAACCAAAGTGACCGTTAATGTGAACTAAATCATTAGTAGCGAAAGCAATCTTCATTAGTTTCCTCCTTATTGGTCTATTGCTTAGCTAGCATTATTGCTGACTAACAAGTGATAGCTGACGAGCTTTAATCTTCGATTCCTCCTGCTCAAATAACAGATTGCCAATATCAAATAACAACTGCATAGTTCCCCGGTAGCCGATAGAACAGCGCTGACCATTGCCCAAGCGGTCGTAAATTGGCATACCTTGGCGATATAGAGGAATACCCAGATTTTCCGAGACTAGAACCCCATGGGAGTTAGTAATTAGCAAGTCAGAACCGACAGCTAGTTTTTCAAAGTCTCCCAAATCGCCAATTACTACTGTTTCGACTGGCAATTGTTCCAGAATCGGAGAGCGTGTGGTGGTTACAGCTGCTTGAATTTCAGCTCCCATTAACTTCAGACACCAAGCAGTTGAGTAGAGCAAATCTGGCTCTAGGGCAAGGGAAACTTGCTTGCGGCCGAAGAAAAAGTGATTATCCAGCATAGCGTCTTGCAGTTGGCGACGTTGACGCCGATATTTTTCGGGAACTGGACACTCACTTAGTTGAGATAACTGTAGTAAGAAGTCGTCCATGGCTTCTAAACCCGTCAGAGACTTAAATATCTGATAGTTAGTGCCAAAGCGACGTTGCAGGATTTTTGCTGCACCCCGCATACTTTCCCCTAGGGCAATGGTGAAAGCAGAACTGCCCACTTCCCAGAGTTGGGCCAAGCTTGTGCCCCCAGCAGTTGTGGCGTTGTAGCTCTCTTCTGAAAGATGCCCATCCATAGAAGTTGAAAGATCAGGCACGACAATGGGAGTTAACCCAAAAGCCTCAACAATTTCCTTCAACTCCTCCACATCCCCAGGTCCGAGGAAAGAACCAGCCAAAATTGTGACTTGCTCTGGCTTAACTTCCCCTTCTCTGGGAACTTCCTCAACAATCTGCTCCACTGCGGTAGCAAAGCCATCCTGGAGAGAACCCTTAAAATCCGGGGTGGAAGCATAAACTACCGGCAGTCCATCCAACTCGGGATGATTCTGGCGAAAATTCTTTAAGACACGCTCAACGTCATCTCCCCTGGTTTCTGTTAAGGCGGTACTTAACAGACCGATAATCTCAGGTTTAGACTTTTCCATCTGGGTGAGAATCGCCTGTTCAATGTTGTCCTCACCACCCAAGATGCTGGTCACCTCATTCATTGCCGTAGTGGCCAAGGGAATTGCCTCAGAAAAGTGACGCACTAAGATCACTTTGGCAAAGGCTGTGCAGCCTTGACTACCGTGGAATAAGGGCATGATTCCCTTGATGCCTAAAAAGGCTAAGGCTGCGCCCAAGGGTTGGCTGAGTTTGAGGGGATTGACACTAACCGCTTTTTTACTAGTTGTAACAGTAGCCATTTTTTTCTCCTACTGTTCCCAAGGTGCTGGTTTGCGCACTTGTTCCCAAACTGGGCTATAAAGTGCCTCATCTAATTCCCGGGCCATTTCTAACATCCCTGCATATCCGGCATAAGGATGGTGGCGTTCTTGGTTGATATGGAGAAAGGGAACACGAGCTTTAAGGGCGGTATACTGATTACGACCTCCGGCAATCAGCATGTCAGCCTTGGTTTCTTCGATGACCTTCAGCAGTAAGGGAGCATTGCCCTTTTCCATGATTACCCCGTCTTTACCCAGTAGCTGACGAATCTTGGCTTTGTCTTCCTCAGTACTTTTTTTACTGCTAGTGGCCACAACTTCCATACCGAGGTCTTTTGCCGCAGAAATAATTGACCAACTCTTAACACCACCGGTATAAAGTACCACTCGCTTGCCTTGCAGCCGGGCGCGATAGGGCGCTAGTTGTTTCTCTAGGGTCGCTGTTTCTTCGGCAATTAACTCTTCAGTGCGCCGCTGTAAATCTGGGTCACCTAACTTCTCGGCTACATGCCGCAGACAATTGTTGACATCTTCTACCCCATAAAATGATTCTTCTATATAAGGAATGCCATAGCGCTCCTCCATTTTTCTCGCCATGTTGATCAGCGCTTTTGAGCAGATCATCACATTGAGTTTGGCGTGGTGGGCATAGCAGATTTCTTGGTAGCGAGCATCACCGCTGATTTTGGAGAGGACTCGGATGCCGAGTTTCTCGAATAGAGGCAAGACACTCCACATCTCGCCAGCGACGTTGTACTCGCCGATTAAGTTGATGTCGTAGGGAGTGGTAAATTCCGGCTCAGCAGTGCCGACAACGTATTCTAGTAAAGTTTCCCCAGCAATGCGGTTGCCTAAGTTCTTGCTGCCCACGAAGCCGGGAGAATTAACGGGTATCACCGGGATACCGGTTTTTTTGGCAGCAGCTTTACAAACAGCATCCAAGTCATCGCCAATTAGGGCAGTGACGCAAGTGGAATAGACAAACACCGCTGCGGGTTGATAGTGCTTGTGTACTTCTAAAATGCCTTTGTAAAGCTTTTTCTCACCACCCATGATGATGTCATTTTCGCTCATGTCGGTGGTAAACCCCATCTTGTAAAGATGAGAGCCAGAGGAGAGACTACCGCGAGCGCCCCAAGAGTTGCCAGAGCAACCTAGTGGCCCGTGTACTAAGTGAGCAGCATCGGTGATGGGTACTAAAGCGATGCTGGCTCCGTCAAACCCACAACCCCCTTGAGCTGCTCCCGGCTGAGCTTGTTGCTGGCAAGCTGTTTTCTTTGCTTTACCTTCCTGAGTTTTATTGTGTCCACAAGCTGGCTCTTCTAGTAGCTCAGCGATTTTACCTTGGGTAATCTTCATGGCTCAAATATTGTGAAGATGGCCTTATTTATTAAACTTATCCAACGTTTAAATGTGTCCCTAGGGCTTTACAATTAAAGATGAGGAATTCAAAATTAAACTCTTGTCTGTGATTGCGGATATTCCGTCTAGTAGTAGCCTGAAAAAAGATGCACCCTTTTGTTTAACTTCTATCTCGGAAGAAAGGGTTTATATTATCCACAGACTGAGTTGTTTAATTTCCAATTTTGCCTTTTTAATCGAAGGGAGCAGCACAGGTTTTAAGGAACCGTTTTTTAGTAAAATAAAACCAGGAAACGGATAAAACCTGTGGTTGGTAGAGACGTTATGGTTCAACGTCTCTACACTGTTCTCGCTTAAATTAGCGAACTAGGTCGAAGGAGATGTCGGTCTTGCTAGGAATGTTAGTGGTATTGTCTGCTTCTTCGAGTACTCTGTTGACAATCCAGTTGAGCAGGTTGATCGCACCTTCGTAACCGACGATAGAGTAGCGGTGTAGGTGGTGGCGATCAAAGATTGGGTAACCAATCCGTACTAGTGGGGTTTTGGTGTCACGCTCCAGGTACTTACCATAGGAGTTACCGATGATTAGGTCTACTGGCTCAGTGAACAGTAGTGAGCGCATATGCCACAGATCCTTGCCAATCCAGACTTTTGCGTCTTTTCCTGCTGGTGTGGTAGCAAGAAGTTCTTCAGCTTCTTTCTGGAACTTCTTGGTACCGTTGTGTACCAACACGTGAACTGGCTCCATACCCATTTCGAGGGTAAAGTTCAACAGACCCATCACTAAGTCAGGATCGCCGTAGATTGCAACACGCTTGCCGTGTACCCAAGCTTGGGAATCGGTCATAGCGTCAACTGCACGACCTCTTTCTTTTTCTAATTCCCAAGGAATCGCTTTACCGGTCAGTTCTGAGATGGCCATCAGGAACTCATCGGTGCCACGGACGCCAACGGGACGGTGGGTAGCGGTTTGCTGACCCCACTCTTTTTCGATCCAAGGCAGAGCCTTAACAGTGGTGTATTTTTGCAGTGAAATAGTTGCTTTGGCGTTGATCGAATCCGCTGCTTCTTCTAGAGTTGTGCCGCCCTGGTACATCTTGTATTCGCCATCATTAGGTGAATCAAGGGTGTCAGAGTTGTCAGCCAGAATGGTGTGATCAACATCCATCAGAGAAAGCATGCGCTTCAGCTCACGGATATTGCCAACATAGCTGTCGAAGCCAGGGATAATATTAATCTTGCCGTTGCTGGTTTCTTGCTTCTTGCCTGCTGTCAGGTTGTCCAGAATGCCCTTGAGCATGCTGTCATAACCCGTGAGATGGGAACCGACGAAGCTGGGGGTATGGGCGAAAGGAACTGGGAAGTCTTCGGGGACAGAACCCTTACTCTTGGAGGTTCCAATGAAAGCACCCAAGTCATCTCCAATGACCTCTGCCATGCAAGTTGTGCACACAGCAATCATCTTGGGCTTGTAGAGGGCGTAGGAGTTGGCTAAACCATCAACCATGTTGGTCAGCCCACCAAAGACCGCTGCATCTTCAGTCATTGAGGAAGAAACTGCGGAAAAAGGCTCTTTGTAGTGACGAGCAAGGTGAGTCCGGAAGTAGGCGACGCAACCTTGAGAACCGTGAACAAAGGGTAGGGTTCCTTCAAAACCAGAGGCAGCGTAGATAGCTCCTAGGGGCTGACAAGCTTTGGCGGGATTAACTGTTAGGGCTTCACGAGCAAAGTTCTTTTCGCGATATTCCCAAGTCTTAGTCCACTCGTTAATCTTATCAATGTCTTCCTGAGAGGGAGCCGCTTCAAATTCTCTTTTGAGCTTAAAGAGTTCCTGATAATCTGGATCATGAAAGAGTTTAAAGTGGTCTTTAATTTTATTTACGTCAGTTTGGCTCATGACTTCAATTCCTCTATGTGTAGTAATTGCCTTTAGCAGTACGCTTGTAAGCAGACAGCTTAGGAAAAATCTTGGCTTTTAGTTGCTAGTTGTTGTAACCTGAAAAGACTAATAACTAACAACTAAGTTAAGGTGAGATGGGTGCAAAGCCTATCTAATGATATACTTGTTTACCCTTTAAATCATTTCCCATCTATTAGTAAGGCTACAGGATTTAAGGTTAGAATTAAAAGAAAAAAGAATGAAGAATTAGATAACAAGCTGTTCATTCGGTTGGCTTAATTCTCTCTTCTTTGTGATCTAACACAATTCAAAATCCAAACACATCTTACTTGCTTGACGGGATAAGCATTATAGTCGGGGATCCGGGTAATTGGTAATTGATTGTTGACCCTAAAGCCGATTACCTATTACCCATTACCCATTACCCACTACCTCTTACTTTTTCCAAGGTGTGCGGACTAAACTCCAGGTGGGGCTATTGATAGCCAAGTCCATGTCACGAGCGAAGATAGCGAAGCCATCATAACCGTGATAAGGACCAGAGTAATCCCAAGAGTGCATTTGGCGGAACGGCAAGGACATCTTCTGGAAGGCGTACTTCTCTTTGATGCCTGCTGCTACTAAATCTGGCTGAAGTTTCTTGGCGAACTCTTCAAATTCATAGCCAGTTACGTCATCGTAAATGACTGTTCCTTCATTGATGTAATCGCTGGTACGTTTGTAGTCGTCGTTATGACCAAATTCATAGCCAGTACCGACTACTTCCATCCCTAATTCCTCGAAAGCTGGGACGACGTGACGGGGACGTAAGCCACCGACCATCATCATTACTTTCTTGCCTTCTAAACGAGGGCGGAATTTATTGATTACTGATTCAGCTTCGGCTGTGTACTTGGCAATAACTTTTTCAGCACCCTCTTGAATTTTTTCGTCAAACTTGGCAGCAATTGCCCGTAGAGATTTGGCGATTTGGGTTGGGCCAAAGAAGTTGAATTCCATCCAGGGAATACCGTACTTCTCTTCCATGTGGCGGCAGATGTAGTTCATCGACCGATAGCAGTGGATTAGGTTCATCTTCACCAATGGGGTGTGCAGAACCTCGTTAAAGGTGCCGTCGCCGGAGAATTGGCTAACTACTCTTAGACCCATTTCTTCGAGCAACATACGGGAAGACCAAGCATCTCCACCAATGTTGTAGTCACCAATCATGGCTACATCGTAGGGGGTAGACTCAAACTTGAGTTCTCCACTCTTGACTTTTTCTTCCGTCATTGGGAAGACCCAGTCACGCACGGTGTCGTTAGCGATGTGGTGTCCTAGAGATTGAGATACACCCCGGAAACCTTCGCAACGTACGGGTACTACTGGCTTGCCAGTTTCTTTGCTAGCTTTGCGTGATACAGCTTCAATGTCATCACCAATCAGACCAACAGGGCATTCTGATTCAATGGTGATACCAGCATTGAGAGGGAAGAGTTCTTCGATTTCGTTGATGATTTTGGCAAGCTTCTTGTCACCACCGAAAACGATATCTTTCTCTTGGAAATCTGAAGCAAACTGCATTGTACCGAAGGTATCAACACCAGTGGTACCAATGTAGTAGTTACGACGACCAGACCAAGAATAATAACCGCAACCGATAGGGCCATGGCTGATGTGAATCATGTCCTTAACAGGACCCCAGACCACACCTTTAGCGCCAGCGAAGGAACAACCACGAGCGGTCATTACACCGGGAAGAGACTTGCTGTTGGACTTGACGCCGCAATCAGCGTTGTTTTCTTCTTGAACACCTAAGTGCTTAGCCCGATTTTTAGCGCCTTTTTCTGGATAGGCTTTGAGGACTTCCTCAATTATTTGTTTGTTCTTTTCAACTTTTGAAGATGTCATAAGTATTCCTCTCGTCTTGGTAGGAATTATTAGGAGGGTAAGAGAGTGGGAGAAATATTTGCCTTGGCTTTTTCCCCTCACTCTTCGATTTTGTCTTGCTAAACCCTAGGTTTTTGGATCTCATGGGGTGGACAGGGGGGGGACTACCACCCCACAAGATTTGTTTATAGGGGTAAAGTGAGTACTGCTCAACTGTAGGGAATGCGTCTCCCTAGTTTCGATTAACCTTTATTTAGTAGCAGGTACGCCAACGTTGGTCAGTTCTTTGTCATCACCGAGGAGACCGAATTCAACCAACAGCTCTTCCAACTCTTCCATTTCTAGAGGTGTGGGGATGGTGAGGTTGGTGTTGTTGATGATCTTGTTACCCAGAGTGCGATACTCATTAGCTTGAGGATGGTCAGGTGCGTATTCTGCAACCGTCATCCGACGCAGTTCAGCGTGCTGAACTGTGTTGTCGCGAGGTACAAAGTGGATCATCTGGGTGTTGAGGCGAGAAGCCAAGTTTTCAATCAGCTCAATTTCACGGTCAACTTTACGGCTGTTGCAGATTAAACCACCTAAGCGTACACCGCCTGCATGGGCATACTTAAGAACACCACGAGCAATGTTGTTAGCTGCATACATCGCCATCATTTCACCAGAAACAACGATGTAGATTTCTTGGGCTTTGCCTTCGCGAATTGGCATAGCAAAACCACCGCAAACAACGTCACCAAGTACGTCATAGCTAACGAAGTCTAGGTCTTCATAAGCACCATTTTCTTCGAGGAAGTTAATGGCAGTGATGATACCCCGACCAGCGCAGCCAACTCCAGGCTCTGGACCACCGGACTCAACGCACTTGATGCCAGCGTAGCCAGATTTGAGTACTTCTTCAAGTTCTACATCTTCAATAGCGCCTCTTTCAGCAGCCATGTGTAGCACGGTGGTTTGTGCTTTAGCGTGTAGAATCAAACGGGTGGAATCTGCTTTGGGGTCGCAACCAACGATCATGATGCGTTGACCCTGTTCGGCCATACCAGCCAAAGTGTTTTGAGAAGTGGTGGACTTACCGATACCGCCTTTTCCGTAAAATGCAATCTGACGCATGATTAATGTTTCTCCTTAGTTTTTCCGGTGTTGGGACTTGTGTGTTGTGTGTTGAGACTTGTTGGATGGTGAGACTTGGTATCTCGCTTTAACCTGCTACTGATGGATCGATACCCTGGGAGGGGGAGATCGCTCCACAGTCAAAGCAGGTAGAAGCAGCAAGGTAAATGTCTGACTTCTCATGCTTTCAACTGAGTGAGATAGATGGCGTTAATTTGGTCTAGATAAATGGTACAAATATAGTTTCTGTCAATCAGAGTGACTCTATGGCCACCCCTGCTACACAGCTTCAACGATTAGGCTGGGTAGGACACGGTCTCTTAAAGTTGCTTCGATGGCTAGCTTGAGTGTGGCGCTAGAGTTGGCGCAGGAGGTGCAAGCACCTTTGAGCTGAACCTTGACAATATCGCCTTCCACATCGTAGAGCTCGACATCTCCTCCGTCCTCGGCGACTACTGGTCTTACTTCGTCGTGGAGGATTTGTTGAATGAGGGAAATTTTTTGCAGATTGGTGAGATTCTTCGGGGCGGCTGTCGCTGGTAGCGACTTCTTCTGCACTGCCTCTATAGGCATACTGTTAGCTTCTGCTACGAGTTCATCGATATCTGCTAAGCATGAACCACAGCCACCACCCGCCTTGATATAGTTTGTAACTTCTTCGGTGGTTTTGAGGTTGTTCTCCCGAATTACCCGCTTAATCTTAGCCTCGCTAGTAGCAAAACAGGTGCAAACTATCGAGCCTTCATCATCTTCGTGGGAAATTACGGGAATGCCTCGGTAGTTGGAAACTGCTGCTTCGAGTGCTTCTTGGCCCATAACTGAGCAGTGCATCTTCTCTTTTGGTAGTCCGCCTAGAGACTCAGCTATTTCCTTGTTGGTAATCTTTAGGGCTTCCTCAATGGTCTTGCCCTTAATCAACTCAGTCAGGATAGAAGAGGAAGCGATCGCACTAGCACAACCAAAAGTTTGAAAACGAGCATCAAGGATTTTATTAGTGGCTTCTTCAACTTTAAGGTGCAAACTCAGGGCGTCTCCGCAAGCAATACTACCTACTTCACCGGTAACAACTTTTTCGCCTGAACTCTGCTCTTGCTCTGTAATCTTTCCTTGATTACGAGGATTATAGAAGAATTCCATTACCTTGTCAGTATATTCCCACATAATTTTTAAGAATTGGTAGATTGTAGAGTTTGGATTGTTGTTAGTTAATTGATGGTCATTGGTCTGATGCTTATCACTGCTCACCAATGACCAATGACAAGCGATTAATGGTTAATGGATATTGCTTTCTCTTGTTCTTGAAGCCAGCCAGCAGAGTCGTTGCTGAAAGGCGACATAGCACGTAAACGCTCTATAACACCGGGTACAATAGCTAGCACTTGGTCAATCTCAGCTTCTGTGGTGTAACGAGAAAGACTAAAGCGGATTGAACCATGAAGAACGGTGTAAGGCAAACCCATAGAACGCAGCACATGAGAAGGTTCTAGAGAGCCAGAGCTACAAGCAGAGCCTGATGAAGCACAAATGCCTTGCTTATTAAGTAACAACAGAATTGCTTCGCCTTCGATGTACTTAAAGCCAATATTGGTAGTGTTCGGTAGCCGATTAACGGGATCACCGTTAACAAAGCAATCACTAACAGAGTTAAGTATTCCTTGTTCAAGGCGATCGCGTAGCTGCCTTTCTCTATCAACGTCTTTTAAGTGCAACCTGGCCAGTTCAGCGGCTTGACCGAGGGCAACGATGCCAGCAACATTCTCTGTACCACCCCGACGTCCTCGTTCTTGGTGGCCACCAATTAGTAGACCTCTAAACCTAACTCCTCGCCGGACATAGAGGGCACCAATCCCTTTAGGAGCATGAATCTTATGACCAGATAGGGTGAGCATGTCAATGGTGCTGTTCTTCATGTTGAGGGGGAGTTTCCCCACTACTTGCACAGCATCAACATGGAAGAGAGCGCCTCGACCTTTAACAATCGCTCCAATACTCTCAATGGGGAAGACGACACCAGTTTCGTTGTTGGCGTACATCACCGAAACAAGGGCAGTCTCATCAGTGATTGCTGCTTCAAGTTCATCAAGATTGATCTGTCCTAAGCGATTCACTGAAAGATAGGTAACGGTATAGCCCTGTTTTTCCAGACGCTTGCAGACATTGAGTACTGCCGGATGCTCAACCTTGGTAGTGATGATGTGTCGCTTGTTAGGCTGTGTTGAGAGCGCTCCCTGGATAGCAGCGTTGTCCCCTTCAGTACCACAACTGGTAAAAATAATTTCCGATTCATCGGCTCCTAGGAGGGCTGCTACTTGCGCTCTGGCCTCCTTAACTTTAGCGGCCACTTGTCCGCCAAAGGTGTGCATACTGGAAGGATTACCGTAATAATCTTTCAGGTAGGGCAGCATTGCCTCTAGCACTGTCTCATCTACCCGTGTAGTGGCATTGTTATCGAGATAAATTACACTCATGCTTACACTCCCTGGGTTTGAAACTCATCAGCTTGAGCCTGATCTTGCTGCTTTTGCAGATAAAGCTTGTAGAACTCTAAAGCTGCATTCTCAATTACGTCATAAACTTCAATTGCTTCCAATCCAGCCTTGCGTAACCGTTCTTGAGGAGATTGACCAATCTTAGAAACAAGAACTGCTTGGCAATCAGAGAGTGTTTCAATAATTTTGTCGAGTGTCCCTTCTTCGCTAAAACCGCCTTGGCAGAAGTGGTCTACTTTGCGATGACCGGTGAAGCGAACTTGATTACCTTCGACTTCGTAAATCATGAACTCTTTAGCATGACCGAAATGTTGGTTAACTAATCCTCCTCCCTTGCTAGCCACAGCGACTTGGATTTGAGGTGTACTACCGACCTTGGGTGCTGCTGAGATTTTAGTTTTGGCTTCTTCTAGTTGCGCTCTGAAATTTTCCTTGCCAGCATTAAGTTCTTGGCGTCGCTGGGTGTCATATTCGGCTGTAATTTGACTAGGTTCTTCGCCAGTAACCTTGGTTTTAGCTGCCTCTACTTGGGCTTTGAAGTGAGCGATGCCAGCATGAATTTCTTGACGTTGCTCAAGGTTGTATTCCGGCTTCATTTCCAAGATTTTTTCTTTGGTGAATTCCTTACTACGGTCTTCACCCAATAGCCCTACAGCATCTGCCCGACATTGACGGCAATGGCGCATCATTTTTATGTTGCCCTCCATGTTGTCTTGTAGGCTATCTTGTAGCTTTTTGAGTTCTGAGGGTGTTGGACCACGTTGACCTTTTAAGCCAAAGTAAGTGCCGTGTTCTGGTGCGGAAATCAGGGGCATAATATTGTGAATAAAGGCACCCTTAGCACGAATTACTTTGTTGACTTCTTTCAGGTGCTCGTCATTAATCCCTGGAATCATCACCGAGTTGACTTTGCACAAGATGTCTGCTTCTCTAAGCAAGTCCAAAGATTCCATTTGCCTTTCGTGCAGAATCCTTGCTCCTTCTTCTCCCCGGTAGCGTCTCCGCTTGTAGTGAACCCAGGGATAAATCTTCGCCCCAATTTTGGGGTCAACCATGTTAATGGTGAGGGTTACGTGATCAACGTTTAATTCTTTAATCCGATTTATATAGTCGGGGAGAGCCAGACCGTTGGTTGACAAACAAAGTTTAAGGTCTGGGGCTTTCTCCGCAATTAGTTCAAAAGTACGGAAGGTTTTCTCTGGATTGGCCAGAGGATCTCCTGGACCAGCAATGCCAACTACGGTCATTTGGGGAATTTTGCCTGCAATTACCAGAGCTTTGTGAGCTGCTTCTTCAGGCGTCAAGACCTCACTGACCACACCTGGTCTGCTTTCGTTGGCACAGTCATACTTGCGATTGCAGTAATTACACTGAATATTACAGGCTGGTGCTACAGGAGCATGCATCCGTGCGTAGTGGTGATGGGCATCTTCGCTGTAGCAAGGATGTTGAGCGATACGTTCGCGTAGTTTTTCGTCAATTTCTGAAGTTTTTGCGGTAGAACCACAGCCTGTGGAGGCACAGTTGCTCGACTTGTTGGCATCAAGAGACGCTATCGCTTCGGGGTTGGAGGTTAGTGGTTTAGGTTGTGACATCAAATTCCCTGGTTCAGATAACTGCCTGCCGCCTTGGGAAACGCGATTAAAGGACACTACCGCGCCTCGCTTAACTATCGCGTCAATACACTTACCTGGAATCCGGATTTGCTGTTGTTCGGAGGGTTAAGTGTGTGGCGTTATTTGTTTTATACCAGTCGTTTCTCAACAGGGAGGTTAGTCAGATGTGGATCAGATTTATTGAACTAATTAAAAATGTACTCAGAGCCTCAAAAGTAGAATTGAAGCGACTTAAAAATTTGTTGTGGGGTAGGGGTACTAGTATTTCTGGGGTAGGGGTACTAGTATTTCTGGGGGAGGGGTACTAGTATTCGTGTACTCAATGCAAAAACCACTTATTGTCTGGGTTTGAGAGGGATTTTAGCTGTTTTTTTTGAGTCCAAACTTGTACTCAAAGCCGATAGGAATCTTGATTTTCTTGGCTTTCAGGCAGTTATCAGAGACAAGAGAAGAGGCAACCACTACGTAACTGCTTCTACAACTGAACTCAGAGGATCCTAGTCCGCGCGCTCACCTCTTGGAGTTCTGTATCTAAATTAGCACTTTTCTTTTCTTATTTCTTGTATTAAGTATTTTTTTATATTTTATTTACTTGAATAACTGAAATGATTTGAGTGTGCTCAACCAAAAAGAATACAGAAGTTCAGAACCTTTCGCTTTGCTCAAACCCCCAGTGAAATTCTTTCAATGGCTCCTTTTCTTGCGAGGTCAGAATCACCGTCTGACAAGAATTCTGAACTCCTCAACTCCTCAATTCTGAACTCCCTTCAAGTTTGATGCTGAGTACAAAAATACTGAACCCCCTCCCCCAAAAATTCTCTCCAATTGGTCAAAAAATACTCGTACCCCTACCCCACCACAACTGTCTAATTCCCCTCGGTTCTTGGTTTAGGATTACTGAGTACATTTTTAATTAGCTCTATAGATTCTGTTGGACAAACCAAGAGTGTGGTGGGGTGCACCTGTCTGATATAAGCAGGAAAAGGAGAACAGGATAGGTCCCTTTGAACCACGGAATTCGATGCTACAGCCCATAACTATTTCTCAGACTGACAAGGCCAGCAGCAAGCCCGGTTCGAGTAATGCCTCTGCCCTCGAGAGGCAAGGGGCACTAAAGCTTTCCGCTAAGCCGTCACTGCATCAGACTTCTGGTGTCTTGTTGGACACACAAGTACACCAAGAAGTACAACAAAGCGCAGCAACTACCGAACCTAATATCCCCGAAGACAATCTTCCTAATGCTAGCTTTGGAGCATTGCTGAGCGATTTTCGCGTCATCTTTGAAAGGGATCCGGCGGCTTGTAACTGGGCTGAAGTACTCTGCTGCTACCCAGGGTTACAAGCACTAGCGTTATATCGGCTTGCCCACTGGCTCCATTTAAGGCAAATTCCTTTAGTCCCTCGCTTAATTTCTCAAATTGGGCGATTTTTAACAGGAATTGAAATTCATCCTGGTGCGGTGGTTGGTCGGGGGGTCTTTATTGACCACGGTATGGGAGTGGTTATAGGTGAAACAGCTATTGTCGGAGACTACACGCTGATTTATCAAGGCGCTACTCTTGGAGGAACCGGAAAAGAAAGTGGCAAGCGCCATCCGACGGTTGGCAAAAATGTGGTGGTGAGTGCAGGTGCTAAAGTCCTAGGCAATATTAAAATAGGTGATAACGTTCGTATTGGTGCTGGTTCGGTCATACTGCGGGATGTTCCGGCTGATTGTACTGTAGTGGGTATACCTGCTCGAATTGTCCGTAGATCTGGGCAACGGGTTTCTCCCCTGGAACACGGGAAGCTACCCGATACAGCCGCCAAGGAAATTAAAGCTCTGGTTCAGCGTCTCGATAAACTGGAAGCTCAGTTACAAGTTTTGAAGTTAGGTCTTCGTCAAGGGGATGTTGACCGAATTCAGGAGCAATTTTCTAGAACACGACTCCTGAGGAGTAAATAAGCGGGTAGGGGGTCAGCCCACTCGCTCCGCTAAACTATAAGTTGGGCTAATATCTGCTGAGTAACAACTCTAAGAAAATTTAAGATTTCTAATCATAGTTAGGCGTCATCCTATTGGCAGCAGCTAGACAGGGGCTTTTGAGACTTCACCTTGTCTCCAACTAATAATTAGGACAACAACCTCAGGAACGCAGTCAAAATAACTCTAATCGTTAGAATCTATCCTTTTTCTAAGTTACTGAGTTTGCTGGCTTAATGCGTGAAAACTAGCCAGATTTTATGTCTGGCTGCTTTTAGGTGATTCTGATAATAGAGAGCGTCTGGAAAACAAAGATTGTGATGCCTCTTTAAAGATTAGTTACAACCTGCTAAGGAAATGGGTAAAAATTATTAATAATAATTGGTTCAGCTTGCATTCCTCTGAAATAAGGCAAGAATCTTACCCAAAAAAACACCGTCATTGATGCTTACGCTACAGAAGGTTTTCCAAGGGTTGCTATAGATTAGGTTTGCACATAGAGCGGTTACCTATTAACTAGCTTATAACCAACCAGATTAAATAGCCGAGTTCGATAACTTCAAATTTTTACCTACTCTAGGACTCGCCAATAGCTTGATCGCTAATAGCTTGTAGGTTACGGAGAAAAGAAATGAATGAAGTTTTAATTAATGACACTACACTTCGTGGCGGTGAACAGGCTGCTGGAGTCGCCTTCAGCGCTGAAGAGAAAGTAGCAATTGCTGCTTTCCTGGATTCAATTGGCGTCCAAGAGTTAGAAGTCGGTATTCCGGCAATGGGTAGCGAAGAAGTAAAAGCGATCTCTGCTATTGCTGATCTAGGTTTGTCTGCCAAACTTATAGGCTGGAATCGTGCTGTCAAATCAGATATTAGCGCTTCTCTAGCTTGCGGTCTGAAGCGAGTGCATATTTCGGTTCCTGTATCTAAAATCCAAATTGCCGCCAAGTTCCAAGGCAAGTCAAGAGTAATGCTACAGCGACTGTATGAGAGTATCAGTTTCGCTCTCGATGAAGGTCTATTTGTGACTGTAGGGGGAGAAGACTCTTCTCGAGCTGACGAAAACTTTCTTCTGGAAGTAGCACTTCTTGCTCAAGGATGGGGAGCCTCGCGGTTCCGCTTCTGCGATACTGTCGGAATTCTTGACCCCTTAAATACCTATCACAAAGTCCACAAATTGGTTCAGGCTCTATCGATTCCAGTTGAGATGCACACCCATAATGATTTGGGTTTGGCAACTGCTAACGCTCTCAGTGGCATAAGAGCTGGAGCCTCCTCAGTAAACACCACAGTTAATGGGTTAGGCGACAGAGCTGGTAATGCGGCTTTAGAAGAAGTGGTTATGGCCCTTAAAAGGATTTACGGCATGCAAGTAGGCGTTAATACCAGGCGCTTGCTAGAACTCTCAAGAGTGGTGTCGAAAGCCTCACGCTGTGCCGTACCCCCTTGGAAGGCAATTGTCGGCGAGAGCACTTTTGTTGGTCGCGAACCCGGCATTCATGGTGGTGGTTTCATCAAAAATCCTGTCACCTATGAGCCATTTGCTTCCGACGAGATAGCTGGAGAACGCCGTTGTGTTGTCGGGAAGCATTCTGGTAGGTACATGGTGTCCAACTTTCTCAAGCAACGTGGTGTCAAACTTGACCCTGAAGAAACTCAATCTGTTTTGGAAGCTGTCAGACACACGTCGGTACAAGTAAAACGTTCTCTAACTGAAGAAGAATTACTAAGTCTCATACCAAATTGGAGGATAGCTCATGGCGCTTAGTGAAAGTGAAATCGAACTAGATGGACCACCAACATTCGAGTTAGATCAAAAGGTAAAAGTTACCAAATTAGTCCGCAACGACGGTACTTTTCCCGGCCTGAAAACCGGTACAATTCTGCTCGAAGAAGGTGATGTTGGCTACGTCTGCGGCATCGGTACTTTTTTACAAAAGTTTTATATCTACTCGATACATTTTCTGAGTAAAAATATAATTGTTGGTTGCCGTAAAGAAGAAATAGAACTGGTTGAGGAAGCTAAATGAAAGTCATGTTACGCAACAACGATGCGGGGCATTTAATGGCCTATGTCCCGAAGAAAGACCTCGAAGAGCCAGTTGTAGAACAAACTGATGGAGAAGAGGGAAAGATTTTGACTCTGGCAAATGGGTGGAAACTGTGTATTGCTAATGGAGAACCACTTAAACTGCCACAAACTGTAGAGGCTAAACGGCTTTAGAGTTGAGTTTTTTATCAAGCAAGGACGCACTTTTGTGAGTCCTTGCAAACTGATTTATAAATTATGTAGTCAATTGTTTCCTGCAACAAAAGCAACTAATTAATTAGTATTTACAATTAGACGTTTAGTCTACCTTAAATTAATCCTGATTTTCAGCCAAGATTAGTAATCATCAATAAACTTGAGATAAATAGTTTAAGCTTAACTGAGGTTTCTGAGTTGACCTCAATTTGTCTAACTTCTGCAAAAGCTAGGTTGAAGGTTGAAAGATATTACAGCTAAATTCTCAACAGTGATTTTCCTGATATAGCCTATATTTAGGGGAACGGGCTTTACGTAAATTTGCCGATTACAAAGAGCTGCCAGAAGAACTAAAGTATTGAATCGTAAGCTATATCAAGTTTAATGGCTATTAAAACACCTTTAACTACTAAACAACCGGAAGTTGGCAGACTTGTTCGGGAACTCCGAGAGGCCACCGATTTGACACAAGAAAAGTTTGCCGCTTTATTGGGGGTTACCTACCCCACAATTAGCCGTTGGGAAAACGGACATACTGAACCATCACCTTTAGCCATCCAGAAGATTGAGGTACAGTTGCGGCGTATGGGCGAGCGCGGCCGAGATTTGCTAGATCGTTATTTACCAAAATAATGGGTCTAAAGCCCCGTGCTTTTAGCGCGGCTTTGTTTAACTGCGCTATACTTACCCTAAGTAAGTCAGCGTAATCATGTGGGTATTTGAAGCAAAACTTCAGGGAACAAACGGGCAGTATGAGCGGCTTAATCAAGCCATTCGTACTGCTAGGTTTGTTGGTAACAGTTGCCTCAGATACTGGATGGACAACAAGGGAATTGGGAAATACGAGTTGAGTGCTTATTGCGCTGTTCTCGCCAAAGAGTTTCCCTTCGCTTTTCAGCTCAACTCTCAAGCTAGACAAGCCTCCGCTCAAAAGCTTGGTCTGCTATCACCCGCTTCTACAACAATTGCCAAAAAGGCAAGCCAGGAAAAAAGGGTTTTCCACGCTTCAAAAAGCACCAAACTCACGGTTCTGTTGAGTACAAAACAACGGGATGGAAGCTGTCGGAAGATAGAAGAACCATCACCTTCACCGATGGTTTCAAAGCTGGAAGCTTCAAGCTGTGGGGAACCCGTGACTTGCATTTCTATCAGTTGAGTCAAATCAAGCGGGTTCGAGTTGTTCGTCGTGCTGATGGGTACTACGTTCAGTTTTGTCTTGATGTTGAGCGGGTTGAGAAACGAGAACCGACTGGTAAGACCATTGGGTTAGATGTTGGCTTGACTCACTTTTATACCGATTCCGATGGACAGACTGTTGAGAATCCCAGACATCTGAGGAAGTCCGAGAAAGCTCTTAAGCGATTGAGTAAGAAGCTTTCTCGCACCCAAAAAGGCTCGAAAAATAGAGCCAAAGCTCGAAACCGTTTGAGCAGAAAACACCTCAAGGTAAGTAGGCAGCGTCAAGATTTTGCCGTGAAGTTGGCAAGATGCGTAGTCCAGTCTAACGACTTGGTTGCTTATGAAGACTTGATGGTACGAAATATGGTCAAGAATAGAAAGCTCTCTAAGTCGATATCGGATGCTGCTTGGTCGACTTTCCGTAACTGGTTGGAATATTTCGGCAAGGTGTTTGGTGTAGCTACGGTGGCTGTGCCACCTTACTACACCAGCCAAAATTGCTCTAACTGTCGGAAAGTCGTCAAAAAGTCTTTGAGTCAAAGAACACATCGCTGTCACCATTGTGGGTTTGTTTTAGACCGAGACTGGAATGCATCCCGGAACATTTTGGAACTAGCACTACGTACCGTGGGGCACGGGAACGCCAGCCCTGAGCTTTGTCGAAGGGTTAAACGCCTCTGGAGACATCGACCTCTGCATTGGTGGGGAAACTCCTCAATGTAAGCCGAGTCGTGGAAAGAGGAAACCCACAGAGTGATCTTTGGAATCCTCGTACCTAAAGGTCGAGGAGGATGTCAAACAAGCAGTAAGCCGATGTTGACTTACTGCGAATAACGAGAAGGAGGTGATGGCTCAGCTAGAACAAAGCGCAGAAGCGCAATGTCAAATAATTCAGCATATCAAGTCCAGGTGTATTTATGGTGTTCAGAAGGTGCAGTGACTAATGGTGCTGCCCAATTAGTCTTAGTGGGACTTAGACAGATTTCAAGCCCAAACAAAGCCCAAAGCAGCTTTGTGAGCAAAGAATACGTCCCGATTGTGGTTCAACCACTCCATAAAACGGAAAGACATCGCTGTCCGAAACGCCTCTAATGCTTCAGTAAAGGTGTTTAAAGGTTTCGATGCCCAACGCCGTCTTAATCCTCCGGTTAAAGTGTGCCATAAAATAAATGTATAGGCACAAAACACAAGCATGAAATGTCTTATCAGGCTTCTATAATCTCTGACTTGATATTCAGATAAACCCAACCAGCCTTTGGCTTCCCGATAGAAAACTTCTACCCAATTTCTTTGAGAGTAGGTAGTTACTATCCAATCGGCTGTGGCTTTTGTTGATTCAACATTGGTAATAAAATAGTCAACATCACTAGCTTGGTCGAAGGTTGAGGCATTCATGACGATAGCAATTGTTCTCTTTCCTTCAAGCTGTGAGAGTTCAACTTCTACAGGAGCCACCCAAACGGTTTTCAGTTTATCTAGATTGATTTGAACAGGGGTAAAATCTTTTGGCGACAAGGATTCGGCTAACTTATCTAGGCGAATCTCTTCTCGTTGACTTATCCCTATTTCAATTATCACCTTACGGTTTTTGGCTAATCCTCCTATATACTTGAGTTTCCTTTTTTCCAGTTCCAGCAAAAACGTTGTGTTATTTCCATACCCAGCATCAATTAATACGATACCCGGTCGATATCCTCTGTTCATGCTGCGGTCAATTAATGCTAAGCCTAACTCCGGCTTTTTCTGGAATTCAATATCTTTTTTCCTTCAGCTAAAGAACTAGCGTGTTGAGATAACTCTATATCTAACGGTAGGCTTTTTTCCCATCATATAGATGAGTTGTTACCACTACTATTCCGTTGTCTGTCTTCCCGATTTCTCCAATGTACTGTCGTCCTACTCCCGCCGTGAAATTGCCACTTTTCCTATGTCCTGAGTCATCTACAATTAACGTGAATCCTCTACTTATTCGGGTTGGGCTACACTGATTCATCACCAGTAGACGCCGCTCATTTACCTGTTGAGCATTCCAGGGGGCTTCCGTTAAAAAATGATGTAATCGGTGGTAAGTCACTCCCACCGCGTTATCCGCCATTTGAGACAGGTTTTTTCCTTCACTTTCCCCTAATAATCCCCCAATATAGTTCCTAAACTCCCTTTTTTGCGCTTGATGTCTCCAGACATCATCAAAGCGTTTGCACCATCTATCGAAGCAAGGAGGCATGGCGGCGGGGGTTGTCTCTTTCATGTCTTACACTCTAATAGACCTCTTGCAAAAGTCCAGTAAAAAAGAGATAAATAGGTCAGTATGAGGGAAAATAATGACCTATGAAAAGGTGAAAGACCTAAAACCCCAAGAGTTCAAACGCCTTTGTGGAGTTAGAAAAGAGACGTTTGCTAAGATGGTTGAGTTAGTGGAAACAAATGAAAAACAGAAGATAAAAACCGGAAGACCGTCCAAATTAAGTCCAGAAAATCAAGTATTGATGACGCTCGAATACTTACGAGAGTACAGAACTTACTTTCATATCGGTCAACATTGGGGACTTAACGAATCAACAGTATATCGAATAATTCGTAAAATAGAAAATATTTTAATCAAGTCAAAAGAATTAAGGATTCCGGGAAAGAAACAACTATTGAAATCGGGAAACCCAATAGAGATAGCAGTTATTGATGTAACTGAAACTCCCCTAGAGCGTCCTCAAAAAAACAGAAAAAGTTCTACAGTGGCAAGAAGAAAAAGCACACTTTAAAATCTCAACTTATCGTTGAAAAAAACAGCAAAGAGATTATCTGTATTGCATGCGGCAAGGGTAAAGAACACGACTTTAAGTTGTTTAAACGGAGTAAAACCAATCTAAAGACAGAGATACAGTGTCTCGGAGATCGAGGATATCAGGGAATAGCGAAAATCCACAAACAAAGTCGGATACCCCATAAAAAACCCAAGAAGAGCAAACTATCAAAAGAACAAAAAAAGAGAATCATAAATTAGCTTCAGAGAGGATAGTGATTGAACATGTTTACCGTCGCCTCAAAATATTTAGAATTTTATCCGAGCGATATCGCAACAGAAGAAAAAGGTTTGGTTTACGCTTTAATTTAATTGCAGGCATCTATAATTACGAACTTCGTTTGAACTCAAATTAGTTAGCTGCCGCTACTTTTGCAAGAGGTCTAATGTAAAATGGCTGCCATGCCTAAATTATACCTTTATTAACTCTTTATTTTCGTTTAAGTCCCGTTAGTGAACACAGATGATGCAGCTGGATTTGATTTTGAGTAGGATTGATAATTTAGCTTTTATTTTCCGGATGGAGTGAAAACCTGACTGGATTAAGAAACAGTAGATGCACCCTGTTAATTAATGCCTTTGGCTGTTAGCTGAGGGCTTTTTTTTTAGATGCAAAGTTCTTTGTACTAAACCTATGCCTAAACTCAATCGACTAAAAGCCTTACTGATCGTTTTCGCGATCGCAATTTCTGCTTTTCTGTTTTCAGGACAAGCCTTTGCCCTAGAAGTTGGTTCTCTCAGCGAAATTGAAGGTGATGCTAGCTGCGGTATCCGCAAAACAGGTGGAACCGCTGTCTACGCTGAAACTGCCAATAACCGCGTTTACATTTGTACAGATCGAGAGGAATATACAGAACCTCGTTACCTACTAGCATTGAACCGTTTTGCAGACAAAGGTATCTTCATCAGAGCAGAAAATCCCAGATCATTACGCTTTTTTGAATTTCCAGACCCTGACAACGGCTACAATTATATTCTTCAAATCCCCTTGTCTCAAATTCCCAACCCAGTATTTGCTGTTGAATTGCCTAACGGCTTGCGATTTGAAGAAGAAATAACCAGATATCTAACTACGACTCAACAGCCTCAGAGTGACAATGACAGCAATCCCCTCCAGACTGTAAAACTCGGCTCGAAAGGGCAAAACGTCAAGAACCTCCAACAGCTATTGAAGCGCCTAGGATTTGACCCCGGCGTGGCAGATGGTATCTTTGGCGCAAAGACCAAAGTAGCTGTAATTGAGTTTCAGCGTAAACAGAACATTCCCACAGATGGGGTAGTTGGCCCTAAAACTTGGGCGAAACTTCAAGAAGCCTCCTCATTCCTGTAGGCTATTATTAATCCGATAATGCCGGAATCAGCAGTAATTAGAGCAAAAACTCCCGTCTGAAGCTTCCGGCATTGGGGTCAAATTTTTTCTAAGAAGATAGTCGAGAATGCCTCAAGAAATCTGGACACAACCAGCAATAATCAATTGGAGTCAACTGCTGCTAGATAATTACCAGCAGCGGCTGGGTTGTGAACTGATAGCAAGGAAAGGCAATGCCATAGAGGAGGCTAAAGCACTTTTCTTTGCCCCTTTTGTAGTCGTGTCTCATGGGGTAGAGGACAATCCCATTTTCAACTACGGTAACCAGACTGCTCTTGACCTTTGGGAAATGAACTGGGAGGATTTCACCAGAACCCCTTCTCAGCAACCTGTGGAACCAGTGCAGCGTGAGGAACGAGAGAAGATGCTAGCCCAAGTAGCTGAGCAAGGATTCATTGATGATTATCGGGGCGTGCGTATTTCTAGTAAAAACCGCCGTTTCCTGATTGAGGAAGTAATCGTCTGGAACCTTACTGATACTAAAAGCAAGCACTGCGGTCAAGCCGCCACTTTCCCCCGTTGGTCTTTCCTTAATTAGTTAGCTTTAGTTTATTGCACTTTATCCAAGTCTTTGACAGCTGGCCCGTGAATTACTTCTCCATCGTAGGTATAACGAGCACCATGACAAGGACAGTCCCAACTCTTTTCAGCTTGGTTCCAGTCCACAATGCATCCTAAATGAGAACATACGGCGGAGACAGCATGCATTTCACCGTGCTGATCCCGATAAGCTGCTACCTTTTGAGCACCAACTGTGACTAGTTTTCCTTCACCATTAACCACTTCCGAGAGGGAATTAGTTAAACCCTTCAAACGATCTCCTACCCAATGTTTAGCCACATCGGTATTTTCTTTGAGGGAAGTTGAAGAAACAAAAGGTGTGGCGCGAGTGGCATCATAAAGCTCAGCCCAAGGATTTTCGATGCCTAAGATCATATCGGAGAGAATCATTCCCGACAGAGTACCATTGCTCATTCCCCACAGACTAAATCCAGTTGCCACATAAGTATGGTTATTTAGAGGGGTTAGTTTGCCAATATAGGGCAACTTATCAAAAGAAACCATATCTTGGGTTGACCAATGGTACTCAAATTTGTCCACTCCAAACCGAGAACGAGCATATTCTTCTAAGCGCAGGAATCGTTCTTCGGTATCATCAACACTGCCAGTTTTATGACCCTCACCACCGATGAGCAACAACAAACCACCCTCATAAGGGGTAGTACGAATTGAGCGGTAATTTTCCCCTACACCGATAAACATTCCTTGTGGTGCTTGAGAAGGCTCGATGCGTGCACCAATAATGTAAGAACGCTTGGGATAGGCTTTGGCAAAAAATAATCCCTGGTCAAGGATTGGCAGATTCGTAGTCACGACCACATCTTTAGCTTTGACTAACCCTTTGTTAGTTTTAACTGAACAAGGCTCACCTTCATCAACACCCTCTACCCGCGTTTCTTCAAATAAATAACTACCTTCGCCAGGAATATTGTTAGCTAAATGGAGCAAGTATTTACGCGAATGAAACTGAGCTTGGTTGTCAAAACGAACAGCACCGACGATGGGAAAAGGCAGTGAAGCTTCTGTGACGAATGAGGCAGGAAGTCCTAGTTTGATGGCAGCTTCAGCTTCAGCTTTGATTTTATCTAAATTTGCCGCAGATTCAGCGAAAGTGTAGGTACTTTGGCGGCTAAAATCACAGTCAATTTGTTCTTCATTAACTAATTTAGCAAGCTGTTCAATTGCTGCCTGGTTTGACTCACCGTAAATCCGTGCCTTGGCTTCGCCCAATTCCTTAATTAGGTCAGCGTAGATTAACTGATGAAGAGAAGTTATTTTTGCTGTTGTATGACCACTTACGCCTATAGCTGTGCGCCTCGATTCAATTACAGCTACCGTTTTACCGGCTCGTTTTAGAAGTGTAGCAGCTGTCAGACCAGCTATCCCTGCACCGACAATAGCAACATCTACTAGTACATTATCGACAAAGGGTGAAGAGTTAGCCTCAGGGGTTGAGTCTATCCAAAATGATGCCGCTTTTCCAGGTAAAGTAATCATGCAGGGCTGTATATGAGATTTATAGATTATTGAGCTATGTAATCTATAGAATTAGAGAATTGGCTCGTATTCATCTATCCCCCGATGGAAAAGCAATTTATCTGATTGTAAACAGCTAATTGAACAAAACCTGGTAAGTGGGACAGACTATTGTAATGTAGGGAATTTAACCGAGAACAATTGTGCGAACCGTCATTGCTACGAGGTATGTCACGCCATTGCGGGAAGGTGGATCGCTTCCGGCAATCGTGGAAGCCGATGATGATGGCATGTATGTCCTTAAGTTTCGTGGTGCGGGTCAGGGGATCAAATCTCTGATTGCCGAGCTAGTAGGCGGAGAAATCGCCCGTGCATTAGGTCTACTGGTGCCAGAGATCGTCTTCATTGAACTTGACCCTGAACTGGCTCGCACTGAGCCTGACCCAGAAATCCAAGACTTGATTCGGGCAAGTGCTGGTCTTAACCTTGCGCTCGACTACCTCCCCGGTTCTGTGACTTTTGACCCGATCGCACAGAAGATTGACGCAGAACTGGCCTCTTGTGTAGTCTGGCTCGATGCTTACGTGACCAACATTGATCGCACGCCGCGCAACACAAATATGCTGATTTGGCATCGGCGACTTTGGCTGATCGATCATGGCGCAACGCTTTACTTCCACTACACCTGGAAAAATTACCGTGACCGCAGCCGAGAACCTTTCTCTGCGATTAAAGATCACGTTTTACTCCCCTTTGCTAGTAAACTGCAAGCGGTAGACTCAAAGATGACCGAGCGGCTTACACCAGAGATCATTGACAGCATTATTAAACTGATTCCTGATACTTGGCTGGTCGAATCTCCCTTCAACGGGAACACTCAACATCGAGAGGCTTATCTTGAGTACCTACTGAAGCGGCTAGAGCCACCGCATATTTTCCTAGAGGAGGCTATTCGTGCGCGATCGCTTTATGTATGATTACGCCATCGTCCGCGTCGTTCCCAGAGTTGAGCGGGAAGAGTTTGTTAACGTTGGAGCGATCGTCTCCTGTTCGACTCGAAGATTCCTCGAAGCCCGTATTGAACTTAATGAGCAACGACTAATCGCGATCGATGCAACCTTAGATGTGGAAATAGTTCGCAACCACCTAGCAGCTATCCCCATCATTTGTTCTGGAGGAGAGCAATCCGGCCCTATCGGTCAACTCCCACAACGAGAGCGTTTCCATTGGCTCGTGGCACCCCGAAGCACAATCATCCAGACGTCTAGGGTACATACTGGTTTTTGCAAAAACCTCGCTACCGTTCTTGAGCACCTACTTGAGGCTAAAGTGCGCCCGCCGCAGATCAAACCTTCTGCTGTGGAACTGATTGGGTAGAGGTGAAAGAAGCAACTTATTTGGACAAATTGACTTCAATTAGGTAGCACAACATGGCACCTTCTCCAAACCATAAAAATTTCACAAACTGCGATACAACTAATCATATTCAAACATCACAACATCATCTGGGTTTGATTTTTTACCACCTGTAGATTGATATAACTGCATACCTGCCAGATTGCTTTGATTCGTGAGTACAAATGCTTCAGAGCAACCCTGCTCTCGACCAAGCTTTCTGACGGCTGCGATTAAGGCTGTCCCAATTCCTCTTCGTCGGTAAGCTTGGGCGACATCGATTGAATACAAAAATAACATTGATTCATCTTTATCCCAGCAATCGAGAATATAAGCAATGACTTGACCAACTAGTTCCTCATCTAGCTCTGCCGATAAGAGAATGTTTTGAGAATTGTTCAGAAATTTGATAATGGTTTCTTTTCTGGGTACCGTATCCCAAAACAGGGCAATGCTTGCTTGTGCTTTCTCCCCTTCATCAGTTGTCAGGCGAGTGATTAACAGTTCTTCTATGCTCATCTGTTCCTTAAATTATTAATGATTTATACGTTGTGGTTTTACCGTCTTAGAACTTACGCACTGATTATCAGATTATGTCATTCTGAGCAATAGCGTAGCGGCACCGCAGGAGCTAGAATCTGAATTCCTTAAACTGGCTTCTGGGGTGCGGAAGTCCTATGTCTTTCTACATAGAGAAAATATAGGTAATTAATAACTCCTTTTCCTCAACTAAAAGAGTGCCATTCCCGTTAAGACAAGCAAGCAAATTAATTGGATCATTAAGCTGAAAAGCCGAAACCCTGGATCGATACTAGCAATGTGAATCACCGAGTGTATCAGGCGAAATCCAATATAGACAACAACAAGCCAATCTACAACAGTTCCGGAGATACCCCGAACCGTTAGGAGAAACACAACTCCTACATATAAAGGAAGATTTTCTATCAAGTTGGAGTGTACCCTAAATAGTCGCCAAAGCAAGCTTTCATCGTTAGGTGTTGCAAAATCTTTTACAGAACCACCCGCAGATAAATGTCGAACCCGAACTATAAGTAGAAGGGCAACAACAATAATTGTCCACACAATGAAAATGGCTAAACCCCAGAGAGGAAAAGTCATCTCAATCGGTAAAGTGCTGGAAATCATCGCTTTTTCAATGTGCATTATCTTTCTCCAAAAGAACCTGCTAACAGATTAGAAAATTTGCTACTCAGGACTCTAGGAAAAAGTTGCGGGATTTTAGTAAATTATTGCGATTAAGCTTGGCGGAGTTGCTTTGGTGTAACGCCAACAATGCGCTTGAAATATCGCGTAAAGTGACTTTGATCGCAAAAACCTAGGGTAGCTGCAACATCTGCGATACTGAGTTCACCCTTCTTTAATAGAGACTTTGCTGTTTCAATCCGACGCTGCAAAATGTACTGATGTGGGGTTACTCCTATACTCTGCTTGAACAGACGCAAAAAATGATACGGACTCATCTGAGCGATCGCAGCAAGATCAACTAGCTTCAAGTCTTGATGGAGATGATCGTTGATATATTCTCTAACTAGAGTAAGTTTAGTTTGAGATAATCCACCTGTATAACTAGAAAGCTTTGCTTGTGTGGTGCAATACTTTCTTAACAGGTGAATCACCAAAGCTATTTTGAGGCTATCTACTAATAAATGACCACCGATTCCGCCAGATTCTACTTCTTCTTTCAATGTTGAAAAGATACCCTGGATTAAAGTATCTTGTCTGGTCATAAAATAAGGAATCAATTCAATTTGGTCAGGATTTATCCAATCTTGACCGACTTGTTTGAGGAGTGCGGGTTCAATTGCCAAAATCATAAACTGAGCTGAAGTATTCCAACTACAGCGATGAGAAATACCCGCCGGAATGACAGCAATATCTCCTGTACTGCGTTGTTCTCTGCTGTGCTTTCCATCCAACCATCGTTCTCCTGATGAGCAAGTTCCTGATGAGTCCGCAAGCCCATAAGCAATCACATGCATGGTATGCTGATGCTCGGCGGTGGCAAATTTGGGTTGTTGGTAAAGCTCAAGGTGAATGTCGCTCCATCCTGAACTAGCGAGAATGGAAGGCTGGGGTAAGAGTGAACTCGCAGTATTTACTTGGCGGTGATCGAGTACTATAGTCTTTGGTGCTGACAATCTCCTCATCCTCACTGAAATAGATTGGGAGAGCTTCTCTTTACTTTTTAATAATTGCACATCATTAGGTCGTATCAACTGGATTTTTTTCCGAGAAGAAGATTGTTTTGACAGTGCCTTCAGCAAACTTAGCAGTGCTAAAAATACAGAATTATCATCTCCAGAGTATCCAGGTCCATGCAGAAAGCACTTACCCTGAGGAGTGCTGTGGTTTACTCTTGGGAAAGCTTAGTGGCGATGTCAAAACTCTGATTGAGGTCTTGCCGATAAAAAATGCTTGGGATAATCAAGTGGCTGAGGGTTTTAGCGAAATTGATGCTTTAGGGCAGCAACCATCTAGCAAAGGTAGCAGATTCAGCATAGCACCAGCGGTAATGCTTAAAGCCCAAAAAGACGCACGCGATCGCAACCTCGACATTATCGGCATCTACCACTCTCACCCCGACCACCCAGCTATTCCCTCAGAATTTGATCGGTTGATCGCTTGGCAGCAATATTCGTATATTATTGTTTCCGTTCAACAAGGTAAAGCTTGTGACCTCAAGAGCTGGGTACTAAATGAAGAGCACCAGTTCCAGCCAGAGGAAATGATCACGATCAGAGCCTAAGATCTTGCTTAGTTGGGCACGGTAGCCTTCAACTGCTCAACGTTGATGGTGGTATATGTCGCTCAAACTCCAAGATCTAAAACTGCCTATCTCCACAACTCCCAATTTCTCGATAGGCTATTAGTCTTGTGCTCCCTACAAAATTGCCATGTTAAATCCCAATCTGGATCAAGTCCAGCTCAACCAAGAAGAATACGCACGCTACTCCCGACACATTATCTTGCCAGAAGTAGGGTTAGAAGGTCAAAAACGACTCAAAGCTGCTAGTGTTTTGTGTGTCGGTACTGGTGGGTTGGGTTCACCTTTATTACTGTACCTAGCTGCCGCTGGGATCGGGCGTATCGGTATTGTGGACTTTGATATTGTTGACAGTTCTAATCTGCAACGCCAAGTGATCCACGGCACATCTTGGGTAGGCAAACCGAAAATTGAGTCTGCTAAAACCCGGATTCAGGAAATTAATCCCAACTGTCAGGTTGATCTCTATGAAACGCGCTTAAGTTCTGAAAATGCCTTAGAAATTATTGAACCCTACGACATTGTCGTAGATGGCACCGATAACTTCCCGACCCGCTATTTGGTTAATGACGCTTGCGTGCTGCTCAATAAGCCGAATGTTTACGGTTCAATTTTTCGGTTTGAAGGGCAAGCAACGGTGTTTAACTACCAAGAAGGGCCCAACTACCGAGATCTTTTTCCCGAACCACCGCCACCAGGAATGGTGCCTTCTTGCGCAGAAGGAGGTGTTCTGGGGATTCTACCAGGAATTATCGGCGTTATTCAAGCAACGGAAACCGTCAAAATTATTCTGGGTCAAGGTAACACCCTCAGTGGACGTTTGTTGCTCTATAACGCTTTGGATATGACTTTCCGTGAGCTGAAATTGCGACCCAACCCAGAAAGACCAGTAATTGAGGAGTTGGTTGACTACGAACAATTTTGTGGCATAACTCAAGCTAAAGAAGAAGAAGCAAAACGGCAGAAAGAAATGCAAGAGATCAATGTGCAGGAACTCAAGCAGCTACTAGATAGCGGTGTTCAGGATTTTGTGCTGCTTGATGTACGCAATCCTAACGAGTACGATATTGCCAAGATTCCTGGCTCAGTTCTTGTGCCGTTGCCAGAAATTGAAAAGGGCCCTGGTGTTGAACAAGTTAAGGAATTGCTCAATGGTCACCGCTTGATTGCTCATTGTAAGATGGGTGGTCGTTCCGCCAAGGCGTTGGCAATTCTCAAGGACGCGGGTATTGAGGGTACTAATGTTAAAGGTGGGATTACGGCTTGGAGTCGGGAGGTTGACTCCTCCGTACCTGAGTATTAAAGACTTTTCCTGACCTCTTTTTTTGTAAGCGCAGATCGAATTTAACGTTCATCTGCGTTTATTTTTGGGCAATTCCTCTCCACCTTATCTTCCTTACCCACCTTGTCCCCACGCTCTCCTTTGTGCCCCATGTGCAACGCCTATTTTGTCCGTCAGTGAGCCTCAAATACTGGTTGTTTGAGCTTACTGCTAGCTGCGACAAAAAGACCACCGGCTAAAAATGCCATTGCTCCAATCAAAGCACCAGCAGTCGGCGTCAGACTTTCCGGCTGGCTAAACAGAGCACCAAATACACTAGAAGCAACGGCTCCACCACTAAAATAAATGCCAGTACCTAAGCCTGCTTTATCCATTGGCACCATTGAGAGGGCAAAGGGAATCGTGCCATTAGAAACTAAGCTGAAAGTGGCACCAAGTGCGATCGCTACCCCGAAGGCAATTACCCCATTGTGAGTTAACATCATCAGTAACATCAAACCAGCCATGGCAAATAAACCGTAGCTCATGGCTTGGCGGTTTCCCAGGCGGGTAGCCAGGTTTCCTGCTGGAATTGCTGTCAGGGCGAGAGCAATAAAAATGCCGCCCAGAATTAAGCCTTTATTAGCATCGGGAACTTGAGTACTCAGAATTCGAGGAAAGGTTTGCATCATCAGACGAAATCCCAGGGCTACTCCTACCCCGGCTGCGAAGACATACCCCAGTCGAGGCAAGGAAATTTGCCGCCAACTACTTTTCGGTTTGGAGCTGGGAGCAGACTCTGGCATTTGTTGCTGTACGCTGCTGTCAGGGTTGACAAACTTCAGTGCTGTTGCTGATCCCAGCATCACCAAGGATCCGACAGAAAAAGTTACTACTGGTCCTAAGCTGAGGATAAATTGATTAGCCAAAGGACCCATTGCTCCAGCTAACCCCCCTACTAAAGTCAAGATGCTGGCTGCTTGGGGTAGGTTACTGGCAAAAGCATAGCGCCCCAGTAGTGACAGCGCTGGGCTGCGAAATACCGTCATTGCCAAAGCCCAACTTACCATCAGTATGGGCAATACCCAGCGCAACGCGGCTGTAGCTGAGCCAAAAACCACAAAGGCAGGAATCGCGATGAATAAAGCTGAGGCTAAGATAACTCCCACCGAAATGAAGGGAAATCTACTGCCAACCCAATGCTGAAATTGGTCAGAAAGACCCCCCATCAAGGGTTCCATGACGGCTGCCAAAATATTTTCTAAAATCAACAGGCCAGTAGCTAGTCCTGCGGGAAAACCAAACTGAGTCAGTAACTTTAGTAGGTAAAGATTGTAAATTACCCAAGTTAAAGCGATCGTACCCTGCACGGCAGCCAGTCCCCAGACTTGTAGCCATAGTACTCTGGTTGAGGTTCCGGAGCTATTCATGAGCTTGACCTCACAATTTATTTTAATAAGTATCCACCTATACCAGAGAATTATACTGACTGAAGACCAGTCGCATCTGTAGCTATATGGGAAACATGAGTTATCAGAAGTAATATTTTTCTTGATTTGCGACTACCGATTTTTAGTCTGTAATTATTTGTTTCTTGGTGGTATTATGAAAAACCTTTTACTGACTTAATTACTTAATGTAAGGGATTTTACCGCAATTCATCCAACTCTTTGGTAATCTTACTTGAGGAACTTAATAAAACTTAATTGTATCTAATTGCATGTATTTGATGCTGAAAATGTCGCAGAAGTTTTGCCCCTAAATTCTGGTTATTTAATAATCAGTCAACTTTAACATTTTTGGAAAAATATGTTAGCTGCCATTTTATTTGACTTAGACGGAACTTTAGTTAATACCGATCCAGTCCACTATCAGGTCTGGCAAGAAGTTTTGCGAGATTACGGAATAGAAATTGACGAAATTTTCTATAAAACTCGTATCAGCGGTCGTCTCAATTCATTGATTATTGCCGACATTTTGCCCAATTTAACATTAGCAGAAAGTCAACAACTTGCTGAAAAAAAAGAAAGTCGTTTCCGTGAACTGAGCCAGTCCCTCCAACCTCTTCCTGGGTTATTAGATATGCTGGCATGGACAAATAAATTGGGATTACAACGAGCCGTTGTTACTAATGCCCCACCAAAAAACGCTCAATTTATGCTGTCAGTACTTGGCCTGACGAATATTTTTGATACAGTAGTTTTAGCAAATGATGTAGCAGCAGGCAAACCTGACCCTGCCCCCTATCTGTCAGCTCTCAATCGCCTAGGGTTAACTCCAGAGTTAGTAATTGCTTTTGAGGACTCTCCTTCGGGAATTCACTCTTCTGTAGGAGCAGGTATCCGCACTATTGGCATCGCCTCAACTCATCCACCAGAGCATTTGTGTTCTGCTGGAGCAATAATGGCTGTTGCTGATTTTACGGCAAAACAGTTGTGGTCATGGCTGTCTTCTAGCTAAATCAGAAGCCACCAAGAAGGATACTTCAAAATAAGTAATAAGCATGCCCTTGAGCGGAGCGAAGGGTAATAAGTAATAAATAATAAGTAATAAATAATAATACGCTGCCTTTTTTTGAATCACCTGGCGAGTCCAAAGTTTTTTTCCCAAAAGCTATTACCTATTACTGCTACCCGTAGCCTAGGACAACACTATAAAAATCCTGTTCCCTTTTAAAGGGAAAGTCTATGTTTCTCCTAGCCGTTGCTTAACTTAGTAGTTAAGTTTTGCTACTAAGTTAAGCAACTTATCAGCTTAATCAAAAGTCTAGAATAACATCCGGAATGCTGTGGGGATCAGTGTATTCCACTTTACCTTAGACAAAAGTAGTCTGCTTCCGGCTCTATATATTCTTCTCTACTTGGAAGTAATTTTAAGTGTGACTCATCCCCTTTTTTTGCTAGCTATTTTACTGTGAACCAGAGAAAGAAACTTCTCCTCTCTAGAAGAGAGCATTTAGGCATTTCTTTAAAGATATACTCTTACTCCTCCACAGGATGGATACCAAAATGATATTGAGTCAGATAGCTTCGGCATAGAACAATTTAGCAACCCAGCTAGTATCTCTCTCTTTTTGGAAATTCTTCACAATACCTTGGCAAAGGTAAATGATATGAAATGCCTTCCCCAGTGGGTTGCTACAACTGCTTCTCAACAAATACCGACAGTTAGTAAACTTAATAAACTACGTTTGACTATCGGCAGCTTTCTCGGACTGTTTTTGCATGGTCAAATTGTGGCTTTGCCTGGAGCTGTTTTTCCTCAGTGGCAAGCTGAGTTTGGCGACGAATTTTGTCTGGGATGCTTTTATAACTTGTTTCTCCTAGGCAGTTTAATAGGCATCAGCCTAGCCTCTAGGAGTCGCCAGCGCCATCCCCTAATCGCTCTATCTTTGAGCATTATCGGAATTGCCTTTTTGATGAGCGTTAGCTACCCCAACTTTAATGGTATTTTGGTTGGTGCTGTTTTGAGCGGATCGGGAGATGGTATCCTCTGTCTACAATGCAATAGTTTAGTTGGCGAGCTTCATCCCAAGCGAAGGGTCAAGTTACTTAATTGGGCAAATGCGACTTTTGGCTTAGGAGCAATCAGCGCTCCCCTGCTGGACTCTTTGTTACCTTGGAGAACAGTCTTTGCCCTTTGTGCCATACTCGCCTTAGTCTCAGTTGCCCTAGTCTGGCAAGCTCCAGCAGTGCAAGGTTTTGTGCCTAAAGCTGATAAGATGCCTTGGCGTCGAGCTGCAATATTTTTGTTGCTCATTATGTTGTACACGGGCTTAGAAAGTGCTTTAGGAACATGGAGCAGCAGTTACCTACTCTATAGAGGTGTTAGTGTCACGCTGACGGGGACTTTACTCTCCCTATATTGGAGCTGCATTACCCTAGGCAAGATAACCTTAGGGGGTTGGGTAGGAAAGCAGCCAGCAAAGTCCTTGTCGTTTTTGTTAGGAGGCTCTTTAGTCTTCCTCACACTAACCCTAATTCCGCAGCTAGCTCTTCTGCTTCCTCTAGCTGCATTTTTTTATGGTCCACTGTTTGCCACGCTGTTTGCTTTGCTTCAAGAGAGCTGCGGTCATGTAGCACTGACGTACTTTCTCTACGCTGCTTACATTGGCAAAACTGCCATACCGGTAATTTTTGGTTGGCTAAACAATCCTGCTTACTTACCCTATGGCTTTGTTGTTGTGGCACTCATCCTTTATCTACTAAGCTTGCAGCTAAACTTGAGAACAAAGAACTGAGCGACTGTAACCCCGTTTCTAGTTAGTAAAAGCTCCCAACCAGGTAGGATGACCTATGAAATCTTTGCATAGAAAAATTATGAGCAGACAAAGTAGCACTAGACACAGTTCGAGTTCTCGAAATCGTGGCCTCGCGCCTTACTTCCAATGGTGTGCTGGTCAACTAGCAATAGCTGGCTTATTAGCTATGGCAATTCCCGGTGGTCAAGCTACCGCCGCCTCGAATAAATTTGCCGTTTGCTCTGCCGAATTATTGCGGGCTAATATTTCTCCAAGCTTAGCCTCTACAGCCTGTGCAGAGGCACTTGAGCCAATGGACTTGTCAGAATGCGTTCTGAGAATGGCTTCAGTAACACCAGCAATCGCTGATCGAGCTTTGGCTTCTTGTACGCGAGTACGGCGTCCTGTAGAATTGGGGAAATGTGTAGTTGAAATTAATAGACGCACCGAAAGCTCAGATATAAGTTCAGTGCTGGATCACTGTCATCGTAGTCTGTTGCCTCTTCGTTTTTCTAGTTGCGTTATTGGTCTGAGTAATCAGACGGATTTCTCTACGGCAAGAACCATGAGCACTTGTATTGCGGCTGAGGGTTTTACTCGCCAATTGTCCCCTACCCCGGTGCGATCGACTCCACCAAACTCGCTGCCAGATTTTGTGCCGGACTTTACACCAGGGCCAGAGGTTCAAATCAACGGGCCACTTTAGTCAGGTGGGTAAATTTTAATGGAAAGGGGTAAAGAGGCGAGATGATCCTTGGTCTCTTTTTCTTTACCTCTTCTCCTACTGTTTTGCCCTGAAATTGAATTGGACATGAGATCAAGTAGTCTTGGTGCAAAATCTGAGACTATATAGATCTATGTTTTGGGGCAACAAGCAGCATGGAGCGTCGCCATTTTCTCAAATATCTGAGTCTTGCAAGTGCAGGATTCAGTCTCGCTGCCTGTGAATCTAACAATTTCTTCGATTTCCTTACAGGCGATCGCTCCTCCAAAGATTCTCAAGCATCCAGTTTTGGCAAATTGGAGAAAACTTATCTCACTCTTGGTACTATTCCTGTAACGGAGTGTGCCCCCCTAATTGTTGCTAAAGAACAAGGTTTTTTTGAGCGTTATGGTCTTAATGTCGGCCTCAGCAAGCAAAATGACTGGCAAGCTGTCCAAGATGGTTTAGTTGAAGGTAATTTGGACGCCTCACCTGCCTTGTTTGGCATGCCAATGTTTAGTCAGCTTGGTTCAGCCGATGCTCCCATGGTTTCTCTGATGGTACTCAACCTCAATGGTGGCAGTATTACTCTGGATAAAAAAGCCTGGGAAGCAGGAATTCGTCCCTCAACAGAATACTTTCAGTTTCAGGAGTTTGCCGACGCTTATAGGAAGTACGTTAAGGGGTTAGATGAACCCCCGAAATTAGCCATTAATTTCTCCGCGTCAATGGAAAACTATCTCAGTCGCTACTGGCTATCGGCGATGGGAATTAATCCAGAAAAAGACATTGAGATGGTTGAGTTTCCACCATCCCAAATGATTTACAAAATCCAAGCAGGGGTAGTTAATGGCTACTGCGTGAGCGAACCATGGAATCAGCAGGCGGCTTGGGAAAATATAGGATTCACCAGTTACGTCAGTCGCAATATCTGGAAAGGTCATCCAGGAATTGTACTGGCAACAATGCAACCATGGATTGAGGAGAATCCTAACACAGCTAGAGCTTTAGTAGCTGCTCTGCTGGAAGCTTGTCGGTTCTGCGATCAGCGAGAAAATCGGCAGTCTATTGCCCAGATACTCTCTCAAAGTCAATACCTTGATACTGATGCGCAATATATCGAGGCATCTCTATTAGGTAACTATCACTATGGTGGTTTTGATGAACAACAAAGGGTTGTAAAAATTCCTGATTACTACATATTCCATTATCAAGATACTGATTATTTGCAGTCGCCAGAGCATGCTAATTACCCTTGGCGTTCTCACGGAATTTGGCTGTTGACTCAGATGATTCGATGGCGTCAAATTGACATATATGATTATCCTTCTGATGCAGATGAAATCATTGATCGCATTTATCCGACTGAAATCTACAAAGATGCTGCTGAGAAATTGAATCTACCCTTACCAAGCGATCAGCTCAAGATTGAGCCCGCTGAAGTTTTCATCGACAAGCAGGAATTTGACCCCAGCAAACCTACCGAATATCTCAACAGCTTTCCTCTTCGTGCCGGACGTCCTCGAATATTAGCATTGAGTTAAAATGAGGCAATTAAAAAAACTAGCGCAGCAAATTCAGCAGTTCAGCAAAGATGAGAACTTTTTGGCATTTCTTGAATCCATTGAAGTTGTCGTCTCCAAAGTACTATCCCTTTTGATGGTGCTGGTAATTCTGTTTGCTGTTATTGACCTGACATATTTCATTGTTTATGAATTATTTTCTGATTCTGAAGGTTTATTTAAAGCCACGTTGTTCAAGATTTTTGGCTTATTTCTAAACATCCTGATTGCTCTGGAAATTTTAGAAAATATTACTGCCTACCTCAAAAAACACGTTCTTCAGGTAGAGTTGGTAATCGTTACTTCTCTAATCGCCGTTGCTCGTAAAATTATTATTCTTGATATTGATAAAACCTCTGGACTAGATATTATTGGTCTTGGTATCGCGATTTTGTCTTTATCAATCAGCTACTGGATTATTCGCAGCGCCAACAGAAATAAATCTAGTTGACTAGGGAGTTACTATATCAAGTCGTTATTGTTTGCCTTCGTTGATATTGTGATAATCGCAGGGAAGAAAAGAAATAGCAGTTTGCTCCCTGATGTTTCTGCCCTGCTTCTATATACCCAGTAGGGTCAAAAATTGCATGGGGCTGCTTTCTGGAGACTAGCAGCTTCAATAAAAGCCTCGAATATGCCTAAATGAGCAGGATCAACTAGTGAGAGTTCCGGATGCCACTGAAGTGCAATCGCAAAAGGATGCTCTTCGTGTTCGAGTGCTTCGATGACACCATCAGCCGCTTGTGCTGTAATGCGCCAACCTAGTGGCACTGTACGCACGGCTTGATGGTGCCAAGACACAACCATTGCCTCTGGGCTGCCAATAATTGCTGCTAACCGACTTCCTGGTAAAATCCGTACACTGTGCTTAGAAGGTATCAACTGCTCAAGGCGATGAGCCACATCCTCACCAAATTCTTCTGGCACGTGGGAAACCAAGTCACCACCGCTTGCCACCATGAGTACTTCCAAACCCCTACAGATACCCATCAGGGGTTTGTTTAGTTGCAGTGCTAGCCGAGCCATTGCCAGCTCACTCGTATCCCTTTCTGAGTCTACGCCGTAAATTGTCGGATGATGCACTCCGTTGTAGAGAGATGGGTGCAAATCACCACCACCAGGGAAAATTATACCATCTACGATGTCCATAACCACTGCTGGGTCTTGTTGAACCATGGGCAGCAAGACAGGTATACCGCCTGAACGTTGTACAGCTTGAGCATAACCAACGGGTGAGTAAAAATGTTTGTATTCCTGATGTTTGCAACTCATGATGCCGATAATCGGCGGTGTTAGAGTCATCGCTGTTTTACTTGCGCTTGGGCGTATTTGTAAAATCATTACTTAAAGTTAAGATAACAGTTCAATCAGTTAGCATAAGGACTTTTTTGTCCGCAAACTGATACCATTGCTGCATTCTCTGAGATTTTCTTAGCCGATTTAATTCAGTCGTAGTTTTGCTGCTGGTGAGTCCCTATTGGAAGATTTATGGGTTCTCTCAAAGGTAAGCTAACAGTAAATGTAGTTCCTGTACCAACGACACTCTCCACCAAAATCTTACCATTGTGAAGTTCTACACACTTTTTGACAATCGATAACCCTAGACCTGTTCCCGCAATTGTACCCACATTTTTACCTCGATTGAAGGAATCAAATAACTTGCCTTGATCTTCGGGAGGAATGCCAATTCCCTGATCACCGACTTGGAGTATTACCTGATGAGTTTCACAAATCAGTTGGATGGAAACTTTACCGCCGTTGGGAGAATATTTAAAGGCATTGGAGAAGAGATTTGTGAAGATTTGCCGTAGCAATTTAGTATCTCCGTAGAACTGCCTACACTCGCCTGAGCTAGTAAAAATTAACTGATGTGCCTCGTTGACTCCGACTTGTAGCTCCTCTACTAATTCTCTAAAAAAGCTTACTAAGTCGATGAATTCTGGTTGAAACTCCAATTTTTCAAATTCAACACGGGAGAGGAAAAGGACATCATTAACTAAATCTGTCAGGTGGTTAGCTGCAATTTTAATACGTTCCAAATGTTTGAGTTGCTTTGATTCATCTAGCTTATGACGGTAAGCTTCAAGAATTTCTGCTGATGAAGAAATTATTGTCAAAGGCGTGCGATACTCATGGGAAATTGTAGAGATGATTCGAGATTTTAGCTCGTTAAGTTCTTTTTCTTGAGCTAGTGCTTGGTATAACTCAGCTTGCAATCCTAGCAACTGCTCCTCCGCTTGCTGACGATTGCGAATTTCTTGTTGTAGACGAATATTTTGCTCTTGGAGCCTCCTGGTCAAATTTCGGATACTTAAATGTGTATTAACGCGTGCTAAAACTTCTTCTTGCTGAACTGGCTTAGAAATATAATCTACCGCTCCCAGTTGAAACCCTCTGACTTTATCTACTGTTTCCGAGAGTGCACTCATAAAAATAACAGGAATATCTTTTGTTGAGGGATTAGCTTTTAAGTGACGGCAGGTTTCAAATCCATCAACTACCGGCATTATTATATCCAAGAGTACGATATCTGGGTGAGCATATTCAACTGTTTCAATTGCAGCTTCACCATCTTGAGCAACCAAAATCTCCCAACCAGAATCACTGAAATAATCGGATAACACGCCCAAGTTTGTGGGATTGTCATCGACAATTAAAATGCTCCCTTTTTCTGAAGTTTCCCTGCTCATTCACGACTCTCCCTATAGTGTTTGATCAACTCACGGATTCTTCTTATCTGAAACTTTTTGGCAAGTTGACGCAGCTGTAAGGCAAACGGCACGAATTGAGTATCTAACTGTTCCAATTTCCTGGCTTGTTCGATAATGCCGTTCATATTTCCTCTCATTGCCAGATCAAACAGAACAGCAAGTTCCTCCGAAGGTGGAGCAATCACTTCAGTAGCAGTTTGTTCCTGTTCCATTGCCGTAGTCTGCGAGGCATAATTTTCAATATTCAATTCATCTGACTCTTGGTAAATCCATTCCATTTTTAAATAGAACTTCAAATATTTTAGTAGTTCGTCTATGTTGATTGGCTTAGAGAGGAAATCATTACAATTGGCTTCGTGAGCCAACCATTGTTGACGGTCAAAAACACTGGCAGATGTAGCAATAATCACAATGTCTTTAAACCTTGTTTCTTGTCGCAACCGATGGGTAGCTTCAAAGCCATTCATCACTGGCATCACTAAGTCCATAAAAATTAGATCCGGCTCAAACTCGTCGGCTTTATTCAGAGCATCTCTACCATCACTAGCCTCAACTATATTGAACCCTAGAGACTTAAGTAAATTGACCAAAAACGAGCGGTTTTGCCATTGGTCATCTACAATCAAAATTTTTTGCTTAGACCCGTGATAACCAATAATGTTACGCGAGTTAACCTGATCTAGGGCACGCCATTGCGAAACTTCAGGCAATTCTAAATCCAGACAAAAAACGCTGCCTTTACCTACTATACTGTTTACCTTGATTTCTCCACCCATTACTTGCGCTAACTTCTGACTGATAGACAGTCCCAAGCCTGTTCCTTCCACTAAATTTTGAGTCCCGCCTACTTGTTGAAACGGTAAAAAAATTTCTGCTAATTTACTTCTTTCTATGCCAATGCCTGTATCTTCAATCTGAAACCTAATTTTGATGACAGATGAGTTAGTTGTGGGTGGTAAAGTAGGTGAGGTAATTGAGAGATTATTGACACATGTTACCGTTCTAACCGTAAACACAACTCCTCCAGTTTCGGTAAACTTGATGGCATTGCCCAGTAAATTGATTAAGACTTGTCTTAACCTTGTCTCATCGCCACGGACGCCAATGGGGAGAAGAGAAAGAGTTTTGTAAGTAAAAGAAATGCCCTTTTGTTGAGCACGAATACGGACGATTTCAGTAATACCTTTAAGAAACTCTGGAAAATCAAACTCGCTGAGACGAAGTTCCATTTTGCTAGCTTCAATTTTAGAGAGGTCTAAAATATCATTGATCAGGTCTAGCAGGTGTTCACCGCACTGGTGAATGATCTTCAAGCCATCCTCTTGCTTGGAGGGCAGAGATTTTTCTCGTTTGAGAATTTGGGTGTAACCCAAAATTCCGTTTAAGGGGGTTCGGAGTTCATGGCTCATATTTGCTAAAAATTCGCTTTTAGCACGATTAGCAACCTCAGCTGCTTCCTTAGCTTCTTTTAATTCCTGTGTTCGCTGTTCCACTTTTATTTCTAGGGTTTGGGAATAGTCCTCTAACTCCTGCTTGGCAGTTTCTAAGTGGGTATTAGTGGCCAGTAAAGCTTGTTCCTTGTCACGAAGAGTATTTACTAGTTTGTTTAATGACTGGGAAAGTCTCGCTACTTCATCTTTGCCAGGTAATACCGAAATCTTGACATTGGGTTCGCCTTGACGGAGGCGTTCAGCAACAGCAACAATCGCTAGTAGCGGATGAGTAATGCGTTCGACAAAAATCCAGCTTAAGCCAGCAAAAAGGATGCCCAAAAGTAATCCCCAGCAAAATATTTGCTGCCGCAGTTGTCTCACTGGAGCAAATGCGATCGCAGTAGGTTGCCGCACTAAAACCTTCCACCCTAGTCCAGGATAGTCTTCATGTCCTTGAGTACGACTTAAGCCGGTAAGATAAGCTTTCCCTTCGGGCCAAGTTTCAACTTGATAACTCGGTGACTGAATAGGAATTCCTTGGAGGCTATTGAAGGTTAGTTTTTTAAAGGTTAATCTGGGAGGGCCGAGTAGTACAGCATTATCTTTAGATAGAATCAGCACTTCTATTTGGGAGTCTTTTGACATGGGTTCTAAGAGAGATTCTTCTACCTCTTTTGCCCAATTCCATGACAGATGTGCACCTAAAACTCCCCGAAAAGTTCCATTATCATCTGTCACTGGTGCCGCCACATCGACGAATCGCAGTGGTTCTCTAGTCGAGTTAGGTAGCAGTTTAGCTAGTATTACAGCTTCATGGACATCGCCGACATAGGGACTGGTTGAAGCCTTGTGAAACCAAGGCCTAGCAGAAACATCTTTACCTTCTAGGAGAGAATTAGCACTGGCAACAACCCTGCCTGTCGGGTTGGTCAATCCAATCCAAGCGTAGTCTGGATAGGTGCTCTGTAACTTCTCTAAAATCCGGCGCTTTTCAGAGATAGGAGTATTGGGATTGTAAATACTCTCCAGTGTCGTCACAATCTGGAGCTCGCGGTAGCGCTCGAACATACTCCGATCTAACCGCTCGCTGAGAAAATAGGATAGCTCGGCTAGGGATTGTCCTCGATCCGCTCTGAGTTGCTGACCAGTATTTTGACCAATAGCCAGACTGGTTAAAGTTGAGAATATTAGGGCAAGTAGGGCTATCCCCAGTCCGATTTGGGTTGAGAGACTTTGGCGCGGATTAAGACGGACGACTTTTCGACTGAAATTTCTGACGATAAAATTGCTGGCGAGCATGGGACGCACATATGGAAATCCTAAAAATCACCCCAGTTAAGCCCAAGCATCTGAGATTAGGCTATGGCACCTAGGCGACAACTAACAACATCTTTTTCTTGGCAGCCCTAGGGAAAGTTCGTGCCTAGATCAACTTTACTCTCAACAGCAGTCTTGTCCTGCCCGTAAATCCACGCACTTTTTGACAATTAATTACCCTACTTCCTCAGACCAACTGTGCTACTGTCATAGCTTAGGCAAAAAACTCTGCCGCACCAGGAACTGATGAAGAGTATTGACACTCCTCGGAGTGAACGCATGAGGATTCTTTGATCATTGAGTCGGCTTGCCCGTTGATGCTAGCGCCCGCGAGTAGAGGTCGTTCTGTCCGAAAGCGTTAATTTCTCTAGGACACACGGTATTTAAATCAATTCCTGCCTGCCTCAAAGCTTTCGCCAAGATAATTAAACTCAATGAAGGAGTCGCCTCTTCTACAGCTCTCCAAAACAGAACGCGAACACCCAGTTATTGACTTCTAGGGTTTTGAAGTATTTAAGGCTTATCCACGTTCTGCCTTAATTTCTGTGACGGTGAGCACCCGAGCCTTGAAATGGCGCTGAATTTAAGTACAGTCCACCTCAAAAAATAGGTTGAATTAATTCCCAAAAAAGCTGTCCAATGGGGCTTTGTCAATGTTTACACAATTAACGACGTTACTGTAAAGCCAAACTTTCATAGCGCGCTGAAAATTGATTTTAAAACCGCGGCTCTAGCAAGAGTACTTAGAGAATTGGAGTTAGTTAAGTAAGAAAGAGTGAAATTGTCGTAAGTCTTAATAGAAAATTAGCAATAGAAGATTAAGTTTATCAGACAGATACTGATATTTACAGCTCAATTTTCCATTTTCTATTTTCCACCTTCCCTATTAGAGTTTACAGTTATCGACACGTGAGAAAAAACAATCAGCCTCTACCGCACCTTCAACTCCCACTAACTTTATAGCACCAGTACCCCACCCTAGACTCAAACTCAAAGGTAGATGTCCTGGAGGTTTTTCAGAAACAAAGGTTAGCTCAGAATAAGATTTCCAGGTATCATTTTCTCGCCAACCCACACGAACAGCAAACTTTTCGTAAGCCATCAAGTCGTATATTCCAAGTTTTCCCCCTTCCTCAATCCAAATCTGCTTTTGGACGCTGAAGCCAAAGCAGCCGTTAGTGTAATTTAACCACAATTGATTAATAGTAAATAGATCCTTACAGGGAAACTTTTGCATATCTTCGTTATCTAAATAACCTCGTTGCTGTTTACCCATAATTTCCAACATTTTCTGACGAGTTTCTTCGTCTGCTTCTTGCCATTTTTTTGCTGAAAGTAAGTCTTGCAATTTTGTGTAGTCAATCTCTCTTTCTGAAGTAGGAGATTCGTCTAACAAGCTTTGCTGAAGATAGTCAATAACAGCTAACTGAGGATTTATCTGAGGAGCAGTAATTTTGGTAGCTATATCAGATAGATTAAGAGCTTGTAGTACCTGAGTAGCTGATTGATAACGGTCTTTAACCATATTTTTCACCAGCTTATCTAAAATTTCCCCCAATTGAGGGCTAATTTTCGTCTCTTCTGGCAAGCTTCCTCGCCAGTTCAAACTACCTTCGAGGGAGTTATAGAGGTCAAAAGGGTGCACTCCAGTCAGCAGATGAATACAAGTTGCACCCAAAGCATAGAGGTCACTAGCAGGATGAACAGTGCCAGACTGTAGTTGTTCAGCAGGTGCATATCCCAGCGTACCAATCATCGTTCCCTGGTCTGCGAGAACTCTTCCTGTTGCTTGTTTAGCCCCACCAAAATCAATTAAGACAAATTTGTCATCACTACAACGGCGGATAATATTAGCTGGCTTGAGGTCTCGGTGTATTACACCTTGCTCATGAATAAAATTGAGTACTGGCAACAAATCAGCCAACAGCTTCCGCAGTTTGCTTTCTTTGTAAGGTTTAACTACTTGTGTTTCCTGGTCTTGTAATTCATCCAATAAGGTCTTCCCGTCGATAAACTCCTGCACCAGATAAAGTTGATTATCTTGTTCAAAATGAGCATACAACTCAGGAATTTGCTCATTTTTGCCCAATTCATACAATCGTAGGGCTTCTTGATTAAATAACTCTGTTGCCTTGTGGTCTTGTTCAGGAGACAGCAAAAAGAGCTTAATCACACAGGGGTGCTGGAGACGGTCTTGATCTATTGCTTTGAATGTTCTACTACATCCGCCTAGACCGAGGGGCTGGATTGCACGGTAGCGGTCTTTCAGCAGTAGTTTAGTGCCACAGGTGAGACAAAACTTTGCGTCGTCAGGGTTTCGGGGTTTGGAACAATTGGGGTTAAAGCAGTAGCTCATGGTCAGGGCACTGGCAGGCTTTCTACTTATTGTGACCTTTACTGCTTCCCCTTGTCGCCTCTGACAACATCCCTACTTTTGGACAACTTTTTCCTACTTTGAAGTAATTAAGCAATTCTTAACCCAGAGTTTCACTACGAACCACAGAAAAGCTCTACTAGCGCTCAATTGACCCTTTACGGTTCTCAAAGTTCCTATACGGATTCTGCCCCAAAATCTAATCTGGTCTACTCTGCAAAAGTCTTCAGACCAAACCGCGTCCATCTGCGGCTAAGGGTGTGGAGCTTTTGGTAGGAAAACTTTTTGCTGTTTTCGTTGTTAAGATAGCCTTGCCGCTTTTGCCTCAGAACTGCCAGTATTTTTTTGTGGGTTTTCTCCTCTGTTCGCTTCCTAGCTGCAATTAAGTTTCTTAATCTTGTACAGTCAACTCCTCTTTTCGATATCAGCAGTTTGCCAAGCACACTCTGAGTAGGATACCTCACAGAAGCAGAGTAAGGAATTATTACAGGAAAGGTAATTTTTGGAGCTATTTCAGGTTGATTAAGATCTTCTAATACTTGATTAGCTGATTGATAGCGGTCTTTAGTAAAAGGTTGAATTAATTTATCTAAAATTTTACCTAGCTTAGGACTAATCTTTTGCTTTTGGGGCAGGTTTTCTCGCCAGTTGATACAGCCTTTTATCGGGTTATAGAGTTCAAAAGGATGCTTGCCAGTGAGGAGGTGAATACAAGTTGCTCCTAAAGCGTAGAGGTCACTATTAGGGTAGGCATTGCCAGATTCTAGTTGTTCAGCTGGTGCATATCCCAGCGTGCCGATCATCGTTTCTTTTCCTAGCAAAACGGTTGCTGTTATGCGTTTAGCTACACCAAAATCAATCAATACAAATTTGCCGTCACTACGACGGCGCATAATGTTGGCTGGCTTGATGTCTCTGTGAATCACACCTTGTTGATGGATAAACTGGAGTACTGGCAGTAAATCGACCAGCATCTCTCGAATTTGGCTTTCGCTTTTGGTTCCTTGTTGTTCTATTTCTTCCCGGAGATTGAGACCATCAATAAACTCTTGCACGAGATACAGTCGATGATTTTGCTCAAAATGGGCATAAAATTCGGGAATTTGTTCATGCTTGCCCAATTCATAGAGTTGTAGGGCTTCTTGTTTAAACAGTTCCGTTGCTTCTTGATCTTGCTCAGGCGAGAGCAGAAAGAGTTTAATTGCACAAGGGTGTTTGCGCTCTTGATCTAAAGCCTTAAAAGTTCTACTACATCCACCTAAACCTCTGGGCTTGAGCGCACGGTAGCGGTTTTTTAAAAGTAGTTCTGTACCACAGGCTAGGCAAAACTTAGACTCTTCTGGGTTCTGGGGTTTGGGGCAGTTCGAGTTCAGGCAGTAGCTCATGAGCCTGGTTATCTCAGGTCTTTTTGATATTTTCCCCCTTTATTCAGTGCAATTTTTGCCAGATCGCCAGTGTTTACCAAATCTTGTTTCTCAGCTTAGTCTTGTTTACACAATCCTCATAAAAATAGCAACAATAGTAGCAATTGGCTTGTTATTACTTAATAAATACTTATATAAATTAGCTGCTTTATAGGTTGCAATTAATGTGATGCGTTTATCCCTAAGTAAAGTTCTCCCACCTTGGGATCGTTGAGCAAGTCTTGAGCAGGACCTTCAAAGCGATCGCGTCCTGTGTCGAGTACATAACCTCGATCAGCCATTGCCAAAGCTTTGCGGGCATTCTGCTCTACGAGAACAATTGCTTTGCCTGTTTGGTTAATTTTTTTAATTTGCTCAAACACACTGTTAACCAAGATGGGAGACAAAGCTGCAGAGGGTTCATCGAGGAGTAGTAAGTCGGGTTCAAGCATCAAAGCCCGTCCCATTGCCAGCATTTGACGTTCCCCTCCAGAGAGAGTACCTGCCCTTTGACGACGCCGTTCGGCTAACACCGGGAAAGTGGTGTAGATTTTCTCTTTGAGAGGTGGCAATGGTTCTTGGCGGATAAATGCTCCCATTTCCAAATTTTCTTCTACAGAAAGGGAAGGAAACACATTGGCAATTTGCGGTACGTAGCACATCCCCCGCTTCACTATTTGATTCGACTTCAGACCAGTTATATCCTTGCCTTTAAAAATAACTCTGCCTTGGTTGGGAGTTAATAACCCGAAAATAGTTTTCACGAGAGTTGATTTTCCAGCACCATTGGGGCCAATTACTGCCACCAATTCTCCTGGATTAATCTGAAAATTGACGCCTTGCAGGATATTGAGGTCTTTAATATACCCTGCATGTACATCTTCTACTACTAGTAAAGTCATCGGTTGAAGGTTGACGGTTGGCGGGTTGAAGGTCGGAAACTCCAACCTTCAACTTCGTAGCCTATAAATCGAATGTCATCTTTATTAAGGGGTTTTTTGTAGATCAGGTCGTTCTTCGGGTAGGATCGCCCCTTCTACAGGACAAACTTGTACACAGATACCACAGTCAATACAGGTGGCAAAGTCAATCCAGTACCAGTCAGTACCCTTGACGTTTTTGCCTGGACCTGGATGAATGCAAGCAACTGGACAAGCATCAACGCAATCAGCTACACCTTCGCAGGTATTAGTAACAATCGTGTGTGGCACAGTGTTCTCTCTGTTCAGGAATCTTCAACATCTGTTTTTTTTTAGCCTACCAAGATTGGCTGGGAACCGCAGACAGGGTTAAAGAGTAAGCAGCTTATCACAGCATTGGCTCAAATTGGCAACCTGCCACTTGCCACCTTTTAAGTAACATTCTCAATTGCTGGTGTGCCATCAGCTTCAATCCAGGCAATGTAAGTAATGCTCCGGCGACGAGCATATTCCCGAATTTCATTAGGTTGGCGTCCTCCCAACTCAAGTTCTACTCGCACTAAATGCTCAGAATCTCTAAGTTTTTGGGCATAAGCAAAGGCAACAGCTTCGGCATTAGGCCCCTGCGGTACTACTAACCAGTCACTCGCTGGTATCTGGCGGGGTAGCTGAGGTTCTGAGAGCAAAAGATTGTGTAGCTCTTCGATATAGAGACAAAAGCCAATTCCTGGAAAAGTTTCTCCCTGAGGGTGATACAGCCCTAGCAATTGATCGTAGCGACCACCACTGCACAAAACTCGCTGACTGGCCTGGGTGCCACTAACTACCTCAAAGACGATTCCGGTGTAGTAATCAAAGGTTTTAACTTGGCTCAAGTCGAGGATTAACTCAAAGGGAGTGGGGGTAATCTCATTCAGGAGTTCCACCAGAGATTTGAGATTATTAACAATTGCTAACTCTGATGAGTCTAAATCCAGGTTAGCCACTTTTTGCAAAACATCGGCAGGGCGTCCCCGCAAATCAAAGAGAAACATCGCCCGCTTCTGTAATTCGGGAGAAAGGGGCAGAGTTTCCAGATGCACGCGGTCAAGATGAGCAATTGCTTGGCGCACTTGATCTTTAAGATGCGGCGGGAAGGGAGATAAAAGCGATCGCGTCAGTCCAGCTTCCCCTAAAGTCAAGTACCACTTCTGTAAACCTAACTGATTTAAGCAATTGGTCAGCAATAAAAGAACTTCTGCATCTGCTACCAGTCCACTTGCCCCTAAAAGTTCCACACCTGACTGATAGAACTCTACCTGGCGACCGTGGCGAGCAGCCGTTGCTCTACGGAAAACGTTGGCATCGTAGTATAGTCTCTCTGGCAGTGATAGGGCTGCTTCAGTGCTACCTGCGATCCGGGTAGCCATTGCCCGCGCAATCGAAGCTGTGAGTTCTGGGCGCAGTCCTAGAGTTCCCTCTTCTACCTCCTGCAATTGAATGACTGTAGAACGTTCAATTGCTCCACCGGCCATTAAGGTATCTAACCACTCCAAGGTTGAGGTGATAATCCGGTGGTAACCCCAGCGATGAAATACTTGCTGCAAATTATCAATGATCCAGCGTTTTTGGGTAACTTCTAGGGGCAGCAGATCCCTGGCACCCGCTGGTGGTTGATGAACCATCACTTTTTCTTACCGCCGAAAATACCACCAAATAAGCCACCGCCAGATTTGTCTGGTGGTTGAGTCCCTTCTGACTTGGGAGCTACCTTAGACTTGCCTCCACTGTTTTTCTGAGCCATATTTTCAATAAACTTTTTGCACTTGAGAGCTCTTTCCTCTCTGGGATTTAATTGTAAGGCTTTATTTATATGAACCCTAGCCATTGCTGCCTGATTTTGTTTCAAATAAGCATAACCCAGTAAGCTATGACAGCTACCACTGTTAGGATCTAACTTGAGGGCTTCTCGCAGCTCTAAAACAGCCGAGGCAAAATTGTTCTTTGCTAAATATCCTTCAGCGCGACGGAGATACTTCTCTAGAGGAGAAGCAGCAGGAGGGGAGGTTGGCTTGCTCTCAGTTGGCTGCTTTTGGTTAGTAGTTTCCTGTGGAAGAGACGGTTGACCAATTTTTTCGCCTCCTTTTAATCTTAAGTAAATCAGATTAAACTCGCTAATTTCGCCAATTGTATCGAGGGCTTGAGCCAAGGATTCGTATTGTTGAGATGCCAGATTTTTTACCGAGCTTTTATAAAGATTATCTAAACTTGCACCAGCTTGAGCTAATCTTTTAGCTGTTTGGCCAGAAACGGGAAGCTTTCCTCCTTCTGTTGCGAGGCGCTTACCTAAGTGCTTCAAACTTAGCAAATATTCGCCTTTGTCCTGCGATAGCTGTTCGTAGGCAGGATTAACCAGCTTGGATAACAGCTGGTTAGCTTGTTCTTTATCGACTTCACTTGCTGATCTGTTGCTATCAGGGTGGAGACGTCGAGCAATTTTGAGATATCTTTTGCGGACTTCACTCTTGCTCGCATCAACTGGAATTCCTAAAATAGCGTGATGATCGGTAAATTCAAATCTAAAGAGTCCACGTTCGATTTTAAAAGACATAGAGCGCTGTCCAATACCCGTGCCGAAATAATTGTTTCTAGTATGTCTCAGATTGTGGTACAGTTGGCGACCATTTAGCTTCAGCTTAGTAGAGCGCACAAATCCTTCAACAGGTAGAGTTTATACTCTAGACAATAGCTACTAGCCTCACAAGCTAATTATCACCAACCCCACTTGATCGGAAACATTAAGTGGAGTTGGTGACTAAAATATTATCCCCAAGTAGATAGAGGTGGTACTTGTGAAAGTTCCCTGCTCAAGTTCTGGTGAATTTGGCCATTTGTCGCCAAAATACGACCGGAATCAATCCTGATCGGGCTACCGTCGTAAGCTGTAACTTTGCCACCAGCTTCTTCCAAAACAACTATACCAGCAGTAATATCCCAAGGCGAAAGTCCCCTTTCCCAGTAACCATCAAGTCTTCCGCAGGCAACATCAGACAAATCAAGGGAGGCACAGCCACTACGACGGACACCTTGAGTTAAATGAGTTAGATAACAGAACTCAGCATAGTTGTTGTCAGGAGTCTCTCGCCTGTCGTAGGCAAAGCCTGTGACTAACAGACTCTTGCTCAGATCTGATGTCGGGGAAACCCGAATTGGGCGTCGATTGCAAGTTGCTCCCAAACCCTTGGCTGCACGAAAAAGCTCATCACGAAAGGGGTTGTAAACCACTCCAACTTGAGGTTTGCCCTTAATTAAAAGACCAATAGAAGCTGCTGCAATGGGGTATTGATGAGCATAATTAGTTGTGCCATCCAGGGGATCAATTGCCCAGAGGTATTCACTCTCTTGATCTCCTAGTTTACCCGATTCCTCGGCTAGGATAGGGTGCTCTGGTAAATGGCGCTGTAGTACTTTGAGGATGGCGGCTTCCGCCTCTTTATCTGCTACAGTGACTAAATTTCCGGCTCCTCCTTTTTCCTCTACTCCATCCAGCTTACCCCAGTAGGCTTGCAAGATAGCGCCAGCAGTCATTGCCGCTTCGGTGGCAATGTCTAGGAAAATTTGCAGTTGTTCCGGGGTATGTTGACTCATCTTTGAGAAATTGGATAGAGGGCACTAAAGCAGGTTACAGCAGGTTGTGGGTTAAAACCGTCAAAAGTTCCACGGTTAATAGCTGGTAAAGTATTTGAGCTGGCCTATGTTTTACTGCCTATACTCGCCTTAAATTAGCAGGTTGAGAGCTAAGGATTTTGCAGACGAAATTCTGCTGGAGTTGAACGCATCGGTTTGTCTTGGTTCCAAATACCGTATCCCATGATTCTGGCGTACTCCTGTGCTCTGGCAATGCGTTCATCGTATTTGTTGTTAGGTGCTCTTGGTGCAGCTAACACATACCCTTCTCTGACTAGCTGCTCATTAAGCAACACGCCATCGTTCCACAAGTAAGCTAACCAGCGACCAAAACTGTCTTTCTTTTGAGCATCAGACTCCAAAAAAACCTGTTGTAGAAGGGGTTGCTCTCCCTCGCTGTTGCTTCCTGTTTTACTGAGAATTTGCTCAAGGCGTTTTTTAGCTGTTGGTCCCCAAGGACGCTGCTTTAAGTCTGGAGCATCGACACCAATCAACCTTACTCGCTCAATTAAAGGCGATCGCGATTCTGGGTTCAACACCTCCAAAGTTTGCCCGCTAACCACTCGCTGCACCTGAATGGTTACACCTTGATTCACCTTGGTTGAGCTGCAACCGACTAGCAACAGACAGCAGCAACACAAAATGCCTAATCCCCTCAGAGAGGCTAGAAGTATTCGCATACTAAGTACTTAAACTTAATCCTCATCCAGGGGTAATCCAAACCGAACCTTACCTTTAGCGAAATAGCGGCCAAATTGAAGTTCATAAACTTCATCTTCGTTCTGTGTTTCTACTTCCAAATCTGAGCGGGCATAACTTACACAGAGTAGAGCATAGCCCTGATTTCGCAATTCCTGAGAAAGTCCCACGGCTTCTGGTTGGTAGATTTTGCCAGATTTCACGCGCACTGCACAGGTAGTGCAAGCTCCATTGCGACAAGAAAAAGGCAATTTAACTCCCTGGTTTTCTGCGAAATGCAGTATATAGCGGTCATCTGGCACTTGTAAGGTATACTCAGTACCAGCTTGGCAGTCGTAAATTTTAATTTTGTGAGATTTAGTCATTACTTGAGTGTATAATTGTAAATCGGGTCTTGAATTAGATTAGTTCAAAACTCCGAGCGAAATAAATACCCTGGAGAAGTGGCCGAGTGGTTGAAGGCGCAGCACTGGAAATGCTGTTTAGGGGTAACTTTAACGAGGGTTCGAATCCCTCCTTCTCCGTCCCTTTAATGGAACTCAGCTTCTACTCATTAGCTAGAAGCTGCTCAGATAAAAAACTTAAGAACTGGTTTTTAGATAACAAACTGGCTGTGGAGTCAGTTGTTTGCCCTTATCCCACTTGTCTATAGGTTATTTCTAATTTTCTCTAGCAATCCTAGATGAATTCCTGGAATTGCCTATTTTATCTGGGTGCATCTGTGGTTAAATTTTCTTGTAAATCATTTAACAATGCTATAGATCTATTTCAATTAGCTTATTTTTTGAAGATAAGCCTAACTTGATTCGGACTTGGGACTTGGACACCTTAAACTTCTCTGCCAGTAGCTCAATCAACTCCTGATTCGCTTTACCATCAACAGGCGGTGACTTTAAATTCACGGCAAGAGTGCCGTCTGCCAATTCTTTGATATCTTGTTTTTTGGAATTGGGTTTAACTTTGACTTGTTTCTTCACTATCTTCGCGATCCTTGAAGCTTAATATATTTTAAGTGGATATGAAAAATGGAAAATTGAACTCTATTCATCTGTATCTGACTTATATACTCAATTAACCCTGGACACGCGTAGCAATATTTTGGGGTCGGAGCTATAATATTTATCAATCCCAAACCGGTTTCGTCAACGAATATCAAGTCTTGAGCCAATCAACTTGGCATCATTTGCCAGAATTACCAGCGTTGTAGAAGTGCTTCTTGAGTTTCTTTTCAATGGGATGAAGTGTTTTTTTTGAGTCACATCCAGTTTCTTTAGCAGGGGAAATATCGTAGATGTTCCCAGGCAAATATTGGTTTCCTGTTCTAGGAGAGCATACAATTCTGCTAGGGTTACACATTATTAGCTTCCACAATTCTTGAGAGAGTATCTAACTGTACTGTACTGAGTTAAGTTTTGTCGGTGTTTGCTCCAACCTTTGTTTGGGTTGAAAGTTTCCTGTTTCTCGATATTGCTTGACTATTTTTTGTACAAAGTTTTTAGCAACTCGAAATCCTTTAGCCAGTAGGCTTTGTCAAGTATTTTCCTCAATGTAAGTATCGACTATCCTTTGGTGAAGCTCGAGCGGGGAGGGTTGCATCCTGATTGATCTAAAATTGAATTTTAAAATTATACTATGCGTGCCTCATCAGCTTGAAAAAGGCTGTAGTACCTAAGTGCTTTGTTGCGGCTCAACTGCGCGGTGCGGAGCATCTCGTCAATGACCCAATACTGCTGCGGCTTACCTTTTCTCAAGTACGATTATGGGGATGTTTTATCATTTTTATAGCAATCTATAGCTATAAATTAAAAAAAGCACTCCGATAAGGACGGGGCTTAAAACCCGTTAATCTTGGTAAATTTAGTAAAAAGCTTCTGCCTAGCTTGATGCTTACTTCAGAATAATTTACAGTTGAGTTTTTTAGATACAGACAATAAATAATATTTGAATTTAAGAAAAAAGAGTAATAGTTTGATATATCTTTTTAACCCACGCCCAAAATACCTCTGGGCGTGAGTTGTTGACAATTTAGTCTCTAAAAAGGAGATTAGAGACAGCACCAAAACATGGCGCTGCTAAACGGATTCAATCAAGGCTTCTTCTTCCCGCAAAGTCAGGATTTCTACTCCGTCACTAGTGACGGCTACTGTATGTTCAAACTGGGCAGAGAGCTTGCGATCTCTGGTGAGAGCAGTCCATTTGTCGGCAAGAATCTCTACTTCCCAGACGCCTTCATTGATCATCGGCTCAATAGTGAACACCATTCCGGGACGGATTCGTTTGCCTTTGCCACGCTTGCCGTAGTGGGGAACCTGAGGCGCGGTATGGAAAATTCTGTTAATGCCGTGTCCGACAAAATCTCTCACTACAGAAAAGCCTTGGGCTTCTGCATATTCCTGAATAGCAGCACCAATGTCTCCGATCCGCGCCTCTGGTTTTACCTCAGCAATGCCCCGCATCATACACTCCCGCGTGACTTCCACAAGTTTTTGCGCTGTGGGGGAGGGGGTGCCGACGAAGAAGGTTTTAGAGGTATCGCCGTGGTAGCTATCCAGAATAGGTGTGACATCAATATTAATAATGTCGCCATCTTGGAGAATCTGCTTGGCATTGGGGATACCATGACAGACAACCTCATTGACACTAGTGCAGATGGACATGGGAAAACCTTGATAGCCAAGGGGAGCACTTTTTGCCCCGTGAGCCTGTGTCCAACGCTCAGCTTCATCATTGATTTCCAGGGTACTTACTCCTGGCTTAACCATGGGTTCTAGATGGTCTAAGAGTTCAGCTGCTAAGCGTCCTGCTTGACGCATCTTTGCTATTTCTCTACTTGATAAGAGAACAAGAGTTTCTGGTGCCATGAGTTCCTATTGATTACGTTGATTTCCCCAAGACTTAATGCAGTCTATCTATAATAATTAACTTTACCGTGATTACCCAATAATCTTAGGCTTTGCTGTTGCAGCTCTTCTAGTCGTCGCACTAATAAAATTCTAGCGAAAGTAGAGGATTAGTTTTTGGTGAGGAATTATTTTAGACATTCAATGCTAACTAGAGGCAGGGGATCAATTTTTTTTAATAGAGGAGAAACGACTGCGAAGAGGGTGATTGTGTGCTTTTTTTAAACTGCTAGGCTATCCTTTCCTATTGAGCTGCGATTTTTTATTCTAGTTAACAACTTTTAGATAGGCGTTAATTTGACCATTTTAATTGTTGATTGCTAGCTCAAATTGGCAAGAATTTTTTTTACTACGCACTCGATGTACATTTACAATGAGTCTGTTGACGCACTCAGGCAGGAGGGGATAAATGGATGTCAAAGCAGCAGTAGCCCTTGATGCAGGTAAGCCATTAAGCATTGAAACTGTTCAACTAGAAGGACCAAAAACTGGTGAGGTGCTAGTTGAAATTAAAGCCACAGGAGTCTGCCATACCGATGCCTTTACTCTTTCTGGAAAAGACCCTGAAGGGCTATTTCCTGCTATTTTAGGACACGAGGGTGCGGGTATTGTGGTAGAAGTGGGCGAGGGTGTAACCAGCGTTAAACCAGGTGATCATGTTATTCCCCTTTACACCCCTGAATGTCGTCAGTGCGAATACTGCTTGAGTAGAAAAACTAATCTATGTCAGGCAATTCGTTCGACTCAAGGACGCGGTGTAATGCCTGATGGCACTAGCCGCTTTTCTCTTGGTGGCAAAATGCTCCATCACTACATGGGTACATCCACTTTTGCCAACTATACAGTATTGCCAGAAATCGCTGTAGCAAAAATCCGTGACGATGCCCCTTTTGAAAAGGTTTGCTACATCGGCTGCGGTGTCACCACTGGTGTTGGTGCAGTAGTTAATACTGCTAAAGTTGAGCCTGGGGCAAAAGTAGTCGTTTTTGGACTCGGTGGCATTGGTTTAAATGTTATTCAGGGAGCACGGATGGTTGGTGCTAGTCAAATTGTAGGAGTTGACCTCAATCCGGCGAAGAAAGAACTTGCGGCAAAATTCGGCATGACTGATTTTGTCAATCCCCAAGAAATTGATGTTCCCTTAGTTCCTTACCTGATTGACTTAACTAAAGGTGGCGCTGACTATAGCTTTGAGTGCATTGGCAACGTTAATGTAATGCGTCAAGCATTGGAATGCTGTCATAAAGGTTGGGGCGTTAGTGTAATTATTGGTGTTGCCGGTGCTGGGGAAGAAATTAGCACTCGCCCTTTTCAGTTAGTTACAGGAAGAGTCTGGAAGGGTACGGCTTTTGGTGGTGCCAGAGGGCGTACAGATGTTCCCCAAATTGTTGACTGGTACATGGAAGGAAAGATTAACATCGATGAGATGATTACCCATGTAATGCCCGTAGAAAAAATTAACGATGCCTTTGATTTAATGCGCAAGGGTGAATCTATTCGCAGTGTTATCACCTTCTAAAAGAAATAGTATCAGAGGAGGGAGCAACCACAATATTGCGTTTCCCTCCGCTATGGTGTAATTTATCTTGGGGCAGTTTTGGGGGTTAATCTCTACAACAAGGCATTCAATTTTTCAACAATTGGATTGCTCTGCTGAGATTCTATATTTTGGTAAGTTTCTACTAGTTCAGTAGCCATTTTATCTTCAATCTCCGCAGCTTCTTCCCGGGAATTGCAAGCTTTCTCAAATAGCTGGAGTTTTTCTTGATTAAATAAAACTGCAGCTATTTCCAGAAGCAGCTCCTCATTCAATGGTTTACTGATGTGAGCAATAAAACGCTCACTTTGAAGTCGATGCTTCGCCTTGTGCTTGATCAAACTTCGCATTGGATAACTTTTGTGCGTCATTCCCCTAGTTACGTAGTTTTGTGAACCTCAATACTGCCCTTTAGTACCAAAACCCAATAGTTTCCGTAATTGATGCGAAAAAGCCAACCATGCTTAAGACTAACAATTTAGTAAAGATGGCTATGGATTTAGCAGTTTCCCTCTTGAAATCTCTAGGTTAGGCAAAGGATTGCTCGGAACAGCTTTTTGACCCATGGTTACCTTAAACCATTCCTTGAGTAAAAATACTCAGCTTACCTACTCTTAGGGCAACATTCGAGCTTAAAGAGATTAAGATTGTAAACTAAAATTCTAAATATTTTGTATTTTTTGTTACTTTATTTCGATATAGAGGTTTTTTATTGCTAACCTAAAGGTCGGGAGGTTACCTTATGATAAATAAATATTAAATTGCTCTAAGCTAGGTTAAGTCTGTCTTATCTGTCTAGCTTTTAAATGAGTGCTGTAATCCACTAACGGTAGTTGATTCTCCCTTAGCGCACCTGATATTTGCTTTTAGATTGAAAGGAAATTTATTGTGGTGAGACAGCGAGTTTTACAATAAAACCGCTCCTTTAGACAATCCCCAGAAAGCTCATGTCCACAGTGCCCAACCTTGTATCTGAAAGTTATTGCTTCGGCGGTACAGTCGGCTTTTACACTCATCAATCTCAGACATGTAATGGCGAAATGCGGTTTGCCATTTACCAACCACCTCAAGCAAAGTCCAAACTGCTTCCTGTTCTTTATTTCCTCTCTGGTCTCACTTGCACCGAAGAAAATTTTATGGCAAAGGCGGGAGCACAACAATTTGCGGCTAAGTATGGCTTAATCCTAGTGGCACCTGATACTAGCCCTCGAAATACTGGTATTCTTGAGGAGGATGAGGAGTGGGATTTAGGCAGCGGCGCTGGCTTTTACGTTGATGCGACGGCTCAACCTTGGGCTTCACACTATCAAATGTACAGCTATATTGTCCAAGAGTTGCCTGCTCTGATTATCGAGCATTTTCCCGCGCAAGCCGACCGACAGAGCATTTTTGGCCATTCCATGGGCGGTCATGGAGCGCTTGTTTGCGCCCTGAGAAATCCAGAACAATATAAATCAGTTTCGGCTCTTGCGCCCATTGCAGCACCTATGCGATGCTCATGGGGTCAGAAAGCTTTTACCAATTATCTGGGTTCTGATGAAGAACTTTGGCGCAGCTACGATGCTAGCGAGTTAGTATTGACTGCTGGCTATCACCGCTCTATCTTGATTGATCAAGGTACAGCTGACCCCTTTCTCAAAAAGCAACAGTTACTTCCCGAAGAATTTAGGAAGGCTTGCGAGGAGGCAGGTCAACCCCTAACCTTGCGCTTCCAGGTGGGCTATAACCATAGTTACTACTTCATTAGCACTTTTATCGAAGACCATATTCGCCATCATGCTAATGCTTTGTGTGATTAAAGCATTACAAGATCGCTGCTGAGAAAAATCCACGATTCTAGAGTTATTGCTACTTCCCGTAACCTAATTTTCGAGATGATTTTGATAGTTGCCCTGGCATTCTTTAAGCATTTGCTGGTCTTGCTCACTCAATTCACCGATTGGTTGGTATCCTTCCAATCCGACTGCGTGAGGGTAATTTAGAGAGCTGTATCTATCGTCTAGGGTCAGTTGACTACTGGCTGCGGCAATTGGCGAGCGCTGCTGACGTTCAATAACGTGAGCTAAGGCCGTTTGGTCATAGGGATTGACTACCGTCAAACTCATTTTATCTGCATCAAGAGTGCCGTAAAAACAGCTGTACTCTGATTGTGGCAAATAAAGAGCACCTATGACTTTACCTTGACGCGATTCAAATACCATGTACTCATTGCCTAGGACATTGGCTTGTGAGGACTCACCATAGAGGTAAGTGCCGTCAGGAATCGTATTGTCTGCTGCTGATTTGGTTACTTTAGTGGAATTAGCTTTTGCCTCTTGCTGCTGAGGCGTTGTTGTTGCCCAACTTGAGGAAGTAAATGCTAATCCTACTACTAGAAGTAACCCGGTAAGCGGCAATTGCCATGGATTAAACCGTTGGCGTTGCGACCAACAGAACCAGAATAATCGGTTAATCACTTTGGTTACCTCCTTTGAAAAAAAGTTGAAACACCCTTACCAACCCAAATGAAAGATGAGCAGGCAAACCTGGTAGAGACCAGAATTAACTAGAAAAGCCTTTTTCGAGCTAGAACGGACTTGTGTTGACCAGCATCCTTATAGATACATCAAAGCAACAAAAATGCTTTTGTTTGCTCTTGCTACAACCGGTTTATGAACCGTCACAACAAGAGATTTGATGGGTAAGCTACTCCTTGGAGTTCTCTTTCATTAGCGTCAAACTACCCCTGATTAGTAAGTTAACTAAGAAGTCAGCGCTAGCACGTCCCTCAAATGGATGAGCTAGTACTATCCAAGGGTTGTATTTTTAGCTGATTAAGAGCGGTAACCAGCCTTTCTGAGGATTTGTTAACCGGTAATTACCTTTACGGCGGGAGGTTTCCTGCTTAGTTAGGTAATTTCATGCTTAGGTTTTTTGTATCCTGTAAGAGACTGTTAATTTTGCCAGATTGCCGTTTACGACATTAGATGGCTTCAACGATAAAGGCGGCAGTTTCGGCAATGGTTACAAATCTTCAAGCAAGCCTGAGATGTGATAGCTTACTCTAGCTACCATTTCTACTTGCTGTTTCTGTGCCACCATTTCTCTTGCCCTTCTCCCAACCTAAACACCCACCCTAAGGGTGCTGCTTAATTTCCTCCTCTAGCAAGACTGCTAAGGGTATAACAGGATATAATGAAAGACTAGAGTACTAGCTTTTCTCTTCCCTTGTTTTTTATTTTTTAGTTAGCTTTTGGTCTTGTGTTTCTGGTCGGCCACACTTCTGTTTCGCCTGCTGCTCAGGTAAAAAAGCCGATCTCCAGATCATTAACTCCAGCAGTATGCAACCTTAGCAAAACTGAGTTTTAGCAGTTATTATTTCCTAGGATTTTTTAAGAGCGTATCTTCGCCTTCACTAGCGAATCAGCTTGTCCAATTGATCAAACTTGATTGACTAGCACCACGACCACCTTTAAGGCATTAGGTGGGACAATTACACTTACTTAATCCGAGGTACTGCATCACAATTAAGTTGGATGCTCACGACCTACTTCAACTTGCTTAGGAAACCTTGATGATGCTATTCACTCAAAAAGGATGTGCAATAAGCAGTCACTAAGGTGCAAATACTTAGAATTTCCTTGGGCTAAGCCAGTTACCTGGCAGCAAGGGTACACAAAACTGGTAACCACCAAGATAGCCAAGGGAATTTCCAGTGTTTTTTTAAGGGCTGGTGAAAGTTAAAAGCTGGGATTTGGAAGCCCTGCCCAGCAGGACAGATACTTCTACTTCCCTAGGTTAAGGATAGCACAAATTTCGCTTAAAATCACCCCGCGCTCTTGCTTTCGGGCTGTAGCGCGGGGATCACTGTGGCTGAAGGATAACTACGGTGGAACTTAACTGGCGATGTACTCCCTAACATTGCCATGGCGACGCCTCAAGTGTGCTAAAGCTTGGTGTTCTAACTGGCGCACCCGCTCACGGCTCAGGTTTAGTCGTTGACCTACCTTTGCCAGAGACAACTCGTTGCCATCTTCTAAACCAAAGCGCAGTGCGAGGACTTCACGCTGTTGAGGGGTTAGTTCGGCTAAGAGGTTATCTATGTCTTGTCTGAGGGATTCCTGAGTTGTGTAGTTGACTGGTGTTGGACCGTGATCTTCTAGGAGATCCGAAAGTTCTGTATCCTGGTTGTCTCCAACTCGAACATCAAGGGAAATTGGCTGACGAGCCATGCTCAAATACTCTCGAACTTGACTTGGCTCTAAATCCAACACTTGGGAAATTTCCCCTGGTGTTGCACTGCGACCGAACTTCTGAGAGAGTTCCCTTTGTACCTTTTTGATTTTGTTGAGTTTTTCGGTAATGTGAATGGGCAAACGAATCGCGCGAGCCTGCTGAGCGATCGCACGAGTGATGGCTTGGCGAATCCACCAGTAAGCATAAGTCGAGAACTTGTAGCCCCTAGTTGGGTCAAATTTCTCAACGCCTCGCTCTAAGCCCAAAGTACCTTCCTGGATTAAGTCCAGAAATTCCATATTACGCTTCTGGTACTTTTTGGCGATTGCCACAACTAGGCGTAGATTAGCTTCAATCATCTGTCGCTTAGCTCTAACACCCTCATTGAGGCTTTTCTTTAAAGAACCTTCGCTTTGTTTGGTTTCTAGAGCCCACTCTTCCATAGTCGGTTCACGACCTAAATCCTTAGAGAGGGCTTCTTTTGCTTCCAGCAGTGCCATCATTTGCTGCACTTGTTTGCCAAAGATAATTTCTTGCTCGTGGGTTAACAGTGGCACGCGACCAATCTCGTGAAGATAGGTGCGAACCATATCTGCTGATAACATAGACTTATTCGTCTTTTTTTCGGTTTTCGCGGTGGGCATCTTTGAGTGGTCACTCCGTAAACAAGTTGTAAATCTTTCGCGGATTTTTACCTCAAGAGCAATTGGACATTTTCCTTTTGAGGATATTTACGCGAACTTTTGTAACACATCTAGCAAAGGGTGTATCAGCCTCCTACCCCTATCTATTCGGGGCGGGGCATCTAACAGCGTCTATATATTTGAAGCTAGATACTGAGAAAAATTTTTATTTTTTAGTTTGCGGCGTTACCGGCACATCGGTGGTTCATGAGGTGGGAAAAAGCGATAACTCAAAATCATTATGAGTTTGCTTTCAGCTCATTGTATTACAGGTTTAGACGGCAGTAAACCCAAAAAGGTTCAACAATTTTTGACTCGGACGATGGTGTAGCAATTCCTAAACCCTCCTCATGACACCGACAAGGACAAACCGGAGCTAATCACGTCTTATACAATAATCACCCAGCAAGCCCGGAATGGGTGGTTATTCCTGAGGGAGATAACCGAACTCATTGGTGGAGTAATCTCTAGAAAAGGAGATTTTATCACTTCGGCTAAGATTAGTATAGCCGCCTTTAAAAAAATTAACACAAACAAGAAATCCTCATCCAGAAGCGCTTCCCTAGATTTGAGGTTAAAAACCTAAATCTGCTTTAGCCGCTTCAGCCGCAGTAAATACTTCCTCATCAGACATTTCTCCCCAGGAAACATCCCCAATCTCTTCATAGAAGGTTTGGTCATAGGGACGGGTTCGCACTACCACTGGCATTGGTACAGCATGACCTAACACCAAAGCTTGCTGCTTAGAATCTAATTTGGCTAAGACAGAACGTAAACTCTGACCACCAGAGACACCAGTAAAAATAGCCTCAATATCCTTATCATCATTTAACAAACAAGTAATTCGAGTACCAATTTGGGACATTACTTCATTATCAATCCCAGACGGGCGTTGATCTACCACCAATAGGGTGACAAAATATTTGCGCATCTCACGGGCAATAATGCCGAAGATGGTTTGACGAACCGTGGCAGAATCGAGAAAGCGGTGTGCTTCTTCGATGGTAATCACTAGTGGGCGGGGGCGATCGCTAGGATTTTTCGACTGCAAGAACTTTTCGGCTTTACGTACATAACTGCCATGAATGCGGCGACTCATCACATTTGTCGCCAGCATATAGGAAAGCATATTCGATTGCGAACCGAATTCCACCACCACATGCTTACCCGCATCTAGGGATTGCAAAATCTGATTTATATAATTGTGGGGACAAGCACTACGCATGTATTTGAGTTCATCTAACCGCAGTAGCTTGCGCTGCAATGCCATAATCGAAGACTTATTGCCCCGCTTCTGCTCACAAAATTCCTGAATTTCTTCATTGGTCATTGACAGCAGTTGTGTAATCCAGGTTTTGCCAAACTCGTTGCGGAGAATAATCGCATTTTCCAAACTGGCCTCAGAAAGATTGAGTTCTCCCCGCACCAGCATGATATCCTCAACTTCAATCTGGTCATAACTCAAATAAAGTTCATGAGCATCCCGAATCCCTCGGCGTCTTGTTGAGTCGGGGTCAAGAGTGTAAACTTCCACTTGGTTAGGGAATAACTGCCGCAAGCCTTTAACAGTGCTAAATTGCTTACCCTCAGAAACAGCCTCCCAGCCATATTCTGAGTGCATATCGAAAATCAAATTCACTGCTGCCTGCTTACGAATAATCCCCGATAGTAACAGCCGAGTCAGGAAAGATTTACCTGTGCCAGATTTACCGAAAACACCGTTGCTGCGTTCGATGAAACGATCTAAATCAATGCAGATGGGAACATCCATATCAAGAGGTTTCCCGATGGCAAAGTTGCGGCGGCGGGGGTCATCTTCCCAACCAAAGACAGCACGAAAGTCACGTTCACTAGCATCGTAAACCTGAGAGAAATGGCTGGGGATAGTTTTCACCGGCAGCAATTCCATTTCCTCACTGCTTTGCACTTGGAAAGATGCGAGTGAACTATTGCCGTTGAGGTCAACTCCCTTTTCTTTTTGCCCTGCTCCCAGATTGGGTGTAAACATCAGCATGGGAGTCAGATTCACTGTGCCAAAGGTGCCACCGCCAGCCAGAACTTCTCGTAGAAAATCGTCGTTGGGATCAGGAGGATTGGCAATAATCCGCTGACTAGATGTTCCTAACGAGACATCAGTGAGCATACAAAAAAAGCGCGATCGCCTTCCTTGTACTACCAAAAACTTGCCGACTCGCATATCTTCCACCAAGACATCGGCATGCAATCTTACTTCAAGTCCAGCGGAAAGAGAGCCTTGAATTACTGAGCCTAATGGGCTATCTAAATCCATCACCACAACTGCTCAACTATGCAAGCCTATCTTATCGTTCAATTTTGGCTAATCTGCGGCAAGACTTTCAATCTTATCTCTAAAAAAATACAGATACACCCAAATAAATCCCAACTGGACTGAGAATTATCTGTGTTTATCTGCATTTATTGGTGGTTTCTGGCTCTCACTTGATCAATCTAATAGAGTGCCAGATGCCCTAATATCTAGTCACTAATTTACCTATTCAATCTCAATCGATGTTGGTGACGAATCGCTTGTCCCTGTCGGTAGCAAAGGTTTGCGGTAATCAGCATAGAGGCGATCGCGCCAACTGAAAAATATTTCGTAGAGGCTGTTATCGGCCAAGCCAGGAATCCCTTGTCCCTTAACGTTTTCTGGCAAATCTAGGTAAGGGCCATCGGGAAACTTGATGAGCATACTTAAGCCAGCTACCGCAAAATCGGCCAAGCAAGGAGTATCTCCTAGCAGATAAGGACTATCTAATAACAGCAAACTCAGCGCCTCCAAATCTTGCTTGAGAGCGTCTTTTGCCTGTTTTACTCCTTCTTTGCCAAAACCGACACCAGTACCCAGAATTTCCAGGAATTCTGGGGGAACCGCGCTGACCACATTTCTAAGAAAATCAGGTGTCTCTTTGGGCAAAATTGATGTCCGGAAGCTGGGGTTTTGGCTCAATGCCCCATAGAGTACCTTACGGCTTTTATTACCAATCGACTCATCTGCCCACTCTTCCATGAGCAAGCATAGACCTTTTTGTTTGGGATCTTGGGGAATCAGTGGTTTGTCAGGATACTTTTGCTCTAAATACAGGGCGATCGCTGTAGAATCACCAATTACTGTACTGCCGTCTTTGAGTACCGGAACCTGTCGTTGACCAGACATTTGGAAGAGTTCTAGCTGTCCGACGCCCGGTTTTACCTCGATCTTGCGGTAGGCTAATCCTTTGTAATCTAGGATAAAGCGTACTTTTTCTGAGTACTGCGACAATTCAAATTGATATAGTTCTAACACTTGGCTCGCCTCGTTGTTTACTTTTGTAACATTGCCAATCTAACGCTTCCCAGTTGATTCTTGCCTCGGCATAGTGGTAGAAAGATTCAGGCTACTTGGGTTGCTAACGTAAGATCCAAGGGTTCTCCCGGTTGAGGGTCAATTACTTGAGTAGACAGGTTTCTTTCCCTTAGTTGCGATCGCAATTTTTCTAAACTGCCTTTGCTACTCAGCAGAGAATCGAGCAATCCTTGATATTGCACGCCACCACCTGCGGCTGTAGGTAGAAAAACTTGTGGTTTCAGCCATTCGGCTAGTTGTAACGCTGTTTTATCTCCTTGGATTACTGGCCCTAATAAAGGTAATTCCAAACTGACCACCGGAGAAATAACCACATCTACAGGTGCATAATCCTTCACCTCCGAGGGAGGATAACCGTGGGGTTCGTAGTAGAGAGTTTGACCACTCTCCCCATCTTTTAGAAGATAGGCATTTTCTTGCTGTAATGGTCCAATTGGTGCCCCTGGCAAGGCACGGACTTCAATTTGATTGGCGAGGGTGAAGGTTTGTCCGGGAGTGAGGGTGGTTATCTGGGTATAGCCTAATTGTTCCACCACCTTAGCCGCACTAGTCGAACCAACTACCGGAATTGTTTTGTCCAGCTTTTCCAGAGTTGGTTTATGGGCGTGGTCTTCTAAACCCTGGGAGAGGAGAATTAGGTCGATTTTATCAGGAAGGGAGTCTAGGGCTTGAGGTTTATCACCTTTGAATAACCAGGGGAGATTGCCGAAGACCAAGGAACCGATTAACCAGGGGTCAATTAGGATTGTTTGTTGTCCTAGTTCCAGTAGCCAACTGTTGGCTCCGAAGTAATTAAGGCGCATAAAATCCAGAAACTCAATGTGACTCTAACAATTTTAATATTTCTTAAACTTAATTCAGCCTGATAGAATTTTCGCCAATCGACAGAGAACTTCTTGACATACTTGCAAATATATGTATCTCTCATTTACTCATGATTGAACATAGGCAATTCTGTACTGATTCCCCTCCCTCCAGAGAAATATCTCTCCTGGGTGTAGGTTTTTCGCCGATGAAGGGTAAGTTATGGAAAACATTATTTCTGGTGTGACTGGTAGTTCTCTAATAATTGCAACTATTAAGTCATATCTGCAAACTGCAAAGTTTTTAATTTTGAGTTGCCAAGGATTACTCAGTCTCCATACTAAATTTTATGCAAAATGTCAGGTTGTTCGTAACAATCTTTCACATTGACTTAATTAAAAGCTTACAAGACTTTATAGCGGTTTTTTGCAAAAAAAATCTAGATAAAATCCGGAATGCTATGGTTGGAATTGGTAGCTCATTGTATTCCCCTAAAATCGGAATTTCTCATGCAGTTTCAGTTAACGAAGCTTGTTAATAGAGTCGTTAAAACTCTGATTTTGACGGCAACTATCGCAGTCTTGATACTTCCTGCTGCCGTCTATGCTCAGCAAGAGTCAATACCCATACCCCAAGGTGATAGTTTAGAGTCTGTATTAACTCGCATCCATGATATACAAGGGGCAACTCATAACTCTCAGCTGAAAGACCAAAAAGTTACAGGGGTTCCTGGTGTTGTCACTGCTGTACGGAATAATGGCTTTTACCTACAAGACCCCAAACCTGATAATGATTTAACGACATCAGAAGGGATATTTGTCTTCACCCGTGGGAAACCAACGGTTGTAGTAGGTGATGCTGTCTTAGTTAATGGAATTGTTAAAGAATTCATTCCCGGCGGTGCACCAACTGGCAACCTCTCAATTACTCAAGTTGATGCTTCTGGTGGGGATGCAGAAATTACTTTTCAGTCTGGTGGCAATACTTTGCCGGAACCAATTGTCATTGGTCAAGGGGGGCTAATTCCACCCCAGAAAGTAATTGATGACGATGATCTAACTATTTTTGATCCGACCAATGACGGCATCGACTTCTACGAAAGCTTAGAGGGAATGCTCGTGCAGGTCAATGATGCCGTAGTTGTTGGCCCTACCAAGAATGGGGAAATTACTATTCTTGGTGACCAAGGAACTAATGCTGTTACTCTGGCAAAACAGGGTGGTATTGTTATTGAGGCAGATGACTTTAACCCAGAACGAATCTTCATTGACGATGCGATTATTTTTCAGGAACCGCAAGTCAATGTTGGTGACAAGTTTAGTAGTCCAATTGTGGGAGTTTTAGACTATAGCTTCGGCAATTTTAAGCTACTCAACACTCAAGCTTTACCCGAAGTCATAGACAGTAAACTTGCCCAAGAAAGCACAGACTTAGTCAGTGCTACTAACCAATTAACAGTAGCTAGTTTTAATGTCGAAAATCTGGATCCTGGTGATGGTGATCGCTTTAGTAAGTTAGCTAATAATATCGCGAATAACCTCAAGTCACCAGATATTATTGGCTTAACCGAAATTCAGGACAACAACGGCCCCAAGGATGACCAACTTGTTGACGCTGATGCCACCTTTGATTTACTAATTAAAGGGATTCGTGATGCTGGCGGCCCTACCTACAAATCTGTAGACATTGCTCCCGTAGATGACCAAGATGGGGGTCAACCGGGAGGCAATATCCGCGTCGGTTTCCTGTTTAATCCTAACCGTGTCAGCTTGGTTGATCTTCCTGCGGGTACTGCAACCGAGGCGACTACAGTTGTTAATGGCCCAACTGGCCCTAACCTCTCCGTTAATCCTGGTCGCATTGACCCCAACAACACAGCTTTTCGGGAAAGTCGCAAGCCGCTAGTAGCTGAGTTTCTCTTTAATAGTCAGAAAGTGTTTGCTATTGCTAATCACTTCAACTCTAAAGGCGGTGACGATCCTTTATTTGGAATTAACCAACCACCACGGTTGAAGTCGGAAGCGCAGCGTCTTCAGCAGGCGCAAGTAGTTAACAAATTTGTCAATGACCTGTTGCAGGCAGATCCAGAGGCTAATCTGATTGTACTAGGTGACCTCAACGACTTCGAGTTCTCGAAGCCTTTACAGGTGTTACAGGGTGATGTCCTTGAGGATTTGGTAACGAAGATACCACTAAGCGATCGCTACACGTTTAATTATCAGGGCAATTCTCAGGTACTTGACCACATTTTAGTTAGCAAGCACCTAGTAAATGAAGCTGACCCTGAGCTAGATATCTTACACTTCAACGCAGGGTTTGCGGATCCAGTGAGTGATCATGACCCTTTGGTAGCACGTCTCACTCTTAATCGTGTTGTTGGTACGGTATCAGAACCAGAAGTTACCCCACCTCCGGAAGCAGAAACACCAGTTACCTTACCAGAAACGGAACCAGAAGTTACCTTACCTTCGGTAGCCACAACTATCATCTTCCCCGGCGAAACAGGTGAATCTCTGATTGCCAAACTAGCTGCTCAATATGCGCCAACTCGTCTACTTAGCTATGAAAATGCCAGAGATTTGATGTATGGAACTATTGACAGTGTAGATAACGTTTTAACTGGCGTTTATACAGGTTATCAAGTCAAATTAGATCCCAATGTTGCTCCGAGAAAGGATGCCTACCGCCAAGGGATTAATGCTGAACATGTTTGGCCTCAGAGCAAGGGTGCAAGCGGTGCTAAAAGTGATATTCACAATCTCTTTCCTAGCAGAATCAAGGTTAACAGCACCCGTAGTAGTTGGCCATTTGCTGAGATTGCTGACAACCAAACTACCAGATGGTTCCGGGAATTAGAGGAAATCAACACTATTCCTACGCAGAACATTGATGATTACAGTGAATTCAAATCTGGGGGATTTGAACCTAGAGAAAATAAGGCGGGAGATATTGCTCGTGTGATGTTCTACTTCCGCACTATTCACGGTGATCTGGCAAATTCAGGCTTTTTTGAGCCACAGCGAGAGACACTGTGTCAGTGGAATACCCAAGATCCAGTAGATACTGTTGAATTGGCTCGTTCTCATGCGATCGCTACTTCTGCTCAAGGTAACGAGAATCCCTTCGTTTTAGATACTACTTTGGCAGCAAGAACCTATTGCACTGCTGATTGAAACTTCAACTTGTAATGCTGTTCCTTCTAGGAATAAGCGATAGGTTTCACTGACCCTGTGGCAGGGAATTCTTTACTTCCCTGCCTGGTTTATCTGTGGTGAAATATTGCAGCGTTGCTCAAAAATTCAGGAGGAAAATGAACCACAGATGCACACAGATAAAATAGGCAGTTTTGACAATTTTTTAGGATGAATATATGAACTTGTTTGTTATTCTCGATATTGCCATTGGTCTGATTTTGATTTACTTGATTTTGAGCTTACTAGCATCTCAAATCCAAGAATTGATTGCCACGATTCTAGAATGGCGCGCTAAACACCTGAAGGGAGCTATTGTCAATCTTTTGTCAGGTAAGCTTACTCAAGATCTTTATCAGCATCCTCTGATTAAGTCTCTTAATCAAAAAGGTAGTTCCAGAAAAGAATCTACCGGGCCATCTTACATTCCTTCGCAGATATTTTCTGCAGCACTGCTAGAAATTTTACAAGATAAACCTCTTGCAGATAAATACCAAATAGATGTCAATAAATTAGAAACTGTAGATGAGTTTGTTAATAAACTTGAGCAGTCTAATTTACCTAAGGAATTAAAATACAATCTTGCTGTATTGGCAAAACAAGCGAAAGCCAAAGTGCAGGACACTCAAGAACAAATCCAACAGCTACAGCAAGAGATTGAGGTGTGGTTTGATAGCTCAATGGAACGTGCTTCTGGAGTCTATACACGAAATGCTAAAGGCGTTGCCCTTATCATTGCTCTTGTCATAACTTTACTAGCTAATACTGATAGTGTTTACATTATCAAAAGTTTAGCTAAGGAAGAGACTATTCGCTCTGCAGTTACTCAAATTGCTGACCAGGTAGTAGCGCCTAATTCGGAAGCCTTATCCTGTTTACAAGCTGCTCAGAATAGAGTAGAAACGGAAGCTTGCACTACAGATATCAGAGACGAGGTTAATTTTATCCTCGATGATATCTCACCTCTGCCCATTGGCTGGAATTTTGCCGAACCATTTGAAAAGCAATTCAGTTCGTTCAACATCAAAACTTTGGCAGAAGCAATTGTTGGTTGGCTATTAAGTGCGATCGCTATTTCGATGGGTGCGCCTTTCTGGTTTGATTTACTCGGTAAGGTGATTAATGTTCGTAATACAGGCAAAAAACCGAGAGCCTCTACTGACGATTGATACTTACTTCTCTCCCAAATTGCTCACCATAGTTGTGTGAATAAAGAGAGTACAGAAGTTCAGGAGTTCGCCTTGAGCCTTTTGTAATTCAGTATAAAAAAAGTGCGATCGCTTCAAGATAGCGATCGCACTTTTAAACTTAAATTTTAGCGTTGCCTAATTACGGGATTACTTGGGATCTTTGGCGATTCTTATCCTCCTTGTCCCCCTTGTCTCCCTCCTAAATTGCACTTGCCTTAGACAGCAGCAGGCACCTTATCTACGTCCACAGGTTGCACCTGGCTGAGGAGATTTTGCAATATCTCACCCTCAATCACTTCAGTTTCCAGGATTTGCTGGGCAATTTTTTCGAGTAAATCTCGGTTCTTTTCGAGAATCGCCAAGGCTTGCCGATGTGCGGTTTCTACAATTTCCTTGACTTCCTCATCGATCGCCTTTGCTGTGTCATTGCTCACCATACGGCGAGGATTCATCGTGCCATCCCCGATAAACTGATTCTGCTGGCCTTTTTCATAAGCCAATGGCCCGAGAACCTTGCTCATACCGTAGGTGGTTACCATCCTCTCGGCCAAATCAGTAGCTCGTTGCAAGTCATTAGAAGCACCCGTGGTAATGCTACCAAAGATTGTTTCTTCAGCAGAACGTCCACCCAGCATGGTTGCAATCTGACCCCGCAATTCGGCTTCATCTAACAAAAAGCGGTCTTCGGTGGGTAGCTGTAAAGTATAACCCAGCGCGGCCATACCTCGCGGCACGATGGAGATTTTCGCCACTTTATTACCACCAGGCATAGATGCGCCAACTAAGGCGTGACCAACCTCATGGTAAGCAACAATCTTTTTCTCCTTCTCATTAAGGACGCGGCTTTTCTTCTCTAAACCGGCCACAACTCGCTCAATAGCTTCAAAAAAGTCTGCCTGAGCGACAGTTTCGCGCCGAGCACGGGCGGCAAGTAATGCGGCTTCATTGACCAGATTAGCCAGATCAGCACCGGAAAAACCGGGGGTACGAGTGGCGGTTGCTTTCAGCTCGACATCTGCATTTAGCTTTACCTTCTGGGCATAGATTTCGAGGATTTTCAAGCGACCCGATAAATCGGGACGATCTACCAAGACTTGGCGGTCAAAGCGTCCTGGACGCAACAGGGCTGGATCTAGGCTTTCGGGGCGGTTCGTTGCGGCCAGCACAATAACTGTGGCATCCCCGGCAGCAAAACCGTCCATCTCAGTCAGCAACTGGTTAAGGGTTTGTTCCCGTTCGTCGTTGCCACCGCCATAAATACCACTAGCGCGGGATTTGCCAATGGCATCTAGCTCATCAATGAAGATAATACAGGGAGCTTTCTGTTTGGCTTGCTCAAATAAGTCGCGCACTCGCGCTGCACCAGCACCAACAAACAGTTCCACAAACTCAGAACCAGAGATGCTGAAGAATGCCACACCAGCTTCCCCGGCTACTGCTTTGGCTAGTAACGTCTTACCCGTTCCTGGAGGCCCGACTAGCAGTACACCTCTGGGAATGCGTGCTCCAATGTCGGTAAAGCGCTTGGGAGATTTGAGAAAATCAACCACTTCCACTAGCTCAGCCTTTGCTTCTTCTACTCCGGCCACATCAGCAAAGGAGACTTTGGTAGACTCACCTTCAACATATACCTTAGCTTTACTCTTGGTAATGGAAAGTGCTCCTTGCGGGCCACCGCCGCCAAAGCGCCCAGCAAAAAACTGCAAGATAGCCACAAAAATTAGTGGGGGGACAACCCAGCCGAGGAGAGTTGTAAACCAGTTACCTCTCGAAGGTGGGATTGCTGCAAATTCAACGCCGTTGTTCTCTAGTCGTTGGGGCAATTCAAGGTCGAATACGGGAGTAGTAGAGAGTACTTCCCCTTGCTGCTCATCTTGACCTTTAAGCTGGTAGCGGATTTCGTCTTGACCAACCTGAGCACGGACGACCTTACCGTCTTGCACTTGGTCGATGAATAGACTGTAAGGCACCCGAGACATCTGGGGTCCGAACAAGTTAGGTAATATCAGGTTTGCCAGGAGGAACAAACCCGCTAGCAAAAACAGGATGTTGGCAATCTGTCGATTGCGGGGTTGTTGAGGTTTGTCTTTAATAGCCATTGGCGTCTATTTTTTTCAGTTAAAGTGTTTTTATCTAGTTGGGTCAGAAGACCATATTCTCAGACTACCAGCCAAGCTAGGGACGTTTGCCCTAGAAGAGTGTGTCAATCTGCTTTTTTTGCTCTCGTAGGTAAATAGTAACTAATGTAAATTTTTATTTACAGAGGTTGACATGTAGTAGTTGGTAGTGTTTTCCGTAAAGAGACCTACAGGAATTTCCTACTGTTTTGTTAACCAAGTTTTGATGGGTTGGTAGCAATCCCTAAAGCGCCTACTAGGAAAGGATATAAGTATCTTCTGGCTCCTGGCAATTGCTTCGAGGGGGGAGCTGAGAGTATTTTTACTGACTGTTCGCTCAGTATGAGCTTACCCCTCTTCTGTCACTCTGGGGTAATTAAAATAATTTCAACAATTCAAAGAAAATCTCTAGCGGAGATTGCTCAAGTACTGGGCTTAAAATCCCCTCAATCATTGATTGCGTCATTAGCGATCGCCAGTTGTGTCTCCCAGAAATGCAATATTGTGATGGATAATCTTGTTGATTTCCGAATCAGCATCAAGACCAAAGTAGAAGCCTAGCTATTCTAGTTGTTCTTGTGCTAATACTCTAGTTTGTATTGAGTTTGGTTTTTAGCATTAATTATTTGTTGTAGGTCTGTCTTTACTTTCAACCTATCCAGCCTAATCAACAAATCTTTGTCTAAAAAAGTTTCTCTCTTTATCTAACTTTAGACAGCTTTACTACTTTAAGTTTAACCGAAGACGATAATAATTAAAATCCCTAAACTACTAATATATTTACTACTAGCAATTAACGGACATTTTTTTTACATAATTACCTCTCAAGGATTATGATAATTTATTGAGCGCATAACTTCAATACTTTGTCTAGGGTATCCCAAAAAGCTGATGCCAAATAACAGGAGCTGACGGCTGACTAATGACAGACCTACCAATTACACTGGAAACGATTTTTTCTCTGCCAGCTCTGCCTTTAGAGCATAGGGAATTGCTGCCAGAATGTCCAGGACTGTACTTTGTCTATTCTTTGAATGACGACCGTCAACTTCTGTACATTGGCAAAGCTGAAAATATTAGGGAGCAATGGTTAAATCACAATCGACTCAGGGATTTGCAGATTGTAGCTTGTGTCGTCTCTCAAGTTAATCTCGCTTGGTTAGAATTTTATGCAACTCCCGAAATTTTAAGCCAACAAGAGCAAATCTTAATCAAACGCTTCAGACCACCAATTAATGAATTAACCCTCCCAGATGACTACGCAGCGCCTAGTGAGCAACAGCTCATCGAAGGTACTATAGTTTTTGAGGACAAAAAGGAAGCTCAACCATCACCTTCACCTGTAGACTCCACCGATAGACCAAGGGCAGAAGTATTATTTGACGTAGTTCCTGAGTCAGTAGGTCAATTGCAAAAACAACCTAACTTCTGGGCTTGGGTAGCAATCTTGATATTCGTTGTATTTTTCATCTGGGAATCATTCTCCTAGTTGTGATACCAAATCAGTTTGATTAGTTATTGTATTAGCCTTCACCGCCAGTCCCTGTTTCCATTTGGGAGAGGGCTGTCTGAGAAGAGGAGGTAAGGGTTTTTCCTGAACATTAATCAACTACACTTGATATCAGTTATCACTCCCAACATTTTAGGATTCCAGGAATTTCAGAACCGAGAATTGACACTCCCCCGCTAACCGCTTTCGCGGTGTAGCGGGAGATTCTTGCTTCTCAGAAACACGCTTTTTGGCACAATTACCAACGAGTCTTACTGCTTCTCCACAAGCTTGAATTTCTGCGTGTCCCGCAGTATTTGTTTCTAGTATTCTTATCCCTTCTGCTCTTAAGTTCCGTGAGGCATTTTCATCCCTATCATGAGTTGCTTGGCAACCTGAACAAATCCACTCACGAATACTTAAATTCAGTAAATCATTTTTATGTCCACAACATGAACAAAGCTTTGAACTAGGAAAGAATTTGTCAACTTGAACAAATTTACCTCCCTCTCTTTCTAGTTTGTAGCTGACAAAATTAAGCAGCATACCCAAACCAGCATCATGTATTGACTTCGCTAACTTGGTACGTGCTAATCCTTTAACACAAAGGTTCTCCGCTACTATGACTTGGTTATCGTCAACTAACTTTCGTGAGAGTTTATGGAGAAAATCTTGTCTTGTGTTTGATATTTTTTCGTGAACTTTGGCAACTACTTTAACTGCTTTACGTCTCTTGTTAGACCCCTTAACTTTACGAGATAAAGCCTTCTGTCTAATTCGTAGTCGCTTGGCATATTTTCTAGTTGGCTTGATTGGGTCAACCTTATAACAAGTTTCACCGTCAAACACAGTTATTAAACTGGTTAACCCAAGGTCAATTCCTGATATTTTCCCTTCCTTGGTATTTGTTAAATCTCCGGTTTCAAATAAGATTGCAGCAAAATATTTATCTGTACTTGTTTGAGAAACAGTTACAGATTTAATCTTGCTGTTAATATTTTTTGAAAGACTAGCTTTAACAATGCCCAGCTTAGGTAGCTTTAAGTTACCATCCTTAATTGAACAACTTTCAGGAAATCGGATTGACTGTTTAGAGTGTTTACTTTTGAATTTTGGAAATCCTGTACGTTTGGCAAAAAAGTTTTTAAACGCAGTTTCCAGATTCTTGAGTGATTGCTGTAAAACAGCAGCAGTCGGTTCTTGTAGCCATTCATAATCAGTTAATTTCTTCAACTGGGTAAGGTCTTTAGCCATCTGACAGTAAGTCATACCTTTACCCGTTTCTTCATATTGAGTATTAGTTTTATTAAGGTAGAAATTCCAAACAAAGCGAGAACATCCAAAGCTCTTAGCTAGGGATATTTCTTGCTCTTTGTTTGGATAAATCCTAACCTTTAGTACATCTAACATCAATACAGCGTTGAGAAACTATTGTGGTAATCTACTATTTACCGCTATCTCTTGTCAATCTATGTACAACCATGGTTTTAGGTCTGTTTACCGACTTAACGCTCATATCGTTTTAGTTGTAAAGTACCGCAGAAAAGCTATTAATGCAGAAATACTAAAACGACTAAAAGAAGTAATCACAGACACCCTAAAAAAATGGGACTGTGAATTGTTAGACTTCAATGGCGAGGCAGACCATGTGCATTTATTAATTGACTACAAACCAAACAAACCACTCTCAACACTGATTGGGAATATCAAAACAGTGAGCAGTAGATTGATTCGCAAAGAGTTTCCTTGGCTGGCTAAAAAATACTTTGACAACAAGCCTTACTTTTGGACTGGTGCGTATTTTGTAGCTAGTTGCGGAGGTGTCACAGTTGAGCAATTAAAGAATTACGTTGAGAACCAAGAACAACCAAAACAATGATTCGCTACGCTCAATTTTTATACTGGTCGCAATTCATCTCCCGTTAAGTCTGCGACTGTAACGGGAGTCCTCTTGCTCCATTAAGATAGAAAACCCCCGACAGAATACCCGGACAACTAATTCAAGTAGCAAACTAGAGGCTATTTGCAAAAAATCGAGGCCTGCGCGACCCAAAAGCACCCTGATAATGCGCAGTCAAGTTGACCGACTTACTCGGAACAACACTGGAGTTTGCAAATAGCTCCTAGAGCCACCTTACTATCAATACTTCACTATGGGGGGTTCAGGGATGAGGGGAGACTCACCCCAGAGGGTAAGTAGTATTCAGCAAGCGGTAACTAACCCTAATCATTCAAACAAATCTAATGGTAAATGACCGTACATATCATTAATTCCAGCTTCGTAGGCAGACTGGCAAGATACCAAGACACCGCGATGTTCTCCTGGGTAGGAATCAAGATAACACAATCCCGAATTAGGATTGAATTTGAGATAAACTGAGCCATCAACTGAGTCTAATTCTAAAGGCGGCTGATAACCTAAAGCAGAAGAATAGGTTTTGAGAGCTGATAAAGCTTGGGCTGTGGTACTGGCACAAATTCCCAAGATTTGGTAGTCCGAATGCTCAGTTAATAGCAGTAGTGCTTGACGAACTAGGGCTTTTTCTGCTTCGGAGTTTACTGTTTTGCCTTCGATACAGTTGAACGGTTTAAGGATTGCTTGCGCTTCTTCAAGAGTTGGGTTAGTTGTGTTTTGGGTAGACATAAATTGGGATTTCAGTTAAGGTCAATTAACTAATTGTTTTCATTTAGAGAGTAATACAATTTTGGCGGATTAACCTTAATTAAAAAATTGGCAAAATCCTTACGGAATTGACCAGATTTTGATTGTTTTGTCCCGACTACCACTGACAATAGTTTTCTTGTCGGGACTAATAGCTAAGGAAATAACGTAACCAGTATGCCCCGTAAGGGTATTTTTTAACTCCCCAGTACTCAGATTCCAAATTTTAATTGTGTCGTCATCGCTGCCACTCACTAAAGTTTCTCCATCAGAACTAATAGCTAGAGTTCTTACCCAATCCTTATGACCATTTAAAGTCCTTCTGAGCGTGCCAATTTTGAGATTCCAAAGCTTAATTGTATCGTCGCTACTCCCACTTACTAAAGTCTCTCCATCGGGACTAATAGCAACTGCTCTCACCCAGTCTTTATGTCCAGTTAGAGTCTTTTTTAGCTCCCCAGTTTTAAGATTCCAAATCTTAATTGTGTTGTCATTACTACCACTAACAACAGTTTCTCCGTCAGGGCTGATAGCCACAGAATAAACAAAACTATCGTGTCCAGTAAGAGTTCTTTTTTCTTCACCAGTATCGACATCCCAAATTTTGATAGTTTTATCGTTACTGCCACTAGCAATAGTTTTCCCGTCGGGGCTGATAGCAACGGAAAAAACATCGCTCTTATGACCCGTTAGAGTTTTCTTGAGTTCGCCAGTTTTGAGGTTCCAAATCCTGATAGTATTGTCATAACTACCACTAACAATTGTCTCTCCATCCTGACTCATAGCAAGAGCATAAACCTCACCGCTATGCCCCGTGAAAGTATTTTGTGGCTCACCACTGGGCAAACTCCAAATCTTAATGCTTTTGTCACCAGCACCACTAACTAACGTCTTGCCATCAGGACTAATGGCGAGGGCATAAACATAGTCTTTATGGTCTTCAAGAGTTTTTGTATTCGAGATATTTGCTGAAGAGAGAGTTGTCGGGGAACTAGAAGTTTTCTGAGGCCACCAACCAAACAACCCACTGTTACCATCAGTAGTAAATTGCCTATATCCATAGATACCTAATAATCCCAGTAACAGAACAGCACCTCCTAGCAGCCAGGGTTTTTTAGACTTAGATTTAATCTTCTGTTTCACAGTAGCTACAGCTTGTGGTGGTGTTTGAGACGGAGAAACTACTTCGCTAGATATCTGAGTTGGCACTTCTGTAGGAATTAGTCGAGGTAGTGAGGTTGTTGACGGAGTAGGTGGGATTATTGTAGATAGTAATTGAGGTCGAGGCAAGTCTGACTCAGGGCTAGAGAAGAAAGTATTAGCCAGTTGAGGCGGTGCTGGAGGTTGAGGATTTAAATCTTGCAAGATAGCTTCTGCTGATTGATAACGCTGCTGCTGATCTTCTTGCAGTAATCTATCAAGAATTTGCTCTAATTTCGGCGATAGGGCATTCTCTGTTCCTAAAGATTGCTGCACCTGCTCCCACCAGTTAGAAACCCAGCTATCGCCCTGAATTCTCCATAATTCCCAGGGGTGAATACCTGTTAGTAGATGAAAGCAAGTGACACCTAAACTAAATAAGTCGCTAGCTGGATACGCTTCTCCATTCTGCACTTGTTCTATAGGTACATACCCCAAAGAACCCACGGTTATCCCTGATTTTGCCATTGCCATCGCCTGCAATTCTGGAGCTATGGCAAAATCAATTAGTACCAACTGACCCTGATTATCTACAGAGGAACGGCGCAGAATATTTGCCGGCTTAATATCTCGGTGAACTACACCTTGCTGATGGACAAACTTGAGGATGTTCAACAAATCAAGCAACAGTTTGCGAATTTTGGATTCACGGAAAGTTCCCTGCTGCTGTAACTCACGGAATAAGCTGCGCCCTTCAATAAACTCCTGCACCAAATACAGGTAGTTGTTTTCTGCAAAGTAAGCCAATAAACTGGGAATGTGGGGATGCTGTCCTAGTTTTTCGAGACGTTTTGCCTCTTTCTCAAACAAGTCCGTTGACTCAACTAGTGCTTCACTGCCTTCTCCTGGTGCGGTAAACTGCCTAATTACACACCGTTCATTTTGCCTTTCTGTATCTTGGGCTAAATAAGTTCTGCCACATCCCCCACTCCCAATAGGCTTTAGAAGACGATAGCGGTTATTGAGCAGCACCACCAGTTTTGTGCCACAACTCTGACACAACTTCAACTGATCTGGATTTAAGGGATTCTGGCAATTGGGATTAAGACAGCAAAGCATACTTGAAGGCATATCAAAAGGTTTGCATTTATTTTGCCTCTAGGATGGTCATCTTGCTCTTGATTAATCTCGGATTTTGACAACCTAATTAATTCCCAGCCTAGTCGGGTGATTAGTAATCTTAAAATACTTAGCCCATGACTGTCCTAAGAAAGTTATGGCATGGGCGAAACTTGAATAGTGGCGTCGTAACTCCCACTTACAATTGTCTGACCATCAGGGCTAATCCCGACATAAATAACCTCATCTTGATGTTTAATCAGAGTATCTCGTAATTGACCTGTGGCTAAATCCCAAATCTTGATGCTTTTGTCTTGAGATCCACTGACTAAAGTCTCTCCATCTGGACTAATAGCCAGGGAATTAACTCGGCTAGTGTGACCGACTAGAGTAGTTTTTAGTTCTCCCGTCTTTAAATCCCAGACCTTGATTTTACTATCCCCACCGCCACTAACTAACATCCGTCCATCCGGGCTAATGGCAAGAGAACTCACCCATCCAGCATGCCCAATCAGAGTGTTTTTCGGTTCTCCCGTGTTTAAATCCCAAATATTGATGGTGTTGTCCTTACTACCACTGACTAAAGTCTCTCCATCGGGGCTAATAGCTAGGGCAAGAATTTGATCGCTGTGTAGAGTGAGGGTATTGGTGAGTGCTCCCGTCTGCAAATCCCAAATCTTGATAATTTTGTCCCTACAACCACTCGCCAGCGTCTGTCCATCTGGGCTAATGGCAAGGGCAAGAATTTCTTTTTTCTGTCCCAGTAACTCGTTTTTGAGTTCCCCTGTATTAAGATCTCTAATCTGGATAACGGCGTCATCACCCCCACTGACTAACGTCTGGCTATCCTGACTAATCACGAGGGAACTAACCCAGCCAACATGCCCCATGAGAGTCTTGTTGAGTGTCCATGGTTGCAAATTCCAAATCTGGATTTCTTTGTTACCCCCACTAACTAGAGTTTTGCCATCTGGACTTAGGGCAATAGACACAGGTTGGTGAATGGAATATCCACCATTACTATTGACTAGCGCTGCTTGAGGATTAGGGGCAGTATTGGGTGAAGGAATATGCCAAATCCCATATCCCCCCAACCCCACCAAGATAAAAGCACCCACTACCAGCCAGGGGTTACGATACTTGGTCTTTTCGGCTTGAAGATTCCAGTCCCTTAAAACATCTTCTAAAACTTCTTCTACTGACTGGTAACGTTGAGCATAATTTTTTTCTAGTAGCTGGTCAAGGATATGTCCTAAGGTGCGGTTGACAGGCTGCTTGAGATACTCGCGCCAGTCAGAAGCCCAGCGATAACCCTGCATTTTCCACAGTTCCCAGGGGTGAATCCCACTAAGCAGATGAAAGCAAGTGGCACCCAAACCATACAAATCGCTGGCGGGGTAGACTTTGCCATCCTCCATTTGTTCCATTGGTACGTAGCCGAAGGAACCGATGGTTGTTCCGATTCTTGCTACCGTCTTGGCACTCAACTGCTTAGCTATCCCAAAATCAATGAGCACCAATTTGCCGTCTGTTTGGCGACGAATGATGTTGTCTGGTTTGATATCTCGGTGAATAACCTGGTGCTGATGGACAAACCGGAGGATGCCCAAAATATCAATTAATAACTCCCGAATCTTGAGAGCACTAAACGTCCCCTGCTGTACCAACTCTTGCAGCAAGGTGGGCCCTTCAATAAACTCCTGCACTAAGTACAGGTATTGGTTTTCCCGAAAGTAAGCTAACAGCTTGGGAATTTGGGGATGTTGCCCTAACTGTTGCAGACGCATTGCCTCTTGCTCAAATAACTCTACAGACTTCTCAATTGCCCAAGTTTCCTGGGTTTTCGGCGCTAGTTGTTTAACAACGCAAAATTCATCGAGTTTGTCTGCATCCTTAGCTAGGTAAGTTCTACCAAATCCTCCCTGATCAGAAAGCAACTGGATAATATAGTAGCGATTCCGTAATGCTACTAACGGGGCCCCACAACTTCGACAAAATTTTTCGCCACATAGGTTATGGGGATTTTGGCAATCGGGATTGAGGCAGCAGCTCATACGGGAAAGCCATCAGCAGGTCTGCTTCTATTTTCTCTCTAGACGAGCTGATTTGTCGCTTTCTCCAGCCAGTCTCAGTTTTTGTCCGGCAAAAATGAGTTTATGTCCTAACTATTACCTCTACTCTGGGGCGTTTATTTACTGCTGCCTTGCTCTTTTGTTCAACCAGCTCTCAATTTACTGAGAGCTGAGTTAAATTCTGTAACAATTGATATAATCAGTCTTGACTATTTCTCCTCACATGAAATATTGGTACGAAACTCTAGCAGTAGCACAGCGAATTTTGATTGAATTGTGGCGACGACGCCGTAGCCTGATTTGTTGGGCAATTTTTCCGATTTCTATTCTTTTACTCAACGGCTTTATTTTGGCTGAACAAGCTAAGCCTTCCCTGGCTGAAGCTTTTGAAAGTGCCGCACCTCTAACTCTTGTTGGTGCTGCTTTATTTTTTAGCTGTCTGGGCGGTAGTGTAGCAACAGTAGTGGCAGAGCGAGAACAACAAACTCTCAAGCGTTTATTTATTTCACCCTTAAGCGGCACCTCTTACTTTTTTGGTATCTTTTTAGCCCATAGCTGTATTGGTATTGGTCAAGGACTCTTGGTTTACAATATATCTGCTTTGTGGGGGGCTCAGTTTCGGGGTTCGGCACTGCTGGGAATATTGATTATCTCACTAAGTATCCTGTCTTACGTCGGCGTCGGATTTATTTTGGGTACACAGTTTGCCAGGCGGACTGAGGATGTCAATTCTTTAGTAGCAGCTTTTGGTGTCCCTCTCTTACTGCTGGGGGGAGCCTTTATTCCTGCATCATTCTTTCCAGAGAAGTTGCTAGCAATTGCTAAATACAACCCAATTTATCATATGAATGAAGCCTTGTTAGCTGTCTGGGATACTGGTAGTAGTTTGGCAGAAATTCAAGGGCATTTTGGGTTTTTATGTGTGTTTGCAATAGCTATGGTCACAGGGGGATGGCTTGCTTATCAACGGATGTTACGAGTTGAGAGGAGACTTTAACTAAAAATTGAAAATTAAGGAATTTTCTGGGTAAAAATTTGGATTAAATTAGCACTTAATTTTGCTTTCTTGTTATTTATCCACCTACCAACTATTCCGGTAGAATAACTATTATCAGTAAAGTAGGTGAGGCATCAGGCATTAGTGAACATTCGACAGTTTTATCCAAGAAAGGGAGTAGGAGTAATTAGCAGTCATCGTGCTACCAGATAAACAATCGGCTAAGTGAACTTGACAAAGCTTTGCCAAACAATAGACCTCTTTTATAGCCCAGGATTGTACTATAAGGCTTTATCTACTGCTTTAATTTAGGAAAACCTAGCTTAAAAATGAATATAGAAGACTTTACCTGGAAGATAGAGGAATGGCATTCGCGAGTAGCTGCACTACTGCCACAATCTGATCAAATACCCGTACCAGGGCAGCAGCAATTGCAGGAATTTTTCGGGGAACTGCAAGTTGGTTGGGAAGAGTTGCGGGTAGCTCAAGAAGAGTTGCTGCGACAAAACGAGCAATTGCAGTTCGTCCAACATCTTTTGGAGTTAGAACGGTGCAAGTATAGAGATTTATTCGATTTTGCACCGGATGCTTACCTAGTAACTGATGATCAAGGAATCATCCAGGAAGTCAACCAAATTGCCGCTCAAATACTTCAGAGAAAGCAGGAATACTTGCTAGGTAAACCACTTAGTGTATTAATGGCTCCAGAGGAACGCCAGAATTTTTATCTTCAACTAAATCGACTAGAACGGTTAGAGTTGCGACAGGAGTGGGAAGCTCGCTTACAAATCGCTAAAGGTAAGTTGCTTGATGCTGCTTTGAGCGTTAACCCTGTCCGTGACACTTCAGGTAAAGTAGTTGCTTTGCGTTGGCTAGTGCGGGACATTACTGAGCGTAAGCAAGCTCAAGAGCAACACAAACTGCTAATCCGTGAGCAAGAAGCCCGTGCAGCAGCCGAGGTTCAAGAAAAACGCTCTACTTTCTTGGCTGAGGCAAGCCACCTGCTAGCTTCCTCTCTTGACTACCGCACTACCCTAACTAGGGTGGCTCAACTGGCAGTGCCATCTCTAGCTGATTGGTGTGTAATTGATATTAATGAGACTAATTCCAGCAACTTTGAGGAACCGGTAGTTGCAGCATCTGACCCAGAGCAAGAGGCGTTGGTTTTAGAACTTAGGCGACGCTATCCACTTCTTACCAATTCCGACTACGGAGTGCCAAAGGTTTTAAGGACTAGCAAGCCAGAGTTAGTTACAAAAGTTTCTGAGTCTGTTTTGCAATTTATTGCCCGTGATGCAGAACACCTAGGAATACTGCGCCAGCTTAAAGTTAATTCCTACATAATCGTGCCACTAATTGCTCATCAGCGCAAGCTGGGTACGATGGCATTAGCCTCAGCACAACCGGAGCGCTGTTATACCCAAGCCGACTTGACGATGACAGAGGAACTTGCCGAACGAGCTGCCCTAGCGATTGATAATGCACGACTTTACCGCCAGCTCCAAGAAGCTAATCTCCTTAAGGACGAGTTCCTAGCAATTGTCTCTCACGAACTACGCACACCCCTCAACGCCATACTAGGTTGGACTCATCTACTCCTTAACCGGAAGTTGAATGAAACAACCACCACTAAGGCTTACACCACAATTGATCGCAATGCCAGACTACAGGGGAAACTAATTGAAGATATTCTCGATATCTCGCGGGTCATCCGAGGTAAAATTCGCCTGAATATCCGTCCAGTGCAGTTAACCAGGCTTCTGGATGGAGTTATTGAGAACCTGAAGCCTACAGCGGAACTCAAAGGGTTGCGAGTGGAATCTATCTACGAACCCTTGGCAGGCCAGCTTCTAGGAGATGTGGAGCGCTTGGAGCAAGTTGTTTGGAATCTTATATCTAATGCTATCAAGTTTACACCTCAGGGAGGACTGATTGAAGTTCAACTTGAGCAGGTTGACTCCATGGCTCAGATTACGGTTAGAGACACAGGGAAAGGTATCACTTCTCAGTTTCTCCCTTTTATTTTTGAGCGCTTTCGCCAAGCTGATGCCACAACCACCAGAAACCATAGCGGATTGGGACTGGGACTAGCAATTGTGCGCTATTTAGTAGACATGCACAACGGCTCTGTGGGAGTCTTTAGCGAAGGGGAAGGTAAAGGAGCCACCTTTAGAATATACCTGCCTCTAATAGTAGATTCATCCCAGTGGCAGCAGCCTACAGAACCAACAGAAGATATAGATAACTATCCCGAACTAGAGGGTTTGCGAGTCCTGGTCGTAGATGACCATGTTGATACTCTAGAATTAATTACCTTGGTGCTAGAACAGTGCAAGGCACAAGTGACAACAGCTGCATCAGCAACAGAGGCTTTAGAAGCGATCGCACCATCTCAACCAGAAATTCTCATCAGTGATATCGGTATGCCAGAAAAAGATGGCTATTTTTTAATTAGCCAAATAAGAAGCCTCGAAGCTAAGCAAGGAGGTCAAATTCCTGCGATCGCTTTAACTGCCTTTGCTAGGGAAGAAGAACACACCCGTGCTTTAAATGCTGGGTTTCAGATACATTTAGCCAAGCCAATTGAACCTACCGAGTTAGTGGCTGCAGTGGCAAAGCTAGCCCGACAAAAGTGACAATGAAGATGTTTGTGCTTGGTTAGCTTAAGAAACCTCCAGCTGCCTTGATTGCAAATGATGCTCAGTATAGTAAAACTAACTCTCTTTGAAGCTGGACTTGATGAAACTCCCCCCTGTTAACGTCCCCCTAAAGCCTTCGGGGAATCAAGAACTTAGAGCAAGGCGGACTACAGGGAGTAATCAATGGAGTACATAGTTATAGAAAACTTATATGAGGGGCATTCTATCTATATCTTTAGATCTTCATAGATGTTGAAATAGTGTTAAAAATCGAAAAAATAAGTAAGTCTTACGGAAAAAGACAAGTTATTCAAGACTTGAGTCTGCACATCCTTCCTGGAGAAATCTACGGATTGCTCGGTCCTAATGGAGCTGGAAAAACTACTACAATTAATATTCTCTGTAATTTGCTACAAGCTGATAGTGGAACAATTCAACTCAATGGTCAGTCAGTTTCAGAAGCAACAAAAGCTTTAATCGGTGTCGCGCCCCAAGAAAATTTACTGTATAAAACTCTTAGTTGTGAAGAAAACTTGAATTTCTACGCTAAACTCTACGGTTTAAGAGCCAAAGAAAGAAAACAAAGAGTGCAGGTTTGTTTGGAGGCTGTTCACCTTGCAGACAGAGCCAAAAGTCCCGTAGAAACTTTGAGCGGAGGCATGCAGCGACGCCTCAACATTGCCGTTGCTTTAGTACATCAACCGAAGTTACTCATTTTAGATGAACCGACTACTGGTCTAGATATTGAGGCACGTTATGAAATTTGGGACTTAATTAGATGCCTAAAAAATCAAGGAATTACAGTGTTGCTGACAACTCATTTATTGGATGAGGCAGAACGTCTTTGTCAGAGAATCGGTATTCTCAAAGGGGGCCGTATTTTAGCAGAAGGTAATTTAACTCAGTTGCGGCAAAAGATTGCGGCTCAAGAAGTCGTCATCGTGCAAACGCTTCAAGAAGAAGAAGCGATCGCCCGTGCTCAACAGCTTGGCTTTGTCCATCGACGCTATAGTAGTAATGACCTCGCCTTTTGGTTGCCTAAAAAGCTGGAACTCCCAGAAATTATTAGCTGTTTTGAGGGCATTCCCCTCGACTCAATCTCCCATGGTCCGGTGCAGTTGGAGCATATTTACTTAGAGATCACTCGAAGTTAAAAACTAATGTAAGTGATCTAGATCATTATCTGCTAGTAAAAATATCACTAATTACTCCTGATAGCAGTCAGTGTCTAATTTTGAGAAATGCTCGATTGTAGGCTTTATTTAGTGAAGCTCAGTTTATCAGTTTCTTTCGTTAATTCTGGGAAGATGATGAGGAAGCTTTGTAGAATTTGATGATACTGTCCAAGAAGTTGACAACTATACTCAACTTTGCAGCGCCGACTAATCTAATTCAGGAGGGCGCAGAATTCACTGGCTGCACCGTTATTTTTTTCAGACCGCCTTAGCAAGAACCCAAAAGTAAATCTCACTGGGGTTTGCTAAAGCTGCTAGGTTGGAGCAGTGAAAATAGCAAACCTTTAGGATCACCCTTAATGACCCAGTACCTAGACTAGTGGAAAGTAGTACAGAGCTTGACCACAATCAGGACAAGACTTTCAGGATGGTGTTTTCTGGGCAAGAATTGTAAAGGCGGAATAAGATATGGTCTCAGCCCGGATTTTAGTAGTTGAAGACGAAGTAATTGTTACCCAGGCAATTGCCGTCCAGTTAAGACGACTGGGGTATATTGTGACCGCTACGGCTTACTCAGCTTCCCAGGCGATGGCGATGGCGATAGAAACTCAGCCTGACCTTGTATTAATGGACATTTTACTCAAGGGTAAGATGGACGGCATAGCTGCTGCTAACCAAATCCGTGAGCAGTTAAACATTCCCGTAGTCTACCTGAGTGCCTTTGCCGATAATAAAACTCTAGATCGGGCTAAAACTACAAAGCCCTTCGGCTACGTCATTAAACCATTTAACGAAAAAGATTTACGAGTTGCCATTGAAATTGCCCTCTACCAACATCAGATGGAACAGGCGTTGCGAGAGAGTCAAGAACAACTAGCAACCATCTTGCAGTCAATGAATGATGGGGTAATTGCTACTAATCCGCAAGGAGTAATCACTTTTATCAATCCTGCAGCAGAAGCATTGACAGAGTGGCAACTCAGAGAAGCTGTGGATAAGGATGTGATAGAGATCTTTCAAATTTTTGATGAAGCCACAGGTCGCTCAGCGCCACATCCCATTGTACAGGTACTTCAGGGAGAGCAAGTTCTCTATCAGGGGGATTATAATGTCTTGATTACCAAAAACGGCAATGAAATTCCCATTGGTCATAGCATTTCACCCCTGACAGAGAAATCTGGAGAAATTAGTGGAACTGTTGTCGTTTTTTGGGATATCAGTCAGTTGCGCCAAACAGAATTGCTGGAAAGATCTCTGAAAAAAGAGCAAGAAGTAAACACTTTCCGCTCTCAGTTCATCTCCACTGTCTCCCACGAGTTCCGCAATCCCCTTAGCGCCATTTTGACGGCTACTGAGTTGCTCACACGCTACGAAGAGAAAATTACTAAAGAGCAGAAACAGCTCTATCTGCAACGCATTAAAGCTTCTGTACAGCGAATGACGGAACTCATGGAAGATGTATTGCTTATTGGTCAAGCGGAATCAGGTAGGCTGGAATTTAACCCTACTCCCTTAGATCTAGAGCAATTCTGCCGCGATTTAACTGAAGAATTATCCTTGAGTGAGGATAGTGAACAGAAGATTGTCTTGAAAATTGAGGGTAAATACAAAGAAGCCTGGATGGATGAGAAATTGCTGCGCTACATTCTGGTTAATCTGCTCTCAAATGCACTTAAGTACTCTCCTAGCGGCAGCACCGTGGAGTTTGAATTGACTACAGAAACTGAGCCGCATCTGGCAATCTTCCGTATTCAAGATCAAGGGATTGGTATTCCTGAAGAAGACCAATCTCAACTGTTTGAATCCTTTCATCGAGGCAGAAACGTGGGGAAAATTGCGGGTACTGGACTAGGATTAGCAATTGTCCGACGGTGTGTTGAACGACACCAAGGAGAAATTAAGTTTACCAGTACGCTTGAAGTGGGCACCACGTTCATCGTGAAATTGCCCATGCAATAATATCTAGCTACGACAACTCTTTAAGCTGCTCTAGCAATTTTTCTAACTCAGTAACTAGCTCGCTGGCACCTTCAAGATCACCATCTTCTACTCGATCGCGTAATTTAGCAGCTAACTCCGCCATAGCTGGCACTGCTACCGAGGAACTCGCCCCTTTGAGTTGGTGAGCTTTGTTGGCCAGAAGATAACTGTTTTGAGCCGCTAGTGCTTGCCTTGCCTCGGCAATTAAAGTTTCTGCATCCTTGACAAATCCCTGCACTAGTTCCAGTTGAAAAGAAGCATCTGCTGAGCCAGAGATTTCCTTGAGGCGAGGCCAATCGATCAACTGTGTAGCATCAAAATTGGTTTCACCCAGAGAAGAACTACTGTCGGCTTCCGAGTTTCTCTTAACGACATCTGACCATTGTTGTAGCACTGGTCGCAAGTCTTTCACCATCACTGGCTTACTCAGATAGTCGTCCATACCAGCAGTTAAGCATTTTTCGCGATCGCCTTGCATGGCATAAGCGGTCATGCCAATCACTATTGTATGACGGTGGAGACCTTCTCGTTGACGCAGAAGTTGTGTTGCCTTATAGCCATCCATAACTGGCATCTGACAATCCATGAGTACAATATCAAATTGATGCGTGGCTAATTTTTCCAGGGCTTGTTGACCGTTCTCTGCCGAGTCCGACTGGTAGCCTAGTAGTCGCACTTGATGCCGCACTAATTTGAGATTTACCGGGGTATCTTCCACGAGCAGAATTTTGAGACTTTTGTGTTGTTTTTGCTCTGGAAGCAATTTATCTAACCACTGTCGATCAACGGTTGGCAACTGCTGTTGAGGAGAGAAGACTTTGAGCAGTGACTGTAGCAGCCGAGATTCTTTGACTGGCTTGACTAAATAATCGGAAAATCCGCTTTTGAGCAGTGGTTGACCTGTATCACCGGCGTGCATAGAGGTCATCAATACTAGCTTAGTTTGTGACCAGTCCGGTTCAGCTAGAATCAGCCGTCCCAGAGTTGACCCATCTATCTTGGGCATTTTCATATCCAGCAGAGCAACATCATAAGGTTTTCCCGCTTCCGTAGCTGCTTGCAAGGCGGAGAGAGCAACCATGCCGTTTTCTGCTTCATCCACTTCCATTCCCTTAGCTTGCAACTGGTATTGCACAATTTGACGATTGACCAGGCGGTCATCGACGACTAAGACTCTTTTGCCTGCCAGAATTTCCGGGGAAACAGGGATGCCGGGAGCAACTTGAGCGATTGCTTCTTGGCTGCTGTCGGTGGCAACTTTGCTAAAAGTGCCAGTAAACCAAAAAGTAGAGCCAACTCCCAACTGACTGTCTACGCCAATTTCTCCTCCCATTAATTCTACCAGTTGCTTACAGATAGCTAGACCTAAGCCGGTGCCAGCATACTTACGAGTGTTGGAGGTATCTACTTGCGAGAAGGATTGGAACAGCTTGTTTTGGTCTTCTGGAGCAATACCAATGCCAGTATCTTTGACGGCAAATCGCAATTGAATCTGTTGTACCTCCTCGGATTGAGAGTTCTCAGATAAAACCTGAGTTTCTCCATTCTCTGGCAACTGAGTAATCAAAGATACCTCGATTAATATTTCTCCTTGGTGGGTAAATTTGATGGCATTGCCTACTAGATTGGTAAGAACTTGTCGCAGGCGACCCGCATCTCCCCTAACTTGTCGTGGCACTTCAGTATTCACCAACAAAGCTAGTTCCAGATCTCGTGCATGAGCTTGTGGGGAACATAAGTCTAGCACTTCTTCCAGGCAACGGTTTAAATCAAGCTCATCCGTATCTAACCGCATTTCCCCGGCTTCAAGTTTAGAAAAGTCGAGAACATCGTTGATTACTGTCAGTAAGTGTTCACCACTCATCTGCAAGGTGCGTACAAAGTCCACTTGTCGGGGAGTAAGTTCCGTAGTTAAGAGTAATTCGCTCATACCCAAAACTCCATTCATCGGAGTGCGGATTTCGTGGCTCATGTTTGCCAAGAATTGAGCTTTAGCCCGTGCGGCTTCTAAGGCTGCTTCCCGTGCTTCGACTAATTGATTTTCGTACTGCTTGCGCTCAGTAATATCGCGATTAACCCCGATAGTAGACCTTAGCTGACCATATTCATCCCGCAGGGGTACAACAACTGTTTCACAAATCCCCTTAGTACCGTCTTTACGGACAAATTCGAGTTCACCAGTCCAGCGCCCCTCACCAATGAAGGTGTCGAACATCTGCTTGGTTAGCGACATGGGTTCTAGCCCAGGGTAGATAAATTCTGAGGTTTTACCCAGTACCTCAGCTTTTTGATAACCGAACATCCTTTCGGCCGCTGGGTTCCAGTCAACGATGCGCCCTTGAAGGTTGGTAATAATGACGCCATCGTAAATTGTCTCAAACATCAGTCCTTGCCTACGTAGCGCCGCCTCCGCCTCTTTACGAGCCAAAATATTTTGTACTAGACAAACAATACCCTCAAGTTGACCAGCCGTATTCTTCATCGCTGAAACCGCAACAGATACAGGGATTCGTTTGCTGTCTTTAGTTAATAAACTGGTTTCCTTCCTACCGAGAAAATTATTCTGTTTTGCTTGATTTTCGGCTAAGGAGCTTAGACAAGTATTTTGGTTAAGTAATATATTTAAGGGCTGATTAAGTAGTTCTTCCTGCTGATAGCCTGACAAAGACAAAGTTGCTTGATTGAAGCTCTGAATTCTGAAATCTTTATTGAGAACAATCAAAGAATCGCTGAGAACTCCAATGATGTTATCAAGATAAGCTTTAGAGACAGTTGTTTCTTCTAACTGTCCAGCCATAAGATTGAAAGCCTCAGCTAAAAACTGCAGTTCATCTTGGGTGTTTACGTCTACCCTAGTACTGAGTTTTCCTTCCCCTATCTCGTTGGCTGCGTTTTGGAGCTGCTTAACTGGCTTGAGAATTTTTTTTGAAAGTAACAGTCCAAGTATTACAGACGTGATGATTGTTACTAAAACAGCTAATAAATTGATCAATACAGAAAAATTGGCGATGCTATTTACTTTTTCATTGGCAAAATTTAGTGTTGTTAAATTAATATCTAAGCCCTTGTCAACAACTTGCAGGAAATTTTCTTCTGCTGTTTTAAAATTTTGATACTTAATAAGTATTCCATTGCCTTTAACTCCTTGAGCTTTTAATATAATAATTTCTTTGCCAACTTTTTCAAGCTGTTTTTTTTCTTGTTCAAGTTGTTGATAAATAGCTTGCTGTTCTGGGGTGTCGGCAATTTTGTCAAGTTGAGATAGCCACTTTTGTAAATTTTCACTGGCTTCTGTAAATTCTTCTGTCTCTTTTCTGGCTTTATTTTCTTTGTTCTGAGTATCTAAGGCTTCTGAAGCTAAATTAGCTGACTCTGATTCAATCAAAGCATAGCTATATACTTCTGCAATCATTTTCAGAGATGCAGCTTTGATTTGCTCTAGAGCAATCAGTTCTGGAGTTCTTCGGCTGGTAATTCTTTTGATCTGACTATTAACAATATTCTTCGTAAAAATATTAATAAAGCCTAATAATACGACCAGTGAAGCAATACCTAAAAAACTGACAAGTAACTTGGTCTTAAGCTTCATAGACTTCTCCTTTATAGTTAAGCTCAACTTGATAATTAAGTATAACTTTTGAGAAAAACATCTAATTACTTCAAGATTTAGACAAATAAATGTGTGACGTCATTTGCCTGACGTTTTCATTGATTTGAGGTTTTACTTGAGCAAGATAACTCGCGATATTCATTTGGCTGTATAAGCAGTGAAAGTTAAAGGCAACTATTGACATTAAGTATTAATTTTGTTAAATAAATATTCTCTGATTGTAGTTTTTAAGTGCAACGCTTTAAACTCTTCTCTTTTCCTCTTCAGATTAAGTAATTTATAGATAAAAAAGTTTTACAACTTAAATAATAACAAGTTTTTATGTGCGACAAAAGCCCAAGTAGTAACCAAGTATTAACAAAAAAACTTTTTTAATTAGTTAAAAAGCCAAAAAAATTAACTCATATATATACTTAGCCTTCTTTAATCTAGATTTATTGTCTTTTTTGTAAAACTACCCTTGGAAAATTGACATTACCGATAGTAAAAAAATATTTCTCAAGATAGATAAAAAACCTTGACGCTTCTGATAATGTACTTCTATTAGGGAAGTTTCTTAAAATGAAAGCAAAATAAACATTATTGATTGATATAGCATTGGGCTTAATTGACTGTGCGATCAGAACAGCCATTTATCCTAATTGTCCAGGTGATGAGACTCCATGCTTAATTTTGTTAGGCATCTTATTAGACATCATTAGTACTTGAATTGACGGCAACCCTGTGAGATGATTGCTATTTGGCTTAAAAGCAATTTTTATCGTATTAATCTGGCTAAAAGTTAGCAGACACGGTGGTATTTAATTAAAAAAATTTGGCAAATAATTAAAGGATAAAAAATGAGCATTGAAAAGAGAATTCAAGCAACCGCTAAAAACCTTGAAGGTAAGCTAAAAGAGACTTTTGGGAAAATAAGAGGTAACGAAAACCAAAAAATAGAAGGCCAGATGAAGCAAGTAGAAGCTTCACTCGAACATACTCAAGAAAACATCAAAGAGCGAGCCAAAACAATAATTAATAGGGCTTATAGAATATTTGATAAATGAAAATCTTTGCCTGCAACAGAAGCGAATATTTTAGAGCTGATTTCCAATAGTCACTCAATCCATAACTAACAATCAATAAGCAACTATTGAATCTAAATTATTGAGCTAACATATCTTGTGCTTACTGCCACCAATGTTTCACAACCAGTTATCTAGTAATTTGGGGATTGGCAAATCTCTTCCTGAATAAAGTTACTAGACCCCTTTTGTTGTCTGGCAAAATTGCCGTGGATTTAAAAGCTTTTAAATAAGGAAATAATTTACTTCCTAAGGATGAGAATAATTTGAAGAAAAGGTGAGTAAATGTTAATAGATGAGGCCAAATAGGCAGATATAAAAAAAATCAACATCAACAATTCTCCCTTTGTAGGAGGATAAGTAAATGACTTTAAGACGAGACAGAAGGGCAGTAGGCGTTTTTTCCAGCCGTCGGGATGCTGAATTAGCTCTCAGAGAACTCAAAGACTCTAAGTTTCCCATGGATCACGTATCCGTAGTGGCACGTGATGCCGAACATCAGGATCATGATAAGTTTGCTGGGGCTGATGTCCGAGATCATGCTGGAAATAAAGCCGACGAAGGAGCAGCCGCTGGTGCTCTTACTGGTGGCACCTTAGGTGGTCTCACGGGTCTACTAGTAGGGTTGGGCACTCTAGCAATTCCCGGAATAGGACCAATTATGCTAGCTGGAGCTACTGCTACAGCGATCGCAACTACCTTAGCCGGAGGCGCAATTGGAGCCGCTACGGGCGGGATTATGGGTGCACTGGTCGGTTTAGGTATTCCGGAAGAGCGAGCTAGAGTTTATAACGAGCGCGTGAGCCGGGGTGATTATTTAGTAATAGTTGATGGAACCCAGGAAGAAATCCACCGCGCCGAGGCGATTCTGGGTCGTCGCGGCATTCAGGAATGGGAAGTTTATGATACACCAGAGACTCATGCAGCCACGAGTCAGACAACGGCCATGCAAGGTAATTATCGGCGTGCTGTTGGTGTCTTCCCCTACCGTCTAGATGCCGAAGCGGCGATTCGAGAGTTGAGAGAAGCCGATTTCCCCATGGGTCAGATCTCTATAGTGGGTAAAGATACCAATTCGCCGGGACAGCATCATGATAGCAACTTAGCTGATCGCACAATGACCGACGAAGGCGCGAAAGTTGGTGCTTCTACAGGTGGTGTTCTAGGTGGTTTAGGCGGTTTGCTAGTAGGTTTAGGTACTTTAGCCATTCCTGGCGTCGGCCCAGTTTTAGCAGGAGGTGCTTTAGCGACTGCCCTAGCCACAACGGTTGCAGGAGGTGCCATTGGAGCGGCTGCTGGTGGTGTAGGTGGTGCACTGATTGGTTTAGGCGTTCCGGAAAACCGAGCCAGAGTTTATAACGAACGGGTAACCAGAGGTGACTATTTGGTCATGGTTGATGGTACACCAGAAGAAATCCACCATGCCGAAGATATTCTCAACCATCACGGCGTTCAAGAGTGGGGTGTCTATGATCCATCAGAGGTTGATGCCTCTGCTCCCAGTCCTGTTGCTGCTGAGCGCAAAGTGATATCGGACGAAGGTAACTTTGCCGGTCACAAACCTAATGTCCAAATTATTGACCACCGGAAGCCGACGTTGTGATCGGTAATAATCAGTAGCCCCAAATTACCGAAAATATCCCTGGAGCAAGTTGAGCAAGAAAGCTTGCTCCGGATCACTTCTTAACCCACAAGTAATTTTCACTTTAATCAGAAAGGTAGAGGTAAGCAAGAAATGAAAAGGCTAATGACCGTTCTCCTTAGTAGTGCCTTATTGTTTGGAGTAGCGGCGTGCGAGAGTGCAAAAACCAGTGCCGATGCTCCTAATGACGTGGAAAATGCTGCTGATGCTCCTACGGTAGAGCAAGCACAAGAGAACAAAGAAGATGCGACTAGTGAAATTCGCCGAGACCAGCTTAATGCCGATATCCAAGCACGAGAGGAGCGCAATAATATTACTGGAGGCGACCAAGTAAGAGCGGAAGGTGACCTTCAAAGTGAAGTCCGCAGTAAACTTGAGGCTAACCTTCCAGCTAGTACGCTAGCTGTTGAAGCCGAAGATAGCACGGTTACTGTATCAGGAACTGTTCCTACGGAAGAGCAGTTAAAACGGATTGAGCCTTTGGCTATGGAAATCAAGGGAGTTAAGGCTGTTAACGTTAAGGTAACTGTTGTTAAAGCTCAGCCTCAAACTAACTAAAAAGTAACTAGAATCGTCGTTTAGTTTGCCTAGAGTACCCAGGGAACACCCACTAATGTTAAATACTATTCTTGGCAGTTTCCTTGATTCTCAGGGAGGCTGCCAACTTTCTTGAGGAGAATAGGGGATAGCAATCACCAGCTATTTTTGCTATAAGTCCCCAGAGTCAGTCAAAATTAATGCGTTAGACTACTCGCTCATCTCGCCTCTCATCGGTAAGCTATGCCTAAATTTTTACTCGAAGTTGGTACAGAAGAACTGCCCGCAGATTTTGTTGATAGTGCGATCGCTCAGTGGCAATCGCGCATTCCCAAAACCCTTGATGAGCAATTCCTGACGCCAGAGACAATTGAGGTTTATGGCACTCCTCGACGCCTCGCGGTACTCATTCAAGGACTACCGCTACAGCAACCAGACCGGGAGGAAGAGGTGAAAGGACCACCAGCCCAAGCAGCCTTTAAGGATGGTAAACCAACTAAGGCGGCAGAAGGCTTTGCCAGAAAGCAGGGAGTAGAATTAGATGCCCTGGAAGTAAGAGACACCGAGAAAGGAGCATTTGTCTTTGTTCTCAAAAAAATTGTCGGTCGCCCTTGCAGAGAAATTCTGAGGGAACTGATTCCTCAATGGATTTTTGGCTTGGAAGGCAGGCGTTTTATGCATTGGGCAGACGGGGATTTGAGGTTCCCTCGACCAATTCGTTGGTTAGTAACGCTGTTGGATGATCAGGTGCTGCCTATAGAACTGGAAAATGGTTCTGAGACAGTTACCAGCGATCGCTTCTCCCGTGGGCATCGGGTCTTGCATCCAGAACCGGTTAAGCTTTCCCAAGCAGCAGATTATGTAGATTATCTGCGTAGCGCTTACGTTGCCGTGGTACAAGAGGAACGTCGCAGCAAAATTCAAGAGCAAGTAGAGGTCGCTGCCAAGAACTTAAAGGGTCATGTGCCTTTATATCCAGATTTATGGACAGAAGTTACTAACCTGGTGGAATGGCCAACGGCAGTAGTTGGCCAATTTGCACCAGAATTCTTGAGTCTTCCTCCAGAAGTAGTCACCATAGTAATGGTGACTCATCAGCGTTATTTTCCAGTATTTAAAAACACAGCAGCCCAGGAATTAATCCCTTATTTTATCACGATTTCCAATGGTGATCCTGCTAAATCTGAGATTATTGCCGCAGGGAATGAAAGGGTGATTAAGGCACGTTTAGCTGATGCTCAGTTTTTCTATAAAGCTGACTTAAGCTTACCCCTAGAAAGCTACTTACCTAAATTAGAAAAAGTAACTTTTCAAGAACAATTGGGTTCAGTGCGGGATAAAGTGGCGCGGCTGGAAAAGATTGCTGATCAAATCTCAGAGCAATTAGCTTTCTCAGATGCTGAGCGCATTAATATTCTGCGAGCAGCTTTACTTTGTAAGGCTGACCTTGTTACCCAGATGGTCTACGAATTCCCTGAATTACAGGGGGTAATGGGACAAAAATATGCCACTGCCAGTGGAGAACCAGAGGCGGCGGCAACAGCAATTTTTGAGCATTATTTACCGAGAGGGGCTAATGATTCTCTACCTCAAACTCTCACTGGTCAAGTCGTGGCTTTAGCCGATAGATTGGATACGTTAGTGAGTATTTTTGGCTTAGAAATACTGCCAACAGGTTCATCTGACCCCTTTGCCCTACGCCGTGCAGCAAATGCGGTGGTTAATATTACTTGGCATGGAGATTTGCCGATTAATCTCAAGCAGTTGTTGGGTGATATTGCCACTGACTTTGTGACAGCTTTCCCCGGCAAAAATTCGCCTGTGGATTTGTTAGAGGAGTTTTTCTTACAACGCCTCCGCACTTTACTACAAGAGGAACGAAATATTGACTACGATTTAGTGAATGCTGTTCTGGGAGAAAATGATGCTGAGTATACACAGAGGGCATTAACAGACTTATTGGATGTACGCGATCGCGCTTTATTCCTCCAAGAAATCCGTAATAACGGTAAGCTAGACGAAATCTACGAAACGGTCAACCGTTCTGCCCGTCTAGCGGGTCAAGGTGATTTGAATACTGCCGAACTAGAACCACCTGCTGTAGTACAAACAAAGTTATTCCAGAAGTCCTCAGAGCAATATTTTTACGATGCCTTGGTCAGACTGGTGCCAAAAACTCAAGCCTCCCAGGAGGAGCGAGACTATCATAAGTTAGTGGAAGCAATCAGTGAGATTGCCCCCACAGTTAGTGAGTTTTTTGACGGCACTCAGAGTGTTTTGGTGATGGATCCTGACCCAGAAATCCGGCGTAACCGACTGAATTTGTTAGGTTTGCTGCGCAATCATGCCCGTATTTTGGGAGATTTTGGTTTAATTGTCAAAAGATAAGACAACTAAACTGCCCTTAGCGTCTAATTAGATTCTCGTGGTCTGTAGTTGTTTTTCCCTTGCGGTTCGCTAGTGTAGTGCAGCTTAATAAAGCTATCAAAAGAGTACCAAGCTAAAACGTACCAGGGAATAATCTCCAATTGCAGTCCTTTTGCGACTAACTGTCGCAAAGATAGTGCAGCAAAGCCGAGGGGGAGCAGGAAACGCAGGTCAACCACACCACTTGTCGCTTGTCCAACTCGCTGGTTCAGGTCGGTAACTGTGTTAGCTATCCCTGCCGCAACTTCCGATTTGCCCTTGGTCTCGATGGGTTCTCTTTGAGTGACCTCAAGAAAAATAATGCCCAAATCCCGCAAAATAGCCTTGACATCATCAAAACTCAAGTGTTCCAGTGCATGGAAAACGGTGATGCTGCCACTAGCGGCATTAGTACGCACCCGATAAATCCCCAGACGTTCTTTTAGTGATCTGGTAATCTGTTCGAGTTGATCTTTTTGCCGTGAGCAAGGAACAACTCGAAACCGGATTCGCCCTGGAGTCCGACTTACTATGGAAGCGGGGATTACTCCGGTGTCCTGCTCCCATTCTGTTGGCATTGCTTGCACTATCTTGGCATTATTGCCGATAACCATTTGCTAGAAAACTCCTAAATCCTGATCAAAAAAGGGATGGGAAACAGACCCATCCCTGGTAACTAGTCGGATCATTCTGCCAAGAAGCAATATTACCTTTCCTGGCTAAAGGCTTTGAGACTAAAAATGATTGAATCTCTAGTTTGCCTCGGCATGGGGTTGAAGACCTTCGAGTTCTGCTTGCACTCGCTTCTCAGCTAGTTCAGCCTTTGACTCTGCCACTAGGTCTTCAAACAACTCACCAGTTTCTTCGACCAGACCTTTGCCCTTTTCAAAAAGGACAATCCCGCCTTTAATTGCTGCCTTGGCAAAGGGTTTACCCACTTTAGCTACAGCAGGAATTAGCAAAGGTGCCAGCACTACAGCGCCCAGGCCAGCCGCAATACCAGGGACACCCATGTTTTCTGTAACACCTTCAAATAGATCTTCTAAAACTGCCATGACACATCTCCAAGATAAAAGGTTTGAATCAAACAATCTGCTCAACTGATGCTGAGAGTTTAAGGTGTACCTATGTCGCTAGAAATAGCAGCATAAGTAGTCTTTTATGGGGCTTGAGAGCCTTCGATAGCTTTGTTAATCTCATCCCCAGCTAATTCGGCTTTGCTTTCTGCCAAGAGTTCTTGAAAGGCTTCACCGGCCTCAGCAAAAATAACCTTGCTCTTGCCATAGGCGATAATTCCAGCCTTCATTGCGCTTTTGGCCAGAGGTTTGCCCACCTTTGCCAGTGTTGGCCCGAAAATCGGTGCCAAAATTACCGCACCGACGCCTATAAATAGACCAGGAACCCCCAATTCTTCAACGAAATCTCCCAGATCCAGGCTCATGATACACCTCCAATATTCAACAAAACAACAAAACTTTTACTTATCCTAGGCAGGCTAATTGGCAGAAATCTGCGCCAGCAAATTCATCCATGGTACTTCTACCTTTAAGCATTGGTCGCAAGCCATTAACCCCCGCCACCACACTGGAACCGTTATTGATCAAGGTTGCTGCCATAGGGTTGAGACCAACTGTTGCGGCGAGTATTAAGCCTGACAGATTAGGGACAGCAACGACTCCCGTATTCTGATCAATGATACGTTTAGCATCTCGGGCAATGGCGATCGCTTCCACCAAACCGCACAGATTGTTATTCATCAGCACAACATCAGCGGTCTCGCGGGCAATCTCTGAACCGTCTCGGAAAGAAATCGAAACATCTGCGTAAGCCAAAGCCGCTGAATCGTTAAGACCATCTCCGACGAATGCCACGGTTCTACCTTGATTATGTAACCTCTGAACTATCTCGGCTTTGTCTTCAGGAAAAGCTTCGGCGTGAATTTGGGTAGGTTCAATGCCAAGTTCTCTGGCCACAGTGTTTGCCCGTTGTTGGTTGTCTCCCGTGAGCAGATGAATTTGAGCGCCGAGGGCTTTCCGTAGTGTGGTAATTACGGCGCGACTCTCTGGGCGCAAGGGGTCTGTGTACTGAAGTGCACCTTGGAGTTCGCCGTTGCTAGCGACGTAGATTGTCGGATATTCTAACGTCTTGAGTTCAGGATGATTCTCTAAGAAGCTCTCTAGGCTAATCCCTTCCTGACGTAGGAAGCGATCGCTTCCTACCAAGACACTCTGGCCATCAATCTGCGCCCGGATACCAAGACCTACTTGATAATCCCACTCTCCACGTGGCAGGATTTGCACCTCTTGTGACAGGGCGTAGCGCGTCACCGCCTCAGCGACAGGATGAGTGATCCGTTGCTCGGCCGCCGCCGCTAGTTCTAGTAAGCGCAATTGAGGAATTGACGGTTCTGCTGTTTTGAGACTGACAATAGAAACATTTCCTTGAGTCAGAGTTCCGGTTTTATCGAAAACAATCGCGTCAACCTGGGCCAGTTTCTCGATCGCCCGCCCACTGCGAATCAGGACACCACGGCGCGTTGCCTGGAGCATCGCTGCCATAACCGTGGTTGGTACAGAAACCCTAATACCAGTCGCGAAGTCGATAGTTAGTACTGAGGCGGCGCGAGCCGCACTGCGGGTGATGGCAAAGACAACTCCTCCTAGCAGTATCGTGGGTACAACTGCTCGGTCAGCAATCTTGGCTGCGTAGTTCTCAATACGGGTATCGTGAACAGGGGCTGCTTGGATGAGTTCAATAGTACGCCCAGCACGAGTAGCAGCACCGATGCGTTCTGCTAGGATATAGAGCTGACCCTCCCGCACCAAAGTCGAAGCATAGACTGCCTGTCCCGTCGTGCGTACTACGGGCATCGACTCACCCGTTAGTTTTTGCTCATCAATAACGGCTCTCCCCCCCAGGATATGACCGTCTACCGGAATTTGCTCACCGGGATAGACGATAATGGTATCCTCTGGCTGCACCTGTTCAATGGGAATTTGCTGCTTTTGCCCATTCCGTTCGACCCAGACGAACTGTCCTAGAGAACTGAGCAGATCTAATGTCCGACTTCTAGAAGAACGAGCAGTTTGCTCACGAATCGCCTCTCCCAGCTCAATTAGAGCAATCATGCCACTGGAAGTGAGGAAGTGACCCTGGGCAGTGATCATGACAATTGCCATTAGATCGAGAAAATCAGAATTTAGTTGCCGTTCCTCACTAATACTTTCCCAGGCTCGTCGTACCACTGGCAAGGCGGCAATAGCAATGACTCCTCTGACCAGTAGAGGAAGAACAGAGAATCCCAAGGGCCCGCCCAAAAGAGATAGTAAAGTGGCTAGAGCAGGCAACTTCATTCCTGACCAGGGACTGGTTTGTTCCGAGGTGACTTCCCCTGTAGATAAAGCTTGTGCTGGAATTGACGCGACCTGATCATCGGCAAGCTGGATTAGCTTAACTATTAGGGAAGGAATATTGTCTTCTGCCGAGCTAGGAATATAGCGGATGGTAACAGACGCTGCCGCACGCTTCATGCAAACACCAATAATTTGAGCATCTGCTAGTAGCAGCGCCTTGAGTCGCTGGGCGTATTCTGCATCGCAGGCAATCCGGGGAACCCGAAAACGCACTCTTCCAGGAAGCATCTGGAGGAAGCTGTAAGTTACTTTGGCAGAGACGGTTGCCCGATGGCTTTGCTTGGTGAAGGTTCGGGATGTTCCACAATACTGTAGTACTGTGAGCAACTGGGAATGCGATAGTTGGTCTTGATCAAAGATGATTAGCAAGCTGCCAGTTGTCTTGTTGGTGCGGACTGCTAGCACACCCTGAACTTGTCTAAGTTGTTGCGCTAAGACTTTGATTACATTGTCTTCGGCGTTTGCCGTGCGGAGCCTGACGCGACCAGCCACAGAATGGACTACTTCTACTCCCTTGGGAGGTGCAACTACACTAATCATTTGCTTGAACCCCAATATGATGTAGTGCGGAGGTTAACAATTACGTTAAACCCTTCTAGTATTCTAAGATACTTTGACAATTTTCTACTAAAAAAGATTGGCAATTTGAATATAAAAAACTTAATTATCTAAAGGCAAAACTGCTTCGTTAATTTTTATCAATGAAGATGTTTAATCACAGAAAAATCACCCTAATTCTTAGTTGCTCTGGTTTTCGGTTATTCGGTAATAAACCCCAGGGATGAACACTTTGTCCATCCCTTTAAGCTAGTTAGAACTTGCTGACAAGAAAAAAACAAGGCAAAAAATTAGCGTGCTTAGTTCTGCAATCTTGCCTAAACTTTTAGCTAAATTCTCAGGTTAATCAACAGCCCATCTAGCTGGCTTTATTCAGTAGGATTTTGGACAGTTTCAATTGCTGTTTGAGTTTGTTGCTCAGCCAGTTCAGCTTTTGATTCTGCCACAAGATCTTCAAAGATTTCACCACTTTCTTCAATCACGCCTTTACCCTTTTCGTAGAGGAACATGCTACCTTTGATAGCTGCCTTAGCTACGGGTTTTCCTACTTTGGCAAAAGCAGGAATCAGCAAAGGTGCGAGTACCACAGCGCCGACACCTGCGGCTACACCGGGAACTCCCATGTCTTTAACTAAGTCACCAAAAATATCTTCAACTTTAAATGCCATGAAACACCTCCGATAATTAAACAGATAAACAAAACTTGCACTAGGAGAAAATTTTCTTCACTCCCTCAAGGGTTTCCAACCCTTGAACAATTTTAATCTTTATGGGCATTGAGCATTGGTCGCAAACCATTTGCTCCAGCAATCACACTCGAACCATTATTGATCAAGTTAGCTGCCATAGGATTAAGACCAAAAGTAGCAGCAATAGCTAATCCAGAAATATTAGGAATAGCAATGATGCTCGTATTTTGATGAATGATTTTTTTAGCATTGCGAGCTATAGCGATCGCTTCTAGAAGACCGCGCAAATCATTATTCATCAGCACAACATCAGCCGTTTCGCGGGCAACTTCCGAACCATCACGGAAAGAAACCGAAACGTCTGCATAAGCCAGAGCGGCTGAATCATTAAGACCATCTCCAACAAAGGCTACTGTTCTACCTTCATTGTGTAATCTCTGAATGATTTCTGCTTTTTGTTCTGGAAAAGCTTCGGCGTGAACATGAGTCGGTTTAATATCTAGTTCCCTAGCAACAGTCTGAGCTCGCTGCTGGATGTCACCAGTCAACATATGGATATCTGCACCGATTTCTTGTTTCAGTACTGTCAGTACTTCTCGGCTTTCTGGACGCAGCGGGTCAGTATACTGAATCACGCCTAGAACTTCGCCATTGCTGGCCACATAGATTGCAGGGTAACCTGTTATTTTCAGGTCGGGATGGCTCTGATAAAGCCGCTCTAGACTAACCCCTTCTTTGAGTAGGAACCGTTCACTACCTACTAAGACGTGCTGCCCTTCTATTTCTGCCCTAATGCCTAGACCAACTTGATACTCCCACTCACCCCGGCTGGGTACAATCAATTCATGGTAGTTTGCATGGCGCATTATCGCTAGGGCTACTGGATGAGTGATTCGTTGCTCAGCGGCAGCGGCTAGTTTCAGGACACACAGTGGCGAAATCGACGGATCTGGAGTCTTAATGCCGATAATGGCAACATCTCCTTGAGTGAGAGTACCCGTCTTATCAAAAACGACTGCATTGACTAGGGCCAATTTTTCTAAGGCTCGGCCACTGCGGATCAGGATGCCGCGTCGTGCAGCAGCACTCAGAGCAGCCATTACTGTTGTTGGCACCGAAACGCGAATACCAGTGGCAAAGTCGAGAGTCAGTACTGAGGCTGCTCTAGCAATGTTACCAGTGGCAGCAAAGACAGCACCTCCTAGCAGTAGAGTTGGTATAACTGCCCGATCAGCAATCTTGGCTGCGTAGTTTTCCACACGGGTGTCGTGAACAGGGACGTCTTGGATTAACTGGAGTGTACGTCCAGCGCGGGTATTGGCACCTGTTTGTTCGACCAGGATATAAAGCTGTCCGTCTCGCACTAGGGTTGAGGCATAGACGGTTTCTCCCTGAGTGCGTACCACTGGCATCGACTCACCCGTCAGTTTCTGCTCGTCGATCATGGCTTTACCCCGGAGGATGTGACCGTCTACCGGAATCTGCTCACCTGGATAAACGATAACTGTGTCCCCTAGTTCCACTTCCTCCAGGGGAATCTGTTGTTTTTCACCTTCCCGTTCAACCCAGACAAACTGTGCCAAAGAGCTCAGTAGATCTAACGTCTGGTTCTTAGAGGAACGGGCAGTACGAGAACGAATTGCCTCTCCCAGTTGGATCATCGTGATCATGGTGCTCGAGGTGATAAAGTGGCTCTGAGCAGTCATGAGCGAAATGGCAGTTAGATCCAGACAATCGACATTTAGTCGGCGCTGCCTAATAATGCTGTTGAGAGCGCGACGTGCTACAGGCATAGCAGCCAGGGCAATACTTCCCCCAATAATCGCTGGAGGAATGGATAATCCCAATGGTCCGCCCAGCAGAGAAAGGGTACTAACTAAAGCAGGCAGTTTGAGCCCTGCCCAAGAACTGGCTTGCTCTGTATCTCTAGCACTTGGCTTCTGAGTCGATGCTCCCTTTGAGGGAACTGACACCAATACCTCACTGGCTTGCTGAATTAGCTGAGCAAAATGGAAATGCACAAGTGCATCTGCCATTGTTCCAGGAAGGTAACGAATAACCACAGAGGATGCCGCCCTCTTGAAACGGATGCTAGTTACATGGCTATCTGCTGCCAACAGCATTTTCAGCCGTTGAGTGTATTCCAGATCATGAACTAGGCGAGGGACACGAAAGCGCACTCTTCCCGGAGTAGCGTTGACAATGCTGCAGGAAACTTGGGAAAGTCTCCCTGCTTGGTAAGCTATCCCAGTGAAGGTTGTAGATTTTTCCCTCAGTTTTTTGGTTGACCTACGGGACACATCGTTGAAATGCACCGCTACGTTGGTCATTTTCACCCCCCCTATTTTTTTTAATTGTTTCTGTTTACAAAGATGCTGACCTTCTTAGGGGCTGATTAGCCAAAAAGCGCAGCATGGCACAAAGTGCGGCCGGTTTAAAACAAGACCAAGGGTTTGTCTGGTTAGGAATCTTTACCTTAGACAACTCCATTTTTTCCTCTGATGAGGTAATGGCTTGGCGAGCATTGTCTAGAGTCGTCTGCTTGGATGATGTTACTTCGACTTCTGGAGAAGCGATGTGATCTGGATCTACCTCTGAATTTTCTGGTAGTGGAGGTTGTTCCTCCCCAGATGAGTTGTTTGGAGGATCTTGATCCTCTGGATAGTCTGCGGTGGGCTTTGGTAAGGCTGCCTTGGGTTTTTCAGTTTTGGTAATTACTTCTTTGACTGTGCTTAAACATACTTCTTCCGCCGCAGGAGCTTTTGTGCTTTCTGATACATTTCTTGCAGCGGCAGCCTGAATCAGAGTAATCAGATGCGCACTAATGACTGCTGTTGAGGCACTCTCAGCTTTGTAGATAATAACTACAGATTCGGCGGCGGGTTTGCAGCGACAATTTGTAACCCTGGCATCCGCTGTGATCAACTTCTGGAGTCGCTGAGCGTAGTCCCTATCTTGAGCAATAAGGGGTATTTGAAAACGAAGACGTCCAGGAATTGCATGGACAAGGCTGTAGGCAATCTTTACTGATTTTACCAGGTTGTCAGTTACCGCCTCTGTTGCTACTAGTATGCTGTTGGTTCGGGCAGCATTTTCCTGGGATATGTCACTAGTTGCCTCTAAGGATAATCCAGGATCAAATTGTTTGATGACCTGGCGGGTGAGACTGGTGGTCATCAGGTAAACTGGAAGACTCTGCCAGCCTTGAATTCCTAACTGTCGAGTAGTCAGTATTCCCACAAATAAGGGGAGCAGCGAATGAAGTTTACCGTAGACCTGAGAAAAGGCTTCTGAGGGGATCAATTGCTCACTGACTCCACTTGAAGACTCTCCACCAACCGATATACCCTGCCGTTGGATTGCTTCAAACAGTTGCGACAAAGACAAATTACTGGTGTCAAATCTGATCAGCAAACTGCCGGTTGTCTCATTGGTGCAGATTTGGCGTACACCACGAAGCTGCTGTAGTTGTTTTGCTAAGTTCTCCAGTATGTCTCTGGAACTATTCTCAGAAGCACGGAGTCTTACGCGACCAGCTACAGCATGCACCACTTCCACCCCTCCCTCTGAGCGGGGTACCGCTAAATCAACCATTTATTGCACTAACCCAAGTAGATAGCGGGGTTTTGGTTAAGAAACATTTAACCTTACCCTAACTAAAGTTTACGGTTTTTTTTCGGAATTATCTTTGTAGCGCAGATTATTAATTTAGTCAATCAAAACGTAACGAATTGCTTCATCCCTACTTGGCACCTTAGCCCCCTTACCTATTTGCTCATCCTAGGCAATTACTGGCGGAGTCCACAGATTGGGATCCATAGTGTTAGGAAAACAGCAAAAGTAACTTTAAAGAGAGCGCCAAATTTTGATAGTCTTATCCTCACTGCCACTGACCAAAGTTTGTCCATCTCGGCTAATAGCGATCGCAGATACTCCAGCCGTGTGAGCTGAGAGTGTTTGCAGTACTTCTGCTGTGAGTAAATCCCAAATTTTGATGGTTTTGTCCTCACTACCACTGATCAGATACTTACTATCTGAAGCAATGGCAACAGCAGAAACTGCTCCTGAGTGGTCTTTTAAGGTGTGCAGTAGTTTTCCACTATCAAAATCCCAAATTTTGATGGTTTTGTCGGCGCTACCACTAATAATTGTCTGCCCGTCGGGACTGATGGCAATACTTTTGACACCGTTTTGGTGTCCACTCAAAGTGCGTAGTAAATCTCCGGTTTCCAGATGCCAAAGCTTAACAGTTTTGTCTTCGCTACTACTAACTAAAGTTTGTCCATCTGGGCTGATAGCTAGGGAATAAACCCATTCTTTATGTCCAAAAAGAGTCCGAAAAGGTTTGCCTGTTTGTAAATTCCAGAGTTTGATTTTGTGGCTACCACTAGCAAGAGTTTGCCCATCGGGACTTAGAGCAAGGGAATAAATCTGCTTTTTATGCCCGACCAGAGTCCAAAGTAGCTTTTGTGCAGGCAAATCCCAAATTTTAATATAACTTCTATTCTTAGATTTATCACTACTAGCTAAGAGCTTACCATCACAACTGAGTGTGATTGTTAAAACCCCTCCAGAATGACCGGTTAGAGTTTTTGTTGGGGTAGATAATAGAGAGTTTTTACTGCTAGGATTCGTCAAGAGTTCCCAGAGTTTAATTACGTTGTCTTCACCACAACTAAAGAGTGTTTGCCCGTTGGGACTAATAGCGAGCGCTGCAACTTTTCCTGATAGTTTCGAGAAAGTATGGGCAAGAGAAAGATGCGCTAAGGCAGGCTCACAGTTAAGGGAAGCGACCGTGTTGAGGAGTTGCTGTACTTGAATAACACTAACTTTATCTTGTAGATCTGCTAAACATTCCCTCAGTTTTTGGAGATATTCGCGGTCTTGTGTAGTTACAGCTGATTGCATCGCCTCTAAGGCCTTAACACCTTCTCTTAAAGGTAGTTGGCGCTGTTGTAGCCAGGATTTGGTTGAGTAGTCAATCTGTTCTCTCGCCCAAGATTTATCCGGTAGATGAGTTAAACTTTGAGCTAATTGTAACGCTAGCTCAGGTGTCCAATAAGAACGTTCATTAAGCAGAGAACGAAAGACATTTTGATAAATTGATACTGTAGTTTCGATAAATACTTGTAGTAATTTTTGGCTAGAAACATCTTTGAGCAACTGGGGCAGCAGTTCAGGCAAAACAGGAGAAACATCATAGTGGATAAGATAGTAAATATCTGCTATCCATCCGGCAATTAAACAGTGACAAGTGCCTAAAAATTGACGGAAGTTATCCCAATCCTTATCACTGATTTTGTAAGGAAAACTCAAATCACTAATATCTATACCAGCCCGTTGTAATTCTTTCGTCTCTTCGATAATTGCCAAATTAACAGCATTATCACCGCCTTTACTTTCTACTTCTTCCAGATTCTTACCCAACGCTAAGAGCTTATAGCGCGTTACTTTCCACTTCAAAGCACGAGCTTTAGCCGATTCGTAAATAAATTCTTTGTAAGACAGCTTAAAAATAGTTTCGTAGCAATAAGTTTCTTGACCCAAGCCCCAGTAAGCCATGCGAAAATTTAAAAAATCACCATCAATTTCTGACTCTAGAATCAAAGTTGGCTCAGACCTGAGCATACTAAATAGAGCCTTAATACTAGATTCACTATGAAAACGTTTACTCTCCCAAGCTCCCCCTAAAAATTCTGTAGGTCTGACTTGACTCTGTAAGGGATAATTACGAGAGAGAAATTCTCGGAGTTTTTGAGCTAATCCTAGTTCAATTTCTGGCGTACTTGAAAGGGCATCGCCAAATTGCTCAAATTGTATCTTGGGGGGAGCAACAAAAATTCTCAGGGGTATGGGCGTGCGGTCGCCATGGGATTCTAGTAGTTGGGAAGGAAATAACCGTAAAGGCCAGTTTTCCAGAATTTTGTGAACTTCAGGTAGTTGTAATGTTGTTTCTCGCTGATAGGCTGCCAGTTTTAAAAGAGTTTCCCGATTATAAACAACTAACTGTTGCTGTAGAGCTTTCTCCTGTTGAAAACGCCACGTTTGAAAATCTAGACCTGTTTGCTGAATTGTACAAGTGACATTTTCAACAAATTCTCCAATTTCATTAGCATTTAATTCTCCAGATCTTGTCGTTTTCTCCGGTAAGGTTTGCTCATCTTTGGCTAAGATAATTTGACTGCCAACTCCCAGGTAATCAAGCATCACCTGCGCTTTTTGCAATTTATCATCTAGCTTGAAAGGTAACTTACTTAACTGATTGCTACTCCTTAGCTCAACGAGACTATTGAATACAGGTATGGCATATTGAATTAATAATTTAAGCCAAGGCTCCATAAAACTTTTCTTGTTCAGTAAACTGTATTGTTTGTCTCTCATGCCATGGTCGGTGAGAACATTGAAGCAGAAAGATGCACTTAGTATAGTAATTAATCATTTTTATGTGCTAAAAAATGCAAAAATTATGACTATGGCTACTAAAGAAATCTTCCATAAAATTTAAAAACAAGCATTCGAGAAAATTTTTGATCTTTGCTGCTACCAATTGCCGTCTATTAGAAGCCTAAGACGAACATAAAAATTGTTGATCCTTAGCAAATTGAACAATAGCGAAATCCATAAATGGTAGCCAATAGCGAAAAGAACTAGACTAGGAAGTTAGACGCAATTGACAAACAAATTCTTGCCAATCTATAATACGTAGTCTGAACATTTATCTGAGTTTTATAAAAAGGCAAAAACTAAAAAGCCAAAAACCAGGGATATCTGCTACATCATTATTTATGCCCAACGTTCAAATAATTGGTCTGGGAAGATCCGGAATAGCTGCGGCAAGACTCCTCAATCAGTCAGGTTGGCAAGTCACACTTAGCGATTCGGCTAGTGAGGAAAACATCGCTTCACGCAGCACCTCAGAAAGTTGGCAACAGCAAAAACAAGCCTTTCTTGCTGAAGGAATTATAGTTAAGCTAAGTCACTCTCTGACTCTGGATACCTCCAATTTACCCGATCTAATCGTGGTTAGTCCTGGTGTGCCGTGGGATCTGCCTGTCTTGATTAAGGCAAGAAATTGTGGCATTGATACGATTGGTGAAATGGAACTAGCTTGGCGCTATATTCAGTCCTGTCCTTGGGTAGGTATTACTGGCACTAATGGTAAAACCACTACTACTGCTCTAATAGCTGCTATTTTTCAGGCTGCTGGTTTCCAAGCTCCTGCCTGCGGTAACATTGGCTATGCTGCCTGTGAACTAGCCCTGAAACAGCCTCAAACTAATTCCTCGTCCCCCATTGATTGGCTAATTGCAGAAATCAGTAGCTATCAAATTGAATCCTCGCGAGATTTGGCACCCCATATTGGCGTTTGGACAACCTTTACTCCAGATCACCTAGAACGCCACCATACTCTAGAAAACTACTACAACATCAAGGCATCTTTACTGCGTCGCTCAAAGCTGCAAGTTCTTAATGGAGATGATCCTTATCTACGCCAGATGGGTAAAAAACACTGGCCGGATGCCTACTGGACAAGTATTAAAGGCCCGGAAGCAAGCCCTCGTCCTTGGATTTATCTTGAAAACGGTTGGGTAATTGCAGAGAAAGAGGCAATACTACCAGTAACATCTTTGCAGATGGTGGGCGAGCATAATCAACAAAACTTGCTGATGGCAGTGGCAGCAGCGCGTTTAGCTGGCATTGAGCAGGAAGCGATCGCCCAAGCTATTGCCAACTTTCCTGGTGTTGCCCATCGCCTGGAAAAAATCATCAATTGGCAGGGAATAGATTTCATTAACGATAGTAAAGCTACTAACTACGACGCAGCACAAGTGGGATTAGACTCTGTGGCAAAGCCAGCAATCTTGATTGCTGGCGGCCAAGCCAAAGCTGGCGACGATACCAGTTGGCTGAAGACTATTAAAGCTAAAGCTGCGGCTGTTCTTCTCATTGGGGAAGCAGCACCAGTTTTTGCTCAACGCCTCCAGCAAGTTAGCTATGATACCTCTGAAATTGTAGAAACTCTGGAGGAAGCTGTTCCTAGAGCAACCCAGCTAGCAAAGCAGTACCATGCTAGTGTCGTTTTGCTCTCACCTGCCTGTGCTAGCTTTGATCAATACCAAAGCTTTGAGCATCGCGGTGATCATTTCCGTCAACTTTGCCTAGAATTGCTGCAATAGCAAAGATTTGCCATCATGTCGGGATAGGGAATAGGCAATAGACAACAGCAGAAAAGTTGAGTTCTGAGTTCAAAGCACACTTATCCACTTAATGGTTAAGCTTTCGCCTGCTCAAAACGTCTGTTTACTTCTTCCCAGTTGACAACATTCCACCACTGCTTGAGGTACTCTCGGCGATCATTGCGGTATTTCAAATAGTATGCGTGTTCCCAAACATCGTTACCCATGATGGGATACATCCCTTTAATCAAAGGACTGTCCTGATTCTGGCTATTTGTCACTTGAAGCTTACCCTTTGGGTCAAGTACCAGCCATGCCCAGCCACTACCAAAAAGTTTACTACCAGCTTCGTTGAATAGCTCTTGGAAGGCCTCAAAACTGCCAAAAGTTTCATTAATGGCGGTGGCAATACTGCCCGTTGGTTCCCCACCACCATCAGGATCCATAGTCTCCCAGAACATCTTGTGGTTCACGTAGCCGCCGCCATTATTGCGAATCGTTGTACGAATATCTTGCGGCACCCGATGGAGATTACGCAGCAAGTCTTCTGCACTCATGCTTTTCAGTTTCGGGTATTTATTTACCGCTGCATTGAGATTTTTAATATAAGCCGCATGGTGTTTGTCATGATGGAAGCGCATTGTCTCCGCATCTATGTAGGGTTCGAGAGCGCTGTAATCATAAGGCAGAGGTGGCAGTTGAAAAGTATCCTCGTTTACTAAGGGCTGATCCCCTGAAGGATTTTCCACAAGAGGCTCACCAGCAGCCGGAAAAGCTCCCAAAGCCATTGTTCCTGTAGCGGCACCCAGTAAAATCAGGAAATTACGACGATTAAGAGACATAAACCATATTAAATATGGACATCAACCAGACCCTTCGCGCCCAATTATACATTGAAGTGGCGCTTTCCTAATTTCGCTCTAGAGAGAGAAAATGCTCATTTAGGGAGACTTTCTTGAGCATTGCATGGGTTCCAAACTAAAGCAACCGACTCAGAGAACGCCGTCTCTGAGTCGGTTAGGGACGCAATTTACAATCAGCTCAATTATTGATTAAGCCTTTGACAAGTGAACCAGTGACTTAGTTAATAGGTGGTAGGATCACTTTGTCGATGACGTGAATCACGCCGTTGCTAGCTTCAACATCAGGAGTGACCACTGTAGCGTCATTCACCATTACTGCATCTCCCAGCTTAATCATCACAGGATTGCCTTCAACGGTATCAACTTCGCCTTCTACTAAGTCAGTTGACATCACGCTACCGGGGACAACATGGTAGGTTAAAATTTCCACTAGTGCGTCCTTATTTTCCTCCTTCATCAGTTCTTCTAGAGTGCCCTCTGGTAAGGCGGCGAATGCTTCGTCTGTGGGAGCAAAAACGGTGAAAGGACCTTCTCCTTGAAGAGTTTCTACTAAGCCGGCAGTTTCTAAAAGCTCTGTCAAAATCGTAAAGGAACCATTATTTAGCGCCACTGCAACTATATCTGGCCCAGATTCGCTCATCGACTCTGGCGATTCCGGTTCCGCCATGGGATTGGATTCGGACTCTACCATTTGAGTCTCGGTATTGGCGGGCATAGTTGTGCTGGACTCAGGCTTGAGTTCAGCGGAGGCTGGCAAGCTTACCACGATATTGACAGCAGCAAGACCTAGGACAACAGCCACTGGCTTCAGAGAATTGAAATGATTTTGTAAAAAACTGAACATTTTTCCGCTTTTTTGTCTGAACAGAACGTAAGCATTATTTAAAGACTGTCAACTTTTGTGGGGGGTGACTGTGACACTAAGCCTTGTGACCAACTTGCCGATACATAAAGTTGGACTTAGTGGTAGTGGCAATAAGGAAAAAACCTAATTCAGAACTTCCTCTAGCTGATGCTGCATCCAAAGAGACTGATAAACACCGGGACTTTCCATTAGTTGAGCATGAGTACCCTGCTGAACAATCTGACCAGCCTCCATCACAAATATTCTGTCAGCCGTAGCAGCAGCGGAAAGTTGGTGAGAGATGAAAATTACGGTTTTGCGCTCAGTTCCTTCTGAAAGATTTGCCAGAATTTGAGTGGCTGTTTGATTATCAACGCTAGAGAGGGCGTCATCGAGAATCAGCACGGGAGCATCAACTAGTAGTGCCCTTGCCAGAGACATACGCTGTCGCTGACCGCCGGAAAGAGTAATTCCTCTTTCTCCTACAATTGTTTCATACTGTTGGGGGAAATTAAGAATTTCTTGATGGATTTGCGCTTGTTTAGCGGCTTGTTCAACTTCTGGCTGTTCGCTCATGGGGTCACCATAGCAAATGTTGTTCTTAATAGTAGCGCTGAACAAGAAGCTATCTTGAGGAACGTAAGCGATTACTTCCCGCAAGGCTTGGAGGCCTAGCTTGGTTATGTCATACCCATCGAGAAACAGTTGATTGGTGTCAATGTCTAGTAAGCGGGGGAGTGCATTGGCAAGAGTAGATTTCCCAGAACCAATTGCTCCGACAATCGCGACTCTTTCACCAGCGTTAATCGTAAAGTTAAGGTTTTTTAATGCGGGAGCTTTAGCTCCCGGGAAAGTATAGCTCAGGTTCACTGCCTTGAGCTGACCCTTAACCGGCTGCGGTAGACTAATGACATCTGGGCTATCTTGAATGCGGGGTTTAGCCAAGAGAATCGACTCGATGCGGTCAATACTAACTTCACCCTGCTGGTAGGCAGTAATCGTAAAACCTAGAAGCGCGGTAGGGAAAACTAGGCGTTCTGCATAGAGAATCAGCGCGACAAAATCACCAATATCAATTTCACCAGAGGCGATTGAGCCTGGACCAGTGGATAGCAATATTAGTAAGCTGATGGAGGCAAGAGCTTCAATCAGGGGAAAGAGCAAATTGCGCGTTCTTGCCAAATTGAGATTAGCTTTTAAGAGCTGCTGATTGAGGTTTCGGAAGGCTCGACGCTCGTTTTCCTCCTGAGCGTAAATTTTAATTAGGTAGATACCGCTCATATCTTCCTGAATTAGCTCACTCAGGTTAGAGAGTTCTTCCTGGACTACTTTTTGCTGATTGCGCAGCTTGTCACTAAATAAAACGACAGTAATCAACATTAGTGGATACACCGCCAATGTCATGAGAGTTAGCTGTAAGCTAAGCGACATCATTACAGGCAGCGTCAAACCATAGGCAAATACTATATTTGCCAGACTTAAAACCGCAAACCCCAACAGACGCCTGACATTATCAACATCGCTGGTGGCTCGGTTAATTAAGTCTCCAGCAGTGCTGGTGGAGAAATAAGACGGTTCCATTCTCAGCAGATGCTGAAAAATCTTTTGCTTGAGGTCAAACTCTACCTGACGCCCTACTCCAAAAATTAGAAGGCGTGATGCCATCCTAATCACCCACATCAAAGAAGCCAGGAGCAAAATCAGTAATACGAAGTGCCAGATTTGCTCAAACCGAAAGGCTGTACGCAATTCTTCAATACTATCCCTGATTAACAAGGGAATGTAGGCACCAATTCCATTGACAATCAGTAGTGCCAGGATCCCCAGAGATGCCTGTCGCCAGTGGGGGCGCAAGTAAGCCAGCAGTTTTCGGAAACGCAAGTAAGCCATGTTACAAATTTAACAATTTTCGATTTTTTTGATTTTAAGGAAAACGCCGAAAGTACTACTTTTATAGTACTTTGTTGGTAAATTTTTACCCTCTTCGCAGTTCTGAAAGCTTCGTTTCTTTAAAGCATGCCCAGAACCAAGGGAAGAAATGGAAAATTGGTGCTGGCAAATGAGGATTTAACCCCCCAATTAATTTAACAAAAGTATCTAGTGTTACCTAGGAGCAACAGTTTCTTTGATTCTGGCAAAAACTTGTCTTTGGGCAAATATCAAAGTTTGTTTTGATGTTTCCTGTTTTTTTGTAAATTTGAATGCAGTTATTTACTATATTTATGTTTTCGTTATCAAATAGATTATTGATTAACTTGATATGTTTATTTCTTAAAGAAAAACCAAGTTTTCCGCAAGCTTCCACAAGATATTGCCAACTGTAAATAGAAGATAAGTAGCTAACAAAAACTTCAATAAACTTAGTTATGTCAGCTACAAAAAAATCTCTAAAATGTAACAACTTTATCAGGATGAATATTTAAGTTTGTGTAAGAATCACTAGTGATGTCGTTGAGGACTTAATCTCAATTCGCTGGCAAGAGGACTGCGGTTCATCTGAAGAAGTTGACCAGGTTATTAACTCAAATTTACTGAGTTAATACTGCCTGATTATGGTATTTAACTACAAGGACAGGAAATGATTAAACTTCTCGTAAACCTTTTAGTCTTTGTCTTAGACAACCTTTACAAAGACCGTACATATCCACGCTTTTATGTACTGGAAACAGTTGCTCGTGTTCCTTATTTTGCCTATACTTCAGTACTGCACTTTTACGAAACAGTTGGACTGTGGCGTAAATGCAATTGGCTGAAGGTTCACTTTGCTGAATCTTGGAATGAAATGCACCACTTGTTGATTATGGAATCAATGGGAGGCAATAGCTATTGGGTTGACCGTTTCTTAGCCCACTTCTGTGCGACTTTGTACTACTGGATTTTGGTATTTGTCTATGCTGTTGCACCGAAAGCAGCTTACCAATTTATGGAAGAAGTGGAATCCCATGCCTACACAACCTACGACAAATTTTTGAGAAAGCATGGCGAAGAACTAAAAACTCTGCCTGCGCCGGAAGTTGCTCTCAAGTACTACGGTGAAGGTGAACTATATATGTTTGATGCCTTTCAAACAACTCACAAAGTAGAGCCAAGACGCCCAACCATTGAAAATCTCTATGACGTTTTTGTCGCTATTAGGGATGACGAACTTGAGCATGTCAAAACGATGACTGCTTGTCAAGAAACCGATACAGACTTGAATTTCCAGGCGGCAAAAACCCCTAACAAAGAACCAGCCTAATATATCAGAGGTGAATCTAAATAACTATATCTTTAGCGTCGAGAGTAAAGATTACTGACCTCTAATCAATAACCAATAGATTCTGATTATACAAATACACCCTACTGCGCTTACGGCAATAGGGTGTACTGGATTAAATATTAAAACTTATCAAGAAAGTAGCCCCGCCCAGTTGTTCTTTTCAATTACTTAGTTTGTAGAAGTAAGGGCGGTAGGAGAAGCAACTTACTAGATTGGCGGCGCAGCTGGGGGTGCCACTGGCGGTGCGCCCGCAGGTGGTGTTTCCAAGCCACGTAATAAGTAGTAAACAGAAGCTAGAAAATTTTCCCAAATCTGGGTGCTTACAACTAGCGCATCGACACTCGGAATAAAGGATTCAACCCTAATAGGTATTCTTTGTGTAAATTCAGGTCCAAATTGAGCTAGCTTAAGTGAACTAGTAGGGCGAGAAACACCATTGAGGCTTGCCTGAGTAACTATCGTATCAGCTCTCGAAGTTGATATTGGAGCAGCAGCGAAATTGGTAGCTGACTGGATGGTCTCTTGGCGTTGTGGCTCGCTATTAGCCACATTTGCGGTTCCTTGAGCCATCAGGCTAGCTACGAGTGGTGTGCTAAAGACTAGTAGAATCACGAGTGCTGACATAACAAGATTCTTTGAGTCCTTTAGCCCCATGCGTAGAGCAATGGCTAAGAGCAAGAGGCTGAATCCCAGTGGTTTAAGGGGAAACGACAGAACTCTCCATGCTGCTGACACTACTGGGTCATTGGGGAAGAAAAACGCTAGTACAATGACCGCAAACAAAAACACGCCCCCAAGCAGAGTAAAGTAAGCTTTGGGGACTAATCTGAGAAGCACATTGTAGAGAATGAATGTGATCAGCAGCCACAGAAGTACCTGGGTAAGTAGTAGGAACATTGTTAAGAAATTGTGAGTAGTTGGTCGCTATTTGTTGGTTGTTAATTGTTAGTACGACCACTCAAAATAACAACTAACAACTAACAACTGATGAGACTCTCGTTTCAGGAACGCCTTAATTACCCGAACGACGATTGACCTCACCTTAACAGGGGCATTATAACCGTCGTTGGTGGCAATAAATGTTGTTGAGAAATCGAGTTTGTAGTATTTTTAAGGACTACAAGAGCATGGAGTCCTTGGCTGAGATTGATCGCCAAGAAGTACCGCTGCTAATTTTACTTATTGACTATGCTATAATCGTCTCCCGTCAAAGGCTAGTCTGCAAGGCTTCATGGCACTTTATTTTGCTTGGTGCTTAAGTACCAAACTGTGCCGAGGAAAAATGCCTTACCAACAAATCATGCTACACCTAGTAGGCTTACTAAGCCAATGACTTATGAGACGCCCACAGTGACTGCTCAGGCTATCAAACTAGGTTATGGGCTTCATAGCGAAAGGACTAGATTCATGGTTTCTAGGCAAGGACGCGGGTGTAGCTTATCATCACAGTGACAGTGGCAATTCTCAAATTGCTGTTGGCAGTTAAGCCAAGGTTAACAAAAGATATGGCTGATGTTCTTAATCCTTAGATCTCGGTAAAATTACTCGGTGACCAGGAAAAGGACAGGGAAGGATCTTTGTCGAGTAGGGGCAACCGAGGAAGATCAAGATAGGGAAGTAGAGCTTTTTACTGTTTTTTGCTTTTAGATTAGATTGAAAACATTGCCGGTGAATAGACACGTCCAGACTGAAAATGCTCAAGACAACCCGACTCCCGTAAACAAAGGGCATCTTGGCATGGAGGCCCGAATCAGTCGCTTGGAGTCAATTGTTGGACAAATCGGAGATGCAGTACTTGCAACTACCGAGACAATTGACCGTCTTGCTGACCGAGTAGATCACCTTGTGATTCAAGTTCAACACCAAGGACAACAAGTCCAACAACAGGGATACCAGCTATTTGCCTTAAGTGATGCGGTGCAAACCCTAGCAGAAACTCAAAGTCATTCAATCGAGCAGCTAGGGCAACTAAATCAAACGCTACAGCGTCTTGCCGCTGCCATCGAAGCCACCCAGGAGTAAAGTCTACTCTTTGAGAGAGTAGTTTGAGATTCCTGGCATTCCTGGTTGACTTCCAAGCCAAGGAAAAATATGCTACGACAACGAAAGTGCCCACAAATCATGAGGAGAGCATTGATGCATTTTCCGACGCGGTACTTCTTCCTGCTGAAAGTGACTGTAGCGCTCAGTTTACTGAGTGCTGGCTGCGGTGAAAGCAAAATTTCCCAATGCAACAAAATTATTCAGGTTGCTAACAAGGCAGTCAGTGAAGCAAAATCCGTCACTAAAGGTGGTCAAACTAGCGATCCCCAGGCAATGTTGCAAGCCGCCGAAGCTATGGACAAAGCCTCTCAACAAATGACTACCATAGAAGTCAGGGATGAAAAACTCCAAGACTATCAAACTGGTTTCACCAATATGTATCGCGATACCAGTAAAGCTACCCGCGACTTTGTAGAAGCATTTCGGAGAGAAGATCGTCCAGCAGCGGAAGCTGCTTTGAGTAATTTGCAACAAGCCACTAACCCAGAAAGGCAATTAGTTGAAGAAATTAATACTTACTGCTCAGGTGCTACTGATGCAGAGTAAAGAGCTGGTTAAGGGATCTCAGCGAACATTACCTAGTCCAAGATTCATCTTATCGACTTTATATAGTGAGTGAGTATCAAGCCCGGAACCCCTGCCCTGGCAAGATTGTCTTGGTTCATGAATGGTTAACACCCAAAGCAACGGGCGGATCAGAACTAGTAGTTCAAGAAATTTTGAAATACATTGATGCTGATCTTTATGCCTTAATTGATTTTGAATCTACCAATCCCCAGAGTTATCTGTTCGGTCGAAAAATTGGCACAACTTTCCTACAAAACTTACCCTTTGCTCACAGAGGTGTTCAAAAATATCTACCGCTACTCCCCCTAGCTATTGAACAGCTAGACTTACGCGAGTACGATGTCATTGTTTCTTCTTCCCATGCTGTTGCCAAAGGAGTCTTAACCAATCCCCAACAGCTACACATCTGCTACTGCCATACACCCATGCGCTACGCCTGGGACTTGACTTTTGATTATTTACACAGTAGCCCCATGGGACAGGGCCCTCAAGGCTTAATCACTCGCTATCTGCTGCATCGTTTGCGTCAGTGGGATGTAATCTCAGCAAATCGGGTAGATTTCTTTATTGCTAATTCCCAGTACACTGCTCGCCGCATCTGGCGCTGCTACCGCCGTCCGGCTGAAGTAATTTACCCACCAGTCAACATTGAGCGCTTTCACTTACTTACTCAAAAAGAAGATTTTTATCTTACGGTTTCCCGTTTAGTAAGTTACAAGCAAGTCTCTGTAATTGTGGCAGCCTTCAATCAGCTAGGATACCCACTAGTAGTCATTGGAGACGGACCAGAGTTACCACAGATTCGTCAACTTGCTAAATCTAATGTAAAAGTACTAGGATTTCAGCCTGATGCTGTAGTTGAGCAGTACATGGCACAAGCAAAAGCCTTTGTTTATGCTGCCTGTGAAGATTTTGGCATTGCCTTGGTAGAAGCGCAAGCCTGTGGTGCACCAGTAATTGCCTATGGTGCTGGTGGAGCTCGAGAAACAGTTATAGATATTCGAGAACATCCAGAGGGTGCTACTGGTATATTTTTCTCCAGCCAAACTCCGGCGGCTTTAATTGAAGCGGTGAAATTTTTTGAGGCATCACAAGCAGCATTTAGTCCCCAAAGGAGCCGATTAAACGCTGCTGGATTTGCCCCAAAAATATTTGCAGAGCGCTACTTGACTTTTTTGGAACGCTCCTATCAGCATCACCAAACTGGATTCTCTTCTAGCAAATTTTATTTTCCAGAGTCCTATACTCTCTAGCAAGCGTCCCGTGGCTTTATGATCATGACGTGTGGTGTGAATTAAAGGAGTAAGATGACTGCCGAAAGCCAACTTATCTCCGTCAAGATGTTGCAAGCGTTTGTGAAGCGGGGTTTTGGTACACTCACTTCGCTAAGCAGCCACAAAGGTTTGCCTCGACATCGCCTAGACGGAGTTTTTGCCAAACGGGTGTTTGATGTTCTGTTTTCTACATCAGTTCTGATTTTGTTTTTTCCGGTCTACCTAATATTAGCAATTCTGATTGCAGTCAGTTCTCCTGGACCAATTTTTTATGTCCAAAAACGTGTGGGTAAAGATTACAAGTCTTTCGGTTGCATTAAATTCAGAACAATGGTGGAAGGAGCAGATGAAATATTGCTAGATATCATGGCAACATCACCTGATATGCGAGAGGAATTTGAGGATAATTTCAAGCTGAAGCAAGACCCTCGGATTACAACAATCGGGAAATTTTTGCGGCTTACTAGCCTTGATGAGTTTCCTCAATTTTGGAATGTTTTAAAGGGAGATATGAGCGTCGTCGGACCAAGACCTTTAGTTCCAGAGGAATTACCCAGATATGGGCCTCACATGGACAAAGTTCTCACAATTCGTCCTGGAATTACTGGATTGTGGCAAGTATCTGGACGCAATAATATTCCCTACAATCATCGTGTGCAGATTGACGTCTACTACGTTAAATTTCGCAACTTTTGGTTGGATTTATGGTTAATTGTGAAAACAATTGGTGTAATTAGCTTTCCCAAAAATAATGGTGCTTACTGAAGGGCGAACTATGAACTAGCCTTGAGAAAATTGATTAACTAGTGGTGTATCAAGTCCGTCTTTCTGTGGTCTTATATCAATGAAAGATAAGATACACCCATTTACCAATAATGAAACTTTGCAAAACTAGATAGGAGTCAGATTAAAATCTGACTCCTAAATTTTTGTGTCTTTTTTTCGTTGCCTAGTTGGGAGATGACCGGGTATTTTGAAGGCTCTGTGTTAATCCTGATTGCTATCATCCTTGAGTGTGTAACCTCCTGTTTCTCAATAACAGAGGTAACTAGCAAAGGGTCAAAAGCCACTGTCTAGCCTCAAAAGCCATTCTCAGGGGCTACTCAAGCTATCAGGAAAATTTTTGATTAATGTCTAGAGCCATTAGCAAAATTTTAAGCTAGCTTAGGGAGTGATTAACCAACCGCTCCCACAAAAAATTGTGGAAAGTTTACTTAAATCAGCAAGCTGCATCTGCCATCAACAACAACATTAGTCACAGGAATGTTTAACATATGACGCAATGCAAGCGAGCGCTAATCACTGGTATTACAGGTCAAGACGGCTCATATTTGAGTGAGTTGCTACTGGAAAAAGGCTATGAAGTTCACGGTATTATCCGTCGGACTTCTACCTTTAATACTGATCGCATCGATCATATCTACGTGGATCCTCACATTGAAGGAGCAAGATTTTTCTTGCACTACGGCGACTTGACCGATGGAGTGACTTTGCGCCGTATCCTCGAAGAAGTAAAACCGATCGAAATTTACAACTTGGGTGCTCAATCCCACGTACGGGTAAGTTTTGACTCACCGGAGTATACCGTTGACTCCGTGGCAATGGGTACACTGCGCCTGTTAGAAGCAATCAGAGACTATCGCCATCGTACCGGCATTAATGTACGTTACTATCAAGCGGGTTCTTCTGAGATGTTTGGTAAAGTGCAGGAAGTACCTCAAAAAGAAACAACGCCGTTTTATCCACGCTCACCTTATGCTTGTGCTAAAGTCTATGCCCATTGGCAAACCATAAATTATCGTGAATCCTACGGGATGTTTGCTTGTAATGGCATATTATTCAACCACGAATCGCCACGTCGGGGCGAAACCTTTGTAACTCGCAAAATTACCAGAGCGATCGCCCGCATTGTTGCTGGTCAACAAAAACAACTTTATTTGGGCAATCTCGACTCTAAGCGAGACTGGGGCTATGCCAAGGACTACGTAAGGGCAATGTGGCTCATGCTACAGCAAGAAGAAGCAGATGATTTTGTGGTTGCTACTGGTGAAACCCACTCCATTAGAAAATTTTTAGATATTGCTTTTAAATACGTCAATTTAGATTGGCATGATTATGTTGAGTTTGATCCCCGCTATCTACGCCCAGCTGAAGTCGAGTTACTAATCGGCGACCCCACAAAGGCAAAACAGAAACTGGGTTGGGAACCTTCTGTGACTTTCGAGCAATTAGTGAATTTAATGGTAGATTCAGATCTGCGGGCAATGGGTATAGACTCTCCCCATAGTGAAACAACGGCACACCTCAAAGATGATGCCTATATTCGTCAGGGCGTCGGCAGTATGGTTGATTGAAACTAGGGCAGTTAGTGATTAGCTAGCGATTCAAATGACACAATACTTAATCACCAGCCAATAATTGTTCTATTTCGCCTAAATAAAAAAAGAGCGAAAAATCTTCAAAAAACAGGCAAGGCAGGTTCTCCGGGGGACTATAGCTTTTAGCCAAGTCGGATCGTTGGTCTAAGCCTGAAGCAGACACCAACTACCTCTGGACATCGGCTTAACTAAAGGTTTCAATAGTATGAGAACCTACTTGCTATTTATTAAATTTACTGGGTAAATGTTGTAAACATTACCATTTTTGGTAGCCAGAAAAAATAGCAATTTACTGCACCATGATGTCCCAAAAGAATGAAAATGTGGCATCACTTAAAAATGATCAGGGTAGTAGGCCACCGAGAAAATTTTGCAAGGAAAATTAATACTGAAAGTCTGATGAACAAAGAATCTAAAATTTACGTAGCTGGTCATCGAGGCTTGGTCGGCAGTGCAATCGTTGAAATGTTACGCGAGAAAGGTTACGGCAATCTTGTTTTAAAAACAAGCCAAGAACTCGACTTAAGAAGACAAGCTGAAGTCGAAAGTTTCTTTGCCCAAGAACGCCCGGAATATGTTTTCTTAGCAGCAGCCAAAGTTGGAGGCATTAACGCTAATAATATTTACCGCGCCGAGTTTATCTACGATAACCTAATGATGGAAACAAACATCATTCACAGCGCATATTTACACAAAACCCAAAAATTACTTTTCTTGGGTTCTTCGTGCATCTATCCCAAATTGTGTCCGCAGCCGATGAAAGAAGAACATCTGCTGACAGGGTTTCTAGAACCGACTAATGAACCCTATGCGATCGCCAAAATAGCAGGAATTAAGCTGTGCGAAAATTACTGCCGTCAGTATGGTGTAAATTTTATTTCTGCCATGCCGACCAATCTTTACGGAAAAAATGACAACTTTGATTTGGCAAACTCCCACGTCCTTCCTGCGCTAATTAGAAAATTCCATGAGGCGAAAATTGCCAAGGCTCCCTATGTAGAAGTATGGGGAACCGGATCAGCCCTTAGAGAATTTTTGCATGTGGATGATTTGGCTCAAGGCTTAATTTTCTTGATGGAGAATTATAACGATATAGAATTTGTTAATGTTGGAACAGGCGAAGAAGTTTCTATAAAAGAGTTAGCCTTGTTAATTAAGGCAGTTGTCGGTTATGAAGGTGAGTTGCAATTCGATACATCTAAACCGGACGGAACTCTTAGAAAACTCCTAGATACAAGTAAAATAAATGCGGCGGGATGGAAAGCAGAAACTTCCTTGAAGGAAGGTATCGAAATGACTTACCATTGGTTTTTAGAGAATTATAGTGGAATACGAGGTAAATAATCTCTTCAGAAATTTTAGCTAAAGGTAAGCTTTCGAGTTACCTCAACAGATTTGAAAAAACTTTTGCTAAATGTATTGAGGGTCAAACATTAGAGTTATTGTAAAAATCAAAAAGTAAGAATGTGGAACCATAGATAGACGTGTATAAAATCAGGTTTGTCTTTTTTTTGTTTCAAAAGAGTTTTACACACTGTCTACTAACGGATAAACTACCCCTAGGATATAACCTAATTTACCCATATTTAGGGAATGGAAAAAGTAGACTTACGCCGCAAACTTATCAAAATACGCCAATCTTTACCTGTAGAAGAATGGCGAGAAAAAAGCGATCGCCTCTGTAGCCATCTCCACTCTTTGCCCTTATTCACGCAGGCGCGAACGGTTCTTGCCTATTTCAGCTTCCGTCAAGAACCGGATTTAACTCCTTTACTGACTGACACTGAAAAACTTTGGGGGTTTCCTCGATGTGTTGGCAAATCTCTCTGCTGGCATAGCTGGAAAAGAGGAGAACCCTTATGTAAAGGACTTTATGGTATTTGGGAACCTGAGCCAGAAGCTCCTCTTCTACAGTTAAAGGAAGTAGATTTAATTCTTGTCCCTGCTGTTGCTTGCGATCAACGGGGACATAGATTAGGCTACGGCGGTGGCTTCTATGATCGGATGCTCAGTTTATCTGAGTGTGCATCTAAACCAACAATTGGAATTGTCTTTGAATTTGCCTACTTATTCAAGTTACCGATTGATCAATGGGACAATTCCCTGCATTCTGTTTGTACGGACACGGCTTACCACCAGTTTAGTTAGTTATTTGACAGCAAACCAATTAATTAATAATTCAAAGTTTGTTTTCCCACTTTACTAAAGTAAAAATCTACAACCTTCAACTTTAGCTTTTTCCCGATGACTGACAATTAAATGCTCCTTGGGGATAAGCAATACGTTTGTGATTATATTGTTGCCAAACTTTGACAAAAACCTCAGCAATGATTGATAAGTCCTCCCGTGTTAGCCCAGAGTCTACTAGTTGGTTATCTTGCCAACGGGCTTTGAGAATTTTCTTAACCATCGATAGGACAGTTTCTGGGGTAACATCTTGAAGCGATCGTAAGGCTGCTTCACAAGCATCTGCCAACATGACAACACCGGTTTCTCTAGACTGAGGAATTGGCCCATCATAACGAAAATCAGACTCCTGCACGAGAGAAGTTCCTTCTAATTCAGCTTTCTGTTTAGCCTGGAAATAAAAATAGGAAATTAGCAGTTTGCCCTGATGTTCTGGGATAAAGTTCCTAATCGCTTTAGGCAACTGGTGTTTACGGGCCATGACTAACCCTTCACTGACATGTTTTTTGATAATCTCAGCACTTTTGCAGGGGTCATTAATCTCATCGTGTTTGTTCGGTCCTCCCATCTGATTTTCGATGAACCCTAACGGGTCATGCATTTTACCGATGTCGTGGTACAGAGTTCCTGCCCGAACAAGTTCTACATTGCAAGAGAGTTCTCGCGCTGCAGCTTCTGCCAGGGAAGCAACGAATAATGTGTGTTGGAACGTGCCGGGTGCTTCTGTAGCTAATCGTTTGAGCAGAGGTCGGTTAGGATTAGAAAGTTCTGCTAAGCGGATGGGCGTTACTAAGTCAAAAACGCGTTCTAGATAAGGAGAAAGACCAAGCGCCACAATACTCCAAGACAAACCGGCAAAGCCGTATAAAACAGCTTCTCGGAGTACGGTGTACCATATATAACCAGCCGGAGCACTGATCATTAGGCTCAGGATGAGGTAAATTACACCCTCAGTTAATCCTACACCAACACCCAATAGAGCTAGTTCTTCACGCGAGCGTAGCCGTCCAGCCATCAAAGCACCCAGCAGCCCACCAGCGGCACCCGCAATAAAAGCAACTCCCTTAATCTCCATGCTGATGCCTACTAAGCCCGTCAGCAGGGTGACTACAGCCACGCCTAGAGCAGAACCGTAGAAGCTACCTATCAATAAACCAATAGCTGGCAAACTGGTATAAGAGATACCGAAGCTAACTAGTACTGGCGTGCTCAAAGTAAGTAACAATATCAAAATTTGGTCACGTCGCCGTAGACCAGGATGCGCTCGCCTCTCTACGAGCCAAAAAATACCTACAGCACTTGTAACTACACCCCCAAATCCAATCAAACCAGCCCAATTAATCCCTCGTCGGCTCAAATCAAAATGATCTAGCAGTACAAAATTTTCCTGGGTAATTGTTTCTCCTGCTTCGACAATCACTTCTCCGGCAAGCACAGAAACCATTACAGGATCGACTGCTAGGGCAGCCTGTTCTGCCCTAGACTTCGTTTGTTCGATGTCTTCCCTTAAGTTGGGCTTTAAAACACCTACTAACAATTCGGTTGCTAGGGGCTTGGTTTCGGGGGGAACATTCACACTCAATTGCACCTCTACTGCCTGCTCTAAGACTTGAGGTGGTAGGCCTTCAGGAATGCCCTGAGTAAGTATACGCTTTGAGGTTTCAGTAATACCTGTTCGTGTTTCCTGCCAGATCTGATCCGATAACTCCAGCAAAGAAGCATCATAGGGATGTTCCGATTGATTTCCTAGCTCAGGTGCTAGCTCTTGTATCTCTTCCCTAAGCTGGCGCAAAGCCTTTCGGTAATTTTGACGAGCCAAAGAGACTGAGTCAATCAAATGGGCAAAATCTCCAGAAGAGGACAGTTGGCGATAGCTTTGCAGCTCACTGACTGCTTGGGCAAACAAGATATTCTTTTGCTCTTCAATCTGATTAGGCAACACTACTGGCAGCTCCCACCCTTTGATATTCGGTTCTTGCTGAGCCAGAGCCAAAATAGCTTGCAATTCCGATTCTTTTGTTTGGCGCAAATACCTCTGAGTAGAATCTGAAAGAGCAGTAGTCTCAACAAAGGGAAAAGAGCCGCTAATTTGCCGAAGTTCTTCTGTTTTGTCCAGAGATTGCTGAAGATCTTGAGTAATTTTGTGTGTCAGCGACTTATCGATCATCAACACAGGAAATAAGCCTGCTCGTACTGATTTGCGCTTTTCTTCGGTGGTTTTAGAGTCTTCAACTCTAGCATCTGACGGTGCCACGATTTTTTGCGGTGCTCTGGTTCCAACATCCAGCTTTGGCTGATCGTAGAAGCGATCGCCCATAACACCCGTGAGTGAAACCACTGCCACTACCCACATCAAAGCTGGACGCTTTTTGCGCTTACTGAGCTGCCGAGGGGGAGACTTGCCTTGCTTGGGAGAAATTATTGATCGTAGATATCGCTTTGACAAGTGACCTTTTGGGGTTTCATTATTCTCAGAATTGTCAGAGGGAGAGGAGTTAGTCCCCCCAAAGGACAACCAAGCTCGAAGATGTTCAGATTTTCGACGCAATTGTGTAATCGGCTCAGTCAAAGAATGAAGCGTTTTCATAGCACAGAACTTGCCATTTCAGGTGAGAGGAGCAGGAGAAGCTTTTCCAGGCATTATTATGGATAAGCCGAGGAAATCATCGCAAATCAGGAGACGCATCATCAATAATCAAGGAGCCTTTGTTCACGATATCCCCTGACTGACAAAAGTTACTAGTTGGCACATTGCCATAAGCATTAGCTGCAAGCAAGACCGGCCCAGGGGGTGTGGCATAGTTTATGGAGGCAATGCCTTCTGAACCAGGCATTGCCGAGTCCGTTTTTGGCACAAAAACCAGACCTGATTCTGGTGCAGAGCTCTTCCAGAGTTGTGTGATACGCAGCCGTAATTGCGAGTCGTTGGGATGTTACTAGTAACTGGATGATATGAAAGCGTGTCCATAATAAATATCGAGCAACTGTCTTTGGGTGAGAACACCTAGCAGACTTGCTTTAATTGCAGGTAGATTGAGACAATTTATCTCAACGTCTCTTCAATTACACTTTACCTATACTTATAGACCTTAACTTACGAACTAGTTTCTTTATTACCTTACAAAACCCATCAGAAGAATGCCTGCTTTTCAGCATTTGAGAAAATTAAAGCTCATCGATTTAGCTGAGTTTTTTACCCAAAAGACTACACTAGTGCGAAATTATAGCGATTTCCTCGCATAGTTTTTGCTTGATACCCCACGATAATCCGGCGATAGCAAGGAATTTCTCTGTTCAAGGGTAAGCTCCCTAAAACAGCTCACTATTAATAGTTTCAGTCATACTCGCTAACGTCTTAAAAACGTTGCAATTTCTAAGTGAATCAAAGCTTTACTCCTTAAGGGGCAACGATTAGTTTCATCCTCACTGGTTTATCTGTGCCCCATCACACGTGGTGCTGCAACGGCAAAATCCTGGAAATGCTCTTGGGTCGAAACATCATACACACCGGACCAAACCGCAAGCAAGCGGTCTGCTAAATCTAGCTTTTCCAGACCTGTACCGAGCTGATCGGTAGCAAGACGCCAAACTACCGGAATACCCATAATGCTATTATAGGCACCAGATAATGCGCCAGTAAGGGCAGCCGTAATTTGGGGTTGGTAACCAGTACGGGTAGCACGAATCACACAGAGGCGAAAATCTTCTGGAGTACTCAGGAAGCAGTAAAAAGCCAGAGCAATCGATATCTCAGAGGAAAGACGTGGCTCCTGTCTCTGCTGAAAGTAGCAACGCATCTCGGTGAGGACTCTCTCTAAGCCAGCGCCTTGCTCCAATAACACTTGTACCTGTCCAAGTTGTAGTCCTAGAGGCGTTTGCGATGCTCCTAGGTAGGCGAGGGTTTGAGGAATTAATTGGGCAAAGTCAAGTTTTTCAGTGAGGGCAAGTGCGATCGCATAAGCTACAGCTAAGGCACCTTCAGACTCTTGGCTATCACGCTGCCAAACAGCAGATTTCTTGAGCAACTGCTGTCGTAACTTTACTGGATCTTCATGAAAAAATAGAGCCATTGGTAAAGTTGCCACAGCAAGCTGGCTGCTATTAGCAGTATTCTTTAAAGAAAGCAGGGAAGGCTGACTTGTGCCGCACTCAAGCAGTAAATCTTCTAAATCTAGACTTCCACAACGAATTAAGCTCTCAGTGCTGCTAGTAGCAATCTGACTCCAATCCGATAACCTACTACCATCTTGACTACCTCGTGCTGGGAGACGCCTCAATTGGGCGCTACCGAATACATGATTCTGATAAATTTCACTGAAGAGTATTTCTCCGATGAAGCTGCCTAGCAAGGCACCTCGAAATCGGCTCAAAAGTGAGTACCGCATCAATTTTTTTTTACCAATTCAATTACTAATTAACAAATGTCACCTTGCTCCGTCATAGTATGACAAAAAATACGGTTTTAGTTGCCTACCTATAGCCAGAAGCCAGATATCAACATTTCTAGTTATCCTAAGCTATCTATATTGCTCTCCTCTGTGCTAGTGTCTCTTCTATGCTAGTGATAGTTATCCTAAAAGTCCGTTAATACTTTTGGGCGGTAAGCTTGGCTAGTTAAGGTTTTTGGGGTTCTAAGGTTCGCAATTTTCTTAATTTGGAGTAATTAAATTCTTATTCAAGAGTAACCCTTCTACTCACAAATTTTATCGTCGTGAAGCTGGCAGCTTTTACCTGAAATATCATTTAACAACAATAATTTATGCCCATGAGCCTGCGTTTAATTGAGGTATTTCTCCCCGAAGAAAAAGCTGTACATCTAGAAGAATTACTCAAAAAACACTCTTTCTTAGGAATCTGGCGGGAAAACTTGCCTTCCCATCAACTACTCCTCAAAATACTTCTCTACTCGCAAGAGGTTGAACCAGTTATTGATTCTCTAGAACAACAATTTTCTGGGACAGATGGCTTTCGATTGATACTGCTGCAAGTAGAAGCTTCTATTCCTCGACCAGAACTACTGGAATCAGAAGCATCCGAACCTGAAATATCTCTCAAAGAGCAAAATTCGGACAATACGCCTTCCCGAATCAATCGGGAAGAACTTTATCTAGATGTGATCGAAAGTATACAACTTTCTTGGAAACAGATTTTGATGGTCTTTCTCTCAACCTTAATTGCAGCTATTGGTCTGTTGCGAGGTAGTGAGACGGTGCTTATTGGTGCTATGGTAATTGCCCCTCTACTGAAGCCCAACATGGCCCTAGCGGTTGCGACAACACTAGGGGATACAGCTTTAGCTAAGCGTACGCTCAAGGTGGGTGGGGTTGGTATTTTGGTTGTTCTCTCCTTTTCTGTACTAATCGGATTGATATTTACCGTTAGTCCAGATTTGCCGGAAATTGCTTGGAGGACAAAAGTTAGCTTAGCTGATGTGGTTTTAGCCTTAGCTTCGGGTGTAGCCGGGGCCTTGTCCCTCACTGCTGGTGAGACTAGTGCTATTGTCGGGGTGATGGTAGCAGTAGCTCTGCTACCGCCGTTAGTCACATTTGGTCTGTTACTCGGTTCAGAGCAATGGTCGGCTGCTACTGGGTCAATGTTGCTGGTAATAACCAACGTGACTTGTCTTAATCTGGCAGGTATAGTCACCCTCTTGGTTCAGAATGTTCGTCCTGGAGCATGGTGGGCAATCCCCAAAGCCAAGAAGCTGACAAATATTGCTTTCGGATTATGGTTTTTGCTCTTATCGGTCTTAGTTGGCGTCATTTTCGTCTGGCGACGGCATTGAAGTCGCCAAGCTTTTTTGCCCATACAAAAAAACGCGAATTAATCGCGTTATATCTATCAATCGCCACGGAGGCTGACTTCCCTTTTTAGCTACTGTCTGCTGTTGTTTTTCTGATATGGTTTACCAGAGCCTGTAGCCCCAATAGATAGCTCTGAGCGCCAAAGCCGCTAATTTGTCCAATAGCTACAGGGGCGATAAAAGAGTGATGGCGAAAGGCTTCGCGCTGATAAATATTACTGAGATGAACTTCTACAGTAGGAAGGGCAACTGCAGCCAAAGCATCCCGCAGCGCAACACTGGTATGCGTGTAAGCACCAGCATTGATCAAAATTCCTTGATGCTTTTTTAGAGAATCATGAATTGCGTCTACTAAGACTCCTTCATGATTTGACTGCAATGAGGAAACTTTTGTCTGTAGCTTTTGACCATCTCTTTCTAGCAGGCGGTTAATTTCATTTAAGGTGACGGCACCATAAATACCTGGCTCGCGGTGCCCTAGCATATTTAAGTTAGGACCGTGCAGAACCAGGATACTTAGAAACTCATAAGTGTCATTAGGCACAGGAAATGACTACCGACGGCGAAGCCTCGGCTCATTAACGGGTACAGGAATTGGCTCTGGCTCCGGCTGTGCTTCCGGGCCAAGGAGGGTTTCAATGAGCTTGCGAGCCCATTCTTTAAGTTTTTCCAAAACCTGATCAATATAATCCATTAAACAGAAAGCTCCTGTGAGACAACCTGCGTCTTATATGAAGACTCTTCACAAAGGGACAAGCTTAACAACTCCGAGAATCACTTGTTGAGACTGAAAAGCGGCGGCTTTGTCCCCGCCTGAGGAATGCAAGAGGCTTGGTTTAACCAGATTTGTTTTGGTGACCATAAACACTTTCTAGAAAAAAGCCAAGTGTTGCATTTCTTATTGATATAAGGTTAACACACTACAGAAAAGCATTTCCATCCCACTAGACTAGGGTAAACCAGGAAAAAATCTTAAAAGTTGGCAGTTTGATCATCCAAACTGAGGAAACAACGCTAACTCCTAATTTTGGCAATCAATCTGCGTCTGAGTTGGTCGAGGGCATTACAGGCACTAGCAAGACGGATTGAAGAACGAGAGCGGTCTTGACCCAACTGGTATTTGTAGCAGCTAACAGTACCATCAGGTTCTGCTAGACCGATGTAAACTAAACCTACAGGCTTAGTCTCTTTACCGCCACTTGGGCCAGCAATACCGGTAATACTAACTCCCCAGCTACTGGAGAGCAGTTCTCTCACTCCAGCAGCCATTTGTATTGCCACTGATTTACTAACAGCACCTAATCTGTTTAAGTCTGAGGGGTCAACTCCCAGCACCGAAACCTTGACAGAATTGTCATAAGAAATTACGCCCCCCAGAAAATAATTAGAACTGCCAGAAACCTCAGTCAACAGACTCCCTAGTAAGCCACCAGTGCAGGATTCTGCAACACCAAGAGTTTCTGAAGCTTGAGTTAATAACTGACCGACCACAGCCGCTAGGGTATCAGTATCATTACCAAAATAATCAAGCCCTCCAATCTGCCGCAGTTGTTTTGCTACTGGCTCAATTAATGACTCTGCCTCTGCTTCTGAGGAGGCATGGGCAGAAATTCTTAACCGTACCTCTCCCTGACCGGCATAGGGAGCAACTGTGGGGTTAGGTAAGTCGAAAAAAGGCGCGACTTTTTCTGCTAAAGCTGACTCTCCAATTCCCCAAAACCTCAACATGCGGCTGTAGATGATTTCTTGACCCCAACCTTGACTTTTGAGATAGGCAACGGCTGTTTCCCGCCACATGCGCTGCATCTCACTGGGAACTCCCGGAAAGGTAAGAATTGTTAAATCAGCTCTGGGTTGCCAGATGATGCCAGGAGCAGTTCCTCCGGGGTTATGTAAAACTGTAGCACCTTGAGGAATCAAGGCTTGCTTACGGTTGTTAGCCGTCATCTGACGACCTCTTTGGGCAAATTTTTGGGTAATGTCTTCGATGACATCTCCTCGTTCAACCAGAGGAGAACCAAAAAAGTCAGCAATCGTTTCGGTGGTCAGATCATCAGGAGTAGGACCGAGACCACCAGTAAAAATTAATAATTGAGATCTTTGGCTGGCGATTGCCAAAACTTGCTGAAGACGTTGTGGATTATCTCCTACTACTGTCTGATAGTAGTGAGGGATGCCTAAAGAAGCTAGCTCAAGCGCCAAAAACTGAGCGTTGCTGTTGAGAATATCACCTAGGAGTAACTCTGTTCCAACACAAATGATTTCAGCAGTCATGAGTTAAAGGGTTGAAGTTGTAGCGCACAAAGCCTCGATTTCCACCAATAATGGCGGTGACAATTAGTGCTGCTGCTGATTGTTCCATAAACAGGGTTACCATCAGCATAACTACGGCGGCAGTGTCCGAAACAACCGCAGCTAAACCACCTAGACCATCAATCCAATTGACAGCCCTCCCCATTCCTACTAGCCAAATTATGGTGATCGCTAGGCTTAACCAACTAACTTGAACCAATTAATGGAGTAGAGAAGCATCAGGCAGAGTCTACTATGATTTGACGCTGCCTACGCTCAATTTGACATAGCTAAGGGGAAGAAATTTTGTCAAGTATCCAGAAGTTACTAGTAACTTAGCGGTAATTAGCGGTAATAATCTTCCCACCTCACTATCTTCTTTCGTCTCCTGCACAGCTAACACTGTGGTCAACCAACAATTTTTTGAGAGGTATTCAAACCAGAGAAGGTATTTGAATTTTCAGATGAGGATATAAGGGGAAGCGATCGCACAATTGTGCAACCCGCGTCCGACAGTCCGTTGCCACTGTTTCATCCTCTGGATTAAGCAACCGTTGAGCGATGATCTCAGCAATCTCAAAAAATTCTGCTGCACCCATACCCCGTGTAGTCATTGCGGGTGAACCCAGCCGCAGGCCTGAGGTAACAAAAGGTGATTCTGGGTCAAAGGGAACGGTATTTTTGTTGGCGGTGATGTTGACACCACTCACTAATTGATCTGCCAGCTTGCCAGTCATACTGATACAGCGCAAATCTACCAGCAGTAGATGGTTGTCGGTGCCATCGGAAACAATTTTGAAGCCATGCTGCTGTAAACCCGTTGCCAGAGCTTGAGCATTTTGAATTACCTGAGCAGAATAAGCTTTAAAGGAAGGTGCTAGCGCTTCAGCAAATGCTACTGCCTTAGCCGCGATCACATGTTCCAAAGGTCCTCCCTGAGTGCCAGGGAACACTGCTTTATCGAACTTTTTACCCAATTGGGCGTCGCGAGTGAGAATCAAACCGCCTCGGGGGCCCCGTAGTGTCTTATGAGTAGTCGTCGTGACAACATCGCAATGGCTAATCGGGCTAGGGTGATGACCTGTGGCAACTAAACCTGCAATGTGGGCAATATCTGCCATCAGGTAGGCACCGACTTCGTCAGCGATGCTTCTGAATTTGGCAAAATCAATGATACGGGGATAAGCAGAATAACCGCAGATGATCAGCTTCGGACGCTCTTTGAGAGCTATTTCCCGAATTTCGTCGTAGTCAAGCAGTTCGGTTTCGCGGCTAACGCCGTACTGACAAACCTTGAACCATTTACCCGAGACATTTACCGGGGAACCGTGGGTGAGGTGTCCTCCATGAGACAAGTCCATGCCCATAATTGTGTCACCGGGTTCAAGCAATGCCAGAAACACCGCAAAATTAGCTTGAGCACCGGAATGAGGCTGTACATTAGCATGAGCAGCTCCAAAAAGCTCTTTGGCACGGTCGATTGCCAATTGCTCAACCTTATCAATGAACTCACAACCTCCGTAGTAGCGCTTTCCTGGTAAGCCCTCAGCATACTTATTGGTCAAGACTGAGCCTTGAGCTGCTAAAACCGCTGGTGAAGTAAAGTTTTCGCTAGCAATTAGCTCCAAATGGTCGCGCTGGCGCTGCAGTTCTTCGTCGAGACACTCAGCTAGAGCAGGATCAGTTTGAGTAAGAAAATCTAAATTACTTTGAGTCACTTAAGTCAATCCCTAGATAATAATCAGGAGAACAGTTTGGTTTTTCTTGGTTAACGACTCCCGGCAGATAAATTCGAGAGATGAGGTTTGAGCAACTTCTTTTCTTAGTTAGTAGCTTTTGCTTTTGGTGTAAACCTCTTTTAGCTGTCTACTGCAACCCTCCCAGAAACTTGAGGCTGGCAGTAAGCTACTAGATACTCTCCTAGTCTTCTGGTCAGTTGCCCCATCTTAATCGATGCTAATACAGTAGTGATTAGAATTTAGCCTATATTTTTTCTGACTTAAGGATCTTGACTTTTTTTCGGATCTATTCACGTAGGGCGGTTGCTCTGATTGAGTTGTGCTATCAGCCGGACAAAGAGGAAGATGAGTCAGATTAAGCAGTTGAACGTTAAGCTACTTGTTACATTTAGGCTTCACTCCAAAGACGTAACCTAAGATAAAGGAATCAGCCCTAGGAATCGACGGGAGCCGTCAAATGTTAGTCATTCTTATGGATGAGCAGATTCTTTCCCCTTCTCAAGTTTGCCGAGGTTGTTTACTTGCAGACAAAAAAGGGCAACCCCGCTGGCATCAAGGCAAGCTTAGCTGTGGTCATGTGCTTCGCAAGTGCAGCGAAAATCAACCAGATCAGTATGAATGTGAGATGGGTTTTCGCATTGCCAGGGTTGAATAAGCTCAATTAGCCGAAACTAAAGTTTCTTGTCTCTCTCCTCAGTAGTAACTATTATTAGCGAAGTGGGTGCTTAGGGCAAAAACAGTTTTCCCGATGACCTGAAGCGTCAGCAAGGATTAGGCTTCGCTTGATTGAGTATTGCTATTTTTCCGTGTCAGCCTAGTCTTTATCTAAAAGACCAACCTTAGCCTCGCCTAACTGTAGGACGGCTGAACATATGCTGCAAGGTCAGCTAAATTAGGTCATTGAGCTGCGCTATCCTGAACTTAGCGAACAAAATAATTAACCATATCCACAAGGAGTACACATAATGAATTGGCGCGGCTCAACAGACGCTAAAGACAGAATTTTCGCTTCTCTCCCCTATCTATTACCCTTGTTTTATGCTCTGCCATTTGGTGGTTATTTGCTAAGACAGTTTCCCGCGTTGCAGGTAGTCTTAGGTAGCCTATTAGGACCAGTAAGTTTCATTTATGGAGTGATTCCTTTCGCAGGAATAGTGATTTTTTTCCTATTATTTTTATTAGTAGTAAGAAATGAAAGAATTAGCCATTTCATTCGCTTTAATGCAATGCAGGCAATTCTTTTAGATATATTGCTATTTCTGTGTACCTTGGTTTTTCAATTTGTGGTGTCGCCCCTGGGTCTAGGTTTACTAACACAAACCCTTGCCAACGTCGTCTTTTTGGGTACACTAGCTGCTTGCTTCTACTCAGTGGTGCAATCACTGCTGGGACGTTACGCAGAAATACCCACGCTTTCCGAAGCTGTTTATGCACAAGTACGCTAAGAGCAATTGGCTCTCTAATTAGTACTAACAAGTATCTAATCAGTAGCGATCCAGAAAATTTGTATTTACTTCAGGTCAAGCCTAAAGCTTCACTGACAAGGAACGAGGGACAACAGTGTTTTCCAAATGACCGATGCCCTCAATTTCCACACGAATGCGATCGCCAATCTGCATCGGTCCAATTCCTTGAGGTGTTCCAGTAAGAATAACATCCCCCGGTAGTAGCGTCATTACTTGAGAAATGTAAGACACCAGGAATTCCGGTGAAAACACCATCTGACTAATCAGTGCTGATTGCACTGGTTCAGAGGAGTCATTCAAAAAAGTCTGCAGCCTGGCCCCAGCACTCAATTCCCGCACAATCCACGGCCCTAAAGGACAAAAGGTATTAAATCCTTTGGCTCTTGTCCATTGACCATCTTTTTTTTGTAGATCACGCGCAGTAACATCATTGGCAATGGTATAACCCCAGACTTTACCCTGAGCCTGGGCTGGCGTACAGTCAACACACTGTTCACCAATTACTAGCGCCAACTCTCCCTCGTAGTCTACTCGTTGTGACTGAGGAGGAAGCTGGATTTCTTGACCAGAGGCAGTAATAGATGTCGGAGGTTTGAGAAATAGGAGTGGTTCTTGAGGCACAGAAGTCCCCATTTCTGCTGCGTGTTCCGTATAGTTTTTACCCACAGCCACAATTTTTGTGGGGGCACAGGGAGCAAGCAGCTTGTAACTACCGGGCTCTAACTCTAGATCAGTAGGTTGTCCTTGTAGCCAAGGGGGTGCATCAAGCACTCTAACACTGCGCCTTAGTTGCAACAAACCGTAGTAGGTTTGTCCTTTGTCAGTTTTGATTCGGACATAGCGATGTGCCATAACTTTAAATATTCCTTGCTAACTCAACACAATCGATTTAAATAAGTACAGATGCAGGTTAAACTTGCCAGCTAGCTAGAATTAATAGCAGAAAGTAGTAAGATTTTAGTTCCTTGCTTCTTCAGAGTGGGGCACAGCTCAACCTGTTCTGGTTGCTGTCTATGTCTCAAGAGAAGAGGCCTGCGTTGTCCAAAAGGAGATTAACACCATTGCTCGAAAGTTACGAACTAATGTACGTCCTGCGTCCCGATCTAGGAGAAGAGCAGGTCAATGAAACAATCACTAAATACCAAAACCTCCTTGGAGAGTATGGGGCTCAGGAAACTGAGATCCAGCATCGTGGTAGGCGTCGTTTGGCTTACGAAATCAAGCGCTGCCGTGAAGGAATCTACGTCCAAGTGAACTATAAAGCTCCAGGTAACCACGTGGCACCAGTAGAGCGGGCGATGCGGCTCAGCGAAGAAGTGATTCGCTACCTAACCCTGAAGCAGGAAGTGCTAGCTCCTACCCCAGAGCCAGCAGAAGTAGAGAGTTAACAGACGTCCTGGAAGTCTTGACCTCTAAAAAGTAAAGACTTCCAGGCGGCTTCCATCTCAACACAAGTGCGCAGCAACTGCACTTTTGTAGTAAGACAATCAAGCCTAAAATATTGAGGGACACCTAGAGCCAATCCTGGCCTAGGCAGAAATGGCAGGAAGAGATATATAAATCCACCCCCGCCACCTTTGTGTCTTCGGTTGTCAGCGATGAAGAGCAACAATAGTCCCTGTGCCCCTCCATCTATTAGGATGGCAGTATCAGATACTGCTTCCCATAAAGTTTCAAGTTGGAATCGGCAAACCTATCAACGCCTGAAACTTTCGCTAAGTCTCGGTTTACGCCGTCAACTGTTTGTAGCAGTGTGTGATGACCTCAGCCTGCGCAATCGGTTAGCCAGCAAATTGCAAACTGACTTGGCTCTTAGTGCAGCCAAAGAGTCAACAGGCGAACAAAACTGCTCAAAATTGGTGAGTCTCGAACTAAACTTGAGCAACCCCAATCCCTTGGCTCACGTTGCTCAATGGCTACTACAGCACCAACCATCAAGAGTTCGTCAGCAGATACCAGGATTTCAAATTTTGGGGGTAGAGGGCTTAACAAGGCAACCACCAGAACTGCAAAGATTATTTCTCAGGCGTCTACAGGCTACTGAGCGCAATTTAGCCCATTTGGAATCAACGTTATTGCTCTGGTTACCCAGACCTTGGTTCCATACTATTCAGCAGTCCGTGCCGGAATTTTGGCAGTGGCACACTGGCATCTTTGAGTTTGAAGGGGAGCCGACACCCTTACCACCAGTAGGTGCTGCTAGACCAGAGGCTTCTCCCACAGCAAAAACTAAAACTTCACATAAGGCCGCAGCTTCCTTCAAGGAAGACTTACGCAAGCTTTTGGCTGATGACTCAACTCAGATGCCCAAACTCACGCCTGTGAGCCAAGCTAGCCTGGAAAATCAGCATCCAAGCGATCTGGCACAGAGTTTAATTAAGGGAAAGTTTGCAGCTAACAATGAAGTCCATGAACTTGCTCAGCCGATATCCGATGCCCCTCAACCAGCTTATCCAGGCTACCAAGCTCCCCCCCCAACGAACTATCCTAACTCCTCTGGATCGGTTACGCCAACGCCATCAGCAGATCATCTTCCCTCTGCTCAGGAACCAGTAGAAACCCCAAACCACTTGCAACCTGTTAATCTGCCCCAGGGAAATCAAGACAAGTCGGCGGCTGAAGCTTATTTAGAACTAGGAAACTATTATCGTCAGGTAATTGAACAAGGAGACAATTCTGAGGAAAACCTAGCAATTGCCATCCAAGCTTATGAGCAAGCGCTGCAATGCTTACCAGAAGAGTCGCTCCAAACCTCAGATATCCTCAATGACATTGGCAACCTTTACTGGATGCTGTCCCGTTGTCCTACTAGCGCTGAACATACACTCTCCTATCTAGAACAAGGTATTCAAGCCTACCAGCTAGCCCTAACCAAGCTTAGTGCCCAAGAAGCTCCTCAAACCTACTCCATGATTCAGAACAATCTGGGAGCTGCTTACGGAGATTTGGCTCGTTACCAAGATCAAGTAGAAAATTTAGAAAATTCTGTTCGTGCTTATGAACAAGCACTACACTACCGCCTCCCCGAAAGCGAACCAAGGAAGTATGCCTCCACCCAAAATAACTTGGGTACTGCTTACTGGAATTTGGCTCAGCATCAATCGCCAGTAGCGAATTTGAAAGCAGCAATCACCGCCTACAAAGAGGCACTCTCTCACTACAATCCTGAAACTGAACCCTTAAATTGGGCAATGATTCAAAATAACCTAGGTACTGGTTACTGGAATCTTGCCCAGTACGAAAGACCAGAAACCTGGTTAAAGTTAGCGATTTTTGCCTATCAAGATGCTCTGAATTACCGGACACCCGAAGTTGCACCAGCCGCTTGCGCCGCCACGCAGAATAACTTGGGTACTGCCTATTGGCACTTAGCAGACCGCTTTCAGGCAGAAGATGACGCCAAGGCAGAATATTTAGAGAAATGTGTCACAGCTTATGAGAAGGCTTTAGCCGCAGCTGGGTGTCATCCTTTTGCTGGGAGTGAGCAACCTGAACACAAAAGCACACCAATACCAGTCAATTTTGATGTTTTTGCCACCCACAACAATTTAGGACTAGCACACTATCAGCTAGCAACCGAACCACAGCTTGCCTCATCTCAAAATAAATCCTCTAAGTCTACTCATCTGGAAGCTGCATTGCACCAACACCTGCAAGCTTGTACCAACTCTAGTGTAGAATCTGAAACCTACCAAACTGCCGTAACCTACGCTGCCAGAATAATTCGCACCTTCTATGATGGAAGCGGGATTACTGGGCAGAATCGCGCCCTTTCTAAAGTCCCCGGTCAGCTATTACCGGATATTTTGCCCAGATTGTAAAATAGTAATTAGTAGGTTTGGGAAATTTAAAATCACAAGATATATCGAAATACAATAAGAAAACTAAATTCAGCATGGAATAAAGCTAGGATGGAAAAATCCCCAAGGGTCACTTATTAGAAAAACTTTGTGTGAACGTTTCCACTACCTTTACAGAGCTTGAGCTAAATAATCTATTTCCGTTTGAACTTGATGAGTTTCAAAAACAGGCGATCGCGGCAATGAATGCTGGTTGCTCTGTAGTTGTTTGTGCCCCCACTGGTTCTGGGAAAACCCTGATTGGGGAATACACTATTTACCGCGCCCTATCGCGGGGCGGTCGCGTTTTCTACACCACACCATTGAAAGCGCTCTCCAACCAGAAGCTAAGGGACTTTCGCGAGCAGTTCGGTGCTGAACATGTAGGACTGGTAACCGGGGATATCTCTGTCAACCGGGAAGCACCGATCCTAGTAATGACCACCGAAATTTTCCGCAATATGCTCTACGGCACACCAATTGGGGAAGTCGGTGCTTCCTTGGAAGGTGTTGAGGCGGTAGTACTTGATGAATGCCACTACATGAACGACCGGCAGAGGGGTACGGTATGGGAAGAATCAATTATCTACTGCCCACCGGAAATTCAACTGGTTGCCCTTTCGGCTACAATTGCCAACTCCGAGCAGTTAACCGACTGGCTTAACTTAGTACACGGTAAAACCAAGCTAATTTACTCTGACTTCCGACCAGTTCCTTTGCAGTTTCACTTCGGTAACTCTCAAGGACTAGTGTCTCTGCTGAATCAGAATAAAACCGACATCAATCCTGTCCTCAAGTCAAAGCGCCAAAAAGGTAAAGGACGCAGAGAACGCCCAGAAAGTCCCAGCATGCTTAAGGTTCTCAGTGAACTTCAGCAACGGGATATGTTGCCGGCAATTTACTTTATCTTCAGTCGCCGAGGTTGTGAGCGTGCTGTAGAGGAGTTGGGTTTACTATCACTGGTTTCCCCACAAGAAGCGGCTCAAGTGAGAGTGCAAATTGACGAGTTTTTGTCTCGTAATCCTGAAGCTGGTCGCGCCGAACAACTAGAACCCCTCTGTCGCGGTATTGCTTGCCACCATGCTGGACTTTTACCAGTATGGAAAGGGTTTGTAGAAGAACTCTTCCAACTAGGTCTAGTCAAAGTAGTCTTTGCCACAGAGACTCTAGCGGCAGGAATCAACATGCCTGCTCGTACTACGGTCATTTCATCCCTGTCTAAACGCACCGATGAGGGACATCGACTGCTCAAGGCTTCTGAATTTTTGCAAATGTCAGGTCGGGCTGGTCGTCGAGGTATGGATACTACTGGTCATGTAGTAACTTTACAAACACGATTTGAAGGATCAAAAGAAGCGGCTTACTTAGCAACTGCTGCCGCTGATCCACTGGTGAGCCAGTTTACGCCTAACTATGGCATGGTACTAAATCTGCTACAAACTCACACGCTTAGTGAAGCTAAGGATTTGGTAGAACGCAGTTTTGGGCAATATCTGGCAACACAGTACCTCAGGCCTCAGCAACAGATGATTACTGAGCTGAGTACAGAACTGGCAAAAATTGACATTCAGTTAGCACCAGTAAGTCTGGAAGCGCTCTCAAGCTATGAAAAACTCAAAGGACGTCTCAAAGAGGAACGTCGCTTACTGAGAATACTAGAAACTCAAGCTGAAGCAACACAATCAAGCTTAGTTACCCAGGTACTACAAGCAGCCACACCAGGGATTATCCTTTATCTGAAAGGAAAGTACGTACCAGTTTCCTTCCCCATCACAGCAGTACTAGTCAAGAAAGAAAAAGGTCATGGTCAGTTACCTGACTTGGTCTGCTTAAGCGCCAATAACCGCTGGTATGTAGCAAGTATGGCTGATGTTGTGGGCTTGCATGCTGCTCCACAAACTATCAATATTGGTTCTGTAGAACTGCCAGCAGAACTAAAGCTCAAGCCAGGTCAGATTAGTCGTGGCACCCCAGAGACAGAAAAGCTGGCCTCTGCTATTCCTAGCACCGCAACTCCTACGGTGGCTGCAGAAGTACTAGAACAGCAGCAAGTTGTGGAGGAAGTGGTAGCACAATTAGAGGATCATCCTTTAATGCAGTCAGGTAGCCCTTCTAAGTTGATCAAGCGTCACCGACGCCGATTAGACCTACAAGACCAAATCAATGAACTGCAAGCTCAATACCGAGAACGCCAAGCATATCACTGGCAAGAATTTATCAACCTGATTGAAATTTTGCGAGCTTTTGGTTGTCTTGATGATGTCAAACCAACAACTTTGGGGGAAGCCGCAGCCGCTATTAGAGGTGATAATGAACTGTGGTTGGGTTTGGCATTAATGTCAGGGAAATTTGATGATTTAGACCCCCATCACCTGGCTGGAGCAGCTTGTTCTTTGGTTACTGAGACACCTCGTCCGGATAGTTGGACTAACTACTCACCAGCTCCATCAGTAATCGAAGCTTTGTTAAGCTCGAAAAAGACAAGGCAGGATCTGCTCAAGTCACAGTATCGCTATGGCGTTACACTGCCTATTTGGCCAGAGTATAGATTTCTTGATCAAATAGTTGGTGAATTAGTCGGTTTAGTTGAGCAATGGGCGCTAGGTATTGAATGGATAGAACTATGCGCTAATACCAGCCTAGATGAAGGGAATATTGTACGGATTTTGCGTCGTACAGTAGATTTACTCTCGCAAATTCCCCACGTACCTCACTTATCGCCCACTTTAAAAAGCAACGCGATCCGGGCTATACAGTTAATTGACCGCTTCCCAGTCAATGAAGTAGTCCGTTAAAATTCCCTTGGGAAAATGTATCCTGAACTCTTAAGTCTTGCCTTAATGGAACTGGGCGAGACTTAGTTTTATAATTTCTTAACCTTTACTCTAGAGAAACCTACTAAGGTGCCAAATAGTGTTCAGGAGTGCAAAAAGCTAATAAGGAGCAGATTTTGTTGAGCAGTAATTCTGGTCACCATTACCAAGACCATTTGTCTACGAAGCTTCACCAGCAAAAGGGTCGGAAAAAATTGCTCACAGGGCGCGGTGGTCAGAAAAGAAGCCTTCATCTGAGGAAAATTACCCTCGGTACGTTGCTAGGAACTTTACTTAATTCTCTAGCTTGGTTACCAGCAGCAGGAGCTCAAACAGCACAACTAGGTGTGGTTAAGAGTCTGGATAATAACGGACATTGGCCGGGGATCAGCCAACGCCTATTATCCACGGGTGTTGATTACTGTATTGTTGACCTGGCTCAAGTTGAGCAAGCATCAGACCTGGGCAGCACTCAATTGCTATTTTTACCCAATATTGAGCTACTGAAGCCAACGCAGCTAGCAGCACTGCGAGCCTGGATGGATCAAGGTGGTCGATTAATTGTTAGTGGGCCGATGGGTACTCTTTCTCAACCAGAAGTACGCCAAAGATTGCGATCGCTTTTGGGTGCCTATTGGGGTTTTGCCTTGACAAAACCCTCTGCTTTAGAACCTTTACCAGGCGATACACAGAACTGGGTAAACCAAGACGGATTGGTCGGTACTATTCTCGGAGGCGCAGTAATTCCCGCAGACACTAATTCTGCAACCGCTGCTGTCTGGAGCGAGCAGGAAAAGTCACCGGCAGTGATCACGACAGATAAGTCTACCTTCTTTGGCTGGCGCTGGGGTTTAAATAGTGTAGCCTCGGTTGAGGTGGATAGTGCTTGGTTACGAGCAGCTCTAGAGCGCTATGGTATAAGTCCTAGCGAGTTGAAGGCCAATAGACAGGAGGCAGAACAATCGCAACAATATTGTATCTCTTCCCAAGCTCCCACTAATGCTCTTGCTAGGACATCTTCAGCAGCAACCGCCACACCAGAGAAACCCCTCAGCAGCATCCTAGTAAAGCCTCATGGCAGGGAACAACTCACGGGAGTGCAAGTAACGGCGATGGGTCAAGAGTTGGAAAATTTGATTGGTAGATTTGAAAGTGCTCTACTAGCTGCCAATGCAACAAACAGTGACCTTGATTTACAGACAAGCGCCGCTATTGAGCAATTTATTGCTCCCAATGTCAAGGAGGATGCAGTTTCAGGTCACACCCACACTAGTAGAGAAAACGTAACCAAAGGCTCTGCTCACAGAGCACTAACCCAGGCAAGAACAAGCATGCAAAGCTTCCGTAATGCTATTGCTCAAAAAGATTACCGGGAAGCCAGAGAACAGTGGATCCAAGCGCGCCGTACCCTTTGGGACAACTACCCCTTAGACCGTCAACTTGCTCAGCCTGAGATTCGGGCGATTTGGTTAGACAGAGGCACCATCGTCAAAGCTAAGTCAGAGCGAGATTTAGTCAAAATTTTTGACCAACTGGCGGCAGCTGGTTTTAATACAGTATTTTTTGAAACGGTTAATGCTAGTTATCCGATTTACCCCAGCCGTGTTGCTCCGGAGCAAAATCCTTTAGTTAAGGGTTGGGATCCTCTAGAAGCAGCGGTTAAATTAGCCCATGAGCGTGGGATGGAGTTACATGCCTGGGTTTGGATCTTTGCAGCAGCTAATCAGCGTCACAACACAATCTTGAACCAACCAGCCAGTTATCCTGGTCCAGTGCTAAAGCGTCATCCAGATTGGGCTAATGTTGATCAGCGGGGGCGTTCATTTCATCCCAGTAGCAAAAAGGCATTCTTAGATCCGGCTAATCCTGAGGTGCGGCGTTATCTGACATCGCTATTGGAAGAGATTATCGATCGCTATGACGTGGATGGCATTCAGTTAGACTACATTCGTTATCCCTTTCAAGACCCCCAGGTTAATCAAACCTATGGCTATGGTAAGGCGGCACGTCAGCAGTTTAAGGAAATGACTGGCGTTGACCCGGTCAAGGTTTACCCCGACAACCGTAAATTGTGGCAACAGTGGACTGATTTTCGCACTAGGCAAATCGATAGCTTTGTGGCGTCGGTGTCTGCTCGCCTGCGAGAGAAAAATCCTCAGCTAATTTTATCTGCGGCAGTCTTTGCTACTCCACGAGGAGAACGCCTGCAAAGACTACAACAAAACTGGGAAGATTGGGCAAGCCGAGGTGATCTCGATCTGATTGTACCGATGACTTATGCCTTGGATACCAACAGCTTACAGAATCTAGCGCAACCTGTGCTGACGCAACCTTCTCTGAGTTCAACATTGATTTTGCCAGCAATTCGCTTGTTGAATTTGCCGAATGTTGTAGCGATTGACCAAATTCAACTGCTGCGGGATTTGCCTGCTGGTGGGTATGCTCTGTTTGCTGCCGAGAATCTCAATACTCACCTACAAAATATCTTTCATCAAACTCAGGGTCAGGCAGAGAGTGCTAACACTCAACCAGTACCTTACCGCCAGCCTTTCCCAGCGGCGGCGGCTCGTTATGCGGCTTTGCAGCAAGAATGGACTTTTCTCTTAGCGCATCGTGGAATCTTGGTTCAGGAACCAGCACTCTCGGAGTGGGGCACAAAAGCAGATGAGCTTTCACGCTTGCTCAATCAACTAGCCCAAGACCCATCAAAGCAGAATTTGTTGTTAGCAAAAATATCGCTCTCTTCGTTTCGGTCTGATTTCCAGAAATGGATGCAACAACAGGCAATTGAGCAAGCTTACCAAGTCCAAGTTTGGGATAACCGTCTCGCGACAATTGACAGATTGCTACGCTATGGTGAGCGGGCAGCTTTCGGTCAAAACCGAGCAGAGGTGGCCGAACAACAATAGGAGAAGCAAAAGATCATCACTAGATCTAGGTAAATTAGCGAAAAAGTTAAGGGTAACTCTCGCAGCAGAACTAGGTTCTGCTACTGTCGTGGTGCGACGGTATGCAATTTTTGTAAAGTATGGGAGTAAAGAAGCAAAAATTTTGAGCTAGAGGATTATTAAGTTTGGCTATAACTGCAACTACCCCAGTTCTAACTAATAGTAAAACCTTGAAAACACGCTCTAATGCTGGGTGTTGGTCGGCTTCTCTCCAAAGATCGCATTCTCTAGTTATAGGGTTCGTTTGAACAAGGTGGAGAACATACCGTACCCAGTAATGCTACCTTTAATCAGACGTTGCGCACTCAAAATCCTGAGTGGGGAGTGCGAGCCCTCGAACTTTGATTTGTTCAGGAGGTTAATACTCCTGCTCTCGCCTATCTTCTGTTAGTATTTGACTGCTGAGTAATACCTTTGTTCAGGATGTCTAATTAAACACAACATCCTCACAATCTTTAGCTCTACTGTAAAGACTCAGAAAAGTTAAAGCTTTAAGCTAGCATTTCAGGAGAGTGTCTAAGGCGTCAGTCCCAGGAGGTTATCCCGTTATCAGGATTTCTGAGTCATTAGTTCTGTACAAATATTCATGAAAATATTATGAAGAAATATTGGCAAGCTACCTATTTGGCGCTATGATTGACACCTCAAGCTGGCGAAACCTATATACAATAGTTTGAGCGGGATTGCAAGATAAGTAAAATCGACCACAACAGGTTCTATTAGAAAGCCATAATGCTTTTCGGGCTACCTCCCTGGTTGAATTAACCCCCAAGGTGAACTGTCCGGAAACTGCTAAATAAACAGTGGAGAACTCTTAGACCAAGCTTACCCCGCCAGGCTCCTTCCAAAAATCTGAGGAGTTAAATGACTCCTACTTACAGATCAAGCAGATTAATTTGATTATTCCTCGGCTCAAACAATGTTTCCAACGCCTGATGCTATGAAAGCAAGGCCTGTTCACCCACAGCCATCAAATGGAGAAACCAGCAGCAAACTTGCTGCCACCTCGCCAGCAGCGACGCCAGTCTCTGCTCTCAAAGACTTAGTAGCGCGTTTGCACCGGGAACAGCACAAGATTCAAAATCTATTGAGTTCACTGGGTTTTGCTTTACGGAGCTTCAACAACCTTAATCAGTTTTTGGAGTTAATTCCCCTGATGGCTGCGCGGGTGACCGATGCTGACGGCTGTGCCTTAATTCTATTAAAGCCTAATGGTCAGGTAAGGCTGGATTGGCTGCATTGCCAGGAAGGTCGATACTTACAGGATATTCGTAAAGCGATAGAAAAAGCAACCCGTCAAGTTGGTCCTCTAGGTAAAGGGGAGGAGCAAGATCAGGCGGCTACAAGCTCGTTCACTAATTTCCACAAATCTTTTGACGAGTGCTTGAGTCATTATTTAGGAACAGAAGTGCAGCTGTTTGGCACCCCAATTCTGGTCAAGAATACTGAGAGAGGGCTGCTGTATGTTTTTAGCCATGACCCACAATACAGCTGGACACAAACGCGGCAGAAATTAGTGCGCTTAGTCGCCGATCAAACAGCAGTAGCGATCGCTAATGATGAGCTTACAGTTGAGTTGCGTAAGAAAGAACGGCTGGATCGAGAGCTAGAAATTGGTGCCGAAATCCAATTACGCTTACTACCGCCCCAATGTCCTCAAATCGAGGGTATAAAACTGGCAGCAAAGTGCCAGACGGCTGATCGTGTTGGCGGCGATTACTATGATTTCATTCCCACCAACTATGACCAGCTAAGGTCAAGAAACTCCAGCAAAGATGAGGAATCCGACACCCAAGGGGCTGGTGTACCCTGGAGCATTGTCATTGGCGACGTGATGGGTAAGGGCGTACCTGCTGGTTTAATTATGACCATGACACGGGGCATGCTGCGGGCAGAAGTGCTGAACCGCCACTCTCCGGCCCGGATTCTTGAACATTTGAACCGGGTAATGTATGCAGATTTAGAAAATTCGCACCGTTTTGTCACTCTGTTTTATTCAGAGTATGACCCTCAAACGAAGATTCTGACTTACAGCAATGCTGCCCACAATCCACCGTTGTTGTGGCAACCGTCAACCCGTTCCCTGACTCGACTTGATACCGAGGGGATGCTGATTGGTCTAGAAGCAGATTCTCAGTATGAAGACGCTCAAATACAGCTAGCTCCTGGAGATACGATTATTTACTACACCGATGGGTTCACCGACGGAGCCAATCAGCATGGCGATCGCTTTGATGAAGAAAACTTGAGCAAAGCTTTCCAATGGGCTTGTGAACACGGTAAAGGTTCTCAGGAGATTTTAGATTACTTGTTTGAAGAGGTGCAGCAGTTTGTCGGGCCAACAAACCCCAATGGAGATGACATGACACTGGTTGTGATGCAGGTTACATCTTCTACCTGACTGATTTAGTGCAAACCAATCCTAACCAGATTTTTTGAAGCTGGGTAAGTCTGAGTTGAAGAGTTCTGGTAGAATCTAATCGCCCCAGGTATCCACCTATTGCTTGTTGATCACCTCAGGGCTGTAGAGCTTACTAAAGAAATGGAAATACAAGCAGTTACTGTTGGGTTAAATAACATCAGCCACCAGACTGATATTGTAAGAGGGTTAATCAGCCAGTTATCGTTTGATTGGCTGGTGTTGGCTCAACAAATTAATGATCCCGATGTTTTGGGTCAAATGCGAGACGCCTGGAACCACTTTGTTGCCTCTGGTCAAGTCTGGGCGCTGCTGATTGGGATAGCTCTTGGTTACATTTTTCGGAATTTTACTGCTTTTTGAGAGTTGTTAACAATCGTAATAACCCACAAATATGCTGAATTAACTGTTCTAATAAATCCTACGGTCAAAGCACGTGGGCAGCCAACTGCGAAGGAGGTTTTGTGACTAAACAAACAACCTGGAGTCAGCGCTTTGAATCAGCTCTGCATCCAGCGATCGCACGCTTCAATGCCAGTATAAATTTTGACATTGAACTAATTGAGTATGACCTCACTGGTTCTATTGCTCATGCCAAAATGCTCGCCCATGTTGGCATCATTTCACCGGAGGAAGGTGAGCAGTTAGTTGTAGGCCTAGAACAAATCCGCTCAGAATACCGCCAGGGTAAATTCACTCCAGGGATCGATGCTGAAGATGTCCACTTTGCCGTAGAGCGAAGACTAACAGAAATAGTTGGTGATGTCGGCAAAAAACTGCATACCGCCCGCTCCCGCAACGATCAAGTGGGGACGGATACGCGGCTTTACCTCCGGGATCAGATCTCACAAATTCGCACCCACTTACGCGAATGCCAACTAGTTCTTCTTAACCTAGCCCAGGACAACGTAGAAACCCTAATTCCTGGCTATACTCACCTGCAACGAGCCCAACCCCTGAGCCTAGCTCATCACCTGCTGGCTTATTTTGAAATGCTAGAGCGAGACTGGGTACGATTAGGTCAAATTCAAGAACGGGTGAATATTTCGCCGTTGGGTTGTGGTGCTCTGGCTGGGACGACTTTCCCCATCGATCGACACTACAGTGCTAACCTGCTGGATTTCGCCAGTGTTTACAGCAACAGTCTTGATGGGGTGAGCGATCGCGACTTTGCCATTGAATTTTTGTCTGCTGCCAGTCTGATTATGGTACACCTGAGCCGATTGTCAGAGGAAATTATTCTCTGGGCGTCCCAGGAATTCAGCTTTGTCACCCTCAAAGATAGCTGTGCCACTGGTTCGAGCATCATGCCTCAAAAGAAAAATCCCGATGTCCCGGAGTTAGTGCGAGGCAAGACGGGTCGTGTCTTTGGTCACCTGCAGGCTCTGTTGGTGTTAATGAAAGGACTGCCCCTAGCCTACAATAAAGATCTTCAAGAAGATAAAGAAGCTCTCTTTGACAGCGTTAGGACTGTTAAAGGATGCTTAGAAGCCATAACAATCTTGCTGCGCGAAGGGCTAGAATTTCGCACACAGCGTCTTGCACAAGCCGTTAACGAAGACTTCTCTAACGCTACAGATGTCGCTGACTACTTGGCTGCCAAAGGCGTCCCCTTCCGGGAAGCTTACAACCTCGTCGGCAAGATTGTCAGAACCTGCCTGATGGCGGGGAAACTCCTTAAGGATCTGACACTTCAAGACTGGCAAGAATTGCACCCAGCAATTGAGGAAGATATTTATCAAGCGATCACACCAACCCAAGTAGTAGCAGCTCGCAATAGTTACGGTGGTACCGGTTTTGAGCAAGTCAGACAAGCTCTAGAAAACGCCCGTGCGAAAATTATTGCCGAATAAATGATAGCTGCTTAAAACTACTGAGTAAGCGCTTTAAGACAAGCTTAGGCAAATAACTGCTGCTTGTCTTAAAGAAGCATACCAACCGGACTACTAGGCAGCTCTCGAATCTAAGCTGCGCCGTATAGCACCCCAGTTCTCTGAAACCAAAGAGATACTATTGCCTCTTTGCTTGGTAGCCAAGCTCAAGGAGTATATTTTGCTAAACAATGCCGATCGCTAGGCAGATTAAGCAACACTATGCCTCAAAAATTTGGCATCAACAGTACACTGCCTGAGAACAAATCCGGCAATCTTGACTAAAATCCAGAATTTTCGCGGTTGCCTCCTGGGCGTCCGCCTCCTTGATTGCCTCCTTGATTGCCTCCTTGATTGTTGTCCTCTTCGCCTTGTTCCTCATCCCTAGGAGGTTTGCTATACTGCCTGTTTCTAGAGAAACGAGACGTATTTTTGGTTTTACGAAACTTTCTAGCGTAGGCTTGGTTCCGTTGCGCCTTTTCTTTCTTGAGATTGCGGCGCTTTGCCATGTTGACCTCTTGATAACAAAAAATGGTGCCTTACTAGTCTTTTGTAAAAGATTTAGCTTGGCTTGTCTATCTTACCAGTGTTAAGCCAGAGAAGGAGTTAACTCAAAACAGGTGGGTCAGATACTCAGGAAACCCTTTAGCACTAGGACTGTAGGCTAAATCACAATTACTAATTAATTGAGAGTAGAAATTCCTGATCCTTCCCTTGGCTGACTGAATTAGCTCTTAGTTAAATTACGTCTCAACCTTTTGTTGAAAATTGAGTGACGTTATCCACTGGTGTCCATAAAGTCTATGATAACAATCGGTAAGTAACCCGTTTACAAGCTTTTATAGCCTTTTGCTTGATGCGTAGAACCTGGCTCTTTATACAAACGGTATTGGGGATTATATTTCGCCATCCTGTTACCGGCACTAGCATTGTCCCAATCTTGCCCGATGGGCGAATTGTGCTAGTTAGGCGTTGCGATGATGGTAAATGGGGACTACCAGGAGGCATAGTCAACTGGGGTCAGGATATTCCAACCACAGCACGGCGGGAATTAGCAGAAGAGACGGGGCTAGAATTAGTCAAAATTCGTCGCTTGGTTGGTGTTTACTCTGCACCTGATCGCGACCCCAGAATTCATTCTATTTGTATCCTAGTAGAAGCCGATGTTCAAGGGACAATACAGCTAGAGGATCCGTTAGAAATTAGTGAAGTTCAAGCCTTTGAGAGGTCAACTCTGCCAAGGCAGAACTTGAGTCACGACCATGAACAGCAGCTACAGGATTACTTTGAGGGCAAAACCACCGTTGCTTAAGCAGCAACGGCATCTGATTTTCCTAAAATACTGATTGACCCAGATTTTTTAGTTTTGCTATTTCCACAGCCTAAGATAGTTGAGCGTTTTTTATTAAAACAGGTAAACACTACCAACTTCGATGGACTTACCCTTAAGGAATTCTCGAATTAAGCTATCATCAGGGCAAGTTTTCTGGCGTGAAGTCGGTCAGGGACCGATTCTAATCTTCCTGCACGGTTCCTGGAACGATAGCAGTCAGTGGCTACCGGTGATTGAGTTTTTAAATCAGGATTATCATTGCTTTGCCCCAGATTTACTAGGGTTTGGTGACTCACCTGCTCCCAATCTCCACTACTCAATACAGTTAGAAGTTGAGTGCTTGGGCGAATACCTAGAAGCGCTACGCCTTTGGCCAGTCTATTTGATTGGTCACTCTCTGGGTGGTTGGGTTGCTGCTAGCTACGCTCTAAACAATAGTGAACAAGTTCGTGGTCTAGTGTTATTAGCCCCACAAGGGGTTCAAGTACCAGGGAAGCAGGAAAATGCTTGGTGGACAAGGTGGTTAGCCCAGCGTTCTTCCTTCGCACCAGGGTTTCTGCGAGTAATTCGTCCTTTGGCAAAACTTTTCGGACGCCACAAGTCTATTGACAAAGCCCTACAACAACGTCAACAATTCCTCTCCTCACCTGCGGCTTGCCAACTCTTGTTTCAACGACGCCAGCCAGAAGTTCAAGAAGAATTATTGCAAGAAAAACTTGAATTACTCAAAGTTCCCACTCTGATTTTACAGGGTCGTAGAGATAGCCCCAACGCGATCGCTTGTTCTCAAATCTATGCCAGCAAAATCTCCGGTTCTCAGCTACGGATGATTGACCATGGGGGCAATGATTTGCCTGAAGCTTTACCGGGTTTGGTAGCTAGGCAGATTGATAATTTTATTAATCCCGATAATTGAGACAAGGGAGATGGGGGGGGTATACCGAATTATCTCCAAACTAGGCAACGCCGTTACTATTCACCCTGTAGAGTTATAGGTAGTTTTACTCAGGACAATCAAGTTTTTTGATAAGTTTCATCAGGTAATCGTGTAAAAATAAAGAAAAAATGAAAGCTATAACATTAGTTGGTTAAGGAGTAAGTCAATGGTAACGCTCACTGACCGAGTCCAAAAGCGCTTATCAATGCAGACTGCTGAGATTGCGCCGGACACAACCGCGATTCGCTCCTTGGACTGGGATCGTGACCGTTTTGATATCGAATTTGGATTACAAAATGGCACCACCTACAACTCTTTTCTAATTCGAGGTGAGCAAATAGCACTAGTTGACACCTCTCATGAAAAGTTTCGCAAGCTATATTTAGATACGCTCCAAGGACTAATCGACCCCACAGAAATAGATTATCTAATTATCAGCCACACTGAACCAGACCACAGTGGCCTAGTCAGAGACGTTCTACAGCTAGCGCCTCAAGTGACTGTGGTAGGGGCAAAAGTCGCAATCCAGTTTCTCGAAGATTTAGTACACCAGCCCTTTAAGCGGCAAATTGTCAAAAATGGTGATCAACTGGATTTAGGGAAGGGACATGTGCTGGAATTCGTCAATGCACCGAATCTGCACTGGCCGGACACAATTTTTACCTACGACGCCGGAACCCAGGTCATGTTCACCTGTGATGCCTTTGGTATGCACTACTGCACTGAACCAACCTACGATGAAAATTTGGGCGCAATTGAGGCAGACTACAGATTCTACTACGAATGCCTGATGGCTCCTAATGCCCGCTCCGTACTCTCTGCCCTGAAGCGGATGGAAAAGCTGGGAGACGTGAAGACGATTGCCACTGGTCATGGGCCCCTGTTACGCCATAATGTTGAAGAACTAGTTGACCGCTACCGTCGTTGGAGTAAAGCCCAGGAAAAAGCGGAAAAATCGGTTATCGTCTTCTATGTCTCGGATTACGGCTATAGCGATCGCCTCTCCCAAGCCCTGGCGAGAGGGATTACCAAAACTGGCGTCGGCGTTGAGATGATGGATCTCAAATCTGCTGACCCCCAAGAAGTACAAGAAATGGTTGGTCGTGCTGCGGGGATTGTCATTGGTCTGCCTCCCGCCTCCAATAAAACCGCCACGGCTGCTGTGAGTACAGTACTGGCTGCGGCGAAATCTAAGCAGGCAGTTGGGCTGTTTGAGTCCTACGGGGAAGATGATGAACCCATAGACCCGCTAAGGAATCAGTTCAAAACCTTAGACCTCAAAGAAGCATTTTCTGCTATCAGGATTAAGGAAATACCCTCAGAGGCTACCTACCAGCTTTGTGAAGAAGCGGGTACAGACATGGGGCAATGGCTGATGCGCGATCGCAGCATTAAGAACATGAAGTCCCTAGATTCTGACCTCGATAAAGCCTTGGGACGTGTCAGTGGGGGTCTTTATATCATTACCGCCCAGAGGGGTGATGTGAAAAGCGCCATGTTGGCCTCTTGGGTGAGTCAAGCTAGCTTCCAACCCCTCGGTTTGACCATCGCTGTGGCTAAAGATCGGGCAATTGAATCATTAATGCAAGTAGGCGACCACTTTGCCTTAAATGTCTTGGAGGAAGGGAATTATCAAAAATTAATGAAGCACTTCCTCAAACGCTTCAAGCCCGGTGCTGACCGCTTTGCTGGTGTGACAACTCAATCAGCGGAAAACGGTTCTCCCGTCCTTACTGACGCCCTAGCTTATATAGAGTGCAAAGTTGTCAGCCGCATGGAGTGTAGTGATCACTGGATTGTTTACTCCACTGTTGATGCAGGGCGGGTTTCTAAAGTGGATTCTCTGACAGCTGTGCATCACAGGAAGGTGGGGAATCACTATTAAGAACTGATCCAAACATTAGAGCAAAGTTGAGAAACTACCTAGCAAGATAACTATAAGCTGCTAATTATTAGGGTGGGCAATGCCCACCCCTTGCCCTTGGGTCAGTCATTAAAATCTCGGAGGACCGATAAACAGATAATGGCAATTTAACTGTTCTGGGCTTTTGCCACGAGGCGGATTAAGACAGACATTTAAATCCCTCGTTGTTTGCTGGGAAGCTTGGGGAGGCACCTGTTCAACTTGTCCACTTTCTGGGTTAACGATCCATAAATCTTCCACCCATTCTGATCTGTCGTCGTATTGAACCTCTCTTCCCATCAAAACAACCGGCTGTGTACCCTCATTGACAATCCGCACCACTACCTGCCGAATCCAGTTGTTTTGTGCGGCGGCCGGAAGCACAGGAAAAATTGTCAAATAGGAAAACACTAAGAAAATAACAAGAGAAATCGAGAACACTAGAAAGACTCTTAAAAAACCTCGCAAGGGCATATTGTTAATTACTCATCAAATTAGTGTACAAATTAGTGTATATTTCGACCAAGTGAGGAAGTAATAATTTTTGTAAGACCATTAAACTGGCATCTGATATCTAAATTAACTAAATAAGGTATCAGCTCAAAGAGAAAGGTTGAAAAATGTTAGAAAACTCAGAAGAACTTGCGATAACCCCAGTGTCTGCACCGAAACTTCCAGCAAAAAACACTTCAAATCACACGAGAAATGTTCAATTAGTTGAAGAATTATTAGGAAAGTCGGCTTCACCGCAAGAAGGTCTGGATTGGGCAAAAGTTCGCGTCGAGGTACTGCGCCAGAATGAGTATCTCAAAGAAGAAAACCACCAACGCGTCCTAGAAAAAACTCGATTAATCTATGGAATTGTATTTTCTTCGGTAGTTTTTGTAACCGGATCAGTACTTTTTATCTGTCGCTATGATAATGCGTTTTATTTAATTGCTGTTGGTCTGGTGCCACTTTTGGCAAGAAGAAAAAGTACTTAATTAACTATTAATCTCATGCGAGAAACTAAGCAAAAAGACGTTCAAGTTTTCCCTACTGGTGCAGATACAACGATCATGCGATCGCGCACTTGGGAGCGGCTCAAGTTTGAAATTGAGTATGCCCTGCAACGAGGTACTACTGCTAATTCCTATCTGATCAGAGCCGACAAAATAGCCCTATTTGATCCACCAGGTGAATCCTTTACAGAAACTTTTTTAGCGGCTCTGCAACAACGTCTTGACCCCAAGCGCATTGACTATGTAATTCTCGGTCACGTTAATCCGAATCGGGGTGTTACTCTCAAAGCCCTGCTAGACCTAGCACCTCAGATTACTTTTATTTGCTCAAATCCAGCGGCGATCGCCTTGCGGGAAATCATACCAGATCAGGAGTTAAAAATTACCGTCGTACGAGGTGATGAAACCCTAGATTTAGGTCAAGGTCATCGCCTGGAATTTGCCCTGACTCCCAGTCCTCGTTGGCCCGATGCCCTTTGTACCTACGATCCCCACACAGAAATTCTGTTTACAGATAAGTTTTTTAGTGCTCATGTTTGCGGTGATCAGGTACTAGACGAAGGTTGGTCAACAGTAGCAGAAGACCGACGATATTACTTCGATTGCTTGATGGCACCTCATGCACGGCAGGTGGCAAAAGCTTTAGAAAAATTAGATGCTTTTCAGGCAAGACTTTACGCTACCGGTCACGGGCCCCTAGTCCGCTACTCTCTCCAGCCACTAACTCAAGCTTATCGGCAGTGGATTGAGCAGCAAAAAGCTCAGGAGATGACAGTTGCCCTACTCTACGCTTCAGCCTACGGCAATACTGGCACCATTGCCAGTGCGATCGCGCGGGGTATTACTAAAGCTGGTGTGGGAGTAGAATCAATTAACTGCGAAGCGGCTGAATCGGAAGAGATTCGGGCAGTAGTAGAAAAAGCCGACGGCTTTATCATGGGTTCCCCAACTCTTGGCGGTCATGCCCCGACCCAAATTCAGACTGCCCTGGGTATTGTACTCTCTACTGCTACGAAAACCAAACTGGCAGGTGTCTTTGGTTCTTACGGTTGGAGTGGTGAAGCAATTGATCTAATTGAGAGTAAGTTTCAGGATGCAGGTTATAAGTTTGGCTTTGAGCCAATTCGGGTGAAGTTCAAGCCGACAGAAGTCACCCTTAAATATTGTGAGGAAGCCGGCACCGATTTTGCTCAAGCACTCAAGAAAGCCAAAAAAGCCCGAACCTCTAGGCTGTCTAGCAGTGATTCCGCAGTTGCCCGGACTGAACAAGCGGTGGGACGATTGATTGGTTCTTTGTGTATTGTGACCGCCAAACAAGGGGAACTTACGGGGGCAATGTTGGCTGACTGGGTTTCTCAAGCAACATTTACGCCTCCAGGTTTAACAATAGCGGTTGCTAAAGACCGGGCAATTGAATCTTTAATGTATACAGGAGACAAATTTGTCTTAAATATTTTGGAAGAAGGAAAGCATTTGGGCTTGATGAAGCATTTTCTCAAACCCTTTGCTCCTGGTGAAGACCGATTTGCTGAGGTGGCAACGCAAGAAGCAGAAAATGGTTGTCCGATTCTTGCTGATTCCCTAGCTTATCTGGAATGCACAGTGGAAAATCGCATGGAATGCGGTGATCACTGGCTGGTTTACGGAGTCGTGAAAACAGGTAAGGTTCTATCCGACGGTGTAACTGCGGTACATCATCGTAAGTCGGGAACTCATTACTAATCGTGGGTAAATTGTCGCTGCGCGTACCCATGGAAAATAGAAAATGCGAAATGGATGCTACTAGCCAAATACTGGTGTAAAAGCTCAATTTTCCCTTTTCAATTAACTATTTGCCCGCGAAGCGATATTTTCCCTTTTCTAAAATTGCTCTATGGTAGCTGCGAGAAGATGCGGATTAAGAGCGGTGCTACTGCTAGGAGTACAATTTCGAGAGCGGCAATTGTCCACCAGCGGATTGCTTGGTCACTCGTTTCCATAATTTCATCTGCTTGAAAATCTCTAAGAACTGCTCAAATTTGGCAAAGTTTGACTTTTTACCGACAATTGAGCCACTTTTGAGATTTTTACAGCTCCTAAATCTACAACAGCCGCCCCAAAAAAGGGCGGTTTTGGTATGTGTAGTTTTACAAGTTCCTCAAGGGTTTTCCGGTTAGTGACTGTAAAGAATTCGTGAGCATTGGCTAAAGATGAAGTAAAGAGAGTGCGTCTAATACCTTGTCCTGTGAATTGGTAGCAACGCACACATTATTTACATCTCACGCCGGTTGACCAAGTTTCGTTTTAATGGTGGTCATAGTCAACATTTAAATTTCAAGATTATTCAAATTTTGGAAATAAGAAAATATCCGAATATTTAGTGTGTTTATTTGTAGATTAATACATTCAATTCATCAAGATTGGATGAAGTGTCAAGAGAAGACTGGGATTGATTAGTCAAATGAATTATCCTCAAACCAGTTTAAAAGCACCAAGCTACTCTATCTACTCCACAGATTACCAATTTACTTTGAAACAACACATCAAATTTGAAACTAAAAGTAGTTTGGGGCGTATCTTTTTAAGCAAATTTCCACCACTGATTAATCCAAATACCAAGCTTTTAAATCTAGGCTGCGGAGGTAACTTGTTCGATGGCTGGGTAAATGCTGATTTTTTTACACTCAAGTTTTGGGATTGTCCGAAACATAAATGGATGTTGGACTTGAGACATCCCCTCAAATGTGAAAATGATTATTGGGATGGTGTGTTTACAGAACATGCTCTGGAACATTTGTATCCCCTTGATACTTTTAATCTACTCAAAGAAATAAGAAGAACTTTAAAACCAAAAGCTTGGTTGCGCATTAGTGTACCCGATCTCAGTAAATATATAAGTTATTACAGGGGTACAGAGTCTCATGAAACTGTTATTAATAGATGGTCAACTGGTGCTGAACCGGTAAGATCACTTACCCAGAACTGGGGACATATATCAGTATGGGATAGTGAGCTACTTATCAATACCCTAAAGCAACTCGAATTTATCAATATAAGACAGGTAGATTTTGCAGAAGGTACTGATAAAAGACTACTGAAAAATAAAGAAGAAAGAAGATGGGAATCATTATATATAGCCCTCTTCTGTCACTCTCCGAAATAACCAAGTAACAAACAAGCCGGATTATCCCTGATAAAAATAATGTTGAAATTGATTCATGGCATCAATTAAATCGTGAAACCCAAGTAATAAATCCCGATGAGGAAAAATCTCCAACCAGGGAGCAATTAACCACAAGAGCATTGTGGGTTGGATAATTAAACGCAGATTGTTCAAAATATTTTTCCATCCACTTTCATGATTCCATTGTTGATGAAAAGAGAAATCAGTAGTAGTATTTCTCTTCTCGCACTCAGCTACTTCAGGTTGATTTAAGGACAAAAAAGCCGGAGAGTTTAAACTAATCATCAAATAAACACAAAAAATGATTTCCCACCATTTCTCAATATCCGAAAAATTGGTAAAGCGATAATCCGTCCAGCCCAATTCTTGTTTACATTGTCGAAATCCGTATTCTACCCAAGTTCTCAGTCCATAAAGATTGCCTAAAGTTTTTTTGACTTTGCCTGGGAGATTGGTCATTACGAAAGAAGTAGAATTCTCTGGCATCGTTTCTGGGTCTATAGTTATCTCCCAGTAACTTCGAGTATTTTTCTTGCCAAAAACGATTTCTCTGAGATATCTCGTTTGAGATGTTTGATTACTAAACGTCCTTTCAAATTTATGCCATTTATTCGCTCTAACCCTCTGCTGGGCTGACATCCATACTCCATGATTGCTTCTAATCGCTACAACCCAGGCTAATTTATATTTGTCTAATGTTCTGAGAAATGAGCTGCTTTCTCCATAGAGACTATCGGCTAATACTAATTCTATACAAAAGCCACTATCAATTAATTCTTCTATGATTGATGAGGCTATTTCTATTTTTGTTTGATATTTATCTTCTCCTTTTAATCTTGATTGGGGTTTAAAAACTTTACAGATTAGAGGCAATGTAATATTTTGATAAACACCATAGGCATTTACTGAAACCATCCCTTGGTCTATTTTTCCTATGCTGCCTAGATACTGTCTCGCTACGTAATCTGTTTTCTTACCTTTTTTTCTGTCTCCTGTTTCATCTATTACTACTGTAATTGACTTGCCCTTTAAGGCTTCTCAGGTTTTTGTGAGTCTTCGCTTTTTTATTTCCCTTGCTGACCAAGGTGATTCGGCTATAAAGTGATGTAACGATTGAGCTGAATTTATCCCGACAACTTTCGCTATCTCTGGTAAGCTTTTCTTTCTGATTGGTGCAATTATTCCTAAGTGCAAGTATTTGAAACATTCATAGCTTCTTACCTCGGGAAATAAATCTTTGTAGCACTGACAATATTCATCAATAACCGATACTGTTGGCTGTGCATCCCTGGCTAAATGTTTGATAATCTGTAACTCTACATCCATTGCTCTGCCTACCTTGTAGAGATTGTCACTACTGATAATTATATTTTAATTCTCGGAGAGTGACAGAAGAGGGATAGAGGCGCAAAAACCTTGATTAAGCAGGAATAGCGCTTAATTTTATTGATTTAGCAGCATTAGCTGGAGTTTTATCTGTCAGAGATTTAGCCTTGTTTGGTTAATATAGCAGTTCTTTCTCATGTGAGGTAGAGTAAGACCCCAGGACGTACCTTACGAGACGAGGAAAGGCTATAGTTTAATAATTTAAATTGAAAGCAAAGCCTCCTTAACTGGGGGCTTTTTTTTTGAGGTTACGGTGAGGGAAAATATACGCGATCGCTTACATTTTCGAGAGCTTCCTTCAATCATGGTTGCTCATACTACATACTATTTGGTTGCCCACTCTGCCAAATCCTCTAGGGTAAACTTCAGAAGGTCACATAACGCTTTAGTCTGTTCTGGGTAGCTTATGTTTATGTCTATCCGCCTCCCAGTTAATTCATCGTAGACTCAACAACGCCGCAAGCTTGGGCAACCGGCAAGCGAGTTAAACCTAAACTTTGCAGTCGTTCTCGTAGTTTTTATCCTAGATTCATTTTGCTGATCACTCCGTTAACTTTTCTAGAGTGAAATTGAGAAACTCAAACTAGCCATCACTGAAGCTCGGTAATTCGTCTAAACAACATTGCAAAATGCGGCATAAAGCTTGCATTTGACTAATCGTGAGCCTAGGTTCAAATCTGCCGGCTTCCCAATTGTTTCCGTTTTGGTCAGTAACTCCCACCGCCGAGATTGAGGAGAACAATTGATCAGCTACCGCCAGCTCAAACAATGGCAAAATGCCGTTGCCTGTCAACTGCAAAAATGCTCGACCTGGCAACAACTACAGTAGTTGTGGAGTGTCATCAAACTCGACTACAAAAAACACAAAAAACAATACAATGATGCCGTCCTACCCTTCCAGGAAAGGATTAAGGAGAAATCTCAGGCAGCAAGACCCAAAGTTAACGGGTAATTTATCAATCTTCTCCTAACGCCTAGCCAGAGAGAATCCCATCTCGTCGGGTCAGCCAAAAAATAAAGCAGAAACCTCGATGACCTGTTTCTGCTTTATTCTCGATATTTTGCTACCGGTTTGGTATTTTTTTGGCGCTTTTTCCCTTCTTATGTAAACAAGAGGGGTACTATCGCACCAAAGCTGTACTTCCGAGGCTTTTAGTAAAGTTCTTCTTCCTGGTGGGTCATGATGGTGCAATCAGATGTAGGGTAAGCAACGCAGGTCAGAACAAATCCAGCCTCAATCTGATCATCGTCTAGGAAAGACTGGTCGCTTTGGTCAATGGTTCCCGTGGTGATTTTGCCAGCACAGGTGGAACAAGCACCGGCGCGACAGGAGTAGGGTAGGTCAAGACCTTGTTCTTCTGCTGCGTCGAGAATGTACTCATCGTCAGGAACTTCGATTGTCTGGTTCAACCCTTCGGTTTCGTTAATCAGCGTTACTTTGAAAGTAGCCATGTAGTGATTCCTCTGTTGTGATGGGAAACTGCGGTAAAAACTATCTTGAAGCGTACCTCATAAAGTGATCCTTTCTATTAGTCTCACTATTAGTGAGGTTTACAACTATGTCGTGTCCGCTTCACTTCTGATACTAAGGGAAAACAATAGGTGGGTTAAGCAAGATTAAGAATGAAATTCTTAATTGAAGATTAAATTAGTTATTCTTATATATCGTCTAGCGGACTGGTCGAGTTAGAGTTTTTGAGCATGCCTGCTCTCAAATCTAGCTCTCGCAGTAGTTATTCGGATTTTATACCCCTTCGATGCGCCGTCTTGTTGTCGCACTCATTAGTATTAATTATCTTTATAGTTGAAATTAATGATTTCTTCTTAGGTATCTCTGGCTTAAGAGACAGCGATATGGGGAAGATTGACCAGTGCAGGTTTTTTTATACAGCGTTTCTTTATCTGATGAGGAGCATACTTGAAATAATCAGGTTTTTAATCCCAATCAGGTTACCCTAACTTTTGATAAGGTTTTTTAATCCCAATCAGGTTACCCTAACTTTTGATAAGGTTTTTTAATCCCAATCAGGTTACCCTAACTTTTGATAAGGTTTTTTAATCCCAATCAGGTTACCCTAACTTTTGATAAGGTTTTTTAATCCCAATCAGGTTACCCTAAAGCTGTATCCGAAACTACATCCAAAACTACGCTTCGGTAGTCGGAAGTTACAGGCAAAAGATAGTCCACTAGTTCGCGCCCAATAGACTATCAGGAACATTGCCGCTTTCTCTAGGTGAGTTCTGCGTGTGCGGTCACAACAGACCAAAAGTACGCAAGATTGGCATAAAACGAAGCTAGTGGAGAATCGTTTTGACTCAGGAATTGCCTAAGTAGCAACATCTTGGACTCAAAGATGTTAATTTTGACTGCTAGCCTGACGTTGCAAATTTTGTACAAACTTTAATAAATCGGGATCATTTTTTTCCCAAGCTACACGGTCAGCACTCCTTTTTTCTAGTTCTGACTCGATGTTGTGGGTAGTGAGGAGGGTGCCGAAATCCTCTGGCACAACTTTTTCATTTACTTCAAACAGACGATTTAAGATCAAATCGCCTACCTCTTTACGGTAATGTGAGCTATCCCAGTAGTTTTTCATCTGATTACTGATGGGTTCTGTAGTGATACTGTTGTATCCAGAAAAATCCCACACGGGTGTAATTTCCACCACTTGACGCTTCCAATCTTCAAACTCTGACCAAACTCCAGCGGTATTGATAGCTTCTAGTTGAGTTACGTGTATCGGCGAAATAAACACTTTGAGGTCTATATTTTTTTCTTTGCAAGTTTCAACCAGCAACCGAAAGTCATTTAAAAAACTTTGAGAAGATTTATAGTTTGGGTAAGCGCGCTCCCCTCGCAAAAATTCTGTGAGCATTTTCTCAAATTTAACTTTTAATGGCTCATCCGGTTTATTGCCGTAAACATAGCGCAGACCATTAGATTTATAAAGATAGTAAGCGTCAGATTCAACACTGGCTCCTACGGTTTGTTTACTCAAATCTAAAGCATCAAGAGATAAACTCGCGTTGATTAAATCTTGGATTTTTGGGCTTTTTCTTCCTAATCTCGCTTCATCAAAATCTGGGCTATTGTGCCAGTTCTCGTTGAACATGAAAAAGTCAATACCCAGGACAACTGTTTTTAATTCCGGCTGATTTGCCAGAGCATGTTCAAAGTAACGTCTAACTTCATACATATTCGGTCCTACCAAGGCAAGATTGTAAGCAGAATCACTTGCCAAGCTAGGATGGTCCGGATCAAGACCAATATCACTGCGGGATGAACCCAAAATAATATTTTTGGGTTTCTTGCGGCTCACACCAACTGCCTTAAACAGCCTGACGTGACTGTATATTGCTGGTTTTAATTCATTGAAATTAGCAATCTTAGGACTATTAAAAATACCAGAGCCATCCACTAAGATATTGAACGTCCCGAAACCTAATAAACCAGGTAAAGTGACTGCTAAGAAAGTTAAATTGAATCGATGGTAGATGTTTTTAGAGGATTTCATCGCAGTTTTTCCTAAAACTGGAAATACAGAAACTCGGAAATACGGTTAAGCGAAACTAAACAAACGATTGCCAAACTCCCTAGGAGTAATGACCACCACCAAGTTGGCTTAAATTGCTTAGCTATTTGCTGCGTATTAGGTAAAAAGATAACACCGAATAACAGACCGCAGAGTACGGTAATCGTGAGCTTTAAATTTTCTGGTAAATAAGCCAGTTCTTTGAGGGGTTCAAACTGCACACCTATATTGCTCAACCAGGGCAAAGCTACTTGATATTCACTGGGGAAAACAATTCCTTTCATTCCTATCATTGCTTGGAGAATTACAACGCCGTCATGAAGAGTGTTTGCTCGGAAAATTACCCAACTGGCTAGTACCGCAGCAAACGTAATCGCCCATGCTATGGGTAATGACATCTTACGACCCAAGCTACGCCAGCCGTGATTAATCGCTAAATAACAACCGTGCATTCCACCCCAAATAATATAAGTCCAACCAGCACCATGCCATAGACCACCTAGTAGCATAGTTATTAGTAAGTTGATGTAGCGGCGGACTTGACCACGACGGCTACCTCCCAAAGGGATATACAAGTAATCCCGCAGGAAATTTGACAGTGTAATGTGCCAGCGACGCCAGAACTCAACAATAGAAGTTGCTTTGTAGGGAGAGTCAAAGTTGATCGGCAAAGGAATATTCATCATTAAACCTAAACCGACCGCCATATCGCAGTAGCCAGAAAAATCAAAATACAACTGGAAAGTATAGCTTAAAGCGCCTACCCATGCTTCCAGGAAGGTAACAACACCAGCATGATCAAAGACTGCTGCTACCCAGGGGGAGAGGCTATCAGCAATTAGAACTTTCTTAGCTAGACCGATAACAAAAAAAATCAGGCCTAATGAGATATTTTTATTAGAAAAAAGGAAATTCTTAGGCTTATTAAATTCTGGTATCAGCTCATCATGGCGTAGAATCGGGCCAGCTATTAGCTGCGGAAAGAACACGACGAACAAACAATAGCTCAAGAAATCATAATTGCGTTCTCTAATATCACCTTTGTAGGCGTCTACCAAGTAGGCAATTTGAGTAAAGCTGTAGAAAGAAATTCCTAGCGGTAAGATGACTTTAGGTATCACCCAGCTAGTTTCTAATAAGTCGCTGAGGGAGCCAACGAAAAAGTTAGCGTATTTGTAGTAACCTAAGATTGCCAAGTTAAAACCGATGCCCAACCAAAGTAGTATTTTGGCTTTCTGAGTTTTTGTCTGAGCGCGGTCTATGTACCTACCGAAGTAATAGTTACCGACGACAGAGATTAATAGTAATGGTAGATAAGCAACGCTCCAATAACCGTAAAATGCCAGGGATGCTATGGTTAGCCAGACTTTAGCTGCCGTTTTTAAGTGTAACTTTGCTAAACCAAAAAATCCGATTAATGTAATGGGGAAGAAGACAAAGATGAATTCGTACGAGTTAAACAGCACGGCTAGTTAATTTTGGTAGAGTGCAACAAAAAAATTATCAAACTTAGTTGACTGCTGTGCTAGAGCAATGAAAGAAAATTATTGGCTACCAGTAAAAATGCCTCCTTTGTTTTATCCAATTTTTTACGTAGACAAATTACGCTTGTACGCTAGATTCTGTTGAAAAAGTCACTAAACACTTACTTATAACGATAGGTAAATTTTGTTACCATACCACAGTTGGGGCATATCTTTACTTAAACTTCATGATGCTATTGTTATAGCACGGGTAATATGAAGGATTTATAAACTTAAGAACTTTTGGATAGCCACTGCTTGGGGTCGTCTGCTGCTGAAGAGCGCTAATTCAAGTAGTTAGGGAAGTCCGACAGCTAATCTGAAAGAGGCTCAGGGAAAACCAATTCACCTCAGCTAGATACTGAGGTGACATGCTTAAAATTAAGAAAAGTATCACCCAGCTTTACTGGTTGATACATCTTTTGATAATCCTGTTGAGGGTAAATAGTTAAACCAGAAACAAGGTTTTTGAAAGCTCTTTCCCTTGTCAATTTTTGTCGTTTCTGGTCATTTTCAAAAATCAAGCCGCCCAGTTCTAATTAGTCTAAAGCCAGCGATTAGCGAAGCGAAAGATAAAAAGAAGTACCACAAACTAGTTGGTCTCAAAATTACTCTACCGGTAACAAAGACTAGTAGAATGCCTAGCATTACTAAAATCCAGCCAAAATCACCAGTTGCACGCCGGAAAAATAGGAGTGAAGTAAGACCGCCTAAAATAGCGATCACAGAACCAGCAGCCGAAACGTCGCGCCACCAATAGGGAGAGATTTGCGTAGTAAAGAAAATGTTTTGTCCTAAGAAGTAAATTCCTAGAACAACTAGAAATAAACCCACCAGCTTTAGTAATAGCCGCATTTTACCAAAATAATGGGTCTAAAGCCCCGTGCTTTTAGCGCGGCTTTGTTTAACTGCGCTATACTTACCCTAAGTAAGTCAGCGTAATCATGTGGGTATTTGAAGCAAAACTTCAGGGAACAAACGGGCAGTATGAGCGGCTTAATCAAGCCATTCGTACTGCTAGGTTTGTTGGTAACAGTTGCCTCAGATACTGGATGGACAACAAGGGAATTGGGAAATACGAGTTGAGTGCTTATTGCGCTGTTCTCGCCAAAGAGTTTCCCTTCGCTTTTCAGCTCAACTCTCAAGCTAGACAAGCCTCCGCTCAAAGAGCTTGGTCTGCTATCACCCGCTTCTACAACAATTGCCAAAAAGGCAAGCCAGGAAAAAAGGGTTTTCCACGCTTCAAAAAGCACCAAACTCACGGTTCTGTTGAGTACAAAACAACGGGATGGAAGCTGTCGGAAGATAGAAGAACCATCACCTTCACCGATGGTTTCAAAGCTGGAAGCTTCAAGCTGTGGGGAACCCGTGACTTGCATTTCTATCAGTTGAGTCAAATCAAGCGGGTTCGAGTTGTTCGTCGTGCTGATGGGTACTACGTTCAGTTTTGTCTTGATGTTGAGCGGGTTGAGAAACGAGAACCGACTGGTAAGACCATTGGGTTAGATGTTGGCTTGACTCACTTTTATACCGATTCCGATGGACAGACTGTTGAGAATCCCAGACATCTGAGGAAGTCCGAGAAAGCTCTTAAGCGATTGAGTAAGAAGCTTTCTCGCACCCAAAAAGGCTCGAAAAATAGAGCCAAAGCTCGAAACCGTTTGAGCAGAAAACACCTCAAGGTAAGTAGGCAGCGTCAAGATTTTGCCGTGAAGTTGGCAAGATGCGTAGTCCAGTCTAACGACTTGGTTGCTTATGAAGACTTGATGGTACGAAATATGGTCAAGAATAGAAAGCTCTCTAAGTCGATATCGGATGCTGCTTGGTCGACTTTCCGTAACTGGTTGGAATATTTCGGCAAGGTGTTTGGTGTAGCTACGGTGGCTGTGCCACCTTACTACACCAGCCAAAATTGCTCTAACTGTCGGAAAGTCGTCAAAAAGTCTTTGAGTCAAAGAACACATCGCTGTCACCATTGTGGGTTTGTTTTAGACCGAGACTGGAATGCATCCCGGAACATTTTGGAACTAGCACTACGTACCGTGGGGCACACGGGAACGCCAGCCCTGAGCTTTGTCGAAGGGTTAAACGCCTCTGGAGACATCGACCTCTGCATTGGTGGGGAAACTCCTCAATGTAAGCCGAGTCGTGGAAAGAGGAAACCCAAAGAGTGATCTTTGGAATCCTCGTACCTAAAGGTCGAGGAGGATGTCAATTACTCAGTATTTAATACGCCCCATCATAGCTTTTAAAATAAGAGCGTCCAGGGAGATACCTCTACTGTTGTTCCTCGGAAATTGCCATCGTCAACTCCAGTTGATTGCGGCTTTTCTCGACTGGCGTTGTGGTAGAAATCATCGCCGCCATTAGCTGCTCCGGCACCACATTGAAGGGTAAACGATGAATATCGGAAGACGGGTTGCAGGCAACTTCAGCTGCTTGCCTTAATTCTGCCAGGGTAATGCTTCCTAAACCTAGTGCATCTAAAGTTTGGGGTAGACCAATTTCGCTGTAAAACTGTAGTAACTGTTGCCTTGCTGAGGCTGCCAGTTGATTGCCCTGAAGCATTTCTTCAAGGCGCAGCTGGACGAGAATACCGTAGGCTACTTTTTCTCCGTGTAAAGCCTCGTGAGCGGCCATCAGATGCGTCAAGCCGTTGTGAACCGCATGAGCAGCGACAGTACGACACTGAGCACCACCCAAACCTCCAATCACGCCAGCCAGCAAAACCGTGGCATCAACTACTTCCTGCCAAACGTCACTTCCTGGTTCTTTCAGGGCATCAGCTGACTTTTGAAAGAGAATATCTCGCAAGACTCTAGCCTGCTGTACAGCACCAATAATCAGAGTCGTGGTTGAACTGCTACTACTGACAGAAGCCTCATACCACTTGGCTAGAGCATCACCAATACCAGCTACTAGTAAACGAGGTGGTGCCGCCTGAAGCAGACTGTAATCTAGTATTAGCAAATCTGGGCAGCGATCTAGAGCAACATCGTACAGAAAAGCACCTTGCTCAGAATAGATGTTAGATAAAGCCGTCCATGCCGCACAGGTAGCAGCCGAGGTGGGTACTGTAACTATCGGTAGTTGACACTGGTGCGCCAGTAGTTTGGCTGTATCTAGAGCTTTACCGCCACCAATGCCAATAATCAAGTCAGCTTGATGTGAAGCGGCGGCTTCTCGTAGAGATGCTAAGGAAGCCTCACTACAATCAGGACTATAGGATGCCTGAGCGTAGCTTGACTTTTGCCGTCCCAGAATTTTTGGTAGTTTTGCTGCCAGAGTAGCTAAAGTGCGATCGCCCCCTACCACAAAGGGACGCTTACCCAAGGAAGCGATCGCCTCTTTTGAGAGTTCCAGTGCTTGGAAACCACGTAACACCTTTGTCGGTGCCACCGTTAGAGAAATCAGTGAACTAGATGCTTGATTGATCATGCCAGTAGCAAAAAAGTCAAACGAGGCGCACCTCTGGTGTCAACAAATCAAATATTGAATAAATTGTAGCGAGGGTGCTGTAGCTATTGTTGCTAAGCAGCCTTGACATGTCCTCTATTATCTCGAACTAGGCTGAGTTTTTGGGAAGTTCAGCAAAGCGTTCTGAATAGATGTCAATTGCCATTTGCTCATCCTCGCGACTACCTAGCGATCGCTTGATCTGACCTAAGAAAAGCGGCTTAGAGATGCCAGGTTTTGGGTGAATGACGGTGCGGGCTCTAATTGTCAGCTTGTTGTCTGATCCACCCAGGCGTCCATAGGAATACAAGTCGCCAGCGGCTTGACGGAGAGTCGCCTCCAGTTCTGATTCTTTAATTTGCAGTGGTACCGTGATCACTGTTTGATTGCCGCCGTTGTCGTAAACCACAGAAAAGCGAGCTGCGCCTGGGATCACGGTATGAGCGAAAGGCACAAGAGATAGGGCAAATAAACCACTGCTAAGGACTACCATAAAGCCAGTGATCCCTACCAAACGAAAGCGGATGCCCCATTTGAGGATAAAACCTAGTATGGCAAGAACGGCGCAGACTATGGTTAGAATGCCTGCCCACTGAGTATAGGTGAGAAAGTCAGCTGTTGTTGGCATATTTTTAATAACTGATGGCTACTTTTGAGACGCCATTAGTTACGTATTGAGTATCGTTAACTTTTTTCCATACTATCAGCGTTCCTACCAAGAAACTTCGCAACAAGTCCACGGCTGTTGACTAAACTGATACGTTTTTGAGGTTGCCGTCTGCGAGTTGCTCGAGGGAGACAAAGAAAGCTGAACGTCAATACGCAAGAATAATTGAATGAAGATTAGCTTACCAAAATAATGGGTCTAAAGCCCCGTGCTTTTAGCGCGGCTTTGTTTAACTGCGCTATACTTACCCTAAGTAAGTCAGCGTAATCATGTGGGTATTTGAAGCAAAACTTCAGGGAACAAACGGGCAGTATGAGCGGCTTAATCAAGCCATTCGTACTGCTAGGTTTGTTGGTAACAGTTGCCTCAGATACTGGATGGACAACAAGGGAATTGGGAAATACGAGTTGAGTGCTTATTGCGCTGTTCTCGCCAAAGAGTTTCCCTTCGCTTTTCAGCTCAACTCTCAAGCTAGACAAGCCTCCGCTCAAAGAGCTTGGTCTGCTATCACCCGCTTCTACAACAATTGCCAAAAAGGCAAGCCAGGAAAAAAGGGTTTTCCACGCTTCAAAAAGCACCAAACTCACGGTTCTGTTGAGTACAAAACAACGGGATGGAAGCTGTCGGAAGATAGAAGAACCATCACCTTCACCGATGGTTTCAAAGCTGGAAGCTTCAAGCTGTGGGGAACCCGTGACTTGCATTTCTATCAGTTGAGTCAAATCAAGCGGGTTCGAGTTGTTCGTCGTGCTGATGGGTACTACGTTCAGTTTTGTCTTGATGTTGAGCGGGTTGAGAAACGAGAACCGACTGGTAAGACCATTGGGTTAGATGTTGGCTTGACTCACTTTTATACCGATTCCGATGGACAGACTGTTGAGAATCCCAGACATCTGAGGAAGTCCGAGAAAGCTCTTAAGCGATTGAGTAAGAAGCTTTCTCGCACCCAAAAAGGCTCGAAAAATAGAGCCAAAGCTCGAAACCGTTTGAGCAGAAAACACCTCAAGGTAAGTAGGCAGCGTCAAGATTTTGCCGTGAAGTTGGCAAGATGCGTAGTCCAGTCTAACGACTTGGTTGCTTATGAAGACTTGATGGTACGAAATATGGTCAAGAATAGAAAGCTCTCTAAGTCGATATCGGATGCTGCTTGGTCGACTTTCCGTAACTGGTTGGAATATTTCGGCAAGGTGTTTGGTGTAGCTACGGTGGCTGTGCCACCTTACTACACCAGCCAAAATTGCTCTAACTGTCGGAAAGTCGTCAAAAAGTCTTTGAGTCAAAGAACACATCGCTGTCACCATTGTGGGTTTGTTTTAGACCGAGACTGGAATGCATCCCGGAACATTTTGGAACTAGCACTACGTACCGTGGGGCACACGGGAACGCCAGCCCTGAGCTTTGTCGAAGGGTTAAACGCCTCTGGAGACATCGACCTCTGCATTGGTGGGGAAACTCCTCAATGTAAGCCGAGTCGTGGAAAGAGGAAACCCAAAGAGTGATCTTTGGAATCCTCGTACCTAAAGGTCGAGGAGGATGTCAACTAATTAGCTATCCAGTTATAACTAAATCTCTTCGCGGCTCTTGAAGCCTCTATTCTTTGAGGGAGAGCAGTAATGACCGCCAGCCCCCTGAAACCTTATCCCTTCACTTGCTTGGTTCGCGCTTAGCGTCTGTCTCCTTTGAGGAGAGGGTATGCCTTGAGGGAAGCGAAAGAATAGAAAATTGAGACTATAGCCCAGATTCTGGTATATAGTAGTAAGTTAACTATTGCCACGCGCAGCGAGATTTTCAATTAACCATTTTCTCTTTGCGACGAATCCTCGGTCTTTCAAGCGCAGGAGAAGTCAAAGAGAAGCATTGAAGTTCTTCGTGGCAAGAGCAGACAACAGAGATTCTCTTAACCAATTTTGGGAAAGGTAGCTGCGCTTGTCTATTGGTTAAGTTTTCTCTCTAATCTCTGCATCCTGATTTCCATATTGTTGACGCGCCCATTGATGCGACCTAACTCACTCGGTGGTGCGACTCGAATCAGTATCCAACTTAGCAAACCCCCCGCCAAGCTAGCTCCTATCATCCCAGCAACTAACCATCCAATCGGAATCTGCAATTTTTGCGGCTCAGTTAGCATTTCAGTCTTATGTGAGCTTGAGGCTAATTTTTCGGCCTGTAGTTGGCTCAATGCGTGACCATGGCTTCCCAGTTGGGCTTGAATAGTCCCCACTTTCTTGATGATTCTGATTAGTGCTAAACGTAGGTTTTGTGCTCCTAGATCTTCTTCCCAGTCTGAGTTATTCATAGCCAGCCCTCCTGAATTGATGCCCTGTAAAACTTCTAACCCTTTCACCTGGATTAGGTTCTGCAGGAGCACGGCTTAGAGTAGCTAAGTCGTTTCCTACAGCCCAATTCTTTAATAATACTGTTAGCTACAGCCCAGTTCTTTAATAATAGTTTTGACTACTTCCAAAAAGTGGGAATTTTGAATAGTAGGGAGTTGCAAGAGTGTCGCATATCCGCTAACCACTTGGGGTGATGGGTATTACCCCTCACTAATTGACTATCTGATGATTTACTGATCGTGGAGAATGACGTTTTTTTTCGGTAAACCAAACAGTAAACCTATTTCGGGTCTAGATTTCAAACCCAGAAAAGTGATGAGCAGGCATTTCCTCAGTGTAAATAATTCAGATCAAGAGCATGGTGACCAGAGCTAAATCTATCACAATTTTTTGGAGTAACTAGATCAAAATAATTGATAAGTATGTATTTTCTCGATTTTCTAGGTTCTCTGTGCGACTCATTCTATTTCCTTTCAAAAATACAAAAAAAGCTAACCCTTAGAAGCCTTGAGTCCCGAAGTGAATTACTTTTGGGTTCTGATAGTCAAAACCTGTGGTGGTGTGGCATCTGGAGGATAGATCAAATCTACTTTAACCAGACGTTGGTCAAGTGGGGGCATCTTCAGTGTTATCAAAGCTTCCCCTACTTGACCACGCCTTTGTACCAAATGTAGATAACGAGTCTGGGGTAAATTGGCATCATCTTTGTAGCGAATTGCGACAGAACCACGAAAAAAGATAGAGTCTGCGGGTGGCGACAAAAAGTTTAACCCGCCGTGAAGTTGCTCTTGTTTGAGGGGCGTTTGGAGAGCCAAAGTTACTGTTTGATGGTCATTAGTGGGATTAACCAAAGGTAAAGTAAGACTATACTGCAGCCCATAGTTACCATGAGCTAAGTAGGCAGTGTCTGGATAGCGCACCAGCATTGGCGCACTTTGAATTTGACCAGTGCCTAAAGTCCCACCAGGAAGAGTACTCAGTCCGTAGGAAAAGGCTTGTCCCGCCTGAGGAATACTTAGACTTTGAGTGCTGGGGCTATCAGTTAACCAAGCTTGCCATTGGGAACCCTGGGAAACACCAGCAACCCGACCATAAATAGTTTGACCTGTGGTAACTTCAGGGGGAGTGGGAGTGCGATCGCGTGGTTGAGCTAACTCACTTTGATCTAGTAGCTGTTGCCATTCTTCCAAGGTTGGTGATCTTTCTTTCCCTTGTGCATCGAGAGGCGCATACTTAGCTAGCGTTGCCGCGTATACAGTACCATCACTATGCAACCGCATTAATGTTGAGCGACCATTAAGCGGTGGTTCCCAAGACCGAACAGGAATCGGTAAATTCAGCAACATTCTACTTTGCTGGGGTGGGATTATCAACTGGGGAGGAAAAATTTCTTGCCGATATCCTCGTAAAATATCACTGCTCACACGACTACCCGGGCCCGCATAAACCTTGCCAAAACTATTATCCACCTGGGACGGCAACTCTATAAACGGTGCGTCTGGCTGACTTAGGTAACTTGCCGCTTGTAGAATATCTACTGTTACTGGCTCCTGCTCAGGATTGTGCAAGATAATACCCAAGTAGAGAGTCCGCAAATCTTCTGGTGTAGGTGCCTTAGCAACGTGATGGGCAAAGATATCAAAGCGTCCTTTAAAAGGGAAATTTAGGTGAACTCCTGAAGTATCTTGAAGGGGAGAGGGAAAAGTCGAGAGTAAAATGCCCTCTTTCAAAACAAGTTCAGGACTGTTACTGTTAAAGACTGGAATATTATCCAGTTGACCTGGTAAAGCGCGGACTTCCTGAGGAATCACAATTTCTTGGAGAGGCGGTGCTGATGATGGCACCGGGGTTGTTTGAGCTAGGGACAAAATTGGCAAAAACAACGACATCATAGAAGTTAAATGGAAGTTCAATCTAATTAAATTAACAGACTACACCCCAAAGCTAATCAAGAGCATGGGCAGTAATTTTCCTGTCCCAATTAGCTGCTAGGAGTTGGAAAGGAATCGGGATAAGGGATATTAAGTTGTCTGTTGATTAATTAATTGAGAGGAAAGAACTAATAGCCGATTTAATTCGCATCCTAATTTCCATGGTGCTGCCACGACTTACTGCCACTACTTAGGATATTTTTGCCAGTTGGTTTTGGCACTGACTTTTAGGGAAATATTCTGTTCATGCTGCGAGGTTACATTCCGAGAATAGTTGACGCGGCATGGATAATTTCTAGGAAATAAACGAAATTTATCAACAGATTAGTAATTACTAATCTGTTGATCTTGTCATGAGTTACTTACCTGTATCCAATCTTACTCTCAGTAATTAGAGCAGTTGCTTAAACTTGAGAAACATGAGCTGGGGGTAAAGATTACTCAGGAGAGGTTTTGCTCCTTGCACAGGGGAAGAGTTTTTGTAAGTTAAATTACGTTTTTTGGCGTTACTGAATTGCGGCATGATTGAGGATTTTAGAATGTTTCTTTTCTCCCTTGCCTTCCTGAGCCTGATCACCCGATGATTGAGCAACGCCCATTTTTCTTATCGTCTTTGCCCTTTTCCCACCCTGATAAGCTCTGATGTAGCAGGCAGGGTGAGGATTTTTTGCCCTATTTCGGTTGATTTGTACACATTGTTGATTTTTTTTACCTAAATGAGATCAAACAACACAAAAACCTCTATAATTAACCTGTAATTAAAGAGTATTGATGATACTCGTCCCTCACCCTAGGGATAATAAGGGTAAGGAAGTTCTGCCCAGAGGTGCAGAAACTGAAGCTTTTTCCTTATCCTAGAACCCAGAATTGATGCTCAAGAGAGTGTTCAGAACTGGAAGGGAGCCAAGCTAATCTATTCTTGCTCCCAGTTCTGTTAATTCACATTTTGTAGTTTGTGACTTTAACTAGTCAATTTTAGCCACCACAGCGATTAGCTGTCGTAGGTAGCTGATTTTTACAGCAAATGAACTTTTTTTCCTCACTTTCTCTGCCGAATAGTTAGCTCGCTTCCTCATGGACTTTCTCAGTTTTCTGCTGCCTTACAAGTTAAATCTTTCTCTAAGTTTTTATCGTCTGTTTACTGTTTACCAACTTTCCACTGGTCATTTACCAAACATCTACTGGATAATTAGCATTTTTAGTGGCGCTCAAAAAACTTTATCAGCAGAAATTACTAGTTACCTAGAAAGTTGGCAAGAAACTATCTACTATACACTTCATTTTGAGTAACCAAAAGTATAGTTGAGTGAGGGTAAAAAGCATTTCCTACCACTCTAGTAGCTGTGAGCAAAGCTAGATACAAATCCTCAAAGATTCAGGAAACAAATCAACTCCAGATCGACAAGATATTAAGTATCTCATTTCTGATTATTTATCTAAAATTATCAGAGTTAATTTGGTGAAAAGCTGCCAGCCTCTCGATAATTAACTGAAAATCTGACTGTATACAGGCTAAATTAGCAGAGGTTAAAACTGGCACATGGACAAATATACAGCATTTATTGTGGTGGTATTCCACTAAATATTTGAGAACTTGGAAATATAAACCCTCACAAACAAATTTACCAGTATCGTGGCTAATTTTGGTCTGAGCTAAACCAGCTACCAATCCTTCTAAATCTACCGTCGTTGTCAGTAAGCTGTCTTGGCAAGTAGCACAAGATTCTACTGTTAAATTACTACGCTTTTCTGCCATACCACAACAGATAATAATATCGGGTTGTAATTCCTCAATGGTGCTGATCACCTTAGTGCTAGCTTCAAGAATATCAACTGTTAGCTTTCTCAAAAAGATCAGGGAAAATGACCCAGAATTAAACTGAACAATCTCTTCTAGTAAATCATCTGAAGAGTTGGATACTTGATGGGGTAGCCAAGTGTCAAAGGAAGTTAAAAGAATTTTGGTGTTCATTAAAAAGTAAGGGTAACTTAAAATAAAGACTGCCTGAGTAACCAAGGTAAGGGAGAGTTGGTTGATGCCTGTTATTGCTGTTGTAGACTACGATATGGGAAATCTGCACTCTGCCTGCAAAGGTTTAGAGAAAGCTGGTGCGACTACTCTAGTGACGGATTTAGCCGAAGAAATCTATCAGGCTGATGCCGTAGTTCTACCTGGAGTAGGTTCCTTTGACCCAGCTGTACAACATTTGCGATCGCGTAGCCTGGAAGAACCGATTAAAAAAGTTATTGCCAGTGGTAAACCCTTCTTGGGTATTTGCCTGGGTTTACAAATTCTGTTTGAAGGTAGTGAAGAAGGTAGTGAACCAGGGTTAGGAATTATTGCCGGTAAGGTGCGCCATTTTCGCTCAGAACCGGGACTGACTATTCCCCATATGGGTTGGAATGAATTGGAGTTTACTCAACCAAACTCGGCGCTGTGGAGACATTTACCCGATAAAGTGCAAGTGTATTTCGTCCATTCTTACTATGTTGACCCAGTAGATCCCCAGATCACAGCAGCAACTTTTACCCACGGTAGCCAGACAGTGACAGCCGCAATTGCCCGTGATAACTTGATGGCAGTACAGTTTCATCCAGAAAAATCTTCGACGCTAGGGCTACAAATTTTATCCAATTTCGTAGCACAAGTTAAGACTACTGTATTGGTGTAAACAAACACCTAAATGGTATAGAGGCGTTTGAGCAAATTATCAGAATTAATCCTGGAACTTGCCAGTGACAGAACAGCCCTTGCCCTTTCTTGTATAGTCGGCAAGGGTTTATCTCTTAAATAAGCGGTTGCCTCTAGTCGTACTTTCCTTTGGTCAAAAGGTGCCACGGCATCTTTGATTGGAGGTTCATTTCTCCTATCTCTTGCTTAAATGCTGACGAGCTTATCTAATGATTTTGTATATAGTTAATGAGAATTTACGGTAACCGCCAACTAAAAACTCTACCTGGTCAAACAACCCGTCCCACATCAGCACGGGTACGGGAGGCGGTGTTTAATATCTGGCAAGGAAAAATTTCTAATTGTCGCTGGCTGGATTTATGCACTGGTACAGGTTCAATGGGGGCTGAAGCCCTCTGTCGAGGTGCTTCCTTGGTCGTAGGAATTGAACAATGGACTAGGGCTTGCTCAATTATTCAGCAAAACTGGCAGCAAGTTGCCCAGCCAGAACAAAAATTTCAAGTGTTACGGGGGGAGGTAGTAAGGCGATTAAAAGCCCTTGCTGGTCAGCAGTTTGACCGAATTTACTTCGATCCTCCCTACGCTAGCAACTTGTATCAGCCGGTCTTAGAGGCGATCGCTAATTATCAACTACTCTATAGCACGGGTGAAGTAGCAGTCGAGCATAGTGCCAATAATTGGAAATCTCCTGTGATCTCCAACCTAGAAATCTGCCGACAGAAGGTTTACGGCAACACCGCCTTAACCTTCTATCGGTCTTTGTTGAAGGGGGATTGACCGTATCCTTTACTTTACGCCTAGCTGGTCGCCTCGCTTGTATTGCATATAAGCCGCAAAAAATAGACCAGCGAGGGTAACGGGTACTAAGCCAAGAACAATCCCTACAAGCAACGGTTCAACCACGTCAGTTCTCCTAAAGTTATTATTTTTTTACCTTTCTCTCATCTTACTAGCAAGGACGCTACCAGCCTACGGACAACGGCCACAAGCCGGAAACGATTTTGCCATAAACGAGAGGCAAAGGTAGCACAAGTCACAATTTGCCTACTGACTCTATAAATTTTAAGCTATGTTTATTAATCGACATACTTTTCGATAAACCTTTACTTTGGTAGTTACATGGGTGACTATGTTGGGTTTTCGACCTGATCTCAACTTCAGTTGAAAATGTTGTGGAAATTCTTGACTTGACAGGAGCTCCCTTGGATAACCAGCTTGCACAACCAGGAATCGTAGTTAGGCGGATTACCTTAATGGTAATTGCCTTGCTGCTGGCAATCGGCGTATTTATCCTAGGCATTCACCTGATTCAGGTTTCAGATCCTTATGTACAAAATGTTTTATCGCTCAAAGGTAATTCTGGTCAAGGTCGTGCAATGTTCCAAATCAATTGCGCCGGTTGCCATGGCTTTGAAGGGAACGGCCAGGTTGGACCAAGCTTGCAACATGTCTCTAAGCGAAAGTCGAAGGTTGACTTAATCCATCAAGTTACTGGTGGTAACACGCCCCCAATGCCAAAATTCCAGCCCAATCCTCAGGAAATGGCAGACCTCTTAAGTTATTTGAAAGAATTGTAAAAAATTTTCAAGGTGGAGCTTCCTAGTGAATAGGAATGCGGATGTTTCCTTAATTTAAATTACAGATACTATTAACCCAATTATTAATGAATCTTAACTTTGTAAATGTAACTTGATAAATACTAGTACAAGCTTGCATCTAAGCATGTATTGATCCGTACAAAACTCTAGTAAAGCCTGATAAACCGTTTAGGTAAACAACGAGCCTCAGACTTTTCTGGAAATATTGACTGCCATGTTCAAGCTGACGTGTAGTAACTGAAGGTCTTTTCTCTGTAAAGGTCTGACTAATAAATTCAGATGACACGGCTGAGTCAGTCGAGAGATTTTTGCTGCTTGTTTCCCATTGGCTTCTAGAAACCTAGATGGCTTTTAAAAGCTTGCGTTCCAATACTGTACAAATTTGAAGAGAGTTTGATGTCCAAGTTTACTCGCAGACAACTGCTGATATTCTTTGGGAGCAGTGCGGCTGCCACAGTGCTGACTCCTAAGATAGGTAACACAATACTGGGCAACAACTCCAGTGTGGCTCAGGCGGTAGAAGGCCCCTTGAGTTTTACTCCAATACGTCTACCTCATCCACTACCTGTCTACCAAACGAAACAAAGCTTCATGCCGACTGGCATTGAGCAAAAAACCATCATGGAGGCAGCGGCGGATCCTAGTTTACCTTCATATACCGTTATTGATGACGTTGTAGTGCCACCTGAGTACGAACGTTACGTACTCATTTCTTGGGGGGATCGGGTCTTCCCCAATCCAGACGATTATTTTGGCTACAATAACGACTTCACCGGTTTCGTTCCCCTCAATGGTAGCCCGAACGATGGTTATCTCTGGGTTAACCACGAATACGTTTCTTACCCGATTTCGGAACTTGCTCCTGGCACCCCGGCTGATTTAGCAGGATTACCGACTACTTTCCCTGAAGTAATTGGATATCCTCTACCTGCAACCCTCGACTTGGAACACAGAGGCGAACTTTACTACAACGTTGGTGGTTCAGTAGTTCGCATTAGTCGTGCTAGTCGCGGCGAACGCTTTCAAGTTAATCCTAGTGATCCCAACAATCGCCGTATCCACGGACTTTCCGGGCTAGGAATCAATGCAGAACGAACTGATGGATTCCAAGCTGTAACAGCATGGGGTTCAAGATCTCATCAGCAAGGAGACCAGAACTATCTCGAAGGCACTGGGCCAGCAGCAACAGAAGTATTCCCCCTGAGTTCAGACGGTTTAGGAAATCGCATTATCGGCACTGGCTTTAATTGTTCTGGTGGCGTAACTCCTTGGGGCACCATCCTCACCGCAGAAGAAAACTTCCAAGGTAGCGCAGAGTTCTTCGTTGGCGTTCAAGAAGACGTGCTGCCCAACGGTACTCAGGTCGGTTATGCTGAAGGCAGTAACGGCGCCGTTTTTGGTCAGGTGGGAGAAAAATACGGCTGGATGGTGGAAGTTGACCTAGCTGACCCCAATTTCCGCCCGAAGAAACACACCTGGTTGGGTCGCTTCCGCCATGAGAATATCGCTTTCCGCATGGAACCTGGTCAGCCTTTAATCGCCTATATGGGTGATGATAAAAGGGGTGGTCACACTTGGAAGTATGTCAGCAACGGAGTAATTAGCGACCCAGCTAGTAAGACCAACACAGCCCTCTTAGAAGACGGCATTCTCTACGTTGCTCAGCTCAATCCCGACGGTTCAGGTGTCTGGCTACCATTAGTTTTTAATGCTCCCACTAACCCGACACCTCCCTCAGTAATTGCTTCAGCCGAAATTGCAGCACTAGGCCAGGCTCAGCGCAATGGTCGCAACCGCTTGCCGCAGCGCGTTGGCGTCGGTGGTGCTACTGTTGATGGTGGCTCATTTATTGTGGATACCACCAACGAAGCGACAGTATTGCCAGACTACCAGAACAAGACTCTGGCAGATTTCTACACTAGCCAAGGTGCTGTCCTTGTAGATGCATTCCTCGCTGCTAATTTGATTGGTGGTACTCCCACTGCTCGCCCTGAAGACTTAGAAGTCCATCCCCTTACCAAAGAAGTTTTCATCGCCTACACTGATGCTGCACCGGGAGGCGATGGTTATCCAGACTCTCGTATCTTTGTCGTTGCCAAATACAATGCGGCTGTCAACGATACACAGCAGTCCGGGGGACTCTATAAAATTATTGAAAACAGTCCCAATGGTGCGGGTAATACTTTCCGCTGGCAGAGATTGGAACAAGGCGGGGAAGCAGGATCAATAAGTGGAGCAGGTTTCGCTAACGTAGATAACTTGGCATTTGACACTCAGGGGAACGTTTGGGGTGTCACCGACATGTCCACTAGTACCCACAATGGTTTTGATGTTGGTGCAGCCGGAACCCCGAATACTATCGACCATACACAGACGGGTAATGTCTCTGATTTAACTGGTGTATTTGGCAATAACTGGCTGTTGTTCGTTCCTACCAGTGGTTCAGATGCAGGGCAAGTTTTACCCTTTGCTTACGGTCCAACGCGTTGCGAGATGACTGGCCCTACCTTCCTAGGAGACACGCTAATTCTCGCGGTGCAGCACCCAGGAGAAGATGTTCCCAGAAGCAACGCGACGTTGCTAAGCCGAGACATCGAGATGCTGAAGTTAGACGGCAGCTTGTTTAACCAGGTTCGTAACGTTCCTCTGGGCAGTAGTTGGCCAAGTAACATTGGCTATCCTCTACCTAACGGCAGTGCTGGTACTCCAGCCGGGCCACCACGTCCTTCTGTGATTGCTATTCGCCGCAGACAGTCTAGCGGTCAGTTCGTCTAAGTGTCGTAGATTCTTAGAAACTAGTAAGTAAGTAAAATACCGCTCTTACTCAGTAAGAGCGGTATTTGCTTAATATCTAAACAAACTGAATCTGAATGACGAGATCGTTATAGTCAAGATCACCGCCACCAAGAGAATCCTCAAAACCGAATGCGTTATCCCCTAGCAAACGGACATGGTCTAGTCCCATCGGATTAGCCGCCCGGAAATTAAAGTAACTCTGGGGTTCTTCACCTCCAATTTCTAGATTATCGGGATTAGAGGCAAGAAAGTCGTCCGGCGTGCCGTTGGCAATGATGTAGGGTGCTAAGAGAATCCCCCCATCAAAGGAAACTGAACCTGTGGCACTTCTAGTATTGCCTAAGTTGACTTCTAGTACAGTTCGCGCGAAAGCGGCTGCTGCGTAATTACTATCGTCTGGGAGAACATCGGTGACACCATCAAGATCAACATCAATTCCTCCATCAAGGTCATTGATCACATACAGACCAGCAAAATTGTTAAAGTCTGCCTCGCTATCAACTACGAAGTTAGCTTGCTGCTGACCCGATAGTTCTCGCAAATCAATGATTTCGCTTTCCGAGGGAGAGCCTTGAACACCCGTTCCTGGGGAAGTAGGTTGATTAGTTGACTCAGCGGTAAAGGCAACGTCACCAAAAGTCAGTTGATTACCCTCGAATACAGGTGGACTGGTAGAAATATCCCCTTGTCCAGCCGTCACGGCATCAGTAGTGCTGCCTGGTACTTGATAAAACTTGAGGAAGGTTTCCCCGTCAGGAAAGTTAATTTGACGTGCTGGAGTCTGTCCTACAGGATTAGTAAGAACGGAAGAAATTACCTGCGATCGCGATAAGGCTGCTTCCTCATAGCCGTCCTCTCCGGGAGCTCGGCCGTCAATAGTGCCTTCAGCATCATCAACCGTAAAAAATCCATATTCGTTGACTGGACTGTCTGGATCCGAGCCAAGGAAAGTAGGGGCCAACGAAAATGTAGTCGGTCCTCCTACGGTAAAAACATCGTCCGAGACCTGAGTTAATCCCCCAGAAGCCGTGGCATTAGTACCAAAGATGGTCGTGCTACCACTGACTTCATTAGCAACGGCCAACAGAGGTTGACCTGTGGGACTATCTTCAGAAGCTATGAAGGTGAAACCTTCCGGGCCCAAGTCTCCTGCTGTGCCAGCTTCAGGATCACCAGAGAAGTCGCGGTTGTTGATGTAATCCACAAACTCCGGAGTATCAGGATTACTCAGGTCATAGACCATCACTCCGCCAACCCGCTCTAAACCAATGAAAGCGTAGGGTGTGCCATCAACTACACCAACAGTGACACCTTCGGGTTCTGGCCCTTTGGCATCGCTACGAGTATCAAAGGTGTTTTCGTCGTTATCAGAGTTGAAGTTGTCAGGTAACAGCTCAGCGGTGCGCTTCTCCAAGTCATCGCCACTGTCATATACCAGGTTGCCAAACTCATCCCAGACGGTGAAAGAACGTCCACCGTAGGCAAAGAGCTGATCATAATCACCATCGCCGTCGAGATCACCGTCAACGGTCGAAACTGTCAATCGACCAAGATTAGCGTCTTGCTGGAGTTCTGCCGCGTTAGGAAAGGCTGTTGGATCTAGGGTCAGGTCAGCAATCCTAGCATCCTCGTCCCTAGCATCTCCCTCGTTAGCAGTAATAAAATAGTTTTTGCCTTCTACCTCAAAAGCGGCGACACTGTCTGGCATATACATGCCATAGATCGGCCAGTTTTGCAGATTAATTGCGCCGTCTTGATCACTAGCATCAAGAGTGTTGCCTTCTGGAAAGCTGATCAGACCCAATACTATCGGTACTGGCTCAGGGTTGATAGGCACCGTGCCATCTAGAGAAATCGGTTGGTCAAGCAGACCAAAATCATTATCGTTAAGAACAGCTAGCCGTCCATCAGGAAGCAGCGCTAGACCCTCCGGCTTATCACCAGCCTGATAGCCAATCGATGGTAGATTGGTAACTTTAATCTTGTTAACTGGCTGGATGCCTAAAACCGCTAAAGCATCTGGGGTAAGCTGCTCAAGAGTGGAGTCAGTCGGTAAACTAGGGGCGTTGGGGTCGAGCAGGTTAGTGGCACCTTCGAGGTTAATCTCAAAGATGAACTTTTTGGCAGTCTCACCAGTAGCTGCATCACGCTCTATGACAAAGAATTTTCCGTCGCCTGCGTAGACGGCATCGCCAATTTTGTCTACCCTGCCGCCAGGACGAACTTCGGCATCTTCTAAGAGATAAACGTACTCCTCAACCGGGACGCCAGTAGTTGGGTCAATGCCCAGGATGCGGATCGTCTTAGAGTTATCGGAAGTGTCGCGGTCTGGATTAGCTAGTGGTGTCTGAATGAAGGCGTAAAGAATCCCTGTATCGGTATCCAGGGCCACAGCCTCGAAGCCCCGATTGTTTCGTCGATTCCCATACTCAGCAGGCAAAGACTCAAGGCCAAAGGTGTCTGCTGGTTGACCTGCTAGCGCCGCAGTACCTTGAGGTACAAAGCGGTTAATCAGCACACCATCAGCACTGAAGTGGTAGATGGCTGGTCGGTATTCGTCAACCATCCAGAAGCTGCCATCGGGAGCAATTACAATCCCTTCCAGGTCAGCCCCTAATTCATCGTAAGGCAACGGGTTACCTAACAGATCTACCGGTTCTTCGTCTATACCGGGAATATTGGGTAGACCAGTAATCGGTGTGGTGCCATCCTGTCGTACCAGGGGTAACTCGGTGAGATTTTCAATCGCACCTGTGCTTTCATTAAGTTCAAAGCTGACCACACGAGCTTGGTAATCAGGCAAAGCAAAGGGACGCTCTTCATCACCATCACCATTGGTGTCTGTTGGTGCGCCGTTGGGCCCTCGGTCAGGGACAGTAACAAACTGCAAGTTACCATTGCCAGCAGTGCCGGCAAAGAACAAGCCAGACAATCCACCCAGCAAGATTTCTTGCCCTCCAGCCGTGGTGCCAAGTGGAGGTAAAGTCGGCAGCTCAATCGGTTGTAACGTCGCTGAACCACGACTATGATCTTTAAATCCTAGCGGTAAGATGTCCAAAACTGTGTTGTTCGGGACATCGACTATAGCAAAGGCATTATTTTCTTGCAGCGTTACAAATGCCTTACTGCCGTCGGGTGAAACGGCAATGTACTCTGGTTCGGCATCTTGGGAAAATGTCTTGCCAGGGAAAATCCTCACACCCCTAGCCCGCAGTTCCTCTTCACGCCCATCAAAGGCGCTGAAGTCAAGATTAGTCACCGTCGCACCAGCGACGCCATTGGTAACATCAACAGCACTTACAGAGCCTGCTGGGTCATTGGCAATACTCAGGTCATCAACCAGTAAACCGGAAACAGTTGCCGAGTCACCAATGTCAGCAACCCCAATTCCTAGGGTAAACTCTCCTGCGGTTTGGAAGGTGTAAGAGAAAGTTTGAAACCCCGTCTCCCGTTCAAACTGGTACTGGTCAAAAATACTAGGTTCGGAGATTTGCCGAGAAGCGCGAGTTGTATCAGCTAAAATGCCACTAAAAGTTTCATTGGCTCCTTGAAGGGCAACGAAGGCATAATCATTGAAGCCAAGAACTGCATTCTGACCTACGGCTTCGTTGGTGAAGAAATCATAGGTAAAAGATAGAGTCTCTCCCGCTGCTGCGGTGAATGTCTGGGTGATTATCGAGCCTTCAGTCGAGCCGGGAGCTAAACCAGCGGTCAAGGCAGGCGGGAAATTAGCAACAGGAACTGCACTGCCCAGAATAATTTCGGTGAAGTTGTCATCTAAACCAACAACTTCTTGATTGGCGGTTGACAGAAAGGCTTGAGCCTCTCCCTCTACCGGGCCTCTGCCAAAGGTTGCGGTGGCGAGTAGCGCATCACCCGCAGTTTGCCAGCCATTAAAACCGTCTTCAAATCCTCCGCTCAAGACGGGAGAGCCTTCAGCCGGTTCACCTTCATTCGCTACCAGCACCTTAGTGCCATCAGGAGTAAAGGTGAGCATATCTGGTAATGCTCCCACTGGCACTTGATTAAGAAAGTTGCCATCTACATCGAAAAAGACTACCGCACCAGCGGCTTGGGTATTCTCGTTCTCTACCGCTGCAGCAATAACGCCGTTGTTAACTGCAACACTATTGGCGCCAGCACCAAAAGGGGTGAGATCAATTGAGTTAAGTAAAGTTGGGGTTGCAGGGTCACTAATATCGAGGATATCAATGGAGCTATTGCCTCCATTAACCACAAACAGGCGCTGCGTTGTCGGATCGTGAGCCACGATCTCAGCAGCACCATCATCAAAAATGTTAGTGGCAAAAGTCCCAATCTGATTCAGGGCGATAGCCATGGATTTTCCTCACACTACAAAATATGGACAGGATGCAAACGCATCAGTGGGTTCAGTTGGGCGATTTCCTAATCATCAGGTTTTCTTCAGGGTCATCCTCTAGCCGTGCTGTGGCTGTTGTTGGCACAGAGTTCAGGGAATACAGTTTTTTACACAGGAGCATCATGTTTGTGCCGTAGGGTACGGTAAGTAGTCAGCACTGCCTGTTAAGCTTTTTGCATCAAGAGGTGCTAGAGCCAAGTTAGATACTGACCACACCGCTCGCAGAGTTGATCTGCCTAAATAAGATGACACTACGCCTCTAACCCTTGGTTAATCGGGAAGTTGACTCAAGCAAAGTCCACTACTGCTAAACACGACGGAACTAAGCCTCTGGGAATTCGAGGCACTTCAACTCTATACAACCCAGTGTTTGGTAATCCTTGAGCACGGTTAGGATGTGTTTGCTTGCCGATCTGACTTGACCTCGCTGGATTGCTACGCAACTCGAAAGTCACCCTGGAAATCGCTGAGCTACCTTGAGCATGACTAACTCGAAAGTGGCGTTGTTGAGTTGGTAAACAGCAATAGACTATCGCATTGGTATTAAGAAATATTCACGAAAATACTAAGAAATAGTTATCTACTGGTTAAGTTGCCCTTTTGCGCAGTTGCGAAGTTAGGTTGCGCCTCTAACCATTAACTGAACTTGCTAGACGGCGATCAAAATGACGAAACAAAAATATCCACAGTGGTAGCGATATGTTTAGAGCCAATAGTCTAACAATATGACCAGCCGTCACAATCTCAGCATTATGGTCTAATGCTAGGGCAACCAAAATCATTTCTGTTGAACCTCCTGGTGCTGTAACTAACAGACAAGTTAGCCAGTCCCATGGGGTCAAAGATTGTGCAATACCTGCGGCGATGAAACCAGCTCCAATTGTCATTGCTACCGGAATTAGAGCGTACCATAATGTGTGCTTTTCAAGGGTTTGTTTATCTCCCCAGTATTCACCAACTGTGATTCCTAATAATATTTGACCAATGAGGCTAATGCTCTGGGGCGGCATAAAATTAATATCAGGAGTAAACGGCAATAAATTTACGACATAATTAAAGGATATACCAACAATTAAGGTGCCGAAAAAAGAGGCAGCGGGTAGTTGTAAAAATCCGGCAATTGTTACTCCTAAAACCGCTAGAATTATTGTGATAATCAGTAATACTAAATGGTAGGGTTCTGTATTAATTAAGTAGTCACTGATAGTAAAAGTGGCTTGACTAACATTACTAGTATTGGCTGCGCCAGCTACTAGAGGAATAATCAGGATAACGCTAGTAACGCGGATAATTTGGACAAGGGCAACCAGAGAAACATTTCTGCCATAGTCTGCCGCAATGCTTGACATCAGACCTACGCCACCGGGGACTGTAGCCAGCATTGCATTCAGTAGGTTGGTTTGGCTAAGATGTGAATAAACATAGCCGATTAAACTGCCAGTCAGCAGCATAAATAATGTTAAAAAGATAAATATAGGTAACTTAGAAGAAAGACCAAGCAGATTACTTTGGGCTATAGAAAATCCAATGGCAAGACCGACGCAAGCTTGTCCAATTTTCCTAGCAGTTTTGTTAGGTTTTAAGGAAACCTTATAGAGATTGCGGTAGCTCTCAAGTACTAGCGCTCCAGCTCCCATACCCCCAAAGATCCAAGCGACGCTGCCTAAGCCAAGCTTTCCTATCGCTAAACCGAGGGGAACCGCGATCAGTATTTCTAAGAATATAATTATTAGTCTAGTCACAGATATCTTTTGTGCAAAAGTAAAAGTTTTCTCCATTGCTGTCCAAAATGGGTTTTCACAAGCAGGATTAAGACCCCCTAAGTGGTGTTACAGCAATCGCAGAAGATGGTTAAGGTGGCTGAAATTCGATAAAACTTTAGTTTTTCTTAACTATTTCCCTGACTATAGGTTATCAAAAAAAAGTTAAGCAAACTTAATTTTGCTTAACTTTTGTCAAAATACTCAGCAGTTGAAGCTCTCTGCCAAATATGCAATGGCTTCCCATGGTTGACTTACAAGAACTGTTTTGAGTTGGCAAAACAGCTCTCGAACCAGCTTTGTTAGTCTTAAAGGGAAAGACTACCCCATTACTCATCTATCTAAAGTTTAATGTCGGGCAACTCTCCTCCTCTAATTCAAATCATAACCCCAGAGCGCTGGTTAGGCTGGAGCATGGACTTCATCGAGGCAGGCTATACTGCTCTATTGGTGAAAAATGGTCGGTGCATACGAACATTGCTTCCGGGGCGTCATATTAGCTTCGCTCTGCCTTTGTTAGAAAAAAGCCAAATAGTTCTAGTAGACGGTAAAATCCGCAATTTGCAAGTTATTTCTCAAGGAGACTTTTTATCCCGTGACCACTATTTGGTTAATGTCTCCCTGAATGTGATGTACCAAGTAGTTGACCCCAGACGAGTAGCCCTAGAAATATCTGACCCTATTGCTTCTGTGACCAGTGAAGTCAAGGATAGTTTAGGAGTTGCGGTTGGTCAGCTAAATGTTGAGCAGCTAACCAATCAGGGACGCATGAAGATTAGGCAGTACCTGCTAGACAATACTGATGCTTTCTATGCCCTGGGTTTTGCTTTAGATGTACGAGTCAGCGATATCAGCTTCCCTCAAACTCGCGGTGTAATTCGTCAGGTTGAAGGGATGAGTGCTAGACAGGAAGCCGAACACGAAGCAGTACTGAAGATGCAGATTGCCAAAGCTGGTCGCCCTGAATTACCACAACCACCTGTACAGCAGGTCAACATTATCTCTGGTCGTGAGCCAAATTCCAGTGAGACGACTGCAGAAGTTAATCTCCAAGATCATAGCTTTACTCTCAAAGGAGAATCTCCTCCTCAAGCTAGCCTACCTCCTCAAGAGCCGGCAGAGCTTCCTCGGACAATTCTTACTCCTAATCCCAAGGGAGGGGGCCTGGCGCGCTTGGTAAACCGTCTATCGGGTGCAGTGATTGTCGTCTTGCCGACGCCTTTTGGCATTGGACGAGAGCCGACTAATAGCCTAGTCCTCAGTGATCCTTTATCTTCGCGCAATCATGCTCGCATTGTTCAAGATACCGACTCTCAGGGCAATCCTCAGTACCAGTTAATTGATATAGGCAGTTCCAATGGTACTTTTGTTGAGGGTCAGCAACTAGAACCTCATCGACCTTGCCTGCTCACTAAAGGTAGCGTTATCAGAATTGGTACTCAAGAGTGGACATTTGAGCCTTGAGTTTAAATTTGTGGCGTTGGGGAATCAAGGTATGAAAATAAAAGCCCAATAATCCTAAATATTTGTCATTTAAAAGTTTAGCGATCGTCAAAAAAATTAAAACCATACCCAAATTCACCAATGCCAAATTTGCTTAGCTGACTTTAATCAGAAACCAAAAGTTTTTTTAGCTAATGATTTTAAAATCCTAGGTCAAACAACTGTTTTTTGCTGTTAATTTTTACTCAAGAGAAAATACGTCTTCATCTCTCCTTTGTGGTTAGCAGCAATCTTCTATCGCTCCTAAAATAGATATTGTGCTGGCAAACATTTGCAAGTGTTTTCTGCCACTTGAATATCAGGAAGGGGAAAGTGTTATTCCTGAGACAGTCCTTAAGGTAGATTTCTAGTTTTCTGCTGCCTAGTAAAGTAACACCAGAGCGATATCCTTTGTGTTTAATGGGCGACAACCTCCTGACTAAAGACTTAGTAGTCAGCTCTATCTCTAACGTTAAAAGTTTGATACCACAAAAGGTGTATTAATGAAAACCATAATTTTTGAAGTAGAACCGTGGGAATATCAAACCTTCCAGCAATTAAGTGACGAGCAAGAAGTTGAGTTTGTCCAACAACCCCTGACCCCAGAAAATGCCAGCCAATATGCAGATGCAGATGTTATTTCAACCTTTATTTACTCGGATTTGAGTGCAGATGTCTTAAAAAATTTCAAACATCTGGAACTGATTGCAACTCGTTCGACTGGCTTTGACCACATTGATGCTGACTGTTGTCAAAAACGGGAGATTAAAGTTTGCAATGTTCCTACTTACGGAGAGAATACCGTAGCGGAACACGTTTTCGGACTGTTGCTAGCAATTAGTCATAAACTAACAGAGGCAACTGACCGCACCCGTAAAGGAGATTTTTCTCTAGAGGGGCTTCGGGGCTTCGATTTACGTGGTAAAACACTTGGTGTTATTGGCACAGGAAATATCGGGCAATGCGTCATTGAAATTGCTAAGGGATTTCGGATGGAGGTTGTTGCTTTTGATGTGAAACCCAGCGATCAATTGGCTTCTCAACTGGGATTTCGTTATGCAGAGATGAAAGAAGTTCTATCAACAGCAGACATTATCACGCTGCACGTTCCGGCCAACGAGAAAACCTATCATCTCATTTCCACCGAGCAATTTGATCTGATGAAAGATGGTGTGGTCCTGATCAACACCGCTCGTGGCAGTTTAATTGATATTCAAGCATTACTTAATGCTCTAGCAGAGGGTAAGGTAGCCGCAGTTGGTTTAGACGTACTGCCGGAGGAACCCGCAATGCGCGAAGAAGCAGAGTTACTACGCTCTTTTTACAGTAAACGACATAACCTTAATACACTTCTAGCTGACCATATTTTGCTACGGATGCGCAATGTACTGATCACGCCTCATAGTGCCTTCAATACCAAGGAGGCAGTTCAGCGTATTTTAGATACAACTGTGGAAAATATTGTTAGGTTCGGCAAAGGCAAACCGCAAAATGTTGTCGTAGGAAACAGTTAATAGTCTTGGTTGGGGCGCTGGAGAAATAAACTAGTTGAAGTTGCTGCTATTAATAGCAAACAATGGAATTTGTACTCACTAATTAGTGAGTTGAAGGATAGCTGCTACTAAATCATTTGGCTCAAATGGTTTAGTAAGGTGTACTTGAAAACCAGCCTGGAAAGCCTTTTGTTCGTCTGATTCTTGAGCATAAGCGGTTAAAGCTATTGCAGGCAAAAACTGCTCACCATTTGCCTCCACTTTTCTAATTTGGCGAATCAGCGAGTAGCCATCTTGCCCTGGCATGGCAATATCACTAACGAGAACATCCGGTGAAAGCTGTGTGAGTACTTGAAGCGCCTCCTGCACAGATTTAGCTGCTGTCACTTTTGCCCCCTCCTGTTCCAACACCGTCGTCAGAAATTCTAGAGAATCGATTTCATCTTCCACCACTAGCACCCGTAGATCTTGGAGAAGGAATTGAGGATTGCTTGAGGCAGGTGGGTTAGCCTGCTGTGGGTTTCCTACTCTCGCTTTTCTCTCATTTAGTGTAGGCAACTGCACTGTAAAGATAGCCCCCGTCCCTAAACCGGAACTTTCGCACCAGACTTTGCCTCCGTGCAATTCCACTAAGTGGCGGACAATTGCTAGCCCAAGTCCTAACCCTCCTTGGGAGCGCGTGGTGGTACTTTCTGCCTGACGAAAGCGTTCAAAGATGTAAGGTACAACTTCAGGGACTATACCCTTACCATTGTCTTTAACTTGAATTTGGACGTAGTTTTCCAACCAGTTTAAACGAACACTTACAGATCCCCTAACTGGTGTAAATTTAATGGCATTGGAGAGCAGATTCCAGATAATTTGCTGTAAGCGATCCCGGTCTCCTTTAATGTTGCCAGTGACGGGTTCAAATAAAAATTCTAGCTGAATTTGTTTAGCCTCTGCCGCTGGTTTTACAGTATCAAGTGCTGCTAAGGTAATTTGTTGAAGATCAACAGGATAGATATTTAATTGCAGCTTGCCCCGAATAATGCGTGAAACATCTAACAAATCCTCAATCAGTTGAGCTTGTGCTTGGGCATTGCGCTCAATAATTTCGATAGCGCGGGCGGTTTTCTCGGGATTGAGCTGTTGCTTACGCAGCAGTGATGACCAGCCCACAATTGCATTAAGGGGAGTGCGTAGTTCGTGAGAAAGTGTCGCCAAAAACTCGTCTTTCAAGCGATTGGCAGTTTCAGCTTCTGCTCGTGCTTCTTGCTCACGGATTAGTAATTGGATACGTTCGTTCTCAACTTGTTTGCGCTTGGTAATATCCTCAATTGCTCCTTCATAGTACAAAAGCTCACCGTTTTCATTGCACACTGAACGGGAGTTGTGGCGCACCCAAATCAGAGTGCCATCACATCGACGCATCGGCATTTCAAAATCTTTGACCACTCCCTCCCGCTCGATCCGAGACTGCAAAATGCTGTTAGCTTTAGTGTCTGTCTGGTGTTGAGTTATCTCCGAGTTGAGTAAAGCTTGCCAATTTTTATATCCTAAAAGCTGTAAGAGGGCGGGGTTGGCTTCGAGAAATTTCCCTGTTGTACTCAAGCGGTAAAGTCCTATCGGTACTCTTTCAAATAGTTCTTGGTAGCGAATTTGAACTTCTCTCAAGGCTTGACGCTGCGCCGCTCGTTCTAAAGCAGCTCTGACCGCAACTGCCAGACGAGCATAGTGCTGTGGTGATTTGATAATGTAGTCATCCAGACCTGACTTCATCGCCTCTACAGCCACTTCTTCTGAGCCTGTGCCAGTAAACATCACGACTGGACAGTCAGGAGCGTGGGTCTTAACCTGTCGCAGTACATCTAGACCATCCATCCAACGCAATTGGTAATCAGTGATCACCAAATCGAATTCCCTACAAGTTAGTTCCCGCTCTAATTCTTGTCCACTGCTAATTTCTATAGCTTGAAATGCGCTAAATTCCTGTTTGAGCTTGCGCAGAGCAAGAGCTCGGTCGTCAGGATTGTCATCAATCAGCAAAAAAATTAAGGGTTTCTTCATACTTAAAAGAACTTTGATCAAGTCGATGAGGAATCAGCAGGCAAATCAGGGTTAACGATAAACCTAAAACGGTGAACAAAATACTTTCATGCCTACTCCCTTAGCACTCACTTTACCTGAGTGGCGAACCCACATCTATCAGACTAATCCACATAATATAGCGCTTTAAAAACTACCAATTAACTGATTAATTATCTTCGACATAGCCCAGTCTAAGTAAGCTATCTACTAGGCAGCGATCGCAAAAAATATTTACACAGGCCGCCACAAGTTGGGCAAGTGTTGAGCAGTCGAGTTAAATGAACTATCAGTTAATCGGAAATAGGGGTCTTTCATTAAACATTAACCAGTAAGCATCAAGGGTGCGTACCATTTCTAAAAAAGTTTGAAAGTCTACAGGTTTAACTAAATAGGAGTTAGCGCCTAGGTCATAAGCTCGATTAACATCAGGGGCTTCTCGTGAAGCTGTCAGGACAACAACTAGCATACGCTTTAAGTCTACCTGTTGCCTGATCCATTGAAGAACCTCAAGACCCGATAAGCGAGGTAGCTTTAAATCCAGCAAGATTAGCGACGGTAGGGGATAAAGTTCTCGATTCTCGTACTGCTCTTCACCTTTAAGGTAATTGAGCGCTATCTCTCCATCTTGCACAACTTGCAGAGAATGAGATGAGTTCTGTAGGCGGAAGGCACGTTTAATCAAAAAAACGTCATTCTCATCATCTTCCACCAGCAAAATGTTATGACTTCTAACCACCATCTTCCTAGCCTCTAGTTGCTTTTTCTGCCTCTACCCAAAATCTACTACCCTGAGCAATTGATGATTCTACTCCCGAATCACCCCCCAGGCGCTCCATACCTTTACGGACAATCGCTAGACCAATACCACTACCGGAATAGCTTTCGCGACCGTGTAGACGTTCAAACACCTTGAAAATCCTTTCTTGGTATTCTGGTTTGATGCCAATACCATTATCTTCTACCCATAACCGTATACAAACACGGTCGTTAGGCGCGGCTCTTTCCTCAGCCCAAATTTGCACCTGAGGCTGCACAGATGGGGTGACAAACTTGATGGCGTTAGTAATTAGATTTAACAAGACCTGGATCAGTGTAGCACGATGCCCCAAGATTGCTGGCAATGGCACTAGACCCTTTGCTCCCAGGGTAATTTGAGCCTTCGTGTCCTTGAGTTCTATCTCTAGTTGTTCGAGGACTTCTTTAACCACTGATTCTAGACTAATAGGACGGAGCTGGATCTCGGTACGACCGAGGCGGCTATAAGCTAATAAATCTTGAATCATTCTGTCCAAGCGCTGGGCGGCGGTGATAATGCGCTCCGTGTATTCCAGGCCTAACTCGCCGAGCTGTTCTTGACAGTCCTCAAGTAGAGCGTTGCCAAAACCTTGCATTGCCCGGAGGGGAGCCCTGAGATCGTGGGAAACACTGTAAGAGAATGCCTCTAGTTCAGCATTTATGGCTTGGAGTTCTTTCGTGCGCACTGCTACTCGCTTTTCAAGTTGGTTGGTGTAGCTGATCAGCTGCTGCTGTAGTTGAGATTGCTTAATAGCGATCGCTAATTGGTCAGCTACTTCTTGAGCAATGCTTATTTGTTCCTCTTTTAAGGGACTCGTTGGATCAATCCAGAGGTTCAGCGCACCAATTAATTCTTGTTGAGCCATCATCGGAATGCTCAAAAAAGAAGAGAGTCCTTCCGCCAGAAAAGCTTGCACGACTGGCAACAATATTGGCAGGGTTTCTAGCTGCTGCAATCCGCAAATTTCCCCTTGGCGCAATTGTTCAAGTAAGTCAGTGAACGGCTCTAGGTCAATATTAGTTCCTACCTTAATCGGGGTATTCTTGTTGTCGCTGTGGACAGCAAGGAGTTCTCCCTGTTGAGCCTCAAAATCAAAGACCACAACACTAAGTCTAGGGCAAGGCAAGAGTTGTCTGAGAGTCTCCAGAGCAGCGCCTGCGGTTTCTTGGGGTGATTTTGCTGCCAGAATGGCCACGTCAATTGTATGCAGGTTTTGCAGACGTTTAATAGAATTGAGCAAGGCAGCTTCAAGGTGTTTGCGCTCACTAAGATCAAGTGCGAAGCAAACACAATCTCCTTCAGAGCCTTCTAAAAGAGCAGCTCCTAGCAGCACGGGGACACGAGTGCCGTCTTTACGGATGTATTCTTTTTCAAAAGGGGTAGATACTCCCGTTGAGCTGAGTTGTGCCCTTGAGAGGGCATCAACCTGATGATATTCGGGTGGTGTCATCTCTTTCCAGCGCACCCTACCGGCCAGCAGATCCTCACGTGTATAACCTACTATCTCTAAAAAGGCGTCATTGGCTTCGGTGATGCTGCCGGAAAAATTAGCAAAAATAATGCCAATTAAATTAGACTCAAATAAACGCTTTAGTTGCGCCTGAATTTGACGCTGCGTCTTCTGAGCCTGCTTGATTTCGCTGAGGTTGCGGTTAATTTCGAGAATGGCTAGGGAGTTGCCTTGGTTGTCTTGCTGCAACGTCCAGTGGCTGCTGACAATTATTTTTGTACCATCGCGTTTGCTGTGGACAGGTTCACCAGACCAATATCCGTGCTCTGTCAACTGGGTTTTAATTTCTGTCAGCGGTTGCGGAAATTCTGTTTTTAACAGAGAGTCAGAATTATTACCCACTGCCTCCTCTACAGAAAAACCGTATAAGCGTTGAGCGCCCTGGTTCCAGTAAGAAATTGCGCCGTCGGGCTCTGTAACTATAATGGCGTCGTTGGCTAGATCCAGCAGTTGGGCTTGTTGATGCAGCTTGTCGTTAACTAGTTTTTGTTCCCTCACATTGGGCTGAGTAACGACGAAGTGGGTCAATAATTTTTGCTGTCTTGCCTTGAGTAGCATTTGCCGGACGGCTGCTGTGAGGCTAGTGTAGTTTTCGGGCGCTTTAACAATGTAGTCGTCTAAACCTGCCTTCATGGCGGCTACGGCGATTTGTTCACTGCCGTTTCTGGTAAACATAATTACAGGGCAATTTGGCTGAAGCTTCTTCACTTTTTCTAGGACGGTCATACCAGTTGTCCACTGTAACTGGTATTCTGTGATGATTAACTCAGCATTGCCGCCGGCCAGCACCCTTTCTAGTTGATTAAAATCTCTAGGTTGCTCTACTTGAAGAGTCACAAATTCCCTTTGCAACTCCCGAATGATCATAGCGGTCTCATCCGGACTATCCTCAACTAGGACAAGGTACACGGGGATATGGGACACGATTCAACCTGGATAAGCTTTCTCTATTATCCCTATATCTTCAGGTTTCCGGGCGTTGCTAAATATAAGGTATGATTTACCTCAGATTTCCGACTTCTCAATCTAATTCATTCAAGGCAGTCAGGTTTTCCCTAAGAAGTTGGGGATTTGTTGCTTAGCAAAGCCTTTCTTGGAAGTTATTACCTATGCCCACGTGTTCTTCTGTATCTACTAGATAACCTGCTGGTGCACAGGAAATTAGAGGAGTTCGCTGGCAAAGCATAGCCACCGTTGCTAATAAACATTCCAAGTTAAGCGGCTTAGAGATGTGGCTATGAAAACCTGCTGAGAGGGCGCGGGCGCGGTCCTCTGTTCTTGCGGCTACGGTAACGGCAATTGCCGGAATTTCACCTCCTCGTTCTAACTCACGTTTTCTTACTTTACGAATTAAAGAATAACCATCTTCCCCTGGCATTAAGATGTCACTGAGCAAGATATCTGGTTGAATATGTTCTAATACTTCTATAGCTTCGCTTGCCGATTTCACGGCAATTACCTCAGCTCCTTCCTCTTCAAACAGCAGGGTAAGTAACTCTCTTGAATCAGAGTTGTCATCAACTATTAGTAACCGCAGACCTTTGACAAAATAAGAGTTCATGGGATGCACCCGACTTAACTTTGATGTTTATCCTCAACAGCAAACCCTTAGTGTGCTACCATCATGACTCGTTAGACTTTCTTTGGTATTGAGGTAATTAGATCAATAATAAAAGACGGAATTTTCTTGGTAGCCCTTCACTTGTTTAGGCAAGCCAACAATTTACCACATTTCGATTGTCAAACTTGTAGAACCTCAGGGGTAGCAACTACCAGCTCATAGTTCACCAACTTGTTGCTATGGGTTTACCATGACAGAATTATACTCAAAAGTCAGTACGCTACCGTACTTAAACCCGAAATTACTTCCCCTCTAAGAATCAGTCGCGTTCGGTGGCAAGTAACCGCTGAAACTCACTTTTGACAACTTCGTAACACTCGCAGGCAGTTGCTTGTAAAGCTTCCCGGTCAAGAATGGTGATCTTACCACGGGAATAACTGATAATTCCTGCTTTTTGTAGCGTACCAGCTGCTACCGTCACACCCGCGCGACGGGTGCCCAGCATATCGGAGATAAATTCCTGAGTTAGCTGTAAATGATTAGAAAGAGCACAATCCTGGGCGGTTAGTAACCAGCGGGCGAGTCGCTTCTCTAATAGATGGTGGCGGTTACAGGCGGCGGTTTGGCTAATTTGGGCAATTAGTACTTGGGTGTGGAGTAGCAGTAGTCTTTGCAGCGCACCCCCGCGACGGAACTCGGCTTTCAGGATCTCAGCCTCCATTTTCATCGCTGGGCCCTCAATTTGCACAACCGCGCGGTTAGTGGCAAAGCCTCCTCCCAAAAATATGGGAAAGCCCACAACTCCTTCATTGCCTACCATACCAACTTCAGCCGTCGAGCCGTTTTCTAGGATAGAGACTAGAGAAACCATTGCCTGATTGGGGAAATAGGCATGTTTAACCACTTCTCTAGATTCATAAATGACTTGCCCTAGGGCAAGTGAGACTTGTTCTAGGTGGGGAGCAAGACGCTGATACTCTAGTTTAGGTAGAGAAGCCAGTAGCTTGTTGACTGGTACAAAATCGCTTTGGGGCATGGGGTGCTTAAGTCTCCTTAGATTTTGAGTATTGTTCAAAAAAAACTGACAATACAAGAAGGAAAGTTTAGCCTCAAAGCACTATTTCCCAAGTTCTTGATAGCTTGTCGGTAGGTTAATGAATTACCCAATGAGATTCACTACAAGGTTGCCCAAAAATACTTAGCATATTCCGAGTTGCAACGTATGTACGCTAGCGTACGCGATAGGCAACTTAGTCTTTTTTAACACCAAATAATCGATGATATTCCTCTCGAACGACCTCGTAACATTCACAAGCATTAACAGCCAAAATTTCACGATCAAGGATGATAATCTTACCGCGACTATAGCTAATTGCGCCCTTATCCTGGAGACTAATAGCTGCCTCCGTGATCGTGGCACGGCGTGTACCTAATAAGTAAGAGATATACTTTTGAGTTAGCTGCAACTCATCTGTTTTAACACAGTCTTGAACCGAGAGTAGCCAACGAGCAAGGCGATTTTCTACGTTATGGTGGGATTTGCAAACAGCATTTTGTGCAACTTGGTTGAGTAATGCTTGCGTATAAAGAAGTGAAAGTTTTTGTAAATTCTGTCCCCGTTGGAACTCAGTTTTTAGTATGTTGGCGTCAATCTTCTGGGCAGTACCGGCAAGCTGCACAATAGCGCGGCTATTGGTGATATTACTACCCAACAGCACAGGAATACCGACAATTCCTTCATTGCCCACTAAGGCAAATTCTGTGATTAATTCATCCCGGAGAAGGGCAACTAAAGAAACCATGGAATGAGTGGGAAAATAAATATATTCAATCACTTCCCGCCGCTCGTAAAGAACCTGTCCCAAAGAGAGATAGACAGTTTCTAGATAGGGAGCAAGGCGCTGGTATTCCTCTCTTGGTAGAGTAGCTAATATTAGGTTATTATCGGACAACTGCCTAGTTTTAGATATGGACATATTTGACTCTCCTCGCTCAAGTTTTTAGAAATAGAAGACGAGGGAGAGCAAGCAAGAAAAAACCAGCGTAGTATCACTGGCGTTAAGAATAAAAGATAATTTTCTTACCAGACAACCAGATAATCGGCTGCTGGTAGTCAGCAGCTAAGTCATTGGTTACTGATGAATGTACTAAAGTCAGTAGAGTAAACTTATCCTCCTTTAGAGAGATTTAGTACGGAAAAGTACCAATAGCACTCAGCACACAAGGGTCTTTTCCCTCTTGGAGCAGTAAGTCTTCTAGTTGTTGCAAATAAGTATTAATCATCAAATAACCTTATAAATAAAATTAAATTAATCAAGAAAGGTGACCTGGTAACTCCGCTATACCTAAGCTGAAGAACAACCTCTTTCTAGAGGAGTAAAAAAATCTATTTCTTTGGATCGAAGCAATTAGATTTGATTAGTGATTATTCTATTGCTAGTGTACGCAGTTATACACGAGATACAAAAAATATGGGAATGAGCATTTTATTGATGTTGATGTAAATAGTTTCAACCCATGAAATAATTTTTTCATTTTCAACAAAAAAACGAGAGGCAAATTAACAATGATCAATTTGATTAACTCAACTTCTCTAGCGTTAGTGATTGTAGCAGCCTTACTGGCAATGGTATTTGTGACTAAAAGAAGAAATTAACAACATCTTCAAAGAAGAAGCAGAAAGCCAAAAGTATCAAGCCGTTAAAGTTTTTGCAGCAATAATTTCAAAGTTTCTGGTCTGTTAGTAATAATATTATCGACTTGGAGATTCAATAATTTTTTCATGTCCTTGATTTTATTAACTGTCCAAACGTGAACATCCCGGTTTTGATCATGGGCAGTTTTGATAAAATCAGCAGTAGCCAGTCTTTTGTGAATAGAATAGAAATCTATATTTAACTCAGCCAGCTTTCCTACAGATTTAGCAATAATTAAACCAGTAGCAATTTGTTGATTAAGAGCCTTGATTTGCGCAAGAATTTCGTAATTAAAAGAGGTAATCACACATTGCTTTTCTAAGCCATGGTCATCAATTAATGCAGTAATACGCTCTGCTAAGTTCTGTTCATGCCCATTAATTTTGAGTTCAATATTGAGTTTGAGCTTACCTTTTACTACATCTATTACCTCTCCAAAAAAAGGTACTCTTTCGCCAGCAAAATCTGAGGAAAACCAACTCCCCACATCAAGCATTGACACCTCTTTATCGGTAAGCTCCCAAATGTGCCGATCAACACCAGCAACCCTTTTAAGATTACTGTCATGGAGTGCCACTAAAGAGCCATCCTTGGTTTGTTGAACATCAATTTCGGCATAGTCAGCCTGCTGCTGAATTGCCAAATTAAGAGCACTCAACGTGTTTTCGGGAGCGTCTTCTGAGCTGCCACGATGTGCTGTAACATAAATTGTCTTAGTAAGATTGTGCATTTCTTTGTAATAGATGTCCTGCTTACTCTGCTCAGTTAATGACAGAGTTATTACAAATTACCATTGCTGAGATTTGCTTGAACCTGGAAAACTTACTAGAATTCGGGTCAAATTATCATCAATTAAGATAATCTGGGATTTTGAGGGGATAATAAATAAGATGTCCGAAAGGTTCGACCAGAGCCAAACAATAGCAGCGATCGCTACTGCTGTAGTGCCACAACAAGGAAGTGTCGGCATTGTGCGGTTGTCCGGTTCACAGGCGCTGGCAATCGCTCGTACTCTGTTCCACGCGCCAGGACATCAAACTTGGGATAGTCACCGCATTCTCTACGGCTATGTGCGTCATCCCCAAACGCAACAGCTAGTTGATGAGGCGCTACTCTTAATCATGAAAGCGCCGCGTTCCTACACTCGTGAAGATGTAGTAGAGTTCCATTGCCATGGCGGAATCGTGCCAGTACAGCAAACATTGCAGCTTTGCCTAGAACAGGGTGCCAGGTTAGCACAACCAGGAGAGTTTACTTTACGGGCTTTTCTCAACGGACGCCTAGATTTAACTCAGGCAGAAAGTGTCGCAGAATTAGTAGGCTCTCGCTCACCTGCTGCTGCTCAAGCTGCTTTAGCTGGTTTACAGGGAAAACTAGCTGCGCCGATTCGCCACTTGAGAGCAACCTGCCTAGACATCTTAGCAGAGATTGAAGCTCGGATTGATTTTGAGGACGATTTACCGCCCCTGGATGAAGTTGAGATTGTTGCTCAACTCAATCAAGTTTTAGCAGAAGTATCGAGAATACTAGCGACAGCGGATCAGGGAGAACTATTACGCACTGGCTTAAAAGTGGCGATTGTTGGCCGCCCCAATGTGGGAAAATCTAGCTTGTTGAATGCCTGGAGTCGTTGCGATCGCGCTATTGTTACTGAGTTACCAGGCACCACCCGCGATCTGGTTGAGTCTCAGTTGGTAGTTGGTGGAATTCCTGTACAGGTACTCGATACCGCCGGAATTAGAGAGACAGTTGATCAGGTTGAAAAAATTGGCGTAGAGCGATCGCGCCGTGCTGCACAGGCTGCTGATTTGGTATTACTGGTAGTTGAGGCAACAACTAACTGGAGTGCTGCTGATCAAATAATCTACGAACAAGTGCAAGATCGTCCTCTAATTTTAGTAGTTAATAAGACTGACCTCGCCTCAGTTGAGACAGTTACCTATCCTAGCGGCATTAAGCACGTAGTGACGGCAGCGGCGGCACTTAACCAAGGCATTGATGCTTTAGAGAAAGCGATTCTTGAGGCAGTACAAATGGGAAATATTCAAGCCGCTGATTGGGATTTAGCCATTAATCAACGGCAAGCTTCTGCCTTAACTAGTGCCAAAATATCTCTTGAGCAAGTGCAAGAAACCATTACCCAACAGTTGCCCTTAGATTTTTGGACAATTGACTTACGGGGTGCGATTCAAGCATTAGGAGAAATTACCGGGGAAGGGGTTACAGAATCAGTACTTGACCGAATTTTTAGTCGCTTTTGCATTGGTAAATAGTTTACTTTTGCGAGCCACTAGTAGTAAGGGTTTGAGCATTTGAATCGGTTTCCTGTTCAGTGGAAGATGCTACGAACGGAGCAACCAGTTTCTCTAAACGGAACCTAACGCCCTGCTTCAGTTCTATTTCTTGCACCAGTACTCCGCCGAGATGGATGACGGCTAAGACAACTGCTCCAACTGCCAGCACGTAGCTATGCAGAGTATACATATGTTCTACGGTTGTCGTGTTGAGGCCAGAGCCACCTGTGAGAATATCTCGTAGTTGGGAACCGATGACAGGAATCGCCTCTATTGAACCAAGCTCAACTTTGAGACGCCAGTATCCTGTCTGAGTCCAGTCTAAAATCATCGCTGTCCATCCTAAGCCGATTGCACTTAGGGTAAACAAAATGCCGCTAATCCAAGCAGTGAGCCAACTGCGGCTAAATTGCCTACCGAGAAACATCACGACGATTTCTATCAAGGCGACGACGATTACGCTGTTACCGGCCGCATTGTGAACACCGCGCACCAGCCAGCCACTGTCAACTTCCGTACTCAGGTACTTTAACGACTCGTGTGCGCCGACTGCTGATGGTTGATAGTAAAAAGCCAAGAGTATACCGCTGATAGCTGCAACCAGCGACAGGGTAAGGATGGCAACCGCCAAGATTGTTGCTAAACGTCGCAGAATAAATTCGTATCGTGCTGTAGTCAGCATAAATTTTGAGTTTTTCTAATTTACGTTACATTTTTTAATATAGTGAAAATACGTCGGATTATCCAGGAAAAGTTTCGCGATGGCAAGGCTGCAATCGGTAAGGATACCCTGTGTGAGTTAAGCTCGATAAAGACTATCTAGAAGAGACTCTGCCGGTAGCATAACGAATCGTTGTCCATCTCTGTGCTTGATGTGAAAGAAGCAACGAAGCAGGAAACCCTGTTTAGCGGGACTTTGTCTAAAAAGAACGTAGAGCTTACTGATCTAATCTTTTGATAATTTTTCTCTATGGAAGAAACAGTTCACGACAACTTTTTCAAAAACTTTACCGTAGTAACAGCAACGATATCGGCTGCAGATTATCTTCCTGAAACTTCAGGTATTTATGCCTTATATCATGCGTTTGATTTTTTAGAGGATAAGCTATCGGAGCATATAGATGCTCGCATAAAAAATACTGTATTTAAAACAAAGTTTTCTGAGAAAGATAATAGAAGTAAGTTTATTGTCGATACTTGTGGAGAGTCAGTGGGTTTGTCTCAAAAAATGGATCAATTTATCAAAGCTGTCTCTCAGCCTAAAGAAAGAAGAATTTTAAAAAATCTCCTAATCTCATCTAGTATTCTCCAACGCCCAGATTACATTGGCACTGCAAGTAACTTAAGGGATCGATTTGTTCAGCATTTGGAGCGAGACGATGGATTTTTTTCAAAGTGCGCAAGTTTAAGGCAAAATGATGAATTTTTATTCATTTGTCTCCCTTGCCCCAAAAATATTTCTAGAGAGCTGGAAAGCTTGTTAATTCAACTATGTCAACCTAAGTTTAATACACAAAGAAGTTAGAAAATGGAATTAGATAATCAGTCTCCAGAGACTATTGAATACAAGGCGATTAGCGGTACGTTCGGTGAGGTTAGGTACTTCATAACAACTCTCGATCAGAGTGATGCAGTTGAAAATATTAGATTTGCTGATGAAATTCAAGGCAGTTGGAGCTTCTCGGAACGAGTTCAGAGAAAACTAGATGAAAACAGAGCTAATACAGAAATATTTTCTTACCTAGCGCAGGGTGGAATTCGTTTTTTTAATTCAATTGTAGTCGTGCTTTTGCCCAACTCGAATAACCAAACAGAGTTTTGGGACTTTTCTACAGTTAGTAGTCAGGGAAAAACTGTCGAAAAATGGGTCAATTTAAAGCTGTATAAGAACGTAGCTAGAATTGTAATTGATGGTCAACATAGACTTCTTTCATTAAAGAGGTATTGGAACGCCCATACTGGAAAAGAGCCTCTAAGCCCTCAACAAATAAATGACAATTTTAAATGTTCAGAAACCTTTGATATACCAGTTGTTTATCTAGTGTTCGGTAATCTTGGCAGGGTTGGTCATGCAGACTCAAGCGAAACTGTAAGAGATGAGATAATCAAAGCAACTCGCAATATATTTACAGTTATAAACAAGACTGCCAAATCAATCGATAAACAAACTCAATTATTACTCGATGATAGTAAAATATCAGCCTTGATTCCTCGAAAGCTTTTAGAGGAAGGAGTGCTTGAAGATAAATTTGTTAAATGGTCTTCAAAATCAAGAAACTTAACTCAATCAGAACCTTACCTAACCACTCTAGATTTGGTTAGTCAATGTACTGTTGAATTATTAAAAGATTATCAAAAACAAGCTTTAAAGAAATCATTCAATTCACCAAGTGAGCGTAATATGGCTCTGGAGACTTATTATGAGTCTCATCCTAAACTTCTGGAAATAGGCACCAAAAAATTACTTAAGTGGTTTTTTACTGAACTTCAGCCATTCAAGGATTGGGTATCACAGATTAAGCACGTAGGCATCGATATTCCTATTCAACCAGAGCCAGCCCGATTAAATACAAGTCAAAAATTAAGTATAAAAGAATTAAGAGATTCCAGTATTCTATATACTGTACTAGGACAAAAAATTCTTTTTTCAGCTGTTTCAAGGTTCTTACTTAAGATAAGAGTAGAGTACCGCATTCCAGCAATTATTGATGCCATTTCGCTTAGTATTACTAAAATGGATAAAGATGGCTTTTTCGACCGAAATGCATCTCATTGGTCTAGTGTTCTAGTGCGACCAAATGAAAAACTAACCATGATTACTACAGGATCGGGAACTGAAAAATGCATAGAACTTGTCAAAATGATATTGTTGAATTCCTCGGAAGGCGTGAGAGAATTGATAAAACGTACTAAAGAGGACGTCAGTAATGAGATTAACTGGAATGAAACTTCGATTTCAAATTGGAGAAGAGACTTTCATGTAAAATTACCTGAAGTTGAATTGATTGATGAGCAGATAAAAGAATCTTCTGAATCAGATGACTCCTTTGCTGAAGTTCGAGATTTGCTAGACTCTTCTGAGGAGGATGAGCAGGAATCTGATGAAATTGAAGATGATGAGGATATTTATAAAGAAACTGAAGAAGTAAAGGACTAAGCTGTGCAACTAAAAAACCTAACAAACTGGTTTTTTGAGGGGAGTAGGTGCTTGTGTTTTTTTCAGGGTAGGACGAGATGTAACAGACAATCTATTTTTGTTTCATCATAAGTGAGTGAGCTAGGGCGTGTTTTCAAAGTATCAATTTTGTCGTGCTGAATGGTGCAAAGCAGAGTGTTAGCGAAGCGGTAGCGACGTTAGTAGCGCCAGCATCTCTGACCTCAACGAAAAATCTAGATTCTTCGTTGAGGTCAGAATGACACCTTCGAGTTTGAAAAAGCACCCTAGGCTTTCTCGACGAGAGCGTTTCATCAACCTAGTGATTATGAAAAACGCGATCGCATTTAGGAATAGCAGCCGACAACGGTAAGCTGGAAGCTGTCACCCTACCCCAAAACCATGCGAGAACTTTATCCACCCATCGAACCTTACAACCAGGGAAGCTTAAAGGTTTCCGATATCCACACCATTTATTTTGAAGAGTCTGGTAATCCCCAAGGAAAGCCCGTTGTCTTCTTGCATGGCGGGCCTGGGGGTGGTAGCGTACCTAAATATCGTCAGTATTTCAATCCCACCCAATGGCGTATTGTAATTTTTGACCAACGAGGCTGCGGTAAAAGTACCCCTCATGCAGAACTTGAGCAGAATACTACCTGGGATTTGGTCAGGGATATAGAAAAACTGCGCACTAAGTTAGGTATTGAACAGTGGGTTGTCTTCGGAGGAAGTTGGGGTAGCACTCTGTCCTTAGCCTATAGTCAAACCCATCCGGAACGCTGCCTAGGACTAGTTCTGCGTGGCATTTTTATGCTTAGGCAAAAAGAAATTCGCTGGTTTTATCAACAAGGAGCCAGTAATATCTTTCCAGAAGCTTGGGAAGAATACCTCAAACCAATTCCCGTAGAACAACATCATGACCTACTCTCGGCTTATTACCAAAAATTAACCAGTCCAGATCTAGAAACGCGCTTAGAAGCTGCTCGTGCATGGTCAGTATGGGAAGCAAGTACTAGTAAATTATTCCCAGATTCAGGTCTGATGAAAAGGTTTGGTAACAATCATTTCGCTGCGGCTTTTGCCAGAATTGAATGCCACTATTTTGTCAACAAAGGCTTTTTTGAATCAGAAGATCAACTACTGCAAAATATTGATCGCATTCGCCATATTCCTGGTGTAATTGTCCAAGGACGCTACGATGTAGTTTGTCCCATGGTATCAGCTTGGGAGTTGCATCGCGCTTGGCCAGAAGCAGAGTTAATCGTCGTTCCAGATGCTGGTCATTCAATGTCAGAACCTGGTACACTATCCGCCTTGATTGAAGCAACAGACAAGTTTGCCAGTTTGTAATCAACTAGATTGCTGACAAACTAAGACATCTGAATTTACCAACCTTCTGCGTACTAGCAAGTTATCTTCTAAGCTGAAGTATCTATGTACTTGCTCTAATCTAGTTATATTTTGTTATTTAAGCTTACTAATACCTACTAAGTATGTGACCATCAAAACTCGGCAACCCTACCTGCCGCAGTAAAATATTAAATTTCATTAAGAAATCTCAATGAATCTTGCACTGCTACACCAGAAAAACTCATAATTCGATCTGGCTGTAACTATAGGAAAAACTGATTAAGTTTTTCCAGTTCAAAACCCCATACCTTGATGGTTGTTCAGAAAAGCAAGTAAGTACATGGTGGTACGGTAAAATGCAGACATAAACTAGCCCACCTCTTCAAGCAAGGCACGTAACTCGCTTGATTATTGCAGAACCGCCGAAGATATGACGGGTAAAGCAACACGGGGGAAACAGTTTTGGAAGCAGGGCTTTCCAGAGGAGAGGGATTAGTCAAACATAGACTTCTGGTAACAGGATTTTTAGGGCTTTAGTTAAGTAGTCTGTTTTTTCAACCATGACTGTTAGTTTTAGGGCAAGCTTCTGGGGTTAAGAGCAAGCCGCATTCTCTTGTGGATGTGATAAGTGGCAGTCTTGTATTAGAGCTGGCGTGGTCTGTATTCCATCTTTGGCAACTCAGTTAAATTCATCTAAAAAACAGGAGTATTTGTATAATGTTTGGTTTTATCAACAATTTGTTCGGTAGCAAGAAAAAATCAGAAGATGGGGACTCAAGTACTCCCAAAGCGAAAAAAGGGAAAGAGTTTTTCCTGGAACTAGACGAAGCAAGCGGCGTTAACCAGCAGGAACCAGCCAAAAAGCCGCAACTAGCAGAGATAACCGTTCCCAAAAAAGATGAAGCGCCTAAGGCTGAGTCAGCAAATAAAGCCGCAAAGAAAGCAGAGAAATCGGAACCAGCCAAGGCACCCAAGGCAACGCCTCAGCCTACTTCAACAGCAGCTACCAGCAATGGCAAAGTTGAACCTCAGCCTGGAGTGACGTTTGCTCCTAATTACCTGCTGCCTAAGGCGACTAATTCCCGGCGTCGTCCTGGCCCAAGCATGAACACCTTCCGAGATATGGCGCGTCAGGTGAAGACACCGAGCAACTAAAGGGTCTTTATTTCTCGGAGGCATTTTTGAGAAAAATTAGTCCACTATACAACTGAAATGCTGAGTCCCAGGGCGTCTCTTCACGGCGAAATAGGTCAATGTGAGACGGCAGGCGTCTCAGCATTTCTCTATAATCCACTGCTGCTTCGGCAAAATTAGTGAAATCAGACCAAACTGGTAGCTGAGGCAGTCGATGGTTAAGGAAATCCAATAAGTTATTCCAGTTAAGTCTAGTAGTTCCTTGACGCAGGGTTGACTCTGCTAATTGACTGTTTTCTGAGTTTTTTTGTTTTGTGGTGAAAGCAATTCCCTGCTGAAACTGATATTGGCGATCGCAAAAACGTAGAATAGTACTTCTTTGGGGTAAATGCAGGTCGCAAAACTGCACATAATCTAAGGTCTGGGTTTTGCGTGTCAATTTACGACGAACGTCAAGATCAACAACTTCTTCAAAAAGTGGCAAAAGTCCTTCTACTCTTTGAGTCACTTCTGACCAATTAAAGGTAAGAGAACCCTTTTGACCTTGGGTGTTTCGGCAAATAACCGCAGCTTGAGAGGTGGTAGAATTCGTGATGCGATGATCACCCTCAGAAAAATAATCGACGCCAAAAACACTGATCTTCTGGATATCCGCTAAAGCAGCCCAAAAGCAGGGAATCGACTCTTGCTGTAGCGAGGAAGCATAAAACTCCAGTTCTCCCACTGGCCCTGTGCGATACAGACGCCAACCCCTTGTCGGTAGCTGTAGCCTTGCCGTATAAGGGTCTATTTGCATGATACGAGCCAATTGTTGAGCAGCAACCTGCTTTGCCGAGGCACTAATTGGTTCAAGTATCAAAACCCCTAATTGCCTATTACTAGGGTCAGCAGTTGCCTGAGTGAGAGCTTCTTGTCGCTGCTTCTGTTCCCTAGCCGCCAAACGCTCCAGTCCCTGACGCGCTTGAGACATAACCTTAGGATTGGTTGTATTTTGCAGTAACTGTCGGTAAACCTTTTGAGCCGTCTCTAATTTTCCCGTATCTTCTTGGAAGCGTCCCAGATAAAGCTTTACCCAAGGATTTTGCGGTTCCTGTTTCAACAACTGCTTGAGCAATCGAGCCGCTGTTCGATAATCTTGGCACTCCAAGGCATGAGCAACTTCGTCAATCAATTAATATCCCCCCGCTTGAGGTGACACTGGGATTTATCGCTAAAGAACAATTCAACGACTCCACCCTGCTACACTTCGCCTGACGGCTGCGTTTCGCTGAGGGTGGAGATTGCATCTATCGTCCAGCGCAGTTCCGAATACCTCGAAAGGCGCGACGCTCGTTGCCTCGCTACCGCTTCGCTATCGGCTTTGCCTTCATCCGACGACGCATCAGGGACGGCTGAAAAACGCCCCGTACTCTCCCAGTCTTGCCGAAAGAGCAACACTCTAAGTGCAACATTTCGAGCACCAATCAAATCGGAATGGAGAACATAACCACACTGCTGGCACACAAAAGTTAGACCCTTGTTGGGCCTATTTCCTTTGGATGTGTGACCGCAGCAGGGACAAGCCTGAGAAGTATAATGAGCATCTACTTTGACAGCCAAACTTCCAGACAACACAGCCTTGTAATCAATAAAGCCGTGCAGCTGTGCAAATGACCAACGAGCCTTGTTGCTGTTAGCTCTACGCTGTTTGTGCGACGCTTTCTTGCCCTTTTTCTGGGGCTTGGTCCGCTCTCGGATATGGGTTAGATTCTCCAATCCAATCAGGGTGTTAGGCTCTGCAACTTGCTTAGCAATGCAGTGATTCGTATCAGCGATAAACCGTCTCTCCCGTCCAGATAAAGCAACTAATCTTTTGGTTGCACTACGGGTGCCTTTACGCTGCAAAGACCTTCTCGCTTTTACATAACGAGAAGCTTTGTGCCTCACCTGTTTACCACTGAAAAACTGAGCCTTATTTCGGGTATCTGCGGCAACAGCAATATAGCGCTGCCCAACATCTACACCGATGACTCTGTTTATATTGTTCGGTGTTAGCTCTGGTATTTCCACCTCCATGCTTACTAACAAGTAGTAAGTTTTCCTGGCGCGTGAGTACCAAAGTTTTGCCGCTCCAATTTTGGCTACTCCAGAATTAATCAGATAAAGATGCTTGGAGTATCCCTGATAATTTACCTTGATTCGACCAGATAAAGTGATGACACTTACTTTCTGGTCTTTAATAAATGAGTAATCACGCTGATAATTTAAGGTGCAGGTACGAGAAACGTACTTAGGTGGTTTATCCAATCCCTTGTATCGTTTCTTGGTACGACCCGCTTTAAATGCCTCCTCGTTGTGCTTCAACTTTGTCCGTAATGACTTATAGGTTGCTCCAACTTGACGGGGAACATTACAAGCCATTTGCGAAGGTAGTCTAAACTTCTCCCGCAGTGTGTAATAAACTTTCTTCTGTATCTTGGTGCCGTTGTAGGTTTTACCCATCTCGAAGGCAACACCAGATGTGTAATTCAATGCGTCCTTATATGCCAAAGAAGTCACCCGGAGCTGTTCTTTTTGCTCCTGGGTGACTTCTAGTTTTAATTTGGCAGTTAGGGTTTGGCCCATGATACTTTCACGATGTTGTCTTACACTATCATTGTCGTGAAGCAATGGCAAGTAGCTTGGACGACTCCATACTTACGCCGTCCCGCAATTCCTCCCCCCACCTGCGCTTTGTGAGCTAAACCCTCATTTGCTTCGAGGTGGGGGAATCCTGGCGATTTTGTTGAAAAGGGTTAAATTGTTAAATGGTTAATAGAAAATTGAGGCTATAAGCCAGATTCCGGTGTTGAAAGCTCCATTTTCCATTTTCTATTTTTCCTCCCCCACTGATGCTACCAAAGACAAAGCAACGATCGGAGCAGTAACAGCTCGCAGAATGCGACGCCCTAAGCCAACAGCTTGAAATCCCTCAGCTATGGCCAGCTCAACTTCTGCGCTAGAAAATCCCCCTTCGGGACCAGTAGCAATAACAACTTCTGATGGTTGACCAGCCTCCAACCGTAATCCTTGCTCTAAGCAACTGAGGAGATGGGGAGCTTGACGACGAGCCACGCAAATATAGCGATGGGTATTTAAGGTTTCAGTTAGTTTTAGACTAGCAGTAAACTCAACTGGGTTGAGAATTTTTGGTAAAACTTGACGTTCCGATTGTTCTGCAGCTTCTTGAGCAAGGCGTCGCCAACGTTCCACTTTCTGGGGACTGGGATTAAGCAACGTGCGATCGCTCTTTGTCGGGATAATACGAGCTACACCCAACTCCGTAGCTTGAGTTACCACCTCCTCAAATCCACTCCCTTTAGGCATAGCCGCGATTAAGGTCACCATTATAGGTAACTCGGTGTTCACCGCAACAGACTCAATAATCCGCGCTTGAGTAAGGCTAGTATCTAACTCGCTAATATACCAGCCACCTTGTCCATCCATGGCAATAAAGCGATCGCCACTCTCAAGCCGCAACACCCTACACAAGTAATGCTGTTGAGCATCTGTTAATGAAATCTGCTGGTTTTGGCGTTGCGCTGTTGTGATTACCAACCTTTGCAGTTGAGCCAATCAATTCTCCTTTAACTATTAGAACATCAAGATAGATTTGAGGTGCAAAAATTAAAACACTTCCTCCTTATCCCCCTTGTCCCAGCCCATCAATTTAAGCTCGACAGACTACTAGAAATAGAGGGTGTCTGAAATATCCTAACCGGAATCACCTTTACAGATAACTTCACTGGCTTTTTCAGTTGAGCAGAAAGAAAATCTTGTACTAACTCGACTTGTCGCTCAGAAATTGAGTCCGATTCTGCCGCTACTTCGAGATCGATAAACACTCCCTTCTCTTGAGGTTGCACCCTGACAACGCGGATATCTGTATTGGAAAATGTTAACGTCCGACGGCTAATCAGATACGCCACACTGCGGCGGACATTTTCCTCGACTAAGAGGTTATTCAGAGACAATCCTAAAGGCAAACCTAACAAAGATAGCGCCAACACAGAAACAGCCAAACCGCTCCGAGCTCTTTCCAGACTACCGTAACGCTGACACAAGAGTACCAGGCCACCACTAAAAATAATTCCTATCAAGTTTGTCAAAAATAAAATAGAGGCACCAGTTGTCACTTTCAGGTCAAGGCTAGCTATGCCAATACCAATGACACTCAAGGGAGGAACCAATGCCACGGCAATTGCTACTCCCGGCAATGCATCAGCGATACTGCGACGCGATCGCGCAAAAGCTCCCGCAGCACCAGCAGCGATCGCAACACCCAAATCCATTAACGTCGGATTCACCCGCGCCGTAATTTCTGGATTTAAGGTTCTTAGATCTATTAAGGAAGCAATCGCGATTGAGGTGGCAATTGTCATCAAGACGCCAGTGAATAAGGTCAAACTCGACCGCCTTAATAGACGGCGATTAGCTACCACCATCGAGTAGGCAATGCCAGTAATTGGCCCAATTAAAGGAGCGATAATCATTGCCCCGATAATTGTGGCTGCACTACCAGCCAACAACCCCAATGTTGAAATTACACCAGAAAGGGCGAGCAAAAAATAGAAGCGGAACGAAGGAACTGAAGCTTTCCAAAGACTGCGATTTAAGCTGGCAATCGGCACCGGATTTTCCGTTAACCAATGCCAGTCGCCGCTATTTTTATTCCAGAATTGAGCAAGACGCTGTTTACTTGCAAGAATTTTTTTATGGAGAGAGTAGAACATTAATACCCAATTGGGTGATTTGAGATTGAGTAATAGCAATAACACCTCCTGATTATGACGGTAGCTAGAGTTTGATAGTACTTGCTGGAATAATTTAGCTTAGTTTCAGTTAAGAGTAATCTTCTTTTAGAGAGAAGCCTCTTCTCAAGAAAATTGCCACCAGTTAGCAGAAAACTGATGGCAATAAAGCTATTTTTTTTGACCGATTAGGTTTAATCTTTGGTGAGATAGGCTTCTAGAGCTTGGGCTGCTAACTCAGTCATGGTTTTACCTTGCTTAGTTGCAGCTGCCTTCAAACGCTCATGTAGATCGTCATTAACTCTAATCCGACGACTGCGATTTTTACTGATAGTTTTTGTGGTGGAGGGTTCTGGTATTACTACCTCACTAGCAAAACCAGTATCAGACTGAGGATTTAATGGTGGAGATTGATAGGCAACAGTAAACTGCCGAATGGCATCAAAACCGACGCGATCGCAAAAATCACCAAAACTTTCCTCAGTTTGCCGCTCTTTCTGGTAGTAGACAAATATTGGTTCTAGAAAAGCTTCCAATTCCTTGACTGGCATACGGTCTACATAAGGTTGAGCTAGCCGCGTCTGATGGGGCGAACCTCCTAGCCAAACTTGGTAACTTTCTGGTGCACTGCCGACAAATCCCAATTCTGCCATATAAGGTCTAGCACAGCCGTTGGGGCAACCAGTCATCCGAATCACAAAATGCTCTTCTGGTAAACCGAGTTTATCTAGTAGCGCTCTAATCCGCTCAATAATGCTGGGAATTACCCGTTCTGACTCGGTAATTGCCAAGCCACAAGTCGGTAGTGCTGGACAAGCCATGGAGTAGCGTACTAGGGGTTCAATCCCTTCTGGAGAGATTTGAACACCATATCGGTCAAGCAGTTGGTCTAGTGCTAGTTGTTGCTCCGGTTCAATCTCATAAATGATCAGATTGTGATTCGGTGTTAGCCGCATCGGTAGGGCAAATTGTTGGGTAATCTCCCGTAGAGCAGTTTTAAGGCGGAAAGTGCCTTCGTCTTTGACTCTACCATTCTCAATAGAAATTCCCACAAACAGCTTACCGTCTCCCTGCTCATTCCATCCCAGGTAGTCGTAATATTTGAAAGCGGGTAGCGGTTTGTAGGGTGCTAATTTTTTGCCGAAGTAACCTTCCACTGTCTCGCGGAACTTCTCAACGCCCCAATCATGAAGTAGGTATTTCATTCTGGCATGACGGCGATTAACTCGATCTCCGTAGTCCCGCTGTGTTGCCACAATCGCCTTGAGTAAGTCGTAGACATCGTCTTTGGCGACATAACCAAGAGCGTCAGCCGCCCGAGCAAAGGTTTCTTCCTTATTATGAGTGCGTCCTAAACCGCCACCTGCCAAAACATTGAATCCTTCGAGTTCTCCTTGCTCATTGACCATCACTACTAAAGTGACGTCCTGAGTGTAAAGATCAACGGAGTTATCTCCCGGAACGGTTACACAGCACTTAAATTTGCGGGGCATATAATGTTCCCCGTAAATTGGTTCCTCTTTATCCGTAAAGTTGGTGTTATTGACATTGCGCTGTCGTGCTGCCTTGACTTGCGGGTCTTCTTCGGCGCTGATAGCCTTTTCGCCATCTAACCAAATTTCGTAATAAGCGCCCGTTTGAGGTGTGAGCAGGTCGGCAATTTTATCAGCATACTCCCAGGCATACTGATATTCTGATCGATTTTTATAAGGTGCCGCTGGTGCCATGACGTTGCGGTTTAGGTCACCGCAAGCCCCCAAGGTTGATCCCATACTACGGACAATCGAGGAGACTACCGTCTTTAAGTTTTTCTTGAGAATACCATGAACCTGAAAGCCCTGGCGCGTAGTCACCCTAAGGGTTTGGTTACCGTACTCCTCAGATAGCTTATCTAAAGTTAGATACAACTCAGGTGGAATAAACCCTCCTGGTGAGCGAGTGCGCAGCATGAACTGGTAGTCTTTTTCCTGACCTTTGACTCGGTTGTCTCGGTTGTCTTGCTGGTAAGACCCGTGAAACTTGAGAAGTTGAACTCCATCTTCTGTGAAGTGAGTAGTTTCTTGCTGTAGCTCAGTTGCTACCGGTTCACGCAAATAGTTACTGCGTTCTTTGATGCCTTCGAGTTTAGAAGGTTTGGAGCTTGAGGAAGTTGGAGTTTTAACCATGGGAGATACAGGTCTAAACAGATGATTTTTATTACCAGTAAATCTATCGGAATTACGGTGAATAGTTTTATCCTAATACTACCTTCAATAGTCGGAACCACTGCTTTAAATTTCATAAAAAATAGAGGCATCAAAAGCTGGCGATTTCCCTCCCCAGATTTCAAGAAAGGGACTTTGAGCTCATTTTTAATACTCTCCAACTTTTTAGTAAGCTCCTCAGAGGCAGCCTGCAAGTTTCAGCTAATCACCTAAAGCGGTTACCTCTATGAAAAGTAAACTAGGATGGACTAACTAATGTACAACCATTTTCCCTTAGTACAAAGTAGTCTGTCACAAAATGCGATCGCGTCTGTAGATGCGTGATTCTTGACTAGCTTCGCCACCAAATGGTTAATTGAAAGGGGAAAATGGATGCTATTAGCCAAATACTGGCGTAAAAGCTCAATTTTCGATTTTCGATTAGCTATTTGGCCGTCATCTGTGTAGCTAATAAGGGAGCAGCATTGAGTAGAGTCTTGGTATAGGGATGCTGGGGATTGACAAACAGTTCGTGAGTAGTTCCTTTTTCCACAATTTGACCATGATGCATCACTGCTATGGTGTCGCAAAAATATCGAGCTACCCAAAGGTCATGAGTAATAAACAAATAGGTGAGATGAAATTCTTCCTTTAACTGGCGCATTAACTCTAGCACCTGGGTTTGAACAGTGGCATCCAGCATGCTCACTGGCTCATCACAAATGAGCAATTGAGGGCGAGTAATCAAAGCACGAGCAATTGCAACTCGCTGTTGTTGCCCTCCTGAGAGGTCGGCGGGATATCGATGATAATAATCATCTACTGGTGTTAATCCTACGCGTTCCAGCATTTGTCTTACCTGGCTTTGAGCCTCTATTGAGTTAGCCAGCTTGTGAATGAATAGGGGGTCAGCGATCGCTTTTCCTACCGTCATCAGAGGATTAAGACAAGCATGGGGATCTTGAAATACCATCTGAATTTGACGACGCACTGGAAGCAGGGACTGCCGATCTAAGTTAACTAAATTTTGTCCAAGAAACTCAACGCTGCCAGAAGTTGGACGAATTAGTTGTAATATCGTGCGGGAAAGGGTGCTCTTGCCACAGCCGGATTCTCCTACTAGTCCCAGAACTTCGCCGGGATAAAGATCAAAGCTAACGTTATCTACAGCTTTGATCACGGGGCTTTCTGAGGCAAATAATTGGGCAATGAAACTACTCTCTAGGGTGTAATACTGCTTTAAGTTGCTTACCCTCAACAAAGGAGGCTCAATTACCGCAGGCATTGGGAGGTGAATATTCTCACCTGTTTCCGAATAATCTTTTTCTGTTACTAAGGAAGGGTTTGATTGAGCAGCCTCTGATTGGCGAGGCAGATTTAGCGGAAAATCTGCACCAGTAATTTTGCTTGGCTCGTCATTGACCGTTTGCAGATGTAAAGCAGCTTGCAGAAGGGATTGTGTGTACTCATGCTGCGGTCGCTGTAAAATTGCTTCGGCAGACCCAGCTTCAACAATTTTACCACCGTACATCACGGCAATTTCACTGCAATATTCTGCTACCATGGCTAGGTCGTGGGAAATCAACAACAGTGCCATTTGCCTTTCGCGGCACAGTCGTGTTAGCTCCTGTAAAATTTGGGCAGCGACAGTTACATCCAGACTAGTAGTCGGTTCGTCCGCTACAATTAGCTTCGGGTCTAGCAATAGTGCTAGTGCGATCGCTACTCTTTGCCGCATGCCACCGCTAAACTCATGGGGATACTGCGACCATCGACTAGCTGGGATGTTGACAGTCTCTAGTGTTTCTATTGCCTTTTCTTTGGTTTGGCGTCGTGATAGCTGGGGTTGATGCGCTCTTAGTGTTTCCAGGCAATGTTCCCCAATAGTCATCAGGGGGTCAAGGCGTGTCATGGGATCTTGGAAGATCAAAGCCACTGCTTCTCCTCTGAAGTGGCGCAGTTGTCTAGGTGTTAAATCAAACACCGACTCTCCAGCAAAATTTACCCGTCCCTCTACCCTAGTTGAGGCTGGTAATAAGCGCATTGCTGCTCTTCCCAAGGTAGATTTACCGCAGCCGGATTCTCCTACTAATCCTAATCGCTCCCCGGCATCAAGAGTAAAAGAAACATCGTCCACCGCCGGATGGTAAGTAGCTGCTGACTGAGTGCTGGGATATAAAACCCGTAGATGTTGGACACAAAACAGAGACATTCCTGGGAATCCTAGGCTGGAGTGTGGTTTAATCAAGTATCTTCTGACAAATGTGCTGTGTTTTTTCGGTATTTTTGAACACAGCGCAGACTCCGGTGGGTAGCTCATCCAGAATCAAAGTTGATGCCATACCAACAAAAAAGCAGTCTCAAATATTTTGTGCGCTCCCGGCAAGTGCCTTAGCAAGTAATTCGACAGAGCTAAATTCTCAAGCTAGAGTAAAAGCAAAGCTTGGCAGTATTGAACCAAGTTATTGATTCGGTCTTTAACAATCTTTTGCCGAGAAAGGGATGTTGTAGAACTCCTCGCAGCCTGCAAAAGCATCATATCAGTTTCTAGAAGTCGCATTTGTTTGTAGATTTCGGTCTGAACAGACTGCCACCTAGAGGCATCATCTGGTGCTAATTCATCTGAATTGAGATTAGCAATTTGGCTTTTAAAGAACTTTTTAATCTCCTGGAATTGGTCGCGGAGTACTTTAACCTCTAAATCTGTGGCAGTAGCTTGCTGGTGCATCTTTTCTAGAGCTTGTCGAAATTCCCGGTAGCGTTGGCAGTGTGATGGTGGTAACATTCTGATTCTGGTTGTTCTAGAATCAATGTAAAGAAATTTGTCTTTTTAATAAAGGCGACGAGTCACCGTAAAGCTGGCGCTGAGGTTTCATTTAAGTCAGTTTCTGTGACTTCGGAGCAATTAACCTAGCGATATCATTCGCTTTATTGTCACATCACCCCGGAAATCGCTTGCCCCTTGAGAAATCTAAGAAAACTGAAAATTTCCAAAATATCTGTCCCAGATGAATATGACGATTTAGGGGGAGTTAAGAGCAAGCCAAAGGTTTGCTACTCCCCTAACATTCTCACAGCAGTTTAAGTCAAGGTTTTGTATCTGTTTTATTTGTTAGGGAAAGAATAATGAAGGCTATAGCAACGGTTTCAACTCTCGATTGTAATATTCCTAGCTGGCTGCAAGATTGTCTCACAGCAGTTTCCTCCAAGGCTAATGAACCAGTACCTGAGGACATAGTTTTAATTGCCAAAGCTTTTGAATTTGCCTACCAATTGCATCAAGACCAGTATCGAGCATCGGGAGAACCTTACATTGCTCATCCAGTCGCTGTTGCTGGTTTATTAAGGGATCTCGGCGGTAGTAGTGTCATGATCGCCGCTGGCTTTCTGCATGATGTTGTCGAAGATACGGAAATTACACCAGAAGAGATAGAATCTCGATTCGGCATAGAGGTGCGGCAGTTAGTTGAAGGCGTAACTAAGCTTTCTAAATTTAACTTTTCCAGTAAAACCGAGCGTCAAGCGGAGAACTTCCGCAGGATGTTTCTGGCCATGGCAGCTGATATCCGGGTAATTGTGGTGAAGCTGGCAGATAGACTACATAACATGCGAACTTTGCAGCATCTCAAGCCAGAAAAACAGCGCCGGATTGCTCGGGAAACTAGGGAAATTTTCGCCCCATTGGCCAACAGGCTGGGGATTGGACGATTTAAGTGGGAACTCGAAGATTTATCTTTCAAGTACTTGGAACCGGATTTCTACCGACAGGTACAGGAACTGGTGGCAGAACGCCGATCGGACAGAGAAGACCGCTTGACCAAGGTAGTAGACATGCTGCGAGAGCGGCTAGCGGCTGTTGACGTTCACTCTATAGAAATTAATGGGCGTCCGAAGCACCTGTATGGCATTTATCAGAAAATGCAACGGCAGCAGAAAGGATTTCATGAAATCTATGATATTGCTGCAGTGCGATTAATTGTAGAGACGAAGGAAGAGTGTTATCGAGCTTTAGCAGTAGTTCACGATGCCTTTAGACCGATTCCGGGTCGTTTTAAGGACTACATCGGTTTACCTAAGCCGAATCGCTATCAGTCATTACACACGGGGGTTATTGGTCTTACAGGTCGTCCTCTAGAAGTTCAAATCCGCACCATGGAAATGCATAGAATTGCTGAATTTGGGATTGCCGCCCATTGGAAGTATAAAGAAACGGGCGTCTCTAGTTATACAAGGTTTACGGCTGAGGACGAAAAATTTACTTGGTTGCGGCAGTTGCTGGAGTGGCAGAATGACCTCAAGGATGCTCAGGAATACATGGAGAGCGTCAAAGACAATTTATTTGATGATGATGTCTATGTTTTTACCCCGAAAGGGGATGTTGTACCTTTGAGTCGAGGGGCAACACCAGTAGACTTTGCTTATCGAATTCACACAGAGGTAGGAAATCACTGCGCCGGAGTGAGAATTAATGGTCAGTGGCGTGTGTTAGATACTCGCTTAGAAAACGGTGATATTGTCGAAATCATCACCAGCAAAAATAGCCATCCTAGTCTAGACTGGCTAAATTTTGTGGTTACACCCACTGCCCAAAGCCGTATCCGGCAGTGGTATAAGCGATCGCACCGTGAAGAAAATGTTGCTCGTGGTCGGGAACTCTTAGAGAAAGAGTTGGGTAAAAACGGCTTTGAAGCGTTGCTCAAATCAGAGCCTATGCAAACTGTAGCAGAGCGTTGTAACTACCATAATGTTGAAGATTTGTTAGCTGGTCTGGGCTACGGTGAGGTAACACTCAACTTGCTAGTCAACCGATTGCGAGAAGCTGTTAAGGCTCAGCAACCCATGGTACAGACGCTGAATGAAACCTCTCTAGAAACGGAGGGTGCTTCCTTACCTCAAACTCCAGTTACTAAAGTCCCCTCTGCTACTTCTAGTAAGAAAAACCCGATTACTGGTGTAGAAGGGCTGCTACATCACATCGCTGGTTGCTGCAACCCAGTTCCTGGGGAGCCGATAATTGGCATTGTCACACAGCGGCGTGGTATTTCGATTCATCGGCAAGGTTGTCCTGGTCTAGAGAGTATTCCTGGAGACCGCATTGTGCCAGTAAGTTGGAACCGTAAAGATGTTGAGAGTTGCCGCCCTCAAACTTACCCCGTAAAAGTTCAAATTGAAGTTCTTGACCGGGTGGGTGTCTTCAAAGACATTTTGTCTCGCTTGAGCGATCAATATATCAACGTTCGCAACGCCCGAGTAAAAACTAACGAAGGTCAACCGGCTCTCATTTACTTATGCATCGATATCAGCGAACTTCAACAGCTTGAACGTAGCTTTACTCAAATCAAAAATATGAAGGATGTTCTCAGTATACGCCGACTCAGCACCGTGGATGAATAAGGTGTAGTTTGTTCTTAGAAAATTAACAAAAACTTTAATTTGGTTAGCAAAATCAGAACCCTAATCTGGACTGATAATTTATTTGCTAACTCATGATTTATAGTGTTTAAATCAGTCATTGTCTTTTACTGGGAGGCGATGACTAACATTCCTTTGTCCATCTTTTGAAGGAATAAGGCCCAGACTGCAATCTTGACAAAAATTTTATCCTTCTTGGTAGAAAAGACAAAATGATTTGATTGTGCCAGGATCTAGAAATGATTAGCAAGAGCACCACTAAAATGGGGACACCAATACTGGTGTCCCTGTTAGAGGCTGAGTAGGAATGGTTCAAGGCATCTGGAGCAAGCCTAAAGATAGCGATATCAGTGATATCAAGCAATGAAAGCAGTCTCTCTTCCGGAAGAACAACCTGTCATTTTGGTGATAGATGACGACCGATATACGCGGCAGGTGTTACGCAAAGTCATGGAAAAAGAAGGTTATCAAGTTATCGAAGCAGTTAACGGAGAGCAAGGTTTAGAAGCCTACAAACGCCTTAAACCCCATCTCGTTTTGTTAGATGCCTTGATGCCGGTAATGGATGGCTTTGCTTGCTGTACCGAACTGCAAATGCTTTTTCAGAAAAACTATTTCCACGGCAATGACAATGGAAATAGTAATGGAAATGGCAATGCTGACCACCAAAACCTACACTTCGCCTCCCACACGCCAGTACTGATGATTACTGGTCTTGATGACCAAGAGTCGGTAGACCGAGCCTTTGCTGTCGGTGCCACTGATTATCTGACAAAGCCGATTCACTTTGCTGTGTTGCGCCAGCGGGTACGGCGTTTAATCCAACAGTTTCAGCTTTATAAACAACTGCAGATGGCTAACCAGGAGTTACAGCGCTTAGCTAATCTGGATGGACTGACGGGAGTAGCCAACCGACGCCGATTTGATGAGTACCTTGAGGATGAGTGGCAACGTATGATTAGGGAAAAATTGCCTTTATCTCTCATTCTCTGTGATATTGACTTTTTCAAGAAATATAACGATACCTATGGTCATCAAGCCGGTGACGCCTGCTTGCGGCGGGTTGCTGATGCTCTGCGTTTTTGTGCAAAGCGCTCAGTTGATCTGGTAGCTCGGTATGGAGGTGAGGAATTTGCTGTAATTTTGCCTAACACCACAGCCATCGGTGCATCTCAAGTAGCAGAAGAAATTCGGGAAGTTCTGAGAAGTTTAGATATTACTCATATTAAGTCACCAGTGAGTAAATATGTCACTCTCAGTTTGGGTATTGCCTGTATTCAACCCAAACCTCAAAGCTTGCCCAACATATTGGTTGCTGCAGCCGACAAGGCTTTGTATCAGGCAAAAGCAGCGGGACGCGATTGCTGCTTTACTGATATTTAAGTCTTGTAAGCTTGTTGAAAATACCTAACTATCCCGAATATTGGGCAAGTTATAAAGCATTTAAAATATTACAATGAAATATATTGCTTAGTCTGCGAGTATAGCTGATATTTTTCACACAATTCAACTCGCAAATGGAGCCAAATAATTAGTGAATAACTTCGCTATATGTGCCAGTTAACAAACAGTCTACTCGCAAAACACAGAAATAAATTCAGCTATTAACTTCAGTTACCTATTTATTAAATAGACATCCTATATATATAGGACAAGTTTTTTTGTCTTGCCTGCACTAACTTTTCGACCGACTGAGCAGGCTTATTTTTCTGCCTCTATAAACTAGAAACTTGTCCATTAAATAATTTTTGATAGCTTGGAACCTTTTCTTTCCTAAAAACGACTTGATAACTAACAACGCAACAATAAACTTACCTGTTCTTGGAGGTAATTATGAAACGTCAGCTAAAATCTGTAGTATCAATTTCTGCTTTGGCAGCTACTGTGCTTGCTCCAGTTTTACTATTCGCTGGTAGTGCTTCAGCTAAGCCTACGGGAACACAAGCAACCTACGTAGGTGCAGGTGTAGCAGCAGGCCTTACTAATGGCGGACAAGACGGTGATGCGGCTACCTTTGGTGGTAATATCCAAGGTCGCTTTGCAGTTCCCAATACACCAGTTTCTTTAAGAGGTGCGGTACTTTTTAGTGACGAAACTAGCGCGATTATACCGATGATTTCCTATGATGTACCCGTCACCAATAATGCCAACATTTACCTTGGTGCGGGCTACTCCTTTGTCGAAGCTAACGGACAACCCACACCTTTAGGTAATCAGGATGCTCCAGTATTAGCATTGGGTGCTGAAGCCCAAATTGGTCAAAATGTTGTTGTCTATGGTGACACCAAACTCGGCATTGAGGCTTACCAAAATAGTCCGGCATCGGCAGTTAGTGTTCAAGGCGGAGTAGGCTACCGATTTCGATAAATCTCTCAACTGAGTATAAATTTGCGGGGCGATTTTCTCGATTAAACTCTTGAATTTATTCAGAATATTGACAGACAAAAATTTCTTCTTTATTCTGCAATCGAGATCAGGTTATGGGGCAGTTAAACTTCTGTACAATTTCCCATGCCAACTCTACAAAAGAAAACTCAGCTCTCAACTATAATCACTAATCAAGCCACAGGTGTCTAATTACATCTGCCAGCACTTTTGAGACAGGCAAACCAAGCCTGTCTGTTTTATTGTCATGAACTTATTAGTCTATTAAACAGGGTAACGAAAAAGCTATTCACAGGTCAATTTTTCTACTCTCTGGTAGCTTTGTTCTCGAAATTTGTTCAAGACCAGCCTTTGTATGGAGAAAAACGCTCTTTACGTGCAATACTGGTGTTTTTGGTACTCTAAACGCGGAGTGTACTTTCATCCAATAAGCATCAGTGTTACACCAAATATTGATATTGCGGAAATATCAGCTGATTTTACCAGTGATTATCACGGTTTTGGGGAGTGCCTCAAAAGCCACAGCTCAGCTTGGGGATGTTTCGACACTTGACTGGGAACAGATCAGCAGTTATGAACTAACTGAGGAGACTCGTCTGTTGTCGTCTGCACCTTCCGGCTTGCCACCAGAGCGAAAAAATGTTCAAAGTTCAACAACTGGGGAATTACAAGCTAAACAAATAAAACTGGTAAATTCTGAGGGCAACTTCCCCTGTGGAAACTGCTTTACTCAACAACCTAGCGACTTTAAATATTCAACTCTTCAGGGACAGTTGCCTGAACTTACTGACCCTCCAAATCCGACTATTCCTGAGATTCCGCCACAGCAAACCCCCATCCCGCCTACGCCTCAAGAAGAACCACTCAAGCCACAAAGGCCAACTATACCACCTCCGTCCCTCCGGCGCTCCCCGATTCCGGGAACAATTATTGTCAAACGGTTTGAGTTCACTGGTGATTACAAAGCTTTCAGTACCGAAGAGTTAGCAGCAGTTACCCAACGCTTCAGAGGTAGACCAATTACTTTTGCAGAATTGTTGCAAGCAGAAGCAGCAATCACTAAAAAATACGCTGATGCTGGCTATGTTAATTCGGGCGCTGTCATCTCTGCTGAGCAAATTTTGGATCCTGAAGAAGCTGTCGTTAACATCCAGATTGTTGAAGGTGGGTTAGAAGACATCATGATCACAGGAACTGAGCGGTTGAATCCTGGCTATGTGCGCAGTCGTCTAGCAATTGCCACGGAAAAACCCCTCAATCAAAACCGCTTGCTGGAAGCACTACAACTCTTGCAACTTGACCCTTTAATTCAAAACTTATCGGCGGAACTCTCTGCTGGCTCACGTCCCGAATTGAGTTTGCTAGAAGTCAAGATTACAGAAGCCGAAACCTTAAGAATCGAATCTTTTATCGATAATAGCAGAGCGCCTAGTGTGGGTAGCTTCCGGCGTGGCATTAATTTCAACCAAGCTAACTTTCTTGGTTTTGGAGATAGCCTAGGTTTGGAATATACCAACACTGATGGTAGTGATGCTTTTAATCTTAACTATAGAGTGCCAATCAATCCTCGTAATGGCACCATCACGATTGCTGCTGGACTAAGTGATACCGAGGTGATTGAACCACCCTTCGATATCATCGATATTACTGGTGATTCCCGCTACTTGGATCTCAGCTACCGTCAACCGATAGTCCAAACTCCCACCACAGAACTATCTTTAGGTATAACAGCATCTCGACAGGAAAGTAAGACAGAAATTTTGGGGATAGAAGAACCCCTCTCTGCTGGTGCTGACGACAGGGGTAGAACTCGAATCTCGGCACTGCGATTTTTCCAGGAATGGACGCAACGCAGCCGTCAAGAAGTTTTTGCGGCTCGCTCTCAATTTAATTTGGGACTTGGTATTTTCGATGCCACAGTCAATGAGGAGCCACCCGATAGTAGGTTTTTCTCTTGGCGTGGACAAGCCCAGTATGTCAGACTTCTGGCACGGGATTCTTTGTTGGTAGTTCGTTCTGATCTACAATTAGCAACTGAAACCCTCCTACCTTTGGAGCAATTTAGGTTAGGGGGTGTACAAAGTGTCCGGGGTTATCGACAAGACGTCCTCTTAACAGACAATGGCATTTTGGCATCGGCTGAGGTGAGATTGCCAATTCTACGGGTGGAAAAGATAGAAGGAATTTTGCATGTAGTGCCATTTGTAGATTTTGGCATCGGTTGGAATAGTTCTGGTAATCCTGACCCTGATCCTAATACTTTGCTAGGTTTTGGTTTTGGTCTTCAGTTGCAAATGGGTGATCGACTAAGTGCTCGTTTAGATTGGGGAATTCCTCTAATTAATATTGAGTCTAGGGAAAGAACTTGGCAAGAAAATGGACTGTATTTTTCTGTTAATTTTAATCCTTTTTAGATTTGTATTAGATTTGTAGAGTGATGGCGATTGTTTTCTGCGGATGTTAGTGAAGATGCGATCGCATTTCATAATCGAAGAATAAAGTTTGATTAAGAGTAAGAGTGAAAAATCTAAGGTTTATTGATTTATTTGCTGGCATTGGTGGCTTTAGAATTGCTTTTGAAAAAGCGGGTTACAAATGCGTCTATTCGTGTGAAATCGATGTCAAATGCCAGGAAGTATATTTTAATAATTTTGCGGAGCAACCTGCAAGTGACATTACCAAAATAGATATTGATACTATTCCTGATTTTGATGTTTTAACAGCCGGATTTCCTTGTCAGCCTTTTAGTATATGTGGGAAAAGGAAAGGTTTTCAGGATACACGGGGGACATTATTTTTCCGAGTTTGTGAAATAATCAAAGTCAAAAAACCTCCAGTTGTTGTACTAGAGAATGTCAAATATTTAATGCATCAAGACAAAGGTAGAACCTTTGAGGTAATTTTGTATGCCTTGAAAGATTTAGGATATCAAGTTAATTACCAACTGCTTAATTCTAAAGATTTTGGAGTTCCGCAAAATCGGGAGCGAGTTATTATTATTGCTACGAAAATTCAAGATTTTGACTTTACAAGACTAAGAAAAGTTTTTCCTGTACCCAAGTTAAAAAACTTCCTCATCAAATCTGGCAAATTTGAATATTTAGAGCCTACAAGCTATACCTTAATAGATGAACCCAAGCAACAACAATCGGGATTAATTTTTGTAGGATATCGCAATAATAAAACTATTTGGAAGAAGGGAGTTAGACCCAATACTCACCATTTATCCAGGGTACACCATCAACCGAATAGAATTTATTCAGTGGAAGGTATACATCCGACGATCCCTTCTCAAGAAACTTCTGGTCGATTCTTTATTTATCTCCCTGAAGAAAACGCCGTGCGTAAATTAACGGTTCAAGAATGTTACAGGATTATGGGATTTCCTCAAGACTTTAAACTTCACGGCAATTTAGGAGAATCTTACAAACAGGTAGGAAATTCGGTTTGCATACCTATGGTTTATGAAATTGCTCATCAGTTAAAAGAACAAATATTTTTTGGTTGTTATGGAGAAAATAGGATAAATAAACTTGTTTTAAAATAGCCAGAAGAGTTTGTTCAATTAGAAATCCCAGGATTACGGTTATGAATCATAAAGAAAAGCTATTACAAGCTTATGAAAAATCCATGAATGTTGAGAGTATTAGAAATGACATTCCAGGAAACTACCAAGAATTTATTTATCGAATTGCTAAAAATTGTTCTTGATCAAAGGCAGTTTATACAGTTTTAATAACTTTGTTGGTACATAAAACTCTCAGCCCAGACCAAGATATTAGATTTCATCAAGCCCAAATAGAAGGTTCTTCAGGTTTTTCAGGTAGACAAATAGATACACACTTACCAAATAACTTCAAGATGCAGCAGAAAACCGACTAAAAGATCTTCCCCGGAAAGAGTAGTCGGACATTCAAGTACCTCTACCTCCTGACCAGGGCGATAAATTTCCACTGACCGAGATTTCCGATTAATTAACCAACCCAAACGAGTACCATTATCTCGGTATTCTTCCATTTTCTCCTGAGTTTCTTTCAAGCTATCACTCGGAGAAAGTAACTCAACTACAAAATCAGGACATAGAGGAACAAATCTCGTTTGTTGTTCAGGAGTTAAACTATTCCAGCGTTCCAATTTTACCCAGGAAGCATCAGGAGAACGGTCTGCACCATTAGATAACTTGAAGCCACCAGAGGAATCAAAAACTTTACCCAGTTGAGTTTGCTCATTCCAAATCCAGATTTGAGCTGTTAGGCTAGCATTACGGTTGCTAGTTTCCCCTCCAGTGGGTGGCATGATGACTAAATCTCCATTGGCATTGCGTTCAAACTTGAGTTCGCGGTTATCCTGACAGAGTTGATAAAATTGTTCGTCTGTTAAGTCAATAACCGATTTGAGATTGAGGGTTAGGGAACTCATACCAATTTCGGATTGGGGATTCTGGATTTTGACCTATCTAAATAATAGTAGAGACGTTCCGCCGGAACGTCTCTACAAAAAGGTTTTAGACCATTAACTACTCAATTCCCTCAATCCGATCCTCAACCTGCTGATACAACTCCCGCAACTTGTCCAAATTACTCTCAGAAGTCTCCCAATAACCACGTCCATTTACTTCCAACAAAGTGCTAACCATCTTACGGAAAGAATGAGGATTGAGATTCATCAACCTTTTCTGCATCTCCTCATCCTGAATAAAGGTGGTATTGGTATCTTCATACACCCAGTTATCAACAGCACCCGCAGTTGCTGACCAACCCACTGTGTTAACTAAGCGCTTGGAGAGTTCCCGCACTCCTTCATAACCGTGACTCAACATTCCCTCATACCACTTAGGATTGAGTAACTTTGTCCTGGCATCCAAGCGCACCGTTTCTGATAAAGTACGCACTTGAGCATTAGCTGTCGTGGTATCGGCAATATAGGATGCTGGTGCTTTGCCATCTGCCCGCAGATTTGCTACTACCTTAGTTGGGTCAGAATCAAAGTAGTGGGAAACGTCAGTAAGGCTAATCTCTGAAGAATCTAGGTTTTGGAAAGTAGCATCAGCAGTTTTTAGCGACGACTCAAAAAGCTGCCTTGATTGTTCCATTGTGCCGGGATTATCGGAAGTAAAAGCAAAAGACTTCCGCGCCAAGTACATATCCTGTAACTCAGACTCACTTTCCCAAGTACTGTTCTCTACCGCCAAGTTGACATTAGCTGCATAGGAACCGGAAGCATTAGAGAAGACGCGAGTTGCCGCTTGTCGCAGGTTAATGCCCATGTCCGCTGCTTGTTGAGTCGCATGCTTGCGAATAAAGTTCATCTCTAGAGGTTCGTCCGCCTCTGCAGCCATCTTCACCCCTTGATCTAGCAGATTCATCTGGTTGATGAACAAATCGCGGAAGACGCCGGAACAGTTAATCACCACGTCAATCCGAGGACGTCCTAACTCTTCTAGGGAAATTAATTCTAGCTTGTTGACTCTTCCCAAGGCATCGGGTACTGGCTTAACACCTATCATCCACATGATTTGTGCTAAAGATTCCCCATAAGTTTTGATGTTATCTGTTCCCCAGAGAACACAGGCAATAGTTTCTGGCCAGTTACCGCCATTTTCTTGCCGTTGTCGTGCCAGTAGTCGATCTACGACAATTTTCGCTGACGTTACCGCCGCCATTGTCGGAATCGATTGAGGATCGAGGGCGTGGATATTTTTCCCTGTGGGCAAAACATCAGGATTGCGGATTGGATCTCCACCAGGGCCAGGTATTACATACTCACCTTCCAAGGCTTTCAGCATTGCCCCTAGTTCGTTATCAGCAACAATTTGCCCCAAGCAGAATTCCAGATACTCAAATAGCGGTTTAATCGGTTCCGCATCAACATTGCTGTAGCCTGCATCCTGGAGTGCTTCAATCCAAGGAGTCCGCCTACGCATGTTGAAGAAATTGAGGTTAGTCACCTTAGAGACACGCCCCTCTGCATCTACTTGGGCTTGCACTAATGCTGCAACTGCTTCACGGGTTGCCATAGTGATGCTTTGTAACAACTCAACATCTTCTAAAATGCCTTTGTCGTTATTTTGGTAAACCTCATCCAGGTCACGTCCGATGCTTTCGGCAATAATCCGAGGCAAACCCTTGATTTGCTCTTCCGAACGATCCAAGCTAGCAATATTAACCAGAGTAGCGATCGCTTCTGCTGCTGTGGGCGGCTTGCCAATCACATGCAATCCACAGGGCAATAGACGTGATTCAATTTCCATCAAACGCCGATAGGCTTGACCGACGATTAAATCCCTCTCCTCACTAGTCATGTCTCTGGCGTCTTTCTCGGACAAGTCGATATCCTTGTCTAGATTCACCAAGCGGCACTTGTCCATGATCGTATTCACAATGGGAATACCACGACCAGTTTGTTTGAGAGTTTGGTAAGAGGCGATTAACTCACTTAATTCCTTGAGTCCTTTATATAAACCAGCATTTTCTGCGGGCGGAGTCAGGTAAGAAATCGTCTCGGCGTAGCTACGGCGCTTAGCAATCGTTGCTTCACTGGGATTATTTGCTGCGTAGTAGTAAAGATTGGGCGTTGAACCAATCAAGTTATCTGGATAACATTCTCCAGACATGCCCATCTGCTTACCGGGCATAAACTCCAAGGAACCGTGGGTACCAAAATGCAATACCGCGTCTGCTTTCCAGATTTGTTCCAAATAGGTGTAATAAGCTGCAAAGCCGTGGTGAGGACTGGCGGAACGAGAGAACAACAACCGCATCGGGTCGCCCTCGTAGCCAAAGGTGGGCTGGACACCGATGAAGACATTGCCAAAATGTTTGCCGTAAATCAGCAGATTTTGTCCATCACTATTGAGATTTCCTGGTGGTGGGCCCCAGTTTTCCTCCAAACGTGTCGAGTAGGGGGTGAAGCGTTCATACTCCATCACTGACATGCGGTGGGCAATATTTAATTCCGGGCTACTGTACTGGGCTTGGGCGTCGTGAATTACCTCTTGCATCAGTGCTTCGGCTGACTCTGGTAACTCTGGCAGATCATAGCCGTTGTGCTTGAGGGCTTCCATCACTTTGTAGATAGAACCAAACACATCCAGATAGGCAGCTGTACCGACGTTACCCTTATCTGGCGGGAAGCTAAAAACAGTGATGGCAACTTTCTTGTCTAACTTTGGCTTGCGGCGCAGATTTGCCCATTTCAGGGCTCTTTGGGCTACGGCTTCAATCCTATCTTGCAAAGCGATCGCTTTTCCGGTTGCCCCATCTCGTCCCGACATAATTATCGGCTCAATTGCCCCGTCCAGTTCAGGAATGGCAATTTGCAGGGCTACTTGGATCGGATGCAGTCCCAAGTCACTACCTTCCCACTCTTCTGTGGTTTGGAACACCAAGGGCAGTGCCACCATATAAGGACGATTCAACCGCTTGAGAGATTCAATTGCCTTAGGATGGTCTTGCCTTGCAGGGCCGCCTACTAGGGCGAAACCCGTTAGAGAGACGACAGTATCGACCAGGGCAACTTGCCCTTGCCCATCTTTACTGTGAGGGGTTTCGTAAAAATAGGCATCCACTGGCTTGGAGAAATCTAGACCACCAGCAAAGACGGGGATCACCCGTGCCCCCATGGCTTCCAATTCCTGGACTATGGCTACATAGTGAGCATCATCACCAGTAACCAGGTGAGTGCGTTGCAACACTAAGCCAACGCAGGGCGCAAGGGGATCCTTTAAGTCATCTGAGATATCTTGACGGTTTCTATACCAGTCGAGGTAATCTTTGGTATCCTCAAACATTTTCGGTGCTAAGGGGTGCCAGATGCCCATATCTGGGTAGACAACTGGCTCTTTAAAAGTCAGATTCTGCCCCTTCATGACATATTTATCTGCTAGCATTAGCAGAAAGTTCTCCAGGTTATCTGGGGAACCACCTAGCCAATACTGAAAGCTGAGCATGAAATTACGGGCATCCTGTGCCTTGTCTATCGGCATGTACTTCAAGACTTTAGGCAAGGTTTGCAATAGTTTGAGCATGCCATCTTGAAAGGAAGCCCCCGACTTCTCTTTGCGCTTACGCATGAACTGAGCGATCGCACTTTTAGATTGACCCAGTTGCGCCATCGAGAAGCTACCCAATTTATTAAGACGCATCACCTGGGGCATCGAGGGGAAAATAATGGCAGCATCCAGTCGATCACGGTGTGGTGCTACGGCTTCTACTACTTTGTCTGCCAAATCTTCAATAAAGATGAGAGAGGCAATAAAAATATTAGCTTCAGCAATCGCCTGCTTCAAACCTGCGTAGTTTTCTGCATCGCGAAGTTCCTCGATCAAATAGCCCTTGATTTCAATAGCTAAATCTGGATTGTTTTGGTTAATTGAGCGAACAGCGGCTGATAGCGCACTCTGATACTGTGCTTCTAAGACGACATAGACCACCTTAATTAAATGACGCCCATTGAGAGTATCAGGGGTAATGTGTCGAATGGTGGACTTGACGCTTGTGAACATGCGGCTCTGGCTCCTTATGATGCGCGTTCTCTTCTCTTTAATCTAAATTGCCGATCAGTGAGCGCCGTCAAGGTGAGTTTAACTAGTTGATCGCTGACACGATAGATGTCTTGGTTAAGCTCGCCCTTACCTAATCACTCACTACCTAATTGCTGAGTTTTTATTTTGGCAACTTAAGTGTTTCTATCAAAAAACCATTAGCTAATGTCATTTTCGGGGAGTATCTGACACAATTCGATAAACTTTTTGATATATTTTTTTACATTAATTGACAAATACTAAAGTGATTGCTCAGTTAAATTAAACAAAAATTAACAATATATTATTGACTATTAGAATCATATGCTGTAGAAAAATTGATAAAAGCAAAAATTATCTTGAAATAGCAACCCTAAATAACTGATCAGCAAAATTAACTTAAGCTAGTCAGAGATGAACACAGATGAAATAGAAAGCTCTGACAATTCATCTAGGATTGCCATCGCAGCCGACATTGTAATTCTCTCGAACGGTCCTGGAGAGTTAGCAACCTGGGTAAGACCCGTCGTCAGAGCCCTACGGCAACAACTAGGAGATGACCGCTCCTTGGTGCGCATATCCGTGATACTCTCGCCTTGTCCCCATGCAACTGGTCAAGAAGTCGAGATTGTTAAGTCCTACCCCGAAGTAGACCGAGTTCAGGGGGCAGATTATTTTTGGCAGTTTTTGTTACGAGGGGTAATAACCCAGAACTGGGACTGGCGCGAGCAAGGTGTAGTTGTTTTTTTAGGCGGCGACCAATTTTTTCCTGTGGTCATTGGTCGGCGCTTAGGTTATCACACAGTTGTCTATGCTGAGTGGGAAGCCCGTTGGCAAGGCTGGATTGACCGCTTCGGCGTCATGAAACCAGAGATTATCACCAAAGCACCGCAAAAATACCGCCACAAATTTACAGAAGTCGGAGACTTGATGGCAGATACCAGGTTGCAAGGTGAAGATTTTTCAGTTGCAGCTTCAAATTTCTCCTTCTGTAAAGAGGATCAAGCCTCCACTCAACAACCGATAACCGAACTAATTGGCTTACTTCCTGGGTCAAAATCCGCTAAGCTGATCCAAGGAATGCCTTTGGCTTTGGGGATTGCTCAATACATTGATCAAGCTAGACCTCAAACCCGCTTCGTGATGCCTGTGGCTCCTAGTTTAGACTTAGAAACATTAGCTAAATTTGCCGATCCCCAGCATAATCCGATGATTCCTCTGCTAGGAGGTGTCAGTGGACAACTGGTAATTCCCCACTTAGACACCGATGAGCAACCCTTTCTGAAAACTTCTGGAGGAGTGCGGGTGGAACTAATAACCCATTTTCCGGCCTACGAGATCATCTCCAAGTGCCAGCTTTGCTTAACTACCGTGGGTGCTAATACAGCAGAACTGGGTTCTTTAGCTGTACCAATGATTGTCTTGCTACCCACCCAACAGCTAGACGCGATGCGCTCTTGGGATGGAATACCAGGCTTACTAGCTAATTTACCAGGGTTTGGTTCTGCTTTTGCCAAACTAATTAATTGGTTAGTACTGCGGCAAAAGCGTTTGTTTGCTTGGCCTAATATCTGGGCGGGTAGGGAAATAGTTCCAGAATTGGTGGGGAGACTAGAACCGTTAAACGTGGCAGAAAGGGTAATTGATTATTTGACCCATCCAGAAAAACTAGAAGTCATGCGGGACAACTTGCGCGGTGTCCGAGGGCAGCCAGGGGCAGCAAAAAAGCTGGCTTTGCTAGTTGCAGAGGAATTAAATAATTTTCAGGACTGACCATCTTGACGCCCTAGTTCGTAAACACCACAGCCCACACAGGCAAGTATACCGATGCTGATTGCCCAACTACCACCCAGAGTTATCTCTACAGTAAAGTTACACAGTCCACCGAAAACTAAAAAGGGGATGATACTGAAAACTGATGCATAGAAGGCATTTTGAGATTCTCTAGCCTTACGAGTCTCTTCAAATTCCTTGGCTGAGATATAAAGCGACCTCTCGGCAAAGTTAAACCAGCGATTGAGTTGCACTATTACCCATTGCTTTAGGGGAGATAGACTCAAATAAAGGGCTAGAGACCACAATGAAGCTCCCGCAATCATCGTGGCATTGATCTCGAATACGAAGGGAAAAATTTCAGTCAGCATCAATTAACAGATAAGGTCGGCTACCCCACAGTAATTATTATCTAGGCGTTTCGCTCAAGAGTACAGGATTAGGGAATAATATCCAAAAGTGGTAATTGACATCGTTCCTATCTCTTGTCGAATTTGCTAGGGAACGATGCCAACGAATAAGCTCTCTCAGTTAGAAACTACCAGCTTCTCTTCCTGTAGAGGACTGTACTCAGCCAATAGCTGACGGAATTGCTCACCATCAATGGCTTCCTGCTCAATTAATATCTCCACCAGGCGATCAATAACTAGGCGATTTTCTTGAATAATCTGTCGTGCTTCTTCGTAGCAATGGATAATAATTGAACGTACTTGGGAGTCAATGGCAGCAGCAATATTCTCTGAGTATTCCGACCTTGAGGTTAAGCCACCTCCCAGAAAGACTTCTCCTCCTTGACTTTCTAACGACAGAGGACCTAAGTCACTCATGCCATAGAGTGTCACCATCTGGCGTGCCTTGGCTGTGACACGTTCTAGTTCCCAGCCCTCGGGTTTGCCGCCGCCAGCAGTGATTTCTGCCTCACCAAAAACTACTTCTTCTGCTGCTCGACCACCGAGGACACCTGTGATCTGAGCTAACAGTTGAGAACGGGAAAGTAAAAAATTCTCTTCATCGGGGGTAAACCAGGTGAGGCTGCGGAAACGTCCGCGAGGAATAAGACTAACTTTTCCCACGGGATCGTGGTTCTTAAGGAGAGTGCCGACGAGTGCTTGCCCAATTTCATGGTAGGCAATTAAGCGCTTGACTTTACTATCAATTAAAGGAGTGCCTTCCATACCAGCAACTACACGATCGATGGAGTCGTTAATTTCCAGCATCGTGATTGCTTCTTTGTGGCGTCGGGCGGTAAGAATTGCTGCTTCGTTGAGCAGGTTAGCTAAGTCAGCACCAGTAAAGCCAGGGGTGCGCTTGGCGATCGCTTCTAAGGAGACTTCCGGGTCAATTTTTTTGTTGCGGGCATGAACATCAAGAATTCCCAGCCTGCCTTTGAGATCAGGAAAATCCACCATCACCTGCCGATCAAAGCGTCCGGGGCGCAGCAGGGCAGAATCGAGAACATCAGGTCTGTTGGTGGCGGCAATAATAATTATGCCTGTATTTCCTTCAAAGCCGTCCATCTCTGTGAGCAACTGGTTAAGAGTTTGCTCTCTTTCGTCATTGCCACCGCCAATCCCTGCACCTCGCTGTCGTCCCACAGCATCAATTTCATCAATGAAGATAAGACAAGGAGCGTTTTCTTTGGCTTTTTTGAACAAGTCACGTACACGGGAAGCACCCACACCGACGAACATTTCGACAAATTCCGAGCCAGAGATGCTAAAAAAGGGAACTCCAGCTTCGCCAGCGATCGCCTTAGCTAAGAGAGTTTTACCAGTTCCGGGAGGACCAACAAGAAGCACACCTTTAGGGATACGTGCACCTACGGCAGTGAAGCGTTCTGGTTGCTTGAGGAAGGTTACAACTTCTTGCAGTTCTTCCTTGGCTTCTTCAATACCGGCTACGTCATCGAAGAGAATGCCGGTTTTTGCTTCCATCTGGAAACGGGCACGAGATTTGCCGAAGTTCATGGCTTGACCCGATCCACTACTGGAACGACGCAGGATCATGGTTAGTCCTGCTAGTAGCAGCAGTAGTAAAAACAAGTTGGCAACTAACCCTAAAGCCGCAGAGTTATCAGCCGTGGGTTTAACATCAACTAGAACTTGCTTATCGCGGAGTTTCTCGATCAATTCTGAATTGTCGTTGAGTAGCAGTACTTTACTCGCCGGTTCGGTATCTGGCTGCCCTTTCAATTTTACTTTGGCAGTTTCGGTTGCTGGATCAATTTCTACTTCTTTGACTTCGCCCGCCTCAACTTTTTGCAAAAGTTGCCCGTAGCTCAAAGATTCCTGCTCTTTCTGCTGTGCTTGAACTGGTGTCGCCAGTGCTACCCCCTGAAAAATTAGCAAGCTTGCAGCGAGACGCCAGAAGTTGGCTCTTGCGGAGGGTTGCTTGTCGCGCTCCTTAAAACCTTTTTGCGCCGTCTGTTGCTTTACTACACCATTTACAGATTCATGTCCCATCCATGTTTTGCTCCAGGAACTCTTCTTCATCAGCATGTCCTTGTATGTCCTGCCTTGAGTCAACCACTACTTCCAGCGCTTTATGCGGGAGTGGATTGCAGGCAAAGTTGAAGTTATTTGTACTACCTCTAGTCTAACTTTGCCAAATACTGCCTTAGCTCCTGGGGGAAATATCTTTTGGTGTTTGACTTCTCCCCCCCCTGGAAAGACTTGGGATAAGTCGCAAATAGAAAATGGTTAATTGAGCTGTACACACCAGAATATGGCTTATGGTCTCAATTTTCTATTTCCCATTTGCCCTCACCAATTTTCCCTTCCTTCCCTTTGCCCTGCGGCTATGCTTCCCTTCGGGACGCTTCGCGAACGCAAATGCTAGAGGACAAGTTTTAGCGGCTAAGAGTGGTCTCCTCCTCTACCCTTCGCTCAAGGGCATGCTTAACAGAAATAAGGCTTCTCTTGACCGCGAAGAGGTGAGTCGAGTCAGAGACTTCTTGGCATAGCCTATCTAAACCACAAGACAAACCCCATTTCATTTTTGTTTATCTGTCAGTCAGTGACTCTATGGTTCCCGATTCCTCTTGCAGAGGTTTGACGAGGTTGAGCAAAACTGGCTATACTTTAAATGTATTCATAACGACTTCGACCTGCTGCTATTGGTTATTTCGTCAATCCGGATCTAGAAGGTATTCAACCAATAGCTACCTAGTGCAGAACTAAGAATTTTTGAGAGAGAATTTGGGCAAAATGAGCAAAATTGTGGGAATTGGTGGTAGCTTACGATCCGAATCTTCTAGCTATCAAGCATTGGTTTTAGCGATCGCTAGAGTGCAGGCTCTAGGAGTATCCGCCGAAATCTTGGATTTGCGCCAGATGAATCTGCCCTTTTGTGACGGGACGAGTGACTACCCAGACTACCCGGATGTGATACGCCTACGTGAAACAGTTCAGGAAGCCGATGGCTTAATTCTGGCGACACCGGAATATCATGGCGGCGCTAGTGGTGTTCTGAAAAATGCCCTAGATTTAATGAGTTTTGACCAACTCTCTGGTAAAGTCACTGGTTTAATTAGTGTTTTAGGTGGTCAGTCCAATAGCAATGCCCTTAATGAGCTACGACTAGTTATGCGCTGGGTTCACGCCTGGGTAATTCCAGAGCAGATTGCTATTGCTCAGGCGTGGAAAGCTTTTGGAGAGGATGGCAAACTTTTGGATGAAAAACTGTCTCAGCGCCTTGACAAGTTTGCTGAAAGCTTAGTAGAAAATACACAAAGATTGAGGGGTTTGGGCTAACCATAGCTCTACTTCCCTGCTACTTGGGATAATTTCAGGTGTCCTAACAAATGACCCTGAAATCTCTCAAACCTTAGTCAGGTGCCAGCTAGTTAGCGCTGCGCTACCCTAGTATTATCTTCTTAGTAAAATATCGAGTTTTAAGAGGGAATCATTATCGCTAATAAACAACTGATTAACCATCAAATCAAGTCTGCCCAGGTTCTTTTGATTGACCATGAGAACAACAATCGCGGTTTGATTGATACCCGCGAGGCGCAGCAACTAGCCGACAGTGTGGGACTTGACCTTGTAGTAGTTTCCCAAAGTGAAAATGCCCCGGTGGCTAAAATTTTGGACTACGGCAAGCATCAGTACCAACAGAAAAAACGCCAGCGCCAAAGCGCTAAACCAACGCTCAAGGAAGTCAAACTCCGCCCAAATGTTGGTGAGTCCGACTACAGCTTGCGCATTGATAGAGCCGTCGAGTGGCTGGGTAAAGGTGATGCCGTTAAATTTCAGATTCGTTTACGTGGCAGGGAGCATCAACATCGCGACCGTGCAGCGGAACTACTAGAGCGCATTGTTACTGACTTAGGTCAAGCTGGTAAAGTCCAGTCTTTTGATAGACGGGCATTGGTTGTTCAAGTCGTTCCAGCCTAGGTTAGCCTTCCAGGGAGTTTTTCAAGAAACTCCCTGGATAAGGTCAAGGGATTGCAGCAAGAGATTTTTCGCCTCAGTTGGCGGCATGCTACCTGAGGTAACTCTCATGGAAATCTGCCATTACTCCACTCAATGGTAAGCCCCGTGATAGATTCCTAAATAATAGACAAGCTCTAGATTGAGTCTGAACCTATCTACTGTTTGAGTGCCAATGACTGAGCAACATGATACTGACTCACCCTTAGCAGATTCTCAGCAGGTAAACAAAGCAACAGACGACAACAAAGCCGAGTCGGTAGATAATAATTCCTGGACAAACCGCATTGCTGATGTCTGGAACGATGCAGCAGGAAGATTGAAGCAAATTCTACCTGTTGCTCAAGTAGCACAGACGGCTATCGGTTGGTTTAGTGTTAGTGAGGCTCAACTAGTCGAGATATTGGCAACTGTTCGAGCCGAACTACCCACCACAGAAGCTCTATTGATTGGTAAACCCCAGGCGGGGAAAAGTTCAATTGTGCGAGGACTGACAGGCGTTTCGGCTGAGATTATCGGCCAGGGATTTCGTCCCCACACACAACATACCGAGCGCTATGCCTATCCTTCTAGTGACCTACCCTTGCTCATTTTTACAGATACGGTGGGATTGGGAGATGTCAATCAAGACACTCAGGCAATTATTGGGGAACTAGTAGGTGATTTGCAACAAAAGACTCGCCGCGCTAGAGTCCTGATTCTGACGGTTAAAATCAATGATTTTGCTACAGAGGCACTACGACAAGTTGCTGAGCAGTTGCGTCAGCAGTATCCAGACATACCCTGTTTGCTAGCGGTTACTTGTCTGCATGAAGTTTACCCTCCCAGCACTGTCAATCACCCTGCCTATCCACCGGATTATGAAGAGCTCAACCGAGCTTTTACTGCTCTTGAGCAAGCCTTCAGCAAACTATGTGACAGCGCTGTTCTAATCGACTTCACCTTGGAAGAAGACGGTTACCATCCCGTATTTTATGGCTTAGAAGCCTTAAGAGACTCCTTAGCAGATCTACTACCCGAAGCAGAAGCTCGCGCCATTTATCAATTATTGGATAAGGAGGCCGGCGAGCAATTGGGTAACCTCTACCGAGATGTCGGACGCCGTTACATGTTGGCATTTGCAATTATGGCAGCCACACTAGCCGCAGTGCCATTGCCTTTTGCAACCATGCCAGTACTGACTGCTTTACAAGTATCAATGGTAGGTCTTTTAGGGCAACTGTATGGGCAGACGCTGACCCCATCGCAAGCCGGAGGTGTTGTCAGTGCGATCGCAGGAGGGTTCGTAGCTCAGGCAATTGGACGGGAGTTAATTAAGTTTATACCGGGCTTCGGCAGCGTGATTGCTGCTTCCTGGGCCGCTGCCTACACTTGGTCATTAGGAGAAGGAGCCTGTGTTTATTTTGGCGATTTGATGGGAGGGAAGAAACCCGATCCGGAGAAAATTCAGTCTGTGATGCAAGAAGCGTTTCAGTCAGCTAAAGAAAGGTTTAAGGGAATCAAGCATTCAAGAGGGGATTCCCCAGCTAGAGATGACTAAGTAGTTTGACGAAAATCTCCCAACTAAGGTCTATGGTTTCCAGCGAGGGGAATAATGTCGAAGATTCTGAGGCTTTATTTTAATAAGTTTATTGTTTGCTCTGGAAATTCTGCTTCTGATACTGGCGGCACAGATCCGCAATCTATCTAATCAGGACTGGTTAACGGTTTTTGCCCATTAGGGATGTTTGGCGCTTTACGATCAAACTCACTAGCACAATTAATGGAAAACTTTCAGGAATTGCTTAGATAAACCTTGTAGAGAGTATTAACGTAGCGTTCACTAGAGCTTTTTACCGCTAAAGTTGGTTGTTAAAGTAAGTCTCTAGGATTTTCTCCCAGTTGTTAAATACCGGTGGTTTGGCATTTGCTGTAACCGCCGGTTTTTTTTTGAGATGCTAGCAACCCCTGAAAATAAGGAGTGTTACACAAAAACTCGATGTTCTAGGGAGGGCATTTGGCTGCGAACTTGTTTAAGGTGAGCCGGATCAATTTCAGCGATTGCGGCTCCTGGTTTATCTCCGGCATTAGCTAAAATCATGCCCCAGGGGTCAATAATCATCGCATGACCATGGGTATAGCGCATACCATAATGATGCCCAGTTTGGGCAGGAGCAATTACATAGCAGGTGTTTTCAATTGCCCTAGCTTGGAGCAAAACTTGCCAGTGATCTTTACCCGTGTAGGCAGTAAAGGCGGCAGGAACAAATAAAACATCAGCACCCTTATGAGCTAAGTATCGGTAAAGCTCGGGAAAGCGGACATCGTAGCACACGGAAAGTCCCAATTTACCTAGCTTTTCCGAAGCATGAACAGACGGCAACTGAGTGCCAGACATCACAGTGCTAGATTCACAATAGGTGTTGCCGTCAGGAAGGTTAACATCAAACAGATGTACTTTCTGATAGCGGGCGAGTTCCACGCCATTGGGATCGATGAGCAAGGCGGTATTGTGGACTTTACCGCCTGCTACTGGTACAGGAAAGCCTCCACCTAAGACAGTTACTTGAAAACGCTGTGCCATTTTTTTGAGAAATTTTTCACTCTGGTGAGCAATTTCCTCTGCCCTAGCTACCTTTTCCTCTTCGTCACCCATGAAGGAGAAGTTTTCTGGCAGGCTTACTAACTCAGCGCCTTGGTGAACGGCTAGGTCAATCAGTTCTTCTGCCTGCACCAAATTTTTTTCGAGGTCAGGCAGGCTAGTCATTTGAATTGCAGCTGCGAGATAAGACTTCATGGATTTAGCTGGGAATTTTTCAGAATAGATAATACATAGTTATACCCATAATATTCCTCGAAAATGCGGTAATTTGAATTACTCCAGTTCTAACTGTTCCTTTCAGGCTTTCAGAAAATTAACTCTAGAAGACAGCTCTACGAGGCAGCTCAGAACCCACGATCGCAGGATGTGAGTTGGTTCATCCCTAGATAGGAAGTAAGATAAGCTGACCTAATTCCTACTTTCATAATCTATAGTAACGGATCCTTGACATAGGATTAGTTAATCAAAGACAATGGTAGATCGTGTGTGTATCCCTGCTCGGATCAGGTTTAAGACATGCCAAAAGCTGGGGAACTCGATAAATAGTTTACTGTTTAAGACCTTAACCAGCTACCTGTACGGCAACCTCTAAGGACAATTCCATGAGTTATGCGATTATTGAAACCGGTGGTAAGCAACTTCGAGTTGAACCCGGTCGCTTTTATGACATCGAACTACTACCGGTTGAAGCGGAAGAGGGTGTCACAATCGAAAAGGTGTTGCTTGTTGCTAACAACGGCGAAGTAACAATCGGTCAGCCCTTTGTGGAAGGGGCAACAGTAGAAGGCACGGTGATGCGGCATTTTCGCGGTCGCAAAATCCTTGTCTACAAGATGAAACCCAAGAAGAAAACTCGCAAAAAGCGTGGGCATCGACAAGAAATTACCCGCTTGATGATTGATTCTATCAAGATGAACGGTTCTCTTGTGGCTTCTTCAGAAGCACAGGAAAAACCAGGTAGTGAGCAAAGCGCCCCTGATGACGCAACAACAGCAGAAACCGAGCAAGCTACTTCAGAATAAGAATAGGCTTCCAGAGGCTTGGGTCGCTTTTACCTAATCTCTCTAAAGCTAAAAGCTAACTTGTAGATACACTCATGAGGAACTATGGCTCATAAGAAAGGAACTGGTAGTACTCGCAATGGTCGCGACTCTAATGCCCAACGGCTAGGAGTTAAACGTTTTGGCGGCCAGGTAGTCAAAGCTGGTAATATCTTGATTCGTCAGCGTGGCACCAAATTTCATCCCGGTAACAACGTTGGTTGTGGTAGCGACTACACTCTTTTTGCTCTAATCGATGGCATTGTTACCTTCGAGAGAAAAGGCAAAAGCGGTAAGAAAGTCAGCGTTTACGAGGTTGCAACCGAGACGCCTATGACACCGGAATTGGCTACAGTAGAAGCTTAAGTTTTCAATTAAATTTAGCTTTTCCTCCTAACAGTAATGGCACCCCTAGTGGGTGCTTTTTTTTGTCAGGAATTGTTAAAAATTATCAGTAACTAACTACTATTATTTTTAAATTGTTAGTTCCTGATCTATCTATATAAAGAACTTAATTAATTTACTAATACGTTAATCAATTAATTCCCGATTGAGTAAATATAGAATTTCCTAAGAAACTTCAAAAAATCATTAAAATGTAGAAAGAAAAAGTTCCCACTGCTAATTATCCTTTTAAGATAATCGCAAGGGAGTACCACGTAGTTCGTTTTATTTTTGTAATGAGAAATACAAAAAACTACCTAGTTGTACAAAAGATAGCCACCAAGAAAAGACTGCCCTAGCTCAAAGCAAGATGGTTACCTGGCTATCCTGAAATTCTCAAAGAAACAAAAATTTTGGCAATTTTCTGACTGTGACATAGTCAGAGGATTGTAAGCAAAAAAATTGGGAATTAGGGTCGGATATATTTTTGATTCTTTGCTTCAGGTAATTTCAACCTTCAAACAACTAAAGGACTGCTCAAAGATGTCACCAACAGATACTGTAAACTTGCTCGTTGAAATGATAGCTGCGGGTATGTCGCCAAGTATTCTGCCCGCAGTTAACCATAGTAAACCCGACTTTAGTGCCATCCAAGAACCGATCAACTGTAGTAGTAGTCCCTGTGTAGAAGATTATGAAGATCAGATGGATCGTCGCTATATTGAGATTTGCGATCGCAAATCTCAAATCGATTATCAGCAACTCCAAGAACTATTCAACCTGGGAGCATTTTGGGCAAAAGAGAGGAAAATCGAGGATTTAGAATTAGCGATCGCCAATAGCGAACCAGTCATTAGTGTTTGGGATGCTAATCGTCTAATTGGATTTGCCAGAGGCACTTCAGATGGTGTTTACCGGGCAACAATTTGGGATGTTGTCATTCATCCAGACTATCGTGGTGCCGGACTAGGACGTAAGTTAGTAGAAACCGTGATCAGCCATCCCAAAATGAGGCGAGTAGAGAGAGTTTACCTGATGACCACTAATCAACAGAGTTTCTACGAACACATAGGCTTTGAGTCTAACTTCAGTACCACTATGGTTATACATAACCAGTCAGCTAATCCTGTACCAAATCAGACTCTGCAGCCTCAGGAGTTGCCAAGAGCGTAGTACACTGAAGTCGAGTCAGTTTTCTGGTAGCATCACCATTCGTATCTTCACCAGAAACTCTGACCATCTCCAAACGTCCCTGCATCACTTCCAGTAAAGTATTAACCATCAGTAAGGTTAACCCATAGGAATTAGCGTCAGCATGATCAGGTTGGTTACTTGTGTCTGTTGGAGACTCAAGTAAATCCACCTGTTCACTCCAGAGGATTTTAGGACATTGGATATCTATCCAGATGTAAACTTCTTCAGAAGAAGCAGAACACACAGCCGAAACCTTGATGCTACCTTCTTCCATTTGAACCATGGCAGAATCAACGATGCTTACCAGTACTTGCCGAAGACGCCTGGGGTCTGCCAGTACGTGAATTTCGGGTTCTGGAGGAACAAATTGTAACTCCAAGTTACGATTTGCCGCTTGTAAATGAGTCAGTCGGTAAATATCCTCGAAAACTTTACTCAGCTCTAGCGATCGCATTTCCAGGCGATTTGTGCCATGCTCAGTTTTGGCTACAGCAATTACTTCGTCTAGAAGCTTCACCATCTTCTGGGCCGAGATGTGTGCTTGAGCAATGAATTCTCGTTCTTCCTCTGAAGAATCACATAAATCAGACAAAATCAGCTGGTGCATGCCCATCAAACTACTCAAAGGCGAACGCAACTCATGAGAAGTCCTTGCTAAAAACCCCCCTTTAAACTGGCTCATCTGCTCGGCCATTTGGTAAGCTAGTTGAGTTTGCTTGAGTTCTTCCTTAAGAGACTCGATATCTGGCGCGGTGTCTGCATCTTGAAGTACAGAAGGTTGGGAAACCACTGGTTCCCCATTTGGCTCTTGGTTAGGAGAGCGAGTGATACGGCTCACCACAATTCCTAAGGCAGTGCCTACTAAAAAATAGATCAAGTCCATTTCGCCCATACTTTACTCAACCAGAATTCACTCTAAAATCTTTTCTGCACGACCCAAGAGTCAGATCTTCTCAAGCATAGCCGCTTTTTCAAAAAGACAAGAGCAGCATTCCTATTGTTAAGTATCTAATTGAAGCTCTCCCTGGCGCAAAACTTCCCAGTCGCTACCTGTCCATTTGACCACTGTTGAAGGTACACCCCTCTTCACTAGTTGTGTTGTGTCTACTGCAGTTAGTTCTAAAGTGAAAACATCAGGAAAGAGGGCATCAATTTCTGCCATTGTTTGTAAAGCAGGCTCACCAGAAAGGTTAGCGCTAGTAGTTGCTAAAGGCCCAGTCTGAGACAGAATGGTAAGGGCGGTGTTGGAGGCAGGTACTCGCAGTCCAATTGTTGTAGGATTAGTTGGGTTGATTGCCGCCGGAACCTGAAGAGATGCGGGTAAAACTAACGTTAGTGCTCCCGGCCAGTATTTTTCAGCTACTTGCTGCCAAGTTGCCAACTCAGCATTAGTTCCTTTGACAAACGGCAAGAGAGACTCTAAAGAGTCCCCCATCAAAATCAAAGGTTTCTCTTGAACTCGCCGCTTTGCCGCAAAAATCAACTCTGATTGATCAGGCCGTACGGCTAAAGCTGGCACTGTATCGGTCGGAAAACTGACTAACATGCCTAAACGTGCTTGAGCAATCAGAACTGGCATTGAGACTTGGGTCATTGATAATTTATTGTTAGTTTTTACAGCTATTGTTTCACTCTAAACTTTAAATTCAGCTAGGGAAAATTTTAAGTTTCATTATTCGGAATCACTAACGTCACTAATCGGCACCTTGGTTATTGTATTTACGACGCTGATGCTCTAGACAAAGGTAAAAATATCAGACGTGATGGCATTTTGTTGTACTCCGGCTAGCAAGGCTAATTGTTCACTGCCCTTGATTATCCAGGTATCCTCTGCATTATTAGCTTGAGAAATCGTTAGCTGCTCAAAAGTTAAACCGCCAGATAGTCCTAACAAATCATTACCAACCTTAAAGTCAGTAATGATGTCTATGCCGTTTTCTGCTGCTAAAACAAAGATATCGTTGCCAGCACCACCAGTCATTAAGTCGTCACCTTTACCGCCGTCGAGTACATTGGCCCCAGTATCACCTACAAGTACATCGTCATAGTCAGAACCAATAATATTCTTGATATTGTCGGCAATATCTTTGCTAACGTTAGTTTTACGCAGTGCTTTGTCCCAAACATTAGCCACCTTTTCATAACCCTTGGGAGTTGAGTGCAGCCCATCGGACAAAATGTCGTTGGGTGTTAACACATCAAAAATATCAACAAAACTAACTTTTTCGCCTTGAGATACCTTGGAGCTAACAATACCCGGTATCTTGGCATTAAAATCTTCTGTGAGCTGTTTTCGCTGTTGGTTTTGTGTGTTCGGTAGAATTGAACCTACCAAAAGATGTGTATCCGGTGACTGATTAGTAATTTGATCAATTAGCTTACTCAGTCTGCTAGACATTTCACTGAGATTGCTACTACCTGTATCGTTAGTACCAATCATCAATAGGACGAAATCCGGTTGATACGTGTTTAGCCATCCATTGACAGACCCAGCAATATCATTAATTTTCCATCCGCCGTGTCCCTCATGGTTGTCATCGAAGCTGTTAAAGCCAGTAGACTGGGAACCGACAAAATCTATCTTGAAACCATCATCCTTAAGTAAGCCCCACAAGTTATCGCGATAACCTGCCGGATCAGAACCCTTGCCACGAGTATTAGAATCACCCAAAGGCATAATTTTGATCTTTTCGTCAGGCAAAGCACCAAATTTGTAGGTAGCAGTGCCTTGATTGAGGTCTACAGTAACGCTACTGGTTGCTTTAGCATAGTTAGCGGTATTATCGCTATTGTTGCTGGGGGTTGGACTAGGAGACGAGGGAGGGGTATATTCAACAGGAATAAAATCGATGTAATCAACCCGCGCCCACTCTGCCTGATTAGCAGTGCCACTGAGGGTGATTGTCTCTCCTGGAGTCAGGGTTACTCCTGTGGCAATCGTTCGTTTTACTAAGTTCTGACTACGGACGGCAGCACTACCTAGGTTTTGGTCAAACACCCAGTTATACTGAGAGCTACCAATTTGCGCTGAGAGCGAAGATTTGCCATCGTTCTCATCAAAGTAACCAACAACCACGTTATAACTACCAGCCGCACCAGTAAATTGAGCCGTCGCACTACCCTGAGTTTGCCCAGAGTTGAAGAGTGTGATTAATTTATTAGCGGAAGCGGGAGTTGCTGACTCTACTAAGTAGTTCGTCAGGCTCATATTTTCGGCTTCAATCCGAACTGGGGTGTTGCTGGGAACTGGCGTTGTCGCGGTATCATTATCAACAATCGTCAAAACCGCAGTCTGTTGAGAGCCAAGAGTTGCTCCACCCGTCGGATTATTCAAGCTCAAATTGATCGTTTCTGACGCTTCAACTAAGTTGTCATCAACTAAGGGAATAGCGACGGTTTTTTGAGTTTCCCCATCGGCAAAGCTGATAACTAAGGGAGTTGAGTCATAATCAGCAGTGCTGGCGGTGCCATTAGTTGGGGTGAGAGTGACACTTACCTGCCCTTGAGTACCGCCAGTGCGGGTCAAAGTCACTTCTTGCAGTGCTGTGTCATCTTCCTGGACGCTGAAAGTGGAGGAACTGAAGGCAATGCTACCGGGATTAACTACTGGAGGGAGGGCATCGGCGAGGGGGATAAACTCGATGTAATCAACCCGCGCCCACTCTGCCTGATTAGCAGTGCCACTCAGGGTAATTGTCTCTCCTGAAGTCAGGTTTACTCCTGTGGCAATCGTTAGTTTTACTAAGTTCTGACTACTGACGGCAGCACTACCTAGGTTTTGGTTAAGACTCCAGTTATACTGATTTCCTGCCATACTGACATTGAGCTGGGCTTGACCATCATTCTCATCGAAGTAACCAACAACCACGTCGTAGTTACCGTTGCCTCCACTGAAGTTAAAAGAGGCTGTACCCGTTGAACTTCCAGCTTGATAAAGACTAATTAATTTACCACCCGAAGTAGCGCTGTTACCCTTTTCCACAAGGTAGTTTGCCAGCACCATATCTTCGGCTTCTTTGCGTATAGCCATTGATGATTTCTTCTTTAGTTGTCAAATTAGTGAAGTTGTAATAACCAGAGAAAAATATTCTTCATAGAGCGAATATCACTGATCTATAAATTAATCAATACTTATAAAGAAAGCCATAATTTATATGGCTCTTTACTGAATCTTTAATTGGCTGTTGAAGAGTGTGAATAATTGATAAAGTGACAAGCTTAATGCAGAGATAAAAACTCTTTGCTAAATCTTTAAATTACTTTTGTATTTATGAATAAACCGTAAACCGGAAAACCTTTTACCCTTTACTTTGCTTAAGGGCATGTTGATTAGTTTATGCCAGATTATTTGTAGTCTTATTTTTTTAAGAGTAAATTTAAATAGCGATCGCTAAACAAAGACGCTACATAGCCTGCTAGCAATTACGAATTAGCCTGACTTGTTCGACAAATTGCTGAATCTTTTGCAGATATTGATCACCAGCAACCATTGCCACGTCATTATGTCCGGCACCAGGCACCAACAAAAGCTGTTTAGGGACATTAGCAGCATCAAACAAAACTTCGCTCATGGCCGCTGGAACTATTTGGTCACTGGTGCCATGAATTAAGAGCAAAGGTATTGAGAGTGACTTGATTTTACTAATCGAGTCAAACCTCTGGGTTAGTAGCAACTCTAGCGGCAAGAAACCATAATTACCTCGGTCATCTGCCATGCCGCGTATGGAAGTAAATGATCCTTCTACAATCAATCCAGCCATTGTAGAATTTCTCACGGCTAAATCAATCGCGACTGCTCCCCCCAAGGAGTGACCATAGACAAAAATCTCTTGGGGAGGAATCCCTCTTTGCTGCACTAGGTAATCCCAGGCAGCCTGGGCATCTTGGTAAACTTGATCTTCGGTGGGAAATTTCCCCTCAGAGCGGCCATAGCCCCGATAATCAATCATTAGTACCGAGAAACCCAGCCCCTGAAATCTTTGGGCATATTCAACATTTGCGCCAATATTCTGACCATTACCGTGCAAATAAAGCAGAATCCTTGCTTCCGAAGAGGTGGTAGGAATCCACCAACCGTTGAGGTTTTCTACCTTACCAGTCTTGGTCTGTACAGGCAACCAGACTTCTTCGTAAACTAAACCCAAGTCAGCCGGTGTCGTTTCAATCACCGGGGAGGGAAAAAAGATGAGTCGATTCTGCCAGAGTAACGCCAAAAGACAAAGCAAGATATAGGCGATCGCAATACACCCTACTACAGTCAGTATCAAGTTCTCCAAGGGTAGACGGAAAATTGCCATGCTATCTGTTGGGAATTAGCAGCTATGAGAAGGAAAGTGCAAGATGTGACGTCAGGTAAATGACTTGTCCTTAGGGAAGCCGAAGAAAGCGTCTACAACCTGCAACCTGCAACCTGATAATTCACACTTGAGACTTCTACTCTAAAGGCGGTTTACTTAAGTGCCACTTAGTCGATTGCTCGTAAGCATAGGCAACTTGTAACAGCTGATCTTCGCGCAAGACATTGCCAATCAACTGCATACCAATTGGTAGTCCTCGTTGATCAAAGCCACAGGGCACGCTAATTCCCGGTAAACCAGCAAGACTTACTGGAATGGTCATTAAGTCTAAGAGGTACATACTCAAGGGATCTTCGGTCTTTTCTCCGGCTTTAAATGCCGTTGTGGGAGCCGTAGGACACACTAAAACATCTACTTTCTTAAAGGCTGTCTCAAAGTCTTGCTTGACCAGGGTGCGGACTTTTTGGGCTTTGAGGTAATAGGCGTCGTAGTAACCAGCAGACAGGGCATAAGTACCCAGCATAATCCGGCGTTTGACCTCTGCACCGAAGCCAGCAGCGCGGGTTTTGGTATACATCGAGAGGAGGCTATCACTCTCTGCTGTCCGCAAACCATACCTCACACCATCATAGCGAGCCAGATTTGCCGATGCCTCAGAGGGAGCGATGATGTAGTAAGTAGGCAAACCGTAGCGGAATCGAGGACAGGAAACCACATGGATTTCAGCACCCAACTCTTGCAGTTGTTCGATAGCTGCTTTGACAGCTTGTTCTACGACAGGATCTAAGCCTTGGCCAAAAGTTTCTTGAATAACACCAATTTTAAGCCCGCCTTTGCGCTTAAGATCGGGCTTAAGTAACTTAGCGTAGTCGGGGATTTCCACTTTGAGACTGGTGGCATCCTTAGGGTCATGACCAGCGATCTCACTGAGTAAAATTGCTGCATCTTCTACAGTTGTCGATAATGGGCCAATTTGGTCTAAAGAAGACGCAAAGGCAACCAAACCATAACGGGAAACTAAACCATAGGTAGGCTTGAGACCAACCACACCACACAAGGAAGCCGGTTGACGAATTGAACCACCAGTATCAGAACCAAGGGAAACTACACACTCTCCGGCGGCTACAGCTGCGGCAGAACCTCCAGATGAGCCTCCTGGCACCCGTGACAAATCCCAAGGGTTGCAGGTAACTTGGTAGGCGGAGTTTTCTGTAGAACTGCCCATGGCAAATTCATCGAGATTGGTTTTGCCCACCATGACGGCCCCGGCATCTTTAAGCTTTTGAGTCACCGTAGATTCGTAAGGTGGCACAAAATTTTCCAAGATCCGGGAGGCACAGGTGGTACGAATTCCCTTCGTACACATATTGTCCTTAATGCCCATGGGAATCCCTGCCAATAGTCCAATTTCTTCTCCAGCAGCGATTTTGGCATCCACTTGACGCGCCTGTTCTAGGGCGTGTTCTGCAGTCATGCACAAAAAGCTGTGTACTTTTGGCTCTACGGTCTGAATTCGCTCTATCGCTTCTTGGGCAATCTCAACAGCTGATTTTTCTTTACGGATGAGTTGTTTATGCAACTCGCGAATGGATGCCATGCAGGAACCTCTTATTGACTCCAAATGCAAACTTTAGTATACGGCCAGGGCTGGAATAGAGCAGCAAGATAAGCAAATCTCTTGAAGAAGCTTTTGAGATATTGCTCAAAATAACCACAGATGTACTCTGAGGAATCGGATTTAGTTGGTATAGCACTGCTGTGGTAAGCTGTCCGTGATTATGAGGCTAGATTCAGCTACACATCATGCTTGGAATCTTACCAGTCTTGTAATCCTCCAATATTTATACTGTCCTTCAGGCTTGGCTTCACAAAATAATTTTCCAGCATCCCACTTGATAGGCATAATAATTCCTGCAAATTGCAAATTTGCTTGCATATCCACAACGGCAGAAAATTCCCTATCAGACGCAGAGGAAATGTTGAACACCTCGATTGTGAGGTGTGGACTTAATCCATATTTTAAATTCTGGAAGTTATACACCATGAATTTTAGAAAATCAGGCTTGGTTTTTCCATATATATCACCCTGAAAACTTTCTGATATAGTATCTTTTATCCCTTGGATATCCTTACCTTCATAGGATTTCTTAAATCTCTGAAAGAGTAAAATAACGTCTTGTGGAAGGTGTTCGGGATAGCGCGATTTTTCCTTTTCATCGGAATAAATTCTGTAAATACCTTCGGCAACAGAAAAGATAAGCGGATTCATGAAAAATTAGCTAATAGAAAAAAAATAACGTCTAGTTATTCGTTTTTAAGCTATCCTTTTTTATAAAAATTAGCAAAGTGTTCGTAATTGCTTAACACAAGCTAAGTTTCCTCTAAAGGGCGATCACTAGATCAACTAAATTCCAATATCATGACAAAGCTCTTCAATAGACTTCATAGGCAAGTAAAGCTTCATAGGTTCCTGCCTAAACTGCTCAAATCCATACTTTCTATAAAAACTCAAAGCTTCTATTATCACAGTGAAAGATACCACTTGCATCGTTGCATCCAATAACTTTTCAAGAGCATCTACTAACATTAACTCGCCAAATCGCTCTATTTAGTTGGATTGATGAGAAAATAACTTCGTTAGTTGAAAAATCAGTTTCTTTGATGGGGAACGGAGGATTAAAATGTCTTGGCAGCGTCCTGATCAGCGGAAATTTAACGAGTTACGCCCCATCAGTTTTGAACGAGAATTCACGCGCTTTGCCGCTGGTTCCGTCTTAACCAGATGTGGGGACACACAGGTATTGTGTACCGCCACAATTCAAGATGGAGTACCCTCTTTTAAACAAGGCAGTGGCAGTGGCTGGCTAACTGCGGAGTATAGAATGCTACCAGGAGCCACACCAGTACGTCACACACGAGAGTTTCTCAAATTATCGGGTCGAACTCAGGAAATTCAGCGCCTGATTGGACGTAGTTTACGAGCGTCTATAGATTTTGAGGCATTGGGAGAACGGACAATAATTGTTGATGCTGATGTCTTACAGGCTGATGCTGGTACTCGCACTACCTCAATTACTGGTGGATATGTTGCCCTTGCTGAGGCCTTAGATAAATTAGTAAAAAAAGGAGAATTAGAGCGATCGCCTTTGCGTAATCAAGTCGCTTCTGTCTCTGTAGGACTCTTGGAGGGTGAGCCGTTTTTAGACCTTAATTACATTGAAGATGTGGCGGCTGAAGTAGATTTTAATGTAGTGATGGATGACCAACTCGGAATTATTGAAGTGCAAGGAACAGGGGAGTCAGGCACCTTTAGTCGTGATCAACTTAATCAGCTAATAGATCTAGCACAAACAGGAATTAAGGATTTACTGGAAGCACAATGTATTGCCCTTAGCTGACAATAACTAACTAAGTTGCTAGAGATATCCCATTCTCAACAACGCACTTAAGAGGAATGTCACTAAATTAAGCAAGAGCGACAGCTTAAAACTTTTGTCAATTGGTTGATTAGTAGGCTAAATTCTTGCTTAAGGCAGTGCCATTTCTTTATCTGAGATATTTATGGGTATCATAGCTGTGCTAGCAACAATTCTGCTGACGGGAGTTCCTTCCTCAACTGATGCCGATTTCTCCCGTTTGCAGCAAGTTATAGAACAGTTTGGGTTTGAGGTTCGACTAGCATTACCGCCAAAGCGGGGAGCCTATGGTCTCTTAGAAAATAGCACCAAAGTTATCTGGATTAATCCAGTTGTCTTCGAGTTAGGAATTGCTCGTCAAACCCTAGTTCATGAAGCTGTACACGCGGCTCAACGCTGTAATGGAGGCGAACAGTTGCGTACCCTTGGCCTAGAAGTGACTCCACCTCCGATGACTCGTCGTTTTTTCCTTCGTTATCACTCCTATCGCCGCGAGATCGAAGCAGAAGCCTATACTATACAAGTTCAACCAGATGGTGTTGATTTAGCGATCGCACTACTCCAGCAGCACTGTAAATAAAGCATAACTTGACAAGTCATTCCCTGGAAAAATTACTCTGGAGCCCAAACCACTGCATCAACATTGCAAAATTTAGCGAATCATTAAGATTATTCGCACTAAAGCAACAGACTTATTGTTTTAGTTTCAAGCTGTAATTCAATCATGATCAGGGTTTCAGGGATTTTGGGCGCAAAACTCCCCCAAAGAGTCGTCACTCACCAGGGTTTCAGGTTTCCAAGCAATTTGAGACAATCTCAATACTGAAATTCACTGCTCTTAGTCACTTAGCAACACTATCAGCACAAAGCACAAAGGGAGAACATTTGTATGAAACTGGCTTACTGGATGTATGCAGGCCCAGCACATATTGGCACGCTCCGCGTCTCCAGTTCCTTCAAGAACGTCCATGCAATTATGCATGCGCCGATTGGCGATGACTACTTTAACGTCATGCGCTCGATGCTGGAACGGGATCGGAATTTTACTCCAGTTACCATCAGTTCTGTTGACCGCACTGTGTTGGCGCGTGGCTCTCAGGAAAAAGTGGTGAACAACATTACCCGCAAGGATGAGGAAGAGCGTCCAGACTTGATTGTCTTGACCCCAACTTGCACCTCTAGCATTCTACAAGAAGACCTGCAAAACTTTGTAGAACGCGCTCAGATAGAGGCAAAGGGCGATGTCATGCTGGCGGACGTAAATCATTACCGGGTTAATGAATTACAAGCTGCTGACCGCACATTAGAACAAATTATTCAGTTCTATATTGCCAAAGCTCGTAAGAAGGGAGAATTACCAGAAGGCAAAACCGAAAAGCCCTCGGTTAATATTATCGGTATTTCCTCCCTCGGCTTCCACAATCAGCACGACTGCACTGAATTAAAGCGGCTGATGGCTGATTTAGGCATTGAAGTTAACGAAGTGATTCCAGAAGGTGCCTCAGTTCATAACCTGAAGAACCTGCCTCGCGCCTGGTTTAACTTGGTTCCTTATCGAGAAATTGGCTTGATGGCCGCTCGTTATTTGGAACAAGAATTTGGCACGCCTTATGTTGGCATTACGCCGATGGGTGTGGTGGAAACAGCGCGTTGCCTTCGCAAGATTCAGCAGATACTCAATGATCAAGGAGCTGATGTCAATTACGAAGAGTATATTGACAACCAAACCCTGTATGTTTCCCAAGCGGCTTGGTTTTCGCGGTCAATTGATTGTCAAAATTTGACGGGTAAAAAAGCCGTTGTCTTTGGCGATAATACCCATGCTGCTGCCATGACTAAGATTCTGACACGAGAGATGGGGATTCATGTTGTCTGTGCTGGCACCTATTGCAAGTATGATGCGGACTGGTTCAAAGAACAGGTGAGCGAATACTGTGATGAAGTGCTCGTTAGCGATGACAACGGTGAAATTGGGGACATGATTGCCAGGATTGAACCATCTGCTATTTTTGGCACCCAAATGGAACGGCACGTTGGCAAGCGTTTAAGTATTCCTTGTGGTGTGATTGCAGCACCAATTCATATCCAAGATTTCCCCATTGGTTACAAGCCTTTCTTGGGTTATGAAGGGACTAATCAGGTTGCAGATTTGGTCTATAATTCCTTCACTTTGGGAATGGAAGACCACTTACTAGAAATCTTCGGCGGTCATGATACTAAGGAGGTAATTCATAAGGGTATTTCTGCTGACTCTGACCTGAATTGGGATAAGGAAGCTAAGGCAGAATTGAACAAAGTACCTGGTTTTGTGCGGGGTAAGGTGAAGCGTAATACTGAGAAGTTTGCACGGGATAGAGCTATTAGTGAAATTACCCTGGAAGTGATGTATGCGGCGAAGGAATCTGTCGGTGCGTAGAGTAATTAATTAATTAGTTTTCTTCAATTAACATGAGAGCGTTTTCACGTAGACGCTCTCATTTTTTTTTAATGCGTTTTTTACCGGATGTGAGGCAGTATAAGGGATATGCCGTTGCGTAGCCGCATTTTGGTTTCTTTGAGTTAGACTATTGCTTTCATAAGTGTTGCAGAGATTTGCAGGAGATCAAACAGTGACTGAAGTAGATAAAGGTTATGAGTTAAAAGTGCTGAAGATGGTAGCCAATCAATACCTAGACGAAACCATATCAGCTACGGAGGAAAGTCTTAAAGCACTTGAGGCTAATTGTGACCAAGTTGTGTGGGAGTTAGCCACCAGAATTTATAGCCAGAGTGGACATAAAGTTGAATTAGGCATACTAAGAGATGTAGTTAATTCTCGAATTGAAGCTATGAAATATCAGCTAGCTGAAGAAAAAGAGCGTATGGCTGAGCAAGCTCGGCGTGTTGCTGAAGAAAAAGTTGCTGAAGAAGAGCGAATGACTGAAGAAGGGCAACGTGTTGCTGAAGAAAAAGCTGCTGAAGAAGCCTCTTTGCATGACGAAATAACTCGCATAATGAGAGAATTTTTAATAGAGGAGAGCCAAGCTAAAATCTTTGTTAAACTTCGGAAAATAGTCAGTGAGCAGTTAGAGGTGGATGAGAATGAAGTGAATTTGGATAGTCACATCTCAAAGGATTTGAGAGGTGATACGCTTGATTTTGTTGAGCTGACGATGGCGCTAGAAGAGGAATTTAATATTGAAATACCAGACGACTTATGGCCTGTATTTTATGAAAAGCCTCGAAAGCCTCGATCATTTTTCAATTCTTCCATAGATGATTCAGATAGAGGTTCCGTAGATTGCACCATCAGGGAACTCTTGCTCTTTATTCACAAGAAGGTTTCATCTTAAACGGCATTGTTAAAACCCCCAAAATTCGACTCCCTTCATTGATAAAATAATCTCGTTTATCAATCCAAACACTCTGATCAATCAACTTCAGAAACTTCCAATCCGTTCCCTTAGTCACCGCTCCATAAATACATGCGATCGCTTCTCCATTTGGTTAATTAAATAATTGGGCTGCAACTATTTCATCTTTGTAGCATGGTTGACAGGCTTATCTACCGCAAATTATCCTACTGAATCAAAATTACCGCCTCTTCAGCCTTCGCATTAAGCGCCTTCTTCAACTCCTGCCCAATTCTCTCATTTAACTCATCAAAAGCCTGATGATTCTCTGTTAATTGCTCCCGAAAAACCTTCTCTAATTCGGGCTTTATTTGCTCACAAATCGACTCCAGCTTATTGTCACTCAACAAAAAAGAACGACTCCAGCTAGGAATATCTAGCTTTGCCTTAATCGCCTCTTGGGTTTTACTGCGCGTTATCTCCACTCCCGCAGCAACTACCGATACACCGTAAACTAGCACAATTGGCCAAGTAAAATGACCCGTCAGCAGCAAAGCAATAATACTGCCCACAGTGCCTCCACCAATTACTACATTGACAATAAATGCCACCGTATCGGCAAGGATAGTATCTCCAATTGATAACTCCGGATTAACCACAGCCGGGTTAATACCTTCCTCAAACCTTAAACTACTCCTGGGTATCTGGAACTTTTGACAAATGGGGTCAGTTTCTGCGGCTAAATCGGGTTGAATTTTACTATTAAACCAAGTAACAGATTGGTTCTTAATAATCTGTCGTGATTCTTCACTAGTAATCCATTCCTCTGCCTGCTTTTTCATCCGGTTTTCTAAGTCTGCCAAAGTCCGGACTTTGTTACTTCGCCAGTCTTTTAAACCCGGTTTAATTGCATTTTCAATTAGTCCCTCTGACAGAGGTTTAGTTAATAGTTCAATTAACTCTGGAATATGCTGAGAAATCAGTTCTTTGAGCTTCTTTGAATCAAACCGTTGGTTAATTTCTGCTTTAAACGCCGACGCACGCAAATCCCATCTTCCCACCCTTGCTAAACCCAAAGCAATACACCTCTCCGGTTCGGGATCTGGGCGAACTTGAGACTCAGGTTCCGGGAAGATTTGCTCACAAATTTGACGGGTAAATTGCATACGAGATGCACCACCAGTCATCAGCACTACCTTCGGTACAATACCCTGTTGTTCCAGCGTTGTTTTACCTTCAATCACGGACTCACGGAATGATTCAAGCCAACTTTTGCCCTCCAGTTCAGGCAAAGGTTGATTCAAAATCTCTTCCATCACTGTCTTGTTAACTTGAGGAACAAAGTAAATCTGCTCGTTAATTGACTCAAAACCACGGGCAAAAGATTGCGGATTACTGTATAGTTGCTCGTTAGAAAAGTAATCTTCTTTCGCTTTACGGCAAGCAAGTTCGCACCGAGCCTTATGATGGGGAAAATCTTTAAATACTCGTTTCAGTAACGCTTTGTCTTCGTGATTGGCAAGAGTTCGGGCAAAAATTGCCTTATCAATCAGAGATGCTCCTAGTGTATTACTGCCGAAATCCATCGGTATTTCGTGCAAGCTCTTAACTAGGGTAAAGTCCGTCGTTGAAGAACCAATATCAACAATTAGTACCGAGGATTTAAGCTTGTCATAACCCAGTTTACCAGCTTCCTTGGCTTGCATGAAAGCTGCTCGTGATTCAGGAACGACGCTGACTAAAGGAATGCCAGCTTGCTTAGCTAACTTTTGGTATTCCTGGCGATCGCTTATTGACCATCCGGAAGGACAACCGATGAAAAATTGACTGATTTCTCCACCTTCAATTTGTTTGTTTTCTTTCAAAAGGTGGTAGCAAGTTTTCAGGAAATGGTGAATTATTTTTTGATAGTTAGTGTCTTTATCTGGTCTTTGTTTAAAAGCAATTTCTAGTTGCGTAACGCCAACTTGAATTAAGGCTTGTTCTCCCACTAAATAGCCTAAATCAGGATGCCAGCCAAGAGCCGTAATTTGTACTTTTTTATTATTAATTTCTAGCATTTCTGGTGGCTCAATGCTCTCCACCCTCGCCTTAGCCACAGCAGTTTCACCGTGTCCTAAATCGAAACCGATTGTTTCTAGAACGTGCATATTATCCTGAAATAAGTGTCAGATATTAGGAAAGTTAAGAGTGACTAATATTGCCCCTAGTCTCTTGCTTCGGAGTACGCGGGCTCGATAACCCTTCCTCGCCGCAATAAGCGATCGCCTTTTAATAGTGCAGGAGTTATGGTTAGATAGTCTTTAGCCCCAGGGTCGATACTTGGCTCAAAATCAAAGTAATTGCGATCGCTCTGGGAGTCGTTTGGTAGGTAAATTTGAGTGCGAATTCCCTGTTCCATTAAAATTTGAGGAAGCAGTTTTGTCAGTTCAAGGGCCATCTGCGGTTTCTCTAGAAATGACGCACCCGTTAGCCTTTGCAGCAGATTTAACAGTTCTGGTAACTCTTCTATACCGCTGGCATCGAGGGATTTTTTGGTATCTTCAGTTTTAGCAACTGCTAAGTCGATCATGTTCAATGCTTCGGCAAGGTTATCCAGAACAACTTGGCTATCAACTCGCACGATTGCTTGAGGTGCTGAGGCAGATTGCAGAGAGTTGGAGCGATTGGCGCTACTACCCTTGTCGAGTTGAGAGATAACTTCTAATCCGGCAAGCAGAGACAATAATAAAATATCCATCCAAGCACCTGGAGAAGTTCTACTCAAGGAAAATAAAGACTCTAAAATGCCGAGGCAGATTAGTCCCTGTAGCACTTTCAGGATGATACTTTTGCTAGAGAACCGCTTAACTTGCTCAGACTCTAGTGGCGAAATGCTTGTCTCGCTAGCCGCCGCGAGAGTGCCAATAGACTGGCGCACTGTGTCCAAAAAAAAGGAAGCCAGACGTACCTGTGCAACACTCAGTTCGCTGATGTAACTCCTCTCCAGATTATCGAGTCTGTTTTGCACCAGCTTAACAACTTGCTCTGGGCTAGTCATTTTCTCGATTTCTGTCTGAAGTTCGCCCCGTTCTTTACTAAAAAGTGTTAGTAATGTTTTCATCAAAATATTTTCATCAACTAGAGCCCATTTTATCCTGAAGACTATTACTCAGATTTTGCACTTGTATCTTTATTTACTCCCCTCAGTTGCCTTCTGCCTTACCTCAACGACAAATATTAATGCCAATCTACTTACTCCCTCCAGTTTACTGATCAAGCCTCTTGCTGGAGGTGAGGTTTACTCGCTTCGGTTGAGTGTAGATTGAATTGGAGGCAATAGCGTTTCATCAGCCAAGACTCGATAAAATGGAGAAAAAAGCTCTTGGGACTGGCTTCAATGGAGGTACATTCAAATGGTAAGTACACCATCAAAACCCCTAACCTTGGAAGAGTTTCTCAAACTACCAAAAACTAAGCCTGCTAGTGAGTATATTGATGGTCAAATTATTCAAAAGCCAATGCTCCAAGGGAAGCACAGCGTAATTCAAACCGAACTGTCCACTGCTATTAATGTAGTACTCAAGCCTCAACGAATTGGGCGAGCTTTTTCAGAACTGCGGTGTACATTTGGTGGAGACTCAATTGTACCAGACGTATCTGTGTTTGTTAGAGATAGAATTCCCCGTGATGAGAATGGGGAAATTGCTAACGTTTTCCCGTTCGATCCTGATTGGATTATTGAAATTTTATCACCTGAGCAAAGTCAGACGAAAGTCACAAAAAAAATTCTGCACTGCTTGAAATGCGAGACTCAGATGGGTTGGCTGATTGATCCAGGTGAGCAAACAGTATTTGTTTATCTTGCTAAGCAACAACTGGAAGTGTTTGATGAATCAGAACAGCAGCTTCCTGTGCTATCTTTTGCCAGTGAGTTAAGGCTGAGTGTGGAGGAGTTGTTTGGTTGGCTGCGGGAGTAGAATCAATTAATTAGCGATCGCCTCTGGTGCAGCGCTAGTTCTCTCCAGGGGAACACTACGTTCTTTGCAATCCCGCCATAACAGGCTTCTTCAAGCCACTGCTTTTTGTTTATTCTTAAAGTACCAATAGAGGTTAGCAACCGTCAAATCGGTTATTTCTTGCCAATTTGAGGTAGCTAAAGCCTTCCAGTCGGAAGCTATGGCTTGCTGAGCAATGTAGGATTCATATTTGCGGCGTAACTCAGGCTTAAACATAAACTTGAGTTGGTCACGTAGAGATAGGTAATGAGATTTTTGCTTCAAATTCTTGTATAGTTCCTGTTCTTTTGGTTCTACTAAAATTGTTGATTCTTCTTGAGTATCTGAACTTTCAACAGCTGATAAATTTGAACTAGCTAATAGCTGCTTTTCTCTTGACGAAAGAGTCTGCATCCAATCAATGTGATGTTGCCAAGACTCTAGAACAGCTAAATCATGATTGTAAATTCGGGTAATTTCAGGGAAGAGAAAATCCAGCTCATCTTCAGATGCACATTGGTCAATCACGGTAAGAGTATCTTTGCAGATCTTCTCTTGAAGGCAGGACAGTTGATGGCTTGCAGCCGTTGGCTCATTCTGCAATTGATAGGTTAAAGCAATTGTCTGTTCAATACCCCAAGCACATTCTAATTGGCGTAGTTGTCCAGCTGCACAATTTTCTGACAATAGATGAGGACTGTTGTAAATTGCCAAAGCTTTACCTAATGTCTGTCTGGCATTTGCCAAATCAGTGTTTCTGATACTTATATCGCAGGACATAGCTAATTTAATCAACTTAGTCGCTTCTATAAACTGTCCATAAGCCTTAATAAATTCTAGCCGTTGCTGTTCAAATTTAATATCTTTAGCAACCTCGTTAAGGCACTGAATAAATTCCGTTCCTTGGTCTTTAAATACTTGTTTTAAGTCAATAAAACCGTGGTTAATCTCGAACCTTAGTTGCTTGACGTCTTCTTTCAGTTTTAAAGTTTGATACAAGTTTACTGCTGATAGTGCCACAGATGTCACCGTACCAACGCCAATCACCGCTGTAGTCGCTTGCAAAACTCCTACGCTGTCTTGGAGAGCATTAAGCATTGCGTAGGTTTTTTGAAATCCTCGGTGGGTTTGAACCATCTGTAAGCCATCTATCACAGCTACAAATGGTTGGCTAAAAGCTACGAATGGTTGGCTAAGAGTGCGAACAGCATGACCAACAATTTGACCTGTTGCTGCATCTCTGACCATACTCAGTGGTACACCTGTGGATGATACAACCTGCTTGAGTGTACCGTTGGCAAGACCAAGCATATGTTCGGGGCGAAACACAAAATTCATAACCAGATATCTCGAAGTTTTTTACAATTAATGAGTTTACGGCATTCGACTATCTCAAGCATTAACTAGAATTGCCATAGTCTCTGACTAGAATTTTGCCAACATTTAATTTATAAGCCATACTAGATGCAAATTTGAGTAGAACATTTACTATCTGAACATGCATATTAATTGTTCTACTTATCAATGAAATCGGTAATTACACGGATGAATGAATACTTAAGAGCGTTCCAAGAAATTAACCAATCTGTTGAACGACTTCTGATAAATGAGCATAATTCTCCGGAAATTAAGCACTCTGCTAAAAGCCTAAGACAGTCAATTCAACCATGCCTTGAAGAACTAGAGGAAGCGGCTAACAGACTTAAGAGACTAGTCACACAATGTTCTGATGAACTGTATCTTGCCGAAGACGTTTGGCTGAGTAAGCCAAGAATTTCCCAAGCGGCAAAACTTGAAATATGGGAACAAATCGGAGAAATTAGTGGCTGTTTAGTGAAAATTGATGATCTGGGTAGACTATGTAAGAAAGTCGCAATTAAGCAAGCCCAAAATGATTGGGAAACAAGACTCAATTTAGTTACAAGAAAATGGTTCATTGACTCCGGAGGTAAACAAAAAAAAGGGATAGGTTGGCAGGAAAAAGAGGGTTTTATTAAAGATATACATCCGTCAGTCGAGCATCAAGTGCGAGAAACTAACCAAATTATCGAAAATGCTTTGGCGACTATTTACGGTAAATTAACTACCGTTGACATTGAAAAAATTCAATACTACTCAAATTTGCTAAGCCAGCAAGAAAAAGCCGAAGTTGCCAAGCAGCTTGACTTGATGATTAGAAAAATTGAAACTAATTTTAATCAGTTCACTGAAAATTTGCCCAACGGTCTTCTGAGGCTAAGTACGGCTGTTAAGCCAGACGTGAAGACTTTGGTAGACAATGGCTGGGGTGATATCTACTGGAAGGATGTTGTTGAGTTTAAACACAAGATTAATTTAAAAATATTTTATTATGTCACAGCAATTTTTGATGACAGAATGAAGTTAGTGACTCAGGCAATTGAACAAGCGATCGCATTCTATAATGACTTCTTAGAACGACAAGAACGCTATCAGCAAGAAACACCAGAACAGCGTGTAGCTGAAAAGGCTTGGATTGACCAACAGCGTCACCAACTAAATCATATACAGCTACAGCTTGACATCGAAACAATTTTCAACCCCAACTAATGCAATCGCTTAACACTACCTACCGTTATTTATATCTTTGGATGGTATAGTGGATTCCGAGTCAGGCTTGAGATCAGTAGCATCACTATCAGCAGGTTGAGCATCTCTTTGTAGTCTGGTTCTTACTTCACCAACTTGCTCTTGGACTTGTTCTCTTGCTGCTTGCGTTCTTTCTTTCACCTGTCCAAAGACGTTTTGAGCACCCTGCTTGAATGCTTCTAAATCATTCCTTGTTTTCTCTAAGTCTTCCTTAAGATACTCTGCTGCGGGATTAACTTTTTTCTTTCCCTCTTCTAGATACGGCTGGCTATTTTGCGCTACGGTATCGAGCACGATAATCCGCTTGCTACCGATGCTAGAAATTCCCACTGGCGGCAATGTATATCGACCTTCTGGTAAACCATGCAAGCCGTTGGAGGAAAATAAGTAGTTGAGTACTTTACCACTTCCCGGCTCTATTAGGTAATCTACTAGTTTACCTATTTTGTTGCCAGCATCCGTCCAAATCTCGCTATCAATCAGAGAATCTAATGATTCAATCTTTTCTAGGTCTGTTTCTTCTTGGCTACCGCTGAGCATAATACTATCAGTGCCAATGCTCTCAACTTGTGTCCAAGTAAATGATTTTTTCTTAATACCAACAAACCCCGACTTGCAGATTAAGCCGACTACACGATGAGCTTGAGGATCCAGCAATAATTGTGCCACACGACCTACTTCCTCGGCCGTCTGACGATCTAGCACCAGGCGATCAATTAGTTGGCTCTGCTTTAGGACTTCCGGTTGCGTAAACATTGAAGACCTCTCCTAGGCTATCCTATAAACAATTAATGCAAGCTTTGCTTGCTGTTAAATTGGGTATATTATCTATTACCTTGATTGTAGCTTAGACTAAACTCGAACGTGACTATCTGTGCTAATTAGTAGATCTGTCGATTTTCCTTTTTATTCTGATGCGATTATTTTTAGTGATTTTGGGTGTTGTTATAGCAGTTACAGCTATATTGTTTGCCTTACAAAATAGTGTGATAACAACAATAGTCTTTGGTATATGGAGAGTAGAAGGCTCTTTGGCTTTGGTGCTGTTATTAACGATGGCTGTAGGATTTTCAGTCGGCATCTTAGCATTAATACCGACAATCCTCCAGAAAAACTGGAAAATAGCCAATCATAAAAAGAGAATTACCGAACTAGAGAAAGACTCTAATGAAAAAATTGAAAAAATCTCCTCCCAAAGAAAGAGAATAGATTATCTAGAGAATAGTTTGAAGCTAGAGATAGGGCAAACTCCATCAACACAGTCAGAACCAACGCAGCCACCAAGACTCCCAGATGAAAGTAACTAAGTTAGTAGAAAAAACTAGATTAAAACCTCTCTTTTTTGCCTCTCAAGAAAAAGAATTACTTAATAAAGATCTCGTTTCTGGCAGATGCCCTACTTTTGCTTCAAACTCCTCTCGGTCAATCATATTTTCCTAAAAGAAATCAGAGTCTAGGTTGTCTTTTCAGTTCGGCTGTATCGGCTATTCTTGCCCAAGTCTATCATCAAGAATTTTGACCCAAGAGGGATTCAAATTCAGCCTTCAATGACTTGACATCAGCCACTCTAGAAACTAATAAATTATTTTCACCCGTATCGTTTAACTCGGTTTGCCAGTAGCGGATTCTCTCTGAGTGATTCACCCAAAACTTGATTACAGTATCTACGACTTTATCTAGTTCCCAACCTCGCTTTGGGGGAACAGTTTCGACTGATTCAATAAAAGCATCAAGAGTACATTGATAGGTTCCCAAATATTCAGGTCCAGCTGATTTGGTTTCTAGTTGATAACTGAAAAAGTCTATAACTGGAGAGACGCCAAGGATTTCAAATGTGTATTTCATTTTTTTGTCCCGTCCTCTTTGTTGAATCGTACCAAATTCAAGGGATTTTTGGTTAAGCATTTTATAGCATAAATAACCCTAAAAGGTACAGCTCCCCAGAAAAAATATTGGATTTTTGACTCAAATATTCGGGGATAGCTTGAGAAATTTTGTAGTTTTAGTAAAATTTCCCACAGGTACTATTCAGTAGTTGAGAAGCTGTAAAAAATCTACTGAAGGAAGGGGATTAAATGCTTTTGGACAATTATATCAACTTTTCGAGTACAGACTTTAAAGGAGAATTAGCAGCTCTAGGAGCTGCCTTTTTATGGGCAGTATCTACAGTGGTTTATGGGCATTTGGGGCGTTCCTATGCACCGATCATACTGAATTTAATGAAAGGAGTAATTGCCATCGCCCTGCTCCTACTTACCATTTTCTTGAACGGTACTCAGCTACCATTACTCAATATCAAAGCTTTGGGATTACTGCTACTTTCTGGCATAATCGGTATTGCCTTGGGAGACACGGCTTATTTCGAGACAATTAATTGCCTGGGAGTACGTCGCGCCCTACTGATGGAAACCTTAGCACCACCTTTAGTGGCAATTCTCGCCCTACTTTTTTTGCAAGAAAGCCTAAGTATCGGTGCCTGGTGCGGCATTTTATTGACCATTCTCGGCGTAGCTTGGGTGATTACGGAACGGGTGCCTGGTAGAATAGCTAGTCCCCTAAATTTGCACAAGGGAATTGGTTTTGGTCTTTTGGCGGCGTTTGCTCAAGCAGGCGGTGCCGTGCTATCACGAGCTGCTCTTGCCAATACTAATATTAGCCCCCTGTGGGCAGCACTGCTACGTTTAAGTGCAGGTGTGTTGGTTCTGCTGCCCTTGACAGGGTTATTACGGCAAAAGATGAGCAGGCTAGCCAAAGACTTACCCTCATGGCAAGCATGGCAAGCAATTATCTTCGCAGCCTTTGTCGGCACCTACTTGGCAATCTGGCTACAACAAACAGCGCTCAAGTTTACAGCAGCAGGAATTGCTCAAACCATCCTCACCACCAGTCCCTTATTTGTGCTGCCAATTGTGGCTATTCTGGGTGAAACAGTGAGCAAAAGAGCCGTGTTGGGAGTCTTGGTAGCTATCAGTGGGATTGCTCTCTTAGTAGGTCTAAAGTAAAACTTTCAGAGATTATTGTTCTATTTGATGGCACTTACAGTAGAAAATTTAGTCATAACCAGTAAAGTCTTTAATAAAGAATAGCTCCTTGAGAGTTTCCCGCGTAATATAAGGCAGAGGGCAGCCATGACCCGTAAAATCTACGCACTTCTAGTCGGAATTGACCACTATCCCAGTCCAATTTCTCCACTCAAAGGTTGTGTTAACGACATCACGACTCTAGAAGCTTATCTGAGGGGAAGAGTTACTCAAGAAGGTGACCAACTAAACTTACTCAAGCTTCAAAATCAAGAAGCGACCCGTCAGGCAATCATTGAGGGATTTCGCCAGCATCTAGGTCAAGCCGAGAGTCAGGATGTCGCCTTATTTTACTACAGCGGTCGTGGCTCTCAGGAAAAATCCCCACCGGAATTTTGTCACCTTGAACCAAACCGCTTGCACGAAACCCTAGTTTGTTGGGATAGTCGCACAGCAGGTAATTGGGATCTAGCCGACAAGGAACTAACACAGTTGATTGCAGAGGTTGCCCAGAAAAATCCTCAAATCACGATTATTTTGGATTGCTCTACTTCCTGTGGTGGTTTTGACCACCTCAACCTGCGTTGCCTTCCTTTAGACGAACGAGAACGCCCCCTAGATAGCTATATTGTCTCACGGGAGAGAGTAGGGGAACTTCTAGCTGCTCGTAGTCTGGAAAAAAATTCCACAGGCTGGTCAATTTTACCTCAAGGTCGGCAGGTACTCTTAGCTGCTAGTCGAGAGTGGGAAGCTGCTCAAGAATTTTGGGGAGATGGCAAACATCAAGGTGCCTTCTCCTACTTTTTTATGGATATCTTGCGACAGGCTAATACTAGTTTGACCTATCGAGAACTCTTCAGGCGAGCTGCTGCCATGGTGCATAGCCAAGTTGGTACTCAGTCTCCCCAAATCGCGGTCTCTAATTCTAGCGAACTTGACCAGCATTTTCTTGGAGGTGCGATTGCTTCGCAGACATCCTACTTTAATGTGAGCCATCATCCAACTCACGGTTGGGTAATTAATGGTGGTGCTGCACAGGGTATACCACAGCCATCAGACACTGAAACTACCTGGCTAAAGTTGTTTCCCTTGGAGAGTACCTCAGAACAATTACACCAACTTATACAAGCTATTGGGGAGGCTGAAGTTACTCAAGTGCTGCCGCAACTAAGCGAAGTTCGGCTTAGGGGTGTCGCAGATTTAGCTCCGGAAATGACTTTTAAGGCTGTGATCATCAGTTTACCCTTGCCAGCTTTAGACATCTGGCTAGAGGGAGAAGCTACAGGTAGAGAACTGGCTCGTCAGGCTTTGCAGGAAGCTCGACCAGAAGGGCAACCTTCCCTATACTTAAGGGAAACAAGCGAATTAACAACAGCCGCGTTCTGCTTATTAGCTGAGAATGGACAATACCTGATCACCAAGCCGAGGGATCATCGTCCCCTCACTTCCCCGATTACAGGTTATACACCTCAAACGGCTCTACAGGCAATTCAGTACTTAGAACATATCGCTCGTTGGACAAACACTGCCCAACTTTTTACTCCAGCTACAGGAAGCCTTCCGGCAGATGCAGTCCAGATACAAATTTATCAGGACGATCAAGAGATTGAAGATTCCCAGATTAGCTTGACCTGCAAGTATGAAAATGGTCAGTGGCAACAGCCAAGTTTTCGAGTCAAGCTCACCAATACTAGCCAGGAGCGCCTCTACTGCACCCTACTGGGTTTAACTGAGTCCTATGCTGTTAATCCAGCGCTGCTGCCTGGTGTCTGGCTGCCACCAGGAGAAGAAATTTGGACTCTCAATGGTCAACCGGCTTATCTGCAAGTGCCGCAAGATTTATGGGAACAAGGTATTACTGAACGCCAGAATTTACTAAAGCTAATTGTTAGTACCGCAGAATTTGACTCAACGCTGTTGCAGCAGGGCAAACTTGACCAGCCTCACGATGCTAGAGAGCCACTTGGTGCCACTAGAGGGCCCATCGGCAGCACAATGGGGTTAAGCAGCACGACTCTCAATCGTTTAATGAGGCGCGTCTCTACCCGTGAACTTAGTATCTTTCCTGAGGGGGAAGAGTACTGCGGTGACTGGTACACCAGTCAGCTTACAATTACTACCGTCTACTCCCGACCAATGACGCCAGTTCCTCAAGGAGGAGAAGGTGTTTCACTGGGTGCGAGAACCCAGCTACAGCCTCATCCCAGCTTGCAGGCAGTGGCTCGTTTAACTACTCTTAGTCAGGTCAGTCAAGGTTTAGGTAACTTGATGTTACCAGCAATTTTGCGGCAAGACCCAGCGGTAGCTCAAGCCTTTAAATTTTCCTCAGGTCGAGGAACAGACCCTGGTCTGAGTATCCTGGAATTAAGCAATGTAGAAAATCCTACAGTGGTGACGCCAGAAGAACCACTAGTTTTGTGGGTAGATGCGCCTTTGAGGGAAAATGAACAATTGTTGGCGATCGCATATAGTGGTGAGTCTTTCCTTACCTTGGGTAGGGGGCAAGCCAGGGAGCATGCTCAAGCCGAAATTAAGTTAGAGCAATTGCCAGAACCCTTAAGTAAAGGACAGCACCACCCTCAAGGTTCAATTCTGATTTTCTTTGCCAAACTGGTAGCTCAGAAATTGGCAAGGGATTCTGATCAGCCAGTCTCAGCAACTGCTGATCTGGGAGTAGAAGAGCAAGTAACCGATGAGACTAATACAACGCCCATGGAAAACCCTGATTTAGCTGAGACTCCAGCCGAAGAACCTACCCCTAGTCGTTCTGAAGATACCCCTAGTGAGCCAACAAGTGGTCGTGGCTTACAGCTAGGCTTTGTACTCGGCATCATCTTGTCCTTGGCAGTAGCAATGATCCTTGGCAGGTTGCTATGGAACCGCGCCCAAGAAGAACCACCAACACCACCCCAGCAGCAGGAGACTATTGCGCCGTAAGGTGTTGCACAATTAGGGGATGAATAAAGGATCAGGGAGACAAGGGGGAAAATCTCCCTGATCCCGCAACTAGGCAACGCCAGTGGTCAAGCTAGCTTTGAGGGAAAATTATCCTTCCGCTAGAATCAATTGCTGGCGGTGAGTATGCAATAACTGGAACTCCCGTTGCGCCACCTGCTCTAACATATAAATTAGATGCTCTGGTCTCAAGATTGTCCCGTCATTGCGACAACTTCCCAGATACTGCAGAACTACCGAAGATTCTTCCTCCTCCAGGGAGCTTTGAGGTTGCTTAACCTCTAACTCAAATAAGCGATCGCGCAAATTAACCTGTTTCTTTTTGCCAGACTTCGTTGTCTGCTCCCACCAGATGTCCTCACTCGCTTGAATTGCCTCAACCCAATCCTGCCACTGTTCGGTAGAAACCTCACCAATAACAGCAACCTTAATCAAATACTCGGCTCTCTCCAACACCTGAGTAGCAGCAGGAGCCTTTAAATCAACTTCCTCCACGCGATACAGTGGGATATCTGGTGGTAGTTGCGAACTTAGCTGTTCTTGGAACTGCTCTAGATCAACCTGTTTAGTGAGTTCAAAATCCACAATCTCACCATGGCTAGAAGCTCCCAATGTTAGGGCATTGGCAATCATAATCCGAGGGCCTGGGTGGAAGCCACCACTGTAAGCAATGGGCAAGGAAGCCCTTCTCACAGCCCGATCAAACAGATTTGCCAAATCCAGATGACCGACCAAAGTCATGTCGCCTAACTTACCAAACCAGACTCGCAGTCTTTGGGCTTTGGTGGTGTCGGGTTTAAAGTGACCTGCAAACTCAGGAATTGGCAGTGCTTGAATCACCACATTGTGACCAAAATCAACACCACAGATACCGCAGTGGGAGCAGCCTTCAAAGGAGCAATCAGGTACTGTTGCTGCTTCTAAAGCTCTTTGCAAGTCATCTTTGAGCCAGTTTTTATCAATCCCCGTGTCAATATGATCCCAAGGCAAGGGGGCGTCGAGGGGATTGCCAGTGGCAGGTTGTGCTGGAGAACTTGCGATTGGCAACTGTTCTAAACTCTTCCCTAGAAAAACATTCCATTCGCCATTTTCTACTAGGCGGTATTTCCAAGTGAGGTCTGATTCTGCGATCGCTTGCTCCCAAGCGGCAAATGCCCGATCTAAACTTTCCCACCAGGAATCCATCCCAGCACCGAACTCCCAAGCGCGACGTACCACTGCTCCCAAGCGCCTGTCTCCCCGTCCCACAAAATCTTCCATTGCAGAGATGCGGACATCGGTGTAATTCACCTTGACGCCTTTAACTCGACGAAAGGCTTGCCGCAATAACTCTTGCTTACGTTGAAACTCGCTAGTTGACACTGAATGCCACTGGAAAGGCGTGTGGGGCTTGGGGGTAAAGTTAGAAATTGTGATGTTAAAGCTGGGGAGTCTTCTGCCCTTGGCGCGACACTCCTGCTGCAACCAGTTAACGGTTTCTGCAATGCCGAGAACATCAATGTCTGTCTCACCGGGTAGACCAATCATGAAGTAGAGTTTGACTTTATCCCAACCCTGCTCAAAGGCTGTCTTGACTCCTCTGAGTAGTTCTTCATTAGTCAACCCTTTATTAACAATATCCCGCATCCGTTGCGTGCCAGCTTCTGGGGCGAAGGTCAAGCCACTTTGGCGCGTGCCACCCAGGATGTTGGCAATGTTTTCATCAAAGCGGTCTACCCGTTGACTGGGTAGAGAGAGGGAAATATTTTCATCCTTGAGGCGATTTTTGATCTCCATACCGACTGCTGGCAGTGCCAGGTAGTCGGAACAACTCAAGGAGAGTAGGGAAAATTCATGGTAGCCGGTTGCTCGCATGCCAGACTCGATCGCCTCTACTACTCGTTCTGGTTCAACATCCCGTGCTGGTCTAGTTAGCATCCCTGGTTGGCAGAAGCGGCAACCACGAGTGCAACCACGCCGCACTTCAATTTTAAGTCGGTCGTGTACTGTCTCAACGTAGGGTACTAAGCCGATGGAGTAAGCCGGTATTGGTGTTGCCACCCGCCGCAGAATCCGTTCAGGAACATCGGGCCGATTGGGATGAACTGAGCCATCCTCTGCCATATCGTAGAATTGGGGTACATAGACTCCTGGTACTTGTGCCAGATCTAGGAGTAACTCTGCCCTACTTAATCCAGCTAGTTTGCCTTCTTCAAGAACTAGACCAATTTCTGGCAGCAGTTCTTCTCCGTCTCCTAGAGCAATAAAGTCAAGAAAATCGGCGTAGGGTTCAGGATTCGATGTTGCTGTCTGTCCCCCGGCAAAAATTAAGGGGATTTCCCTGATTTCACTGAGGGCTCGTTCTTGCCAGGTTAGGGGAATACCAGCCAAATCCAGCATTTCTAGAATGTTGGTTGCCCCTAACTCATAGCTAAGGCTGAAGCCTAAAACATCAAAATCTTTGAGCGATCGCCGATTTTCGACAGCAAACAAGGGTGTTTGAGTTTCCTTGAGTTTTGCTGCCAAATCTGGCGCGGGTAAATAGGCGCGATCGCACAATTGCCTGGGCTGGGCATTCAAAATATTGTAGAGAATGATGTGCCCCAAATTGGAAGCGCCGACTTCGTAGATTTCTGGGTAGGTTAATACCCAATGCACCCCTGCCTCTTCCCAGGGTTTGCGTATCGCTCCTAACTCGTTACCTAGGTAACGGGCTGGTCTGTTGATGTTTTTTGTCAGTATGTCCGTGACGGTGATCGCCATGATCAAGCTTACCCGTTAATTTTTGCAGCTAACCCTTAGTAACCATTTATCTTAATAGATGTTTTCCTTGGGGATCAGCTCGATAGTGACGGGATTAGCCTGATGGCTCAATTACTTAGTTGTTGATGGCGGTGACAAAAGCTTCAGGGCTTTCAAAAATTTCAAATGCTTCGTCTAACTGAGTCAGCTCAAAAATCATTCTGATCGAGGGACTTACGTTGCAAAGGCAAAAGCGCCGTTGTAGAGTTTGAGCCAAATTCAGAGCAGAAACTAAAGCCATTAAGCCAGCACTATCGAGAAAATCTACTTGATGCATGTCAACAAGTAAACAAGAATGCGGCTTTGATGATACATCTGCTGCTAGCTGATTTTGAAATGCAACAGCGTTGGCGGCATTTAGGCGACCAGAAGGCTGAATAATTTTCACTTGTGAATCGATGGTAGCGCTGGTCATATCTCAATCCTCGCGTTTACTAGTACAAAAAACTTGAGAAAGAACATACTTAATAGCTTCCGCACGTTTACGGAAGGACTATTAATTTGGTTTAGATTTGCCAAACATAATCCATGATTGATTATGTTTTATTAAAACCTTTAATAAGAGTCGATGAAGATCTTTGCTAGTTCTCAATCAATCACTTTCAATTATCTGTTTACTTGTCCGTTATAAGTCACATGCTAACCAATCAAACTAATCGTTGACAAGAAGAGAAAAATATGTATGTCTCTGGATAGATAGTGACGGTGACCACTCTTTTAAAACAAAATAGCGTAAATTTGCTAATTTGCAAGGTTTAAATCGATTGAGAGTTGATCAAAACTATTTTGCAGCACCTGATATCTTCTAACTGCATTATATAGAGTTATACTCCATTTTATGAACTCCAGTCGGAAAATTACCTAATACCGGGCACTAGACAAAAGTGACTTCAATCACATAAAATGCATGATTTGGATCATCTAGTTTGCGATGCAATCAGCAGAGAATTAAATCATTATGGAGTTCCACTACATAGCTTATGAAAACCACCTATGCAATCCGTCAATTAGTAGAAAAAGCTCTTTATATTAGGAAACTAACTCCTGATATAGAAAACGAAATTAACTATGAACTGACAAGAACCGGTCATATCTCAGATGTGGATTATGAAGCACTTGAACTATTAATGTCTGAGATGGATGCTGGTCGAATTCAATTAGTTCCCAGCCTATAGACCAAGACTAACCGTCTCAAAGTGAGATTAGTTGTGATCAAAGATTTTTTAGTTACTTTTGCACAAAAGCTGAAGCTCTAGATAAGAGTTAAGACTCTGGGGAAAGTAAACAAGTTCCTGCTGACGAGGGCTAACCTAAACATCGGCTCCTAGACAATCTAATCTGTAAACTGTTTGATAATTGTGCCACTTGCTCGCCGACCTGGATAGTGGGGTCTTAGCAACACTTGTCAGTAAGATATCTGACTCCATAGCAACCAAGTCTACTCCTGAACGACTGACAATAGCTATTAAGCTTTCCAGGCAATGCAATAATTTATAGGGTGCTACAACTACGCAACATCCCTGGAAGTAAGAGATTGGGTTAAGGAAAGACTAAACTACTTCTAATAAGAAACTTGGGAATCAGGCTGGTAGGCTTGCCAAACTCTGCGCATAAAGCCACTAAGTTGCTTGTGAGTATCTAGATGGTTTTTAGATGGGGCATCTTCTAAATTGTCTAGTTCAGCCATGAGGCTAATAACCTCGGTATCTAGGGCATGTCTGAATAAATTAGCAGGCCAGAGCAAATCTGCTCCTGAGCGTAAATCATACAAAGCCAGGTATTCTGGTAACGCTATGGGTAGCAATTGATTAACTACTGGCGAAACTACCAGCATTAAGGGACGTACCCAACACATTTGCCGCGATGTCACAACTTGAATGACCTCGGCGTATAAACGAGTATCTTCATGCTCCAAACAAACAATCTGGCTAGGCTGGAACTCTGAAGCTGAACCGATTAATAGCTGCTTCACACGAATAAATACTGAGATTTATTGGATTAGTTGTTACTCTACTGCAAGTAACGCTTGCTAGCAATAGCGCTCAGGGGCATCTTGATTATTACCTCATCGACTTCTTTCTATAAAAGTACGACCTGCGGCCATAGCCGCACTACTGCTATGGTAAATTTCTCCATCACTTAAAACGTCTAAATCAGGATTAATTACCCAGCACTGATAACCGATAGTCGTGGTGTGAATTACACCGACTATCCAGCCAGGGTAAGCAGAGACTTGTACAATTGACCCTTCACTCATTAGCATTAAGCTCCTTAACTAGGATAGGGGTTTGAGTGCGAGAGGGAGCATGACCAAAAGCCTGCTATAAAGCAAGACTATTAATCAGTGTTTCATTAATTATATTCATTGAGACTTGGGGGAGTTCAGGAATACAGAAGTCCAAAAGTTCAGAATTAGGGTTCAGCTAAGGTTTAAGGGTGAAAAGCGAGCACTTCTTCGGAATAGTGCAGTGTCAAGATGCAAGTATTACTCTGGTTAAGTTTCACTGGATTATTTACAGCAACTCGATGATTTTTTCGAGCAGGTAGGCGAATGGCATGAAAGCTGAAGAGGTTCTGAGACGATATGCAGCCGGGGAGCGAGGTTTTCGCCGTGTAAATCTTCGTGGCCAATCATTCAAGGGGAAAAATCTTTCTGGGGCAGATTTTAGTGAGGGAGAAACGGGGACAGGATAAGTTTTTACTCCGTGCAGCAACGGCTCCAAATAGCGATCGCTCTACCTTAAGTGCTGAATATTTTACTACATACAACCAGGTGAAATCTTTGGCAGAGGCAGAGGTACGGGTACTCTTAGCTGAGAAAGATAGCCGAATTTCTAGTTTAGAGAATATGGTAGAGACGGCGCTACAGCGTCCGAGTTTTTACGCACAAACTTATCATCATCAAGGAGATGCCATGTCGAACGCCCCTAAAAAATATACTAAAAATGACCTTAGAGGTGCTAGTTTTGCTGGTGGATTTATAGATGCCGATACCGTTTATGCTGAGCAGATAGGCGGTAACATTAACAATTATCCGCTAGAGCAAAAACAAAACCTAGCTGACGCAGCCGCAGAAATTCAGCAAATTCTGCAACAACTAGAGCAAACTTATCCAAATGCTAGCGAAATCGAGAAGCAGAGTGCTTTGGCTGTGACTCTACAACAAGAAATTAAACAAAACCCGACATTCAAAGCAAGGCTAAAGAATGCGCTCAAAGAAGGTGGTATCGAAGCCTTGAAGGTGTTGTTTGCCCCGATTGGCATTCCCATTGAAATGGTCAGAGGTTGGATTGAGGCGGAAGCAGAGTAATTCTTGGAGTATGCTTAATAATTTGGACAAACCTGTCATGCAGTAGCTTGCTTCTCGAAGAGTACGCAGCGTAGCGGAGTGAAGCATCTCATACGTCAGCAATAAACAGAGATTTCCATGGCGGAAGACCCTAAAAAAGTCTCGAATAATAACCTACAGGGTTCCCAGTTTGACGGGGGATTAATTGATGCTGAAACCGTTAATGCTAACCAGATAGGCGACACAGTCAACCATATAACCCTAATCGTTCAAATCGAAAGCATGATGACACCTCTTTTAGAAAACATTCAAACTAGCTCTGATCCGCGAAGAAGCATCCTGGATAATTTCTTAAATCAGCTTGGAGATGAAGCAAAAAAAAAAGAAAGTAGAAATATAACAAAAAATGCCGAATATGGAATCGAGAAAGTCTTTAAAGTTGAAACAATTTACGCACATTATGCTATCACTTCCTATCTCAAACCAATAAGAGTTCGGTGCAATCTTACTTTATCTACAGCTAGTGCTACCTTAGAAGCTATAGATATTACAGGATTTTATGATGATGAATATTTATAGAACCCATTTGGTATCTTTACATTCTCCGGTATAATAATCCAAGATACTGGTTATCGAATACAAACTTACTCGAACTGTGTGATTGCCCTGCACCGTTCTTTGTCGAAGGTGCTTGGCACCTTCCATAACTTGAGTTGATCTAAGAGACAATGAGCTATTCAAGCAGTTTGACAGATAAAGAGTGGGAAATTATTGAACCCCTCCTACCTAAGAAAAAAAGAACCAAACCCCCAACATGGAGCAAGAGGGAAATTTTAGATGGGGTTCTCTATCAACTCAAAAATGGTTGTAATTGGTGTGATTTGCCAAAAGATCTACCTCCCTATTCGACTGTATTTTGGCATTACAAACAGTGGCGAGAACAAGGAATAATTGAGAAAATACGAGATATTCTGCATGGACAACTGCGGCAGAAGGTTAAAAAAAACCATTATGGACAACCTTAATAATTATTGACTCACAGGCGGTAAAGAACACTTGTAATGCTAGTAAAGAATCGTCTGGTTTTTGTTTTTACAAATCAACAAACGGCATCAAAAGGCACTTAGCCGTAGATACTTTGGGATTTCCTTTTTTTACTCACTGCACCAAAGCATCGATTTCCGATGACCGGGGCTTAATTGAAATGCTCTCAGATAATATTGATTATTTCCAATCTAAACCTGTCAATATTCCCAAAATTACTATCCTTCTTGACAACGGATATCATCCTGAAAAATTGGCAGAAGAGTTGAAAAAAGTTTATCCCCAGATAATGACCAAGATTAGATTTAATCTATCAGCCAAACCAGACAAAACCCAAAAAGAAAAAGAAGGAAAAACAGGTTTTGTTCCAGTCAAAGCAAGGTGGGTTATTGAAAGAAGCAATTCTTGGATGGAGAGATGTAAAAGTTTGGTCAAGAACTTTGAAAAAACTCTTGAGAATTCTACCACCAAAATTAATCTTTGTTTTGTCCGACTGATGCTCAAAAGACTGGCAAATGGCTAGATAGATCCCAAATGGGTTCTATATGCAGCGACAAAGAGCTTTTGTGATTTTCTATTTATTTGTCTAGATTGGCTTTATCAGTCCATTAAATGGTTTTGTGCTTTACCCATAGAAGATAGTTTAAAAGAGAATTTAGAAGAGTGTCCGCGTCAACTTCTTGAACATGCTTTTAATGTCTTAAAAAAGAAAGCAGAAGATTGGACTGAGGTAGATGAAGTGACAACAGAAGTTAATGTGTATCTCAACTTACTCCTTAATCAAATTTATGATTAATTGATCGATTGTAAAATTTATCATTACTATTGTTTTTTTCTAGGGGGCCATTTTTCAGCATCTGGAAGAATTGATTTATATCTTGGCAAGGTTTCCTTATAAGTATTGCATATATATATCGCGCTACCTAAAATTTTCCATTCATCACTATCTTCAGATACCTTGCTTTGCCAATTCTCCAATGACTCAGTACACCTACTTACATAGTCTGAGTCTGGTAATTCTTTATCAGCCATTGTTTACTTGCCCTTTAGTTCTACTAAAGTGTTCAAGCAATCAAGCAAGTTTCAGGAAAATAAATTTTGAAAATTTATTACGTCAACAAAATGCTACAAATATCAATGTAGACTTAGAGGCTAATTTATAGCTTGTATGAACTGTTGATAAAATTCTGATAGGAGGATTAATTATAGGGCTGTGAGTCAGCAGTAAGACCTGCATCCAACACTTCACCCTCCGCCTCATCCTCTACCACAACAACTATATCCCCTGGAACTACGCTCGCTTCCTCGACTACGCCACAGATCGCATCTTCCTACAAAAAGTAGGCGGAGGCTACATTTTCATTCACCGCATGCTAATGGAACACTTTGCCCAGATGGAAATTGAGAGGTAAAACTAAACATAAAGCAATATAAGTCTAAATACTTTTTCTCACCTATGACTATTAGTAAAGAAAACTTCTATCTTTCCCCAGAAGCCTACCTAGAAGCCGAAAAAGACGGCCCAATTAAACACGAATACATTCAAGGGAAAATCTATGCAATGGTAGGAGCTAGCGATGCTCATGTTACCATCACGGCTAACCTAGTTGCCTTGCTCAGAACTCACATTCGGGGAACTGGCTGTCGCCTTTATGTGGCAGATATGAAAGCGCGAATTGAACCTCTCAATACCTTTTACTATCCCAATGTTATGGTTACTTGTGACGAACGGGATAGAAATTTTGACTACTACAAATATTACCCTTGCTTAATTATTGAAGTCCTTTCTGATAAAACTGAAGCGTTTGACAGAGGTGATAAATTCACTGACTACAGTGAACTAGAAACACTACAAGAATACGTGTTAATTAATCAAAAACGGATGCGGGTGGAACGGTTTCGGCGAGACGCAGAAGGACGCTGGGTACTCTACCGCTACAATGAAGGCGATGAATTATACCTAGATAGTATCGACTTTCACTGCCCAATTTCAGCGGTGTACGAAGATGTATCTTTTTTCAATTAACAAATTTCCCTCTTCAATCCCAACTGTGCAACTCATCAACCCAATGGCGCAATAAAGCCGTAATCTGATGACGGCGCGTCTCAAAAGTTGCGGCAATCCAAATAAACATAATACCGACAACTAAACCCACCACCCACTTAGAGAAAGAATAATCAAAAATGAGAATCCCTAACTGATAGAAAGCATTGATTAAAAAGGTGGCAGTACCTACATACAAAAAAGCCCTAATTCTTAAAGCCAAACCCGCAAAAATTGCCACTATACTGACCACACCTGGCACTAAACCACTCCATTGACTACTCCAGAGGGCCACCAGACAAATTACACCACAGCCAAGTAAACGTAAATTGTGACGTGCCTGTTTTTGTTCTGATTTTATTAAACTTGGATCGACTTGGGCAATGTAAAGTAAAGACAATCCTAAAGGGATGATGTACCACAATGGATCCCTCAATTGCAGTTGCCAAAACCAGCGCAGAAATACCAAGTCAATTAGCAAAGCACTAAGATAAGTAAAGCGAATTTGCCGATTGACTATAGCCAGCCAAATATAAAATGCGGCTACTATGAGTAAACTCGCAGGATTATTTACTAAAGGACTTTCCCCAACCGCAATTAATGGTACGATAATTCCAGCTAATTGCCAGGGACGTTTCGACCAACCCCAACTCTCCCAGGGTAGAAAATAGAGAAAATAAGCAAATACAGACGCGACTGCACTTTTCCAAGGTACTAACGGCCCAGAGAATAAACTTGCTATTGGTGTATTTAGCCAATAGATTCTCATGGCAAATGTTTCGGCAAAACCCAAATAAACCCAGATTTCTCCTATGCGTAGCTGGGTATTATTGCGTCCCTCGAAGATGGCATACTGAATTAAAAACGCCCCCGTTCCTAATCCCACCATTATTTTGGCAGCAATCGGATAAGTCGTGGCAGCAATCAACAGGCAACTACTCCAAACCCAATGCAAATGGGCAATTACTTTGAGTTCTTCACGACTAAGACGGGCGTAACTCTTTAACCAGGGAGATAGTATCCGATAGGCATACATAATGCCAGTACCTAGGGCAGCCATGACAATTAAAGCATCACCCGTTGCCCCTCCTGATGCTTGGGAAAATTGATAAAATAGCAGTTCATAGGCAGCAACGGAGATACCAAATAAGGCGAGATAAACCAAGGGTTTAAATTGTTCGCGCCTACGCCCAATACCCAGGGCAATCACGGCTAAAGTTAAGGAAAATAAACCAGTCCAACTAGTGAAAAGTCCCCAGCGTAATGCAGCTCCTAAAATGCCATAAAGCAGTGGTATAATGTGCCAGCTACTAGGTAAGTTACTGACGCCTCTGCGACGTTGCCACCAATCCCCGGCTAGCTGAAAGATTAATCCAAAAGCTAGATTAACAACAGCTAAGTTAATTAGGGGATGTTCGATAAAGCCTAGTATCTCAGCTGCCAATAATTCCCAACTCCAACCCATGGCATATATTGCCCAATTATTAGGTTGAGGTAAACTGCGATAGGCAATTGCTCCCAGGGTAACTACACCAGCAATTACTACACCAACGGTGGGCGAAATAAATCCCCAATAAACAAGTATTGAGTGCAGTGTCAGTATAATTAGTTCCAGGCTGCATAATGCGATTGCCCATCCATCTGCTGCTTTAGTATAAATCTGGGCTAGCTGAGTGGAACGGCGACTTGCCAGACTGCGGAATAGCCATAAACTAGTAGAGGCGATCGCAACCGTAATTAACCACCCTGATGCCGACAGTGCAGGCAACTCAGGAATACCTTCTAGTAGAAGTACGGCTAGGAAACTTAAAGCAAACCCGACTGTAATTACAGCAGCAATTAATTGTTGCCAACAGCGAGTATTAACTAACATCAAAGCCGTGGCAACGCCTAAACTAATTAACTGAGTACCTGGTATCCCCAAAGTTAAGAATTGCACCACAACTAAAGCAACTATACTTAACCAACTTGCTGATTTCTGACGCTGATTTGATGTCTGTGTTGCCAGCAAAGTGAGACTAATTGGTGTAATTAGCCATAATAAATTTCCTACACCGTGGCTAATAGAAACCTGATGATTAGTCCAGATTAATCCGTAACTGAGGCTGGCTAAACCTAAACCAATATACCAAGCACTATCTTGCCAAATTCCCCAGTGGGGATAGGTGGCAGTTTCACCCCTAAGCGGTGGAGATTGGGTCGAATAGATTGTCGGGCGTAGTTTCTCTGATACTTGAGTGCTGACGACTAAGTGTTTAATCCCTAAGCTGAACCCCCACTCTATAATCATTACTAATAAGACAATTGCCGCCCAACTTTCTAAGTTCAAGTTAGGCAAGAAATAGTCAATCGTACTGACAATTGTCCCGATACCTAATAAATGAGTTAGGTATATTAAAGGTTGAGGATTATGGGGAATACCTAACTGATTACGCTGCCAGCTAACAATTCCCAAAGTTATGGTGGAATTGAACAAATTGAGAGTCCGCAGCAGAGGATTAACTAAACTAAGAATAGTTAGGGCAATTCCCAAAAAAAGAGCAGTTGTTTCCGTAAATTTTGCCAAATGACGCTTGGATAAGCGATACAGCCAGTCGATTACCCCCACAGTTAAAATAAGATAGGGAAAAATAGCCAGACTCAGTAAAGCAAAAGGAGTATTCTGAGAACTGCTTAACTCAGTAGCAGTTGCCACCATTTGGGTTTGGATATTTCCTGGAATCAGCCGCCAAGCTAACCAGATCATCTGTAAGCTAATGACGAAAATCGCTGCTAAGTCTTTTTGCTGCCAGAATCTTTTTAAGTGATTACTAAAGAACCACAAACCTAATCCACTAACTGCGGTTGCTTGCCAAGGAAATTCAACTCCTACTGAAACTAGCCAACCCAAAAACAACAATCCAGCAGCTAAAAAGTTTTGGCTGTTGTAGATAGGGGATAAATTATATCTGGCTGGTTGAGTAGATTGTTTTTGTTGAGAATTCTTGTAATCCTCACTCTTTTGAGATAGCCATGACAGGAAACAGCCGCAGATACCTAAAGCCAATCCCAACTGCTGAAGTTCCACTCCCGCAATAAAAATTGCTCTAAATAGCAGCACACCTATGCCATAAACCGCGATTTGCAACAGCGAAAGAGCTAAACTGAAAGAGGCATTACTTCTGCTGTATTTCGCGTAAAATATAGCTAATGTGCTACCTATGCCTAAATAAACCGCTACGAGGGGAAATCCCAGCACACTCCAACCCCAGTGTAGGTAACTTAACCCTAAATAATTAAATATCGGTAAAGATGGTCTTTGCTCTAGTCGCCACAAGAGGAAGACAATAATACTCAGGATAACTGTAGCAACAGCCATTACCATCAAATCAATAGGATTGCGCCACAATCCAAAACCATCCATTGCCCAAAAATTAACTGGTACTAGCAACAGCGTGACAATTTGCAAAGTCTGAGAGGTTAAGCGCAAATTACTCTGTTGTGCTGCCCAATAACTAACCCCCCAAAAGGTTAAGGTATACCCCAATAAAACTCCATACTGTCCTGTTGCTGGAAAATTCGCCCATTGACTAGCGGCTAGTACCCCAGAAGAGACTACCACCATAAATACGCCCAAAAACAGCAACCATCTCAAGCTGAGTTCTGCCTGAAGGGACTGCAATCTTTGAGTTAGCCAACTAGGTTTAGGTTTGCTGGGTGGAGGAATTACCGATGCTGTCGAAGCAACCCTGGTAGAGACATTAGGTAACTGCCGAACTGGTTGAGAAGCACTCGGTACAGTCTTTTTTATCGGTAATGCACAAGTAAGATTTTCTCGGCATAGTTTTTTAACAGCAGCCTGATCAACTAAACCCAAACGCAACCAAGCATCCAAGCCTGCCAACAGTTCAGGATGGTCATTATTAGTTATGATTTCCACACTGACTTGAGTATCAGCAAGTAAACCCAAAATCCGCCATACTGCCAAACCTTCCAACAATTGATGCGAAGTCTTGGTAGTTACTTTAATCTTAATTGAGTTAGCCTCTGATGATGACATAAGCAACAGTCCCATATCCTCAATTACATCATGACTTTGGCTGGAAAGTTTGGCTGTTTTTGTTAAGCATCTCTAAGAAGGAGAAAGCTTTAGCACCCCAATTATCAAACCAAACCTACTCCGTAATTTTTCCTTCACAAGCGCCAAAAACTCAATGAACAACACAAACAAATTATTGCCACACTATTTAGCCTTAACTGGAGTAATTGCCCTAGGAATAGCCCTCAGATTTTGGCATCTTGATCTTAAGCCTCTGTGGCTAGACGAGATACTCACTACCTTATTCAGCTTAGGACATAACTATAATGACTTGCCCTTGGATGTAGTTTTTCCCCTCTCCACTCTCGAAGAAATTTTTACCCTAAAACCGGAAGTTAGCTGTCAAGAAATTGCCCACAACCTTGCCACTCAATCAACCCATCCCCCATTATTTTTCTGCCTAATGCATACCTGGCTTACCTGGAGAGGAATCGATCACCTAGTTTGGCAAATGCGATCGCTACCAGCTTTGTTCGGAGTGGGTACAATCGCAGCGGTTTATTTCCTCAATCGCCTTGCCTTTTCCCCAACAGCCGGCATTTTTGCAGCCGCTTTCATGGCAGTTTCTCCCTTTGCCGTTTACCTCTCTCAGGAAGCACGTCACTACACTCTGCCAATGCTATTAATTACCCTAGCGCTGTTGGTATTAATGCCAATTATACGGGCGATTTACTCTCAAAAATCGCCAAAGATCATCTGGTGGTTATTGTGGGGGATGATCAACAGCGTTGGTTGCTATATCCACTACTTTTTCTTGATTGCTTTTTCTGCCCAAATCCTGACTATAACTGGACTAATTTATTGGCGTCGTCAGCGATTACCCAAGGGTAGTATTATAGTTGCTCTTATTTTAGTAATTTTAGGTGTCGCAGTCAGTTATCTACCTTGGCTACCAGTACTATTGGGCGATTTCGGACGTCAAGAAACAGACTGGCTGCCACAACCGCAACATATCGCCCCCTTGTACCAAATGCTGCTAGGTTGGCTGACTATGGTTATTACTCTACCTGTAGAAGGTCAGCCTCTATGGATTGTGGTGCCGATGGCATTACTGATGATTGTATTTGGCAGTTGGGTAGGTTGGCAAGGTTTTCGGGGAATTAAGCAACTCTGGCAACAGCCTCAAACGCAGTTAGCAACGGTAACACTTTGTGGTTTTGCTTTAGTCGTAATTCTACAATTTTTTGCCATAGTTTATCTATTAGGTAAAGACATCACTATTGTACCTCGATACAACTTTGTTTATTATCCAGCTATGTGTGCTTTATTAGGAGCTAGTTTTGTCTTTAATAGGTTGAAACAGAGAAGTGCTAGAGAGCAAGCTGCAACCCAAATTAACTGGCAATCTCTCAACTTAAAACCTGCCAGGTTTCTTTTTTTTGTTTCTTTTTTAAGTTGTATTTTTGTGGTCAATAACTTAGTGTTCCTCAAGTCATTCCATCCTCAGCAGGTGGCACAGGAGATGAACTTTGAGCCAAATGTCCCCATAATGATGCTGATGGGATATAGCAATTTTCAAGACGTAGCTTTGGGGTTAAGCTTTGCCTTGGCAATTAACCAACTGCATCAGGGTAATTCTCAAGGTGCTAGTGATACTTCTTTTACTTTCTTGAACAAAGAACAAGGGTATGATTTAGTCTGGCAAAAGCTATCTCAACTGGCAGCTTCACCAGCACCTAGTTTAAATTTATGGGTAGTTGCTCCGGGATTGAGACAACGGGACTATCCACCACGGCTGCTATTAGGTAATCAAACTAGATGTACGATTGACCCTACACAACATCACCGTATCGGCATTCCCTATCAACTTTATCGATGCAGATAAGGTTAAGTAATTCCTCATGAGTTTGCCCTACAAACGGTAGGGAATTTTGTTAGTAAAGGGCTATCCAGAACAATACCTTCCCTAAATTATTTCGGGCATCTACTAAGGGCTTTAGGGAAGGGGAGGGATCAAGCAGGCGTGGTATTTTTGTGCTTGGCACAACTTGCAATCTGTTGTAGAAAGTTATGCAACGATACTTCTTTAGTCACTTCACATGACCAAAGATCAATAACCATGGTGAGTAATTTTTACTGATTAAGGCTTCTGTGTTTCTCGTGGAATTTTGAGATTGTTATCCACATTTTTATAGCCGTTAACAATTCCATTCTTGAGTTCTATTGAACTACCTTTATAATAAATAACTTCTTTACAAGAACTGTCGTACCGCAGAAATTGTGTAGGTGTCCCTTGTAATTTCAAAACCTCTTCTCTGGGGGAACCTAAATTCCAGAAAGTATCTTGCTTCTCTGAGAGTGTTTCGTTGTCATCCTGTAACTTTGTTTTTAAATCGCCTTCTGGCTGTTGCTCCGGAACAGTTTCAATAGAAACTTTCAGATTGTCGTCTAAGTTGCTATAGGCAGTAACTTGTTCCTGATTAAATTCGATTCTGCTGTTGTTGTAATATACAATTTCTTTCGCCAACGATTCGTATTTCACCACTTGTGTAGGTGTGCCTTGCAATCTCAATACCTCTTCTTTGGAAGAACCTAAACTCCAGAAATCACTATTAGTTTGTGGTTGTATACTCGCAGATTCGTTAGTAGCAACTTTCAGGTTGTTGTCAAAATTTTTGTAATCAGTGACAACTCCCTGCTTAATTTCGACTTGACTGTCTTTGTAGTAAGCAACTTGTTTACACAAAGAGTCGTACCGTCTAATTTTTAAAGGCTTACCTTGTATTCTAACTACGTCTTCCAACCTAGAACCTATGCTCCAGAAATCGTTAGGATTATTAGAAACTGGGGATTTTTCCAGTGCATTGCCATGAGCATACTCTAAATTAAACCGATACTCAGAAGCTTTTTTCTTCGCCTGCTCATGTTGCGAGTTAGAAGAGGGTACAGCCTCCATCAAATCAATCGCCTCTTGCCACAAAACAGCAACATCATTCCATTCTTGACTAGTTTTAGCAGATTGGGTTAATTGTGCTGCCTCTGCGGCCTTATTAATTGCCTGCCGAAATGCTTTGGACTTCGGTAGTGGATCTAGTTGGTTCTGAAAAAAACTCTGTCCTGGATGCTGCTTGACGCTAACTAGAGCAATACTACTCAGACAGATACCAGCGAATAAAGTCAGTAATAGACTTTTTTTGGGAAAACTACTCGGAATAGTTTTTTTTAGAGAATCTAGGCTTTTCCAACTCATCAGCACCTCTGAAAGCTTTTATGGGTAGTAGGAAGATTAAGAAATAACCAAGGATAAAGCTTGCCTGCATCAAGTGTTAATTACCAGTGAGGAAGCAGCTAGTAAGACAGGGGTTGATTTGTCAGGGAAAGCCTTCTTACTTTGACTTGTCCATCACTGACTTTCAGTTTTTCAGGCTTACACTGCAGTCTGGTTTGATAATATCGTCCCAAAATAACCAGATTTACTCATCAATTTGCCAAACATCTTGGCTAGCAGCTTCATCCAAGATTTTTTTAGGGCGTAATACTAGGATTATGCGTCCTAAGAGGTTGGTATCTGGGGCCTCTGAAAACCACTCAATTTTGACCTGTCCTAAAGAGTCAACAGCAAAGTAAGTGTCGGCTTCCCATTGAGTACTTTTTCGGTCAATAATCAGTAAAAAATCTTCTGGTTTGTTTGCCGGTTGAATCGGTAGCTGACTGCTATCAGCTAAAATTGCCACTGCGTCTTGCGCTTTTCTAACCACTTGCCAGCCCGGTATCGCCACTAATTGCTGCTTGCTGGATACTTCTACTACCTCAAAGGGACCGTTATATTTGATATTAGAGAACTCTTGAAAGTCATTTGTTTTCAGTGGCATTTGACCAACCACAGGTAACAAGCGCGGTAGTGCTTCCTCTGCTTCGATGCGGTACAAGGGCAATCTCGGAGCCCGATGTTGCTTACCCCCAAAGGCTTCGGTTAGTAACAGCTCGATTTGTCGCCGTGCTTCTTGGCTATGAGCAAACATCAAGCCTCGTGCAATCAGACGAGAGCGTTCTTGTAAGTCGTTGTGTTGCTTGGCAACTTTCCAGTACTGGTAGGCAACAGCATCACCGGGATGATTAGTAAATCCTTCTGGTACTCTGCTGAGACGGGAAAACTCTTTGATGGCTTTGGCAACCTCGCGAGATCCTTCTGAGTCCAAATTCCTGGCGACAATGAATTCGGCAGCAGCAGCACGTTCTGGTTGTGTGAGAATGCGCAACTCGTATAAACTATCGCTGCCAGTACTCTCAAAACGAGATTTTACTGCCTCTGATACTCCGGCTTTGATTAAAGTACTATGAACCTGAGATGCCACAATCACTTGATTCTGCTGGATGGGCTCGAACCCAGTCTCTTCAAAAATAGCCTGGGGACTGTAACCGTCTTTTTGCAGTTGTTGGCAAGCTAGACCCCATTTAACCCAGTTGCTTTCTTTACGCCGCAGCAATTGTAGTAATTCCTCCGCATTCACACTCCCTGAGTCAGCTTGAGGGGAATCATCAGGATTGGTAGGTGGTATTTCAGTCATTTTTTTTTGGAGAGATTATACAGTGCGATCAAATGGCAAGATATTTTTAAATTTATCGTGATTAGAGTATGAACCAATTTTCTTTCTAAGGGAAGGCATTTTTTTCTTGGCTTCCTGCTGGGTCAATTTAAGCACAGGGTTAAGATATCTCTCGCTTTGTCTCCATTATTCTCTGTCGGGAGAAGGGGAGAGGTAACCTTGGAGGTAACGCCGAGGCCTAAAATTACAACCATCTTTTCTCTCTCGCCACGGGGATCATGATTGTAGAGAAGCGAGAACAAGCCAACCTCTAACCCAACGACTAACTAGCCGTAGTGTTAACACCAAATAATCTCTTTTTACCACTAACACCGACAGATAACCTAAAATAAAGCAGACTCACTAGCAACAAGGGATCGCTTGATTCAGGACTATTTTATTTGCTCTTCCATGATCTTCTTGGATATTTGCTCTGCCGGAAAGTCTGGGATGATTGGGCAATAACCCTTGTCTCAGGTTGGTTGTTTATTGTGGGCAAATGTCAATAAAGGAGTCTCGGATATATTGTTATCCAGTTCAGATTTGCCCAAAAGTTTCTGTGTTGTTGACAATGCTATTCCCAATTTTGATAATATCAGTCGTCAGTTAATGAATTCAGAGCGACCGAAAAAACCGAAAATGTTGGTAGTAGATGATGAACCAGATAATCTGGATCTGCTCTACCGAACCTTCCGACGAGACTTTAACGTTCTCCGAGCTGAAAGTGGTCTCAATGCTCTATCACTGCTTTCCTCAGAAGGCGAAGTAGCTGTGATTATTTCTGACCAGCGGATGCCGGAAATGAAAGGAACGGAATTTTTAAGCAAAACCGTCCCTAACTTTCCCGACACAGTGAGGATTATCCTCACTGGCTTCACTGATGTGGAAGATTTGGTAGAGGCAATTAATTCAGGGCAAGTCTACAAGTACATCACCAAACCTTGGAACCCTTCTGAACTGAGAGCTGTAGTGCAACAAGCAAGCCAAACTTATGAGTTGCTCAAGCAACGGACAGAGGAACTACAACGGGCCCAGGCACAAACAGCTCTGCTAGCAACAATTGTGCAGGTGGCTCAGGAGTATGATAGTTGGGAATCTTGCCTGGAACCAATCGCCGCAGCTTTTAGCGAGAGCTTTTGTGCAGATAGCTGTATTCTGCAAATGATAGATAATGACCAACTGTCACAGGGGAAAGGATCTCACTCTACCTTGACCATCAGTGACAACTTCCTCGAGCAAGATCCTCTGCTCCCAGAGGCAATGGCAAAGCGTCAGCTAATGTCTTGGCTGAATACTGCACCAGCAACAGCACCAGCTATCAACCAGTATTACCAGCAAGCCGGTATTGAGGCGCACCTGCTCGTCCCGATTACCTACAGAGGCAACTTACTAGCGATCCTCTCACTTCAGTGGCAGCAGAGAAAGACAAAACTTTCTGAAGATGAACTGAAATTGATTCATCTTTCGGCGCAGCAGGTAGGATTAGTGCTTGCTAGTAACTGTTCCCGTTAACTTATGAATGATCGCCGCGTAACGCCACAATCCTCAGAAATTCGTAATTTGTTCGACCGCATTGCACCAGTCTACGACCAGCTCAATAATTGGTTAAGTCTGGGTCAACACCGTATCTGGAAGTTGATGGCGGTTAAGTGGAGTTCCCCACAACCAGGAAATATTTATTTGGATTTATGCTGCGGTAGTGGTGATTTAGCTCAGTTGCTAGCGCGGCGGGTGGGAGAAACGGGTAAAGTTTATGGAGTGGATTTTTCCCCAGCCCAATTAGCGATCGCTCAAACGAGGATTGCGGGTATATATCCATTGCCATCAATCAACTGGGTTGAAGCAAACGCCCTAGATTTGCCCTTTGAAGACAATTATTTTGACGGCGCAACCATGGGTTACGGCCTGCGTAATGTGACAGATATTCCCCAATGCCTCAAAGAGTTGTGCCGTACTCTTAAACCAGGCGCTCAAGCCGCTATCTTAGACTTTAATCGCTCAACTCATTTGCCAGTGCGTGCTTTTCAGCAATGGTATCTGGAAAATATTGTCGTGCCTTGTGCTAAAAATTTTGGCTTGACGGAAGAATATGCCTACCTAGCTCCCAGCCTAGAGCGGTTTCCCACAGGATCAGAGCAGGTAGCGTTAGCTCTCAAATCAGGATTTGCTAAGGCAACCCATTATCCCATTGCTGGTGGCATGATGGGAGTTCTAGTTTTGAGTAAAGCCTAAAATAGAGATTGTTAGTCTTTTGTCATTGTTCATTTGTTCTTTGTCCTTGGTAGTCAAGCAAGTGGTTAATGGCAGATGACTAATTTACTTACTTTCTAAGTTGCCTGTAACTGGATTGCTGTTTTGGATCTGTCTCACCTTTGGCCGCTCCTTCTTCCTCCGATAGCAGGGGGAATTATTGGCTATTTCACCAATGATTTAGCCATCAAAATGCTCTTTCGTCCCTATAAACCTATTTACATCGGCAGGCGTCAGCTACCTTTGACACCCGGTTTGATTCCCCGTAATCAAGAACGGCTTGCTAAGCGCATTGCCGACACCATTATGGGGTCTCTCCTAACACCGACGGAATTACAATATTTAGCACGGCGTCTCTTGCATACTGAGCGTGTCCAGGGCGCAATTTCATGGCTCTTAAGGCTAGCACTGGAGCAAGTTCAATTAGATAAGGAGCAGAAAACTGCCAAAATTCTTGCCGCTATACTCCGAGACTTGCTAGGAGAGTCGTTACCACGCTTCCTGAAAGTCTTAGCGCGGCGCGAAGATTTTTTAGAAGCCCAACTTAATCAAATTTTTGACCAAATTTTATTGGAGTTCCAGCTTGATAAGCGACAGGCTAATAAGCTTTCTGAGTGGATTTTACAGGTAGCGCTACCACCAGACGCCCTGCGGCAAGCTATTGTCGATTTTTTAACTGATCGTAATATTCAAATAATTGACGAAGGTTTTCGTGAGAAAACCAGTGGCACCTACTGGGTAATTGCCAATTTGTTTGGACTACGCAACACCTTGACGCGTTTACGAACCTATTGCTTAGACGAGAAGGAGGCAACTAATGCCCGCTTGGAAGAATTAATTCATGCTCTAGCAACTCGTGATCGTCTGCGAGGGTGGCTGCAAAGTCTCTCTTTGCAAAATTTGCCGGTGTCAACGGCGCGCCAGTTGCGTAAAACGATGCGTGACGCGGTTCGCACCTACGTTCAGGAAAAGGGCCCAGACTTACTGCTGGGACTGAGTCAATCGATTGACTGGGAAAGAATCGCCGCATTAGCCCTTAACCGCCTACGGCAGTCAGCTACGATGACGACGTCCCTGGAGATGATTAGCCAGGAACTAGCATTGATTTTAGAGCGCTATTTGGAGAAAGACCTAGAAAAAATTGTGGCTCAGGCAATTCCGATTTTGTCGATTGATCAGGTAATTGTTGACCGAGTTAAAGCTACTTCCCCAGAAGAACTCGAAAGTACAATTCAGGGTATTGTTAAAAGTGAGTTGCAAGCAATTGTTAATTTGGGTGGTGTTTTGGGCGTGATTATTGGTCTAGGGCAGACTGTCTTATTACTGTTGCAGTAGACAAGAAGAGTTAGGCAATCAAGTTTATCGGCGTAAACCGAACTCAGCCAAGAAAAAGTCCCAGATTTTGGTTAGTGGCTTGATCTTGTAATATTTGCCTTGGATATCGCTGGCTTTCTGCCTTTTTATGTAATTTTCCTGGATACTTAATCTTACTTTGCAATTTCCAGAGTATTTAATTCGCCAAAAGTAAATTTAAATGTCGTTAGCTGATGCTTTAAGTTTAAGCTGCTAAATTAGTAATTGAAGCCACTAAGCTTCTAAGACAGATAACCCAAGGAAAACAAGGTTCAAATTCGACTTAGGAGGTAAAACTGTTTAAGTCACCATCTGTCTCATTAAATACAGCAGCACCCCTCGAAAATACTGATATTTCCTAAGCTAGTACATTGGGAGCAATGCAACTGGAACCTTTGGTTTAGTGCAACTCTGTGAAAACTGCCCAATCCAGGAAATCCCTCGGTAATTCTGCTGGGGTGCTGTTGTTTTGGTAACTATAAAAATTGATCCCATCAATAATAAAACGTTAAGCCAAACTGGAAAAAGCGACTATTTCCGCTCTTTTTGTCCCAGCTCATTTTCCCCGAAAATTTGTTATTGGCCGAAGCTAACTAGGGTGCGTAATCAAGACAACTAATAGCGGCTTCAGAATTAGCGACTGAGGGATGTAGCGTACACTTAAGGCGATGATCATTAGTAAAAAATTGACAGTTGCTGCAGGGAATTTGATGCATGCGCTTAGCATTTGCCCAGCTTTCTTTAACTATCTTTAAAATAGTCAACACAAAGAGGAATACTAAACCCCAACTCAGACAAAAACAGATTGGCACCAGAAAAGGCTCTAGCGCCCTGATCAGCGGGTAGAAAACTTGAAACATAAGCTTAACTTTGCTTTACAAAGAACAGAAAAGAGGGGTTTTTCCTATTTCCTAAAAAGGAATGTCATCCAAATCTTGTTCGCTTTCTGAGTTTGCCGCAGTCTGGTTCGGCACTCTAGTAGGTTCAAAAGTTGGCTGAGTGGTAGTTTCATAATCTCTCTCTAGGTCATTATCCTCCGACATCGGTGTCGATGACCTGTTTGTCCTTAACATTACAACATTATCGGATGTCTTAGAAGAGGCTGAGTTATGCTCATCGACACTTGGAGAATAATCGCTTACTGGTGATTCAAAATTGGCATCTGCTGCCAATTTATGAATGCGGTAAGCAGTCAATTCCGCGCGTTTTTCTTTAAAGCCTTCAGAGCGATCAATAACATTCATCCTAAGACTTCCTTCAATTACCACCTGATCACCCGTCCGATAGTTTTCCTTAATTTCCGTGGCAAAATTACCCCAACCAACTACTTTTAAAGTTATCGGTGCTTCCTCAGCCCGCAAACTGTCAAATTGAACTAGCATCTGAGCTATGGGAGTTTGATTGTCAGAGGTGTAACGGAGTTCTGGATTTTGGATTATTTGCGCCATTAAGATACAGCTATTCATAATAAAAACTCGGCTGAATACCCTTTTTTCAATTTTTTAATTGATCAGGACAGCCGCCTCCACAATGTTTGATGTTTTCAGCTTCTATCATAGAACAAGTGTACCAAAGCTGTCTTTTTACTCTTAAAGAAGCCCCTTCCATACCGATAATGGTTGGAAGGGGACAAGAGTACTATTTCCTCACCTATTGTCTAGCTCTATCCTGTCAAGATTGCCCTTGGAGAATGCTCGGAAAAAATTGAAGAAAGTTTATAGGACGGCTTCAGCTTTGGAAGCTTCTACCCCCTGCTCTTTTTCAACGAACTCCTGGACATAGTTGCGATATTTTCTGAGGTTCTCATCAACCCACTCTCGATCATCGCTATTAGCAAAGATATGGACTAGAGGTTCTCCAGCATCGGGCAAAATTAACACCCAACTATCGTTGTGGTGATCGATGATCTTAACTCCATCGATTAGCTCTAAATTTTCCGCAGGATGAGTTTCCACAAAATAACGCATTAAAGCCCCCTTAACAGTCCAAGGGCAGCGAATTGTGTAGGTTTTGTGGCAAACTCGTGGTAGCTCCGAGCGAACCTGAGCCAGGGATCTCTCTTGCACTGTCAGCATCTCAATTAACTTGGCAATGGAGAACATCGCATCAAATCCTGGATGTAGCTCTGGGAAAATAAAACCCATTTCCCAACTGCCTCCAATCACCACATTGGGGTTAGCCTGGGACGCCTCCATCAACGCTGTCGGATTGGCTTTGGTGCGAATCACTTTGCCGTCATGACGTCGGGCAATCTTTTCCACTGCTGAAGATGCTTGCACTGGTACTACTACCGTGCCTCTAGGATGAGCCGTCAGCATCAAGCTGACCATAAGTGCTGTCAAGATCTCACCTCGAATCGGTATTCCCGACTCATCCATCAAAATCAGCTGTTCCCCGTTCGCCGATACCTGCACACCAAAATTGGCTTTTAGTGCCTCGACTACGTGACCTAATTGAGTGAGCAGTGCTTCTTTTTCGTCAGTAGAGATTGATGTTTGATTCAAACTGGCGTTAAGCACTACTGCATCGCAGCCAAACTTCGCCAATAGCTGCGGTAGTACGGCACCTGAGACAGCGTAGGCATAGTCAATTACTACTTTTGAGACACTGTTGCGAATTGCTTCTAGGTTGGTATGTTTAGCAAACCCAGTGCTGTAGATATCTATTACCTGACTAGGATAGCTGACATTACCAATTTCGTGAATTTGCGACCGCCGCAAGTCTTCCTTAGAATAAGCACCCTCAATTTTCTTTTCTTTTGCCTTAGAGATATTAATGCCTTGGGAGTCAAAAATCTCAATCAGAATAGAATCAGGACGATCAGGATGCACCCGTACATGGACACCCCCAGCAACACCCAGCGTTGGTACTACCAGGCGAGTGATGGGAATTGCCGTTGCTTCCAGATTCTGGACATTGACCCCTACCGACATCAAACCAGCGATCAAAGAGCGGGAAACCATTCGGGAGATGCTGCGTTGGTCACGGGAAACCGCTACATTGGAGCCTGGTTTTAAGGTCGAACCATAGGCAGCTCCCAGCTTGACAGCAAACTCTGGAGTGATATCGATATTGGCTAAGCCTTGGACGCCGCGTTGACCGAAAATATTGCGTTGAGCAGTACTTCCCCAAATTAAATTCATATTTAACGTGGCACCTGATTCAATTTTCTTGCTAGGCCAAACACGGACACTGGGGCTAATTTGCGCTTCTTCTCCAACTGTTGAGAGAGCTCCCACAACAGCACCTTCTAAAACATGAGCGCGACGATCTACTCTCGTGCCTCGCGAAATCACGCAGGCACGTAAATGGGTTTCTTCACCAAGAATTGCGCCATTCCAAATAATTGGTCGCTTGAGGTTAGCGTAGGCCCCAATGGTGACATTGTCACCGATCACTGTACCTGAAGAGATCCTGACGTGTGGACCAATACGGCAGTTACTACCAATTAGCACCGGAGTTTCAATTTCGGCGGTGGGGTCAATAAAAGTGTTTTGTCCGATCCAAAATCCTGGGCTTTTTTCTTCGTAAGTAAAGTCCAGCTTAACTTTTCGGTGCAAGCCATCATACTGCGCCTCGCGGTAGGCATCTAGATGACCGACATCACACCAATACCCTTCCGCGACATAGCCGTACATCGGCTCATCTTTTTCTAGCAGCAGAGGAAACAAGTCTTTAGAAAAGTCGCACTCCTCGCTAGCTGGCAAATACTTCAAGACGGAAGGTTCTAGAATATAAGTCCCGGTATTGACCGTATCAGAAAAAATTTCGCTGGTAGAAGGTTTTTCTAAGAACCTCCGAATACGCATTTCTTCATCGGTGATTACTACACCAAATTCAACCGGATTAGGAACACGATTCAAAACCAGCGTCGCTTTTGATTTCCGGCTTTTATGGAATTCAACGGCAGCAGTTAAATCAAAGTCTGTAATGCTGTCGCCACTAATTACGAGAAATGTGTCATCAAGTAACTCATCAATATTTTTGACACACCCGGCAGTACCTAAAGGTTGGTCTTCCTCAACGGCATAGGTCATTTGCACACCCCAGTGAGAGCCGTCTTGGAAGTAATCCCGCATGACATCCGGGAGGTAGTGCAGCGTAGCAATAATCTCCGTGATATCGTGCCGCTTGAGTAAGTTGACTATATGTTCAGCGATGGGTCGATTGAGTATGGGAACCATCGGTTTGGGGAGATCGCAGGTCAGCGGCCTCAGACGAGTTCCCGAACCGCCAGCCATCAGCACTGCTCTCATAAATTCTCCTATTCGCTCGCTTCACGGTGTATATCTGGTGTGATTTTATGTTGCCTTGGTTGTTGATAGTCTCCGATGAGGATGAGAACTAGGGCATCCTCCCCAAGACAAGAATTAATCTGAAAATGGTTACTTTTTTCATTGACGGGTGCAGATTTGGTTATGAATCCATGGACGACATCTCATCTCAGCAGCCGTATGTGATTAGAGTGTTGGAAATTTGCGTGTCAGCACGCTTTTTTAAGGGGCAGCTAAGTAAACTTTTGCTGCCCGTCTACTCCTAAGAGTGACGCCACAACTGAGCAATGGATAGACTAGAACAGGATCAATGTTACTTTGAGCTGTAGTTAGAATCAATTCCGTACACTACCCGGAAATGTAATTTACATTACACTACATTGCCAACCTGTACTGTGCTGGTGACTAGGATCACTGACCGAAAAGGGATGTAGAGTGTGCAGCCTCTGGCTTCTAGACCTAAAATAGAGTATTAACTCAGCTATAGGGTACGGTCGATAGCAGTAGCATCCAAGCCGGTTAGTGTGGTGAGCTATGGGGTAATCGAAGAGCTTTGACAAAGTTAACTTAGTCAGTTTTCTTGGGGATTGATTGAATCATGCTAATCATTGTTTTGATGTTGTTCGGGATCTATGGGTACGGTGGTTGGAAATTCTGGAAAGGTTTTGGGCGAACCAATTTCAACCCCAGTTTTACCAATCGGCTTTCTTTATCGCTTTTGTGGCCAGTGTTGATTATTACTAATAAGCCCTATCGCAAAAACTTTACTAAAGCCCTTAAAGGTTGAGAAACAACTTATATATCGGAGATTTTTGAGGACGATTGCAAGTAAATGACGGACGTCTCTGGCTAATTGGTGGTACGACAGAAAGTGCCACCTTAGCTAGGGAAATTACCGCTGTTGGTATCCCCTGTACTGTGACTGTTACCACGGCAGCAGCAGCAGATCTTTACCCTCAAACACCTAAATTAAAGGTTGTCGTAGGGCGTCTAGATGTCTTAGAACTAGATCAGTTTTTGCAGGAGCATTTAATTACTGCGATTCTAGATGCTTCCCATCCTTATGCAGTAGCAATTTCCCAAATGGCGATCGCCACGGCATCTGAGCGGCAAATTCCCTATTTACGGTTTGAGCGCCCAGTTATTGATTCTCAGCCGCCAGATTCACAGACGATTTTCCTCGAAAGTTTTGCCACCCTGCTCGCTGGTGACTACCTCAGCCAACACCGGGTGTTACTTACTGTAGGTTACAAAGCCTTGCCCTTATTCCGCGACTGGCAAGAACACTCAACCCTATTTGCTAGGGTTCTTCCTTCTATCTCTTCCCTAGAAACCGCTACAGCCTCTGGATTTAGTGCCGATAGAATTATTGCCCTGCGTCCTCCCATAACCCCTGAGTTAGAAAAGGCACTCTGGCATCAGTGGAACATTTCACTTGTCGTGACTAAGGCTTCTGGCGTTGCTGGGGGCGAAGATGTCAAACGAGCCGTTGCTGTCCAACTCGGCATTCCCCTAATAGTTATCACTCGCCCAATTGTTGACTATCCACGGCAAACGAGTAATCTGTCAACAGCACTAGATTTTTGTCTGCGCTATGTTTCTAGCGAATCTTGTCCCGGCTAAATAATTAAGTTAGTTCCGACCAATTTTGACTACCCTTGAGTGTGTCGATCAGGAGATCTACACTCAAACCTTTCAAGCTGTAGCGGCTTTATGTTAGGAATATCGGGGTTAGGAAGTCAATGATAATTTATGTCAGAACCAGTAGCTAAAAGTTCCAATTTACTCAATCAAATCCCCGGACGTGCCTATCTGCTCCTTGCCATCATCATCTTCGCTGCAGCCAATTCAGTGATACGCAAGTTAACACAACTGGGTGAGCAAAACTTAATTAACGGCAGCAATCCCATTTCCTTTTGCAATGTGCTGTTTGTAGGAAATATCTGCGCCTTAATTGCTCTGATTTTAATTTATCGCAAACAATGGAATATTGAAACTTTAAAGCAGTTGTCTTGGACAGATTGGCTAGGCTTAACTGGGGTAGCTATCCTCTCCGGAGCACTAGCCCCTGCTTTGACCTTTATCGCCCTTGACCTGACAATGGTTAACAATGTGGTTCTGATTGGTAGAATTGAGCCACCTCTAATCCTCGCTTTATCGATTTTTTTGTTGGGGGAACGAGTGAACCGTTGGGTTGTTGCTGGCGCAGTCGTTTCCTTTGTTGGTGTTGTATTGACGATATTACTTCAGGCTCCAGAAACCGAGATGGTTGATATGGGAGGATTCCAGATTGGTCAAGGAGAACTCATGGCAGCAGGGGGAGCTATTTTTCTAGCCTTTTCTACCATTATTAGTAAAATTAAGCTCCGCCAGATTCCCTTGGGCATCTTTAGTATTTTCAGGATGGCGATGTCCTCTTTCGTTTTCTTTGTGTTTGTCCTAGTGCTGTTTGAGCCGAGCCATTTTTCGGATGTCTTCTCACCATTCTTGTGGCAGTGGATGTTGGTTTATGGCATGGTAATCGTCGTTGGAGGACAATTATGCTGGTTTACAGGTTTAAAGACAACTGGCGCGTCTGATGTTTCTTTAGCTAGCTCTTTTAGTCCGATTGCTGGTATTTTAGGGGCCTATTTACTGTTGGGCGAAGTTCCGACTATGGCTCAATACATTGGGGGCAGTGTAATTATTGTCGGTATTGTCTTGAACCAAATTGGCGTTTCTCGCAGACTTGCTGAAACCACTACTCAACCAACGGTTAGTCCTGCCAAGGAAACGGATATGGAGGTCGGTTTCAAAGGAGTTTAATGATCTATTAAAGCTAAAATTCACTGGGTTTTCTTAATCAGGCTTTATAGTAGAGGGCAATAGTAACTTTTTGGGGAAACAGGCTCTAGCTATATCAAAAACATAGGCAGTTAGTTAAATTTGCTTAATCTCTATAGCTGTAACTGTTGCTTGGGTTTATTGTTCTAGTTTCAGCGGCTGTTTCCATAATGTTTTGCCAAGAAGACACCTGTTCTGACGAGAGTTGACTGATTAGAGTGGTCAGAGCAGTAATTCCTTGCCTATTGAAAGCTCTAACTTTTTCGGGAGCTATATTTTGGCCCTTGGTAACTCCATTTGGTGCCGCTTGTTTCTCTTGCAAGACCTGGCAAAAAAACTCGTATTTTTCCTTCAAAGCGCTTTCTGTTTTAGCTGGATCAAATTCTGGAGGAGTTTTGAGCCTAACCAAAATGGCATTATCTTCAACCTCGTGAATGGTCTTAATTTGCAGATGTAAGTCCTCATTTTCCGTTTCAGTTTTGAGGCAGTAAGCCAAAGCAATCCAGTTAACTCCCTCCGGAAAGACTAAATCAATAGTGGTGAAAGCTTTTTGAAATTGCATGGTAAACTCCCCTGAAGCAAAAAATCCGCTACTGGGGAGGCGTTTTTGTTGACCTTCTTGTAGATAAACGTAGCCGCAAATTACACCTTGGAGATTTGTCGTGTAATTAGTACGCCAATCAGCTAAGCAAACTCCGGTCAATATTGCCTTATGGAAGTTAGCATTAAAGGCATGAGTTTTTTCTAGATTTACTTCGCTCAATTCGGCTTCGCTGAAGTTAGCCCCGATTAGCTCGGCTTCCCTCAGGTTAGCTCCAATCAGGTTAGCTCCGGTGAAGTTAGCTCCGGTGAGATTAGCTCCACTCAAGTTAGCCCCAATCAACATAGCTCCACTGAGGTTGGCTCCACTCAGATTAGCTCTACTCAAGTTTGCTTCATTGAGTTTTGCCATTTCCAAATCTGCATCAGACAAATCTGCATCAGACAAATCTGCCCAAATTAAGTCCGCGTTCCTGAGCTCTGTCTCGACGAGTTTTGCTTCTCTGAGTTCTACCATACTCAAGTCCACTTCACTGAGGTCTGCCTTGCTCAGGTTAGCCCCAGCGAAATCTGGTCTTACTTCACGGTTAGTTGTCCTCCACCTATTCCAAGCGTGTACTCCTAGCCTGAAGAGGATCAGTAACTGCTCCATATTTGCCATATAGCACAAGCTCTCTGATTTACTGTTGGTCTAGTCAGTAAGGGTATAGTCACAACTCGTTGATGGAGATTAAGCTCTGATGCAGGTATATATACTAAGTCCTCTCTTTTTCGTCAGAAGAGGATTAGCCATCAGTGAGGAAACTCTAGGGTTTACCTTTTAACTTGTGCCTCAGCTCCCATAAATTATCTATCAGAAATCTCCGTCTTAGGAACATCTTTCCTTCTAGAGCAGATCTCCCTAGCGAGTACTAATAACCAAACTCACTAGTAAGTAATACCAGCGTAGCTTATGTAAAACAGGAAATAAGTAAGTAAGCATTAATCAATACATTTATTGCTTACTTGCCATGATTGTTGTTCAGTTTGGCTGCACAATACTAAATCATGAAATATCGACCCTAATCAACTAAGGTGTATCAACTTTTAAGTGGCGGGGTATCACCGAGATTTTAGGGAAGATTGTCTCGAAAGATCACTCAAAATGTTTATTTAGACCAGTTTGTAGATAATAGAACCAGTCTCTGGATGATTGTCAATTTGTAGTAAATCTTCACTACACAAATACTCAATAGTATTTTTCACTTCGGCAATAGATTTCCCCGTGACTAACACACAATCTGCCATCGATACAGCACCACCACTATCTTTGACTAGCTGAAGAATTTTGTGGACATCAGATTGTTCAGCTACAGCATTGGCGGTGTCAATAGTTGGGGGCATTGGTTCTGGTATCCTAACTATGACTTGTGGATTGGCTGAGACACTATCCGGGCTGCTGTGCAGAAGCTTATACTTCAGGTTTTTATCTTCAACCATGCCTGGAATTAAAGCCAAGTCTATCAGTTGACCAACTCCAAAAAAACCAAACGTGAACAGCCAGAAAAATCCGCTAACGTACTTACCGTTGTAAAAGCGGTGGACTCCTGCGAGTCCAAGCAGCGAAGTACACCAAAGAAGGTAGGAAACTCCTATACTCCTCATTTTCTTTTTCCTTTGGGATAATTTAGTAAAGTTTGTTATTTAACTGGCTAGTTAGAGGGTATATTCCACTTTTACCGCACTCTATATAACTCCACCGTGAGGTTGCGGATTTCCGGATGCTTTAGACAACAAATATCTTGCTGCAAAGGTTTCATAAATACTATTTGACAACTACTAGGCAAAGGCAAGTCACAGATTTTATGGGCTGGAATTTTTACTTGCTCTGCCTGAGTTTAGGGACACTTAATTATATGATAGCTATTTTTTCAATTCTGTTGTGCTTAATTGAGAGTAAGGAATTTCTCCAAAGACTCAACCATTGCTGGTGGCCAACGGCGGATATTTTTCACCCAATCTAGATCTTGGTAACGTTTGTCTAAACCAATAGCCGCCACCCAATTGCTTTCAGCTTCGCCTTTTTTACCCTCTGTCCAGAGTGCTGCTGTTATTGCTGCCCGAACATCAGGAAATTGTGGGTATTTGCGGATAATATTACGCATCTGGCGGATTGCGTCTTCTCTCTGACCAGTCTGATAGAGAGTCAGGGCATAATTAGCACGAGCAAAAGCAAAACTAGGTACTAACTCAGCCGCTTTTTGGTAGTTAGCCAGTGCCTCCTCCCATTTTCCTTGTCCGGCTTGGGCATTACCTAGATTGTTGTAAGCCATGGCGTCCTTGGGGTCAATTTCTAGCACCCTTTTGTAGTCAGCAATGGCATCTTCCCAGCGTTGCTGCCCTTCGTAAGCCGCACCGCGATTAAGATAGGGGTCAGTAGCCTCAGGAGCCAACTCAATAGATTTATTGTAATCAGCGATCGCTTCAGCTAATTTGTATTGACTTACTCTGGTATTGCCCCGGTTACTCCAACCTACTGGGCTCTCTGGCAACAACTCAATTAACTGAGTCCAGTAATCTTCAGCAGCGATAAAGTTACCTAGATCCGTCGCAGTAAAAGCTTTCTGTCTGAGGTCATTAACTTGCTGAATTTGAGCCTTAGTCAAATCAGGGGTCTGGGCCTGGGCCATTACTGGCTCAGCTACACAAAAGATTAGTAGTGCACTAAATAAAGTCAGAATCCAGCGAATCATAGACAAGATTGAGCAAGCCGATAGTTTGGGTAATTGATAAGCAAGCGTCTGAGATGAGCTCTTCAGCATTTTTCTGCCACTGTTAAGCAGCAAAATTTTTCTCAATGGAATGCTTTGCTACTCATATCGTAAATGTTTCCGAGCTGCGGGGGTAGCAACACGACCACGGGGCGTCCTGTGCAAGAAGCCGATTTGTAATAAGTAAGGTTCGTACACTTCCTCGATTGTTTGGGTATCTTCTCCCGTGGCTGCTGCTACCGCCTCTAAACCTACTGGCCCTCCATTGAATTGTTCAATCATCACCTTCAGTAATAATCGGTCTGTCCAATCTAGACCACTGGGATCTACATCAAATACTTTGAGTGCTTCAGCGGCAACCTGTTGGTTAATTGGTTCAAGTCCCTTAACTTGAGCATAGTCCCTTACCCTCTTCAGGAGTCGGTTAGCAATCCGAGGTGTTCCCCTAGAACGACGGGCAATTTCTTCGGCACCATCCTGAGTAACTGATACTTTGAGAACCTCGGCTGTCCTGTGCACGATTAAGGTTAATTCGTCTGGTTCATAGAAACGCAGTCGCTGAATCATACCAAAGCGATCGCGCAGGGGAGATGTCAAAGAACCGACTCGTGTGGTTGCTCCTACTAAAGTAAAGCGCGGTAAAGGGATACTACGAGTTCGAGCGCTTTGACCTTTACCGATAGTAATATCTAATCGATAGTCTTCCATCGCCGGATATAGTAGCTCTTCGGTCATCCGTGATAAGCGATGAATTTCGTCAATAAACAGGACATCTCCTGGCTTAAGATTCACCAAAATGCCGACAATATCTCGCGGACGCTCTAAGGCCGGCGCTGCTGTAATTTTACAGTTAACCCCCATCTCCGTCGCCAAAATCAGCGACATCGTGGTTTTTCCTAAACCTGGTGGTCCATACAAAAGTAGGTGATCTAATGCCTCATTTCTCCCTTTAGCCGCACTGATCCCAATTTCTAAAACATCCTTTAATTCTTTTTGCCCGATGTAATCAGCTAATCGCTGGGGTCGGATACCTTCTTCTTGGTTACCAGTTTCGTCGGCTGCTGCTGTTGCCTGCAAAAGGTCTTCGCCTGTCTGCTTAGTCTTACTTTGATTATGGCGACCCTTTTTTTTGCGACTTGAGTTGGGTTGTCGGTCTGGTTCTTGAAACTGTTCTCTAAAGGAAGTTATCGCCATGACGGGTTCATAACTAAAAAATATTGTTGGCGTAGTAGGGGCGTAGTACGTAAGGAAAGGTTTAAATTTATAGGGATGGAAAGTTAAATTTATATTTCTTACTGCTCATTAAAAATATTTAGTCAGTGAGATCAATATTACTTTTGAGGTTAGCCAGACTCGGATTCAAGGATACTTTGAAAGTGATATTTCCAGCTGTAACCTGCTTTGCGTGCCAACCTTCAATAAAATGACCAATGCTAGCTAAACGAATCTTACCTTGCCTGGATGTGAAAGCTGGGCGAGTTGTCAAAGGTGTCAATTTTGTTAATCTTCAGGATGCTGGTGATCCGGTCGCCTTAGCCCAAGCTTATAACGATGCTGGTGCTGATGAACTGGTGTTTCTCGATATCACTGCTACTCACGAAGACCGAGACATCATCCTTGATGTTGTCTACCGCACAGCAGAACAAGTATTTATTCCTTTGACAGTAGGGGGCGGTATCCAATCCTTAGAAAATATTAAATTATTGTTAAGGGCGGGTGCTGATAAAATCAGTCTAAATTCTGCTGCTGTACGCAATCCAGCTTTAATTAATCAAGCAAGCGATCGCTTCGGCTCTCAATGCATTGTAATTGCTATTGATGCCAGACGCCGCCAAGATCCGAGTAATCCAGGATGGGATGTTTTCGTGCGAGGGGGCAGAGAAAACACGGGAAAAGATGCCGTACTTTGGGCAAAAGAAGTCGCATCTCGTGGTGCTGGCGAACTTTTAATCACTAGTATGGATGCTGATGGAACCCAAGCTGGTTATGACCTGGAACTGACACGCATCATTGCCGAACAAGTACAGATTCCCGTCATTGCCTCTGGTGGCGCAGGCAATAATACTCACATTTATCAGGCGCTTACTGAGGGAAAAGCAGAAGCCGCTCTTCTGGCTTCTCTCCTACATTATGGGCAATTAACTGTTTCGGAAATAAAAGCTTATTTAGCAGAACACGGAGTTCCTGTAAGGCTATGACCGTGATAAGTTAAGTTTCTTATATAAAGGTTAATTTACGTGACAAAAGCCGCACAAATGGGGTCTGTTTCGCAATTTAAACCACTGCTAGAATATAGGAACTGTTATATTTCGTAAACTATGTTGATTGCTATTTTAATTTTTGATGTTGCTCTGGTAGCGTGGTCGCTGCACCTGATGCAGGAAGCTTTCGATAATAAAGAGTTTTCCCTGATGCTAGCCGGTACGCTGGTAGCGATGTCAGCGGCTGCTATGTTAGTGGTTTACTTTCTCATGGGTAGTTATGTCGGCTATCTTACCCAAATGGCTCAATCCATAGGTCCATTGTATTAAGGCGATGGCTTGACAAAACCCAGTTATGCAGTCATCATAAAGGACGCTACGCGGGGCTATAGCTCAGTTGGTAGAGCACCTCAATGGCATTGAGGGGGTCAGCGGTTCGAATCCGCTTAGCTCCATAGATTTTTAAAGGAATAGCTTTTGTCGGTAATAGGTGTTCTCATTGTCGGAGCAGAGAGTGAGGCTATACCTTGAGTGAGTCAAACAGGAGTGAAAAAACACAACCTGCGGTCTGTAGCTCCGTTGTACTACCAGCCTCTTATATAGTTAATGCCGATTTCAGAGAGACCATTATCCAGGTTGATTGCTTCCTAGAAAAAATTTTGACCAAGAAGGTGATTTTTCTACAAGGAAATTCTGTTACTTGTAGCCCCTCGCTGATCAGTTTATACTTCTCCCTTAAACCTTTTCACTCAAAGCATTTAGCTTTTATCTGAAAGCAACCAGTTAATTGATAATGGTGTCGATTCTAAAGATATTGGCTAAATTGAGAGCTATATATGGTAGCAAAAATTGATCAAAGATGAGTCATGAGCAATGAGTAAATTTTACACTCAAGACTCAGGGCCAGGAGGGGCACCGCCCCTGGATTACTCAAAACTCTTTTAGGGAAACCGTTATGGGGACGGAACAACAACAGCGAATCCTGGGCTATTTCGTTGAGGAGGCAAAAGACCATCTCAACACAATTGAGCAGGGTTTGCTAAATCTGCAAAGTACCATGGAAGATATCGAAATGGTGAACGAAATCTTCCGTGCTGCCCATTCTGTCAAAGGTGGAGCAGCAATGTTGGGTATTGATTGCATTCAGCAAGTGGCCCATCGCCTTGAGGACTGCTTCAAAGCCCTAAAAGAGTCACCAGTCAAAGCAGATTACCAACTAGAATCACTTTTTTTACAAGTATTTGATATACTGCAGTCGCTAGTAGAGCAACTACAAAGACCTTTTGGTCTCACAGAGGAAATAGCCAGAGATATCATGGCGGATGCCGAGCAGGTTTTTGAGGAACTCAATACTCATCTGACACAGCTAATTAAGAAAGCAACAACTTCTCAAGTTGCCCCAAATAAAGTAATCCAAGCCGTTGACGAGCCTCCCAGCCTGGTAAGGAATCAGGTAAGCCAAAAAACCTCTATACCTTCTGGTAAAAATACCAAAGTGCCGTCGCTAACCTTTAAGAGAGAAGTCCTACTGCAGTTACGAGAAATGATACGTCTGTTTAAACAACAGGACAATCAAACAAGTCGCCAAGCGTTGCAAAAACACTGCCGCGTTTTAGCAAATCTGGGTGAGGGGAGAGATTTAAGCGGTTGGAGTGAGTTAATCGAGGTATCAAGAGTCGCAATTACTCGTCCCCAAAATTCCTACAACCAGCTTGCCAACTTGGTGATCAAAGAAATTAAACAAGCCCAGGAGTTAGTAACAGCAGGTTGCTCGGCTGAAATTGCCCCTAGTGACAAAATGAAAGCACTAACACCAGATTTCCGAGCCAGCAGGTTCGTGACAGCATCTGATGCTAACTTGTCGCCAAAATCAATTGCCCCTGATGCGATCTCCAATACAAACAACGCAGCAAAGGGTAGTGTATTTTCAGTAAACAATTCCGCTAACAAACCAGATACCTATATTCAAGAAGACAACACCCAAATTCAAGAAAGTGTTGCCCAGGAGTTGAGCGAACAGAACTTCACGCAAGACCACACAGCAAGGTGGAGTAACGGGGGTAATAATAGAGTGACAGATCCTACTAAGCCATCCACATCCAGCACTCCAGAAGTCGGCATGGCAGAACTTAACAGTCTGGCAGATATTTTTGAAGGTCAAACTCCTGATTTAGAGGAGACTTGGCAAGAAGAAGAAATTATCAGCCTAGAGGACACTTCTTGGGCACAAGAACTCGGAGAATCCCTAAGTTCAGATGATCAAAGAGATTTTGATGAACTCATGGATGAGTTAGATAACTGGGAAAGCTCAGGAAAAGATACCTCTAATGAAGATTTGACGAATTGGTTAGGTGATGAATCCCTAGAAGAGTTCACTTTGGACTTTCAAGACTCAACAGAATCGCCGCCAAACCAGAGTCAACCTTCATTAGAATCAGGCACAACTGAAGACTTAGCAGATCTTTTATTTAAGGATGAAAATTTAGACCAACTAGCAAGTCAACCCTTAGACACCAACGACTTGAGCAGTTTGTTTGATACAGAGAGCTTTTTTACAGAAAATACCTCTGGGGCAGACAAAAGAGCGGAATTACAACCACAAGAATTGGCATCTCAGGATCCATTAGCAATACAGAGGAGCTTTGGGGATTTATCAAGCTTGTTTGAGGATAATGAGGAGCCTGAGCAAAATGCTCCAGAGGATTGGCAGCAGTGGGAATTTAGCCTAGATGATCAGCAAGCGACTGGGACACTCAATAACTCTAGTCTTGATTTAGAGCCTAGAGTTATTGAGTGTCCCTCCCACGAGGAAAAGATCGAAAACTCAGATTTTGATGACTTATTTGATCATGAGCCAATCTCCTCAGTTGAGCTGTCTCAGGATTCTGAATTAGGTTCTCTAGATGTTGAGGATTTGTTTGCTCAATCAACAGAAAATGACTTAGAAGGTTTTGAGCAACCGTCTCTACTATTAGACAAACTTGAGCTGGATTCTTCGCCGGAGCAGGAAACAAGCTCTGAGTTTGAGCCTTTAAATGACTTACTCGATGATTTAGATAGACAACAGAGCAATTCGGTTGTGGTTGATAGCCAGCCAGAGGCTGAAGAATTATCTAGTTTATGGACTTCTCTAGAAGAAGATAGTTCTGATACCACGTCCGAGGAAAACCGATCCGCAGCCGCTATGGCTTTTGAGTGGGAGTTAGAGTCAGATGACGAAGCAATAACCGATGCCCTTACTCCCGAAAAAAAATTAGGAGCAACAGAAGCCGAGAATCTGGAAGAGCTCCTGGCTACTCAGACAGATGAACTCAACGATATTGAAAGTGATGAGTTAACTGAGGAACAATTCGCTCGGTGGAACTTTGAACCTGAAATCAAGCCACAAGCCACTCCAGGAAATTTAGTAGAAGCAACGGATTTAAATGATATCTGGGCAGCAGAAATTGCAGCAGATTTATCTTTGGAGACAGAGGAAGATTACCAGGCTCAGAGTGCCGCAGTAACTAATACAGCTAGTGAGTCCGAACTTCCCTTAGATGAGTTTGAAGAGCTAGAGGCAATGCTAGCATCAGCTAGATCGGAAGCCAGTGCCACCTCATCAGCCAATGATATCTTTGACGAACTGGAGATGATTTTAGGCGAACCGCCACCCGCCTCAGCTAAACCCTCAAGTGCGCCCGCACAGATCCAGGCTGAAGAGGAAGATACTACTGAAGACGAATTTGAAAAATTACAGGAGATGCTGGAAGAAGCTACCAAGCTAGCAGGCCCTCCCCAACCGAGAGGCGAAAAGCGACCAATTCGTCCCATGGTTCGTCCTCGTTCTAATCCAGTGATTGAGCAGACGATGCGAGTACCGGTTAAGCATCTTGATAGCCTGAGCAACTTGGTGGGAGAGTTAGTGGTAAGTCGCAATAGTTTGGAACAAGACCAAGAACGGTTGAGGCAATTCCTAGATAATCTATCACACCAAGTATCAGCACTGGGTGACGTTGGTACAAGAATGCGGGATTTATACGAGCGCTCCCTCCTGGAAAGCTCTTTGCTAGCTAGTCGCCAGAGCTATCGCTCTGCATTCACTACAGAGCGCCCCTCCATTAATAATGAATCTTCAGATGCAGAATACCATCCCCTGGAAATGGATCGCTTTACGGGTTTCCATTTGCTCTCTCAAGAGATGATCGAGCTGATTGTCCAAGTGCGGGAGTCGGCCTCTGATATTGAGTTTTTGGTGGATGAAACAGATCAGGTTGCCAGAATACTGCGGCAGGTAACCACTCAGCTACAGGAAGGACTAACGCGATCGCGTATGGTGCCTTTTGCCCACACAGCCGATCGCTTACCCCGTGCTGTACGCGAAATTTCCCTCAGGCTAGGCAAAGAGGCTCAAATGCACGTTGAGGGTCGAGAAGCTTTGATTGACAAGATGATTCTTGAGCACCTTTTTGACCCAATGACTCACTTAGTCAACAATGCTCTAACTCATGGGATTGAGTCACCAGAGGTACGCCGCGCCTCTGGCAAGGCACCTGCTGGTCACATTACTCTCCGGGCTTTTGTGCAGGGGAATCAGACAATCCTTTCTATTGCTGATGACGGGGCAGGTATTGATCCAGAAAGAGTGAGAACTAAGGCAATTGAAAAGAAACTCATTGCCCCAACAGAGGCGAGAAGCTTAACGAAGTCAGATCTTTATGACCTATTGTTCCACCCTGGTTTTACCACCATTGATCAAGCAGGAGAGTTTGCTGGTCGTGGCGTTGGCTTGGATGTAGTGCGCACCAAATTAAGTGAAATTCGCGGCGCAGTTCACGTTGATTCTCAAGTGGGCAAGGGAACCACTTTTACAATTCGTCTGCCCTTAACCCTGAGTATTTGTAAAGCACTCTGCTGCCTGAGTAATCGAGCTCGTATTGCTTTCCCCATGGATGGAGTAGAAGATGTACTGGATGTATCTCCTGATTCGATTAAGATTAACTCAGAAAATAAGACCTGTATCCAATGGCGTGAGACTTTACTGCCATTCCAACCTCTGGCAGATTTACTCAAGTACAATCGTCAACTCAGCCGGGCCACCGTCTACGGTAAACGGGAAGATGACCTGATCTCGATTGTGGTGTTACGCAGTGCTGGCAGATATATCGCTCTCCAAGTAGATCAAGCCCTAGGTGAGCAGGAAATCGTAATTAAGCAACTTGAAGGCCCAGCGCCTAAGCCAGCTGGTATCGCCGGGGCTACTGTCTTGGGGGATGGTCGGATTATGCCGATTGCTGATGTCATGGAACTGATTGACATTGCTGAGGGAACTCCTCGCGGTGTCACTATTTGGCAGCAGGACGAACCTTCTACACCGATTGCAGAGAATGTACCAGAAACTAAGCCTGACCCGATAGTTTTGATCGTAGATGACTCGATTACAGTGCGATCGCTTCTAGAGATGACTTTCACTAAGTCTGGTTACCGCGTTGAACAAGCTCGTGATGGTCAAGAAGCTTGGGAAAAACTCCGCTCTGGTTTACCTTGTGACTTAGTTTTCTGTGATATTGAGATGCCAAGAATGAACGGTATAGAGTTGTTGGCTAGACTGCAAAAAGATGATGATCTGCGCCATATACCAATCGCGATGCTGACTTCTCGCGGTGCTCAACGGCATCAACAGGAAGCATCTAGGCTGGGAGCTAGAGGCTACTTTATCAAGCCGTATCAAGACGAGGTACTACTTGATGCTGCCCAGCGCATGGTTAAAGGTGAGGTACTTTTTGGCAATAGCAGCAAGAGTTAACTCAATCTTCAGCAACTATCTTTGAGAGGGGGCTAAAGATTGGTGTTGGGTTGCTCTCACTGGCCTTGAACTCCCCAGCATAAAGCTTGATATTGAGCAGGGTTTCCATACCTGGCAATCTTTTTTGGTTATTGGCTTGCTGAAGTAGGAACTCATGGTCAATGATTAATGACTCATGAAGAAGGACGGAGGGAAAAAAATAGTGAAATATCCGATACTGAAGAAAAAACGAGTTAGCTACGGCTTGGGTACAGTTCTGATGGCATTATCGATTTGGGGACTCACTGCCCTGCCTAAATCGGCTGCCCAAGCTCAGGACAGGGAGATCAGCGTCGGGATTGTGCAACGATTCGCAGAAAATCCTACCGACAAGTTAACCCTACAAGCGACACCCGACAATAATCTCACCATACGCTTTCTCTCAGGAGATATGCAACCTCAAACACTACAAACTAAGAGTTTGATAGTAGAAACAGTAATGCAACCACTACCATCACCAGTAGTAGAAGAGCATTTGGTTTTGAGCAACCACGGCACCTTTGAAACGGCAGAAGATAGTGCTCTTCAGTGGCAACAGCGCGGTATTGAAGTCGAATTAACACAGCCTGGACGTTGGCAAGTCTGGGCAAAACAGGACGTCTATAACACACCTCTACTGCGACGCCTGCTCTTACAGAGTCTCAAAGCTCAAGGTGATACAACCGCCTATCTCGATACAGAAATTCTTAAAGAAGTGCCAAGAATATCTTTTGTTCTCGGTGGCTATCGCTACAATCGCCATCAGTTAGAGATTTCGGCAAGCAACAATCTTATTCAAGTAAGTCAAGGTGAGAAACAACAAAACTCTCGCCTCTATGCAGGCAGTATGCGACTTCAAAGCAATGCCTACGGCACCTATACTCTAGTCAATCAGGTGCCCCTAGAAACCTATTTGCGTGGTGTAGTACCTAATGAAATTGGTCAAGGTGCACCCTATGCAGCAGTGGAAGCTCAGACAATTCTTGCCCGTACTTATGCCCTGCGAAACCTACGTCGGTTTGTTGCTGACGACTACGAAATTTGTGCCGATACCCACTGCCAGGTCTATTATGGACTGACTGGTACATCTTCCCTGGCTGACCAAGCAATCACTGAGACTAAGGGTTTGGTGCTAACTTACCAAAATGAGCTGGTCGATGCCTTATATTCTGCGGTGACTGGCGGTGTTTCCGCTCCTTTTAGTGATGTCTGGAATGGTTCAGAGCGTCCCTACTTAAAAGCTGTGGTAGATTCCCCGAACTCAATTTGGAATTTGTCGCAAAAATCTCTAGCAGATGAAAAGAACTTCCGCCAGTTTATTAATTTGAAGGAGGGGTTTAATGAAACTGGTAGGAGTGCCTTTCGCTGGAGTAGACAAAGTAGCCTAGAACAAATCACAGAAGATCTACAAAGCTATCTTAAAAAGGTAAAACATCCACTGGCTGACTTCACCACCGTTAAGCAGATGCAAGTGGTAGAGCGCTCCCCAGCAGGAAGAATTCTAAAATTAGTGGTAGAAACCGACAAGGGACTGATTGAAATCAAGAAAAATGAAGTCCGTAGTGCTTTTGGCCCTCCCCGCAGTACCCTCTTTTACCTGGAACCAATCTATGGAGCCGATAAAACCCTTAAAGGTTATTCTTTTGTCGGAGGCGGTTTTGGGCATGGGGTAGGTTTAAGTCAATATGGTGCCCACAATTTAGCCAAACTCGGTTGGACAGGAGAGCGGATTCTTAATTTCTACTATCCTGGAACTAAAATTCAGCCCCTCAATGATTCTGTTGTTTTCTGGCAACAAGCTTCTCCAGCAACCAAGCCGTAAGTAATTACAGACAAATTAGCCACTGTGACTGAAAAACCCATCCTTATCTGGTATCGCAATGACTTGCGTATCCATGACCATGAACCGCTACATCAAGCTCTCAAAGCAAATGCTCCAGTTGTCCCTCTCTACTGCTTTGATGAGCGGCAATTTGGCACAACTGCTTACGGTTTCCCCAAAACTGGTGCGTTTCGCGGCCAATTCCTGCTGGAAAGTATTGCTGACTTGCGTAAAAGTTGGCTATCCCTAGGTAGTGATTTACTCGTGCGTCGTGGTTTACCAGAGGAGATTATTCCACCCCTGGCAAAATCCCTAAATATTTCGGCTGTTTATTACTACCGTGAGGTAACCTCAGAGGAATTGAGAGTAGAATCTGCCCTGAAGAAGTCATTAGAGCAAATCGGGGTAAAAGTTCAGTCTTTTTGGAGTGCTACTCTCTTCCATGCCGATGATTTGCCCTTTGCTATTCCTCAAATTCCCCAGTTATTTACTAAATTCCGCAAACAACTGGAGCCACAATCTACGGTTCGGCCCACGTTGCCTACTCCCCAAAGCCTGTCGCCACTGCCGAAGATAGAGCCAGGTAAACTACCTCAGTTAAGCGACTTTGGACTTGAGCCACCTATATTTGATCAACGTGCCGTGTTGCCTTTCTCCGGTGGGGAAACGGCAGCAAAGGCAAGATTGCAACAATATTTCTGGAAGCAAAATTGCCTCAAAGATTATAAGCAAACCAGAAATGGCATGTTAGGAGCCGATTATTCCTCTAAATTTTCTCCCTGGCTGGCTAATGGTTGTCTTTCGCCTCGTTATGTCTTTGAGCAGGTTCAGGATTACGAAACCAGGCGAGTGAAGAATGATTCTACCTATTGGTTAGTCTTCGAGTTGCTCTGGCGTGACTATTTCCGTTTTATTGCTGCTAAACACGGTAATCATCTATTTCGCCAATCTGGTTTGCAAGGAGTAGCAATTCCTTGGCAAGAAGACTGGGCAAGATTTGACCTCTGGCGGCAGGGAAAAACTGGTTTTCCTCTAGTAGATGCCAATATGCGGGAAATAGCAGCCACAGGCTTTATGTCCAACCGTGGCAGACAAAATGTTGCCAGTTTCCTGACTAAGAATTTAGGCATTAATTGGCAGATGGGAGCCGAGTGGTTTGAGTCGCTCCTGATTGATTACGACGTTTGCAGTAATTGGGGAAATTGGAACTATACTGCTGGAGTAGGCAATGATGCCCGTGGTTTTCGCTACTTTAATATCCAGAAGCAGTCAAAAGATTACGATCCTCAAGGTGACTACGTCAAACATTGGCTACCAGAACTGATCTCCATTCCTGCTCGTAAGGTGCATCAACCCTGGCAATTAACACCAGAAGAGCAGAAAAACTATGGAGTAACCATTGGCGTTGATTATCCTCGTCCTGTAGTGGATCTGATCAAGTCGGTTCAGAAAAACGAGAAAATTTACAATGCTGCTCTTAAGCGCTAATCAGGCTGGATGGTAGTTTGAGTTTGCCGGTATAACCGGAGGCTGAACGATACATGATTTCAAAGAGTTGGTTTTCTGTGAGATCGGCTCCTGTGAGATCGGCTCCTGTGAGGTCAGAGCCACAGAATTCAGCTCCTTTAATATCGGCTCCACTTAGATCGGCTTCCCTGAGATGGCATCCTCTCAAAGAAGCATTGCTCAGATCTGCTCCACAAAGTTCGGCTCCCGTGAGGTAAGCTCCACTCAGATCTGCTCCCCTGAGATCGGCTCCACTCAGGTAAGCTCCTGTGAGATCGGCTCCTGTGAGATCGGCTCCGCTCAGATCGGCTCCCCTGAGATCGGCTCCGATTAGGTACGCTCCCCTAAGGTAAGCTCCTGTGAGATCGGCTCCTGTGAGAAAAGCCGCACTCAGATTGGCTCCTGTGAGATCCGTCACACTCAGATCTACTCTGCTGAGGTAAGCTCCACTCAGGTCAATTTCACGTAGGCTTTGTTTCTGAGACTGGTGCCAAGACTTACTGACTAATTTCATATGCCAAGCCTCTATTTTTGATAGATGATACAGTAAAAAGCTCTCTTTGACCTTACCAATAGCAATATGCCATTTGCTTAGCTGTGTGTCTACTGGGTGCTCTATCTAACCGAGTTTAAATAGCAAACTAGTCCTAAAAACCTGAAACTTCAAATACCAATTTTTTGTTAAATTTTTGACAACAAACTAAGTTCAATATAGAGGGCTGCCTAACAAAATTCTGAAGATTATAAACCCCTCCAAAGGTTGATAGCTAAACCTAACGTCGAAATATATACACATAAGAGTTCCTCGATTACTGGAAACTGCTGATAACTGAGTTACTTGCTCTTACCTGGTGTTGATGCCTAACGGTAAACCAACACCCTAACTCCTAATTGGCTGAAATGGTATCAAGTTAAATTAGCGGCAAAACTTGATTATTAACACCTGCAAGTAAACTGAATATCCGTAGCTTGATCCCCCATCTATTGATATTTTCTTATGTTTGTGGTAAAAAAAGAGTTTAAAGAAAGTTTAAGATAAAGTTAAAATTAGGTTCTTCAGGCAGACGATAGAAAAGCAATATTGAGAATAAAATTTAAATGACTCAAGAAATAAATCATTTAGACCAGATCGGCAAGAACAGGTTTATGTACCCCACAAGAAAGTATCGTGGTCTATTCAAGCCTGAATATTTAGCCTTTGATGCTAACTTGCAAGAATTTTCTCAGCAAGTGTCCTATATTTCTTGCCTAGAAACAGCAGGGAAACTCTCTCCTCAGCAAGCCTATGAACAGCTTGATCATCTCTGGAAACGGCTAAAAAGGAGTGCACAGTTAATGGGTATTGAGGGAACTCAAACGCCAGAGACAAGATAGTTTTGCCCACAGTTCGGCTGTTTGCGACAGGGTGCAAACAGCTTGTCTGTTTCCAGACAAGTAGGCGGCTGTTTGCCAAGATTGGCCTACTAGTAGCACAACATCCGTCGTGAGTGCTGTCTGTATTGCTTTACCCTAGTCAAACTTCAAGATAACCGCTGATGACCAAAGTTTTGGTGATTGAAAACGAAGAAATTTTTCGTGAAATTCTGATTAACATCCTGAAAAGAGAGGGATTTGATGCCATTGGCGCAGAGAATGGCTCCCAGGGATTAAATTTGGCAAGAGAGTTTGCTCCTGATCTGATTTTGTGCGATGTCAAGATGCCCGAACTCAATGGTTATGATGTACTCAGAGCACTCCGCCAAAACGACCACACAGCAAACATTCCCTTTATTTTTCTCACTGCTGAGACTATTCACAGCGTAATTGACCAAGGACAACTGCTGGGAGCAAATGGTTATCTCACTAAACCGTTTACCACCGCTCAACTGTTGGAAGCAATCAACAAGAGGGTGAGGTGAGTTTTAACAAAGGCGGTAGGGACTCAGGCAAGGCTTAAAAGCGAAAGGCACGGTAACATTCCACCAACAAACCACAAAATTCTAATAGCAGATACACATTTTCCCTTAGCTAGTGACGAATTTGCTATTAAATTTTGTTAAAATTGACTCTGGCATCAATCAACCAGCAACTGCACCTAACTTATTGGTGCTCTAGTTACCCTTCCTACCACTGCTGAAATCTTCCTGGGATACAAGCTCATGCTCCGACTCGAACATATCAGTAAAATCTACCCTACTGGCGAAGTTCTCAAGGATATCAACTGGGAAGTCAAGATAGGTGATCGCGTAGGTTTAGTTGGCGTTAATGGAGCGGGTAAATCCACACAACTTAAAATTATTGCTGGGGAAATGGAACCGACTACCGGGGAAGTGATTCGCCCCAATAGTTTACACATTGCCTACCTCACCCAAGAATTTGAAGTAGAACCTACCCGCAGCGTTCGGGAAGAATTTTGGACGGTATTTCAAGAGGCTAACCAGACACAGCAATCATTGGCACAGATACAGCGCCAGATGGAAGTTGCTTCTCCCGAAGAACTAGACAAACTAATTCATCAGCTAGACAAGTTGCAGCGCCAGTTTGAGGCTCTTGATGGCTATGGATTAGAGGCTCAAATCGAGAAAATCTTGCCAGAGATGGGATTTGAGCCAGAAGACGGGGATCGACTAGTCAGTGCCTTCAGTGGTGGCTGGCAAATGCGTATGAGTTTAGGCAAAATATTGTTGCAAAAACCTGACCTCTTGCTGCTAGACGAGCCGACTAACCACTTAGATTTAGAAACCATCGAATGGCTAGAGAATTACCTTAAGGGCCTCAAAACACCCATGGTAATTGTCTCCCATGATCGAGAGTTTCTAGATCGCCTCTGTACTCAGATTGTAGAAACAGAGCGCGGTGTTTCTACAACCTACTTGGGCAATTATTCGGCTTATTTACAACAAAAAGCCGAAATGCAAGAAGCTCAAATGAGTGCTTACGAGCGCCAGCAAAAGGAACTGGACAAGCAGCAAGCCTTTGTTGATCGTTTCCGCGCCAGTGCTACTCGTTCTACCCAGGCAAAAAGTCGCGAGAAACAGTTAGACAAAGTTGAGCGTATTGTAGCCCCAACTGCCGGATTAAGAACTCTACACTTCCGCTTTCCTCCAGCGCCTCGTAGTGGTAGGGAAGTGGTGACAATTAGAGAGTTGGTTCATAGCTACGACGACAAAATTCTGTTTTTAGGTGCTGATTTATTAATTGAACGGGGCGATCGCGTAGCCTTCCTCGGCCCCAACGGCGCAGGCAAATCGACTCTACTGCGCATGATTATGGGAATGGAACAAGCCACGGAAGGTACGGTAGAGTTGGGACAACATAATGTTATTCCGGGTTACTTTGAGCAGAATCAGGCAGAAGCTCTAGACTTGAGCAGAACAGTGATGCAAACCATCCATGATGAAGTGCCAGACTGGAAAAATGAAGAAGTGCGGACTCTGTTGGGTAGGTTCTTGTTTAGTGGCGAGACGGCATTTAAAAAGGTAAATTCTCTCAGTGGGGGTGAAAAAGCCCGTCTGGCTTTAGCTAAAATGCTGCTGCGCCCTGCTAGTCTGCTGATTCTGGATGAGCCGACTAATCACCTAGATATCCCGGCTAAAGAGATGATGGAGGAGGCAATCCAGAATTATGATGGTACGGTGATTATTGTTTCACACGACCGCTACTTTATCTCAAAAGTGGCAAACAAGATTGTGGAAATCCGAGATGGTGAATTCCTGACCTATTTGGGTAATTACCACTACTATCTGGATAAAATTGCCCAAGAAAAAGAGCAGGCTCGTTTAGAAGCGATTGCTGCCCAAAAATCAAGTAAGAAAGCGGCAAAAGCGGCGAAAAAATCAGGCACCAAAGGTAAATAAACTGGCTCAGGGCTTTGTTGGTAGCAGTGTCTTAGCAGCGGCTATTGTTGTAGTACCAGCAAAATATTTAGTCCAACTTAGAGGAGAGAGGGTTTTTCACCTAACAGAAAAACTATCTCTCCTCTAGTTTTTTTTATTGGATAGTTAGTATAGAATCAACTCTTGGCTTAATTTTTTATCAAATCGTGAATCCAGCAAAATTTATCATTTTTGTACAGAGAATAAATACTCATTGTTGTAGCACTTTGAGATTTATTTCTTGTCATTAACCAAGTTTTGTTGCCCAAAGGTAATTTAGCAAAACTCTTGAAGATTAACCATAACCAAAGCTCAGATGTTTTATAAGAGATGATGAACCTTCACAAAAAGTGCTAATTGTCAGGAAATGTTCATGTATCTATCACGAAACATTTACTAAGTTAAAGGAACCTTAAAATACCTATATAACCTACATTAAGTAACTCCCAACTGCTCATGAAAAATTATATTTGAGCTAACTTATCAAGTATCTATTACGGTCAATTGATACACAGAAGCTTGATTTTTCATGAATCAAACCGGATTGATACAATTAAGTTTTCTTGGTCATTGTTTTGTCAAAAAAATCACCTCTAACTAAAAGAAAAAATGAGTAGAAAATGCAAATCTAAGTGTTATGATCGCGGTGAACTTCATCTAGAAGAAAGGGCAATACTATGATGATGCAAGCACCTGTCTCGCCTGTGGTGCTAGTCATCCTGGATGGCTGGGGCTACCGAGAAGTAATTTATGGAAATGCCCTTGCCACGGCTGAGACACCGGTAATGGATAGCTTATGGGCAGCCTACCCAAAAACAATACTTCGTGCTTCCGGCAAGGATGTAGGGTTACCAGATGGTCAAATGGGTAACTCAGAAGTTGGTCATCTCAACATTGGCGCTGGTCGAGTAGTACCTCAAGAACTAGTTCGCATCTCCGATGCTGTCGAAGACGGCACCCTTAGAGAGAACAAAGCACTACTGCAAGTACTCCAGGAAGTTAAGAGTAGAGGCGGTAAGCTTCACCTGGTAGGTTTGTGTTCTGAAGGTGGCGTTCATTCCCATCTATCCCATTTACTGGGATTGCTCGATTTTGCCAAGTCTCAAGCAATATCGGAAGTCTGTATCCATGCCATCACAGACGGCCGGGATACCCAACCTCACGAAGGTGTCAAGGCAATTCAAAAGATTCAGGATCATATAGACCAGATTAAGTTAGGGAAAATTGTTACCCTCAGTGGTCGCTACTACGCGATGGATAGAGACCGTCGCTGGGATCGCACCCAAAAAGCTTATCAGGTAATGACCCAAGATGGTCCTGGGGATGGCAGAAAGGTAATTGAGGTTTTAAAAGCTTCTTACGAATCACAACTCACCGATGAGTTTGTGATTCCGACGAGAATTGCTCCTGGTGCCGTGGAAGCTGGAGATGGAGTGATCTTTTTTAACTTCCGTCCCGATCGGTCACGACAGCTAACCCATGCCCTCGTTAGCGATGACTTTGAAGATTTTGAACGGAAGCAGATTGAACCTCTTAGTTTCGCTACTTTTACCCAGTACGATGCAACCTTGCCAGTTTTAGTAGCATTTGAGCCTCAAAACCTGAATAATATTTTAGGGGAAGTGATTGCTCAACAAGGCTTACGCCAGCTTCGTGCTGCTGAGACTGAGAAATATGCCCATGTCACTTACTTTTTCAATGGTGGTCTAGAGCATCCCTGTGAAGGCGAGGATCGTTTAATGATTCAAAGTCCTTCTGTCGCGACCTACGACCAGTCACCAGCGATGTCAGCAGAAGAAGTGACCAAGGTAGCGAAAGCTGCTATTGAAAAGCGTATCTACTCCCTAGTAGTACTCAACTATGCTAATCCTGATATGGTCGGCCATACAGGTAACATTGAAGCCTGTGCACAGGCGGTAGAAGCGGTAGACAACTGTCTAGGTCAGTTATTGGCAAGTATTAGCAAAGCTGGTGGTACAGCCCTGATTACTGCTGATCACGGCAATGCTGAGTACATGCGAGACGAAGAAGGCAAACCATGGACAGCTCACACAACTAGCCCTGTACCCTTTATTTTAGTAGAAGGGGAAGGCTTGAAAATCCCAGGTCATGGCACAGAAGTCGCTTTGCGCGATGACGGTCGATTGGCAGATATTGCTCCGACAATTTTGGACATATTACAACTGCCGCAGCCACCCGAAATGACTGGGAACTCCCTACTGAAATCAGCTAATTTGGAAGTAAAAGCCAATCGGACACCAGTACGAGTTTCTCTGTGATCTCCTACGGCAAAGTAGCTGGAAAGAGGCTCAATCAGACCAACCAAAGATAAGTTTCCCAAGAGATTCTCTGATACTCTAAACTGGGATAGAGCGTCTTTTGCCTCTGAAAGTTTACCGAGGAGGCAAAACCATAATTCTTGGTCACAGCGGCGCTCTTACGTCAGAGGATTTTGAGTATCAATATGACAATTGATAAAGTTCTACAAGTTATCTGGGCAATATCTGCTTTAGGCTTGGTTATTTTGGTACTGCTACATAGTCCCAAGGGAGACGGTATTGGTGGTATTGGCGGTCAAGCTCAATTGTTTACCAGCGCTAAGAGTGCAGAAACAGCTCTAAACCGCGTTACCTGGGCATTGGCTATTATTTTTATGGGCTTGACAATTGTTCTGAGTGCCGGTTGGGTGGGCTAACAAGATTGCTCATCAGCTAAAAGTCAATATCTAATAAGCATGAGTGTGTTTTTCTCTAAAAAATGCAGGCAAACGCAGATAATCAGCAAATACATCTGCGTTTTTTTGTTTATTTATCGAAAAATTCAGGAAACTATTAGATCTAAACAGAGGTACTACTGGTTTTGGCGGGGAATAGCGATCGCTACTAGCCTGCTAATCTTTTCTACTCAGTTACAGAGTGCAGCAGCTCAACAAGAAGCCACACTCTTCCACCAGCAAAGCCTTCAGCCGTTGCAGAGTAACTCTCCTTTGACGAAAGCTGAGCCACCCTTATCTTCCCTACCACTGCCTCGCGCTCACCCTCTGCCAATGACATTAGCGGACTGGCAAGACACCACAGGCGCAGGTGATTACTTCCATGAGGTCAATACTACCCCCCTAGGGTACTTGGTCTGGTCGCAGTTCCCCGTCAAGATTTATGTAGAACAAACAACAGAACAGCTAGATTCTGCTAGTGCCAGTGTCCAAAGATTTCAAGCATGGACTCATGCTGTTTTACAAGCTGTACAGGAATGGAGTATTTATTTACCTTTGCAAGCAGTTTCTCACTCAGAGGAAGCTGATATCTCTATTTTGCGATCGCGCCCTCCTCTAGAAGCCTCCGTTGACCGGGAAACAGGTAAATTTAATTTACCCCGCGCTCGCTCGGCCGAAACTAACTACGAGTTTTTTCTGGGACGAAAAGTAGATGCACCCGAAGAAGCTACGATAGCACATCGATTTACCATTCGTCTAACTCCAGACCAGACGGCAGAGTATACTCTTGCTACTGCTCGTCACGAGATCGGTCACGCTTTGGGTATTTGGGGGCATTCTCCCTTAGCAACAGATGCTCTCTACTTTTCCCAAGTACGCCATCCGCCTCAGATTTCTGTCAGGGATATTAATACTCTCAAACAGTTATATAAACAGCCAACTCGTTTGGGTTGGCCAGTGGTTCCTTAAAAAAAATCGTGGTGAAGTCAATCTCTCTGATAAGGTTTACCTACTCTCTGAGAAACTTTACGGAAATTTTTTAAAAAACTTAATGATTTGCGAAATAATAGAATAGGAGTCTTTGGCAGACAAAACAATGGCTACAGACTATCCGGATATAGATATTGCACCGCTAATTGACCACGCCCTACTTAAGTCTACTGCCACGTCAGAAGAACTACAAAAGTGTTGCCAAGAAGCTGAGCGCTTCCAGTTCGCTACAGTCTGCGTCTACCCAGCGCACGTCAAACAAGCGGCTGAATTTCTGCAAGGCAAGGCACCAAAAGTTTGTGCAGTAATTGGTTTTCCTACAGGTGCCACGACACCTCTGACTAAACTTTACGAAGCCCAAGAAGCGGTGGAAAACGGAGCCACAGAACTAGATGTGGTTATTAACCTGGGTACACTCAAGGCAGGAAAAACAGACGAAATTTACCGAGAAATTGCTCAAATTTGCGAAGAAACTGGTCAAACTGTCAAAGTTATACTAGAAATAAACCTGCTGACAGATGAAGAAAAACGTTTGGCGGCGGAAATATCCATTGATGCTGGGGCGCAATTCCTGAAAACTAGCACTGGTTGGCATGGAGGCACTACAGTCGCTGATGTTGAATTTCTCAAAGAACTAACCAAGGGACAAATTGGCATTAAAGCATCAGCAGGTATACGTACCTTTGAGCAAGCGTTGGAGTTAGTGATCGCTGGTGCGACGCGACTCGGCACATCTCGTGGTCCAGATTTGCTCCGACAGCGCAGTAATCCTCAACAGATGGAAGATTAGCCAGTTAATCAAGATTGCAGTTTGTGCAACAGTTGAAGGGTAAAGGCTATTTGCCAAAATATTGACTTCGTAAACCTTTAAAGCTTAATTTTCAACCCTTCTGACCTTCAATCGACAGGTCTTGCCTCTGAGTGCACCATCAGCTAAGGACTTTCATAGGACAAGAAGCTTCAACCTGGTAACCTTTTAACTCTTTAACCCTTGTTCAATGAGTCGAACCTACAAAGCCACTGGAATTAATCTCAAAAGTATACCGCTAGGAGAAGCGGACCGATTAGTGACAATTTTAACGCGGGAGTATGGTCTGATTCGGGTAGTAGCACCAGGAGCACGCAACCAGAAATCGAAATTAGCAGGCAGAAGTGGCTTGTTTGTCGTCAATCAGTTACTTTTGGCAAAGGGAAAATCCCTTGATAAAATTACCCAAGCGGAGACCTTGGTCTCTTATCCAGGGTTCTGCAAAGATTTAAGTAAACTGGCAGCCAGCCAATACTTGGCAGAACTAGTCCTCTGCCATGCCTTAAGTGGACAGCCGCAAGAAGAACTTTACGAGTTACTCAATGAGCATTTAAGGCGTCTAGAACAATTGCCCAACCAGAAAGATCAACACTCAGGCTCTGGCTTTGTAATAGCACATTTATCCCAAGGCATCTTTCATCTACTGGCTTTAGCAGGGATCGCACCTCAGCTTCGACTATGCTGTCTCACACAGCGCTCAATTAATCCAGATTTCGCTGATCCTAACTGGAGGATTGGTTTTAGTATCGAGGCAGGTGGTACGGTGAGTTTGGCACCTAAGCGGCCGGAAGTAACTAAACCGGAAGTAACTAAAAGTGAATCCCAGCGACTAAAATCACGATACCCTGTTTTTGCTAGTGAAGAAAGGTATACTCAGGCAACTGAGAGCAACAACTATGACGAAAGAACAGTAACTCTGCCACGACTGAACCATAAACTTAATGCTATTGAGTTAGCAATTTTCCAACAACTAGGATCCTCTGAGTTACCACAGTTGAGTGCCATCTTATCTGAATACTCAGGCAGCTTCTCTGACATCAAGTCTATTGAGCAAGTCTGGGTAAGAGTGGAGCTAATTTTGAGGGAGTACACTCAATACCACCTAGGTAGGTCAATTCGCTCAGCCAAATTATTAGATGATTTATCTATGCCAAACTGATTATATTTATCGAAGTATTAATTTATTAAACTTTAATAAAACATTAATATCTTGCAGTTTAGCAACAATGGGTTCGATTTGTTATCCAAAAAGCCAGAATGCGATTATCTGAGTCTGAACAAGCCAAAAAAAATCTTCCCCAAAACAATGGCGCTCTTACGGGTGAGGAAAACGAATATAAATCTGAGCAATTAGTAACCAGTGAAGCCCAGGATTTGCCGGCCGAAAAAGTTGATATCCCCTCTGTCAAGCGATTGAGGCGAGGGTTTATTCCAGTCCTGAAGAACTACAACTTTTTAGCTTTATGGAGTGGTCAGGTTTTTTCTCAACTGGCGGACAAGGTTTATCTGGTGCTGATGATTGCCCTGATTGACTCTCGTTTTCAGGACACTAATCAGAGCATCAGTGGCTGGGTATCGGCAATTATGATTGCTTTCACGGTGCCAGCAGTGCTGTTTGGTTCAGTTGCCGGAGTGTTTGTAGACCGATGGTCTAAAAAAGCCGTATTGGTAGCGACAAACATCCTACGAGGTATCCTGGTTTGGGCGGTGCCTATGTTATTGTGGCTCACCAGGGATTGGGCCCCAATTTACCATTTGCCCGTAGGCTTCTATATTCTATTAATAATCACTTTTGGCATTTCTACACTAACCCAGTTTTTTGCTCCAGCAGAACAGGCGGTAATTCCCTTAATTGTCAAGCGTCGCAATCTGTTGCCAGCTAACTCCCTCTACACTACTACGATGATGGCGTCGTTAATTATCGGCTTTGCTGTGGGTGACCCCCTCTTAGCACTGACAGACACCTTGGTACAAAAGCTGGGTATTGGTTGGGACTTTGGCAAAGAACTGGTAGTAGGAGGCTCTTATGCAATTGCAGGTTTCCTACTATTACTGCTCAAAACTGGCGAAAACACAGATGCTCCTGAAGGGGAGACACCCCACGTCTTTTCTGATATTTGGGATGGTCTGCGTTATGTCAAGCATCATCAGCGCGTCCGCAATGCCATGACTCAACTGATGATTTTATTTTCTGTCTTTGCGGCTTTGGCAGTTTTAGCAGTTCCTTTAGCAGAAACTCTGCCCGTTATCAAAACTTCACAGTTCGGTTTTTTACTCGCGGCTGGTGGCGTTGGTATGGCTTGTGGTGCAGCAATTTTGGGTCACTGGGGTCAACGCTTCTCTCATACCAAGCTAAGCCTGTATGGTTCGGCTGGTATGGCAGCAGCCTTAGTTGGTATGTCAGTGTTTACCCATAATCTCTGGATAGCTTTACTGATGACAATGCTTTTGGGAGCTTTCGCGGCAATGGTGGGGATACCGATGCAGACTACTATCCAGGCAGAAACTCCAGAAGAAATGCGGGGTAAAGTTTTCGGCTTACAAAACAATGCCGTTAATATTGCCTTGAGCTTACCTTTAGCTTTAGCCGGCATTGCGGAAACAATCTTCGGTTTAGGGTATGTATTTTGCGGTTTGGCAGCACTTGTGATCGCGGGAGGGGTCTTAACCTGGTATATTTCCCGTACAGGAGCAACAGTGCCAACCCCTAAAACATAGAGACTCGGTATTCAACCTGAATGCATATCGCCTGGCTTGGAAAAAAATCACCCTTTTGTGGCAATGTAACTTACGGTAGAGAAGTCACCAACTCACTTCTAGACCGAAACCATCAGGTCAGTTTCCTTCACTTTGCCCAAGAAGAAGGAGACGACCATACTTGGTCTGGTTATCAGGAAGTATCGCTTCCTTGCTTTTACAAATCTCAAATTTATACAATCCCTACTCCGAAAGCGAGTAAGGTCTTAACACAGTCACTAAGGCAGCTAAGACCCGATATTGTGCATGCCTCTTTGACTTTATCGCCCTTAGACTTTTTACTGCCAGAGATTTGTGAAGAACTCAATATACCCCTAGTGGCAACTTTCCATCCCCCATTCGATGGTAAGCGACGTAACCTCAAATCAGGTACCCAAATTTTCACCTATCAACTGTATGCACCTTTTCTGGCACACTATGATCGGGTAATCGTATTTTCTCAACTACAGCGCGATTTACTAGTGCGCTTGGGCGTTCCACCAGAGAAGCTAGAGGTGATTCCCAATGGAGTGGACGAAAGCAAGTACTCTCCTGGTCTATCAGACTTTAAGTCGCAATTTAAGGCAAAACGCCTATTTGTTTACCAAGGTCGCATCTCCGCAGAAAAAAACGTTGAAGCACTGCTGCGGGCTTGGAAGCAGTCTAATCTTGGAGAACAAAGTAAGCTGCTCATTGTTGGTAATGGCCCTCTCTCAGCGTCTTTGATGCCATTTTACGGAGAGGAATACGGCATTATCTGGCTGGGATTTATTGCCGATGAACACAAGCGAATCGGGATTCTGCGGTCAGCGGATGTATTTATTTTACCTTCTCTGTTGGAGGGGCTATCTTTATCTTTACTCGAAGCCATGGCTTGTGGGGTAGCCTGTGTTGCCACAGATGCTGGTGCTGATGGGGAAGTCTTGGAAGATGGTGCTGGTGTTACTCTCAACACCCATCGAGTAGCTGCTCAACTACAGACCCTCCTGCCTCTGTTTCGGGATCATTTAGAGTGGACAGCTTTACTAGGGCAGAAAGCTCGGACTAGAGTTCTCGAACGCTACACGCTCAATGGTAATATCACCAGGCTCGAAAAGCTTTATGCTGAGATTCTACAGATGCAGCGTGTAAAGTTGATAAATATTAACTCCACTGCTTAAATGTTGAAAATTGTTAAGCTTTTTGGGTTGCAATGAGGTAGCTTTTCTTATTAAGAAAAAAGCCAGTCTGCACCTGTTGAAATAGGTCTTGACTGACTGTTAATTATCGAGAACCAATATCGAGTAAGTTACCCGTTTCTAAATACTACAGACCACTAAATCCTCGAGAGATCTTGAGAACTGATTAGTTCCCTGCTGCTAGCTCCATGCTTTGAGAAGTTTTGCCATTTTTGTGATTAGTATGACCATTAGCATTGCGGGGCTGAATTACGCCATATCCCCCATGGTTACGCTCATAAATCACGTTAATTTCATCAGTTTTGGCATTGCGGAACATGTAGAAATCGTGATCAACTAACTGTAGTTGTTCTAAGGCTTCTTCAATCGTCATTGGCGGCATAGCGAAATACTTCATGCGCACCACGGCGTCAGGTAGCTCTGGAGTACGATCGCCAATTAGGTCTTCTGCTACTGGTGCAGCCTCGACAATAACGCCCGTCTTGGGTTGAACGTGGGTCTTATTATATTGAAGTTTCTCCTTGTACTTGCGCAGCTGACGGTGAATTTTATCGGCGACCAGGTCAATGCTAGCGTACAAGTCCTCGCTGCTTTCTTGGGCACGAATTACTGTCCCGTTGGCATAAATGGTCACTTCAGCAGTCTGCTTAGAATTTATCCGGGGATTGCGGGCCACAGATAGATTAACATCGACTTCTGTGGTTATGTTTTGAAAATGATTAACCGCCTTTTCTATTTTCTGATTTACATACTCACGAATTGCGGCGGTGATCTCGATATTTTTACCCTGGATCACAAGCTTCATACTGACTACTCCATCTTATAATGTTTGAGTCGTAAAGAGCGGCTTCGGGTAACAATTGTCGCTCTTGAAAGATACTTACACCGTAGCACTTTGTATCATAAAGAACATCGCAGCTTGAATTCTCTTCAAATTCCTTTGCATTCGTTGACATTAGGCGTCTACGCTAAAGTTAGGTAAAGGAGGTAGGCAGATTGCCTCGTCAATGCTTACTAAAAAATCAAGGAATGACACCATACTCCCTAGCCTGGGAGCAGCAGCGATCGCTTGTAGCTAGACGCCTTAAAGACCCCACCCTCAAAGATGTCCTCTTGTTGCTGGAACATCCTCCGGTGTACACTCTTGGTCAGGGAGCCAGTCTCAATTTTCTTAAATTCGACCCAGCTAAAGTTAGCTATGAAATTCACCGAGTAGAGCGTGGTGGAGAAGTCACTTACCACTGTCCCGGTCAATTAGTGGGCTACCCCATTTTGAACTTGCATCATTATCAACCAGATTTGCACTGGTATCTGCGACAGCTTGAAGAGGTAGTGATTCAACTGCTCAGTAAATATGGTCTTCAAGGCGATCGCGTTGCTGGGATGACTGGCGTTTGGTTAGAGGGGCGCAAAGTAGCTGCGATTGGTATCAAAGTGAAGCGCTGGATTACCATGCACGGCTTTGCCTTGAATATCTGCCCCGACCTCAAAGGATTTGATCAAATTGTACCCTGTGGTATTTCTGATAAACCCGTCGGTAGCCTTGCTCAGTTCATTCCTAATCTTAGTGTGGCTCAGGTGCGTCCAGATGTCGCTGCGGCATTTGCCTCAGTTTTTGGAGTTGAGCTGATCAGTGAAGACTAGAGTTGCAGGTTGCAGGTTTAAAAGTTGCTTCCATCAATCTTGATAGTGAATTTCTTCCCCTGAGGCATGAATTCGCAAAAAATTATCTAAATCCGTATAGGTGCCAGCGTAGGCCAAATCAGAAGACTCGCGGCCTTTGAGATTAACTTTGTATTGCTCAAAGCCTATCTCCTGATAACCCAAATTCGACAAATAATTGTAAGTGTCTTCTCCTAAAGCAATATCCCGACGAATTTGCTTGGTTACAGATTCTAGAGCAAAGGCAGCATTGACAGTATCGCCAATGGCAGTGTAATCAGGGCGATCACCACTACCAGTATTGCCCACCATGGCATAGCCAGTATTAATTCCTGTCCCAATTCGTAGCGGAAAAGGCAGAGGGTACTGTTCAGAGATAGCCGAAGTCATTTTGTGTAGAGCACTGACTCCCTGAAAAATCTTCATTACCTCTTCTTTCGTCACCCCTTCAGGACCATGAAACCAAATTGCCATGACAGCATCGCCGATATATTTATCGACCCAGCTACCGGATTGGCGGATAATATTTCCTGAATAGCGGAACCAAGTGCCAATTACTGCCGAGAGAATTTTTTCATCGAGCTTGCGCGACAGCACAGAAAAGTTACGAATGTCAATCACCATCACTGAGATCATACGGCGCACATGCAAGGTCGAAGTCAAGGTTTCATTATCCTCAACTTCAGGTATGTCAGTGCTTCCGGTTCTAGTCGATGGGCAATGAAACTCTAACTCAGTTTGACCAAAAGTCAGGTGGTCACCATTACGCAATGTTACGGGAATACTAACTCGTCTACCGTTGACAAAGGTGCCGTTACGGCTTCCTAAATCAATTAGATAGAAATCAGCGGTATTTGTACATTGCAACATCGCGTGATTTCGAGAAATCCATCGATCTGAAAGCACAAAGTTATTATCATCACTACGACCAACTGTCCAGCAATTACTACCAACCAGGGGTAGATAACGATTACCAGTTTCAGTCGTCAAAAGTAAGTAAGGAGTGGATCGCAGAGTCACCACAGGCACAGAAGCAACGACGGGTCTACAATTTTGTTGATATGTTGAGATGCACTCCAGAGCCAACCAGGCGATTCCTTTAAGGATAACCGCCAACTAAGCCTGATTGAAATGTTTTTCCTAAGAAACTTTCAATTTACTTGATTCAGGCGAGAGAAGCTGCTACCCAAAATAGACTATCTACCAAAATTGTACTCAAGACTGCTCCACTAAATGCCCACCAGCAGACTTGCTCTTTAGTCAATGACCAAAGACCGACGAGCAAAAGAGTACCCACTAACACCACTGCCCAACTGATTCCCCAAGGAGTCTGCACTTGCCCTAGCGCACTATGAAAAATTGGTGCTACTAGTGCTGGTTCAACCTGCATCACCTGACGCCAATGAGGAATTAAAGCGGTTATATAAAAGTATACATCTGTTAAAACTGTGCCAAACAGGGAACCTAGGTAGAATAAATTTCCCACCCTTCCCCAACCACGCCACAAACCCCATAAGGCGAAGGGCAAACCAATTGCCTCTATCGGCAAGTGATAGTAGGGTTCCCCACGTAGCCAGCCCCAATAAATTGACCCAGCTAGCCAACTCCAGCTAAATCCCAGTAGCAAGTCGCCCCAAACATGAGTAACCGGACGTTTTAAGAGTCTTAATGCCCACCATACCCAAGCAAATGTGAGTAATAAACTCAGCCATGGTAGTTGCCGTACTAGTGGCGCTTGTACGAACACAGGTACGGAAACTAAGAAGGAGGCTGCAGCAAATAATAACCAGGCTTGGCGATTGCCCTTCGCTAGACTCAGTTGCTGCCCCTTTTCTTCTTCGGTGGGCATCAGGGTAGCACCATGCCACTGCTGATCCGGTGTGGCGGCTGCTGCCCCTTTCAATTCAGTTAATGCTACTGCTGAGTTTGTTTTAGTTGCTAGAGGTAGATTTGCTTGAACATGGCTTGCTTTAAGCACATTGGTTTCACGATCAAGCATAGTGTTTTGCTGCATCTCAGGTGCTGGCTGAGATGCCAAAAAATTCCCTAGCTGGTTTGATCGCCGGGATACAGCGGATAACAACCACGTATTACTCAACAAAATATTTTAATTTTCTTTACTTATGTTTATATATCTCAATATAACATAATTATGTATCCCCCCCAGGGGGATGTAACTATCCTATTATAGTCTGTTTGCCAACAGAAGAACTTGAGCAAAATCCCGGATACTGCTGGCAATTTTAAGTAACTCATAGCAGGAATATCCCTTAACTAATAACTTGCTGATCAAGCCTTAGGACAGTAATACTTGACCGGAGGCTAACTAAATCTGGTGCTGGAGTTAACGAGTGACTCTTAGGCTCTAGACACCACTAAATGTGGGTAAACAAAAAAGTATGTTTTTATCACAACGTCAGTTGTTCAAGGTTGTTGGCGCTGGTGCTGTCAGCGCTTTCCTCGCTTTCCCCTTAAAAGTTCTCGGTGAGAACCTCTCACCAGAAATAACTTCAACTGCTACTACGGCGACGCCCCAAATGAATATTTTTCAGGCGGTGGTTCTGGGTTTTGTGCAGGGGTTAACAGAATTCTTGCCAATTAGTAGTACTGCTCACTTAAAAGTAGTGCCAGTAGCTTTAGGTTGGGGTGATCCAGGGGTTGCCTTCACTGCCATTATTCAGCTAGGTTCTATTGCCGCAGTGCTATGGTACTTTTGGGGAGACCTGACTCAAGTAACAACCGGTACACTTCGAGCTATTAGGGAATCTGATTACCAGTCCCAAGACTTTCGTATGGCACTGGGAATTGCTTTAGGAACCCTACCCATCGTTTTTTTTGGGCTGTTAATCAAAAAGTTTATTCCCGATTTTGACAACTCACCCATGCGGAGCACAGCCACAATTGCTAGTGTTTCGATTGTCATGGCATTATTAATGGGTCTTGCTGAAAAAATTGGCCAGCGTAAGCGCGACTTTGAAGCCTTGGGAACCAAAGACGGTGTCGGAATGGGATTGGCTCAAGCTTTAGCTTTAATTCCTGGAGTTTCGCGTTCTGGTTCAACCCTGACAGCTGGTATGTTTATGGGTTTAGAAAGAGCAACAGCAGCCCGCTTTTCCTTTCTCTTAGGTATCCCCGCCATTACTCTAGCTGGTTTAGTGGAGCTAGTAGGTTTGCTTCAAGAGGGCTTGGGTGATGCAGGGATAGCACCACTGATTGTGGGAGTAATTTCGTCAGCAATATTTTCCTACGGAGCGATCGCCTGGATGCTCGATTACTTAAAAAAACAGGGTCTTTGGATATTTGTCTGGTATCGTTTAATCTTCGGTGTAGTAATTTTGGCTGCGATCGCAGCAGGCTTTTTGTCAAACAGTTAGCCGCCTTTGATCAGTATTCTAGCTGCCTGTAAACGGTTTTCTATCTTTGTGAAGGACTGATCTAAATCTTTTATTTCAGCATCGATATCAGACTTCCTCTCTCCCCAAAGAGGTGCACTAGAAGAGCGCAAAGCATCGGAGTCTAACTTTAAAGCTTCTGTTCGCTTCTCTAGCTCGACGAGCTCCGGACGAATCTTTGCTTGAGCTTTGTTATCGGCTGTTTGCAGCTTAACTTTCAAACTGTCTATCCATGCGAAATATTTAGTCAACTTGGCTTCGAGTTGCTGCTCGTATTCCTTTCTTGTTCCCGGAGTAGAATCTGTCGTAACGGCGGCAGATTCTTCCTTTTCCCCATCAACTGACTTGAGAGTTACTTCCTGTGTCTTCTTTGTCTCCTTCCCCTGCCAAAATTGATAGCTATAGCCCACTACCAACAAAAGATAACCGATTACTGGTATGGCTATCCCAAGGAAGCTTTTTGCTATTTTCATCATCTTTCATACTTGCACTCTGAGCATTTGTATTTTTTATTGGACTAATCAAAACGGCATAAATATCTCCGCAAAAGAACCGAAAATTCTTGTCTTGTCTGAGCTAAAACTTAATTTTTGGATAGGTCTAATGCTTGGACTTCTAAATATAGCCATCTTAGAGTAACAGGAAAAACTGTATATTTTGTTTCTGTAGCCTACGGCAAAGCTTGCCCCTATATTTTTGCGGGATTTTCCCAGATATCATCTAGGAGTACTCTAAGTGGTTTACCATTATTATATCGAACTGTAAAATTCACCGAATTATGTCTATCTACAGATAGACATAATTATTGATAGATAAGAATGAGTGAGACTTCTATTCGTCCCGCCTTAATTACCCAGGTTCTCCCTAACTCTATTGCCGCTGAGGTGGGCTTTGAACCAGGGGACGCCATTGTCAAAATCAACGGTAAACAGCCCCGCGATCTCATTGACTATCAATTTTTGTGTACTGACGAAATTTTAGAATTAGAAGTTCTTGATGCCACGGGTAAGAGTCACTTTGTCGAGATTGAGAAAGACGAAGACGATGATTTAGGACTAGAATTCGAGACAGCTTTATTTGATGGCTTAATCCAGTGCAATAACCGTTGCCCTTTTTGCTTTATTGACCAACAGCCGCCCGGTAAGCGCCAGAGTTTGTACCTGAAAGACGATGACTATCGGCTTAGTTTTCTCTACGGTTCCTACTTAACTTTGACCAACCTGACTCAAAGAGAGTGGGACAGGATAGAACAAATGCGGCTATCTCCCCTCTACGTGTCTGTACACGCCACCGAGCCAGATATTCGCATAAAATTACTAAAAAATCCTCGTGCTGGGCAGATCCTAGAGCAATTACAGTGGTTTGAGGAACGAAGGCTACAAATTCATGCTCAAGTTGTGGTGTGTCCCGGCATTAATGATAATATTCACTTAGAGCGCACTTTGCTAGATTTAGTGGAATTCCATCACAACAAGGTGCCAGCCGTCGCTTCAGTGGCTGTAGTACCAGTAGGATTAACCAGCTTTCGACCCCAAAAAGATGAAATAATTGCCGTCACTCGTCAGAAAGCAGAGCAAGTAATTGAGCAAGTACAGCAATTACAGAAGAAATTTCGCCATCAGCTAGGCTCTACCTTCGCTTGGTTAGCTGATGAGTGGTTTTTAATTGCCAGACAGGAATTGCCTCCAGAATCCCATTACGAAGACTATCCACAAGTCGGCAACGGTGTTGGTTCGATTCGCCAATTTATTAAGCAGTTTCAAGACACTGCAACTCGCCTGTTACCAACTAAGTTAGAGACACCTAAAAGTTTTACCTGGGTAGTGGGTAATGCTGTAGAACAAGCTTTTGCACCGCTTGTAGAGCAATTAAATACTGTTATTGGTTTAGAAGTGAGATTGGCAGCGCTGTCTAGTAGTTATTGGGGTCAGGAGATAACAGTAACTGGCTTGTTAACTGGTCAAGATTTGCTCCAAGGTTTACAACAACAAGACTTAGGCGAAGCAATTTTGCTGCCTTCCCTGATGCTTAAGCATGGTGACACCTTGTTTTTAGATGATATGAAACTAGAAGAACTTGCCCATCAATTAAAGACGCCAATTTTGCCTGTCAACGGCATTGAAGAGCTAATCGAGGCTTGCATCAACTACACTCCAATTGAGGCGAAATCAACCAAGTACATACGTAACTAATGACCAAATTGATTTTAATTCGGCACGGTCAAAGCACTTGGAATGCTGCCAACAAGTTTACTGGTTGGGTGGATGTACCTTTGAGCAAATTGGGACGTTCTCAAGTTATCAAAGCTGCACAGAAATTGAACCCTTATCGGGTTGATGTCTGTTTTACCAGCCTACTAATTCGGGCAATTGAGACTGCTGTAATTTGCCTTACGGAATATGAAGAAATCTGTGGTGGTAAAATTCCTGTTCTGAAACACCAAGCCGATGACCCTTATTGGCATGGATGGGATAAATATGAGGGTGATAAAAGCCAAGAACTCCCGATTTTTACCAGCATGGCCTTAGACGAGCGCTATTATGGCGACTTACAGGGGTTGGATAAAGCCCAGACTGCGGAGAAATTTGGTCAAGAAATAGTCCACGAGTGGCGTCGTTCCTTTTCGGTGCGTCCTCCCGGCGGAGAGAGTTTAGAGGATACCTTAAAACGCACACTGCCCTTCTTTCGCCATCGCATCATAGCTCACCTCAAACAGGGTGATAGTGTTTTAGTCGCTGCTCACGGCAATTCTTTGCGTTCCATCATCATGGAATTGGACAACCTCAGCGAAGAAGTCGTGCCTTCGCTGGAATTAGCTACCGGAGTTCCCATCGTTTACGATTTTGATGAGTCTGGTAAAGCTACTAATAAAATAATTTTGGCATGAAATTTTGGCATGAAAGTGAGAGCTACTCCAGATCATGTTTTCCCCTGGAAGGGATTTTTCGTAAATGAACGAAGCTACCAGTAATTAACATTTTCAGACCAATACCTATGCCAGCGACTCCTAGGAAAAAATTCCACAACATAATTGGTCGCGGGCGTACGCAGCCACTAGCAAGCGCCACAACACAGATAAAGGTCACCACAATCAACCCGAAATACTTGATCTTCTGGCTTAAAAGCAGACCGATAAATCCGGCCAAAACCACGAAAACAGTCTGAATTATTGAAGTGTGTCTCTGCCAACAATCAAAAAAGTCAACTTTTTCTTTCAAAAAGTAAAGTCCTATTAGCAGCACCACAAAGCCGACAATCCTGGTAAAGATGATCATTTAAGTTCTTTTTTCAAAGATATGTTTACATTTTTCTTTAACGAGAATTTATCACAAATAATACTAAGTTGCTGTCAATAATATTACTCAGAAAGAAAGCATTAAGTAACACTAAAATGGCTAATTAACATTAGCCACATAAGTTTGGCTACTGCCATCTGTCATAAGAGATAGATTCTTGAAATTTAGTACAATTTATTTTCTAGCTTGGCAATTTTTCAAAATAAAATATAACAGAGATGGTAATCAGGCAAGTTAGCTTAATTTAGCACTCGAAATAACTCAACTATAAAGTATTAATAATTTTCCTTAAAAATCTTGTGAAATCCTGATATTTAGCGGGTTATTTATTTAAAATAAACAACATAAAATTAAAACCAATTCAAGACAAACTCTGTAATACTGGCTGGAGGTTCCTATGATCGGCTACGCAGCAATGGGGAGAAACCTAACGGCAAATCCAGGGGACAGAATTGCCGAAACACCTCAAACTATTGAGGAAAAAGCTAAGCAGGTGGCTGTAGACGTACATGACTTTACCGGGGAACACATCAAAGTTCCTACTTACTTTGTTGTAAGATACCCTGACGGAGAAACTAAGGCACTACACCACGTTCGTGATGCCAAAGCAATTTCCGATGCAATTCGTCAGATGCAATTTTCTCAAGAAGATCTAGATTCAGATCCAAGGGAAGTCAAACATTGGTTGAACCTAACTGGTCTGATTTTGATATCTATTTTCTTGTTAATGACTACTACCATTCTGGTTGGTATTTTTTAACCAGGTTCGCATCAGTTCAGAGAAGCTAATCTAGGGTTCTCTGACTGACGTTTTTCTAATGGCTTAGCTAGAGGTGTCGCCTAGTTAGGGAAGGTCTGCTTAAGATTTTTCGGTTTAAGATAGGGGTTAAGAACAAGGTCGCCTTTGCCCTTAAGTACAAAGAACTTCCCTGTGACACCTCTTAATCTCGAACCCCTAATTAGTGCGATTACCAGTATTGCAAGCCCGATAGTTCCGCTGGTCAAGAATAAGCTGGAACGCCATGAGTTGGTAATTAAGTTACTTAAGAAATTTCATCTCGATCCAGAGCATCCACCTGATGATTTTACCGCCGTTTATCAGTATGCCTTGGTCGAGTATGGCGTTGGTAAGCCTCAGCAAATCTTAGAACTGTTTCGACAAGAAGAGATTCAGCAGGCGTTTCGCCAAGCTTTTGAGCAAAATAAACCTTCGATTCTGTTGCAAAAAGGCGATCGCTTCTTGCAAGATTACGCCTTGGGAGACGCCATAAAACAGCAGAGGATTAATTACCAACGGGAGTTTGCCGCTTTCGCTGCCGTATTTCTTGAAATTGCCAAACGTACCCGTACCCCTGCTGAGGTAAGGCGTGACCATAAAATCGAGAATTTACAACAAAGGTTAGGGGATATTCAGGAAAGGCTAGAAAGACTGCCGACATTAGAAGGGATGCGCACAGAGTTGGCGCGACTGGCGACACTAGATTATCCAGCGTTGGCGGCGGCGGAAACCTCAATAGATCAGGAATGTCGAGCATTTGCCCTAGCGCAGCAACTGCGAGGCTGGTTTGAAACCTTGGGTTATCGCTTCGAGCCCTATGAAATCTGGGAAGATAGTCATTTTGAGTGGATTATTAATATTCCAGCACGCCGAGGATACGATCGCATCCTGGTAAGGGGGATTGACAGTGAGGCGGGAATCAAGGATTTAGCCGCTTTGCGTCAGTCGGTGGATCAGCAAAAAACGGATGAAGGTTGGTTAATCACAGCCCGCCGCATTAGTCGCGCTGTCCGTGATGCAGTGGAAACAAGGGAAAATCGGGAATTATTTGGTTATACTTTTGATGAATTGCTCGATGAGGTAGCTGATTTTAATGGTTATCTCAACTGGTTAGAGGCAGAAGTTAAGCGGCGCAGTGTTGATCGGATTTACGTGCCTCTGGCTTGTACGAAAGAAGAAATTGATCCAGTTACTCAACAAAAAATCGGAGTCAGTCGCTACGATCAGCGGGATGGCTGGATTGATGGCTATGTTGACCTCTGGTTAGATGACCCAGCCAAGGAACACCTCTCAATTCTAGGGGAGTTTGGTACGGGCAAGACTTGGTTTGCCTTTCACTATGCCTGGACTGCCATGCAGCGTTATCTTCAGGCAAAACAACGGGGGGTAGAACGTCCCCGCTTACCTTTAGTTATTCCGTTGCGGGACTACGCTAAGGCGGTAAGTGTGGAGTCCCTCTTTTCCGAGTTCTTTTTCCGCAAGCATGAGATTCCCCTACCGGGGTATTCTGCCTTTGAACAACTCAACCGCATGGGTAAGCTGCTGCTAATTTTTGATGGTTTTGATGAAATGGCGGCGCGGGTTGACAGACAGGAGATGATTAACAATTTTTGGGAGTTGGCTAAGGTGGTGGTGCCAGGTGCCAAGGCTATTCTCACCTGTCGCGCGGAGCATTTTCCGGAGGCCAAGGAAGGACGTGCTTTGTTGAATGCGGAGTTATCGGCTTCTACTGCCAATTTAACGGGGGAAACTCCTCAGTTTGAGGTACTGGAATTAGAGAAATTTAACGATGAACAAATTCGGCAGGTGTTTTCCTTCCGGGCAGATACTGCCACAGTAGATAAGTTGACACTCCCGCCGCTAAATCAAAGGCTTGCCCTCGAGCAAAGCGAAGGGTTATAGCGGGGGATTCTTCCTTCAACCAGCGAACTTAGTATCTTGATTTTCATCAAGACAAAAGAGGCTCATCTGTCCGGAAGCGTTGGTCCAGTATTCCTGGAATGTTCCCGCATGCCCTGCGGTACGTAGTCCTAATTTGAGAATGTTTTTCGCCGCGTTTTCATCACGATCTAATACAGTTCCACAACCGCATTTGTGAGTTCTAGTACTAAGCGATTTCTTGACGGTTGCGCCGCAATTAGAGCAGTTTTGACTAGTGTAGTGGGGAGGTACGGACACGGTTACCGTGCCAAATACCTTCCCAAAGTATTCCACCCAAGTCCTAAACATCGTCCAACTAGCATCAGAAATAGACTTAGCTAGTTTGTGGTTGTTCACCATATTTCGCACTTTTAAGTCTTCATAGGCTACCAAGTCGTTAGACCGGATTACGCACAATGCAGTCTTAACTGCAAAGTCTTTACGTTGCCTACTTACTTTGAGGTGCTTTCTTGCAAGCTTTTGCTTGGCTTTCTTGTAGCTACTTGACTGAGCCTGACCTTTCTTGAACTTTCGAGAGACTCGCTTCTGTAGGCGCTTTAGGGCTTTTTCAGACTTTCTCAGGTACTTGGGACTATCAATCTTGTTACCATCAGAGTCTGTGTAGAAAGCACAGATGCCAACATCAAGTCCTACAGTTTTACCTGTTGGCTGTCTCTCCTCAGTCCGGTCATAGTCGATACAAAACTGGACATAAAAACCGTCAGCTCTACGTACTACCCTGACTCGCTTGATTTGCTCAAGTTGGTAGTAGTTTAAGTTTCGACTGCCGTAGAGTTTGAACTCGCCAGCATTGAAGCCGTCAGTGAAGGTTATTCTGTCTCGATTTTCAGACAGCTTCCAGCCCGTGACTTTGTATTCTACTGAGCCGTGGGCGGGTCTATTTTTCTTGTATTTTGGGTAGCCTTTCTTGCCTGGTATCTGCTTTTTGCAGTTATCGAAGAACCTAGAAATAGCTGCCCAAGTACGCTCTGCCATAGCTTGACGAGCTTGTGAGTTAAGGTTTTTAGTCCAAGGGAAGTCTGTATTTCTGGCTAATCGCGTGACGTATTTGTATAAGTCGTTCCGACTCTTGGCGTTGCCATCTTCCCAAAAACGAAGACAAGAATTACGGATAAACAAACCAGTGCGAATGGCTTCGTTTAGCCTCTCGTACTGGTTTATATTTCCCTTTAACTTGGCTTCGTAGACTAGCATTTATCACTTAACAACCACGATAAAATACTAGCACAAGTGCTTTTCACTGGCAATTCATCTCACCGCTAAATCAGAGATTATAGCGGGAGCTTTCTTGCCGAATTAGGTAATGGGTAATCCTCAATTACTGGACTTGGCCCGTCGTCCGGTGATGAGTGAGTTAATTTTGGAAGCTTTACCGGAAATTGAGGCGGGTAAACCTGTTGATCTTGCGCGGGTTTATCTCTATGCAGTGCGGCGCAAGATGGAGAGGGATATTAAGGAGGAACGCACGTTCACTTCTTTGGCAGATAAGCTTTATTTCTTGTGTGAGTTGGCTTGGGAGATGTTATCTACTGAGCAAATGAGTCTCAATTATCGACTATTTCCTGAGAGAATTCGCCGGTTATTTGGTTCAGTGGTGCAGGATGAGAAGGATTTAGACCACTGGCATTATGACATGATGGGTCAGTCGATGTTGGTTCGTAATGCTGATGGGGATTATACTCCCGCCCATCGGTCATTGTTAGAGTTTTTTGTTGCTTATAAGTTTGCCGCTGAGTTGGGGGTGTTGGCTGCTGATTTTACGGAATTGGCCCAGATGCAGTCGGGTGTGGATGGCCGTTTAGAGGCGCGAGATTATAGCTGGTCTGAATATTTTCAGCGTCGGGTTGAGAATGGGGAATTTGCGCCTTTGAGGTCGTTTTGTCATGAGTCGTTAGCGTGTTTACGGGGAACGGTGGGAGAGTCACCTTTGACGAAGGCGGTTTGGGATTTGATTGTGCCGATGGTTGAGTTAACTCTTCACTCACCGCTATTAGAAATTTTGGAAGGGACGCGAGGGAGAACTGAGGAGGAGGTTGGTTATCTCGGAGGAAATACGGCAACGCTTCTGGTGAAGGTTGATAAGGCTGGGTTAGAAGGTACGGATTTATCGGATGCTGTGATTAAGGGTGCTGATTTTTCTGGTGTTAGTTTGCGTGGTGTTAACTTTGCTGGGGCGAATTTGGCTGATTCTATTTTCGCTAGAGTTTTAGGTACTGCTCTTTCAGGGGTATATAGTTCGGATGGAAAGCTATTTGCAACAGGTGAATCGAATGGAGATATTCGCTTGTGGGAAGCTGCGAGTGGGCAAGAAATTTCGCTCTGTAAAGGACATCTAGATTGGGTTAGATCAGTTGCTTTCAGCAATGACGGTAACGTCCTAGTAAGTAGTAGCGATGATGGAACGGTTAAACTTTGGAGTACTCTTACTGGAAAATGTCTCAAGACCTTAGATGTCCCTGTGGATCGAGTATATTCTATTGCTATCAATCTAGAGGGAACAACGTTAGCTAGCAGCGATGACCAAACAGTAAGGCTTTGGGACATTCATAGCGGCAGATGCTTACACACTTTATTTGGACATACCAGTCGAGTCAATTCAGTTGCAATTACTCCAGACGGCAATATCCTAGCTAGTGGCAGTGATGACCAAACGGTAAAGCTTTGGGATATTCATAGTGGGAGATGCTTACATACCTTATTGGGGCATACCAGTCGAGTTAGTTCAGTCGCAATCACTCTAGACGGCAAAACGCTAGCTAGTGGTAGCACCAATGCAATAATCAAGCTTTGGGATATTTTGACAGGAGAATGCTTGAAAACATTTCAAGATCGAGCTAGCTGCGTAAATTCATTAGCATTTAATCCAGAAGGCAGCACATTGGCTATTACTTGCAATGATCAAACTGTAAAGTTCTGGGATGTGAGCACTGATGAATATCAAAAAATTTTGCGGGGGCAGATTAACCAAGTTTATTCAGTTGCGATGAGTTCAGATGGTGCTGTTTTAGCAAGTGGAGGTGATGAACAAATCATAAAGGTTTGGGATATTCACGCCGAGAACTGCTTAGTAAGTATGCGTGGACACAGTGGTTTAGTTGGGTCAGTTGCTATTAGTTCAGATGGCAAAATCCTCGCTAGTGGAAGTGCTGACCAAACTGTCAAATTATGGAGTCTTCGCACTGGAGAATGTTTAAGAACCTTACAGGGACATAGCAGCAAAGTGTATTCAGTCACTATTAGTCTTGATGATAGACTGTTAGCGAGCAGTAGTGATGACTTAACCGTAAAACTCTGGAATATTGATACGGGCAAATGTCTAAACACCTTCTATGGTCATGCTGATAAAGTTTGGTCGGTTGCTATTGCTCCTGACAGAAAACTCCTGGCTAGTGCAAGTCGTGATAAAACTATCAGACTGTGGGATATTGAGACTGGGGAATGTCTTAAAACGCTTCAGGCGGCTACGAGTAGTATAAATTCAGTAATTTTTAGTTCAGATGGAAATATTTTAATAAGTAGCGATGATGACCAAACCATAAAACTGTGGGATATCAGTGTTGGAAAATGTTTGAAAATCTTACAGGGTCATACTGGCAGAATACATTCAACGGCTCTAAGCGCTGATGGGCTGACCCTGGCGAGTAGCAGTAGTGACCTAATGCTCAAGCTTTGGAACATTCAGACTGGAGAATGTTTGAAAACTTTCCAAGGATTTACACATCCAGTATGGTCAGTAGCAATCAGTCCCGATGGTAAAACTCTTGCTAGCGGTAGCTATGATGGCACAATTAAATTTTGGGATGTCCAGACAGGCGACTGTCTAAAAACTCTGAGAGACAGACCCTATGAGAGCCTGAATATCACAGGCATCAAAGGTTTAACCGAAGCAGAGAAAGCCACGCTCAAAGCATTAGGTGCAGTGGAAGAAGGAGAATAAAGGAGGGACGAGAAAATGACTGAAATTGCATTTTCTCACAATGGAGTGCCAATCCGTCTACCTGATGAACAATGGGAACACATCATAAAGCCATGCTCAAAGCAATCGCCCCAAACAATGAGTTGAGCAATCACTGCATAGAAACTGCAAGAGTGCGATCGCAAAGCATCTCATCGGGCTTATCGCGCTAAGGTTAAATCAAAGTTAGAAAGGATTTAATTGCAATGGTAGCTACTCAAGTTATCTCCACTGCTTGGAACATGTCTTCCCTAGAAGATTGGCTGCAAAATCCTCCCGAAAATACTGAGTGGAGAGATGGGGAATTAGTAGAGAAAACTGGCATGACGTTAAAACATAGTAGGATTCAGGGCAACTTATACTTTTACTGGAGAAGCTATAAAAACTCCAGCGGACAAGGAGGAGAAGTTTACACCAATGTCCCTTGTCGCACTAATAAACAAGGGCGCTCTCCTGATGTTGCTTATCTTACGCCAGAATTAGTTGCCCAGTACGGTGAGGAGAAAGTGCTTCCCCAAAGTTTTCCTCTAAGTGCCGAGATTGTTTCTCCGACAGATTTAGCCGAAGATATTATCACTAAAGCTCAAGAATATTTACTCTCTGGTGGTCAAGAAGTCTGGCTAGTTTATCCTGAAAACTTTTGGATTATTGTCGTAACTGAAGAATCTAGAAAAATATTTATTGCTGGTGAAGTGGTTAGCACTCAACAAGTTTTACCTGGTTTCAGTATCCCAGTCAATCAATTATTGCTATAACTCAATAGGTAGGGTGCAAATCAGAAGCCTGATTTAATGACAAAATTATTCTTTGTCATTTCTCTGGGGAGATTTCAATTGACAAAAAATCTGGAGCCTTAGAAATTCCCTGTGGTAACTACCCTCTATGATGGCGTTAGCGCAAACGTTTCCTCTAGCCAGCTTGCTTACGGACAATTTCCTTTAGTTCCCCAAGCAACTGGTGCTGGAACATCAACAGTTAATACCAACCTAGGCGCTGGTAATCAAGGGTACGTGGGCTACACTAATTACAATCCCTTATCTGCATTATCACCGCCCTTTGCTCTCCTCAACCCCAATTTTCCAACACTTGACCTTGCTACTGGTTTTAGCCTCTCTTTCAATCTTGTAGTTAGTGCCGAAACCAGTAATCCTAATCGGGCTGGTTTTAATATTACTGCCATTAGTAGCGATGGCCCAGGAATTGAATTAGGTTTTAAAGAAGAGGGTGCAGGTAATAATGATCGAATCTTTGCTCAGCAGGCTAACTTTACTGAAGGAGTAGCTGCTACTACTGATATTTCCTCAGTTCCTGTTAACTATAAACTGACATTATTGGGTGACTTTTACACACTTTCTGCTAATGGTAATGAACTCCTCAGCAACCAACCATTAGTTAACTACAACTTTAACCCCGCTACCAGTCAGCCTCCCCTACCCTTTAATCCCTATATATCACCAAACTTTCTATTTTTTGGAGACAACTCAGATCAAGGAAACGCTACCTTTACTCTAGGAGCAATCTCTGTAAATGCCTTCCCAGTAGCCGTCCTTGATGATTACACTATCGATGAAGATATTGCTCTTAATCTGCCTACTAGTGTTCTCGCTAACGACACAGATGCTGATGGCGACACACTAACTGCTGTGGTAGAAACTAACCCAACTAATGGCACCCTAGTTTTTAACACCGATGGCAATTTCACTTACACGCCTAATGCTAATTTCAGTGGTACAGATAGCTTCACTTATCGCGTTAATGACGGTACTGCTGACTCCAGCAATCTAGCAACAGTTGCGATCGCAGTCAATGCCATAGCTGATGCACCAACCCTAACTCTCACTCCCGCTTCCGGTGAGCAAAATGCTGCCATCCCCTTAGACATCGCTGCTGCATTAGTTGATACTGATGGCTCAGAAAACCTCTTACTCCAGATTGCTGATTTACCTGCTGGTGCTATTCTCAGTGCAGGCAATGAGATTGCTCAAGGTATCTGGCAGTTAACACCAGAAGAACTCAATGGTCTTTCTATTACACCAAGTCTCGGTGAAGTTACTAACTTTACCCTGAACGTTACCGCCACTGCAACAGAGATTGCTAATAACGACACAGCCTCAGTATCTGCTCCTCTGGAAGTAACAGTCAACCCACTACCGCCTACAGCACCACCAATAGAACCGCCTACAGCACCACCTACAGCACCGCCCACAGCACCACCCCCGGTTTCATTGAGTCTAATTGCCAATCAAAATAATATCTTTGCTATCCAAACTCAAAATGTACCCAGTGATGGTTCAACCGCAATTCTATTTACCCTCGCCCAACGTAACGCCAGCCAGGTTAACGAAGTAGGTGTTTATCTCGTCGATGATCAGTTTGGCACAGTTAACGGCATTACTCCTGGTGAAGAGAATTACCTGCAAGCTGCTCTAAGTCAAGGACAGGTGATTTTTTCCGCTTTACCAGACGGTTTTGGTGTTACTAACCCAACGCGATTAATCAGCGGCTTTGATGTTAGTAAAAGCTTGGGTTTTTACTTAGTAGAAAATAGCACAACAGATACAGTACTGGCTGACTTGGCGGCTGGACAAACCTCTGCCAATGTGTTCTTTTCCCCGCCGAAAGGTAATACTGATGAATTTAACCATGTGCAGGTTTCCGACTTAGGCAACGATATTTTTAACCTAGCTTGGGAAGACTTGAAAAATGGAGGTGACCAAGATTTTAATGACTTAGTATTCACAGTTCAAGACGGAATAACTCAGCAACCTTCAATAGGAACAACTTTCCAAGGACAACGGGAACTCATTGATTTGAGGAACTTGAGTCAGGTTTCAGCCGAGTTGGTGGTGAACAGCGAGGCGACTTTTAATAATTCCTTGGGTTTTTATGCAGTTGATGACCTTAGTGGTAGCATTGATGGTCTCAAGCCTAATGACCCTGGTTATGCCGAAACTGCGATCGCTAATCAGGTAGATTTAACCGCAGGCTTACCAATAGGCTTCCTCTTGGCTCCCTTCCTGATTGCTAATAGTACCGCAGAGCAATTTCTAGCAGAGAATCCCACTAATCAGCCAGACTCTGATTCTCTTGCCTACTTTGCCTATAGTGAGGCAAATCCTGATGGAATTGACCATGTTCGCCTGTTGGGGGACAACATCTTCGCTTTCGAGGACTCTTTCGACGGGGGTGATGGCGATTTTAATGATTTAGTGGTGCAAGTTCAATTTGCTTGATTACCAAGTAACTCGCCCCTCTAAATTTTCTAACAAACTTGGCCCAACTCCCGGCACTGCATCTAACTCTTTGAGGGAAGTAAAGGGTTTTTGTTGCCGTTGAGTAATAATCCGCGCTGCAAGCTTCTGGCCAATTCCTGGCAGTGCCTCTAATTCTGCCTGACTAGCAGTGTTAAGGTTAACCAATTGCCCCGATACGTCAGTCTTCTTTACCTCAAGCCGGGGACATTTTTGCATCTCTGTCTGAATCTTTTGCTGGAGAGTCGCTGGTACTCCTAAGACAGCATTGCTGTAAAGACGTGCAAACTCCTGCTCAAAATGGGCTGCGACTGTTGGGTTATCAATCACTAACAAGGTTTCGTCGTTGTTAATGTTTGCTGTCTTTGACCAATTGTGAGAACCAGTAATTACTTTCTCTCCATCTGCGATCGCAAATTTATGATGTAAGACATCACCCTTGGGTAGCTGTGGCACACCAACCGTAGTCAGGGGACTCTGCCAAGGACGATTATCGGCATCATACTGACACTTATTACTCAAAGCCGTCCCCATCATATCCAGTCCATCACTGTAGTAACGATAGGCAAATCCTGAGTCAATCAAGGCTTTTACAGAAATGCCTTGTTGATGAGATGCCTCCAACGTATTGACGAGGCGCTGTTCTGCGAAAACAAACAAGGCTAAGTTAACGCTTTTTGTTGCCTGAGAGAGAGTTGTACGAATCAAACCATTACTAGTCTGATTCCAAGGCTCTGTTGTAGAATTCGGGGAAAAATGTACTGCAATTGTGCTATTTCCCAGGATTACTTGCTGCACTGGCCGCGATGGCTTGTTAATGCCAAACTTACTATCTGGCTGTCCCCCAGGGCCATCACCCCACATCCAATTAAATTCCTGGGTCAACAAATCGGCCAATTCCGGACTCTCAATTTTTAGCAAATTGTTGGCATTGCCACGACTTTCTGATACTCCCATGTCGCCGTGAATGCCACTGGTGGTGAAGTTGGCAGAAGTGACTATAGCCAAACGCCCATCGACCACGAGAAACTTATGGTGCATCAGACCACTACCTTTAGTTCCATCAGCGGTGTCATCAATTAGCGGTACTCCCGCCTTACGCAAGATGACTAGAGCATCCCTTTGGTTAATTTCATCGGGACTTAGTTTACCATCCCCGTTATCGTCTATAAGTTTCAGGGCTTCGTTGTAATGTTGTTGCTCTCTGGGGGAGAATTTGGCTACCTCGGTAGCGCTAAAGTCACTCCAAGGACGGTTGTAGGTATTTTCTAAGATTACTCTTACCTTGATACCAGCTTGGTGACGCTCTACCAGTGCTTGAGCAATGTTAGGTAAACGTAACTCCTGAACTGCTACATCAACCGTTGACTCAGCAGAAGCAATTGCCTCAACAATCAGTTGTTCTAAGTCATCTCCTGGTCGAGTAATCTTGCGGTAAGGTTCTGTGTAGTCCGCCGATTCAGCATGATTAAAATAAACTTGCACAAAAGTGTCTTGAGGTAAGGGATCCGGACGAGAAGCCTGAGACTCGACCTTTTGACAAGCTCCCAGTGTAAGTACCATTAGTAAGGCACCACACCAACGCCATAGATTTAGAAAAGGTAAATGCACTGAAGATTTTTGCTCAATTAATAATCAAGGGTATTCTGAACTCCTGAACTCCTTTCAAAAGACGAGCAACCCTTGAACTAACATAAGTTAAGGGCGGATCAAGCTGACAGCTTATCAACCGCCTTGATCAGGGAATAGCTCACAAAGCGGCAACATCGCTAGATTGCGGGTTTGAAACCGCACCACTGTTCTATGTCGAGAAGAAAAAAGACGTTTCCGTGCGGTCATAAAGGGTATGGAAAAATTTGCCATAGGTGCGCCCAAAGACACCAAGAAAGGGACCAAAAAAGGCAGCAAAAGCAAGAGTGGGAATCTACTTTTGAGAAAGACCCCATTGACTTAAAAAACTTGCCGGAGCATGTGGTAGTCAAAGCCCGTTTAATTATAGCTGGCTTAGAAAGTCAGAAGAATTACAGAGAATTCAATGGCAAGCGCCTTCGCCACAATCGCTGGATTATTAGCATTCCCGTCACCCGCAACTACCGAATGATTTGCCGTGACCAGGGTAGCCTATTAGTACCCCAGGCTGTTTTGTCTCATGAGCAATATAACGTTGATAAACCAGGCAGTTAGTTACTGCTCATCGGATAATTGCCAGTAATTACCTTTGCTCTTGGGTGGTAGAGAAACTATATCCTGAAAGTAAAGATAGCCTGTTGCCTAAAAAACTATGCAAATTTACTTGGATTATAGCGCTACAACGCCGCCCCGGTCAGAGGTAATAACAAAGATGCAAGAAGTTCTCACCCAAAATTGGGGTAATCCTTCCAGCTTGCATGAGTGGGGTCAACGTTCAGCAACGCTAGTGGAACAGGCGAGGATGCAGGTAGCCAGCCTAATTAAGGCCCCAGCCGAGTCAATTATTTTCACCTCTGGCGGCACCGAGGCAGATAATTTGGCAGTTATGGGTGTGGTTCAAACTTACAGAAAACCCCAGCACCTAGTGATCTCCAGTGTTGAGCATTCAGCTGTCGCTCAACCAGTAAGCTTACTAGAAAAGAAGGGCTGGACAGTAACTAGGCTACCAGTAGATAGCCTGGGACGGGTCAATCCTGAGGATTTAGAGGCAGCATTACAACCAAATACGGTTCTCGTATCGGTGATTTACGGTCAAAGTGAAGTGGGCACGCTGCAACCAGTTGAAGCCCTCGGTCAAATTGCTCGTAACCACGGAGTCTTGTTCCATACTGACGCGGTTCAAGTGGCTGGACGCCTACCGATCAACGTCCAGCAACTGCCAGTGGATTTGCTTTCTATCTCCAGTCATAAGATTTATGGTCCTCAGGGAGCGGGGGCGCTGTATGTCCGCAGTGGTGTTGAGTTAGAGCCCTTAATATCAGGTGGAGGGCAAGAATTACGCCTGCGTTCTGGAACACAGGCTGTACCAGCGATCGCTGGCTTTGGAGTAGCAGCAGAACTGGCAGAAGCAGAACTGACAACAGAAACACCCCGGTTAATTGGATTGCGCGATCGCCTTTTTGAGCAGTTAGCTGACACCCCCCATTTAAAACCTACAGGCTCTCGACGGCACCGCTTGCCTCATCACGTTAGTTTTTGTATAAGTAATGGGGGTGGACGAGTCACTGGCAAAACTCTAGTGCGTCAGCTCAACCTCGCTGGAATTGGTATTAGTGCTGGTTCGGCTTGTCATAGTGGTAAACTCAGTCCTAGTCCCATCTTGTTAGCTATGGGCTACACTGATTCAGCCGCCTTGGGTGGCATCCGCTTGACCTTGGGAAAAGATACCACAGTTGCGGACATAGACTGGACAGCGATGGTACTCAAGCAAATTCTCAAAAGGCTGATGCCAGAACCTGAATTATCCAGAGTCTGATTTAATGATCCACAGGGACGGCAGAGAAACTACTGGCCTTACCTCTTGGGAAAAATTGAAGCCTTCGATTGAGAAACCACTAAGATTAATGAGCCAACTGCCTAAAAGCCTCGAAGAAGCGATCGCTCAAGCCAAACAAGCCACTCAAACTGCCCTCAATGACGGTTATACCAGGGTGCAGGTTGAGTTGACTTTCCCAGAAATTGCTCTGCAAGCTCAGTCAATCGCACAGCAATTCCTACCAATTTTTGAAGATTATGGATCCGGGTTGAGAGTCTTCTTTCCTGACACTGGTGCTGCGGCTCTGGCTCGCCGAGACTGGGGAGAGACATTTTTTAAACTAAGCGATGTGGGTACTAGTAGATCACCAATAGAAAGAAGAATTCAGCCAGAAGATCAGGCTTTTTTGGTGGTTTCCCCTTCAGCGGTGGAAGTCGCTCAAGTAGAAAAATTGTGCAATTTGGCAGGTAGTCGCCCCTGCGTTTTACTTAACCCTCAACTGGAAGATGTCTCTGTTGTTGGTATTGGCTACGCAGCACGACAACTGCGGCAACGCTTCTTGAGTACCCTTGAATCTTGCTACTACCTCCGTCCCTTAGAAGGAGTAGCCATCTTGCGCTCTTATCCGGGACTCTGGCAAGTCTGGCTGGAAACAGAGGACGAATATCAATTGATTGCTGAAGAACCCCAAAAACCTGTGGGAGAGGCTCTGGACAAAATTATTTTCCAAGCAGTCGGCACTAGCAGCGATTCTGGCAATCCAACACCTCAGCCGAAAAAACCTGGGTTGTTCAAAAATCTCCAAAGTTTCTTAAGTGCTCTGAATCGTTAACTTCCCTTAGATCTCACTTGTTAGCTTTGACTGTAATTTTGGCAGATTTATATTTAGCTAAATCTAGCCAATCTACCGTCGAAGCAAAACAAGAAAAATCATGATTGCTCAACCCCAGGCATTAGATTACCAATTCAGTCTGCTCCCTCAATATCTAGAGCGCCTCTGTGGCAAATTGCGCATTGCAGTTATTCACGGTGGCGATAATAATCAGCCAGGAGCAGTGATTTACAAAACCCATAATCCGCGCTCGACTAAGACGTATGAGCAAGTGGCCCATGATATCGCCCAAGCCCTACGGGGGATAGGATTTCAGCACGTTTTAGTCATGCCAGATGATATGACACTGCCGGACAACCTCAAAAAAGAGGGCATACATTTGGCATGGCTCAATACTGGCGGAGTCCAAGGATACAATCCCGTTTCTCATACGCCAGCACTCTTAGAAATGTTGGGTATGCCCTATGTCGGCCATAATCCCCTTAATAGCTCTACCTTAGATAACAAAAATGCTTTTAAGCGGGAACTGCAAGCTTTAGGCATTCAGACAGCTCCCTTTTTGACTTGGCACCCTTCCCAAGGGACGTTTCAGCCGAGTCTCCACAGCCGCTTTGCTACCGTTTTCGGTGACTATTCCGGCCCTTTTATTGTTAAACCAATCTCTGGCCGTGCTTCTTTAAATATCCATTTTGTTGATTCTGTCGATCAACTGTCCCAAGCAGTAGCTGCGGTGCAGCACCTTACTCATAACACTGCTTTGATTGAAGCATATCTACCGGGACGAGAATTTTGTGTGTCCGTTTGCGGTTATGTTACTTATAGCCAGGGCAGTTTTTCCAGAAACACCAAACCCTTTGCTTTTTCTACTATTGAGCGAGTTTTGGATGCTGAAGAACGTATCTTTACATCCATGGATAAGAAGGCAATTACAGCCAATCGAGGACGCTTAATTGGTAATGATGAACCAGAACTGAAACAGGCGTTAATTGAGCTAGGTCAAAGAATCTATTGGGATTTCAGTTTAAACACCCTAGTTAGGATTGATATTAGAGCTGATGCTGATGGTGTGCTCAATGTTTTAGAGGCTAATCCTAAGCCGGATCTCAAGCAACCTACAGGAAATATTACCAGCTTAGTAGCTCTAGGTTTAGAAGAACAGGACATGAGTTACCAAGACTTGATATTAAGTCTATTAGCTGACCGACTCGATTACCTGCTGACGCATCATTTTGGCATTATTAATCACATCGTGGAGTTACTTACTGAATAGAGTCAAGTCCTAATAATTGAGCAGGATTATCTTTGCTCATTAAGTCAATTTCCTGCTGAGATATACCCTGCTTAATCAGTTCTTCAACAAACAATTGATAACCATCCGCAGGTAAAGGATCAAACTGGCGACCAAGATCGGTGCTGAGAATAAAATGCTCTGCACCGATTGCCCTAATTGCCTCTACCATTTGCTTAATAGAAACCCGATGCCAATTACGATGTGCTGCAATAACTGAATCTTTACCCATCAAATTGTTGACAAATACTAGTTCGAGGAATGCTCCTAGTGCGGCACATTCTTGCATACTTTCTAGAGACAAACCTGGAACATCAGCCATAGCATGGGTAACGACAATCTTTTTTACTCCTAATTCCTTGGCTCGCTGAATAACCAGTATTACTTCTTCAGGAGAAATATGACCTGTTTCTAATATCAGATTTTTTTGCGCAATGAACTGGAGAACTGCATCCATCTCAGGCAAAATTTTCCCGGCTGGGGCAACTTTAATTCCAGTTCCTGGTTTATGGAAAACCTTGAGATGGTAATCAGCATCAATAGTTGGCAACCACACGACTTTGCCATAACCCTTGCCCAAACCATACATTGCTTCTACTGCTTGGAGGTTAATGCCACCTACAGCCCGATTGAGAACAACTCCGCCAAAAACTTCAATATCAGGGACAATTTTGTGTACTAAGACCGCTCGATCTGCTGTATTAGTGACATGATTTTTGAGAACAATAGCCCTCATACCAGCTTGATTTGCCCTTTCAGCTAACTCAAAATCATCTAAGCTACGGCTAGTTACATCGGGAGCAGAATGCACATGAAATTCAATGGCACCTTCAATTAAATTCTTGGCTGGTGGTTGAATAATTTCACGAGAATTACTATAGTTACTGAGCGCTAATAAAGGGTTGGTATAAGGGAAGAAAGTCAGACAAAATACCGACACCAAGAGAACTAACTTCCGTATACAAATCTTGGAAAAACTCATCAGCAAAGAACCTTGACATATATGCGATCGCATCTTGCTGCCTCTACTCCCGTTGCTGCTTGATAGCCACTACTTTCGTAGAGTTGGACTGCTTGTTTAAGCACGCTAGCAGTTTCAATCCAAACTTCTTGAAAACCTCGCTGAGTAATTGTCTGTTCTAACTGCTGCAATAAATACTTCCCTAAACCTTTTCCCCTAGCAATTGGCAGTAAATACATCTTGCGAATTTCCACTGCTTTCTTTCCTCGCTTGCTGGGATAATAAGCAGCAGTTCCTACTAATTTACCCTGCTGTTCAATCACCCAAAACTCTCCCCCTTGATCTAAATAAGCAGCTTCTACCTCAATCACATCTTTGTCTGTTTCCCCTGGCAGCCAAGGTACACCATATTCTGTTAAAACATTCTGTATAATTGTTGCCGCAGTCTCTCTATCTTCCGGTGTCCAAGGACGAATGAGAAAGTCTTGGTAGCAAGTTCTCATTGATTTTTGCATGATACTAAGCCGTTAGTCATGGAAACTTGATTATCTATTGCCCACAATTACGAAATCCTTGTAGTGCGACCATCTTGGTCGCTACTTATATCCAATTTAAAGGCTTGACAGCTTACTTCAAAGAGATCTCTGACTTCTTGGAGAAGTCGGGGAGCTGCTCACTGCCCACTTTTTTACGGAAAAGGATACCATTACCCTGTAATTAACTCTAGATTGGAGGAAACATTCTCTACACTCTTAAATCTTTTGATTTAACACCCTAACCCTGGCAAACTACCAATGAAGGCTCATGAGGTTCTGAGGCGATACGCAGACGGGAGAAGAGATTTCAGTGGGGAAAATCTTAGAGGACAATCCTTCCAAGGTAAAAATCTGGCAGGTGCAGACTTTAGTAAAGCTGATATCCGAGGGGCAAATTTTACTAATGCTTATTTGAGAGGGGTGAATTTCCAGGGTGCTGAGGCGGGGCTAACGCGTCGTTGGGCGGTGGGTTTAGTTATTACCTCTTGGATACTAGCAGGACTATCAGGGATATTTTTAGGATTAGCTGGTTATTTGGTAGAAGTTATCTTGTCTAGCCAACGCATTGAAGCCATGATTGGCAGCTGGCTGGCTTTGATAGTGGTGGGAATAGTCTTTATCCTCGCTATCCGCAAAGGTTTTATCGCTATCGCTGTTGCTGTCGTTGTCGCTATCGCTTTTGCTGTTGCTGCCACTGGAGCTGTCGCTATCGCTGGAGCTATCGCTGGAGCTTTTGCTGTCGCTGTTACTTTTGAATTTGCTGTCTTTTTCGCTGTCCCTTTCGCTGTCGCTTCCGCTTTCGCTGTTATTTTTGCTGTCGCTGTCGCTAGAGCTTTTGCTGTCGCTGGAGCTTTTGCTGTCGCTGGAGCTTTTGCTGTCGCTGGAGCCTCCGCTGTTGCTTTCGCTTTCGTTTTCGCTTTCGCTTCCACTGGAGCTGTCGCTGCTGCTGGAGCTTTTGCTGTCGCTGTCGCTTTCGTTTTCGCTTTCGCTTCCACTGGAGCCGTCGCTGTTGCTTTCGCTGTCGCTTCCACTGGAGCTATCGCTGTCGCTGGAGTTTTCGCTGTCGCTTTCGTTGGAGAGTTCGTTTCTGCTGGAGCTTTCGCTATTACTGTCGCTGGAGCTGTCCCTGTCGCTTTCGCCTTGCTCAGCGCTTATATTAGCTGGCGTGCCTTGAAAGGAGACGAGCGAGATGCCTGGATTCGGACATTTACCATTGCCTTTGCTGCGACAGATGGAACCAGCTTTTATAACACTGACTTAACTGATGCTGACTTCTCCTCTGCCACCCTCAAAAATACAGACTTCAGCAGAGCTACCCTTACCCACGCTAACTTTCAGCAAGCTAAAAAGCTTAACTTAGCCAGAGTAGGTAACACAACACTATCCTCTCTTAGGTAATTGTCAGAGAGTTATTAGTCACTGGCAATGGTCACCAATAATCCTGTAAGGGTGCCAATCTCTCTGGAGCCCAGCAAATTCTGCTACGGGATGGCATTAATCAAGAAGCCTTTCAAGCCGCTTTTCAGAAAATCATCGCAGAAAACCCAGCAATTAACCCCGATTCCATTCAAGGGATTGAGAAAAAAGGCAATGATGTTTTACTCACCCTAGAAGTACCAGAAGATACAGATAAAGGTAAAGTAGAACATCAATTTTTAGAAGTTTATCAAGCCAGACTAGAAGCCCAAAAACAAGCCGAACTAAGAGAAGCCGAAGTTCGTCATAGCCAAGGCATTAAAGAAATTGCGATCGCGGCTCTTAGTAAAAATTCTACATTTCACTTTACAAACCAACTTAAAGCCGAGAATAAAGCCATGAATGAAAGCACAGACCAAAGCCGCAAAATTGAAAATAGAGATGGAAATGTTATCGGTAACATTTTAGGAGACAGTAGCACAATTAGCGGCACGGTAGCAGAGACAATCAACCAACTACCTGATTCTGACAAACCAGGTGAACCGGGAATTAAACAACTACTCTCCCAACTACAAACAGCAATTAACGACCCAAATTTATCCGAAGACGACAAAGCAGAAGCATTAGCACAGGTAAAAGTTCTCGCAGAAGCAGGACAAAACCCCAATCAGGAAACAGCACAAAAACAGGCAAAAAGAGCAATGGGGTTCTTGAAAGTAATTGCCGACGGTTTACCTAGTGCCACCAAATTAGTAGAAACCTGCAAAGATATCTTACCCGCCATCAGGCTTTATTTTGGTTTGTAATTAAATTTTAGAGAACGGGGAACAGAGCAAAGGAAACATCTTTATCAGAGACAAAGAAATAGAAAAGAATTTTCCTTTGATCAAAATTTCACCCGGTATTGCTCAATCGATGTATGATTTGCACCGTGATGCCGTCGTGAGCGAGACGCTCACACTGCCTTGGTATGAGAGGTCGAATAGTGTTAGCATCTTGCTCACTGGCTAGATTCATACCTGAAATCAGCAACACCTTTCCCCCTTGTTCCCCCTGTCTCCCTTGTTCCCAATCAACCATGGATCCTCGGTTCAGGATGCAGGGTTGCTAACAACTCACTCTCCACAATCGCTAAATCTTCTAACCGCCGAGTAAAAACATCCCGCTCAAAATAAGTATCCGCTAGCAGCCAATAAATTCCATAGTGTCGCGCCTCAGATGCCATCAAGCTACCATAGAACTCAGCTAACTCAGGCTCAGGGCAATGAGTTGCTAGTAACCCCAATCGCTCATGAGAGCGGGCCTCAATTAGACCAGAAATCAGCAAAGAATCCAATAGCCGATCCGGTTCTAGCCTGCGAATCTGAGCTTTTAAACCCGCGCCGTAGGGAGGTGAAGAGAGGAAATCTAGAGGAATGCCACGCTTTTCGAGGAACTGATTAACCTGCTCAAAGTGTTCCAATTCCTCACGAGCAATTGCCGTCAACTGGCGCACTAGTTTGCCATGAGACGGGTAGCGAAACATCAAATTCAGGGCAACTCCGGCCGCTTTCCTTTCACAATGGGAGTGGTCGAGTAGAATAGTATCTAGGTGGTTAATCGCTTGCTCCACCCAAGCCCAGCTGGTGCGCTGCTTCAGGGTGTGGACGACCGGCAGTGTAGAAGAAAATAAGATGTTTGGTGAGGTAAGTTCGCTGTTGAACACCGAAAATATCTGGCTGCGGTAAGGGATGCTATTACTTTAATGCTTTTAATTAAGTAACTGCCAAGGAAGCCAGATTTCCCTCCCCCAGAGAGAGGTTACTCTCCCAGTGTAGGAAGGCTTTATTAAGAAAGACTGTACTTTTTACCAAGAATAAGGGTGGCATTATCTAAATTTACCCCCTGTTGATTAATTTATGTCTTGGTTGCTGTTTTTAAAGTATAGATAATTTCTGAAATGGAGCATTTGTTCAGGAGAATCAGGGCATACTCAAAAGAGCTTGCCTCAGTATTCCTGACGACATTTGTCAAAGCTAGTACCTATTATTTGGTGCCACTGAATTTGGATAGGCAAAAATGACCCACCGTTGTATTGTTATTGGTGACGTCCATGGTCACTACGATAGTCTGCTCCGCTTGTTAGATGCTGTTGCTCCGAGTGCCGAAGACAAGGTATATTTTCTCGGAGATTTGATTGACCGAGGTCCTCAGAGCGCTAAGGTGGTCAGCTTTGTTAAGCAAAGCCCCTACTTCTGTCTACTGGGCAACCACGAGCAGATGCTCTTAGAGCTCTATGATGATGATGAGGTCTACGAACCAGCACTACAAGCTTGGCTACACGGGGGTGGTAGAACTACCCTCCAGAGTTATGGCAAGGGTGGCGTCTTAAAAGAGCATATTGAATGGATGCGAACACTGCCAACCTACATCGATTTGGGTGATATTTGGTTGGTGCATGCTGGTGTTCATCCGCGAATGCCCATTGAAAAGCAGACTCCTGAACAATTTTGTTGGATTCGGGATGAATTTCACGGCATGCGTGAACCGTATTTCCCCGATAAGCTAATCATTACAGGTCACACGATTACTTTCACTCTGCCTGGAATACCCCCCGGTAAAATTGCTCAGGGTCAGGGTTGGCTAGATATTGAAACTGGTGCTTATCACCCTAAAAGTGGCTGGATGACTGCCTTAGACGTTACCAATGGCTTAGTGTATCAAGTTAACGTATTTCGTAATCAAGTGCGCCAATTACCACTCAAGGAGGCCATTGCACCGATTAATCTTTCTGTGTTGGGGCAGCGTCGCTCGATGCTTCACTTATAGAACAGCCCTAATTTTATTTCTATAGGCTTGATTATTTAAACCATCGCCTGCATAAGCTCTATCTTGGGGAATTGCCTGCTCTAGAGCCTCAATTCTCTCAGGTGTTGCCGGATGAGTGCTTAAAAACGCTGGAAGGGCTCCTCCTGTTTTCATGAGTTTCTTCATGAATTCTACGGCTGCCATTGGGGCATAGCCAGCTTTTTGTAAAGTCTCAATTCCTAGTTGGTCAGCCTCGCGCTCATCTTGACGGCTATTAGGACGTCTCAGAGCTAATTCTACGCCGAGTCCCACTGCTGTATTGCGATCTAAGCCCGCTGCTGAGGCCACACCCCTTGCGATCGCCATCTGCCGCATCTGACCAAGGGCATGACGCGCCGCAATATGAGCAGTTTCATGAGCCATCACACTTGCTAGCTGAGCTTCGTTATCTGCCGCCGCAATTAAGCCAGTATAGACGTAAACAAAGCCACCTACAGTAGCAAAAGCATTAATGTTTTTACCATCAACTACCTGAAAGGTGTAAGGAATATCGGGACGGCTGCTATTTTTTGCTAAACGCTGACCAATTTCATTAATATAGCGATTAATTTCGCGATCGCGATAGAGCTGGATTTCCTGACCGACCAACTGTTGGTTAATCTGCTTGCCCAGTTGAACTTCCTGACGATCAGATACATTAGATAGCTGGAAGATCTGAACGCCCTGAAGAATGAGATCAAACCAAGAACGCGCTTGTGTTACTTGAGGGGTTCCCACTACTAGACCAAGTGCTAGCAGCACAGACAACAAAGGATATAGCCGACGACGCCAGTAACGACGTGAGTGAAAGGAGAACAAATTCAACATGAATGATACGAACTAGACAGCTATTTTTAGGAAGTTTAGAAGCATCAGGGAAGAGGTAAACCCTGTAAGAGTAATTGTTTGGCTATTAGGTTTTTTATTAGCTATAAAAAACTAAACTGTACAGCCTAAATTACTTTTATTTGCTAACGACGCACAGCCTTTGATCATTGTTCCTCTAATACTTAGAGGTTCTGACAGCAAAGACATTAGTCAACTCCCTAACTTTTCATTTACTACCCAGAAGTACGACCTTAGTTTTATGCGACCAAAATCCAGAGGATGAAAATTTTTTTATTGTAGATATCTGCTTAATTTATGCTGATCCTTTGCATCAGTCGTGGTAACTTAACACAGAATGGTATTAATAGACATTCTCTGGTATTTCAGTGCATGGTGCTAGAGAGAGTTCTTTTAACAACAACATCAAAAAAAGTTTCATGGCTATTGTAGATTCTAAAGGACGTCTGTTTGGCAAGGTGAGCATTCTCGATCTAGGTGCTGTCTTGGTGATGTTATTGGTGATTGTGGGCATCTTTCTCTTTCCTGGCACCACTGGCTCAGTGGCCCAAGTGACTAGCACCAAACCAATAGAAGTGGATGTAGTTGTCAGGGGTCTGAGTGTTCGTCGTCCGGAAGAGTTGATTAACGAATTCAACCAGACCAAGAAAACTAATATCATTATTCGCAATCAACCCTATGGTCAGGTTGACATTAGGTCTGTTACCCAACTAGAGCGAACCTTGGCTGTACCACAGCCAGACGGCTCAGTTAAAGAGCTACCAGACCCCAGAGGTAACTCTTTCAGCGCTGATTTGCTAATGACCTTGGGCGGTAAGGCACAAATCACCAAAGACGGCCCAGTTTTAGGTAATAGCAAAATTAAAATAGGGACACCGGTAGAGTTAGAAGGTCAGGATTACAACTTCAACGCCAGTGTAATTGATGTCAGGATTCAGTAAATTGCAGTTGGAAGGTTATTTTCTGTTACTTTTTATTACGCCCTAATCAAGGACAGAAGATAACCTGCAACTTACTAACCTTTAACCTGCAACCTGTTCCTTCTCTTCAGTCTCCAAGCAGAGTAAATTCAAGTATTGCCTAATTAAGCCAATCGTGACCGCAGGCAGTTCTAATTGAGGGGTGAGACCCACATCCTCAAGGGGTTGAAATATTCTAATCGCCTGAGGATTGAGTGCAGCAAGACGCTTGCCCACTTCTGGGCCAGTAAACTGTGACTTTTGACCCCAAATAATCGCTGTTGGGGTAGTTAGCTGAGAAACGTAAAGTGATAAATCAAAGCACAAATCGCCGCGCACGAAAGAAAGCGCTGCATATTCGGCATTTGGTTGTTGCGCTGAGGCTAAATAGGCATCCACGATTTCTTGGTAAACCCGACTGGGACGAGCGAATTGCCGATTCTCCAAAAAACTGCGAATTCCTGCACCCGTAGCGATGCCAGTGCTATAGAGAATGCGGTCAAGAACAGGGGTACTGACCAATTGAGCAAAAAAGCTGCGGGTGTAGTCTTCCCCAAAATCCGATAACCCTGATGGTGTCGTCAGAATCAGTGACTTGAATAAATCTGGTCGGGCAATTGCCACTCTGATGGTCAATGCTGCCGTTAGAGAAGAGGCGACAACTGGGATTGGTTCTGTGCAAGTTTTCTCAAGGAACTCAATAATGGTGTTGATATAGTCATCTACGTTGTAATTCCGTTCGGGATGCTCCGAACGACCCCAGCCAATTAGGTCAGGTGCGAGAATTCGATACTCACTGGCAAATGCCGGATAAACCTTTGACCATTCATAGGCAGAGGAACCACCACCAAAGCCATGCAAGAAAACCAATGTTGGCAACTCTGGAGACTCGGTATCTGTTGAGCGCCAAGGTTTCTCATCGGCTGTGTAATATACCATTCTTCCTAGTGCAGTCACTAGAGAGTGTTGTTTAAAGCCATTTGGCTCAATCATGTCTAAACCTCACCGCTATTGCTGTAAAAACTGATTATTGATTGTGGCTTTGAAGCTAACTTTATTGATTGTCTTGATTTGAGCTATGGCTTTTACTAGTCTGATCTTCTAGCTATAGCTCTTTCAACACTCTGATACCAAGCCTGCCTTCTATTAGCATATAAAGCTGGGCAAGAATTATCTATCACAGGTTAGAAAGTCCTTAGCCGAGAACGCGCCAAGCCGGGAAGAAGCAAAAGTGCTTGAAGAAAAACATCCGTTAGGGGAGAATCTTGGAGCAAAAACCTTTATCTTAATGGCTCAGCTTTCTCCACAGAGCCATCGTTGATCCCCAGTGTTAACTGCAAAGACTTACCGTAAGGATAAGCTCTGGCAACCTGTCGGTAAACTTGGTAATTAGTCGGCAATGTCACTTTTTGTCCATCCTGTTGGTAAGTTAGTTGGTATTTAACTGTACGCAACAGCTCTGGTGGACTCGTCTTTTCCTGGGGTTTTTGTCGTTGTTCAATTTGATCTATGCTGGGTTTGGGCGGCAGAGCAGACCACCATAAACCCCGATCATCTGGGCCGATAACAGCGTTCTCTGGTTTTTCACCGTTGCGGTTGACCAGAGAATTAGAAGCAAACTCTTCAAAGCGAGGGTTTTTATCAGTGGAGGGGTTTAGGGAATACTTGACTCGCCAGGTGTGGGTTGTGCGTGCTGTTGCTTGATACTGGTCAGTAGTTACGGTTTGACAGCTGGTGAGAGCTACCACCATCAAGGAACTCGTCAGCAGCGAAAAGAGCTGACGATGCTGTAAAAAGCGTCTTTGCCTACAATTGAGACTGTTCAAACTCACCTAATTACTCAAAACTTGAAAACACCAGAGCCCCATGCAGCTTGCTCCGCTTTATCCTATCCTGTATCGCATTCTTCAACCTTCTTTTCCTAGTTGCCTCTGGTTCGGGGATCGCAATTCGCCTGCCATCGCTCTTACCTTTGATGATGGCCCTCATCCTCAGTACACTCGTGAACTTTTACAAGTGCTAGACGGCTACGGCATTAAAGCCAGTTTTTTCTGGTTGGGTGCTTGCGTAAGCAGAACACCAACTCTTGCTAGAGAAGTTTACCAACGGGGCCACGGGATCGGATTGCATGGATATAATCATTACTCTTTTCCCTTTTTGAAACCCACTGTTCTGCGGCAAAGTTTGCTTCGTACCCAAGAGGTAATTGCCCAAGCCTGCCAGATTGACCCGGTTACTGTTCGAGATGTCCGCCCTCCTAACGGTCTCTTTACACCTCGGACTCTAAGCTTATTACATGAGTGGAACTATCGACCAGTTATGTGGAGCGTTGTCCCAGAAGACTGGGAGCGTCCTGGTGTTACGGTGGTTACCCAGAGAGTTCTCAAGCAAGTTCAAAATGGTTCATTGATTGTCTTGCACGATGGTTACCATGGAGGTCAAGACGTGGCCCAAACGGCGGAGCGCCTTATTCCTCAGTTGTTGCAGCAAGGTTATCACTTTGTTACCGTTGATTATTTATGGCAGCTTGCTCGCCGCAATTTTGCTACTCATCAAGGAAAAGTGTCAGAGTAGCTTACTCTCCCTTTTTACCTACTTACGGATTTAACGCCCCTTGCTTCTTTGCTAAAAAGCTTGGCTAATTTTACTGATCTCAGCTTACTCTCAAGTACTTTATTCCGGTTGACTGCGCTTGCCTGGAAACCCTTGAGATCATGGTTACTTAAATAAATTTAAAGGGTATCAGGTTCTCCCAGAGAGGGTAGTAGCACTCCGGAATCCAATACAGCCAATTTACAAATTGAGATTTTTTAAGACCTGATTTAAGTACAACTGCTGGTTTTGTGTGTTAAAACAAATACTTTGCACCTGTTTTACAACTGTCATACGCTGGCATACTCTTCCAGAGGTATTCTCTGTCTTTGAGGGTAGAAAACGTTCTTTATGCAGAAGAACTTCGCTAACGTAGTTAGGAGACAATGGGGTTGGCCTACTTCAATAGGACAAACGTACTAAAAATACTAGGTGACGATGGATTTTCCAGATGTTGTAAGTGTTCTCTATCAACGTAATTCCTTAAAATGCCCCAGTGGCTGAAGGATCTCTACTACTTTTGCCAGAGAATCTAGGTAAATAGCAAGCTAGACTAAATTCAAGAAAAATTGAATTGAAGAGTATACATCAGATTGATGTATCAGCTTTAAAGATTACTTTCCAAGGTAGTAGCAACTACGGCTACAAACTATACAGTTTCTAGTTAATTAGTAGATAATGTAATGTAAGTGGCCAAATCTCATTAAGTTGAGAAACTTTTACTAACGAATACTAACGCAACCACTAGCCTGATAAGCTAAGTTGGAACAGGGTAAATTCATTATGGGTGCCTCAACAGCAATGAAATTAGTTTTCTGCAAAATAGCTTTATCAACTAAGCCAACCATCATAGACGGAAAACGGCGAGCAAGGTGCATTTTTTGTAATTAAGGCTACAATCAAAAAGTCTCAACAAAAGCCAGTCTTCACAATTACTGCATAGCGCATTCGTATCAAGGTTTGACTTAAGAAAATGAACATTATGTTATTTCTGAAGCTAACGTATTAAATAAACCTTAGAATGCAAGGTGATTCACTGGCTTTGCTATCTTATGTAGATTAATCAATACCATCTACTGGTCTTTAACTGAAGGAGCATGAGGAAAAAGGCATGACCCAGGCAAACTTAGATCTATCAACCATTATTGAGCCGGAAAACGGGTTAGAAATCCTTTTCGATGAGGATGCAAACCGAGACGAACTGGTGGACGCTCAACCGGAAGATATTGACGTTAAGCCTGGTAAGGTGCGTTCTAATCGTCGCCGAACACAAGCGAAGAAGAAGCACTATACAGAAGATTCGATACGTCTCTACCTCCAGGAAATTGGTAGAATCAGGCTGTTGCGGGCAGACGAAGAAATTGAGCTTGCTCGGAAGATTGCTGATTTGTTGGAGTTAGAACGCATACGCGAACGCTTGTCGGAGCAGTTAGAGCGGGAACCAGCAGATAGCGAATGGGCCAGTGAAGTTAATATGCCACTGCCAGCATTTCTTCATCGCCTTTATTTAGGCAGGCGAGCTAAGGACAAAATGGTGCAATCAAACTTACGTTTGGTTGTTTCAATTGCCAAGAAATATATGAATCGAGGACTTTCATTCCAAGACTTGATTCAAGAAGGTTCTCTGGGTTTAATTCGAGCTGCAGAAAAATTCGATCACGAGAAAGGCTACAAGTTCTCTACCTATGCAACCTGGTGGATTAGGCAGGCAATTACCCGCGCCATTGCCGATCAGTCCCGCACAATTCGTTTACCTGTTCACCTATACGAAACAATCTCGCGCATCAAGAAAACCACTAAAATTCTCTCTCAAGAAATGGGTCGCAAACCCACAGAAGAGGAAATTGCAGATCGGATGGAAATGACTATTGAGAAGCTGCGGTTTATTGCCAAATCTGCTCAACTACCCATCTCCCTAGAAACACCCATCGGCAAAGAAGAGGACTCCAGACTAGGAGACTTCATTGAAGCGGACGGTGAAACACCAGAAGATCAGGTTTCCAAAAACCTGCTTCGGGAAGATCTTGAAAGCGTACTTGATACACTCAGCCCTCGTGAACGTGATGTTCTTCGGCTGCGTTACGGTTTAGACGATGGAAGAATGAAGACTCTAGAAGAAATCGGTCAAATCTTCAACGTCACTCGCGAAAGGATTCGTCAAATTGAAGCTAAAGCACTACGCAAACTACGTCATCCTAATCGAAACAGTATTCTCAAAGAGTACATTCGTTAAAAAAGCTCTCTAGTTTTTGCAAGTGATGGGGGAGGCGCTGGCGTCACCCCTTTTTAGTAGACTATTTAGGGACTTCCCAAAGTCACTCCGGTAAATTGAGAGTCTTCTTTCCGGGATTAATATAAAAAAGCCAGGGTTCTTGTAGTGAACACCCAGCTAATCTTTAATAGTTGAGATTGAGAAATTTATTAATTCAGGGAATTACATTAAGCCCCAGAAGTGCAGTACACCTTGACCAGTAACGTATTCGGTAACTACCGCAGCAACGAATCCGATCATTGCCAGACGACCGTTCCAGCTTTCTGCAAATTGAGTGAAACCAAATTTTGGTTGTTGACCTTCCATAGTTCTTACTCCGTCGCTAATGCTTTTCAATAGGCTCTGTAAATTAATGTAACCAAGTTTTTATCAAATGGCAAGAGTATGCTTTGCTAAGCTGGCAAATTATGTCTAAAGTTTGAGACAGGCGATTTGCTTAAAGAGTCATAGAGCAAACTCTAGAAATTGCCCATGTCCGCCTATGTCTGTTGAAACTCTTATGCTGCCAGCTCGATTAAAGTATTACTACCGTCAAGTTAGAGTCATTGTTGATCGTCAAAACCCAATTACTGGTTTATTACCAGCAAGTACCGCAATTACTGCCCACGGTGACTATACCGATGCCTGGGTTCGTGATAACGTCTACAGTATTTTGGCAGTTTGGGGATTGGCTTTGGCTTACCGCAAGCTAGATCCTGATAGTGGACGTACCTTTGAACTTGAACAAAGCGTTGTCAAGCTGATGCGCGGTCTGTTGTTCTGCATGATGCGGCAAGCTGACAAGGTAGAAAGTTTTAAACAAACCCAATCTCTACTGGACGCCCTGCACGCTAAGTACAATACCAACACAGGTGATGTAGTGGTGGGAGATGATGAATGGGGTCACCTACAGCTAGATGCAACCTCTCTGTTTCTGCTGATTCTGGCTCAGATGACAGCATCCGGCCTGCACATTGTCTACACAATTGACGAAGTACACTTCATCCAAAACCTCGTCTATTACGTGGGTCGCACCTATCGAACGCCTGATTACGGTATCTGGGAACGAGGTAATAAAGTTAATCACGGTCAAGCTGAGCTCAACGCCAGTTCCATTGGTATGGCAAAAGCAGCATTGGAAGCGATCAACGGACTGGATTTATTCGGCGTACGTGGCTCTGAAGCCTCTGTTATTCACGTCTTGCCAGATGAGATTTCTCGATCTCGCAGCACATTGGAATCTTTATTACCACGGGAATCTAGCTCAAAAGAAACCGATGCAGCTCTCTTGAGTGTGATTGGTTTTCCAGCCTTTGCTGTTGAAGATGTCGAACTCATACAACGCACCCGCCAAAAAATTATCGATAAGTTACAGGGTAGCTACGGTTGCAAACGCTTTTTGCGGGATGGACACCAGACAGTTTTGGAAGATACCACCCGCCTGCACTACGAACCCAAGGAACTGGAAAAGTTTGAGAATATTGAGTGTGAATGGCCCTTATTTTTCACGTATATGGTGCTGGAGGGTATATTCAGAGGAGACTGGGCACAAGTTCATAACTATCAGGGCCGTCTAGATACTCTTTTAGTCGAGCGGAATGGTTTGCGCCTACTGCCAGAGGTGTATTACGTTCCTGCTGACAAGATTGAGGCAGAGCGAAAATCACCTCGTTCGCAGCGGCGTAAGCCCAATGAAAATGTTCCCCTAGTATGGGCACAGAGTTTGTATCTGCTAGGGCAAATGCTGAGTGAGGGATTAATCGCACCAGGAGATATTGACCCCCTAGGGCGTCATTTGTGCGTCGGACGTCACCAAGATCCGGTAGTCCAAATCGCTCTACTGGCAGAAGATGAAGATTTACAGGCTCAATTGGCAGCTTACGGCATTGCCACCCAAACACCAGAACAGATAGAGCCAGTGCAGGTGCGTCAGGCAAAAGAACTCACCAAAATTTATGCTCAAATGGGGCGTTGTGATTCACTGGGTTTAACGGGACGTCCAGTGCGACGCCTACAGAGTCTGACAACATCAAGAATTTTTCGGATTCAGGGGGAGACGATTGTCTTTCTACCAGCATTTTTAGACCAGCAGCAGTTTTACCTGACTTTCGACTACCATTTTTTGGTATCTCAAATTAAAAGTGAACTTGCTTATATTCAACGTCACTGGAGCGATTTAGGTCGTCCGACAATGACGCTGTGGTTGACCCATACAATGTTGGAGATGGGGATTAAAGAAAGCGACCCTGAAGGACGAGAAGAAGTGCGCTTAATCGCACCTTTACAAGGATCACCGCTACTGGAGTTGATTCAAGAATTGCAAGATGGTTGGTGTAATGGTGTGCAGGTAAAACTGGGACGTCTTAATCAGTTAATGCTGACAACCACCACGGAAAGAGTCAATTTTCTCCACGAATTTAAATTTACTCATTCACCTGTTAAAACCTGGACCCCTCAGCACTATTATCTGATTAACAATCCTGATACTAGCGGTCCTCTAGGTCATACCCAGGAATTTTTACTCGAATGTGAAACCAACCTCAGTTTGTTACTCGATAGTTTGCGAGAGTCCAAAAATATCTACGAGCAAGTAGAGTTATTGCGCACACTCAAGAGTTTACAAGGCTTGAAGTTTGATACGGGTTTTGGTGGACCAGAAGTACCAGTGACAGTAGCTGATTTACTTAATGAAGTTTACTTAAAAGCAGCTACCCTCGGTGATTCTCCCTACTGGACAGTAGTGCGTCAAGCCGCTGGCTTACTCAACAAGACGGATATCAGCCTCTCGGAGGCAGTGACTGATATTTTGGTACGCGGCAAGCAAATTACTGTGGGTAAGGCTTATAGTGAAGCTTCCCTGATTAAAAAGCCGATGTCGCGTCGGGAAATGCAGTTGAAGATTAATGAGTTTTGTGGAGAAGATCTGCGTGATCGCGTCCTCAGCCAAGAAATTCTTATTTACCTAAGCCTCCTGATTAAGTCAGAACCAGAGTTATTCGACGGCTTGCTGACGCTGAGGGTGGGGTATCTGATTCTTCTGTTAACTAGTGAACTGGCAACGGAATTAGGAGTTACGCAAGACGAAGCCTACGAAGAATTAATGCGCTTTAGTCCATTTGAAGTAAAAATCCGGTTGCGTTCTTGTTTGGCTGGCTATGAAGGGGTAAACCAAAAGCTCTGGCAGCAAGAATCTTTGCACGTCAAGCAACCGGAGCAAAAGATTAATTGGGTAGTCTGGTATGAAAATCAAGAAGAGGAAGAGATAGAGGAGGCAACTGCTGCTGGTGGTTGGTTAAGGAAGCGACAGCTAGATGGTGCTGCTGGGCGTGTACCTAAAGACTTCTATCCTAAAGTCTGGAGACTGATGAAACACTGTAAAGGCTTGGTTATTGGCGATAAACTAGAACGCCGTAATCGCTTGGATAGTGAATTACTGCTCTCAGAGATGACGCCGGGGGAAAAGAACTTTGCGCTGAAGGTGGAGCATTTGCTCAATAAGAGCAAGGCACCGGAATATCGACAAGTGAATGTTGAGACCTTAATGGAACTCGCAGCCATGGTAGAGTCAAATCCGGACTTACAAATCGAAGAATATATTGTTCTAGATGTTCTAATTGGTCATGCTGTGCGCTTGGCATGGTTAGATCTACATAACAACGAACAAGCTGAGCAGTACGATAACCATAAAGCTGCTGCTTGGCATGAGTTTGAAGACAGTTCGCCGAAAGAGTGTGCTAGTTATATTGTCAAGGCTTTCCAATTCCTGACTCAAGTTGGACAGGAAGTATTGCTTGAAGTATCGGGAGCAGGATCCTAATTAATTTCTCAGAGAGATTCAACAACCAAAATTGGTAAATTAATGGGGATGAAATACTTAGCAGACACACCCTAATTGCTTTGTACTGCGGCAAAAATTAAAACTCAAAAAAGTTTCTGCCCACTCCGATACTGCGATTCTTTAGACCCCAAAAGTCAGTGGTGTAGATGCTGAAAAAGATATAGTTTCGCCGACGGCTATAGCCGTCAAGAATTGGCTCAATCGCACCATGGGGCAGTGGTGCGATTGTTGAGCAAGCTAAGGTTGCACCAACGGGAAGCTGCTCCTTCTGGCAAGAAGTATCTTTAACTCGCCAAGAAATTTCCTCAATGTAACTCTGTTTGCCTGGGTTAGTAACTGCCATGAGAATGGCGGTTACAGCCAAGGCGATCGCACCTGTTGTTCTGCTTTTCATATTTTTTCCTCCGGAAGAATATTTAGTTGTTATTGCGGATAAAGTATTAAAGAGTGTCGGATATTCAAACTTGGGCTGTTGGTCTAACTAACGACTTACTCCAAGAGGGAGATTCTCAATCTTGACTTGCCTTCTCTCTCTAGTATAGTTTCAAAAAATTAACCGCCATTCCTGCTAAATCTTAGATTTATGCTTTATGGCGGTTCTCAATTGGATGAGTTACAAAGCTCTGGTTTTTCTTGAACTCCAATAATTTACAGGTCAAGAGTTGAAGTAATAGACACAAAATGCAGTCTAATTTAAGCAGTGAACAGTGAATTAAACTTATTACCCTTCGCTCAACTGGAGGGCATGCTTGTTACTTCAAACCAGAGTATGTATAACATTCTTTTGGGAAATTGCTATAGCAATCCTAAATGACATGCAAACACCTTCCCCTTCTCTTCCTTGTCTCCCTTGGAATGAAAATCAAATAGGATTTGCTATATAACACCTATGCCACTTTCTCTCACCGAGTTGAAATCTGCCATATACTTACTACTCGCATGTTCCAAGCCACTCGCCAACGACTAGCTCTTTGGTACACCACAGTAACAGCAGTGCTGTTATTATTGTTTGCTACAGGTGTCTATTTGTATGTCCGTAGTACCCTGATCGAACGAGTTGATGATACCCTTAAACACGTAGTGGAAGTGGTGGAGCGATCGCTAATAATTCAACCAGTAGAAGCGTCTGGCATCCCCTACCGAGTTAACTATGAGGCTAGTTTTCCCAACAATGCTCAGGCAGTAGAAGATGACCACATTGACTTGGAGTGGTTTAGCCCTACTGGTAAGTTGCTCTGGTCAACTTTATCTGAGCCCCTAGATATTCCTTTACATGCCAACCAAACCGGTGAGACTGTTTATCTGTCTGCTGATCAACTACTGCGACAGGTAACAGATCGGGTACAAATCGGGCGTCATGTTCTTGGTTATCTGCGTGTGAGCCATCCCTGGTTTGAAGTGACCAAACCTAGTCGTCAGTTAATCATTGACCTTACGCTGGGTACAGTTTTAATGGTAATTTCTACGGCGGCAATTGGTTGGTGGCTTTCGGGGTTAGCCATTAAGCCAGTGCGGGAGTCGTATCAAAGTCTTAAACAATTTACTGCTGATGCGTCTCACGAATTGAGAAATCCCATTGCGACAATTCAAACTAATGTGCAAGTTGCTCTGGGTGATCCAGATCTAGAATCACCACTGCAACGTCAACAGCTCAAAGTAGTAGAACGATTAACTCAGCGCTTGGGGCGTTTAGTGAATGACTTGCTATTTTTGGCTCGGGCTGACAGTGGTATTATGCAATCGGAGTGGCAATCAGTACCCCTTGATGCCTTATTAATAGAAGTAATTGAAGAGCAACAGTTAGTAGCCGTTCAAAAAGGTGTCGCTCTATCTCTGCATTTAGTTGAAACACCATCTCAAAAGACTACAATTCAAGAATCGTCTGGGTTTTTAGCTTTAACTGAGGATGCTTTCACTCTTCAGGGAGATTGGAACCAACTGGCTCGTTTGTTTACTAATCTAGTGAGTAATGCTGTGCAATATACGCCAGTTTCTGGGAAAACCACTGCTCAGGCATCTGTACAGGTAGAATTGCAACAGCTAGAACGTCTTAGCAACATGCGGGGCAGAAATATTCAGTCTTTACTGAGAGTACAAGTACGAGACACTGGTACTGGTATCCCAGAATCAGCATTACCCCATATTTTTGACCGATTTTATCGAGTAGACCCCGCTAGAAAACATGATGCAACAGCGGGGTCCGGCTTGGGGCTGGCGATCGCACGGGCAATTGTTGAGAATCATCACGGTCGGATCCAAGTTGAAAGTGTTCTCAATCAAGGCACAACCGTTGTAGTTACTCTGCCAGCTTCTAAGTCAGAAAAACTAACTTAGATTGTTAATTTTGACTCTTTGTCGATATGATAATCAACTATTTTTTCCAGTCCTTCAAGTTTTTTAATCGTTAACAGCGCTAAAACTTGATCAGCGATTATTGGAATAATAGTACTCAATATTCCTCACCTGACCATTGCATCCAACGGGTATCCAGCCGTAGCCATCAAAACCATACCGAGAACTCTGAATTCTCGCCCATATAATGTTATCTTGATCCGTATAGGTATCGACAAAACAAACAGCTTCGCCATTTTTGACGTAACTCTCTTTATTAGAAGTAAAGCTGGGCTGATTGTGTACATTTAGACCTGTACCGCTAGAGTAATTTACCCGGCGATAATTCTGAGAAGTACAGTTACTATATTGGGTTCGTTGACCATATTGACCATAGGGGTTATATCTGTCATTTTGGGAATTCTGAGCAGTGACCATCGATACTGGCACAAGTACAGAAGTGAAAGCTATTGCTCCTAGCAAAATTTTGAGGGGCTGATTGAGCCGAAAACTGAATTTTGAGCCTAGCATAGTAGTTTTAAATGGGGTCAAAGGTTTTGATTTCTCTTGCCTCTTTCTATCCCAAAATTTGGACGTATCAGAGGATTCAATAATCTTAATAAATTTTTGGCTGGTATTCTAGTGAGATTATTTCGTTAACACAAGTTACCAGTTGACTTACCCAAAAACAGCCAAAAAGCTATACCTAGTCTGATACTTTACGGGAGCGCAGCACTGAACAAATTACCCGTCGAAGGTAGGATATATAATAAATTTTGTATCATAATTCTCGAAGATACTACTTAGACCTAGTAAATCATCTGCTGCCAAAAAAGAAAGCCCTCTAGAGACCCATAACACTTTCACTGAGCGTCCTTCGGCTTAAAAAGAAATAACCCGCCGGTAGAGCCTAGGCGGGCTTATCGCGCATGAGGAGTCCACACTCCCCCTGCTTTCTTCCTGTCTGTCCACTTTTGTGTCGATCATCCGACTATGCTCAGCTTAATCAGAAAAAGTAAAAAAGTGGGTAAGACTTTACTCTGGCAGTAGCCATCACCAATTTTCCCTTCCCTTGTTGGCACCCCGGAGTGATTGTTCCTCCTGTGCCCTTCCCTTCGCTGATTCGCACTTCAGTTGAGGAGAGGGTAAAAAAAGAAAGGCTTCTCTTGGCAGGGAAGATGGTGAGGTAATTATTGAGTGCTCATTGCTGTATTCTTGAACAGCATCTATGCTGAATATTTATTAAGTCTCCCGAGCGGTATTTACTGATGAAAATCGGGAATCGTCACAACCGTACCCTTATAGCCCTTCGTTAGGTTCCAACGAAGTCGGTACACCGACTCTAACCGGGAGCGGTTTCTAGTAAACAAATCAACAATTTTGCCTACCGTGTGTGGGCGGGGTGTTTTATGGAACAAATTCTGAGATGGTTTCCAGACGGTCCGATTGTTGTATTCACCATCCTCATATTAGTCAGTTTAACCATTCCTCCCTGGTTCGAGCGACTGCGCTTACCGGGACTAGTGGGGCTACTAATTGCAGGTGTAGTATTAGGTCAAAATGGTTTAGGGCTGCTTGATGCCCACTCTGAAACAGTCAAGTTGCTCTCAGACATCGGCAAAATTTACCTGATGTTCGTGGCGGGACTAGAAATCGACCTAGCACAGTTCCGCAAAAAGAAAAATCGTGCCTTGGGCTTCGGGGTTTTAACCTTTCTCATACCACTGCTGTTTGGTACTCTAGTCGGGCAGCTGTTTGGCTTTGGTTGGAACGCCTCGATTCTCATTGGCTCCCTATTTGCCTCCCACACTCTCCTGGGCTACCCTATCGTGCAGCGCTTAGGCTTAGTCGGGAACGAAGCCGTCATCGTCACCATTGGTGCCACAATCTTCACTGACATCTCTGCTTTGTTGGTCTTGGCAGTATGCGTCTCGATTCATGCTGGAGAATTCTCCCTATATAGTTTGAGTGTGCAGTTAGGGTCATTGGCTATCTACTCAGTCATTGTTTTATTTGGCTTTGACTGGGTAGGGAAAGAATACTTCCGCCGCACGGGTAATGATGAAGGTAATCAATTTTTGTTTGTTCTGCTGGCTGTGTTTCTCGCTTCTGTAGGAGCACAAATCATCCATGTCGAGCAGATTGTCGGGGCGTTTCTTGCGGGTTTAGCGGTGAATGATGTAGTGGGACGCTCTCCAGTCAAGGAAAAAGTGGAGTTTGTCGGTAGCGTCCTCTTTATCCCCTTTTTCTTTATAGGCATGGGTTTATTGTTAGATATCCCAGCTTTTATTGAAACCCTCACTACTAGCTCCCAGTTAACCATAGCAATTGTAGTGGGATTAATTGGCAGTAAATTTTTGGCGGCCCTGGGATCAAAACTACTCTATCGCTATAGCTGGAACGAAACAATGATTATGTGGTCGCTGTCTATGCCCCAAGTGGCGGCGACTCTAGCAGCAGCGCTAGTTGGTTTCCAGGTAGGATTGCTCACTAAGGCAGTCTTTAACAGTGTCATTGTCTTAATGTTGGTCACTTCTATCGTCGGCCCAATGCTGACAGCCCGGTTTGCTCCCAAATTACCGCGACCAAAACCTAGCCTTGAAGCTAGTAAATCTTTGCTGTGGTGGGAAACTCAGGAAGAATTTATCGAAGAAGACGAGCAATTTGAGACAGAGCAGACTAAATTTACTGTGGTAGTGCCAGTCTACAATCCGGTGACGGAGAAGTATCTCATCGAAATAGCAGCACTCTTAGCTCGTCATGAATCAGGTCAGATTGTACCCCTCTCCATTGCCCAAGCTCACGTTAATATGGACGAGCCTCAGATGAAGGTGACTCTCAAGCAGAGTCGGCAATTATTGAGACGGGCTCAAACAATTAGCTCGGAGTTTAATGTACACTCGAAACCAGCACTGCGGATTGAGGATGATATTGCCTGTGGGATTATTCGCGCCGCCCGTGAACAGAACGCCAGTTTAATTGTTATGGGTTGGAGTGAAAATACAGGATTGCGGGCACGTTTATTTGGCAATTTAATTGATAACGTCTTTTGGTCTTCTCACTGTCCAGTAGCGGTGATGCGCCTCTTAGAAGAACCAATTAAGATTCGTCGAATTTTAGTGCCAGTGAGCAACTTAACGCAGCAAACTATCAGAACAGTAAGATTTGCTCAGTTACTAGCTGACAGCAATAAAGGTTCGGTGACTTTGTTGAATGTTTGCCCTCCCCAAACGAGTGGAGAGCAAATTACCTCCCTTAAGTCCGATTTAGCCAAGGTTCTCTCTAGTGCAGGGCCCAAAGTAACCTCAGAAATTGAAGTGGTGCTCGGCGAAGATGTGGCTGAGGTAATTCTCAGTACCTCTCAAGCTTTTGACATCGTGATTTTGCGCTCTTTCCGCCGTCGCACAGTTGCGGGATTGGCGGTGAGTGATGTGACTAGCGAAGTAATCAACTCACTAAACTGCTCAATGGTGTTGTTTGGAGAACCTCATTCTTGAAGTAGAAATTGTAAATGGAGAAAAGCTTCCCATAGCGAATTCTTCGGTATTCTTTAAAGGGAACAAGGGACTTATTTAAACCTCAAAATCAGTATCCTGAGCCGATGGTACTGAACTAGACAAAGGAGTAACTGTTTCTAATCGCTGTTGCAAGAGTTCTTCTAATCTTCCCAAGCGTTGCTGCTGTTCTTGAAGCATCCCGGCAATTTCCACGATATCTTCTTCCCGCAGCAGATTCATTTTGTCATGGAGTAGCCCAATTTCTAGTTCTGCTTTCATGTTGACTTCGTAGTCATGTTTAGCATCCTGGCGGTCAATGGCATTCTGCCTATTTTGGCTCATCATAATGATAGGTGCAGCGTAGGCCGCCTGGACTGATACGGGCGCGTAGAGGTCTTTTTATTATCATAATTTCCCCATTAACATTGCTCTTATTTTTAATTTTCCGTGGTTGCTGTTGAGGGCGCAACCTGTAAGTTTTCCGTCAGGCTTTTAATTGAACTGGCTAAAGGAACAGCCACTACTAATCCCAAGAATCCAGCAATTTTAGCCCCAATTAACAGTGAAGCCAAAATCCATACGGGATTTAGTCCAGTAAAGCCGCCTAATAAACGAGGAGCTATAATATTTTCTACTACCTGATCAATCAGGGTGGCTATAATCAAAACTTTGATTCCCAGCCAGATGCTATTCAAACTAACCAAGAAACTGATAAGACAGATACTCAAGGCAGCACCAAAAGGAAATAGAGCCATAATTCCTACCCCTAAACCAAACAACAATCCGAAGGGAATCTGAATAAGTAAGAAAGCAGTAGTCATTACCAATCCCATGATCCCTGCTAAAGTTGCTTGGGCCACAAAGTAGTTGTGAAAATTTTGACGCAGAGACTGTCGTACTTTAGCCGCTCTTGGGCTAGGTAAACGCAGAAATAATCCGTCCCAAAATTGCTTGCCATGTAACAGCAAGTAGAAGGTAAGAACAATAGCTATAGCTAAGTCCAGAACACTGCCAACTGTTGCCAATACCCCACCAATAATTTGTCCACTGAAGGCTTGAAGTTGACTCGATAAACGCTCTAAAATTTGAGAAGTTAGACCGCTTAAGTTTAGGGGCAGTTTGCGGTTTACCGCCCAAGTCTCGAAGGATTCAATTTGCTGGCTTCCCGACTCAATCGACTTCGGTAGGCGCTCTAAAAGAGTATTTAACTGGTCTACAATTACAGGAACTAGAGTTACTCCGAGAACAATCAACAGCAGCACAGAAACCAGCAGTACCAAGAAAATTGACGTTGTTCTTTTGACGCCACTGCTCTCTAATTTCCGTACTGGGTAATCTAAAAGAAAAGCCCCTAAAGTCGCGCCAACGAAAACATTAATTAGGGGTTGAAAAAACTGCACAACTATCAACAAAAGCCAGCTATTAAGGAAAATTGAGGGGAAAAGTAAAGACAAGAGTAAGGTAAAAACCAACCATCGGAATAGTTTGCTCGTCAGTTTCATAAAAATTTAGCTAACGGAACCTTCTAGAAACAGTAGTTAAGAACTCACTTTCAGCCGTCGGCGGATTTCATGAGCAGCTAGTAACCCGACAGCAACAATTAGAGGCAGCAAGTAGTATACTCCCCGGTAAGCTAAAAGCGAACCCAAAACTTCGGGAGCCGGAACTTGAGGCGGAAGCATCAAAAGAATTACTGTTTCAAACACCCCTAAACCGCCGGGGACATTGCTGATAATACTTGCAGTCATTGCCAGTAAATAAATACCAGCAAAACCAGGGTAAGAGAGAGGGGTATTCTTCGGCAGTAAAATATAGAGTGTTCCTACCGCTAGACTCCAGTCCAACAGAGAAACTCCAATTTGAGCTAAAGAGATTTCAAAAGAAGGGAAGGAAATTACCCGTCCAAAAATTTTTAATGACCGCTGATGCCAAAAACTTCTTAATAAATAGGTGCTTACACAAGCTAAGAAAATTACACCCAGAGGACGAACTGAGACAAAGGGTAAATCCAGGAGGGTAGGAATTGTCAGTGGCTTGAACAGAAATATTACCCCACCAACGGCAAACAGCCCTAACCAAAAGCTCAAGTTCACAAAGGCAATTACTTTGGCGATTACTTTGGCTGATACACCCCAGTGAGAGTAGAGACGGTAACGGATCGCACTACCTGCCAAAATCGCTAAACCGACACTATTGCTAATGGCATAACTGACAAAGGCAGTAAAGATAATTGCACCAGGAGTTAGAGAACGACGAAGATAGCGAAAGGCAATTAAGTCGTAACCTGCCATGACAAGATAACCCAAAGCGGTACAGCCGATGGCAGTAAACAAACGTTTTTTGGGAATGCCTGCGAAACTTTTTAGAACCTCACTTAGGTGATAATGTCGTAGTTGGTTACTAATAGCCCAAAGAGAAAGACCAAAAAGTACCAAACCAAATAAAGGTGCTAGAAGATGGAGTAGCTTTTTTATCATAGGGTTTAGTTTAGGAGACAAAATCTGCCCCGAAGAAGACTGCAAATATTTTCAAACTATGAAACTTCTAAAAATTTTAGTTACAGGTTTAGGGATTGTCTTACTGACGGGTAGCATAGTTGGCTGGTATGTCTTTGTTGCTGGTGCACCACAGCTAGATCGACCTCAAACCAGTATCAAAGGAACTGACTTAACTTTTCAGTTAGAAACATTTAATAGCAAGGCAATGGGAGAGGTACGGCAATACGGTTTAATCCTTCCTCCTGGCTATCAAAATCACTCCGAGCAACGCTATCCGGTAATATTTTTACTGCACGGCGGACATGATGACGCTCGTTCTTGGCAAGACAAAATCGGCATTATTCCTATACTGTACGAACTTTACCAAACTGGTAGACTGCCCCACTCCATTGTGATCACCCCTGATGGCAATGATCGACGAGGCTCTAGTCCTTTATGGGATCCTCAATACTATGATGGTTCCAACGGCAAAATTGGCACTTTAATTGGCTCAGAATTAGTGCAAGTCGTGAAATCGCGTTACCGCACCTTGAATAAACCGCAGCTTTGGGCAATGGGGGGACTCTCTTCTGGTGGCTGGGGAGCATTCAATATTGGATTACGTCACCTAGATAACTTTGAGATTCTCTTTAGCCACAGTGGCTATTTTACTGATAGTAGTGGTGCTGCCAATAGTCCCCAAGACTTCGTGTTACAACTAGCAAAAAACCAGCTTCAGCAGCTGCGAGTTTATTTGGATGCAGGAGAAAGTGATCAAGATTTTCTCGCCTCTACAAAAAAGTTTCATCAAACCCTAAATGAGTTAGGGGTAGATAATATCTTTTATGCCTTTCCTGGAGGTCATGGCTTGTCAGGGGCTAATTATGGTTGGAATTATTTTCATAAACACGCTACCGATTCCCTTACATTTGTAGGCAAGCAGTTCAAAATTGCCTTAGCACAACAAGACTAACAGAATAACCAATTTTTTTGATCAGGGAGCTTTATGCGATCGCAACGTACTCGGGTCGGTGTATGGACAGCCGCAGGACTCACCGCAGTTGTCGGAGTGGTCAATCTGCTCTCCGCAGCCACTCCCGGTTTGCCAGAACGGTTAGACTGGCTTAGACAAGTTTTTCCCTTTGAAATTCGGGCTGGCGGTCATTTATTTGCGGCGATGAGTGGATTCGTGTTGCTGACACTCGCCACTAACCTGCTGCGACGCAAGCGGATTGCTTGGTTGCTCACCATTGGCTTGCTAATTGTCTCGATCCTTTCTCATCTGCTCAAGGGGTTGGACTTTGAGGAGAGTCTCCTAGCTGGGGTACTCTTGATGCAACTCCTACTAATGCGCGATATTTTTACCGCTCAATCAGACCGCCCTTCAATGGCTCAAGGAGTCCGGGTATTAATCGGAGCCTTGCTCTTTACCCTAGCTTATGGTGTGGCAGGCTTTTTCCTTTTAGATCGCCAATACACCGTTAATTTTAATCTCGCTGAAGCCCTGAGCCAAACCCTGGCAGTGTTCTTCACGGCAGATAATGCTGGATTGCAACCAACCACGCGCTTTGGTCGCTTTTTTGTGGGTTCAATTTACACTGTTGGTGCTGCAACCTTAGCATACGCGCTCTTAATGCTCCTGCGCCCAGTACTGCTTCTGACCAGTGCAACGGCCCAGGAAAGACGAAAAGCCCAGGAAATTGTCGAACAGTATGGACACTCTTCCCTAGCTAGATTTACGCTGCTTGACGATAAAGATTATTACTTCAGTCCCAGCGGACGCAGCGTTATTGCCTATGTCCCTAAAGGACGGGGAGCGATCGCTCTAGGTGACCCCATTGGCCCGACAGAAGACCGCCGGGAAGTAATCATCGGTTTCCAAAAGTTCTGCGAGCATAATGATTGGTATCCCGCTTTTTATCAGACTTTGCCCAATGAGCTTGAATTTTACCAATCTCTGGGTTTCCGAGCCCTCAATATTGGTGAGGAAGGGATTGTTGACCTCAAAACCTTTACCCTGCAAGGTAGAGCTGGTAAGAACTTGAGAACCCCCCTGAATCGCTTCACCAAGTTAGGGCATCAAGTCAAATTTTATCAGCCACCCATTACCGATGACTTATTGAACCAGCTCAAAACTGTGAGCGACGAATGGCTGAAAATGATGGAAGGGTCAGAAAAGCACTTCTCTCTCGGTTGGTTTGATGAGGCTTACTTGCGCTCTTCAGAGATTGCTGTAGTGCAGACACTAGAAAATCAAATTACTGCCTTTGCCAATGTCGTTACAGAGTACCAACTCAACGAAATCACGATTGACTTAATGCGGCGCAGAACCGAAGTTGAGTCTGGCACTATGGACTTCTTGTTTATTACCATGTTCCAACACTTCAAAGAGCGAGGTTACGAAGGCTTTAATCTCGGTTTATCGGCTCTTTCCGGCGTTGGTGAAACCCAGGAATCACCCCGTTTAGAAAAGGTGCTGTATTATCTCTATGAGCATTTGAATCGCTTCTATAATTTCAAAGGATTACACGGCTTCAAAGAGAAATTTAGCCCCCGTTGGGAACCACGCTATTTAGTCTACCCTAGCTGGGCAGCATTACCAGATGTCGTTGTTGCTTTAGTTAGGGCAGATTCTGGCGATCGCTTGTTAGATTACTTTAAGCCTGGGGCTTGAGGCTATTTTACAGCAACTCAGACCCAGTGACCACTGAGATTGAGTAATTTTTGCCTTTATTAGTGTATTAGTGGGCTTATTTCTCGCAATCCATCGCCACTATCAAGCTTTAGCCGCGCAACTCAGTGTGGAAGGACCGGTAAGACTTCGTTGTGCCTACCGACCATCATTAACAGAGGTTACCCATCCAGCCCTAGTCTTAGTTGGTCAAATCCATCGCGGCACACTGGAGGCGCTTGAGTATGCCTGTACCATTGCAGATGAAATTGTTGCAGTACATGTTGATATTGGTACAACAGATCGAGTTACTCTGCAACAGAAGTGGGAAGAGTTTGCTGACAATATCCCTTTGGTTATTCTTGATTCGCCCTACCGTTCTATAGTTACGCCGCTTACTGAGTTTGTTAGTGAGTTTGAAGGGCGACATCCTAGTATGTTTTCCACCGTTATTCTGCCAGTTTTTGTGCCGCGCAACTGGTGGGAGGAACTACTGCACAATCAAACTACTTTGTTTTTGCGGGCTGCATTACGGGTAAAGCATAGCCGAGTTGTCACTACCGTTCGTTACTACCTTTAGCTTAATTCGTTTTCTCTGTGATCTTCCTAATCTAGGACTTGCTCTCAACACTCTTATTTCTGGCAAACAGAAGGTATTTTGAGTTTGAAGCGCAACAGAAGAGTGTTTACCATTCTGCCATCAGATAAAGTTGAGCAAATGGAGTTAAGCAAGTAAATGCAGATAGATCGACATTCTCAGCCCCAACGTCCGGCTAAGCCAACAGAGGAAATAGAAGAGGACTTGTTTGATTACTTCTATGATCAAGCAGGTAGTGTACCAGGAACACTCACCATTGAGGCAGATGCTCAACCTTCCCAGATAGTTCTCATTGACTACAACGAAGCTAAAGTCACGCGTCAGGTGAATCTAACGCCAGAAGCTTGTGCTTCTTACCTCGATACAGATTCAGTGTCTTGGGTTGATGTACTCGGTTTAGGTAGTGAAGATGTCTTACAGGGGTTGGGTGTGGTTTTTAAGTTACATCCGCTTGTCCTAGAAGATGTGGTCAATGTACCCCAGCGACCTAAAGTGGAAGACTATGGAGACCAATTGGTGATTATTACTCAGATGGTAATGCCCAAGAAAAAAACTGATGGTTTCTGGATTGAGCAAGTTAGTTTGGTGTTGGGTAAACATTATTTGCTCACGTTGCAGGAAGAACCGGAACGGGACTGTTTTAAGCCAGTGCGCAGGCGTATTCGCCAGAATAAAGGTATTATCCGCAAGTTTGGGGCAGATTATTTAGCTTATGCTTTGTGGGATGCGGTTATTGATGGATACTTTCCTGTGCTAGAAGAATACGGGGATCTAATTGACGAATTAGAAGATGAAGTAGTAATCAACCCCACCCATAAAACTTTGTCAAAAATTTATCAAATTAAACGGGAATTGCTAGCCTTGCGCCGCGCTATTTGGCCACAGCGGGATGCCATTAGTTCCCTAATGCGGGATAAAAGTTCTTTGATTAGTCCAGAGGTACAAGTTTACTTACGAGATTGTTATGATCACGCCGTTCAAGTTATAGACATTATCTCAACTTATAGAGAGCTAGCTTCCAGTTTGATGGATGTTTATTTATCCTCTGTTAGTAATAAAATGAATGAGGTGATGAAGCTACTGACAGTCATCTCAACAATTTTTATTCCCCTAACTTTTATTGCTGGGGTATATGGCATGAACTTTAATCCTCAAGCCTCTCCCTGGAATATGCCGGAACTTAACTGGTATTGGGGATACCCAGTTTGTTTATTAGCCATGATGGCGATCGCTTTGGGATTAGTCTACTTTTTCTGGCGACGTGGCTGGTTTGAGAGTTTTTCTAAACTCAAAGACGATTAGTGTAGTTTCCAGTTTCTTGCTTATCTTGCAAAAGTTTTCATAGCCAAGAACTAATGTTGTGCCTTGGTTGGTGCATCTGCCATTAGTTAAAAATTAGTCGTTGAGCAGGTAATGCCACTAGATAGTAAGACCAATAATAACCATTGCTATCGGTAAAAAATAAATGGTTGTACTCGCCCTCACTGCTGAATCTTTTTAAGAGTTTTGCAGAGACTAACTCAGGGAATTCAAAACTTGTTTCTTGACAACATTTTAGTAACTGAGTAGATGCTCTTTTTTAGTCTTGATATTTAGCCTCAGTCGAGGCGTTTTATCTAGGCTAGACTGACCGGATTATTTTAATAAAAGTTTTAGCTTTGCCAGTTTTTTCTCGCTACGAGCTTGAGAAATTCTAAACTGTAACTATTTGTACCATTATTAATTTTTATTTGTAATATTTTAGGTAATTAATGTAATTAATTACTTAGAGAGTTTTATGGACAAGCCTCAATCATCTAAACTACCTCTTTGGGTACAAGATAGAAATTCTGTTATCTCAAATAGTGCTGATGCTGAGTGGCGGTATCAAACACCTCCTGACTATTCCCGCCAAGATGAATCTTTCAAGCAAGAGAGTCAATTTAATTATCCGGAGGGTTCTCTAGAGGCGCTTGTTCATAACTTAGTGAGAACCTTTGAAATGGAGGCATCTTACAAGACTAACCCCGAACAGTGGTTGTCTATTGTTGCCGATAAGTTTAAGATTAGCACTAATGGTGGACCAGAGTACGAAGCCCAGGACATTGTAGACCAGGGAACATACAATCTATTCATGGGTGAGACTGAACACTATAGTCCGAAAACTGAAACCTTTGAATCATCGGGGCAGCTTTTCCACAATGCCTTTCCCAAGGGATTTCTCTGGGAGGTAACTGAGGTGCTTTCCGGCCCACCCAAGGTAACATTTAAGTGGCGCCATTGGGGAACCTTTAGTGGAGCTTATAAAGAATATGCACCCACAGGTGAAACTATAGAAATATGGGGCGTTAGTATTGCTAATCTTACTGAAGATTTGAAAATATTATCCATGGAACACTTCTTTGACAACAGCTTATTTTTGAGCAAATTAACCTCAGGCTGTCCCTTCCACTCTCAAAATAAGGTAGTAGATAAGTGACGAATTGACATCAATGAATTTGGAGTATAAAAATTCATTTATTCTCTCGCCGCCGTAGGGTTCCTAGTTCAGCTTCTGCGTGTTCGGCGTTTTTTTGTTGGTATAGTTTGTATCTATACAATTATCTATAGGTTTCCTCAATGCTTCCGGAGGAAAATTAACCGCAGATACACACAGATAAAAGATAGAGGCTTATCAACCAATGCAGGAGGTTCAATGAACGATAAGATTGAGCTGGGTAATTTTAAACAACAAGTAGCAGATTTATACAGCCAAAGAAGTGATTCCTACGACCAAGGTTATTTTCATCCTTTACTTGCTCATTGCCTCGTTGAATATGCAGCCATAGAACCTGGTCAAAAAGTTTTGGATATTGCTACAGGTACAGGATTAGTTGCTATTGAAGTGGCGCAACTCGTAGGTGTTGATGGTCAGGTAGTGGGAGTTGATATTTCCAAGGGTTTACTTAATCAAGCTAAAAAAAAGATAAAGGAAGCCAGTCTGAACAATATCAAACTAGTGCTAGCAGATGCAGAAACTCTAGACTTTCCTGATGAGAGTTTTGAAACAATTCTGTGCTGTTCGGCGCTTCCTCTGATGACTAATGTTCCGGCTGATTTGTGCTTATGGCGTCGGTTTCTTAAGCAGCAGGGATTAATTGGTTTGTGTGTTTTTGCCGAAACTGCTTTTGTTGCTGGTGCCGTCCTTCAGCAAGTTGCTAAAAGGTATGGTGTTTCCTTGCTGTTTAGTGATTTAACTGGTACAGAAGAGAAGTGTCATGCACTACTGCAAGAAGCAGGTTTTGAAGATATTGAAGTGAAAACTGAACAATTAGGCAGCTATATTAGCTTAAGTCAAGCTAAAAAAACTTGGGACGGCAGCCTAAACCATCCTCTATGTCGTCCCTTAAAGCAACTTTCCCCAGAGCAGTTGGAGCAAGTCAAGGTTGAGTATTTTGCGGAACTTGAAGCGTTGGTAACAGACCAAGGAATTTGGAACGATATTACTACTTTCTTTATTTTAGGTCGTAAGGCTAAGAAGTAAGTCTGACAGCAGTTTAGTGCATAACATCAGGACAGCATAAAGGTATCAAGCGCAGCGGTATCCCGAATGGTTTTATTTTCAGGAACCTGATAAGCTGTTGCTAACCAAATACTAGCTTGAAGCCTCAGCGCCACATTTTTACTGGTATCAAATGCAGCCTTAGTCAAATCACCAAGCTTTTCAAATTCAGCAATAATCTTTTCTATTACAGCATGATATGTTTGGTCAATTTTGGCAAGACATAGATTGTAGTATGTATCTATCTGACGCGGCAAATATTCAGTTCCTTTGCTAAAGTATTTCTTACTAATATCCATAACTATGCGCCCAGCAATTGTTCCTAAAACAGCACCGATAAGAGGAACTGGAACTAAAGTTTCTCCAAGTATAGAAGCCAAAGCTGCTGCCGCTGATTCCATACAAGCTAACTGACTCATCTCGGTAAATTGCTCGAAGGAAATTGCCCCAGTATTTAAATCGTTCACTAGACTAGCAACTACCTGACTAGCACTGACAAAAGAGCCAGCAAAGGGAGCAGACAGACTAGCAAAATTAGTTAAAGAGTAGATAGCTCCAGCAGCTCCTTTGGCAGTATCAATACCAACCTCTTGCCAATCCTCTGCCTTATAATCACCTTTGAAGGGATTTTTTCCTTGTTTATATTTTTCGCACAGCTTGAAAGCTAACTGAATTCCACCACCAATTAAAGCTCCTTTACTCGCTGCTTGAGCTACATCTCCTAAATTGGGTTGTGCCTCAGTTCGGATGCTCTGTTTAATTTGTTGATTTTCGCTGCTGAGCGCTTGCTGATGGCTATCCAAGGTATTGTGAATCTTGCCTTGCTGTACATGGCTGTATTCAGAAATACTAGGTTTAACTACCTCACGAAATGATTTGCCAGAAAGCTCTTCAATTGCTTGAGCTTTTTGCTGAATTTTTTGTATAATGCAGTTAGTTAACGGGACTTAAACGAAAATAAAGAGTTAATAAAGGTATAATTTAGGCATGGCAGCCATTTGACATTAGAGTGTAAGACAGGAAAGAGACAACCCCCGCCGCCATGCCTCCTTGCTTCGATAGATGGTGCAAACGCTTTGATGATGTCTGGAGACATCAAGCGCAAAAAAGGGAGTTTAGGAACTATATTGGGGGATTATTAGGGGAAAGTGAAGGAAAAAACCTGTCTCAAATGGCGGATAACGCGGTGGGAGTGACTTACCACCGATTACATCATTTTTTAACGGAAGCCCCCTGGAATGCTCAACAGGTAAATGAGCGGCGTCTACTGGTGATGAATCAGTGTAGCCCAACCCGAATAAGTAGAGGATTCACGTTAATTGTAGATGACTCAGGACATAGGAAAAGTGGCAATTTCACGGCGGGAGTAGGACGACAGTACATTGGAGAAATCGGGAAGACAGACAACGGAATAGTAGTGGTAACAACTCATCTATATGATGGGAAAAAAAGCCTACCGTTAGATATAGAGTTATCTCAACACGCTAGTTCTTTAGCTGAAGGAAAAAAAGATATTGAATTCCAGAAAAAGCCGGAGTTAGGCTTAGCATTAATTGACCGCAGCATGAACAGAGGATATCGACCGGGTATCGTATTAATTGATGCTGGGTATGGAAATAACACAACGTTTTTGCTGGAACTGGAAAAAAGGAAACTCAAGTATATAGGAGGATTAGCCAAAAACCGTAAGGTGATAATTGAAATAGGGATAAGTCAACGAGAAGAGATTCGCCTAGATAAGTTAGCCGAATCCTTGTCGCCAAAAGATTTTACCCCTGTTCAAATCAATCTAGATAAACTGAAAACCGTTTGGGTGGCTCCTGTAGAAGTTGAACTCTCACAGCTTGAAGGAAAGAGAACAATTGCTATCGTCATGAATGCCTCAACCTTCGACCAAGCTAGTGATGTTGACTATTTTATTACCAATGTTGAATCAACAAAAGCCACAGCCGATTGGATAGTAACTACCTACTCTCAAAGAAATTGGGTAGAAGTTTTCTATCGGGAAGCCAAAGGCTGGTTGGGTTTATCTGAATATCAAGTCAGAGATTATAGAAGCCTGATAAGACATTTCATGCTTGTGTTTTGTGCCTATACATTTATTTTATGGCACACTTTAACCGGAGGATTAAGACGGCGTTGGGCATCGAAACCTTTAAACACCTTTACTGAAGCATTAGAGGCGTTTCGGACAGCGATGTCTTTCCGTTTTATGGAGTGGTTGAACCACAATCGGGACGTATTCTTTGCTCACAAAGCTGCTTTGGGCTTTGTTTGGGCTTGAAATCTGTCTAAGTCCCATTAACCCTTCTACAGATTCACCATTTAGTACTTTTTGAATAGTCTGGTAATGGTCTTCTGGAATGTGTTAATAGGAACCATCTCTACCAAAATTCCCATACTTACCCATGTGTTTGAGTACATGGTCTAAGTTATTGCTAACGCCGTTGATAAACTTAGACTGAACCTGAATACCATCAATTAAGTAATCTGCGGGTGCTGTTCGACCAACCCCGTCAAAGGTTGCGTTTGTGGTTTGCTGGCGCAAATAGCTTCTGGCGTTACGGATACCGACTTCAACCTGCTCAGCAATCTCACCATGTTTGGTTTTATTGTTACCTAAAATATGCTCAGGAGTGCCAACAAAATCACGTACTTTTGCTACCTGTTCAATTGCCTTGGCAAAGGCAGCATCTTGACTGTCTAGAGAAGCTTGGAGCCGTTGGACATGGCGGAGATTATCCTCTGCCACCGTAGCAGAAAGTATCTGAGCTGTCTGGTGAATATTCTCTTTTATTGACTCTCTCGATTAGCTCAGCTTCTTATTTAATAATTGGGAAAGCGACCGAATATTATTAATCAGAGTCGTCAACTCTAGCTTTTGCTCAGTGCTGAAGTGTTGATAGTTTTTCGGGGCTTTAGTTTTGAGAAAGTTGAGTCCTGCATCAACACCCTCAACATGTTTTTGAGTTAAGGCCAATAGTTTGGCAATTTCTTCCCTCGCTGCTTTCAAAGTTGCAGTTTTTTCTTTTATCTTGGCAGTTTCCTCGGTGGCTTTCTTCGCAATTTCTGCATTGTTGTGTCCCAGCAAAAAAGCACTACCTAGCAACGCCGTGCCACCAATAGCCCAACCGACTGGTCCCGCCAACGCCAGCAGAGCATTACCTGCTGCCATCCCACCGCCACCCGTCGCCAGCGCACCACCACCAAGCCATGCTAGTGCAGCATTAGTTACAGCAGCGCCTGAGAGAGCTGAGATAGCTGTACCAGTGGAAGCAGTACCAAAGGTTGTTGCCATCGCCAGTGCTGCTGTTGGGCCAAAAGCTGCAAAACCAACTCCTGCTACTGTTCCCGCTCCTGTTATTGAACCGCTTACCTTGGCAGCTTTATCTGCCTCAGTATTAATTTGCTGTACTTCGTTGGTGAAATTATCATATTCAACCTTAAATTCGGACACTGACTTATCGAACTCTTTTGGTGAGTTGGCAAGAGTGTTGACGTATTGCTCACAAGCCAGAATAGTATACTTAGCAGTTGCTTGGCGTTTCTCGTAGAGCTTTGTGGCTCCTGCCATCACATCTGCTGCAATTGTCTGATATTCTTGATCGGCAGCTTTGAGTCTTGCTAAAGTTTCCTTCTTGAGGTCGCTATTGAGCATTTCTGGCTCCTTGGCTAATGCGTGTGTTACCTAAGCTCAAGATATTTTCCCTCAAATCACAAGACTCATCCGGAAATCAGCGTATGTGGCGGCGCTAGCTCTTTTCCAGATAGATCTAAAATCAGGATTACTGGTAAATTAATTGAAGATCCAGAATAAATTCTGGCAAGACATTTTCTCCTGATAGAGTTTCAGGAGATTGTAGAATCTCAATAGCTTGGCCCTGACGATAAATTTCAACTCGCCTATTTTTCGAGTCAATTAACCAACCAAGCTTTACTTGATTATCTATATATTCTTGCATCTTTGCCTGGAGGGTTTCTAAACTGTCACTGGCAGGCATTAGTTCTAAAATAAAATTGGGTGCGACGGGGGAAAATTTCTTCTTTTGTTCTGGAGTAAGTGCATCCCATCTTTCTTGTTTAATCCAGGAAACATCGGGAGAACGATTTGCACCATTAGGCAGTTTAAAACAAGTGGATGAATCGAAGACTTTACCTAACCTAGTTTGTCGATTCCAAATTACGAATTCAGCAGCAATTTCTGCATTATGGTTTCCTGTTTCTCCTCCCGTAGGTGGCATGATAATCAGTTCTCCCTTCGCATTCCGTTCAAATTTTGTCTCAGGATTTGCCCGACAGAGTTGGCAAAATTGGTCATCGCTGAATTCAATAGTAGGCTTAAAATTTATGATAATTCTAAAGAAATAGGTTAGCTGAGCTACTGTAGAAAGCAGTAATTACACTAATTCTTAATTAGGAAAAGTCTATCAAGTACTGTTTCTACAGCTTGATTAAGGACTGTTTGGTTTGTCTTGCAACTGTATTTAAACTTGCCGCATCTGCTGCTCAACCATCAGCTTTTCCCACTGCCTCAACTGCCGCCTCAAGTGCGATCGCAACATGCGTCCAATGGGTTCCCCCTTGACAAAATGCCACATAGGGTTCCCGCAGCGGCCCATCAGCAGAAAACTCAGAGGTACTACCATCAATAAAAGTTCCCCCAGCCATCACTAACTGACTCTCATAACCGGGCATAGCAGCAGGTACAGGATCAAGGTAGGAACCTACAGGTGAATGCTGCTGAATTACCCGACAGAAAGCGATCAACTTTTCCGGTGAACCCAGCTTAACTGCCTGAATCACATCGCGCCTCGGTGCCATTGGTGCAGGATTAACAGGATAACCCAATTGGTCAAACACATAGGCAGTTAAATGATTCCCTTTGATTGCTTCTCCCACCATTTGTGGTGCCAGGAATAAGCCTTGAAACAACAGTCGATTCTGCTCGAAGGTTGCGCCTCCACTACTGCCAATTCCCGGTGCCGTCAGCCTACAGGTAGCAGCCTCCACTAAGTCTGCCCTTCCTGCCACATAGCCGCCAGATGTGACAATTGTACCACCGGGATTTTTAATCAAAGAACCAGCAATTAAGTCCGCCCCCACGGCTGGAGGTTCACAATCTGCTACGAACTCGCCATAGCAGTTATCGACAAAGCAAACAGTGTCGGGATTTTGTTGTTTAACTAGCCTGACGATTTTTTCGATGTCAGCAAGAGAAAGACTAGATCGCCAGGAATAACCGCAGGAACGCTGAATTAGTACCAAGCGCGTGCGATCGCTTACTGCTTCTGCTAAGGCTTGCCAATCCACTTCTCCTTCAATAGTTAGTGGTAACTGGCGGTAATCAATGCCAAACTCTAATAGAGAACCTTGACCTTGACCTCGTAAACCGATGACTTCTTCAAGGGTGTCGTAAGGAGGGCCAGCTACTGCTAACATCTCGTCACCGGGACGCAGAACACCAAATAGGCAACAGGCGATCGCATGGGTTCCTGAAACAAACTGTACCCGTACAGCTGCTGCCTCGGCACCCATAACTTCAGCAAACACCTGGTCTAAAGTTTCACGACCTAAGTCATCATGACCGTAGCCGGTGACACCTGCGAAGTGGTGGACTCCGAGACGGTGAGTACGAAAGGAATCAAGAACTTTTTTGAGATTTTGCTTGACTATCGCGTCAATTCCGTAAAAGATCGGAAACAGTGCGTTTTGTGCTGCTTGCAGCTGCGGAAAGCTGTCCATTCAAATGTAGGTAGATTGTTGATCTTGGATTTTATAGCCAATCATAAATCTCAATACTTCCAGAACAGATGGAGATTTTAGACTTTGTATTTTCGTATTAGGCTTACTGCATGACAACTACCACCTTAAACAATCGAAGCTTCGATTGGCTCACTATCATCTATATGGCTCTCATTCATCTAGGAGCCATGTTTGCTTTACTCCCTAGCAACTTTAGCTGGAAGGCGGTTGCTTTAGTGGTTATTCTCCACTGGGTAACAGGTGGTTTAGGTATTACCCTAGGGTGGCATCGCCTGGTGAGCCACCGCAGTTTTCAGACTCCCAAGTGGTTAGAGTACTTCCTGGTTTTCTGCGGCACACTTGCCTGTGAAGGGGGAGTAATCAATTGGGTGGGATTACACCGCATCCATCACTTGCACTCTGATACTGAACCTGATCCCCATGATTCCAATCGAGGTTTCTGGTGGAGCCACATGGGTTGGATGTTACACCAAATCCCTGCTGACGAAGAAGTGCCTCGCTTCACCAAGGACATTGCTGATGATAAAGTTTATCAGTTTTTCGATAAATATTTTGTCCCGATCCAAGTTGTTCTAGGTCTTTTGCTTTATGCAATTGGTGGTTGGTCATTTGTGGTCTGGGGAATTTTTGTCCGGCTAGTTTTGGTATTTCACTGTACCTGGTTTGTTAACAGTGCAACCCACAAATTCGGTTATCGTACTTATGAGTCCAATGACCGCTCGAAAAACTGTTGGTGGGTGGCTTTGCTAACTTATGGTGAAGGTTGGCACAATAACCACCACGCCTATCAATACTCTGCTCGCCATGGCATGCAATGGTGGGAAATTGACTTGACCTGGATGACGATTAAGCTCCTACAGACGTTAGGTCTGGCACAGAAGGTAAGATTAGTTAATCAAGAGTTCAAGGTTGAAGGCTAAGGGCTGAAGGTTGCAGGTTTAAAGGTTGTAGTTTCAAAGACACTGGCGTAGCAGGAGTCGCTGCTTTCGTTTGTCTTAGGGCAACGTGCCTATGTTGAGATTTTTAACCTTCAACCTGCTAACCTCACTTACTTAAATTTAAAATTGACCGTTTCCTTGAACAACCTGCTTAAGGGTTGTCAGAGCCTCAAGGTTAATCATTCCTCGACGATATCCTTTCTGATTCGACATTCCCAGAAAAACTGAGTCTCCCCGTTTCGGGTTACGCGAAAATCTCGGTGAAGAATTAATGTAAACCGAGGCGCTGTCAACACCGATGGCAAACTGACGGCTTTCCTGGTAAGACTCTGTGACTAGGCAGTCAGCATGACCACTACTGTACTGGTTTATCCAAGCGATCGCTGAATCGATATTGCCGACTTTCTTGAAGGCAATAATCTTATCAAGATAAGCTTGGCTCCACTCAGAGGAGTCGACTAAAGTTAGATGTTCGGGAAACTCAGCCACCAATTCGGCATCACCTCTAAGCTTAAAGCCGTGTTTCTGAAGCTTTTCCCAAAGTTTGAGTAAGGATACGGATTCTTGGTGATGATTGAGCAGAACCTTTTCTATCGCATTTACAGGGTCTGGTTCACTAGCGTGAGAGTCTACTATCATTGAGCAGACCATATCTATAATGCCCGTAGCAGACCAATAAAGGTAGCAGTTACCCATCGCTGACTTGAGAACCGGTGCAGTTGACTGTTGCATTACGTACTGCACTAGGGTTGGTCTGCCGTAAGGAATCACTAGATTTAGATAGCGGTCTTGGGTTAAGAGGTCTTTCACCGAACTGCCTTGTTCTGAAGGTAATAGTTCTAGGCAGCCAGAGGGTAAACCGGTTTCTTCGATGGCACCCTGTAAAGCCTGAGCAATCACTTGGTTGGAGTTACTGGCTTCGCTACCTCCCCTGAGGATCAGAGAGTTACCAGTTTTGATACAAAAGCCAGCAGCGATTGCTCCCAACTCCGGAAATGCCTCATAGATTAAAGCAATCACACCCAACGGCATTAATTGGCAGTAAGTCTGAGAGTCGTCCAGTTGATAGGAAGCATTCATTACCCGCCGAATTGGGTCAGATAGCTCTCCGAGCCGATACAAAATTTCAATACTTGTTCCGAGCCGTTCTGGAGTTAGTTTTAACCACTCCCAAATGAGCTCCGGCACCGCCATTTCTCTACTGGCTTCTAAATCTAGAGTGTTGGCTTCTAAAATATCATCAAAGGAATTCTCAAGGGCCTGAGCCATTGCTTGAACGCCGCGAGAGCGGTCTACTCCTTTAGTCGTTGCTAGTTTTCGAGAAGCTCGATAAGCACGATTTAGAGCGTCTGTCTGATTATTGGCCTGATTGTTGGCCAAGCCACCACCATCCATTTTCATCTTCTACTAACGCCGGTAAGCTAGCCAAACCATTAGCGCTGGCAGTACAGCCAATAGCACAGCTAGTAAGGCCCAGAAAATGATACTTGGTCCTGTGGGAGAGCGTAGAGCTAACGGCAGCCAGACAATTAGCAGTACCAGGACAATTAGGAGAGCCACGGGTAGGTAGCTTTCTCCCAGACCAGCATTGGCTGTGATCCAGCGAGAGCCTGTCCAACGCCAAGCTTTTTTGTAGGGGTAGCTCGTGGACAGTTGCTCTATAACGTACCCACCTTCTTCTACCACAAAGATTTGCTGACAGCGATCGCAGCCTAAGGCTTCTGTCAGAGTAATCTGGACTAAACTCCCCTTGCGGCGACAAGGGCAGGGGTACTCAGCATCTAAATTAATTTTCTGAGCTTTCTGAGAGGGCACAGGCGCTATTTACAACCAATTAATATACTTCAATTTAGAGATTGTCTAACACGTCTAGGTGTTAATCTTTTTCAGTTACACCCTCGCAGGGTACGCTAAACCACTATTGCTTTGCAGCTTCCCAAACCTGGGCTTGGGCAATGGTCATAGATGACCCTTGTTCTTTTTCTTTAATATTAGCGCTTTCGTTCAGCTTGAACACTCTTTAAGTAGCATGTCTGCTCCTAATTCAGTTTTTCGTGTCCTTGATCATTTTATTCTGAGAATGGCTGCTCTAGCTTACCTGACCTTGAGAGGGATTTTGAAACACAGCATCACTTCAGAGAAATTCAGGGGAATTCATTTAAAAAGCGGGTAACGCGATTCGAACGCGCGACATTCACCTTGGCAAGGTGACGCTCTACCACTGAGCTATACCCGCATGACTTATTTAATCCTTTCCTAGTTTCTCAGAATAGAGAAAATTTGTCAACCTTTTTTTTGTCTGCTCCTACAGCTTGTCATGTCAATAGAGGTTGAGGGTTGGGTCATTAGTCATCGGTAATTGTCCATAAGTAGCTACCTTGTATACAATTACCGATGACTAAGATAATGCCCAACTTTTACCCCTAGAGGAGTAGGATGAACTCAAGATTCACCAGACTTCTCTTGCTCAATAGCTGTTTCTGGGGTAATCTGCCGCTGAGATTCACCGGGGAGGCTTTGGGCAGCCAAGGCACCTTGATCATAGGCACCATAGGGTGAGTTTAAGCCCTTGCCCCTAAACTGCTGCATTAGGCTTGCCATTTCTATGGCGTTCATGGCGTAGTTCCAACCCAGGTTGCTTTTAATCCCTGCCCGTTCCAGAGCTTGTTGCATAGTATCGGTTGTGACAATTCCAAAGATAACTGGCACACCTGTTTGAAAACTAGCCGCAGCAATTCCCTTAGATACTTCAGCCGCGACATAATCAAAATGAGGCGTTTGACCCCGAATAACTGCGCCAAGACAAATTACAGCATCATAACGATTGCTGAGCGCCGCTTGGCGAGCCATCAGAGGCACCTCAAAGCTACCGGGTACCCAAATATAGTCCACTTGAGTACCGTGAGGTTCAGGGTCAACACCGTGGCGTTTCAAGCAATCTTGGCACCCTGCTAACAGCTTGCCAGTTACTAAGTCGTTAAATCGACCAATAATAATTGCAAACCGTAGGTTAGTGACTGAAGTAAAGTTACCCTCGAAAACTGCCATGGTTGATTAGATTAAGTATTTGAGACTGACAACACCAGAATGGGCTATCTTCTCAATCTATACAACCAAAAAGTTCAAGGCACCAACCACAAGAACCAAAGCTATCCAGATGCCAGAACCAAGAAAAATCAAATTTTTTGATTGACTCCAGTTCTGAGGTGTGGCGTAGGCTACGGGAACACCAACCACCATGACGAAAGACAAGATAACTAAAGCAGCAAGTGATATTTGGAATATGATAGACATTTTCTTTTTCTTCTCCGGAAAACCTGAGTTACATCTTTCCTGATTAGTACGCTACCAAAATTTGGTACATTTTTGCCGACTCTGTTTCTGGCAGTTGTTTCATCAGTTAGTATGGGGAACCCTAAAGTGGCATGTTGTGCCTGTCAAAGGCAGTTTCAAAAATTTCGGCAAGGAGTCCCCAGATTATGGATCTGATTTTGTGCCATACAACCGCCGACTTTGATGCTCTAGGAGCTGCGGTAGGTTTAACACGCTTGAAAGCCGGAGCCAAGATAGTCTTAACTGGTGGCGCTCATCCTGCTGTTAGAGATTTTCTGGCTTTACATCGGGATGAATATTCCCTAATAGAACGTCGTGCTGTCAACACCCAACAGATTCAAACAGTGATCGTAGTTGATAGCCAAAAGCGCGATCGCTTAGGGAAAGCTGCTGAGTGGTTAGATTTGCCTCAGTTACAATCTGTAGAAGTCTACGACCATCACCTAGACACCCAGACAGATATACCAGCTACACACACTCAGATTGAGCCAGTGGGAGCAACCACAACCCTAATTACCGAACAGTTGCAGCAAAGTTCGATCCGGTTAACCACTGCTGAAGCCACAGTAATGGCGCTGGGAATCCATGTAGATACAGGTTCCTTAACCTTTGAGTCCACAACACCGCGAGACGCGGCCGCTTTAACCTGGCTAATGCAGCAAGGCGCTGCGCTGCGGCAAATTGCTACCTACGTAGATCCCGGACTCTCTCCCCGATTGCAAGAACTGTTGAAGCTAGCCCTGGGCAATCTACAATCACAAACTCACTTGGGCTACACCGTTTCCTGGGTAATACTTCAAACCTCCGACTATGTGCCAGGATTATCGAGCCTAGTGTCGCGATTGATGGAACTGACGGAAAGTGATGCACTGCTTTTGGCGTCTGAGTACCGAGGAATAGAGCAAGATAGTGATAGATTTTCAGTTTATCAGCCAGCAAATCCACCCGCAATCCCCAATCCTAGAGTTCGTTTAACAGTGATTGGGCGATCGCGTATTGAGGGAAGCAACTTGAACAAGTTATTTGAACCCCTAGGAGGCGGGGGACATTCCCAAGCAGCATCAGTAACCCTTAGAGAAGTTAATCCTCTAGAAATTATTGAGCAGCTAGTTAAACAACTTACAGACCAAATTCCCCAACCCCTAAAAGCACGGGATTTGATGTCATCGCCCGTACGCACGATTCGGCCCGAAACAACCATTAGTGAAGCCCAGAGAATTTTGTTGCGCTATGGTCATTCGGGGTTGTCAGTAGTGGACGAAACGGACCAGCTAGTAGGGGTTGTCTCGCGACGAGACATTGATTTAGCGCTGCACCATGGCTTTGCCCATGCCCCAGTCAAGGGTTATATGAGCAAAAATTTAAGGACAATTAACCCCGAAACTTCTCTACAGATAATTGAGTCCATCATGGTGACTTACGATATCGGACGTTTACCGGTCTTAGAGGAGGATCAGTTAGTAGGAATTGTCACTCGCACCGACGTTCTGCGGCAACTCCATCAAGACAAAACCATAGACGCGGAAGAAGACTCTTACCAATTACCGATTGCTGACCCCCAATCAGCAATCACGAATCTCCGGAAGCGCCTTGATCCGCAGCTTTGGCAACTACTCAGTCAAGCTGCAGAAGAAGCCCACAAGCGAGGCTGGCATCTCTACCTAGTTGGAGGTGCCGTGCGTGACTTATTACTGGCAGACACGTCTGATACTCTACTGCTCAAAGATATTGACTTGGTAGTAGACGGTTTTCATCGCTCCGCTGACACTGGTGCTGGAGTAGCCCTAGCTCAAGCACTACAGCAAAGTTATCCTGGGGGCCGCTTAGAAGTACATGGTGCTTTTCAAACTGCTGCCTTGTTATGGCACAATGACCCTGTTTTAAAATCTCTATGGATAGATATTGCTACTGCCAGGACAGAGTTCTATCCCTATCCGGCGGCTAATCCGGAAGTTGAAGCCAGCTCAATCCGCCAAGATCTATACCGTCGAGACTTTACCATCAATGCTTTGGCTGTTCGCTTAACGCCTTCCCGTGATAGTAAGTTGCCCCTGTTAGATTTTTTTGGGGGTTTACTCGATTTGCGATCGCGTTTAATTCGGGTATTGCACGCTAACAGCTTTATTGAAGACCCCACCAGGATTTATCGAGCAGTAAGGTTTGCAGTACGCCTGGGATTTAAAATTGAACCTCAAACTGAAGCTTATATCAAATATGCCATTGAAAGTGGGGTTTATGAGCGATCACTGGCCACCCACGGCAAAGCACCAGCCCTCCAGACGCGACTCAAAGCAGAACTCAAGCACATTTTGCAGGAACCTTACTGGGAAAGTTCTCTGCAATTACTAGCTTCTTTGGAAGCACTGCGCTGTATTCATCCCAGCCTAAAACTCAATATTCAACTATGGTGGCGAGTACGTTTGGTTGATCGCTGGCTACGTCGGTTTGACCCTGGGGAAACCCTAAAACATTGGCAGATGCGTTTGGAAGTTTTGATTGCTCATCTGGCTCCCGAAGTGCGCGCTTTGGTGGCAAGTAATTTACAGTTGACGTTAGATAGTATCGAGCGATTACAACAGCTAGCACAAGCCCAAAAAGAAATAGTAGAAACTCTACCAAAGTGTCAGCTCAAAAGTGAAATAGTTGAATTTTTGCGCCAGTATGATTTACCTACTTTGGTTTTAATTGCTGTCCAAAATACCAGAACCATTAGGCGTAAAATCTGGCAATATCTCACCACTTTAGCTGATGTTGAAGCGCCATTAAACGGCAATGATCTCAGAAAATTAGGCTATAAACCAGGCCCACAATATCGAGAAATGCTGGATGCACTTTTAGCTGCAACACTAGATGAAGTAGTTCGGGATAAGGCTGAGGCGCAAGCTTTTTTGGATCAACATTTTCCCTTAACTCATACTTAAGCAACCGCACTCAAAAGAGCATTGCTGGTTAATTTACCATCTTCCATTTGCACAATGCGATCGGCAACATCCAAGATGCGATTATCATGGGTAACGAGCAAAATTGTACAACCCTGTTCCTTAGCTAAAGTCTGCATTAAGTTCACCACATCCCTACCTGATTTGCTGTCTAGAGCAGCGGTGGGTTCATCTGCTAGCACAATTTTGGGATGGCTAACTAAGGCACGAGCGATCGCTACTCGCTGTTTTTGTCCACCCGAAAGATCATCAGGATAATAGTTAAGGCGATCTCCTAATCCCACGTGTTCTAGCATTTGGGCAGAGCGTTTTTGTATTTCTGGTAACGACAACTGTGGATGTAACTCTAATCCCATTTTGACGTTTTGCAAGGCGGTTAGGCTACTGTGTAAGTTATGTGCCTGAAAGATATAACCGTTAGAGCGTCGGGCTAGGGTTAACTGTTGCGAACTGGCACCACAGAGTTCTTTTCCTAACACTTCGAGACTCCCTATTTGAGCAGAGCGTAATCCCCCGACTAAGGTTAACAGGGTAGTTTTGCCAGAGCCAGAAGGCCCAGTCATGATCACAATTTCACCAACATTAATGTCTAGATTAATTTCAAAGAGAACTTGTTTTTGTAGTTGACCTTTACCGAAGTGATGGTTGAGGTTATGGATGGAAATAGCAATTTCAGAAGACTGAGATGGTAGCATTATTAATTATTACTTATTACTTACAGTTTGACTATTTCAAGTATTTTATTATTAGTATTAGAACATATCAGCCGGGTCAGCTGATTGCAGTTTGCGAGTTGCGATCGCTCCTGAAATAAAACACATGATCAAGGTCAAAATAAAGACTAGTAAGGCTCGTGAAACTGTCATAGCGATGGGCAATGCGGTAGCTTTGGCGGCTAGTTGATAAATTCCTATAGGCAAAATCAATCCGGGGATAAAGCCCAAGAAAGCCAGAATTAGTGCTTCTTCAAACACGATGAGCAACAAATACCTATTGCGATAGCCCATCGCCTTAAAAGTGGCATATTCTCTTAAGTGAGCGTTGACATCAGTGGAGAGTACCTGATATACCAGCACAATTCCCACAACAAATGCCATGGCTGTGCCAATGCCAAAAATGAAGCCAATCGGGCTTTCTTTTGTCCAGAATGCCATCTCAAACTCGATATATTCTTCGTGAGTGAGCACTCTCACGTCATCGGGAAGATGAGACTTAAGCACAGTAGCAACCTGCGCTGGTTCGTAGCCCGGTTTTACCTCAATTAAGCCTAAGCTAACACTGCCTGCTTCTCGACGAGGAAACAGCAATAAGAAGTTTTGATCACTAGTGATTAACAGCCCGTCTGCCCCAAAAGAAGCGCCCAATGTAAACAATCCTTCTAGAGAAATGGTGCGCCGTTCGACCTCAGTAGTGACTTTCTGTCCTTGCTCAATCTGGGCAATTGCCTGTTGGTAATCACCTCTAGAAGTGCGATCAAACAAAACTGTATCAGGTAGCTTAATTTTGTCGAGTTGCTGATTCACCTCTGATAAAGTAAGAGCGGAGTGTTGAGGGTCAAACCCAATAATCTGAATAGTTGTTTCTTTGCGAGTTTGCGGATTCTTCCAAGCAATGGTGTTGGAATAAAACGCTTCTGCCGACTTAACCCCTTCGACATCCATTGCCTGATAGAGTCGTCGTCGCGAAACCGTCGATAGATTTTGCGTACTCCGGGCTTTGGGACTGAGTAACACAATGTCAGCCTGTAGGGTGCGACTCAGTTGAGTGTTGCTATCGTAGAGAGCACTCTGGAAGCCAAGTTGCAAGAACATCAGCACGTCAGCAAAGGCAATGCCAGACAAGGCGACGAGCAAGCGGCTGCGTTCATGGCTTAGTTGCAGCCATCCCAGTGGCGTGCGTCGTTGCAGTTGTTGAATGAAGCCAATCATTGTTCAATTACCACCATAACTTGCAAGTTTGTCAATTTTGCTGCTTTCTGACTCGATTGAGCATCTAGTGCTATATGCACTTCAATCACCCTGGCATCTGTATTGGTGGTGGGATCTGTGTTGATTACCTGTTGCCGTCGCACCTGCGCATCAATCCACTCTACGGTGCCAGAAAGCTGACCAGCAAGGGAATCACTGCTGATTTGTACTTGTTGTCCTGGCTTCACTTTACTGATGTCGCTTTGATACACTTCTGCGATCGCATACATCTGCTGGGTTTGTCCAATTTCCACAATGCCATCGCTAGAAACTACTTCACCTGCACGAGTATGAATATCCAGGATTTCGCCATCTATGGGGGATTTGACGTATGCTTGCTCTAATTCTGCCTTGGCTTGATTCCAGCCAGCCAAAGCACGATCAACTTCTACCTGATTTGCTTTGACATCTACTGGACGTACTTGGGCAATTCTTTCTAGAGTAGCTGTTGCTTGATTTAGCTGTGCCGGACTAGTAGACTCAATCCGAGCTAATATGGCTTTTGCCTCTTGTAGATTTTTTTGCGCTGTTTCTAAGGTTAAACGCCTGCTATCTAGATCGGAGGCGGAAATTCCTCCTTCTTGGTACAGTAATTGATACCGATTGAATTCCCTCTCCGCATTGCGCAGCTGCGAATCTAGCCGCTCAATGGTTGCCTTTTGAGCCTCAATATCACCATGGCGTTGCGCTCTTAATCTAACAATTTCTGCCCGTTGCGCTTCAATTTCCCCTTGTTTAGCTCCAGCTTGGGTGATGGCAAGGTTTGCTTGTGCTAGCCTCACGTCTTCTTGAGCCTTGTCTAATGATGCTTGGAGGCGATCGTGACTATCTAAAATTGCTATCACTTGTCCTGCTGTGATGCGATCGCCTTCCTGCACCAGCAGTTGCTCAACTCGATTGCCATTATTAGAGGTGGGAGCAGAGAGTTTAATTACTTCTCCCTTCGGCTCTAGGCGGCCCAAAGACGTTACTGTTTTACTTACTGGTTGACTAACTTCTGTCGTTTGGTTCGCTGCTGTTTGAGTAGTCTGATAACGCCACAATTGGTAGGTAAGCAACCCACCCAGGAAAAGCAGTAGGGTAGCAATCACACTCCAGCGGCGCGTTTCGGTGAAGGAACTGCCCACGGTTGCTTTTTGTAGCATGGGTGAACTCCTGGTTCTGCTAAAGATTACTAAACTAAACAGTTTAGTTTGAATACTTATAGACTAAACTGTTTAGTACAACGACGTCAAGAGCTATGCTTATGCTTAAAGCCAATCAATTTTGTTGTCTGAAGTTCCCCTAGCCTGAGTACAGAATCCCAACCAGACCATGAGAAAACCCAACAAGGTCGAGCGTGAGTTGTCCAACGAAAAAACTGAAGCGATTTTAGATGGCGCAATGCAGGAGTTTTTGGCAAACGGCTATGCAGCCACCAGTATGGACAAAATTGCTGCCGCCGCTAGTGTTTCCAAAGCAACGGTTTACAGCTACTTTCAAGACAAGGAAAGGTTATTCACTGTACTCATCCAACATTTGGCCCAAAAAAAGGAATTATTTAATCTACAAAAACTTCATGCAATGCAGGGAGAACCAGCCATTGTTCTCAAAAGCTTTGCTGATGGAATGCTTAACAATATTGCCGCCGATCCACAGATTCTGACATTTTTACGAGTGATTATTGGTGAGTCAGGACGTTTTCCAGAGTTAGCACGAGCATTTGTGCAGAATATTGAGAAACCAACTCTTGAACTGCTCACACAATACTTAACATCCCGTTCTGAACTCCAACTTCGGGATCCTGAAGTTGCGGCGCGAGCTTTTATTGGAGGAATCATCCACTTTGTACTGCTGCAAGAAGTACTCCATAGCGGTGATCTTGTACCAATGGAACGGGATCGACTCCTAGACAACTTACTTGAGTTGATCATTAGACCTCTTGCAAAAGTCCAGTAAAAAAGAGATAAATAGGTCAGTATGAGGGAAAATAATGACCTATGAAAAGGTGAAAGACCTAAAACCCCAAGAGTTCAAACGCCTTTGTGGAGTTAGAAAAGAGACGTTTGCTAAGATGGTTGAGTTAGTGGAAACAAATGAAAAACAGAAGATAAAAACCGGAAGACCGTCCAAATTAAGTCCAGAAAATCAAGTATTGATGACGCTCGAATACTTACGAGAGTACAGAACTTACTTTCATATCGGTCAACATTGGGGACTTAACGAATCAACAGTATATCGAATAATTCGTAAAATAGAAAATATTTTAATCAAGTCAAAAGAATTAAGGATTCCGGGAAAGAAACAACTATTGAAATCGGGAAACCCAATAGAGATAGCAGTTATCGATGTAACTGAAACTCCCCTGGAGCGTCCTCAAAAAAACAGAAAAAGTTCTACAGTGGCAAGAAGAAAAAGCACACTTTAAAATCTCAACTTATCGTTGAAAAAAACAGCAAAGAGATTATCTGTATTGCATGCGGCAAGGGTAAAGAACACGACTTTAAGTTGTTTAAACGGAGTAAAACCAATCTAAAGACAGAGATACAGTGTCTCGGAGATCGAGGATATCAGGGAATAGCGAAAATCCACAAACAAAGTCGGATACCCCATAAAAAACCCAAGAAGAGCAAACTATCAAAAGAACAAAAAAAAGAGAATCATAAATTAGCTTCAGAGAGGATAGTGATTGAACATGTTTACCGTCGCCTCAAAATATTTAGAATTTTATCCGAGCGATATCGCAACAGAAGAAAAAGGTTTGGTTTACGCTTTAATTTAATTGCAGGCATCTATAATTACGAACTTCGTTTGAACTCAAATTAGTTAGCTGCCGCTACTTTTGCAAGAGGTCTATTCGTAAAACTAAGGATAATTGATGGCACTCACTTAGTGATCGGTTGCTAATTATCTGAAATTTTGAATATAATTTCGTTGCACAAGCCGCAAGAAATAATAACTGCATCAATCAATATTCAAAGGAACTCAGTATCAAGGATGCCAATACTGAAATTATCTTGTTTTAGTGGCAAATTGCCTGTAATAAAGAACAAGAAATAATCAAGAAAAAAAATCCTAACTATAAGAGAAAAAGTTAGGTTGCTTCATCGTTTCTTTATAAATGAGCAATTAACATAGACTTTGGTATCATCTATTCATGAATATTTATACGAAATGCACTATATTGCCATGGCTTGGAAAAATTCCTGCCTGCCTTTTACTATTCTCTCAGCAGGTCTTTATCTAGAACTTGTACTTATTTTTAGCCCTTCGGCGCAGGGACAAGAGCTTGTTAAGGATAACCTTCTTGCTCAAAACTTGATTAATGGCTCGGCTTCTAATATAACTAACGCAGTATTTGAGCCTCCCGGTGATGGAGAACCAGAAAACACGGAGGGTGGGGCAACTCGTGATGGAGGGAAATGTCCCCAAGATGCAACAGTTCAAACTCCCTATGTTACTCCGTTAATGCCTGCTAACCAGGAAGGATTAACGGTCATGAAACGTCCACAATTCTTGATTTATGTGCCCCAAACTGTAGCCAAAAAGGCATTTTTTAGTCTAAAAGAAAAAGGTGGAAATTATTCCTACCAGACTACCGTACCAATTTCTAATACTCCTGGTGTGATCAGCTTTAAACTTCCAGTTGACGCACCTGTGCTAGAAATTGGGCAAGATTACCAGTGGTCTTTTGTCCTAATTTGTGACCAGTCCCTCAGGCCAGATGATCCTTGGGTGCAAGGAAAGATCAAGAGAGTTGAACCCAACCCAACTCTGAGCCGTCAGCTAGAGAATTCATCAAAACTTGAGCTGGCTGCCCTTTATCAAGCAAATGGTCTGTGGTACGACGCGCTAGCTATTCTTTCTGAACTCAAGCGTTCTCAGCCCAATGATGTCGCCCTAACTGATACTTGGGAAAAACTACTAAAATCAGTGGGGTTAGGCGAACTCTCCAGCAAACCACTATTGCGCTAGTAGAATAGAGCTACGGCTGTATTAGGGTGCTGTAGACGGAACTCTCAAATCTTGTAGTTAAAAAAATCACCAAGCCATCTTTTCGCCTGCCCAGTTGCTGGGGTGGAGTATACTACAATCTTTGGTTGGTAAGTAAAGATTTCGGGCGCAATCGAACACTTGCTGCTGGATAACCGGAGAAGCCAGCTTGTTTCCGGATCGATTTAAATTCTGCCGAAGTTTTTATAGGAAGTGCATAACCGATATTAATCCCGCTCCCCAATCAGGACAAATGTGGCCAAAGCTCAAAAAGAAAATTTGGCAATGGCGAGAGGTGCTGATTTGTGCCCCCAGCGTAGCAGGATTAGTCATTGCGGTTAGTTATGCTGGACTTTTCCAGTTACTGGAGTGGAATACTCTTGATCAGTTTTTTCGCCTGCGTCCCTTAGAGGAAAAAGACCCAAGAATTGTAATTGTCACTATTGGCGAGTCAGATATTACTCATATTGGGCAATGGCCGATACCTGATGAGGTTTTAGGCAAATTGCTCCAGAAGATTAAACTACAGGAACCTAGAGCGATTGGCTTAGATCTCTATCGAGATTTGCCAGTGAAGCCTGGTTACCAGAAATTGGTCAAGGTGTTTGAATCAACACCAAACCTGATTGGCGTAGAGAAGGTGGTGGGAGACAAAGTTGCTCCACCTCCAACTCTGAACAAGTTAGGGCAAGTGAGTATAGCAGATCTGGTATTAGATGCCGATGGCAAGGTACGTCGAGCCTTGGTGTCTGTCAAACCTCAAGGTGGCAAAACTAGATTAAGCTTGGGCGCGACACTGGCTTTGGCTTATCTAGAAACCGAAGGGGTTATCCCCGAAATGATTAATGCCACTAAAAAGCATTTAACGCTGGGTAAAGCCTTATTTATTCCCTTGCGCAGCAATGATGGGGGCTATGTTAAGGCGGATGTTGGTGGTTATCAAGTCTTGTTGAACTTTCGTGGTTCCCTAGAGCAATTCCATACTGTATCGCTGAGGGAGGTTCTGGAAAATCAACTACCGCCGAACCTGATGCGCGATCGCATCGTCTTGATTGGTTCTATTGGACAGAGTACTAATGACTATCACCACACTCCCTACAGTAGTAGTTTTTTCGGAAGTCCTCGTGGTATGGCTGGTGTTGTAATTCATGCCAATTTAAGTAGTCAGATGCTTAGTGCGGCATTGGAAGGACGTCCCCTGATTAAGGTTTGGACACAACCTGGGGAATGGCTGTGGATCGTACTTTGGTCATTTATTGGCACCCTGGGAAGTTGGACTTTACTACGGACAAGCCTGTTTCAAGACAATTTTTCTCTCAAATGGCAAGTTTTGATTCTGGGCATTTTGCTAGCAGGAGGCATAAATATTTGTGGCAGCTATCTAGCCTTTTTGGGGGGCTGGTGGCTACCCGTGGCATCCCCGTTAGTTGCCATGACGGGGGCTGCTATTGTCATGATGATTTACCATAGCCAAAATTTGTTTAGGGAAAAAACTGACCTAGAAATTTTGCTAGAGACAACAACTCAACACTCCGATGCGGTAGAAGCACAGTTGCATCAAAGAGCCCAGGAAGCAGCGCGGGAAAGCCAGAGAAGACTGATTCAATTCTTAGAAGCTGTGCCAGTAGGGGTTGCAGTTATTGATGCTAGCGCTAAACCTTACTTCATTAATCAAAGAGCAAAGCAGCTATTGGGTAAAGGCACTATCCCTTTACTCACTTCTGAACAATTGCCAGAAGTTTATCAAATTTATCTTGCTGGCACCAATCAGCTTTACCCTGCGGAAAATTTACCGATCATGCGGGCATTGGCAGGAGAAACTCTTAGCGCTGATGATTTGGAAATCCATCAAGGAGACAAGATTATTCCCATCGAGGCTTGGGGAACACCGATTTATGACGAATTTGGTAAAATTGCCTATGCGATCGTCGCTTTTCAAGACATTACGGAACGCAACAAAGCAGAGACAGAGCGCGAAAAGTTCACTTGCGAACTTTTCAAATTAAACCTAGCTTATGAAAGGTTTGTTCCCAAAAAATTTCTGGAACTTTTGGACAAAGAAAGCATCATCAATGTCCAATTAGGCGACGCAGTACGAAAAGAAATGTCGATTCTATTTTCTGATATTCGCTCTTTTACTAGCATTTCAGAAGACATGAAGCTAGAAGACAACTTTAAATTTATTAATGCCTATCTATCTCGCATGGAACCTGCCATTGTCGAAAATCATGGCTTCATTGATAAATACATTGGTGATGCAATTATGGCTCTTTTTAGCCGTAGTGCTGATGATGCAGTAGAAGCAGCAATTGCCATGCTACACCAACTTGCTGACTACAATGCGACTCGGCAGACACCGGAACGTTCGCCGATCAAAATCGGCATTGGCATCAATACTGGTTCTTTGATGCTAGGGACAGTAGGAGGACACCAACGGATGGACAGCACGGTAATTAGTGATGCTGTTAATTTAGCCTATCGATTGGAAGAACTCACGAAAGTTTATGGGGTATCTTTGTTAATCTCTCACCGTACTTTAGGTTGTTTGCAAAAACCAGAAAATTACTGTCTTCGTTTTATTGATCGAGTCAAAGTTAAGGGCAAATCACAAGCTGTAGGAATCTTTGAGGTGTTTGAGGCTGATCTCCATCAAATTAAACAGTTAAAGTTAGCCACAAAAGCTATTTTTGAAGAAAGTTTGTACCTTTACCACAATCATTCTTTCTCAAAAGCTGCACAATTACTTAAAGATTGTCTATGCCTCAACCCCAGTGATTCAGTTGCTCAAATTTATCTAGAACGCTGTGGGCAACAGGGAAGTAATTAATTAGTTCTCTGAGTCTTGACAAGCAGTAGATTTTATCCTTAGGGCCTCCGGCGTGACTTGAGAAAGCTCAGCGGTAAGGAGGACTTTTCCCTCAGCGAGCATTGTCCATCCCTGTGCTGCGACAATTGGTTGAGCAGTTGCCCTGGCTACAGGCTGATCATTAGTAACACTCTCCTGGTTTCCTGGTTCAGAGTCCAGCGTTACCCAGTTAGTAATCATAGCGTCACTACTAAGAGAATCCACTGGATTAGCGGGCAAACCGCCACGACCAGTAACTACAAAGCTGCTACGCTTAGTAGTTCTGCCACCCGGAGTACAGCTGCGGTCAACTAGTCTAGCGGCGTCTACTAACTCAGTGGGTAACTCACTTAACCCTCGGCTAGGGTCGGTGTCGGGTCGGTTAATTTCCACTTCGCCATCTAAGCCAAAGCGGGAACTAGCAGTAATATCACTGAACTCTGTTTCCTGCTGACGGAACTCAATACCAAAAATGCCCTCAGTGGTAATGTTGATATTGCCGCCACGTCCCTCAAAGGCATTGGCTGTAATGTCGCTGTCTTCTTCTGCAAAAGCGACAATTAAGTCTGCATCAATATCAATGTTGCCGCCATCACCACCAGCGCCAGCAGTACCTGCCGTGGTAGAAATCTGAGCTCCGTATCTTAATAGCAATAAGTCCTGACCTTGCAAGCTAATATTACCGCCATTCCCCGATGCTGCCCTAGCAAACAAACCACTAGCAGGACTTTCAGTATCTACCTTTTCCTTGTCAAATTGGGCAGTGCGCTCCGCAAATCTTGGATCAACACCAGCTAAAGTAACTTGCTTAGCATCGAGAGTAATTTCTCCAGCACTACCTCTACCTAGAGCAGAAGTCAAAATTTGTCCGCCACCTGTGAGTTCAACTGTCCGGGCATTAACGCTAATACTACCGCCTTGAGATTGGTTCAAGGTACGAGCGCTCAAAACTCCACCGTTAGCAATCTTTAGGGAATTCGTTGTCAGATTGATACCACCACCTTGACCACTGAAATCCCCTTCCGTACCAGAGAATAAACCACTGGATGTACCCTGAGTGGGACTAATTCCAGAGATCTCAATCGACTCAGCATTGACATTGATATTGCCAGCATTTGCTCCAGTATCACTGATCGGTAGACCTAGTTGACTCTGCCCAGTGTAATAGTGCGCCACAACAGTTTCAGTAGGTAGGGCTGTTCGGTAAACTGCTACTTCGTCAATGAGACCTTTGAAAGGTAGGTCAGCAGCATCCCGCCAACTACCAATCCGCACACTCGGTGGTCCTCCTTCAAAGGGTCCATCAGAACCTCTATCCACTTGTTGACCATTAACGAAAATTCTGCTGGTGTCTGAGGGTTGGTCATAAGTGGTGACAACGTGATACCAACCTTCCCCAAAATTTACCGTGTCTTCAGGTCCATTGAGAGTATTGTTGAAGTAGCCAAAGCGAATAGAACCTTCGTCTTTGAGCTTTAAATTCAGACTTTGGCGCTGCACATCATCGCTATGCATACCCAAATAAACCTGTTCTTCTGGAGGATTTTCCTCCGGTTTGAGCCAAGCTTCCACCGTAAACGATTGATTCTGAATATCTAAACCAGACCCTGGTGCCACTTGACCAATCTCTACAGCACCACCAGTCCCATCAAAATCTGCTGCTGTTCCTGAAACTCCTGGCAATCCTTGAGCCACGCCTCCTGTATAGGTGCCATTGAAGTTATTACCAGAGGCGTCAGTCGCGCTTGTGTCGATGGTTTCATCAAGACGCCAGTAAGCCACCGGGCCATCAGCCTGCACTACTTCTCCATAGCTAGAATACTCTGAGGCTATAGCTGCTGGAATGAAGCCAAAAGTACGAGTTTCCACACTACCGCCTTCTAAGAGAGCCAGGGAGGAAGTATTAATCTCAATTTTTCCACCATTACCAGTAGCCCTTTCTCCCACCCCACTGAAAATCGCCCCATCATCACTCACAACTACTGATTCAGTGGCATTTAAGGTAATATCACCCGCATCAAATTCTCCAAAAGTCGAAGCGGAAATGGATGCTCCCTCTTTGATGGTTGTCCGTTGGCTGTTGATGATCAAGTTTCCCGCATTACCAGCGCCAATTGTACTGGAGTCTAAGCTAGCACCGTTAAAGACGGATAGGGAGTCTGCTTCAATGTGGATTTGACCGCCTTCCCCCCTCGCCTCTGAGTCCACTAAGCTAAATACACCAGAGCGTTCGCCATCTTGTTGCTTGCCCTCTACGAGTACTGAATCAGCAACAATGCTCACGTTGCCAGCATTGCCCTCTCCCTCGGTACTGGCTTTTAATGTGGCACCGTTAGTGATTGCCAGCGAGCCAGTTTGTATGTAAATATCACCACCCTCACCCCTGCCGCTAGAGTTGACTCGACTGAGGATTTTACTTCCTCTACCACGGCCTTCTCCGTCCAGCACAACCTGTTCGCTGGCAATAATCGTCACATTGCCCGCATCCCCTTTACCAATGGTATTGGATTGCAAATCAGCACCATTGGTGAGAGTAACTGACTTTGCTTCGATATAAATATCACCAGCGCTACCTTCTCCTGAGCCTTCAATACTGCTAATACCAGCAGTAGTGTTGACACGACCAAATTCTTCTGAACTTACTCCATCGAAGGAGACAAGATCGTTGGCGATGATCGCAATCCCGCCAGAATTCCCCTTGCCTTGAACCCTAACTTGGAATTGAGCGCCATTAGAGACATACAGAGACCCGGTTTTAATGGAGATACCACCACTATCTCCTTGAGCACCTCGTCTGATGCGATTGAGTATACCAGTGCGTAATTCTTCAGTAGCTTGACCCCGGTCAGGATCCATGCCACCTACTCCGTCGAAGGATACAGTATCTCTAGCAACAATGGTCACGCGACCGGCATTAGCTCCTTGTCCCTCGGTGTCAGCTCTAATTTGAGCACCATTGGTAGCAGAGAATGAGCCAGTCTGAATATAAATATCACCACCCTGTCCTGTTCCTGAGGTGTTGGTGATCAGGAAACTCCTGTCTAGAGAAATTAGCTCCTGAGCGATTAAGGTAATATTGCCAGCATTGCCAGAATTAGAAGATGCATCAATGCGATCGCTAACTCTTAGGTCACCACGAGAGTCAATTACTACTGAACCGCTATTACCGACAAAGCCACCAACATCGCCATCAGTTTGAATTTTACCAACTTCGATACTTCCTCCTGGTAAAGATGAGTCCGCTTGGTATTGATTGGTCAACAAAACCAGCCCATCAGGTGCATTCATTGAGATATTGCCGATAGAGATATCAGCACTGGTTCGTGTTGGCGATACGGGATTACTCGGCTCCAAAACCGGGAATAAACCGGAGAGTCCCAATGGTTCAAGAATCTCAGCCGGAATCATACCTGAGCGCACATCTAGAGTCGCTTGTTTACTGCCATCAATAGCCAATAAAGTTTCGCCATCAGAAAGAGTGACATCTTCAGTAATAAACTCAACTCCCCCAGCACCAGCATTGGCACCAGTGATCTTAACTGAGCCAATTTTTACTTGACCCCCCGATAAAATGTGCAAAGAAGCACCTTCATAGGTATCAAAACTTACATCACCTACCGCCCGAATTATCGGATCTTCGGCACTAGCTAACTGACCCCAAGTACTATCCAACTTCTCAATGCGAAAATTTCCCCCACTGATATACTGAGCATCACCTACTACCGGATTAGCCGAACGCAATACCAAGTCTCCACCTGCGATTAACCGACTCTGGGGATGGTTGAGGACAAAAATATCTACTCCTGTCTCCCCCTGCACTAATAGTCTTCCTCCGACAACAGTCACAGAAGGGTTAGTACTGCTGTCGCGCAGGCTTACCGTATTTTGGGCTAACAGTGTTAGGTTCCCTGTAGTTTGTAATTGACTTTCCTCTAACAGCAGATTGCCTGTAGCTGATAAGGTGGCATTCTCTGCTATTACCTGGTTGATTTGAGCATCTCCAACTAAAGCTGCTACATTAAGCTCTCCGTTGGGTGCTGCGAGGAGTCCACTAATACTAATAGTACTGCCGGAGAGCCTTAAATCTTGACCAACAACCAGATTACCTTGGTTAGTAAGTGTACCTCGATTATCAGCTCGATACTGCAAACCGGGCGTGAGATTGATGGTTAGCAAGGGCGGTGCTTCGGGATTGGTAGCACTGAACTGGGAACCATTTTCAAAAAGCAAGCTATTTGCCGTGCTGGCTAGGAATGAACCACGAATATCCAGTTGTGCCTCTGGACCAAAAATGATGCCTTGAGGATTGAGTAAAAAGAGATTGGCTGCCCCATCCACACCCAAGGTTCCCAGAATGTTGGATGGTTGATTGCCTGTAACCCGCGACAGAATATTCTCAATACCTAAAGGATTAGTAAAGTAAACTCTTTGCCCTTGTGTAACATTAAATTCAAGAAAACTGTGGAATAAGTTAGAGCCAAGTGCTGCTCCTCCTTCGATGAAATCAGTGTTGGTGCCATCAACCTCATCATGGGGTGTGACGATTGAACTTTGCTCACCTAAAGTGCTATCCGGGATAATCTGGGCAACAGCGTAAGGTTCAGCTAAGGCAAAGACAAAACCTGTGAGGGTAAGCACTTTTACTACTCGAGACAATTGCTTGTAGGGGAAGTTCCAGTCTAGTTTTCTGTTCCTTTGAGTCATCTTCTTGCCCACCAATCCCGGTTGCTTGATCAATCTAATTTAGGATAAGGCAAGAGCATTACCGCAGATCAGCCAAGCTAGCAAAGAGAGTAGAGTATCAATCTTCCTATCTTTAATTAAGATGTAGCATAGGTGGAAAAATACAGTGCATCTTTAATGAATTTGAAGGTTGAAACTGGTTTGCACAATGGTAAGTACGTCCTCGACACCCAGATGGGTAAGGGGGTTTTTGGTGTCACCTATCGGGCAACCAACACTGAGTCTGGTCGAAAAGTCATCCTCAAGACTCTTGCGGACAATCTGTGCCAACATTCAGACTTTGGGCGCTTTAGGCGGCGCTTTTTTGAGCTGGCTGCGCGTTTGAGTAGCTGCAAGCATGCCAATCTAGTTCAGGTTATTGACGGTTTTGAAGATCAGGGACGCCCCTACGTAGTGATGGAATATATTCCAGGGCAGAATCTGGCTCAACTAATTCAATCAAATGTGTTGCCAGAAGCCAAAGCCATTGAATATATTCGTCAAGTGGGTAATGCCCTGAAGGTGCTTCACCAAGCTGAATTACTGCACCAGGACATTAAACCGCAAAACATCATTTTGCGGCAAAATACTGACCGCGTGGTGTTATGTGAGTTTGGTTTTACTTGTGAGTTTACACCAGGGGCAATGCAGACCCATGCTAATCTTTGCTGTGCGGGTTATGCACCTTTGGAACAGTACTCCTCCCAGGGGGAGCGAACACCAGCAACAGATGTCTATGCTTTAGCCGCAACCTTCTACTGCTTGCTGACTGGCCACCCACCATTGCCAACACCAGTTCGCCAAGCGCTGTATTATCGGGGAGTTGCAGGCTCTGTGTCACCGGACTGGGAAGAGTGTACCCGCACACTGAGTCTAGCCCTGAAGCAGGCGGTGTACAGTGGTCTAGAAATATTACCTAACCAGCGTCCTCAAACTATCGAAGCTTGGCTGTCTTTGCTCGACAAGGACGAAGAAAAATCCTACTCCCAGCGAACACTTACTCAGTGCTTAGTTAAACAACCAAGTAATCTTAACTCAGCACCAGCTGAGCTCAAAATATTCCAGAAAAAACGCCAAATCAGGCAGTTGTTTAGAGGGGAGAAACAGTCGAAAACTGACAAAAAACCCTCTGAAGGCTTGTTAAGCAAACCTACAACAGAGAAGGCATCACCTACACACCAAGACTCAATCGGAGCCAAAGAAGCTGAAGTAGCCGATTTTTCTTTATTTCCCAACCTTCGCCGCTTCGCTAATTTCTCTCGCCAACGAACCGGAAAATCTGCTTCCTCTTCAAGGTTAGCGAGTAGTGCTAGGTTACTTAAGATCAGCTTTCTTACCCAACAACTCCCCAAACAACTACCTTTTCCCGCTTTGCTAATTACGGGTGTACTCGCCGCATCAGCAGGAATGGGATTTGGCTTGGCGCTGCGACTTCATGCCTCTGAGCAAGAGGGTTCTACTCTCTTGCATACTAAGCAATCCTTTCCAGCTAGTAGCGATTGGCCTGCCTCCGAATCTCAACTGTAAGGCAAGATGCAGGAGAGAAGAGACTTTCAGAGCTTTCACATTTGTTTGCATGCCTTCGCTTAGTGGTGTCAAGCGACTTATTACCTGGTGTAAAAAGGTGGAGAGATAGCAGTTAATTAAAAGATTAACAACGAAGTTAGGTGGGACGGCAAAGGCTTTTCGGGCAGCCTTCTTAACAATCAAGTTATAATCTGTTGCGTATGATCAAGAAAAATGTTCATGAGTAATTCTGTAATTCATGCCTTTTTTGTGGGTAGAGCCGCCGCCCAAGGGCTGAGTGAGCTTTTAGAAGACTCTTTGGCGAATGTCTTAAGCGAACTGGGTAAATTAGACGCAGAACAACGTGAGCGACTGCGGCAATTTGTTGAGCAAGTGGAAGAGCGGGCTAGCCGCGAATCTGAAGCTGTGATGAGTGGTCGAGCTAGTAGCTCTGTAGTGCCACTCAATTCTAAACCAGGTGACTTGCAGGCAACAATTGACGAACTCAGATCCGAAATTGCCCGCCTGCGTGCCGAGTTACAAATCTATCGTAATCAGTCCATCTAGAAGGATAGGCACCCAAGGCTTGCTAATGAGTTGACCTTTATTTTGTCGCAGAAACCTCATTTAAAAGAATAACCAACAATTGTCCCAGATCTCGGGGTTGTTGAGGCATTTTTTGCATAAACCTTTTTTGAAACTAACTTAGGAACCCGAGTGTCTGCTATCTCTAAAGACTATGTCAATCTCACTCAAGACAAGGAACACCCGGTGTCTAGCCCAAGTTTCTTAGGTAACGTACATAAAGAAAAAGCCTATCGGTGGAATCGGGAAAATTACTCCCGTAACCGCCGATTCATCGACATTTGGGCTTTTTTTCTGACACTGCTAACTAAGTTGTGGCTCGAAGGTAAACCCTGGAGCTATCCGGGGGGTTTCACTGAAGAGAAACGGGCAACCAGGCGCAAAGCTCAAGCAATCTGGATTAGAGACACTTTCCTAGATTTGGGACCAACTTTTATTAAAGTAGGGCAGCTATTTTCCACCCGTGCCGACTTATTTCCCGGTGAGTATGTGGAAGAATTGGCTAAGCTACAAGACAGGGTACCTGCTTTTAGCTATGAGCAAGCTGAATTAATCATTAAGCAAGATTTGGGAAAGCCGGTTACAGAACTCTTTCGCAGTATTGACCCAATTCCCTTGGCTGCTGCTAGTCTAGGGCAAGTCCACAAAGCTCAGTTACACAGCTCAGAAGAGGTAGTGGTCAAGGTACAAAGACCTGGTTTGCGCCAGCTTTTCACCATTGATTTACAGATTCTCAAGGGTATCGCCCGATATTTTCAAAACCATCCCGATTGGGGAAGGGGTAGAGATTGGCTGGGAATCTACGAGGAGTGCTGTCGAATTCTGTGGGAAGAGATTGATTATCTCAATGAAGGACGCAACGCTGATACATTTCGCCGCAATTTTCGCAGCTATAACTGGGTAAAAGTGCCTCGCGTCTACTGGCGATATGCCTCACCAAGAGTTTTAACCCTGGAATACTTGCCAGGGATTAAGATTAGTCATTACGAAGCTCTAGAGGCTGCTGGTTTGGATCGCAAATTGCTTGCTAATCTAGGGGCAAAAGCTTACCTACAACAGCTATTCAACGACGGTTTCTTTCATGCCGATCCCCATCCGGGAAATATAGCTGTTTCTCCAGAAGGATCTTTAATTTTCTATGATTTCGGCATGATGGGGCGGATCAAGGCAAATATCCGTGAGCAACTCATGGAGACACTCTTTGGCATTGCCCAAAAAGATGGTGAGCGGGTTGTTAATTCTCTTGTCGAATTGGGTGCCTTATCACCCGTAGAAGATATGGGACCAGTACGACGCTCAGTACAGTACATGCTAGACCATTTCATGGACAAGCCCTTTGAGGAACAGTCGGTGAGTGCCATTAGTGAAGATCTCTATGAAATTGCCTATGGTCAGCCTTTTCGCTTCCCCGCAACTTTTACCTTCGTCATGCGAGCTTTCTCGACTTTAGAAGGTGTCGGGAAGGGTCTAGACCCAGAGTTCAACTTTATGGAAGTGGCAAAACCTTTTGCACTGCAGATTATGACAAACGGCAATACTCCCGATAGCAATAGCTTCATCAACGAACTGGGACGCCAAGCAGCACAAGTTAGTAGTACTGCTTTGAGCTTACCCAGACGAATTGAAGATACCATTGATAAATTAGAAAGAGGGGACTTGCGCATTAGAGTGCGGTCTATCGAATCAGATCGACTCCTACGACGCCTGAGTGGTATGCAGTTGGGAACCAACTATACTTTACTAATCTGTGCGTTCACCTTATCAGCTACTATCCTCTTAGTTAATGGGAAAATTGGTCTAGCATTGGTCGTCGCTTTGGCAGCAGCTTTAGCGGCATTTGCCCTAATTCGTTTACTCAGACGGCTTGACCGATTTGACCGCATGTTCTAAATCCCGTAATTTTTTAGAGGCCAACAAATAAGTTATGAAATGTCGCTTCACGGGTCTTACGGATCCGGGACTCATTCGTACAGTCAATCAGGATAATTACTACCTCGACCCTGATGGGCGCTTTTTCATAGTCGCCGACGGCATGGGAGGTCATGCTGGTGGTCAAGAAGCCTCTCAAATTGCCAAGGAAGCGATTCTAGCTTACTTGGGAGAAAACTGGTCTGCTGACACTGTCTCAGAGGAGTTACTTGAGCAAGCGATTTACCAAGCCAATCAGGGTATCTTAGAAGACCAGCAAAACCATCCAGAACGCTCTGATATGGGTACTACCGCTGTGGTGGTAATTTTTCGTCACGACCAACCGTGGTTTGCTCATATCGGAGACTCTCGGCTTTACCGACTGCGAAATGGAAAGCTGGAGCAGGTGACAGAAGATCACACCTGGGTAGCCAAGGCGATGAAGGCGGGCGATATTACTCAGGAGCAAGCTAGGACACACCACTGGCGTCATGTGCTATCTCAGTGTCTAGGTCGCAAAGATTTACATCAAGTTGATGTCCAACCGATTGATTTACAACCAGGGGATCGCCTATTGTTGTGTACTGATGGTCTTACAGAAGAACTATCCGACGACTTGATTGCTGACCACCTACAAGCCAATGCTGAGGGCAAACAAGCTGCTAGCCTCCTTATCGAAGCGGCTAAGGAGAAAGGAGGTAAAGACAATATTACAGTGGTGATTGTTGAAATAGACTAACCAGCTCTAGTGGCCGTTGGTTTTCGTTAGTCCCGACAAGGGGAATAGAGATCATATAATTGATGGTATTCAAGCATTGATCAGAGTGTATCTGAGTAACTAGTTAATCTACTCTCAAGCAAAGTTATCCTATGGCGCTGTTTACGAAAATCTTCTCCATCGTTTCCCAATGGTTGTTTCTCGCCCTTGGTAGCCGAAAGCTTAGCTTAACTAGTGAAGGGTGCTAGCTCATTACCGGGCTACAAAATTAAGCAATTGTTGCTGTGGGCCGCCTTGGGGAAGTTCAGCAACAATAATTTACTCAAATTTGAGGTACTTGAAAGGCTGTGAGTAACTCCGTACCCCAGTCATCAGAGAAGTATTCAAAAATTGACTACAAGAATCCTTCGCAAGGATGAGGCGGATTATGACAGACAAGGAAAGAATCTTAAGATATACAAAAGAATATAAAAAAATTTTAGCGATTCATTATTAGTTTGCTTGTCCCATGGATCTTTCGGTTTTGACTAGCTCCCCTAAGACTGACCACATTCTGATTGTGGACGATTCCAGCGATAACCTATTCTTAGTGCAAACTATTTTAGAAGAAGAAGGTTATGAAATTAGTTTAGCCGAAGACGGCAGGGTTGCTTTAGAGCAGATTGACAAGTCCCCTCCAGACTTAGTCCTACTCGACGTGATGATGCCAGGTATGGATGGCTTTGAAGTGACAAAGCGCATCCGGGAAAATCCCCAATTATCCTTTATTCCGATTTTGCTGATTACTGCTTACGACCAGCCTAGTGTTGTACAAGGATTGGATACGGGGGCTGATGATTTTATCCGCAAGCCAGTAGAAGTAGAGGAATTGTTGGCACGGGTGAGATCCCTGTTGCGTCTAAAGCATAGTGTAGATGAACGTGATCATATTGCTCGTCAAAGAGAAGATTTTGTCTCTAGGCTTACCCACGATTTGCGAACCCCTCTAGTCGCCGCTGACCGGATGCTAACACTGTTTCAACAGGGGGCACTCGGAGAGATGTCACCGCCGATGCAAGAAGCGATAGTAACAATGGCTCGCAGTAATCGTAACTTGCTAGCTATGGCAAATACCTTACTAGAAGTTTATCGCTATGAGGCGGGTCGTAAGAATTTGTGCTTCTCTACTATCGATGTTCAAGAAATAGCTAAGGAAGTAGTCCAAGAACTTTCTCCACTGGCAATGGAGAAAAGTCTGTCTTTAACGTACGACAATCAAGAAAATGTTGACTCCAAAATAGTAGGCGATCGCTTAGAAATACACCGAGTTTTTACTAACTTGGTCGGAAATGCCATCAAATTTACAGATGCAGGCTCAGTTACCATCCATCTTAGCCAGACTCCTGTTGATGCTCAGCCTAATGATTCCTGGCTAGTTATTGAAGTTAAAGACACTGGTCCGGGTATATCACCAGAAGAGCAAAAGATGCTATTCGAGCGGTTTCGGCAAGGCAGCCACAAGCGTTCTGGTAGTGGCTTGGGACTGCATCTGTCGAAGAGGATTATCGAGACTCACCAGGGAACTATTGAACTCAAGTCCGACCTGGGTCAAGGCAGTTTATTTATCATACGCTTCCCTGCCTATCAGTAAAAATATTGTCGCTGTGCTGAAAAATAGTCGCTGCGTAGGTAAACGGTTCGTGGAAAAGTGACTGGTTTTGCTCAAGATAATCTCAAACGTCGTCTGGCTGACTCATAAATTGCCTACATGGATTTTATCTTGATTGGTGCTTCGTTCACTGAGTTGGGTCTCAACGAGGCAGTATTATTGTCGATTCACCCCCAAATCTCATCCCTAATTTTCCCTCAAACCTAGATAATATAATAGTTTGGAGGTCTATTATTAAGGGAACAGAGCGAGATAATTAATTGAGGTAGTATGGAGCAAAGACAAGCAGAAATCGAGGCAATTCGCTCTCAAATTGAAGCACTACGCAGTGAACGTGAGGCTCTGACAGTGGGAGAGATACTGCCAGAAAGCGACTCACCAGAGGCAATCACCAAGGCTTATCGCCATCAAGCCAGAGAAGCTGCTAAAGTATCCACAGAAGTAGAGGGGATTGATCAAGCGATCGCAGCTTTGGAAGCTCAGCTACATCAGAAACAGGGTGGGTTACAGCTCTCACCTAGGCAACAGGAACGCCTGAACCGTGAGCAAGAAGTAGAACAGGCAACGCAACGCGCCTATGACCATGCCAATCGTATTAACGAACTAGCAGCAGAATTAGCAGAAGAACTCAAGGCACTCAAAGCGATCGCTCATGAGCTTAGTCCAGTTTACTGGCAGTTGTATCATAAGCCCTTAATTACTGGGTTTAGAGGTACTTCGGTTCCTTACCTCCGCTCTGATAGCAATGTTTTAATGATTGGTAAATTGATAATTTGAGGTCTTTAGCTAGCTATTTTAATCAATTGCTCCTAAAGCCTTGAGTGCTGCTCTTTGAGCTTCAGAGACACCAACTACGTTAGTAATATTCATCCCCTCGTAAGGTCTTTCATTGGTAAGGATTTTCAGACACTCCCCCGTCTCGGTATGCCAAAATCGATCGTATGGTCTGAGCATCACTCGCACTGGCAAGGACTTGACCAGAATCACGAGCAAATTCTTTGCCTGTGGTAAAAGTCACGGAAAGCACCCACCTTGTATGTCCTTGTAATACTCTCAGACACTTCCCCTCAGGTACATCCCACAACCTCACCGTATGGTCTAAACTAATGCTGGCAAGGATTCGATCGTGACCTTGCAAAATCTTCAAACACTGACCATTGCAGATATCCCAAATCCTAATCGTTCGATCCATGCTGCCAGTGGCTAGAGTTTTTCCACCGGGACTAAAGGCAACCGGCGACACCCAATCAGTATGTCCCTGTGACTTACCTACGCTTCTCTAACGAGCAAGTGCAGGCTTCTCAGCGACTCTTCTTTGAAGACATTAACTGAGCTTTTAAGCCGTGCGTCCCACGGACTTTGAGAGATATATTTGTTGTGTTTGTAGGCTGCATTTCTGCATTTATTTTGATTACACCTACATCTCGTATTCTACCGCACATCCTGTTCGCAATTCATCCCGCGCCTCCTTGCAGGTAGGTGTGGGACTTCTTACGATTGAAAGTTAAAGCTAGTTAGATTAGTTATCCTGGGTAATTCAAGGTTTCAGTTGTTAGTTGCAATTGTATTGCTGTGGTAGTCATGCTAATTAGCCAGTAACTGGTGATGGCGATCCCTTAAGGAGCGCTCTTCCTGGGGTTTCAGAGCAGGTAGTAAGGCTTTAATCCTTACCAAATTAGTCGTCTAACTGCTTCCTGCTAATGGGTGAACTACAAGGATGAATCTAAACCATCCCTTCGGGTGAGCTAGCTGTGTGAAGCCTAAGCATAGCCACTAAGAGTAATTTAGAAACATAGAAGGTGCTAATGTCTGAGTGCCTTCGAGTCTGTTCACAAGTATGGCTTTAACTTAATCATCAGTGGTCACTGAGGCAGAACCCACGCTATCTTAAAAAAAGATAATAAAAGTAAAATTTCTTTACAAAATCCTCTAACAAGCTCAGCAATGTTGAATTCGGGTGCATGGAAATTAACAAATTGCGGCCTTCAGCGATCAGTGAAGCCCAACTATACCTTTCAGACAACTTAGTTTAGTGCAACCGAAATCTACATCAAAAAGGAGGAACCGTGACCCAGACAGCCTCAGAGCCAGAAAAACATCAGTTGAATGGAGCCAGTGTTGCTGCACCTACCAACCGAGAAGATGATTCCACTTTAGTCTCAGTTTCCCAGACGGATCAAACCAGACCTAACTGGCTAGGGGGCGGACGAGGCATTTTAATTGGTATGGGTGTAGGCATTGCGCTGGCACTACTAGGAAACCACTTAGCTACTCCCAGACAAGAAGCGGCCACCACCGAAGCACCTCCGGCTACTTCATCAGCTGCACCAGCTCAAAGTGTCACAGTAGCCGAGGTCAAAACCTCCAGTGTTCAGAATAGTTTGGAGGCTACTGGCACCGTTAAGGCCTCAGAGATGATTTCAGTATTGTCTCAGGCTAATGGTCTACAGATTAAGCAAGTGCTAGTAGACGAGGGCGACTATGTTAAAACCGGACAACTGATGGCCCGCCTAGATGATGCGGCTCTCCAAGCGCAGTTAAAACAAGCCCAGGCCTCAGTGGCTGAAGCAGAAGCGCGTCTAGCAGAACTCAAAGCCGGAAATCGGTCTGAGGAAATTGCTCAGGCGGAGGCTCGTTTCAACCAAGCCAGAGCTCGTCTGAGACAATCTCAAGCGAGTATCCCCAGACAAATTGATCAAGCCCAAGCTCAAGTAGCCTCTGCACAAGCGCGATTGAATCTAGCGGAGAATCGCTACAAGAGTCTCAAAGGACTGGTCAATCAAGGAGCCGTTACTCAAGACAGATTTAACGAGAGTTTGAGTGAATATGAGAGTGCCCGGGCGAATTTATCGGAAGCGCAACAACGCCTTGATCAGGCAAGAAACACCAACAGCCCAGAAATTGAGCAATTAGAAGCTGCTGTAGCAGAAGCTCAACAACAACTTAAGCAACAACGTGCTGGTTCTCGCCAAGAGATAATTTCTCAAAGCGAAGCGCAGCTAGCGAGAGCTAAAGGAGAAGTGCAGTTATTGATGTCGCGACTACAAGATACACGGGTGGTTGCTCCTGTTAATGGCAAAGTAGCAGAGAGAAAAGCTCGTGTGGGCAAAGTTACTTCTTCAGAAGAACTGTTTCAAATCATCGAAAATAGTAGTTTGCAACTGGAATTAGAGGTTCCTGAAACTCAACTGCCACAAATTAGCCCAGGGAAAAGCGTAACAATTACGTCCGATGTTGATAAGAACCTAAACTTATCTGGAAAGGTAAGAGAAATTGATCCAGTGGTAGATCAAGACTCTCGCAAAGCAACAGTAAAAGTAGATTTACCAGCTCAAGATTCTTTACGACCTGGGATGTTTTTAAAAGCAGCAATTACCACCTCAGAAGCCAAGGGTCTAACCTTGCCATCTAAGGCTGTGTTGCCCCAATCAGACGGCAGCGCGATTGTTTATCAGGTGTCAGCAGATGACACTGTTAAAGCACAATCGGTAGAGATGGGAGAAATCTTAGCAAACGAGCAAGTAGAAATTAAAAGCGGTTTATCGGTAGGCGATCGCGTAGTCGTAAAAGGTGCTGCTTACCTCAAAGATGGCGACAAAATTGAAGTCGTAGAAAGCAAAAAAGAGAGTTAAAACTTACCAGCAAACAAACCCGCTATTTTCTAATCTTCTGAACTCCTGAACTCCTGCAAAACATGTCCTTCAACCTGTCTGCTTGGTCAATTAAAAAACCAGTTCCCACCATCATCATGTTTTTTATTTTGGGGATAGTTGGCTTGATGTCCTTCGGAAGCTTGGGAATAGATAGCCAGCCGAATATTGACATCCCAGTGGTGACAATTACCGTTACACAACCAGGGGCTGGGCCAACAGAATTAGAGACTCAAGTAACAAAAAAAGTTGAAGACTCTGTTGCGGGATTAGGAAATATTGACAAGATCAGATCGAATGTTAATGAAGGTAATTCAACAACAACCATAGAATTTATTCTGGGGACAGATATTGACCGGGCAACTAACGATGTCCGCAACGCGCTTGCCCAAATTCGCCAAGACTTACCCCAAGATGTCAACGAACCAATCGTCAAGCGGCTGGAAGCAACTGGTGCACCGATTGTAACTTATGCTGTCTCCTCGGAAAAGCTCTCTGTTGAAGAGTTGAGCGACTTAGTTGATCGGAAAATCAGCCGGGAATTGCTCAGGGTGCCGGGAGTTGCCCAAATAGAACGACTAGGAGGTGTAACCCGCGAAATTCGCGTTGATCTTGACCCTAGCCGACTGCAAGCTTATGGTATAACGGCAACGCAAGTTAACGACCAAATCCGTAACTTTAATATCGACTTGCCTGGTGGCCGTGCTGAAGTAGGCGGCAGTGAGCAAAATATCCGTACTCTTGGTAGTGCCAAAACAGTTGATCAGTTGCGGAGTTACAACATCGTACTCTCGGATGGTGCTACTGTACCTCTATCTTCCTTAGGAGAAGTCAGGGACGGCTTTTCTGAAGCTAGGCAAGCAGCTTATTTAGATGGTGAGCCAGCAGTGACTTTTTCTGTGCTGCGTAGCAGTGGCAGCACTCTGGTTACTGTTGAGGAAGGTGTTAGTGAGGCAGTAAACCAACTCAAAACAACGCTCTCTGAGGATATTGAGCTACGCCTGATTTTTACAGAGGCTGACTCGATTCGTGATGAATACCAAGCCACAATCGATAGCTTAATTATCGGTTGCTTGCTTACCGTGGCTACGGTGGGACTATTTTTGCGAGATTGGCGGGTAACTCTAATTACTGCTACAGCGCTGCCCTTGTCAATGATTCCCACTTTTTGGGTAATGAAAAGCCTAGACTACACCCTCAACGGCATGACTCTACTGGCTTTAGCCTTGGCAGTGGGTAACCTGGTTGATGATGCCATCTGCATGATTGAAAACATTGAGCAGCACTTGCAGATGGGCAAGAAACCTTTCCAAGCAGCGCTAGATGCAGCTAGGGAAATCGGTTTGGCGATAGTTGCCACCACAGCCACAATTGTCGCTGTGTTTCTGCCTGTGGCATTTATGGGAGGCATTCCTGGTCAGTATTTTCAACCCTTTGGGGTAACGGTTGCTGTCTCCACGATGTTTTCCACCCTCGTAGCTGCAACGATGACACCGATGTTGAGTGCTTATTTACTCAAGCCGAAAACTCAGCCAACGGGAGAGCAATTACTCGCCTCTAACCTGCCACAGCAACGCAAACGCCTACAACCTTATCGCACTCTTCTCAATTGGGCGCTGAGGCACCGCATTACGACACTTTTGATTGCCTTGGCTTTCTTTATCGGTAGCTTGCAGTTAATACCATTCATTCCCAAGGGTTTGTTTGACAGTGGTGATACGGGTTTGAGTAGGGTTTCGATTGAGTTACCGCCAGGATCTCAACTCTCGGAAACAGAGCAAGTCATGCAACAGATTTATCAATCGTTGCAGGATAACTCGGCAGTGGAAAGTATCCTGGCAACTGCTAGCCAGGTTAATTCTGGGACTGTCTCGATTAATCTGGTGCCCAAGGAAGAACGGGAAGTTTCGCAACAAGAGTTTGAGAAGCAGATGCGTGAACTTTTCCAGCGCATTCCCGGTGCCCGCCTTAGCTTTGCTAGTCGCAGTGTCGGCGGAAACAAGGATTTATCGATTGTTCTCAAAAGTGAGAACCCGGATGCCCTCAATCAAGCTTCCCAAGCCCTCGAACAACAGATGCGGCAAATCCCTGGTTTAGTAGAAGTCAATTCTAGTGCTAGTTTGGTGAAGCCGGAAATTGTGATTGAACCGGATCCGAACCGTGCGGGTGATTTAGGAATTTCAGTAAATGCGATCGCACGTACGGCTTCTTTAGCCCTGATTGGAGATAATGAGTCAAATCTGGCTAAGTTTAATTTAGCAGACCGACAAATTCCGATTCGCGTTCAGCTAGACCCGACAGCCCGTAATGACATCGCCACCCTGAAAAATCTCAGGATCCAGAGTCAAAATGGTGACTTGGTTCCAATTAGTGCGGTGGCAGATATCCGCTTAGGCAGTGGCCCGGCGCAAATTGAACGCTTTGACCGCTCTCGTCAGGTGTCGGTAGGAGGCAACTTGCAGGGTATTTCTTTAGGAGATGCCTTGGAAGAGGTTAGGCAATTACCTGCCCTCCAGAACTTGCCGCCAGAAGTCTCAGAGGAACCGGATGGGGGTGCTGAGATTATGCAAGAAATTTTCAGCCGCTTTGGTACAGCTTTAGGACTGGCAGTACTCTCGATTTATGCCATCCTGGTTTTGCTCTACAACAATTTTCTCTATCCCTTCGCCATTTTGGTCGCCTTGCCTTTATCAATTGGCGGTGCTTTACTCGCCTTGTTAATTACTCAAAAAGAATTGGGGCTGTTTGCTCTAATTGGTATTGTGTTGCTAATGGGATTAGTGACTAAAAATGCGATTTTGTTGGTAGATTTTGCCCTAGCTGGTAAGCAGGAAGGAAAACCGCAGTTCAAAGCAGTGGTTGAGGCCGGTGTTTCTCGTTTGCGACCAATTCTCATGACCTCGGTTTCTACTATTGCGGGTATGGTGCCAATCGCTTTAGGAATGGGGGCTGCTGGTGAAGTGCGTGCTCCCATGGCAACTTCGGTGATTGGTGGTTTTAGTACTTCCACTCTGCTAACACTGGTAGTGGTGCCAGTACTGTTTACTTATGTAGATAATTTGGTGGGCTGGATTGGTGACTTATTTAGTGGTAAGAAAAAGCCCTCTCGAAAGGTGGAAGTAACTGAAGAGGTGGCTAAGCATAGGGAAGTAATAAGTAATAAGTAATAACTAATAACTAATGGGTAATAACTAATAACTAATAACTAATAACTAATGGGTAATAAGTAATAAGTAATAACTAATGGGTAATAACTAATAACTAATAACTAATGGGTAATAACTAATGGGTAATAAGTAATAACTAATGGGTAATAACCAATAAGTAATGGGTAATAAGTAATAACCAATAAGTAATGGGTAATAAGTAATAACTAATAAGTAATGGGTAATAAGTAATAAGTAATGGGTAATAAGTAATAGGTAATAAGTAAGTAGTGCGACCATCTTGACCGCTATTCATACCCCATTTAAATGTGTGACTTCGCGCTACCAATTTACTCAAGTCTGAGTTAAGTTCGACTTATCCAGAGTTAAAGGCGAGAAATGGCAGGGAAATTGCGCAAGTTCTGGCAGTTGTTGAACACCGATATCCGGGTGTTGGGAAAACCTGGAGATGTGGCAGAGGCGGGGACGGAAGTTACTAAATTTGCTCTAGAATTTGGGCTAGCTTTGGGTTTGTTTTCCGCAGTTGCCAATCCTGCTGGAATTGCGCTTGCTGGCTTGTCTGGTGTAGGACTGGCAATTAAAGGGGTCAGGCTATATTCTCAAAAAACTGGGAACAAGCCAACCTTAGAGGCATGGGTTGCGATCGCATCTCCTCTGGCTTACTTAGAAAGTTTAAATGAGTTGCTGCAAAAAAATGACTCATTGCGGCAACTTGCCACAGTACCACCAGGGGAAATTGCCCAGTTAGGAGAGTTTAAACTAGATGAGGAACTGGCGAAAAATGCCTTGGGATGTTTCCACAAGTCGGAATTAGCCCAAGCTTTCAATCAGCAACTTTCTGCCCAATTGCAACAAGTAGGAATAGATAAGTATCAAGCAGCAATTATCAGTGGGTGGGTGGCTTGGGGAACTCATCGCTATATGATGCCAGCATTATCTGAGGCGGAGGACTCTGTTGAGCCGTTAGCCAAGCTTTATGCTGCTGGGAAGGGGGCGGAAGTCGATAAATACGAGAGCGTTGAAGAGTATCTCCAAGAGCAAATATCCCCTAATAAAAATAACCCAAGGTGGCGGGTGTTTGATGAAGAGTTTACCTTTCCTGATATTTATGTGCCACTGCAAGCGCGACAGCTAGACGCTAACGGCAAGGTGGATAAGCAGGCGGAACCAACTGATTTAGAGGATTGGGCGAAAAAGTTGCTCAACAACTCTGACAGCCGTGATCAGATAATGTTTATTCAAGGCGGGCCAGGACGCGGCAAGAGCGTGTTTTGTCGGATGTTTGCTGACTGGGTAAGGCAGCATTTACATCCACTGTGGACGCCAGTTTTAATTCGCTTGCGGGATATTGGTGCTTTTGAGCCGAGTCTTGAGAATACCCTAAAAGCAGCAGTTCAGGCAGATTTTGCTAAGAGTGATCATGGCTGGTTGACGGATGAGAATACGCGATTTTTGTTTTTGCTGGATGGCTTTGATGAATTGCGTATGGAGGGGAGAACTAGTGGCGGCATCGAAAAGTTTCTTAAACAGGTAGGGAATTATCAACTTAGTTGCGCCCAAAATCCCCAGTTAGGACATCGCTTTTTAATTACTGGCAGAGAGTTGGCTTTGCAGGGTATCGAACAATTCATGCCCAGAAATTTAAAGCGGGTGGAAATCTCGCCGATGGATAGTCAACTCCAGCAGCAGTGGTTGGGCAAGTGGGGAAAACTCGTAGGCGAGGATAAAGCCTTAGCATTTAAAGAGTTTTTGCAAGCTGAAAGCTGCCCAAAGAGAGTGAAGGAATTGGCACGAGAGCCCTTATTACTTTATCTGTTGGCGGCAATGCATCGGGATGGTGAGATAACAGCCCAAATGTTTGCTGAGGCTAGTGGTGTTCAAGCGAAAATCTTGATTTACCAGAAGTCAATAGACCTCTTGCAAAAGTCCAGTAAAAAAGAGATAAATAGGTCAGTATGAGGGAAAATAATGACCTATGAAAAGGTGAAAGACCTAAAACCCCAAGAGTTCAAACGCCTTTGTGGAGTTAGAAAAGAGACGTTTGCTAAGATGGTTGAGTTAGTGGAAACAAATGAAAAACAGAAGATAAAACCGGAAGACCGTCCAAATTAAGTCCAGAAAATCAAGTATTGATGACGCTCGAATACTTACGAGAGTACAGAACTTACTTTCATATCGGTCAACATTGGGGACTTAACGAATCAACAGTATATCGAATAATTCGTAAAATAGAAAATATTTTAATCAAGTCAAAAGAATTAAGGATTCCGGGAAAGAAACAACTATTGAAATCGGGAAACCCAATAGAGATAGCAGTTATTGATGTAACTGAAACTCCCCTAGAGCGTCCTCAAAAAAACAGAAAAAGTTCTACAGTGGCAAGAAGAAAAAGCACACTTTAAAATCTCAACTTATCGTTGAAAAAAACAGCAAAGAGATTATCTGTATTGCATGCGGCAAGGGTAAAGAACACGACTTTAAGTTGTTTAAACGGAGTAAAACCAATCTAAAGACAGAGATACAGTGTCTCGGAGATCGAGGATATCAGGGAATAGCGAAAATCCACAAACAAAGTCGGATACCCCATAAAAAACCCAAGAAGAGCAAACTATCAAAAGAACAAAAAAAGAGAATCATAAATTAGCTTCAGAGAGGATAGTGATTGAACATGTTTACCGTCGCCTCAAAATATTTAGAATTTTATCCGAGCGATATCGCAACAGAAGAAAAAGGTTTGGTTTACGCTTTAATTTAATTGCAGGCATCTATAATTACGAACTTCGTTTGAACTCAAATTAGTTAGCTGCCGCTACTTTTGCAAGAGGTCTAATAGACTGGGTACTGATCAAACAGCGTTCAAAAGATCTTAATCGTGAACTCACGGAGCAAGACACAGAAAGTTTACGGCGTATTCTTACCGAAGCTGGGTTATGTGTTGTGCAATCTGGCGGTGAATATGCCTCGCTCAAAATGATTGAAGCACGTATTAGGGGTGATAGCAACGCCAAAGCCATGTTTGAAAAGGCAGAACAACGCCTCGGTGATAATCCCTTAAAAAATGCCTTGGCAGCTTTTTACTTACGTTCTGCTAGTGAGGACAAGGAAGGGGCAGTTGAGTTTGCCCACAAGAGTTTTGGCGAATTTTTATCTGCTGTGCGCTTGCAAGAAGCGCTGGAAGAATGGACAGAACGGCATAAGCGCCGGGGATTTCTGGTTGATGATGAGCGGTTAGCTGAAGAGATTTATGACTTGCTGGGTTATGGAGGACTGACGCCAGAAATTGTGGAATATCTGATGGCGCTACTGGATGAAAGTAAGGAATTTCGACCAGTGACATCCTCCCTTCCCAAATCAAAGATTATGGAAAGGGCTTCCTAAAATCGCTTCTAGGAGATTCCTGTCTCTTCCGGTGCTACCTAGACTGAGTAACTCAGTCCCCAACGCATCCCGTCCACAGGCAATTTCCTCCACCGTCTGTCCAACGGCAGAAACACCCCGGTTTCTGACAATTTGAGCGGCACCACATCCCTATCCGTCTTGTACCCACATTTGGGACACTCATGCACTCGAACCGATAAGTTCTTGGACACATGAGTATCGCATTCTGGACAAGTCTGCGATGTGCCAGCCGCTTCCACTTTGGCAAAATACACCCCACGTTTCCAGCAAACCCAAGATAATAGCTGCAAGAACTGACCCCATCCAGCATCTAAAGTGTGCTTTCCTAGCATTCCTTTAGCCATGCCTTTGAGGTTAAGTTGTTCGGCAAATATCATCCCAGCCTGGTCACAAAGGTGATGCGCCAACTTAAAGTGAAAGTCTTTTCGGGTGTCGTGTATTTGTTGGTGAATTCTCGCTATCTTTTTAGCTAACTTAGCTTGATTTTTAGACCCTTTTTTCTTGTACTTAAGTCGGCGTTGTAGCAATTTAAGCTTAGGTGCCAAAGCTTCAAAGAACCTGGGTCTTTTGATTAGCTCACCATCAGATGTTGCCAAGAATTTTTTCAGTCCAACATCAATCCCTAAAGGGTGTCCTGATGGTGGAGTGTCTGGCAGATTAACGTCTAACTGCAATGACAGCATGACGTAATATCCTGACGCTTTTTTGACGATTCGAGCCTGCTTCAATTCAAATCCACTAGGTATAGGTCGATGCATAATTACTTCGACTTTGCCTAACTGCGGAAGCTTTACCCAGTCTTGCCCTAATGGGTCTTTCAGCATTTGGGGATATACAAAAGACCGCATTTGTCCGAACTTCTTGAAGCGAGGGAAACCGAATCCTTTTCGCTTCATGTCTTCAAATGCGGTATCTAATTTCCTCAGTACTTGCTGCAAGACTTGAGCGTTAATGCTTTTCAACTCTTCATTCGTCTTTTTGGCTACAGTTAGCGCTTTCTCCTGAAGACTTTTACTGGGATAAGGCGTATCTGCTGGAATGATATATTCCGAATGAATTGAGCAAGCATCTACTCGACACTTACGCGAATTAATCCAGTCCCTACGTTCCCGTAAAGCATAATTCCAGACTTTACGGCACACCTCTAATGTCTGATCAATAAGTGCCGTTTTACCTGAATTTAGATTAATTTTATAAGCGTAAGTTAGGTTGAGCATTTTATTATTTTAGAGTATCTACCAGAATCAATCAATACGGTAGACTGCTAATTTAAGAGGTGTTGAACCCCTTAAATTAGCTTGGGTGAGTCCAGGTACCTACGCCCAACCCTAGGGGTATGGACGCAGCACTATCGCTCCCCCAAACCCCCTCATTTAGGTAGTTGAAACCCCCTGCCAAAGCCTGCTGTCGGTCTATTTCTGTGGCGTAGGCAGTCAGTGCGATCGCTGGAATTGGTAACTCTGGTGACCGAAAATAATGGGATTCAAGCCTCCCCCTTCCAGGGGGACTTTGTTTATGATATGTTTTTGATGTAGGTTTTTCCACGTCAAATGATTGTCTTAGAGTTCAAGGCTAAGGGAAAAACAACTCAATACGCTGCTATAGATGAGGCGATTAGAACCGCTCAATTCGTCCGCAACAAAGTTATCCGTCACTGGATGGATAATCGAGGTGTAGGACAAAAAGAGCTGTATCGCTACAACACTAAGCTCAGAGCTGAGTTTCAATTCGTGAAAGCCTTGAACTCTCATGCTTGTCAGGTTGCAGTTGAAAGAGCCTATAGCGCTATTGCTCGGTTCTACAGCAATTGTAAGAAGGCTATTCCAGGGAAGAAAGGCTATCCAACGTTTAAGAAAAATTGTCGATCACTCGAAAGTACAAAACTTCAGGATGGTCGCTTTCTGCCACCCGAAAACAAATCACTTTCACGGATAAGAAAGGGATTGGCAAGCTTAAACTCAAAGGGACGTGGGATTTAAACTACTACCAGTTAGAACAGATAAAACGAGTTAGGTTAGTGCGTCGTGCCGATGGGTACTATGTTCAGTTCTTGGTAAGTGCCGAGAACAAAGTAGACATTAACCCAACAGGTAAAACTATTGGATTAGATGTTGGACTCAAAGAGTTCTACACCGATAGCAATGGACACACTGAAGCTAATCCTAGGTTTTATCGAACAGGCGAGAAGCGGCTGAGGTTTAGACAACGCCGTGTTTCTCGCAAGAAAAAAGGCTCAGCCAACCGTAAAAAAGCCATTAATCGACTAGGACGAGTACACCTCAGAATAAGTAGGCAACGTGAAGAACACGCCAAAAGACTGGCGCGTTGCGTAATCCAATCTAACGATTTGGTAGCCTATGAAGATTTGAGGATTAGAAACTTAGTTAAAAATCATTGTCTTGCCAAATCTATTAATGATGCAGGTTGGTATCAATTCAGGAAGTGGCTAGAGTATTTCGGGGTTAAGTTTGGCAAGATAACTATTGCGGTTAATCCTTCCTACACTTCGCAAAAATGCTCTAGTTGTGGCACTCTTGTCAAAAAGTCCCTATCGATGAGAACCCATATTTGTCAGTGTGGGTTCGTGTTAGATAGAGACTGGAACGCCGCTATCAACATCCTGAAATCAGCCTTGAGTACCACAGGGCATGTGGGAACTTGGGTCATCAACCCGAACGCTTTGGGAGATTCGACCTCTACTTTGATTGGAGAAATCCTGTTAAAGCAAGTTGGGTCTATGAACAAAGAATCTCCGCACTTATAGGACGGAGAGTGTCAATCCAATGCTCTAATTTGAGAAATCAGCATATAGCCATCCATGTTTGGCATACCAATGTCGCTGATCAGTACATTTGGTTTATTCTGTTTAAGCTTTTCCAGTGCCTCTTGTGCTGAGGCGACAGCGATGACAACTGCACCAGCCTGCTCTAGCACAAATGCTAACACCTTCCTGGTATCAGCTTCATCGTCAATCAGCAGGATTTTTTTACCTTCTAAGGGAGCAGGAGATTGAGCAATTGACAAGTCTTGCTGTGTGCCTTCAATTACTATCTGATGCTCCTGTAGCAACTGTAGATAAATGGTGAAGCTGGCTCCCTGTCCTTCACCTAGGCTTTCTGCTTGAACCCTACCTCCATGCAGTTCCACAACTTGACGGACGATGGCTAACCCTAGCCCCAATCCCCCAAAGGTTCGGGTTGTACTACTATCGGCTTGACGGAAGGATTCAAAGAGGTAGGGGAGAAACTCAGGCGAGATACCTCTACCAGTGTCACTAATTCTAATTTGAGCTTGAGTGCCAATTTTTTTTAGCGTAACTTTAAGATTTCCACCTGCTGGGGTGAATTTAATTGCATTGGTTAGCAAGTTCCAGACGACCTGCTGTAAACGAGTGGAGTCTCCTAAGACTCGTGGTAAGTTAGGCTCAAATACGGTTTCAATGCGAATAGACTTAGCTATTGCTGCTAAGCTTATGGTTTCTAATGCTGCTTTAATTATCAGCTTCAGATTCACTGGAGTAGCATGAAGACTAAGTTTGCCGTGCAGAATGGAAGAGATATCCAAGAGATCTTCGACTAACTGAATTTGTAATTTGGCATTCTGCTCAATTGTTGCTAGTGCATGCTTAGTTGTTTGCTCATCAAAGGAACGAGATTTTAACAGTCCTGCCCATGCCAAAATCGGGGTGAGGGGCGATCGCAATTCATGAGAAAGCACCGCCAGAAACTCGTCTTTAACGCGATTGGCGGTTTCAGCTTGTTGGCGGGCAGCTTGCTCGCGTGTCAGCAGTTGTTCCCGCTCGACTTCAGCTCTTTTTCTGTCGGTGATGTCAATGAGAAATTCCACGCCTTCTTCTTCGTCGAGAATCTTAGCGGCGAACAATGCCCACCAGCGCGAGCCGTCCTTGCGGATGTATTCCTTTTCGTAAGGCGTCGTGCACCCAGTTGATTTGAGTTCTTCAATCGCGTATAGAGAAGCGGGCATCCATTCCGAGGGGGTTAGTTCTTCCCTCCGTACAAGTCCTTGCTCAAAGTCCTCACGGCTATAACCGCTCATCTGGAGAAACGCGTCGTTGACATCGGTGATGTTGCCATCGGTGCGAAAGAAAATGATACCAACGGTTTCAATTGCAATTACGCGACGCAGGCGTTTTTCAGATTGGCGCAACACTTCTTCTGCACGCTTGCGTTCACTAATCTCAGCCTCCAGTCTGGCATTCTTCTCTAACAATGCCTGAGTTTGTTGCTGATTCAGGAGTAGGGCGGCAGCGGTAAAGTCTGCCAAACTTGACATCACCCGCACGTCTTCTGGGTCAAAGTGTCGCTGCTTATCGTGGGACACAATCCAGATGGTGCCGAAAGCATGGTTATTCGCCATCAGGGGTAACACTAAACCTTCAATAATCTGTGTTTCAGTTGCCTGAAAATAGGTGAAATACCGCTCTGGGTAAAAATAGAGTTGAGGCGTTCCACGATCAAGGCAGGTTCCACAAGGACTGAAGTTGCGGGGTGTGGTGCCGCCTTCGTACTTTGCCAATGCACCTGCTAACACCTTCCAGCGAAAGAGTTCTTCTCCATTAGAGGTAACTTCGAGTAAGCTGACCCCTGCCGTTCCTGCTTGACATAAATCGAGTGCCATGGCGACCAAGCTTCTGAGCATGGCTTCAGGCTGATTTACCAACTGCCGTGCCAATGTATGCAATGCTTGATTTTCTGCCTGCAAATTGGGGGAACGAAAAGTTCGGCAGAATAGCTTCTCTGTAATTACGACATCGTCTAACGTGACTGGCTCTAGTTTAGGTTGTTGCATCGTCATTAAAGCTTCAGAGCTTCAACGTAATTGTTAAATTCCGCACAAGTCACTAATCAGAGGAGAGGTTGACTGTAAACTTTGCGCTGTACCTTTCTTGATTGCTGGCTACCTTAATCTTATCTTTGTATAATTTGATCAAATGACCAGTGATTCGCTTACGCGATAGCTTCGCTTCACGCCCCTGCAATTCCCATCTGTGAATCGTTAAGTTGGCGGATAGTTCAATCCAATTAATGACTCGCCAAAAAAGTGGGAAGTTCCAGCACATGAAAGTAAACCAATCCCAGAATTACTAGCGTGTAAATTGTTGAACTCCCCAAGCCAATAAGCAAATCTTTCCGAGGATTCTTGGGCTTCTCTTCAAGGAAAATATCCGTTGCTCCCATCTGCATCATCAAGATACCCAAAACATTAGATATCCAATAGCCAATAATGGTGAAGGGCAAAAATAAGTCGGCATTAATCCAACTAACAAGATAGCCAAAAAAATAGGCAATGGGCAGATTAAAAAACAGGTCATTCCACCAAGATAAAGGTGAGAGCATATAACCTACACCTAATACTAATCCACCCTTGAGTTTTTTCAGCATCTGCTCAAAGTTCCTTAATCCTATTTCGCAGAACCCTCCTATTTTCAACTGTTGCTCAACAACTGTAAAGCTTAGTAGAACAAGAAAAAACTATGCCTGACCACTTTCTGTAGCAGGAGAATCTTGCCTTTGATGGTCTTTGCTAGGACTTTGCCAATTGTTGAGTACATCCTTAACTAACACTTCCTTTAACCACACCTGAACCACGACGACGATAGGCAGCGCTAATAAAAGCCCTAAAATTCCAAAAAAAACGGCAAAAGCCACCTGCGATAATAAAGTAATTGCGGGCAACAAAGAAACCTGTTTCTTCATAACCAGGGGCGTTAAGATATTGCTTTCGGTTTGTTGAATCAGGACATACAAACCAATTACAGCCAGAGCTTTCCACGGTGCATCCAGTAAAGCCAGCGCCGTTGGTGGTATGACACTTAAAGTCGGCCCAACATTAGGAATGAAGGTTAGGAAACCTGCTAAAAGAGCATTGGCAAGGGGTAGTTGTACTCCCAAAATCCATAAGCCAAGCCCACTCAAAATAGTGATCACAGTCATATTAAAAAGAATACCTATTGCCCAGCCGCCCAAAGTATCTTCACATTGGTGCAAAATCTCATCTACTCTTTGTCGGTAAAAAGCGGGAAATAGCAAGATAAAAGCTTCTCTATAGGGTGAGGGATTAGCTAACAGCATGATAGTTACAACTATGACTAGCAAAGTATTTAAAACCACACCCAGTGAACTATAAAATAAGTTAAAAAAGTTGCCGAATAACCTAGTTGACCAAGATTGCAGATTTTCTGTGAAAGAGCCTAAATCACGCAGCTCATCTAGTAGTTGATCTGGCAGCAGATTTCGCAACCATGTTGTCCAACTGCGTAGCCGATCTAATCCTTGAGGCACCAGTTCAACCAGTTGCTGTACCTGTTCAATAAAGGGCGGCACAACCAAAGCGAAAAAGCCCACTAACAGAGCCAAAATGAGACTAACGGATAGGGCAACGGCAATACCTCGCTTGATGTGCGATCGCTGTAAGAACCGCACCAATCTGTTAGTAGTTGTGGCAAAAACTACAGCAGCAAAAGCCAACAAAATGACTTGCTGGATGCGCCACAAAATATAAAGAGAGATGACAAGGACAAGGAATCCGACTAACGACCCTAGAGGCACAGTGCTGTCTCCAATTTCTGGGAATTTCAAGCAATTGTGCTGACTTTACGATTTTCCTCTATCCTGTGTCTTCTGCCTCAAGAAAGCTTTTTGCCAGACAAATTACTGTATTTAAGGGGAAATCATTGAGCAAATCTATATATGGATGGATGCCTAACCAGAGAAGAGTGATTTTCAATAGAGGAATCTCGTGAAAGTTTATCCTATAAAGAGGGTTTGGGGGATATCTAATACCCCTTTTTTAGCCACCACTGATTTTTGCTTTGTAACCCATTTGAGTCAAAACTTGGACTAGTTTTTGACCATGATCACCTTGAATTTCCAGTGTATCTTCCTTAACAGTGCCACCACTACCGCATTGAGATTTAAGTTGCTTGAGTAATTCAGTTAAGGTTTCTGGTTTGGTTTGAAAACCACTGATTATCGTGACGGTTTTTCCTTTACGTCCTTTACGTGAAGCCTGCACTCGCAAATTTTGCTGATTGGGAGGAAGTTCTTGAACAGCTTTTTTGAAGGCGGCTGAGTTAGTATTTCCACCAAATTCCTGGTAAACAAAGCGATTTCCGGAGTTATTGGATTCGGAAGAGTTACGTTTTGATTTTGAAGAAGCCATGCCAATTATTTGTCTAAGAGCGGTTTTTTGGGGTCAATTGCAGACAATCCCAGATTGTTTTTATACAATTTATCTCATCCTATTGTCCAGCTTTCGGATATAGGGAAATACAATTTTGCTAAGAGGTAAGTCATCAAAAATGTACTCATAACGCTAGGCTTTCTTCCTGGAATATTCTAGCAACCAACACAGCACCGCAGCGCCAAAAGCAACTGCTATCAATTCAGGTGAGTTCAAGACTGTAACTGCCACGGCAACAACAGCAATGAGAGACAAGACAACTTGAGCTACTAAAATCAGTGGTTGTTTACCTCGGAAATTGTTACTCCCCATTGCTAAGGGTGCTGTAAATTGTAGCCACCAATAAAATAGTTGCAAGGACTTATTAAAAAACTGGTAGGTTAAGCGTCTACGTAGTTGTGAAGCGCGTCTATCTCCCAAAGAAGTGAGGGTAATATCTCGCAATACCAAGGTGAAACGAGTGACCAAATTTGTTAGCACCAGAATAGGAATATCTTTTAAGACTGTCTCTTTACCTACGCTGTATTGCTTGCGAAATAAACTTTCTTTCTGTTGGGATGATAAAGACTCAACTGATTGCTTGGCTATTTCTCCTGCGGCTAAGGTACTAACAGTGCGCTCAAAGTAGCCGGGAACTGGCTCATATTTTATAGCTTCATTACTGCTCAGTTTGGAAGACGAATTTACCTTAACTCGCTGCTGATTCCACTCTAGTTGTTCGGCTACTTCATCTTCAATGACATTCTTGAGATCTTTATTGACAATCTCTCGATGACCTTCTAGAACGAAATCATCCAAAATGGATTTAAACCGTGATTTAGAAAGCTGCAAATCGGGATCAGCCAAGAGGCGGAGATGATTTTTAATTTTATCAAGGTCTTTCGGTCTTGTTTGCTGTGCATGAGGAAAAGATTGTTCAACCAGAAAATCTAAATATTCCTCTTGAGTACAACCATTCCTGGCTGATTCTCGCTCCAGAAATCCCGAAAAATGCTTCAGAGATTCAGGAGTTACCAAGGCTTCTACAATCCGATTGAGTCCGTCCAATCGACCCCATAATAAATCATTAGAGCGCCAAGACTTCTTAAAAAATCCTCCAAAGGCTCGTAAGTTGTCTCCCCCTAATTTATCTCCTATACTTTTGCCTTTGCCAAATCCCAATTGAGCATCTTCTGGACTAAAACGAATTATTTTCACTAAGTCTTTTTCCTTGATATCTGTGAGATATTCAAACGGATAAAGTACTCGATCTAATTGGCGGAAGCTGCGAAAACGAAACAGGATTTCCTCAGTTTTAGCTAGTCCACTAGCCTCAATTAAATTTTCTGTGGCTAACTCTACTTGACGCAAAACTGTAGAAAAACTGTCGCCATCATTTTGATATTCGTTGTTCTGGAATCTGTTGTCACTCCAAATTTCCGTAAGCCGAGATGGATTATTGTCTATTTTGCGAATTTTTTGTCTTAACTGCTCTAAGATACTAGAAATTAGCTTCTGGGGTAGCCAGTCAATTTCTTCAGAATTATCTAGAGCATCAGAGCTTAAGCCCAATTTCTCTACTTCTAAGGGCAAATTTTTCAAAAAGTTAGCTGCTACTGGCTCTAAATTAGGTTTTTGAACCTCTTGAGGAGAAAAATCTTCTAAACTATCGGTATCTAGTAAAAAGCGATGTAGCCTCAGCAAGTGGTCATAAACTTGATTCCGTAAACTGTAACTTTCCAGTGAATCAGGAGCTTGATCTGTGGAGCTATCCTCTAGTAATTTATAGAAGTCTTCACTAACTTTCGGCTCACTCAGTAGCTCATCTACAGCAGATTTAATGACTTCTAGGAGCTTAATTTGACGATTTATTCTGCCTAGGAGTATTTGCCCTTTTTTGTTTTCTTGATTTTCTAAAGCATCGAGGCGTTTACCGATAATTTGTCCGAGCTTTTGAGTAATGTAAAAGTGTTTTCTTAAAGCATAATCTACATCTAAGTTGCGAATTTGTTGAGAGGTTTCGTATAAAATTTCTCCTTGTTTTTGAGTATCAGTATTATCGGTAATCGCCTCAGTCAGTAATTTGCCAGTCTTCTCTAAAATTTCTTGTTTATTTTTATCAGAATAGGCAGTGCCGATTTGATCCATCCTCAAAACTAGAGGTAGGACGTGGTCTCGCAGGCTAATTAGGCGACTCCGCAGATAAATTTCTTCGTTAATATTTAATTTTTCGGAAATCTCTGACATTGCCCTAGTTAAAGGACCGGGAATTTCTGCATCTTTAACTAATGATTTATAGCGACGTACTTTTTCGTTGTGTTCTTTGAGTAATTGTAGATCATTAGTAATACTTTCATAGCTCGGTAAACCAACTAAAGACTCCTGTACAACTGACAAGACATTAGGTTTAGACATCTGATTAAATTTGGAGCCGCCAGAAAAGTTCTCAGGACTGGCATCAATGTAAAATAACTTACGTTCAACGGGACGGTTTGCCGTGCGGTAATAGATGGCTTTAAGGGTGTAGGTGAAGGGCTTATTGTCTAACACACCACCATCTACAAAATACACCTTATAACCACCTTCAGGCTGTTGCTCTGGTAAAGTACGATTAGATAATATTCCCCATTTTACGAGTTGTTGATCAATCAGGTTAGCATCCTCTTTTATCCCGACTTCGACAACAGGAAATGCTACAGGAAAACAAGAGGTAATACGGCATAATTTACCAAGAGATTGGTAGGTTACTTCTGAAGTGCGAGTGGGGTCAGCAGGGTCAATTTTTTGTTCTTCTGTATTAGGATTAAATGGTTCTTTGCGACCTTGACGGTGCTTAAGATGAAACAGAGTACGGTGGTCTTTAACCTCGATTACAGCACCTGTATCATCAAAAACTTGATAAACTCGCCCTAACAGATCTGTGCCAGTCACAAATAAATCTAATTCATTAAATTGTGATAGCCACTCTCCCTCTGGCGCTTGGTCTTTATTGTTAGTAGCTGCCTTAAAAGTGTCTGCTAATTTAGTCTGATAATATCCTGAACCATCTAGCACAGATTCGATTTTGGATTCCCAGGGTGAGGGGTCGTACATGAGGCTACGAATATTGGCATCGTCCCGCCAAATAGGGGCAAATTCTTCAAAATCAACAACTTTATCTTCGGTGCTATTAGCCAGTGCATAACTCAAAAGAACGCCATTAATCCCACCAGCGGAAGTTCCTGACACGATATCGACAATGATATCGGAATCAGTAAGAGCCTTGATTAGTTTATAGATACCTCTACCACGTACAGCATTATAAAATTCGCGACAGATGCCGTTCATATAAATTGCTAGAGACACTCCACCGTAAACAACTAAACCTAAGCGGTGCTCTCGATGGAATTCTGGTATTTTAAGGTTCTGGCTAGACATTGAATATTCCTTAAATAGAATTGAAGATCCTGTTGATCATTGAGCTTGAGATTACCTGGCTGGGATTGGGTATTTTGCTATAATCCACACTAACCTACAGCTGTACCCGTGTATCCTCACTCCTCAAAAGAGCGATACTTCTACATCGGTTAATGAAAATTGGTAATGAAAATTGGCACTAAGGTCACCGATAGCTTCTCACTCTATCTGTTAGTTGAAACTACTTTATCCCACTGACGGGGTCAGAGGCTCTCTGCTGATTGTGAAGATTTTTTTCTGACTTAAGTGTTACTAAACCACTGAGTTTGCCCCTGCTGCAATTTTTCAGGGTGCTTTTTTGTATAAATTTTAATTATCTAAGTGTCATTTGTACTAGTAGAGTATGGTACTCTAGCCTAGGAGAAAATGTGTGCTGTAAACTTGAGTTATTCATACCACAATAGCTTTGTAGATTAACAAGTTGCTATTACTCAAATCAAAAGCCAACTCAGGGGATGTTAATTATCACAGTACCTAAGTAACAGCAATCCTCATTAAGTTATAAAAATTGAGAATAGTAATAACAAGAGACTCAGAAGAGTAATTATCTTCAAGCCTCTTGTTCCTGTGTTCTTATTGATTACTTAAATCATTATTTTCTAGTTAATTAAAATTAACTTTATTTAAACTTAACTCTATCTTTATCAAATCCTTATTAAGATATAGAGGAAATTAAACACCCAGTAGCCATACTAAAAAAATGTGATGATTAAATATCTATTGTGATCAAAATCCTCAGGCAATTATTCAAACTAGAGTTTATTATCTTGATATCCTCTCTGTTAATTGCCTATACCTCACAATCACCAATTTCTCATACTTCACAATCAACAACGGCTCAGCTCAAAACAAAAAAAAATAAACCTGATCAACGAGAAATTAATACTCCTCTCGAAGCCGCTATCGAAGAATTGCGAGTCTTTAAAATAAAGATTGAAAGTGAAGATGGCATCAACCGAAAGGAATATTCTGAAGACCTAGCTGATACCTTATTAATTGTTGATAGTGCTTATGGCAATCCAAAAGCTTTAGAAGCAGTAAAATCATCTGCCCAAGGACATAAATTAGCTCTACAGTTTTGGCAATGTGATCAAGTTACTGGCTACGAAGCGACTTACCAATGCAGAGATAAAGTACTTCAAGAAATTTTTGTCAAATATCCCGATATCAAAGCACAAGCTCTAGAAATCGTTGCCGACGAAAATCTATCTTTTATTAGCGAAGGACTAGATGAAAAAGCAGTATTGCAAGCGGTTTGGCAGAAAACTCACGCAGATACATCAACAGCATTACAGGAAATTAACCCAGTAGATACAGCACAAAGTTACTAAAAGAGTAGAACCAGCATGCTTTTGGGCTGGAGGCTTGACGGAACTATAATAGGTTGTGTCGTCTACTCTCACTTCACTCATTGTGACTACCACTCCCCTACCCCGTGGCTCCGAATTCGATGCAGACTCACAGGCTCAGCAACCTGATGCCTTGGGACGCTTTGGGAAGTTTGGCGGCAAGTATGTGCCTGAAACGCTAATGCCTGCTCTGAGGGAGTTAGAACTCTCCTTCGAGCAATACCGTAATCATCCAGATTTCCAAGAGGAACTGCAACAACTGCTGCGAGACTATGTGGGACGTCCTAGTCCTTTGTACTTTGCCGAGCGCCTGAGTACGCACTACGCCAAAGCTGACGGTAGCGGACCACAGATTTATCTCAAAAGAGAAGACCTGAATCACACAGGAGCTCACAAAATCAACAATGCACTGGCTCAGGTGTTGTTAGCCAAACGGATGGGTAAGCAACGGATCATCGCTGAGACAGGTGCAGGTCAGCACGGTGTTGCCACAGCAACAGTATGTGCACGATTTGGTTTAGAGTGTCTGGTTTACATGGGTGTCCATGACATGGAGCGACAAGCTCTTAATGTGTTTCGGATGCGGCTGATGGGAGCAAAGGTGCAACCAGTATCAGCAGGTACTGGCACCCTCAAAGACGCCACATCAGAAGCAATTCGGGACTGGGTGACCAATGTAGAAACCACCCACTACATCCTGGGTTCAGTTGCCGGGCCTCATCCTTACCCGATGATGGTACGCGATTTTCACGCGGTGATTGGCAAGGAAACTCGCGCTCAGTGTACAGAAAAGTGGGATGGTTTACCAGACATTTTGTTGGCCTGTGTCGGCGGTGGTTCCAACGCCATGGGACTATTTCACGAGTTTGTCCGGGAGTCCAGCGTGCGGCTGATTGGGGTAGAAGCAGCAGGGGAGGGTGTGGACTCAGAGAAACACGCCGCTACCTTAACCATGGGCCGTCCAGGAGTGTTACACGGTGCCATGAGTTACTTACTCCAAGATAGTGATGGTCAGGTGATAGAGGCCCATTCGATTAGCGCCGGCTTGGACTATCCAGGTGTTGGCCCAGAACATAGCTATTTGAAAGATAGCCAAAGAGCGGAATATTACAGCGTCACCGACCAAGAAGCCATTGACGCTTTTCGTCGCTTGTCTGAGCTAGAGGGAATTATCCCAGCCTTGGAAACAGCTCATGCGATCGCTTATCTGGAAACTCTTTGTCCTCAACTTAGTGGTAACCCTCGCATTGTCATTAACTGCTCTGGTCGCGGTGATAAGGATGTCCAGACGGTAGCCAAGTATATTAACTTGGAATCGGGAAACTAGAGACTACGGACTGAGGTATTAAGAAAGTACAAAGGCGGGAAATATTCGACCAACTTTTGCGTCTTAGGTTTACCGAAGGTAGAGCATTTACTCTGCCATAGCTTTAACCTTTAACTTTCAACCCCCATTCCTGAAATAATGCCAAAACCTTTAAGCCAGATTAGCTGGGGATTGCTTTTTCTTGGTGGTGTCCTGAGTAGCTGTCAATCCTCTGGGAGCTTCTCTAGATCGATTCCTTCTCAGGGGGAGCCATCTCCAATCGTCTCTGGTGAGTTAGATTCTAGTGAAATTAAAACTTTGGAAGAATCCGTTCACCAAAAGATTAATCAATATCGCCAATCCCGCAACCTACCGTCTCTCACTTGGGACGCTAAGATTACTCAAGTCTCAAGAGTTCACAGTCAGGCGATGGCAAGTGGTAAAGTTCCTGTTAGTCACCAGGGATTTGACCAGCGGGTCAAAGAGATTAGCCAGTCCCTTCCCTATCGCGGCGCTGCGGAAAATGTAGCCTACAACCAAGGTTACTCTGACCCAGGTGAGCAAGCATTTCAGGGTTGGCTAGAAAGTCCCGGTCACCTCAAGAATATTGAAGGAGATTTTGACCTCACTGGCATTGGCATTGCCAAAAATTCCCAGGATGAATATTACTTCACGCAAATTTTCATCAAACGCCGCTAAATAGTTACTAATTATCATCATTTTGAAGGTTAAAAGTTACAAGCTAAAAAAGTAGCAAAAAACCTTCAGGCTGCCAACCTGCTAACCCAAGATGAGTATGGAATTGAAAGATTTTCAAGTTTGCGATCGCGACCTTCCGGAATCTCTGTCTCTGGAGTACCTTAAAGCAGAAGCGATTGCGGTAGACACGGAAACCATGGGATTAATCTATCAGCGTGATCGCCTCTGTTTGGTGCAGTTGTGCGATCCCCAAGGTCATGTAAGCGTTGTTCGCATTGCCAAAGGACAAACAGAGGCTCCTAACTTAAAACGCTTATTTGAGGCACCTGATGTGGTTAAGGTGTTTCACTTTGCTCGTTTTGATCTAGCCATGCTACAGCAGAATCTTGATATTCAGGTTAGACCCATATTTTGCACAAAAATTGCTAGTAAGTTGGCTCGCACCTATACTAACCGACATGGTCTTAAGGAGTTAGTCCTAGAGTTAGAACAGATAGAACTGGATAAGACTGCTCAGAGTTCCGACTGGGGTAATGCCTCCAATCTCTCAGATAAGCAGCTACAATATGCCGCTAATGATGTCAACTATTTATTAAGTTTGCGGCAGAAATTAATCAAAATGCTCCAACGAGAAGAGCGTTGGGAATTAGCTCAAAGATGCTTTGAAGCTTTACCAGTAATTGTGGATCTAGATTTAGTGCATTACAGAGATATCTTCGAGCATTGAGACGGCTTTTGCTGCTTTTGTTTCCCGTAATTTCAAATCGGTGAGAGTTGGCGGCAGAGGCGATCGCTCTTTGAGTGGATAATGCCGCTTCTTGATCAAACGTTGTAACTCGACAACCCGCTTACCTGGAGCCGGATGAGTTGATAAAAACGCTAAAGATGATTCCTTTTGCCGACTCATCCTGGCAAAAAAATCCGTTGCTCCGGCAACATGACCGTAAGTCTGTTGCAATAAACTCAAGCCAAACTCATCTGCCTGACGCTCCTGAGACTGGGAAAATTGTGACCGACTTATTGCCCTAACTCCGGAAGCCGTCAGAGATTGTATAGCTCCTGCATCACCGATAAAATAAGCGACGGCTGCCTGTACCAGTATTGCTCTTCCTAAATTCCGTAGCTGATCGCGATGGGCAAAATGACCCAACTCATGCCCCAAGACCATCATCAGTTCATTTTCTGACTCTGCCTGTTTCACTAAACCAGCATAAATCACAATCAGATCTCCAGGTAGCGCCAAGGCGTTCACAGTGGAGTCTGGTAAATAGAGTACCCGATAATTTCGCTGTTGACGTTGCTCTGCTGGCAGTTGTTTTTCCAATTGCGCTAGCAGTTGATTAAGAGTATCTTGAGCTGGTGAGGGTTGAGCTTGCTGCTCGTAAACCGGAATGATCACAGCTCCTAAGCTTTGCTCCACACTGAGAGGAATTAGCCCAATTAGACCGTTAATTAGCAAATTCAACAGCCCAATAATGCCAACAATAAAGGTGACAAATAGCCCCAATAAAATAAGCAATTGGCGGTTACTTGGGGGGGGATTACGATTGTGTAGTGTGTTCGGTTGATTTTTGTCTTCCACGGGCAAGAAAATCGCTCTAATTCTCGTTTCAGCGCCCAAATTTAGGTGATAAGCTGTTAACTACTCTTAGTTGGACGGAAGGGATTTAAGAAATTAATCAGACCATAAAGCTTACGAGATTGAACCCATAAGCGTCCTTGACCACTAAAACGGCATACTAATCCTTCTCCTCCTAAAATACCAGTTTTTAGACCTCTAAATGATAAGCCACCTAGCATCTCGACCTGGTAATTTAAAGTATCTTCAAAAGCGACAATATAGCCTGTGTCTACTACATAATCACCTGCCACAGGAATTTCAATAATTGCCCCATAGGAACTAAACCAAAAATCCCCTTGACCCGTAGCTCGAATTAGGAACAAAGACTCGCCACTAAAGAAGCCTTTAAAACCTTGAAACTGCGTATCAATTTCCACTCCTTTACTACAGGCAACAAACCCCGAAGATTGCACCAGTAAAGCATTGCTGTGCAAATAGTAATGCTGAATATCTCCAGGCACTCCAGGTGAGACATAAATTTTCCCTGGTTGTCCTTGAGCGGTAAATTCACTGATAAATAAAGACTCACCACTCACCATCCGCCCCAAGCCTTTCATCAAGCTGCCTCGCACTCTAGAATTCATCTTGATGCAAGAGTCCATTGCCGCCATTGCTCCTGATTCGACTAACACAGTTTGCTCTGTTCGTAAGTTCAGAATCAATGAAGCATAGGCTGGAGCATGTTCAATTTTATAGGCAATTTCATCAATCATTGTTATTTAGTAACGGCTATTTATTAGTGATTATTGATAAATTTCCTTAAACCATCACTAGCGCGGTGGCAGTTGAGAACCTACTTGCCGAGCGAAAGCACTAGAGTTGTGAGTTTGGCAATAAATTTTGCCCTGTCCTTTAAAGCGGCAAACCAGTCCTTCTCCTCCCAGAAAAGCACCAATCCAGCTAGAACCAGCTTTAGTAATCTCAAAAGTTAGGCTTTTTTCAAAGGCAACAATGTGACCAGTATCAACAATATATTCCCCATCCACTGGCACTTGATAAACTGCACCAAATGAGTTCAGTAATAGAGAACCATAACCACTAATAACCAACCAAAAAATTGATTCCCCAGAAAATAGGGACTTGAAACCCTGGAATCCTAAATCAATATCGACACCCGAAGCACTAGCCAGATAAGAAGTCGCCTGTACAACTAACTCTTGACCATTCATTTAATAAAGTAAGATATCACCCATTAACTTGGGTGCCAGAAAGATTTCTCCTCCTGCAACAGGAGAGCGAAAAACACTCAAAAATAGTGATTCACCGCTGGCTATACGTTTTAGTCCACCCATAATGCCACCTCCTTTGCCTTGTCGCAAAGTGGTGCTGGCATTAATTGAGCCATTCATAGCTATCATGCAGCCTGCTTCTGCAACTAATTCTTCATTAGCATCTAGGACGACACGAGCAATTGCACTGTCGGGTTGGTGCAAAAGTTCTATATCCATCTAGTTTTCCTAAGTTAAATGGTCAGTTTATTCGTTATTGAAATGTTTAGATATGCCAGTTGCAGTCAGGTTAGGCTATAAATTCCCAATAAGACTCAAACAGCAAGAGATTTTTAATACTGTTACCTATTTCTTTTCCTCTCCTATACTGATATTAATTAACGGAGTTTAGGACGTAAATACTTTACTAATCCGTCAATACTACGAGACTGTAAATAAATCTCACCTTGACCAGTCAGTCTACTAATAAATCCTTCCCCCGAAGTAATAGAGCCTAACCAGCCACCAGCTAGTCCAATCTGCATACGAATTCCTGGTTCATAAGCTACTAAGTGACCAGTATCGACAATAAATTCGCCATCAATCTGTTTACTGGTGAGGCCGCCATAGGCACCAAAAAAAACCTTACCGTTACCACTAACTTTGATTTTGAAAAGTCCTTCGCCTGAGAACCAACTCTTAAAACCTGCCCAACGAATGCCTAATTTCGTCCCAGGAGTATGACCAATATAGGCACCAGGTTGAAAACAGAGTTCGTTTCCCCTTAATTCAACACAAGCAATATCGCCAATGGTAGACTGGGTAAGTACCAGGTTTAATGGTTGCTGGGTTTGATTACTAAAAGTATTAACAAATAATGATTCTTGACCAAAGAATTTTTTGAGCAAAGCCCCGAAGAAGCCACCAGAAAAATCAGTTTCCATGGTGATTTGAGTATCCATACTGGTCATTGCACCCGCTTCAGCGGTAATCGTCTCACCAGGCTCAAGGTTAATAAAAATTGCCGCAAAGGCCGGCTTGTAGCGAATTTCGTATTTCACTGCCAAAATTCCCACGGCTGAGTGATAGAACATTAACAGTTTGGCAGTAATTGCGCTGATGTGCAGCTTTCTTCAAGAAAGTTAAGTAAAGCGCTTATTTACATTTTTTCACATTAATTGATCTGAGCAGGTAATAGAACCTTAAATAGGGACATCAGTACAATAAGGTCTATAATTATTGGACAGTGCATCCGAGCTATTTGCTCTCATAATTAATTTCCAGATTTTGCCTATTGAAAATGGAAAATATTAAGCAATTGGGCGGACTGCAAAGACGCCTAAAACTATTGATTAGAAGATTAGGAATCCCTCAAATTGTGGCAATCTGCATTGCCCTACTTCTGGTATTCCAGTTTTTAGTACTGCCAGCACTAACCCAGCAACCAGTAGTGCTGACGATGTTGATGAATGCTCCTGAAGTTGAATATTGGAATGAGCTGCTAGTCAAGCCATTTGAAGAAGAAAACCCAGGCATTCGGATTAACATCCTTGAGGGTCCTAATGCCGCAGATTTAGTGGAGAACCTATACACCTCTGCATTTATTCTGGGTGATTCTCCTTATGACCTAATCTACATGGATGTCATCTGGGCCCCTAAATTTGCGGCAGCAGGTTGGTTGCTAGACCTCTCTGACAAAGTCACCGACCAAGAGTTACAACCATTTCTAGATAAGGATGTAGAAGGCGGACGCTACGAAGGCGGACTGTATCGTATGCCCTTCCGTTCTGATGCCGGGATGCTTTACTACCGTAAAGATTTATTGGCAGAAGCGGGCTACCAACCACCGGAAACCTTCCAGGAGTTGGTGCAAATTTCGCAAGACTTACAACAAAAAGGCGCTGCTACCTGGGGCTATATCTGGCAAGGCAGACAATATGAAGGCTTAGCAGCAATGTTTGTCGAGATTCTGGAAGGCTTTGGCGGTTTCTGGGTTAACCCAGAAACCCTAGAAGTGGGACTAGATCAACCGGAAGCAATTGAGGCGATAGATTTTCTGCGCAGCACCATCGAGAAAGGAATCTCTCCCTCCGGAGTCACCACTTACCAAGAAGAAGAAACCCGACGTTTGTTCCAAAGTGGCGCAGCGGTATTTCTACGCAACTGGCCCTATGTCTGGCCCTTAGCCAATGCGGACGATTCAGCAGTGGCAGGCAAAATTGAAATTAAACCCATGGTACATGCTCCCGGTCAGAGCAGTGGTGCTTGTTTAGGTGGTTGGGGCATCGGAATTTCCCAAACTACGGCACACCCTGAAGAAGCGTGGAAAGCGATTGAATACTTCACCAGAGAGGAAGCACAGCGCCGAGTTGTCCTAGAGACAGGCTATGTACCCAGCCGGAGAAAATTATTCACAGACCCGCAAATCGTTGCTAAGTATAATTACTACCCAGATTTGCTCGATGTCGTCGAGAGTGCCGTTTTACGACCCCCAATCGCGCAATATGTCCAAGCATCCGATATTTTGCAGCGCTACCTCAGCGCCGCACTAACAGAAATTACCACTCCTGAAAAAGCCATGCAGTCTGCTGCTAATGAAACACGGCGCTTACTAAAGAGATAGAAGTGGGAAGGTTGCCTTGTCTGAATTGTCGGCAGAACATTTAGTTTTCAGCAAACCAACCTTCATATCCTAGAGTGATCACCAATTATTAAACATGCAATCAACGAAATCTGACCCAATACAAGCAAGGGAACGCAGGACAGGCTGGCTCTTGATCACACCTGCTATCTTGGTTCTATTGCTGGTTTATGGTTATCCCATTTTGCGCTCGTTTTGGTTGAGTTTGTTCACCAGAAACTTGGGGACAAAGCTAGAACCAGTCTTCACTGGTTTAGATAACTACGCCCGTATGGCAGGGGATAGTCGTTTCTGGCAAACTCTCTGGAATACGACAGTTTTTACCTCAGCCTCAGTCATTATTGAGCTAGTACTGGGAATGGCAATTGCTTTAATTCTCAATCAAGCCTTTAGAGGTCGTAGCATTGTGCGAACTATTGCTATTCTTCCTTGGGCACTGCCAACTGCCCTGATTGGTCTAGCGTGGGCTTGGATTTTTAACGACCAATTCGGCGTTTGGAACGATATCTTAATGCGTTTGGGCATCATTGAGCAAGGAATCAATTGGCTGGGCATGCCAACTACTGCCATGATGACGGTCATCGCGGCTGATGTTTGGAAAACTACTCCTTTTATCAGTATCTTACTCCTCGCAGGCTTGCAATCAATTTCCCAAGACTTATACGAAGCCTACGCTATTGACGGAGCAACGCCTTGGCAGAGTTTTACCAAAATCACTTTGCCACTACTAATGCCGCAAATCTTAATTGCCCTGCTATTCCGTTTTGCTCAAGCTTTTGGTATTTTCGACCTGATCCAGGTGATGACAGGAGGCGGCCCTGGTGGTGCCACCGAGGTAGTCTCACTCTACATCTATTCTACTGTCATGCGTTATCTAGATTTTGGGTACGGAGCGGCGTTAGTGGTGGTGACCTTTCTGTTGCTGGTTACTGCTGTAGCAATTGCCAGCTTTTTGCTGAGTAAATCCCGTACTAATGTCCCTGGAATTTAATTATTTGTCCTGTTCTTTTTGTGAGTAAAAGCATCCATAACTGCTAAATTTTCTTGTAGCTATAGAGGCAAATATAGCAATGATAAATGAGAGACAAACACCTCACTATTGTCCCCTTTATCCCCTCCTCCCTACCTCAACTTTCATTATATCCAATTGCAAACCACGATAAATCATGACGACAATTCAAGATTCTTCAAGCACCCCGAGCAAAGGCAGCGGCATCAATATACTTAAGCAAGTCATCCTCCCCATAGGAATCTTCTTGCTCGTCGTTTTTTGTCTAGCGCCAGTTCTCTGGCAATTGCTCACTTCAGTTAAAGTTAACGAGGATATAACCGCCGTTCCCAACGTCTATTTTCCCGGTCGGTACACACTGCAACACTACGTAGATTTATTTACCCGTCGCCCCTTTGCTCTTTATATCTTCAACAGTGCCTTTGTTTCCATTACTTCCACATTAATGTGCTTGGTAATTGGCGCACCAGCAGCTTACGCTTTGGCACGGCTGCGTCTTCAGGGCGAACAATTTATCCTAGCTGGCGTTCTGATTATTACTTTATTTCCTTTTATTCTCTTATTCTTGGGATTATTAGAAATCATTCAAACTCTGAGATTAGGTAACAATTATTTAGCCTTGATTATTCCCTACATTGGTATTAATTTACCTCTGACAATTTTGGTAATGCGGAGTTTTTTCCAACAGTTGCCCAAAGACCTAGAAGACGCAGCCAAGATTGACGGCTATAATACTGTGCAAATGCTGACCCAAATCGTGCTGCCGATGACGCTTCCTGCCTTAGTTACCACAGGCATTCTCACCTTTATCTTTGCCTGGAATGAGTTTATCTTCGCCTTGACGTTCATTACCCGTGAACAGATGAAAACAATTCCCGTAGCTGCTGCTCAATTAAGTGGTGTTTCAGCATTAGAAATTCCTTACGGTTCCATTGCTGCTGCTACAGTTTTGGGAACCTTACCCTTGGTGTTACTGGTAATGTTCTTCCAACGCAAGATTGTTCAGGGTCTAACTGCTGGTGCTGTTAAGGGTTGAAGATTAACTGCCTTAAATTTTCCAAGCAAGTTTAACCTACTAATAATAAATATGCCTAAACTCGAATTACATAATCTCAACAAGACCTACAATCCTCAAGTTATTCCGGTTAAAGACGTCAGTGTTGGTGTTGATGAAGGAGAGTTTCTCACTTTACTCGGGCCTTCCGGATGTGGTAAATCAACACTGTTGCGGCTGATTGCTGGGCTAGAGCAACCTACCCGTGGCAAGGTGGTACTTAGCGGACGCGATGTTACCAAAGTGAGACCAGGCGATCGCAATATTGCTATGGTATTCCAAAGCTATGCTCTCTACCCCCACATGACGGTCTATGAAAACATCGCTGCTGGTCTCAAGTTACGCAAAATTTCGACTGAAGAAATTCGCCAGCGTGTCCAAGAAGTTGTGGGCAAACTAGGACTAGAACACTTAATGGATCGCAAACCTGGTCAAATGTCTGGTGGTCAACGGCAAAGAGTTGCTCTGGGACGGGCATTGGTGCGTAAACCGGACGTCTTTTTACTGGATGAACCTTTAAGTAACCTTGACGCCTTATTACGAGAGCAAGTGCGGGCAGATTTGAAACAACTATTTGCCACACAAAAAGCACCTGTGGTCTACGTAACTCACGACCAGACAGAAGCTATGACCCTTTCGACGAAAGTGGCAGTACTTTTTGAAGGTGACGTGCAGCAGCTAGATGAACCGCAGCGTATTTATACTCAGCCAGCTAATCAGTTTGTGGCCGGTTTTGTCGGTTCTCCTCAGATGAACTTACTAACGCTGAGTTGTCAGGGTAACCATGCGCTGTTGGGTGAATTTAAAATTTCCTTGCCTAATCTTGCTCAAGTACCGCCGCAGATTGTGCTGGGTATCCGACCAGAAGATGTTTCCTTTGCCAAGCCGGAAGACCAGCAGACAATTCAAGGCCGGATTTTCTTGGTGGAAAACCTGGGTATGCAGAATCTCATTAGTGTGCGGGTTAAAGGTTCAGACTCGATAACGATTCGTGCTCTTTTGCCCCTTAATCTAACCTGGTCAGAAGAGGAAGTGACTCTGGCGATACCACCGCAGTCGATTCACTGGTTTGATGTTAAAACAGGCGATCGAATCGCCAATCGCCCCGATTGACACTCCCTCTGATAAATTAGGGGTCTTTTTTGGACAATTACAGGAGTTTCAGAAATTGAGCAGCCATCCAGCCAGGGTTAGTGGTTCCTGGTCTGCCACCATAACGCCAATCTCCGTCTTGGTTATGTTGGAAATCCCAAACCTCAACCAGGGTGCCATTGGGCAGACTATCGATAACATTGCCATCAATAACTGGACTGGAGCGCACATTCAGGGGTAAACCTTGAGTGACTACTGTTGCTCGTTGTTTTGTGACTGGGACATCGCCTCCTATCCGGGAATGACCATTGAAAACAAACCACGACTGAAACCCTCCGAGACTTCCGGGTAACTCGATTCGGTAGTGATCAAATTCCAGCCGATAGCTTGTAACCTCAAAGCTAGCACCCCTAGGTACTGCCAGTCTTTGGCTGGGTGGTAGTTGGGATGAGTCACCAGTACTCTGCTTAAAGGTCGTTTGCTGAGTTACGTATATAGTTTGTGGCATATAGCACCTGTTACCTCAACACCACAAGTTTACCACTCATAATTGATGCAAGTGATGAGAAAAAGGCAAGTAAAGTAAGCTTAGCAAGAGTATTCGAGCTTTTAATATAGATAAAATTACCAAAGAAATCTCCCTGGACTTGATAGCAGCTATCAAGCCCTAATCTAAGAAAATATTAAGAGTCACACCGTGAACAAGTTACGATAGTTTGGCCCCCACAGACTTCTGAACGTGAACCCGCCACAGACCTAAACCAATTAAGCGCCCAGGTAGATCACGCAAGAGAGGCACACGGAGAAAGCCAGGCAATCGGAATGGTTGACTTGAGTTGAGGGCACGAGCAACTATCTGCTGCTGAACTAAAGCCTGCAACTTCTGGATAATGCGTGTAGAACACTCCCGTTGGCGTTGTACCTCTGCCAAATCCCACAGATGTAGGTGACCAGCCCTCAGTGGCTCCCCTAGGACATTAGCTGCCACAACTGCATCTTGAATTGCATAATTAATGCCAACTCCGCCGACTGGTGACATCACATGGGCAGCGTCGCCAATTAGTAGTAGTCCAGGCCGATACCAACGTTTCAGGCGGCTGGACTCAACTGAGAGAAAGGCAACTTCTGACCAATCCTGAAGAAGCTGCACGCGATCGCTTAATTCCGGCACCACTTTAACCAGTGACTCTCGCAGCGCTTTCAAGCCAGCAGCACGAATCTGCTGATAGCCGCCCTTGGGAAAAACATAGGCAATCTGCCAGGATTCGGAGCGGTTGAGCATAGCCACCATTTTCCCTTGAGTAATACGACCCATACCGCCTTCTGGTTCTTCTGGTCGGCGTGGCAAACGGAACCAGAGAACATCCATCGGCGGCGAGGTAACGATTGACTCAAATCCAGCCAGTTGACGTAGGCGCGAGTGACGACCATCTGCGCCAATTGTGAGCTGACTGCGTACTTCCTGCCAGCCACCGTGTCCCCGATAGCGGACACCCCTGATCACACCATTCTCCTCAATTAACTCCTGGGCGTTCGCCCCCAGCAACAGCTGAAAGTTGGGATAAAGTTTCGCTTCCTCGATGATAAACTCCAGAAATTGCACCTGAGGCATCATCGTAATATAGGGATACTGCGTTTTCAGACGACTGAAATCAGCAGGTGTGAAAGAACCACTAGGGGTCTTCAGGGTAAGATTACGCATCTTGGCATGAGGCAGTTGCAGCAGGCGCTCAGCTAGACCGATTTCCTCCATAATTTCCATAACTGAGGGGTGAATTGTGTCACCTCGAAAATCACGTTGACACTCTCCGTCCTATAAGTGCGGAGATTCTTTGTTCATAGACCCAACTTGCTTTAACAGGATTTCTCCAATCAAAGTAGAGGTCGAATCTCCCAAAGCGTTCGGGTTGATGACCCAAGTTCCCACATGCCCTGTGGTACTCAAGGCTGATTTCAGGATGTTGATAGCGGCGTTCCAGTCTCTATCTAACACGAACCCACACTGACAAATATGGGTTCTCATCGATAGGGACTTTTTGACAAGAGTGCCACAACTAGAGCATTTTTGCGAAGTGTAGGAAGGATTAACCGCAATAGTTATCTTGCCAAACTTAACCCCGAAATACTCTAGCCACTTCCTGAATTGATACCAACCTGCATCATTAATAGATTTGGCAAGACAATGATTTTTAACTAAGTTTCTAATCCTCAAATCTTCATAGGCTACCAAATCGTTAGATTGGATTACGCAACGCGCCAGTCTTTTGGCGTGTTCTTCACGTTGCCTACTTATTCTGAGGTGTACTCGTCCTAGTCGATTAATGGCTTTTTTACGGTTGGCTGAGCCTTTTTTCTTGCGAGAAACACGGCGTTGTCTAAACCTCAGCCGCTTCTCGCCTGTTCGATAAAACCTAGGATTAGCTTCAGTGTGTCCATTGCTATCGGTGTAGAACTCTTTGAGTCCAACATCTAATCCAATAGTTTTACCTGTTGGGTTAATGTCTACTTTGTTCTCGGCACTTACCAAGAACTGAACATAGTACCCATCGGCACGACGCACTAACCTAACTCGTTTTATCTGTTCTAACTGGTAGTAGTTTAAATCCCACGTCCCTTTGAGTTTAAGCTTGCCAATCCCTTTCTTATCCGTGAAAGTGATTTGTTTTCGGGTGGCAGAAAGCGACCATCCTGAAGTTTTGTACTCGAGTGATCGACAATTTTTCTTAAACGTTGGATAGCCTTTCTTCCCTGGAATAGCCTTCTTACAATTGCTGTAGAACCGAGCAATAGCGCTATAGGCTCTTTCAACTGCAACCTGACAAGCATGAGAGTTCAAGGCTTTCACGAATTGAAACTCAGCTCTGAGCTTAGTGTTGTAGCGATACAGCTCTTTTTGTCCTACACCTCGATTATCCATCCAGTGACGGATAACTTTGTTGCGGACGAATTGAGCGGTTCTAATCGCCTCATCTATAGCAGCGTATTGAGTTGTTTTTCCCTTAGCCTTGAACTCTAAGACAATCATTTGACGTGGAAAAACCTACATCAAAAACATATCATAAACAAAGTCCCCCTGGAAGGGGGGAGGCTTGAATCCCATTATTTTCGGTCAAAATCCTTGTGTGCTTCCAGCAAGGTTACGGTAATACCTTGTTGCACTAAAAGTAGTGCTAAGACAGCTCCAGCCGGCCCGCTGCCGACAATACAACAGGTTGTTTGCTGCACACTCTGAATTTCATGAGTTGTCGCCGCTGTCTCAGCTTGTAGGGAAGTGGGAATTGTGTTCATCGAGAACACCTACCTTTAAATGGATGGTTTTTCCAAAGAGCAACTGGACTATTATCGGCAATTGCCCCTCACTATTTTCGCTAACTTTTAGGAAAGCGGTTTCTAGAAAAAGTAACTTAATCTATATCTGAATCTAATTTAGTCGAGACAACTGATTATTATGCACAGTAGCCAACTTCCACCAGGTCACTACGGTCTGCCCTTGCTTGGGGAAACACTATCATTTATCTTCGACCGTCAGTTTATCGAGAAGCACTATAGAAAGTATGGCGCTATCTTTAAAACCCACATTCTGGGCAAACCAACTGTATTTATGGTTGGTCCAGAGCCAGTGGAATTTGTCCTCTCTACCCATATGGATCATTTTTCTTGGCGGGAAGGCTGGCCGGACAATTTTAAGCAGTTGCTAGGGGAATCTCTATTTGTTCAAGACGGAGAGGAACATCTACGGAACCGACGCCTAATGATGCCCGCGTTTCATGGACAAGCCTTAGCCCGCTACCTCACCACAATGGAGTCGATTACCCAAGAGTATCTGCAGAAATGGCAAGAGAAACGGGAATTTAGATGGTTTGAGGAGTTCAAACAGCTAACTTTTGAGATTGCTAGCCAGCTATTGGTAGGTGCTAAACCCGATTCAGAGGGGAGGGATTTAAACCTTCAAGCAGGAAAAACTGCTTGGGGTTTGCCGACTAAAACCTCCCCGACACTGAGCGAACTATTCACAACGCTGACTAACGGTCTATTTGCGATCAACCCCTTACCTTTGCCGATAACTAAATATGGACGTGCTTTGGCAGCTCGTGACCAGCTATTGCAGTACATTACTACAGTAGTGCGCCAACGCCAGCAACAGCCCACCAATGATGCTCTTAGCCTCTTAGTGCAAGCAAAAGATGAAGAAGGCAACGGTATGAGCTTAAAAGAACTAACTGCTCAAGCGATGCTCTTGCTGTTTGCTGGTCACGAAACCACCACCTCAATGCTGACCTGGTTTTGCCTAGAGTTAGGGCGTCACCCAGAGGTATTGCAAAGAGCCAGAGAGGAACAATTAGCTCTTGCTGAACAAGGGGAAATCAGCCTAGAGCTATTAGGCAAAATGTCCTATTTAGACCAAATTTTCTGCGAGATAGAACGACTCCATCAACCAGTTGGGGGTGGATTCCGGGGCGTCATCAAACCCTTTGAGTTTAATGGCTTCCATGTGCCAGAGGGCTGGCAGTTGGTGTATTCCATCCTAGGGACACACCAACTGGTCTCAATTTATCCAGAACCCCAGCGATTTGACCCAGATAGATTCAGCCCAGAGCGTCAGGAACATAAACAAAAGCCTTTCAGCCTCATCGGTTTTGGTGGTGGACCGCGTATCTGTCTAGGAATTGCCTTTGCCAAGCTAGAAATGAAGATTATTGCTGCTAAGCTATTGCGGAGTTACCAATGGAAACTGCTACCACAACAAAGCCTTGAACCAGTAACAATTCCTACGCGGCGACCTAAAGACGGTCTGCGTGTTCGTTTTGAACAAATCAATCACAATTAAAAATTTAGTGCAATGCGGCTGTTTCTTGTGTTCAAGAATTTGGAGCGACCTAAGAAATTACAATAATCGCATTTACCGCAAACTTCCTGCTTTTCTAGCAATGAACACTCGAATATACCAGATATCACAAGTACCAACAGACGAGACCATTCCAGCCAATCCCTCGGTTGACGCACCTCAAAAAGACCCCTTGATCGCCGGGGGTTTAGAAAACTTGATCTATGTTGGCGCTTTTTTGCTAATTATCGGCGTCGTCACCCTGATCGGATTTCTGAGTAATCGGCTCGAATATGCTCTCATTTTTGCCTTGACTCTCAGTTTCGTACTAATTGCTTTTCTCTTAACACTGTAGCCAGTTGAGTAACTCAATTTTGGATTTTGGATTATCTCTACTAGCAGCAAAATTGTGATGATGACTAATGCAGATATACTTTCAATCAACATCAGTATCGGTGGTGTTGTACTCAATTATTTAGTGAGACGCTTGGTGTGACCTCTTGTAGATCAAGCTCTCTAATCTATCGGTTGAGGTAATAGAGGTTTGTTGCCAAAAGAAAATAGTGAGTTCTTAAGAAAGACCATTTTTTTGTGTTTAAGGGGTTGATTGTTACTTCACGCCTGTCTTACTAAAGAAAAAATTCAGCTCCCCTATTTTTTCCTGCCAATAATAGTAAACCACGTCTATTGTAGACGTGGCTTTTGAGCTAGTCTTGCTTCCTGAAGAAAGCAGCTTAACGATGCATATGTTCCTCTAATAGCTGCTGAGCACGTGGCTTGTAGATCAGATAGAACAGCGCCTCAATGTAGCGCATCATGTCCTCCCGGTTTTCTTTGGAAGTGTAGTTCCAGAAGCCGTAAATCCGACCTAAAGATAGTAGCCGCGTTGTATGGATTTTCCAGGTGTACGTAGTGTAAACTCTGTCCATACCGCGATTGGCAATTTCTTCCCAAGCATGGTAATTTTGATCACATCTAGACACAAAATCCAAGATCTTTTGAGCCATCTCTTGATGGTTGGTGGGGTTAATTAGAAAACCATTCACTTTGTCCTGAATAATTTCTAAAGGTCCACCGAACTTAGTGCCAAAGGTTGGTAAACCAGAAATCATTGCTTCTAAGATGGTAAGACCAAAGGCTTCAAATAGTGCTGGCTGGACAAAGATACCCTGGTTATCGGCAATTACGCGATAGATTTCACCCGAATCACCTTTAGCTAAACGAACACCCAGCCAACGGAATTTACCGTGTAGGTTATACTCATCGATGATTCGATAAAGCTTGATTATTTCTTCCTTTTCTTCGTTGTCGTTTGATTCCTCAACGCGTAATTTACCGGCAACTAAAATCAGGTTACAACGCTCCTGCAATTCCTTGCTTTTACCAAAGCATTCTGCTAAACCCGTCAAGTTCTTAATCCTGTCGAGACGCGCCATAGAAAATAGAGGGCGCTTTCTGGGATCCTCAAGGGTGCCATACACCTGAGAGGAGTCTTCTAAGGTAAACAGCAGTTCTTCTAGCCGTTCAGCATCGGCGGGAACACGGTCTTGTGTGCGGTTGTAGGGGAAGTAGACGCTCTCATTTACCCCAGGTGGCACCACGTTGAACTTAGGAGAAAATAGCTCAATCCCGTTAACAACGTGATATAAATCTGGCATCGTGAAGTTTTGGTAAGACTCGTACTGTCCCACACTATCCGGCTTCCCGACAATTTCTTGATAGGTACTGCTGATGACTAAGTTCGCCGCATTCATGGCGATTAAGTCAGCGGTAAATTGCAATGAGAAGTGGTATTGGTTCTCTAAGTCTTGCCAGTAAAGGTTACTAAATAGGTATTTGGATTTTTCTAGGGCATGGGCAACAATAGCTTGAGTTACACCTAGGCGTCGTGCTAGTAAGAATGCAACTAAATTGCCATCAGAATAGTTACCAACAATGAAGTCTGGAACACCTTGGAATTCTGCTCGCAGTTCTTTTTCTGCGTCGATGGCATAAGTTTCTAGATAAGGCCAAATCTCAAATCGAGAAATCCAGTTGTCAGTTAGCTTAGGATTAAACTCCCGGAAGGGCACCCGCAAAATCCAGGCATTATCGGTGCCGTGGACTTTTTCTAAGCGCTCGTTACAACGGGTGCCATCGCTATTGGGAATTAAGCGGCTGAGGATGATGACTTTGGGCTTAAATTCTGGCCCTTCCAATCCTGCCAGCCGGATATCTTCTTGTAATTGCTTATCTAGACTGCGTGCTTGGTCGAGGACATAGACTACTTGACCGCCAGTATCAGGACGTCCTAAAACTCCTTCTTGCCCAAACCAGCCATGAATCGAGACTAAAGCAATCCGAAAGATCATCGGAATACGGGAGAGGAATTTTTCGAGCACCTCGTCATCAGGAGAGTCAATCAGTTCGTCTAGCATCTCCAGAGTTTCCCGCACCCGACTGGCGGTATTTCCCCAACCGGCTTCAAAGCCCATCTCTTGCAGCTTGAAACGAAATTCTTTGTAAGGTTCCTGGGTGGGACGCTCGCTGACAAAATCTAAAGCCCGCTTTATCTGATCTGAAAGACGTCGTTGGCTTTTAATGCGTTCATTGATCAGGAGCTTAGTTCCCTGAAACTGATGGATGCTTAGGAAATTAAATAAAGAGTCCTGCCACTGTCGGGGGTCTTGAAAAAGCTTACTAGAAAGAAAGCGGTTGAGGTAGTTGACACCTCTTCCAATATTTTTGGAGTCGCGAATTCTGGGGGAATAATCGTAGAAAGGACCAAAATCAAGTTCTAGGACATCCCCTTCTGCTGGATGGTAGCGATTAACGATGCGATCGCGTAGATCCAAAAGCTCTTGTATTGCTACTTCCTCAACTGTCAAGTCTTCTAGAACTCTAAAGACTTCTTGAGCCGTAATTTTTGGTCTGATGACTAGGTAGAGATCTTCATTCTCCAGAATAATTTCCTGAGTGTAATAGACTAGTTTACCTAGCTGGGACGATTCGGAAAAATAGTCCGGTTTTTTGTGTGTAGTGCAGTATTCAGAAAAGGCAGAAACTATATCATTTCGCAGTAGATACTTACGTTCTGAAGTGCGCAACTGACTGAAAAACTGACGTAACTCGCTTTTCTCATCACTATCAAGAACGTTCCTTATTAAATCGATCATTGCAACTCCCGAAAAAGAAAATACAAGATACCAACAACAAGGTTACACATTGGTACTCAGGAAAAAGTATTCCTTAAGAAGGAATACTTATTTCTTAACGTAGACTACAAACATTTACATGTAGTAGTAATCACAGAGCGTAAAGTTGGCTGTATTTTTGCTGAATGTAACGAATGAAAGGATCAATGCTTAAAGTGTCCTGAGTAACACTTTTGATCAGTTCTGCTGCTGTGTATTTGCAACCGTGCTGATAAATTTTCTCTTTTAACCAATTGTGCAATGTTCTGAAATTTCCCTGCTCTATTTGTCTTGGTATTTCTGGGTGAGCTAGTAGAGCAGCTTCATAGAACTGGGCACTGATTAAGTTGCCCAGGGTGTAACACTGAAACACTCCTCCAATCTGACCGGTGTACCAGTGAACATCTTGCAACACACCTTCACTATCACTGCTGGGGACAATGCCCAAGTCAGACCGATAGCGTTCGTTCCAAGCTTCAGGGAGATCCCGGATATCCAAGGAGCCCTCAAGCATCTCTAGTTCTAAATCGAAGCGAATCATGACGTGAAGATTGTAGGTCACCTCGTCAGCATCGGTGCGGATTAGGGTGCGCCCGACTTTATTGATTGCCCGATAGAAGGTATCGAGAGGAACTTCAGCAAGCTGCGCCGGAAATAAGGCAACTAGCTGGGGATAAAGGAATTGCCAGAAACCCAGAGAACGCCCAACAAGGTTTTCCCAAAGCCGTGATTGGCTCTCGTGGACACTGGCAGAAGTCCCACCGGCCAGGGGCGTGCCTTCATACTCCCGGTTGACCCCTTGTTCGTACAGGGCGTGACCCATCTCGTGGATCGTGCTAAATAGTGCCTGTGATAAATCATTTTCATAGACACGGGTGGTAATTCGTACATCACCCGTCGAGAAGTTGATCATAAAGGGGTGATGAGTTTGGTCTTGACGCCCCCTTTGGAAGTCATAACCTAACTGGGACATCACTTTGAGTGTGAAATCCAGTTGTTTGGCTTGAGGATAAGGCTGGAGTAAGCTGCTGTCGTCGGGAGAACTTTGAGCAGTAATAGCTTCTACGATGGGTACTAGTTGCTCTCGTAACTCGGCAAAGAGTGACCGCACAAAGGAAGTTTTGATCCCGTAGTCGGAAAAGTCAATTAATGGATCAGCAATGTGTTCATAGCCTGGGAAAAAGTTGGCCAGTTCGCGGCTCATGTCCAGGGTTGTTTCTAGGTAGGGTTGCACTAAAGCAAAGTTATTAGCTGTTCGTGCTTTTACCCAAGCCTCGTAAGAGTCAGTCCGATGTCTGGAAAATTTTGCCATAAATTCAGATGGCACCCGCACAGCTGTCTCGTATTTTCTTCTGGTAACACGAATCAGGCTAGCGTCGTCGGAGTCATCGGGTAGACTTTGCTCGAAAGGGCGTAAGTCCTCTAGTAACTGACCAATAGCTGGGTCAGTAAATTTGCTGTGAGAAATTTCTTGTAAGGTAGCTAGTTGGCGTCCACGCGCCCTTGCACCACCGGGCGGCATGTAAGTAGCCTGATCCCAGTATAAAAGGGATGCGGCAGATTCAATGTCGTTGATTTCCGTCAGGTGAGTTTTGAGTTTTGAAAGTTTCGGTTCAGTCTTGGCGATAGTCTGCATGATTGGGGGTTGATGCTTCAATACTCGTTTTCTCGGTTTTATTGGAGTATTCCGAAATTAGTAAATGTACACCTGACGATTAAAAATGAAAATACTTTCCTAGGAGTACTTGCCTACAGATAAGCTGAAAACTCAGGTTTTTAACTGAGGTTTATTAACTTAACTGCTGCGCGGTAAAGTTTTATTCAGCAAGTAAATGGCTAACCCTGAAAAGGCTTGCAATTAGATAGCTTGCTGCACGCCAATATCTCTCAATAGCAAAAGCCCTCAGTTAATTTTTTGAGAACTAGATAATCTGCTATTATAACATTCTTACAGAATTTATGTTCAGTCAAATAAACAGTGATGCTTTCATCAGTTTTTCCATCGAGGTATAGTGTTTTCTCAATTGTGTAACACTACCCCCAGCACCTATCAAGGCAACTTTATTGTCTCGATAGTGTTAACTTCCAGCAATAGTGAAGATTCCCAACTTTTTGAGAATTAGCTTCAGCATTTGAACAGAACAACCGGGCTACTAGGTAAATTTTTGCAGTCATTTTTCCTCATCTGAGTTTTACGCTAGTTTCCGGCAGCCTCTAGTATAGAGAATCAACATCAAACATTGTTACTCTATTAAGCACCCTTAAGCTTTGTGGTAAATCTCATCTTGCAATAAAGCTACCTCTATATAAACTGTTATAGCCTTTCTCAAATTGATCAGGTACGAAGCCCTAGATTTTAGGGAGTATGGAGTGGCGAAAAAAGCTCAACATACTTTACTCGAATGGAAATTGCGCTACAAGCTCAATACTTAGTAATTAAAATTACTAAAATCTAGACTTAGGTAGCAGCTAGCGGTGGTAAAAATTGATTTTTTTTGATTAATTGCTTCCCTCCTGAATCAAGGACTGAAATCGTTTGTCTTTGAGCATTATCTCGAAATCTGAGTCATTTTTGACCATCTCTCGGTATTGTTCAGGTTTGAGATTGATGGCTTGTCTCAGGTTAAAGAGAGCTTTCTCAACGTTATTCGACAAAGCATAACAGCAAGCTTTGTTGTAAAAAGTATCGGCGTTATCAGGTTGGATTTGCATTGCTTTGTCGTAGCTAGCAATTGCCTCTTCGTAGCGTCCCAAATAGGCTAGAGAAACGCCCCGGTTGTTCCATGCTTCCAAGTAGTCGGCTTTGAGTTGAATCGCCTGATCGTAGCTAGCAACCGCCTCTTCGTAGCGTCCTAACTCATCAAGGACAATACCCCGATTACTCCAGGCTTCTGGAAAGTCTGGTTGCAATTTTAGGGCTTGGTCATAGCTAGCAATTGCTTCTGCATAGTGTCCTAACTCTACTAAAGCAATGCCTCGGTTATAACAGGCTTTGTGGTGATTAGGCTCAATTTCCAGAACTTGATTATAGCTGGCAACGGCTTCTGGGAAGCGTCCTAATTTCCCCAAGGCATTGCCTCGGTTGTAATAAGCTTGGTAAAGATCGGGCTTAGTGTCTGTAGCTCTGTCGTAGCTAGCAATAGCCTCATTGTAATCTCCTAAGTCAAACAAGACCATGCCCCGGTTGTACCAACACTCATAAAACTCTGGTTCCCATCGAGTAGCCTCTTCAAAGCTAGCGATAGCTTCCTCGTAACGCCCTAGTTTCCTGAGTAGCATACCGCGACTATTCCAGACTTCGGCAAAGTCTGGCTGCAACTGAGTTGCTTTTTCAAAACTAGCAATAGCCTGTTGATCTCGTTTTACTTCTTCTAGGGCAATACCTCGGTTGTACCAAGCTTCAGTAAAGTCTGTTTTGAGTTGAATTGCCCTATCAAAGCTAGCAACAGCCTCTTCGTAACGCCCTAGGTTTCCTAGCGCCTTACCTCGGTTATTCCAGGCTTCTGGTAAGTAGGAATTAAATCCTAGGGCTTTATCGAAGCTGTCAATTGCTTCTTCATACCATCCCCAATCCGATAAAGCTTTACCCCGGTTGTACCAGGCCTCATATTTATTCGGCTTAATTTGAATTGCTCTATCGAAGCTAGAAACTGCCTCTTCGTAGCGTCCTAAGTTGCCCAGGGCACTGCCCCGATTGTTCCATGCTTCGTGATAATCCGGTTTAATTTGAATTGCTCTATCGTAGCTAGCAATTGCCTCTTCATGACGCTCTAAGTCAGTCAGGGCGTTACCACGGTTGTACCAAGTTGAGTCATCATCCGGTTGACTTTCTAGTGCTTTGTCGTAGCTAACAACAGCTTCACTGAGGTTGCCTAAATCGTAGAGAGCAACACCCCGATTGTACCAGACTGAACCATTGTTGGGTTGAATTTCTAGTGCTTTGTCAAAACTAGCTAGTGCTTCTTCCGGTTTTCCTGAATATCCCTGGACAACGCCCAAATTGTACCAGGCATCAAGGTAATCTGGTTCAATTTGAATTGACTGCTCAAAAGAGGCGATCGCTTCCTCAATACGTCCCAAATCTCTCCAAGCGATGCCCAAATGATACCAAGCTTCCAGGTAATCTGGTTTAATTTGAATCGCCTGCTTAAAAGAGGCGATCGCCGCTTGGTATTCCCCCACCTCGCTACGACGCCATCCCAACTCAAAAAAGAATTCCGCTTCCAATTTAGGACTCTGGCTCATGAATTCTCATGCTAGACTTGACACCTTCCCGCTGCCCCTCTGATGCTAAGTTGCGTTCCAATGTCTTACTTGAAGGTTTTAAGCAGATGATTGTGCCTGTCACTTTCTAGTAGACTTCAATAATTTTTCCTACCGCTTCTGCGTTGGTGTTCACAGCTTCCTTGCTGGGTTTGATGAATGTCTTAAACCCGAATAATCCTCCTATGCACGTTCCAGCCGACTTTCAAGTGGCTACTGAGTATAGGAGAATTTCGCACCCAAGGAAACAGTCGAAGCCTGGTAGTTGCACGCCCGTGTTACCCAGGATACCTTACTTTTGGTCGCTTTAGACGCAGTTACCGTGGTAGGGTGTAGTAACTAAGTATACGATATTGCTGAATCAAAGTAGGAATTGTCATTCTGAGCATTGCTTTATTCAGCAGGACAAATCTCAATTAATCTCTCCATTTAAGCCATATTAGCCAATTTTACTAGGAAGTTTTCTCGGTGATCAGAGCAAGTGTAAATCTACTGATTCATCATGTAGACAAGGAAGCGACCCGATAACTAATTCAGATTATCACCTCAGTGACTGTCCTCTAATTCCTCCCATGGGCTAAGATGCGATCGCTTCCTAAAAACGAAATAACAAATAGTACTGACTTTAAAAAAAATCATCCCCACCGATTAAACCTTGTCCAGGGGGTTTGGGGGAAACTCCCCCTAAACCAGGTTTTTCCGACAGAAGACTATTTTATTTTCCGCTTCCGTCAGTCTTAAAACCTGCTAATCAGCCATCAAACATACAAACTCCCCACATATTCCCCGTAGCCATTGTAAGGAAGAGTCTTGATTTTTTCCCACGATAAATTTGGTCCTTTACTAATAAATTTTTCCGTAGCTTGTGACCAGCGTGGGTGAGGTTTGTTAGGATTAACATTTGCTTCAAAACCGTACTCGTGGGAATCTAACGTGTTCCAAAATGTAGCAGGTTGAGCTTCCATAAACTCAATTTTAACTATTGACTTTGCACCCTTAAAACCATATTTCCAAGGCAACACTGCTCGAATTGGTGCACCGTGCTGTTTTGGTAGGGTATTACCGTAGATACCAACCGCAAAGAAGGCTAACTCATTCGCCATTTCTTCCAGGCGCAAACCTTCAGTGTAAGGCCAAGGCAGAGGTCCAAAATGCAGACCTGGCCCTTGAGTAATTTTCGGGTTATAGTATGAAGTAAACTGCACAAACTTTGCCTGAGCCGTTGGTTCCACATCAGCAACCAGTGACTTCATGGGAAAACCAATCCAAGGCAACACCATCGACCAAGCCTCAACACAACGGAACCGATATACGCGTTCCTCTAAGGGGAATTTCTTCTTGAGTTCATCTAAGTCATAGGTACGGGGGTTTTTCACCAAGCCCGTCACTTCCACCTTCCAGTCTTCCGTAGGTAAAGCTTGAGCATTCGACCAAATCGATTTATCACCGCCAAACTCGTAGAAGTTATTGTACTGCCCAGCTAGCTGCTGATCTGTGATTGGTCGGTCAACCTCGGAAAAAGCCGGATTGGTTTTAATTGGTTTTAAACTAGTTGTGTCTAAAGTTGCTGCTAGTGCCTGCTGCGATTCAGAGGATGGTTCACAACCGACAATTGGCAAGATGCTTGCCCCTAAACTAGCACCAATTAAGGTTTTGAGAAAGCGACGTCGATTGAAATAAGCAGATTCTGACGTTACTTGTTGCTCTGGTATTTCCCAGGATTTAGGCACACGAATGATCGTCATTGGACAGAAATTACTACTTAAGCTGATTGGTTACATCAACATGAATACAATTTTGATGATTACATGCTTAGTAACTAACTGAGATCCTAACCGTTTTTAGGTAAGTCTTGCTCTCAATAACCGTAAGCAATTTCTTAATTAGGGGGCAAGGTTGAAAATTTATTTAACTTTAGACCACTAAAAATTCTTTAATATCCGGATAGCTATGGTTATCTTAAGTAGATATTAGATTGTAGAGAAACCCAAGTACTTATAGTAACATTCATTGCCATTATTGAACTTAAGTTAATTTTATTCATTTTATGCTTAGAAAATACAAAACAGCTAAGTTATTTGTAATTTTTTTGGTTGTAATTTTAGTTTTATCATTTAATCAAATTAACCATTTGCTATGTCAATCATTGACTTGGAATAGCCAAAAATCTTTAGCGGAAGCTAGATATAATTATGCAGAAGTATTACAGAAATCAATTTATTTTTACGAAGCCCAAAGATCAGGAAAACTACCAGCTAACAATCGAGTTACATGGCGTGGTGATTCCGGATTAAAAGACGGTTTTGATCAGGGTATTGACTTAACTGGCGGCTGGTATGATGCGGGAGATCATCTCAAACTTGGTTTTCCCATGGCGGCTTCAACCACTCTACTAGCTTGGGGAGTAATTGAATACGAAGATGCCTACAAACAGAGTGGTCAATATAACTACATGTTGGACAATCTCCGTTGGGTTAATGACTACTTTATCAAAGCTCACCCCTCACCTAATGTACTTTGGGGTCAGGTTGGTAAAGGCAGTTTAGATCATGCTTGGTGGGGGCCAGCTGAAGTAATGCCAATGGAGCGTCCCTCCTATAAAATAGATGCATCTTGTCCTGGTTCAGATTTAGCTGGAGAAACTGCAGCCGCCATGGCTGCTTCTGCCATTGTATTTAAAAATATTGATACTGATTATGCAAAAGTGCTACTCAGACATGCTCAGGAACTATATGACTTTGCCGATCAATATCAGGGAAAATATTCTGATTGTCTTACAGAAGCTAGCGACTTTTATCAATCAAAAAATGGATATGTTGATGAATTAATCTGGGGTGCTGCATGGCTTTATTTAGCAACTGATGACCAAAAATATCTTGATTTAGCCCAACAATATTATGCCCAATTAACTCAGCAACTAAATGGAGGAAAGTCTTATAATTGGACTCATACTTGGGATGATAAAACTTACGGTTCTTATGTGTTACTTGCAAAATTAACCGGTAAAGATGAATATATCCAAGATGCCGAGCGTTGGTTAAATTATTGGACTGATAGATGCAACAAAAAGGGGATATATTACACTCCCGGCGGTTTAGCATGGCTAGATGAATGGGGTTCGCTTCGCTATTCGGCAAAGACAGCATTCTTAGCTTTTATCTACGGTGATTGGGTTAAAGAACCCAATAAAAAAGAGAAATACCATGCTTTTGCAACAAGACAAATTAACTACATGCTTGGCTCAAATCCGCAGCAAAGAAGCTATGTAGTCGGTTTTGGCAATAATTATCCCACTCAACCTCACCATAGAACTGCCCATAGTTCCTGGGCTAATAGTAAGAGCATACCAAACCAATCCAGGCACATTATCTACGGAGCCATGGTTGGTGGCCCAGATAAAACTGATAATTTCCTCGACGAACGCTCTAATTTTAAGATGACAGAAGTTGCCACAGACTACAATGCTGGTTTAACTGGAGCCGTGGCAAAAATGTATAGTAAATATGGTGGAGAACCCTTAGCGAACTTTCCTGAACCAGAAAAAAGAGAAGATGAATTTTTTGTAGAATCTCAAGCGATTTTAGTTGGAGACAATGTTACTGAAATCAAGGCTATTATCTACAATAAATCTGCTTGGCCTGCCAGAATAGTTGAGAATCTATCCTTTAGATATTTTGTCAATATCGGTGAGATTGTTGCTGAAGCTTATCAGCCTTCAGAAGTAAAAGTCAATTTAGTGAATAACTCAGTAGGTTCCATTTCTCAACTTAAACCTTGGGACGAATCTCAGAATCTTTATTACATCCAGATTGATGTGGATGGTTCTCAACTCTACCCTGGAGGAGAAGAGCATTACAAAAAAGAAATTCAATTTAGGCTAAACAGCCCTAGCACAGTTTGGAACCCGGATAATGACTGGTCATATCAGGAAATGAGCGGTCAAAGTAGTTTAATCAAAACTATAAATATTCCAGTGTATGAGAAGGATAAATTAATTTTTGGTGCTGAACCAGATAAATAACAAAAGAATTAATGATGTGGTCTGTCTTTTGATCTAAAACTAAAGGTACGGTGTGGTACTGGAGTGTAAGATAGCAGACTAACCAGCATGCCTAAGGCATCTTACCTCTCGGCTATTGTGCCTACCAAAAGCATAAATCTTCAATATGCTGTGCCTTACCATCAAAAATTGGCAGAAATTCTCTAGTGATACCAGTTTATTAGATGTTTTTGCTATGCTTAACAAGAGAGCCATAGAGCTATTAATAAATCAAAACTGATAAGTATAAGACAATTTAAAACAGAGGAGAGAGTTAATGATACCTAAAACGCTGGTCATCTTAGGAATCGGAGCGGTAGTTGCAGCGTTAGCGCCACTTGCTCATGGTCAGTCATCTACCCCTACCAAGCTATCTAACTCCGATGATGATTCAGTGACTCTGTCTGGTGAATCACTCCGCACAGTAGAGGGACGCAGGCTATCGGGATCAGATTATCAATACTTCTCGCCTGAAGCATCTCAGGTAACGGGGGATGTCGAAGCAGTAAACGATAACTCTCAGCCCAGTTTTCGGATTAACGAAGATCTAAATCTAGAGTTAGTAGTGGGAGATACCCTCAATTCTCGCGAGGCTCTTGACTTATTTCCCAATGCCGGTGAACCTGGTGATCCTGAAAGAGTAAAGGTACAGGTTGAGTTGGGGCAATAGAATTCTGGGGTACTGGCAATTAGGCTAACACCAGCAGAGTTTTCTGGTTGCTACTAGTTTTTTTGTTGATTACAGCCGTGATTTAGGAAAAAAATTAACCGCAGATAGACACAGATAAAATAGGCAGTTATTGATCGAAGATTGCTAGCTTATCTAGATAAGCAAAGATGGATCTACTATCAAACAAATAGGGCGGGCATCGCCCACCCTAGGAAGTCAATCATCAATCATCTTGGCTCAGAAATTTTCGCGTTTAGCGATCGCATCCTTCATTTTTTCCAATACCTGGGATACTGGCATTGCTCCTAGTTCTCCAGAAGCACGGGTGCGAATGCTCAGACTATCCGACTCAACTTCCTTCGCCCCGACTACTGCCATTACGGGGATTTTAGCTTTCTCGGCATTGCGAATCGACTTACCCAGCCTTTCCCCACTAGTATCGGCTTGAGCTCGAACACCGAGTAGTTGCATTTTCTGTGCCACTTCTTGGGCAAAGGGCAACTGTTCCTCGCTCACTGGAATTAACCTGGCTTGTTCTGGCGCTAACCAGAAAGGAAAGTCTCCCGCATACTCCTCAATCAAAATGCCAATTAGCCTTTCTAGTGAGCCAAAAGGAGCGCGGTGAATCATTACCGGGCGCTTGCGAGTGCCATCCTCGGCGACGTACTCCAAATCAAAGCGTTCTGGCAATGTGTAGTCTACCTGAACTGTACCCAACTGCCACTCTCGATCTAGAGCATCATGGAAGATAAAATCTAGCTTCGGGCCATAAAAGGCGGCTTCACCAATACCCTCAAAGTGCTCCATCCCCAGGGTTTCCACTGCACTGCGGATGGCATTTTCTGCCTTATTCCATGCCTCATCGGAGCCGATATACTTATCAACATTTGGATCCCGAAAACTAAGCCTTGCTTGAAAGTTTTTCAGCTTCAAAGTTCCGAATACCGAGAGGGTTAAATCCACTACACTCAGAAATTCAGCATCAAGCTGTTCTGGCGTGACAAACAGGTGAGAGTCATCTTGAGTGAAACCTCGCACCCTGGTTAAGCCTCCCAGTTCTCCCGACTTCTCGTAGCGGTAAACTGTGCCAAATTCCGCCAGACGCAGCGGCAGTTCTCGGTAAGAGCGCAATTGACTCTTGTAGATTTGGATGTGGAAGGGGCAGTTCATTGCTTTGAGGACAAAGCCCTCATCTTCCGAATCACCCATCATCGGGAACAAGTCTTCTTGATACTTTTGCCAGTGTCCAGAAGTTTTGAATAACTCCACTCTACCAATGTGGGGTGTGACTACTGGTTGGTAGCCCCGCTTAAGCTGCTCTTGTTTGAGGAAGTCTTCCAGAATACCTCGCAACACGGCTCCTTTAGGCGTCCACAGGGGCAATCCTGGCCCCACCTGATCTGAGAAAATAAATAGCCCCAGTTCCTTACCCAGCTTCCGGTGGTCTCGTTTGAGAGCCTCTTCCTTACGACGCTTGTATTCCTTAAGCTGCTCCGGCGACTCCCAAGCGGTGCCGTAAATGCGCTGTAGCTGAGCTTTCGTCTCGTCACCGCGCCAGTAAGCACCTGCAAGACTTTCTAATTCAATCGCTTTTGGGTTCAAATCAGCCGTGCTTTCCACATGGGGCCCAGCGCATAAATCCCACCATTCATCCCCTAAGTGATAAATCGTGATCGGATCTTCTAGTCCTTCGAGGATTTCTAACTTATAAGGTTCACCCAACTCTTTAATGCGGCTTTCTGCTTCTTGGCGACTTACCTCTTCCCGAATTATTGGCAGTTTGCGCTTGAGGATCTTGTCCATCTCTTTTTTGATGGCTTTGAGATCTTGCTCGGTGAATGGTTCAGGTTTGTCGAAATCGTAATAAAAACCATTCTCAATCCAAGGGCCGATTGTTACCTGTGTCTCCGGAAAAAGCTTCTGCACCGCCATTGCCATGACATGGGAAGTTGTGTGACGAATTTTTTTGAGCGACTCCGATTCGCTGGTACGAGGCAATTTGATTTTTTCAGGCTGTTCTGGAGCTTCTAAATTGGACATCGGGGATTATTCCATTGAATTGAGAGGTTTCGCGACTCCACTCCCAAAGGGAGATTGGTCTTGAGCGTAGCCTAACGACTATGATTGCTATTTTCTGCTTCTATGATACCGAGGTTATTTTTCTAGTGGAAACTCAGGAAATGTTAACCTGTATGTCACAAAATGTAAAAAAATGTAAATAGCGTTAACATAGAAGGTAGGAAGATAATCTATTTTAAGATCATGTCAGAGTCCCAGTCGGCAGAGCAAGAACTTCTCAAGAAGCTACTGAAGCCGCTATTAGAAGATTTTCAATATTGGTTTTCTAGATCACGCTCTTTATTAGAAAATGAAGGTATTACCTTTTTAACCGAGGAGCAACAATCTGATTTACTGGCGCGAGTCAAGCAAGCCCAGCAGGAAGTCAGCACCGCAGCCATGCTGTTTGAAGCAACTGGTGGTCAAGTAGGTGTAGAAACTGCCACTCTCATGCCGTGGCACTGTCTGTTGAGTGAGTGCTGGAAAGTAGGGATGCGGTGGCGTTCCATGGCTGCCCATAGACAAAGCTCAGAAGCACCGAAGGATAATTAACTTTGATCTCCCAGATAGAGGAAATCACTAGTTGCCTTTGATAAGCTGAGCCATCTATAGCGATTCTCAATTAGATAAGGTACGAAATCCTAAGCCTTAGAGAGCGGGGAAGATACCTAATCGAGAGCAGAAGCGGTACGACGCTCAAAAAGCAGCTTCTTTACCAGAGGAAATTGACAAACTATTAATTGCGGAGGACAAAGCCATGTTACATTTACTTTACCTGATCGCCTTTACTGCCATAGCGTTGCTAGCAATTGGCAACCTACTGCGTAGCCTGTTTACACTAAGCATAGATTCCCAGCGTCGTTACCCATCTACAGGAAGGTCCCAAGCAGATTGGGGTCGCCAGCAAGTACCGTATTCTCGACCTTCCTATGGTTCTGTACCACACCCGGAACTGTTGGATGAGACAGGTAGACCAATTAACGAGCCATTGTTAGTCATGCGATCGCTAACGGTAGAAGATGCACGTCAGCATTTAGATGCTCTCTACGATTCATCTCCGAGCAATAGCGCCGGAACGCAAGAAGAAAGCTGAGAGCTTCTGTAAAATCATCTTTAAGCCTTATTTTAAGGAAGTTTAGAGCTTGGCAATACCCTGCGACGCTAAGCTCAAATAGTAATGGTAATTTTGACTCACGATAAGTTTAGTTAACATTCCACTCTAGTTTAAGTTTAATCAACCCCCAGTATCAGTTAGTTGGAAGTTCGGGTTCCCAGAATCTGAGGTGTACGCAGCAAAGCTACCGCTTGCGATAGCGGTTGCGTATCTCATTACGAATACTCCAGCGTAAGTTATTTAAGTTTTCCCACAAAGCTCTGAGCATTAGTACAGCAAATGTTAAGCCAGTGGTGCCAAGAACTACGGCTTGGGTTATTTTATCGGGGGCACCACCAACAAAAAAAATCAGACCAAAAACCGCACCAACAACTGCAGCAATTATTGCTGCTTTCACTGCTTCCCAGAGGATAAAACCAAGGGCAATTAGTAGTGAGTGAAATCCAGATAAAAAGACGCCGACTGCCTTGGTGAGTTCGTATCCGTAATTCCAAAGGAACCAACTACTCAAAGCGATCGCCGCAAAAATCAGAGCTACATTAATAATCCACATGGAAATCTTCTACAGCGGTTCTTCTTCAGTGTCGCCGTTGAAACTGCTTTTTTGAGAACCGACGGCACTTCCCTAGCACATCCCCGGTTAAAAAAACTTAAAAAATCTAACTAGAAGCTGATTTGCCCTCAAAAGCCAAGCTGATAAGCTCAGAGGACATTCTCTAACTGCAAGGACATTAGTGTTTCTGTGAATAACTATATTCTTTGCCTGTTGGTCGTGGGACTGCTCTTGCTTGTAGTTACCCTTTGCTCCGGCTGGATTTCCCGCCTACCACTTTCCTATGCCCTAATCTACCTGCTTGTCGGTATTTTCCTGGGACCATATGGCATTAAGCTGATTCAATTACGACCAGGTGCAGAGTTTGTCGAAAGACTGACAGAATTCGTTGTTATTGTCTCAGTCTTTGGTTGCGGTTTGAAGATGAATCGCCCTCTTTGGAAATGGAAAGTAACGACGCGACTCATTGGCTTTTTGATGCCAATTTCGATTTTAGCCCTTGCCGTTGCCTGTCATTGGCTTCTAGGCTTCGGCTGGGGAGCTGCAGTTTTGCTGGGAGCAATTTTGGCACCGACTGACCCGGTTTTAGCTTCAGAGGTGCAGCTAGCAAATGTTGAAGATCAGGATGAGTTACGATTTGGTCTAACTTCTGAAGGCGGTTTAAATGATGCTCTTGCTTTCCCATTTGTCTATTTCGGAATCTACTTGCTCAAAGATAACAACTGGGAGAACTGGTTCAGGCAATGGGTAGTAGTTGATCTCTTCTGGGCGATCACAGTAGGTATTGTTATGGGAATTGTGGTAGCCAAAAGCATCGTCTGGATTGACAAGCAACTGCAAGGAAAACAACCAGCAGATGATTTGATCGAGGACTTCGTTGCTCTTAGTACCATTCTGCTTACCTACTCGCTGACAGAATTAATCAATGGCTATGGGTTTCTCGCCGTTTTTGTCGCAGGTTTTATCGTACAGAACAGCTATTACCACGATCAAGAAAAGCGCCTTGCTCAACTGGAGTTCACGGAGCAAGTGGAAAAGCTGCTGGAGATTGTCACCATTCTGTTACTGGGTTCTCTGCTGCTAGTTGAGCCTTTGGTGAAGTATGCGGGTCAAGGCTTGCTGGTGGCTGTCTTGCTGTTCTTTATAGTTCGACCTGTTGGGGTTTTGCTCAGTATGCTTGGCTCTAGTTTACCCCAACCAACCCGTTGGCTTTTTGGCTGGTTTGGAATTCGTGGTGTCGGTTCTCTGTACTATTTAACCTATGCTTTAGGTCAAGGCTTAGAACCCGAAATCGTAGAGCAGATTGGCTGGATCACCTATATTGTGGTCTGCCTTTCGGTGATTTTACATGGAGTGAGCGCCACACCTCTGATGGATTGGTATGAACACCGCTTCAAATCTTAGGAAGGGAAAAGTTGTCGTGTTCTACTAGGGAGTATTGGATAACTCAACGTTACTGCCTAAAATTAGTAGACTCATCAAAACCAAGATAGCCTCAACCACTGAGGCTTTATCCGTGGGATCTACTATAACGATGGGAGGTCGCTTTTTACCATTCATATAGCCTAAAGCCATCATAATCTCCTCCTGAGAGCGTGCTCCTAGGCAATCGGTATGAGTTATACCAATGACCATGGGTACTTGCGCCCGTTGGTTCATAAAAGAGATAATCTGACGAGCTGAGATGAAATCACCAGGTCTATGAGCTGCAACCAGTAGGATATAGTTGTGTGCTCTACGAATCAGCATATCCCACATAAAATTAAAGCGGGCTTGACCAGGAGTTCCATAGATATGTAGCTCTAGATCCGGGCCGAGTACTAGTCGACCAAAGTCGAAGGCAACGGTAGTTCTTTTTTTATACAGGGATGTCGCATCTGTAGCTCTACGGTCTGTGTCCACGACTTCAATATCACTGAGCGTCCGCACAAACGTAGACTTTCCGGCTCCTGGAGTCCCCGCTACTACTGAACGCATGAATTTCATGAGATTTTGCTCCACCAAAAATCACCGGGGAATATTTCTTGAGTAAAGTTTCGTTTTGCCTTGAGAATATACACTAGTATTTCTTTTATATTGCTTGGAGATCACTCTCTAGATTTTTTTAGGGCAAAAATCACTTAGTTTTTTAAGAGAAAGCTTTAAGGATTAACTTTCATAGATTAAGTGTCCTTAAACTATGAGTCTAAGAGACTTGTCAAGAGAACTAGAGCTTCTAGAGTTGAGGTTTTGTCACGGGGATTAACGTTGATAAATAAAGGTCGATTTTCTTCATTTATATAACCTAGAGAATTCATAATTTCCTCTGGAGATAATGCTTCTGGACAATCCATATGGGTTAGACCAATCAGCATCGGAATTTGTACTCGCTGATTGATAAACGAGAGAATCTCACGAGTTGGCTGGAAAACATTGGGTTGATTAGCTGCTACCAGTACAATGTAGGCAGAAGCTGCGTGAATCAAAATATCCCACATGAAATCAAAGCGGGATTGGCCAGGAGTGCCGTAGATGTGCAAATCTAGCTGGGAACTAAGCCGCACTTGACCAAAATCTAAAGCAACGGTAGTTTTTTCCTTCAAAGGGAGTATTTGATCAGTGATTTTGCGTTCTATTGCTATTACTTCAAGTTCACTGACAGTCTTGACAAAGGTAGACTTACCAACCCCTACAGTACCCGTCACTACTATACGCTGACTTTCCATATAATTGTGTTGTGACAAAAATCATAAAAGTTTATCGCTTCCAGAATTACTTTTTTTGGTGAAAGCTGGAGTAAAATTAGACAGGGGCTTGCTTGGTTCGATGCTTTTCATCATCTAACTAATAAATTCATAAACCAAAATATCAGTTAGATGATGAAAATATTGCATCAATATTACTCTCAATTAATTGAATTAATTACACACAAATCACCATTAATTGTGCACATAATTACCAGACTAAATTACAGTAAAATAGTTTTCAATTCAGAGAGAGTGCGCTTAATTTCTAGCATCAAGATACCCTGTTTAGCGACCTTACTAGCTAGAACCAGAAATACTGCATCCTCACCACAGCTAGTCAAAATGCTGAAGCCTTCCTCTCCTTCGACATAGATTCGATCTATAGCACCTCTGGCGAGTTCTTTACCAATGCGATCGCCAAGAGACAACATAGCAGCAGACATCGCTGATACCCTTTCGTCGTCCATGCTACCTGGCAAGGAAGAAGCTAGAGGTAAGCCATCTGGAGTGACAATAGCAGCACCCTGAACATCATTAGTTGTTGTGACGAAGTTTTGTAGAATCTGCCCAAGCTTTTCTGAACTAATTGCCATAATTTTATTCCTGCTTAAATTTTATAGTTAGTGCTTCACTGTTAACTCGTATTCTTATTAGCTAGCATCTAAAACTTACCTGAAGCTTGTACTAACTAATAAAAAGCTTTCTTAAGAGTTTTCTTGACTCTCTAATCAACCGAGGAGTTTGTACTCCAAGACATCACAAGTGTCGCCCCGTAGGACAGACTCTATTTGCTTACCTCGCAAGCGCTTGCCTAAGAATATTTCGAGAAATCCTTGAATTGCTCCTAGAGTATAAGTACATTCTCTTGACGAACCTTCTGGTTCACCAGTAGAGCAGACTGTTTCTCGCGTATATACTCTATAAGAATCGCCTTCTTGTTGCATCTTTTCTATAATGCATAGACGAGTTCCATCCTTGCCTAAAATATCCCTAATTTTAGCTTCGACTTCTTCTATAGATATTTCTTGGCCCTTGTTAACTAAACCTAGTTCTTCTGCTAGAGTTTTGCCTCTTTGGCGGCCAGCAGAAATTAGAGCAATAGCAGCAGCTTTTTCGCCTAATGCCTCTTCTATACCAGTGACAACGGCTTTAAAACAAACAACACTGCTGAATCCTCCTAATTCTGTGCGTAAAGCATTTGGTATTGTATTCATAACAAAAAACTCCTTATTTTTAGTTTTTAAGTCTCTCTTTTACTAGTTAATTGATAGGTAGTGCAACCTTTAAAATGTCTTCGCTAATAACGGTAAATTGATGCCAACGACTACCGTTAATTTTGTATAAAAGCGCGAAGCCTAACTATAGTAAAATAGTTTTCAATTCAGAGAGAGTGCGCTTAATTTCTAGCATCAAGATACCCTGTTTAGCGACCTTACTAGCTAGAACCAGAAATACTGCATCCTCACCACAGCTAGTCAAAATGCTGAAGCCTTCCTCTCCTTCGACATAGATTCGATCTATAGCACCTCTGGCGAGTTCTTTACCAATGCGATCGCCAAGAGACAACATAGCAGCAGACATCGCTGATACCCTTTCGTCGTCCATGCTACCTGGCAAGGAAGAAGCTAGAGGTAAGCCATCTGGAGTGACAATAGCAGCACCCTGAACATCATTAGTTGTTGTGACGAAGTTTTGTAGAATCTGCCCAAGTTTTTCTGAACTAATTGCCATAATTTTATTCCTGCTTAAATGTCATACTCGGTGGTTCACGATTAAGTCGTATTTTTTGCAACTGTCGCTGAGATTTACATAGAACCTGCACCACTTTTAATCAGACGCTGAAAGAGACCTTCTGTCCAACCAGTTTCTCTAAGAACAGCAGCTGAACTTACTTCTACGTAGGCTTGTTCGATGAAAGCTAAATCAATCATGCAAATTCGGCTAAGAGCGTCCAGCATTTCCTGGTTTTTATTTTCTTCTCTTACGCGTTTGCCAACTGCGTGAATAACCACTGCCATGGCGGGGATAACGTGTTGAGGACCAATACCAATTTGTACATGTACTAGACCAATACGCCAGCGACGGTCAGCATAACCGTTTCCCCAGTCATCCATGCCTGTAAACATTTCGTGAAACCATTGAACAAAGGTTTCACGCAGGCGATGTGTTCGCCCTTCTTTAGCATTCATAATGGCATCCATTTCTTCATCACGACCTAGATAGTCGTAGAAATGATCTGCCATTAAGGGAGCAATTTCTTTGCCCCAGTCTGCGTTAGCTTTCAAAATATTTTTGTCTTCCTCTGTAAAAGCAACACGCTTTTCCATAAGGCTCATAAATGCATGGGGATCTAAGCTCATGATATTTAATTCTTAGTGAGATTACTTCCTACAGTTCTAGCAATTTTTTATTTTAATGTCTGCTTTTTCTTTAAACTTTAGATGTTTTTTTTATTAAGTTAATTAGTGGTTTTTTTTTGGAGACAGATAAGTAAATCTATGGCAATACTCTAGAAATATTATTAATTAATACCTCTAGCAGCTATCAGTCAAATACTGGTGTTCGATTAAATTAAAGAGTCTCAGTAAAGCAAGGTTTTCTTTTTGTTTAGATTCTAGAGTGAGAAGCGAAGGATATTACTTATTAATCTTTTCAGGAGTTAAGGATTAAATCCGGAAGGTTTTGTGAGTCTGTCAATCATCTTAGCTCAGTCTGTATTTATGACTGATATATTTATCAAGACAACTGAACAAAGTAGTAGCTCATTTATTGTGTCAGTATCTTAATACTTCGGAGCTTTCGGCATTTTTTTGATGTTTCGATCCCGTTAAACAACGATTAGTTGTTTAACATTAAATAATGTAAACATAAACAACTCTTAAATTGTTTATGTTTATTGATTGACCAGGAACCTAATTCCAGTTGCAGCCTAAAAACTAATCTTGATATCTCGGTTTTCCATGGTTTGTTGAAATAACTTAGTAGAAAGTGCTTGTTCGACAGGCCAAACACCCACTTTGTTAAGTTGATTGGTAAGCATTAACTCTGCAATACTGCCGGTGCCAGCGCCAGCAGCTACTGCTGTATTCTCATGCACTAAAGTTGAGCAAACACTGACAAACTTGCCGTCTTTTTGACCCTCAACTTCGGAGCGAATAGCAACACCAATACCACTAAAGCGATCGCTCACATTCGTCATCCGGTAGCTAACTTGAGACAAAAACTCAATACCACCAGGATTTTTCAACCAAGAAGAGGGAAAGATATGAGCAGCAATCCAGGTAAGATGATTATAAAAATCAGGAATAGAACCGAACTTGGTAATCACCGTTTTCACAGGAAAAGAATCAACTAGAGTGAAAGCTTCTGGCATATCAAACCAGTAAACACCGACATTGCCATAAGGAGCCGGAAGTTTAATTTTTTCCCGATTACTATAAGGTTTTACTATTTGCCACCGATTATCTATCCAAGCTTCAAAAGGCTCTTGTAAACCGAGAAATGTAGTTCGCATTACTGTAACTCCAGCACCACCAGAACCTGCTACTACATAGCTCAAATGAATCTTTTCTGGCTGGTCAAGTCGTTCAACATCATGACGCACCATGCTGTTAGAAATACCAGGAAAAATACCAGAATTAACAATTGCCGTGATACCAGCAGTTGTAGCCTGTTCACTTAAGGCTAAAGCTTTGCGAGTAAAGGCACGGTTATCACTGACATCTAAATAATTGACGCCTTGTTCGATGCAAAGTTGCAGAACGCTAGCATCTCGATAAAGAAATGGCCCGGCGCAGTGAATCACTAAGTTATGAGCAGCGATCGCATCCCTTAAACTCTCCCGATCTGCTAACTCTAATACAAGAAACTGTGCTCGTGTTTCCCCCTGTTGTCTAGCAGTGACTTCAGGTATCGCCTGACGCCCTGTAACTGTGATTTGCGCCTGGGTATGATTAATTAGGTCTTGTGCTACACAGCTACCAATTCTACCTCGTCCCCCCAGAATTAAAACCCGGTCTGTCATCGTTTCTGCATTAGTAACATCACACATTGAAGCTTACCAAGCCGAGTGAAAAAGCAGATTAAAAATATTCTGCCTAAGTAGGACTTGACCTTAGCTTTAAAGAAGGACTAACAATTTGCTGATTTTGGGAGTAATGACAACTTGAGACAAAATTTGCAGTACCTATACCTTAATTTGGTCTCATTCTTTAAAAGAAAAGGGACTTTTAATTGTAGACTCTGTTACTGATTTCAGGTAGCTACCAGCATCTTTTAACCTGCTGCTAAAAGGCTCCTGACTACTGAGAAATACCCTAGCGCAATTGCGTCCCGGCATTCCAGAAATAGAACCGCCGGGATGAGTACCAGCACCTGTGAGAAATAAGCCCTCAATTGGAGTCTTGTAGTTAGCAATTTCCGGTAAGGGGCGCAAAAAGATCATTTGATCAAGCGTCATGTCGATGTGGTAATAATTCCCTTTGTAAGCACCCAGCCGCGCTCCCAATTCCGCTGGACTTTCCACACGACGAGCCATAATCGCGTTTTTGATATTGGGCGCGTAATCTGCTAACTTATCAATCACGCGGTCAGCAACTTTATTTTTTAGTTCATCCGTCCAGCCTGTACCATTTAAGCCCGTCCCCTCTGCCCCAGCAATTTGATAAGGGGCGAAGAACTCAATCCACAATGTATGCTTGTCAGCCGGAGCCATTGATGGGTCTAGTACTGTTGGCACAACTAGATACATTGAGGGATTAGAGTCGGGGATTTGTCCCATCTGCGGTAGGGCGTGCGCCTCTTCTACATGAGTCATCGAGTCGGCAATGAGCACTGAACCAATTAGGTTCTCGTCTTGGTGATTGAAACCTTCAAAGCGAGGAACCTCTGAGAGAGCACAGTCAATTTTAAGAATTGTTTCATTATTGTTGACTATACGTCGTTCTAATCTTTCTCGTAGCTGAGGATCTGCTGAATCAACATCAGCCTGGTCTACCAGTTGCAGAAATAAGCGTCTAGCATCAATGTTAGAAATCACCCCTTTCTGGGCGCGATACTCCGTGCCATTAGCAACTCTTACCCCTACAGCTCGACCCTGATCAATTAAAACCTGCTTAACTGGTTGCTCGCACAAAACAACGCCCCCTTGAGCTTTAACTAGCTTGAATAAAGCTTGGGTGAGTGCACCAGTACCACCACGGGGTCTTGCCATGCCAGGATTATGGCGCAGCGACATCATCATTGCTCCAATGGCACTAGTTTTTTGGGAAGGAGGTACACCCAACTCAGCAGCAAGTCTTGCTAGTGGTGCTTTGAGAAATTCTGAGTCAAACCACTCATTGAGAATATCTTCTGGACTAGTGATCATTGTGCGTAACCAGTCCAAGGTTTTATTAACGCCGCCAATCACAGAGAAGATGCTTTGAATATTTTTGAGGCGATAGTTGCCCAAAATATCAATTATTGACTGGGGTGGTGCATTGAACATGGGAGCAATTGCTTGAGTGACGCGCTGCCAGTAATCTGTGTACTCGGCATATTTTTGGGCGTCGCGATCGCTATAGCGGGCAATTTCCCCACAAGTTTTCTCTACAGAACGGTGAGCCAAGAAATATTTCCCATCAGGATGAGGGCAAAAAACAACAGGGTCACAATAGAGATATTCCAGTCCATACTTTGTCAACTCTAATTCCTCAACCACTGGCCCGAGATGAATAAATTCGTGGTCGATGGCGCAGAGGTTGAACTTAAAACCGGGTGCCGACTCTGGCATCACTTCCTCTGTCGTTGCCGCACCACCGGGAACAGAGCGTGATTCTAGTAATAGCACGCTGTAACCTGCTTTGAGCAGGTAAGCTGCTGAGACGAGTCCATTGTGACCAGCGCCAATAATAACTACATCGTAAGATTGCATGAGTAAGGTCTGAAAGACGGACTATTCCCTGATTGTAAAGAAAATTAAAGCTTTGGTTGGTAAATATTTTAAGCAGACCTTATACAAGAGAGTGCAATTGGTTATCTCTCTTGCTTGTATAAGGTATTTGGATAATTCCACCAGCTAAGAAACATCTATTATTGAAACAAACCTACTGATTTGCTGAAAATATCCTGAAAGGTAGAAATTTCATCCGTAAGCAATAGAGTATCGGGATTTGAAGTGAGATTTACTCACTTTTTAGCGAACGTCAGGAGCTAGGTGCTGGCTGTAAACCAGTTGTCACAGCTATACTGGCAAAGTCTGGAGTTTCGTGAATTAGTAATTCTTTGTATATGAGTACTGTGGTTAAAGTTGTTCGACCCTCTGGCATCTTAGACAGCACGAAAGCTAGTCAATTTCGTCAAGATATTGCCAACCTAGTTGAATCTAATGTTGATATCGTGTTGATTGATTTCTCTGACGTTAACTTTATGGATAGTTCTGGCTTAGGGGCGCTTGTCCTGGCACTAAAAACTGTTCGTGCCGCCGGTAGAAAGCTCTATATTTGCTCTGTCAATGAACAAATAAAAATGTTATTTGAGCTAACTAGCATGGATCGTGTCTTTGAAATCTATCCTTCAAGAGAAGAATTTGATATGGCTCTTGCTTCTGCCAGCTAATTACCATCGCTATTGTCGATCTGGTGTTAGTTAAAGTGAATTTCTAGTAAGGACAAATCATCATCAAAATCGTCTTTGGGATTGACGTCTTTAAGAGAATGTAATACCCGGTCTAAGTTGAAGGTACTGTTGTTTCTACAGTCTACAAGTAGCTTAATAAATGGCTCAAGTCCCCAGACATGACCATCGGGTTGATTGATCTCGTAAATCCCATCACTGAATATATACAGGGTGCTAGTTTCAGTGACTTCGCAATAAGCATCAACGTAATCAGCATCAGGGAACATACCGACAGGTAAGCCTACAGTTTTAAGACGCTTCACCTGAATAAAAGAACTAGTTTCCCCTGAGAGCAAGACAGCTGGTGGGTGTCCTGCACTAGCGTAAATTAGTTGTCGCTTGACTCGGTTATATACTCCGTACCAGATGGTGAAGTACTTATCGTTGCGCTGAGTCATCTGGAACATTTCATTGAGTCCTCGAAGGACATCACTGGGTTGGTAGTAATTAATTTTAGGAAGTGCTCGCGACTTGAGCATGTTTAACACAGAAAGAGTAGGCAAGGCAGCTCGCAAGCCATGTCCAGAAGCATCGAGCAAATAAATCGCTAAATTTTCTGCATCAAGCCAGTAATAATCAAAGCCATCACCGCCTAGTTGTCGAGAGGGTATGAAGCGAGAATCTATGGTGACTGGTGGTTCTACCATACGATCTGGCAGAATAGAACTTACATATTCGGCAGCTTCAGCTAATTCTGTTTCCAAAAGCTGCTTTTGGTTTTTTAAATCGCGGCTGAGTTGATGTAACCTCAAGCCTGCTCTTACTCTTGCCTTCAATTCAGGCATTTCAATTGGCTTGCAGACAAAATCATCAGCGCCAGCATCCAACCCTTTAACCCGATCCTCAATGCCCCCCAGAGCCGTCAATAGAATAAATATAGTAGTCGAAAGTTCTGGTGTTGCCTTGACTTGGCGACAAACTTCCAGTCCATTCATACGTGGCATTATCCAATCGCAAAGAACTAATGCTGGGCGTAAGTGGCGTGCTTTTTCCAGGCCATCTTCGCCGTTACTAGCAACTGAAACTTCGTAACCCTGGTTATGTAATGTCCGTTTCAGCAAAGTCTGAATAGCGGGATCATCATCGATAATCAAAATTTGGCTCATGGCGTTGAGGTACTACAATTTACTCCGGGATTGACAGATGCACTTCCTGAGGCAAAGGAACAAAGTTTTCCTGCCATTGCGAACAAGCATTAGAGACTCAGCACAACCACACTGCTACCGATGGGATGTAAAGCCCTGCTCATAATTTTCAGGAATCTTCCTGGGACAGAAACAAAGTTCACTTGAATGTAGTTTAGTCATAAGACGATCAGGCTTCCAAGAAGATTTAGTCAAGCTTAGAAAAAAGTAGATATTTCCTGGAAAACTGGGAGCATATCTGAGGGACGATATCTTTAGCTTCGTAGAACAAAACAAAGCTTTTACTCTGAAAAGAGTTATGAAAACACTGGTGCATCTGTTATGAAGAATCGGTTTAGGTTTAGATCCAGGTTAAACTGGATTCTTGAACAGGGAGTCTCGGTGCGTTTGCTACTATTCTTGGTTACAACTGATTTAAAAGGCTTTGAGCAGTTGAAAAACTTTCAAACATCGATTAAACAAGTTCCCACCGACCTCCAAACCCTAGATGAGGTTTTATCCTGGTTTGATCAGCTAAAGCAAACGTCTATTCCCAAGAAAGTTTGGCTACAGTGCCAGCTAGCTCTCGCAGAAGGGTTTACTAATGCTGTACGCCATGCCCATAAAAATATCTCGACTGATGTTCCTATTGATCTCGAAGTTAAGCTATTTCCTGACTCTTTAGAAATACGTATCTGGGATCATGGCCCTGCCTTTGATTTGGAACAGTGGCTCCAAAGTAGAGGAAAACAGGTGAATGAGCAGGCAGGAGGTGGGCGTGGCATTGCTATCTTGCACAAAATCGCAGACAAGCTGAGTTATACACGAACAGATGACGACCGCAACTGTCTGTTGATTATGAAAAGTTACTTAGGGTGTTGAGAAATGGTGTGTTGGTTAAGAGCGAGGAGAGACCAAAAATAATTTTTTTTGTTTGGTTTTCTTGCGTCTTAATTAACGCATCTGTGTGATCTTATTAAGCATTTAAACAACTGCTCAAATTGCCTTCATGTTTGTTTAACGTGATTCCTTTTATTTAATCTCCTAGAGGTATTTTTTATTCTCCCCAGCAACATTGCTAAATATTAGCTCTTATTCCTCGCTGAAATAGGCTGCAAGTTATTAAGCTTGAGCTTATCAGTAACAATTACTGGGACACCGCCAGAAGGGACAATAGTAATACCACGCCGTACTGGCCCCACAGAAAATTTTTCAACTAGTGTCAGTCGTAATCCGGATAAAATCGTTCCCAGCACCAGTTTCATTTCAAACAGCGAAAATGCCATGCCAATGCAACCGCGCTCACCGCCGCCAAAGGGCAAATACTCATAAGGTGAGAATTTTTGCTGGAGGAAGCGCTCTGGCTGGAACTGTTCGGGGTTGCTGAAGACTTCTTGGCGGCGGTGAGCCAAATAAATACAAGGAACTAAGATTGTACCAGCTTCAATTTGGTAACCTGCCAACTGCAAAGATTCCTTAGACATCCGAGGTGTACAAATCAAAGCAATGGGATTCACACGTAAGGTTTCGCTGCAAACTGCTGTCAGATAGGGTGCTTGTGCCATTGCCTCTGGTTCAGGGCCAACAGTGTTTAGCTCTGAAAGTAGCTGATTTAGTACTGATTCTGAAGAGTGAATCCAGTAAAAAGCCCAACTGAGGGCAGCAGAAGTAGTTTCATAACCGAGTAACAGCAGTGAAACTAACTGATCTCTCAACTCAAGATCACTCATCTTGTGACCCTCTAGGTCACAAGCCTCGATGAGCATTGAGAGGATATCGGTACGAGAATCGTCATTTTCTAAGCGGCGTTCACTAATCTCAGCGTAAATTAAAGCATCAATTTGCTGGCGACGTCTGAGAAAATGCCCCCAAGGACTCCAGGCACCGAAATCTTTTTGCAACAGAGGAAAGAAAAAGAGACTGGAATACCAGGGAGTAGTAATATCCTCTAGCAACGAACCGAGCATTTTTTCTAGCTGTTGGGAACGTTCTCCTGGCTCGATGCCAAACACCACTCTTAAGATAATTTTGAGGGTGATTTCTGGCATAACTTCTTGGATCCGGAAACACGAACCCTCTTGCCAGTGTGACATTACTGCCTGAGTAACCTGGCAAATTAATTGACCATAACTTTTCATGCGATCGCCGTGAAAAGGAGGCATCATTAGCTGACGCTGGCGCTGATGACTACGCCCTTCCTGCAAAATTATGGAGTTTTGCCCCATCAGGGGTTCAAAGACATGAGTCGCCTTACGGAAATCTAACTTTGATGAGGGCAGCTTGAAAATCTCTTGAATCGCCTGAGCATCGCTGACAAAGGTGACTGGTGGAGAATTTAAGCCAAGAACTCGCGTGGTAAAGATGTCACCATATCGCTGACTGCAACGGTCTAGGAATTTAGTTGGTTGAGCGATTAACTCAATTGTCTGGAGTAAAGAAGGTGTCCGAGAGCCATCAGGCAATTTCATAGGTATTTCTGAGCTCCAGAAGAAGGCCAACCCGCTTCCTTAGTTTAGGGAATAAGGATATTTGATATTATTGTCGCTGACAGGATGCAACTTAGGAAGAACTGACAAGGGTTTGGTGCATATCCTCTTGAGACTTTAACTTATTGGTGAACACCATAATTACGCATTCTTTCCCCATCTCTTTACCTCTCCATCTCCCCTGCTATTTCAGCACCACTCGCTTCGCCTGCCTTTGAGGGGCAAGTTTGCATTTTACTATCATCTTCACTCCACCAGCTGGGGCAAGGGTTACACCTCGACGCTGGGGTTTCTCTGGTTGCTGCTCAGCTAGGGCTAGTTGATAGTTGGACAGAATACTCGCCAAGACCAGCTTCATTTCAAACATAGCTAAAGCTTCGCCAATACAGCGGCGAGAACCACCACCAAAGGTCAGAAACTCGTAAGGGGAGAACTTTTTCTCTAGAAAACGCTCTGGCTTAAACTGCTTTGGTTCCGGGTACAAGTCCTCCCGTTGATGAGTTAGATAGATACAGCCAAAAGTCGCTGTATCAGGAGGCAACTGGTGGCCCATCAACTCCACAGGCGATTTTGTCACCCGTGCGAAGGTTAAGATGGCAACTGGGTAAATCCGCAGAGTTTCATTGCAGACAGCAGTGAGATAGGGTAGTTGAAAAATGCTCATCGGTTCGGGAGACTTACCCAGGCTACCTAGTTCTGCCAGAAGTTTATCCAGCACTTCCGGCTGTTTGTGAACCCAGTACAGCGACCAAGCTATGGCTGTTGCAGTTGTCTCGTGACCAGCAAACAGCAGAGTCATCAACTCATCGCGCAATTCCAGATCAGTCATCGGCTGACCCTCCTCATCCCGGGCCGCTAGTAGCAGAGAGAGGATGTCGTTGCGGGAGGAGTCGGGTTCTGAGCGACGTTGTGCGATCTCAGCATAGAGTAGTTCATCGATTTGTCGCCGGATGTGCAGAACGTATCCCCAGGGGCTCCAGCGACCCCAATTTTGTTGCCAAGAGGGGAAAAAGAGCAAGCCTGAAGTTAAGGGAGACTGAAACACATCTAGCAAAGAACGCACCAATTGCCGAAGTTGCTCAGAACGCTCTCCCTGATGCAAGCCAAACACAGCCTCTATGATCACTTGCAGAGAAATCTCTTGCATGGCAACGTGAGCCTTAAAGGGTTTGCCCATGGTCTGCTGACTGATTACTTTCTCTGTCAGCTCACAGATTAGCTGCCCATAAGAGCGCATCCTTTCACCATGAAAAGGAGGCATCAATAGCTTACGCCGACTCCGGTGGCGATCGCCGGAGAGCTTAGTCACTCCGTACTTGCCTAGCATGGGAGCAAGAATTTCGTTAAACTCACCCGGAGCAGTAAACTCTTCTGATGTATCGTTGCCCAAAATTTGTTTAAGCGCCTGGGGGTTGCTGACCACAACAAAGGGTCTAGAACTCATGCCAATTTTGCCCGTGAAAATGTCACCATAGCGTTGCAGAGCCACTTCCAGATAACCAATCGGGTTAGTAATCCATTGAGTTAGCTGCAACCAGTGGGGAGTTTTCGGACCATCAGGTAGTGTCATCGGTATTGTTGGGTTTATGTGGTCAATTGCTTAGTTGTTATTGCGGCTACGTCGAGCTAGTAACTGGTTGTTTGGGCTGGCTTTGAAGCGACCGCTTACCCTTAACAATCATGTTCACACCGCCAACAGGAGAAAGGGTAACACCACGACGACCAGGTTTGATGGGTTTGCCATCAGCCAGCGTTAATTGATAATGAGATAATACCGTTGCTAGCACCAACTTAATTTCTAACATTGCTAGGGCAGAACCAATACAGCGTCGGTTACCACCGCCAAAGGGTATAAATTCAGCAGAACTGTATTGACGCTCGATGAATCGCTCTGGTTTAAACTGCTTTGAGTCGGGGTAAAGGTCTTCCCGGTGGTGGGTTAGATAAATACAAGGAGTCAGACTTGTATTGGTATCAAATTGCTGTCCCATAATCTGCACTGGCGAGGTGGTGATTCGAGGGGTGGTAATGGGGACTACCGGGTACAGGCGCAGTGTTTCTTGACAGACAGCGGTGAGATAAGGTAGCCGAGCAACCTCCATGGGGTCGGGAGTTTCCCCTAAAGTCTCTAGTTCGCTAAGCAGCTTTTCTTGCACTGAGGGTAGCTGATGAATCCAGTAAAAAGCCCAAGCTAGAGCTGTCGCCGTCGTCTCGTGACCAGCCACCAAGAGGGTCATTAACTCATCGCGCAATTCCTCGTCTGTCATCGCCTCTCCCTGCTCATCACGAGCCGAGATCAGCAGGGTAAGAATATCTGTGCCAGTGAGTTCTGATTGAGTCCGGCGATCGCTAATTTCTGCTTGCAGGAGGTCATGAATTTGCTGCTTGAGGCGCAAAAATTTTCCCCAAGGACTCCAAGCACCCCAATCCTGTTGCAGAAACTCAAAAAACAGCATGCTAGAGCGTCCGGGAGAGCCAGTCATATCTAGTATTGCTGCTAGCTTGGGCTTCAATTGCTGGTAGCGCGACCCTTCCCCTAGACCAAAAACAACCTGCATAATAATTTGCAGGGTAATTTCTTGCATGGCAGCGCGGATCGAGATTTGTTCACCAATTGACCAATTACTAGTCACTAACTCAGTAATCTGACAAATCTGCTGACCGTAAGCTTGTATTTTTGGGCCGTGAAAGGCCGGCATTAATAGCTTGCGCTGTCGCTGGTGAGGCTCTTTGTCGATTAATAATAGAGATTTGTCTCCCACCAAAGGTCGAATAACGTTGTTGCTTCGACCAGCATCAAATTGCTTGGCATCAAGGTTAAAAATCTCTTGAATTGCTTGCGGATGGCTAAAAAAGACGAAGGGTTTACTTTCCATTAACTGTAAAGTAAAAGTGTCCCCGTAGCTTTGGGAACACCTCTCTAGCAGACCAAAGGGATCGGAAATCCAGTTAATTAGCTGCAGAAAGGAAGCCTTTTTTGGACCATTGGGCAGTTTATTCACCACGGTAGTATTTCCTCCGTTGCTGGTTGCAGATGCTAGCTAGCTGAACTGTATTACACTTTTTAATCTAATCGATAGAAAATTATTTGCCTGAAATCTTTCTACTTAGGGCTACATCTGTTTTGTGCTAACCCACCAGACTGTAGGATCAATCTATAAGGATCGATTCTACACACACAAACCCGACAAGGGTGTGCTGTTATTTAAGGGGAATTTTAGATTATGACAGTTGCTAGTGGAATTCCTACTTTTTGTCAAGGAATTCAGCATTTTGCTGAGACACTGCCGGGATGGGAAAAATACGGTAGCCAAGCAGCGATCGCCTCCGGTAAGACGGCCATAGATTCCCCGACAGATTTAGCTGCCGTCTTCCAAACGATGCTTGCTGCTGATGCTTTGCGCTATTTAACTCTGCAAGTAACTGCGAGTAAAGCTTCTGGTCACCCAGGAGGATTTGCTAGTATTGCCGATGGCATCGCTGCCCTGATCATGCTGGGCTACAAAAATATTCTCACAGAAGTGGGACACCATGCCCCTGGTTTCTACAGCACCATGTTCCTAGATCGTTCCCTGGAAGATATGGGAATTGAAACAGTGCAGCAAATGCGGGAACGCTTCCGGGAAATGCACGGACTCCTAGGACACCTTTCCGGTCAAATTCCCGGACTTCTCAGCCCAGCAGGGCCACTGGGACAAGGTCAACATTTTGCTATGGCGGGGGCATTACTGCACCGCGACGTGCTCTTCCCGGTTACTATCGGTGATGGTGGCATCGGTGAGCCTTACGTAATGAGTAGCATGGCTCACTTCCATACGGCTTATCCTGAAGTCACCAACTTTCTGCCTATTCTGGTTTGGAACGGCTATTCTCAGGAACATCACAGCATGGTGTCCACCAAGCCAAATCAGGAGATGATTAAATACTGGGAGGGTAATGGCTTTGAAGAAGTTATCTTAGTCAATGCTAAGGACTACGATGACGCCAATCAGCCTGGTGATTATGTTGACAGCACCGAGTTTTCCCTAGAGAAACGCTTAGAGTTTACCCAAGCGGTACTAGAAGCTACAGACAAGGCGGCAAAATCTGCTCTCGGTGGCAGGCTGACGGTGTTAATCGTCAAACAACTTAAAGGTGCGGGTGTCCACAAGCGGGGAGCACAATCTCATAACCTCTACCCTGGCGATACTGTAGAGAAAGACTACATTGTTAGTGCCCTGAAAAAGCGTGCTCTAACAGCAGAAGCTTGGCAACTGGTGCGGACTAACTTGGAACGTGCAGGGGGTGGTTCAGCATCTCGCCAAGCAGTCACCGAAAAAGAATTAGCTTTGTCAGATTTGGGTAAGTTGCCCTTAGAGGAATTCCCGCTGAAGGGTGAAAAAAAAGTGGCCACCACAGCCATGGGTGCTTTAGTTGCCTATGTGGGAAAAAAAGACCCCAATTTCGTCATCTCCAATGCTGACGGTAATGCAGCTTCTGGAATTAATAACATCAACGTAGCCCTGAAAATTATCCACCCCACGCCGGATGATACCTACTTCCAAGGGCCCAAGGGTCAGGTGTACGAACCTTTGAGTGAGGATGCTTGTGCAGGCTTAGCCGCAGGTTTAGCACTGTTTGGTTCCCGTACCCTTTGGTGTTCTTATGAATCTTTTGCGATTAATGGTTTACCCATTTGGCAGACAGTAACTCAAGCAATGGCAGAGTTGCGTCGTCCTACTCCTTCTACAATTACCTTATTTACTGCCGGGGCATTGGAACAAGGGCGCAATGGCTGGACTCACCAACGTCCAGAGATTGAAAATTACTTTGCTGCCATGATGCGTAATGGCAATATTTTCCCTCTCTTCCCTGCTGATGCTAACAGTATCCAAGCTTGTTATGATTGGGCTCTGACAACTAAGAATAAGGGAATTACCATTATTGCGAGTAAGTCTCCTTTACCAGTAAGGACTACTTTTGAGCAAACTCGTCAAGCACTGCAAGATGGCGGGGTAGTCTTACACGAAAGTGAGGGCAAAAAGCAAGTGGTGTTTGCCGTTATTGGCGATATGACACTAATTCCGGCGTTCGACGCGGCTGTTCACTTAGAAGCCCAAGGAATTGGGGTAAGAATTGTTTCAGTAATTAGTCCTCGCCGCTTGTACCGTCCCGATGATACTGCTTGGAAAACCTGTACTGAACCTGATAGTCATTTCTTAGACGACCAAGGGTTTGCACAGCTATTTGCTGGTGATGCTTTGATTGGTATTACTGGTGGTGCTAGTGCGATGTTAGAACCGATCATGTTACGCAGTAATTGCCCACGAGATACTTTCGCTTGGAAGCGAGGGGAAACCGCAGCAAGTGCTGGTCATATTATGGCGTTTAATGGTCTAACGGCTGAAAATTTGGCTAAACGGGCTAAGGAATTAGTGGGGTGATTTTTGGATTTCCTACCGACAAAAGTATAAGTGAATATCACTGACTGAAGAAAATTCATCTCAACCGATTAATCCTTGTGCAGGGGGTTTGGTGGGAAGTTCCCCCAATCATGGTTTTTCAGGACAAACAACTACTTTCCGCTTAAATCAGTCCCATTAAAGTGTAGATAGTCAACCGTAGGTACACATAAAGTAACACCAGTAAATTGGCGTTTTTTATGTGTATCTGCGTTTTTTTTTGATGATACTGACCGGTACTATCTCCTCTTTGCTATTCTTATCTTCACTAAAACTTCATATCACAACTGTTAACTGTATTTTTTTTGTAAACTTTCCGGATCAAAGTGACTCCTTGAAGAATTAATTAAGTTAAGCTTGCGTTAGGGATAGTGAAAGCTTCAGAACACTACCTACACTAAGTAAAAGTATTGAATTATGAAAAAACTCAGCCAGAAACTGTCAGTCGCAGCTCTCGGCCTCGCTATCGCTTCCGCTGGAACTATAGGAAATATTGCCGCTGTTGTTGCTGCTGAACTATCATTTTCCACATTAGGAAGCCTTGCAGGTGGAGCGCAGGGCTTAACCAGTTTTAGTGGAACTTTTTCCTATAATTCAGAAACTTTAGATCAAGATCCGAGCCAAGAATTAGGTGTGTATAACTTAAGCAGTTGGTCAGTAGATTTATTTTCTGGTCAGAGTTTAATTGCTAACTTGAATGAAACTTTGGACTTGGCAGAAGGGCAAATTGTGATCAATCCCGAACAGGACAAATACTCACTATCGTTTTTTGGTCAAGTTTTTGATACAGATCCAGCTATATATGGTCAAGCTACTTTAATTGCAGGCTTCTCCTATCCGACAAATAGTGACACTTTACCCAGTTATTCTCCAGGAGAATTCCTCTCTGGAAGCCTATCAGCTGGAGATGATTCAGACTACGTAACGATGGCTAAAATTACTCCCAAGGGTTCTACCAGTGTCCCTGAACCCAGTAGCGCTGCTGGACTTGGCATTTTAGGTTTCGGCTGGTTCTTGCGCAAGAAAATTACTTCTTCCCAAAGTGCTTAGTGCAATTGACCACTAAACCTCATCTCTTAATCTCCCCCGCCCCCTTCTTCCCCTGATCATGCAACGCCTAAATTGAATCCCGGTATTTTTCCAGCAGTTGAGGAATGTAGTCATAGCCATCAACGCCAATCACGGGAATAATTTTTGATCGCTGCTGAGCCAGCAAAGTTTGGAAAGCTTCAGCCCCAAATTGACCTTGCAAAATTGTCAGTAAACCTGCCGCTTGACGCCAGTCATTAGAGCCGATTTGCTCCAAGAGATACGCCCCCAAACTACCAGTGTAGATTGCTTGCTCAATATCTTGCAGACTGTAGCAAGCTTGAGCTAGGTAGGCCAGATTTAACCCCTGGAGATACAAGTCACCGGAAAATTGAGCTGCCTGCCAGCCTTGTCCCAAGTACGCAATTGCTTGTTGAGGCTTTTGAATGACGACGTGGGCGATTCCTAAACTGCTGAAACAGAGAGCTTGGCTTTGGCGATCGCCTAATCGCTCTAATAATTCTTTACCTTGTTGAAGATAATGAATAGCACTCTCATAAATCTCTGGCTCTACCTGTTCTTGCTGCTGGGCTTGAAACACTTCACTGTAGCCTAAGTTTGCCAAAGCATTAGCTTCTCCCAACTTATCTCCAGTTTGACGAGAGAGCATCAGTGCCCTTTGACTATAGTTAATTGCCGACTCGTAATTTTTTTGAGCAACAGCAATCCGACTCAGGTGGTTAAAAGAAGCAATCTCACAAATGCGATCGCCTGCATCACGGGCAATCTCTAAGGCTTCTTGATGAAAGTCATTTGCCCGGTCATATTGACCCTGAGCACGTAGTGAATAACCCAACAATGTCAAAATTCGTGCTTTCTCTTGAGTCCCCTCAACCCGCCGCAGTGGTTCATCTAGGTAATCTAAAGCGTTTTTGAGATATTGTCCGTTGAGGCTAGCAAAAACACCACCGTACAAGGGAAAATATTGCCGTTGGGCAAAGGCACGCAGAATTTGCAGAGTGATCTGAAAACAGCCATCGACTAAGCGTTCCCTCTGGTTAATGTTGAGAGTTTGGTTTAAGGCATTGGCTAGCTGCGACCAAATCACCGCAAAGAACATAAAGGTAGAAATCGATAGACTTGTCCCCAGTTTTGAGTCATAGACCATTTTTTCTGACCAAGCCACTAAACCTCGCTGCAAACATTGGAGAATTACAGCCACCTCTACCCAGCTATCTAGTTCCAGAGTCAGATTTTTTTGTGCCCATTCGTTGAGGGGTTGATCAAATGCTAGAGTTTGAAATAGTGACTGTGGTAGAGGACTGTTTACCTTTTTTGCCCACAAAGCCCAAGGCCCGCGCCGCTCAGGACTACCCTCAAATCCTATTTGCCCTCGGCTTTGGTCGTAAATCCAGCTCACCAGATGTTCTTCTAATCGCTGCCAAGAGGCTAAACCGGCCGTAATGCCTGATGAGAGCATTTGCATCTGTGTAGCACTCTCAGGGTCAGTAATTTGCTGTGCCTGCTGCTGTAAATTTTTCGCTAAAAGAGCCAGTTGTTGCAAGTTTAGTACTTGCTGCTGATTCGGGTCAATTACCCGCAGCAAAATCGTGAGGCGCTCGGCCAGTGGAGCCTTGGTAATGTCGTTAACTGCGGTGGTAATGACTGCAGAGACTTGCTTTTGCTCCTGTACCCTTTCCCATTCACTATTGATGGTTTGTAGTGCTCTCAGGGCGCGCATCGCTTTAGCTTGCTTATATTCGCTGCTAGCGTTGTCTGACTGCTGTTGGGTGGTAACTAGGCGCTCCTCCAGACAGCGCTCAAATATTTCCCCAGTGCCAGTGGTGACTTTTTTCAGCAGCATTTGGTAGACCTGCCCCTTCGAGCTGATCTTGCCTTGTAAAGTGGCTTGAACGATTTCGTCAATTAACTGGAAGTAGCGATCGCTCACGACTCAATCCCGAATTTACAGCATTTCTAGTGACAAATTCCCGCGCTTTACTAAGATAATACATTTGACCTTTGCCCCGCTTGGGGCTTTTGGGGGATTCGTCGCCAATTGAAAGGTAAAAGGGAAAGTTGAGACCATAAGCCAGATTCCGGTGTGTGCAGCTCAATTTTCAGTCTTTCTCCGGGAATATTTAATTGGTGTCAGGTGTCACTCAATCGGGTCAACATCTTGAGGCGTGGTAAAGCTACTGCACCAAGAAAGATTGCTAATTGAGTCACCACAATGCTGGGGCCAGAGGGCAGGTTGAACAGCGCAGAAACTAACATACCGATAACAGCGCTCAACGCTCCCAATGCCGCAGACAGCACAACATAATTAGTGAAAGTTCGACTAAGTAACCGGGCGGCGCAGGCGGGAATCACGATAAAAGCACTGACAAGCAAGACACCAATCGCCTTAATAGATATCCCTACCACCAGTGATAGCAGCACGACAAATCCAGTTCTGTGAGCAGATACAGAGACTCCTCGTGCCTTAGCAAGAGGTTCATGCAGCGTCAGTAGCATCTGAGTTCGTAGCGTTAACCCGATAAAAATTGTGCAGGCAATTAACAAAAGTGTGCTGAACCAGAGGTCAGCTTCTCGAACTGCCAGGATATCACCAAATAGCAGGTTATTTAGACCTCCTTTATATTGATCTATAAAGCTGAGAGCAATTACCGCCAGCGCCAGCGAAGAGGAATAGATGATATTGAGCAAGGCATCCGTCCACAAGCTAGTCTGCTCCAGGAGATAGGTTACTCCCAAAGCGAACAGTACGGAAAAAGGCAGTAAGACAACAGTGGGCTCTAATCCGAGTAGGACGCCCAAAGTAATACCCAGTAGCGCAGAGTGTCCCAAAGCATCGCTAAAGAAAGCAAGCTGACGCAAAATCGTAAAACTGCCCAGCATGCCGCCCATTAAGCCCGTTAAGACACCACCCAGTAGTGCCCTTTGCATAAAAGGAAATTGAAATAGCTCGACAAGGCGGGTCAACTCTGCGTTAAGGGACATAATAAGTAATAAGTAATAAGTGATAAGTGATAAGTAATAAGTAATAAGTAATAAGTAATAAGTGATAAGTTGGATTTACTGTTGGCTGCTTGAATTGGACTAAATATTGTGTCTGTTTATTAGATTTAAACTTAACTTTTTAGTTGATATTTATTACTTAAAAAGTATTTGTAGCAACTCTAAATTAAATTTGTATAAGTCACAATTTGCTATATTTTATAGTCTTTTCAGTGAGTATGACGGTAGTGAACAAACTCTGATCCGTAAGCCGCTTTTAAATTATTGGGTGAGAGAGTAACTTCTGGAGCTCCCTGACAAATCAGTGAGCGGTTCAAGCACAGGACGCGATCGCAGTGGCGTCCCACCATCTCCAGATCATGAGAAATTTGCAAAATTGCCCAACCCTGCTCTAACTTAAGCTGATTAAGTAATTGATAAAATTCCGACTCCCCTCGAACATCCAATCCTGCGGGGGCTTCATCCAGAATCAGCAGCTTACGTGGGCGCACCAGACAATAAGCCAGTAGAACTCGTTTGCTTTCTCCCCCAGAAAGACCGCTAATCGGTTGGTGGAGCAAGTGAGAGGCATTAACTCTTGCTAGAGCCTGATGCACGGCTTGACGGCGCTTCAGGCGACCTGACCAGGGTAGACTAAAACCGAGTCGATCCCAACCCAGATCAACCAATTCCGCTACTGTCATGGGAATGCGCCGATCAAATAGAAAGCTCTGAGGAAGATAGGCAATGTACTGTCGTACTTGAGTAGAGAGGTGTCCGTAACGAGTAACAGGCTGACCTAAAATAGAAATCTCACCTGATTGCCGGGGAAGAATGCCCAAAATAGCCTGAATTAGCGTACTTTTGCCCGCTCCGTTAGGGCCGACAATTGCTGTATCGCTACCAGACTCCAGACAGAAGGAGACATCTTGTACGGCGGCATAAGCCCCCCTGTAGACTGTCAACCGTTCTACCGCTAGCACTGTTTCTCTCAATCAGCACCTCCAAAAATTACCGTTAAGCCGATTTTGCCTTGCCCCTAAAGGCGTTGCAAAATCAAGGGATATCAGGAGAATAATGGGGAAGGAAATCGCCGAAAATCCCTAATCATCGCGCAACTAGACAACGCCCCCCTAAAGCCTAAGTTCGACTGGCTGCGGCACAAAAGCTAATCTACTCCTCAGCGATTTTGTTGGCAAGAATGACTCACTAGACTGACTACTAAAGGCAGTTTCCAGATTTTTAAGGTTCTGGCGCATCACCTGAAAGTAGTAATTAGGTTGCAATTCCTGTGAGTCACTAGTTTCTATCGAGTCGAAGTTGCTCACTCGTACGTTAAGATCTTTAGCTAGTGCCGAGAAAGGATCACCTGCTGCTTGAGGTTCTGTTAGCAAAGTCTTGAGGTTGGTTTTTTGAGCCGCATCGATGACTCGTTTGACATCATTAGGTGAGGGATTCTCTTCTGGTAAACCGACTAAGTACTCGACTTTGAGATTATAACTCTCGGCAAAGTAAGACCCGAAATCATGGTAAGTGACAAATGTCTTGCCTGCATAGGGAGCGAGTGCTTTGGTTATCTCAGCGTCCAATTCTTGAAGCTTATTAATATAGGCTGCTGCATTGGATGTATAGACATCCTGACCTTGGGGGTCAGCAGTAATTAGTCCATCTCGAATGTTCTCAACTTGCTCAATTGCCCGTTGAGGATCGAGCCAAATATGAGGGTTTAATTCTCCGTGTTGATGGTCGTAGTCTTCACCTGCGGCATGTTTCTTGCCCTCAATCTCTTCTGTAGAAATAGTCTGAATGCCCTTGCTTGAATCAATAACTTCCAGGTCTTTGTTGCCAGCATTAGCAATCAAGTCAGCTAAAAATGTCTCTAACCCTAGACCATTTTTCACCAATACATCGGCTTGAGCAATAGTTCGAGCGTCTTCTGGCTTAACTTGGTAATCATGAGAACTTAGGTTAGTCGGCAAAATAGGAGTAACTTCTGCTCGGTCTCCTGCTACCGCTTTAGTGAATTCAGTAATCGGCACGATAGTAGTCACAACCTGCAATTGTTTACTGTTTTCTGAGTTCGCTGAAGTTGATTGTGGAGAACAACTACCCAGACTTAATGCTAGAGCTGGGGCGATGGCAAAAAACAAGCCACTAGGCACTTTATTTAAGGAAATGGGCAGTAATATTTTTAGGTTTAAAAAATTCATTTTTTGATTGACTGAAGTATTAAAAAGATAATGATTATCATTTTAATACTTAAGCTACCTTTTGACTACCCATGCTTCCCTTCCCCTTGCCACAACAAGATAAAGTTAGAGAGAAACAGGTTATATTTGCAGCGAAATCCCCGGATAAAGGTTTCCAAAACCAGACTTTGAGCAATTGCCTAAAATTTACTAATACGAATCAGGAGTAATTGGGGCAGCTTTCCCCTAAGTGATGCAGCAGACGGATATAGTAGTAATTGGTAGTGGCATTGGTGGTCTCAGCTGCGCAGCCCTTCTGGCGCGGTATGGTTTCGAGGTGACAGTCTGCGAGAGTCACTATCTTCCTGGTGGTGCAGCACACGCTTTTGTCCGCAACGGCTTTAAGTTTGATTCAGGACCATCACTCTACTCTGGTCTATCCTCTAGCCCTTCTCCTAACCCCCTGCGACAAGTGCTAGATGCCATTGGTGAGGAGCTGCCGTGCGTGACCTACGATACATGGGGTTGCTGCCTACCCGAAGGGAATTTCGATACATCGGTTGGTGCCGAGCAATTTTGCCAAGTTCTTGCCCAGCTTCGTGGTAATCAAGCAGTAGCTGAATGGCGAGAGTTGCAGCGCGTAATGGAACCATTTGCTAAGGCTGCGATCGCTATTCCGCCAGCTTCAGTGCGCTTTGATTTGGGTGCAGCATTAACTGTAGGACGCTTTGCTCCATCTCTGGTACAACACGCCACTAATGTCTTCAAACTAACAGGGCCCTTCAGCCAGATCATGGACGGTGTTGTCAAGGATCCGTTTGTACGTAACTGGCTCAACTTACTCTGTTTTCTGCTCTCCGGACTGCCAGCGGACGGAACTAGTGCAGCTGAGATGGCATTTATGTTTGCCGACTGGTATCGACCCGGTGTAGTGCTGGATTATCCAGTAGGTGGTAGTGGCGCTTTGGTGGAGGCGCTACTGCGGGGACTGGTGCGATATGGCGGTCAACTGATGCTGGGTACTCATGTCGAGCAAGTGCTTGTCCAAGGCAAACGTGCAGTTGGTGTGCGTCTGCGGGGTGGTAAAGAAATAAGAGCTAATAGAGCAGTAGTCTCCAATGCCTCGGTTTGGGATACGCTCAAGCTGCTTCCGGAGGAGGCTATACCCACACGGTTCCGTGCCAAGCGACAGGCAACACCTGAGTGCGACAGCTTCATGCATCTCCACTTAGGCATTGACCGAAAATAATGGGATTCAAGCCTCCCCCCTTCCAGGGGGACTTTGTTTATGATATGTTTTTGATGTAGGTTTTTCCACGTCAAATGATTGTCTTAGAGTTCAAGGCTAAGGGAAAAACAACTCAATACGCTGCTATAGATGAGGCGATTAGAACCGCTCAATTCGTCCGCAACAAAGTTATCCGTCACTGGATGGATAATCGAGGTGTAGGACAAAAAGAGCTGTATCGCTACAACACTAAGCTCAGAGCTGAGTTTCAATTCGTGAAAGCCTTGAACTCTCATGCTTGTCAGGTTGCAGTTGAAAGAGCCTATAGCGCTATTGCTCGGTTCTACAGCAATTGTAAGAAGGCTATTCCAGGGAAGAAAGGCTATCCAACGTTTAAGAAAAATTGTCGATCACTCGAGTACAAAACTTCAGGATGGTCGCTTTCTGCCACCCGAAAACAAATCACTTTCACGGATAAGAAAGGGATTGGCAAGCTTAAACTCAAAGGGACGTGGGATTTAAACTACTACCAGTTAGAACAGATAAAACGAGTTAGGTTAGTGCGTCGTGCCGATGGGTACTATGTTCAGTTCTTGGTAAGTGCCGAGAACAAAGTAGACATTAACCCAACAGGTAAAACTATTGGATTAGATGTTGGACTCAAAGAGTTCTACACCGATAGCAATGGACACACTGAAGCTAATCCTAGGTTTTATCGAACAGGCGAGAAGCGGCTGAGGTTTAGACAACGCCGTGTTTCTCGCAAGAAAAAAGGCTCAGCCAACCGTAAAAAAGCCATTAATCGACTAGGACGAGTACACCTCAGAATAAGTAGGCAACGTGAAGAACACGCCAAAAGACTGGCGCGTTGCGTAATCCAATCTAACGATTTGGTAGCCTATGAAGATTTGAGGATTAGAAACTTAGTTAAAAATCATTGTCTTGCCAAATCTATTAATGATGCAGGTTGGTATCAATTCAGGAAGTGGCTAGAGTATTTCGGGGTTAAGTTTGGCAAGATAACTATTGCGGTTAATCCTTCCTACACTTCGCAAAAATGCTCTAGTTGTGGCACTCTTGTCAAAAAGTCCCTATCGATGAGAACCCATATTTGTCAGTGTGGGTTCGTGTTAGATAGAGACTGGAACGCCGCTATCAACATCCTGAAATCAGCCTTGAGTACCACAGGGCATGTGGGAACTTGGGTCATCAACCCGAACGCTTTGGGAGATTCGACCTCTACTTTGATTGGAGAAATCCTGTTAAAGCAAGTTGGGTCTATGAACAAAGAATCTCCGCACTTATAGGACGGAGAGTGTCAAGCTCAAGGACTTAGATCGAATCTTGCCTGCCATCACATTGTGGTTGACAACTGGAAAAAGGGGGTTACAGCTCCTCAGAATGTCGTGCTGGTATCAATTCCGTCACTTATTGACCCGTCCCTAGCACCACCAGGCAAGCATGTAATTCACGTCTACACTCCTGGTAATGAGCCGTATCGCCTCTGGCAAGGGATGGAGCATCGGAGCGCCGAGTATGCTCAACAAAAGCAGGCGCGTGCAGAAGTCATGTGGCAAGCTCTAGAACGAATTATTCCAGATATTCGCTCGCGTTGCGAAGTGACACTAGTTGGCACACCTCTAACACACGAGCGTTTTCTACGACGCCATCGAGGATCCTATGGCCCCGCGATTCGGGCAGGAGTTGACCTTTTCCCTGGTCCTGGCACACCTTTAGCAGGATTCTTTTGCTGTGGAGATTCAACATTTCCCGGCATCGGTTTGCCCGCAGTTGCCGCCAGTGGCATGATTGCTGCCAATACACTTGCGCCTGTAGACAAACATTTAGAAATGCTCAAGGATATTGGTTGTCTTGGGTAGGTTTTTAGAGAGAAGCGATTAATGGCTTAGAGCAATCCTGCTTTTACAAGGCAGACAAGGCAGACAAGGCAGACAAGGGAGAGATGTTCGTAGATTAATTGCGAGAACTGCCCATTTTATCTGTGTGCATCTGTGGTTGATTTCTCTGATGAATTATTGAGGACAGCTATAGCAATATGTGGGAATGGTTAGCAGCCACAACAGGCGTAGAGTTAGGCAAGTTGGTACTTGAGCAGGTACTTAACCTGGGAAAAGCCGCACTGGAAGACTATATCAAGGATTTTTTTAAGGACTGTATCCAGAGTGGAGTGACCCAAGCAAATACAGAAGTATTGAAGAAGCCAATGGCAGAAGCTGTCGGCTGCTTTATCAAGCGATTTATTAAAGAACTTCAAATTAATGATATTCCTGAAACCAGTATTAAGCATTATTACAAAGATGCTATCAAGAAGTTTGTCAAAGATAAGGCTGTACGTCCAATATTGGGCAAAGCTTTTGAGAAAGATTTCAGGCAAATTGAATATGCTCAATTGCAGCGCATTTGGGAACAACAGTATCAAGAAACTGGGTGGCAATTCCCCTCAGATGAGTTTGATTGGCGTAGAGTTACTAAGGAATACTTAGTTGAAGTCAAAGGCATTATTAAAGCTAATGCGGAATTGCGATCGCTTCTAGAAACCGAACTGTTAGAAGATATCGCGCGAAACACGGCGCAAATTTCACCAGGATTTGATGTTGCCAGATACCAGGATAGTTTGCAGTGCAGCTATGGCTATCTAAAGTTGTATAGTCTCGACAGCACGGATCGCGTTGATGCCATCAAGCTGTGGAATATGTTCATTGAGCAAACGGTGCGGGAAGCATTGCCACCAATACGCTATGAATTGCCCTTGGACTTGAAGCGCCAACTGGAAGAACAGGGACAACTAGGGGATGATTTATCTCCTGAAGCCTTGGAACACTATCGCCGCGAGTATTTCCAGCAACCGTCACGGAAGGTGCTAGAAGCAGTTGCAGATTCTCAACATGCTGTCATTTTAGGTGATCCGGGTGCTGGAAAATCTACCCTGTTACAGTATCTTGCCTTAGAGTGGGTTGAGGGTAAGACGGAAACTCTACCATTGTTAGTTGAGTTACGAGAATATGCGGTCGCTCAGGTTAATAACTTTCTAGAATTCCTTCACCGTGGACGTGGTGCAGATTGGCAATTTGACCAACAGCAATTACATCAGCGTTTATTAGAGAATCCCACTCTTGTAATGTTTGATGGCTTAGATGAGGTGTTTGATCGCGCAACGCAGTCCATCATTGTGGATGATATTATCCGCTTTACCCATCAATATCCTAGAGTACGGGTGTTAATTACATCCCGCATTATTGGCTATAACCCTGAACGCCTCCAACATGCTGGGTTCCGTCACTTTACGATCCAAGCATTGGACACTGACGAAATTCACGAATTTATTGAGCGCTGGTATGACCTAGCAGTGGAAAGCGACTCTGATAAACTGCGATTGAAGCAGCGCTTGAAGGATGCGATTGGTAACTCTAAAGCCATCCAAAATCTAGCAGATAATCCCCTGCTCTTGACAATGATGGCAATTTTGAATCGACGGCAGGAGTTACCACGCGATCGCGCTGATTTATATGACCAAGCTTCACGGGTGCTACTGTACCACTGGGATGTCGATCATAAACGATTACAGTTGCCCATGGATGCGATCGGGCGACGGGAAAAGCAGGAAATGTTGCGCCTGATTGCCTACGAAATGCAGGCGGGTGAAGAGGGGTTAAAGGGAAATTTAATTAGTGCCGAACGTTTGACGCGAGTGTTGACAGATTATCTACGTGATCAGGGTTTTAGTGAACCCCGCGAGAAGACTAATCGGTTAATTCAGCAGTTACGAGAGCGTAATTTTATTCTGTGTTATCGAGGTGCTGATACTTATGGGTTTGTTCATCGCACGTTTTTGGAATATTTCTGTGCAGTGGAGATTGTACAGCGGTTTGAGAAACAGCGATCGTTGAGTTTTGAGCAGTTGCGGGATGAGGTGTTTGGGAGGCATTGGCAGGATGAAACTTGGCATGAGGTTCTGCAGTTAATTTGCGGAATGATAGATACAAAGTTTGTCGGTAAGCTAATTCAATTTTTAGCAGCACTAGATTTAGATAAGAGCAAATTTTTAGACAAGCAAAAAGATCCTATTTATGATGATTATCGTCTTAAAAAGGAAGCTATAAATAATTTTGTTATAGCTGCTAGATGTTTGGCGAATGTTGAAAATCGTAATTTGTTGAAAAACATAGAGCAACAGCTTCTTCATTTGTTAATGAAAGAGATTGAATTGGAGAATCCTTATCTTTTTAGCAACTTGGCGGCTAAGGAAATTATACGTACATTGGCTGCGACATGGAAAGGAAATGCTGAGGTGTTAGTATGGCTGAAATCACGCCTTATAAATCTCAAGCAGCAAGAGTCTTTTTTTCTTATTTTCATTCCTCTAGCTCTGTTGCAAGGCTGGAAAAATGACCCTAATACGTTGTCGTGGATAAAAGAGCAAATTCACAATGCTGAATATAACTTTATGCGGCAAACAGCAATTTGGTGTTTAGCAGAGGGTTGGAAAGATGAGATGCAAACTTTATCCATCGTCAAAAATTGCATTCTGAATGATGAAGATTTTCATGTAAAAAGTGGAGCAATACGAGCACTAGTAAAAATTTGGCGAGATGACCCTGAAACTTTAATTTGGATTAAAACTTCTGCTCGAAAAAGTCCAAATTATGCTGTACGATATTTCGCATTGAGAGAATTAGCAAATCATTGGAAAGAAAACCAAGAAATAACAGAGCTATTTTTCGAGAGGGCACATGAAGATCCTTTTGAAGGAGAGGATAACATGCAAGATAATCCTCGACTGAAGGCACTGCAAGTGATTTCTCAGTATTATCCCAACCATCCTAAGACTCTCCCTCTGCTACGCGATAGAGCCGCCAACGACCCCGACGAACAACTGCGGGAATGGGCTCAGGAGCAATTGAGCAAGATGGAATCGTGAGAAAATGGAGGTAATCAGCCAGAAGCGATCGCGCCTAGAAAAATCAGAGAATTAAAAGCTCAAAAGTAACAATTAAAAATGCCAAATTAAAAATTAAAAATTGAGGAATAAACCTACGATTATCGTACAAATTGAGGTGCCAGAAGAAGTGCTAATTAGTCTTAAGAAAACCCCTGAAACCATATCACAAAAACTTATCGATAGTTGAGATAAGTGCGAGCGTCTCGCTCGCGTTTGGACTGGATAGTATTCTGATATATAGACGTGAGCAAGATGCTCGCACTGGTTGCTTTGGATACTCTAATGGGTTTGGTATTCTGATCCATAGACTAGTTGCCTTGGATACTCTAAGAAAGCATTTTGCCAACATATTGCGCTTACTGTCGTCTGATTCGAGCCTTCAGACGCGAGCAAGATGCTCGCACTGGGTTGGTTGGGCATTCTAAGAAGGTAGCTTAGCTCGGACTTCTTGCAAACAAAATGCCCTACCACACTTACTTGGTCACTTTCTGTACCTGGGAGCGACTGGTGCTATCGCCTCCAGCAAGGCAAGTGGTAATGAATGCTTGCCAATTTTTCGAGGGACAACGATACCAAATCTTTGCAGGTGTGATTATGCCAGATCATGTACATTTGCTGATACAACCTTGGTCTAAAGAAGAAGGGACATTGTGGACAATCGGGAGTATTCTTCACAGCATCAAGAGCTATAGCGCCAAACAGATCCCAAAGGTTATGCCTCACATAGGCAAAATCTGGCAAGATGGTCGTCATGAACGTTTGATTTTAAGCAATCAGCATTTTCAAGCCGCTTGGGAGTATATTCGTCAAAATCCCATCAAAGCAGACATCTCTGAAGCATCATCAATCTATCCTTTTTTCTGGCAACAATCGAATTAACCCTAGTGCGAGCGTCTCGCTCGCGTTTTTTAGTTACTGGTTACCATCGCAAAAAAAGAAAAAGATTCAACAAAGTTTGGGTGAAGAGCTTGCACTCACAAGTTTTTTTTTGCTGGTAAATTATGTAGACTCAAATAACGTGTCTTTCAACCAGATATTTATGTTTAAAAAGTTTATTTTATTGCTTCCTTAATCAGGATAACTACTCTCTTGACAGAGCTAGGATAATTAAAATCTGTTTCTACTGTGAATATTAAGTATTAGATGATGAGAGCAAGTCTTTTGTACAAATGATTGAGACGTGCTTTAGTGGGAGTTAAAAAACTTGTTCGCGAGTTGTTTGTAGATAATATGAGCCTAACTGATGAAGTTAAATCTTAACTATAAGGAGATGCCAGTTCTACCCTATAGTTCCCGTAGGGAGTTGCCGCCTAAACCTGGCATTTACTATATGGGTAATTGTGTCTGTCCGGTAATGTATATCGGTCTTGCACGTAACTTGAAGAATCGACATATTAATCATCATCGTCAAGAACAGTTCGAGAACATTGAGAACGCTGTTATTCACTATCACGTTTTAACCGATGATTTATTGGCAAAAATTACAGACCTGAGAAAAGTTTTAATTAGATTGGAGAAGCAGGCTATAAAACACTATAAACCGTTTTTAAATAACACTTCTATATCAGAACAGCCAGCATTTGCAACATTACATGGTTCAATTTACATTCAAGTTCATAAGGTTAGTCAAGCAGGTTACTGCGGACACTTTGATGGTCAGGATGGAGATGAGCTAGGAATAGACACAGGTAGATTATCTATGCTTATGAGAGCTATTAAAGAACAGCGACCCGTTTTTTTAATAGCATCTGGGTACTATGAAGAATATGAATCGGAAGAGTATTCTAACTTATCTGAACTAGTCCCTTATAGGAACGATAGGATTTATCTTCTTGTGAGTCGCTTTGTCCCCTATGGTTACGAACAGCCCAACTACTCTAGCGACAAATATTTTCTGTATGGAGCAACTTCCAAAGTCTTTATCAATCCCTATGTCATTCTAAATAATAGACCTGGATTTGAAGAATTTAGAAGAAGCTACTTAAGATTGGGATTTACCAACTGTGAACGTTCTCCCTTTACTAAGCAACTGTTACACCTAGACCAACTTGGCAGAAATAACTCACCAACTTAGAGTAGAAGTCAGGAGTCAGAAGTCAGGAGTCAGAAGTAAAAATTGCTCTAGCTCTGACTTTTAAGTTGAAAAGGCGTACTTCACCAACTTGTAAACTGTTGTATATCTTTCGGGAGTATATTCGTCAAAATCCTGTCAAAGCAGACATCTCTGAATCATCATCAATCTATCCTTTTTTCTGGCAACAATTGAATTAGCCCCAGTGTGAGCGTCTCGCTCGCATTGTCTAGTTATATCTCAGATCTTAAGACTGCAAAATAAACCAATGCGTCGGCACCTTGCCATCAAGAATAACGCGTAAAGTATTGCCCTGCTGCTCAGAAGGCAAGGCGGTTAATTCACTACCATCTGGTGCCAATGGTACAACACGCCAAGGTGAACCATTAGATTGAATTTCAATAGTACCAACTGTTGGCTCACTCAGGTAAGGCAAAGCATCATCACTTGATGGTACAACCTGAGCAACAGTTGTCAGTAGTAATCGCTTTGATTGGGCAATCGGTAAGTTATCTAAGCTAGTTACAGCAACAGTACATTTAGGCGTGACCATAGTAATTTTGACATCACGTAAGGCAATATCTTCTTCTCCAATCCAACCAGAAGCTGCCTGAGTTTTATCAGTATTAATGGTAAAAATTCCCTTGACCCAATCGCGTCGCAATTCACCTGTATCAGACTCAACATATTGCTGACCCCTGGGAATAAAATCCTGGTCAATTTCCGTAACAATAGTGACCTGATTAGGATCCGGTTCTGGGTTATTATCCCAGTCGAGTTCCTTAATATCTGGCAGAGAAACAGTTAGCTTGCTTTGTTCAACAAGGGTGCGAATAGTAGCCGAGTTATCTGGGTTGATATTCTTGTAGTAAGTTTCACGAGAGTCTAATTTCAGGCAGTAGGTTTGCTGTGCCTCTTTCACATGCTTTTGTCGGTAAAGAATTGCCGCCGCAGGCATAATTGCCGTAATCGCAGGATCGAAGGAAGTAGACCAAGATTCTGGTGCTTTTGGTTGACCTATAGGACTTTGTTGGTAACCATAGATCATCGGTGCGTCCCACCCTTGTAGGCAGGCCATAGCGGCAAGATAAAGTGGAGCAGTAAAGCGATCGCGTTTTGGATACTCGACATTCCATTCCGTAATCGTTAGCGGCTTGCCGTATACTTGGGCTGCACCAATCCAAGGAATAAAGTTAGCCTCTTGACGGGGATTAGTACTCAGGTGTTCTGCATCACCGTAGGAATGCACATCAATGACATCACCAAGAGTCAGTGCTGGCAGGCTGTATAATCCCATACCACCCCAGTAGTTGCTGACGGCAATCGGTACTTTGAGGCCAAGACTACGCAGTTGATCAATAGCGCGACGGAAGAATTTCTGTTCTATTTCATTGAGTACAATCTTTGAGGCACCAGGTTCCCAGGTGCGCAAAATCTCCGGTAAGGATAAGTTTTTAGACTTAGCAAACGACTTAGCTAAAGCTTCAAACATTTGCTGATGTGTTTGATTGCCTTTATCCGGCAGCATCAGATTGCCGAAGTGGTGAGTGATATCATTCTCATTAGTGATGAGAACCCCCATCACAGCAGGCTCTTGTGTGTAGGCTAGCTTCGTATAATTATTAACGTGGGTCAAGTACTGCTCAGCGAACTGCTGCATTAACTCTTCAAGGCGTGGATTAACGAAGTTAAAACCCTTACCTTCGCCTTTGTAATCACTGAGTTCTTCAAAACCCTCGATTTGATCACCAGCCTGAAACTGCCGTCCCACATGTAAATCTAGCCAGACATAGATTCCCTCGTCCTTAAGAGACTTAACCCACCAGTCGAGCATATCTAGGGATTCCGGGTTAAGTTGGCTAGTCGTACCATTACTGGTATCAAAGATATTGGGTGAAACCCAGCTAGAGTCATGGTGATGCAACCGCACGAGGTTGTAGCCAAGTGCAGCGAGGCGACGAGCCTGGTTAACGATATCTTCTTTTTTACTTTTGTAGAGGGCATAAGCCTGAACATTTGCTCCCCAGAATTTTGCTACAGTCCCGTCCTCAAAAACGAGTTGCTCGTTCTGGGTTTGCAGGAAGCCGTGTTTACCTGCTGGTTTCTCACCCTCGTTAAGAAACTGTAAGTCAATCGGCCAGCTATCCCACTGTAGGATATCAGCATGCCAACTACTCTTGTCTATTTCCGAGTAGCGTGCCAGAGATTGTTTCGTGGAATTAGAAGAGCGATTCCTACCCAATTGAGAACAAGAAACTGCTGTCAGTGCTGCTGCTGTTGCCAAGATAAATTGGCGTCGATTAATGTATCTTTTCACTAAAATAGGAAAATTAATTGAGAAACTTACTAATAGAAAAACGTCTTTAAGGAAAATAGAAAATTGAGACTATAAGTCAGATTCTGGCGTATATAGTTCAATTAACCATTTTCAATTAACTATTTGCCCTTCTAGATTAGCTTCCCAAAACCCTCTTGTGCCAGAGGCAAATTTTGTAGTTGTTGATTAATTTCGGCAGCAGCAGCAAGTCCAGAAGTTAAAGCACTTTCTATCAAATTACCTCCACACCAATCGCCACAACAAACTAAGGGTAAGGGTGTAGTAGTAGCAAGGTAGTTTATTGCCAAGGGACTGCGAGGAAAGGCATAGCGCCATCTGTGTACTTGGAACCATTGAGGATTATTCAACCAGGGAAAAAGATATCCAGCGGCACTGGCTAACAGTTGGCGTCCAGCGGCTTGTAAATCCGTCGCCTCTAAATAATCTTTGGCAAACTCGGCACTACTGTGTAAGACAAAGACTGGTTGAGCAGTGTCGAGACGCTTGCTACTATCTAAGCCAATCCAGCTTAAATCAGGGTTTTGGGGTAATCTGAGAGACTTCCAGGCTGGGTGCAACTTTTCTAATTCCTGCCGCTTCTGGGTGGGGTAACCAGCGATTACACTGAGGCAAGGGTCAAATTCAACAGAGCGCAGATTAGCTAAAAATTGGCGTGGAATTCCGATTGCTACTAGTGGTTCTAACAGCGTTAAAGCTTGTGGTGCCGGAATAGCAACAACCACGGTTCTTGCAGTTACTTGCTCTGGTTGATCACTATTTGAGTCTAAGTCAAGATGCCAAGTCCCTTCTTGGGTAGGTGTCATTGCCTTGACTCGTTTATTTGACCAAATTTCTAGATTAGTGGCAAGAAATTTGGCTATTGCTGTCATTCCTAGGGGGGCAATGTAACAATTTTTTTCAGAAACTTGATGTATTTCCTCTTTATTTGATTGGTAAATCTTCTGAGTCCAGACTTGAAGGATGCCGCACTTGCTCAAAGTTTCAATCAATTGTTGCGATAAATTGCCTTGTGACTCCAGGTAAGGTACGCCATGATCTGCGAGGGTTTCATGGAGGCGTCGCGTTGCCAATCTTCCTCCTACACCACGGGACTTTTCCAAGATGATCACCTTGTATCCAGCTTGGTGCAGTTGTCGTCCGCAGGTAATGCCTGCCATACCAGCACCGATGATAGCAACATCAAACATAAGCGATTTTCCTTCTGAGTTGGATTAGATAGAAGTAGAATAGTTGGCAGCACCGAATCTAGGGTTGTAGAGGGAAAGACTTTGGATGAGCTGAGAACCGCATTAGATTTAGCTACAGAAGAAGAATTACAACAGTTGACAGAAATTCTCTTCCGCCGCCGGTTTAACCCACTAGATTACGTTAATACACCCGATCCGATCGCTATCCAGAGCCAAGATCATGAAGCTTGGCTGGATGCCTTGGAGCAACGTTTTCGATATTTGGCAGCAGACGGCATGACAGTCCTCAGAGGACGTACTGACAAGTTTACCTATCGGCAAGCACTGATTCAGGTTTGTCATTATCTGAAAATTGCTTACTCTCGGAAGCTGACAACCACAGAATTAGAAGCAGAGATTTTTCTCAACTTAATGGGTCGAGCTTGGAAGAGTTTACCAGCATCAGAAAAAAAATCTCTGACTGTCCGAGTGCAGCGATCGCTTGCTCAGTCTAATCTTGCTGAACCGCTACCTGTGCAGCTACAACACAACCCCATGAGTTTACTCCTCAAAGGTGGTTCTGCACTAGCGGTTAGCTCGGTCTTAAGACCAATATTGATGAAACAGATAGCTAGTCAGTTTGCCTTTCATTTTGCTCGCTATCAAGTGGCTAAAGAAGCAGTGGTTCAAGGTGGTACAGCCGCAGCGGCACAGTTTCAAAACTACCTAGCGCTGCAAACGGCGCGGCAGGCCATGGCGCTGAATACTGCCCGTTATGGCGCTACTAGGACTTTATTTGCCTGTGTCGGGCCAGTGCTGTGGGGCTATTTTTTTGCTGACATCGGTTGGCGAGCGATCACAACCAATTATGGTCGCATTATTCCTACTATCTTTGCCTTAGCCCAAATTCGTCTTACTCGTACTGAATGTTGGGAACCAGTTTAATACTAGTTGTGAGTTATTAGTTTTTAGTTGCTAAAGGTAAAGCATCAGCATCCTGAACCGCCCTTGCAGGGTGCCTGGAACTGCGCTCAATTAGGGCTGCTAATTTTCCCCTTGATGCCTGCCCTAGGAAGCGTCGGCTTACTTATTGCCTTGCTGGCTACTGGGAAACAAAAGTACCCCACGATTATCCGTTCTCCCCTGAACCGAGGATTAGCTATTTTAAGCGTCTGGTTGGTAATTAGTGCCAGCTTTGCCTTTCAACCCACCGAAGCCTTTCTCGGCTTAGCGAATTTCCTCCCTTTCTTTGCCTTGTTTGCAGCTTATAGCGTTCTGATTCAGACGCCAGCACAGCTACGTCAATTAGCCTGGATTATCGTTATTCCTTCGCTACTAGTAGTAATTCTCGGTTTGGGTCAGCGGTTTTTGAGTTGGACTAGCCCAGAGCAATTACAAGCAGTTTTTGGTTGGATATTGACAGAGGGCGGCAATCCTCCGGGGAGAATCGCTTCAGTGTTCATGTATGCCAACATCTTAGCGGTTTATCTGCAAATTGCTTTGATCTTAGGGCTAGGGCTGCTGATTGAGAGATTTCAAACTTGGCGGCAAACAGCAAGCAAGTCCCAAGGCTGGGTATTCTGCTTTTTGAGTATCTTGGTTATTGGTAATGCGATCGCTCTTTTCCTCACCAGTTCTCGCAATGGCTGGGGAATAGCTGTTTTGTCTTGCCTTGTCTTGGCGCTTTATCTGGGCTGGCACTGGCTGGTAACGGCAGTTGGTGCTGCGGCTTTATCTGTTCTGTGGGCATCTTTTGGGCCTCAACTGGGGCGTGGCTGGTTACGTAGTATTGTCCCGTCTTACTTGTGGATGCGACTTTCTGACCAGTTATATCCCGATCGACCCGTGGCTTTGATGCGCACAACCCAGTGGCAGTTTGCTGGCAAGATGACCCTAGAACGCCCCTGGTTGGGTTGGGGATTACGCAATTTTACGCCTCTCTATGAAGCCAAAATGCAGATTTGGCTTGGTCATCCCCACAATCTGCTACTAATGTTGGCCTCTGAAACGGGCATTCCAGCAACATTGCTGTTTTGTGGTTTGGTTGGTTGGGTAATGGCTCAAGCTGTCAGAATTGTCAGCAGAAGTTCGACCTTTGTACCACTTTCCGAGAGAGAGCATTGGTCTCAGGACAAGCTAATTATTGTTGTTTATCTGGTGGCTTTCGGTAGCTGTACACTATTTAACTTGCTCGATGTGACGGTGTTTGATTTTCGGGTCAATATACTGGGGTGGATACTCTTGTCAGCGATTTGGGGTATCGTTGAGCATTACCGAGTAATCTCTGTTGAACTTGGCGTTGAGAAAGCTGTCGATTAATTAGAAAGGCGTCTCGGGGTTAATTAATGGTTTTAGGAGTTTGTTTCTCTAAGTTCACTCGTAGCGTATTCCCTTAAAATAAGCGTAAACCCCTTATACAGAGGTAAGGTAGAATTGAAGTGGCTCAAAAGTGGGCAAGACAAAAAATCAAAGATCGGATCGTACTAGATCCAAATAGTTATTATGCGCTATTGGGGTTACACCCCTCTGCATCACCGATAGAAATCCGGCGTGCCTATCGGGAACTGAGCAAGCGCTATCATCCTGATACAACTGAGCTACCAGCTAAAACCGCTACTACTAAGTTTCAACGGCTCAACGAAGCCTACGCCACTCTTAGCAATCCAGAACGGCGATCAGCCTATGACTTAAAAATTGGCTATTCACGCTTCAATGTGATTCAAACACCACCAGATTTTCAGAGTCCGGCTAACAGCTCACCAATCAAATACTCTGCTTCTGCTTATCTTGATCCTACTGACCGTCCCCTCTCGGCGGGTGAAATTTTCGCTCTGTTTGTTTTGGGGTTAACCTTCCTCCTTTGCTTACTTTTGGCGGTGGTAATTGGTCTAACCCGAGGGGAAGCTGCCATTCAAGTCTCTAAATTCGACTCTAATCAATGGTCAACTCACCAACTGCAAAGTCAGAGGTCGTTGACGACTCCTTCTGTAGAGCCTGCGTCTCCTCCCTTGTCAGAAAAACACTTGTCTTCAACAAAAATAATGACAAGTCCCAACTTACCAGATTCTGGTGAAAAGTAGTGCCGAGTCATTGTCTAGAGAACTAATTACTCAGCTAATTAAAACTCAAAACGCGATTTATGGTCTCTAAAAAAAATTCAATTCAAAAGGTTTCCCAATGTCTATAATCATGCCTTCAGCTGATACTCCTTTGTATAACCACCCCCTCGATGAAATAGAGAAATGGTTGCGGGATAACGGATGTGAACAAGACCGTAAAGAGCCTCACTGCTGGAGTATTGAACGACAAAATTGGAAAGCACAAATCTGTCTGGAAATTGAAGAGCTAACCGTCTGCTACCTTGAAGCGGGAGAAGGTAAACGGGATATTCAACGGTCTTTCAAATACTCCCTGAGTCGTGAGGATATAGAAGCTGCAGTTTTTTCGGGTCCGTAGTTATAAGTTAGTAAGTTAATTAAGGAATTTGATTCCAGAAAGCCTAGAGAACTTGTCTATAGTTTTTCAATTTATTTTTTCACTTTTCCAAAGCGACGGTCACGCTGCTGGTAGGAAGATAAAGCCTGATGAAACTGTGTTCGGTCAAAATCAGGCCAGTAGGTATCTGTAATATACAATTCAGCATAAGCCATTTGCCACAGCAAGAAGTTACTCAGCCGCATTTCCCCACTGGTGCGGATCAGTAAATCTGGATCGCATACATTGGCGGTGTAGAGGTGGCGTGAGAACAGTGCTTCGTCAATTTCCTCTGGCTGAAGTTGACCTTGCTGCACTTGAGTTGCGATCGCACGAGTCGCTTGTAAAATTTCCTGGCGTCCTCCGTAGTTGGTGGCAACAGTAAATTGGATGCCTTTATTTTCCTTCGTTTGGTTCATTGAACGCTGGATTTGCGACTGGAGTGATTGCGGCAATGCTACCAAGTTTCCCACAAATTGAATACGCACATTTTCCGCCATCATCTCCCGGAGTTCTCGCATTAATACCCGCTCAAACAAAGCCATCAAGAACTCCACCTCCTCAAGGGGACGCCCCCAATTTTCTGTAGAGAAAGCATAAGCTGTAAGAGCCTTAATTCCCCAATCGTCACAGCAGCGCAGCAGATTTTTCAACGCTTCTACCCCCTGCCTGTGACCGACAATTCGGGGTAGTCCTCGGCTTTTAGCCCAACGACCATTTCCATCCATGATCACCGCCACATGTTTAGGTAAGCGGTCTTGATCTAGATCGCTTGGTAACTTTTTTAAAATAGTTTGCATACTAGTCATTTTTTAGTTTGAGAAGTTGATGATGGCAGACGGAGTAGACGTGAAACCAGCACCCTTCCCTGAGACTTGATTTTGCGACCTAAGCTGCGTAAATCTGGAGTAACTGCCTCACGATCCACAGCGGTCGAAAATCGAGCTTCTAGCAATTCTTTGAGTTGATTGCTGGTTAATGGTCGGTTTAGTACTCCTCTTTCCGCCAAAGAAATTGAACCAGTTTCTTCAGATACAACAATACAAAGACAATTTTCGACACGCTCTGTAATTCCCATGGCTGCCCGATGGCGCGTACCAAGCTGCCGCGATGCCTTACGTTCCGAAAGAGGTAAAATCACACCGGCAGCAGCAACACGAGAGCCACGAATTAGTACTGCTCCATCGTGCAACAGTGTTGTTGTTTGAAAAATGGTTTGCAGTAGTTCTTTAGAGATTTCAGCATTGAGCTTAACACCCGGTACAGAAACATCTTTCTCATCAATTGGTCCGGTAGTTTCCATAATCATCAAAGCGCCGGTTCGGTTTTGAGATAATTCCTTGACGGCATCGACAATTTCATCAATAACGCTGTCTGATTTAGGAAGTGGGCGTCTTTTTGCTTCAAACAGTTGCAAAATCTCTCCCCGTCCTATCTGTTCGAGAAACCGGCGAAACTCTGACTGGAAGATCACAGCCATCGCCACAGCAGAACCAACCACCAACTTTTCTAGCACAAAGCTCAAAAGTGGCAGTCCTAATCTATTACTCACCGCTGTCGCCAGCATCAGGACAATTAAGCCCCGAACCATCCACAGCGTTCGGCGCTCCCCTATGATCAGGAGCACCATATAGGTGAGGGCTAGAACCAATCCGATATCGATGCTATGAAGCAACAAGGATTGAGCCCAGCCAAAGTCAGGAAGCTTACCCGACAAAGGAGGCGGCATTGAACTTCAATAAAGGTTAGCTATTGGGATGCTTGACTCTGGCTTGATCTTAGCGGAAGCATTGCAATTAACTCTCAGCTATTAGCTGTTGGCGATTACTGGGCACTGCTGGTAATTTCCTTCGCGCCTGGTAACTAGGCAAATCGCTAACTCCCCGCTTGCCTGATTGGCAAAGGCTAATTGCTAACATCTAATCTTCTGCTAAAGCGAGTCCTACAGGTAGATGATCTAAGCGAATTAGATCCTGGTAGGTTTCCCGCCTAATTATCAAGTCGGCTTCTCCTTCCTTTACTAATACAGCTGCTGGTCGGGGCAGCCGATTGTAATTAGAAGCCATACTGTAATTGTAGGCACCGGTGCCCATAACTACTAAGATATCTCCTGGCTCAGACTTGGGCAACTGAGCTTCCTTGAGTAGGATGTCTCCAGATTCACAGTGTTTCCCGGCAATGGTTAGGGTTTCTGTCAAGGGAGCCGACATTCGGTTGGCAACTAGCGCCCGATATTCTGATTGGTAAGTGATGGGGCGAGGGTTGTCCGACATACCGCCGTCAACTGCCAGATAAGTACGAATTTGCGGTATTTCTTTACGGCTACCAACGGTATAAGCAGTAACACAGCTTGAACCAATTAATGAGCGCCCAGGCTCACACATCAACTTAGGCAGAGGTAGCTTTTGTTGTTCACAGGCAGCAATCACCGCTTCACATACTCCCTTCACCCATTGGTCAATACTGGGAGGATCGTCTGATTCTGTGTAACAAATACCTAAGCCCCCGCCAACATTTAGTTCTTGAATTGGTAAGTTGTATTGCGAGGCTTTACTGAGGAAATCTACTAGGACACCGGCTAGATCTTTGTGAGGTTGGCTCTCAAAAATCTGGGAGCCAATGTGGGCATGTAAACCAATGCAATTGAGTTTTGGATGTTTGCTGATCAAGGCAAAGACATCTTCTAAGACATTGGGGTCAAAGCCAAATTTACTATCAAGGTGACCCGTGCGAATGTACTCGTGAGTGTGACACTCGATACCCGGAGTCAGCCGGAGCATAATCCGAATACCTTCTCGCTCCTCAGCAAGAGTAGCTAGGGTGTTTAACTCTAGCCAGTTATCTACCACAATGGTGCAGCCAACCTCAATTGCTAAATCAAGTTCGGCGTTGGATTTATTATTTCCATGGAAATAGATTTTGTCAGTACTAACTCCACTATGTAAAGCTGTGTAGAGTTCACCACCAGAGACAACATCTACACCCAGACCCTCAGCATGGACGATGGCACAAACTGCTAAACAACTCCAGGCTTTGGAAGCATAGAGTACTAAGCTCTCGCCCTGGTAATAGTGAGTTAAGGCATCACGGTACTGGCGACAGGCAGTTCTGAGGGTTACTTCATCAACAATGTAAAGGGGTGAGCCAAATTGCTCTACTAGTGTTTTTACATCACAGCCGCCAATTTCTAGAGAGTCGCGACTGTTGGCTTTAGCTGTCAGAGGTAGCAGTTCTTGATTGGGAGAGCGTTGGTCAGGGGAAATGCTAGAAGAGGAGAGATACCGAAGTCCGGAGTTTTGAACATCGGTAGGGTGAGTTGATAGCATAATGTAAGTATTATTTCAGGTTGGCTTTACAGCCAGTGTACAATTGAGGGCTATCAACCAACTCAATATCTTCACTATTAACTACCCTTTGTCGAGACCGAGACGGAGGTTGAGCTAGATTTCCCAGAAGAAATTTGAACAATTAGCGCGGCAGTCCCCATTCTCAGCGAAGCGGAATGGGGAAGGATAGCGCGTCAGGGGCTCTGTTGATTCTGGATATATTTTTTGAGAGTTTCAATAGGCGCACCTCCACAGGAGGCAACATAATAAGAATTAGACCAAAAGGAAACTTTACCCCAGTAATGTTGTTGTACCTCTTCGGGAAATTCTTTCTTGAGCATCCTTGCCGTGGAACTTTTTAGACTGCCAGCAACAGCAGAGATTGAGTTTTTAGGATGGAAGTCCAACAAAATATGTACATGATCAGGTTCCCCATTAAACTCGATTAATTCGCAGAACATTTTATTTGCCACTTGCTTGACCATCTCTTGCAAACGGTCAAGCATTTTTGCGGTAAGTACTTTACGTCGATAGTGAGTGACAAACACAAAGTGTAGTCGCACACTAAAGATACTATGAGAGCCTTTCCTGGCCTGCATCTTGACAGGGTGTACCCGTTAAACTACACTCGTCAGCATACCAGACAAGTCAAGCAAGGCGATGGCGACTAAGCGCATTACTTTTAGACTTTATCCCACAAAAGAAGTAGCTAATAAGATGCATTCTTGGCGCCAGCTTCACTGTGCTTTATACAATGCTTGTGTTGAGCATCGTAGAACTTCTTATCAAAGGTTCAATAAGTCGGTTGGTTACTACGACCAACAGGATTGTTTGCCTGAATTTAAGAAGTGTTGGATAGAGTACAAAGAGCTTGGTAGTCACGCATTGCAAGATACCGTTAAACGTGTTGATTTCGCTTTCCGGAGGTTTTTTAAGCTCAAGTCAGGATATCCAAGGTTTAAAGCTAGTCGTCGTTATAAAGGCTGGACTTATCCTTGTAAGTCAGGGTGGAGTGCCTGTACCAATGGCAAAAATGGTTATCTAAAAATATCTAACCTTGGCAAGCTCAAAATGCGTGGTCAAGCAAGAGATTGGGGTACACCAAAAACTTGCACAATCCTGTTTAAACAAGGCAAGTGGTACGCTTCAATCACTGTTGATTGTGTTCCGACAAGATATCAAACAGGTACTGGAGCTATCGGTTTGGACTTCGGGACTCATCATGCTATTGCTGATTCTAATGGTGGTTTGGTAAACAACCCTCGATTTGTTAAAGTAGCTCAAGCAAAAATCAACAAGATAGCCAAGACTAGTCGCCGCAAGCGTTCACCTAACTTCAAAAAGAAAGTTAAGGCTTCACGACGTTGGAAGAAGACAAATAAAGCTATAGCCAAAATACAGGCTAAGGTAGCAAGACAAAGACAAGATTGGCAACACAAAGTCTCTACACAAATAGCAAGCGGTAATAGCCTGGTAGCGACGGAAAAGCTCAATCTTAAAGGGATGACTCGCAAGGCAAAAGCAGGAAGTAAAAGAAGGCGGCAAAAATCAGGACTTAATCGGTCTTTGCTTGATGTTGGTATTGGGAACCTCAAAGATTTAATCAAGTATAAAGTCTCCGAGGCTGGAGGTTTTTATATTGAGGTTCCTACTCAAAAAGTTAAGCCTTCTCAAACCTGTCCCAATTGCGGTCATCAAAGAAAGAAAACATTAGCAGAACGAGTACATCATTGCGAAAAATGCAACTATCAATGTGATCGTGATATCGCGGCAGCAATGGTTATGCTTCAATATGCAAGGGGGCAGGAACTGTCCTCTTCAGGCGTAGATGAGTCCACCTCTGTTGATTGCGGAAGCTTTAAGCAAGTTGCTCAAGTGAAGCGTCAGAAACGTACAGCTCAGCAATAGCGGCTGTACGTAGTTCATAGTAGTCTAACTCTTAAGTATTTTTGGCACCGATGATGGTCAGCCTTCAGTTAACCACGTTGACTTCGAGCAACTTGGTAGAGTGACTGCCACTTCTGTCTACTCTCTGTTGGCTCTTGGAGAGAAATTATGGTTTTCTTGACCAAACTGTTTTAGGCAAAACCAGCCGCGCTAATCAGTGATATGTAAATGTGACTTGTGTGCGTTCGATTACTGCGATTATTCCTGGAAGCTAGGGCTTACTTATTGTAAATTAATCGATGAATTTATTGGAACTTAAGTCTCTATCAGCGGAGCATTTGAGCGCCGCAGTAGAACTGGATAAGCTGTGTTTTGGAGGTCTCTGGACTTTCTCCGGTTACGAGCGGGAGCTAGATAGCCCTAATAGTAAATTGCTGGCTTTAGAAGCGCTTCCGAGTGAATTTCCTCCATTTTCCTCAGCACCAGATCAAAGAGAAGATGAGGCGCTTGAGGTAAAGAGCAGGAAAACTTTAACAGCCTTGGACAAAGAAGATAATCTTTCAAAAATAAATTCTCAAGCCCTGGGTCATACCCCCTCACCTCGCCCCCTGTTGGGTTTGGGTTGTTTCTGGTCAATTTTAGAAGAGGCACACATCACGATTTTGGCGGTACATCCAGACTACCGACGTCGTGGTTTGGGTAGGTTATTGCTGTATGCTCTACTACGGGAGGCTAGAAACCATCAACTAGAGCGGGCAACCCTGGAGGTGAAGCCATCTAATCAAGTAGCTTTGTCTCTATACCACAAGTTTGGTTTCACTGAAGCTGGACGACGCCTAAAATATTATAAGGACACAGGGGAAGATGCCCTGGTTCTTTGGCGCGGTGGTTTGCAAACTCCTGAATTTGAGGAGATGCTCACCAACTTTTATCGTATCTTAGTCCCACAGCTTGCTAGTTGGGACTGGAAGTTACGCCTAGACAGCAGGGCTGAAGCTCACCAAGATTAGGGGTACACTCTCACTGGTCTTTGATCGCTGTAATCAAAAAAGTCTTACCTCGCAGGTAGGGATATCCAGACCAAAAGTAGCGTCTCCGGTTGGGTTTAAACAGACAACCGGAGGATTACCCTATGCTAGAATCAGCCTACACGGGCACGCAACAGGTGATGGGAATACGCCATGTTTGAACGCTTTACAGAAAAAGCCATTAAAGTAATCATGCTGGCCCAGGAAGAGGCACGTCGCCTGGGGCACAACTTTGTCGGCACGGAGCAAATCCTCCTGGGTCTAATCGGAGAAGGCACTGGCGTCGCTGCCAAAGTCCTTAAATCGATGGGTGTCAACCTGAAAGACGCTCGGATAGAAGTAGAAAAAATTATTGGCAGGGGTTCTGGATTCGTTGCGGTAGAAATTCCTTTTACCCCCAGAGCGAAGAGAGTTCTAGAGCTATCACTAGAAGAAGCTCGCCAGCTAGGGCATAACTATATTGGCACCGAACACTTGCTTCTTGGGTTAATTAGGGAAGGGGAGGGGGTCGCAGCCAGAGTTCTAGAAAACCTGGGCGTAGACCTCTCCAAGGTAAGAACGCAAGTGATCCGGATGCTCGGTGAGACGGCGGAAGTTACAGCGGGCGCTTCTCAAGGTCGTACCAAGACGCCAACACTAGATGAATTCGGCTCGAATCTGACAGTAATGGCGGCTGAAGGCAAGCTAGATCCAGTAGTAGGAAGAGCTAAAGAAATTGAGCGGGTAATTCAAATTCTGGGACGCCGCACCAAAAACAACCCTGTGTTGATTGGAGAACCTGGAGTTGGTAAAACGGCGATCGCTGAAGGCTTGGCCCAAAGAATCGCCAACAATGATATTCCAGACATCTTAGAAGAGAAACGGGTTGTTACCCTTGATATTGGTTTGCTAGTTGCCGGCACTAAGTACCGGGGTGAATTTGAAGAGCGGCTGAAAAAAATCATGGACGAAATTCGTCAGGCCGGAAACGTCATTCTGGTAATTGACGAGGTTCACACCCTAATTGGTGCTGGTGCTGCCGAAGGTGCTATTGATGCTGCTAATATTCTTAAACCAGCTTTGGCGCGGGGTGAACTACAGTGCATTGGTGCAACCACGCTGGATGAGTACCGCAAGCATATTGAACGGGATGCTGCGCTAGAACGTCGTTTCCAGCCAGTGATGGTAGGTGAACCCTCCGTAGACGAGACAATTGAGATTCTCTTCGGTTTGCGCGAGCGCTATGAACAACACCACAAACTGAAAATCTTGGACGCTGCCCTAGAAGCAGCAGCCAAGCTTTCTGATCGTTATATCTCCGATCGCTACCTACCAGATAAAGCAATCGACCTGATCGACGAAGCCGGAAGTCGTGTCCGCCTGCTCAACTCACAGCTACCACCCGCAGCCAAGGAGTTAGATAAGGAATTGCGTCAAGTTCTTAAAGAGAAAGACGATGCAGTCCGCTCCCAAGACTTTGATCGGGCAGGAGAACTTCGCGATCGCGAAATGGAAATCAAAGCGGAAATTCGCACTCTAGCTCAAACTAAAAAGACAGAAGGCACTAGCGAAGATGCCTCACCGCAAGTAGATGAGGAAGATATCGCTCATATCGTGGCTTCCTGGACTGGTGTACCGGTGAACAAACTCACCGAATCCGAGTCAGAAAAGCTGCTGCATATGGAAGACACTTTGCACCAGCGATTGATTGGTCAAGAGGAAGCTGTTAAGGCAGTTTCCCGCGCTATTCGTCGGGCAAGAGTAGGTTTAAAGAACCCCAACCGTCCGATTGCTAGCTTCATCTTCTCTGGTCCTACAGGTGTTGGTAAGACGGAACTAGCGAAGTCTTTAGCAACTTACTTCTTCGGTTCAGAAGAAGCGATGATTCGCTTAGATATGTCGGAGTATATGGAGCGCCACACCGTCAGTAAACTGATTGGTTCGCCTCCAGGATACGTCGGCTACAACGAAGGCGGTCAACTGACAGAAGCAGTTAGGCGTCGTCCTTACACAGTGGTGCTCTTCGATGAAATCGAAAAAGCTCACCCTGACGTCTTCAACATGCTGCTGCAAATTCTAGAAGATGGTCGTCTCACTGATGCCAAGGGTAGGACAGTAGACTTTAAGAACACGCTGCTGATCATGACCTCAAACATTGGTTCTAAGGTGATTGAAAAAGGTGGCGGCGGTATTGGCTTTGAGTTCAGTGAAGATGTTGCTGAATCTCAGTACAATCGCATTCGTTCGCTGGTTAATGAAGAACTCAAACAATATTTCCGTCCAGAGTTCCTCAATCGCTTAGATGAAATCATTGTCTTCCGTCAACTGACGAAAGACGAGGTCAAGGAAATTGCCGAAATCCTACTCAAAGAGGTTTTCGGACGCCTTACCGAGAAGGGAATCACCCTCGAAGTCACCGATCGGTTCAGAGAACGGCTGGTGGAAGAGGGTTACAACCCTAGCTATGGCGCACGTCCCTTACGTCGGGCAATTATGCGGTTGTTGGAAGATGTCCTGGCTGAGGAAATCCTCTCTGGTCGTACTACAGATGGGGATACAGCAATAGTTGATGTTGACGAAAACGGCAATGTGAAAGTAACCCCTGGTGAAGATCGGGAGTTATTACCTCAAGCCGCTGAGAATTAGCTTTTTGATCATCAATAGTTAATTGAACGGTAGAGAACTCAAAGCGTCTCTACCGTATTTTTTTTGCCACCTAATCAGCAACACCCGATGTTTATCTCTTTAATCGCAGACTACGGAACTGGTGACCCAGCTTTTGCTGAAGTAGCGCAGCGTTTGATGATGGCTTTGCCATTATCACAAATTCACTTACTCTCAGTTCCGCCATTTAGTACCTTGGCCACCGGTTTCTGGATTGCTCAACTAGGACTTAATCCCGGCCCGGAAGAACGCCTAATTTATCACAATTGTGCTCCTCGACAGGATGATAAAACAGCTAGGTCAGATAATGAAGGTGAGGGATTAACTTATGCTTTGTTGCCCAATGGGGTAAAAGTAGTCGGTGTCAATGCAGGTTACACATTATCTTTTTTAAAAAATCACTCACAGGCGTTGCATATTGTTAATGTCTCGCGGGGAGGTTCACAGTTTCGCTCTCGGGATGTGTTTCCTACTGCTGCGGCTGCGATCGCTCAAGGAGACTTCAGTCTGGTAGGAGAAGCTTTGAAAGCTCAACAAATCCCCGACTTTCCTCTAGATCGCGTTGCCTGGATTGATGGCTACGGCAATATTAAAACGACAATTCCTGCCTCAAGCGTGAATCTAGAACCAGAAACTAAGGTAGTAATTCGGATTGGGGATGTGGTGAGTGATGCTGTTTACTCAGATGGTAGTTTTCAGGTTTCCCAAGGAACTCTAGCTTTTGCACCAGGAAGTTCTGGTTGGCCTGCGGCTGCGGGTAGTCAGTCTGTGCGTTGGATGGAGTTATTTTTGCGAGGTGGCAATGCTTGGAGACGGTTTGGTAAGCCGCGTGTTAATCAGGTAGTGACGCGTATTGGGTAATTGGGCAAAGCCTCGCGGCCCTAAAGGGCGAGCGCATTAATCCCCAAAAGCTACCATTTTGCTAACAGGTGATGAATGTGCCCAAAGGCTAGCAGAAATGTTGAGAGCAAGAGGAATTGACCCAGATTAGAATTGAGCAAAAAAAAGGGACGGTATAGAAGCCGTCCCTTTCTCTTACTCTTACTGTGTTAACTTTCTAGATTAAAGCTGAGGTACGTACTGCTCCTTCTCAGGGACATTCGTATACTCAGCTACAATCTGACGGAACTCTTCACCGTCAATTGTTTCCTTCTCAATCAACAAATCTACCAATCGATCAATGACAACGCGATTTTCTCGGATCAGTCGCCGCGCGTCGTCATGGCAATGATCAACAATTAGGTGTACTTGTTCATCAATCCTAGAAGCAACCTCTTCTGAGTACTCTGCTCTTGAGGTTAAACCGGCACCGAGAAATACTTCTCCGCCTTGACCTTCCAAGGACAGGGAACCCAGATCACTCATTCCATAGCGGGTTACCATCTGCCTTGCAATCGAGGTCAACTGTTGCAAATCACCACCAGCACCAGTCGTAACTTCAGCATCACCGAAAACTTCTTCCTCTGCGGCTCTGCCTCCCAAAGCTCCGGTAATCCTAGCTAGAAGCTGAGCTCTGGTAATCAATCCTTGTTCTTCGCTGGGGGTAAACCAGGTCAAACCCTGAGCTTGACCACGAGGAATCAAGGTGACTTTCTGGACTGGGTCATGGTCTTTGACGAGAGTACCAATAATCGCGTGTCCGACTTCGTGGTAAGCGATTAAGCGCTTACTCTTGCTGTCTACTAGTGGGGTGCCTTCCATCCCCGCAACTACGCGGTCAACAGCATCATTAATTTCTGCCATGGTGATGGCTTCTTTGCGTCGTCTAGCAGTGAGAATTGCCGCTTCATTAAGCAAGTTAGCTAAATCCGCACCAGTAAATCCAGGAGTACGCCGTGCGATCGCTTCTATGGAGATTTCAGGAGCCAGCTTTTTGTTGCGTGCGTGGACGTTTAAAATACCCATGCGACCTTTAAGATCAGGAGCATCGACAACCACTTGTCGGTCAAAGCGTCCAGGACGCAGTAGAGCTGAGTCTAGTACATCTGGTCGGTTGGTAGCTGCAATGATGATAATGCCGGTATTTCCTTCAAAACCATCCATTTCGGTGAGCAACTGATTGAGGGTTTGTTCCCTTTCATCGTTACCGCCGCCAATACCTGCGCCACGTTGACGACCTACGGCATCAATTTCATCAATAAAGATTAAACAAGGAGCGTTCTCCTTAGCTTTTTTGAATAAGTCACGAACGCGCGAGGCACCAACACCAACGAACATTTCTACGAATTCAGAACCGGAGATGCTAAAAAAGGGAACTCCAGCTTCCCCTGCGATTGCCTTTGCCAAGAGTGTTTTACCTGTACCAGGAGGACCAACTAACAAAACACCTTTAGGAATGCGTGCGCCTACGGCTGTGAAGCGTTCTGGTTGCTTGAGGAAGGTGACAACTTCTTGAAGTTCTTCTTTCGCTTCTTCAATTCCTGCTACATCATCGAAGACAATTCCAGTTTTTGCTTCCATCTGGAACCTTGCTTTAGACTTGCCGAAGTTCATTGCTTGACCAGGGCCGCCACCGATGTTGCTAGAACGACGGAACAGGAAAAACAGCCCAGCAATCAAGAGGATGGGAAAAATTAAATTACCCAAAAGTCCCCAAATTGCACCATCGTTCCGAGCTGGATGTGCGTCAATCGTGATGTCAGATTCTCTTAGCTTGGCAACTAACTCAGGAGCATTCCCTGGTAAGTCTACTCGTAGCCGCTGTGATCGGTTATCAAGTTCCGGATCCACAGCTTCTACAATGGCTGTTCTACCGGCATCGTAGAGGTCAACACTAGTAACTCGGCCAGCATCTAAGTATTCCAAGAAACGACCATAGGTCATCCTCGTGTTCGCGGTGTTTCTACCCATATCGCTAGCAGCGGTAGAAAACGCACCTTGCCATAAGAAAAACCCAATCACCAGGGCAGGTAATGTCCAGAGTAATATTACTCTCCAAGAAACTTTCATTTTTTATTAACCTCTAGATATCCGTCTTAAATGCTGGTGTCAGCCCTAGGTGAACATTAGAAACCACCAAAACCAGCTTAAAAAACTTGAATGAACAGAAAAATTTACTTCAACTTCATTAAATTTAACTTAATTCTCATTCTCCGAGCAACCCACAACTAGCGAAATTACGTTTTGTGCCACTTTGCTAAGGTTTTCACAGTATCTTGACAGTGTTTTTATTCTCTGGTAATCGACGAGAGTTAAGCTGAGTAATTTTAGCTGCTATCAGCAAAAAGAATCTAAAAACCCTTAGCGCGCCTGTCCTCCTGGCTTCGAGCTAGGAAATGCAGGCGCGCCGCTTCAAGCTAGATAAAATTACTAGTGACTGTCAACTGGGAAGTAAAACTAACCTAGTAGGTCTCCACATGCCAGCGATGAGCCTTCTTCAGGCTTTTTTGATAATCAGACCAGGTGACCCCTTGCTTACCAGCGGCATCTGTGAGGGCGGCATCAATACCATCTTCCATCCCTTTGAGACCACAGATGTAGGTGTGGGTTTTTTCTTGTTGGATCAGATTCCACAATTCATCAGCCTGCTCAGCCACCCGATGTTGGATGTACATTTTGCCGCCTTCTGAATTCTTCTGCTCACGGCTGATTGCGTAGGTTAAGCGGAAGTTATCTGGGAACTGCTCCTGCAACTCTTCTAGTTCTTGCTTGTAGAGAACGTTGGGAGTTGTAGCAACACCGAAGATCAACCAAGCTAAACCTTTGAACTGATAGTCTTCGTGTTGTTCCTTGAACATCCGCCACAGATAAGCGCGGAATGGTGCAATTCCTGTACCAGTTGCCATCATGATCACGTTAGCTTCTGGATTTTCGGGTAAGAGCATTTCCTTACCCACTGGTCCAGTGATTGCCACATCTGCTCCCACCTCAAGATTGCACAAGTGGGTGGAGCAAACGCCCTGAACTGCTTCGCCTGTTTCTGGGTGCTTGTATTCAAGTTGTCTAACACAAAGTGAGACTGTTTTGTCATCTATCAGGTCACCATGGCGGGTGGAAGCAATAGAGTACAATCTCAGCTTGTGAGGTTTACCTTGGTCATCTTCGCCTGGTGGAATAATACCAATGCTTTGACCTTCGAGGTATCGCAAATCCCCAGCGGATATATCAAAGGTTAAGTGACGGCAAGTGCCAATTCCACCCTCACGAACTAACTCTTCGTTTCCTATACACTTACCAATGAAGGGGTTTTTGGGTCGGTATATATTTACTGGAATATCAGCCTTTGCTTTCTTTTCTTGCGCTTGAGTCATAGGTTTGCCTTGATTTTCTGACTTGGTTTGCTGTGGTTCAGCTTGAGATTTAGCTGTGACCTGCGCTCCATTGTCAGCAGTTACTGGCTGAATGCTGACAATTTTGCCACCCATACGAGTAATTCGTTGCATTTCTTGGTTCATGCGACCGTAAGGCACTGTGATAAACACACTGCCACTTTGACGAATCGGGTAGTTTATCTTGTCAGTGTCCCCACCCTGACCGAGACCTACCACTTCGTAAACAAACATGCGACTCCCAAATTCCGTAGGATTGGCGGAATTAGCAGCTACGCTAGGACTGTACATGGCTTCAATATCTCCTGACAGAAGTGGCTGTATTCTGCTGGAATTTGCCCTCCACAGTCAAGCAGACTACACTTCTAGCTTATGGATAGGCTAATTCAGAGCTCAATAAAGCACTAATTTCAAAGTACTAATTTCGCGATACAGCCAAGGCTATGCCAGCCCTGTTTTAAGTTTGCTCAGGGGAAGTCCACCGCAGCATTTCTATTACCAGCTTAACCAGTCATTTAGGCAAAACTGTCAATGTAGAGTCATTTTCATATTTTCTTTAGCTAAAATGTCCAACAAACCTTAGCATAGGTATGGTTGAAGACAATGCTCCTCGGAATGAGCCTTGTAGGGTGAGATCCCCTTTTGGTAAAATTCACTTTCAGCAGCTAGTACTAAATACTTACGCCGTGCCTTACTTGAGTCTTCCCTGGGGGAATTTACTTGATACATTGTGCCTTCGTAATGTCTCGTCAAGCCAAACCGTAAACAGGGGGATTGACCTCAGGGCAAGGATTTTACTTGCTGAAAACTCATTATAAAAATATGTTTTGCGTTAGAGGGAAGATATGACCGCTCAGCTCAACCGTGTGGTAGTAATTGGTGTTGCTGGAGACTCTGGATGTGGTAAATCCACGTTTCTGCGCCGCTTGATAGATCTGTTTGGCGAGGAACTGATGACAGTCATCTGCCTAGATGACTATCACAGTCTTGATAGAAAACAGCGTAAACAACAGGGAGTTACTGCGCTTAACCCCAAAGCAAATAACTTTGACCTGATGTATGAGCAAGTCAAAGCGCTCAAGAATGGTCAGGCGATCGATAAGCCGATTTATAACCATGAAACTGGTGAACTCGACCCCCCAGAGCGGATTGAGTCTAATAAAATCGTAGTGATTGAGGGGCTTCACCCGCTCTATGATGAGCGAGTGCGCTCACTGGTAGACTTTGGAGTTTACCTAGACATTGATGATCAGGTCAAAATCAACTGGAAAATTCAGCGAGATATGGCAGAACGGGGACACCGTTATGAAGATATCCTCGCTTCTATCAATGCCAGACGCCCAGACTTTGATGCTTACATCGAGCCACAGAAGCAATACGCTGACGTAGTTATTCAGATCCTGCCCACGGAGTTGCTCAAGGATGACAAGGAAAGTAAGATCCTGCGGGTACGCCTGATTCAGAAAGATGGCATGGAATATTTCACCCCTGTTTATCTGTTCGATGAAGGGTCAACTATCGACTGGCGGCCCTGTGGTCGTAAGCTGACTTGTGCCTACCCTGGTCTCAAGATGTTCTATGGACCAGACGCCTACATGGGTAACGAGGTTTCGGTTCTAGAAGTAGACGGTCAGTTTGACAATCTAGAGGAGATGATTTACATCGAAAGTCATCTGAGCAATACCTCGACCAAGTTCTATGGTGAGATGACTGAGCTAATGCTCAAGCACCCGGATTATCCTGGTTCCAACAACGGCTCTGGCTTGTTCCAGGTTCTAGTTGGCTTGAAAATGCGGGAGACTTACGAGCGTCTGAATTCTCAGGAAACCAAAGTGACAGCCTCAGTATAATCTCTTGTGCCTTTAAGTTTAATTATTCCGTGCTGCGCGAGATGCCAAATTTGGCTCTTGCGCTTTATTTTGTAAGGGTAAGCCTTACATTTAGAGCCACTGGGAAGAGAGTTATGAGAGTTTGGATGATCAGCTTTCTAGTTTTGTTTGGAATAGTGGAACTTTATCAATGGATAAGAGATTTCACTTTGCCACTACCGGTGTTTATTTTGAGCGGAGCCTTGTTAGCGATCGCTTCCAACTATGACAAGTCTACTGATTGGTCTTGGGGAGAGCAGCCAACCAAACCTGATACCGATCAAGTAAAGATACTCAGCACCAGAGGCTTAACAAATCCACCCAATTGGAAAAATCTTCATCAATCTTCATCACAGTCGATGCTGAAGACCCAAAGTTCAATATCCTTCACTATCCGTCGTCCTGAGCCAAAAGTTAAGGATAATGACAGGAGTGGCTAGATAAAATCAGCCAATAGTACTCTTGGCAGGTTAGAGTTGCAGACTCAAAACTAACAATTGCTCAAACATAAGAAGCCGAGAACTCGACACTCTAACGATCCAGGTTCCGCTTCATTCGTTCGAGTTCTTCATCGGTCTCCCAGCGTTTAAATTTTTCTTCTAGGGGGTCTGAACCACTGTAGAGGTTAGGATTGCTACTCTGACTCCAACTAGATGTCTCCCAGCGCGACTGAGCCTGATAATTAGCACGAGCAGCTTTTGCCTCTGCTGCTTTTGTTTGCACTTCTTGGCGACGTTTTTGAATTTGAAGCAGTAATTCTTTAGACTTTGTAATTCTTTGTTTGACCCCTTCCATCTGTCCCCAGATTTGGTTCCCTTGACGCAGCAAAGAAGCTTCTCGTTCCTGAGCAGCTTTTGCCAAGTCGTCTCTGCCGTGAGACTTTGCCTTCTCAACTCGCTCATGCCAAAGCTGGATGTCTTGAGCAATATTGAGAATCTGCTGCTGTAAACGCTTTTCCTCTAGTTGTAAGTCTGCCGTTAGACGCAGTGTATCTTTTTCCTGCTCTCGGAGCTGTTCTTCTAATGCCTGTAACTCTAGGTGAGGATTATTACGGATAAATTCCTCTAGGCGGTTTTCTAGAAACCGATTGAGATCATCAAATAAGCTCACTATAGAAACTCCTAAGCTCAGACATTAAAACAACTTACCAGGATTATCTCTCAACCATAAGTACACCCCTTAATCACCTCTAAGGGGTAACAGAGGCACTAATCACAGATAGCTACTTTCACTGCTTATGACAACTACAACTATACACAACCTGTTTTTTCGCCGTCACTGGTTGGTCTGGATGCTTCGCTCATTGACACTCAGCTTTCTAAAGACAAGGTGATTCTTGGGCTAGTGGTGCGCTTGACTACTTCCCCTCAAGGGAAGATAGACACTACAAGCTCAGATACTGGTTTAGAAGCTCAATTAACAATCTTTTTTTAGAACTGTTGACCAGCGTAAATTGAGCGGACTTCTCCATTACGTCGGATCACAGCTTCATCATTAGCCACAGAGACTAGAGTCCAGCCACTAGCACCGATTGCTTCACCGACATAAACTCTCTGGGTGATGCCATCCAGATCAAACAAGGCAGCAGAGTTAGCTCCCAATTCCACCAATCCGACCAAAGTATGCTTGGCTATCGGTGTTGGTGATGGCTGAGTGGGAGAATTTTCTACCACTTCTGGTGCTGGTGTTACCTCTTGAGGAGCAGTTTGTGCAGGGGGCGGCTGTACTACCACGGAAGGTGCTGGGACTGGAGGTTTTGCTGCCACGGAGGGTGCTGGGGCTGGAGGTCTTGCTGCCACGGAGGGTGCTGGGGCTGGAGGTCTTGCTACCACCGCTGAGGGTGCTGGGGCTGGAGGTCTTGCTACCACGGAAGGTGCTGGGGCTGGAGGTCTTGCTACCGCCGAGGGGATTCTAGGGGCTGAGGGTCTCTGGGGCTGATAAACAGGGTAGTAGACTCTTTCCAGGACTGTTGGTGCTTGCTTTAGGGCGACGGGACTGTTAGCAGAAGCCAAGGCTTGTTGTGAATCTGGGTTGGTACCAGAGACAACTGCTGTCTTAGTTGCTTGGTTAGTTTGTCTCTTGCTGTCGATTATTTCCAGCGATCGCTGCATATATTCGACAAACTGGTGATCAGATGCTGAGAGCTGGCGATTTTCCAGTGATGATGATGAATTTACTAAATTGAGTAACCATGACCAAGTTAGCTTTCCCTGCTTAGTGAGTAGTAAGAGGGCAATTGCCACTACCACAGCAATAAAACCAGTACCCAATAAAAATTTTTCAACAGACCAAGCCGACCGCTTAGTCTGATCAGAGCTGGCTGTGTCCTGTATAGCCGTCTCTAAGGGCTTAGCGAGCGCAGACTCTCTTGGCTGATTACTTGGTCGTTGTGATAGTTCCTGCGGTGGTATTACCGCAGGTGGTCTGGTGATTTTCGGAATCACAATCGACTTTAGGGCGACATATTCTGGCTTGACTAGCTCTGTTGGCAGGGTGCTACCACCCTCTAAAACCCGGTCAATGTCCGAAAATAGATCATCCATTAAGGTATCGGCATCGGACTCCGCCGACCAGGGCTTGATGGAAGAAGGAACATTCAAGTGCTCTCTAGCCCCTTTTTTAGTGCTGACGTCCTGAGACATGGATTGCTCACTCTCGCGGCTACATACTACATAACTAACAACATGCTCGAAGGCATTGCCTCTTGATTAGATTAACAGCGAAATTACTGATTTTGGGACAACATTCTCTAACGTGGAGGGAAGACGCCTTAGCTAACGGCTTCTTTAACAGGAAATGATACCTTAGCAAGAACTAGGGAACCTAAACTCTTTTGTCAATTATCGTCTGATTATCCCATGTAGGGAGATCCGATAAGAGGGTAATTAAGCCTAAGGAGAAATTGCTGAAGCCATGCGCGATCGCACTTCTAGATAAACTAGCAAAGCATTAATATCGGCTGGGTTAACGCCACCAATTCGGGAAGCTTGACCAATTGTCAGGGGTTTTACTTTTGTGAGCTTTTCGCGAGATTCCTTAGAGAGAGTTTCAATAGCTGCGTAATTCAAATCTGCTGGTAATTGTCGGTGTGCTTGCTTGGCTACCTGATCAATTTGATTTTGCTGACGCTGGAGATAGCCAGCGTATTTGACGTCAATTTCCGCCCCTTCTCGTTCCTCTTGGTTGAGCTGGGGATTTCCTAATCCATAGTGGTCGAGATTGATGTAATGGAAGCCGGGGCGTCGCAGCAAGTTAGCTAGGGTAATTGAGCCTTTGATCTTTTGCTGAGTATCAGTAGTGATCGCTTGTCCCAATGTTTCATTTTCCTTCACTCGGAAGTTTTGCAGTCGCTCTTTTTCTGCTGCAATGTTAGCTTGCTTTTGCTGAAATAGTTCCCACCTGCGCTGGTCAATGAGACCGAGTTCTCTTCCCAGGGGTGTTAGGCGTCTATCGGCATTATCAGAACGCAGTAGGAGGCGATACTCTGAGCGGCTTGTCAGCATCCGGTAAGGCTCCCGCAGTTCTTTGTTACACAAGTCATCAATCAAGGTGCCTATGTAGCTCTCCTCGCGGGGAAAGACTACCATTTCTTGATGCCGCCCATAGCGAGTGGCATTAATCCCTGCCACAATGCCTTGTGCTGCTGCTTCTTCGTAGCCTGTAGTGCCATTAATTTGCCCAGCACAAAAGAGCCCTTCAATGTTCTTAGTCATCAGAGTCGGGTAGCATTGGGTTGCTGGCAAGTAATCATACTCAACAGCATAGGCAGGACGCAGCATACTGCAATTTTCCAATCCAGTAATGGTACGCAACATCTGTAGTTGTAATGCTTCCGGTAACCCAGTGGAAAATCCTTGGATGTAAAGTTCTGGAATTTCCCGTCCCTCTGGTTCAATAAAAATCTGGTGGCTTTCTTTATCGGCAAAGCGAACAATCTTATCTTCGATACTGGGGCAATAGCGTGGACCTTTGGCATCGACCCAACCGCCATATACAGGGGAAAGGTGGAGATTTTCCCGAATTAAGCGATGAGTCTCTGCTGTTGTACGGGTGAGGTAGCAGTTCATTTGTTCCCGTTCTAGCCAAACTTCGGGGTCAAAGCTGAACCAACGTACTTCCTCGTCCCCCGGCTGGGGTTCCATCTTGCTATAGTCCACTGAGCGCTTGTCTACTCGTGCCGGTGTTCCCGTCTTAAGTCGCCCGGTTTCAAAACCAAGACGGTTCAGGGTTTCCGTTAAACCGAAAGCAGCAAATTCACCAGCGCGTCCTGCTGCCATAGACTTGTCACCCACCCAGATGCGTCCACCAAGAAAGGTCCCGGTAGTCAGCACTACTGCCGGAGCCTGAAATGCCACGCCGAAGTAAGTTTGTACACCAGTAACCTCTTGATTAGCACCCAGCACCAAATCGGTGACCATGCTTTCACGGACGGTGAGGTTTTCCTGGTTTTCGACAATTACCTTCATCACAGCAGCGTATTCACGCTTATCGGTCTGTGCCCGCAATGCCCAGACTGCTGGCCCTCGTGAGCAGTTGAGTACCCGTTTTTGCAGATAGGTGCGGTCAGCCATTTTGCCAATTTCCCCACCTAAAGCGTCCACTTCGTGGGTTAACTGAGACTTCGCTGGTGCTCCCACCGCTGGGTTGCAGGGTTGCCAAGCAATTTTGTCTAGATTAAGGGTCAGTAATAAGGTGCGACAGCCAAGACGTGCTGCTGCCAGGGCGGCTTCACATCCGGCGTGACCTGCCCCTACAACAATTACATCAAAAGCGTCTTGAAATTCTACTGAGGAATGTAGGGTCATGGTAAGCGTCTGAGCAGCAAGGACTCATGCTTAATTTTAGCGGTTGCCTATCCAGATCTGCGTTAGTTTTGAATCTCTAACTTTTTTGTAGCTTGGTAGAAGTTAATTAAGAACTGGTTAAAACAAAAAAAACTTAGTCATATGACTAAAAAAAACTGATAATACTACCGAGATCCATCCAACAAAGGTCATAATGCCGACAAGTACGGTTGCACACAGGTATCTGTGAAATACTTCTTTTTATCTGAAGGTTGGGTAGTAGGCCGCGTCTGGGAGTTCGGCGGTCTTTGGAACGAGAACAGCTGGCGACGAAAACCAGACATTGAGCAAATTAACCTTTGTATCCTTGAGCAAGGGGAAAAATTATGGCTCTATCGCGTTGAAGATGCTGTTCTTATGATCGAAGTCAGGCCGACGCCTGAAGCTTCGGCTGACTCAGCAAAGACCATTGGTCAAGTCGTTCTTAAACGCCTAATTAGTGCTGAGCAAGTCATCGAAAGACTGGCAACACCACAAAGCTTTCTGAGCACCATAGACGGGGGAGATCAGTGAAGTTTTGTAAATAAATTTAACTAATTGTTTCTTATTTCAGAGAGGAACTCTTATTGTTGGCTTGTTGGCGCTTGCAATCGCTCCTCACAATAATTACAATTCTTTAAACAATCTTCAGCTTCGCAGACTTCTTAGTCGCGAAGTGTGAAGTTATCTTGCCTAAATTGCTTTACTGAAGTTTGAGCAGTTTAAAGACAGGTTCTAACATCAACAAGAAAAGAAGCTTCAAAGTCAAAACTCTATCTTCTGAGGAGGAGCGTAGTCAATGGGACTACCTTGGTATCGAGTACACACAGTCGTCCTGAACGACCCAGGGCGTCTGATCGCTGTACACCTGATGCACACAGCCTTAGTGGCTGGCTGGGCCGGCTCAATGGCCCTGTATGAATTAGCAATCTTTGACCCTAGTGACCCCGTGTTGAACCCGATGTGGCGTCAGGGTATGTTTGTTATGCCATTCATGGCACGCTTGGGAGTTACAGAATCCTGGGGTGGCTGGAGCATCACTGGCGAAACAGTAACAGATGTGGGTTTGTGGTCATTTGAAGGCGTTGCCGCCACTCACATCATTCTTTCTGGTCTTTTGTTCCTGGCTGCCTGCTGGCACTGGGTTTACTGGGACTTAGAACTCTTTAGAGACCCACGTACTGGCGAACCTGCGCTTGATTTGCCAAAAATGTTTGGCATTCACTTATTCTTGTCTGGTCTTCTGTGCTTTGGCTTCGGTGCCTTCCATCTCACAGGACTATTCGGACCGGGAATGTGGGTCTCTGATGCCTATGGGGTAACTGGTCATCTTCAGCCAGTGGCTCCAGCTTGGGGCCCAGAAGGATTTAATCCCTTCAACCCCGGTGGCATCGTAGCCCACCACATTGCGGCAGGTATTGTTGGCATCATTGCTGGTTTGTTTCACTTAACTGTCCGACCACCAGAGCGCCTTTTTAAAGCTCTGCGGATGGGTAATATTGAAACCGTACTTTCCAGTAGTATCGCCGCTGTATTCTTTGCTGCTTTCGTGGTGGCAGGTACGATGTGGTACGGCAGTGCGGCTACACCAATTGAACTGTTTGGCCCAACCCGTTATCAATGGGATCAGGGCTATTTCACACAAGAAATTGACAGACGCGTGCAAGCCAGTGTGACCTCAGGAGCAAGTTTTTCAGAAGCTTGGTCCGAGATTCCAGAAAAACTGGCTTTCTACGATTATGTGGGTAATTCACCAGCCAAAGGCGGTTTGTTCCGCACCGGCCCGATGAATAAAGGTGACGGTATTGCTCAAGCTTGGCTTGGTCATCCGGTATTTAAGGATGGTGAAGGTCGAGAGTTGTCAGTTCGTCGTCTGCCCAACTTCTTTGAAACCTTCCCTGTCATCTTGACAGATGCTAATGGCATAGTTCGTGCCGACATTCCCTTCCGACGAGCAGAATCCAAATATAGCTTTGAGCAGACTGGTGTCACAGCAACTTTCTATGGTGGCGCTCTTGATGGTCAAACCTTTGAAGACCCTGCTCTGGTGAAGAAGTACGCTCGTAAGGCCCAGGGCGGCGAGCCGTTCTTGTTTGACAAGGAAACCCTAAACTCTGATGGTGTGTTCCGCACCAGTCCAAGAGGTTGGTTTACTTTCGGTCACGCGGTGTTTGCCCTACTATTCTTCTTTGGACATATCTGGCACGGATCTCGGACTATCTACCGTGATGTATTTGCCGGTGTTGAAGCCGATTTAGAAGAACAAGTTGAATGGGGTCTCTTCCAGAAAGTGGGTGATAAGACCACTCGTAAGAAAGAGGCTGTCTAGAAAGTCAATTAACTAAAAGCCAAAAGGTAAAGGGAGGAATTTTAGATTTTGCCTTTGCCTTTTGACTTTTACCGTTGCTTGGCAAGGTAGACTAGTAGATACATAGGTAATCAGAGATTATTGACATGGAAAGCCTTGCTTATATATTGGTTTTGACATTAGCAATCGGTACTCTGTTTTTTGCGATCGCTTTCAGAGAACCGCCTCGGATTAACAAATAGCTAGTAGGGAATTAGCTTTACCGGTTCCGGTGGCTTTTTCCCTTGATTGATAGCACAACAAGTTTATAGCTATTGGCATGTCTTGAGCCGCAAAGCTCTACCTTTTCCTTGAGTTAAAGGAAATTGGATAGGCGAAAGCGAGCTCAGGCTTTTGTATTTATTGCTCAGCCGCGAAAATAATCCTGCTAAAACTTTACGAGGCTAGTGAGCAGGTTGATGAACTCGTTTCTCTTCTCCTAAGACACGAATTGCTTAATTTTGCTTTTGAGCCTTGGGTTCTAAGAAAAATGATTCCCTCTAAGTGATGATTTCTCAAAAATAACTTTGGCACATTTAGAGGAACTTTGAGGAAGAAAACTTCAACAGCAATTTTGCATCTCCTCTTCGGTGGTGCTTAGCGACGGTAGGATGTTAAACAAGCATCCTGGTCAGAGCTTTCTGGAATTTTACAGCCTTCGACTTCACTCTGCTCCGAAAGGACTTTCCAATATGCGATGCCCCTATTGTCAGCACACCGAAAGCCGTGTTCTTGAGTCTCGTTCCACAGAAGCAGGACAGAGTGTTCGGCGGCGTCGGGAGTGCTTGCGGTGCAAACATCGCTTCACTACTTATGAACGTATCGAATTTGTACCTGTAACTGTGATCAAACGGGATGGTCGTCGGGAATCTTTTGATCGCTCCAAGATACTAAGGGGAATTGTACGCGCCTGTGAAAAAACCGGAATACCTCAAAGACGCCTCGAAGTATTGGTAGATGAGATTGAAGCACAATTACAGCAGGATTTTGGGCGAGAAGTAACTAGCAGGGAAATTGGCGAATTAGTACTCCACTATCTGCGAGGCGAAAGCGAAGTAGCCTACGTGCGTTTTGCCTCTGTTTACCGACAGTTTCAAGGAATTCGAGATTTTGTCGATACTTTAGATCATCTCCAGAGTCACTCAGAACTTCTCGGAACGTCGGGAGTTCGGCAAAAAGACGTTGTAAAAGAGAACGAGAGAGAACCTCTGCATTGGCAATAATGCCTTCCTAAATCTGCATAGAAGCTATTCTTAGTGTTATACATTAAAGGCTTACCTAATCTTCTTGGTGAGTGGAGTGTGGGAGCCATCAACACCGCTAAAATCTATACAAAAAAGCTTTTCCAGGAAAACTATCACCCTTTCCCTTCAAGGCAGCCAAAGCTTTTAAGCTTTTATGAAGGGAAAATGTCCTTACTTGATGACGAGTAAATCGGCAAGTTCGGCAACCAAACAATTCGAGCTTGAGATATAATTACCTGTCGGGGCTTTATCAAATCTTTTAAAATAAGGTGGAGACAAAGCAATGTAGGTGTAGGCGGCCCAATGCCGAGGTTCATGTACATCAACAGGAGGCAGAGTCATTACGCAAACAACATTAGGAAACCCAAAGCACATGCTCAGTCAGAAAACAACTGTTAAAGATATTGGCTTCACTCACGAGGACTTTGCCGCCCTACTAGATCAGTATGATTATCACTTCAGTCCTGGTGATATTGTTGCTGGTACCGTATTTAGCTTAGAGCCGAGGGGTGCTCTGATTGACATTGGTGCGAAAACCGCCGCATACATTCCGATTCAGGAGATGTCAATTAACAGGGTCGATAACCCTGATGAAGTATTACAATCAAACGAAACGCGAGAATTCTTCATTCTGACAGACGAGAATGAAGATGGGCAGCTAACCCTTTCTATTCGCCGCATTGAGTACATGCGCGCTTGGGAGCGCGTACGGCAGCTGCAAGCAGAAGACGCCACTGTGCGCTCTCTAGTTTTTGCCACTAACCGTGGTGGAGCTTTAGTGCGAATCGAGGGCTTGCGTGGTTTCATTCCCGGTTCTCATATCAGCACTCGTAAGCCGAAGGAAGATTTAGTCGGAGAAGAACTGCCACTAAAATTCCTAGAGGTAGACGAAGATCGTAACCGACTAGTACTCTCTCATCGTAGAGCGCTGGTTGAGCGTAAGATGAACCGCTTAGAAGTCGGCGAAGTTGTTATTGGCTCCGTGCGGGGTATTAAACCCTATGGTGCCTTCATTGATATTGGCGGTGTCAGTGGTTTGCTGCACATTTCTGAGATTTCCCACGACCATATAGATACACCCCACAGTGTCTTCAATGTTAATGATGAAGTAAAAGTCATGATCATTGACCTAGACGCGGAAAGAGGTCGGATTTCTCTCTCAACCAAGCAGTTGGAGCCAGAGCCCGGTGACATGATCAACAACCGTGATCTTGTTTACGATAAAGCGGAAGAAATGGCCCAGAAGTACCGAGAAAAGATGCTGGCGCAACAGCAAGGCATCAATCTTGAAGAACAAGCAGAAGAAGCAGAACAAGCAGAACAAGCAGAACAAGCAGAACAAGCAGAACAAGCAGAAGCCACTGTTGAATCAACAGAAATTGAAGAGCAACTACCATCTGCGACAGCAACAGAAGATGAATAAAGGGAGTGTTATTGACGCGCCCAGTTGTAGATTAAATCAAAGGAGGGAATTTCCCTCTTTTTTTTTAGTCGATATTTACTGTAGTAGTTTTCGATGATTGATGAAGAAAAGTTAACCACAGATAGATACAGATAAACTGAGATTTGTCCTGTGGTTTCTATCGACTTTTGCAAGAGGTTTACTGTTTTTTGGAGGAGTATTAGCTGTTGGCAAAACTTTGCTGTCGGGATGTCAGATTCCCTAACATTGAAGCAGTTATTTTTGATAAAGATGGCACGCTCGAAGATTCAGAAGTCTTTCTCAGAGAATTAGGGCAAAAGCGAGTACGCTTGATTGATGCCCAAATTCCCGGAGTTGGAGAACCACTCTTGATGGCTTTTGGCATTCAGGAAAATTTCCTTGACCCCACTGGTTTAATGGCAGTTGGTAGCCGTCGCGAAAATGAAATTGCTGCTGCTGCCTATATTGCCGAGACTGGTCGTGGTTGGCTAGAATCATTAGCGATCGCTCGTGACGCTTTTGCAGAAGCGGATAGATATCTTAAAGATATTGCTGGTACTTCACCTTTATTTGCTGGTAGCCTAGAAGCATTAAAATTACTCTCAGAGGCTGGTTTAAAGCTGGGAATCCTATCAGCGGACTCAACTCCCAGAGTGCAGGAGTTTGTCAAACGTCACCACCTGACAGCTTACATCCAATTAGAGCAGGGCGCCGATCAAGGTATTAGTAAACCAGACCCAGCTTTGTTTATTCAAGCTTGCCAAAGTTTGGGTGTTGAGCCAGCATCTACCTTAATGATAGGAGATTCTGCTGGTGACATAGAGATGGGACACGGCGCTGGTGCTGCTGGTTGTATTGGCATCTGCTGGGGTTCAACAACAGCAGCGCATCTGGAAAGTGCAGATGTGTTGATCTCCCAACTAGATGAAATTCAAGTCCTTGATTAGCTACACTCAATGATCAGGAATATTGCTACTAGTAGAGGAAGTATCGCTATTCTTCAGCAAGCTTTGATTTTTAATCGGCATTCTGAATAAACAAACGCGTTTGGCAAAGAAGTATTTCTCTTGCTTGTGCATTTCCATTTAAACAAAGTCTAGGTCAAAATTAGAGTAGCAATTCTATCAAAGCAACTTTTTGGGGAGATTATAATTTGAATGCCTTCTCATACTCTAAACTTTAGAGGTGATTTTGAGAGCAAAAGTAGGCAAAAAATTGCTGTTTATTACTATGCCTTTATGGGAGGTGGTGCAGAAGCAGTTGCTCTCTGGATATTAGAGGCTTTACAAACAAGATATGATTTAACTTTATTTACGACGACCAAGATTAATTTTGCTCAGCTTAATTCCATGTACGGAACTCAACTATCAAGTGAGTTGATCGAGGTTAAATATTTTGTACCAGATTTATTGCGCTCAGTATCTCATTTTTTAATTGCCAACAATGAAATTTTGAGAAAGCTATTTATTCACGCTCTAATTCGCTACTTTAAAGCCCATCAGAGTGAGTACGACTTGTTACTATCTGCCTATAATGCAATGGATTTGGGACGAACAGGTATTCAGTATATTCATTGGATTAAAGTAGTTGAAGGTAATGCTTTGCATCACCAAATCTCCCAGTTCTCAGAAGAGCAGATGAGAAGCAATATTTCCGTTGCTAATTCTTACCAAGTTGCAGCAGAGGTCAAAAGGCAATATCATCTTGATTGTCAAGTTATCTATCCTCCCGTAGCTCTTGATATTCCGGAGGTTTCCTGGGAGCAAAAAGAAAATGCTTTTATCTGTAGTGGAAGATTAACAGAAGCAAAACAACCTCACAAAGTCATTCAAATTCTGAGTGAAGTTCGGGCGCAAGGTTTTGATATCAAACTGTACATTACAGGGGGGGGTGGCGGTGTTTATGCCTGGAAGTACAGACGCTTTGTCAAACGAATGGTAGAAGCTAACTCTAATTGGGTAAAGCTTCATGAAAACCTTCCCTATAAGGATTATATAAATCTACTAGCTCAATGTAAATATGGCATCCACTATAAGAAAGAGCCTTTTGGTATTTCCATTGCCGAAATGCTCAAAGTAGGTGCAATTCCCTTTGCGAGAAGTCAAGGAGGACAAGTTGAGATAGTAGGAAAAGAAAATCAAGAATTATTATTTGATCATGAACAAGAAGCTGTAGAGAAAATAATTAGCGTTCTCAGTAACTCCGAAAAGCAGCAAACACTACTTAGCTCTCTTGAGAAACAAAAAAACTTATTTTCTACAGATAAATTCGTATCAGAAGTCAACGAATTTATTACTAATTATTTTCAGTTGGTTAGCTAATATTCTCAAAACAATAATTGCTTAATGAAGCTTTTTTTTTATAGAAGGGATAACACTAAGCCAAATTTTGGCGATGAACTAAATTTATGGCTTTGGGAAAAACTAATTCCCGGTATACTTGATGATAAAGAGGATACTGCCTTTTTTGGCATCGGTACACTTTTAAATAATCTAGTTCCTGAACGGGTTCCTCAAGCTCGCAAGCTAGTAGTTTTTGGTACTGGCGTAGGCTATAACAAAGGCTTACCAACTATCGATAAGTCTTGGCATATTTACTGTGTCAGAGGCCCGATATCAGCCTACAAACTGGGACTACCACCTGAGTTAGCAGTCACCGATGGAGCGGCTTTAGTCAGACGGGTATATCAACCCATTGCTCCTAAAGTTTATCAATTCGCTTACATGCCTCACTTTACACAATCCATCTATGGTGGTCAATCTTGGAGTGAGGTTTGTCAACAAGCTGGAATTAAATACATCGATGCACGCTGGCCTGTAGAGCAAGTATTATCTATCATTAGCCAGACGGAGGTTCTTTTAACGGAAGCGATGCATGGCGCAATTATTGCAGATGCCTTACGCGTACCTTGGATTTGTGTTCATACAGCTGCTGCAATTCTTCCTTTTAAGTGGCTCGATTGGTGTGAATCTATTGGTGTACAATACCAACCGCATCGTTTAATGGAGTTAAGAGATCTCCCACCAGAATATAGCATGGGGAGAATTCGTGGAATTCGAGGTAGCCGTTCAGCTATTCGTGCTTCTGTTAATCATTGGCTAAAAAAGCGGATAATTGCCGAACAATTAACAAAGATTGCCAAAGAAGTACCTCCACATCTAAGCAATGATAACTATATTGAACAGCTAACTGTTGAACTGGAAACAAGGCTACAAAAATTTAAAGATGATGTGGCAGCAGGTACTTTTTAAGAGTATCCTATTTGAGGATTAATTAAAAGGGCTATATATTTAATCTGTGTATCCTGTGGCAAGACTTGCATCTACATCTGTGCCTATCTGTGGTTAATTTTTGGCAGGCATAATTTGGATGATTAGATAAAGTTATTCTCATCCCTATAATCCTCCTTTCTAGATCAAAATTACAGATTATTTATTGTTTTCTTGAACTTTCTTCAAAAAACTCCAGGGTTTTGAGGAGATTAAGTGCTGCAAAGTAAGCTTCTTCAGTTAATTCTTGGCGTTCTTCCGTGCTGTCTACCAAATTATCAACTACTAACTGCAAGAAGCCAATCGTGGGATTAAGACGAGTGCGAATCTCATAAGAGGCTTGGATTAAAGCCTCGTTAACTGCTTCTTGAGTAAGAGTATTGATATTTGGCTCAAATTGCATACTATAAAGACGATTATAATGACCGTCTTTAGCCAGCAATTCTTCATGAGTTCCAATTTCTACAACTTGTCCTTCTTCCATCACTGCAATTTGATCAGCTTTTTGCACAGTAGATAGTCGATGAGCAATTACAACTGTAGTCCGTTCTGTACAGAGTTCATCAATTGCTTGTTGTACCAATCTCTCGGAAATAGTATCTAAAGCGCTGGTAGCTTCATCTAAAATTAGGATATCTGGATTTCTTAGCAATGCACGAGCAATCGCAACTCTTTGTTTTTGTCCTCCTGATAGCATCACACCACGGTCGCCAATTTCTGTATTAAAACCTTTAGGTAAATGCATAATAAATTCGTAGGCATTTGCCCTTTTTGCTGCTTTAATTACTTCTTCTTTGCTAGCATCTTGCCAACCGTAAGCAATATTATAAAAGACGGTATTGTTAAATAAAAATGTATCTTGACTGACTACTCCCAGCGCTCGTCTCACTGTTGTGATATCGTATTCTCTTAAATCTTTGCCATCTAACAAAATTCGACCCTGAGTTGGATCATAAAATCTTGGTAACAAATCTGTGAGAGTTGATTTCCCAGCACCAGAAGTACCAACTAGCGCTAGAGTTTTCCCCTTAAGAAGGCATAAATCTACTTGATTAAGTACTAGCTTTTCATGACCAGGATAGGCAAAACTAATTTTCTCAAAATCAATACTTTTTGTTAATTTTGTGAAAGGAACCGAGCCATTAATCATGAAGGGTTTTTGCTCTCGCTGCAAGAAATCAGCAACAACCTTCACACTGGCAGAATTATTAGCAAGTTGACTACGGTTGGTGTTTAATTGACCAACAAATGGGAGTAGTCGGAAAAGAACCACCAGATAAGTTAGTAGGACAGTAGCAACTGACTCTAGTTGTTTGGAAAATAAATAATTGCCCAAAACAACAATTAATAATAAAGCAATAATTCCCGTAATTTCATTAACTGGCCCAATTATTGCAAAATTAGCTTGCGACTGAAAATCGGCATTCTCCCGCTCTTTAACCAATTGAGAAATTTGCTGGTATGTACTTTTTTCTTCACCAACACTTTTAATTAAACGAATACCATTGAGAGCCTCTAAGATAGCATTGGACAAAGCTCTTGCTTTGTCCGTAAAAATTTCTCCAAATTGCTTAGCACGACTTACAAAATATTGGTTAGCAAGTCCCACTATTAGTAAGAGAACTGTAGAAATGATAGTCAACTGCCAAGATATCAGGAGCAAGATTCCAACAAAAACTAAAATAGTGGCAGCATTAGTAAATAATTTTACGGCAATTTTAATGGCACTAGCTGCTCGGTTAATTTCATTATTTAGGCGATTCATAATATCGCCCAGTTTACTCTTAGAATAGAAATCTAAATCAACTTCTAGCAGTAGCTCCATACCTGTGAGTCGCATACTGTTAACTAGGGAGCGTGAAAGGTGACCACTCGCTAAGGTACTCCAATAATTGGCAAGGTTTTTCAGAATAATTGCTACCAGAACTCCTCCTGTCATAATAGCTATTCTTTTCTCTCCAGAGAAAGCATCAAAAACTGAGATAAATGTCTGAATAATTGCTGGTGATTTTTTAAAATCAATTCCCTCTTGACCAGATATCTCTAATAAAATAGGAACAACTAAAGTGGTGCTAATTCCATTGAAAACTGCACCAGAAAAACCGAGAATAACGGTAAGTGCAACCAGGCTTGGATATTTGAGTGCATAGCTAAGAAGGAGCTTATTAGAAGACATACCCTATTGCCATGAAATATAACCTTGATAAGATAGTAGTCATCAATAATTTATAAGAAAAAATTAACTACAGATCCACAAGAAATAAAATATGCAGTTTTTGCAATTCACCTAGAATTGCTATAGATACTGAAATAACTATTCAAGATTAGCAATTACCCCCTCAAGAATTGTTGCCATTGCTTCGATACTATAATGCTCAATACATCTTGCTCTCGCTCTAAAACCACGCTCATTTGCCTCGTCTAAATTGTGCAATATTTCTTCAATTCCCTCTGCAATTTGTTGCGGTGCACTAGGTTCAACTAAGTATCCTGTATTACCTAAAATTGCTGGCAAATCTCCTACCATAGTTGCTAACACTGGCTTAGCCATTGCCATTGCATCTGTCAGCTTTAGGGGGAATTGAGCTTTAGCTGCAGGTGTATCTCGCTGGGGAACAACTACAATGTGAGCAGCCGCCACTACATCTGGCATTTGTTTAGCAGGATATTTCGGGAGTTTGATAATCCAACGTCCCCATTTTTTAATCAATTGATGATCATAGTCATCGTAGGGACTACCGCCGACAATCACCAATCTCAGATCTGGTTGATTTAAGTGATCTAGAGCCAACAAAACATCTTCTATACCTTTATATGGTCGCGGTGCTCCGGGAAACATTAAAACTCGATAATTAGCCAGACCATAACGCTTTCTACTACTTTCTGGATCATGCTGCTTTGGGTCAAATAATGAAGTATCTTTACCATTGGGTAAATATACGCCGCCAAAGCGTTTTTGCAGAAACTGCGTATGTATTGTAATGGCATCAGCAGAGGAAGTTAAGCCTTGGATCCACTTTAAATAAAGGGGATGATCAGGATTTTTTAGTGCACCATTAGGCTTCAAAATATCTCTGGCAAATTGCTTCAAACTAGGATGATACTGCCAGTCATCGCCACCATGCCAGCTTAATTCCCAGTCATCTATGTCCAAGATAACGGGACACCGAGTTTTAAATTTTTGAACAAGAGCCGCCCCAAAGCTTGTTGGTTTTAGTTTACTAGCATAAACAATATCCCCCTTAATTTTTTTAGTCAGTTCATTTATTGCCAGTATAAATTTAGGATATTTGTCAGCTTTGATATAACTAATGGGTATATCAGTTAGAGGAATAGGTTCTAAATTATCACTAGGAATAAAACCAACAATTTCTACTTCGTAATTAAGTTTCCTTAAGGCTTGGTACAGTAAAAAAGGACGAACAGCTCCTCCCCATCTGCCAGAACCACTACTAGATAAGTCACTAACAACTAAAGAAACTTTACTTTTCATCGTTGGTTGTTACAACCCAACTGTTCAGTTAGGGAGAGATGCCAATTGATCATTAATCCTGTCAGATGATCAGCCTGATTACTGTAAGTAACCATAATCGATGCAGGAGGAACTATTTCCCCCGCATCCTTTTACCTTTCTATACCTACAGTAGCTGTGCCGCCACTCGAAGAAGCACTTTGAGCCGATGACTACCTGAATGTTAGTCGGTGTCTAAGTGTGACGTTTTTGATGCCACTGCCAAGCATGAGCAATAATCTTACTCAAGTCTGAGTATTGGGGAGACCAACCCAATATTTTTCTAGCTTTGTCACTACTACCAACAAGAGCAGGTGGGTCTCCAGCTCGGCGCTCGCGCTCTACTGCCTTAATTTCCTTTCCTGTTACTACTCTGGCTGTTTCAATTACTTGTTTGACAGAAAAGCCGTTGCCGTTACCTAGGTTAAACACTTCACTTTTACCGTCCTTAAGCAGATATTCTAAACCCAACACATGAGCGTCTGCTAAATCACTGACATGAATATAATCTCGCAGACAAGTACCGTCAGGTGTGGCATAATCGGTGCCGAAGATGGAAATTGACTCTCGCTTACCTAAAGCAGTCAACAGAACTAAAGGAATCAGATGAGTTTCCGGGTTGTGGTCTTCACCAAGTAAACCCTCTGGGTTAGCACCAGAGGAGTTGAAGTAGCGAAACACTACTGACTCTAAACCATAAGCACTACCAAAGTCAGCCAGCATCTGCTCTACCATCCGCTTACTGGTAGCATAGGGACTCATTGGGGCTAGGGGATGATCTTCTGTCATCGGCACCTGCTGCGGCATGCCGTAAATAGCACAAGTCGAAGAAAAGACCAATTGCTTGACCTCTGCTGCCACCATGGCTTCTAGGAGGGTTAGCGTACCAGTGACATTATTACGGTAGTATTTAGCTGGGTCGGTGACCGACTCTCCTACGGCAATATAAGCAGCAAAATGCATTACTGCAGAGATGTCGCGGCTAGAAAATAGCTTGTCTAAAAGTGTGCGATCGCTGATATCCCCAACTACCAACTCCACCTTAAGGACATCTTCCACTAGCTCTCGATGCCCGTATACCAAATTATCAAGTACGATCACTTCGTAGCCTGCTTTTTGCAGAGCTAGGACAGCATGGGAACCAATATACCCAGCCCCCCCGGTAACTAAAATAGTTGCTTTTTTTTGCGACACTTTGATACCTTAATTTCTACTTTTTCTTTGAGCCGAATCTGGTATTTGCTAGTAATTGCTGCTGAGCTAAAACTAAAATAGGTGTTAGTTTATACTGTCATTGAAAGCAACTACTAAGTTGTAAATATTTGACGAGTAAATATTGCTCTAACCCCTGATTAATCAGTTAAAGCTTGTCTGTACCTCTGTATAAATTCTGAGTTCGGACTCTACTCACCCTGGCTTAAGAAGCGTACCTGACGCTTACCTCGATGCATTGCCAAATACCAACAAACTGTAGCTATCAGGATGCTTTTATTCGAGCTATTGACTTTGGCCAATATTGGTAGTTTGAGTAGTTAGTCAACCAGCTTCACACGACCCGCTTGTACATCGTCAAAGATGCGATTGATTTGGCGACGTTCTTCATCAGTAACATTGTAATCAGAGAGTATCGCTGTCGTCATCTGAAGATACTCTGGACGAGCTAATTGGCCCTCAGAAAGAATCTGATCTACTTTTGCCTGAATGTTCAAATTTGATTGACGCTGAGGTGTCGGTGCCATAGGAAGAGACGCATCTGTAGGTTTTTGGATTATTGTTTTAGTCCCATACCCTGTTATAACCCTTAGTTGCTAATCACGAAAAATCTTCGGGACTTCCCAGGAAAAAAATTATCCTGGAAGTTCACAAGAGTATTAGGATTGGCTAATACTGTGAATTAATCAACAAGCTATGCTGTGATTGGGGAAATAGTTTAGGAGGAAATTTCCCGTGCAGGTTTACCGACTTCCAGTACTTTCTGACAACTACATCTTCTTGCTGCATGACTCGCAGCACAATGTTGCGGCTGTAGTTGATCCAGCTCAAGCTGAGCCTGTTTTGCGTTATTTAGAACAAATTAGCGCTCCATTAGTTAAGATTTTCAATACTCACCACCATCTGGATCATGTCGGCGGCAATCGGCAGTTGATCGAACGTTTCCCAGATGTCTGTGTATACGGAGGCGCTCAAGATCAAGGCAGAATTCCTGGACAACAGGTGTTTTTACAGGAAGGCGAACAGGTTGAGTTTGCCGGTAGAATTGGCGAAGTCTTATTTGTTCCCGGACATACTAGGGGACACATTGCCTACTACTTTCCCCCAACAGTACCAGGTGAAACTGGCGAATTATTCTGTGGCGATACCTTGTTTGCCGGGGGGTGTGGCAGACTGTTTGAAGGAACACCAGCTCAAATGGTGAATTCTTTGAGCAAGTTGCGTAACCTACCAGATAACACGCGAGTTTGGTGTGCCCATGAATATACTCTAAAAAATCTTCAATTTGCCCTGAGCGTAGACGCCGAGAACCGAGACTTACAATCCCGATATGCCTCCGTGCAAGAATCGCGTCGCTGCCAACAGGCCACAGTACCATCTCAACTGGGTATAGAGAAGCTCACCAATCCCTTTTTGCGTTGGGAGCAACCAGCACTACAATCTGCTGTTAAAGCTCAAGAAGCCGTACAAACTTTTGCTCGTCTACGAGGTATGAAAGACCAATTTTAAACCATTTGGGGGATGATACCATGGCTGTTGACATTTTATGGGGTGACAACTCAGTTGCGATCGCGCTACAGATTTGCGTACCATTAAGTGTTCTAGAGAATCATCACTCTTGCTCACTCAAGTCCGTATCCGAACAAAGACCATGGCAAAACGCGTGCAGTTAGTTTTAAATCAAGATGTTAGCAAGCTGGGAAAAACTGGAGATTTGGTTGAAGTAGCTCCCGGCTATGCTCGCAATTATCTCCTTCCCCAAAAAATCGGGGTTCTCGCTACCGCCGGCATCCTCAAGCAAGTTGAGCGGCGCAAAGAGCAAGAACGACAACGCTTAATTGAAATTAAGCAACAGGCTCAAGCTCGTAAAACAGCCTTAGAAACCATTGGTCGCTTCACTATCCGTAAGCAAGTAGGTGAAAAAGATGCGATTTTTGGTACTGTTACAGCTCAGGAAGTAGCTGATGTCATTCAAGAATCTACTTCTCAGGAAGTAGACCGCAGAGGCATTACTTTGCCAGAAATCAGTCAACTCGGTTTCTACAAAGCGGAAATCAAGCTACATCCGGAAGTTGCAGCAGAGGTTGAGATTCACGTTGCTCCCCTCTAGTGGCAATCTTGTCTCAAGAAAGCTTGTCTTCAGTAGGCTAAAAGAGCAAGTAAGCAGCCTCAAGCAAAGAAACTCTAAGGTGACTTGGTAGTCTAATCTCTAGGAGATAGTCCGGGTGTTATAAGTTTTAGAGGTATAAATTATTGTTCCTCAAGCTTGGCTCACAACCTAAATCACTCTAGCGGTCAGACTTGGTAATTGTGCTGGCAGACATTTCCTGATTCCTACTTTTTTTGTAGTCATAGTCCGTACTTCTGGTCAGGATTGACCCGTTTTGTCAGGTCAAGAGATCGGGTTGAGTGGTGTTAACCTCGGAGTCACTCAACCCTTTAATCCTCTAATCGCTGATCTTAATTTTCCGAGCACGTCTCTAGCTATGGCTCAAGAACTTGATTTTTCTGCATTTAGCTACTCTCTACCACCTCAAAACGTGGATGCCGAGGAGTCGATTCTCGGAGGAATAATGCTTGACTCTGAAGCAATTGCTCGGATTGTTGACATTCTTCCCCCGGAAGCCTTCTACATTGACGCTCATAAGGAAATCTACAAAGCTGCCTTAGTTCTTTATAGCCAGGGACAGCCGACGGATTTGATGAGTGTTACCACTTGGCTATATGACCGCGAATTATTAGAGAGAATCGGTGGTCAAAGCAAACTAGCACAGCTAGTTGACCGCACCGTATCAGCGGTTAACATTGACCGTTATGCGAAATTAGTTATAGATAAATACCAGCGCCGACAGCTTATTAGAGCCGGTAACGAAATTGTGCAGCTGGGTTACGAGACATCAACAGATTTAGAAATTGTTCTTGACAAGGCAGAACAAACAGTTTTTGGTCTAAGTCAATCCAGTCCGAAAAATACCCTAACTCCAATTTCTGAGACGCTAATTCAGACTTTCCATGAAATCCAAACCAGAGACCCCGATGTTGCCCTACCTGGTATTGCCTCTGATTTCTATGACCTAGACGCCATGACTGGGGGTTTTCAACGGTCTGATTTGGTGATTGTTGCTGGTAGACCGTCTATGGGCAAAACCAGCTTTGCCTTGGGGATTGCTCGCAATATCTCTGAAAATTTGCCCGTGGCGATTTTTAGTTTAGAAATGTCCAAGGAGCAGCTAGTGCAGCGGCTCTTGGCAAGTGAAGCGGGAATTGAGAGTAATTATCTACGAGCTGGGCGGATTAGTCAAAACCAGTGGGGTCCTTTGAGTCATGCCCTCGGAACTTTATCAGAGTTACCGATTTTCATTGACGATGCAGCTAACCCTACCGTCATGCAAATGCGATCGCAACTACGCCGTCTTCAGGCAGAACAAGCTGGCAAGTTGGGATTGATCTTAATTGATTACCTGCAACTGATGGAAGGCAGTGGTAGTGAAAACCGCGTGCAAGAGTTATCTCGGATTACCCGTTCTCTGAAGGGATTAGCCCGCGAACTTAATGTTCCCATTATTGCCTTGTCTCAGTTGAGTCGAGGAGTAGAAGCACGCAACAACAAACGACCGATGATGTCAGACTTGAGAGAGTCAGGTTGCTTGAGTGGCGATAGCTTAGTGACATTAGCCGATAGTTGCACAAAAGTGCCGATTCGTGAACTAGTCGGTAAATCCTGTTTCGCAGTTTGGGCGCTTAATACTGCCACCATGAAGCTAGAACGAGCCGTTGCCAGTAATGCCTTTTGTACAGGTGTCAAGCCTGTATTTAGGCTAGAAACTGCTCTAGGGCGAACGATTCGAGCAACAGCCAACCACCAGTTTCTCACACTCCATGGTTGGCAGCGTCTAGATCATTTAAGGGAAGGTTCGCGCCTTGCCATCCCTTGCTGTTTACCAAGTTCTTCTCAGGAGCAGACGATTGATGCTAACTCAGCATCATCCACTACCCTAGCCAGATTAATTGAACTGAGTGATGCAATAAACAACAACAACAATCAATTTCTTGCCCAGACGCCAGGGTGTCTTGAACTAATATCTGCCAGTAGCAGTAGAGAAGTAATTAGAAGTAGTCAACTAACGGCAAGCTCTAGTCAGCTTATAGACTCTAACAAAATTAATCGGCAAGCTGATGGCGATATTTACTGGGATTCAATTACCTCGATAGAAGCTGATGGCACGGCTGAAGTTTACGATTTAACGGTTCCTAGTCTTCATAACTTTATTGCCAATAGCATAGTGCTCCACAATAGTATTGAGCAGGATGCGGATTTAGTCATGATGCTCTATAGGGATTCTTACTATAATCCCGATTCTCCTGACAGAGATGTGGCAGAAGTAATCATCGCTAAACATCGCAATGGGCCAACAGGAACCGTTAAACTTTTGTTCAAGCCTGAATTGACTCAATTTCTCAACTTAGCCCACCAATAAATAGCGTTGGACAATTTTTAGAGGCTAACAAGGGAGAAATCAGAAATTAAAAACAGGAGTCAGGGAAACCACTCAACCCTGACTCCTTTCTTACCTAATTAATCCGTAGAACAGTAATAAAACTTCTAGCTAATTTTGAGCAGTTCCACATCAAAAATCAGAGTAGCATTGGGGGGAATTACTCCGCCAGCTCCACGGGAACCGTAACCCAATTCAGGAGGGATAATTAACTGGCGTCTGCCACCGACTTTCATGGTGCCAACACCTTCATCCCAACCTTTGATCACCTGTCCAACACCTATTTTGAAGGAAAAGGGACGATTGCGATCGCGGGAACTGTCGAATTTGGTGCCGTCCTCTAGGGTGCCGGTGTAGTGAACCACAACGGTTTGACCCTTTTGAGGTGTTGCCCCGTCTCCTTCTTTGAGTTCTACATACTTTAGACCAGAGGGGGTGGTCACTGCGTCAGCATTCGAGATCTGTTCGCTTTCTGAGTCAGAATTCATTGCCATTAGTTCATTTTTTGTTTCGTCAACTGCTGGTTGATCATTTGCTGCTTGAGCAATTACTGCTGCTTGAGGGGTCATTAGTTCGTCAGCGCTTGCTGAACCTTGACCTGCACTCAGCTGAGCGACAATCAACAGTAAGCCGCAAGCTAAGATCACCCCTAAGCTGACCAAAATTTCTTTCACAATCTTTCCTCCCAATTGAGTATTGCTCAACGCCAGAGCTTATTTTCCAAATCGCGCAATTGGCGTTCTAGACGGTCAATGCGACCCCGCAATTCATCTACTTCCGATTGGCGAGGCACGCCTAAATCTTGCAACATGTTACGTAGTTGCCGTTCCATGTTGCCCTGAAAGTTTCCTTGCTCTGACGTAATCTGCTGCATCATATCATCGACAAACCCCTTGGCTTGCTCAGGATTAATTTTGCCTTCTTTTACCCATTCATCGCTAACCTCTCGCAATTTTTGGGCAACCACTGAGGTTGTGCCAACACCAACCATCAATAATTGTTTGAGCCAATCGTTATTATCCATGCTTATATCCTGCCACTAGGCACTTAATTTAATTAGGTTTGCAATAGAACAGAAGAGTACTCCCAAAAGTGGGTTAGATTCAATTTCTTCCCAGCATACAGTTCTATTTTGGAATATCTTCCCCACCAACTGCTGCCAACCTTTTTCACAACAGATAGATCATGACACAATGGAGCTATGTGACTGTTAATACTTCTCTCTAGCGATTTAAATCAGTAGTTAATCAACATGGTAATTGAATGGCTCAAGTTAAGAGTCTCTCCCGAACGCCGGGAAGAATTTATTCAATTGGACGCAGAAATTTGGACAGCGACGCTCTCTAGCTGTCCAGGGTTTTTGGGCAAAGAAGTCTGGGTAAATCCTATAGCATCAATGGAAGTTGTTTTGGTAATTCGTTGGGCTAGTCGCCAACAGTGGAAAGCAGTTCCGCCAGAGTTGCTAGCAGAAACTGAGCAGCGCTTCGTCCAAAAGTTTGGCGGTTCTAATGAGATTATTGAGGCCACTGAGTTTCAAGTTAGAAAATTCCCTCTGACCTCAAGCTAGGAATAGATAAATTACTATGGCCAAGATACGTTAAAGGATGCTGCTCCTATCGTGAGAGCTACTAGCTATGCCAAATTGTCCTAAATGCCATCAACCTATCGGTAGTCAGATGGTCACCTGTTCCCATTGCGGCACAGTTCTTAAAGCCTACGGTCATCCTGGTATTACTTTACACCGGGCTAGAGAAGATCAGCCTTTGTGCGAAAGCTGCACATACCACGCTGATGATACTTGTACATTTCCCCAACGTCCCTACGCTCAAGAATGTACTCTCTATAACGATATTTCTCAGGCTCAGGTAGAGATTGACCAAATTTATGTCCCACGTAGCCTTCCTTTACAAACGGTAAGGCTTTGGTGTCAAAGGAACCCAGCGTTGTTAGGTTTACTTGGATTGGTAGCGGTCAGTTTTTTACTTACCCTAATTGCCTTCTAATGATTGCCAGCAAGGCTCTAAACTATGCGAGCAGCAGTTGAGCTGGTTGTCGTTCCTTCGGCTTCTATTGGTATTAGCTGCTCAACTGATTTTGTCGGTTCCTGACATACATCTAAATCAAACCAGAAAGTTGTGCCAATCCCAACTTCGCTGACTAAATGTACGCAGGAGTGATGCCTCTCAATAATGTTTCTGACAATTGAGAGTCCTAATCCTGTTCCTTCGAGGGTATGCACTCGGTTTTCTACCCGGAAAAACCTTTCAAAAATCGCCGCCTGGTCTTCTGCATCAATGCCAATTCCTGTATCAGAAATTTCAATTCGCACTTGAGCCGTCTCATCATGATGATGGACACTAGGCTCCAGCAAATAGGCGCGAATTGCTACTCTTCCTCCCGGTTGGGTGAATTTCAGACCATTACCTAACAAATTATCAAAAACTTGGAGCAACAAATCATAGTGACCCAGAACCGACGGCAAATTCGGGGCAATTTCTTGAAGCAGTTCAATGCCTTTATCACGAGCGTTTAGCTGATAAGTACGCAGAGTCTGCTCTACTGGCTCAGCAATATCTACAGGTTTAAAGTGATAAATTCGACAAGATGATTCGAGTCGCGATAAATCTAGGACATCATTAACTAGACGAGTTAAGCGGTCAGTTTCACTGTTAGCTGTTTCCAGAAACTCGCGACGCTCCTGTTCACTAAGGTTTTCTCCGTATTCATGGAGCGTCTCGATAAAGGATTTGATATTAAATAGGGGAGTTCTCAGTTCGTGGGAAACATTACTGATGAAATTGCTTTTTGCTTCGTTGAGTTCTACTTCGCGGGTAATATCTTGCACCGTCATGGCAATTCCCTTAATACTTTCGCGGTATTGGTCAAGAACCCTCGTCAAAACGATGCGGACGGTATGAGCAGTGGGTTCTGGTAAGGTAATACGGAACTCTCCCCCACCAGTAGATTCGAGTTCTGGGTCATCAGAAGTCTTCTGGGCAGCCACCTGATAAAGGGGTCGCGTTAGTTCCATGGTTACTGCCGATGGTAGGTGATGTAGGACGTTTTCTCCCACAATCTCACTGCCCTCCCAACCGAAAAGCCTTCGCGCCGTTGGATTAACTAAAACGATTTTTAAATCTGTATCCAGCAGTACAGCACCGTCGGCAATTGTGGAAACCAGCGTTTCTAACTTGGCTTTCTCTGCGGTCAGTTCTTCAATGTTTTGCTCTTCATAGCGCTCTAGGCGTTCTGCCATGTCATTGAAGCTGAGAATCAGTTCCCCCAGTTCTGGCGTCCCTCCAAAGGGCAGGTCAATCCGCTGTTGGAAATTACCTGCCGCAATGTTCCTGACTCCCTTGAGTAGCTCTTTAATCGGCTTGGTAATATTTAAGGCATTAAATACTGCACCCAAAATTACCATTACCCAAATTGAGATAAAAACAGCGAGCGTTACGTCCCGAGTTAAATACGATGAGGCGGTAACTGTAGGGTTTGGGTTAATGCCAATAGCCAAAACGCCGAGATTTTTACCCTCATGGGTCAGGGGTACAAAAACATCTGTTACTTCTCCGTCAGGCGTTATGTGCTGCCTAACCATTGGTGAGTCGGAATGACTCGCGTAATCTTCCGGTAGCTGAATCCGACGTTGGATAGTCAGGGAATTGTGAACTTCTGGCTCGGAAAAAGGAATACCAAAAAAGATTCGCCCTTCTTCATCGGCATAGATCATGTAACGAATATTGGAGGTGCTGTTATAGAAGCGATGAGAAAACCTAGCTACCTCTGTCAAATCGTTTTCTGCGATCTGAGGTGCCACATTAGCTGCTAGCAACAGCCCTAAGTCACGACCAAAACGAGTGTCATTACCTCTGGCATCCTGCTGAATCGTATTGACAGCCCAAAAGGTCAAGCCACTCATGATCAAGGAGACAAACAGTGTTGCTGCCGCCATTAGCCTAGTCTGGATCGTAAACCCTGACCACCAACGCAGGATAACTTCTCGGAGGTTTGTTAGCAAAGACAGCAAGGTCGGTCTACCACAATTTATTATAGAAAATTACAACTCCTCTTGTAACACATTTCTGGCACCGAAGTATTTAATGAAAAACTAAAGATTTAACCCAGCACTGCTCGACTATGGGTCTAGGTAAGCCGGTGACCAATATCTCTCCTGTAATACATACCATCAAACTCAATGCAATTGAGCGCTGCATAAGCACTGTTGAGCGCCTGGTCGAAACTTTCACCAGTTGCCGTAACACCCAGGACGCGGCCGCCATCAGTAACTAACTGTTGCTGCTTGAGTTGAGTACCTGCTTGAAAAACTTGAACCCCCAGTTTCTCTGCTTGCTCAATACCAGTAATTACCTGACCCTTTTGGTAGGCACCTGGATAACCCCCAGCAGCAGCAACGACACAAGTAGCTGCTGCTGATTTCCACTTAATCTCTGGAAGTTGCTCAAGTCTTTGCTCGGTACAAGCTAACAGTAGCTCTTCTAGGGGAGTCTCCAGTAAAGGCAGAATAGCTTGGGTTTCTGGATCCCCAAAGCGACAATTAAACTCTAGAACCATTAGATCACCTTTGGGGGTGATCATTAATCCTGCGTACAGAACCCCCCGGTAGTCAATACCCCTTTTTCTTAGAGCGTCAACGGTAGGTTGGAGGATTTCTTGCTCAATGCGTTCCTTCAAGGCAGAGGTTACAATTGGTGCTGGAGCGTAAGCTCCCATACCACCAGTGTTTTCTCCAGTATCTCCCTCTCCAATGCGCTTGTGGTCTTGAGCCGGTAGCAAGGGTCGAACCGTTAGACCATCTGTTAATGCCAATACAGAAACTTCTTGACCACTCAGGCACTCTTCAACCACCACAGTACTAAACCCGTTTTTGAAGAGTGACTCAACGGCTACGATAGCTTGATCAACTGTAGAAGCTACTGTAACTCCCTTCCCTGCGGCTAAACTATCGGCCTTAACGACAATGGGCGCACCCTGTTGTTTCACATAGGCTACGGCGGCGGCAAGGTCGGTAAAAACTTCAAAATCAGGAGTTGGCACACCAGCAGACTGCATTAAAGTCTTAGCCCAGTGCTTACTTGATTCAATCTGTGCTCCTGCCTGCGTTGGACCAAAAATTTTCAGGTTTTTGCTTTGCAAGTAGTCTGTAATTCCCTGAGCAAGGGGGAGTTCTGGCCCAACAACGATTAAAGATACATTATGAACTAAAGCACAGCGTTCAATTCCCTCAAAATCATCAACTGGTAAGGGAAGATTCTGGCAACCTGGCAGACTAGCTGTGCCACCATTACCGGGAATACATATCACTTGCTTAATCTGTTGAGACTGTAGTAGTTTCCAGGCCAGGGCATGCTCTCGTCCTCCATTGCCAACCACCAAAATCTTCACGTTATCCTCACACTCCACAACAATTGAACTTATCGATTTTCGGTTGGTAGGTCTGCTTCTAGGAGCAGAGCGTTGCCAATCAGCGTCTTTCTACCTCTATTGAGGAGAACTAACTCAAGCAGAACGCTCAATGGCTAGCTTTTGAGTTAGGTAAATGTTCTACATTATGCCATGGGATTGCTAGATCACTGAATCAGGTTCTGGCACCTGGGAAAGATTCTAGGGAGTTGGCGAGCAAAACTTGTACACCATTGCCATACTTTTGAGTAATTCTCCAACTCTTGATTTCAGTTTTTCTGCTGTTGGTAGCGCCGCTTAAACTCCTGCTGCCGTTTTTTGTGATCAACTATAGGGGCTGGATACCCACAAGCCTCGCGCTCGCTTTCAGGAATCTTACCAGTGACGAGGTATTCTGTATCTAGAGAACTAACCTCTGGTAGCCATTGCCTGATGTATTCAGCTTCCGGGTCGTACTTTTGAGCTTGACTGGCTGGGTTAAAAATTCTTAACGGCTTAGGATCCATGCCGCTAGAAGCACTCCATTGCCAGCCTCCATTGTTAGCTGAAAGGTCGCCATCGTAGAGCTTTTGCATAAAGTATTTCTCTCCCCACTGCCAGTTAATCAGTAAGTCTTTAGTGAGGAAACTGGCAACAATCATGCGACAACGGTTATGCATCCATCCGACTTGATCAAGCTGACGCATCGCCGCATCAACGATGGGGTAGCCGGTTTTACCTTCACACCAAGCTTGGAATAGCTCTGAATCGTCGTCCCAGGGGAAATCCTGGAAGGCTTCACGATAGGGCCCTTGTGCTAATTCTGGAAAGAAATACATCCCATGCTGATAAAACTCTCGCCAAGCTAATTCCTGTTGCCAGGTTTTAATATTGTCGCGGGTTTCATCGCTGCGGCTACGGCTATAGGCAGCACTTGCAGCTTGCCAAACAGTGCGGATGCCAATTGCCCCAAATTTCAGGGCAGCACTCAGTTTTGAAGTGCCATCGACGCCGGGAAAATTACGCTGTTCCTGGTAATCATTAATAGCGCGATCGCAAAATAACTCTAGGGTTTCCTGGGCTGCCTGTTCTCCAGGTGCTACAAGTAGTTCATTGTCCCAGGCATATCCTAAATCCTTAGCAGTAAGTAAATCTACTACACCGACTGACGAGGCGATTTCTTGTTCTTTTTTAGTTAATGCTTCCGCATCTTTGAGGGTTTCTACTGGGTCATTTTTGCTTTGAGCCTGCCACTTTTTCCAAAAGGGAGTGTAGACTTTATAAGGTTCGCCAGAATTAGTGCGAATTTCTCCGGGTGCATGTAATAACTGATCCCAACTAGGGTGAACTGCTATTCCCTTTTCTTGGAGTGCTTCACTCACTAATTGGTCGCGTTTTTGCGAGTAAGGTTCTACATCCCAATTGAAGAATACAGCCTTAGCTTGAAGAGCTACTGCCACGGCAGGAATCGCCTTACTGGGTTCGTCGTGTAGGATTAACAGCTGACTACCAACTTGGTGATAGCGCTGCTGTAAATCTTGTAAGCAGCCCATCATATAAGTAACTCTTGCTAGTGCGATGTCGTCCCTTTTTAAGATATTGGGATCGAAGCAAAAAACACCGACAACTTTCGGACTTTGCTGGCGTGCAGCAGCCAGTCCAATGTTGTCAGCAAGGCGTAAATCACGGCGATGCCAGAAGATGATCAAATCGGACATTAATTCACTAAATCCATCGGTTGCTTATCTAGAGCGATAATATCTTCTTGGCTCTAGGCAACATTTTCCCTCAAAGGAGAAGATTTTGAGAATTCCTCTCATCACCCACTAAGCGACAAATCTGGCTCAAGATAAGAATGGACGAGCCAGGAAAAAGCTAGAGATAGATTTGGCATCCACTGGCTCACCAGATAGAATAGCTTGTTCTAATTCCTGGGGTGTCATTAGTACTGTTTCCATATCTTCATCTGCATCCTGTTGAGGAGGAGTCTCTAGCTTTTCCAAATCCTGAGCGAGAAAAGCATAGATAAATTCGTCAGAGTAACCTGGTGCGAGGGGAAATTCACCTAAGCTTTGCCATTGGTGAGCACGGTAGCCAGTTTCTTCTTCAATTTCTCGCTTGATAGTATCTGCTGGATCTTCAAGAGGTTCCACTGTGCCAGCAGGAAACTCCAAAAGACGTCCAGCAACAGCAAAGCGATATTGCCGCACTAGTACCAGTTTTCCTTCTGCTGTCACGGGTATTGCTAAAGCGCCACCTGGGTGACGGATGCATTCCCAGTCTCCCTCTGATTTATTGGGCAAGCGGAGGGAATTAACTTCAAAGTGAAATCTTCTTCCTTGATAAAGCAGACGTTGTTTTAGCAGTTGTGGTGGTTCCAGACCTTTTGGCATGTGATAATCAAAGACTAAAGGTTAGTGAGTTACGGGTTTATCAAAGGTAAACTCCAGAACAGTCTACCGCTTGTACGAGTTGTGCGATCGTTGCTCCAGAGATAGGCTCTATCCATTCAGGGGCAATTTCTGCTAACGGCACCAGCACAAAGGCTCTCTTTTGCATGTGTGGGTGAGGGATTTGCAGTTGGGGCGTATTTAAAATTAAATCATTGAATAATAGTAAATCTAAGTCTAGGGTTCTAGGTCCCCAGCGTTCTCGACGAACTCGACCCAACTGTTTTTCAATTTCTAGTAAGGTTATTAATAATTGCTGAGGAGTTAGCTGCACATCCAGTAAGGCGCAGCCGTTAAGATAATCTGGTTGTGGTGGTCCGACAGCAGCAGTTTTATACCAGCTAGAAGAGGCACACAGGTTAATACCTGGGGCCTGGGCAAGAATTTTGAGGGCGTCTTCTAGAATCTTGGGAGAGTCGCCAAGGTTGCTACCAAGGGCAATTGCAGCTGTTTGAGATTGTAAAATCACGCCCCCTATGTTCTCCTTAATGATGTGTAATTAATCAGGTAGGCTGCCAAAGAACAATACTAATTAACCAAGTTGATGAGATTTTGCTGTCTTTATTGAGTTTTTATGGAAGAAGACAACATCCTTGGTCTTTTCCTAGCAGGACATCGAGATTCTGTCCACTCTGTGGCGATGACGCGCGATGTACAAACCTTAGTCAGTGGCGGTGCAGACAAGACGATTCGAGTTTGGGACTTAAGCAGTGGTCAACAGAAACTTATTTTGACAGGTCATTCTGACTGGGTTCGTGCTGTTGCCATTAGTTCTGATGAACTAACTCTTGTCAGTGGTAGCTTTGATCAAACTATTAAGGTTTGGCACCTCAACAGTGGTCAGGTGATACGCACACTCATCGGTCACTCAGACAGGGTTTATACTGTTGCTATTAGTCCTGACGGACAGACAGTATACAGTGGTAGCCAAGATGCGGATCTGAAAATCTGGAACCTTAAGAGTGTTGACATACTCCCCGCGCTGAAGCGACGGGGATTATTTACGCTTCATTGACTAATGCTACCGAAGTAGTCTTACTCTGTCTGGACGTACATTTAGAGTCGTGCCGATGCCCCGTGCCGACTTTTTCTATATTTGCAGATGCGTTTTCGTCTCTATCATGTTCGCTGCCACAACCTAAACAGAGTATTGAACGCACCGATAAATCAATCTTGCCCCATTTATAGCCACAATCAGAGCAGGCTTGGCTAGTTGGTTCCCAACGGTTGATGGCTACAAACTTGCCTCCGTACTTTTCAGATTTTGCCTCAACCAAGACCCGGAATTCTCGCCAGCCTTGCTGACTAATTGCTCTAGAGAGTTTGCGGTTTTTGACCATTCCTGATACATTTAAATCTTCTAAGACGATAGTTTGGTTTTCACTAACGACCTTGGTAGACAATTTGTGCAGGAAGTCTTGGCGAGTGTCTGCAATTTGATTGTGCAGTTTTGCTATCTGAATTCTGGTCTTATGTCTTCTGTTTGAGTCTCTCTGTTGTCGCGCCAACTTCCGTTGAAATTTACGCATTTTACGGTCTAAACGTTTGTAGCAAGGACTGAAAGCTTTTTCACCGTTACTCATCACAGCCAAGGTTTTGATACCCAAATCAATGCCAATGCTTTGGTTTTTAGCATTAGCCTGAACAGGCTCTACTTCTACTACAAAACTTAAGAAGTAACGGTTGGCACAGTCCTTAATAAGGGTTACGGAACTAGGACTCGTAGGTAAATCCCTTGACCAGACAGGCTTGACAACACCTATCTTTGCAAGATAAACACCATCTTTCTTGATGGAGAAACCCCCAATCCTGAACCGTGCCGATTGGCTATTATTCCTCTTTTTGAACTTTGGATAACCAACCTTTCTACCTTTTCTCTTGCCTTTACAGGAATCGAAAAAGTTCTTGAAAGCTATCTCTAAATCAGCTACAGACTGTTGTAGCGGTATGTTCGACACCTCGCTTAACCAAGCTCTTTCCTCAGTCTTTTTCGCCTGAGTAATAACAATCTTTTGAAGTTCAGCCGACTTGGGCTTCTTTGCCCTTGCGGTACGCTCGCCCGCTAGACCTAACGGTCTCGCTTCGCTAACGCTAACACTAACAGATTGCTTACAGATTGCAAGCGCATCGTTATACACAACACGGACGCAACCGAACAACCGAGCTAGACTCTGCTGTTGTTGGTCTGTTGGGTAAAAACGATACTGGTATCTTGCTTTCATGCTCCGTGATAGGATTGGTCTGTGTTTGGATTATACATTGGTCTACAGGAAATGACTACTCAATTCCGGAGCGAAAGACATAGCGTTACAGACCTCAAGATTCACTTGGTCTGCGTGACTAAATATAGGGATGAGATTTTTAGTGGTGAACAGTTGAAATTAATCGAAGAAGTATTTCGCCACGTAGCAACACAGATGAACTTTCAAATTCTAGAAATCAGTGGTGAGAACGAACACGTACACGCATTGATTGAGTATCCACCAAAGCTCTCTGTATCGAAAATTGTGAATGCTCTAAAAGGTGTCTCAAGTCGTCGTTATGGACAGGCTGGCTTTAAAAAACCGCACGGCAAAACAGCTTTGTGGAGTCCCAGCTATTTTGCCGTGTCTGTTGGTGGCGCTCCTATTGAAGTGCTTATCCAGTACATCAAGAATCAAGAAAAGCCGTCCTGGAAGGACGGGGCTTGAATCCCATATTTTTGGTCAAGTAATACGTACACTTAAGGATCACTCTGACTGGGTTTATTGTCTGGCTATTAGTCCCGATGGCAAGACTCTAGTCAGCGGTTGTGCGGATGCTACCATTCGAGTTGAAGGAAAGGGTATCCTCACAGGTCATACTGGTAGTGTAACTTCTCTCGGTATCAGCCCAGACGGGCAGACTGTTGTCAGTGGCAGCATTGACGAGACTATTAAGTTATGGAACTTGAAGACGGGGAAAGAAATTCGGACGCTTAGGGGTCATGATGGTGGTGTAACCTCCGTTGCTATTAGTCAGGATGGGCAGACCATTGCCAGTGCTGGTAATGATCGAACAGTCAAGGTGTGGGACTTGAAGAGTGGTGCAAGACTTTACTCCTTTACTGGTCATCTTAAAGAAGTTCTGTCGGTGGCAATTAGTCCTGACGGACGGACAATAGCTAGCGGTAGCCGCAATGATGTGATTAAGATTTGGACAATGCCGTAGGGTAAGTTTAAACTGAGTGAATAGCTATCCCAACTTGTCGAGAGATCGCACTAAGGAAGTCAGCCAACCTAAGTTATTTGTATATTTGTAACAACCTTAAGGCTGAGCAACTTTCTGGAGACTGTTCACTAAAGGACTAAGGGCAGTGAGTTAGTATTTATGAGACTAACTTAACAAGATATACCCAAACTACTTTGTCTGAAATATTAAGCCTTGGGAAGCGAGAAAATAGTTTACCTAAGGTTCTCAGTGCCTTAAGAAAACTAGGTCAACTTGTCAGCTAATAGCAATGTCCCACCGCCCTATCTACCTAGACTCTCATTCGACAACACCCATGGATGAACGGGTGCTAGAGGCGATGCTACCCTATTTCACTGAACGATTCGGCAATCCCTCCAGCCTCAGTCATGCTTACGGCTGGGAGGCAGAAACTGCTGTCAGACAGGCAAGGCAGATTCTAGCAGATGCAATCCACGCCACGCCAGAGGAAATTGTTTTCACTAGTGGGGCAACGGAGGCAAATAATTTAGTAATTAAGGGAGTGGCTGAAGCTTATTTCAGTAAAGGGCGTCATATCATCACAGTGGAAACGGAACACCACGCAGTGCTTGACCCCTGCCGATACTTACAGACACTGGGGTTTGAGGTAACATTTCTACCGGTACAGCAGGATGGGTTGATTAATTTAGTCGAGCTAGAGCAAGCTATCCGTGCTGATACAATCTTAGTGTCGGTAATGGCGGCGAATAATGAAATAGGAGTTTTGCACCCTTTGGCAGAAATTGGAGCTATTTGCCGCCAGCACCAAGTACTGTTCCATACTGATGCTGCCCAAGCAATTGGCAAAATGTCTATAGATGTACAGGCGATGCGAATTGACCTGATGTCTCTAACTGCTCACAAAGTGTATGGCCCCAAAGGCATCGGTTCACTTTATGTCCGGCGTCGCCATCCGAGAGTGCAGTTAGCTCCTCAGATACAAGGGGGTGGACAGGAACGAGGAATGCGCTCTGGTACTCTTTATACCCCTCAAATTGTGGGGTTTGCTAAAGCTGTAGAGTTGGGCATCCAAGAACAAGAATCAGATTCCCAGCGCCTACTCCAACTAAGGCAACGCCTGTGGAATGCTATCTCTCCTTTGGGAGGCATTCATCTTAATGGTCATCCTGAGCGAAGACTTTCAGGAAATCTTAACATTAGCGTGGAGGGTGTTGATGGCTCAGCCTTACTCTTAGGATTGCAGTCGGTGGTAGCAGTTTCTTCAGGCTCTGCTTGCTCGTCGGTTAATCTGGCTCCTTCCCACGTCCTTCTAGCACTGGGACATTCACAACAGCTAGCTCATGCTTCGGTGCGGTTTGGTATCGGACGCTTCAACACGGCTGTAGAAATTGATCAGGTAGCCCAGCAGGTGATTACCACCATTAATTGTCTGCGCCAAGCTCACAGCGCAGTTTTTCAGGTTGTTTAGAGCAATTACAACTAGAACTTTGCTAGTACTCTTGAGGATAAATGCCCCCCTGGGGGAAAGAAATGGGCTTTCTTGTTTGAGTTGAGGAATGGGGCGGTATAATGAATCGTTATGGGAGCAGTTGCGCATAAAGGTTGCTTGGGCTTTATCCAGGTAAACTAGCAGTAGATGCTGTACGCAACTGAATTCGCTCTTCGAGACTTTCTACTCATGCTTTACGAACTCCAATGTTCACCCTTTGAGAGGGGAAGGGCGTTAGTCATTGACCGCATTGGAGAAAAGTTGACCTAGGCAAGTGTCAGTTCCATTCAGCCACCCCGAAGTCACTAAGGGTTATGTTTTTTCTAGGTCAAGTCAGAATTTTCGATTACATAGTCATCTTGGGTAGCTTCCATCGAGAGGGACAAGAAGCCTCAGTGTCCAAGTTTGCTACCAATTTTTGAGGAAATTGAATGCCAAAGCAAATTATTATTGCGGAGCAACATCGGCTCGCAGCCGTCTTTTGGGAAGATCAAATTCAGGAACTTGTGGTTGCCACAGGCAGCCATCAGGTTGGTGATATTTATCTCGGCGTTGTTGAAAACGTCTTACCTGGGATAGATGCAGCATTTGTCAATATTGGGGACGCCGAACGCAACGGCTTCATTCATGTGACCGATTTAGGTCCCTTACGCCTGAAACGCCGAGCTGGCGCGATTACAGAACTGCTGGCACCACAACAAAAAGTCTTGGTGCAAGTAATGAAGGAACCGACGGGCAACAAAGGTCCCAGACTCACTGGTAACGTTAGTTTACCAGGTCGTTATCTAGTGATGATGCCTTATGGGCGAGGCGTCAATTTATCACGACGAATCAAGAGTGACAGTGAACGCAATCGACTTAGAGCGCTGGCTGTGCTGATCAAGCCCTCAGGAATGGGATTGCTAGTGCGCACAGAAGCCGAAGGCAAAGCCGAAGAAGCCATCATCGAAGACTTGGAAGTCTTACAAAAGCAATGGGAAGCAATCCAACAGGAGGCAACTTCTACCAGAGCACCAGCTCTACTCAACCGCGATGATGATTTTATTCAGCGGGTTCTCCGAGACATGTATACGGCGGACGTCAATCGGATTGTCGTAGATTCCCACACCGGAATGAAGCGAGTTAAGCAGCACTTGTTGAGCTGGAGTGGGGGTAGATCTCCAGAAGGTGTTTTGATTGACCATCACCGCGATCGAATGCCGCTGCTCGAATATTTCCGAGTCAATGCTGCGATTAGAGAAGCACTCAAACCGAGAGTAGACTTGCCTTCTGGTGGCTACATTATTATTGAGCCAACAGAAGCACTCACCGTGATTGATGTCAACTCTGGTTCCTTTACCCGCTCTGCAACAGCAAGAGAAACTGTTCTTTGGACTAACTGCGAAGCAGCTACAGAAATCGCGCGTCAGCTGCGTCTGCGTAATATTGCCGGAGTGATCATTGTTGACTTCATTGATATGGACTCACGGCGAGACCAGTTACAGGTACTGGAACATTTCAACAAAGCCTTAAAAGGAGATAAAGCCAGACCGCAAATTGCCCAACTTTCGGAACTCGGCTTAGTAGAACTGACCCGCAAGCGCCAGGGTCAGAATATTTACGAGTTATTTGGTGAAACTTGCCCCAGTTGTGGTGGTTTAGGACATTTAGTACATCTTCCTGGGGAGTCTGAGCGCCCAGTTAAAGAGGTAGCCGAGCCAGCCGCAACGGCAGTTCTTTTCAAGGAACCTCGGACGCCGGAGGTAGCTGGACTCTTAGACATGAACCCCTTAAATGATGCTGAGGAACTTGACCTATTGCATCATCCAAGTTACCAAGAGCCCGGGGGAAATAATAGTCGCCGACGCCGCCGACGCCGTCTTGATGAACCAGTAGTCAAGGAGGAATCCCTTTCTAGAGGTAGTTCTCGTCCCACTTTTTTGCCGCAAAGATTTTCGGAGTCAGTAGAAGACACTGAGTTCCCAGAAACAGTGGAAAGAGCTGGAAAACCCCAGCTAGTGAAATCTTCTCGCGAAACGGAACCTCCAGAAAAAATCGTAGTCGAAATGACTCCAGAGGAGCAGGATGTCTATGCTTTGATGGGAATTTCGCCTCTGGTGAAGTTAAATCGGGAAATCAAAAATCCCAAGTCTGTGAGTATTTCGGTGGTACTTCCAGGAGAATCAGATCAAGACCAAACAGATTACTCAGACGAGCCATGCTCAGAAGAATCTAATTTCCAGACGCGAGACTTCACTTCTGGCAATGAGGACTTAGATGAGACAGAAACCTCAGAAAATTCACAGGTGGATTCCTCTGATGAAACACCTTCTGAAGAAATACTGAACAGTATTGAATCTGAGAGTAGCAACCGTCCTGTGGTTCGCCGCCGCCGCCGTCGTTCTTCAGCAATGGAAAGTGATGATTCAACGGTTCGGTAAGAAAAGAGCAGAATCTCAAAGACAATCACTTAACTAATTTGTGGCATCTGACTAGAAGTTCTAGGACTTCTATTCTTAGTACTACAGTGCTGAGCCATAATAGTGTCTTACCATTTAGGTAAGTAAAAAGCTATGCTTTCTACTGGTTAAGAGAAAGCCCTAGAGATGGAAATAAAGAAAAAAAAAGATGCTAGCCAGCTCTATCTAAAAGGGTCTCTTAGACCATTTTCTCTCTGCGAACTGCCAGCTTTATCTGGTGATCAAAGATTGGTAGCTGGTATAGACGAAGTAGGAAGAGGGGCTTTGTTTGGACCAGTAGTAGCAGCAGCGGTGATTTTACCAGCATCTGCTCTGCCGTCACTTGCCTTGGTAGGTGTTAAAGACAGCAAGCAACTGTCTTGTCTGCGACGTCTCAAACTATCTCAGGAAATTCAAAAGTTAGCACTTGATTGGAGAGTTGGCTATGCCACTAGCCAGGAAATTGACCAGATTAATATTTTGCGGGCCTCCCTCCTGGCAATGAGAAGGGCGCTTACCAAACTAAAGCTACAGCCAGATATTTGCCTGGTTGATGGTCAACACTGTATTCCCAACTTGCCAATAACACAACGTACGATAGTTAAGGGAGATCAGCAATCGCTGGAAATTGCCGCAGCTAGTATTGTGGCTAAAGTATGGCGAGACGAGTTAGTGGTTCGTTTGGCTTTGAAGTATCCAGCCTACGATTTGGTAGCCAATAAAGGTTATGGTACACAACAGCACAGGTTAGCACTGCAAAAATTGGGCCCAACCCGTCATCATCGCATGTCTTTTAGTCCTTGCCGGATAGGCTATAAGCTTGAATCATAAAAGGCTGCACTGTTTGTATAGCTAGTTGCAGTATCCTAAGCTTAGTTCAGGATGGGCTAATGATTGGGGACTTCAGCTCTCTGCCCGGCAGCTTTCAATTCCCGGTGAATGAGTAGGAAAATTGCCACTTATGTCACTGCTAGCCCAATGACAATAATCCAATAATAGTTGGTGCATCAGTTTTTGCTTAATCCTGACTAAAACGCTCTTAAGCAAACCATTGCCGGTAGTTTCTAAAATTGGCTGGGGAGTTAGAGAGAAGGGGAATGGTACATCAACGTTGACTTTTAAATCTGCTCTCCCCCTAAGCTGGGTAACTCCTTGGTTTTGACAGGGATAAAGTTTGCCTTTTAAATCCAAGGCAAAACGTTGATTAATGTAGTCAAGTCCTCTAATTTCACAACCGACAGATGTTAAGTGAACCGTACCATTAGAGTCTGTCCACACTTTAAGATCCACTGTAGGTTGGAAGTTCAATGACATAAAATGCAATGGACGCATGGTCAGACGGAAAAGTTCCTGACTTAGCTGTTCCATCCGATTAGAATCGGTGATCGCGTACACGAGGCGTTGAGGCTGGCGTAAATAATGTTCAATAGGAACAGGTTGTTCCGGAACAGCAATTTCAACAGATTGAGATGCAACAAACTGGACATTCATAAGAAGGAGACTGTAAGCTTGTCAGTTCTTAATTTAGACTGATTTAAATTTACAATTATTCATAAAACTCTTCATCTTTCTCAGGAAAGCTGTGAGGTAGTTAGAGTAACTCGACAAGCTTATTTCCCCAGATGGATGGGACTATAATGCTCCCATTACCAAAAAGATTAAAAAAATATTTACTTAGTTTAGTGTACTTTATGTCAGTCTCTATTGCCTATCTAGGACCGCCTGGTACTTACAGTGAAGCCGCAGCCTTGGCTTACGTTAATACTCTTGCTCCCCAAGAGGATAGTCAATCTTGGTTATGTCCATGTCCCAGCATTGCTCAAACCCTACATTCTGCGGCACGGGGGCAATCTGATTTAGCAGTGGTACCAGTAGAAAACTCCATCGAAGGTTCGGTAGTAATTACCTTGGATATGCTGTGGCAGTTAGATACGCTGCGAATTCAGCAGGCTCTAGTCTTACCAGTAAAACATGCCCTGCTATCGCGGGCTTTAACTCTAGAAGCAATTCAAAGGGTTTATTCACACCCGCAAGCTTTAGCACAGTGTCAGGAATGGCTAGAAAAGTCCTTGCCATCAGTACAGTTAGTGCCGACAAACTCGACTACAGAAGCACTACATTATCTAGATCAAGACTTTACGACAGGGGCCATCGCTTCTCAGAGGGCAGCCCTCCTTTACAATTTACCCGTGCTGGCATCTACCATAAATGATCATCCTGATAACTGCACTCGCTTTTGGGTGATGGGGAAAAAGCCTTCCAGCGGTGGTAGTTATACTTCATTAGCTTTTAGCCTTCCAGCAAATGTACCTGGATCTCTGGTAAAACCGCTCCAAGTATTTGCCGCTAGAGGGATTAACTTGAGCCGCATTGAGTCCCGTCCCACAAAGCGGTCGCTCGGTGAGTACCTTTTTTTTATTGATCTAGAAGTTAATACCTCTATTTCATCAGTGCAAGCTGCTCTTTTGGAGTTAGCCTCTTATACAGAGATTCTCAAAATTTTTGGTAGCTATAGTGTCCTAGAATTTGATTCACCAGTAGCCTTGAATGATTAAAGATTAGCCCATGCTGATTAGCATCACACAAGACATTTTCTAAAAACTATCACTGCTGGTGGCGAGTGTGTTGAGCAATTTCGCTGCTTTGACTTTTTCATCAATCTAACCCTTAAGCAGCAGCCAAATGAGGTAAATTATACCTGTAAGCTGAACTGCGAGACTACTAGAAACACAATTAGCCAGATCTACTAGATAACTGTCGAGTTAGTTTTTCTACGGAGATTTCTCAGGAAGGATAGGAGGGTAACGCAGCTTCTGTAAATTCAGTTAAAGGCATCCTTGAGGACTGTCCGGGCGGCCAGATGATTACGGGTTGAGGTGAGTATTTCCGCCTCGCGTTCCAGACGATTGGCTGTATCCTGCATTTCTAAAAGCGCCTGCTGTTCCGAAACCACACCGTAAAGATTACTGGCCACCCAGTAAGACAATTCGATTGGTAGATCGGGTAAATCCTCCGGCAGCTCAATTTTTTGGTCTGTCAATTTTGCTGAAAGATGCACTACATCTCGGAGCAGTTGTTCTACAGAGGCAGCCATTTCCTTCAGGTCTTTTTCTGGAGGCTGATCCTCAATCCATTCAACTAGTCCAACGCGATATGGCTTTTCGCGAGTGTACTCCAAGACTCGGAAACGCTGTTGGCCTAGTGTCAAGATTTTCATTCGATCGTCTGGCAAGCGCTGGTAGTGGACAACTTCAGCACAGCAGCCAACAGCCGCCGGTTGACCTTGAACTGGATCCCACATCAGTACCCCAAATCTACGATCATTAGCCAGAATCGTGTTCATCATGATTCTGTAGCGGAATTCAAATATATGGAGAGGAAGAGGACGTCCTGGGAAGAGAACTACTTCGGGCAGTGGAAACAGGGGGAGCTCTCTAACAGCGATTGAGGAAGAGGATGCCATTGTGACTAGGTAAAAAAGGTAACTGCGCTTCTTTACCTACTTTAACGGATTTCTTTTGTTCCTTGGACCTCTAAAAGCCCTTAAAGCCTGACTTAATCACCAAGATTATTCTGAGAAACTTGCTCAACACTGCTTTTTAAAAAGCTATAGACTTCCCAGAGTGAACAAACACCCTCACTTACTTAGTCGAAGCTATGACTACAGGCACAAGAAAAGTAGAGGTCATTCTTCAGTTAGTTCCTGTTAGCTCTTTCACTGCCACTATCCACTATGGGGAGTCGAAGGGTTAAACCTTTACCTTCAAGTCTAAATGCTTGACTTATTTCAAAGCTTCACTTCAATATCAACACCTGCAGGTAAGTCAAGCTTCATCAGGGCGTCAATCGTCTTAGAAGAAGGCTGATAAATATCAATAATGCGTCGGTGAGTCCGTGTTTCAAAGTGTTCGCGGGAATCTTTATCAACGTGAGGCGATCTCAATACACAGTAGATACGACGTCTTGTTGGTAAGGGTATCGGACCAATAGCTATGGCGTTGGTGCGGTTAGCTGTATCAACAATTTTCTCGCAAGAAGTGTCAAGAAGTCGGCGATCAAAGGCTTTGAGGCGAATACGAATTTTTTGCTGCTGAATTGTTGCCATTTTTTAGTTGTCCAGGTTCAGAAGTTGGTTAGGGTGTGATCAGGTGAGGGAGACAATAACAGTACACTACCAAGGAGCAACTCTCCTATTACTTAAGCCGATTAGTTTATCAGTGTCCTGATCTCCTATCACTAGGTAAGTGCAGATTAATAAGGAGCAGAAAAGCTGTTACCTCTCTGCTCCTCTTCAAGCTCACAACAAGGCTACTTCAGGATTTTAGATACGACGCCAGCACCGATGGTACGACCACCTTCGCGGATAGCGAAACGCATTCCTTGTTCAATCGCGATGGCGTTGATTAGCGTCACCGTCATCTTAATCCGGTCGCCGGGCATGACCATTTCTGCTGTAGTACCATCGTCAGCAGTAAACTCATCAATCGTACCTGTCACATCGGTGGTACGGACATAGAACTGGGGTCGGTAGCCTGCGAAGAAAGGAGTGTGCCGTCCACCTTCTTCCTTCTTTAAGACATAGACCTCAGACTCAAACTTAGTATGAGGTGTAATCGAGCCAGGCTTGGCAATTACCATGCCCCGTTCAATATCAGCCTTCTGAATACCCCTCAGTAAGATACCAGCGTTATCTCCCGCCATACCTTCATCGAGACTCTTCTTAAACATCTCGATGCCGGTGACGGTTGTTTTGCGAGTATCTCTAAGTCCGACTAACTCAACTTCATCACCAATCTTGACTTTGCCCCGTTCGATCCGACCTGTAGCGACGGTTCCACGACCCGTAATCGTAAAGACGTCTTCCACAGCCATTAGGAAAGGCTTATCAATGTCCCGCTCTGGAGTTGGTATGTAAGCATCTACCTCATCCATTAAGGCATAGATTTTATCAACCCACTCATTTTCACCTTTGGCAGTTTTTGGATTGCTGCTCATAACTTCTACTGCCTGTAGAGCGGAGCCAGCAACAATGGGGATGTTATCACCATCAAACTCGTAACTGCTGAGGAGTTCTCGGACTTCGAGTTCCACTAGTTCCAACAGTTCTTCGTCATCCACCATATCTTGCTTGTTCAAGAAAACCACCAGATTGGGGACGCCTACCTGCTTGGCTAACAAGATGTGTTCTCGTGTCTGAGGCATCGGCCCATCAGCCGCTGACACTACCAGGATGCCACCATCCATTTGAGCCGCACCAGTAATCATGTTCTTCACATAGTCAGCATGCCCTGGACAATCTACGTGGGCATAGTGACGATTTTCTGTTTCGTATTCAACGTGGGCGGTATTAATAGTAATCCCCCGTTGCTTTTCTTCTGGTGCCGCGTCAATATCAGCGTACTTCCTGGCTTGCGCTTGACCTAGCGCTGCCAGAGTCATGGTGATGGCAGCGGTAAGAGTTGTTTTGCCGTGGTCTACGTGACCAATTGTACCGATGTTTACGTGGGGTTTATTCCTTTCAAACTTTGCGCGTGCCATTAATTACGTGTTCCTTTTCCTATTTATGCGTTCCCTTTGTTTTTAGCAATGATGGCTTCAGCCACGTTGCGAGGCACTTCCTCGTAGGAGCTAAACTCCATTGAGAAAATACCCCGACCTTGAGTCTTAGACCGGATATCCGTAGCATAGCCAAACATCTCTGCTAACGGAACTTTTGCGGTAACCTTGGCAATGCCTTCTTCAGATCCCATGCCTTCGATTTGACCGCGGCGAGAGTTGAGATCGCCCATGACATCCCCTAGGAAATTTTCCGGAACTTCAACCTCAACTTTCATCATAGGCTCTAATAGAACCGGTGAAGCCTTGATCACTGCGTCTCTAACAGCCATTGACCCAGCAATCTTAAATGCCATTTCTGAAGAGTCCACATCGTGGTAAGAGCCATCGATTAAGGTGACTTTCAGGTCAATGACAGGATACCCAGCCAGGATACCCGATTCGCAAGCTTCTTTCATCCCCTGTTCAGCTGGGGAGATAAATTCTCTCGGTACGGAACCGCCAACGACTTTAGAGACAAATTCAAAACCGCTACCGGTTTCTCCTGGCTCCAACTCGATAACTACGTGACCGTACTGACCTTTACCGCCACTTTGGCGGATAAATTTACCTTCAGTCTTAACTGCTTTGCGAACTGTCTCTCGGTAAGCAACCTGTGGTGCGCCAACATTGGCTTCTACCTTGAACTCCCGTAGCATTCTATCTACTAGGATTTCTAAGTGCAGCTCACCCATACCGGCAATTACGGTTTGGTTAGTTTCGTGGTCAATGCTGACGCGGAAGGTCGGATCTTCTTCGGATAGAGATTGAAGAGCTTTGGAAAGCTTCTCCATATCCTGCTTGGTTTTTGGTTCCACAGCCACCGAGATTACTGGCTCTGGAATATAGAGAGATTCTAGAATGATTGGATTGTCTTCATTGCAGATGGTGTCACCTGTAATCGTCTGCTTGAGACCTACAGCTGCTCCTAAATCACCTGCTCTTAGCTCATCTACTTCAATCCGATCATTTGCCTTCAAGACAATTAAACGTGAGATCCTCTCTTTTTGATCCTTAGTGGAGTTGAGGACATAACTACCTTTGGTCAGGACTCCTGAATACACTCGGAGAAAGGTTAGCCGACCGTATGGGTCAGCCATAATTTTGAAGGCTAAGGCTGACAATGGTGCTTCGTCATCAGGCGGTCTGCCTGCAATTGTGCCGTCTGGTAATGTTCCCTGGATAGGAGGGACATCAACCGGAGCCGGCAAGTAATCTACTACGGCATCAAGCAGTAGTTGAACACCCTTGTTTTTGAAAGCCGAGCCACAAAGTACTGGCACAATAGCGCCAGTTACCGTTCCCTTGCGCAGAGCATGGCGAATTTCATCTTCGGTGATCTCTTCGCCTTCAAGATACTTTTCGATTAAGGCTTCGTCTGTTTCAGCAACCGACTCTACCAGCTTGGCGCGGAATTCATCAGCTTTCGCCCTGACCTCTTCGGGAATCTCCACATCTTCTATATCGGTTCCCAGGTCATTGTTATAAACCTTGGCTCGCATGCGCACCAGGTCTACAATTCCTCGAAAGTTGCCTTCGCTACCAATAGGGATTTGGATAGGAACAGCATTTGAGCGTAAGCGATCGGTAACTTGCTCATACACCTTGAAGAAATTGGCACCGGTTCGATCCATCTTGTTGATAAATGCGATCCGAGGCACCTTGTAGCGGTCTGCCTGCCTCCAGACTGTCTCAGACTGAGGCTGAACACCACCCACTGAGCAGAAGACTGCTATTACGCCATCGAGTACCCGCATCGAACGCTCAACTTCAATCGTAAAGTCAACGTGACCCGGTGTATCAATAATATTGACCTTATGGTCTCTCCAGCTGGTGCTGATGGCAGCAGCGGTGATGGTAATTCCCCGCTCCCGCTCTTGTTCCATCCAGTCAGTTACAGCTGTTCCGTCATGGACTTCTCCGATTTTATGAACGATTCCCGAATAAAACAGAATCCGTTCGGTTGTTGTTGTCTTGCCCGCGTCAATATGGGCTGCAATCCCGATATTGCGTATTTTCTCTAGCGGGATAGTGCGTGCCACAGCTACCTCCTTCTTCTGGTGCCACCTTATATTAGATGTTGATATCTGTTTACAATTCTATACTTTGTTTAAATCTTTAGGCATTTGTGGGCATAACATTAGCTACGAAGAAACAATTAATGAGTCTGAACGAGTAATCAGTAGCGGTAGTGAGCAAAAGCTTTGTTCGCGTCTGCCATCCTATGGGTTTCCTCTCGCTTACGAATGGCATTTCCTGTTTCGTTAGCAGCATCCATCAGCTCATTCGCCAGTTTACTTGCCATTGTCCGACCTGCCCTTGATCTAGAGAATTGAATTAGCCAGCGCAGTGCCAAAGTGATGCCCCGCTCAGATTTGACTTCCATTGGTACCTGATAGGTCGCACCACCCACACGGCGAGCTTTCACTTCCACTAGAGGAGTAACATTTCTGATGGCTTTTTCAAATGTTTCTAGAGGATCACCTCCAGTCCGTTCCTCAATCATTTTCATGGCGTCGTAGATAATCCTCGACGCCAGGGATTTTTTGCCGTGACGCATGATCCTTCTACTCATCATGCTAATTAGGCGGCTATTATAAACCGGGTCAGGAGGAACAGGACGCTTTTTAATAACTGCGCGACGAGACATAGTAAACCCTAAAGAACAAATAATTTACAAAGACATTGGCAAGAGAGGTTAAGTTACCTACCGGTAGAACTCATACCTACTAACTCTATGATGGCAGTCAATCCCCTTGAGGGCATTCTACCAGTCCCTTTGGTGATTTTTAACTAGCGTAAGCTGCTAGCTGCCATGGGATGATGATTGTGTGGCTCGATCAATTGCCTGCCTTAGCGTTAATAGCCCAAACTTGAGTACTCGCGCTGCTTTTAATCCATCAATCAGGCAAGCCACCAGTTACTTTTACTTACTTAAGGTTAAAGTCCGCCGCTATTTTGGGCAGACTGACAACTTTAAATCTACTTAGCCTTAGGACGCTTTGTACCATACTTAGAGCGACTCTGAAGTCGATCTTTAACTCCAGCAGTATCTAGCGTTCCTCTGATAATGTGGTACCTGACTCCGGGCAAGTCTTTGACACGACCTCCCCTAATCATTACTACGGAGTGTTCTTGTAGATTATGACCAATACCTGGAATGTATGCTGTCACTTCAAAACCTGATGTCAAACGGACTCTTGCCACTTTTCTGAGGGCTGAGTTCGGTTTCTTAGGCGTTGTTGTGTAAACTCTGGTGCAGACACCACGACGCTGGGGACATTGCTTAAGCGCAGGTGACTTAGTTTTTTTCTTGGCTTTGTAGCGCTCAGTGCGAATGAGCTGCTGGATAGTTGGCATGAGTTACGGTTTGTACAGCTCTCTTGAGAGTTTTAACTATCGACAATTTTTTATTGTACCTCAATTTAGGTAAGCACGTCAATAGAGCAAGCCTCTAGATTGAAACCAAGAGGCTTCGCTTATCGAAGGAAGTTCACCTAAAGGCATTCCATCTTTAATCCTAGACCGGATTTTTGTCAGATGCTACCTTTAAATTACTATCTTACTAAGTCATGCTCGTACTTTAAAAGAGTTACCGCAACCACAGGTTTCCACAGCATTCGGGTTATGGAAACGAAATCCTCCTCCCATGAGGTCTTCTGAGTAATCCAGTGTTAAGCCTTTGATGTATTGTAAGTTCTTTTCGTCTACTACTATAGATATATCTTCACAGTTAATAATCTGATCGCTGCTGTTAATTTTTTTGTCAAATTCGATACTATAGTGTAGCTCAGAACATCCACCATTGTGGACTCCTAAGCGCAGCCACAATGGTATATCTATATCTTGCTGGTGTTTGCACTTGAGACGTTTAACTTCGCCAGCGGCAGCCTGACTAAGATTAATCATCAGCTAAATTACAGAAGTATGACTAGCTAATACTACAGCAAACTCGGACAAGAGCGACGGTAAGTAGGTAGCTTCTATTGCCAGATGCCTTTGTATAATCTAGGCAGAGAGCCGAGATAAATTTAAGTTCAATACAAGGAGACTAGTTAGTAAAGTTTCTTAAAGTATGATTTTTAATCGACTCAAGCATCCCACGGCTTCATGCCGTGAGATACCCCATCTACCTAATTATTCTTTGACCCGTTACGGGCATAGTCATCTTCAAACCTAGTGATGTCATCTTCTCCAAGATATTCCCCGTTCTGAACCTCAATCAAGACTAAGGGAATGACTCCAGGGTTTTCTAACCGGTGAGTCGTGCATTGAGGTACGTAAGTAGACTGATTTTGGTAAATTATTGATTCTTGATCATCACAAGTGACCTTAGCGGTTCCACTGACAACTATCCAGTGTTCACTGCGATGGTGATGCATTTGCAAACTTAGTCGGTGTCCAGGCTTCACTTCTATTCGCTTAATTTTGTATCCTCGCCCTTCTTCCAAAACAGTAAATGATCCCCATGGTCGCAAACCATCGGCGGCAATTGATTCGGAAGTCATAGATGCCGGTATAGTGAGTGCCGAAACTTCAGAAACTTCTCTAGACTGAACCACTGTTTTTTTCTCCTGGGAAAATCTACAAAATCGATAGAGGTAAAACTTGTTTCCTTGGTGCTGCTGTTAAAATATCAGCCACAATAAAACAGCCCAATCAACAACCAACATAGCAAAGGAGTACTAGCCTTTGTCACTAGTCAAAGTGGTTAGTTTAGCTAATTAATATTAAGTCTTTACATTGAGCTGGTTGGTTTTTGAAGAAACTTTAAATATCAACCGATTATTTCTGTCCTTAAAGGCTTAAAAACAACTCCAGCATCGAAGATGTTTGTAAGTATAGTAGCCTTAGGGAAGAGGCGCTAAGAAAACACCAAGACCATTGTGAACAGCGGCCGCAGTATCAGCAGAGCGATCAAGCAGTTGACCTCCAAGATAAAGCCCTGTAGAGCTACCACCGTCAAGATTGAGAGCGTCAATAGCTCCCAGCTTCTGCATCAACTCAGCGGTTTCTCTCAGGCTTGGTCCAAGCCCACCACTACGATTGTGAAAGGCAGCAATAATCATGGAGCCCTTAGCTGTGACACCAATAGCACTGCGGGAAGCAGATTGTTGAATGAAGGCTTCGCTAAAATTTTCTGCTTTGGCATCCAATACAATTTGCCTATTTTGCAATAAAAGCGGGCCAGCCCCTAAGGCGTGGGGGAAATAATCAAAGTCCCTAGGCAGAGTGAGGCTCTCAAGACGCACTTGTGTTCCAACGCCAAGCAACTCAGCCGATGTAGTACCCTGCTCTCTAAGAGTTAATATATAGCCGTTAACGGGAATAGGGAACGAAGCCTGACCAGCAGATCCTCCTGGCAGTTGACCAGTAACTCGGTCGTTTTCGACAAACACGATCACTTCATCATCAGTTAGAGGAGTGTAGCTTGCTCCCCATGACGGAGTGTAGCGGGAAATACCAGCTTGGACATAGCCGCTATTAAGAAATAGTATTGGTAGGCGTTTTCTTGAAGAGGTGATCAGAGTTTCTTTGAGGCCAAGGTGTCCGAATTTGAATTGACCGCGATCATTCCAAGCGATCGCACCCCGGTTAAGAATCGGACCGGATAACCATTTACCATCGCGACGAATTGCCCCTAAAGGCAATTGATTATTGCGATTGAAAAAGCCAGCGTTAATCGCAGCTAAAGCCTGCCACTGCTGGGCAGTTTTAATTAAGGGAGCAGTTCCCACCTGGGTAGTGGAGTTACTACCAATTGTTCTAAATTTCATCCGGTTAGCCTGCGGATCAACTTCTAGCCACACAGTGGGAAAACGATCATTCCCTAATTCAACGAACTGCTGACGCCAGCGGATTCCTGGGGCCCAAGTAATATCTTTACTAACTAGAGTGTCCGGTCGCAGGTCAATAACCAAGCGATTAGGGTTAGGTAAGCTAAAAACCCGCACACGCTTACCCTTTGGTATATCCACCCGGATTGTAGTTTGCTTGTCAGTTGGTTCGACTCGAATAATCGGTTTGTCGTCCGAAGTCCCTACAGATACAGGTGCCGCATCCTCACTCTCTTGGATTTGCTCTGCTGGTGGGGCATTAAATCGTTTAACTAAGGATGGATTAGCTGTGGCTTCCAGGGTAATTACCGCCTCAGTACGTCTCTCACTAACTTGCCAGAAAGTTGGGCGGTCAAGATCAATAACTAGACGCCAACCCCAAGACTGATCTCCGAGTCTAATATTTTTGGCCTGCGCCGGAACAGAAGAGATTACTAGCGTCTGTGCCGACATTAACGGACTGCCTGGTGTTACACTATCAACTTGCAGTTGCCAACCGGCAATCCTGGCAAAATCGGTAACATCAAGATAGCGATAAGAACCACTCAGGTGACCAGCCAGAATCAGAGGTTGATTGCTTTGAGAGGAGAACCATTCTACTGGTTGTTGGCTGACATCTTTGGTACTGAGCAATTCTAGACCCAAGACTTGCATTAAACCAATATCACTGATGCTGGTGCGAACCGATCCCCCTACCTGCCATTGCTTCCAGGCAACGGTGGAAACCCGGCCATTGATAGATAATTTGCTACCTTCCCGGATTACTTGAGGTGACGCCTGTGACAAAAACTCTGCCCTGCGGGGAAATCTCGTGTACTCAGCCAAGGCTGCTCGCTGAAGTGAGAGTACTTCATCGGCATCGGCAACGGTAGTGTTCAGTCGGGTTAGTTCAGAGGAAGGTTTTGACAGAAACTCTGCCCGCCGTGGGGTTTGCCTTGATTCGCCAAGGGGCGGCAATTCGCCGAGCAACCTTTGGTAACTCGGCAAAAATAGCGGTTCGATCTTTCCTACTCGCGTAATTGCTAAGCTAGGTAATGAGAATAACAGAGTAAAGACTAGCAGAAAGCTTTTCAGCTTAGACATCCTGGCAGCGTGGCGACGCAATTTTTTGGGGAAGCTAAAAAGCCACCGCCGGTTAGACTGACGACGCAACAGCTTGCCCAAGTGGCGAATGTATCTCAAAGAGAGCGCCCTAACTAAACCATTAACGGTTGTCTTCTCTGAGTTGAATTTTTTGAGCATTCTGCAAGTTTCTCGGACTAAGACAAAGGTCTGTATCATTCGATGATTAAGCTTTTGGGGAGCATGTTAAAAAGTAATGACTTTATTCGGTAAGCGCGACCAGTTTGGACTTAATAGTAAGAAATTAATCAAGTTAATCGTCATTGAGCAGCTTAACTCTTCTTACTTCCCTTAGTGATGCTGTCTTTACCCAAGTAGTGAAGCACGCTATGCTTTCAAAACACAGCCTTTTAGGAATACTGCCTAAACAAACTACTTGTTGAAATTGATGCAATCATCAGGAGTGTCAAAAACAGCAATTAAGAATATATTCTGTATCAAAAGTTACAGTACAGCTAATTGGTTTGCGGGGATTGCCAGAATAGACCGTTTCCTATAATATTTCTATCTCCGTCCGTCTGGCAGGATGCCGGTGGCTGATACTGTAAATTTTAGGAGTTTCTTCCAGCACCTAGAGTCATCTACAGCTCTTGTCACTAGCTAGCTGGCTTACTAAATCAGACATATTGAAGCACCCCAGCCTTTCCACTCGTCAAACCTTTGAGCCAAATTGCATCCTTCATTGATTGAGTGAGGGTGTAGCTTTCTTGTCAGCTACCGACGATGGTTAATCGGATACTCAACAAAGGGATGCTGATCTAGACTCCCAGTCAAAACCAATTGTTTCTAATTTTCCAGTTTTGTAGAAGTAAACTGTGCATCTACTATTAGCTTTCAATCCGTGACTTCGTAGCACTATAAAAAGAGAATTACCCCATGGATAATAGGAGCATCAAAGAAAACCAACAAGGTCATCCGTGGAATCAGGGCGACATCCCTTATCCAGGTCAAAGATGGTTGGTAGAAGAACGGGATGCGTGTGGCGTTGGCTTTATTGCTTCTCGGATAGGCACCGCTACCCATAAGCTTATTGAACAAGCATTATCTGCCTTGGATTGTCTAGAACATCGGGGTGGTTGTAGTGCTGACCAAGACTCTGGAGATGGTGCTGGTTTAATGACGGCAATTCCTTGGAAGTTATTTGATCCTTGGTTTGCTCAACTCAACATCAACCGGCCACCTACTGACCAGTTAGGTGTCGGTATGGTTTTCTTTCCTCAAGATGCGACTATTATCAAAAAAATTCGTGAGGTTGTTGAAGCAGTACTGGCACAAGAAGATTTGAGAGTACTGGGCTGGCGTATCGTACCAGTGCAACCAGAGGTATTAGGCATCCAAGCACTAGCCAATCAGCCTCAAATTGAGCAGGTGATTGTGAGTTCACCACAGCAGCGAGGGGATGAATTGGAGCGATCGCTCTTCAAAGCTAGGTGTCGAATTGCCAAAGCGCTACGGTCTAATAATACCGCTAAAGTTCCCGAAGACTTTTACATTTGCTCTTTTTCTGGTCGTACGATTGTCTACAAAGGCATGGTACGCTCAGCAATTTTGGGAGAGTTCTATCTAGACCTCAAAAATCCAGACTACCAGAGTGCTTTTGCCGTTTACCATCGACGCTTCAGCACCAACACCATGCCCAAATGGCCTCTGGCTCAACCAATGCGGATTTTAGGCCACAATGGTGAAATTAACACGTTGCTGGGTAACGTTAACTGGATGATGGCGCGGGAGGCTGACTTAACTCATCCCATTTGGGGAGTTAGAAGTAAAGATTCAGCAATTAAAACTCAAGAATTAGCACTTAGTCAACCGGCAGCAGCATCGGATACAGGACTCAATGACCTGAAGCCGTTTGTCAATCCAGATAACAGCGATTCGGCAACACTGGATAATGTACTGGAATTACTAGTGCATTCTGGACGTAGTCCGGTAGAAGCCATGATGATGATGGTTCCAGAAGCGTACCAAAATCAGCCGGACTTAGAAAAATATCCTAAAATTGTCGATTTTTACGAATACTATAGCGGTATTCAGGAGCCGTGGGATGGGCCAGCTATGTTGGTTTTCAGTGACGGCAAAACCGTGGGAGCTAGTCTGGATCGGAATGGACTACGACCAGCCCGTTATAGCATTACTAGGGATGGCTATGTCGTTGTAGCTTCTGAAGCTGGCGTCGTCGATTTGCCAGAAGCCGAGATTATCGAGAAAGGACGGCTCGGACCAGGGCAGGTGATTGCTGTAGACTTAGAAACTAAAGAAGTTCTGAAAAACTGGGAAATTAAGCAAAGGGTGGCTACTGCCTTACCCTATGGTGACTGGCTGCGACAGCAGCGTGTCGTTGTGCCGCCGCAATCTTTTGTGAATACTCCCCAGTTAGAAAAGCAGGATTTGCTAATCCAGCAGACAGCCTTTGGCTACACGGCTGAAGATATCGAAATGATCGTCGAGCCAATGACTACCCAAGGGAAGGAACCTACTTTCTGTATGGGAGACGATATTCCTTTAGCGATACTCTCAGATAAACCTCATTTACTCTACGACTACTTCAAACAGCGCTTTGCTCAGGTAACTAACCCTCCTATCGATCCGCTACGGGAAAGTTTAGTGATGTCCTTGAGTATACAGCTAGGCCCCAGGGGCAATCTGTTAGAGGCAAAGCCGGAGTATGCCCGTTTGTTAAAGCTAGAGACACCTGTACTCAATGAAGCCGAAATGCAGACGGTGAAAGCTTCAGGATTTAATACCGCTTGTTTATCTACCCTATTTGAGATTCAAGCAGGTCCGAGTGGTCTAGAAATGGCTGTGCGCCATCTGTGTGATCAAGTGGTGGAGGCAGTGGCTGGTGGCAAGACTATTCTGATCTTAAGTGATAAAACAGACGGAACCCTAGACGGAAGCCACAGCTATATTCCACCACTCTTGGCAGTGGGTGCAGTACACCATCATTTAATCCGCAATGGAGTGCGGATGAAGGCGTCAATTGTAGTGGAAACGGCTCAGTGCTGGAGTACCCATCACTTTGCCTGCTTGATTGGCTATGGTGCCTCGGCTGTTTGCCCTTACCTGGCTTGGGAATCTGTACGTCATTGGTGGTCAGAACCCAAGACTCAGAAAATGATGGGAAGAGGACAAATTGAGAGCCTCACTATAGAACAAGCCCAGAAAAACTATCGCTGTGCCGTGGAAGGCGGATTGTTGAAAATCCTCTCGAAGATGGGTATTTCCTTGCTCTCTTCCTACCATGGGGCGCAGATTTTTGAAGCCATCGGGATTGGTGCAGACTTACTGCAACTTGCTTTTGCTGGTACAACCTCGCGGCTGGGTGGCTTGAGTATTGCCGAGTTGGCACAAGAAGTTATCTCTTTCCACCAGCGAGCCTTCCCCGAACTAACTAGTAAAAAACTGGAAAACTTTGGTTTTATCCAGTATCGCCCCAAAGGCGAGTACCACATGAACAGCCCGGAAATGGCAAAGGCACTGCACAAGGCTGTCTCAGGGCAGAAGCACGACCACTACGAAATTTATCAGCAGCAGCTAGCAGGGCGTCCAGTGACAGCTTTGCGGGATCTGTTGGACTTCCAGAGCGATCGCGGCGCGATCCCCATAGAAGAAGTAGAATCGGTTGAGGAAATTGTCAAGCGTTTCTGTACAGGTGCGATGTCCCTGGGATCACTATCGCGAGAAGCTCACGAAACATTAGCGATCGCGATGAATCGCCTGGGTGGCAAATCCAACTCCGGTGAAGGAGGGGAAGATCCGGTGCGCTTCCAGGTTCTCAATGATGTAGATGAGGCAGGGCACTCTCCCACACTACCTCACCTGAAAGGCTTAAGAAATGGAGATATAGCCAGTTCGGCAACTAAGCAAGTGGCATCAGGTCGCTTTGGAGTAACGCCAGAGTATCTGATGAGTGGCAAACAGATTGAAATCAAAATCGCTCAGGGTGCTAAGCCTGGTGAGGGTGGTCAACTCCCCGGTAAAAAAGTCAGCCCGTACATTGCTATGCTGCGCCGTTCCAAGGCAGGAGTTACCTTAATTTCGCCTCCACCTCACCACGATATCTATTCGATTGAAGACCTAGCGCAGCTAATTTTTGACCTGCATCAAATTAATCCCCAGGCCAAAGTATCGGTGAAACTGGTAGCAGAAATTGGTATCGGTACAGTGGCAGCAGGAGTCGCTAAGGCAAATGCTGATGTGATCCAAATTTCTGGTCATGATGGCGGAACAGGTGCTTCTCCCCTGAGTTCCATCAAGCACGCGGGCATTCCTTGGGAATTAGGGGTGACGGAAGTACATCGAGTATTACTAGAGAACCAGCTACGCGATCGCGTACTCCTACGGGCAGACGGCGGCTTCAAAACTGGCTGGGATGTGGTAATGGCAGCTTTGATGGGAGCGGAAGAATACGGTTTCGGTTCGGTGTCGATGATTGCCGAAGGGTGTATCATGGCGCGGATTTGCCATACCAATAACTGTCCTGTCGGAGTTGCTACTCAGCAGGAACATTTACGCAAGCGCTTTACAGGTATGCCAGAACATGTGGTCAACTTCTTCTGGTTCGTTGGCCAAGAAGTGCGATCACTGCTGGCACGGCTGGGTTATCGCTCATTGGACGAGCTAATTGGTCGGGCAGACTTGCTGAAAGTCCGAGAAGACGTTCAGTTGACCAAGACATCTGCTCTGACTCTCAACTGTCTGACTCAGCTACCCGATACTCGCCAGGATCGTAGTTGGCTCAAGCATGAAGAAGTTCACAGCAATGGACCAGTATTAGAAGATCAGCTATTAGCCGATGCGAAAATTCAGGAGGCGATCCGTGACCAAGGCTCCGTAAGTCAGGATTTCCGAATTGTGAATACCGACAGAACAGTAGGGGCGCGTATCGCGGGAGAGATCGCCAAGCAGTACGGTGATAACGGCTTTGAAGGGCAAATTACCCTCAAGTTCCGTGGTCCTGCGGGTCAAAGTTTTGGTGCCTTTAACCTTCCTGGCATGACACTGATCTTAGAAGGCGAAGCTAATGATTATGCGGGCAAGGGCATGCATGGTGGTGAGATTATTATTAAGCCGCCGATAGAAGCCACCCGCGACCCAGCTAAAAATGTGATTGTCGGTAATACCTGTCTTTACGGTGCTACTGGCGGTATTTTGTTTGCTCGCGGTGGCGCTGGTGAACGGTTTGCCGTCCGTAACTCCAAAGGTCAAGCCGTGATTGAAGCTGCTGGTGACCACTGTTGTGAATACATGACTGGCGGTGTCATCGTTGTCTTGGGCAATATTGGCCGCAACGTAGGTGCGGGGATGACAGGTGGCTTGGCATACATCCTGGATGAGGATGGTCGTTTCCCGGCAAAAGTTAACCCGGAAATTGTCAAGATTCAAAGGGTAACTTCACCTGCTGGTGAGCAGCAGCTCAAAGAACTCATTCAAGCTCACGCTCAACGTACTGGCAGCGCTAAAGCTCAGACCATTTTGCATCACTGGCCCGAGTATTTACAGCAGTTCTGGCAAGTTGTACCGCCTTCTGAGGCTGATACCCCAGAAGCTAATCCAGACGTCGTTGAAGAAAGAGTGCTGCTCCCAGCTCAATAAGCTGAGACGTTACTCGGAAAGTTGAAAGTTGCAGTTTGTCACCTTCAACCTTTTCAATTTTAGCCAGCAAGAAGCATCAATTTTTGCTGGCTTTGAGTTCTTTTTCTCGCATTTTTAGTAGTTCCGGCACGGTTACGAAATTGTAGCCGTGCTTTTTGAGTTCAGTAATTAACTGTGGTAAAGCCTGCACAGTCTTTGAGCGATCGCCACCGCCATCGTGCAGCAAAACAATCCCCCCCGGTTGAACAGTATGGAGAACCTGGTCAACTAAAGCTTGCGCTTTAGTTCGTCTAGAGTACCAGTCTCTTGAGTCCACCGACCACATGATCACAGCATACTTTTTTTGATAAGCATAAGCTGCCAAACCATTATTGAGAATGCCACCGGGTGGTCTAAACAATGATGTTTCGATACCAGTTGTTTTTTTGAGTATTTCTGTTGTTTTATCCAATTCAGTAGCGGCTGTTAAAGCATTATAATGCTCATAATGATGGCTCCAAGTATGGTTACCGATAGCATGGCCCTGCTCAATAACCTCCTTGGCTAACTGCGGGTATTTTTGCACAAGCTTTCCCACTACGAAGAAGGTTGCCCTGACGTTGTGCTGTTTGAGGACATAGAGTACTTTGTTCGTAGTCTCTGGCCAAGGCCCATCGTCAAAGGTGAGTGCAATTACTTTGTGTTCCCCTTTAAGCTTGACATCGCGAATCATTTTTCCTTGAAAATCGGCAGGAACAGAGAAGTCAAGGCGTCTTGCTTTTTCTTGCTCTGCCAATCTGGAGATGACTTTTTGAAATGCCTCATCTGGCTGGGCAATTAAGGCTTTAACCCGCGAAGTCTTGGGAGTTAAACTTAGCTGTTGCGCGGGCAAAAGTGTAAGCCTCAAGCTTTTATTTTTAGCAGATTGATCCTGTGGCCAATTTAATCCGACTAAGAAACTAAAAGTAGCGGCAGCAAATAAAGAAATAGATATTCTCTTCTGCCAAACAAGCAGATGACGGTTAGTCACGTTAAGTATCCTTCACTCCTCAGAACAAAAGGACATAATCGCCCTTTTTTTAATTCCTCAGCTTGGTAATTAGTGCTGATTAAGGATTACTCCAATTAGGGTATGTTGTAGAGGCTAATTTACCCAAATCTCGCTATAAACGCTTAATTCTAGAGCAATTAGTCTCAACAACAAATCCTATTTTTCACTACTATGCTTCTAGAGCTAAAAGTAGCTATAACGTTGATCGGGACCGGTACAAAAGTTGGTATTTGAAAGCAGAAAGCGGAGAATGACCCGTAAAGTTATACTCTGCTCTCAACACAATGCGCCTGCTTCGGCATTAAAAAAATTATGCCTACAAATGAGCAAAGTATGACACTCTAGCTTGCGCGACGAGAAGCTGTTCTCCTGTCTACAGGGGCGCAGCTATGTCCTTAGAGATAGCGCAGCGCTAGTCTGGAACTTTACGGCTCACCTTCCGCTTTCTGCTCAGATTCGCAAAACAGGGTTTGTTGGAAAAAAGCTAGCACTAAAATCCCCTCAAGCTGATCATGCTATCTCAAATTACTAAAAAACAGCACATTATCCGGGATAAGTAGTCGATTTTTTGCTTCTTTTCCGGGGATCGCTTAAGATGAGGCGCTAATTATCTCAATAAAGCCATGATGCTCAGCCACGCAATCTCCCATGATTTCTCATGGGAGGGTAGTGAGCGAACACATTGCTTCTCATTTAAAGAGAAGTAGAGATAATTTACCCCTCTAAGAGATTTAAGCCCCAGTAATATTTGTTGAAAGGTGGCTAGATGAGTTTAGGTAGACTCTACCATAGCTGAGGCGATTATCGAGCCCCTGCCTTTTCAGTTCAATACTTTCTGATGATAAAGACTCACAATTTGCTTAGTGACTTCCGGAATACTCAGACCGTCTGTCTGTATTTCAATAGCATCCACTGCTTTACGCAAGGGTGACAAGGTGCGGCTACTATCCCGGAAGTCCCGTTGTTGAATGTCGTGTTCTAGCTGTTCTAAACTCACTTTTGCCAGTTTTTGATCTTCAAGATCTTTCTGACGTCGGCGTGCTCTTTCTTCAACAGAAGCAGTTAAAAAGATTTTGAGTTCGGCATCTGGAAAGACATTGGTGCCAATATCGCGACCTTCAGCTACGATACCACCCAGAGAACCCCAACGGCGTTGTTGCTTGACTAACTCTCGACGCACGGCTGGTATAGCAGAAACAGCGGAGACGTTGGCGGTAACTTCAAGGGAACGAATTACCTGGGTAACCTCTTCACCATCAATCCAAACACGAACCCCGGTTTGACAAGCCTCGTCATTGGTCAAATAAATTTGAGATTGACTAACCAGTTCAGCAATTGCAGGTTCATCCTCAAGAGAAATTCCCACCTTTTGAATTCGCCAAGTTATAGCCCGATACATCGCACCAGTGTCTAGATGCATCAGTTGTAGGGTATTGGCTACTTGGCGGGTAACTGTCGATTTACCAGCACCAGCAGGTCCATCAATGGCAACAATCGGCTTACGCTGCGCTAGTAGCACGTTGTCAGTTAAGAAGGTTGAACCTAGTCGAGCAGTAACCGCTAATAATCCAGTGTCCTTAACCTGATCTAAAGGAATCAGCGTTTTAGGGTGGACTAGTTCGATGTATTCTACTTCAATATCGCTAGCGATCGCTAATTCTGATTTGACTACTTCAATCAAAACTGCGCAGTCTCTCTCTCCAGATTGAAAAGTTTTTTTCGCTTGCTGTAAAGCGCTATGTAACATTGGTGCCTGTACTGTTTGTTGCTCTGTTAGATACTGATTTTTACAACTGCAAGCTAGTCCCGATTCTTGCCGTGCTACTGGACTACTCACAATCTTTACCGGAAAATTTAAGTCCACCGCCAGACGCCTAATAATTGCCAACTGCTGAGCATCTTTTTCTCTAAAATAGACCGTTGTGGGCTGCACTATATTGAAAAGCCTTGTGGCTAAAGTTGCCAAATCTTGCCAGTATCCTGGTCTTAACGAATCACTACAAACTGATGTCGTTGATGCAGGTGCTATCACCTGCATCATCAGATGTTGGTTCTGACTCGCCTCTATTGCGGGTTGCTGCCCGTAAAATTCAACTACACTGGGAGCAAAAAAAGTATCGATTCCTAACAGTTCACACAGCTTGATTCCTTTATCTAACTGATTGGGATGCTCTGAAGTGTCTGAAGTTGAGGCGAGCTGCTGTAGATAAACAAAGATACTAATAACAAAGGTATTGCTCTGCCGTTGAGTTCTTTGAATAAGGCTAATATATTCCCTGCAACTAGCCTCATTCAAGGGAATAAGGCTCACTACTTTGGGCTGAGTCAACCGTTGTAAATAACACCACAATCCGGCTATTGTTCTAAACAGACGCAGTTTTCTCCTCCCATTAACTAGGATGAAGACTCAAGTTTAAATTCCTGAAGTGAGAAAGCAATAATTAACACTTGACTTTCCGCTTCACAGTTTTTAACAGTGTCTATTATAACCTCTATTACGAGGCATTTGGTAGTAATACTCTATCCGTTGCACTGTAATACGATGTTTACACAGTATTCTCGGTAGTTGATCTTGTTTCTTCCCCAAAAAATGATTTATATTATCGGATAATTTAGTAATGCTGTTAATTTATTGAGCTTGCTTCTGAGTAAAAGTTAGTTTATTAGTCTTTGGTCTCACATCTAGCCCAAAATTAAATTTTTTACTTTGCTGTTTAAAAATAACTGAAACAGCCCCTTTATGGTTAAATACTTTTCGGTAATATGCTTGACAGCCAAAAACTTAGATGCTGTTTGGCTATAGCCGCCAGTAAGAACCACATTAGGTAAATAATCGTAGTGCTTAGTAAAGTAAGCGACCCAACCTTCAATCGCGAACACAGTGGAGAAAAGCACTCCGACATTTACTGAATCCTGTATGGAAGTGATTTGCTGAGGATTATTAATCTGATTAAAAGCTTGATTTACCCTAATTCTTGTACTGTTGTCAATAGCTTTTACCGATAGTCCCATACCGGGCCAAATTACCGAAAAATTGCAGGTGTTTTCTGAAATCAATGATAAAGTAGTAGCAGTGCCTACTGTTATCACAATAACTGGCTGCTCTACAAGCTCACAGACAGCTAGGCAAGCCAATTTGCGATCAATCCCCATATCCAAGCTGTCTGCAAACTTTAAATCGGCTATTTCAATAAGAGACTTTGCTGAAATAACGCCCCAAGAAGGATCGGGACACAGGGAGTTTGCTTCAAAACCAGGCCTTACAGAAGAGTAAAATATCTTACTTGAGGGGAAATAGTTGAGTTGATTGCGGCATTCAGCGACATTTTCGCAGGTTATGTACTGAGTTATTTTTTCTGAATAAATGTCAGTAATACCTAGCTTAACGGCTGAATTACCAATATCAGCAAGGACTAAATTTCTTGACCTATTAAGGGATGGCATTAGCGTTAAACTAGCAACAGTCAAAAGTTGTGATCTTTTCTCTTCATGAAAGACTGGGATTTCAGTCCACCGCCGCCCTCTGATTTAGGAGATCACCAGGTTCTCCTTGAAGGCAATCACCTTCAACAAAAGCGCATTGCACTGTTACTTACTGGTAGCATTGCTGCTTTTAAGGCACCAGACATAGCCCGTGCGCTTCGTAGAGAAGGGGCTGATGTGGTAGCCTTTGCCTCGAAAGAAGCACTGCGATACACCACTATAGACACCCTGGAATGGTGTACTACCAACAAAGTAGTAACAAAACTGACAGCAGCGGCAGAACATCTTAGTGATAGCGCACCTTTCGATGCTTATCTAGTAGCACCAGCAACCTACAATACGATCAACAAGATGCGTTATGGCATTGCCGATGGGGTAATTACCTCCTCACTTGCCTCTGCCATGGGTCGCCTGGAACAAGGGCAAACTAAAATTTTGATTGCACCTACCATGCACGGGAGTCTTCATAATTCTATTCTCACTGAATCGTTGAAAAAATTACATGACTTAGGAATAGAAATTATCGCGCCACGAGAAGACTATGGAAAGCATAATCTGCCATCTCCTAGAAAAATTGTTACTGAAGTTTGTCGAACTCTAAGCATTTCACTGCTTAAAGGTATTTCTGTACTAGTAACTGGCGGACCGACACCAGTGGAAATTGATCAGGTGCGAAGAATAACCAATCGCTTTACAGGAAAGTTGGGTGTCCATTTAACTGAAGAACTTTATCTTCGGGGTGCGGTAGTTAAACTGATCCACGGACAGGGTTCTCATACACCTCCTGACTACCTACCTTATCAAATTGCCAAAACCTACGATGAATACTTCACTTTTGTTATGGAAGAATTGCAGCATAAACCATATACTTTTGGAGTTTTTTCTGCGGCTGTAGCAGACTACAAACCTGAAACAATTTTTCCGGGAAAAATTCCCAGTGGTGGAAGTTGGCAAACCATTAACCTAGTTCCCACCCTAAAAGTGATTGACGAGGTGAAAGCCAAGTTTCCTGAACTCCACATGGTTGCCTTTAAGTACCAACAAGAGGTAAGTCACGAGGAATTGATGACAATAGCCTTAGCTAGAATAAACCGTGGTTATCCTGCTGTGGTAGCAAATCGAGGGGAGGATACTGGTTCCAACGGAGAACAAGTAGCTTATTTAGTTACCGGAAGTGAAAATGCAGGGAAACTAATAGGGAAAAAACAGATAGCGATCGGGATTGCCAACTATTTAGAAGAGGTTTTGCTGACAAAAACACTAGAGGCATAAAAGATTTTTTGGCGATTGATTAGTAAAATTAACAACTACTCAATCTTTTTACCCATGACTATCAAGTCGCCTTTTTCGAGAGCAATAAAACCATGAGGAGTGTAGCCCTGTTTGAGAAATAAAGCTTGTGCTGCACGGCAACTAGCTAAAAGTCTTATTACTACTTTATCACAACCTTTATTTGAAGCTAATTCTTCAATTTTTTTAAGTAAAAGTTGACCTCCCCCCAAACCTCGGTAATTTTTTGCTATGGCTAGGTTTGCTACTTGTAAATAACCTTCTTCGAGAATTTCTGCATCTACAAAGCCACATAGATTATTTTGAGAAACTAAGACGTAGACCGCAGAATTTTCAGCGTTCAATTTTGAAATTATAGCCTCTAAGCTTAATTTATCCTTTTCTAGATCAAAGCATCCTTCTTCAATCACAGAATTTATCAGATCAACTATAAAATTAAGATGCGCTTCTGTAGCTTCTAAAACAGATAATTCACTGATTTGATGGGCAATACTCTTTAGCCGAATATCTAAAAACTGCAAAACTCTCGCAGTAGAATCTTTGCTGTTGATCTTAGCTATAATTTTTTTTCTGCGTTGCTCATCTCCTCGCAAATCCTCTACTGCTGTTTCCAGTAAAGGTAAGGCACGAATTACGTTGTCGCAGATATTTAAAGTCGCATCAATAGCAGTTCTAGAGAGGGGATTGAGGTCTATAGATATTACCTTCTTCCCCCAAGCCAACAAAGCCCTAGTTCTATCACCATCTTCTAGGCCAACAAGAACAACATCTGCTGCGGCAATACCATTTTTATCAACCTGACCCCTAGAGGAATGAAGATGAGGTACTTTCGCTGTTGAGTTAACACCTAAAACCTCTTGGGCACCTTGGGAAATCAAATACTCAGCAATTTTTTTTTCGCGTTCTTGGGTCCTGCCATAAAAGACGTTTACCTCCAATTTAGCCGGTATCTTGTTAGCCAGAGAAATTAGTGCTTGAGGCGCAAGTACAGCCGTATTACCGTTGACTGAAATTACGGGATGTTCAGCCTCTAGAAGCAAAGCGGCGGCAGCATATATATCTTTTACTACTGGCTCAGGAGTTGCTTCACCTAATAGATAATCAAATGCTTCCCCGCGACCATGGGCTATTGGTCCCGCATCCGCGACAAGCCCAACTTTGCGGTAATGCTCTATCTGTTCTCGTAACTTTAATGACAAGGCGCGAGGATGACTAGCAGGTACATCACTCATGAGTAATATTGCTTCTGCATTACTGGCTTACTATACCTGATTGATTAGCAAAAGTTTGCAGTAGAGAAATAAACAGCGGACTACAATCGAACAGTAGCAGGGGCAAAGTTTTGCTGTACCCCTACCTGAGTCATCTAATTGCTTACTGAGTCTCTACAACCTCCACCCGCACAGGCGCGGTGCCACTATTAATCATTCCTAGAGCCTTGGCGGCTCCTGCTGAGAGGTCAATTACCCGCCCTCGGACAAAAGGCCCACGATCATTAATCCTCACCACAACCGAGCGCCCGTTGTTTAAATTTGTCACTCGCACGCTTGTGCCAAAAGGTAAGTGACGGTGAGCTGCCGTCATGGCATTTTGGTTGAATCTCTCGCCACTAGCGCTGAGTCTACCGTGGAAACCAGGACCGTACCAGGAAGCCATACCCTTAATTTGAGGTTGAGCGGGTTGCTGGCTAATCTCTGGCTTGGGTTCTACGAGTTCTTGACCTGGAATTTCCTCCAATGGTAGAGCATTGCCCATGAGCCGTCGGAGTCGATTAGTGGCTTGTCGAGCATCTTCAGCGAGGTTCTCAGTTGTATCTGGCAAAATTGTTTTCTCATCGATGCGGACGAGCTCTGTGTCATTGACGCTGATGCTGTAGCAATGGCATTGAGCATTCCCACGAACAGAAATCGCCTCGGCATCTATTTTTTGCCGGTCTAGTTGATTAATCTGGGCAGCAACTGCTTGGGCTCGTAAAACTGGGTCATTATTACTATCGGAAACCGACGAGTTGGATGTAACCTGAGCAGCTTTAACAGAACTCACTCCTCGGTTTTCCGAAGCTTGAGGGCGAGAAGCCGTTTTATCACTATGCTGCGGCAGGCTACTGTGGCTTGTTTCCTCAGTCGGGGAAGGACTCGAACTCAAGAAAGTAAGTACAGGAATGCTGTGGACTGTCAGTGTGGCTACCTGACGCCCTGCCAATTGATAAGCACGAATCTTAGCAATGCCTTGGTCTTGCGCCACTGTGGTTGTTTGAGGCTGAAATTCTCCTTTGTTAATTTCTGTTTGACGAGCTTGTAATTGAGCTAAGACAGAGGTGTTTAGGGCAGTTGTTGGCATTATTACCACTGCAGCAGAGTCTTCCTCTGAACTTTGCCTAAGTCCCCCAGTTGGTTCGGCATGACTCGGTATTGCTGTACCAATCACTGTCGTCAGGATGGTAAAGGTAATGCTACTCCAAATTTGTTGATTCATACGCCTGTTGTCAAAAGCATTAGGAATTCGAAGTTGACTATTGTTGGTGTGGGCAAAACTGCAAAGGTACTCCAACTGATTGGTTAACTCGTACTCGTTATGTGTCCGCTTTACTTATTGACCTGCAACAGACTAACACGAAGTTTTGGATTTGGGGATCAGGGATTTTTGCTAATTATCCTCAAATTAATCAAAATCTCATCAAAATTTAACCTTGAAAAACAGCCTCAAATAACGCTAAAATTAGGGTTTGGTATTTTTATACGTTTAAAGTTATTTACAATAAACTTAGCAAAAATTTACATAATTAAGCCGGCCTCTCTCCCGAAGAGGTAACTTGCTACCTTTGTAACCAAATTGCGAGTGGTTTTGTCAAGTATTTCCAAAAATGACAAAGCTCTCCGATCAGCAAGCAACCTGTAAAATCCTTAATCATTACTGGATAGTGCTCTTTTCTGGGACAAGTTCCAGCAATAAACAAATAGACAGATAGCAGGAGTTACAAAGAAAACTACATGGATTATCGAGAAGCCGGTGTCGATGTTGAGGCAGGTCGAGCTTTTGTAAAACAAATCCGTAGTCTGGTGCAAAGCACACACCGACCTGAAGTATTAGGCGGACTTGGTGGTTTTAGTGGCTGCTTTCAGCTACCCACAGGCTATAAGGAGCCAGTTTTAGTCTCCGGAACAGATGGTGTCGGTACGAAGGTGCGACTCGTTGGTTAGAAACCAAACTCGAACAAGTTTGGGGGATTAGCCACAAGGAAAGAACAAAAATCATTTGTTAATTCCTTGATAACTTGATAACCATGAGGGTGAGAAAGTATTTTTTGATACAAACCTTAAGGTATAGGCTAAGGAATATCACGGAAATACCGTAATTTCAGAAAGATTTAACATTTTCCTGAAAACAGACTGAAATCCTAACCTAAGCCTCAATCAAGTCCCTCCCCACAAGTGCTGTGGTGAAAGCACGACCCCTAGGGTAGCGACTAGTCATCAATCCCTAAAGCGGGGCGAAACTAAGGGTTAGCTGACAGCCTCAGTTGGTCAACCCTTGAGCAGGAGTCTATGGATAGCGCAAGCGAAGATGTGGTGAAACATCGTTACGACACGCTGATGTAATCAGGCTGAAACGTCAGTTGGGATTAGGGACTAAGTATCTTCGTTGCTTAGTAGCACTCCCAAAAACCCCGGTGTAGAGCATCATCCTAAGGAATCTACCAATGGTTATCAGGAACGAATTAACCCACACATTTCTCTCCTCAAGGTCGATAACAGGAGTAGGTACTAACTGCATGAATGTGTTGGGAGAGATTGAGTCAGAAGCGAATGCTCGACTGTAATGGTCGGGATATGCAGACGGACTCACGATGATTGGGAATGTAGGGACCCAGTAGCAATGTATAGGTCTAAAACGTCGGCATCCCCGACGGCGGAATGGAAAAACATCCCCTGGTACAAACTAGAGCGGGTGGTTTTTAAGTTGCAAAAACGTATCTACAATGCCTCACAGCGTGGTGATTTCAAGGCAGTTCGCAAGCTGCAAAAGACTTTGATTAAGTCTTGGTCAGCAAGGTGTTTATCGGTTCGGCTATTGACGCAAAAGGATGGGGAAAGCAGGAAATCAGAAGCTGGAGATGATTTCTCTGTTGACCAAATTCTGGTCAAATTAGCGATCGCGCCAACAGAGAAGACCAAGTTTGAATTAAATTCACTAACTTCGCGATCGGGAAATAATAGCGAAGCACTGCACGATCATTCTCTTATGTGCAGTAGGAACGACGATCCTACCGCTGAAGAGGGAAAAGAAAAAAGGGAAAAGGAAAACTTTTTCTCAATTTTTAATTTTCTACTGCACAAAACCTATCCCCAAGAAAAGGGCGGAAAAACCACAATATCCCCAAGCAAATTTCAGCGAAAAGAACACTACCAGCAATTAGCTAGTATCATTAATGCCCACAAATCAGCCGCTCAAGAGGTTCTAATCCGGCGCTTAAATCCGGTGATCAAAGAGTGGGTAAACTACTATTCATCCCAGGTAAGCAACAAGTCATTGGCTCACCTAGATCATTTGGTGTTCCTTAAGCTGATAGCTTGGGCAAAGGGTCGTCATCCGCAGAAAAGCCGTACATGGGTATTAAACAAATATTGGTCTTCTATTAATGGTGAGAATCGAGTATTTGCCACCAAGTGTAAGGAGAACAACCTAATACTGTTACTTGCTCACACTTCATTCACTGCTGTAGGTTTGCCTGTCAAGCACCAAATCATTGAGGAGCCGGATGAGGTGAAAGTCTCACGTCCGGTTCTGAAGACGAGTCGCTCAGGTGACTGAGGGGCTTAGTTTAATCTCAAACTTGCTCAAGACCTTAATCGCCATAATACAGTTGGCATTGATTTAGTAGCAATGTGCGTTAATGACGTTTTGACTTCTGGGGCCCAACCCCTATTTTTCTTGGATTATTTGGCCACTAGCAAGCTCAATTCTGAGCAGTTGACTCAGGTAGTTGCGGGTATTGCCCAAGGGTGTCGCCTCTCTGGGTGTGCTTTGCTGGGAGGGGAAACCGCAGAAATGCCTGGTTTCTACCAACCAGGAGAGTATGATTTGGCAGGGTTTTGCGTGGGAATTGTTGAAAAAAGCCAAATGCTAGACAGTTCCCAGGTCAAGGTGGGAGATGTGGCAATTGGTTTAGCCAGTCAGGGCGTTCATAGTAACGGTTTTAGCTTAGTGCGCCAAATTGTCCGTGAGTATCCCGCTAGGACACGACCTTCTGAGAGTATTGCGAGTACCACAAATGAGACTTCAAACTGGGAGATTTGCCCAGAACTGCTAGGTGGTCGCAGTTTAGGTGAGGTCTTTTTAAACCCCACTCAGATTTACGTTAAGCCAGTTCTGGATGCCCGTAGTGCTGGAATTGAGCTTCATAGTATGGCTCATATTACTGGTGGCGGCATCCCAGAAAACCTACCTCGCTGCCTTGGTGCTGGTCAATCGGTTCAGATTAACCCCAATAGCTGGATAATTCCCCCGATTTTTCAGTGGCTGGCTGAGGCTGGTGATGTCAGTCTCAAGGAGATGTTTAACACCTTTAACATGGGTATTGGCTTTGTGTTGGTCGTACCGCCAGATCACTCAGAGCAGACCCTTCGTTGGTTTGAGTCACAGGATATCGCTGCTTATGCCATTGGTGAAGTGATTGACTCTGAAGGTGGCGTGGTCGGTCTACCTGAATGAGTTTTCGACTTTTTTGTGGGATAAGTTAAGGTTAAAAACCCGACTTAGGAGGATTCACTTCTCCTAATAGACAACTACCCTCAACGCTCAAAAGCCTTGAGGGTAGCTATTTTCTTTCTAAAGGCGGCACCCAGATTCGAACTGGGGGTAAAGGCTTTGCAGGCCCCTGCCTTACCACTTGGCTATGCCGCCACAGCCCCAGGTAATAAGTATATCAAACGAAGCTAAATGTGGGTTATTTAATTAATTGAATTGCACCATCTAAGTTTGCTCCCGCCAAATCTGCTCCACTGATATTTGTATTCGTCAGATTGGCATTCCTTAAATCCGTATTGCTGAGGTTGGCACCTTGCAAATCAGCACCACTCAAATCGGCCCCAGCTAAATCTGCTCCGGCTAAATCCGCTCCTCTAATATTGGCATTATTTAAATTGGCATTTCTCAATTGAGCATGGCTCAAGTTAGCACCTTCCAGGATGGCATCGCTCAACACAGCTTGATTCAAGTCTGCTCTCGTGCAATCAGCACCCCTGAGATTCTTACCACTCAGATCTGCCCCCTGGAGCTGTAAACCAGCACACTTGAAGTTACCTTTTGCTAAGCTAGTGCCACTAACTGAAGAAGAATTGGCAATCGGCTCTACTGTTTCTACTACTTCTTCTGCTAAGCCTGTATCTATTGCTGCATTGGTTGCAGCGTTTTTGGCAAGAAACCACCCTGCTAAGCCAACCGCCAAGAGTGCAGGTAGTCCGACGGCAAGGCCTTTCAGGTAAGCCTGAGACTTCTTTGATTGAGAGCTTGGCGCAGTTTGTTGGTTTTGCTGTAACTGTATCTGCTCAAGAGCCTGTTGCATAAACTCTGGCGGGATTTTTGCTTCTGTCCCAGCATCCATGAGTTCTTTTACTGAATAGCTCTGGTCGTGTTCAGCATACAGTTGAGCGGCAAGGGTAAAAACTTCTTGAACTTTGTCTTCAGGAATACGATGATTTTCTGGGGGGTTCATAATACAGTCAGGAGTGACGGAACAGGCGGTAGATATCCCTAACTGGAAGAAGTTTTATTTTAACTTTTAAGTTATTCCAACCCTTTACTAAGGCTAGGATTTAAGATTTAACTTACTATAATGCTAATTTAGCATTGTGACTCTGGATATTGTGACTCTGGATATATGGTTGCTAGCTTAGGGTGTAGCAGGGTCTGATTATCGATTCTAGGCGAAATTATTCATGAAAGGTAATCAAGTCAGCGTCGCCCCTATCACCTGTCAGCTCTCCAATCTCACAGTATTCACCACTGAAGCCGATGCTGAGTACTCGGACATAATTATTAAACAAGACGAGTCGTTTGCAGTACGGGTAACGGTGCAGTTTGTCGGATCTGGTGCGATCGCTTTGATGCCTCTAGGCATGTCTATCAAGGTGAATTTTTTGGCTGAGCCTTATGGTATTGGTTCTAAGATTGAGTTGGGCGATACCTCGGTTAAGACATCTGCTGAAACTTTTATTTATACTCCTACTCTAGCTATAGCTAAGCCGACCAGTGTGGGGCTAGTTCGGGAAACAATTTACCAAGTCATAGCAGTGCTACGCGTGGGATCACCTGATTGGCCAGCTTGGATAACTGGCTTTATTGAAGGATTAGCGATACAAACTTACTAATTTCAGGTCAAACGTCTACTTTGTCTGTGTCTTTACCAACCCATGCCATTGAGTAAGAGCGAAACTCCCTCTCAAAAATCATTGCTCCTCGAAGCACTGCATCCAATAGTTCATACTCGTTATGATTATGATATAGGAGTAGCTCCTCAAAAATAATTAATCAGAATCATGGCTCATCTCACACAACGCCGCTTAGAAAACGTCAGCGGTAATTTTTACGTCGACAGCACCTGCATTGATTGTGACACCTGCCGCTGGATGACTCCAGAGGTGTTTAATCGCGCCGATGGGCAATCGGCGGTTTATCATCAACCGGCTACGGAGACAGAAAGACGACGAGCACTTCAAGCCCTGTTAGCTTGTCCCACCTCTTCCATTGGCACTGTAGAAAAGCCCAGGGATATCAAAGAAGTCCAACAGAGTTTTCCGGTCTTAGTGGCGGAAAATGTCTACCATTGCGGCTATCATTCAGAGAGTTCTTACGGTGCGGCCAGCTATTTAATTCAACGTCCAGAAGGCAATGTTTTAGTCGATTCCCCCCGTTTTGCCCCGCCACTAGTGAAGCGTTTGGAGGAAATGGGTGGTATTCGCTATATGTACCTCACACACCGGGATGATGTAGCAGATCATCAGAAGTTCCACGATCATTTTAGCTGCGATCGCATTCTACACACTGATGAAATCACCTCTGATACCCGTGAGGTAGAAATTCAACTGACGGCAGCTACACCCTATCAGTTAGATAGTGACCTGTTAATTATTCCAGTTCCTGGTCACACCAAAGGTCATACCGTGTTGCTTTATCAGGATAAGTTTCTGTTTACTGGTGATCATCTAGCTTGGTCTGACCAGTTTAACCAACTAATTGCTTTCCGCAGAGCCTGCTGGTATTCTTGGCCTGAACTAACAAAATCTATGGATAAATTGCGCCACTACTCGTTTGAGTGGGTACTACCCGGACATGGAAGGCGATATCATGCTGATGCTCAGACAATGCGCCACCAGATGGATCAGTGTCTTGCCTGGATGAAGTTAAATTGATTATAGATACAGTTACGATCAACTGTTGCCATCCCGATTATTAACCAACAATCAGTTGAGATGGTGCGGCACGCCATAATAGCTCCAAACCACTAGCTGGCATAATCAGATATAAAACATCACCGCCACTTAGGGAAGTTTCCAGGATCTCCCAGCCGTGGATAGTTTGATGATTCGTTTCAATGTATAGCGGCACAAAATCTGCTGCGATTGCTGCCTCTTTGACACGGCGTCCACAGAAAGGATGATTAGGCGTAATCAGCGTTGCTAAGGCAATCCAGAGAGTACCACCACTCACCCCGTTACCGACAACTCTTCCCCCCAAAGCAGCAGCAGCAAATGAAGGCGTTGCCAATTCTGTAGGAGAGAGTACTACCTCAAAATCAAATACCTCCTGTACCGTGCGAGCAAGCTGGGGGTCATGAATGCGTATAATTACGGGTAACTTGGGAGCCAAGGCTTTAGCGCATAGGGCAGTCTCAACGTTTACCATGTCATTATTGCTGACTGCCAAGAGTGCTTCGCAAGAGTGGACGTTAACGGCTTGTAGAGTAGTAGACAAACTGGGATCTCCCAGAATCACTGGCACGCCCCAAGAACGCACAGTACCCAGAAAGCGGTGATTGGAGTTTTGCTCAATGGTAACTACTTCATGGCCTTGGCTGTGTAGTTGATTAATAATTTGGACACCAGTACCGCCCAATCCACAAACAACGTAGTGATTGCGATGGGGAACCCGTGCGACATCCCAAAACTGGTGCATGCGGGTTCCCAGAACAAAATCGTTAAGCAGGGCGTAACAAATGCCCACTACACCCGCGCCCACAATCATCATGATGGCAGTGAAAATCTTGACGCCAGCCGGTGCTTGTTCAGTTACTTGCTCTTGACCGCCAGCACCAGTAATCATACCGACAGAAAAATAAAAAGCATCAATAATAGAAGTATTGAGACTGAAGGATACATAGGTTACTGTTGCCATGAGAATCATCAACAGTAGTACCAACGTTACCAGCACCATTGATTTGGCATGTTGCTGAAAATGGCGCAAATTTGCCAGTACTTTCAGTAGTTTACGTAAGCGAAAGCGTCGGCGGCTGCGAACTTTGGGCTTGCTACCAATGATCAAGCGATCGCCTAACTGCAAACATTTTCCTTGGGCTACGGAAGAAATTAAATCAGTTCTACCATTTACTGGTAGATAGTAGATTAGCATCCGGGATTGATCTTCCCAGAGTTCACTCAGTTGTTTGCCAATCCAGGGATGAGTTTCGTTAATGTATTCTTCGTGGATTGGCCAAGCTTGATTAAATAGTTGCAGCTGCCCGATAACTCGATTTCCCAGTGCGGCAAAGGCAAATTGTGGTGCAGCCAAAGCAGAAACACTCAGACTGACGTGAAGGGGAAGAGTCTGATCTAAACGATCTCCTAAGTTGGTATTCAACAAGCGGCTAACAATGCGAATGCGGGGATTGATGACTCTGGCTTTAGTAAGGATTGCTAGATTGAGAGCATCGTCATTAGTAGTCAGAATCAAAGCTTCAGAGTCCTGAATCCTGGCAGCTAGCAGGGTACAAGGTGCTCGTAAATCTCCAATTACAATGTCATTTTTTTCTCCAGGAAGAGGTCGATCACTGATGCCAACTACAGCAGCTCCCTGCTGCCTCAGGAGGCAGAAAATTCTATATCCAGTACGACCCAGGCCACAGACGATGATACGGGGTTTCATTAATTAGCCTTGTTGACGGAGTGATTGCCTGCTTTTAACGTTCGTTCATGTCACCATTTTCTTACGGGATAACTGAGCCGATTGTAGCTGAAGACACCACTCCGACAAGAAAAAGGGGAAAAAGTTAGGAATAAAATAACACTACAGCTAAAAACTGATACCTCCTTAAGTAATTGGACACAAATTTTATTATTGATGTTAAAGACTATAAATTACTTTAAATTTTTACTGTTTTCCGTTCGGTAGTCTCCTATTTAGTCGTTTCTATAAATAGCTTTTGTTGTGTCTAACTAATCAGCAATAGTCTGAAGGTAATTACCAATTAATTAGACAGAGATGACAACTTAGTAGTCGCCAGTAAGCTCACCAATTTTTTCAGTCAGACTACATTACTACTGTGGGCTGATATAAGTGACTTACCCCCGCAAAATCTTGCTCGTAGATAAATTCGCTATAGTCTGCCAAATCGTCTAGCCCGATTAGGTTAAGTATAATTTCTGCTGTTAGCCAAACTGATGTTTTCACTAATATTTTTTTCCATTGAACCTGCATTTGCTTTTACCTCCTGAAGGCGAATGGTGGAGGTTCTATATTTATGGGCAATAACCCTCTAAATTTAACCATTGGTTTGGCTTAATTCTGTTATCCATAATGCAGATTTGCTCAAAAAATCACCAGTAAACCTGATAAGACAACTAGATAGATCGTTAACTGAATAAATTTGCCCCGTTGCTTATTTGAGTATTGAATTCGATGTCTAAGGCTGTGTTGGCGTTAAGTTTTAATCAGGTGTAAGTGGCAATTGACTTGAGCAATAGTTAAATCATGGTTAAAAATGTGATTATCCAGTGATTTTTAGGCAAATCCACCGCAGCTCATATGAAATACCACGTTATTTACGACGGTAACTGTAATCTTTGTGTCACCTTAGTACAACAATTAGAAAATCTGGACAAAGGACAGCTATTTGATTACGTTCCGATGCAGGATGAAGAAATGTTGAAAAATTTTGGGGTGATGCCTCAAGATTGTGAGATGGGCATGATTTTGATTAATGCCTCCTTACCAGAAAAACGTTGGCAAGGTAGTGAGGCTGTGGAGGAAATGGGGCGTATCCTACCAATGGGTGCTATATTTATCGAGGCTTATCGGTCTTTACCGGGGATGAAGTGGATCGGAGATCGTGCCTATGAACAAATTCGTGATAATCGTTACAGTTGGTTTGGCCAGCGTTCTAGTACTTACAAGTCTGCTTACCCCGTCGGTTGTCATGCAGCACCTGAATCATAGTTAAAATTGATTGACACTCCCTGGTTTCAAGGTGTTTTACTCAGGCTACACCTAGCAGCATAATGGGAGTGTTAATCATTATTGGAGTAGTGTCGCTAATAAGTCTTAAGCTTAGGTAAGATTAGCGATTAAACAACTCAAAGACCATCCTGCAAAAATGCTTGAGTTTTTCTGCAGTCTCAGCAGCAGGCTGGCAATCTCCCATGACTTGCCACTGATCAATAGTTGAAAGTCGCCAGGCTTCTCCTTGATGGTTAAAGCCGGCTATTTCAATACCAATTAACCGCTGCGAAGCTTCTAAAGAGTCTTGATAAAGGCGGATTTGTACTAAGATACTCCGGCTTTGAAAGCGTCGGCTCCAGCCAGGAAAGTGAAAGCCAATATCAATTGAATCAGGATCAACTAACTCACGAGTTTCTGGATCGTTTCTCCAGGGTTTTAAGTCTGCCCTAGCGTCGGGAAACTCGCCCTTAAACAAATTGACAATAGCCGCAATTTTTGTGGTAACTTCTAAACCTTTTGCTTGTTCAGCTGCGTTCACACCAAATCTCCTCTGGTTTAGCTGTCGTTAGGGGAATGCCTCATTATCTATGACAAGCTGTGGCATATTTCAGCAATTTTTTGACAAAATTTGCTATTGGCCATCATTTTTTGACAATTACGCTCCTTGTGGTTAACTTGCCCGAAGTCTCGGTAAACGGTAAGCTCGAACCACGATAAACTAAACTTCGTTTAAAAAATAACAGTGTCAATAAGTGAAAAGTCCATAGAAGTCGGTTCGTTGCGATGGTTCTATCGGGAAGCCAGCCCCATTAACGAAAGCGAAAAACCTCCAGTACTGCTGTTGCACGGTTTACCGTCCCAAAGTTATTGCTGGGGCGAGCTTATGCCAGATTTAGCCAAACAAGGTTTAAGAGCGATCGCTCCTGACTGGATTGGTTCTGGTTTCTCGGTAAAACCCGGCCCGCGAGACTTTGCTTATACACCTGATGCCTTTATTAAAGCTTTAGCAGATTTTCTGAACAACCTGGCAATAGAGAGATTTTACTTAGTTGTTCAAGGATTTCTCGGCTCGGTTGGGCTTCAGTATGCCCTACGGAACCCAGATCAAATCGAGCGTTTAACAATCATCAATACACCGCTATCATCTACTGCCAAGTTGCCCTGGCAAATCCAGCAGTGGGGCTTGCCTTTGATCGGAGATATGCTTACACAAGACCCCCTGTTAATTGACCGTACTTTGGAAAAGGGAAGCTGTTACCGAATTGAAGATAAACATTTAGATGTATACCGCAAACCCTTCCTTAAAAGTTCCGATGTGGGGCGAAGTCTGCTAGCAACAGTTAAAAATTGCCGCATCAAAGAGTCGATGGCGGAAATTGAATCGGGATTCCGCAACTGGACAAAACCAACTCTGATTATTTGGGGTATGAAAGATCCTTGGCTACCCTTTACCCAAGCACAGCAGCTAGCTAACACCCTAAAAAATTGTGAAATAAACCAGCTAGCAGAAGCAGGGCATTATCCTCAAGAACATTGGTCAGGAAAAATCAGCGAAGCGCTGCTACCCTTTGTGCGACGCCAAGCTTTGTAAATTGACCATCTAGTACTGTGCCCACGTCTGTAGTAACCACTACAAGTGATCGTAAGATATAGTTTTGAGCCGAACTCAGTAATTTTTCGGATTGGTTTAGTTAGCTGTAAAACAAATGGTTATGAAAAGATATCGGTCTATTCTGGCGTTGATTCTGGCATTAGTGGCAACATTTCTAGTTAGCTGTAGTGGTCCTACAGTCACCCAGCCACCTACCTACACTGCTGAACAAATTGAGCAGATTAAGAAAAGTGCCTCCCCACTGATGGAGATACGGGAGAAAATGCCGATTCTTCAAACCAATATTAGAAACAAAAATTGGAACGATGTAGGCACATTCATCCATGGTCCCTTGGGCGATTTACGCCGGAACACTAGCTATATTACTCGCCAACTCCTCCCTGGGGAGCAAAAGACGGCAAAAGCAACTGCCAAAGATTTATTTGACTGCTTAGAAAAAATTGGGCTAGCCGCTGACGAGGGTAATTATCAAGTAGCAATACAAAATTATGGAGTGGCCTTGCAAGACTTTGATAAGTTTTTGCAACTGCTTCCTCGATAAGTGTACAAAAATCCCAGGGGTTTGGTAAAACAGCCAAAACCCCTATTTCCAGCTTACGAGAAGCCAGACAGTCGAGTACTCTGCTTTTTCAGATACTCTCAAAAATTTCTGTATTATTGGGCAAAAGCTAACCGCTAAACATGAGCCGAGTAGCAGTTATTGGTTGTGGTATCGTTGGAGCCGCGATCGCTTATGAATTGAGCATGGTGGCTGGGCTAAACGTCACAGTAATTGACCAAAACTCCGCAGCCCAAGGGTCAACTGGTGCTGCACTAGGAGTCCTCATGGGCGTAATCAGTAAAAAAGTGAAGGGCAGGGCGTGGCAGTTGCGACAAGCGAGTATGCAGCGCTACGAAAGCTTGATTCCTGAGTTGGAAGCAATCACCAACCGTCAGATTCCCTTTAATCGGCAAGGCATCCTCATGCTTCATTTTGCCCAGGATGAGTTAACTTCTTGGGAAGATTTGGTACAAACACGTCAGTCACAAGGCTGGCAATTAGAAATTTGGGATGCTACTCAAGTTCAGTCCCGTTGCCCTCAGCTTAATCCAGAGAAAATTAGCGGTGCTATCTATTCTCCCCAAGATCGACAAGTTGAGCCAACAGCCCTTACCCAAGCCTTGGTAACAGCCGCCCAAACTAAGGGTGCGACTTTCCAATTTGGTCAAACTGTTGAGGGAATTGATGCTATAGCCTCAGATACGGCAAATTTACTAACTTGCCGCCAAATTCAGACTTCTGCCGGAAAGCTAGAGGTTGATTGGCTAGTCATTGCTGCTGGCTTGGGTTCATCTCACCTAACTTCCCTACTGCAATCGCCACTGATCAGAGTTAGTCCTCAAATTTCCACTGCCTCCTCATCTCTGAAAATTAAACCAGTACTGGGACAAGCTTTGCAATTGCAGTTGAGACAGGCAATAGGATATGAAGATTTTCAGCCGGTGATTACTGGTGATGATGTCCATCTTGTGCCATTAGGGGAGGGGCAATACTGGGTAGGCGCTACAGTCGAGTTTCCCGACGACGCTGGTGAGGTAGTAGCAGAAGCAGCACTACTAGAAAAGGTAAGACAGGAAGCGATCGCATTTTGTCCCGCTTTAGCCCAAGCACAAATTGTACGCACTTGGTCAGGCAAACGCCCTCGTCCTGAAGGACAACCCGCCCCAGTTATCGGTCAACTATCGGGTTACAGTAACGTACTCTTGGCCACAGGACACTATCGCAACGGTGTCTTACTAGCACCCGCCACTGCACAAGGGATCCGAGAAGCAATCACTAAAAGCTAATTTTTTGATAATTTTCCTTTACTAATCACACCGCCTTGCCAAAATTTCCCTAATTCCTGATTTAGCCGCTTCAATTTCTTCAGGATTTGGTGTAGTTTGTTGCCAACTCTCCCGCTTGTTTAAAGCATCACACCAATTCTGCAACTTCGGGTAATTATCCAGAGATATACCAAATAGAGGTAATGATGGTACTGCTGTTCCGGCAACAATATCCGCTAGTGTCAGTTGTTCATTAATAAAGTAGGGAGAATTACCAAGTTTACTCTCGAAAAAATTTAGTACTTTAGCTATCTGTTGCTTTGCCTGATCCAATTTTTGAGAGTCTACCGCCAATTCCATCATCTGGCGCATTAAGGGAATTGTTGCTGGCAATAGTTCATTTAAAGTCACCATTTCCACCATACGCACCGTGGCTAGAGACTTGGCATCTTGAGGAAGCAACGCCGGGGTAGGGCATTTAGCTTCTAGATAGTCCAAGATAGCCAATGATTCCACGACAGTAAACCCATCATCTACCAGAACAGGAATACGCTGCAAGGGATTGATGGCAGTAAACTCTGGTTGGAATTGGTCACCATCCAAGTTAACTAATATTGGCTCAAAAGTGAGCTGTTTTTCTAACAGAGTAACCCAGACACGGCGAGCATTTACAGAGAGACGGTTATAGTAAAATTTCATCATGAAAAAACTAGTCCTATTGCTTAAAAGTGAACAGTTATAGGCATTTTTGAGATACGGTATATTTCAAGTTTATGAAGTTCAGTATATCCAAGCAAGATAGCCGACTTCTCCAAGAAGTCGGGTATATCTATATCTGTACATCACTCACCCGAAGTGGAGGTTGAACGGTACAGCCTGTTTACTGTTGGTTAGCGACGCGTCCCGACTCTGGCACGAGAAATAAGCGATCGCATCTGGAGACAGAGCTCTATTACTTGACACTCTCCGTCCTATAAGTGCGGAGATTCTTTGTTCATAGACCCAACTTGCTTTAACAGGATTTCTCCAATCAAAGTAGAGGTCGAATCTCCCAAAGCGTTCGGGTTGATGACCCAAGTTCCCACATGCCCTGTGGTACTCAAGGCTGATTTCAGGATGTTGATAGCGGCGTTCCAGTCTCTATCTAACACGAACCCACACTGACAAATATGGGTTCTCATCGATAGGGACTTTTTGACAAGAGTGCCACAACTAGAGCATTTTTGCGAAGTGTAGGAAGGATTAACCGCAATAGTTATCTTGCCAAACTTAACCCCGAAATACTCTAGCCACTTCCTGAATTGATACCAACCTGCATCATTAATAGATTTGGCAAGACAATGATTTTTAACTAAGTTTCTAATCCTCAAATCTTCATAGGCTACCAAATCGTTAGATTGGATTACGCAACGCGCCAGTCTTTTGGCGTGTTCTTCACGTTGCCTACTTATTCTGAGGTGTACTCGTCCTAGTCGATTAATGGCTTTTTTACGGTTGGCTGAGCCTTTTTTCTTGCGAGAAACACGGCGTTGTCTAAACCTCAGCCGCTTCTCGCCTGTTCGATAAAACCTAGGATTAGCTTCAGTGTGTCCATTGCTATCGGTGTAGAACTCTTTGAGTCCAACATCTAATCCAATAGTTTTACCTGTTGGGTTAATGTCTACTTTGTTCTCGGCACTTACCAAGAACTGAACATAGTACCCATCGGCACGACGCACTAACCTAACTCGTTTTATCTGTTCTAACTGGTAGTAGTTTAAATCCCACGTCCCTTTGGTTTAAGCTTGCCAATCCCTTTCTTATCCGTGAAAGTGATTTGTTTTCGGGTGGCAGAAAGCGACCATCCTGAAGTTTTGTACTTTCGAGTGATCGACAATTTTTCTTAAACGTTGGATAGCCTTTCTTCCCTGGAATAGCCTTCTTACAATTGCTGTAGAACCGAGCAATAGCGCTATAGGCTCTTTCAACTGCAACCTGACAAGCATGAGAGTTCAAGGCTTTCACGAATTGAAACTCAGCTCTGAGCTTAGTGTTGTAGCGATACAGCTCTTTTTGTCCTACACCTCGATTATCCATCCAGTGACGGATAACTTTGTTGCGGACGAATTGAGCGGTTCTAATCGCCTCATCTATAGCAGCGTATTGAGTTGTTTTTCCCTTAGCCTTGAACTCTAAGACAATCATTTGACGTGGAAAAACCTACATCAAAAACATATCATAAACAAAGTCCCCCTGGAAGGGGGAGGCTTGAATCCCATTATTTTCGGTCAGATTGGAAGTGATGCCCGTCACACAACCTAACAGAACTTAGTCAGTTGAGTGACCTTTCTGGTATCACGACCCAACCTGATGACTATCACAATTGACTTGTATCGTCAATCAATATTAACTTAGGAGTGTAGTGAGATAATAGGAGTGTGAGGAAAAGAACGGAACCAACTTTGTCGATACAGGGGAAAAATTATGAAACTCAAGCTCTTAGCCACCCTAACTTTACTAGCTCCCCTAGTTTTCAGCAGCCCAGTTAAAGCTGAGAATCCGCTTCATGTACAACGTTTGTTGTCAACAGGGAGATGTTTTCAGTGTAATTTATCAGAAGCAGACCTCCGTGGCGCCCATTTGATTGGTGCTGACTTGAGAGAAGCAGATTTGCAGGGAGCAAACCTGGAAGCCGCGAATCTTGAAGGGGCTGACCTCAGAGGTGCTAATTTGGCAGGAGCTAACTTAACATCCGCTTTTGTTACTAACGCTGATATGAAGGAAGCCAATCTCAATGGAGTAAACTTCACTGAAGCTAAGATTTACGATGCTAATGTTTATGGCGCATCGATGAATGACCTTAACATTAGTGACGCCGAAATTTATAATACAGGAATTGGCATCGGTGGAGAAGATGCAGACTTCCCTGATTGGTACTAGAGAGTAATTGGAGATAATCACTCTAATAAGCTTTCAGGAAAATTGATCCATCCGAGATCGTAGGGACACAGCGCTGTGTCCCTGCATTGTAGAACCCATTTGGTATCTTTACATTCTCCGGTATAATAATCCAAGATACTGGTTATCGAATACAAACTTACTCGAATTGTGTGATTGCCCTGCACCGTTAGTTGTCGAAGGTGCTTGGCACCTTCCATAACTTGAGTTAATCTAAGAGACAATGAGCTATTCAAGCAGTTTGACAGATAAAGAGTGGGAAATTATTGAACCCCTCCTACCTAAGAAAAAAAGAACCAAACCCCCAACATGGAGCAAGAGGGAAATTTTAGATGGGGTTCTCTATCAACTCAAAAATGGTTGTAATTGGTGTGATTTGCCAAAAGATCTACCTCCCTATTCGACTGTATTTTGGCATTACAAGCAGTGGCGAGAACAAGGAATAAGTCAAAGCAAGGTGGGTTATTGAAAGAAGCAATTCTTGGATGGAGAGATGTAAAAGTTTGGTCAAGAACTTTGAAAAAACTCTTGAGAATTCTACCACCAAAATTAATCTTTGTTTTGTCCGACTGATGCTCAAAAGACTGCCAATTGTTCTATAGATCCCAAATGGGTTCTATAGAACAATTGGCAGACTTTGGTGTTGTGCAACCGCTTTCCCATGCCAAAGCCAACTGCGATTTGAATATTCCTACCTCCACCTACGCTCAGCCTCCTATCCCAGTCTTTAAGCAAAGTACGTTGAATTTCCGAAAGCTGCGGATTGTGCTGTATTCCCATGACACGATGGGACTGGGTCACAATCGGCGCAATATGCTAATTGCTCAAACACTGGCTTGCTCTCCTATACAGACTGACATTCTGATGATTAACGGGATGCAAGAAGCAAGTAACTTTCCGACACCACCCGGAGTAGATTGTTTAACGCTGCCAGCGCTCTACAAAGGAACTGATGGGCAGTATCGGTCACGGCGACTAGATATTTCGCTGGGAGATATCATTGCTCTACGGGCAAAGGTCATCCAATCCACAGTAGAGGCATTTGCCCCCGATGTGTTGATTGTCGATAACGTGCCGCGTGGGGCAGTTAGGGAGCTAGACCCAACTTTGGAGTATCTTCGTACTCAAGGACACACCCGTTGCATTTTGGGTTTGCGCGATGTCCTAGATGAACCAACCGCAGTACGTCGTGATTGGGAGCGTGCTGCCCATGAAGACGCAATCCGCAATTACTATGATGCAGTTTGGGTGTACGGAGATCCAAGGGTTTATGACTTAGCTCGTGAATATAATTTTGCCCACGATGTTGTTGCCAAATTCCGCTACACTGGCTACCTCGATCAACGTCTGCGGCTCCAGTTTGTCGATGTCGAAAGTGCTGAAATAATGACAAAACTTCAATTACCTCCTGGTGAATTGGTGTTGTGTTTGGTCGGAGGTGGACAGGATGGAGCTTTCCTAGCTGAAGCCTTTGCCCAAGCGGAGTTACCACCGAATACCAATGGAGTAATTCTGACAGGCCCATTCATGCCAGCAGAAGTGCGGCAAAACTTGCATGACGTGGCAGCTAAACAACCTCGTTTGAAAGTACTGGAGTTTGTTGCTGAACCAACTCTACTACTCAACCAAGCTGATCGGGTTATTGCCATGGGTGGTTACAACACAACTTGCGAAATACTGTCCTTTGAGAAACCAGCGTTGATTGTGCCGCGAGTGCAACCCCGACGCGAACAGTTGATTCGAGCTAAACGTTTAGCAACTCTGGGTTTGCTCGATTTACTCCATCCTGATGAGATTAATCCCCGCACCCTGACAGAATGGCTTGCCAAAGATGGTGCAGCTCCACAAATACCCGAATGCGTTGACTTAAATGGTTTAGTTCGCTTGCCTCAGTTACTAGAAGAAGTACTTGCCACAACCCATGACTAGAAGAAGTACTTGCCACAACCCATTACTCGATGCAGAAAGCTTCATGAAGGAGAAATCAAGGATGTTTTCGACTGCACCCATGCGTGTTGGCTACGTGCTGAAACGATATCCCCGCTACTCCGAAACCTTTGTAGTTAACGAGATTTTGGCTCATGAAGCAGCCGGATTAGAAATTGAGATTTTTGCGCTGCGTCCACCTGCTGAAACTCACTTTCAGAACATCATTTCTCAAGTACGCGCCCCAGTTTACTATATTCGCAAGCCAATCCAGGGCAGAGTTAGCGATTCTCTCAATAGCCTCGCACCTACAGCCGCTAGTTACTTTTGGGCAGAACTTCAGGAAGCAAGTAAGAAGATACCAGATTTTTGGACAAAACTAGCAGTTGCTCAAGGAGAAAAAGCAAGTACTGTTTACCAAGCCGCATGGTTAGCGCGTGAAGTTCGTCTCAAGAGGATTACTCATCTACACGCTCACTTTGGTACAGTAGCAACAAGTGTCGCTCGTCTCGCTTCTCACTTTGCTGGGATACCTTATACTTTCACCGCTCACGCCAAAGACATTTTCCATGAAAGTGTCGAAGCTGAAGATATGAAGCGGAAGCTGAGCGATGCAGCAACTGTAATCACAGTGAGTGACTACAATCTTGAGTATTTGCAACAGACTTACGGTACTGCCGCAGCTCACGTCCAGCGAATTTACAATGGCTTAGACTTAACACAATTTTCTTACAAGTCGCCCCTGCATCGCCCACCACAAATTATTTCAGTTGGTCGGCTAATTGAGAAAAAAGGCGTTCCTATCTTAATTGATGCCTGTGCCATTCTTGCCAGTCGGGGCTGTAATTTTAGCTGTAAAATCATCGGCAGTGGTTCACTTGAACCGTCCTTACGAGAGCAAATTCAACAACTTGGCTTGCAATCCATTGTTGAAATTATTGGTTCCCGTCCTCAAAATGAGGTGTTTGAGCAGGTTCAGAAAGCTGCCGTTTTTGCTGCACCTTACGTGATTGGCAGAGATGGCAACCGCGACGGCTTGCCCACAGTTCTGCTGGAATCGATGGCGCTAGGCACTCCCTGCGTTTCTACAGACGTGACAGGCATCCCGGAAGTGGTGCGTGATGAAGAAACAGGATTGATGGTAGCGCAACATGATCCAAAAGCATTGGCAGATGGACTCGAAGGCTTGCTCACTGATTCAACCTTACGGGTGCGACTAGCAACCCAAGCACGGCAACTGATTGAATCAGAGTTCGATATTCACCGGAATACAGCCTCAGTGCGCAGCCTCTTCCGTACTGCAAATCGAGCGGAACTGAAAGCCCTTTAGGAGGTGTAAAAGATGCGAATTGCTTATATTTGTGCCGATCCAGGTGTCCCCGTTTTTGGTCAGAAGGGTTGCTCGATCCATGTTCAGGAAGTAATTCGTTCGTTGCTACGGCAAGGCGCTCAAGTTGAACTGTTTGCCACACGATTAGGAGGCGATCCACCTGCTGGGTTGGAGACGGTGGCAGTTCACGAACTTCCAGCTATCCCCAAAGGAGAGCAAGCTGTCCGCGAACAAGCGGCTTTATCGGCTAACCTCGATCTGCGTTTGGCACTGGAACGGGAAGCACCCTTTGACCTGGTTTATGAGCGTTACTCCCTCTGGAGTTTCACGGCAATGGAGTATGCGCGATCTGTTGGCATAACAGGACTGTTAGAGGTGAATGCACCCTTAATTGAAGAGCAGGAAAAGTATCGAGGTTTAAGCGATCGCACTAGTGCCGAACGAGTAGCCAAAGGAGTCTTTAGTACAGCAACGGCTCTCATCGCTGTTTCTGAGGAAATCAAGACCTATTTAAAGGGTTATCCAGGAGTTGGTCAACGGGTGCATGTCATCCCGAATGGCGTTAACCCCGATCGCTTTCCCAGTAATATTACACCCTCTTTGCCTGCCAGTCCTGGAACATTTACTGTTGGATTTGTTGGTACTCTGAAACCTTGGCATGGACTGCCCGTTTTAGTTAAAGCGTTTGACCGACTTTATCAGCAATGTTCTGAGACTCGACTCCTAATTGTCGGGGATGGGCCAGAACGGGAGAATTTATTGGCAGATTTATTAGCACGAGGCTTACTAAATGCAGCTTATCTTACAGGAGCCGTTGCCCCCAGTGAAATTCCTGGTTTGCTGGCTTCCATGACGGTTGCGGTTGCGCCTTATCCAGCACAAACGGACTTTTATTTTTCACCTTTGAAAGTCTACGAGTATATGGCGGCGGAACTTCCAGTTGTTGCTAGTCATATTGGACAATTGAAGTCGCTGATTGAAGATAAAACAAATGGTTTGTTAGTGCCTCCGGGTAATCCAATTGCTTTAGCTACAGCGCTCGATCGCTTACGCCAAGACTCCAATCTAGCTAATTGTTTGGGGCAAGCGGCACGAAAGACAATGAGGCAAAACCATACCTGGGATGCAGTTACCCAACGCATCCTCCATTTGGCTGGTTTTGATCGAGTATCTCAGTTGTCTGTGGGAGCGAAACGCTAATGGCAAGTGCACGCTCACTACAAAAATCCATACCCAGTCTCGGACGATTTTGGTATCACTTCAGTCCCTACATCCGCAATCAGTGGGTTTGGCTGGTTAGTTGTGCGATCGCACTTCTTGCTGATGTGATGCTGCGGCTATTAGAACCTTGGCCTCTCAAGTTTGTCTTTGACCACGTTCTCATCAATTCATCTGATGATACTATAACGGCGATTCCTTTCATCAATACACTCGATCCACTCACGCTACTAACTCTTTCAGCCTTCGGAGTTGTGGCAATTACAGGATTGCGAGCCTTAGCCTCCTACTGGAGTACGGTTGGCTTGGCTCTGGTGAGTAGTCGCGTGTTGATGGAAGTTCGCGATCGCCTTTATCGCCATCTCCAGAGCCTGTCACTCACATACTATAGCAAAGCCAGAAGCGGTGACTTGCTTGTGCGGATTAGTACCGATACGAGCAGGTTACAAGAAATTATACTGACCGCCATTCTGCCACTGTTGCTGAGTATTCTCACCCTCTTTGGCATGGTTGGGGTGATGTTTTGGCTAGATCGAGACTTAACGCTGTTGGCATTAATCACCTTTCCCTTTTTCGGGTTAGCTGCAACGCGCCTGAGCGATCGCATTAAGGATTCTTCTCGCAAACAGCGCCAGAGGGAAGGAGCCGTTGCTGCCACCCTTGCTGAGTCAATTGGGGCAATTAAACTTGTTCAGGCGCTTTCGCTTCAAGATGCCTTTGCAGGAATCTTTTCTAATCAGAACAAAAAGAGTCTAAAAGAAAGCGTTAAAACGCAGAAGTTGGCAGCTAATCTGGAACGTACCGTTGATGTTGTGATTGCGATTGGGACTGCTATCTTGCTGTGGTATGGAGCAAGGTTGGTGTTGCGCGATGCCCTTACTCCAGGCGATGTTTTAGTTTTTCTAACTTATCTTAAAAATGCCTTTAAGCCAGTGCAGAATTTTGCTAAATATACGGGACGGTTATCAAAGGCGGCAGCATCAGCCGAGCGTGTGATTGATATTTTGGAAGAAAAACCAGAGGTTTACAACTCACCCGATGCTATTCATGCTCCTCCATTTAAGGGTGCTGTGCGCTTCGATCGCGTTAGCTTTGCCTATGAACCAGGTCAAGACTTACTCAAAGAAATTAACTTAGAGGTGCAACCCGGACAACAGGTGGCGCTAGTTGGACCTTCCGGAAGTGGTAAGTCTACCCTTGTTAGCTTGCTTCTGCGTCTCTATGAGCCGATCACAGGTCGAGTGATAATTGATGATCGTGATATCCGCGAGTATACGATCGAGTCTTTGCGTCCCCAGATTAGTGTCGTACTGCAAGACAGTATCCTGTTCGCCGCAACAGTGTGGGAAAACATCGCTTATGGCGTTGCCAATGCTACCCGCGAAGATATTGAGAAGGCTGTCCGCCTTGCCAATGCTCATGAGTTCGTTGAAGCACTTCCTCAGGGATATGACACGATTTTGGGGGAACGAGGTTCAACGCTTTCTGGGGGGCAACGCCAGCGACTTGCGATCGCTCGTGCCGCCATTCGTAAAACCCCTATCCTCATTTTGGATGAACCGACTACAGGTTTAGATAAAAAGAACGAACAAGAAGTAATTGAAGCCCTTGAACGGGTTGCTCAAAACCGCACTACTTTTATCATTACCCACGACCTTAATATCGCCACTCGTGCCGATTTAATCCTCTACATGGAACATGGAGAGGTCTTGGAACAGGGGACTCATTCTGAATTGATGCAACTTCAGGGTCGATATGCTGCTCTGTACCAGATGCAGTCTGCGGTACGCGTTACTGATGACGAGGTTGAACAAATGCGCGGCAGTCCCTAATCTCAGTGAAACGGATTAGGGAAGGATAGCGCGAAAATTTGAGGATTCGATATCCGAAAAATTATCAACTCATAGTATGGTAATAATGCGAGGCATAACGTAAAGACCCGCTCAGCCGTCAAGGATGACAACCTTTACCTTTGATGGAACCAGGTGACTGGAAGCTCTTGTCTACCCTCAATCGATACAGTTAACGGCAGTATCCGATGACCAAATTCGATAAACTTGGTAACTATTTGGCTACTCGTGTAATAGCCACGGCGGTAGGAACTATCGTCGTTAGACGCAGATGGTCGGAACCTCTATCTAGTAGAGCCATCGGACTCAAAAGGTAAGTCTACCAAAAGAAGCGTCAGAAACCTTTTTCGCGAGATTAGTTATCGGAAACACTAATCTCAGTAAAGCGGATTAGTGTAGTTCATGCGATTTCAGGAGGTCGAGGGCATTGAATATTCCGGTAATCGATCCATTTAATATTGCTGCCGATCCCAAGATGCCTTTTGTGGCAGGAGCGATCGATCCGCTAAATGTACAGCAGCAATTCTTGCAATCAATACCACAAAAACTTCTAAAATTCAACTTATGTGCAATCCGCGTCATTCGACATAAACCTGGACGGCGCTGCTTAATCGAGTATGACCTGGAAATCGAAAATTCTGATGCTTCATCTCAGGTCATTACTTTAATTGGTAAAGTGCGTGCCAAAGGGACAGATATCAATAGTTACAAACTCCAGCAATCCCTCTCGAATGCAGGTTTTTCTGGTAATAGCGAAGATGGTATCTCAGTACCAGAACCAATTGCAGTGGTTCTAGAGTTCCAGATGTGGCTCCAGCGCAAAGTGCCTGGTGAAATTGCAACCAACCTATTAGCCAAACCAAGCGGAATCACTTTGGCAAAACGCATTGCTGAAGCCGCTTATAAACTTCATCAAGCCAACATCCCGCCCAAACGTCGCCATACAATGGCAGACGAACTGCTTATTTTACATGAGCGATTGCCGATAGTAGCTCAACTATACCCACACCTGCAAAAACGGTTAGAGCGAGTTTTAGAAAAATGCGATCGCCTGGGTACTGCAACTCCAGAACCCCAACTCTTGGGAATTCATCGAGACTTTTATCCAGACCAAGTGATTGTAGACGGATCTCGTCTCTACTTGCTAGACCTTGACCTTTATTGTCAAGGCAATCCAAGTTTAGATATTGGCAATTTCATTGGGCATATTACAGAGCAGAGTTTACGCACATTAGGCAGCCCAGATGCTTTGGCAGATAGTGAAGCAGCTTTAGAAGAACATTTTGTCAAGCTTTCTGGTGAAACAACTCGTGCTGCCGTGCATTCTTACACAACATTGACGCTAGTACGACACATTTATATCAGCACTCAAATTGCAGAACGTCGTCCATTTACCGAAGCATTACTAGAACTGTGCGAACTACTTTGAGTTTCTAAATTGGCTCTAAAATATGCCAAAGTTAGTTAGGCGAATTGATTTCTAGAATTCTCACCAAAAAAGCCCATTTATCAGCAATTTCTTCAATAATCTTGGCTGTCGGCTTTCCAGCACCATGCCCCGCCTTAGTCTCAATCCTAATTAACACTGGCTTCTCACCCGCGTGTGCTTCTTGCAAAGCAGCGGCATACTTGAAACTGTGGGCAGGCACAACCCGATCATCATGATCAGCAGTAGTAATCATTGTCGCCGGATACGCCGTCCCTAGTTTCAGGTTGTGCAGTGGTGAATAGGCATAGAGTGTTGGGAACTCTTCCGGATTTTCCGGTGTACCATACTCCGCAGCCCAAGCCCAGCCAATAGTAAACTTGTGGAAGCGCAACATATCCATCACGCCTACTGCTGGCAGTGCTGCACTAAACAAATCCGGGCGTTGAGTCATGCAAGCACCGACTAGTAAACCACCATTACTACCGCCACCAATCGCGAGTTTGGCAGTAGAAGTATACTTGTTTTCCATCAGCCACTCAGCAGCAGCGATAAAGTCATCAAAGACATTCTGCTTGTTCAGCTTCATACCAGCTTGGTGCCACTCTTCGCCATACTCACCGCCACCACGAAGATTAGGCACGGCATAAACACCTCCCATCTCCATCCACACGAGATTGCTAATGGAAAAACTAGGTGTTAGAGAGATATTAAAGCCACCGTATCCGTAGAGGTAAGTTGGATTATTGCCATCAAGCAGCAGTCCTTTTTTATGGGTGATGAACATTGGCACTTGTGTGCCATCTTTACTGCTATAAAAAACTTGTTTCGTCTCGTAATCATCTGAATTAAAGTCAACTTGAGGCTGCCGGAAAACGCTACTCTCATCAGTTGCTAAGTCGTAGCGGTAGATAGTTGGCGGTGTGGTGAAGCTGGTAAAACTATAGAAAGTTTCTGTGTCGTGACGCTTACCAGCAAAACCACCAACTGAACCAATTCCCGGTAACTCTACCTCCCGTACGAAAGCACCATTCAAGTCAAAAATCTTAATTGATGAGTGGGCATCTTGCAGATAATCTGCAATAAACTGATTATTAAGTAAGCCTACCCCTTCCAGGGTTTCTGCTGCTTGAGGAATAACTTCTTGCCAATTCTCTGGTGCTGGGTTGTTGATGTCGATCGCAATTACACGGCCACGAGGTGCATCTAAATCAGTGCGGAACCAGAATATTGAACCTTCGTGATCAATAAAGCTATAATTCGCCTCAAATTCGCCGATTAGTTCCACAACCGAGGCATCGGGATCTTGCAAATTTTTGTAGAACACGAGGTTCTTTGAGTCAGTTCCCAACCAAACACTAATAACTAAATATTGACCGTCTTCCGTCACGCCGCCACTGAAGCCCCACTCTTTCTGGTCTGGGCGATGATAAATTAAAATGTCTTCTGATTGTGGCGTTCCTAGTCGGTGGTAATACAGTTTCTGAAAATAGTTGACATCTTCTAACTTAGTCGTCTCATTTGGCTCATCGTAGCGGCTGTAGAAAAAACCTTGATGGTCATGAGTCCAGGATGCCCCAGAAAACTTGACCCACTTGAGATGATCCGAGAGGTCAACGCCTGTTTCTACATCCCGCACTTTCCACTCTTGCCAGTCAGAACCAGCAGTAGATAGACCGTAAGCCATGAGCTTACCATCTTCGCTAATTGCCAAGCCAGACAGGGCAACGGTGCCATCTTCTGAGAGGGTGTTGGGGTCGAGTAATAGTTTTGGTTCTGCGTCGATAGAAGTCAAGGTGTAGAGAAGGCTTTGGTTTTGCAAACCATCGTTTTTGAAATAGAAGTAACGCTTACCCTCTTGAAAAGGAACCCCAAATTTTGGGTAATTCCACAACTTAGTTACTCGCTGCTGAATTTGCTCCCGCGCTTCTATCTCACCGAGATAGCCAAAAGTAATTTTGTTTTGGGCTTCCACCCAAGCCTTGGTTTCTTCTGAGTCTGGATCTTCCAGCCATCGATAAGGATCAGCTACCTTCGTTCCGTGGTAGTCATCCACTTGGTCACCTTTGCGGCTGGATGGGTAGTCAATGGCTGGAGAAGGAGATTGCATAAAGTTGGATTTTAAGCAGCATTGTCTAGTCTAGCCCCAACTGGAGAAGTGTTCGTCTGAGTCAAAAAAACTTGCAACTTAAAGTCATAACGACTATGATTTAAAAGTAAGATTTAGAACAAAAGGAAAGCAACCAACCCAGAATATGGTGGAAGTCAGAGAAATTCCTCTAGGGCAAATTCGCCGTCCCCTACCACGAGACAACGATCAACAGAAGGTAGAGGCACTGATGGAGTCTATTGCTAAAGAGGGTTTGAAGGAACCCATCGACGTGCTAGAAGTAGATGGGCAATACTACGGCTTTTCTGGTTGCCATAGATTTGAGGCTCACCAGCGCCTTGGTAAAGAAACGATTAAATGCCGAGTTCGCCGCGCTCCTCGCTCGGTCTTACAAAGGCATTTAGCCTGAGAATTGCCGCTTCTCTACAACAACAGTTCTTCTTATTAGCTAATTACTGACGTTGAGGAAGCTTCAGGCTTACCCGATCAGGATTGTTCCTCTAGATCACTTAAAGTAACAGGAAACTACCATGCAAACTACCAGTCAAATCGCACCCGTTAATATTGGTATCGCAGAAAAAGACCGTAAAGAGATTGCCGAAGGACTTTCTCGCCTGTTAGCAGACACTTACACCCTTTACTTGAAAACTCACAACTTCCACTGGAACGTTACTGGGCCGTTGTTCAATTCTCTGCACCTAATGTTTGAACAACAATACAACGAGCTAGCCTTAGCAGTGGACGTTCTGGCGGAAAGAATTCGCACTCTAGGCTATCCTGCTCCCGGTAGCTACAGCGAATATGCTGAGTTAGCCTCCATTGAAGAAACTCGCGGCGTTCCTGAAGCGGAAGAAATGGTGCGGCTGCTAGTAGAAGCCAATGAAGCCGTAGTACGAACAGCAAGATCTGTTTTCCCAGCAGCTGAGCGCGCTCATGACGAATCCACCGCTGACTTATTAACCGAACGGATGAGCATACACGAGAAAACTGCTTGGATGTTACGCAGTAACCTGAAGTAGAAATTTCCCCCCGCTATACCTAGCTAGCGGGGGTTTTCTGGCAGCTAATGGCGAGAGAATCGGTCAAATAAGCATAAATTCAGATGAATCCTATCTTTTCCGGCTTTCTAGCTAGCTTATTGGCTGGACTTGCTACGGTTGTTGGTGCATTGCCAATATTGCTGCCTATTAATTTGACAAAAAGATTTCAGGCGATAGCTTTAGGGATGGGTGGTGGTGTCATGCTAGCAGCCACAGCCTTTTCTTTAATTATTCCAGGCAAAGAAGCAGCCCTTTCCCAGGGAGCATCTCCGATGGAGGCTGCTTTGATTATGGCTACAGGTGTTGCCTTGGGAGGAGTCTTTTTAGTGTTGACTCACAAGTATCTGCCTCATGAACACTTCTCCAAGGGGCCAGAAGGTTTTAACGCCAGTAATCTTAAACGCATTTGGTTATTTATCGCCGCCATTACCCTACACAACTTTCCTGAAGGTTTAGCCGTTGGCGTCAATTTTGGGGCTGGTAACTTAGCCGATGGTATACCTTTGGCGGTGGGTATTGGTTTACAAAACATTCCAGAAGGTTTAGTCGTTGCCTTATCTTTGGTTACTGAAAAATATGCAGTTGGCTATGCTATTTGGGTATCTTTACTCACGGGTTTGGTAGAGCCGATTGGTGGTTTGATTGGTGCCGGAGTCGTCAGTTTGGCACAATCAATTTTGCCTTGGGCAATGGCTTTTGCTGCCGGGGCAATGCTATTTGTGATTAGTGAAGAGATTATTCCTGAGTCTCATGGTAAAGGCAAGGAACAAGAAGCAACAATGGGGATTATGGCAGGTTTTGTCATCATGATGCTTTTAGATATTGGTTTGGGATAACCTAAGCTGATACGCTTGAGGGTTAAGGAGAACAACATGCCAAACCTAGATGAGTAAGTCTCCACCTGCCAATTACACTCAACTGCTGCAACAGCTAATGCAGCAGGTTAGTATTTCTAGTTTTCAGCAGCTAAGTAGCACTGCTGGCGTTTCTAAGCAGCAAATTATGCGTTTACGGCAAGGAAAAGTGTCTCAAATGCGCGTCAGTACACTGCTAAAACTTTCTGAAATACTGCAAGTGTCGCTGAGTCAGTTATTGAAAATGTTTTCTCCAGATTTTATTGCTACTAATTATTCTTTGCAGGAGGAAGAGTCATCAGCACTGACATCTTTACAGCAAGAGTATCAGCGTCTGCAACAACAGCTAGAAAAGCAGCGAGAAACTCTAAGGCAGGAGTTTCAGTTATCGAGTTTGCAAGCATTAGAATCTTGGTTGGTACAGTGGCCAACTGCTGCTTATGCGGCACAGCAGAATGAGCAGTTACCAGCAGTAAGATTGTTAGCCTTAATGCGGCCAGTCCACCAGTTACTGCAAGAATGGGGAGTGAATGCGATCGCTTCCGTTGGCTCAGAAATTCCTTTTGACCCCCAGGAACATCAACTGCTAGAGGGTACTGCTCAAGTTGGAGATATGGTGAGAGTGCGTTATGCTGGCTACCGCCTGAGAGAGAAACTTCTGTACCGTGTCCAAGTCAGTCCGATAAACAATACTCGTCAAGTCTGATTTTTTTTATCTCCCATTGGATGGATGAAGCTTCTGTATCGATTTGTTGCAATGGTTGAGGTGTAGAGTTTTAGAGAACAAACTATGAGACCTTTAAACATTGGTTTATCAGAAGAACAACGCCGAGGCGTTATTGACTTATTGCAGCACGATTTATCGGATGCTTATCTGCTATTAATTAAAACGAAAAAGTACCACTGGGATGTTGTTGGTCCTCAGTTCCGTTCACTACATCAGTTATGGGAAGAGCACTATACAGCTTTAACAGAAAATATTGATAGCATTGCTGAGCGAATTCGTGCTTTAGGGGGTTACCCTATTGGTACAGCGGCAGGTTTCCTAAAATATGCCTCTATCCAAGAGGATACTGGTAATCTTCCTAAAGCCAACGGCATGGTAAACAACTTGGTAGCAGATCATGAGCAGGTTATTCGCAATCTGCGCAACCATATCAACCAGTGTTCTGAAAAATACCACGACGAAGGCTCTGCTGACTTCCTGACGGGACTAATGGAAGAGCATGAAGAAATGGCCTGGATGCTACGTTCGTTCATTGAGGGCGAAACTATTGACCCAGATGGCAAGCTTTCGGGAGATGTTAAGGTTCCGGCTGCAGCTAGATAATTTTCACAAAATTATATTTAAAGGAGGTGGGAGTATTTCTGCCTCCTTTTTTTGCTACTTGCCCTAAGTCTTAATAGCAATATTTTTTGTTATTGACATCTGCTATGAAGTACACCAAAGGGAAGATGTCGTTATACCAAACGAATGATTATTATCGTAGGTAGCTAATACTAATTTTTGCCCAATTTAGTCCTGGATGTGCCAAGCCAATGCAGAATAGCAAGCGTCAAAAATTTAGAGATAAAAGCTTGTAGCATGTAGAGACACATTTTTAATTTTTTATTCAAGTAAATAAAGAACAGCTGCTACTACTTGGCAACATAGTTTTATTTTATTAATTAATTAAAGCTCTTTAAAAAGAGAATCTATAAATGACGTAAATCTGAAAGTATGCTAATAATTAGGACAGGGTATTTACTCGCTTAATAGTCAGTTTATTTGTTAAGATAAACTTTCAGTTTTCAATAAACCAGGGAAGTACTACCAGAAAATATATCCAAGGTTTGTTGGAGATGAATCAGCTTAGTAATAATGGGGCTGTTGCTTTCACCAATCAGGTGTTAGAAGTGATTAAATGTTCTCTCAATATCTGTAAGATATGCTCCACATTTTACAGATATTTTAGCCTTAGTTTTTGCTGGAAAATACTAAATTCATCTGGATTGAATTAGTCATTCATTGTTCAGGGGTTAGCTAGCATCTGTCAGTAGCAACTAATCCAGACCCAAAGAACAAAGAACAATAAAGAGCGAAGAATTAACGATGAACATCATTACTGTTACTTCCACTGCCAACAGTGGAACCGGTTCTCTAAGGGAGGCAGTCGCTTCTGCTCAAGATGGAGATACGATTAAATTTGACTCCAGTCTGGCAAATAAGACCATTACTCTAACTAGTGGCCAGCTCGAAATTAATCCTGGAAAAAATTTAATTATAGATGGTGAAGATGCTGCTGGATTAACTATCAGTGGCAACAATACATCACGAGTTATTTATCTTAACTCCAATCAAGACTTCCCTACCAATTTAACAGTCAAAAACCTGACCATTGCCAATGGTTATACTAACGAACGTGGAGCAGGAATTAGCACCACACACCAAGGCGAATTGAATATAGACAACGTTGAATTTAAAAACAATGTTGCTGACAAAGGTGGGGGCGCAATTTTCAGTGCGTATGAAGGCACACTAGCCGTCACCGATAGTAAATTCGACGGCAATAAAGCGATCGCCGGTAACGACGAGCGCGGTGCAGGTGCCATTGCTTTTTGGGGGCCCAAAGAATTTACGGTTACCAACAGTGAGTTTACTAACAACGAAGGAATTAACGGTGCAGCAATTAACAGCCTCAACGGTAAGTTGACCATTGAAAACTCCAAATTCATCGACAACAGTACCACTGCAGCCGTTTACGACACAGGTGAATCTAACCCCTTTTTAAGAGGCTACGGTGGTGCAATTTATGCCGATAGAGCAAGTACAGGTAGCGATGAGACATCCGGCACTATTCGTATTAGCAATAGCATCTTTGAGGGTAATCAAGGTAGAGGTGAAGGGGGAGCAGCTTATCTCTACACCGGCACCCAAGACAACGTGATCATTGAAAACAGCGCCTTTGAGAACAACCAAGTTTCGGCACTTCCTAACGGAGGAAACGCAGGAAATGGTGGTGCGGTGGTTCAGATGAACAATGGACTAAACAAAGGATTTAGCATCCTTAACAGCACATTTGCTAACAATACGGCCGCTAATCAGGGTGGTGCTTTATGGGCGATGGATGCAGACACCCAAATTACCAACAGCACTTTTTCCGGTAATGAAACACAAGGCACAACAGGTAGTAGCATCGGCGGGGCGATGGCACTCTACGGCCCTACCGATATTAAAGACAGCACAATTGCCAATAATTACGCCGGATGGGTTGGCGGCGGGGTTTCCGCTAGCAATAGTGCAGATGTAACTATCGAAGACACGATTTTTGACAATAACACCTCCGGCAATCCTTGGGGTATTCTGCAACACAGCAGCGGCAATATTGATGACTTGGGAGGCAATTTTCAGTATCTGCCTAAATCAACTAATCTTTTTAACGATAAGAATGTCACCGACAGTATTGAGACGACTGTTGATCCACAACTTGGTCCTTTGCAAGACAATGGTGGTTTGGTTAAAACTCATGCAATAGGTAATGAAGTAGTAGGAAGCGCTGGTGCTAATCTCTTGATGGATAATCTCGGCAGTGCTGGGGGAGATAATGGCGACAATTCCCAGACAGATAATCTCGGCGGCGTTGCGGGAGATAATGGCGACAATTCAGCAGAACCGCTCCCCTCTGACAGTAACGACAACCCTTTCAGCATAACTCTCACCCCAAACTCAACACTGACCACTAGCGAAGATGGAGATACAGCTAGTTTTACAGTCGTTCTCAATAGCCAACCAGTTCACCCAGTTGGTCTGATTCTCAATAGTGATGCTTCTAACGAAGGCATTGTTGACCAGGCTTTTCTCTTATTTGACCAAAACAATTGGGATAACCCGCAAGAATTCACTGTTACTGGTGTGGATGACAATTTAGCTGACGGTGAGCATTCCTATCAGATTCTCACCTACACCATCAGTGCAGACTCGAACTACAACAATCTTGATGTTGCCGATATCGTGTTAACTAATTTGGATAACGATATGACCGAGTTAGCTTCTTTCGGTGCCATGTCAAAGGAATCCCAGGGTGTTGGTTTGATGGAGAGCAACGGTTTTGCTATGGAAGATGTTCTGACAGGGACTAACTCCAGCTTCAATGATGCGAGTTTCCCTACGAATTTTGAAATCGTTTGAGCTAGAAGTAATCCTGCAAATTTGATAGGTCAAGCAGAAAACATTCGGCTAAATTAGGCATCCTTTACCAAGAGTATCAGGGTTATTTACCAACTGAAGTTACTCACAAGGATGAATCGTGGCAACTATTACAGTTACTAATAATGCCGACAATGGAGAAGGTTCCCTAAGAGAGGCAATTGGCAACGCCAAAGCGGGGGACACCATACAGTTTGACTCCAGTCTGGCTGATGAAACTATTACCCTCACCAGTCGTCAACTCCAGATTGACAAAGACTTGACTATTGATGGAGATAATGCACCTGGTCTAACTATTTCTGGAAATAAGCAGAATCGGGTCTTTTTAGTTAATCAAAAGGACTCCAACGTCGATTTCACACTGCGGAATTTGACTGTCGCTGATGGATTCATCTCCAATGACCGCGGAGGAGCAATTGAACTCAGAGGAGATGGAAGTACTTTACAGGTCGAAAATGTTGAGTTTTACAACAACGTTTCCAATGCTGGTGCTATCTCAGCCCGTGAAAACACTATCGTTACCGTCATTGACAGTATATTTGATGGCAATTACGCTGCCGAGTTTAGCCAGCTAGAAGCGGTAACTCCCACTGGTGGTGCCATTAATGTCTTACACCAAAGCAAACTTACCGTCAAGAATAGCCAGTTTACCAATAACACAGGTACTTACGGTGGAGCTGTTGGCACCCTATTTACAGAGACTATTATCGAAGACTCGACCTTTCTCAATAACGAGAGTCAGAGGTTCGGCGGCGGACTCTACGTCGATGGTGCAAGTTGGCCAGACGACCCAAAATATTTACCAGACGGTGTTGAACCTAAAGACAGCCCAGGAGGTAAGGTAATTGTTCGCAATACTCGCTTTGAAGGCAATCGTGCTCAGGGTTTTGGCGGCGGTATTGCTGTTTGGGGATACGACAAGGATTTTGTGACTATTGAAGATAGTCAAATTATCAACAATCAAGTTACTGAGACCCCAAATGGAACAGCCAAAGGCGGTGGTATGCGTTTGGGTGGCTTTATTGACATCAAAAACACTACCGTTGCTGACAATGAGTCGAAGCAAGAAGGCGGTGGCTTGTGGTACCAAGGAGAAGTCCCTGCCAACATTGATAACAGCAACTTTTCTGGTAACAAAGCCGCAGATTTGGGTGGAGCGATTTATAGTCAGCAGTGGGGTTCCGAAACTCAGATTACCGACACAACCTTTGAGGATAATCAAGCTAGTGATGGCGGTGGGGCGATTTATAAAAATCAACCTAAACCGTTTCTTAATATTGAAGATTCAACCTTCGATAATAATGGCCCCAGTGAGTTTAACGATGCTCAGAATATCTTGATTAAAGGCACTGACAACCCCAGTCCGGGTGATTCAGGCACTGACAACCCCAGTCCGGGTGATTCCGGTACTGATAACCCAGATACTGACAACCCCAGTCCGGGTGATTCCGGTACTGATAACCCTGGAAATGATAATCTGGACTCTAGCCCCGTAGCCAATCCCGATACTGCTACCACTACCCAAGAGACAGCGGTCAGCATCGAAGTCCTCGCCAACGACACCAATATTGATGCTAATCCACTCACCCTGAACCTGCTCCAAACACCTAGCAATGGTACTGTAGCACTCGATGAGAATGGTACTCCCGAAAATGTCACTGATGACTTTTTCCTGTACACACCCAATGCTAACTTCTCTGGTAGCGACCAATTTACCTACCAAATAGATAACGGTCAAGGCGGCACTGACACCGCCATTGTCACAGTAACGGTTAATCCTAGTCCAGACCCAACAGAACCGCTTCCTCCTACTGGTAAAGACGATGCGGTCGGTATCACTCTCACCCCAAACTCAGCATTGATCACTAGCGAAGATGGAGATACAGCTACTTTTACAGTAGTTCTCAACAGCCAACCAGCTCAACCAGTTGGTTTAATTCTCAACAGTGGTGCTCCCAACGAAGGTAATGTTGGCCAGGCTTTTGTTTTATTTGACCAGAATAATTGGAATAACCCCCAGGAATTTACTGTCACTGGTGCTGATGACAATTTAGCTGACGGTGATCAGTCTTATCAGATTCTCGCCTATACCATCAGTGCTGACTCGAACTATAACAATCTTGACGTTGCCGATATCATCTTGACTAACCTCGATAATGACATGGCGGAGTTGGCTTCTTTAGGAGCCCAACCGAACGAGTCTCTGGGTGTTGATTTAGTTGAGAGTGCCAGTTTTGGTGTGGAGGATGTTCTAGCTGGAACTGGCTCTAGCTTTGATGATGCGAGTTTACTCGTTTAAACTTCCACAATAGATTTTTTGAGTCTACATCGAAATACTTGAACTGGAGTCTTAATACTAAGTTGCGTCAACCTGTTAAGTTGGCTCGCTCAACAATCGAGATAGTAACTCAAAACGCAACTTAGTTTTTTACCCAATCAAAGCAACTTCATGGAGTCTTTAATCAATTGAGGAAATCCTGTACTAACTCGATAAGGGGCGTATACAGAGATCAGGATATGAGGTTTTCTGATGTCAAGAAAATATCTTTCACGGCTGTCAGAGTACTCCTTACTTCTGCTCTATCTTTCTTCCTTGACTGATGTCTGACCCTTCTACGCTTCTGTTACTGACCTGCGCTACCTGTCTAGATGGCACTTCGGGGCTTCCTGAGAAGAACAACCAAGTCTGTAATCAAACTCAGGGGCAAAGCCAGGATAATCAATCAGTAACCCAATCATCACCATGTATTAGTCCTCCAGAAACTCTGGCAATGTCCCCAGAGTCTCGTTCGAGTGGTCTAAAAAGCCTTAAGGCAAAGCTGTTAACTACTTTTAAGTTTGCCCCACGCCCTGCCCCACCTGAGTTATTTGCTAGTGTGTCAGCGGCCGCTGTTAGCGCACAGGCTAGTCCTCCATCAACTACTGCTTCGTTTTTTTATTTGGGCAGCCAAGGCGAAGCTGTGACTAAACTACAAACCAGACTGAAGCAGTTAGGGTACTACTCAGGAGTAATTAATGGAGTATACGATCAGCCAACTTTAGCTGCTGTGTCTAAATTTCAGCAAGCACAAGGTTTAAAGATAGATGGCATCACCGGCCCTTTAACCTGGGCAAAGTTGGAAACCTTATCGACTAAATCCTTACCCACAGCAAAGGAAACAAAAGAATCTCAAGAAAAAACTGATTCTCTTACCCCGGCTGGTAAGAGTCCTCAAGCACGCCCTGGGGTGGGTGATTACACTGAGCAATTTAGCGTCAAATTTCACCCGGAATATCTGTGGCTGTTGGGTTGGGCTGTATGTTGTGCCAGTGGTTATGTTGTGATCTTCAAACCCTCTGGCTATAATTTGACTGGTTTCAAGGGCATCAATTCTTACTTCAACAGTAAAAACGGTGCATTTGCTAGTACTGATCAAGCGGACAGGGAATACTTAGATCTTGATGAACCTGTAGCAATTCCTGCTCAAGGAGAAGACTTTGACCAGGCGGCGAAGGAAAATCAGGTAGTAACTAGTACTAAGCAACGAGAGATAGAGACTCTTCCCTTAGCAAGCGGACCATATTGTTTGCTTCAGGGTAATTCCGAGGACAAAAATTATCTCCTCTGGAGAAATTTGTACAGTGGTAGCGCAAAAATCTTTGAGGTTGGTACAGACAGCAACCATCAAACAGCTACTCTAAATAATACACCAAAGTTTGGATATTTCCTTCCTGCTGATTCAATAATTGAAACTTACCCAGAGACTCAAGATATTCTCGCATTTTTCAATAACAATACTTTAAAAGATATTTGTGACCTTGCTAATTATCAAAATAGCAAGACCAAGTCAGGGGATCGCACACACCCGATGCTGAGCAACTCATGCTTGTTCAACAGTGGCGTTAATCTTTGGCAAGACATCTTTGAAGAGGGGGCAGTGCCTGCCATTAGCCTGGAATTTCCCGACCGATTTTTGGTGCCGTTGGCTGCTACAGGGGATTCGGTTGAATCTGAGCCTTTGTTGAGCCGATCATCTGAACTAACTAAATATACTCAATCAGAGTACCAAGAAAGTAACGCCATGATCAATCAAAATGGCAATGGGAAAAAGCCAGATGTTGCCCCTAACAGCAAATTTATTGATCAAGATGACCCTGGGGAAACTGTAGTGGGTACTCTCCCGACTACTAATAACAAAACTGGGGAAACCTACGTTTACTCATTAATTGATGATGCCGGAGGGCGCTTCATCCTTAAAGGGAACCAATTGCTTATTGCCAATCAGTCTTTAGTCAATGCTCAAAGTACCACAAGTTACTCTTTCACTGTGCGTCGTACTGATAATCATGGTTCGTCTGTTGACAAATCATTCAAGGTTGATCTTGTAGCATCCAGTAATTGATTTTTATCTGTAACTTTTTAGACTGTTGTTAAAGGATTCAACCAGCGAGTAATTTCTATTTTAAGTTGGTTTAAATCACGATTAAATCCCTGCCTCACCCATTGACCAACTGCGTCTAAGGGAGTAAACACTTCTCCCGTTTTCCAATTAATATCTTGCCTGACTGGTGTTAAATGATTGCCTGGTAGCTTCTGAAGGCAAACCATCCCTGGAAAGCGCTGTTGCAAAATTTCAGTCAAGCTAATAGTTTGATCAATCTCGTCGTCAGTAAATTTGATTAGTAAATTGCGGCGAACTTTGTAGGACGTAGTAATGAGTTCGTTGGTTTGTAGCGGCGATGGTGTAAATTCAACATCGAATATCTGAGACATGTTTAGCTGTTCCATTAGAGGAATAGCACGTTGAGCTGGGTAGTTATTGAAAGAAATCAAAATATTACCAGCACGTTCGACATTAAACAAGCTGCCTATTAAAAGATGAAGTTTGCAACCCATGCTGTGTCCTACGCCGTAAATCGGTAGGTAGCGTTTGCTTAAAGCACCTGTTGTCTGTAGGCGGTCTAAGGTAGTCTCAAAACGATTGAGGACATCTCGCGCGATCGCAGTGTGGTCTAAGGTAGTGATAAAAGGCGTTGCAATTACCACATACCGCTGACGTGCTAATTCTTCTATCAGCCATCGGTAAGTCACTTGAGGGGCTGTGGCAATAAAAGCCCCTCCCAGGAAATGCACAATTCCTGTGGGACGCGATGGAATTACTACCCAATTGCCGTAGATTTCTTGCCAGTCCATGCCATGCTCAGCTTGATTGCTTTACTTCAATAAGTGTAACTAGTTTTAACTTAAAAATAATCTGGGTAGGTTAGTATTCCCTAATTTTAGTAAAAGTTAAGCCAAGGTCGAAGTAATGAGTTGGAAATCTCTGCCTTGACCTTGGCTGGTTGAGTATTCTTTAGCTTGTCCGATCCAAATCAGCATTTGATAGTCGGGTATGAACTCTTAAGCAGAGTGCCAATCCCTAACTCAAGATTTTATCGCCTACTTGAGTACTAACTGGATGCTAATGTGCGACTTTCCAACGGGGTTTTCTCAGCAAGAAAAGAATGAACGAGATCCCAGAGAATGTGATACAGGGGAAGATGAACTTCCTGAACTCTGTGAATGTTGCGATCGCTAGCCGCTTCCACAATAAACGAAAAATCAATCTTGCAGTTGCTTGCTATTTTGCCACCATCACAACCTAACAGCGCAATCGTGATTAAACCATTTTCCTTAGCCCAATCAAAGGCTTTAATCAAATTAAGAGAATTACCACTAGTTGAGATACCAATAAAAATATCGTTAAGCTTAGCCTGATTTGCTAACTGGCGCACAAATACCTCTTCTAAACCAACATCATTAATTAATGCTGTCAGTAAAGCTGGATTCGCAGTCAAATCCACTGCTTCAAATGCAGTTAATTCTTCAATAATAGGGTGAGTAAACTCTACAGCAATATGGGCGCTGTCGCAGGACGAACCACCATTACCAGCAACCAATATTTTCCCGCCCTTCACCAGCGAGTTAGCGATTGCCGCCGCTGCTTCAACAATTTGAGGTGCATACTTCTCAAAAAATCTCTGTTGTGTCCGCCGACTTTCTGCCGCTTTATTCAAAATAGATTCTAAAGAAGCTTGATTCGCTGTTAAAGTCATTGCCTTTTTACCTACTAGGGAACATGTTAATTTTTTCTGGAGAAACCTTAATACTTAGTCAATTAAGAAGCCACATAAATATTTCAGCAAAATAAGAAATTTTTCTTTGCTAATAAATACACACATTTAATATGTATGTATTTATTTCTCAATGTGGAAAATAGAGTGGTAATTTTTTCGGTAAGCTTAAGAGAATATAATCTTACCGAAAAAAATATCCCTGAAGATGACGTGGCAAAATTGATCCTAGCAACTGCGTTATTGAATGTAGTGTAGAACTGTTTATTTTAAGTAAATGCTCGGATAATACAGCATTACATTCAAGCAAAAAAAGTTGCCCTTAAATCTAGTCTAAAAAATCTGTTGATAAATAAAATTATTCTCGAATAATTTTCATAAACTTTTCAGCATAATTGGACTAGATTGCCTTGATATCCCAATAAAATCAGTGTTTTTTCTCGTGGCACATTTTTTTCAATGGCACAGGAGGAATTCGTTCTCAACAGGAGTTCTTCGTATTTTTCCCAGAGGTCTAATCTACAGCTCTGGAACCTGTACTCTCCACCAAACGGTCTAGTTCCCATTGCATCTGCGTACAGACTTTTTCGTAACAGGTATTGACATAAGTGCGATCGCGAGCGGCAGTGCGACCATAGTGTTCAAAGATGATAGGAGCGCACACACGGGTGTGAATTTGCGTGGGTAGGGGGATATTAGGTAAAGGACCAATCCCCAGTCCCCAGGGTAAACCCAAGTAAATCGGGAAAACTTCTGGGTCAATATCTAACAGCCAGGGCATTCCCCATTCGTGCAGTTGTCGCATCTGTTCGTAACAGTCGGCGAGGACAATCAGGGTATCATGAGCTCCATGAGAAACCGCTGGCACAATGGGGACACCTGCCAGTAGTGCTAGCTTGATGAAACCCTGACGTCCTGCAAAGTAGATTTTATGGCGTAGGTGATGGGGGCGGAAGACGTCTTGTGCACCGCCGGGATAGACAAGGACACTGGCTCCTTTTTCAAAAGCTGCGATCGCCATTTTGGGATGAGCAGCGATTGCTCCAGCTTTAACAGCTAATTTCCCTACGTGTGGATACGCCTGGGGAAATTTAGGGTGCATCAGACCATATACTAAACGCTCGGTGCCAAAGCGCTGAAACCAGTCATAGGACATCATCACCATGTCGGGAGCAGCCATTCCGCCGTTGTGGGAACCCACGAGCAATACCTTGCCTTGAGCAGGTATATTATGCCAACCATCGGTTTTTACCCGAAAGTAGTAGCGGTAAAACCATGCCCAAAGTGGCATGAGGTATTCAATTAATTTAGGGTCTCGCTCCTCTAAAGACCAACCAATTCGATCCACAGAAGCTTTGCTGTTGCTCATTCAAGAGAGATAGTGACAACACCAAGTTAGCAGTTTTCCAGGGAAAAATGGGGTTACTAACCCTGACGACTGACCTAGAACTAGATTTTTCTAGCATTGTCAGACAGGTTGTGAACCTGGTATAAGGAAACAGTACAAAGAAAACGATGGCGATGGAGCTCGCCAAAACCGCCTTGGGTTATTGACTATTTATAACCTTTAACAGGCTGATGGCTCCTACTGTTCCGACTTGCGGCGGAAGAGTAGGCTCTTAACTTCCATAGCTAGACTTTCTGCTACAAGTCACGTTCATCAATTCAGCTTCAATGTGGCGTGATGTTAGAAAGTATTATCTGGATTCTGTTAATGGGATTTTTTGTCGGGCAAATTGCTCGACGGCTCAGAGCTCCAAGCCTGGTGGGGATGGTGCTGGTTGGTATTATCTTAGGTTCGCAGATGGGGAATGTGATTAGCCCGGAGGTGTTAGGGGCAGCGAATTCTCTGCGCACCATTGCCGTTATGGTGATTTTGATGAAGGCGGGGCTGGGACTCGATCGCGAAAAGTTGGCTCAACAGGGAACTGTGGCGCTGCGCTTGGGGTTTCTGCCCGCCGCTTGTGAGGCAATTGCTGTTGCTGTTGCCGCAGTGTGGCTACTCAGGTTTGATTTTTTGACTGGATTGCTACTGGGCTGCATCATCGGGGCTGAATCTCCAGCGGTGATCGTACCAGGAATGCTGCGGCTCAAAAGCCTAGGATGGGGGGTCAAAAAGGGTATTCCTGATGCTATTTTGACAGGGAGCGCCCTTTCCGATGTGTTGCTGTTGTTGGTGTTTAGTTTGTTGTTGGCATTTCTATCTCAAGGAGCAGCTACAGGCATTACTCTACCCGGAGGCATCACCCTCAGCCCTTTGCAGTTACTGCCGTTCCATCTGATCATCCAAATTGTCTTGGGGGTGCTGTTGGGATGGCTTACGGCTCGCATGTTAGTATCGCTGCTTGCTAAACAGAACTGGACTCAAAATGCCGTACAAGATTCTCTCGTGGCAGCTGGTTTTGCCCTATTGCTAGTGGTTCTTGCTGAAGATATTCCGGTGTTCTCTGGCTATTTGGCAGTCATGGCAACCGGATTTTTTCTGATTGAACTGGATGCGCCCTTGGCTCGACGGCTACGGGGGGGCTTTGACAGTTTGTGGGTGATTGCCGAAATTATCTTGTTTGTGCTGCTCGGAGCCAGTATTCAACTGAAGGTGTTAGGCAATACATTATTAGTAGGTCTATTAGTGTTGGCGATCGGGACGTTGATTGGGCGAACGCTAGGTTGGTATCTTTCCACCTTGGGCAGTAACTGGACTGGGAAAGAGCGGCTGTTTTTACTGCCGGGTAATTCGGCTAAAGCAACGGTACAGGCAGCAATTGGCGCGATTCCTCTAGCTCAAGGGATTGCTGGTGGCGAAACCATTTTAGCGATCGCCGCGCTGTCCATTTTGGTCACAGCCCCTTTGGGAGCCTGGGCAATCCCCACCTTTGCCCCCAAACTTTTGGAGCGCGGTGAGGTTGACCCAACCAAAGTGGCGATCACTCGTTATATCGTCTTGTTGGCAGCCGTCGATACCTCTCCCCTTTCAACCCAGGTATTAACCAAAGCCGCAGAACTAGCCCGGAGGAGTGATGGCGAAGTAGTAGTGTTGCATGTCATCCGAGTCGATGATCCTCAAGGAGTTGAACAACTGCGTGAGCAAGCAAAACAACTTTTAGCTGATATTCGTCATCGGTTTATCACCGGATCTGGTTCAGTACCCGAAGAAATTGTTCGTACTGCCCAAGAGTATAGTGTTGCTGAAATTGTGATGGGTAAACGGGGACATCGCCCACTGGAGGAAATGTTAGTCGGGTCGGTTTCTCAAGCTGTGTTGGAAATCAGCCAGTTGCCCGTAATCGTGGTTGAAAATGACCAAGCTGCTTTGAGCGTCACTTAACCTTATCAGTCGATATCGTCTAGAAAAAGCCGATGGTTCTTAAGGTTGCTGCTATTGCTCTACGGGTAATCAGTGGAGCCTTGAGTCGATACTAAATTATCGTCAGGAGTTGCTCAATTGAGCGCTCAGAGCTAGCCTTACTCTATTGGTGGATAGGCAGCAGTATTATCGGATTGCTCAGCCTGCCATTGGGAATTGTGTTGACCGAGTAGTTGTTGAACAAATTGAAACGCAATAGTTCAGCCTAACTTGGCAAATCTGAGAGTCATATACGACTTTTTCAACCTATGAGTCAGATACCTCAAATTTACTGAGGACAGTAAAATGCAAGAAGGGTTTTTGTTTTAGTTTGGCGGTCTAGTATTGGCTTTTTTAGCCTCGCAGCTGGGATAATTGCGCAACTCAATTGTGGAAATTGATCGCATTGCTATTGTGATTTCGCCAGATAGAGTTTGGTCTTCTAGTTCAATCAGACGGCAAGGGACACTCACCTTCTATTTCAATCAAAGCGGGTTCGATATTGACATAGACTTGTCTTCTTCTTCCTCTAAACTTCACGAACACCTTCCCCTGTTCAACCGGTCCTAGAGAAAATTCCAAGACTTGTTCAACAATACCGCTAGCTTTGAGCAAGAAAATTGCTTCTAGTCGTGCCAATTCTAAGAAAAGTCTGGCTCTTTCTTGATATCTGGGATAGAGGGACTGTAACACGCAATCTTCAATACTAAAGACAGTACCAGTTTGTCTGATTAACTGCTCAATTTTTTCGCGCTCTACTAAGGCTGGGGTAAATAGCCTCGCTTCACTCAGTAGCTTGGGTGGGTCATTGAGTAAAATCCGTCTTGCCTTCAGCAAAGCAATATCATCTGCTGAATAAAAACGCTGGCGTCCTCGATATGATTTCTCAAGCTTATTATTATTGTTTTGGGTAACTATTGGTTCTAGTAGAACTGTCCAAATACGGAAATCATCGCTGGAAACTGCTTCTACCTTCTGGACTTTTACCAGAAAACCATCATCTCCATAGGCAAATTTCATCGGTTGTGCTTGTTGGGCATCTGGGCGAAGTGACTGGAGTGCCGCATCGTCTCGGATACTATTAGAAGGAATTTTCAGCGTCAGCCTGCCGTCTTTATTCTGAGAGTAAGTTTCAACTTCAAAGAAGTGCTCGTGCAACAAAACCCACTGCCCAGATGATTGAATAGCCAGTTCAGAGTCTTGACTAGTTTCCCAACTAGCCTGTGCTGATTGTCGAGGCTGTTTATTAAACGGGGATATGGGTTGAATTGGCGGAATTTGATAGACTAGCACCGATTCTTGTATGTTTTTTAATTTCTTCGGTACCAAGGTAATTGATTTTAATGCCAGAGGATTTTTGACCACGTTATAGATGGTCTGCGACATACAAATACCGCCTGGTTCTGCTGCAGATTGCAACCTAGCTGCCACATTAACCCCATCTCCCATGACATCTTTGCCATTAAAGAATACGTCTCCTAAATGGATACCAATACGGTGGCTTAACACCTCCGGTTGTGGCAACTTAGCAGCAGCTTCTGCCAAACTTGCTTGAATTTCTTGGGCACAAGCCACAGCCCGAACGGCACTCGTGAAATACATTAATAGAGCATCACCAATAGTTTTGAGTACTTTACCTTCAAACTGCTGGCACAGTTGTCTCATGAGGCGGAAGTCTCGACGGACTAAATGCAGAGTATTTTCTTCGTCTTCCGCCATCAGCGAACTAAAGCCGACTACGTCCGTAAAAACAATTGCTGCGAGGGTACGATGCTCTCGAATGTGGGTTGTTAGTTTTGTCAGAATATCTTCTGCTGTTTGCATAGGTCGCTCTTGTTTCCGGAATAATCACTGAAGCACGATGGTCTACTGTAAGTAGTCGGTGACCGAAGTACCTATATATATTCAAGACGCACTAGAGCCGATTAGGTGTCAGCTTTACTCAATCTATCGCAAAACTTCATAGCAGCTTTGTACTTGTCTTGCTGATGTTATCAACTGAAACACTATATTTTGGAGTACGGCAAAAGTAATAGTAGATACTTTAGGTAACAAGTTTCGCAGGAAATTCAAGCCCGATAAAATCTATGTAACTACTTGCAGATCAGACTTTTAAGTCGTGATGTAATGATAAGGTAAAGTAATGTCACCAGGGCTTTAAAAATTAATAATTGGTCCGAGAAGTGTGACTCGGCGGCTATCGACTACCAGACTCCAAAATCCGCGATCACTAAGTTGCTGTAATACTGAGTTAGCTACTGTTTGGTTGGTTGTGTACACAGCCAGTAAGTAGTGGCGTTGACCATAAGAAACTAAGCCAATATCTTCGCCGATAAATTGCTTTACTTGAGATGCCACCTCCGGTTGATGGAAATAATCGACTAACACTGCATAACCATCACCCAAAGGTCGAGGATTGTAAGACTGAGGACTAGTAGGCAATGCCGCTGGCGCTGCTCGTACAACAAATGCTGATAGTCCCAGAGAATTTTTAACATAGCTTGCCCAATCATTGGCATCGTCAAGACTCCCGAAGCCAGCAACCCGGGTCACCGTTTGCTCTAGATATTGACACCGATTTGCTTCGGTGTTGGGTGGTAAAGTGCGTTGAACTTGTTGATGAACCTCTCTGGTTTGGCTAGGTACTAGCAAAATATACTCACCAGGTTTTGGCGGTTGACAAACAGAGACCGTGTGTTGAGCCATAGCCAACTCAGTTGAACTAGACAGACTGGTGAGTGCTAGTAGAGTGGCTCCTAAGAGGAAATCTACTTGGTTATTGACCATTGAGTACTAAGTTGAGATTTTTCTTTGAATGTATAAATTGATAATCTTTGCAGCTAACTTATCTAGAAAGTGGAGAATATACAGGGGAAACCGTTGATTTTTGTGCCTAGTTGCTAGCTCTTGATCATGGGTATTTATTGCCAATTTACAAACTTCATTCCCCTGATCAATATTGTAAAATTTTAGTAAATATACTCTGATTATGGAATTGTCATATTTGTAGACAAAGGGCAACAGTCAAGAATGGTGATCTAGCTGAATTTATTATTATCAGTTAAAAGGGTCATTTTTTTAGTCAGCAGAGAAAATCTAGGATAGATGGTCAATTATCCTTTCTTGACACTAATATTTAGCAATTGTTAACATAAGTGAATAGAGAGCAATATTTGCACTCCCCCCTCTTCTCTAGAAAAACCAGCTTTTTTCTAGCCTGTTCTATAAGTGCAGCAGCAACGCTACAATTACAACTTTGGTAAAAAACATATTCCCAAGTGTCGAATTAATGTATAGCTATTTGAAATTTTAACTATAACGAGAGTCATAATTAGCTACTGAAGAGTATTCACAATAAATTAATTGACTTGCTTAATTCACATTTTTTCTATAAATATTATTTGTTATTGAATATCGAAAAAACTAATCAAGGTAGTAGTTCCTATGTCAACTGAAGTCAATCATTGCTCTGCTCATCATGTTGTGATTATTGGCGGCGGGTTTGGTGGGCTTTATGCAGCACACCATTTGAGAAAAGCGCCAGTCAAAGTAACTTTGGTTGATAAGCGTAACTTTCATCTCTTTCAGCCACTACTTTACCAGGTGGCAACAGGTGGTTTGTCTCCTGGTGATATTTCCTCACCTTTAAGAGCAGTACTCGCTCCTAATAAAAACACAAAAGTGCTCATGGCGGAAGTGAGTGATTTAGACCCACAGCAGCAAACTATCAAATTTAAAGATACGGAATTAGCTTACGATACATTAATCATTGCCACCGGTGTTAGCCATCACTACTTTGGCAAAGACCAATGGGCTGAAAAAGCCCCTGGCTTAAAAACCGTAGAAGATGCACTGGAAATTCGTCGTCGCATCTTTTTTGCCTTTGAAGCCGCAGAAAAAGAAACTGACCCAGAAAAGCGCCGTGCCTGGTTAACCTTTGTGCTGGTGGGAGGAGGTCCTACAGGTGTAGAATTAGCCGGTACGTTAGCCGAACTAGCTTACAGCACCTTAAAGAACGACTTCCGCGACATTGACACCTCAGAAACGAAAATCTTGCTTCTAGAAGGCATGGAGAGGGTTTTACCCCCTTATCCACCTGAGTTGTCAGCCAAAGCAAAAGCCTCTCTAGAGGGTTTGGGGGTGACAGTGGAGACTAGTAGTCTGGTTACCGACATTGAAGACAATCTGGTGAGTATTCGTCAGGGTGATCAGGTGAAGAAAATTTCAGCGCAAACGATCCTCTGGGCCGCTGGTATGAAAGCTTCAAAAATGGGGCGTGTACTCTCAGAACGCACTGGCGTAGAACTTGACCGCGCAGGACGGGTGATTGTGCAACCAGACCTGAGTATAGCGAAATATCCCAATATTTTTGTGGTTGGCGACTTAGCCAATTTCCCTCATCAAGATGAAAACGGCAAACCACTGCCAGGAGTTGCCCCCGTTGCCATGCAAGAGGCAAAGTATGTTGCCAAATTGGTCAATAAGCAGCTTAGAGGAGAAACACTGCCGCCTTTTCACTACAGCGACTACGGCAGCTTAGCAGTAATTGGAAGACATGCAGCCGTAGTCGACTTAGGTTTTGTCAAATTTTCTGGTTTTCCCGCTTGGTTTGCTTGGATCTTTATTCACATCTTCTTTTTGATTGAATTTGACAACAAGCTGCTTGTACTAATCCAGTGGGGTTGGAATTACTTCACTCGCAAGCGTGGAGCACGTCTAATTACCAATCAAGAGGAACAGCCCAATCTGGGAGTAGAACAAAAAAGCAATCCTCCTACACCAGTTAAAGTGTAATTGAGGGCGTTGCTATAGTTAGTTGCGAGAATGATTAGGGATTTCGGAATGTCCCCCTTAACTTCCTTATCCCTGATTCATCCTCTAATCAGGCAACGCTATTTTGCAGATCAGCTACTTGCTACTCAAGATACTGATACCAAACTTGCTAAAGGGTCAGGAATAGTATCTGATGGTGCTTGAAATTCACCAGTCTTGACAAATTCTAATCGTAGCTTTAGCCAAGTGATGAATTTAGGATTGGTAGAAATGACAGCCACTGCTGGCTGTGGACATTCTGCCTTGGTCTGTGCCATCTCCGGTGCCTCTAAGAAAGCAGGCTGCTTGACTAGCCAAAAGTCAATTTCTTTTTCTTGTTCGTGGTAGTGCCTGATACGTTCTTTGAGGACTTCCTCAAAGGGTTCTTCTTCCAAGAGAAATTGTTGACTTGCCAAAAGATAGTAGTAGGTTTGCATTTTGCCAGTTTTGATTTGTAAGTTGTAGGTTGTTAGCTGCTGGCTTTCCCTGGAGAACGCCTTAAAAGTGGGTTGGATGGGTGCAATCGGAAGATTTTAAGTAACCGATTGCCCTAAACTCCTTATAATTGACCGTGCATTGCTTGTTTCATTTCTCTAACAGCCCGTTCTAAACCAACTAAAGCTGCCCGAGAGATAATGCTATGTCCAATATTGAGTTCTTCCATGCCTTCGATACAAGCAACAGGGTAAACGTTCCAATAGGTAAGACCATGTCCAGCATTGACTCGTAAACCAGCAGCAATTGCCTGTTGGCATCCCTTGCCTAATACTGCTAGTTCCTCATCGCGACTTGCCTCATCAGTTGCCTCGGCATAGCAACCAGTGTGCAATTCAATGAATTGAGCCTTGGTTTGTGCCGCAGCATCAATCTGGCCAGGGTGGGCGTCGATAAATAAGCTGACAGGAATATTAGCATCCTGTAACTGGGTAACAATTTCCCCTAGACGCTGCACTTGGCCTGCAACATCAAGTCCCCCTTCTGTGGTCACCTCTTCCCGTTTTTCTGGTACAAGGGTGACATAATCGGGTTTGATCTCCATAGCGATCGCTACCATTTCATCGGTAGGAGCCATTTCCAGATTCAGATGAGTCCGTACCGTCTGTCGCAACAAGCGAACGTCTCGATCTTGAATGTGACGCCGATCTTCCCGTAGATGTGCTGTAATACCATCAGCACCAGCAAGTTCTGCCAACACTGCTGCCGCTATCGGGTCTGGTTCCACGGTTCGCCGCGCCTGCCGAATCGTGGCGATGTGGTCAATATTGACGCCAAGTGTTAGCACTTGCGTTTTGCTCCTGAACTAGCACGGGTCTACAGCTTACTTTAGCGCTTTTTGGGTTCATCGGACTAACGCCCACTGTCCTGTCAGAGACGCTCTTGCATCCCCTAATGTCGTCAAACTTAAGATCATGGGGGGAGTTTTATTGCAGAGCAAATTTTAAAATTAAAGTATCTAAAGTTTAAAGCTGCTCTCGCTAAGTCGAGGAAAATTTTATGATCTCACCTTGGCCAAGTCTCGTTACAGCTCTGGCACTATTGGTTTATCTCGTAATTACGATCAATGTTGGTCGAGCCAGACTCAAGTATAAGGTGTCACCTCCCCAGACGACGGGAGATCCCAACTTTGAGCGAGTGTTGCGCGTTCAACAGAATACCCTAGAGCAGTTAGTTTTCTTTTTGCCTGCCTTGTGGTTGTTCTCTCTCTACGTCAGTCCGTTATGGGGTGCCGGAATTGGTGCCATTTGGGTTATTGGTCGCATCGCCTACGCTTGGGGATACTATCAAGCTGCCGAAAAGCGGGCTGTTGGCTTTGGGATAGGCACTATCAGTGGAGTGGTGCTGCTGTTGGGGTCATTTGTCGGCATCATTCTGTCTTTAGTGAAGCTGCCCTAAAATGTGCAGTTAGTTTTCACCATTCGTCTGATTTGTCCCAGAGTACCAACTTCTTTTCTCAAATTCCTAGAAGAGGCAATCAGAATTTCAACTATAGAAGTCGGGACTCTGGGTTGTCTTTTGCTGCTTGTGGGTAAATTTTTCTGATTTATAGATTAATTTCGTGGAATCGGAGTTTAATACAGTGTAGGTGTATCTTCAAGGGCAATAGCTTACCTCTTTTTAGACCATGGCTTCTGGTATTTATGCGATCGCTCACATCGGTTCTCTCAAACTCTACGTTTGCGATACGAGCAATATTACAACTTGCTGGCCTTTGATATTAGAGCAACTCAACCAGGGAACCTATCCTGATCCATTGCTGCAAAAGGCGTGGCAGTCTGAAGGAGGCAAGCGGCGTTTTACATTTCACACCTATCAAGATATTGCTTGTGATCCAGAGATTATCGGTATTGAACAGCTTACCCAGCAAAAGTCAAAAGAGATCAGTAGATAAGACTATGATTTAATCAAATGCTGTTCAGCTTGGCGATACTCAGTAATTAGTCTTGCTCGCTGCAAAGGCAAATGAATCAGGGTAATAGCTAGCGGAAGACTGGTACTCACCACAGCAGAGAGTATCAGAGTATTCACAAATCCCGCTCCTAAGACAATTCCCAAGCAGCTAGCGGCTGCTGTAGTCAGCAGGGCAATCCAGCCAGCGAAGTACTTAGTTAATCCCCTTTGTATCAAATTTTCGGCGGCAATACCAGTTGTCACACCCATAATCAATCCACCTACTAAGCCCGCTGCCGCCCCAGCTAAAGTTGCCGTTCCCGTGGTTGATATCGCTCCCTGCCAGCCTATTGCCAAGGCAACAACTCCCAGTGAAGTGCCAGCAAAAGCCCCAATCGTTGCCCCAGTAGTCATTCCAGCCGTAGCCATGCCCCAAGCCGCTGCTTCGAGTCCTAGCGCTGCCCCTGCCATAGTACCTAAGCCAGTTGTTACTGAATCTCCACTCAGTGTTCCAGAGATTAGTACACTCCGGGAAATAATCCAAGCCATGATCACAGAAAAGGAAAAAGTTAGGGAAAGAAACCCGAAAGGAAGCCTTGTGTTTCTTATTGGTATGGGAGCTGTTCGCACTTGGAGAGTTAGAGAATGGGTTTCTGGTAAAGAATTAGTCCGCAATAAAACCTGTCGCACAAAAGTTTTATCTGCCCTCAATTTGCTGGTATCTACAGTAATTTGGCACTCATTTTGATTACTTGTAAATGCTGCTGGTTTAAAGGAAATCCAGCTATGAAAATCTGGAGTATGGGGAGGGTCACTAACATGAGATGAAACCTGCCATTGTCCCGTTAGCATCGTCTCAGGAATCGGATTACTAATAGTAATTACTTGAGTTAGCTTTTCACCCAGTCTCATTGCCCTAAATTCAATGGCTGCTTGGCTAAATTTAACTTGAGGTGAGCGCAATGGATCAACTGGCATTGCTTCCAGGGCTACCGTCGCGTTGGGATAACGCTCTTTTAATCTGGGTTCAGCCATTTTTTCGAGCCACTTAATCCAATGGAAGTTAAGCTTAGGAACTAAATGTTTAAAAGTAACTCGGTAGCTAATATCAACTAATTGACCAATATCATCAGATTTAGTTGCAGTCAGTAAGCAGATTAAGGTCATGCCTAAACTGTAGATATCTGATGCTTCAGTAATTTGACGGTTAAATAATTGTTCTGGTGGCATAAACCCTAAAGTTCCTTTAACCACGCTGCTAATGCCAACTTCACCATCACCGATTCTGGCAAAACCAAAGTCAATTAAATAAACCCTTAATTCTTGATCAACTAAAATATTTCCTGGCTTAATATCTCTATGAATTACTGGTGGTATACGATTTTGTAAATATAGTAAAATTTCTAGTAAAGAAACAGCAATCTGCTTAATTTGCTCATGACTAAAGCTACGCGGCACGGATAAGGAAGAGGCATTTTTATATTCCTGAACCATGCAAAAACCATCTGAGGTTTGAAAAGAATTTAGGTAACGGGGGATACCAGGATGCTCTAGTCCTCTCAGTACCTGAATTTCTCGGTCGTGAGCATCGTAATCTGACCAATTTGAGCCAGATTTAACGAACTGAAATTGCTTAATTACAACTAGTTGCTCTGTTTTGGTATCTTTTGCTAGGTAAGTGACTCGCCCGCCGGCACGATTAGAACCCAACTCTTTTTCTACTTGGTAGCCATGGCTGTCGAATTCTAATAAATTATTCATGCTTATCTTGATTGAGTTGAAAATTTTTTGCTGATCCTACTAGTGAGCTTAATTAAATCGCACAAAAAAATAGAGTTCACCTCATGAACAATGAGATGCCTTCTCTATAGTAAGTACCTGCTCATCCCTACTTAATAAAATTGTGTGGTTCAACATATTTAGTAGGTATATTTTTAGACCTTAAGTCGTCACTACTTTAGCCTCTCAAACTAGGTAACAACAAGTGATTACTCCCCCTTTAATTAAAGGGTCAAGTCCCAAAATCAGGATTAGGGAGTAAGTCCTAATTAGCTAAAGTAGAATATGAAACATAGTAAAGCCGACACACTGCGCACGTGGTGAAAATACTAACGGTTTTACTCTAATGCGATGCCCCTGTAGACCACGCTCCGCAAATGCTTAGAGCATAGCATGGGTATCGGCTTAAAGTGTAGTGTAGTTAGTTATCCTAGTATTTTTGGCTAGGGAAGGCATCATTAGCTTTGAACAAAACAGCATTTTATCTGTAGTACATACTGAATCAAGACCAAAAAGTGTAGATGTACCTAGGAAAAATCTAACCAGAAACCGAAAAGTCGATTTTTTATGAAAATACGTGGTGTTTGGCTGACCAATGTGGCTAGTCAAGTTCTAGATTCCCAGAGAAGTATTGGTGAAGCAATGCAATTTCTGGCTGATACAGGATTTAATACTGTATTTCCTGTGGTTTGGAATAAAGGGTTGACTCTCTATCCCAGCCAGGTAATGATTGAAAGTTTTGGCAAAGATTTTGAGATAGCTCCAAAATACAAAGAACAAGGTAGAGACCCCTTACTCGAAGTAATTAAGGCAGCCAAGGCAGCCAAACTTAAAATTATCCCCTGGTTTGAATACGGTTTTGCCTATTCTCACGAAAGTATTAAAGACCAACGCAAACAACAATTTCAGTTAAATTTGCAAGCAAAGGGATGGATTGCCCGTGATCAACAAGGTAACATCCTTACTAAAAACGGTTTCCAGTGGTTGAACGCACTTGACTCAGAAGTGCAACACTTTATGTTGAATCTCGTCCTTGAGGTGGTTAAAAACTACGATGTAGATGGTATACAAGGCGATGATCGGCTACCTGCATTTCCTTGTGAAGGTGGCTACGACCAATCAACTAAGAATCTTTTTCGTCAGCAGTTTGGTGAAGATCCTCCACTAAGACCAAAGCAGGAACAATGGCTACAGTGGCGTGCTGATATTCTCACTGAATTTTTGTTTAGCCTGCACCAAGAAGTCAAAGCAATTAATCGGAATTTGCTCGTGTCTATTGCTCCTAACCCCCCAAATTTTTGCTTTCGAGAATACCTGCAAGATTCCCAATCATGGCTCAATCGCGGTTTAGTTGATATTATTCATCCCTTAGTTTATCGTCGTAACTTGAACGACTATAAAAAGTTATTGAGAGAGATTATAGATAAATTTACTGTAGAGCAATTACCAAAACTTTCTCCTGGGGTGCTGATGAAAGTCAGTAATTTCAGAATCAGCACCAAAGATTTAGGAAAAATAATTGAGTACAATCGTCAACTTGGTGTTCAGGGCGAAGTATTTTTCTTTTACGAAGGTCTGCGAGCCAATAACAACGAATTGGCAAAGTTTCTTAGAAAAAATAACTACCATGAATTGCTCTAGAGGTTATGAGTCAACGAAATATAGAAACGTATAGCTTACAAAATAGCTCAGCCAAAGGCTTGATTACCTCGCCCAAAGTCTCTTTCTGGGTCAATTAATTGACTTGCAAACTCTTCTGATGTAAATTTATTTCCCTGGGCATCAGGTAAGAAATTTTAGTTTTTCGATCAAACAAACTCCCTCCATTTGTTAGGTAAGTCGGTACTCACCGTCTTGATCCTTGCTTATAGCTCCTATTTTTAACCTTTGATGGAGCTGCATCTTGGTTATTTTTCACTCCTGGTAGGGATTTGTAAGTACACTCACAAGGGTAACCTGTAAAAGAAAGTGTTCAAAGTGAGACTGTGAATAACCAACTAATGTATTGCGTATTACATTAACCCCTTGAAAACTGGCACGCACAGTCGGACACTGGACTTGATACTTCACCGGCACGCAAGAGGTTTTTCGTGAAAAGAGTTTTAGGCATCATTCTCGGAGGCGGTGCAGGCACTCGCCTTTACCCGTTAACTAAGCTGCGAGCTAAGCCGGCTGTACCATTAGCAGGTAAGTACCGTTTAATTGACATTCCGGTCAGTAACTGCATCAACTCAGACATTGTCAAGATTTACGTCTTGACCCAATTTAATTCTGCGTCTCTGAATCGCCACATTAACCGCACCTACAACTTCTCTGGCTTCACCGAGGGATTTGTTGAAGTTCTAGCCGCTCAACAAACCCCGGAAAGCGCCAACTGGTTTCAGGGTACAGCAGATGCCGTTCGCCAATATCTGCGAGTGTTGTTGGATTGGGATGTTGATCAATACGTGATTCTCTCAGGAGACCATCTTTATCGGATGGACTACCGACTCTTTGTGGAACGTCATCGGGAAACTGGAGCGGATATTACCCTATCTGTGGTTCCTATTGACGAGAAGCGGGCTTCAGATTTTGGCTTGATGAAAATTGACCGTGACGGCCGCATTATTGACTTTAGTGAAAAACCCAAAGGGGATGACCTGAAAAAAATGCAGGTCGATACAAGCGTACTCGGACTAGACCCCGAACAGGCAAAGCGCTCACCCTACATTGCCTCAATGGGGATTTATGTCTTTAACAAAGAAATTTTGAGTGATTTACTGATTAAATCTCCAGAAAAAACCGACTTTGGCAAAGAAATTATTCCGGCTTCGGCAAAAGACTACAATGTTCAAGCCTATTTATTTGATGGTTACTGGGAAGACATTGGAACAATTGAGTCTTTCTACGACGCGAACCTGGCGCTAACTCGACAACCCCAACCACCATTTAGCTTTTACCACAAAGAAGCCCCCATTTATACTCGCGCCCGTTACTTGCCTCCCACCAAGCTTGTAGACTGCCATCTGACAGAATCGATGATTGGGGAAGGCTGCATCCTGAAAAGTTGCCGGATTCACCACTCAGTCTTGGGGGTTCGTTCTCGCGTTGAAGAAGGCTGTGTAATTGAGGATACCCTGATTATGGGTTCTGACTTTTATGAGCCATTTGCCGAACGTCAATCTGGTAGGAAACGGGGCATTATTTCTTTGGGTATCGGTAGGGATACGATGGTTCGCCGAGCGATTATTGATAAAAATGCCCGTATTGGTGAAAATGTCAAAATTCTCAACAAAGACCATGTGGAAGAATCCAATCGTGAGAGTGAGGGTTTTTATATCCGCAATGGCATTGTCGTAGTACTCAAAAATGCCGTGATTGCCGACGGAACAGTTATCTAAAAACCCAACTTCACATTCGGTTGTGCATTGCTTTTGCTCTCTTGGCGACCAAGAGAAGTCTCATTTCCTTTAAGCATGCCCTTGAGCGGAGCGAAGGAATGGAAAATTGATCAAGGCAAATGGAAAATAGATGCTAGTAGCCGATTACTGGTGTAAAAGGTCAATTTTCGATTTTCAATTAACCATTCTCTATCTTTTGAGTCCCCACACCCTCGATGGTGTGAGGACTCACTCATGAGTACGGAAATCGCCATCCCTCCGGTGAGAAAGAACCGAACTTAAAAATATTGAAAGCTTTGCTACCCTAGCTGTCAGGCAGAGAAATTATGACTAAACTTGACAAGTTTTAGCCTTACTGCTTAATTGGGCCCAGTTACCGAAACCCGAAGCCATACTTGAACAGTAAATGGTTGAGTATAGAAGCGGTTGCGGCTTAGTCAGGGCATCATAGAAAAAAAATTAGACTAAATCTTGAGAGTGTAGGAGATAATTTATGGCTGCGACCGACTTCAAAGATTATTACTCAATCCTGGGAGTGAGTAAAACCGCTAGCGCAGACGAAATTAAAAAGTCTTTTCGTCGTCTAGCGCGGAAGTATCACCCAGATATGAACCCTGGAAACAAAAAAGCAGAGGCTAGCTTCAAAGAAGTTAGCGAAGCCTACGAGGTTTTGTCTGACGCTGACAAACGTAAAAAATACGATCAATTTGGTCAGTATTGGAAACAAGCGGGACAAACTTGGTCTCCAAGCGGTGCCCCTAACGTGGATTTTGGTGGCTTTGACTTCAGCCAGTACGGCAGTTTTGACGAATTTATCAACGAATTACTAGGTCGCTTCAATACTGGCAGCACTACTGGCACAACTGGAAGCAACCGTCGTACTTACACCTACCGCCCTAACACTGCGGGCCCTACCGGGTTTAACGACTTTGGTGGTTTTAGCGACTTTTCTAGTTCTCAAAGCCGTGCCACTACCACGGCTGGGGACCGAGAAGCAACGATTAATCTCAGCTGGTCTGAAGCCTTTAAAGGTGTCCAAAAACGGCTTAATTTGGGTAGTGAAGTCATAGATGTCCGAATTCCTCCCGGTGCCAAGGCCGGAAGCCGCATTCGTGTCCGAGGTAAAGGTCAAACAAACCCCTATAACCAGCAAAGGGGAGATTTATACTTAAATGTGGAATTAAAGGCTCACTCCTTCTTTCAATTCGATGGAGATAATCTCCTTTGCGAAGTACCAGTGACGCCGGATGAAGCCGTACTGGGAGCCTCGATTGAGGTGCCAACCCCAGATGGCACTGTCAGTGTGAATGTTCCCCCTGGTATCCGTTCTGGTCAATCTCTACGGCTACGCGGTAAAGGATGGCCCAGACCTAAAGGCGGACGCAGTGACCAGCTAGTAAAGATTGTTATTGTAACGCCAAAGGATCTCACGGAGGTTGAGCGTGAGTACTACGAGAAAATTCAGGCAATCCGTAGCTTCAATCCTCGCAGTTCTCTAGCACAAATTCGACTCTAAAAATAAATAGTAGAACAGTGAAGCTTAACTTGCCGCAGACCATCTCAGGGATGCGGCTATGAATTCCCTTGGATGTCGCTACTCGATTATGGTGTTGAACCCTTACTTTTCAGAAGTGTCCCCGCTGCCATCTGTAGAGAGGGATAGTCAACTTCCGGTTTACCGTTGATATAGTATTTACCCTCTAAAGATTCACAAATATTGCCAATTACCTTTCCTTCAACACCATACACAGCGAATAGCTGCTTGAGCTGCTCCGCTTGAAAACCTTGAAGATTTTTGTCCCAATCACTTTTGTCAACTGCTCTAATCCTAATCGTTTCATCCATTGAATCTACTCCCATTAAATATTGGCTATTTATGAGATAGATTGGCAGAAAATAAGGCAGAAGACAAGACAGTTAGGTCACGTTATGGAAAAATCTTGAGAGTATTATCCTTAATGGCTTGAGCTATTTGCTATATATTGGGTTCTAATTATACTGAAACATTTAGCAGGGCTTCAATCTCAGCATTAGGAGATAGGAAAGAAAACAGATGTTTGAAGCCAAGTTTTCCTTGCTGATCAAGGACAAACTGAGCAGGTAGGGGGGCACCTAGTGCTTGACCAACTTGATAAGCTTGAAAAGTCCTGCAACTAGGGTCAGACAGCAATGGCATTTTAATACCCAGGTCTTTGATAACTAGTTGGCTTTGCTGTTGATCCGTACTGGTAATCATTAATACCTCAAAGCCTTTCTCGGTGAAACGCTCATAATTTTCATTGATTGCTTTAATGTGGGGAAAGCAAAGAGGGCAGTACTGCTTTTCGGTGAAAATGCGGGTAAAGGCAAGAATTAGAGGTTGTTTTCCTCGGTAATTTGATAACTTTATCTGACGCTGATTGGTGATATCCGGCAGTTCAAAATCAACAGTCATTTCTCCCAGAGGAAGACTGTTAGTTGCCGGTATCGGGAAAAAATTGCGGAAGAAGCGCTCGTTGAGTAAGCCTCTAAAGTCAGTGGAAGTCAGCATCGGGGTTTGGGATAGGAATTATCTTCTCTGTCAATAAGTTAGAAAAATCTGCTAAACATGTCTTGACGAAACCCAGGATAACTCAAGATATTCGTTTTTTATTATTCACCGCTTTTTTTTAGTGATCGCATCCTTCTTCGTCAGGATAGGTTCAGACCCCAACACAGATGAGTTTAGCTGGTTCTCAAAGCTACTGTTGGGGTCAAACTCTAAGCTGCTAGCTGACTCGTTAGCTGATACCTAGACAGAGGCAAAGTAAACTTTCGACTTGACAGGGTCAGGAACCATTGTCTTGTCGCCTGGTTGCCAACCTTGGGGACAAACTTCGTCTGGATGAGCCTGAACGTATTGGATGGCTTTCAGAGTACGCAGGGATTCATCAACGCTACGACCGAAAGATAGGTTGTTGATGGTTGAGTGCTGAAGCATGCCGTCTTTGTCGATGACGAATAAGCCTCGTAGGGCAACGCCAGCATCAGGGTCTAGTACATTGTAAGCGGTGCTAATTTCTTTTTTGATATCAGAAACTAGAGGATAGTTGAGATCGCCTACACCGCCAGACTTGCGGTCTGTTTGAATCCAAGCCAGATGAGAGAACTCACTGTCAACCGAAATGCCAAGGATTTGGGTGTTTACTTCTTTGAATTCTTCAGCGCGATCGCTAAATGCTGTGATTTCAGTAGGGCAGACAAATGTGAAGTCTAGCGGGTAGAAAAACAGAACTACGTATTTGCCACGATAGTCAGACAGTTTAATCGTCTTAAATTCTTGATCTACTACAGCAGTGGCAGTAAAGTCGGGGGCCTCTTGGCCTACCCGCAGACATCCTTCTGTCGGGTTGGTCATGAAGTTATTCTCCTTGGATTTTCTGACTTACACGTTCGATTAAAACTATATCATACTCATAACGATTTTGAGTAGGAGTTCATTGAGAGCAAAACACCAGACAGTTCCCTCAGATTGAGGCGTTAGTTAGATATGCTGTGGAGGAGACAATTCCGGCAAGAAACCTTAGACTAGGGCATGCAAGGGTGATAGCGACGCAGTGAAGGATTTAGACACAAGAGAATGGCTCCTAACTAATGGCTTGGGTGGTTTTGCCAGTGGAACAGTCTGTGATGCTCGCCTTCGCAGTTATCATGGCTGGTTAGTCGCAGCTCTTGAGCCGCCGGGACGGCGTACTCTGTTGCTCTCTCATCTCGATGCTAGCCTGGAAGTGGCAGGGAAGACTTGGGCAATTTCGACAAATTTTTGGGATGGCGGCAGAAAAATTGAACCATTGGGTTACCATTTACTAAACTCATTTGCCATAGAGCCGATTCCTCAATGGATTTGGAGTCATGACCAACATTGGCAGCTAACACGCCAGTTAGTTATGCCTTATGGTCTAGAGGGGAGCAGAGACTGTGGAGAATGGGCGGTTAGCAATGGAGAATGGAGAATAGCCAATCCTGTTTTCCAATTCTGTAACCGCATCTTGATTAAGTATCGATATGAGGGGAGTGAGGTAGCCACACTGAGGTTGCGACCTTTAATTGCCGACCGCGATCTTCACAGCCAGCAATCAGCGGATGAAGACTTAAAATTCTTGCAATTAGTGGAACCGAATCAAATCTCCCTACAAGGAATTCGCGCTGGTCAAGTAGGGTCAGCTTGGCAGCTACACTGGAGTGCTGGTAAGTATCGACCAGAGGGAGTCTGGTACTGGAATTATTACTATCCAGAAGAACACACTAAGGGGTTTGGTTCTCGCGAAGATCTCTATAGTCCTGGCTACTTGACAGTACTCATGCACCCCGGAGATAGCATTACCTTAGAGGCGAGGGTGGGACTGCCGGAAGCGACGCTACTCAAGCTGAATACTCACTCCTTTGAACGAGCAGTACAAACAGAGCAAGAAAGACAAAATCAACTCTTCGCCTTGGGTTCCATACCTTGCAAAATTGAGCAACAGAAAATTTGGCGTCAACTATTGCGAGCAGGTGATCAATTTATTGCCTACCGTGCCTCAATTGCTGGGCCAACTGTCCTGGCTGGTTTTCCTGGGCTGAGTGACTGGGGGCGTGATACACTAATTGCCCTACCGGGATTAGCTCTAGCAACTGGGCGTTGGTCTTTGGCTAAGGGATTACTCAAAACCTTTGGTAGTTATTGTGTTGATGGTTTAATTCCTAATACCTTTCCTGATGCTGGCGCTAGGCCAGTATATAACAGCATCGATGCTTCGCTATGGTGGATTGAAAGCCTAGGACTTTACTTAGAAGCAACGCAGGATTGGGATTTTCTGATTCAGCAGTATTCCGTAGTAAGGAAAATCTATAAAGCCTATACATCTGGCACCATTTACAATATCCAAGTTGACGCCTCTGATGGGTTAATGATTTGGGATACTCCTCAGATGGCACTTACCTGGATGGATGTGGTGATTGATGGCAAGCCGATCACACCACGCAGAGGAAAGCCGATAGAAATTAATGCCCTCTGGTACTCAGCCTTGTGTTGGATTAGCAAGTGGACTGAAAAAATGGTCGTCGGTGCGATCGCTGATCGGGTGCGCCTGTTACACCATGCTCAACACTATATACAGCAGGCAAATAAAGTGAGGGCTTCCCTGCAAAAGTTTTGGAATCCAGAGCGCAATTACTTTTACGATACGATTGAGCCAGATGACCGATGCAACGCCCAAATTCGCCCTAATGCCGTACTGGCCCTCTCGTTATATCATTGCGGGTTTCCTCAAAAGCAGGCACGTCTAGTTTTACAAGTGGCACGCGATCGCCTATTGACTCCTTACGGTTTACGCAGCCTGGATCCGGGTGACCCTGATTACATCGGTCACTACAGCAGTAATCAGGGGTGTCGCGCAAAAGCTTACCATCAAGGCTGTGTCTGGGGTTGGCTGATTGGTTCATTTATCCGCGCTTGGCAGCGATTCTACCCAACACAACCCGTTCCCTTTGATTGGCAGCCTTTGCTGGAGCATTTTGAAGAACAAGCTTGTATGGGTTCAATTTCTGAAATTTTTGACGGTGATCCGCCTCACTCACCTAGAGGTGCGATCGCTCAAGCTTGGTCGGTTGCAGAATTGATTCGCCACTTCTCAGATTTTTGATGCGTTAAAGTTCAGGTAGTAGCAGAAAAAGTTTGTGTTGGCTAATTGCTATGACATGAAGATAGCAATGCAGTTGTTTGAAAGGTGAGATGCTAGGTATCGAAATTGTGGAAAGGTTATGAATCCGTAGAGAAAGTGAAAAAAGTAAGTTCAAAAAAGCGGTGAAAAAGCCTATATTTTATGGGTCAGGTTTGAACCTGAGAGAAGAGAACCACTCCTCAACAGGATAAAAATCTACACAAAATCCTCCACTATTTCCTCTACGGGTATAAATCAAAGCGGGTAGATTTCCTTCGTTTGATTCTGATTTACAAAGCATTGTGTGGTCTTCTCTCCATTTACCTTGTACATCCCACCCTACCTGTTTCTTAAAAGTTTTCCAAGTCTCATCATCTCGTTCTGAGTTTCCGCCTAAGCTTTTCCAGATACATTTTTGGACGCTGAATCCGAAATGCCCCTCACTGTAACTCACCCAAAGTCGGTCAATCTCATTTAAAGTTTGGCTGGGAAACTTTTTAAATAATTCCCACCAGTCCTTGTATTCTCTTATGATCATTACCAAATAAAATATCCAGGCTGTTTCTTCATCAGCCTCTCTCCATTTTTCCTGCTGTAAGTAAACTTCTAATTGCCGAAATAAATGAGCGCCTGATAGTTCAGAACTAACCTCTATTAGCTCTATTTCTAAGGCTATATCAGCTTCTCTGTTATACTGAACTTCCAGCATCCAAGAAAAGCCCTGCCTGAATCGATCTGGATTATCTTTATCAGTAAACACTAGCCTGAAAATTTCTCGCCATTTTTCTAAGCTTATGTTTCCCCTATTTCCCCACAATTCATGTAATTTCTCAGATGCCTTCTGGTATAAATAATACACTTCTGGTTCTTGAGGCAGGCAAATACCAGGTATAATGTGGGGCAAAATCCGGGAGACTCGATAAACTCGTTGAGACTCATCGGGTTTAGGACTCACCTCTACAAGTCCTAACTCAACCGCTCGACTTAACTGCTCCTTGTAACCAGAGATAGACTCACAAACTGCCTCTAATGCTGGCCAGGGAACGGGAATTTCAAACGCCAAACAATGACTGAGTATTTTTTCAAGAGTTTTGTCTATTTGCTCACATAACTCTTCCCGAATTATTTCTCTCTTCCACTCTTCAGGATTAGACTCTAGTTCACTAAGTCTCGAATTAGCTTCTTCTTTCAACAAAACCTCATCATTTAACCACTCCAAAAGACGAGGATTACCATCAGCCAGTTGTAAGGCTTTTTTGACTAAACCTTTATCAATCTTTTCAGAGTTAAACGCTTCGAGTCGATTTAGCTTTTTCTGTAAATCAGATTTACGGAAAGCTTCTAACGGTTGTTTATAGAATAATCCTAACAAATCCGAGTCAAAATCATAACGACAAGTAATGATTATTCGATTCCTAGAGTTTGCCTCCTGAACTGCCCAGACTAACGCCTCTAATATCTCAGCTACTTCTGTTTTAAGAATATACCGTCCTTGGCGAGGTTCTAAATTCCATTCAAAGTCATCGAGGACAAATAAGAAAGGTTTCTCACCCGCTTCGTTTAACTCATAAAATAAATATCGCAGCCGATACTTGAGTTCTTCTTGACTTTCCTTGAGTGCTGTGCGTTGTTCTGAGTTTCTGAGCTTATCTGCTAACCTCTTAACAAGAGTAGATTCATCAATCTGTCGCCACAAAACTACTACTTTTTCGCGTGTTGAGAAGCGATCGCATAATCTAGCCGCAATGGTACTTTTTCCCAATCCTCCGAACCCATGAATGAGAACTCCCACCTTGTCATCATCCGTCTTAAGAGTTCGCAAGCAATTTTGTAATTGACGACGACGACCTACAAATTCCTTGCGACTAGCTACTCTTAAGCTCTTGGTTTCTGGGTCAATATACTCAGGAGTAATCGAGGGAGGAGGAACAGGTTTACGACCTCGCGTGACTAAAGGCGTGACTAAAGCACCGGGTATTTTTCCTGCTACATATAAACGTAATATATGCCAATCACGGGCTTTATTTTTCAGCAATGCTTGATAGGTAAGTGCAACGGCTTCTAACAAAGATTTTCCGGCCGATAACTCTTTGTACAAACTAGAAGCGGCTGTACTAGCATCGGTATCTAATACTTTTTGACCCCATCCTAAAACAGCAGTTGCACCTTGATTGAGTAATGCCTCTGCCATCGAGGGAATTATACCTTCATCCCTTGAGTAACCCGTGCGACAGCCTGAGAGAAAAATCAGTTTTGGCAGTTGGAATTGGAGTCGGTCTGCGATATCTTCTGCACTGCTGTATTCCGGTTCTCCATATTCTGTCTCAGTGATAAAGCAAGGTTGATTATCTTGAAATGTGGCATGACCTGTCAGGTGAATGACATCAAAGTGTCCCTTATCATAATATTCCACCAAACAACGCAACTCTTCGAGACAACCGCTTTCTTCCACCGTCAAAGATAAGGGTTTGCGTTTCGTTGCGGTTAAAATCTGGGCTTCTTCTGCCTCAAAATCCAATTCAGGTTCAATTCCCAGGGGAGAAGTTGCCATAAATAAAAGATTCAGCGCCCGATTTTGTGGCTGTTCTTCTATGGTCAGTTGCCTTTCGTTCTCATCCTTTACCCAGCGAATGGGAATTATGGCAGGTCTGCGTTCTACCAAAAAATCTTGACCGTCGTGCAGCACTTCCCACGGTAGATGAGCAAGTCTAGCGCTTGCAGCAATAGCAAGCACAATACCTTGGCGTTCGTGTTGGTCACGCGCACGTTGAAGATTACGTTGGCTTCCGTCTAACCAGTTGTACAGTGCTTGACCTGTCTTGGCATGATCCACATGTGAGTAAACGTAGTAGTCGGTTTCTGCCCGTCCAATCAGGTCAGTAATTTCTGCCAAAGGAAGCTGATGGGACTGATACTCGTTAGGATTATCCCAGAAGTAACGAAATTCGGCGTAATTATTCCCAACTAGCTTGAGGTCGAGGTGGAGAATCTTCATTACTGCTGGTTTTTAGTCTTCCAGAATCTCCTTAATTTGCTCTACCGTCGCGTCTTTGAGCAGTAACCTTTTGCCATTATCAGCCACAATCATAACTTTCTCAATTCTGGGAGTCTTATTTTCTAGCAGGGATTTCTGACACTTCTGATTTAACTGGTAAAGCTTCTCTGCGATAGCCATGCTTCCTCCCACAATTCCCACAATCGTAGCGATGGTGGCGAGAGTTCCTTCCCGTTCTACTTCATCAAGAGTCTCGTAGCTTCCTTCGACTCCTTCAATTGCCAGAATTTCTTCTGTTGCTGCTACCGCATCTTGTCCCTGGATTTCAATTTTCATCTGACCCCACCATCAAAGAAACTTGCTTCTTTTTCTTCACACCGAGGTAATTACTTCCTGCGAATTGCTCACTTCGTCTGCCAGCGCCTCTATCCTCTCTTCTAACTTCACTACTATGAGATAAGGTGGAGCAAAGCGATGAAACAATGCTAGCACTCGTTATTGCTGCTGTTCCCTTTGATTCAAGTCAACTTTGGCTTAATTACCAATCTTAGCGGTACGCGCAGTAGAGATATTCCCACAACGAGGAGCCACAATTCCCATAGGATAAAACCAAGGGGTGTGAAATCAAATATAGGCATGCTAGAAATAACAGTCTTTAACAGTTCACTTTGTCCTAAAAGCAATAGGGGTAAGGTCATTAGCCCAAACCAAGGTATCCAGGATTGGAAAAGAGGCGACTGCACCATGGCAAAAGCTACCTCTCGCGTCCAGAAAATCAACAATATTTGCCCCAAATATTCTCCCATCACAACACCGCCATATTGATGGACAGCTTGATAAACCCCTCTCACAGCATCGCGGGTCATGTCACTAGCAGAGGGTTCTGTGTAAAGCTTTGCCAGAATAGGCACCACAAACACCTAGCACATTAGTCCAATAGACTGGAGAATAACGGATAACACGCCCACAAAAGTTGCACTCATCAAATGGTGTACTGCGATTGTGATCTTGTGAATGAGGGGAAAAATTACCTACTGGAAGAACCTAGGCAGGCTTGAAAGCACATTTTCGTCTTTATTAACTACCACAAAAGCACTAACCGGACAATCGCTGCGACTTTATACCGTCTGGTTTCAATTTCCCCGTCCGGCTGATACATCTGAGCATCAGCGCATCTTTGATACAAATTTACGCTTCTCAATGCCAAACAACCGACTGGTTTTTGAGGCAAACTGTCTTAAGTGGTCAATATTTGCAGAAACCGAACACGGCTATTCACGATGTTGCTTTTTTGCTGGGATTTTCTGAACCCAATGCTACCCACCGTGTCTTCAAACGGTGGACAGGGCAAACGCCAAGCAATTATTTATTGTCATCTATGTCTACTTAGATCCCAGATTTAACTTTGGTTTCTTAACAAATGGCTCAGGCGGGATTTGAACCTGCGACCTTGGGCTTATGAGTCCCCTGCTCTAACCACTGAGCTACTGAGCCTGATTAATTTTTGCGGGCGTTTATTAATTTAACATATCCAGGCGAGGAAATGTAAGTCGTAATTAAAGTCCGTAAGAAAAAATTTAATCTCTTCCTTCTGACATCTCGCGAGAAGTTTGATCAGATGTAGCTGTGGCTAGGAGAAAACGGATGTGTGTAGGGTTCCAGGAGGCTCCCTACACAAACATATCTTGAGCTTTGTTGCCCGTAGCTTACCGACGAGGCAGATAAGCAATGGGATTAACTGCTCCACGTCCCGACGGGTGCACCTCAAAGTGTAAGTGAGGACCCGTGCTGCGACCAGTGCTACCCATTTCGGAAATTTGCTCACCTTGGGCAACTTCTTGCCCCCGACGCACCAAAATCCGGTTGTTGTGGGCATATAGTGTCAAGCTGCCATCAGGATGTTTGATTTCCACCAATTTACCGTAACCACCGGAATTCCAACCAGCAGAAACGATAACACCAGGAGCGGCTGCAACAACTGGTGTACCAATTGGTGCAGCAATGTCAATACCTCTATGCATCCGTCCCCAACGCCGACCATAACCTGAGGTAATTACGCCCTTAGTCGGCCAAATATAGCCATTAAAAGGGGCCGGGCTATCCGGCAGGTACATATCTGGTGCCGACAGTGGAGGCAACTGAGGAGAAACCATTTCTCCTAGTGGGGTGTTCATTATTGGGTTATAGCTACTCGTTGGTGCCGGAACCGCTGCCAATCTTTGCCGTTCAGGTTTAGGCACAGGTATGGTAATTGGCCCTTGTTGCACTAATTGTCGCGCCTGTGGTTTTTGTTCCTCTACAGTTATGCTAGCTGAAGGCACTTCAATTTCGATGGAAGCAGAGCTTTCCTTCTCAGATATAGCAGCAGCTTTAGGTACTGCTATAGGAATGGAAGTACGTTGAGTTGGCTGCTCAAGATTTGAATCTGAAGAAAAACGCTCGGATGTAGATAATTTGCTGTTCCGATTATCAACTACCGGAGTTTCTCTCGTGGGAACTTCGATACTTTCAGAGGTAACAACCTGAGCAGTTTCACCACCTTGGGGATATTCTTTGCGTAGCTTGAGGATATCAGACCTTAATTGCTCAACAGCCGGATTTACCTCAGTAGAAACCTCAATATTGCGGGGTTTGTTAACTTGATTAGTTTCACCGCCTTGAGGATATTCTTTGCGTAGCTTGAGAATGTCAGACCTTAATTGCTCAATGTAGGCGTTGTTCTCAGATTCAGTTGTCTGATCCGCTCTATTGTCAGCCAAGAGTGTAGAGTTTGGTTGCCCATTTGCCACAATAGTAGATTGTGCCAGAACTGGACGCAGAACTGCTTGTGAATTAGGTTGTTCTGGTATTGGCACAGCAGCTCTGAGACTGTTGGACACAGTATTACTAGCTAAAGTTGGTACTGCAACCTCTTGCTCCTGCTGTTGTGACGCCCAAGCCTGAGTTTTGATGCTAGGGATAACTGGAACTTGAGAATTCTGGGGGATTTTCAGCTCTTGGTTGATGCTAATCAGGTTAGGATTATTCAGCCGATTTAACTTGATCAGCTCTAAGTCAGAGAAGCCATGGCTACGAGCAATATCAAAAATTGTATCTCCGGGTTGGACTCGGTAAACATCCGCTGCTTTTGTTACCTGTACAGTTCCCAGATCAACTGACTGTGGTGCTTGTAGTTGAGGCACGCTATTGTCAGTCGTTAATTCGACACTTGCTAGATTATTAGATGTTGTTGCTCTTGGTTTAACTGCCAGTGAAGCCGCAGTTTCCGGGGAAGGAACCGGAATCAATACAGACTCTGTTCCTTTTATTTCGGCTGATTCAACTTCCGGTAAACTTGACTGAGCCGGAGACAAATCTGGGATAATCACCGGACTAGTAGGGACACTTACCACTGGCTCTGATACTTTCGCTACCGACTTCTCAGATTTGAGAACTGCGGGCGGTAAAGTAACGGAGGTAGACAGTTGATTAGATTTAGATAGTGAACTGGGCATCTGAGCCAGTTCAGACAGGTTAGCAGACTCCTCAGACCTCAACTCCGCCAGACTGAAATTCAAACGGTCCCTCTCCGTTTTTAAACGGTCGAGAGCTAACTCTTGTCGCGCTCTTAAAAGCTCATTGACAGAGTTTTTTGACTGATCATCCGACACCGAGGCTGATGAGAGCCTCTTGGACGGTTCCACACCATAAGACTTAGATAAATTTTCGACGGCTTCGCCGGCTTTTTCCCTGCCAACCTCACCATTAACTGAAGGAATTTTTAACTTCTGTCCGACTGGGAGAATTGCATTGGGTTTGATGTTATTAGAAGCTGCAATTTGTTGCGGCTTCACCTGGTAAGTTTGGGATAATTCCCAAAGGGTCTGTCCTTTTTGTACCTGGTGTTCAGCTGGAGGCAACGAGATACCTTGATAGTTACTCGTTGTTCCTGGCTTCACCGGCATCGACGGCCTCGATGCGGCGGCGGCTTCTGGCTCAACTGCTATGGCTTCGTCGCCCTGTTGAGGCAGCAATAAGCCCGAGGCACCCATTGAGATTGCCAATCCAATCATGGCGGCAGAGGTGCGAGCTCTGCGGTCTAGCTCGGTTGTAGAGTTTGTGCCAACCGGATGCTTTCCTACAGATAGCTTTGATAACGCATCAGAAGAGTCCGCTGCACACAAAGGAACATTTTTGACCTTCTGCGTAAGTCTTCGTTTCAACAATGACCTCCTGGTGTGTGACGAGCACCTAACTGTTAATAATGAAGATTTTTTTTACCAGTCAATGAGACAACTAACCCAAAATCGTGATCTAAATCACAGACGATTATCATGCTTAGGCAAGATTAACCTGCTTTCTCGATTTAGACAAGTTGACCTGACAGGGTAAAAATTTTGTTCTTGATAGTAATCACTCACTCCACTCTTAAAACAGCAGTAATCACTTGTCTCCAGACAGGACTGTTCTGACGAGAGAGGCTGTCGATTTTTAGCTGCTGACCATGCATTCTGCATAAAAGAACATACTGGATTTATAGGCTTTACTCCGGAAGAAGATAACAAATGCAAACAAAATAGCCAGGGCTGGCTGACCATAATGCTACTTGAGTATCTTGCCCTCGCTGAAAGTAGTGCAACTCATAGTCTAGTCAATTGAGCGATCTTGAACTTTACGCTAATCCTAGGTAAAACAACAACCGTATAGTAGTCAAGTTTGAACCATTTATTCACCTACTCTTGACTAACTATGAGAGACATTTAAACCCTGAAATGCTTGTATTTGAGTGCTTTTAGACCCTGAGGTAGGAGTAATTTTATTTGAAGAAAATCGATGATTCCCTCACTAGCCCCTCAGGGAGTTTGCTATAGGAATTTCTTATCATTTCCCTAGGAATTACTGCTACTAGCAGATACCTTAATTGCCTATCTAGAATATTTCGAGAAACCGACAAATAAGGAGCCGCTAGAAATGGTGCAGTGAGAACTCCCTCAATTTACTTTAAATTCCAGTGAGATTAAATACATATATCTATATATATGTATGTAGTTTTAAGGTAGGGTAAAAGACCTCATGCCAAATAGCCTAGCTGGCGTCGTGCCTCAAATAAACCGACAGCAGCACTCACAGAAAGATTCAAGCTACGGACTCCTGGCTGGGTCATGGGAATACGCACAGTGGCTTGACAGGCGTCTAAAACGTAGGGAGGTAAACCAGCAGTTTCGCTACCAAACAACAGCCAGTCATTATCCTGAAACTGGAACTGCACATAACTACATATTCCTGCAGCACTGAAACCAACCCATCGACCACCTTGATCTTGCTGAAAAACTTTAAAAGCATCTAGGCAATCATGGTATTGAAGTTGGACGTAGGGCCAGTAATCTAGCCCAGCTCTTTTCAGATAGCGATCGCTAATTTCAAAGCCCAGTGGCCCCACTAGATGCAACTCAGTCCCGGTAGCAGCACAAGTTCGGGCAATATTTCCGGTATTTGGCGGAATTTGCGGGTTAATTAGGACAACTTTTACCATGAATCCCCTAAACAGGCTCTGTCGTATCACAGTTTTCCCTGAACATTTAGGTAATGCTCCCTTGAGAAAGACATGATATATATTTTGTCTGTTTTGTTAAATATTTTGAACTCTCAACTGTGGTAAGTTCATCTCATGACCAAACCTAAGCAGCTAGTACCTGGCACAAATTTTCTTCCATTTCCTGTTCTTGCTCTGCCACGTCTCGAATGGCCTGCATCACGACCTGCTGGCTATCGAAACCAGCTGAGAGTAGTTGTAACCACTGCTGAGCAGCATTTCCCTCCCGCAAAATTTTCTTAACGGGGGAAAGGAAGCAGCTAAAACCATGCTTTTTCGCAGTGGGCCAAACTTCTTGGTAAATTTCCTCAATCCAGTCTCTTGCCAAAATTTTTCTGCCATCCTGCCAGTGAGTCATTTCGGCGTCTAAGCTGGATCTAGCCGCAGCAACTTCATTGGCATCGGTCAGAGTCACCAGCTCAGCGGCACCTTTTGAGGCTGCCAAGATACTGCTTTCTAGGGGATCCAAACTAGGATTTTCCAGCAACTGAGTAAGACGTGCTTCTAAAAGTGCCGTGACTGCCAGCAAAGCAATCGGGTCTACTATTAAGTCGCAGATTCTCAATTCCAGCCGATTGAGGTCATAGGGTCGTCGGTTGCCATTAGGTCGAACAGAAGACCACAGATGCCGTACGTTGCGCATTGTCCCAGCTACCAATTGCTCCTGTGTCCATGCAATAAAGTGAGCATGGCTCTCAAACAATGGAACATTGGTTGGTGTCTTGGGAAAAAGTCCCCAACGGGTAGAGTGATAGCCCGTGGGTTCTCCGTCTAAAAAGGGAGAAGAAGCACTAAGAGCAAGATAGAGGGGAGCTTCCACCCGCACCAGACGACAGGCCCGCATCAGTATTTCTGGGTCAGAGATACCGATATTGATATGGACACTGGCTGTGACAACTTTGGTGCCGTAGGAATTTTCTATATAGTCGTGGTAAGGGTTATTGGGGTCGGAACGATAGAAACGAGTGCTATCTCCTAAGGACAAGGTGCTGCCAGGAATTAGCGTATAACCCCCTAGACTGTCTAAATACTTGCGCAACTGCCGTCGGGGACGTACCAAGGCACACAACAGGCGTTCATAGCAAGACAAAGGTGCAGTAGTATATTCCACATTACGGCTATCGGGTTCTCGCACAAATCCCCCGTCTAGGTTAGCCACAATCTGGTCAGAGAAACCGACAATTTCCCCTTGGGGGGTGCCAGTGTACATCTCAATTTCAAAACCTTTGGATAGCAGCACAATGTCTCCTGGAGCTGATTAGGGAGTGGAGAGTAAAAGAGTAGTATCTTTCTCGTCTACAAGCAAGAAAAGCCTGTTATCAATAAAACTGATGACTCTTCTCTATGATAGTTTCCCATTAAAGACGATGTTGGCAATAGACTTCACTGGCAGCGCGATGGAGTAAGGAGTGTCGGTAAACTAAGCCATCGAGGTCATTGGCATAGCCACCACCAATGACGCTGGCGACCGGATAGCCAGCTTTGACGCAGGTACTTAAAACCTGCATCTCGCGGCGGTAGATACCCGTGTCTGTTAGAGCTAACTTACCTAAGCGATCGCCTGCGTGAGGATCAACTCCCGCATCATAAAGTACTAAATCTGGCTTGACTTCTGAGAGTAAATTCGGTAGGTGAGCTGCTAGTGTTTGTAGATAGGCATCATCATCCATGCCTGGGGGTAGGGGAACGTCGAAGTCACTTTGTTGTTTGGTGCTAGGGAAGTTAACTTCGCAGTGCATTGAGAAAGTAAATACACTTGGATCACCTTGAAAAATAAAGGCAGTGCCATCTCCTTGATGAACATCGAGATCAATGATCAGAATTTGATTAACCAATCCCAGATGTTGAAGGACACGACTGGCAATGGCTAAGTCATTAAATATACAAAAACCCGATCCATAACTAGGAAAAGCATGATGGGTGCCACCAGCGGTATTTAGAGCTAAACCCTTACTTAGTGCTAGTTGGGCAGTGAGGATGGTGCCGCCTACGGCTGTGCAGGTACGCTTAACGAGACTTTCACTCCACGGTAAACCAATACGTCGCTGGGCTTTGCCGTCGAGAGTCCCCTCAAGATAAGCCAGAATATATTCTCTCGTGTGGACTAATTCTAGCCACTCCCTAGGGGGAATTTGGGGGGTGTGGAATTGCTCGATAGTGGCGATGCGATCGCTTAAAAGCAGTTCGTAGAGTTTACCAAATTTGGGCATGGGGAAACGATGCCCCTCTGGGAGTGGTGCGACGTAGTCAGGGTGGTAGATGATTGGCAAGTCCATCTTAGGGGAGTTGATAGCGAGAAGGTTCAATGCTGTTCTACAGACTTTCCATGCTAATAGACGTAAAACCAGTAAATTGCATCTAAATTGGAGCGAGCTTAACTAGGAAGTCTAAAATTTAGAAAAAAAGCTCCAACCAGCGATGGTAACTCTATGCAACCCAAAATTATCTGGCAACAGAATAGCGATAATCCCGAAAATGGTGGTAACTTAGCCAAAATTAGCAAGTTGTGGGAAAGCTTCAACAACAAAAAAGTTGCTTGGAGACAGCGACTAATTCCCCAATCAGACAATATTAGTGCAATTGACTGGGAAGCTCAGCGGTTCGACGAAATATTTAAGTTACAAACACCTCAAGTACGCGGCATCACGCTATACTGGCGCAAACCTGACTCAGATCAGGAACGCAGCACCACACCCCACAAGCTGGAATTTGATACCCAAAGCCTGCAACTCTACATTTATCCCCAATCTCAAAAAGACATTGTATTCCGGGTTGGTATACCGGAAGTCGTCTATCAAAAAATTGAAATCACCAATCCTCAGTGGGAAAGTTCCAGTACTGGCGAAAACCAGATACTCATTGTGCGAGACAAGCAGCAACAACTAGAAGTCAAGCTTACCCTGAGTCAAGATAATATAGCCCAGCTCAAAGAGCAGCTACCGGATTGAAAATAAAAAATCGAAAAAGGAATATTGAACAGTTAATGAACCATTAACCATCCCTACTTGACCGCCCAGGGAAGAAAAGACTTTTAGTTCTGGGGAAAAGTAGGGAGTAGTTGGGACTAAACTAGATATAGTTAACTAATCTTAATAATAGTCCGTGACTACACAACAGCTGATAGCAGCAAACAGTTTAGAAAAACACTTTTGGACTTGGCAAGACCATCAGATTCAATACACCGTCATGGGTACTGGTAAACCTGTAGTATTGATTCACGGTTTTGGGGCTTCTTTGGGGCATTGGCGCAAGAATATACCCGCAATAGCAGATGCAGGCTACCGAGTGTTTGCTCTTGATCTTCTGGGATTTGGTGGCTCCGATAAACCACCACTAGATTACACCCTAGATCTATGGCAACAGCAGTTAAAGGATTTCTGGGAATCTCAGATTGGGGAATCTACCGTTTTTGTCGGTAACTCCATCGGTGGTTTATTAAGTCTGATGGTGGTTACAGATTACCCGGAAATTGCTGCTGGCGGCGTCTTAATTAACAGTGCTGGTGGACTCAATCACCGTCCCGATGAACTGAATCTACCACTGCGATTGGTGATGGGAACCTTTAGTAAGTTAGTGAGTTCTCGAACTATCGGCCCATTCTTATTTGACCGCATTCGCCAAAAAAATCGTATCCGCCGCACTTTGAGCCAAGTGTACCGCGACCCGGAAGCCATTACTGAAGAACTAGTAGAATTACTCTACAATCCTTCCTGTGATCCAGGTGCTCAAGAGGTTTTTGCCTCAGTTCTCAGTGCTCCTCCTGGCCCTTCTCCTAGAGAATTATTACCAAAGCTACAGCTCCCCTTACTAGTAATTTGGGGAGAAGATGACCCCTGGACACCAGTTTCTGGTGCTACTATTTACCAACAGCCCAGCGAGAGAGGACAAGATGTTGAATTTGTTGGCATCCCTCAGGCGGGCCACTGTCCTCACGACGAGAAACCGGAAGCAGTAAACCGACAAATTATTGATTGGCTAGGAAGGCACCATTTTAATTAGTAGATCAGTGTCTAAAAACATTGACTTAGATTGAGAAGTCTTAAATATAAAGTTAGGAAATTCTAGCTTATTTTGTAGAGATATCCCTAGGGGACATCTCTATTTTTTATGCCAAGTTAATTTTAAAGCAGTCTCTTTGTGTACGATACAGTACCATTCTTCGCAAATAGATAGCGTTTGTTAAATCGGAGCAATTAACCAGCTTCAAATAATTTTTTGCTGCCATATATAAAATAATAAGTCATTGGTCTTTAATTAGTTTCAGCGGAGAATTGTTAAATCTTAAATATTTTCTGGTCACAAAAAATAATTGATCACTGATCTTGATAGCAATACTAATGAGATCAACAAATAGATTAAGTCTTTACCCATACTCTCTAATTATTAATAATATTAGGGGAAATATATGATTTCGCAAAAATCATTATTTTCAGTAATTCAATTTTTAATTCGTCTTGTAAGTGGCGTTACTTTAATTAGCTTGCAATTATCTTCATTGAAAGAAAATAGATTTTTATCCGTAGATCTACGGTTTTTGTTTACTGAAGCTTAATAAAAAAAGATACGTAATTATATCGAAGCAATTAAAGCAGATAAACTGCAAAATTAGATGGAGTTATTAATTCTGCTCAGGGATGAAAGAAAGATCAACACTGAAGCGTCACACTTTTATTTCTCTTCTGTTTTCTATAGAAATTTTAATTAAAGAGCTTGCATGAAAATCAAAGATATAGCCGAGTATTACATCGCCGCTCCCAATTATAAAATTCCGACTCAGGTAGCTAGAGAATTTAGTCAATTTATTGTTGATTTAGCTCAAATAGAATTACAGGGAATGAGTTTTCAGTATGTTGACTTCGATCCTTACTTTAGAGGCTCAGAGCTTTGTTTAGAGGATATATATGCTGATTTCTACCAAAGAAAATTAATGATCAGCACCCAAGGAAATAACTCTGAGCTGCTTGGACCGGAAATTAACATGATGTTCCGCTGCATTCATGAAATGCATCATCTACAACTTAATGTAGGTTTTGGGTGGGAGGGAGAAGCAGCTACTGCTATCCATATAATGTCCTTGACTGACAAACTTTTATTCAAGCAGATTCTCTTTAGTGAAACTTTGGGGCAAGTTGCTGTGCGTCTCCATAGGGGACAATTCCCAGAATTCCAAAAAGTTGTACTTTTCGAGCCGGAGGTTGTGCGCTGCTTTAGTAAATGTTGAAGATCTTAAGAAGGCAAACTATTGCGACCTAATGATAGATAATTATGACAACTGCAAGATAGCTAATTATTATAATTTATTTGACTAAGGAAAAGCCTTATATTTGGTGGTGGAGTACTCTCCTCAAGATTCTTGCCGAGAAGTGTTGAGTTTTGAGTTTTGAATGGGATAGTTTGTTCACAGGGCAGGAAGGTTAAAAACCTTTCCACTCCCCCTGCTTTCAAGTGATCATCTCTCATCCCTTACTACTAGTCCCATGAATCCAGAGCCTGAAATTCGCCGTTTGCTTGACATTATGCCTGCTTCTGGGCGGATGCTGACGAAAATTGTGAGCAAGCCGCAACAGACTACAGTAATTGAAAGCCCTTTCCCTATGCCTTGGTCTGGGGAGCGACCTATTTATATCAACTTTGATTTGTGGCGTCGCTTGCCGAAACCTCAGCGGGATTTGTTGATTTTACGGACTGTCGGTTGGCAAGTGGGTATCAAGTGGTTTAAGCCAGATGTTTATCAAGCAGTCACCTTGGCAGGGCTGTTAGCAGGGATAGTGGAAATCGCGCAAGCGGATGCAGTCGGCGTTGTGGTTGCTACGGGATTAAGCGCGATCGCTGGGACGCAAATTTGGCGTGGCAATCGCTCTTCGGAGTCAGAACTTAATGCCGATGCTGCCGCTGTCAAAATTGCTCAAAGACGGGGCTACAGCGAAACTGAAGCTGCCCAGCACCTTTTAGCTACGATTAAAACTGTTGCCCAGATTGAAGGGCGTTCTAGCTTGAACTTCCAGGAATTGATTCGCTCTCAAAATTTGAGAACCCTTGCAGGACTTTCGACGGTGGGTGTCCCTGAAACTGTCAGGCAAGAATAACATCCACTAAATTAGCATGGCATCGAGGTCAGGGGTCAAGTTTCAGAAACGAGGAAACTGTTATTGCTGACACATTGACTCCTGGAAAACTGACCTTTAGTTTGCATCTAGAACTTAGCGTTTTGCAGAACAACACCCAGTTGATTATTAAATATCTCCATATACCTTCGATCTCTTTCATTAAAACTTGCTTTGAAGTAGTCGGGAACTTGCGGCCAATCACTAGGGTTGTATTCTGAATAACTATCCGGTTTCCGTTTGTTGAGTAATTGTGTGACACCCAGCAATTCACCATCAAAACTCAAAACTGGCATACATAATAAACTACAAGTACGGTATAAAGTTTCTTGGTCAGTTTTTTTAGCATTAAGAGCATCGGGGTGGTCATATAAGTCAAAAGGAATAATCATTGGCTTACGGGAAGCGGCTACCTGACCAGCAATACCAACCCCGATTTGACAGCGCCGTTTTTTGATACCAGGAAGTTCCGTCCACAAATCACCACGCTTACGATCCACCAACCAGAGTGTGCTGCGGTCGGCATTGGTGAGTTTTTTTGCTGCTTGCATTACCTTACGAAGTATTTCTTTAGTACTCCGAGAACTCTGGCTCACTGAACTAATTGCTGACCAGAGCGCATCTATTTCTCGTTCTCCCTGAATCGTCTTAATTTCTCGATAAAAAGATTGGAAACCTTCAATGATTGGTAAAATTGACTCAGTACGCTGCTCTAATCTTTCTTGGTCTACTTGTGTAAATCCTTTGGGGTCAATTTGTTGGGAAAGCTGAATAGAGGAATCGTTTTTTAACTTGTTGATTAGTTCAATAACTGCTACTAAATATCCTTGTTGATTCCGCAAAGGTAAGATTAATAGGTTCTCAATAGCATCCTGACTAAGCTGGTTAGTCGCTAATTGTATGAGAGCAGAAATATTTATCTCTGAATTGGTATTTAGGCTAAGAGCATTTCTAGCATTTGTAGAGTCAATAATTTCTGACAAACTTACGTGATTAGCAGGAAGATTAATTTCTTGGAGTTTATTTGTCTCAGGGTCTACAATTAGTGACCAAAATTCATTCTCAGTTGAGTTAAGAATAAAAATATTTGTAGCAGCAGCTTGTAATGATTTGCTAACTGATATAGTAATAAAACTCAGCATGCTGTAAATGGCATTGTAAAGAGTTTCATCACTGTGGTTACCCACAGCATTACTCAACATAGCTAGAGTGTTATAAACTTCTTCTTTTGGTTTAATCTCTGCTAGCTGCTTGAGTTTTTCATGAGTTTTGGCATACTGGAGAATGACTCCAGCCCGTTCATTGAAAACTTGCATAGACTGTCGATCATTTTCGTCGAAGCTAGCTTTAAATTGGTCAGGTGGTTTGGGCCATTCTGTAGGGTCATAGTTGGGAAATTTACCCGGCTTATTTTTGTTAAGTAACTGGGTCACACCGAGCAATTTGCCGTCAGGATTCAAGACCGGCATACATAGTAAACTACAAGTGCGATAACCCGTTTCTTGATCCGTTTTTTTCGCTGTTTCTGAACCGGGATGCTCATATAAGTCGAAGGGAATAATTACTGGTTCACGGGAGAGTGCTACTTGACCAGCAAAGCCAACACCAATTTCGCATCGCTTTTCTCCTAAATCAGGAATTTCTGTCCATAAGTCTCCACGATCATAATCTATCAACCAAAGGGTGCTGCGGTCAGCCTTCATCAATTTTTTGGCTTCATCCATCACTCGCCGCAGTATTTCTTTAGTATCTAAACTGCTTTTATCAAGAGAACGAGTGGCTTCTGCAAGTGCTGCGGTTGCTCGTAATTTTTTTGTAGTTCTATAGCAAGATTGGCAGCTTTCCAGAATACGCCTAATGGAAGGAACGAATCTTGCTAATCTTCCTTGATCTAGCTCGTTAAAACCCTGTTGAGCAATTACTGGGTGAGAGGGACTACTCCCGTTTTTTCCTTGCTCTAACTTGTTAAGTAACTGGATGACTGCTACTACATTTTTAGCTTCATTTAAGATGGGGAAAGCCAAGACATTATCGGTATGATAGTTATATTTTTTGTCGTGTTCTTTAACAAGGGAAGAACGAGAATCTTGATAAACATTCTTAATGTTAATAACTTGCTTAAACTGGGCAACTTGACCAGCAATGCCTTCCCCAACGCGCACTTGAATATCAAGAAATTTGCCCTCATCATTTTTAGCAACAATTGACCATAGTTCGGTTCTTTCTTCATTGAGTAAATAGATAGTGGCACGGTCTGCTTCTAGGAGATCTCCTACTTTTAGGGTGATATCCCGCAAGGCTTCGTAGAGAACTTCATCCGAACATTCACCATCAGCTACATTTGCTAATTGGGAAGCGAGAAGTTTTCTTTCTAATTCATCAATCGTTTTGAGGAATTCAGTATCACAAGGATCGAGACGAGGAGTAGTTAACTCTATAGCAGCTAGAGCCTTTTCAACCCATTCCTGGTCAAATACAGACTGATAAATCCGATTGCGAACCTTTAATTTGACGTCACTTTTCACTACTAAACCCGAAAGACGCAGTTTCATTTGTTCTGGACTATCGTCAGTAGCTATTCCGTCATGAATTAAAATTTCTCGATAAAGCTTTAATAATTCAAAATTTTTATAATCATTCCGTAGTAAGCGGTCACGAATTGTCCGTAAATGCTCTGGTTCATCATGGCTTTCCCAGTGTTCAATTAATTGCGATCGTACTAAATCATCCAGCCATTCAGCTTCACTACCTTGAGGAGGAAAAACCTCAGAATCGACTATCAAGCGGCACAATTTTTGAGTCAAAAATGGTTGTCCTCCTGTCCAACTTAAAACAGCTTTTAATAAAGCTTGATGGTTAGAGAAATTATCTTTTAAACCCTGAGCTATCGGTGCTGCTTCAGACAATTGAAAACCACTTAATTCTATAGCTTGTCCAAAATTGAAAGGTAGAGAGCGGTCATGCTCTCTGATTAAATCTGATGGAGAAGCTACTCCTAAGATGGCAAAAGTGATGCGGTTGTATTCTGGTTGGTCAGCACGATTGTTATGGCAAGCTTTAATCACGCCAAAAAAATCATTGCTCGAAAAGGGCAATCTGAGGACGCTATCAACTTCATCAATAAAGATGACTAACTTTTTGGCTAACAGTGATGAATGTGCCAGAAGTAGCTCTTTAATAAACCTGCTCAACCGCTTAATAGGAGTGAGTAGTTCATACTCAGACCACCAAGTATCAAAATCACCGAGCTTGTCTAAGAGATTAAAACTGTCTGCTAATGTATAAGTAATACTGCCATAGAATTCACTTCTAGTAATGTCTGGACTGATGATTTCTGTTAAATCAATGGCAGCACAGGCAATACCTTCTTGTTGCAGCCTTTTCATTGTTTGCACACGCAAACTCGACTTGCCCATTTGCCGAGAATTGAGTACATAACAAAAGGTTCCAGCTTTCAAGCAGCGGTAAAGATCTTGATCTGCTTGTCGCCAGACGTAGCTAGGGGCGTCAGCAGGTAAACTACCTCCCACCTTATATTCATAGCGTGCATCAGGAAATCTGTTCATGGGGCTACCTGGTACAACAGCATTGGTTCTTGAATCCCCTTTAAGCTTCGGTGTTCGCTACAAATAATTTTAAGATCTAGATGAGTTTTGACTGCTTCGTAGACGATCCATGATATACAAATTCCGCCTGGTTGGGCTTGTGACTGTAAGCGAGCAGCAATATTTACACCATCTCCTTGAACATCATCGCCACTGAAAAACACATCTGCTAAGTGAATACCAATACGATGTTCTAAAGCTGTTACCTGATATTTGCCTGTGCCTTTTGTCAGCAATTTGGCATTGGCAGCAATTAGACTTTTTTGCACTTCTTGAGCATATTTTACAGCTTTAACTGCACTTACAAAACACATCAATAAACTGTCTCCCATGGATTTGAGAACTTGACCCTCAAACTGCTGGCACATTTTTTCCATCAGTTGGAAGTCGCGGCGAATTGCTGTTAGTGTTGATCTTTGGTTTTTATGCTGTTTTTGAGTAGAGTCTTTAACATCGGTAAATACAATAGCAGCGAGGCGATTATCTCCGATATCGTCTTTGCTGGCTAACAAAGAAATTGCCGTAGTTTTAGGAGCTGCGAAATCTAAAGCAGTTTGGGCAACTAGGGATTTTGATCGATAAGTTTGCATCAATTCTCCTTTAAGTTGACTGCGGAAATATTGACGATATAAATCGTAGCGGATCCTTACTTGGTTACCTTGTAGTTGCACTAGCCCCATGCTATTTAATTTGAAAGCCAAGCCAGACTTTAGTTGTACCGGAGAATCAGTTTCAACAACTTGTTTTAAAGCCCAAGCTAACTCTGGATGTTGTTCTAAGTTCCACAAGTGTAGCCGTAAGTGATCTGCATAGACGCCTGTTTCAGTGGGTGCCTCTTGCAAAAGCTGATCAAAGGCAATTTCTTGACGAGCGATTTTATATAAAGCTACTCTGACTAAATGAGGGTGTCCACCCACCATTGCCATCAGTTTTTCTATCTGATTAAAAGTTAAATTTAAACCATGTCTTTGGGCTAAGTCATCTACCTGAGTTGAGTTAAACTCTGGTAATTCAATAGGTAGCCCTACGTTAAACGGAGATTGATCATTAGAAAGGGGGATATAGACTTCCGTACCATGAACGATTATCAACCGAAAGTTTTTCCAAATATCACTTTGTTTGGCTTTTTCATGCCAAGCTCTTAGTAAGCCAAAGAAATCATCTGCTACTTTCTCGTAGGGAAAAATTCGGTCAACTGCATCTAGTCCTAAAGCTAGGGGAGTACCGATTGCTGGCAAGAGATATTTTTCAAAGTAGTTGGTGCAATTCTTTTTACTACCTAAAAACTGACTCCACCGCGTATCTAGTTCAATGGGTAACTGCAAGTCATCTGTGACGGTAGCACAGAACCACTGCAAAAATTGATTGAGATCACTAAAAACTTCATTATCTGCTAATTCAAAGTTTAAAGCAACTGACCGAAAGCCCAAATTTTTGGACTGATGTAGCAGCCTAGCTGTTAAGGAAGTTTTGCCCATTTGTCGGGGTGCTTTAATCCTAATTAAACTTCCAGGCTTGCCAATTTCCTCATAAGCACGGGATTCTATAACAGGACGCCCTACATAAAAGGTAGAGGCTAAATCTAGCTGCCCTCCTGGCAGTTCTAAAGGGAGATTTAGCGTTTTTTTTGAGACTTTTCGACTTTCATTTCGCCCTTCTAGGAGTTCCTCCAAAACTAAGCGAACTTTTTTGATGCTGACCTCTTTTTTTGTTGTTTCTGAGAGCAAATGCCATAACTTGGGGGCTATTTCTCGTTGTATAGTACTAGATTGGTAGCCTGGAACTTGTATATCCTTGAGTTTTTCACCAGCTAAAGCCTGCCTCAGAATAGACTTTTGAACATCATCTAGCTTTTCGTCGGTCTTTTGGGCAATCCAATTCTCTGCTAGTTCTAGGAGTTTTTGGACTTCTATCTCAGTCATGGAACACCCCAGTACAAAAATTCTTTACGAAAGTAACATTATTGTAATGAATTTTCTGAACATTTTTACTAAACTTGCAGCAAAAGACTGACTTTATTTGACTAAATTCCTGAAAAATCTGAACTGAAATTCAGCTATTTTTTTTATAATTACAGAGGAACAGTTTAATTTAATGAAAGAAAATGGCTTATTTAACGAAGCCAAAAATTCTAGAAAGATTTTAATTTTTTTAAAGCATAATCGATTTATAGTCTTTATTTTCGCTAGAGAGTACATCAAAGTCATACCTGTCAACTTCATAGGTTGCTTCTTAGTTTAAAGCGAACAACTCCACGACTTATTGTAAGGCAAACTGTTATATATAAGTTCATGAATAGCTATCTCTCAGCCTCGCATTCTTTTGCAACTAAAAAAATCAAGAATTTGCCATCTACCAACCTACCTTGCCAGCCCAAAAAGTTTTTTGGCTTTTTGGAACAAATTAATAAAAACAACTTTAAACTAGCAATAACAGAGGTTGAGAAACAACTCCGCCTGGTCTATCAAACTCTGTCAATGTTGAGCTTTGAGAAACAAAATTTGGATTCAATTCTCAAAGAAATGCTCAGCGCCATTACTTGGAAAATCGGGGAGTTACTGGGAGCAGATAGAACTACTGTCTTTATTTTGGATGAAAAGAAAGCTGAACTGTGGTCAATTATTGCTAAAGACGATGGTGATAGTTCTCTAGAAATTCGTATTCCTGTTAACGAAGGAATTGCGGGTAAAGTAGCAATTTCTAAGCAAATTGTTAATATTCCCTTTGATTTTTACGACTATCCGGAGTCTGAAGCCGCTAAATTATCAGACAAAAAAACCGGATATCGTACTTACACCATGCTAACCCTGCCCCTTTTAAATGAGCAGGGAGATTTAGTGGCAGTTGTTCAACTACTTAATAAGTTAAAAAGCGATTGCCTGCCGGGGACTGCCTTGAGTGAAAAAATTCCCTTGAAACAAAGAATTGATTTACTAGGCTTTGTCCAAGAAGATGAAGCCCTATTTGAAGAATTTTCTCCTTTAATTCGATTGATCCTAGAAATTTCCTGCTCTTTTTATGTAGCAACTCAGAAACAGCGTGCAGCAGAAGCACTGCTAGAAGCTACGCGCTCCCTCGCGTCTAGTAGCTTGAATCTAGAAGAAACCCTCAAACGGGTAATGGATGAAGCCAAAAAATTAATGAATGCTGACCGTAGTACCCTCTGGTTATTAGATGAAACTGCTAAAGAATTGTGGGCAAAAATACCCCAAGGAGATGGCTCTTTTAAAGAACTAAGAGTACCAGTAGGTAAAGGCTATGTCGGCAAAGTAGCTGAATCTGGTAAGCCTCTAAATATTCCCTTTGATTTGTATAATGATCCAGATTCAGAAGTGGCTCAAAAACTTGACCAGTTGAACGGTTATCGCACTTGCAGTTTACTATGTATGCCTATTTTTAACGCCGATAATCAATTGATTGGTGTCACTCAGTTAGTCAACAAAAAAAAATCAGGTGATATTAAACCTGACAAACAAGCAAAATGGCCGCAGGCACCAGAGTGTTGGAAAGCGAGTTTTAATCATAGCGATCAAGAATTTATGCAGGCGTTTAACATTCAAGCTGGTGTGGCAATTCAAAACGCTAAGCTATTTGAAACGGTCAAGCAACAGTACGAGACAATCCAGGAACAGTATGACCAAATTCAGCAGCAGGAACAAATGCAGCGAGATATCCTGCGCAGCTTGACTAATGGAGTACTTTCTACCAATGCCGCAGGTGAAATTATCGCAGCTAACCCCAGCGCCAAAAGATTACTAGGTTTGAGGGAAGAAGATACCTTAAAAGGTCAATCAATTTTGGAGGTGATTAAACTCGAAGAAGGTGACTTTCCCAGTTGGTTTCATCGTGCTTTGGCGGGAAATGATCGCAAGGCACGACACCAATATTACCCAGACAGAACTTTGCTCTCAGGAGGTTCTGAATTAAACAGCGTCCATTTATCAATTAACTCAATTGCTGATACTAGGGATTCCTCCCACGTCTACGGTGCTTTAGTGGTGATGGATGATATTTCTGATGAGAAACGACTCAAGAGCACCATGTATCGCTACATGACTCAAGAGTTGGCAGAACAGCTACTTACTAGCGGCAATGCTAAATTGGGAGGCGATCGCAAAGAGGTTTCTCTGTTATTTTCCGATATCCGTCGCTACACCAACTTAGTAGAAGGCATGGCACCAGAAGACGTGGTGATTATGCTCAACGAATATTTTAATGCCATGGTTGAGACAGTTTTTAGCCAAAAAGGCACCCTGGATAAATACATGGGGGACGCAATTATGGCAGTGTTTGGCTCCCCAGTACCTCAGAAAGATCATGCTTGCCGAGCAGTACGCACAGCTCTAGAAATGCGCTCTTCTTTGGTAGAGTTTAACGCCCGACGTCTTAAAGAACACAAGAAGGCGATCCGTATTGGCATTGGCGTCCATTCTGGTACTGCTATCAGTGGCAATATTGGTCACTCCCGACGCATGGAATTTACCGTGATTGGTGATGATGTCAATGTAGGTTCTCGCATCGAAGGAACAACTAAGCAATACGGTTGCGATATCATAGTTAGTGGCAATACCTATCAATCCTGTGCCAATTGGCTGTGGGCGCGAGAACTGGATATCGTTAGAGTCAAAGGCAAAACTCAACCTGTGTCCCTCTATGAGCTAGTTGGGCGACGTTCTGACCCCATTCCTGCAACAAAACAACGAGTGATCGAACTCTACGAACAAGGACGCCAATATTATCTGAGACGAGATTTTGCTCGTGCCTTAGAAAAGTTTGAGGCAGTTCTGGCAATTGAGAGCAATGATCAAGCAGCACTCTTACATCAACAACGCTCTCAGAAGTGGATGAGTACTACGCTACCTAATGACTGGGATGGCATTGAAACGCTCACAGAAAAGTAAGCATTGTTAAGGGAAAATGGAAAATAGAAAATGGAAAAGGGAAAATTGCTCAGAGCAAATGGAAAAGGGAAAATAGATACTATTAATCGAATACTGGTGTAAAAGCTCAATTTTCGATTTTCAATTAACCATTTGCCCGCGCAGCAACAATTAATCATTTTCTCTATGGACGCTTTTACCCCCTTCCCTCCTCAATGGACAACATCGGCTATTCACGCTTTTGAGTTCTGCTGTCCCAACTGCCGAGCTTCTTCTTTGGAAGCTGAGCTAGTTTGGATTAATCGGCGTTCCCCAGTAACAACAGAAGACTACCGTAGAAAGTGGCAAGAGTTTTATCAATGCCACTGTGGTACTGTTTGGTGGGCATGGAGTACCGATCGCCCACCTTCAGATTTGGCAAAGCGTAATCAGCCCCCAGCATTGTAAAAAAAACTCATCAAATTTGGTAATTACTAAGCTCCTGCACTTTTGAGTGGGTACACACCATGGGCAGTAGCAAATAGTCAATTGAGTCATATACACCAGTATCTGGCTGATCGTCTCAATTTTCAATTAACTATTTTCCTTTAGCGATCGCGTCCATAAACCTGAAATACCAGAGCCTTTGGGATGTAGTATTTCCCTGATTCATTGTTCTAGATTCCATGGAGGTTTCTGACTTGAGCAGGACTGAAAAGCTCCACTATTTGTGGATCGTGGCTGCTATTTTCATTGGTTTAATATTGGGACAACTGGCTTGGTTTTCTGAAAATGCCGTCTATTGGATTGTTCCTTCCCTCGTAGTGATGCTTTATGGGATATTTCTGGATATCTCACTTGATCGCTTAACCAACGCATTTCAAAACTATAAAGTTACAGGACTCAGCTTAGGGATAAATTTTATCTGGACTCCCATTCTTGCTTGGGCACTTGGAGCAATTTTCTTGAGAGATATTCCCGATCTCCGGGTAGGACTAATCATGTTGATGGTCACACCCTGCACAGATTGGTATCTTATCTTCACTAGCATTGCTCTCGGAGATGTTGCACTTGCCACAGCTCTACTTCCTTGGAATCTGCTGTTGCAAGTCATTCTTTTACCCATTTATTTATTGATATTTGCAGAAAAACTAGTAAATATTGATCCAGTCATTTTGCTTAAAAGTGTGGTGTTAGTTTTAGTCATTCCGATGCTGTTGGCATTGATCTCAAAGCGTCTAATTCAGCGCCAAAATACTGTTTGGCATCGCCTTATCAACAAAATCGCAACTAATCAATTGCTATTCCTTTCTGTAGCGATTGCGGCTATGTTTGCCTCACAAGGAGAAATTTTTATTCAACGACCAGAGTTACTCTGGAAAATGCTGATACCTGTTTTAATGTTCTTCGGTATCAACTTCTGGTTAGGTCAATTGATTGGGCGTTTAGCTAACTTTAACTACGAAGAAGTGGCTTGTTTTAATTGCACAACCCTTGCTCGTAATTCACCCCTTTCCTTAGCGATCGCTACCTCTGCTTTTCCAGAACGCCCCTTAATTTCTCTGGCTTTGGTAATTGGATCTTTGATCGAATTACCTGTCCTAGTTATCGTTTCACGGGTCTTACTTCTTCTGCGACCTAGAAGAAAATAATCATCAGGTGATTATCTTACCGTCGTTGGCTTTATAAGCTACAACCTTTCCATCAAACATGCAGCAATACGAGCAGCAGCACCAGGTTCACCCATACGCTGCTGACCATTCTCTGCGATTAGTTGTAAACGATCTGGGTCACGCAGTAACTGTTGTACTGTATTAGCAACCTTCTGTGGCTGTTCGACTACAATCAGAGACGGCCCTAGCAAACGGCTTTGGGCTTCTGCAAAGGCGGGAGTAAACTGAGGGCCATCTCCTGGAACGGAGATGGCTGGTTTTCCCAAGCCCACAAATTGCTCTGTTGCCGTTCCAGCCGTCGCTATACAGAAGTCGGCTTCCAGCAAACAGAGGTTATAGTCTTCCTGGGTCAAAACCAAGGTAGCGTTTTTCAGGGTAAAAATGAGAGCACTTTCGTCCTTGAGCTTCAGATAGGAGGGATTTCCTTGAGGCGGCTGCTGACGCCAGCCGTATCCTTCGAGAACCTCCCGCAAAGGGTCAAGACTTAACCCAGGTGCAATCCCGCCGAGAAACAGTAGCGGTCTCTCAGCATAATTTTCCAGCAAGGTATCTGCTGAGAGTATAATCATCGACCAATTGTCATAAGCTTCCGGTACTCTAGAACCAGGCAGCAGAGCCACAACCAATGCTCGTTGTGTTTCCTTCCATTCAGCCTCTCGGTCATAAAAAATTGGCTCTGGATTTTCTGGCCAGATACCGTCCATCATCGGATTGCCCAAATCAAGGGCTGGGATAGATAACTGCTGTAATCTCTCCGTAGTCAGTTTGTCTCTAGGAAAAACCCCAAGGCAACGCCGACGGCTCATCAACCAACGCTCCCAAGGCAAATAAACAGACCCAGACCAACCTTCCCAACGGGGTCGATTTGGCAGCAGACCAGCTTCATCTCTGAGATAGTAATCCGATTTAGCTGTACCCACAAAGGCATAAGGTGCACCACTCAACCAAGCAAATAACAGTGGCACAATATCCCCTACTGCCAAGATGACGCCTCCTTTTTTGCCCCAACTGCGTACAGCTTTTAATTGAGCCGATATCAGTTTGAGTAGGCCACCTTTAACGTCTCGCACTAGCTGACGCCCTTCCATATAAACAAAGCCACCAGAAGGCATCTTCTTGACTGAGCCAATGATCGGGATACCTAGTTGGCTATAAGCTAGTCCCTCACCTACTAAAGGCAAAGCTGCTATTTCTGGAGCAGCCGGATGACGCTGCAATTCCTGCAAAATTCGGACGGCAATTACATCCTCTCCATGACCATTGCTGAGGCAGAGCAGCTGCATAGTCGGTGATCAGTTATTCCTTAGGGTGAATCAGATTATCGGAGTTCCAGGAATTCTCTCACCTGGGAGCTTTTCCAGCGTCACTATATGTGGCAGATACAGATGTGTCACAGCCCACGGAACCCGATGATTTGAGCCTTGGTCACGTTAAACAAAGCCAAATATTTGCTAAGTAATTAACTCTCAAGACTAATTTTATGATATACAAAACTCTGGCAATTTTCACCTTAACAGCTCTAGCATTTGGGGAGCTAACCGGACAGGCAATTGCCTCTCCTGCAGTGGATACCACCACACCGAACACGGGAGTAAGAAACCATGTAATTAGTGTTGAGGCATCTCCAGCAACACTCTCAACGGCAGTCAGCACCCCAACCGCAGTAGTTGTAGAAGAGCCAGGGTTTGTCCAATCAAAGGTCGCACAGCCTCAGTCGGTCAAGATTAACAGTGAGGATTTAACTGTTACTGCTACAGACGTTCGAGTAGTGGGCGCAGGGGAAGAACTACAGCAAATTATCTTGAGTGCAGTTAGCACCCGTCCTGGCGGTTCTACCAGTCAAAGCCAGTTAGACAAAGATGTCGAGGCGATTTTAAATACTGGCTTATTTGCTGATGCCCGTGTAACCAGTAATAGTAATCAAGACGGGTTGGAAGTAGTCTACCAAGTAGAACCAGTAGTGCTGCGATCAATCCAACTGTTGGGAAACCAAGTTCTCTCACCAGAGATTGCCCAGGGTCTATTTAATTCACAATTAGGAAAGCCTGTCAACCCTGCCGCCTTGAATCAAGCAGTCCAGCAGTTAAATCAATGGTATACCGACAACGGTTATGTCTTGGCACAGGTGGCAGACATGCAAACGACACCGAACGGTGAGGTAGCAATTGAAGTAGCTGAAGGCATCATTGGCGACATTAATTTTCGCTTTCTCGATCCAGAAGCTGAACCGACTCAGGGACGCACCCGCGAAGATTTCCTCAAACGTGAGTTAAAACTGCAATCTGGGGAAGCGTTCCGTGTGGATGTGGCACGACAAGACTTGAAGCAAATGTATCAGTTAGGATTATTTGACAAGGTTGATATTTCCCTCAATGGTGATGCTAGGGAAGTTGATGTTACTTATGATTTAACTGAACGACTAGCTCGTGGAGTTAATGCTAGCGCTGGCTATAACAATGACACTGGCATTTTCGGCACCATTAGCTACGACGACCAGAATTTAGGAGGCGTTAACCAAAAGTTAGGCTTGAATCTCCAGATTAGCCGCCGCGACTTACAATTTGAAACTAATTACGGTAATCCTTATCGTGCCAGTGACCCCGATAGACCGGGTTATAACGTCAATGCCTTTCGCCGTGGCAGTATTTCCCGAACTTTCGACGGTGATATTGAGTTAGCTAATGGCGATCGACCCCGCGAAAGACAGTTTGGTGGTGGTCTTACCCTGACGAAACCATTAAACGAATGGGATACCTCAGTAGGTGTAAACTACACTCGCACTAGCATCCGGGATAGTGATGGTAACTTGGCTCCCGTAGATGAACTAGGTAATCGTCTTTCCTTTAGTGATAATGGCATTGACGATTTGGTTACTTTATCAGCTGCGGTCACTAGAGACCAGCGCGACAATCGGCTTAATCCTACTCAAGGTTCTCTCCTCAGCTTCAGTACGCAACAGTCTGTACCGGTGGGTAGCGGCAATATTTTGATGAATCGGCTTCAGGCAAACTATTCTCAATACACGCCGCTTAATTTGTTTGGTGGTAGTCAACCAGAAGTGTTGGCGGTTAATCTTCAGGGTGGCACAACGATTGGTGATTTGCCCCCTTACCAAGCTTTTAACTTGGGTGGTCTGAATTCTGTGCGGGGTTATGGTAGTGGTGAAGTTGGCAGTGGTCGCAGCTATGTATTGGCCTCGGCTGAGTACCGTATTCCTGTTTTTAAGCCGGTGGGTGCTGTGTTGTTTGCTGACTTTGCTTCTGATTTAGGTTCTGGTGATACTGTACCTGGGGAGCCTGGGGTAGTACGTGGTAAGCCTGGGGTAGGCTTTGGTTATGGTGCTGGTTTGCGGGTAAATTCCCCGATTGGTGTTATTCGGGCTGATTATGGTTTTAATGACCAGGGGGATAGCCAGCTTCAGTTTGGTATTGGTCAAAAGTTTTAGCGATGGTGTCACTGATTTAAGAGTCAAATCCTTCGACAACAAGTGTTCTTGTTCCCCAAGATGCTCACTTTTGGAGTCGTTCAATTTTAGAGAACTTCCGCTTAGGTTATCCTCAAGGCACACTCAGAGAGGTTATTCAAGCTTGCCAAATTGCGGAGGCTGACGAATTTATCAGCAGGCTTCCTGAACAGTATCAGACGATTCTTGGTGAGTTTGGTGCTAATCTTTCTGGTGGGCAACGTCAAAGACTAGCGATCGCTAGAGCTATCTTTACCGATCCTCCCATCCTCATTTTGGACGAATCAACGGCGGGTCTCGATCCCATGAGCGAAGCACGAGTGCTTAAGCAATTATTGCAGTATCGTCAGGGCAAAACTACTATTTTGATCAGTCACCGTCCCGGCGTGATCAATTGTGCAGATTGGGTTGTTTTGCTTGAAGAGGGCCAATTAAAAGCTCAAGGGCCACGAACGGAGGTTCTACCCAATCGTAGTGAAGCACAAGTTATTAGAAATTAGGTAGTTAGTGGGCAAACTATTGTAAATTGAGACTATAAGTCAGAATCTCGTGTATAGTCTCAATTTTGCATGTTCTATTGGCATGCACAGCGGGATTTTCGACCTTTAAAAAATTACTGCCGTTTGCGGTGCGACTTCTTGAAGGCGGTTGCCAGGGTTGAGATCTTTTCGTGGTAGGGAAATGGTCTCAAAATCTGGATCTTCGATGCTAATTTCGCTGTTTAACTCTGTGTCTCCAAGGGAATCAGATATTAAAGATTTTCTCGGATCAAGGTTTCTTTGTAGTGATCTCTGGGAGGGTACAGCTTGCTGTGCAGTCTCTTTGAGGCGTTGTTTTGCTGTATATTCGACAATTTTTTGTTGAGCTGTGGGATAAGCAGGTGTAGCTTCGGGAATTTGTTTGAGGTATTCTAAGGCGCCTGTAAAGTTTCTGACAATTGCCCGATTGTAAGCTCTCTGGAGGAGATAATTGGCTTTGGTGTGCTGTAGTTCTGTATATTCGACAATTTTAGGCTGAGCTTGAGCATAAGCGGGGCTATCTTGAGGAATTTTTCTCAGATAGACCAGCGCACCAGTGAAGTCCTGAACCATAGCCCTACTATAGGCTTGGTGTAACCAATAGCCAGCCTTAAGGCGTCGCTTTTGAGTGTACTCGGTGATTTTTCCTTGAACTTGAGTATAAACTTTGGTTCCTTGAGGAATCTGCTCAATGGTGATTAATGCCTCTGTGAAGTCTCCGGCATAAGCTTGATTATAAGCCTGCTGTAGTAACTGTTGAGCTTCTTGTTCTAGGTTAGCTTGCGCTTGGCTAACCATGGGCTGCATTTGCTGCTGCCAGAAGCTAATATTGGGTGTTTTACTCGCTAAATTTAGTACATCTTGCCAACGCCCTTGGGCAAAAGCATTTTCTACTGCCTTAAATTGCTCTTTATTCTTTTGCCAGTCTTGCTGCCATTGAGCGATCGCAGCTTGAGCTTTTTGGTATGCTGCACTATCTGAGTTAATAGACTGAGCCAGCCGGAGAGCTTCTGAGAAATCTCCTGTTTGATACTTTTGCGTAGCCTGCGCTAGGGTAACTATGCCTCCGTCAAGAGGATTAAACAAACTAGGAGGGAGTGTCAAAAAGTAACCTCCAGCTCCCACCGCCAAAGAGGTAGCAACGCCGGCGGCCCCCATCCCAATAAGTTTGCGCCTTTTCTGAGCAACGCCAGAGGCACTAGTAAGCTTTTTTTGAACAGCTCTTGATGCTTTTACTTCGATGGCAGTAAGACTATTTCTGTCTGTCTGGATACGGTAGATTAGTGACTTTTCTCGGGAGGGTGCTAATTTGAGAGACGGCTGAGATTTCACCAATAACTGAAGTGCTTTAAGGACATCAGTTGCAGTTTGGTAGCGCTCTTTGAAGTGGAAGCGCACCATCTGGCTCAGAATGGCAGCCAAATCAGCGTTGACTCTCGCCTGTTGTTGCCAGATAATTTCTCCTGTTTGAGGGTCTTCCTCTAGTTCCACGGGATGGAGTCCTGTCAGCGCCTGAATACCAATCATGCCTAGAGCATAAATATCACTACAGGGAAGAGGTCTACCGCGAACCAACTCCATTGACATATATCCTAAAGGAGCTAGAGCCACCGTCGAGCCAAGCTGTTCTTGAACGGCTACTAAAGGTTCCTGTATCTGCCTGATAGCGCTAAAGTCAGTTAACACTATCTTGCTATCTTTTTGTCGTCTAATCAGATTATCTGGCCCAAGAGCACCATGGATAATCTGTTGGTTATGTACAAACTCCAGAATTTCCAGCACTTCCAGCAGCAACTGTACTACTTGGCTTTCAGTCCAAGGTTGATGGGGAAAGAGTTCTGCGCTGAGGGGTTTTCCCGTGATTAACTCTTGTACTATATAGAATCCCTGCTCCACTTCTCGGCAATGTAAAAGCCGAGGGATTTGGCTGTGGTGACTTAGGATATTAAGTATTTGTGCTTCCCGCTGGAATAGATGTCGTGTAGCTTGCCAGCAATCGGCTTCGTCAATGATGGGTCGGATTTCTTTAACGATACATTGGGGATCACCCTGCTGGTGTTTATCTATGGCAATACAGGTTTGACCCCACCCCAAGTTGCTCAGGACTTCTACAACCTGATATCGTCCATTCAGTAACTGTGTTGGTTCAGCTTTGGTGCTTAAGGCTAATATTGACATACGCTCTTTCCCAACGGCTGGTCTTGGTAATGTACCCTGTCATAGTCAGGCAATAGACTAGATAGCCAGATTGGAGGGATTAGCCTCGCTGCAATGCTACTCTGACGCGCCCTTTTTCGAGTCACGCCGTTTTTATTCAGGAAGTAGTAGCAACCCTGGCTAATGACCTCGCAAAGCTTTGACTACTCTGATTAGATACTTTTTTCAGCCGTAAGCTTGCCTATCCGGAATTTGAAGTTTTCCCGACTGAAGACCCCTGTAGGTTTTCTTGTGCCGATGATTCAGATTGCTCTTAAAGTCAAAGCAAATAACCTTCTAACTGGGGGGAGAACCGAATTGCTGAGGTTGACCTAACATAAAGCAGAGGCACAAAGTTACGGGCCCAAGACATAATGAGCAAAAATCCTTCTTAAAGGAGACTTACTCAGGCTTGTAGAGCTTTTACGGGACTTTGTCGCACGGTTGACTTAGATTATCTTTAGTCTAGGCTCCAATCATAACCAAAACCCAAAACCTGTATCAGCGTATGCACTCGCTAGTTGGTAAAACTTTACAAGGTGGCAAGTACACTCTAGAGCAAGAACTAGGAAGCGGCGGCTTCGGCGTTACCTTTAAAGCCACCCATCATTATCTGGGTCAAGGGGTGGTGATTAAAACTCTTAACGAGTCTTTGCACCTACACCCAGACTTTGACCGATTCCAGCGACAGTTTCAAGACGAAGCACGGCGCTTGGCTTTGTGTATTCACCCCAATATTGTACGAGTCAGTGACTTCTTTGTGGAAGCTGGGTTGCCGTACATGGTTATGGACTATGTTGAGGGGCAAACCTTGCAAAACTTTGTCTCACAAGGGCAACCCCTCGAGGAAGCCACTGCCGTTGACTACATTAGGCAAATTGGGGAAGCCTTAAAGGTTGTCCATCAAAAGGGCTTACTCCATCGGGATATCAAACCGGAGAACATCATCCTGCGTCAAGGCACTAATCAAGTAGTGTTAATTGACTTTGGCATCGCGCGGGAATATACACCTAACTCTACTCAGACCCACACAGGCATGGTTTCTGAGGGCTATGCCCCCATTGAACAGTATTTACATAAAGAAAAGCGCACACCGGCAACAGATGTCTATGGCCTAGCTGCCACTCTTTATGCTCTGTTAACCGCAAAATTACCCACACCGGCGGTAATTCGCGACCGCCAACCAATGCCAGCTCCCCGTGATCTACAACCGCAACTGAGTGCAGCCGTTAACCAAGCTGTAATGAGAGGTATGGCAGTAGAAGCTCGTTACCGACCTGCAACTGTGGATGATTGGCTGCGGTTGTTACCTGAACCTCAGGTCGAGAAGACAAATGCTACGCCGACTGGCTCCCCGACTATTCATGTTGGGGCAACTGTACCTTTGATGCCTCAAGCACAGCCTCCAGCTCAGAAAGAGGCGTCGCCTGCTGATGTTAGCTTCTCTCCTCGTTTATGGGGCATGCCTATTTGGTTAGTAGGAATAGCCGCACTTGCTGCTATGGCTGCTACCTTAGCCGGCATCGGGACTATTTTGTCTAGGGCTCGGGCCCCAGAGACACCACCGGTGGCTGAACCCTCAGCATCGCCCTTCGTCTTGCCTGAAATTGACAAGGACTTCGATGCTGCCGAAGAGCAGGCAAAACCTGCCGAAAATAAGGAGCCGACACAGCAGCAGAGCCGTCCTGCTAACCCAACTCAGGCACCAGTTCGCAACTCTTCCCCTAGAAGATCGAAAACTCCAGTCAATTCAGCGCCCGCTGTCGCACCAGCTCCGCAGTCCTCTGAGCGTAAGCCAGCACAGACAAACCAAGCACCAGCTCCGCAGTCCTCTGAGCGTAAGCCAGTAGAGAAAGCTCCTGCGCCGGCTGTGCCGGCTGCGCCACCATCTGCTGCTTCTGATAGCTCTGAGTCGCCAGCAAAGACTTCAACTCCTTCAACTGCCAATGATACACCGGCCTCTTCCGAGTCCAAGATTGAGTCACCTCGAAGACAAGAAATTCAGCCCCCGCTAGCCCCACTAGAAGGGGTAAGACCCAAGAAGCAGGTCGAATCTGAGCCAGCCGAGGAGGAAAATCAGTAACACAAGAGGAGGAGAAGTATGCTACTGGAGACAACTAGCTAATTTATTGACTATAATAAAAAAGAATCAGACATGGGGCCTTAATGGTTTCGACGTGTTGGCGAAAGCCGAACCGTGATTCAGGCCGAGAGTGAGTCTCCTCTCGCAAATACCGGACTCGAAAAAAACGTAACTGCGAATAACATCGTAAAATTTGATCGTGCGGTAGCTTACGCTGCTTAAAAGCCTCTTACAGGTTCGATCGTCTATAGTTTGACTCCGTTAAGGATTATAGACCAACCCCCAACGGATGCACTAGTGAGTTGCCTTTGGTCGGCTCGCTAGCTAAGACTTCACCAAAGCATCCTGTTACCCGGGATAATGGGTAGTCCCCGCTCCGAGGGTTAAAGGAGCTAAGCCTGTGAATGAGCGATAGGTCAATACCCAAGGCGGACACGGGTTCGATTCCCAGGAGTCGCCTTGCCCAGTGATGGGTAAGTGAAAAGAAAGCTCAAACGGTAAAGCCTAAGTTAGTCAAGCACTGATAGGGTAATGCCGTCCGGTGAACTCGAAAGAGGTAAGCTGGCTAGAGACTTGAGTAAGCCTAAGGATCTAATGATAATCTATGGCTCTACCGGATGGAAGAGTTAGTTAGCCCAGCTAGGCTAGTTTCCTTTAGTCTTCCATAAATGCTTTCTACCTAGCTAGTAGGTTGCCACATCCTATTGAGGCACATAACTAGGTAAAGGAATAGTCCATTCCATACCGAAAGGTATGGGTAAAATGTCCCGTAGGCTCCACTTCAAACAGATTCCGCCTTGTAGCCCCACCTGGGTTTTTAACTCGGGTGGGTTTGCTAATTTAGCAATTTGATTGCGGGTATATCTAGATCAAGTAGCCCCAAGAGTACTGAAAACTTTGGCTACAAAAGCAACTTGAGATTAATGGCAAATTGGATAGTATTTCCATCCCTAGCCAAGAGTTAAATAGTTAGGAAAAAACTACAATCTTTCTTACTTGCTTCTTGTCTCCTTTGTCGATGAGCAATTCAGCAAATTAGGCGTAATTCAAACTTTTTCGTGGAGTATCTGCTTATATCTTCAGCAGAATCATGATATATCCTTATTTAAATATAACTATCCGGATTTTTTACTAGATGACAGAAAAGGTTAGTGTGTGGCTCCCTTAAAGCAGTCTTACTCAAGCCCGGAAATTAGAGCAAGCTATATGGTATACCAATCTCCATATGATAAAGATTTTATCGAAAGCCAAACCATTGAAATCTCTCAAGATGGGTTGCGCTCTATTTTACGTCAGATAGAAAATGAACTGATTAATAGCGAAATTTACCGCCGTACAATGGCTGGTTTAGAGTCAATTTTAGGAGATGCTTCTATCACTGGTCAAACCCTAGTCAAAGCCGTGGGAAGAGAAGCAATTAGGTTGACTTTTCAGCAATTTATTAGACAATATCATATTGTTCCTGTTACTTCTGAAAAAGTTAATCAAACTATAGAAGAAAAGTTAGATTGTCCTCCTATGGTAGAAGATAATCCAGCTCAGAAAGAATCGGTTCCCGATACAAATCCTGTTGAAGAAGATACTAGTTCGGTCGAGACAAACAAACCATCTAATCTAATCCGTAAATTGTTCCAAGATACTAAATTAGCTAACAAACTATCAGAAACAGAACCGGAAGAGGGTAAACTAATACAAGAACGTAAGCTACTCCTACGTCAAATTGGCCAAGAATTGCAACAAGCGCGCCTATCTCAGTCCCTAAGCGTCAAGCAACTTCATAGTCAAACTCTTGTACCAGCTCATCATATCGAAGCTTTAGAGACTGGTAATATAGACTTGCTGCCAGAGGATGTCTACGTTCGCGGTTTTATCCGTCGGATTGGCAATGCCTTGGGTCTCAACGGTGTCGCCCTCGCTGCTTCTTTACCGGAAGCCGAACTATTCAAAAAAGTAACTCCTTCCTGGTATCAAGAAACCTCAAGACCAGGATTTCAACTGAGCTCAATACCCCTGAATTCAGTTCATCTTTACCTAGGATACACAGCCCTGATCGCAGGCGCGATCGGAGGACTAAGTTGGATGTCTAACCAATCAGTTTCAGAGGTTTCTGTTGATCAGGAACCAGACACTCCCTCCCAGTCATCATTTTCTCAAAAAGCTGAACACCAAGAAACTATTACTAAGCCCGGACTAACATCTATTGCTCCACCAGAAGCATCACTGCCGTTCTAGCAAATTTCACGGCGTTGATTCTCCTGTTCTTTGTGATGCAATTATCGGTGAAAGATTCGCTAAGTAGCAAGCAAATTACTACCGCTGACTTAAACAATATTTATTAATTACTCAAAACCAGGTTATCTCGATGCACGATAGTTTCTGCACCTGCGTAACCCAATATAGTGGGAATTTCTTCCGATTTGCACCCTCGAATCTGCCTTAGTTCGGCACTACTGTAGTTAACCAATCCTCTGGCAATTTCTACGCCACTACTGTTGCATAGCTGTACAGCTTCTGAGGAGTTAAAATCACCCTCAATTTCTGTAACACCCGCTGCTAATAGGGACTTACCCCCCTGACAAATTGCCGTTACGGCTCCACTATCAAGATAAAGTTTTCCCGCTGGTACTAAGCTATGAGCAATCCAACGTTTGCGAGCTTTATCCGTCCGGGGTTGGGGTTCAAACTGAGTACCCAGAAGTTCTCCTTGTAAGATTTTTTCAATGGTTTCTGGGCGTCGCCCTTCGGTAATCACCGTCCTCACACCCGCGCTAGTGGCAATCCGGGCAGCAGCAATTTTGGTAACCATGCCACCAGTTCCCCACTGGGAGCCAGAGTCACCTGTTTGTATTTGTAGTTCGGCTAAATGCTCAATGCTATTAACCAAAGTGATCGGCTCCGCATCCGGCACCTGACGTGGATCTGCGGAGTAGAGTCTATCTACATCAGTTAATAAAAACAGCCAATCAGCCTCGATTAAACTGGCTACCAGAGCGCTGAGTGTATCGTTATCTCCGAACTTTAGCTCCTCAACCCCCACTGTGTCATTTTCATTCACCACTGGGATGACACCTAACTTGAGCAGTTCTTTAAAGGTAGCGTAGGCATTGACGTAACAACTACGCTGTACAAAGTCACGGCGGCTGAGGAGAACCTGAGCAATCGGCTGTTGCAAACTAGTAAAAAAATCGTCGTAAGTCCGCATTAGTCTTCCCTGACCCACCGCTGCCACTGCTTGTTTGAGAGCCATTGTCTGGGGTCGTGACTTTAATCCTAGCCGTCCACAGCCTACTCCTACAGCACCAGAAGTAACCAGTACCACACCATGACCAGAGGAACGCAGCCGCGTCAGAGTTTCTACCAGCATAGCGATTGTCGAGAGCGCTAGCTGACCTGTTGTCGGCTGAGTAAGACTGGAAGTGCCAACTTTTACGACAATCTTTTGCTTGGTCATAAATTATTGGTCTTAGGGCGTAATAGATGTAGTGACTCGTCTTTTAATCGCCAGGAGAAGGGTAATAAGTCGGTATGTCAGTATACCGGATCTTGAAAGTTAGCTAAAGCTAAGAGCGCCGATTACCCAAACACAGGCAATTCGACGCTCTCAGGCTCAGAATTGAGTTTTTCTATATTTAGGGTCTTTATATTTGCTGACCCCATTTGAACTGTATTCAGCATCTCATAAACTTTGGTTAGCCAAGTATTTCGTAATTTTTTCTTTATATTTCGGTTTCCTGCGATTTATCTGGTTTGTTTAAGTTTTGTTGCACTGCGGTGACTGACACCCCCAGGGCTTGAGATATCCAAACCTCAAAATCACGAATCGGGTGAGAGCGCACGCTGAGGGAAGAATCTACCATCGGTTCTACTAGAATGGTGAACATGCCCAATCGATTGCCTGCTAGGACATCTGTGAACAAGCGATCGCCCACCATTGCTACCTGTTCCACGGGTAGCTCCATTGCCTTAACTGCTTTTTTTAACTTACGGCGTGAAGGCTTGCTAGCACCGAGAATGTAAGGCAAATTGAGCGACTTAGCAATATTGCCAATTCTAGTTTCGCTGAGGTTATTACTCACTAGCCAGATCGCCACAGCCGATCTTACTTGTTCTACCCAGAGTACAAGTTCTTCTGAGGCTCTGGTTGCTTTAAATGGCACCAAAGTCTCATCAACATCAAGTACTAAACCCTTAAGCTGATTTTGCTGTAAGATATCTGGGGTCAGATTCAAGATGGATCCGCCTAGAATTAAGTCAGGTTGTAAGTTTGATACCAAAGACATAAGTATTTATTAGCTTTCTGCTAGATTTTGGGCAATTTTCAACTTTTAACCTCAACTTTCTGCCGGTAACCCTCAAAAACTAACTTGCTGAAGTTTTTCCAGCTTGAGGGAAAGGGATTAATCGAACAAACTTGAACTCTAAGCAAATTGGCTTGTTAAACCACCTCTAAGAGCTTTGCTTTTCAGAATCAGGAGAAGCCGATCTGCTAGCTAAGTCACTAAACTGATAAGGGGCAGTAACGTACAGAAAGATCACAGCCAGAAGGTTTACTATCCTGAAACCGATAATTTCCCAGACGTGTATTTTGCCTTACTGATTACTGGGCTTGTCTTTGTTGACGGATAGTCTTTGTAGCAGCTTCATGTTCTGCGAGGGTTTTACTGAAGACGTGAGTGCCATCATAGCGGGCTACGAAATAGAGGTAATCGGTTTCTTCTGGAGATAGAGCAGCTTTTAAACTGGCTAAACCTGGACTAGCAATCGGAGTCGGTGGCAATCCAGGATTGAGATAAGTGTTGTAGGGAGATGCTGTCCTTACCTGAGCAAATGTCAGGGGTTGATCAGCAGTCTGCCTGATGCCTAATCCATACTCAACAGTGGGGTCAGTTTCCAATCTCATGCCTCGGCGCAACCGCTCTGCAAAAACACCAGCAATCAGAGGACGCTCCTCAGCAATTACTGCTTCCTTTTCCACAATGCTAGCGAAGGTTACCCACTCTGCAAGAGTCAACTGAGTTTGATCTTTTCCTTGTTGGTAAATTGGCAGTGCTACCTGCTCAAATTGCTTGAGCATTTGTTGTATTACTTGTTGGGGTGAAACACCTTCACTGGCTAACTTATAGGTATCTGGGTATAAATATCCTTCCAGGTAAGGCAAGTCATTCGGTAACCAAGGGAACTGGTCTCTAGGAATCTGATTGGCAGCGGAGAGAAACTCTTGAGCACTGAAATATCCCTGAGATTCAAAGTAAGTAGACATCTGCCGCAATGACCACCCTTCAGGAATGGTAAAAGAGAGCTGCATCACTTCACCTTGCCAAATTTTCTCGGCAATTTCCGGTAGCGATTCAGCCGACGATAGTTGGTAAGTTCCGGCTTTAAAACCACCTTCACTGTCGAAGAGCCTCATCCAATGAGTCCAGAGTCTCCAGGCATTTGATGAACGAATTAAGCCAGCCCGTTCCAAATCATTACCTATTTGTAAAGCTGCGGTTCCTGAAGGTATCTGAATTTGCACTGCTTGCTCTGCTACCGAGTTAGGCGATTGGTCTAGAACTGCTGGTGACTGCGCCCAACTCCACCACTCCCAACCCTGCCACAAACAAATGCCTAGTGTCGCTGGCAGGAGGGCAATATAATACAACCACTTGGAAATGCTTCCCTTCGCTTTCATGAGAAAAACCCGCTTGAGATCCACCCTGTTCTAGGGGATTGGCAGAAAAGCGGGGCGGGTATTTGCCGCTTTCCGCCAGAAGATTCCAGACTTTTCCTACTATTCCTACTAATAGTGTCTTTCGGCGATATTGCTTGAGCTACACTTTCCTTGCGAATTTTCAGGAAGTTGGCAAATGAGTAACAAAAAATACAGAGAAATCTTTTTTGCTTCATTTGTTAAAGTTTGCCAATACTTGTTTCCTGTTAGTCTGCCAGATTTAAATGTATACGCCTCACTTCTGGTAAGCCAGAAGCAAGACGTACACAATACCCTCTTCCTCGATTTTTGCTATCTTCTCCCTTTGCTGTCTCCAAAAGTTTGGCAATAAGCTCTCCTTTTCGTTAGTAAAGGATGTTACTTAAAACTTTTAAGCTTTGGTGAAGTTCCCTGTTATTAAGATTTTTCTTAATATAGCATTTCAAGTTGAAGTTTACCCTTGACTCATCTGTTAATTTTGTATCCTAATTATTCATTCTCTTGATATTTATGATCAACTGACAGAGTTATTTTCTCCAGCAATCGGTTGAGATACTCTAACAGCAGTCTAGTCTCGAAAATCTTGATTCTCCTTACTTGAACCCATTAAAAATCGGCAATTTATCCTTCTCTAGTCAAGTTCGTCAAATAGCAAATCTTCTAAAAGTGGCTGCACTTTTTGGAATTCTTCTGGGGAAAGGAGCTCTAATTGACCGACCTTGTTTCTTTTGGCAAAGAACAGTAGTGGGTCTATAGGAGTATAAATCCCGTATTCTTGTTCTTCACGGTAAAAACTAGCAAGAAATTGAAACTGATCTGGTTCTAACTCAGCATTGTCATCCTCAATCTCAACGGTGAGGATTTCTTCCTCATCTACTTCGGGCAGTTCCCCAGCGACTGTGAGAGTAAAAGCAGTACGTTTGAGGGCAAGGTTATGTTCCTCTAGAACCGCTTGGGCGATGGAAAAGATCTGATCAATTTCTGCTTCGTCTTCGAGCAGAGTCGCTTCATCTGAGTCTTCGTCATCGTCCCAGGCAACTATTTCTACTGGTGAGTCTACAGGCAACAGCAAAAGGTATTCGCAACCATTAACTTCCAGAGAGTGTTCAGTGTAACAAGTTAGAGATCGTCCGGCTTCATCTGTTAGCGTTACGCTACTTTGACCAGATTGACCATTTTCTTCGGGAAATTTAGATGAGAACATGCAGATACGCTGCTATCAATGCTCAGGGGTTACAGGAAAATTAGCCAACTGCTTCCAGCTAATTTAGCGCTGGTAAGCAGCTCGCAAAACTCAGGATATCACGGCGCTATAACTTGGGTCTTAGGTTAGTCAGTGATTAATGATTAAATCCCCATTTTTTTAATATTGTATATTTGTCAAGAAGTATTGCTATATGGCTTTGATTCTTTACAATATCCTCTTTTGCGTTTCTCCGGTAGCTCTAATAATTAATGAGGTGGCTGAAAGCTCTTTATTAGAAAGCATTAGTGCCGTCTTCTCCCAATTTGTCAATGTCGTCTTCCGAGTCATCTTTCTTAGCATAGGCGGTTTCCCTCTGATCGTACTGTGGCTAATTAGCGCTGCCATTTTCTTGACTTTCAGGATGAAATTTATCAACATTAGGGCGTTTCGCCACGCCGTTGAAGTCATCCTAGGGAAATACGATGATCCAGATGAAGAAGGAGAAATCTCTCATTTTCAGGCACTCTCGACCGCACTATCGGCAACTGTAGGACTCGGTAACATTGCGGGTGTCGCGATTGCCATCTCTCTAGGAGGTCCAGGTGCTGCCTTCTGGATGACCATTGGTGGTTTCTTCGGAATGACTACCAAATTTGTTGAGTGCACCCTTGGTCAAAAATATCGAGTACTCAGATCAGATGGAACTATCCTCGGTGGACCAATGCGCTATTTGTCAGCAGGATTAGCCGAGGTGGGACAGCCAAAGCTTGGCAAAGTGTTAGCTCGAATGTTCTCCTTATTTTGTATTTGTGGGGCAATTGGAGGCATTTGTCTATTTCAGGCTAACCAGTCCTACGCAGCAGCGGCTACTGTCATACCTTGGTTAGTTGGTCGCAGTTGGTTTTTCGGATTAGTCCTAGCTTTCTTGGTGGGACTGGTAATTATTGGAGGCATGCAACGCATTGGCATCGTAGCTGGTACTATTGTGCCGACACTTTGTCTTCTCTATATTGCAGCTTCTCTTTGGGTTCTGTTGAACAATTTTACAGTGATTCCCTATGCCATTGGCACTATTGCGCAAGGAGCTTTCTCTCCAGAAGCTGTAGAAGGTGGTTTTATCGGTGTCTTAGTTCAAGGATTGAGGCGTTCGACTTTCTCTAATGAAGCTGGGATTGGTTCATCAGCAATTGCTCATTCTGCCGCTCGAACTCAAGAGCCTGTTCGGGAAGGTATTGTTGCTCTCTTGGAGCCTTTTATCGACACAGTAATCATTTGCAATATGACGGCTCTAGTCATTGTCGTTACCGGAGTGTACAAAAATCCTGACTTTGCCCAACTTACGGGTGCCGAGCTAACTTCAGCAGCTTTCGGAACCGTAAGCGGATGGTTTCCCTTGCTACTAGCGATCGCTGTTTTCTTCTTCGCCTTCTCAACAATGATTTCTTGGGGTTACTACGGTGAGCGTAGTTGGGATTATCTATGGGGCAAAAAGAGCTTGATCATCTACAAAATAATGTTCTTGATGGCCATTTTCTTGGGAGCTGTGGCGAACCCCACTTTGGTGATTGACCTAGGTGATGTCCTACTCGTAGCAATGTCTTTCCCCAACCTGCTAGGGGTCTACTTACTTGTAGACAAAGTAGCAGCAGACCTCGAAGACTATATGCATCGCCTGAAAGCTGGTCAGACGGTTGTGGCTGAGCTAGCTGAGCAAGAAGTAAACTTCTATTTCTCGGCAGAATCCTTGAAAACTAAGGCGATGGTTCTAGAACAAGAAAGCCGAAAAGTTCCCTAAACCTTCACAGTAAAAATCTGGTCGCCCTTAGAACTCATAACTAGGTTGCTGTTTTTTTTACATAAGGGGTGACATACCCCACCCCTTATGTGCTATCTTGTGATAAGTAGATGCACCCTGATAATTTAAAGAGTCACATAAGTGGCTCTTTTTCTTTTTACAGCTAATGGGGCAGAGCAGTAAGTATCGTGGATGTCCGTATCAGGCTTTGGAGAAAGCCTTGTGCAGAAAACCCCTACCAACCTCTTTCTTCTAGAACACGAGAGTAAGATCGGTAAGGGCTTTCAACACGCTTGATAGATAATTATTTTCTGCCAGGGAGTACTAGTTACCCGCTGCAGTAGCTTTTTCCTTCTGACTAGAACCCTGAGTACCGAGTTGAATCAGTTCAATCTTGTACCCGCTAGGGTCTTCAACAAAGGCAATTACAGTGGAACCATGTTTCATTGGTCCTGGTTCACGTACTACTTTACCGCCCCGTAGCCTGATTTGTGCACAGGTTTCGTAAATATTGTCAACACCCAGGGCGATATGACCAAAAGCATCCCCCAAGTTGTACTTATCAGTCCCCCAGTTATAAGTTAGTTCGATCACACTGTGGTCAGACTCATCACCATAACCAACGAAAGCTAGGGTAAATTCACCGCTGGGATAATCCTTTTTGCGTAGCAGCTGCATCCCTAGGACATCACAGTAAAACTTGATAGACTCGTCGAGATTGCCAACTCGCAGCATTGTATGTAGCATTCGCATGAGTTGATTACTAACTCCTTATTGAGTTTTCCCTGTTTCTGATCTCATTGTGACACTCCCAACGTAGTGCATTAATTAGAGTTTTCTTGGCAGTTACGAGAGAGAATTTCAAAAGACACCTTAAAGATGATTCCCGGTGTTCAACTAAAGACTTATTCTAAAGGCGGAAATAATTTTTGTTCTCAGGCAACTCTGAGTCTGAGACAGATATCTTCTCCAAGGACATTGCGGAGACAATTTAAGAGTTGTCTCCAGCTTGAAACCGATTGCCATTGGTACTAATTCGAGGAGTATATATGCTAAACAAGCCAGAAGCCGCGATTGAGGCGATCGATGCCAGGGAGATTTTAGATTCTCGTGGACGCCCCACTGTAGAAGCCGAAGTCCGTCTAATTACAGGCGCTGTAGGTATTGCCCAAGTTCCTAGTGGCGCATCAACAGGCACCTTTGAAGCCCACGAACTGCGAGACGAAGAACCCCATCGCTACGGAGGTAAAGGAGTACTCAAGGCTGTACGGAACATTAAGGAAAAAATTGCCCGTGAACTGTTGGATGTAGACGCTCTTGATCAAGCTACTGTTGATCAGATCATGATTCATCGGGATGGTTCCCCAAACAAAGAGAACTTAGGAGCAAACGCAATTCTCGCCGTCTCACTAGCAAACGCTAAGGCTGCTGCTGATGAATTGGCACTACCTCTCTATCGCTATTTAGGGGGTCCACTCTCCAATTTGCTACCAGTACCGTTAATGAACGTGATCAACGGTGGAGCTCATGCCGATAACAATGTGGATTTTCAAGAGTTCATGATTGTACCTCTAGGTGCAGACTCGTTTCGGGAAGCGCTGCGCTGGGGAGCAGAAGTGTTTGCCGCACTGAGTAAGGTTTTGAAGGAGAAAAACTTACTGACAGGAGTTGGTGATGAAGGCGGTTTTGCTCCTAACCTGGAGTCAAATCAAGCCGCTTTGGAATTATTGATTGCAGCGATTGAAAAAGCTGGCTATAAGCCGGGGGAACAAGTTGCCTTGGCAATGGATGTCGCCGCTAGTGAGTTCTACCAAGAAGGTCAATATGTATACGATGGATCTTCTCATTCACCGGAAGAGTTTGTTGATTATCTAGCTGGGTTAGTAGGACAATATCCCATTGTTTCGATTGAAGATGGACTACACGAGGAAGATTGGGGAAGTTGGCAATTACTCACCCAAAAGTTGGGAGATCGCATTCAGTTAGTGGGTGATGACTTGTTTGTCACTAATCCGACAAGGTTACAAAAAGGCATTGAGTTAAAAGCTGCTAACTCAATTTTGATTAAGCTCAATCAAATTGGTTCTTTGACGGAAACCCTGGAAACTATTGATTTAGCAACTCGTAACGGTTTTCGCTCGGTGATTAGCCACCGTTCTGGAGAAACAGAAGATACGACTATTGCTGATTTGGCTGTAGCAACTCGTGCCGGTCAAATCAAAACGGGTTCTTTGTGCCGTTCTGAAAGGGTAGCCAAATATAACCGCTTACTGAGGATTGAAGACGAACTTGGCGATCGCGCTGTCTATGCTGGACAGGTAGGAATGGGGCCAAAAAGCTAAAGCTTGAAGGTGGTTAGCTGAAAATTGCTCATAGAAAATGGTTAATCGCTGCGGGTGTTAATGGTTAATTGAAAATGGTTAATTGAGCTGTACATACCAGAATCTGGCTTATAGTCTCAATTTTCCATTTTCCATTTTCCATTTTCTATTTGCCATCACCAATTTTCTCTTGGCGGCTTCTCCCCCGCTTGAAAAACGAGGGAGAAGCCACCTGATAACTAACTCACATTTCAGGGATAAAAACTCAGCCGGGGTAAGCCAAGGGTTTCCTCCCAGCCCATCATGATATTCATACATTGAATTGCTTGACCAGCTTGACCTTTGATCAAATTGTCAGTCACTGACATCACAATTACTCGATCTGTGCGGTTATCGACTTCGACACCAATGTAACAAAGATTGGTACCGCAAGCCCATTTGGTTTGGGGATAAGTGCCGATGGGCAAAACCTTGATAAAGGGGGATGCTCGATAGAATGCGGTATAAATTGTGACCAGATCTTGGAGCAATAGTCCGGGATCGCGCAAGGTGGCGTAAACGGTGGCCAAAAGACCCCGTACCATCGGCACCAAATGAGGAGTAAATTGCACTTTGACATCGTGACCTGCTAAATCGCTGCAGATTTGCTCGATTTCTGGGGTATGTCGATGACGGGTAACTCCGTAGGGGGTCATTGAGTTATCGGCTTCCGCTAGTAAAAGATTGGTTTTGGCTTCGCGTCCACCACCGGATGTCCCAGATTTGGCGTCGATAATTGCCGTGTCTGGCATGATTAAACCTTGCTTGAGCAGCGGCGAGAGTGCTAGCAAACTAGTGGTGACATAGCAACCAGGACAACCGACTAGCTGGGTTTGAGCAATGCGATCGCGATACAGTTCTGGCAAGCCATAAACGGCTGAGACTGAGGTCTCTTGGTCATGTCGCTCGCCGCCGTACCATTTTTTGTAAGTCTCCAGGTTACTAAACCGATAGTCAGCTGAGAGGTCAAGCACCTTGCATCCTTTGGACAACAGGGTGGGTGCCATTTGATGGGCTAAACCGTTGGGCAAAGAGAGAAATACTACCCGACAGCGTCTGGCGATTTCGTCTAAATCAATCGATTCAATTGTGAGATTAAAAAAAGGACCCAAATGAGGGTACAAATCGGAAAAAGGCTTGCCAGCGCTGCTATTTCCCCCTAAATAGACTATTTCGACTCCTGGGTGATCCATCAAGAGCCGCACAAGTTGTACGCCGCCATAGCCTGAAGCCCCCACAATTCCTACGGGCAGGCGTTCTAAATCACCCATGATATTCCTTTCCTAAGAGTGCTGAAATCGAAAAAGGTTTGACTTTTGCTGCATTCTAGTACCAAAACTGTACTTTCGTGGTGAAGAAATTCGGGCATTTCGCGATAAATTTTCTTTAATAAAATCCTCAACCCCCGCACTTAAACAAACGGGATACAATTGAATCAAAGCTAGCTTTAGAAAACTTTACGGGTTCGTTGCTCGCATTCTGTTGTGGAACCGTCTGAAACTGATTTGTTTAAATTTGACTCCATTGATTCTGCCCTGGCAGACTTAAAAGCTGGTCGTGTCTTGGTTGTAGTCGATGACGAAAACCGAGAAAACGAAGGGGACTTAATCTGCGCTGCCCAGTTTGCCACACCGGACATGATTAATTTTATGGCGGTAGAGGCGCGGGGATTGATTTGTTTGGCAATGATGGGCAGTCGCCTCGATGCCCTTGATTTGCCTTTAATGGTTAGCAAAAACACCGATACTAATCAAACAGCTTTTACAGTTAGCATTGATGCCTCGCCGCACCTAGGTGTGACTACTGGCATCTCTGCCGAAGACAGAGCCAGGACAATTCAGGTTGCGATTAACCCTGCAACTAAGCCAGAAGACTTACGCCGTCCGGGTCACATTTTTCCCCTCCGTGCTAGAGAAGGAGGGGTTTTGAAACGGGCTGGTCATACGGAAGCCTCTGTTGACTTACCGAGACTCGCGGGTTTATACCCAGCAGGTGTCATCTGTGAGATCCAAAACCCTGATGGCTCAATGGCACGCTTGCCCCAGTTGATTTCTTATGCACAAAAGTACGAGCTGAAAATCATCAGCATCGCTGACTTAATCAGTTATCGCCTCAAATACGACCGCATCGTCTATCGAGAAACCTCCGCCAAATTACCCAGTAAGTTTGGGAATTTTCAGATTTACGCTTACCGCAATACCTTAGATAACACAGAACATGTGGCACTTGTCAAGGGAGAACCAGCTCAATTTAAAGAAAACCCAGTTATTGTGCGCATGCACTCGGAATGCCTAACGGGAGATGCCTTAGGTTCTCTGCGCTGTGACTGTCAGATGCAACTGGAAACTGCATTAAAAATGATTGAAGATGCAGGTCAGGGAGTAGTAGTTTATTTGCGGCAAGAAGGGCGGGGAATTGGTCTGGTTAACAAATTGAAGGCTTACTCTTTACAGGATTTGGGGCTAGACACAGTAGAAGCCAATGAACGCTTAGGATTCCCTGCTGACTTGCGAGATTACGGCATGGGAGCACAAATACTTAATGACTTAGGTGTTAAGAAAATCCGCTTGGTTACCAATAATCCTCGCAAGATTGCCGGTTTGAGAGGTTATGGTCTAGAAGTGGTAGACCGGGTGCCTCTGCTCATTGAAACCAATGATTACAATTCTACCTATCTGGCAACCAAAGCTCAGAAAATGGGTCACATGCTGTTGCAAACCTATTTAGTGACAATCGCGATTAACTGGATAGATGCACCACAGCCACCAGTTGAGCGCTACCAGAGATTAGAGAAACTGCGGCATTTAGCAGATAGTTATCACCTATTGTTGCAGGAAGAAGCAAGACCTGTCGCGATCGCTTTATTCGGTAAACCCTCTCTAATTGTCCATCTTGGTTTTGACCAAAGCCATTTAGCAGCACCAGATTGGTATCACAAAAGTAATCATCCCTATGTACAGGCGATCGCTCAAATTTTAGATGCCTTGAGTGAATGGTCTCAACTGAAACGGCTGGAATTTTTGGTGGCTCCCGGTTGCGATCCCATGACTAGTTTACAGGTACAGCTAGATCGACAGAGTTTTTCCCTAAGCGCGCGGCCTTCTTCAGTTTGTGATAATTTAACTACGCAACAAATTTACTCTTTTGAAAGGTAAAGCTATCAATTGCTTAATAGTGGTGACCGAGGTTGATATCCAGAAATACCGACAACTGGTGTATGGTAATTTTAAGACAATGAAGGTTTTAAATGGTAGGTAATAGGTTTTAGTTTTGCCTAATACCTAACACTTTTACCCAAAGATTTGCTTTATCTAAGGTGAGCTTCCTCAATGGCGTTGATTTGCAATTTAACTTGTCTCTGCCATTGCTCAATTGCTAGCTTTCTTGACAAGTAATCTGATATAAATAAAGGCAGACCAAGGCGCTCGACTCTAAATTGCACACGCGCCCACCAATCTTGTAATTTGAGTCTTAACTCCCTGAGAGGAGAAACTTTTAGCAATGGCAATCCACTAAGTTGATATCCCCGTTCTACGAGCATATCTCTTGTTCTCGCTTCCACTAACTGCATTTCAGTAGCAGATAATTTATTTCGCCACTGATAAATTAATTTGGGATTAGGTAGACTGTAGCTAGTTGTCTGAGGATAACTCAGCATTGCTGGATTATAAGATAAACCCATAAATTCGCAGAGATTGGTCAGGGCGTTAACCGAATCTGAAATTAAGTTCTCGTATCTAACTTCAATTCGCTGTTCTTCTGGAACTGTTTGGCAAAGTTTATGCCACAAAATTTCCGCTTCTATCCAACGTTCTACTCCTGTCCAAACATTGCCTGCCCAGCCCATACCAATGCAGGAGCGAGCGACATCTCTGGCATCACGAATTATATGAATGAAACGGGCATCAGGCCAAATTTGTACTAACTTATCAAAGTTGCGGTGAACGGTAGCACCAACTAAGGGTTTCTGAGCTTGATCGCGCTTTTGGCACAGAAAACTATTGAGCAGTTGAGGATAGCTTAAATTGTGATCAATGACAAAATTACTAGCTTGGAAGATACGATCAGTTTCTAAGAATTGGTAATACTCCTCAAGCTGTGGCCAACAACCATTATCAGCTATCCAATCAACGGCATACTCAAATTCATGGTAGAAAGCAAGTTGAGGGTGGTGATCAAGCATCAGTCTTAAAACTGTCGTACCAGAACGTTCAGCACCAACGATAAAAATTGGTTGACTGATTAAAGATTTATCGATTTTATTTGTCTGTTCTGTGGGTTCAATCTGCATTGTCATAATTTTCTTTCTGGGCTTTTTTTTATTTGTTGTTGTAGCTATCCCCTTACTTTATACTCAAGAAAATGTTTTTTGTGCCAGGAAAAACTCATAAAGAAACAGTGAATAATTTTCTCGTAAAAAAATAATTTACTGTTTCTTTATACTTCAGTAAATACGCAGAATCAATAAAAGACAATGGTATTTTTAATGATTTAAGTATCCTTAGACCATTCTATAGAGTTATTTTTTTTAATTAACTAACTCTTTCTAGTAACTATCAAAAGTCGATTAAATACCTAGAGTGATAGAAGAGAAAGTTTTCATATACAAACTCTTTATTGATACGTAAAGACTGTTGGCTATTTACAGACTAAAGAAGCTCTCGGTATCTACACAACTAACTGATTAGATTGTTCAACAATATTCTGCATTGCACCATTAATCAGTATTAGGTAGAGACCCCAATCTAAAGACCACCAACGTACTCCTTATCACTCGGAGTACTTGCAGGAATTCTGATATAAAATTGCGTCACCCACAACCATAAACAATTTTTATTGCCAAGTCAAATCCTTACAAGGCAAATCTGCATCCCTCGCGGATCATAGCTAGTTCGGTAGATTTAGCCATTCCCAGTGAAAAATTACGTTGTAATGTTGATTAAGGACAGTCTTCTCTTAATCCAAACTATCAAAAGTAAATAACTGTAAATAGTTTGGATTCTGAATCAGGTAATTAGCAACTAAATAACCAGCAATTGTCCATGTTTGGTAAAGTCTTGCCTCTCTACCAATAATTGCACCTTCCTCGCCATCATAATATTCTGGCCATTGATCATCACTCAAATACTTCTCAGCAAGTTGAATCGCTTTTTTCGCTACATCTACTCGCTTTGTTTTCTGGGCTGCTGCGGTTAAAGACCAAAGTAAGACTGGCCAACTACCACCATTATGGTATGACCAGGGTATATTTTTGGGGTCACATCCAGTTACACTCTCCCAGTCACGGTTCACCAAGGCTGGGTAGCACAGTTTCATCGGCATATTACCTATTAATTTCGACGATTGCATTTCTATTAAATTCATGATCATTTGCGCCTGTTCAGGGGTAGCTAAATCAGAAATAATAGCTAGCAAGTTGCCCTGAGAAAAAAAGCGAAAATCTATCCAACCTACTCCCAAGTTGCCAGCAAGATAACCTCCTTTTCTATCTACCCAAGGCAACACCCACTCTGGCACAGAATTTTCGTAGATATTAAACTTATTTAAAGCTGTTTCACCAAACTCTTCAGTTTGATAACGATAGATTGCCCTTAATCGCTTGGGGTCTAGCCAATAACGTTCTCGAATATACTTGGTAAGTAAAGATAAACGCTTATCTATTTCTCGAATTTTGATGTATTTTTCATCTATGAGCAGTTGATCACAAGCCGAACGTAGAGCATGATGAAATAAAGCTTGGATTTCTAAGGGATGCCCATAAACTGCCATCCTACGGTCAATCATAAAAGAGGCTTCTGGTACTAACATGGTTGGAGTCATGTCAAACCGCTTACTTAAACAAATATCCAAAATTAATTTAATACCCCGTTGAAATTCCTCTCGGTGAGCAATTTTCTCCTCAGGATGGTTGTCAATCTGACAAGCCTTTTCGTATGCTCCTAAAAGAATAATCCACCACAAACCAGAATCAACAGGTGTCACTCTACCAATTGCCCGTTGACCAAAATCTGGTTCAATCTCTTGCTTTGATGTCACTTCAAAACTAGCTGGCATTAAACCTTCTCCTAGCTGAATTCCATCAATTTGCAATTCTTTTCCTTGCCAGGTACGTCTTACTTCAGCAAATAAACCCTCCCCTGACTTTAATCCAGTTTTGTCAGATTGTAAGCCTAAAGTAAACTCCAGAAAGTTACGGACAATTCCTCTTTCTCCTTGCATGAGAAAAGCTAATCCAGAAGGGAAAAAATCCCGGATGAAGCAGTGACCATAATTAAGTTGTTCTTCCTTAGGAGTAGCTTCTTTTGCGGCTACAGTACCCACCGGCTTTTGCTGATAGGTCATAATTGATTGTTTAAGTCTTGCTTTAGCTTCTTCTAGCATCCTGTGATTCATCAGTGTTTCTCCTCACTACTCTCGGTATATTCTATTGAAAGTAAGAGGCTAAAGTAGCAATTTGACGAAGAAAGTTGCAGTTTGATAAGAAAGCAAACTATGTCAGTTAACCCTCAAGGAAGAGATACTAGTAAGGCGTAGAGGAATTGAGGAAAACATCAATGAGTCTTGATGTAATTGTTGTTGGTAGTGGCATTGGCGGGTTAACTGCGGCTGCACTATTGGCCCGTTACGGTAAACGGGTGTTGGTGTGTGAAAGCCATGCAATCGCAGGTGGTGCGGCCCACAGTTTTACACGCCAGGGTTTTCAGTTCGATTCTGGCCCTTCTTTTTACTGTGGTTTGGGTGATTCTCGTCCCAGTCTTAACCCGTTGCGTCAAGTACTCGATGTTCTGGGAGAATCTCTACAAGCAGTTCCCTATGATCCTTTAGGACATTACCACTTTCCCGAAGACACTTTTGCCGTTTATAGTGATGCTGAACGCTATCGGGAAGCAGTTGCTGAGATTACGCCCCAAGGTGCTAGGGAGTTAGCAAGCTTTGAAAAGCGCCTCTTATCTCTCTATGAAAGTCTCAAAGAGATTCCCACAATTGCCCTAAGATCAGATTGGCAATTGGTTCCTATTTTAGTAGGAAAATATCTACCTTCCCTCTTAAAAATACTGCCTCAGTTGGGTATGATTCAAAGTTCCGTTGGGGAGGTGATGGACAAAGAAGTGCATGACTCTTGGGTGCGGCGGCTGATTGATTTAGAATGCTTTCTTCTATCTGGACTAAAGGCACATGGAACGATTGCCCCGGAAGTAGCATTTATGTTAGGAGAACGCACTCGTGCTGGTGTTGAGTATCCGGTTGGGGGAAGTGCTGCAATTATTGAGGCTTTAGTGCGTGGCTTGAAGCATTGGGGTGGTGATTTGCGCTTGAATGCTCATATTGAACAAATAATAGTCGAAGAAGGTAAAGTGATTGGTGTCCGCTTGCGCAATGGGGAAGTAATTAAGGCAGCAATAATTATCTCTAATGCCACAATTTGGGATACTTATAATAAGCTGTTAAAAAAAGAAGACTTGCCTCAATCTTACCGCCAATTAGCTTTAAAAACTCCAGCGGTTGATAGCTTCATGCACCTGCATCTAGGCATTAAAGGTGAAGGTTTAGAAAAGTTGACAGGCCATCATGTAGTGGTTCATGATGCTAATCAGGATATTACCGAGCCTGGTAATACTTGCATGATTTCTATTCCTTCAGTATGGGATGCTAATCTTGCTCCCGAAGGTCATCATGTCGTTCATGCTTATACCTTGGAACCCTATGAAAAATGGCGCAGGGATGAGGGTTACGAAAACAGGAAGAAAGAGCGATCGCAACCTTTATTCCGTGCTCTAGAAAAGGTGATTCCAGATATCAGGCAACGCATTGTCTTAGAATTAATTGGCACACCCTTAACTCATTCCCACTACCTGCGTCGCTATCAGGGAACTTACGGCCCTGCTATTGCTGCGGGAAATGGTGTGTTTCCTAGTTGCCAAACACCTATTGCTGGTTTGTATCGGGTAGGGGATAGCACAATACCGGGAATTGGTGTGCCTGCTGTTGCGGCTTCGGGAATTCTTTGTGCTAATACTTTGGTGACACCTCAAGAAATGAAAGAAATACTGAATTGACTAAGGGCAATTTTAAACTCTAAGCAGACTAGTTTAATTCTGCTTATTCCTCTTTTTTATCTTGGCAAACAGGAAATTTATGGGTGGTTTTAGGTTCAGTATATTCACCAAAGTTTAAGTCCAATTTTGACAACATAGAGGACAACAATAGTAACTATTGCAGGGTCAATAGGTAATCCATTCGCCCCGGCAATAGCTACTAGAGAAAGAATTATCTCTCTTCTGTCGCTTTCCAGTTTTTTCTATTATTAATAATTTCGATAAACAAGGTACATTAAGCAATACAGCGTTGGCTAATCGAATTTTGGCAATTTCCCGGCTCTGATAAATTTCTAGGAAGGAAAAAGTCTGCGATCACCTACTACATAAGAACTCTAGAATTCAGAAATGTCAAAATTTTTCAGAAAGTGACAGAAGACGGATCATTATTATTCAGGTAGAGACGGACAAACATAGATATTATATTTATTCTCTGAGAGAATTGTTTGCGGAATCTCTCAACTGGAATAATGCCATGCTGGGGGGTGAATTTAACCTCAGCTATGACGTTAGTACAGTATTAGAGCAAGACCTATTAGAACTGCCAAATTTTATCCGCCCTCTGGATGTTTACTTCTAGTACAATATCAGAAGGAAATGGCTGCTTGCGCTGGCTTGAGAAAAGTTGGTGAGGAAGTTTGTGAGATTGAAAGGATCTACGTGCGACCAGAGTATTGTCACCAGGGAATAGGTCGTTTTTTATTGGCAACCCTGATCAAAAAAGCTCGCCAAATTTGATTACTCAAAGATACCCTTGGACTGTGCTTATTGCCTTAAAGAAGCGCAGGCACTTTATCACCAGCTTGGTTTTCGGAATATTCAACCATATCCTGAAAGTGAGATTCCTCCTGAATATCACCACCACTAGATATTTATGGATTGAACTCACCATTACAGCATATTTCAGGTTGATGAATTACAGTATATCCAAGCAAGATCCCTGATTTCTTGGGAAAGTCGGAGATCTCTTTAGATCACTCACCTGAAAAGCGCTGTAGGTTCCATATCAGCCGTAGTTTAGTTGTCTATCTGACGAATCGGAATTTGAATTTCACTACGCTTGAGAGGTTCGGGAATATAAGGGGAATCGTAAAAAAAACGGCGAGGTGAGCCAACAACGGTATACCCTGGATGTTGAGTTAGCCAATCCCTTAACCGTTTAATATTTTCCTGATAACTAGAGTACTCATAACTGCCTTTGAGACCCAAACTGACAACCGTCATTGGTGAGATTTCTTCTACCTCAATATCTTGGGCAATTTCTTTGGGGTAAACATCAGTGCTGCGGTAGAGAAAGGAAACAGAAGCCTCACCATGTTCCCTCAAGGAACCCAGGGCTGCGGCGTCTAGGGTACTATCTGGATAACGGGTTTCTACAGGAGCCGTCATTGAGATATTGTTAGAGCTGATGTGTTGAAACAGGGGGTCAAAAGCGCGAGAAGCTGCTTGAGAGAGTTCTCCGGTGTAGCGGACTGTCGCAGCCCGATATGTAGGATATTGTTTGACTTCAATTTCTCCCTCTGGTGTGGGAGGTGGAAATCCTTCTGGTAAGGGAGCAGCCATAGCATTATAAGTAACGATTGCGATCGCGGCAATTGCCAAAATTCCCAATGGCCAAAGTAAATTTTCTAATTTCACACAGAAACATCTAGAAACTTATCTTAATTCTAAAAGAAAAAGATTTATGAATGTGAGAGACGCACGACTCTACGCGCCGGCTACAGAACGTAACCGCCAGCCAATACTGGAAGTTCTTTTGCAAGTACTACCCCCTGCTGGCACCATTTTAGAAGTGGCTAGTGGTACTGGTGAACATGCTGTATTTTTGGCACCCCGACTGAATCCGCGTCAATGGCTGCCTTCGGAACAAGATCCTCAATTACGTGCTAGCATCGCTGCTTGGCGTACTCAGCAACCTTCTGATAATCTTTATCCACCCCTGGAACTGGATGTTCATCAATCTGTTTGGCCTATAGAGAAAGAGGCATCATCTCAATTGACCAATAGTTTTGATTTTGAGACTTCGCCTCTGAGAGCTATTGTCAATATCAATATGATTCATATCTCGCCATGGTCAGCATGTCTAGGACTAATGGCGGGTGCGGGTCGCTTGCTTCCTAAAGATGGCATTCTCTATTTATATGGCCCGTTTAAACAAGGCGGAAAACATACGGCACAAAGTAATGCTGCCTTTGATGAGGCGTTGCGTACTCAAAATCCGGAGTGGGGAGTAAGAGATCTCGAAGAGGTGATAGCGGCAGCAGCAGCACAAAACCTCATTTTCTTGAATACTTACCAGATGCCAGCTAATAATCTGTCAGTAGTTTTTCAGAGCCAGTAATCATATCAAAATCCTGTGTGGCGGTTCTCAGATTAGGGCAATACAGTCTGACTTCTTCCTAACCCTCCCCTTACAAAAAGAAGGAACAGGAAAAATTTTTTAGCTTCAATCTTCACTTCGCAATAACCAAAAGCCACTGTAAGTCATACCCGAATCATCAGGCTGTACTAACAAAAAGTGCAATCCCTGAGTTTGCTGTTGGCGCTGCTGAAACATCTGAGCAGCAGCAGCTACTTCTTGATCTTCAAAAGTAGCTACAACCCACCGATCAATTAGTCCAGCTTCCAAAATTAGTCCATCAGGAGCACCAGCAATATAGTTGAGTGCTACTGGTTGAACCTCCTGAAGCCAACACGTTAACTGCATCGACTGCCGTCCCCCATCAATCACCACACCCGGCACTGGTACAGTTGAGGCTATACCAAGATTGAGGGGCAACAGAAACTCTGGCATGTGTACAATCGGAATCGGACGTTCTGCAAATACCTCCTCGATATCTCCCGCCGGGAGTGTGGCAAAACGCCACCGCTCCCCCCAGAGATTTTCTGGCAAAGGTAGCGGCGGCGGCTTGTCTAGGGCGATGGGGTTATCAGGCTCACCAGTGTAATTTTCCCAGTTGCGGTATTGCGATGCCCTTAACTTGAGCAATTGTTTTAAAGCAGTGGTGCGTCTTGTAGCTTCCACTTCAATGCCTAATTCTTGTCCCGCAGCTACCAGCAAACTCAGAGACTGAGGACGAAAAACTTGGATCACTTTCGGCAAGCCAGTAGCACCTGCCGCCTGCTGCAATTGAGAAACTAGCCAGTCTTTATTCACCGACGGCTGGGGACATAAAGCATCGTAGGTAAAGGTGTCCGTGGCATTACAAATTAGTAACTCCCACAGCACTTGCCCACTAGCATCCTGCAAGGGACGTCGATAAAAATCAGCTTGCCAGATACACATCAAAATTCAAGGCTCACTTCCTTGTGACGCGATCCAGTGTAACTCTAGCCATAACCGTGGATCTTCTTCCTTGAGCTTGGACATCGGATCACGCACTAACCGTGTAGCATTCAGGCAAACTACCTCAAGCAGCCCAAGGTGTTGTGCGACTTCTCTAAAGACATCTTTTTGAGCCTCTACAGTATTAAGAATACTTTGGGGACAGTAAATGCCAATATATCGCATTAGCCGACGAGGGCGTCCACAATAATACTTAATGATTTTGACAGAACAGTAGCTTAGCAATTCTCCTGCCTTTGGGTAGAAACGTTCTACCACTGTTGTAAATTCTTTGACTAGTTCTTCTTCACTAATCATGGCATAACCTATCTTTCTTGGTAATAAAAATTACTGTTATTTACTTTAACGTCAATATTGAATAGCTATTGCGGACTTTAGCTTCATTCATAAAGCCTTAAATATTGCAATTATTTTTAAATATAAAGCACGCAAAGTCATCAAATTAAACTTAATGAATCTCTACATGTTTTTTGAGTAATTTGTATTTATTAGGCAATTTATGGACTAATTACCTCAGTTTTTCCAGGGACAGAGCATCGTCAATAGGGTCAGGGCATCCTAATATAGATCAAGTACAAAGCGAACCAATAGCTAAAATTTACGACCCAGTTCGCCTCAGGGAAAGTTAACCAATTATTCATTAAGCTCGCTATCAAACCTATGAATCCTGCTCTGACTAAATTCGGCACCCAGATGTCCAAACTCACTGGCGTTCGGGCAATTATGAAGGACATTATCGAAACACTACAAGCCGGTCAGGGACAGGAATTTATTAATTTAAGTGCAGGAAATCCGGTAATTTTGCCGGAAGTTGAACAACTCTGGCGCGATTGCACAGCACAACTACTAGCAAGTTCAGAATACAGTGAGGTGGTGTGTCGCTATGGCTCTTCTCAGGGATACCAGCCATTGCTGGAGGCGATCGCTAATGAATTTAACCAACGCTACGGACTGAGGCTAAATGAGCGTAATATCCTAATTACCCCAGGTTCTCAGTCCCTCTACTTTTATGCCGCCAATATTTTTGGAGGTTACACCAACAGTGGTCAGCTCAAACAAGTAGTCTTGCCACTAAGTCCAGATTACACTGGCTACGGCGGAGTCAGCCTCACCCCCGAAGCTCTCTTTGCCTACAAACCAGCACTAGAAATAGATGAAGCAGCGCACCGCTTTAAGTACCGCCCTGACTTCAGCCAACTAAGCATTACGCCAGAGGTAGGTTGCGTTATTTTTTCTCGCCCTTGTAATCCTACGGGTAATGTCCTTACAGATCAAGAAGTCAGCAAAATTACCGCGATGGCGGCACCACTGGATGTGCCAGTATTAATTGACTCGGCTTACTCGCCACCTTTTCCCTCATTGAATTTTACAGAAATGACGCCAGTATTTGGCGGTAACATTCTCCATTGCCTGAGTCTTTCCAAAGCTGGGTTACCAGGAGAACGCATTGGGGTAGCGATTGGCGATCCTGAATTAGTCGGGGTTTTGCAATCATTCCAAACAAATATGTGCCTGCATTCCTCCCGCTACGGACAAGCAATTGCCGCAAAAGCGATCGCTTCCGGTGCACTTTCCCAGATCTCTGCTAACATCATTCGCCCTCACTACAGGCAAAAGTTTGGCATTGCAGAACATACCCTTGACCAATCAATGCCCAAAGATTTGCCGTGGTTTTTACATCGTGGTGAAGGAGCCATCTTTGCCTGGTTGTGGTTAAAGGATTTACCGATAACTGATTGGGAGTTTTACCAAGAATTGAAGAAAGTGGGAGTGATTGTTGTACCTGGTAACAGCTTCTTCCCCGGCTTACAGGAAGAGTGGATCCATACCCATCAATGCTTCCGCATTAGCCTCACGGCGAGTGCCCAGGAAATTGCTACGGCTATGCAGCGGTTAGCTTTGGTGACACAGCAAGTATATCAACGTTCAGCCGTTGTAGTTTAGTTCTAAGATGATTGTTACAGCAAAACCCCAACCCATGACTCCTCAGGAATACCTGGAATGGGAAGAACAGCAACCGATTAAAAAACGGCTTGTAAACCCGCTGTCAACTGCCAATCTGTTTCCAGTTGAGGGCCCTCCAAAGAGCGATAGAGGGGCAATTCAAACTCTATAGCAAACCGACTGCCTCGAAGATTGCCGCTAGGGGCATAGAGATTTAAACCCAGACCCAAATCTAGTTGAGTACCACCCCGTCTATCGGGGTCAGCAGTAGGAATCATCATCGGATTGAGGCGATCATCAGCCCCATCGATATTCCCCCAAGTTCTACCTTTTAGCCGAATCGAAGTACTAAGCGAATCTGTCCAATTGCGAGCGATCCACCCTGTCAACTGTAGTTGATTTCCCAACCGATAATCATTACTGTTTTCTCCTAAGCGAAGCGTTCCTAGTGCCTGTGCCCCCCAGGAGCCTTGATCATTTTGACCCAAGTAGGTAACGCCAGGTAATAGGTCAAAAGTGCCGGACCCAATCTGCATCGGATAGGGCAGAATCTGGTTGTCACCGGCTGGTGTATCATCTCGCTCCTCAATCGAGCCAGTAGGAAAACTTAGCCCAAAGTTAAAGTGTATGCGCTGTCGATCTTGATCAAAAACTTTATAAAGAGCCGTGGTTTGGATGTCACCGAAACCATCGGAATTAGTAGTGAAGCGCACGCCCGCACGAGTACGATGATCCATCTCCTGGAAAATATAAGGCACCATTGCCATTAGGGTCAGCTCATCACTTGGTGCGTACATCGCCCCCAGCATATGCATCTGCATAGTCATCCGCACAGGGGTTACAGGAAATTGATCTAAGACTTCGCTATCGCTGAGGCTGTCGGTTCCGTCTCGATTACCGTCCATGTCCATAAACATGTAGCGGTAAGACAGCATAAACTCTCCCTTGCTGTGGGTGTGTTCTCCCATTACACTAATAGGAGCATGCCCATCAGGTCGAGCTGAAGTCCATTTACCTGGCTCACTAGCACCATTACCATCGGCAACCATGAAGTGATGATTGTCCAAATTATCAGTGGAGAACCAAGCCGCAGAAATAGTCTTTTCTGGTTGAACTTGGCGTTGGGTAAACGGTTGCAGTAATGACATTTCGTCAGTAACCACTGTAACTGGACTGTTTTCGAGATCAATATCCGAAGAGTGAGCAAGACTAGGAGTGTCAGTTTCTCTGATGTTGATTGCTGCATCGCTTGTGCTTGTTGTTTTCAGAGTACTTCCCAATTCAGGGTAAGTCAGCTCATCAATCAAGCTCTGGTCAAGTGCCTTAGCAGTAATTGGTTCTAACAATTCTGCCCGATGCTCGAGTATTAACCCATCGGCTGCGTTGTTTTTGGTAGATTGGGGCAAAGTTGTGGTCGATTCCTGTGCCACGTTAGCAGTGGCTGTTATAGGCAAAGTGAAAATAATTCCCAAAAGTACCAAACTGAATTGGCAGCAACTCAATTTCAATGTACAGACCTCTAGTTAACGGTAACGAAGACTACAAACAGGGGCAGTATTGACCAAAAGGCATTTACCTGTCAAAAGACAGGTCGTCAAAATTGACCGCAAAAATCGCTGGGGAGTGTTCTTTACTTAACCGTTAAAAGAAGAAAAACCGGGTGGAATAAAAATCACCTACGGCTATTCAAGAGACCACAGACCAGACTGGAAACCGTTGATCATGGACTTGATTTGTAGCGCCGATAGAGATGTAGAGTGATCGAGGAGAATCAGGGATAGAAATGAATTAGACCGGAAGCAATTTACCGAAATTATCAGGGGGCTGAATTTACAACTTAACTAGGACAGTATCATGGTCTTAGATAGTAACTTTTACAGCCAAGAAAACCTACAATCAAGCCAAAGAAAGCATCTCTTAGTTAAGTCGCGTCCCGCTAAGAGTAAAAGCTGCTAATCAGCTGATCCTGGATATAAGCTAAGAAGAGCTAAAGCCAAGCCATTGGACAGGATATGATGATAAAAAAGTTCAGAAAACTTATGGTGGAATTGAGCAAAGATGGCTGGTGGTTTAAAGCCAAAAATGCCGAGAATCTGACAGGAAAAATTTGACCGAAAATCTGCAAAAGGAAGTCCTTTAAGTGGACAAACAACTACGATAATTAAGCGGTCAAGCCTTTGCCTGTATTTCTGATCCGCCGACGGCGGATCAGAAGCTTCTCAAGAAGTCGAAGTATCATTATTTTACAAAAATTCACATAGAAGCTGTTGACAAAACTGCCGAGATTCCCAACTTAACTGAGCAGTGTAAATCATTATTAAAGTTTTTTCCAGCAGCTTGTCAACGCTATTATTTGATCTGTTAGTTTCTCTATCAGTTGGCTCCTTTCAACAGGTTAGGACTTGGTATTGAAGGGTCTCCAAGGCGGTTTTTAGTGGGCAATTTGCCTTGAAAAGGAGTCATTTTGACCCTGCATATCAGTATTTTTCCTTAAACCACCCAGATCTTCTTCTATTTATCGCTTTTTACTGGCTTCAATACCAGATTTATTGCTTCTCTAGCTGCCCCTTGTGACAGTTGGGGGCGGAATGTGGATTAAACAACTCTCAACCCAACAGTTGAAGAAGTAGGGCAATTCCTCGAAACTGACCGAGTATTAACCCTGTTTTGTCACTTAAGGAGATCAAGGGGATTAATCTACCGTTTTGGGAACGATAGTCATGGAGAAATTGTCGTCGAGTCTCTGGTAGCAGACTGTATCTCTACCCTAAGCAGCTCAGGCACTTTATCAATTGAAAACTGAGGATGGTGATTGCCTCAAGTGCCAGCAAAATTGATGAAAGCTTAGTAATAGCAATATTAAACCGAAAAAATACCGTTTAATTGGGTTAGTCCTTCCCAAACAGCACTAATTTAAAAATTTAGTGTGGTTATATTGTCCATCTTTGAGAGTTAGTTGAGATAAGAAAGCTATGTTTGCAAACTCTAGCGTCAAACAGTTAGTCAAAATCCTAATTGGTGCTGCCTGGATAGATGGCAAAATTCAGCCAGAGGAACGGGAATACCTCCATCGAGTTGCCGAGGAAAGTGATATTGCTGACGATCCAGAGATTAGAGCATTATTGAATGAAATCCGAGCAGTGAAAGCTGATGAGTGTTATCGCTGGGTACAAGAATATTTAGGGGATCGTCCTAGTCAAGAAGATTACCAACGCCTTTATGATGCTATCAGCGCCTTAATTTACAGTGATAGCGATGTTGACACAGAAGAAGCCAGGCTCTTAAATCGCTTGCAGCTTCTTGATCCTGCTAGTGGTTCCCAGCCGTTGGGTCCGAACGGCGTTCTCAAGGCTATTCAAAAAATCTACCGCCAGTGGGTTGACAAACAAGTCTAGTCGTTCAAATTACAAGGGAGTAAAGAGGAGTAAACTACCAAGTGCATTGGTTAGTTACTCTTCCTCTGTGCTTGGAGTACTTCCCGTTACCAAGAAAGTCGCGACTTTCTTAGCTAAGTCGGTCGTATTCCCCGAAACAGATCAAGAGTTGAGAAACCTGTCACCAGTCGTTAGATGCAACGCAAGGGTGGCAGGTTTTGTTGATTAAGAAGCAACTTATCTCATCAGGACTTCTTGCACAAAACTTAGCAAATACCACTAGCTCAGAAGTAAGATTAGCTATGCTCCCATTCTGTACTTATAGCAAATTGATATAGCTACTTAATTGGGCATGAGAGATAGATAATTTACGATTTTGCTATCAAGTTGGTCTCAGTAGATCTTCTACAAAATTTTCTCCCCTACTTTCCGGAATAAAGGAATATCTAAGCGCATTTAGTATGAGTTAACCCCAAGATACTCCTGTGACACTTTCCCATCTGACTGTGGGTAAATAGGCAACTAATCGACCGCCACTGGCGTCTTGTAAAATGAGCTTGTGTTCTGTTTACACAGCGGTAAACTGCCAAAATCAAGCATTTATTTGCTTAATGCCTTAAAGACAAGAATCTTATAGCCTACGGGAACATTTAAAGCCAGATTGTGTCTATTCGCTTAACAAGGTAACTTTTTTCGGAGAACACCTTTTATGTTTAACTTCTATCGTTTGCAATCAGGAACCGCTGCATTTTTAGCATTAGGAATAACGACTACTGCCATAGCGCCGCTTGTTGCCCCCGCTCCCAGTTTTGCCCAAACAACTAACTTTACTGACGTATCATCTAACTACTGGGCAAAAGATTTTATTGAAGAACTCTCGGACAAGGGAATTATCGCTGGATTTCCTGATGGCAGTTTCCGACCAAATGCTTCAGTAACTAGAGCGCAGTATGCAGCAATGCTGCGTAAAGCTAATCAATATTTCCAAAAATCAGTAGAACGTGGCGGTACTAATTTTGTTGATGTGCCATCAAGCTACTGGGCAAGTTCCGCGATTCAGGAAGCTTATAGAAGCGGATTCTTGGCTGGTTATCCCGGTAATGTCTTCAGACCAGAACAAAATATTCCTCGTGAGCAGGTTTTAGTTTCTCTAGCCAATGGACTGGATTACTCTACAGGTAATTCCACACCAACCGTTCTCAATTACTATAACGACGCCTCCAACATTTCTAGCTGGGCTCGTGCTCCAATTGCAGCAGCTACGGTAAATAGTGTCGTGGTCAACTATCCCACTCCTTCCTTGCTAAATCCGACTCGCAATGCAACTCGGGCTGAGGTAGCAGCATTTATCTACCAGGCGCTCGTTAAAGCCGGACAAGCACCAAATATCGCTTCTCAATACATCGTCAATCAGACGCCAGTAGCCTTAACGATTCCTGCTGGTGTTTCTATACCTGTTAAGTACGGAGATAGCGAAAGAATCCTACTCACCAAAGACGAGACTGTACCCTTGACACTGACAGTTGATGCTAACCTTACCACTTCTCAAGGTAAAGTGGTAATTCCTGCTGGCAGTCAAATTGAAGGCGAGCTGCGCTCCACAGAACAAGGTGCTAGATTTGTCGCCAAGACGCTGTTACTCAATGGTCGACGAATTCCCATCAATGGGTCTTCTAAGCTGATTACTACAACTGAAACAGTTCGTAAGGGTGGTAGTGTTGTCACGCTCTTAAAGAATGCGGCTTTAGGTACTGCGGCGGCGGCGGCGATCTCAGCTGTTACTGGTGATAGAGCGATCGCTACCGAGGAATTGTTGATTGGTGCTGGTTCTGGTGCAGCATTGAGCTTGATTCAACGCTTTCTGGGTCGCAACAGTGTTGAATTGATTTCCATTGAACCTGATACAGATTTAGATGTTACTCTCAGCTCTGATTTGGTGATTGACCCTAAGTAAAAAGTTTGTAGGTTGGAAGGTTATAAGGTTAGAAATATTAAACTACTAACTTGCTAACCTTCTATTGACAATCAAGGTCTAGCTGGTAACCAGACAATAAAAGTCGTTCCTTCTCTGGCTTTGTCTTGAGTATTAGTGGTTGCAGATTCCGAATTCTGGTGAATTGGTTTTGGTTTGGCGGGGCTAAAGACTTCAATTGCACCGTGCATTTGTTCAACTAGTTCTTTAGCGATCGCTAAACCTAATCCGCTACCAGGAATCTCTGTTGAGGCCTGGACACCCCGATAATGCCGTTCAAAAAGGTGGTTTAGGTCTTGAGGTGGAATACCTTCACCAGTATCGCTAATTAAGATTGCTAAGTAATCTGGATACCGTTCAGATGTTTTTGCTATGACAAGGTCTTGCCCTTGAGTGGTACTATCATCTTCTTTGGTAGAAGACTTAGAGCTAATGGTAATGGTTTTATCTTGAAGTGCTTTTTGACCAATACCAACTCTAACGTTAATTGTACCACCTGCTGGCGTGTATTTGAGAGCGTTGTCAATAATATTGCTGAGCGCTTCACGTAACATCTTGGCGTTGCCAATCACAGGAGGCAAGTCAGAGGGAATTTGAGAGCGCAACTCCAAATCTTGCTCTTGTGCAATCACCCTGGCAGAAATTAAAAGCGGCTCTAAAACTTCGGTTACCGAAAGCGATTCTAAGGAAATGACCTTATTGGCAAGAATCGGTAATTCTTCAATAGTCGTGGGTTGTTGGGAGTTGCAAGTTGGATAAGTCAGTTGATGGTTTTCCCTGGTTGGCAGAGGGTAGACTTTGGCCGTAATTGCTGCCGGAAGAGCAGGTGGAGCTATATCTTGTTGGTTATAGTCGATGCTAGCGCTGAACTGTTGCAGCAACTCTTGTAAGCGATCGCTCTCCCGCACAATACTAGCAGCAACTTCTTGGTTTTTGTCCCCTGGTTGTAGTCGTTTGAGAAGCAGCTTACCAAACGTCTTGATAGCTGTCATGGGGTTGCGAAATTGATGGAGTAGGTCATGAAGCAAATCCCGTTGTTTTTCTTGGTATAGTTCTTGCTGAGCCAGCTGTTGCTCAAACCAAGCTCTACGCTGATCTAAGATGTAGGCGATCGCTAAAGTCCGAGCTATTTTTTCAATTGTTGCTTTTTCTTGGTCATTCCAGGAGCGGTCTTCGCGACTGGTAACTAATAAACCAAGCACCACATCTTCATCAATCAGAGGCACTACAATTTGGCGCTGCCGCGACAATAAATTTTCCTGCCAGTTTGGTAAAGTTTTAACCTCTTCTTCTTCTTGGTTGTCATCCGATGGCTGAGGAAGAAGCAGGGGTATTGCTTTTGATAGGCGGGGAATTTTATCAATTTTGTCTACTTGCTCGGGTAAAGCTAGTTCAGCATGATCCTCCGGCCATACCGCAGTTGCTTCGGGATAAACCACCACAGGCATCAGCTTTGTCTGACCTCCTTTTACCAGTTCTTCTGTGAGATACACAACACACAAGGCAGCTCCCATACCTTGGGTTAATACAGTTACTTGGGACTGACATAGTGCAAAAAATTCTGAACTGGCTCGAATGTACATGAGGTTAGGATGACTTATCTCTGGCAGCACTCTTGAGAGAAACCAAATACTGGCTCCACTTCTATAATGTCGAACCAGTCGGAAAAATTACCATAAATACCTTTTTCAAATCTTCAAGGCAGCTAACTGCACTGCAAAAGTTCAGGAAGCAGGGTAAAATAGTTTAGCTGATGCCATATTTATTACCCATTGTTAATTATATTAACTTTTTGTGTAGCAACTTTCTTATTTATACTTGCCTTACATGAGTCAAACGCTTTCCCTGATGTAGTTCTAGGATTTGCATACGCCCATTGAGTCGATTTGATATTTTGAACTCAAGCAGATATAATTCTGCACGGCTTTTGTAACTAGCATTACAACTGTCAGCACAAATAGGAGGTAAAGAGCTTGGCAAGAAGACGCAAGCGCAAAAGTCGCCGTCGTCAAGAAGGGCGTAAGATTCTAGAGCATGTGCCTCAGTATAATCTCGAAAGCGGCGAAGATAAACCAGTTACGGCAGCGCGAAAGTATATTCAATCGGCAAACATACATCCGCCTGCTCTACTACTAGTAAAGCGCAATGAACACACTACAGACCGTTACTTCTGGGCAGAGAAAGGGCTTTTTGGAGCCCAATATGTTGAAGAAAATCATTTTCTATTTCCTAGTCTGCGAATACTTGATTCCCCTGTAGAAACAGCTAAAGTTGCAGCTCATATCGGTTAATACATCGCTGATAAAAGCTGGTTGTAGGGGGCATCGTTTAGCCCTACTCACACCATTGTGTTTGAGTAGGGCTAATCTTTAGCTTCACTATCTTTGCTGTCAGGAGAAGCCTCTATTGTTTTAGGGACTTTTCCCCTATAGACCTGTTTAGAGGGTGAAAGACTCTGGGCAGGGTTCAAGGCGGAGAGCTTGTTTTAGTTGTGTTAGTTCATCTCGGTGAGCAGTGACAGTCAGAAGACTTTGTTGATTATCTGCTTGGGTGGGCGTGTTTTCAACTTTGAGGAAAACCTGCTCAAGACGCCCCGCTTTTTTCCAGTAAAAAATTCCAGCGGCAGGTGCCAGTAAAACTAATCCTAGAAAAACACTAGTTAACGTTGGGTAAAGCAAAGAAAGAACCAGCGATAAACAGAAGAAGCCACAAGCCGCCAGTAGGGTTAGAAAAATTGCCAGGAACCAGCTAGGTCGCACAAAGCCTTGGAATGTTACTTGATGGGTAGCAGCATCGACTGCAGCCACCCGGTAGGCTCTCTGATCAAAATATTGCTGTAGTCGCATTAGAAGTGATTCTTCTGGTTCTTGAGCCAAAAGAGTTACTTGCTGCGTTCGATCCTTCACGGAGGCTCGGATGAAGAAAAATAAACCTACTGCCAACAAAAGAGTCAGAAGGAATATCGAGGGGAGAGTAGCTGTATTCACGGATTTTTATCAAAGACATGCAGATGATTGCTACTAATTTACAATTTGATAGCCATTGGCTGCCTAAAAAAAGTTGCTCTTTAGCCAGGAGTTAACTATTTCACCTGAGTTTTCGGTGAAATTTTGAGGTCGGACTACCAACTAACCGCTTCTGAGGCTCATCCACGGTCAGCTGTGAATCTGGACAAAAAGTCTAGATTTATCCGGAAATATTTAGTTTTTTTAGCAGTTACATGTCTTGACAACCCTGTTCTGTGGCACAAACCCTTCCCGTTATAGAGCCTTGGCAAGCAATAGGCTACTAGAAATTACTAGATAGCTTGGCGCTCTTGGGTCATATAGTCTCGCCATAAACTGGCAAGTTCAGTCGCTTGCTTACGCCACTCTGGGCGAATTTGATACATTCTGCGGGGACGTCCTCGTCCTTCGACTTTTTTCCAATATCCTGAAATCGCCTTTGCCTCTTCGAGAAACTTCAGTGCACTGTAAAGGACAGTGTCAGAGAGTCGATACGTTGGGTAATCCCTTTCCAGTTGTTGGATTAATAGGGTTCCATAGGATTCCCCTTGCAATAGGACAGACAGAACATAACATACCGCTAATTCTTTATTGAGATAGTTAGGAGGAGGGTCTTGAAAAAACTGATAAATATCCTCAAATTTCATCTGCATAGCTCGCTGAATATCCCAGCCAACCGGATTTGAATGGGAGAGTTTTCCTGAAACTAACGACGGCTTCAATACCCCTGAAAACTCAAACGCACCTGCTGATGTCTATCAAAAACGAGCGACCGTTGGTGGTCAATCGTCCTCAAACTTTATAGCTGAAAAGCCTTGAGGAGTGCGTTATTTGATCGCCTGTTCGGTGACCTCTGATGCAACGCTCCTGAATAATCAAGATCAATTCTAGCGAAGTCACTTAATGGCAAGTACAACAGCAACTACATTGTCTTCAAAGAGAAGCTAGACCGTAGATGCACCCATTACCCGTTGCTCTCAAGCTGCCCTCGGCAATACAGGAGATAGAGAAAATCTCTCTGTTGCTAAGATAGCCGACGATCACAATTGCAGAGCTACCAACTGGTTTTTGTCTGCTTAACTAGTATTCAGGAGTACTACTACAAAATCGGGATACAATCGGTGAGTAGTGGGGAAATTTTTACTTAAAAGCTGATGTTCAGCGCGCTACAGCTACCAGACAACCGTAGTTTTCTGAATCTCAATTAGGGCAAATTAAAACTTTTTGGAATGCACTGAATACTTCACATTTCTTTTTCTGGTCAAAGTAGTTGGTCGCCGTTTTAAGTACACTAGCCAGAGTTCTCCCTCACTCGAAAAGATGAAAGAGAATGAAATGGAGATAGGTTATTAATCACAAATTCCAAGTCCGATGCGAGAACAGCTTGACATTTCTTCACTTCCCCCAGCACTTCAGCGAGTTGCCCTGACGCTTCGCACCTTCGGCTGGGTTACCTTCTGGAGCCAGTCAGTACTAGCCTTTGTTTCGGCGGTAATTTTGCTGGTATTTGCCGCTTTTGGCAGCAATCGTACTGCTAAAGACAGTGTCCAGGGAATTGGATTAGGCATCTTTTTTGCTATTTGTGGGCTAGTAACGCTAGGCGTAGGAATTTATTTAGCCTTCCGTTACACCCGCATTTCCAGACAGTTGGTAATTCCTGGCGCACCGTCGCGACCAAGTAAAGCCGATACCCTGCAAGTGATCAGGCTGGGGTTGATTGTCAATTTAGTAGGTATGTTATTTACTATTTTGGGTGCCCAAGCGGTAATTGGCATCATCATAGGCACATCTTTGTCTCAGCAAGGAGTTATTTTCGATGCTGCTCAGAGAGTGCAGCCGTTAGACCTATTGGTTGTGCAGGCTAACATCAACAGCATCACAGCTCATTTTGTGGGAATTGCTGCCTCGATTTGGCTGTTTAATCGAGTGAATCGATAAATATCTCATGGGTATAACAAAACTAAACTTCCACTCCCAGGTCAAACTAGAACTGACAAAACTGACTTCCACAAAAAAACTCTGCTCTAGCTAATTGCACTACGAGAAGGAAATATGGCAGATTGAGTTAATTGATTAAATTGATTGCGCTCTCAGTAATATTGTGAGCGATTAGCACTAATGACTAATTGCCTCTAGACTTAATGTCTAAAATTAATGTCTAATGAGAAACTCAGCCACCTACCTTGGTCACCGTGACCAAGATTGCTAGTGTCGTAAGCTATCTCGCCAAGTTTAAGGAAAATCCGTGCTTGACATAAAGCAAATCCGAGACAACCCAGAAGGGATTCAAGAGCTACTAGACCGGCGTGGTTCCGGTAAATATGACCTACAGCCCATTTTGTCCCTCAACCAGCGTCAGAGGGAACTAGAGACTTTGCGTACTCAGTTACAGGCTCGTAGTAACGAAATTGGTAAACTCGTTGGCCAGAAAATTAAAGCTGGCATTAATGCTCAGGAATCAGAAATTCAAGAACTTCGGGAAGAAGGCAATCAACTCAAAGCGACTCTAAGTCAACTCGAACCCCAGGAAAAAGACCTGAGAGTGCAACTAGAAGCACTCTTGCTCTCACTACCAAATTTGCCTAGTGCTGTAACGCCTCTTGGGAAAAGTGAGCTGGAGAATGTGGAAGTCAATCGCTGGGGTGATGAATATCTGCCTCAAGCTAGCGTCGAAATTCTGCCCCATTGGGAAATTGGCGAAAAGCTAGGTATTCTCAACTTCGAGCGGGCAGTTAAAGTTGCTCAAAGCCGATTTGTTACCTTAATTGGTGCTGGTGCTGCCTTGGAAAGAGCACTGATTAGTTTCATGCTCGACCGACAAATTGCCGCCGGCTATTTGGAAATAATGCCGCCAGTGTTGATCAATAGTCAGTCCTTGACGGCTACAAGTCAACTACCAAAGTTTGCCGAGGAAAGCTTCAAGTGCGACGCCGATGATTTGTGGCTCTCCCCTACTGCCGAAGTCCCTTTAACAAATCTTTACCGAGAGGAAATTCTGCAAGCCTCTCAGCTACCGATTTATCACTGTGCTTATACGCCCTGCTTTCGTCGCGAAGCGGGTAGCTACGGGCGAGATACTAGGGGGCTGATTCGCTTGCACCAGTTCAATAAGGTTGAACTAGTAAAAATAGTTCATCCGAATAACTCCGAGGCAGAGCATCAGCAATTGGTTAAAGATGCCCAGGCAATCTTAGAAGCTTTGAAATTACCCTACCGTACTTTAGAACTTTGTACAGGGGATTTAGGTTTTGCCGCAGCTAAGTGCTACGATTTGGAAGTTTGGCTGCCCTCTTCTGGGGCTTACCGTGAAATTTCTAGTTGCTCAAATTGCACCGACTTCCAAGCGCGACGTGGTAGCATCCGCTTCAAAGAGACTGGCAAAAAAGGTACTCAGTTTGTTCATACTCTCAATGGCTCTGGATTAGCTGTGGGCAGGACAATGGCGGCAATTCTAGAGAATTATCAGCAACCAGATGGCACCATCCGAGTACCGGAGGTTTTGCAGCCTTATCTGGGAAGGGAAGTTTTGTGAGATTTAAAGGTTATTGGCACAGTATTCCCAGATAAGGTTAGGTTAAAGGTGACAATTTTACTCTTGGGAGTTTCCTAGTGTGACTCCTTGGAGATAGGCAGGTGTCGGACATCACACCTTACAATGAGAACATCTGAGTATCCTTAACATTAAATATCTCTATCTATGTCAATTTTGGCGGCGATCGCAGTTCTAGCGGTTTTGATTGTAGTGCATGAGCTGGGTCATTTCATGGCAGCTCGGCTCCAAGGAATCTACGCAAATCGCTTTTCTCTTGGCTTTGGTCCAGTAATCTGGAAATATCAGGGACCAGAAACAGAGTATGCTGTGCGAGCCTTTCCCTTAGGGGGATTTGTTGGTTTTCCTGATGATGACCCTGATAGTGATATTCCTCCCGAAGACCCCAATTTGCTACGTAATCGACCAATTTTAGACCGGGCGATTGTTATTAGTGCTGGTGTCATTGCCAACTTAGTTTTTGCTTACTTCCTACTAGTGGCTCAGGTGGGAACGGTAGGTATCCCAGGCTTTAACCAACCAGGTGTTCTCATTCCTCAAGTTGTTGCAGAAAGCAGTGCAGTAGCATCTGAGGCAGGTATTAAACCAAAAGATGTCATCCTCTCGGTGAACGGTCAAGAGCTGGGGAAAGGTTTGAAAGCAACTGATTCCTTGAAAAAAGCCATTCAGAATTCTGCCAATAAGCCGATAGAACTGGAGGTCAAACGAGACGGGCAACCGCTGTTGATTAAATTAACCCCTGAGCCAGGAGCAGATCAAAAAGGCAAAATTGGCGTGCAGCTCGCTCCTAACGGAGAATTAGTCCGTGAGCGTGCCGATAGTTTTGTCCAAATATTGGGCGTCGCCGCAGAAGAATATCAGCGTATTGCCCTCTTGACAGTTCAGGGTTTCGGGCAACTAATCAGTAACTTCGGCGAGACAGCTGGTCAAGTAGCTGGCCCTGTAAAAATTGTCGAAATTGGTGCAGATATTGCCCGTTCGGATGCAGCAAGTCTTTTTCAGTTTGCGGCCCTAATCAGCATCAACTTGGCAATTATTAATATTTTGCCTCTACCAGCCCTTGATGGAGGTCAGTTGGCATTTTTGGTAATTGAAGGTGTTCGAGGTAAGCCTTTGCCCACGGAAATCCAGCAAAACATTATGCAAACAGGACTAGTCCTGTTGCTGGGTTTAGGGATTTTCTTAATTGTGCGAGATACAGCCAATCTAGTTTGGGTGCAAAACCTTTTGCAGTAAACTGGCACATCATGAGTACTACCAGTAAGCAGTCTGCCCAAAAGCAGCAAGCGCTAGAGATTTTAGTTCGCCTCAAGCGACTTTATCCAGAAGCCCCCTGCACACTGAACTACGAAACGCCTGTACAGTTACTTGTGGCAACTATCCTCTCGGCTCAATGTACCGACCAACGGGTAAATAAGGTAACGCCGGAGTTGTTTCGTCGATTCCCTGATGCGGCAGCTCTTGCCAGCGCTGAACTGGAAGTTTTGGAAGAACTGGTGCGTTCTACTGGTTTCTATCGCAACAAAGCGAAGAACATTCAAGCTGCCTGCCGAATGATTATGACTGAGTTCGGAGGTAAAGTACCGAAACGCATGGAAAATTTGCTGAAATTGCCAGGAGTAGCTCGCAAAACGGCAAATGTAGTACTTGCCCATGCCTATGGCATCAATGCTGGGGTTACTGTTGATACCCACGTCAAGCGATTGAGTCAGCGTCTAGGTCTGACAGAAAATACGGATCCGATCCGCATTGAGAGAGATCTGATGCCACTTTTACCCTTACCAGAGTGGGAAAACTTTTCCATTCGGCTTATTTACCATGGTAGGGAGATTTGCAAGGCACGCAAGCCAGAGTGTTTTGCCTGTAACTTGGCTGAGATCTGCCCTAGTGCTGATTTGTTTCTCAACTAATACCAGAGCAGTGAAGGAAGAGGAAGCAGCAGGTGAGATCACTTCTAAAATTATTGATAATATAAAAGGCTGTATGTTGATCTCAATTCCCGATCAAATCCCCCGATTTATCGGCAGGAGTTTCGGTTAGAGTTTATTTAGGAAAACTTAGTGGATTCATGGCAAAAAAATCAATGATTGAGCGCGAGAAAAGGCGCAAAAAGCTAGTGGAGAAGTACGCTGAGAAACGAGCCGCTCTTAAAGAAGAGTTTGAAAACGCTCCATCTCAATTTGAAAAACTAGAGGTTCATCGCAAACTGCAACAGTTGCCACGCAACAGTGCTCCCACCCGTGTGCGTAACCGTTGTTGGGTTACAGGTCGGCCTCGTGGCTACTACCGTGACTTTGGACTATCTCGCAACGTACTCAGAGAGTGGGCGCACCAGGGACTGCTGCCAGGGGTTGTAAAATCTAGCTGGTAACTCAGAGGAGAGCAGGTTGCAGGTGGCAAAGAAAGCAACTTGTTCTAGGCTTCTGATCAGTCTGTGCTTGAGAGGAAGAGAAAAGAAAACAACCTCCTCCTTACCCTATTGTCCACAGCAACGGTCAATACCAAGACTTTGCAAGAGTAGGTCGCTGACAGCATTAGCGATCGCAAACTCACTGTAAAAACTCTCTCGAAAATCGAAAGACTGCATCTCGCAAACAATCGCCACTACTAACGCTCCCACGTCATTCTCCCCTTCCATCCGCTGGCGGACGAAGATTTGAGATGCTCTGTTAGCAATCTGCTGATTAGCTGGCTCTGGGAGAAACTCTTGATCAAGCCATCTGACAAGAGCTTCTCGCAACCACTCACCTTCCTGCTGAGGATTCTGGGCAGGTGGGAGCGTAATTGGTGGAATCGGTTTAGGCATGGGGCAAGAGAATGTGACAGCAGTCTTGAGATCATTTTAAATGTGAGAGAGCTTGTCTGGGAGTTGACTAGGTAGCAATTAAGACTCAATTTGCTAATTAAGCAAGCGTATCAGTAACGAAAGTCTACTTGTCTTCATACATTAAGATACAAGAACAACTCCGAAGTTTTATTGATGGAGTTTGACATTCCTGTAATTATCCAGGGGTATGCTCAAGGCTACTTCCTGATGGCAGATGAAAGCGGCAATTTAGGTTGGTATTCTAGCCGTAAGCGGGCTCTCATCCCTCTAGATGAGCGCTTTCGTTATCCAAAATCCCTAAGTCGGGTACTGAATCAGGAGCGTTTCAGTACCGACATTAACCGTGATTTCCGAGGTGTTGTAACTGGTTGTGCTAACCGAGAAACTACCTGGATTTCCCCTAAACTGCAAAAGATTTACTGGGAGCTTTATCAAGCCGGTTTTGCCTATAGCTTTGAAACTTGGCAGGGTAACCAGTTAGCCGGAGGAATTTTAGGGATTGTTATCGGCGGAGCGTTCATTGGTGAATCAATGTTTTACCACATCCCCGAAGGCTCAAAAGTGGCAATGGTCAAGCTAGTTGAGCGGTTGCGATCTGAGGGATTCGTACTATTCGATGCCCAGATGGCAAACCCCCACTTGGATCGCTTTGGCGCTTACACAATTGATGAGCAGCAGTACCAAGTATTGCTACAACAGGCACTGCGGCAAAGATGTTCTCTTGATTAAGGGGTCACTTTGCCGGGTCAGAACACTGAATAATTGGCTCCTGTGCGATCGCTGCCAAGTCAACATCCTGCAACAACTTAGTCCACTTGGCTAGTAGCTGAGAATCTTCTGGATTTTGACAACGTAGCTCAGCTAAAGAAGTCAGAGCATCGTACCAAATACCATTCTCAGCATAGATATCGGGCTTCTGCAGAGCCGTTGCTTGCTCTAGCTTACTTGCCACTGCCGACTGTAGTGCCACCCGCTGCACTACGCCGTCAACGGCAATGGGCAGATTGCGGTTTAAATAAAGTTTGAACTCCCAATGATACATTTTGCCTACTTCTAGTGGTTCTACTGTAGGTGGCAGCTCAATACCGATTACACCGGAAAAGTCTCCAGATCTCATAAAAGAGGTTTTGTAGACTTGATTACCCTGCTTATCTTCGAGTACAAACTCAAAACTCCTCGTGGGTGTGAGTGGCTCAGGAACATAGAACCAGAAAATGGGACGCTCAGCGGCTGTTAAGCCAAATACTGATTCCCTTTGACCCTCATCTGAAGTGTCTTTAACAACAGGCACCAAGGCAGTAAGTAACTTGTATTGACCACGGCTTGCCGAGCCCTGGCGTTGACCAGTTCCCCAGGAGTCTAGTTGTAATTTTGGTGGTTTAAAGTAGCTGCCGGCTGCTGGTCTTTGTTGAGATGGTGAGCCGCTATCAGGAGGAGGTGGTGGGTTCTGAGCTAATAACGGGAAAGGAAAAGGATAGTTACCAGTCTTTGCCAAGAGACTGCTTCCACTCAACAAAACAGAGGCTTCCCGACCGCGAAGCTGGTGAGGTGTCACCATTGATACTCCCGCCACAGCAGATTGCACCGGGAGTTGGAGGTCACTTCTCGGTAGAGGTTCGAGATAACATATCCCTAGCAGTGCTAGAAGAATTCCGAAGGTTTTTTGTAATTGGGGTGACTTGAGGTAATTCATGACTAAAAGAAAAATTTAGATTTCTGTCGTTGGCTCTGAAACGCGATGTAGGTGACTACGCTACTACCTGTAAATAGCAAAACCAGCACAGCAGGAACTAGTGGGATCCAACCACCTTGTGTTATGAGACCAGCACAAAAACCGTATAAGCTCCCTAGCGCAACCACTACCAACCCTGTGCGTTGCCATGACTGAAAACGCCAAAAAATTATTCCTCCTGTCATTGACCAACCCCAGATCCATAGCGCTTCACCCCACTCTGGCCAAACCCACAATAGCGGTCGTTCGTCCAATACAGCGCTGATTATTTGGCTGACCATCTGGGCGTGAATCACTACCCCTGGCATTTTATGGTAAAACTCGTCACCTTTAATACTTTTACTGTTGGGTGTAAAAAAATAATCTTTACCTCTGATCGCAGTAACTCCAACCACGACAATTCGGTCTTTGACTGCGTTAGGATTAAGCTTACCTTCAAGGACTTCACTGAGAGTGACTTGTGGGGCAAAATTTTCTGGAGAACGCCCAGAGCGATAATTAAGCATTATTTGGTAACCTGCGGCATCAATATTTTGATAGCCGCCCGTATTTGCTGACAAGCGTTCAAAAATTGTCTTACCTAGCTGCAATTCTCCCTTAGAGGTGAATTTGGGCAAAATCCCCTCTGCCGCCAAGTAGCGGAAGGCCAACTGACTACTAAGGGCGTAGGAGGCAGTACAAGGAGAGACAGGAGGTGGAGTCATCGCCAAGAGATGGCGACGGATCACACTATCTGGATCCGGGACAACATCAGCAAAGCCCAAGTTTTCCTTGGGGACTTCTGGAGGAGATGAGACGCCAGGATCATCATTATTGGGATTGCTAACTTTACACACGGCAATAAGGCGATCGCTAGTTTGCAAAAGCTTTGCCAACTCCGGATATTCTGCAGCTACGGGGAAATCACGGAAGACATCTAAGCCAATTGCCCGTGGTTGATATGACTCCAAAAGCTGCAAAAGTTTTGCCAGTGATGCATCTGAGAGCGATGCCCCACGTCTTGACTCTTTATCTTGAGCCTGAATATCGGCTTCGGTGATTTTGACCACTAAAAGACGGGAATCATTCGCCTCGGCTTTCCTAGTGCGCATTAGATGGTCAAAAGCCTGTAACTCTAGGGATTGAAGCATACCCAACTGCCGCACTGCCATGAGCAAAAAGGTAGCAACCAAACTCAGACAAAACACTCCTAACAGACCACGTTTACCCCTGAGGATTTGAGGCTTTCTTGGCTCAATCTCTATCGGGGAATCAAAGATAGGAACCTCAGTTGTGTTACTTCTGTGTTTACCACCCAAATCATGCCAAGTTGGCGGAGCAATAGCGGGGTTCTGGCAAATCATCGGTAACCAAGTAGCACAAGGAAATTGATCTTCCAAGCCTTGCAATTTTTCTCTGGCTTCCCGCACTGCCAAGTAGAAAGACTCACCACTAGCAAAAGCTTCTAAGAAATACTTCAAAAATTCCTGCGAAACTCGATCAGGTACTGGTTCCCGCATCACAATGATTTGCGGGATGTTTAAATCTGCTAAATTCCTTGCCAATCCTAGACCATCACAAGAGTTAAAAATGGCAATTTTCAGACCACGTTCAACTGCTTTTTTTAAGGCATACTTTAACTGGTCAATGGTCAAGCTATCCGTTTGATTGATATAAATTCGACCAGTTTCACCATTGTGATGACTAGAACTATGCCCAGCAAAAAATAGGATATCCCAACCTTGCCGCCAAAGTTCTTCTGTGAGTTCTTGACGCTGCGGTTCTACAAGAAAGCTAATTTGGGCGTCGGGTAAGTGTTCTAGTAATAACCGATCTGCCTGGGTATCAATACCAGTGCTATTGCCCAAGATAGCTAAGATTTTTACCTTGGTTTTAGTCTGTGTTGTTGGTTCCACCCGTTCGTAAATAGGCGCACTTAAAGCAATTTCCGCCTTGGGATAGCGATCGCAGATATCCCAGAGATGCCAGGGTAGTCGCCGCAATAAAATATTCTCAGTTTGAATGATGATGCGCACTTCATCAGACGGCATCAATTGCTCTAGTAATTTCTCTCTGAGGGGATAAAACGACTCAGTACGCAGCCAAGCGTTGAGGCGAACGCTTAATGCTTGAGCACCTGTAGAGCAATTCTCAACTTTAGAAACGTTAGTGACAAACCCCGCCTTGGCTTCTAGTCTGTAGCGCATTCCTAAGCCACGATAAGCGTTAGCCCATTTACTGTAGTGTTGGGGAATATCTGGGGCGGGTGGTAGCTTGCCTGTAATTTCCAGCGAAGGGTGGTGTTTCTCGTCTCCAATCTGTAAGGTTGCAGGAAATCCCTGCTCAAAGCTACCATCCCCTAGCTTGAGGACTACTAGTTTACCCACAAAAACGGCTCCAGATGAAGTTAACGGCATTGCACTTCCGAAGAGATGATTTGGTGGATCAATCCTCTACTGGCAATGTTATTTCCCCTATCCAGGGGATTATGCAATTGATAGTGGAGGGTTTCCTTGTTATACACCAGGGTGAAAGCAAGAATGTTCACCACTAAGGGATTCAGGAGGTAATCTGGGCTGGAGGGCTGTTAGTGTGAACTTGAGAATACTCAGATGATGTTAGCTCTGTCCTATTTTACCTGCCAAGGTTCTAGCAAGAGGAATTGAATACATCGCTCGATAGCATTAGCGTCTATGTACTCCAGGAGCTTTGCTAGAAAATGAGAAAATGACAACCTCAACTAGATTACCCACACCGGCGAGAGAAGAAACACAAAAGCCTTGGTGTTGACTCAATACTTGTTAAACCGCAAAATCTTCTGTAATGCTGGCATCACCGAGAGCAACTTCGACGCTGAATTGTTCTCCGACTAGACCACTAAACTGCAATTGAATGTAATTATCAGCGCTTCTTGCTTGAGTTTCCAGGAAAATTAATCCAGATTCATCAAGGACAGTAAGTTTAAGTAGCGAAGGCAAGTATACTTGATTGCCAGTAGGGTGTACTTGTATTATAATCTCTCTTTTTTGTTCCGATTCTGGTCTTAATTCCACAATCAGAGCGACAGGATGACCGGCAAGCAGCATACCTAAGTCTACTAATTTGGCGCGTCTGACAAGAGTCGCTTCTTGCTGATCTTCTTCAATTTCTACCGAACTGACAGGGCTTCTGAAGCTAAAAGCTAGCTCTGGTTCTCCTGAATTAAGCAAAGTTTCTACTGTTTGCCAGCCTGTTTCAAAAACATCAGTCAGCCACTGACTCAGGTTGACTTTTGTCCTCTGAGACACAGCAGGAGTCTCCTCTGCCACAGGTTCAATCAGTTGATGGTAGTGAGCAATCAAATCTTCAACGGGTTGCAATTGGTTAACAGAAAGCTCCTCTGTGGCTACGCTGGGAACAAATCCCCAAACTGTTGCCTCGAAAGCAGATTCATCTATCTCTACCACTAAATAGCCAATTCGATCTGACCAAACTTCTGGCGGTATATGACAAGTTGATTGATCCCCTGTATAGGGACGACATTCTAAACGACCTACTCCTGGCAGTTCCAGATCAGCGACATCGGCAAACATGCGCATCACTGGGTTCCAACTATCCCCCCCTGATAGATTTGTGGGAATGCCCATCATTTGTAAGTAGTCATTTACTACACATACCGCTAGGGTATTTACGCGAACTTGCTCCACTTTTTCCGGTGTAGGCTGTTCACTAGCAAAGCGCTGTGCTCTGGTGTTTGCCATCTGGGTAATTGGCAAGGTGAGGGCAAATTCTGGGAGTTGGTTGCTGTAGGAGGTCATAGATTTATTCTCGCTTGTTGTTGATTGGTGAATCCCCTGGCTGATCTATGGCAATTACCTAAGGCACCAGCTACGCTGATTGCGTTGAGAACATCCCACTTCAACCGCTAGAGGGCTTCTTTTAGAGCTTTTGCCTAAGGAGTAGAGCGTAACCTGAAGAACCTATACTATAGATATCCCTCCGACTCACCAAATTTACGCAAGCGAGGCAAACATTGGCGCTGATAAAAACTGCTCAATGTCGAAATTGGTAAATTAAACTCTTTTTCCAGATCTTTCCAGCTAGTTTCTGGAGGTAAGCGCCGCTCGATTAAAACTTGGCAATTTACCTCTGGATGATTACTGATGTGAGTACGACGCAATTCACCACCTGGGTCGGTTTTAAGCCATTTTAAGACTTCTTCTAGCAGGGGAGGTATGTCAGGGTTAGCAGGGAGATTGTCAATAGGGTCAAGGATTTCTTGAGAGGAATTACTTGTGGGAATCTTTTTTGTGAGTCTCCTAGCTTGCTTTTTTTGGTTGTCTATGTAGAAATCTTGCAGTCGCCGCTTCAGGTAGAAATTTAGCCAGGTGATAACCGTGCTGCGGTTAGAGTCATAGGCTTGGCCTGTTTTTGCTTCGCAGAGATTCTGACAGAAATAGATCCATGTCTGTTGCAAAGCGTCTTGATAGTAGGGCGCATTTTCTTTCCAAAGCTTACGGTTGACTAACCGAATAATCTTGGTTAAGTTTTTTTGACGCTCGACACTTCCTACTGGATGACTACAAGCTAGGTCTACCAATTGATACAGTTGTTGATTCAATTCATTCATAGAGCGATCGCTCCTTCAGCGGAAATAATGCTAATTGGACACCCTATAACTATCAATTGTCCTCAAACTTACCCAAGATGTTGGGAGTTTACCATCCTGAGCGATTGCTCTCGACAGATAGTAAGTATCCCAAAAACTGCTGCCCGCTGTCAGGTATTTCCTGGGTAGCGTCTCCAGTGAACAGGGGGGCAAGCATAGACCCACACTCCACAATTTTTTCGCTAATGTTTCATATAAGCCATAAATGAGAATCTGCTCCTGAGAAGCTGGAGGTTAATCATCCGGACTTTAAGTGCATCTCAATCCTTATTTTGCCTCTAAGCACAGCAATGTTTAGTACTCCGAAATTTTCAGAAATCGGCTCTTTACCAACTCAACCGCCAGGATGGCTACCGTTATTAGACCAGTCGGAACTAGGCTACTGTCTAAAGCAACCCCAGAGTGATCCTGGTGGTACTGGTGACATCACTACTGACGAGCTTTGCCATCCTGTATTGGAGTCCCTCGAAGCAACTGCCCCTACCATAAATTGGCAGGATGACTATTTATTAACAGGTGTGCTTGCTTCTGGGGAGGCAGCGAGCCAGCTAAACTCATCTGAGAGTGATATTAATCAGCAATTACTGGAAGCAAGGCTTGGGGAGCCTCTAGACTTTGACAATAGTGGGAGTTTGGGTGAGACTTACCAGCTAAACTTTCCGGCTCCAATAGACACAGATTACTCGGCTATTAATGGGAAAGCTGCTACGGCTGGTCAACCTCTGAACAAAAACCAGAGCGTAGCTGGCACCTTAGTTAATGGCGACCCCAATAACTATCTGCGTTCTGGTAGTTTCTATGATGACTATTACTTGAGTGATCTGGCGGTCGGTGAGCAGGTACAGGTTAATGTCGATTCATCGGAGTTTGACACCTATCTGCAACTGCTGGATGCTAATACGGGTCAGCTCTTAGAAGCTGATGACGACGGGGGTTTCATTTATAATTCCCAACTTGCCTTCGCGGTAGAAGAGGGCGTTAATTACCTGGTGCGGGTGACTTCTTTTGATCGGAACGCGACTGGCCAGTACAGTGTAACTAACCAAATTCTGCCCATCAATCCCAATTTTAATAGCATTTCCGGCTATGGTTTGGTGAATGCAGCGACAGCAGTAGCGACGGCAATTGGAGAACCGACATTTGCCGAGATTCCTGATGGGGGAGGTCTCGACTGGCACAACGATCAGGTGAAGGCTCCTGAAGCCTGGGCTAGAGGCTTTACTGGTCAAGGAGTCACAGTTGCCGTGATTGATACGGGGGTGGATATTACTCACACAGACTTGGTAAATAATATCTGGGTGAACCCTGGCGAAGTTCCCGGCAACGGCATTGATGATGATGCCAATGGTTATGTGGATGATCTCAACGGCTGGAACTTTGCTGAAAGCGAAAATAACAACAATGTTATGCCCGGTAACTATAGCCCTGACCAAGGTCATGGCACCCACGTGGCTGGTACTATTGCGGCAATGAACAATGGTTTCGGCATAACTGGCGTAGCTTATGATGCCAAAATTATGGCCATTAGGATGGGAGAGGTTACTGACGGTTTCTTTGTCAATAGTGGCAATTTAGCTAGTGCAATTCGTTACGCTGTTGACAACGGTGCTAAGGTAATTAACCTGAGTTTGGGATGGGATGATTCGGTCGAGCTACGAGATGCTCTTGCCTATGCCGCGGCTAATAACGTGATTACTGTAAGCGCTGCTGGCAATAGTGGTGGCTCAAACCCTGGTAAACCAGCAAACTATTCTACTCAATACGGTTTATCCGTTGGCGCTGTCGATGACAATGACCATATTGCTAATTTTTCTAATCGGGCTGGTTTAAACAGCAGCATGCGTTATGTAGTGGCACCGGGAGTTAGTGTGTATTCGACAACACCCGGTAACACTTATGAATATCGGGGTGGAACGTCTATGTCAAATCCCCATGTGGCTGGCGTTGTGGCTTTGATGTTGAGTGCTAATCCCAATTTGACCCATGACCAAGTAAGGGATGTTTTGACTAGTTCTGCGACAAAGTTGGCCTGAGGATGGGTTGTTAATTGGAACTATTTCTGTAAGATTATTGAACTCAGATCTGTCTTCAAGGTTAGGTGTTAGGAGTCAATGAGTAAGCTTTAAGCCGGAAAACATGCCAATTAACAGCAGATCCGATGAATTGAGGAAAATATTAATCATCAGTGGCATTTTTCCACCTGATATTGGGGGCCCGGCTACCTATGTACCACAAATATCGACCGGATTGGTGGCACTGGGTCACTCCGCGACAGTGGTGACGCTCAGCGATCGCCTAGAGCATGATGATCAAATATATCCTTTCCGGATAGTGCGCTTGCCAAGACAGATATTCAAAGCACGGCGCTGGCTGCGCACTGTTATGTTGATTATGCAGCTAGGTCGAGATGCTGATGTTTTGTTTGTTAATGGGCTGACAATGGAGGCGGCATTAGCTAATTTGTGGTTACGCAAGCCGATGGTACAAAAAGTAGTAGGAGACTTGAGTTGGGAGCGAGCGACTCATCTGGGTTGGATCAAGGATAATTTTGAGGATTTCCAAAAGCAACGCTATGGGATTAGGATAGAGGCCCTCAAGTGGTTGCGTTCTTGGTGGACTCGGCAGGCGGATCAGGTTATTGTTCCTAGTCAGTACCTGGCTCAATGGGTTCAAGGATGGGGAGTTCCCCAGGAGAAGTTAGTGGTCATCTACAATGCCTTGGAACTGCCCAAAAGTATACTCCCTGCTCAAGTGCCTTTAAAGACAAGGGTTAAATTAGTGAGCGTGGGTAGGTTAGTTCCTTGGAAGCATGTAGATCGTTTGCTCGCAGTGTTAAGCCGATGGGATGATGTTGGTTTGGTGGTAGTTGGCGATGGTTCTGAGCGATCGCATTTGGAGGGAATAACACAAGAGCTCAATCTTGCTGAGCGAGTTTATTTTGCTGGACAACTGAGCCAGGAGGAAACATTAGCTTTAATGGCAGCTTGTGACATTTTTGTGCTCAACTCTAGTTATGAAGGTTTACCTCATGTTGTTTTAGAGGCAATAAGTTTGGGGTTACCTGTAGTAGCCACAGCAGTGGGAGGGACGCCGGAGGTAGTGCTTGATGGCGAGAATGGGTTATTAATTGCTCCGTTGGATGATCAGGCACTTTATGAAGCTCTTTTAAAGTTACTCACATCTGCTTCAGAACGTCAGCGCCTTACTGAGGGCGCTCGGTATTCCTGCGAACAGTTTAGTTTTGGACAGATGTTGGCAGAAAGTGCCAAATTATTGGCAGATTACAAGTAATAAGCTATTCAACGGCTCGCTCAAAGGATTGCGGGATGAGTAACGTACATTTTGATAGTTATCTTCATTGTCCAATTTGTGGTGTAATAGCTGATGAAAAACCCTTCTACATTAACCTTTATGATTCACCGGATGTTTTAAATTTTATAAATAATTACTATGATAGCCGGGTTGATAATACAATTTTCCCTGGGGCTGATTTTAGAATAAATAAATGCCGAAAATGTGATTTTTATTGGCATCAGAATGTGTTGAACCAGGCTAACTTAAGCCGGCTATACAATGAGTGGATTAGTCCTGAAAAAAGTTATGCTAAGCAGGCAAAAAAATCAGTTAGAGAGAGGATGGGACTGACTCAAGTAGTTGCTAGGCAGCTAGATGCTGTTCAAGCAAATACTGGTCAGCCAAAAGTTTTAGATTTTGGTGGAGGCTGGGGAACTTCGGCTCTATGTGCTTTGGCTCTGGGCTGTGAGGCTTATCTAATTGAATCTTCTCAAGAAAAAATTAACTTCGCTCAAGAGAAGGGGTTGAAACTAGCGCAACATATCGAAGACTTCCCTGATGATTTCTTTGATTTGATCATCTTAAACCAAGTACTAGAGCATGTTCCTGAACCCAAACAACTACTTACTAAATTAGTAAGAATTCTCAGACTAGGTGGAGGATGTAGCATCTCGGTTCCTCATGCAAGACCAAATAGTCCAGTTCTGGCAAAAGGGCCGTTTCAACCGCTAGAACATATTAATGGATTTACCAGAAAATCTCTACGAAAGATTGTTTTAGAATGTAAACTTAAACTCTGTAAAGAATACTCTACACATTCAGAATTAAATTTTCTAAGTTTGAGCAAGTCGCTAGCAAAGAACAGTTTGTTAGCGATGACTTCAGCGGAAAAACTTCCACTTAACACCAGTATTTTTGCATTGAGAAGGAGTTGAATAAATGCAGGTCTGGGATAAGTTTAGATCCGAAAAGCTGCTAGAAATGAGAAGTAGTTGTGATTTAGTTATAGATTTTGGAGGTTCTGCACGGCAAGATAGCAAACTATTTGCAGAAAAACAATATGTAACTTGTGATTATGATTCCTCGACAAAACCAGATATTGTTGCTGATATTTGCAATCTTCATATGATTGCTGACGCCACCTATGAGGGAGCTATTTGTTGTGCAGTATTAGAGCATGTATATAATCCGTTCTTAGCTGTTAAAGAAATTTTTCGTATTTTAAAAGACGAGGCTGTACTATTTGGTTACGTACCTTTTTTGTATAGTTATCACGCCAAGCCTGGACACTATCAAGATTACTATCGCTTTACGGAAGATGGAGTGCGTTATCTTTTGCAGGAATTTGAGAGCCTGGAAATAGTGCCAGTAAGAGGGAATTTGACGACGCTACTGAATTTTTTGCCTGGTGGTTTAAACAAATTACAAAACTATTTGTACTGGTGTGACTCTTTCTTAAGCAACAAGCAAGTCAGTGGATTTAATTTTTATGCGAAGAAGTAAATTAAAATCTGTTAATCTGTTTGGTTAGCTCGTTTTATCAAAGCCCGCAAGTTTAGGAGACTGACTAAGCTAGTGCTCCCACTACGGAAATTATTGAAGAATTTCAAGGCTAAACTAATCGGCAGAAAATTTGTCCGAGACGTGGGAGTGTTAACCATTGCCAACTTTGTAGGAGCACTCCTGAGTTTTGCCCAAGGTATCTTAGTTGCCCGTTGGCTGGGGCCGGAACTTTACGGGGTAACAGCTTTGGTAATGAGTTACCCTGGTTTGGTTTACACTTTTTTTGATGCTTATTCCTCTCAGGCATCGGTAAAATATTTGAGCGAGTTCCATGCCCAAGGTGAGCAACAACGAGCTTTAGCGATGTGCAAATTGGGATATGTCATCGATTTAGCGATCGCTTTCTTAGCCTTTGGCACGGTGTTGATTAGTGCTAATTGGGCAGCTAGAGAGGTGGCACATCAACCAGAAGCTGTAGGATTGATTATTGTCTATGCTTTAGCCTTCATTCCTAGAGGGTTAGTCGGCACTTCCCGTGCCATCCTCTCTACCTTAGGCAAGTTTTACTTAATGGCTTGGATTGAATTTCTGACAACGGGTTTGCGGGTTATTCTGGTACTGTGTCTCGTTTTAGGCGGTTGGCAGGTGTCAGGCGTAGTCTGGGGAAATGCGATCGCTATGGTAGCAACAGGATTGGTTTATGGATTTATTGGTCAGATAGAAACACGGCGCAGTTGGGGGTCAATACTATCTCAGGGGAAATGGCAAGTTCTCAAACCTCAGCGCGGAGAAATTTTTCGCTTCCTTGGCTACAACAATTTGAGTACCTTGCTGGGGATGCTGCCTAAGCAAATGGACGTCTTATTAATAGGTTATTTCCGTAACCCTTTAGAAGTTGGTTATTACAGCCTTGCCAAAAAGCTAGTGAGTATGGTCAGCTATATGGCGGGGCCTCTACAATCTGTTACCTATCCAGAAATATCACGGCTGTGGGGCTTAGGAGGAAAACATGCTCTCCGACAAAAAGTACAGCGATTAGCATTGCAAGTAGGACTCCCTCTAGGATTAGCTGTGTCGGCTACGGTAGTGCTTGTACCCTTCTTTTTGCCACTATTGTTAGGCGAAGATTATCGTCCTGCCATTGCCGCGACACAACTGTTGCTCATTGGTTCTGCTACTTGGCTGGCATGCTTCTGGTTGCGTCCTTTATACTTCACGATCGACCAGATTAAAACTTGGAGTCTGGGCATCGGCATTTATGCTTTTGTTTTTGTTGTCTTAAGTATTCCAGTAACAGTTAATTATGGTTATGTGGGTATGAGCGTCCTACAAAGTCTGGGTCTAACAGTTTTTCAGATTTTTATGGCAATACAACTAATTGTCAGTCGACTGGGCGTCCTTAAATCAGCAACAGATGATTCAAGATAAAAATAGTTTATTCTTGAGATTAATTAAAAAAGTAGTTCGTAAAAGCTTTGCAGCTTTTAGTCGAATAAGCTTGCAACTTAAATACCCCGTAATGCTAGCATTAGTTGGCAAACTAGGCAAAAGAGTCAAGGTATACGGCTGGCCGACACTGTACTACCCAGAAAATATTATTATTGGTGACGACACAACGATCAATCATGGTGTAATTATTGGCGGCAGAGGTGGTGTGCAAATTGGCAATAATGTGAGAATATCCCCCTACGCAATTATCGAATCAGGTTATCTACAGTTTGACAAAATTCCCTATCAACATAGTGCTAAACGAATTGTTATTGATGATGGAGTATGGATAGCTTCAGGGGCAATCATTTTAGCAGGAGTAAGAATTGGTGAAGGGGCAGTGGTTGCAGCTGGGGCAGTGGTCACAAAAGATATCCCACCCAGGACAATTGCTATGGGTATTCCGGCTGCTTATCAAGAAATAAATTTAACACAAGAGACTCAAAATAGCTGGGAATTAAATACTAAAAAGCTTGACAATGAAAAAAAAAGCCAATTGGGATGATTACACGGCGCAACTTGTCTCAAAAAAAGGTGCTGCTGCTACAGATTTGCAATTACTTAGCTCCTATGCCCATGGTTGTGTCTTAGATGCTGGTTGCGGAACTGGTATACACATAGGACGCTTAGCCACCGTAGCCGGTGTGCAAGAGACAGTAGGAGTTGATTTAGGCACGCCGGGGTTAAATTACGGCAAGGAAAAATTTCCTCAGGTAACCTTCATTGAGGCGAGTTTATACCAATTACCGCTTCCTGATGACCATTTTGACCTAGTTTATAGCTTGGAAGTTGTAGAGCACTTAGAAAAGCCTAATTTAGCTATTAAAGAACTATATCGTGTCTGTAAACCAGGAGGTTTTGTCTTAATTCAAACCCCTAATTATCCCATCAAACGAGTTTACGATATCTGGTATTGGCTTCTTGGTTATCGAGACAGCTTCTCTGATGACCCAACCCATGTTTATTTTTTCAATGCTCTCAAATTGAAAAAAATGGTTGTGGACTCAGGCTTACAAGTAGTTCATTTATCTGCCAGAAATATAGCGTTTCAGAGATTTTTACCTAAGGAGAACAAGTTACACACTAGTTGGTTGGGACACCACCTGGGACAAAAGATGATTATCATTGCTGGCAAATCATGAAGAAGTTAACGAGAGTGAGACTTGAGCAGTTTATTGCTGCTCATGCTAGCAAGGATAAATGTTTAGACATCGGTTGTAGTAATTATCGACCTTACAAGAAGTGGTTTCCTAACTCAATTGGCGTAGATATAGTAGCAGGGCAAGAAGTTGATGTAATTGCTTCAGTCTGTGATTTACCTTTCTTGGATAACGAGTTTGATATTGTTCTCTGTACAGAAGTGCTAGAACACGTTGCCGATACCAGAAGTGCTATATCAGAGATCTATCGAGTACTCAAGCCTGGAGGAAAGCTAATTCTTACCACACCCTTTATTTTCCCACTTCATGAGGTGCCTAACGATTACTATCGTTTTACAATTATGGGGTTGCAAGAAATTCTCAAGGAGTTCACTGAAGTTAAAATTAAAGCCGCTGGTGATACGTTTGAAACTGTGGCAGTTTTACTAGAAAGAATCATCATTCAAACTGGATTATCTAAACCTTTTAAGGCAGTGCTTTACTTATTATCTCGATTGATTTTTTACGTACATCCTCGCTCATTTCCAGAGTTTGGTTCTATCAAAAAAGATAGCCAGATATCTCCTATAATAACTTGGGGATACTACTGCATTGCTCATAAATCCCTCTTGATTGATCAGTAATTGTAGGTCAATGGTAAGTGATGAAAGCCAAGGATGAATCAGGAGCAACGAATAATGAGAGTATAAGCGATCGCACTAGCATCAAGTGTTGCTGGATTGGTGGTGCTCGTTACTCTCAACCACTCGATACAACCAGCCAGAAGAAATTTCGGGCATTAAACAAACTAGGTGAACTATTCGTCATTGGCTTTTCCTCCAACATACTACCGCGCCAGTTTACAGAACATGCTCACTTCTACTTGTTACCCCAACTCCCCTCTCCCATCCTGCGCTACGTCGAGATGTTCGTCATTGCACCTATTATCGCCCTGTGGCTGATTTGGCGGCACAGGGTGCAAGTATTAGTTGCCCAAAGCCCTTACGAAGGAGTTGCGGCTACTTGGGCGAAAAAAATTGCAGGTTACTGGGGACAAAAAGTTGTCTTGGTTGTAGAAAATCATGTAGATTTTGAAGAGGATTTATTTTGGCAGCGCCGTCTTCTGATTCCTAATTTTTATCGCTTCTTGATGAACCAAGCTGCTCGTTTTACTCTCACTCACGCCGACTTACTACGAGCCGTCTCTAATTCTACACAGCAGCAGTTACAAAAGTGGAATCCCAGCAAGCAGATTTTCAAATTTGTGGCGTGGACGGATATAGAAGTATTTCTTCAAGTAGGTAATCAAACTAACACCTCGGCATCGCAACAAATTATCTATACAGGTGTATTAATACCGCGTAAAGGAGTCCATCACCTGATCAACGGCTTCGCTAGTATTTCTCAGGATTTTCCGCAGGCGCGACTTGTCATTGTTGGCAGAGAGGAAAATCAAAGCTATGCTAACGAGTTGCGAGTACAGGTAAGGGAACTCGACTTAAGCAATCAGACTAAATTTGTGCCAGAAATCTCTCAAAAAGAACTAGCAGCACTGATGGGACAAGCAACTGTTTTTGTTCTGCCTTCTCTTTCTGAAGGATTAGGAAGGGTGGTGATAGAAGCAATGGCAGCAGGAAAACCTGTAATTGCCAGTCGCGTTGGTGGTATTCCGGATATGATACACGATGGTGTCAATGGATTTCTGGTTCCACCTAGCAACGACAGACTGTTGGCAAAGAAGATGCGTTGGTTCTTAGAAAATCCAGAGGAGGCACAAAAAATAGGCTATCAAGCTCATGTCTTTGCCAAGAGTTTCTTTTCAACTCAAGTTTATGTGCAAGGTTATCAAGAAATTTTTGAATCTGCCCAGGATTTGCTGAAAAAACGGGAGTCTAGCTTTGAGAGTTCTTCTATTTAATTAATGCAGCCGTATAGCTTGTCTAAATTTAGACTGCGGTAGTAATTCGAGTCAAGTTGCTCGTCATCAAAATTCTCTCTCAAATAAAAGCAAGGATTAGGAGAAAACCTTGATGAACAGATTAGGAAATTGTTTTACAGGAGAGGTCATCCAGAGAAAGGGTATTCACTATAGCTTATCAGAAGATGTTGACAAACGAGCAAACATCACCTGGTCAAAAGCGGCAGAGACTAATCCGATTAAAGCGGCAGCGGCTACAACCTCACAAGACTATTTTGCCAAGTTCCCTGATTGGATTAATGAATATATTAATGGTAATTGTGCCAATATTCTGGATGCGGGATGTGGTTATGGTCGGTTAGCAATTCCTTTATTAAAACGCAATCCTGAACTTTATTTACTGGGGGTAGATGCTTCTCCGGTAATGCTCAATAAATTTCTAACCTTGGTGCGAGAAGATGAAAATATTATCAATAGAGTCGCTTTATATCAAGGCAACTTAGCCAATATTCCTGTAAAGTCAGATTACTTTGACTGTATCATCAGTTGTGCTGTTCTACTTCATCTGCCTCACGCCGAAGCTAGGGAAATTATCAACGAGATGTACCGTGTCCTTAAGCCGGGTGGTCAAATTATCCTTGTCAGTTCTTTTCCCAGTATTTATAACTTAGAGGGTATACAAAACTTTGTCTACGAAAAATTTAAGCCTCGAGCAAATGGACCGGTTCGTGTATATAGGAAAGAACAGGTTAAAAAATTACTTTCTAGATTTCAAGAAGTTAAATTAGTAGCACGCAATTTAACAGTAATACCCCGTAGTATTGCCCAAATCAATTTACCTTTCGGTTCAGCCATTAGAAATTTCAATAAAAAAATGACTGAAAGATACCTTGCTACTTTTGCTGAATCAGGTTTCTTGGTATCCCATTACGAGGTTGTTGCCAAAAAGTAAGACTCGCCATGTACCTTTTGCTTTTTAATCTAGCAACTGACGCTGATGATCCTATTCTAGGATTTACTACTCAATGGATCGTGGCACTCTCAGAACAGGTAAAGCGCATTGATGTTATTACCATGCGAGTGGGACGGATTGAAGTTCCTGATAATGTCCGAGTCTACTCTGTGGGAAAAGAAAAGGGCTATAGTGAGCCACGACGAGCAGTGGAATTTTACCGTGTCCTTAACCAATTACTAGCAACTGAGCGCTACGATGCCTGTTTTGCCCATATGATGCCTTTATTCGCAGTTATGGCTGCTCCCTTGCTTCGCTTGCGAAATATTCCTATGGTTCTCTGGTACACTCACAAATCAGTAACTCTAATGCTGCGTTTAGCTACTTTGGTAGTTAAGCGGGTAGTTACAGCTTCTCCAGAAAGTTTCCGAATTTCCAGCAGTAAAGTCCGAGTTATTGGTCATGGTATTGATATCACTAAATTTATACCATCCAAACAGAGAAATTTATCCGATCAATTGTTCACAACTATAACAGTTGGTCGTCTTTCTCCGATCAAAAAAGTTGAGATATTAATTGAAGCAGTTGCTTGGTTGCGAAAAAAAAAGCCAGACATAGCTTTTTGTCTGAATATTGTTGGCGGCCCTTTAAAAGAAAAAGATAAGACTTATGAAGCTAAATTAAAAAGACTAGTTGAGCAGTATAGGTTACAAAATATAGTATTTTTCACAGGAAGCATTCCCTTTGGAGGGGTAGTATCCTTCTATCAAAAGGCTAATTGTTTTGTAAGTATGTCGGAAACGGGTTCAGTGGATAAGGCAGTACTAGAGGCAATGAGTTGTGAAATACCAGTAATAACCAATGCCGCTTTTACTAAAGTCCTGGGTGAAAATTTAGCTAAGACATGGGTAATTGAGAGGGATGCAAAACAATTAAGCGATCGCCTCTTAATACTAACATCAATGTCAGCCATTGAGCGCCAAAAACTAGGAAAAGAGTTACGACGTACTGTAGTCAGAGAACATAGCCTAGATAAACTTTGTAATCGTCTTATTTATGAATTGCAGGAGGTAAGCAGCTAAGACATAAAGTAAGATAATATTTGCTCAATCTTATTTATTCACTTATTCCTTTCAGCAGATCTGAATAAGAGCTAGGAATAGTCTGTCACTTAATCAGGTAATTTAATCAGGATAGACGCTCCATGACTGAGCCATTATGGATAGCAGTACCTAAATCACTAAAATGGTTTAACTGGCAGTATAGTATGCCAAGAATACTGTTACCAAGCCTCAAAGCAGTTTCGGGTTTAATTAAGGCAGGTAGTTCTACTAAACCCCTAATTATGACTTGTTCAATTTCTGAGGATTACGCAAGACTTTGGTTGCATTTTGCTCTCAAGTTCCTTGGTCAATATAATTGCGATTTCCTGATCATTGACTCGTCGGGTAGCATGGAGCATTCAAAATTTGATGGGTGTCAGTTAATTCCTTTTATTAATTGTTATCACGGTTTAAAGCTCGATTTAATTATCAAAAAAAATATTATTTCTGAAGTTATTTTTATCTGCGATGATGATAAATATATTGTCAACACAGAAGTGATTAGCTATTTAAAATACTTGGATAATCCTCAGAATGCAGCAGTTTCTTTATCTCCACGTTCTTGGTGGAAATTCAAAATTGGCGAAGAAGAGTTTTTGCCAATGGGTTCCTATGCTCTTCTTTTTCAAAAACAATGTTTTTTAGACAATAACTTAAAATTTCAGTCTCCCAAAAATCAAATTTCTCAGTTTAAAGTTTTCCCACCCGATGTTAAAGTCCAACCAGGATATGATACAGCAGATTATGCTAATGAAAAATTACTGCTCCTTGGTTATAAGGTTATTACTTTATCTGAAAATAACACGGTCACAGGCTTCGATGGTTTGAGCGCTCCCACAATCCTCTTAAAGAAATATGGCAAAGAGTATGTAAAACAAGCCTTACTAGAAGCGAAACACTATCGCCAAGGTTCTACTAATGGCTCGGTAATGAAAGCTATGTATGGAATCGTTAAAACAGAAAAGCTATATAGGAAAATTTTTGGAAATAAACCAAGGTTTATTTCAGGTTTTTCTGAAGAAGAATTGCTCAATATTGTGGAAGACAATAAAAATATCGACGAACAGCAGAAAATAGCTATTAAACTTTATTTTGAGCAGCTAGAAGCTATTGACGGGAGATTAATCAACCATGCCTCGTAAAACGATTGAAAAAATTTATGAAGAATCGTGGACTGCCTATCTAGACAAGGGAAAAGGACAGCCGACACTAGATAACAAATTTGGCGTTTCAATTGCCGAAATGGTCGGTTATGGGCAAAAAGTCCTAGATATAGGCTGTGGTACAGGTAAATGCATGTTGCCACTAGTAGATCAAGGGAATGAAGTGGTTGGCATAGATGTTTCAGATACGGCACTGACAGTTTTAAATAACCTGGGTTTCCAGACATTTAAGCTCGACATTGAGAGTGATTCTATAGAGATTCTCCAAGAATATGCACCGTTTGATGTCGTGATTATGACCGATGTCTTAGAACATTTGATAGATCCTTTAGTAGTGTTAAAGGACAAAGTTTATCCTCTCCTACAAGCTAACGGTAAATGTATTGCCACAGTGCCAAATTTTGTTTATCTTAATTACCGTTTAGAGTTTTTGCTGGGCAGAATTTCCCACTTTAACAACGATGATAGTACAGGTCACGATATCCCCAGACTATACAACCTGGGACACAAAACAATGTTTAACCAAAGTAACCTGAAACAAACATTCCAACAAGCTGGATTTTCGGCGGTGAAGGTAGAGCCAGAGCTTTTTGCAGAGACATTGAAAGAATACTATAAAATGCCTCTTCTTAGGGATATCAGACTTATACTCAAAAAAGCCTGGCCGACACTACTTGCGGCTCGTTTTCTGACAGTAGCCCAAAAGTAGTTCTCTTAAACTTAAGTGCTTATAAATGACATGATTTTATATGAAATTAACTAAAAATATGTTTTCCCAGGAAATCTATCCTGGTCGCTATGAATTTTTAATTAAGCATTACAAAAAAGGCAAAATACTTGATATTGGTAACATTGGTGGTATTAGAGGTACAGGAATTTCTAATAGTTTTCATGCTAAATTTCAGTCTACTGTTGCCGCAGATAGTATTGTTTATGGACTAGACTTATTCGAGCCACTAGCAGACAGCCAAACAGCTTTTAACAATCAAACTACGGCCAATATAGAAGAAGGGATACCCTTTGAGCCTAAGTTTTTTGATACTGTTTACATGGGACAGGTTCTAGAACATGTAAAAAATCCCTATTTCGTACTTTGTGAAGTACATCGAGTTTTACAAGACAGTGGTATATTTATTTTTGATGTTCCTAATCCCTATTCCGTTTCAAGAATTTTGAGCTATGCTCTTCTGAAAAAAGAAGATTTAGGTGATCCTACACATATCTGCTTTTTAACACCTGCTTCCATCTTAAAGCTGCTCGACTTGTCAGGATACTCTCTTCAAGAGCTAGCAACTGACTGGAAAGAAAAAATGCCTTGGTTGCCTAAAAATCTTCAGATAGGAATTGGTTCTCACTTGCTGTTGGCTGCTAATAAAAAATAACAATAATTTCCCTTACTAAATCATGAGCCCCAAGCAACTTGTTTATATTGCCAACGCTCGCTTACCAACGGAGAAAGCGCACGGATATCAAATCTGCAAGATGTGTGAGGCATTTGCTAATCAGGGTGTAGAAGTTCTTCTTCTACACCCTGAAAGATATCAATCTGATGCTGAGCTAAAGGAGATAAGCATTTTTAGCTACTACAACGTGCCGCCAGTTTTTGAAGTCAAAACATTGCCTAATTGGGACGTTGTGCCGCTGAGTCTCTGGATACCAGAAAAGCTATTTACAGGTATTTTCTTCACTCACGCCTTACTTTGGGGATTTTACGCAGCATTGAAAGCCAGGAAACAAAAGGCAGACTTGTACTATACCCGCGATAGCGGCATTGCTTTTTGTCTAGTATACCTAGGGCTACCAACAGTTTACGAAGCTCATCTTGTCCCCAAACGAGCCCAGAAGTGGCTCCTCAGGTTACTTCCTGGACATCGTGCTTTACAGTTAGTTGTTGTTCTAACTAATTTTATTCAGGAACAGTTTGTACAGTTAGGCTTTCTTGAAAAAAAAATTATTGTGTTGCCCGATGCAGTAGATTTGGAATTATTTAATATTGAATTAAGCCAGAAAGAAGCAAGAGAACATTTGCAGATAGATTCTCAAATAAAAATAGCTGCTTATGTAGGAAAGTTTCATACCATGGGTTGTGAAAAGGGGCTACCAGAAATTATTCAGTCTGCCAAGTATCTACTCAAAGATTTTCCGGAACTTTATTTTTATTTTATTGGCGGCCCTTTAGATAATGTACCTAAGTATGAGCAGATTATTATTGCCCTCGGTTTGCCAAGGGAGCGATTTGTTTTCTTGGAGAAACAGCCAATTCAAAAAGTACCTTATTACCTGAAAGCGAGTGATATCCTTTTAATGCCTCACCCCTGGAATGAATTTTATGCCTATTACATATCTCCTCTGAAACTTTTTGAGTATATGAGTACCAAGCGACCGATTATTGCTTCTCGTTTACCATCTATTATGGAAGTGCTGCGGGATGGAGAGAATGCGTTAATGGCAGAAGCTGGTGATTCGGAAGCGATTGCTAAGAATATTCGGACTTTACTAGAGAACAAACAAATTGCCAATCGAATTGCTGAACAGGCTTACATAGATGTTCAAAAATATACCTGGAAACTACGTGCCAATAGAATTATTAATTTTCTTGAGGAACTGCATTTTTCAAAGTAAATCAATATATTAACAATTTATTTGCTCAAGTATTTTTGAGTTACAGGCATGTTGATTAAATCCAATCTATTTTTACTATTTTTAGTTATCATAGCACCTCTAAGAACTATAGAAGTATTTGCCGTAGCAGGCTTTAATTTAGTAGTAGGCGATTTAATTGTAATTTGGGTTGCTTTTACAACATTCATTTTTTATTATTATCAAAGTTTTTATTGTTCCACAAAATCAATTTTTATTGGCAAATTTTGTAGGAATTTATTTCTAATAATAGTAGTAGGAATACCACTAAGTATTTTACATATCCAAGGAAAAAGTCCGGATTTAATCAAACTGACACTCCCTCTCGAACTTCGATATTTGTCAACTATTGCTTTCGGAGTATTAGTTTACTTAAATTCCTTCAATATTAAGAAGTTTAACAATAAATCTATTTTAAATTACACAGTGATTTTGGCAATTATGGATGTATTTTTATCCACTTTATTTGCCAGATTTGGTGAAAATGAAGGAGCCAGAATTAGCAGTTTTTTATCACTTAATGGAACAGCTTTTTTTATACCAATTGCTATTTGTACAACTGCGTTTAGTTCACTATTTTCTAAAAGATACAGATTAGTATACTTTTTTACTTCAATTTTTTTGTTTTCTTATTTCGTAATTAGTGGAAGTAGAACCCCATTTGTCGGCTTTTTGTTTTCAGGAATTTTCATAATATTTTATCTCAATAAGATTTTTCGGCATGGTGGTTCTCGTGGCAGCCGTTTTGATTTATTACTAATTATTTATACTTTTGTAATACTTTTTATAGGTACTTTTTTGCTATTAATAACAGTTCATCCTACTTCTATAGTGGCTAGAAGCATTTATAATGTATCAGGAATAATTGGTTATTTTTCTACAGAAAACAATAACACTTTCTTTTTTATAAAAATCTGGCAAGGTATGATATCTGTAATTCTTCAAAATCCCTTTAATATCCTTTTTGGGAGAGGAATGAATACTCTTTATGCAGAAAGAAGTTTAGGCTACGTAAATGATGATTTAACTAGGATTTTACACACTTATCATTTTCATGGCGGTCATAATGCTTATGTTGAGCTATTTACTGGTGGCGGGATATTGAGTTTGATTTTGTATGTTCGTATTTTATTTTTAACTTTAAATTATATACAAGATTTTTCTTCACTAAATATACCCTATACCCACAAATATTTAATCGTCGCTATTGGCTCTTATTCCTTCGGTCATGTTGTATTTGAAAGTATCTTTCATCCTTTGTCTAATGGACATTCTAATTTTTATATTTTTATATTTATTGCATCTTCATTATGCGCAGTGATTGATAATTTCAAGAGAGGAGGCACAGTTATTATATAAGCAAATAGCTGATATTTTTAGTCTGCCTTTATAGATTTTATGAAAATACTTCATGTTATTACCGCTCTTATTCGTGGAGGAGCCGAAAATCATCTAGTAGAAATTGTTAAAGGTCAAATACAGTTAGGTCATTTTGTCGAAGTTGCCTGCTTAAAAGAAAATTTTTACTGGAAACGATATCTTGAAAAAATTGGTAGTAAAGTTATACCTCTAAAACTTAAATACTACGGAGATTTCCATCCTGTTTTCTTATTGAGACAGCAAATAAAGGAATTTTCTCCAGATATCGTGCATGCTCATTTGCCACCAGCAGAAATGTACACCGTTCTGGCATTACTAGGGGTAAGCAAAAAGATACCACTAGTCATTTCCAAACATAATGATGAACCTTTTTACCAAGGCATTGGACAACGTTGGCTGGGAAGCTGGGTTGCTCAGCGATCACAGCGAATAATTGCAATTTCTGATGCAGTTAAAAATAACACCTGCCTACAAAATTTGGGTTGTTCTCCTCATAAAGTTGTAACTATCCCCTATGGAATTGATACGTCTCCCTATGAAAAAGTTGAACATCAAGCTATCAAAAAATTACGATCTACTTGGTCTATATCAGATGATACCTATTTGATCGGCACAGTTTGCCGTTTAGTTCCCCAAAAAGCCCTGCATGTCCTGTTGGAAGGCTTTAAAATTTACTCTCAACAAGCAGCAAAGCCGACAAAGCTAGTAATAGTTGGTACTGGAATATTAGAAGTAGACTTAAAACAGCAAGCTTTACAACTGGGAATTCAACAGGATGTAATATGGGCTGGTTTTCGGGAAGATATTCCAGTGGTAATGAATGCATTAGATCTATTTACTCTCACTTCTATTTATGAGGGTTTGGGTTTAGTCTTATTAGAAGCCATGGCAGCAGCTAAGCCAGTTGTATCAACATGCGTCAGCGCTATTCCAGAAGTAGTCGAAGATAAAGTAACAGGATTATTAGTTCCTCCTGGACAACCTCTCTTATTAGCAGAAGGCTTCAAGTTTTTTGAAGAAAGTTTAAGACAGACTAGCTTGGGAACTAAGGGTAGACAACGAGTTAAAGAAATTTTTACTGTTCAATCAATGATTGAACAAACGCTTTTAGAGTATACCAATGTACTTAACAAGGACAAATAACTTAAGATAATGACCAATTTATATTGGCTAGGAAATGCTGCAAAAACTAAAGTGATTTACGAAATACTCAATCAAGTTCAAGATAACCAGAAAACCGTCATTTTCGATTATGGCTGTGGCAAAGCTGGAGACTGGCCGAGAATCCTTTCTGATTATCCCCATATTAGGTTAGTAGCTTATGAACCAGGAAAGAAAAGCATTGAGATAGCTAGAGAAAGGCTAAAAAGCTTCAATGCTGAGTTGTTTACAGGAACTGAGTTACATGAAATGAAATTTAAAGCTGATTTTGTTGTTAGTTTTAGTGTTTTTGAGCATGTATATAATCGTACTTTATATCTACAGACGGCTAAGAAACATCTAGCAGATCAGGGAATATTTTACTTAAATTACGACGATGGTCACTTTCGGAATTTTCTTGACCTTAATCGGCCAGATCTTTGGCTGTCCCAAATCAAAGAATGGCTACATAACTTGTTGGCGATGCCTCTTGCCCAAATAGGCATTGTTGGCGGATTTCAGCAGCGAGTTTATCAAGCTGAAGTGGATGATCTAGTTAAAAGTATTGGTTTTAAAACATTAGATCAGTTTTACAGTAATCTGAGTTCCCTTAAAGGGTTGCAGAAATATATTTCTCCCGCAAGACAAGAAGACTTTTCTAAGTTTTGGCTGGATATAGAAAATACCCTGAATACCAAATTTAATGAAGAAGGAGGCATCAGCAGGGGAGACTCTGCAAATTTATGGCAAGTTATGGTTTCGCGTACATTAGTTTTGGGTCATCTCTAAAAAAAGTAGCTTTTAGAGTTGCCAAAATTTTATCTCGCCGCTGTCAAAGCACCATTGAGTAACGCCACTAATAACGATTGAATTGCTAGCAGTTCCTCTGGCGGATTAGCCAAACACTCCTGATTACTATCGTTGATCAACTGATTGTAAGCCTCAACAGCAGCATCTAAGCTTGCCGCATCCACCTCGCCGCCAGTAGTTAGTCCTTGTAAACTCGACACTAAATCCCGAACTTGTACCGTATCTACACCGACACAGCCTCTAGCTAAACCGCCGACTAACCTACCAGTACTAGCCTCAACATTGCTAGTTTCAGTCAACACACTTTCCAAAGCCTGTTGCACCGTTGGTGAGATGCTACCAATCGGACGATTAGGAACGACTACAGGAAAATTTCTGGCTGCTAGCTGCGCGTTAACTGAGTTAGCTGCTTGATTAACTGCAATAGCAATATTGTCATTCGTGAAAACTAGTATAGTTCTTTGGTCTACCGATGGTGGGAATCCATCAACGATGTCGCTAGTTGTGATAATTGCCCCAGTAATATCCGATAACTGAGCTTGGGCTGGTAGTGATGTCCCAAAAAGTAAGAGGAAGGACCCCAGTGTAACACTCAGACTGAGCGGCAAAGGCGGATGTTTGATATTCATAACCTACAGATTGGCGAAAGACTACTTAAACTTAGAACTGGACGCCATAACCGATGCCCAGAATAAACCGAGGATCATCACCAGCGTTGCCAGTCACATCAGCCACAGCTGGGGTAATAACTAGGGGGACATTAGGAATTGGGTAAATAGAAGCACCCAAGTTCAAATCTTGACCCGTCCATTCAGCTTTCAGGGATAGTGGTTGAGCGATTCTTACACCGACACTGCCAAAGACATTGACATTATCATCATCACCATCTTCAGTATTATTATCTTCTGAGCGAAAACGACCGCCCCCTACACCGACAGAAGTTGTGATTGAGGGAGTGAAGGTGGCTGAATTGGTTCGCAGGGGAAACACTTTACTGACGACGCCGTAAACACTGCTGTAGGTAGGATCTGGATTTCCCCAAGTAATTAAATTTTCTACCCCAATTGCCACCGCTAACTGATCATCGATCAAACGGTGTAACTTAAAGCTAATGCCGCCATCTTCAAAGGTATCATCGATCAAGTCGTAAATTGAAACCGTAGTTTCCAAGCCAACTGTCCTACGGGCATCACCAACACCAAAACCCAAGGCGATCGCACCATCGGAGTCATCAGTATTGCGAGTTCTCTCTTGAAAGCTAAGCCCAGCAAACAGGGTATTTTGATCAGCACCAAAGGCTGTGGGTGTAGCAATGCTGGAACCACCGCCGATTACTCGTCGAATTTTTTCAGCTACTGGCGGCATCGGTAAACGGAACTGCCGTCGTAGCGCTTCTACATCTTGTTTTGGTGGTTGAGCTACTGGCGGCTGGTAGTTAACAATGTAGCGAGTAGCTATATTGCCTGGGTCTAGCGGCGGCAATTTCCCTTGTTCTACTAAAGCCTGATAGATAAACGCGGCTACGTCTGCTCTAGTTGCTACCTGATTAGGATTAAGTAAAGCCACATTGGGGTAGTTAACCACAATACCTTCTTCTGTAGCTGCTGCCACACTATTACGGGCATAGCCAGGAATATTAGTCGCATCCCGAAACAAGCTATTGAGAATTGACTCGGTTTGACCTTGTGCCACTAAATCGAGTCCACTTGCCAAGGAAACCAACACCTGAACGCGAGGAATATTTTGCCCCGGCTGGAAAACTCGATTCGGGTAACCTTCTAAGAAACCCATTCGATAAGCTTCTTGAATAGCCGCGTTACCCCAGTAGCTGGGAGGCACATCAACAAAATCCATGCCGGAACGAATCGGGTCTTGAGCAAAAGCCTTACGGATGAGTGCCGCAAACTCAACACGCCTCACTGGTGCATTGGGGCGGAATGTGCCGTCGGGAAACCCCAAAATTATATTTCTTGCCGCCAGTGTTTCGATAAAGCGTTGTGCCCAGTGACCTTGGATATCAGGGAAAGTTACAGCTTGAGCCGTTTGAGTATTTGACTCTGTGGCAGTAGAATTATCGGGAGTTGAGAGTATGGCTCTCAGAAGCCTCGATTCTCCTGGATACTGGCTGTTGTTGCCCGGATTTTGAGTATCTACAGCAGCATTATTGTTGGGAACTGCTGGCGAAGAACCAGGAACTCCTGTTGTGGACTCAGCCGTTGAATTAGGAGAGTTTAAAGCATCGGCTCCCAGAATTGCTCTTAAAAGTGGTGAAGCACCAGGGGAGTTGTAATTATTTTCTGAATTTTGGGCATCGCCTGCTGCCGTGGCAACATTGATAGTGTTGGTCAAACTGGTAGCTACCAGGAGAAATGTCGAGCCGAAAATAGCACTTATTGAGATGTATGCCTTAGCCCAAAGCTTCCTACTGGCTGGCTTAAGAGTACTTCTATCTTTCCCTAGTCTCATCGCCTTATCTCCTCACCACACCTATTCTCACTGAACCTCAAACTTACACAATTTTGACAGATTGACAATCCATCAAAATACCTTCCTGGATGGTTGGTGTTTTGTGGTTCTCATCTTCCTGCCTTGCGGAGGGGGAGCGAATACTTCTTAAACACCTTCTTAGCTCCGGAAAACTTAGTCTGTTGTAGTGAAATGCACCGTCCAAACTTGAGAGTAGCAACTCGATATTGACTAAAATCTGGCTTTCGCAGACCTATGACCCTTACCCTTACCTATGTTGAGTTACCGATTTACCAGCTCAATGATATTCTTTTATTGATAATTTGGTACTAAGATTACCAGATTTATGATTATTCTTATAATTAAAAGTCTCGTTTAAACAGCATGTGATTCACACACAGTAGATCTTTGAGCTATTCTTGCCAAATTACTGATGCGACGGTAAAGGGTGCTGAATGCGGAGGCAAAAATTACCCAGAGCTGACCATTAAGAGCGACCAACAAATTCACTGACATTTCTTGATGCCGGAAAGCAATACTACGGATATACCTGCTCTGAGGGAAAAGAGTGTAGATTTGAGCGGAATGCCGCTTAAATAGTAAAGGTTGGAAAAAACACTGGCTTGCCAATGGAACCTGAGTTAACCCACAAAACCTTTAAAGGGATGCAAGATGGAACATGAACAGTCTTATCTTTTTGTATCACCCAACGGAAATGGGAAGCACGGGAATTCCCTAGGATCCGCTTATGAGCATCCCTTGCCAGAGAAAGAGGAAGATCTCGATCTGCGTTGGCTCTTGAGTGTGCTACGACGTCGGATTCCGGTGATTTTCGGAGTGACAATCGCCGTGACTTCTGCCGTAGGTTGGTGGACTTTTCATCAAGAGCCCCGGTACGAAGCAAAGTTTCAACTTTTAGTAGAACCAGTAGCTACTCCCAACCAACTCAATCAATTGAGCGAAGTACCGGGTATAGGTAATTCCAGCTTCCAGAACTCTAGTCTAGATTATGAAACGCAAATTGAAGTTCTCCGCTCACCCGAAGTCCTTGAGCCATTCATCAAACAGCTGGCGCTTAAGTATCCTGAAGTTACCTATGATTCTCTAATTGCCGAGAACAAACTCACGATCAGGCGACTCAACGGCACAAAAATACTGGAAGTATACTACCAGGATACAGACCCACAAAAAATTCAGTTTCTCTTATTTGAACTGGCTAAAATCTATCTGAGGTACAGCTTTCAAGAAAGACAGCGTGACCTCTCCCAAGGAATTAAGTTTGTAGAAAACCAGTTGCCAGAATTGCAGCAGAGGGTTGATAAATTAGCCGAACAACTGCAAAACTTTAGGCAGCAGTACGCACTACTAGAACCTGAAGCCCAAGCCAAACAACTCTCAGAGCGAGTACAAACGCTTCAGCAACAGCAATTGGACACGAGGGTGCAGTTAAATAACACCCTTACCCTCTATAGCAAGCTACAGGAACAATTAGGTCTACAACCCAATCAAGCAATTACAGCAACCTATCTGAGTGAAGCGCCTCGTTACCAGCAGTTACTCAACCAGTTGCAAAAAGTCGAAATCAGTTTAGCCCTCGAATCAGCCCGCTTTCTAGATGGGAGTCCCGCCATTGAAGCCCTACAAGAGCAAAGACAAAATTTGCTCCCTTTATTGCGTCAGGAAGCACAAAAAGTGCTGGGGGGTAATCTATCGGAAAGCGTGATTAACTCCGACTCTCTCACCTCTCCTAGTGATTTGCGCTTAGAACTAACTCAGCAATTTGTTGATGCCACCAACCGCATTCGAGTTTTAGAGGTACAACAGTCGGCACTAGCGCAGGCGGCGAGTCTTCTAAATCAGCAAGTCGGGAAAATGCCCTTCATTGCCCGTAAATATGATGATCTACAAAGGGAACTTAAAGTAGCCACAGACAGTTTAAATCGCTTTTTAGCCGCTAGGGAAACTCTCCAGATTGATGCAGCCCAGAAAACTTTACCCTGGAAGCTTCTCTCCAAACCAAAAGTGCCTGAAGTACCCATCTTTCCTAATCCCGTAAAGAATTTGATTTTGGGGACAGCTGCTGGCTTATTTTTGGGACTAGGAGCTGCTTTACTCACAGAGAAACTAGATAACGTGTTCCGTTCCCCGGAAGAACTCAAGCAATCTACCCGACTGCCGCTTTTGGGCGTAATTCCCTTCGACAAGGCACTCAAGCAATCTCAACCGAAAACAGAATTAGAGACAATCGAGTTCACAAATGGCAAGCTAAGCAGCAATAAAGCAACTACTCCGGCTAATGGTCGCAAGTATCAGTGGTATTTTGCCTCTCCCTTCTTAGAAGCATTTCGTTCTTTGCATACCAATATCCGCTTTCTGGGTTCTGATACACCAATCAACTCTTTAGTAGTTACCTCACCAGGACCCTCAGATGGTAAATCTACCGTTGCCATGCACTTGGCGGAGGCAGCTGCAGCGATGGAACAGCGAGTACTTTTGGTGGATGCCGATTTACGGCGTCCTCAGGTTCATCGTCTGTTGGGTTTACCTAACACCCAAGGACTGAGTAATGTTATTGCTACTGGTCTGAAGCTTAAAGACGCAATTCAGAGAGTACCTTCGTCGAATAATCTCTACGTTTTGACCGCAGGACAACCCTCACCAGATCCAACGAGGCTTCTTTACTCGAAGCGAATGCAACTTTTAATGGAGCAATTGCAATCAGTTTTTGATTTGGTTATCTATGACACGCCTCCTTCCCTTGGTTTTGCCGACAGTAAGATTTTAGCTCCCTATACAAATGGAGTAGTTTTAGTAGTCAGACTCAACAAAACAGACCGACACCTACTAAGACAAACAACAGACGAATTAAAAAGTTCTAGGGTCACCCTTTTGGGTGTGATTGCTAATAGCTTTAAAAACCAAAATTACAGCTCATACAATTACAATTACTATCGCAGTTACTACGACCAAGAATCAGAGGTACAGAAGGCAAAAAGACTATTACAAAAAAGACTTTAATTAAGCTGTTTGGCAACCAATCATCAGCAGCAAGCCTGGGATAGAGAAGTATTGCCTCAAGAATTACTCTTCCTCTTAAAGCTTAATACGTGACATAACAAGTGATAAACTTTACTGCCAAGTTACATTGGGAACTATCTATCTGCACACTCACAAGCGCATAAAAATGGTAGCAACTTTCAAGGAAATCATGCGATTTTCAGAGCATCTTTCAAAGCAAATTACAACTAATGCTAACAGAGTTAAGCATTTTGGCGACAGATGGGCGACCTTATTGGGTGAGACTATCGAAAGCAAAATAAGTCGAGTCAACAATCAACAACAACACAAAATTTTGTTTGTTGCTAACACTGGTTGGTATCTGTATAACTTCCGCCTACCATTAGCCAAATTTCTCAAATTACAAGGAATTGATGTTGTCTTAGTTTCTCCTTGGGACAGCTATGTAGAGAAACTACAAGCAGAAGGTTTCCGCTGGATTAAACTACAGTTAAACCGACGCAGTGTTAACCCTTTATTAGAATTATTTACTGTCGTTCACTTAACAAGTATCTATCTTCAAGAAAAACCCTCTGTTGTCCATCACTTTACGATTAAGTGTGTTCTTTACGGCACCTTTGCTGCTCAGCTATGTAACGTCAGAGCAGTTGTCAATTCTATTGAAGGATTAGGTTATATTTTTTCAAGTCAAGAGCGCAAAGCAAAAGTTTTACAACTTCTAATTAAACCCTTTTACAAGCTGGCTTTGACAGCCAAAAGGGTACGGGTTGTCTTGCTAAATTTAGATGACTTACGAACTCTTAGGGAGCTAAAACTTGTAGAAGTAGACCGCACTATTTTGATCAAGAGCTCTGGTATTGACTTGAAACGCTTTTCTCCATGCTCTAATCAGTTAGATGTTCCCTTAGCCACAGCATCAGCTCCCATAGTAGTGTTTGCCTCCCGCCTCACCACTGAGAAAGGAGTTTCCGAATACGTCGAAGCAGCACGCATTTTGAAAGACAGAGGGGTTAATGCCACGTTCCAGATAGTCGGTGCCCCAGATCCCGGTAATCCCTCTTCAATCTCCCAGAGTACTCTCGAAAATTGGCGCAACCAAGAAATTGTTGACCTGTTGGGACATGTGGATGATATTGAAAATCTTATTGCCCCGTCAATGGTTGTTGTACTTCCTTCCCATGGTGGAGAAGGTGTTCCTCGTATTTTGCTAGAAGCTGCCGCGATGGGTAAACCACTGGTAGCAACAGACGTTCCTGGCTGTCGAGACGTAATCGAACATGGCAAAAATGGCTTTTTAGTCCCGGTTAAAGACGCTGCACAGTTGGCTGATGCCATTGAAGTACTTCTCGAAAACCCAGAACTTTGTCAGACAATGGGAACTGTTGGTCGAAAGAAGGTTCTACGGGAGTTTGATGTTCAAGAAGTTATTCGGAAAACAGTAGGAGTTTACGAATTAATGGGAGTCAGGAATCTAACTCCAGTTCCCATGACTGTAAGTCATCGCTCCTAACTTGTCGCAGGCACTATCACGGCGCTGTTCAGGGTGATTCTTCAAATAGTCATGCAGCCAACTACAACCCCGCTCTACAAGATTATCTAAATCCATATTCCAGAGTATTACGGTTTTGTCTTTACTAGCAGAGGCGAGCAACTTACCATCTGGAGAGAAACTCACACTAAAAACAGTGTCTTTGTGACCCTCCAAAGTATTGATAAAACTACCGTCTTTACTCCACAGATTCACGGTGCCATCGCTACTGGCAGAAGCAATCAGCTCGCCATCTGGACTGAAGCTCACCCAATTAACCCCTCCATTATGCCCCTTCAAGCGAGGAGTGTAGTATTTGCCATTTCTCCTTCTGAGGATCACCGTACCATCACTAATAGCAGCAGCAATCAGCTGAGAGTCGGGGCTAAAACTGACCCAATTAACCCCTCCATTATGTTCTCTCCAGGTATCAAGCAACTTGCCATCTTTGCTCCAGAGTTTGATAGTTTTATCTTCACTGGCAGAAGCAATTAACTGACCATCAGGACTGAAACTAACGCCCCATACTGTACCACCATGACCAGACAAAGTATGGAGCAAAGTACCGTCTCTATTCCATACTTTAATAGTTTTATCTTTACTAGCAGAAGCAATCAACTGACCATCCGGACTGAAGCTGATGCCAGTAACCCAATCACTATGGGCTAGGAAGTCGTTTTTGGGCTGGCCAGTCTTACTCCAGAGTTTAATTTTCCCATCCCAACTAGCGGTGGCAATGGTTTGGTCGCGGGGGCTAAAACTCACACCACTGACTGCCTCAGTGTGTCCCTCAACTGGCTTGAGCATACCTCCATCACTAGCCCAGAGTTTTACTGTATAGTCCTGGCTGGCGCTGGCAATGGTTTCGCCGTCAGGGCTAAAACTCACACTATAGACAGAGTTACCGTGTCCTTTAAAAGTTTCCAGTTCTTCTCCATCCCGGCTCCAGAGTTTTACTGTATTATCAAGACTGCCACTGGCAAGCTTCTGACCATCGGGGCTAAAACTAACGCTAATCACTGCATCATTATGCCCCTGGAGAGTTCGGACTAACTTGCCATCCGTCTGCCAAATTTTGATAGTTTTGTCCGCACTGGTAGTAGCAATTGTTTGACTATCGGGGCTAAAACTAACACTAGTGACTACATCGTTATGAGCTTGCCAGCTATTGAGTTCTAGACCATCCTTACTCCAGAGTTTGATAGTTTTGTCTCTACTTACTGAGGCAAGCAATTGGGAGTCGGGACTAAAACTCACCCCCAAAACCCGATCCTGATGCCCTCTGAGGGTTTTCAGTAGAGTCCCATCGACATTCCAGAGTTTGATGGTTTTGTCTTCGCTACCACTGGCAAGGGTATTACCGTCGGGACTAAAACTAATACTATGAACGCGCTTACTGTGACCAGCTAGGGTTTTGAGTAGAGTGCCTTCAAGACTCCAGAGTTTAATCGTAGCGTCTTTACTGGCGCTAGCAATTATCTTGCCGTCAGGGCTAAAACTAACGCTATAAACTCCCTCGCTATGACCCACTAGATTTTTGTCAAAAGTGCCGTCAGCTTTCCAAAGTATGACAGTTCGATCTTCACTTGCGCTGGCAATTTTCTGACCATCGGGACTAAAAGCTACACTATTAACCCAATCAGTATGCCCTTCCAAGCGGTTAAGTTCTCTAATGCCATAAACTGCTTCTTGTAAGGTGGTTACTACCCGTGCCCTAGTATCAATTGTCTCCCCTAACGGATATTGCAATTTCTCGTCGGCACTCAAAATTTGCAGTAGTGCATCAAACTCTCTATTGGAGGCCACCAGTGCCTCAGAAGAAGCACTCAGGGCATTAAGCTGAGCATTATTTTCACCAATTAACGCTCGCAATCCCAGTGCCGCAAAAACCAGGGAAATTACTGCTAGGGCTGTTCCTTGGAGCAAAACTCGATTAAGTTTATCTTCAATACTCTTTTGTTTAGCAGTTGCTTGAGTTAGTCTTACTTGTAGTTCTTTTTCTCGAAGTAGTTGGTCAATTGTATCTTGACTTTGCTGATTTTTCTGGCGTAGATCCTCTAATTCTTCTTGGAGATCAACTTGCTGTTTCTGGCGGATAAAATCTACTAAATAATCATGAATTAATTGATAGCGGTTAACAGGAAATCCTGGCAGGAGAAATACTAAACCTGATTTTTCCAAAATCTCTAAGATGAGATTTAATTTTGTAGACTCTATACCTGATTCTCTGGCTAAATCAGCACTGGTTTTGAGGGGACGGTTGTTGTTTTCGTCGGTAAGCAAGTACAAAATTAACAGAGCCGACTTTTCATTTTCCGGCCCGCAGTCTTTAATAACTTTTTCTAAAAAGCGCTCTGCTAATTTTTCTACAGGGCCGCGCTGCCGATATTGCTCCAGAGTAGTAATATTTTCGGCTTGGAGTTGTGCTCCTACTACTTGCAACTCAATCGGGCGAACTTTTCCTAGCTTGCCAGCTAAATCTTTGACTAATTCATCAATTAAGACTGGTTCCCAGTAAAACTGAGCGCGGTTAGTTAATCTCTGAACTACCAGCTTGGCGTCTTTTAAAGAAAAGTCTCCTAAAGGATAACGAATTTTTTTATCAAGAATATTATTATCAATAACTTCTAAATCTACCTCCTCCATTTCTAGTAAGTGATGCAAGGAATCTTCACGAATCAAGAAGAACACCTTCACAAAAGGCAAATTTAAGCAGTCCCGAATAAAGTAGTAAAAGGGTGTTTTTTCTGCTTGCTCAGTATAAACCAAGAAAAATTCTTCAAACTGATCGAAAATTAAAACAGTCAATAAGTTGTGTTCACTATTCTGGCGTATTCTTTCTAGTAAAGAGTCTGGAGTTTGCAGTTTGGAGGCTTGAATTAAAACCTCTTGTTGTCGAGGATTTTTTATCAGTTTAGTTGGCTGCTCGTAGACATCTTCTTGAGACCGATCCTGGCTACTAGTAGCGGCAAGCTCAGATATTTCTCCGAGTGCTTCCGTCAAAGATTTATCTAATTGCTTAGGCCAATTAGTATAAACTCCTAGTAGTACTGGTAAGATAGTGCGATCGCCTAGACTTCTCTGTTTTAGGGCAGGTAACAAGCCCGCAGCAATAATAGAACTTTTACCCACCCCGGAATCACCGTGAATTACAGTCAGCTTATAATCGGGGCGTGTTATCCTCTCAATCAAACGGTTCACGTCTTCTTGACGCCCGGAAGCAGCTATTTCCTGAGCGACAATTCCTTGTGGATCAACTGGTGCTAACATCGGATTGATCATGGGTCGCTGTGGCTGTAGGCGACTGGCACCAATAAAAGCCCGGAAGCCATATACTTGCTCAACCGCACGCTGTTTTTGCTTAACCCGAAAAGCCTCTAAGTAGCGACTTTCCTCAAAGTAGAGCTTCTGTAAGGTTTCCAATAAGTGTAGATAGCGCTGAGGATAGTAACAGTAATCACTTGACTCTAGAGCTTGGGCCAACTGCTGGCTAGCTTTTTCCAAGTGCTTGTCAGCTTCTGACAACCGAGCTAGTTGTCGCTGGGCCTTCACTAAAAATAATCGATAAATTTGGGCTAGTAGTGAAGGATATAAACAAGCCTCTGGGGGCTGATCTTCACCAGCAACCACTAAGATCAATAGGGCTTTCTCTGCTAATTGAATAACTTGTGTCCATTGACATCGCTCCCAAGCGAGTTCAGCAAGAAAGCCGTAATCTTCAGCTAACTGCGCCTGCGTACCGTAGGTTTGGTGTAAAGCCAGGGATTTTTGAGCAGTAGTTTTCAGTAATGACCAAGATTTTAGGTATTGTAATATTTCTGCCAGGGTACTGATAAATCGAGCGACCAAGTCTTGACGCTCAGCCTTGAATAATACAGCAATACAGTCGTTGAGATAGGGCGCGGCTTCCTCCCAATAGCGGTGTCTTTGACTACGATACTGATCGGCTTGGCGGCAATAACACAAGCCCAAATGAAACAAAACCAATCCCTGTCGCTCTAAATTGTGGTTTTGTTGCCAAAAGTTTAAACTTTGACGATAACGGTTTTTAGCTGCATTAAAGCGCTCTTTGCCATAATCATCTAAACCCAAAACAAATTGCAGACTAGCATCTTGTTGTTCATCCAACTTGACACCACGATCCAATAAATCTCTGAGGGCATAATCAAGTTCAACACGATGTTTACCACTCGTAGCCAAATTGATGATGGAATGGTGACCGCAGATGTTGTAAGCAAGTTCTCTACTAGCATCAGGATGTAGCAGAGTATTAAATACTGTCTCTACCTTCTGGCAGAGGAAATCTTTCAAATCACTGGTGGTGATTTCAAACCTAATCGGTGTGGCGGCCCAACTAGCGAAATCTGGTGCGAACCTTACCAGCTTTTGCAGCACCTGATCATTGACCCACAAAACCAAGGGAAAAGGCATCCGCTTACGAAACTCATCCCGCACTTGATTGGTGGAATTCAGTAGCTCATCGAGAGCAACCACAGACTCTAAACCTAAAATGATTAAGGCAGGGTGAGGTTTATTGCTCAGGCACGGCTTATGGTGTTCATAATTTTGAATAGTTGTAAACAGAGTTTTTGCCGTGGGGGGTAGCTCTAGCTCTCGAATTGTGTATTTGTCTTGAGATAGTTTTTGCAGCTCTTGCAAAATTTGCTGTTGCAGCAGTTTATAATTGCACCGCACTAATACTAAAGAAAATTCACCTTGCGAAAGTGCCAGGGCGCGATGGAGAGCTTTTAATGAACCCTCGTTGTATAGTGCGATATCTACTGGTGGCTGTAGTTCAACCATGATTTAAATTGCTGCGTCTCTTCTAACGCCGGATTGATACCAAACCAATTGCCCTCAAGATCACGGTATTCAAAAACAAACATACTGCGCAACAGGATTTGGTACTGGATATCTCCTCTTAGAGTTTGCTGCTGCGCCACATGAAAGAGCAAGTTCCACTCATCGTCGGTGATTGATGAAGCTAAGTAATCCCGGCGTTCTCGAATCACACTGTCTAAACAATCACGAGAGATGGGCGGGTTTTGCTGCCTAAGACAATCAAACAATAACCCTAGCAGGTTCCGCACGTGACCGCCACTAATTCGGCAAAGGCGATCTAAAGTTTCGGTTGTTTCAAAAACTTCTGTGATGAGTTCCAGGCGTTCATTGCTTGTTCGATCAGGAAAAGCTCTTAAGAGTATTAGCTGTCGCAGCAGTTCCATACCCTCGGAAAACTCCTCTCCATTGCGCCGCCGCACTGGTATCATTTGCAAAATTTTGGGAGTTAGTCCACCGCCTAGACGATTTTTTAGGGTTTCACCATCATTAGAAAAAATTAATGCTAAGGGTATCGTGTAGACGACATGGCAATTAAGTTTCCTTAACTGTTCACCCCGGTCAATAAATAAATATTCTGGTTGCGATCGCCCAGAGGGTAGGGGACGAATATCTACCCGGTCTAGGTTATCAACAATTACCACCAGTCCCGCTTTACCACGCTGCTTTAATTCCGTGATCGCAGGTGCTAGAAGTTCTTGGTTAAGGGATTCTAAAATTCCACTAGTACGAGGCTCTAAGTACTCTCTTAACTGCCGCCGGAGTTTAGGACTCTCCTTGGTTTTGGCAGTAATTTTGCCCAGATTAATTGATAATTCTGCATCGTAATTAATTTCTATTGGCGTTTGTAAGAAATTGGCAACTTCGATAAAGAGTTTAGCAAAGTAAGAAGACTTAAGCTTGATGTTAGTTGCTTCAAGATTTTCGCTGACTTGAGCAGCTACACTCAGTAAAATATCAGTAATATCAACATCCGCCATGTCGAGGTCTTGAGAGGACTCAAAATATACAACATGAAACTTTTCCTGTTCAAGCTCCAATTTTAGTCTGAGTAATTCCGTTGATTTACCACATCCTATATGACCGGTAAACAACTGGCAAGTAGGCTCATCTGGTGAAAGAAGTGTGATCGTCCGCTGCAATGACTCAATTATTTTGCTCCCTCTAACGGAAGAAAAATCAACGTAGTACTGCTGGTCTTTTTTCTGACCCATAATCAGAGGTTTACTAGGATTAGAAGCTTTATAAAATCTTGGTAAATCTAGTTTCATAAGTAGTCATTATCAGGCTTGAAACCTATGCTGCCTGTAGGTCTACTATCAGACCAGAGTTTTCGACTTGTCGATAGTTTATCTTACTCTAAAAATCCTAGTTATCTCTCACATATTCCTACATGGCGACATTCATTTTCTTTACCTCTACGGTTAGCCAGCGAAGGTGATAAATACGGCTGCTCCTCAAGCTTTGTTTGACTAGTTAGGGGAGTTATTTTCTCAAAGGATAAGCGGCGCGGTTTGGGGATAGTGTGGTTATCCAAGAAAATTTGACCAGCTCCTAGGAAAAAAATTGGCAAATTAAAAGCTAAAATTAGTAATTTAGTACTCATTGTTTTTGATGATTTCTATTTACTGAGCAGAAAATTGCTCCTCAGTTTTATACGTAGTAAATTTCGGCAAATGTTGTCTTAATTCTGGATAATCTTTTCTGGGTTTTGTAAAAATCCGGTGTGCTTTTACTAGAAAAACAGTAAAGCATCAGTTATGCTTGATTCTTAATCTTTGATGATCTTCTGTTAATACTCTGCCCAAAGCAATTGCTTGATCACAAAAGCTAATGCACTCTTAGGCTTAATGCCTCAAGGACTTGAGACTACTGATAGAAGATTATTACTTGCTTGTTCAAGTAGCTTTGTAAAACCTTTGACCAAATCAAAAGTCAATAGTGCAGATTTTTCGAGTTTCTTAGTAGTAGAGTATCAAGCAAAGTGTCACTGATTAAAGCTCAAATAGTTTTCTCTAGTACAGGATGGCGGAAGTTTAGCAACCGTAGTGCGGGCATCTTGCCCGTGTGAGCGAGACGCTCACACTACCATGGTTGGCAGATTAAAGCCGAGGTCGATTAGTCTGGAGACCAAGATTACTGTATTTCCTCCCCATAAAAACTGCCATAGCATTTTACTTCCTCTTCCCTCGTGCCGATCTTCAAATGGTGGCAACTAGGATCAGAGTATTAACCACGTAGTATTTGCGGCTGTTCAGCTACCTAGCGCAGTGGCAGGAGGTGCGATTGTGAAACATTCATTACCTGAGCCTGACTCCTTCAATTCCGATAGTTTGGCTCACGAATTAGACAGGGCGATTTCGGGCTTTGAGGAGATTCAGAGCGAACTAAACTACAAACAGGCGCAAGACGCACTCAGGGATATAGTGACCCGTCTCGACCTGACGCCTCGAGAACAAGCTGGCCTAGGGTCAGAAATTGAGGACTTGAGGGAATTACTCAACAAACTAGAACATACCTGTATCCAGATTGCCGCCTTTGGCATGGTAGGACGGGGTAAGTCTTCCGTACTCAATGCTTTATTGGGTCAGTCTGTGTTTGAAACAGGTGCACTGCATGGAGTAACTCGTAACTCTCAAACAGCTAACTGGCAGTTGAGTACCGAAACTTTGGCGGGTACGAATCAGGATATCCAGCGAGTTGCCCTACCCAGTGTTGGTAATTCCCAGATTCAGTTAATTGACACTCCTGGAATTGACGAAGTAGATGGGGAAACTCGCGAGTTCTTAGCAATCTCAGTAGCTAAACAGGCAGACTTACTGCTATTCATCATCGCTGGTGACATGACTAAGGTAGAGTATGAAGCTCTTTCTCAGTTAAGAGCCAGCGGTAAACCAATGTTATTGGTATTCAATAAGATTGACCAGTATCCTGATGCTGATCGACAGGCAATTTACCGTAAAATTCGCGATGAAAGGGTTAAAGAATTACTCACCCCAGCAGAAATTGTCATGGTTGCTGCCTCGCCACTAGAAGCTGTAGCCGTGCGACGTGTCGATGGCAGCATGGGGATCAAGCGCAGCCCCGGAAAACCACAGATTCAAGACTTGCAGCTAAAGATACTAGAGATTTTGCATCGGGAAGGTAAATCGCTAGTGGCGATTAATACAATGCTTTACGCCAGTGACCTCAATGAGCAACTGGTAAGCAGAAAAATGGCAATTAGGGAGGAGAGTGCCAACGAAATCATTTGGAAAGCCGTGATCACCAAAGCAGTTGCGATCGCACTCAACCCTGTTACTGTCGTAGACATCTTCACGAGCAGCGTAATTGATGTGGTGATGATTTTGAGCCTATCACGTCTGTACGGTATCCCCATGACTCAGCAGGGAGCTGTGGGGTTGTTGCAAAAAATTGCCATCACTATGGGGGGTATTACCGCTAGCGAACTCTTTGCTAATTTAGGACTCAGTTCACTCAAGGGTCTTTTAACCCTGGCTGCACCAGCAACTAGTGGGGTGTCTTTAGCTCCTTATCTTTCTGTTGCGATAACTCAAGCTGGTGTAGCAGGTGTTTCTTCCTATGGAATTGGACAAATAACAAAAACTTATTTGGCTTCTGGGGCATCTTGGGGACCCGATGGACCAAAAGCTGTGGTGAGTCGTATTCTCTCTTCACTTGATGAAACTTCAATTCTCAATCGCATTAAAGGAGAATTGAGGAAACGACTGATCTCAGGAAAAAGTGGCTCACAGGTTTAGGTTGTTGGTATTTGAACAGAACTATAGACAAGGGAGACAAAAAAGAGATTAATTAACGCTTATCTCCCCCATCTCTCCCTTGTCCTTGTGAGCAACTCTGGAATCAGATTGCTAGAAGAAGCTGACGTTAGATATCAGTAGGTTTGTTTCCTTTGAAAGATGAGAGCCACTCACGTACTTGACCAGCAGCAACATCACGACCACCTAAACCAAAGGCAAGAGCGATCGCTACGGCAATTGCTCCTAAAAGAAGCCCAAAGGCTAAGTTAACAATATCGCTGGCAATGCCCATTTGTTGCAGACCCAGCGCCAGGGAAAAGGCGATGATCGCAATTCGAGCAGCATTTCCCAGAATTCTCGATTGGCGAGAACCAGAACTGGTAATCAAGTTAAAGGAAAGATTGGCTAGGTACAAGCCAACTGCAAAAACAATCAACCCCGCCAGAATCTGACCAAAGATCAGCAGCAGACCACTAACAATAGCAGTCAGAGCAGCAATCTCCAAGATTTCAACTGCGGCTATAATGGCAAACAGCATGATCCCGACCAACACAATAATTCCCACAATTTCTGAGGGTGTTCTTGTGGGAACAGAAGACTGTAAAGTTGTTTCTGGACCAGTCGAGGGCGGTGGTGGGTTGAGTCCTTCTGATGATGTTTCAGTAGGTGGGGGAACTGGTGTCCTGCGGCTAACGCGAGCTGAGGAGACGCCCATCCATTGGAAAATGTTGTTGAAGCCGAAACCAGTCAGGATATTAGCGACCAGCTCACTAGCAAATTTTCCTAAGACATAAGCAATAACCAAAATCACAGCGGCTGTGAAGATTTTGGGAAGAGCATTAAGAATCTGCTGTAGCATCGCGGTGGCAGGTACTGAGATTGCCGCAATGTTCAGCGCATTTAAGGCAGCGATCCCCACAGGAATCAAAATCAGTACATAGACAATTGTCCCCAGAATCCAGGATAGCGACTGAGTTCCAGTTGCTTGATTCAGACCAAACCGCGCCCCAAACTGGTCAGTACCTACTGCTACCAAAAGATTAGTGACGATACGGCGTACTACTTGAGCAACCAGCCAACCAACGGCAGCGATTACTATTGCTGCCAAAATATTCGGCAAGATTGCCAGAATATCATTGAGCATCTGCTGCACTGGTAGCAGGGTTCCCTCCAATTCGAGGGTGCTTAAGATGGATGGCAGAAATAGTAGAAAGATGAACCAGTAGGCTACGTTGCTAATTGTTTCTGCAAGCGAAAACCCACTAGTTGTTGGTGGAGTAGCTTCCCCAGCTCTTTCTGGTCTCTCTTCTACTTGCCGACTGAAACGTTCGTCTAAGTTTAACGCCCTCAAAGCCCGCGTTACTACTAGTTTGACGACGGTGGCAACTAACCAAGCAATTCCCAAAAGAATCGCTGCGCCAGCCAGCTGAGGCAAGTAGCCAAGGATTTGTTCCAGAAAACTATTGAGAGGTGCGGAAACAGTATTGAGATTGAGAGAATCTAGAACTGCCACAGCAGTCAAGATCATCACAATCCAGAAAACTATACCGGATATCCATTTCTCAATGGGGGGAGACTCTACTCCCGGCTGACCACCAGTTACCCAGGCGGCAATTTTGTTGTCGATATCGGTGCGACTGAGTAATCCCTTGACTAAACCAGAGGCAATCCAAGCAACGATAATGCCGACCAGCAGGATAATGATCGCATTTATCAAACTGACAAAAGATGTACCGAGATTGGCGAAAATGGCATCTGTTCCGCTCAATACCTCAGTGGTAGTTGTCGTTGTTTCCTGCGCTAAAATTAGGCGCGCTGGGAGCGGCACGCCCACTCCTAAAATTTGGACAATCCCTTCCCAAGTTTTATACATATTCATCCTTCTTCCGTTTTCCTCACATCCCGCAGGCAACCACAGGAAACTTGTGGCTACCGGGCTGCGGTCACGAGATGATGTTTATCCTCTCATTCAATCGGCGCTTTCGTCACAACAAATGCAGAGCATGTCCGATCAAGTCCGAGATATTTATGGACAACATTAAACCGCAAATTGCTGATCAGCTCCACTTTGATAGAACAATCAGGTACAAAAATTCATCTTTTTCTGTCTTCGCCTCTCTTTTGTACCCTAGATTTGTCGCCTAGTGTCTATTTTTTGGCAGAGTAAATAACGGGACTTAAACGAAAATAAAGAGTTAATAAAGGTATAATTTAGGCATGGCAGCCATTTGACATTAGAGTGTAAGACAGGAAAGAGACAACCCCCGCCGCCATGCCTCCTTGCTTCGATAGATGGTGCAAACGCTTTGATGATGTCTGGAGACATCAAGCGCAAAAAAGGGAGTTTAGGAACTATATTGGGGGATTATTAGGGGAAAGTGAAGGAAAAAACCTGTCTCAAATGGCGGATAACGCGGTGGGAGTGACTTACCACCGATTACATCATTTTTTAACGGAAGCCCCCTGGAATGCTCAACAGGTAAATGAGCGGCGTCTACTGGTGATGAATCAGTGTAGCCCAACCCGAATAAGTAGAGGATTCACGTTAATTGTAGATGACTCAGGACATAGGAAAAGTGGCAATTTCACGGCGGGAGTAGGACGACAGTACATTGGAGAAATCGGGAAGACAGACAACGGAATAGTAGTGGTAACAACTCATCTATATGATGGGAAAAAAAGCCTACCGTTAGATATAGAGTTATCTCAACACGCTAGTTCTTTAGCTGAAGGAAAAAAAGATATTGAATTCCAGAAAAAGCCGGAGTTAGGCTTAGCATTAATTGACCGCAGCATGAACAGAGGATATCGACCGGGTATCGTATTAATTGATGCTGGGTATGGAAATAACACAACGTTTTTGCTGGAACTGGAAAAAAGGAAACTCAAGTATATAGGAGGATTAGCCAAAAACCGTAAGGTGATAATTGAAATAGGGATAAGTCAACGAGAAGAGATTCGCCTAGATAAGTTAGCCGAATCCTTGTCGCCAAAAGATTTTACCCCTGTTCAAATCAATCTAGATAAACTGAAAACCGTTTGGGTGGCTCCTGTAGAAGTTGAACTCTCACAGCTTGAAGGAAAGAGAACAATTGCTATCGTCATGAATGCCTCAACCTTCGACCAAGCTAGTGATGTTGACTATTTTATTACCAATGTTGAATCAACAAAAGCCACAGCCGATTGGATAGTAACTACCTACTCTCAAAGAAATTGGGTAGAAGTTTTCTATCGGGAAGCCAAAGGCTGGTTGGGTTTATCTGAATATCAAGTCAGAGATTATAGAAGCCTGATAAGACATTTCATGCTTGTGTTTTGTGCCTATACATTTATTTTATGGCACACTTTAACCGGAGGATTAAGACGGCGTTGGGCATCGAAACCTTTAAACACCTTTACTGAAGCATTAGAGGCGTTTCGGACAGCGATGTCTTTCCGTTTTATGGAGTGGTTGAACCACAATCGGGACGTATTCTTTGCTCACAAAGCTGCTTTGGGCTTTGTTTGGGCTTGAAATCTGTCTAAGTCCCAATAAGCAATCACAGTTATGCTGTTAAGTGTTTAAATCAAAGTTTGGGCAGAAAATATACATATATAGTTAACCCTTGGTTTCTCATCTCTTCTGGCAGTATTTAGTCACCTCATTGCGTAGACCGCAGTAAATGTCAAACACTCAAGTTTTTGAACAATCAATCCAGATTAAAGCCAGCGCTACCGTTGTCGAGCGCTGCATCACTGACCAGACTTTGATGCACCGTTGGCTCAATCCTGTGTTGCGCTGTGAACCTATAGGCAAATGGAGTACCAGCGTCGGGAGTCGCTCTCGTTTTGTGATTAACATTCCTCTGCTGCAACCCACTCTCCAGACTGTGGTGGCAGAACGAGAACCTGGTTTAGTGGTTTGGGAGTTTAAGGGCTTTTTCCAGGGACGCGATCGCTGGGAGTGTCGCCCCAATAATAATGGCACCAGTCTACTCAACCGTTTTCAGTTTATAATTCCCAACCCTCTAGTTAGCTGGGGTTTCAACACCTTCGCTGCCAACTTCACGCAGGAGGATATGAAAGCACAACTCAGACGACTTAAACGAGTAGCGGAGGAGAATTATTATGGGACTTCTACTTAATGCTCATCGACGATTACTCAATAGCCAGCCAGTCTCGACCATTATCGATTAATCCTTACTGAGTTGCTCTAGCAAGCGGCTAATTATCTGGGCATCTTCCGCTAAAGGAAGCATTGCCAAGTACATTTTCAGATCTTGGGATGCTGTCCAAGAATCTCCCAGTTGGTAGTAAAGAAGTCCTCGATCCCGCAATTCTGTAGGGACTTCAGGAAATAAGAGCAAAATTCGTTCTACTGCTGCCAGGGCTTTGGGTAAGTCGTTGAGCTTTAAGTAAATTAATTTGAGATTAGTCAGCATCCGTGCCAGCAGTTGTCTAGAACTCACTGAAGCTGTGAAACCTGCTTGTAGCCGCACGGGATGCCCATAAATCTGACTCAGTCGCGCCTCACAATCTTGTTCAAATAAAATATCACCCTGATGGAAGGCATCAACGAAAATCCCTGCTTCCTGAAACTCTGGGCGAATTAGGAAATGCCCTGGCAGATTAATACCCACCATCGGGAAATCAAGGCGTCGAGCAATTTCTAGGTAAACGAGGGAGAGAGTAATGGGAATACCAGTTCGCCGCTCAATCACCTCATTGAGGAAACTATTTCGAGGGTCGTAGTAATTACTGGCGTTACCGCTGTAACCTAGTTCATTGTATAAGTAATGATTAAGACTCTTGATTAGCCGCAGGGGATATCGTTCTGGGGGCAAGCGTTCTTCTACCTCAGCCGCCATCACGTCCAGGGCACTGAGGTAGGCATCTACTTCCAATTCGGGGTACTCTTCTTGGGCAATATAAAGTGCCGATGCAGCCAGATCGATTTGGGTGTCTGGCTTACGTATTTCGTTATATAAGTTTTGACGCCCTAAGAGGAATTCCATCTGTTCTAGCGCGGCGGCTACTATTGATTTTTTGCCTATCTCTTGAGTTCAGTCTAGCGGACTGTTTACCAGCTTTCGTCAAAAAATTTCCCTCAAGACTGCCGCCATAGATGGCAAGCACTAGTAGTAGTAAGGATTTTCTGGTTCAGGAATTTTCTGAATAGAACTAGCATCAATGGTCAACTGGCGTTTGTTATCTAAGTTCTCGGTAATCATCTGACCCTCAATTTCTACCCAGGTATCAGGGGGATAAGCATCGCGGTTAACATCAAGTTTTACTGGTAAACCGACTGGATAAGCATCGGCAGCACAGCAGGTAATGATAAAGCGAGAAACTAATAGATATTGTGACGGTAAGTTGGGTGAGTGAACAACAAAACCATTAACCCTAACTTTTTGACCCGTATAAGCGTCTGGTTCGGGATAAACATTGAGTGTCCTTACCCATTCAATCAGCGTACGCTCTTGGGGGGCGCTAGCACCACGAAAGGCTTGGGGTTGCGATCTTGAGCTGAGTGCGGCTTCAGTGACTCCCCGGTCAAGTGCTGTCTGGCTAGTAAACACCCTCGGCGTTACCAGCAATCCCAAAACTGCCGCAGTTAGTAGCAAAGCACTACTCCAGCCAGGGGGAAATAGACTGATATGTTGCACTACGGGTACAGGTGCTTCACTCGATACCCTTTGCTGCACCTGACTCCACAACAAATAAACTCTCCAAGCGGCAAACATCAACAGTACTAAGGCTGTGACAACAACTAAGGCAAAGTAATTGGGGTGAATTAGTAAATTTAGTTTGCCACCGAGCCAATATTTCAGTATTACAGTGCCCCAGGCAGCTAGGGCTAAGATGTCTAACATAGGAAAGATCAGGTTTTCAAAGGAGGGCTGTTGACGCCTCAGCCGTCCTCTGTTGCGAGTGGAACTCATAAGCTTTGGTCACTAATAATTAAAAGTCCTTAGAGTGTTTGGTCAACGCCTCACAACTAATCAACGATTCAGCTAACTAAAATATAAGTTAATGATTAAAGTCAACAACAAGGTCAATTGTCCTACGAGGGCAAACAAGTAAATTATTGCCCTTGGCTTGAATACAGATAACATCAAACCGATCGCTTTAACATCGATCATCGGTCCGAACACCAAAAAGGCTAACAAAGAACCGCTGGTAAAAACGGAAGAAAAAGCCAGAGCAAAGAAAGAATCTACAGTGGAACAAATTGATACTACTGCCGCTAGCAGCATCATCGCCAGGATAGAAGTTACTGGTCCTTGACCAAGGCTAACGATGATTTCACGTGGTACACCAACTTGAATTACTGCTGCGATCGCACTTCCTATAACTAAGACACCTCCTAACTCTCGCAACTCTTGAATTGTATTCTCTAAGAACAAACGCAGTTTATCTGGCAAGGGTTGACTGATCTTGCCGGTAGCCACTGAACCCTGCAAGGAACTAGCATCCATCCGTAAAGGTCCTTCCGGTTGGCCCAGCAGAAATGAACCAGATTGTAAGAGTGCTGGTTTACGCTCTGGTTGTGCGGGTTTAGACTGCCAAAGGGAACCTACAGGACTCTCTGACTTGATTAACCGAGAGCGAGTCACCGACGGTTGTAGTAGGGGACGCAAGTCTGCTTGAGTACTGAATAAGCAGGCGATAAAAACCGCTATACTTAGGGAAAACAACACTCGCAACACCACGATTTCTGGCTGGTCTCGAAACGCCACCCAGGTTGCCCAAATTACAATGGGATTAACCGTGGGTGCTGCCAGTAACAACCCAATTGCTACGGGTGTTGGTGCTCCCTGGAGTAGTAGACGCCGCGCTACTGGGATATTGCCACACTCACAGACAGGGAAAAGAAAGCCTCCACAACTACCGACGATTGCTCCTAGCAGGGGGTTTCGAGGCATGGCAGCTATCAGCTTGCGCTCATCAACGAAAAATAGCAACAAGCCTGAGAGCAAAACCCCCATTAGCAAAAAAGGCATTGCCTCGACAAGCAAACTTAAGAAAAGGGTGAAGGCGGTGTTCAGTTGATTCATGCATTCTGCTTTTGAGTGGGTATTTTTACCTGAATGATTCAGTCAGTAAGATCTTCTTGGTCAGGATAGTAGTACCCCTTAATACGACAAGTACATCCTTTGAAACGGATGATTTAAAATAGTTGTTTATAGGGTTACTCTAGATCATTTTCAGTAGTTATATTTTCACTTGTTTTTGTGGGGGTTCTCTCCTCCGTGACGTCTTATCCCTAGAAAACCTGATGCCCACCTTGGTGAGGCGATTTACATCGTGAAGATTATAATCGATGCTGGTAGCTAAATCTTGTTTAACCAACACAACAAGGTTTCTTGAGCGATGGGGAGTTTTTTATCTTTTGGTTAATTTCCCGTAAGTGAGTTCAGGGAATAACCATTTTGTAGAAGTCTGGTTTGCTGAGCCTTGTCCTCTTTTCAAAGGAGACGCTACCCGGAAAGCGAAGCCTTACCTTCGAGGGCAACGAAGGGACAGCGAAGGGATAGCCTAAGGACAAACGATCACAGCGAAGGGATAACTGTAGGGTATACGGGGAAAAGCGGACAAGAATTGATGCCAACAGTAGACCCTAGTTCGTGTTTAGTAAAGCCATCACAGCCAAAGGCGAGAAAGCGCCCTGAAGGGAAAAGTTGCTACCGCTTCGCTGCTCAAGGTATCAGTAAAATACTTTTGCTAGAGGTCGATTAATTGTTAAGCCTGGGTAAGCAAAGTGTAGTTACATTATCCACTAGCAGTCATCATCTTTGGCATATTTGCCTGATTCAGAACCTTAGTCACTACCTGTTTAGGACAAGTGAGTTGTAGAAAAGATAATTAGCTGTTGATTAGTTATATTTTCGGAGGATAAATGTTGTTACATACCGACGATTAATTAGTTAAGTTGATCTCAAGTATTTTGAGCAGCGTAACCTATCGAAGGCAAACTACCAATGATTAACCTTTAATTAACCATTTATTTACTTTTGAACAATAAAAAATACACAATAAACTTATCATATGCTGGGCTTAAAATAAAACAAAGAAAATTAATGTTAAGTTGTTTTTTGCTAGTTAATATACAGATGATGTGCAAATAGTTTTGCTCTTATGATGCTTACCGTGCAGCAAGAAAAAAAAGCCTTATCCTTGACTACCCAATCTAATAAGCTGAATCTTAGTGTCAACTCAAGGTTAGAAGAACTGTCACTATACGATGTTCAAGTGGAATCATCTTGTTTGGGTAAAGATGTCGCTCAGACATTTCAGGTAAATCAGTTGCTACCCGGAGTTATTCTTACCGACAAAGGTAAGTTTGCTGGTATGATTTCGCGGCGTCGATTCCTAGAGCAAATGAGCCGCCCTTACGGGGTAGAACTATTTTCCCGGCGTCCTCTTTTCTCTTTATATAGCTTTGTCGGAGCAGAAGTTTTAAAGCTTAGTGGCAAAACGCAGATTGTAGAAGCTGCCTTGTGTTCCCTACAGCGTTCCCCTAAATTACTCTACGAACCAATTGTGGTAGAAATGGAGTCAGGAATTTACCGCTTGCTAGATGCCCATCAGTTATTAGTTGCTCAGTCACACATTCAGCAGCTAACAACCCAGCTACTCAATGAGCAAACTCAAGCTCAGATGATGCAAACAGAAAAAATGGCTAGTCTGGGAAAAATGGTTGCTAGTGTTGCCCACGAAATTAAAAATCCAGTTGCCTGTATCACTGGTAACTTGGGATTTTTGGCAGATTACTGCCAACAAATCATGCAAATGTTATCAGTTTACGAAGTTGAAGTTACTCAAACCCCTGAAAAAGTGACCACTCTTAAAGAAGAGTACGATCTAGATTTTATGCGGGAAGACTTACCCAAAATCATCAAAAGTATGAAAATGGGGTCAGAGAGACTAACTAAAATTATTGGTGGTTTGCAAAACTTCTCTCACCTCAGTGAAGCACATCTTCAGCCAACGGATATTCATGAGTGTCTTGAGAGTATTTTGATAATTTTGAATAACAAACTCAAGTGTGGTATTGAAGTTGTTAAGAATTATAGTTATTTACCACAAGTCCCTTGTTATTCAGGTCAACTGTCTCAAGTGTTTATGAACATTATCAGTAATGCCATTGACGCCCTAGAAGACAGGGCAAGTGAGCAAGTAGGTGGCTCAAAAACATGGCAACCTCGTATCGAGATTAAAACTGAAATTGTCTCAAAGTCTGAAGTCGATTGGGTGTCGGTACGGATTGCTGATAATGGCCCTGGGATACCACCAGAGATTCAACAGCGTATTTTTGAAAACTTCTTTACTACTAAGCCTGTGGGTAAGGGAACAGGCTTAGGTCTAGCAATTAGTCACCAGATAGTTACGCAAAAACACGGAGGTCAACTGCTCATGCTGTCAGAGCCATCAATTGGTACAGAATTTCAAATTTTATTGCCACTAATTTAGTAAATAATTCAGTATTAATTGTCGTTGATTTCGATTTCTAGTAAACCAGGAGGCGGTGTAATTTCGATTCGACCACCTTGGAGATCTACAACTGGCGCAATTTCTTTAACAAAAGGAATCAGTACTGTTAATGGTTTCGCTGTTTTCTGGCGCTTAAATTTGCGTTGTTTACTAATTCTGTTGGGAGTCGGAGCTTCCGGCTTGGCTGGCGCTGGTGCGGGTTGCTGATGCAGTTTTACCTCCAAAAGAGTGTTACCTGCTGGAATGATACTCACTACAGTTCCAACAGCTTCACCTGTAAGCTGATCAAAAACCTCTAGATCAATTAAATCCCTTACATGATACTCATCTTCTCCTAGCATGGGGCGGTCACTTTCTGGCACCAATAGCAGAGAATCTCGCAACGCTTCTGCTTGATCACGGTTTTCTACCCCCGCTAGTCGCACTATGTATAATGCTTTTCCCGGGACATAACGCCCACTCACTAATTCTACAGATTGGGGTTCCGTTTCACCCGGTCGTTGTAACCAACGCTGTCCTGGTTTTTCAAACCGTTCCGGAAAGTCAGAATTGGGATAAACCCGCAATTCCCCTTTAAGACCTTGGGGGGAGACAATTCTACCGATTTCTAGCCAGTCGTCATTGGTCATTATTGATGAGCTGCGATTGCGATGCTGTTAGCTTTTCAATTTTAGCTATTTACTGTCAATTTACTGTACGGCAATTCTTTCCTTAGTAACTCAATAGACCTCCTGCATAAATCAGGAAGCATGTGCTAGTTCGTAGTTGGGCAAGCCAGCAATCAGATTTAAACGCAAGCCAAACCTTTTTCTGCGGTTGCGATAATGACCGGAAAAGATCAAGGAAAATCTTGAAGCGGCGAATGACGTGTTCCACTCGTACCTGAAGTCATGCTAGTGACTGATTATGCTACTTCTCCACCTCTAGCGGGGGTTGAAGAATGGGGCTTTTTCCTGGGAATATAAGCTCTCGGATGGAGTATTTCTGCTTAGTTTCACTTCGACAACAAGGTACTACATTTTCTCATGCGGAATCAGGGCTTTAAGGTTAAGTGACTTACGGATGAGATCGCAAGTTAGAGCAATTAGGAAAAACAGAAGTTGTCCAATAATCTGCTTTTCTAACTAAGCATTACAGCCAAACTACTCTACTTGAGCTAAGCGAATTCAAGTTAAATGATACTGTAACCAAAACCTCTGACTCAAGAGTGCATCTGCCAAATTTTAATCGTGTTGTCTTTACTACCACTAGCAAGAGTTTTGCCGTCCAAGCTAATGGCGACGGAATAAACAGCGCCTAAATGACCTCCAAGAGTTTGAATTTCTTGACCATTGAGTAGATTCCACAACCTAATCGTGTAGTCCCCACCTCCACTGACAAGAGTTTGTCCATCTGGACTAAGGGCGAGGGATTGAACATCGCCGGCGTGACCAGTGAGGTTGCCTAGAAGCGTTCCAGTACCTGGATTCCAGAGTTGGATAGTTCCGTCAGCACCGCCACTGGCAAGAGTTTTTCCATCTGAACTAACTGCAACTGCATTAATGTAGGATAAGTTTCCTGAGAGGGTTTGGATTTCCTGACCAGTGCTGAGGTTCCGCAGCTTGATAGTTTTGTCATTACTACCACTGATCAGAATTTGCCCATCTGGGCTGATGGCAAGGGCGACTACGTAGTCAAAATGCCCTGTGAAAGTATCCAGAACCTGAAGAGTGTTAAGGTTCCATAACTTAATGGTTTCGTCATTACTGCCACTGGCAAGAATCTGCCCATCTGGGCTGATGGTAACAGCATTCACAAAGTCAGAATGACCTGTGAGGGTAGATATAACCTTTCCCGTGGTGAGACTCCAGATTTTGATTGTTCCGTCATCACTGCAACTAGCCAAAGTCTTTCCATCTGGGCTAATGGTGACAGCAACAACAAAGTCAGAATGACCAATTAGGGTATCGAGGAGTTCTCCAGTAGTAAGATTCCACAGCTTGATCGTGTGATCGGCACTACCACTAGCCAGAGTTTGTCCATCTGGGCTGATCGCTACAGAATAAACTACATCTGAATGCCCTCTGAGGGTATGGACACAACACCTGTAACTGTTTTGTTCCATTAATTGCGCCACTGCGGTATTCCAATCGTGTAATTCATTTTGCCACTGTTCCATCGGTTCTATCTGAATCATTTACGACACATGAGACTTGTTGATTATTGCCTTCGCTTATACAGCGTGACAGAAGTAACCTACCAGTTATCAACCGTAGGTTTACTTAAATCCTCTACTCTTAACGCACTAATCCGTAAAAGTAGCAAATCAAATGATCTATGAATTATTTTTACTTAGCTCTACTAATCAACAATTAATCAACAATTGAGGTGGTTTGGTTACTCCTCAATTGAATTACCCACAGTCCCTGGTTTTTTTGTTGGTAAAGTTTGCTCTCTGTACTCTAGGTTGGTGATGTACCTTGAAGCTGACTACAAAAGCACAGACAAGATAGTCTTGAGTGTTGCTACTAGCCTTCACAAAACTCAACTTTTATATGTATTTTTTTTACTGCAATGGTATTATTGATTAAGCCAATTGTACCTTTCTACTCAAAAACAAAGAAGAACGCAAGTCGCAAACTAAGAATAATTGCTTTCTTAGGAGATAGGCAAGCAATTATGAGCAAACTGAGTTAATCATTCAAGATATTCGGTGACGTCTCTTAGCCGTAATGCCAAAGTGGGACAATTACAAGCAGGAAACAACTCTACTGGCAAAGTCAGAAAAGACGGCGAAAGTAGATGAGACCGAGACTGAGCAAAAGCAGGGTTTAAACACCACTAAAGATAGCAAATTCTAACTGATTATTATGGCAACTCCAAGCAAATTGCAACCAACTTCACAACTAGTCACCACTCAGAGGGCGCTACCCATGCCTCTCCCTGGAAACCGCCCAATTTCTGCCAGCAAAGTTCAATTTCGAGAAACTGTCTCCTGGATGGGTAAGCGGCCCATTGCCTCTAGCAACATTACAATCTCGGACACGCTCACTATTTCTGGGAATCGCCCCATCACATCTAGTGCTCTTAAGTTTATCGAGGGAGAAAATTTGGTAGGCAACCGACCAATTGCCTCCAATGAAATTGATGATGAGGACTTAATGGGTTATTTGGATTAATCACAACTCATAAAGTTTGTATTGTCCCACTAAGCTTACTAGTCAGGGATTTTTATCGAAATAATACAAATTAGTGGTGATGCAGGTAAAGTGGGACACACCCTAAGCTCTGTTGAAATAGAAAAAATCCTTGGAGATCTAGCCTTAAGCTAATTGTAGTTAATAAGTGAAACTAGGCTTAAGCTAGGACATAATTGTGTAAGACCTGAGTAGGGACAACTAAAAAAGCCGGTGATTAGCTCAAGAATCTCACGCGATATTCTTTGAATTAGCTGTGAGAGTTGTCAAGCAGCTTAGATAGTCACCGAAGAAAGGTAAAGTACTGCTGTAATCAGAGGTGCTGATTTATGGTTTTAATCCGCGAAATTGCCCAAGAGGCACTTTTAACCGGCTATCTGACTATTGAAGCTGAAGAAAAACTACGGCAGCTTTTACAAAAAACCAAGTATGGCGGAGAAGATTTATGTGCCTTCATGAGATTGCAGCAAGCGGCAATTAGTGGACAGGTGAAGCAAGAGTCTCGTGAATTGAAGCCATCTGTCTGTCAATGAGGCAATAGGAAATTTTTTTGGGCAAAATTCTCATCAAAGCAGTTCTATTAGTAAAACTGAGACTGCTGTGGGATTTTTACCCAAACGAAATAAACCCACTCAAATAAATACCTGACAAGGGAGGTGGTTATTCAAGTGGGTTATTGTTTAATTATCTAAATTTAAAGCAGTGGTTTTAAACCGTAGCTAATTCCCTATCAGGACGCTTGCTATTGCGAATACTTTCAATAGCTTCTGCATAGTCTTTGGCTTTAAAGACACCTGAACCAGAAACAATTGCATTCGCCCCTGCCTCTAAAACCTGCCAACTGTTGCTGCCTTTGAGTCCGCCATCAACTTCAATCCAGGGATCAAGACCGCGATCATCACACATCTGACGAAGTTTGCGAATTTTGGGAATCACACCGGGGATAAAACTTTGGCCTCCAAAGCCAGGATTGACGCTCATAATCAGCACCAAATCGCATAGCTCTAAGACATACTCAATCAACTCCAAAGGTGTTGAAGGATTAAGTACAACGCCAGCTTGCTTGCCCAGTTCTTTAATTTGGGAGAGAGTGCGATGCAAGTGGGGCGAAGCGTTATGTTCAGCATGCACTGAGATGATATCAGCTCCTGCCTTAGCAAAGTCCTCTACATACTTTTCTGGTTCCACAATCATCAAATGGACATCCAGAGGTTTTGTGGTAACAGGACGAAGTGCTTCAACAATCAGAGGACCAATGGTGATGTTGGGAACAAAGCGACCGTCCATGACATCTACATGTATCCAATCAGCACCAGCGGCATCCACCGCCTTTACTTGCTCCCCCAATCGGCTAAAATCGGCTGATAATATAGAAGGAGCAACGACGATGGGTTTCTGAGATTGCGTTTTGGTCATAATTGGTGATACTCTCCTGTATCCTCTTTCTAGTTATCATCTTAACAAAATCTTTAGCAATCCCCTAAATTTGCTAAGCAAGGCACTAATCTTTCCCCGATTGATGGGAATCAATCGTTAGGGTAGTGTGTCAACCCAGAGATTTTGCCCTCTGACCTTGAATTAATAAACCGATGATGAGGAGAAGGAGAAGCTTCCTTGGCTCACCAACAGATTCTTAAAAGACTGGTATTGATAATTGGGGGCTTGAGTGCTAGTTGTCTAACACTTCCTGCGCTAGCTTCACCAGCTTCCATCGGAGAAGAAGGAATTAGCGCTCAGAGACTACAGGACAAACCCTACAATTTAACCGGTCGTAAAATTGGCATTGGTCAAGTAGAAATCGGCAGACCAGGATTTTTTGGTCTCGACAAAGCTGTTTCCTGGAACCCTACATTGCCTCTGTATCGGGTTTTTTATCGTGATTCTCCCGCGAAAGCCGATGATAACGTGGATACCCATGCAGCCATGGTAGCCGGGGTTATGGTTAGTAGCGATAAAAGCCTACCAGGAGTGGCACCAGGAGCCAGACTCTATTCCTCCGCCGTTGGTTCACCATTAAAGAGTGGGCAAGCAGAAGAGTGCCTATCAGCCCAGCATGTAGCCCAACAAAATAGCGGAGATGTCCGAGCAATTAACTTTAGCTTTGGCGAATCTCTACAGCGGGATAACAGAATTGAGGCAATCTTAGATGGTAATGCTCTGCTAACGCAGTGTATTGATTGGTCAGCCAGATTTCACGATGTTCTTTACGTGATTGCTGGTAATCAGGGTGAAGGCGGCATTCCCATTCCCACAGACCACTATAACGGTATAACCACTGCCTACACGACCAAACGACAAGGAATATTTAGCAAGGTAGACTTCGCTAATCTAAGCGATATCCCAGAAGGCCCTGGAAGGCGTCTGATTAAACGGGAAATCAATGTTGGCCCTCGTCGTGCCATTAACTTAGTGGCTCCTGGTAGCAAAATCTCTGTCTACAATCTAGAGGGTAAATCAGTAGAAGTCAGTGGTACTAGCTTTGCTGCTCCTCACGTTACAGGTTCCGTAGCACTGCTTCAGGAATTTGGCGATCGCCAACTGCACTCCTCGCAGCCCAACTGGAGTAAAGATTCCCGACGCCATGAAGTCATGAAAGCGGTATTGCTTAATTCAGCAGACAAAATTCAAGATACTGACGAGGGTTTGCTCTTAGGCATGAGCCGCACTACCTTGGGAAAAGATAACCGCAGCTGGCTTGATTCTGATGCCTATCAAGACCCCAAGATACCACTAGATATTCAAATGGGTACTGGGCATCTCAATGCCTTTAGAGCTTACCAACAATTTAGCCCTGGTCAGTGGAGTCCCTCTGCTAATGGTGTACCGCCGATGGGTTGGGATTATAGTTCAGTTAACGAGTCATCTGTTGAGGACTATATATTAGAGAAACCTCTCAAGGAAGGCAGTTTTGTTGCTCTTACCCTCACTTGGGATCGCTTAGTAGAGTTGCAAGATACTAACAAAAATGAGCTTTATGACCTTGGGGAAAGTTTTCGCGATCACGGTTTAAATAACCTTGACCTTTACCTGATGCCAGTGGCAGAAAATGATACTAGTAAAAGCGTTTGCTCCTCGAGCAGTGACGTTGATAGTGTAGAACATGTTTTCTGCCAAATCCCCGAAGCTGGTCGCTACAAAATCCGCGTTCAGTATCGCCAAAAAATCAATGAGGCTGCTCAATCTTATGCTCTAGCTTGGTGGACGGTGCCAGAGTAAGTTGTAGCTGCTTAATGTTTAAAAGGGGCAAAACTAACTAAGAACAGTAATTTACTGCAAAAGTCCTAATTCTGCCAAAATTTGCTTAGTTAGCTCCTTTCTTTTACCCATCAAAGCTTCTGAAGAGGAATCCTCTAGGTTAGTAGCAAAGAAGTAAACATTGTCTTCTCTTTCTAAATAACCGACTAACCAACCAACCGACTTGCCATTCGCCGCACTACCTAAACCGGTCTTGCCACTCAACTTGTAAGTGTCTGTTTTTTCTAAAACTAGAATGTCTTTAACAATATCAGTTGTGCGGTTGGATAGCGATAGTTCATTGTTGTAAAATCTCGTTAAAAAATCAATCTGTTCGTTGGGAGATATTTGCAAAGAGTTATTCAACCAAAATTGGTCAATTGGGCCAGAAACATCTTCGTTGCCGTATTGGAATTGCTCCATATATTTTTGATACTTTTCTTTACCGACTTGTTTGGCAATCTCTTGATAAAACCAAACTACTGAGTATTTGATTGCAGAACGTAGACTATGGTCACTTTGCCACTCCCTAGGCCACCACCGTTCGGGAGGATGCTTTTCGGAGTCGTAAGGAGTTACAATATTTTCGTCTTTAATAACACCAGTTTCTAGAGCAATTAAAGAGTTAGGAATTTTGAAGGTAGAGTAGGGACTAAACCTTTGACTACAGCGCGCTTTATTGTATCTAATGTACTGATTATCCTTCAGGTCTTTGAGAACAAAGGCTCCCTCAGTATCCTGAAAAAGTTTGTTTAAAATTGACTCGCTAGCCTGATTTGTGGGAAGGGCGTTGCTTAGAGATGGATAAATATTGAGCGTAACTACCAGTGAGACAGATAATACAAATAACACCAAGCCTGACAACAGTTTTTTATTGCCCATTTTCAAGAACTGAATGATTGGTCTAATTTAATATACTATTAGTAGTCTTACATCTTTAATTAAATTACTTAAACTATAGCAATCGCTCAATTATTAGCTATGTTTTCCATCCCAATGCAACCTTAAATTGACTACACAAGGTTACTAAGTCTTTACATTTCGGAACACTTGTGACCATAAGTAGTCATTTTAATCAAAGCACACTGACAAGGAAAGACGCACAATGAGAATGCTCATTCGATTATCTATCGTAGTAGCAGCGAGCATTATTTTGACAGTTTTTTTAGAGGTATTTACAACATATAAGAGTAACCCTGTTGAGCCTCTTTTTAGCGCTCAAAAACTTAGGAATTTACAATCAAATATCGATTCAGCTAACCCTTCAGTGGCTCCTGGCTTTATTGAAGCCAACACAAAATTCGGTTTTAAGCTATTCCAAGAGATTCTCCAACAAGAGAGCGGCAAAAATATATTTCTCTCGCCTAGCAGTGTGGGTATCGCTCTTTCCATGATCTACAACGGTGCTAGTGGCGAAACCCAGCAGGCGATGGCGCAAGCTTTAGAACTACAAGGGATGAGTCTCCAAGAGATTAACCAAGCCAATCAAGCTTTAAAAGTCACTTTAGAAAATGCTGATCCTAATATTCAACTAGCGATCGCTAACTCCCTTTGGGCGAAGCAAGGTATTACTTTTAAGACTAAATTTTTGCAAGCAAACCAGCAATTTTATCAAGCTCAGGTAACAGAGCTTGACTTTTCTAGACCCGATGCCCCAAATGTAATTAATAATTGGGTTAAAGAAAATACATCCGGTAAAATTGAAGAAATTGTTGAAGAAATTCAGCCCAATGACATCCTTTTTTTAATTAATGCCATTTACTTCAAAGGTAACTGGAGTGAAGAATTCGATAAAAATCAAACAACTGAACTTGCTTTCTATTTATCAGATGGTAGTCAGAAGCAACACCCGATGATGTCTCAGTCTAGTAAGTATCATTACTATGAAAATGAAACTTTTCAGGCAGTGAGTTTGCCCTACGGTCAAAGAAAGCTAAGTTTGTATGTCTTTTTGCCTCAGGAAAATACAACTCTCGAAGATTTTCAAGAGCAATTAAATACGGAAAACTGGCAGCAGTGGATGAGCCAGTTTCGTAAGCGAGATGGTTCAATTAAGCTACCTCGGTTTAAATTTGATTACGAAATTCAACTAAATAACGCTTTAGCGGCACTAGGAATGGGGATTGTTTTTAATCGAGAAGCAGATTTTTCTGGGATGACTGCTGCGGAAGTTGCCATCAATGAAGTCAAACACAAAACTTTCGTAGAAGTGAATGAAGAAGGCACCGAAGCCGCTGCTGTTGCCTATTTAGGTGGTGTTAGGTCAACATCTCTTCAGATGCCAGAAGAACCTTTCCAAATGGTGGTTAATCGTCCTTTTTTCTGTGCAATTCTGGATAATCAAACTGGAACGGTTCTCTTTATGGGTTCAATTTTTGAACCTCTGTAACACCACGTGCTGATCGCTTGCACCGCCATCATCACCTTTAGTTACTGACAATACCTGACCACTGAACTTTTTTAAGCTTATTGCGGCGGTAGGAAAAGAAAAGCTTGGGTTCTTGGTAAGTGCAGTGAGGCGCGATCGCTACTTGTTCTGAATGAATGCCTAGTTGTTCGAGTTGTAAACTATTCACACGCCTCACGTCTAAACGCACATGTCCTGGTTGTGGATCATTAAGGATAGGTGAGTGGGGTAACTGCTGCAATAAATTAATAATGGATTCTGTTGAATCAGCTTGATCTGCGGATACGATGCTAGCCCCAACTTGGGCAGCTACTGTCTCTGATACTTGATAAACTTCGCCCGTGATTGCAGGTCCCATGGCAATGCGCAAGTTCTGGATACTGCTGCCATACTCAAGAAATCTGGCGATCGCATTCGGTACAATCCGGGAGGCAGTACCCCGCCAACCTGCATGCACTGCTGCTACCTGTCCCGTCTCCTCGTCCGCAATCAGTACAGGTGTACAGTCAGCACTACAAACCCATACTGCCTGCTGAGGCTGCTCTGTCAAGATACCATCGGCGGCTGCTCTTTCTAGGGACTGCTTAATTTCTTGTGCCGTACTGGCAGCGTTGTTGATCTCTGATGGCGTTAGTACTGTGTTGCCGTGCACTTGCCTGATTTGATATGCCTGGGCATTAGCTTGAAGCGCTGTAACAATTTGGCAAGGAGTGCGGGGGGAAAACTGTTGAGTGAAAAAGCCGTGATTCCAAGGCTTGAGCAGGCTACAGGTCAAATAAGGTAGTTCTTCCCAGGTTTGCCAGTGCCAAGTGTGCATAAAAGTCCCTTTCTCGTTTTTTGATTCTTATCGGTGCCTGACAGATCCAGGGTAGCTGAATTTTTCCCGATCGCTCTTGAACTGTACTTTCTAGCCTGATCAAAAGGGTTTAGAGAAAACTAGCACTCAGCACCAATCATCAAGATACTCAATAACTTGTTGAGTAAAACTCTTCCCACTAGTTTTAATAGCGATATTTCGCTTTGTTGGGAATTAGATTTTTGCCTTCTGACCCCAACATTGATTAACAAGTTTTACATCTATCTATATAGATATCTTTTAATTTGACATACGACTGATAAGTTTTTAATAAACTCTGGTCAAATATTATTCTTCCATAATCTGGAGTTCAATAGTTTAAAACCATTATTGATATGCTCTATGCCGACTTTTCGTGAACTCCTACTCCTCTAGGGAAAGACTGGTTTAGTTCAACAGCCCTTATAACTAGTTTCTTTAAAAGAGGTAATTTGTTGGCTTTGCTATTATGTTGATCTAGAGGTTAGTTGTGTGAAGCTTTTGTTAACTGCCTAGCCATACTAAAAAAAAATGATTAAAGTATTTATTAAAGGAATAAAACTGCCTGGAGATTGAACAGCAATTAAATTCTAGGTGGAAAGGGATTTGCATTTACTTATCTGACATATTTCCAGCAAGATTGATAGTGATATCAGTCATTAGCAGTACAAAGAGTTGCTATTGTTATCAGATTTTAAAGATGACTTAGCTGACCTTTGTCACTAATTTTGCCTGCCTAGGTAAATAAAGGTTTATTGGCTAAAAACAACTAATAAGGAGTAAAAAATGGCTAGGAATTTTTTTTTGCGCAAATCAGCACTATCTAGTATTTCTGCTAGCTTAATTAGTGGGCTATCTGAGGTATCTGTCAAAATTGTGATGTTCTCAGAAGTATTGAAAAAAGCAACTACGCTAGATGATGATGATACCCGCGGAAGTGGTCGTAGTACTTTTGCTTTTTAGTTTTTCTATTCAACTGAATTTAAGAAGGTTTGAGTAACATTTCAGATTTGATAAATTACCGTCTAGAGAACTCAGTTGCAGTGGTCTCATACAGAGTTTGACGCCACCGGTAGAAATAGAACTTCTCAGGAAGCAGCCAAAATCAAGACCTCTAGCTAGACGTCGAATCCAGGTAAATAATTTGTACGAATTGATCTAAGCTAACGAAAGTCAACGGTTAGCTTAAGTCAGGGTAGTGAAATTTAACCACCAAAAGTTTAAATCTGCTCAACGCTCGGTTAAAGAAAACTTACCTCTTCAAACCCCACTCCTTGGTAGAGAACCACCCCAGGGAGTGGTTTTGCATTGCTTTGAAACCCTTGCTTCGACTAACCAAACTCTGTGGTCATTACTTAACCAGGGTGCAACAGCCGGAAGTGTCGTCATTGCCGAAAAGCAAACAGCGGGACGAGGGCAGTGGGGACGGCAATGGCAATCAGAACCTGGTGGATTATACTTGTCTGTGGCTCTAACTCCCAATCTCCAGGTTACCAATAGCGCTCAGCTAACTATGTGTAGTGCTTGGGGAATCGCTACAGCTTTAAGAGCTTACAACATTCCTGTTCTGTTGAAGTGGCCTAATGACCTTCTTTTGGGTGGGCGTAAACTAGGGGGTATCTTGACCGAAACCCGTGTGCGGCAAGGTAAAATTACCAAAGCAGTCGTTGGTGTTGGCATCAACTTCTGCAACCGAGTGCCTGAACCTGGTATTAATTTGCAGTCCTTTTTTAACGAAAAATTATATTCACCAGTGTTTTCCTTGGAAATATTAGCTGCAATTGTTATACAAGGACTAATATCCGGATATCAACATTGGTCAGAAGAAGGAATAGGCATCTTGCTTCCTTCTTACCTCAAGCTACTAGATAGCCAGGGGCGTCAGGTCAGTGTGAACGGAAAACCTGGAGTTATAACAGGTGTTAAACCTACCGGGGAGTTGCAAGTGCGCTTGCACTCACAAGCAACTTCCGCTGATGATCAAGTATCAGCGCCCGTTCCGTTAAAGGAAATTTTTCTTAAGCCCGGTACAATCAATCTTGGTTATTAATGGTAATCCTTGCCACGACCTAACCAAAGTTAATTTGGTATTGATTGAGTACTGTTATTGAGCAAAATTCTTCGACTTTCCAAAAAACCCTATCAAGGTGAGTGATGAGTAGTGAGTCAGAAATTAGAAAAGAAACCTCGTCTGGTGGCACCCTTTTAGGCATCTTTTACCGAAATCCTCGGCTGTTCCTGGGAGTAGGGGCAATTTGCAGTCTCAGTTTCCTAAGCAACGGTATAGTTGTTGCACAAACTGAGTCATCTACAGACAAAGTAGCCCCACCAACAACCTCGGCAACAGCAACAGCACCCTTAGCCACTCCCAAACCCCCTGCTGCTCCACAGTCGTTTGTGGTACCCGAAACCTCGGTACCTCTACCAGCCCGAGTAGTAGCCCCTCCAGTGGCAAAAAAAACCGCCCCAGCAGTACCAGTAGTATCAGCCCCGGTTCATTCCCCGGCAGCCAAGAAACCCTCTGCCAGTACTCCCGGAAGTCGCACAGCTGCGGCCCCAGTACACTCACCAGCAGCCAAGAAGCCCTCTGTTAACATCCCAGTGCGTGTAGCAGGGCCACCTCCCTCAAACGCTGTTGGCAAAAAACCAGTGATAGCACCCAATATATCTGCACCTAGTACCTCGACTATTGCACAACCTCCAAAAGTTATTCTTAATCCTGATCAAATCCAGGAGACGGCTAAAACTCCAGTTGCTCCCAGGGGCAACTTCATCGACCGTACCAATTACGCTGCTGGCAATAATACCCGTAACAGCAAACCGACTGTAGTACTGAGTGAACGCTCAACTGGCTGTAGCACCGTCTCCAGCAATGGACAACTTGCCAGTGGAGTTTGTGGTTCGGCTGCACCTAGTCACCAAACGGCTAACTCTAGAACTGGCTCGTCGAGCAAACCTCGGCAGGTTGCCTTGGCACGGCTTACGAAAGCCCAGGCATCAGCCCCAACCTCAGTCAAGTCAGCTCCCCTAAGAGCACTGAAAAAGGCTAGACCTACTAGACAGTTGACGGCAGCTCGCTCTCAATCTAAAGCCTATTCTGTCAGGGGTACACTCAAGCCAGCGGATTTGGCTTATTTACAGTTCGCACGCCGACCACTAGGGATTTTTGGTGATCAAAAACCTAGCTTTATCTTCCCTCTGGTAATTCCAGCTTCTATCACCTCTAGCTTTGGTTGGCGGTTGCATCCTATGTTCGGTTATTACCACTTCCATAGCGGTACCGATATGGCGGCTGCACAGGGTACAGCGGTTATTGCCGTGGCTCCTGGTAAGGTAGAAACTGCCAACTTCTTAGGTGGTTATGGTCTTGCAGTCATCTTGCGCCATGAGCAAGAGACGCAAGAAAGTCTATACGGACATCTTTCAGAAGTCTTTGTCCAACCAGGCGAGTGGGTAGAACAAGGAACTGTAATTGGTCGCGTCGGCAGCACCGGAAACTCTACCGGCCCCCATCTGCACTTTGAATGGCGTCACCGCACCTCTGAAGGCTGGGTAGCGGTCGATGCAGGAGCTCATTTAGAGTATTCTATGGCTCAATTTATTGAAGCTCTCAAGCTGGTGCAGAACAATACGCAACCAGAATCTTGAGCTAGAGGTTAAAGGCTATAACCTTAACAGGTTGCAGGTTAGAAGCTTAGGAATTCAGACCATTTTTCTGGACTTTGAGCAGATTAACCTGCAACTTTTAAAGATAGCCGTGCTCAACTAAAAATGAGGGGGAAATCTCATCTAGGGAGCCAGATGTTGCTACTTGATTACCCAGCAACTTCTCGACATACTTACCCAAAATATCGCTCTCTAGATTTACCCAGCTACCAATTGGTAAGTGGCTCAGATTCGTCTGGGAATAACTGTGGGGAATTACTGCCACTTTGAACCACTGGCCTTGAGAATCACAATCGGCAATCGTGAGGCTTACGCCGTTGACGGCGATGCTGCCTTTGGGGATCAGATAGCGGGAAACTTGCTGCTTCCAGAGGTCAGCAAAAGATGCTGGTGCTTGAAAGTACATCTCCCAAGAATTAGGGGTTTGTAACGATTCACTTAAACAGCCAATGCCGTCAATATGACCAGTGACGAAGTGACCACCTAGCTTACTGCCAACACGTACAGAGGCTTCTAAATTGACGTAGGCAGCAGAATTTTGCCGCTGTCCCAGGGTTGTGCGGTGCAGAGTCTCATCAGAAGCTGTTGCCACAAAACCTTGGGGTAAGACTTCTTCTATCGTCAAACAGATGCCATCAACTGCTACGCTGTCACCAATCGCTAAATCCTGTAAAATCTCATCTGAGGAACCAGCGCAGCAGGATATGTCAAAACGGTCGTTTCCTAGTGATTGAATCGTTCCCAGAGCCTGAATTAGTCCTGTAAACACTGTTTTTATTCAACTCCTCTTGCCTTGGCAATGGGCGGCTGGTAGCAAAAGATCCAGCACTGGTGTATGTTTTTTTCGTAAAGTCCCAGATTAAACCTCCTGAGACTGGGGCATACTGGGAGAATATAGCCTTGTTGATCCCGACTTGCTCAGGTTCCCCAAGGATTGATTTGACGGTTAAACAATTAAAGTGATTAGAAAGGCTCTTGCATGGCAAGTTCTAGTCGCAATCTTTATATTAGTAGTTTACCGCTTTCGCTTGGATTCCCCGATGCCTATCCTGTTCTAGAGGCTAAGCTGATGATTGAAATGAGAGTTGCTGGAATTGCATTAGACGCGGTAACGCGCAACCCGATTGTGTTGCTCAAAGATGCCTTAGACCGTAGGGCATTACCAATTTATATTGGACACGATCAGGCGAAAGCAATTATCAGTGCTTTAGAAAAACAAAAACCACCCCGACCATTAACCCATGACCTCTTCGTGAACCTTCTCGAAGAATGGAACATGAATCTGGAGCGAATTATTATTCACTCGCTTCAGGACAATACTTTCTACGCTATCCTGTCGGTTCGTCAGGGTGAAGTTCAGAAAAGAATTGATGCCAGACCCAGTGATGCGATCGCAATCGCCTTGCGTACTGGTAGCCCAATTTGGGTGATGGAAGAAGTAGTGGCCGATGCCTCTATCCCAGTTGACCGAGACGCAGATGAAGAAGAAAGGCGTGCCTTCAAAGAGTTTGTCGCCAACATCCGACCCGAAGATTTCGTTCAGAGTCGGGGATACAAAAGCGGCGAGGCCTAGCACCCGAACAACTGGGTTTTGCAACAAAGAGTTTCCGGATAGAGATTGTAGAGCATAGCTTTTGGGTTTTAGCTGATCGGGGTAATTCCCAATAGCTATTCTCTAAGGTCTTCACCAGAAGCCAGTTTTCAAAGAGGAAAGTGATACTAGAGATGGTGTCAAAAAATGGAGTTTTTTCAGAATTTTGACCCTCCAGGTAGCACCAATCTTATCTGGTAACCTCTAAATATTGAGTCGAAGAATTGGAAGCTGAAGGCTGAGAACCTGAAGTCAATAAGTAAAAATGCGTTACCGCAGATTTGGGAAAACTAATCTGTTACTTTCGGTATTTTCCCTAGGCACTATGCGCTGCTTGACTTCTGAGTCAGATGCTAGAAAGACAGTGCTGCAGGGGATAGCCAAAGGCATCAACCATCTGGAAACTGCCAGGGGTTACGGTAAAAGTGAGCAATATCTGGGTAATATCCTCAAAACAGAGTTACCGATACCACGAGAGCAGCTATACGTTACAACCAAGCTACCACCAACACCCAGTGCTGAGTTAATGCGTCAGTGGATAGAGGAGTCCCTAGAACGCCTACAGCTCGACTATCTAGATTGTTTAGCAATTCATGGCATTAATAGCTGGGAGCATCTCGCGTGGATCGAGTCCCCCAGTGGCTGTATGCAAGCTGTAACAGAAGCGATCGCTGATGGTCGTGTCAAACACGTTGGTTTTTCTACTCACGCTCAGTTGGATGTAATTTTAGCGGCAATCAACAGCGATTTATTTGAATTTGTCAACCTGCATTACTATTACTTCTTCCAGCGTAACAGCGTAGCAATTGACTTAGCCCAGAAACAGGATCTGGGCATCTTCATTATCTCGCCAGCCGATAAGGGAGGACGTTTATACACCCCACCCCCAAAGCTGGAGATGCTTTGTCATCCCTTTTCCCCACTGGAACTTAACTATCGCTTTTTGTTGAGCGATCGCCGCATTAACACTCTTAGCGTTGGGCCGGCTAATCCCACAGAACTAAAGGCACCTCTAAGGGTTGCTGACCACGATGAACCTTTGACACCTCAGGAAGTACAGGCACTAAATCGTTTGGAGACACAAGCGATTGATGCCTTGGGAACTGACCACTGTAGCCAGTGCTACGCTTGTCTGCCTTGCCCAGAAAAGATCAATATTCCAGAAGTTTTGCGGCTGCGCAATCTGGTTGTTGCTTACGACATGACTGATTTTAGTAAATACCGCTATGCCATGTTCGGCAATGCTGGTCACTGGTTTCCTGGTATCAAGGGTGATAGCTGTACTAGCTGTGGTGAGTGCCTACCTCGTTGCCCTGAACAGTTAGATATTCCAGCACTACTGAGTGACACCCACAAGCGCCTGGAAGGCCCTCCCAAGCGTCGGCTTTGGAATTAAAACTTCTAGCCAAAGAACCATGTTTTGCCTAATCCAAGAACTATTACTGGTTGTCTTGTCCAGAAGCTCTCAGGAATTTCCCAGCAAAATTGATAAAATATAACTAACCTGTAGGCAAGGCTGAAAAATATGAGCCTTGGGTCAAAATTTACCCCATGGGTATCAGGATCCGTTCTGTTGGCAAGTGTGTTGTTTCTTCTAGTATCTCGACTAGCATTGGCACAAGAGCCATCGGCGGCAGATACTTGTAGACAAATATCAGAGATAGAACCCCCGATTGATCAGGCTGAACCCCCCCAGGAAGACGCTCTGGTAACACCTCAGGAGATTTCCCAAAAAGGACTAACAGACCCTAGTTTTTGGTGGGCACAAGAGCAATTTAATCAATTTGATGGCAAACTGATTAACTCTTGGGTAGCCAATAAAGAACAAAAAAGGCTGTATTTGTTTGTCAATCGTCAACTCTGGACTCTGATGGATTATTTGGGAAGGTATAGCTTCGTCAATAAGTTTGGCACCGTCGCTAGAGATTATCAGTACGATGTTGGGCTATTCAATCAAGAGGGACTACCCCTAGCAAGCTACACCTGTGACTATAGTCAAACTCCAACTGACTGCACAATTAGAATCTGCCAATCTTCTTGGTCAAGATAATTTACATGTACCTGGCGAATAGCTAGTGCAATGGCGGATTTTAAGCCAAAGTTGCTGGTACTGCTCAACTGTTGACGGAGGCAAAGGTTCAAGAAATTCACTATTTTCAAGAACGTCTCCCCTTGGTACAAGCAGCCTCTCTATTTCCCCTGGATTGAATTCTGGGAACATTGGCGAAGCTGCCATACTCAATAAAGAAATTTCTCTAGCCTGCTGAGGCTTCCAGCAAAAATCGATCCATTGATGCTCGATCTCGGCAGCACTGGAGTTAGCAGCCTCTGCTGGTTTCACCCATAAATCTGCCCAGAGAGCCGTTCCTGAGCGAGGAACTACGGCGCTAATACGGCGATCATGGGGTAAAAAGGGGGCAATGTCAGTAGACCAACCAACAGCAACTGAAGTATCTCCCAACAGTAGGGGTTCTAGATAATTATCAGAACTGTAGAATTTGACTTGTTTATGCAGTGCCAGCAGCTTTTCTTCCAGAGAAGCTACCTGATCTAAGTCCTGAGTATTATAGGATTCTTTCAGTGTTTTCAAAGTCAAACCGATGACTTCTCGCGGTTGATCTAGCAGAGAAATACGCCTGCGTAGCTCCGGATTCCACAAATCACTCCAGTCTGAGGGGAGTTTCCAGCCTTCAGCTTCAAATTGATCGCGACGGTAGGCAATCACAGTGCTACCCCAACGGTAAGGTGCACCCCAGATAACACCCTCTTTGTCTGGTTTTAGTTCACCTTCTGAATTCCGTTTCACCAAATTTTTCCAGAGAGGCGGTAGATGCTTCCACTGGGTAAGTTTGTCTGGATTCAAGGGTTCAATTAGTTGCTCTCTAATTGCCTTTGCTAACCAGTAGTCTCCTAATGTCACTAAGTCAGCAATCACTGGTGTTTTAGATCTAGCCCAAGGTAATGAGAAACGTGGCTTAACACCTGGTTCGTGCCCTTGCTCTTTCCAGATTTCCAGCCTTGAGAATAAATCTTGTAATTGCTTTTCTGGAGCAAAATCGAGTGTGATCTTTTGCTTGGATTGTTTACGAAATTCATCCAATAGTTGAACTGGGAGCGAATCTTGCAAAACCAGCACCCTTAAGGATACTTGTGAACCAGGGCTACAGCCTGAAGCTAGTTGAGCCAGAGTTAGGGCGCTAGCACCCAAGAGGAATGATCTTCGTTTGATCATCGAGATCTATACTCCCAGTTCTAAAGACGGACAGTAGAGATATTGCAAGTACTTGGAGATTCTGCCTTCATTGAGATTTTTAGGGGGTTTCCTTTTGGTGTAGAGTGCCTTAAAACTAAAGTCTTTGTGTAGAGGATCCACTAGGTAGTTGATCAATTCTTGAGGCAAAAGCTGAGTAATTACTCACCCGAAAATTCTCAGCACGAGCTGCCAGAACCTACATAAGGTTTTTGCGATAATAATCTAGAGGATAATCTTAGCATATCTACACACAGGCATGCTTGACAAACATTTAAGTGTTAAACTGCGATTCATTACTTAGGAAAGATGATCTTTCTCAGTAGTGTGTCTTTGTTTTTAATCCCAGATCAGGGAGAAGAAAAAGGTACGAAGACAGATCTTGTCGTTTGCTGAGTTCTTTCTACCAAAGTGCACCAGGTGTTCTCAAGAGAACCATTAAGTTGAGTTGGCAGTACCCCATGACCAGTCATTTTCTTAGCAAGGATTAAGAAAGAATCTCAATTACTAAATCTATGACGTCTAATTGGCTAGACAACAGACGAGTTAACGGTTTGCTTATCTCCTCATTTGCTCAAATAGTTAAATGAATCCGCAATCAACGTTAATTTCACTTCAAATTGATTAGCATAACAATGAAATAAGTTATTTATGGTAACTAGAAATCCCATGGATGCAGTTCAACAGCAAATCGTTGCTCTCAGTCATAAAGTCGATGCGCTCTACCAATTAGTTGAGCCACTCAGTCGCCAAATCTCAGAAGTTGCCTCACACAGCGAACAGACTTCCTCTCCCAACTCGGATCACTGTATCTCTGCTACAAACTCGAGGCCTCACTATTATCAGAACCAAAGCTTTTTGAAATCAGTGATGGAACATAAAGACATCCTGAGTGATAACAACAGTGAAATTAACGGTTCTTATCACAGTGGGGAAAATTCCTTGTCTCCTGAGATTCAAGTCCAACGTCTTACTGCCCAACTTACAGCGGCTTACAATCGGATTGCTGCTTTGGAAGAACAGTTGCTAGCTCGGAGAATCCACTCTTAAGTTTCCTCATATATTAAGTACTCAGAACAGTCTTAGATATCTGGAAATAAAGGAGCAACTCTACCTTTTTAGAGGGAGTTTTCCTAAAGTTAGCCAAGGGTTTGTAAGAATACTGCTACAAAATTTTCCCCTGTATTGAGACTTGGTATCGCTAAACACCTGCTAAACAAAGCTGAAGCATACTTGATACTAGAAGAAGAACAGACTGTGTGACTTGTGCAATGGATATTGATAACTCTACCAGCGCCAAATAAAGACTATGGTGATGGCTTTCTTTCAGTGAGCGGATCTCCCTTTGGCGTTTCGCTCACTTAGGCACGAGATAGGAGACTAACGGAAGTAATTGTGTTAATAGAAGTCTTAGCAGCTAGTCGTAGTCAAGGCTGCTTTTTGATGACAATTCACCTTTGTTAAAGATTTTCAGAATCTGGAGGTAATGCTTCAGAAATTCTCAGCAAACTCCTCAAATACCTGGGCAACTTTATAGCAATTAGCCTCAATCTTGATAATATCGGTCTACCAAAGTTTCAATAGCACTAAGTAACTCAAATTGATCCCAGCTCTGGTAAAGATGAGCTGCGATCGCACATCCGCCAGCACCAACACCTTCTTTGACAAATCCCTGCTCGTAGGCCCTTAGTTGTGGATAGCGAGAGGCGGTAAAACTTAAATCTGTTGCCAATAAAGGCACGTTACCCACAGCCTGGGCTAATCCTACCGTATCACCACTAGGATCCTCAGCCACCCAACGAGTCGTTCCCACAACAACTTGTGTTGGTCGCCATTCTAGAGAGTACTTCTGAGCTAGGTTTAGTGGTAACTTGGTTGCTGAATTACCAGGCTGGATTAATGTCTTACTCTCACTCGGGTCGAAGGGAGGGCGTTTTCCCTGAGTAGCAGAGCAACACTGCTTCATAGTTAACACCAACGCCCTTGCTAAGGCATAAACGGCTAACATTTGCGTGCCACCTGCCAGCAAGACACCACAGCTACGACTGGCAGCAATCAGCATACCTGCCGCCGCAATTTGCATTGGGTCGCCGACTGCTGCTACTAGTTCTAAAGGGTCAATGGCAGAGGTGGGGGATTCTTGAAGAAGTTGCAAAGGTGCTGGCATAGCCGGAAATTTACCTGGGGTTGTCGCAGGGCTTAATCCGGATATTGAACTTAGTGGTTGTTGGTCGGGTTCAACGAGGGAACCGATCCCCAATCCTGACTGTTGTAATCCGGCTTGCACAATTTGCCACTTTTGAGCGTGATTGCAGCTTGGGTGAGAGCTATTAACCTTGCCAGTAGCGGCAATACCTAGACCTGTGAGAACACTAAGGGCGGTTGTTGTACCCCCCACAACGCACTCACTGATAATTAGATACCTACCATCTGCCGCACTAGCTAGCTGTTCTCCCCAGTTTAAGCCCTGCTCAAACAAATGCCTCACCGTCTCAAGAGGCAGAGCTTTTCCGGAACTGAGGCACCCGGCTGGGACACCACCTAAGTCAATTGCTGGTACTGCTGGGGGTTGAGGTAAACCAGCATTAAAAAGATAGATGGGAAGGTTGAACGCCTCAAGAACTGCACGGGAAATGATCACAGGCGATACCCCAACTTGTAAAGGTGGTAAAGGATATCGGGGCTGAGAACCGACGCCGTTGAGCAAAAATTCCGCATCGGCGATCGCTGTATATTGGCGATCACTGGGCTGAGCACCAGCAGCAGAAATGCCAGGTATTAAACCGGTGGCGGTAAATCCTAAAATGCAAGCGAATACTGGTGAGCATCCCTGATACTGCTGCAACCATTGGTGTCCTTGTCTCAGCTGGGTAGAGATCGTAATCATGCTTGAAGAATATGCAAGTTAAAGGTGGATTAACTTAGTAATCTAGTAAAACTTGCACCCAATGGGGTGGTCGGGGAATCGGGTTACCTAAGCGGTCGAGCATCAGTAAAGCTACTAAGTGCACCACAAATAAATACACTATGTTGTTAACAATAACCATCAGTAGAGCGAGGGCCTGAATCATTAGTAAGTTCGGTACTACCAAAAATCCTAGCTTTACAAATAGCCAATCTAGCCACTGTGTAATTACACTCAGCCCGTAAACCCAGAGGTCTTCACCCACCAAAATTGAGAGCAACCAATACTTAAAAAAGAATCCCAATGTACCAATTAGGGTGCCAGTAGTAATGGAGAGTACCCAGCCAGCTTGACGTTTCCATAAAGCTCCCAGTTGCACACCAATGAGAGCATAGGGTACAAAAAAGAGGATGCTGCGGGTTGGTCCCATAAGTACTGATAGCAGTAATCCCGAAACTAGTGCCGCCATCCAAGATGCCCGGTTTCCCCACCGTAAGTAAACTAAGGCAATGGGTAGTGGGAAAAACATCCGCAACACTGGCCCGATAGGAAAGTAATAATTGATCAGATAAATTAAGCTAGCGGTACTGGCAAGAAAAGCTGTTTCCACCATCGCTAAGGGAGGTTCCGGCTTTGGCTTTACCCCTTTGGGGAGAAGAGACTCGTTGGTAGAACTATTGGATTTATCCCTGAGTTCGGCTTGGCTAGTCGGCAGCTTTCTCCCTTGTGGCTGAAAAGACTGGTCACTGTCTGAGGTTGAAATTGGCTCTTGAGTTTTAGAATCAACCTCATTAGCTGAACCAGAATTGCTACTATCTAGCTCAGATGCTGATTCTATCGGCTGATTTTTAGTTTCCTCAGAAGGATCACGACGAGAATTTGGGGTCTCCTCAAAAGAATCGCTCATGCAGATTTAGTCAGATATGGAGTGATCTTCAACATAACAGCCCGTGCAGTTAGATGCTGAAGCGAGACTCCCCAGGGCAGTATTGCTCGGTGATAGTCGCTCTTATATTGTGGCTGAAGCTATGCATTCAAAGCCTAAGCAATACTTCGTTCCAAAGCCAGCACGTCAGGGATAAACATGATGTCATTGTCCCTTTTAATCAGCCCTTTTTTCTCCAATTTGGTAAGTACTCTTGTTACTGTCTCCCGCGCCAATCCGCTGAGGGCACTCAATTCTCTATGGGCTAAGTTGGGAATCTCAGTTCCCTGTTGTTTTAATTTGCCTTGTCCCTCTGCCAAAAATAACAAAGTGTCTGCAACACGCGACATACTATCTGACTCGCGCAAACGAAGGCGTCGATTGACTTGACGCAAGCGCTTTGCCATCAGTTGACACAAATGGACACCCGCCAGGGGTTCGTTATGAATTAACTGGACAAAATCTTGGGCTGGTATACTGCCAATTGTTGTTGGAGTTAGGGTAATCACATCCGTTGAACGAGGAACCTCGTCCAGCGCCGCCATCTCACCAAAGATTTCTCCTTTGCCCAAAATATTGAGAGTTACCTCTTTGCCCTCTAGGTTGTAGGTGCGAATCTTTGCCCAACCTTCCAAAATAAAGTACACAGAACCACCCCAATCATTCTCCAGCAAAATTACTCGATCTTTAGGGTGGCTACGGGTGACAACATGACAAGTTGCTTGCTTCACCGTAGCTTCTGGTAAGCCAGCAAATAAAGGAGACTGCCAAATCAACTCATTAAAATTAGAGTTCATTTCTTGTGAACTGTATCGATCTTCCATCAAGCCAAAGCAAATTGTAAACGCCGTGGACAGATAGATGATCAACTGTCCAATAAGAAGTTGAGGAAGCTGGCTGTTTCCCCTTTCCACCGAGAAAAGCCACAGTCTAAACAACTAAATATTTCTGTCACGGACACCTCACTAAGTTTTCCCCAGAAGCCAGAATGGCAGAATTCGCCCTTGTTTGCTGCCTTGAAAAACTCCACCACATCGGCAATACCTGCAATAGCTAACAATATTAATCCTTGTATAACTTGAGGCAATCGTGACCTAAATGTATCAAATACGTGAGATAATTGTAGCTGAATGTAGACAACTCGTAAAATAGCCAGGGTATTGGAGCATACCACTAAACACGGGGAAAACAGCGCCCGGCTAGACGCACTTCTGTGGCATTTGTTAGCTACAGAGATGAAAAGTGAAGCTGCTTCTTGGGGTTCAATACAATTTTAGGCAATAGTTTGCTCGTTAGCACTCTTTGCCTATATCCCTAGGCTATAGGTTGCTACCAATACTTTGCTAGAGTCTGGGTACTAGAATATTCTGCTAAAAATACGGACAATATTCCACCAGTAACTGGATTAGATTCAGGTGTGTTCACAATAATATCTAGGAATATTATTGGGCTTAGACGCTCTAGCAATTTAACATTGAAGGCAGGGGAATCACATTTACTCCTTTATCGCTGCACTTGTTCTAGTCAAGGGTTCCAAAGTGGCTTCTCAACAGGATATTCAATCTCTCATTGCTGATATTGACACCATTCTCCCCAAGACTGGCCCCCGCCTCCCTTGGTCTAAACCTCTTGATCTTGGGGAGTATCGCCGTATCCTGGAGAGAGTACGCAGCTTCTTGGCTTCTCTAAAAACTCCACCATTAGAGATAGAAAACTTAGAGCCAAGAACTCTATCAACAGAAGCACAACAGATTGTGCAAGAGGTTACTCAAGAAATTAACTTTCTGCGCGCTGAACTGAGAGAACCCTTACAGGCAGAATTGGCAGATTTACGCCAACAAAGAGACGCTCTGCTCAAAGAAATTCAGCAATTAGAGAGTACAAGGCAGCCAATTGAGTCTTCATCCCGACTGCCAAGAGTACAAGAACAGATTGTTTCAGACTTTTCCCAAAGATTAATCAGCCATTGTGCTGAAAGTTTGAAGCAACAACTAAAAGAACTTTTCTTGAGTTGGCAAGCTAATTTGGCGAGCAACGACGCCACAAGGGGAGCGATCACACCAGCGACTCATCCGGGTAACAGCAGCTCTGTGATGTCACCACAAGAGCGCCTAGAGCAGCTACAGCAGATGCAAGCACACTCGGATCAACTCTTGAGAACCCTGGACACCAACCAAAGGCTCATCTTTGAAACCCTACAAGGTAATCTAGAAGCTTATCAGCAATCTTTATCCCAGGGTATCGCCAAGATGTATAGCTTGGGTTCTCATGGGGAGATACTGATCCAGGCCTTGGTAGATCATCTGGCACAGCATTTGGGACAAGAAACCTCAACACCCTCCTCACTGCCACCATTTGCCCTAGATCTTCCAACCAATCCGATAGCTAATCGCCAAACAACAATACCTGACACCTTCCCCGAAAACGAAACCTTCATCCCGACAGAGGAACCAATCCTAACAACGGAGCAACTTTTTGCCGAACTGGAAAACACCGTCCTTGGTACAAAAGAACAGGAGACAACAGCCCCATTTGACCCAACGGCAGAAGACAGTTTTCCAGAAAGCCCGAACTCAGAAGGGGAAATCCTTGAAAGGCTAGATTTTGAAGATCTTAATCAAGATCTCAATCTTGAATTAGAACAGAGTCAAGGAAGAGAAACTCCTGAAGAAAACTCTCAAGAAATCGATGACTTGTACGAGAGTCTTTTCGGTCAAGAGTCTTTCAGGGATGCAGCAGATCTAGATGCATCAGAATTTACTCACTCTAGGGAAACTGCTCCAGTTGAAGCTGACTTAGATACCTCAGCACCTATCGAGGAAACAGCGAATCTTGCTGAACTAACTCAAGAGCAAGTATCTAATTTAGACTCAGTAAATTTCCCCTCCTCTCCAGTTGCAGAGGTTTTGTTGACGGGAATCTCAGCATCAGACGATTCGGTTAACCCTGAACAGCTTCCCGATTATTCAGTGGCAGAATTGACTAAGTCCGAGTTGTTAACAGATTCAAAACCTACCTCAGCTAGAAATACAGACTTATCTAAAATTGACCAAGTAGACGAACCCAAAACCAACGGGCAATCCCCTAGCGAAACTGCTAGAGAACCTGAAGGGGTTGAAAAGATTACAGCTTTGACAGACTTATTTGAGGAAATGGGCTTAACTGGCAGCACTTCAGCGCCAGTTGCCGAATCACTAGCGACGACAACCGAGCAAGGAATACAGTACCCAATCTCAGAGAATGGACTTCAAGAAAGTTTGATGGAAGAGCAATATGAAATAGTCCCACCGGAGGTAGACTTGCTGCCAGAAGATCAGCTAGGTAGTAAGCCCAATAGAGAAATACAGTTTGCTCAAAACACACTACAGCAACTTACCGAAGACCTCGATAGATTCGGAGAACCTCAATCTCAGCGTTTTACAGCAGAGGAATTACCGAGACATCATAGCCAACTATCTACCCCTCAACCCTCAGAAACTCAGGCTCAGCAATCTTATTTACAAGAGTTACTGGCGGAAGACTATGACGAATTCTCTCCCTTAGATTGGTCGGATGAAGAGCATAGTTCCCAAAAAGCAACCTCAACAGATTCGTCTTCTTCCGGAGAACTAACCGGAGCAACAACGGAAGAAGAGAACTCAGACAATTTTGCCGCGATGTCACACGAATCAGTTGAGTCAGATTTTGAGCCAGATTTATTCCCCTCAGAAATACTAAAGCTAGACCCCTCCGAGGGAGGAGATTTAACCACGCCACAGGAAGAAATTGCTCTTGATGACGAAAGTTTTACGGAAATGTCGCTCCAAGAAGGCTCAAGCAGCTCAAAACAGGAGCTACAGCCGTCAGAGCCATCTAACGGTGAGCAGGACTTACCTCAAGCTGAATCCTTAAACTCAGAGCAACCAGACCAGAAAACTTATAATTCAGACTCAGAAGCGAATTCGTAAATCTTCAGTTGTCCAGATATAGCTTGCCTTTAAAACACAAATGTCAAGAAAAAGGCTTAATATATCCAAAATCAGCATCTACCAGATAAATAGTTAATGCCTGCACAATCACAAAAACCACAGGTGGATACCAATAACGCTGTTTGGTACTTAGGAATTGACTTAGGTACTACAGGTATCTCGGCTGTTCTGTTGAACTACTCCACTGGTCAGAGATACCCCATCTATTGGTCACAAGAAGTAGGGATAACTGGGGATCAATTAACAACTCTGAATTCACCAGGAGCAGCTAAAAATTCTGGCGAGGTACTCTTCCGTTTGCCGACATTGATTTGCTCGGAACTAGCTCATAGTAAAGAGCCATTAGCAATGGGTTCGCGCTCAGCATCTAGCAAGGAGAGAACACTAGTCGCCAATCGCCCCAAAGTCAGATTTCGTGTCTGTACCAGTACGATGTCTTTAGCACCCGTTTCCCTGGGTTTCTTGGCTGCCTCCCAGAAAAATGACCCTTCGGGCATCTGCCTAAAAAACTTTAAACCCTACTTAAATCTTGGCATTCCCTACTATCTTCCCAAGCACGATCAATGGGAACCAAAATTGCAGGTGCATACTGGAGAGTTAGTTTCCCTTTACTGGTTGCAACAAGCTTTGCAGGCATTACTGGCAACGCTTACCCCCGCTAATGCCTTGCACGATGCAGAACTAAAGCTGGGAGCAGTTGGTCTGAAGTTAGAAACCCTTCGGTTTGCCTTAGAGCAACTTGAAGGAGTGGTTGTTGGCTCTCCAGCATCTTGGGGGGATACCTACCGCCTCAACTTACGAGAAGCCTTGCTGGCAATTGAATTGGTCAGGCGTCCAGAGCAGGTATTCTTTTTAGAGGATGCGATCGCCACTGTTTTGGCTGGTTTAGGAGCCGCAAATCAGAACTGGGGACTGGGGATACACAGCATACAGCAACCAACAGCAGCAGCTCAGCAGAGACCAACAACTGATGCAGCAAATTTACCGACTAATCAACCACAAAATCACTCCGTTTCCTCAGAAGAATTCTCCCTCTCCCCTCTCCAGTCTCCAATTCCTTCAGCTCTGACTCTGCGGCGGGGTGGTACTTTGGTGATCAATGCTGGTGCAACTACAACAGAACTGGCTTTGGTCGATTTGCCTGATAATCTGCAAAACTTAACCCACAGCGACTTTAGCCTCAGTAGTTTGGCTTATGGAGGCAACGCCCTAGACCAAGATATCTTCTGTCAGTTGCTATATCCCCGACTGTCTGAGCAGCAGCGCCAACGACTCTCACTCAGCCGTGAGCTACAATTGCCGCTACCAGGTCAACCGGATCAGCAAAAACGCGATCGCCTAGCATTACTGTTGCAAAGTTCTTCCTTAGGGCAAGCGCTGCTCCAAGCTTGTGAACAGCTTAAGCTGACACTACAAACTCAAGAAGAATTCACCCTTGAGTTAGGTACTGACCAGTTACGAGTCAAACGCAAAGAGGTAGAATCTCATGTTGTCCTACCTTTCATCCAGCAACTCAATCGAGAACTGAATGCCCTGATAGTAATCACCGGAATATCAGACAAAAGAATTTCTCAAGTCTTATGTGTTGGTGGTACTGCTGTTTTAGGAAGATTGGAGAAGTGGCTACAGCAAAAATTACCTAAAGCTAGCATCATCCAGAACGCTGATTCACCCACCGGTAGTTGGGTTGCCGCTGGACTGGCAAGTTTACCTTTCTATCCTCAAGTTTTAAATCGCTCTCGGCAACAGTATAGCGACTATTTTCTGCTGGCGGAAATTCTACGGGCTTTCGGCGCAACCCCAGGGAAGATGGAACCTACGGCTTACAGCATTGAAGAAATTATGCAACAACTAGAGCGTCGCGGTCTGAACACAGAATCTTGTTACGAGCGTTTGGTTAGCTTGCTAGAAGGTCAACTACCAGATGGCTTGGTGCCGCCTCTCAAGGAATCCATTTGGTTATCTCAAGAGTCAAAGCAAAATCGGCATTATTCGGAACTTACCGCTAAGCCACTATTTTCTCAGGAAGCTAATCAGTTATATCGCCCAAATGGTCAACAGCAAGAACGAATGCGTTGGTATTTAGAGATCCTCTTATCCAGAACCCGTCAAAAATTTCAGGAGCCATTAACTATCCCTTTAGGGAGTGGGCAATTAAGCAAGAAAAATTAAAAATTGATTAGTCTCTCAATTTTAATTTTCCGTTGTCATCGCAACTCCTCTAGTCAATGAATCTACCCAATTGGATTACCTTTTCTCGTCTACTAGGTTTGCCATTCATTTTATACGGCTTGCATAACCCAACGATTCAGGGACGCTGGATCTGCTTGGTAATATTTTTGATTGCCGCTGGCACAGATTGGTTAGACGGTTATTTAGCTCGAAAACTTAACCAAGTTACAGATTTAGGCAAATTTCTTGACCCATTAGTTGATAAACTCCTAGTTCTGGCTCCACTACTAGCCTTGATTGAGTTGGGTCAAATACCAGCTTGGGGTGTTTTTCTGATTTTGGTGAGGGAGTTAGCAATTGCTGGTTGGCGTGTTAATCCTAACTTGACAGGCAAGAGTGGCATTAGCGGAGCTAATATCTGGGGTAAACTGAAAACCGTGAGTCAGATTGCTGCGATCGCTCTTTTAATTGCGCCAACCCCCAACGCTTGGAAAAGTCCCTCTCTAGCTATCTTTTGGGCATCTGTTGCCCTAACTTTGATCTCTGGTGTAATTTACGTTTGGCCTCAAGTTGCTGCCAATATCTCGTCATCCAAAGAGAAATCTACCTCGGCTTCCTGACGATTAGATGCTAAGTAATCATTTTGGAATGAGTCTTTGAGCCCAGAAATAAGATCATATTTTGGTTGCCAATTTAGTTGGTTCATTGCTTGGTGAACATCGGCAAAGAAGTGCTGCATCCGCATCGGGAAGGCTTTGCGTTTACCAAAATCAAATTTTTTCGGGTCGTAGTGTACAATCTGCAACTGATCAGCCGATTTACCAACAGCAGTAGCACAAGCGCGAGCAATGCCATCAAAAGTAACGTAGCGATCGCCTGAAACGTTATAAATTTGCCCTATTGCTTGCTGATTGCCCAAAACTGCCGCCATGGCGATTGCTAAGTCTTGACAATGTCCGAACTGGGTGATGTGCATACCATTGCCAGGAATGGGGATCGGGCGATCGCGCACCATACGGTCAAAAAACCAGGCTTCTAAATCGTTATAGTTATGAGGACCATAGATGTAAGTAGGTCGAATTGCTGTAAACGGAACAGCCTGCGCCCTCAAGTAAGCTTCCGTTTCATGCTTACCTTTGTGGCGACTTTTAGGATCCACGGGATCAGCTTCTCGATGGGGCATTTGGTCTGACTTTAAATACACCCCGGCGGAACTCATGTAAACAAAATGCTGCACTCTATCTCGGAAAATCTCCACTAAAGGCTGAGTGTCACTGAGTTCACGACCGTTATTATCAAAGATGGCATCAAACTTTTCTGGTGATAATCTATCTTTGAGTTGAGAGGCATTTTGCCGATCGCCATGAATTTGATTGACCCCCTGCACAGTCATCGGTTTATTGCCGCGATTGAACAACACCACTTCATGACCTTGTTCCACGAGAATTTTCGTGAGATAGACCCCGATAAACCGGGTGCCACCCATAATTAAAATCCGCATATATATCCTTTAGTTCCACTCACCCTTTAGGCATTGTACAAGAGTGATTGTTTAATCAAGTGCTGAGTATTGTCTCTAGAGCTAGATTACAGATCCGAGTATTGTTAATCAATACTTGTCTGACTCCATTAAAGACCAGCGATTTGTCAATAGCTTTTCCAGTAAAAATTATCTTGATAGCTGTTTGTCAGTTATTAAGACCTTGCTAATTGGAAATATTCATGCATTTTTTAAATTTTTCTTCTGTTGCACATAAATACTTTATAAAGTTAGTGCCACAATAAACACATTTCCAGAAAAATATTCTTTGTCGCCCAATCTTCCAATAATGACGAATAAATGGCTAGTGGTGTCAACAACAGTGCTACTGAGCATTCCTGCTTACAGTTTACAGATTGTTGCCCAAGCAGCTGAACCAGATCATCAATCAAAACTGTTTCAATGCCATCAAATCATTAATATTGCTAATGATGCAGTTAGTGACACTAACAAGGCCCATGGTGGAAAACAGGCTTCCGAGACTGAGTTAATGCTGATCGCAGCTAATTACATGGATCATCATGCTCACGAACTCGAAAGAGTTTACCTCACCGATCCAGTTTTACAAGGTTACCAATCGCAATTTGTGAAAATGTATCAGGATACTGGTAAGGCGGCTCGTGATTTTGTTGTTGCTTTTAATCGCCAAGATCGCACTGAGGCTGAATTGGCGATTCAAGCATTGCAAGCAGCTACCAGTGGCGAAAGTCAGTTAGTTGAAGACATCAACAATTACTGTCAATCGCCCCTGAAAAATCAAGATATACAACCCTCTGCTTGATTTCCTCCCCCGCTATTCGGTATCACGATAGCGGGGAGTTCCTAGATGATTAGCGCTCTTTTCTCTTTACAGTTGAATTTGAGTAACAGCAATCTTGCCGGAGAAGCAAAGATCAACATCAGTTCCGGGAGCGCGATCGCGCTTGGCATATTCTCCCTCATAGTAATATTCATTGCCTTCCACTCGGTACTTGACTTGCAAAGGTTGAGTACTCGCTTCACAAAAGACTATTTCTGGATCCGGGGAACCAGCTTCTAGATGAGGCAAATTGACGTTCCAGAAACTTGCAGGAGTTAGCGGACGATTAAGTAAATCGGCTAAGACACCAGCCGTCCAACGTGCGGCAACATCCCAATCTATCACTAAGGGTCTTCTGATCCAGTGGGAGATGGCAATTCCTGGAATACCGTGCATCGCAGCTTCCCGCACAGCAGCAACTGTCCCAGAGATATAAACATCAACACCGAGATTGCCACCAGCATTGATTCCTGAAAGGACATACTTGACATCATAAGGTAAATGTGTTATTGCCAGACGAGTACAATCAGCTGGGGTGCCTGCGATCGCATATTCATTATCCGAGCGCCGGTGGACTTGAATCGGGTGACTAGTAGTTACTTGATGACCACATCCCGATAACTGCTCTTGAGGTGCGACAATTACGCCTTCACCGTTGATAGCTTTCTGAAGTGCCCGGATACCGGGGGCGTCTATCCCGTCGTCGTTGGTGATGATTAAGGTCATAAGTTGATTGAAAATTAGGCAATATAGTTCTTTACAGGTTCTATCAACAAAGGAGGCTTTGCGGCACTTTCTGCCAAAAGACCGATGGCAACTGACCTATGGTTAAGGGAGAATTTAAAGAGTAGGATAATAATTATTTAGGCTGCATCGAATAGCTTCTCTAGAAAATAGCGGTAGAATGTTGTAGGGAGTGAACAGAAGAATGCGCCGCAGACCAATGGAATCGCACTTTTTCGATTCTGGTGCATGCTACCCAACTCGAAGAGATGACCTTGAAATGCAAGTTGGTAAGCAGGGTACACGTTGAAGTTATTTGATTGAGTGTTTTGCCCAAAGCTCCGTTCAGTGTAATCCCTTCTTGAGAAGGTAACAATAAACAGGTAAGTTAGCAAGTTGTGAGACTCTGGAGTCTTTACTGATGTTACCTCTCAAGGTTTTACGGGAGTGAGTAAAATAGCTTGATTCTTGAATATAGACAAGCTTGTCAGTTTCAAATCTTGCCTCTAAATTATTAAGTTAATCCCTCAGGCAAGAATTCTTAATCATTGTGTCAAGGCTTTGTGAGGTTATACAGTACCCTTCGAGAGTAATTTCGCCTTCCCTTCGCTCAACTGTTTCTACCTTGGTGTCGAATACTTTCCTGCAATCAATCACGGTTTGGGAACTTGAAGGAGGTGCTAGGAGGGTTTTGTTGTAACTCATCGCACTTCTGTTTACACCCAGATTGTTGTATTTTGTCAAAGCGAAAGTTTTCATAGTCCTACGACTATGCCACTGCCAAATCTCTTCTATCTGATCCGGAGAAGCTTACCAAGCCTTTGAAACATAACTTAGATGGATTTGCTCAGACTCTCATGCATATCTCAGAAATGCCTACCTATAATCTCCGTGGTGCCGAATTTGAGGGCCGTGTTACTGGAAACTTTGAGGAAATTCAAAGAGCAAGTGATATTGATTACTACAAAAGACCAGCCAACAATATCGCTGAAGCCGCGATTGCAGTTCATCAACTGCTCGAACAACTAAAGCGGACAAACCTCACTACAGCTCAAGTCCAAAAACAGATTGTTGTGGGAGAGACTATTGAGCAAGAAATTAATAGCAATCTGCTTCTTAAAAAACGCCTACGCGCTGCCCTCCAAGTAGGTGGAATTGAAGCCTTGAGGGCAATATTTAATCATCCTGCTGTCGATCTTTCTATTGAGACGATCCAGGCTTGGATTCAAGCTGAGTAGGAAGTTGCTAGTTTCCCAATCTAGATCTCTGAAAAAGTTTACTCTTCCTACATACACAACCAGAAAACTTCCTTAATCTCAAGAGTGATCTTAGGAAGTTACTTTCAAAACTAAAGCTCAAGAGGAGGAGAATATTACTCCTCCTTTTTTAGTTTGTCGAGTTACCAAAAATTAAGTCCATTATCAACTAGTTAAACAGGCAGATTAGATTTGGTATGAAAAAGCATAAAATTCTTCAACAGAATACACTTTCTCACACCAAAACTTTCCTTCCTTATACCGATCTATTTAGTTACTAGCAAGAAGTTGTCAAGCCGGAGCGAAGCACTAATTAGCAATTGTACTTGTTATATAAGGCATCCCCTAAAGCACGCCAAGTCAACTTACCAACGAATCCGTCCACAGCTAACTCGCTAGTTCCCCTTTTTGTGTTGTACGCTTGTTGAAAATCTGTTACCGCGTCTTCTGTTAACACATCATAGGTTGCATTAAAAGTAACTTTGGTGCCAATGAAACCAGCGTTGAAAAGACTCAGTAAAAGCTGCTGTAATAATCTAACAGCTTCACCAGTATCACCTAAGTTCAAAACTGGCAGTGTACTATTCATGGTTAATCCCCTATAAACTCTATATTTGGTTTAATTGACTCTTGCTGTCACACATCAAGAAGATACGATTGATCTTCTTAATATTGGCAATTTTGAGAAAAAGGTCAGTTTCCCAACCTACCTAAATTCTAACTGAACAGTAAATTATTTGTCGCCAATTTTACGGTTAAATTACCAAAAAAGTGCTCTAGTGACTCAAATATCACGATTTTGTAGCGCTTACGATGGATAATTATTACAGTTCTTAATTTTTAAACAATTAGAGAGTGAGGATGATTTGACCAAAAATATGGGATTCAAGCCCCGTCCTTCCAGGACGGCTTTTCTTGATTCTTGATGTACTGGATAAGCACTTCAATAGGAGCGCCACCAACAGACACGGCAAAATAGCTGGGACTCCACAAAGCTGTTTTGCCGTGCGGTTTTTTAAAGCCAGCCTGTCCATAACGACGACTTGAGACACCTTTTAGAGCATTCACAATTTTCGATACAGAGAGCTTTGGTGGATACTCAATCAATGCGTGTACGTGTTCGTTCTCACCACTGATTTCTAGAATTTGAAAGTTCATCTGTGTTGCTACGTGGCGAAATACTTCTTCGATTAATTTCAACTGTTCACCACTAAAAATCTCATCCCTATATTTAGTCACGCAGACCAAGTGAATCTTGAGGTCTGTAACGCTATGTCTTTCGCTCCGGAATTGAGTAGTCATTTCCTGTAGACCAATGTATAATCCAAACACAGACCAATCCTATCACGGAGCATGAAAGCAAGATACCAGTATCGTTTTTACCCAACAGACCAACAACAGCAGAGTCTAGCTCGGTTGTTCGGTTGCGTCCGTGTTGTGTATAACGATGCGCTTGCAATCTGTAAGCAATCTGTTAGTGTTAGCGTTAGCGAAGCGAGACCGTTAGGTCTAGCGGGCGAGCGTACCGCAAGGGCAAAGAAGCCCAAGTCGGCTGAACTTCAAAAGATTGTTATTACTCAGGCGAAAAAGACTGAGGAAAGAGCTTGGTTAAGCGAGGTGTCGAACATACCGCTACAACAGTCTGTAGCTGATTTAGAGATAGCTTTCAAGAACTTTTTCGATTCCTGTAAAGGCAAGAGAAAAGGTAGAAAGGTTGGTTATCCAAAGTTCAAAAAGAGGAATAATAGCCAATCGGCACGGTTCAGGATTGGGGGTTTCTCCATCAAGAAAGATGGTGTTTATCTTGCAAAGATAGGTGTTGTCAAGCCTGTCTGGTCAAGGGATTTACCTACGAGTCCTAGTTCCGTAACCCTTATTAAGGACTGTGCCAACCGTTACTTCTTAAGTTTTGTAGTAGAAGTAGAGCCTGTTCAGGCTAATGCTAAAAACCAAAGCATTGGCATTGATTTGGGTATCAAAACCTTGGCTGTGATGAGTAACGGTGAAAAAGCTTTCAGTCCTTGCTACAAACGTTTAGACCGTAAAATGCGTAAATTTCAACGGAAGTTGGCGCGACAACAGAGAGACTCAAACAGAAGACATAAGACCAGAATTCAGATAGCAAAACTGCACAATCAAATTGCAGACACTCGCCAAGACTTCCTGCACAAATTGTCTACCAAGGTCGTTAGTGAAAACCAAACTATCGTCTTAGAAGATTTAAATGTATCAGGAATGGTCAAAAACCGCAAACTCTCTAGAGCAATTAGTCAGCAAGGCTGGCGAGAATTCCGGGTCTTGGTTGAGGCAAAATCTGAAAAGTACGGAGGCAAGTTTGTAGCCATCAACCGTTGGGAACCAACTAGCCAAGCCTGCTCTGATTGTGGCTATAAATGGGGCAAGATTGATTTATCGGTGCGTTCAATACTCTGTTTAGGTTGTGGCAGCGAACATGATAGAGACGAAAACGCATCTGCAAATATAGAAAAAGTCGGCACGGGGCATCGGCACGACTCTAAATGTACGTCCAGACAGAGTAAGACTACTTCGGTAGCATTAGTCAATGAAGCGTAAATAATCCCCGTCGCTTCAGCGCGGGGAGTATGTCAACTAGCCAATTAATCTCATACCAATGGGTCAGTTCAGAAACTGTGTGTATGTACTAGATTAGTACTCCCAGACGACAGTTTACTCGCCGCAGATTGACTTCGGCAACAGCTACGTTTTTCCTTTCTAGGACAACCCTTGTGGTGTTAAGCAGTGGGACTGACAAACAACGGTAAGTTAGTTTAGAGTGAAGATTTATAACAAAGATGCGACCAAGGCGTTGATGCTGAAGATAATCTCGGATTTTTCCAGCGATTTGCATCTACTTCTGAGTTTGAAGTCAGTTTTGCTCCCTTATCGGCAAAAAAGTGTAAACTACCTGACAATAACCTGACTTTGTACTTACCCTGTCTAGCTTCTGTGAGTACTCCCAAGCCTTACCTCAAAACTATTTTCATTAATTCGGAACGATTGAGAATCAGATTTCGGGAAAGACCTGACCATTAGATGGTTTTAGTGCTTTCTATGAAAAGCCAGGAAAACAACGGAACATTATTATAATCCGACGATGCACATTGGATTTCTTAACCCCCAGGGCAATTTTGATTCGGGCGATAGTTACATAACCGAACATCCTGATTTCGGCGGTCAACTAGTCTACGTTAAACAAGTTGCTTTAGCGATCGCTCAACAAGGTCACAAAGTCGATATTATTACTCGGCAAATTATCGATCCAGACTGGCCAGAGTTTGCTGAGCCCTTTGATGCTTATCCAGGTGTAGACAACGTCCGCATCATCCGGCTACCAGCAGGACCCAAAGAATTTCTGCGCAAAGAACTACTCTGGCCCCATCTGGTCATTGACTGGGTGCCTAATCTACTGAAATTTTATCAAGGGGAGGGCAGCTTACCAGATATCATGACTGCCCACTACAGCGATGGTGGACTCTGCGGTTTGCTGCTAGAGGAAAAAACAGGCTTGCCTTTCACCTTCTCCGCCCATTCTCTGGGTGCGCAGAAGATGGACAAACTGGCAGTCAGCCCAGAAAATCTAGCAGAAATCGATGAATACTACAACTTCAGATACCGTATTTTAGTAGAACGGCTGAGCATGAATCGCTCAGCGATCAACATCACCAATACACAGCAAGAACGCTTCTACCAATACGCTCATCGAGCTTATCGAGGGGCAGTAGAGATAAAGGATGATGCTCGTTTTGCCGCGATTCCACCGGGAGTAGACCCCTCCACCTTCAGTGCTCAAGTGAAGGCTCATAATGAAGAAGCCACCTACCAGCTCATTTTAGAGCGATTTGCACGGGATATCACTGAGTCACGGAGAGATTTACCTACTATCCTGGCATCGAGCCGCTTAGATCCCAAGAAGAATCTCCTCGGGCTAGTGCAAGCCTTTGCTGATAGCCAGGAACTCCAAGAACGAGCCAACCTGGTGATGATTACCGGCGGACTAGACAATCCCCTGAAGGAGCAAGCCAAAGACGAGGTGACTGAAAAGCAGGTGCTAGCTCCCATCCGCAAGGTGGTCGAAGAAAACAATTTGTGGGGAAAAATTAGTGCTTTTAGTGTACCGGATCAACCAGCCTTAGCGGCAACCTATCGCTTTCTAGCTCAACGTCGCTCGGTGTTCGCCCTAACCTCGCTGTTTGAACCCTTCGGCCTAGCTCCCTTAGAAGCAGCGGCTGCTGGTCTACCCTTAGTGGTAACGAAAAATGGCGGGATCACTGAGAGCTTATGCAACGATGACGGAGTATACGGCGTGCTAGTTGACCCAGACGATCCTGCTGACATAGGGCGGGGCTTAGAAAGCTTATTGTGTGACCCTCAAAAGTGGGAAAATTTTGCTCAGTCTGCACAGCAGTACGTACTCAAGTATCATACCTGGGAAAGTACTGCTCAAGAATACCTGAACCAGATTGAGCAGATTGTCTCCTCTCCCAAAGCTTGCTCTCGGCATGAGTTACTACCCATCCATCCCTATTTTCTTGATCCCAAACCGGAAAATGAGGTTTCTTTAGAGGAATTGAGCAAGCTCTACTTTGGCTAAAATTTTTTTAATTCTTCAATAATTCATCTCAACAGAAGCTTTCGAGAAAAAAGGAAACAATGATGGCCTTAGATAAAAAGTGATGTTTAATTTAAGGGCAGAGGCTCTCTGAGAGGAAAGTAGTCTCTACTTTAGCGAAAAACTTCCTGACGGTTAGAAACACTTGTTGTCAACAGAAAAAGAAAGCGTTGTGGCTTTGTATAATGACCGATTCTTACTTGTTGACAACAAGCCTCTTAACAGTGGGGACAGTCGGGCTGGCCTCAGTCCCGCCTTCCTTAGGACTACCCCCAAATTTACCTAATAATCTCTCTAACTTATTGACGGCATCTGCCGCTCGTATGTTGCAGCCTATTGCCAATGACAGCATTGACTTACCTGCTGTGGGAATTTTTCCTGAATTAGGCTTTTACCCGGAATTTAGTTCCTACTCCTCTAACACAACCAAGCAGCTAACTCAGGATAGCTCAGAAGCGATAACCTTGGATTTAACACCAAAAGCAGAACCAGCCTTAATAGAATTAGCTGCCGAACAGCAAACTTTCTCCCAACCCAATTTAGCTTTTCCTTCACCAGTCTCTGGAACTCAGTTCTATCACCAACGGTTAGCTGCTCTGCAAGCCGGAAAAATTTATACGCGCCTATCTAGTAATAGTTTTCAGTCATCCTGGGCAAGTGATGTGTTCTCTGAGGCACTACCATCACAAAAACCTAACTACGGACAGTGGAAACATCTTCTGGAAGAAGAAGCTAGAGCAATAAGTGTTGGACAGGGTGCTAATAAGCTGGCTATTTTAGTGGGAGATTCGCTGACTATGTGGTTTCCCTCAGCGCGACTTCCTCATGGTCAAATTTGGCTTAATCAAGCAATTTCTGGGGAGAATACTAGTCAAATTCTGCAAAGGTTACCCGCCTTTTCGCAAACTCGACCCAGTACTATTTATGTGATGGCTGGTACTAATGATTTGCGTCAGGGCGTAACTGACCAAATCATTCTCAATAACTTGCGCCAGATAGTGCTTCGTTTGCGCCGGAAGCACCCCCAATCTCAAATAATTTTACAGTCAATTCTACCCACACGCTCACCAGAAATTCCCAATCAGCGGGTTCACAACCTTAATCAACAGATTGCTATTATTGCTCAACAAGAAGGGGCTGGCTATCTTAATCTCTATACTTTATTTACCGACGATCAAGATCAGCTACGGCAAGATTTAACTACTGACGGTATACACTTAACACCTCGCGGCTATCAAGTTTGGCAAAGAGCGCTGCAATACGCTGAAGCCGTGATGGCGGTAAATCAAGATCAACAACAAAATATAGAGCCAAGAGCAACTGACGCTCTCGACGCTTCTTGAGAGGGCCTAACGCGGAGCTTGGTAGTGGTAAATTCTCCGTAGATGTTGGAGTATCTCCGCGTCTCTTTGTCCTCTCAATCTTCTCTGGCTGTTCTAGATTACTTGCCGCGAGACTAACTTTTCTATGTTCGCTTGGGTTTGTTGTAGTAACTCCTCCCGAGAGTCCACAGCCTTAGTCAGTGTGGGAACTAAATTACGAGCTTGCAACGCCATGTGAAGCTGAAGCTGAGCAACGTACTCACTAATATCTTCATGAAAAAGATCTTGCGGGGCTTGAGTAGAATGCGAATTCAAAGTGTTCTCCTTCCCTGGCTTTTTGTTGTCTTCCAACACCAGTAGAAGTTATCACGGTTCTTTGACACTCTTAGGGATTTGTAATTTAAGTTTAAAAATATCGGAAAATTTTGTGAGCAAGTGTAAACTTTCAAAAATTTGACCAGGGTTAGGGTAAAGGGAGTTCATCTAGTGGTCTAATAATTGTCGGTGCCGAAGTTGGCTCTGGCTCGAAGATGGCGTTGAGCGCTTCCTCTAAAGTTGGAGCCATAACAATCCGGTTTTCGTAGACTACAATCACCCTAACTAATGTCGGTAGGCTATTACGTTCGGCTTCTAAGTATAGCGGTTCAACATAGAGTAGCGATCGCTCAATGGGAATTACCAATAGATTACCCTGAACCGCTCGTGAACCTTGACGATTCCATAGAGAAATTTGCTCTGATATTGCCGGATCTTGATTAATTAAAGCTTCAATCTGCTCTGGACCGTAAATCAGTTCTTGCTTAGGAAACTGGTAGAGTAGCAATTTGCCGTAGTTAATGCCATCTGAGCGACCTGCCAACCAAGCAATCAGGTTGTTACGTGCTACAGGGGTAAAGGGATGGAGCAAAATAAACTCCTCTGATGCAGCAGTTGGCAGTTTCATGATCAGGTAGTATGGTTTCACCGATTGTGGTTCGGTGCCATAAATCTCTTGGGGAATCCGCCACTGGTCTTCCCGATTGTAAAATACATTCGGGTCAGTCATGTGATAAGTTAGCAAACGCTCCGATTGGATGCTAAATATGTCTACCGGATAGCGAATATGTCTCAACAGCTCTGCTGGCATATCTGAGAGAGGCTTGAACATGCCAGGGAAAATCTTATCCCAAGTTTGAATAATTGGGTCTTCTGGAGCTGCGACGTAAAAACTGACATTGCCATTATAGGCATCGATGACAACTTTAACAGAGTTACGGATATAGTTAAATTCGTATTCGCCGGGATCGGAATAGGGATAGCTTTCGCTGGTAGTGTAAGCGTCAACAATCCAATAAAGATAGTTCTGAGCAGCACCAGCTTCAGCTTCTTCTGCATTGGCTGTAACGATGTAAGGATCACCGTCGTAGCGTAAGAAAGGAGCAATTGCCCGAATCCTTTGGTTGATATCACGGCGCAACAGCACCTTAGTTTGGGGAATAAAGTTGCGGGTAAATAGCATCTGCCAGTCTTTGAGATACTGAGCAAATAAAAGCCTTCGCCAAATTGAGCCAAGAGTAACGCCGCCAGTGCCGTCATAAGTGTTGTAAACGTTATCTTGACCACTGGGATAGTCTAATTCCCTAACTTTCGTCGGAGTCATGACATAGTTATCCGTCAGTTCTCCGTAATAAATTCGGGGTGTACCGATGGGAATACTCTCGTCAATCAATTCGCTTGAGGTGGATAAATCTCCCCCAACACCGGAATTTGCACCCGTGCCAATATCCTTAACGTAGTAGTTAGGTAATCCCCCATCGCCCACCCGGTTCACCGGACTGAGGGTAAAGCCATAGCCGTGGGTATAAACTAGATGTTTGTTGACCCAGGTTTGAGCCGATTGAGGAACAGCTTGGTACTGTAACTCCCTAGGTGAAATAATCACCTGTTGCTTTTCCCTATTTATTAAAGCTGGAGAATCGGGTATCGAGAAATTCCCTCCATTTCCTTCCCCCAGTTGACTAGAGGGAGAAATACCACGGGTTTCTATGGGCAAAATATAGCGGTCAATATCGGCATCGGGAAATTCGTAGTAAAGTCTGATTCTTTGTAGCTGGCGATTGGTTTGTAGTATTGGACGACTATCCCAGAGACGGATATTGCGGATCGTGAGGATATTTTCATCCAAGTCTGCCCTACTAAGTTTGCCTTCAGGGTTAAAGATTCTCGCGTCAATACTATCGAGGTCAAATGCTGTTCTTGTCAGGGCAATACTGCGTTCAATATAAGGTTGTTCTCTGTCTAGTTCATTGGGCTGCACGCTCAAGCGCTGCACTGTGGCGGGTAGAATAACGCTGGTAACTACTACTACCGTGAAATACAGCGCGCTGATCACCACTACTGCTTTACCGGTTACTTGGAAATTCCCTAACCAGAAAATCATCCTCAATAGCAGGAAAATAGCGATCGCTACAGCCAAAATACTCAGACCTGTATTGACTGGTAACTGAAATTGTACGTCAGTGTAGCTGGCACCGTAGGCAACGCCACGAGGGGAATAGAGCAGTTCGTAGCGCGATAGCCAATAACGTAGGGCTATTGAGAAGAAGGCTGCAGCAGTGAGTCCGTACAAGTGGCGCAGCTGGTTTTGAGAAAGTCCTGGAAATTTGCCCTGAGAGAGGCTATCTCCGGACACTAAATAAGTCAGTAGTACTGCTAGTAAACCAAAGACAAACAGTCCACCTAGCCAAACATCTAACAGCCGCCACAGGGGAAAGCTAAATATATAAAAGCTAATATCATTACCAAACAGTGGATCTTCGGCATTAAAGGCAGTGGGATAAAAATAGCGCAGAATACGTCCCCATTGTCCAGATAGTATCAACGACCACACCAAGCTTAAAGACACTGCGGCCGCAGCTAACCAAAACTGAGGATTGAGCATCAGCGCGATAACAACTAGCAATAAAAAACCTAATTGCCAAATTTGTTCTGGTAACTGCTGGAATAATAGTTGCTGCAGGGTTGCCCAACCCAGAGGGGGTGGTACTGTAGGCGTTATGTTCGGCAAGTTCCAATCAGGATGCCACAGTTCTAGGCTCATTTCGCCGTAGTGCAACAGCATTATCCCTACCAGCACACACAGGCAAAGTACTAAAGGCAACAGTGACGGCAAGTTAAAGGCTGCCCAGGTATGATGGCTTGGGTTGGCTTGGGGTCTGGTTTTAACCTGCGAAACTGTTGATTCTAAAACGCCAACACCTGGACTGCGGAGTGCCGAATCTGGCTTATGTAAAGAGGCATTTGATCGTGTCTCTAAGGATGCAGAAATGTCTTTAGGATACTTGAGGCGGTTGGCAAGGAATAGGTTACTCAGCAAAAACCCAGCCGATAAGATGAAAACGACTGTCCAAGTACCTATCTGGGTTTGCAAACGCAATCGGAATACTGGTAGATAGCCGACTTCGTTGAACCAGAGAATTTCTGCTACCAAGTAAGACAAAAAGTCCCAGGTTAGCCAAAGCCCCAGTAGTAAGGTGATCAATCGAAAAATTTGTTTTTCTAACCTTCTAGACATGAGTGCTGCGATGGCTAATGCACTCGTATCGTAAAACAGAATTACAGGAAACAGCTATTACCATTAGGGAGGAGTCTGTGATGGGAAACGCAAGCCAAAGCCTGAGTGGCAAACTGGCAACCATGGAAGCAGCTTTCCCAAGAAAAGAACCTCCGTCACTGGCGACAGAGGCTCCAAGCATGGGCAAAGTTGTCTCAATAGTTAAATCTCTTCTCTAATCAGCTCTAAACACTTTGCTTCGCAAGGGGTTAACCCCATACAAATTTCATATTAAGTTTTTGTGATGGCGAAAACAATGCTTTTCTTGTGTTTTCTTGTAAAAAAAAATCACAAAATGCCTGGAGGAGAAAGTGGCTGGTTACACCAAGGGGTGACGAGACGGGTTACTCTTCGTCACCTCTCACCTCTCAAAATAGCCTAGCTAAATTGCTCACCCTTATCTAAGTTAAAGAGCATTTGTAAAGATTGCATGGCTCGCCGTCGGGTTTCAATATCTTGTTGGGCCCTTAACTGAACCATGGGATCGTGAAGAATTTTGTTGACAATTCCTCGTGTTAAGGCTTCGATAACTTCTTGATGCTTGTCTGCAAATTCTGCTCCCAAACGGGATAAAGCTTTTTCCAGCTCTTGCTCACGGATGGTTTCTACCTTGTCTCGTAAGCAACTAATAGTACTTACTGTTTCTAGCGATCGCCACCACACCTCAAAAGCTTCTACTTCTTCTTCCAACAAAGCTTCGGCTTCCATGGCCATCTGACGGCGGCTTTCTTGGTTTTGTGCAACCACAGCTTTTAAATCATCAACATTAAAAGCTTGTACGTTATCTAGATCGTTAACATCTGCAGCAACATTACGGGGCACAGAAATATCAAACAGCATTAAAGACCGGCTGGGCTCGAGAATAGCTTCAAGTTGCGAGCGGTTCAACAGGGGTTCAGTAGCAGAGGTACTGGTAAAGACAATATCAGAAGTGCCAATCACCCTCATCATGTCAGAAAGCAAATGCAGTTGTAACTGGGCATTAGCAAACTGGTTAGCTAATTCCTCAGATCTTCTAGTGGAGCGGTTTAAAATCGAAATATTAACAGCCCCTTTTGCCAGAAGGTGTTGCACTAGTAAGCGCGACATTTTACCAGCACCGATAATGGTGAAGCGATAGGGTGCTAGGCTCTGGACTTTCAGTTGAGCTAACTCCACGGCGGCTGAGCTGATAGAAACAGCACCTGTACCAATGCTAGTTTCGGTTCGCACTCGCTTACCTGCGGTAATTGCCTGTTTGAAGAGGCGGTTGAGCAGGCGTCCGATACCTTTGTGTTGCTGACCAATTTTGTGAGTGTTTTTGACCTGCGCCAAAATTTGCCCCTCTCCGAGTACTAGGCTATCGAGGCCAGCAGCAACTCGCATAAGATGCATAACTGCATCCTGATGTAACAAAATAAATAGATGTTGCCGCAGCTGATCTAAGGGAATTTGGCTATTCTCTGAGAGAAACTGGCTCAATTCTCGGATTCCTTGCTCAGTTTCTGTCGCAACTATATAAATTTCCAGCCGATTACAGGTACTCAGTATTGCTACTTCCTCGATGTGGGGATAGCTACAAAGCTGAGCTATCACACCTTCCATTTTGGCTTCTTGAATACTCAGTTTCTCCCTAACCTCTACTGGCGCTGTCTTGTGGCTTAGACCTACCACTGCGATATTCATGTTATCTCCCAATTTTTGTTTTATTGTCAGTCAGTTATCACGTAGTTTGCTAAGACAATTAGGCACAGTTACAACCTGTCCAATCTGCAAATTTTAGCCTTAAAAGTGAGCTTACTTCTTAAATTTTGGATAATTTTTTTGCCGGAAGACATTCTTGATTACAGTCTGCTCAAAAGCGAGATGTGTTATCGCCCGGACTTTTTGGACTAGCTCTTGAGCATTTTTTTTACGACTAACCAATTGGTAAGAATCACTTTCTTTTCAAAGCTCTTTGCTGCCAAACGGCTTTCAGCTTAGCTTCCACAACCATCCTAGTGTTTTTTTTGAACCAAGTAGGGCGCAATGGCAACATTTATCTTGCAGCCATCGCCCCTACTTTGATTTTCAATTAACTAAGGTTCGCTTGCCGAATCAGTTGTTACACCGAAAGCAAATTGGTGTAACTACAGTTGTATATATTTTGGATTATCCAACATGTGGATTGTATCTACAAACCGAGCTGTCTTTGACTGAGAAGAAATTACTAAGCTTTGAGTCCTTGCCCCACCATGAAATAGCCGTACGCCTTCCATTAGGGTTCCTGGGGTGATACCACAAGCAGCAAACAATACTGTTTCACCAGAGGCTAGCTCGCTGTCATTATAGACCTTATCGGGGTCTTTAATACCCATTTCTGTGAGCCGCTCAACATTGCTTTCTTTGCTCTCTCCAATCAGACCAGTTTTGACAACAGCAGGGTCATAGATCAGTTGACCTTGAAAATGTCCCCCTAAACAGCGCATCGCTGCTGCCGAAATCACGCCTTCTGGTGCTGCACCAATTCCCATTAAAGCGTGGATATTAGTACCAGCAAAAGCACAGGAGATCGCTGCTGAGACATCACCGTCGCTAATCAATCGCACTCTCGCACCAGCTTCACGGATCTCTTTGATTAGTTCGTTGTGGCGATCGCGTTTCATAACAACAACTACCAGTTCCTCGATTGCGCGATCAAGGCACTCAGAGAGTATTTTCAGGTTTTCTGTCGCCGACTTGTTGATATCGACACGACCCTTTGCTTGGGGTGGTGCTGCTAGCTTCTTCATGTAAAAGTCGGGAGCAGCAAACAGACCACCTTTCTCGGAAATTGCCAGCACAGCCATTGATCCTGGTTGCCCGTACGCTACTAGGTTAGTCCCTTCGCAAGGGTCAACAGCGATGTCAATTTCGATCAATTCGTCTGGGTTACAGTATTCCTTGGCATCCTCACGAGTACAAATACCAACTGCTTCGCCGATATAGAGCATAGGAGCATCATCTCGTTCTCCTTCACCGATGACAATGCGACCCCGCATGTGAATTCTGTTCATCCGCTCCCGCATGGCTTCTACCGCCACTTGGTCGGCTATGTTTTTCTCACCTTTGCCCATCCATTTGGCTGAGGCAATTGCGGCTTGTTCCACTACCTCAATAATTTCTAGGCCTACGGCAGTTTCAATCACGAAGCTTTTCCTCTCAACTGTAAATATTTAAACTTGATTGTGTTAATCCCCACTCCAGTGTAAAAGTCTATCAGACGCTGGGATCCACACTAAATCAAGTATCCCTCGTTTGTGTTAAGTTTTTATGCGACCGAGGAAATCAGTTTAGCGAAACTCTTCTGCTTCCTGAAATTGACACTTCCGTTGTAGTCCCGACTTACTAAGCATCAGCTAGTGGCAGGTCAGTTAATTGATTTTGGGGTAATCACCTAATGGCGATCGCTAAATTTGAGGACAAATTTACTTAAATCAGTTCCTGATTGACTGATTATGGTGCATCTTTAGGAGGAAAAGTCACTAATTTCCCATCATTGTCCATTGGCAAGTCATGCTGATTTAGGTCACGATAGAAGATTAATAATCAACAAATTGGGGCAAAATGCCGATGGTGTTTTGACTAAAAAAATCTCAGTTTTCAGAGATAAAAAACTTCTTGAGTAATTTCGGAGATTAGAGAATATATTTTCAATACATCTTGCCTTGAGATAGAAAAAACTGTTTTAAACTTATAGATCTAGATCAAGAAGATAAATTTACTAAAAATTGACGGCTTTCAAAAATGCTTAATTTTCTCAATTCCCTCCTAGGACGTAACCCAGAACAGAGCCAAGCCAATGTGGAAATCTACACCTGGCAAACTTGCCCTTTCTGCATCAGAGCCAAACTCTTACTCTGGTGGAAGGGTGTTAATTACACAGAATATAAAATAGACGGCAATGAAGAAGCCAGAAACAAAATGGCCAAACGTGCCAACGGGCGTCGCACAGTTCCACAAATTTTTGTTAATGACCAACATATAGGTGGCTGTGATGACCTTCATAGCTTAGATACTAAGGGACAATTGGACGCTTATCTGAGCCAACCAGCCCCCGAACCCTAGAAATTCTTCTTGGGAGAAGATTCTCATTTAGTTACTCTGATCGCAATGCCTTGGTTTTATTAAAGTCCAGTAGGCAATGGCTTTTACAGAAGCGGTATTTAAAGAATGAAATGTTAAAAAAAATTAAAAGAGCATTAGTCATTTGATCAGAATGTTTGACTATAACTAAAGACATCATCAATACTTAACTTACCAATATGAGGGTAGGACGTTTATTAATCAGCGCAGTAGTATTTTTGTTGATTGCCGGGTTGGCATTTCCTGCTAATGCCAATATCAAAAGCTATTTAATCAGTGACGCCCCAAATGTTAATCCCCCCCTAGCTGGCCCTTCTTATGATCTAGGCGGCGGTGGTTTTGACGTGGACTCTGCCATCCAATCGATAATTGACCAGGTTAGGGATTGCACTAACTGTCCGACCGAGGTAGATGTTGTCGTAATCCGCTCTTCTGGTGGAGATGGTTACAATGAACCGATCTATCAAATGAGGGGAGTTAACTCTGTAGAAACCCTGATTCTCACCACCCGTGAGGATGCCCAGCGACCCGATGTTGTCGCTACTATTAAAAACGCTGAGGTGATTTTCTTTGCTGGCGGTGATCAGTGTACCTACATTAAAAATTTTCAAGGGACAGGTTTAGAAACTGCCGTAGAATCTCTTGTGGCTAAGGGAGGTGGTGTGGGCGGAACTAGTGCTGGCGCGATGATCCAAGGCAATTTTATTTACAATGCTTGTGATGGGTCTGTGAAATCTCGTGAAGCCCTCAACGACCCCTATAACAGTGATATCAGCTTTACTTCTAACTTCTTCAATTGGCAATACCTAGAACCAGTAATCATCGACACTCACTTTGACACTAGTCACAGAATGGGTCGCCTGATGACGTTCATTGCTCGTAAGCTGAAAGAAGATCAAGCTGCCAGTGTTTTGGGTATAGGTATAGATGAGGGAACTTCGGTGGTTGTAGACAGCAAAGGTCTGGCTCAGGTTCAAGGAGAGGGCAAGACTTACTTTGTCCTGGGTGACCACAAGCCAGAGGAATGTGAGCCAGGAGTACCCCTAACCTTTTCTGACTATAAGATTTGGCAACTGGGTAGCGGCGAGACTTTCGACCTAAAAAACCTGCCCCAAAATGGCTATAGTTTGGCAAGTGTTAACTCTGGTCAGATTATACCGAATCTGTACGATCAACAGATACGACCCTTGAAACTTCATGGCTTGGCAAATCCCGCCTCCGGCAATTAATGACCCTGTATATTTAAATCATCGTCGATGGATGAGAAGCGCTTTAGAACTTGCCCAAGCAGCGGGTGATGCTGGTGAGGTGCCTGTGGGTGCAGTGGTTGTTGATGCTGTTGGTAAATTGATAGCAGCAGGAGAAAATCGCCGAGAGCGCGACAAAGACCCTACAGCCCATGCAGAAATTATTGCCATCAGAGCTGCTGGTCAAGCTTTGCAAAACTGGCACCTCAATAACTGCACCCTTTACGTCACCTTGGAACCTTGCCCAATGTGCGCCGGTGCAATCGTACTGGCGCGGCTTGGTCTGCTGGTTTATGGAGCGGATGATCCAAAAACTGGCGCAATTCGTACTGTCGCCAATATCCCTGAGAGCGCTTGCTCTAATCATCGATTGCCGGTCCTCGCTGGAATCATGGAGTCTGCTTGCCGAGTGCAGCTACAATCCTGGTTTAAACAGCGCTGTAGGTGACCACGTATCTATTGCTATTGAGCCAATCTCAACCATGACACCAGTGAAACTGTCCCTAAGATTGCAGACAGAAAGCGCTAGAAAACATAAGGTATAAGTGAGACCAGGATGCAGTCACAATACTTAATCCTCGATGATTCAGCTCGACCCCCGTGAACAGACCCAAGCAAAGACACAACCGACTACGCAGAGTAGGGAAACCTCAACTGCGGCAAGAGAAACTTCGCTCACTTCTAGTGTGAGCCAATGGTTAAAACCCATTCTCTACTTTTTGGGGCGTCGTGTTGTCATGCCGTTTTACTTCCGCCAATTGCAAGTGACGGGTCAAGAAAATATACCTAGGACTGGCCCAGTAATTTTGGCTCCTACTCATCGCTCTCGTTGGGATGCGTTGGTAATTCCTTATGCTGCCGGGAAACCAGTCACTGGTCGCGACTTGAGGTTTATGGTTACAGCGAATGAATGCGAAGGTCTACAAGGCTGGTTCATTAGGCACATGGGAGGATTTCCTGTGGACACTAACCATCCCAAAATTGGCAGTATACGTCATAGTGTCGAACTTCTGCGCAGTGGCGAAGCGCTGGTCATGTTCCCTGAAGGTAATATCTTTCGGGATGGTAAAGTTAATCCTCTCAAACCCGGTATAGCTCGTATTGCTTTGCAAGTAGCATCAAGTCAACCTGGAATAGAGCTAAAAATTGTACCTATCAGCATTTGTTACAGCCAACCAGTACCCCACAGAGGGTCTGAGGTTAAAGTTAACATTGGGTCTCCTTTAGTCGTAGCTTCCTATGGCAGCAAGTCAGCTAAAAAAAGTGCCCAACAACTGACAAATGACCTAGAAACTGCACTACAAAACTTAGCTGAAGATCAAGCCTGAGCAGCAGATGTCGCATCAGTGTTGAGGTAATTTCGGCACTTCAGGCAAAAAAAAGGCTCCCGCTAACATGCAGGAGCCTTCCAAATATTAAGCTTTTAGTTCAAAACTGCATCTATCCAACCTTAGTCAAGGTTAGGCATAGACAGAACTGGCTCAGTCTCACGGTCAATACCTTTCTCAAATCCAGCAGCGGCCGCACGAGCACGACCAGCGTGCCAGAGGTGACCAATTAGGAAGAAGAAACCTAAGACAAAGTGAGAAGTGGAAAGCCAAGCACGGGGGTTAACGTAGTTAAAGGCGTTAGGCTCTGTAATAATGCCACCCACCGAGTTGATTGAACCGTTGGGAGCATGGGTCATGTATTCAGCTGCACGGCGAAGTTGCCAAGGCTGAATATCATTATTTAGTTTGTCGATGTCAAGACCATTGGGTCCCCGTAGAGGCTCCAACCAAGGACCTTGGAAATCCCAGAAGCGCATGGTTTCACCACCGAAGATGATTTCGCCAGTGGGAGAGCGCATCAGGTATTTACCTAGACCTGTAGGACCTTGAGCAGAAGCGATGTTAGCACCCAGTTTCTGGTCACGCGCCAAGAAGACGAAAGATTGAGCTTGGGAAGCTTCGGCGTTTGTTGGGCCGTAAAATTCGCTGGGGTAAGCGGTGTTATTAAACCAAACGTAGCAAGAGGCAATAAAGCCCATTAGGGAAAGAGCGCCCAGACTGTAGGAGAGATAGGCTTCTCCAGACCAGATAAAAGCGCGACGAGCCCAGCCAAAGGGTTTGGTGAGGATGTGCCAGATGCCGCCAAAAATGCAGATCAGACCAATCCAGATGTGACCACCGATGATGTCTTCCATGTTGTTGACGCTGACGATCCAGCCTTCGCCACCGAAGGGAGACCTCAGTAGGTAACCGAAGATTACCAGAGGGTTCAGCGTTGGGTTATTAATGATACGGACATCACCACCGCCTGGTGCCCAGGTATCGTATACGCCACCGACGAACATTGCCTTAATCACCAGCAGAAAAGCTCCAAGACCTAAGATAATTAGGTGGAAGCCGATGATTGTGGTCATCTTGTTCTTGTCTTTCCAGTCGTAACCGAAGAAGGCGGAGTAGTCTTCTAAGGTTTCTGGACCACGAACCGCGTGGTAAATACCGCCTAGACCAAGAACAGCGGAGGAAATTAGGTGCAGTACACCGACGACGAAGTAAGGGAAGGTGTCGATAATTTCGCCACCAGGGCCAACGCCCCAACCAAGAGTAGCAAGGTGGGGAATCAGGATGAAGCCTTGTTCGTAGATGGGCTTCTCCGGCACGAAGTGAGCGACCTCAAACAAGGTCATTGCTCCAGCCCAAAAGACAATCAGTCCAGCATGGGCAACGTGAGCCCCCAGCAACTTACCGGAAAGGTTAATTAAGCGGGCGTTGCCAGCCCACCAGGCAAAGCCTGATGATTCTAGGTCGCGATTACCCGCAACCACTGCATTACTAGAGAGTGTTACCACAAGCTATTACCTTTTCAAAAAGACTAACGATGTAATCTTGGTGAATGTCCAAGTAGAGTCTTCCACATTCACCTGGAAGAGTTTTTACAGAGCGTTACCGCGAGGTAGAACTTCCTCAGGGAACTCAAAACGTTGATGGGGTTGGTCTTGAGGTGCCATCCAAGCTCGGATGCCCTCATTGAGCAGAATGTTCTTGGTGTAGAAGGTCTCAAATTCTGGGTCTTCCGCCGCACGGATTTCCTGGGAGACAAAGTCGTAAGCCCTCAAATTGAGCGCTAAACCAACGATGCCCACCGAACTCATCCACAAGCCGGTTACTGGCACAAACAACATGAAGAAGTGCAACCAGCGCTTGTTGGAGAAGGCAATACCGAAGATTTGTGACCAAAAACGGTTGGCAGTTACCATCGAGTAGGTTTCTTCGGCTTGGGTCGGGTTAAACGCCCGGAAGGTGTTGGCTTTGTCGCCGTCTTCAAACAGGGTGTTTTCCACCGTGGCACCATGAATGGCGCACAGTAGCGCTCCTCCCAAAATTCCGGCAACTCCCATCATGTGGAAGGGGTTGAGTGTCCAGTTGTGGAAGCCTTGCAAAAACAGCAGGAAGCGGAAAATTGCCGCTACTCCGAAGCTGGGAGCAAAGAACCAGCTAGATTGACCCAAGGGGTACATCAAGAAGACGCTGACAAACACCGCAATCGGGCCGGAGAAGGCAATGGCGTTGTAAGGGCGGATGCCTACCAGGCGGGCGATTTCAAACTGACGTAGCATGAAGCCGATCAGTGCGAAGGCACCGTGGAGGGCAACAAAGGCCCACAGACCACCGAGTTGGCACCAGCGGGTGAAGTCTCCCTGGGCTTCTGGTCCCCACAAAAACAGCAGTGAGTGTCCCAAGCTGTCGGGAGGGGTTGAGACGGCAACGGTTAGGAAGTTGCAGCCTTCCAAGTAGGATGAGGCTAATCCGTGAGTGTACCAAGAACTCACGAAGGTGGTGCCGGTCAGCCAGCCGCCAATTGCCAGGTAAGCGCAGGGGAACAGCAGTATACCTGACCAACCGACGAAAACAAAACGGTCACGCTTGAGCCAGTCGTCGAGGGCATCAAACCATCCTCGGCTACTGGGCGCGCGTCCTACAGCTATAGTCATAGTGTCAAATCCTCTTACCTTAACTATCTTCAAGGATTCTATTGTTGACGCTCTCGCGTCTTTTTTGACACTTTCCATGCTGAAAAGCTGTGGAATTTTTGAGAAATCAACCACCCTAGTGAGCCTATTCTCAAGGGATGTGTCAAGCACCCCTCAACCACCTGCCGGATGACCAGCTAGTGGTTGCTTAATTTTTCTTAAACTATCATGCTTCGGCTATTTTATACCGATCTTTTCCAAGTAGGGTAAGGCTTTCGATGCCTACATACAATAATAATTAATATCAGATATTTTACAAATTGACATATACACACTCAGAATTTTTTCAGCGGCTCTTATCGTAGCAAAATCCCCCAGGGAAGGGCATTGAGCTTACTGCCTAAAAAAATAAGCTTCCTAAAAAAATGAGCAACAGTAATCTTTTTGGGGGAGGATGAAGTGGTATCAGCACCTTAGTCCCTCTGCTGGAAGTAGGGTCTAGCACACTAAGTCATACTCGGATCGGCTTTAGTCATCTGGAGTGACGATTGCTTGAAGTCAATCGTTTGTTGGTTTGAGGAGGAACCAGAAGAGATACAATTAAAGCTCGGAAAATATCCTCTGCCAGAGCAGGATTCAAAGGAAAATGCACACCATAACCTTAGGGTTTGGCGTTGGGAGAGGTCACTTTAAATCTTGAGATTGAGAGGGCAGGAATTTATCCATGACAGCATCGACAACCCAAAGAGAGAGCAGTGTAATTCACCAAACTGTTTTAGGCTCCCGCCGTTTTAGTAACTACTGGTGGGCAATTGTAGTTTCTTTGGGAGGTACAGGTTTTTTATTAGCAGCGCTTTCCAGTTACCTTAAGGTAGATTTACTCCCCATAGGTGATACCACCGGACTGATATTTATTCCCCAAGGGGCGGCGATGGGCTTCTATGGCGTCGCTGGTGTGCTGTTAGCCCTTTATCTATGGTTGATTATTTTATGGGATGTTGGAGGCGGCTACAACGAGTTCAACAAAGATACAGCCATGATGAAAATTTTTCGTTGGGGCTTTCCTGGTAAAAATCGTCAAATCGAGTTTGGCTGTCCCCTTAAAGATGTTCAGTCGATCCGAGTGGAAATCAAAGAAGGTCTCAACCCTCGTAGAGCGCTGTATCTAAGAATAAAAGACCGTCGGGAAGTTCCCCTAACTCGTGTAGGAGAGCCATTGTCCTTGTCAGAACTGGAAAATCAGGGAGCTGAGCTAGCTCGTTTTCTGCAAGTTCCCCTTGAAGGCTTGTAACTAATTTGGTCGAGCGCCCTGATATCTGCTTAAGATAATTCAGTAGCTGATGCTACAAGAAGGTTGAATTAAAACATGCAGGTAACAATCCGGCACTGGTTACTATTGCTTTTGGTAATTATGGGCTTGAATCTGGGGGGATGTGGTGCTGCTCAACAGGCAGCTTCCCTTGACTCCTCTGGCGACCCCTCAACCACGGAAACAGTATCTTCTCCTGTGAATACCAGTGGCTCCCCACAAGTCACCGATTTACCTAGACTTGAAGGAAAAGCGACTGTGGTATTGACAGTTAAAGGCTCACCAATAACAATTGAAGTTAATGGGACAGACGCCCCAATTACAGCAGGAAATTTTGTCGATCTTGTTGAGCAAGATTTCTACAACGGTCTGGTGTTTCACAGGGTAGTACCGGATTTTGTAGCTCAGGGTGGTGACCCCCAAAGCAAAAATCCTAACTTTCCGGTAGAGCGTTTAGGAACAGGTAGTTTTGTTGACCCAGAAACCTCACAACCTCGCTACATTCCTCTAGAAATTAAGCCCCAGGGAGCAAAAACCCCAATCTATAGCAAAACTCTGAAAACAGCAGGTGTATCTAATCCTCCTGAATTAAGGCACGAGCGAGGTGCTGTTGCCATGGCTCGCTCCCAAGCTCCCGACTCAGCTTCTTCGCAGTTTTATATTACTCTGGCAGCACAGCCTTTTTTGGATGGTGACTATGCTGTCTTTGGCTATGTTACAGAAGGAATGGATGTCGTAGACAAAATTCAGCAAGGCGATCGCATAGAGTCAGCAGAGGTGACCCAAGGCATCGAAAACCTGAAGAAATAGTTAGCAAACTGGCAAGGGATAAAAGCGATTGACTGAGTAGGTAAGTGGTGGAGGTAGTAGTTACAGGCATCGGTCTTATCTCGGCTTTAGGTCAGCTCCAATCTAGCTGGAGGAGTCTTCTTAATGGTGAATCCGCGATCCGAGAGCATAAACCTTTTCCCGATTTACCTGCTCTACCCATAGCAATGATGGGAAAGACAGCAACTTACCTAGACAAGCTTACCCAGCTTGTCGTAGCAGATGCTCTAGAGGATGCCGCTCTAACAACACCAATGCACGAATGTGGGGTTGTGATTGGGTCAAGTCGCGGCTGTCAAGCAGCTTGGGAGCATTTGGCACTAGAACGGAGAAAACAGGAGCATGGGGACACAGAGGGAGAAGGGGAAGGTATAACTAAGCAAAAACTTGCCCAACAGAGGTACACAGACAAAAATACAACGCCTTTAAACCTTCATCCTTCACCTCTACCTTCCTTCCTTACTGCTTCTGATTGTAAATTGTCTAAGATTAGCTTAGAAGGTTGGTTAGATACTCTTCCAGATCGTGCTGCGCTCTGTGCGGCTCGTCAGATTGGTTCACAAGGACCCGTTCTAGCACCAATGGCAGCATGTGCAACAGGAATTTGGGCTCTTGCCCAAGGTTTTGAATTGATTCAAACTGGTCAATGTCAGCAAGTTATTGCCGGTGCTCTGGAAGCACCAATCACTCGGCTGACTCTGACTGGCTTCAACAAAATGGGGGCTTTGGCAAAAACTGGTGCTTATCCTTTTGACAAGCATCGTGAAGGCTTAGTATTAGGAGAGGGAGGTGCTGTGTTAGTCTTGGAGTCGGCTGAGAATGCCTTGAGGCGAGGGGTGCCAATTTACGGTCAGTTGTTGGGTTTTGGCTTAAGCTGTGATGCCTATCACCTCAGTGCTTTAGCTCCAGATAGGCGCAGTGCAACTACAGCAGTCAAGCAATGTTTGCATCGCAGCCACCTCTGTTCGGCTGAAATTGACTATATTCACGCTCATGGTACCAGCACTCAACTAAATGACCAAAATGAAGCTCAACTAATTCAATCTCTATTTCCCCAAGGTGTACCCGTCAGTTCTACTAAAGGAGCAACAGGTCATACACTTGGAGCCTCTGGAGCCATAGGTGCAGCTATTTGCTTGATAGCATTAAAGTATCAGCTACTACCTCCTTGTGTAGGACTAAAGACCCCAGAGTACAGCCTAGATTTTTTGCATTCACCGCGTCCGGGGAAATTCGAGCATATGCTTTGTTTCAGTTTTGGGTTTGGGGGGCAAAATGCAGTGGCAGCTTTGGCGAAAACCAACCAGTCAATCTAAACTTTAAGTCTTATTTGTTATTTGCTAATAACTCAGGATTTATAACACTTTCCGGAAACTAGCGAATATTGTAGAAGTAATGAAAGAAGAAGCAGTTCGGCAGATCAAGTACGCCTATCTGCAACTGTATGATTAAAATACAGGTGTACTTATATGGATCTGAAATACCATCAATTTATTTCATTTTTTGAAGCGGAGCAAGCAGAACAGCTTTGTCAAATCGCCATCACAGAGAATTTTCCTAATCAAAAAATTCTTTTTGAAGAAGGTGAAAAACCAGATTTTTTATATCTGATTTTAGTTGGCAAAGTGGTGTTTAAAAAACACATAGCTCATAACCAATATCAGACTCTAGCTCAGGCTTTACCCAATGCTTATTTTGGGGAGTTGGGCATTTTGGATGGGCAACCGCGTAGTGCTCAAGCTATAGTTTGTGAGGGTTCGACCTTAGCTAAACTTGAGCGTCAAAGCCTGATGGAAATTTTACTAAATGCCAAAGGTAGTACTGTACTTAAAGTTTTTGGCTACACGACTCAACGCCTCAGAGACTCTACAGACCAATACGTGAAGCAGTTGATTTACAAAGAAAAAATGGTGCTAGTGGGAGAGATGCTCAACACAGTCATTCATGATTTCAAAAGCCCTTTGAGCGGTATTAATCTATCTAGCAGCATGGTCAAAGAGCTGCACCCAGATCTAGAAACAGTTGAGTGGTGTGAACTCATTCAGGCTCAAGCTCAGCGCATGTCAGCAATGGCAGAGGAACTGTTAGAATTTTCTCGAGGCAATACTGTTTTACGTAAAAAGCCAGTAAACTTGGCTAAAGTATTGGAACGTTTTGAAAAACTCAACCATATTTATCTTCAAGAAGCACAGGTTGAACTGGTTATCAAAGCAGTAGATGTAGTGGTCAATGCAGATGAAAACAAACTACTGCGGGTTGTACAAAATTTGGTAAGTAACGCTGTTGAGGCTTTCAACCATCCTGGCGGTCGTGTCGAGATTACTGTTGGAGCGAACGGGAGATGGGGGAGAATCAAGATTACTGATAACGGGCCTGGTATCCCAGAAGAAATTCAAGAGCAATTCTTTGAACCTTTTGTTACTCACGGCAAGCGAGGCGGTACTGGACTAGGAACAGCGATCGCTAAGTCGATTATCGATGCTCACGGTGGAGATATTTCTTTTGAGTCCAGTTGCCAAAAAGGAACCGTATTTTGCATCATTCTCCCCCTAGTCAGCAGTTAGATAGCCTCTGCAAAAGCTTGGCAACTTTTAAAATAAGAACCTAGGTAGTTAGCCACGAAAAAACTGCCCAGGAATTAACCGGCATCAATCACTTCCAGTTCCCTGCCATTTTCCGTCACAACCTCTAGTGGCAGTAGAGGTTGATTTTCTTTTCGGGAAAATTGAATAAATTGGACACCTTGCTGTGTCGGCTCAACTACCAAAACATAGTGATTATCCAGCCACTTCAGGTTTACTACTCTGTGAAGTATTAGCCAGACTTCTGCTATCTCACCAGTATTAATTTGAGCAACGCGAGAGGACGAATCGTAGCAACCAAAGAGCGTATCTTCGATTGTCCAAAGACCGGAAAAGTAGATAGGTTCAATACGAGAACTTAGACCATAACTAGTAAAAGAGAAAATATTTTGCCCTCGAAAAGTTTGTAGCGTACTTTTAAGGGGTTCTCTCGTCAAGTCAGCACCATAACGCGGTATCGTCTGAAGCTCTCTTATTTGTTCTGTCTCCGTGGGACGCCTCCAAGTATTAGATTCGCCGCAAATCTCATAGGATACGTCTGTCAGTTGGGCAATCTCAGACGATGGAGATTGCGCACAAGCTGGTAAAAAGCCAGCCCCAAAAATTGCTAAGCTTACCGTTAACCCAAGTAGCACTCTCAGTTTCATCAACCCAAATTCCACAGTACCAGAAGCTTTATAGTAAGTAACAACCTGATAACTCAATGATAACGATCACACAACTACGTTCCAGGTAAGCCAGTTAGGATGGAAAGGGAGCATCTCACCATCAAGAGAAGTCGATGACCCAAACCGAAAAAATTCTCTCCCAACTTCCGGGTGATATCCTCGGCCGCCTGCGCAGTGCAGATAAAATGTGGCAAGCCTTCAAAGAAAACACATTACCAGTTCCCCTTGTTGTCAAAGAAAGCAAAGAGCCTTTAGGCACCGTTGATTGGGATGTTATCATCTGCGGTGGCACCTTGGGCATTTTCCTCGGTGCTGCTTTGCAAACACGAGGCTGGCAAGTTGCACTAATTGAGCGGGGCATCTTGCGGGGTAGAGACCAAGAATGGAATATTTCCCGCCAAGAGTTAGAGGTGTTTTTAGAGCTAAATTTGCTCACCCTAACTGAACTACAGGAAGCGATCGCTACTGAATATAACCCCGGTAGAGTCAGCTTTTGCCAGGGGTCGGATTTCTGGATCAAGGATGTTCTCAATATTGGTGTTGACCCAGTTTTCCTTCTTTCCACCCTCAAATCAAAATTTCTGCAAGCTGGTGGCAAGTTGCTAGAAAAAACATCCTTCGAGGGGGCTACTGTCCATCCTAACGGTGTTTCAGTAGAGTTGCAGACCCAAGGCTCAAATTTATCTGCAAAGCTGCCACCTACCAGCTCAATCAAGACAAGATTGCTCATTGACGCCATGGGCCATTTTTCTCCGATTGTTAGGCAAGCACGACAGGGAGAAAAACCAGAAGGTGTCTGTATCGTAGTCGGTAGTTGCGCTCAAGGCTATCCCCACAATCAAGCGGGTGACCTCATTGTTTCTTTCACCCCAATACAAAATCAATGCCAGTACTTCTGGGAGGCTTTTCCTGCTAGAGATGGTAGAACTACTTATCTCTTTACCTACCTAGACGCCCATCCAGAACGTCCCAGCTTAGAATTTTTCTTGGAGGAGTACCTACGCCTCTTGCCAGAATACCAGGGTGTGGAATTGTCTCAAATTGATTTCCAGCGAGTACTCTTTGGCTTCTTTCCCTCTTACCGCCACAGTCCCCTGAGAATGCCCTGGAACCGTATCTTACCAGTAGGCGATAGCAGTGGCTCTCAATCGCCAGTCAGCTTTGGTGGATTTGGCTCAATGGTGCGGCACCTGAAGCGTCTTACGGAAGGAACTCATGAAGCTCTCGCCTGTGATCTTCTCACACAAAAATCTCTAGCACAGTTGCAACCCTATCAGCCGAATATTGCTGTTACCTGGATGTTTCAACGAGCGATGAGCGTAGGTAGACAACAACAGCTAGCCCCCAATCAAATCAATGATTTACTGACTGCTGTCTTCGAGGCAATGGCAAAGTTAGGGGATGACGTACTACGCCCCTTTTTACAGGACGTTGTACAGTTTTCTGGACTTTCAAAAACACTTTTGTTGACTTCGTTGACTAAACCTGGAACTGTGATACCAGTGATTCCTCAAGTCGGGCTGACAACCCTTTTAGATTGGATGGTTCACTATTTCAACTTAGGTATCTACACTGGCTTGTCTTCTTTGGGGCAACTGACAACTGAACCATTGAAAACACTGCCAGTAGTACCACAATACTATTACCATCGTTGGCTCGAAGCATGGCGCTATGGCTCTGGCAGGGATAATTAAATTGAGCAAACCTCATCCTCAGGGAGAGGGAGCTTTATTTTGACGACTCTCGCTGTTAAGTCAAAGGCTTGTCCTAGAGCGAAGCCAAGGATTATCACAGGAGCGTTCTTGGGGCATTTTTAGATGAATAGCTATGCTGAAGCTAAGGGTATAGCTGACAGCAAAATAGAAAAACCCACAGGGAGTAGCAAAGATTAAAGATGAAAGTAGCAATTACTGGTGCAACGGGATTTGTTGGTAGCCGTCTTGTGCAAAAACTACTCTCACAAGGACATCAGCCACTGATTTTTACTCGTAACCGGGCTACGGCTGCTCGTATCTTCCCCAACGTGGAGATTGTGACTTATTCTCCCAAAGAATCGGGTGACTGGCAAAAAGCGATCGCGGGTTGCGATAGTGTCGTCAATCTCGCGGGAGCTCCCATTGCAGAGAGTCGCTGGACACCAGAACGCAAGCAAGAAATTTTTGAAAGTCGCCAGGTGGGTACGCAAAAAATTGTCGAAGCTATTACTCAAGCTAACCCTAAGCCAAGGGTGTTGGTTAATGCTTCGGCTATTGGTTACTACGGCACTAGCGAAACTGCCACTTTTGATGAAACCAGTCCTGCTGGTGATGATTTTCTTGCAGAAGTTTGTCAGACCTGGGAAGCTGAAGCCGAGCAAGTCAAAAATGCTGGTGTTAGGCTGGTAATTCTACGTTTCGGTATTGTGTTGGGGGATGGAGGCGCACTAGCGAAAATGATACCTCCATTCAAGTTGTTTGCCGGTGGTCCGATTGGCACTGGTCGTCAATGGTTCTCCTGGATTCACCGGGATGACCTGGTAAACTTGATTATTGAAGCCCTTACTCGCCAAGAGATTGAGGGCGTACTTAATGCCACAGCACCGAACCCGGTTCTGATGTCAGAAATGTGTCAAACTCTTGGGGAAATTCTCCATCGCCCCTCTTGGTTACCGGTTCCTAGTTTTGCTTTAGAAACCCTACTGGGAGAAGGAGCCAAGGTAGTCTTAGAAGGTCAGCAAGTAATACCTAAAAGGACTACAAGCTACAAGTTTGACTACCAATATCCAACTGTGAGAAAAGCTCTCTCAGAAATCCTGGTTTCTAGTTAGCTTAACTAGGTCTAAACCGTAACTAAAGCGCTCCACTGCACAAATATACTTATACTGGCCGAGAAGACAATCAACCGCTCTAAGTGAGCGGTACTCATTACTCGGCAGACATCTTTTTTGCCTAAAAGAGGGGAGCGCTGAAAATTACTTAGGTAAAACTTGGTCGTGGTCTTGAACCTGGACAGTTTCCTCTACTTCTTCCTCATCCTGTACTCTTTGTAATTTTGCTCCCAACTGCTGTAGTTTCGCTTCCAGATTTTCGTAACCCCTGTCTAAATGATGTAGTCCGCGAATTGCTGTTTTTCCCTCTGCTGCCAGTCCTGCCAGTACTAGCGCCGCAGATGCCCGTAAGTCTGTTGCTAAGACAGGGGCACCGGATAGAATAGGGACTCCCCGAATTACGGCATTATTGCCTTTAACACGAATATCTGCGCCCATACGATTCAATTCGGCGACGTGACGTAGGCGATTTTCAAACACCGTTTCAGTGATAATGCAGTCTCCTTCACTCTGCGCTAACAAGGCCATAAACGGGGCCTGCATATCTGTAGGGAAACCCGGATAAGGAGAGGTTTCAATATCTGTTGCCCGTAGGGTATCAGGAACAATGCGTAAGCAGTTAGGTTCCTCGACAATCACCTGAGTACCAATCTCTCGCAGCTTAGCAATCACAGCAGTAAGATGGTATGGCACTACTGGCGAAAGAGTAATTTCCGAGTTGGTGATTGCCCCAGCCACCAAAAATGTTCCTGTTTCTATTCGGTCAGGAATGATTGAATAGTCCACTGAGTGCAAGCTGGGGACGCCGGAAATAATGATGGTATTTGTGCCAGCACCACGAATTTTGGCTCCCATGGCTCTACAAAAATTAGCCAAATCTACAACTTCTGGCTCTTGGGCAGCATTTTCAATGGTGGTTTCTCCCTCAGCTAAGGTCGCTGCCATGATTAGGGTTTCTGTCGCACCGACACTGGGAAAGTCTAGGTAAATTTTTGCCCCTTTTAATTTTCTGCCACCACTACCGCTCACATAGGCGTGGACAACACCATGGTCGATTTGCACTTCGGCACCCATGGCTTGTAAGCCTCGGACATGGAGGTCAACAGGTCTGGCACCTATAGCACAACCACCTGGTAGAGGTACTCTCGCCACTCCCAATCGTGTCAGCAATGGACCAATCACAAAAAAGCTGGCTCTTAGCTGGCTGACTAACTCATAGGGTGCTTGTGAATCGTCAGGGGTGCGAGCATCGATTTCGAGGTTATCACCCTGGCGTTTGATTTTAATCCCCAGAACCGAGAGAATTTGGCTCATTCTCTCGATGTCTAACAGGGAGGGTACGTTGCGCAGTAGGCAATCTTCCGGGCAAAGTAAAGCACCCGCCATAATCGCCAAGGCGGAATTTTTGGCTCCGCTAATTTTGACGTGCCCGCTCAGGGAAGCTCTACCCCAAACATGTAGCACTGATTTGTCTTCGGCGGGCACAGAGTTGGTATCTATCAGGCTCAGAGATTGATTGATGGGTCTATCCTCCAGAATCAGCGCAATCCTTTGCGTTTTTTAAAATTTGGTTTCGATTCTACCCGAAAGATGGAAAATGTCCAGGTTAACTGTCTAGCTTCCTGTTATACCAATCTTGCATTACCCATGATTGCTTTGTTTACAATAGTATCCTGAGTACCATCTCCAGGCAAAAAAATAGTTGACGAATGGCGTCGATTGCCGCATGATTATAAGTCGCGGCAGTAATTGCCAAACAAGCGGAACTGGCGGAATTGGTAGACGCGCTAGATTCAGGTTCTAGTGTTCGCAAGGACTTCCGGGTTCAAGTCCCGGGTTCCGCATTTGATTAGTAAAAGTTAGCTACCATGGCAATCCAACTCAGAGGAAAATGGGTAGCAGATTCTAACCTACCTATCTCGCTGTATATTTGATTAAGTAGCGAAACAGCCTTGGTGTACCTGACCCAAAACAACCAAGTCCGAGAACTGAATAAGTCGGAATTCTTGGCTTTGAGGGAGTTGTGTCGGCTGAGTAAGAACCTCTACAATCTAGGGCTTTACTACGTCAGTACTTCTTTCAGGAACATAAACCCTGCACTATAAATTGAACAATTAGCGCGGCAGTCCCCATTCTCAGCGAAGCGGAATGGGGAAGGATAGCGCGTCAGGGGCTCTGTTGATTCTGGATATATTTTTTGAGAGTTTCAATAGGCGCACCTCCACAGGAGGCAACATAATAAGAATTAGACCAAAAGGAAACTTTACCCCAGTAATGTTGTTGTACCTCTTCGGGAAATTCTTTCTTGAGCATCCTTGCCGTGGAACTTTTTAGACTGCCAGCAACAGCAGAGATTGAGTTTTTAGGATGGAAGTCCAACAAAATATGTACATGATCAGGTTCCCCATTAAACTCGATTAATTCGCAGAACATTTTATTTGCCACTTGCTTGACCATCTCTTGCAAACGGTCAAGCATTTTTGCGGTAAGTACTTTACGTCGATAGTGAGTGACAAACACAAAGTGTAGTCGCACACTAAAGATACTATGAGAGCCTTTTCCTACTCTGCATCTTGACAGGGTGTACCCGTTAAACTACACTCGTCAGCATACCAGACAAGTCAAGCAAGGCGATGGCGACTAAGCGCATTACTTTTAGACTTTATCCCACAAAAGAAGTAGCTAATAAGATGCATTCTTGGCGCCAGCTTCACTGTGCTTTATACAATGCTTGTGTTGAGCATCGTAGAACTTCTTATCAAAGGTTCAATAAGTCGGTTGGTTACTACGACCAACAGGATTGTTTGCCTGAATTTAAGAAGTGTTGGATAGAGTACAAAGAGCTTGGTAGTCACGCATTGCAAGATACCGTTAAACGTGTTGATTTCGCTTTCCGGAGGTTTTTTAAGCTCAAGTCAGGATATCCAAGGTTTAAAGCTAGTCGTCGTTATAAAGGCTGGACTTATCCTTGTAAGTCAGGGTGGAGTGCCTGTACCAATGGCAAAAATGGTTATCTAAAAATATCTAACCTTGGCAAGCTCAAAATGCGTGGTCAAGCAAGAGATTGGGGTACACCAAAAACTTGCACAATCCTGTTTAAACAAGGCAAGTGGTACGCTTCAATCACTGTTGATTGTGTTCCGACAAGATATCAAACAGGTACTGGAGCTATCGGTTTGGACTTCGGGACTCATCATGCTATTGCTGATTCTAATGGTGGTTTGGTAAACAACCCTCGATTTGTTAAAGTAGCTCAAGCAAAAATCAACAAGATAGCCAAGACTAGTCGCCGCAAGCGTTCACCTAACTTCAAAAAGAAAGTTAAGGCTTCACGACGTTGGAAGAAGACAAATAAAGCTATAGCCAAAATACAGGCTAAGGTAGCAAGACAAAGACAAGATTGGCAACACAAAGTCTCTACACAAATAGCAAGCGGTAATAGCCTGGTAGCGACGGAAAAGCTCAATCTTAAAGGGATGACTCGCAAGGCAAAAGCAGGAAGTAAAAGAAGGCGGCAAAAATCAGGACTTAATCGGTCTTTGCTTGATGTTGGTATTGGGAACCTCAAAGATTTAATCAAGTATAAAGTCTCCGAGGCTGGAGGTTTTTATATTGAGGTTCCTACTCAAAAAGTTAAGCCTTCTCAAACCTGTCCCAATTGCGGTCATCAAAGAAAGAAAACATTAGCAGAACGAGTACATCATTGCGAAAAATGCAACTATCAATGTGATCGTGATATCGCGGCAGCAATGGTTATGCTTCAATATGCAAGGGGGCAGGAACTGTCCTCTTCAGGCGTAGATGAGTCCACCTCTGTTGATTGCGGAAGCTTTAAGCAAGTTGCTCAAGTGAAGCGTCAGAAACGTACAGCTCAGCAATAGCGGCTGTACGTAGTTCATGATAGTAGATCTAACATTTAAATTAATTAGTGGGACTTAGACAGATTTCAAGCCCAAACAAAGCCCAAAGCAGCTTTGTGAGCAAAGAATACGTCCCGATTGTGGTTCAACCACTCCATAAAACGGAAAGACATCTGTCCGAAACGCCTCTAATGCTTCAGTAAAGGTGTTTAAAGGTTTCGATGCCCAACGCCGTCTTAATCCTCCGGTTAAAGTGTGCCATAAAATAAATGTATAGGCACAAAACACAAGCATGAAATGTCTTATCAGGCTTCTATAATCTCTGACTTGATATTCAGATAAACCCAACCAGCCTTTGGCTTCCCGATAGAAAACTTCTACCCAATTTCTTTGAGAGTAGGTAGTTACTATCCAATCGGCTGTGGCTTTTGTTGATTCAACATTGGTAATAAAATAGTCAACATCACTAGCTTGGTCGAAGGTTGAGGCATTCATGACGATAGCAATTGTTCTCTTTCCTTCAAGCTGTGAGAGTTCAACTTCTACAGGAGCCACCCAAACGGTTTTCAGTTTATCTAGATTGATTTGAACAGGGGTAAAATCTTTTGGCGACAAGGATTCGGCTAACTTATCTAGGCGAATCTCTTCTCGTTGACTTATCCCTATTTCAATTATCACCTTACGGTTTTTGGCTAATCCTCCTATATACTTGAGTTTCCTTTTTTCCAGTTCCAGCAAAAACGTTGTGTTATTTCCATACCCAGCATCAATTAATACGATACCCGGTCGATATCCTCTGTTCATGCTGCGGTCAATTAATGCTAAGCCTAACTCCGGCTTTTTCTGGAATTCAATATCTTTTTTCCTTCAGCTAAAGAACTAGCGTGTTGAGATAACTCTATATCTAACGGTAGGCTTTTTTTCCCATCATATAGATGAGTTGTTACCACTACTATTCCGTTGTCTGTCTTCCCGATTTCTCCAATGTACTGTCGTCCTACTCCCGCCGTGAAATTGCCACTTTTCCTATGTCCTGAGTCATCTACAATTAACGTGAATCCTCTACTTATTCGGGTTGGGCTACACTGATTCATCACCAGTAGACGCCGCTCATTTACCTGTTGAGCATTCCAGGGGGCTTCCGTTAAAAAATGATGTAATCGGTGGTAAGTCACTCCCACCGTTATTATCCATTTGAGACAGGTTTTTTCCTTCACTTTCCCCTAATAATCCCCCAATATAGTTCCTAAACTCCCTTTTTTGCGCTTGATGTCTCCAGACATCATCAAAGCGTTTGCACCATCTATCGAAGCAAGGAGGCATGGCGGCGGGGGTTGTCTCTTTCCTGTCTTACACTCTAATGTCAAATGGCTGCCATGCCTAAATTATACCTTTATTAACTCTTTATTTTCGTTTAAGTCCCGTTAGAGACAAATCTGGAGAAGCACCGATTTCTCCCACTTCCGAACATCCTCTTAGAATCTCCTGTGCTTGACGCAGGGGAGGCTCAATCCGGTTTTCGCCGTAGTGATTTTTGATAAGTTGGTGGTTTAGGTGCAACAATGCCAAGCTGCACCCAAAAGTGAGAAAACTCCCAATGCTTACTAGTAATCAGAATCCCCTAGTCAAGGAAATTAGGAAGCTACATAGTTCCAAGGGGCGGCGGCAGCAGCAACTCTTACTGTTGGAAGGAACACACCTATTGGAAGAAGCTTGTGCTGCAAATTACCCGTTAGTCACTATCTGCGGCACGCCAGAATGGGTCCAAGAACATCAACAACTTTGGCTAGATGCTGCTTCTCGCTGTCAGAGGGTGGAGGTAGTAAGTACCTCGGTACTCAAAGTAATAGCAACAACAGTTCAACCTGACGGTGTTGTGGCAACAGCTAAACGGATCCTCACTACCCCAGATAGTCAACCGCAGGAGGGGCAATTGCTCACTTCCGTAGGTCTAGCTTTAGAAACGGTACAAGATCCGGGCAACCTTGGTACGATAATTAGAACTGCTGCTGCCGCTGGTGCCGAGCGTTTGTGGCTGAGTACTGATAGTGTTGACTTAGATAATCCCAAGGTACTGCGAGCCTCCGCAGGTCAGTGGTTCCGGTTTCCTGTTGCAGTTAGCCCCGATTTGACAGACCTAGTTTGCCAATGTCAAGCTCAAGGTATACAAGTGGTGGCAACAGTACCTGATGCTACGTCCAGTTACTGGGATGTGGACTTGCAACCTGCTACCTTAGTCCTGCTGGGAAATGAGGCAATAGGATTAAAAGCAGACTTGATCGCTAAAGCAGACCAGCAAGTTAATATTCCTTTGGCACCGGGCGTGGAATCTTTGAATGTAGCGGTCGCTGCTGCTTTAATTTTATATGAAGCTCAGCGTCAACGCCAACATGCGGGTTGAAAACTATAGCAGGTTCTCAAATTGCAGGTTACAACTTATCTTAGGCGCATTAGAACCTTGCCCTAGGTTCCTAGTTAGACTGAAAGAAAACTTGCAATTAGCGATTCTGGAAAAGTTTTAAGCATCAACCGGAGAAGATTTAACTCTCAACCAACCTTACTTGACTATTACTTGAGCGGGACTTGCGATCCTTAATGGAAATTGATCGAGTTGAGAATGAATAGGGCAGTGCGTATTTGTTGAGATGGATGTGAGTCAGGAGATCAGATGTGAGTCAAGAATTTGATTACGATTTGGTGATTATTGGTGCTGGTGTCGGTGGACATGGTGCTGCCTTGCATGCAGTTAGCTGCGGCTTGAAGACTGCAATCATTGAAGCATCTGAGATGGGCGGCACCTGCGTTAATCGGGGCTGCATTCCCTCCAAAGCCTTACTGGCAGCCTCAGGTAGGGTGAGGGAGTTACGCAACGCCCACCACCTCAAGTCCCTAGGTATTCAAGTGGGCAGCGTTGATTTTGACCGACAAGCGATCGCCGATCATGCTAGCAATCTTGTGGCTAAGATTCGCGGCGATCTAACTAACAGTCTCAAACGTCTAAGCGTTGATATTATTCAGGGATGGGGCAGAGTAGCAGGACAACAAAAAGTAGTAATTGCTACAGATGATGGGGAAAAAGTTGTCACAGCAAAAGATATTATCCTGTCCACTGGTTCTGTTCCTTTTGTCCCGCCAGGAATTGAGATTGATGGCAAAACCGTCTTCACCAGCGACGATGCCTTGAAGCTGGACTGGCTACCACAATGGGTGGCAATTATTGGTAGTGGTTACATTGGTCTGGAGTTTGCCGATGTCTACACGGCGTTGGGTTCTGAAATCACCATGATTGAAGCCCTAGACCGACTCATGCCAACCTTCGACCCGGATATTGCAAAATTGGCTACGCGGGTGCTGATCAATCCCCGCGATATTGAGACTCATGCGGGTGTTTTCGCCACGAAAGTAATTCCTGGTAGCCCAGTAGTCATTGAGCTGACTGATGCCAAAACGAAAGAAGTGGTGGACGTTCTAGAGGTAGACGCTTGCCTAGTAGCAACTGGCAGAATTCCTGCTACCAAAGATTTAGGCTTAGAGGCTTTAGGAATCGATACAGATAGGCGGGGTTTTATTACCGTCGATGACAGGATGGCAGTAGTCTGGGAAGGCGAACCCGTGCCGCACTTGTGGGCAATTGGTGACGCTACGGGTCAGTTGATGCTGGCTCACGCTGCCTCTGCTCAAGGGATTGCGGCAGTAGAGAATATTTGTGGTCGTCACCGCAGCATGGACTATCGTAGTATCCCAGCAGCGGCCTTCACTCACCCAGAAATTAGCTACGTGGGATTGACAGAGCCAGCAGCCAAGGAATTGGGTGCCAAAGAAGGGTTTGAAGTAGCCTCGGAGCGTTCCTACTTTAAAGGCAATTCTAAGGCAATTGCCGAAGGTGAGGCAGATGGTATTGCTAAAGTGATCTACCGCCAAGATACAGGCGAACTTCTCGGTGTCCATATCCTTGGTCTCCATGCTTCGGATATGATCCACGAGGCATCTCAAGCAATTGCAGGACGAGAGTCTGTCAACACCCTTGCTTATTTAGTCCATGCCCATCCTACTTTGTCAGAAGTACTGGACGAAGCCTATAAAAGAGCCATGAACAGTTCTGAACAAGGGGTGAAGACAGCTTTGCACTAATCAGAAACTGAACCGAAGAGAGAGAATGGGGCTTAAAACCCCCATTTTAAGGATGAGGGACTCTTAAAAAGCTTTGCTAAAAAAACACAAGAAGGAGCAGTGTATCCAAATCTAGCCAAGTCGATGACTCTGTTAATTTTCTTTCCCGATTGTTGTTTGGTGGGTAATCCCTAGAGGAAAATCAACCCAGCTAAAACTAAGACAAAAAAAAGTTGTCACTCTCTGCCTAATTTATTTTTGCTTTCTTTAGCTGTTTCGGCAAGAAGCCCCGCCCCATAATCCCTGATTTGGGGTCGGGATGAATTGCCAGTGAAATTTGGTAAAATTGTTCATGTAGGTTAAGAAAATCAAGTGCTAACCGCCGCCTACAAATTGAACCTAGACAACTGAAAGTATGGGGTTTTACCAGGAATTGTGCATACATCGCATAGCCTCTTGTATCTAAAACTTTCAAGGAATGTAGGTAGAGCTAGAAATTTCTCTACTCCTTCTCCGGTGGGGCAGCACGGGGAAGTAAAACTAAGCTCAGGAAATGTTGCCAATGGCGAAGTCACTGAGAAGCCAGCGCTGTAATCTTTGATTCAGCGACTGGAGCTGTCACCAAAGTCAAACTGTTACTAGCCTCCAACAGATGCAAATTCGCAGACGCCAACCCAGTCCAGCTATTGACCTCGACATACTTCGCTATCAAGTGCCTATCCCGGATGCTGAACCGCGCAATATCCTTGAAGAAATTGTCTGGCACAAAGAGAAGGAAATTGACCAGATGCGCGAGAGCACTCCCTTAGCAGAGTTGCGTAAGCGGGTGCAAACAGTACCTCCTCCCCGCAACTTCACAGAAGCTCTGGTTAAGGGTAAAACTAATCCTGCCCTAATTGCTGAAGTAAAAAAAGCATCTCCTAGTAAGGGCGTCATCTGCTCCAATTTTGACCCAGTGGCAATTGCCAAATCTTACAGCCAAGGAGGAGCTAGTGCCATATCAGTACTGACCGATCAAAAATTTTTCCAAGGTAGTCCAGAGTTTCTGGCGCAAGTTCGCAGTGCTGTTGATTTGCCAGTTTTATGGAAGGATTTTGTTATCTATCCCTATCAAATCTATCTAGCTCGCAGCTACGGAGCAGATGCGGTGTTGCTGATTGCTGCACTGCTGTCTGCTCAAGATCTCCAGTACTTTGTCAAAATTGCCAATGCTCTATCCATTACGCCCTTAATTGAAGTTCACACCTCCTCAGAGCTAGAGAAGGTTTTATCTTTAAATGGAGTTACCCTAGTAGGTATCAATAATCGTAACCTGGAAGACTTCTCCGTTGACCTACAAACTACCTGCCAACTAATGGCAGAATGGGGCAAGGAGCTAGAAGAAAGAGGCATCTTCATTGTTAGTGAATCAGGTTTGCATACAAGTACAGATCTAAAAGTGGTCTCATCTGCAGGTGTTACTGCTGTTCTCATCGGTGAATCATTGGTAAAACAACCCGACCCCGCCGCTGCAATTACTAGTTTATTTACTAGTTAATCACCTGCTAGCTAGGCAAAACGCCAATTTTGACCGCGCTGCAATACATTTTTCTAAGTACTATGACAATGACCCGTAAACGGGTAACCAACTATTTACATATTCGGCAACTGGGCTTAGGCTGGTTTCCAGGTCTACCGCTTTTGCCAGGTAAAAGTGTGGTGAGTGTTTACTTTCCTAGAGTACGTGCGCTTTGGGCCTTGAGCCTCCCTCTAGAAGAGTGCAGTCCTTGTTTACAGGTAATTGGGGAGAACTATAAGCTATCTCTTGTTTACTTACTTGCGGTGATAGAGTCTACTTACTGTTTTCAAATACCCCCATCATATTAATGATTCTCAATAGAGCCAAGCAATTTTTAAAGCATTTGTTAAGGTTAAACTGCACAGCTAATTTTCTTGAAGAGATGTGATCAAAGATTTAACCAACATGCCCTAGCGCATGATGCAGTTGCATTTGCTCAAGCGATCGCCGATTCGTCCATTTGAGGAAAACCAGGTTTCATGGAGCCAATACCCCTTCCGTCTTATGTCCACTACGAACTTCTTCTTCAACTTCTAGAACGCCAAACTTCTTTTGCAGTAGGTCAAAAACCGGTAGTGCGAGAGCAAGTTCAGGAATTGATTATTACTCTTCGTAAAGCTTTAGCCCAGCAGAAGCATCTAGAACAAAGTTGCCAGCAGGCTAACCTACCCATAGAATATCGCTGGTCTCTCAACAAGGTCAGTTTTGAGAAAGAAGATCCGCGAGATGTTTTTCCCTTGGTTCCTAAACCCGAAGTTGGTAACTAATAGCAATCAGCGTGGGTATAAGTCAGCTTCTCGTAAATAATCGATATCCTAACTACTTAGAAAATAAAATCAGCAATCAAGGGTCTAAGCTGAGGAGTCAGAATTTCTTCTGACTCCTAATTTTTGGCGAAATTTTAGGCATACTTAATTTCACTCAATAACTTACAGCAATTTCCGTTGAAGTGAGGTGCCTGTAGTTTTTTCCCCACTCCCTAAAATTAGGGCTTTGCACCTTATCAATTGGAAAAATGCTATCAAGCACGACTTACCAGGGTGAAAATTCTCCGATGTTGGTCAATTACAACATTAGTAGATCTTTGCTGGGGAAAGTTGTGCCATCCTGGATTAACGTGAGTTCGATGAAAAAGTGCCTAGAACAGAATAATGGGGCTTTCAGGCATGAGTAGTTAGGAAACATCAATGGTTTTAAACCTCCGTCAAACTCACATTAGATTATGCGCATCGAGAAGATAAAGGACAAAGAAATGGACGATAAGCTGATGTTGATGATTCCCGGTCCAACGCCAGTACCCGAAAAAGTATTACTTGCTTTGGCAAAGCACCCCATCGGGCATCGTAGCGGAGAATTTAGCTCGATCATGGCAGAGGTCACCCAAAACCTCAAATGGCTACACCAGACTAAGAACGACGTTTTGACTTTAACGGTTAGTGGAACTGGTGCAATGGAAGCTGGTATTATTAACTTCCTAAGTCCTGGCGACCGTGTTCTGGTAGGATGCAATGGTAAATTTGGCGATCGCTGGGCTTTAATGAGTGCTGCTTTTGGTTTGGCAGTTGAGAAAATTACTGCTGAGTGGGGTAAACCTCTAGACACTGAACAGTTTCGAGAAAAGCTTGTTGCCGATACTAACAAGCAAATCAAAGCAGTGATCATCACCCACTCGGAAACCTCTACCGGTGTCCTCAATGATTTAGAAACTATCAATCGTCATGTCAAAGAACATGGCACAGCACTGATGATAGTTGACGCCGTGACTAGCTTGGGTGCAGTTAATCTGCCCGTGGATGCCTGGGGTCTTGATGTTGTTGCCTCAGGTTCCCAAAAGGGCTACATGGTTCCTCCAGGACTAGGGTTTGTTGCTGTCAGCCCTAAAGCCTGGGAAGCCTATCAAACGGCAAAACTACCACGTTTCTATCTGGATTTAGGTTCCTACAAAAAAGCTGCCGCGAAAAATAGCAATCCCTTTACTCCACCAGTTAACTTGGTGATTGCGCTGCAAGTGGCACTAGGTATGATGCAAGCTGAAGGTTTAGATTCCATCTTCTGCCGTCACCAGCGCTTAACTAGGGCGACTCGCGAAGCCGCTAAAGCGCTTGGCTTACCCCTATTTGCTCCCGATGAGGCTGCTAGTCCAGCTGTCACCTCCGTAGCGCCAGTGTCTGTTGAAGCAGAACAAATCCGCGCCATTATGAAAAAGCGCTTCGACATTGCTTTGGCCGGGGGACAAGACCACTTAAAAGGCAAAATTTTCCGCATTGGTCACTTAGGCTTCGTTAGCGATCGCGATATTCTCACCGCTATTGGCTCTCTTGAAGCCACTCTGCGCGAGTTGGGAGATGAATCCCTAGCCCAGGGGGCTGGCGTTGCTGCTGCTGCTAGGGTCTTTGCTGAATCCTGATCGGCGGTCATTTTAGTTACTAGTGCTTTCATTACTCTCTAACAATTTTTGTTTTAAGAGAGAGTGAAAGCCCTTTTTTATGAATTTTTTCAGGATAAATTTGCAGGATACTAATCAAGCAATTTAGTAATCTCCTGTTGATAGAGATTTTTGCTTCAATGTAATACACTAATCTTGCTTTAGCGAAGAGAAAGACTTTTTAGAAATAAAAATGTATTACAAGCAATTATGAACCCCGTTAATAATCTGAGATTATTTGCTGACACGCTCAGAAATAACTGAGAAAAACCTGAAAGAAAGCTAACAAAAGAGCGAGTGACTTAGTAGCTCGCTCTTTTTCCTATTGGGGTAAACTCTACATGAAAAAACGACATGAGAACCTGCCTGGTGGTTGGGTTAATCGAAAGGCTTAAATACTGGGATATTATTACTTGTCAGTTTCTTGCCTAGTTCGGTATTAGACCGTTTCCAGCCAGTCATAAATTCGTTCTAATTGTTCAATTGTTACCAAACCGTATTGCCAGAGGATCATTGGTAAAGGGCCTGGATCTTGTTCTCGGTGCCTTTGGGCGACGTCGATCGAATCTGTAGAAATCGCTAAATCTTCTTGCAGAAAGCGAATAAATTTAGAATAGTTGGCTGGTGCCATAGTGCTTTTCACCTCCTTAAGTCCGCTCCATTTTGGAATTTGTAATTTTCCCCATTGATCAGTAGTAGTCACTTTTCTATCTGTCCACCGTTTAGCTATGTATATTTTGGGGGTGGAGACGCTTGCTACCTGTGTCGCAAATCACTTTTGATCTGCGATTTATATCAGCTTAGTCTTGCAGTCACAAGTATGACTGGTAGGGATTCCCGCCAGATAAATTCTAGCTATCTGCCTTGTTGACTAAGTCAGAGCAATAAAGCCAGGTTTTGCTTAACTGGTTGGGAAAATCTTGGCTGGGAGTTTCCCAACTAGTTTGCTTAATTCTTTGACTCGAGCGCTTTAGTTAAAGCCATCTTTAAATTCAAAGACTTACGGCAAGAAGTATGCTGCTAGTTACCCACATCTCACACCACAACCTAGCGTTTCATTGCTAGCTTTTTCCTAGCTGCACACTCTCTGGTATTTGCTCGGTATTTTTACTAAGCACAGGCAGTCACTCAACCGTTAAGAATATCCGGATTTTCAACTAGTGAGATCTGCCTGAAGAAAGATTACCTTAATTTCGTGACGATACCACAAAATCTTAAGTGGAATTTGCAATAGTTATCATAATAAGTTAAGAACTAGGCGGAGTTGGTGAGATGGTTTCCGTCTCTAGGAACTGGACACTGAGCTTTTGACCTACTTCTAAGCCTAGTTCAGCTGCCCGTCCTCCTCGCAGTTCAATCACTTGGTCAACTGGCACCTGGGGGTTGTAGGTAGGACATTGAGGTGTGACACAGGGGGGGACATTGGAAGCGATCGCTTTTACCTCTCCATCCCGCAGAAAAATCATGTCGAGTGGGATTTTCACATTCTTCATCCAAAAGCCTACTGGCTGTGCTGGCTCGAAGGGAAACAACATCCCTTGGTTAGGTGCCAAAGATGTCCGGTACATCAACCCTATTTGCCGTTGCTGGGGTGTTTGTGCTACTTCTAGCAAAATCTGCTGATCCGCTATATTCACCTGAGCAGAAATTGGGAGCATTTGACCTAAATCCTCGGGAGAAGAAGAGACTGTTGAGGAAGATAACAGCATTTTGTCTGATTGCAACGGTGTATCCTCCATCACCTTAGCTGGCACATAGCTGGCACAGCCCATCAGTAGAACACTCAGCGTCAGAGGCAATAAACTGAATTGAAGACTCATGGATGAACTTATGGTTGAGATTTTTGCCAAGTGTAACAGGGCTTTAGCTGGAGGTTCTATGACTCACGTAATACGTAGCCAACACCACGCACTGTTTGAATGAGGCGCTTTTTGCCCTCATCTTCTATCTTGAGACGTAAATAGCGAATATACACTTCAATCACGTTTGACTCTCCCACAAAGTCGTAACCCCAAACATTTTCCAAAATTTGCTCGCGGGTAAGGACTTCGCGAGGATGCATCATCATATATTTGAGCAATTGAAATTCTTTAACTGTTAGGTCAATCACCTTACCACCGCGTATTGCTCTGCGGGTACTTAAATCTAGCAGTAAATCGCCAAACCTGAGCTGTTCTGCTACACCCGGTTCTGGCTCTAAATAGAAGCGCACCATCTGCAAAAATGTTTCTGTGCGATAAGGCTTGAGAATATAATCATCAGCCCCAGACTCTAGACAAGCTACTCGATCCTCAACCGTTTCACGAGCCATAAGCAGAAGTAGCGGTACACGAGATCCTGCACTTCTCAGCCGAGCGCACAATTTTAGACCAGAGTCTCCTGAGAGTGCTCTATCTACGACTACCATTGCTGGCTGGAGTTCCATAGCTTGATGCCAAGCATTACTAGTATCAGTAGCAACCACAGGATAATAGCCAGCTTCTCTCAAATCCAAACTCATTCGCGCGGCAAAAGTCTCGTCGGTTTCTACGATCAGGACACAAGGATTATGATCCAAGGTAGTAGATTGCATAGGTGGAGATTACATTACAGGCTGGTTATTATAAAGGATTTATTCACCCTTTTTTTAGCAAGTTTTACTAGTATTGACCAAGAAAACGGGATACAAGCTCCGCCCTTCTAAGACGGCTTTTCTTAGTTCTTAATATACCGAATTAGCACTTCAATCGGTGCGCTACCAACAGATACGGCAAAATAGCGAGGACTCCACAGGGCTGTTTTACCGTGTAGTTTCTTTAAAGTCGGCTTGCTCTCAAGGGGTGACAAACAAGCTGCTTACTGAACCTCAAGCATGATCAGCGCCTTAAGAGAATCAATATTTTTGGGTTTCCGAAGTTGAGCAACTCTTTACTGAAGTAAAAGATACAGGCAATTGCTTCGGTTTTCTGCAAAATCTAATCAAGTCTCTCAAAGGCAAGGTGTACAGGATGAATCAGGAAAGTAGCGCCGTGGTCTTTTTAGCGGTTTTCTTGGAACTGCTAAATTTTCTAGAATTTCTAACCTCACCCGTCGGGTTGACGATAATCTTTGGCTTGGGATTGTTCTGGAGTTGCGAGTACCTACTAGGATTAGAGTTAGTAGTTGCAGCTACTATTGCTGGAGTAGCTAGTACTCAGCTTTATTACTGGCTGATCTGGGAATAGAGTTTACTAAGTAATAAGTAATAATACTCAGTCTTTTTCTCAATCATTCGTAGAGACCAAGGGATTCGCATCTGTACACATTGAGCCAAAACCTATTATCTCTCACCGTATACCCTACGGTCATGCTCCGTAAACTCTGTTCCCCGCTAGATCTCTGGGTTAATCGCAAGTATATCTGCTAGATGTATCCTGCATAAAGGAATATTAGCTAAAAGATAGGAGCTGAAGCAGTGAGCCAGCATATCTCCGAATTGCTTGATAACCTACCAAGCAGCAATATTACAGTTTACATGCTGCGATCGCTAGATTTTATTGTTCCCGGCGAGTGGCAAAACTTGACAGGTTTTGAAAATAATATTCGCAGTGTGACAGGTGTCACAGACAAAGACCAAATTAAGGAAATTGGCAAAAGAGCGATCGCTCTTTACAATGACCCCTCTCAGGTATATCAAAAAACTTTATGGCTTTACCAAACTATTGACCGTGCCGATAGTGCCATTGGTGCAGCAGCATTGGCTAACAAAATTGGTGAAAAAATCAGTTTTCTGGGTTTTTTAAACCAGCTTACTCCTAAGGCTGATACGGTACAAACTATTGATTTATGCCTAAAAGTGGTAGTGGAGTTAGTGGCTTTTTGCCGACTACACGGTCTTCCCACTAGTATTGAAGCCTTTAGAGCTTCCTTAGCTAATTATCACAATGATTCGGTGATGCGGATGGCGGCTTTGGTAGCTGTAGATGGTTTAATTCCTCTAGGCCCTAATTTTATCATCAAAGCCCAGACAATTATTAGCCAGCTCAATGCTCCAGAATTAGAAAAAAATGCCACATTTCAGAGTATCAGCAGTGCCATTCCTGGAGAGAATACTGCCGGAAAACTAGGCTTTATTAATCAAAGTTTTGCCTCAGTTAAAAGTTGGATGAGTAATTTGGTGACATCTCGTGGATTAACCCCTGAAAAATTGGTGGCACACTTGCAAGAGTATGTGAATGTTGCTGATGACAAATTAGATTATCTCGCTGCTTTCTTAGACATGTCCACCAATTACTATGAACATACTGGCATTCAAACCGTGGCTCGCAGTTTAATTTTACGAGCTGCGGAAGATGTACAAGCTCAAGATTTGGGCAAAAAGAAAAAGAAAAAGGATAAAAAAGAAAAGGGCAAAAAAAAGCCTAAAGATTAGGCAAGAGTTTGATTGGTTAAGCTTTGTGGTCTAAAAAGCGGTGCTTTGGTTCAAGCAGAAGATTTGCGATCGCACTCCTAATCCAGCCTCCTACTCAAAGGGTAAACCCTCCTCCATCTACTATTAAAGATAGAGATTTAGGGAGAGCAATCGCAATATAAAGGTCAGCCACGCCCAGATTGCCTAGAATATTGAGGGACTATTGCCTGACCTAGATAATAGATTAATCTTCATGCCGAGAACACTTAGCACCCAGTCCTTGTCAAAGTCTCGTCGATCAGAACGCCAAGAGTTGGATATTCAGTTACCCCTTGTCTTGGCGATTGCTTTGGGACTGGTAGCAATTATCTATGGTGTTTTATTTCCCCTGCGTACATCCACCCTTGGTGTCTTGCTCTACGACAGGGGGTTTACTCAGTATGCAGTCATGTTACTAGCCTGCATAGTGGTAACCTTCACTTTGCTCAAATTTATCAAACTGCAAGCAGAGTTTCCCAACCTCCGCCAAGGCTGCATTCCCCGCGATATTACTTTAGAAGACCCAAACTCACCCCAACTTGGCAGACTTTATGAATATCTTTCCATTTCTAGTAGCTTGGTTGCCATCCGTTGTAGCCGCGTAATTGCCGCTTATATGTATTCGGGAAGTCGTAAGGCAGCGACAGAATTAGCTCTAGATGATTCTTCATTTTATCAAGCCGCTTCAGATTCCTCCTATTCTTTCCCCAGAATCCTAGTGTGGGCAATTCCCCTTCTGGGATTTATTGGTACAGTGATCGGAATTAGTGGTGCTGTTACTGGTTTTTCTGGTTTCTTGGAAGACGCGGGGAACATCGATCAGATTAAGGAAGGTATTGGGAACGTTACTACAGGATTAGCCGTCGCTTTTGACACAACGTTGTTGGCTTTATTACTGAGTGTTTTAGTGATGATTCCCTTAGTATTCGTTGAACGTGTAGAGGCACGACTGTTGCTATCAATTGACGTCTACATTAACGACAGGCTATTGCCTCAATTTAGGGATACTTCTGAGAAGTTGGATGAAACTGCCCTGCAAAGGGTTGTTGATCAAGCGATTAAGGAAAATTTGCCGACTCCCAAAGCCTTAATTCAACCAGCCGAGGAATATGCCAAACAAGCTGCTGCCCGACTTGCTGAAGGCTTCCTTACTGAAGTAGGCAAAGTGCAGCAGACCACAGCAACGCTAATTGAGCAATTTGGGGCAATGAATCAATTAGCTTCCCAAGATCGCCAGGAGTTCAGGGCTTCTTTAGAACAGCAACAGCAAACAAGTGTAATGGCGTTTACTAATCTGCTTAGTGAACTGCGAGCTACCAACCGGCAGTTATCGGAAGAAATCCAAAGTGGTAATTCTGCTGTAGCGAAGGGTTTATTTGGTCAAGCAGAACAAATAGCTCATCAATTAGAGCAAGCTGCTGCTGCCTTGCAAGACCGCGTTGCCGCCTTGGAGAAACATTCTGCTCAGGTATCGGAGATTGCTCAACTTCAACAAACTTTAGAGCAGACTCTGAGTTCTTTAGAAAAATCAGCACAGCTAGAGCAGCTTCTCACTAGAGTACAGGAAAATTTAGCACAGCTCAAGCCTGTACTCGAACAATTGAGTAAGCCTCGCCGTATCACCCTTGTAGAAAGGGAATAACTAATCATGCGTAGACGATCTGTTTCACGACGGCCCATCGAAACAGAGCTATTTCCTTTTTTATCCGTACTGGCTTGCACCATCGGCACCTTAATTTTGCTGATTATTGTTGCCTCAAGCCAAGTTTTTGACCGACCGGAAGTTACCATTATTGCCAGAAACGAAGAGGGTCAAAATCAAGCCAAGTCCCCTCGCTATATTGAGTGTCGAGAAGACGGCATTGTCATCTATCCGGGTCAAGAGTTTGTGCCTCAGGCAGATATTGATCAGCCCAATACCGCCCTAGCAGAGTTACTGTCTCAGCTGAGTGCGCGCAGGAATCAAGAGTATTTAATTGTCGCTGTTCGACCCGATGGGATTGAGGTTTTTGAGGAAGTAAGAAACTTGATTGAAAAGGAAGATATTGATATTGGTTTTGAACCAATTGATAAAGGGTGGCAGCTCAAATTACAAGAGACATCGCCGAGAGATTCACCATGAGAAGAAGACGCTATCGTAAGCCTGTTGCCCCTACTCAAAATTTGGACTCCTTTTTAGATATTCTCACTAATACAGTGGGGGTACTCATGTTTATTGGCTTATTTGTCAGCCTCTTGAACGTTGAAACTGATACGATTGTCAGAACTCCTTTGTTGTCGGAAACAAAAAAGATACCCCATTTTTTTGAACTGCGAGACAATGAAGTTATTTATCTTGATAAAGAAACAGTCGATGACAAACTACAAAATTTTAACGAGTCTCTAGCTACTTGCAACCAGCCAGAAGCTCCATCCACTGTCAACCGATTGCTCTACGAATACTATATTGATCAACTAAAAGCCTATAGAACTTGTGTTAATCAACAAGCACAAAGTTTAAGAAACTTTCGCGCTACGACAGGCCACTATAAAGTATTTTTTAATTCCTCTGGGTTAGTCTTCCAAGCTAAAGAAAATGCCCCTGGTGAGTCTATCAAAGAATTAACTGAAAATACTTCAGACTTTCGCAGTATCCTAGAAACCCTAAACCCCGAAACTGACTATCTTGCCTTTCTAGTCAGACCAGATAGCTTTAGTGCCTTTCGACAGGCCCGGGGAATTGCTTGGCAAGAAAACTTTGATGTTGGTTGGGAACCAATGCTGACAGATACTGTAATTGTTTTTGGTTCTGGGGGTAGAGAAATTGGCGTACAGTAGCTATTGTCGTTGCGTGTGCCTATGGTTAATTGAAACTTATCCTCGAACGAAGCGAAGGAATGGTTAATTGAGGCTATAAGTCAGATACAGATGTACGAAGTTCAATTTTCCATTTTCCATTTTCAAACGAGTTATTTCTTTCCTTGGCGTCGCACAATCCAGACAATCAAGGCAACAGCCAGAATAATCCAGACAAATTTGGAGGCGGAACCTACATAACTTGCTACAACCTGATAGTTATTCCCCAACAAGTATCCACTATAAGCTAAAGCACCGACCCAAATTGCTGACCCTAGTGTTGTATAAAACAGAAAAAGACCAAAGTTCATGCGGTTAAAGCCAGCAGGCAGCGAGATTAGGGTGCGGATCCCTGGTACAAAGCGACCAAACAGGACAACTTTGTTGCCGTGCTTACGGAACCATTTCTGCACGTTCTCAATATCCTCGATGGATATTGCCAGCCACTTACCGTATTGGTCAACTAAACGCTTCAAACGCCTTTCAGGCAAACGCCAACCCATGTAGTACCAGGGTAAGGTTCCTAGTACTGTTCCTACTGTTCCTGTTAGAATTACCCAATAAATCTTCAGTGAACCTTGGGTTGCTGTGAATCCAGCAAGGGGCATCACGATCTCTGAGGGAAGCGGGGGAAAAATGTTCTCTAAAAACATCAGCAGCATGATTCCCAAATAGCCTAAAGAATTGACGGTGCTTGTAATCCATTCCAGAATTTGCTCCATGAATTTTGCCTTGTGCAACCCGGAAATTGTTACACACAGTCACGTCACTAACAACGTCCCTTAGACACAATTGATTTTATTTACTAAAAGCAGAGGTGGCGGCTTATCTGTAGTTTTTGAGCAATAAGATCGAAAATCCCTGAAGAAATTGCAAACTAAGGTAATTCCACAGAAGTCGGCTTAGCAATGTGGGGCAAACCCCAACCCAACTTTTCTCGTAAAATGCGGAAAAACTCCGGTGGTTGCAAACGGATAAATCGAGCCGAATAGGGCGATCGCTCAACCCGCACCTGATCCTCTGGCAATACATAACAACCAGCATTGCCATCGACTACCATAACCAGTTGATTGGGAGTTGCAGGAAAAATATTTACTGTCTCAGTCTCTGCAAATACCAAGGCGCGAGATGCCAGGGAATGAGGGCAAATAGGCATCAATTGCAGTACCGGAACTTCGGGCGTGATCACTGCTCCTCCGGCACTCATACAGTAAGCTGTCGAGCCAGTCGGCGTGGCAATAATTACACCATCAGCGGCAATATCCACCGGTGAATGACGCCCAATAGTCACCTCAAAATGGCACATGCAGGTGAGTGGCTCTCGGTGCAGCACCATTTCATTCAAGCACAGTGCTTCCCACCAAATGTGCTCATTCCGCAACACCTTGACTAAGAGCATTGCCCGCTCTTCAATTTTGCATTCTCCTGCCAAGGCTTGCTCTATAGCAGCAGGTAATTGGTTAACATAAGTCTCTGTCAGAAAACCCATGTGACCTGTATTTACTGTCAGTAAAGGAATGCCATAGGGAGCTACCTGGCGAAAAGCTGCCAATACTGTACCATCTCCCCCCAAAACAATTGCCAAAGCCATGTGCTGATCAAAACCATCAGGTGCTAGCTTGTCGATTGGTGTGTGACAAACTGGAGAGTCGGGACGTGAGTAGCCCAGAATCCCTCCAACGCCAGTAGCGACACGGACATCCCAACCAGAGGCACTCAGTGTCTCTTGCAACTCCATGGCAATGCGACGAGCCACAGGTTTGATGTCGTTGTAGATAATCCCTACTTTACGCACGCTTACCAGTCCGGGTTGTGGTTTAACAATCTGGGAAAATTTTAGAGTGATCCTAGTTTTAGATAGGGGTTTTCCCTCACCATACTCAACAAATGTCCATGACTAAAGCTACTTTTGAATAGTCTAAGGTGTAGGCAGCAATAGTAGTTAACTAGCTTTACGGTTGCTCGCGGTAACTTCCTTTAACCGAAGTATCCCAATCCTTTTAGGGATCGGGTTTCTCGGTAGTTTTGCTGCGATTTTTTGGTGACATATCTCAAATCCTCCCAGCCAGCCCCAAAATTTCCTTGAGGTTGGCTAGATTCTAGGATTTAGATTTAAAGGGAGTCTTCTTCTTCTTTTTGGCTTTGCTTTTTTCGTAATCGATTTCCTTTAGCTTCTTCATAATCCGGCTAAAGTATTCTTGCATATATGCTTCTAAGGTGGTGGTCTCCTTCGGATCTAAACCAAAGACTTGGTATACTTCCTCCATTGAGGAATCTAAGGGCTTACCCCCTGCTAATACCTCAGCAAATGCCAGTCGATCAGCAACATTCCAGCCCCACTGAAAGAAGCGCACGATCCGGCGCATCGTTTGCAGCAAGCCAAGCGGTAACCGAGCAATTTTCGCATCTTTGCCAGATAAACGCTCACACAAATTGATGATTTCGTAGGCACCCCAAGCACGAGTACCTACGACAGGGAAGCTTTTGTTTTCTGCTTCTGGAACCTCAAGGGCACGAACGGCGAATTTGGCAATATCGATAGTATCCATGTAGGCAATGGGAGAAGTTTTCCCTGTAACCCAAACTGCCTGATTATCCAAAATCGGAATCGCGTACTGCCCAATTAACCCTTGCATAAATCCACAGGGGCGCAAAATCGTATACTTCAAGCCCGATTCTGCCAGAAAAACCTCTGTACACCGCTTTATTTCCATTAGCGGGACATTAGGAAAGCTCTCTGCATTGAGAATTGAGAAGAAAACAAACCTTTCTACCCCAGCAGCAGCAGCGGCTTGAATTAAGGCGACTTTGCCCTCCCAGTCTACCTGTTTAATCTGCAGAGAGTCTGTCGGCCGTGATGTCGCCGCATCAATAACAGCGCTTATGTCTTCAAAAGCCTTAGGCAGAGTGTCGGGGGCGGTGAGATCACCTTGCACAATTTCGGCACCCCATTCTTTTAAAAAGGCTGCCTTGCGAGGGCTGCGTACCAAACAGCGCACCTGATGACCTTCATCCAGTGCGCGACGAACCACCTGTCTTCCTAAAGTGCCAGTCGCACCGACCACCAACAAGTTCATTAAAAAATTTTAGTAAGGAATCTTAAACTTTCTACAAGATTCTATCAGAAATCTTTCACTTATCCCAAATCGAAAATCAGGGAGTTGCCCAAAGGCGAGCTAATTTCATAACTCGGTAAGCTTGTAGTTCATCTTCAGCAATGCTTCCAGGCTAGTTAACCATGAAAAGACACTGCAAGGATTTAATTAACTGCTGTGGACAGAAAAATCAGTTGACTTTGAAAAGAGTTGTTCTGAATCTGCCACAACAGCTTTACCGAAGATTGCTCAAACCTTCATACAGAGAGTTTTTACGCCTCTTCTTCACCACCCTGGATTTTGAGTAACAAAAAGCCCAAGCCCAAACCCACCAGAATCAGGGTAAAGGACAACACCGCTGCATTAAACATTTCTGGATTCATTGTTTCTAATCTCCTAGAGTGATTCTCAAAAGTGTGGCTAACCCTGACACTGGAGTCCCTATCGCTACCTCAAGCCTAGCTAATCATGACTTAAAAGTATCGGTATTACGACAAATGACCTCAGGGGTATCCAGAGTTATAGGGTACATTTTAGAACACTTAAGATTCACTAGACCTCTGGCAAAAGTCCATCGAAACCCAAAGACAAACTCGATTTTATCTTTGTGCCTCTGTGGTTTCCTCTTCTTGCTGAGGATTTTTGTTAGAAATCTCATCTCCTCCTAGCAGCCATTACTTATGTTTACTTATGTTTGTAGTGGCACATGGTTGCAGGGCAATTAAAAAATGAAGACAGAGAAAACTTTCTTTACAAAAAACCAGAATTCTACGCCCAGACTTCCCCACTTAGCTATAACCTTGGGAGATCCAGCAGGAATTGGCCCGGAGGTGGTTCTCAAAGCATTGGCGGATCCACAACTTACTAATAGTTGTAAAATCACAGTTATTGGTCACAAATTTCTACTACAAACTACCTACACTCAGCTACAGCAACAATCAAAAGCAGGCGAGACTCTAGTAGATCCCAATCTCTTATCAATCCTGGATATTGAGTTAGATTCATCACTGAGCAGTGAAATTACTATCGGTAATGGTAATGCCGCCAGTGGTGCCTCAAGTTTTGCCTATTTGGCAAGGGCAATTACTGGCACTTTAGCAGGTGAATTTGACGGTATTGTCACCGGGCCAATTGCTAAGTCTTTATGGAAGGCTGCTGGACATGAGTATCCTGGTCAAACAGAAGTGCTAGCTCAGTATTCTGGTATCAAGAAATTTGGTATGCTCTTCGTAGCGCGATCCCCTTTCAGCGGTTACTTACTGCGGACACTGCTGGCAACGACACACATTCCCTTGCGTCAAGTAGCAGACACTCTAACACCGGAGTTGATGACAAGAAAACTCGACTTACTCATCGAGTGTTTGCGGGATGATTTTGGCTTAGAAACCCCTCGGATTGCCATTTCTGGGTTAAACCCTCACAGTGGAGAACAGGGTCAATTAGGTGGTGAGGAACAAGATTGGTTAATTCCCTGGCTACAACAAGAACGCCGCAAATATCCTAACGTGCAGTTAGATGGCCCTGTACCACCAGATACCCTTTGGGTTAAGCCGGGTCAAGCTTGGTATAACCCTAACCAGACTGGTGCTCATGACGCTTACCTGGCACTGTACCATGACCAAGGCTTAATCCCCGTAAAACTGATGGCTTTTGACCGAGCGATTAATACTACTATTGGTTTACCTTTTGTGCGCACTTCTCCTGACCATGGCACAGCGTTTGATATTGCAGGGAAGGGTGTTGCTAATGCTACGAGTATGCAAGCGGCGATTGAGTTGGCGGCCCAATTGGTGAGGCATAATACCAATTTCCCAAAAGAGCGTTAAAAATAGTGCTGCTTGAATTGACATACTCCCCCGCTAAATCAAAGATTCTAGCGAAGGTAAAAAGCCTCAGAACGGTTTAGCTCAGATACACTCAAGGCTATATGATTGATAGCTCCTAACTTCATTGTTTCTTTGTGCCTCATGTCTCTCACTCTTGAGAGTAAACACCCTCCTCTAAGGGAAGAGTCAATAGAAGAAGATAAGACCGGGGAAAATTGTTAATTTTAGGTATTGCAGATGTCTGTTGTGTCTACCGTCACTGTTACTGTTCCTGCCACAACTGCTAACTTGGGGTCTGGATTTGATTGCATTGGGGCAGCTTTAGCGCTACATAACCAATTCAAATTTACTCTTCTCAAGACAACTGAGACGAAACCAGAAGCTGTCAAGATTACCGTCACAGGTGCTGAGGCTCAACTCGTGGATACAGGTGCTGATAATCTGCTCTATCAAGCATTTGTCAAGTTATATGAGCATTTAGGTCAAACACCACCACCAGTGCAGATAGAGATTGGCTTGGGTGTGCCTTTGGCCAGGGGACTAGGTAGTTCAGCAACTGCGATTATCGGGGGGTTGGTTGGTGCAAACCAGCTAGCGGGGGAACCTCTAGGTAAGACAGAAGTGATGAAATTAGCGATCGCTTTGGAGGGTCATCCTGATAATGTAGTTCCAGCACTTTTAGGAGGCTGCTGGCTAGCTGCTAGGAGTTCTGTTAATCAACCACAGGCAGACGAAAAAAAACCGGAAAGTTGGGTAATCTGTGATGTTCCTTGGAATTCTCAGATAGTCCCAGTAGTAGGGGTTCCTAATTTTGAGCTTTCCACCAAGGAAGCGCGGGGTGTTCTACCAGCTAGTTATGGCCGTGACGATGTAGTCTTTAATATTGCCCATTTCGGCTTACTGTTGCGGGGGTTGGCAACGGGTCGCGGTGATTGGCTGCGGACTGCTTTACAAGACCGGATACATCAACCCTACCGCAAGGCATTAATTCCCGGTTATGATGCCGTTTTCTCTGCCGCCTTAGATGCTGGTGCTTACGGCTTGGTAATTAGTGGTGCTGGGCCAACACTTTTGGCAATGGCGGCAGAATCCCAAGCCGCAGCGGTGGCAAAGGCAATGGCAGCCAGTTGGCAGGAAGCAGGAATTGTTGCTAAGGTGCGACCACTTGCTCTTGAATCCCAAGGAACTAGAACTCTAACCGAATAATCAACAGTACACCAGAGCAAGAAAGCGATGCTTTGGTGTAGTCGAGACTTAGACTTTGTATCTTTGTGGAATTATCTGTGATTTTCGGCTATTCCTTTCCCCCTAGTCTCCCTACTTCTGCCACCTAGCAATCACCTGCTGCGCTTTATTATACGCTGGCGTGCCTTTTGGGACTAAACGAGCTGTCTCAACTGCAAGTCCTAAGTTACCCCGCGACGCCCGCGAATGAGCAAACAGATAAATATCTTCACTCCATTGAGCAATTAACTTTTGCGCTTCGGCATAGCCCGGTTGACCAGACGGTACTTGACGAAGAGTCAGGATACCCTTTTGATAAGACCAGGCTTGATTGGGTTGAAGTTGTTTTTTCGCTACTTGGATGATGCCTTGGTTTTGCTGCTGTTGTGTGTAAAGAATCTGCCACTGCTCAATAGCTTGCTCGGCTTTTCCATGAATAGAAGGATCATCTGGAGGTACAAGCCGTGCGGCAGCGATCGCTCCTGAAAAATTTCCCCGCTGAGCTCTTTCTTGGGCTATATCTAGAATTATCTCACTCCAGTTAGTTATGTATTGCTGCGCCTCTTCATAAAGAGGGTCACTGGCGGGAACTTGACGGGCAACTGCGATCGCATCATGAAAAGGATATGCCTGATTGGGCTTGAGCAAGCGCTTTGCCTGATCCAAGGTAACTTTACTGTTTTGCGGGCGACTCGCAGGAGAAGGGGTGCTTACTGGTTGTTCGTTGTTAAGATTTTGTGCAGGGGAAGGCGCAGGACTCTTGGTAATCAGCAAATTGGATGAAGCTGCATCAGTAATTTTCTTGGTCGGTGATGGGGTTGCTGAGGTTGTCCCCAAGGAATTTTGGTTGGTAAAAGCTTCTCGATTGCGAAATACCACACCTGCAATCATCAGCACCAAAATTACGGCGGCGGCACTCCCCCAAAGAAGCAATTGCTGCCACCAAGGCGTATCTTTTTTATCTGATTGCCATTCTCTATCTTGATCTGTGGGGATAGCACCTGGTCGAGAAACTATCTGAGGTAAACGACCCGACTTGCTTGGAATTAAAGACCTAATTGGTTCCCGATACGAGACAGACAAATTAGGGTTTTGAGAGTTTGTCTGCGCACTATTACTCCCCTGCCGTTGATAGCCGTTTGTGTTGCCTGATTCGGCCAGGGAAATTAGACCGACAGGAGTACCAACTGTAGTCTTTCCATTCGCTGACAAGTTAACTACGGAAGGCAAAATCCGTTGTTTACTAACAGCCTCGGTAGACATCACTAGCAAAGGAGTCTGAACAGGTCGCCAGTGGTGCCTGCTCAACTCTGGCAAATGAATTCTCAAGTACTGATAGAGATTCTCTAAAGTTATGTCTTTGCCATAGCAGTGTAAGGCTTCTAGAAGCACTGCCGTGAATAAGCCTTTGCCCAAAGCAGCAGCTTCGTGGGAAAATTGCTCTAGCTGAGTAGATAGCAATAGAGTAATTCCCATCTGGCGGGCTAACTCGACGGTTTCGGCTCCTACAGGTGTTCCGGCTCGATGCCCAGGTGAGCGGTTGATATCTAAGAGTACCAGAATGTTTTTACTGCCCTGAGCCTGGAGGGATTCAAATAGCGATCGCATTGGTATTCCTGTCCCAGGAATATCGTTTGGATTGCCATCTATGGGCATGAGATAGTCAACTTTTTCCCAACTGATGCCATGACCACTAAAAAAACACCAACACCAATCCCCAGAAAGACTTTTGCTTCCCTTATGATGGGAATCTTGGCGAACATTCTCCAGCCAACTCAACAAATTTTCTTTAGTGGGATAAGTGGGACTCTCGCCCACCGGGGCAGAGGTATCAGTTAACAAAAGACACTGGTTAGACGTTAGTGAAGCCTGTTCAACCAAGAACCGCCGCAGCGCTTGTGCATCCGCTTGCCCGTACTTTAGAGGTTGTAAGAACTGATAGCCGCTTATGCCAATTGCAATGCACGCGTGGTTTACCATGTGCTCCGTATATCCCAGTTGTCTTATAGTATTAGTCGTCAGTTGATAAATTGTCTGGAAATTTCAGATATCTTAGGCATTTGTGGATGCCAACTTCAAAGACAAAATTCAGTTTATAGTTTATCAAAACCCAGGGATTATCAGGGATTCTGTGGAGTAAAAACAATACAGTGACTCTAGCATGTCCAGGAGGAGCACTCGGATTGCTAGATAAAAGTTGCCAATTAGTTTCTTAACCCTTGCTCAGGGTGTTCGCTGTTGCAGTAGAACCGAGAATGCCAAAACTATTAATGTAATTAGCTATCTAAGTGTAGTAATTAATTTAACTTTAGTATTGACCTTGATAATTAGTCAGTCAAAAACTTTAACTTTAACGATAATCAAGAAGCGAGCATTAAGTTTATGTTAGAGTCTGGTGCCGATAATTTCAGCCCTCTTTCAATAGACCTCTTGTACAAACAGCAAGAACCCTTGCCCAACTCCCCCCTTAGTAAACAGGGATTAAAGAGGGTAATTCCTACTTTTGTAAAAAGTCTAATAGCTTCAGTTCAACTGAAGAACTATTTCCAGTGCCTCAAGCCTACCTTGGACAAACAAATTCTCCCTGTAAGTTTATGGGCAGTTTTAGGTTTTACAAGTGTCAGTTGGCTCACTATAACTTCGATAACTATACAGAGTGTTCAAGCCAGCACAGCACGTGTCGAAGTTTCTCTAAATCGTCAGACTGATGAAGGTTACGATAGCTTACTGCGTCGTGCTGAAGCTGTTGCGAGGGCTGCCGCCCAGCGCAGCTTTGACAGTAACATTCTGGTAACAGAAGTGGAGGTTACTGTGCTTGGGCAAAACCAAGGTACGATCGTCCCAATTTTATTATTGGAAGTAAGTCGCCCAGCCTGGAGAAATCGCCCCGATCCTCAGCTTTGGTCAACTTACTTCCCCACAACAAAAGCACTGCTAAGATTTGAAGAACCTCAGATACCACCTGGAACTCGACCACCAGCACCAGAACCCATCCCAGCAACCCCTGCTCCCACAATCATAGAAATTCCGGGAGGCACTCCTAGCCAAATTCGACCCATGCCCTCTGATCAGAGAACAGGGCCTCAATCTCCTATTCCTGATACTTCGGGTACTTCTACTCCAGGGACAACTCCAACTCAATCCCAGCCAACAACGCCAGAAACAACCCCGACTCAACCCCAGCCAACAACGCCAGAAACCACTCCGACTCAATCCCAGCCAGCAATGCCAGAAACCACTCCCTCTTCTAATAGTTCTCCTTCTGACCTTCCTGCGCCGAAGGCACCGACGACTCAGCCCCCTAACTAATCGGCTACGCTAGCAATGTTTACGGACATCCTTTCAAGAGTGTTCGGAAACTACGCCAGTCAATGGCATAAAATAAAAAAGCTGTCGAACAATTAAGAACTAAGAAGCATGGCTGTTCCTAAGAAGAAAACATCGAAATCAAAGCGAGACAAACGTCGGGCCACTTGGAGACACAAAGCCGCAATAGAGGCTCAAAAAGCTCTATCTCTTGGCAAATCAGTATTGAGCGGACGTTCAACCTTTGTTTATCCCACAGCAGAAGAGGAAGAAGAAGAGGAAAGCTGACGGTAAAATTAGGGTCTTGTTTCGCTTTCTTTCAGGTCTGATCTGTATAGCGTTGACCTGAAAGCGGAAAAAATAGACCCTGATAGCCTGATAGTAAGATCTGACGCCAAGGTTTAATCGATACCTGATACACTTTATATTCTACTCGAATCATGATCGGGAAATTTTTTCATAAACCAGCATCAGAGGAGAGCGATCGCGTTCCTCCCGGTCAGTATCTGGCTAAAGGCTTCCCAGTGCTCACTTATGGTCAGACTCCTCAAATCAGCACTGAAGATTGGGAATTTCGCGTTTGGGGTTTAGCCAAGGAAATAATCTTTAAGTGGTCAGATTTCGTGGCAATGCCCCAACAGGATTTCACTGCTGATTTTCATTGCGTGACCCGTTGGTCGAAACTTGATGTCAAGTGGACTGGCGTCAAGGTCACTGACCTCATGAGCAAGCTGGAAGTTGATCCGAAAGCAACTCACCTCCTAGAACACTGCTACGGTGGCTATACTACCAATCTACCTCTGGAAGACTTTGTTCGGGAAGAAAACTTTTTTGCTCATAGCTTGTTCGGAGAACCACTCCCCGCCGAACATGGGGGACCAATGCGACTAGTCATTCCCCATCTTTACGCCTGGAAAAGCGCTAAATGGATCAGCGGCTTGGAGTTTCTCGACCACGAAGAGTCGGGTTTCTGGGAGCGTAACGGCTACCATCGTCGAGGAGAACCCTGGGCGGAAGAGCGCTATAGCTTTTAGATGGAGATACTCTTTTTTTATCTATTTGAGGGGGTTTGGGGGAGCGATAAGCATGTCCTTGAACGAAGTGAAGGAACCCACGTTATATTCGTAGAACTAGCGCTGGGATACTTCGACAAGCTCAGTAACAACATGGACTCCCCCAACACCTAAGTGATAAACTAAACAGGATAGATACATAGACTCACTTCCGCTAGCTGGAATTGTTGCACTGTGAGTTGAGTAGCGAAAAAAACGAAATCAAAACTCAACTAGTACCCCTGGGCTAGGGGGAAGGGAAACTGCCTGTGCAGACGGTCTACCGGGGGCTGAAACGAGTAGATTTCAGCCTAGGCAAGTGTCAAAATCCCGGTAAGGGACTAACCAGGAAATCTGCCAAGTGATTGGAGGGCGCCCGCGCTATATGCTTTAACTTAGCCACGGGAGGATGTCACTAAGTTAAAGCTGGTATCGGTGCTGTGTTGCCTGCCAGCAACTTTTACTAAGCATTTTTTACGACGATATCAAAACTTCTCTCTTATTTAAAAAGAGCCGATCCGGCTTCACAGATTGAAGAGTTCCAGAGCAAATTAACTATTGACAAACTCTCGTGACTGTTGCTTCACTCGACCTGCTCGGGTAGCTTGTTGCAACAAAGTCAAAGCTTCGATATCTTCTAGGTTGTAACCAGTAGCAAACAGCCGCCGCATTTTTTCTTCGGCTTCTACTGTTAGGTATCCAGATTGAATAACTTGATAGACAATTTCACTTATTATTGACATTGCTCTGTTCCCTGTAATCTATAGCTATTATGTGGTTAATCAACTAAAAAAAGTGTGATTTTTAAGTTGAAATCCAGTGAGCTTACCAGTAAATTTTTAGTGACGTAGAGGGCTAAGTTTACGTGACTTAAGTCACTAAAGTTTAGCACCCTGCCTAGAGCATTAGCTATAACAAAACTTCACATTTATTGAGCTTTCTCTCTTCTCCCCTTTGATTATGGTTACGGCTATTTAAACACCTTTGAGATACAGGTTTTGCTTGAGGTGTGAGATTAGGGTAGAGAGACAAGAGAAAATAATTTATCTAATGACCTAGTCAACGAATTATTTAAAATTGTTCCACAATAGGTTGGCTATCTCAACTGAATAGCTTTTTGACAATCCGTTAAGAGACACTGCTTAACCTAGAGCAGCTACTGTTTATTAAACTTAAAGCGATTAGCGTCTCGGAGCAGGACAAAGGAAATCTTCGACAGCCTCATCGGGGAAATCTATATTGGGAAACAGGTTAATCTTCATTTTTCTTTTAACTAAAACAAGTGTGCCGAAAGCGGAGGTAATAAATAAGAAAACAAAGGTTGAAATCACTAACGTGTTAGCAATTTTCCAAAAAAGGGGTTTGCTTTGCTTAGTAGGCAGGTGATAATCAAGAGACCGTTGGTGAGCTACTAAGGGAATAGACAAAGCATGTCGCTTGACCAGGGGACGAGAAAGCTTATGATTGAAAGACTCAGACCAACCCATACTAGAATCTAATTCTTTTTTAATCGCATTCAGTTGTTCTTCTGTGAAAGTGGCAGCTACCTCTGGAGAAGTACGACTGATCAAGTTGTTCACGAAATTATCTTTATTTGAGGAAAAGTTTGCCATCAGAGTATTTCCTTATTTTTCAGCTATTTATCTCAGTATTTTTTTGCTTAGGCAATAGATTTAAAAGTAATTTAAGCTTAGGAATATATTAGTAAAATTCAACACAGAAAAACCTTTGAAGATAAAGATGAACAATATTTTAAGGCAAAACAAAATCATTTATGAAAGTGAACACTGCTTTTTACTTAGACATGTATTAATGAAAGCTTTATGAATCAAATAGGAGAAAAACTTCATTAATAATGCACCGCCTGCTCCACAGTACCTAAAGGCACTTCGCGACGGGACTATCACCTTGGCAAAAAGTTAAAATTGAGCTAAGACTGCCTCGCCAATCGTAGAGAAGTCAGCATCATCTTTAATATGACTGTTAAATGTATGCGATCGCGTTTGTCTAACGTCTGTTTTTTGTATGAGATGAAAATTGCTCTATTGGTGTTCAGCCTGGCGATGACCAGAGCGATCGCCTCTTGTTAAACTAAAAACGTGTGGCGCAACCCAGAATAAATAATCGCTACCAGTTACTGCAAAAATAAAGACGGGTTATAGTAACGGTCGAAAAGCCTCAATAGTCACCAAGCCATACTGAGAAACTAATTGCCATGAAGCAAGAAATCATCGACCTGTTTGACGAATATACCCACACATCTCTCCCTCGGCGGGCATTTTTTAAAAGGCTGATTGCCTTAGCAGGTGGCACAGCGGCAGCTACGGCATTACTGCCACTACTGGAGAATAATTATGCCAAAGCAACCATAGTAGATGAGAATGACCCTCGCCTTAGTGCCGAATTCATTACTTATCCCGGTGCAAGTGGCGAAATGAGTGCTTATCTAGCCAAACCCCAGGAGGCTTCAGGCGAACTTCCCGCGATTATCGTTATCCACGAGAACCGTGGCTTAAATCCCTATATTCAAGATGTGGTGCGTCGGGCGGCGCTAGCAGGCTACGTAGCACTCGGCCCAGATTTCCTGTCTCCAGTTGGCGGTACACCGGAGGACGAAGATCAAGCACGTGAGATGATCAATGCCCTTGATAGCCAGCAAACTCTAGATAACTTGCAAGCAACTTTGGCGTTTTTACAAGACCATCCTGATACTACAGGCAAAGTCGGTTGTGTAGGCTTTTGTTGGGGTGGTGGTATGACTAACCAGCTTGCTGTTAGCTCTCCCGACTTGAATGCTGCGGTAGCATTCTATGGTCGAGTGCCAGCGATGGAGGCAGTGCCGAATATCCAGGCACCGCTATTGCTGCACTATGCAGGTCTTGATGAGCGGATTAACCAAGGGATTCCTGAGTATGAGACAGCCCTAAGAGCAGCAGGCAAAGACTATGTAATCTGTATGTACAGTGACGTTAACCACGCCTTCCATAATGATACCAATGAAGCGCGCTATGACGCAGAGGCGGCCAAGCTAGCTTGGGAGCGCACGTTGGCATTTTTTGGCAATTACTTGAGAGAATAGCTCCGTAGCTAGTTCTTGAGAGTTAGAAAATCGCACTCTACTCACCAAAAAGCGCGATCGCATTTTGAATTACTGCGCTACGGATAAGGTGCGATCACCCATAAAGTTATACTGAAGAAACATTCTTCACGTAACAGGGAGTTTGATGCCTACCGACGCGCAACTGAGGTGTTTGTATCGAATTGGCTACCAGTTGACATATATACTGTTTCAGCCCATCCACCTTATTTGCATCGACGGTCGAACTCAGAATTTATATATTTTGGCAGGGCAGAACGAGGAAATCGAGTTTGAAATTACTCCAACTGGGGAGGTGCTGTAATGAGTCAAGTGGACTACAAGGCTATGTCTTACAAAGAGTTAAGGCGGTACTTTCTCAAGCATCGAGAAGATCAAGCTGCTTTTCAGGCTTATCTAGCAAGGCGTCGAGAGCGAGCGCGCCCAGTCATTACCAGAATTGATGACCCAGACTTCGATAACAAGATTCAAACAGCAATCCGTCAGCAACTAGCGGAGCATCGAAGTTAGCAATGCAGCCTCTAAAAGTGAGGACAGTTTGGTGAGCGATCTCACATAAAGCATCAACAAGCGCGATCGCACCTGCTGTTCATCTCATCCAAACTTACACGACACACTTAAAAGGGTGAGCTAGGCTTTGTGTGCGATTACCCTTAGTCAAGATCGAAGCAGCCTTGGTGCAACGCAGTGGGTGCGTTAGGCTGCGGTATTTTCTCCCCGAAATCTGTACTAGTACTCGATTGAATAGAACTTATGTACTAAATTAGTTCCACTCATCTTGTAATTCTGGCATCGCAATTGAAAGTTCTATCTCAGCTAAATCAAACCTTCAAGGAAAAAATCCATGCCCAAAATTAACCTCGAAACTTTCGATTTAACACAGCTTCCAACCGCAGAAGATGAAAATTTTGAATTCAAATCAAGTCGTACTCAACTCAAGGAACTCAAGAAGAAACTAAGTTGTGCAGTATCAGGCTTTGCAAATTCCGGTGGTGGGTACTTCGTTGCTGGTGTTGATGGTAACGGAAGTGCAGATGGCGGCATTCCTCTGAAAATTACAAATCAGGATTTACGCGACTGGATCGATCAAATTATTAATGACGTAGAACCAGCTCCTAGATATGAGATTAAGCTGATACAAGATTCAATGGGGCGAGGTACTATTAAGCCAGATTCAGCAGTTGTGCTAGTTGGCATTCATGAGAGTTACATTGGACCGCACATGGCTCAGGATCGTCATTACTACATCCGGGCTGGTGCTCACACAGAGAAGGCTCCACACTTTATTGTCGATGCTATCTGGGCTAAGCGGCACTTTTCAAAACCACGATTGACACATTTGTTTAGACTAAAACCAGAAAAAGAGCAAGCTGTACAGCTTGGAGTTCTGGCACTTACAGATGCACCAGCAGTAGATATCAAGATTACACTTTCGCCCTTACCTAAACCGATGCAGGGTTGTGAAGAAGCCTTTCCTCTTAACATATCTGTCATTGATCGAAACAACCCATTTTTTTTTGATGTAACAACTTATTTTCATGCAAAAGACCTATTCGGCAACAATGTTTATCTTGAAGTAGAGTATTACGATCTTGCGTCGAATCATTATACCTATGAAACACCAATTGAAGTTGGTGGTTCACTTCCGCCGATTTCTATCGGAAACGATAATCCCGCAAAAATGGTACGGGCAATTGAATCTATTGAGAAGACGCTCTCAAGGTTGATAATCTCACGAGAGAGAGTCCTTAAGCCCAGCATTCTGTTGCCTAAACAGTCAGAGAGTATGTTCTCATCCATCGAAAATCTAATTCCAGAACTTCTGGCAGACATGAAAAATGATTTGGGTGAGTATCCATTTGTTCGTGAGTTTATCATTATCGGCAAAAACTGGGTCTACAATGGCGATTCTAATAATATGGTCTTTGAATACTATTTTGAAGATCATCCCCATTTAAGAAACAAATTGCGAATTTTAGAAAATCATGCTCTGATCTATGAAATCACTTACAACAATACTCCTCGTTTTGTTATCTCAGAAGAGCTTGTTGCTTACTTAACAGGCAGCTTGCCAGAGTAGGTTAATAAGTACTCCAAGGTCGTCAGCAATCTAACATCCATATAGAGTCACTCTTACTAGCCGTAAATGTAGCTGATAATAAACCTGGTTGGAGACACGATCACATCCCCTCCCAACTTCCCTGCATAACCGTTGCAACCAATGTTCTAGACTGGGAAAGCAAGAATCCAGTAAGAGAAAGGGAACATACGATGCGACTGTCTAATCTGCTTTTCGTCACCCTGCACCGAAGACCCAGCTTTTATAATTACCGTAGCCTCTTGCCACGTTGCATACTCCCATGACTCACATTCTGACACTGGAACTGAGCGATCAAATTTTCACTGCAATTCAGCAACAGGCTGAGGCAATTGGCATTCCTCCTGAACAGCTAGCTGCAACGTTGCTAGAGCATCGGTTTGGGCAAGATTTAAAATTGTTGCTACCTGAAGCAGAAAAAGAGACAGCACGAGTTGGGTTTGAACGCCATTTTGGGACACTTAATCTCGAACATCCCACCGATCTGGACAATGAGAACATTGATGCAGATTTGCTGAGAGAGTATGCCAGTACCCATGAAGAAGGCTAATGCTCCTCGATACCTCTGGTTTGCTTTGTCTGCACTATCAAACTGAGCCTTTGCATACTCAAGCCTGTACTGCATATAAGAAAGCAACAATTCGATTAACTCATAGCTATATCATTGCTGAATACGTCGCCTTAGCCACTGCAAGACGTTTTCCGCGTTCATCTGCCCTTGCTTTTGTCGTTGATTTGCTGGATAACCCTGATATAGAGACAGTTTGGGTTGATGAGCCATTGCACAGAGAAGCAGTTGAGTTACTAATGGAACGGCAAGACAAAACCTATTCTCTATGGGATGCTGTTAGCTTTGTATTGATGCGCCAGCGTGGGATTACTGAAGCCCTATCGACTGATCGGCACTTTGAACAAGAAGGGTTTATTCGCTTACTGCAATCAGCAGGTTAACTATTTGCTATTTAGAAACGCGATAGCGAAGCGCTGCTGCGTTTGCGTAAGCATGGTGCGGAGCAGCAAAGCGCAGATCGCATTCCCCACAGCCACAAGCGCGATCGCCTTTTAAGACACATACAAGCTTTTGCTAACTGACTCTAATGTTAGAGTAAAGTTGCAACAGCAGCAGTCTAACAGTAACTCTGGCTAGCTGTTCAAGATATGCACTAAATATTGCATCCCATCCACGCTATCCTAGTATTCCAGTTTGGATAAGTGTGCAATTGTGATTAAGAACGATACCTGGATTGCTAGTCTAGCCGCCAAGGGTATGATTTCCCCTTTTGAGCCTCAACAGATTCGTCGAGTAGAAGACGTGCCTGTTATCTCCTTTGGTTTGAGTAGCTTTGGGTACGATATCAGACTCTCACCAGTGGAATTCCGCATTTTTAGGCATATTCCAGGCACTGTAGTTGATCCCAAGAACTTCAATCCCGAAAATCTGGAGCAGACGAAACTCTACACAGATGCTAGTGGTAGTTACTTTATCCTACCTGCCCACTCCTATGGTTTAGGAGTCGCACTGGAAAGGCTAGAAATACCAGACAATGTTACAGTAATTTGCATAGGTAAAAGTACTTACGCAAGATGTGGAATCATCGCCAATATAACTCCCGCAGAGGCAGCATGGCGAGGTTACTTAACCTTAGAATTCTCTAACTCTTCCAGTGCCGATTGTCGGATTTATGCCAATGAAGGGATAGTGCAGTTGATGTTTCTGGAAGGAGAAGCTTGTTCTGTTAGCTATGAAAATCGGCGAGGCAAGTATCAAGATCAGCAGAATGCTGTAACTATTGCTCGCATTTAATCTTGAGACAGATTTATATTAATTGGCAACCGATTGCTGATTCTAATTATCACTTGTTGTATTAGCAATAAAATGGACAAATTTTGTATAGAAGTAATTGCTGCCACAGCCAATCCTCAACAAGTTGTTTGGGCAGCAATGCATCAAGATTATTCAGAAAATTTAGTCTGGAATAGCCGAGAAAATTGGCCCAATGAACAGCGTTGTGGTGAATTAATTGTTAAGCATCTACTAGCTGGAGATAGGGGGCACTACGGGCCAACAGAACACCCCCAAATTACTTTTAATGTGGGCTATTTTCCTCACTCGATGATGCAGCAAGTTCGTACACATCGCGTCGGGGTGAGTTTCGATGTTCAATGTCTTACCGGAAGTGCTGAGGTTACTTTTGTGAACTGTAATGGCGAAACAAGTGAAAAACTAAATAAAACTATTGGAGAGCTATATGAACTCTGGACTAACGGAGAGAAAGTCGTTCTTCAGAGATCTAGTCACGGTAGAAATGGCGAACTTCCTGGGAGTTACCATTGTGACTGTAAGAAACGTATTAGAAGAATGCGTTTACGGGTACTTAATGAGGAAACTGGGTTATTTGAGAATGGTCATATTAAGGATGTGATCAGTAGTGGTATTCAGCCTGCTTACCGAGTAAAGTTAGAAGATGGTAAAACTCTAGATTGCACTGTAAATCACCGCCTATTTACCTCAAAAGGTTGGCAGACAATGGGCGATGCAGTTGGTTTGGTAACGTCTGCCGACGGCAGTGTCGTCAACATGACAAAGCCTTGCTTCGTGATGTGCAATGGTGTGAAAGAGATTGAATTCGCTCACACTTACAAACCAATACAACAACTTCAAAATTGGCAATCAAAGCCAAAACCTATTGGCAATAAACTTCGGGCGCATCCGGTAAAGGTTGTTAGTGTTGAGTACCTTGGCGAACAAATGACATATGACCTAGAGGTAGAAGGTCAGTGGCATAATTTTGTGGCTAATGGAATGGTAGTTCACAATTCCTTCCGTTATACGGGGCAAAGAATCATTAACGTGGCAGAAGGGAAGCAAGATGTAGAGGAGGTTTTCTACCTCCGTCCTGTGGGCAAATATACTAACCGCCAGGGTAAACGTTACTTCTATTCAGAAGAACAACGTGCCTCAGATTTGCAGTGGTGTTTAGAGGCATGTAAACACTATCAAAAACGCATTGAGGAGGGTTTATCAGAAGAACACGCTAGAGGGTTGATTCCTTTCGATGCTAGACAACATTTTGTGCTCAGTTGCAATCTGCGATCGCTGCTCCATTTACTAGACCTAAGATGGAAAAAAGATGCACAGCTAGAAGCACAAAAGTTCTGTGAACTTCTCTATATTCATTTTGAGCAATGGACTCCTGCTGTAGCTCAGTGGTATCACGAAAACCGTGCTAAAAAAGCAAAATTATCCCCCTAAACTACTACCCCGTCTCGAAAAAAAACGGGGTTTGTTAGTGTAGTTCAGTCAATTTTTATCGAATAACCTTGTAAATCTCTACTTATTCATGACCGATTGGTTTTGGTGCGGCTTCCGATTGAGCCTGAGTTGGTGGCAGAATTACCTTGTCAATTCCATGAATTACACCATTGCTAGCCTGAATATCTGCTTGAGTTACTGTTGCATCATTGACGGTAACCACACCATTTTCATCGCGTTTTACTGCCAATGATTTTCCAGCCAAAGTTTCAACATCTCCAGACTCTATCTGAGAGCTAGTGATCGCACCTGGGACTACATGGTAGCTCAGTAGTTGCACTAAGGCTTCTCTATTCTCCGGCTGTAGTAGCTGTTCCAATGTTCCTTCTGGTAGTGCGGCGAAAGCTTCATCAGTAGGAGCAAAAACTGTGAAAGGACCTTCTGCTGATAATACTTCCTCTAAACCTGCTGCCTGAATGGCTTGGACTAAAGTATTAAATTGCTCACTGCCAGCGGCTTGTTCTACCAAGTTACCGCTTGCTGGCATTGCTTCAACAGCAGTATCCGGCATTGTTCCCTCTTCCATTACTGGATCGAGAGATTCAGGAATACTTTCTTGTGCAGATGACGGCGTGTCTGAGAGCGAGTCTTCGACTTGGTTGTTTTGTGCGGCTACTGGGAAACTCACAAGAGCACTTAATCCCAGTATAACTATAAACAACTTAGAGCGATTTTTCATTTGAGTAATATCTCCTGAATGCTACTTATGGTCAAGGCATCGCAACCAATTTAAGAGAAACTTCTGATAACTTTTGAGATCCAATATTGAGAGTAGTTCCTAAAAGTAAAAAAGTTGGTAATTTTCAGGAATTCCCGAAAACAAATACCTAAGAAAATTGCTATGCCGAGTTCTATTCCTACAGGTGACTTTCTCTTCCCGTCCCCGATACTTGACTCTAGCCAATAGTGAAAATTGCACTTCAGACTATGAACTCAGAGGGAGACGCACTTTAAAGCAGGTGCCACATCCAGTTTGGCTGGTAACGGTAATTTTTCCCCCGTGCCGTTGAGCGATCGCTTGAGCGATCGCCAATCCCAAACCGGTGCCTCCTTCTCGCCGAGATCTAGCTTTGTCAGCACGCCAGAAACGGTCAAAAACAAAAGGCAAACTTTCTTGTTCAATACCGATGCCTGTGTCTTTAATGCTGACAATTGCCAAGCGATTATACTTAGTTAGGCTCAGATCTACTCTGCCTCCGGCGGGTGTATATTGAATGGCGTTCTCTAGCAGGTTAGAAAACAGACGAGTCAGTTGAGATTCATCCCCAACTATCGCTGCCATAGCCAGCCACTCAGCTTTTAAGGCAATTTTCTTGTCTTGAGCAAATGGCTCTAACAATTCCATTAAATCTTGCAGGACTTTATTCAGGGAAATTGTTAACCATTCACGGGTCGGAGGAGGTATAACACTAGCTGTATCTGTACGAGCTAAAAATAGTAAGTCTTGGGTTAGCTGACTCATTTGAATCGTGGCGCTAGCAATGGCCGCTAACTTCTTTGCATCTTTAGGATGAACTCGCTCAGGATGATTACGCATGACATCGACAGATGCTCTAATAGCAGTCAATGGGCCCCGCAGTTCGTGAGAGGCGTCAGCAGTGAATTGTTTAAGCTGCTGAAAACTTTGCTCAACTGGCTCAACAGCTTTGTGGGTAAGCCAGACTCCACCAAGACTAGCCAGTCCGAGAGTCATCATTCCTCCCATCCCTAATCCCCATAGCAGTTGTCTTTGGACTACTTCTACATCCTCAGTGGATTGACTAGCACGAATGTAGCCTCCTAGGATTGGCTGATTGTCATTGGGACTATCTTTAAAAATAGAAATGGTGTAGGTTCGTACGTGACCAGGCTTTTGCTTTCTTTTGAGAGTCTGGGAACCTGTTTTTGGTCCAAACGCCAACTCAAGCCTACCTCGACTTGCTAAGAGTTGACCATCAGCGTCGAACCATTCTAAACTTTGCTGGTCTCGATTAAAGATATCGCGCCAGGGCACTTCATCAACCCGCTCAATATATTCACTTCCCCTTACCTTTACTTCTGCAAGAGAGGGAGCAGCAGATTGAGCTAAAGTTAGTAATTTCTTGTCTAGTTGGCTATAAAGACTGCGGCTAAAGAAAACATATACTCCGGCACCGAAAACGCTTAAAATTGCGACCGTTACCATGAGCTGAGACCACAGAAGACGCCAGCGCAGACCTTGAAACATGGTTTATCTCGTTCCCTTTGAGGGAAATGGTATTAGGGGTTCTCTTTCAGACGATACCCCAGACCATAGACTGTCTCAATTAAATCGCTAGGTGCCCCAGCTGATTCGAGCTTCTGTCGCAAACCCCGCATATGAGCTTTGACTGTAGCTTCTTCCGGTAGCCGCTCAAATGGCCAGAGGTGTTCCAGAATTTGAGCGCGGCTAAATACGCGGCGACCACTGCGTAAAAAAAACTCTAACAGAGAATACTCTTTAGGAGAGAGCGCCAAAAGACGCTCTTCGTAAAAAACCTCACAAGTACTAGGATCAAGCCGTAGTTTGCCCCACTCCAGCACAGGGGGTAAGGTAGAATTGCCTCGACGGAGCAAAGCCCGAATGCGAGCAGATAATTCCTGCAAATCGAAGGGTTTGACTAGATAATCATCTGCACCCGCATCGAGTCCCAAGACTTTATCGCTAATGGTGTCTCGGGCAGTGAGCATCATTACAGGAGTACTACAGCCTTTGGCTCGTAGTTGCCGACATAGTGTTATCCCATCCATCTGAGGTAACATAACGTCCAGCAAGATCAAGTCATAGGTGAATACACTCGCCAGTTCCCAACCAGCATCTCCATCGTAAGCAACATCGATGGCGTAATGCTGGTCTGAGAGGTCTTCGGCAAGAGCATCAGTAATGCGCTCATCATCCTCGACGAGTAGAATTCTCATGCTCTACACCTGCTGCTAGATGGAACAATCCTACTTTATAGCAAGACTGTTAGTTACTTGGAGCTGCTTCTGTTTCAGAACTGGGTGATTCTGTTTCAGCGGCTTCGCTTTCGCCAGGCAGAGTGGTGCTAGATTCAGCTTCAGCAGATGGTTCGGTCTTTTCAGAGTCAATTGCCGATGTTGGATCCGAGACGCCAGATGGTTGCTCGTTATAGGATGTATCGGGCGTAGTTGTGGTGCCAGCTTCCTGGGTTCCCTCAGGATTTTCGATGTTACCAGTTGTACCTGTACCAGCCCCATCAGTTGGGGTTTCTGGAGAACTGCAAGCTCCCAACATTGATACTAGTCCGAGAAATAGGGATAAAACTATAAGCTTCCGTTTCACTATAAAATCTCCTAAAAATTTTAAGGTCTCCTGCAAGGAAAGTTGAGCATTTGCCTCGTTTGTGGATTACAAGGTTTTTCCCACTTTCCTGACGTGAGTTAGTTACCGTCACACCCTCAGAGAGTTTCGTGTTTTAAACTCTTATTTCAAAGATTAAATCTAAAAAGTAAAAAACTCGGTAAAAAGAGGAAATATCTCCCAAAAAAGGGAAATATGTAGGTTTTAGGCTAAGCAGAGTCGTCAAAGGCTAAGTTAGTTTTTGACTTTAGCATGGGGATATTTTGAGAGAATTCTCAAACCTAGTTTGATGTCCTGCGGCGGTTTACCTAAGCAGATTCAGGGAGATTTACGAAAAAAGCACTTGGAGCAAATATAGCTGTTTGGGTTTTGCTAAGGGTTTCAGCTTTTACTCTGACGAGAGTGACAAAAGAGGGTTAAGCATCGTCATAACAGGCTAAATAATCTGAGTTCACCCAACCTTCCAGACTATTAACGGCATTGTTCGGGCCACTTACAACACGCACGTAAACCCAAGGATTATTGCCGTCCCTGAGCCACTTGATAGTATTAAGTACTTACCTGGCGTAGCTGAGGCAAAACCTCTTGCACAAGAGGAGCGACGGGTTCTTGAGATTGAGCGATCGCACTTGGCATTAGTATTGCCATTTGAATCGATACAGAGATCGAAGTAAAGCCAATCAGAGCCAGATTGGTCAGTCTTTTATTCAGTTTCATCAAAAATTATTTCTCTGTGGTGTAGCACTAGAAAGCTGACATCTACACCTTAGGCTCTAGGAATTTTGCGGCAAATGAGACATTTACTGAAAAAGTATCTCTCTAACTTTAAGCTCTAGGGGAAATTACGGTTTGAAAGTCTAAAAGTTTAGAGACGAAACTTATATTAGAACATTTTGCAAGTATCTCAGGCTGATAAATCAATAAGACACCAAAATTCCTCAAATCTCCACTTTTCTTGAAGTTAGATAAGCTCTGGAAACCTTGCCCTATTTTGGTTTTGACAATTTGCAAGCATCGCGCACAACCCCTAAAACTTGCAAGACCAAGCCCAGTCGCTATTCTGGGTATTAGACTACCTCTCGAATCCTTAACAACCAGAGATGCTTGCATCAGACCCTCGTTAAACGCACATCAGCTTAACCTACCAGAATTTCATCAAGACCAGTGACGGCGTAACTTAAAGAAGCCTTCCAGAAAGTTTTGTAAAGTATGGTTATCGCCGAAACGTTGCCATCGCCATTCCCCAGCAGTTTTGTTGATAATCTCTGACAACGTTAAGGAGACTTGGGGTAACTCTGCCAAAGCGCCCACCCTAATATTCTGTCGCATCGCCAAAGCGATCGCCCCAATCAATTCGCTAGCCTCTGGCCCGACTATCGAGGCTCCTAAAATTTCCCCATTGCGGCGAACCGCCAGTTTACAAAACCCGGTAGTTTCCCCCAGCAGTTGAGCTTTGTCTAAGGTTTTGAAATATTGCCGTACTACAAAGACGTCTTTGCCATAGCGGCGTCTCGCTTGTGCTTCTGTTAAGCCTACCCTTGCTAATTGGGGGTCACAGAAAATTGCCCAAGGAATCCCGCGATAATCAACCTTAAAAATCGGTATAAACAAGGCATTTTTTAGAGCAATACCAGCTTCATACTCAGCTATATGGGCAAACTGATAACCACCGGCAACATTTCCACAAGCATAAATACAGGGATTAGTAGTTTGCAGTTTTGCGTTGAGTTTAAGACCTCGTTGGTTAAACTTAACCCCAACACCTTCAAGATTTAAGGATTCTAAGTTTGCCTGCTGACCATTAGCGATGACAATTTCATCGGCTTCAAGAGCATTATCTCCAGCTTGAACCCACTTTTTATCTTCAAGCCACCTTACCTGAGTAACCGGACTGTTGGTTAACACACGAACGCCTTCAGCCTCCAACTGTGCTTGTACCAGGTGAGAGGCTTCTAGATCTTCTGCCGGAAGAATGTTAGAGGCTTCCATAACTAGAGTGACATCACACTGAAGTCTCACTAAAGTCTGAGCTAGTTGAATGCCCATGAGATCACCACCAATGACCACCCAGTTACCTAGAAACTGAGGAGTTACAGGTTCCAGTTTAGAAGCTTGAAAGTTGGCATCGTCTGCTTTCAAGCTCCTAACCCAGATATCCTGTGGTGTGAGATAGCCAACTTGTTGTAAGCCTTCAATATCGGGAATATTAGGACGAGATCCAGTAGCAATCAAATAGAATCGTGCCGTCAAACGTCGGTTGTTAACCACAAAGCCTAGGTGAGGGCGTCGGCAAAATTCACCAATACCGCTAATCACATCAATGCCCAAAGAAGCTAAAACTGCGCTGTCATTAAGCTCTTTTTTAGTCGAGACGAGGGCCTTAGCCCACTGCATTGCCTCGGTCAATTGCCAAGATGTAGGAATTTGCCAGGGAAATTCTGTCGGAACTGGTTGTGTTGACTCAGTTGTTTGAGAATCAATGCCTAATGGGGATAATTCAAGCCGTTGTCGGGCAAAACCCACAACCTGGGTCAACGCCTGGGTGTAGATTGTATTGTCACCCCAGCAGTTCGTCTGGGCGCACTGGGGTTCTACCAGGGCAACACGAGCATTCATCTGGGCAGCAGTAACGGCGGCGTAAGTAGCGGCACTACTGCCGCCAATAACAATCAGGTCGTATTCAACGGTCATTGCCTCTACTATCCCAACTCTGTTTTCCCTTTTCTATTGTCCATTTGGTAGACTCGATTGGGCATTTTTGGCAGTAAGAGAGCAATGACCTGTAATCTTCAAACCTACGCTTCCCGGAAAGGCTGTGCTAGAAATCTGTCACCGACAAGCTTTGTGTCTGAGGTACACCAACGGTGCAAACCATGCTGAGCAGCAAATAACATTTACAAAATGGCGTCCAGACTCTCTAAGAGGCGTTGGTTCTCCGCTGTTGTGCGAACAGCAACCCGAAAATAGCGATCGCCTAATTCCGGAAAGCTTAAACAGTCGCGGATTAGGCATTGGCTGTGCTTGAGCAGTTTTTTCTGAAGTTGTGAACTTGGTTGTTCGGAGTGCACCAGTAAAAAGTTGGCGGCACTTGGATAAGGTTGCAAGCCTGGTAGCCGCGCCAAACCATGAGATAGCTGCCATTTCGCCCCTGGCAGCCAATCCCAGGTTTGTTGTTGAAATTTGGTATCTAATACTACCGCAGTGGCAGCGGCAACCGCCAGACAGTTCACCGGCCAAGGATCCCGCCACTCCTGCCAACGCCGAGTTCGGTCAGGGTGGGCTACACAATAACCCAGTCGCAAACCGGGGAGGCTATAAAACTTAGTTAGCGATCGCAAAATCACTAAGTTGGGATAATCTTGCACTACTGGGATGAGGCTTTGCTGCTGGTCAGGAGGTAGAAAATCCATAAAAGCTTCATCTACCACAACCAGAGCAAATTGCTCCAACAAGGGCAAGATTGCCTCCCGGTTCAACAACTGGCCTGTCGGATTATGGGGGCTATTGAGTAATAGACCGCTATCTGAAGAGTGGAGATTAGAAAGTAGGGAGTGAAACTCTCTTTTAAGAGTTGCTGGTTCCCCTCTTTTGTGATCAAGAAGGGAGTACTCCCTAACCTTAGCCTTAAATGCCTTGAGTGCCCGCTGGTAGTCGCTAAAGGCTGGGGTAACTAGATAAGTTTCCTCCAATTCTGAGAGTTCCCGACAAGCCCAAGTTAATAGCTCTGCACTGCCATTACCGGGCAAAATCCAGTCAGGTGTCAGAGTCGGGTGCAGCTGACTCAGTGACACCCGTAGCTGGCGATAGTCGGGGTCAGGATAGGCAATCAGGTTATTGAGTTGAGACTCAATAGCAGCGATCGCACTTTTTGGAGGCCCCAGTGGGTTGATACTAGCGGAAAAATCCCAAATCAGGGAAGGAGGGCAGCCTGCTACTGCTGCTGCCCAAGCTAAGTTTCCTCCATGATTTGGTCGTCTCAAGGATAAGTTCCTTTCTCGTTTAGCCGTCTTTGTCTGGCGCGACTTTTTCTTTAAACAGCTTACCGGCAGAAAAGGCCGGAACTTTCGTTGCCGGAATTTCCATTTTATCCCCGGTTTTGGGATTGCGTCCTTCGCGGGCTTTGCGCTCCCGTGATTCAAAAGAACCGAAGCCCACTAAGGTGACTTTATCACCATCAGAAACTGCTTCCATAATCGCCTCTAGAGCAGCAGATAAAACTGCATCTGCCTGCTTTTTGGTCACTGTAGCTTTTTCTGCCACCTTATCAACTAATTCGCCCTTATTCATTGAATATCTCCTTTTTGTTGGTATGACATGTCAAATACGAATCTAAAATCTCGCCGTCGAGATCCAGATTTTCACCCTAAGAGCGGGAACTTTCAACTTCAAATCGCTGCAAAACCCGCAGGCTCGAAGTTTCACTGCAATATTCTAAGCTCTGCTTGCCGGATCTGGATCCCTGAAAGCTTTAATTTATTTAGATTTCAGTAGCTTTGTGGCATGTTGCTACTGAAACACCCTCTTTGTCAATAGCTAATTTGCTAAAAAAACTTACTCATTGTTGGTCATTTATTCGCCAATACCAACAAATTTCTGAAATTTGTAATTATGTATCTTTTTTTTCAAAAATGAGAAATTAATTTTTTTAACACTAAAATGAGCTGGTTGATTAGTTAAATTTGCTTGAGAGTTTTAGAGACCGAGTTGGTGGAAGATAACAGGAAACGAGACCAACTTAGTTGATCTCCAGTGATCTGTAATAAGCAATACCAGGGTTCAAATAGGCTGAAGAGAGGAGCCAATTTTTGCCCCCCTGCTCATTGTGCTACTTCAAATCAGACACCTGACCCTTCAATGTTTCGCCATCATTACCAGGAGTAGTATTTAACTCCTGCTAGTTTCCTTCTAGAAAAGGGGAATTTTGGCGTCGTAAGGTTTGACGTGCCTCCGGACTCGGCGCGTAGTTATAGCCAAAAGCGGACTCCACTGAGTCATCGAGAATCTGAGGCGTCACCAAGACGATTACTTCCCTACGGGCTTTTGTCCGAGTGGTATTTCTAAATAAAGCGCCAATTATTGGCAAGTCACCCAAAATCGGCACCTTGGATACGCTTGCCCGGTCTTCGTCCTGAATGATACCTGCTAAAATCAGCGTCTGGCTATCGCGCAAGCGAACTTGCCCCGTTGTCAAGCGGCGAATGTTCCGTAAGCTAATCTGATTAGTATCACCCCCTCCAGTACTTAAAGCCGCGTCCTCCCTAATAGAACTTACTTCAGGATTAACAGCTAAAGTAATAAAGCCATTGTCATCGATTCTATCGACTTGTATGTTGAGGATTAAACCTACCTCAACTTTTTCTGCTGTTACTGTCGTTGTAACGTTCTCACCAGTTCCCTCTCTGGTTCTTTCTACGTTACCAATTACCTCTTGAGTTAAGTTGATTTGAGCAGTCTGTCCTTCTCCTACTAGGAGGGTTGGGTCAGTCAGGATCTTCCCATTACCATTTACGATTCGAGCATTTACCGTAGCAGCAAAATCCTGATCATCATTATTTTGGTTAATGTCTATAGAACCAGAGTTTCCTAGCGCTGCAGGAAAATTAAGATCTGTGGCAGGGTTACTATTAACAGCAAAATCACCGATCCCAAAGGAGAAACTCGTATTGAATTGGTCAGTTGCTCCTAGATCAACATCCACGACTTTGACATTCACTGCCACCTGACGGCGACGAGCATCTAGCTGTGTCAATAAAGAGGTAGCAATTTCTACTTGGCGTGGCGTACCAATCATCGAGATAGCATTAAGTCGATCATCGGGTACTACTGATAACCCTCTGAGGAGTAGAGGAGCACCACTCTCGGTTTGCTGAGCAACTAAGGGTTCAATATTAGTCGTCTCATTAATGACGGTTCTTTGCGCCGCTCCCTCGCCGACAATGGTCACCTGTTCCGTCGTTACTGGTCGTTGTGTCTCCGCACCTTGAGCACTTAAAAAACTGGCAGCTGCTACTGCACTAACTTGATTGAGACGAAGAGTGCGACTAATAATGTTACGAGCGCCGTCGGGGAGTTTAGCTCCGACAAATATTGTCCTTCCCACTCGATTAGCCTGGAGACCGGAGAGCTGGAGGACGTAGTTAAATACATCTTGAACTGGTTCGTCTTCAAGGTCTAGGGAAATTCTCTGTAGTGCGCTATCTTGAGGGGCTCCCTGAGCTGCCCCACGAGCCGCTCCTTGACCCTGAGTCGGTGGTCCATCGCCAGCAAAGGCGAGGTTCAGACCCGCTGAGCGGGCAAGTAAGGCTAATACTTCTCTAACGGGAGCTTCTCGCAAAACTAGGCGTGGTACGCGGGCGGCTGTCCCCAAGTCGATAGTGGTAGCGGCAGCATTGATGCTAGAGATGGCAATGTCGCCAACTGGCGGTGCAACGGCTCTTGGTAAGAAAGGTGGCGCTGGTGCCACTGGTCGCGCCGGTCCTGCGGAGTTTGCTGGCTGACCATCAATCGTGATTTCTGGGTCGGGGAAAAGTACCTCTGGTGTCGGAGCTGGCGGCTCAGGTATCACCTCTGGTTCAACTTCTGGCTGTGCCGTTTCAGCAGGTGGCGTCTGAGCGAGGGGTTCTGGTGAATTTCGCCTCGACTCCCGCGTAGGAGCTGACGGTCTAGGGGCAGGGATGTTAGCTGCTGTCCGATTATTGGCTGTTGTACTAATGCCTAAGGCAATGAAGTTGCCCTCTCCCTGGATAATCCGACCGGAAGGGGGTTTGCCGTCTCCACTAACTACTACCCGGATGCTGTTGGTATCCAGTGGGCTAACTACCACAGAGGTAACACCTGGTATTGGGTTGTCCTGGCGGAAACTCTCACCCTCTCTTAAATTCAGACTAGTACCGACAATATCCGCTACCCATTCATTTCCACGACTCACAGCAAAAATCTGCGGACGATCACCACCCGCTTGAGTCTCTAGAATGAGTTCCAGTCCATTGCCTTTGGGGTTGAGCCGTACTGCCGTTACTTGGGTCGTTGCAGCCCAGACAGGCTGTACCGCTAGTAGCGCCACCGCCCCTCCCATGACAATTCCACTTAAATTTTGAGCCTGTCTCACCGTGCACTCCTCACCTACAATAGCAATCATTAGATTAGCTGCTAGCGACTATGTTTGATAAGTTCAGGAGATCAAGCATTGCTAAAATGCTGGAAGCTAGCAGCTATGAACAAAACGCAGTGCTTTTTACTTTGTTTGTTGAGTTGACTGAGCTGCTGTTGCTGCTGCTTCTTCCTGGTCGGTCAAAGGTAGCAGTGCCTCTAGTTTAAAGTTGGTTTTAATAGTTGGTTGAGCGCCTGGTATCACTTTGCCCTGGTTAATTACCAGTGGCTGAGGCGTACTCACTTCGGCTTGAAAGTCTTTAACCAGCAAGAGGGATTGCAAGCGCTCGAAACTACGCATGATTGATTGGACTTGTTCAAATCTACCTTCCATCTCGATATCGATGGTTTGGCGTTTTAGTTTCCCGTTGACCAATGGGCCTAAAGAGCCATCATTGACGATAACTTGTCCCTCTGGGTCTGGTTGAAAAGTTACTAATGTACCATTTCTGTCTTTAACGAAGGTATTGAGGTCTAAGAGCAAAGTATCTAAGGTTTTTTCATTAGCAAATAGACTCAGGACCTGTCGGTTTTGCTGCTTTGCTTGCGCTAGTTCTTCTTTTTTCTGCTGAATCTGTTTCTGGATTTCTTCCTTTGATTGAATTTGACTTTTTTTGTCGGCAATATCTGCTTGCAAGCTTCGATATCTTTCCCAAGAAGGCTGTACTACATTAAGCAGTAGATAGAAAGCCCCCGCAAGACCTAAAAGTGCAATAAATATACCTCCAACTTTGGGAGTGATAGTAACTCCAAAGGCTGTGGGATATTCAGGAGTTGTTTCTGGCCCCTCAGCCAGGACAAACTCTTTATCGGCATCGATGTATGTCATTGTTGAATCACTCCTTTCTGCTGAAGGGTTTTAATCCGAGTTACTAATCCCACTGCACCCTTACTATCCAACTCTCGGAGTAACTCAGAAGCTGGCACATTACTTAGGTTCGTTTGAATTTTGTATTCTACCACCTTCGGTAGTTCGTACTTGACTTGAGTTCCTGACTGATTCTGGGTTTTAGGAACTTCCAATTTGGTAGGATTATTGACTAAATCAGCACTGACTAATTGTGTTTGATCACCCTTAAAAAATGAAGACCGCTGTAATGTTAGTAGAAAGTAATTTACGTCGTCAAAAGACCTGGCTGTTCCGGTAATTTCCAGCTTAACTGGTTGTCGTGTATCGCTGTTGGCAGCCTGGGCATTAGCAGCATTAGATGACGCTTTATTAGCAGCCGCTTCAGTTTGCTCGATGGTTTGGATTTGCACTCCAGGGGGAACGCGCTCACGAATGTCTTGCAACATGGCTGACCACGGCTTAATTTGATTAAAAACGGTTGCCAGCGCCTGGGTTTCTTCGTTAGTTGCGTTAATTTGTTTGGTTAGTTGGTCAACTTGTGCTCTCTGTGCATTTGAGCGTTCTAGTTCTTGAGTGACTCTAGCTTGTTCTTCCTCTAACTGACCTGTTTGCTGCTGTAGGAAAAGTAACAAGCCACCGACTAATGCCAGTGGTAGGATACCCGCCACCATACCCAAAATTAGCGGCCTCATTTCTGCTTGCTGCCTAGCTTTTTTGGGTACCTCGGTTCCCTGCTCACCAGAGCTATATTCAGGTCGGTCAACTAAGAAATTGACATCTAAGCTATACATGATTTTAAACCTCCCGCAATCCTAATCCCAGTACAGTTCCTAACCCCGGTCGTCGCACCGACGGAATTTCTTCATCCACCTCTAAAGAAAGAGCCGTAACCGGATCTACCTGAGTAGTTGGTAAACTTAAGCGTTGTGTGAAAAACTCATCTAGTTGCCCAATGCCACCTCCTGGGCCTGCTAGAAGTAGCTGTGCCACTTCTAGATTGTCGCTCTGATTCAGGTAAAAATCGATGGAGCGGCGCAGTTCATCAGCCAGTTCTCCCAAGACTCTTAGCAGTGCTGCCATACCGGGATTAATGCCCGTAGCTCCCGTGTGGTCACCATCTGGTTGAGTACTAGGAATAGTCATGCCTTGTAGCAATTCTGTATTTCTGGAAGGAGGTAGATTCATCGCTCGCGAAAGGGCACTCTGTAGTTGGAAAGTACCGATGGGAACTGTACGGGAGAATTGAGGCACTCCCTCGACGATAATTGCTATCTCGGTGCTGTCAAATTCAATATCTACTAATACAGCGGCTTCTTGCGGTGTAAATTGCCGCAGTTGTTCTTTGATGGTGCGAATTAGAGCAAAGCTATTAATTTCCAGAACATCCAACTTTAACCCAGCTAACTTAAATGTATCGATATACATGTCTGTCACTTCCCTGCGGGTAGCCACCAGCAGTACTTGCACTTTTTCGATACCATCTTCATCAACGAAGAAGCCCAGTTTTTGATAATCTAAATCTACTTCTTCACGGGGATAGGGTAGATACAAACCAGCCTCATGATTGAGCACCATATCTCGTAGCTCATTATCATCTAGCTCGGCGGGAATGGGAATAATGCGGATAATCGCTTCCCGCATCGGTACGGCAGTAGCAACATGCTCAGCCTTGATTTTACTCTGGGCTAAGGCTGCCTCAATCAGTTCAGCTAAAGCTACGGAGTCAGTAATTTGCCCTCCGTCAAAGATACCTTCTGGTACATCATGGGAGTAGAGCGCGGTGACTTTGAAGCCCTGGCCCTGCTTACGCAGTTGAGCGATATTAATTCGCTCCGGAGCCAGTTCTATACCGATGCCTTTCTTGCCCTGGGAAAACAGATCTCGAAAACGGTTAAACATATCCTGGTTTGGCGGGAGCAAAGATTAAGATTAGAGTGGCGCTAAGTTATGAAAAACTTAATATTTAACAATACCTATCAAGATGCATGGTAACCAATCTAGCTTATTGTGTGGTATTTGATTACTGAATTTGCAACCTAACGTTAGCATCAGTGATGGCGTTGCACTGTTAGGGGACGAATGGGGAACCAGAGGGTTTACTTAGGGTTGGGTTCAGCTTCCCGCAAAAATTGTCCCACTAGATATAGTGAGCCAGACAAAACAATCACATTTTTGGGAGTTGTGGCGTCTTGAGAAGTTGCTGCCTCTAGTCCTGCGTTTAAATTAGAATGAGTGTGGCAATTATTTAACTCCGGACAAATACTTTGAGCAAGAGTCGCTAAGGCTTCTGGTTCAGCAGAGCTGTGGTCAGATACTGGCACGAGATACAATCGGTCTTGAGGTCGCAGCAACGCTTTGAAGACCTCAGTATGGTCTTTCGTTGAGAGCATACCCATTACCCAGCTTACTGAGGTGTTGAGAGTATCGACATACTGACGAAGGGCTTGGGCGGCGGCGCGATTGTGGGCACCATCAATTAGTATGGGGTGATTGTGCCAACTAGTCCATTGTAGACGCCCCAGCCAGCAAGTGTTTGCCATGCCGGAAATTATTGCTGTCTCGGAAATCTGCCAACCCTGGGAACGGAGAACTTGCAATGTAGCGATCGCTATTGCAGAATTGGTCAGTTGCACTTCTCCCAATAGCGGCAAGGGATACTCAATTCCCTGATATTTTACCCATCTTTCCTGGTGTAATTCTCTAGTTGGTAACTCTGTTGCTGGTTCCACCCATACTGTTGGACAACTTAACTGTTCAATCCGCGAGGCAATCACTTGTTTAGCCTCCGGCGGTAGAGAACCAATAATAGCAGGACAACCCGCCTTGAGGACACCAGCTTTTTCTGTGGCAATATCTGCTAAGGTGGGGCCCAGCACTTGCCAATGTTCCCGACTTAGGGAAGTAATGATACTTACTAAGGGTTGCTCACATACATTAGTTGCATCGAGTCTTCCCCCCAATCCCACTTCTATTACAGCAATATCTACCTGTTGTTGGGCAAAATACAACCAAGCAGCGGCGGTAATCACTTCAAATTGAGTAGGCGAATCTTCACAATTTTCTGGAATTGCTAACTTCACTTGCAACAGTACTTTTTCGAGTAACTCAGTTGGAATTGGCTGTTCATTAAGGCAGATACGCTCTGTCCAATTAACTAAATGAGGGGAAGTGTAGCGTCCCACTCGGTAACCTGCTGCGGTAAGTATCGAGGAAAGGTAGGCGCATACGGAACCTTTGCCATTTGTCCCTGCGACGTGGATTATTGGGATTGAGTGGTGGGGGTTGCCTAAGTCCGCTAAGAGTCTTTGAATGCGTTCTAAACCGAGATGAACACCAAAGCGCTGGAAAGGTTTGAGAAGGGAGTTGATGCCCATAAACTGCTGCTGCATTTAAATAGGGTATGAATATTTGATAATTGGTAAAAAGGAACTCCTGAACAAGAAACAGAAAATAGGTAATTTAAATGCACGACAGCTTATTGTTAGAAGTTATTACCTGCCAGCACTCGTGTAGGTTTTGTTTCTTTCTTTTCAAGTCAAGCGCATGGACATTTTAACCTCTCGCATGCAAGCAGTGCAGTCGCCGATTATTCCTGTCGTTGGTGAACTGATACGCAACTGTCCTGGAACGATTTCTTTAGGGCAAGGTGTTGTCTATTATGCACCACCACAGGAAGCGATCGCACAAATTTCTCAGTTTCTGGCTGTGACTGAGAATCATCAGTACAAATCAGTCCAGGGTATTGCACCTTTATTAGAAGTAATTGAGACAAAGTTAACATCAGAAAATGACATAAAAGTCAATAATAAAAACTGTATTGTTGTTACAGCCGGTAGCAATATGGCATTTATCAATGCGATTCTTGCAATTACTAATCCGGGCGATGAAATTATCCTGCAAACGCCTTATTATTTCAATCACGAAATGGCGATCGCTATGGCTAGTTGTCGTCCAGTGCTAGTGGCAACAGATGAAAATTATCAGCTAATTCCCGAAGCAATTAGTCAGGCAATTACAAAAAAAACACGGGCGGTAGTGACAATTTCACCGAATAATCCTACTGGGGTAGTTTATGCAGAGGAGGCGCTACGTAGAGTTAATCAAATTTGTCGCGATCGCGGAATTTATCATATTAGTGATGAAGCCTATGAATATTTTACTTACAACGGAGTAAAGCACTGTTCTCCAGGGTCATTTACTGAGAGTAGCGAACACACAATTTCTCTTTTCAGTCTATCTAAAGCCTATGGTTTTGCTTCCTGGCGTATTGGTTATATGGTAATTCCACAACATTTGCTGGCTTCGGTTAAAAAAATCCAGGATACAATTTTGATTTGCCCTCCGGTAATTTCTCAGTATGCGGCATTAGGGGCTTTGCAGGTGGGAGCAAGTTATTGCCGTGGTTATACAAAAGCGATCGCAGTTGTGCGAGAGTTAATGCTTAATTCACTTCAAGAGATAGAAGATTTATGTACAGTTGCGCCTGCTGATGGGGCGTTTTATTTTTTCCTAAAGGTTCATACTAAGCTGAATGCTTTTGAGTTAGTAGAAAGATTGATTCGGGAGTATCGAGTAGCGGTTATTCCTGGTACTACTTTTGGTATGGATGATGGGTGTTATTTGCGGGTTGCTTATGGTGCGTTGCAGCAAGAAACAGCGGCGGAGGGGATTGAGAGATTGGTGAAGGGATTACAGGCAATTATCAGTTCACCTAAAGGCTAAAGTTTTGGTTTATATCAAGTAAATTTACTTTAGCTAAATACCAAAGTTTCCGGCAGATCCCCGACTTCTCAATCAAATTTATTCGTAGCAATCAGGGTTTCGATCAAGAAGTCGGGTATCTTGATTGTTTTTTCGTACTCGTGATCAGCCACGTCAAAAAATTTGGTGTTCTTCGTTACTATCCGGGTCGAAGTGGGTAATCTATGTATAGTGCGTATGTGCCACCAGCAGTGATTATTAGGAAATGCTCGACTAGTGATTTGCCTGAGAGGGATGGTTAAGCTATCAGTAGGTAGACGCATGAAGAGTGATAATTTTATCTGCTACTACCTGGAAGGATTGAAATGACAACAAAAGCAGTTAATGACCCCCAAGCCAAAATTCGCCTACTTCTCGCCTTGTGGGATCTGGATGGAACGAAGACAGAAGTAGCCAAAGGTAAGCTGACAAAACGAGTTGTACGTAAGAGTCAGAAAGTATCAGCTTATCAAGGACTCTTTGATGAATTGGAAGAGGCGGGAGCACTCAAGACGACCAAAAACAAGTTTTCTTTATCTCCTAAAGGCGTGGAGATGTTAGGAGAGATGCTCAAAAGTGGTGAGGTAAAGTTTGGGGGGACGATTATTGGAACTTGGGTTGCTAATGCTTTAGCCAAGTGGGTTGCACAGACAAATGGTGCTGTTAGCGTTCCTACTCAGCTAGCAAAAGCTGAAGAAAAGGCGATTACGCAGAGTGTAGCGCCGCAAGCGGCGATCGCATCTTATGACGAGTTTAAGGAAGTTGCGTTGGATGTTTATGACAAGCTGAATCGGGACTACAACTTGGATGATCTAGTACCAATTTATCGGATGAGACGGGTAATAGGTGATCGGGTTAGTCGTTCTCAATTTAATGAGTGGCTGCTAGAAATGCAAGCTAACGATATTTTGCAACTTCAGGGTGGAAGCGTAGAAGATAGTGCGCCGGACAAAATTGAGGATTCTATTACAACAGAACTTGATGGATTGCGCTGTTATGCCAGACGTTTAATAGCCTAAATCATTTTGTTTTGCCTTTCTTGTCGTCTTGAATTTTCTCGTTGTTCACATCACACCACAAGTACTAGATTTATGTCTTCCATTGAAGAATTAATCAAAAGTAAAAATCCCTTTGCTGGACATAGTGTTGTCAGACCATTACAAATTTGGGGAAAAGGTTTTCCTGATGTTCCTTCAATTAATGCTCATGCGTCTGATGCTGTGTTTGATGCAGTTGCTAAAGTGCGTCGCGGGGAACGTCAAACCGTAGGAATTACTATCACGGCCGAAAAAGGACTAGGCAAAAGCCATATTATCAGTCGGATTCGTCATCACTACCAAGCTAATAGTGATGCTTTGTTTGTATACATGAGTAAATATGACAACTTAAACCAAATCAAGGCTAAATTTATTAACAATGTAACTACTAGCCTAAGAGCCTTTGGTAGCCAAGGGGTAATGCAATGGCAGGAAATTGCTGCTGCTTTGATTAATGAAGCCAAAAATTGGAATTACACTCCTAAGCAATATATTGCTAGTTTCCCTAATTGGTTGAGAAAATATTCAAATAAGCTAGTTGATAGGCTCACCAATCTTGTTCTTCAGGTTAAACCTGATATAGACGATCCTTATATCGTTACGGCAATTTTGTGGACACTTTCCCCTTCTCATGCTCCATATGCAACCCACTGGTTATCGGGTTTGGAGTTAAGTCAGACCCAAGCAGAAACGATGGGGCTACCCAATCCTAAACGAGAAGATAGAGAAGTAGAAGCCTTCAATAAAGCACGTCAAATTCTTGATATCATAAGTGATTATCGAGTGCCGATCATTTGCTTTGATGAACTCGATTCTTTGGATATTGATGAAAATGGTTTTACTCTAGCACAGCTTATTGCTAGTTTAACCAAAGATTTATACAACACCCTTAAACGTGGTGTTTTCTTACTAGCTATGTATGCTGAAACTTGGACTTACCAAGTTAGAGTTTTACCCAATGCTGAGGCGGCCATGGCTCGTTTAGTTAGCGAACGTACAGACATGCAACCACTAAAACTCGGATATTTAAACTCAGATAATGTTATTGATCTTGTATCTCATTGGCTCAAAGAGTTTTATGGTGAAAATCAACAAAAGCCACCTTATCCTCTCTATCCATTTGACGAAAGTAAACTTAGGGATATGGGTAAGCAAAAGCCTACGTTAAGATCGGTTATAAGATGGTGTGCGGAAAACTTTAAACTTGCAGATAATAGAAAACCTCAAAAAAACATTGTTGAACTTTGTTTTGAAACGGAATTAGATGGCATCAAAAGAAATATAGATGTTTTATCAGAAGAGAACAATAATGAAATTGCTGAGGCTTTAAAATTAGCTTTCTCAACTCTTCGTCAGCAAACAATAGAGGGAGTAACCATTGATGAAGTCAAAGAAATACAAGGTAATAGCCAAGGATACATTCACTTCAAAATAGTCGGTACAGAAAATAAACAAGCAGTTAAAATTGGAGTAGCTGTTCTTGAGCAATCTGGAGGAAGATATCAGGGGGCAGCCTTAAAGCGGCTAATTGATTATGAAAGATTTGATCTAACTCGTGGTTGCCTAGTTCGTTCTAAAACAATCAATCCTGGTGCCAGAGTTGCTCAACAATGTGTCGGAATACTTTTGACTGAAAAAGGTGGAGAATGGGTTCTACTACAAGAGCAAGACATTAAACCTCTTCTAGCCATCTTGTCTGTCTATCAAAATCGAGAAAGTTATGAACTGAGCGAGGAGCAAATTTTCGACTTCATCGAGCAAAAGAAATTAGCTATCAATAATCCCCTTATTCGAGAAATTTTAAGCGATCCGTCAGGTCAGGAACCAGATAATCTAACAGATGAAGATTTGCCGATGAGAGTTCCTCAGAATGTCTCTGATGTAGCTGATGGCATTGAATTAAACGTATAAGGCGATACATAATGAGTCAGCAAGTTTCGCTCCCAACCGCCTTAAGCCTAACCTCACCAGACGTTGAAGCCTTAATTCAAGGGCGAATGATTGCTGCAATGCCTCGGATATTTGTCAACCCAGGACGGCAATTTGCTCTTTATCCCTGCGATACTTTGAGTGACTCTCTGCCACCTGAGCAATACTATCGCTCAAGTTTTTTGCCCATTGCCCAAAGAACTTTAGCCAAACTGTCTTCTGACACAGTTTTGATTAAAGCTTGGGCGAGGTGTGAATTATGCCAGATGCTCAATAATCCAGCAAAGCTAGAATCTTTGTCCCACTTAACAGTTTGGACAACAGAAGCATTGCAGCAAATCCTTCTACAACGACCTCATATTTTTCTAGTTCACCTGCGCGTTTATTTGCTACCTCAGCCCATAGAATTGCCAGTATATAACCAAGAACGTCATTTTGTACCTTTGCCGCGATCGCTGAGTGTTTCCGAGGCAATGCCAGTACTAAACGATCGCATTTTCTCCCAACGTCGTCGCCAACTGGAAAAACTAGAACCGCCGCAATATCCAGAATTAGAAGAATTACAAAGTGCGATCGCGAAACTCTCAATCAATAAGCCAGCAGCAGCAGCACTAGACCAAAATATTAAAACATTTTTAGGCTGGGACAGTACTAAAATAACAAAACAAATTGACTCAGATTTAGCTTGGATTCAGACAATTGCCAATGTCGGAAACTCTAGCGACGGCCAAACCTTTGAAAAACTAGTGCGCAGGAGTTTATTAAAATTAGGCTTTACAGGTTCTAGTTTGGCTCCAGACTCAACAGGTGGTGCTGGTGGTATGGATTTCTACTGTGAAGCTCCTTACCCAATAGTAGGTGAATGCAAAGCAACCAAAACCGAGAAAGTCACCGATGGTGCACCTGCGCAACTACTCAAAATTGGTATGAATCATCTGGGTAAAGCTCAGTATGAACGCTCCATTAAATTAATCGTAGCGGCGGGAGAGTTAAATAAACACGCCCTGAGAACAGCTACAGAAAATCAAATGAATGTCATTCGCCCAGAAACGCTACAAAGACTGGTGGAACTACATGCAGAGTATCAAGGCTCTGTAGACTTACTGGAACTCAAGCAATGTTTGCAACAAACCCCTTTTGGCTCAGCAGATGATAAAGTAAATGGTTACATCGACAAAGCTGAAAAAAATATTAAGCTGCGATCGCACATTGTTAAGCTAGTTAAAGACTTTTTAGAAAGAGCCAACCAAGAGAATGCCGGGATTGATGAACTTTACGGTGGGTTTGTCCAATCCAACCCACCCCAGGCTTCAGGGAAACAAGAGCTACTAGAAATTCTCATCGAGCTTTCCTCCCCCTTAATCGGCTATTTAGGGCGTACCAAGGGTAGTTCCGGGAATTATCATTTCTACTTCCGGCGTGATTTAGGATAAGTAGGGAGTTCAGATGACCAACTGACTTGCCAACCAGCAGGGCTGACTAGCAATGAATACATCAGTGATCATTAATACCGCATTCCCTCTACCTGCGCCTGACGTAGAAGCCTTACTCCAAGGGCAAACCATTGCTGCTATGCCCGGAATTTTCGTTAATCCGGGGCGACAATTTGCTCTCTATCCCTGTGATACTTTCACCAACGCCCTACCTACTGAGCAGTATTACCGCTCAAACTTTCTCCAGATGGCTCAACAGAGCTTAGCTGAACTAGATTCTGAGACAGTTTTAATTAGAGCCTGGGCGAGGTGCGAATTATGCCAAATTCTCGACGATACAGACTCTGTTGAGCTTCTGTCGCGGCTGACAGTATGGACAAAAGAAGCCTTGCAGCAAACTTTCAAGAAGCGAGGATACATCTTTCTGGCTTACCTGCGCGTGTATCGACTACCTCAGCCTCTAGAAATACCCACAGTTGCCAATGGTCGGTTTATGCCTTTGCCGCAACCCCTGACGGTAACTGAGACAACGCCCGTGTTTGGCAGAGTCTTTTTTGAACAACGCTCTCGCCAGATGAAAGAGCGACAACTACCACCACTGTGTAAATTCGAGTGGTTGCATAGAGAGATTGTACCTCTTGCCGACACCAACTTCGCTGCCAAAGAACTTGCTCAAGAAATCAAATCTTTTCTCGGTTGGGTTAGCCCTCAACCCCTCCAGCGAGTAGACTCTGATTTAATCTGGATAGAAACAATAGCTAAAGTAGGCAATTCTGGTGATGCCCAAGAGTTTAACCAGCTAGTACGTCAAGGCTTACTTAAACTAGGTTTTACTAACTCTAATGAAAACCGACAAGCTAGTCTTGAATCTGAGGTAAATCTCGGCACTGATACCCTAGATTTTTATAGCGAAGCTCCCTATCCAATAGTAGGAAAATGTCAAGCAAACTTCAGTGAAAAACAGCTTGAGCAGATGCTACTAGAACTGTCCAAGCTAGACTATAAACATCTTCAAGCAAAGTATGACTATTGTCTCAGGTTAATTGTGGCACCAGCTAAATTAACTCCCACTGCCTTACAAACCGCCAAGGAGCATAAAATCAGCGTGATTCATCCAGAAACTCTGCAAAGTCTGGTGGAAATGCAAGCACAGCACCAAGGCTGTATCGACTTAATCAAGCTCAAGGAATACTTCCAGGATACCTATGGCTTGATTGATGAAAAAGTCGAGCAATATTTAGCTGAAGTACGCCAAAATATCAAAGTGCGATCGCATCTAGTGCAGCTAGTTAAAAATTATCTGCATAACGCGGGGCTTAAGGATACAGCAATTGATGCCTTACACAATACCTATTCTGCCTCTAGTCAGACTCCACAATTAAGCCCCCAAGAAATGCACGAAATTTTAGTTGAACTTTCCTCCCCTTTGACTGGTTATTTAGGGCGAATTAAAGGGAAAAATTGGCAGAGCGATCGCTTTTATTTTTTGCGCAGTTTAGCTTGAAAATAGACCCATAATTTACCAAAAAGCTGACATCTTAGGAACAAAATTATAGTGAAATAGCACTGATTAAAGAAAATTGAACTCAAGCCCTCAATTCTTGTAAGGGGGGTTTTGAGGAGACACAACATCAGGTTCTTATCAAAGTCGTTATCTTCCTAATACCGGGGGTTCGCATAGGCTATCTTTTCCACTAAAGATAGATGAACCCTTATTTTCGTCATCCGTACCCAGGAATACGCCACCTGCTGCCTCTGGTACTAGTTCAATAGCTTCTATTTTGTGATTGTCTAAATGATAAACGGTAACTAAATTAGGATTCTGGCGGAAAGAAATTTGCTTACCCTGTACACTAAATACACCAGCAATGTAGACAGCAGAAGTAAAGAGACCATCATCACCGAGATCGGTAGCCGCGCTGAGGTAAAGCACCTCAGCTTGATCTACCCTCAAATCTGAAATGTGGCGAACGGGGCCAACTGGCCATAGATGCAATCACCTCTCTCTTGTCCCCCTTAATAAGTAATAAGTAATAAGTAGTAAGTAGTAAGTAATAAGTAGTAAGTAGTAAGTAGTAAGTAGTAAGTAGTAAGTAGTAAGTAATAAGTAATAAGCATGCCCTTGTTCACATAGGATTGCCATGCTCGAATTAAGAATTTCTACAACCGCTTCACAAAACTGGCATCGATATCCTTTAGGTTGGCACAACCACTCAAAGCCATTGCCACATCCAACTCATCCCGTAATAGTTGCAGCACATGTCGCACTCCAGCCTCTCCATCTACTGCTAAACCCCATAACACGGGACGTCCCACCAGTACCCCTTTAGCTCCCAAAGCTAGGGCTTTAAATACATCAGTACCGCGCCGAATGCCTCCATCAATCAAGACTTCTGCGGCGTCTCCCACTGCAGCTACCACCTCAGGTAGGGCATCGATAGTAGCAATCGCCCCATCTAACTGTCTACCACCATGATTAGATACAATTATTGCTTTGACACCGTGTTCCACCGCCCGCAGTGCGTCATCTCCTCGCAAAATTCCTTTGACTACGACAGGCAATTTGGTTAAAGATTGCAGCCATTCTACATCCCGCCAGGTAAGACCTGGGTCAAGCTGCTGAGTAAAGTAAGTAAATAACCCCGACTCTCCCTCTGTTTGGGGAATCTCTAAGTTAGCCATTGTCGTTAAATTCGCCAGTTCCATCTCTGGAGGCAGAGTAAACTGATTGCGTTGATCTCTTTCTCGACGCCCTAGAACTGGTGCATCTACTGTTAAACAAAGAGCGGTGAAACCATTTGCCTCAGCGCGTTCTACTAAAGCTTGAGTGAGAGAGCGATCGCGATGCACGTATAGCTGAAACCATGGGTTTGTCTCTTGCCTTAGCCGCGCCACTTCCTCTAAACTTTTAGTGGACATTGTGCTGAGAACCATCACTGCTCCCAACTCGGCTGCTGCTTTTGCTGTGGCTAATTCTCCTTCTGGATGAGCTAGACATTGGAAAGCCATCGGCGCAATCAAAATTGGCAGTGGGAAAAACTGCCCTAGAATTTCTGTGATCAAGTCTCGTTGAGAGACATCCACCAGCATTCGAGGGCGGAGTTTTAATCGCTCAAAAGCAGTGCGGTTATGCCGCAGAGTCACTTCATCCCAAGCACCACTAGCGTAATAATCCAGCGCCATTGGGGATAGATGCTGTGGCGCTAATGATTCATACTCGAAGAGATTAATTGGTCTGGTCAAAGTAGCTTCCTGACTCACTATTCTGAACTACGTACAGCCGCTATTGCTGAGCTGTACGTTTCTGACGCTTCACTTGAGCAACTTGCTTAAAGCTTCGGCAATAAACAGAGGTGGACTCATCTACGCCTGAAGAGGACAGTTCCTGCCCCCTTGCATATTGAAGCATAACCATTGCCGCTGCAACATCTCTATCGCATTGATAATCACATTTTTCGCAATGAGGCACTCCACCCTGACTTACAAGGATAAGTCCAGCCTTTATAACGACGACTAGCTTTAAACCTTGGATATCCTGACTTGAGCTTAAAAAACCTCCGGAAAGCGAAATCAACACGTTTAACGGTATCTTGCAATGCGTGACTACCAAGCTCTTTGTACTCTATCCAACACTTCTTAAATTCAGGCAAACAATCCTGTTGGTCGTAGTAACCAACCGACTTATTGAACCTTTGATAAGAAGTTCTACGATGCTCAACACAAGCATTGTATAAAGCACAGTGAAGCTGGCGCCAAGAATGCATCTTATTAGGGTTGAGTCGATGGGAGGTATTATCCTCCGCACCTCTCATTTAGATCCGGACGTGCGCCTTTCGGAGCATCCGGCTCCCGACATTCTTAGCCGTAGCTTTTGCCTCTGTGGTGTAGTTGGTGGCAGCTTCGGTGGACAGCTAGAAGGTTCTTTTTCTTCCAATTGTTATGGTTTCCGTCTGCATGGTGCAGATGAATCTTTTCCCCACTAAGCATCTTTAATCCACAAAAACCACAGGTATGGTTTTGCCTTTTGCAGGCTTTAGAGGTTTCGCCGTCGTAGAGCTTGCTGTTTCGCCCGCTCCAGTAGGCTAGATCGCCGTCATAGGGTGATTTCTCGCCCTTAACATTGACCCATTATTTTCAGAGTAAGGAACCGATGGGAACGCTTTGTCTAGTAATTTCTTACTAGAGTAACGATTCTGTTTCGATTCCTTGTTGAATACCTTGAAGGCTCTAGTTTCTAAGTGGTAAAGGGAATTTCTTCCCCCTCCATCTTGCAGAACCTGTGGTAATTCCTCCAGCCTCTAACCACTGGTGCCAATTTCTCGGCTTTGACAGTGGAACCATAATTTGAGTTATTGACGATGGATTTTACTTTCTTACGGAAAGCTTTGTAGTTATCCTCTGAAGGGACACATCTAAACTTCCCGTTGCTCTGCACCCGGAAGTGCCAGCCAAGGAAATTGTAAGTTTGCACATAAGTTGAAATTTTTCCCACGGACTGACAGCACTTTCAGCCCTCTGATTTGCACATAAGATGAAAAATTTTGACCCAATAGATGAAAATTTCCTACCCTTATGACGCATTAGATGAAATTTTCGACCCTCAGGCGCTGGATTCCAGCCCTTAACCGGAATTGGTTAAGGCTTTGAGAGCCGTGGAGGAGAACTAGAGAAGTACTAGAGCCGGCTAACAGAGAATGACAATCATTCCAGAGGTGGGAAGTTCTCCCTTTAGGGAGAACTTCCGTCAGTGAGGTTTGGGGTCGAAAGCTCCAAATGAGAGAGTAGGTATTGTTCCGGCTCTCTATACATCTAAAATCTAGAAGCAGTCAGAGAAGTATCTCATCCGAAAGAAAAGGGTTTCTTTATACATATCGATTCGACTTTCAGCAAAAAGTTTAGCTAAGGTTAGTCCTTCCAGTTCCGACCTAGATGCTAATTTTTCGGTTAGACGAGTTTTTCGAGTTAACGAGATACAAATTGAGTAATACCGAAATTTTTTATAGAAAGATATCTGGATATTTTTAATGGCAACCTTTCTCAAAAATCTTTCAAAATAATCGGCGAAGACCTCTTGGATAAATTCCCAAGACTCTTGAGCGAACCAAATAAACACTGATTCAAAAAAAATCATAACATCTCTGAACCGCCAACCATAAACATATCTGTTAGAAGCACCATATCCAAGAAAAACCTCGTGCCTATCCATTAATTGACAGAAGTTATCCTACCAATTTTTCAATAAAGCAAAAACTCGCTCAAACTCACTTACCGATTTCAAGTCAAATGCTAAACTGGCTTCTTTGGGCGGAAACACTTGGTATCTAATTCCCGGAAGGCGACAAAATCTTAACAGAGAAACTAAAAGATTCACTAGACTCCCCAAATTTAATTGAGTCACAGGATTATCTGAAGATACTCTTAAGTGATTCTCAGAAGGCAAACCCCCTAGATGACACAGCTTATAGATAAGACTGGATAAGGTGATGTGTTCGTTTTCCACGGCTGGCGGCTGGAAAGAGCGCCAGTCAAATTGACAGGAGCATATAGCTATTTTAGGTCTAGACCAGGGAATCGGCTCTTGACACTGGGGACATCTATCAATCAGTAAACAATGATGAAGAGGACAGGCACTAACAACTGATAACTCCCAAAAGAAACGATAATAAGGTTTTTCCTGCAAACAAATCGGACACAGTTGAATCTGCTGGCGATTTAAAGCATCAGTTGGAACAATATTGCCAAAAACCTTAACTTGCTTCACAGCTTTAGGGTAAATCAAGGTATTGGCAGGAAATGCCATCGACCAAAGAATATCTGCCTCGACATCAGAAATATTGCTCAGCCTAGATAAATCATCTTTCTCACGATTGAAGACATTGCCATATATTCCTCTTGCTCTTAAACCGGACATTTGAAAAATCCACTTAGGAGACGAGTAGTAGTTGGTCTCAGTAAGTCGGATGATATAACCCCCCAGACTTTCATCGGGATAGGGTCGAGGTCTCCTCAACAGTCTTCTACTCTTCACGATGATGCTTACTGCTCTCTTACTCTATTTATGCAAAACATCAGATACCTTTTTAGTTTTCTTCTTCGGTTTGATTCTGGAGTTAGTAGCTCCAACCTGAGCTGGCTTGAAAAAAGTCAGATTCTCTTGACTATCCTCCATAAATTCATCAGTTAAAAAAGGATTGTGCTTAGTTGGCTTATCGGCTTTGACATACTTGTCAAAAGCAATTGCTAAAACATTTAAGTCCAGTTTTTCTTTGCCTTGTTTGAGTGCTAGATGTCTTTCCATACCGAACCAGCTTCATGACGTAGGCGACAATTCCATCCGAGGCATAGTAAAAACGGAGTGCCATTTCCTCACTAGCCAAATCCGACGGCTTCAATAAGGGAAGTTGAGACTCGACTGCGTGGAGAAACGTGCGAAATTCTTTCCCAGCATCCACCGACCACTCAAAAGGACTAAGATTATGCCGATTCGCAAACCTCCGGCTCAATTGCGGGTTGAACTGAAAAACGGTTTCCGCCTCCGGCAGTCCAATTAAAACCATTGGCACTTTTGTATCTAATATCAAGTCCTTCAACCAGTCAGATACCGTTTTGAGGACTTTGGCTGAATCTCGGTCAATAAAATGTTGGAATTCATCTAAGAAAACAAGGGATACCCCACAATCTTTCATCAATCCAATCAGTCGAATTGTCTGATTGCTGATAGCGCCCCGCTCATAGGCTGGGTCTCCCAGTTCCCAAAGCAGCTTACTGACGACGCTTTTGACGGTAGCCGGGGAAGGAATCGTGACCGACAGGATGGGAACTACAGTCCCTTCTGGAGTTTCTTTTCTGGGATAATCTTTTTCATAGCTCTTGATGAGCGTAGTTTTCCCGGCTCCCGTCGCACCCTTTAAAAATAAGCATTCCGGTTCATCTTTCAAGTCCGAAAAATGACGACAATCATCGATGGCACTTAGAATTTCCTTGAACCGGGGATAGACGACGTAGATGTTATTGACAATGTAGAGCCGCTCTTTAAAGGTCATAGTTTGTAACGACTTTTTATCTATCTGCATCAGGTTCGACCTCACTGGGGTAAGTTGGTAACCCGATGCTGACATCCCATCCCGATAAATCTGGCTGCCAATTATCGGTTGAAGTATCATGGTTTTCGGGTTGAGCTGGCGAGTTGACTTTCTGACCACCCGCCTTGGTGGATGACCGACGACGGGACTTGGGTTGAGATGTCTGTGGTAGTTCTGGTGATGGCAGAGATTCTTGGGCAGGGTTGGGATTATGGGTACTGCCCAAGTCAGAGAGTCCTGATCTCGAATGAGGTTGACTGCTGCTGTCGTTCGATTCTTGGCTTTGACTACACTCACCAGAACCAGACCGTCCAATCCCCAACCACCTCGCCATTGCAGTCCGAGTTCGACCTTTCTTTGATGAATTCCATTCCCGCTCGACAATTCGTTGAATCTTTTCTTTGGCTAAGGACAAAGCCACAATGTCCACTGTTTCAGCTTCTTGGCGTGCCAGTTGTTTAACGACTTGGTGCTGCCAGAGGGTCAACCCTTTAGTGTATTCAACACAAAGCGCAGGCACCTCTAAAAATTGATGAGTTGTGGGGTCTAAGACATAGATGCAAGATAAATCAGTGGGGTCATACTTAACCGTTGCTTTCTCAGTACTTTGATGATTTGACCGCAGCCGAGCCAGTTCGCTGCTGTTGTAGAGCAGACCTTCAAACTCCACTCCTCTTCTGGTAACTTTTCGGGTGGTGATGCTGCCCACTAAAACTTTCAGTTCTTGATTAGACGGAGGTAAAGCTGGCGTCCATTCAGTAATCGCTAATTCCCACACTTTAGAGCGAGGAGATTTCAGTTCGGGATGGGAACTCTGGTTATGGATATCGACAATAAAAATATGGAGAATTTCTTGTAGAGCTTTAAACGAAATTACCGCATTCTTTTTGGGGTCGTAATCAGACGGTTGCAGAAAATTAGAGAAGGTTTTTCCAGGAGCATCGGAAAGCAACTGACTATTTAAAGCTCCGAAATACCGTTCTATAGCACTCTTGTACCAAGGCATTTTAGGGGGAGAGTATTGGATGACGATTCCAAGCTGAAGGCAGGCATCTTCAAAGTGAGTGCTGTAAAACTCTTTGCCGTTGTCAACGACAATCACTTCCGGCAGACCGTAGGTGTCCCAGGTATTTTCTACGCTCTTGAATTGGGAGTGAAGATAATTTTTAGGGCGAATAGCGTGCAGTAGGCATTGCATCACCGATAAATAAGAAGGCGGCTCAAAACTGGCGTAATAACCCAGTACTACTCCTGAATACTTATCGATGGCGCTGGTCAGCCAAGGAGTACCAATCGGCATCCGGGTTTGGGTATCCACAACAAACAGTGGTAATTTGGTATGGTCAATTTCCACCCTTTCTAATGGGCGGAGTGGATGCGACCTTTTTGAACTGGGTCATACATCTGGCTGGTTATTCTTTTACCATAGCGACCCACGGCTTTGACGTAAGGGTCTAGTTGGCGAATAGCACGATAGATAGCTGCAATGTTGGGGATTTCTAAGGAGTCTTGCCCGATAGCTTCTCGCAGCCGATTAGACTGATTAATTTCGATAATTACCCGTTCATAAACATCAGCACCGGAGGCTTGAGAGGGTTTGAGATACACTTGTTCAATTGCCTTGGAGATAATTTTCCGGACTTCTGGGTTGAGTCGGGGTTGACGATTGCCTTTGGATACATATTTGGGTACTAAAGAGCGAATATCTTGCCCCGATGCTTCGTAATCCTTTAGCCACCTCCAGAGTGTCAGCCATGAGGGAGGTTGGCTATCTTCGATTTCAAGAGCCACCTGGTTGATAATGGGTTTTAAGTTTGACTCAGTTCGCTTCAAGATGTTGTTGGAGAGAACCCGTTCTATATACCTGTATTTTCTTTTCGATTCTTCTCTTAATTCTGAGGGGAGCTGAGTAAAATCTGCGCTAATATATCCTTTTAGGGAATGGCTTTGTTTTCCTCTTGTAGCTTCAACTTCAATAAACTCAAGCTCCCCTTGAACTAGCAACTGAGTTAACGCTGTGGCTTTGAGGCTGGATAGATGATTGGTGAGTACGTCTTGAAGAAGAACTTCTCCTGTTGTTAAACATTGCTCAATCACGTATTCACGACCTTGCCAGGTTAGATGTAGTCCTTTTCTTAAAGAAATTCGGGTCATTGGATTTTCAATCTCTCCCAGGTGGGTGTCTCTTTTGAGAGTTGAATTAGACTTTCTGCGTTAATGGGTTGCATCAAGTCAGTCACCAGAAAACCACACCAAAGCAATCGCAACAGTAAAGAACGATTAATTCCTCTCTCTTTCAAGTCTCGCTCTGCATCGAGTAGACGAATCGGTTCGGTGGAGTGAAAATATTGCAGGCAATCGAGATAGTTGGACAGCGATAGGGGCTCTGGCATATTTGTAGAGCAGCTTGATATTGTTGAGTCTTGGTTGCGCTCGAATCATTGGCTCGGTGACAACAACGAACTCCTGGTTGTTAGCTGTGCAAATTGGAGCGATTTTGCGGAAGAGATTGAGATTTTTCTCGGTATCAGCTCGGTTAGACGGTTTAACTTCTACAACTTGTGTTTTTTGGGGTCTAGTGACCACAAAGTCAGGTGTATATCTTCTTGGCTTCCCTTTAGACATCTCCGAAAACTCCCAATGCCCGTCTGGTACTGGCTTTTCCAGGATTAAACGAGACCTGCCAACCCAGTCAGTTTTAACGTCAAAATCAGGCTTTTAGGTAGTTGCTGTTAAATTCTGTTCTGTAAATAGCCACCCCATTAACTCATTTAACACCTTTACTACCTGAACTTTAACAGGATAGAATTAAAGCCTTAATTCGGAGTCTGACTAATCCGCAAATAGCCAGGATTACTGGCTTGTAATTAAGACAATTCAAACGGAATCTCTCGCGGGCTACGTTAAATATTTTGATAAGACGAATAACGTGTTCTACAAAAATTCGCTGTTGAGAAAACTCTCTATTCTGTTGTTTTTGTTCATCAGTTAACTGTCCACCTTTAGGTTTTTTGCATGGAGTTGTCACCTGTGCCTCTCCTTGATAGGCTTTGTCTCCACCAAATTTTTGCTTAGGGGCAAATTGTCGAAAGCGTTCTCTCAACAAATTTATGTCGCTTTTAGGTCCCTGGTACTCCGGGGAGAATATCTACGATATCCTTTCCATCTGGCAAGACAATAAATTGATTTTTCATGGTATGAGTTTTCTTCTTCCCTGAGTAGAACTGTTTTGGCTCTAGGTAGCCTCCAGGTCTCTCTCTAACTTGTTCTGAAGTATCTACTATTAGCTGGAGTTCACTTAAAAGTTCCTGTAACCATTCATAATCTCCCTCGCACTTTTTTACTTGTTCTATCAATGTTGGTGGGAGAGCTTCACTGATGATTGGTAGCCAATAGTGGAAGATATCATTCGCCGTAGTTTCGCTGACTCCAAACTGGATACCTAGCAACTGAAATGTTGGGGAATGTCGTAAGTATATTAAAGTCAAGAGAATTTGCTCTTTTTGAGATAACTTAGGTTTTTTTCCGCCCTTTTTTATTGACTCGAAGCTTCTTTATCTCAATTTCCTCCTGCTTCTGTTTATGCAGCAACTCGGTTTTAGCTATCAGTTGTCGAAATTGCTCTTGGTCGATGCCAAGCAAGCGCTTAATCTCCTTGGGGTTATTTTCGATGGCTTCTAAAATTGCACCCATAACACTCCGTACGAGCGATTGACTTTTTGCATTTGTCGCTATTATCCCACGCTCTGTTTATATTCCGGAGATATCTTTTGTCGGTATAGGAAATCGTCAAGGGCTGTTCGCCATAGGACAGGACTTCTGGGTCGATTTCGAGCAGGTAGATGTAGTCGCGTTCTAGCTGCGATTCCCACCAGATAACCGCGTTCATCTTTAAGCTGGGAAACTTGCCGATAACCTTGCGGTTGCCTGCATTGGTGATTTTTCTGGCTCTGACTGCTCCCGATGGCACTTCACTTCTCGCCGTTATCTGAGGTTAATCCCCTTAGACTAGCGGTTGTGGGAGTTTTTTCAGCTTATGTGCAAATAAATTTCATCTTATGTGCCAAATTTTCACGTTATGCGTAACGATTTTCAACTTATGTGCAAACCGACAAAGATTGCTTAACGTCTTTTTACTTTTGCCTTTAAGATTGGTCAATAGACCTCTTGCAAAAGTAGCGGCAGCTAACTAATTTGAGTTCAAACGAAGTTCGTAATTATAGATGCCTGCAATTAAATTAAAGCGTAAACCAAACCTTTTTCTTCTGTTGCGATATCGCTCGGATAAAATTCTAAATATTTTGAGGCGACGGTAAACATGTTCAATCACTATCCTCTCTGAAGCTAATTTATGATTCTCTTTTTTTTGTTCTTTTGATAGTTTGCTCTTCTTGGGTTTTTTATGGGGTATCCGACTTTGTTTGTCGATTTTCGCTATTCCCTGATATCCTTGGTCTCCGAGACACTGTATCTCTGTCTTTAGATTGGTTTTACTACGTTTAAACAACTTAAAGTCGTGTTCTTTACCCTTGCCGCATGCAATACAGATAATCTCTTTGCTGTTTTTTCAACGATAAGTTGAGATTTTAAAGTGCGCTTTTTTTCTTGCCACTGTAGAACTTTTTCTGTTTTTTTGAGGACGCTCCAGGGGAGTTTCAGTTACATCGATAACTGCTATCTCTATTGGGTTTCCCGATTTCAATAGTTGTTTCTTTCCCGGAATCCTTAATTCCTTTGACTTGATTAAAATATCTTCTGTTTTACGAATTATTCGATATACTGTTGATTCATTAAGTCCCCAATGTTGACCGATATGAAAGTAAGTTCTGTACTCTCGTAAGTATTCGAGCGTCATCAATACTTGATTTTCTGGACTTAATTTGGACGGTCTTCCGGTTTTTATCTTCTGTTTTTCATTTGTTTCCACTAACTCAACCATCTTAGCAAACGTCTCTTTTCTAACTCCACAAAGGCGTTTGAACTCTTGGGGTTTTAGGTCTTTCACCTTTTCATAGGTCATTATTTTCCCTCATACTGACCTATTTATCTCTTTTTTACTGGACTTTTGCAAGAGGTCTAATGTGGAATATACCTCTTCGAGGGGTTGTGCAAAAAACCCCAAGTAAGCGAGGCATTGCCAAGCTCTATCCGCAATAGTTGGCACTTTAAGGGTTCTGATTTTCCCGTTTTTTTCGGGATTGGTGCTTCTCTTAACCCTTGATGCTTCCAATTGGCAGCCTTGTTCCTTAGCTCCAAACTCAAAGAGAATCTTTCGCTGTCAGATAGGACTACTTTCCCATCAACACCTGCCGATTTCTTACCAGCATTTAACTGCGTGACTCTTCTAATTGCCAGCATCCTTGCTGCGTAAGACTTCAGAATCAATTTCTGGAGTGACCTAGCTTTGCGCTTGTCGCCAACTGAAACTGCTTTAAACACTCTGCGTTGAAGGCGAAAGAGATTTTTCCGAAATTTCTTCCAGGGTAATTTCTTCCAAGATTCACTAGTTATTTCACTGTGTCTAATCATGCTCTTCTCAACTTGGTGTTTTCTGAATGCCTCGAAGCAATTACGCTTCGTCCTACCGTGACGTGGGAATTCCGCATCTCGTCTTGCCTACTTGGAATTCGACCATTCCTAGACCCACGCCTCGTTTTTATTCGTTCCCTCAATCAGATTGTTAGTTCTGTTAGGAGTAGCCACTGTCGGGTGAGGTTCGAGAGTCACTTCTCTTCCCTCCCCTAAGAACGCAGCATGAGAGTTTCCACCTCACTGCGCTCAAGCCTTATTTCAAGCGAGATTTAACTTGGGTTTTGTGTACCTGTTTATGGCATGGTTTATGCAAGTGCTGAAGATTTTCCACGTCGTCAGTTCCACCCTCAGCGACAGGTACTATGTGATGGATTTCGATTTCTTCCCCGCTGAGTAAAGGGTCGCCACATTCTGGACACTTCCAGTTTTGGTTTTCTGCTATCGTATAAGGTTTAGTACTTTTATCGAAGCGGATTTTCCCAAGCTTCTGGTGGCGTTTTTCCCAATACTCTTTTAACAAGGAGTTATCGGGGCTAGCGTCACCCTTGACTTTTATATGACGCACGATAGGAGTGGATGCTATTTGGTAAAGGACAAGTTCTTTGTCCTTACCCCGTCTGTCGCTTGTAGTGCAAGCGAATGTCCACCGATTGTCTTTAATAGTTTTAAAGTAACGTTTGCGTATCCATTTTGAGTTTTTGTTGGGATGCCGACGTTTTGCCCAACGCCAAAGGTATTGCCATATCCGATGATGGATATAACCGAAGGTTTCTTTGCTAACTACCCCTTTGTAGTAGTAAGCAAAACCCCTGAGAATTGGATTCAGCTTTTTGATTAAAACTTCTTGTTCTACACTGCTGAGGTTTTTGATTTCTTCCCCCAGGCGCTTACAGAAGGCTAAAACCTTCTTTTTGGACGGCTTGATGAGAAGTTTTCCATCGTAGTGTCGGGAGTTGAACCCCAGGAAGTCAAAGCCATCCTTCATTGACGTGATGACCGTCTTCTCAGCGCTTAATTCAAGACCTCGTTTTGATATCCATGCTTGTATCAGACTTTGAGCAATTTCAAGACTTTCCCTGTCCTAGCCGTAACAATAAAGTCATCGGCATATCGCACCACACCAAGTTTTGAGTTGGTGGCTTTTATTAAGTTTCTAAGCCATGCAATCCAATATTGGCTAAGAGGGGTGAAATAACCCCGCCTTGTGGTGTGCCTTGTCCGTAGGATTTAGTTTCCCTTGGAACACAAAACCCGCTTTTAACCACCCTTTGACAAGTTCTCTTTTTGGAAAATTACTCATCATGGACAGGATGGATTCATGGGCAATATTGTCAAAGAATCCCTTGATGTCAGCTTCTAGAACCCAAGTGTCTCTGCCTGTTTTGCTCATACAAGTTCGTATGAAGCTTTGTTCTATGGCATCTTGACAACTTCTTCCCGGTCGAAAACCATAAGAGTGTTGCTCGAATATGGCTTCCCATTCTGGTTCTAGTGAATTCTTCACTATTGCTTGTTCGATTCTGTCGCGCACAGTCGGGATACCGAGCGGTCGTTTCTTCCCGTTAGGCTTCGGTATCTCCACCCTCCGAGTCGGTTTGAGGTTTCCCCCATTCCAGTTGTTTACCAGAGTCACCCGTTGCGACGGGGTATTGATAACTTCTTTGTCAATTCCTGCCGTTGCTTTACCTTGATTGGTCTGAGTGATACGTCGAACAGACAACAGTAAATTTGCGTGGCTTCGTAACATCAACTTCTGCAAGCTTCTTAGCTTACGAAAATCGCCAAGTCTTCTCGCACGAAAGATTCTCTGACGTAGGTTTCTAACGAGCTTGTTAACCTTCTTCCAGTTGACCTGATTCCAGTCTTCAAGCTGTCTCTTTAGTCCGTTTGTTGTCAGTGATGACACCATCTAACTTGTCCTCAGATTTGATTCCTTTGTCGGGTTTTTACTTTCGTATAAGACCCAGAAGAAGTCAGCTTTCCTTTCGGTCAGGAATAATGTTTCAACCCTATCTGGCTCATTACAAGCCAGCGTTCGCTTTTTCTTCCATCCTCTACCCTCCTAAGAGTTCTGCTTCGGTTGCCCTTGGCTTACTATCGGTATCGACCTCCAATAGACTTAGTAGGGTTTACCCTGTTGTATCGCTTAGTTGTCTGTTCTCGTTTAGGTACTATCTATTCTGCGGTGAGGGTTATATTCACACGATTCATGAAAGTCGAAATCATAAATCTACTCACTTACCTTTTTGGTCAAAGCCTGTCAGCCTTATTTGGCTTCTTATCCGGTAACGCAGTTTAAGTGATAGTTCACTTTCGTTTACCATTCGAGAACTCCCCTTTGTCCTAACCATTTTGGGCTGCCAGCTTCGGCTACTTTCGTGGTCTGCACTCCGTCCTTTCATTGCTTACTTGGTACGTGACCGGACTCCAGAAGAGTCTTTTACGTAGGGGTAGAGGGCGTGAATCCTCTAGGGAAGTGGGCTTCCCGTACTAACGGGACTTAAACGAAAATAAAGAGTTAATAAAGGTATAATTTAGGCATGGCAGCCATTTGACATTAGAGTGTAAGACAGGAAAGAGACAACCCCCGCCGCCATGCCTCCTTGCTTCGATAGATGGTGCAAACGCTTTGATGATGTCTGGAGACATCAAGCGCAAAAAAGGGAGTTTAGGAACTATATTGGGGGATTATTAGGGGAAAGTGAAGGAAAAAACCTGTCTCAAATGGCGGATAACGCGGTGGGAGTGACTTACCACCGATTACATCATTTTTTAACGGAAGCCCCCTGGAATGCTCAACAGGTAAATGAGCGGCGTCTACTGGTGATGAATCAGTGTAGCCCAACCCGAATAAGTAGAGGATTCACGTTAATTGTAGATGACTCAGGACATAGGAAAAGTGGCAATTTCACGGCGGGAGTAGGACGACAGTACATTGGAGAAATCGGGAAGACAGACAACGGAATAGTAGTGGTAACAACTCATCTATATGATGGGAAAAAAAGCCTACCGTTAGATATAGAGTTATCTCAACACGCTAGTTCTTTAGCTGAAGGAAAAAAGATATTGAATTCCAGAAAAAGCCGGAGTTAGGCTTAGCATTAATTGACCGCAGCATGAACAGAGGATATCGACCGGGTATCGTATTAATTGATGCTGGGTATGGAAATAACACAACGTTTTTGCTGGAACTGGAAAAAAGGAAACTCAAGTATATAGGAGGATTAGCCAAAAACCGTAAGGTGATAATTGAAATAGGGATAAGTCAACGAGAAGAGATTCGCCTAGATAAGTTAGCCGAATCCTTGTCACCAAAAGATTTTACCCCTGTTCAAATCAATCTAGATAAACTGAAAACCGTTTGGGTGGCTCCTGTAGAAGTTGAACTCTCACAGCTTGAAGGAAAGAGAACAATTGCTATCGTCATGAATGCCTCAACCTTCGACCAAGCTAGTGATGTTGACTATTTTATTACCAATGTTGAATCAACAAAAGCCACAGCCGATTGGATAGTAACTACCTACTCTCAAAGAAATTGGGTAGAAGTTTTCTATCGGGAAGCCAAAGGCTGGTTGGGTTTATCTGAATATCAAGTCAGAGATTATAGAAGCCTGATAAGACATTTCATGCTTGTGTTTTGTGCCTATACATTTATTTTATGGCACACTTTAACCGGAGGATTAAGACGGCGTTGGGCATCGAAACCTTTAAACACCTTTACTGAAGCATTAGAGGCGTTTCGGACAGCGATGTCTTTTCGTTTTATGGAGTGGTTGAACCACAATCGGGACGTATTCTTTGCTCACAAAGCTGCTTTGGGCTTTGTTTGGGCTTGAAATCTGTCTAAGTCCCACTAAGCGACCAGTTCAGGTCGCGCTCAACTACCGAATTCCCTAGACTCTTGCCACTATCAATCATAAAATGTGGCGGGAATTAGCTCCGGTAACGTCAGGGTTGAGTGATATGCCCTGCGTCTGTGTAAGTCGCTTTTCTAGGCTCTGTTTCTCCGTGAGAACCCCCCATTAGCGCCAGTGTCATTCCATACCGAATATCTGATTGCGCCCTGTTCCCAGCTTCAGCCTCCAAGAATCGAGCTTGGTCACTGTGGGCAGATTGGGAGTCACATCTGAGTCTGATGAGGAGGACTTACACCTCCATCCGACCGAGAGTTCAACTGCTGTACCCCCTTTGTGGAGTAAGAGTTGTAGCGGTTATTTGTTTGCCGCTAAACGAATCGCACCTACTTTTTTGGTTGGATAAAGTCTAAAAGTAATGCGCTTGGTAGCCATTAACTTGCTTGACCTGACTGTTATGCGGATAACTTTAGTTTAGTAACTATACCTTGTCAATACGCAACCCAGAAAAGGCTCTCATAGTATTTTTAGTGTGCGGTTACACTTTGTGTTTGTCACTTACTATCGACGTAAAGTACTTACAGCAAAAATGCTTGACCGTTTACAAGAGATGGTCAAGCAAGTGGCAAATAAAATGTGTTGTGAATTAATCGAGTTTAATGGGGAACCTGATCATCTACATATTTTGTTGGATTTCCATCCTAAAAACTCAATCTCTGCTGTCGCTGGTAGTCTAAAAAGTTCTACAGCAAGGATGCTCAAGAAAGAATTTCCCGAAGAGGTACAACAAGATTACTGGGGTAAGGTTTCCTTTTGGTCTAACTCTTATTATGTTGCCTTTTGTGGAGGTGCGCCTATTGAAACTCTCAAAAAATATATCCAGAATCAACAAAGTCCCTGACGCGCTATCCTTCCCCATTCTCAGCAAAGCGGAATGGGGAAGGATAGCGCTATCGGTTCAATCCTGGCGTGGCAACTTTATGAGTAAGTATGCCAATTAAATTACACACAGAATAACCTCAGATGCTTGTTTAGTGAGGGGAGTGTGTGAAATTAATTTTGCTTATGTACTTACCGTTGCTCTTACCCAGTCGCGGAGGTAAGCAGATACTTCCTTAACTAAATTTTAGGGCTCTGTTGGCTAGAAAACAGCCCCTGCATAGCTTGAGTGTAAGGCAATAAGAGACTGAGCTGCTCTGGCTCTAAGCGATCGCGAAATTCTTCCAGCAGCAAAGGTGTAATTTGTTCTACTAGTTCCCATTGAACATCAATGCAAGGAAATACCATAGTGCATAAAGGGAGTAGTTCTTGTTCTACTGCTGCCATGCTTCCTTCTAATACACATAACCAGAGATAAGCTTGGAACATTTCTATGTCCCGAATGCTGGAAGCCTTTACCCCTGGATCATTGAGCTTACCCCGACGACTGTAATGATTAGGATGTAATTGTGCCGCTCGACTATGGACTCTCAAGGCAATTTCCCTGGATGCAGGTAGGAGTTGTTGAACCAGTGTTAATTTAGGGGAATCAAGAGAATGTCCCAGCGCTGCGCCACAGACTCTTTGCCAAGGAATGCAAACTTGCTCTTCAACAAACTTGAAATAAGGGCTGAGTAAAACTTGCTCAGCTAATTTAAGCTGACTGAGAATAAAGGTAGTGCTGAAGTGAAATTGTGTGGAAACAAAACCAATTGCCCGTGAGTCTTCTGTGGATAAATGCTGCTGCCGTAGTTGCGCGATCGCAGGTTTAATTTCTTTGGCTAGGTATTCTGTCGCTGGCAATCTAATTGCAGGCATTACCCACTGTTTAAAGATATCACTATAAATATCTACAGTTCTTGATAAATTTCTGCTTACTAGTGAGTTATTTACCGATAGATGCGACTGTTGTTGATAAATTTCCAGCATTCTGTCATAAGCTAATTGGATATACTTGGCTAATTGTGCTGAATCAGCTAACTTAATAACATTGGGAATATAAGAAAATAGAATATTGCTCTTGATACCAGCAACTTCACATTTAATTTCTAGGATTCGTCTAACTTTTGTAACAGTTTGAATTCTACCTTGCGAGGATGTTAAGTTAATTAATTGATCAATATCTAAACTGTTGTTTTCTGCAACAAATGTCGATAAATCTGGTATGTAGCGTTTTTCCCAGCAATTAATTATTTGATTGCTTGATTTTTGTCTCATAAGAGAAATATTTAATTAGGCTTATTCTTTTTCAGCCTAACATTTCGCCATAGGGAGTAAATTAGTGGCGACTTATCGCCTGTTTGAAGCGTCAACTAGATTTGCTGCCTCTAAAAAAATGGTCGATAGAAAATAGTTAATTCAATTAAAAATAAAATAAATAATAATCAGCAGGTTTAATTAAAAAATTGTTTAATAAATTACCAAAAACCACGCTTGCCGTTGGGAAGTACTGTAGACCAATTTGTCTTAGCTTGCCTGAGTTGTTCTTCGCTAATTTTGGCATGGGAGAGATTGGCACCACACAGATTTGCTCCTTTGAGGTTAGCATTACTGAAATGGGCATAACTGAGATCTGCCCCCCGCAAATCAGCTCCTTCTAAATCTGCATGACTAAAGTAAGCCCTACCTAAGTTGGCATCTCGCAAATTCGCACGGTTTAGACTTGCTTGACCAAAAACAGCGCTGGATAAATCAGCCCCTTGAAAATTGGTTTTTGCTAGCTTTGATTGTTGAAAAATTCCCCCAGCTAAAGAAGCTTTCTGAAGATTAAACCCACTCAAATTCTGAGAAGTAAAGTCCCGACGACCCGACTCATAGGCTTTTAAAATATCTTGGGCATCTAATTTATGAATTGCTTTAGGTTTTCCTGCTGTAAAACCCTGGCTGTTGAGAGCATTGGGAAAAGGTATTTGGCCAATAAATCCCTGGCTTTTCTGATTACTTGAGTTATAGATGGCATTTCTTTCTTTCTGTTGGCGTCTAGCTCGAATTTGCGCTGCCATCTTCTTGGTGGCGGATGAAGAAGGCGAAGAAGAATCCACCGACTCCGGGTTTACCGAGTATAGAGAACTCGTGTTCAAGTTGGTAGTAGAACCCTGAGGTCGAGTTGCTAAACCCTGTGCCAAACTTTCCATATAAGGCTCCATTTCTAGCGCCCTTAGCAGCTCCCTAGCCGAATGATAACGACGACCAACAGAAGCTTCCAGCATTCTTGCCAGTACTTTAGCAAAAGAGTCACTAAGATCAACTCTTTTCCGCCAGACCATTTCTCCTGTCAACGGATTGTAGTCTAGGTCTTTTGGCGATTTACCAGTTAACAAATAAATGCAGGTTACACCCAAAGCATAAATATCACTCGCATAAACTGGTCGCAACTGCATCTGTTCGGGAGCTGCAAAGCCTGGAGTACCAATAGCGAAATTAGTCAAAGCCGACATATCTGAATTGCCAGCCATAGCAGCTCCATCAACTCTATTTTTGACGGCTCCAAAGTCAATCAAAACCAATTTTCGGTCTTGCTCCCGACGAATTATATTAGCCGGTTTAATGTCTCTGTGAATTACCTCGTTGCCATGAATGTAACTCAGCAAAGGCAAAATTTCACTAAGGAAATGCTTAACTCCAGCTTCCGGTAAGGGACCGCTGCCTCTAATTTCTTGATGTAAAGTTAAACCACTGATATACTCTTGTACTAAGTAAAATTGGTGATTTTCTTCAAAGTATTGCAGTAGCGTCGGTAGTTGAGGATGATTACCAATTCTCCCCAAAGTTTCAGCTTCTCGCTCAAACAACTCCCGGGCCATATCTAGGACGTGGGGGGCATTGGAAGAAGGACGAAGTTGCTTAATCACACAAATCGGATTTCCGGGTAGAGACTCATTTTTGGCTAAAAATGTTGCTCCAAAACCTCCTTGACCTAGCGCTTCCGTGATGTGATAACAATCGCGTAATAGTAGCTTAGAGCCGCACGCCGAGCAGATTTTGGCGTGCACCTCGTTTTGAGGATGTGGACAGTCAGGGTTAATGCAGTAGCTCATTCAGTGTCACCGATGGGGCGTAGTCCTTCCCAGAACTTAAAGCTTTGGCTTCAGGTTCCAGGATTGATAGACTGACTTTTCTGGGAAACGCACCGCCGAATCCACCTTTGTGTCGGTATGCCTTCGGGTCTGTTTAACACCAGGATATCCTACTTTTCGAGTTCCCTTGGGTATAAACAGGGAAATACCAGGTGGGATTCATCGGCTTTTCTGTAAAAATTTGCTAAAGTTTGCTCCAGGTTTTATGAAGCTTTTATGAAGATAACAAAAAGTCAATAGACTGATGATTGATAACCTGTAGTTGGGAATTGCAGGATTCAAGATTTTTTCTGAAAATTTGGCTTTTTCAGTAAACTTGGAGCAAGAGACTAACACAACTTTTGAGTCAAAGCCCTGGCAATGCTTTAATTATCTACATCGGATTAACACTTGAGATTTTCCTTTTCCTTGAGTCCTTACCTCCTTTATACTTCAGCCGACTGCTGATTCCCCATCTCTAATCCCCAATTCCTCAAGGCTGGCGGTAAAATAGGCAAGCTGAGGTGGGTAAAAGCTAAGAGTCAATGCGTATCTCTCTAAATTGGTTGCGGGAATTGGTAGAGGTTACTCTAGCTCCAGAAGAGCTAGCCGAAACCCTAACCATCGCTGGGTTTGAGGTGGAAGACATCGAAGACACCCGGAAGATGGCAGATGGCGTTGTCGTCGGGAAGGTTATCTCGGTAGAACCTCACCCTAATGCGGATAAGCTCAGGGTCTGTCAAGTTAATATTGGTGATGCAAACGAACTGTTAAATATCGTGTGCGGCGCTGCTAATGTCCGGGCAAATATTTTTGTTCCCGTGGCAACTGCGGGGACTTACCTACCAGCAATTGATCTGAAAATTCGCGCCTCAAAATTGCGGGGCGTTCGCTCAGAAGGAATGATTTGTTCCTTAGCAGAAGTTGGCATAGAGAAAGAATCAGCTGGCATTTATATTTTTGAAGAAGAAAATCTGCAATTGGGCAGTGATGTCCGTCCTCTGTTGGGTTTAGAAGATGTTATTCTCGACCTCACTGCTACTGCTAATCGTGCTGACGCCCTGAGTATGGTGGGGGTAGCCAGAGAAGTGTCTGCCCTGACAGGAGCGCCCCTGAAGTTGCCAGAATTGACCGAAAAGTCTATTCCAGATAATTCTGAGGGACTTAAGGTAAAAATATCAGAGCCTGAAGCCTGTCCTGCTTATATCGGCACTGTGATTTCCGGAGTAAAAATAGCCCCTTCCCCAGAATGGCTACAACAGCGTTTAAAAGCAGCAGGAGTGCGACCCATTAATAATGTGGTGGATGCCACTAACTATGTTTTGCTGGAATGGGGACAGCCACTCCATGCCTTTGACCAAAACCGACTGCAAACTGTTGCTGGTGGAGATAAATTAACTATTGGTGTTCGTTTTGCCACCAGCGCTGAATCCCTCGAGACGTTGGATGGTCAAACTCGTTCCCTCAAGCAACAAACCCTGTTAATTACCGCCAATGACCAGCCAGTTGCCCTGGCAGGAGTTATGGGCGGTGCAGAAACTGAAGTTCACGAAAGCACTGAGAATTTGGTGCTGGAGGCGGCACTGTTCGAGCCAGTAGCAATTCGTCGCTCAGCCCGCAGTCAGGGTCTAAGGACAGAGGCATCTGCTCGCTATGAACGGGGCGTTAACCAGGCAGAATTAGATGTTGCCTGCCGCAGAGCGATCGCATTAATCTGTGAGTTAGCCGGTGGAGAACCAACTGCTCAAAAAACTCATGACACGCGACCAGACCCCTCTAGCTGGACACGCTCCATTGGGCTGCGTCTGGAACGGGTTAATCAAATACTTGGTCCGGTAGAGTTGGCAGAAGAAATTGGCGAAATTCTCCCAGAAGATGTGGAGCGGATTCTCTGTGCCCTGGGATGTCAACTCCAGCGCGGCGAGTCAGAGGAAACCGTAACTTGGACGGTAACAGTTCCACCCTACCGTTACCGGGACTTAGAACGGGAAATTGACCTAATTGAAGAAATTGCTCGTCTCTACGGCTACGACAACTTTTGTGATAACTTGCCTGACAAGACAGAGCCAGGTTTCCTTTCCCTAGAGCAAGCCTTGATGCGGCAGCTAAGAGAAACATTTCGGGGGGTAGGACTCACAGAGTTAGTACATTACTCTTTAGTGAAACCAGGAGAGGATAAACAAGTTTCCCTGGCCAATCCGCTGTTTACCGAGTACTCTGCTCTGCGAACCGATTTAATTTCAGGGTTAATTGACGCTTTCGAGTATAACCTTGAACAAGGCAACGGTTCCCTCAACGGCTTTGAGATTGGTCGTATCTTCTGGCGAGCCGAAGAGGGCTTAGCAGAAGCCGACGCCCTAGGCGGAATTTTGGGCGGTGACCCCAGTCAAGGTCGATGGGTCAGAGGAGGACACGAGTCACCAATGACCTGGTACGAGGCAAAAGGGGTTCTAGATTGTGTATTTGAGCGCTTGGGTCTCCAGGTTGAGTATCAGCCCAATCGCAGCGATTCGCGTCTTCACCCAGGGCGCACTGCCTCATTGTGGTTGCAGGGCGATCGCTTAGGTAATTTTGGACAACTTCATCCTCAACTGCGCTCTGAACGAGGCTTGCCAGAGTCAGTTTACGCCTTTGAGTTGGACTTAGATGTCCTCTTAGATGCTCTCTCTCGCGAAGAAAACCTGACTCCTCGCTTCCAGCCTTATTCCAGTTTCCCTGCTGCTGACCGGGATATCGCTTTCTTTGCGCCTTTAAAAGTTTCTGTGGCGGAAATTGAGCGCACCACACAACAAGCTGCCGGGAAATTACTGGAATCGGTTCAATTGTTTGATCAATATCAAGGAGAATCTGTCCCCCAGGGACAAAGGAGTTTGGCTTTCCGGTTAGTTTACCGAGCAGGAGATCGCACTCTCACAGACCAAGAAGTCGAGCCATTACATCAAAAAGTCCGAGAAGCTCTGCTAGAAAAATTCGGTGTTAGTCTCAGAAGCTAAGGGGCGTTTATACCCCTGCCCAGCCCTCTCTTTATTAAGGAGAGGGAGCAGGATTTTTCTTAACTTCCCCCCTTGCCAAGGTAGGGAGAATTCATCAATTAGAGAAAAAAATGAATTTTCCCTACTCCTTGTCAAGGAGGCGGTTTCATTAGATAGGAGAAAGCAGTTTGTCAATCTCGTTAGAGAGAAATCTCTGAGGGATTGTCATAGAAGCATGACGATTGAGGCAAAAAAGGCTTAGTGCAATTGCTCTGATACTTGAGACATTAGCAGCATTCTAGATGTCTGCGTCGCGCAGGATGATTATGGGTGATTTGCCACTGAGTTCTAGGGCAATTTCCTTAACGGTGTCTGCAGCATTTGTGCCAACCTTAGCACCAGCCAGATCAGAGACAGTGAAGCAAACATAATCCAGATCGGCGGGATTACTGCTGAGCATGTTGCCAATGGTGGCACCATCTTGAATACACCCTAGGGCAAGCCTGTGGCACGAATAATGTTAGCCCTCAATACAGCAGGATGAAACTATTAAGTGGTCTTTGAGTCTTCGCTGGTTGAGCAAAGGACATTCCTTTTACGGAATTTGCTGGTGCTTACTTGTAATTTAGAAGTATCACAGAGCTATTAACAAAAGTAAATTTTTCCGTAGGTGGCAGGCGTGCAGCAGATTGATACTTTGTGGCTCCTAGCTTGTTCTTGGCTAGTCTTTCTGATGCAGCCAGGGTTTATGTGCCTAGAGTCAGGGCTAACACGGTCTAAGAATAGCATTAATGTTGCCGTCAAAAACTTGACGGATTTTGGTCTATCGGTAGCCTCTTTTTGGGTCTTGGGCTATGCCTTGATGTTTGGTAGCTCTTGGGCCGGTTGGCTCGGCTCTGACGGCTTTTTCCTGACTATCGACTCCTCTCCCAAGCTAGCTGCCTTCTTTTTGTTCCAAGCAATGTTTTGCAGCACAGCTACCACTATCGTTTCAGGGGCTGTGGCAGAGCGCATGAGTTTCAGAGCCTATCTGATCAGTGCCCTCTTAGTCTCTAATCTAATTTATCCCCTATTTGGTCATTGGGCTTGGAACCGCGCTAGCTATGATAGCGAGACTTTGACTGGCTGGTTAGGTCAGCTAGGTTTTGTTGATTTTGCTGGTTCTACTGTCGTTCACAGCGTCGGCGGCTGGGTTTCCTTAGCAGCCTTGCTAGTTATTGGACCGCGTACAGGTAGGTTCCCCACTGAGGGACGACCGCGCAAGATCCATGGCTCTAACCTACCACTTTCGGTGATGGGGGCAATGCTGTTGTGGATTGGCTGGTTTGGCTTTAACGGCGGTAGTGCCTTAGCTTTCAATGATCAGGTGGCTGGAATTATTGTGCATACCTTAATTGCTGGTGCAGCGGGCCTGATTAGTGCTTTGGTTATTGGCTGGCGGCAGCGCAAGGTTCCGGAAGTAGAATTACTGATCAATGGGTCACTAGCTGGACTGGTATCAATTACGGCTTCTTGCCATGCGGTTACTACACCGGAAGCCGCATTCATCGGTGCGATTGGTGGCGCTGTAATGTTGTTGACGTCTTCTATGTTAGAGCGTTGGCGCGTTGATGATGCTGTTGATGCCGTGGCGGTACACGGAGGAGGTGGTATTTGGGGCACATTGGCGGTAGCTTTGTTCGGTCACGCAGAACTGCTCGATACAGGTTTAAGTAAAGGTGACCAACTATTGGTACAGCTATTGGGGGTTCTAGTTGGTTTTATTTGGGCTTTTGGTCTGACTTGGCTCTTGTTACGCATCACTAATCGTTTCTTCCCGTTGCGCGTCTCACTAGAGGCTGAACAAGTTGGGCTCAATATTTCCGAGCATCGAGCGAAAACGGAAATCTATGACCTGTTCAAAGTGATGGATTATCAGGCAAAGACCCAAGATCTAAGCTTACAGGTTCCGGTAGAACCATTTACGGAGGTTGGTCTCATTGCGCAGCGCTACAACCTGGTGATGCAAGCTCTGGAAGAAGCAGTAATGAAGACAGAGGCAATTGTCAAAACGGCAACCGATGCAATTCTCACCTTCACTCACCCACAACTAGAAATCATTACCGCCAATCCCAGCGCTGAGTCAATTTTTGGCTATTCCCGGACGGAGTTATTGGGGATGCCTATTCTGATGCTTTTGGAGTGGCAAGCTTGCCAATTCCTCGATGGTAGTGCCTTGCTCAATAGTTTGCTACAAGTCGGACGGCATGAGCTGGTGGGACGTCGTGCTGATGGTTCCAATTTTCCTTTGGAAGCCACTGTGACTGAAGCGAAGTTAAGAGGCAGCTCTTTTTACACTAGTACCTTTCGAGACATTTCGGAGCGCAAGCAAGCCGAAGAAGCACTAGCCCAGGCTAACCGGGAAATCACAGTTTTAAATCAGCGCCTCCAAGCGGAAAATCTACGCCTAGCGGCTGAGCTAGATATCACACGCCGATTGCAACAGATGTTATTGCCGAAAGAGGAAGAACTCAATCAAATTCCGGGGTTAGAGATTGCTGGTTTTATGGAACCCGCAGAAGAAGTAGGTGGTGATTACTACGACGTACTTAAGCACAACGGGTTGGTGAAAATCGGTATTGGTGATGTCACCGGACATGGTTTAGAAAGCTGCGTATTAATGATCATGGTACAAACAGCAGTGCGTACCTTGCTAGCAGGCAATGAAACTGATCACACTAAATTTTTAAATGTGCTAAATCAGACAATTTATCAAAATGTGCAGCGAATGAATTCTCAAAAAAATCTGACCCTTTCGTTACTAGACTATCGAGAGGGTCAGCTATTTTTAAGTGGACAACATGAAGAGATGATTGTGGTGCGCTCTAGCGGTAGCGTCGAGCGGATAGATACGCTTGATTTAGGCTTCCCGGTTGGCCTAGAGCCAGATATAGCCGATTTTGTTAAAGAAGCTAGGGTGCAGTTGTATCCAGGGGATGTGGTCATACTCTACACCGATGGGATTACTGAGGCTGAAAATCTGCAAGGCGTGCAATACGGCATTGAACGGCTTTGCCAAGTAGTTCAGCTCAACCGCGATGATAGTGCTTGCCAAATCAAGCAGGCTGTGATTGACGAACTAAGGCGGCACATCGGCAAGCAAAAGGTTTTCGATGATATTACTTTGCTGGTGCTTAAGCAAAGGTAGTGATAGCTCAGTTACAAAAGACAAAGGTAAGAAAAAACTGATATGACTCAGATATTCGGAGATTTTATTGAAGATCTACCCGACAGCCAGGAATACTTAATCATTGGATTTTCGCCTAGTGCCGTCCCGCTACAGCAGCGGTGGCGCAATAATGGTTTATCAGCTGACTTTCTGGCTGAGTATTTAGCAACTTTTTTTCGCGGTAGTGAGAACGATTCGTTGCCAGAGTCCTCTAATAATTCAGGCAGTATTATTGATAAGCAAATTGAAATCAAGAGTGCAGTTAGTTTCATCGCCAATGAGTTGATCGAAAATGCTATGAAGTTTAACGAGCAAGCATCACAGCATCCGATCAGCGTTGGACTTTATTTGCACAGTGATAGACTCGTACTCCTCACTACCAACAGCATTCACTTCCAAAAAGCTAAACAGTTTCAGGAACTCATTGAAGAGCTAACTAGCTCGGATCCAGCAGATTTGTATATTCGTCAGTTAGAGGAAAAGACAGGAGATGAGACTTGTAATGATTCTCAGCTAGGCTTTCTCACCATGCTAAATGACTATATGACCAAAATTGGCTGGAAGTTTGAGGCTCTCCAACACAACCGAGAAGTGATTGCTGTAACCACCATGGTACAGCTACAAATATAGCCAGTTTGGGCAAAGAAGTTTCGCACTCTTTGTAACTACCTACCTAAAAAAATTGGTAAGGGCGGTACAGAAGCATTAAGGGGACACTACGAACTACCTACTAGTGACAAATGACTACGGAAATACCAGTTATGATGAATATTAAGAGCGAAGGTTACAGCATCTGTTATGAGGCAGCCACAACAACCATAATCTGTCAGGGTACACTCCGCTTGAACGGTATGGACGGTTATAAACCAATCGTGGAGTTGCTTAATGATGTAGCTGATCAACAACCATCAATAATTACTCTGAATCTTCGGCAGCTCGAATTTCTGAACAGTTCAGGTATCAATGTTATGTCGAAGTTTGTGATCTCAGTGCGTCAGAAAAAAAATATTGAGATGGTTGTGCAAGGCTCTAAAAATATTCCATGGCAGAGTAAGTCATTAAAAAACTTACAGCGCTTGATGCCTGCTCTGAAACTGGAATGGGAAGCTTAGTTTTTTATAGTTAAACTACCATAATATTTTTTTTATCTGTCATGGCAGTTACCAGTTAACTAGGGCATAAATTAACAATAATAATCACCATAATAAGTAAGTCTAGATACTGTTTTCTGTTTCTTATTTCCTATTCCTGATTCCTCACTATACAATAATTAAACAAACAATATTATTCAGTAAAATCATTGCTCCAGTTCAGCATTAAAATTGCTCTTGCCCGCTATTTTCTGACAGGTATGCTTAACAATCAATGGTTTAGTACTACAAGAAAGTTCCAGTCCGGACTCATCCTGGAAGAACAACTATCAAGAGAAGATCTCCTTGGGGAGATAGAAGTTTTGCGTCAGGAAATTGAAGAATTGAAGCGGGAAAAAGCTGATCTGGAAATCTTATTAGAGACCACTACAGAACATTCAGATACCGTAGAAGCCGAGTTATATAACGAAGCAGAAAAGGCGGTGCGTACCAGTGACAGAAGATTAGCTCAATTTTTAGAAGCCATGCCCGTAGGCGTCGCGGTGCTTGATGCCCAAGGTAGACTTTACTATTCTAACCAGAAAGCACAACAGTTGTTTGGTAAAGCTATTCCCCTAGGAAGTGAAGCCGAGCAATTTGCCGAGATTTATCAATTTTATCTTGCTCAAACTAATCAACTATACCCTTGTGAAAAGTTACCGATAGTAAGAGCTCTCCAGGGTGTAACAGCAACCGCTGATAATCTGGAATTTCGTCAAGCTGATAAAATCATTCCTATCGAGAGTTGGGGAACGCCCATTTTTGACGAACAAGGTAATATTATTTATGCGATCGCTGTTTTTCAAGACATTACAGAGCGTCAAAAAGCAGAGCTAGAACGACTAAAATTCACCGAGGAATTGCGCCAAACAAATAAAGCTTACGAACGCTTTGTTCCTCGTCAATTTCTTCAGCTTTTAGAAAAAAAAAGCATTGTGGATGTTCAGTTAGGCGCTCAGGTGCTCAAGGAAATGTCGGTGCTTTTTTCCGATATCCGTGACTTTGCTAGCCTGTCGGAGAGCATGACACCAGCAGATAATTTTAAATTTATCAACTCCTATTTAAGTGGCATGGAGCCAGCAATTATTGCAAATCGTGGCTTCATTGATAAATTCATTGGTGATGAGATTATGGCCCTATTCAGTGGCTGTGCTGATGATGCTCTCAAAGCTGGAATTGCCATGCTACATAGACTCAATCAATATAACCAAGGACGTGCTAAAGCTGGCTATGCCACCATTAATGTTGGCATCGGTATCAATACAGGTGCCTTAATGCTAGGCACCGTTGGGGTTGATAATCGCATGGATAGTACCGTGATTAGCGATGCTGTCAATTTAGCCTCTCGTCTAGAAGGGTTGACTAAAGACTATGGAGTACCACTACTAATTTCTCACGAGACTTTCATCCGCTTACAGGATGCTAATCAATATGCGATGCGGCTTATTGATCGGGTTAAAGTTAAGGGTAAATCGGAAATGGTATCCGTCTTTGAAGTATTTGATGCCGATCCCCTAGCGCTTAAGGAGGGCAAATTATTTACGAAAAAAACCTTTGAAGAAGCTTTGTCTATCTACAAACTCAATTCAAGGAGTAAAGCAGCACAAATGTTTGAAGAGTGTTTGAGTATTAACCCAGGGGATACTGTGGCTCGTATCTATCTGGAACGCTGTCAATATATTTGTTAGATCGTAAATTTATTCTTACAAGTCTTAGTTTGCCTAGTATCAGCAGACGGTTGTAATATGATAGATCGTGTCCTTAATCAAATTAGTCCATGCCTAAACTAAAAACCCGCAGAGCAGCAGCCAAGCGTTTTAGAGCGACTGGCAGTGGTAAGATTAGACGCCGCAAAGCTTTTAAAAATCACTTGCTAGAACACAAGAATGCTAAAAGGAGACGGCGTTTGACCAGTCTGACGCTGGTAAACGAACGTGACGCTGAAAATGTGCGCATGATGTTACCTTATCTCTAAGAGACTAGAGGCACGAAAGACAGCCTAAGCTTGAATAACTAGTCAATAATCCATCAATAACTAACAACCAGCCAACTAATAACCAGCTATGACCAGGGTAAAACGCGGTAACGTCGCTCGTAAACGGCGCAAAAAAATTCTTAAACTAGCCAAGGGTTACCGGGGTTCGCACTCGAAACTCTTTCGCACGGCTAACCAACAGGTGATGAAGGCGTTAAGAAATGCCTATCGCGATCGCCGCAAACGCAAGCGGGATTTTCGACGCCTCTGGATTACTCGTATCAATGCAGCATCACGTCAGCATGGTATTAGCTATAGTCAACTCATGGGGCAGATGAAAAAAGCTGATATCCAGCTTAATCGCAAAATGCTGGCTCAGTTAGCAATACTTGATCCCAATAGCTTTACCAAAGTGGTGGAATTAGCTAATCAAGCTGGGAAATGAGGAATTGGGTAGTCAGTAGTTAGTATTAATTAATTAGGTATTGGTAAAAAAAATACCAGTTATTGCTAACTACTACTAACCAATTAGTAATTAGCAGTTTTGAGCAGATGGTTAGTTACAAATCCTTCAGAATCAGTTGGGTAATCGGCTTCTTAGCCGTAGCCTCAATTATCACACCATCTCTAGTTAGGGCTGCTACACTCAAAGAAATTGAGCAGCGAGGCGAGTTGATTGTTGCCGTCAAAGACAATCTACGTCCCCTAGGTTTTCGTGGTAGCAATGGTAACCTGCAAGGACTAGAAATTGATATCGCCAGACGTTTAGCTCAAGAACTGTTAGGGAATTCTCAAGCATTAGTTTTGCAGCCAGTGGAAAATACTGCTCGGCTCAAAATGGTTCTGGAAGGTAAAGTTGACCTAGCCATTGCCAGAGTGACGCAAAATGAGTCCCGTTCCCGAATGGTCTACTTGAGCAGACCCTACTACCTAGATGGCACGGGGTTAATTACCAAGAATAACTCAATTAGGCAATTAAGTGATCTGGCGACCCAAAAAATCGCCCTGCTCAACGGCTCCAGTACAATCGCTGTAGTGCGCCATGCCTTACCGGAGTCTCAACTAGTAGGAGTGGATTCTTACCAAGAGGCGCTTGCTCTCTTAGAAAAGGGTGGTGCTGAGGCTTTTGCTGCAGATCGCAGCCTTCTCACTGGCTGGGTACAAGAATATCCTCAGTATCAGATATTACCAATCTGGCTTTCTGGTGAAGCCTTGTCTGTCGTCATGCCAAAAGGTTTGCAGTACAATCACCTGCACCGACGGGTAAATGAGATGATTAGCAAATGGCAAGCTGAAGGTTGGTTAGCTGAACGTGCCGCCGCTTGGGGTTTACCATAAGGAAAAGTAAAAATTGAAACCGGATAGCTTCAGCAACTATGGATGATCAGCTTCCAATTATTTATCTATCCCTTTTACTGGTGCTACTGGCTGGTGCCGGTTTTGCAGTAGTCCGCCAAGTGTTCAAAACTCGCAAAATAGAAAGTACTCTCTCAAGGCTAGAACAAAAGTTAAAACAAGAGCGGGGAACAGTCCAAGAGTATTATGAGCTGGGCAGTATCTATACAGACAAGAAAATGTTTTCCCAAGCGGTGGTTCTGTTTCAAAAAGCACTTAAAGGCGCGGATGCTGAGCAAGAAAACCTGGCTCCTGTCTATAATGCCCTTGGCTTTGCTTACTTTGCTCAAGAGCAATACGACATCGCTATTCGTCAGTACAAAGAAGCCCTAAAACAAGATCCCAGCTACGTCACAGCACTCAACAATCTGGGTAATGTTTACGAACGAAAGAAACTAGCTGCTCAAGCATTGGAAGTTTACGAAGAAGCTCTCAAATATAACCCCACTAATTCTATTGCTAAACGTCGAGCTGAGTCGCTGCGGAAACGAATTGCGACACCCGCCTGAGCAGGGATTGCCTTTGTGCTGATTAGGGACAAATGAGCATCTATAGCATTCCTAAATAATTCAAGAACAAAGTTAATCATAGATGGGCAGCAGATCAAATAGGCACCTGTTAAGATTTATCTAGGATTGCTATAGGTGTTATCGCTTCAGGTATTGTTCAACTTGCAAAAGTTAGGATTTATGATAAATTTTAACTCCTAAACTCCTCATTGCTGTTTAATGATCCACTACTTCGCTACAGTTGCCCGTGGTCTAGAATTAATTGCTGCCCAAGAACTTGAAAGTTTAGGAGCCAGGGAAGTTCGCCCTGATTTTACAGGGGTGCATTTTGTCGGTGATTATGCCTTGATGTACCGCGTTAATCTTTGGGCAAGAACTATTTTCCGGGTACTCGTAACTTTGCATGAATTCCCTTGTTCTAATGCTGATGTGCTTTATCGGGAAGTGCAAAAAATTCCTTGGGAGCAGTACCTCAAGCCTCACCACACCTTGGCGGTTAACTCTACGGGGGGCAATCGCCAGCTTAACCACACCCACTTTACTGCCTTACAAGTCAAAAATGCGATTATAGACCAGCAACGGGATCAATTTGGTCAGCGCTCTAGCATTGATACCCAACAGCCGGATATTCTAGTTAACACCCATATTCATCAAGAGCGTTGTGTTCTCAGTCTAGATAGTTCTGGTACTAGCCTCCACAGAAGAGGGTATCGACCAGCAATGGGACTAGCTCCCCTGAAAGAGACTCTAGCTGCTGCTCTTTTGGATCTTGCTGATTGGGAGCCAAGTAAGCCTTTTTTAGACCCTTTTTGTGGTTCTGGAACTATACCTTTGGAAGCGAGTTTAAAAGCGTTAAATATTGCTCCTGGATTGTTTCGTAATCACTTTGGCTTTGAATCCTGGCCCGATTTTGACAAACATCTCTGGCAACAGTTGTTAAGGGAGGCCAAAAACAGCCAAATTTCAGAACTGAAGGCACCAATTGTCGGTAGCGATCGCGATCCTGATATCCTGGAGCAAGCTCGTCTTAATGCTCAACAATGTGAAGTTGCTGAACAGGTAAGATTTAAGCAAACTGAGCTATCGCAGCTAGAAGTACCAGCAGAGGAAGGTATTATTATCTGCAATCCTCCCTATGGAGAACGTTTAGGTAATACTCAAGAACTTGGAGATTTATACAAGCTACTGGGTGATGTCTTGAAACAACGCTTCAAGGGTTGGACAGCTTTCGTTTTAACTGGCAATAAAGAACTGGCAAAGCGAGTTGGACTCAAAGCCTCGCGTCGCTTTCCGGTTTATAACGGTTCTATACCCTGTACACTTCTGAAATACGAACTCTATTAATTTACATTAGGGAAAGACTCAAACCTGCCACCCTGAATTTCAAGTTCTGTGCGCTGCCTAGGTGACAAGCCAATTCCTGTACCAAAATTACACCCTGCTACTAACGCGCCTAACCAAATAGTTTCATTGAGGCTTGCACCTCTCAAATCGGCATTTCTTAAGTCTGCTTGAGTGAAATTGGCAAAAATTAAGTCGGCTTCTCGCAAGCTGCTACCTTGGAGAGTGGCTCCTGTTAAATCTCCACGGATAAAGTTCACACCATCCAAAACTAAGCTGGATAATTCAGCTCCCTTGAGATTAGGAAATTTGACCTGATTTGGTGTTCTGAAAAAACGCATCACACAAGCTATATTTGCTTCAGTTAGCGGCATTTGGCTTAAAAAAGCGTATCTTCCTAGGCCTAGATTTTGCAAGATTACCAAACGTTGCTGAGGACTTTGTGTGAGAAACTGATGGCAAATATGGTATAGATTCTCAGTTGCGGAGTCCAGCATTAATCAATCAAACCCAATGTTTTAGCGGACAGTTGAATATTGTGCGTCAGTAGCCTACTATTCAGAGAAACTTGCCTACTGCATTTTTTGGGGAAATGAGCTATCTATCCATCAAGAAACCATCACCAGTGGCAATAGTTGGTTTAACCTTTATGACTCTAGGAACAGTATTACCTGATGCTGCCGTCGCTTTTGCTCCTACTCCCTTATTTAAAGATTTAAAGATGATACTCCGGGCATTATAATATCTAGTCGCCCTCAAATACTGTTGGCGAAATTGATTAATCTCAACAGTAAAAGCTCAATATTCAATATGTCCAAAAACTCTGCTGATGACAAATCAACTCTCCTGGCTATGGTTTTAGAAGCCGATGCTGGGAGAGCAAAGACAGCCGAACAGCAAGAAGCAATTGAAGCCGCTAGTAGACGATTAGAAGAACAAAACCCTACTGACTCTCCCAGCGAGCACTTAGAACTTCTGGCTGGGCTGTGGAAATTACTTTACACTACTACGGGGCTTGAGAAAAACACCACATTACACCGTTTATCTTTTGGTCAATTTCCTCAGCTAGAGGTGAATGTTACAGGTGTTTATCAAAAACTGACAATTGAGGAGGCCAGTTATACTAACCTCATCGAATTTACAGCCACTCCATCATTAGCAGGCGTCTTATCTATTTGTGCTCAGTTCGAGGTAGTAACACCAGTACGCCTTCAAATCAATTTTAATCAAGCTCTAGTAAGTCCCAAAAATCCAGATATTAATTTGACAGCTTGGCGTGAGGCATTAGGAATTAACGATAACCAAACCGTAGAGATGTCTGTAGATTTGAACTATCAAGGGTGGATAGACACGACGTATTTAGATCAGGACTTGCGCTTGGCACGCGGCAACATGGGAAATTTATACATTCTGGAGTTGGAACACAAGTAGCTGCAAGCTGCACTCAAGGTTATTAAACAAACACACTCAAATTTAGAGCCTGCGAAAGTTGCTGCAACAAGAACCAACTAGCCTGGGAGTTACCTGTCTGGTCTAAAGCGGGACTGTAACAAGCGATCGCGCCCTGCGATGGTATTACAGATAGCATTGCACCGCTTACCCCCGACTTAGTGGGTACTCCCACCTGCACCGCGAAACGGTTAGACGCCTGATACAAGCCGCAGGTGGTCATTAAAGCATTAACCAGACGGCGGTTTTTTGGGGATATCCCTTTTTGAGGATCTACCAACAGCATTCCCAACCGTGCCAAATCGGCAACCGTCCCCGATAAACAACAGACTTGATTGTAGGTATCTAGGGCAGATTCTACACCTGCCAGGTAACCAGACTCAGCCAACAGCAAGGCGATCGCTCGATTGTTTTCATTACCTACGGAACGCACCGAACTCAGCATTGCCTCATCTAAGAAGAGTTGGCAGTTAGAGCGTTGATTAAGCCACTTGCACAAGTTTTCGCAGCGAGAACTAGCCTCTTGACCCGGTAGCAGGGACGCTAGCGCGAGGGCACCGCTGTTGAGCATGGGGTTACGCGGCCAACCGCCGTCTGCTTTTAACTGTGCTAAAGAATTGAAAGGCTTCTCAGAAGAGTCGATTCCTACACGAGATAAGACAACTTGCGAACCTAACTGCTCTAGTAAAAATAGCAGTACAAACGGCTTGATCACGCTCATCAATGGAAACAGCACGGTACAGTCGCCAGCGGCCATAACTTGACCATCATTACTCTGTACCTGCACTGCCAGCCAACTAGGATTAACCTTACCCAGAAGAGGTATATAGTTGGGTATCTGACCACCCTCAGTCTGAGTTTTGGCTTGAACTACCAAAACATTCAGTTGCTCCTGAGAGAGGCTAATCAGTCTTGCTGAGGGGAGTTTCAATTGTTGGTTTCTCCAGCCACGATCAACATTAGGAGCGCTTCACACTTCTAAGGCTGAGAAGCAATGGGCACTACTGCTCAATTTTTACCGAAAGGATCTTATCGCCTTGGCGGATAGCATTAACTACATCCATATCCTCAGTTTTGCCGAAGGTAGTGTGTACTCCGTCTAAATGAGATTGGGGAGAGTGGCAAATAAAGAATTGAGAGCCACCTGTATCCTTGCCAGCGTGAGCCATTGATAGAGTTCCCGCCAAATGCTTATTTTTGTTAATTTCACATTTGATTTTGTAGCCAGGGCCACCCGTGCCAGTGCCCTGAGGACAACCACCTTGGATCATAAAGTTGGGGATAACTCTGTGAAAATTAAGTCCATCGTAAAAACCTTTTTCACTGAGTTCTACGAAATTTTTTACCGTGTTAGGGGCGTCCTGATCAAACAAATCTAGACGGATTGTGCCCTTGTCAGTTTCCATAATGGCGCGGGTCATGGTTTTTCCTTGTTCGTTAGATATGTATGCAATTTGGCTGTTGGTAAAAGAGTATACCTCTGTTAGCTTGAGGGGTGTATGCTATACCTACTGTTCTTCTGAAGTAAGAAGCACGGAACGCTTTAGCGAAACGACTAGGTAGCCCGTCACCGACAGCTCTTTTTCTACCGTTCTACTGGATAAGCCCTCTGCCAAAAATCCTTTTCTAATTTAGCGACATCTATATACATGTGCATGAAAGCAAAGGTTTTTTTATAAAAATTTGTAAAAATACTTTGACTAATTATTTGACTATTTGTAACAGATACAACCAAAATATTTTAGGTCATGCTGCACTTTCGCTCTCATGCTAGGCTAAAGCCAAATTGCGCACTAAGTAAAATGCTCAGCTTTCCGCTAAAGCAAATAGAATAGCGATGCTGCTAGAGTACTGTTCCATAGTAAACGCTTTACGCCGCAGAGAATTTCCGGCAACTCTGCACTTTTTTAGGATGAGCGTGATAATTTGTTGAAGCTAAGCCAGATTAGGAGTTTGTATGACAGTCCAACCGTCTGCTGCTACCCCGATGAATGCCGCTACCCCGATGAATGCTGCTACCCCGATGAATAGCGTGAAGTCGGCGGCAACTCCCATGAATAGTAAGTCAACTAACAATTTAACAAAATCGATTCTCAGCGTAGACTTAGGTCGAACTTCCACTAAGACCTGTATAGCACGCGAACCCAACAATGTGGTTTTCATGCCTGCCAATGTAAAGCATCTATCGATGGAGCAGGTTCGTGGCGGTATTTTTGAAGCTCGTGCCACAGACCCCTTATTAGATATGTGGCTAGAGTATCGAGGCACTGGGTACGCCTTTGGTCAACTAGCGGCAGACTTTGGGGCAAACCTGGGATTAGGTCAGTCTAAGGTGGAGGATGCACTCTCGAAAGTCTTAGCCTGTGCAGGGTACTTCAACCTCCAAGACGATATAGCAATAGTGCTTGGTCTGCCTTACCTTTCGCAAGAACAGTTTGAACGGGAAAAACAGCAGCTGATTAGCCTACTGAGTGGACCTCATCTCATGAGCTATCGAGGCAATCCAGTATCACTGAATGTGACTAAAGTTTGGGTAATGCCGGAAGGTTATGGCAGCCTGCTGTGGTGTGAAGGTCAAACTAAGAAGGGCCCGAACCCAGACTTTACTAAACTATCGGTGGCTATTGTCGATATCGGGCATCAAACTACAGATTGCTTAATGGTAGATAGCTTCCGGTTTGCCAGAGGTTCCTCTAAGAGTGAAGCCTTTGCCATGGGTCAGTTTTATGAACAAGTTGCCGCCCAAATTGAGGGTGCTGATAGTCAATCTTTGTCTTTGATTGATGCAGTTAACCAAACTAGAGGTCAGCGTTTCTACCGTCCTAGAGGGGCAACCAAGCCGACCAATTTAGATGATTTCCTGCCCAACTTGAAAGAAAGTTTTTCCCGTGAAATCTGTAGCCGTGTGCTGGCTTGGCTGCCAGAACGCGTCAGCGATGTGATTCTTACTGGAGGGGGAGGTGAGTTCTTTTGGGAGGACATCCAACACCTGCTCAAAGAAGCTAAGATTAATGCTCACTTAGCCGCACCGTCTCGGCAAGCTAACGCCTTGGGGCAGTATATTTACGGAGAGGCAATGTTGAGAGCAGCCACGACGACTCGCACCGCTAAGACTGGAAACTAATGTTCTTTTGGTCAAACAAGACAAAGAAGTCGGTCACCTTCAATCAAGGAGTTGCTGACCGATGCTTGTTAGAGGTTGTGAAAACTGAGTTGATGAGACAACCGCACAAAAACTTCAGCAACCTGTGCAAAGAAGCTCTCTGGCAATTTTTATGCATACCTGAAGCTGTAAGACCTAATTCTGGAGCAGAGGGGACAGAGCAACAGGTTGCTGAGCTGCAGCGTCAACTAGCTGAGTTTGAACAACGTCTGTTGACCAAAGAATCCCTTAGGCTAGAGGCAATAGAACGCCAGCTCAATCAACTTACTCAACAAATGACGCAGCTAGCTATGGTAGTTAATCAACAGTTGCAATTTGAGCCTAGTTCATCCTATCCACCAGTAGAATCAGACTCAGAAGCTGTGACTCCTGCTACCTATCAAGAAGCAGATCCTTTGCTGAGTCGTCTAAGTCCATTCTTGGAAGATTTTTAATTAACAATTAAGCCTCTCCCATGGGGAGGCTCTTTTTTTGTTTAACTACCACAGCTCAGTTTTGTTGCTTCAGATGTCGTGAAGCCAGATCAAGATTCCATCTCAGCTAATTCCATCCAACGCTCAGTTGCAGCCTCAATTGCCTGACCCAAAACTTCCAACTTTTTATAAAGTTCTTGGACTTGATTAACCTTACCAGGAGGAGCATTATAGAGTGCTTGCTCTGCTTCAGCTTTCTCGGTTTCTAGTTGAGCAATCTTACCTTCAAGTTCCTCAAACTCGCGTTTTTCCCAATTGGAAAGCCTGCGGGGTTTACCATTACTGGATTGTTGTTTCTTTGGCTGCTCATTTTTAGCTGATTCTACCTGTTTGGTCTGAGAATCAGCAATCTGTTGAGCGGCTGCGGCTTCTTGAGTCTTTTTGTAGTCTAGATAGACTGAATAGTTGCCAGGATACTGACGTAGATTGCCTCCCGACTCAAAGGCAAAGATTTTTTCTACACTGCGATCAAGAAAATAGCGGTCGTGAGAAACTGTAATTACGCAACCGTTGAAATCTTCTAAATATTCTTCCAGGACGGCAAGCGTCTGCACATCCAGATCATTGGTAGGTTCGTCCAGAATTAGGACATTCGGTGCACTCATGAGTACCCGCAGCAGAAATAAGCGGCGCTTTTCACCACCTGAGAGCTTATTAATGGGTGAATACTGCTGAGAGCCGGGGAACAAGAAACGCTCTAGCATTTGCGAGGCAGTAATCACCGTACCATCGGCGGTTTTGACTAATTCCCCAACTTCTTTGAGGTAATCAATTACTCGCTGATTATCATTGAGTGCTTCTAGCAACTCCTCTGAGTGCTGGTCGAAATAACCGATATGAATTGTCCCGCCAATGTCTACCTTGCCTGCATCAGGCTGAACACGCCCGGTAATAATATCCATTAAGGTAGATTTACCGGCACCGTTACCGCCGATGATGCCGACTCGGTCATCGGGGCTGAATTTGTAGGTAAAATCTTTGATCAGGGTGCGTCCATCGTAAGCCTTAGACACATTCTCTAATTCAATTACTTTCTTGCCAATCCGACGACCAGGAGTAGAAATCTCCACCCTAGCTTGAGTTTCTTTAAAATCAGTCGTCTGCATCTCGTGAATGCGGTCAATTCTGGCTTTTTGCTTAGTACTGCGAGCTTTTGGGCCTTGCCTGAGCCATTCCAACTCGCGGCGTAACACCCCTTGATGCTTACGAACGCTGCTGGCTGCTGCTTCTTCGGCTAAAGCTTTTTTCTCCAAATAGTAAGAATAATTGCCAGAATAGGTATATAGGTCACCCCGGTCAATTTCGAGAATCCGATTAGTGACGCGATCGAGAAAATAGCGATCGTGGGTAATCAGTAAAATTGCACCTCGATAACTATTGAGGTAACTCTGCAACCACTCCACTGACATTGCATCCAGATGGTTTGTCGGCTCATCCATCAACAACACATCTGGTTCTGAAAGTAGAGCCGCCGCTAGGGCAATCCGCTTGCGGTAGCCACCGGATAAATTAGCAATACGAGCATCAAAATCTTGAATACCTAGTTTGCTTAAAATAATTTTGGCATTGGTTTCCAGTTCCCAAGCACCCGTTGCTTCCATCTGCTGCGTCACATGGGAAAAACGAGCCATGAGTTGGCTATCGTCGGGATGATGAGACAATTTGTGTGACAATTCCTCATACTCTCGGATGAGGCTCATCTGATCGCCACTGTCGGCAAACACTTGCTGCAAAACTGTATGATTTTCGTCCAAGTCTGGCTGCTGCGGCAAGTAAACAATTCTCACTCCAGAATTGACTAAAAGTTGACCGCCGTCAATTGGCTCTAAACCAGCAATCATCTTCAAGAGTGTAGATTTTCCAGAACCATTGGTGCCAATTAAACCAACTTTATCAGTGGCATCTAGACTAAAACTGGCGTCATTGAGGATTTCCTTAATGCCAAAGTCTTTTTGAACGGATTGCAGCGTGAAGATACTCATTGAGTTTTTGTACCGTACAAACCCCTAATAAAGCAGGTTAACACTCAGCATCGGTATTGGAGCGAGGATCTGGTTAGACAGCAGTCGTTAGTTAACCTACTCTGAGCAACCTAGCCAAGAAATATTTTGACTTCTCCCTCGCTTGAAAGTCCAGGAGAAGTAGTAAATAGAAACTTGTCCTTGAGCGTAGCGAAGGAATGATTAATTGAAAAAGAAATATCGCTGTAGGCGCTTAACCTCGTCAAGCTTGGCGAATTTCTGTAACTTTAACTTATTCGTTAATTCTTTTACTGTTTTACTGAGGAAAGTTTTCCCTAAACTGGACAAGTCTTAGTACCGCTTTTGTCTAGGCATAAATCATTTACCGCTATTTATTTTTCTAATATTTATTCAGGATGTGCTGGCAGCATGGATCCCCCCTAATTAGGCAAAGTCAACTAGCGATACTCCTCTCTCGGCTAGACTGGCTAGAGAAGAGAGGAGTGTTGCCGAATTTTTTAAATTCCTAATCCTCTTGGGCGTCAGAGGGGACTCTATGTTCGTTAATTTCGAGATCAACAAGCGGCTTTTACCTTAACCAATACCAAATTCTGTGACAGGAGCAATTTTAATTCCTTCACAATTCAAGCAGAGGCTAGGAATCAGTTAGATTGAGCTGCTAAGCGCTCTTTAAGCATCGCTAACTGGTCAGCCCAACGAGGATCCGGTTGCACAGCTCCTGCTTCTGGCGCTTGGCTTTGAGCACCACGCCGAGGCTTTTTGTTACCTGCACGGCGTGGAGCGGGATTGTTGCTAGCTGGGGCTTGCTGTTGTTCCTCATCACCTTGACTCTTCGAGCGTGGCTGAGCTTTTTCGACTTTCAAGGCAACATCTTGGAACATGTGACCATTGAATTTTTCGATGATCTCATCAGCCATCTCATCTGTTGGCACAGTAACAAAACCAAAACCCCTACATTTTCCGGTTTTACGGTCTTTTATAACTTTGGTAGAAACCGAGTCACCAGCTTCTGCAAAGATAGCGTGCAGTTCATCGCGGTTGATTTCTTCTTTTGGCAAATTGCCTACATACAGACGAACAGACATGAGAGATACCTCCAGATTTGGATTAAAAAAAACTTGCTCGCACCAGTGGCTAAGCTGCTTCAAGATGGATATTGTTGGCGGACAGTCCCCCTGTCCCGTCAACCTTTTGAAGATCTTTCCCAACTTAAACAGCACAAGCTGATGCAGTAAAATCAAACTACTCTTCTATACAATTCATCCGGAGTGGTGGCAACCAACTGTTAACTTATAGTTCATAATCAGCAGCTTTATAGCTAAATAGCTAACGGTCTTCCCTTGGCTCCGAGCTATTACAGAATGTTTACACTTTTAATAAAGTAACATGCTCTTAAGTCCGCAAGCTATTATAACAGCACATATTTCTTACTTTAGTCATAGCTTGCCATAATTTTGTCTCCCAAAAAATACCTAACTGTTAAAATCTCTTACCGTAGGGTGACGTAGACCTTTAGTATGTTTTAGATGTTCATTGCTAAAAATGGTCTTCTTAAGCTCGAGCTTCTAGACTGGCTCAGATAAATTCTTGGTGCTGCAATCATCAAGATTTTCTCAAAATTAGATAGATAGTTATAGTTCGCCACACCCCTACTTAACCGCACATGACGTGAGGGATGAAGAATATTCCTGCCTTGGGAAGTAAATTTTCTTCTAAATTAAATGCCAACTATCTAAGCTCTTATAGCGCTGCTGCCGATCAAGGTTCAACTTTTAGATAGACCATATTTTAGTACTTCAAGCTACCGCCTCTGAAACTAATCCTATGCCAAGGGCGAGTAGCACCTGACTAGACAGTATAGCATTTAATAGCTAATACCCCAGTTAATACCAATAGCTGGCTACTTACCTCTAGTCACATATGGTGCTATCTAAATAATAATTGGGAGTGTTCGATGAGGCAAAAACGAGCGCTAACTTCCACAAAACAATTACTAACATGTCTGACAAACAAGAGAATTCAGCCCAACTGCCACCTAGCAGTGCCATCCAAGCAGATTTTCTGAGGGCTACCACTGAGCATTGGTTTGAATACCCTGTGGTCGTTCATCCCCACCACACTGATTATGCTGGTATTGTCTGGCATGGCACCTATATTGCCTGGATGGAAGAGGCAAGGATTGAATGCTTGCGCTCCATCGGTATTGATTTTGCTGACTGGGTAGCTTTAGGGTGCGACTTACCCGTAGTAGAGCTTTCGCTACGCTACCACCGCTCGCTGCGGATGGGTATGGCAGCCGTGGTGAAGACACGTATGGTTGAAATCGAAGGTGTCCGTATTAATTGGGATTATCAGATTCACTCGACCAATGGAGAAGCAATCTTTGTCACGGGTCGCGTCACGTTAGTAGCAATTGATCTAGAGAAGGGCAAAATTATGCGGCAATTACCGCCTACAGTGAAAGATGCGCTAGTTAAGCTGTCTTTCGATTCTGAATGAGCAGTCAACATTTCTTTCAGCTTGGATGTCGTTTCTACTCCATTTTTTTAAGTGGAGTAGAAACGACCGCTCTTGACCAGAGGATTTAGCCAATAGTTAATAGAAACGGGAAATTGAGCTGTAAACACCACAATTCGGCTTACAGGCCCAATTTTTCCTCAACTACTCAAGGATTTAACTATTTTCTATTAACCATCTAGCTGGCTAAAAACCAAGAAACAGGGTCTAAGTTGGAGAATTTTGCGGCACAAACAAAAAGTATTTGTTATCTGTCGTAGTCGAGTTGCTCGTAACGTCTGTCTTCATACTGAGGGTGTACAAACTCAGAGCGGCGTCTGGTTGGTACTACAGGCGGGAGAGCATTATAGGGCGGCTGTTGTACCACATAGGTTGTACGTGGTGGTCGTTGTTGTCGTGCAAACAAAGCTAATGCTCCCACCACAACAACACCACCACTCATGGTGATAGCCATGCCTCCTAGCGCCCAGACAATGCCTGAAAGCAAGGGATTATCAGGTTGCTCGACTTCTGGCTGTGGAACGCTGGCAGTTGCTGGCGCTGTTTGATCCCAAGGGCTTAAAGTATTCGGATCAGAAGGCCGTACTGTTAGCTTGTCAATGACCTGCTGCTGATTTTGTACTAAGAACTTGAGCTTTTCCGTCTCATTACGTTGTTGCTCAAGCATCGCTCTGAGTTGCTCAGTATCAAGCCGTTGCTGTTCTAAATTATAGGGATTGGAACCCGGTGAGGCTGGGGTTGGCGTCTGGGGGTTCGTCAGATATGAATTATAAGGGTCATATGTACTGTTAGGTGAGATTGGTAGTTGCGGAGAAGGGGGCAGATTGGTAGCGCTGAGATTGCCTCCTCCCTTAATCATAAAGAGGACTGCCACCCCAGCGAAGGCAGCCCCCGTTAGGAATGCCATACTATCACTCATCGCTGTTGCCTCTGAAACTGGGACTTAATCATAAGTAGTTCTAATGGATGCACTCTGACACTCATCACACTTTGACTTTACTAGACTTGGGCTAGTAGACGATTTCTTTGAATTGGTGGGGGCGATTGCTTTTCCCACTCGGCGTCTGCTTTTCAATTCAAAACTACATTTGTTAAATTGTCTACCTTAAGGAATTTTTACTCATTACTCGGTCTTGAGCAACATTCCTTAGCTGAATCGATATCTATGCCGGAATAAGGTCTGTATAGGTTTGTAAAATTTTACTTACCCTCAAAACTTAACTGCCAGCCAAAACCCCCTAAAAGGTAGTAGCTCTTTTAAGTTACCATTGCGCCCGACTTAAGATGATACTCCATTACTTGAGATTTTATTGCCCAAGACCCAGCAAACAAGTTGAATTGTATTTGTCTAAATTACTAGAATATTTATTGTGGTGATTACTCATTAGAGTGAACTTTCTCGATTTAGACGAGTTAAATCCTTGAAACAAAGGACTAGCATTAAGGTATAAATTCAAGGTTTTGTAATCATAGCTTCGCAACCTTAAGTCGCCTTGCAACTCATCTATAGTTAATGGTTTTACTTCTAATTTAGACACCAATAAATTAAGTAGATTTGTGTCAGGTAATTCGTAAATTTTACCGGCAACTCCGTAGATATTACTATAGCCAAATTTCTGAAACAAGTTTGAGTATAGATTTAAGTTACTTGTTATGGTGATACGACTCACCGAATAAGACTTACTTAGTTCAGCATAGATATCATTGGCATCTACAGGTAAAGGCTGTTTATTTAAGTAATCAAATAAAACTTCGCGAAAGTGACTGTATTCCATAGTTCCCCACTCTCGTAGTGCATAGATACCCATTCCACAACGGATAATATCAGGATGACGCTCAATAGCAGCCTGTGCTGCTCGATGAATATTTTCTGTTTGCCAGTCTGGTTTTAACTGCTTAATTTGCTCCGCTATCTGAGTAAAGTGAAGCGGTTTTTTCGCTTGATAGAGGACATAGTAGGCGTAGTCTTTAATATTCCAAACTTGGGTGCTGAAGATTCCGGCTATATTCTGATAACAAAAGTTATCAATCAAAGTATTGGCTAGTTTTTCAAGATCGGGAATATCTTGAGGTAAATTAGGTAGAATCAATTCTTTAAGCTGAGAACGGTAGCTAATTTTTTGGTTTGACAACAGCTTATTGATCATTGCTTGGCTTTCGGACAAAGCTGCTTTGCTAATCGGTGCTGTGTATAAAAACTTATTTTCCCCGATTCTAATAATATTAATTGTTGTACTAACTTCGATAAGTAAGAGAATAACAGATGGCAAATGAACTTCACCAGAGGGATAGCGTTGCTCTACGACCGCACACAAATCTTGTAACTTAATAAAGTACCCGTTAGAAGAGAAAACATCGTTTACTAATTTCCGTAGTTGAAGCAAAGCACCCATGTTTTGGAGGGCTGCTAGCTTTTTCTTAGATTTATGCTCAATCTGTCGTATTGTTTCCCGTGTTAGCTTGAGTTCCTTGCCAATTTCTTTAAGAAGCTTTGGTTTCCCATTTTGCAAGCCTAATCGCTGTTTGAGAACAAACCTTTGTCTTGCATTTAATAGACTAAAACAATCATTAATCTCTTCAGAAACAGTGTCAAAACCTTTTGAATGTATTTTTTTTGCCACAATCGCTTGAAGAGTTTTTGTCCGTTCATCTGCAGAAATTCTTGACAAAATCTGACGCGGGTATAGTTCAAGCAACTTTAATGATGACCACTGATATTTGGTCAAGACTTTGATTTGTGTAAGCCAGGATAATGTAGACAACCAATCCAAATAACCTTGAGGAGCATTTTGTAGTTCTTTAAAAGGATCCAGTGCTTCTTTCAGTTCTGCATATTGACGAGAATCTAGAGCGAGTTTACCATCTTCAAAAGCATCAATTAATTGTTCAACAGCAGAATATTTATTGATGAGCTTTTGTAAGTTGTAGGATAGAGACAAGCAACGTGTAGGTATTTGCAAAGCAGTAGTCTTAGACCACTTAGGTTGTGCAGAAATTTTTTGAGTTGGTAAAAACCCGATTTTCGATTGAAAGCGCTGTAGTACTGTTCTTACTTCAGACAATGAAGTTTGACCAAAATTGCTGATTTTTAGCAAGTCTTCATCGGAGCAGCTGAGTAACTCTCTAACAGTGTTAATCCCGGCTCTTTTCAAACAATGGAAAGCGCGGGTAGACAGATTTAGCTCGTCAATTTGTGAATCAAGACCAGTGTTTTGCTCTTGAGTAGTGTTGACAATAGAGTCACTAGGCTGAAATGCGGTTTTTGATTTGGCTACTTGTGGTTGCAGAAAGGTTTTAAAGTCAGCAAGTGCGGTTCTAACCTTGGTTAGTGAAGCTTGGCCAAAGTTCTTGAGTCCTAGTAATTGTTGTTCTGAACAAGCTTGTAACTCTTTGACAGTATTAATATCAGCTCTTTTCAAGCAGGTGTAAGCGCGAAAAGGCAAATTAAGTATTTCAAGAGGTAAATCTCTTGAATCATGATCTGCAATTCCTTGATGCTGGTAAGGTTGAGATTTATCTTCCCGACTATCGAGGTTGTCTTCAACCCTAACCATTGCTTTGAGCTCTTCGTTAATTCCTGATGAGCTACTTTTCCTATACTCAACTAGTGTCCAACGATCAGAGATATGAGCAACTACTTGAGAATCGCGCATTTTGTGGAGTTTCAACAGTAATTTAGAAAAAAGGCTCGGTTTGGTGCGGCCTTGATATTGAGGCTGCGCCAGCAAATCGTCGAGAAGGGCAATCGAGGTTAAGCCATGGGGAGATCGCCTCAAAATGTGTATAACTACCTCAGAGTCAATTGACACTGTTTTAGTTCTTCCCTTTCTCATAGGTGCATCTCGCGTTTTTCGGAATATATAAGTATTTACCGGATAAATCTCAGCTATCCGGATTAGCGTGCTGAGTATATGTACTTATTTGGTTGTCCTTCGACCCGCAGCAGGAAGAAAGCTAGAGTGTCAGTAGCTTGATGTCTGCTGGGGTTTTACCGAAACAGAGGTCTGGATCCACTCAGGCAGTAAAGTATTAGTATCTACAGCTCAATAACTTTAGGTGTCATATACTTGCTGCATTCCGTTACCCTATTACCAAAGAAGTATTTTTCAGAATTACAGATAGTGATAAGCCCTATAGGGGAAGGAAAATCTCAATTCTAGATCTAAAATCCAACAGATAGAGTAAACCGGCAATTTTATCTAATGATTATCTCTACCGACTTATATATTCCCTTTCCTCGTCCGCTTGTTTTTGCCACTTATCGAGATAAGTTAATTGAGCTAATTCCTTATATGCCCAATGTACGTAGTATTGAAGTTAAATCCCGTCATCAAGAGAAGGCATTAGTTAATTGTGTTAATCAGTGGTACGGCGGCGGTGATATTCCTACTGGGTTAAGAACTTTGCTAAGCAAAGATATGCTCAAGTGGACAGAATACAATACTTGGAATGAGTCAGAATTTACACTCGTGTGGAGTATCAAAACTCACGCTTTTACTGAAGCAGTTCATTGTGTTGGTAAGAACCGTTTCTTAAGTAATGGTGAAGGAACTTCAATTGAAAGTCGTGGTGAATTAAAGATTAATCCGCATAAAATTGGCGGAGTACCGCAGCTACTAAAGAATAGAGTTGCTGGTGTTGTTGAGGATTTCTTGAATAAAAAAATCGAGCCAAATCTACTGCAAATGAGGGATGGAGTACAGCGTTATTTAGAATCCAAGACGGCTCAATCTAAATCTGCATAAATACTTTGTGCTAGTTCTGTATCTAGTAGGTTGGGGATTAAAACTTAATTAAATATCAATATCAGAGGCAATTGCAGCTAAGCCTTCCCAATTAAGTACCGTAATTTTGCCACTGCGGCTGTATTTAACCACTGAGTTAATACTCTTAAACAACCGCACACACTCTTCATAAGTAATTCCAATCGAGCGAGCAACTTGGTAATGAGGAAGTTGGATCTTCAAAAGCTGACCATTTGGACTTGGCTGTGTGCCATATCTAGTGGCAAAATACTCAATAAACTTAGCTAAGCGCACGACTGCTCGCTCGGAAACTAAACCATGTACCGTGTCGTGCAGCAACTGAAGTCGCTCATTGAAGACGCTCAATATTCCCAGGGCAATTTCAGGAGTTTGACGAATCACTTCTAGTAAAGCCTCTCGTTCAACTGTCAAAATCCGACAATTACTCTCAGCAGTGACGGTTGCTGGGGCAATACTATTGCCAAACACAGCAGGTGCGGCAAAAATTTCTCCCGCTAGTAAGATGCGGATAACAGTTTCTTTTCCGGTTGCCGCGACTTTGGTTACACACAGGGAACCGTTGAGTAAACAGAACAACTTTGCAGGAAGGCGATCGCTTTCTTGGATGACAATTTCACCCCGACTATAGTCTTGCACGCAGCTTAACGGCTGTAGCTGTTCGAGTTCTGCTGGCTGGAGAGCCTCAAATACGAGAATATTCGAGAGTTCTTCAACCGTTGCCTGCATTAGGTTTGGTGGCTCTCACCTTATAATTACTCTCTAATAGCGGACTTCAGAGTTTGGCAAAAGTCACCAATTGCTGACAATCCCTCGGCTGGCGTACCATCTGCCAAGCGTTTGACAAAGGCACTACCAACAATCACTGCATCTGCGCCCCAGTTTTTTACCTGTTGGGCTTGTTCTGGCTGGGAGATGCCAAAACCAACGCCGATAGGCTTATCTGTCAAGGTACGCATCTGGGCCAGTATATCTTGTACTCGCGATTGCAACTGGCTTCTGATGCCTGTAACACCAGTAACGCTGACGAGATAAATGAAGCCTTGAGACTGTTTCGCGATCGCTTCAATTCTTGCTTGTGGTGAAGTTGGTGCAACGAGCAAAACTACTTCAATCCCAATTTCTGCCGCAGGTTTGAGTAGGGATTCGGCTTCCTCTAAGGGCAAATCCGGCACTACTAATCCTTGAATACCCACAGCGGCAATCTGCTTTAAAAATGATTCAATGCCTCGGTTGAGAATCGGATTATAGTAGGTAAACAGAATCAGTGGCGCTGTTAGATCTGGAGCAACTTCCTTCAGCATCTCCAGAACATCATCCAAGCGCACACCCTTTTGTAAGGCTCTTGTCGCCGCTGCTTGAATCGTTGGCCCATCTGCCAAGGGATCAGAGTAGGGAACGCCCAGTTCAATTATGTCAGCACCGGATTCGTCAAGCACCCGCAGGGCTTGGGCTGTCGTTGCCAAATCTGGATCACCAGCAGTAATGAAAGGAATCAGGGCGCACTGGGAAGAATTTTTCAGGGACTTGAAACAGTCAGAAACTTTGGTCATTAGTCATTAAGTAGGTAGGCACAAATAAACAAAGGCATGTCAACAAAAGTTAAAAGAGTAAAATCTTCTTTCCCAGTTCGGCTGAGCGCTCACGTCGAAGCCCTGCCTTACCTCAAAGACAAATGAACACGCAGTATCAATTATCCCCTGCCTTAGAACGCTCTTCCTGTTCAATTTCTGCTTGCAGTTGAGCAAGTTCTTCCGGTGTCATTTCTTCAAAGCGCTTTTGCAACACAGCATCTTCGTAATCTTTGAGTTGCTGGTTGTAGGTCATATTTTTCGTTCCGACTCGGAACAAATAAGTCAGCAGCCAGCCTACTAAGCCGCCCACTAATAGCGCCTGACTCCAGATTCCTGCCTTTAGGCTATCCAGCCCAGCCACCTGTAAGACTACATAGATAATCCCACCAGCAGCAAAGACACCGAAAGCAATCCCGATCGCGTCAATTCTTCGCATTTAATAATAATCTAGTCGATGCTGCTTACCCCTGCAGTTGACGCTTCTTAGGGCGAAAGTTCAGAAAGGGACTTAAGAGCAACAACCCTGGAAAGAAAAAGAAGACTAAAAAGTACATAAAGGCACGCTCAAAGGAGCTAGCAACGTACCATCGCTTTTGTAGGTAAAAATAGAGGGCAGCAGGAACTACTAATAGGTAGACTCCGCTCAAACTCAGGTACAGCAGTGCAAGAACCATAGTTTCTCAGTCCGGTCAAATAACGCCAACGCATTAGCTAAGCTAGTATATATTACTGTAACGCCTCCAAGGAGTCGCTCCAAATACTTAAATTCAACAGCTTTTAGTGCTGTTCTCAGCGCTAACTCAACTTAACTATTCTACATCTTGCTAGTTTTTTGAGCTAAATAGTTGCATATAAGTACCAGTTAATGGTGGAATAGATAAGTGCAGTTATCTGTTAAACTAGAAGACTGCAAACAACTGCATACGGGGGCGTGGCGGAATGGTAGACGCTACGGACTTAAGGAAATTGAGCACTGATAGAGAAATCTGTCAAGTGAATGCTCTCAAATTCAGGGAAACCTAAGTCTGGCAACAGATAAGGCAATCCTGAGCCAAGCCGAGTAGAGATATTCGGAAGGTGCAGAGACTCGACGGGAGCTACCCTAACGTTAAGCCGAGGGTAAAGAGAGAGTCCGATTCTCAAGAGCCAAAGGGCAGTGGCGAAAGCTACAGGAGAATGAAAATCCGTTGACCGTAAAGGTCGTGTGGGTTCAAGTCCCACCGCCCCCATCTAAGCTTAGGTCTGGCATTATCAAGTATTGTGTCACTACAAGCATAAGTTGTCCAAAATAGTCACTTTATGCTTGTAATTTGCTCTGGTCAACTTATGCTTGTAATTGGTCGAGTGCGAAGCAGTACGCGATTTAAAATTTGTTTTTGCGGCTGCGGCTTGCGTTATGCTTTAAAGTTTCTGAGCGTGCAATTTTAAAGCCTCGGAGTACTTAGGATCGAGCTTAAACGCCCAGCTGACACCTTGCTTGTTGTAAAGCAGCACGGACTTCCTTATCTCTAAAACATCCTGGTCGAGCTAGAGTTTTTGAAACATTAGCTTCACTCGGATATACGCCTTGAGTGTATAGATGTTGGACAGCCTGTTGAACCTCCTCACAGCACTGTTTAATTCGTTCAGCACGAGCTTCTTTCTTGTACTCAAGATACTGAGCTGAGATAGCTCTACATAGATCAGGGAAACGTCTACGGAGTACCCGCTTATCATACCCAAGACGTTTGGCTACTTCAGTCATCGGTGGTGCTGGTTCCTCATCTCCCTGAAGCACACCTTCCAACAATCGCTGCACTCGATTAAGGTCAGACTCGACGTTAGGGGGTTGAGTTAACTGTTTTACCAGTTGGGTCTGGGACAAGGTAGTCATTAGATTGAAATTTTCTTCGACCGTATCTTTGGTCAAGATATTTAGTACAGATGTTCTCAGACAATAACAGACTTTGAGAAGTACATTGAGTTGTGGCAAGACTTTCCCACTGTGCCACATCCACACTTTATTTTTGGGAATTTGGAGCAAACGGGCAAAAGCAGCTATGTTTCCTTCACTTACTTGAGCCACATAGGCACAAAAAGCTTGAGCTACCCTTTCCCGAAGTGGTGGCTGAGGTAAATGAGGTGCAGCGGCGAGTAATTCTCCAATGCTATTTGACACAAAAATTTGCCATACTAGCTCTTCCTCTCGTAATGCCTTGCTATCAGATTGTTCAGAATGAAAGGAGATGCCAAGCCATTTCAAGCACTTTGAACAATATCCTGGTTGTGAGTAAGGAGCTAGAGGAGGAAGTCGGCAGCGACAGTGAGGACACTGGAAATGTAGGCGCTTCCTATGCAGCGAACATAGTGTAAGTGCCTCTATTGACCAGATGAGAGGTTCATAGATTATCTGTTTTGTTGAGCGCCACTCCTCATAGCAGGCTGGACACCAGGCTCGTACAGGACGCAGTAACTTTCTCTGGGGAAGTACGTTAGTCCAGCTTATTAAGGTGAGGAAAGGTAAATCATTACGCAGCGTTAGTGTCTCCAGCGCCTGAAGTAAATCCAGCGCCATAGTGCCTGTCCCGTTTACGGCTCCTGTTAAGTTTCGAGTGCCGAACAGGTTAGTGCTTCTATAAACTTTCGGCACAAGTGGCACAATCTCTTTCGACAGCAAAATTCCTGGAAATACGCTATGAGACTCTGCCAGCCGAGTAATGTAGCTAGTTAAGCTTTCTACGAAAGGAGTTCCTACTCCCACAGGCGGTAAATGATAAAGACGGCTGCGTTTAGGTAACTGAGGCTTTTCTAGACTCCATAATTTTTCAGGATCAGGGTCAACTATCATCTTAATTCTTAAATTCAGTCAACCATTGTTTACGAAAAGTTTTAGGTTTGCCAAGAAACTCTAATTTTTTTTGAGTCAATCGATTTTGTTTGTCGGTTACTTTAAACTTAATTATCTTTTCCTAGAGTATTTGAGGTTTTACTTCCATAACATTCTACGGCACTCTTCAAAAACTAAATAAAATGAATCATCATGTTAACCGAGGATTGTCCCTATATAGACCTAGCTTTTTCCCTAAGAGGTGAAACCCTTCCTCTCGATAATGGCTACATAGTCTATTCAGCTCTTTCCCGTATCTGTCCTGCGGTTCATCAATTAGACAACATCAGCATTCATCCTATAGCAGGCATTGCTGAACCCTCAAAGCAACTTCGTCTCACGTCGCGTTCTCAGCTGCAAATACGCCTGCCTGTAGACCTAATTCCCTTGCTCTACGAATCTCTAGCTGGACAAACTTTCAGTATCGGTCACAACCAATTTTACTTAGACATTCCTCAACACAATCCTTTATATTTCTTCCCCAATTTATACTCTCGTCTCGTAATAATTCGACGTTTTCAAGAACCTCAATCTTTCCTAGAAGCAGCCAAACGTCAACTAGAACGCTTAGGCATTAAAGGAACTATTGCTCTTACCACTAGAGCCAACGGTCAACCCCAATGCCGACAACTTACTATCACCAACAAAACTGGAAGATTTGCTTTAAGAGGGTTCGGCCTACTTGTAACCGATTTAAGCGCGCAAGACTCAATCACCTTACAACAACATGGTATTGGTGGAAAGCACAAGATGATGTGTGGCGTGTTTGTCCCTTCAAGACACAACAAGAGGGAAGAGGAATGAAAACAACCACGCAACCCAAAATCCACTTCAGCCTCAGTGCTTCGGATACGACAATAATGCATCGTGCCGGGATAGTGGGACTGTGGATGACTCTAGAACAACTTGAACTTCAGTTTCCCACCCCTGCTAGTCGTCCAGGCAATCTGTCTTGGCTGCGGACTAACTATAGTATTAGCCTTGACTGGCAAGGAGAAGATTTCACAGTTTTAGATTGGTTGCTCAGACAATCATTTCAGATTAATGAAAAAGGACTGATCAGTTTAATTGGCTTGGATTCTTCATCGATGAATCTGATGAATCAAATCCATCTCCATCAAGCGATAGGAGCTACCTTTTTACGGCACAATCGATTTTATACATCAGGAAAACAAACTTCAGAAGATGTGGAGGTTAATGGTATTGGAGGAAACTTTCCCTACAAATACCAAAAGATAGAAGGGTATGCCCATCAAACTTTTGCTAACCGCCTCTGTGACGAAGCCGGACAATTACGAAGAAATTACATTCAGATTGTCAGTTGGATTTATCCAGGAGCAACCGTTCGTCATGCCAGATTAGATAAATATAATAAGCTAGAAGAAACAGTTGAATACGCTTTAGCGTTACTGTTTTTACCTGTTGTCTGCAAATATTTCATCTTACTTTCTAACACTACAAAAGTTGACACAAAACAACCAATCAAATATATTCTCGTCATTCCAGAAGTTACTAATTTAAAAACTACCGCTCAAAGATGTTGGGAGTTACGAAGCTTAGACTATAAAGATTTCCATGTAACGAGCTTGGGAGAAGCTGCCTTAAAACACTACAGCTATGACGAAATAGAGTACTTAAATGAGTATCACCAAGTTTGTCAAGCCTTGTTATACGAAAAATTGAATAAAGATTCAAGGCAAAGAAGTTTGGCGGATATTCAAGACCTAGAGATTCAGGGAAAGGTCATCTTAACTTATAAATTAATTGATGAGCATTTCTCACAAAATAGAGCCATTTGGAATGGAATTAAGTTGATTGTTAAAGCCAACTTAATTAAAGGAATAATGGCTGATAATTTAGTCAAAGGCTTACCTTGGTGGTCAGACTTTTGGGCAATTTTTAACCAGGATACATTGGGAGATTTATCTAAACAACTGGCGTATAACCGAGAAGGTTTAAGAAGCATGATTGAAACCGATGAAGAACTGGAAATATACAAATCTTTTATTAGAGCTTGCCATCAAGCCTTAAAAAAAATCTATGGCAAAATTTATGGCCGTACTCAGGAAGGAGAAATTCCTAGATTTGAACGAGAATACGAACGTATTAGAGGAGAACTAGGGCGATGCTATGACCAGCAATCTTTTAACAATTTTCTGTCTGATTTTCTCTCGAAAGCAGGTCTTAATCCTGCATTATATGATCAGTGGGAATCTATTTTGCCACTTTTGACGGGACAAGTTTCCTGGGAAAAATCTAGAAATTTAGTATTGATTGCCTTAGCAAGTTATAAACCGAGTCCCAAACCATCAGAAGAATCTAATCAACTTCCTGAGGTAACTACAGAAAGTCAATCATAGATTGATAAATATCATGTACCACTTATTCGGCAATCTATTAACTCATTATGGTTCTGCATCTCTAAATCACGGGCAATCAACAGGAAATGTTACTCATCTCCAGAAAGTCTGCTGGCACAACAAAATTCATTCTACAGTTTCTGGGGATGCGATTCGTTGGGCATTACGTTACTATTGGCAACAACAAGATTATGAAGTTAATCGCGTTTGGGATGCAGATACTTTCACACATCAATTAATCGATGAGAATTTTGACGCCGTTCGATTTATTGATGATGATGTCTTGGGTTACATGGGTATTGAAGCCGCGAAAGAAGAATTAATTGAAGAAGAATCGGCAACGCCGAGTAAAAAGAAAAAAATTAAAAAAACTAAAGGAACGTCAAAACCAAGACTAGGAGCGTTAGGCGTTAATCGGGCAATTTCCTTAATTCCCTACAATGGAAACATAACCTTTAATGCTAAGAGCGGAGCAAAAGACCGGACATCGCTTCATTTTCATGAATACCACAATACTCGTTATCAATATGGGTTGGCGCTAGACCCCCATCACCTTAAAGACAAGTCTCGAATTTTTGCTGTTATCGATGGATTGATGTCTATCCGTAAGGTAGGGGGACATAATAATGTGTTTTGCTACGATTTTTCCCCGGAAAGTCTGGTACTTCGCTGGACCCAGGAAAATTCACCCCACTTGTTTTACTGTTTTGAGCAACATCAATCAGAACCTACCATATCTTCTGATTTAATTGAACAAGTCGAAGTACAAGATATTGAGGGAAGTGAGTTGTGGATTGGTGGCAAAATTGCTAAGAATTTAGATATTAAAGATGCTCATATTTTTCCCGGTAGAAAACAAGCAGTTGCTGATTTAAAACGAGTCATTGCTAGAGATCTTAATTTAACTGATTTGTTACCCTGATCATGAGTGCGTTAGCCATCTACGTTGAGGTTCCTTTTGCTACCTTTCGCCAGTCTCACGGGAGAGAATACGGACAGACTTACCCTGTACCCCCTCCATCAACCGTATATGGAATGCTGCTTTCTTTGGTAGGTGAAATAGATACTGGCAAACACTGCGGAGTACAGTTGGCAATAGCCATGCTATCTCAACCAAGAAAATCTAAGGTACTTCGGCGGCTGCGGCGTTTTAAGGTAAAAGATTACAGTGATTCCAGAAATACCATACCTGAACACCAAGAAATTCTCACGGATGTCCAGTTTATCGTCTGGGTAGCACCTGGGACAGAGCAAGTATCACCGACTCTTTCTCAAAGGGTAGAACAAGCACTGATGCATCCTACTGCTGTGCAGCGTTTTGGTTGTTTGTACCTCGGAGAAAGTAATGATTTGGTTAATGTGGTGAAGCTAGTATCTGATGATTATCGGAGTGATGCTAGGCAATGGTTGGTTAGAGATAATCAAGGATTAATTACTCTACCTTATTGGGTTGACCACGTTGGCTCAAGGGAAACACGCAGGCTGCGTTATCAGTTGAAGGAAATATCTACCGAGTTTCCACCAGACTCTTCCTGGACAACAATTCAATCTCCCTGCAAGCATCTGTGAATGGTGAGTAGATTGAAGAGGAGAAAACGGCTGGAATGCTTATGTAGTAAGCGATTTAGAGCTTTAGTATCCGCTAAAGATGCTGGCAATTTGCTGAAAGCTTTATCTGGTATGAATTTCAGTGGTTGAGAGATTGACTAAATTGAACAATATTTGTAACTTTGGGCAGTTTCTCGAAGAGGTGCTTGTAAAATTATCTGTAAGCCCTTAGCTGACTAGGCGTTTGAGAAGGGCTGTGCTTCGTGGCTTTATGTCTATAGGCGTTGCTCAGAAATTTGCATCTTCACTTTACTTGGGGGGCGAACTTCTTGTGCTTCGTGGCTTTATGTCTATAGGCGTTGCTCAGGAATACAATCGCGATCAATGTTTTGAGCAGCAATCCGAGTGCTTCGTGGCTTTATGTCTATAGGCGTTGCTCAGACCAAAATTGAATGGACTGATGTAACCTGGAATCCCATTGTGCTTCGTGGCTTTATGTCTATAGGCGTTGCTCAGATTCTGATGGGTTTGATATAGAGCTTGTGATTAATGTGCTTCGTGGCTTTATGTTTATAGGCGTTGCTCAGTAACTATTTAAACCTGCGATCGCACCAACACAACAGCGCAATTATGCGATCGCATTCCATACGGTGTGTAGAAATTCCCACCGAAGCCAACGTTTCCATTCAATTAGTTTCCCCAGCGAGTGGGGAGTACCTGAGACGGAAGAATCAGTCTTTCAGCCATTTTCAGCGGTCGGGCGGTCGTTCCTCCTCTACTGAAATGAGGCTTCCCGACTGCGAAGAGGGTGATGAAGTCCTTCAGACTGACAAAGAACAACCCCACGGCTTGAGTAAGAAGCTGTGGGGTTTCCATTCAGTTAGTTTTCCCAGCGAGTGGGAAGTTTGTTGGTGATAAACTCCCAACGAGGAGACAACCAGTTTCCATTCAGTTAGTTTTCCCAGCGAGTGGGAAGAATTTGTCAGGGTGGTTGCTCCTATGCTCCCCCTGGCGTTTCCATTCAGTTTTTTCCCAGCGAGTGGGAAGAATGCGGGTGGGGGGTGTCTGTTCAGACTGTGGGACTTGTGGAGTTTCCATTCAGTTAGTTTTCCCAGCGAGTGGGAAGGGGTTTTGCAAGCAAGGCTAATGTCCTGCCTGTCGAAGCGTTTCCATTCAGTTAGTTTTCCCAGCGAGTGGGAAGCCTCTCACAGAAAAATGATTATGTCCTTGTTTGACTTGTGTTTCCATTCAGTTAGTTTTCCCAGCGAGTGGGAAGCAAGAGGAAAGCTGTCTTAACAAATGGAGTGGAATGTTTCCATTCAGTTAGTTTTCCCAGCGAGTGGGAAGGAAGCGACTCAAGCTCCCGACATCGGTTCTACACCAAGTTTCCATTCAGTTAGTTTTCCCAGCGAGTGGGAAGCCAGTGGAGCTCAGAAGCTCCACAGCCCGAAGAAAGTTTCCATTCAGTTAGTTTTCCCAGCGAGTGGGAAGAGTGACCGAAATTATTGGAGGGCGGAACTCCGTTCGTTTCCATTCAGTTAGTTTTCCCAGCGAGTGGGAAGAGTAGCCATTCAAGAGGTCGGTGTTGCCGCCCTTCAGGAAGGGTTTCCATTCAGTTAGTTTTCCCAGCGAGTGGGAAGTGCAGGTGATCCGCACCGATGGCAATTGCCTGGTTTCCATTCAGTTAGTTTTCCCAGCGAGTGGGAAGTCCATCCGTTCTTCAAACGGTTTAGAACGGCGCAAGAAAGTTTCCATTCAGTTAGTTTTCCCAGCGAGTGGGAAGAGTTCGTTCAGGGAGCCTTACGGAGACTGGGTTTCAGACGCCAAATCGACACCACTGACGAAATTATAATGCATCCTCCCCGAAATTGAGTCAAACACATACCTCAACCTCCCTCTGTGTAAGGCATCGACACCACTCAACGAAAAACAGAGGGTTTGGGCAATTTAGCGAGTGGTGTCGATGAACGTCTGAAAATTCCCCTCAAACCTAGATGCAATCATACTTTGGCGAGAATTGGGACGCTCCGTTTTTAATAAATGCAGGGGCTTGCACCTTAAGTGGAAAAAGAAGAAGTTCCCTTTCTTCCCTTCTGCTATCTGCTTTTCAACATAGGACATCTTAACCACGAATTAACTCACAAAACAATCCGGATAACAAGAAATAAATCTTGAAAGCCTCAAATAGATATAACTGCTAAAGCCATTTGTCTAGAAGAATCTAACTCACCTAAAAGATGTGAGTTCTCCGGGTTTTATCAGTTAAGCAAGTCACCCTCGCGCCAAAACCAATCACGTCAAGAGAATATCACCTGTGTCCGATACCTTCTGGCAAGCTAAAATCCGAGGGTTGCTTTACCAGCTTAACCTCAATGCTTTAAAGGAACACACGGGAAATGGGGCAGAACCCTTTTTCGAGGCTCTAGAAGCAATAATTAGGCAATCACCAGAGTTGTCATCACCTACAGCATCAGACGCCCACCTGATTAGTGAAGCTAGTGACCGTGCCGTTCTCAATGCCGCTGCCAAAATCACTCAGCTAACAACCAAATCTCAACCACTAACAGTCACCCATCTGCTATCTGGAAAAGAATTACCCTTATCTTTGGGTAATTCCTTATACGACAGTCTAAAACAAAAGGGTAAAACTGATGAGGAATTCCCGCCTGCTGCTAGGACAGAGATAGACACCAAGCAGCTTTTTTGGTGGCTGTGGCGTTGCTTACCCCAAGCATTTAGCCAAACCCAGGGTGAAGAATCCCTGCTAATGCCAGCAGCAACTATCCTGCCTGATGCTTCCCTGTGGAGTCATGCTAGTCTCACTGCGGCGATGGCTGGTGCTTTAACAGGTTATGAACGTCAATCAACTTCTAGGGAGTCTCAATCTCATCCGTATCTAGCCACCTTCAGCTTTTCCCCTGTCCAGGAACTGATTAAAGCCAGTCGCAAAATGCGAGATTTTTGGGCAGGTTCTTGGGTACTGCACTACCTCAGCGCCAAGATTTGCTGGAAGTTGGCGAATATCTATGGCCCTGATAGCCTAATTTATCCTAGCCTCTATCAACAGCCCCTGATTGACCACTGGTTGAGGCAAAAGTGGTCTGAGTTTCAGCCTTGGGTGAACCAACCGAGAGATTGTGCCTTACTTACCGCTGGCTTTCCTAATGTGATTGTCGTGCTACTTCCTGCGGAACAAGTCGATGATGCGATGCGTATTGCCCGACAAACCCTACGAAAGGAGTGGTCAAAAATTGGCAAGCTGGTGTTTCAGGAATTAGAAGACAGAAGATGGACGCGAGGGTTAAAGCCGGAAAGTCGCACCTGGAACGGCTGGCTTAAACATCAATGGCAAACCTATTGGAGTGCCTTGCCTATTGGTCTTCAAGGTCAACCTCTGATTCAGCCGCCAGTCTCAATGGCACAGGAAGCCTCCTTACAGCCTTGGTTAGAACAACTCAATCGCGTTTGCCACCTTGAAGATAACTACCAACTATTTCAGCCAGAAGAAAACCAGTTTATTCAGGCAGTTTACCAAAAAGACCCATCCGTTAGCGTTAATGTAGGGTCTTGGTGGCCTTATCTTTTTGACCAATTAAGATTTGCCGCTTCCACGGTTAAAAGTTGTCGGGTGTGGAGAATACCGACAGCCTTCTTACCCCGTTCTACCATCTCTGGTCTGGGGTCGGTTGTCTATCCTGAACCCCATCAAGAACCAACTCAAGGGGAGAACAACTATAAACCCGTCACTGAAGGTGATACTGATAGGTATTGGCAGCGAGACGCGGGACTTTTTGACGGGATTGAAGAACTCAACGCTAGCGAAACCCTCAAACGGGGATTGCACAGAGTTTTGCCGCAAATGCTATTTCCCCAGCAGCCGAAGAGGTGGGAGGAAAGATTAACTGAGTTTTACCCCGATTTGAGTTCCGGTGTCATTGGTTGGTTGCGTACTCACCCGGAACATCTTGGTTACTTTGTCGAAGCTTGCCAAGATGTTCAACAGACATTCAACTGGACACATCACAGCGATGAAAATTGGGATGAACCCCCGGCAAATCTACCTTGGGGCATTCCTTTTGTAGACGAAAATGAGAATTGGCCTAATTCCCGACTCCTCAATGCTGGCTGGTTAATTGATGACTTCCACCCCAAAAGCGAAAATCCTCAGCAACCCTTGACCCGCGAAGACCAAAAACGGGCAAAACACCAGGAACTAATCAAAGTCAGCAATAAAATTAACGAGTATTTTACCCCTGGTAATAATCCCACGGATTGGTATGTGCTGGCAGCCGGGGATGGAGACGGCATGGGCGAGTGGCTTAATGGCGAAAAATTGCTAAAGTACCAAGACTATATGCCAAAGGGTTCGAGTAATTCCCCCGCCTCTGACCCAGATATCCAAGCAATTAACAATGCCTTTAAGCAACTCCAGCAGCTCAAAAAGCGCATGGGGCCAAGTACCCACAACGCCCTCAGCCGCGCCTTATTAGACTTTTCCAACCAACTCGTTCCTTACCTGACTGAACGCCGCTATGCGGGACGCCTAATTTACAGCGGCGGAGATGATGTCCTGGCCTATACTAACCTCTGGGAGTGGGATAGTTGGCTGTGGGATATCCGTGAGTGTTTTCGAGGGGCAGATGACCCTTACCCAGACACTACCCAAAGATTTAAGAATCAAGGCGATTACTGGCAGTGGGATAACGGGCAAATCCCTACAGACACAAAGGATAAGCCACTGCTGGCGAAGCGTCCCCTCTTTACCATGGGACACCAAGCCACCCTCAGCTTTGGTATTGTCATTGCTCACCATTCTGTACCATTAGCGATCGCACTAGAGAATCTTTGGCAAGCTGAGGCAAGCGCCAAACAGCATAAGTGTGACAAGGGCAAAAAAGATGCTGTGCAAGTGCGGGTTCTTTTTGGCAACGGTAACGTTCTTCAAGCAACCAGTAAATTTGCTCTCTTCAACCAGTGGCGTGCTTTGCTCAACCATGAAGCCTCAGCTATTGATAGTGCACTGTTTGAGCAGGCGGCGCAACTGTGGAGACAACACCCAGCACCGATACCGAAAGCAATTGAGGCTTGGACTATTGCCTTTTGCAGTCGCCGTGACATCTTCCAAGGTAATCAATCAGCCCAAGAGAACTTCCAACAGCAGTTAGCCGACTACCTAGGGAATTTAACCTCAACCACTCTTCCATGCCAGCAGGATAGTGAAATTCAAAACTGGCTTAAACTCACGGCTTTCCTACTGCGCAATCGCCAAATTACCCTCAAGAAATGGCAGGGACAATGAGCATGAATTGGTACACTCTTACCCCCCTCGATATCTTACTATTCCGAGATGCCAAACCCTTCTCCCCTGGGGAACGGGCTTGGGCAGGCAGTGTATTTCCTCCCAACGGTTACGCCATTGCTGGGGCGTTACGGGGCTTAGTACAACAGAGTGTTGAAATTAATCTGATTGGTCCCTTTCTCTGCTATGACCAGCAGACTTTGTACTTGCCTACTCCCCTAGCCTACGACACAGTTAAGCCGATTGCGCCCCTAGTTCCTCTGCCATGGGATGAAAACCATCACCTCAGAGGTTTGCTTAGAACTGACCCAAAGCGACCACAACCTTTAGTCAGGGCTTCTTGGGTACGCAGTCCCAGAAACCAGGAGGGGGCACAGAAAGCTGAATTTTATCAGTATTTACCCTATGAGGTAATTCTAGATTACCTGAAGACTGGCAAAATTGCGCCAGAGAAGTTGGAGAAAAAAGACGAAAAGTCAAGCAAACCTTGGACAGTTGAAACCCGTCCCCATAACACGATTGAATCCGGTACGCGTTCGGTGCAAGATGCTGACGGTTATTTTGTGGAAAACGGGATTCGGCTTAAGGATAGATGGAGTTTAGCCATTGCGATCAACTGCTCACAAGAGATCGAAATCCCTGAACGTGCTATCTTGCGACTGGGAGGGGAAGGTCATCGGGTACTCTTAGAACAAGCACCTGGGCTAGCCAGTCAGTGGAATAACCTCAAGCATTTATCTGACGCTAATTTTGCCCAAGACCAAAAATCTTTAGCCTACCTGGTTACTCCCGGCGTCTTTGAACGTAGAGAGGCACCACCAGGGGATTTGGAACGTCAAGACAAGGGTATTCCTCTGTGTCAGGCATGGCCTTGGGAATGGCATCTTGCCTCTGGATGCAACAACTCTCAACGCCGGGGGCCATTAGTCAGTGTAGCCACAGACAAACCTGTACCAATTAGCTATCGCAGGCAGTACAACAAAACCAGTATTCCCGCCCCTCAAGTTTATGCTGCCCCAGCTGGTAGTGTCTATTACCTCAACTACCCGCATCGAGAGTTTGAGGGCAAGCCTTTGTTTCAAGACAGCCCCCAGAAATCGAAGCGAGTTCACCGCTGGCGGCAGTTAGGTTACTCACAATTGCTTTGGATTCCTTACCAACCCAACTAAAGATGAACATTGACTACATCTATTTATACTTGCTTTCTCCCCTGCACACTGGGGGAACAACTCAGGAAGGTAATTTAGTGGGAATTGCCCGCGAGTCCCACACCAATTTGCCCTACATTCCTTCGAGTACCATTCGGGGGCGATTGCGGGCTAGTGTTGGTAGAGAACCAGTTGAGAAGCGCATTAAACAAGTGCAACTCTTTGGGCCAGAGTTAAAAGATACGCAAGATAAGAATTTTTTGGAGTATTACGAAGCCGAAACCGATAAGAAGTTAACTCAGTTAGAACAAGGGGACATTTGGGTTGGAGATGGTTCAATTTTGTGGCTACCTGTGCCATCTTTTAGTCATGGAGTGGTTTGGGTTAGTTGCCCTTTGCTATTACAACGCTGGGCGAAGTTTAATTCTGGTGTAACAATCCCTGCTGATTACAGCACGAATTTGCCCAAGAAGTCTCCTATTTACCTTAAGGATGCGATTATCCAAGGCAGTAAGCTACAAACTTGGCAAGAGCAAGATTGGCAAAAATTTGTTCCGCAAACACCAGAAGCCAGTTCGATTAAGCGAGTGCTCGTCTTGCCTGATCAACACTGTGCCACACTAATCCAGATGAGTCTCTGGCGACAGGTAAAAGTAAAGCTAAATCAACACAAATCGGTTGAGGATGGATTCCGCTACGAAGAAGCAATTCCGCCAGATACTTTAATGTACTTTCCTTGGGGAACCACGTATCAAGCGAATGGTACAGCTAAGGCATCTCGTACCAGCTTTGAAGACATACTCAAGACGCAAGAGAATCAAATTCTCCAAATTGGCGGACAGGAAAGCTTGGGACGCGGCTTTGTCCAGTATTGGCTAGCTAACACAGCATCTAATTAGGGAAATCAATGATGACATTTGATCCACGCACCATCGCCACACCCGTTTATGAGACTTTAACTAAGTTACGCTCACGCTTCAACCCAGAAGCCAACGACTCAGAATCTGAAAAACAAGCCAAAAATGAACGCCTGAGACAACAAAAAGGTCAAGCTGTTGAACTTTATACTTATCTTTCTACCTGGGGCATGATGCGCCTTAAGGCTGAAGAAAAAGCCTTGAAAAATCAAGAAGGTAAGCAAGAAGTAGTCAAGCAATACTTTGCCTGTCTAAAAAAACTGGCAAAGTCTCCAAATACTAGAAATTTAGATAGCGATGAAGGGCTAAGGGAACTAACAGATCTAGACACAGATGAATATTTAGGACTAACAGGTTTAGGACTAGCTTTAGCTCAAGAGTTTAGCTTCTGGGCAACAGCTATTTATCAAGATATCAAGGAAAATAATTAGAAAAATGCCCCCATCACCTTGGCTTGATCCGAAAAATGAACCAAAGCCCGATCCCAAGGGTAGCTTTGTTAGTTTTGTGGAATATCTGCGCTGGATGCGCCCTTATGACTCTGACGACACCTATAAGGATGCAACTAAAGTTCAAATTTTGCAAATGGCACAGGAGAAGGCAAAAACTTATCGCGATCGCTTAACTCAACTCAGCAAACGCACTCAGCTAATTGCTGGGGAGGAAAATACCTTTAAAGTCAAGTGTCCTTGGCGAATTCGTGTGGGTGGACATCGAGGACCAGAAAGTATTCTGCTGCCTGCTTTTGATGCTTTAGGTATTCCCTACATTCCTTCTAGTACCTTGCGGGGTGTTGCTCGATGCCAAGGGATTCGAGAATTTATGATGAATAATCAGGGGGTGGACTGGAAAGAAGCTGAAAAAAGAGTTGCTCCCTATTTTGGTTCAATAGAGACGAAAAACGAGCATGAACGCTCAGGTAAAGTTATCTTTTTCGATGCTTATCCCCTACCTCCATTACCCAATCAAGCCGAATTTGTGGCAGTTGATATGGTCAATAATATCTGGAATTGGAGCGATAACGACCAACTGGATTACAAGCCAAATCCTAACCCCTTCTTGTCTCTCAAAGAACCCAAGTTCCTAATTGGTTTGCGTCTGGCTAGTGGATGCAATGACAGCCAAATCTTAGAAAAAGTCAAACAGTGGCTAGTAGCTGGTTTACAAGAGGGCATTGGTTCTCAAGTTAACACTGGCTATGGGGAAATGCGTCTGATAGACCAAGAAAGTTGTTATCGAGGGTTTTTCCAAATAGAGTTTAATCTAAAAGGTCAGCTTATTCATGGTCGTCAGAAATTTCAAAGTGTTTTTAAGCCTTACCTGACTGACAGAAAAGGCAATCTGAAACCCGACATAATCGCTGATGCCGAAGTCCGTCCTGTTGCCTTTAAGTCAATGCTGCGCTATTGGTTTCGTACCTTTGCCCGAGGGGTTTTGCCAGCGAGGGAGGTACAACAGTGGGAAGCGACTTTATTTGGTTCCTTGAAACTCAAGCATCAGGGATGGGTAAGAGTTGGGATTTTAGAAGGAAAAGTAACTCAAAAAGAGCCTCAATTGAATTATGAAGGAAAAAATAAGCCATCTGGTCAAGCCAAGGGTATTTTGACGCTAGCTTATTCGTCAGAAATACCAGAAGATAAGCAAACTTCTGTTGCTCAATTATTCAAAAATCTGACTTGGTTGATGTTTCATTTAGGTGGCATTGGTCAGGGTGCGAGACGTCCGTGCTATTCTCGTCAATCAGCACCTTGGTATCGTGGCTCTAGTTTAACTCCCAATAGAAATGATATCTTCTGGCAGTTGCCATCTACTCTTGAGGAGTTCAAAGCAATATTTCAGCAACGGTTAGAGGATTTATACAAGGCACTAGCTTCAATAACTACAAAGAAGATTAATTATCGCTCACCTAAACTTGATCCTGTTGAACCAGTGAGTTCTCACCAGTGGGCAGAAGCTGTAGATAATACTTTCCAGATTGTAGTTGTTTGTGGAAATAACAGCGATACTAAGTCTTACGCCCTAGACATATTACACGAGTATTTCCATCACTTGGAAACTTCAAATTATACTTTTGCTAAGAGTTTGTGTGGCGGTAAAGATAAGGACAATTACACAATTAATAATCAGACTTTTACACGAGGGACAACTCCTTCACCTGTGTGGGTTGCTGATTTTGAGCGTTACCAAGTGGTGACGGTATTCGGGGCGACTCACAACCCACGCCAAGAGTATCTGAATCGTTTGCGTACTGGCACATCTAGCCAAAACTACCTTCCACTTTGGCCTCTACCGAAAAATACTGGAGAAAGTTAGAGAAAGGATAATTTTTTATGTATCGTCTGCACGGCGCAAAGCATAGGCCATGTAGGCAGAATTTACTACAGTTCCCATCAATGTAATTGGAGTGTTGGCAGGAGCACTGTAGAATCTCTTGTTTTTGAGTAGTTCGTCAACTGCACTAATCCGATAGTCTACGTAGACAACTAGAATTGATTTTGGATAAAAATTGTCGGCAATTTGTCTAACAATTAAAGCTACTTCTTCTTCAGTAAATTGATGATTAACTAAATCCAGGACTAAAATGTGACTGCGGCGATTTACTTTATCTGCTTTATATCTAAATTGAACATCTTGAAATCCTCTGGCTTTGAGAAACTGAAACTCTTTTGGTGGTAAAGTTCCTTGACCTGTGGGCAAAAGATAGTCAACACTGACCCAACCAATTACTTCTTCTTGTTCGAGAACTCTCTGGAGATAATCAACGCGGTCTTTGATGGTTACTGAAACAATGCGCTCTACTTCTCGTGTAGCTACCATCCCCACAGTTTGCTTGACTTCGCTGATAGTTTTTCCGTAGAAAAAAGCCCCAATAACTCCTAAAATTCCTAGGACAAGTCCGATGACAATAAACGAGAGATTCAAGGCGCTAACAAAGGCTTGAAAACTGCTTGCCATCTGGGTATTAGCGTCTTGTAATAGCTCTAGCTGCTTGGTCAGCAGTTGCACCTCAAGAGATGGAGTTGGGGTAGATGTCGGGGTAGGTATAGGAGTTGGTGGGCTTTGTGCTACAAAAAAATCCACAACTAGGGGGATTCGCATGTTGGTACTTTGTTAAGAACGTTTGAGAGATATCGATAAGGATAGGTTATCAATATCTGCTCAACGTTTCCATTCAATTAGTTTCCCCAGCGAGTGGGGACCTCTGAAGGTATATATGCTAGGGTTGGATGTTATGTGTTTCCATTCAATTAGTTTCCCCAGCGAGTGGGGACAAAAAATTGGTAGCAGCGGCTACGCGGAAATCCAAGCGTTTCCATTCAATTAGTTTCCCCAGCGAGTGGGGACAATAATCTAGAAGCTTTCGTAGAAAAGCAAGAGAGTTTCCATTCAATTAGTTTCCCCAGCGAGTGGGGACTTTATGGATATGGTTGGTCATTTTCATGGTTATATGAGGTTTCCATTCAATTAGTTTCCCCAGCGAGTGGGGACTTCTTCAAATAATGTATCCCTTTCGATTAACGGATAGTTTCCATTCAATTAGTTTCCCCAGCGAGTGGGGACTCGGTTACTCAGTAGAAGGTAAGATTGCTAACGATTTAGCGTTTCCATTCAATTAGTTTCCCCAGCGAGTGGGGACCTCTACCAAAAGACCGCTCTAACCACTGAAACAAGGTTTCCATTCAATTAGTTTCCCCAGCGAGTGGGGACCCATATATATATAAGAGTTAAGGTAAAAATCTGGATGTTTCCATTCAATTAGTTTCCCCAGCGAGTGGGGACTTTTTGGAAATCTACCTGATAATGAGATGATTCGTGTTTCCATTCAATTAGTTTCCCCAGCGAGTGGGGACCATCATTGACCATAATGACTCATCTACTCACTACTAGTTTCCATTCAATTAGTTTCCCCAGCGAGTGGGGACTTTTGTAGGTTTGCTGGCTAGTGTGATTATTAAACAGTTTCCATTCAATTAGTTTCCCCAGCGAGTGGGGACTCTTTAAAAGAGATCTTAAGAACAGACCCTCGAAAGGGTGTTTCCATTCAATTAGTTTCCCCAGCGAGTGGGGACTATAGTTTGAAAGCAACTATACACAAACTATACATTGTTTCCATTCAATTAGTTTCCCCAGCGAGTGGGGACTCTTTAATAGAACACTCGTCAATATTCCAATGATTCCAGTTTCCATTCAATTAGTTTCCCCAGCGAGTGGGGACTAATTATCGTTTTTTCTCTGATTCTTTAGACATCAGGTTTCCATTCAATTAGTTTCCCCAGCGAGTGGGGACAATTAACGATACTAATTTAGATTTACATTTAGCTGGTGTTTCCATTCAATTAGTTTCCCCAGCGAGTGGGGACAGGAATTAGATGCAATTACCTTGAGAGTTCTCGTAAGTGTTTCCATTCAATTAGTTTCCCCAGCGAGTGGGGACAGTTTGCCATAGTCGCTAATCCTGAGATGAATTTGACACTGTTTCCATTCAATTAGTTTCCCCAGCGAGTGGGGACATTTATGCCAACAACAAATGTCAAGAATTGAAAGTTAGTGTTTCCATTCAATTAGTTTCCCCAGCGAGTGGGGACTCTAGGCTCCATTCTCGGTGCATCCCCATTAGCCCACACGTTTCCATTCAATTAGTTTCCCCAGCGAGTGGGGACCATGAGCCACATTCTGCTGTCAAAGAGGCGCTAAGTGTTTCCATTCAATTAGTTTCCCCAGCGAGTGGGGACCCCTCGATTTTAACCCTATACTCTGCCTGGATTCCAGAGGCCATTTGCGAGGTTCAGGAATTTTGTCGCTACAATTCACGAAAAACCTGGCTTAAAAATCGCTGAAACCATTACAGGATAAGGCGGCGAGGTTCAGAACCAAATCATCAGTGTTTCAGCCATTTTGGCTGACCTTCGCATTTGGTCAAGAATTCCTGACATTGCCCCTCTAAGCTAAGTAACCTGAATCCTGGCAAAGCATATCTCAAACTTACCGACACTTAGCTTGCTCTAGCGAAACGACAGGACAACTCGCAACATTGCCAATCAGAGTATTAAACCCAACGCGGTGAATATACTTATGCTTACCTTGAGAGAGATAGAAAAATCCTAGAGTATAACCGTCATCAGGGAATAATCCGAGGTAAGCTGTATAACAATCCCCCAAGTACTCTTTTGATAAGTTGTATCGCCTTGGCGAACTTCTAACAGTAGATTTAACCAAGGAAACAGGCTCAATAGTTGTAAATAGAGCCGGACTTTTTGAATAAGGGTGAATGCTGTATTTAATCCAGTCTGATTGCTGAGAATTGGAAGAACTAGAGCAAACCGTAACTGCATAGCGCACTGAGTTTTTAGTAGCTTCCGACTTAGCTAACTGCAAAGCTGATTGCAATTGACCAGCAGCACTACGTATTTGTTGCCGTTGTAGAAAAGAATACCAAGAAGGTGCTGCGATCGCTGCAAGTATTCCCGTGAGAAAAAAAACTATAATCAGCTCGATGAGAGTGTAACCCTGAGTTTTCATGGCAAATTCTCCCCGTCTTTTTTGCTTCATGGCAATTAGGCGGTTCTCTTACTGGTCAAAGTGCTAAGAAAATCCGAACTTAGAATTAAATAATCGTCGAACCGGGGAGTTGAGTGATGGGTTCTCCTCCCCAAGTCACTATCTGGCTTAGAGTATGGCGAGACAGGGGATAAAATCGCACACTATCTTCTGAGAATTTGATAATTTTCCTCAGTCTTGTTTGCAGTTCATCATATTTAGTCTTAGTCAACACACACTCAAAAACCGAATATTGAACTCGTTTACCATAACCCTCCAATACATCAGACACCTTCTTGCGCCGCTTATCATCAGGAATGTCATAAGTCACCACATAAAACAACATGACTCAGCGGTTCTGATATGGCTGATATAGATGGCTGGGATTATAGACAAACTGCTTATATGCCTTAACCTGCTGGTTGAGTAAATCCCATTTAGGCTGCTTTTCTCCTGAATCAGTCAAAATTTCTTCCTCCATTCGTCCTACAAATGCTTTGAGGAAAGTTTTGCGTCCACTTTCATTGAGAAAACAACCGCCATCACGATAGACAAAATCCTTCTGAGGATCGACAATGTGACGATTAACTAGCCATAGCACCAAAGAATCCACCAACGGTGCGCGAAACTCCTCAACCAAATCGCTAGCTAAGGCTGCATGGCGTTCGGTTCCCTGGTGCAAAGACGCTTGATAAGGGTCTAATCCCTGAATCTCAATTAGCGCTAGCAAATGATTCCAGAGAATCTGATAACCAAAACTCAGCATGGCATTCACCGGATTCCCAGGAGGACGGCGGCTGCGTCCTGTAAACACAAATTCTGAATGCCTCAAGCACTCCCCAAAAGCCGAGAAATACTGCGCCGCACCCGCACCCTCAAACCCCATCAACCGTTCAATCGAGTCAGCAAGACTTGCCTGAGTTGCCAGATGCTCTAAACTTTGAATTACCTGTTCTAGTAAGACAGACTGATTGCGCCGTAACTGCCGCCGCAGTAAGATACGAGAGTTCTTTAACTTTGTCTGGACGATTGCCCTGGCTGTCTTGAGGCGATCGCCTAATACTAACTGCTGCTGATAGTGGGATAATTGGCGATATCCTCGCTCAATCGACATCAGCCGACCGTAACAATACCCCATGCGAGACAAATAAGCAATCGGAATATCTCGCCACAGACAAGCACGAATCGCTTGAGTAGTAACTTGAGACTTACCAAAAATCAAAATTTGTTCCGTCAGTGGTAGTTGCACCTGACCATAAACCGTCTCCCCCTGCTTAACAATCAGCGTTTCTTGCTTAAGAACCACATAACAGCCTTGCTGGGAAACATAGAGAGTTCTCATTGCCTTCGCCTCTGAAGAAAAGACAAGTACCGTTGCCGACGGCTAAGACTTCCCTGAGACGGGTTTGTCGAAGATAGTAACTCCGCTTGCACAGAAGGCGACAACCAAGCAATTACTCGGTCAGCCATACTGGAAACAGCATAAGTAGCAATAGTAACCAGCAGCGTATTGATAATCACCGCTGCCAACCCTAAAGGTGCAATCAGCAAAATGATCAGAGTAATGCTGCCATTAGAAATAGAGACCAAAGTGTTACGCACTTGGGCAGCACGAGGAGATAAATACATAGTCTTTTTTGATTTTTTGAGTTGATTAAATGAGGACTAAGTGTCGGTTATAGGGAGTGTTCAAAAGTTTTTATCGACTGATTAACCAACAAAATATCTTGCTTACTTAAGCAAACTTTCGCAGGCTATACCATCATTATTTCTATCCAAGCCATGGGGGTCATCAGGAAAAGCCTCCAGCACCGCCTGTGCCTCCTTTTGCTGGCTAAAGTCACTACAATTGCAGTTTTTTTGAATGCAATCCAGTTCCAGTTTATCCGCCGCCGTATCAAGTGCTTCCGTTGCCCCAGCTGCTGGTGTTTGCACTGATTCAGTTGATGGTCGTTGGGTTTCTTTAACTGGTGGAGTTGTCTTAGGTGTTGAAGCCTCCATCGGTTTGGCTACTTCAGTCTTTTCTTGAGAGTTAGTTGATTCAGGTTCTTGACCTGCGCATTGAACAATAATTGTTGTCCCTAGAACCATTGTCAGGGTAAAACTTCGTAGCACTGTTTAATGCTCTCTTTAATTATCGGGATTTCTAATTGTTAGTGAATAATTTCCCTATATTGTGACTGAGCAGCTGAAATAAAATTTCGTCTATCAGAATTAGCTATTTTCAATGAAAAGGTCAAGAAAGTTTTTCTGGTTCACCGTCTACCTCGACCCCATACTCAGTCCGGAATGTTTGGAGAACTGTATCTGCGCGGGGAAGCGCGAGCCGCTTGTGACTTAGTAGAGATACCCCTTTGGTTAGCTGGTGGTGCCTTGCCCACGACGGTGACTTCTGCCAGATTCTCGGTAGAGCGACTCCTGAGCGCCAGAAAACGTTTTGGTGCCGTCTACCAGGGCTTATCAGCACTCTTGCGCCTCTCTGGGGCAGTAGATTGGAGTACGGGAGAAGAAATTAATGACGTACTCTATTTTGAACAGAAAGTAGAATCGCACCACATCTTCCCCGTTTCGTGGTGTCGAAAGCATGGCATTGACCCGAAAAAATACAACTGCTTGGTCAATCGCACCCCCTTAAGCGCGAAAACCAATAAAAAAATCGGCTCGAAAGCGCCTTCAGTTTACCTCAAGGAGTTTGAGAGGTTGGGAACATCGCCAGACAAACTGGATGATATGCTGCGCTCACATGCCATTGAGCCAGAGTGTCTGCGCCAAGACGACTTCGAGGGATTTTTCGCGGCGCGGACAACAGCGTTAATGGAGTTAATTGGCAAGGCAATGGGCAAGCATTTAATCATGGAACCGTTTGAACCATCCGTGACGGAGTGCAAAAATGGTAACGGCAAGAGCCTACATCCGGTGATAATGACAAATTATTGAGCGCTCATCCTGTCAAAAATTAACAATATCAGTTAAGTAAGGCGATAATTGACCTGAAAATTGCTTAGTAAAATTTCGCCTAATGAATTAAAGTCTTCTAAAAATAATTGAGCAAGAGATATATCAGCTTGATAGCAAACGGGAATAACTAACTGTATCAGATGAAACGGCTTATTATAATGTTGCCCTAAACCTATCTTCAGTTGCTCCATAATCTTGCCTAATTTAATAAACCGAGTCAAATCTTGCCTAAATGCTCTTTCAAAACCAAACAAAATAAGTTGTAACTTTTTCGTCAAAGTTTCCAGCTTAGGCTGATAGCCCAATTGAGGAGCAACCGCAATCAAATCCCCAATACTTCCTATCTGGTACTTATTCCATTCCAGCTCATCAGTTTTTAATACTGGACTCTCTCCCTGTGCGCTTCCAAGCCACCCTTTACATCTAGAACAAAATCCTAATTGTAAGGAATTAGCAATCACAGGTAAACGAGAACTACAGTGAGGACATTCATCAACTAACAAACAGTGGTGATGCAGACAAACATCGACCTCTTTAAATGACCACAGCAAAGGTTCATAAATCACTTTACTCTCTTGTCGCCATTGCTGATTACACTGAGGACACCAGGCTCGATATTGACGAAACAACCCTCTCTCTTTAATCACTCCTTTCCACGTCAAAAGGCTTAAGAAGCTTAAATCTGGACGCTGAGTTAACTGTTCTAATGCTTCGACAAGAGATTTTGTCTTTGCCCTCATTCCATTTATGGCTGGCTTGGCATCACTATTACTGAAAAGAGTACTGACATGCTTTTTAATGAGAGGAGATTCGTAATTTTGTCCCATCATTCGTGGAGCGATTTCTCCCCTAATTAGCTTTTGGGAGGTCACACAATGCTCTTGAGCCAATCGACTCAGGTAACTGCTTAAGCTTTCTGTATCAGGTGTTCCTACTCCGATAGGTTCTAAATGATAGAGACGGCTGCGCGGTGGGATAGCAAGTTTTTGCAAATCCCACATCTCAAGCTGAGTGCATTCATCAACTTTCATGATGATCACTTGCTACTGGATCTCGCTTGGGATTGCGTTGACCCACTCGCCGCCTCCTCCGAAGCTGTAACTTGCCACCATTTTTGTGTTGCTTATCGCCTTTACCTGAGTCAGTCTGCTCCTCCCGAACTTTTTGTTGTTTCAAGTTCAGAAGTTCACGCAATTGGCTTTGATTATCTTTACTATCGGTGAGTCTTTCTTCACCCTCTATCGCATCTTTTGCCATTTGTATGCACTCAGAAGTTAACTTCGCTGTTTGTTCGAGATGATCGAGAGTGAGAGTAGTTGCGCCTTCTTCAAGAGCAAGGTCAAGTGCTTGTACCAGCCAGTTTTTAAGTGTACCAATACAGCCAATGCTGCGTTCGTAGAAATACTCCCAGTGTTTTTCTACGAGGATGGGCGTTTCTAGCAGTGGCATCCGGTACAGTAAATGTCTTAGAGAGCGTTTAAACTCCTTGATGTCCTGATTCTGCTCTAGGCGGTAGCGAGGCAGATGAATAATCCGAGTACGTCGGCTTAATTGGGGACTGAGTTCGAGGAAGTCGAGAAGTTGATAAGTCCCAAACCCAGTCCAGGGAATTTTGGTAGTATTCACGGCTGACTTAATGCAGTCCATGTGAGCCTCCAAAACCTTTTGGCTAGCCATCTTACCAATATCCTGAAATTCATCTACCGCTAGAGTGTAAGGTCTACGGTGAGACAATGCTTGTTCCATCGCTAAGCGCAAGCTATCTTCAGTTGCCCTTGACTTAACAATTAGTTTTCCCTCGGTATCACGACGAATACCGTCTTCGCTATAGCTAATTTTCTCGTTAATCAGTGGTTCGTCGATGGCAATCAAGGTACGTTTATAGAAGTTTCTCCACCTGAAAGTATCTTTACCTGGTGCGACTGCCTCGACGCAGACAATAGGAATCCAACCAGGGTCGAGTTCCATTTGTGGCAAACTTTCCTCAAGAATCTTTCTCTCAACCAAGCGCAGTAAGGTGGTTTTGCCCACACCGGATGGACCCATAACCAGAATTATCGAGGCTCCTGCTGGTTCTCGAATGGCACGCCGGACTTGGCTATATGCTAATTCCAGATTCTGGTGCATTACGGTTTTGTCAGGAGCCTTGAAGTAATCTAACCGCTGTTGTGCTGATTGAGTGAGTAATTCTGGTGGAAATCCCTGCTCAGTTGCCATCACCATTCCTCCAGAGGTTGACAATTTTCCCAACCATCATCTTCTAGTGGAGGATACTCTGCGGGCAGGGATAAACTTTCACTTTCATTGTGGAGGGATTCTTCAAGAAGGTTCAAAGAAGAATCAGGATCTTGTTCCCCAGAACCACAGTCAATCAGTGCATGTAACTGCTTGACTTCTAAATCCCGCTTGCGCTGCGCTAGCACAGCTTTTTTTGCTTCTCTCCAAGGTGGCGATAAAGCCACCTCCTCTTTTTCCACAGAGACCAAGAACTGAGCCAGTTTTCTACCTGTGATCTCACCAAATTGCCGATTTTGAATCTGGTTAAGCTTTTTCAACTCGGCGGCAGCAATCATCGACTCTCGTACTGAGTGACCCTGGAGTTCTTGAAGGTAACCTGAAGAACATTTCACCCACTCTTTGTTGACGTAGGCATAAGCCACGGTGATATCAAATGGATCGTATTTCACATCTACATCTGTGTCCCGAACCTTGATCCCACTGAAGGATTTGTGCCAGTAGTAGAGGTGGTTAATTTTTACCCCTTGCCGCGTGACTTTTCTTTTCCCCTCTCGGTCTGTTGGCGAGGGGAGCGCTAGTAGCCGGAACACGTTTGGAGGAATGAGCAAATGCTCTCGATTACCTCCTTTGGCTATGCCAGCATTGAAGGCGTCTCTGGGACTCTGCCTTAAGGCAGGATGAGGTGAGGTTTCGTACACTTCATAAACATACTCACAGAGGTATTCGTATACCTTGTCCAGTGTCCAGATTGCCTGATTTTTCGGATTGACGCTTTTGGTTACCTGCCGAACATTTCGCATAATCTGGGTGTTGCCCATTAAGTTGTGCCAGAATTCCTGGTTAGCAACTCCAAAAAAGCGCTCAATGACTGAACCAAAACGTCCCTTAGCTGAGGGTCTTTGCTTCTTAGTACATCGGTAGTAAGCCAAGAGCGTTTCAAAGTCGCTGCTGTTAAACTCTGCACCATTGTCCACTACGATGATTTGGGGAAGGCGACCAAAGCGTTGGACGCAAATTCTCAAAACCATCATGCAGGAGCGGTAGCTGGGTGGATCGAAAGTCAGGTAAGCCGCAAGTATTCGTCTTGAGTAGGCGTCCATTAAGAAGCTCACCCAAGGACGACCTAGATTGTCGTTATCATCCAAGGACTCTAAGTTGCCGCTAATATTCGCCATGATTGAGCTGACTAACTCGGCATCGGCTTCCGTATGGTCGATGTGGCAGATTTCAAAGGGACGTTCACCGTGGGGAGGCGTGTTCTCCTTGTCTAAGCGCCAGTAGAACGGTTCCTCTTGATAGGCGGCTCGATGTCCCTTGCGCTTTAGAGTCTGCTGATAAGCAGGACGGTCGTGAATGGTTTGACGAAATAATTCGTAGCTTGGGTGCTTAATTCCTTGTTGGATGCATTCTTCTTTAAAGGACGAGTAAACTCGGTTAATAGACTGCTGCTTGAAGGTTTCATACTTGTCCTCAATGAACGCCTCCATAAAAGTTCGGACTGCCTCACTAATTTTCGGCTGGTAGTTTCCCTTCCCTCGATGGTTTGGTAGGAGTCCGATGAAACCTCGTTGGTAAATCTTTTCGGCTTCGCGGTAGCTAGCAATCCAACGACGTTCAGAGCGATTAGGCTTGGTGGATGAGTTGCTTGAGTTGCCATTGAGGAAGGGTTCAATTGCTTTATAGCGACGATTGGCTTCTTCTCGGTCTCTCTTACTGGCTTTGCGGAGTATTTCCTCAACTTCGGCATTAAGGCTTGATTCGCTTGGGGCTAAAAGACCAGTGATTTGTCCTTTCTCAACTAAATCCTCAAATGTTGGGTTGGGTAGTTGGATAAACTTACCATTTTCTTTCAATAGTCCAATCGATGTGTTGCCCGTATTAACAATCTGCCAGTCTTCACCGTCCCAAGATACTGATGTTCCAACACTAACTTTAACGGCGCAAACCTGGCTTCCAGATGCTGGGGGCGCAATCTTGGTCACTTGAGCATAAGTAAAAGCTTCTTCTTCATCGAGAAAAAATTGCACCTGCTCCGGCTGCATCAAGGGAACTGCACTGAGGTCAACGTACACTTGATCAGTAGCAATCAGGATATTGAGGTCATTTACTGTAGCTTGCTCAACACGATTAAGTAACTCTGCCATGACAATTCCTGGCTCGGCTTCTATAATTGAAAGGATGGCATGAGATACCTCTTCATCTACTTGCGGTAACTTGGCTTGGAAGTAGTCCTCCAGCCACACAAAGTTTCTCTGGAATATCCAATCAATTTCAGCAGATGAGCGAAAACAGTAGTATAAACCTAGTGGGTGGGCGTACTCTTCGCCTGGAGGACACCGCCACTTACCCTGCTCTCCAAGCTGGTAACGATTTGGACTCTCCTGTGCTTTTTTGAGTAACTCCTGTTGTGTCTTACATTCTTCCCAACCTGCGCTGTTTTTTCGCATGACGAAAAAGTCCGGCGTGTGTAGGTGGCGATTTCTTCGTCCTGTCTTACTTAAGTAATTAAGATCAATGGAGGGAGGTTGGTCGTAATACTCTATTACGTCTTCGTCGTGTTCTAGTTTATAGATATGGGCTAGCTCGTTACGGTGTGACTCAAACTGAATAGTTCTCCTCATCTTGCGGCTGGGATAGCGTCCTGAAACGTTCTTCCTGCCCCCGCCGACCAGTCGCGACGGTTCGGATGAGCGAATTGCTTCTATAGTCCTTCTCGCTAGTTCCGAAAGGTCAAGGCGGCGACACCAGTTTTTGAACTCGTCTTCAGGGAGCATCCACTAGTCTCCTCTTTCTTCTGAGCTACCTGAGTTAACTGTTTGTTCCTCACACTTAAGTTGGTTTGAAACTGATGAGGATTTGATGAGTGCTACACAGGTGGCTAATTAACTTAATAGGTTGAGTAAGTTCTTTGAATATAGGCAAAAATTTCCATAAATTAAAATAAGTTTTCTCTACATTAAAAGGCTTTTTGTTGAGAAATATTACAAAGTGGTTGGCAAGTAGAGATAGCATAGCTATGAGCAATTGAAAATTGGCAAGGTAGCTCATAAGTCGCTGATCGGAGTGAAGTGGGACTTGGTTAGGGCTAATTACTTATGGTTTGTGTCTGGGATACGGTTGCGACTTTGTGCCAACTTATGCCTAGTATTTCTACTTCTGGTCAACTTATGCTTGTTAGAAGTAGATTTTGATGCGAGACACTGAACATAATAATAAATATCACAGGGACTCAACTGGTCAACTTATGGTTGTAGGTTTGGACAATTTATGGTTGTAGTGACATATTGTGTCAGCCTATGCTTGTTAGAAGGAAATTTTCATCTGAGTTCCTCAACATAACAATAGGTATTACAGAGACTTAAGAGGTCAACTTATAGTTGTGAAATTGAACAACTTAGGTTTTTAATGACAAAATTATTGGTTGCTGTTTTCAGATTAGTGTTATCTTGCCAAACTATTCGTCGCTGTTAACCAATTACTATCACTGATAGCAGTTGATTAGAGTAGTACTTTTATACTGAATTACCTATTACTAGTTGCCCATCCATTCCTCAAGAATGCGTCTCGTTCTGCGAGATAGCAAGATAGAACTAATTCTTGAGAAATCTTGATTGATGCTGCCCTCTTTTGCTGACAGCCAAACCTTCGATGTAATCGCTATAGCTTGTAAGTAACTTCATCAACCAAAGCATACCCAACTCCAAACTAGTAGCAAGAGAGCCGCTTTTATCGCCTACCCTCTTTCCACTCTTCTCCACCTGGTAACTGAACTAAATTATCATCAATAATTGCTAGTAAAACCTTTGGCGAATGTTCATACATTAAATCGAGTAACCTCTGAGCAGTTATAATTATCTCGACCCTATCCACCAACTCTGAAAGTTGAAAAGAATTATATGCACCATCGAGAACTTTCGCACTTGCAGAACGAATTGCCGCCTCAATTGCCTCTTCTAGATAAGAATCCCATTGATCTTTAGCGATATAGTAAGATATTTTATTTTCTTTGCGATTTATAAGATTTAATTTTTGAATTTGTCGGAGAGAATCTGAAATTGATGCTGCCCAAAAATTAGTTAAACGCTGCTCAATTTAGTTTTGAATTAAATGAACCAGCATTCTGACCAGAAAAGATTCAAGATTACGGAGGATTGCTTGTTTACTCATTCCCTCTAACTCATCCACAATCACCAAAGCATCTGCATAACGTCCTTCTAAGATGCTAGTTCTTAGGTCGATTAGTTCTTGAGTCATAAATACTACCTTCACAGATAGACGCTGATACGCTGAATATAGCATTCAGTCATCTCAACCTTTTAACCACACTCTAAGACGCTTTGAGTATACACCCAGGGCGTAGTAGATTAAGGAAGAACTTAGCTCCCTCGCCCTTCATGGAGCTAAGGTTGGGGTTAAAACAACTTACAGCAAGATCTGAGTCACTATAAATTTTCTGCGTTTCCTCTTAACTAGCTCAGACTGGCAGAGATCGCGCTGTGTTTAAAGAATTGTTAAGAATACTTAAAGAAAATCCATCTTTAGCTATCAAAGCATATTTGAGCAGTAGCGTGCGGCAATTGTGCTAAATAACCTACTAGGTGATCAAGGTAACTTATGCCAATACTTTAAGAAATTTAGCTGTCAACGCAGGGCAATTCTTGATAGTCCAAATTACTCTTTAGCCACCGACCCAAAAAAAAGAGTTTCCCTTGCCAAAAGTACCTTTTAAGACTATATCTTAAAGAGGTTTGCTCAAGAGCAAACGGAATGAAATGAATGAAATGATTGCAAGGTGAAAACATGGCTAAAAGTAATAAACTTCGCAACATACTAATTGGCGCTGGCGTCGCTGCAGCTGGTGCAGTTGGTACTAAATTTGCAGTAGATTATTTACGCAATCGTGGTAAAGAAGAACCAGTGGATGAAAGCCAGGGAGATTCTGAAGCAACTTCTGATGCGGAAGTAACTTACGTAAGCGTAGAAGCTGATTCCGTACAAGGATTCCTTGATTCCAGCTTTGGTAATCCTGGTCGTTACACACCCAATCGCCCTCCTAAGATTTTTGATTATCAAGGACAACAATACATGGTAATTTGGGCTTTCGATAACGAGAAACAGAAAAATCAAATGTTGGCTTTCCTTTACACAGATGAAGGCCGCAAAATGGTTGCTAGTGTTGGATATACAAATGACAAAACTGACTACAATGTCAACCTATCCAACACACCTTTAGCAGTCGAAGTAAATGGTGAGCAAATCACATCTGGTGAGGGAGAAACCGGCGGAGCAAGTGAAGTTGATTTGGTTCCAGCGGGTGCTTAATTGAAATTTTCTTAACTAAAAATTCTGTAAAGCGTGCTAGGTGGCTTAAATGCCGCCTTTTTTTATTGTAAAACCTAGTCCAGTACGGATCATAAAATTGGCTATTTATCAAGAGGTAAAAAATATTTGCCTTTGAAGTATGGTTCGTTCAGTTAAAAAATCTTCTATATTCGTACTTCTCAAAGAATCTTGTGAGTTTGCCTCCGTAAATTTACCCACATACCGATTACAAGATTTACGTAATTTTATCCTTTCTACACGAAAAAAATGTTTCTAAACTAAAAAATCGATGGCTTTATAATAATCAGAAATTCAAGCATTATGCAGTCTCTGACATTAGTCAGCATCGCTCACTGTATAAATTTTGCTTTTTAATTACAGATTTATATAACTTTTGCCTGTCCCCAATTTTTCTTCTTGATTTTGTCAAATCTCGGCACAAGTACAAAATCTAGTTGCGCCCTTAAACCTACAGCTCTCTCATGACAATTTTTACTATGCAAAACTCTGACTTGTTTAGTACTTTCGGCGAAAATAATTCAGATAAATACGCTGCAATTGGCAGTACTATTTTAACCACAGCTAGTGATGCTAACATCTCTAATACTATTCCCAGCAATGCTCCTACTTTTGTCAACCCATACCCCCTGATTATCAATGAATGGTCGCAAGGAACTAATGGGGGTAAAGAATGGGTAGAATTTCTAATATTAGGCGACGGCAGCAATCCTACAGTCAACATTCAAAATGCCGTATTAGCTGACACGAATCGCGGCATGGCGCGACTACGGTTAAGCGGTTCTGGTTTTGCTAGTTTACCAGTCGGTACTTTTCTAGTAATTTATAATGCCGGAGATCCCGATGATAATCTGTTTCCTAAAACAACCTTCGATCCAGCTAATGGCGACTATAAGCTGCTTATCCCCTCAATCAATGCCACTGGAGATTATGCCATAACGGCTGCTCCCTCAACTACAGGTTTCAATTTTTGGGCATCGGGTACTACTGGAGGAGCATTTGGTAATACTAATCCCGGTGATGTGCCAGTGCTCATGAGTGAAGCAAGCGGCTTCTTCACAGCAGATAGCACACCCTCAAACTATACAACTGCTGATGCCCTAGCCACGTTCTATAATATTCTCCCCAATAATGCCAGTATTCAGACTACTCCACCCTCTCCATCTGTAGGAGGCATTGGGGGTAATGGTACATTCTTGTACTTAGGTCAAGATGCCACAGGTATTACCACTGATAATAACTGGTCTAAAGATACCAATAATGATCCAGCTAACGGCAACAGCAGAACTCCAGGTGAGCCAAATGCCCAAGTTATTATCACCCAAACTGACGGCAGTACCAGCGTAGCGGAAGGCGGTGCCGTTGACCAATATACCATTTTCCTGAGCAGCCAACCGACTGACAACGTGAGCATTGTTATTACTCCAGATGCTCAGCTTGACTTAGGGTCTGGTCAAGGTACAAGCATCACTTTAACGTTTACTATCAAAAATTGGTATCAACCCCAAACAGTGACAGTTCAGGCATTTGATGACTCAGATGCAGAAACTGCTATACACTCTGGCGTTATCACTCATACTGTTACCTCAAATAATCCCAATTCCTTATACAACAGTACCAACAACGTTCCCTTTAAAATTAACGGTGCCTTGGTCACTTCTAGCACCCTCAATGTCAACGTTGAAGACAACGAAAATTTCACTGTAGTTACTTCAATTACTCCGGCTGAACCCAACTCCACCAATGCAGCTACGGTAGATTTCACCGTTATTTTTAGCGATGATGTTAGTGGGGTGGATCAAACAGACTTTGTTCTAGCACCCACCAACATAACCGAAGCTTCAATTGCCTCAGTTACTCCCATCAGTGGTAACACCTACACCGTAACCGTGAACACTGGTGAAGGGGAGGGTTCGCTGGGATTAAATCTGGTAGATGATAACTCCATCAACAATAACTTAAACCTGGCGTTAGGCGGCGTTGCTGTCAACGATGGTGACTTTACTGGAGAACTCTACACCATCGACACTGTATCTCCTGTAGTGGGAGTTACTCCCTTTACTACCAGCGACAGCACGCCGCCATTAACAGGTGTTGTTGATGACCCCACTGCCACAGTAACAGTCAGTGTTAACGACACTAATTACACCGCTACCAATGACGGTGATGGCACTTGGACTTTACCAGATGATACTATTGGCTCTATTTTGACCGATGGCACCTATGAAGTTGAAGTTACTGCTACTGACAGCTTAGGCAATTTTGGCACTGATGCTTCAATTAATGAACTCGTGATCAATCCGGCTGCGCCTGCGGTGAGTGTGGATAGTTTGAGTACTAACGACAGTGAGCCACAAATAACAGGTACAGTCGATGATACCACCGCCATAGTAGAGGTAACTGTTGATGGCACCAGCTACAGTGCGACTAACAACGGTGACGGTACTTGGACTTTAGAGGATAATCTGGCCCCTAGCTTAACGGAAGGCATCTATGAGGTGGAAGTTACTGCCACTGACAGCTTAGGTAATTTCGGCACTGATGGCACTACTAATGAATTAATTATTGAAGTCAACGATACTCCCAGCTTTACCAGTCCCCCGATTACTAGCGCAACGGAAGATATCCCCTACACCTACAACATCAATATCACGGATCCTGAAGCTGAGGATCTTCTGGACATAACCGCCCTAACTCTACCTACTTGGCTCAACTTGATTGACAACGGCGATCGCACTGCTAGTTTAACAGGTACTCCCACCAGTGATGACCTCGGTGAGCAAACTGTTGAGTTAGAAGTCCAAGATGCTAGTGGTAACAAAAGCACTCAATCTTTTTCAATTATCGTTGCTGGCATGAGTGATGACTTACTGACATCACAAACGCTTAGTCTCAAAGATAATCAGGTTTTTGAAATTGTTGGTAACTCCTCTCCAGCTAAACTCAAATTTACCCTAATTGAGAATCAGGCAGAGAATGTTAACGAGATTGGATTGTTTACGGTCGATGACAACGAAGGTTCAATTAACGGTATACTTCCGGGAAAACCTGGTTATTTAGCACAAGCCCTTAACCGAGGAAAAGTAATCTTCTCGGCTCTTGCCAATCCTTCAGGGTTTGCTAATCCCACTCGTATCTTAGAAGGATTTGACACTGGCGATCGCTTAGGTTTTTACCTAGTGCCAAACAGTAGTACAGACAGCGTAGTAACTGACTTAGCTGCTGGGAAGACTCCGACCAAGGTGTTTTTGGGTTTAGTTGGTGCCAATGAAGGTAGTTTAAACTATTTGCAGACTTCAGAACTAGATGAGAAGAGCATAAACCTCAATTGGGAAGATCAGCTAGGTGGCGGTGATGCTGACTTCAATGATCTCGTAATGACAGTTGAACTAACGCAAGAGTCTCCCAGGCTAGGAACAAAGCTTCAAAGCCAGCAGAAACGAGAAATCATTGATATTCGTGAACTGAGGAGTCAGGTATCTGCTGAGTTGATAGTTAACAGCCAAGCCGCCTTTGATAATTTTGTTGGTCTGTATTGGGTTGATAATCAAGAAGGTCAAGTTGGTCAGCTACTGCCTGGTGATGATGATTATGCCAAAGCCGCTATTCAAAGAAGTCTATGGGAATTTGACCGCAACGGCATGTCCTCAGTAAACTTGGAGCCAGGGGCTATTTTAGTACCGTACCTCATTGCTGATGCGACCTCTGACGAGTTTCTTGCTCAAAACTCCAGCAATCAGCAAGAGACTGACATCTCAGCTTACTTTCCTTACTTAGAAGCTAACCCAGATGGAATTGACCACATCCGCCTGTTAGGAGACAACACCTTCGGGTTTGAGGATCTATTTGGAGGCGGTGACCAAGACTTTAACGATATGGTGTTTCAGGTTAATTTAACTGCTATCTGAAAGTTTCTATTATTATCCACTGAACTTTGGCAAATGTTTGATAGCTTGCTCACATTGATATTGCCAAGACGAAGAAAAATTTCGATTATCTTAAAATAAATGCGATCGCTGCTAGCGAGAGAATCTAGAAGGCATCTTTAAAACTGTATTCCAGACTGAGATATTTGATAACCGCCAGCAGCAGAGTCTCAGCATCTTAGGTGCAACTGGAAGAAGTTTAATCATTACAGTGCAATTGATGCCAGCTTCCTAGGGGATTGTACAGCACGAGCTCCAGCCGGCTCTCGATGGTCAGGGCTCCCTAGGCTATCTGGTGGTGCAGGTACTGAGTAAGTTTGTCGATTGAAGCTGAGCTGAAAGTGCGGTAAATGAGTATTGTTAACCTGTGAGTCTGTAGCTAGTTGGCTGGATTGAGCCTGTGTTACTTGTTGTCCAAAGCCTGTAGTCAACAAGATTGCGGTTAGTGGTGCCAAGTACTTAAAGTTCATGAGTAACTCCTGTATCGTTTAATCTTTGGTAGTCTCGGATGGGAATCATCCTTGTATATATTCATCAAACTCGGTCAATGCTCCAGATAACGATTGGGATTGCTTGAGTTGTGCTTGACTTCTTAAGTGCCGATCTTTACTTGAGTGAAAAGAAAGTCGATATGATGTGAGCAAATGTCTGTTGATTAAGCTATGTCGCGGTCAGTCAGAGTTGCTCCAGAGTGCATTGCCACAATTAAACTGGCTCTGAGGAGTCATGGCTTTCCTAGCCAAAATTCTCTGGCTATAGAGCTAGGCATCTCTCGCACCACCACCACCAGGTTTTTTACCGGGAAACCGGTTGATTATTTAAACTTTGTGGAAATCAGCGAAAAATTGGGCTTGGACTGGCAAGCGATCGCTTACATTGAAGAAGAAATATCTCCAGAAGCAGGTTCGCCTCCTCCAGAGCCTCAAACGCCTCAACAGATTGATTTAGACATCGATTGGCGGCAAGTTGCCTCTCGGATGCTAGAAGCTCAAAATCAGGGGCGTCTGACTACTAATCCCCTAACGACTGGGGATGGAGTAGCCTTTGAACTAGATGAGATTTATGTACCCTTGGGACTAGTGGAACGCAAGCAGCGAGTGCGGCGTAGTAGCGATGTTTTCCCAGAACAGGGTTCGCAGTTATATGTCTGGGCAGATTTTGTTTCTAGTCAGGATGAAGTTAACCAGACTTTTAGACAAGAAGAGTTTTTTGAGCAAGTTTTACGCCAGGGACATAGCCGCAAAATTGCCATTTTGGGAGAACCAGGTGCTGGAAAAACTACACTTTTACAGAAGATTGCAGCCTGGGTGATCAACCACACCTCTGATGTGCCAATTTGGATTTCTTTGGCAGACTTGCAAGAGAAAACCCTGGAGGAGTACTTGCTTCAGGATTGGCTGAAAGCTGCTACCCGAAAGGTACGCATCACAGAAACCATGCAGGAAGCTCTCGGCGATTTGTTTAACAGTGGACGGGTATGGCTGCTGTTAGATGCGGTTGATGAGATGGTGATGGGGTCAACTACAGGGGGAGAACCTCTACAAGCAATTGCTAAACAGTTAATGGGTTGGGTAGCAGATGCCAGAGTCGTGCTTACTTGTCGGCTCAATGTTTGGGATGCAGCGAAGAATGCTCTAGAAGCCTTTGATACCTATCGCAATTTAGACTTTAGCTATGGGGATGCCCAAACACCGGATCAGGTAGGACAATTTATTCGTAGTTGGTTTAAGGACAAACCAGCACTAGCTGAGCAGTTGAGAAGCCAGTTAAATCAACCAGGATTAGAGCGGATTAAGGATGCAGTTAAAAATCCTCTGCGCTTGGCACTGTTGTGTCGTACTTGGGCTCTAGCACAAGGAGAATTGCCTAATACTAAAGCAGGACTTTACCAGCAGTTTGCCGAAGCACTTTATGAATGGAAACAAGACAGATTTCCTACAACTTTAACCGAGCGGCAACAGTTGAACAAGGCATTAGGGGAATTGGCGATCCGAGCACTCACTCAAGAAAAAACTAAATTCCGATTGCGCCATAGTCTCGTTGGTTCAGTGTTGGGTAAGCCAGATGAAGGTTTGTTTGATTTGGCACTCCAGTTAGGCTGGTTAAATCAAGTAGGAGTGGCGGCAGAAGCAAAACACTGGGGTGAAAAGCTCTACGCTTTCTATCATCCCACATTCCAAGAATATTTTGCAGCCCAAGCGATTGAAGATTGGCAGTTTTTCTTCAATCACAAGTTTGGGAGTGGGCCAGATTTTTCATCTCCTATTCTTGGTATTCCCCTTCCCTGGGAAGGCACTTACCGCATTTTTGAATCCCAGTGGAGAGAGGTTATTTTACTCTGGCTGGGACGCAAAAATGTGGCAAGAAAGTGTAAGGAAGAGTTTATTAAAGCGCTGTTGGAGTTTGACGATGGGTGTGGAGAATTTTGTTTTAATGGCTATAGATACAAGGGATTTTATGAGTATCGAGCCTATTTTTTAGCTGCTGCGGGAATTGCCGAGTTTGCTGATTGTAGCCAAAGTGACGAAATTATTGCAGAACTTATCAAGTGGGGGTTTGGTGATTTTGAGGCAGCCAAACAGGAGTGGGTGAAGTTTTTTGATTTGATTGAGAAGGCAGCTAGAGCAACATTACCAGAAACAAATCGTAGCAAGGTAATTAAGGCGTTAGTGCGCTTGCTTCAGTTAACTGAAGATGGATACACTCGTTGGTTAGCAGTTTATCAATTAGGGAAAATTGGCACAGGTAACCCAGACGCGATCACAGCTTTGGAGCAGCTTTTAGAAGTTCCCGAAGATGAATCTATTCGTTGGCAAGCGGCTGATAGTTTAGGAAGAATTGACCACGGAAATCAAAAAGCGATCACTGCTTTAGTAGAAATGATTGCCTCAACAGAAAGTGAATACATCCGCTGGCAAGCAGCTGATAGTTTAGGGAAGATTGGTACAGAAAATCCAGAAGCGATCGCAGCTTTAGAGCAACTGGTGGAATCGACGAAAAATGAATCTATCCGTAGGCGAGCAACCTATAGCTTAAGGAAAATTGACGCAAACTCTCAAGAAATTATCTCTGTTTTAGTACCACCAAGCGAATCTTTTGAAGAGCAATTAATTCCTAGGCAAGCGGTTGATAGTTTAGAAATAATTAGCACTGTTAACCCAGAGGCGATCGCCGCTTTAGTCCAACTGCTGGAGTCCACTCAGGATGAAGAAACCCTTTGGCTAGCAGCCTATAGTCTCGGAGAAGTTGCTATGGGTAATCATCAAGCGATCAGGGCATTAGTGCAACTGCTGGAGTCTACTGACAATGAATCAACCCGCAGACAAGCGGCTGATAGTTTAGGAAAAATTGGTGCGGGCAATCCCAGAGCAATTTCTGCTTTAGTACAATTAGTTGACTCAATTGAGGATGAATCAACCCGCAGGCGAACAGCTGATAGTTTAGGAAAAATTGGTGCCGGCAATCCTACAGCAATCTCTGCTTTAGTTAAACTACTTTATTCGACTAATAATGAATATACTCGTGAACAAGCTGCCTATAACTTAGGGAAAATTGGCTCTAAGAACCCTAGTGCAATTATGGCACTAATGCAATTGATTGATACAACTGTAGATAAATATACCTCTAGGCAAGCAGCTGATAGTTTAGGAAAAATTGACCCTGGGAACGAAACAGCGATCGCTGCTTTAGTGCAACTGATCCAGTCTCTTAAAGATGAGTCTATTGGTTGGCAAGCAGCTGATAGCTTGAAAAAGGTTTTACGTAAAGAACAGTTAAATCGTATTATTGTTGCCTTAAAAGACGACTTATCGGATGAAATATATAAAAATGAAGCTCAGCGATTTTATCAGTGTTACGAACTCATCTGGTACTGCGCCCAAACTATGAGCTATCCAGACTTTTATCAGGCTTGGCATACTCAAGATATTTCTGATTATTCACCAGATTTAATAGAAACCACTATTGTTGGTTTCACCACCTTAAACCACAACCTTAACCCTGCGGAATTACCTCAGAGTCTGGCAGTTGCACTTCGCAACTATCCCAGCTTGAGCGAAAATATTCAACTAATTTGTATAGATGGCAGTAAGTTTATTGATCGTGATAATCCTGCCGCCAAAATTTATACAGAAATGGTTAAGGGCGGCTGCCTGAGGTGTGATGATGGTATACCTAAAACAATGACAGAACTACAAGCTTATTGGGATCTCTTAGAGAGTGATAAACGTGTCATTTTACTCTTCCATGACAGTACATCCATCCAGCAAGGTGGAGTAGGGTTTAGCAAGAAATTCCTAGAGGCTTTGAGTAAGTTTGATGGGGCAATTTGTGTGATTACTGCTCAACCTCTTAACAACATTCCTTTGCAGTTCTTTGACCCCAAGCAACCAATTGCTGAGGTAGTGCAATGGTTGAATAGGTTGGCACCGGAGAGATAATCAAACATGATAAGCTATCTAAGAAACAGTCACCTTTTAATCAAAGTTCCAGGGCTGAGTTTCTAAGTAAAATCCTTGAGAGCTTCTTGCCAATTTCAAACACATATCGTTGCTTCAAAGTGCTGTAATATGTGTTTAAAATTGGTTGTCATAACTACAACCTCATCAAAGTTCTTTCTTTGATAAATTGCTTGAGTTACGAGGATGACATCACCAGGTTGAATGCTAAAGTGTTAATTTTTAAATTCCAGGCTGCCCTACACCTAAACTTTGTTCCTGTGTTCCTGGTGAAGCACAAGTACCCGGTGGAGGTGCTTGAGTCGTCACGTTGACTTGCTTATAACCTGTAGTATTTAATAATTGTGTGATCACAATCTGCGCTCGGTCATTTGCCTTTTCTAGCAAACCCTCTCGACAGGCAGCAGCAGTAATTTTTTTGAGCGTTTCTTGTTGGGCTAAGATTTGCAATTGAGGCGCTACATCAGGGCCAAAACTCAGAAAACCTCGGTCATAATCGTATACCTGAGAACGAGTTACGTCAATCTTGCTATCAAGCATACGAGGCGCTGGTAGCCGGAGCTCAACAGTATCACCGAGTACCCTCACGTTTTCGGGTTTTAATTCTCCCAAGTCAACACCAGCCCGCACCTCACCATAAGCAATATAGAGCAGTGTTGTTCTACCAACAGAATAGCCTCCTAATCTTCTCTCCTGACTAGTAGGAACAACCGCCTCCATGCTAAAAACAGAAGTCGTCAGCTCACTCACTCCACGAACTTGATTAACTACCACGGAGCGTACATCAACTTGCGGTTTTGCTGGTGGTGCATTGAAAATCTGATTAATTCCGTCAAAAAAGCGGGCTCCAGAACGCCAAACGCCAATGCTGAAAAACAATGTCGCTAATACAGCACCGCTTGTGGTGAGCAGCATCATATTTCTGAGCAACCAAGAAGTGATGTTGGTAATCTGAGGTCTTTGGAACTGATCGCGCATGTTTTTGTACTCCTCTCGTGCAGGCTTTACTGGCGTCAAGGGTGGTTGAGATGGGATATGGTTGATGATCTACTGATAGCATGGCGCAAGTGTCCATGGCTTGGTAGCGAGCGTGTCACCGTCTTTATAATATGTCTTCTCTGGAAAAATGAGCTGCTTAACTCGTACCATCGATGACTCCCTAGTTGACATTAGCCGCGTATTTGAGCTCACCTGATCAACTTTCAGCAAATACTAAATTTCCCCAGATGTTGATAGCAGCGGATAGCATGACATACTTTGAAGAGAGTAATAATTTAAATGTCGGTTAACAATTCTGTTAAAAGAGATTACAACTGAGGACTGCTAATGAGTTCAAAGTTAGTCAAACAAGCTATCAGGTTATTGCTCGGAGGCGCGGTACTCAGCGCTAGCCTTTGGACAATGCCCGTCAAAGCCCAGCAAGTGTCTGATGCCCAAGTAGCCGCACTTGTAGAAGCACTACGATTAGCGGCACCGCAAACTGGCACTGAGAACGACGGTTTGTATAGTGATTGGCAAATCAAGCCGGAGAATATCCCCCGTTGGTCTAAACAATGTATTGGACAGGAACTTACGCCCAGGCAGTTTGAAGCTCGCCCAATAACCGCCCGTGAAATTCTCGTATGCGTGATGCGTAATGTCTTTAAGGATCAGTACAGTGCCAGTGGTAACAATGAGTCTGTTGCAGTGCAGCGTGCAGCTTCCTGGTGGATGACTGGTGATGCTAGTCGCTATAGTAACCCACCTAATGATTACACCCGATCTTATATCCAGAAAGTTGCGCAATTCTACCAGCAACAGCGTAACAGTGCAGGGACTCAGCAGCCTGACACTCCCTCTCAGCCAACAGCAGCCCAACCCTCGGAACAGCCGGCAGCTCCCAAGCCTCAAACCAGAACACGCTCATCAGCCAACAGCCCGGTTTCCGATGCCCAAGTAGCGGCACTGGTGGAAGCACTGCGACTAGCAGCACCACAAACTGGGACTGAAAACGACGGTCTTTACAGTGAGTGGCAAATCAAACCGGAAAATATTCCTCGTTGGTCTAAACAATGCACCGAAAAGGAACTAACACCAACGCAATTTGAAGCCAGTCCTGTAACTGCCCGTGCAATTTTGGTGTGTGTGATGCGCGATGTACTTGGTGAGCAGTACAATGCCAGTAGCAATGATGAGTCCGTCGCCGTACAACGTGCAGCTTCCTGGTGGATGACTGGCGACCCGAATCAATACAGTAGTGGTTCAACTGCTGCTTACACCAATAAAGTTTTGGGTTTTTACAAGCAGTCACAACTGAAGTTCTTTTCTCATATCTAAAATCTAAAGGTAGCTGGGGGCTAAAACCCCCCGGAAAGATTTCACGGCGCGCGTTCTACATCAGGAGATAAATGAAGAACAAGGGACAAGGGAGATCAGGGGGCAAAAAATCGCCGAACAGCTCAAATCATCGCCCAACTAGGCAACGCCTTACGGTGTAAATACAGAGAATAGGTGAGAGCTGTTCCTGCTCGGTTTTAATCGAATGCTGGCAACTGCCACAACTGCGGCTCAAAGTCAGCCAAAGAATTAAGGACTTGGTGAGCTTGTCCATATAGTTGTTTATCCATCTCATGGTCAGGAACAACAACGACGGACATTCCCGCCGCTAAAGCAGCTTCCATACCTGCTAAGGAATCTTCAAGCACTAAACACTGCTCAGGTAAGGTTCCTAGGCGCTGTGCGGCAATCAAGAAAGTATCAGGTGCTGGTTTGCCTTGGTTAATAGCGGGGTCATCACCTCGCACAATACATTCAAACAAGGCAAACCATTCCTGATGATGAGTAGTTTTTAGTTCAAAGGGACGACGGGCAGAACTGGTTGCTACTGCTTGAGGAATTTGATACTGATAGAGATGTTGGGTTAAGCGAACCGCACCTGGAAGTGGTTTTGCTTGGGGATATAACTCATAAATCAGTGCGTTTCTCTCTTCAAGATAGCCCTCGGCAGTTAAAGGCAACTCTAACATATCAACGATAATCTGCGCTGAATCTAGGGCGTTTCTTCCGGCTATCTTTAATTTAACTGAATTGTCAAAAGTTTTGCCGTAGCGGCTAGCCATCTGACGATTAACCTGTGCATGTAAAGATTCTGTTCCGAGCAGTAAACCGTCCAAATCATAGATAACGTGAGTAATTTTTTTGAAGGTTGACATATTGCATCCGAAGCTATTGACTTGATCAGTCTTAACTAGACGAAAAATCTGATATTAAAAATACTATAGAACTGATAGTTAGGCAGTTGAACTATTTTGTAAGTTCCTGCCAAGATGCTGTACCCCAGAAACCTAATGTCGGGAATGCACTAGCTCTTTGAAAAAAATAATAGTTAACATTCAAGCAACGCAGGAACCTTGACAAACCCCTGAAGTGAGATCGAGAAATATCAAAACTTATGTGTCAAACTCGAACCCGACTGGCATAAAGCACTGCTAGTTAGAATGCATAAGCTCTCTATTTCCCAAGTGCCGCGAAAACAGTATGGTTGTGACTACCTCAATGCACAACTTGCATTTCTAACCACTTCAACCCCAAGATACAAGATGCTTAGGGTTACTTCTCAATCATCCTATCCTACTAGCCAAATTAGTAAATGTATACCAATAAAATAGGGTCATTGAGTAGGGCGTGACTAGCTTTTGAGGAGATCTCAGAGAAATGGTGATTGAGAAGAATATTTCCTGACATCAAAGAAAGACTAGTAGCTAAAAGCCGATCTTTAACAATTAAGTAGTATCAAATACTTTTGAACAGATAGACTGTAAACTGAGATAGATGTAGGTTGGGAAGAATGCACAGGCGTCAACGGTGGTCTCTTGGTCGGGAGTTGAAAAGCTTGCGGGGTAGATTTGGAAGCAAACACCCGTGTCCTACTATTGCTGTCTGAGCGGTTCGCTTTTTTTTCTACACCCACCTACTTAGTCAGTTGTAAAAAGTTTCTAAGGTTCACTCAGTAAAAGTAAGACTGAGTAGATTGATCTGCTTCAGGTTTTTCTAAGAAATTAGAAGCTGTAGACGAAGCTAAATTTTGGTTTGCTTAAATATGATCGAGGAGATATTAGGTAAAGCAGAGGATTGGAATTTTGTGTGCCAATGTGATCATCACAATAAGTGCCAGATCCTTCCTCAGCAAAAAACAGAAAGATGGAAGTTGCAGTTAGTAGCAGACAGATGGGTGCTAATCGTAGGTGATATCCCTCAAATTAGTCTTCGCCCTGATGAAGCACTTGTCTTTCTAAAGAGTCATCGCTCCCATAACGGCCATTGTCGGTCGGCAGGACTTGAGAACAAGTTGGTAAAGTGAGTTTAATTGAGCGGTGACAAGATACTCACTTAATGTAGCCTTACTGAACTTAAATCAGTATAACTTATTGGGTATCAGGCTGGCTATTAAGCTAAGGTTATGAAACTCTCTCATTTTTTTGAGAGAGCTTGTTTTTTCCTGGGAATTCGTGCTTCTTGAGGTGATTATTTTCTTGATTTTTAAACCATAAAAGAGACTGGTTACATTGCTAAATGGTTAATGAAAAACTGAGGTTATAAGCCAGATTCTGGTATTAAAAGCTCAATTTTACATTTTCCATTTGCCCTCACCAATTTTCTCTTCTGAGCGGTCAAGCACACTAAACGCTACCAGCGAGAAACTCTGATAAATTCGGTACTTCTACCCAGCTAGCTGTTTCATGGGATTGATGGGTCAAATCCATCAACAACTGCGAATAAACCCCTTCTCGTAGTGAAGGCGTCATGACGTTACCCGTGTCAATTCCTTGTACCCATTGGTCAACAACCCGGATAAAAGGTGCCAGACGTCCATCAGTATAAACTTGAGGGAATGCTAGACGTTTGGGTATTTCCACAGGGGCTAACGCTTTACCTGCGGGTGCTGCCAAAAGCTGAAACCCATGCACATAGTCCTTTTGATTGTCGCTACCCAAAACTAAAGTACCAGCGTCGCCGTAGACCTCAACAAAGTGTCCTCTTCCTTGATAGGCCACAGAACTAAGGCAAAATTGACAGGGAGTGCCATCGGCTAACTCTAGCATTAGTAGACAAGTATCATCAGCATCCACAGGCTTCAATGTACCACCCATATTGGGGTCTGGTCGTTCTGGAATGGCTGTACTCAACTGCGCGCATAAGCGACGCACTGGGCCAAACAACCAATTAATGTAATCAAAAGCGTGAGAGGCAACAGCTCCTAAGGCACCTCCTCCCTTGTCTTTTTGAGCATACCAATTCCAGGTACGTTGAGGGTCAGCACGGCTTGATACTAGCCAGTCAATTTTGACCAGGCGCTTTTGTCCCACATAGCCTTCTGCCAGATATTCTGCTAGTAGCTGCCACGCTGGAACAAAGCGAAACTCAAAATCTGGCATCGCCGCCACACCCACATCTGCGGCTAGTCGGTAGAGTTCCCGTGTCTCCTCTGCTTTAAGGGTCATCGGTTTTTCCAGCAAGAGATGCTTTCTCGCTTGTAGCACTTTTTTTGCCATTTCATAGTGAAGAAATGGCGGTGTTGAAATGCTTACAGCTTTAACCTCTGGTAGTGCTAGGAGATCTTCAAGGCGATCGCCAGCATGGGGAATATTATAGGTATTGGCAATTGCTTTTGCTTTGGCAATATCTCGGTGATAAATAGCAGCTACTTGGGTTCGAGGATGAGCCTGAAAGCCAGGAATATGAATTTTTTGGCCAAACCCTGTGCCAACAATTGCTACACCAATATCATTATTCATTATTCAATAGCCATTGATCCGTTTGGTTTGTTCTACCCAGGCAATTACTTCTTTACCCAAGCAAGTATTATTTAATCTGTCAATCTCGCGGATGCCAGTGGGGCTAGTTACATTAACTTCTGTAAGGTAGCCCCCAATTACATCAATGCCAACAAAATACAAGCCATCCTGCTTAAGCTTTGGACCAACAATAGCGCAGATTTTCTGTTCTTGGGGAGTAATCTCAGTGGCAGCAACTCTACCACCTACAGCCATGTTGCCGCGAAATTCTTTGCCTGTAGGAATGCGATTTACAGCTCCAATTGGTTCGCCATTGAGTAGAATAATCCTCTTGTCTCCCTCTTTGGCAGCACTCAGATAAGCTTGAACCATTACTGGCTCACGACCGCGAAATGTACTTACCTCCACTAGCGAATTAAAGTTGCGGTCATTGGGTTCTAGAAAGAGAATTCCCTCTCCTGCTTTGCCCCCCAATGGTTTGAGAACTGCTGCCCCTTGTTGCTCAACAAATTTTTGGATAAAGAGCTTATCTTGGCTGACAATTGTCTCTGGAATTACTTCCTTAAACTGAAGGGCATACATTTTTTCGTTGGCTGCCCGTAGCCCTGATGGCTTATTAATCACCAGAGTTTTGTCTGGATTAACGTAATCCAAGATATAAGTGGCATACAGATAAGGTATCGTCACTGGTGGGTCTGTCCGCAGGAAAACAGCATCCATTTCCTCCAGTGGTCGTAATACAGTTTCTGCAATAGCGTACCACTGCTCATCTACCATCCAGCGTCCCTCAACCAGTTGAGCTGGTTTAAGCTGCATTCGCTCCACAAGAGCCCATGCTTGAGAGTTAACAACACTCAACTTTTCTGCCTGAGTCGCCCAAACTTCATGACCTAGAGCCTGTGCTGCTTCCATAAGAGCAACACTAGTATCATGGCCAGGGTCAAGCTTGGAGATGGGGTCAATGATGAAAGCAAATTTCACGCCGGAAATCCTTTAAATCGTTGGACGAGCGCTCGGAGCGTTTTCTCCATTAAACCGCCAAAAGGTGATTAGTTTTCAAGGCTAGACCATCGATTATCCCGCCGATTGTAGTAGCCGCAGCCAAAAGCGTCCCTTACGATATACTGAGGTCAGTTAGCTGCTGCTCCTTCTTGAAGAAGAGGGTCTAATTTTCCCTGGGCTTCAAGGGCATATAGATCATCACAGCCACCAATGTGTCGGTCATTGATGAAAATCTGCGGTAGAGAGCGACCCCCTCTGGCTCGTTGAGCCATCTGAGTCCTTGCTTCCTCATCGCCATCAATGCAGTATTCAGTAAAAAGAGTGTCCTTTTCTTCGAGCAAGGCTTTTGCACGCAGACAAAAGGGACAACTGCTCCAGGTGTAGATTTCGACGTTTGCTTTCATGGTGTCCTTACGTTTTCAGCAATATTTCTTAAATTTTACCTTTCTGACGATGGTAGCCGTCACGGCTCATTGTTAAGAGTAATAGTTAAGGACAACATAATATTTAGGTATGTATTTTTGTTCTGTAAAGGGCAAGACATCTCTGGCTCAAAACTGTTAACCTTTTGATAAATATAAGCACTGCGAGAGTTGGATAACTCTCAACTCGTGCATCCTACAAAAAGGGATTGGCATCTCTGATGAGAGTTACGAATCCGAAACTTATAGGGGAGCTATTGCTTTGTAAAATTATCGCAGTTGACAACGATAGATAGATTGCCTCTACAGAAAAGTAGTTGTGAAAAACACTCAAATCTAAGAAACTGACTTATCTTGAATTTATCAATTGCCCTTTGTCACTGCTAGTTAGACTTTCGTTGTGAGAAAATTTGCTATACCAAGCAAAAAAGCGCTGGTCTATGGCTGGAAAATCTTCCACTAGGGAAATTTTGCTTAAGTAAAAGCTAGAAATCAAAGATCCGGTCAAACCTTACTAACTTGGTAATACTTACTGATGGACTGCCTAAAAATGCCTGGAAGGAAAAATTATGTTTAATAAGAACAACTTATTCACAATTCAGTTTTGGGGAGTCCGAGGAAGTATTGCCTGTCCAGGACCAGACACTGTTAGGTACGGAGGTAATACACCTTGTATAGAAATGAAGGTTGGTGGTGAACGTCTAATTTTTGATGGTGGCACAGGTTTAAGGGTTCTAGGTCAATCTTTGTTATCGCAGATGCCGGTGGAAGCCCATATGTTTTTTACCCATTCTCACTGGGATCACATTCAAGGCTTTCCTTTCTTTGTCCCTGCTTTTGTTAAGGTAAATCAGTTCCACATTTACGGAGCGATCGCACCCAACGGTTCGACAATTAAGCAGCGCCTCAGTGACCAGATGCATCATCCCAATTTTCCAGTCCCCTTGCAAGTTATGCAAGCTGATTTAAAATTCTACGACGTGGAAATTGGCGAAAATATCGCCGTTGGCGAGATTACGGTGGAAAATACTCGACTCAACCATCCAGGAGAAGCGATTGGCTACCGTGTTAACTGGCGAGGGCTTTCAGCAGCCTATATTACTGACACAGAACATTTTGCTGATGGCTTAGATCAAAATGTTCTGTGGTTAGCGCGCAATGCTGACGTGATAATTTACGACGCCACTTACACTGATGAAGAATATTACTCAGAAAGTTCGAGTAAAGTAGGTTGGGGACACTCTACCTGGCAGCAAGCAGTTAGAGTCGCTAAAGCAGCTAAAGTCAAACAATTGGTCATTTTCCACCACGATCCTCTTCATAACGATAATTTTCTTGATCGAGTTTCCGAAGAAGCTCAAGCTCAATTTCCCAACACGCTGATTGCTCGTGAAGGTATGACAATTCAGCTATTGGAGCCTTCTGCAGCCAATCCAATTCCCGACGAAGAGGAAAAAATTTCGGTATAAGCTCCTTGCCCTTAGATTAAGCTTTACCGAAAGTAACCATCTTGACTAGCCGCTGACAACTTAAATATGTCAAAATGTGAAGCGTGCAAGTCACCTCTTCTCTATCTACTGCTTTAAAACCGACTTTAGTTGCCCTGGGAAATTTTGATGGCGTCCACCGAGGGCATCAGCAGGTTATCCAGCCAATTTTGCAGCCCTGTAAACCTGAAATTACCACTGGCTCACCGCTACTGAGTTGGCAAACCCCCCTGGAAAGATTTAACTCAGCCAGCTTTAGGGAAAACTTAGAAAATCCAGCGGACATCAATATAAGTAAAACTTATGCTACGGTAGCAACCTTTAATCCTCACCCGCGCGAGTTTTTTTCCGGTGTTGCTCGCAAGTTACTAACACCAAGTTTAGAAAAGGTGCAACAGTTAAGTATCCTTGGTGTCGAGCAGTTAGTACTCTTGCCCTTTGACCGAGAATTAGCCTCCTTGAGTCCGCAGCAGTTTGTCGAAAAGATTTTGGTTCAACAGCTAGATGTCAAACGCGTGAGTGTGGGAGAAGATTTCCGCTTTGGGCATCGGCGAGCTGGTACCTCAACTGACTTGCAAGCGATCGCTGCTTCCTACGGCGTAGATGTAATTATTGTACCTTTGCATACTACTTTAGGAGAACGTATTAGCAGCTCTGCAATTCGCCAATCTCTAGAGCAGGGCGATATTGGCAAAGCCAATCAGCTTCTAGGGCGCTCCTACACCATAACTGGAGTTGTAGTCAAAGGACAACAGCTCGGCAGAACAATCGGCTTTCCCACCGCTAACCTTGAACTCCCTCCAGAAAAGTTTTTGCCCAGAAAAGGTGTTTACTGCGTAAGCGTAGCGGATTCATTAGTATCATCACCACAATCCTTACAACTTGGCGTGATGAATATCGGAGAACGCCCTACAGTTAATGGCACTTGTTTGACTGTAGAAATTCACCTATTAGATTGGTCTGGAGATTTATATGGAAAAACAGTGACAGTAAGCTTAGAGAAGTTTTTGCGACCAGAACAAAAATTTGCTTCCCTAGATGCCCTCAAATCTCAAATCCAAGCTGATTGTGCCTTAGCCAGAGCCTTTTTTAGTAATTAAACCTGAAAAAAAGATATCGTTGAGTGAAACACTCCTTCTTTAGCAAGAACATTACTCAGGGCGACATTTTACAAGATCTTGGCAATATTTAAGAGGCAGTAGGCAAAAGGGAAGGTATCTACCACTCATGAGAGAACGTATTGAGCAGCTAAGAGAAAATCTTGGTCGCACTATTGTTGGTAAAGATGATGCCATTCGCCTGGTAATCGTGGCGCTGCTGGCTGGTGGCCATGCACTACTAGAGGATGTTCCCGGCGTCGGCAAAACCCTATTGGCTAAATCTTTAGCTCGTTCCCTTGATGGCAAGTTTCAGCGCATTCAGTGTACTCCCGATTTGCTACCGACAGATATCACTGGTACTAACATCTGGAATCAAGGCAGCCGTGAGTTTGAATTTCTCTCTGGTCCAGCGTTTACCAATATCCTACTAGCAGATGAAATTAATCGGGCAACACCCCGTACTCAGTCTGCTCTACTAGAGGTAATGGAGGAACAGCAGATAACGGTGGATGGCGTCTCTCGTCGAGTACCCCAGCCGTTTTTCGTGATTGCTACCCAAAATCCAGTGGAGTATCAAGGCACCTTCCCTTTACCGGAAGCACAAATGGATCGATTCATGGTGTCTTTGAGTCTAGGTTATCCGACGGAAGAGGAAGAACTGCAGATGCTACAACGGCATCAACAAGGTATGACGGTTGCGGAACTAAAACCCTGTATCTCTGCCGAAGAAGTTTTAGAGTTAAGGCATGCTTGCTATCAAGTAAAGGTGGATATCTCTTTGCAGCAGTACATCCTTAACTTAGTCAGAGCTTCGCGCGACTCTCAAGAGGTAGCATTAGGTGTCAGTCCTCGCGGTACTCTCGCCCTACAAAGAACTGCTCAGGCACTAGCTTTCCTGGAAGGTCGAGATTATGCTATTCCAGATGATGTCAAATTCCTGGCACCCCATGTACTTTCTCATCGTCTTATTCCAGCAGGAGGGCGTCGATCTCAAACCATTATTCAGCAGTTACTACAATCTGTGCCAATTCCCTAAATTTTTTCTTTAAGTATGTCCAAGCGTGCGAGGCCAACAATTCAACGGCGCAAGCCAAAGCAATTAACCAAAGGACATCGGCAAAGGCGTTCCCCGGTAGTTTTGTTATTGGTGCTAGTCTTTTGGAGTATTTTACTGGGGTGGGGCATAGAGCTGGCTCTGGGAGCTACTAGCAGACCGCAAATTGTTGCTCAAGCTACCCCAACGGGTACAGTAGATCCAGTTCCGGCTCGCTACCAGCTAGGAAAAGAACTGTATTTAGAAAACTGCGGCACCTGCCACGCAGCCTTGCCACCAGAGGTGATGCCCTCGGACACTTGGCGTCAGCTGCTGCTAAATTTAAATGAACACTACGGCAGCCGGGTTGAGCCGATTATTGCACCTTCCGTATTACTGATTTGGAACTATGTAAGGGACTTTTCCCGTCCCCTTGGGGAAGAAGAATCAACCCCTTATCACCTGACGCAATCCCGATATTTCCAAGCGCTACACCCACAAGTTGAGTTTGCCGAAACTGTTAGACCTGCTAGCTGCGTCAGTTGTCATCCAGGTGCTGCTCAATACGACTATCGCACTCTTGCTCCCGAATGGTCAAACTCTCCTTAATGCTGAACTGCGCGGTTGCCTAATTGCGGAAAATCCCTAGCAATTCCGCAATTATTTTCCTTGCTTGTACCCTCTCCGTCATCCCTCGATTCAACAACGCCAGATTTTTTTATAGAGGGAGAGTCAATTAAAAATCTTCTCTATCGGCAAAATTAGTTGCTAAACAGTTCTGGGACAATTGCGCAGCTTAGTAAGGCTTTTTCTGTGATCTCAGATTAGAACTTGCCTAAATTGTGTTTGTCTCAAACTTTCGATAAAAAGTAATGTTGGATACATACTTAAAGTCGTATTTTTGCTCATCTTTCTTTTTTGATCTTATTGAGATAGTAAAGTATCTTGATCATTAAAGTGCTCTTGGTGAGGACTCCAAGATTATTAACTGCTATTTTCAGCAAATAATTAGCACTTTTGTAACTAAGGATGCTGTTAATAAATGTGGGGTTTTTGGTAATTTATATCATTGACACAAAATAACAATTATGATAAAGATGCGTAACTGAGTCATTAGAGACAAGGCTTATACTAGCTAGCTCAACTAGGCAAGCTGTCGTTGCTGATAAGCTGGTATTAACCAATTGGCAGGGATTGTACGCTCTAAACCCGTAGAGATTTACATACTTTCCTCTCCTGAACTAAAATTCCTCTAAATCTTCTGTTGAGATAAACCCTACTCTTGGCCCCTACCACTTTACTGACTAAGAAAATTTCCTCTGAAATAGCGGAACTAGAGAATCGCAAGTTGCGTCAAAGGTTGTAAGAATGATTAGTATCTCTTTTAGGAGAGTTATATACTTAGTCAGCTCTGGTAGTATCGTTTTTCAGGGAGTTGTAGGGTTTAAGGGTGAACCAAATCGGTATTGGTTTTTTACTGAAAAAGTAAGTCAATGAAAATAAATTCATAGAAACTTGATTTAGAGTTGCGTTTATATGTTGCTCCTGTGAAATAAACTACCTTGGTTTGCTGCTATCACAGGCGCTGTGCTATATTGTGCTTGAGAACTATTAAGGAATTTTATAGTCAACTAAATCCCCTAAACAAATGGAATATTTTTTAGCTGACTTAATAGTTTAATTCCGATTGATTTAACAAAAACTCTCCTGAGAGAGCGGCGGCAAAAGCAAGAGTTCGGACTCAACCAGCAATAGTTACGAAAAAAAGTATAAAGAAATATCTAAGGAGATCAGGAAAGTAGGAGGTTTGCTAAGAATAATCTAGATAATTGATCTTTTTCGACCCGCCTAACTTGTAGACACTGCCGAGGAATCAGCGTAGATTTACAGATTTTAACTTTAAAAGAATCCAGTGCATTGCCGCTAATGTCAAATTTAACTTTTTTGTAGTCATGAGCATTATAACTACTTCTATTCTTATGAAGAAGTTATCAATGGCTGTTGCCGGATTGGCATTTATCGCTGTGGGTTCTCTCGGTGTAGAGAAAGCACAAGCGGTGGTCATTGATTTTCAAAGTCTCGAAACGAATGAATATGTAAACCTGATTCCTACTGCTACCTATAAGGAAGATGGTTTTATATTCAGCAGCAGTGACTCTCGCGGTAATGTATTTGCTAGCTTTGGTAAGCAAAATCCTAACTATGCTGGTTCTGCCGCTTTAGCCAACAACTCCTTTAGTGCCATTACCACTCTGATGAAGGAAGATCGTGGCGCTTTTGATTTGGTTTCAATGGACTTCTCCGAATTGTTCATGGGCCAACAGGGAAAGCCTGTAATTGATTTCTTCGGAATCAGAAAGGACATGACAACGGTTGCTACCAGATTTACTTTGGATGGGAATTTTGGATTCCAGACATTGGAATTTACAGATTTCTCCAACCTCATGGCAGTAAGTTGGAATCAGACAGAGCCTCTACATCAGTTTGACAACGTAGCACTTGATACCAGCCGCTACGATAATCAGGAAGAAGCTGCTGCTGTTCCAGAACCCACTTCAGCCTTGGGCTTAGTCGTATTGGGTGCTTTGGGTGCTGGTTTAACCCTCAAAGGTAGGAAGATCGAGAAATCTAGAGATAGTAGTATCAACTAAAGGCGATCGCCACTAGAGATACGATGGCTACAACTCTCGAAGCTTAAACTTAATCTGGCGAAGCTGGGAACACGAGCAAAGTAACCTGAATTCCACCCAAAACACAGCTTGGCTGACGCCTAGGTAGAGAGGATTCCTTAAGCAGTAAAAAAACTGATGTCTCCAGCTTTCAGCTAAACTTAGGCAATTGGCAATACTAGTGAAACTCTCAAGCCAAGCAGTTATGTAATCATTATCTCTAGCTTTAGGGGCTTAACCCCAACTCAATTAACGGTGCCAGTTAGAGGAGAACTAGCACTGGCATAAGCTTTTAAAGGAATTCGACCGGCTCGATAGGCAAGACGCCCCGCTTCAGCTGCCATGCCCATGGCTTTGCCCATTGCCACTGGATTTTGTGCCAAAGCAATCGCGCTATTAATTAAAAGAGCATCTGCCCCCAATTCCATGGCATAAGCCGCCTCACTAGGTGTACCGATCCCAGCGTCTACCACTACTGGCACAGTAGCCTCCTCAATAATAATTTGGATATTCGCGGCATTCTTGATTCCTTGACCAGAACCAATCGGTGAGCCTAAGGGCATCACGGTTACACACCCAACTTCTTCTAAGCGTTTAGCCAACAGGGGATCAGCATTAATGTAAGGCAAAACGGCAAAGCCCTCTTTCACCAGTTGCTCTGCTGCTTGTAAGGTGCCAATAGGGTCAGGCAGTAAATATTTCGCATCCGGAATCACTTCCAACTTGACAAAGTTATTGTCTTCTTGACCCAATAACTTCGCCATTTCGCGACCCAACCGCGCTACTCGCACTGCTTCTTCTGCTGTTGTACAACCAGCTGTATTGGGCAGCATCCACAGCTTCGTCCAGTCCAGCGCCTCTGCCAACCCTTCGTGTCCTGGTGCTTTCGTTTGTACCCGACGCACGGCAACAGTGACAATTTGACTACCACTGGCGGCAATGCTCTGCTGCATCATTTCGATGCTGCTATACTTACCAGTACCAGTCATTAGCCGAGAATTGAAGGTGCGACCAGCAATAGTGATTTGGTCAATTTGAGGTAGTTCTTTGAGTAAACAGGTCTGAGTTGGTGTTGAGCTGAGGGCAGGACTGAGCATGAAACTATCCTTGGCTGAGGAAGTTTTATTGTAAAACCTGTCGTAGCGAAAATGTCTCAGCAATGGGTCAGATTTTTGTTGAGCAATTAAGTCAGCCAATAGCTTGGCTGTTACTGGGGCCAGGAGAATACCGTTGCGGTAGTGACCAGTCGCCAAGGTAAGATTCTCGCAGGGACTGATGCCAAGAATTGGTAATTCATCTGGTGTTGTGGGTCGAAATCCCCACCAGCACTCCTGAATTGACCAATCCTGCAACTGAGGATACAACCGCATTGCTCGCCCTAGCAAGGTATGCATTCCTGCTGGAGTGTTGTGAGGGTGCCAGCCTACATCTTCACTAGTCGCACCAATCAAAATTCGCCCATCTCGACGTGGCACCAAATAGGTTTCAGACCCAAAGAGTACCCGCTGTAAAGGTAAGGATTGACGATTACCTTCTGGCACTTGCACCAATAACATTTGACCTTTGATTGGTCGTACTGGCAGTGGTAACAGTTGATTAGACCAGGCACCAGTTGCTAAAACATAATGGTCTGCTTGTAATTCACCAATAGAGGTTCTCAGCCGAGAAACCAGGCGATTTTGCTGCTCAATTGCCTCCACTTCCACACTTTCGCGGAGATTGACACCCAGTTCCTGTGCTGCTAGTCGCAATGCCTTGGCTAATGCCCGGTTATCTACCTGAGCATCTTCTGGGTACCACCATCCACCAACAACATCGGAACCAAGACCAGCTTGATACAAATGAATCGTATCTTTATCTAGCCAAAGTGCCGTAGAAGTCTGCTCAGGTTGCCTAAGTTCTGTAGATTCGGGATTGAGATAAACTGGTGCCAGAATGCCGCAGGGCCAGTAGCCGGTAGCAACACCAGTCAGTTGTTCTATCTTACTAATCCATTCGGAATACAAAGATCGTGAGCTAAGGCACAATTCCAGCATGGGACTAGCAGGTATTGCTTCTGCCTGAGGAGCCAGCATGCCTGCTGCGGCTAAAGTGGAAGCCTGTTGATAGTCGCGGCTGATCACGGTGACTGAAAAGTCCCGCAGTTTAAGTTCTACGGCGATCGCTAAACCGATGACACCGCCGCCGATGATAAGAATGTCACTTGCTGCGTTCATTGAGGCAAAATCAATATGCGGGATAACCTTTCTAAGTCTCCCGTCTGTAATCATCCCAACTTCAATCCCCAAAAGATTGTTAAGTGGACTGTTCAGTAACTAAACAGAGGAGAACTCTACCATAGTGCTCTTATTGATTGGTCAGGTTCTGAATCAAAAGGCTGAGTTGTGGTTGTAGTCTCACGAGGTGCTGCTGACGACTGGTTAGCACGCTCAATTGGTGTTGTCGGAGAGTTCTGACCGCCGCTAGGAGCCTGGGTAAAAGGCTGGCTAGTAGGTTGCTCGTCAGCCGGTTGAATCGTTGTCTGAGGAGCCGTAGACTCCCCTTGCGTTTCTGTTTGCGTTTCTGTAGCTTCCGGAACGGGTTCTACTTGGTTAGCACTTTGATTCTGACCCTGGAAGGGAAATCTATCACAGGCAGTTGCTGAACCCACAACAGCGGCAGCTACAACCACTTTTACAATTACTTGAGTCAACTTATTCATACCTGGGCCATGGAGAAATTTTGCATCTGCAAATACCATGTTCCCTGAATTTATGGAAATTTGCACTTGCCCTTGGCAAAGAAGTATTTCGGAGCCTCTAACTCATAAATTTTCTGGTTATTTTCTCGGTGTGTTTACTTGCTAGAGATTATCTCAAGGTAAATACTTCTGCACAACATTCCAACCTGTAAGCCCGACCCAGATAAATCCGACCAACAGAACTATATTTGTAACTACATGAATAGTGCGCACCCAAGGTCGCTTCAGACTAATTTGGGTAGAAGACCCCGCTGAAAGCAAAACCAAAAAGACCACAGATAAACCAGCAACTAAGTGTGGTGAGTGTCCTAAAGTTCCGAAATGACCTAGGGTGCCGACAATACCTACGCTAAGTAGGAGTAAAACAAGAGATACCATAACCCAGCCGGTGATATAGTGCGCAGGTCGCAACCAGCTTGGTCGTCGATGCTGTGAGTGTCGTAAGTAGGACAGAGTAATGCCAGAGATGGCCATTAGGAAGTAGGCAAATAGTGATAGACCCATTGACCAAGCGGCAATTTTCCACAGCCAGATGAAAGAAGGCAGATTCACGCGTTGATACCAAAAAATGCTGTGTTAGCTTTTAACTCCTTAATAATAAAAGAATGATAAAAAAGAGGGACTGCCAAATTTGGCAACCCCTCTGAAACTCTCAAATTGAGAAAGAATTAGTTTATATGGGCGTATGTTAAAAATTCTGAGGTTAATCGGTTTTTATTATTGACCTTCCCCAGGCTTTGCTTACTAGCTACAGACTCAGTTACTTGTTGAGTAAGAGAGTCGCCACTAGAAGGTGGTTTTTTTTCCTCCACAGATAAACGAACACAAGGAATCTTATCTGAGAAAATCGCCGTTGCCATCAGGCCTGTGTGAATTTCTAGCAGACCTGATGGAAGCGCTTCAAAAACTAAGCGCTGACCAGGAAAAACTACTCGTTCAAAATACCAATCAGGAATATTGGTAATTCGAGCAACCTGGATATTGCTCGTGGCGTTTACATAACAGCAGAGTATGCGATCTTTGTTATCGGAGGGGAGGGGATCAAGTATTTGAGCCATAACAGCCAGGGTACTGAAGCTAACAATTGTTATTACTTTCTTAAAGTTATCATCTGCGATCCCAGCTTAGTGTAAAATTCGCTACCAACTTTAAGGGATCAGCCACATCAATAATAACTATTTAGGCATGAGCCGATGATTCCTTATTTTATTTCTTTTCTAAGGAAAATTCACATCGCAGATGAGCAGTAGATTTTATCTTTCTAGTACAAATTGGTAATTTTTGTTTATCACTCAATTTCACTAGAGACTTTTTGATTTTTGTTAACTATGAAGATGTCTTATCTTGTCAGCTTTCTCCTTTTACTGAGGTATCGCTAGTTTTCAAGATAAGTTGTCATGGGAGTTTAGTAACAAAATGCTAAAACCCTTTATGTCTCTCGGCTAATCCCTCCGTTACATTTTGATAAGGCTCGTCATCTACTAACCTTGTTTGACTGTGAGAAGACTTTTGTAAAGGCTTACAAATACTTACAAAATAAAACAATAAAAATATTAATTAATTGAGGATCACAATTGCGCCTCAACTTTCATGACTGATAAGACTCATCCTGCTAAAAAACAATGATAAGTAGTTACCTGCTGACCTGGAAAACTTACCGGGTTTGTCTGAAGGTTGTAAACAATCTCCGCGATTATGCCACGGTAAGTCCCTAATCTGCTAAAGTTAAGTTATGTGAAAAAAATCTCATAATATACAAAAATTACAGCAGCGTCATACCAACGGCAGCATGCTGGAGAACCCCTATTGATCGAAGTGACTGGCTAAGGCCGGCTGAGCTTCCTCAATGGGCCTAGATTTTTCGCTGGCGAGCGAAAGACCTACAGACGGATAGAGAAATCATTAAATATAAAGTTCACAATGCAACAGAAAATTCTCTATGTTCGCCTTCCTTGTAATCCTATCTTTCCCATAGGCGTAGTCTACCTAGCTGACCACGTTCATAAACTCTTTCCCAAGGTGGAGCAACGTATCTTCGACTTGGGAACCATTCCTCCCCTGGATTTTGCCCGCGCCCTCGACGCCAGCGTAGACGAGTTCCAACCGACAATGTTGGTGTTTTCCTGGCGCGATATTCAAATTTACGCGCCAGTCGGTGGTAGAGCTGGTAATCCTCTGCAAAACGCCTTTGAGTTTTACTACGCAAAAAATCCTTGGGTAAAGTTACGGGGCGCCCTGGGAGGACTGCGCTTAGCGGCGGCTTACTATACAGAACTCTGGCGCAATTTGGGATTGATTAAACGAGGACTCAAACGCGCTCAAAAATACAACCCACAAGCCTTAGCCATGGTTGGTGGTGGGGCAGTTAGTGTTTTCTATGAGCAGCTAGAGAAGAAACTCCCCCCAGGTACCATTGTTTCTGTGGGGGAAGGAGAGACACTATTAGCAAAAATTATTCAGGGCCAAGAGTTTTTAGATGAACGCTGTTATGTTGTAGGTGAGACTAAGCCACGGGATCAAATGATTCACGAGTGGCCCAATCCGGTAGAAAAAACCGCTTGTGACTACGGCTATATCAAAAACATTTGGTCAGGCTTTGAGTATTACTTGCAAGAGGATGACTTTTATATCGGTGTCCAAACCAAGCGAGGCTGTCCTCACAACTGCTGCTACTGCATATATACAGTAGTAGAAGGTAAACAAGTAAGAATCAACCCCGCTGATCAAGTTGTGGCAGAAATGCGCCAACTTTATAACCAAGGAATCCGTAATTTCTGGTTTACAGATGCTCAGTTCATACCTGCGCGCAAGTTCATTGACGACGCAGCTGAACTATTGCAAAAAATCATTGACTCCGGCATGAATGATATCCACTGGGCCGCCTATATCCGTGCAGATAACCTGACACCGGAACTGTGTGATCTCATGGTCAAGACTGGCATGAACTACTTTGAGATCGGCATTACTAGCGGTTCTCAAGAACTGGTACGGAAAATGCGAATGGGTTACAACCTACGCACAGTCTTGCAGAACTGCCGTGATTTAAAAACTGCTGGCTTCAATGATTTGGTATCAGTCAACTACTCGTTTAATGTAATAGACGAGAGGTTGGAAACTATCCGCCAGACGATCGCTTATCATCGTGAGTTGGAGCGGATCTTTGGTGCCGACAAAGTAGAACCAGCGATCTTCTTCATTGGTTTACAACCCCACACTCACCTGGAGAAGTACGCCTTTGAGAACAAGATGCTCAATCAAGACTACGATCCGATGAGTCTGATGCCTTGGACAGCGAAAAAACTGCTCTGGAATCCGGAACCACTAGGTTCTTTCTTCGGTGAGGTTTGCCTCCAAGCTTGGCAGCAAAACCCCAATGACTTTGGTCGTGAAGTAATGAACATTCTTGAAGAAAGATTAGGCTGCGCGGACTTAGAAGAAGCTTTAGCAGCGCCTGTAGAACCAAAGCAGAAACATCACAAACAACTAGTCGCCATAGGTTAAGAGTTAGTTCGCGAAGCGTTCCTTGGAGGGGTAGGTTAGAAGGTTGTTTCCACAGCGTTGCCCGGAGGGGTAGGCTGGCAAGACAACCCACAACCTACTTTTCCTACAACCCCCAACCTACAATCTGTCAACCCGCAACTCGTTAAAATCACATCATGCTGGAAGGCTCTATTTTACAAAAGCTAGAAACAGCCCATCAAGGAGACAAAAGACCTCTGAATTTTGGGGTGTACTACAAAAACACACTAATTTCTCTTTGTCATGCTCTAGAAGACTTCATTCTAGAATCAGACAGCGCACCAGTGATGATTGTGGCCTTCCAGCAAGGTAAGTGGTATCTCGAAGAGGCGGAGCGCTATGGTGAATTAGCTAACAAGTCGTCTCAAGTAGCAATTATGGCAACACTTGATACAAGTTTTGCCCAACACCCCACTAGTCAGCGGGAAAACGTGGCCTTGGTGGGTCTAGAACCATCGGATCCAGTGGCTCAGGAATGGCACTTGATGATTTTGTCTGAGACATACACAGCAATGGTGTTGTGTCAAGAATTGTCCGATGAAGATTATGGAATTAAAGGGCCTCCAGAAAACGACAGAGAGCGCAAATTCTACGGCTTCTGGACGTTCGAGCCAGAATTGGTAAAAGAGACCGTAGAGCTGACAGTCGCTCACATCGGTCACTACGACCCAGACTTGCAACAAACCTTACATAATCAAGTTCAGAAGAAAATCGCTGCTTTTGGGACTAAGGAAAGAGATGATATCGGAGCAGTAGTTAACTGCGTAGTAGAATATCTCAAAAACGGTCAACAAGATTTATCCCAAGTGGGAGAAAACCTAGCTGAGGCCTTTCTCCCTCAAGAACAGGCTTTGGATGACAACCTAGTTTCTAACGAGCTGCAAGCCTTCTTACGCATGGCACAGCTCATCGACCAGGCAGATGCGATCAATCCTAATGCAGCCGCTGAAGTGACAGCCTTATCTGAGGCAATGGGGCAGTTGCTGGATTTACCAGCATGGCAACTCAAACGCTTACGTCTGGCTGCTTTACTTCACCGCCTTGCGCCCTTACAAAGGGTCAAGGTACAAATGCCACCCAAGTCAAATGCCCAAAAAGAAGCCGTACTCCAGGCTGGATCACTGCCTAAAGCCTCGGTTTTAAGGATCATGCCCCGCTTACAGGCGGTGGCTGAGATTATCACCCATCAAACAGAAAACTGGAACGGTTCAGGAAAGCCTGAGGGTTTAGCTTATGATGCTATTCCTTTAGAGTCGAGAATTCTGGCACTGTTAGCAGATTTCCAGCTACGGCTTAATGCCTATCAACATGACCAGTCAGTGGAGAATCCCCTGCTTCAGGCGCTAACTGAATGTCAAGCAAAAGGTAGGGAAGATTTTGACCCCAAACTGGTAGAAGTTTTGGCGCTGATGGTAATGGGAATGCAACAAGGTATGAGTTTGCGAGCAAAGACACCGAAAATTGCTGCGGGAGTGTGGTTACTAGATGCTGATCAGGGAGACAACTGAATACTTCTTTAAGCCAATGAGCAACTATCCAAAATCTAGGTTGAGGGAATGGTAAACAATTGACATAGGATTTCTTTCTTCTGTTCGCTAAGCTGAGCAAACGGTTCGCCGCTACCTAAACAGAGGAGCACAGGTACTACACTATGAGAGGAATTTTCGGATAAGTTATTAGGATTTAGAAATGGTGATGGATATAGAGGCACTTCGGGCGGGTAAACTCAAGCAGTTGCCAGGAGCAGACTTAGAAGATGAGAATCTTTCGGGTAGCCAGTTAGAGAGAGTTAATCTGGTTGGTGCAACTCTGGTGGGGACAAATTTATCTGGTTCTAATCTGAATGGTGCTCGTTTGGATGGTGCCAACCTCCTCGGGGCCCAACTCCAGTCGGCTGACTTGCGGGCCAACTTGCTGGGGGCGAACTTAATGCAAGCTGACTTGACAAAAGCTGATCTACGGGGAAGCAATCTTCGCGGCGCTAATTTGATGGGAGCAAAACTGTCTCAAGCTTCTTTTACAGGGGCTTTTCTTAGTGGTGCAAATCTGATGGGGGTCAACTTACAAGGAGTTGATTTACGAGGTGCTGACCTGCGGGGAGCTAATCTTAGTAGCGCTAATCTCAAGGGAGCAGACCTTTCTCAAGCAGATTTACAAGGGGCTAATTTGAGTGAGGCCAATTTGGAAGAGGCAGATTTGCGGGGAGCCAATCTCGCTGGTGCTAACTTCACAAAAGCAAATCTGCTGTGTGCTGATTTAGATGAGGTGAATTTGAAGGGGGCGAATTTGGATCAAGCCTGTTTAGTCGGGACTTGTGTAGCGACGATGAGTGCTTGACTCCGGATCGAGAAGGGGTAAGAACTGATGGGACTAGTACCGGTTCTTAAGCTGACCGCCTCTTGATGCCAAGAGCAAGCAAACCTAAAAACAGCAAACCCATTAACCCAGCAATGGGATTACCATCAACTCCAGTAATCCAAGGCGAAACCTGTTCAGAATATTGCACCATCTGCCCAACATTAATCAGGTAATAACCCCAAACAAGACCAGAATGTAAACCAATAGGCAGCCCCAGTCGCCCCTGAGATGACTGCTTTGCCCAAACCATCGTCAGTCCTAGCAACAACAAAGCGGGGAATGTCGGTAAGGTGCGAATCATCTCTGAGAGTGGTTTGAGAAAATGTAGTGCGGCAAAGATGATGGCGTCAGTCCATAGTGCAATCTGGGGGCGATAATCCCGTTGTAATTCATCCCATAGCCAGCCTCGAAAAACTAACTCCTCAGCCAAGCCAATGCCAAGAGCACTGGCAAATCCTTCTAAAATCAGTTGTGGTAGCAATACTTGAGGCTTCTGGAATGCCAGCCAACCAAACAAACCTTCTAAGGTGAACAGAGCAAGCGTCATCACCAGACCAATACTCAGTCCTTGGAGCAGTTCTAGAAGATTTTGTCTGGTTCTCAGCAAACCATAACTGTTCAGCAGTTGAGTTCGTCGGTAGATTTTTTTGCCCCACCAAGGGACTAATAGCAGAAACTCCCCAAACAATAATCCCATTGTCAGGATAGTAACCAAGTTTGGGTCGCGACCCAGTAAGTAAATTGGTGCTGCTATCGGTAACCAGAGCAACAACAAGAATAAGATAAAAAAGCCCAGTCTCACTGGTGCTGGGGATTGGGCTAATTTCGCTAAATTAGGTTTCAAAAAAAGTTAGATTTTGCTGAGCAGCAAAACCAAAAGATGATCTTTTAATTTTCCATGAGTCGAAGCGAGCTTCGCAAGCCAGACCGCCTGATGAAAAACTTCTTATTATTCGTCAGGTTCCATCGTGCTGATTAAACCATGGTTCTTCAAAGTTTCACAGTAAAATTCAGCATGCTCTTGAGCACAGGTAATCACTAAGGCTATTCCTGTACTATGAGCTTCCATCATGATGCTCACGGCTTGAGGTTGAGTGAGACTTGCTACCGTCGTTAGCAAGGCATTCACTACATACTCCATGGAGTTGAAGTCATCATTATGAAGCAACACGCGGTAGCGAGGCGCATGTTTAGGGGTTGTAGAACGCTTCTCAATGGTCTCGACAGACAATGCTCTACCCTCTCTGTTTCAGTTGTTTACTTTTAATGCTCATTAACACCGGTAAATATCCTAGCTTTGTGTTTATGTTTACCAGTATCCTACCTGTATTATATTACGATGTATGAAGTGTTCCGGCTACTGAGACGGATAAGAAGATTAATATAGTCTATTGACTTAGAGATTTTCTTAGTAACTCCAGTTGAAAAAGAAGCGACTTTTCTAGGGTAAATTCAACCTGTAATTAGTCTAGTTGGAGCAAAAAACCTAGGTACACAGGTTGATTAAGAAGATGGCAGGAGTTCGGTTCTCCTGACTATCTCCTGGGATTCTCACAAGGCTAAGATAATAAAGTTAACTTTACTTAACATGTCTCGTGACTACACAGGCAACACCGACTGCTGCCAATACCCCCATGGCTGGCACTTACTGGCAGTGGCGAGGTCAATCTATTTACTATGTACGCGCTGGAGAGAAAGGATCCGGACGTCCGCCCTTGCTTTTGGTTCACGGTTTTGGAGCTTCTACAGACCACTGGCGAAAAAACATCGCCCAACTCAGTAAAGATTTCGAGGTTTGGGCAATTGACCTGCTAGGATTTGGACGTTCAGCGAAACCAGATTGGCAATACGGTGGTGATTTATGGAGAGACCAGCTATCTGACTTTATCACCAATGTCATTCAACAACCGACCGTATTAGCAGGAAATTCCTTAGGTGGTTATGCCTCATTGTGTGTAGCTGCTGAGCGCCCTACATCTGCCGTTGGTCTGGTGCTGCTCAATAGTGCTGGTCCTTTCACAGATACCAAAGTACCCACTCAGCCAAATCCGTGGCAAAAATTTCTACGGGACTTAACTCAGTCAATTTTAGGGCAACCCTGGGCAAGTTTTCTCTTATTTCAATATGTGCGGCAACGCTCAATGATTCGCAAAACTCTACAGCAAGTTTATCTTGACCAAAGTGCGGTAACAGATCAGTTAGTAGAAGAAATTTATCGTCCTTCTAGTGATGTTGGGGCTGATAAAGTATTTGCTTCTGTCTTCAAATCGCCTCAAGGAGAAAAAATTGACGTGCTCTTACAGCAGATGAGTTGTCCCTTATTACTACTCTGGGGAGAAGCAGATCCTTGGATGAATGCCCAAGAACGCGGAGCAAAGTTTCGTAAATACTATCCTCAGTTAACAGATTACTATCTCCAGGCTGGACACTGCCCCCATGATGAAGTGCCGGAACAGGTCAATGCTTTGATCAAATCTTGGGTATTGTCAATCACCAACAGCTAGTGTTTAAGTGGAGCTGCTCATTTTTGCTGATTAAGGGGAATCTCCACAATAAACTCTGTCCCTTGACCGGGGACAGAAAAACAACTAAGCTGACCACCGTGTTTTTCAACCACAATCTGATGGCTGATCGATAGCCCTAAACCTGTACCAGTACCCACAGGCTTAGTGGTAAAAAACGGGTCAAATATTTGTTGTTGCAATTCCTTACTCACCCCCGGGCCGTTGTCAGTAATCTTAATGACGACTATCGAAGAATTCCAGAGGCACTCATCAGCATCGAGAATATTCTCTTGGTACTTTACCTCAGTACTGATTGTAATCTTTGGCATAATTCCTAACTTGGAACCTTCAACTACCCAATTATCCTCCAATGCCTCAATAGCATTACTCAGCAGGTTCATAAATACCTGATTTAACTGAGAGGAATAACAGTTAATCAGAGGTAGTTGACGATATTCTTTAATCACTTGAATCTCAGGACGATTGCCCTCTGGTCGCAATCGGTGCCGCAAAATAAGTAGGGTATTATCGATGCCCTCATGAATATCTACCAGCTTAATTTCTGATGCACTGCGTCGAGAAAAGCTCCGTAGCGAGCAAACTATTTCATGGATGCGCTCAGCTCCCACCTGCATAGACTTCATCAGTTTTTGCCAATCTTCCACCAGAAAATCCCACTCTATCTCTTGGGTGATCTGCTGAACTTCTGGTGTAGGATTTGGGTAAGCTTGCTGATAAGCCTTAATTACCCGGATCAACTCTTGAAAATATTCTCTGGCAGGAGCAATGTTACCATAGATAAAACTGACCGGGTTGTTGATTTCATGGGCGATACCAGCAACCATTTGCCCGAGACTGGACATTTTCTCAGTTTGAATTAGTTGAACTTGGGTACGTTTCAATTTATCCAAAGTTAACCCTAACTGAGTTGCTTTTTCCCGTGCTCGTGCTTCCGACTCCAGCAAGGCTTCTTCCACGCGTTTACGCTGGGTAATATCTATTGCAGTTCCGAAAACTTTCTTCACCTGTCCTCGCTCATCCAAAATAACTTCTCCTCTACACTCAATATGTCGAATTGAAGCATCCGGTTGTATAACTCGATGGTCTATTTGGTAAGATTTACCCTTGGCGATAGCGTTGCTTATTTTTTGCTCCACCAAAGCTCGATCATCGGGATGAACCTGCTGAAGATATTCGCCACAAGTCGGTGCCGATTTGGTCGGATCCAAGCCGAAGATACGAGATAATTCCTCTGACCAGCTAATTTTTTCAGTTAGTACATCAAATTCCCAATTTCCTAGATGAGCGAGTCTTTGAGCTTCTGCCAAACGTAGAGAAGTTGCATGCAATTTCTCTACACTATATCGCAGTGCTTCTTCAGTTCTTTGACGTTCACAAATTTCCTGTTGCAGCAGTGCTTTTTGTCTTCGGATTGTTAGTTGATTTTCTACACGAGCTAAAACCTCCTGCATCTGAAATGGTTTCGTAATATAGTCTGCTCCTCCCACCTGAAAGGCTGTCACTTTATCTAAGACTTCGTTGAGGGCGCTCAAGAAAATTACAGGAATTTCGCGTGTTTCCTCTACTTCCTTCAGCCTTTGACAAAGTTCATAGCCATTCATATCCGGCATTCTGATATCAAGTAAAATTAGATCGGGCGGGGATGCCAGCACTCCCATTAACGCTGTTGAAGCGTCAAGAGCTCTCTTCACCTCGTATCCTGAATCCGTCAACATTTGGGATAAAAGACGTAGGTTTTCTGGTTTATCATCAACAATGAGAATCGTATTTTTTACTTCTGGGTCTTGATTGCTCTTCATGAAATTAATTAAATGGACTTTTCTGGAAGGCTATTCCTTCTTGCAGTAGTCTTCAAATTATTATTAGCTAGTGTTATTTGCTCGAAATTAATGAATATCAATCTTCGGGAAAGAAACGCTAAACGCCAATTCCTCTTTTCCTGACCTAGTATTTGGTAGAAGGCACATTATTTTAAAATCATTGGAAGCTTTTGCCATGGGTTGGTCTTAATCAATACCTTGGCAAAGATCTTCTCACAGCCATTGACTAAATGCTGGACACAGATAGATAATTACTTTAGTTACTCGATAGATGTCAACGAGGCTTGTTTTTCCCACTGTAAAGTAAATAATACAGAATATTTATACTTTGTTAAAAGCAAATTTCAGGCTCTTGGGTTTCCAGGAATTCACTCTCTAGCTTGTTTAGTTAAATTTGCTAGCTTCTCGAACTGAAAGTTATAGAGCAACTCCGCTAAAGCTACGGAAATTGAGGCATTGTCCTGATCAACTTCCTCAAGCAAACTGAACATTTGTTTCTCATCAAGTTGGGTCGCGGCTTTGTGGAACTGTGCTAGCCACTCAGCAGGCATGACAGTAATATCTTCCCTATTAAGTTCATGAGGAAACCCTGATTGGGTAAGTGTAGCTGGAGAAGATTCTTCGTAGAGATAGCGCACCCCCAAATGCTCAGCCATCTTTTCAAAGATAACCTCCTCCCGAAAAGGCTTGCTAACAAAGTCATCGCAGCCTGCCGAAAAAACCACAGAGCGCTGTTTATCAAAGACACTAGCAGTGAGGGCAATAATTACTGTCTTCTGATGCTGGAAAGAAGCTCTAATCTTTTTAGTTGCCTCATAACCATTCATTACAGGCATCCGCATGTCCATCCAGATTAAGTGCGGCTGCCAAGTTTCCCACATACTAACTGCTTCCTGTCCATTTTTGGCTTCGCGAACCTCAAACCCTAAGGGTGAGATCAGATTAACTAAAATTAGACGACTCTCCCATTTGTCCTCAGCGATTAGAATACGATAGGTAGGTTGATTAGGTTCCAAGCCAATTAACCGTCTAGCCGACTGCTGAGCCGCAACTTGTGTAGCTTCCGCCAGCTCAATCTCGATATCAAATCTAAAAGTTGCTCCCTGACCCAACACACTACTAACAGTGATATTTCCTCCCATCAGTTGCACAAATTTTTGACTAATGGGTAAACCTAAACCAGTTCCGTCCTGAGATTTCCGGCCAGTTTCGGTTTGGACAAAAGCTTCAAATAAAGTGTCTAGTTCTGTTGGGTCAATGCCAGGGCCAGTATCTTCTACTTCAAAAAGTAGAGAGCAAGCATCTTTTGCCCTAGCCTCATTTCCAGCTTCCTGAAAAGCAACTATTTCACCACCCCCTACTCTCTGTTGCTCAGTCTTGTGCTGTACTTTAACTCGCAACACAACACTACCCTCTTGTGTAAATTTAATGGCATTTCCCAGGAGATTAATCAAAACCTGACGCAGCTTACTCTCATCTGAGTAAACATATTGAGGAATACTGGGGTCACATTCAAAAACCAACTTTAAGCCCTTAGATCTGGCTTTAAGCTGTAGCATTTCTTCGAGACTTTTGAGTAAACGGTATAAGTCAAAGTTATTTTCATTGAGCATAATCCGACCCGCCTCGATTTTAGACATTTCCAGTACGTCATTAAGCAAGGTCAGCAAATGCTCGCCGCTGCGAGTAATAATTCCTAAATGTTCCTGTTGCTGCTGATTTAGAGATGAATTACGGGTTAAAAGTTGCGTAAAGCCGAGGATGGCATTCAGGGGAGTACGCAGTTCATGGCTCATATTGGCAAGAAATTCGCTTTTGGCTTGGTTGGCAGCATCAGCATTTTCCTTAGCTTCCTGGAGTTGCGCTAGCAATTGGGCTTGCTGCAAGGCAACTCCTAACTGGTTACCCACCTGAGCCAACAGGCTAAGTTCCCTTTCTTGCCAGTGGCGGGAACCGGAATTTTGGTAGGCACCCAGTAATCCCCACAAATTTTCGCCTACAAAAACTGGCACCACCATGTAGGCTTTGATTTGAAAATGCTCCAAAATTTCCAGGTGACACTTAGAGTGGTCAGCGGTATAGATGTCATCAACTGCGATATTTTCGTGGTTACGAAACCTAGCCCCTTGAGTCTCTTGTATGTAGGTGTCGTGCCACACCGCCTTACTCCGGGATTCCGTTAACACAGACCAGCCTTGTTCCACTGACTCCGAGACCAGATCCCCACTCCAATCAGCATGGAAACGATAGACTGATACCCGATCGCAGTTGAGGATTTGCCGTACTTCTTGAGTTGTAGCCCGGAAAATAGTATCAATATCTAAGGTCTGGCGAATTCTTTCAATTACATGGGCTAAAGCTCGCTCTCGATTTGCCTCTTTGTCTAACTCCTGAGCCCGTTTTTGCAATTGAGCTGTCAGAGTAGTCTGGAGTTCTGCTGAGCGCTTTTGAGCCTTTCCTAATAATTCTGCCTGTTGGATGGCTACTCCTAATTGACTTCCAATCTGAACCAGGAAGTTTACTTCGGTATCATCCCAATGCCGTGTTCCAGAATTTTGAAAAGCTGCTAGTAATCCCCATAAACTCTTGCCTTTGTAGATGGCGATAATAGCATAAGCTTTGACCTGATAACTTTCTAGCGTTTCAATGTAACAGAGGGAAAATCCAGCACTGTAAATATCATCACAAACCTGAAACACCTGTCCTTGGGCAAATTGACCTCCTCCAGTTTCTTGTAGGTAGGTATCAATCACTTGAGGGTCAGCTAAGGACTTGACGCTACATTCGCTGATGTTGGTAAGGGATTCTGGGTTTTCTGGCTGTTCCAGCATCAGGGACTTCCAGCCAGGTGCTACCGATTCTACGATAAATTCACCACTCCAATCTGGATGGAAACGATAGATGACTACCCGGTCAGCTTTAACTAGTTGCCGTACTTCTTGTGTGGTAGTTTGGAAAATAGTATCTAGCTCTAAAGAGCGTCGAATTTTGTCGATGATGGCGGCGACCGCCTTTTCTCGTCCTACGGCTTGGGCTACTGCCTGGGCGAGATGCTCTGACTGCATCTGTAGTTGGGCGAGAGACTCCGCCTGCTGCAAAGCTACTCCTAAATGAAGGGCAATTTGAGTAACAAAATCAATTTCTGAGGCTTGCCATTGGCGGGGGCCAGAACATTGATGGATGCAGAGCAACCCCCAAAGTTGATCTCCTTTTAACAAAGGCACAACCAGATTTGCCCTTACTTGGAATCTTGCCAGAATCGCAATATGGCAATCAGGCAAACCATGTTGGTAGATATCAGGAGCAGCCCAAATCCGACCCTTAAGATAATAAGTGGCATGCTTTTCTCCAAAACAGTGGTCGTTAATTTTTGTCGCCAAGGCCGAGGGAAAAGGCGGTAGCACATCTTCGGAAACAACTTCGCCCTCATTCCAAGCCGAATCTGGATCGAAGCGGTACATCGCCACTCGGTCAGCATTGAGCAGTTGACGGACTTCTGTCGCGGTAGACTTAAAAATAGTGTTTAAGTCCAATGATTCTCGAATTTTGGTGACGACTGCTAACAAAGCCTTTTGTTGGGCAACTTGAGTTAATTTAGGGGGTGCAGCAGCAGAACTTTGGGTAACTTGCGCTCGTAGGGTGGCTAACTCTAGCTTGAGTGATTCGTAATCTGCCATTCCTATAGTTTTTTTAGATTTGGATTCAGATTCAGACATAGGGTTTGTTGTAGGCGATAGAAATTCCTAAAAATCCTCAGGAGGTGAAAGGATTAATTGCTGACTTATTCACATTTTGTTACAAAGATAGAAGGAACTCTCGTGGATTGAGAACGGTATGTTTGGTGGCTTTACCGGTACAACCAATAATTCTGGCACTGATTGGGGAGAGCAAATGCTCAATACCGTCGCCAGCAAAACGATTCGCCACCTTTTTACTAGGAGCGAGTCAGTGGATGTCTCTGTTCGCTGTCATCCTTCCAGTAAACTGTTGCAGGGCAGCATCGATAGCTTCAAAATGAGTGGTCGTGGTTTGGTAATCCGTCGGGATTTCCGAACTGAGGAGATGTCCTTTGAAACCGACGCTGTCTCCCTTGACTTTAGCTCAGTTCTCAAAGGTAGAATTTCCCTAAAGCAACCCACCCAGGCGATCGCTCAGGTCATTTTAACCGAACCTGATATTAACCAAGCCTTTACAGCCGAACTGGTGAAAAAACGCTTGGAAAATCTTGCCAATCCATCTTTACTAGAACTTTCTGGTGGTGAGCCGATTTCCTTCACCGACGTACAAGTGCAACTGCAACCTAGAAACCGTCTGCGAATTTCGGCTAAGGCGCATCTAGCCAATCATGGCTTAGTACCCATTGGCATGACATCTACGCTAGAAGTGGAACGACGCCGTCGTATTCTCTTTACAAATTCCCAGTTTGAAGCGGATACAGTGCCGGAGTCTATGCGCGAAATTTCTCAAGCTTTAGCCGTTGCCCTTGATGAGATTTTAAATAACATGGTTGACCTTGATCGTTTCAATCTAGACGGCATTACTATGCGCATCAATCGCCTGGAAACCCAGGGTAAAAAGCTCGTTTTCAGTGGCTACGCTCAAATCAGGCACATTCCTAATAACCCTTAATTAGTAGTTCTCCATTAGTAGCTATAGACCTTTGTCTCTAAAAGTTCTGTTTGTTGATCTAAGATTGCTGCGTCTCACCCTCTTAAAATCGCTACAGTGACCGTCGCTGTAGCGGTTTCTCATTCAGTCAAGCGCGCCTCGTACGAGAATTACGGTACTTTGTACACCCCGCGCGATCGCTTTGGGAATATTCTGATGAATCATCTGCTGTAAGAGTCTTTCGCGACTAGCTCCGACGATAACGACATCGTAACCGCCTGTGTTAGCCAGCTTAATCACGGTTTCGGCAACAGCAGCACCGCGTAAAGGAACTACCTCGATTCGGTTACTGATGCGGTTGCTAAGAAAATTGACAGCCTTTTCCAAGCTAGCTGTGTCAGGTTTGATTTTAGAGGGAGCAAAAACTTGGGTGAGTGTAATTGTTGGTTCTACAGCCAAAGTTGTTAAAGCTGGTATTAGTTCCAGCGCCCGTCTGGAGTTGGGACCACCAGCAATTGTAACTAACCAACGATGCCAACCCAAAGGCAACGGACAATAGGATGAGGTTGTCCCATCGCTAAGCGCCCTTTGTCGATACCCCAGCTTTACTAACACCAGTTCACAGGGAGCTTGCCTGATCAGAGTATCAACAATATTGCCAAAAATGCGACCCCTAGCTGTAGTTGGCTCAGCTTGCCATCCCATAAAGATCAGATTAATATGTCGCTCCTTAATCGTCTCTAGAATAGCTTGGGCTACGTCGTGAGCAGCACGAATCTGGGTGTGAACAGCAATCTCCCAGTCCTTCCCTAAATCTTCCGCCATACTCAGCAATTTACGGTTTTGAGCAGTATTGAGGGTTGTATGGGCAGGATTTTGGCTGCGGGGGACACAGATAACCTGGAGGCACTCTATTTCAAAGTCGCGATCGCGGGCAATAGAGGCCGCCACTCGTAACAGTACTGGCGCAGTTTTAGGATTAACTAAAGGAACGAGAATACGCCCTCGCCCTAGAGCGGGAGAGCGAGTTTGATAAACTACATAGGACGGTTCAGGACTAGGCCCTAGTGTGTCAGTTTTACTGCTAAGTTGGTCGGCTTCAGCGCGAATAATATCGGCACGAGTAATGATTCCTATTAGTTTACGACCCTCTGTAACAGGCAACCGACTCAGCTGGTAGCGGTCAAGCAAATAAAGGACATGGCTTAAAGAGTCCGTTGGTAAAACTGTTACTGGTTTTGGGGTCATGATTTGCGCCAAGGTTGTATTCCTATCTGGCTGGCGTTGGGTAGCATGACCAATGTCTCTAATGGTAATAATACCTACTAACTGAGAGTCATCAACCACAGGAAAACCGCGATGATGGGAACGGGAAAAAGCTTGAATTGCTTCCTCTATCGTCATCTGACTAGCTAGGGTTTCCACACGTCGCTGCATTAGGTCAGACGCCTTCAACCCAGCCAAAGAACCTTTCTCAACTATTTCTGTGGGTAGGGTGTAACCTTTCCATTCCAAAAGACGCTGATAGAGCGATCCTTGGGCCAAGCGATCAGCAACTAGGTAAGAAACTACACTGGTGATCATTAAGGGCAGTACCAGATTAAAGTCCAATTTCATCTCAAAGACAATGACAATTGCCGTGACTGGCACCTTAGAAACAGCGCTAAAAAAGGCTCCCATGCCTGCTAGAGCATAGTTAGTAGGTGAACCGTATCCTAGGAAATTAACCTCGCCAACCCCAACTAAGTAACCGAGAGCAGAACCTAAAACCAGAGATGGGTGAAATAAACCTCCAGGTGCTCCAGAACCATAGGAAACTAGAGTCAGAAAAAAGTAGGCAACAAAGGCAAAGCTGGTAAATTGCCAGCTAGCATCACCCGTAATGAGCAACTCTCTTAAACCACTGTTATTGCGAAACTCATCTGGTAGCTGGGAGACTATACACCCGCAAACCATCCCCGCCACACCAATACGTACGGGCAAACTCCAATTGAGACGCTGGTAGAGAGTAAGACTAGCGAGAATTCCCCGATTAAACAAAGCACCCAGTAAGCCAGCCAAGACACCCAGCAACAAATAAAAAGGAATCTCTGGTGCCCATAATCTACGAGAAAATTCTGTCAATTCCAAGTTGAGATCCAGGCTACCTCCACCCAATACCCGCGAGATCACGGCACCAATAAAGGAGGCAAGAATTGCAGTACCCAGCGTTAGGTTTGAGACATCATGAAGCAGTTCCTCGACAATAAAAATTACACTGGCAAGGGGGGCATTGAAACCGGAGGCTAAGCCAGCGCCAGCACCAGCGGCAATCATCTGACGTCGATGTTCTGGGGAAGTAGGCACCCAACGTGTTAATTGAGACGCCAAAGCAGCTCCGATATGTACCGTTGGCCCTTGCCTACCTAAGGTCAGTCCAGCTGATAGAGACAGAATAGTACCGAGCAACTTAACCAGGGCTACTCGTAAATTAAGGACAATGGGAAACTGAGCAAGTGCGCCTTTAATTTGAGGAACACCACTACCAGTAGCTTCCGATCCTAGAGACTCAACAAGAAAACCACAAAGTAGTCCTAACGAGAGTCCAAAGACTGGCAAGACAATAATCGGGGGTAGCTGATTAGAAGCTAGAATGCGCCATGATCCTAACCAGCCCACACATTGTTTGAGTAAGACAGCCGAGAGCCCTGAGACTATACCAATGAGACAGGCTTCGGCAATCGCTAAGCTTCGCCTTGGTACTAGCCAGGGGCGAAAGTAATCGCGAGTTTTTGATTTGTTGAAGGTATCTTGTTTTGGCGCAGTCTTCTGGGAAAAAAAAGGAAATTTATCCATATTGATCGGGAATGAGGGCTCAGGGATGAGGTCTTCCTTCATCCCTGCCATAACCTGATGAACAGGCTCTGACTCCTACTCCCCAGCAGTTACAGACAGGCCTTCGACAATTAGAGAGGGCGTGTAGCAAGGCCCGTTCCAGTCGGCATCCTCACCTATTGCTACCAACTCCTCTAAAGCGCTGTAAACATTACCACTAACCATTGTGTCTTTAACGCGACCAATAATTTGTCCTTGAGATACCCGGTAGCCCAGCTCAACATTAATGGAAAAGTCACCGGATATTCCAGCGCCACTACCCAGGATTTGATCTACTACTAGTCCTTTGTCTAGCTGCTTGATCAGTTCTAAGAGAGAACCTTTTCCTGGTTGAATCAGCAAGTTGACTAAACCTGGAGTAGGATAGCTACCCATACCGGGGCGAAATCCACATCCTGTGCTGCCTGTACCTAGTAATCTGCCAATAGTGCGATCGCTATAAAATTGCTGCAAGCGTCCTTGTTGAATTAAGAGCAGGGGCTGGGTAATAGTTCCTTCATCGTCAAAGGGGCAACTATACGGGCCGGCTTCTGGTTGTTGAGAAAGATTCACCTTGGTTGACATGACTACCTGACCAAGGCGATCACTCCAGGGTGTCGCTTTTTCAATTACTCGTTTACCATTTAAAGCTGCCTCAACTGTATCCCAAAGCAAATCAGCCGCCTTAGACGTCAACAAAATTGGCACACGACCAGTTGCAGGAGAGATGTTGTCTTGCGCCCAGTTCAAACGTTGTAAAATTTGCTGAACTAACTTGTGGGGGTTGAGCGTACCTCGCTCGGTTTGACCATCAGCAACACTCAAAAAGTCATCACCTCGCACCCATTCTGCCGATAAAAAACAACTGAGTGTGGTGTCGGTGCAGTAGCAATCTAGCCCTCGGGAGTTGACTAAACGTGTTGTTTCTTCTTCACATTCCCATTGAGATGTACAGAGGACTTCGGGGTAAACATCACGAACTAGGGCAATTGCCTCCTTACCCATGGCGATGAGTTCTTCCGCTGGCACGTCTTTGCCCATGTCGGGGTAGTGAGCTTTCTCTGTCTCGGCAAGTTCCACTAGTTCTGGTTCATTGAGGTGCGTCACCGCAATCGCCCTGTCTACCAAATCTTGAGGTTCTACTGAGCCATAGGCTACGGCGAGTCCGGGACGCCCATCTCGCCATAGCCGCAGCGCGATTCCCTCTGATTGGCTGCTCTCGATCTGCTTAAGTCGGTTTGCCTCGAAAAAAACTGGTCTTGAGAGCGATCGCGATTGATAGACCTCTGCGCTTGTCGCTCCTGACGCAGCTGCTAGCTCTAAGAGCTGCTCGCCGTGCAGCGCTTGTGGCAAATCATGAGAACCCATAACTTTTGTTGTTTGTCGTTTATCGTTTTTCTTGTGTTGTTTGTTGTTGTTAAAAATTGGTCAATTGCTCAGAAGCAATTGCTAACTATCAACAATCAAATCAATGAACAATTAGCAATGACAAGCTACTTCAACTCTTGCAACAGCCAAAATCCAGCGAAGGTTTCTGAGGTAGGAGACGACTGCACAGCGAGAAAATGTACCTCAGAGGCGTTCTGCTTTGCTGACTCAAAATCTTTGGCTTGAGCCAAAATTTTCGGGTCTTTGATGTTATCCATAATCCAGCAATCACTGGCACCAGTTTCTAGTAATAATCTGGCTGGTGAACTGTCTTCAAATCTGAAGTACACTAGTTCTAAACCTGACATCCAAGCAGCCAAAGGTTTGGCTCTGGAAGAAAATACAATAATTCCAGGAATCGAGGTGTCGGGAGCAATGCCTCTCATCGATAAGGGGAAAGCTTCACCAAAGTCAATTCCCCACTCGTTCATTTCCTCGAAGGCTGAGGCTTCTAAACTGACAAATGTCCACTGTTCTCCCTGCAAGGCGTCGGGCATTGCTTGGGGTGTTTGGGGCTGATAACGGACAAAAGAGGATGCTGCTGCTGAGGGTTCATATCCGGGCTGATGAGGATAAAATTCCTGGATCCTTTGTTGTAGCCATAGCTCTAAAGTATAGGTACGGCGTGTTGCCTGAGCAGGAATCTCAAGTTCTTGGCAGGCCTTGGTAATCATGTTGCTCATCTGGCGACGAAAGAAGCGAATTTTTTTGGGAGTCTGTTTTGCCTGAGCAATTGCTTTTTCCAATGCCTCTCGTAACCAGATAGAATTAACCTGCTGATTGGGACAAAACTGAGAGTATCGAAACAGATTATCAGTGGGCTGGCGTGTATCTAAAGGACTTTCGCACAGTAATACTTCCCAAATCTTCTTTTGATTTTCGTCCAAAATTGGACGCGAGTAAAAATCTAGTTCCCAGATAGTTTCCATGCCACTCACTTATAGGTCAATATTTATTTTTCTTTCTCTTGGGTCGTTTTATAATTAATTTGTGGTATGTCAAAATCCTAGGTTTGATTTTGACTTTAGTTCCTCTATTTTGATTATTAGGTAACAAGAGTTGATAGTCAATGGTAGTCAAATGTTGACTAAAAACCCTAGAGGAGGTACTTACTAAGCTTAGGTCTAGATTTACTATAGATAAGTGGCAGATTGGTCTGCCACCTTTTATTTTGGATGGTGTTCAAGACTCATTTGCTATTTTAGATCGGGGTACAATTCTTGATAATTTTACCAAGTATTTGCCCAGTTAGTTCCAACTAACTGGACTTGGTGTTCAATAGAAAAACTTTCAAGAATTCCCCCTTAATCAGCCGACATAAAGTGTATCTATGAGCAACGAACGTACAGAAGTATTAGCAGTTAATCAGGCTTTTTACCAAGCCTTTGAGAAAAAAGACATTGAAGCGATGAGTCTTGTTTGGTCCCAGGGTACTGGCAGCCTCTGTATCCATCCCGGTCGTAACGTATTGCGTGGTTGGAAAGAGATTAGTTTATCCTGGCAACAGATATTTAGAAACACCAAATACATCGAGATCGAAACAGATATTCTGGTAACAGAGATTTGCGACAATCTAGCCTATGTCATTCTGATTGAAAATTTGCTACAAATCAGCGGTGGTAGAAGTGTCCAAGCGCAATCAATGGCAACAAATATTTTTGAAAAAATGGCATCTTCATGGTATCTGATTCATCACCACGGTAGTCCTATAATGTAATGCCTAAATTTTAAAAAAATAAACCGCTATGATTTACCTAGCGGTTTATTTCTAAACACAGATCATCACCCCTGCTCTACAGAAACAAGGCTTTCAACTTCTACGGTTTATGGTAAAGTATTTTCCTGCCTCACCTATTCCAAGGGGGAAACTCGGAAGCATTGCCTAGTTAGGAAATGAATTGGGGTTTTCGGTGATTCCTTGTCCCCATTGTCTCCTGAGTATTCAGAGATGGTGCAACGCCAACTTCTTGAAAATTCTACGGCGCCTGAAAAGAAACCAAGGTACTCTCAGGAAAATAGCTCTGAAAAATTCCCTGATCTGCCAAAACTACCACTAACTGCAGTGGATAGTCGGGCTGAATATGCAAATCTGCCCAGGGTACGGCGACCTCCAGACACTGGTCAAGAGCCATTTGAGCGCGACTGGGACGAGGATGCCACTGACAATGTTGACCAGCCTCCTGGAACCAAAAAGATTGAGTAAGCAGATTAATTCCCAACTGATGACGGAATAAATAGTTTAGTGGTGCTTGATCGGGTAGTTCTATTAAGGGCGCAGGGCTATTGTGCCAGGTTATGCCGGGATAGAACCATAGCAGATGTAATTCTGCGGGAATGTCCTTACCTGGTTGCCAAGCTTTCTGGAAATCTAGTCGCAAGTAGAAGTTGAGGTGATCCACACCATACCAAATGCGCTGGATGGTGCTGTTGCGGTGCATCGTACCCCTGGCACCTCCAACCTCAATGCGGCCAGCTTTTTCCCAATCTTGTTCGTCACCGATACCGTCAATCACCGGATGGATAAAACTCTCTGGTCGATGTTGGTCTTTGGCTTTGTGGCTTTCTACTGGTTGCTTGAGGTTAGCCGGAATCGGCTCGTTTAATGCTTGGTAAATCGCACTCAGGTGTTCGCGGAACAGCTGATCGAAGATAGCATCTTGGTGGGAAGAGTGACCCTCACCAAACCACCAAAACCAGTCGGAACCTTCTGCTGCATACAAGGCTTCCCAGACTTCTGGGTTATTTTCTTCTGTTGCTTCTGGGTGTTTGGCTAAAGTCTGCCTTGCTTGGGTCAGCAAATCCCAGGCCCGATTTTTGGCGGGGTCACCGATCCAAGTGGTGAAGCTGCCATCTACCCAGGAACCACTATGCAACTGATTTGCGGGCATAGTTGCGGTAGGCGGAAATTGTTCGATAAACTCAGAAACCGTGACCAACTTAATTTCTGGATGGTTGCTCAGAGTCTGATAGAGAGATTCGAGAAAAGGCAGACCGTCTTGTTGATAATACTCCCAGCAGTTTTCTCCATCCAGAGCAATTGTCACTAACCAAGGTTGTTCTAAGGAGGTGCCGGAATCGGGCTGTCGATGTTTCAAAGAGCGAGCAATTGCGTCTAAATGTCCTACTAAGTCGGCTGAGGCTTGCTTCGGTTTCATTGAACCGTAGGTAAAGCCAATCAAATCTGATAAACGGTGGTCGCGAAATACCATTGCCAAATCACCATAGGGAGTCTCCAGGCGATAAGGACGGTAGAGTAACTCCGGTTCCGAGATGTTTCCTACCTCATCCCGATGGAAAAAGTGCTTGAGACTCCAACCCAGCACTGCCTCGTCTGAGCAAGTCCATTGGAATCCCTGTTGGGTAATGTAAGGTAAAATCTGAGGACTCACTGACTGTTCCGAAGGCCACAATCCACGGGGTGTTCGACCAAATCGGTCTTGATAGAGATCCCAAGCTTTCTTTAAATGCCGGGGTATATCCTCTGCCCACTGAAATCGCTGCTGGGGTAAAGTCATCCCAGGAACTGCCACGCGACCAGCATTAGTATCTGCCAGCAAGGGTAAGATTGGGTGAGTGTAAGGTGTTGTGGTTACTTCCAGTTGACCGGCTTCTTGCATTTTCCGGTGCTGGGGGATAATACGACTGAGGATTTCTTTCTGCTTGGAGAAAATGCGCTGTCGGTCACCTAAACTGAAGTTCTGCCCTTGCTTCAACCATTGTTCAAGGTCTGGGTCACCCCAAAACAAAGGATCGATCCAGACCAGGTTGTGCCATGCTAATAAGTCACTATAATCCTGGGGCGTCCAATTTTCCTGGCACCACGTCCTCCCCTTTTCCTGTTTTTGTTGGTAAAGTTGCCGATAGCGGGGGTGAGGGTCAATCATCGTGCGGTGATGGGCATCGAAAAAATGCTCGATGATGAATTGCTGTTGCCCAGGACTAAGCTGTTCGGTGGGTGTCAGAGCAACTTCCAGATAGGGATCGAAGGCAGTACCAGCAATGTAATCTTCCAGTTGCAAAATTAGCGATGGAACTAAGTTTACTGTCTGATGCAGCTTAGGATAGCGCTCCAGCATCAGCACTAAATCTAGGTAATCTTTTGTGCCGTGTAGCCTTACCCAAGGTAGACGATATTGTCCAGAGGTCAAGGAAAAGCGATCGCGGCATTTTTTATACAGTGGCTGGTGCTGATGCCAGATGAAAGCGACGTATAAGGGATGAGACATAATTGTAAGATGCGATTTTTACCTACAGCATCCGCCCAGTGCTTGCTTACCATCAGCTTTTTCTAAAATGAACAGTCGCTATGGTGCCAAGTCTAAAAATAGCGCCGCTTGGTCATATTACAAAATACCCTAAGACTACACCCAGCCGGATGTAGTCTTTCAAGGCACAGTGTTGCACTGCTCAAAACTCAAAAACTCTAGATAACTTGCTCGACTTCAGCGATTTCAGGTATCATTTCCCGCAAACGCCGCTCAATACCCATTCTTAGGGTCATGGCTGAACTCGGACAAGAACCACAGGCTCCCTGAAGCCGAAGTTTGACTACAGGACCATCTAACTCAACTAGTTCGACGTTACCGCCGTCCGCCATCAAGTAAGGACGCATGTCATCCAACACTGTCTCGACGTTTTCAGGAGTTAATGCCAATGATTGGGACATAGTTCACCTCTTGTGATTTGCTGATAAGATCAATTTCAGGAAAATTTTCGTCTTACGGTTAGAGGAAGAGTTACTTCTAAATAATCCTGAGTTTGGCTGACTCAGATTGTTTAACTAACACCTAATTACCTAGAGGATTCCTCTCTCTAGGCTGGAATTGGGCTAGCCTTTTTCAGCCAGCTATCTGATGTGAATTCTATCATGTTGCCCAGTATTAATCTGAGTCTGGCACAATCAGAAGCGGCGGCTCACAGTTGGCGATGAAGACGAGTGTGACTCATCCCAAGCTCAAGAGATGCCAGACTCTACTTTAGCGATACTTTCACCTGCACCTTTAACGGGGTACTGCTTTTTCGTGTCGTTTAAATCTATCAGGGAATCATTTGGCTGAGTAGTTTTCATCACAGGTTCTTGGTAGAGCGGCACGGTGAAGGTGACGGTGGAACCAAGCCATTCACCCATACTATAAAAATTGACTACGCCTCCCATGGTTTCTACCAATCTTTGGGAAATAGTCAGTCCTAAACCAGTACCACCGTACTGGCGAGTCCGCTCACCATCTACTTGAGAAAAGGTTTGAAAGAGTTTGTCTTGCTTGTCAAGAGAAACGCCAATCCCTGTATCTGCCACCCTCACTCTAACCATCCCAGGTAGTTCTTGATTCTGGAAGGGCACCTTTTTCTTAAGAACCTCGGCACTAATAGTTACTCCGCCTTCGTGGGTAAATTTGACGGCGTTGCTAACTAGATTTAGCATTACCTGCAGCAGCCGCTGATAGTTACCATAGAGAAGCACTTCGTCATAGGTTGCGGTACGCTCTATATTCAAGCTGAGGTTCTTTTGCTGTGCTTGATTGTGGGTGAAATTATAAACAGCGTCCAGTAGGTCATCTAGTTTGACCGGATTAAGCTCAAGCTCTAGTTTACCAGCTTCAATTTTGGCAATATCGAGAATGTCATTAATAATATTGAGTAAATGCAGAGCTGAATTATGGGCAGTGTTAATGAATTCAGTCTGCTCCTCTGGATCATCCACCATGCCATCGATAACTAACTTGAGGCTACCAATAATCCCGTTGAGGGGAGTGCGTAGTTCATGGGTGGTATTAGCAAGAAACTCACTTTTTAGTCGGGAAGCAGCCTCAGCTTGCTCACGTGCCACTTCTAGTTCTTTGTAAAGGGTGGCATGAGCGACTGCTGTACCAACTTGCTCAGCTAGTTCTCGCACTAGCTCGATTTCTGAATCACTCCACTGACGGCGACGATTGCACTGTTGTAAGATAATCAAACCGTTAGGTTCGTCTTTATCAGAGGTAGAAACCGCTAGTACTGAGAGTTCGTTGAATTGAGTTTTGGTGATTTGCTCTACTACTACCGGCTCATGGGTAAAGAGTACTTGAGACAGGTAAGGTTCAGACTCTAATTCCAAAATCCTGCCGAGCATGGATTTGAAACCCTTCTGGCAATACTCTGCCTCTACCTTAAGGGCTTGCCTGCCGGGTCGATAGGAGCAGACAACACAACGAGTAACCTGGAGTGCCTTCCCTAGGCTATTGGCAGTTTGCTGCCAAATGGTCTCCAGATCAAGAGTGCGACGAATTTTTCGGGAAATTTGGGTAAGCAGTTTTTGATTAGGGTCTAAACTTAAGGGCACCAGAGAGTCGATTACTGTCTGTACCGATGCTTCCGCTAGGTGGCGACCTATCACCAAAACAGTTGTTGCCTTGCCATCTGTTTGCAACATTGGGCTGATTACCAGCTCAAAAGGTAAACAATAGTCTTGGTAAGAAAATAAATGAATACAACGTTCCGGAGTCCTTTGCTCTAGAACCCTTTGGATTTGCTCCCGATAGGCTTCGAGGGCGATCGGACAAAGTGTATCACACAGGGGAAGCCCCACCACTTGCTCATTTGCCAAACCGTAGCGCTCAGCTTCTTGCCAGTAAAAAGAAAGGTACTGACCAGATGCATCCTGAGTAAAGGCAAGTTCAGACTCTAACCCCTGCAAAAAGCTAAACTTGCTTGGTGCAGTAGGAGATTCCATATTGTTATACCCAGATTGAAGATTTTGAAAGTTAGCAGGAGCGTTCATTAGCAGAAACCTGGAAACTTTAGTAACAAGAGGATGAGTAGTTGCGTTTCCGGTGTCAAGACAACCTAGTAACGACTCAAAGCCTCAAGAGACGTATCTTACTTAGGCCCCGAGGCTTTTTCTTGTTTTAGCTCAATCATTCCATTCACCTCGTGGCGGCACGGGTGGATTCCGTTCTAAGGTACGAGTAAGTTCATCATCGCGGTCACGTTCGCCTCTAAGCCATTGACGAATTGCCGTTTCAATTATCTTGCTTGGGTCGTTTGTCAGGTGTTTAATTTGTTCTAGGAGTTCCGCATCTAGATGGATGGAAATTTCTTCCTTGTCAGCCGAACTTTCTCGATGTAAAGCCTGATCATTCATAAGCAGTATTCCTTTCCCTAACATGGATCTTACGATAATTAGCAAAGAGCCTAGCCAAGGGGCGCTTCTAGCAGCCGACTGCTACTCTCCCATGTCAGGCTTTCCAGTCATAGTCTTCCGAGAGTGCCATCGCACTACCTAAAAGAAACATTAAAATACATTAAGTGCTAAATACATTAATTGCTACTCAACTCTAAGCTCGGTTCCTTAATTATCATTATCACTAGCTATGACTGATGCTCCTGTTTCTCGCATTCGTAATTTTTCGATCATTGCCCACATTGACCACGGAAAATCCACCTTAGCAGATCGGCTCTTGCAGACAACTGGCACTGTAGGTGAACGCCAGATGAAAGAACAGTTTCTAGATAACATGGAGTTGGAACGAGAAAGGGGCATTACCATTAAGCTGCAAGCAGCTCGGATGAACTATCAGGCTAAGGACGGCGAACAATATGTTCTCAACTTAATTGATACTCCCGGTCACGTAGACTTCTCCTACGAAGTGTCAAGATCGCTCGTTGCCTGTGAAGGTGCACTGTTGGTTGTAGATGCTTCTCAAGGTGTAGAGGCACAGACTCTGGCTAATGTTTACTTAGCACTGGAACACAATCTAGAAATTATTCCCGTTCTCAATAAAATTGACTTACCGGGAGCAGAGCCAGAACGAGTGATTTCCGAAATTGAGGAAGTCATTGGTCTCGATTGTAGCGGAGCAATCCTTGCATCGGCAAAGGAAGGCATCGGCATTGATGAGATCCTAGAATCAATTGTCCATCTAGTACCCCCTCCCCAGGATACCGTAAAACAGCCTCTGCGAGCCTTAATTTTTGACAGTTACTATGATTCTTACCGGGGTGTGATTGTCTATTTTCGCGTGATGGATGGCACCGTCAAAAAGGGCGATCGCGTCCGCTTAATGATCTCAGGAAAAGAGTACGAAATTGATGAGCTTGGTGTTCTTTCCCCCACGCAAGTCCAAGTAGATGAGCTACATGCAGGGGAAGTGGGGTATTTTGCAGCAGCAATTAAGGCTGTAGAGGATGCTCGTGTTGGCGATACTATCACCTCAGCCGCAGCACCGGCTAAAGAAGCATTGCCTGGTTATGCCGAAGCCAAGCCCATGGTATTTTGTGGTTTGTTCCCCACGGATGCCGACCAATATGAAGATTTGCGAGAGGCTTTGAATAAGCTCAAACTTAGTGATGCTGCACTCAGCTACGAGCCAGAAAGCTCTAGCGCGATGGGATTTGGCTTTCGTTGTGGCTTTTTGGGCTTGCTGCATATGGAAATTGTTCAGGAGCGACTCGAAAGGGAATACAATCTGGACTTAATCACAACAGCACCCTCGGTAGTCTACCAGGTGACTACTAACGACGGGGAAGTTTTTGAGGTCGATAATCCTAGTAATCTACCTGCGGCACAGGAAAGGGAAAAAATCGCAGAACCTTATGTAAAAGTGGAACTGATTACTCCAGAAACCTATGTCGGTACTCTGATGGAATTATGTCAAGCTCGACGCGGTGAATTTAAGGACATGAAGTATCTTACTCAAGGGCGGACAACCTTGGTTTATGAATTGCCTCTAGCCGAAGTGGTGACAGACTTTTTTGATCAGATGAAGTCGCGATCGCGTGGCTATGCCAGCATGGAGTACCATGTCATTGGCTACCGAGACAATCACCTTGTCAAGCTAGATGTTCTGATTAACGGCGATCCTGTTGATTCTCTGGCGATGATTGTTCACCGAGATAAAGCTTACAACGTTGGTCGAGCCTTGGTAGAAAAACTTAAAGAACTTATTCCCCGGCATCAATTTAAAATTCCCATTCAAGCCTCTATTGGTAGTCGAGTAATTGCCAGCGAACAGATTCCTGCTCTCCGAAAAGATGTGTTAGCAAAATGTTATGGAGGTGACATTTCTCGCAAGAAAAAACTACTTCAGAAACAGGCTAAGGGCAAAAAACGGATGAAGGCAGTTGGCACTGTAGATGTACCCCAAGAAGCATTTATGGCAGCGCTGCGTCTTGAACAAGGATAATCAATTAAAAAATACCTAATGAGTGAAATGTGCTATTTTTACTCAGACAATCTTCAAGGCACGTTTAACTAGGGTCATTCTGGCTTCTATCGTCATTAACAATGCAGAGGATATTGATTTTCATGAGTTTGATATAAACCGGAAAAGCTTATCTTTAGGTATAGCTAGACTCAGTTTCTCTCCCTTATTTTGATTAGTAGCGCCTTCCCAGAAACTCAGCTAGCATACTATTAATTTTCTCTGCAAAAGAGAAAAAAGAAAGCTGTGTACTGTTGAAAATGTGGCGTAATTTAAGAGAACAGATTAGCTGTAGCTATAGACAGAGCTATTTTCTGAGGTTAGTTTAGAAAAGATAATATTTAGACCTCAACTACAAAGAGGTAAGTTATACATGAGAATTCTGGTTACAGGTGGCGCTGGTTTTATTGGTTCTCACCTGATTGATCGGTTGATGGCAGACAGTCATGAAGTTATCTGCTTAGATAACTTTTATACAGGCCATAAACGGAACATCCTCAAATGGCTAGATCACCCTTACTTTGAATTGATCCGCCATGATATTACGGAGCCAATTAGGCTAGAGGTAGATCAAATATATCACCTCGCTTGTCCGGCTTCACCAGTTCATTATCAGTACAATCCCGTCAAGACAATTAAAACTAATGTCTTGGGAACTCTCTATATGTTGGGGTTGGCTAAACGGGTAAAAGCAAGATTATTATTAGCATCTACATCTGAAATTTACGGGGATCCTGATGTACATCCCCAGTCAGAGGATTATAGGGGAAATGTTAATACCATTGGTCCTCGTAGTTGTTATGACGAGGGTAAAAGGGTAGCAGAAACTCTTGCATTTGATTACCACCGACAGAACGGTGTAGAAATTCGCGTCGCACGAATTTTTAACACTTACGGCTCAAGAATGCTGGAAAATGATGGTAGAGTTGTCAGTAATTTTGTAGTACAGAGCCTAAAAGGTCAACCTCTAACGGTGTATGGAGATGGTTCGCAAACTAGGAGTTTTTGCTACGTTTCTGACTTGGTAGAAGGTCTGATCCGACTGATGAATAGTCAACATACTGGGCCAATTAATTTAGGTAATCCTGACGAGTACACCATCCTTCAATTGGCTCAAACTATTCAGAACATGGTCAATCCTGATGCTGAGATTATCTTTAAAACTCTACCTCAAGACGACCCAAAACGTCGCCGACCAGATATTACAAAAGCCAACGCCTTGCTGAATTGGCAACCAACGTTGCCCTTACAAGAGGGGCTAAAACTCACAATAGAGGATTTTCGTAACCGTATATCCTCTCCGGAGGCACAGCATCTAGCCTCGATTTAAGAAAAAGCAGTCAAGCTCAATTCAGGGTGCCCAAAACAAGATGCTCAATAAGCAAGATTCTGCTGAACCATAAAATCTTATCTAGCGAGGACTAACCCTATGCGTGTTTGTGTAATTGGTACTGGATATGTTGGTCTAGTTACTGGTGTGTGTCTGTCTCATATCGGACACCACGTCATCTGCATAGATAACAACGAAGAGAAAGTCAAGTTAATGAAATCTGGGCAGACGCCTATTTATGAGCCAGGACTCTCGGAACTGATGCACTCTTGCACCAAAGCAGGGCGTCTTGAGTTTACCTCAGATTTAGCTGCAGGTGTAGCTCATGGGGAAATTTTGTTTATTGCGGTAGGAACACCTTCTTTGCCTACTGGTGAAAGCGACACCCGCTACGTCGAAGCTGTTGCCCGTGGCATTGGCAACCATCTCAATGGCGGTTACAAAGTAATTGTCAATAAATCGACAGTACCCATTGGTTCTGGTGACTGGGTACGGATGATTGTCCTAGAGGGCGTTGCTGAGCGCCAAAAATCTTTAGTAGGTGCTGGCGGCGTCATCCCCGAAGAACCGTCAGAAGAAATTACTACTGATTTTGATGTAGTTAGTAATCCGGAGTTTCTACGAGAAGGTTCAGCAGTTTACGATACCTTTAATCCAGACCGGATTGTACTCGGTAGTAACAGTTCCAAGGCAATCACGATGATGCAGGAACTCTATTCTCCCCTAGTTGAGCGTCAGCATGCCGCAGACGAATCACTGCCCCCAGTGCCAGTGGTGGTGACGGATCTCAGTTCTGCTGAGATGATTAAATATGCAGCAAATGCTTTTTTGGCAACCAAAATCAGCTTCATTAACGAAGTTGCCAATATTTGCGATCGCGTTGGTGCTGATGTTACTCAAGTAGCCAAAGGCATTGGCCTAGATTCCCGAATTGGCAACAAGTTTTTGCAGGCGGGAATTGGCTGGGGTGGTTCTTGCTTCCCCAAAGATGTCTCAGCTTTGATTCACACTGCTGATGACTATGGTTACGAAGCCCAATTGCTCAAATCAGCTGTCAGCGTCAACAAACGCCAACGGTTGCTTGCTGTAGAAAAACTTCAGCAAGAACTGAAAATCCTCAAAGGTAAAACTGTTGGATTACTTGGTCTGACATTCAAGCCAGATACAGATGATCTGCGTGATGCTCCAGCACTGGATATGATTGAGCAACTCAACCGACTTGGAGCCAAAGTCAAAGCCTACGACCCAATTATTTCCCAAACTGGTATGCGTCATGGTCTATCAGGCGTAATTGTAGAAACCGATCCAGAACGCCTTGCTGATGGCTGCGATGCTTTAGTCCTGATCACAGACTGGGCACAATTCAAGAAGCTAGACTATTCTCAAATGGCGAGGTTGATGAACAATCCTGTGATGATTGATGGTCGCAATTTCCTAGACCGCGAAATTTTAGAGCGTGCTGGTTTCCAATGTATAGGCATTGGTCGATAACTCAAAAAAGAAAACTCTAAATAACCGCCACAGGTTACCGATAAACTAGTTAGTAGTATTTCCAATCCCTAATGTCAAGACCGCTGAGTTACTTTATTGTATCCACCGGTCTTACATTTTATCAAGGAAGAGTTTTAATACCTATTTCATTGAGAGTTACTACAAATATTTTTTGAAATTGGTATTAGCTTCTTCGCCGGAAGCTACTTCCTTGATAACTCTCAACAAAACCGCTGGTAAACGCAGATAGCATGAGATTAATCCAAGTTTACCTGCGGTTTTTTAGCGTATTTTGCTAAAAAATCTATTCAAAATAACCACTAATTACCGACACGGAACGAGGTTGGTAATCAGACCCCAGCTTGTTGGCACAGAATCCCAACTCCCGACTTTGCCCTGGCTCGATCACTTTTCCCCAATCCATAGGAGTGACAACATACTGGGAACCTTGGGGTCGGAAATTAGCATTCCAAGTATTATTAATAGCAGCTTGATTCATCTGGAATGTTAATTGCCAGTCGCTAACGCTAGAACTGCTCTGATTATTCACCTGCATGCTTACACAAAATCCACTATCCCAATCTGAATGCATGTCAGATGTCACCTTTAGCTGAGATTGTGTTGCCCTTGCCCTGGCTACAGTAGAACTCTGTTGCGGCTTGCTAGTGGAATTAACTACTACAGGACGAGAACTCTGTTGTGGCTTGCTAGTAGAATTAACTACTACAGGACGAGAACTCTGTTGTGGCTTGCTAGCGGGATTAACTACTACAGGACGAGAACTCTGTTGTGGCTTGCTAGTGGGATTAACTACTATAGGACGAGAACTCGGTTTGGGAACTGCCGTTTCATCGATAGTAGAAGTAGTTGCCAAGTTACGGGAAAAACTGATGGGCTGGAGTAGTACCTGAAGGATTTCTTGCTTAGGAGCCTCGACACTTAGCCAATCGTCTTGCAAGATACCGCCCGTATCATCACTATTGGGATTCCAGCTCCAGTAAGCAAAACTAAGATTATTTTGAGCGATATAACCGACTAATTGACGTTTCCAAATTCCTTCCTTGGAGTTTGAATCTGCTTGCTTACCCCCAAACTCTCCAATCAAGACAGGTGCAATTTCTTCCTCTGCAATATAATTCCAGGCGATTTCCCAGCGACGGCGTAGGTTTTCGGGAAAACTAGCTTCATTAAACCAAGGGTGATTAAATACTCCAGGACCATACTCATGGGGGGAATATACCAACTTATGGGGTGTCGATAAACGTACGGGGTAGCGCTTGACCCCCTCCAAATTACCTCCTTGCCAATGAGTAGATAGCTTCTGACTAGGAACATGATTCTCGACACCTTCTACGACAATCAACCAATTGGGGTTAATCGCGAGAATAGCATTACCAGCTCGCTCCGCTGCCAGTCGCCAGTCCGTGCTTAAGTTACCTGTACCCCAGCTAGCTCGACCATGAGGCTCGTTTTTAAGGTCTGCCCCAATAACGTTGGCTTGATTTTTGTAACGCTTTGCCAACATCTCCCAAGTTTCGAGCCAATCAGCCTCACTAAAACCATCGCCGTACCACAATTCAGACATATTCTGATTGTTAAGTCGGTGAGAATCTAGCAGAATTAGCAATCCTTGCTGCTCTGCTTCCTGAATAATCGCATCCAGGACTGCCAAGGGCGATTTATCGTAAAGTTCTTGATTAGAACCGATACTAAAGTCAATACCGCTCACCTCTGAGGATCTTAAAGATTGCACTGAGTAAGGTAGTCGAATCAGGTTGTATCCCAAACTCTTAATTTGAGCCAACATGTCTTTGTAATCTCTTTTCCACAAGCCATGGGGGACATGTTTGTCTGTTTCTAGACCAAACCAGTTCACTCCTCTGAGTAATACAGTTTGACCTTGAGCATCAACGATTTTCGAGCCTTGGGTGGAAAGCGGTAATTGGATAGTTACTGGAGATTTGGCTGCACCTACAGGATTTTGAGAAGACAAAACAATTCCCATCAGAGAAGAAAACGCCAAGGCTAGTCCAAAACAGATTATTCTTGAAAAGGGTCTAAACTTGCTCTTTTTCCACCTAGAAGAGTATTGATGACTAGCTTGATTAGGGCTTGATTTCGCAGAGCGTTGCTCTTGCTCCTTTACTGTTGTAGCCCGATAGCGATCGCTGTGGTGTAGTGGGAATTTTCCCCAACGAGCGATAAACTTCAGCATAGTTATTAATCTAGTGTGAGTTAGTTCTGAGAAGAGGTGATGGAAAAGTTTGTACATATTGGTGACAACTGAAGCGATTAACTTGTTCATGACCGTTTACTCAGCCCATGACTTGCTAAATTCTCTGAGTATTTGGTATTTGTCACCCTTGCTCAACTGACAACACCTAGCTACCAAAGTTCCCAGTTAAGGGAACCGTTGACAGTAAGAAGTGATATTAAGCTAATAATGGGAAAACAATAAGCTAGCCCAATTCCTCTTAAGTTTTATGGGAAAAGCTGCCGTAAAGATTGCACCCCAGCTTTCTGGGAGCTCTGCTACAAGCCTATCCTAAAAATCACAATCTTCGCCGACCCCAGAAGCACCTATACTTATATACTTAACTAAGACCCAAGCCTACCATCGGGGCTTACAAAAAATTTCCAGTCAGTGAGATGCCGTTGCACTAGTCTTAGATGCGAGGTTGTAAGTTGTAGGTTTTTCTAAAACCTACAACTTACAACCTACAACCTTGATTGACCCATGACTAAAATAGTTGTACTTTCCCAGCAGGAAAATCGCCATAAATCCTACAAATATATACCGATAAAAACTCTATGATTTAGAGAGATTATCAAGGAGACACGATGAGTGAACCTGCATCCGATTCAATGAATTTGTCAAACCCCGATACTTTAAGAAATTTGGACTCTGCCTTCGCAGGTGAATCCATGGCAAATCGGAAGTATCTATTTTTCGCTGAGGTAGCTCGTCGGCTAGGCTATTCAGATTTGTCTAAACTTTTCAAAGAAACGGCGAATCAGGAAACAGAACATGCATTCGCCCACTTCTCACTACTGCATCCTGAGCTTGTTGTCAAAGATCCAGGGGCATTAACCGACGCAGAAAAGAAAGACATAGTATCTCGCTGTTTAGCCCTAGCTATTGAAGGCGAAACCTACGAATACACAACCATGTACCCAGATTTTGCCACTGCGGCAAGGCACGACCGGGACGAGGTAGCAGCAGCAGAATTTCAGTCTCAAGCTGAAGAGTCGGCTGAACACGCCTCAATATTTCGCGAAGCTGCCCATCGCTTTGGTTTACTGGTCAATGTAGAGCATTTCCATGCCGATCGCTACACCGAAGCTCTCCAGACCATCAAGGGAGAGGAACCTGCACCCAGGGTCACTGGTAGCGACCCTGCAACCCGCAAATGGATCTGTAGGCAGTGCAGCATGATTTATGATCCAGTGGCTGGTGACCCTGATTCCGGCATTGCTCCCGGTACACCTTTTGAAGAGATTCCAGAGGATTGGCAATGCCCGATCTGCGGTGCCAGCAAAAAGACTTTTATGCTGTTTGAAGAAAAGGTTGCCGCCTAAGAAAATCGCAACTAAGTCTTAGGTCATCCTTAGTATAGGTCATCCTTAGTAATTGAAAAAAGCCGCCCCTGTAAACAAAAGAGGCGGCTTAGCAAGTTCTTGATTCTACCAAGATAAATTATTAGTAGCAGAGGCAATTGCTCAATTGCCTCTACTGATGAGCGATTAGTAATCGAAGTCGCCGCCCATACCACCACCAGCACCAGCACCAGCGCCTTCCTTCGGCTCGGGTTTGTCAACCACAATGCACTCAGTGGTCAGTACCATACCGGCAATAGAAGCCGCGTTTTGCAGAGCAGAACGAGTTACCTTAGCAGGGTCAACAATACCGGCATCGAACATATCAACGAATTCATTATTCGCCGCGTTGAAACCAACGTTGAATTCCTTCTCTTTGACCCGCTCAGCAATAACAGCGCCATTTTGACCAGCGTTTTCAGCAATCCTCTTCAGAGGTGCAGCCAAGGCGCGAGCAACAATCAGAGCACCAGTGAGTCCTTCACCCGTAAGGTTGTCGTTAGCCCATTTCTCTAGCTCAGGAGATAGGTGAGCTAAAGTAGTGCCACCGCCAGGAACAATGCCCTCTTCAACAGCTGCCTTAGTAGCGTTGATGGCATCTTCTAGACGCAGCTTACGGTCTTTCATTTCGGTTTCAGTGGCAGCACCGACCTTAATCACGGCTACGCCACCGGCAAGCTTCGCCAGACGCTCTTGGAGTTTTTCCTTGTCGTAGGAAGACTCAGTTTCTTCGACTTGACGGCGCAGTAGCTCGCAACGGCTCTTAACAGCAGCTTCGTTACCTTCAGCAACGATAGTGGTGTTGTCTTTGGTGATTGTGATGCGACGAGCTTGGCCGAGCATTTCTAGCTTGGTGTTCTCCAGCTTCAAGCCAGCGTCTTCAGTGATCAGTTGACCGCCAGTAAGAACGGCAATATCTTCGAGCATCGCTTTACGACGATCGCCAAAGCCAGGAGCCTTAATGGCAGCCACATTCAGTACACCCCGGAGTCGGTTGACCACTAGAGTTGCCAAAGCTTCTTTCTCGATATCTTCGGCAACAATCACCAAGGGTTTGCCAGCACGAGCGACTTGCTCCAGTACGGGCACCAAGTCTTGAACCAAGGTGATTTTTTTGTCGGTCATCAGGATGTAGGGTTCGTCTAGAACCGCTTCCATTCTCTCTGTATCGGTGGCGAAGTAGGGAGAGATGTAGCCTTTGTCAAAACGCATCCCTTCGGTGATTTCCAGTTCGGTAGTCATCGACTTCCCTTCTTCTAGGGAAATGACTCCTTCCTTGCCCACTTTATCCATGGCTTGGGCAATCATTTGACCGACTTCATCGTCGTTGCCTGCGGAGATAGCACCGACTTGGGCAATTGCTTTAGAATCTTCTATCTGACGGGCGTGTTCAGCGATTCTTTCTACCAAGAAGGTAATCGCTTTGTCAATGCCTCGCTTGAGAGCGATCGCATTAGCACCAGCGGCAACGTTGCGTAAGCCTTCTTTAACCATGGCATGAGCCAGCACAGTTGCTGTCGTAGTACCATCACCTGCTGCGTCGTTGGTTTTGGAAGCAGCTTGCCGAATCAGAGCGACTCCTGTGTTCTCGACGTGATCTTCGAGTTCAATCTCTTTGGCAATAGTAACACCGTCATTGACGATTTGAGGTGCCCCGAACTTCTTCTCGAGAACTACGTTGCGACCCTTTGGGCCTAGGGTAACAGCTACAGCTTCGGCTAGGATATCCATTCCTTTTTCCAAAGCCCGACGAGCATTTTCGTTGTAAATGATGCGCTTAGCCATAGATTTTGAGTCTAATCAGTAAAAGTTTTAAGAATTGAAGGTTGTTTTTCTAGCAAGCGTTGCACCTTTAGTGTTAGTGTGCCTAGGGCGCAACGCGCATCGGCTTTAATGGAGTTGAAAGTTGAAGGTTAAAACTGTCACTTGCTCACCTCTTGCAACTTGTTAGCCAACGACTGCAAGGATGTCCTTTTCCGAGAGCAGGATGAACTCATCACCGCCTAGTTTGATGTCGGTACCGGCGTACTTGGAATAGAGAACTTTGTCACCAACTTTGACTTCTGGTTCAGAACGAGAGCCATCGTCGTTACGCTTTCCAGGACCAACGCTGACAATTTCTCCAACCTGAGGCTTTTCTTTAGCGTTGTCAGGTAGGAGGATACCACCAGCAGTTTGTTCTTCAGCGGCGCTCACCTTGACAAATACGCGGTCACCTAAAGGTTTAACAGTAGAAACACTCAGAGTTACGGCTGCCATATAAATTTCTCCTGTCTACTTTTGGTGGTAGTGGGCTGAATTAGCACTCTCAGCTCCTGAGTGCTAATTTACCCATACTCAGTAGGTGAGCGCAACAAATTCTTCTGTACGGGTTCCCGAACTCAATAGTTCGCAAAAGCTACAACCATTGTTGGTCAAGGGTTTGAGATTAATTTTTGTTTTCAAAAAAAACCTTAAGCCATAGTCAAATAAGTTAACTTTGTAATTAATCTCCACAATTAAGGGAAAAAGAAGGAACACACCTGTTTGCTTCTCTTCTTTTTTCGGCACGAGGATTAAGCCTTGTGAGCTTAGCTGATGTCCTAAGTAAAAACACTCAGTTAATTGCCTAGTTGTTCACTTCTATCTTGAGTCTGTTAGATGAAGGAGTAAAATACCAAGTAAGTCTAGTCTCAATTGAGACAGTTAAGCATCTTTGATTCATTATTTCAATTTAAATAATCGGCAGCAATGCAGGCAAACCAAATAGAGAAAAACTTGGTTGAATCATCTGATTCTGAAACTTTAAATACTGAGAAAACTACACCTAAGCCAGGTTGTTTGCTTAAACAGTCACCTGCTCAGCAAACAGCGTCAAAAGCGAAAACCAATGTGCAAAACTTAGAAATCAGTCAAATTCAGCAACATATTTTTTTATGTGCTGATCAGACTAAACCTAAATGCTGCCCAAAGAAAATCAGTCTAGAAGCTTGGAACTACCTAAAAAAACGTCTTGAAGAGCTAAAATTAGACACAACAATAGACACTCAAATTGGTCGAATTTTCCGTACCAAAGCTAACTGCTTGCAAGTCTGCTCTGCCGGTCCAATTATGATAATCTATCCAGATGGCGTTTGGTACTGCAAGGCGACACCAGAAGTAATTGAAAGGATTATTCAAGAACATCTCATTGGCAAGAAAATTGTAGAAGAATATGCTATAGCTGTCCATCCTTTGCCAGAAGATATTCCATCGTCTCCCCTAGGTGTTCAACAAAAAAAACAAGCTGAAGACAACTCTAGCAAAGCAACGGTTTAAAAACTAGTAGATTACACTCACTTGTTAGATACTGCCTGATTAACCCGCAAAAAACTGAAGCTGACCGTGTTGGAGTTTGCCATCATTAGTTGTGTTCAGACAATAGGTTGCAAAGATAGGCTTTATTGCTCAACCACTGTAAGATATTAATCAGTATCCTGGGACTTGCTTAATATATTCTGAGACAACTTGCAGATTTAAGGAGTCAATAGAATCAAGAGAGACATCAGAATATAGACATTCAGGGCAGGACTTATCACTTCCGTACAGAGTAACCTGAAAAGACAGTAGTTTGAATTTATTTATCCTAGAAACTCTTAGGGTATTTTTATACTTCAAACAGTTAATTAGTAGCAGGTTGACATGTTGAGATAGTCTTGCGGATGATACAGGGGAAATTATTAACCAATTTCAGCCAGCTAGGCATGACGAGTTTCACATTTATGAAAGAAAACGCTGTTAAAGATAGCAAGCAATTGCTGCTGATTGATGACGATCCTAACCTGATCTTACTAGTCAAAGACTACTTGGAGTTTCGGGGGTATGAGGTAGTCACGGCTGAAAACGGTAGAAAAGCACTCTCTGTTTTAGCAGAGGAAATGCCCGACATGATCATTTGTGATGTAATGATGCCGGAAATGGATGGGTATACTTTTGTCGAGCAAGTTAGGCTCGACCCTCGAACCAGTTGGATTCCAGTACTTTTTCTTTCAGCAAAAGGTCAAAGCCAAGACCGTGTCAAAGGTCTCACCAAGGGGGCTGATGTTTACATGGTGAAGCCCTTTGAGCCGGAAGAATTAGTAGCACAGGTGGAATCTTCTCTTAAGCAGGCTAACCGTTTAATTCATCACTCAGGTACAGAAGCCGAAGCAAAACCTAAAATTCAGGTTCCTTTTGATGTTGAATTAACTCCAACTGAGCAAAAAGTTGTTCAGTTTGTAGCACGAGGCATGGCTAATCGGGAAATTGCCGAACAGCTAAATGTGAGCCAGCGGACAATTGAGAGTCACGTTTCCAATATGCTAGGTAAAACTGGTCTGCATAACCGCACCGAGTTAGCCCGTTGGGCGATTGAGAGTAGTATGGCCTAACTGACTGAACGAAGTTAGATTTTTAGAGGACTGAGCCAAAATTCTCGTCTCTATTTACCAGCCATCCTCTTCTGAGTTTGATTCACCCCAGATTTCTCAATCCATCTCGTCAAGATAGGTTAAGGCACTCTGAATCTGGTCGCTTTTTCCTCATAGTTCTAAGTCGAACCAGCCATCATCTCTAGCACTCGCCCCTAACAAAGCGGCAGAGATTTTGTCATAGTTGCCTCCTATTCAACATCCTTAATCCTGGTTTTACGCTCAAGGATTTCTTTGAGGACTAGAGTAATTAAAGCTAAGCCTGCTAGTAAAACAGCAGCGGAGAAAGCAGCTGCTGTTTGATACTGCTTATAAGCCTCTTCAACAAAAAGCGGTAAAGTTTGAGTTTTGCGGGCAATGTTGCCAGAAACAACTGATACAGCACCAAACTCGCCCATTACCCTAGCGTTGGTTAAGAGTACCCCGTAGAGCAAACCCCAACGAATATTAGGAAGAGTAACCCGCCAAAAAATTTGCCAATCTTTAGCTCCCAGGGTTTTAGCTGCTTCTTCTTGCTCTGTACCTGCTTCTTCTAAAACGGGGATGACTTCGCGAGCAACAAAGGGCATACTGACAAAGGCACTTGCCAGTACCATGGCGGGGAGAGCAAAAATAACGTTGATGTCTACTGCTTCGAGTATCGGCCCGAACCAACCATTACGTCCGTAAAGCAGTACCAGCATCAGACCTGCGACGACTGGTGATACAGCAAAGGGTACATCTAAAAGGCTCATAATAAAGACTCTGCCTGGAAAATGATGTCGAGTAATCGCCCAAGCTGCACAGAGTCCAAAGACTGTATTCATCGGTACGACAATTAGAGCAATGATCATGCTCAGTTTGACCGCATGGATAAACTCTGGTTCTGTCAAGTTGCTAAAGAAGGCACCGACTCCCCCCTTGAAAGCCTGCGCAAAGACGTTGAAAGCAGGAATGTACAAAATTAGTGCCAAATAAGCGATCGCCACGCCAATTAAAACTGGCTTTACCCAACCTCGCTTTTGTTGAGGAGAAAACGAGGGAGAAGCCGGATTTGTAGGAGGAAAAAACTGTTCTGAATTAGAGTTCATAACGTCGTCCCCAGTTTTGTAAGAGGTTAATTAATAACAGAACTAACAGAGATATTGCCAACAATACTGTGCCAATCACCGTTGCTCCTGCATAGTCATACTGCTCCAGTCGCTGGAAAATCAGCACTGATGAAATCAAGTCTTGAAAGGGAATATTGGCAGCGATAATGACAATTGAACCGTATTCACCAACCGCACGAGAAAACCCTAAAGCTACACCCGTCAAAATTGCTGGGACAAGAGGAGGTAGAATCACCTGCCAAAATGTCTGCAATTGAGAAGCTCCCAAGCACCAAGCCGCTTCTTCTATTTCCTGCTCCATTTCTTGCAAGACGGGTTGTAATGTGCGCACGACGAAAGGCAAGGAAATAAACAGCATCGCCAAGCCTACCCCAAGCCGAGTAAAAGCAATCTTAATTCCTAAAGGAGCTAGTAAAGAACCAATCGAGCCGTTATCGCTGTAGACAGTTGCTAGGGTCAAACCAGCAACAGCAGTTGGTAGGGCAAAGGGTAAATCAATGGCAGCATCAATGAGTCGCTTGAGAGGGAAATCGTAGCGAACTAACACCCAGGCAATTAAAACACCAAAAACTGCATTAATTAAGGCCGCGATTAGGGCCGTAACAAAAGTGACATTGTAGGTAGCAAAAGCAACAGGTTCGGTGGCAATTCTCCAAAATTCGCTGGGTGTTACAGTGCTAGCTTTTAAAAGTAACGCTGATACGGGCAGTAGCAGCATTATAGTGAGATATCCTAACGTGATTCGCCAAGGCCAAGAGAGCTTGGTTATTTGCAGAAAGGAACTCTGCCAACTACGATCTGGCTGACGAGAAGAAGATATAGCCATAAAACAGAGACATCAATAGTTAGTGGCAATCTGGGGAGTTATTTCTAGAGGTAATTGTTGCTATCACCTAGTTTTTTGTTTAGCCAAATCTAGACTTCCCACCTTGGCCATAACAAATTTTTCTTAGTGCTATTTCAAGTTAGAGCGAATTTTGTCGAAAGCAGCTCCATCGGCAAAAAATTGCTTCTGAACTGTATCCCAGCCTCCCAAATCTTTGACGGTAAATAAGCTTTTGACGGTAGGATACTGTTTGGCAAACTCCTTGGTCACTGTCTCATCTACAGGACGAAAGCCAACTTTAGCAAATTCTCGTTGAGCTTCTGGCGTAAAGAGGTACTCAACAAAGGCTTCTGCCACTTCTCTTGTTCTGTGTTGATCCACATTTTTGTCTACCACAGCAATAGGATTATCGATGGAAATATTAACCTCAGGCACAACATAAGGAAGTTTTTGCCCATTCTGTGCTGCTAGTAACACCTCATTTTCGTAGTTGATCAGGGCATCACCTTGACCTTGCTTAAAGAAAACGTCGCTGGCTTCACGAGCATCTCTAGGTAGTACAGGCACGTTTTTATAAACTTTGTTAGTGAAATCAAACGCTTTTTGCTCATTACCACCGTTTTTTGTTGCTGAACCCCACAATGCCAAGAAATTCCAGCGTGCGCCGCCCGAGGTTTTGGGGTTAGCAGTAATTACTTTTACATCATCTCTTGCTAAGTCTGACCAGGTTTTGATGCCTTTAGGATTACCCTCCCGTGTCACAATTGCCCCTACTGATTTATGAACAATTGACTCATTCGGTGCTTCAGTTTCCCAACCAGGTTCAATTAGTCCTGCTTCTTCAATTCTTTCTGTATCTAGTGCCAAGGCTAAAGCGACGACATCAGCTTCAAGACCATCAATCACAGCACGAGTTTGAGAACCGGAGCCACCGTAACTTTGGTTAAAGGTAACGTTTTGATTATGTTCTTGTTGCCACTTTTGAGTGAACTGGGGAATAATTTTTTCGTAAGCAGCCTTAGTCACAGCGTAGGAGACAAGAGTTAACTCAATATCCTCACTACCAGTCGTAGTTTTGGAGTTATTGGTAGAGCAGGAAGAGATTACCGCACTCAAGCCCACTCCTACCAAGAAGAAGCACAATGACCTTTTGAAGTAACTTGATTGCAGCCCGTTGGAGTGCTGTTTGTGCTGCTGAGTAACTTTGAGCTGATTGATAGTTTGTGGCAGACCCATCACATTCCCTTAGTTAAACTACGGTTTATCGGTCGAGATACTGTAAAAACTTTATGATAGAAGATTCTACAGCAGTTAAAGGAATTTTGGTGACATGCATTTAGGAAATTAGGAGTTGAGTTTCTTGAGGTGCCTCAGCAGTCTGAAGTACAAGCCAAATCTGCCCGGAGATATTTCGCAGATGAGATTGGCAAGCAGAAGAATTATGATCCTTTTTCCGGATGCAACTAGAGTAATTCTGTATGGAGAAGCAGTAGATGCACCCTGATCAAATCCCTCAGTTTCCCATTACTGAGGGTTTTTTTGTCTTATAATCTCTATTTGACCCTTATTGCTACCAGTGGCTTGCACTTGCTGTGAATTATGTTGGTTTAAAAGCGTAATTTGTCAATAAATTGTCAAATTCAGAGCCTGGGTAGTGATAGTGCTTCAAAATTTGCTATATTATTCCTGGTCGCTGGTGTAACTCAGTTGGTAGAGTAGCTGATTTGTAATCAGCCTGTCGCAGGTTCAAATCCTGTCACCAGCTTTTTTCTAAAGCTTTAGGGTTGTCCAATTCTCTGGCTGGGAGCATAACTTTGCCATTTTGGTAAGGTTGTTCCTCTAAGGCTATGCCCTCACCGGGATCGATCAGCAAGCGTGTACTCACAGCTACCAGTATGGGCTGGTGTTATTCCCCTAAATCTAGCTGCGAGTACACCCATTAGTGACTCTCGCGTGTTCTCAGATATCACCACCCCGACCTATGCCCTTAAATATAGTAGATGGTAGATTCTCCCAAAGATGCTGACTGCAAGTAATGTCAACTTCAGGGAATCAACTCCTCAGGAAGATTCCCTAGTTGCTCAACACTCCTATCAACTGTGGCGAGATAATCAGGTTCCTGCTCACTCAATCCGGTCTGACTGGCTTGAAGTGATGCTCCAATTTATAGCTGACGCTCGTCGAGAATTATACTATCAGGCTTTTGTTGCAGAGGTTGACTCTTTTATAGTTGGTTCTGTTAGCTGTCAGCTCTTTGCTGGTCTTTATCCACTTGCTCTGACAGCAAAATACCGCAAATATGGCTACATATGGAATGTTTATGTTGAGTCACCTTACCGAGGTCAAGGACTTGCTAAAAAACTGACTCGTACAGCATGCAACTATCTCAAGTCACTGTGTTGTACGCAGGTTATCTTACACGCCTCACCCTTCGGTAGACCAGTATATGAACGCCTCGGTTTTGTAGATAGCAATGAGATGCGGTTAGATCTAATTTGAAGTTAAGATAGCATTTCTCGATTAAATTTTTCCTTTGATCAACATTGGCGCTATTTGCAAGTTGGAGAGTGGAGAGTTTTTATCATTAAAATAGCAAATGAGATTGCCCTAAGATAAAGTTGAGTGACAAAAAACCCAGATCTCTAGTCTGGGTTAAACCCAAAAATTCTGGCATCTTCTCAGCAGCAGCTAATTCAATGCCGATAACTCTGGTTCTAGTGTTGCCACTACCTTGACACCGTACTCTGTTTCAAAAACACCTTTTTTATAATCTAAATTCCAAATTTCTAAAACACAATCGTCATCAGCAACATCAGGAACCAGCCGTAAATATAGTTCCTGTTCCTCCGGGGAGTACTCACATTGCACTTGCCTAATTGCACCAATCTGCCGCCGATCAAGGGCGACTGCCAAGCGTAAAATAGCACTGAGTTGATTAACTATCTGTCGGTGTTCTTTACTAGGTAAATTGCTGTAATTCTCGTGCTTTTTCTTCGGAGTGCTCTTGCGGTGATAGCGAGCTAAATTAGCAATCACTTCAATTTCGGCTTCTGTAAAACCCAAAAGTTCACCATGGCGAATTAGGTAGTAAGAATGCTTGTGGTGAGCTGAATGACTTACATAAACGCCGCAATTATGTAAAATTGCTCCCGCCCAAAGTAACTCCCGTTCTTGAGTACCCCAGTGATGGAGATGTCCTAGGGTTTGGTCAAATAAATTGAGGGCAAACTGAGCAACTCTTTCACTATATTTCAAGTTTACCTGATATTTTTGGGCCACTTTAAACACGCTGCGGTGACGTACCTCACTTTGATAACGTAGTCGATTTTCAATCAAGCCGTGGGAGAGCATCCAGTCAACAATTACTCCTTCCCGGAGCGCTCTTTCCGCAATCACCAAATGCTCTACCTCCAGTAGCTTCATCGCTTCTAACAAAATTAATGCCCCAGCCACAATAATTTCTGAACGCCGATCTGATAATCCAGGAACTTCTGCCCTTTCGGCGCAACTAAGTGAGGCTAAGTAATCAACTATTTCTTGCAGTTCTTGGCGCGAGATTTCGTAACCTCTGAGGGGACTCGGAACTATACCCAGCTTTTCTCTAGCATTAATTGCTGCTAAGGTTTCAATAGTGCCGGATGTCCCCAGTAAGCGGGGCTTTTCACCTGGTTTTAAGTGAGCCTGTAACTCTTCAACAGGTCTTTCGAGCATTCCCCGTATATAATTTTGTAAGTATTGAAACTCCTTTTGACTAATCGGATCGGTAGTAACGAATTCGGCAGTAAGTCGCACCGCACCCACTTTCGTGCTGCTCAGGCTAAGGGATTCTTGACTATCCCCCAAAATTAATTCTGTTGAGCCGCCGCCAATATCGATGATGATGTGGGGTTGGTGGTTGAATTCCATACCCGACAAAACACCCAGATAAATCCGCCGCGCTTCTTCTGGGCCAGAAATTAAGTTAACAAATAAACCCAATTCTAAATGTACTTGCCGCAAAAACTCTCGCCCATTCCGGGCTTCTCTGACGGCGCTAGTTGCTACGGCAACAATTTGTTCGGCTCTGAAGCTGGTTGCTAAGTCCTGACAGCGTCGCAAAGTTGCCAGCGCTCGTGCCATTGCTTCTGGTGTCAAATCACCAGTGTCTGGCTCCCTTTCGCCCAACCTTACCGTGTCTTTTTCTTTGGCAATAATCGTAAAAGCTGGTAATACCGGGTCAATACGCACGATCACCATGTGAATGGAATTAGTACCAATGTCAATGGCGGCCAGAATACGGTCAGTATCGGCAGCAGTGCTGGCAAAGCTTACAGAATTCTCTTGGCTAGCTGAATTAACCATTAATTTAAGCTGTTTCTAGATTGATAATCTTAGTCTCTATTACTGGAAAACAATATCTTTAAAGAGGAGGAAATAAAAATAGGCAAAACATCCTATTTGCTCTTCCTTAAACCAAGAACTAACAACTCTTTCCATGCTGAGTGAGCAACAACCGAACCGTCTACCTAGCTGGCTGGCAATTATTCGTCTCCTACGATGGGACAAACCAGCCGGAAGGTTAATTTTGATGATCCCTGCCCTGTGGGCGGTCTTTTTGGCTGCTAGTGGGACACCACCTATTCCCCTTGTGGGCGTAATTATTCTGGGAACTTTAGCCACCAGTGCTGCTGGTTGTGTACTCAATGATTTGTGGGATCGCGATATTGACCCACAAGTCGAAAGAACGCGCACTCGCCCCCTCGCTTCTCGTGCTCTCTCTGTCCAAATTGGCGTGATTGTAGCCTTAGTAGCAATGGGTTGTGCGGGGATACTTGCCCTCTATCTCAACCCTTTCACCTTCTGGCTTTGCGTTGCAGCTGTGCCAGTGATCGTTTTCTATCCTTGGGCCAAGCGGGTGTTTCCTGTCCCTCAACTGGTACTCTCGATCGCTTGGGGTTTTGCTGTTCTGATCAGTTGGAGTGCTGTCACAGGTAACCTGGAACCCACAACCTGGCTCTTGTGGGGGGCGGTACTACTTTGGACTTTAGGTTTTGATACTGTCTACGCTATGTCAGACCGTGAAGATGACCAAAAGATTGGGGTGCGCTCCAGCGCTCTCTTTTTCGGCAATTATGCTGCTGATGCTGTTGGTATCTTCTTTTTGGGGACTGTGGCTCTCCTCGCAAGGCTAGGTATTGTTATGCAGTTACAATTCGGCTTCTGGATTGCCCTGGGTATCGCTAGCCTTGGCTGGATTTGGCAATATACCCGCCTGCGCCAGCCAGATCTTGCTAAACCCGTCTACGGTGAGATTTTCCGCCAGAATGTCTGGATTGGCTTTGTTTTACTTACTGGCATGATTGCTGGTCTTGTTCTTTAGTTGGCACTTCATCCCACTCCTCAAACGAGTGGGATGCACCTGTTGCTAGCTATTAGAGACAAAACTAGGCAGCAAGACGACCGAACTAGCGAAGTATTGAAAGTTACCGGTATAACTGCTTGACAGGCAAGCGTCTGATCTATAATATGAGTGTATAGAAGTACTTCAATAAATAAAAACTTGATGTAACATAATAAGTCTAGATAAGTTTAGCCCCTACACAGTGGGGAAAGACGAAGATGAGATCCGCAGAGTTTTCTCGTACTGCCAAGGCCTTGGCTGATCCACGGCGCTTCGAAATACTAGAGGCGATCGCAGCCACTGATGAGTCAGCTTGCACGACACTCGTGGAACAGTTTCCAGTTTCCCAAGCGACGATCTCCCATCACCTCAAGGAACTCGCTAACGCTCACTTGATCATAGTGCGTCGAGAAGGTCAACATTGCTACTATCGGTTCTGCCCCCAAGCACTTGCAGAATACATCGAAGAATTGCAGCGGCGTACCCATCCCCAAGCAAGCCTAATTAACCACAGCTAGAAACGTAGCTCACTCAATTTTATTGTGGTGAAAGCTCCTAAGACATCTTTTAGCTGTGGGTTCCATTGATTTTTCAATATAGACACATAGATATATATCTATGTGTCTTTTAATCAAACCAACTCTGGAAAAACTTTATAGGAGGCGAATCATCATGTTTTTAACGAATATAATCCTGCTAGGCTCCGGTATCTGGGCTATTTGGATCGGCATCAAATCCTGTGAGCAAGTTCATGGTATCGCCCTAATCCTAACCGGACTGATTATGGCGATTTGGGGTTTAACTCTAGCACCCTTGGGGATACAAATCTTTGTAGAGATTCTCTTGATTGTTCTGGCTAGTTTTCTGTCTAATTCCTCTAGAATCAACGGCGCCATCGAACTTTTTCAGAGTAGGGAAGCAGAATGAAAAACCCCTGCCTTATACGGGGAAAGTTGTCAGCCTAGATAACTTCCTGCGTACTCCCCCTTTTTTCCAACTGAGGAGTATTTGTTAAGAGAAACTTGCCCTATGCTCAACGGCTTCAGCTTGTTACCCCTCGACTCTTCCTCCGCAAACGCTAAGCCTCTTGTTTGAGGATGAAGAGGCTGCCTAAAATAATTAAGAGAGGCTTCCTAAGAATAAAGCTAGTGAGTAAGTGAGTTCGACAAGACTAATTAGGTTAAATTATCTTAAGCCTGGAGAAACTCTAAATTTGTCTGACCTAATCTGACTCCACATCAAGTTCTGATCATGGTAGAAGCGTAAGCATCAAATAAAGCTCCCACTAGGCTACAGGTTACACCAATAACCATAGTTCCCTCTAAAGAGGATCCACTGCCGAAGACAGCAAGAATATCCAATAACTGTGTTGCCCCAGCCTGACCAATGGTTTCTAATCCAGGAATATATCCCATGCCACAGAGAGTTCCTAACAAAAATGTCACCAGTGCAATGGGAGCAACAAAACTAACACAGATTGTCAGCATGAGGGAACGGAGAAAGCTGGGCAAAATGCTCATAGATCTAACCGTATTGCAGGTGAACTGAACGCCAGATCCCAAATAAGGGTTGGCTTTTTCCACAATAGGGGTGATCGCTGCTGACTGCAGAAAATGTGACAAATCTTAAGTGTGCATTAAGAATATTTGTGAAAGTCAGTGAATCTTACTAGCAAAAGTCAGCGCCGTCTCAAATATTAAGTACACCTAGCATACAAAGAAAGCTGAACAGCTAATTTGGTGGTCTAGAAAAGAGGAAGTAGGGAAAGAATTATGAATTTGAACAAATTTCGACACTCTAGAATGAAGTTCTTTGCCTCTACTTCCCCTACCTGATCTGCATCTGCTGTTGGAAAAAGAATTAGCAGGCTAAGCTACTCCCGTATTTTCCTGCGCTAATTCCATTAAGATTTTTTGGGAACATTGTTTCTGGGTATCTTCAGCCGGATGTCTTTGGAGATAACTACCATCTAGCTGTAAATCCCAAGCTTGACGGTTATCTGAGAGCATAATTCCCAGAATTTCTTGCAAGTCTTTAGCTATTTGTGGATCTTCAATGGGTACTACTGCCTCTACCCGACGATCTAAGTTACGACGCATCCAGTCAGCACTGCCGATATAGACTTCTTCTTGACCCCCGTTGTGAAAATAAAAGATCCGCGAGTGTTCTAAATAGCGACCCACAACACTAACGACGCGAATATTTTCACTAACACCTTCAACGCCGGGACGCAGACAGCAAATACCCCGCACAATCAAGTCAATTTGGACTCCGGCTTGTGATGCTTCATAGAGTGTGGTGATAATTTCTGGGTCTACCAGAGAGTTCATTTTGGCAACAATACGACCAGTGGAGTCTTGACGGCAATGTTCGATCTCACGTCGGATCATTGCTAGCATGCGATCGCGCAAGTTTACTGGTGCCACCAATAACTTACGATAAGACCTTTGCCGCGAGTAACCCGTCAAAAAATTAAACAAATCAGTCAAATCTGCCCCCAAATCTTCACGACAGCTCAACAGACCTAAATCTGTGTAAACTCTGGCGGTTTTGGGGTTATAGTTGCCCGTACCAATATGGACATAACGAACAATTTTATGATTCTCTCGACGCACCACCAGCGATATTTTGGTATGAGTCTTTAGACCCACCAACCCATAGACTACGTGTACCCCAGCCTGTTCTAGTTTACGTGCCCAGACAATATTATTTTCTTCGTCAAAACGAGCCTTGAGCTCTACTAGAACCACTACCTGCTTGCCGTTTTCTGCAGCACAAATCAGAGAATTGACAATCGGCGAGTCCCCCGAAGTCCGATATAGGGTCATTTTTATCGCCTGGACATCTGGATCGGACGCGGCTTGAGTAATAAATTTCTGTACTGTTCCAGTAAAAGAGTGATAGGGATGGTGCAGCAGCAAATCTGAAGAGCGAATCACGCTGAATATATCTTCGAGATCCTCTTCTACGGCAGGTGACCGTAGACGCGATGGCGTTGCTGGTGTCCAAACAGGATCTTTGAGTTCCGGAACTGGTAACTCCAGAAAAGACATCAAATCTCCTAGTCCCAATAGACCTTCTACTTCATAAATATCGCTCTTCTTGAGTCCCATCTCCTGCCTCAGCATCCGCCGCATCGCGTGGGGCATTGTGGATTGAACTTCCATGCGAACTGCCGAACCGCCGATGCGTCGTTTACGCAATTCCTGCTCAATTGCCAAGAGCAGATCATCGGCTTCATCTTCTTCTACTGCCAAATCAGCATTCCTGGTAATTCGGAAAGGATAATACTCCTGAATATTCATCCCTGGAAACAGAGACTCTAAATTATGACCTATTACCTGCTCTAGGGGGACACCCGTCCAGACTGCTAGTTTATCCTGGTACTGCTGACGCAACTTTTTGGGAAAGCGCACAAACCGAGGTAAAACTTTGGGTACTTTCACCCGGGCAAAATCTTCTCTGCCAGTTTCAGGATCTTTCACCAAGACGGCTAAATTAAGGCTGAGATTGGAAATATAGGGAAAAGGATGGCTGTGGTCAACAGCTAAGGGCGTTAGTACAGGAAAAATTTCTTGCTCAAAATAGTTTTGCAGGTGAGCCCGCTGTTCCTGATTCAAGTCCATGTAATTCAGGATATTGATTCCTTCTTCCACCAACTGAGATCGCAGTACTTGCTGAAAATGTTGATGCTGTTCAATTACAACTGGTAGCAATATTCGATGGATAGCATCGAGCTGTTCACTGGGTGTTCTGCCATCCGGCGTTAGTGTAGTTACCCCCACATCTACTTGTTTCTTTAAACCCGCGATGCGAACCATAAAAAATTCATCTAGATTGGCGCTAAAGATTGCCATGAACTTCAGACGTTCGAGGAGAGGTGTTCGAGAATCTGTGGCTTCATGCAATACCCTTTTGTTGAACTCTAGCCAGCTGAGTTCCCGATTGAAGAAGTATTGTGGATCGCTCAGACTAACTTGAGGAGTGGTCTTCTTAGTTCTCGGCATGATGCTTCTAAAATTATGTCTGCGGCAGTTGGACAAAGCCTTCAAATTGATTGAGAAAGACAATAGGCATCCCCCCAGCTCCGTCAGAAAAGGAGAATGCGTTTTCTGGTTTTTCCCCGTTGGGGAAAAACGTAAAATTAGGTTATCTTATCGGGCTACAGTTCCTAAGTCAGGTAGATACAAGTACCCAACCAACTGTCCCTGCCAGAATTTACCCTTAATAAAGCGCGAATCTGACTGACAAACCTTATAGGGCTTACTTATATTATTCCTAGTAATTTAAAAAATGTAACAGTTTTGAGCAGAATTCCCCTTAGAGAGTTTGGTGTACTAAAAAACTAATTCCTGATAGCGTATGTTTTCTGTATTAGTGGAGCGCATCTTCAAAAATACTCCTCCTTTTAGTAAATTTCTCTAATCGTCTAGCTCACTAGTATTGCGCCCCAACCCGAATAGCACTAAGTTAGATGGGGGGTGGGGGGATATTAGATATCTGGTGGCAGCGTCTACTTTTACTAGTAGCAATTTTGAGTCACCTATCCTGATATCCTACCGTCTTCTAAAATCAACAAACTGCAATCTTACTATGTTTAACAAAGCCATTGCCAAGATCAAAGAGTGGTTTCCGGCCCCAGAAGTTCATGCTCACTGTGATGGTCCATGCGGCGTCTATGACCCCTCTGCTGCCCGCATCAACGCTGAGGCTGTGCTATCGATGACCAAGAAAATTCTTGATCTACAGCCACCTGCTGCCGGTGATCAGAATGCGATGGCAACCTACCAGAACACGATAACTCGGTACATCCAAATTAAGGAAGAGCAAGCACAGCTAACGAAGGAGGAGCTACTCATCCTCTGGACGGATTACTTTAAGCCAGAACATCTCCAGAAGTACCCAGATTTACACGATACCTTTTGGAAAGCAGCAAAGCTTTGCTCTGCCTGCAAGGTGGAAGTCAGTCTCGAACACGCTAACCAACTGATGGAGAGTGTGCAAAAGATTCACCAAATGTTCTGGGCCACTAAAAGTCGTGATGTCGCCTGGTACAAAGCCAGCTAGTCAACGGGAAAAGTTAGGCAAAAAATCTATTTTTTCTGCCGACTTAGTCTCAAGCGCTGCGTAAGGGTGATTTGGAGTGGGTGATGAACTCAAAGAAAGTAGCTTAAGGGAGCTTTTGCTCTGGCTTCTGAAAAAGCGGCGGCGCTTCTGTGTCACAGGAGAATCTATGGCTCCTTTGCTCAAGCCAAAAGACGAGATTTTAGTTGATCTAAAGGCATATCGTGATCAACAGCCTCGGCCTGGTGAGATAGTTATTGCCCAGCACCCCTACCAAACAGACTTGCGATTGGTAAAACGGGTAGCTTTGGTACAAGAAGACGGAAGTTGCTTCCTTACGGGTGATAATTCCGCTGAAAGTACCGACAGCCGTTCATTCGGTTTAGTGGCTCCAGAGCAAATCTTAGGTCAAGTCACCAGCCGCTTTCCAGGAAATTCCTAAGCTTTAAAGAGTAAACGGCCACGGCTCGAGCCGTGGCTGTTCTTATTACTAATTCGCCAGTTGATGATCTGGGCTTAATTAAACAGCAGCAGCTCCTTGAGCAGCAGACATTTGCTGAGCAACGAAGTCCCAATTAACTAGGCTGTTGAGGAAGGTATCAACGTAGTCAGGACGCTTATTCTGGTAATCCAGGTAGTAGGCATGTTCCCAAACATCGCAGGTCAACAAAGGAGTTTTCCCCATAGCGACTGGGTTATCAGCGTTCAGAGTCTTAGCGACTGCAAGCTTGCCGTTGTCTAGAACTAGCCAAGCCCAACCACTACCAAACTGAGATGTAGCCGCTTTTTTAAACTCTTCTTTGAAGTTATCAAAACTGCCAAAGTCAGCCTTGATTTTATCGGCTACAGCGCCTTTAGGTTCTCCACCACCATTAGGCTTCAGGCAATTCCAGTAGAAAGTATGATTCCAAGCCTGGGCTGCATTGTTGAAAAGACCGGACTTTGAGGAGTCATTGTAGGTTGCCTTGATAACTTCCTCAATTGACTTATCACCCATGCCAGCGTCTTGCGACATTTGGTTGTAGTTGTTCACGTACTTAGCGTGGTGCTTGTCGTGATGAAATTCTAGGGTGCTTTTAGAGATGTGAGGCTCTAAAGCCGTGTAGTCGTAGGGTAATTCAGGAAGCTCGTATCCCATAATGTTTTGTCCTCTATCTCTGTTTAAATATTAATGAAATAGAAGCCCGGATGAAATGCTTACGGGGGGGGTTTTATTAAGGAGAGTTATATATTAGTAATCTAGTTTGCATAGGATTTTAATGAAAAAAATTATCATTAAAATATTCACTTATCGCCATAAAAGCCAGTAGCTCATCCTTCTATTTCTTACTTATTCTTCAGTCAATTAACTTCTTAAATAGTCAAATATAGTCAAATATAGTTATTTTTCGCCTAATAGATTATGGATAACTGATACTTGCTGACACAACTTCAATCTGCTGAAGTAAAGGACTGGGTAAGCTTTTTTAGCAAAGAAGTATTAATTTATTGAATAAATTTAGCAATAGCTATAGAGCAATTCCAAGGTCATCTCTAAGTAGAAAATTTCAAAAATGTTTCGTTAAGACCTTTTGAACAAACTCGATTGCTGCTTCTGGATTAGTTGTCAGAAAAATGTTGTCTGGTGAGAGGCTAGCAAAGAACAATTGGCTTTCTTGATGATCACTTAGCAGAACTACTTTCTTACCCGCTTTCAAGGCGAGGGCAATTTCTGAGGCGGTTCCAGTTCCCATACCACAGGCAATTACCACATCACTAGAGAGAACGTTGATATTGTTGCGTGCATTTCCCAAATCTGTGCAAATCGCAATATCGACAGCTTCAGAAATACCCATGGAGTCCTCGGTTGGCAAGATACCGATAGTTAAACCACCTGCGGCTTTTGCCCCCTGGTTAGCGGCCTCCATCACCCCAGCTTTTCTACCACCTGTCAACAATACCCATCCCGCTTGAGCAATGTACTGACCCAGTTGATAAGCACGCTTTAGGTCAGCAGGTGTGGCGTTGTTCCCTGGCCCCATGATGCCGACGATGACTTTCTTCATGTCTCTGTGGTTACCTCTGGAGTTGATTGAAAACCAGTGGAACTCAAAACCTGTCTTGCTGTTTCAAGTAGTTTGACTGCCCCTTCCTCAGAAGAAAGCCCAGAGATATCTAGACTATGAATTGGTAGATTCCTCTGCTGGAGGTCATAGCAGTAAGTTTTGTCGTAGTACTCCAGAATAATATCGAAAGCCTGGGCCAGTTTGCCCTCCCGTAATAAGCTGATAGCCTGTTTAGTCCGCAAACCGCCTAGTCGCTTGCCAATACGTTCTGTAGCTGTTGCCAACTGATTAATATCTGCATCTCCATACATATCTACCAATAAAGCTAGTCTTTCTTGACGAGGGCGACTAACCTGAATTAAGGGAGCCAATTCCATCTGCTGAAAAATTTCCTCTGGGATACAACAGCAGCCAATGCGCTTACTTTCGGCTTCAATCCACACAGGTACGTGGCGATTCAAACTAGCCCAGTGTAGGGTGATTAAGTTCCAGAATTGTTCATTGGTTGGCTGAGGTGGTAATCCTAGACCGCCGTAACTACTGCCGCGATGGCTAGCGATGCCTTCTAAGTCTAGAACCTGTTCACCTTGGTTAGCCAAGACAGTAAGCAGGTTAGTCTTACCTGTACCAGTCATACCACCCAGAATGATCATCTTTTGGGGGATAGCTAGCAGAGAACGACTCCAGCGACGGAATGCTTTATAGCCTCCTACTAGTAAAGAAACATCGAGTCCACCAGTTTCTAGCACCCAAGCTACCGCAGCACTACGCATGCCACCCCGCCAGCAATAGAGACGGACTTGACGATGGGGAGCGAGCACCTTAGCTTGAGCAATAAAGCCAGCAAATTTGGGCCCTGCGATCGCAAATCCCAGTTCCACAGCCGTTTCATGTCCCTGGTGCTTGTAGCAGATGCCCACCTTTGCCCGTTCATCATCATTGAAGAGGGGGAAACTAATAGCCCCAGGAATGTGACCTTGTGCATACTCAGCAGGAGAACGAACATCTAGAACTACTCCTGGTGTGTTGAGAAATTCGGCGGGCGCGAGAGGCTGGGACATAGGATAGGGTAGAACCTGAGTTGGGGTTTAGATTTCCCTCTATTCCTTGATTTTAATGGGCTGTACCTGATTAACCGGGGAGTTAACCTGACCGATAATACTGCTGTGGGTATATCCCAAGTTCTTTAAGGCAATTAAACAAGAATTAGCTTGGTCAGCGGGGATGGAGGCTAGCAATCCGCCTGAAGTTTGGGGATCGAATAGCAGGGGATAGAGAGGGTGAACACTCACCTGACTCTTATTAACAATCGAGTCCGATAGACGCAAGTTTGCCGGATAGAGGGAGCTAAAAATGCCTTGTTGTAGAGTTTCCATCACTCCCTCTAAGACTGGGATTGCTGCCAAATTGAGTTCAACTGCTACTTGAGAGGCTAGAACCATTTCCCTTAAGTGTCCGAGTAGCCCAAAGCCCGTAACATCAGTGCAGGCGCTGGCTTGGTGTTGCCGTAGACAGGTTGCTGCTGCCTGGTTGGAGAGTAACATTGACTCAATTGCTGGTTCAATCCAACGTCCTTTTGCCTTAAGGCGCATATCAGCCGCAAAGAGTATCCCTGTCCCCAAGGCTTTAGTTAAAATCAGCACGTGACCTGGTTTGATTCCTCCTTTGCGTAGAAGCTGTTCGGGAACCACTAAACCATTACAGGAGAGACCAAAAGCGAGTTCTGCTCCCTCAGTAGTGTGTCCACCAATTAGAACAGCTTGAGCTTGATTGAGGACTTTGGTTGCTCCAGAAAGCAATTGATAAAGGGTATCTTCCAGTTTAGCTGGCGCAGCATAGGGAATAGTAGCGATCGCTAGTACACTCTGAGCCTGGGCTCCCATAGCAAAAATATCGCTGAGGCAATGATTGGCTGTAATTTGCCCTAGTAAAAATGGGTCATCAAGCAGAGACCGAAAATAATCTATGGTCTGTACCATCACTTGACCTACTGGCACACTGATAACTGCCGCATCGTCTGGTGCATCTAGTCCAATGAGAATGTCTTCTCGTTCTATCCCATCTGGATTTTCTTGTCTAATTCGATGTAAAACCCTCTCCAGCACAAAGCTACCGACTTTAGCGCCACAACCACCACAACGCATGAGAGTCTCTGCGGTGTCAGAGATGTCAGAAGACGGAGAGGATAAAACCTTGTCTCCCCTATCTCCCTGACTCTCCATCTCCGAAGCTAGATTATTAAATTGCTCCATAAACTTGCGGTCTATGTAATCTTTCCAGCGCCAGAGTAAGGGATTAGGACCCAAGCCGAACCAACTACGAGAGGCTAGTGCTTGGCGATTGCCAGTGCCAATTAAGATGAGGAATTCTCTTTGAGGGACAAAGGACTTGAGAGATTTGCCTAGTAGGGCGCGTCGGAGATTGTCGAAGAGTGGCTGGCCCTGACGCACGGCAAAAACTCCTGCCTTGGGGCGGGGGTGGTTGACCATCGTGGCAACATCTCCAGCGGCGAATAGCTGAGGGTGGGAGATAGATTGCAATGTATCGCTCACTTCAATAAAGCCTCTGGCATCAGTTGCCAGTCCTGATTGCCTTAGCCAGGGTGCTGCGGATGCCTGAGTTACCCAAAAGACGCGATCGCATTCAACTATCAGGCCTGACTGGCATTGAACCATCTTCGGTGTAGAGGCATTGGCCTTTGGTTCGTCAGCAAGTGCCTGTACAGCGCTAACATTTTCCCGAAGATGCAATTTAACTCCCCGACGCTGGAGAATCTGCTGGAGACTTTGACCAACCCAAGGATGGCGTTCTGGCAACAAAGAAGCACCGCGCTGGAAGAGATGTATTTCTAGGTTTTGGCTTGGTTGCTGGGCTTGGCGGTAAATGCGGTGCAGATGGGCTTGAACCGCCAGAGTTAACTCTACACCGCCTGCTCCACCGCCGACAACTGCCAGACGGATTTTTTTATGGGGAAATTGAGTAACTTCTTGAGTTACTTCTCGCCAATAGGTAAGAAACTGAGATATTGGCTTAACAGGGATTGTGTAGGTTGCGGCACCGGGTACGGTTAAGGCTGCGGGTGTACTGCCAATGTCAATTGAGAGTAGGTCAAAGGGAACTGGTGGGCGATTAGCGCAGATGACACGATTATTTTCTAGGTCAAGGCCGATTGCCCGGTCAACATAGATGCGTGCTTGGGCAAAATTAGCCAGGGGACGCAGGTCAATATGACATTGATCAAAGTTATACAAACCGGCTACATACCCTGGCAGCATTCCTGAGTAAGGAGTTTCTGATACATTGGTAATTAGGGTTAACCTCACCTCTGGCAGGGGTTGCATACCAAATTTCTTCAGTGCGATCGCATGGCTGTGTCCCCCTCCAATCAGCACTAAATCTTTGGTTGGTGATCTAGATGAGTTCATTGACTTACCAGTTGCTGAATCTGTTGAAGATTCAACTGCTCTATGTTAGCCAAAACTACTGTGGCACCAGCGGTTTTGAGTGTCTGTGCGTAAGCTTTACTGCGTTCTGGTGTCTGTTGAACATGAGGAGGCAAAATGCCTACACCAATCCAGTGGCGTTGAGGATGAAGGTTCCTAGCTTTCTCGACGGTATACATATCAGCTACTGTATCTCCGGCATAAATCACGGGAAGTTTTGCCCCAACTTGATGTCTTTGCTCTAGCTGCTCAACTGTTGTCAATAAACCAGTAGGATCGGGTTTACCAGGGGCATCCTCCATGGCGATTATCACTGGTGTTTGGAGACCAAGGCGTTTTTCTAAGGCATATTTAGCTTCGTCTCTGGTGGCACCGCTGAAAAAGCCCCAGGGAATTCCTGCCGATCTCAGAGTTTCTAGATAGCTAGGCTGTAAGAGTAGAGGTTCGTTACAGATATATCCCGTCCAATTTTCTGGATCTGAGCCTCGGTAGCGAGAGTTAAAAAAAGCGATCAGACTCTCGTATTCAAGGGGCACTTGTGTTCGCACCTTACCCTGAGTCTCAAAGTAGCGGTAAATTAGCTCCTGTGATGCGTCCCAATCATTGTTCCAGATGCCTTCTGACTTAAGTTGGTCAATTTCTACCATGGAAGGTCGATATAGACCATCAGTAAAATGTTCCACGCTATCGATAATCGCTCGTCGGTAAGAGCCAGCAACATCACGCACGACACCGTCAATATCGAATACTACTAAAGCAGGATTGTGGGCAATGAGTGTTGGGGATTGGAGATTGGTCACAAAAAAGCTAACATCACAAGACTCTTGAATCGTAACGCATACAGGTCACGCACTAGACTACACCAACAGATTGTTAAACTAGTTCTGTTCAGCCGCGGCTTCTGTGGGGTAAAATTGGGGGCTGTAGAGTAATTGCAGGAGTCCTGGGATTTCCCTGGAGGTGTATTTGTCGAAGTTTATTCTCAAAGTTCTCTGGTTGGATGAAAACGTTGCCTTAGCAGTAGATCAAGTCGTGGGCAAAGGTACTAGCCCCTTAACGTGTTACTTCTTTTGGCCCAGGAACGACGCCTGGGAACAGCTCAAAGATGAGTTAGAAGCTAAGCACTGGATTAGCGACATGGATCGTATTGAACTGCTCAACAAAGCTACAGAAGTGATTAACTACTGGCAAGAGGAAGGCAGGAATCGTCCGATGTCTGAAGCCCAGACAAAGTTCCCGGAAGTCGGTTTTACGGGCAGTGCCTAAGCAGACAAAAAAGTGAGGCATCTATCTCGAAGACTACCTTGAAAAAGGGATTCACTATAGATAAGCAAAAGGCAAAAGAAGAGAATTAGTTCTTTCTTTTGCCTTTTTATTTTTTAATTAGATGAGAGAAGTGGTTAAAAATATCTGCTAAGTCGAGAAATTTTTCCTCCTTAGGCAGTCCCCCATTCCCTTGCTCAAACCATACCACCAGCGGCTTGAAAGCGGGCACGCGCTCTTTTGAGAGCTTGAGTAGCCTGAATTGTTTCTTGGCGATTTTCGCCAGCTTGGAGCTGATTAAAACGCTCTTGGGCTTGGGCAAAGGCTTCCCGCGCTTTTTCCTTGTCGATTTGATCTCCCCGTTCAGCGCCGTTAACAAGAATTGTCACTTCGTTGTTTTCAACTTCAGCAAAGCCACCCATCAGAGCGATCGCAATCCAGTCTTTACCAGGACGAACTCGCATTACCCCAATATCAAGAGCTGATAATAGAGGAGCATGATTGCTCAAAATGCCCAGTTGACCAGTGGTACTTGGCAGAATTACTTCTTCAGCCTCAGAATTCAAGACAGTTTTGTCGGGAGCTACTACACGAACAGTTAGGGTCATAAGAATAGGTTACAGGTTAGCAGGTTGTGGGTTAAGGGTTACAGGTTGGAGGGCTATAAGGGAAGCAGGTTAGTATTCTCTTTCGACCTTCGACCTTCCAACCTGCAAAACTGATTTAACTCTTCATTTTCTGAGCTTTGGCGATCGCTTGGTCAATATCGCCCACTAGGTAGAAAGCCTGCTCTGGCAAGTCGTCAAATTCCCCGTTGAGAATCATCTGGAAGCCCTTGATGGTATTCTCTAGGGTGACGTATTGACCGGGGGAACCTGTGAAAATTTCCGCCACAAAGAAGGGCTGAGATAAAAAGCGCTCAATCTTCCGCGCACGGGCTACGATCACTCGGTCTTCTTCTGACAATTCATCCAATCCAAGAATGGCGATGATGTCTTGGAGTTCCTTATAGCGCTGTAGCGTTTGCTGTACAGCACGAGCTGTGTTGTAGTGCTCTTCACCCACGATATTTGGCTGCAACATCGTTGAGGCTGAATTGAGCGGGTCTACAGCCGGATAAATGCCTTTAGATGCCAGGGCACGCGATAACACCGTAGTACCATCCAAGTGAGCGAAGGTAGTTGCTGGTGCGGGGTCAGTCAAGTCGTCCGCTGGCACGTAGACTGCTTGAATTGAGGTAATTGACCCTTCCGTGGTGGAGGTAATGCGCTCTTGCAATGCCCCCATATCAGTTCCTAGGGTGGGCTGATATCCTACAGCAGAAGGCATCCTGCCCAGAAGTGCTGATACTTCAGAACCCGCCTGCACAAAGCGGAAAATGTTGTCGATGAACAGCAAAACGTCTTGCTTACTGACATCCCGAAAGTATTCTGCCATGGTCAGTGCCGAAAGACCAACGCGCATTCTAGCTCCCGGTGGCTCGTTCATCTGACCGTAGACTAGCGCGATCTTGGATTCGTTGAGGTTGTCTTTGTTAATGACACTCGACTCTATCATTTCGTTGTAGAGGTCATTGCCCTCACGGGTGCGTTCGCCGACACCGCCGAACACAGACACGCCACCATGCTTGGTAGCAATGTTGTTGATCAGTTCCATCATGATCACGGTCTTACCGACGCCTGCACCGCCAAATAGACCAATTTTGCCGCCCCGACGATAGGGGGTTAACAAGTCAATTACTTTAATGCCGGTTTCAAAGACAGAGGGTTTAGTCTCCAGCTCTGTCATTTTAGGAGCATCTCGGTGAATGGGGAAGGTTTCCTCGGCATTGACTGGACCTTGGTTGTCTACCGGTTCACCCAACACATTGAAAATCCGTCCCAAGGTGACCTTACCAACAGGAACTCTAATGGGGGCACCAGTATTAACAACTTCCATGCCCCGTACCAAGCCGTCTGTACCACTCATCGATACAGCCCGTACCTTATTGTCGCCTAACAACTGTTGTACTTCACAGGTGACGGAGACATCCTGACCGGCTTGGTTTTTGCCTTCAATTTTTAAGGCGTTGTAAATTTGCGGCATATTACCGCGAGAAAACTCAACATCGATCACAGGACCGATGATTTGGGTAATAAGGCCAATGTTCGTTTTTTCTGAGGTGGCTACCATGCTTGCGCTTATAAGTGTGATTCAGTGCTCTTTACAGATACAGTGGGACGGAAACTCTGTATTAAAGCTTCAAATTACCGTCTTTTAGATTATCACCCATAGGGATCACAGTGGAGGCTTACAGTTTTCAGCTTGCTGTTTTAGAGGTGTTGAGTTGTCACAAAGTTTGAGGAAAAAACTTCCCCTGTTAAACAGCTAAGGGCTTTACTCACTCTGTGGAGGGCAAAGGTGGTTCTTCTTTGATGCGCCGGATTGGTAAATTAGCAATCAACGCTGTTGCCCTTTGGTTACTCTCTAAGGAAAACTCCAACCCCTCGCCATCAATTTCCACGTAGCGAGAAACGACTTCCAGGATTTCTTGACGCATTGACTCAACCATCTTCGGGCTTAAATCAGATCTGTCGTGGGCAATTACTAGCTGCAGGCGGTTTTTGACTTGCTCACGAGTGTTGGTTGCACTAGTCCAGGGAAAAAGTCGTTCCAGAAGTTCGCTAATCATAGGGCTTGGGGGGTTGGGGTATCTTCACGATCAGGTTAGGAAATCTCGAATTTCAATTGTTGGGTCTTGGTTGGCATTATTTAGCAATTCTTAAATAACAAGCCTCACCCCTAAAGAGGCCAAATAGAGAGGGTAAAACTTAACCTCTGAACAAACGACGGATGCGGTTTAGCAGATTATCGTGTTCTGCCATCAAATCTAGGAAGGGTACTTTCTCACCTTCTAGACGTCTGGCGATATTATTGACTGCGATTCCTGGTATGGAGAGTTTTTCTTCCAATACCAGAGGTTCACCCCGGTTAGTAGAAACAAGAATCCGCTCGTCGTCGGGTATCACGCCAATCAGAGGGATAGCAAGAATTTCTTGAACATCTTGGACAGACATCATCTGGTCTGCTTGCACCATTGCTGGTTTAAGGCGGTTAACAATTAACCTGAGGCGCTTGATACCTTGGGCTTCGAGTAACCCGACAACTCTGTCAGCATCTCGCACCGCAGCAATTTCTGGTGTCGTTACAATTAAGGCTTCCGAGGCAGCAACAATTGCATTACGGAAACCCATTTCAATCCCGGCGGGGCTATCAACCAAAATATATTGGTATTTTTGAGCTAATACGGTGACTAGCTTTTTCATCTGGAGGGGGCTAACTGCTTCTTTAGTGCGACTTTGGGCAGCAGGTAGTAGTACTAATCCTTCTTGGCGCTTGTCTTTTACCAATGCTTGGTCTAGACGGCACTGACCAGCCATCACCTCGATTGCTGTGTAGACTACCCGATTTTCTAGACCCAAGAGTAAGTCTAAATTTCTTAGACCAAAATCCGCATCTACCAAGGCAACTCTGCGACCCAATTTAGCCAGGGCCATTCCTAAATTAGCGGTAACGGTAGTTTTACCCACCCCACCTTTACCGGAGGTGACAACTATAATGCGACTCATTGATTCAACATGGAAAAGTGGGTCTTAGCAAAATCGGTGGCTTTGGCAATGCGAATCCCTTCTGGTGTCACATAAGCCACTTCAGGATGGTACTCAGATAGTGGCTTTCCTGGGGCCCTAGCTACGGCATCAGCAATTCGTAGCTGTGTTGGTTCCATTTGTAGCGCCATAATCCGACCTTCTCGGTTGCCATTAGCACCAGCATGAGCAACCCCTCGTAGACGACCCCAGACGAAGATATCTCCTGCGGCAATTAAACTGCCTCCTGGATTTAAGTCTCCTAGTATAACAATAGTGCCGGGGTGACGGATTTCAACACCATTACGAACTGTTATTTGTAAGTAAAGGGGTTCTGCTAATGACTCGGCAGGTTCTGAAGGCTTGGGATGGAGAGGATAATCAGGAGATTGCTGTTCTACTGAGTAACCACCAGTAGCAGCCGCAACAGCAGTCTGTCTGCGACTAGTATGGATTCGTGCTAGCTGCAACTCGACCTCAGACAAAGCCTCAGCTATTGCCTGTAACTTCTGTACGTCCAACAATTGGTCTTGAGCCAGGAGATGCACAGCCGCCTTTGGTTGCCAAAAGCGCTCACCACCATTGAGGCGCTGCTTCAGCTGCTCCCAAAGGTCAGACCAAATGGCGGCACCGGGTAATTCCGATTCCGGTGGCAAAATCAACAGCAGCCGTTCCCCTTCACTTTTCAGGCGTACTTGTAAATTGCAATCTACTACCAATTCACTGGGGGAGACAGTGGAAACTTCGGATTGTTGGTCAGAATCAGAACTCATGTAAAAACAGGCTCATCGTCGGCCAACCGACTAACTAAACGACATAATCGTACCTTAAGAGCATTCCTCGTGGTGAACTCCCTCAACTAATTCGTAATAAGTAATTCCTAATTTGTCATGGAATCTGGTAAGCTCCTAAATTCCTGATTACGAATTAGCTTGAATCTGGCTCAATCGCTGATAAACAGTTACTAACGCCTTGGCATCTCCTACGTTGCCGGGGAAGAGTACCACGGGCAAATTGGGAAACTGGGGATGGTCAGCAGGAGTCCGCACCACAGAGCATCCGGGGATAATTTGACCTAGTAGCCGTGCTGATCTTAAGGCAAGACCACTACTCAAAACATCGTTAGAGGTAATCCCTCCCTTGCTAATCAAAAACCCCAGATTAGCTGGCAACCCCCGCACCATATCCATTAGTAAAGCTGAAACTGCTGCGCCAAACTCCAGTCGCGTTTGCCTGTTATCAAATACCATTTCCTGGCGGCTGGTGTAGATTACTGGAGTTTTATTAGCGGCGTGAGCCTCCTGAACGAGTTCTAGAGTTTTGCTCAAGAGGGCTCCTCGTTGCGCTGCTGACTCATCTAGTAGATCAACTACTTCTACTTCTATACCAATAATTCCCGGCTCTTGCAGCAGTTGCTCCAACTGTTGCGTTGTTTTTTTGACATGGGAACCGACAACTACCACCCCAGGTTTTCCCTGCCGTACATACTGAGCCATTTCTGCTGCTGCCACTGGCTGGGGACCAAGATTGGCAAAGGAGGTTAAGATACTGGCAGCAGAGCGAAACAAAAAGCGTTTGCCCTGTGCCGCAGTTGCCAGGACATCTGCCGCGAATTTGTCTAAGTCTGCTTGGGTTTCTCCATCGACAACGCCGCACTGGTTATCGCTAAGCTGCCGAAGACGTTCCAAACTACCTTGGCGGATGTCAGAGAGTACAAAGCGTTCTACAGAACTCGCCTGAATGCGACCTTGAGTTTTCTCTGCTACATAATCTGGTAAATAGCTGTGATGATAGCCAAAAACAGAGTCACGAGCAAACTCGGTTTCATGCACTGGTGTCGGAGTGCCGTCAATCATCAGGTAATGTATGCTATCGCGGGTTACTCTTCCCCCTTCAAAAAAGGCGGGGACTAGAAAATGGGCGTCAAAAGGCCCAACTTCTGCGGCAATTACGTCTGTTTCTACTGGGTAATGTCCCCGCAGAGTAGAGTCAGAACGACTAACAACCAGAAAATCTTCTATTCCCTCGGCTTCGATGGCGATTTTGAGATTGTGGCAGGCTTCTCTGGTAACTGCTGCAGCTTGCTCTGGTGTGAGAGCTCTGGTATTTGTTAGTACGAAAAAAATTGGTGAGTCATCTTTGAGACCTAACTTTAAAGTCTCAATATCCCAGTGCATTAGCAGCAGGCAACTGTGAACTGTCTGAGAACCTGTGGGGTCATCATCCAAGACAATAATTTTGGGTTTGGTAGTCATTTTAACTCTGTCGGTCTGGTTGCACCCGGTAATGATTTATTGCGGTCTTATGTGAGTTCTAAACTAGGACTAGGGGACTAGGAGGAGTCTTCGTATCTCACTTAGTTTGGCTAGTGTTGCTTTCGCATCTTATCTAGTATTGCCTTAGTTATTTGTCAATAGTAAGGAAACCGTGTCTTAACTAAATTGAGAGAGCTAGCTGTTCAGTTTCTGGGCTTTTACACACCTTATTACAAAAGCCAGATTTTTGATACTGCTGTAGGTCTTCCAGTATCTTTTTTGCTAAGATTTCTGCTAATTTCACAGGTACAGCATTGCCAACCATTTTGTAGCCGTTAGCTATCTTGTGGTACTTGAAAATAAAATTATCGGGAAAAGTCTGGATTCTGGCGCACTCTCTCACAGACAATCTGCGGTATGGCTGAGGTGAATCAGGGTCAAATTTCCATTTATCTGGTTCGACAAAAATCATTTTATTGGCTTGGGGGTGCAGTGGGGCGTGTCTACCTCCAGCTTGAATTGTAAAAGATGGCTCACTCCAATTTCTTACCCGATTTCTTGACAGATAAATACTGGAAAAACCACCCATTAAATATTCGTGGTTATATACTTGCTTTTCTTTTTTAACTGACAAGATATTATCTTCTATACTGACAGAATTTTCTACTGACATAGGTTCTAACGAACTTAAGTCGTAGATAGCATCTTGCAAATTGAGGGTTTTAGGCCTGCGCTTAGGAAAATTGAAGCAACCACCCAAGTCTTGTTGATAACCAACAATAATTACTCTTTTTCTGTCTTGAGGAACACTGAAATGATGAGCATTTAGTAATTGATAAGCAATTTTATATCCTGCTTCTTCAAATTGCTTGAGAATATTAGCAAAAGCTTGTCTGTGTTTTTTTGCTAAGATACCGCTGACATTTTCTGCTAGAAAAAATCGAGGTCGTTTATCCTTAAGAATCCTGATATATTCATGGAACAATTGACCTCTGCTGTCATTAATTCCTCGACCCGCACCTGCTTCACTCCAACTTTGGCAAGGTGGTCCCCCAATTATACCAATACAATCGGGCATTTCGGAAGATGGAATAGTTCTTAAATCTCTTCTGTCTAATTTTGTCTCTGGATGGTTGAATTCGTAAGTTGACCAAATCGATTTATCGTATTCATTTGCCCAGACAATATTAAAGCCAGCTTGGCGAAAGCCCAAGTCTAAACCACCACAGCCAGAAAATAGAGATAGGACATTCATGTTTACTAAATCAATTACCTCAAAACTTATAGTTTATAACTATAGCAGAAAGAAGTTGCACCGGATTGTTAGGATGTTTAATCTCAACTTCGTTGATTTTGAAATTAGTAGCTGATATCGATTCAACTTGATTCCTTTCTTGTGCTGAAAAAGACAAGTACTTGCTTTTACTCATAATGACTATTAATTGAAAATTAATATTTTCGCAAACTTGTAAATTTAAATAATCAAAAACTGATAGAGGGTTTGCTATTCCCCACATTCCCCTAATTCTCAGATAAGTTAGGCTTAACGGGTCTACTTTATTTACTCTACCCAGTTCTTTTGTCTTAGAAAATTCTACGCCTGGTATTTCATTAATACCGCTACCTATGTTGTCTTTAATCCTTTCGTAAATTTCTCTATCCGCAGCATAACAATCACCATAGATGAGCCAAAGCAGTTTAAGTCTTTTGAGCGGTACTACTCCAATCGCATAAACAATGTCCTTCTCTTGCCAGTTCTCACAGTTACGACAACTGCTCGTAATCAGGGGACTATCGGAAAATAATTTAGACTTGGGATAAGAACTGTTTAAAGCAATGCCAGCACGAAATGACTCTATTTTCTTAACTTCTATAGCATCACCATTTTTCAACATTAAATCAGGGGGATTGTTTGCATTGCCACTATAGGAAAAAACTTCGGAATATCTCAATAATTTTCTTTGCTGATCACTTTCAGTAACTGTATCAGCGAAAACATCTTTAATAAAGCATTCTAAAACATCTCCTACCTGATTAATTCTATTACTGCCTTTGTAATAACTAACCAAATCAGATATAGGGTTATCGACAATTGTCTTTATCGCTCTTAGAATATTAGCCATAATTCAATGCAAATGAGTTTTTGGCGATGATTCTTGAGAACATCGCTCTTGGGGACTATTGGCTTCACTAGTGTCAGTGATACAGTAATAACTTGGTTACGCTGTTAAGTGATCACTTTGCCTTATTTAGAAGTTATCAGAATAACTTTTGTATCTATAAGAAGATAAAGTCTTAACCGGGTTGTAACTGATTAATTATATAGCTACGAAAAACGCTGAGTTTGTAACCGCTTCATTTCCTCTTGCACATCCACAACAATCTGTAAAGCTTCATTAAGCAACCGTCCATGTTCACTTGCTTGGTCATTTACTTGCAATGCTGTCAAAGCCATCAAATTACTGTCAAATAAGTCAGAATTAAACTTTATAAAACTCTCATTCTCTCTGAGAATTCGCTCAGTCTTTAAAGCACGAATAATATCCTCTCTAGTCAGCCGGAGAGCGTGAATAACCTTTGTGCGGTTGTTCAAACTTACTTCAGGGTTACCTACGGCTTCTATTTGATCGTTAATGTCGATTGCTCGGATTACAGAATTGTAACGCTCGACATCTTGGAATAATCTAATGAGATTGCGGCGTTTTTTGCTTAAATAAATCTTAATACAATCATCTAATAATAAGCTAACAGCAGCAACTGCATGAATAGCCAAGAATACTAACAAATGTTGAGGAAATATTTGAACAAACACAAAGCAACTGAGACCAATCAACAGAATTATCAGAAATGTTTTAGTAATCTCAGCCGAAAACTTGCGGAGAGTCGGCGGTTTATAAACAGCATCAGTACTCACGCCGCTACAGTGCTTTATTTCTCCCTTAGTGATTTCGAGATCCTGTAAATCAGGTTGCATTGCACTACACTTGCATAAATGTGCTAAGCCTTAAGTTGAGATGACTCCCGTAACTGGAAGTCAAGAGTTTACCCTTAGTGGGTAATAATAGCTCTAAACTCCAGTATAAATCCTTACAAAAATAGCTGTATTTGGGCAGTACAGTCAGGCAGACGCAAACTTATCTACTATAGCGTTTTCAGGCAAAGGTAATGCAACTAGCTTCAGGAGTCCATCAATAGATGATTGCAATCAACTCAATCGAAAATTGCGATAGAACCTAGACTATTGCAGGCAAGCATTTTCTTCTTTCGTAAAGAATTAAGTAAATTTCAACCTATAGGCAAAATTCAAGTTTCTTTAGTAGACACAAGTTTATTACATCTAAGGATAACCTTTGATATCTAAAACGCGGTCGCTAAATTTAGCTGAAACGCTATGACTCTAAGTAATCTTTTCAAATTCCGGTAAAGATTGCCATTCTGCTACATATTTTAGTTCTAAACCTCGCTCAAATATCTCATCTACAGGGAGCATCTGACCGTCAATTGTCATAAATTTATGGTCTTTTGTTGCTCGAATACTTGAACCATCTTCTAAGATATATTCAAATACCTCTTGTTCTCCACGCTCATGCCATTGGGCAATTGGTTGTGTATAAACGTATCCATTACTATCGATGCTGTAGACAGTACATTTAATCTGTTGCTCGACAATTTTACCAATAGGCAAAGAACCGTATTCAACAGTTAATATCTCTGTGTCATAACTCAAGCAATATTCAGCAAATAGTACCATTTGCTCAAATAATTCTTCAGCTAATCTTTTGGGTATACCATTCTTTGCTGATCCATCGATAAAAGTTTCTCGATGTTTTTGCATCTCAGAAACTTTTTTCTTACCCATAGCCCGCCTTAATAAATCAGCTTGACCTAAAGAATAACCTGCTAAATCTTGCGCCATACGCATGATTTGCTCTTGATATACCAGGATGCCATAAGTCTCTTGGAGAATTGGTTCTAGTAATTGGTGTTCGTACCGTATTTTTTGACGGTCGTGCTTACGTTCAATAAACTTAGGTATCAAACCAGCATCTAAAGGGCCTGGTCGATATAGCGCCAAAATTGAAGAAATATCTTCAATACTAGAGGGCTTGAGTTCCTTAACAATCTGGCGCATCCCGGAAGATTCTAACTGAAAAACTCCTTCTAACTCTCCTTGTTCTAACAGTCCGTAGGTTCCTTTAATATCATCGGGTATTTTCTTGACTGTTCCTTTTGCTAAAATCTGGAAAGCTTTTCTTTCCTCAATAGGGAGCTGATCTAAATCTAGTTCAATGTTTTGGTTTTGCTTAATTAATTCCGCAGTTTTTTGGATAGTAGTTAGATTTTTCAGCCCCAGAAAATCCATTTTCAACAGTCCCAGCGACTCCAGATCTTCCATAAAATACTGAGTAATCACAGAACCATCATTATTTACCTGCAAAGGCACAATTTCGTCCAAAGGTTCTGCTGAAATTACTACACCAGCAGCATGAACTCCAAAAGTTTTATTAGTACCCTCAATCCGTATTGCCATATCTAACCAATGGCGGACTTTGGGGTCTTTATCATAAGCTTCTTTAAATTCTGGGGATGGCGTCTTCTCAGAAATCATCACAGAGAGTTTGGTTGGCTTACCCCGTACCACAGGAATAAGCTTAGCCATTTTGTCAGATTCACCGTAGGGAATATTTAACACCCTAGCAACATCTTTTAAGACAGCTTTAGAAGTGAGACGGTTAAAAGTAATAATCTGTGCCACCCGTTCTTTGCCATATTTATCGGTGACATACTCAATCACTTCATCGCGTCTTTCAATACAGAAATCGGTGTCAATATCCGGCATCGATTTCCGTTCTGGATTTAAGAATCGCTCAAAGAGTAGCCCATGATGAACTGGATCAATATTAGTAATTTTCAAGGCGTAAGCGACCAGAGAACCAGCCGCCGAACCTCTACCAGGTCCAACAGGAATACTTTGATCTCTAGCATATTTAATGTAGTCCCAAACTACTAAAAAGTAGGTAGAGAACCCCATCTGTTGCATCATTTTTAGCTCATACTCTAAGCGCTCTTTATACGTAGAGTCAATTTCGCTACGAGAGTGGCACTTTAAGCGTGCCATTAGTCCTTTCCAGGTAACTTCCTCCAGATAAGTATCAGCAGTATGACCACTGGGAACAGGATAATTGGGAATACGAGGTTCTCCCAAAATATCGTAAGGCTTGATTTTGTCTGCCACTTCTAAAGTGGTAGCGATCGCTTCTTGAATTACTTCAGACGGTAGATGATCTCGGAACAGTTGCGCCATTTCTTCAGCAGATTTGAGATATTCCGTACCGCTATAGCGCATCCGTTTATCTTCAACAATTAGCTTGCCAGTTTGAATACAAAGCAAGGCGTCGTGAGCCTCAACATCGTAGCAGGATGTATAGTGAGAGTCGTTAGTAGCGATAATTTCAATCCCTAACTCACGAGCAATTTTAACAATTTCAACGTTAACAACACGGTCTTCCATCGAACCGTGGTCTTGAATTTCTAGATAGTAATCTTCACCAAAAACTTCTTGGTACCACCGGGCAACTTCACGAGCCAGTGCTGTGTCGCCTTTGAGGATTGCTTGAGGAACTTCTCCCCCCAAGCAGGCACTAGTAACAATTAAACCTTCGTGGTACTGCTTAAGCAGTTCTTTATTAATACAAGGACGAGAAAAAATGCCTTTCCCCTGAACTCCTTTGAGGTGAGAAATTGTGGTTAACTTGACTAAATTTTTGTAGCCTAGGGTATTTTTTGCTAAAACAACTTGGTGATATTTGCGGTAACGACCCTTATGCTCAATATCACCATTGATGACATACATTTCGTTACCGATAATCGGCTTGATGCCTTTACCACGGCAGACTTTAATGAGTTCGATCGCACCATACATCACACCATGATCCGTCAGTGCGATCGCAGGCATTCCCAACTCAAGGGCTCGATCCACCAGGGCTGGTAGCTGAGAGGCACCATCAAGTAAGCTGTAATCGCTATGAATGTGTAGACCAACAAAAGACATAGGGCCTCAGGACAAAAGCGTCGGTAGCAGAGAGTAATCATTTTACCTATGCCTGCGCCAAGTAGAGACACAGATCACTTTTGTATTGGACAAGAAGAATACAGAAGTTCAGAAGTACTCCATTCTGAACTCCTTTCCAGGATGATCAGCAAGAACTGCTATAGTTCAAAGAAAAATACTGGAGCCAGGAAACACTTCTCCCTCAACGACAGGTGGCACTAAAAATACTCCAGCAGCACGCACAGTTAACAAGCGATCCATACCTGGTAATTGATTATCTGGATCTCCACCAAAGTTAGTACGACCAAGCCATGTGGATTGAGTCAGCATGCGACGTAAACGTTCAGGAGTATCTTGGAAACTGACAAAATTTAACCCGGCCCGAAAGCCTGGTGAACTGTCTATCGGTTCCAAAAACTCATACCCCTGTCGGAAAACGCGCAGTGAGTTGCGATCGCTTACTGGCCCTATGTGCATATTTGCCCTCTGGACATGGCTTTGGCGCAAAACTGGCTCAATGACACTTAGAGGTTCACGGAACTGTCCATTGCTATTACCTTCCTCAGCCTCAGAAACCTCTCTAGTACCAGCAAAGGGACAACCTGTATTAACCATAGGCTGACCTTGACTATCCAGAGATACTAAAGGACAACCAGATAATTTATCCCTACCCACCAAAAGTTCCTGTTGCTGACGGTTAAGTTTGCCCCAAGCCGTCAAGTCTACTCCCAGCCGGAGGAAAGCTAAATAGGTGCCGCCTTCAGTCCAGCTATCCTGATTCGGCTTGATGGCAATTACCCTTTCTCGCTCCTCACTCCTCAGATTAGAGAGACCATCATGAAAATCAATCCAGCTACGACCATCATCTCGCTGAAATCCGCTGTAGAAGCTGGTCAACATTAAGGGTACACTGCCAGTTTCTGGATCTGTAAGATCTTGCAGAAATTTCCAAGTTTCCACAACCGCACGATTAACAGCCAGTTGAGTTTCTGCAATAAATTGAACAGCAATCTCCTCAGTAGCCGGATTAAGGCGCACATCATCAGCGTAAATCAAGCCCGATGGTCCCAGAAGACGACCTCCTCCTGTTGGCAAGGGTGAGCGAAACTGGTTTTTACTACCAAGTTCACTAGGCAGCAATCGCTTAGCCTCCGGGAGTTGGAACACATTAGGGCCATATCCCACCAGCACCGTCAGTTCTCCACTAGGGAGGGGATGTCCAGGTAAATCCCCAACGTTGCCGCCTTTGAGTTGCTGATACATTTCCCATAGCTTGAGAAACGACTCCCCTACTTGAGGAGCACTAAAACCATCTTGGACGCGCAGAAACAGGATATTAAAAAACTTTCCGGGTCTAACTTGAGGAGCGTGATAAATACCTTCTTGTAGTGTAGGTGCCATTGGCTGCTTTATCCCTTGCGTCCCATGGTGCGCGGAGCGACACGAATCATCTGCTGAGCGTCGTCATAGGCTTGTTTTAGTGTCCTAATCTGACCGCAAACAGCAGCTTCACGGCATTGGATAGGTTGATCACTAGCGTTGAGGACAACATACTCCTCCTCTGCAACCGGAGTCGGTTCTCCCACCAACACCAAAGGCCCAACTTCCATTTGTTGCACTACCTGAAAGCCACCTGTGAGAGATTGCTGGCTGCTACCAACATCAACCATAATCTCATCCAAAAAGACTGGCTCATTATCAGCAGGACCAAATTCCAGCCGCTGATACATCCCCTCTTCTTGACCTCGACTTAAACGCACCCAGGAGTCTGGAATCAGATCATCTTGATAGAGAAACGCGCTCTTGGTGAAGGATTTGATGTACATTCCCAAGGGGTTAGCAAAGGCAACAACTCGACCATTAAAAGCCGCACCGTAAGCACCCAAAGCCGCTGCTGGATCGGCATGGCGACAAGCTAAGTGCTCAACCCCAAATTCTCGGAAGAGTTGTTCCCTCGTGGCTCGTTCCAGACTACTAGCCGCGCTACTGGCGTAGGGTCTAGCTCCAAACATGACAATATAAAGTAAGTCATCTAGCCCGTTGATTGGGTGGGTCATAAATAGGGCATTTTCCCTGTTCAGCCTTCCTCTGGGTTGAGCTGGAACTCCCTGTACTGCCAGTTGGTTATCATTGCCGTGACCAGCAACTAGGGTAGAAAAATTGATTTCCCTCTGCTTTTCGGTCAGCTTAAATGGGTCACTGACTCCGTAAAGATCTTCCCAACTAGGCTGAAATCCCAGAATGTTTTGGGTCATCTCGCGTACTTTAGTGGGGTCATGTATCGCCATACAAACCCAGTATTCTCGCAGTTCAGTGGTTACCTGAATTCTTTTAGGTCGCAGACGACCTGTAGCATCAAGCCGCTCGATTATATGATATTCACAGTATTCATTGTGCAACTCGTGCCGACCTCTAACATCCCAGTCTGATAGCTGCTGTGCTACTTGTTCCCCAATACAGAAGTTTGGCTCTGCTGGATCACCAAACCACTGAATGGGTGCTGGAATCGGATTGGTCACAGTTGCCGGGTCAATAGTAAAAAAGCGGCTTCCCCACTCAGGTTCTAAGCTCTCATAACCAGATTGGATGGTTTCGTTCCATTTCTCAAGAAGATGGGTACTAAGCTGGTCAGCATGACCTGGACTGTCGTAGTTCATAAGGTTTTCTGGTTCTTTGTGCGACTAACTGTCTATGAGATACTTAGTCTTAACCAGATATTCCGTAATCATTTTTTGAAAGTTCAATATTCTTTACACACTGCTAAATTAACAACTTTGCGACTAAGAGAAGTGAAGATTCTTGTAAATAGAGCAGGAACGACCGCGATTAGTCACAAAAAATGGTTAATTTAAAATAGAAAATTGAGATAGAATTGCTAGACTAATTAACAATAAGTACCAAAAATTAAGCTTAAATAGATTTTAAGGAGTTACAAAAGTGGTGAAAATTATCGGTCGCAAATCATTAGGTAGTCAACCAGTCTACGACATTGGTCTAGAGCGCGACCATAACTTTATTTTGACCAATGGTAAGGTGGCTTCTAATTGCTTTAATAAATCCCACTCAACTGCTTATGGTTATGTAACTTATCAAACTGCTTATCTTAAAGCTAATTATCCCGTTGAGTATATGGCAGCGTTACTAACTGCTAGTAGTGGCAACACTGACAAAGTGCAGAAATATCTTGCCACTTGTGCCAGCATGGGTATTGAGATAGAGCAACCAGATATTAACTATTCTGAGATTGATTTTACCCCAGCATCGGGCAAAATTTTGTTTGGTCTATCGGCCGTCAGAAATTTAGGAGAAGGAGCAATTGAATGTATTTTAAAGGTCAGGCAAACTGGTGGAAGTTTTAAGGCTTTAGCCGATTTATGCGATCGCGTTGATTTGCGGGCAGTTAACCGCCGTGCTTTGGAAGCTTTAATTTACTGTGGTGCTCTAGATAGTGTCGAACCAAATCGCCAACAACTGACTAAAGATTTAGAAGTAGTTATACCTTGGGCGCAAGATCGTGCTAAAGATCGAGAAAGCGGTCAAATAAATATTTTCGATATTCTAGGAGCAACAACACCAGATCAAGACAGTAGTAATAATGCTTGGGAATCTGCACCCAAGGCTTCTGCCGTATCTGATTTTTCACCCCAAGAAAAGTTGCGTTTAGAAAAAGAACTATTGGGTTTTTATGTATCTGATCACCCTTTAAAGTCCGTGCATCAAGTTACTAAACTTTTGTCTCCCATTAATCTTAATGAGTTAGCGGAGCAAGGTTCAAGGAAAACTCTCAGCGCCATTGTTATGCTGACTGAGGTAAAACCTCACCTCACCAAAGCCGCAGGTGAACGCATGGCATTTGTACAAATGGAAGACTTAACTGGTCAAGCAGAGGGAATTGTCTTCCCCAAAACTTATCAGCGCATCAGTTCGTTAATCCAAAAAGATGCCCGTTTAATTATTTGGGGAAAGGCAGATCAGCGAGATGATCAAACCCAACTAATTATTGAAGATGCCGAGCCGATTGAAGGTCTACAAATGATTATTGTAGAATTAACGCCACAGCGAATGAGTAAAGGGGAATTAACTAACCTCAGAACAATTTTACAAGAACATTCAGGACAAAAAAATCAGGCAAAAGTACCTGTACTAGCAAAGGTGGCAGGAACCAATATTGGTCAATTAGTTCGCTTTGACTCTAAATATTGGGTGCAAGATTATCGAGAGGTGATTAATGCTCTCAATTCTGCTGGTTTCCCTGCTCATCCTTCTTCGCTAGTTGATAATTAGTTGTTTGGCTAGAGACTATTTACTTGGGTTTGTCTTGACTGTCTGCACATCTAAAATATTTCCCGCACCGTAGGAATCAATATCCACTGCTTCAGAGCCACCACTGGCGAGTAAACTAAGCATTGAGCCGAGTTGTACCCAGATGAGCAATGCTGTGGGCAGCACCACGACAACAGCACCAATATAGGCAAGCCAGGAGGGAAGACCAAATACCGAGAAACAGGCTCCCATAAATAAAGTTATAAAAATGCACATTCCCGCATAAGCAATGCTGCTGTTCAGTGTTTGGTAATTGATTTGTGGTTGCGAGTCGCGATTGTTATTCCATTTGGCAACCTGGTATTCCAACATATCTTTGAAAATCAACCCAAAAGCGATCGCAAAAAAGTTAGTCACCATGATCAGGGTATATACAGGAGGATTGACAAAGGGTTCAGGATTCATAACTGATTAGTCAAAGTAAATATTTGTAAAGTATTGTATCAGTTACAGTCGGAATTGCTTCGTTTTGCCAAATCAAGGCATGATTACCCTAAAACCTCAAAAGTAACAAAGAAGCCTTATCCTTTCTCTTGCGACGCAGCCTGACGCTGAACAATTGCCTGTCGGAAGCCCAGCACTACAAAAATATTAGATAGCGTCAAGAAAAACTCAGCGCTTCCATGTAACCAATCAACGTTGGCTAAAGATTCCCCATAAGCCATCTTGGCGTAAATTCCGGCGGGAATGGTAACAGCCACAAAAACCAAGAGTAAGTAAAATCCAATTAATGCTAAACGCGGTGTTTGTCCAGAACGAGTAATAAACCACAAAAATCCCAGGTAGGGAAATAGAGAAAGGGCAAATAATGTATCTTTGAGCATCATAATTACTGACCTCGCATCGGCAAATTTATCAAGAAAAATAAACAATCTTCAGGGTAAAACCAATTGTCTTAATAACCTCAAACAGGAGTTAGGACTCTTAACCAATTGAGTAGATATTGATAATCTTGAATCGTAAAAACCTAACCTATATTTGAAAATGGCTGAGTCAGAGTAGAACTTGATCTTGTTCCTTTGATGAGGGCACAGTTTTGTCTGTCTCACTTGCAGCCGTCTGGCGGGTCAAACGCCAAATCCACCAAGCAGCAGCACAAAGAGTAAAATTACCCACAACCGTCATTGCCGCCTGGAGAGTGACAAGCCACTCTAAAGCTTCAGAATTATCAAAGAAGTGCCAAGTACAAGCACACATCGCACTCACCAGCGCCGGTAACATAGCAAAAGATAAAGCCCACCAACGGCGATTGCCAGTGGTTTCACCATAAGTCCAAATTAGCCAAATAGCAGCAATCCACTCGATGACACTAGAGACGTGAATAATCCAAGTGGGAATTGAAAGAGCGTGCATGGGGATAGAAGAGTAATGGGTGGAAGCAAGAGAGTTGGAAGTATTAAACTGAAGTACGAACTTAACAACGACTCTGGCAATTGATCAATTATCTAGCTCAAATAAATCAAGCTAGCAAACTGCTTTCCCGGCAAATCCTAGTATCGTATCGTGTCATAAAAACTGCTAAAGTTTTGAGATGGGGCAAATAAAAGCAGTTTTATGCGGCTATTACGGCAAAGGCAATGGCGGGGATGAAGCATTGCTAGCTTCACTCCTGCAAATGCTACCAGAGTCCGTGACACCTCTGGTGCTTTCTGGCAACCCTGCCCAGACGAGGAAGCGTTACACTGTTCAAAGTGGCGATCGCATGTCTGCCTTACGAGTCCTCAAAGCAATGCGCCACTCCGATGTCTTCATCTGGGGCGGCGGTAGTTTAATCCAAGACGCTACCAGCGCCCGTAGCCCACTCTACTACAGCGGCTTAATGGGGTTGGCACAGCAGTTGGGTCTAAAAACTATTGCTTGGGCACAGGGTGTAGGCCCCTTAAAGCGTCCTCTAACTCGCTGGTTAGCACGGCAGTCTTTCACCAGTTGTACAGCAGTCAGTGTACGCGATCAGGGTTCAGCAGCAATTTTAGGTAATTGGCAAATTCCCTTTACTCTGGCTCCTGATCCAGTTTGGGCATTAGACTCTCTACCCGTTAAAGGATTGTGGGATTTACCAGCACCAAGAGTAGCCGTTACCTTGCGATCGCACTCTAGCCTAACTCCAATTCGCCTTGGTAACCTCACCCGTGCTCTAGTTGACTTTCAAAAAGCTACTGGAACCTGTATCTTACTAGTACCCTTTCAGGCATCTCAAGACCTGAGGATTGCCGAGTCAATCAGCTCCCAGCTTACTGGTCCCCATCAGATTTTCCTTCTAGAAGATCCTAGAGAACTTAAAGGATTATTTCGGGGCGTCGAGATGGCAATTGGGATGCGCTACCACAGTCTAATTATGGCAGCAGCGCAGGAATGCCGATGTTTTGCTCTCAGCTACGACCCCAAAGTTAGTAATCTGATGAGTGAACTCAATTTGCCTGGGTGGGATTTAGCACAACTGCCAGATGACCCGAATATTATCAGTCAAACCTGGCTAGAACACTATGTCAACGGTAATCCACTTACCGGCGATCAAGTTCAGTCCTTGGTAGACAGAGCGCTGATGCATCAGGAGTTGTTGAGAGAATTTGTCTCAAAATTGATCTAAGTTGCCACCAAGACAAGTCTGCTAGATTCTGTTTATAGGAAAATTTGTAGTCTGGCAGTTTTTGTGCATTACTTTGTTAAGGAGTTAGGGGTGAGGCGATGTTGACAGGCACGCCCAAGATTAATTCAGGGTTAAGGAGTTGACTCCAATTTTCTACTATGGACAATATCTCAAGCAAAGTATCTTACCCAAATTGCCGGGTACACCCTTATCCTTGGGGAGCATTTGCTTTGTCCTTACTTACCCGGTGTTGTGGATTTGTGACCCTCTGGATGAAGAGTAATGAGTGAAGCTGATACCCCAAACAACCAGCCTTTCCCTGAACCCACTGAATCAATAGATTACAGTGCGGCGGATGTGTCTGAGGTAGAAGAAACCTTACAAGAGGCACCGATATTTAGCCTATTAGAGCTACTGGGTTCCCAGGAAGATGACGACGATGGCGTTGAACAAGAATCTAGTCAAGAGCCGATAACGGAACCAGACACTGCGGTAACTCCCCTATCAGCCACGATAGAGGTAGGCGATGGTCTTAGCCAAGTACCCGATGCCTCTTCTCAAGAGCACTCCAAGGACGCTGATTGGTTTGCCTTGACTCAAAAAATGCGCCAGCGCAATCGTCGCTTGCTTGACCAATTAACTCAGCTCAAGCAAACGCTCAACGAGAAACAGGAAGCTTTACATTCGCAGCAGACGCGAACCCAAGAGCGCGAATCTCTACTGATTGAGCAAACTGAAGAACTGATTACGGTCAAAGACCAATTAACTCGCATGTTTCAGACGCTGGAGTCGTCTCACCAAGCCGCCCAGCGCCAGCAAATTTTGATTGAAACATTATCAGAACAGTTACAAAGTTCTCAGGAGAGGGTTGCTCAATTAGAGCGAGAATGTGCTCTTACTCAGGAGCGCTACAACGAGCAATCTCACCAACTGTTGCAGTCTGAAAATACCTGTCGAGAACTCAAAGCCCGTCTGCATCGACAGCAACGCCAAGCCTTGCAATTTAAAGTTGCCCTAGAAAAGTCGCTGGAAATGCCAGGTCCAAGTCATTTGAGTTCTCAACCACAGCCCCCTCTGAGAAGTGGCAACACCAAAAGTGCTCTTATGCCCAAAACTCAGCCCATCCAACCCTGGTCAGCCGAACCGGAGTTACCTGAAGATCCCCTGAAACTTGACAGCATCTGGTACGAGCCCACGGCCCGAGATCCTGACTCGGTAGACTCTTTTGCTACTCAAGAAGCTACTGAGATGAAAAACCCTAAAGAGTCTGATCATGCCATAACAGCAGACCCATCTGATCTCGCCCAGATATCCGCAGCAAGTACAGCCAGAGAGTTGGAACTAGAAAAGCAGTTACTTGCTGAAATGAACTCGCTAGCAGAAGCGTCTGGTTTGTCGGAGTTTCCCTCAGATTTAACAGATGATCTTGATGGGACACCATCGCCAGAGAGACAATTAGATGAGTCTAACGAGCCAGCAACCTTTGGAGATGATACCGAGGAAAGTGCGTCGTGGTCAGAGAATGCTAATCTCGGTTCCGAGCCTCTAGATCAAAGCCAAGAATCTTGGAGAGAAGCCCTCAATAGTGAGTCGTCGGAAATCCCAGAAGTCCTTCTACCCCAGTCCAACTGGCCTTCACCAGTACTCTACCCTCTACGTCCTCCTAAAAAGCGTCAATCATTGTCGGCAATTGAATTACCTAGTTTTCCTCGTTCCCAGTCTTTTTGAGGTCTTAAAGAACCAGGAGCAAGAGTTTTTGCTGCTCTCTCATGACTACTGCTCAACTTGGTTGACGAGGATCATGCTGATTAACCAGTAATTAACCAAAGACAAGACTAACTTAATCGATTATTGATTGATAGAAGAAAGTAAATTTATCTGCAAAAAAGTATCAACAATTACCGTCAGAGTTTCTTAAAGAGTAGTTATTTCTTCTGATAGATGGTTTGCTCAAATCTCTACTGATATTCTCAAGTAGTGATCAGAAGACTGTGCTGCTAATTAGCTTTAAGGAAGGAAAAAAATAAAATGGGTATCCTTGCTTGGATTGTTTTAGGAATAATTGCTGGTGCGATCGCCAAGGCGATCTACCCAGGTTCTCAGGGTGGCGGGATTTTAGTGACAATGGTACTGGGGATTATCGGGGCTTTAGTGGGCGGCTTTTTGGGCAGTGCTCTGTTGGGGATATCATTTACCGGATTTAATATCCAAGGCTTTCTCGTGGCAATTGTGGGTGCAATTGTTGTACTGTTCTTATACGGTTTAGCTACAGGTAGATCCTAAAGTTCTAGATAAAACAGCAGTTAATGGGCAAAGACCCAAGTGGGCGATACTATCGCCCAGTTTTCTAAGGTAAAAGCATCAAAACTACCAACTAATCAAATGCTTTGCCTTAGCCAGAGTGTCGCACTAGCTGATCGTTTTTAACTCCTATTCCTTTACTGCTCACTTTCTCTGGACGCCCCATACCAGCATTGAGGGCATAACTTTGAGCTAATAACCTTAGCCAAAGAGCAGGATAGTGGCTCTCAAGTAAAGGCTTGAGACGCTTTAAAATACCAGGCAACCAACCCCCCAGCAACCAACTTAATAAAGCATTACCAGTAAAACTTAAATAACTGCCTAGCCAACGCAACAAATCTTTAGAACCAGCCATTTCCCAAATCCAAGGAATAATCGCAGGGTTTCGTCTAGCTGCCTTCAAAGCCAATCGGTTAAAGGTTAGCCAACCTACTCGGTCTTTAATAAAAGTATCTGCCACCATTACTGGTTCATCAGCTAAAAGACCAAAAAAGGTATTAAGCATTGAGTTGATTTGTTGGGGAGGTAGATAATGATTGGTCGGCACCATCATTCCCTTAGAAAATAGCCAAGTAACGGAAACATTGCTTTGGTAGGCACGAATCTGGTTTAAATCCTGAACACTCAACAGGTTATGCCGCAGTGCTGTATCTAAAAGGTCAGTTAAGCGATAGAGGTTACGGACGAGGGATCCAAAACCAGTAAAGACGAGGGGAGACTGGAGAGAGGCAGCATCCCCGATGGAAATGAGTCGGTCATAAGCCACAGTGCGATCGCGACTTCCTACACTAAAGTGACCGGGAATATAACCAAAAGTCGGCTTCTTCCAAACTAACTTTTCCAGGTCGCAACGACGGTACTCTGGCAAAATCTGGAAAAAATCTTCGTACATCTCCAGCAAAGAGCCAGGATTTTCAACATTTACTTCATGATAGTGGAATAAATAGATAGTAAGCTCTTCTCCAGCGCCGGGAAATAACTCCCAAATCAGCTGACGTCCCCGTGAGATGTCCCCGTGACTATTAAGAACATCACCGTAATTTGAATCCCATACTCCCGACTCAAATCCTTTGGCAATTACGGCCCCCACTGTTGGACAAACACTGTCAAAAGCGCGACTCCCGTTGAGTTGTAAGGCAATTGGTGAAGTACTGCCCATCGCATCTACTAAAAGACGCCCGTTAGCTTGTCGAGGTGATTTTGTTGGCAGATGTTGCAGAGTAACCTTAACTTGTTCTGGTTCCACATCTGCTTGAATAAATTCTGTTTCGTCCCAGATTTCTCCACCTGCTTTTTTAAGTTTTTCACCGCAAAGTTGTAGCAGTTTTTCTGAATCTATGGCTACGTTGAGCACTGTCGGCGTGTGTAATACTGCTGCTTTCAGGTGAGGCGGGTTGTTGCCATCAAAGAATTTATTGAAGCCATCAATATATTCCCTGGCAATCATACTTTCAAACTCTGTTGTTGTGAATAAGCCTAAATCAATCAGGCTTTGGAACTCGTCTCGTGAAATGTTCCACTCCCGATTCATCCGCCCAAAGGGTAGCCTTTCAATCAGCAGTACCCGGTAGCCCAACTGTGCCATAACGGCTGCATGGATAACACCCAAAGCCCCACCAATATAGATCAGGTCGTAAGTAGGAGTTGCAGGTGGCAGCTTGTCTTTTGAGTTTTGAGTCTTGAGACTTTCCTTATTCGACTTCTTAAACAAGACCTGCTTTGGCTGCTGGGGGTTACGGACACCCTCACGCCAACGCTTTTCCCACCAGTAGACGCGGTTTAAATCGTACTCCCCTTGAGGCATTTTTTTGAAGAAATGTACAGTCTGTGGATAGTAGGGAGCTAGTGCCTCAAAAATCGATTGCTCAGACAAATCAACAACTGGTGGTTCGGGGTAATTGAGAGGAAATTCACAGCGCAGACGATTCTTAAGATGTTCTAAAACTTGCTTCTCACCAGTGAGAGACTTGTCAGACCAACGAAAGGCTTTAAGATACGTAGTTCGCTGCACTGACCAGACAAAAATGGAAATTTCCGGAATCAGTGAGGCACTTGCTGTAAGTTGATTGCTGGGTATCGCACTCTCAAATTGCAAACGGATACCGTTAGGGGTGATAATTTTCTTCCCTAGCTGATTGTTCCACTGCTGTTGCAGCCAAGTGCGGACAGCATCTGTATCTGGCGTGGGTACTTCTACGTACAAAATTTCTTTCATCTGAGTGCTCTGATTCTGTTAATCAACTACGGAGGAAGACGGAGGTAACCATGGCTCAAAATACGCTAAACTTCCGGTACTGACACATTTAAGATTAGTTGCAAATCTTTACAATCATTTTAATTTTTATTAAGTCTATGGGTACGGTTGTTAACTAGCCATGAATTATCCCATCCCAGCTAACTCTCAAGAAATTGTCGCTCTGCGTCAAGAACCTGTCGATGAAGAAGTAGTAGTGGCAGCGATCGCAGGTGTCATTCAGTTGGCACGTTCTCAAGGCAAATCCTTAGAAGACTTAACTGCTGAAGTGCTAGCGGAAGATAGTTTACTCGATTCCTCACAAAGAAGGTGGCTTAGTGAACTGGTTGCCCAAGCCTGGACAAGTTTGCCAGTAATGGGAATATGCCACCACACTCAATTCATCAGCTAGAGCAACTAGGTGTAATTTTCCGTCTCGAAGAAGTAGTTCGGACGGAGAAACCGAAAAAAAACAGCATTAGCTAAAGCTACCTTCTGATCTGTTACAGATTGGGCAGGGCTTACCATAGAGTCAATCCACCTGTTGTTGTCTGTTGTGAGCTACTGCCCTAATCTCAATTGCTCTAATCCCTACAACCCTGACAGCAGCAAGTTTTGCCAAAGTTGCGGCACAAAACTTTTGTTGGCAGAGCAATACCGTATTCTCAAGCTCATTGGTGCAGGGGGTTTTGGCAGAACTCTTTTAGCAGAAGACGAATACCAGTCTTCTGAATCCCAGTGCGTCATTAAGCAGTTTTACTATCAAGGGCAAAACCAACTTAAGAAGGCTGTTCAACTATTTCGCCAAGAAGCAGCGCGCTTAGAGAAACTGGGCGAACACCCTCAAATCCCCGAATTATTAGACTATTTTGAGCAAGATAATAACCTATACATTGTACAAGAATTCGTCAATGGAGAGAATCTAGCCCAAGAGCTAGCCACCACAGGAGCTTTCCCTGAAACCCAAATTCGCAGCCTCTTGAGTGATTTATTGCCAGTGCTGCAATTTATTCACCAAGCTCAGATCATTCATCGAGACATCAAGCCAGAAAATATCATCCGTCGCTACACAGACGACAAACTAGTGCTGGTAGATTTTGGTGCTGCTAAGTACGCCACAGCCACAACTTTAGCCAAAACCGGAACAACTATTGGCTCAGCAGGTTACGCAGCCCCCGAACAGGCTTTTGGCAAAGCTGTATTTGCTAGTGATATCTACAGTTTGGGCGTTACCTGCATTCATCTTTTGACCCAAACAGAACCCTTTGATCTCTATGACGTGATCGAGAGTAATTTTGCGTGGCGGGATTACTTGCACAACAATCCGGTAAGTGAGCAACTAGCTGCAATCTTGGACAAAATGATTCAGAGTACTGTTAAGCAGCGCTATCAATCTGTCACAGAAGTACTCCAAGCCTGGGAAAGGCTCAAGGATAGTAAGGTTACCTCACCTAAATCTCATACACCACTGCCAAGAACAGCACAGACTGCTAGCTCTAGAATTACCTCTGTTAGAGTCAGCCTGACTGCTACTCTTTACGGACATTCAGATGGGATTTTTTCCGTTGCTTTTAGCCCTAATAGCAGAATGCTTGCTAGCGGCAGTAGAGACAAAACTGTCAAACTTTGGCAACTAAAAACAGCTTGGGAAATTTGTACTCTGGGCGGTTGGTTATCGAAGCATTCCGGTTGGGTTCGTTGCGTTGCTTTTAGCTCCACGGGTAAGACTGTCATTAGTGGCAGTAACGACGGTACGATCAAGCTGTGGAATGTTCGTACTGGAAAAAATATTTCTACCCTGACGGGACATGATGGTGAGGTTTATGCTGTTGCTGTTAGTCCCTATAGACAACTGCTAATTAGCGGCAGTAAAGACAAAACCGTCAAGTTGTGGGATGTTCTCAGCGAACAGGAGACTGGTAACTTCACAGGGCATGCTGGCGGAGTTTATGCTGTCGCCATTAGCTCAGACGAACAGCTTTTAGCTAGTGGCAGTGATGACTACAGCATCAAGTTGTGGCATGTTAACACCAAGCAGGAGATTGATTACTTAACTGGACATGACGGTGAAGTTTATGCTGTTGCTTTTAGTCCCGACGGAGAACTCCTGGCTAGTGGCAGTGAAGACAAGACAATCAAACTCTGGAGTGTACGTACTGGTAAAGAAATTTATTCCCTAACAGGACATACCGGTGCAGTTTATACTGTCGCTTTTAGTCCCGATGGTCAATTCCTTGCCAGTGGCAGTGAGGACGAAACTATCAGACTCTGGAATCTCAGTAATGGGCTTGAGTTATCTACTATTCAAGAACACTCAAGCCTGGTTTATGCGATCGCTTTTAGCCCGGATGGACGACTTCTCGCTAGTGGCAGTCAAGACAGCACGATTAAAATTTGGCGTATCAATACAAAAAAGTAGCAAACGACATTCTAATGTCGGCGTTCAGGAGTTCAGGAGTTCAGGAGTTCATATGAAATTGAAATAAGGACACTACAAATCAATTCAATCCCCCTTTAACCCCCTCATCACCTCATCTGTAGCGAACATTCAGGTATCTCATCTCAACCGATCAATCCTTGTGCAGGGGGTTTGGGGGAGGCACTCGTCCCCCAATGGGGGGTTTGGGGGGAAGCCCCCCAAGCAGGGTTTTTAACGACAAACAAATATTTCCTACTTCAGTCAGTACCATTCAACTGTTAATAGGCGAACCAACTTGTAAGACTTGCACAGATTCGCCAACCGGGACAACAGTTTCGCCCACAGGCAAAACTGCAAGACCAGTAGTTTGCGCTAGGCTGATCAAATTGCCCGAATTGTGACCCCCACCAGCAAGCTGAAACTGATAAACACCAGCATTTAACTTTAGCTGACCCCAGAGATAAGTCTCCCGCTTGCCACCAGAGCGAAGTTCCTGACAAGTTTGTGCCTGTACAAAGGTTGGGCCCCAACTTTCTCTAGCTAAACCAGATAGCTTCAAAATTGCTGGTTGTACAAATCGCCAACAGGTAACCAGTGTTGCAGCCGGATTCCCTGGTAGACCAAAATACAACACACAGCGTTCTGAGGAAGAAGACAATGTTGCCATCGTTAAAGGTTTACCCGGTTTGACAGCAACAGAGCGCACCTGAAATTGGGCCCCCAGCGAGGTCAAAATTTGCTCCACATAGTCATAATCCCCCACAGAAACACCGCCAGTCGAGAGAACAACGTCTGCCGTAGCGATCGCTTGAGTGATCTTCTCCCTAAGTACGTCTGGCTGATCCGGTACAATGCCCAGGGGTACGGGTACTCCTCCCATTTGCGCCACAAAGGTAGCAAGGGCATACTGATTGGAATCTACAATCTGACCTGGTTGCAAAGGTTGGTCAGGTGTTACTAATTCATTGCCCGTGGAAATAATTGCTACTCGCGGACGGCGATAGACTCTCAGTTGGGTACACTGTGCCGCCGCTAAGACAGCGATTTCTGGAGCATTAAGAGTAATTCCCGGTTCTAGTAAGGGCATCCCAGCCTGGTAAAAAGAAGCCCGACGACGCACAAAGGCGTGAGGTTCTGGTGCCTCTAAAATTAATACACGGTTCTGCTCGCGTTGTGCTTGCTCTTGCATGATCACTGTATCAGCACCCTTTGGCAAACAAGCACCTGTGAAAATGCGAGCTGCCTGTCCTTGTTCAACTGTATGTTGAGGCTGATATCCCGCAGGAATTTCTTCAATAATTTCCAAAACCGCTGGCTGCTGGGCACTACAGGATTGGACATCGCAGTAGCGCACGGCATAGCCATCCATAGCTGAATTATCCCAGTGAGGAAAATCTAACTCACTCTTCACGGGATTAGCCAGAATACGACCAGTAGCGGCTGATAACTCGATCACTTCTGTGTCGAGTTTTTGATCTAGAGGCTGTACTGAATCCAGGATGATTGATTCTGCTTGTTTAACCGACTGCATGCTTGTTGAATTTAACCTAACCAGTACGATTGTTAGTTTATTGCTTGTTGGTTGTTAACACTCAAATTTTAGCTAAGTAAAACTAGTACTCTTATTTACAAATAAGGCAGCTTTGCTAGAGTTTTAGTTGCCTTTGAAACTTTTGATTTTTTTATAGCCTTTGAGTTCAATAATTTCTTCTGCCTCGTGCCTTCTGAATTCAAAGATAATAATTGCCTGCCTTTTTCTCTAGGTATGACCTAGACTGTAGGTATTACTTAAAATACTTAAAATTTAAGAACTATATAACCTGAAAGCCCCATTACTGCGGGATACCTCCTCCCTGAATCACTATGGGTTCAACAGAGGCGTACCTGTCATGTGAGGTAAAAATTAGCTTTTCCCTCAAATTCTCATGCCTATCGAACTAGTCGACAAACGTTTTCCCAAAGTACCCATTGAACGACGGGCTATTGCCTTCTTAATTGATTTTGTATTGGTTTGGCTCGTCAGCTCTCTTGTCCCAGGAAATGTGATAGCTCGCAGTTTTGTTTTTCTTCTCGTATGGCTGATTTGGCGAGTAGTTATTGTGGCCCAAAATCAGGGTCAGAGTCTAGGACGTTGGGCATTGGATCTGAAAGTGATTGATGCCGAGTTCAGCAAAATTCCCCAGTTATTGACACTAACCAAACGAGAAGCAATTACGGGGTTTCTTGCTCTGTTAGCAACATTCGGTCTTACCATTGGTTTAGCTAATGGTATATCCTTACTGCTACTGTGTGCTCCTCTTATGGTAGATTGGGGAGCCGTCATGAGCGATACCGAGCATCGACAAGCTTTTCACGACAAAATTGCAGCAACTCTGATTGTGCAGACTCGTCGAGGTTTTTCTTTAGACCTAAAAGTGAAAAAAGTGCTTGCACAACTCCAGTCTCGTGTGAGACGATAGTAAATTGTGTCTTAATTTTGTTAAAATTTGACTTTCTAGAAATAAAACTATGGCAAGCAAGAAAGGTGTCCGCATTATTATCACCTTGGAATGCACCGAGTGCCGCAGTAACCCCGACAAGCGAACGCCCGGAGTTTCTCGCTACACGAGCATGAAGAATCGTCGTAACACAACGGCACGTCTAGAACTCAAGAAATTCTGCCGCCACTGTAACAAGCATACAGTTCACAAAGAAATCAAGTAAATTGATCTAAGAGTGTTCTAACCTTTAGGGCTGAGAGTTAGCAGGTTGAGTTAAGCTTCAACCTCCGAGATTCTTTAACCCAGGGGTGTTGTAACCCAGTTGCTAACAAAGTTTCAGCTAGTATTTATTGATTTCTAGGCGCAGCCTAATTAGATAGGTGTAACCCGCCTCCTGCAAAAATAACCTTCAACTGCTCATGACTTACTTTCGTAAACGCCTTTCCCCCATCAAGCCGGAAGATCCTATCGACTACAAAGATGTCGAACTATTGCGTAAGTTCGTTACTGAACGCGGTAAGATTCTGCCACGCCGCATTACTGGCCTAACAGCCCAACAACAACGAGACTTAACTACAGCAATTAAGCGAGCACGCTTTTTGGCTTTGCTGCCTTTCGTTAATAAAGAAGGATAAACAAAAATTATCAAATCTTAGCCACCCATGCTGTAGGCGAGAACCAAGCTAACGGGTGAGCGTTGTCATGAGTTGTGGGTCTTGGGAACCAGGACTCATACGCTCTGCCTTTTTTGTAAGACAAAAGAAGGTACGCAGTATACGGAGTATATAAAGTTGCTCATTAGTGGGATGATAATCTGACTCCTGACTTGGGCATCGCGCCACTAGCGGATAGACTGGGAGTAAGTTATTGGATTAAGGCTACTGGGGTTAGCAAAACTTGTGGAAAAGGGAACACTGATCGAATTTCGCCTGCACGGAGAGCGCCGTCTTGCTACCGCAGAGCGCCCAGAGGGCAAAAAGCTCTGGATTGTTGTAGACGAACGAACTCAAACTCACAAGCTTAGGCCCCAGGACGTAACCTACCGAGTAGAGGGTTGCAGCTTCGCCCCATCGGATATACCCAATTTTCTCCAAGAAGTACAACCTTATCTAGACCCTTCAAGCCTGGAAGTAGCCTGGGAAATACTAGTAGAGGAAGGGGAAGCAGTAAGCTGCGCAGCAATGGCGCAGCTATTATTTTCTGACCAGAGTCCGCCTTTGTGTTACGCCGCCCACTGCTTATTATCTGAAGACAAGATTTACTTCAAACAAAAAGCAGACTTATATGAACCCCGTCCTGCTGGTGTAGTTGCTGAGATGAAGCATCAAATACTCGCAGCGCAAGCCAAGCAACGGGAACAAGAAGAATTTTTGACGCGTGTGAAACAGAAAGTCGCGGGTGAAGCGGTGGAGTGGCAAGAGAGTGACCGCCCTCGCCTCGACGGCTTAGAAAGATTCGTTCTCTATCCAGAAAACGTCCCTCGTATTGCCCAAGAAACTCTAGCAGCCGTAGAACGCACTCAAACTTCTCAAAGTGCTTTCGATTTGCTGGTGGATATGGGTTGCTGGAGTCCTCACGAGAACTTGTTTTTGCGGCGTAGTCAAATCCCTGTTAACTTTCGTCGCGAGGTACTTGAATTGGCACGGCAATACCTGGATTCTCCGCCTCCCGATCAGGATCCAGATCGTCTGGATTTAACAAAGCTCAAAGTCTACACCATTGACGACGAAAGTACTCAAGAAATCGACGATGGCTTGAGCCTAGAAATCCTTAGTGATGGGATTCAACGCCTCTGGATTCATATTGCTGATCCAACGCACTTACTACTGCCAGGAGATGAACTTGACCTAGAAGCAAGGCGACGCAGCACCACTTTATATCTGCCAACGGGAATGATTCCCATGTTTCCGCCAGCACTGGCGACGGGTCCAATGAGTTTGGTTCAGGGTCAAGTCTGTCGGGCTCTCAGTTTTGGCGTCATTTTAGATGAAACTGGCAAAATTGAGGACTACAGTATCCATGCCAGCTTGATCAAACCAACTTATCGGTTGACTTACGAAGACGTTGATGAGATGTTGCAGCTAGGGATACAGGCAGAACCAGAAATTGCTGCCCTCGCTAGTTGGGCCCAGCGCAGACAAGAGTGGCGTAAGTCCCAGGGAGCAATCAGCATCCATATGCCAGAGTCAGTGATTAAAGTCCGCAACGATGAAGAAATCATCATTGACGTTTTAGAAGATTCGCAAGCGCGGCAACTGGTTGCAGAAATGATGATACTGACCGGTGAAGTAGCAGGACGCTATGGTCAAGCACATCAAATTCCCCTACCCTTTCGAGGGCAACCACAGCCGGAATTACCCTCCGAAGAAGAGCTACTGCAACTGCCCCCTGGTCCCGTCCGAGCCTGTGCAGTACGTCGTTGTATGCCCCGCAGCGAAATGAGCATTTCACCGGCGCGGCACGCTAGTCTGGGTCTAGAAACTTATACTCAGGCTACTTCTCCCATCCGTCGCTATACTGACTTGCTGACTCATTTTCAAATCAAAGCGCATCTGCGCGGAGATCCCTTGCCGTTTGAGGCTCAACGCCTACAAGAAACAATGCAGAGTGTCACGACTACGGCTTACGAAGCAACCTTAGTAGAACGTCAAACAAATCGTTATTGGGCATTAGAGTACCTGCGTCGTTGTCCTGAGCAAGTTTGGCAAGCATTGGTGCTGCGTTGGCTGCGAGAACACGATAATTTAGGACTAATTCTCTTAGAAGAATTAGGAATGGAGTTGGTAATGCGCTTCCAACGTTCCGTATCTTTAGGGGAACACCTCAGAGTACTAGTAAGCCACGCTGACCCTCGCCAGGATACTATTCACTTTAAAGAACTAGTAACCCAAGAAGTTCAGGTAGCCACGACATAACTTCTATCTCACCATCTTCGTCGCTCAGAGAAGCCTCTATATACTTTAAGCATACCGTCTTCCTTGAAGGAGACGGTATACTTTTGCCTAGTCTGGCACTTCACCCCAATAAGGACTTAACTACTGATTAGGAATTTCCGTCATTCTGAGTGATAGCGACGTAAGAAGCGTCAGAATCTCAAACCTTTGTCATAGCCTTTCGATGCCTAAGTCCTACCTAAGAAAAACAGCTACAAAGGGGGGACTAAAGCAAAATTTTGTATTATGAGCTGTTAATCTTACAACTTATTTAGAATAGATTTAAATTGAAACTTTGATAGCAATTAAAAAAAAAATGCATCTATTGAAAAGCTTTTTAAATTTAAATTAGTACAACTTAAAATTGCTATATTTGCTCTAAAGTTCGGTAACTTAACCCTAGTTTTACACTGACAACTTAAAAAATGATCTATTGGGTGGCACAACTCCTTTGAGACTCCAGGTCGAAAAATCTTCCCCTTTATATCTTTCAAGCTATATCTTCTCCAACAGGATAGTTTTGTCTTTAAATAGGCTGTGAAAATAGCGAGCAAGCTTTGACACTTTACACCGTACGACCAAACCGCCCCGTAACTGATGACATTGTTCAGTTTTAGTAGATCAGCCATGACTTTTAGACTCGCTAACTAACTAGCTTGTATCAACCTTAAAGGGATGAGAGCAACTAACCAAGCAGCAACACCTAACCGCCCCATTTCTCAAAGAAATGAACCTACCTCTGCACCGCCCTTAAGGTCAGCTATTTAGGGCTGTACGATGACGGGTGTTCCTATGGCAACTTTTTCAAATAAAGCCCGGACATCCTTATTGAGCATCCGGATGCAGCCATGAGAAACGGCTTGTCCTACCAGTTGCTCAGCAGTTGTGCCATGAAAGCCAATATAATTTTCCCCATCCGTCCAAAAGCCAATCCAGCGGTCTCCGAGAGGGTTATTCGGGCCAGGAGGCACTACTTCACCTGTCCAGGGATGTTCCCAGGCTGGATCGCGCAGCATTTGCAAAACCTGAAAAGCGCCTACTGGTGTTTCCCAGCCGTCTTTACCGACGGCAATAGGGTAACTTGCTAATGGCAGATCACCTCTATAGGTATAAACACGACGCTCACTCAATTTGATCACTAGACGACTAACTTGAGTAGTTTCGGCTGGCGATTCTTCCTCCTGAGGACTCATTCTGTCCTGGTTTTCAATGGGAGGAAATTCCGGTATCTCAACACCAGGAAATTCCGGTATCTCAACACCAGGAAATTTAATTTTAGGGAACACCCCACTGGGAGACGTTGCTTGAATATTCGCTGCCTCGGAAGCAGATACTTGTCGTTGTTCAATAAGCAGGGGAATTACTGTAGTTAAGCTAAGCAGCATCAAGCTACGAAATAGCGATTTACCTGTTACCATTCTTGTTATTTTTAAGTTCTAACAAGTTTCTAGCATTACTTATGTCTAATTGAGAAGTGACTTTAGCAAAAACTTCTGCCATGATGATGGTTAGCTGAAGTAAAAATTAAGATCATGATGCAGATTAAGAACTTCAATATATTGACAGGCACGACACTATCACTGTTGCTTTGTGCAGCAGCTATAGCACCTGCAAATGCCAATTCAATTAATGCTCAAGCCTCAGACCAACTATTGGCACAGAATAATGATGATATGCAAAATTACCGGAGAGGCACCGTCAAGAGTATCGCTGGCAACTTGGTAACAGTTGGGCTGGATGACGGTGACACTGAAACTTTTTGGGTCCCACACATGGAACTAGGTCAGTTGAATCTCAGAGGAGGCACTCCAGTTTACGTCTCTGATAAGCGGATAGTGCGTGTGGTGCGTCCTGGTGATTTAGTGATTGTCGAGACTCCGACTAGTAGCGATCGCAGTGAGCGCATTGCGCAAGTATTCGAGGAACTCAAACGGAAGACAACTGAACAGAGAACTACTGTGATCTCCGAGCCAGTACCTAGTCCTGCTCCCGTCAGGCGTACAGTTACCACTCCTCGTCGAGTCCAAGAAGTAGAGGAACCAGTTAGAGCCCTTTGGTAAATTCCTCACCCCAAAGATGAGGAAAAGCCAAATTGTAAGGAAAACTCAACTGAAGTGCCACTGCTGCCCAACGGCAAATGGTTCCAGTGCTTAGTGATTGCTCGATTTAGTTCGGCAATCCCTGATTATCTTGATAACTAGTAAAATCTATCTAAAAACCTGCCAGAGTAGTTTGACCTTGGTAATGGGTCAAAGAAACCTAATCTTAACCTAGTTATAGTTAGCTGGAATCAATCCTGCAAGCTCAGCTCTCTAACCCGAAGGGTGAAACAGGCATCGCCCTGATCATTCCTCGACCGTAACTTCAATAGACATATTTGCCCCACTTAATCCCTATCGGAGTATTCCAGGGCAAATATGTCACTATAACTGTAGCTGATACTTGATCAAGATTACCGGCTACAGATGCCAAAAGACCAACACCCAGAGCAAATAGACCAGACTCAAACTCCCATCATCCTGCGACCTGGACAACAAAGTATGGCAGACTGGCAGGGTGGTCAGCTAGCAGTCTCTGCTGTACCGGGTGCCGGGAAATCTACGGGTATGGCAGTAGCAGCAGCTATGGCAATCGCACGCTACCAACTACACGGACGGCGTCAGTTGTTGGTAGTTACCTTCACTCGCTCAGCCGCTGCTAGTCTTAGAGTCAAAATTCGTAAAGATCTTAAAAAACTCCGAGCACCACAAAATAGCTTTGTTGTTTATACATTACATGGTTTAGCGCTCAACATTGCTAACCGTCATCCAGAACTCTCAGGTATAGATTTAAATAATCTAACAGTAGTGACTCCTAATCAGAGTCACCGCTTAATTCGTGCCTGCGTAGAACAGTGGATTGCCAATAATCCGCGCCGTTATTCTGCCTTGCTGGAAGGAATTAGCTTTGATGGGGAAGAAACCGAACGTCTGCGGCGGCAGTCAGTGTTGCGTACTGAAGTGTTACCAGAACTGGCTTACACGGTAATCCACGAAGCAAAAAGCTCTGGTCTACTACCTGAAGATTTGTGGGAAATCGCCGAACAAGCAAGGGAAACTTATGAAATTTTGGCGATCGCAGCTGGACTTTATCAACAGTACCAAAGTGTGGCACGCTCTCGCGATTTCATCGACTACGACGACATGATTCTGGCAGCACTGCGGGTGTTAGAAAATGCAGCTATTCGTCAGGTGTGGCAAAACCAATACTTTGCCGTCTTTGAAGATGAAGCTCAGGATTCGACGCCCCTACAATATAAGTTACTACAAACCCTTGCCACTGTACCTGCAAATTCCACTGCCCAAGAGCCGAAAATTGATCACGTCAATCGGCAACCTACTAACCTGGCAAAATCAGAGCTGAATTTAATCCGGGTTGGTGACCCCAATCAAGCGATTAACTCCACCTTTACCCCAGCTGACCCGATTTATTTCAATCAGTTTTGTGAAGAATGCAAAGCAGATGGGCATCTGGCAACAATGGAGCAAGCGGGTCGTAGTACTCAAATTATTATAGATGCTGCCAATTTTCTTTTAAGCTGGGTAAACCGCTCTCAGCTGACAGGTAACGAACCAGCTTTTCGCCTCCAAAATATTCGCCCGGTTGATGCTGGTGGTTCCCAAACTAATCCTCAAGCAGAAGGTCGGGGATTAGAAATTTACCATCCCCGCGACATTTACCAAACAGTGGAACTGATAGGAGAGCGTGTTGTTGAGTTATTTGACCGGAACCCCAAGCATCGAGCGGCAGTATTAGTAAGGGAGAATCGGCAAGGGAGCTTTGTTGCCCAACAACTAGAATTTCTCAAACACAAGCATGGCATTAAAATTTATGATGTCGCTGGGAGTTCTCGTCACTCCCATGTTCCAGAGGAAATCCTCAAACTACTGCAATTTCTCAAAAGACCTCATTCTCCCAATTACCTCAAAACCGCCCTCGAAGTCCTAGTGCAGCGGCAGTTAATTGCGACACAAGACCTCAATGCGATCGCAACTTCTCCAGAACAATTCCTCTACCCTAGCCCGCTTGATCCTCCTCAGATACCAAACGTGCTTCAAGCTGCTCAGTGCTGCCGCAATCTCCTGGGTGCTCGTTTAGAACTGCCCCACTATCAATTGATTTCTTTCCTGGCTCTGACCTTAAATTATGAACAGTCAGAACTAGCAACAGCCGATAAATTAGCAGAACGAGTGGTGAAGCAAACTTACGGTAACAGTTCTCTAGACACCACCCTAGAAGCACTTCAAGAAATCATCAGTTCAGAACGTTTTGAACCTGTCGACACTGAAGACGCGGATGCCCGTTATCTGGGTGCTGGTCAACTGACGATTATTACGATGCACAAAGCTAAGGGGTTGGACTGGGACTATGTATTTATTCCCTTTCTCCACGAAGACACTATCCCCGGTAGTCCTTGGGTGCCTACTGCTGCTCAGTTTTTGGGAGACTTTACCCTGGCAGAAGTAGCCAGGGCCCAAATTCGTGCTAGTCTTCATCAGCAACCCCTACTCACGGCACCAGAAGCTTGGGAACAAGCGGGAAACCTTAAGAGAGCCGAGGAATTTCGTCTATTGTACGTGGCAATGACACGGGCAAAACGCTTGCTATGGATGTCAGCAGCCGAGCAGGGGCCTTTCCGTTGGAATACCTTTAGTGGTCATCAGGCGGACAACTTACAACAGAAAAAGCCTACTCCAATTTTGCCAGCCTTACGGAGTCAGTTTCCGCAAGCTGTGGTGCCAATGTCTGCTGTATTAACACCACTTTCCTAATTAGGGGCGGGTGGTTATAGAAAAAACCAATATGCACAACATAATTTTGACCTACTCCTAGAACAAAATCAGTAGTTTGTTGGTGTTTATTCATTGATTAGCCCTTAAGCAGGTACAATGTTCTCTTTGTCGTTGTCCAGGCTAAGAAATTCATGGGTCGCGCGGAAAAAGTTGTTCTGGCATACTCAGGCGGAGTAGATACATCTGTATGTATCCCCTACCTCAAACAGGAGTGGGGAGTTAAGGAGGTGATCACTCTAGCAGCGGATCTGGGTCAAGGAGATGAATTAGAACCCATTCGAGAAAAAGCTTTGAAATCCGGTGCGGCACAATCCTTGGTTGCTGACGCCACCTTAAGCTTTGTTGAAGACTACGCCTTCCCAGCAATTCAGGCGAATGCACTGTATGAAAGTCGCTACCCTCTTTCAACTGCTCTTGCTCGTCCCCTGATTGCCAAGTTATTGGTTGAGGCGGCTCAAACCTACGGTGCGGATGCTGTGGCTCACGGCTGCACTGGTAAGGGAAATGACCAAGTACGTTTTGATGTGTCAATTATGGCACTAAACCCTGACTTAAAGGTGCTAGCACCAGCAAGGGAATGGGGTTTCAGTCGAGAGGAAACAATTGCCTATGGTGAGCGCTTTGGCATTCCTTCACCAGTTAAAAAGTCTTCTCCCTACAGTATCGACCGTAATTTACTGGGTCGTTCTATTGAGGCTGCTTCTTTGGAAGATCCTTCAGTAGAACCGCCAGAAGAAATTTATCTGATGACTAAAGCGATCGCGGATACTCCTAATCAGCCAGAATATGTAGAAATTGGCTTTGAACAGGGTATTCCCACCACGCTGAACGGCACAACTCTCGATCCGGTAGCACTGATTAGTCAACTCAACGAGTCAGCAGGGAACCATGGAGTTGGCAGGATTGACATGGTTGAGAACCGTGTGGTTGGCATTAAATCTAGGGAAATCTACGAAGCTCCTGCCCTTTTAGTTTTAATCCATGCCCATCGTGACTTGGAGAGTCTTACTTTAACCGCTGATGTTACCCAATACAAGCGTGGTATTGAAGATGCTTACAGTCAGATAGTTTACCAAGGGTTGTGGTACAGTCCTCTCAAACAGGCTTTAGATGCCTTCATCAAAAAAACCCAGGAGCGTGTATCGGGAACTGTGCGAGTTAAACTGTTTAAAGGCAACGCGATGATTGTCGGACGCCAATCAGAGAATTCTTTATATACCCCCGAACTAGCAACTTACACTTCAGAAGACCAATTTGACCACAAGGCAGCTGAAGGTTTTATTTACCTTTGGGGATTGCCAACTCGTGTCTGGTCACAGAAAAATAAAGGTTAGGGATAGAAGAGGTTCCTGATAATTTATTGGAGGTTTCTGAAGCGGTGACTAGTTAGACAAGAGAATTGCTATTGAAAATTCACTGTGTCTGGACTATCCTCTTGATTTGTCCATCTCTACTTCAGAAGCCTTTTATTCTCCTTATTTTTTAATTCCAGGCTAAGCTGTTTGCCCCTTCAGTACATAGCTTGAAGTTGAATCCTATGGTTTTTTCAACGCAGATATCTATGAAAAGATATTCGCTTCTTGTTTTGTCAATGGCAACGACTCTATCCTTAGTACTATTTAGCCGTAGCCAAGCATCAACTTCAACTCGAAATAATCTGCCTCCCGAAATCAGAGAATATTACATTAACTATAATTTTGTCAGTTCCTTTAGTTCAGATGATGAGAGAACAATAATAGCAAATTCTTTAATTTGTGAAGCTAAATTAGCAAATGGTAATTCTTTTTTCTCCTTTGAAGCTTGTAGCAAAATTCCTCAGATTGATAAATCTAATCGTCTAGATAAAATAAGGAGTTTAATTGCAGAAATTAATCAACAGATATTAAGAAACGAAACTAACTGGAAAATGATGATTTTCCTTGATTTTTTAAGGGGAGAAAAAGCATTATTCAGGCAAGCCAACTCAGAAATAGTCTCCTCTCAGTTCAATCCTTATTTTTTATCATCGAAATTATTTGAGATCAATCAAGTTTATCCTAGTGACAAAGAAATTAAAATTGAAGTTTCTAAATATTCCTTGAATTCCGCCTATACTGTACAGCTCATTTCTCAGTATAAAGCTGCCGAAAATCAGGAAGAAAAAGTTGCTCATTCTGGAGCATTGATCGAATCTTTAGTAAAAACATCAATACCGACTAAAGAATATCACCAGTGGGTACTAGTTGATGGTGATTGGCGGAAATTAGAGCAAGAAACAGTGATTAGTAGTGATGATAGCAGTCCTAAGTGACTCCTCAGAAAAAACACATATGGACACAGAAATTCTCCTTCTAAGAAAACAAAATAGTTTCTTGAAAAAGAATTTAGGAAAGTAGATTCGGTTAATTTCAAGGAGCCTATAAGAAATCTGGGGTAGGGTAGAACTATTCTTTGCCCGCAACCAGAAAGCTTACCAGGGGCTGCCCGTTAGTGTAAAATCGGCCCAATAGTAAGGATGTGAGAATCTGCGATCGCTGCGGTCTTTCACTTCCCTCGGTAAGTCAACTTCCGTACTGATGCCAACGACTTGATCTGATTCGATGCCTATTTGTCTGTGCAGTATGGCAACTTGGGCTTTGAGGTGTTGATCTACTAATAAGCTAAGTTACTCAGAGATTCTGCTCTTATTTTCTTGAGGCTTGGTCACCTACAGATGATTCCTTAAGTTTGCGAGATGCCAACCACCGAGGCACAACAGTCGCAGCAATTACTAAGATGAGGGCAACAATAGCAAATCGGGCCACTAAAGAAACTAATTGCTCCAAAGGTACAAAGCGTCCGAAAAAGAATGATAAAGTAACCATCACTGATGCCCAGAGGGCACCTCCGCCGAAATTACATAATAAAAATTGCGTGTAGGGCATTTCGGCAATTCCCGCCATGGGACCGGCAAAAATCCGCAGCAGTGCGACAAATCTACCAAAAAATACTGCTCTAGCAGCATTCTCACTAAATTGAATTTTCGCTTCCTTAAGTTGTTCTTCCGAGATTCTGAAAAGACGACCTAGTCGCAGCAGGAAAGACCAGCCTCCTATTCTGCCTATCCAGTAGCCACAGTTATCCCCGAACACAGCGCCAGCAATCGCACTACCTAGCACTAACCAGTAATTTAGTTCACCGCTACCCGCTAAAAAACCTCCCACCAGGGTGATGGTTTCTCCGGGTAAGGGGATTCCGGCGCTTTCCAGAGCAATCCCGCAAAAAACAGCCCAGTAGCCGTATTGCCTAGCAATTTCCTGGATCGTTTCCAGTGACAGAAGCTCAAACGACATCCAGTAAAGCCTTTACAAAAATTATCGCTTCTCTCATCTTGGCTTGATCTAGGGAATAGTGTCAATGATACTACGGGTGGTTGTAGAAGAGGATAATCTAACTTCTAGAATGATCTTGTTTCTGGCTATCAAGCTGCTAAACAGCCCCCTTTTCAGGTGGGTACTAGTTCTCCCGGACGTAGTTTAGACCACTTCCCGGTTTCTTCCTTAAAGCTTTCACAACCGACGACATCCCATTCCATCTCCACGTAATCTTCCTTCGGACGGATATTGACATTGATGGTGGGTTCAGTAGCGTCGAAATTTGGGTCTTCTGTCAGGTGAGGTTGCTGATGCTGCCCTTCCACTGCGTGGTATGTAGTGCAGCGGTCCACGTAGTGGCAGTTAACGCAAATACACATTGCACAAACTCCAAGTTCTTTTTGTTAATCTAGCTTATTCAAGAGGTTTTTTGTTGTTTATTGATTTTTTGTTATTTATTGTTGGTTTTTGGTTACTGAGCAGCTCCTTAGTTGAAAATAAAAAGCGAATAAAAATAATATGATCAATGACAATCCAAGCGTCCCTCTCTCCTCAAATTTGGCCTTTTAGCTTAGAGTGGTTGCCACCCGAAGCTTGTTTAGTAGGAGGCGCTGTTAGGGATGCCTTACTGGAAAGAACTCCTGAGTATCTCGACTTAGACTTTGTTGTACCCACTAAAGCTATCAAAATAGCGCGCCAACTGGCTTATCACTACAAAGCCGGATTTGTGGTACTTGATGCCCAAAGGCAGATTGCTAGAGTCGTGTTTGAGCAGGCAACAGTTGACATAGCTCAGCAAGAGGGTGACAGCCTAGAGACTGACTTACAAAGGCGGGATTTCACCATAAATGCGATCGCCTACAACCCTCACACTAGCAAACTCATCGATCCGCTTCAAGGTGTCTCCGATTTGCACGCAGGTATCATCCGGATGGTGTCAGTAAAAAATCTGCAAGATGACCCCCTAAGATTACTCAGAGCTTATCGGCAAGCCTCTCAGTTGGGTTTTACTATTGAACCAGCAACACGCTCAGTAATTCAATCGCTGGCACCTTTACTAGGGCAAGTGTCGGCAGAGCGGATACAGTTAGAGTTAGGCTATCTGCTCAAGTCACCCCAAGGGACACCCTGGCTTAAAGCTGCCTGGGAAGATGGTTTACTACAAACATGGTTTCCTGATGTCGCGGCTCAAGGTATTGCTCAAATTGAGGCGATTGATCAGTGTAATATTTTACTTAGACAAAAGTGGCTAGAGCTTCAGATTAAACTGCAAGCCTCAGTTAGTGGAAAATTATTACCTTGGCTGAGTCTGGCGAAGCTGGCAAGTCTAGTATCCTCAGCACCAGAAGCAGCAGAGGCGCAGTTATGGCGTTTAAAGTACGCTCGTGCTGAAATTCGGACTGTGGTTACGGCAGTTAAATACTTACCTGAGTTAATTGCTCATGCTAACTTGCAAATGTCACTACGGGAGCAGTATTTTTTCTTTCAGAATGTCGGGTTGGTTTTCCCCGTCTTGATAGTTTTGGTAGTAACTAGGGGAGTGCCTGTAGAGGTTATAACACCTCTAATTGAACGCTATCTTAAGCCGGATGACCCAGTTGCTCATCCTCAGGCGCTAGTTACTGGTAAGGATTTAAAAGAAGCTTTACATTTACCAGCAGGCCCTTTAGTTGGAAAGTTAATCACTGAAATTCAAATTGCCCAAATAGAGGGGAAAATTAAATCTCGCGAAACTGCCCTAAATTTTGCTGCACAATTAGTTGATAGTCTCTGATACTCAACATCCTTGCTCTAACGACGATTTTGTAACTTTCTCATTTCTTCTTGCACACCTACTGCAACCTGCAAAGCTTGATCGAGTACTCGTCCATACTCACTAGCTTGGTCACTTACTTGTAGTGCAGTCAAGGTGGTTAAATTAGTTGTAAATAGCTGAGGATGCTTAGTAATAAACTTCTTATTTTCCCGCAGAATTCTTTCTGTTTTCAAGGCACGCAATAAATCTACTTTCATCGTCTCAAGTGCTAGAATCACTTGGTCTCGGTGACTTAAACCAACTCCTTGGTTGCCAGCTTCTTCTAGTTGGTCATTGATATCCACAGCCCGAATAACTGCATTGTATCTATCTACTTCTTTAACCAGCCGTCTGACTGACTTAAACTTTAACCAGACAATTAAAGCTTGACTGAGTTTTATCAGGAAATCACCCGGTTCTTTGGCTTTCTCCGCTATGTAGAAACTTCTCACTCGATGGGGATGCTCACCCACCAAGTCTGTGAGATATTCCTCTGTAATCACCAAGCCCTGCAAATCAGGTCGCATAGCTGTGTGTCCCTAATGATACGGAGTTTTTGACCTCTAGTGCCGTAATCCTTGCGATCGCCTAGGCTATGTCATCAGCTCTAAGATACTTTACTAGATTGATCATGGTCTAGGTTAATTCCCTGATGGGTTAATGGGAGTGATGCCAGATGTAAGTAATAACAGCATTTTAGTTTAAGGTATGGGGATTGGCGAGGCGGTTACCCGTTAGATTAGATTACGATCTCATTCAAAAAGTTATTGAAACTACTGGTAGAGAGGTAGCTCCATAATTTAAGCTAGAGCTATAGTAGTAATTTTGAGGTAAAAGTAGAGTTTGATGAACTTGCCCGAGTTTGAGCGTGTGATTTATAAGCGCAACCCTCTTGTAGAGGTTGTCTGCCAACTGCGATTTCCGCCCATACTCAAAATCTCTCACCAGGAGCCGGTTGAGTTTCAGGACGAGATTAGGTCTCGGTACCCACATTTTGAGACAACCAAAGCGCAAGTTCCATCAGAAATCTTAAATATCGTGCAACAATTTGGCTTGCCTGTGCAAAGTGACATTGTTTATAGCTTTAAGTCAGAAGACAAAAAATGGAATCTGTCTATCACTAAGGATTTTATTGCCATAACTACTTCTTCGTATGAGCGATATGAGCAATTTAAGCAGCGTCTTGAGGAAGCTTTAGAGATTTTTGAGCGTATATATAAGCCATCATTTTATACAAGAATAGGTCTTCGTTATCAGGACTTAATTATTCGTTCAAAACTTGGAATTGAAGATAAGAATTGGTCAGAATTGATTGGTAAGCATATTGCTTCGGAACTGCATGAACCCGAATTTTCTTCTTCAATTCAGACAATAATAAAGAATTTGGTTTTGAAAACAGAAAATGGACAAATTAATTTGAATCATGGACTGGTGACTATTAAAGAACAACAGGAGAACAGTGATGAGATTGCTTACTTATTTGATGCTGATTTTTATACAGAACAAAAGATAGAGGGAAATGGAGATGTTTGGAATAGACTCAATCAGTTCAACCAATCTGCCGGAAGGCTCTTCAGGTGGAGCATCACAGACACCCTCCATAACGCCATGCAACCCCAATCAGTTGACTCAACATAAGCAGAGTAAAACCTCATCAGGTATCGCCATCAACAATACAGTTTTTGATAGAGAAAGTGGAAAACCCATTGTAATCCAGTATCCTTCTTTTGATTTGATAATGTCTGGCTCATCTTTATCTTTCAGAACTAGTCCGCAAGATTTGTCACCAGACAAATTGATGCTGTTGCTAAAATGCTTACTGGTTATTCACACTCTTCCAGAAACCGCCTTAGAGGAAGCTGCTGAGGAACTCGAGGGGATTTATCGCTTCCATACTAATCGTTTGCCTCAAGTCAACCTACCTATGATTCCTGTCAGTAGTATCAAAGGTAAGTTGAGAACGACACAAGTTAGACCACCTATTGTTTTAGAACATTAGATTGTTTGGTAAGTTACTTCATGGAAGAACGGGCTATCTACCAAGCATCAGACAAAGGTTCCTCGTTGAGGCAAGGGGAAATATTGACAGGTGTTGTTCAATACCAACCTGTTGTTAGTGAATTATCACAGGAGATACAAGAGCTATCTTTTGATGCTGTTCTTCATCCATATACAATTGTAGTCACTCAAGACTGTGATCTAGATTGGGACTATAGAGCTAGACACGCTGAAGACATCCAGCCATCAAAACTATTAAACTCAGTGATTTTGTGCGAAATTGCAGCCGCAAGAGAAATCAGAGATACAGCAGATAATATGAATAGTAGGGAGTGGAAGCTAGTAGAGTCCCATCGTCATGAAAGATTCTACTTCTTTGAGAAAATTCCTCCTGAATATGAGGGAGAGCAAGAAGGTCTACCTGAACTTACTGCTGATTTCAAGAAAGTTCTTGGCATAGATGCAGCAACTTTATATCGTCAAATCGAACTTGGTATAGTTAAGCGGCGAGCAGTTTTAGCCAGTCCTTACTTGGAGCATTTTTCCAGACGATATCATAGCTTCCACAGTAGAGTTGCGCTGCCTTTTCAGTATGAAAGTCAACCTGAAGGATGAGTTTCTGTAGATGGTTTTTCTCCTTTAACGTTTAATATTCATAAAGCTTAGATCAACACGGCAGTTCTTTAGCGTTAGGAAAAAAAGACATTGAATTCAAGAACCAGCCAAAACTAACTTTAACTTTATGGAAAATCCTCGCCAGTTAGCATTTTTAGCGCTTCGAGAAATTCATCGGCGAGGTGCTTTCACAGATCTTGCCCTTGATAAAGTGCTGCAAACAGCTAAATTAATCAACAGTGCTAATCGGCGTCTGGTGACAGAATTGGTGTATGGGAGTGTCAGGCGAGAGCGAACTCTTGATGCCCTAATTGACCAACTGGGTAAAAAGAAAGCCCACCAGCAACCCCCAGACTTGCGTACAATTCTCCACATCGGCTTATACCAACTGCGCTACCAAGAGCGAATTCCTGCTTCAGCTGCCGTCAATACTACAGTTGAACTAGCAAAAAATAATGGTTTTCCGGGACTCAAAGGTGTAGTTAACGGTTTGCTGCGCCACTATCTGCGTCTTAGTGCGGCTCAACTAAAGCAATCTCATCCTGAGTCTGCTACCCATACTGATGTAGTAGATAGGGGAGACAAGGGGGATAAGAGAGAGAAAGTACTATCTACAAAGGCAATTTCTGACCAAAACCGCCCATCGTCTGATCCCTTGCAGTTGCCCATAGATTTAGTAAAGCGCTTGGGCATTTTGCATAGTTTTCCTGATTGGATTATCCAAATGTGGTTAGAACAGTTAGGGGAAGCAGAAACCGAACAGCTTTGTCGATGGTTCAATCAATCTCCCACTATCGACTTGCGGGTAAATCCCCTGCGGGTGTCTAGGGAAGAGGTTGAGGCGGCGATGCAAGCAGCAGGAATGGATATTCAAACAGTTTCTCATTTACCCCAAGCTTTACGGGTAGTTGGTGGTACGGGTGCTATTCAAAAGTTGCCTGGATTTAGTGAGGGGTGGTGGACAATTCAAGATAGTAGTGCTCAATTAGTTAGCTATTTACTTGACCCTCAACCTGGCGAGGTGGTGATTGATGCTTGTGCTGCACCCGGTGGCAAAACCACTCATATCGCCGAGTTAATCAAAGATCAGGGTAAGATTTGGGCATGCGATCGCGCCGCTTCTCGCCTGAAAAAAGTCAAAGAAAATGCCCAACGGTTGCAATTACACTCAATAGAAATCTGCACTGGTGATAGTCGCAACCTCCCTCAGTTTAATAACTTAGCAGATCGAGTCTTGCTTGATGCTCCCTGTTCGGGTTTAGGCACACTCCACCGACGCCCTGACATCCGTTGGCGCATTACCCCAGAGAGAGTGGCTGAACTCTCGATCATGCAGGGGGAATTACTAGGACATGCAGCTACCTGGGTCAAGCCTGGAGGTGTTTTGGTATATGCTACTTGCACACTGCATCCCCACGAAAATGAAGACGTGATTCGATCTTTTTTGGAAACTCATTGCCAATGGCAAATTGAGTCGCCACCGGATTCATCTTTGGCTGAATTCTTGATGCCACAAGGTTGGATCAAAGTCTGGCCTCACCGCTATCAAATGGATGGCTTTTTTATGGTGCGGTTGCGGCGGAAGTACTAAATAATGTTACGTTCTCAGTCCTAAGCTTTAAATTTTATTTTCTACTGAGCTCTAGCCGCATTTAGTTCAGTAGTCTTTAAATATAAATCAATAATTAGGAGGATGTAGAATGAGCATCCTTAATCGGTTTAAAAACATACTAGACAGAGTAACATCAGACTCCGTGAGCTGTGGATCATTAGCAGTTTTTGCCTGCGCCCTACCTCTACTACTGCTAATTATGTGGACTTTCTCCCACAGCTAGCTACTATACAGTCTGCATTGCTGAGTAATTCAAACCAAGCAGAAGAAACTACTTCCTACTTAAGAAATGATAGCAAAAGCTAATAAAGAGGCAGGGATGAATTTTAAGCAAATTACACAATCAGAACAACAGCAAGAAAAACCAGGCAAGCGCGCCCAATTTTGGGAAAAATATATTGCGCCGCCTCTTGAGTTGGTGATGGGTAATCCTAAGTTGACACCCATCTTTTTGCTGATTTTGGGTGTAGCACCGTTCTTAATTACAGCTTTGATTTTAGCACTAGTTTTTCTTTCACCAGAGGTAAAGTAGTCGCAGCTCTCTGAGCCTTGCTGTTTTGGAAAACCAAGGTTTTTTCTAGATCTAGCCAAACTCAGGGAACAAAAGTGTGTGGCAATTCTTCAACATAACAGAAGACTAATCAAGGTCTTGAAGTACAGGGGTAGGCATTTGTCAAAAACTAGAGCCATAAATTATCCTTTCGCCGCCGTTTTTTCATCGTAATTTTATATAAAAAGTACGAGGAGAGCGGTAATACTCAAACTAGTTGAAAAATCTCCGGGTTAGACTAGAAAACAATACTAGTAATTAATGTATTAATGCTCCTCAACAGCCATGGAAACACTCGCTTATCTTCATCTTGCCTTAGCAGACGAAGTCCCAACTTCCACAGATGACACAGTTAAAGAAACCACTCGCAAGCGTCCGGAAATTTTTAACGGATTTATCCCCTTAACTATTGTTTTGGGCATTTTAGGAACTGCTACTCAGGCATTTGCCTTCGTTCAGCAGGGGGATAGTGGCTCACAAGTCTCTTCCCTCCAACAGCGTCTAGCTCAATTGGGTTACTTTCAGGGAAATGCTACTGGTTATTTCGGTCCAGTCACTAGAAGATCTGTGATCAGATTCCAGCAATCTCAAGGGCTGACACCAGACGGCGTCGTAGGAACAAACACTCAGGCTTCCTTGGATAATCGCAATCCAGAATTTAGCCAATCTTCTCCAAGTTTGTTGAGTTTAGGGACTCGCGACGAAAAAGTCAGTACCATTCAGAAACGTCTGGAAATAGCGGGCTTCTCCGGCGGTGATGATGGTATCTTTGACCAGAAGACTGAAGCTGCTGTCCGACAATTTCAGCAAGAAAAAGGACTGAAAGTAGACGGAATTGTTGGTCCACAAACTCTGGCGGCTTTACCTGCTGTTAGCCAACAAGAGCTTACACCAACCTTAGAAAAGATTGTTGTACCAGAAGAAAATACTGTCACACCAGAAAAGGCTACTACCCCTAAGAAGTCCACCAGCTTTTTTGAGACTGATGCTCCGGAGCCTTTTATTGGGTATCCCAAGTAGCTTAATAGCGTGGCTATAGGTGAAACAACCCGCCACATCTGCTATTTGACTATGGACTAAGCTCCTCAAGAGTGGGGAGGAAGTTTGTCAAAATCGCTGTGAAGCCTCTGTGCTTTGCGGCGATTTTGGTAGCTTTAAAAAGCTAGATTAATAACGCTACAGTAGATATCAAAAATTTTCTGGTGTGAAATTCTCCGGACAAAGTAAATCTTGAGAAGAAATATATAAATGTAGCTAAAATTCTTCAAGTAGTCCTATGTCAGCACTAAAGCACATCTTTCGGCTCAATCAACCTCTCAAAATTTTGGTAGGAGCAATTGCTCTAGCGTCTGTTTTCACTCCTCTATCGAGTGTTACTGCCCAAGATAACCTACAGCCCGACTATCTTCAGCAGCCCGATTATCGCCAGCAACCCGATTATCGACAACAACCTCAGTACAATTACTGCTCTGGTAGAGATCGCCAGGTGAATTACCCACGTAGTACTGGTTTGAATATACACCAAGAGCCGAATTTTGCTTACAACAATAAAGTGGGGTATGTCAAAAATGGCGAGGTTGTCTGTCTGGAAGGAACCTTTAGACTAGATAGCTACAACAATCTATGGGCTCAGATTCGGTATCCCAGAACTGGCTGGATACCTGTTGGCCCGGATGGCACTATTCGTAATATTGTGCCCTACTCTGGAGCTTATAGTAGCCGTCAGTAAAACCTCATTATCACCACAGAAATATTTACTTATTTGGCAGTGAGATACTTTTGGTACGGCAATTACCCTAAAGACAGTTCTTAAAACCGGATATAGCTGAGCCTATTTTCATCTATTCTCAGTATCAGAGGCAAAGATTTGATTGTCGCCTCAACGATCAAACTTTTCACTCCCTGTAGGAGACAAATATCATGACACTAATTCGTTGGGAACCTCTGCGGGAAATGGACACCTTACAACGGGAAATGAACCGTTTGTTTGACAGCTTAACTCCCGCTAATGGAGAAGGTGTGGGAACTACCTTTGTACCACTAGCTGAGATGAAAGAAACCCCCGAAGCTATCCACCTGCAACTGGAAGTACCGGGTATGGAATCCCAGGATTTGGACGTGCAAGTTACGGCCCAAGCAGTAGCAATTAGTGGTGAACGCAAAACCCAAACTAACACTGAACAAAAAGGCGTAACTCGCACTGAATTCCGTTACGGTAAATTCCGCCGTGTGATTCCTTTACCAGCACGAGTTGAAAATACTCAAGTGCAAGCAGAATACAAGAATGGTATCTTGAATCTCACACTGCCAAAAGCAGAAGATGAAAAGAACAAAGTCGTCAAAGTTAACCTCGGTTAATCTTTTTTGACGAGAGATTGGTCTTCCCTGAAACTGTTGCATCCCTGTAAATTAGTTACTCAACTAGCCCGGAAATAAACTTCCGGGCTAGTTATTCAAATTCCCACTTTGTAGATGGAAATCTTGGTTGAATAAGCTAAGTTTTTAGCCCTCCGGGGCTTAGAGAATTGATTATTTGACTAATAAACCAGTCCGCAAGACTCCGATGAGCAGTAGCTCACAACCAAAGATCAAAATTTCCAACCTGCAAACCGATTTTCTAGCTAGATATGAGTTCAGTTAAGGAACATCTGGAAAACCAAGGCTCAGAGTTTTCTGCATTTTCTGACCCTTGTGTTCTGGCTTCCTTAACTTTACCGAAGCAGCAAAAAGTTGCAGTTGACCCGCTAGAAGTAGTAACTGTTTAGAAGCTAGCCGATTTGACTCTTTAGCTGGTTGCTGTAACAATTGCGTATAAACTTCAGTGAGTTGCGATGCTACTTTTTCCCAACTAAAGCAATTCTCTACTCGCTTCCTGGCTGCTTGAGCTAACTGTTTCTGCCACTCTGCATTACTTAAAATACGGTCAATCGCTTGGGCAAAGCTGACTTCATCTTTTGGTGGAACCAACAAACCTGTTTCTTCTGAAATAACAGTAAACTGCAAACCTCCCACATTGCTCGCGACAACCGGAGTTCCACTGGCCATTGCTTCGATAGTTACTAAACCAAAAGGCTCGTAATGACTGGGAACAACGCAGACATCCGCAGCAGCATAGTAAACTAACAGCTCTTGATCATCAAGGCGACCAGGGAAAGTGGTCAAGTCGCTCATGCCCAGTTCAGTTACAATACCTTCAATGCGATCGCGTTCTCGACCATCGCTGTGACCAGGACGAGAGCCACCAGCGATAATCAGTTTGAGTTGACCATAAGAGCGTAATTGAGAAAGACTAACAGCTCTTACTAACGTTTCAATCCCCTTGCGCTGATCAAAGCGCCCCACATATAAGACGACTTTAGTCTCAGGGGCAATACCTAACTGCTGACGCGCGCTTTCTCGAGAAACAGAGCCAAACCGTTGTAGATTAGTACCACAGGGGATCACATTAATTTTTCCCTTAGTAGAAACCAAGGTTCGCATGTGTTCTTGCTCCTGCGGACTAGTTGCCACGATGTAATCTGCTGTTTCGAGACAGGCTTTTTCCACTGCTAGACGAGTATTGGCAATTAAGGGGATGGTTGCCACTGACTGATACTTGACAGCACCAATGGAGTGGTAGGTGTGAACTTGCTTGACAGCCTGAAGTTTCTTGAGTTGCATACCTACCCAAGCTGAGAGCCAGTAATTGGTATGAACTACGGAATACTTGATCCCCGATGTTTCCTGGAAGTCTAAGAAGGCTTGAACAAAGTCAGGCAAATAGCCAAAGATTTCGTCTCGTGGAACAAATTTCTCTGGTCCAGCCACAAGACGAATGGTTCGGCAATTGGGACTATGTTCAACTACCCTAGGTTGCTCAAAATCAGCCTTGCGGGTAAACATGTCAACCTGCCATCCCTGCTGCGCCAGTGTCTCTCCTAAATGACGCACGTAGACATTCTGTCCCCCAGCCTCTTCTTTGCCAATTTCCACTGCCGGATCTCCATGAACAGAGATTAGGGCAATACGCTGCTGATTCAGACGAGCCATTGTTTTATCTCCCGAATTTAATCAACTTGTAGACTGACTAGGAAGCTTGAGAATTCAAGCTTGGTTAGCTCTAGTCAGGGAAGCTGAAGTTTTTCTCTTTCCTGTCCTACTCTTTTGGTTCCCCGTAGGTTGACAGGTGCGGGAGCAAAAGCGATGCTGGGGGTGCCTCAGGGAAATCAGCACCTCAAAGCACACTTGTTGATAATTTGTTGTTGATGCCATAGTAGTACGCACCCTGCCCCAGAGGAGTCAAGAGCCAAAGGTAAATTGCATTTGCCCATCTTCTCGTACCTTTTCAGCAAAGGTTTGCCACAGCAACCACCCTGCCTTTTGATTAAGTAGAGCAGGAAGAGGTTTCAAATGTTGCTAGAACCCAATGAATTGGCAGAGAAAATTGAAAACCTGATTTAGAAACTAGCAGCTACGACAGTTGTAGCAACTCCCACCGCCGCAACGATTACAAGAAGTCGCTCTCTTGTGACTGTTTAGAGATGACTGCTAGCGCAAGGGCTTACGGAGTCCTTACGTGATCGCTGCTCAAGTCAGCTAATGCATATTAATCTGAGATTAAACAGACCATTGGCAAAAAACAGCCAACTGCTTGCCATGGTCGCCGTACAACACCCGAATTCGATTACAACTCTCAGAATCTGCCGACTTAGAGTATTTTTTAGGAGTAATTTATTCTGCCGATGAGAATGCGTTTTACCTCTTACACTCAACCTCCCTCCACGGGGTTGAAGAGTTAGGAATTTATTTTTTACCAATGAAAGTATTCTACACTACCAAATTCCTAATAGCAACAAGAAAAGCGTTGATGACATCTAGTCAAGAATCTAGTCATGGCTGCTGTGATCGCAACTGCAGCCTAGTTACCCAAGACTGCCAGGTGCAACATGCCATCTCCCTGGCTCACCAAGGGATTTTGGGTATGACTGATGACTAAGCCTTCGCAAGGAGCGTAAGTTTTGAAGCTAGTTTCGCCAAAAGCATCAGTAATGAAGCAAAGTAACTGTTTTTTCTGGACTCTTTGACCCAACGCCACTTTCAAATGCACAATCCCACTATGGGAGGCACGAATCCATCTGCTTTCAGTCACTTCCACTGGGGTCATTGATGTCTGTGATCTCTCCCACTGCACCATTCCCAAACGTCCCATCACCCGCATAATTCCTTCGACACCAACCTCGATTGCTTTGTCATCAAACCGGAGAGCTTCACCAGCTTCATATAGCAAGACGGGAATACCCTGTTGAGTTGCTGCTTGTCGCAGAGAACCATCACGGATGGTGGCATGCATCAGTAGTGGAGCAGCAAAGGCTTGGGCACAACGATAGGTTTCCGCATCATCCAAATTAGCGCGAATTTGTGGCAGATTTGTCCGATGATCAGAAGCGGTATGAAGATCAATGCCGTGGGTACAACGACTGACTATTTCTTTCATAAACAGGTAAGCCAACCGGGAAGCCAAAGAACCACGGGGGGAACCAGGAAAGGAACGATTGAGATCTCTGCGATCAGGGAGATAGCGCGACTGTTCGATAAAGCCGAAGACATTGACAATCGGCACAGCAATCAGCGTTCCTTGTAGTGAGTTAGGCTTAATTTTTTCCAGAACTTGGCGAATAATTTCCACGCCATTAATTTCATCACCGTGGATCGCGGCGCTTAACCAAAGTCTAGGGCCATCTTGAATACCGTTGACTACAGTTACCGGTAAAGAAACCATAGTTTGTGTTGGCAGACGGGCGACGGGAATTTCTAAACGCTTGCGTTCTCCCGGCGCAATGGTGATACCACCCACGTCAATATTGCTCATTAATTAAAAACTTAAAGGTTAGTTAATACAGCTAGGCGCAGCCTAGGTTGAAGGTTACAGGTTAAACAAGGCGATCGCAATTTACCTTATGCTTAACCTGAGTATGCAGTTCCGGCTGGGTTGAAACTTTCCCGGCTCAATCTGACAACCTTCAACCCATCTCCTAGAAAACAAATAACAATTCAATACTGGATGCGATCGCGATTTTTACCTTTAGCGGCATTCTTTTCCAAAAAATCAATTATTTTGCCAGCAACATCTACATCAGTGGCTTTTTCAATGCCTTCGATACCAGGGGAAGAATTTACCTCCATCACCACCGGCCCGTGATTTGAGCGTAGCAGATCTACACCTGCAACTCTCAGTCCCATGGCTTTAGCTGCCCGAATTGCTGTGCTGCGTTCCTCTGGTGTCAGTTTAATTTTTTCAGCTTTCCCACCTCGGTGCAAATTCGAGCGAAATTCACCTTCTGCACCTTGCCGTTTCATGGATGCCACTACCTTGTCATTAATTACAAAACAGCGAATATCCATACCTCCGGCTTCTTTAATGAATTCCTGTACCAAAATATTGGCATCTAAGCCGCGAAAAGCTTCAATCACCGATTTGGCTGCTTGGTGGGTTTCCGCTAAGACTACCCCAATTCCTTGAGTTCCCTCTAGTAGTTTGATCACTAAAGGAGCACCGCCGACTATTTCAATTAAGCCGTCAATATCTTTTGTGGAGTGGGCAAAACCGGTAACTGGTAAACCAATTCCTTCACGGGAGAGAATTTGCAAGCAGCGCAATTTGTCGCGGGAACGGGAGATTGCCTGAGATTCGTTAGCACTGAAGACATCCATTACTTCAAATTGTCGCACTACCGCTGTGCCGTAGAACGTCTTGGAAGCTCCGATGCGAGGGATAACCGCATCAACATCATCTAAGGGATTGCCTTGGTAAATTACGGCTGGCTTGTGGGAAGTGATATTCATGTAACAGCGTACGTAATCAACTATACGCATCTCATGACCTCGTTGCTCCCCAGCTTCCCTAAGGCGTTGAGTGGAGTATAGCGAAGCATCTTGAGATAAAATGACAATTTTCATAGTTGTTGTTCTTTGTCCTGTTGGCGTTTGCTACTCCTAGTTGAGCTTTGCAGGAATGACCCAGCCGCATCCACCAAAAAGCGTCTGCGCACTGCTTGACGCCCCAGCAACATACGGAAGCCCATTACATCCCGATTAGTCAAGGTTAGTTCTATCGGCCACAGTCTACCTGCTAGATCTACAGTAGTCTGGATGACGGGTCGCAGCTGAGTATGTCCGATGGAACTGCGAACCTCTCGCTTGTCTAAAAGTTCGGCTTCTGCAAACACGGTTCGATGGGTATCTCTTTGGTAGGGATGTACCTTGAACCGAACCATCATTTTCCCATTCTGTTGGAAAGTTTCAACATCAAAGGCATGTAAGGTGGATGAACGTGCTCCGGTGTCAATTTTTGCTTTTACTTGGGTAATGCCAATATCCGGTAAAGAAAGCCACTCTCGCCAGCCAATAATTGGCAATTGTTCTTGAGAAGAAAATTTCACTTTAGGTTTTGCCTCTTGCCATCAAAAAATCTCCGCAAGCTTATGGTGACCATAACTGTAGATTTGGTCTTACGGAGAGGAAGAAAGTCAGTATTTACTAATAAGAACTGACTCTCTTCATCTAAGATTCAGGCAATTTATACTGCCCGACTATTCGTTTGGCGTAGTCTGGAACATGCTCCTCCAACTTCTCTGGATGATTGCGCTTCACATATAAATAGTTGCGGGTGAAGTGAGAATCAATCGAGAAGCGAGCATACTCTAACCCTTTCGGCCCAATTTTTTCAATGACGACTCCCATCATTTTGGCAGCCCACATCGGCAGAGTCACGGCTTTGTCATAGGCAGGAATACTCTGTTGCACAGCGTTTTTTCTGTCTCCTTGGGAGATCACTGGCTGTGTTTCTAGCTGGTTTTGCACCATATCCAGCATTTCCTGTCCAGTATCGTTGCGCACGACAATCCACTGCCAGCCAAAAGGTGCACCCATGTAGCCTACGACTAAATCTGCCAAGGAGTTCACATAGTCAAAACAACTCATGCAAGAAGGAGCAAAAACATCTTTGAGTTGATTGGTTTTCAAGCCAAAGAAAGGCACCATTTCAATAGAACCATCTTCATGTTTAAAATGAACCCGGAAGTCTTGCATGAATTCATAATGCACCACTGTTTCCGGGGAACGGCTGGTAGTTTCCAGAAATTTTTGCAACCCTGCACGAGTAACATTATCGACACAAGGCGTGCCTAAGACATAGAGTTTTTCTAGACCTAGTTGTTTTTCAACTGCTCGTAAGGCTTGGATTTGGCAACCAACACCAATTACCAACAGGCGTTTCATGCCGGATTTTTCCACTTGTTCCAAGATAGAAAGGTTAGGGGAAAGAGTGGGTTTATTGACCCGTGCTGCCAGAATTTCTTCTGGAGTACGGGCGATAATAGGCATCGGTTGAAATCTGTCTTCCTTGGTATTTTGTACGCAGACGACACCTTCAACTTTGCCACTGGTCAGCATTTCAATGGCGATGCTGCTGACAATCCCTGTCCACTGTGCCCCTTCAATTGGTTGGGTTTTTCGCGCCGCCATCATATCTTGGCGAACACCAAAGTACCAATCATCGGGGTTATCCAGATTGCGGCTACGCCCATGGGTTTGTGTTTCTAGTTCAGGAATTTGCTGATTTAAGAAGGCACAAGCTTCCTTAACATAATGGATATAGTGTGTGTCACAAAGTCCACATTCGCTACAAAGTTCCTTCGCTGGGCGTTGAGCCCCTGGTTTTAAGGCTTTGGCTTTTTGATGCTGGGCTGGGTTGGGAGTGACTGAAGTCATTGAAAGGCCGTTTTTTAAACTCTGGTTAATTTTCTCACAATGCCCTGAGAGATGAGCTTAACAATGCTAAACATGACTCACAGAGAAGATATGGTGGAAGAAGGCCGAGAGATTAGATATCAAAGAGTGAGGGTTAATGGCATACTGGCTTTTTCAAGGCAATCCTAAGTATTACTGCATTATCGATGCAATTCGGGATTTCGAGCAAATGCCCTGGTTGGTGACTCGCTATGCTAAGCATATTGCGGTTGGTGATGGGGTGCTGATTTGGAAAGCGGGACAAGATGCAGGGATTTATGCGATCGCAGAAATTATTGAACCGCCTCAGATGTTGGCAAAAGTACCGGATATTGGGTACTGGATTGATAAGAGTCGTCTTGGTACTAAACCCCAAGCAATAATTCGCTTCACAACTAAGTTGTTAGAAAAGCCGCTATTGCGGGAACAGTTAAAACAGGACTCTACACTGAAAGCTTTGCAGGTGATTCGCGTGCCTAATGGAACTAATTATAAGGTTATACCTCAAGAATGGCAGCGAGTTCATGAGTTAAAGGGATAAGGCTCAATAATCATCATGGGTCAACAATATATTCTTTGCTCGTGGATTTATAAGAAATCTCTTCTTTCTTATTACCAGTCTTTCCGAGATAAAAGAAACTCGTAGGCGTTCCTCCTGTCCCACCAAAACCCATCTATACCCCAACTCAATCCACCCAACCTGACAGCAACAGCAGGTAGATGTCCCACACGCGCTGATAGTTTAAAGTTAAGGTCATCGACTTGCAGCCAGTTTTCATTGAGGCGCCATCCTATGCAATCGCTAAAGGCTTGACGAATTTTATCGTCAGCATCAAGATTTCCTCCTACGCTTTCCCAAATGCGCTTTTGAACGCTAAATCCGAAGTGACCGTTGGAGTATTTTAGCCAAAGTTGGTCAATAATACGAAGTGGTTCGCTTGGGAAGTTTTCGATGGATGGTACATCAAGCCAACCTTCCTTTTCTCGGTCTGCCAGCCTTAGCATAATGCTGAGTGTTTCCTTGTCAGCTTCCTCCCATTTTCCAGATTTCAGGAGTTCGTAAAGCCTTGAAACAAATGTTGGCGTTTTTTCTGAAGATGGACTGGAAAGCTTACCAAAGAAGTTAACCAGAGAGTTTTCCAGGTTATTTTTACTATCTTTTAGTTCATCTGTAAAACTATTCTCTGAAGGTTTCTGAGATGCTGCTGAGGTTGGATTAGTAAACGAGCCGAAGGAGTTATTTAGAGAGTTTTTTAAATCATCTATACCATTATTTATACCATTTTTAATTGTCCCTGCACCATGTTTCAAATCATTTATACCATTTTTAATTGTCTCCTCAGTATGTTTTAATTCATCTTTCAAACTTTCCCATTCTTCACGTTGCTGGTGTTTCTGGCGGTATTGCTGTTCCCTTTCTCTGCGCTGTTGTTTTTCTTGTTCAAGTTGAGCTTGTAGGCGACGCTCGGATTCCTCGCGTTGTTGGTGTTCCTCTGTGCGCTGGCGTTCTATGGCTTGGCGCTGTTGTCTTTCTTGTTCAAGTTGAATTCGTAGGCGACGCTGTGCTTCCTCGCGTTGCTGTTGTCTTTCTTGTTCAAGTTGAGCTTGTCGGCGACGCTCGGATGCTTCGCGTTGCTGTTGTTCCTCTGTACGTTGGCGTTCTATGGCTTCACGTTGAAGTCTTTCTTGTTGTAGTTGATCTAGTAGGCGACGCTCTGCTTTCTCAGATTGCTTGTTCTCTTTTCGCTGGTGCTGCTTTGATACCCACCACGCTAAAACTCCCGCTACTACTGCACTGGCTATTACAGTTATCACCCCAATAATGCTGCTCATAACTCCTTATCCTGAAAAAAAGTTGGAGATTCCACCATTATTACTCTGTCTTTTAAATTTAATTAGAAAAGATACATACGCAAACGCGATCGCAAACATCCAACAGCGATATTGAAAATATGAACTGTTGATAACCGTTTGTGAGGGAAAGATCAATGCAACCTATGTTTCAAAACACTAAAAAACTAATTGTGACTTGCCTAGTTTCAGTACTGTTAGTTACTAGCATGCTGCTGAGTTTTCCTGCTCCAGCTAGTGCTTTAGGAAATTTTGTAGATATAGACTCCCTTGTAGATATAGATTCCGTTACTTTCAACTGTGAGACAAGCTGTGGCAGTACAGCAGCCTTCACGGCAGGAGTGATTAGTGGCAGTGCCGTAACGCTTCTCGCTACTGGAAGTGGTGGAAGTGTAGCTGCGGCAGGTATTACTGGAATTACTGTGGTTGGACAAGCAGCAACTACAGCAGCAACTACAGTAGCAGCACCAATACTAGCTCCAGTGGCTGCAACAGCGGCAGTTGGCTATGGTGCATACCGCTTATGGGAAAATCATCATCATGATTAAGCCCAAACATCAAAGTAGTTTTTAGAATGCCAAAATTTGTGTAGTAGTTCTTTGATAACACCACATAACATTTCCATAACCTAACTTTTATAGCCCTTCGTTGAATTTACGGAGGGCTTTTGCTATTCCCAAAAACACTCTACTTTCGGTGGATACAACTGGGAAAAATGATAGTGTGACTGACTTTGCAAGCATCACTTAAGTGGCGATCGCTTTATCTTGCTTCCTCTCATTTATGCCTTTTGATTTCGGCGATCTTTTCAACTTACAGGGCGCACAACCCTAATCAACTTACCTTGCAGGGATTCCTCAGCAGCGATCGCTTCGTTGATACGATTTGCCATCCGAGTTCTATCGGTATCGTTAGTGCAGACAATGACACCGAAATGCTCGGAATTCACGCGGTGTAATCGAATAAAATCCTGACGATTGAGGGTTACAACTGCACGATTGTCATTGATTACAAAAGCTAAGACATCTTCATCAGGGATACCCAAATTAGCATTGCCAGCTTTTTGCACTGTCAAGACATCATGTCCTATCGTCCGAAGTAACTCACTAACTAATCTGGGAAACTGCTCATCAGCATACAAACGCGCCACTGGTTAAGCAACCTCATTATTGGCGCAAATCGCTGCTGCAATTTCTTCGGGATGGGCATCTGCATACGCCCAAGAATTGACTAAATCGGCAGCAGTGATATGAGGATAGTCTTGCAAGAGTTGGGCTTCACTAATGCCAATCCGTTGTGCTTCAACTAGTAGCCAAACAGCAATTCTGGTTCCCGTAATACAAGCTTCTCCCCCACAAACACCAGGAGTTTTGGTGATTCCTTTTGCACCCGTGCTTAGGGTTTTAGTCAGACTCTCAATAATCTCTGCTTTGTCAGAAAGAGATAGAGTGAGAAGCTGATGTTTGAGTTCCTGGTGAGTCATGAAGAATAGGGATGATGGAGAATTACTTTGATTGTAGCGATCGCTTGATAACAAGTTTGCCATATTTTAATAATATTTATCGAAAATATAAAGAGTTGATGAATTGAAGAAGCTTCTCAATGCCAAAATCATCAATTATGTTGATAATAGAAGGAAGGCTTAAGAGTATTGTAAATCTGAAAACTCATAAGTTTCTTATAACCAGGGATAAAAAATTATTGGCTCCCTCTCATCCTGAAAGTGCCAGCATCTATCTGCATTAGGAATTAACGCTACTGTAAACATTCCACCCGCATATAGATAAAGCAATGGGACAACTATTTGATCGTATTAGCCAAGCAGTTAAAGCTAATTTGAATACTCCTGAAAGCAAAGATTCTAGCAATGATACAGGAGAAGGAGCCGCCTTGATCGCGGGAGCAGCAGCGGTAGGTGCTAGCATTTCTGCGACAGTTGGCGGGATAGGATTAGCGGTTGCTGGAACTGGTATGGCAATTGGTTCTGCTGTAGTTGCAGGAGCTGGCGCTGTTGCTGGTGTAGCCGCTGATGAAGCCAAAAAGGTAATTGAAGGGGAAAATGTCTCAGCATTAGGTGCAGCAGCACTGGAAGCAATAGTAAGTGGTGGCACAACACCTGTGGCAATAGGTGGTAGTCTGCTTGGACTTGGTACACATGCTTTAGATCAAATTCTGCAACAAGGCACAGATGAAGAAAAGTGTCTTGATCAGGCGATCACTGAAATGGAACAGGCTTTATTGCAGTTGCATCTTGCTTTTATCGAATCCCTTGCCAGACAAAAACGCACTCAGCAACAGAGTAATCAAACTCAAGCTGAAGTAAATAAGTGGCAAGAACTTACTCAGCTTGCTCTGCAAAATGGCGATAATACTTTGGCACGTCAGGCAATTATTTGCCAGAAGAGTCAGGCTGAAAAAGTGAAGGTACTAAAAGCTCAGCTCGAACAGCAAGAATCTCAGGTGAGTACCCTCAAACACAACCTTGCAGCGATCAAAGAAAAATTGGAGCAAGCCAAGACTAAAAGAGATGAACTCAAGGCACGCTTGACAGTGGTAAAGCTTAATGAGCAACTCCACAGCAGCACCAACAATGCTATGGCCGCCTGTGAGATACTGGAAGATAAAGTATTAGAAATGGAAGCTTGTTCTCAAGCAATTGACGAGTTAGAATCTGCGAACTTAGAAGCTCAATTTGCTGCTTTTGAAGCCGAGAGTAACATCAATGAAGAGTTAGCAGCTATGAAGGCACAGCTATTAGACAGCGATGCCTACAAACAGGAGCAAGAATTATTTTTGACTTCTGATTCATCAGTAGATGACTAACTAGAAGAACTGCAAAGCTAATTGATAATCTATAAAGTTAAGATGATCCAATGCCAAGAAAAAAGCTTAATCCTTTGCAAAGAATTGTGAGAGGTGTGCTTCGAGATTTAGTGACTCAAGCTAATAGTCAAAAAGTTGATAAACCGACAAAGCCTAAGACTGAAAAATCTACGGCTAAATCTAAACCGAAGCCTAAATATAAACAAGGAACAGAAAAGCGATCGCGTTACATTCCTGCATCAGTCCGTTATACCGTTTTGCACAGAGATGGTCACAAATGTATTTCTTGCGGTCGCAGTTCACGAGAAGTAAAGCTAGAAGTAGATCATATTGTGCCTTTTTCCCAAGGCGGAAGCAACAATCTCAGCAATTTGCAAACGCTGTGTTTTGATTGCAATCGAGGTAAGGGTGCGCGCCGATTGAAGTAAAGTACCAAACCTCTAGGAGAAAAAAGTAGTGGCAGAAAATTCCCAAGAAAGTGTTGTTTTCATTGCCAGTGGTGCAACTGCTGGCGCTGGTGTATCTGCCACCATTGGAAGTATGGGATTAGCTGGAAGCTTTGGCGCAGTTGGTATCGGTATGGCTCCCGTTACTGCTGCTGGTGCGGTTGCCGGTGCTGCTGCTTTTGGTGCTTTTAAAGCAATAGAAGAAGGCGATGCTGTTGCTTTGGGTGCCATAGGAATTGGTGCGACTGCTGGTGCTGGTGTATCTGCCACTATTGGCGGTATGGGATTAGCTGGAAGCTTTGGCGCAGTTGGCATTGGTATGGGGACAATGGCAGCAGCCGGGGGAGTAGTTGGACTTGGTATTTATGGTTTTTATAAGGCATTTAAACAAGAGCCAGGACAACGGATGGCGGGTGCTGTAGATGCCTTGGGACGGATGGAAAGTAAGGTGCTGGAAATGGAAGCCTATACCCAAGCACTTTTAGAGTTAGATCCAGTCTATGCTGAATGGACTTGGAAGCAAAAATTTGCTGCTCTAGAAGTAGAGGAGGAATTAGAAGCACTAAAAGAAAATTTAGACAATCAAACTATTAAAGCAACGGAAGCAAAAAATCAAACTACTAGTGAATTTACTAACTCTGAAATTGCCACTGAAATTACTCCCACTGATGCTAAAACATCTCAAAGTTGGAAATGTCTAAAGGTTCTCCCAGGACATCAAGCTTCAGTTAATGCTATTGCCGTTAGTCCCGATGGACAAACCCTGGCTAGTGGCAGTCAAGATAAAACAGTTAGTTTGTGGAGCTTGAAAACAGGAAAACAGATATTTACATTTTTTGGACAAGCTGGAGAGGTTTGTACTGTTGCTATTAGTCCAGATGGTAAAACACTTGTTGCTGGTGGCTTCGACAACATGATTACTAGTTGGAAATTAGAGACTAAAGCACTAGTCTGCTCTTTTTTTCAGCGCAATTCACCTTACAGTCATTTGGGTTTTGTTTCCTCTATAGCCTTCAGCCAAGACCGAAAAATTGTTGTTAGTGCTAGTGGCGATCGCACTATCAAACTGTGGGGTGGTTTTACTGGGGAATTCAAACGAAAATTAACTGGACATTTAGATACAGTTTGGTCTGTTGCTATAACTCCGGATGGTCAAACTATTGCTAGTGGTAGTGCAGATAAAACTATTAGGCTGTGGTCTATTGATAGTTATCAACAACCTCGCATTCTTACTGGACATTCCGGTTGGGTAACTGCTGTTGTGATCACTCCTGATGGCAATACTTTGGCTAGCGCTAGTACAGACGGCACGATTAAATTATGGAATCTCGGCACAGGGGAATTAATTCGCACCATTGAGGGACAATCAACTCCCATCTTTTCCCTGGCAATAAGTTCTGATGGTAGTATCCTAGCTAGTGGTAGCAGAAAATCTGTCAAACTTTGGCAGATAAATACTGGCGAGTTGATTCAAACTCTTTGCGGATGCAGTCCTGTTACTTTTAATCCTGATGGCAAAATTCTCATCAGTGGCACTGAAAGCGGAAAAATTAAAATTTGGCATCAAATACTTGGCGATGACGAATCTATCCCAGATACCCTATATTCTGGAGAATGGTGGGAAGTTTTGGGCGTGGAAATAGATGCTGAACCTCATACCGTTAAACTAGCTTACCGACAATTAGCATGGCAGTATCACCCAGATATCAACCCTTCTGCTAATGCGATCGCCAAAATGCAGGAAATTAATAAAGCCTATGAAAAGTTTCTCAAAATATTAAGTAATCTAGGAGTTACGAAAAGAGTTTTATCTAAGTTGTAGAACTTATTGAGACTCGTTATATAGATTCAATGACCCTAAGAATATCTTCGTCAGTAGCCCAACTATTATTATCAATAACTGCATCCCATGGATGGTTAATGCTTGCTGCTATCTTATTGTATTCTTCTACTTTCTCATCTGATACCGGGATGTGATCGGCATTATCTCTATTTTTCACCCTTCTCAAACACTCTTCTAAATCAGAATAAACTTTTATTAGCTTGATTTCGTATTTATTTCTTAACGAGGAATGCAGCCGATTGAAACCTTCGCCTGCTCCCAAACTTTCAATCATCACCTGATGATGCTGCTGAAACTCTTGATCTATTTCCTGCTCAACTCTTTCCCAACCATTCTCACCAGGCGCTAATTTCAACCATATCGGTTCTACTCTTAAGAAATGTATCTCTGTATTTTTATTGACTTGACTGCCGATATAGGTTTTTCCTGAGCCTTTTGGACCAATGAGTATGTAGAGTATTTTCCTCATCTTCTGATTACCTCTAACAGCTAATCTGTGTTATCAGCTACGTATAAATTAATTATTGGACTAAACAGGGATTGCCCAAAGAAGTCTGAAATTTTACTAGAAGCGATCGCCTGGAGTTGATTTACATCGGCTCATAAGAACTACCAGCTACAGTTTATTTGCCTGAATACTGAGGGTCAAGCCAACGCTACGCCAATACTCCCACAGCAGCTTGATACACAAATTGGAGAGTTAGCCCATCGGTAGGGTACTTAGCTAGACCTAGACTCAAGCTTGTCTGAAAGTTGAACCAGAATTCGATTATATTAATTTCTCGCCTAAGCTTAAGAGCGATAACTCTTGCCAGATGCTTCACTAAGGCAATCTTTGCAAAGATGTCCGCAAAGTTTAATATATTGGATATTTAATTATCTCATGAAAGAGCATCTCAATCTCACCTTCTCCAATGGGCAAAAGGCCTGTGCTATAGAAGTGGATGACTCTGGAGACTTGCCTGCTGCCCTCAGCCAGATTGGTCTTCAAGGCTCGCGTCCTGTCTTAGTGGTAATAGGAGGTGCCAGCAAGATGAGTGAGGAGAGTCTAGCTCGTCTGGATCAATTATTTGTCGAAGTACTCGCCCCAATCGCACAACAGTTACAGGCGTTGGTAGTGGATGGCGGCACAGACGCCGGGGTGATGCAAATGATGGGACAAGCTCGCGCTGAGATTGCTGGCACTTTTCCTTTAGTTGGTATTGCCCCAGTAGGTAGAATTGTACTTCCTGATGCACCGCCTGTGTCTACTGAGAAAACGCCCCTGGAGCCTAATCATACTCACTTTGTGTTGATTCCTGGCTCTACTTGGGGTGACGAATCTCCCTGGCTCAGCCGTGTAGCTACTACTCTAGCAGGAGAAGCCCCATCGATTACGGTATTAGCTAATGGTGGGGAGATTGCCTTGGTAGATGCCTCGGAAAACATCAAAGCGGGACGACCCTTGGTAGTCCTCGCTGGTAGTGGTAGGCTAGCAGATGAAATTACTAGAGCATCGCGCTATCCAGAACAGCAAGCAAGAGAGCTGATTACGAAACTGTTACAGGAAGGTCATTTGACATTGTTTGACCTCTCAGAGCCATTGACAGAGTTGAGTCAACTTCTCAGGGAGTGGTTAACACAAAAGGGACTGACATGGCGTTAGAAATAGAGGCGACAGACTCCCCACCACCGAGTACAACTCTCCAACAGGCTTGGGAGCGACAGCGTACTTATAGCAAAAATGCCCAAGCTGCTCAGCGTCGTTTCTTTCGCTTGCGTATCGGGATTCTGGTTTTGAGTGTGTTGGCAACCTTTCTAGCTGTAACTAACTCAGTGTTGGAGAAAGTCTCTGTTGCTGAGCAGGTTGCCACGGTGATTCACGTCTTTCTGTTGTTAGTGCCAATTACTCTCAGCGTCCTAATGGCAGGTGCGGTTAAGTTTGACAAAGGTAACAATTGGATTCTCCTGCGAGGTAGTGCCGAATTAATGAAAAAGGAGATTTATTGCTATCGGGCGCAAGTTGGGAATTATTCTGATAAGAATTCGCGTGATATTAAATTAGCTAATAAGCTCAAGCTAATTAGTCAAAGGCTTAAAGGAACTCCAATTCACCAGAGTAGTCTCAACCCCTACGAGGGAGAAATCACGCAGGAAAAACCTTTATCTAAAAGTAAGAATCAGAAGCCTCTAGCGAATCTTATCAACAAAGATCAAGACGACAAATTTTCTGATCTCACCCCCGAAAAGTATCTTGTCTGGCGGCTGGAAGAACAGTTTCAGTGGTATCGCCAGCACGCTAGACAACTCGACAAACAGTTACATTACTTTCAGTGGGGAATTTATCTTTTAGGAGGTGCTGGTACTTTTATAGTAGCAGTTGGGCAAGAAATTTGGGTCACTTTTAGTACTGCATTAACCGCAGCATTTTCCGGTTTCCTAGAACTCAAACGAGTTGAGGCAACTTTGATTGCTTACAACCAAGCCGCCGATGATTTGTACGATATTAGCACTTGGTGGCATGCGCTCTCAAGCCAAGAAAAATTAGAGAACTTCGAGCTATTAGTGATGAGTACTGAAACAACCATCCAAAGCGAAAATGCTGGCTGGGTACAAGAGATGAATGATGCCCTAATGGAGCTCTATAGTGAAGCCCAGAAAGCTTCTGAAAATGGAAAATCGAAAATTGAAAATTGAAAATTGATACTACGAGCCAGACGCTGGTGTATACAGCATTTCAATTTTATAGTAGCTCTCAACTGGGAGAGCAATTGAAATAATTTTTTTTGCGGAATTCGGGGTTGTTCCTGTGTAGTCTAATCATAGAGTCTGTCTGCAAAGTCAAGTTCGTGGTAAATGTTACAAAAAATTGCCAGTCTGCATAATAAGTAGGATTTGGTATCTAAAAATATTTAGCAACTCAAAATCGCAGGTTTTGCCACTTATAGACTTGTCCCAGTCTTCAGCAATACCTAACTATTTTATAGGCTAAAAAAATGAACAGTTTTTTTGATATTTTCATCTCTTACGGACGAGCAGATAGTAAAGCTTTTGCTACCAAACTGCATCAAAAATTAACTTCCCTTGACTTAAAAGTTTGGTTTGACCAAAACGATATTCCACCGGCTGTAGACTGGCAACAGCAGATTGATGATGGCATTGAGAGAACGCATAACTTTATTTTTATCATTGCACCCCACGCGGTTAATTCGGTTTATTGCCTCAAAGAAATTGAACTGGCTCTTAAATACAACAAGCGTATTATCCCTTTGGTGCATGTCAAATCAGATAAAGACAAGATTCATCCAGTTATTCGTAAGCTGAACTGGATTTATTTTCAAGAAGACATTGATGATTTTGAAGCGTCTTTTGAAAAACTAATTAATTCGATCCGTCAGCATGCTGATTATGTGGAACAACATACCCAGTTTTTAGCGAAAGCCTTGGAGTGGAAAAGAAATCATCAAAAAAACAAATATTTGTTGATTCAATCAGAGCGTATTAAAGCAGAATCTTGGTTAAGGGTAAGGTTTACAGACGAGCAACCGCCTTGTGTGCCTACAGACTTACATTGCGAGTTTATTTGCGAAAGCACCAAGAATGCCAATAACTTGATGACTGAAGTGTTTATCGCTCATGCAGATAAAGACCAAGTCATCAGGGAGAAAATTGGCAGAACCTTAATGCGAGAAGGATTAACTATTTGGACGAATAAAACTGATATTAAAACTGGCGCGGCATATCAAAACGAAATTAATAAAGGTATTGAACAAGCAGATAACTTTGTCTACTTAATTTCTCCAGAATCGATTAGGTCAAAATACTGCCAGCAAGAACTAGAACACGCATTCGCTCACCATAAGCGTATTATTCCCGTTCTCGTAGGTATAACCGACTTAGTACAGTCACCGCCAGAGCTTAAAGGCTTACAATTTATCGACTTGACCGAGTATCAAGATACTGCCCAATACCGTAGTGGTGTTGCTAAGTTATTAAAGGAATTAAGTCAAGATGCCTCCTATTACCAAGACCATAAACTACTGTTAGTCAAAGCCATCAAATGGCAAGAACAGAACAGAAATCCTAGTATTTTATTAAGAGGCTACAATTTAGATTATTATAAATCTTGGTTTGCTGTTGCTCAAAAAAGGCGCAACAATCCGCCGCTTCCCTTACAGGAAGAGTTTATTGCTGAAAGTACTAAGCAACCAACAGAATCATCACCCGAAGTTTTTATCTCTTATTCTCGCACTGATTCTGACTTTGCTCGGAAGTTAAACGAGGCACTACAGTTACAGGGTAAAACTACCTGGTTTGACCAAGAAAGTATCCCACCGGGAACTGATTTCCAGCAAGAAATCTATCGCGGTATTGAAGCTTCGGAAAACTTTCTGTTTATTATTTCCCAAAACTCAATTTCCTCGCCCTATTGTGATGATGAGGTGGCATATGCACAGAAGTTGCATAAGCGTTTTGTCACGGTACTCTACGGACAAAAACCGTCATCAGAGTTACATCCGGCACTAAGCCGTGTGCAATGGATTGATTTTCAACGGCATGGAGGAGATTTTTATGCCAATTTTAGTGAAGTAATTAGAACTCTAGATACTGATAGAGAGCATGTCAGAAATCATACTAAATGGTCGCAGCGATCGCTAGAATGGAAGCAAAAAGACCAAAGTGCTGACTTGCTACTGCGTGGTAGTGAATTAGCGATTGCTCAAGCCTGGTTACAGGAAACTCAACAGCAGAATAAGCAGCCACCCGCCACGGACTTACAAACAGCATATATTGAGGCTAGCGAGGAGTTACAAACTTACCTCTTGAAGCAAGAAGAAAAACGTCAACAAAAAGAGCTAGAGTACGAAAGGAAACAACGCAAAGCTGCTCAGAAACTAACGACACTTGCTTTGAGTGCAGCAATAGTAACTACGGGATTATCTGTCTTAGCTGGGTTTTTGTATAGAAACAGTTTAATTGCTCAAATTCGTGCTTATAGAGCATCTTCAGAAGCAGAATTACTTTCCAATCAACAGTTAGATGCATTAGTGAGCAGCTTACGGACAGGGCAAAAACTTAACCATCCAGTTTTGCAACTATTTAGACCAGAAGCTTCTCTAAATAATAGAGTGATAGGAACGCTGCGTAAAGTTTTTTATTCAGCAAAAGAACGCAACCGTTTAGAAGTGCCTCAAGGTAGGTTTAAGAACTTTGTTTTTACTCCTAATAGTAAGCAATTACTAGTATCTACCGCAGGTGCTGATGGGATGGTTAATTTGTGGGATGCTTCAGGTAAGCAATTAGCCCAATTTCCAGGGCATCAAAACCAGTTTGTCAACGTCAGTTTTAGCCGCGATGGGAAGTTAGTGGCAACCGCAGAAAATGATGGCACTGTTCGTTTATGGAACTCTTCAGGCAAGCAGTTAGCTCAATTTAAGGGGCATCAAAATACAGTTACCAGCATGATCTTTAGTCCCAATGGGAAGCAATTAGCTACCGCCAGCAGTGACGGTGCTGCTCGTTTGTGGGATTTATCAGGGAGGAAAATAGCTGAATATAAAGGACCTATGTATGGAGTACTCAATATTGGTTTTAGTCCCAATGGTAGACTCCTAATAGCTACTATTAAAGATTACGGCAATTTCAGTTTGTTAGATTTATCAGGAAAGCAGATCGCAGAATTAAAAACACAAGGTCAAGGTCAGATTTTAGATGTGACTTTTAGCCCTGATGGCAAGAAACTGGTGGGTTTGTATGGAGAAGAAAGTGGTTATGCTATCTTGTGGAATTTAGAACAGAAGCCATCACCGCAACCAATCGGACTAAGTGAGGCGAGAAGCGTCAGTTTTAGCCCCGATAGTCAGCAAATAGCTACTGTTGGTTCTGATGGTATTGTCCGCTTGTGGAGTTTGTTTGGTGAACAACTAAATCAGTTTCAAGGACATCGAGGTAGTGTTTGGAACGTAATTTTTAGTCCTGATGGCAAGCAATTGGCTAGTTCGGGAGCTGATAATACTGTACGCCTGTGGGATTCGGCAGGCAAGCAGTTGAATCAATTACAGTCACTTCAAAGCGAGGCAACCAGCATCAGTCTTAGTCCGAATGGTAAGCAACTAGCTACAGTATCAAATAACGGTACTTTCCGCTTGTTTAATTTAGCAGGGAAGCAGTTAACTCAATTCCCCCAACTTCAAACTAAGGTTAACAGCATTAGTTTTAGTCCAGACGGTGACAAACTGGCTACAGCCTTAGAAGACGGAACTATCGCCTTGTGGGATGCTTCTGGTAGGCAGTTAGCCCAATTCCCAGGACATCAAAAGGAAGCGATTAGTGTTAGTTTTAGCCCAGATAGCAAGCGATTAGCAACCGCAGGAGATAACGACACAGTTCGTTTGTGGGATTTATCTGGCAAACAGTTAGCAGAATACAGACAAGATCTCGTAAGAAGTGTTAGTTTTACTCCCGATGGCGAGCTATTAATAGCTAGCGTTGGTAACTATGGCGGCAACTTCGGTACAGTCTTTTTGTCTGACTCTTCAGGAAAACAGTTATCAGTATTTCCAACTAATCAAGGCGAGGACATTAGTATCAGTTTCAGTCCTGATGGTAGTCTTCTGGCTACTGCTGGACAGGATGGTATCACTAAATTATGGTACTTGTCTGGTAAAGAATTGATTACCTTTAAAGGGCATCAAGGCAGGGTTAGTAGTACCAGTTTTAATGTTGATGGTAGTACTTTAGCTACTGCTGGAGAAGACGGCACAATTAAATTATGGCAAGTGGGAGGATTAGATAATCTCCTCTCTAGGGGTTGTAACTGGATTGGGGATTATTTAAATAATAATGCTCCCGAGGAGGATCAGGCTGTGTGTAATGGCATTAATTAGAAATGTTCGTTGCTTTCTTTCTGGAACCTGAGTGTCTTTATTGGTAGTGTTAAGTAGATAGGCACCCCTAAACGCAGGGATGTCAACAAATGTTAAGGCGATTGTCTTTTGCGTAAAACGGCAGGCAATTCTTGTAGCACAAATTAGGGATAGGCTTGATCCTTGGTTTTCTGTGAGTGCTTCATCATGACAACGTTTTTCGATGTCTTCATCTCTTACGGGCGAGCAGATAGTAAAGCTTTTGCTACGAAGCTACATCAAAGGTTAACAGCACTTGGTTTAAAAGTCTGGTTTGACCAGAACGACATTCCCCCTGCGGTAGACTGGCAACAACAGATTGATGATGGCATTGAGAGAACGCATAACTTCATTTTTATCGTTGCACCTCATGCGGTTAATTCGGTTTATTGCTTAAAAGAGATTGAACTGGCTCTTAAATACAACAAACGTATTATCCCTTTGGTGCATATCAAATCAGATCGGGACAAGATTCATCCGACTATTCGTAAACTTAACTGGATCTATTTCCAAGAAGATATTGATGATTTTGAAGCGTCTTTTGCCCAACTAATTAATACCCTTAACCATCAAACTGATTATGTCAAACAGCATACTCAATTTTTAATTAAAGCTCTGGAGTGGGAACGGCACCAAAAAAGAACTAGCTATTTATTAATTGGGGAAGAGAAACAACAGTCACAATCTTGGTTGAAGCGACGCTTTAAATACGAGCAACCCCCTTGTGTTCCTAACGATTTGCATTGCGAATACATCACCGAAAGTATCAAGAAGGATGAAGTAGAGTATGCAGCGGAGTTAAATAAGCGCTTTGTGACGGTGCTACATCGAGAGGTAAACACGGCAGATTTACATCCAGCGTTAGACAAAGTGCAGTGGATTGATTTTAATCACAATGAGCGGGACTTTAACGATAATTTTAAACAATTGGTGAGGACACTCGATACTGATCGGGAACATTTACGCAATCATACAAAATGGTTGCACAGAGCGATCGCACCCTCTGCGACGGGATCGGAACTCAAAAATAGCAGGACTCACATAATAACATTTTCCTTGACGTTTCATCTCTCTCAAGGCAGATTATTGTATAGTCTGACCCAAGGCTGAGACCCCTGACCCTTCCTTTCTGTGCAGCTGCCTGAAAATGCCCAATTTATTTGATGCCTTCATCTCCTACGGACGTGCAGATAGTAAAGCATTTGCTACAAAACTTCAGACTCGCTTACTCGAACAAGAGTTAAAGGTTTGGTTTGACTTCAATGATATTCCCCTTGGGGTCGATTACCAAAATCAAATTGATGATGGCATTGAGAAAGCTGATAATTTCTTATTTATTATTGCGCCACACTCTGTTAATTCTCCCTATTGTGGTAAAGAAATCGAGCTAGCAATTAAGCGTAATAAACGGATTATTCCTTTATTGCACGTTGAGCAAATTAGTCGGGAAACCTGGCAGCAGAGATTTCCTCATGGTACTGACGAAGAGTGGGAAGCGTACACAGCACAAGGGAAGCATTCCGCTTTCCAGAATATGCACCCGACAATTAGCAAGATTAATTGGGTGTATTTTCGAGAGGGAATTGATGATTTTGAACAGTCTTTGGCGGGTTTAATTGAATTATTCAAGCGTCATGCTGATTATGTGAAGCAGCATACCCAGTTTTTAGCCAAGGCTTTGGAGTGGGAGAGGCATCAAAGACAAACGAACTATTTGCTAGTTGGGGATGATAAACAACAAGCAGAAGCTTGGTTAAAAAGACGCTTCAAAGATGAGCAATCCCCGTGTCTTCCTAATGATTTGCATTGCGAGTACATCACTGAAAGCATCAAGAATGCTAATAACTTGATGACTCAGGTAATTATCTCCTATGCCAATGAGGACAGGGGGACAATGGAGAAGATTTGTAGGAGTTTGCGGCGAGAAAGTATTACCGTTTGGACGAATAAAACTGATATTAAAACCGGGGAAGACTTCGAGGCGGCGATTAGGCGGGGAATTGAACAGGCAGATAATTTGGTTTATTTGCTTTCCCCTGATTCGGTAAAGTCGGATTTTACTCAGCGGGAATTAAATTATGCCCTATCCCTCAATAAGCGGATTATACCTGTGTTGGTGCGGGAAACTTCATCGAAACAGATACCGAATGAGTTGCGGGATTTGCAGTATATTGACCTGACGGATAATTCAAAAGAAGAAGATTACTTACTTGATGAAAGTGAGTTATTGAGGATTCTGCATCAGGATGAAGCCTATTATAACGAGCATAAGGTTTTACTAACCAAAGCGCTGAAGTGGGAAAGGCAGCACGATAATCCTAGTATTCTGCTACGGGGGTATAACCTGCGCAGTGCTGAAATTTGGTTGAAGGTAGCACAGAAAAGAACACAGCATCCACCTACCCAGTTACAGGAAGAATTTATTGCCGAAAGTCTGCGACAACCGCCATTAGAGTCCCTAGATGTATTTATTTCCTATTCCCGTGCAGACTCTGATTTAGCCAGAAAGCTGAATGATGCCCTACAGATGCAGGGTAAAACGACTTGGTTTGACCAGGAAAGTATTGCCTCAGGGAGTGATTTTCAGCAAGAGATTAATCGGGGAATTAAAGCCTGTGATAACTTTTTGTTTATTCTCTCACCTCGTTCTGTGGCTTCCCCTTACTGTGGGGATGAGGTGGAGTATGCAGCCAGCTTAAATAAGCGCTTGGTGACGGTGCTGCATCGGGAAGTAAATACGGCAAATTTGCATCCGGAATTAGCGAAGGTGCAGTGGATTGATTTTAATCAGAATCAGAGAGATTTCAATGCTAATTTCAACCAGTTGGTGAGAACCCTTGATACGGACAGGGAACATGTCCATAGTCATAGTAAATGGTCGCAGCGGGCGATTGAATGGCAGGAGAAGGATAAAAGTGCTGATTTGCTGTTGCGGGGGAGTGAGTTTTTAATTGCTCAGAACTGGTTGCAGGCAACGGAGCAACAAAAGAAACAGCCTGCCGCTACTCCGTAGATTTACTCATGCAGGATGCCTGTGCTTGGGCAAAGGATTATCTGAAGTACAACGCCCCGGAGAGTGATAAGCAGCTTTGCGACGATATTAAGAAGTAACAAAATGCTCGCTACTTATATAAGTGTATTAATTTTCGTGAATGAAGTCTTAAAGTAACTGCTTGTAGACAGCTCTCATCAAAAGTCAAGCATTACTTAAAACTAAAATTATTAAAAGGGGAACATTAAGCCATGGGAAAAAAAAACGACTACCGTCAATATCTTAAACAGACTCTTGGTGGATTGATCGACCGACTCGACTTGTCAGACTTGCGCAAAGATTTTCTCAAAAATCGCTGGCTGGATCAAGTACTGTGGTTAGAAGGACGAGCTACCAGAGAACGCAATCGCCATTACTTTCTCAGAATGATTACCATCGTTGGCGGGGTAATTGTTCCGGCACTAATCGGTTTTGAGAATGGTAACAAGAAATGGCAGGACATGGTCGGCTGGTCAGCTTTGGGTTTAAGTCAGGCGGTGGCGGTTTCTGCTGCGCTTGAAGAATTCTTCGCTCATGGTGAGAAGTACCGCAACTATCGCAATACTGCTGAAGGCTTGAAAATTGAGGGGTGGCAGTTCTTGCAAATGACTGGCCCTTATCATCAATTTGATACCCACTCCGAGGCTTACGCTATCTTTGCTCAACGCGTTGAACAGTATATTCAGCAAGACGTACAGGGCTTTATTTCCCAGCTGCAAGACAGACAAGAGGAAAGCAAGAAAGAAACCAAAGAAACAGCCGCACAGAATACCGAACTTGCCCTGGAAAAGCTCAACGAGCAATTGCAACTCCAGGCACAATATGAAGCGCAACTTCAGGAATTAGAAGCCGAGAAGCAGCGTATGGAAGCCGAAAGGCAGCAGTGGGAACAAGAGTACTCGGCTGATTCTCGGAGCGAAGAACTAACAGAACAGGCAGCAGAAGACTCAGACCAGCTAACCGACTTAAATACTGTAGCCTTCAATTGGCAAGATTACGAAGAAGACCACGATAGCACCAGCCTGAATCCCGATTCAGTACAGTACCTCAGCGCTAAAGAAATTCTGGCTAGGATTGAAAATAATCCTCTAGGGACAACCAGTACAGCCGAGGTATTATCAGGAGCAACATTGACTACAACCAGCGCTAAAGCAAACCAAGCAGACCCAGCTAAGGTAGCCGCCGTTCTGAGCGTAGTACCAGCCAATTTAAAGTCCTATGCTGAAAAGTCAGTTCCCCTAATTTTACAAGGCTGTGCCGAGTGTGGAGTCACTGACCCTGCACACATTGCCTATATTTTCGCCACGACTGAACTGGAGTCACACCTAGGACAGTATATGAATGAGCTAGGAGGTGACAAATACTTGGCAAGATACAACGGCCGAAGAGACTTAGGAAACACCCAGCCTGGAGACGGGCCAAGATTTAAAGGTCGTGGCTTCTGCCAAGTTACTGGCAGAACCAATTATAAGAAGTGGTCTGAAAGATTAGGTATTGACCTAGTGAGCAATCCAGAAAAAGCTGCCGACCAAGCGATCGCTGCCAAAATCCTGGTCATGGGGATGCGAGACGGCGTATTTACCGGGAAGAAGCTATCTGACTACATCTCAAGCAACAGCCGAGACTTTCGCAATGCCCGCCGTATCATCAACGGCTTAGACAAAGCCGACCACATTGCTGCGATCGCTAATAGATATTACCAAGTTCTAGCTTAGGAAACAAAATTAATGATTCGTAATAGTAAAACCTACTCTATAGAAGTAGACAAAATTGAAGAAGATATTGCCATCAGCGTCTCATTGGAAATGAAAATAAGTCCTGAGCTAGCTGAACTGGTCTTGCGTGATTTGAGAACCGATATCAAAGACTTCAGTGAAGCTCGTATCCTTGCTGAAATTGTCCGCGATCCAGGAGTACTCTACAGCCTCTGTCAGCGTATAGAAGAGGTAAAAAATCAAAGTGCAAGCTATCAGAGGGGTACAAATCAAGAGGTAATTGACTGGAACCTGCACACAGCAAACTCACAGGATTTGGCTTAAGAGTTCGACAACAGTTATCAAAGAATAGTCACAGAAATGGCCAGCACTGTATCGATTACGGAAAGGTTGAAAACATACATGGATCTGTGGCAAAGCTGCAAGGTGCAGTCCAATCTTTTGCCAGATCTAGAGAAGATTGCTGAGAAGCTGTGTTATGAGCGCGGCTTTTATGAAAAGATCGAGTGGCACTACCCCAACCTACCTTGGTACTGGGCGGGAATTTTACATGCAAGTATGGAATTCGAGGAACCTGACCAGTTCTGGAGGCAAGTCACACGCAAGCTGAGTGCGATTCAGGGGGAACAGATACCAGCAACACTTAGTGCTCGCCTCTTTGCCTTCGATGCCTATAACGGCTTTCAGGGTCGAGATGGTCAGGAATTTATTACATCGTTTGTTTGGGCTGGGACTAATCACACTAAGGGCATTGATGCGACTCCAGGTTGTGCGGCAATTCTCTACTTTCTGCAAGCTTTAGGACTCAAAGATGAGCAGACTGAGCAGGGGGAGTTTAATCTGGAAGTGACCTCTGATACAGTGTTTAAAAGCTGCTCGTTGCCCTCACACAAACTGCCAGTAGCTGAAAAAGCCAGTGTCCAAGCTGGGACGAGGTTGCCAGTAGTTGAAGTTGCGATCGCAGATGCTCAGCACGTCCGAGTTACGCTGAAGACTTCAGTTCAAGATCACCGCGTTTGGTTCGTCTATGGCGGTCATCTCCAAGTTGAAGGCTCCCAGATTGCGGCTGTCCCGACCAAGCCGAAGACTCTAGCCGAGAAAGTCGTTGCCTACTGCCAGAAGAAGAGCTACAAAATTGACAAAGAACCTGGACACAAAAATATCATCTACATCGAGGGCATGAACCCGGACGGAACACTCAATGACAATGCTCTCAATGTCTGGAACGACCTGCGCACTGTTATTGAGTTCCAAGACGGCAAGCCGGAAATAATTGGCTGTTGGGACGCCACAACACAGCCAGGTAAATATTATACATACACGCCCATGAACCCCAAAGGCGCGGCAATGATCGCCTTTGGGCAATACACCGCATGGCGGGTAGGAATGCACTTAAATAAACATGAAGCCCTCGTGCAATGCGGTACGGTCACTGTTCATCGTGATTTCAATCGGTCAGGCACGCGGGATGCTAAAGATTCAATGGATACAGGTCTGTTTGGCATTAACCAACACTGGGGAGGTGACAACCCGAAGTCAGATATAGGACGCTGGAGTGCTGGCTGTCAGGTAGGCAGGACGAAACAGGGGCATCGCGATTTCATGGCGATGATTAAGTCAGACCCACGCTACCGAGCAAACCGCAATTTCATGTTTACTACTACTATTATTGATGGCAAAGACCTCTTAGCCCAGTTTCCTCTCTAACCTTCACCGTTTGGGGAGCATCCCAAAGCCCAGCCGCCTAGATACCTGGCGAATGGAATTCGCGTCTACAAAAACCAAGTCCGTCTTCACGGACTGAGGAAATATTAAGGGAGTTGAATCCCGCAAAGGAGGTTTTGGTTTGTCTAGCTGCGATTTTGATCGCCAAGTTAAATTTGTATAGCAACGATTTCCACTACCAAGCTACCCAGTAGGCAATTCCCAATCAGAACATATCGATTTACTTTGATGGTGAAATGCTTGATTCTTGACATAGTTAGCCACACCACAAATATCATTATGGCTAACGGTAAAAGCTCCATAACTGCCTTGCCATTTGAAGAATTCATCAGGCTTAATTTTATGAGTAATTAAATGAGAGGAACTACCCTTAACATTTTTGATTAGCTCAGACACGCTTAAAGTCGGTGGAATTCCTGTCAATAAATGTACATGTTCCTCTATGCCACCAATCGCAATTACTGTACCTCCTAACCGATGGCACTGCCTAATGATCGATCCATAGATGGCTTCCTGAATATCTGGCGTAATCAAAGGCAATCTATCCCAAGTTGCCCAAACACAATGGAGATACAACTGCGTAAAATTTGCTCTCATGTTTCTCTAACCCGCGAAGGCGGGTTTCGGTTATGTAGCTGCGGTTTCAACCGCCAATTATAGGGTGGGATCTCTCCACATCTTTGCGTCCCTGCGTAGTCTTATTGACGTTTCCTCTCTTTCAAGGCAGATTATTGGATAACCTCAACTGAGGCTCGTGACCCCTTGTCCTTCCTTCTGTACAGCTGCCTGAAAATGCCCAATTTATTTGATGCCTTCATCTCCTACGGACGTGCAGATAGTAAAGCATTTGCTACAAAACTTCAGACTCGCTTACTCGAACAAGAGTTAAAGGTTTGGTTTGACTTCAATGATATTCCCCTTGGGGTCGATTACCAAAATCAAATTGATGATGGCATTGAGAAAGCTGATAATTTCTTATTTATTATTGCGCCACACTCTGTTAATTCTCCCTATTGTGGTAAAGAAATCGAGCTAGCAATTAAGCGTAATAAACGGATTATTCCTTTATTGCACGTTGAGCAAATTAGTCGGGAAACCTGGCAGCAGAGATTTCCTCATGGTACTGACGAAGAGTGGGAAGCGTACACAGCACAAGGGAAGCATTCCGCTTTCCAGAATATGCACCCGACAATTAGCAAGATTAATTGGGTGTATTTTCGAGAGGGAATTGATGATTTTGAACAGTCTTTGGCGGGTTTAATTGAATTATTCAAGCGTCATGCTGATTATGTGAAGCAGCATACCCAGTTTTTAGCCAAGGCTTTGGAGTGGGAGAGGCATCAAAGACAAACGAACTATTTGCTAGTTGGGGATGATAAACAACAAGCAGAAGCTTGGTTAAAAAGACGCTTCAAAGATGAGCAATCCCCGTGTCTTCCTAATGATTTGCATTGCGAGTACATCACTGAAAGCATCAAGAATGCTAATAACTTGATGACTCAGGTAATTATCTCCTATGCCAATGAGGACAGGGGGACAATGGAGAAGATTTGTAGGAGTTTGCGGCGAGAAAGTATTACCGTTTGGACGAATAAAACTGATATTAAAACCGGGGAAGACTTCGAGGCGGCGATTAGGCGGGGAATTGAACAGGCAGATAATTTGGTTTATTTGCTTTCCCCTGATTCGGTAAAGTCGGATTTTACTCAGCGGGAATTAAATTATGCCCTATCCCTCAATAAGCGGATTATACCTGTGTTGGTGCGGGAAACTTCATCGAAACAGATACCGAATGAGTTGCGGGATTTGCAGTATATTGACCTGACGGATAATTCAAAAGAAGAAGATTACTTACTTGATGAAAGTGAGTTATTGAGGATTCTGCATCAGGATGAAGCCTATTATAACGAGCATAAGGTTTTACTAACCAAAGCGCTGAAGTGGGAAAGGCAGCACGATAATCCTAGTATTCTGCTACGGGGGTATAACCTGCGCAGTGCTGAAATTTGGTTGAAGGTAGCACAGAAAAGAACACAGCATCCACCTACCCAGTTACAGGAAGAATTTATTGCCGAAAGTCTGCGACAACCGCCATTAGAGTCCCTAGATGTATTTATTTCCTATTCCCGTGCAGACTCTGATTTAGCCAGAAAGCTGAATGATGCCCTACAGATGCAGGGTAAAACGACTTGGTTTGACCAGGAAAGTATTGCCTCAGGGAGTGATTTTCAGCAAGAGATTAATCGGGGAATTAAAGCCTGTGATAACTTTTTGTTTATTCTCTCACCTCGTTCTGTGGCTTCCCCTTACTGTGGGGATGAGGTGGAGTATGCAGCCAGCTTAAATAAGCGCTTGGTGACGGTGCTGCATCGGGAAGTAAATACGGCAAATTTGCATCCGGAATTAGCGAAGGTGCAGTGGATTGATTTTAATCAGAATCAGAGAGATTTCAATGCTAATTTCAACCAGTTGGTGAGAACCCTTGATACGGACAGGGAACATGTCCATAGTCATAGTAAATGGTCGCAGCGGGCGATTGAATGGCAGGAGAAGGATAAAAGTGCTGATTTGCTGTTGCGGGGGAGTGAGTTGGCGGTGGCTGAGGCTTGGTTGAAAGAGACTGAGCAAAGCAAAAAACAGCCTTCGGTAACGAATTTACAGAAAACATTTATTGAATCGGGTGTAGCGTTGCGAGAGCAACTCATACACCAAGATGAAGAACGTAGACAGCGAGAACTGAAGCAGGCTCGCAAGATTGTTGCGGTTTCAGTTGCTGCTGTAGTGGGGGTTACGGTTTTAGCTATTTTTTCTGGATTTCAGTGGCAGATGGCAGAGAAGCAAAAAATAGAGGCGGATAAACAAACAGTCAATGCCCTAGCCCAAGCATCTATAGCTGCTGGGGCAAATGATCAGCCGCTTGATGCTTTGGTAGCTGCTGTCAAAGCCGTGAAACGAGTCAAACAGGAAAAACGAGAACAGATGGGAGTCCAGAGTCAGGCACTTGGTGCTTTGCGGCAGGCTGTTTATGAATTGAATGGCTTCAATTCGTTTATTAACTCTCCTCTACCAAAATCGTCTGGTTTCGGAGAGGTTAATCGGTTCAAAGGGCATACTTTTGAAGTCAAGGATATCAGTTTTGGCTCTGATAGCAGTAGGATCGTCTCTGCTGGTGATGACGCGATTAAACTGTGGAGTCGAGATGGGGATTTACTAACAACCCTAGAAACTGAGCAGGAGCCAGATGATACTGTCCGTATTAGTCATGATGGCAGCATAATTTCCACCAACAGACATAACAATACTGTCCAACTGTGGCATCAAGATGGTAAGTTACTCAAGACCATAAAACTTGGTGAGTATTCACCTGATCAATTCCGCTATAACCTAACCAGCCTTGGCCCTAAAGGTAACCTTAGCCCTAAAGGTAATCGGATTGTTACCATTACAGGAAGTGGGGACAGCCAGATTATCAAACTGTGGAGACACGATGGCTCGTTAATCAAGCAGCTAGAAGAACCTGGTAATGTGAATTTTAGTGCTGATGGCAAGATAATTTACACAGTTAACTATAATAATGACAATAACAAGAGTAAACTTAAACTGTGGAATCAAGATGGTATTTTACTTAAGATTTTAGAGTTCAATGGGTGGTTGATTAACGTTAGTCTTGGTCCCGATGGCACCGAAATTGCCACTACTATCAACACTACTATCAACTACGATGAGCAGCACACAATTAAAGTCTGGAGTCAAGAGGGCATCTTACTCAGAGAAATACGTAATATTAATGAGAGGGTTGGACACCTCAGTTTTAGCCCTGATGGTACTGTGATTGCTGCTGTTACTGGGAATTATAATAATAAGATTAAACTTTGGGATCGAGAGGGTACTTTACTCAATACCCTCAAGTATGATTTTCGGATTGAAAATATCAGCTTTAGCCCCGATAGCACTATGCTTGCTGTTGGTTCAGATGATGATGATGGCACCATCGTATTTTTGCGTCGGCTGGAAACTTTAAGCGATATTACATTACTCAAGACGATAAAAGAGGCTGGGAATGTGACTTTTAGTCCTGATGGCAACATGATTGCCTCCAGCAATTTTTTATTGGTTCCTTCTAATGTTGTGTATGAAAATCCCCCAACGGACTTCACTATTAAACTTTGGGGTTTAGATGGCACCTTACTCAAAACATTGGCAGGGCATGAAGGTTCGGTATCGAGCATTAGATTCAGTCCTGATGGCAACAAAATTGTTTCCTCTTCTGGAAGCACTATCAAAGTGTGGCATCGAGACGGCACCTTACTCAATACAATAGAGACTGGCTTTAAGCATAGTGCTATTGACACCCAATTTAGCCCTGACGGTCAGTTAATTATCTCTCGTGGTCCTAGTTCTAATGGTTCTTCAAATGTTATTAAGTTTTGGAATCATAATGGCGAGTTAATTAAAACCTTTGACTTGGAAGCAGGTAGCCCTTGGATTAAACTTATCCCTGATAGCCAGATGATTGTCTTCAGCAATGGGAACACAATCACGCTGTGGAGTCGAGATGGTTCCTGGCTCAAAACTTTAGAAGGGGATGGTAATGATATCTTCTTTAGTCCTGATAGTCAGAGAATTGCCTTCAGCAGTGGGAACACAATCACGCTGTGGAGTCGAGATGGTTCCTTGATCAAAGTCTTAGAAGGGCATAGCGATAAAATACTCAATGCTAGTTTTAGCCCTGATAGTACTACGCTTGCTACGAGCAGCGCTGATGGCACCGTCAAATTTTGGAATCGAGACGGTAATTTGCTCAAAACTTCGATCCAAAATAGTAGTGCAGTCGAGAGGATCAGCTTCAGCCCCGATGGTACTATAATTGCTACTGAACATTGGGATGACAAGACAGTGAAACTTTGGCGTCGAGATGGTTCTCTCATCAAGACTCTTGAAGGAAAAAACAGCTACATCAGGTTCAGTCCCGATAGCAAGAGGATTATTACTGATTTTCCAGTGCATTCTATAGACTCTGGTAATTTCAACAAAGATGCCAAATTATGGGACAAAGAAGGCAACTTCCTCAATACGCTGTCTGGTATCAATATAGATGAGATAGCAAATATTAGCCTTATTTTCAGCCCTGATGGCAATATGATTGCCGCTGCTGGAGGAACCGTAAAACTTTGGAGTCGAGATGGCCTCCTACTAAGTACGCTGAAAGCAGGGGGAGATTCAGGCTATGGTATCCGTTTCAGCTCTGATGGCGACACGCTTGTCTTAGCCAGCAGGACCAGTGGCATTGTCATGCTTTGGAATTTAAATTCTAATGACTTGCTGAAGTGGAGTTGTAGTTGGTTGCATGGCTACTTGAAGACTAACCCAAAATTAAAAGATGATCGGCATTTGTGTGACAGCATTGGCGAGAAGTGATCTCAGGCAGAACACCCAATATTAATAAGTTCGGTTTTGTAGCGATGAAAGCGATCACTCACACCCTGTATCGCCTGCGGTTTGCCGAAGTGAGAGCATGGAGTCCCTTGCAACCTACAGGCAATCCCGGTGAATTTGTCAGTATGCTGATTCGGCAGATTTCTATTAGTTAAAAAACCTCTCCTCAGCCCTTCTTTCCAACTCGCAAATACTGTATTTAGCCCCCCAGCCCCCAATTTTGGCGGAGTCCGGACTCAAAGTCCTCCAACTTTGGAGGATTTAGGGGGCTGGAAGATTCCCTTGGGTTAGCAGGAAACTCAACACCAGTATGGGTTACACTTCACTAACTCATCCTACAAATAATTAGGCTCACCTACTTTACTTAGTGTTTACAGCTCAATTTTCCATTTCCTATTTTCCACTTCCCCCTTGCCTCCGGAAAAGCTAAGAAAAACAGTAATGTCACTATGCCAACTTGATCCCCACAGCAGTTCGCGTCACAATACAAAAAGAGTAAACTTTCTTATCATTTGTGACGCAATCTCTCAAAAATGGTGCTGCAACAGCTAACTAAAACCCCCCCAGCAACTCCTCTGGGCTTTGATTACGACCTAGCAATTGTCGGCGGTAGCATTGCTGGAGCAACACTCGCCTGTGCTTTGAAAAACTCCGACTTAAGTGTGGTGTTAATTGAAGCACAGCCTCAGTCTGTGGCGGTGCAAAGACGGCAAGCTTACGCGCTTTCTATCCTTTCTGGGCGCATTCTTGAAGGAATTGGCGTTTGGGATAAGATATTGCCTCAGATTACGACATATCAGCAAATTCGCCTTTCAGATGCTGACTATGCAGGCGTTGTCAACTTCCGCCCTACCGATGTTGGTACTGATGCTCTCGGCTACGTAGGAGAACACCGCCCGGTACTAACATCCTTACAAGAGTTTTTGGCAGATGCTCCCAACATCAGTTGGTTGTGCCCTGCGGAAGTGGTAGAGGTGGCATACCAAGCATCTGGCGCACAAATCAAGGTGAAGGTAGCAGATACTTATCGCCAGATACGGACACGCCTAGTTGTTGCTGCGGATGGGGCGCGATCGCAAATTCGTACTGCTGCTGGTATTGGTACTCATGGCTGGAAATACTGGCAATCTTGCGTAACAGCAAGAATTAAACCGGAAAAATCCCATAACAATACTGCCTTTGAGCGCTTCTGGCCCAGTGGCCCGATGGGAGTTTTGCCCTTACCAGACAACCGCTGTCAGGTAGTCTGGACAGCGCCTCACGCAGAAGCCCAAGCTTTAAAGGATTTAGAAGAAAAAGAATTTTTGGCGTTACTAGAGTACCGCACAGGCGGTCTGCTGGGACGTATCGAGTTAGATAGTCAGCGTCTAGTATTTCCAGTGCAGTTAATGCAAAGCGACCGCTATGCTCAATCAAGACTAGCACTGATTGGAGATGCGGCCCACTGTTGCCATCCCGTCGGTGGTCAAGGATTAAATATGGGTATTCGGGATGCCGCAGCCCTCGCCCAAGTGATCCAAGAAGCACAGCTACGCGGTGAAGATATTGGCAATGTAGGCGTACTCAAACGCTACGAAAACTGGCGCAAGCGAGAGAATCTGGCAATTTTGGGTTTTACTGATTTCTTGGATCGGATGTTTTCTAATAACTGGTTGCCTTTAGTCGCGACTCGCCGTTTAGGTTTATGGATCTTGGGGCGGCTGCGTCCTCTCAAGACTTATGCTCTCCAATTAATGACAGGTTTAAGGGGACGTCCTCCCCGGTTGGCTCAGCGCTGACCAAAATTAGTGTAGTAAACTTTGATTTAATAGGGGTGCTGATTCAAACAGAGTTTTTGATAAACTCTCATTTAACAGGGGTGCTAATGGAAAACTTTTCAGGCTATAAAATTCTTTGAGTACCCTGCTTATGTCACATCTATCTCCAGAAGCTCAAGCACTTCGCGAACGTATCTCCCGCTACACACAGCCAACCCAAAACGAAATCGATAAAATCCTCAAAATTGAGTTTGAGTTTATTCAATTATTGGATTTAATTTTGCGCTCTCATCCTCTGGATGCCCGAACCAAAGAAGCACTAGCCCGTCTAGAGGAGTCAAGAATTTGGGCAGGACTTAGCGTCAAGCGAGGTCAGCAGGAGGAGTATCAAAAATCAGATTACTTATCGTTTGACCATGATATATCTAGTGAAGACCATCTGACAAAAAGCCAATCCCTGGAACCTGCTTTCAAGGTTGTCCTAGATACCATTTTGAATCGTTGTCTGCCAAATCGAGAGATGGATTTAGCGATCGCCAGATTAAATGATACGAAGTCAGCACTCAATCTAGAGGCTTATCAGTTAAGTCTTCGATAAAGTAGAATTCCAATTCAAAAATATGACTTGACAAAATTACTAGTTCAGTGCGACAAACTCGGATTAATCTTAGTTTGTCGCTAGCCATTTCGAGAAGATTTATCCCCAATTAGATGTCTTGAGTTGTAACTGTTGCAACTCACTCGGCGCGACTGCTCCCCGCTCAGTAATAATCGCTGTAATTAAATCAGCAGGGGTGACATCAAAAGCAGGGTTATAAAACTCCACTCCTGGTGGACAGACAACCGTCTCTCCTACTTGATAAATTTCTGAGGGGTGGCGCTCTTCAATCGGAATTCCTTGACCAGTAGCAAGCTTAAAATCTATCGTGGACATGGGAGCCGCCACAAAGAAAGGAATATCATGAGCCTTAGCAACTAGTGCCAAACTATAAGTGCCAATTTTGTTAGCAGCATCCCCATTCGCCGTAATTCTGTCAGCACCGACGATCACGGCATCAATCATTCCCTGTTTCATGCAGTGAGCTGCCATATTATCAGTAATCAAGGTTACTGGTATTTCTTCTTGCACACATTCCCAGGCAGTTAACTTAGCACCCTGCATCCGGGGACGGGTTTCTGAAGCGTAAACTCTGGCGAGTCGCTTTTCTCGCCATGCAGAGCGTACAACACCCAATGCAGTACCGTATCCTGCGGTTGCTAGGGCTCCAGCATTGCAATAGGTCAAAATGCATAAATTTTCTGGAGTTGTCGGCAATACTGACAAACCTTGGTCGCCAATTGCCTGACAAGTTTGTAAATCTTCAATTTGAATTGCTTGGGCCGTCGTTAGTAAAGATTCTTTGAGCTGCTCTACTGAACCAAGGTTTTCGTAGGCAGTATTGAGCATTCGCCCGATAGCCCAAAATAAATTTACTGCGGTAGGACGAGTTTGTCGCAGTAACTGGGCAACCTTTTCCAGTTGGTTTAAAAAAACGTCGCGGTCTTCTGTCTGAATCTCTCTTGCACCGAGGTACATTCCGTAAGCTGCCGCTACGCCAATGGCTGGTGCTCCTCGGACAATCATTGTTTTAATTGCCCGTGCCATATCATCAGAGCGGCTAATTCCCACAACTCTGTACTCGGTGGGCAATTTGGTTTGGTCAATCAGTAAAACCCGGTCTTCGTTCCAGATAACGGGATAAACCTGAGTAGAAGGAGAAGTCATTATTCTAGTTATTTTAATAAAAACTTAACTTATATTTTGCACTAAAAACACGGGACAAATTTTGGCATTTTTTACCTGAGTTCGAGGCCACCTTAGAACTCTTGATTTTTCGTTACTGCTTTCACTAAATTACAGCCAGGATGTAGTGCTTATTTTTCCCTCGTTTCCGGTGTCTCGCCATCTAGGATATCTACTCTCTTTGAGAGCAAGTTGCTCAAGTTGCTATTAGAGTCTTTGCCCCTGTTCTCTATCGAACCGTATACTGACCAGCTTTACTGAGAAAATGTCCGTAATCGATCGCATCTACAGAAGTATTTAAGCTGATGCGCATTTAAATTGGGTATTCTCGGTTGCCCGTCTGCCCTACGTTCATCCCTTCGCTTTGATCGTTCACCCTTTAGTCATGCTCCGCTTTCCGCGTAGCGTTTCCTTTGAGGAGAGGGTAAGGCTCGGCAAACCATTTTTCCTATTCCCTCTGAGAAAATTTAGGTATCCCATCTAAATATCGAGCAGCTTATCCAAATAAAACCAACTCGAATATGGGGTTAAAGTAATGGCAATTAAACAATCAAAAATATTACTGATAATAGAACAGTGTAATCCTGAGTGGTCATCTGTACCACTAGAAGGTTACAAATACTTTGAAGCAATTAGCCAACTTGTTGATGTAACTCTTGTTACCCACGAGCGAAATAAAGAAGCCCTTGACAGGAGAAAAGAACATCAAAAAATTGTTTATATTTTTGAGAGTGTTTTAAGCAAGAAGTATTATTCATTTTTAGAGAAAGTTACTTCCAGAAACGGGACAGTTAACTGGCCTTTATTCCATGCATTAAGCTACCCTCTTTACGAAGAATTTAATTGTCAGGTTTATAAAAAGTTCCGAAGACAAATACTGAATGGAGATTATGATTTGGTGCATGCACTGACTCCGATGATGCCAAGATATCCTGTTAAGGTAGTTGAGGCATGTAAGCAAACCCCTTTCCTTTTCGGTCCAGTTAACGGTGGCGTCCCTTTCCCAGAAGGCTTTCAAGAAACAGCAAAAAAAGAATATGCTCATTTAAATTTCTTGAGGGTTATTGGTCGATACTTAATCCCAGGCTATGTGGCTACTTATAAGAAAGCAGACAAGATTTTAGCAGGCTCTACCTATACTTTAAATATGTTAAAAGACTTGTTTATAATTCCGGCTCATCGGATCGAGCTGTTCTATGAGAATGGAATATCCCAGGATTTTTTAACAGAGGCAACAAGCAGCAGTCATGGCAACAAAGTTAATTTACTATTTGTAGGCAGATTAGTTCCTTATAAATGTCCTGATCTCGTCATCGAAGCTGTTAATCAATTGGATGAAAGTATCAAAAATAAAATTCAATTAACAATAGTTGGTGACGGTTCAGAGAAAGAGAATCTTCAAAAAAGAACACAAGAACTTGGTTTAGAAAAAGTAGTAAATTTGGTGGGTTGGGTGACCCAGCAAGAAACACTTGAGTATTACCGTAAATCTGATATTTTTTGCTTTCCCTCTATCAGAGAGTTTGGTGGGGCAGTTGTCTTAGAGGCGATGGCTTGTGGGCTACCCTGTATTGTGGCTAACAATGGCGGTATCGGCGAATATGTAACTGAGGAAACGGGTTTTAAAATCGAACCTCTTTCGAGAGAATATCTGACGCAGGAATTAACCCAGAAAATCCAAGTTTTGGTAGAAGATGGAGAACTACGAGAAAAAGTGTCAGTTAAATCTATCGAAAGAGCTCAAGAATTTGAATGGAACAACAAAGCAAAAAAAATTGCTGATATTTACAGTCAAATGATTAGCCAAAAATTATCTTCTAGGTCAAAAGACAAAACTAGAGACTAGAGATTTGTATCAAAGAGATGCAAGCTAGTTTTTTTTAAGTCAGATTGGCAAGGGCTTATCTGGCTGTGCTTGCTTGTGCCGGGTAATTGAACCTGTCCTCAAGAACGCAGTGTCTTCACCTCTCCTCTATAGCCACAACTATACTTCCGAGGATACAAGACAGCTAACTCTGGGAAATGTCACCCTAATTAATTATGGACAAAACTCAAAAACTCAAAACCCTGAAACGCATCCGCAGGCTCAGCCGCCTGATGGATACAGCTATACGAATACCAGGTCTTGGATTCCGCATTGGCTTAGATCCGATTATTGGTCTAATTCCCGGTGCTGGTGATCTCGTCAGTACAGGCTTTTCAGCTTACATCATCTTCTTAGCTACTCAGTTAGGACTGCCTGGACAAGACTTAAAGAAAATGATCCTCAACGTAGCTTTAGAAGCCGTTGTCGGCACTGTTCCCCTAGCCGGCGACTTATTTGACGCTTTTTATAAATCTAATATCCGTAATCTTGCCATTTTAGAGGAGCATCTGACTAAGGTTGAACCAGAACTGGAACGGGCAGCAAATGAGTCAACTAGTTACAGTGAAACCTTGTTACGTCACTAGTAATATGAACTACGTACAGCCGCTATTGCTGAGCTGTACGTTTCTGACGCTTCACTTGAGCAACTTGCTTAAAGCTTCCGCAATCAACAGAGGTGGACTCATCTACGCCTGAAGAGGACAGTTCCTGCCCCCTTGCATATTGAAGCATAACCATTGCTGCCGCGATATCACGATCACATTGATAGTTGCATTTTTCGCAATGATGTACTCGTTCTGCTAATGTTTTCTTTCTTTGATGACCGCAATTGGGACAGGTTTGAGAAGGCTTAACTTTTTGAGTAGGAACCTCAATATAAAAACCTCCAGCCTCGGAGACTTTATACTTGATTAAATCTTTGAGGTTCCCAATACCAACATCAAGCAAAGACCGATTAAGTCCTGATTTTTGCCGCCTTCTTTTACTTCCTGCTTTTGCCTTGCGAGTCATCCCTTTAAGATTGAGCTTTTCCGTCGCTACCAGGCTATTACCGCTTGCTATTTGTGTAGAGACTTTGTGTTGCCAATCTTGTCTTTGTCTTGCTACCTTAGCCTGTATTTTGGCTATAGCTTTATTTGTCTTCTTCCAACGTCGTGAAGCCTTAACTTTCTTTTTGAAGTTAGGTGAACGCTTGCGGCGACTAGTCTTGGCTATCTTGTTGATTTTTGCTTGAGCTACTTTAACAAATCGAGGGTTGTTTACCAAACCACCATTAGAATCAGCAATAGCATGATGAGTCCCGAAGTCCAAACCGATAGCTCCAGTACCTGTTTGATATCTTGTCGGAACACAATCAACAGTGATTGAAGCGTACCACTTGCCTTGTTTAAACAGGATTGTGCAAGTTTTTGGTGTACCCCAATCTCTTGCTTGACCACGCATTTTGAGCTTGCCAAGGTTAGATATTTTTAGATAACCATTTTTGCCATTGGTACAGGCACTCCACCCTGACTTACAAGGATAAGTCCAGCCTTTATAACGACGACTAGCTTTAAACCTTGGATATCCTGACTTGAGCTTAAAAAACCTCCGGAAAGCGAAATCAACACGTTTAACGGTATCTTGCAATGCGTGACTACCAAGCTCTTTGTACTCTATCCAACACTTCTTAAATTCAGGCAAACAATCCTGTTGGTCGTAGTAACCAACCGACTTATTGAACCTTTGATAAGAAGTTCTACGATGCTCAACACAAGCATTGTATAAAGCACAGTGAAGCTGGCGCCAAGAATGCATCTTATTAGCTACTTCTTTTGTGGGATAAAGTCTAAAAGTAATGCGCTTAGTCGCCATCGCCTTGCTTGACTTGTCTGGTATGCTGACGAGTGTAGTTTAACGGGTACACCCTGTCAAGATGCAGGCCAGGAAAGGCTCTCATAGTATCTTTAGTGTGCGACTACACTTTGTGTTTGTCACTCACTATCGACGTAAAGTACTTACCGCAAAAATGCTTGACCGTTTGCAAGAGATGGTCAAGCAAGTGGCAAATAAAATGTTCTGCGAATTAATCGAGTTTAATGGGGAACCTGATCATGTACATATTTTGTTGGACTTCCATCCTAAAAACTCAATCTCTGCTGTTGCTGGCAGTCTAAAAAGTTCCACGGCAAGGATGCTCAAGAAAGAATTTCCCGAAGAGGTACAACAACATTACTGGGGTAAAGTTTCCTTTTGGTCTAATTCTTATTATGTTGCCTCCTGTGGAGGTGCGCCTATTGAAACTCTCAAAAAATATATCCAGAATCAACAGAGCCCCTGACGCGCTATCCTTCCCCATTCTCAGCGAAGCGGAATGGGGACTGCCGCGCTAATTGTTCAAAAGACAGCAGAGAAATCGCGGTGAATGGTATCCCCAAGATTGATACAGGTATCCCATCTGTGTCAACCTTGAGGAATTATCTTACCAAGCAATTAGACTAAGAAACCAAACCAAAACTACGACCCAACAGCAGATGGTTGTTTGCTGAAGAATGCGTCTCGTACCTGTTGAGCCATTTGGGGACTAGTTAGACCTAAGTCTGCCTTAGACTCGTCTGGCTTAGCGTGGTCTACTAATTTATCCGGCACACCAATACGCTTCACGGGCACCAGGATATTATTATCCATTAGTGCTTCGATAACAGCGGAACCAAAGCCACCCATCAGGCAACCTTCTTCTAAGGTTACAACCCGACCAATGCGCTGTGCTAGGGGCAAGATTAACTCTGTATCCAGAGGCTTGACAAAACGGGCATTAATTACAGTTGCTTGAATGCCATGCTCACTGAGAATTTCAGCAGTTTGCAGAGCAGGGTAGACCATTGAGCCATAGCCTAAGATCAAGACATCTTCACCACTGCGGAGGATTTCGGCTTTTCCGATGGGCAATGATTCCCAGCCTTCCTCCATCAGAGGTACGCCGTAACCGTTACCCCGTGGGTAGCGCATGGCAATTGGACCATCAGTATAGTCAATACCAGTAACCACCATACGTTGTAATTCGGCTTCATCTTTGGGAGCCATGACCACCATGTTAGGGATACAGCGTAGATAAGCAATATCGTACATCCCTTGGTGAGTTGGGCCATCAGCACCAACAATCCCCGCGCGGTCTAGACAGAAGAATACTGGTAGCTTTTGAATACAAACGTCATGAATTACCTGGTCATAGGCCCGTTGTAAGAAGGTAGAGTAAATCGTCGTCACCGGACGCATACCTTCGCAAGCCAAGCCAGCAGCCAGGGTAACGGCGTGCTGTTCCGCAATACCCACATCAATGTATTGTTTGGGCAGTTTTTCTTGCAGTTTATTCAAGCCCGTTCCAGTAGCCATTGCCGCCGTAATCCCGACAATTTTAGGATTGTTCTCAGCCAGTTTTACCAGGGTGTGGGCAAAAACTTTGGAGTAGCCGGGAGGTTTGGGTTTGCTGGCGGGTACAGCTTTACCAGTAGCTAGGTCAAAGGGATTTTGGGCATGGTAGCCAACTCTGTCTTGTTCAGCGATTTCGTATCCTTTGCCCTTCGTCGTCACTACATGCACTAGCACTGGGCCGTCCTGCTTGTGTGCCGCTTTGAAGGTAGAAATCAAGTCTTCTAGGTTATGACCATCCACTGGTCCCATATAGGTGAAGCCGAGTTCCTCTAATACCGCCCCTACTTTCGGTACTGCCAAACGCTTCATACCCTCTTTAACTCGCTGTAATTCTGGAGATAAAGCATCGCCAAAAAAGGGAAGTTGCTTGAACTGTTCCTCTAAGTTATCTGCCAGGAACTGTACTGGTCCACTTAGCCGTACTTTATTTAAAGAACGGGAAATTGCACCAACGTTCGGGGAAATCGACATTTCGTTGTCGTTGAGCACCACTACCAGATTGGTGTGGGGCAAATGTCCAGCATGGTTAATTGCTTCCAATGCCATACCACCAGTTAGGGCACCATCACCAATTACCGCTGCTACTTTGAAGTTTTCCCCCTTGAGATCTCGGGCCAGGGCCATGCCCAAAGCCGCAGAAATACTAGTAGAAGCATGACCTGCGCCAAAGTGATCAAACTTGCTCTCACAGCGCTTTAAATAACCAGCAACACCATCCTTTTGCCGCAGTGTATAGAATTGGTCGTATCGGCCTGTAATCATCTTGTGGGGATATGCTTGGTGTCCCACATCCCAGGTGACCTTGTCGCGATCCAAATCGAGAGTTTGATATAAACCTAGTGTTAGTTCCACAACACCTAACCCAGGACCGAGGTGACCTCCACTTCTAGCTACGGTTTCGAGATGTCTTTCCCGAATTTGGCGGGCAATTTGCTCAAGCTGACGAATCGATAGACCGTGCAGCTGATTTGGATGAGTGATTTCACTGATATGCATACCCAATTGTTTTTGGAATTGTTACTGTATTTTATTTTTCTCTACACACTCTAAAGTATCTAATAATTTGGTTAGGGGGTGCCTGAAAAATTTTTTATTATATCAGCAGTGTTTGCTTTATTTTCTAATAAAATACTTAAATTGCAAAAACTGTACTGATAATAGTTATCAATATGCCCGAATTTAGGGATAAGGGAACAGACTCTACCCAAGGTCAATCAAGTTTAACCAGCCGTTATCACCCTAGTTCATCATTTATCGCCCATATCTCCCCGGCTTTACCTGAGGTTATATATTTAATAATCAAGTAAGTATGACATGGCATTGTAACTGACCTGATAGCAGGTCGCAGCTAAAGAACTGTGCAAAAGCGTGAGTGAGTAATGTTGTTAAGATTACGAAAAATCCCAGGAATAAGACTAGTCATCGCCACCGCGATCATCTTTTTTTTACTCACCTTAATGCTCACGCTAAATCGACATTACACCTTTTATTCTTCCTACGACCAAGGCATTTTTAATCAAGTCTTCTGGAACGGCATTCACGGTCGTTTCTTCGAGAGTTCTCTGTCTTCTCAACTCTCTACTAATGTTGTCCACAATGGCGAAGTTCCAGAAGTATCTTACCATCGGCTAGGCCAGCACTTCACCCCAGCTTTATTACTCTGGCTACCGTTGTATGCTCTATTTCCCTCACCAGCAACTCTGACAGTTTTACAGGTTACTCTCGTCACTGCGGCTGGTTTAGTTTTATATATTCTAGCAAGAGAGCATCTTGAACCTTTTGCCGCAGCCATGATTACCGTTAGCTTCTACTGCGCTAATGCTGTCATTGGTCCTACATTATCCAACTTCCACGACATTTGCCAGACTCCTCTATTGGTCTTTGGACTACTGCTAGCGATGGAAAAACGCTGGTGGTGGTTGTTTTGGCTACTAGCTGTGCTAATTCTTGCAGTACGGGAAGACTCTGGTGTTGGTCTGTTTGGCGTGGGGTTCTACATGGTCGTGAGTCAACGTTATCCTCGTGCTGGCTTGGCTGTATGCACCCTTAGCTTTAGTTATATGATCCTGCTGACCAATCTGATCATGCCGCTATTTTCCCAAGATATTTCCCAGCGGTTTATGATGGAGCGGTTTGGTCAATATGCCCAGGGAGAAGAGGCTTCTACCTTAGAAATTATTTGGGGGATGATCAGTAATCCCTGGCGTTTGCTGGTGGAACTGTTTACACCTTTTTTTGGCACAATTAAATACTTGTTGGGTCAATGGTTACCTTTGGCTTTTGTGCCAGCAGTTGCGCCAGCTTCTTGGATGATTGCTGGCTTTCCTCTTCTCAAGCTTTTTTTAGGTAAGGGAATGTCGGTACTAGCAATTAATATTCGCTACGCCATGACTGTAGTACCGGGGTTATTTTATGGGGTAATTCTTTGGTGGTCAGGGAAAAGTGATTTTAGGTTTTGGATAGCTAATTTTAAGTCGGGAGTACTTCGGCAACCAACGGAAGGTAATGGATTAGGGGAGTCTTCTCTTCATCCCCAACCGAAACACCTTTCTCGGCCGTTTCGGAGATTCTGGACGATTTGCTTGTGTCTTTCTCTGTTGTTTACCTTCACCTCTAATCCCAATCGGACATTTTACTTCCTCATCCCCGATTCTTTTTCCCCTTGGGTACATGTTTCCTTGAGTGAGCAATGGCCGCGTGTCGGGTCAATTAGGTCATTACTGGCTCAAATTCCCCCAAATGCCAGTGTAGCCGCTAGTACCTATCTGATACCCCATCTTTCTGGACGCCGGGAAATTATCCGCTTCCCAGCATTGCAGTTACGCAATGATCAACAGCAGGTAGTCAATGTAGATTACATAGTTACAGATTTGTGGCAATTGCAGCAGTATCAAGTCGCCTTCGATGAGGATCGGGGGAATTTACAGGCAATGACTGCCGTAATTGACGAAATAACTAGCAGTGGCAATTACGGTATTACCGGTTTTCAAGAAGGTGTTATTGTGATGCAAAAAGGAGCAGTCTCTAATCCAGAAGCTGAGGCGGCGTGGTTGGCATTCAGGAAAGAGATTGAGCCAATTTTGCAGAAGCAAAATTAGAACATACCGACGAAATCGGGTATCTTGCCCAAGAAATTAGATGTGCGATCGCATCTACCAAAATTTGCTCACCAATATCCGTTGTTCTTCCTCTAATGCTCAATCTGAAAAACCCCCAGCACGAGGCTGAGGGTTTTTCTTAGAGCTTACGAATAAGGTAGCTGAGGTTTCTGTATAGTTGGTTAAATTTAATCTTCTACAAACATTATGATTTCTCTGGAGAGCTTTTAGGTATAGCTGCGGTAAACCTTTTGTGATGAGTTGATGAAATTGTAATTGTCTGTACTTAGCATCTAACGGGACTTAAACGAAAATAAAGAGTTAATAAAGGTATAATTTAGGCATGGCAGCCATTTGACATTAGAGTGTAAGACAGGAAAGAGACAACCCCCGCCGCCATGCCTCCTTGCTTCGATAGATGGTGCAAACGCTTTGATGATGTCTGGAGACATCAAGCGCAAAAAAGGGAGTTTAGGAACTATATTGGGGGATTATTAGGGGAAAGTGAAGGAAAAAACCTGTCTCAAATGGCGGATAACGCGGTGGGAGTGACTTACCACCGATTACATCATTTTTTAACGGAAGCCCCCTGGAATGCTCAACAGGTAAATGAGCGGCGTCTACTGGTGATGAATCAGTGTAGCCCAACCCGAATAAGTAGAGGATTCACGTTAATTGTAGATGACTCAGGACATAGGAAAAGTGGCAATTTCACGGCGGGAGTAGGACGACAGTACATTGGAGAAATCGGGAAGACAGACAACGGAATAGTAGTGGTAACAACTCATCTATATGATGGGAAAAAAAGCCTACCGTTAGATATAGAGTTATCTCAACACGCTAGTTCTTTAGCTGAAGGAAAAAAAGATATTGAATTCCAGAAAAAGCCGGAGTTAGGCTTAGCATTAATTGACCGCAGCATGAACAGAGGATATCGACCGGGTATCGTATTAATTGATGCTGGGTATGGAAATAACACAACGTTTTTGCTGGAACTGGAAAAAAGGAAACTCAAGTATATAGGAGGATTAGCCAAAAACCGTAAGGTGATAATTGAAATAGGGATAAGTCAACGAGAAGAGATTCGCCTAGATAAGTTAGCCGAATCCTTGTCGCCAAAAGATTTTACCCCTGTTCAAATCAATCTAGATAAACTGAAAACCGTTTGGGTGGCTCCTGTAGAAGTTGAACTCTCACAGCTTGAAGGAAAGAGAACAATTGCTATCGTCATGAATGCCTCAACCTTCGACCAAGCTAGTGATGTTGACTATTTTATTACCAATGTTGAATCAACAAAAGCCACAGCCGATTGGATAGTAACTACCTACTCTCAAAGAAATTGGGTAGAAGTTTTCTATCGGGAAGCCAAAGGCTGGTTGGGTTTATCTGAATATCAAGTCAGAGATTATAGAAGCCTGATAAGACATTTCATGCTTGTGTTTTGTGCCTATACATTTATTTTATGGCACACTTTAACCGGAGGATTAAGACGGCGTTGGGCATCGAAACCTTTAAACACCTTTACTGAAGCATTAGAGGCGTTTCGGACAGCGATGTCTTTCCGTTTTATGGAGTGGTTGAACCACAATCGGGACGTATTCTTTGCTCACAAAGCTGCTTTGGGCTTTGTTTGGGCTTGAAATCTGTCTAAGTCCCACTAAGCAAAGGTGTATTTATACCTAAAAGATTTCCTGAGCAGTCGATTAGCAATTTAAGGAATACCAAGAAATTTCAGCACGCTTAGTACAGAGATTTTTCTCTAGTGTCCGCTACTCGATTATGCTCTTGTCACTGTTCCTCTTGAGCGATAGCATCAGAGGAACAGCTACGAAGTAGTAGACTAACCCCAAAAGTGATCGCTCTCTAACAAATCTTTTTATTTATCGCAGTTGATCGATAGATTCCCTTGGTAGTAGATAGGTCGATTAGTCTTGTTGGTTGGCATGGGTGCTATTTATCTTTGTCTTCAAATGCTGATATTCCTTTAAATAGCATCAGTAGACCGCCGATCAGGATGATAATTGCCAATCCACCAGCCACTAGATCGAACCAATTAGTATTTTCCACTTGATTATGCTCCCATTTTCACCAAATCCTAATCCAAAAAGCCTCAGAGTTTCCTAAGTACCAAAGTTAGTGACTCAACTGCTCCCCATTTCTGGAATTATTTAAGGTGCCTAAGTTATGTGGTGTACAACTTAAGATGGAATTTCAGACACAAGCGCAGCAAGATTGCTATAACAAAGTCGCTGGCTGGATGGATGATTTATTCAGCAAGTTTCCCTGGGAAAAGCTAGATTTACCAGGCTTTGGTCTGTTTTTGGGTTCAGCTTGGGTAGAAGTGCGGATTTACCCCTGGGGTAACGATGCGATTATTAATACTCGCTCCCACGTAGTGACAGGCGCAGCAATAACTCCAGAATTACAGAATTTCCTGCTGCAAAAAAATGCCGAGATGCTCTTTGGGGCATTTTCGCTTAACACGGAGGGAGATGTTCTCTTTGAACATACTATCGTTGGCTCTAGCTGCGACCCAGAGGAACTGGAAGCATCAGTGATGGCAGTATTGCAGATAGCTGATGAATACGACGATCAAATCGTGACTCGCTGGGGAGGGGAGCGTGCTCTAGATCGAACTCTCTAAGCAACTGCACAAAATAAATATTGTGTGTCCAACCCCCTTCCGCAACAAAATTTCCCTGTCTTGTGTGTAAATCAGGGATTAGGAAGGGGGAACACTTCACGGCGGTGAAGTTTGCTTACCTCTGAAGAAAACTCACCTGAGAATCTACTAGGAAGGCTTGGAGAACACTCCCGAAAAAGTAAATTTTTGTAAAGATTTGTTTCAAAAACCGAAGTTTATTCAACAAAATATATGTAACATCTGATCTTGAATAAGAAATCAAAGGTTTTCATTCATGCCATTTATCAAAGAAGAAGGCGGACGTTTAAATAATTTTGCTCCGGACACAAAAACCTATGTAGCAGAACCTCCGACGAAGCAGCAAAAAATCAGCTATCTGGTGTACGGTGTTGCTGCGCTGGTACTCGTTAGCGGCTTAATTTTCGTTGCCTACTCAGCATCTAAGGTTGGCTGAACATTTAAGGTATAGCCTGGAAAAAATAGGAGTTTCCGGGACTAGCTATCCCTAATTTTTCTTGGAGTAGCCAACGGCAGGGAAGTACCAGTGCGCCTTGGGAGTATACTTACTCTTTAATAGTTTCCACTGCCTTGATGGCAGTCTGGTAGTTCTCTGTCCTGCCCTGTTCTTTAAACAATTGAGCGGCTTTCTGCAAATCTTCTAAGGCTTGAGCTTTATTGTCTAACTTGAAGTAAGTAAGACCTCGATTGTAGAAGGACTCTGCGAAAGTCGGCTGAATCCGAATCGCTTCAGTATAGTCTTTGAGAGCGGCTTGATGCTCCTCTATTCTATTCTGAGTTAAGCCACGGTTATAGTAAGCTCTAGCGCTATTGGGATTGATAGAAAGCGCCTTTTCATAATCTGCTAATGCTTCCTGATGCTCTCCGAGTTCATCGCGAGCATTACCTCGGCTAACATAAGCTGTGTCATTTGAGGAATTGAGCGCGATTGCTTTGGTGGCATCAGAGATTGCTTGTTGGTAATTTTTTAAAATGTAATAGGCATAACCTCGGTTACTGTAGGCTTGATCAAATTCAGGGTTACGCTCGATAGCTTCGCTGTAATTATCAACCGCTTTTTGATAATTACCTAGGGTGTGATGTACATAGCCTAGATTGTAGTAGGTGTCAGCATCAGAGGGATTGAGTTTTAAGGCTTGATTAAAATCGGCGATCGCTCCTTGATAATCACCAGAATCTATTTTATCTACCCCTCGGTTGTAAAATTCCACCGCACTCATCTGTTGAGTCTCTGATGGTGGTTGAGGCGTTGGTTGACTACTGGGTGTCTGTGGATTCGGTGTTGGTTGACTCGGCGTCTCTGGATTCGGTGTTGGTTGACTCGGCGTCTGTTGAGCAGAGACACTTGAGGTAAATCCAACCAGTACCGTGGCGAATCCCAAAATGGCTAAATTTCGATAAGTCTGGTTCATGGTGTTTCCTCCGAGGCAGTATTGAAAAACCCTTGCCCTGTATATAATAGAATGCTCTGAAATACAAGAGATCTCAAGCAAGCTACTACTTGGGTAAATATTCCCCAAATTATGGACAAGCCTTGCTTGTAGTTGCTTGTTACTAGTCGTTATTTATGAGAAAGAGTTTCCTCTGGTAAACTAACTACCCAGCGCTAAGCGGGCACTGCCCATGAGAAAATGGGACAGCTTGTATAAAGGGAAAGAAGACATGCTCAAAAAAATTGCCGCCTTACTGGTACTAGTATTGAGCCTGGGTTTGTATAGCTGCACTGTTGGAGTAAGCGGATTACAAAGCTATGTAGATAGCGTTGATGGCTATGAGTTTTTGTATCCTAGCGGCTGGCTACCAGTCCAAGTAAATGATGGTCCGGATGTTGTCTTTCATGACTTGATCGAGCGGACAGAAAATATCAGTGTTGTGATTAGTCCCGTCCCAGAAGATCAAACCCTTGCTGATTTAGGAACGCCTGGAGAAGTAGGTTACCAACTACAAAAAAATGCGATCGCACCTCCTGATTCTGGTCGTCAAGCAGAGCTAGTCAACGCTGAAGCCCGCGAATCGGGTGATAATATCTACTACCTTCTGGAGTACAGTGTCAAACTACCTGAGCAAAAACGCCACAATATTGCCAGTGTGGCTCTCAAGCATGGCAAATTATATACTCTGAATGCTTCCAGCACCGAAAGACGCTGGAAAAAAGCCCACAATCTGTTTGAGCAAGTAGTTCAGTCTTTTACAGTTTATTAAAGCAACGTACTCTTAGCTGTTGTTGCTTGTGGCGAACCTTTAGTTTGGGATTTTGAAGAGTTTCTCCTGTCTAAAGTAGCTCGAAGGAATTCATAAACCTTTCGATATCCTCAGATAACATCTCTTCTGTTTCCACAGGAGCTTCTGCTGTTAGTTGGTAAAGGCGTTTGTCTACTAAATATGCCCTGTGCCTGAGAATTACTTTTTGGGATATTTCTAGCTTAAACTCTTTGCCAGGATAGTTACCCAGGCTGATATCTTGCTCACCTAGTAGTCGGATGTTTTGATCACGGGCTAAACCCAAACCTATACTGTCTAGAACTAACTGAGGTGGAAACTGCTCAATTCCGCTAGGAACGTCAGAATAGGAAACTGAGTAGGTTATAGCATTACTCTGGGGAGATACTGTAAAAGTATGGATATCAATTGACGTAGGGCCATCCTTCTGGCTTTGCGTTTTCTGTGTCGGCTTCTCTGGCATCATGACAGTGAAACCTCCCTGAGTATCGGAAAATTCCTGCCACTGCAATTGTTCTAACTGAGCTGGTTGCTCGCTTTGAGCTAGCTGCGTTCCTGGATATCCACCAAACAAGAGAAAAGCAGATAAAAGCGGCAGCAATAAAACTTGAGTTGTCATTAATTTATACTCCTGAGCAGGGAAATCTTAGCAGAACACTTCAGATTCTGATACTGACATCAGCCAAGGGAAAACGGATTGTGGAATTATGAACCATTGTGGGGGTGATCTGGCTTAAAAGCTTTGTGGTCTAACAGTTTTTTCTCCAACCGACACAGCCCGAAAAATGGCAGTAAATTTCAGAAAAACACTCAGCTTTTAGCCAAATATTGCTTAGTTTTGCTCTAAAAAAGCCGCAAAAAGGGTAGCATAACACTGAATTATTAATTTACCAAATCTCCAAAAAAACGCAAGTCCGTGGCTAAATCTCTAACTGACCAAAGTATGCCAACTTTTGTATTAGCCTCTGCTTCTCCAGCTCGTAAACGTTTGTTGCAAAATGCTGGGATCGATCCAGTGGTTTGTCAAAGTAACTTCGATGAATCTCAAGTGCAGCTAAGCGAGCCCCTCGATTTAGTGCAAACTCTGGCTCAGCGCAAAGCCGAGACGGTTGCTGGGAAATTTAGCAATGCCCTAGTTTTGGGCTGTGATTCAGTTCTATTGACAGCAGGAGAGATTCAAGGGAAACCAGCTAGTGAACAAGAAGCGATCGCGCGTTGGCAACAAATGCGAGGTAGTGTAGGTATTCTCTACACAGGTCATGCCTTAATGGACTTATCTGAGGACAAAACCCTAGTGGCGTGCGGTGTTACGCGAGTTCACTTTGCCGATGTAAGCGATCACGAAATCGTCGCCTACGTTGCCACTGGTGAACCCCTCAAATGTGCTGGTTGTTTTGCTCTAGAAGGTTTTGGAGGACTTTTTATAGAAAAAATCGAAGGTTGTCACAGTAACGTCATTGGTCTGAGTATGCCACTCTTGCGTCAGATGCTGGGAGAACTAGGATATGATGCTACTGACTTTTGGCAAGGTCAGGTCAAAGGTTAAAAGTTGCAGGTTGTTATTAATGGGACTTAGACAGATTTCAAGCCCAAACAAAGCCCAAAGCAGCTTTGTGAGCAAAGAATACGTCCCGATTGTGGTTCAACCACTCCATAAAACGGAAAGACATCGCTGTCCGAAACGCCTCTAATGCTTCAGTAAAGGTGTTTAAAGGTTTCGATGCCCAACGCCGTCTTAATCCTCCGGTTAAAGTGTGCCATAAAATAAATGTATAGGCACAAAACACAAGCATGAAATGTCTTATCAGGCTTCTATAATCTCTGACTTGATATTCAGATAAACCCAACCAGCCTTTGGCTTCCCGATAGAAAACTTCTACCCAATTTCTTTGAGAGTAGGTAGTTACTATCCAATCGGCTGTGGCTTTTGTTGATTCAACATTGGTAATAAAATAGTCAACATCACTAGCTTGGTCGAAGGTTGAGGCATTCATGACGATAGCAATTGTTCTCTTTCCTTCAAGCTGTGAGAGTTCAACTTCTACAGGAGCCACCCAAACGGTTTTCAGTTTATCTAGATTGATTTGAACAGGGGTAAAATCTTTTGGCGACAAGGATTCGGCTAACTTATCTAGGCGAATCTCTTCTCGTTGACTTATCCCTATTTCAATTATCACCTTACGGTTTTTGGCTAATCCTCCTATATACTTGAGTTTCCTTTTTTCCAGTTCCAGCAAAAACGTTGTGTTATTTCCATACCCAGCATCAATTAATACGATACCCGGTCGATATCCTCTGTTCATGCTGCGGTCAATTAATGCTAAGCCTAACTCCGGCTTTTTCTGGAATTCAATATCTTTTTTTCCTTCAGCTAAAGAACTAGCGTGTTGAGATAACTCTATATCTAACGGTAGGCTTTTTTTCCCATCATATAGATGAGTTGTTACCACTACTATTCCGTTGTCTGTCTTCCCGATTTCTCCAATGTACTGTCGTCCTACTCCCGCCGTGAAATTGCCACTTTTCCTATGTCCTGAGTCATCTACAATTAACGTGAATCCTCTACTTATTCGGGTTGGGCTACACTGATTCATCACCAGTAGACGCCGCTCATTTACCTGTTGAGCATTCCAGGGGGCTTCCGTTAAAAAATGATGTAATCGGTGGTAAGTCACTCCCACCGCGTTATCCGCCATTTGAGACAGGTTTTTTCCTTCACTTTCCCCTAATAATCCCCCAATATAGTTCCTAAACTCCCTTTTTTGCGCTTGATGTCTCCAGACATCATCAAAGCGTTTGCACCATCTATCGAAGCAAGGAGGCATGGCGGCGGGGGTTGTCTCTTTCCTGTCTTACACTCTAATGTCAAATGGCTGCCATGCCTAAATTATACCTTTATTAACTCTTTATTTTCGTTTAAGTCCCGTTAGATGCTAAGTTAGGTCAGCTTCTACAGATCAAAAGTTAGGTCAGCTTCTACAGATCAACTGACTCACTAAGCCACGCCTGCCTACAGCTAACGCTAACGTGGATATTTGTGGATATTACTTTCTGCCCCTTGCTTCCTTGTCTCCCTGGTCTCCCTTACCCCCCTCATCTCCCGTAACCACTACATTAGAGCACAACTCAGTATGAAGAGCTACTCTAGTATGGTTCAGAAATTTGTTAAGTTTGGGTTGGTGTTTGCTACATGCAGAACACTTCTGGTCTAATCTTGAGCTAACTGCAAAAGCTTTGGGAAATCTTATTCTTATGTCAATAAGCGACGACTTCAAAGAGAAACTCAAGGCAGGAAAGATTGTTGATGCCCTGACTTTAGCGTTGAGCGAAGCCATTGAGCTAGAAATTACTACCTGGGTGTCTTCAAATAAATCCTACGCTCAGACTTCAGCTGAGGCAGAACAACCCCATGCCGATTGCCGAATGCGTACTCGTCTTAATATCGTAGATGGTGACATTGAAAACGAAATTGGCTCTCAGTTCATTGGTAATGGTCTTTACACTGAACTGCGGCAATTTCATCTGGATCAGGTTCAAGAAGGACGTCAGATTATCCAACAAAATCTGGAAAACTTGCAACAGCTTTTCAGTGTCCTGACTAAAACCATGAATCAGTTACCCCAGGAGTCACGTCAACTTGAGAGTGGGAATCCGGTGCTTCCTCCGTCTAGCCAAGACAATTTGCCCTAAAAATAAAGTTGAAGGAAGTCCGAAAATTTTTGCACCTTTTTTGTCTGCGAACCGCCCGAATTTAGTGGAAATAATCTTATGGCGCTCAGCGACGACTTCAGAAAACAGCTTCAGGAAGGTAACATTGCAGCAGCCTTTGCCTTAGCACTGAGTGAAGCGGTTAATTTGCGAGTTACTACGTGGGTATCTTCAGGTGCGGATGCTACCGAGGCAGGTAAACTAGAGCAGGTAAAACCCGGTCATCGCCTATACACTCACATCAATACTCTTGACGGAGATATTGAAAACGAGATCGGTGACCAGTTTTTAGGCAATAGCCCCTATAGGGAACTTAGAGAATTTCATCTTGATCAGGTGACTCAAGGTACTAGGATTATTCAGGAAAACCTTGAAAGTTTGCAAAGGATTTTCGAGGTTTGGCTGGAAATGCGTGGCCAAACACCGACTACTCTAGTTATTGAGCCTGAGAAAGTTGAGGTTAAAGAGCAGCTATCGCCACCCACCCAGGAACCAACTGTCACTGAATCTGTCAGGGAACTTCCAGAGGTAACGCCTGCTGATACTGTCGCTGATACAAAAACGGTTTTTGAAGATTACGTTACTCCAGGGTTACCGCCGCCATCAGTTACAGACGCCTCTTTGGGAGCAACAACGGCAGATAGTTCAGAAGCCGTAGATTGGGAAACTGAGCAGGATCAGGATGAGTGGGATGATGGCGTCTCAGATTTGCTAGAGTCTTTGTACTTTGAGTCACAATCAAGGTTAGAGAGTTCTGAGTTGGAGGAAGATGAGGACTGGGAAGACTCAGTTCCATTAGCTATAGCAGGTAACCAACAACCCCAATCCAGCACTCCCTCACCGGTAGAGTTTCTCCACGAAGAAGATGAGGATGATTGGGAAGACTGGTTAGTTGAAGAACCAGATCCTCCGGTGGATGCAGAAGTAGTTAACGAGTCATCATTAAATCTAGAAGATGATGAGTGGGATTACTTCTTTGAAGAATCCGAAACCCTTACCGCAGAAACAAGTTTTGATAATTTGGCACCGGATTTGGCAGGTGATGAAGACTGGGATGATTTTGATAATGAAGAATTTCTCCCCTCTTCAGATAACCTGGATCTGGATGCAGATCTAGAAGCTAGTATTGAATCGTCTCAATCACAGCAGATTCAAACAGATTCAGCAATAAATGATGAGAGTAATCCTTCCAGCCAGGGGGAGACGTTCTTGAGGTCTTCAGAGGGAAATGAACCTTCTGTTGAGGAGTCTGAAAGCAAAGCTTCTACTCAAAAAAAAGACTTACTGGCTTCGCCTGAGAATGACTCGGATACTTCAGCCAAGGCTGCTGAGCAACGAAGACAGCCACCACCACCCCCGTCGTCTTCAGGTCTCTTTCCTAAGCAGAATAATGAACAACAAGAGGGTTGATGGCTGTGACTATACAAAACCGCAAGAGAACAGAAGCTACTGAGATCGTCAATCTTGATAGTAAACCCGTTATTTCTAATGTGGGGCAAAGTTTTAGGGACTTTGTCCAATCTTTGGGAGATGTCTTAATCGACATCACGGCACTAGAAGTCAACACAATGATTGTCGAGCAAATTACTGGAGAAAAGTTTATTGCCTGGGAAGCCTACCGAGATATTTATTCAGTATCAACTGCATACTTGGAGCAAGAGAAAGTTCACCAGTCTCTTTGTGATCAATATATGGGTTTACGCAAAAATTTGGAACTAGAGTATACATTGATGCTGAGTGACCCCACCTCAGAATTTTATGATCCAAACGTTCTTAATGCTGTTAGTAACGATAACCAAATTCTCACTGATTCCACAGTAGAAATGGGTGAGATTCAAACGCGATTGCCAGACCCAATTCGACCTACTAACCCAGAGGAAATTCTCAGGGCAAAAAAACTTTTGAATAACTGCCATTTTTTACGCAGTTTGCGTAAAATGAGTGAACTAAAAGCAGCATTAGATCATCGCAATAAAGCACTGCACAAGAAGCAGTCGGAGCAACCAGAGTTTGTGCCAACAGAAGTTATTCAAAAGGCGGTGAAGACTGATATTATCTATGCTCAGACGATAGTTCAATTAGATGGTGATGTGATCAATCGTTACTCTCAAGAAATTTTTGACCATCCTCATCGAGAGATGATTTTACAGCTTCATAGAGAGGGTGTTACTTCTGGCGAAAGACAATGGCGGGGGCTGTTGCAGTTTATTATAAATTTGGTGCAGGCATCGTTGAATAGTCGTTCTTTTCAGGGTATATTACCTTGGAATTCGTCAGATAAATAAGGGCACAAATAGGGTGTTACTGCTGTGGGGCGTCATTTTTACCAAAAGCACTCTCAAAAAGCTTATTCTCAAGACGGTTTGAATTTAGAGCGGTACATCAAGGTTGATCAAGAAAGAGTTAGTCGCTTTCTTGTACTGTTTCATGGTGTTCATTTTTACTTAGATCAAGAAGCTCTTCAAGAAATTCAACAAGCACAAAATGGCGATCGCAGTTTGGAAATTTCTCGCCAATTGTTAGCAGATTTCCGTTATTACGCTCTCGTTGGTTGTGAAAATCGCTTACAGTCTGGATTGATATTTTTAACCTACTATAATGACCAGGTTTCCCAAACGGCACTGATGCGGAGTTTTGTTGCTCTTGATGGAGATATAATTCACCAAATTAAGGACGAGTGTTTAGAGAATGCTGATTTTTGTCGTCAGCTTGCTAGTGCTCATTACTGGCTGATTGATCAACTTTTGGGTAGGCTTCGTATGGGAGCTTTCCTTAAGTTAAATCTGCTTTCTTGGGTGCTATCTTTGCTGGTTGTAGTAGGAAGTATGATTCCTAACTGGCAGGAGATTATTGAAAATCCCTGGATGTTTTTGGCAGCAGTACCCATGTCGTGGTTCTTGCAGGTGGGTTTTAAACGCCTCTTAATTTTGTTTTTGCCGACTATTCGTAGCTGGGTTTTGCGTCGTTTATTATCGGGTTTACTTTCAACTAAGTCACGGCAAAGGAAGATTGCTAAGGATATTATGACTTGGTTGGGTTAGTATGCTTTGAAAGTAAATATTTTTCTTACAGGTTATTAAATACTCCTATTTCAATCCCTGATAGGGATTAAGAGTAATTGAAAGCAAAACTCATGAATATTTTCGCTAAAATTGCAAAGTTTCAATCCCTGATAGGGATTAAGAGTAATTGAAAGACGGGTGCATATATTTGGTACGTGTAGAAGGGGGTTTCAATCCCTGATAGGGATTAAGAGTAATTGAAAGCTTCTGAAGCGGATTTGCAAATGAGATTAAGAGTTTCAATCCCTGATAGGGATTAAGAGTAATTGAAAGCTTAGTTTCAGCCACTTAGAATCACGGTAGATTTGTTTCAATCCCTGATAGGGATTAAGAGTAATTGAAAGACAACTGGAATAGCGCGGCTAGGACTTCGGAGTTTCAGTTTCAATCCCTGATAGGGATTAAGAGTAATTGAAAGAATCGGCATCGAGGGCATGTACCCCAGCGGGCAGCTTGTTTCAATCCCTGATAGGGATTAAGAGTAATTGAAAGTTTCGATGACACCATGGCTCAAACTTCAGATAAAGTTTCAATCCCTGATAGGGATTAAGAGTAATTGAAAGGAGGCAAGATTCTAATCCCCTATCACCACCCATCGCTAGTTTCAATCCCTGATAGGGATTAAGAGTAATTGAAAGGAGAAAGCGATAAGCGAACACAGAATCTCGCAGGTTTCAATCCCTGATAGGGATTAAGAGTAATTGAAAGTCTTGCGCCACAACTCTGGATGTTTCATCGTATGGTTTCAATCCCTGATAGGGATTAAGAGTAATTGAAAGACCGTAATTTCCCTGAGCACAGCTCTATAAAGGGTGTACTTGTTTCAATCCCTGATAGGGATTAAGAGTAATTGAAAGAGAGGTTCCCGGCTTTCTCGATGAGTGGGCTAAATCACGTTTCAATCCCTGATAGGGATTAAGAGTAATTGAAAGCCGCTACTGTTATCCCCTCGTAAGCAGCTTGCTGTTTCAATCCCTGATAGGGATTAAGAGTAATTGAAAGTTTATTGATCACCAAGCACCCGGCGGAGTTCTTGCCGTTTCAATCCCTGATAGGGATTAAGAGTAATTGAAAGCTCTTTTACTTCTAGTACAGAGAGAAGGATATAAAGTTTCAATCCCTGATAGGGATTAAGAGTAATTGAAAGTTTATAGGGCTGAATGTGCCTGTACTATGTCGTTTCAATCCCTGATAGGGATTAAGAGTAATTGAAAGGAAAAAGAATTACTAGCCGCCGCCCATATCAGCCGTTTCAATCCCTGATAGGGATTAAGAGTAATTGAAAGAGCTTGCTGAAGCTCAAATGTGGTCATTGAGTCAGTTTCAATCCCTGATAGGGATTAATGGGACTTAGACAGATTTCAAGCCCAAACAAAGCCCAAAGCAGCTTTGTGAGCAAAGAATACGTCCCGATTGTGGTTCAACCACTCCATAAAACGGAAAGACATCGCTGTCCGAAACGCCTCTAATGCTTCAGTAAAGGTGTTTAAAGGTTTCGATGCCCAACGCCGTCTTAATCCTCCGGTTAAAGTGTGCCATAAAATAAATGTATAGGCACAAAACACAAGCATGAAATGTCTTATCAGGCTTCTATAATCTCTGACTTGATATTCAGATAAACCCAACCAGCCTTTGGCTTCCCGATAGAAAACTTCTACCCAATTTCTTTGAGAGTAGGTAGTTACTATCCAATCGGCTGTGGCTTTTGTTGATTCAACATTGGTAATAAAATAGTCAACATCACTAGCTTGGTCGAAGGTTGAGGCATTCATGACGATAGCAATTGTTCTCTTTCCTTCAAGCTGTGAGAGTTCAACTTCTACAGGAGCCACCCAAACGGTTTTCAGTTTATCTAGATTGATTTGAACAGGGGTAAAATCTTTTGGCGACAAGGATTCGGCTAACTTATCTAGGCGAATCTCTTCTCGTTGACTTATCCCTATTTCAATTATCACCTTACGGTTTTTGGCTAATCCTCCTATATACTTGAGTTTCCTTTTTTCCAGTTCCAGCAAAAACGTTGTGTTATTTCCATACCCAGCATCAATTAATACGATACCCGGTCGATATCCTCTGTTCATGCTGCGGTCAATTAATGCTAAGCCTAACTCCGGCTTTTTCTGGAATTCAATATCTTTTTTTCCTTCAGCTAAAGAACTAGCGTGTTGAGATAACTCTATATCTAACGGTAGGCTTTTTTTCCCATCATATAGATGAGTTGTTACCACTACTATTCCGTTGTCTGTCTTCCCGATTTCTCCAATGTACTGTCGTCCTACTCCCGCCGTGAAATTGCCACTTTTCCTATGTCCTGAGTCATCTACAATTAACGTGAATCCTCTACTTATTCGGGTTGGGCTACACTGATTCATCACCAGTAGACGCCGCTCATTTACCTGTTGAGCATTCCAGGGGGCTTCCGTTAAAAAATGATGTAATCGGTGGTAAGTCACTCCCACCGCGTTATCCGCCATTTGAGACAGGTTTTTTCCTTCACTTTCCCCTAATAATCCCCCAATATAGTTCCTAAACTCCCTTTTTTGCGCTTGATGTCTCCAGACATCATCAAAGCGTTTGCACCATCTATCGAAGCAAGGAGGCATGGCGGCGGGGGTTGTCTCTTTCCTGTCTTACACTCTAATGTCAAATGGCTGCCATGCCTAAATTATACCTTTATTAACTCTTTATTTTCGTTTAAGTCCCGTTAAGAGTAATTGAAAGACCAGCACTACCAGAGGAAGCCACTGAGTTAACTACCGTTTCAATCCCTGATAGGGATTAAGAGTAATTGAAAGCCAGTAGCCGCTTATCGCCCAATTTCTGAGGTTAGTTTCAATCCCTGATAGGGATTAAGAGTAATTGAAAGTTGCTGCGAGGAGATTAAATTTGAATTAATAAGTTTCAATCCCTGATAGGGATTAAGAGTAATTGAAAGCATCTGTATCTATGATGTTTGCGCTGAATAACTTGTTTCAATCCCTGATAGGGATTAAGAGTAATTGAAAGGAGGGCAGCAGCTATCAAAATTGGTCCTTTAGCTATTCTTACCGGCAGTTTCAATCCCTGATAGGGATTAAGAGTAATTGAAAGCGGCAGTTACCCGAAACTAAAAAAAATCTCAATGGTTTCAATCCCTGATAGGGATTAAGAGTAATTGAAAGACTAGGTTATCCGTTGAGCCACTGGCATCTTTGAGTTTCAATCCCTGATAGGGATTAAGAGTAATTGAAAGGGAGATATCAACACAGTAGACCTCAAGGTGAAAGGTTTCAATCCCTGATAGGGATTAAGAGTAATTGAAAGTCAATGCAGATAAGCTTGGTCGGAGGGATTTGCCGTTTCAATCCCTGATAGGGATTAAGAGTAATTGAAAGGGTAGCTTACTTAGTACCGCCAAGCTATTTCAAATGTTTCAATCCCTGATAGGGATTAAGAGTAATTGAAAGGCAGCAGTCTTTATTTTGAGGTGAAGAGTGGAAGTTTCAATCCCTGATAGGGATTAAGAGTAATTGAAAGGAGAAAACCGAGCTTCCATTTGGGACTGGAATTGTTTCAATCCCTGATAGGGATTAAGAGTAATTGAAAGTCTTCTTTTATCCACTAGAGAGAAGCTATCAGTATAATATTTCAATCCCTGATAGGGATTAAGAGTAATTGAAAGATTCCCATCCCCAGCCTCTCTGATGAGAAGTGGGATATTTCAATCCCTGATAGGGATTAAGAGTAATTGAAAGATGCTATCTGGAATTAATCGGGCCTGGTGGCACGATTTCAATCCCTGATAGGGATTAAGAGTAATTGAAAGTCGAGCAAATACAGCCTAAATACTTCGCGATCGAAATTTCAATCCCTGATAGGGATTAAGAGTAATTGAAAGGTTTTGTTTTGCTATCAATTCTTTCAGTGAAGCAAAAAGCAATAGATTTCAATCCCTGATAGGGATTAAGAGTAATTGAAAGAAGAAACAGTGCGAGCCGCTTATGCAGAGCGGCTCCGCACAATTTCAATCCCTGATAGGGATTAAGAGTAATTGAAAGGAGAAAGGAAATGATTAATTCTAGTTACTGGGTCGACTGATTTCAATCCCTGATAGGGATTAAGAGTAATTGAAAGTTTTCGCAAAAAAAGCAGTTTCGACTGCCTTTGGTATTTCAATCCCTGAGAGGGATTAAGAGTAATTGAAAGGGAACCTCGATCACTTCATAGGCAATCACAAAATATTTCAATCCCTGATAGGGATTAAGAGTAATTGAAAGGATCAAGGCTTAGGGAAAAGCTCATTCCTAAGAAATTTCAATCCCTGATAGGGATTAAGAGTAATTGAAAGTATTGCTGCCCTAACCTGGTTTTCTCAGGTCAACCAGCAGAGTATTTCAATCCCTGATAGGGATTAAGAGTAATTGAAAGAAACCGCGCTTCCTGGTTTCTACTGAATTCGCCTATTTCAATCCCTGATAGGGATTAAGAGTAATTGAAAGATGAATGATAGGTATTTAGCCAAATCAAAGTAAGCATTTCAATCCCTGATAGGGATTAAGAGTAATTGAAAGAAGGTTATGGAGACTAGTTGGAACATAGGCTCTAATTTCAATCCCTGATAGGGATTAAGAGTAATTGAAAGCCCGCCCCATTAGTGGTTGGGGTTTGCCGCCGGATTTCAATCCCTGATAGCGGGACTTAAACGAAAATAAAGAGTTAATAAAGGTATAATTTAGGCATGGCAGCCATTTGACATTAGAGTGTAAGACATGAAAGAGACAACCCCCGCCGCCATGCCTCCTTGCTTCGATAGATGGTGCAAACGCTTTGATGATGTCTGGAGACATCAAGCGCAAAAAAGGGAGTTTAGGAACTATATTGGGGGATTATTAGGGGAAAGTGAAGGAAAAAACCTGTCTCAAATGGCGGATAACGCGGTGGGAGTGACTTACCACCGATTACATCATTTTTTAACGGAAGCCCCCTGGAATGCTCAACAGGTAAATGAGCGGCGTCTACTGGTGATGAATCAGTGTAGCCCAACCCGAATAAGTAGAGGATTCACGTTAATTGTAGATGACTCAGGACATAGGAAAAGTGGCAATTTCACGGCGGGAGTAGGACGACAGTACATTGGAGAAATCGGGAAGACAGACAACGGAATAGTAGTGGTAACAACTCATCTATATGATGGGAAAAAAAGCCTACCGTTAGATATAGAGTTATCTCAACACGCTAGTTCTTTAGCTGAAGGAAAAAAAGATATTGAATTCCAGAAAAAGCCGGAGTTAGGCTTAGCATTAATTGACCGCAGCATGAACAGAGGATATCGACCGGGTATCGTATTAATTGATGCTGGGTATGGAAATAACACAACGTTTTTGCTGGAACTGGAAAAAAGGAAACTCAAGTATATAGGAGGATTAGCCAAAAACCGTAAGGTGATAATTGAAATAGGGATAAGTCAACGAGAAGAGATTCGCCTAGATAAGTTAGCCGAATCCTTGTCGCCAAAAGATTTTACCCCTGTTCAAATCAATCTAGATAAACTGAAAACCGTTTGGGTGGCTCCTGTAGAAGTTGAACTCTCACAGCTTGAAGGAAAGAGAACAATTGCTATCGTCATGAATGCCTCAACCTTCGACCAAGCTAGTGATGTTGACTATTTTATTACCAATGTTGAATCAACAAAAGCCACAGCCGATTGGATAGTAACTACCTACTCTCAAAGAAATTGGGTAGAAGTTTTCTATCGGGAAGCCAAAGGCTGGTTGGGTTTATCTGAATATCAAGTCAGAGATTATAGAAGCCTGATAAGACATTTCATGCTTGTGTTTTGTGCCTATACATTTATTTTATGGCACACTTTAACCGGAGGATTAAGACGGCGTTGGGCATCGAAACCTTTAAACACCTTTACTGAAGCATTAGAGGCGTTTCGGACAGCGATGTCTTTCCGTTTTATGGAGTGGTTGAACCACAATCGGGACGTATTCTTTGCTCACAAAGCTGCTTTGGGCTTTGTTTGGGCTTGAAATCTGTCTAAGTCCCAATAGGGATTAAGAGTAATTGAAAGTCGAGAAAGGATCTTTGTGGGCACTGGTTCATTGCTCACATTTCAATCCCTGATAGGGATTAAGAGTAATTGAAAGTTCCCACCAATCCACCATGCAGTGTTACCTCTCTCAAAGTAAATTTCAATCCCTGATAGGGATTAAGAGTAATTGAAAGCTGGGTTTGGGGTTGGGTTAGTGGGTTCTGGCTCATTTCAATCCCTGATAGGGATTAAGAGTAATTGAAAGTTGAGGGGTAGGCAGCAAAAATCCTTCTTAAATATTTCAATCCCTGATAGGGATTAAGAGTAATTGAAAGTCAGTTCAAGTAGACGCTTTTGACAAAGAAGATATTTCAATCCCTGATAGGGATTAAGAGTAATTGAAAGACCTCTATTGCTAAAGTCAGCACTGCTGCCTTTAAATTTCAATCCCTGATAGGGATTAAGAGTAATTGAAAGGGTTTTTATTAGATGTCAAGATATTTAATAAAAAATTTCAATCCCTGATAGGGATTAAGAGTAATTGAAAGGTATTAAATCCCTCTAATCTTAGTAAGTCTGATAATATTTCAATCCCTGATAGGGATTAAGAGTAATTGAAAGAGGCGATCGCTTTGATAATTGAAGGAAAGCAAAAAAATTTCAATCCCTGATAGGGATTAAGAGTAATTGAAAGTAGCACAATTTGAGAAGGCTTGTCCTTGGCTACTTGGATTTCAATCCCTGATAGGGATTAAGAGTAATTGAAAGCGCGTCCTTAGCCCGTCTTTATTGAGATCCCTCATATTTCAATCCCTGATAGGGATTAAGAGTAATTGAAAGCTTGAGGCCATTTCGGCTGAGTAATGCTAGGATGTATTTCAATCCCTGATAGGGATTAAGAGTAATTGAAAGTACCTAGCCGCGCTACTCGATAAAAAGGTAAGCATTGATATTTCAATCCCTGATAGGGATTAAGAGTAATTGAAAGTTTATTTCGTGCGATTACGAGGATAATCCCGTAGAATTTCAATCCCTGATAGGGATTAAGAGTAATTGAAAGTATAGAGCTGTACGCCCACCGGGTCAAGCGCAAAAGGCGCACCATTTCAATCCCTGATAGGGATTAAGAGTAATTGAAAGAGAAACCGCTAAAGAGCGGCTGGCAGCACCATGAATTTCAATCCCTGATAGGGATTAAGAGTAATTGAAAGTAGGAAACCCTCCAGGTGGAGTATTAAGGCGTTTGGCTGAAATTTCAATCCCTGATAGGGATTAAGAGTAATTGAAAGTCTTACTCGCTCCACTTCCCAGCGCCTTAAAGATTTCAATCCCTGAGAGGGATTAAGAGTAATTGAAAGGCCCAATTTTTTCCTTGCTGGCACAGCAGCCGAGATTTCAATCCCTGATAGGGATTAAGAGTAATTGAAAGTCTGGAAACATGCAGTGGGGCAAGTGTTAGTATATCTCTTAATTTCAATCCCTGATAGGGATTAAGAGTAATTGAAAGTGTTTCCAGCTATCCTATCCTCTTTGGTCACATTATTTCAATCCCTGATAGGGATTAAGAGTAATTGAAAGGAAGATAAATTCCTGATATGAGCCTGAGTCATTATTTCAATCCCTGATAGGGATTAAGAGTAATTGAAAGAATTTTTGGTCAGGGTGGGTGCTCAATCATCTGATTTCAATCCCTGATAGGGATTAAGAGTAATTGAAAGCTATCAGCTTCTACTCGACCTTATGGACAAATGAGATTTCAATCCCTGATAGGGATTAAGAGTAATTGAAAGCGAACCAAAAAACGCTTAAAGTCTTCCGCTTCTTATTTCAATCCCTGATAGGGATTAAGAGTAATTGAAAGGCATTGGTCAGAGACAGTCTTGCAGCCTTGTCTCTCAACGTGATCAGTGAACTCTTTCCTAATTAAGCGACTAGAAACAGTCTTGAGATTGCCCACAAACTTATCAAGGGATATTTTAGGGTGATAGCCAACCACTAAGTGTACATGGTCGGATTCCCCGCTAAATTCAACAAGTTCACACTCCCACTTCAAACAAGTATCTTGAAAAATAACCTTAAGCCGTTCCAGCATGGGACGGTTTATTGCTTTGTAGCGGTACTTGGTTACTAGGACTAAGTGTATTGTAAGGTCATAAACAGTTCCGCCGCTTAGGGTTTTGCACATAGGGGTAAGCATGATATGTTTGGTTAATGATAATTATTTACCAGTACCGAATCAAGCCAACACCAGGCCAAGAAGCGACCATGCTCTTTTGGTTGGAAAGGCTGCGTCGGCACTGGAATTGGTCGCTAGGACAAAGGTATGATTATCTGCGACGCACTCGTTCCCAGGTAAATAGGTGTTCTCTCGTTAGTGAACCAATAGGGCAAATACCCGAAAGATTTCCTAACTACAACTTCCAGGCAGGTCTGCTCAAGCAAACCAAAGAACTTTTTCCTGAGTACCGGAGTATTTATCATGATGTTCAGCAACAGAACCTGAAGCGTTTAGACGCAGCTTGGGGACGGTGGCTAAAACCAGACAAGGCAGGGAAACGTGGCGGACGACCTAAGTTTAAGAAGGCTGATCAGCTAAGGTCTTTTACCTTTCCTCGAATTAATTGCCCGAAAGCTGGAGCCAACCTTAACAATGGAGTACTAGACATCTCCGAAAACTCCCAATGCCCGTCTGGTACTGGCTTTTCCAGGATTAAACGAGACCTGCCAACCCAGTCAGTTTTAACGTCAAAATCAGGCTTTTAGGTAGTTGCTGTTAAATTCTGTTCTGTAAATAGCCACCCCATTAACTCATTTAACACCTTTACTACCTGAACTTTAACAGGATAGAATTAAAGCCTTAATTCGGAGTCTGACTAATCCGCAAATAGCCAGGATTACTGGCTTGTAATTAAGACAATTCAAACGGAATCTCTCGCGGGCTACGTTAAATATTTTGATAAGACGAATAACGTGTTCTACAAAAATTCGCTGTTGAGAAAACTCTCTATTCTGTTGTTTTTGTTCATCAGTTAACTGTCCACCTTTAGGTTTTTTGCATGGAGTTGTCACCTGTGCCTCTCCTTGATAGGCTTTGTCTCCACCAAATTTTTGCTTAGGGGCAAATTGTCGAAAGCGTTCTCTCAACAAATTTATGTCGCTTTTAGGTCCTGGTACTCCGGGGAGAATATCTACGATATCCTTTCCATCTGGCAAGACAATAAATTGATTTTTCATGGTATGAGTTTTCTTCTTCCCTGAGTAGAACTGTTTTGGCTCTAGGTAGCCTCCAGGTCTCTCTCTAACTTGTTCTGAAGTATCTACTATTAGCTGGAGTTCACTTAAAAGTTCCTGTAACCATTCATAATCTCCCTCGCACTTTTTTACTTGTTCTATCAATGTTGGTGGGAGAGCTTCACTGATGATTGGTAGCCAATAGTGGAAGATATCATTCGCCGTAGTTTCGCTGACTCCAAACTGGATACCTAGCAACTGAAATGTTGGGGAATGTCGTAAGTATATTAAAGTCAAGAGAATTTGCTCTTTTTGAGATAACTTAGGTTTTTTTCCGCCCCCTTTTTTATTGACTCGAAGCTTCTTTATCTCAATTTCCTCCTGCTTCTGTTTATGCAGCAACTCGGTTTTAGCTATCAGTTGTCGAAATTGCTCTTGGTCGATGCCAAGCAAGCGCTTAATCTCCTTGGGGTTATTTTCGATGGCTTCTAAAATTGCACCCATAACACTCCGTACGAGCGATTGACTTTTTGCATTTGTCGCTATTATCCCACGCTCTGTTTATATTCCGGAGATATCTACTGAAGCTCTCCAGGATTGGCGAGATTCCTGTTGTCGTACATCGTCAAATACCGGAAGGGTTTAGTCTTAAGACTTGCACAATAGTCAAGAAGGCTGACGGTTGGTACTGCTCAATCAGCATAGAAGACGAGACAGTGCCAACCACTAAACCTTTAGATACAGTTAAAACTGCTACTGGTGTCGATGTTGGGCTTAACAAGTTTTTAACGACTTCCGATGGTGAAACTGTCGCTATCCCCCAGTATTACCGCAAAGCTCAAAAACATTTAGCTAGACAACAAAAAAAGCTCAGTCGTAAGCAAAAAGGCAGTAATCGTCATGAATCACAGCAAAACTTCATTGCTAGAATTCATCAACATATCAGGAGACAACGACAGGATTTTCACTATCGAATTGCTCACCAACTGGTTAGGAAGTATGACTTAATTGCCGTCGAAGATTTAAATATTCGAGGCTTAGCCAGAACTAAACTTGCTAAATCAATTTTGGATGCAGCCTGGGGACAATTTATCAACATCTTGGAGGCAGTGGCAGTAAAATGCGGTGTCCGAGTTGTTAAAGTAAATCCTCATGGTACTTCTCAAAAATGCTCTGGCTGTGGCACGAATGTCCCTAAGACTTTATCTGTTCGCACTCACCAATGCCCGAAGTGCAACTGTGTCTTATACCGTGACGAAAATGCGAGTCGCAACATCTTGACCCGGGCATTAAGCGAGGTGGGACTCATCTTGCCAAGCCAGTGCGGTCTTGGGGTCTCCCCAAGTTGAGCAACTGGCGCTGCGTGCGGAGGCTTAGGGAATACCCAGCCTGAGAAGCGCGAACCTCTAGATGGAGACTGGGTTCAACTCTCTCTCTTTTAGAAGCCCCTTCCATAATCTTTGATTTGGGAGGGGAGTATGTCACACTATCAATACTTACTCGACTGCTCCTGATCTGGCTTACCATTAGCCGCGCTATCTCGACTGCTAATATTTGACTGTATTTCCAGCCACTTAGCCAGACTCTGAGATAACACAGAAATTGACTCCACAAGCTCAGGGGAAATTTCCACAGGCAAATTGCCAGAACGAACATGTAAATCTCGCTGAGGAAAAGGAATTTCTATTTCGCGATCGCGTAACATCGTCTCAATGCGAAAATAGAGGTCACTCTTAATACGGAACTGCTTATAAGGTTGAGCAATCCAAACTAATAAATCAAAATCCAGGGAACTATCACCAAAACCCTTAAAAAACACTTGGGGCGCAGGTTGAGCAAGCACTTCCGAATGTTCTTTAGCCGCATCAATTAAAGCTGCTCTTACCGCATTCAAATTTGACCCATAAGCCACACCTACAGGTACTTGTATTCTCGACACTGGACTTTGATGAGTCCAATTAATAACTTCTGCTTCCAGAAAGCGAGAATTGGGAATAATAATTGAGATATCATCAAGAGTACGAATTTCTGTACTCCGAACCCCGATACGCTCCACCGTTCCCATTAAATCCCCTACATTAACAAAATCCCCAATCTGAATTGGACGCTCAAAAATCAGCACCAAACCACTGACAAATTCTTTAGCAATTCCCTGCAAACCTAAGCCAATCCCAACACCCAAAACACTGGCAAAAACAGCAAGAGAACTGATGTCTAGTCCCCATAACTGTAAAACAACAATTGTGCCGATGAAAATAAAGGTATAGTTAGCAATCTGGGAAATTGTTTCTTGGGCAGAGCGATTCAAACCTGTTAAACTCAAAACCCGTGATCGCAATAATCTCCTCAGGGTTCTAGCTATAAATACCAGACTGACAAATAGACCAATTAAAATTAATAAATCTAGAACAGAATAAGATTTGCCGCCTAAAGGAACCAGCCCAGAAGTTAAACTAATTTTTAAAAGATTGGCACTGCTTTGTAAGAGTTCACTCACCTTGCGGCTCAATTCCCGCGTTTGGGGAAACAGGCGAGAGATAAAAATCAGCGACAGCAGCCAGATTACCCCACGAGCTAATGTCAAAAGAATCTTTGTTCCAACTTCAGCACTGCGCCTTTGGTGGGTATTTTGAAAATTCTGAGAAGACACCAAGCGCAGATATAAGAGCGGTTCGAGCCAGCGATACCACAGCCACTCTAGTCCATAGCTAGCGCTAAATGCCAGCAAGAGGTAGCCAATAGTAATTAGTGCTGCTCGGCTCAGATATGCTCCAGTACGCTCGCGCTGCGCCTGGGCGATAGCTTGTCGTAACTGTTCTGCCCAATTTTGGGCTTGCTCTTCAACGGTTAAACCGGCTGGAGCATCAGAGGAAGTAACAGAAAGCAAATATTTACCATCGACCAAAATTACCGGCAGATCTTTGCCCTGATCAATCTCTACTCTTATAGGTGGCTCACTGGTTAGAATTTCTTCTTTGAGGACACGATTGGCATCATTTGCTCGTTTTTGAGCACTGTATCGAGACTGACTCACTTCAAATAGTGGACGTCCATCGAGGATCACGGGTGCGGTGAGTTTTGGGGGTGTCGTTATATTGAGTGAAGTTGATACAAGACTACCGACGGCAAACACCACAAAAACAATCTGGGCAATTTTAATCAGGAAAGATTTGAAGCGAGAAAAAAAGGGATTCATAGATAAATATTAAGTACCAGATGGAGTACTAGTAATCCTCACACTAATTACCCAGACTCTCAGCTATTGCCTAGAGTTACTAACAACGACTATTCTGACAAGACTAGCGCTTAATTGAAAGGGTATTGGCTGCTTTTTCTTCCTCTGTTGAGACAGAAGCGATCGCAGTTGTTTGTTGTTCTGCTAGCGCTTTTGGTTTTAAGTAAAGATTTTCTAGCAAAACAGCAGCACCAGCGACCCAGGGAGGCACAATTAAAGCACCAATAATTCCCAAAACTTGAGTACCGCCAATCACTGCTGATAACTGATAAAAAGGATGAACTCTCACCTGGGGACCAACTAGTAAGGGATCAAGAACGTAGGTTTCTACATTCTGGATAACTACGAATAACAGTAAAACCCACAAGAAACTCCATCCTCCTTGAGCAATTGCCACTATTAAAGCCGGAATTGCCCCCAAAACTGGCCCTAAAAAGGGAATCAAGTTAGTTGCACCAGCAATCACTCCTAAGCCAAGAGCAAACTCTGAAAGTCCTAGAAATCCTAAACCAACGGTAATTGCCATGGCTAAAATTCCAGAAACCACCACTCGTCCCTGAATGTAACCTCCCATTCGCTTACTCATCGGCTTCACTTGCGCCGCCAAACGTTCATCCCAGGGTTTAGGAAATAAACTCACAAATCCCTTAATTAGTCTCCGGGAACCAGAAAGCATGTAGCCGGAAAAGAAAATCACCAAAACTAGGCTAATAGCAACGCCGAGGATACCCCGTGTTACTCCATAAGAGCGTACTACTAGCTGCTGGCTAGAACGAATTGCCCAATTTGTCAGAGTCTGAGTATCAAATAGCTGACTAATAAATGGTTCAGTGATGCCTAGGCGCATTGCCCAATCATCCACCACCGATTCTAAAACCTCTAAGTAAGCTGGTAACCTGCGAAACAGGCGCTGAATTTGCTCAGCCACCGTTGGACCAATTAAGACACCTACCCCAATTAAACCAGCAAGTAAGCCCAAATATACTAGAACAACTGCTAGCCAGCGTGGTACTCCTAGCTTTTCAGCAGCATCGATAGTTGGCGCTAAAGTGGCCGCCAGCACTACTGCAATCATCAGTATGAGTAGCAAACTCCGCAGTTGCCATAGCAGCACCAGCAACAAGCCTGTGGCGACAATCAGCGCCAGGTTGGATAAAAAATTATTGACGCGCTGCTTAGACATATTTTTCCATCAAACCGCTTGTCAATAGTCTATCGCGAGGCGCAGCAAAGCTCTGGTATTTGCATTACACCAATAATTTAGACCCATGGCTTGCTGGGTTCGATAGCCCAAATGTACTATTATTTGGTCAACTACTCGGTTATATACTTTGGTCATGCAACTGGAGGAAATCAAAACCCAGTGACCGAGGAATCGTTCCAAGCAAATAGTTAATCATCTGCTTGCTCATAGGAATTACTGCTAGCGGCGTAGCAGTTTGGCAATTTCCGGGGATGACCACTGGTTGTCAGAATCTGATCAATACTTACTGATTTAATTTCAATGACAATTAGAGCAAGTTAGCAGTCAATGATTAGCATATCAGTTTGCTTGCGAAATTTGCCGACCTTAGCAAAAAATCGGATAGCGGCAGTATTTAATATAGTCTCTATCTGCAAAGGCATTGCTCACAGCATCCCAAGCTGTTTTTTCAGCTACTTCTCTAGCTTTGTCAATAAGTTCGGTAGTAATAAATTTGTGGCTCATCAATTACCTTTCACATACCACAATACCTGTGCCTGTTGTGAAAGGTAGTCGATACAAGCTTACCTTAAATAACAGCCACTGAGGCTTTTAAATCCTGTTGATAATGTCTAAACTAATCATCATAATTAGGGCAAAGACTTTCTAGATTATCAGGATAAAAGTTTAATTGTTCTAATAAAACAGAACAGAACGGGGATCTTCAGCACCTTGATCGTATTGACCAAATGTCAGTGGATCATCAGGATCTAAAGGATTATGTCCCATTCCTTGTTCCACGTAATTTGAACTATACTCCCTATGCCATCTTTCATTTCCCTGTCTATATTTACGGCGTCGGCTACCAGCTCCTCTATGGGATTGGTGAGATCTACTTACATCGTATTTCATTCCTGCACCGCCGACAATAGTCTCAGCTTGTTCTGCTGAGATTTCTTGCCAAAAATTGCTTATAGTTGTTATTTTCATATCAATAAAAGTGCGAAACTTTAAAACTAAATAATCCAGGCTATTTAATCAGTAAAATTTAATTGCTTGCCATAACAAATTAAGTACTGAGAGTCCAGGCAATTCATCTCATGTGTAGAAAAAGTGAGATGAATTGCCAGAATTTTATAGGTGTAATGACTCTTAGATCAGCATTGGATAGTTTTCCATGATTGGTAGTTTTTCTCTGGTAAGGTTGCGAACGATTTGAAATTTAACGTTGTATGACCTGCATACCAGCATTCCTGTGGTGTGGAATATATACTGTGGAAGACAAATTTCCTTGTTTGACTGTTTGGTAAGGATTTTTAAAGTCGGTTTTATGCCTATCAGTGTTATCAATCCTGATCACGCGACCACCGCTGATTTTCTCTGCCTGATTTTCTGCAATTTCTTCCCACAATGCTTGGTTGTCGCCGAACATTAATCTCTCCATAATTATTGAATATTTTTGTTATCAAATTGCACAAACTATTCCTACTAATTGCTGTAGGAAATTGAGTGTTGAAAGTAGAGGCAATTCATCTCATGTGTAGAAAAAGTGAGATGAATTGCATCAACTTTATAAAGAGAAAATGACTCTTAACGTTAGCCTACTTTCTCTGTGGTTTACATTGACTTACGGAAGTCCCCAGTTGAACCGTAGGAACCCATCTTACTAGCTTGATATCCTTGGTAACGCCCAAAGCCTTCCATACTCTGATAATTAGTACTATATCGATTATTCGATTGTTGGAAACCTCGAAGACCAGGAACAGCTATACCACCACCGACTAGTTTTTCTGCATCTTGTTCGGTAACTTCTTGCCACAAACCACTGTTATTAATAGAGATTAATTCTTCTGTTAGTTGTTTGTGTTGCGATTTCATTTTCTTTCCTTTAGGTAATTGAGAGTTAACTGATGATGTTTGTAACTCGGAGCATTAATTAATAATGCTAGAGTTTTGTTTTTGAAGTTTTTGTGTCAATTTATGCATTTAATTTTGTCTTTATTTTTTCAAAATTAAATGCATATCGGTTCCTCAACAAATCTGCAATTAACAAGTGATTAAACAAGAAACTACAGACCATCTAGCGAGGTTATGAGCCTTGATTCAGAATTTTGCAAAAAAAGTTAATAACAGTCATGGCTAATAACTTTACTTCCGCAGAAGTAAGGAATAACATGACTTCCAAAACTGTCTTCACCCACTTCTTTACTTTTTCTTATGGGTTTAGATGGGTTTAGAGTTCATTAATCTGCTTACACAAGCATTTCATGAGGAAATACTGTTGGTAAGACAAGCGTTTGTAAACTTATTAACGTGTAACAAATTATTTCTGGCTAATTAAGCACAAAAGACCTAATGGTTTACTGCACAGAAGATGGCTCAAGGCTCACCTTCTCTATTTCCATGCTTACCAAGGTGGTAGCCCCAATTTTTGTTTGAATCGGAAACATAGAGGCTAGGAGTATGACCATGCATAATCGACACACCTATATTTTCATGATGAAGATGTAGGTATTTCCGTCCACCGAATAGTCCTTTGGCTTGTTGGCCTCTACTTTGTGCACCGAGGTTCCAATGGTGGCTTCTTGCTATTTTGTCTGCCATCGTTGGTTTTGTTTTAGTTAGTACCCGATTAGTTTTATCTATCGTCTTATTCAGACAATCAAATCATATATGTTTTCTTTCTTTCGTTTTTGTAGCCTATCTAGCAGAATTTTTTTTCTTAATTTTTAGTTTAAAAGACTTTGTTTTGAGTGCTGTTTTGTTGATTTTTATACATATTAAGTAATTAACTTAACTATTAGTAAAATTCCGTAAAACTACTCTTTAATTCTTTGTCGCTACAAACAAAACTTTCTTCTTTGTTACTCTTTTTTCTTGATATTATTCTTTGTAACCCTTGTACTGAAAGGGTTTAAGAGAAAAAATTAAATTTCTCAAAAGTGAGCTTCAGTAAAAAAAACGCTTCATCGTACAGAGAGAAAACAGGTGGGCTTTGATAGTGACAAGAGTTTTTTTACAAAATTTTTAGCTTAAATAAGATAAAGTTGTGCTAATAAGTGACAAAATTCTTGATTAATTGCTGCACCTAAGTCTTATTACTTATTACCTGTGAAAGCAAAACTTTAATAATAACTATTCTTATTTATAAAAACCCAAACGAATTGTGAAAAACAAATAGTTTCTTTGCTGGGTCTGCTGCAAATAAAATAACTAGAATATCGACATTAATCGTTATTACTAACAGTTATTTTTTTATGAATCATTTAGTACAAAAATAGTTGTAGCCATTTTTGATGGGGTAAGCTACAAACTTCCTGGTTTTAGGGAAGAGGAAATAAGCGAAAGAGAAGAAAATTGGAAATTTAGACAAACCTTTACCATTCGAGAAGCGCTATATAGGCTATCAGGTACTTAAATTAGGTATTAGTACTGACTCAGATAGTCGCACTACACTGCAAATTGCGAATTTAAGATGATGTGTATTTAAATTGCATAATCGGTTGCTCTCACTCCTGAGTCACCCACCATCGAGTGTTAATTAGCTAAATTAGCTGATTGCTCATGGGAGTCTCTAGCAAAAATCAACCTCTAGAATTTAAATAGACAAATAAATATGTAGAGGCAGAAACGCCGATACAGAGTATAAGGAGTTTTAAAATCGATGAGTCTGAAGGATCGCATCTCAGAAGACATCAAAACTGCCATGAAGGCTAAAGATAAAATTCGCCTAGAAACGGTTCGCAGCATCAAAAAGGTCTTGTTGGAAAAAGAAGTAAGTCTGCGTCCTCAGGGGCGAGATAGTCTTACGGACACTGAAGAAATCGAATTGTTGGCACAGCAGGCTAAGCAACGTCGAGAGGCTATCGAACAGTATAGTCAAGCAGGACGCAATGACTTAGCCGAACAAGAAGCCCAAGAGTTAGCCATTATTGAGGAGTACTTGCCTCAGCAACTGTCGGAAGAGGAGATAAGCGCTATCATTGACGAGGTTATTGCCCAAACTGAGGCTACATCTATAAAGGATATGGGTAAGGTGATGGGGTCAGCAATACAACAGCTTAAGGGTAGAGCCGAGGGCCAAAAGATTCAAGCAATGGTGAAATCAAAGCTAAGCAGTTAACCAGCCTGAGTGTCTGAGAAAATACTCCTGTTGATGGAGTCTAGCAAATGGAAAATCGAAAATTGACACTTCGACTCACTCAGCGTCAATACTTAGCGGAGTCGAACCATTGAGGTTCTACACCAGTATTCCGCTAATAGCATCTATTTTCGATTTTCCATTAACCATTTGCCTGTGCAGCGAGATTGTCAATATCAGCCCAATAAGCTTAGTATCCAATCTTTAAGTTGGCTCAAAATACTGACACCAAAGAAAACAATCCCGATCGAAACCGACGCACCAACGACAGAAACAAACAAACCTCCAAGGCTAATCGCGCCATCATCCTCTAATAAACCAAAGCTGGTGATGAAAATGCCCATTGCTGGTATGGTGTTTGTCCCCGGAATCGGAATCATCATCGAAATTGACATCAGCGCGATGACACAGCCCAGGATAACGCGACCCGGTAGACTAGTACAGATGTAGCTTAACCGAGGACGAGCGATCGCTTCTATTTTTTGCAACCAGGGAATTCCTGCCTTGATAAAACCCTGCACAGTTTCCAGTTTCATTTTCCCATTCATCATGCCCTGAGGCAGCCAAGGGCGTTTAGCTCCACAGATTAGCTGTACAGCCAACAAAAAAATTACAATCGCAAAGGGAATAGAATAACCAGGGGCGGGAACTGGCAAAGCTGAAGGGAGGGAGAGAACTACGAACAAAAAACCAAACAGTCGCTCCCCCGCTAGTGCGAGGATATCTGCCAACTTGACGTGAGACTGTCTTTCTTCTTCAAAAAAATAGCGCTGTAGTTCTAGAGAGAGTTTAGCCATCTTAGTTAAAATAACCTTAAAATTATCAAGCCGAGAATTATTGCTGCCAAAAATCCCCAAGCTAACCAATCAAAATATTTTTCAATCCACAACTTGAGAGGCTCTCCACCCCAAAAGATTAATCCACTCACTAGGAAAAATCGGAAACTCCGTCCAATAATAGATGCGAGCATGAATTGGACAAAATTAAACTTAAACACCCCTGAAGCGATGGTAAATACTTTGTAAGGAATGGGTGTAATCGCGGCGACTAGTACACCCCAAAATCCCCAAGTGTCGTACAAATTCTGAATTTGCTTAAACACCTCTTGATGAGGATCATAAGTATGCAGTAGTGGTTTGCCAATCGCCTCGAAAGCAAAGAAACCGATACTATAGCCAGCTATTCCGCCGAAGACTGAGCCGATAGTGCAAATCGTGGCAAAGCTAAACGCCGCAGCCGGTTGACCGACACATAAAGCTAGCAACAATACATCTGGCGGAATGGGAAAGCAAGAGGACTCAGCAAAGGCTAAAAAAAAGAGTGCCCAACTTCCATAGGGAGTTTCACTCCAAGCCGTTACCCAATGATAGGCCCGTTTTAGCATAAATTTAGCTGAACTAAGTTCCTAGTGAATAGTAAATTTGCTCAACTCTAGCAGGTTTGATTGGCAGTTAGAATTAGGCTATTTCAATCTTCACTATAAAGTTGGCAATTTCCGGAGTCTGACCTAGAGTTCCCAGTCTTCCTTATGCATTGAAAAACCGCTATTGGTCTTTGAGAATAAGTTAGTATTCTCCTTAAATTGCCAAAAGGGTGGGCATACCTGCCCACCCTTAGAGTTTTTAGGTTCCCGCAGTCCAAGAGTTCGTGTACTCAATTTGCTCTGGCGTCAGGCTATCAATGAAGATACCCATTGCCTGCAATTTCAGTCGCGCAATTTCTTTGTCCACGTCAACAGGAATTGAGTGCAAACCTGGTTCTAGTTTGCCCTTGTTCTTCACTAGGTATTCGCAAGCCAAAGCCTGGTTAGCAAAGCTCATATCCATCACAGCGCTGGGGTGTCCTTCTGCCGCTGCCAAGTTAATCAGACGCCCTTCGCCCAGTACCACCACAGATTTACCATTAGAGAGACGGTACTCTTGGGTGAAGTTGCGCACCTGCCGGACTTCCTTGGCCATTGTTCCCAACGTCTTAAGGTCAATTTCAATATCAAAGTGACCAGAGTTGCAAACCATCGCGCCATCTTTCATGGCTTGGAAATGCTCTTGACGAATGACGTGCTTGTTACCGGTAACAGTGACAAACAAGTCACCCTGAGGTGCTGCTTCATTCATGGGCATCACCCGGAAGCCATCCATAACCGCTTCAATCGCTTTGGTGGGGTCAATTTCAGTAACAATGACATTAGCTCCCAGGCCTCGCGCCCGCATCGCTACGCCCTTGCCACACCAGCCGTAACCAGCTACAACCACGTTTTTACCGGCTAGCAGCACGTTAGTAGCGCGGATAACGCCGTCGAGAGTGGATTGACCAGTGCCGTAGCGGTTGTCAAAGAAGTGCTTGGTATCAGCGTCGTTGACGTTAATTGCTGGGAAGCTTAAGACTCCATCATTGAACATTGCCCGTAAACGAACAATTCCGGTGGTTGTCTCTTCGGTAGTACCAATGATGTCGCTGAGTTGGTTTTGGCGGTGTTGTACTAGAGTTGCTGTTACATCACTGCCATCATCAATAATGATGTTGGGTTTGTGGTCAAGAGCAATTTCAACGTGGCGGTGGTAAGTGTCATTATCTTCCCCTTTGATGGCAAATACGGGAATGCCATAATCTGCCACCAAACTGGCAGCAACGTCATCTTGAGTGGACAGAGGATTACTGGCAATCAAAATAGCGTCTGCACCACCAGCCTTGAGGGCGATCGCTAAATGAGCGGTTTCGGTGGTAACGTGACAGCAAGCAATTAACCGGATTCCCGCCAACGGCTTTTCTTGGGCAAATCGGTCTCGAATCTGCCCTAAAACAGGCATTTCCCGTCCTGCCCATTCAATCCTTTGTTTTCCTTGGGGCGCAAGAGAGATATCTTTGACTTCGTGTTTAATCTCGGCAGGGGTCGCAATCATTAATTTTGTTTCTCTATATATGTCAAAGGTGAGATGTTCACCAGATTAGCCTTAACCACTTTAGCCTTGCTACTTAGAAGGTCGCTATAGTTCAGTTAAATTAAATTCACTCTAGGCAGGCTCTGAACTTTAGCGACACTCAACAGTTTTAGTATCAGGATTTTAATTGAGCTTAGCGAAATCTTTAGAGAAACTTTATACAAATTTTGTATCATTGTAGTGATATAATTTTTGTATGCAGAAATCACTGAATATAAGTTGTAAGCTTCAACCAACTAGAGAGCAAGCCTTAAAACTAGAGGCTACATTCCAGGCGTTCTCTGATGCTTGCAACTATATCAATGAAACAATTGACTCCAAGATAACTAACAATGTTCGCATTCAGACCTTGATTTATCAGGATATTCGCCAGCAGTTCAATCTATCAGCCAATTTAGCTATCAGGGCGATTAACCGAGTTGCTGCCGACCGTAAGACGGCAAAGAGAGACAATAGAACAGTTAAAGAATTCCAGCCTACTAGCGTAGACTACGATGCCCGGATTTTCTCTTTCCGAGAAAAAGACCGAACCATCAGCCTCACCTTAGTTGGTGGCAGAGAAAGATTTTCGATTCACTTGAGCAATTACCAAATAGGAAAACTTAAGGGTCAAAAGCCAACTAGTGCCACACTAGTCAAACGCCGAGACGGTAGCCTCTTTATCGACATTCACCTCAAGTCAGAGTTGTCCACCAGCTAAGCAATCCCACGCTTTTAGAGGAACCAGGAGTTGTAGTTATCGGCAAAAACACTTCTTATTTATTACTTCTTACTTTCTCTCCTACCTCCTGTCCGCTGACAATTCTTCAAACCACAGCTAGTATCAAAGTTGTTGTTAGCCTTTGGGGGGATCATTAACATAAGTAGAAGTGCTTAAATGGCTTTGAAAGCTGTTGATCTATATTGAACAGTACGTACCAGGAGAGAAAGCCAATGCGATCCAAAACTTGGCCAATTAGACTAAAAGCGATCGCGTCGCTGCAAGTAGGATCTGTGGTAGTAATGGGCTGGTTTACCTATCCCGTTCAGGCTCAGTTACCTTTCCTGCCAGAGTTGAAACAGCAAACAAGCAGCTTGCTAAATCAGCTCTCAGAAAGCACCGTGGCTTCTAGCTGCGTCCGGTTGGATGGTCGCTGCATTTTTGAAGTTACAGCTCAAAAACCTGCCTTACCAGCACGTCGGCGAGAAATTCAGGAGAATTTGGCCAGCATTAGCCACCAATACTTCCAGGCAGAAACGTCAGAAGTAAAAGTGGAAATTCAAGAAGAAAATCGCTTACCAGTGATTTATGTCAACGGACAACGCCTCCTGACCGTTACAGAGCAAGATGCTAGTAGAATCGGTGAAGAAAACCCCCAAAATGCAGCTCTGACGCTCCGACGGCGATTACAAAGAGCGCTGGAAAAAGCGAAATGGGAGCGGCAAGATAAGTTTTTGGTACGTCAAGGGGGGATAGCAGCAGGAACTGCTGTGGCTATGCTCTTAGCCAGCTTAGCAATCTGCCGTTGGGAACGCCGATTAAAGATTTCCAAAGAGCAGCTAGCCCCTGCAACAGATTCTCCCGACTCTCGACCGATATCAACCCGCCTTACCGAAGGTCAACAGTGGAATCTCACGGAAGTCCAGCACCGACTTCTGCAACTGGCTCAAGTGGGAATTTTGACAGGGGGAAGCTTATTTATCTTGAGTTTATTTCCCTACACTCGAATTGCACAGGTTTTAATTGTTACTAGTATACGGATTCCTTTGCGAGTGGTCATCGTCAGCTTGGGTACCTACTTAGCTGTTCGTCTGAGCTATGCTCTCATAGATCGATTTAACTCAGCTCTTGCTAGTAATTACTTACAAACTCCACAGGCTGATCGTCGTTTGCAACTGCGGGTTACAACTATTACTAGTGTAACCAAAAGTGTTGTTACCATTGCCTGGATTGGTATTGGCTTCGTCGTCGCCCTGACTGTTATTGGTGTTGATGTCGGTCCTTTGCTCGCCGGTGCGGGAATTATTGGTGTTGCCCTCTCCCTGGCTTCTCAAAACTTGATTAAAGATTTCATTAACGGCTTTTTTATTATTTGGGAAGACCAGTACGGTGTCGGCGATGTCATTGTTGTCGGAGATGTGGGTGGTTTTGTCGAAAATATGAATCTGCGGATTACTCAGTTGCGTAATGAAGAGGGACGGCTGATCACGATCCCTAACAGCGAGGTTAGGATAGTTGGTAATCTCTCCAATCACTGGTCAAGGGCAGACTTAAGTATTCCCGTTGCTTATCAGACTGATGTAGACAAGGCATTGTACTTGGTTGACCAAGTTGCCCAGCAGATGAGCAAAGATCAGCTCTGGCGCAACCAAATCCTAGAGCCACCGCTGCTGTTGGGTGTTGATGGTTTTGGGCAGAACGGCTTTATTATTCGAGTGTGGATTAAAACCCAGCCATTGAAGCAATGGGATGTCTCACGAGAGTTTCGCCGACGTATCAAAGTAGCATTCGACGAAGCAGAAATTGCGATTTCTTTATCTCGGCAGGAGATTTGGTTTAATCAGCCTCCAGTAATCAAGTCCTTAGCCAATGGTCATCGGGAATAAGCTTCAATAGTACTTATGTACTATAATAGGAGGGTAGGCTTTTCCAGCCAGCGAAAGTCTCAACCCCGTAAAAATAATCTCAATTCCATGGACAAGTCATAAAATACTGCCTGACCAATACTTTTTGGGTTCGGGCAGAAATACTCACTGTGGTTACCCATAAACTGCTTGTCCGTCCGGAAACAACGTAGCACTCTCGAAAATTCAAGGTTTTTCCCTATGAAGAAGCACTACATCCTCACTCTTAATCCCACGGCTAAACACCAGTGGGATCGGTGCATCTTGCGAGATCCCATTACAGCCGAACACCCAAACCTGGAAAGTTTAATCACCCAGGTAGTGGGAGAAGATACGGGTTCTTATCTAATTGCCCTTAATATTGAGATTCAAGTACTAGAAAAAGCGGTACATCCGCAGCCCCAAAAAGTTCCGGTTGAAACTCCGGCAGTAATAGTCAATCAGCAACGCTCGGAATTAGTTGCCTAATTATTGTACTACCGGTCAAGACACCGGTCATTGCCCTCTGGCAAAATAGTGGTAGCAGCTTATTTGTCTCCGCTGCTGAGCCAAGGGCAAGAAATACTCTATGACTATAATCAGTTCTCAGCAAATTGCTAAGTTTCGCTCTGATTTATCCGATTATCCTGAAGCAATGCAAGCTCTCGACGTTATTGAAGATTGTGAGGGCGATTTAGAAGACGCAGCGATTGCGATGGCAATCCGCGCTGGGCAGCAACCACAGCTTAACAATGCTGAGTGGCTAGATTCTTTGGCCAGGAAATGTCGGGCGGTTATTTGTCAGCCTGAATTTCGGGAAGACTTACTTAACGACTCCTACGCCAGCGTAATTAAATATTTAGCTCAGACACCTCTTTTGCCAGAAATTTTGGCGACACCAGTACTAATGTATGTAGTTAACGAGGGCGTCAATAATTTTTGCGAACCCCTTGAAGGCAAGTTTGACCAGGACAAGGAAAAAGGCTAGGTTTGTCGTTTTAGTGTTGACTTAGCCTTTAAAGTCGAGGAAAAACTGCCAATGAAGCCAAGCTTAGGGATGATAGCTAAACTATTGGCAAGCTTGCCGTTGATGTTCTCGGCTACTTCCTGTGTTGGAGTTGGAGTAAGTCAGTCAGCATCTACTCCCTGTATTCCCGCTAGTTTTTCCAATGACTGGTTGCAACAACAAGAACAGGCGGGGGGTCATACAATTGAGCGCCATGTGGGTAAGAGCGACCAAGAGCTAGTTGAGCGATTAAAAAAGGAGCCAAAAATTGGGGCTGCCAGCACCTATCCTAATTTAACAACAGCGAGTACTCATCTCGAAGCCGCTCTTACAGCTAATGCCCCTAAGCTGAATCAATGGGCCAGTAGTGCCGCCGTTGGACAAAAGCAAGTGGTTGACTATAACGCGCATCAGGTTATTGGCCGAGTGGCTCGGCGTCCCCCTAGTTTAAATAATGTTAAAAATGCTCAACAGTTACGCGCTGTCTTAACGGCAACCGGAGGAGGAAAATGTCTGCTGCTAACTTCTTATCCAAATTAATCTAAAAATTGAGCACAATGCCCTTAAACTCTGCTTACGAAAATCTTTATAGCTTTTTGGCGGCTGAATTTGCTGATGCAGATTTAGAAGGTAAAAGTGATCAACAGGTAGTACACAATTGCCCGACTCCAGAGTTGGTTAATTGGCATCGCACTATCCTTACTGAAGGACGAACTGCATTGCACTCTTCTTCCTTTCCATGGCAAAAAGTTGCAGACTACGCAAATCGTCATTTTGAAAACGAAGAAGATGTCAGAGAATGGCTAACCCAAATCTTGAATTTGCTAGAGGAAAGTGTGAATAAAATCTAAAAATCAAGCTCAATTATTCCTATCAAAAACAGTTTGAGATTCCGGTAGGGTGGGGATGAAATTTATGACTGATAGAGGTATCACTCAATTTATTGAATTCTGTGACAAAACGCGCCAAAGCTGTACAAACTTTAGAGATTTTTTTGAGCAGGCTATTTGCCAAATAAGTAGTGAAAGAGAACTTTTATTGCAAGCATTTTTGTTTTTTAATAGCGATAAATTTTTCCCTTCCTGCATTGACGTTGTGCTTTTTGAGCAATCTCCCGATGGCTTAGGCAATACCCATTTCGGCAAGTGTGATTTTATTTACACTACAGAGAAAGATACGCTGTTTTTGATTGAAACCAAGTTTATTAATACGAGAATAGGAGGGAAGACAGCAAGAAATACAAGGAATAGTCAAAGAAATAAAGTCTTCGAGCAAGTTATTTCTTTGAAACAAAAGTTAAGTCAATTTTGGGAAATACCCGAAGAACTTTTAGACTGTGGCGTTTTCACGACTGATCCAAGGTTATTACCGCGTGGTCTTGAGTTGAATGTTGCCACTAAATCAATATCTATAGAGCAGCTAGAAAATTGGCATTTAGCTAAGAAACATGAGCTGAAAACCAAGGTAAACAATTAGCTCAAAGCTCAACTAAACAGTAAGTAGAATCTTTTAAAGTCAATTTCCCAGCCAACTAATCATGATCCCTCTCCAGTAATAAGGTTACTGGCCCGTCATTTTCAATTGAGACTTCCATCATCGCACCGAACTCACCAGTTTCCACCCTCAAACCACTTTGATGCAACTTCTTAACAAACTGTTGATATAGCTGTTGTGCTGGTTCTGGAGCTGCTGAGCGAGTGAAAGAGGGGCGGCGTCCTTTGCGACAATCACCGTAGAGGGTAAACTGACTGACTACCAGTAATTCACCCCCAATCTCCTGCACTGATTTCTGCCAACGATCAGTGCTACTCTCAGGGTTGGGAAATAGCCGCAATTCTAGGCACTTACGTGCCATCCAATCAAGTTCGGCTTCAGTATCGGTATCGGCAATACCTACCAGTAAATTCAATCCTTGACCAATTTTACCGACGACCTGACTATTAACCACAACTTGAGAGAATTTAACTCGCTGGATGACAACGCGCATAGTTGTTAAATTGCTAATGGAAAATGGAAAATTGCTAGGAACAATTAACAATTTTCCATTGCCAATTTTTATTTTCCAAATCCCTTACCACGAGCAGTAGAAGGTAGACAAATGCAATTTTCCAGTTGCTTCTGTAATTGATCATGATCTAAATTCTGACCAATTAGCACGAGTTGAGTTTTGGGTTCACCTTTCCAATCATCATCTTCAATAGAGAAACGTTTGCCGCTGAGGTGGAAAATATGGCGATCAGGACTCTCGCTAAACCAGAGAATTCCTTTGGCACGAAACACACTTGCAGGCAGTTGATTATCTAGGAAGTACTGAAACTTTCTAATGTTCAAAGGCTTTTCAGCTTGGAAAGAAAGCGAGGTAAATCCGTCATTTTCTAGATGATGGGAATGATGAGCATGGTCATGGTCGTGGTCATGATGGTGATGTTCGTGATCGTGGTCATGGTCGTGGTCATGATGGTGATGTTCATCGTGGCCATGCTCATGCTCAGAATCAACTGTCTCAAAATATTGGTCAGACTCAAATAAACCAACACTGAGAACCAAAGGCAAAGACACCTGGGATTTAGTGGTTCTCAAAATTCTTGCGTCTTTTTTAATGTCTCGAATCTTAATTTCGAGGGCGTCTACATCGGCTTCATCAACCAGGTCTACCTTGTTGAGCAGAATAATATCGCCATATGCAATTTGGCTATAAGCTGCCTCACTGTTGAAGAGATCCAGGCTGAAATTTTCTGAATCTACCATAGTGATAATAGAATCGAGACGAGTCATGTCCCGCAGTTCGGTGCTAAGGAAAGACAGGGCTACTGGTAGTGGATCAGCAAGACCTGTGGTTTCTACCACCAGGTAATCCACCTTGTCCTCGCGTTCTAAGACCTTGTAAACAGCCTTAATCAAATCATCATTAATTGTGCAACAGACGCAGCCATTACTCAGTGCCACCATGTCATCTTCGGTGGTCACAATCAACTCGTTATCAATCCCGATTTCACCAAATTCATTGACGAGAACTGCGGTCTTGAGTCCTTCTTGGTTACTCAAAATATGATTGAGGAGAGTGGTTTTTCCACTGCCCAAGAAACCTGTAATGATCGTAACTGGCAAGCCAAGCTTGGGAGCATCTATGCTGTTGGCGGCTGAAGACTGAGTAGATACTGATTGCATAAGTAGTTATGGAGAACCTCAGAATATAGGAGAATAGGGTTATTGTGCTGGTGACACCAGCATTAGAAGGTAGCTAATAATACTAATGATAAAGGGCAGCGCAGAGAGTGTGATTTGTTAAATTAAACTAAAAATTTGATCTCCCTAACGACTCAAAAGAGCGAACTCCCTACTTTCCCTTTTGCGGTCACCCTTGACATTGCACAATTAAGGGAGCTATTATTCCCCATTCTGTTTTATGACCCTAACACTTTACAACACCCTCACCGGTCGCAAAGAACCTTTTAAGCCAGTAAAGACTGGCGAGGTGCGGATGTATTGCTGCGGCATTACGCCATATGACTATTGCCATTTGGGTCATGCCAGAACTTGCATTATCTGGGATACTGCCCGTCGGTATCTGCAATGGCGTGGTTATGAAGTAAGCTACGTGCAGAATTTTACCGATATTGACGATAAGATTCTCAACCGAGCACGGCAAGAGGGGACATCGATGGAAAGTGTCTCCGAGCGTTTTATTCAGGCATATTTTGAGGATATGGAACGTTTGGGAGTTAAGCAAGCTGACTCCTATCCCCGTGCTACTCACGCCCTTGATGGCATTAAGCGGCTGATTTACGATTTAGAACAGAAAGACTACGCCTACCCAGCCGGCGGTGATGTCTACTATCCAGTACGCCACTTTACAGAGTACGGCAAGCTCTCAAAACGTAAGTTAGAAGATTTGCAAGCGGGAGCTAGTGGACGAGTGGACTTAGACGCCTCAGAAGAGTCGAAAAAGAAAGACCCGTTTGATTTTGCTCTGTGGAAAGCCTCTAAGCCAGGGGAACCTTCTTGGGAATCGCCTTGGGGGCCGGGGCGGCCTGGCTGGCATATTGAGTGCTCGGCAATGATCCGGGAAAAGCTAGGGGAAACAATTGATATCCATACAGGTGGATCTGATTTAATTTTTCCTCACCATGAGAATGAAATTGCTCAATCAGAAGCCGTAACTGGTCAGCCGCTAGCTCTTTACTGGCTGCATACTGGCATGGTGAAAGTTGGTGGTGAGAAGATGTCTAAGTCTTTGGGCAACTTTATCACGATTCGTGAACTTCTGGATCAGCCAGTTGACCCTATGGCTGTGCGTCTCTTTGTACTCCAAGCTCAATACCGCAAGCCCCTTGATTTTACTGATGATGCCATCGCAGCCGCTACTAATGGTTGGCACACCCTAAGGGAAGGGTTGCTGTTTGGTTATCAATATGGTGAGCAATTGGGTTGGCAGAATTCTTCCCAACTCTCTACTCCCCTAGTGCAGCGTTTTCAGGATGCGGTGGACGAAGACTTTAATTTTGCAGGTGGTTTAGCCGTCTTGTTTGAAATTGCTAAGGAGTTACGCCGAGAGGGGAATCTTTTGGTGCATGAGGGGACAACGAAGATACCTTCTCAAGAGTTAGAGAAACAATGGCACACTCTGCTTGAATTGACTCAGGTGTTAGGTTTGCAAGCACAACTCGAAGAAGCAACTGAGAAATCTGCGACTGGTTTAAGTGATGCTGAAATTGAGGCGCTGATTGAACAGCGTGTCCAGGCGAGGAAAGCGAAAAACTATGCAGAAAGCGATCGCATTCGTGACCAACTCCAGGCGCAAGGTATTACTCTGATTGATAAGTCAGGTGGTGTCACTATATGGCATCGTAACTAGGGCATTGATAACTTCAATTTGGGAACCATTGGTTCCCAAGTGCCGCTAAAAGTAAATAATTATCTAATCTAGGTGAAGTCGTGTAATACGTTCACCTTTTTTTGTTTTCTAAGTGCTAATTCTTTGTTTACTAAACAACTATCGAAATATGATTTTTTCTCACACGAAAGCAGTTATAGATTAAGCTGTCATCCATGAAAACTGGATAGAGTTAACGACCACGATGTTGACCCCATAATGATTTTAGAATTTTTGACAGTAAAATTTAAATGATGAAGAGCTTATCAAAAATTTCTCATAATCCATTTAGCGAATTACTAAAATCAACTAGAGATTAAGCAACAAAATCAACAAAGAAGATTTAATTTGCTTTTTTATTTAAGATTGTAAATTTAATTTTATTCGATTCATAAATGAGTATTTACAAAGTACACCCAAGTTTGATGACAAATCTAGAAAAATACTTTATAAGTGGTAATAAGAAGACTAGCAAAGGGAAAACAAGTCTTCTTGCAACTAGGGTGGCAATGCCCAAATCAATCATCAATTAACTTAGAAATCAATGCATTTGCCAAGGCTATCCTAGTGAAGGTTTTGAATTTTTTACTAAAAAAACGCAGTAAGTTGCATTGTTTTTGTTGCTTATTTTAAGACAAAAACTAATTGTTTAATAGCAAAAGCTGCGTTGTAAAACAGTTGGTGTTAAAGGGTCTTCTACTCAGTCTTTTACAAGACGACTGAATTTTTGTTGCAGGCAAATACCAGTAGGAGTTTAACCATGGATACGCAAATTAATACCCCCACATCAACACACCATCCTCACCCAGGCGACCCCAAAAAGCAGAAGGAACATCTAGCATTACTGGATTTGGTTCCCGATGCCAAGGCTACTCATGTAGCGGTCAAAGATGGCTCTTGGTTTGATCCCAAGATTTGGCAAAATGGTAAAGTTCCTGGTGATGGCGCAAAGGTCGTGATTGGAGAAAATCACGAAGTGACTTACGACAGGGAAAGTAAGGCGCGCTTGGAAACTCTACGGGTAGACGGTCAGCTAGAGTTTGCCGATGACAAAAATACGATGATGGTCGTAGATACGTTCGTCGTCGCGCCAAGTGGAACATTAACCATTGGTACTGAGGCAAACCCGATTCAAGGAGACAAAACCACCCGTATTATCATTGCCGATAACGGTCCAATTGACCTTAAATGGGACCCAGAACAATTAAGCCGTGGCATCATCTCCCATGGTGCTATTGAAATCCACGGTCAAGAAAAGGCATCGCATCTCAAGCTAGCCAAAGACCCGATGGCTGGCGATAAAGAACTAATTCTCGCCGAGAAGCCAACTAACTGGAAAGTCGGCGATTCACTAGTCCTCACGGGTACGCATTACGTTGCAGACAAATGGAATGGTCAGCGTCTAGTTTGGCAAGGTACGCAAGATGAAGAACTAGAAATTGTCAAGATTAATGGCAATAAGATCACGGTAGATCGATCGCTTAAGTACAATCACGACACACCAAAAGACGATTTGAAAGCCTACGTCGCCAACTACAGCCGCAACGTAGTTTTTGAGACAGAGAACTTTGAATCGCTACCGGCTAATCAGCGTGGTCACGTGATGTTCATGCACTCTGACGACGTTGACGTCCGCTATGCCGAGTTCTTTGAGTTGGGTCGCACCGACAAGTCGAAACCCTTGGACGATTTTCGACTCGATGGCAATGGCAAGCGCATCCTTGATGGAAACGGCGATCCGATTTCTGGCAAAAGCACCAACGTCCGAGGTCGCTATGCTGTACACTTCCACCGCACTGGTGCAGATGATATTAGTGGTCAACCAGCTATTGCTATCGGCAATGCGGTTTGGGGCTCGCCCGGTTGGGGATTTGTTCAGCATGACAGCAATGCCATCCTCAACGATAATGCGGCTTATGATGTCTTTGGATCCGCCTTTGTCTCTGAAACTGGCAACGAAATTGGTGCCTGGGAAAACAATATTGCCATTAAGTCTGAAGGAATCCTGTCAATTTCTAAGGATGGTTCCAGAGTCAACAATCATGACATTGCCCACAACGGCAGTGGATTCTGGTTTCAGGGACGACTAGTAGCTAACGAAAACAACATCGCTGCGGGTCAGCGCAACGCAGGCATTACTTATCTGCTGCGTGGCGTAGATCAAAAGGATATTCCGAGTAAAAACCTTGCTCACCCCGAAATCGCCCACTACAATTCCACCGTTGATGCCGGTAAGCCTGAAATTCAAGACTTTCACGATAACGAAGTTTTAGCCTCTGGTAAGGGACTTGAAGTTATCAAGGCTAATCAGAAACAGGGACACGACGTACGCAGCGTGATTGATGGACTAAAAGCCTGGGAAGTCAGCGACGGCTTTGAAGTTCAGTACACCAGTAAATACACCTTTAAAGACATCACCTTGATTGGCTCGGAATCTAGCCCTGATATCGGCGCTCACTTAGCGCAAAATGCCGAGGACATGGTGATCAATAATGCTCACATTGAAGGCTTTAAGACTGGTATCAACTTCCGCAAGACTAACACCCTCGGCAAACTTAACGACTGGAGCTACGTACTAATTGATACGAAGCTAGCTAACAATAAAAAAGACATCAACAATTTTGATGCCAAGACAGATAAAATTCTGACTAGCGCCGATTTGAAACCAGGAACTCTGAAACTAGAACTCGACTCTAAAGCTGACTTCATCCTTGACCCAGCTCAAAGCGATCGCAAAGCGGTAATCAGCGGTACTAAAACCGACAGCATCGGCAGAATACCATACCCTAGTGGTCTTGATACTGCTAGATTTGAGTTTCACAAAGGTCTGAATAATCTTCTCTCGAAGGGTTACTACACCGACAAAGACGGAACGAGATTTATCATCATTGAAGATCTGATTTCTGACCGAGCCACTGGCGAAGTTAAGGAGATTGACTATGCCGTGACTATTGATGATAGCTGGAAAGAAGCAACGTTGGGTTCTGTCCTGGGAAAAGCACCTCGTCTTGGTGTTTATAACGGTCAAATAGAGGGGGGACCTCTTGATGATGCTGTACTTAAAAAGCTAAATTACACCAGCATCGGCTCAGTAAAGGGTGTCAAAAAAACCTTCAACGACCAACTAACAGATAGTCACCAAACTAATAGCCATCAAGATGATCTACTACTTGGTAGCGCCAACGATGACATACTGGTAGGTCAGGTCGGTGACCATGTAATTAATGGTGGCGCTGGGATGGATACTTTGGTATTTTCAGGTAATCAAGCAGATTACACCTTCACCTCTGAAGACGGTGGAGTAAGTATTGACGGCCCAGACGGCTCTAATTTTGCAGTCAATATAGAGTTGATGCAGTTTGGTACAGACACACCAGTGAAGATACAAGATTTACTTCAATCTTCAATTTCCGGAGAAACTGGTTTTGCTTCCAGTGAACTAGTTGGTATTAGTCAGGGAGTTTCCGAGGCAATTTCCCTATAAGAAGCTGAGTTTACTGGGTTTATCGCGATTTACCTTTGGTAAGACACATCTAATGTGGAAGCTGGATGTACTCTAACTAAGCGTAAACAGCCGATAAGCAGGGTGTCAGGATACTCAATCCCGACACCCTTGAAACCGTTAAGAATCAGCAGAACTAAATTTTGATACCAGTGCCGTCAAACTTAGTGAGAGTGAAGCAGTGGTCTTCGTTGTAGGTAAGCTTGTGTTCTTGCAAAATACCAATCGCGATCGCTTCCCCTAATTTTACTGCCTCTGAATAATCAGTACGCCAGTGAACACCAGCCCCATTACGCCCAATCGCAATATTAGCTGCCAGCTTATTGAGTTCACCACCTACCGTTAAGATTTCTGTATTCGGTCCACTAGAAGGAATATAAGGCGAAAGTTGAGTGCCATCAGCATTAGACACCACTGGGTTAGTAATCACAAACGACTCATCAAAAAAGGCCTTGAGGACAGTTACACAAGCGCCAGCAACTGTAGCGTGTCCTGCACCGTAGGCGGGGTGCATCGGCGAACCTTCAGGAAATGCCTGGGGCAGTAGGTAAGTACCATATTTGTTAAAGACTAGCCTGACAGCCTCGGAATTGAGAATCTCCGGATCGATGGGGTATTTTGCCTGATCAGTTAAATGGTTATGAACCAGTCCGCCGAAGGCTTCGGGCCGCAGTCGCCGATGCACAAACCATTTTTGATACCAGACTGCCTTGAGTGCTCTGGTGGCTACCTCTGTCACAAGGCTAAGAATGTGTGGCCCACCAAACGTGCCAAATCCATCCTGATTGCGGGAAAATAGATAAGGATTACCCACATCAAAGGCAGCCTTCATGTCCAGCAAGATAAAGCAAGCGTTCAAGTAAGCTTGATAGAGAGCATCAAAATGAACATAAGTAGCTAAATCTCGCAGATTACGGATATAACGAGGAACCGAATCAAACTGATCCTGACCACTTAAATCAAAGCCGTTTTGCACAGCTAGCCAGCATTGGTAATTGGTCAAAAAGTCTTTATTAGAGACTGTCGTTCTCTGCCGTTGAGAAATAGTTTGTACACCGTATTTAATTTCTCTTAACAGAAACTGGGAGATATAAGGGCCAACTAAATTCCCTGATGCATTGCCTCGAAACAGAGTATTAGCTGTTACTTTCCCCCTTTCTTTGGGACCAAAAAAAGCAGAGCAATTTGATAATTCTTCGGTGGCTCTAGCAACCAAGCCATCTCTAGAAAAGTCTGTGAAATTAATATCCCGCAACAGTGCCATCCAGTAGATTTCTATGGCTTCACAGGAGTTTTCTGGGCCATCAATACGCGGCGCAGGAGGAATCGCTAGTGACTGAGCATCTGGGCCTTCTAGTTCAAAGGTTAGACCAGCTTGCGGATTGACAAATCGGCGACAACCAATTTCTGATTGATTGGGTCGGCATTCTTGAGGTAATTGTGGTGCTGGAGTATTATCACAACCCCGTGGAATGTTCTCAAAGTCTTCTGATTTACCACTGCACAAAGCTTTGAGCAGAGCTTTATATGCTGCTGGCTCAACTTCACCCAAGTCATTATGGGGTAATCCTTTAGTATGGTTCGCAATAAAGTTGGGATAAGCAACTTCTGCACCATTATTCAAATGTTCTGGATGAGGACGCAAAAAAGCAATTTCTGCTGCCTCTTCACGTATTTTACGAGCTAAGATACGGCGAGAAAAAATATTTGCCATGAAAAGTTTACCTTGCCTTGTGTTGTATATAAATTGATGATGTTCGCGCCGCTCATTTTAAGCAGCTAAGCTTGATAGATTCTCCTGCTTGTTAAGGGCTAGCTACTATACCAAACTTAGCTGTATTATGTAAGTAAGTTGTTACAAAAAGCCAGCTATTTAACAGGAATCTAGTCAAATTAGCTCGTTATAGAAGATAACATTCAAAGATTATCTGTTTGATTCCGGACAGATTTACCTACAACCACAAAAATTACTGTAGCGTTTAGGAGTAATAGATTGGTCAGGAGAGCTATTGATCTAATATCTTCAATAAGTATTAACTAAATAACCGAAAAATTCTTGAGCTTGGGGCTTAAATTAGATAAGATAGCTGGCTCAGAAAAACACATCGGTGGCGGTGGACAAGAATGGCAAGAGCCTCCCCATTGAGAAATAACATCTAGGGTTTTACGAGGTTCAGCTACTGGTAAACTCATTTCAAATTGATGCCACTTCTTCACTCTAACCCTCTGCTAGGCTGCTATCTACACTCCATGATTACTTCTGATTGCTATAAATTATGGTAATTTATATTTGTCTAATATTCTAATAAATGAGCTGCTTTCGACCTACAAATTGCCGCTTTCCGGCAGCAAATTAATTCCGGCAAAAAGCAAAGCGGCAGTGTATTGCACACTATCAGCTAATACTAATTCCACACAGAAACTACAATCAATTAATTCTTAAATAATTTTTGAGGCTAATTCTATTCTGGTTAGACATTTATCTCTTTCTTTTAATTTTACTTTGGGCTGAAAAACTTTAAAGCTTAGAGGGAAGGTCAGATAGTGCAGAAACGGCAATCTCTAATACTTTTTCCAGCAGGAGACGGGCAAGGGTTTCAACGGAACCTCCATACTCATCGGTGCCAAGGTTATAGCTATCATAAACTACCCACACATCAAAGTAGGTGTGGGAGTTTGTAAATGCCGTTCTTGTATCGCTCCGGTTCATGAATTCTATACTCGACCAGTCGTTTACAAGAAGTCATCCCCTAGAGAAAGCCTGCGTTATGCCCCCCCCTCGCATTGCATTTTTTGGTTAAGACAGCTTCTATGAGATGGTTTATGCTTACAAATAATTGGGTTGGCAAAGAAAACTTTTGAGAATGGTTACAGTTGAGCTGTCGAATATCCTGTCCTACAGTTTGCAGCAAGGGATGGTACAGCCACATTTGGCTTTGCATATCCCGGATGGCTTCTTAAATCTACCGATTAGTCTAGTCTGTTGGATAATCGCCATTGGTCTCATTGCACTTTGCTTAAGTCGAGTGCAAGACGAATACCAAGAACGAGCCGTACCCCTAATGGGGGTTTGTGCCGCATTTATTTTTGCTGCACAAATGATCAATTTCCCCATTCCCGGCGGCACTTCCGGTCACCTTCTGGGGGGAACATTAGCTGGTATTTTATTGGGACCATGGGCAGGTTCACTAGTGATGGTAGTTGTATTCATCGTTCAAGCAGCCGTCTTCCAAGATGGTGGCTTGACAGTGCTAGGAGCCAATATCACTAATATGGGGCTGATTGGCACCTTTGGCGGTTATTACCTCTACCGCACAATTCGCTATGTTATCAGTCGTGATAGTTGGCGAGGAATGGCAATTGGTACAGTAGTCGCTGCTTGGACAAGTGTCTTTGTCGCCTCAATTGTATGCGCAGCACAACTGGCATTATCAGGAACTGTACCTTTTGCAGTAGCCTTATCCGCAATGGCGTTTTGGCATTTGCTGATTGGTATTGGAGAAGCACTGATTACTTTGGCAGCCGTGAGTTTTGTCTGGCGGAATCGACCTGATTTACTTTACGATCCCCCCCGCAAAAGGAATTCATCTGGCTCTCGTCAGTTTGCAGGGCGTTAAAGGGTGTGTCTAAATAGATGGAGATGGAAACGTTTATGAGTAATAATAACCTTTCGCGATCTCGCAACTCTGCCTTTGTGATTGCTGGTTTAGGGACAGCACTACTGATTGCCATTTTCCTCTCTCCCTTCGCTAGTTCAGATCCTGATGGTTTAGACCGCGTCTCACAAGATTTGCAGTTTGAAGACAGGGCAGTTGAAGACGCACCAGCAGACAAATTGCCTTTTGCTCAAGTTTTTGATGAGTATGCCCTTAAAGGTGTACCAGAAGCTGTCGCGACTCCTTTGGCTGGTTTAGTAGGAACATTAGCAACTTTTGGTTTAGCATTGGCAATTGGCAAACTCGTTATTAAAGGTTCTCATGCTTCCGCGCCAAATCAGGATGCCTCTGTCTCCTCAGAACAGACAGACGAGCCACTGCAATAGAAAAGGAAATTGAGTGGATGCTACTGCATATCGGGGCGTTTCGTCTAGACATTGACAGCAAAAAAGTAACTCCTTGGCAAGCCTTAGCACCCCGTACTCGGCTGTTGTGTATACTGCTGTTCGTGTTTGCGATCGCTTTGACACCGAATGGACGTTGGTGGACTTGGGCAATCTATGGCGTGGGTGTGTTTGGCGTTGTTCTGCTAAGCCGAGTAACTCTACCAGTGTTGCTCAAGCGCATCGCAGTGGAATTCGCTTTTATCAGTGTGGTTCTCCTGGGGACTTTGTTTCGGGAAGGCGGCAGGGTAATCTGGTCTTGGGGTTTGCTACAGATTACGACAGTGGGATTAACTGTTTTAGGTAGCGTTACTTTCAAGGCTTTGCTCTCCCTGCTGATGCTCAATGTGCTAACTCTCACCACGTCATTTCCAGCACTACTGAATGCCTTAGTTGGGTTGCGGGTTCCACCGTTGTTGGTGGCAATTCTCGCCTCCATGTATCGCTATATTGGTGTCTTAATTGGCGAGTTTCAGGCGATGCGCAAAGCAGCAGCCTCTCGCAACTTTAGTGGTAGCAATCACTGGCAACGCCAGGTAATTGGCAACATGATGGGATCGCTATTTATTCGCACTTATGAGCGAGGAGAGCGAGTATATCAAGCAATGCAGGCCAGGGGTTACCAAGGAGTACCCTTGGCAGAGAAAGTACCTCAAGGCGGACGCAGAGACATTTTAGCCTTGAGTTTAACTACAATTTGGGTGCTGCTAGGGCAGGTAATTTATTTACGCCAATAGTAGCTAGGAAGGTTGAGGTTTGTTCTTTAGATATGCAGATATGCCTCATTCAACATCCAAAATTTACAATCCAAAATCTCCATGCACCATAATCCCATCAAAATTGAAAACCTTAGCTATAGCTATCCCGATGGTATTCAGGCGTTAAGGGAGATTAACCTCTCTATAGAAGCCAATGAGCGGGTAGCATTGATCGGAGCTAATGGTTCAGGAAAATCTACCTTACAGTTACACCTCAATGGGATCATCATGCCCCAAGAGGGAACCGTGAGGATTGGAGAATGGTCTGTAACCTCGAAAAATTTACGAGAGATTCGCAATTTTGTGGGTTTAGTATTTCAGAATCCTGATAACCAGCTCTTTATGCCCACGGTTTGGGATGATGTTGCCTTTGGTCCAATTAATCTGGGTTTGCAAGGTGAGGCTCTGAGGGAACGAGTCTGTGGAGCGATGGCAGCAGTAAACATGGATCCAGATTACTACGGGCAAAGGAATACCGAGAACTTATCAGGGGGAGAAAAGAAACGGATTGCGATTGCAGGTGTTTTAGCAATGAACCCGCAGGTGTTAGTCTTCGATGAACCTTCGGCTCAGTTAGACCCCCATTCCCGTCGTCAGTTAATCGAGCTACTGCAAAGCTTAAAACTTACGCAACTCATTGCCACTCATGACCTAGACTTAGCTTTAGAACTTTGCGATCGCACGGTGGTTTTGAGTCAAGGTCAGGTTGTTTACGACGGCACAACGGAGGCAGCAATGAATGCTCCTGACTTCCTCGCTGAACATTCTTTAGAATCACCTCTAAGTTACAGTCGTCCCTACTGTAGGCTAGAAGATGCGCCAGTAGAGAGAGAGTTGAGTTCTCAATTGTTTTGAGTGTAACAAGGCTTTGAACTCAGCAATGATTCTTTCTTTCTGCTATAAGCTTGTTAGGGAAACTTGTCCAAATGTCAGGAATTATCGAAAAATGTTCCTTGGCAACGCTTAGTCGGTAGATTAATTGTTAAAGTCTTTTCAGGTTTAACCTATTAATTGCTGCCTACATCTACCTAGAGATAAGTTTAAAATGCTCAAAGATCTTGACCTGAAAAAAACCACCGACATCCTCAACGCCATAGTGCAATATGAGCTAGCTGGTGTTGTGCGTTACACCCACTACGCTTTGATGGTAACTGGTCCCTACCGAATTCCCATTGTGGATTTTTTCAAAGCGCAGGCTAACGAGTCTCTGCTCCACGCTCAGGAGGCAGGAGAAATTATTGTCGGTTTAGAAGCTCATCCTAGCCAATCTGTTAGTCCTATTGAAGAAACCCACCAGCATTTTGTCAAGGATCTTCTCACAGAAAGCCTCCACCATGAGAGAAAAGCTTTGGAAATGTATAAAGACTTACTCTCTGTAGTGGAAAATGCCAGCATTTATCTAGAAGAGTTTGCCCGCACCAAAATTGGTCAGGAGGAACTGCACACTTTAGAAATTAAAAAGATGTTACGAGATTTTAGCTAGGATAGAAGAGAGTCGATAGTTCTTGATCAATAACTATTGCTAACTAAAATTCTTTCTAAGTGAAATATAGGCCTCTTGCCTTTTAGTAAAGCTTAGTTACTTAACTAAAACTTACTTGGCAAGAGGTCTATGCTGAGATTAGTAATTTTCAAAGTATCGCAAAAAAGTGTCTAGTAACGGCAAAAATGAGCAGCCTTACAGGAAAACTGGAACCTTTGAGAACAGGTAGACGAAGAAAGCGTCCAGTTAGCAAACGAGCAATTCCTTTAAGGCGGGCCTGAAGTCTTACGCAGAATAGTTTAAGTTGGCTATGTTTTACTACTGAAGCATAGAGAGGTAAGAAGGCAAGCCTGCCATAGAGTACATCAGCCCTGTGAGTTTTACTCAGTCCGTTTTGCTGATGCTCAGGATTCGGTTGTCCACCATGTTCGCCATAGTTGCGAAAGGGGATGTAGTTCTTGAGTTTTTTAGCTAGTAAGAAAGCATCGATATCTGAGTCCCAAGCTAAGTAATCAGTCGGCTCCCATTTCTCTTGGATTAATTTAGCATACTCTAATAAAGAATTGGCACTTTGATTAGTCAGAATATAAGCAACCATAGCCGTGGAAAATCCTTGAGCATAGCCATCTTTTGAAACAGTGTAAAGTTGAGCAGCGCAGGTGTATAACCAAGAAATGCCAACATCGCTCCCAGTAGCATCAAAAGGCAAGGGTAGCTTTCCTAATCCCTGTACAGGCACGAAATCTGCTTCCACAATCAGCGTTGGTTTACTCTCAGATGAGGCTTTTTCCCAGGCTTTTTGATGATTCAGTAGACAGAGATAACTGCTAGATAGATTCTTAAATTCTGCTCGTTCTTCCTGTCTGAGTACTTCCCAGGCAAAACCTTCTTGAGTTAAGTACTCTTCTAGTAATTCTGTTGATTCTTGGTGGGCAATAATAAAAACTTTGCCCAGGCAATTAACAAGCTGACTTGAACTATTTACCTGACTAGTAATAGTCTTAATTATGCTCGTAACTAGATTAAATTTCATACAATTTTTCGATAATCAAGCTTCCCTCAAATCAAACCCCAAAATGAGCAATTCTCAATTAATAAAAATATTGTCTATAAAATTATAATAATTATCTAAGCTGGGGTATTCAAGCAGATTGATTGAATACTACTGGAGATCTCCGGGCTCAGTCGATTCATCAGCCGGTGATTCAGACGACTCCTGATTTTCCACTGTGAGGTCAAGTTGATAATTAATTGGCTCAGATACCTTGGAAACTAACACAAGCTCATAGAAACCGGATTCTGGTAGCTCTCCTGACCAAGTGCGATCGCGAGAGTCTTCTAGTAAAGTTGTTCCCCGAGTCGGTCCATAGATGGAAAACAAAGCTCTCCGAGCAGTTTGCAGCTTGACATTCATCAGCTGACCCGCAGAAAGTTGGGCAATGAAGACTTTTCCCTCTCCTGGTTGCAGAGTCCCGCTTACTTCTTGGCTAACGGCTCCTTGTTCAAAGACAATTTGTTCTAGAGTCTCTCTAGATTGCAACGCCATGAGCATATCTGCAACAAAGGCTTGCCAAACCTGACCAATCGGCTTGTCAATAAACTTTTTACCCTGCTCCTCTGGGAAACGCTCCAAAAATTTGGCATCTGCCAGGTCGTAAAGAGCACGGCTACTGACATGTAATTTGTTAGCTTCATTTTTCCAGCGATTGAGGTCAACTGATTTGTAGCTTCCCAATAGCTGCCGTGACGCTGAACTTAGATCAGACTCTTCCAATTTTTCTAACTGTTCAGCAGCAATGGCATCCCATTCTTCTCTCAACTGCGCATCCCCTGGCTCAACACTCAAGGGCCGCCCTCTTTGATTAGGGTACTTACTCCAAAACTCCTCATCCACTAAATCAACATAGAAACGGTAGGCAACACCTAAACTAGTACGTTGCTGCCGCAGTGTTTGTTTCCGCTGTTGTTCCTCTGGAGAAAACTGCGGTGGGGGAGGTGTTTCAACCTCATCTGGAGCTGGAACAAGAGGATTATCAACGTTGAGTGACTTATCCTTGTCTCCGGATTCCATACGGGCATGAATCCACATACTGGTAACCCAGAAGCTGAGACTACCGACAGCGGCGATGGAGATTACCAAGAGCAGGAGTTTTCCTAACAAACCGGGCGAACGATTACCTCCGGAAGAAGATAATGGCACCTCGGCAGTTGGGGGAGAAGGCTGGTTAACAGGTGAAGGAACTATGGGTAGAGTAGCCTCAATCTCAGGTAAAGGCTGTGGTGTAGTCTGGTAGGCAGTCGGTGCAGGAGAGCCAAGAAGGGACTGCAATACTTCACTAGCGCTTTGATAGCGCTCACCTGGTATTGGCTGGAGCATTTTATCTAGTACGCTCCTCAAATTAATGCTGAGGTTGCTCTGTTGCCGCCAGTTCCACCTTAGAGTTTGCGGATCCATCAGCTGCTGTGGTTCCCTACCGGTAATCAAGACCAAAGCCGTGACCGCTAACGCATATAAATCGCTATTGGGAGAGACGATTCCCCTGAGCATTTGTTCTTGAGGGGCATAGCCTACCTTACCTAAACAAGTTGCACTGCTAGAGATTCCCCCAGAATTGGCTGCTCCCAGGAACTGGGATGCTACGGTTGCCGCTACTTGCTTAACGCCACCGAAATCAATCAGCACTGGCAAACCGTCGGTACTACGCAACATTAGATTATCGGGAGCAATGTCACGATGAATTACACCCAGGGAGTGGATATACTGCAAAACCGGCAGAAGGTGGAGCATCAGTTGAGTTACTTCTGCTTCGCTAAACCCTAACCCCTGACGCTTTCTTTGCTCAAGTATGGCGTAGTAGGTTTGTCCCTCCACAAAGTCTTGCACCAAAAAGAGGAATCCTTTTTCTTGGCGCATTACCCGGAAAATTTCTCGGAACCTAGGTATTTGAGGGTGTTGTAGCTGATAGAGAACCCCAGCTTCCCGCTCAAATAGCTCTTCCGTTTTTTGCAAGGCGTAGGTACCCTGAACTTGAGGGGCAAATTCCTTTAAAACGCAAAGTTCATTAAAACGGTTAAGGTCTTGAGCTACATAAGCACGTCCAAAGCCACCATGTCCCAATTGACGAACAACGCGATAGCGACCACCTAAAGTTAGCCCCGGCTGGATTCCTTGGCTCATATCAAAATTTATTTCTGGTTTTTGGTTGTTGTTGGTTAGTTATTTGTCTTGAACCCACAAAGGGCAGGGCTTCTAGGTCAGCACACACTAAAGAGCTACACAATCGGAGTTGGTCTCACCAAGATATCCAGTTGCTCCAGATAGAGGAAGTAGAAGCAACTGTCGAGGCTTTTCTGGTTCTTTGCGCAGACGAGAGAGGCTTCAATCCGGGGAATCTACTACCTGCATATAGATCTATCCATCCAGGTTACTCGCATTCCCGGAAAAATAGAGGATAGAGCCAGCTTCAACCACCCTTTTTGCTACCAAGAATTTTGGGATTTCAGAACTCTGAAAGATTCACTGTTTTTCTCAAAAAGAATATACTGTTGATGGTCAAAATCTAGCTTACTCAGTAAATAGGCAAACGACTACACAGTAATGCAAGAAGAACAGCGCCAACGTGCCGCAAGAGCATTCCAAGACTTCTTGACTACGCCCTTTGAAACTCGACTGCAAAGGCATCAGCAAGTTCCCCCAGAAACTGCTGCCTTAGAGCTGTTTGACTCAGTTGCTACTACAGTTCCAGCCTACCAAGCTTTTTTGCAAGAACACGGCATTGCTCCAGCTTCGATTAAAACTTTCCCAGATTTCCAGAAACTTCCCCTGATTACCAAAAGTAACTATCTGCTACTTCATTCACTCTCTGAGTTGTGTCGCAACGGAAACCTGGAAAAATGCGACATGATTGCCGTTTCCTCTGGTTCCACTGGCAAACCCACATTCTGGCCACGCTTTTTGGTAGATGAACTTCAGATTGCTACCCGCTTCGAGCAGATATTCCACGATAGTTTCTCTGCCGATAGTAAGTCCACACTCGCCGTAGTCTGCTTTAGCCTGGGAACTTGGGTTGGTGGCATTTACACCGCTAACTGCTGCCGTTATCTAGCTAGTAAAGGTTATCCGGTTACCGTGATCACCCCTGGTAATAAAAAAGAGGAAATCTTACGAGTAGTCAAAGAACTGGGGCCAAGCTTTCAGCAGGTGGTATTGCTGGGCTATCCACCGTTTCTTAAGGATGTTATTGATAGTGGTATTGCTGAAGGTGTCAATTGGCCGCAGTATCAGATTAAGCTGGTAATGGCCGGAGAGGTTTTTAGTGAAGAGTGGCGTACTCTGGTTGGTAGTCGCGTCGGCTCGAACCATCCCTGCTATGACTCCGCCTCACTGTATGGCACTGCTGATGCTGGTGTGTTGGGCAATGAAACTCCTCTGAGTATCTGCATTCGTCGTTATTTGGCACAACACCCAGATACTGCTCGCCGTCTGTTTGGTGAATCGCGTTTACCCACTTTAGTTCAATATGACCCCCTAAGCCGCTTCTTCGAGGTTGAGGACGGTACATTGCTGTTTTCTGGGGATAATGCTATCCCGTTGGTGCGGTATCATATCTCGGATCATGGGGGACTAATTTCTTACGAAGCAATGCTCGAATTCCTGACAGAAGAAGGGTTTTACCCAAGGGCACAGCTACAACAACAAGGTCATAGAGGTATTCACGCTTTGCCGTTTGTCTATGTCTTTGGACGCTCTCATTTTACCGTCTCCTACTTTGGTGCCAATATTTATCCTGAAAATGTGACCGTCGGGTTAGAGCAGCCGATAATTAAAGATTGGGTTACTGGTAAGTTTGTGCTTCAAGTTAAGGAAGATGCCGACAAAAATCGCTGTTTAGCCGTTGTCGTGGAATTAGCGCCTGGAGTTGAAAGCAGTGAGGAAAAGAAAGATGCGATCGCATCTTCTATTCTTGCCCAACTACTGCGACTCAACAGCGAATTTGCCAACTACGTTCCTACCGAATACCAACGGCCGCAAGTGGAATTAGCTTCAGTCGGTGATCCTGAGTATTTTCCCCTTGGGGTCAAGCATCGGTATACCCGCCGCTAAATAATTGAACCGAATATAGTCATCCTATTTGATTTTCATTCCAAGGCAGACAGGGGGAAGGTGTTCACATCCTATTGAGGATTGCTAGAGCAAGACTATTGATTAAGAAAATAGACTCATAAATACTCAGCTTAAGTTATTTTATTGGCTGAGTTAAGGCAATAATTTTTGTCTTGCGATAACTATTAATTAGTCTTATATTTTTGCTCAAAAGTCAAAAATATTGTTATATAATCCAGACAATTTTCTACGAACTAGCTGGCAATTAACTTTTTCTTACTACTAATTTAACCTGTGACTGTTAGCTTCATAAAGCTAAACAGAAAACTGCCAAGGAAATGAGTTGTTATCGCCCCATTGTGTGCGCTATTTTGGTATTATTGAACTTAATAATATTGCCCAGCGCAGCCTTAGCTGAAAGAATTGAACGAAATTTTCTGATCAACTCTAATGGCATTCAATCGTTTGAGAATCTAGTACAGTACGCCGAAAATTTTGCTAAAAACTCGATAGATCAAGAATTTACAGCAAACCCAAAAGCAACAGAGGTTAATCTAATTATCTTAGGCGAACATCAGGGCCAGGTAGTCCCTTTGCTGCGTTCAACTGTTTCTCGTTCTCAGTGGCAGCAAAATTTTAAAATGCGTTCGTGGACTAGATATTTTGCTAGTTCTGCTTTTCTATTGGGCTTTAGAGATACCCAACCATCTCAAGCTAGTAAACCGCAATCTCGCCCAAGAGTAAGATCTAGATCTCGACTGGAAAATGATCCAGCTTTTCGGGATGACTAAATCACGAATTCAATTAAATTGCTGAGCACAGAATTGGGAATAACGGCCACCTTGCCTTAAGAGTTCCTCGTGAATTCCTGATTCAACTATTTGCCCTTGTTCTAAAACAAGAATGCGATGAGCACGGCGCACGGTTGTCAGTCGGTGGGCAATAATAAACACAGTACGCTCTTTCATCACTCGTTCTAAGGCTTCTTGCACCAAGGCTTCCGATTCTGAATCTAAGGCAGAGGTGGCTTCGTCAAGAATTAAGATACTGGGGTTGAGGAAGACAGCACGAGCAATCGCAATTCTTTGTCTTTGCCCTCCCGATAAATTAACGCCTCGTTCTCCTACCCAAGTATGATAGCCCTGGGATAGCTTCTCAATGAACTCGTGAGCATTAGCAATCTCTGCTGCTGTCTGGACTTCTTTCAGGTCAAATTCATGTCTACCAAAGGCGATATTTTGAGCAATTGTGCCAGAAAATAAAGTCATTTCCTGAGGAACAATGCCAATTTGACGCCGCAGACTATTCAAGGTAACTTCTCGAATATTAACGCCGTCAATGAGAATTTCCCCTTCTTGAGAGTCATAGAAGCGGGGAAGTAAATTGACTAGAGTTGTTTTTCCCGCACCAGATGTCCCAACTAGGGCAATCACTTCTCCTGGCATAGCTAACAAACTCAATTTTTTGAGTACAGGCATTCCAGAGTGATAGGCAAAACTAACCTGGTGATATTCCACTTTGCCAGTAACCGGGTTCAGGTTAATCGCACCCGGTTTTTCCACAACAGTTGGTGCGATAGCAAACAGCTCAAAAATCCGGTCTACCGATGCCTCGCCCTGTTTAAAATCATTGTAGTTGGTGGTAATGTGAGCGATTGGGTCAATCATCAGTCCCACACCAGCGAGATAGCTGACAAATTCTGCTCCCGTCAGGTTGCCTGTAGAAATTTGCCAACCGCCTAAGAACAGCAACAGTAACACGCTCATCGCATACATAAATCCGACTACGGGAAACTGAATTGCCTTGAGGTGTTCAGCCGCATACTTAGCACGACGGTTATGTTCTGCGACGACGGCAAAGCGTTCAATTTCGTATTCTTGGGCGGCGAAAGCTTGTACCAGGCGAATCCCACTGAATACTTCGGTAAGTAAAGCCGATAAATCGGATACGCGATTTTGACTGCGGCGCGAGAACTTGAGCATTTCCTCGCCAAACCAGCCAATCAAAATGCCCATCAGTGGTGCCGTGATTAGTGTTGCTAAGGTTAGCTGCCAATTGAGGTAAATCATGTAACCCAACACGACAATTAACTGCAAGACACAGGGGACAAAATCGTGGAAGACTTTATTGACTACTTCCCCAACCCGGTCAATATCTTCGGTGAGACGGTAGGTTAAGTCCCCTGTCTTAGCAGTCTCAAAATAGGTTAGATTGAGGTGTTGGATATGGGTATATACCTGCTTTCGCAAGTCGAAGGCAATAGCGAGAGCAGCTTTTGCCATCAAGGAATCCTGACCATACATCAAGATTTTCTGGACGAGAAAAACTAGGGCAAGGCCTCCCGACAACTGAGCCAGTGCTGTCATATTGCCCTGTCCAATAAACTTGGCAATCTGACCAGCCAGTGCTGCCTGAAGTGGCCAGAACACCGTGACTCCTGAAGTGCAAGCCAATGCCTGAGTAATGGTTTTCCAGTGAGGGCGGAGGTAAGGCAGCAGTTGCCAGTAGCTAGAGCGCGGTTTCAAGCGATAATGTAAGGTGATAAAGCTTTCTTTTACTAACATATTGCGCTCGGTGCTGCAAGCGCTCCGTATCGCATCAAGATTTGACTACAGTAGTAATCGTAGTAATTGTCTAGCTTCCGTGATCAGACAACCAATAAAACGCCGAATTTTGCTTTGTGGTATCAGTTTCCTCTTGATAATTACTAGCTTGACACTGGGATTGCCTAATACTGCTCAAGCACAGTTGATTCCCCAAACTAGTTCCAGCCAAATTGCTGCCGTCTCTGCTAGCGCTGCCTTTAAGGAAGCCTACGAAAATCGCTATACCTGGGATGAAAAGTTTCCCGGCTATTCGGCTGAGGTGTCGATTAATGAGCAGGGGGAACTTGACCAAGGGATAATCCGTGTTGAACCAGACCTCAGTGTTGAAGTCCTTAATATCGATAGGGAAGATGTACGGCAGTTAATAGCCAATCAACTCAAGATGGAAGTGATCCATCGTCGCCGGATCCCCTTTGAGCAAAGGCATGACCCTAACAGCTTTGAATTGGAAGGCACTGATGAGTCTGGGGCATTGAAGATTCGAGAGGTAGCAGATAAGAGTAAATCTCAATACAAGGTAAAAGATCAAGTGATTACTCAAGTCAATCGCCTGTTGGGAGATGTCGCTGTCACGGTGGACACTTTAGGCATTGCCAAAAATCCAGAAGGTTATGTAGTAACTCATTTCCAGACAAGCTTCCGCGATCCTCAGACAGGTGAAGTACTAGAAAAGTTAGACGTCAGAGACTTTCACGAAAAAATCGGCAGTTACTACCTGCTGACTAATCGAACCATCCGCAAGATTACCCAAGGTAATCCAGAAGACAAACTAGTCCCTGATATCTTGATTAGGTTCAACGACATTCAAGGTAAATTGCACAACTAAGATTAGCTGGGAGTTTACTCTAGTTGTTGAGACTGATCAACGTTGTAATATCGCCGGGCCTCTGACATTTTGATCTCAAGTAACTTTTCCCCTCCTAGCTGTTGTCTCACTTGAGGCTGAGACGGAACTACACCTAAAGAGTCCCTAATTGCTGCTGCAACTGCCTTGGCAAGCAGTGGCGGCACTGAATTACCAACTTGACGAAATCCATGCCACTTAGTTACATGAAATCGGAACCAATCTGGGTAGGAGTGCAGTCGTGCGGCTTCACGTACAGTAATACATCTTGGGGTAAATGGGTGAATTGGTCTGGGGGAAGTGAAAGCGCCTCTAGAACTAGAAGTTCCTGCCCTAAGAGTGTTGCAGACACCTTCAGGGTGAAGCTTGAGAAAGCGGCTTGTTGGCTCTATCTTACCCGGTAAGGTGGCGGCAAACTTCTTCACAGATTCTGGGGAATGCTTGGTTCGTAGGCTGGAAGTGATGATCCTGGGATCGTACTCGCGCTGATAAGAGTAGTCATCCTCTAGAGAACAAAGAGCACGCAGTTGCCTAGCATAATCACTCGGTTTGCCGTAAGGCGCTACAACTGAGTCTTTTAACCACAAGTGTGAATACTTTTCTACTTCAGGTATGTCTTTAATGGCATCCCAAACTGTGGGACCGATAGCCAGAGGAGACACTTCAGGTTTCTTTAACAGATTTGACTTAGCTGATTTTGTAATCGGCTGAGGATATTTAGGTAAGGAAAAATCCTTCCGACAGCCCAGAATAAATAATCTTTTACGACTTTGCGGCACCCCATAATTAGCAGCATTAAGTACTTGGTAGTTCTCTTCTACTTCGTAGTCTTTAAGCTTAAATTCACTAATAATTTGTTGCAGGAATTGTTGATGTTTTCCTGTCGTCAGTCCTTTGACATTCTCCATCACAAAAAACTTTGGTTTTAGCTCTAAAACCAAACGCATAAATTGAAAAATCAGAGAGTTACGAGGGTCATCTAAGTTGCGCTTGCCAATTACTGAAAACCCTTGGCAGGGAGGGCCGCCAAATACCACGTCAATATCACGATTTCCAATTAAAGACAGGTTTCTGATTTCCTCCCCTGTTGTCTGGCTAACATCCTTACAAAGAATAGACCAGAAGGGAAAGTTAAATTCGTGGGTGGCACAATGAATTGGATCCATTTCGACAGAGGCCAGCACATCAAATCCAGCTTGTTCAAAACCTAAAGTCATGCCTCCTGCACCGGCAAATAAATCCACACCGATGGGTCGTTCTTCTCGCTCTTCTTGGGTCACAGTTGTTGTTCCTCTAGTAAATGCCACACCAGTCAAGAGTCAAGGAAAGCCCACGCTGAACCTCCACTCTATTTGCTGTTATGATTACCAATAAAAATGAAAAAGCTATGATTAAGCGATGGTAGTCTCTGAGTCAAAATGAAGATTAATTGTCAGGTACTAAATGTAGAAAAATTAAGCTATGATCAAGGGCTTTTGCTCCTTAATTAGTACTTATTTTCTTAAATTATTTCCCAAGTAGGTGCCAACCATAGCCGGAAAAAGTATGCCTTGAATTAGCAAAATAATTTAGTCAGTATACATTAAAAATCCGTTGCGATAGCAATATTTTGCCAAAAAATACTTTCAATAGTAGTCAAAATAACTGCTCTTTTACGAAGTAGCAGAAAGAAAATGTCAACAAGCTATTCTGGGAAAGATACACATTGAGACTTAACATTCCCCAACCACCAATATTTGCGTCAATCGCAGAAGAACGCCTCCATCGCCAACAACGCTTAGCGGCTGCATTCCGCCTCTTTGCTCACTTCGGGTTTGATGAGGGTATTGCCGGTCACATTACTGCCCGTGATCCCGAACGTTTGGATCATTTTTGGGTTAATCCTTTCGGGATGCATTTCAGTCTGATCCGGGTCAGTGACCTGATTCTAGTCAACGAACAAGGTGAGGTAGTCGAGGGCAACCAGCCCGTCAATCAAGCTGCATTTGCTATCCATTCTACAATCCATGCCGCTCGCCCCGATATTGTGACCGCTGCCCATGCCCACTCCATCTATGGCAAAAGCTGGTCGAGTCTTAGCCGTCTCCTCGATCCCTTAACCCAAGACGCCTGTAGCTTTTACGAAGACCATGGTCTGTTCGACAATTACACGGGTTTAGTTCTCACACTTGAAGAAGGCGATCGCATTGCTAAAACCCTGGGTGATAAAAAAGCTCTGATCCTATGCAACCACGGACTGCTGACAGTTGGTCACTCCGTCGATGAAGCTGCTTGGTGGTTTATTACCATGGATCGTTCTTGTCAGGTACAGCTAATGGCAGAGGCTGCTGGTACGCCCGTGTTGATCGAACCAGAAAATGCTCGTCTAGCACAAACTCAGGTAGGGTCCCAAGATGCCGGATGGTTTAGCTTTCAGCCACTCTACGAGATGATTGTCCGTCAACAACCCGATTTGCTTGAATAAGCCTTGTTGATTAATGGGACTTAGACAGATTTCAAGCCCAAACAAAGCCCAAAGCAGCTTTGTGAGCAAAGAATACGTCCCGATTGTGGTTCAACCACTCCATAAAACGGAAAGACATCGCTGTCCGAAACGCCTCTAATGCTTCAGTAAAGGTGTTTAAAGGTTTCGATGCCCAACGCCGTCTTAATCCTCCGGTTAAAGTGTGCCATAAAATAAATGTATAGGCACAAAACACAAGCATGAAATGTCTTATCAGGCTTCTATAATCTCTGACTTGATATTCAGATAAACCCAACCAGCCTTTGGCTTCCCGATAGAAAACTTCTACCCAATTTCTTTGAGAGTAGGTAGTTACTATCCAATCGGCTGTGGCTTTTGTTGATTCAACATTGGTAATAAAATAGTCAACATCACTAGCTTGGTCGAAGGTTGAGGCATTCATGACGATAGCAATTGTTCTCTTTCCTTCAAGCTGTGAGAGTTCAACTTCTACAGGAGCCACCCAAACGGTTTTCAGTTTATCTAGATTGATTTGAACAGGGGTAAAATCTTTTGGCGACAAGGATTCGGCTAACTTATCTAGGCGAATCTCTTCTCGTTGACTTATCCCTATTTCAATTATCACCTTACGGTTTTTGGCTAATCCTCCTATATACTTGAGTTTCCTTTTTTCCAGTTCCAGCAAAAACGTTGTGTTATTTCCATACCCAGCATCAATTAATACGATACCCGGTCGATATCCTCTGTTCATGCTGCGGTCAATTAATGCTAAGCCTAACTCCGGCTTTTTCTGGAATTCAATATCTTTTTTTCCTTCAGCTAAAGAACTAGCGTGTTGAGATAACTCTATATCTAACGGTAGGCTTTTTTTCCCATCATATAGATGAGTTGTTACCACTACTATTCCGTTGTCTGTCTTCCCGATTTCTCCAATGTACTGTCGTCCTACTCCCGCCGTGAAATTGCCACTTTTCCTATGTCCTGAGTCATCTACAATTAACGTGAATCCTCTACTTATTCGGGTTGGGCTACACTGATTCATCACCAGTAGACGCCGCTCATTTACCTGTTGAGCATTCCAGGGGGCTTCCGTTAAAAAATGATGTAATCGGTGGTAAGTCACTCCCACCGCGTTATCCGCCATTTGAGACAGGTTTTTTCCTTCACTTTCCCCTAATAATCCCCCAATATAGTTCCTAAACTCCCTTTTTTGCGCTTGATGTCTCCAGACATCATCAAAGCGTTTGCACCATCTATCGAAGCAAGGAGGCATGGCGGCGGGGGTTGTCTCTTTCCTGTCTTACACTCTAATGTCAAATGGCTGCCATGCCTAAATTATACCTTTATTAACTCTTTATTTTCGTTTAAGTCCCGTTAACTCAGCACTACTTTACAAAAGTTCACAAAATTTGCTTTAATAGAGAAAGCTTACTGGAAACCGATCCAAAAAGTACTCTGATTACAGACTATACATTCGGTACTCATTTGTTTAGGTTGCAGCAGACCCCACCTTGTCTACATCGGTGGTTTAAACTTCATTAACGCTTTTCAGATAGGTTATTAGCGCTAAACCAAGCTTCCAGTAGCAGAAAAGTACTAGGGTTATCGCTCTTTGGGAAGAAGACAGATTAGATTTTTGAGAGATCAATATGAAAATATCGCAGCTAGCAATAGGAAAGTCCGATCAAGATTGGCACTTAAACTTAGAGTCTCCTTTCTCGGAAAAAAACGGCTTACTAGAATTCAAGGCAGAATTTAATCAGCCTGAATTTCTGGCTAATTGGTCTTTTAGGACGAATCTTTATGGTGAACAAGTACGACTAGATCACTTCGTGATGACGCTTCCTAGCCCCCGATTGCTCAAGAAGTACGCTAAAACTCTAGGCAAATTTGGTGGTCAAATCATTGAGGGACTAGGACTTTTTCCTCAAGAATTTTGTGCCGATACTTACCAAATTAACGCCGATTTATGGATGCATTTAATGACCATTTTGATGCCGTCAGGCGGACTAGTGGTTATAGACGCACCTCATTCAACTGGCGACCAAAAAAGCCGCTTCATTGAGGAAAGAGGCAAGGCTGCTGTACATCATGTGGCGATTCGTGTTGAGGATGTGCAAACTACAGCTTGGTTTTGGAGAAAAAAAGGCTTTGAGCCGATGTCCAAGTTTCCTTTCTCTGGTGATTCCTTATGTCAATGGTTTCTCCAGAACTCGGCAGGGCAAATCATTGAGCTAGTCAAGCGTCACCCGAATAACTATGCTACCTTTGAATGCCAAAATATCGGCGGTCTGCGCCTCTCGGAAGTGGTGTAAATATGAGTAACCTAGACTTTCGGTAGATACCCGACTTCTAAATCAAATTCATGCATAACCATCCAAGTTCTAAAAAAGAAGTCAAGGATCTGGATTGTTAATCTTTTTGTGCTATTTACTTAGTGCTGATTAACCCGTTCTAGCAGCCATAGTGAGCAAATAGCACCGACAAAGTGAGCAGCAATGCCATCAACATTGGCTACCGAAACAAAAACATCCAGCGCTCGAATAATCATATCTGGGTCAGTAATTGCTACTCCCGGTGGTTGGGAGACTGCTTTTGCCACTTGTACTCCGAGGCTTGCTCCCGCCCCCAAGAGATTTAAGAAAATTCCCGCGAAAGTTGTAATTAATCCCAGCCGCAACAGTGCAATTGTGTCAGATTTCGAGGGACGCAGACCAGGATTAGAATTTCCTAAACTTTTAGCAATACGAGTGTAACGCCAAGCAAAATAAATACTAATTCCCAGGGCAATCACTCCGCAGACGGCAAAAAAGATACTAACCCCCATACCTTGATGGGTTTCTTCGCTGAAGTTACGACCAGACCATGCAAACAGTAAACAAAGGAAAGAAACAACGCCAAGTCCTAGCTGTACCCAGAAGCCTAGCAAGCCTACTAAACGAAAATTGGCAGCAATGTCTTTTATTTCTGGTGTCGGGGAAGTAGAATCTAACTTGGTCTGCATAACTTATGCCTATCTAGCATCACGAATAGCTATCTTTGTCACCCAAGGTAGATCTGAGCAAGGCACAGTACCCCTATCTTGCGAGGGAATCTTGGGAATGATTGGTATAAAAAATCAATCAATCACTTATAGCTAAAAGGATTTCACCTTAAGATTGATCAATATAGCAGTAATCATCTTACTGAATGCAGCAATCCTCTATTGGCTCCTATCAATTTACCTGGTTTGATTGGTTTTGCCTCTGGTATCCTCCTGGGTGGTTAATTTTATTCAATCGCCACTGGCAAAAGTATCATTTAGATGCAGATGGCTGGAATTGGTTTGAGTATGGATTGTTTCTAATTCCAGGGGGATTTTACCTAGCATTGTTATTGCGCTGGTTACGTCTCGGCTGTCGTTTTCCAGGTAAACAAGAAGCTGAGTTTGAGCTAGATTATCAACAAGCTTTTAGAGATGAGGTACTTGCGCCAATTGTGGAACATTACTTTCGGGCTGAGTTACACCAAATTGAAAATTTGCCAGCCCATGAACCATTAATTGTGGCGATGAACCACGCGGGAATGTCTTTTCCTTGGGACTTTTTGGGGTTGGCTTATCTTTTAGGTAAGACAAAAGAATGGGTGGTGCAACCATTAGCTGGGGTTTCTTTATTTGAGCATCCCTGGATGAGGTGGTGGCTACCCTCTGGATGGTCACAAGCTTTGGGCGGTGTGCGGGCCGAAGCTGATGATTTTGAAGCAGCAGTTGCCCACAAAACTGTGCTGCTGTACGCGCCTGAAGGTTTACGTGGCCCCTGCAAAGGTTGGTCACAGCGCTATCATCTGCAAGCCTTTCATCCGAGTTTTATTCGCTTAAGCGATCGCTACCATATTCCCATTCTGCCAGTAATTTGCCTTGGCAATGAGTTTTTGCATCCTTGGGCTAAAAATTTACCGCAACTGGCCAGACTAATCAGCATGCCTTTCTTCCCACTATCCTTAGGGATGGTTGTTTTTGCTTTGTTCCCTTCAATGGGTGTTTGGGCGATGAGAACTCGACTCCACTATTATATTGATCCTGTTTACGAGCTTGGGACAGAAATAGAGCAAGAAGGAGAGGCTAAAATTGGCTCAAGTGAGCTAAGAACAATGGCTTACCGAGAAGCCCAAAGTCTGCGAGAAAAACTGCAAAGTCAAATTAATAGTTTGCTAAGCTAAAATTCGCAGATTTAACTAAGCATTCAGTAGAAAACACTACTTATCTCCCTTCTGAGGGTAGAGTTTTGAATCGTTTTTGGTAATTCTTTTACCTCCGAAAGACAGAAGGCATTTGAGGCTAATAGCTTTACATTTATTAGTAGCAACACACTTTTTGATTGAGAAGAGTTAGTTATGAATAACACGCCAAGCAGAGGAAATACTTACGAAGCTCAATGATGGCAGTTGTGGGTTGACTTTTTCTAGACGACTGGTCTAATATAAAAGCTATGAATAGGAGCGATACAAAAACGGCACTTTTGAAAGCAGGCACTTGTATTATCCGGGAGAAAGGTTATAACCACACCGGAATCAAAGAGATCCTGCAATCAACTGGAGTACCTAAAGGTTCGTTCTACCACTACTTCAACAGCAAAGAAGACTTCGGACTTCAGATTATTGAAAACGAGGCAATAGCTCATGACCAGTTCTTAGAGCAATACCTGGGGAACGAAGCCTTAACCCCCTTAACTCGCCTGAGGCACTATTTTGAGGCTAAATGCGAAGAGTTTGGCTCTTTGCAATGCCGGGAGGGTTGCCTTCTAGGTAATTTAGGTCAAGAACTAGCTGATCAAAACGAAATATTTCGTTCGAGACTCCAAAAGATTTTTGCACGATGGCGTCAACGCTTTGCAGAGTGTTTAAAACAGGCTCAGGAAGCTGGTGAGATTTCGTCAAGTTTCGATGTCCCGGAATTAGCAGAATACTGCTTGAATGCGTGGGAAGGAGCCATTCTACAAATGAAAATTACCAAAAGTATTGCCCCGCTCACAGCCTTTATGAATATTACCTTTGGATATGTACTCAAAGGTTAATTTGTCAGTCTGAAAAACCGGAAAGACACGTTTTTCCTGAAGTAGTAGACTGGTCTACTTCAAATACCTTTCTGGCTATTTTTTTGTGGATAAATTCACTACAAAGTTTCTCTGAAGTACAAATTAAGGAGCACAAATCAATGCCGAGTAATCTCAATTTACTATCTCCAATTCAGCTTGGTCCCTATACCCTTCCTAATCGGCTGGTGATGGCACCATTAACTCGTAATCGTGCTGGTTCTGGCAACGTTCCCGGTCCAATGAATGCAACTTACTATCAACAACGAGCTTCAGCAGGCCTGATTATTACCGAAGCAACTCAAGTCTCACCCCAAGGTGTTGGCTATCCAAGTACTCCCGGTATTCACTCGCCAGAACAAATAGCCGGATGGCAGTTAATCACAGAAGCTGTACATCAGAGTGGAGGACGTATCTTTCTACAACTTTGGCATGTTGGGCGAGTTTCTCATCCATCGCTGCAACCGCAAGGAGCACTTCCCGTTGCCCCTAGTGCAATCGCACCTCAAGGAATGGCCTCTACCTACGAAGGTGAGCAGCCTTTTGTCATACCCCGTGCCTTGGAAACTCAAGAAATTCCTGGAATTATTGAACAATATCGTCAAGGGGCAAAAAATGCTTTAGCTGCGGGATTTGATGGCGTGGAAATTCACAGCGCGAACGGTTATTTGCTGGATGAATTCCTTCAAGATGGCTCAAACCAGCGTACCGATGAGTATGGAGGTTCCATTGAAAACCGTGCCCGCCTCCTACTGAAAGTCGTTGAAGCCGTTGTCAGTGTTTGGGGTGGAGATCGAGTGGGAGTACGCCTCTCACCTGCCAGCACGTTCATGAGCATGCATGACTCCAATCCGGAAGCATTGTTCGGCTACGTAGCCGGGGCTCTCAATCCATTTAATCTCGCCTATCTGCACATCGTTGAGCCGAGGATTCAAGGCAACAAAACAGTTGAAGACGATGGCAGTGGTTTAGGAGTACATTTCTTTCGTCCGATCTTTAAAAGCACCTTAATTACTGCTGGCGGCTACACCCGTGAGACAGGAGAGGCAGTATTAGCAGATGGTGATGCAGATTTAGTAGCTTATGGCAGGCTGTTTTTGGCAAATCCAGATTTACCCAAGCGCTTCGCCCTAGATGCTGAGTTAAACGATTATGACCGCTCTACTTTCTATGGCGGTAATGAGAAGGGTTATACAGACTATCCAGTTCTTGAAGAAGTCCACTAGTCTTAGATTAATCTGAACTAGGAGTCTATCGGCATCTTGATTCCACCAGGATATTGTCGATAGGCTTTTTACTATCAGACAAAGGCAGGCATCGAAGATACATGCCCCCAGCGTACCGACATTGCCTAGTTACAGGATAACAGGAAGTTTTTGGCGATTCTTGTCCCTCTTGCCCCCCCTGTTTCCTAATTGTGCAATGTCAATCAAACTAAATTTTCTTGATACTCTTGGCATCTTAGTAGTGCAAAGATTAACAATATGAAAAGAGAGTGAATGGTGTGAGGAATAAAAGTGGAAATATGCCAAATTTGGCGGAATTCTCTGCTGATTAGCCCCGCTAATCTGGTAGTGTTTCTGCTGTTGTCTAGTAGCGCCTGGGCAATCGAAGAGCAAGGAACTGGGATGATTGTGCCAGAACAAGGTAAGCAAACCTTGACAGAACAAGGGATTGAGCAGCAAAAGCCAGACTACCAACTACCGTCTCCAGATCTAGAGAATATTCAGGTTTTAACCGAAGCTTCTGCTAAGTCAACATCGACTCTTTTAGGGCAAATTAATCAATATAGTGATGCCTTTGCTCAGGTAAACAATGTTTCACAGTTAAGGGATGTTCAACCTAGCGACTGGGCTTACGAAGCACTGCGATCGCTTATAGAAAGATATGGTGTCCTTTTAGGTTATCAAGATAGTACTTTTCGGGGCAATCGCCCCCTTACCAGATACGAGTTTGCTGCTGGTCTAGAACGTGCTTTTACTGTGATTGAGTCGCTCATACGCAGAAATTCAGATCTCGTCAGCCAAGAAGACTTAGCTGTCTTACAAAAATTAAAAGATGAATTTCTTCTGGAACTAGCTTTAGCACGGGGTGATCTTGACGCTTTGACGGCTCGTACTGCGGAATTGGAACTTACTCAATTTTCCACCACGACTAAACTAGATGGAGAAATAATTTTTGGGCTTGCTGGTATTGCTACCGGCGAAGACGCGACAGGGGAGAACATTGATCGTGCGATCAACTTTGGTCATCGGACACGCCTTAATTTAAAAACTAGCTTTACTGGTCGAGATTCCCTGGTGACTCGACTGCAAGCAGAGGGATTGGACTCTCTGGAAAGCCGCACTCTCACCCCTGAAGGTGAACTAGCTTTCACTGGTGACACTGAAAACGATCTTGAAATTGATGCTCTGCTGTACAGTTTCCCTATGGGTAGTCGCACCAAAATTGTCGTTGCGGCTAATGCTGGCAGTGCTGATAACTTTGCCGATACCCTCAACCCCTACCTAGATGGTGACGGTGCCAGTGGTGCCCTCTCTCGTTTTGCCACTCGTGCTCCCATTTACTACCTAGTCGAGGGTGCTGGTATTGGTATCCGGCAAACTTTGAGTGACCAATGGGCAGTAAGTCTTGGTTACTTAGCTGGTGATGCGGGTAATCCTACACCGGGTGCTGGTCTATTTGATGGTTCCTATGGTGCACTAGCTCAGGTAGTTTTCCAACCCAGTGAGCAAGTAGGGGTTGGTTTGACTTATGTTCACGCTTATAACAGCTACTTACAAACTGGAAGTAACAGTGCCAATTTAGGAGAATTACCATCTCTGAGTAATTCCTTTGCTATCCAGGCTTTCTACCAAGTTAACCCCGGCTTTGTTCTGGGCGGCTGGGCGGGTTATACAGATGCGCGTGTTATTAATCAGGGAGATGCTAGTATCTGGAACTGGGCTATAACCCTAGCATTTCCTGATTTGGGCAAAACTGGTAACTTGGCAGGCATTATTGTGGGTATGGAACCGAAGATAACGGGAAGCAACAATCGTCTCCAAAGCCTGGGTATTGAAGATGCAAGCACATCATTGCATATAGAGGCATTTTACCAATACCAACTAACAGATAATATCGCAATTACGCCTGGGGTGATTTGGTTAACGGCACCCGACCATAACAGCAATAATAACGATCTTTTAATTGGCACGGTGCGAACTAAGTTTAGCTTCTAGGGCAAGATATTTTTTTAATTAAGAAGTGCTTTTATCTAGTCAGTGAGGTTCCCTAGTAGCGACCGCTTGATTAATGTAGAGTCAATCTATAACTTACAATAAGACCGAGTACTCTCAGCACTCGGTCTTAATCTACTAGGCATCGAGAATTAAGATATGAAATACATTCTCGATAGTTTTTTCCTGCATATTGCAGAAGTTTGTGGTGTTCTTTAGCAACTCTAACCCCTTCGACTACAAAAGTTTTGGCTTAACTTCCCTCCTTTAAGAGGGGTCAATAGGTGCTAGGAATCAAAGCTAAAGATGATGATTTACAACTTTTCAATGCGGCTAAAAATTTTGTTCAGGTAAACTGCCTATCTAGAGGCTTCTTACCTAGGTAGTGCGTGAGGACTTTGGCTACTGTTATCTAACGTTTTCCTTTGCACACTCTGGGATAGACATTACAGATCATCCTGGGCCCAAAGTTAGACTTTTGCTCCAGTGCAGCAACGTTATAATTATCTGGATCAGTAGCAGCGGTACTAGAATTTACTGGAATAATGAAATTAAAAATAACACTAGTTAAAACAAGAACAACAGCAAATTTCCTGAGAATAAGTTGGTACATTTTTTTTCTCCTTACAAATCATTCTTTGAACAATCTTTGATTGATTTACAAGAATAACTATAACTCTTAAGACCAATAAAATCTACCAGGAAAATGTTAAATTTTCATCAAGTTGTTTCCACAAATTCCGCTAATTATAGCTGTGATTAATACAATAAAAAAGTTGTTTATAAGCTGAGATAATTTAGAAAAATATTGAGCAATAATTTGAGAAAATAGTACCCCAAATAGGCGATTACCATAATCACAAGGAAAATGTCTACTTGGGAAAAAGAGCATTAATGAAAACCCCCATCTCTTAAAAAGAGAGAGGAACCAAGTTACCCAAAATAGAAGATTGACCAATAATAGAATAGGGAATATGTAATCAGATTAGTAGAGATACAGGCTCAATAGACACCTCTACATAACATTCAATCTGATAAAGTACAAGTTTTGAGAAGCTGAGAGTTCAGAAATAGTAGATGAGACTTCGGTCTACTTAGGGCAAGTTCCCTTACTCCCTTTGGCAACAGAAAAATATTCCTGACTTTATAAAAGATAAGACTAACAAGGAATTGAAAAATATATCAGATGCAGCAGAAATAAAGTTAGTTTGGCGATTAGGATTATCCTGAATTCTCGCTACAGCAGTAATAGCAACTTTCTTGTACGTATTTGTAGACATCATTGTAGCTCCTTAAGAGTTTCCACAAAAAAAGCGCCCTGAATAACTCTCAAGTTTATTGTAGGCTTTGATGTCACTCATCACCAAGGTTATTTAAATGAGAATATTTAAATTTTTAACAAAAGAATATTGCTTATTGTATCTAAGTCACTTCAAGAAAAATCAGGCTTTTTACAACAAAAGTATTGTTTATTTTAGGCTTTAGAAAACAATTTTGTTGGTAAATACTGAAGTTTAACAACTTTGCCTTTGTTTATCTAGGCAGGTAAGACAAGTAATTATTGCACTAAAGCTCTATGAAGTTAAGGATAAAACCCAAAAAAAATTACGGCTAATTTACAGCAAGATTTAGATGAGAAAGCTTCAAATTTATTTACCTGGCTATTTCTGATTGTTTCCTGTTTATAAAAAAATTTATGCAATATGAGTTATTGGGAAGCCCCAACTTAAGACAAGCAAGTTGGGGGGACTTCAGGACAATTTAGCTAACAACCTTTACCTTCAGAGAATCTGAGCAGATAAATTGACGCAGCCGCAGCAAACTCAAGGTTTGACCTAAATTTAAGGGCAGTAGAGATACCCCTTCTAAGCGAGACTGTACCCAGCCTTCTCCCCAGTACCATTCGTGATAGCCATCAATACCTTGACTTAGTAGCATTCGCAAACAGTTGGGCTGAGCCACTTCTACCTGATGTTGAATTGCTACCGGTCCAGTCCAAGAAACAAAGGTCAGTCCTTGATGAAGTTGTTCTGGTAATCCTGCTGGGAGGCGTTGGGGCCACAACCAATGACGCAGCTTTCCAGATTGCAACAAACTGTCACGTATGGCAATCTGGGTAGCTTCTATTTCAATACGAAGTTGACTTTGCTGAAAGGTTCCTAGCATATTATCGGATAATATTCAAGATTTATTTTAATATATTGACGAGACTGCTTTGGCAGCTCATTAGGCGGTTAACCTTTGTGTAAGAGAAAATTACGCTTCTACTTAATACTGCCGACTACTGAGCACCTCGCATCATTCTTAAGACACAAACTCCTACTTGGTAATTGATTGACCGCTTTCTACTCACTGTCATCAAGCAGCTTAACAATAACATTAGCTGCCAGATTTAGAATAAACAGAGAGTATGTTAAGAAGTGTAAGGTTACTTCATGGCTGATCAATTAATTCGAGCTACAGCGGCAGATGGGGGCATTAGAGCCGTCGGTGTCATTACTACGCGCCTTACAGAAGAAGCTCGGCAGCGTCATGCTCTCTCTTATGTGGCAACTGCTGCCCTAGGTCGCACCATGTCCTCTGGTCTATTGCTGGCTTCTAGTATGAAGCGGGAAGGCTCAAGGGTCAACATTCGTGTCAATGGCAACGGTCCCCTCGGTGGAATTCTAGTCGATGCCAGATTAGATGGCACTGTCAGGGGTTATGTAGACAACCCAGCTATTGAACTGCCCCCCAATAGTTTGGGCAAACTAGATGTTGGTGGTGCAGTTGGTCAAGAAGGTTATCTCTACGTAATCCGAGACGTAGGATATGGCTATCCCTACTCAAGTACCGTTGAGCTCGTTTCCGGCGAAATTGGTGATGACATCACTAACTACCTGGTAACTTCTGAACAAACACCCTCGGCTTTGGTTGTCGGTGTATTTGTTGGAGAAAAGGGGGTTCAGGCATCTGGAGGCATCTTGATACAAGTTATGCCCAAAGCAGCATCTGAGCCAACTTTAGTAGAAATCCTAGAAGCCAGGGTTGATAAGCTGTCAGGGTTTACACCTCTGTTGCAGGCGGGCAAAACATTACCAGACATTTTTGAACAGTTGCTGGGAGATATGGGCTTAGTTATTCTTCCAGAAGTCCAGATGGTACACTTCCACTGCGGCTGTTCTTTGGATCGCGTTCTGGGTGCATTGAAGTTACTGGGTCAAGCAGAAATACAGGACATGATTGAAAAAGATGATGGAGCAGAAGCAACCTGCCACTTCTGCGGGGAAGTTTATAATGCCAGTAGTAATCAACTTGCTCAACTAATTGAGGAGCTGCAAGCATAATCGGAACTAGAAGACTTAAATTTTTGTAAAAGTCCCAATTGAAAGCCCCATCAGTTTAACAAGGCAAAGTTTACTCCTGTTCCCTTGTGTGAGAAGCTATGCAACACAGAAGCCTCAGGCTAGCATAGTGAGCGTAGCTCGGCAAAGACGAAGACGCTTTAAAGCGAGACAACCGCCCTCGCTAGTGGATTTACCTCACTAATAAGGGCGGTTGCCACCAGCTAAGCTTTGGCAATTCGTATAGGTATACTGAGACTCATTAAGATAGTATGTAGCTTTTTCTGTCTAGGGAGGGTAGGATCTCAACTACTGACAATGCTATAAAGCATGCTGAACTAGGTGTAGCGTGTGGTGGTGTGAGTTGAGTTATGACCAGACATAGAGATATTCCTGAGCGTTGGCCTGACTCGAAGTCTTCAAGGCTAGGTCGGCTTAATGATTGGCAAAACGAAAAAAGTGAGCGCATTCCTCAACATCCCTCAGATAGTTGGGCGTCAGGAGTGCCAAATCCTCCTCAATCTTCCCATGCTTCACGCTCACAAGGCCCATCCCTAAAAACTGCAAATTTGGATACTCGAAATTTGGCTACACCAACAGTTACCTCCACTCCGCCCCAGCAACCTAATCGGGAACTAAAGCGACTCTTTAATCCCAGTAGTTGGCAATTCTGGGGAGCCATAGTCTTATTGGCTTCCAGTGGCTTGGGAATTGTGGCAGCGGGCTTGTTATTAAAGTTGCCAGCAGTCCCCAACTGCCCCAAAATATTTTGGCCAACGGCTTCCGCTTCCCTGCGTCTCTACTGCGGGCAATTGGCAGCTTCCAAGCAGACATCAGAAGACTTACTAGAAGCGCTAGATCTAGTTGACAGCTTGCCAGATGACCACCCCTTGCGTCCAGAAATTAACCGTCATATCGAAGAGTGGTCTCTCGATATCTTAAAAATCGGTGAACAGCAGTTCCAAGAAGGCAAACTCAAGGACGCGGTCAAGATTGCCAGGAAGATTCCAGACGGAGTCCCTGCCTACAATCTTGTAGATAAGCAAGTTGAGCGTTGGCAGTTCATCTGGTCACAGGCAGAAGCAATTTACCAGAAAACTGAGCAAGAACTGAGACAGTCTAACTGGAACCAAGCTTTTCGAGAAGCAGTAGCACTGACCAATATCGACAATAAGTACTGGGCAACCACAAAGTATGAGCAACTCTCTGATTTGATTGGGATTGCCCGTAAAGATAGTGAGCAGCTAGACCAAGCCTATAAGCTTAGCAAAAGTGGCAATGTCGAAAAAATCTTAGAAGCAATTAAGCAGGCAGAGCAAATCAAGCCAGAAAGTTATGCCTATAAAGAAGCTCAAAATTTAATTGCCGAGTCTGGCAACAAGCTAGTGGAATTGGCGAAGAACCGGATTGAGAAATTTGACGGTACTGGCGTCCTGGAAATTGCCAATAAATTGCCCACCAATCTTAAACTGGCGGCAGTACAAGCCGATTTGCTCGAAATTGGACGTGCTTTATCTCGCGCTGAATCAGGAACAAGTTGGGATATAGAAGCAGCCCTCGCTTCCCTAGAAAGACTAGAACCAAACCGTCCTCTGTATAAGGAAGGGCAGCAATTAATCAGCCGTTGGCAGCGAGAGGTTGAAGATGTTGCCAAGCTAGAACGGGCGCGAACCTTTGCTGATTCAGGTCTGACCAGCGATTTGAGGATGGCAGTTACCGAAGCACGGCAGATTCCCCAGGGTAATCCTCGCTATCAGGAAGCTCGCCAAGAAATCCAACGCTGGAGTAAGCAAGCTGAGACTATAGAAGACCGTCCTTACCTCGAACGTGCGACACAACTGGCTAGTTTCGGCGGTGTAGCTTCTTTGCAAGAAGCCGTTGACGAAGCTAGCCGTATTCCTCCTGGTAGAGCACTTTCCCAAGAAGCACAACAGAAAATTAATGACTGGGAGAGATCTATTCAAGAGCTAGAAGACCAGCCTTATCTTGACCGTGCCGTACAACTTGCCAGTGCTGGTAATGCTGAAGCTTTGCGAGCAGCTATTCAAGAAGCTAATAATATTACTCAAGGGCGCGTTCTTTACCAGGAATCACAAGAAAACATCAGGCGGTGGAGAAGCTCTATGGAGCGGCAGCAAGACCAGCCTTATCTTGACCAAGCACGTACTCTAGCTAACAGAGGTGATTTATCAGGGGCGATTGCTGCCGCCAAAAAAATTCAATCAGGAAGGGCGCTTTATAGCGAAGCGCAACAAAATGTTAGAAACTGGGAGACGGAAATCGCTGGTCAACAGCGTTTGCAGGTAGCCTACCGAACAGCTAATCCCGGAACGCCAGAAGCGCTGCGAGATGCAATTGTGGCAGCAAGGCAAGTACCAACCTCAGCGACAGCACGCTCAGAAGTACCGACGTTAGTCAATCGCTGGGGCTATCAAATTTTGGCGATGGCACAAGAGAGGTCGTCTTTTGATGTTGCTGGTGCGATTGCGATTGCTAAGATGATTCCCTCGGGCACTGCGCCTTATGAAGAAGCTCAAGGACAAATCCGCTCGTGGCAGGCACTATTACAGCCAACACCTCTGATTTTAGGACCATCTTCCAAAAAGCCAATTCCCTAGTCGTATTATTTAAGAAAGATTAGCCAGAAAGACGGTTAAACTTCCAGTTGGATTTTGCCGGACAAGCCCTGAATATATATTTCTAGTTGGTGCTTTTTATCACCGATAATTAACTTGCCACTGTAGCCACTTGTGGTCACAGTGAAAGATAACTGTTTACTACCAACGGCTTCTACTGTGGCATTTCCCAAATTGACTTGAAATTTTGACCAGTCTAAACGAACTTCTCGATTACTGAGAACATCAGTAATCAGAATCTGCTGAGCCTGTATCATGACCTTAATAGCTAAGTGACGAACCCCGAATCGAATCACACCATACTCTAGCTGTTCGATCTTGGTTCCTTGTGGCAATCCTCTAATTATAGGTTTATTAAGCCTCGATGATTGTTGATCAACTGCTGAAGTAATACCGGCAGAAACCTTGACGGAATCTTTTCGGTTTTGATGTATTGGGCGCTCGTGAGAAACTGGCGGGGGGTCAAGGGTCACATATTGCTGATTAATTGACCAGATGTGAGCTTTCGCCAGTAATTCTGAGTAAAATTTTGACGCTTGGCTGACTTGACCTTGCTTTCTAGCAGAATTCGCCTGTTTCTTCTTAACAGCAAGCCAACGCTCTCGTGACCATTGACACAACTCCTGCTCATCAGAAGCAACAAATCCCTCGTAAAATTCTAGAGCTTCTGTCAATGAACCAAGTTTTTCCCAGGTAATTCCTACTTGCTGCACTGATAGATACTGACGCCAGTTAGAGTTTGAAAAAACTTGTTCTTTAAGGAATCTTTCATGGTCTAAGCGCTCCTCTTTTGTGAGAGTATCTGGTGTTAATTCTGAACCAGATAATTGATTAATAATGTAAAACTTCAAATCTAATTTTTGATGTTCGGATCCGATGGTTTTAGTAAAATACTTGCCAATTACTTCTATAGCCTCACCAAAGTACTTGTGTCGATAAAGATATTGCAAAAAAACAGTCAATATCTTGATGTTTGGTGTTCCCTGACAGGCATTCTCAAAACATTCTTTAACCTTATTCAGTTGATCTAACCAAATATAGACAACAAAAGCCTGCTGGTACTGATGTTGCTTTTCCAAGGCAGGCGCGACGTACTCAAGCCAGTTGCGATCCCGTGGTTTTCCTGCTTGCTCCCACTCGGCGAGAATAGTCTGAGTTTCCCCTTGGTGCCACCAATACTTTAAAGCCTGCGAGAGACCTAATATTAAGGCTTTTGCTCGGTAATACTCTTTACTCTTAGTGTTACCGCAATCTTCCCAAATACGTACCGCCTGCTCATAGTTTTCAGCTCGGTAGAAGCACTTAGCTATCAGATGATTAAAGCCTTGGTAACCAGCTAAACTTAAAGCATTAAGTGCCTGTCCAAACCTTTGCCATTCTTCTCGTTTGACCTCTCTAATTTCTAGCAGTCCCTCAAGGCGTTTCCCATATTCTTTGATAGCTGTTGTCCATTGCTCTTGGGGAGCCGCTGCTGCATAAAACTGTATTGAATCAAGGCAAGCCTTTTGAGCAAGTTGAGTTTTAGACTGACTTGTTGGCAAATTATCAAGAATAAAAGAAGTGAAATTACTGATAGCTTCCAGATTACTTGATTCAGCAACCATAAAAATTGCCAGTTGATACCCTATAGTCTTATTTGCTTGATTAACTAACTGTGTTTCTGAGTTTTCTTTGTACCAATCAACTAACTCTGGCCAGCATATTCCCTGCCAGAAACACTGCCAGGCCTCATCCAATTTACCTAAATCCAGAAAGCGGTTTCCAGCTTCCCTGAAAAACCCTTCAATTTTGAGTATCCAAGCTTCACAAAAGCCAGCTTGATTGATTTCACCAATATCAAGGTAAAACTGTCTGGCACGTCTAAGTAAACCAGGATTTTCTGAACTTAATCCCTTCTTTTCTAACTCGGTGGCAATTAGTTGCGGTTCATCGTCGCACATATCCTGAGCATTTTTGGCTATTCCCAGACTGATAGTGCGAACATTCTCCTCCCAAAGTTCTCGATTGGTAGCATGCTGCCGCATAGCATATAAGAGTGCTTCATCACTGGCATGTTGCCACAGTTGCCTATCTCCTGTTTCCGAGTCCACAACAAATAAACGTTCTGTGGCTCTACTAGCAGCAACGTAAAGCTTATTAAAAAAGTATTCGATCTTGACTCTTTGGTCTGTAGGTTGGTTTTTAAGATTCCAGACGCTTTGGTGGCATTCTTCACCAAACTTATAGAGAATAACTTTTTTGAATTCTAATCCTTTGGCAGCAATGGCACTCAAAATATTCTTGGGTACAAACGTATCTTGATGATTTTTTTCTGAATCAGAATTCTGGGAAAAAATCTCTGAAAGTACCTGATCATTTTTTGTATAGGCTGCTTCTTCACCCTCTTCACAAGGCACAATAATGATTGTTTGCCTTAGATAATTTTTTAGATCTTCTCTGGTAATGTTCTGGTTAATAATAAACTTTTGAGGTTCAGGAAAATTACCTCGTTGCCATGGTGTTTGTGGTTTTAGTTCATGAATATTAAATAGCACATGACGCCATAACTGAATTAAATTATTGACTTGAACAATTTGGGGACTAGAGCGATAGTTAAATGCTAGTTCTTGAAAGTTAATCTCTAGCTGAAGTTGCTCTGTGGGATCTAGTGCCTTAACCACTTCTGCATCAAATGCAGCTTGTAGGTTAGACCAACGGAATCCTGTTGGGTTCAAGGTTTGTAATGGGTCTCCAGCAAAGGCAAAGGGCAGGTTATAAATTGGCTGATATCCTAGATGATATTGAGAAAAAATAGACAGCCGCATAATTAACTGAAGCTCCAACCGGGTAAAGTCTTGGGCTTCATCGCAGAAAATGGCAGAAAACGAAGGACTATAGTATTTAAATTTGAGAACTCTAGCTATTAGATCCTGGTCATCCCAATAACCTTGTTCTTGAGTGAGACGCTTATACCAGCGTTCCCAAATAGTTTCATAAATACCTTGGAACTTCTCAAGGTCAATTGTGCGTTCTTTGCGCGGCACTTCCTCCTGATAGTCTTCGGGAGTCATGTAATCTTCTAGTCCATACCCTTTAATAAAAGTGCGGATTACATGCCAACAAGTTTCTGGTGAATAGCGCCTTTTTTGCGGCAGTCTTAGTACAACTTTTGCCAAGGAATCAGAAAAATTATGTCCTTGATAAAGTTGTTTGAAGCGATGGAAAGAAATGTATTTCGACTGGACGAAGCGATCACGTTCTCTGGCTGGCAATAAGCCCAAGAGAAACTTGCTAAAAGGTTGGAAGTTGTGATTAATAGTGTACACATCCTCCCTTTGGTTCCTTTGAGCGACAAAACGGTGATGAGATGATAGCAGCCGATTAACACCATCTCTGGCAACTTCTAGCAAGCGCTCATTATAGGTCAGAAATAAAGGTTCACCGGGAAGAGACTTTTGTCGGCTTTCTCCCTGCTTGTTGTAGTATTTTCTGTGGCAGTAGTCGGCAAACAAATAAAGTAGCATGGTGGACTTGCCGCTACCCGCTCGCCCATTAATAAATAATGGTAAAGAGCCATGACTCGGTGCTGAAGCGGAAACTGATTGAAGAATTTGCTCTTCTTCCGTCGAAAGAGCCAGATTTACTTCTTCACCTCGCTCAATCGCTAACCAACTTTCCTCATCGGCCAACAGATAAGCCGGATAAGAACGTCGAGCGAAAGGTGTTAACTCAGACAAACTTAATTGCCGTGCTAAGATGTCGGTCGTCTCGGAGTCATCAAACAAGCCTGTTCGGTAGCCTACCTGGCTAATCTCTTCTTCCGATGGTTCGTGTTCAAAAGGAGCCAGTAAAAACAAAACTCCCCCAACTGTGTCATCGGCGGTGTTCGGTTCGCTATAGAGTATATAACGATTGTTTGCCTCGCATAGCCTGACATTTGACCAATCAGGAAAATCCGACCCTGGACTAGTTTTAGTTCTAATACCTAGAATAATTTGGTAATAAGTGTCCCAGGCTTCTTGAATAGCAGGTTCGCGGAATCGCCTAACCCATTCTTCGCTTTCATAGATCACCCAGTCTTCCGTAGCCATTTCCATTGTCCAACCAGGGGGTTCCAACCAAGGAAGCAGATTAGTTGGTAGTTCCGGAAGTTTTTTAGTGGTAGGTTGCTCGATTGTTTTCTGACTAAGCCAGCCTCGAACTTGTTGCTCATCTATTTGAGGCTCGAAATGCGTTCTGCCATACTCAAGGGGGGCTTCAAGAAACTGTTCGTAGTCTTTATCTCCCCGCTTAAAGATATCGAGAAGACACAGCACTGGCTGATCATCAATCCTGAGAATGTGGGCAATGATTCGCCGGTTAAGGATACGGCGCTTTAAGTAAGGATAGACTCTTTCAAAATGTGCCTGCACCTGATCAACTCTCTGAGTCTCCAGTTCAGCACACAGGTCATCAATTCGAGGTTGGACACCATACCGCTCTGCTTTATCGCTGAACTGAGAGGTGCGATACACATACATTGCTTAGTCTCCGCTCCCATGACAATAACACAAACGTCACCGCTATTACCTATTGTTAGATAACGGAGGAATGGGTTAGGGGGTTTTGGAGGGCAATTTATACAATAATTTAAATTTTCTTGGCAAAATGAGTTAGGTGGCGGAGAACAGTAATAGTTAATCGGTTTTGGGTCAATGTCTAGAGACACGACGTGTCATGTCTCTACTCGCCGGATGATTCAGAAAAATGCCGAGTATTATTACTTATTACTTATTGCTTATTACTTATTACCCTTCGCTCCGCTCAAGGGCATGCTTATTACTTATTACCCTTCGCTCCGCTCAAGGGCATGCTTATTACTTATTTCACCGATGCCTCAATCTGTCGCACTGCTGTAAGGGCAGAGTAACTAACTCCAGCAGTACCTTCCCCCGGATGAGTGGAATCTCCCACCAGCCAAAGGGATTTAACAGGTGTGCGAGTGGCAAACCCGAACGGCCCAAATGTTGCCACTCTTTGACCAATTCCACCCACAATACCCTGCTCACGTCCTGTGTAGTGGGCGAAGGTGCGGGGAGTAGCTGCTTCTTGGTGGATAATCGTCTCCGGTTTTAAGTAAAAATAGTCAGCGAGACGAGCGATCGCTTCTTGGCTATACTGCTGCTTTAATGTATCGTAATCTTCTCCAGAACCCTGCCACCACTTTGCGGCGTCGGTAAAGGAAGAAGCGGTGATTGTGGCTTTACCCTCTGGTGCGCGTCCATCTCCTGGCTTACTAACTGAGACAAATAAAGAGTTATTCTCTCCGATGGGACCAGAGTAATCATAGAGAAACTGGAGATGGGGTGGACAAGCCTGGGGAATAGCACTTTGGTCAACACCCAGATAGATAACAAAGGCACCTGATGCTGGTGGTAATTTGGACACCCGACGCTGATAACCTGCGGTTGCTGCCTCTCCTAAGAGCTTCACGAGGTTTTGTACGGTGACATTGGCAACTACTTGATCAGCCGATTCTGTCCAAACTGCGCCCGTTTTCTGGTTGCGAATCCTAATACTGCTGGCTTTACCGTCTGAGACTTCTATTTGTTCGACTGTGTGGCGCATTAGTAGCTTACCACCATATTTTTCCAGGGCTGCCACCAAGCGATCGCTTAGTGCTTGCATACTACCCTGGAGATGAAATAACCCTTGCGGTTCCTGGGAAACACCTAGTGCTGTGGCTGCGTACAGCAATGCTGTCTGATCAGCATCTACCTGGGAATAAAGCTTGAGTTGTAAATCCAAAAAAGTTCTCAGCCGCTGATTCTCATAAAGTCCATATCTGCGTAAAGCATCCCCTACTGTCGTGAAGGTAAAGGGCAGGGTAATCAAGGTATCGGGACGAACCGCCGAGGTTAGTTGCCACATATCCCATAAACTACGAGGTGGTAATACTGGGTCACGAGCTTGAAATTTCCAACTAGCATTGAACAAGGTGGTCATCAATTGCCAGAAAGGTTCACTACCTGGGAACTGCCTTTGTCGTTCTTTTTTCCATTTTTCTGGGTCACGCCAGATATTAATTGGTTCTGTCTCGCCAGGAAGAAATACGGCACAAGCCGGGTCACAGGGCGTTGCTGCTGGTAAGTCAATCTCTAACTCGTCAAAAATCCGCCGGTGAATGCCACCCGGTTCTAAACCAGCTACCTGGGTAGCACCAACATCGAAGGTAAATCCACGACGCTTAAAGGTAGAAGCACATCCTCCAGGTACTAGGGCTTGGTCAAGCACCAAGACGCGATAACCGCGACAAGCCAATAGCGCGCCAGCAGTTAAACCACCAATTCCCGCCCCAATCACAACTATCCGAAACTTGTCGCTACCGCTTCTACCACTCAACATTGATGAAGTGCTGTTATCTTAACATTACTTATCATAAACCTTCTCCCAGTAAGATAGAGAGTAATAGCATCAAAGCAAATCAATAATGACTTCAACTCTGCTCAAAAATTTGACTCTCAACTCCCCGACCATTAAGAAGCTTCCTAATGGTCTAACCATCGTGGCAGAGCAGATGCCTGTCGAAGCTGTCAGCCTTAATGTTTGGACTAACGTCGGTTCTGCTGTTGAACCCGATGAGATCAACGGTATGGCTCACTTTCTAGAGCATATGGTCTTTAAGGGAACGCCACGGATAAAAAGAGGCGAGTTTGAGCAGCTAATTGAAGAGCGGGGTGCGGTGACTAATGCCGCCACTAGCCAAGATTACACCCACTACTACATCACGACGGCTCCCCAAGATTTTGCTCAACTTGCACCATTGCAACTAGATGTAGTGCTTAACCCCAGTATTCCTGATGATGACTTTGAGCATGAACGTTTGGTAGTTCTAGAAGAAATTCGCCGCTCAGACGATAACCCCAACCGCCGCACCTTTAGAAGGGCGATTGAGACAGCTTTTGAGAAGCTGCCTTACCGACGACAGGTACTCGGGCCAGCCTCGGTGATTGAACAACTCCGACCCCAGCAAATGCGTGATTTTCACGCCAACTGCTATCAACCTAACTCAATGACAGCAGTCGCCGTAGGAAATTTGCCGGTTGAAGAATTGATTGAAATTGTGGCCGACGGTTTTACTCGGTTAACTGAGGAACGCCATCAATCCCTAAACTCTCAACCCTCACCTTTGCCTACATCTGAGCCTGAACCGGCTTTTCCCGGAGTTGTTCGCCAGGAATACGTGGATGAAACCTTACAGCAGTCACGGCTGGTCATGATTTGGCGCGTGCCAGGGATGACACAGTTAGAAAAAACCTACACACTAGATGTTCTGGCAGGTATTTTAGGTCATGGTCGTATGTCTCGGCTGGTACGAGATTTGCGAGAAGAGAGACAACTTGTTAGTCATATTGGGGTTAGTAATATGACACAGAAACTTCAGGGTTTGTTTTATATTTCTGCGCAATTGCCAGCAGAGAACTTGGCAGAGGTAGAAGAGGCAATTAGACAACATATCAGCAAGTTGCAAACAGAAATAATCGCAGAAACTGATATTGCTCGTATTCGTACACAAGTTGCAAATCGGTTTATTTTTGGCAATGAGAAACCCAGCGATCGCACGAGTTTATACGGCTATTATTATTCACAATTAGGTGATTTAGCTCCAGCACTAGGCTACCCGGCTCGTATTCAGTCTATCAATGCCGATCAACTCCAGAAAGCGGCTGTAGAGTATTTATCTCCGGATGCTTATGGCATTGTTACCGTCAAACCAGCTTAGGTTTAGAGAGAGGAAGATAGGGGGGGGTAGAGAGACTCAGGACTCTGCCCTACTCTGGTAGGGTGAATACTAATTGCAACCTGCTGGAAACTACCGACTATCTAATAATCTAAAATCAAAAATGTGGACAGAAATTACTAACCAGATTAGCCAAGTAACTGGTCAAGCATTTGAGATTAATCATCGCCGGTCTGTAGGTGGTGGCTGTATTAATCAAAGCTATGCCTTAATTGGCGATACTTGTACTTACTTTGTCAAACTCAGCCAAGCATCTCAAGTGCAGATGTTTGAGGCTGAAGCACTTGGCTTAAAGCAAATGTTTGCAACTAAAACAATTCTGGTGCCAAAACCGATTTGCCTGGGTACGGCTGCTGATTCTGCTTACATTGTCTTAGAATGGCTGGAATTGGGTGGTAGCAAAAATACTCAAGTTTCTGAGGAAATGGGGCGTCAGCTAGCAGCAATGCATCGGGCAAAACTTCCCCAAGAAGCTGAGGGAAAGTTTGGTTGGAACCAAAACAACACAATTGGTTCGACACCACAAATTAACACCTGGAATAGTAATTGGGCAGAATTTTTTACTGAACACCGTTTAGGCTATCAGTTCCAACTAGCGCGGCGTCATGGAGGGCATTTTTCTCAGCAAGATAAATTACTGACCCTAGCACCAAAACTGCTGGATCATCAACCTCAACCTTCTCTGGTACACGGTGATTTATGGGGAGGAAATGCGGCAGTTACGACATCAGGAGAACCTGTCATTTTAGATCCTGCAACTTATGTTGGCGATCGCGAAGTTGATCTGGCAATGACGGAATTATTCGGTGGATTTCCTGCTGCTTTCTATCGCGGCTATAACGAAGCGTGGCCTTTGGATGAAGGTTACCAGCGGCGCAAAACTCTTTACAATCTATATCACATTTTGAACCACTTTAATTTGTTTGGTGGTGGTTATAGTTCGCAAGCTAACCGGATGATTGATCAGATTTTGAGTTAGTTTTAGATATAACCTAACAAAAAAATTCCGCATTCTGTGATTTGAGCTGACGATTGGGGAACTCTATATCTAGTGCTGCTTTAAGCGGTTGCTTGTACTAGAGAGAGTAAATCTACATGTTAGCTATCGAAATAGATCAGGGTCGCAAGTTTATCACTACTGAGGCAATTGGAGAAAGTGGAGCATCAGGTGAGCAAAAGGTGTGGGATGCCACCAAGAACGCCTTTTCAGATCACAACTGTATTGCCTATTGGCGCTACCCTATTTTCTCTAAGGTGGGAGAGATTCGTAAGGAGCCTGACATTCTTATTGTAGATAGAGAACTCAGTTTAATTGTAATCGAGGTAAAGTCTGTTACTTTTGACCAAATTGTGGCGGTTGATGGTCATTTGTGGCAGTTCCAAAACTTTTACGCTAATGAAGGTAATCCTTATGAACAGGCTGAACGTCAACTGCGGGTACTGATAGCATACTGCGATCGTGAAAAACTAATTTGGCGTCAAGTCACTGGCAGAGCAATGGTTGCTTTACCCCTGATTACTCAAGAACAATGGCAACAGAAGGGTTTTGATCAATTACCTAGTTGTCCGCCAATTATCTTTCAAGACCAGTTGGGTAAGGTTGGTTTTTTTGAGTGTATTCAACAAGCCGCGCCTGTCGTTCCTGGGGAAGATCTAAATGATGAACAGTGGAAGTTACTTAAGGCGGTAATTAGTGGCACCCCTGTTCTGCGCCGCTCTCCCCGTACCCTAGTTTCTACTAATGGTAAGATGCGTGCTGAGATTGTGGCAACTTGCTCTGAGCATCTCTATGAATTGGATTTGCAGCAGGAACACATTGGCAAGGAAATTCCCCCTGGTTTTCAACGACTGCGAGGCATTGCGGGGTCAGGAAAAACTGTGTTGCTGTGCCAGAAAGCCGCCCATATGCACTTGAAACACCCAGATTGGGATATTGCTTTGGTGTTCTTCAGTCGTGCACTATATGACATGATTATTGGACTAGTGGATCGTTGGTTACGTCGTTTCAGTAATGGCGATATCCAGTATGACCACCAGCATAATCGCAAGCTACGAGTGCTTCATGCTTGGGGATCTCAGGAGCAGGCCGGTTTATATGGCACAATTTGTAAGTTGAATGGCACTAAAGCAAAGTCAGCGAGAGACACAACTCAAAAACAGCCGAACAGAGCATTAGCTGAAATTTGTAAACGACTGTCTGAAGAAATCAAAATTGAACCAACCTTTGATGCAATTTTAATTGACGAAGGACAAGATTTAGTATCTGAAGATGACCTAAAGTATCAAGACAAACAAGCAATTTATTGGATGGCGTATCAAGCCTTACGACCAGTTGAACCAGAACAACCAGAGCAAAGACGCTTAATTTGGGCTTATGATGAAGCCCAAAGTCTTGATACACTGAAAATTCCGACAGCAAAAGAGTTATTTGGCGAAAATCTCAATGGATTATTATCCCAGGGTTCGCAATACAATGGTGGGATTAAAAAATCAGAAGTGATGCTGCGCTGCTATCGCACCCCTGGCCCAATTCTCACAGCGGCTCATGCGATTGGAATGGGACTGCTACGTCCAGAGGGTATGCTGACAGGAATTACCAGAAAGCCAGATTGGGAAAGAATTGGTTATGAAGTCACAGGTAAGTTTATTCCTGGTCAACAAATCACTCTCCATCGACCTTCAGAAAACTCTCCAAATCCTGTACCTGAGTTATGGGGAGAACCAGTATTAGAGTTTGAAACTTATGGCTCCCGTCAAGAAGAAATGACGGCTTTATCCGAGAAGGTTATGCATAACCTTTATCATGATGAGCTCAAGCCTAGTCGTGAAATTTTGGTGATTATTTTAGGCTCAACTTACGAGGCAATGGAGTTAGAAAATCAGGTAGCTAGTTTCTTAATAGAGCAAGGAATTGATATTTATATTCCTACTGCTTTAGAATTGAATGAACTCAAACCCCAGTGGCCACATATTGATCATGATCGTTTTTGGATGGAAGATGGAATAACCATATCTCGCGTGCCTCGTGCCAAGGGAAATGAAGCAGATATGGTTTACGTAGTTGGCTTTGATAATGTTGCCAGAAATGAGAGTGAGGTGAGTCTACGTAACCAGCTATTTGTTGCTTTAACTAGGTCACGAGGTTGGGCAAGTATCAGTGGGGTTGGTGACTATCCTATGTATGAAGAAATGCGACGGGTGATTGAGAGTGGAGATACTTTTAGTTTCACCCATAAGCGACCCTTGAAGCGCGATATTGGCGAGAGAGAAGATTAATTTTAGGTGATCTTTTTCGGGGCAAAGTATTCGCACTATAATTTACAGCTATATTCTGGATATTTGTATAGGAATACTTTGCTTTTTTTTGCAAAAAAAAACTTCTCAAAGTTAATATTTTTTCCCACCTAAGAGTAGTGTAATTTGCAAATTGCTTTTAAAACTTGCAACAATTCGATGGACTGCTCAGGTCGAATTAAGCTTAGTTCCGGAAATAATTGATAAGTGGGCTGACTACCTGATTGAATATAGGCAAACTGATAATTCATCCCGTTGGTGCTAAGTCCCCAAATGCCTGATTATGATTCTAACTTTTTATAGTCGTAGGTCAGTAGTTGAGGCAAATCTTCTAAGGCATTAACAATAGTATTTTTAGTTTCAATTAACAAAAAAAAAGTAGTGGTAGCTTTTTTTTTGTCGATATCGAGCTCAATCAAGTCAATTATGCTGGGTTAGAAATACTGCGTTTCTTGGCAGCACAGGGGGAAGAAGTGATGGTCAAAAGGAAAGCTCTATTACCCCTATTTCCTGATAACTTAAATACTGTTCTTAATTTACTTTCTAGACGCCAATTAATCGAGCGAGTAGGCGACGGCTACCGCTTCCAGGTAGAGTTAATCCGCCGCTGGTTTGCTCAAAGTCGATAGAAAATAGAAATTTGAACTTTACAGCTCAATTAACCATTTTCCATTTACTAATCTCGCCACAAAGCAATACCACCCAACAAGCCATTGACGTTATTCACAATTTTGACATTGGTTGGTAACTCAAAGCTGATATTTGAAACCTCACCACCGCTGATATAAAGACAATCGTAATTAAAGGCATGCTCAAGAGAAGCGATCGCTTTTTCTAAACGACGGTTCCAGGTTTTTTTGCCCTCTTTTTTCAGTGCTGCACGCCCTAACTGTTCTTCGTAGGTCTCACCTTTGCGAAAATTATGGTGGGCTATTTCTAAATTTGGCACCATTTTTCCATCGACAAACAAAGAAGTGCCAAAGCCTGTACCCAGGGTAATTACCATTTCCACCCCCTGACCAGAAATTGTTCCCAATCCCTGCACATCGGCATCATTTGCCACACGTACTGGCTTTCCGACACGTTCAGAAAGTACGGTGGCTAAATCAAACCCGTGCCAACCGGGATCTAAATTTACTGCTGTATGAGTCACACCAGCGTGTACTACACCGGGAAATCCCACCGATACACGCTCAAAATCACCTTGCAGTGCTGCTAACTGAACAATCGCGTCAGTCACGAGTTCCGGGGTGGGAGGTTGGGGTGTTTTGACGCGGCAGCGTTCTGTTAAGGGATTGCCAGTTTCATCCAAGACCATTACCTTAACACCACTGCCACCAATATCTACAGTAAGAGTTCGCAGTGATCCATCTTCTTGAGTCATCAGATATAATTTCTCCTGTGCGATGCTCGATATCAGATTTTCTTACCAGTAAATGTGGCAGTGGTGCAGTTACTACTGTTGCAATACTTTAGTTCGAGCACGTTCTGAACGCGCTTCGGCACTAGCCATTACCTCAGCCATCTTCTCCACCATTTCTCCTGGATAATTTTCTAAAACCCTGGTAGAGAGAGAAATTCGCCCCTGCCCTTCATCTAAGTTAACAATCATTGCCTTAATCGGCTGACCCATCTCGAACATTTTTGAGAGATCCTGAATGAAGTTTTGGCTCACTTGCTTAATATGCAGTAAGCCGGTGCTACCACCAAAATCAATAAAGACACCAAAGGGCTTAATAGAAACAACGCTGCCTTCTACTAGTTGACCTAGCTCTAGTTGGCTGAAACTCTCAGCACGGCTGGCTTGCCGCTGGGAAAGCACTAACTTGTCGCGATCGCGGTCAGCTTCTAGAATAGTTACCGTCAAGCTGTGACCGACCAAAGATTCTAAGTCATTTCGCTGACTTAAATGCGATCGCGGCACGAACCCCCGTAAACCCTGCCAATCTACGGTAACACCGCCCTTATTCACGCCGGAAACGCGCACTTGCAATGATTTATTATCATCTTGTATTTCTACCAACTCATCCCAAACGCGCTTAATTTCCAGTTGACGCCGCGAAAGCGTTATCTGACCCTCAGCGTCTTGCTCCCGAACAATGAGAAAATCCATTTCCCCTTGCAGAGGCAGTAGTTCAGCTAAATCCCCTGTCGTTTGCAAGGAAACTTCCTGAAACGGAACATAAGCTAGAGACTTGCCGCCAATGTCAATATACGCGCCATCGCTTTCGTACCTATAAACCTTGCCGCGTACTACTTGCCCCTTTTGAAACTCGTAGTCGTGTTGTTCCAGGGCTTTAGCAAAATCGTCCATAGAAAAGGACACTTTGCTTGTTTGAGAACTAGTTGATTCTGAATTCATGACAATTAATCACTTGAAAAAAGAGCTAACTACCCGCTCACAAAAAGAGGTGCGGGACGAAGCTTTAAGACACAGGGGAGAGTTCTTTGTGAAATAGCTGCTTTACTTTCTCCCAGGCATCAGTTGCCGCAGTCTGATTGTAGCTAGCGCGTTGGTCACAAAAGAAACCGTGCTCAGCTCCATCGTAACTAAAGATGTGGTGCTTGATTTGGTGTTTTTCGAGGGTAGCTTCAATCTCGTCTACCTGTGCTTGGGGAATGCTGACGTCTTCCTTGCCGAAGAAGCCATAAATCGTACCACTAATCTCTGATGTTCTACTCACAGTTGGCTCACCACCCCCCGGAGTCATCGTGGTAATACCAGCGCCATAAAAGGAAGCTGTGGCTTTAATCTCTGGTAGGGTAGCGGCTAAATAGGCAACATGACCGCCAAAACAGAAACCAATACAACCCACAGTGTCATCTTGTAACGGCGTTTCACTTTTCAGGTAATTGATTGCTGCTTGGATATCACTGAGTAGTTCGGAAGCTTTGGTTTGCTCTTTATACTGCCTGCCTATTTTAATGTCCTCAGCAGTGTAACCCGTTTCAAAGCCAGGGGCTTGGCGTTGATATAGTGCCGGTGCGATTGCTATATAGCCTTCTTTGGCAAACCTTTCTGTGACATCCCGGATATGAGAGTTCACTCCAAAAATTTCTTGCAATACAACTACTCCTGGAAAAGGCCCCTCACCTAATGGCATTGCCAGATAAGCTGGAATTTCCACAGAATTATTAGTTACTTTGACGAAATTGGTAGAAATCTTTCTATTTGCCATGATTAATTTTGAAGATTTTGTTGCACTCTTTTGAAGTTAACTTAATTTTATAATTGCGATAATTTACTCCAGAATTAGGCGGCAAATAATACTTCGACTTTTAACTCTAAAATACCTCAATTATTTTCGCAGATCCAGAGTTCTATCTAACTATTTTTGCTTATTGTTGATTATTTTTTGGTTCTTGGTTTAGACCATAAACTCAGAAAATGACTACTACAAATGCAACAACAGGTAGGGCTAATCGCGAAAAAATTATGCAATTATATTCAATTAATTGACGCATTACTTTGTTTTCAATTACCTAGTCAATAGCTTGCTAACTGCCTATTTTTAGAATAAAATATCTGATAGAATCGCGTCGATTTTTTCTGCAGTTTCTCCAAATAACTCTAACTAGTAAACAGTAAACGAGTTTTTAACTTAAGTCTACTCAGAAGCGAAATATAATAGTAATATAGGGCAAAAATTTACATAAGTGGTCGTCAAAAGCGTGCTGTCTTGTCTAACTTTTACTACGTGGCTCTGAGTGGTTCAGGTAACTCATCTTATTTTGCCAAAAGTCTGGGGTAGAATCCGGAATCCTCAACTTAACTCTAGTGGTTCAGGGTAGTTCTACGTAAATGAGATGTTCTCCGTCGAGAGAATTTCGGCGAAAGGGCAGCGTGGATAAATCATTACACTCTCATGATTAACATCGGTTATGATGCCTGTTGGTAAGATGTCGATGTTTTAGTTAGCGATTTACCTAGGAAATCAATGTCTAGTCAAGATAAATTTAATAATGAGAGAAAATATTGATTATTAATGTACCTATGGTGGAAATTCCCCTTTTATTAGCTTACCGGAGTGCTGTGGAGACTCTGTGATGGTAAAGTATCATATTCAGCAAGACAGTGAAATCCCTGCATCCAAGCAGTTATTTGACCAAATTCAGTTTGCGATCGCTTCCCGGCAATACCCCCCTGGAGAAAAACTGCCCAGTACTCGCCAGTTAGCAATGGAGACTGGTTTGCACCGCAATACGATTAGCAAGGTTTATCGGCAGCTTGAAGAAACGGGGTTGGTAGAATCTTTGGCAGGGTCAGGGATTTATGTCAAGGCACAGGGTCATGAAGGCGGCACGAAACGTCAATCTCCGATCCTTGATGAATACCCCGAAGCTTACAAAGTTGTGCAACAGAGTCTCGACGAACTACTAGGGCAAGGTTGCTCCCTCAGCGAGGCTAGAGAACTTTTCTTGGCAGAAATTGACTGGCGTTTGCGCTGTAGTGCGCGGGTATTAGTCACAGTTGAGAATCGTGATTTGGGGGCTGGTAAGTTAATGGTGCACGAACTAGAGCATTCCCTAAAAATCCCTGTGCAGTTAGTGCCGATGGAGGAACTCTCAGAAGCCCTGGCTCAAACCAATTCTGCCACAGTAGTGACTAGCCGCTATTTTATTAGAAAAGCTGAGGAAATTGCGGCACCTAAATCTGTTCGTGTCATTCCCCTAGATATCTACGACTACGCTAAAGAAATTCAGTTGGTTAAAAGTCTCCCCAAAAATAGCTGTCTAGGAGTGGTGAGTCTTAGTTCTGGTATTTTACAGATAGTAGAAATTATTATCCACAGTTTGCGGGGTGATGAGCTACTACTGATGACAGCCCAGGTTATAGACACTTATAAGCTGAATGCTCTAGTTCGCTCTGCCCAAACAGTTATTTGCGGTGATCAAACAAGTTATCCAATTGTGCAAGAGGCAATTCAAGCTGCCAGAGAAGATTTAATTCGTCCTCCCAAGATAGTACTCAGTGGGAATTATATTGGCGACAAGTCGATTAATTTGCTCAAACGCGAATTGGGTTTAGGGTAAGTAGGTTGGCTTAATATTTATCGTTGAGATAAGGCAGGAGGCAGCAGGGAAGAGGCTGTTAGCCTATGAAGTAATTTAAAAGCATAAAAGCACCTCCTCAAGAAGGCGAAAGTAGTCGCCTCAAAAGCAATGTCCCTACTCACTGGTTCCCACATTTTCCACTCTAGAGAGCGACTTCACAAGTAGAAAACTGCAACAACTATCAAGTTTTTGCAAAACCTACCCGGAGGGTTCGTGTTAGGCACTGGAATAAGAAAGTAGTAGATGCACCCTGATCAACCCCCTGGATGTTACCATCTGGGGGTTTCTTCATTATTATTTTCGTTCTGAATTTTAGTTTTTTACGCTTGAATAGGGTAATTAACGCCCAAAAACTCCCGCACCCTTTCTAGATAAATTGCTGGTGCTTCTAGCATCGGGAAGTGAGCTGCACTAGGTACTTCAAAATACTCAATTTTTTCGCTAAGTTGCGCTGCTGTGCGCCCCATTTGCGCAGGAATAATCCTATCATATTCCCCGGACACTAAAAGGGTAGGTACGCTAAGCTGAGCGAACTCCTGAGGCATCACCTCGGCTGCATATTTACTAACAGCCGTTAACATCGTACCCAAAGCTGCTTCGTAATCTGCTAATAAGTAGTCCTCTAAAAAAGCACGACTAACAGTAGCAGGCAGGGGACGGTACAAGAATCGCTTCATGAATAACTTATCAGCAAAGGGAATCGCCCCTAACCAGCTAGGACGTAACTTAACAACATAGCCACCGATTTTATGGAAAGCGGCAAAGGATTTCTCCTCGTATTCAAAAGCACCGCTACAGGTCAAAATTGCTCGTTCAACTCGCTCTGCATAACGATTGAGAAACATCGCCGCAGCTGATGCTCCTAAAGAATGGGCATTGATACAGACGCGATTTAGTTTTAGGGCGTCTAGCAATACTGCCAAGTCTTCAGCATAGTCTTCCATTTCATAGGTAATTGGCTCTATCGGTTCTGGCGGTAACCGTGAGCGACCAAACCCTCGTAAATCGTACAGCAAACAGTCAAACGCTTCTGAGAGAGCCTGTGCTGTGCTTTCCCAATAGCGTGCAGAGCCACCCCAACCATGGATGAAAACCATTACAGGTCGATTCTCGGCTGTTTTTGGTCTTTTAATCCATTCGTAGTAGTGGTCAACACCCCGAACTTGAATGTAAGGCATTTTTCGTCCTTTGCCTATCAAAGATTACAAGTTGCAGGTTAATTGGAGTTACTCGCTGTAAGTTTCCTCTAACTAACCTTCAACTTTAAACCCGATAACTTTTAACTCTAGAAAACCATCAATTTCCCTATTCAAACTTCCAACCTTCAACTTAGTGACATTAGCAACTAAGCTGATTCTGGCTTCGGTAGAGAGGAAGGATGCATCAGCAGTTCTGCTGTTGAGCGCTTCTCTACCATCTCTCGCGTAACTGTGCAGCGAGTGACGTCCTTACGGGAGGGCAACTCATACATGATGTCTAACATTAATTCTTCGACAATGCCTCTTAACGCCCTAGCACCAGTTTTACGGCGATAGGCTTCTTGGGCGATTGCTCGAATTGCTTCTACTTTAAACTCAAGCTGCACGTTGTCCATTTTTAGCAGCTTCTGATACTGCTTCACCAGTGCATTGCGGGGTTCCGTTAAAATGGCGACTAGTGTTTTCTCATCCAGTGGTTCTACTACTGCTACCATTGGCACACGACCAATGAACTCTGGAATCATGCCGAATTTTACCAAATCATCCGGCTCTAAGTATCGCAGTAAGTCTGCTGCTCGCTTTTCTTTAGTTTGACCTTCTCCCGGTTGAATAAAGCCTATTGACCGCTTACCAATGCGCTGCTCTACTACCTTATCGAGACCAACAAAGGCACCGCCGCAAATAAACAATATGTTGCTGGTGTCAATTTGAATACAGTCTTGGTAAGGATGCTTGCGTCCGCCTTGAGGTGGCACATTGGCAACTGTTCCTTCCAACATCTTGAGCAAGGCTTGCTGAACACCTTCGCCGGAAACATCCCTGGTAATTGAGGGGTTTTCGCTCTTGCGCGCTACTTTGTCAATCTCATCGATATAGATGATGCCTTGCTGGGCTTCCTCCACATCAAAATCAGCTACTTGTAGTAATCTCAATAAGATATTCTCGACATCTTCCCCTACATAGCCAGCTTCTGTCAGCGTTGTAGCGTCTGCCACGGCAAAGGGCACTTCTAATACCTGAGCCAAGGTCTGAGCCAAAAGCGTTTTACCACAACCTGTCGGACCAATTAGCAGGATGTTGGACTTTTGTAACTCTACTAATTCTTCTGCGGCTGGCTTGTTCTGATTCTTAGACTGTAAAAAACTTAGGCGCTTGTAGTGGTTGTAAACTGCTACTGAGAGAACTTTTTTTGCCTCGTCCTGACCAATTACATGCTCGTCAAGATGCTTTTTGAGTTCTCTCGGTTTAGGCATCTGATTCAAACATATTCCTTCAGCGCGAGTGCGACGCTTCTGGGGGGGTTCCGAACGAGGTACTGGCTGGGGAGCCGGAGAGCCCGAATCAAGTAACTCTTCATCTAAAATTTCGTTACACAAGTCAACGCACTCGTCGCAGATGTAGACTCCCGGCCCGGCAATTAACTTGCGTACCTGTTCTTGAGACTTGCCGCAAAACGAACATTTTAGATGTGAGTCGTATTTAGACATAAGAAGCCTCTTATATTAATTAGGAGTAGCAGCAGCTTCTGAGCTGGGAAGGTTTTGCCGACAGATCACTTGGTCAATTAGACCATAGTCTTTGGCTTGAGCCGCCGACATGAAGAAGTCGCGCTCAGTATCCTCTGTAATTTTCTCCAATGACCGACCTGTATGATAGGCCATCAGCTCATTGAGTTGCTGCTTGTGATATAGAATTTCTTTGGCTTGAATCTCAATGTCTACCGCTTGTCCCTGAGCACCGCCAAGAGGCTGGTGAATCATAATCCGAGAATTAGGTAGTGCCATCCGCTTGCCAGTAGCTCCACTTGTTAGTAGAAATGCTCCCATGCTAGCCGCTAAACCAAAGCATATCGTAACAACATCTGGGCTAATCTGCTGCATGGTGTCGTAAATTGCCATGCCTGCTGTTACCGAACCCCCTGGAGAGTTGATATATAACTGAATATCTTTTTCTGGATCTTCAGCTTCTAAGTAAAGCATTTGAGCAACAATAGAGTCTGCTACGGCGTCATCTACTTGTGTACCCAAAAAAACAATGCGCTCCCGCAACAGCCGCGAGTAGATGTCAAACGCCCGTTCTCCTACACCGGACTGCTCTACCACCATGGGGACGATATTGCTGGGATTGCCAGAGTAAATCGACCGGGTATTCAAGCTGGTTAATTGATAATCAGGGAACTGGGATTGCAGCATAAGGAAACTGAAGGCATCGTAGTTTATTTAGCAGTGGTACTGTCTAGATCATCACAGAGAGCTTTGTTAAGCTAAATCTCTCTGTGGCTGAGACATCCTCAAAGTTATATTTAGCACGCTTTTAGTCTAGCGAATATAGAAAACAAGTAGTGTTTTTCTTGGTTATTAGCTTACAGGTAGTTACTTAAACTGATAAGTATGTTGAACAAAGGACTAGTCAGGACTATCAAGTAGCGAACTAAGTAACCTCAATTACTAAGGTAACTTAGTTCTCAATCAACTTAAACCGTTAGCACTTTTACATTTTTTTCAGATTTTGCCGCTTAATACAGCGATATTCAAATAAATTTAGCGATTATGTTAATGATTATTATGCCTTAACTTGCAGAAGAACTAGTTTGCGCTGTTATTAAGAAAAAGGCGCGAGACAGCATGCTCTTCAATGTGAATCGCGCCCGATCTGGGTTTATTTAGCTAAGATCTAGCCGATGGATGGCAGGGCTAGGTATGCCATCCGTGGCGTTAGTAGGGCATGGAGGTATCAGCTCATTGCTCGGTGGAGGTTTCAGCTGTAACATCTATTGTTTGGTCAGCTTCGTCTTGATCTGTATCCTGGGTGGTGATTGCTTCTGCCTGAATTTCTTCAGCTTCTGTTGCTTCTTTTTCCAGGGAGCCTTTGGGAACTAATTCAACTGTGGCATGTTCTTCAAGCCATTTTAGAGCTTTCTCTTTCAGCAAATCAGACTCGACGAAATCCTGAACTCTTTGAAGATCCACATCTTGCCCAGCAAACTGCTCCATCAACTCTTTAACTTTATTTTCAATAGCTTCTGGTTCAACAGTGAGAGATTCACGCTTGACAATTTCTTCAAGAGCCAAAGATTGCTTGAGGCGGGCAATGGCATCGGGGCGTGATCGCTCTCGCAACTGCGGTACTGTTTCGGCGTTAAATAGCTGCCGCACATCTATCCCTGAGTTTCCTAGCTGAATAGCTGTCTGGGTCAAAATTTGCTCGACTTCCCGTTCAATCATGGTTTCGGGAAGATCAATTTCCACTTTTTCGAGGAGTGCCTCTAGTAGTGCTTGCTCTTTACTTGCGTTTGTTTCCTGCTCAGCTTTCTCGCTAAATTGCTTGGCTAAAGATTCGCGCAGTTCTTCAAGAGTTTCCATGTCACTGATTTCTTGAGCGAAATCATTATCTAATTCTGGTAGCTCTTTTTCTTTGATTTCTTTAAGAGTAACGGTGAAAACTGCTGTCTTACCTGCCAAATCTTCTCTGGCGTAGTCTTCAGGAAACTCTACAGGCACTTCTTTGGTTTCCTCTGGACTCATGCCCACAATTCCTTCAATGATCTCTTTAATAAATCTTCCTTCTCCTAGTTCAATTTGAAAGTCATTTGCCTCACCATTAGGGATTGGCTTTGCCTCTTCTCCCTCAACAGTTTCGGCAAACTGACCTGAATAATCTACCACTGCCACATCTCCCATTTGTGCAGGGCGTGATTCCACAGGAATGAGAGTTGCTTGCTGAAGACGACGCTGTTCTAAGAAATCATCTACAGCTTCAGGTTCAGGCTGAGTTTCTTCAGCTTTAATACTTAAGCCACTGTAATCCCCTAAATTTACTACTGGTGGAGCATCAACCGAGGCAGAGAAAATCAGCGGTTCTCCTGGCTGAAACTGAGTCAGCAACTCCTCGAATGAAGAGAGTAGTTTGTAGTTTCCTAGGGTTTCAATTTTTTCTTGCTCGATCGCTTGTTTGAGACCATCTTGAACCAAATCTTCGATAGCAGCTTCTTTAATTTTTTGGGTGCCAATACGCTGTAGCAAAATCTGACGCGGCACTTTTCCTTTGCGGAACCCAGGAATATTGGCAGAGCGAGAAAGGTTTTGCACGACCTTTTCGTAGGCCTTTTTGGTCGTTTCGGCAGTAATTTCAATTTCCAGGCCGATCTGGCTAGAGGGGAGCTGTTCCTGAGTGACTTTCATGCTTGTTTTACCTGCTTAATACCCTGTCTCCTTGGTGAGCCTAGAGGAAGCGGGGTGGGGTTTACCGCTTCCGTCACGAAAATTGTCCGTTTTTAGTCAACAACCGCTCTAGCGAGAAACGGAGCCGAAAACTCATAGATTACCTACAGCCTATGTTTTATAAACGTGGTAAGCTAGACTTGCAACTAGTAAACATCTAGCACCTTTTCCCTAATGCCTGGGAAAACATTGGCTAGCCTGTTCCTCTGGTTTACGTATCTAAATGATAGTACAGGGGGCGCGGAGCTTGGTCAACGCGCTGAGTTTGAGATTGACTCTCTAATATAGTTTAAGCTTGTAGTTTAAGCGGAGCGTCCTGATTACACAGCGCACGGCAGTGCAAAAACTAAATGACAGTTTTAAGATAGGTAATAATTATTAACTTAATGGGAATGCATACTTGAGCAGGTGCGCTACAGAAACCAAAGTTAGTAAAAAATCAAACTTAAGAATATTTAACCGCTCTTATCTTAAAGGTTCCAACAAGTCATTATTAAGAAACTCTATTTTTTTGAGTAAGTGGAGGAAATGCCTTTGTCTTCTCAGGTTAGCGTTGCTATTTTAGGCGCAACGGGTGCAGTAGGCACAGAGTTGCTCGAATTACTGCAAACTCGTAACTTTCCTATAGCTGATATCAAGTTTCTAGCCTCGTCCCGTTCTGCGGGGCGCATAGTTTCATTCCGAGGTGAAAAGAAGCCAGTAGAAGTCGTGGGAGAAAATTCTTTTGATGGCGTGGATTTAGTCTTGGCATCTGCCGGAGGAACGATATCAAAGGAATGGGCAGCCAAAGCAGTGGCAAAGGGGGCCGTGGTGATTGACAACTCCAGTGCCTTTCGCCTGAATCCCCAAGTACCTCTGGTGATTCCTGAAGTCAATCCAGGAGCAGCAGCAACTCATCAAGGTATCATTGCCAATCCTAACTGCACGACAATTCTGATGGCAATGGCAGTATGGCCGCTGCATCAATTGCAGCCTGTGCAAAGAATTGTGGTAGCTACATATCAGTCAGCTAGCGGTGCTGGGATGAGAGCAATGGAGGAAGTTAAGGCGCAAGCAAGGGCTATTCTACAGGGTGAAGAGCCACCAACAGAAAGCTTTCCTTATCCTTTAGCTTTTAACCTTTTCCCCCATAACTCTCCCTTGAATGACCAAGGATACTGCGAGGAAGAAATGAAGATGGTCAACGAAACTCGTAAGATTTTTAACACTCCTCAATTGCGAGTATCCGCCACCTGTGTCAGGGTTCCTGTACTGCGGGCCCACTCAGAGGCAATTAATCTAGAGTTTGCGAAACCGATGCCAGTACAGCAGGCAAAAGAAGCTTTAGCCAATACCCCAGGAGTGCGCATTGTCGAAGACTGGAAAGCTAATTATTTTCCTATGCCCATAGATGCTTCTGGTAGTGATGAAGTATTGGTAGGAAGAATTCGTCAAGATCTTTCTCACCCCTGCGGTTTAGAACTGTGGTTGAGTGGAGACCAGATTCGCAAGGGAGCAGCCTTGAACGCTGTACAAATTGCGGAGTTGTTGGTAGCTAAAAACTGGTTGCAACCAGCAAAAGCAATGGTTTCTTATTAAAATAACCGGCAAGATACAAAAAATGCCAAGGAGGAAGTAAAAAAGGGTGGTCAATTTTGGACGTGTGCTAACGGCAATGATCACGCCGTTTAGAGAAGATGGCAGCGTGAATTACGATCTAGCAGAGCAGCTAGCAGCCCATTTGGCTGAAAACGGCACTGATACCCTTGTGGTTTGTGGAACTACGGGGGAATCTCCTACTCTGAGTTGGGATGAAGAGTATCAGTTATATCAGGTAGTGCAAAAAGCAGTAGCAGGCAAAGCCAAGGTGATCGCTGGTACTGGTTCTAATTCCACAGAGGAAGCAATCATTGCTACTCAAAAAGCTGCTAAACTGGGTTTAGATGGATCATTACAAGTCGTTCCTTATTACAATAAGCCACCCCAATCGGGACTATATCTACATTTCCAAGCGATCGCACAATCGAGTCCTGATTTTCCCTTGATGCTCTACAATGTACCTAGTCGTACTGGTCAAAATTTACTGCCAAGCACGACGGCTCGCTTAGCAGAAATTCCCAACATTGTGGCAATCAAAGAAGCGAGTGGAAACTTAGACCAGGTAAGCCAAACTCGGCTACTAACGCCACCTGAGTTTGTCTTATACTCTGGAGATGACTCTTTTACTATAGCCATGTTGGCAGTTGGAGGCGCTGGTGTAGTCAGTGTTGCCAGCCACCTAGTCGGCAAAGAGCTGCAACAGATGATTCGTGCCTTTGAAGCCGGTCAAGCCAAAGTAGCCACAGAAGTTCACCTCAGGCTTTTCCCTCTATTTAAAGTTCTGTTTTCTACCACTAATCCCATCCCTATCAAAGCAGCACTGAAACTGCAAGGTTGGGATGTTGGCTCCCCTCGCTCGCCATTATGCGATCTGCCAAGCGAGTTAAAAAAAGAGTTAGAGGATGTTTTAGTTGAACTTTCTTTAAAGGAAAGTTTCTCTAATTCCAATTAGACCTAGATATTAGTACAGAATTTCGTATCTTATGAATCACTTCTGAGGACTAACAAATTACACATATTTGAGCCTATTAGTTATCTAATGTGCTAACAGTTAGAAAATAGACCAAATAAAGAAGCACAATTTTTTATCTTAAATTCCTCCCCGCTGCTGATACCGGAATAATTACCGGTTTAAGAGGAGCAATTGTGGGAAGTTTTTTGATTAACTTAGTCACAGCTTAAGGCTTTTTGTAAGGATATTTAGTGCATTCTACTTACCTCCTATAACTGACCGAAGTTTGTAAGACCTAACCAACAAAATCTCAAAGAGAAATACATCAAATGATCAAGAAAAAATCAGCACCTTCTGTAAAAATCCTTCCCCTCGGTGGACTTCACGAAATTGGTAAAAACACCTGTGTCTTTGAGTTCAACGATGAAATCATTCTCCTAGATGCAGGAATTGCTTTTCCCACCGATGAAATGCATGGGGTCAATATTGTCTTGCCCGATATGACCTACCTACGAGAAAATCGACACAAAATCAAGGGTATGATCGTTACCCACGGTCACGAAGATCATATCGGCGGTATTCCTTATCACCTGAAACAGTTTGACATTCCCGTAATTTATGGTCCTCGTCTGGCCATGGCACTATTGCAAGGCAAACTAGAAGAAGCTGGTGTTACTGACCGCACTTGCTTGAAAACCGTTGGCCCCCGTGAAATGGTGCGAATTGGTTCTTATTTTGTTGCTGAATTTATTCGTAATACTCACTCGATTGCTGATAGCTTTACTGTTGCGATCCACACACCAATTGGTGTAATTATCCACACAGGCGACTTTAAAGTTGACCACACACCAGTTGATGGCGAATTCTTTGATTTCCAAAGGTTGGCGGAACACGGAGAAAAAGGCGTGCTTTGTCTACTAAGTGATTCTACCAACGCCGAAGTTCCCGGACACACACCGTCAGAACGCTCTGTTTATCCCAATCTTGATCGTGTTATCTCGACATCCCCAGGAAGAGTGTTGGTCACCACTTTCGCCTCATCAGTTCATCGACTGAATATGATCCTGGACATAGCGCAAAAAAATAACCGGGTTGTGTCTGTAGTTGGTCGCTCAATGCTGAATGTCATTGCCCATGCACGCAATCTCGGTTACATTAAATGCCCGGATAGCATGTTTGAACCGTTGCATACTGCCAACAGTCTACCGCCAGAGAAGGTACTAATCCTGACAACGGGTTCTCAAGGTGAACCACTAGCAGCAATCACCCGCATTTCCAACGGTGAACACCGTCAAATTAAGATCCGAGAAGGCGATACAGTCGTATTCTCGGCTAATCCTATTCCAGGAAATACTATTGCTGTCGTCAATACAATTGACCGATTGATGAAGCAGGGTGCCAACGTTGTCTATGGACGTGATAAAGGAATCCACGTTTCCGGGCACGGTGCACAGGAAGACCAAAAACTAATGCTGGCTTTGACCAAACCGAAATTTTTCATGCCAGTCCACGGAGAGCATCGCATGCTGGTTCAACACGCAAAGATGGCTCAAGCGATGGGTATCCCGGCTGAAAATATGGTGATTACCGATAACGGGGATGTGGTGGAATTAACCGAAGATAAGATCAGGATTAGTTCCCAAGTAACATCTGGTATTGAGCTAGTTGACCGTACTGGTGTTGTTCATCACAAAGTACTCCGGGAAAGACAACAACTGGCAGGTGATGGCGTAATGACCGTAGCAGCTGCTCTTGGCTGGGATGGCAAACTGCTTGCTAAACCAGAAATCCACCTGCGGGGTGTCGCCTCAACAGTCGAAAAATCACTGCTGCAACAGTTAGTGAACAAAAGGATTGAAAGGACATTAAGCGAACGCTGGACAGAATTTGCTAAGTCGTCTGGGGGTGATGAGCAAATTGATGTTGATTGGGTAGGCTTGCAAGGGGAAATAGAACGAGATCTTGATCGTTTAGCCAGACGGGAACTTCAAAGTCGTCCCCTGGTAGTCTTCTTGCTGCAACGCCCTGAAGAACAACCCACTAAAACAACAGGCAGACGCCGGCGCTCAACTGCGGCGAAGGTAGCTTCCTGAAGTTTAAGTATCCTCTGCTAGGGGCTTGAGATTTTTAGAAAGCTAGGTCAAGACTGACTGATAACATCGGGAAACCTTCCGTTGTTAGAAGCAGTCTTTTTTTTTGTGTCGTTCGTCACTTAATCAGTTATCCTAATAACGTTGATCAGTTATCCTGATAAGTGTTGCTAGTAAAACCCAGTGACAAATCGGTTAAATTCTAGTAGAGCTTCTCAGATCTAAGCTGAGTTGTTTCCGGCAGCAACGCTATAAGTTGCTAGCCAATCAATAAAACTAGGTTCGCACTTTTACCATAAATAGATTCGTTTTTTTGACTGACTAAGCATCGTTGATGCTGGCTTTTATACCTCATTAATCCTCTTTTAAGATCAGCTGCTCTTGAGGGCAGCGAATAAGCCCCTAACAAACAAAATTGCTAAGGGGACAGAACCTAGAGAAGGAGAAACCTGTAAGAAGTACCAAAAGTAGCTTATCCAAGCAGAAGTGGAGCTGCCAGCAGAAAATGGCAACTTTCAGGAAAACCAGCCTCAACCAATCCGGAGCAGGCGGGCGAGCAATTGTAGGTAAGTTACAGGCTATCTATTTCTTTTTCTACGAAAACGAAAACAGGTGAGGGATTATGAATGTATCAGAGCCTATCATACATAAGTTAGTTCTTTCAAGTTGGGTGAAAAGAAACTCAACTAAACTTTTCAAAACCCCAAGGAAATTTAACCTTCTTCAAATAACAAAGCAGCGGCTTAACCGAGTTGAAGTTGATGATCCCAAGCGGGCACGCATCATTTGTAAATTGATCCCCGCCCAGTGTCCCTTCGAGCGTGAGATCAAATTATTGGGTCGTACCCTGTTCTACATTCCACCACTGTGCAAGCTCAACCCTCTCTATGAGGAAGTAGTGGCGCTACGCTTTCGAGCTCTTTGTTTTTTAGCAGATGAATGTGGTGAAGATATCACCGCTTATTGCTAGAATTTCCAAACGAGAAATTTAGCTTCAGGCATCGGGAAACTGTGCGTCTGTAAGACATCATGGCAATAATTGCCCTAAAAGCGTGGTATCTCCAGCAATATGAACCGATTAAAGAGCTGGAGAAAAGACCTCATGACCTACGTTTGAGCAAAAACAGCTTGCTCAAGTCCGGTTTGAGAGCAGACTTTTTGGACGAAAGCCAAGATGTCAAAAACTCAGCCTGGTTCCGGCGCTATCTAGAAGGGGAAACAGTAGAATTTTACATTGAAGGCAGTGGCGGCTACGCGATTGCCAACATTGATTTGATCTCTCACGAGATTTACTTTGCCAAACAAGAAGTAATGGCAAAACTCGATCCCACAATTTTTTTGAGCCACCAAACCGAATACGAGACCTCTAGTGAAGCTTTGCGCGATATCCTATCTCGCACCATAGAAGCTTTCAACCAGCGATCTCGTCTACCTCTAGTCTTAGAAGAATCTCTGCGAAAAGCTGGCGATCCGATGCGCCTAAGCAGTAATCAAATGCGAAAAATTCGTAAAAGTTTGCTGTTTATTGCCGATGGCACACCAGTGACTCTGATGCCAAAAGAAGAGACTCCCCTACTGATCCCCAGTCCCAATGTCTGCATAGAAATTGGCTATGCCTTGAGTGTCAAGCCCACAGAACAAATTCTGCTAGCCAAAATGGCAAGAAAAGACATCTCAGGACAGTTCCCCTTTGACTTACCCTCCTACCAGGAGGTTTTGTTTGATCAAGCAGAAGGACTACAGCAAATTCTGCCTTCCCTAATAGAAACTTCGCTAGAACGGTTCAAATTATTCTCTTGAATTGATTAAATGCCAGGATTTGCTGGCAGGGGAGGTGATTTTCCACCTTGTAGTCGCTGATAATGGTCTGGAGAAATAGAGGATAATTTTCCATGCCAAGAACCCCAGATGAATACGCTGTACACCTCTTTTTGTCAAGCGGTCATAGAGAAGAAGTACGTTTTGCGACAATTCAAGAATTCCAAAAGTGGTACAGCGGTGAACTAATGCCAAAAGCTACCTCTCAAGACTTCATCAGCGTGCCGATAAAAAACATCCAGGGTGAGTACATGGTAGTGCGTCCCTCTAGCGTTACGGCGATTCGGGTGGAACCTATTTTTGGTGGGAGCGTCGAGCGCTTTTAGCAAAGATCTCAATAGTGCTACAGTGCTACGAAGCATAAAACCACAGATAAACAAGAGATTTACACAAGTGTTTGCTCATTACTGCCAAGATTATTTGGAGAGATTTGTACGCCCCCAGAGCAATCAACTACTGTAGCACTGTGTTCAATCCAGGAATGCCGAAGACAGATGAGAAAGACAATAACTTGGCTTTCCCTAAGTTTAGGGATCGCTCTTTTGACAATTAGTGGTTCGGTTCTCGCCGAAGTACCCCTACGACCAGTCAATAGGGATACTGGTCAGGTAACTCCAAATTTATTGGGGCTTGATCAACAGTTATGGGGTCAGGTAGGAGACCGACAGGCACTCTTAGCTTCTATAGATCACAGCTTGCGTTATCTTCAGACACCCAAAGCCACCGCCGCTTACCAAAACTATCCAGTATCGGGGATCAACCGTGATCGTGTCCTTCGCTCCCTTACCCGTTTCCGTCAACTACTGATTAATTCCAGTTCGCCTGCTGAATTACAAGCGGCTGTTAATCGCGAGTTTATTTTTTATAAGTCCGTCGGCAGAGATAATCAGGGAACAGTTTTGTTCACGGGGTACTTCGAGCCAATTTATGCCGCCAGTCGGACGCCAAGCGACCAGTACCGCTATCCTCTCTACCGCATGCCTACTGACTTTCAGCAGTGGCAGAATCCTCAGCCTAGCCGCGCTGAGTTGGAAGGGAAAGATGGTCTAGGGAAAAACAGTCCCTTGCAAGGGCGAGAACTATTCTGGTTGCGCGATCGCTTTGAGGCTTTTTTGGTTCATATCCAAGGTTCCGCCCGACTACAGATGCCCGATGGTAGCTTGGTGAGTATTGGCTACGCAGGCAAAACTAATTATCCTTACACCAGCGTAGGGCGAGAACTGATCAAGGATGGTAAATTGCCGCAAGAAGGGCTAACTCTACCAGTTCTCATTGATTATTTTCGTGCTTGGCCTACCCAGCTTGATCAGTATTTGCCTCGCAATCAAAGCTTTGTTTTCTTCAAAGAAACCAATGGAGCACCAGCGACTGGTAGCCTCAATGTGCCAGTTACGGCTGAGCGCTCGATTGCCACTGATAAGTCTCTGATGCCTCCTGGAGCCTTAGCACTGATTAAGACCAGAATCCCTTATGCGAATGCCACTGGTCAGCTAGAGTCTCAGATAGTGAGTCGCTACGTACTTGACCAAGATACTGGTAGTGCGATCCGAGGGCCGGGTCGCGTTGATATCTTTATGGGAACTGGGCCCAAAGCAGGAGATCGCGCGGGAGTGATTGGGGGAACGGGGGAACTTTACTACTTACTACTGAAAAATTAAGTCTTTTAAAAAATAAACACCAACTGTAGCTGCCAATCTTCTTCCTGGCGAGTTATTTCAACTTGTCGAAGGAACTCTCGAAAGTAGAACCGACGCTCTGATTCCGATAAATCACGCCAAAATTGAGAAATGGATACAGTCTGGGCGAGCGCTTGTAAATTAACTGGTGGTAGGGTAGCCAACTGCCCTTGCAGTTGGGAAATTTCTGCACGGAGTTTGTAAGCCCTTAAGTCAGCGGTTTCTGTATCCAGCACGCCGCGACAGGTTAGAGATTTAACCTCAGTTAAGATATCTTGCTTGTGGGTAATCTGATTGCTGAGGGATTGTTTAACGCTATCGAGATTAGGGGAATTTAGCCCAGCAACAGCACGGGGTAATTGCTGACAAATACTTTGAATTATTCGCTCTAATACTGTTTCGTAGGAGAGGGCGCGGCACTTGGGACGCCGAGGGCAGTTAATCGGACGTAGGTAGAGATATTCCTTATCTTGGCGATGTCTGGTGACACTAGTAACACTCGTGTGAGATTGACACTCTGCACAAACCACTAGACCAGCTAGAGAACGAGATGCACTGGCAGTACGGGGGGGTAGTCGTCGGTTACGACGCAGCAGTCGGTCGATTTGTGCCGCTTCTTCCCTATTAATAATGGGGCTATGGGTATCTGAGATCACCTCACCATTTTGGTAGCCGAGGTTGCCTCGATAGACGGGGTTAGTAAGCCAACGACGCCCTGTAGAAACCGAAATTTTTTTGCTGTACTTTTTCTCTAGATACCGAACTGCACCGCGCAGGGAACCGTAAATTAAAAATCGTTCAAAAAAATCCTTAACTACTGGTGCTGTCGAGCGATCAATAATATAACGGTCCTTGCCGCGCCGATAGCCATAAGGGGCTTTACCTGGGGGAGGTATTGCTTTGAGGCGATTACGGGCATGTCCTTGACGAATGCGGCGGCTACACTGGCTATTATTAATTTCTGCTAGCAATTTGAATAAATTTGCCCGAATTGCCGTCCCTTCAGTATCAGTCGCGTGAGAAGAACTATAGGATTGCTCTGTGGCAATGATCAGGATACCCATTTCTTCTATTTGAGTAAGGCGATCGCTTACTTCCTCTAGCGAGTCCCCTAGTTCCTCCAAACGCCGAATTAAGAAGTAATCAACTGGTTGAACTTGGCAGTCAACCAGAAGCTGCTGCCACTGCTGACGCCCTCCTAAGTCTTGGTAGACCCGATCCACCTCTGCACCCCAAACTGCTTGCTCTGGTGGGGATTCGAGCAGAGGGTCACTGTAAAGGTAGGCAATAATTTGCATTTAAGGACAGGGGACAGGTAGCACGGAGACGTAGGGACAAAGAGACAAGGGGGGACAAGGTAGAAATTATTTTCAGTCGTTCTGATGACTGCTACTTAAGTGAGTGGCGCTCAATTTCTGTTCCTAATCGTCGATGTTAGATATTTCATGTTCCATTGAAACTACTGAAGTAATTAAATTTGGCTGATTTCAACCACGTTAGCATCTGGGTCTTGGGTGAACAAAGCAGCCCGACCCGATGCACTCAATTGGAAGCTTTGCCCATAAGCTTGCAGACGCTTCTTTGCCTCATCCAGGTTGCTTACACCAAAAGCAATATGAGGATTACGACCCCATTTCTGTGAGTTTACGAGTTCTCTTGTGGCATTGGGGTTAACTATTAGGTGTATCTGAAATTCGCCCAGCTGATACCAGACACCAGGAAAATTTAGCGATCGCTCTACTTTTGGTAATCCCAAGATCTTGCCATAGAAATGCTCTGCTGTTTCTAACTCAGAAACAAGGACTGCTGTATGGAGACACTTAGTAATCTGCATCTTGATAATTGTCGCTGTGCGGGTAAATGGTTAGTGGAAACTTGTCTCTTCACTTTTTTGATTCGCGTAGCATCTCTGAAAGGAGAGGGCATGCCTTGAGCAAAGCGAAGGAATGCTTAATTTAGGCTATAAACCAGATATTGATGTATAAACTTCAATGTTCCATTTTCTATTGTCTTACTGCCTCATGAAAAAGAAATTTTAAACTAAATCGAAAACTTTCCGGAAAGAGCACCATATTCGCCGTAAAAATTCTCTGCTAGTAGTAAAACCTGCGACAAAGAAGACCATATTCAGCCTAAAAATTCTCTGCTGGTAGTAAAACCTGACTGACATATCTGCTAATCGCTAAATACACCCTCTCCTCGCTACGGTAAATCTGAGCTAAGCATTACCGACAATGACTTGTAGTAAACATCGATTATTTGTCTAAAGCTGAGTTTTTCTGGTTAATTTGACTAAATTGTCTCTTTTATGAGCCTTATCGCATTGTTTCAATAAATCAAAAAATGTGTCTAAAATCACTTTTTATGACTTTAGTTAGATTCATTTTCAAAACATCTTGTACATCATGTAACATGTAAATTGTAAAGATTTGTTAAAGAAGTTTAGCCATCATCAGGGTAGAAGAGTTTCTTTTATCCCTTCTCAGCAGAGTCAATTTTTGAGCAAAGCTTACCGACAAGGTTAACGGCACAAACGCCTACAACAAGTCAGACATTCAGGGTGCTTCTAGCGATGACACAGGAAACTCAAATTTTTAAGGATTTAGAGGAACATGTCCACCGAAAATTTCTACTTAGAATTGCCAGTGTTAGAAAACTTCTTTGAGGTGACTAACTATCAATATTTTGTCCCCGCACCCCAGGACTGGTATATTCTTGTAACTGATGTGGTTGACTCCACAAAAGCGATCGAAGCAGGACGATATAAAGAGGTTAATTTACTCGGTGCTTGTTCAATTGGTGCCGTAGTTAACGCTGCTGGTAGTGTTAAAATTCCTTTTATCTTCGGTGGTGATGGCGCTTCAATTCTCATCCCTCCCTCACTCTTACCAACAACTTCTCAAGCGTTACTAGCCACCAGAAATTTGGCAAAGCAAAATTTTGGTTTGGATTTAAGGGTAGGAGTAGTGCCTGTGAGAGAAGTGACTTCCGCTGGTTATGAAGTCAAAGTAGCTAAGTTTAAGGCACTGGGTAATTATCAGCAAGCGGTCTTTTCCGGCGGTGGTGTTAGTTACGCAACTTCTTTAATTAAAAACCCTGACACTGCAAAGCACTATGTCATAAGTGATTTAGGCGTTTCTCCCAAAGCTGCAAATTTCTCTGGGGTGTGTTGTCCCTGGCAGGATATTCGCAGCCAACACGGAGAAATCGACAGCTTGATTGTGAAAGCAGCCGCAGAAGATGGAGAAAAATCTTCTCAAATTTATCAACAAGTGTTAGACCAAATCCAAAAAATCTATGGCAAAGAAGATAGATTCCATCCAGTTTTTTGGGAAAATTTAAAGTTGACATTTCATGATAAAGACTTGACTTCAGCGCTAAAGCTTCAGCATCATGCCAGAAGCTGGTTACGGCGAAAACTATTACTGCACCAGCTAAAACTGAAAAATTTAATTGCCCTCGTTTGGGACAAGTTCAATATTAAATGGATGGTCTTAAAATGTGTTGAAGATAGACGAGAAGTAATGAGTGCCACTGATTATCGGAAATTCAGTGACACACTGAACATGATCCTCACCAGCAATTCTGAGCAAAGAGAGAGATTGGTAAGTTTCTTGGAAAGAAAGCATCAGCAGGGTTTGCTAGTCTATGGATTACATACTTCCGATCGCGCTTTAATTACTTGTTACGTCCAAGATACTCATGGTTGTCACGTTCATTTTGTTGATGGTGCTGATGGCGGCTATACATTAGCAGCTAAGGCAATGAAGAAAGCAACTAAGGCAATGAAGAAAGCAGCTGAGGTGATCAAGTCTAGGGAGATGGCAGTGCTAAATTAAGGTATTTTGAGGTGGCATACTCACTAGAGAGGTTTAGTATGACTACTCAATTAACTAGTCCAGAAATCTATGGCCTGCGAGAGATTTTGCAGGAGTATGAACCAGCACAGCAAGCCTTAGCTACTCTAGCAGCACAAGAAGGCTGGTTTGAAGCCTCATTTAACCAGCTATGTACTGAAAAGTACGGCACGCTACCACAGATGGCGGAAGGTAAATCTCTGTGGCAAGTAACGCTGAAAAATCTACGCCAAGAAGCGTGTGGAGATGATAGCTTCCGCACCAAAATTCAGGAATATAGCAAGAATCCTGGTAGTACTCCTCTACTGACGGGGTTGATTGTTTATTTGGTAGGGATGGCGGGATTTCCCCTCGACCCAGCGATCGCTACTGTTATTGTGTTATACATTCTTAAAATAGGACTTAATATTTTTTGCGAATACACGGAACCATCTACGACTGACCAATCCCCCCGACGCATACCCCGCGATTGAACGGGTGATTTGTTCGCCGTTATATCAAGTCCGTTTTGCTCTAGTTTCGCAGAATATTGTGATTTTGCGTAAATTCAACAGTGCCAATAGTGCGATCGCTTTTGGCAGTGGCGCGATCGCGCTAATCGCTCTTTCGAGGAGTATCTGAGTTTTGGGTAGCGATCACACTTGACAATCAAGACAGTCGCTACACTAACTTTGCTTTACTCAATCTGACTATGATTTGCAGCCGACAATACCCTACATCAACCATTAATCCTGATTAACAGAATCATCGGGCAGTCGTTCTAAGGCTTCCTGTGCAACGCTAGCCCCATATTCATCCTGATACTCAACCCATATCTCCAAAGCTGTCTGCAAATTTGCCCTTGCCTCTGCATAGTTTTCCTGCGCTTCTGCCAGCAATCCTAATTTTCCGTAGGTGCTAGCTTGATGGTAGCGATCGCTAAATTCGATTTTGATATCGAGAGCTTGAGTATAGTAAGCTTTTGCCTGTTCCCACTCTCGTAATTCTTGGGCAACCATTCCCAACTGGTGGTAGGTAGTCGCTTGGCTGTAGCGATCGCCAAATTCGATTTTGATATTCAGAGCCTGTTGATAGTAAGTCTGTGCCTGTTGATAATCTCTCAACTCTTCGGTAACTCTTCCCAACTGGTGGTAGGTTTTTGCTTGCTCGTATCGTGTGCCAGATTCGATATAGATATCGAGAGCCTGAGTATAGTAAGCCTTTGCCTGTTGATAATCTCTCAACCGTTGGGCAACGATTCCCAAGTTGTGGTGAGCGCTGGCGAATAATGACTGCTTCTGCTTCTCGTCTACACCCCTAAGTTGTTGAGTGAGTTCGATAACTTTCTTATAAGATGCTCTCGCTTGCTGGTAATCTTTGATTTCTAGATAACAGGAAGCCAGCCTACCGAGTGCCATGGCAATTTCCCTGCTGATTTCACCTATGCGAAGTTCAGAGGGATAAGCCTTTTGCGCTTGGCAGACAAATTCTGAAAGTTTTAGGTTGCTCTGGATATCTTCAATTAGCAAGAAGTATTGAAACAAGCAAAAGAAGATAGCTACACTCTCCCGCTTCTCCAAACAAATTTGCAGACCATTGTAGAGATTTTCATACTCCAGTCGGCAGAAGAAAACACCCAATTGCCGTTCTTGAGCCTCTTTCGATTCCATCCACTGCCGATAAGCAGCCGCTAAACCTAAATAGTGATTCTTAAACCCCTCCCGCAACGCTTCACGAGTGGCATCATCCAACTCATTCAGCTTCGTCTGCAAAAAGTAAGGAAAAACAGGCTGAATCGTTAACAGAGGTGAATCTTGCTGGGGAGGTGAGTCGGTGGAGAGGTTAAGAGGCGACAACAACCCCCAATTAATCGCCTCCTGAATCGCCCCATCAAACTTATCAAACCGATAATCCCGAAACGGCTCTAACTTCCGCAACTCCTTAATATAATTCGGAATACCAATCCGATTAATAAACCCACTAAACGGTGCCAAACACAACAACAACTGCTGCGCCTCCACCGACAAATTCCGGTGAGAATACTCCACACACTGGACAATACTCTCCGTCTTATCCCCACTCCCCGAATCTAAAGCAATATCCGCCTTCTCCAACCCCTGCAAAATCTCCCCCGGTGATTGCTGCTTGAGATTCGCCAACACCACCTCCATTGCCAGGGGATACCCCGCCAACAACTTCATCAACCGCCCAAAATTCTCATCCTGCCGTATCTTGGGAATCTCCGAAGCTGCCAGATACCGTTCTAATATTTTCTCAGCTAATACCGAACGCGCCTCTTTATCCAACCCTTGCAAAGGATAAACATTCTCCCGAAATGTCCCTTGCAACCAATCTTCCCCACTGCGGGAACCCAACACCACCCGCGTTTTACCACCGACTAATTGAGTTAAAAACTCCTGAATTTCTTGCCGCTTATTCTTAGATAGAGTATTCTTAATCGCCAAACGCTTCCCCGTCACCGACTCCAAATTATCCAAAATCAGGATATGGGGTTCCGCCTTCAGCTTCTCCACCAACTTCTGCACCTGCGCCGCCTGACTCATCGCCTGAAAGCGACTCAACTCAAAACGGTCATAAACCTGCTTACCAATCCCGTGTAAAATTTGCTTTAACGTCCACGCCTTCTGGTCATAACCAAAATAAAATATTTCCTGGGCAAACTTAGTCGTCTGCCACCACTCCCGGAGATAATTAAGCAGAGTAGTTTTCCCCGTTCCCCCCATCCCCTGCAACAACAGGACATTGTGCCGCAGCAGCGCCTTCTCAATCTTGAGAATCTCCAAATCTCGCCCCACAAACCCGTAAGTCGGTGGAGTAAAGCGATACTGCTGCTGTCGAGATGCAAAATAAGCCTCCTCCTCCTGGGGTGTAAACTCCCGCAAATTCAGCTTCACCTGCTGATTGCAATACACCACAGGCAACAGCCAATCTTCTAAATCAATAGTTTGGTTATAATAAGCCCTACGTCCCTTGCGGTTATACAGTTCCTTCCGTCCCAACCGCAGCGCCTCACTAATTCCCTTCTCGGCAAATAACTGTTTATATACCGTCTCCATTAATAACGATGCAGCAGTAACCGTGACAGAATACCCCATCGCCACCACCATCTGCATCCCAGCCCCCATCAGCCGACTACCAAGACTGGTTTCGCGAGAGTCATCCAAGGATAATTGTCCCCGCGTCTCCGTGTCCCCCTTCACCTGCTTCCCCGACTGACAAGCATTCAACACACAAACCGGAATCCCCTTCCCCGTCAACAACCCCGCCAACTCCGAAGCTTCTACAGGGTCAGCTTTCCTCTTCCTTTCTCCCTCCAAAAACAGAAACGCCTTCACCCCCTGATACGGCTGAATATCCTCCCGCCCATAACGTGCCTGAAACAGATACCGCTTCCCTTCCACCCCTTTCTGTATCTCTTCATACTCCATCAATGCCCCATGAGCATCAAAATGGATAATGTGATAGTAACCTGCCCCCTTTTCATCCAAATGCTGGGATAACGCCTGATAAGTACCCGGACGCAGTAACTCCACATTCACCCGTAACCTTGCCGTTTCAATGGCTTCAATCAAGGGACGAGAAATAGTGCGATAACCAACATCTGCCTCCTCATTTGGTCGTGCTGTTACCACTAACAAATTAATTACCGGAAACCGCTGCACATTCGCCTGCACCGGAACAGGTTGCACCCGCTTCCGCAGCACAACACAATCCACCGCCAAAGGACGCGGCAAATCTGGATCACGCAACGCCTCCCAATGCAATGCCTGAAACTCCGGCGTTTGACTCTCTATCTCAATCTGTAGTTGAGCTAAATTCCCCCGTAGTTGCCGATACTCGCTATAGGCATCAAAATTACTCTTAAAAACCTGCTCAAATAACTTTTCCCCATAATCCTTGACAGATGCCGCTGCTCGCGCTGCCTGCACTGTCCCTAGTTGAGGAAACACCAACCACTCTTCAAAATACCACTCTAACTTCTCTTCTTCCTTGGGCGTAAACGGGTCAGTAATCGTGATGGGATAATTAACCCGTCCATCAAAACTCAGGGTAGCGTTAAATACGCTATCTCTTTGCTGCTGTTCGCGGATGGTAATGACGGCCATGGCTGGGAGCGCTGGGAGCGGGGTAACAGGTTGACATAGTTTAACCTTCACCCTGAAAATCTTTCATCCCGGAAGATATATTATTCTGGAAATTTGCGATCGCTTAAATTACTAAATTAGGGGTTTCCCACAAAGACAACCCAGCTCTCGGACTTCTTTGTTGAAATCCTAATTGCTCAATAAATGGAATTCATCAGTTGGGGATCTGCCAGAAACCTTAGAACCCAAGTAAGCGATTGACGGCAAAATCAAGGCACTTTACTTCGCACTGAGGCATTTTCGCCCCAAAAAGGTGGGCTAATTACTGCTTTTAAGGCTTAAAGGCGGCAAACACAACTAATTATTTACGGTTCACCCCCATCCCAAAAGCCCGGTATTTTTCTACATTAGACACAATGAAAGCAATCAAATCAGCAGTAGTGATCTGCCAGCTGCACTTCATGGGAGAAAGAGTAGCAAGAGCGATTTGACCTATAACCGTCCCATCTCAGGTTCGGGAACCCCCCCTTCATGAGACAGGCAAACCACAATCAGTATAGAGATTGGTAGGAAGTTCAATGGCAAGAGAAGCTGTTAACAAGCTGCTGGTTAAACCCTTTGCTCAAATTTGAGTCTCCCATATCCAGTCAATATTTGTAGTTAAGCGAACCTGGAATACTTATGGCAAAAGTTGTTGGAATTGACTTAGGCACAACTAACTCATGTGTAGCAGTAATGGAAGGCGGTAAGCCTACCGTTATTGCTAACGCAGAAGGTTTTAGGACAACACCTTCAGTTGTAGCCTATGCAAAAAATGGCGACCGTTTAGTTGGTCAAATCGCCAAGCGTCAGGCGGTGATGAATCCCGAAAACACCTTCTACTCAGTCAAACGCTTTCTTGGGCGCAGATATAGCGAAATTACCAATGAAGCTACAGAAGTTTCTTACAAAGTCCTTAAAGTTGGCGATAATGTTAGGCTAGACAGCCCTGCTCAAAGTAAGCAATTCGCGCCTGAAGAAATCTCTGCTCAGGTACTGCGTAAGTTAGTCGATGACGCTAGCAAGTACCTCGGCGAAACCGTTACTCAAGCAGTTATTACTGTTCCTGCTTACTTCAATGACTCCCAACGTCAAGCTACCAAAGATGCTGGTAAAATTGCCGGTATTGAAGTATTGCGGATCATCAACGAACCAACCGCTGCTTCTCTGGCTTACGGTCTAGACAAGAAGAGCAACGAAACCATTCTGGTGTTTGACTTGGGTGGTGGTACTTTCGACGTATCCATTCTGGAAGTTGGCGACGGTGTTTTTGAAGTTTTAGCAACCTCTGGTGATACTCACCTCGGTGGTGACGACTTCGATAAGAAAATTGTTGATTACTTAGCCGCAGAATTTCAAAAAACAGAAGGTATTGAGCTACGCAAAGATAAGCAAGCTCTGCAACGCCTGACAGAGGCCGCTGAAAAAGCCAAGATTGAGCTCTCTAGCGTCACTCAAGCTGAGATCAACCTACCCTTTATCACTGCTACCCAGGAAGGTCCCAAGCACCTGGATACGACGTTAACACGGGCTAAGTTTGAAGAAATCTGCTCCGACTTGATTGATCGTTGCCGCATACCTGTTGAGAATTCATTGCGCGACGCCAAACTTGATAAGAGCAGCATTGACGAAGTTGTTTTAGTTGGTGGTTCCACCCGGATTCCCGCAGTACAAGAGATCGTCAAGCGGGTGTTGGGTAAGGATCCTAACCAAGGAGTTAACCCAGATGAGGTAGTAGCTGTTGGTGCTGCTATTCAAGCTGGTGTCCTTGCTGGTGAAGTGAAGGATATTCTGCTGCTTGATGTCACCCCACTATCTCTAGGTGTGGAAACTCTCGGTGGTGTGATGACCAAGATCATTACCCGCAACACTACTGTTCCTACTAAAAAGTCGGAAACCTTCTCAACGGCAGTTGATGGTCAGACTAATGTAGAAATCCACGTTCTGCAAGGTGAGCGTGAGATGTCTACTGACAACAAGAGTCTCGGTACTTTCCGTTTGGATGGTATTCCACCAGCTCCTCGTGGCGTTCCTCAAATTGAAGTTACTTTCGATATCGATGCCAATGGCATCCTCAGCGTCACAGCTAAGGACAAAGGCACTGGTAAAGAGCAGTCTATTAGTATTACTGGCGCTTCAACCTTACCTGATACTGAAGTGGATCGCATGGTTAAGGAAGCTGAAGCCAATGCTAGTACTGATAAAGAGCGTCGTGAGAAAATCGACCGCAAAAATCAGGCAGACTCGTTATCTTACCAAGCAGAGAAGCAAATCACTGAACTGGGAGATAAAGTTCCAGGGGATGATAAGACCAAGATTGAAGGTCTAATCAAGGACTTGCGGGATGCTGTGGCTCAAGAAGATGATGAGCGGATTAAAACCTTGACTCCTGAGTTACAACAGGCTCTTTACAGTGTGAGTGCTAACCTTTACCAACAAAGCGGCGGCGCCCCAGAGGCTGGCGCTCCCGGTGGTGAACCTGGTGCTGGCGCAGCAGATTCTGATTCAGCTAGTAGCAGTTCCGGTGCTGATGACGTAATCGACGCTGAGTTCTCAGAACCCAAATAGAAACTAAGTTAGGAGCTGGAAGAAAATTATTGGTGAACTTCCTTAGCTCCTACTTACCACTCAGATGAATTAATGACCCTACCCCGCCGCTTTAAGGGTGGGGTTTAGTCTTTTGATTACTAACTATGGCAACTTCTCCGTTGGGAAAGCCTGTGGTTGCACCACCAGTGTTTCTGTTTTGCCCTGACGGGTTACTTCGACTTTTAAATCGGCACCAACCCGACTGGCTTCAACGCGTGCTTGTACTTCAGCAGCATCCTTAACTTGTTTATTACTAACTTTGGTGATAATGTCTCCGGGTTGGAAACCTGCCTGCTGTGCCGGAGAGTTCTTCAGAACCGCCACCACTAAGACACCCTTGTCTTCCTTGACTTTAAAGTCAGTAAATTTTTCCTCATTAATTTGTTGTTTCTTTTCTGGTGTCAGTGTCACCATCTGAATTCCCAGGTAAGGGTGTTCAACTTTACCTTTACTGAAGAGTTCATTAGCAATTCGTTCTGCGGTTTCAATGGGTATCGCGAAGCCTAACCCCTGAGCATTAGCGCGAATAGCCGTATTAATTCCAATGACTTCGCCCTTGGCGTTTAACAGCGGTCCTCCAGAATTGCCCGGATTGATAGCAGCATCAGTCTGGATAAAACTTACTCGCTTTTCTGGGACGCCTACCTGAGAACTAGATCGATCTAATGCACTGATAATACCAACAGTCACTGTATTATCCAAACCGAGGGGATTACCAATGGCAATCGCCCACTCCCCTGGTATCAAATTTTGAGCTTTTCCTAGGCGTACAGTGGGTAAGCCCTGAGCTTCAATCTTAATTACAGCCACATCGGTAACAGGATCTTTACCGATGACTCGACCATCAAATGTCCGACCATCTTTGAGCGTAACTTTAACTTGGTCACTACCATCTACTACATGGGCATTGGTAATCACCTGTCCATCTGAGCTAAGAATAAATCCTGAGCCGGTGCCTCGCTCAACCCTTTGTTTTGGTATTGGTATTTCGTCTCCAAAGAAGCGCCGGAAGAAGGGGTTTTTGAAAGGTTCTGGAATTTCCTCTTGTGATACCTGCCTCGCCGCATCAATTCTCACTACGGCTGGTCCCACTTGCTCTACAGCCTCAGCAATGAAGTTAAGGTTTTCTTCTGGAGGACGCTTTGACCGCTGAGCTGAAAAGGGTTGTAGTACAGCCGAAATTGCCTCAGTAGGTCTTGCCACCTGCTTCTCTGCCATGAGATAGCGACTACCTAGCACCCCTGCACCACCGCCCAGGCCCAGTAAAGTTAGATAAACAGTCAACTGTTTCAGGGATAAACTCATGGCCTTGTAAACTCAAAAATAGTTTTTGCAGGTTACTATTTCCACTCTACTGAAAAATGCTTGGGATTAACCGTGCACCCTTTGTTGAGTAAGATTGCGATCAACTAGATCAACTAATTGTGGCAAGCAAATGCCCATCACTTCGACAGAGTAAATAGTTCAGGTGAGAAATATAGACTCTTTCTCGGTATGAGATCAGCTGCTAGCACTAGTGTGCTTCCTTGAGTTGCAATTGTTACCTACTCTTAAAAGTGTACGAGCGATGAGAAGAACTTGTCATCTGGTTAACATGCCATCGTCCGGTCTAAGATTTCAGGCTGTGGCTAATCCAGTCGATTGATTTTGTTGGCTAATCGGAATCTCAACTACAAATTCAGTTCCTTGTCCTGACGTGGAAAGACAATGAATGTTTCCACCATGCTTTTCTACCACGATCTGATAGCTGATTGACAAACCTAAACCAGTACCTTTTCCCACAGGTTTTGTAGTAAAGAAGGGATCAAAGAGTCGCTGTAGTACGGCTTTAGTTATGCCAGTACCATTGTCTGTAATACGAATAATAGCCTGAGAACTCAAGGGTAAGGGCGTTCCCGTATTTCCTTGACGCCTTATTTCCTTGAGTCCAGTGCTGATGATAATTGTAGGTGGTTCTCCTGGGAGCTGTGAATTTTCAGCGCTTAGTGACGAAGACTGCCTCCTTGACTCTTCTAAGGCGTCGATCGCATTACTCAGAAGATTCATAAACACCTGGTTGAGTTGCCCTGCGTAGCACTCCACTACTGGCAAATTACCGTACTCTTTTTTGACTACTATTTCCGAGCGACCAGCTGTAGCCTTTAGCTGATTATGCAAAATTAGCAGAGTATTATCCAGTCCCTCGTGAAGATTTACACATTTCATTTCGGCTTCGTCGAGGCGCGAGAAGTTCCGTAATGACACCACTAGATCACGGATGCGGTCTGTACCCAACTTCATAGAACTGAAGAGTTTTGCCAGGTCTTTTTTGATAAAATCTAGGTCAATCTCTTTGGCTTTTTCTTGTATTTCTAGTTGAGAGTGGGAAGAGGAGTTCTCTTCGTAAATATGCAGCAGCTCCATGATGTCCTGCATGTACTGACTGGCATAGGTCAGATTACCGTAAACGAAATTAATAGGATTATTGATTTCGTGAGCAATACCAGCCACCAATTGACCCAAAGAAGACATTTTTTCGGTCTGGATTAACTTAGCTTGGTAAGAGCGTAATTCTTTGAGAGCCAATTTCAGTTGAGTAGCTCGCCTTCTCAACTTGACTTCACTTTGCCGCAGTGCGGCTTCCACTGTTTTCCGTTTTAGAATATCCTGTTTGAGCTGCGCATTGGCTTTTGTCAGTTGAGCTGTTCTTTCCTCTACTCTAACTTTCAGTTGTTCGTGTGCCTTCAACAGTGCTAACTCTGCTCGCTGGCGTTCAGCAATTTCGTGACGCAGCCGCTCATTGGTTTTTTTTAATCGAGACGTTTGCTTTTCTACTACCTGCTGCAATATTTCAATGACACCATACATATCTGCCGGATTTAGTACTTGCAGCAGGCTAGTTTGGGAAACAATGCCTATCAATTCACCGTGGCTACCAATAACAATGAGGCGTCTGACATGATAGCGCTGCATCTCTTGATGAGCATGCCACAAAGAATCTGAGGGATGCAGAGAGAATAATGGTGTACTCATCACATCTTTTGCTAGCATTCGCGACAAATCCAGCTCCATTGCTTGAAATTGCACGATGTCTCGCTCTGTGACAATCCCGACTGGGACTACAGGTAAATTTTGAGAATTTTCTTCAACAAAGCCGTTTCCGGTGGATCGATTATTTGACTCTTTAGAAGCTTCTAGTGTTGAGGCTTCAGTAATGACTACACAGCTCACTTGATGTTGAGTCATTAATTCTGCTAGCTGTAGCACCGAAGAAGTCACTGGGGCGTGAATTACCTCGGTAGTCATAATATCTTTCACATGCCGCAGCAATGTCAAGAGATTCACTGGCTGCAGCACTCTGCGAATACTTTCGTGAGTAACCAACCCGATCGGTTGTTCTTGTTCGTCTACTATTGGTAGGTAGTGAATTCCATGTTGACGTAACAGTCCTAGAGCGGTGAAAATATCATGAGCCTGAGATTGCTTGAGAGTAATGGCTGGTTGCCGCACAATTTCGCCAATTTTTAACTTTCCCAAAGGAATACCCTCGGCTGTTAATCTGACGATGTCTCGTTCTGTGAACACGCCAACTAGCCGTGATTGTTCCATTACTAGGACACACTCAGCAGTAACATCGGTAAAACCGCCAATCCTCTCCGCTTCTGAGGATGCCCACTCTATCTCTTCTCTAGCAACGCTTACTGGATTGCTTTGTGTTTCTAGATCATCAATAGGCAGCCTACAACTGCGAAATCTACTCATCAAGGCTAAAACATCAACCAGTGGGGTATCTGGCGATACACTCAAATGGTAAGGGTCGATAGCTGCTTCTAAATCTAGAACTAATGACTGAAGGGGTAACCCCATGGTCTGCATGAGCAATCTCCCTATGTTAGCGTTTGCTTAGCCTGGTGGTAGTTTCGCCTCAAGCACTACCGCAACAGGTAAGGTTACTCTTTGTCGAAAGTTTCCTCCTGTGTCCCTGTCTGTAGGCTATACTGCTCCCCTGCCAGTCAAGTTGCTTCTGCAAACGCTAGCTGAATAGCGATAGGCTAAGTTCATACACCGGAAACGCTGACACACACCAATTTGGTGCAGCATTATTTCAGAGTAGGGGTAGTAGCGAAGTTAGTCAAATTGGTCTTAACGCCAAATTTAACTTTACACTGGCAATTTTACGCTAGGAGATGGTCTAAAGTGATATTATTTTTTACATTTCGCAAATAAATTTTTACTTAAAACAACAAAAATTCACATCTTTTCCAGCACACCGAAACTAACAACTTGCTCAAGCATAAGTTATGGAAAGCGTCAGAAAAGTGAATAGGGCAGCAAAGGTTTACGCCTTGCTGGATGAAGCAAGAATCTTGTGCTTTTGTAGCCGTGGGAGTGTCAATAATTAATCTGTTATAAAATTCATTGACTAGGGAAAAATCCCACGGAGGCTACTGGCAAAAAACCTGAACTTTAAGCTTCTTGTCCGAGGGTGCCTTTGCCAAAAAACTTAGGTGGTTCTTGGAGTGAATAAACCTGGGTTTCTGCGGCGATTGCTCGACGAATATAAGCAGGAGTTTGAAGCATTCCCAATAGAGCGATACCGTCTAATAATCGCAAGCCACCAGTTGTTTTTTCTTGCAGTATCTGGTCAGTAGTTTCTGGATCTGGTCTGGTAGCGATCGCCTCTGCTGAGCCAATAGCGAATCCCCAGGGTGAAGCGTAAGTAGGGGTGTGAGCAGCGTAGGAATGAACGTTGGGAAAAACTGCGCCCACGGTGCGTACCAAACGAGCATGAAGTTTTAATTCAGCTGGCGCAACTGGCCCTGCTTGCAAGACAAAGTATCCTCCCGGTGCCAAAACCCTTTGAACTTTCTCAAAATATTCTTTGGTAAATAGTTGAAAAGATGGCCCCTCTTCAATCGGATCAGATAGGTCTGAGATGACAATATCCCATTTTTTTTCAGTTGTATCTAAGACTTTTAGAGCATCACCAATTACTAAATTAGTGCGTGGGTCATCAAAAGCATTTTGGTGCATCTCTGGCAGGTGTTCGCGGCAAGCCTCTACAACTTCACCGTCAATATCCACCATCATCACTTGCTCAACCGTTTTCCAGCGCAGAATTTCTCTAACTGTAGCACCCTCACCGCCTCCTAAAACTAGTACATTCCGGGGGGAGCCATGACAAATCATAGCTGGGTGTACTAGTGCTTCGTGGTAGATGAACTCATCGCCAGTACAAGATTGCCACTTTCCATCCAAAACTAGTCCTTTGCCATAAGTACCAGTTTCGACAATATACATTTCCTGGTAAGCAGTTTTTTTGTAAGCCAGAACTTTGGTTACACCGTGAACGTAAATATCCCAGGGCGTAATGTACTCGCTGATCCACAAATCTGAACCAACTTTAATACCAGCCATAGAGCACCTTCCTTATTATGAGTCAATGATACGTTGAAAAATTCAGGCAATAAATTTCCCCAGGGAAAGCTCTACTAAAAACGACACCAACTTCTGTAATTAATCTTGAGCATCAAACAGCGCCAGAACCTGGTCAAAGATTTCTTCCCCAGATCTGGTTTGGAGGATTGAGTATGCTAATTCAAGAAAAGCATTATCGGTTTGTCTATCGCCTTCAATTAATTTACTCGCAGGATAGAAATTAATATCCTCTGTGCCCAATTCATTGGTTCTGCCAGTTTGCCAGCTAGAAGCCCGTGGATTCCAAGAAATCGATTTACCGCGCAAAGTGAACTGAAACCAACAAATTTTGCCATGATGTAGTTCGACAAACACATCAAAGTAAGGCTCTCCTCCCTGGTACCAGATTCTAGTAGTACCTTCATCCTTGTCTTGGGTCAATAGCCTTTGATCAATCTTGCGTAGAGAAGCGCCTAATGCCTCAATCTCATCTTGCTCCATCAACTTAACGAGTCCATGCCCAGGTGCCTGGTTCATCCAATAATACTTAATCATGGGGGAAGTGGGATAGTGGCGAGAAATGTATATATGTGATACAAATCTGCTTCTAGTTGCTCCGGAACTGTGACGTTAATCCTAGCTAATCCTTTACAGACAGAGCGAGAGCTATTCAAACTAGTGTAGGAACAGAGCAATAACCTGTTCCTACACTAGATAAGTCTCCTAGCTCTTGTGGATATAACGGCTAGGGATTAATGGCTACTTAGGTGAAATTAACTTGCAAGATCAAATCGTTGTAGTCAAAGTCAGACCTATCCTCAAAACCAAAGGTATTGTCAGCGAGCCGGACAATGTGGTCAGCACGATCGGGATTAGCCCCGAGGTAAGAGAAATAGGCTTGGGGAAGTTGACCCTGCTGATTGTTTGGATTCGTCGCCAAGAATTCCTCCTCGGTACCGTTTGCGATCAAGTAAGGAGCCCACAAGCTACCACCAGGCAGCCCTTCTGTTCGGTCAACCCGATTACTGATAGCTGTTTCTGCATAAAGAGGGTTACTGATAGCAATACCACCAATGCTACCACTGAGGTCATCAACGGCATAAAAACCAAAGTTATTATCAAATTCAGCTGTGCCGTTAACCACAAAATCAGCTGACAGCAAGCCGGTTGGTTCATTGCGTAAATCGATGAGTTCTCCCTGAATCTCTCCTTGAAGTCCTGTTCCTATTGGAGGAGGAGTCTCAGTGATGCTGACGGTCATCACTAGATCATTGAAGTCGAAATCAAGACGGTCTTCCCAGTTGAGGGTGAAACTACTAGCATCATTCTGGGACGCCTGTAAATGGTCTAAACCATCTGGATTAGCAGAAGCATTAGTAAAGAAAACATTCGCCGGGGTTTTCCCTGTCAGTGGATTACCAATTACAAGAGTATCAGTGGTGCTATTTTGCACCAGATAAAATCCTAGGCTAACGCCAGTATCAAAGCCTAACTGGCGAGTAAGAGGCTCATTAGTCCATGGACCAACAGGACTCCACTGACTCGGACCAGTCTTCTCATAGGGAGAGAGTCCGGAGAAAATGACTTGACTTTGGTTAAGAACAGTTTCCAGATATTCTGGTGATTCCGGAGAAATACCGTTGACCCTTCCTTGGTCATCGGTAATAAACACCCCAACCTCATTGACAAAAATGCCACTGCTGGAATCAAGCGTAAAAGAGAGTTGGGCTTGACCAGAGCCGCCTTCGATGGAAAGAATATCGTCTGGGGTCTTATTTAAAGTAAAAGGAGCTTGATCATCGTCGATGTTAGTCAGAGCAACGTCATCTACATTAAGCTGATTGTAGTTAGCATCAGCACTGATCGCACTAGTGACAATATTGTAAGCAATATCACCGTCAGCAATGTCGTCATCTACGCCCGTAACAGTGACAATCTGGGGCAAATTCCAGTTACTATTGTCGAAAATGAGAGCATTGGTAGAAATATTACCCTCTGTAGGATCATCGCTGTTCAGGATCAAAGCGACTGGAGAAGTGGGTTGGCTGTTAAGCACTACACCAAAAGAAGCTGTGCCTCCAGCTTCCGTAGTTACAAGTTCGGTTGTCGGAACTACGCTGATGCCAGCAGTATCATTATCGGTAATCGTAGCCACGCCTTCAGCATCATCAATGGTGGCATTGACGGCATTACTCAACTGCACTGTGAAGGTTTCATCCAGTTCATCGATGGCATCATCAGTGATATCCACCGTGATTTGAGCTGTCGTTTCGCCGGCGGCAATATTGAGAGTGCCATTACTTCCTGTATAGTCCTCACCATCAAGGGCAGTGCCAGGATTAGTGGCAAAATCTACGGTGACATCCTGTCCACTAGCTTGGTCAAGAGTAACGGTAAAAGTGGCAGTACCTGCGGCTTCGTCTACTGTGACGTCATCAATCGAGAGGTTGGGCGGTAGGTCATTATCGGTAATCGTAGCCACGCCTTCAGCATCATCAATGGTGGCATTGACGGCATTACTCAACTGCACTGTGAAGGTTTCATCCAGTTCATCGATGGCATCATCAGTGATATCCACCGTGATTTGAGCTGTCGTTTCGCCGGCGGCAATATTGAGAGTGCCATTACTTCCTGTATAGTCCTCACCATCAAGGGCAGTGCCAGGATTAGTGGCAAAATCTACGGTGACATCCTGTCCACTAGCTTGGTCAAGAGTAACGGTAAAAGTGGCAGTACCTGCGGCTTCGTCTACTGTGACGTCATCAATCGAGAGGTTGGGCGGTAGGTCATTATCGGTAATCGTAGCCACGCCTTCAGCATCATCAATGGTGGCATTGACGGCATTACTCAACTGCACTGTGAAGGTTTCATCCAGTTCATCGATGGCATCATCAGTGATATCCACCGTGATTTGAGCTGTCGTTTCGCCGGCGGCAATATTGAGAGTGCCATTACTTCCTGTATAGTCCTCACCATCAAGGGCAGTGCCAGGATTAGTGGCAAAATCTACGGTGACATCCTGTCCACTAGCTTGGTCAAGAGTAACGGTAAAAGTGGCAGTACCTGCGGCTTCGTCTACTGTGACGTCATCAATCGAGAGGTTGGGCGGTAGGTCATTATCGGTAATCGTAGCCACGCCTTCAGCATCATCAATGGTGGCATTGACGGCATTACTCAACTGCACTGTGAAGGTTTCATCCAGTTCATCGATGGCATCATCAGTGATATCCACCGTGATTTGAGCTGTCGTTTCGCCGGCGGCAATATTGAGAGTGCCATTACTTCCTGTATAGTCCTCACCATCAAGGGCAGTGCCAGGATTAGTGGCAAAATCTACGGTGACATCCTGTCCACTAGCTTGGTCAAGAGTAACGGTAAAAGTGGCAGTACCTGCGGCTTCGTCTACTGTGACGTCATCAATCGAGAGGTTGGGCGGTAGGTCATTATCGGTAATCGTAGCCACGCCTTCAGCATCATCAATGGTGGCATTGACGGCATTACTCAACTGCACTGTGAAGGTTTCATCCAGTTCATCGATGGCATCATCAGTGATATCCACCGTGATTTGAGCTGTCGTTTCGCCGGCGGCAATATTGAGAGTGCCATTACTTCCTGTATAGTCCTCACCATCAAGGGCAGTGCCAGGATTAGTGGCAAAATCTACGGTGACATCCTGTCCACTAGCTTGGTCAAGAGTAACGGTAAAAGTGGCAGTACCTGCGGCTTCGTCTACTGTGACGTCATCAATCGAGAGGTTGGGCGGTAGGTCATTATCGGTAATCGTAGCCACGCCTTCAGCATCATCAATGGTGGCATTGACGGCATTACTCAACTGCACTGTGAAGGTTTCATCCAGTTCATCGATGGCATCATCAGTGATATCCACCGTGATTTGAGCTGTCGTTTCGCCGGCGGCAATATTGAGAGTGCCATTACTTCCTGTATAGTCCTCACCATCAAGGGCAGTGCCAGGATTAGTGGCAAAATCTACGGTGACATCCTGTCCACTAGCTTGGTCAAGAGTAACGGTAAAAGTGGCAGTACCTGCGGCTTCGTCTACTGTGACGTCATCAATCGAGAGGTTGGGCGGTAGGTCATTATCGGTAATCGTAGCCACGCCTTCAGCATCATCAATGGTGGCATTGACGGCATTACTCAACTGCACTGTGAAGGTTTCATCCAGTTCATCGATGGCATCATCAGTGATATCCACCGTGATTTGAGCTGTCGTTTCGCCGGCGGCAATATTGAGAGTGCCATTACTTCCTGTATAGTCCTCACCATCAAGGGCAGTGCCAGGATTAGTGGCAAAATCTACGGTGACATCCTGTCCACTAGCTTGGTCAAGAGTAACGGTAAAAGTGGCAGTACCTGCGGCTTCGTCTACTGTGACGTCATCAATCGAGAGGTTGGGCGGTAGGTCATTATCGGTAATCGTAGCCACGCCTTCAGCATCATCAATGGTGGCATTGACGGCATTACTCAACTGCACTGTGAAGGTTTCATCCAGTTCATCGATGGCATCATCAGTGATATCCACCGTGATTTGAGCTGTCGTTTCGCCGGCGGCAATATTGAGAGTGCCATTACTTCCTGTATAGTCCTCACCATCAAGGGCAGTGCCAGGATTAGTGGCAAAATCTACGGTGACATCCTGTCCACTAGCTTGGTCAAGAGTAACGGTAAAAGTGGCAGTACCTGCGGCTTCGTCTACTGTGACGTCATCAATCGAGAGGTTGGGCGGTAGGTCATTATCGGTAATCGTAGCCACGCCTTCAGCATCATCAATGGTGGCATTGACGGCATTACTCAACTGCACTGTGAAGGTTTCATCCAGTTCATCGATGGCATCATCAGTGATATCCACCGTGATTTGAGCTGTCGTTTCGCCGGCGGCAATATTGAGAGTGCCATTACTTCCTGTATAGTCCTCACCATCAAGGGCAGTGCCAGGATTAGTGGCAAAATCTACGGTGACATCCTGTCCACTAGCTTGGTCAAGAGTAACGGTAAAAGTGGCAGTACCTGCGGCTTCGTCTACTGTGACGTCATCAATCGAGAGGTTGGGCGGTAGGTCATTATCGGTAATCGTAGCCACGCCTTCAGCATCATCAATGGTGGCATTGACGGCATTACTCAACTGCACTGTGAAGGTTTCATCCAGTTCATCGATGGCATCATCAGTGATATCCACCGTGATTTGAGCTGTCGTTTCGCCGGCGGCAATATTGAGAGTGCCATTACTTCCTGTATAGTCCTCACCATCAAGGGCAGTGCCAGGATTAGTGGCAAAATCTACGGTGACATCCTGTCCACTAGCTTGGTCAAGAGTAACGGTAAAAGTGGCAGTACCTGCGGCTTCGTCTACTGTGACGTCATCAATCGAGAGGTTGGGCGGTAGGTCATTATCGGTAATCGTAGCCACGCCTTCAGCATCATCAATGGTGGCATTGACGGCATTACTCAACTGCACTGTGAAGGTTTCATCCAGTTCATCGATGGCATCATCAGTGATATCCACCGTGATTTGAGCTGTCGTTTCGCCGGCGGCAATATTGAGAGTGCCATTACTTCCTGTATAGTCCTCACCATCAAGGGCAGTGCCAGGATTAGTGGCAAAATCTACGGTGACATCCTGTCCACTAGCTTGGTCAAGAGTAACGGTAAAAGTGGCAGTACCTGCGGCTTCGTCTACTGTGACGTCATCAATCGAGAGGTTGGGCGGTAGGTCATTATCGGTAATCGTAGCCACGCCTTCAGCATCATCAATGGTGGCATTGACGGCATTACTCAACTGCACTGTGAAGGTTTCATCCAGTTCATCGATGGCATCATCAGTGATATCCACCGTGATTTGAGCTGTCGTTTCGCCGGCGGCAATATTGAGAGTGCCATTACTTCCTGTATAGTCCTCACCATCAAGGGCAGTGCCAGGATTAGTGGCAAAATCTACGGTGACATCCTGTCCACTAGCTTGGTCAAGAGTAACGGTAAAAGTGGCAGTACCTGCGGCTTCGTCTACTGTGACGTCATCAATCGAGAGGTTGGGCGGTAGGTCATTATCGGTAATCGTAGCCACGCCTTCAGCATCATCAATGGTGGCATTGACGGCATTACTCAACTGCACTGTGAAGGTTTCATCCAGTTCATCGATGGCATCATCAGTGATATCCACCGTGATTTGAGCTGTCGTTTCGCCGGCGGCAATATTGAGAGTGCCATTACTTCCTGTATAGTCCTCACCATCAAGGGCAGTGCCAGGATTAGTGGCAAAATCTACGGTGACATCCTGTCCACTAGCTTGGTCAAGAGTAACGGTAAAAGTGGCAGTACCTGCGGCTTCGTCTACTGTGACGTCATCAATCGAGAGGTTGGGCGGTAGGTCATTATCTAGGTTAGTTACCTCAATAACTTCTGAACCGTTGAAGTTTAGATCAGCACTGATAGATTGTATGTTGATGTTATAAGTAATATCACCATCATCGATGGTATCGTCTACTCCAGTAACGGTAACAAGCTGCGGCACATTCCAGTTAGAAGGGTCAAATAAAAGGAAGTTTTGGCTAACTGTGCCTTCTGAGGGATCACCATTATTGATAAGAACAACGACAGTAGAAGTGGGTACTTCAGATAGAACTATTGCAAAGCTTTGGGTATTTCCATCTTCGCTAGTGGTGAGTGAGCTTGGACCGAAGATGATGGGAAACACACTAGGGTAAGCCTGCATCAGTTCTGGCACAAACGCCGTTCCGCTGGAAACTTTACCAACTTGGTATTCCAAGTGCCACTGGCCGCCTTTGAGTGCATTTCCAACCCGGTGGGCTGAGGCGGCAATATTGGCACGTGTCAACTGGTGAAGACGTTCTAGGAAGGGGTTAGAACTGGCGAGTGCTTCAACTGCTGCCAAATTACAGGCATAGAGGAAAATTTCAGCAACTCCCCACTCTTGTAGTTGCTGGCTATAGCGCTCCAAGTTTGCCAGATTTAAGGGAGTTTTTCCCAAATGAAGTGTTCCTGGAGCACCGTGGCAGATAATATGTAAACTAGCGGGGTTAGGATAAAGTGTCAGAGCTTGGGTAATTTGCTCTACACCATCCTGGTTATGGTCAAGGATGAGGACATTTGCCCCTTGTTTAACCCCTGCCGCTAGCATTTGGTAAGCTTCTACTTTGGGGTCAATCACTACCAGCATGCCTGCACCTTCTCGCTGCTGCTTGACCTGCTGATGACCCTGAGCCAATGAGTTCTCTGGCTTAAGAGTATTAGCGTACACTTGAGTACTATTAGTATTTTTCATGTTGGATCTTCATCACTACAGACAGTTCTAGGTAAATGCGCCTGTTTTGATATAGATGCCGAATAATCACTGAAACTCAAGAAGGCTTCTTTTAGTTCAGTTCCTGAATAGATGTTTCTACAAAGGCTAACCCCAGTAGGGGACAAGCTGTGACCAACTGAACTTGCTAAGCTCACCGACAACTAGTCGGCTTCACTTAGAAAAAGAGGTTAAGCCACAAAGAATCAAAGAAAAGTAGTTAGAGCAAAAGTTGATGAACAAATGCTGCCAAATTAAATATGACTGGATAGGGCTTCTCAACAAGGTAGAAGATTTCAGAAGCCATAGGTGAAATTTCGATACTTGCTCTTGGCTTCAGCAAGTCCACAATGGCTTTATTGCCCCAAAAGGTCAGCCCTCGCAGATGACCAGGGCAGAAAGCAACCCGCTTAAATCTGACCGCTTGCAGGTCCATATAGCCAAAATAACCTATTTTAGAGTTCCGTCGCCACAGTTGTCACGATAAAACTAGGACAAGTAGAGCTTCGATAAGTTGAGAAAGTCACAAAGAATAACACAGTTTATCTCTGTGCATTTATATGGTCAGCCGTCCGTTAAATTAGATGTTTCTTGACCATGACGTAGCAGTATGGTTGCTCTGTTATCGCTACGTCATTGAAGGCAGAAAGTCTAATTCAGTAAGCTAACAACTTTGCATAAACTCGCTACTTCTTACTAAGACTTCTTACCAAACAAGGATATATTTTTCCGGATCCTTAATCAAAGCTTTTTGAATTACAATCCACTAGGTTCTAACTTAGCTGACTAAATAAATCAGCCAAAACTGTATTGGAAAACAAGAATCCTTCGGGGTCAGTCAGCCTTAACCTTCCAGTCTCAGGTAGTGTTTGAGCATTTTGCAAATCCACTAATTGCCCAGAAGTTCCCAGCACTTCCACCCAGCCTTGGCGGTAATGGGGCTCTAAACTTGTCCAAATCTGTTCTAGAGCCACCTCTTTGAATTCCTCGAGCAAAGTGGAGAGGCTTAAACCTTCTGCCAAGCGTAATCCTAGCATCAAGGTTTCTAACAAAACTTCAGTTTTGTTCATTGGTAGACAATCGAAGACATTACCAGTCTCAATCAGTTGTTGCACCCAGGCAAAATACTCTCGCCTAGTGCGTGGTCGCGTGAATCGATATCCTTGAACATAACTCGCTGCTCCCATGCCAAAACCGTAGTAGGGCAGATTTTCCCAATAAACTCGATTATGAAGGCACTGGTGACCGGGTAAAGCATAGTTAGAAATTTCGTAATGTTCATAACCCGCACTGGTGAGGACTTGCTGTGCGACACGATACATTGTGGCAGTAGTCTCATCTGTAGGTAAGGGTTTGACACCGGGAGCATACTGTCGGCCAAAAGCGGTTACTGGCTCGATTACCAAGTCATAACAGGAAAGGTGAGTTGGTTGCAGGTTGACGGCAGCCTCTAGGGACGAATACCATTGCTCCAATGTTTGCGTAGGCAGTCCTGAAATCAAATCTAGGCTGAAATCGGGAATCTCTACTTGGCGCACCATTGCTACAGCCGCCAAAATATCTTCATACTTGTGTGACCGTCCACAAATGTTCAACAATTCATTCTGGAAAGCTTGAACTCCCAAGCTAACTCGATTTACTCCCGCTTTCTGGTATCCCTGAAGCTGTTGCCGATTAAAGGTTCCAGGGTCTATTTCTAGAGAAATTTCAGCATCGGCAGCAATACCGAAGCGCTGGCTGAGTTTGTCTAGGATACGCTCTAGCTGTTCCACCGCCAGCAGTGAAGGTGTCCCACCACCAAAAAAAACAGTTTTTAATCGGCTTCCTAATGCTGGTATATTGTCTATTTCTAGACATAAGATCTCGACGTATTGCTCAATTGTGCCTGAAGTGCTGCCAGTTGCGCGATCTCCCACTACAGAAATAGGGAAGTCACAGTAGTAACATCGCCGTCTACAGAAAGGAATATGAACATATGCAGAACTGGGGGTTACAGAGCCATCACTTTTCTCAGATTGATGTGAGCAACTTAACACTTTCTTCTTGCCCTGTGACTCATAAATTTTCAGCTAATCCTTAATACTTAATTAATAAGTGTCAATTAAATGGAGTATTTTCCGTCCTTTACTGCTACATAGATACTAGTTTCAGCTGGTTAGTGATTACCATTTATCCCTAAAGAAGGATATAAGATATACCTTCATGATTGCCAAGCCAGCTAATTAATTAAAATTATCCCTGGCTAGACGGAAAAACTAACAATTACTCTAATAGTCTAAATTTAGGGGTCTAAGAAAACAAAATGAGATGAAAGATATAATGAATCTAATCGCTGAATATTGCTTTTTTGTCTATTAAATTCCTTAGGGAATTACCACACGAACTACCTAGGTCGGAACTATGCTCGATTTTGTCATTATTCTTATATTCATCCTAGCAGCGGCAGGGATAGGACACGACAGTGTTGAACTACTGCCTACCGATGTACAACAACAGATCACTAACTTGGAAGCTGTGCGTTGGATTACGGCTAGCTTTGCTGCCATTGTTGGCTTTGCCATCGGGTTGACTGTACAGGTCACCTACCGTCGGGTGGAAGCACGAGTTCGTCAAACACCAATTGAGGTAATCTTAACCAGAGCAGTTGGCTTGGTGGTTGGTCTACTGTTAGCTAACTTGATGCTAGCGCCAATTTTCTTGCTGCCGATTCCTTCTCAGTTTGCCTTCATTAAGCCCTTAACAGCCATTTTAGGCAGTGTTATGTTCTCTTTTCTGGGCGTAAGTTTGGCGGATACCCACGGTCGTACTTTCTTACGGCTAATTAATCCCAACAGCCTGGAAACAATCTTGGTGGCCGAAGGTACACTCAAGCAAGCGGCTAGTAAGGTTTTAGATACCAGTTGCATAATTGATGGTCGCATTGAAAAACTGCTAGATACTGGTTTTATCGAGGGTCAAATTCTCGTGTCGCAGTTCGTTTTGCAAGAGTTACAGCAGCTAGCTGATGCTGCCAATGACCAAAAGCGCATCAGGGGCCGTCGTGGACTCGACATTTTGAACCGGATGCAAGATGCCTATCCAGAACGCTTGATAATTCATCCCGCAGATTATGAGGAAATTCAAACAGTAGACGCCAAATTGGTTCGTTTCACCCAAGAAATTAATGGCACTCTACTAACCAATGATTACAACTTGAATAAGGTTGCTAATTTGCAGAAGGTGCCAGTTCTCAATATCAACGATTTAGCCCAGGCAGTGCGTCCTATCTATCTAGCTGGCGACAGCATTGACCTAAAAATTCTTAAAGAGGGTAAAGAACCTACTCAAGGAGTTGGCTACCTCGATGATGGGACAATGGTAGTTGTTGAGGAAGGGAATAAGCACATCGGAGATCAACTACGAGTAGTGGTGACCTCCGCTTTGCAAACTTCTGCGGGACGGATGATTTTCGCCCGACCTCAAACGTCTGTGGTTGCCTAAGGTTATGGGTTGTTCAATTTTTCGCCAATTATGAGACCGGTGCCAACTGTCGTTGGCGCCGGTTCTCTTTTGTACTGTAACCTGAGTCTGGGAAATAAGAAAATCTGCTTGGGAAATGTCCAAATTTTTGTTTCCCGACCTCCAATTGCTATTACTCAATCCTGCAATATTGTCTTAGAGACAATGCGGGTCTTTTTGCGCTCAGCTTCTGAAAGTTGCTCTCCAGATTGCAAACGAGTAGCGCTATTTTGCAGGATTGTAGCACCTCCTGTGTCCCCCATTTGAATGGCGGTTTTAGCAGCAGTTTGCAGCATTGTAGCAGCTCCAGCACGATCGCCCTGTTGCAACTTGGCTTCAGCAATTTGAGTCTGCCGGTATTTTGCCAAGGCTAAGATCGACTTTTGCACGCCTGGGTTAATAGAGGGTTGATACACTCTCTGAACATCTGCTTCCACTAGTATGGGTTCTGAAAGTAACCCTTCTTTGCCCATACCTGGGTCATCGTAACTCACTTGTAGTTTAGCGATCGCTTGACGACCCTCTGGCAGTTGACCAATGTAAAGGTTGGCAAGGAGTACTCGTTGAGCATCTGTCATCAAGTCTCCCAGACGCACCAAAAATTTGTCACCTTGTGGTTGCACGGGTAACTCAATTGTATCGGGAGCAACTTGGGCGATTGGTTTTAGTTCGGCTAACCGCACTTTAGGCATCAGAGAAATTTGCACGTAGGCATTGGTCAATCCTACAGATTGAATGCGGTTAAACAAACGGCCAAATTCCTGCACTGCTTGCTCTGGTTGCTCAATATAGGAAAGAGTACCACTGCCAATATCGGCAATTTTTTCTAAAATATCCTGGTTCCATTTATCCCCAAATCCCAGGGTATTGAGCGTCAGATTATACTCAGTTGCCAATTTTGCTAATTTTAGACAGCGCTGATTATCGCCGTGTTCATTCTCGCCATCTGTAAGCAATAATACTTGAGATACGGTTTCTTGTTTACCCTTGGCTACTTCTTCAATTCCTAGCTTGAGACCTTGGTCAATGGCTGTACCACCATCTGCCGAGAGTCTTTGGATCTGTTTTTTGACATTATCTATATTTTCAATCGCTTGATTGGGTACAATAACTTTGGCTCTGTGATCAAAGGCAACCACACAGATGCGATCGCCTTCTTTGAGCCTTTCCACAAGACGTACTGCGGCCTTCTTCACTGTTTCCAGAGGGCGTCCATACATGGAGCCACTGTGGTCGAGAATTAGACATAGATTGAGGGGCACAGATCGCTCTTGCGCAGTAGCGACCGCTGAAATCGCCATCGATAGCTGACGCTGACTGCTAGGTTGATTGGCATCAACATGAGCATCATTCAAAGCAGGATGCAAAGCAACTTTCATCTCTTGAGACTCTCAGGCCAAAAGACCCTGGGATTTTCTAGGCAACAAATCTACGTTAGCATTACAGATTTATCTTAAATACGGTAAGTAGTCCTCAAGGTCGTAGAAATACGCCAAAGAAGTGCCTCAGACAAGTTCACAAGCACGCTACTATGTATTAGAGATAGCGCCATTATTGCCGCCCTGTACACCATGAAATTACCCTTTCAGGCAGTTCAATCTCCCTACTACGGGAATACCTCCTACCGGACACCGCCGCCAGACTTACCCTCACTGCTGCTGAATGAGCGGATCATTTATTTGGGTATGCCCTTGGTGCCAGCGGTAACGGAACTAATTATTGCTCAACTGCTTTTTTTGCAGTACGCAGACCCCGAAAAGCCCATTAGAATTTACATCAATTCTACTGGCACCTCTAGTTACAGTGGCGAACCTGTAGGCTTTGAAACCGAAGCTTTTGCCATCTGTGACACAATTAACTATATCAAGCCGCCGATCCAAACCATCTGCCTTGGTACAGCGATGGGCATGTCAGCGATGTTGCTTGCTGTGGGAACTAAAGGTTCTAGGGCAAGCTTGCCTAATGCCTCAATTGTCCTACATCAACCCAAGAGTTACGCTCGTGGTCAGGCGACGGATATTCAAATTCGCGCCAAGGAAGTGTTGGCAAATAAAGCAACCATGATCGATATCTTGGCCCGCAACACTGGTCAAAAACCAGAGAAGATTGCCAAGGACATGGATCGGTTTTTGTATCTGACGCCCCTACAGGCCAAAGAGTATGGTTTGATCGACCGCGTACTGGAGCCTTCAGAGCTACCAGCACCACTTCCTGCCAGTGTATCTTAAAACTATTTTTCTCCTATCAAACGCTGATTTTCCAGCGTTTTAACCATCGATCTCTAATGTAATTCGGAGCGAATTATGCCAATTGGCGTCCCCAAAGTTCCCTACCAGATGCCAGGTTCTCAGTATACTGAGTGGATTGACATCTATAACCGTCTCTATCGGGAACGGATTATTTTCTTGGGCAAAGAAGTTGATGATGAAATTGCGAACCAGATAATTGCCGTGATGCTTTATCTGGATTCGGAAGATAACAGCAAAGATATTTATCTTTATATCAACTCTCCAGGTGGTTCAGTAACCGCTGGCATGGCAATTTATGACACCATGCAGCATATCAAGTCTGATGTTGTAACCATCTGCGTCGGTCTAGCTGCCTCTATGGGTTCTTTCCTGCTTGCCGCTGGTAAAAAAGGGAAACGAGTAGCTTTGCCTCACTCGCGAATTATGATTCACCAACCCTCTGGTGGCACACGCGGCCAAGCTTCAGATATTGAGATTGAAGCTAGAGAAATTATACGTATCCGTCATCAGCTCAATGCAATTTACGCCAACAACACAGGTAAGTCAATTGAGAAGATAGAAAAAGACATGGATCGTGACTTTTTCATGTCAGCTCACGAAGCCCAGGAATATGGACTAATTGACCGAGTTATCGAAGATAAGTCTTCCTAGAAAAAACCCATCTTTAACACTTCCCGTGGCATCGCACTAGTTAGTGCACCAAAGGCTTAAACTGCAAGGCGCACCTTTAGGGCAAATACAACGCCAGGGGATTCTTTTTGCCAATGAATGCGGCGGATTGTTATCGCTTGTTAAGTTTAAAGTGTGGAGCCTCTATGGCCGAAGTCAAGGCGTCTTACCGACGTCTGGCAATGCAGTTTCATCCTGATGTTAACTCAGGAGATAGATTTGCCCAGGCTAAATTTATTGAGCTAACTGAAGCTTACAAGTTTCTCATCAGTGCCATTAACAGTTCTACTGGCACTGATGAGATTTCCACTTCATGCCGAAAGGCTAATGTCGTCAGTGAAACTGCCGAAACGGCGGTGTCCCAACAGTCCCCACCAACCAAGAAAGTCATTCGGAAACGACCCACTGTTCAATTTCATCCTCCCCTTTCAGAACTTGAACAACAGTTGAAATGGAGTTCCTATCAAAATTTACAGAAACTATTAAAAGAACGGCGGTTTGCCAGAGCAATCGTCCTAGTAGAAGCCCTAGCACAACGTATTCCCCAAGATCCAGAAGTACATCAGTGGCAGGCAATTATTTATCAGCAACGGGGAAAACAGCTGCTGGAAGAGCGACAACTGGACAAAGCCAAGATTTATCTGAAAAAAGCTCTGAAAACCGACCCCCAAAACCGTTCCCTTTGGGCAGAAATCAAACAAGACTTCCACCGTATCCAGCAACTGTTGTGAACGAAGATTTTACAGTTAAAAGTATCAGCAAAATTATATTCTATATTTAGTAAGTTTCAACTTCAAGTTAGATCTTTTTAACTAATAAAAAAAGCAAGGAAAATTGATGCTAAATCTAGTAATCATATAGAAAATTACTAGTTGAGAGTAAGCTTTGATTGTTGTTGAACTTGTCTTCAGTCTGAGCTAATTAGCTGCAAACAAGTTCAATTATATTATCATACTAATGATACAACTATAAACGCATTTATTTATTAAAAGCGATTTTTAGATAAAACTTCGCCGCCAGCTGCCCAGCTCTGGTAATAGTTATTCACATAACAATTTTAACTAGCTATTTGCTTCTTTTTGCTGCCAAAAAAGAATTGTCTCAATTATCCATTAAAATCTTAAATGAGTTTTTCTATTGCTCAAATTAGTCATTACTGAAAAAATCCAGACATTCAGGATTTTTTTATTAAAAACGTTAACCCTTGCTTAATTTTTTGATAAACATTCGGTTGCCAACAGCTCTTTTGATAGCTAGAAATTTTCTCAATAAATCTTCTAATTTCGAGTATCTCTGGAAAGAATTTTAATCTCTATCAATACTGAAACCATGCCAAAAGTAAAGAAAGCTGCTCCCGAAACAAACTTGAGTGATCCGCAATATTATTTTAACCGAGAGCTGAGTTGGTTAGAGTTCAATAATCGGGTACTCCATGAGGGAGTAGATACGAGAACTCCCCTTCTAGAGCGTCTGAAATTCATCGCAATTTTTAGTTCCAACTTAGATGAATATTTCATGGTTCGGGTAGCAGCGCTCAAAGAACAGATAGGAGCTCAAGTCAGTAATTTAACGCCAGATGGACGTAGTCCCCAAGAACAGTTAGATGCCCTCATCCAGCGCCTTCGGCCCATGGTAGTCCAGCAGCACGATCATTTTGAGCAGAAACTGCGTCCCCAGTTGACAGCCAAAGGCATTCATATTCTTAACTATAAGGATCTCAACGAGGAACAGCGCTCTTATCTAAGAAGCTATTTTCAGGAAAAAATTTTTCCAGTCCTGACACCTTTAGCAATTGATCCAAGTCATCCATTTCCTTATATCTCTAACCTCAGGCTCAATCTGGCCGTGATAGTCAAAAATCCAGATACGGGAGAAAAGCGGCTTGCTCGTGTAAAAGTACCCAATAATTTAACTCGGTTTCTCAGTTTCCCCCGAGAATTACACCTCAATCAAAACGGAGGCTTGAGTATTTGGACAGGGATACCCATAGAACAGGTAATTGCCCATCATCTGGAGTTTTTGTTTCCAGGAATGGATATTCAGGAATACCACGTATTCAGGATTACGCGAGACGCAGATCTCGAAGTACAGGAAGACGAAGCTGACGACTTAATGCTGGCAATTGAACAGGAACTACGCAAACGTCGTCTAGGGGGTTCTGTAGTCCGAATAGAAGTTGAATCTTCTACTCCTGCTGCGGTGCGAAAAGTTCTTATTCAAGAAATGGGACTGGAAAGTAGTGATATTTATGAGGTGGAAGGACTACTGAGCTTAAAGGACTTAATGTTTTTTATGACATTACCTCTACCAGAACTCAAAGATCCACCTTGCATTCCTGTTATCCCTCCACGCTTGCTCAGAGTAAGCAAGTTGATCGACAGAAATTCTTCCCAAAGAAATCAAGAAGATTTTTTCTCAGTCATTCGCCAGGGAGATTTGATGTTACATCACCCCTACCATTCTTTCACAGCCTCGGTACAACAGTTCATTACTCAGGCTGCCCATGATCCGGATGTACTGGCAATTAAAATGACGCTCTACCGCACTGCGGACGATTCCCCGATTATCAAAGCTCTGATCGCAGCAGCAGAGAGAGAAAAGCAGGTTACAGTCTTAGTAGAACTCAAAGCTCGCTTTGACGAAGAGAACAATATCCTCTGGGCGCGCAAGCTAGAAAAATCCGGTGTGCATGTAGTTTATGGCATGGTTGGACTGAAGACGCATACCAAGGTAACTTTGGTCGTGCGTCAGGAGAATAACTATCTGCGCCGCTATGTCCACATTGGCACAGGAAACTATAATCACAAAACAGCAAAACTGTATACAGACCTAGGTATCTTGAGCTGTGCAGAAGATGTGGGTGCTGATTTAACTGGTTTGTTTAACTACCTAACAGGTTACTCCCGGCAACAATTTTACAAAAATCTTTTGGTAGCCCCGGTCAATTTGCGCAATCGCATAGTTGCTTTGATTCAGCGCGAGATGGAACACTGTCAAAACGGTAACGCCGGTCGCATTATCGCCAAAATGAATGCACTAGTTGATCCACAAATTATCAAGACTCTATACCAAGCTTCTCAAGTTGGGGTACAAATTGACCTGATTGTGCGTGGGATTTGCTGCTTACGACCAGGAGTCCAAGGTGTGAGTGAAAATATTCGCGTGATCAGTATCATCGGTCGCTATCTGGAACACTCCCGGGTTTTTCACTTCCACAACAATGGAGAGGAGGAAATATTTATTGGTAGTGCAGACTGGATGGGTCGTAATTTGGATCGGCGGGTTGAGGCAGTCACTTCGATCAAAGATCCTAGCCTTGCCACAAACCTTAAAGAAATGTTGGGCATTATGCTAGCAGATAATCGCCAAGCCTGGGAACTTCAAGCCGATGGCAGCTATATTCAGCGGCGTCCTGGATCTAACGAGCCAGAACAAAACTCCCAACAAATATTCATGAATATGGCGCTTAAATCTACAGAAATAGTTTGAGATATCCGATCTCAATGGTAGTGCTGCGGTTGCCTAGGGGTAAGCGATCGCAGTAAAAGCTCTAACATAATCTAACTTTGACTGACCAACCTTATACCAGAAGGCAAAGGCGCGGGTAGAGGGAACAATGGATCGCATCTTTAAGGGAAACTCAACGCAGGCTTACTCTCTTTCGGACTAGAGACCGTTGCCTTTCCACCTAATAATTGAGGAGAAAAACTCTACCCTAAGAGCTAGCAAAATTAATACCTAGACTACCCTAGGGTACAGGCGACTTACAACGAGAAGGAAATAGATTGTATTTATAACAGGGATAAGAAACGTCTACCTTAACTGGATTTTTCGCGTAAGCAATCGCAGATAAGGGCTAGATGATGGATAATTTTTCTCTAGATTTTGCCGTCTCCAACGATTGGGGGGACGGTTTTAACGCTGATATCTCCATTGCTAACACTGGTGAAGGAAACTTAAAGAATTGGGTACTGGAGTTTGAGTTCCCCCATGAAATCACCAATATTTGGAACGCTGAGATTGTCAGTAAGGTTGGAAGCAAGTATACCATACGACATGCTAGCTGGAATAGTACCATTCCCACTGGTGCTAAAACCTCCTTTGGTTTCACCTCTACCGCCGGCAACGTAACTTCCCGACAGCCAAGTAACTATGTTCTCAATGGAGAGCCTCTTGGTACGCCGACACTGCTACCAAAGCTCTCAATCGACGACGTAGCTTTGGCAGAAGGCGACACTGGCAACACTCTGGCTAGCTTCGACGTTAAACTCTCCGCAGCCAGTGACGAGACAGTGAAGGTCAAATACGCCACAGTGGACGATACAGCGATTGCTGGCAAAGATTATAAATCTGCTACTGGTGAGCTTAGCTTTGCACCTGGTGAAACTCAAAAGACAGTCTTCGTCAGCGTTATTGGCGATACCACTCCTGAGGCAGACGAAAGCTTTTTCCTTGAGCTAAGTAACCCTAGCCAAGCCTCAATTGCTGATTTTCAAGGCGTGGGCACCATTACTAACGATGACAAATCGTCGTCGATACTACCTCAATTATCTATTGAGGATATTAGCTTTAACGAAGGAGATAGTAACACCACTAACCAAGTAGCTACTGTTAATCTCTCAGAAGCTAGCGACCAGACGATAACGGTTAAATACAATACCACCGATGGCAGTGCCCAAGCGGACTCAGACTATACTGCTAAATCTGGCACCCTCACCTTCGAGCCGGGTGAAACATCTCAAACTATTACCCTTGCGATCGCTGGTGACACCCTGGATGAGGGTCAGGAAAGTTTCAAAATTAACCTGTCTAAACCGACTAACGCGACTATCAGCGACAATCAAGGCGTTGTAACCATCCTCGACAACGACAAGAGTAACTCACAACCAGAATATGCCGATTTCAACTACGGCGAAGCACTGCAAAAGTCCTTCTTATTTTATGAAGCCCAACGTTCCGGCAAATTACCCGATGACAATCGGGTGGCATGGCGTGGTGATTCTGCCCTCAATGATGGTGCCGATGTGGGTATTAACCTCACTGGTGGCTACTACGACGCAGGTGACCACGTTAAGTTTGGCTTCCCCATGGCGTCAGCAATGACAATGCTTGGCTGGGGTGTAGTTCAATATGGCGACGCTTATCGGCAAAGCGGTCAACTTGATGAGGCTTTAGATGCCATTAAATGGGGTACTGATTACCTCCTCAAAGCCCACGTTACGGACAGTAAAGGCACTAAAGAATTCTGGGGACAGGTTGGACAAGGAAATATCGACCATTCTTACTGGGGATCTGCTGAAGAAATGAAGATGGCGCGGCCCGCCTTCAAAATTGACCGTCAAAACCCAGGTTCTGATTTAGCTGGTGAGTCTGCTGCTGCGCTAGCTGCTGCTTCTGTTGCCTTCCGAAGCACTGATACTGCCTATGCCGATCTTTTACTCGATAACGCCGAAGATCTCTTCGAGTTTGCTGACACCTATCGTGGCAAGTACTCTGACTCAATTCCTGATGCTGCCCAGTACTACAACTCTTGGAGTGGTTACAACGATGAACTGGTCTGGGCAGCTACTTGGCTTCACAAGGCGACAGGCGATAACAAGTACCTCAATAAAGCTGAAAGTTATTACCAGGGCATTAATCAGGGATGGACTCAATCGTGGGATGATAAATCTCATGGTGGCGCTATTTTACTCGCTCAGGAAACTGGCAAAGACAAGTACCGCAACGACGTTGAAGACTGGCTCGACCACTGGACAGATGAGAGTGGCTCCGGTATTACTAAAACAGCTGGTGGGTTGGCATGGCTAGACCAGTGGGGTTCTCTCCGCTACAGTGCTAACACAGCCTTTTTGGCAAGCATCTACGGTGACACAGTTAATGATCCTGGTGGTCGTTACACAGACTTTGCTCAAGAGCAAGTTGACTATATCCTAGGCGATAATCCCAATAACTTTAGCTACATGGTTGGCTTCGGCGATAACTTCCCTCAGAATCCTCACCATCGCGGTGCTTCTGGTACCAATAACATTAGTGATCCCAATGACAACCTCCACATTCTTTACGGCGCTCTTGTAGGAGGTCCTTCCGCAGCAAACGATCATGCCTACAACGATGACCGCAGCGACTTTATTTCTAACGAAGTAGCCCTCGACTATAACACTGGTCTTACTGGCGCTCTAGCCAGTATGTACGGCAAATTTGAAGGAGAATCGCTGGATAACATCTTCGCCGGTAACCAGAGTATGTCTGTTACCTCCCAAGATTTAACGGCTGGGTTGTCCTCTTGAAAATCTCTCTTGGGGTTTCGATGTGGGTATTACTGATGAGGTAACCGTCTAAAAGTTGGGAAAATACAGACTTTTAGATAGTTATACTGGCCGTCCACCTGGAGTTTAGACTAGCTGTAGTGAGTTAACTAGTTCTAAACTCCAGTTAAAAAGTTACCCGACTATGACCACAGTAGAGGGGAACATACTACGGGCGACGGAAGCTGGTTACGAATTTTTCTATCACTTCATCTTGCCACAGAACGCTTGGTGGGATGAATACCTGCACCCTCTCAAAGAGCGAGTGGCAATGTTGCGTCGTCAAAGTCGCTCGACATCAGCTATGGTTCAAGTTATTGAGGAAACTGAGCGGGAGATTGACATTTGCGATCGCTATGGTGAAAGTTTTGGCTACGTTTTCTATTTAATGCGGAAGATTTAGTTTCTTTGGACAAAATCAGCCATCTGGAAAATGCGGACAAACATTTCAAAGGCTCAATTTAAGGCATCCACTCTAAAATAATCCCCACCTGACTATCTTTTTCTTCCTGAGAATTCTGTTTTTGAATATCCGTAGATAGGCGTAAATGGGGAGTCATGGCGTAGCCAAAAGAAAGCGTCGTGATACCGACTTCTTCGCTGCTACCAGGAGAGACAAAAGATTGAGTTAAAGAAGCACTTGCGGCACCAGTACGGGACAAAGCAAACAATAAGCGCACGCCAAGGTTTAATCCGTCGGTTGAGTATTCGTTAGTTTTTAGATGTCGGTAGCCAACTACTGGTGCCACATTAATATAGCTACCCAAGGGACGCAAATAGTAACGCAAGTCTATTGCCAAAGTCTCACGTTTCTGATTAAAAGAAGCTTGGTAATCGCTACTCACAGTCAAACCAGTGTGACCAAGAAATACATCTTCCACACCTATATTAAATCCCCCTACTTGATCATTTGAGGGAAACTGCGAGTAACCAACACGCAACCGAGTAGGAAAACTGGGATCATTGCCAATGTCTTGTAGAATATTTGGTACTTCTTCTTGCCAGCGCTGTAAAATGGGGCTGCCTTCGATAATTTCTGGGCTTAAATCTAACTCCTGAGCTGCTGGATTGTCGGTTATTTCCGCCGAATTTTCAGGCGATGTTATCGGAGTGGATTGAGCCTGGAGTCGTGGCTTTTCTGTTATATCGGTAAAGTTAATTAATGATGTTTTACTCCAAGCCACATTAGCAGTCACTAAGCTCGTACTTATCCCCAAAATTGCTATATTTAGGTAATTTAGTCCCAACTTTTTTAAAAGCTTAAGAGCTTGCATTTATTCGCAAAGTAAAAATTAACAGAACCTAGTGCGCTCTAGAGATTTTAGTTCCAGAAAAAAAGCGGTTCTGCATTTTGCAGAACCGCCAAAATTGAAAGTTAGCGGAGAGAAACTTTAGTGAGCAACACCTTGCTGTGAGGCGGCTTCAATCGGTTTCATTAGGTACAACCGCAGAAGTTGCCAACCATTTGAGAGGTAATAGGGCAGTTTCTGGAATAATTGCAGGAATTTTGGTTGATTGGAGTTGACGATCGCGGTTAATTTTTCATTATTCCCGATACATACTTCTAGGCGTTCGTAGAACTCCGGATTTTCTACATCCAGAACTATGGGAAACACCCGTGCTGAAGTTTCATTAGTCTTCTCAATCACATATTTATCGTAATCGCGAGCATTTAAACCAATTGCTGCATAGAAATCAGCACGTTGGATGTCATTGAGATACATTGTCGCGAATACCGACAGTAAGAAGAACCGACACCATAGCTTTGCTCTCCAGTCATTTAAAAACTGGGGCTGTGCCTTCATCATCGCATCAAAGAAATCACCATGACGGTTTTCATCCTGACACCAGTTTTCAAAGAACCGGAAAATTGGATAAATCCTGTCTTCGGGATGAGCTTCTAAATGTCGATAAATAGTGATATACCGCCAGTAGCCGATCTTCTCCGATAAATAAGTGGCGTAGAAGATGAATTTTGGCTTAAAGAAGGTGTATTTATGGTTCTTGGTGAGGAATCCCAAGTCCAGCGACATATTAAAATCTGACATCGCCTTATTCAGGAACCCTGCATGCCGCGCTTCATCACGGGACATCAGTGTGAAGCACTCTGCCAACAGCGGGTTTTTGTTCTTTAACTTGCGCCCCAATTCTTTGTAGAGCAAGAACCCAGAAAATTCTGCTGTACAGGAACGCTCAAGAAACTCAATAAATAACTGGCGTGTTTCCCCATCAATATGATCCCAGGACTGTTCAAATTCGGCATCCCGGACAAAGTGATGGCGATTGTAGTCAGTGCGAAACTCTTCTAGTATGGCTTCTAACTCTTCCCGATTAGGCGAGATATCCATCTGCGCCATTTCTTCAAAATCAGTGGTATAGAACCGGGGCGTCAGAATGGTTTCCTTGGCTGGGACTTTTACACCTGGTCGTATCTCTTCAAAGCCAGGTTTGTTCAGGGTATCTACCATGTCATTGTCGCTCTTTGTCTCGCTTACTATATCTGAATTTGTTATTGTGGCGATTTTGAGGTTGCTCAACCCGCGCCCATAGTGGAGTTAACTCTGAGTTTACCAAGGTATACGTTAATCAAAGATACCCTTGAGGTTAAGAGTTACAAAGTGCAATAAAGTTTTGTTTCATTCCTTGAGTAGCTATTGACGGGTATTGAGTTCTCAATTCCACGCCAGCCATTTTTGGGCGTTGAGCCGCTGAATAGTGTAAAACACCAGTAAGTCCAGCGTCACCTTACGCTCATCAATCATGAAGGATTCTAAGGTACTGGGTTTAGCACCATTTTTGCCACAGGAGAAGGCTTTCTGCTTAGCGATATCTTGATCCGGAAAATAAATGCTGAATTGGCGACTGCCATTTTGCCAGCTACCTACTACTTGCCAGCAATCGCTACCTTGACTCAGGCCAGCAATCGGTATTTTCTCCTTAACAAAGGATAAATCTACCTCGTCAATTCCTTGCTCAGTAAAAGCAGTTTTTAAAGCTGGCAGATAGTCTTGTTGGACAAATTCACTAAAGGGTTTGTCTTCCACTGCTGGTGGCTTTTCTTTTTTAGCTTTTGCTGCTTTGGCAGCGGGTTTATCTGCTGCGGCTTTATTAGCAGGTTTTTTTTCTGCGGCTTCGGGGTTTTGATTGGAACTTGTTTCTTCTGCCATAGCTTAGGGTCAGTACTTATCTGTAATATCTGGACAAGCGCTTTGATGTTGTCTTTGTCTATCTTACCGGGAAGAGTTTAACCGAGCGCTATACTAGTCTTCCTGAGGTAACGGTTGATACCAAGGGATTTCTCACTATAGCTGGAGAGTCCTCTAATTTTGGAGCTTCGTCTGCCTAGCCACCAGCGACTGCTGGCACGATGCTCACTTCATCTCCATCTTTAAGTATTGTATTGACACCTTCTAGAAAGCGGATGTCTTCACTGTTGACGTAGAAGTTTAAAAAGCGACGTGGCTTGCCCTCTTCATCACAGAGGCGTACCTTAATTCCAGGACAGCTACTTTCTAGGGAGTCGAACAGTTCAGCAACATTGCTGCCATTACATTCGATTGTTGCCTGATTCTCGGTAAATTTTTGCAATGCAGTAGGAACTAAAACTTTGACTGCCATAATCAATTACTCATTAGAAGCTTCAAGGTTGGAGTTTAGCGCCTAGTACTTAATTGCCAAGAGACGACTAAACATCATTTATTAAACCAGGACTTGTTGCCATTCGAGACGGTCAAGGGTACGTGCTCTTTCCAATGCCTGCTCAAAACTATCCAGCTTTGGCTCAATCACCAGTGGTTCACCGATGTAGCCTTGGACTGCTTCTTGGGTCTTCAAACCGTTGCCAGTAATATAAACAACAGTAGTTTCTTCTGGATCAATTTTTCCAGCTTCTACTAATTTCTTAAGAACAGCGACAGTAGTACCGCCAGCGGTTTCTGTAAAGATACCTTCGGTTTCTGCTAGCAGCTTGATGCCTTCAATAATTTCTGCATCATTTACTGATTCAATGTTGCCGTTAGTTTTTCTCGCCACTTCCAGGGCATAAATCCCATCAGCTGGGTTACCAATAGCGATAGACTTAGCAATAGTGTTGGGTTTAACTGGAGTCACGAAGTCGCGTCCTTCTCGGAAAGCTTGAGCAATGGGTGAACAACCTTCAGCCTGTGCACCACTGAAGCGGACGTTTTTATCTTCGACGAGACCAACTTTGACGAATTCTTGGAAGCCCTTATAGATTTTAGTGAACAGGGAACCCGATGCTAGTGGCGCGACAATGTGATCCGGTAGTTGCCAACCAAGTTGTTCTGCCACTTCAAAGCCAAGAGTTTTCGAGCCTTCGGAGTAGTAGGGGCGTAAGTTAATATTGACAAATCCCCAGCCGTGGGAATTGGCAACTTCACAGCAAAGGCGATTCACCTGATCATAATTGCCTTTAACTGCCATTAGCGTGGGATTATATATTAGAGTACCCAGAACTTTACCAGCTTCCAGGTCAGCGGGAATAAACACACAGCAATCTAAACCAGCATAGGCAGCGATTGCCGCTGTAGAGTTTGCCAAGTTCCCTGTACTAGCGCAAGACACGGTAGAGAAGCCTAACTCTTTTGCTCTGGTAAGAGCAACTGAAACCACCCTATCTTTGAAGCTTAGGGTAGGCATGTTAACCGCATCATTCTTAATGTAGAGATTTTTTAGACCCAGGCGTCGTGCCAACCGATTAGATTTCACCAGGGGTGTCATACCTGTACCCACATCGATGGGATTATCTGTTAAGACAGGTAGGAAAGGACGATAACGCCAAATCGAGTTAGGGCCCGCCTCGATGCTTTCACGGGTGACTGAACTTCTCAAGGCGTCGTAGTTGTAGCTAACTTCTAAAGGTCCGAAGCAAACGTCTTCACAAATGTGTTTTGCCTGAAGTTCATATTCAGTGCCACATTCTCTACACTTAAGCTTCTCGAAAGTAGCTGTTTTCCCTGATGTCTGGAGTGCGGTTGGCTGGCTCATGGATCTCATCTCTCAACATTCGCCTGATGTTAGCACGACCTCAAAAAATCGGTCAAACATACCCGACTTTTTTTGTCGGGTATGTTTTGAGGACTCAACAGGTATAGCGAGATAACTGTGGTCGCGAAGACACTATCCACCACTGACTGGCGGAATTAACACCACTTCGTCACCTTGACAAAGGATCGTGTCTGGCTGGGCAAACTGGAGATTAACACCAAAGCGAGTAAGGTTGCGCCATGGTTCAAGTTCTGGGTGTTCCTTAATTAAAAGCTCTTGTACTTCTAAGACTGACGTTCCTGTAGGAAATTCTAGAGTGAGCTCTGGCACCCTATAGGCTTCTTGGTAGGCAGCGAACAGCTTAACTGTAACTTTAACTAAGGGTTTAGGCATAGCAGGTAATTGGCTAAAACGTTAACAGGATTCTAGTTTTTAGTAACTTTAGTTTCTATAAATCCTAGTTTGTCTGTAACATTTACAGCATTTTTACATTTAATCTGGCTTTCTTTACCTCGGCTTGATTGAAAAACAGAGAAAACAGGAGAAACTAATCAAAGAAAAGTTGAAAAATTATCCGGCTCGCCAATGAACTATTGCTTAATCACTGTATACGCAGTAATCTCTCTTAATTTCTTTGCAGTTTTATTAAACTTTTCCCATAAGGAGTGTAATTTATCTAAAAAACAAAAACTCTTATCTACTATCGTTGCCCTCGTTGCAGCTTTGCTTTGGCCAATTACGATTCCGATTTCCTACTTAGAGTTGTTGCAAGCAAAACTAGAAACTACATAACATTTTATTTATCTAGAACATAGTAATTGTTCTCAATAACCACTCAAATCAAAATAGATTTCTCCCTCTAAGTTAAATAAGTTTGCCAAGTTTGCGATTGAGCCGAGACATCAATCAACCGGAAAACTGCCGCAAGAGATAATAGCTACTGCAATTATTAGCAAAAAAAATGAGCTTTATCTACTTTAGACAGCAAGGAAAAATCTTTGGCGTGAAAAGAATTATCCGGCTTTTCTAGAAAGAATAATCAGACACAAGCGATATGCGCCAAGGTTGAGCAGCTTGTTGCCAAATTGATGCTCCATGACAATATGCGATCGCGGGGCTGGCGGTCATACTGTAACATCAAGATAAGAGTTAATTAGCTGAAACCGTCAGTAGTAACCCGTTCTTGAGACTGAAGTGACCACTAAGATTGTTGATGCTATTCTTAACCGTGCCCTGGCTGGCGCAGACTTATCTCCAGAAGAGGGAGTTGTTCTCTTAGAGCAAAGAGATACTGCTGCTATTGCCGCAATCCGAGAAACTGCCAACCAACTGCGCTACCAACAAGTTGGTGATCTTGTTACCTATGTAATTAACCGCAATATCAACTACACCAATATTTGCGAGCAGCACTGTAGCTTTTGTGCCTTTCGTCGTGATGCTGGCAAAGATGGTGCCTATTGGCTGGAATGGGGGCAAATCCAGGAAAAGGCAGCGGATGCTGTGAGCAAAGACGCAACAGAAATTTGCATGCAGGGGGGACTTAATCCTGAGGCCAAAATCAACGGTACTTCCCTAGCCTATTATCTAAAGTTAGTAAAAATAATCAAAGAAGAATTTCCTCAATTACATCTGCATGCTTTTTCTCCCCAAGAAATAGAGTTTATTGCTAAACAGGATGGACTTAGTTACGCCTACGTAATCGCGGCGCTGAGAGATGCAGGCGTTGGTTCAATGCCAGGAACAGCGGCAGAAATTTTGGACGACGACGTGCGGCGTATCCTTTGTCCAGAAAAGACGAATACCGCAACCTGGTTAGAGATTGTGGGAACGGCACATCAACTAGGGATGCCGACTACCAGTACAATGCTCTCTGGTCATATTGAAACAGCTAAACAGCAGATAGGGCATTTGGCAAAATTGCGATCGCTGCAACAAACTGCCCGTAACCAAGGATACTCCGGCTGGATCACTGAATTTATTCTGCTGCCTTTTGTCGGACAAGAAGCACCCAAGCCGCTACGCAGTCGTGTTGGCTATGATCAACCCGTGCTCGCAGATGCCCTCTTGCTAACAGCAGTAACTCGCATTTTCCTAGGTAACTGGATTCCCCATCACCAACCTAGTTGGGTGAAACTAGGCATTGACGGAGCGACACAAGCTCTTCTCTGGGGTTGTAATGATCTCGGTGGCACCTTAATGGAGGAGCATATCACCACAATGGCTGGTGCTCAAGGCGGTACTGCCATGGAAGTGGCAACCTTGCGCGAAGCTATCAACTCTTTAGGGCGTCCCGCTCAACAAAGAGATACGCTTTACCATAAAATATCTCCTACAGACAAAGCAATTGCCATGTCGCAATAGTAAGCTAGTATCTGGCGAAGCTTTGCCTCATCTCTCAAGCGTTACGAGATGTTGAAAACAGCCGCTCTACCCCTTGCAAAATCCATGCTTGAGAAAAAAAAATCTTACCGGCTGCTAACCTTGGGAGCAGTTGTCTTGCTGGTTAGTGGTGGATTAGCCGTCTACTGGTTGCTATTACAAAGGCATCTTTTCCAGGGGGATACTGTGGTGAGTACCCAGTTGGTTCCTCAAAACGCCCTAGTAACAGCGTCAATATCTACAGATGCAGCACAATGGCAGCAGGTGCGTCAGTATGGTACACGAGAAACTAAAGCTGCTTTGGACAAACAGCTAAAATCTCTGCAAGAACAACTCCTCAAAGCCAACGGCTACAACTACCAAGAAGACATCAAACCGTGGTTAGGCGAAGCCGTGATGATTGCTTATTTACCCTCTGCTGCTTTGACGACACCAGAAGACGCTGAATCCCTGCTACCAAAGAGATCCTGGATTCCAGATCTCATGATACTACCCATGAAAAACCCAGTTGAGGCAAAGCAGCTATTAGCTAAAGCAAAGTCTCGCCCTGAGAAGCCATTAGTTGAGAGAGCCTATAAAGGAATTAGAATTCTGGAAACTCAAAATAATAACTCCCAGAATTACTCAGTAGCAGTAGTCAAGGATTTTTTAGTAGTTACTAAAAACGCCAAAATAACTGATTACGTGATTGATACCTACCAAGGTAGTCCCTCCATTGCCGCAACGCCCGGTTACACCAAGGCAGTAAGTAAAATTGATGTAGCCCAGCCCTTTGCTCAGGTGTATTTGAATATGCCAGCTATCTTAGAGGCAGCAGCAGTTAATTCTAGGCGAGAGTTTTCTGCCGAGGAAATTGCCGCCCAGCAACCAAGCCAGGGAATCTTAACAAAGATAACCTTAGAACCGGAAGGCATGCTGTTTAATTCAATTTCCTGGCTCAAACCCAACAGCACGAAAAAGTATCGGTTAGACAACAAGGCTAGCAATTTACCTAGAACCCTACCAGCTAATACTCTATTGATGCTCTCCGGGAATAACTTATCGCGTTTGTGGCAAGATTATGCCCAAGGAGCAGAATCGAATCCACTCAAACCAATTCAACCAGAAGTTCTCAGTGGTGGTTTGAAGACAACTTTAGGTTTAGATTTGGAAGAAGATTTACTGCCTTGGATGGGAGGTGAGTTTGTTGTTGCTTTGATTCCAGCATCTAAAGAAGAGGCGATCGCACTTCCGGAAAACCAACCCTCGTCTCCCTTGGGAGCTGGTGTAGTATTGATGGTTCAAGCAAGCAATCGCTCCCGTGCAGAAAAATCTCTTCAAAAGCTTGATCAAGCAGTGGCAAATCGTTATCAATTTTTGGTGGAAGAAACCAAACTTAACGATCAATCTGTTGTTCGTTGGGAATCTCCCCTAGGGGGCTTGAGTGCTAGCCATGGCTGGTTAGAAGATAAAGTTGCTTTTTTGACACTAGGTGCGCCGATCACTAGTGTTCTCATTCCCCAGCCACAAGCTATCTTACCCCAAACTCCCCTGTTCCAAAAAGCCGTACCTACTAAACCTGATCCAAATAATGGTCAGCTTTTTCTTGATGTTGAGCGTACCATCAACAACTCCAATCTAAATCTGCCACAACTGCCCCCACAACAACAGATGTTGGCAAAAGCGATTCGCGCCATTGGCTTGACGAGTGCTACTAACGATGAACGTAGTACTCGCTTCGAGCTATTTGTGCAGCTAAAGACAACTAACCCAATTAATCCCTCTCCTAGTCCTGAGTCTACTGTAAGCCCTGCGGCTGAAGACAATAAACCTAGCCCCAAGCCTACTCTCAGCCCTGCGGCTGAAGACGAAAAACCTCAGACACCGCCGCCAGCATCACCTGAGTAACCTAGTTGTGTGGCAAAGATTTAGGGATGATTAGCCGTTACTGAGAAAACAATAATCGCTTTTTTCGTCTGTAATTGCCTAGTGCTGAAGATTTGGGCAATTAATTCCGTAAGTTAATCAGAAAAAAGACTTAACTTTGTTGTAGGAAATTCGAGTTAAGCAAGAGAAGCACTCGAATCGATAGGATAATATTGGCGCTGCGTTTAATCTTCCAAAACTCTGTAGAGGGAACACTGCAATGGATCTAGTTGTACTTGAGAACGGATTGGATAATATTTCTTTCCTGGTTCTCTTTTTGACAATGTTAATTTACTGGGTAGGAGCGGCTTTTCCTACTGCTCCCTATCTGCCAGCATTAGGAACCGCAGGTATGGCAATTGCTAACCTGTGCGTCGCTGCTTTGCTAGGAGCCCGATGGCTAGAGGCAGGCTACTTTCCCATCAGTAACCTCTATGAATCTCTCTTCTTTCTAACCTGGGGCATTACCACCGTTCATCTGATTGCGGAAAACATGAGCCACAGCCGTTTAGTGGGCGTTGTTACAGCACCTGTAGCTATGGGGATTAGTGCTTTTGCTGCCCTGACACTGCCATCAGAGATGCAGTTGAGTGAACCTTTAGTGCCAGCTTTGAAATCTAATTGGTTGATGATGCATGTCAGTGTCATGATGGTTAGTTATGCAGCACTGATGGTCGGCTCACTACTAGCGATCGCCTTTTTAGTCGTGACTCGTGGTCAACATATCGAACTAAAGGGCAGTTCTGTCGGCACTGGTGGTTATCGCAGCAGGAATAATTCGACAGAAAACTCTCGTTACTTGCTAAAACGCAATGATCAGCAATCCGAGATTGAACCACAACTAACAGTTGATAATCCTTCAACAGTGGTTAGTCTGAACCAGAGCAACAGTTCCGGTAATACGGCGGTTCTTGATTTAATAACCCCCAAGACATTGCCTGTGGAATCTTTGGGTACAGCACCCACTCTCTCACCCCAGCGCCTGAGCCTTGCTGATACCCTCGATAATATTAGCTATCGCGTGATTGGTTTAGGTTTCCCCCTACTCACGATTGGGATTATTGCTGGTGCTGTTTGGGCAAACGAAGCCTGGGGTTCCTATTGGAGTTGGGATCCTAAAGAAACCTGGGCATTAATTACCTGGCTAGTTTTTGCCGCCTATCTTCATGCTCGCATTACTCGTGGTTGGCAAGGACGCCGACCAGCAATTCTGGCATCAACAGGATTTGTAGTAGTCTGGATTTGCTATCTTGGGGTGAATCTCTTGGGTAAAGGATTACACTCCTACGGCTGGTTTTTCTAAGTACTCAAACTTTCTCAGGGAACTGCTTTTGGCTGGAGTACACCTTAAAAGATGCCAGCTATTAACCCACATTGGTTAATCAAACGAAGTAAAAACTATAAGCTTAATTGGGGACAATCAGCGTGGATAATCAGTTCGAGCCGCTGTCTATTGGCGAAGTTCTCTCAGTTAATGAATCTGCGGAAATTTTGATCGGACATCGCACTTTTCGGGTTGGCGAATTTGCCGAAGCGATCAGAACCCAGCTGGAATATGGGATAGCTGGATGGAATCAAGACAAGAATGCCTGGTTTAGTAAAGATGGTATCCCTTGTGAGGTATTAAGATTTAATTCCCAAGGCTGGCAAAAGGGCAAGGTAAGAATTAACTTGGAATTTTGTCCGCAGGAGTTTGAAGATCAAGAGGAGTCTCTAGAGCAAGGTTTTGCCGAGAACTTTGAGGCAACACCAGTAGCGGAGAGTTCAGACGAGCTCGATTTTTCGGAAGTTTCCCTTGGTGATGAGAACGAGGAGGATGAATTAGACTTAGGGGCTGTAGGTGCAACAGCATTTGATGAGCAACTATATTCAGCAGAACCAGCGACAGAATTCTCTGTCGAGATGGAGCAAGAAGATGTAACGACTGCTGATTACGACTTCGATCTTAATCAAACTTCAACAGATCTAGATGAAGAATTTGATTTAGAAGGAGTAGAGGAAAGCATCGAGCAGGATCTAGAATTTTTCGGAGAACCAGACGCAGGGGATGAAGAATTGGGGGATTTTGGTGAAATGCCTCAAGAGAGCGACGAGGAAATGGATTTTGGCGACATTTCTGCTGATAGTGACCAGGATTTCGACTTTAATGACATTTCTTCTAATTTTGATAACGAAGCAGAAGATGCTGATCCGCTGCTTAATGATGTCTGGCAAGACTTGAATGAAGTGAATCGGCAAAATAATTAGCTTAGTTTAGTAATGTCTAACCGTTCTAGTTGGACATCTCTGCATGCAAGGCTCCATAAAACACTACGGCAAAGGCGACTATTGGAGCAAAACGAAAGTGTTTTAGTGGCGGTATCTGGTGGTCAAGATTCTCTGTGCTTAGCGAAGCTACTGCTAGACTTACAGCCAAAGTGGAGATGGCAATTAGCAATCGCTCATTGTGATCACCGTTGGCCAAAGGATGTGGGACTGGCTGCACATGTGCAACAAATTGCTCAAAGCTGGGAGATTCCCTTTTATTTGCTAACAGCAACTGAGGTTAACCCTAGTGAAGCGAAAGCGCGGCAATGGCGCTATCAGGTGTTGAGCGAGGTTGCAGGAGTTCAGGGCTACCAAAACATTGTTACAGGTCACACCAAAAGCGATCGCGCAGAAACCCTTCTTTTTAATTTGATGCGGGGTTCAGGTGCTGATGGGTTGGGTGCTCTTAGTTGGCAACGCCTTTTGGTGTCCTCAATTAAGTTAGTTCGTCCTCTGTTGGAGATCTCTCGTGCAGAGACACTTCAATTCTGCCAACAGCAACAGTTGTCGATTTGGCAGGATCCCTATAATCAAGACCTCAAGTATGCTCGGAACCGCATCCGCCAAGAACTCTTGCCCTACTTACAAAGCCATTTCAATCCCCAGGTTGAGACAGCTCTCTCCCAAACAGCAGAGCTTCTGCGGGCAGATGTAGAATATCTGGAAACTGCGGCTCGCCAACTCCAACAGCAGGCTGTTGTGCAAGTTAATGATGACGAACTAGAAACAAATATAATGCCGATTAACGGTTCTTACTTACGACTCAATCGTTGTGTGTTGCAGCAGGCATCCCTAGCTTTGCAACGCCGGGTTATCAGACAGTTCCTTGTCACTGTACAGCAATCAGCTCCTAGCTTTGAGCAAATTGAAGCGATGATTGCCTTAATCACTGCTCCTAACCGCTCCCAAACTTCTTCCTTTCCTGGAGGTGCGGTAGCCGTCGTTGAGGGCAACTGGATAACTCTACGGCTTAAAGTTTAAAGGTCATAGCTGAGTTAAGAGGCTCGATGCCCTTAGCTTGAAGCCTCTCAAGATGTCGCTAGTTCTGGCGATTGCATTAAGCCGCTTACTGTTTGCCGCATCTGAGCAAGCATTTGCAGTTGATAGTCACCTACCTCCTGAATTTGATTCAAGGCGTCGGCAATTGTTTCCAGCTTCTGCCGCATTTCATGAATGCCATCTTGCGTTGATTGTAGTATCTCTTGGTAAAGATTAACTTTACTCCAAAGTTGAGCTACAGATACCCTATTGGACAGCCAGCTTTCCTCCAGGTTCTTTAGTTCGGCCAGCTTAGTTTCTTGTTCATTAGCTTGATGCTGCATCATTTCTTGGGCTTCACTGATGCCTAGCTGCATCTGTTCGATCTGGCTTTCCAGTTTCTGGAGTTCTTCTTGCTGTTGCTGTTTTTGTGCTTCTAGATCGCTGAGGATTGGGCCCAAGTCGATTTTTTGACTATCTGAACCGCTGTTTTCGATTATTCCTTGTCTGCGACGCAAAACGCGCTGATGCTGATTAAAAATCTCTTCTCGCTCGCGCAACTTCCGGCGTTGCCCTACTAGGGTTCTGTCGAGCATTTGGTAACAATCTTGCTCTTCAGCTAGTTCGGCTTCTAGTCTGATGCGATCATACTCGCTAGCAGAGTTAATCTTGTCTTGTATTTCTTCTATAGTCTGGTTCTGCGAGGTCAGCTCTTCTTCCTGGTCATTGACAAAACGCACGTCCTTTTCCCAGTCCTGCTGCAAATTCTTGATCGTTTCCTCTAGCTCTCCTAGAGGCATCTTTTCCAAAGCATCGATGTCGACCTCCTGGCTAATCTTGACATCAGCGGATGTCGTAGCTAGGCGGGCAAGCTCCTGATAGAGACTCTCCTGAGTCTGTAGTTGTAAACTTAACATCTCAGCTGAGGACTGCTTAGTTTCTAGAACATTCTGCTGTACCCTCCAGTCAGTTTTTGCTTGTTCTAAAGCAGTCTGCAATTGTTGCCACTCCTGCTTGCGGTTTTGGAGTTCTTGACTTTGTCGGTCAACTTCTGCCTCTAGCTGAGTCGCTTCTGTTTGCTGTTGCTCGAGTTTTTGCCAGTGTTCTTCTAGAACTAACTGCTGGGCATTGACCATTTCAAAGCCTGAAGTGATCTGTTCCCTGACTGCTTCTGTGGGTGCAACTGCACTTGAGAGGCTATCTAACAATTCTTGGATTGCAGTGGCTTGCTCTTGATCTAAACCAGTTGAATAGTTAACTTCCGCTTGGAGTTCCTCGAAGCGTCGCTGCTCACCTCTAAGTTGTTCCCATGCTCCCTCAATCTCTTGAGATTTACGCTCAAATTCTTGTTTGAGATTAGCCGTTTCTTCGCCAACTTTTTCTAGTTCTTGGCGTTGCTGCTCTAGCTGAGTGAGTTCTTCTTCCTGAGCACGGATTTCTTCAAGCCTTTGCTCCATTTCCATCTCACGGCGGTTCATCTCTTGACTTTGGAAAGTCAAAGATTGCTTCCACTGTTCGATTTCTTCTTCTTGGTTTTTGGATTTTTCCAGCAGTCTAGAGAAATTTTGCAAGATTTTGGGCAAGCGACTTCCTGCTGGCTCCACTTCTCCCTTAATCGAGCGGTTGACAACGTTGACGATTACTAAGGCACCATCATTGAAACTGTTAGCTTCCTCGGCGGGAATCAGTTCATCGCCACGCTCAGCAGTCCAACTCTGGTCGCTCCGCTGACAAGCTAGTAGCTTCAGCTCAGCCTTACCGCCGCCCAGAAATGAAGCTTTTGGTTTTTGTACTTCTGCTAGATACAGCACACTGATGGTCCTCTTTAACTTGTCTCTTGCCCTATCCTTGGTTCAACCAACTTAGCTATAGTCTATAGTTTAGTTTGTTTCAATAAATCCGCTCGAGGAAGACCACATTGCTAAAATCCCTAGAGAGTAACTCTATTTTTAACTAAGCTACTCTGTCTTGACAACTTAGCAATCATTACAATTAATTGTAAGTCTCTTAAAATCACAATTTCTTAATTGATACTAACCTTCCTTGTGCCAACTAACCCTAGCTAGAGATAGTAGCAACGGTGGAGGGAACCTCCCCTAACCGCCACTATTGGTTGTGCGGTGCCATACCATTATCTTGATTGAGCCAAAAGCCACCATCTTTAATGCTAACCTCTTAGTCCTCAAACTTGGGGAAGAAGTTTGAATTTATCGCAGAGGAGAAAGCCATTCTCCTTGTGAGGCTTAATAAAAGTCTTTGAAGAATATCTTTACTCTTGATTTGAGCTGCCCAGGTTTTCTTTCCGGAAACTATCCAAGTTTTTACGAGGGATGCCATTAAACAAACATTCTGAAAATCAATACGAATACCAAACTTTTCAGATTGAGCAAAAGTTTTTTTTAGGAGCTAATTTTCTTTACATGCAGGGAACGTTGAATGAAATTGATATCCGCAGTATTCTGCAACTAATTGAGCTAGGTCAGCGAACAGGAGAATTGTTAGTTGAAGCCTATAGTTCTCAGTCTAGCGACACTGGAAGTGATGCTAGCAACAGAGGTGAATCCCGAGGAACCTCAGGAATGGTACGCCAAAGATCGTGGAGAAATAAGTCTAGTAATACTTACTTCAACTCATTTTATCTTCCCTGTCAGGAAGCTAAACCGCGAAGCGCTGGCTCTTGTTGGTTCGTTTTCTTTCTGAATGGGCAAATTGCCTATGCTGGCAACGGCGATAGTAGCTTGTCCCGTCTACACGATTACTTACACCACTACAAAGCCAATGCTGCTCTAGAAGAACTAGAATCTCCCTCAATTGCCTCTACTAATGCACCCGAATACGGCTATCTTTGGGCCTTGCTTGAGAAGCATATCATAACACCAGCCCAAGGGCGTAGCATCCTGAAAAGTATGGTGTACGAAACGTTATTTGATCTGTTTAGCCTCCACAATGGTTACTTTGTTTTTGATCTTGGTCCGGCGTTAGCACCGCAGCTAACGACTCTAGAGATTGCTCCATTGGTAACTACAATCATGAAGCAGGTGCAGGAGTGGAAGCAGTTCAATCCTCATATTCAATCTCCTAATCACTGCCCAATCATTGCTGATGAGCTTCAGTTACGTGCTAATCTTCCACAAAATGTACTGAAGACTTTGGCTTACTGGGCTGATGGTAAAACTTCCTTGCGGCAGATTGCCCGATATCTGAATCGAGATCTCCTAACGGTAGCTAAGGCAATTTATCCCTATGTGCAACAGGGTTCAATCCAATTGCTAGTAAACACGAAACCAAAAACGCCAATTCCTCGAAAGTCAGGGCAAGTCAAGGAGGTCAAAAAAACTCCTTTAATAGTTTGCATTGATGATGATCTGACCTTGGGAAAAACTATAGAGTCTATGCTGCAAGCTAAGGGCTATCAAATTAGAGCGATACAGGATCCTCTAAAAGCTCTGACGCTGATCTTTCAAGTGCAACCTGATCTTATCTTGTGTGACCTAGCGATGCCCAAACTTGATGGTTACGAGCTTTGCGGTATGCTACGACAGTCTACTGCTTTTCGACAGACTCCAATCATCATGTTAACAGGCAAAGATGGCTTTATTGACAGGGTTAGAGCTCGAATGGTAGGTTCGACAGACTATCTGACCAAACCATTTGGAGCTAACGAGCTGCTGATGCTACTGGAGTTTTACGTGGGTCTTGGCGATCTTGAGAGTGATCACAATGAAAATCTCCGGTCTAAGGCATTAGAGCAGGAAGTAGGGAATATTGATCTGACTAAATCAGCCTCGGCGTGAGCTGAATGCTGAATAGATCCCCCAAAGAAAACCTTATTTCAGCTAAACGATCATATTTACATGACATACGAGGATGTCATGTAGTGATTAAAGGGATGATGAGGGATACTTGAATTATTACTAGTTTTCAGCAGGAAGCCCAGGATCATAAATTGGATCCATCCCGATCCCAGCGTCGTCAGTTAGGGAGTTATGAGTACAGTTCTAGTTGTAGAAGACAGCCTCGCACAACGGCAAATGATTTCAGACCTCCTCAAAGGCAGTGGGTTGACGGTCACTGTTGCCAGCGATGGGGTAGAAGCTTTAGAACATATTCTTCGCTCTCGCCCTGATGTCGTGGTCTTGGATATTGTTATGCCTCGAATGAATGGTTACGAGGTCTGCCGCCGTCTTAAAGCCGATCCCAAAACTCAGAATGTACCAGTGGTTATGTGTTCTTCAAAAGGTGAAGAATTTGATCGCTACTGGGGTATGAAACAGGGTGCTGATGCTTATATTGCGAAGCCCTTTCAACCAACAGAACTGATTGGGACGGTTAAACAGCTGCTCAGAGCCTAAGTGTATAGGTATTTAAGGGAATGGTTGGTAATTCGGACTTTCTAACTGGCATTGGTCAAAACGGGACTCCGGAATTTCAGGAACTCGAAAGTCCTGAAGGCGAATTACACTTGCGGTTTTATGTACCTTCGGGTAACGAATTTGCCCTACCAGCTACTGGTATCAAAGAGGTAATCTCTCAGTCACCAGATATGATCACTGCCATTCCCAATGCTTCTCCGTTGTTGTTGGGTACACTCAATATCCGAGGGCGTGTTATTTGGGTATCAGATCTCGGTCAGTTTCTTGGTGATGTAACAATGTTGAATACAGACCGACAGGAAATTAACATTATTGCTATCGAAGATCAAGACACAATGCTAGGGTTGGCGATTGACCGAATTGTTGGCATGGACTGGCTTGACGCCGAGCAGTTACAAATGCCGACCAATGTTCCAGATAGTATGGCACCATTTTTACAGGGTGAGTGGTTGTTAGACGAAGAGTCTGGTCAATTTTTGCGTCTACTAGATCATGTGGCAATTCTACGCTCCGCACGGTGGGCAGCGTGAAGATAAGGTACAAGTAAAAGGAAAAAGGCAGTAAAAGGCAAAAGGTAAAAGGCAAAGTACTTTCCTTTTTCCTGTTTCTTTCTGCCAGCAGGAGGAGGCAAATGGCATCAAGTACTGATTACGCCCAGGAATATGGAAAAGCCGAAAGGGCCTATTTACAAGGCAATTACCAAGAGGCAGCCGGAACTATAGACCGGTTGGCTAAGGATTTTCCGGATAACCCCAGTGTGCATCTGCTGCGAGGTCACATCTACTGCTATGGTCTACAGCAGTACAGAGTGGCACGGGAAGAGTACGAGTTGGTGCTTAACCTAACTGCTGAACCCGATTTTGTCGATTATGCTAATAACGGTTTAGAATACGCGAATCAGTGGTCAGAGGGAGAAAATTCCCCCGAAGAAGAGGTATCATCTGAAGATTTTTCTCAGAGCGAGCAAAGGTTAGATCAAGCCGAACAATTGAGTGAAGCACCCAATAATTTTGAAAATTGGCAAGAGTGGGATGCTACTGATGGGTCAGAAGATTTTGATTTAAAAAGCCTAAATTTTGATGAAACAGAAGACGATAACTTGGCAGAGGAAGCAGCGGAGTCCTCTGTTGATCAGACTTTTGCTAGTACGACTGACTTAGATGAGTCACCCAATCATTTTGAAAACTGGCAAGGATGGGATACTAGCGATGAACTAGATGATTTTGACTTAAACGGTCTGAATCTTCATGAGACTGAGGTTGATGATTTCGCAGACACTAGTCATCCCTCAGGAAACTCAGTGATTGAGCAGGGTGACACAGTCGAAGAGCCTCAGATTAATGGTCTTGTTCAGCCAAGTTCCCCTGCAGCTCAAGATCCCTTTGCCTTTTTTGCTGATCTAGAAAGCGACGATGACGAGTCAGAGACTTTGTCCAGAGACGCTGGTGAGTCTGAGCTAGAGACAAACACTTTTGATGATGTTGATTTAGAAAACTCGCCAGAGGAATTCGTTTTTGAAACTCCTCAAGAAGATACTAGTGAGGCTTTGTTCATGCCTCCCGGGAGTGTAACAGAGCAAAGAGAAACTAGTGAAGACCTCTCAGAGCCGTTTGAGGAGGAATTCCCTTTTGATACAGACTGGGCACCGGAGGAGCAGGTAGAGGATCTTCCCCAAAACAATGAGAGCGGGAGTGAGCAAAACAACCCAAGCTACTCTGGTTTTGAAGAAACAACACTGTTGATGGATTCAGGAGAGTTTGAGAATCCCTTAGAGTCTAACTCTGCTGAGGAAGATGCTTATACATCCAGAGATTATGCCGAAACTAACTATGGGAATGATTTCGGTAACCTTAGAGACAGAGAAGTTGAAGAAAATGAGGACTTTACCCCAACTGAACAACTTCAGGACGAGCAGAACTTTGACTTGACCCAGGATGACAACGGATTCAGTTCCCAAGATTACATCGACTTCGATAAACTTGATCAAGCCTTTGGGGATGATTCCTTTTCACTGGAAGAGGACGCTCAATCACAAGAAGATACTTTTTCGGAAATTGAAGAGGATAGAAGTACCAGGGAAGGTAGTTTCCTCGATAATTTTAATGTCGAGGTATTTGACGATGATTTAGATTCAATTCCTGATTTCTCTCTTAGCAGCCAAGAAGATACCTCAAACGATAATTTTGATGAATACGATGTTGATAGCGCAGCGGTAACTGGAGCGACTGCTAGCGGAGTAAGAGAGGATAATGGCGACACTATGGCGATTGGTGATGACGAGATGTTTAGCCTCGGCGGCACCTCAGAACCAATCCCTGTATTTAACAAACCGAAAGAAACCGATAGTGAACCACTAGTCAGCGTTGAGCAAGGTACACTAGCTCCGTTTAAAAATGCCTCTCTCAAGCAAAAACAATGGATTACTGCTATTGCTGCTGGGGTCGTTTCCGCTGTAGCCGTGGCGATTGTCAGTTTCTTAGCAGCAAGTACGGCAAAAGAGGATCGACCCGCAGTCATAAATAATCTGCGCAATACTGGCTGGATTATGGCTTTAGCTGCCGGTTTTTCTAGCTTTGGCACTACCCTGTTCCTGAGTAGAATCACAACTAAGCAAATCCAACAAACAACTCAAGATCTCCAAACTCAGTTTGATGCAGTCTCTCAGGGGAATCTTAATGCTAGCGCCACAATTTATTCCCAGGGTGAATTCGGTGAACTCGCAGCAAGTTTCAACCAGATGGCACGCGTCATCCTGACCACGACCAGTGAAGCGCAACGCAAGGCACAAGAGCAAGAGCAAGCTAAAGAAGATTTGCAACGCCAGGTGATTCGGTTGCTAGATGACGTTGAAGGAGCAGCACGGGGTGACCTAACTGTGCAAGCAGAAGTCACTGCTGATGTTTTAGGAGCAGTCGCCGATTCCTTTAACCTAACAATTCAAAACCTGCGGGAAATCGTGCAGCAGGTCAAACAGGCTGCACGCCAAGTCACTAGGAGTTCTACCGATAGTGAGTTGTTTGCCCGTAGCTTGTCTTCAGATGCCTTACGGCAAGCAGAAGAATTGGCAGTTACCCTTAACTCAGTGCAAGTGATGACTGACTTGATTCAACGGGTGGCTGAAAGTGCGGGAGAAGCAGAGTCTGTAGCTCGCTCAGCATCGGCAACTGCCCTCAAAGGCGGTGAAGCTGTAGAACGTACCGTAGCAGGGATTTTGCAAATTCGCGAAACTGTCGCAGAGACCACTCGCAAAGTCAAGCGACTCGCTGAATCATCCCAGGAGATTTCCAAGATTGTTGCCGTAATTTCTTCTGTGGCTTCCCGAACCAATTTATTGGCGCTCAATGCCAGTATTGAGGCGGCAAGAGCCGGAGAAGCTGGTAGAGGCTTTGCTATTGTAGCCGATGAGGTGCGACAGCTAGCAGACCGCTCAGCGAAAGCACTCAAGGAAATTGAACAAATCGTCTTGCAAATCCAGAGCGAAACCGGTTCAGTAATGACAGCCATGGAGGAAGGCACTCAGCAGGTAATTGAAGGCACAAAACGGGCAGAACAGGCAAAGGGAGCTCTGGAAGACATCGTTCAGGTTTCCAATCGCATTGACGCCCTAGTGCGTTCCATTGCCGCTGATACGGTTGAGCAAACACAAACTTCTCAAGCCGTCGCTCAAGTAATGCAATCGGTGGAGTTGACTGCCCAAGAAACCTCCCAGGAAGCCCAGAGGGTCTCCGGATCGCTACAAAACCTTGTGGGCGTGGCGCGAGATTTGCTGACTTCTGTTGAACGCTTTCGAGTGGAATCGAATGATAGCAAATAAGATAATCAGCCAAAGAGTGGAAGGTTGTTAGATTGAAGGTCAAAGCTGGAACTAAGCAATTTTCAACCTTTTTAGGACTAAGGAATAGGGTATGAATGATCTGACTGCTGGTTCCAGCCTCAGGTTGTGGCTTGAGCGCCTGTTGGCAGCCATTTTCTTGGCTGGGCAAGTGATGTTTCATCTGATCAAAGGCAAAATCCATCGGCGCAACACCCTTGAGCAAATGGCAACAGTTGGGCCAGAATCACTGATGATTGCTATGCTCACTGCTGCTGTTATCGGTATGGTGTTTACAATTCAAACAGCACGAGAGTTCCTCAACTTTGGTGCTATTGATGCCGTGGGAGGAGTACTGGCGCTAGCATTAAGCCGTGAACTCGCACCCGTTCTCACTGCGGTAGTTTTAGCGGGACGAGTAGGTTCAGCGTTTGCTGCTGAAATTGGCACAATGCGAGTATCAGAGCAAATTGACGCATTGTATATGCTCAAAACTGACCCCATTGATTACCTCGTCACTCCTCGTATTATTGCTTGCTCTCTAATGCTGCCGCTTTTGACAATTCTGGCGATTATTGTCGGCTTGTCTGGAGGTATGCTGCTGGCGGTGAGTCTTTATAATATTCCCCAGTCTGTTTTTCTAAATTCTGCTCGGAGATTTTTAGGAGCTTGGGACTTATGCGCCGCTGCGATTAAAGGTCTGGTTTTTGGAGTCTTAATTGCTGTGATTGGTTGTAGCTGGGGACTAACCACAACTGGGGGGGCAAAAGGTGTGGGTCAATCTACTACTACTGCTGTTGTCACCGCTTTGTTGGCAATCTTTATTAGCGACTTTTTCTTGTCTTGGCTGATGTTTAGAGGTACTGGCAGTTTGACGCTCTGAGGTGATGGATTTTGTTGAGGGCAACCAGAATATCTCTCCTGTTGAGCAGAAATGGTCGTGAGGTAGAGACGCCTTAGAATGGAATCATAAGTTGACTATTTATGATTTCAGGATTTAAGCTGAGTGACTTCTGCTGCTTCTTCTACATCGGGACCAACCATTGAACTCTCACCTAGTTACACCATCCCTGTGGTGTTGCTCTTTGCCGGGGTGCTAATGTTGCTTGTGCAAAAATGGGTGGGTTTAGCGATCGCCTTTCTGGGACTTTTCCTTTTGTTCCAAGCTGCAACGATTCGCTTGCAATTTAGTGAAACAGCGTTAGAACTTTACCGCTCTGAGAAACTTATCCGTAGCTTTGCTTATCAAGACTGGCTTAATTGGCGAATTTTTTGGACGCCAGTGCCCATTTTGTTCTATTTCAAAGAAGTCAAGAGTATCCACTTTTTGCCGATTCTGTTTGATCCTAAGATGCTAAAAACTTGTCTGGAACAACGCTGTACCAGGATTTGAATCGGTTGTTAGAAGTAAAGTACTTTCTAGAAATTGTTAGTTGTTAATTGTTAGTTGTTAGATGAATTCAGACGAACCCCAAACCCCAGCACAAGAGCCAGCTATTGAGGACTCAGACGAACAACAGCCGAAGCAAGACTTAGTGGTTCACATGTCTGATGATTCAGAGGAACTTCCTGCTAAAGAACAAGCAGTGGCTCAGCCAGATGAAGGTTGGGCCGTGGCTAATAGCAAACCACTACAGCTGCAATCGAACTCTGCCAAAAAAAGCGTTTCAGACTCACAATTGGACGATACAGAGAAAAAAAGTACTATCTATCAACCTAAACAATCTACAGATGCTCCAGCTAACATTGCTGAGCTGGAGAAAAATGTGGCAGATTTAGAACGCCAAGAAAGAGAGTTAAGAGGAAGAATTAACGCTCTCCAAGAAACTCACTCCCAATTGCTCAATGAGCAATTGGCGCAAACCCAAGCCACAATGGGACGCCTCGTTCAAGAAGGATTGACTGAGTTAGAGCAACGTAAACAAGCACTACAAATTTCTGTTGAACAACTCGAACGCCGCCGGGAACGTATTCGGGCAGAAATGCGAACCACTTTTGCCGGAGTTTCCCAAGAGCTAGCGATTCGCGTGCAGGGCTTTAAAGATTATTTGGTGGGTAGTTTAGAAGATCTAGTGACCACAGCAGAGCAGCTAGATCTAGTAGCTTCACCAGAACCATCTCGGCAATTTGAACCATCTCAGCAATTTATAGAAGAATCCCTAAGCCCAAAAAATAGAACCACACCCCAGTTTGCTGAACAAGGATTTCAAGAACAAGCAAGGCAAATTAGCAATATCCTTGATCAATATCGAACCCTGCCTGATTATTATGGCCCGCCTTGGCAACTGCGTCGTACCTTTGAGCCAATCCACGCCGAGCGAGTCTCCAATTGGTTTTTCTCTCAAGGTGGTCGCGGAGCGATACGAACCATGGGCAGCCGCCTACAAAATATTTTAATTGCCTCGGCTGCAATTTCTGTAGCCCGCACTCTTTACGATGAGCGCTTGCGTACTCTTGTCTTGGCTAATACACCCGAAAGGCTAGGAGAGTGGCGTCGAGGATTACAAGACTGTCTGGGCATATCTCGCAGTGATTTTGGCCCGGAAAGGGGTGTTGTCTTGTTCGAGGAAGCGCCGGCTCTGGTGCAAAAAGCTGATCGCTTGATTGTTCAGAGGCAACTGCCATTAATTATTATTGATGAGACAGAAGACCAGGTTAATTTATCAGTGTTGCAATTTCCGCTCTGGTTGGCTTTTGCTCCTGATCCGCAGCAGATGTCTCCTTACCAGTATTAAATAGGTATTGGAGATATTGGTTATTAGCCAGAGATTACTGGTGGGAATTGGCAAGTCAACCCTCAAGCAAGAAAACCCACCAGCCACTTAAGCTAATCGCTAAAGACTATAGGAGTGAAGAAAAATGGTGCTTGAGTTGACTTTAAGTGGGTTACTGTTAATCACAGCTTATTTACTGGGGTCGATTCCCACGGGTTATCTAGCGGGACGCTTGCTCACAGGAATCGATATTCGCCAACACGGCTCTGGTTCAATTGGTGCCACTAACGTTTTGAGAACATTAGGCAAAGGGCCAGCACTGACGGTTTTACTGATTGATGCTCTTAAGGGAGTAGGGGCGATTACTCTTGTCTACGGATTTTATTTCGTACCTGGGACATCTGTAATACCTGCTGACTGGCAACCTTGGCTAGCAGCTTTATCAGGATTAGCGGCAGTACTAGGTCACAGTAAATCAATCTGGATTAACTTTTCTGGTGGTAAATCTGCTGCTACTGGTTTGGGAATATTACTAGCTATGTCAATGCCTATGGGTTTAATAACTTTAGGAGTATTCGCCTTAGTACTGTCGCTCTCCCGTATCGTCTCTCTGGCTTCAATCGCTGCGGCGATCGCAGTAAGTTTTCTGGTGATTATTTTGGGTCAACCACTGCCTTATCAGCTATTTGCGGGTATAGCAGGGTTGTATGTCATCTTACGCCACCGTAGCAATATTCAGCGCCTAATTGCTGGTACTGAGCCTAAACTAGGTCAACAGCTACCTCAAGAGGTTCAAAGCAATTAATTGCCTGCAAGATTTGCCGATTACCCTTGCCAGCTAGACAAATTTACCGATCATTTCCCCAACTCTTGGGAACGTCGGTAAGCCGCTTGTACTGCCCCAATGATAGCTGAGCGGAACCCGGCACCCTCCAGGTGTGTGATTCCTGCAATAGTCGTGCCACCTGGACTGGTAACGCGGTCTTTGAGCTGGGCAGGGTGTAGTTGAGAAGATTGCAATAGCTGAGCAGTTCCTAGCACTGTAGAGAGTGCCAACTGAGAAGAAATCGCTCTTGGTAGTCCGGCAGCGACGCCACCATCCGCCAGGGCTTCAATCATGACTGCCACATAGGCAGGGCCTGAACCAGAAAGACCCGTTACGGCATCCATCAAAGACTCCGGCACCTCGACTACTTCGCCTACGGCTCCAAAGATAGCTCTTGCCAGCTCTATGTGACTTGGCTCGACAGCGATCCCCGCTGCGATTGCCGTGATGCCGGCCCCCACTGTTGCTGGCGTATTAGGCATAGCCCGAATCACTGGTTGACCAGCAAAAGCTGCTTGCAACTGACTCAAGGACACACCAGCCAAAATCGAAATCACGAGTGGTAGCTGCTTTTTAGCTTGACCGTTGTTCCCGGAACCTGCTGCTAGCTCTGTTACTACTGCCTCAAATACTTGGGGCTTAATCGCCAATAACAAGACATCAGATGCCGCTGCTGCCGTTCGGTTATCTGATGTCACCTTAATACCGTATTTTTCTACGAGGAACTCACGCCGGGGTGTTTGCGGCTCACTCACCAGCACTTGATCCGGCAGATAAAGCTGCCGAGCAATTAGGCGAGATATAATCGCTTCTGCCATTACTCCACCGCCAATTAAGCCAAGCTTAACAGACACCCCAGCCCCCTCTTCTATTGATAAATTTAGACGTAAAGATGTCGATGGAGGATACTAAACCCCATCTAAAATCTCGATCTCAAGTTTTACTGAGCCATCCTCTCCTGTTCAGATGCCCAAGCTGGGGCGGGAGCCGCTGGACGGACATCACGCATTACTCCAGAAGGTGCTTCATTAACCACACCGGACTGGGTGCTGACTTGAACACAACTTGGCGTAAACAAGAAAATACTCTCACCAATTCTTTCCTGATGACCATCGATAGCGTAAGTGCCACCGGCAACGAAGTCAACAGCTCGCTGTGCTTGATCTGGATCCATAATTGTCAAGTTCAAGACAACCGACTTGCGTTCTCGCAGAGCCTGAATCACCTGGGGCATTTCTTCAAAAGAACGCGGCTCAATCACCGCTACTTCTGAAAGTCCATTGGCAGTTCCAGGCATCCCAATTACATTATTCATCGCAGTTGGTCCCACTCCTGTTTCTGTTCCCACAGCTGCCCGTTCTCTAGCACGCCGTCTCATGGGGCGTTCTTCCTCTGGGGGCGCTTGTACCGGCTGCTCTTGTTGATAGAGATTTTGATAAGCGTCTCCATCCATCTCGTCGTAATCGTATTCGTATTCCACAGGTTCATTGAGACCAACAAAGTCTCTTAGCTTAGTAAAAATGTTGTTCATAGTAGCTCGCTCTCGGTTACAACTTAAGTTTGAGACCAAAAACCAATAGTTAGCGGTTTTTAAGGCAGCATTGTTCAGCGGATACTTTCTCGCCCAAAAACAACAGGAAAATAATTACTTACTGCTTGGCTAGGTGGTAGTCCCTCAACTCCAATCCTATTAGGTATAGAGTGGGGGCTTCCTTTGGCGAGGAGCCTTCTTGCCTGGGAAATATTACTATCGCTCGTTTGTTTGATAGAGCAAGGCTTCCTGCGCGTGGAACTAAAATTTTTCACCGCTGGCGTCTCTCAAACTCAAAATTAAGTCAAAAGTATACATCAGCCTCTCGAAAGTAGGTAGTCGTACCCAAAACACCGCGAACAATGCCAAGCAATTTTTTTGGCGACAATACCCATGATAGAGTCTGTTGGCTCTATACTAATTGCTGTTTTCCTTAGCTAAGTACTTCGTTCACCAAAGATAACATGCCCTAACCTCACCATAGTGGCACCGGCTTGCACGGCAAGATGATAATCCGCTGACATGCCCATTGAAAGCTCTTCCATCTTAATATTTGACCAGTTTTGCTGCTTGATTGCTAAAGCTAGTTCGCGAGTACCCTCAAAGACTGCCAGACTTTCATCTTGGGATAATCCGAGCGGCAGAATAGTCATCAACCCTCGAATTTTTATTGTGTCACACTGATCAAGTTTTGCTAAATCCGCCAGCAGTTCTGGTACAGTCCAACCGTATTTATCAGGATCTGGAATGATTTTGACCTGGAGGCAGATTTGCGGTTGCAAAGACATTTCAGCAGCAAGGCGATCTAACCGCAGAGCTAACTTAAGACTGTCGCAAGAGTGAACCCACTGAAATAACTCTAAGCCTTTTTTGGCTTTGTTGCCCTGTAGATGCCCAATCAAATGCCATTTGATATCTGGTAAATCCTGCAAATGGACTAATTTGGCTTGGGCCTCTTGAATACGGCTTTCACCGAAATCACGAACGCCAGCTGCGTAAGCCTCTCGTATGGCTTCTACTGTCACCTGTTTGGTGACAGCCATCAGCCTAACCTGTGGGGGTAGCTGCCGGCGAATTTTGGCAATACGTTCTGCAATCAGGCCACTCATTGAAAAGTTTGCTTATGGATAAGCTGAAGTTGCTCAAAGTCTTGGGATGAACCAATGCGACGGAGCTGACGGAGGCGACTTTCTACCGAATGGCGGGCATCCGAACGACTAATTGGTTCAAAGCTTAAACCATGAGAATTCGTTGTCACCAAAAAGAATAGGCGCTGAGCGTAGAGGGTGGTGAACAATTCTTGGCCCTCTTCAAGCATGCAAACTCGAAACAACAGACCAAATGTTGGGTGATTTAGGTAAGTTTCGCCGTTCATCAACATCCTTACTACAAATACCCAACCCTGGTGGGGGGATTGGGAAAACTTACTTGGCTTACGGAAGCGGTGACTCCAGTTAAAGCTATGCAGATGATCGATGATAGATCGATTCGGTAATTAGGAACTGTACAAGTCTGCATAGAAAGACTACAAATTGGTCTGAAGAAGAAACTGAGTAATTTTTGATTAAGAAAATTCATAAATTGAAAACCTTCAATGCTTCTAACTGAGCCTGAGCTTTATAGAGAGACTCCTGCCATTCTTGATGTGGGTCACTCTCGGCAACAATGCCAGCCCCAACTTGACCGCAAACAATATTGAGTAATGAGGGGTCTGGGTCTTTAGTTGCGTTGATTGGTTGCTCTTTATTTTTCGATGTTCTTCTTTTACTGGTAAACAGGAGAGTGCGAATCAGTATATTTAAGTCCAGGTTGCCACGTTGGTCAAGGTAGCCACAGGAGCCATAGAATAAGTTGCGGCGCACGGCTTCGAGTTCTTCAATAATTTCCAGGCAGCGCACTTTAGGACAACCAGTGATTGTGCCACCAGGGAACAGAGCCCGAATTAGTTCGGTGGCACCGCACTCAGGGCGTAGGGTGCCACTAACGTTGCTCACGAGATGCATCACGTGGCTATAGCGCTCAATCCCCAATAGTTCGTTAACTTTTACCGATCCCCACTGACAAACTCGCCCTAGGTCATTGCGCTCTAAATCTACGAGCATAATATGTTCAGCTCTCTCTTTAGCATCAGCAATTAATTCTTGCTCCAACTGCTGGTCAATAATAGGGTTCGCCCCGCGTGTCCGTGTTCCGGCAATTGGTCGCGTTTGTGCCTGTCGCCCTTGTAAGTTTACTAGTCTTTCGGGAGAACAGCTGATCACAAAGCCCCAAGGCGTCTGCCAATAGCTAGCAAAGGGAGAAGGATTGATACACTGCAAAGCGCGATAAATAGACCAGGCATCAGCTGATGTCGCCGCCTCAAACCTCAGAGAAAGATTGGCTTGAAAGATATCACCTGCCTGGATGTATTTCTTGGCTCGCACAACTGCCGCTTCGTAATCAGCTTGAGCAGTCAGTAAAGAAAAGGTTAAAGGTTTCAGGTTAGAAGTGTTTTCTTCCCTACTTTCAAGCTTCAACTTAATTGGGGAGTAAGCAGAGGGAGATGATTCCTCTAGGCGTCGATGTAGCTGGTCAAGTTCAGCTTCCTCTGTAGCAGCTAACCAAAGTGTTTGTTGAGAGTGATCCAACACAGCAAAAGCAGCGGGTTCATACCAGAAGGCAACGGGAAAAGGTAAGGTGTCAGCTTTGGTGCGAGGCAACTGCTCAATCTCCCAGGCAAGATCGTAGCCTAGCCAACCCAACCAGCCGCCGGTGAAGGGCAACTGGGGTGGTAAAAGGTAATTTTCCTCCTGTACGCTTACACTGCGTGAGAGCAGGTGACGTAGGAATGGCAAGATTTTTCCCACTGGCGGCGTCCAACTCTGAGGCTGTCCTCGCCAAATACGGGGCATCCCAGCACAGATGGAGTATTGAGCCAATTGCGGTTGGTCTTGAGGTGTTGGGTATGGGCTTTCTAGTAGGGTAGCAATGGTATTGGTATTACGAAAGAGGCTCTCAAAAACCTCGGAACCTGTGCGATTTTCCAGGGGTAGCGATCGCCAACGCCATGGCTGTAAGTTATGGCTCTGAGGCATTCATTCGGGACAGAGAACTAAGGAAAAAGTACCAGTATTTAGGGTCAACGCACAACTAGACCATACCCCCCCAACCCAGCCGTAATCCCCAGAAGATGATTAAGCTCCCTACTGCGGCCCAATCCCACCAACGCAGGCGTAGCTGGTGCCACTGCACTCGATGCTCATTGGGACTAGTAAAGCCTCTGACAGTCATTGCCTTGGCAATTTGCTCGGCTCGTAATAAAAGATTTTCTAGCAGGCGTTGGGCGACTGTTAACCAAACCTGAAGGCTATTGCGAATACCGAGCTTTCTCCAGTTAATGGCACGGGTACTGATCGAACGAATCAAATTCTGTACTTCCTCCAGTACTAGAGGAATAAAACGCAAAGAAAGGGTTAGGGTAAGAACGATTTCAGTTACAGGTAAGTTGAAACGCCGCAAGGGTCGCATCAAGCTTTCTAAACCCGCTGTAATTTCTTCTGGTGCTGTTGTGAGTAAGTACAAGTTAGTACTATAAATCAGAGTGAAAATCAAGGTGCTCAGACGAATAGCCAGATCCAAAGAGCGGCGAGTAACCGTTAGTCTTAGGAACCCTTGATCTAAGTTATATAAGACGTATTTATAGCTAGTTGGCTGGGGAAGATCGCCAAGACGAGGTGACTCTGTCGCTGGAGTTTCTGAAATTGGTGATGGTTCTGCAAAAGTTAGTCCATTAGCTGGGAGTCGCGGCTGGTGGTCTACTTTGAGTCCATCAGGAGCAAAAGTTGCCACAATTAGGACAAAAAAACTGAGCATTAGCAACCAACCCATTTGTTGTCGCCAGACACGCAGGGGTATAGCGGCAGTAAGGGTAATCAAAATCAGCAATAGAACTAGTGCCAGACGCCAGTAAGGATTGGCTAACAAAGGAGCAAGTAGAAAGCTCATCAGCCAAGCTAACTTTACTCTAGAGTCTAAGTGATGTAGCCAAGTTACTGGTTGTTCTAGATAAAGCCCTATGGGTAGCGATCGCAGTAAATCCATCAGAAAATTAAAAAATTAAACGCGAGTGGCTCGATTGGTATTGATCTGGGCATCGTCGAGATCGCGAGATTTTTTGCCACGCCAGAGCAGGCGCACGGGTGTTCCTGTAAAACCCAACTGTTGGCGGAATTGACGCTCGATGTAGCGACGGTAATTGTCGTTAAAACGTTTGGGCTCGTTGACAAATAGGGCAATTGTCGGTGGCTGACTAGTCACTTGAGTGCCATAGTAGATTTTGCCTTGACGTCCTTGTCGATTAGTCGGGGGAGAGTGCCAGCTAACAGCTTCTTGTAGCACCTCATTGATTACAGAGGTAGTAACTCGACGCTGATGTTCAAAGGCAGCAGCATCAACCAAATCGAGAATCTTTTCTGCCCTTTGACCAGTTAGGGCACTAACAAAAATCATTTGTGCCCATTCGACGAAATAGAGTCGGTCTTGAATAGTTTTTTGATACTCGTAGATAGTATTAGAATCTTTTTCTATGGCATCCCACTTGTTGACTACAATCACAGCAGCACGACCTTCCTCGGCAATCCGTCCTGCTAGTTTTTGGTCTTGCTCTGTGACTCCATCCAGGGCATCAATCACTAGTAGAACCACATCTGAGCGGCGAATTGCTTTAAAGGCACGGTTAATGCCAAAGAATTCTGGACCATACTCTACGCTTTTCTTTTTGCGAATACCAGCGGTATCGATTAGGCGATAGTTTTTACTCTCAATACCTTTTTCTGGGTCACCCGGTCGCTCCACCAGCATGTCAATAGCGTCGCGGGTGGTGCCGGAAATAGAACTAACAATTGAGCGATTTTCGCCAGTTAGGGCATTTAATAAGCTAGATTTGCCTACGTTAGGACGTCCGACAATGGCGACTCTTGTCTCTGGGACGTCTGTGAGCGTATCAACACCGGGTAAATAGGTAATTAGCTGGTCTAGTAGTTCCCCAGTACCACTCCCATGGATACCGGAAACAGGGAAAGGTTCTCCTAAGCCGAGTTCCCAAAACTGTGATGCCTGGATGATCCCCTGCTGTGGAGATTCACATTTATTGACGGCGAGGAGCACTGGGACAGGGTGTTGACGTAACCAATCTGCAATCTCTTGATCAGCAGGCATTGGGCCAGTTTGACCATCTACTACTAATACGGCTACACTAGCCTCTGCTAATGCTGCCATTACCTGTTCCCGAATTAGGGGCAAGAACTCAGTGTCGTCATTAAAGATCAGACCGCCCGTATCTACAACTAAGTAGTCGCGGTCTTGCCAGAAGGCCTGACGGTAGGTGCGATCGCGTGTCACTCCTGGCTCATCGTGGACGATGGCATCAGTTGCGCTTGACAAACGATTGACAATGGTCGATTTGCCCACGTTTGGGCGTCCAATAATAGCAACAATGGGCAAGACCATAATCGTATTCCCTGAATTGACGGGGTTCTAAAAAATCCAACCCTTTATTATAACGGTTTTTAGTTACTCATCTTGGAGAATAAGACTCTTGATGACAACTCTAGTATAAGTACTCTCTAGGTTAGTTATAGGTTAGTTAAGGGTTAGTCTTGATGCTAACATCGAGAGTCGCAGTACTTTTTTTACCTCCGTTATCAGTTGCGGTAGCCTCGATTTTGTGGTCTCCTGCCGCAAGTGAATCAAAATTTGCCTTATAGGGTTCGGTTTTAACGGTGGAATATAAAGTGCTATCTACATAGAAATCAACTTTCTCAATTGTTCCATCGCTATCTTGGGCATCAACAGTTACTGTTACCTCAGACTGAGTAGCAGGAATAACTGTACCGTAATCAGGAGAGGTAAATTTTACTATTGGGTAATTATTGCCGTCATTAACTTTCGAGTACATCCAGCTTAAATAGTCGGGTTGAGAGACCATTGCTTGCATCGCCGCCGGGTGAATCGCGCCGGGAAACTCGGAAAAACGTGGGTTAACGCCCGTTACATAGGTCAAGGGGCCTCGGTTATCGCCGTTGGCAGCTCTAATTTTGGATATCAGGGGTCGCATTTTGGTACTCTCAAGGTCATCCTCAAGACCTACACCTGCCCAGATGGGAAGGTTTTTAATCTTTTCCGGGTTAGCTCTTCTACCGTCATCAGCAATGATTGTAGCCGCAGCGAAACTGAAGTCGTATTGATCGTAAGGGGGAAGATTCGGCGGATTCTCTATGTAGTTCCAAGTTCCGGCTGCGCCCATGGAAAAACCGACAATATAGATGCGTTCTTTATCAATAGGATTATTAGCTATCAGTTGGTTGATTATTTCGTAAATTCTATCTCTTTTATCCCACCAACCAGTACTTGCGGCTTCAGGAGCCAAAATGAAGGTAGGCTCTGTTTGGGTATCTTTGTCGTAGTTATGCCAAACGGTGGTAATTGGATCTTCTAAATGTCTGACGTTATCAGTACACTCTGAACAACTGCCGTGGAGACTTAAGACCAAAGGATATTTCTTTCCTGGTTCAAGGTTTTTGGGAGTGTAAACCTGATAGTCCAATTCTTCGTAGGTTCCAGGCTGGAATTCTGGCGGTGGGACGTATTTTGACTTAGATTTTGAAGGAGAACATCCTCCCAAAAGCAGCAGAAAAAAGGATAGATAGACTATCAGGCTAAGCTTTTTCATGGTTGACTAGATATTTAATAATAATTAGGTCTTTTGTCGAGCAATATGTCAAGAGTAATCGCAGGCAGCAAGTTAATTATCTAGGTGATAATTGTTAGTATTTAGCTCAGCATTAATAGCAATTAACATACAGGAAAAAATTAGGCTCTTCCTAAGATAGACAAGAGATAAAATATGCAGTAATCACAATTCCTCTAGGATTGCTAGATCTAGATCTACTGAGATTATCGAAGACAGTTTCTGATAATCATCCAGCCTAATTTTGTTAGTTCTATTGAGTTGGGAGGTATAGCCCCGGTAGAGCAGGGGAATTCGAGCGGGAAAGCTTATTTTAGGCAAAGTTGCTGATAATGACTGTTTTTTTGCTATCTATTGACAGCTTTCAGCAACTTTATTCAAAAAATTCCGTTCCTTTCTTTTATAACTTAAATTCTACTTCAACGTCGAGATATTAATTTTTCCTGGCTATCTCCGGAAAGTCTGCTTGACAAACTAGTTGATTACTAAGTTGCGTTATCGCTGCTAAAAATAACTAACAACAAACTACAAAAATCGTTTCAGAACTTCGACAGTATCTTGTCCGGTTTTTACCCAACTAAATTGGCTAGCTTGTTTGAGGGAAAGGGTTCTCAGGCGTGCTGCTAAGGCTGAGTCAGTGACTACAGCTTGCATGGCTGCGGTGATTTCGTTGCCGTTGTAGGGATTGATAAGAAGGGCCGCTTCACCTGTGACTTCCGGTAAAGAGGAGAGGTTGGAAGTAATAACAGGAATGCCACAAGCCATTGCTTCTAGTATAGGAAATCCAAAGCCTTCCCAGAGGCTGGGAAAAACAAGAGCGATCGCTTGATTGATAATGATCGGCAGTTGCTCATAGGGGACATAATCGAGGAATTTTACCTGTTGAGTTAGACCTAGTTGAGCTACTTTTTCCTGAAGGGGTGGAGTGTAGCGTCCGTCTGAGGGCCCTGCTAGCCATAGTTCGTAGTCACGACAGTTAGGGAGGGAAGCAAAAGCATCTACTAGTCGGTGTAGGTTCTTGTAGGGATCGTGGCGTCCCAGGTAGAGAAAGTAGGGGCGATCGCCTGTAGTTAACCGATTGGGTAAGTCTAGAAAGCGAAAATGTTTAGCGTCGTAAGCAAGATGAATAGGTGTAATTTTGGCTGCGGGGATCTGGAAAAAGTCGGTGATGTCTCTAGCTGTAGCAGTGGAGTTACAAATAATGTGCTCGGCCCCGGCGAGAACCTGGGGAACGTAGTAGCGGCAGTAGCGCCTCAGGTTCGGCGGTAGCATGGGAAAACGCAAGGGGATGAGGTCGTGACACATCACGATATAGCGACAACCCCGATAAATGGGGGCTTCGGGAACAGGAGAAAAAATGAGGCGCGATCGCAATTTTTTGTAGAGGCGCGGCAATTGCAACTGAGTCCAAAGTAGGCGGCGGAGATTACCTTTTGTGCCGTGGTCTGGGTTTAAGTTAGAGGGAACTAAATAGCATTTAGTATGGGCAATAGTCTGCGGCGTTAGTAAGGTGGGGTCTAAGGGCTGTAGGTGAGGCGATAAGTTGCTAGCATAGTTCATCAGCCCCGTTGGTTTGGTGATAGAAAAAGACAGGTTAACGAGCAGCTCGTTAGATGAATGGTGATCAAGAATGCTCATTAGAGAAGGGACTTATAGGCTTTTATGGTTTCTAGAGCAGTTTTTTGCCAAGAAAATAACTTAGCTCTTTCTTTACCCTTTTGAATCAGTTGGCGACGCATTTGAGAGTCACTAATTACTTTCAAAATTGCCTCTGCTATCTGAATCGGTTCCTTGGGATCCACGAAGATAGCTGCATCTCCTGCAACTTCTGGTAATGAGGAAGTGTTGGAAGTGACGACGGGAGTACCTAGTGTCATTGCTTCTAAGACTGGCAAGCCAAATCCTTCATAGTGAGAAGGATAGACAAATACATCAGCTTTTGAGTAGAACAGCCTGACAAGTTTATCAGATAAATAACCTAGGTGATGTATCTGGTGTTTCCAGGGCGAATCTTCAATTGCGGCAAATATGGGTTGATGATGCCAACCTTTTTGACCAATTAACAGGAGATTATGGTCAATTTTATATTTTTCCTTTAAGTAATTAAAGGTGATAATCAAATTATTAAGGTTTTTTCTGGGTTCGATGGTACTCACAAACAGAATGTAGGGTTGAGAGAAATCATAGTTAATGCTTTTTTGCTCTTTTTTAGACAATTGCAACTTCAATTCACTGTGATGGTAGCGACTTGCTAGAGGAGTGACGTGAACAAACTCTGGTTCTACATGTAGATAATTAATGATATCTTTTTTGGAGCTTTCTGAGACGGTTACAACCAGATTAGCCCACTGCAAACATTTTTTAACACGGTTTGAGTAAGCTTTAACAACTGAATCTGTGTATTGGGGATATTTAATAAAAGTTAGGTCATGGATTGTCATAACCCGCAGGCTTTTTTGGGCTGGATAAACACTGTAGTTTGTTCCATGGATCACGTCAGGAAATTCTAAATATTTTTCTAGATAAAGGTTGAATAAATTTGGCAAATTCTCCATTAGGCAATTAGAAAGCCTAACAGGGATAGGTAGCATATGTAGATCGGAATATTGGTTAATCGAGTGAGGAAAGTCTAAGTTGCCGAGTAACCAGTTTTTGAAGCCTGGTTGATAAGCAATCCCTAACTGAAAATTTTCTTGGGATTGTAAATTGTACAGAGAAGCAATCAGACTAGTAACATAAAAGCCGATACCACTTGGCTTGGTTGATATGGGGGTCGCATCAACCACAATTTTTAACATGGATGGTCTTAAGCTGAGTTATCAGTTAGTTTTTTTGAGGTTGCAGTTAACAGAAAGTTTCCGTCAAAAATCAAGGCAGATCTCGGCTCAAATCTTCAATCAATAAGCGTAGAAAATAGAACAATTTAGGTTTTGAATCTACCATAAGGTAGGTAATGAACCACAGAAGTGATTAAAATCCCTGAGTAGAGAACCCCTTCTGTCTTAATCTGGCAACAGGTTAAGGTAAGTGGACTCAGGAAGAATCTGCCAATGGCAAGGTTATAATTCTACAGTTTCTTACTAAGGGAGGATGTCAAGACATGACAATCTTACTAAATACCCAGATTTTTGTTCGGTTTTCGCAAAGTTAACAACTTTAGTATGTTTAATATACGCGAGGTATTTACTATCGGCTATACCACCTGACTCTGCTGAAAAGGTAGGTTGATATGCCAATTAGCTTACCAAAGGCAGCTTGGGGTTTGAGTAACAGTAAAGTAATCGCGTGGAGAGTGAGGCGGAGGAATCGTAGGAAGAACACATGTTTGTTGGTATATCTTTCTAAAGTAAGTAAGTAGCTATAGGTGCAATGCTGTAATTTTTTAGTAATGTTGCGGTCTGTAATTGAGGATGGTTGGTGAACTATAGCTAGTCGATTGGTGATGGCAATTTGATGACCCTCGTTAGCATAGCGACGACAGAAATCGAAGTCTTCGTAATAGAGAAAGTAGTCAGGGTCGAAATAGGGGCAAGTTTCAAAGTGACGTAGGTTAATTAGAAGACTGCATCCGCTCACCCAGTCGCAAGTAGCATATGCTTTTTCTAGGTGGGGAGAAATGGAGTTAGTGCAAACGATAGCACCAAGGTGAGGAATAAACTGACCACCAGCGAACCAGATGTCACTGTTGGGTGTGTAGATGCAGGTGCCAAGCAGAGACAATTCTGGATAGGTTTCAAAAAAAATTGGAACCTTTTCCAGAGTGTTTTCTGGAAGGTAAGTATCGGGATTAATAATCCAGACTATGGCCTTGGGGTCTTGATTATAAATCCACTCAAGTCCTAGATTACAGGCTTTGGCAAAGCCTAGGTTAGTCTTGGCTTCTAGAATTTGGAGGGATTTGGCATGAAGTTTGGCAAGTGCCCAGTCATCCGGAGAGTTATTGACAACCAGAATTTGATAAGGAATATCCAAACTAGCTGGAATTGAGCGGATTAATTGAGCAATCAGAGAGGTTGAATAGTAATTGACAGTAAGTAGGTAAATCACATCAGTTCGATGTGACAATCATCCCCAATTCTAAGCCTTAGGGCTGGAGGCAGCATAGGGGCGACAGTCAGCTGGGCATGTTGTCCAATTACGCTATTGACAATGGCTTGATTAGTGTATACCACGTTAGCGCGTTGTGAAATGACCCTGTACTCGGATCAGGTCATAGAGGATGAGAGCTTTCCTTTTCTGTTTCAATTCCCTGATTTCAAGTTTAAGGTCTTGTAACACTCTTTATCATGATTGTCGCCAGGGGAAGGGGGGAAGTTCCCCAAAAGACAGGATTTTGGCATGAACGCAGCGCTATAGAGGGCTACATGCTTTAAAGGAGGAGGAAATTCTGAGTGCCGGACTCTCTTCGGGAGGGCAATACTGATCCGGTTGCTGTTGACTTGGGGGTAGATTCTGCCGTATCTTGAGCAGGCTTGGGGAATAATTCATCTCAGGGCAGACACAGGTGCTGTTCGTGCTATCGCATTGCTTAATAACGTAACCAAATAGATATGGCAGGTAAGTTCATTGTAATCACCTCTATTAATTATCCTACTGAAGCTATTAAGAAGTTCAGTGCAATTGAAGGGTGGCAAGTAATTGTAGTTGCTGACTTAAAGACGCCTCAAGACTGGCAGTTAGAAAATGTCAAACTTTTGACAGTAGATGAACAGAAGTCTCTACCCTTTGAAACTGTAAAACTTTTGCCCTGGAATCACTATGCGAGAAAAAATATAGGCTATCTCTACGCAATCATGCATGGTGCTGATTTGCTTTATGAAACTGATGACGACAACATTCCCTATAGCTCATGGCCTGAATTTTATCCGCCTGCTCTCAAAACCGAAACTTATGTGAATCGCGAGCAAAGGTTTTTCAATATTTATTCCTACTTCTGTAATGCCCATGTATGGCCAAGAGGATTTCCTTTGACAGCCATTAACAACCAAGCAGCGGAAATGAATCTAGTCACTAAACATGTATCTGCTCCTGTCCAACAGGGACTTGCTGACTTAGATCCAGATGTAGATGCAATTTATCGGCTAACTATTGGCAAACAAGTCAAATTTGCTGAACGTTCTCCCCTATTTTTAGCTCCTGGAAGTTACTGCCCTTTTAACTCTCAAAATACTCTTTGGTATCATGAAGCATTTCAGTATATGTTCTTGCCAGCTTATGTGTTCAGTCGGGTAACTGATATTTTGAGAGGCTACCTTGCTCAGCATTTTCTCCATCAAAAAGGGCAGGGTGTATTGTTCTGTAATTCCAGTGTCTACCAAGAACGAAATTACCATAACCTATTGAAGGATTTTGGTGAAGAAATAGAGCTATATACCAGAACTGAGGAACTGATAACACTCCTTGAGGAATATAGCAAGAAATCTGGTGAGTTTGCCGGGATTATGAAATACCTATTAGTTCATAATTTTGTCAAGCAAGAAGACGTGGCTTTGTTTGAGGCTTGGTTGCATGATTTGGAGCGTTTAGGCGTTAGCTTATCTTAGAAAGGATTTGCCTATCCTAAATTCGCGAAGTAACATCTTCACTTCAGCGATACCGGTAGGAATAGAGGCAAAATTAGTAGCTCCAGCAATTCGATGACCTTCAATTGTAGGAAACTCTGCTATTCTTAGTCTCGCTTTGAGAGCTCTAATTACCATTTGGTAGTCGATAGTGCAGTTGGTTTGATCGAGACGAAGACGGTCAAAAGCATCACAAGAAATAGCACGAAAGCCCTGAACAACATCTGTTACACGACATTTGCGACTACCGAAAGCTGTATTAGCAATTAAGGCAAAACCCAAGTTAGCCCATTTACGCAACTTCAGAAGTTTATTATCGTCTTCGTTGTAGCTACCAGCAATCATCCTTGAGGCGATAACCAATTCGTAACCAAGATTAAGATATTCAATAAATTTTGGTAAATCTTTATGGTTCTCATTCCCATCTGGATGAAAAAAGATCATAGCATCTGTTTTACAGTGATCTCTCGCTTCTAATGTTGCGCCTCCCAAGCCAGGAATGGATTGCTTAATCACTGGAATACCATGGTGTTCAAATATTGCACTTGTGCCATCTCGAGAGTGAGCATCAATAGCATATATTTGATTAAATATACTTAAATCAATTTGCGGTAAAAGTTCCAGCAGGCCTACTTCTTCGTTTTTAGTTATGAAAACTAGGGAAACTTCCATTAGCTTTTACTGTTTACTGTTTATTCAGTTAATTCCAAATCTGGCGTAGATCGCTCATCCAATTAATTGTCTTGAGTATATCAAATTAGTTAGCTAAAATTTTCAGAAAATGTAGGTTTTACACCTTCAAGAAACTTATCGGGAATCGCCGAAGGAATTTCATGAAATTTTTGATCGATTGAATTGTAAGCCCAGGCTCTAATTTTTACAGTGTCAGCGGGAATATTTAGCTTATTGAAAGAAATATTCCATCCTGTTTGCAAAGCCTCTACCTTATTTAAGGCAGTTGCTACGTCATATCGATAATCAGAAGCTGACCCTAAAGCCAGGGGTATCAATTTGTCAGGCGATGAGACTAAATTATAAGTAAGTAGGATAGCATTTTCGTGAGGTTTTTGATTCTCTGGAAGCAGAGTCCAACCAGAGGCTACGATATCAAGACCTTGGTTAGTATCTAGAGTAGATAGAACATCAAAGTGACCAGTTACAGCTACACTGCCAGTAAGTGTCATTAACAGCTCGGATATCTCCATTTCTTTCTCGCGGCGAATCCAGAACCAATTACCACCAAGGTACTTATAAGGAAGATAGTTTTGCCAAATATATTGATGAACTAGTAAGTGTGATACTTCTTTTTTCACTCCATCTATTCCGTTACCTAACGATTGATTTGAATAGAGTATTATTTTAGGTTTTGACTCTTTTAGTTCCTCGATCAGTTCTTGTTGACTTTCCTTAGTGGTCGAATATATCAGATACCAGTATTTAGAACAAGGTTTCAGCGAAAATATTCTGTACCACATGCCTTCGGATGTCAGCGTGTAAAAACACGATTGCTCTTTCATCTCATTGCTTAAAAGCTGATTAGCAGCTTCTTGATAACTGGGATTTATTAAAGCTGTACTATTTTGTTTAATTAGATAATTTACTACTTGAGGATATCGAGCAAGCATAAAGATATCAGTAGCCGTTGTTAAGAAACTTAGGTTAAAAAGACAGGCAAAAAGTAAAGTTATTATCAAAGTATTCTTCCATGAGGTTATAGCCAAATCTTTCTTGGTTAGGTAGTGACCTATAAGAGAAACAAAGGCAAAAACCGCAAAAAAACCTGGGGATATCAAGTGTCCAATATCGCTTCTTCCCAAGGCAATACGCATGTAAAATACTGCACATAAAAGCATAAAAATGGTAATACTATGCTCTAGGAAAAAAGCTTTGATTTTTTGACTATAGCTATATTGTTTGATGCGGAAATCTATACACAAAATAGTAAAGGTTAAAGTTTGGAGAAAAATAGGTAACCAATTAATTGGTGCCACTAGGGAAATATTGATTTGAGGATAAGGTAGTGAAGTAAATAACCCGGCAACCTTTGACCAATACCTTATCTGTCCAATAGATACTGTTATATAATTCCAGCCAAATACTAGGGATAGAAAACCACTAGTAAAAACTATTGATATTAAAGCTAAAAAGGAACTTCGCCAAAAAAATCTAATATTTTGTGTTAGATATATGAAGAAAATCAAACTCACAAAAATAGCTATAGAATATAAACTTCTATCATAAACATACAAAATACTGATAGGAATCAAGAAACCCAGTAATATTGGATATATTGCTAACTCTTTATTTACAGAATTGGCATCATTTTGTTTTGCCATTTCCGTCAGTAAACGAACCCAGCGAATAGCTAAGAAGGCTTGTATTAAAAAAACAGCATCTCTATCTATAAGACCGAAGACTACTCCGTGACACGGAAAATAAAGCAGACATAAAATGATAAAAATCTTCCATTTACTAACTGCCGATATGTAAGCAGATATTTCTAATAAAATCAAAAATGAAAAAAATATAGGGGTAATTGACTGGATATAAAACACCAAAATCGAATAAGCAATGTCTTTTTCGTAACCTCCGGCCCAAAAACCGATGACTCCAGGCATCACATTAAGACCAAAGCCATGAATCAATACATAAGCCTTATCAAAAAATGCCTCAGGATTTTGCAGAAAAGTTTCTGATAATCCAACTTTTTCGCCGTAGTGAAAACTATCTTGAGGCAGGTGGGGAGATAGAATTGGCTGTGTTACGTTAAGTATCCAGCAAGTAACAATTAGTAATAAGGAAATAGGTAGCATTTTTTTGCTGCCTACAATCTTCAAAATCAATTGCTTTAAAACGACAGATACGGAGGCAATCCTTCTTTTTTTACTGTTTAAAAACCTTTTTTTAGTATTTAAAAAATCCCAAAATAAAATTGCCAAGCTAGGTGAAAGTAGCAACATAAGATACATAGCCACATCTGTCAGAGGGCTTCTTCCTTGAATCACTACTTTGGAAATGATGCCATGAGTTTTACTAATTGGTATATTGAGAGAATTTACAGTAGGTAAAAGGAGCCACCAACTCAAAAGAGTGAATAGAACAGCAGTCCAAATTAACCAATTTTTCATAAAATTTATCAGATTGCTTCTATTACCTCTTGTCGATGTACGGCGAGTTGAGATCTTAAGAGTCTCATCGATTTCCCGCAGAAAAAACCAACTTTTGCTCAATCCGGTTTCATGCCAAAAGGATACAATAATGGTTTTGTCTGACACCCAAAATAGGTTCTATTGCACAGACGGTTTAATCATTGGTAGGTAGTATCAATTGATACTACCTACCAAGCTGGACATTTTCTACTTCAGTTGACAAAAGCGATTTCATGGGTATTACTCAACAGAGTAGCTTCCTGACTAGTCGCGTCATAAACCCAGGCTTTAAGAGCCACCTTATCTGTAGGCAAGGCAGAAGGGTCAAAATTAGTTACCCAGCCAGATTTGAGGTACGCTGGATTACCTAAAGCTTCGACAACATCTGGTCGCTCAACGTTAACAGGAGTGGCCGCCAGTAGAGAATTATTCTCTCCATAGGTTATGAAAACCATATCTCCTGGCTTGACCTTGTCAGGTAAAATTGCCCAACCCGTTAGCTCTACAGGCTGCGTTTTAGATATATTATTATGGCTAAGTTCCGCAGAGCCGTTGACAGTACCAAGAAAACCATGTGGAGCAGTAATCTCATTTAGGGGTTTGAATCTAACTTCTCCAATATCTGGGACTCCGGGAATGGTAACCTTAGTCGGCACGCTAGTAGCTGGTGCATCGGTTGTTTGAGTAGGAGTTGGACTGACCGAAGTTGGGGGGGTCGTAATCACCTGGCTTTTTTCGGCACCAGGATTGCAGGCAACTAAGGCACCTGCCACAGTGGCTGTCATTAAGTTCTTAACATGAGCGCTATTTTTTTTCCAAACAAGCATATCGATTATTGGTATTAATATACAGTTTCACAATTACCTAGTCTTACAAGGAGACTTATCAGTCCCGAAATGCCGTTACTGCGAAGCTCGGTCCGTTAGGATGATTAGGTTGATCAAAATTGATGTTTATCTTACTAAAGCCAAAATAATTAAGGCAAACCAGAACATCTTCACGACTTAGCCAATTGCTGTAAGCCTCGTGACCGCCGCAGAATCCCATCCAATTGAGCGCTGCCTCATATTCTTGTCGATAGAGTGTATGCTTGAATCCTTTATAGTCCGTCAGTAAACCCTCCGATGATCTATGGGCTAGACTTGGGTTACTAGAGATAATCTCATGATCATAGTAGTGAGTCCAAATAAAAAGCTGAGGGGAGGTTCGGGATGCTAGTGCTATCAACTCGGCGGGGTTAACCATGTGATAAAGCACACCACTAGCAATACAAACGTCAAACTTGCTCTGGTTAGTTCGTAGATATTCTACAAAGTCCCCGCACAGAAAACGCACTTTCTTGAGTTCCAGTAGTTCTTTAACTATTAAACACTTGAGATAAGCGCGGGTATTAGCTTCTATAGAGACAACTGTTTCGGCACCTAAGCGCTCAACCATGTAAGTATGACCGCCTTCCAGAGAACCGAGTTCTAGTACAGTTTTACCTTCAAAACCTCCTATCTGAGTTGCTAACCAATCAATACGTGGGTCTTCAAATAGTAGCGCATATCCAGCTTGTAGTTCTGACAAAGACTCAGGCAGCTTAGATGACCACTCTCCTTTAAATATGTCAATTGCGTTTTGTGGACTAGGTGCCGATTTAATATACTGTTCTAATATTGCGTTCATAAAGTTAACTGCCTATAATGGCTGCCAATCATCGCCTCTAATGGTAGCAGTTTCAATTTTAATTTGATGACAAATTTATTGATCAAGATGATTTGCTTAAAATCACAATAAATTCAAGAGAATTTTTTTGGAGCAGTTCAATTTGGAAAGTGAAGTTCAATTTATTTCGGCAGCATAGTAGGAATTCCAAGAACTCTATCTGAGTCCATACATGAAAGTGAATGCTGTAATTAATATCAATGAGATGTTGGACAGAGGCAGCAACCTGTTCTTCAGGAACTTTGTTAACTAACCTAGTCCACTCTTCAAAATGAGAATACATTGACCATTCCGATCCTTCAGTATGATCACGAATCAGATGTTCTAAAGAAGTAACAGGGCGAGCTTGGTCAAAAGTGTAACGCTTGTCTGGTACAGCTATATACAAAATGCCGTCATTCTTTAAAACTCTTAGCCAACTTTTGAGTGTGCCAATAGGATCCTGGCAATGCTCAATCATGTGATTTGCTATAACAAAATCCATAGATTCATTGGCTATTGATGAAAGAGTTTCTCCGTCATCTATAATATCTATCTCCACTAATTCGTAGTTGACTAATTCCCGGTACTGTTTCCTCAAATCAGCAACTGACATTCTATCTACGTAGCTAACCTTTGCATTATTAGGCACATCTAGAGGTGAATGTAGCGGACCAATCTCGATACCTTTACCCGATAGATAATACTTGGCAATTTGCCTACGCAACACACTTATATCTTGCATGTGTAAATTATGAATAAATAAATGGAAAGAAAATGGACTAGCTTGCTGGTAACTAATTAAAGATTGGCTATAGGTAACATCTCCTCATGATGGAATCTAGTAAGTTTTTTTTCACTTACTAGACTTTAGTTATTTGAAAAAAAGCGGCTTTGAAGATTATTTTGTTTTTATACTATAGTCCTCATGCTCAAGAGTAAGATGATGATTATAACAGGGGTCACTTGCAATAATTTTCTTCCACTTATTTTGCATGTATTCAATTTCTTTGATGAATCTAGCTAACTTTCCAGCAGTATCATCACTGCCACGGCTCTTAGACTCATAATGATACAGAACGACATGAGGCAAGTAAATGTTTCTATAACCTTTTTCTAGCAACTTGAAACAAAAATCAACATCGTTAAAGGCAACTGCTAAGTCTTCCTCAAAACCCCCAACTTCTTCAAATACATCGCGCCTGCACATCAAACAAGCTGCTGTAACGGCAGAGAAGTTATTGACAGTGTTAATTTGACTAAAATAGCCTTGCGAGTTTGCTTTAAAGTACTTATGGCTATGACCTGCAACACCACCAACACCTGCTACCACACCAGCATGCTGAATTGTATCATCAGGGTACAACAGTAAAACTCCCACAGCTCCAATAGAGTTTCTCTGAGCCTGCTCGACCATTGCTTCGATCCAATCAGGTGTTATTACTTCTGTATCATTGTTTAAGAATAAAAGATATTTACCCTTTGCTTGTTTAACGGCAAAATTATTAAGCTTTGAATAATTAAAATTAATATCTAGAGAGTAGCACTTAAATCTATTAGGTTCTTTTGTTTTCCATTTATTAATGATTTCAATAGTTTCTTTCTCGGTGCTGCCATTATCTATCAAAATAATTTCATAATTAGGGTAGCTAGTCTTTTCAAAAATAGAAAATAAACATTTATCCAGGACATTTCCTAAGTTTTTAGTAGGAATAATTATGCTGACTAAATCGCTAGTACTAATCTGATACCTAACAACGTAATAACCAGTCACTCCAGGAGCTGGAACTACTATACCTGGTTCTCCTCTTCTTTCAAGTGCCTCTGCAATAGCTTTTTGGGCGGCATCGATTGTGTAGCTTTTGCTATTTAAGCTGGCAGCAGTGGAGGCTGGATGGATGCGCCAGTGATATAAAACCTTAGGAATATGGAATATGTTTTCAGTTTTTTCAGTTAATCTCAGAACAAAATCATAATCCTGGCTTCCTTCGTAACCAACTCTAAATCCGCCTATTTGATTAACTAGCGATTGCCTATAAATTCCCAAATGACAGGTATACATTCTAGACAAGAATGAGTCTGGACACCAATCTGGTTTAAAGAATGGATCTCTAAGTCTATTGTTTTCATCAACCTTGTCTTCATCAGAATAAATCATGTCGGCATTGGAATGCCGATTTAGTAGCAAGGCTGCTTCATACAAAGCATCTGGAGTTAATAAATCATCATGATCTAGTAAGGCAATAAACTCGCCTGTTGCTACTTCTATAGCCGAGTTAGAAGCCAAAGAAATATGACCATTTTCGGTTCTAAAAACCACTTTGATACGAGCATCTCTTGAAGCATACTCCTCTAATACCGATCGCACATAAGGCTTTGTCGAGGCATCATCAGCGATGCACAACTCCCAATAGGGATAAACCTGATTTAAAACAGACTCAATCGCTTCCCGAAGAAAATGCTCAGGTGGATTGAATACAGGCATGATAATGCTGATCAGAGGCTTGTAAGTAAATATCTCTGCCGTTTGAGCCATCTTTTGCAGATCAGATTCTTTGGGATAGTTTTTATCCAACCAGTTTTGATAGTTTGCATCATCACTTCGGGGAATTTCTGGTAGTCTTTCAAGGGGAAGTTTAGGAGCATCAAGTTTTTGGGAAGTTTTATTAAGGAATTTAGCTAGTGAATACCGCAGCCCCCTAACCCTTAAAACGGCGAATAGATATTTTCCTCTTGAAAATAACTGGCGAGGTTGTAAGCTGACATCTTCTGGTAAACCAAACACCCGCCTTAGTTGAAACCAGGCTGTTCGCAATTTCCAAAACTTACTGCTTTCTATGGCAGTAATCCACATCTGAGAGTGAGCAAGTTCCCCTTGGGTTTGTTGTAGTTGTGCTTGCGAGTTGGCAAGTTCCCCTTGGGTTTGTTGCAGTTGCGCTTGCGAGTTGACTAGTTCCCCTTGGGTTTGTTGCAGTTGCGCTTGCGAGTTGACTAGTTCCCCTTGGGTTTGTTGCAGTTGCGCTTGCGAGTTGACTAGTTCCCCTTGGGTTTGTTGCAGTTGCGCTTGCGAGTTGACTAGTTCCCCTTGGGTTTGTTGCAGTTGCGCTTGCGAGTCGGCTAGTTCCCCTTGGGTTTGTTGCAGTTGCGCTTGCGAGTCGGCTAGTTCCCCTTGGGTTTGTTGCAGTTGCGCTTGCGAGTCGGCTAGTTCCCCTTGGGTTTGTTGCAGTTGCGCTTGCGAGTCGGCTAGTTCCCCTTGGGTTTGTTGTAGTTGCGCTTGCGAGTCGGCTAGTTCCCCTTGGGTTTGTTGCAGTTGCGCTTGCGAGTTGACTAGTTCCCCTTGGGTTTGTTGCAGTTGCGCTTGCGAGTTGACTAGTTCCCCTTGGGTTTGTTGCAGTTGCGCTTGCGAGTCGGCTAGTTCCCCTTGGGTTTGTTGTAGTTGTACCTGGGATTGCTGCGATTCATTCATGAGCGGGCAATACTTCTCTTTTAGAGCGGCATATTTACCTGTCAAAGATAAAGGATATGCCCTAAGAATAAATTGAAATGTTTCTGCTTCTTCTTCCTGTTGAAGCTGCTTAAGGATTTCGTCATTTACCTTATATTTATCAATAGCTGGTACTAAAGGAGAATCAGAAATAACTGGCAGCTTTGTCCGATCAATTACATCTACAAAATACCCAGAACGCTCAAATAACTCTTCGACGCTTTGGCGAGTAAAAAATCTTAGATGTGTATCATCTAAAATTCCTAATTTCATGTACTCGAATCTACCTTGCAGCAAAGCAAGGCGAATAGCACCGTGAGCTATATTAGGAATTGAAGCTACCACGTATCCTTCTGGCTTGAGCAACTTCTGGACTTCTTCAAGTAATTTCCAGGGATTGCGCAGGTGTTCCAGTACATCTCCAAACACCGCCACGTCAAAGGCTTGATGGGGTAAAATTTCTCCAAGAGATACGAAATCCAGATCACCAATAACTACCTGCTCGCAATATTTTTCAGCAATCTTTCCTGCGTCTGAATTTACTTCTACTCCTGTTACTTGACATCCGTTATTAACAAGTAACTTAGCAAAGTAACCTGTCGCGCAGCCAAAATCTATAACTCGCTTGTTTAAGCCTACTAAGCGCAGCATCTTTTTGAGGCTGCTGTTTTCATCCAGAGATTCTTCACTTATCTCTTGAGGAGATGGATAATCTTTTTCCCAGTTACTATCCATATTTTAATAATTAAGAAGCGTTGTGATAATCATAAAAGTACCAAGATACAACTCTTATTATCTCCATTTACGAGCGTCTTAGATAACCATTGGGATTAAAAGTTGTCAAAAATTTATGGCATTGTTGTTCTATGTAGAATCCTGGATTATCTTTGAGAAACTGTTCTACCGCTTCCATGGGGCCAGGACCAAAATCGGAGAGAACGGGATGACCATTTATATTAGTATCTTCAATAATTAAATATCCTTGAGATTGAATCAGCTTGCTGTAAATGGTCAATTCTTGATATACATGTTTTTCTGAGTGATCTGAATCCAGAATAACTAGTACGTTTTCCTGATTAGTAATCTCAAAAACCTGTTTAAATATCTCAGGATCAACCGAATTGCCTTGAATTAATTTAATGTTTTTATAGGGCTGCAGGGCTTGGAGAGTTTGCTCTGTTATCTCGATGTCAACACCAATTACCTCGCCTTTGCCTACCAGTTGACACATGTTAGCCAGAAAAGCTGTGGATCCACCAAAAGCAACTCCACATTCAACAATAAAATCAGGCTTTTGCAGGTTAATAATTTCTTGATAAAGCCATAAATCTAAAGGACACTTTAATGCAGGTATTCCCATCCAATAGGTATTTTTCCATGCTGGTTCGCCATTGATTACTGGCGTATGGTAATACACTCGAGAAAATTCATCAATTACTTCACTTAAACTCGCAACTTCTTCGTTGATAGCTATTTGTCTACCTAAACTATTAGTATTCTGCATCATTAGGAATTCACCAAATCTTCTTTTCGTGATTGTAGTCAATTCTGGAATCAAAGCAATTTGATTTAAAAATAAGCAATCGTTTTATGAGTTAATTGTTTGTTTCTTTTTTCTTTTGTACTACTAGCCTTAATCAATGGCAACGGCGGCTGAAATACCTGAACAACCATCGGCTGATCTATCAACGCATGAACCCGCTTCCCTGTATGGGGAGGTAGTACTTGGAAAACTACAGCATTATCAATCCAATCAAACGTCATTGCCGTGTAATTTTCTGAACCAGCTACAGTCAAACTGTAAGAAGCTGGTCGTAGTGGCAAACGAAATTCAAATTGAATTTGTAATTTATCCCCTGCTTCTAAAGCTCCAATGGGACAATTCTCTTCGATAGTGTTGCTACCAATCACTTCATTACCATTCTTGTCACAAACATAAAAACCAAGGATACATCCTTGCATCGGTTCGTAGACTTGTAAATCAACTACCAATGTTACTTCTTCGTTAAACCCCAGAATAGGAGTTTCTCCAGTATCTTCACCCAATTGACTGAGTAGCTTTACATTCTCAATTAATGCCTTGCTACTACCTCGACGACTGGGTTGATCTTTGATAATTTCTGGTTGCTCTGCTTGCGGTTGTGGTATCTTCTCTTCTTCTTGTTCTTTAATAGGAGGATTTACCACTAACTCCGTCTCAACCTCTGCTATACCCAACTCCAGTTCCGTGAGCATTTTCATGTAGGTAATCAGTACCTGATTTGGCTCTCCGGTAGCCCTAATCTTGCCATCGTGTACCATTACCGCACGGTTACATAATGTCTTAATAGATCCTGGATCGTGGGAGACAAATATCGTCGTTACTCCTGAATCCATCAAATTGCGCATGCGTCGCATACACCGATGTTGAAACACAAAATCACCCACCGCCAGAGCCTCATCCACAATCAGAACCTCTGGTTCAACATTGACTGCTACAGCAAATGCTAAACGGACAAACATGCCACTAGAGTAGGTTTTTGCTGGCTGATCAAGGAAATCTCCGATATCAGCAAAGCTGGCAATATCGTCAAACTTTTCTTCAATTTCCCTATTACTTAACCCCAGTAACTGCCCATTGAAAAATACATTCTGCCGCCCGGTAAACTCAGGATTAAAGCCACTGCCAAGTTCTAATAATGCTGAAACTCGACCATTTACCTGAACCTCTCCCTGTGTTGGTGTTAATGTCCCAACAATAATTTGCAGCAGGGTACTCTTACCGGAACCATTACGCCCGATAATTCCCAGAGTTTGTCCTTTGGGAATTTCTAAATTAATATCCTGAAGTGCCCAAAACTCTTCTGCTCTACTTTTCCCAGGCAGTAACAGCTCTTTGAGCCGATCTACAGGGTGAGCATAACGCTTAAAGCACTTAGAGACGTTTTTCAGCGAAATTGCTATCTCACTCATCACACTACTAGCTGGGAATACCACCAAAAATTCCGCAGTCAATCAAAGCTTACAGTACGTCAGCAAATGCTGGACGCAAACGCTGATAAACTGACAAACCACCACAAAATACCAGTAAAGACACTAGCATTGCTACTCCCCACTCTCCCCAGTGGCTTACTTTCCCCGCCAATACTAAGTCACGATAAACCTCTGCAATCGCTGCTGGCGGATTTAACCAAAATACCCAACCGCGAAACTCTTCGGGAATTAAATCCGCTGGGTAAATAACCGGTGTTAGATAAAACCAAAGATTTAAAACCACCCCTAAAGTCTGGGGGATATCCCGCAAAAACACCGTCAACCCCGATGCTAGATATCCCAAGCCAGCCGTCAGTAGCAACTGTGGTAGCCAGACTAGTGGCAAAAGAGCCAAAGTTAGATGAATAGTCTGAAATAACACTGAAACTAAAACGATTAATGCCATCAAGCCCAACATACTTTCAATGAAGGCTGATAAAACGGGTACTAGAGGTAATAAAGCTAGGGGAAAAACTACTTTCTTGACCAAATTTGGCTGTCCGATCACCGAACTAGCTGAGTGTGTTAAACCACTGGTAAAGGCAATCCAGGGAAGCAACCCAGCAAATAGCCATAGTCCAAAAGTCGTGCTGTCGTCCGCCGGCAATCCCTTAAGGCTCAGCTTGACATTCAGCACAATGGAAAAGACGTAAGTGTAAATCAGCAACTGCGACAGCTGATTCAACAAAGGCCACAAATTACCCAGTACCGAACCTTTATATCGTGCTTCCAGATCCCTGCGTACCAAGGTTTGAAGTAAACCCAGTTTAGTCCACCACTGTTCGTCTAGAGGTAGCCAGGATCTTCGTTTGCTCGCCTTGCTAATCAATTCTCTCATTCACCTCAATGCCACTCACTCACACACTCCCACACTTCTGCGAAGCTGGCTTGACCTCAGAAACAAATTAACCAAAAGCTTAACTTTATGGTCTGACTGTTTCCTCCTGGAATAAATAGGTTGGTTTAACCTTAACCTACTATATATTTAGTCCGCACTATATCGCGCCCAAAGATTGTCAGCTTTTTTTTCTCTACTTGTCAATCTAATCTTGAACCACGGAGCGCAAATAACAATCTATAGTTTCATCTGGATTACCCACCAACTGTACTTTGCCCCGATCTATCCAGATAACCTTCTGGCAAAACTGCCGCACAAACTTTAAATCGTGGGAAACTATTAAAACCGTTCCCTTAGCCTGCCAAAATTTATCAATCCGTGACTTACACTTGTTTTTAAAACTCTCATCTCCGACAGACAAAACCTCGTCCAAAATCAGAATATCTGCTTGAAGTTCAGTAGCGATCGCAAACCCCAAGCGCACTACCATACCTGAAGACAAAGCTTTGACTGGCACAAGCGCATATTCCTCAAGTTCGGCAAACATCAGGATTGAGTGTGCCCTTTCTTTCATTTGTAATTTGGAAAACCCTAAAAGAACTCCGTAGAGTATTAGGTTATCTATCACTGAAATTTCTGGTTCAAACCCCGCTCCCAACTCAATAATCGGCGTAATCTTGCCCCGCACTCTAACCGAACCTCTAGTTGGTTGCAAAATCCCAGAAACAACCTTTAAAAGTGTAGATTTTCCTGAACCATTAGCTCCAATAATTCCTACTTTCTCGCCAGCTTCTACAACTAAATCAATTTGGTTTAACACTAACTTCTTTACGGGTTTCCGGTATTTTCCCTCCAGTAAAGACAGTAAGGTGGTCTTGAGATTGTAAGAAAACTCTTCTTGTGTTCGTCTCCACAGTGAAACCTGTTCTAGGCGAATCGCTTCTATCGGAGTAGGCAATTGGTCATTGGTCACAGTTGAACACTAATCCCGTTGGAGCTAACTTTGATGAAGACAAATATCATTCTCTAGCTGACACGTTTGGTTTACTAAAGTAAATCCATAAAGTGAGGTTTCCAAAACCCGAAACATGTCCACCCAATAGTTAAAATCAGCATACCAGTCAACAAAGCTCCGCCAATCAAACTTAAATCCGGCGTCATTCCGGATAAAGAAATCTGGCGAAGGCTTTCAATCGGCAATGACAAGGGATTAAGAACTAAAAAAGGCTTAATTTCTGCTGCCACGATATCTGCCGGATAGAATACCGGACAGCTAATCCAAAAGACAAATGTAACTAATTCATAAAAATAAGGTAAATCTCTAAAAAAGACATATAGGGCACTGACGATAAAGCCGATGCCTGTACAAACCAGAATCAAGGAAATTAATGGCAATAGTAACGCCCCGACGTTGAGTAAGCTCTTAGAAGTAACTAAAGTGGCAATTACTAGCAATGGAAAAGAACCCACGGCAAACTGAAATACATTGGCAGCAACCATTGACACAGGGAAAATACTTACTGGCAAACTAATTTTATTAAGCAGTGAACCGTGATCCACTATGCTTTTCAAGGCTTGGGACGTAGAAGCTGAAAAGAAATGGACTACAACTAGCCCAGTAAAGGATGCTAAAACATAATTAACTACAGAGTTACCGTAGTAAGCTGCAAAAGCTGCGCCAAAGATTGCTGTATACAGACCGGTGGTAATTAGTGGATTCAATAAAGACCAATAGACCCCTAAAAATGACCCTCGGTAGCGCACTTTCAAGTTTCGAGCCACCATGACCTCTAGCAACTCCCCGTATCGCTTAGCTTGCGACCACTTTGAGCTAGCTTTAATTGATAACGTCATGGCAATGGTCAAAAGGCGTCAACAGATTTAATGGCATATCATACATGATGTCTGTAGATTTTGGTAGAGCTTGATGACAGTTATTTTTAGTGCCTAGCAGATCACTAATAATCCCAAAATCCTAGTTTCTGATTCTAGGTGCCGGATTCCGTTAAACTTTGGAATGGTTCATTCTAGTATTAAAAGCTCTTATGGAGATCGGTCAGAAAGTAAAAGTTTTCCGCCTCAGAGATCGGGTATCCCCTGGTATCGCGAGTAAACTGGGGAAAGTTGGTGTGATTAAAGACTTCAAAATGACAGATGGTAGCGGCGTAGGTGTCATTGTGCAGTTTGACGATAACTCTGCCACCTGGTTTTTTGAAGATGAGTTGAAAGCTTCAGAATAGAGGCGATATAGAGGCGATAAGCAACAGGCGAGAGGCAAAAGTCGAGAAAATGGCCCTAATCCTAACTTTTTTGGGCAAAGGCGGCACCGGTCGTACTACCGTGGCGATCGCTGCGGCCAAACAGCTATCAAGCTTTGGTCAAAGAGTGCTGTTGGTAGAACAAGACCCAGGTCCAGCCTTGGAAATACTATTGGGGGCATCCATCGGCCCAGATCCCCAAGAAATCGGCGCTAACCTCCAAGCAGTACAATTACAGACTACGTTACTCCTAGAACGTAGCTGGGAAGACGTTAAAAGGCTAGAAGCACAATACCTGAGATCTCCAACCCTAAAAAACGTCTACGGTCAAGAACTGGGCGTTTTACCGGGAATGGACTCTGCCCTAGCGCTGAATGCGATTAGGGAGTACGAAAATAGCGGCAAGTATGACGTCATTATCTATGACGGTAGTGGCGACCAAGCCACCCTCAGGATGCTGGGAATGCCAGAAATCCTTAGCTGGTATTTTCGCCGTTTTCGTCAGGTATTTATTGATTCCGACCTGGGCAAAGCAATATCACCATTTATCCAACCCGTTACCAGTGCCATTCTCAATGTTTCATGGACTGGTGATAACTTGGCTCAACAACCCACTAACGAAGCAAACCAATTACTTGACAAAGGCAAGAGTGCGATCGCTGACCCCAACCGGGTGGCATCTTATCTTGTGACCAACGAGGATGCAGCAGCTATTGCTACCGCTAAATACCTCTGGGGCGGTGCACAGCAAATTGGTCTCACGGTGGGCGGCGTCATTCTCAACCAGGCGAGTGTCATAGACACCTTAGCGGCTGAATTTGTGCCTCTAGCAGTCAGCGCGCTGCCCAAGCAATCAGCCCCTGGTGACTGGGAACCCCTAATGGACGCACTGCCAGATTTCAAACAGGCAGTACAAGCACCTCGACCCATTAGCATTGACACCGGAAACCGTCAGGTGCGGTTGTTCTTACCCAGTTTTGACAAAAAGCAGGTGAAGCTAACCCAGTACGGTCCGGAAGTCACCATTGAAGCGGGCGATCAACGGCGCAATGTTCTGCTGCCCCCCTCGTTGAGCGGTCAACCTGTTAAAGGAGCTAAATTCCAAGATGGATATTTAACAATATCTTTTTAGATTGGAAGGTTAGAGAGTTGAAGTTTGGAAGATAGAAGGTTGGCAGGGAAAGCAGGTTGTTTTATGTGAAGCCAAGCTATAGCGTTAGCTTGATAACGGGCAGAAGATGATCGGCTTTCCCTGTAACCTGTACCTGTGACCTGTAACCCATTAAACAATGACTAATGAGAACCTAACGGAGCGCAGTGGCAAAACCAGGCAACTGCTAGGCATGAAAGGTGCTACTCCTGGAGAAACTTCAATTTGGAAAATTCGCCTCCAGTTGATGAAACCGATTACCTGGATTCCGCTAATCTGGGGTGTTGTTTGCGGCGCGGCGTCTGCTGGCGGCTATAGCTGGACGCTAGAGGACATCCTCAAGGCAGCAACCTGTATGTTGCTCTCGGGCCCACTGCTGGCGGGTTATACTCAAACCCTGAATGACTTCTACGACCGCGAAATTGACGCGATTAACGAACCTTACCGACCGATACCTTCTGGTGCTATTTCTGTGCCCCAGGTAGTAACTCAGATTCTGGTGTTGCTCTTTGCTGGTATTGGTGTTGCCTACACTCTAGATGTTTGGGCGGGTCATGAATTTCCCATGATCACCTGTCTTGCCTTAGGCGGTTCCTTCCTTTCTTATATCTATTCTGCACCACCCCTGAAACTGAAAAAAAATGGCTGGTTAGGTAACTATGCGCTAGGTGCTAGCTATATTGCCCTTCCCTGGTGGGCAGGTCATGCTCTATTTGGCGACCTGAATTGGACAGTTGCGCTTCTCACCTTGTTCTATAGTTTGGCTGGGTTGGGAATTGCCGTAGTCAACGACTTTAAAAGTGTCGAAGGCGATCGCCAACTGGGTTTAAAGTCACTACCAGTAATGTTTGGTGTCGGTGCAGCAGCCTGGATTTGCGTATTGATGATTGATGTATTTCAAGCAGGGATTGCTGGTTATTTAATCAGTATTCACCAAAACCTCTACGCAACAATCTTGATTTTGTTGATCATTCCCCAAATTACCTTCCAGGACATGTACTTTCTGCGCGCCCCACTGGAAAATGACGTCAAGTATCAAGCCAGTGCTCAACCCTTTTTAGTGCTGGGGATGCTGGTCACAGGCTTAGCGCTAGGTCATGCTGGGATCTGAAATATTGCAGATTGAAGGTTGCCTGAATAACTTCTAAAATTCAACCTTCAATCTGCGCAAGTTGTTGGTAAACCCGAATCATGTTTTGCGCGATCGCACTCCAACTATAATTACTCAAAGCATATGCGGCGGCATTTGCTCCCCTTCGTAGACGTTCCCCCTCATCTTGAAGCGCTTCCTTCAAAACTTCACTCAAAGCATCCACCTCACAAGGACTAACCCACCCCGCCTCAGCAGCCTTGACTTCTTTCCAAATATGTACCTGGTCAGAGATCACTACTGGTGTTCCAGCCACCATTGCTTCTGCCACTGAAATCCCAAAATTTTCGTAGTAGGAAGGTAAAACAAACAAATCAGCATCTCGCAGCAAAGCCGCCTTCAAATCACCGTTAACAAAGCCAGTAATTGTGGTGCGTGGTGAGAGGGGCGAAACTTTTAGTTGTTCCTCAATTTGTTTTTGATAATCAGGATCTTGAGGATTAGCCCCCGCTAGCGCCAAGTGAAAAGTTATTTTTTCTGCTAATAGCCTTTCCAGGGCTGGAATCAGCAAATTGAGCCCCTTTTTCGGGTCAATACGGGAGAGAAATAACACCAGGGGCTGGTCATGGGAAATACCTAACTCTTTCCTTGCCCAACCTTGAGGGGTTATTTCTGGTTGTTCCACACCGAGAGGGATGATCAGATCATTAGTCTTAATTCCGAAACGTTCTGAAATCTTGGCCTCCTGAACGCTGGTGAAGTGAATTCCCGCCGCCCCAGCCAAATTTGGTCTCTCCAGCAGTCTCCCATAAATTTGCTTGAGCTGTCGTTTCTTGAGCAAATCGGCTGGGTCAAGTGTACCTAGAGGACGCAGCAAGTAAGGTAGCCCCCGCCATCGTGCCACAGTCGCCGCCGCCGTACTCACTGGGGAGAACAAAGCATGAATATGGGCAAGATCAAATTCAGGGGCGTACTGCCATAACCAGGCTAGTAAACCGAGAGAGAATTTATAACGCCGAAACGGAGAACAGTGAAAGTATCGCACCTGATAGCCATTTTGCTCTACTGGTTGATTGAGGGGAACATCTAGCGGTGGTTGACCAGCATCTCCATTACTATCAGTGGTTAATATGGTGACTTCAATACCTTGAGAGGCTAAAGCTGAGGAAAGACCCTGAACCATCTGGCTGGGGCCGCCATAAACAAGGGAAATGGAGGGGATAATTTGTAGAATTCTTAGGGGTTTAGTCACAGGGCAATCACAAAATATAGATCACTTCTCAATGAAAAATTAACCACAGCTCAGATTTTGTGATCGTCAAGTATTTGCGTGGGGATGAAGTGCGCAGTCTACTTTTAGCGCAGATCGCGGCTGTCTTCAACTTTTCAGCAATTCTATTTTCTTGGTAGTTTGGTTGGAAACTGTGCTTTCTGCAGTACTCCTGTCAGTGGTTCTACAATCGCCGTAATGCCAGAGTTGAGACGCTGCTTGTGAGTGCTGCCTTCACGTTTTGCTCTTTTATCTTTATGCGGCAAAATTCGCATTGTGACCAGCGTTGCGATGCCTGCACCGACTAAACCCCAAAAAAGACTCAGTAGCAACACGAGGATAAATGGATGGAGATAGCTAGAGGTAAAAGGTGGTTGGATGGGAATTTTGGGAGTTTTCGGATCTGGAGGGATGAGGTAAGGAAATGATGTAGCAAAAAGTCCAGCAAACCCGATACCCGCACCAACTCCGGCAATTGTAGTTTGTAGGTTGCGATCGCGTTCCTTGTCCTGCTGCTCACGTATTTGTGCTTGTTCTTCAGCTTCAATCTCGACAATACCTCGAATCGTGTCAATCATCTGCTGGAATAGCGCTTGAGTTGGGGTGAGGTAGCGCAAGTCTACTTGAATCTGTTCTTGAAAGTGCTTGCAGATGCGGTTAAGAAATTTCTCTAGGAAATCTAAGTCATCTTCTGGTAGGCTGTAGTAGCGAATTTGGCTGAGCAAGTAACAATAGTTTTCTGAGTTGATAGTGATCGCAGTCTTGTGGTCTTCCATATCGCGCAATTGATGAGCGTATTTGAATCCAGTTTGCTGAATCTCGATCAGCCATGCCTTGAGTTGCTCAACACGCTTTGTTCGCTCCTCTGGATTTTCCGATTCGGCCTTCATCTGACCAAATTCCTCGACCCTCTTTTCTATCTCGCGACAAAGCTTCCTCGCTTCACGATTGCACAGACGAGCTTGATGATAGGCATAGAGGATTTTACTGCGGCAACACAGTAGTTGCAAAAAGTTGTGATAGACCTTCTCCGAGAGAGCCATAGTATCGGGATGACGCTTAGGCCAAACTCGATGACCCTGTAGCCACACTAAGATATGACATTGCTCAAGTGGATTCAGGCTGCTAGTGTCATATTCACTAGTGTCATATTCAAGCATGGGACTGCCAAAGAGTTGACCGGAAGCGATTAACTGTAGGCAAGGTGGCTTGGCATTTTGAAATAAAGCCTTAACGCATTCATTAGCAATAGCTTCATAGTCGTCAATACCACAAGTCGGGTTGGCAAAAATGGTCAGCGTCTGACCAAGGGAAGCTTGGATATTGTTAGGTAATAGGCAATTCTTTGGGTTAAAGTTCTTTAGGCAGTCAATTTCTACAGTGTCTAGGTAACGTAGCGTCAGATCTACAGCATAGGTATCGCGAATTCTTTGCGGATAAATTTCACCTTTGAGGTTAGGAGTACCAGGTTCAGTGACTACTGGGAAACGCAAAAAGGGGTCTTCACCTGTTCTAGGCGATTTCTTTAACAAGGGTAGATTGGGCAGATTGTCTGCCTTTTCAAGCGCTGGATTGTAGCCGTCTGGGGCGTCTTTCTCGTAGCAGAGTAGTTGTGTCCGCAAGGAGCGAAGTGCAGGAGTGTTGAGCTGATCTGTTGCTCCTAATGCAACACACTTTTCCCACAGATGATTGGCATTAATTTGTGTGGGGTCTTTGGAAATCTCGTCACGCAGATGAAAGGCATAGAGGGTGACGCAGGGGGCTTTCAAATACCACCCTGATTTAGAGTCAGTCATTGGTTGATTGGTTGGAGCCAGATTGTTTTGTTGAGGGATTGGAGCCAGACTGCTGTGAAGAAGCTGAGGGGAAACTCTGCCGAATAGAGTTTTGCAGCAATTCCTTATACTGTTTGTCGGAAGAGGGAATAGAACCAGACTGTCCTCTCTGGTTTAGGTCATCCTCTAAAGCCTCCATAATGTCTGGTCGTTGTTGACACCAAGTTTTGAGCTGTTGAGCGATCGCATTAGCGTCATTTGACAGGCTATCGCTCAGTTCATTGAGGGCTAAGGCGTAGTCAGGTGAAAACACAAACTTATCTGATAACAGCTCGACAAAGGCTTCTATCAGTACTTCAGGCGGCGCAGTTTCAGGGGTGAAGGTCATTGTAAAACTCTAGAGATAATTGGCAAAGAGGGTGTGGCTTCTCGTGTGAGAAATATCAGATGGCTTCCCCGATGAGAGTAAAAGCAGCCCAACTTTTGGGACGGCGGTATCGCTGCATTGTTGTAAGCATAGCTTGGCGTAGGGATTGAGCTTTGGTCATCCCATGCTGGAGATTTTGATAAAACTCGGTCATCAAAAACTGGGTTGACTTATCCCCAACAGACCAAAGGGAGACGATAACACTGGGAACACCAGCCGCAAATAAAGAACGCGATAATCCGATTACACCATCGCCAGTGATTTTGCCTTGACCACTACTACAGGCACTCAGGACGATCAGTTCAGCATTGAGTTTCATCTCTAGGATTTCGCCAGCCGTGAGGAAGCCATTATCGTTATCGGAGGGGGCTAATGCGATCGCACCTGGTACACCTAATTGCTTGATATCATCCAATAGCCCGTGTGTTGCTAGATGAATCAGTCTTGCTTTGGGCATCTGTTGCACGATATCGATTTTAGTGGCTTTCTCGCCGATGATGGGTTGGGTGTTGAGGAGAGATGCGATCGCATTAGCTTCTGCTTCGGCTCCAGGTAGCGAGTTTAATGGTTGAGGCGGTTCTATTAAGGGAATTGTGGGCATTGTTGGATTGCCTACAACTAACGCATTCTGACTTTGTAGGGGTAATTCATGAATCGTTTCTACCCGTTGTCGTTGCTTTCGAGTCAATTCCAGCACTTGGATCGAGGGAGAAGTCAGAATTGTGTGTTGTTCGATTAAGAATTTGCCCGTAGCGTCTTGCAGTGCTGGGAAGGGAACTAGGAATAGGCTTCCTTGGGGGATAAAGATAACATGGGCGTTGGGGTCAGTTGGGAGCAGGTTTGCGATCGGTTCTATTAGGAGTTGATGCAGTTGCCGTAAGGGTTCATTGATGTATCTAAGGGGTTGAAGAGTCTCTTGGGTGGTTGTGGGTGTAGCGCCGCGTAGTGTCTCTTCTTTAACACCCAAGGATTCACAAGATTGGCTAACTAAGTCTGACAATGAGATGTTTTGTTCCTGCCTTAAGGGTTGCAGGTGGACTGGGTGAAACGTAATTTCACCAGTAGGTTTGATGACCCAAATAAAGAGGTGGTCTAAATTAATAATTGAATATTCAACAATAGTGGCTTTTTGCTCTTTGGCAATTTGTTGAATTTCCTCAAGATTAGGTGGATCAATAGTCTCTTTGGCAGGTAAGTCATGAGTTACCCCTACCAAATTAGTAGATACGCGCTCATACAATAACTCCGCAAAAGCACGGGCACGACCACGCTCAGCAATTTCCAGAGCATTTTCAAATTTCTGTTGTAGGGCAAGAGCTTGCTGCAACAGGCTATAGGTATCCAGTTGTGTATCAAACAGTGACACTTTATGAGCATCTTTTAATCCGCCTCTAAGAGATTCTCTAACCTCCATAGCATCACGGAGTGCATTTTCTGCTTGTGTTACATAACCATAGTTAAGCAGAGCAAATCCTAACTCATTCAGAGTAAATCCCTCTTCTCGGTGATCGCTAATCTCTTTAGCAATGGTCACAGCCTTCTGTTCATATTCAATCGCCTGCGGGTACTGCCTTAGTAAATTGCAAATCATGCCCAAATTGGCAAGATAGTTAGCTTCCCAAGCACGAGTACCAATCTGCTCTGCAATACTCAGGGCTTGCTGATAATGTTTTAGCGCCTGATTATATTTTCCTTTAGCTCTGTAAACCATACCTAAACCGCTCAGGGAACAAGCTTTCCCAAACAAGCTATCAAGTTCCTGTTCCTGGTAAATAGTCAGAGATTGCTTGAAGTACTTAATCGCCTCATCGTACTTACCAGAAAAATTACAATAAGCCGCAGCTATATTAGCTAAGTTATTTGCTTCCTCACAGCGGGCTTCAATCTTATGTGCAATATCTAAAGATTCTTGATAATGATCCATCGCCTGCTTCTCTTGTCCGATAGCGTAAAAAACAAGACCCAGACTTCCTAAAGCATTAATTTCTTCCTTCTTAAAGTCATTGATTGCTTCAGGTAAACCTAAGAATAAATTATTATCGACTTTTCCTTCAGTGAGGCGAGGAATAATTTCTCTTACTAGCTTAAGTTGCTGCTGATGGTAATCAATCGCCTTGTCATATCGACCTAAACTGAAGAAGTTATGACCTAGATTTCCTAAAGCAGTAGCTACTGCATGGTGATTTTTAAATTTTTGTGCAATTTTTAATGACTTTTTTTGGCAATCAACGGCTTCGTGGTATTTTCCAAGGGAAGAGTAAGTCTTACCAAGATTGCCCAAGCATGTCCCTTCTCCCGCTTTCCCCACACTACCGCCAATATTGCGTAAAATGTCTAAAGATTGCTCATAGCAATCAATCGCCTTCAGATATTCTCCAAAAAAGTCGTAAGCAATACCTAAACCTATTAGAGCTGCGCTTTCTCCTAGTAGGTTTCCTATTTCTCGGTAGAGAACTAGGGACTGCTGGTAAGACTGAAATGCTGCCTTAAACTGGCTGACTTTACATTGTTGCTCCCCCTGCCAGAGTAATCGATCAGCTTCAGATTCTTTGGGTATTTTTGATAAAGAGCTACCCATCCCTGTAGCAAGTTGAGTGGCAAGATTTCGTAACCAATTAGCCGAACTCCAGTCACCCCACTGCTGTCGCTGCATCGCTACCTCCATTATCGTCTGCACAAAACCTGCATCTATCAGCTCCCAGTTAGCCCGCAAAATTTCTATTTTCTGATTGGGACAGGTTAACAGTGCGTTGATTACCCAGTGATAACCTCTTTGGCTGTGGCGTTGTTGGTTCATGAAAGTTGTTAAGGCGTGATATTCAGGCGGTGGAAATGTGTCTGACGGTTAGCGTGGCACTTCCTTCATCCTTCAGTGCGCCTCAACTTGATTCCAGAAACTTTGTAGACTTTTGTCAACTTTCACATACAAGGTTTGAGCATTCTTGTCATCCCAAAAGTTGCCGATAAAAATCCAATTGCTGCCTAGCTAAAGCCAGATTTGTATATTGACTCATTGCCCTTTGATAACCCAAATCAGCCAGCTTCTTGGCTAACTCAGGCTGTTCCATCAAAGACACCAAGCAGTTACATAAAGCTGCTACATCCCCTTCGGGAAAAACCAAACCAGCATCTGCAATCACATGGGGAATTTCCCCAGAATCAGAACCAATTACTGGCACTTGAGATGCCATTGCCTCAATCAACACATGACCAAACTGCTCTTTCCAACCTCTAGCTGTTAGGGTCTTAAATTGATAGTTTGTTTCTGAAGGCAGCACCAGAGTATTCATCAAGTTAATGTAGCGCGGCACCTCCTCGTGGGGTACACTTTCAACAAAAATCATCTGCTCCTGGATGCCCCACTCGACAGCTTTTGCCCTCAATACCGACTCTAAGGGGCCACGCCCTAGCAGCAGCCACTTCCAAGGACGCCCTTGTAAAATGGCAAGAGCTTTACCAAGATTTAGTAAACCTTTTTCTTCAACAAATCGTCCCACAAATCCCACAACAAACTCATCCGGTTTAATTCCCAACTGACGTTTTAATTCCGGCTGTGGTTGAGGACAAAAGCGATTTTTATCTACACCTAACTGGGGCATAACTTTAACTAACCCTTGATAACCATGCTGCCGCAGTACTGACACACCATCTTGATTACCAGCAATCAGTCCGTGAGTGTGGCGCAGGTTATAAGCTTCTAGCCAAGATACTGGGAATTTCAGGTTGTAAGGTAAGTTCCACCAGGTAAAAAAAACATTTTTTGCCTTCAGTCCCAAGAGTCGATTGAGAGTAATTAATTGGGCGTAACTTAATGCCTTAGCTCCTTGTTCTACTTGAATAATCTGTGGTCGCAATTGACGTAACAGGGGAATAATCTCAGCACCAAAGGTGAGCAGTCCTTGGTTATTCTGACTAAAGTTGGAGATTGGCACTACCCGAAAGGAACCTTCCTGATGCGGCTGAGTTTCCATTAGCTTGTTTTGGACGCCACCGGGACGCCAGTAACGTGGCACAACCACAGTCACTTCTATATCGGATTCTAAGCGAGCTAAAGCTCTTAGTTTCTCACAGTTGAGGTCAACAATATAAGTATGGCTGGCAACTAAAATTCTCATCCTGATCAGGGTTGTGGATTGGCAATTAAGACGAATGGCACTGACTTAAGTGAAAATAGTTGTCATTGAGAAAAACCCTGCTTGGGTGGTTTCCCCCCAAACCCCCCAGTGGGGGCGTTGCGATCCCCCACGCCCCCGCCGCAAGGTGAGAGCTACTCAAGGGTTTACTTCTTAAGTCAGCGACATTCCAATTAAGACCTTTAACTCTGGCTTGATTTGTCCAACCGACTGTATATTTGACCATCATCCCAATTGGACTTAAGCCATGTGACAAGTGCTTGAAAAAAGCCCAGGCTATAGAAAAAGGCACGACTGATAATTTTGACTGGGGAGCCACTTTTATTGCAAGGAGGATGACCCAAAACGTGGCAATCAAATAGACGAAGATACAGGCGTAGCTGCTCAAAAGGAGTTAGGTTTTTTAAGCCCATCCAGAAGTGATTGTGATAGAAGGTTAGTTGGTACTTAAGCGATCGCGTACTTATATCATGACAGCCACCAGTTTCTTCGCCTAGATGCACTAAATAGGCGTCTGGGTCATACCAAATCTGGTAACCAGTACTGCGTAATCGCAGGCAAAAATCTGATTCCTCTCGTACGGCACTACCTTGAAATCGTTCATCAAATTGCAGTCCATGTTGGCTGAATATTTCGCGGCGAAATGACATATTGCAGCCTCTAGCCGAGATGACGCGCTGCGGTTTTACTGTATGTACCAAGTCAATATAGTACCAAGCAATACCAGGATCCATGGCTTCCGGAGGCAAATACTCTACTGTGTAGCTGGGAAGTGGAGAGGAATCTCCGATTACCTTTTTTTCTGCCAGTTTCATCCGATCAAAAACTCGTCCTGCAACTGCTCCAATGGCAGCGTTTTCTTGATAGTTACGAGCATGAGCTGTTAGATAACCAACTGGTATTTGAACATCGTCATCGATAAACAGAATAATTTCCCCTGAAGCACGCCGCACCCCATAATTGCGCGCTCCCGGTAAACTAGCCCATTGAAGGCGAAACCAGCTAATACGATGAGTTTGAACTAGCCCCTCTAAATATGCTTGAATTTGAGTTGTGTGGAGCGGAGTTTGATCAACCACCAATATTTCAAAGGCAGGATAGTCTTGCTTGAGTACATCTTCGAGTGTATCTCGCAATGTTTCTTCCCGTCCATAAGTGGGGATAATTACCGAAATCGAAGGCCAGTCCACAATTGTTTAAGCTGTTTAAGCTATCGTTTGGTTACTAAATTACCAGAAGCGCACTGCAATTATGCATTTGCAGGCTATTGAAAGAGCCTGGATAATGGCATTAAGCGCAAGGTGGGAACGCCGGACTAGAGGAGCCATACTGTGATTGAGCTGGGTGGATTGGTTGATGCCATTCTGGGGTTTGGAACTGCGATCGCTAAGGACAAACTTCAGCGCAATGAGATAGTCATTAAACTGCTCAAGAAGCTGAACTTAGATCCAGATCATCCACCTGCTGATTTTACAGCAGTCTATCAGTACGCCCTGGTGGAGTACGGAATTGGCAAACCCAAACCCGTTCTAGAAATTTTCCGCCAGTCTGAGATTCAGCAGATTTTTCGTAAAGCACTGGATCGGAACAATCCAGCCATCCTACTCAAAGAAGGAGAAGAATTCCTAGCTGGACATGTTTTAGGAGATGAACTGCAAGCGTCGGGCATGAGTGCGCGTCGGGAGTTTTACGAGTTTGCTGCCGTCTTTATGGAGATTGCCAAGCGGACGCGCACCCCGGCGGAAGTACTGACCAATCAGCGCCTCCAATCCCTGCATCGACAGATTGGTATGATGCAGGAGCGACTGAACCGCCTGCCCACTCTGGAAGGCATACGCACCGAGATGGCACGGTTGGTTGAGCAGGATTTACTGACACTCCCAGCTTCTGAAGCTAGTGTTGCCAAGCAATGTAGAGTGTTTGCTCTGGCTCAACAAATGCGGGGTTGGTTTGAGACATTAGGGTATCGCTTTGAGAAGTATGAAGTCTGGGAAGACGATTATTTTGAATGGATTATCAATATCCCAGTACGGCGCAATCGATTTGATCGCATTCTCGTGCGCGGCATTGAAGGAGAAGCGGGTTTGCGGGATGTCATGGCGCTGCGGCAAGCCGTTGAAGTCCAACAAGCCGATGAGGGCTGGCTGATAACGGCACGGCGGATTAGTCGGGCAGCGCGGGATGAGGTAGAAAAGCCTGAAAGCAGGCATCTAGACTGTTACACCTTTGATGAACTGGTGGATCTGGATGCTGATTTTAGCGGCTATATCGAGTGGCTGGAGGCAGAAATCCAGAGGCGCGGGGTTGCCAACCAATATGTACCGCTGGCTTGTACCAAAGAGGAACTCGATCCGGTAACGAAACAACGCATCACGGTCAGCCGCTATGATGAACGAGATGATTGGATTGATGGGTATTGCGATCGCTGGCTGGATGATTCAGCCAAGGAACATATCTCTGTGCTGGGTGAATTCGGCACGGGTAAAACGTGGTTTGCCTTTCACTATGCCTGGGTTGCCTTGAAGCGGTATCAGGAAGCCAAAGAACGGGGTACGCAACGCCCCCGATTGCCGTTGATCATTACGCTGCGGGACTATGCCAAAGCTTTGAATGTAGAGAATGTGCTGGCAGGTTTCTTTTTCACCCAACACAATATTCGCCTGAATAGCGAGGTATTTGACCAACTCAACCGCATGGGCAAGTTGCTGCTAATTTTCGATGGCTTTGATGAGATGGCAGCCAAAGTTGATAAGCAGCAGATGATTAACAACTTCTGGGAACTGGCAAAGGTAGTAGTACCAGGGGCAAAAGTCATCCTCACTTGTCGGACTGAGCATTTCCCAGAGGCGAAAGAAGGACGGGCATTGTTGAATGCCGAGTTGCAGGCTTCTACTGCTAATTTAACTGGGGAAACGCCGCAGTTTGAGGTGCTGGAACTGGAGAAGTTCACGGATGAGCAGATTCGGCAGGTGTTATCGTTCCAGGCAACCTCTGAAACGGTAGAGCAAGTGATGAGTAATTCTCAACTACTGGATTTAGCGCGTCGTCCAGTGATGACAGAGTTGATTTTGGAAGCTTTACCGGATATTGAAGCGGGTAAACCTGTGGATATGTCGCGGGTGTATCTGTATGCGGTGCGGCGCAAAATGGAACGGGACATCAAGGCAGAACGCACCTTTACCTCTTTGGCAGATAAGCTCTATTTCCTATGTGAGTTGTCGTGGGAAATGCTGTCTACTGAGCAGATGAGTTTGAATTATCGGTTGTTCCCAGATCGCATCCGCAAACTTTTTGGGGCAATGGTGCAGGAAGAGAAAGACTTGGATCATTGGCATTATGACATGATGGGTCAAACGATGTTGATTCGTAATGCCGATGGTGATTACACGCCTGCCCATCGATCGCTTTTAGAGTTCTTTGTTGCCTACAAGTTTGCTGCTGAATTGGGTGCGTTAGCGCCTGATTTTTTGGAGTTGGCACAGATGCGATCGCACTTGGATACGAGTGCAGAACCAAAGGATTACACTTGGTCGTCTTATTTTCAAATTGAGGTTAATCAAACAGGAAAAATTATTCCAATTGCACCGCTCATGAAGTTTCAGCAGGAAACATTAAATGTGTTACGTGCAGGCTTTGGGAACACAATACTAACCAAAGTTGTAATGGATCTACTGTTACCAATGATAGTTCTCGATACTACCTCAACTGAACATTCATTAATAAGAACAATTGAAATAACACGAAATCATTCAAAAGAAGATGTAGGTTATGTCGGGGGGAATGCCGCAACCCTGGTCATAAAACTCAATAAAGCTGGTCTAGATGGCAGAAACCTTAGTCATAGTGTTATTCTCGGTGCTGATTTTTCCAATGCTACTTTGCACAATGCCAGTCTTTTAGAGGCAAATCTTGAAGGAACTAACTTCACCAAACCTTTAGGTACTGTGCTGTCGGTCAAGTTCAGTCCTAACGGGAAATTCCTAGCTACAGGAGATACAAATGGCGAAATTCATATATGGAGAGTTGTGGACGGCGAAAGCTTTTTGTCATTTAGGGGACACCTTGATTGGGTGCGATCAGTTGCATTTGGTCTGGATGGACAAATTCTAGTAAGTGGCAGTAACGACCGAACGATTAAGTTATGGAATATTCAAACTGGGGAGTGTCTTAAAACTTTTCAAGGACATCGAAGTTGGGTTCGCTCAGTCGCCTTAAGTTCTGATAGTCAGATGTTAGTTAGTGGTAGTGCTGATCACACTCTTCGAGTGTGGCATATCAATACTGGCGAATGTTTAAAGGTCTTACAAGGACATTCTGATACAATTCATACAGTTATTTTCAGCCCTGACAACAAAATTCTAGCTAGCTGTAGTGGTTTTTTAGACCAAACTGTACGATTATGGGATACCAATACTGGAGAATGTTTAAAGGTTCTAAAGGGACACACAGATTCAATAAATTCAATCACTTTCAGTCCTGATGGTAAGACTTTAATCAGTGCTAGTCGTGATAAAACATTTCGCTTCTGGGAGGTTGACACTGGAAAGTGTTTAGAAATTTTACAAGGGGATGGTGATAATTTTAACTCAATTTCTCTGAGTGCAGATGGTCAAACATTAGCCAGTGGTGGCTTTGAGCAAACAGTAAGGATTTGGAATGTTCGCAGCAAAGAATGTCTTAAAATTCTACCAGGACATACTTCATTGGTACGTTCAGTTAGTTTTGACCCTACAGATCAATTTATAGCTAGTAGTGGAGACGACCAAACCGTAAGACTATGGGATGTCCACACTGGACTGTGTGTGAGGATCTTGCAGGGCTATCATCATCTGATACTATCTGTTGCTTTTACTCCTGATGGTCGAACTTTGGCTAGTGGGAGTGATGACGGAATAATAAGGTTATGGGATGTTCATACGAGCAAAAACTTTAAGACTTTATTAGGACATGACGACTGGGCATCATGCGTAGCTTTTAGTTTGGATGGGAAAGTTTTAGCTACAGGAAGCGCAGACAAAACCATAAAACTTTGGGATATCAACACTGGTCAATGTTTCAGAACATTCCAAGGACATGGTAGTTGGACACTGCCAGTTGTTTTCAGTCTTGATAACCAATTTTTAGCTAGTTGTTACGATAATACAATTAAGCTGTGGGATATTGCTACTGGAGCTTGCCTACAAACTTTAGATCAGCACACTGGCTGGGTAAAATCCATTGCACTAAGCCCTAATGGTCGAATTTTAGCTAGCGGCAGTGATGACAAGACAATCAACCTTTGGGATCTTAGCACTGGTAGCTGCTTTAGAAGCTTGCAAGGACATAGTGATCGAATATGGTCTGTTGCCTTCACTCCTGATGGTCAACTTCTGGTAAGTAGCAGTGGTGATGGAACCGTGAAACTTTGGAATTGCAACACTGGTGAATGTCTTACGACTTTAGAAGGACATAATAACCAAGTCAGGGCAGTTGCCTTTAATTCTAATGGTTGGCTTTTAGCAAGTTGCAGCTACGACCGAACAATCAAATTATGGGATATTCGTACAGGTAGCTGTCTTAAAACTTTGGAAGGCCATGCAAATTGGGTAGTGTCACTTGCATTTAAACCTAATGAACCAACTCTAGCGAGTGGTAGTGAAGATGGAACCATTAAGCTTTGGAGTACCGAGACAGGTAAATGCTTTAAGACTTTGATACCTGATCGCCCTTACGAAGGCATGAACATCACCGGAGTAAAAGGCTTAACAGAAGCCGAGAAAGCAACGCTCAAAGCACTGGGGGCGATTGAAGAAATGGAAGCAGGAACATGATCGCCACTTCCCGAAATGGTATTACTATTCGACTGCCAGATGAACGCTGGGAGCATATTGTTGAACGGCACAACGTTTTAGTGGATAAATAGCAATTTGTTCTCGAAACCATCTCTAATCCCGATCGCATACTTGCAGGTAACGAAGGTACCCTAATAGCATTGCGGGAATTAAAACCTGGTCGATGGCTAGTTGTTGTTTATCGAGAAGAAAATGATGATGGCTTTGTGATTACCGCATTTCCGACTCGCAGAATCAACTCTCTCAACCGGAGGCAGCAACTATGGCCATAGCCAATTTTCAAGAAGCGCAGGAATATCTCAAGTTCTTGCCTGTTTTACATGACTTACCCAAGCGCCCATTTCTGCTGCTTTATGACTCAGAAGCTGATGTTCTTTACATTGACTTCTACAGTCCACCCAAATCTGCCAGTGATAGCGAACTGACAGATAATGATATCGTGATTCGCTATGACGATGATAATGAAATCGTGGGGCTAACAGTTCTCAATGCCAGTAAGCGATGAAACACAAGAGAAAGCAACGCTGAAAGCACTTGGGGCAGTGGAGGACTAGAACCAATGGCAAAAGACCTTTTCCATGATGCAGTCCGACGTGCCCTCGAAAAAGAGGGCTGGATTATCACCGACGATCCATTCTTCCTCCGCTTTGGTGGCATTGAAATGTATATCGATTTGGGTGCAGAGCAAATTTTAGCAGCCGAACGAGGGGAAGAAAAAATTGCGGTTGAAATCAAAAGTTTTCTGGCACCTTCTGCCACAACAGAATTTAACGCTGCACTAGGGCAATTTCTCAAATATCAACTCGCATTAGAACAAACTCAACCCGATCGCCTACTCTACCTAGCGATTCCGGTCGATGCTTATGACTCTTTCTTTACTCTAGAGCTACCACGATTATTGATCGAACGCTATCAAGTTCATCTAATCGTTTATGAACCCGCAGCAGAGGTTATCGTGCTATGGAAAAAGTAGAACACTATCGACAACTAATTCAGGAATTGTTACAGGCTTATAGCCAGATTAAATCTAGTAATGAAGAGGTTGAAGCTGAAGCAATCTTCGATACGGTACACGATCGCTACCAAGTCGTTCATGTCGGCTGGTCAAATAAACGCCGCGTCTATGGCTGCATTTTACATCTGGATATCAAGAACGAAAAAATCTGGATTCAGCATGATGGTACAGAAGGCGGTATTGCTAATGAACTGATAGAGCGAGGAGTACCCAAAGGAGATATTGTTTTAGCATTTCACTCTCCCTTCAAAAGACAATTTACTGAGTTTGCAGTGGGATGATGAAAAAAGATGCGATCGCCTCTAAATAGCAAGATGCTCTAAGCGAAAATTCGCTTTCTGGATGCTCTTTTGCGGCGCTTGCTTTTGCTTCTAGGAGCATTTTCCTGAGTAAGTTTGGGTTTTTCCAACTCCTGCTGATCTATTTCTGGCAATTTGAGAATAACACCAGCCAAAAACCAATAATAAACCGCCACTGGATCCGTATCCAGGGGATACCAGTAAGTTTGATAGCTAATAAACAAGACAAAAACCCAGAAACTGGCCCCCATAATCCTTAAATTCTTGTCTCGAACCGAGCGGTAAGCTTTGAATGTCAAAACCGTTAAGGTAGTAACAACAATGAGGAATGCAGTTAATCCGAGTAGACCAACTTCATGCATTACTTTGGGAAACCAAGTTTCTATCAAAGTAACATCACCAAGTGCTCGGGCCGAGTTTGTCGCTCGTCCTAATCCTAGACCAAATAATGAGCCGTTGAGGTTCTTCAAGGTAAATTCAAACTGATCGAGGATCATTTGCTGGGGTGGTGAAGCTTCCCAGCGACTAACCAGACTCTGCCAACGCTCCTGAACTACTTCAGGATAGGTCACTACTGCCCCCCCTAAAACTAGCCCTAATCCCACTCCAATTGGTAAGAACCGTTTGAGGTTGGCAACTTGACCTGTCAAAATCAGCATAATCCCAGTAGTGATGGGAACCAAAACCGTTGCCACCCTTTGACCAGAGATCACGGACATAATAAACACGGAAGCCATGCCGACTAAGCCCAAAGTTCGCCAGCGTGGTAGGGGATCGCTAAAAGCCGTAGCGTAGGTAAAAAAGGCATTAGCAATTAAGAACCAGCCCCAGTGCCATGGAGAGACAAAGGTTCCTGGTAAGCGAATTAAACCCTGTGAGGGACTGTATAGTAAAGAGCCTCCAACAAAGCATCTAGCTTCTAGGCTCGCCTTAAATAATTCTGCTCCTGAGAATTGATCGGTGCCAGCGCAAGTACCAGTTTTGAGCATTAGGTACTGCATAAAACCAAGGCCACAGCAAATAATGGCGAGAACCGTAAGTAGACGCGAGGTGAAAACTAACTCTTCTTTACTGCGGATTAAATGGTATGCACAAAAGATTAAGGGAATATACCCCAAAAAAATCTTGAAACCCAAAATTCCCATGAGGATGGGTTGATCATTTTCGCCTTTGCATACTGTACTTTTTGTGACTTGTAATAGCTGAACACACTCTGGAGCTAATTGCTGAGAACCGTTAACTATCAGGAGTGTCAGCAAGCAGGAGCCGAATAAAATTACTAGGGATGGCTGAAGTTTTTTGGGAATTACAAAGGGTAGCTTTTTGCTTTGGTACTCTTGGAATAGACCAATTAGCGCTGGAATATATAGCCCGTCTTTAGCTAGTTGGAGCAGAGGACTGTTACCAATTACATAAGTTAAGGTGCCAGCAAACGGTAGGTAGATTAAGAAAGCCCAAAGTGCCTTTCGGGGATACTTATAGGCAAGGAGCAGGCTAGAGATTCCTGCTGCTGCGGCTACACCAATCTTGGGAGTGCTGAGTAAAGCCATTGCCAAACCAACGACGGTTGCCAAAAATACCGTCATGGTAAGTAAGAGAATGACTTGTTGCCGCTCTCTTTTTGCCTTACGTTTTTGAGCTAGTTGTTCCTTGAGACTAAGATCTGAAACTTCAGTTCTAGACTGCTTTTTTGATTTGCGCTTTAATTTCGAGTTTAAGCGTGGCATTCTGGAGTCAGAGTGATCGACTCTAGTCTGTTACTTCTCTCCAGTTTTAGCCGAAAAAATAAGTTAAGTCGGTAGGAGCAACCAAAATAGTTTACTCCCACCGGCATGATCAGGTATTAATTCTACGAAAGAGGTTTCGCGAAATGGTCTTTGCCTTAAGCTACTGCTAAATGTTGCTTAACAGCCGAAACCAGCTCTGAAGTCCAGTACTCAGCAACTTCGGTATCTGCTGCTTCTACCATGACGCGGATCACGGGTTCTGTACCAGAAGCGCGGACTAGTATCCTTCCTTGGTCTCCCATTGCTGCCTGAGCAAGTGCGATCGCATTGTTGAGAGCATCGCATTCTTGCCAGTTTAAGCGACGTTCACGGTCTTCTACTCGGACGTTGCGCAACAACTGTGGGTAAGTCTGGAAGCTTTGGTCTACTAACTCAGCTAAAGAAAAACCTGACTGACGTACTAAAGATGCCAGATGCAGGGCTGTCAGCATGCCGTCACCAGTAAGGCTGTAGTGGTGGGAGAGGATATGTCCCGATTGTTCGCCACCTAGCATTGCTTTGCTGCTCAGCATTTCTTCTTGCACATACTGGTCGCCCACCTTTGTCCGTACCAATTTACCGCCCAACTGCTGCCAAGCTCGCTCAAACCCTAAATTTGCCATGACTGTTGCCACAATCAAATCTCCAGGTAACTTCTGAGCTTGTCGTAGACTTTGACCCCAGAAATAGAGAATGTAATCTCCATCAACAACACGACCTTGAGCATCTACGGCCATCACGCGGTCGGCATCGCCATCAAAGGCAAATCCCATATCGGCTGAATGCTGGTGCACTGCCTGTTTGAGGGAATCGAGGTGAGTAGAGCCGCAATTGACGTTAATGCGATCGCCATCCGGTTGATCGTGCAGGCAGATAACTTCTGCTCCCAACTGGGCAAACACTTGCTCAGCCAGTTGCACACAAGCTCCCCAAGCCAAATCCAGAACAATCCGCATTCCTTGTAGATCAACGGATTGCAGGGGACGCCACAGTGACTGAACATAACCTTGGAGCAGCTCTGGTCTCTGGTAAGATTCTCCTTGAACTTGGCTGAGAATAGCAGGTCCTCTCTGAGCTCTCAAGCCAGCTTCAATCTGCTTTTGCAACGCTGACGGTAACTTGGTTCCTTCTGAGCTAAAAAATTTGATGCCATTATCCTCTGGAGGATTATGACTAGCGGAAATCATTACCCCGCCAACAGCATCCGTGATACCAGTGAGATAGGCGACGCTCGGAGTTGGACATAGACCAAGGTTCCATACTTCCAACCCAGCTAATGTCAGACCCTCACTCAGAGCCATTGCCAGCATATCGCTGGAGTTTCGCGAATCCTGTCCTAAAATTACTGGGCCAGGCACTGATGCCAAGGAAAGTAACACCTTACCGGCCCAGAAACCAACGTGTAACGCTAAATCAGCACTGAGGAAATCTCCCGCTTTGCCTCGAATGCCATCTGTGCCAAACAAATGGGTTGCTGGTAGTACTAATGGCAAAGCAAAAAGACTAACATTAGGAGGAGATTTCTGCTGAGGCCAGTGCAATCGCTCGGAGCGACGGAAACCCTGAGTCCTGACAGGGGATGTAACCATAAATGGAGTTTCCTCACACAACACACTCACCCTGGAGGATAACACTTTCTTCTACAAACATCTTCACTAGAGACAAATATATCTGCAAAAAGTATGAGGATAGTTGCGATTACTCATGAGCCAAATTAGAAAAACAGCCAGCATTTAATTTAACTGACTATCAAAGCAATTAAAAGGTTAGGGCTATTTATTTTTCAAAATCCTACTTCCAGTAAGCTTTTCCAGGAACAATTGATTGGCTGTTTAGCGCACTTACTTAATATTTATCGGTTTGCCTAGTCAGCTTACTGCACAACTATTTTTTAGCCCGGTTTGTCATCTTGATATTTACCACAAATAGATTCTCGAAAGCATTAATCGCTGAATTATTATCAGTACTATTTACTTGGTAAACCTACTAATGAACCGCCTGTGGTGCCAAAGCTTCAGGTAATTAAGTTCATTAATTGCTAATGGCGTCAAGAGCAGTTAATTTTAGATACCAGAATCTGATAATAATTGTTCTGCTGTCTCCCAAGAAAGACCTTGCTGAAGATAACGAGGATTCTCAGGATTGTAGGGACTAGCTACTCTATCTATACTAATTATTTTTGCCTCTAACGGCAATACAGGGACATCAATATCAAAAGATGTCGGTCGCATTAAAGAACTGGAAAAGCCTTTGTAAATAGCAATTTGATCTTCTTCACCAGCAATCTCAGCAGTGACAATCAGGACTTCCTGTGGACGCTTCATTGTATATTTTTCTAGGCGCTGCAGGAGAGAATTAATCATGATTGTTTATTGTTTGTGTTTGATCCGTTACCGATAACTTATTCTACTGTTCCATGGCTGAACGCCCTTGTTTACCCAATCGAATCAGGACAAAATAGCTCAAATAAAGAACGTAAAGCACTAACCCTACTATGCCCATAAAACCCAAGAATTCTGGTGTAGAACCTGAGTGAAAATATTGTTTGAACAATAAGGGTGGATCCATCCAAACCTGACAAAAGGTAGTGCTGGCTAACCCGTTAATAAACGCACAACGCAGAAAGGGAATGGTCAATACAGCACCCAGCCCACAGTAAACAGTAACTGCCCAGCGCCAAGAGGTTAGTGCTAGCTTTAAGGGGCGCTGTGGCTGATCATCAATATCTTCATTCACATCAACCCAAAACCAAAGAGAGACAGGAATCAGGACTTTGGCACAGAAGCTAGAAACAAAACCAACTGGCCAACCGGCAATCAAGAGATAAACCGTAATTGCCAACAGACTAGCGACGCGCCAGTAAATAATCAGAAGGCGCACTATCGCATCCGCCTTCCGAACAAAAGCCCAAATAAGCAGAGTTAAAGGGATGATGGCTGTAAATAAAACTGCTAATCGGTAGTCTGTCCAGACTAGTGCTCGAAGGATTTCATCTTGCATTGCTCATTGCCGAAATGATCTTTATCTATGTTATTGCAGTGGTGGCAAGACGCGTGCCATTCCCTCTAGATTTATTATGTTAGCAGTGGCGCTAAGGAAAGAAGCACAAGCTATATAAAAAAGCAGCTAGAAAACTTTATAGATTAGTTTCTAGCTGCTCAGCTAATTTGTAAACGAGAAGGCTGATTGTTTTTAAGTCTGCCTCTTGATAGTTTAAATGTATTGTTTTCTTTCTCAAAAGACTGGTTAGGATAGGGGCTATCGCCCCAAATCCTATGTTTTTGTTAACTTTAGTCGTCGTAAACCCGGCATTCAGCTGCTTCGGGGTTATCGTCGCAATACTGCTCAAGGGAATTTTTCTTGGGGCGTTTTTGTTGTTGATGTGCTGCCTCAGCTTGTAGTTCTTCCACTACATCCCATGCTGCCGCGCATTCACCGGAGGCTGCGCCTTGAGCATCGCAAACTACCCTGGCTTGATCGCGTTCTTGTTCGATTTTCTCTTGAATATCACTCATTGCTTTACTTTTTCCTAATCAGTGGAATCTCTTATTGTCACTAGCCACTACTTAGAACCTCTGAAGCGTTTGAGACGCTCTGTATCTCTTAACCTGTAGCAAAACTAAGGCTGAGAAGTAAATGAGGCCCGACCTGTGTTATTTTTAGGTCGATTCTACCGTTAGTCGCTTCCGGCTATTAACTATTTGAGTGGCACTCCTAATCTAAATCCTGTCGAGGGATTCGATATTCCCGCGCCAACTTTGTATTATCACCAAACAGTATTTTAATCAGGAGATTGTCCTTGATTTTTTAAGATTTTGTCAATCCTAGTCTACTGCTGGTAAGTTTACACAGATATGACGCGATGTTTATAACTACATATTAACTTATGTGAAGGATTAGTCGTTAACCCTAGCTACTACATATAGCTCAGAGGTGGCAAATTGGTCTAGTGGCTGACCTTTGTAGCATCGGCATTGCGTTATTATGGGTCTTCAATATTGACCGCTCCCCTAAGTACCAGTACAGGCCAGTATCGTTGTTAGAAAAACCTTACTCACAAGTACACTCAGCTTATAGGAACCAAAATTGGCAAATAATCTACTGTCTAGATTAGCGTTACGATTTCTTGAGCGTTTGACCAGTATGGTCGTAGCCTGTAGAAAGGCGTAAGCTCAGTAATAATTAAACTCTGTACTAATTAAACAAAGCAATTTCTACAGAAAGTTAGTGGTGCCTTCAAAGCCTTTCTTGATGCGAACGGCTCAACTTTATCAAACTCAGGGAGCATCCCTTCTTGCCTATAAGAAGCAGGATATCTTGCTCCCCAGGCTCCTATATTGATGAATTCAGTAAAACTAATGGCTAATCCAATGAAGTGGGCAAATGCCTTATCAACCCGTCCGTCTTTGGAGGCAGCAATCAAGGAAGTAGTGGAGCGTGCCCAACAATCTTTGTCAATGCCTGTTGATTTTGGGCTGTTATTCATCTCGTCTGCCTACGCTAGTGAATATACTCGCGTTATTCCCCTACTCAAGCAATACTTATCGATACCAGTACTCATTGGCTGTGGAGGGGGTGGCATTATTGGGATGAGCGCCCAAGGAGAAGCGCAAGAGGTTGAACAAGAGCCAGCCTTGATGCTCAGTTTAGCCCATTTGCCTGATGTCAAGGTCTGTAGCTTTTACATTAGACCAGATGACTTACCTGACCTTGATAGTCCTCCAGAAGCTTGGGTCAAATTAATTGGCGTCTCACCCCAAGAGCAACCTCAATTTATCCTGCTATCTGACCCCTTTTCACCGGGAGTCAATGACTTACTCAAAGGCTTAGATTTTGCTTATCCTGACTCCATCAAGGTTGGAGGATTAGCCAGCGGTGGTGCGATGGGACTTCCCAGTGGCTTGTTTTATCTCTCACAAGAGCAGCCACAAGCGAGTTCTCTCTACCGGGAGGGAACCGTGGGCGTTGCCTTAAGTGGAAATATTGTTTTAGAAACAATCGTCGCACAAGGCTGTCGTCCCATCGGCCCTATTTATCAGGTAACGAAAGGAGAGAAGAACGTGCTGCTAGAGTTAGCCGCGCAGGATAGCAATCAGATGACGACTGACCAATCTCCGTCACAGCAGCCTTTAGTAGTGCTGCGAGATTTAATTCAAGAACTAAGCGAAGAAGATCGGCAGCTAGCACAAAACTCGCTGTTTATTGGTCTTGCTAGAGATGAGTTTAAACAGCAGTTAGGTCATGGAGACTTTCTGATCCGTAATCTCTTGGGAGTAGATCCGAGGCTTGGTGCGATCGCGATTGGCGATCGGGTTAGACCGGGTCAGCGGCTTCAGTTCCATCTGCGGGATGCTCGTACTTCAGCCGAGGACTTGGAATTACTGTTGCAGGATTATCAAAAAAAAGCTGCTCAGGCTACAGATGCTGCTGGTGCTTTGATGTTTTCCTGTTTAGGGCGAGGTCAAGGACTATACGGAGAACCTGATTTTGATTCCCAACTCTTGCGTCGCTACCTGAAAGATATTCCGTTGTGCGGTTTCTTCTGTAATGGAGAAATCGGCCCAGTGGGGGGCGCTACTTTTCTGCATGGCTACACTTCCGTCTTTGGCATTTGCCGTGCCAAGGACTGAAACTTGCCCAACTTCTGATCAAGGGGCGGTCAAAAGTGTTGACAAACCTGCTACTACTAAAATTTTAATGCACTAGCAGTGTTACATTGTTATCGATTAAGGCTGGTTTACCGTCACTAGTCGTGGCACTATAAGCCTCAAAGTGGCGGCGGACAACTGGGGGAAAATCTGGAAAATCAAAAAGGGCGTCACCAGCGGCAATTTTTGCCCAAAAGTAACGCAAACTAGGGGCGAGTTTTTCGGCATCTGCTATGGCCAAATTTAAAGGGGGTTGGGTGAGCAGCTTCAGCATAAAAGGATGAGAGCGATCACCCATCCATTCTCTTGACCTGTGGGACAGATTTTCCCAACCTGGGACTGATTCAACCCGATGAGACTCAATCTGCAACCATCTTTTGTCCTGATTATCAGTTCGCAGTTCCAAGATACGGTAAGGATGAGGGTAGCTAACTAATGAACCAGTGGTGATGTCATATACACCACTTTGGAATGCAACATCTTGAGTATGTAAGTGACCAGTAAATACTAAATTAACCCCGGCTTTCTTGAGGATTTTCCGCAGCACTGGGGCATTCTCTAACATGTACCGCCGTCCTAGAGCATGTCTGGCTTGACCTGGTAGATGCTCGACTACGTTATGATGCACCATCACCAACACTAACTTATCCTGGTTGTGGGCTAGTACCTGCTCTAACCACACTAACTGTTGGTCATCTAAACGCCCTAGCTGTCTACCAGACTCGTCAAAGGCGTTAGAGTTCAGTCCGACCAGTTGCACTCCCGGTAGAACTTCACAGGTATAGTACAGTTGCTCTACATTTTGATAGCCAAAATGACGGTAATAGTGGGGAAAGTCCTTAAAACCAATTGAGCATTGATCTGCTGCCAGGTTGGGAATATCATGATTACCCGGCACTACATAAACTGGAAAAGGCAACTGGCTTAACCTTTTTTGTAACCAGTCGTGGTTATCTGGTTCACCGTGCTGCGTTAAGTCTCCTGGAAGCAGGAGAAAATCGAGTTTTTGCTGCTGCAAATGCTTTAGAACCACCTCTAGAGCCAGAATGCTGACTTCCACTAGAGGAAATCGGCTGGGATGATCCCAGATTGTGTGGTGCAACCCAATATGTAGGTCACTTACCACCGCGAAACGGAAATTTAGACTCATGTTAAACGTTTTACCAAGACAAATTCAAGGCGTTAGCAATATTATCTCTCATCGGTTGGTATTGGTAATTAAAAAAGCTTATTGTTCTGATTTTTTAAGTAATTAACGGGGAAATAACTCTAATAACTCTTGAATAGCTGCGTTGATCTCTGAGGATTGTTTGACGAAGCGACAAAAAGGAATTTGAGCAGTCCAAGCTTCGTAAAAAGACTCATTTTTGTAGTAAGCGTTAGGCAAAAATACATGGGGAATTTTCAAAATAAGACAAAGGATGTGTCCATGTAGTCGATTGGTAATCACCAAACGATGCTGACTAAATTGGTAAAATCCATGATGAGCTAAATTCCAAGATTTGCGATGCAGCTCGGAATTATTAATACTATTAAGCTTGGCGACATTAGGATGAAACTGTTTCCATAGTTGTCTAGATATCCATTCATAAGGAAGTGCCACACCTTGTTGCTGGAGTTCCTGAATAATTCTGGTTATTCCTGGCCATGTCCAAATTTTAGGTAGAGGATCCTTGTATTTGAAAGCTGCCCAATCTTCCATGACTACTTGGCTGACACCCAAAGTACTATAGTCAAATTTTTCTTTGAGTTCTCTGTCCTCTCTACAGAGAAAAAGTAGAGAATCTTTAACTGGCGGTTTAAGTTGCAATTCTGGCATGTTTACTAGGTGTAAAGCCATATCTGGAGAACTGATAACCTGGCAATTATAAAAAGCTTCCGCAGCGATTTTATGACTACGTTCATCGCGCACAAATAAGGTCAAATCAGGATGCTGATTAAATATTTTAGCGGTTTTAGATAAATTTTCTGCTTGGGTAAAATATATGGTTTGTGGTAGAATTATGATTGGTCTATCTGGGTATTGAGTAATGATTTGTTCCCGAAATTCTTGCTCATCAGTCCAAAGATCGCCTAAATTCCCACCACCGGACAAAAGAATAGGTGCAGTACCAATTTGCTGCTCCATCTCTTGGCTAGAAAAATTATAGATATTTGCTGTATAGTTTATTTTCGTTTTAAGAACATCAGTTAAATAAAAAATTTCGCCCAGCCAAATTAAATGGTCACCAAGATTACAATGTCCCGGACGATCTAAGAGTGCACAATGCTCAAATTTACGTATCTTATTTAAAGATTGGTGCAATCTATCTTTAAGCTGTTCTGGTGTTGAAATGCTCATTTTGAGAAGCTAAAGTTTGGTGAGACGGCAGAAATAATTATAGTGATCTGTTTCCTTGATCGCCAAAAATAAGGAGGTGTAGCAATTGCCAAAAGTAAGAGTACGTCAACATGTTAATCCACTCAGTAAGAAATACCAGACGCCTATAGCTGCTCCTGATTGGGAGAAAGTTTATGCTCAACCCTCTCAACCCTTACATTTCGACATCGGTTGTGCCAAAGGGGAGTTTTTATTAAGTATGGCGGCTCTACAACCAGACTGGAATTTTTTGGGTTTAGAAATCAGAGAGCCCTTGGTAGAAAGGACACAGGAATTAGTTAAGGAACTAGGTTTGAGTAATGTTCACTTCTTATTTTGTAATGTCAATAACTCCCTAGCCCCCCTGTTAGAGTCTTTACCAATTGCGGCTTTGCAGCGCGTTACTATTCAATTTCCTGACCCCTGGTTCAAAAAGCGACAGGCTAAACGCCGCTTGGTTCAGCCGGAACTAGTTAATGATTTAGCAAATTATCTCTCCTCTGGAGGATGTGTCTTCTTGCAATCTGATGTAGAAGTAGTGGCACAGGAAATGTGCGATCGCTTTGGTGAACATCCCGCCTTCCAAAGACAAGGACAAGATTGGCTAGCCACCAATCCCCTACCAGTTGCCACGGAACGGGAAATATTAACTCTCTCTCGCGGTGAAGCTGTTTATCGCGCCTTATTTATGCCCTCAGCGGATCATCAGGAGTGAAAAGTTAGAAAACTAATAATCAAGATTCATCTAGCCTAAGGGACACAAGGCTTCAAACTTGACTTGAGCTGTAGCAATAATAAACCTAATAACTCAATTAATTAAAATGAACCAACAGTCTAATTCCTGCTGTGGTCCTGGCTATGCTTCGCCGGAAGCCGCTATGCAAGCTAAGCAAGAAAAACTACTTTATACCATTGCCCTGTACACTGGCACTGGCATTGAAGAACCCGACTACCTAGCAACTGTAGACGTTGATCCCAACTCCCTAACGTACTCCCAAGTCATTCATCGCTTGCCAATGCCCTACATTGGCGATGAACTGCACCACTTTGGCTGGAATGCTTGTAGTTCTTGCCATGATGATGTCAGCAAATCACGGCGCTTTTTAGTAATTCCAGGGCAGCGTTCCAGCCGGATCTACATCATAGACACAGCAGACGAGCTTGCGCCGAAGCTACACAAGGTAATTGAGCCAGAAGAAATCAAACAAAAGACCAATCTTACTGCCCCTCACACTGTACACTGCCTTGCTGATGGTCAAGTGATGATTTCCATGCTGGGTGACAGCACAGGTAATGGCCCTGGTGGCTTTTTGTTACTCGATAATAACTTTGATGTTACTGGACGCTGGGAAAAAAACAGTGACGCTATGCATTTTAACTATGACTTCTGGTATCAGCCACGGCATAATGTCATGGTAAGTAGTGAATGGGGCGCACCCAAAACCTATTATCCCGGTTTTGATCTTGATGATGTTAAGGCGGGAAACTATGGACAATCCTTACATTTCTGGGATTGGTCAAAGCATGAGATTATCCACAATTTTGACCTAGGTGAGGAAGGATTGATTCCCTTGGAAGTGCGCTTTCACCATAATCCTGATAGCACTCATGGGTTTGTCGGTGCAGCACTCAGCAGTAATATTTGGCATTGGCATAAGTCCAACAGTGATTGGGAAATTGAGAAAGTAATTGATATCCCATCAGTTGAAGTCGAAGGCTGGTCGATACCAGTACCATCCTTAATCACCGACATCTTACTCTCAATGGATGACCGTTACCTTTATTTTTCCAACTGGCTACACGGTGATATTCGCCAGTATGACATCAGTGACCCCTCAAAACCCAAACTTACAGGTCAAGTTTGGTGCGGTGGATTACTTGGTAAAAGTAGTGAAGTAGCAGGGAAAAAACTCCCAGGTGGGCCACAGATGCTTCAGCTAAGCCTTGACGGGAAGCGCCTGTATGCAACTAACTCCCTGTTTAGTACTTGGGATAATCAGTTTTATCCAGAATTATCTCAGGCTGGTTCTTACCTATTGCAGATTGACTGCGATACAGAGAAGGGCGGAATGAAAATTAATCAGAATTTCTATATTGACTTTGGCACAGAACCTGCCGGGCCATCCCGTGCCCACGAAATGCGCTACCCCGGTGGTGATTGCACCTCTGATATTTGGGTATAGCTAATTTGCTGGTTTTGTAGCCAAATTCTGATGAAAACTTACAAAGTAGAGCTAGTCAATCGCCATCATACCGTTGTCGAGGTGGCTTCTAATCAGTACATCCTGGATGCTGTAGAAGCAGCAGGTTTACGCTTACCAGTTGGCTGTCGCTACGGAGTATGTATCACTTGTGCCGCACGCCTGCTTGAGGGCGAGGTTGATCAATCTCAGGGAACTGTACTCAAATCAGCACAGAAAGCGAGGGGTTACGTTTTGCTTTGTATTGCCTATCCTCGTTCGGATTGCCGATTTGAGGTGGGTGTTGAGTCTCAAGATGGACTCTACCGTAATCCTTTTAAGGGTTGATCAACCTCAGAACTCCTATTTAAACCCAGGAACGCAACCAAATCCGCAGTTGATAACCTTGAGGAGATAAGGCAAGCCCTAAATAAATTGGCATCCAAAAGTAAAAGGCGAGTAGGATCAAGAGAATTACGATAATTCCGGCTTGACGGCGGTAGGATTGCTCACTGCGCAGCCACCTGTCAACAATCCAGGCAAGGCTTAACCCAGAAAATACAGATGCCCCCATGTAGTGGTAAAGGAAGGTGCAGCGAGTTACCTTCACCCAAGGTAGCAAGTTTGCCAACCAGTTAAGCACTAAATAAAGTGCAATGTAGCTAGAGCTAGTTGGGGTAAATTTCCAACCCTCACCTGAGCTGAGTCGTACTGCTAAAAGTACTACTAGTAGCAAAATTGCTGTTGTCGATAGCCACCACAGCACTGGGTTGCCGATCGCATGAACATCATAAATTACTTTACCCATACTGGCGGGTAAAGGTGGATAAGCTGGTACTGTCTCGGTAGTATTCTGAGCAGTGTGATAAAAATAAGCAACGGGTCGGATCATTAACAGCCAGCTGTACCAACGAGAACAGTAAGGATGTACCTCACTGCCACTACCAATACTTTCGTGAAATGTTAATATCCGGTGTTGCGCTTCCCAAAATCCAGGGGATGGATTCATTTGCAGGTGAGGAATCCAGAGCAGGCTATAGGTTAAAGCCGGAATAATCGCAAAATTCCAGAGAAGGGCGATAAGCTTCAACTCAGTAAGGTTGTGCAGGGGAGTTTCTGAGAATTTGCCATTTCCAACTTCCAACTCCTGACTCCCCATTCTGGAGCGCACCCACTGCATTCCCCAAGCTGCGGTCCAAATCATGTAGACGCCCAACAAAAACCATAAACCATTCCACTTAATTGCTGCTGAAGCACCAAAAAATACGCCCGACAAAGCCAGAATATTCCCACGCTGTTGTCTTGGTTTATTGAGAGCCACCAGCAAACACAACTGACCTAATAGCCCTAAGATCACTAGGTAGACGTTGTTGAGAGCATAGCGGGACTCTACTAGGAATAAACCATCAGCAGCAGCGAAGAGAGCTGCAATTAAAGCGTAGGTACGACGCCGATTTAGTTGATAGGCAACTGCGGCAACGACTAAGGGAATAAACGAGCCAGTTAGGGCATTGAGCCAGCGATAACTCCAGGTAGAGCGCAGTGAACCTGTTAAGCCATTTACTGTATCTTGCCCGAAAGGAAGGTGAGAACCAATCCAGATACCGATGGCAATGATGTACTGGCTTAAAGGTGGATGGGCGTTGAAAAATTGCTTGCCGATCAAGTAATCGTTGGCAAACTTAGCGTAGTAAACTTCATCGAATACTAAGCTATTAAATCTACTCAGTCCCCAAAATCGCAGGGCAAGGGAGAGTAAAAAAATCGCAGCAATGCCAATCCTAAACCAGGGTACAGACGAGTTAGACGGCTTTTGATACCGAGTCATAAAACCAAGCTTCATCCCTCAACGGCTGTTGGGAATTTCCCGTTATTCCCAACGTTACTCAATAAGAACTTAATCTATTTGTAGTACTTGTGGGGCTACAGGTGTGAGTGATTGCCAAGCCAATGAGTTGAATCGACTAATAGTCTAATGCTTGAAGATGCCCTTGTTCAGCTGGAGTTAGAGCAACAACAAAGCTATGATGACTTTACTGGTAAAGCATTCGCTGCCATCGATACGATCTACTTTGACAACCGAGTCAAGCTGCAGCAAGTCTCGATAGATGCTAGGCAATGGCGAGGGGTTTGGACTTCAGATCACTTTCCGGTAATTGCATATTTTCTATTTGCCGGGGAGTAAACAACTGTTCAGCACTGCAACTTAGAAGTCAAATGTGGTTTATTTTTCGTGAACATCTTACTGTAATTAGCCATTGCTGAGCAGTAAACTTTTACAAACCAGTATTTTGCATAAAAAAGCAAGTTTTTTACTTCACATTTCCTACATAAGAGCTGCTTGATTATAAAATTTCTGTAAAAATTTCTATCTTTTGCCCTTCTTATCACTTTTAAAGCTTTCCCGTAGGACTTTGTAAGTTAAGTTGTAATTATATTCAGCCAAAATAAATTTAGAGGGAATGAAACCGAAACCTTCGTACCAGAGAAGTAGGTAACATCCCTTGACTAAGTTTTAGGTAGATCTCAGGGTTTAAGCTCAGCTTCTGGTCGGTGATCACCTGATATACAACACCAAACTTGGGCTTGTATATTTCAATTTAAGGTTGGCTGACTAGGTGGATAATTACAATTTTCTTGTGACCAGTTTCACGATACTCAAATGCTAGTAAATGAAATTAGCGGCACAAGTGCTGGAGATGTACTTACTGGTACTGATGGCAACGACCTCATCCAAGGTTTCGAGGGCCGGGATGAAATTATTGGTGGCGCTGGAGATGACACCTTAATCGGTGGTGTAGATGGGGATTTGCTTACTGGTGGCGGGGGTAGTGACCAGTTTATCTTCAATGCTTTTGAGGAGCGCAGAGACCTCATCACCGATTTCGATGTTAATCAAGATCAGATTGTCCTAACAAATCTGTTTTTAGAGCTTGAGTACAGCGTTGATAAGGCAATTAGTGAGGGTTACATAAGATTTGTACAGGCTGGCTTAAACACCAAGATTCAAATTGATCATGATGGTGTGGAATCAGCTCCCTTCAGAACCCTAGTTATAGTCAGTGACGTCGCCGCATCAGACCTAAAATTAGGCAATAACTTAATTATCTAGGCTTTAAGAAATGCCGTTTAACTAAGATTTTGTAATTATGAATGCGTGTATCCAGCAGCGATATTGAACACGAATTCAGTTGAGCAAGTCTCTAAACATCTACAGAATAATTTCAATTGTCAGTGGCAATGATGCTCATTTTTAGGTTTGAGATACTGAGGTACTCTGATGTATAAATTTCTATCAAGTATTTTTTAAATAAAGAAAATAAACAACAAGAATAATACTTATTAAGAGAAATTAATAAAAGCTTAATAAGAATTTGATGTGCTAAGCTTAAGCAGAAACATATTAAAGTGCAACTGCTAAAGTTAGTTATTTATAAACTCAGTATTTGGGTAAGAAAGAGTACTCTTTTTCTTTGAAATTAGCTATGTCTCTCTCGACGAAAACTGCTATTTTGAGCTTGCTTAGCGCAGCAAGCGTTTGCGGAGCTGGTAGTTCACAAGCCGTTGTTCTGAACGGTAGTTTTGAAACCGGTAACTTTGACGGATGGGAGACATTAGGTCGTACTTATATTGAAACTTTAGACACTTATGGCATTAGTCCGACGGAAGGGACTTATCAAGCTCGCTTAGATACTGTTTATCCTCAGTCTAATTTAGGTACAGAGGACGAGAAAACAGGTAATTTCAATGAGCTATTAACATTTTTGGATTTTGAAGAAGACATTTTACTAACTCTAGACAAGGGAGAGATTTTTGAAGGGTCTGCCTTTAAAAAAAAGTTAATCGTAGAAGCCGGAGATACTTTAAGCTTCGACTGGAATTTTCTCTCGAATGCTAGCTCTCAAAAAATGTTCAATGACTTTGCCTTCGTCACACTCTCAACAATAGTTAACGAACTTGCAGACAGCTTTTCAGCTTTTGTTTCCTCAAAATCAGTCTTTAACGGCGAGACTGGCTTTAAGAGCTTCTCTTATAGATTCGAGACGCCTGGAGTATATACGCTGGGAATCGGAGTTGTTGATGTGGGAGACGGAGCTGAAGACTCTGGTCTCTTAGTGGATAATTTTTCGCTCTTGAGTTCCGGAGCTAGTCAAGAACCCATCGACTCTCCCACTCCACCAAACACGACAAACCCTAAGCCAATTCCTGAACCAGCTTCTGGACTAGGTTTACTGGTATTTTGTGCTTTTGGTCTGGGTAAACGTTTATTGCCAAGATAGTAATACGTAGTAGCTTGAGATTGCCTGCTTAGCTGATTTGTGGAATCCTGCAGATAGGTAACGGTAGCGTTACTCAATTTTTGTTGGTGCAGGCAGTGACTTCGTCCGGAAGAATTTTTTCCAGGAATTTCTTAATAATATGCAATGTTGACGAAGTTGCTACCACCAGCCATACTTTACGGGAGATGGTGTTTCAGGAATGAAAGCAGTTTTACAAGTCGGCGATCGCACTATCACCGCAGAAGAAATTATTCCCCTTTTAGCAGGGTATCAGTTGCTACCTCCTTTGCTGCGGGCAATTATTATTGATGAAGCAATTGCCCAAGTCGAATGCACAGATCAGGAGAAAACCGAAGCTCGTGAGCAGTTCTATGAGAGAAATCAGATTACCTCAGAGGAAGTGCAACAATCATGGCTTAAGCGTTATGGCATGAATGCTGCCCAGCTAGAAGCCCTAGCAACGCGGGAGTTAAAGATTGAAAAATTCAAGCAAGAGACCTGGGGTCACAAACTAGAATCCTATTTTCTGGGTAGAAAGGGCAAGTTAGATCGAGTAATTTACTCTTTAATTCGTACTCAAGATCCAGGGATTGTGCAAGAACTCTATTTCCGAATTAGGGAAGGAGAGCAATCTTTCACTGAACTAGCAAGAGACTATTCTCAAGGTCCTGAAGCTCAGACTGGTGGATTAATTGGTCCGGTTGAGATGAGTACACCTCACCCCCTAATTGCCAAAATGCTGAGCTCTTCTGAGCCAGGAAAAGTGTGTCAGCCTACACGACTAGGAGAATGGTTGGTGATTGTGCGCTTGGAAAAGTTTATCCCTGCCCAGCTAGATGAATCGATGCGTCAGCGAATGCTCAATGAGTGTTTCAACAACTGGCTCTCAGAGCAACTAAATCAGCAGTTAGCTGTTCTTCAATAATAGTTGTTAACTTTTGAAAAGCTCGGAATTGAGTATTTTCGAGAAAAATCAAGCAAAAATTAAGCCCTGGTACTCCTAACATAAAAAAAGCTTATCTTAACTTATCCGGGAAACGAGTGGCTAAGCTAGAATCAAAAAGTTAAGTACCAATTGCTAAAAGTGCGAGTAATTTCTTGCATAACATGGCAAAGGAAAGAGCGATAAGTACTATGTCTACCTAAGCAAAAATTTACTTTTGCGAGTTCTCTAATGACCTATACGACGACGATTCAAGAATTTCTGTCTGGCATATCTCCTTTTGAGCAGTTGTCATCGGCAGCACGGGGAAAACTGTCCAAACAGTGTCAACTGCTTCGCTATCGCATGGGTCAACCGATTTTAGTACGGGAAAAAATGCCCGCTCAGGTCGCTATTATCTTCGAGGGGCAATCTCGTCTACTCGGTTATGACCCGCGATCCCAGACACCAGTAACCTTAAAATTGCTGCAACCGGGAGCAATTGTTGGTTGGGTAGGTTTGGTGAGAGGAGTACCTTGCGAAACAGTTATCGCCTCCACAGAGACGGTTTGTCTTACCCTCAACGCTAGCGACTTCTTAAGCCTGCTGGAGGAAGAACCTTCACTAGCAACTGCCTTTCGCTCCCGTTGTGCCTTGGTAGAAATTTTTGATCTCTTAGGTGCAGAACTTGAGCGCCGAGCAGAGGTAGAGCATGATTTAAAAGCACTCGCTCTTGAGGCTTGGTCGAACGCAGTAGTCTGCAACTTAGCTCCTGGTAGGAAAATCTCAAGCCAACTCGACGCCGATCGGGTATGGTTTATCAGCGGAGGAGTATCAGCCAACGCCCCAGTGGGTTCTTGTCTAAACGCAGATAATATTACCTCTCTCAAGGTTAACGGCCCTGGGGTAACTCGCCTGGTAGGAATTCCAGAATCTATTCTAAGCAGGCCTGCTGTGGCTGCTGATATTGTTGATTTAGAAGAATCAGCTGTCACTCTCACTCCCACAGTTGAAGAGATTCCCTACGCCCCACCACAAATATCTGAGTCTTCAGAGAGCTACGCTGGCAAAGAGCAAACAGCCCCACAAAAATATCCCTTGATTCGTGGCAAAGGTCCGGTTGAGGTTCCCCTAGCCTGTTTCCAAATGCTCAGTAAGTTCTGGGGCATGCCTTTCCGTAGAGACATGTTACGCCGTGTTGTAGTTAATCAGCAAACACGCACTGGCAGTGTATCCTTGCAGCACTGTGGGGCAATTGCCGAATTGATGGGGTTGAGTGCTCAGTTGGCTTCTGTACCAGCTGCCGCCATCAACCGTCTGCCAACTCCGGTGATGCTCTCTTGGGACGATAGCTTTGCTATTCTCTACGAAGGTAGTGACCAGGAAGTGCTACTGGCGGTGCCAGAAACTGGTATGCGTCGGCTAAAACCCGCTGCTTTCCGAGAAAGATGGGGCGAAGAAGGGCAGGTGTTGCTGCTCAAACAGACAAAAAATACCCCCCAACAGCGGTTTGGCTTAAGCTGGTTCCTTCCCTCCTTGGTGCGCTATCGCCGGGTTTTATTAGAAGTTTTTGTTGCTTCCTTTTTCGTTCAGTTATTTGCTCTAGCGAACCCCTTGATGATCCAGGTGATCATTGACAAGGTGATTGTGCAAAATAGTCCCGATACTCTACACGTACTTGGGGTGTTATTGCTAGGGGTTGCTATCTTCGAGGCAATTTTAACCAGTCTGCGTACCTACTTATTTGTAGATACCACAAATCGCATTGACATGGCTCTGGGGTCAGAAATTATTGACCATTTGCTGCGGCTGCCTTTGCGCTACTTTGAGAGACGACCAGTTGGGGAATTAGCCACCCGCATCAATGAGCTAGAAAATATCCGCCAGTTTTTAACGGGTACAGCCTTGACTGTAGTGTTAGACGCAGTTTTTTCTGTGGTCTATATCGTTGTCATGTTTATCTACAGTTGGGTGCTGACGCTGGTGAGTTTATCAGTTATTCCACTGTTTATCTTGCTGACAATATTTGTTTCCCCGATTGTGCGACGACAGTTACGCACCAAAGCGGAAAAAAATGCTCAAACCCAATCTTATCTGGTGGAGGTACTCTCAGGGATTTCTACTGTTAAAGCCCAAAATATTGAACTGCGATCGCGTTGGCAGTGGCAAGAGCGCTATGCACGCTATGTCAGTGAAGGTTTCCAGAATGTTTTGACCTCCACCGCCGCTAGTTCAACGAGCAACTTCCTCAATAAAGTTTCAGCTCTGCTGGTGCTTTGGGTGGGAGCTTATCTAGTATTAGATGGCGAATTAACCTTGGGGGCGTTGATTGCTTTCCGTATCATTTCCGGCTACGTAACTCAACCGTTGCTACGATTAGCCCAAATTTGGCAGAACTTCCAGAGTACCGCCTTATCCATGGAACGCTTGAGCGACATTATTGATTCGCCCCAAGAAGTTTCTGAGGAAGAACGCGGTAACATTCCACTGCCAACAATTCGCGGGGAAATAAAGTATGAAAACGTCTCGTTCCGCTTTGCTCAAAGTGGTCCGATGCAGTTAAACAATATTAGTCTAGAAATTCCCGTAGGCGCTTTTGTCGGCATAGTCGGTCAAAGTGGTTCTGGTAAAAGTACCCTCACCAAGTTATTAGCAAGGCTTTATGAGCCAAATTCAGGAAGAATTATAATTGATGGTTACGATATTAATAAAGTAGAACTGTATTCTTTAAGGCGTCAGATTGGAATTGTTCCTCAGGACACCCTGCTGTTTGAGGGTTCAGTGCAGGAGAACATCTCCTTGACTAATCCAGATGCTTCCAGTGAAGAAATTATTGAAGCAGCTAAGATTGCTGTAGCCCACGAATTCGTCATGAACTTGCCGATAGGCTACAACAGTAATGTAGGGGAGCGAGGTTCGGCACTATCTGGAGGGCAAAGGCAGAGAATTGCGATCGCTAGAACAATTTTGCAATCGCCCCAATTGCTGATTTTGGATGAAGCAACCAGTGCCCTGGATTACGATACTGAGCGGCAAGTATGTTTAAATTTGGCAGAAGCTTTTCAAGGCCGCACTGTCTTATTCATTACTCACCGCCTAACGACAATTCGCAATGCTGATATCATCCTGATGATGGATCAAGGAGCCTTAGTGGAGCAGGGCACCCATGAAGAACTAATGGCTCAGAAAGGTCGCTACTATTGCCTCTATATGCAGCAAGACTCTCAGCTGTAGTATTTTCTAAGTCCACCTACTCCCACACACTGACTGTTATGAACCAACGAAATGGGTCAAAGTCAAACCAACCAATTTTATTAGGAACATCACCAGCTCTTGACAATCAGACTCAAGCCAGCAAGAGCAACTCAAATGGTAACGGTAACGGTAATGGTAAACTTGCCGGTAAAAATAAATTTGATAAGCCAGTTATTCTGCGGCAATCCAAAAAGTGGTCGCACGCTATTCTCTGGACAATTATTGGTGTGACTACTGGCGGTTTAATCTGGGCAAGTGTAGCCCAAATCGAGCAAGCTATTCCCGCCCAAGGCAAGCTAGAGCCACAAGGTACTGTCAACGAAGTTAAAGCTCCATCCGGTGGGGTTGTTACAGAAATTCATATCAAAGACGGTGAACGTGTAGAGAAAGGCGATGTGTTAATTACTTTTGAGCCGAAAGTAGCTCAAGAGCAAATTACTTCTCTGAGTAAAGTACGTGCTACTTTAATGAAAGAAAATCAGTTTTATCGCTCTCAGCTGAGGAATAGCGCGCTGTTAGCTGTTACAGAGCAAGAGTTACCAGACGTGAAACTTTCTGGGGAAATCGCCTCTCTCACAGAAAGCCGAAAAGCTCTGCTTGCAGAAAACGAATTTTACCAGGCTCTACTCAATGGTGATTCTTTATCTACTAATATTGCCCTAGAAGAACGAGGTCGTTTTATCGATGCTAGAGCTGAACAGGCATCTCGTGTAGAGGCAGCGCAAAAGGAAGTTGAACAGCTACAAGAGCAGCGTCGACAGAATCAAACTCAACTGCAAACTGCCATAAGCAGCTTTAGAGTAGAGCAAGGAATTCTTGAGGAGATGGAACCCTTGGCGGTTCAGGGAGCAGTTCCCCGCATCCAGTACCTCAGACAGCAAGAGGCGGTCAAGGAGAAGCAAACTGAGGTTGATGTCAGAACCCAGGAGAATGCACGCTTGGGACTGGAGATTGCTAAAGCTGGCCAACAGCTAGAAAATACTAAGGCACTAACGCGTAAAGAATTGAACGATCAAATTGCGGCAAATAAAATACGACTTGCCGAAATTGACTCCCAACTAAATAAAGTTATTGTCGAGAATGAAAAACAAATCGCGGAAATTGATAGCCAACTAAGTCAAGCGAACCTCAACTTAAGCTATCAAGAACTGCGGGCACCTGTTTCTGGAACAGTTTTTGACTTACAACCCCCATCAGCTGGTTACGTGGCTAACTCCAATGAGCCTGTTCTCAAAATCGTGCCCAGTGATGCTCTGGTTGCTAGGGTTTATTTAACCAACAAGGATATTGGTTTTGTCAAAGATGGTATGCCAGCTGATGTCAGGATTGAGTCGTTTCCCTACAGTGAATTTGGTGATATTGAAGGGGAATTGCAATCTGTTGGTTCCGACGCACTGCCACCTGCTCCCCAAGAAAATCGACCTGACTATACTTTTCCTGCTGAAATTAGCTTGAAGGAACAGTCTATTGTGGTTAATGACAGAACCATACCACTGCAATCAGGGATGAGAGTTAACGTCAATATCAAAGTTCGCCAGCGCTCAGTGCTGAGCATCTTTACAGAACTCTTTACAGACAAAACAGACAGTTTGCAAAATGTTCGATAATTTGTCTATCTCTTTAGTTAACTATGGCTATGGGGATAACTGAGACAAGGGCAATTCGCAGATGTCAAGAACTGTTGTCTTGGAAGAGAGCCGACAAAACTCTCTTATCGGGTACCAGATCTCCATTGACCTCGATAGTAGCGCCAAAGCCGCCTTTGTAATCCCACATTGCCCAACCAATCTGGTGCTGTTCTAAAACTGACCTAACGTCACGCAGCCAAGCGGCGCGGTCTTCAGCAGGAGCTGCTTGGCGATAAACGCCAAACTCATTACAGGTAACGCAGACCTGATGAGCTTTTGCCCAAGCAGCAGCACGACTAATTTGTGCTTCAATTTTGTCGGCATTCCAAGTTTGTTCCCCGTAGTATTGCAGGGATCTTCTAGCAGCAACATTATCAATCTTCGATATCAGGGGTGCTACTGCTTCCAGACTAGAGGGGTAGGGAACATCACGAAAATACTGCAACAGATCCCAGCCCCAAGTTGCGCCTTGGTGTGTAAACTGTTTTGGCTTGTAATAGTGAAAGTTGTAAACTACGTTAGGGTCGTCTACGGGAGTTAGCATCTCCAATGCCCTGATGGGACTCCAATCATCCCCAACACGCTGATTGGCAGAGGCAATCAGCGTATGTTCGGGCGCACCGGCTCGCATCGCTGCTAATAGAGGCCTCTGTAGGTCGTACCATTCTTGCGGATCCTCGGTATCAGGTTCGTTGAGTACCTCGAGAAACACTTTCTCAGGACTGCGACGACCAAGGTGTTCTGCCAGTGTTCGCCAAAAACGAGCAAAGTCTTTAGCAAAGGATGCATCCCGATATAAACGCTGCTTAAACCCAGATGTAGGATGACAGTCCACAATCAGTGCTAAATTTTGTGCCAAAATCTTGTCAACAGCAGCATCAAAATATTTGAGATTTTCTTTGTTGAGGCTTTCAGGTTTCTCCTTGTCAAACAAAATATCCGGATCCACTGGGAGACGAACATGTCGAAAGCCCATTTCTCGGATGCGCTTGATGTCTTCAGTCGTGATGCGATTCTGGAAATTCTCAGGAATTAAACGAGTTTGAGCAAACCAATGGCTAAGATTAACGCCCCGTGTTAGAAGGGCAAGGCGTGCCTTGCCTACTCCTCGACTCGAAGCTGCCTTCAAAGAAAAAACACCAGCGCTCAGCAAAAAAGTAGTAAAGAAAGCTAAAAAATAGCGTCTTTTCATGCTTAGTGCTCTCCTTGCTCCTGCAAAATCTGTCGTTTTTGGTTGTTACCTGTGACATTTAAAGCAAAAGTCTCAATCTGTTGATAAAGAGACTGAGGTAAGAGCCAAAGTAAATAGGCGGCACCGCCCGTTAATAAAGTCCTACGAGGCTCTTTCAGTAGAATACGCCAATCTGTGGCAATGGCTTGGTTGAACAGGTCAACTGCCGACTTGCCCCCGCGCAGAGTAACTGCCCGGCGGGCTAAGTACCGCAAAAAGTATGCCCTAGCTGGGTTTTCCCACTGACTAATTAATTCTGGATCATAAGGACGGAGTTTTTCCACCATACTTTCCCATGAGGCTAATTTGGGCAGTAAATCTGCGGAAAGCCCACCTGAATTAACTCGATACAGGGTCAGAGCCTCTGGAAGTCCTTCAATTTGCCAAGGGGTCTGAATTACCATCCGCATCCAACATTCTATGTCTTGTGACATGCGGAACCGATCATCAAAGTAACAGTCTTCCTCCACTCCGTAAACATTATCTTTAAAACTAATTGCTTCTAGCACTTCTCGCCGGAAAACTGCTGCCGAGCCATTGCCAATCGGATTGCGACAAAATACATCAGCTTTAGTAATTTTTTTCAGCTTAGGCATTTGATAAATGCGTAGAGGTTTATCTTCTTCATCAATAAAAGCCGAACGGCTGAAGCTGATTCCTACGGTCGGAGAATTTTCAAAATGCTCGACATGTTTTTCTAGTTTTTCAGGCAACCAGATATCATCTCCATCCAAAAAACCTAAATACTCTCCCTGAGCGTAACGAATTCCAGCATTCCTTGCTGCGGCTAGTCCTCGGTTTTTTTGGTGGATAATTTTGATTCTGGGGTCGTTGAATTGCTGACAGATTTCTACGCTTCGGTCAGGAGACTCATCGTCAACAATAATCAACTCCAAGTTGGGGTAGGTTTGATCCAAGACAGACTGCACAGTAGCCTTGATATATTTCTCAACCTTGTAAACCGGAACAATTACAGATACTTTCTTCATCTTGACCCCTAAAAAAAACTAACTGGAATTACAGCTTTCTGTCTAAAATAATGCCTGCGTTACTTTATACCGAGAACGGTCTTTAAAACTACTTCTGCAAACTACTTCAGTAATTTATTATTGTATGATTTTGCTTAATTTTTATCCGGCTCAAGCCTCCACACTCTTTTTCGTTAAATTTAGGCTTTGCATTAAATGCACTACATAAGCCGCTACTACCGTAAGTAATGTCCGACGTGGTTCTTTGAAGAGCAATCTCCAATCAGACTGGAGAGCTCGATTGACAAAACTGACGCCCACTTGAGAGGGTAGTTTTAAACGAATGGCTCGCCTGGCAAAGTAACGCAAGTGAACAGCTTTAGCTAAAGAGTAATGTTTACTTACTAATTCCGGAGCCTGATTCATAGCTTTACTGATCAGCAGGTTCCAGCCATCCTCCATCCGGTATAATTCTGAAGAAAGACCGGTTGAGTTAGTACGATAGCACATTAGTATTTGGTCTATACCCTCAATTTGCCATTGTTTCTTTAACATTACTCGGAATAGCCAGTCAACATCTTCTGAGTAGCTCATACTTTGATCTAATCCTCCACAACACTGAAAAACTTCGCGTCTAACTACCCAATTAGAGGTAGTAGTAGTTGGATTTTCATAGAGGAGATATTCAGGTTTTATCTCAGTTAGACGTCCTGTAGAAAATTGACCAGTGAAGTTGCCGTCATAACTGATAAATTTCACGCGACCAAAGCTGATGCCAACATCAGACCGCTCATTTAAGAACTTGATTTGTACAGCTAATTTATCAGGTAACCATCGATCATCAGCATCAAGAAAAGCAATAAATTTCCCCTGGGTCATCTCCACTCCCAAGTTACGAGTGTAAGATACACCTTGATTAACCTGAGAGAATAGTCTCACCCGATAGTCTTGCTGGGAGTAACGTTGAACAAGGCTAGCAGTGCTGTCTGTAGAACCATCATCTATGACCAACAATTCCCAATCTGTAAAAGTTTGTGAAATGACAGATTCAATAGCTTCAGCCAAGAATTGGGCAGCATTATAAGCTGGAATGATTACTGAAACAAGAGGAATTGAAAGATTCATAGGTGATGGCAGATGTATGTTACTAGAGAAGTTTTATTAATCTAGATTTTTGAAAAATCGTCAAGCAATTAAATGAAGAGCTGAGTTTACCTCCTTTAAGTAATATCTTACGTTAGCTCAACTTTGCTTTTCGGTAGAAAACGTACCATGTACTCAAAATGACGAATATAGGTACAGCTACTAGATGAGTTATTAGAACTGCAGCTGCAACGCCGACGATTTGCCATTGCATGCCAATGACTATTGCTATAGCAAAAATACCAGTGAATAAAAGACTCCAACGTAGACTTATATCTGGTCTATCAATAGCCGCCAAAAGCTGGGCTGAGGCTGACTCAAACGGTCGAGGAATTGCTGATAAACAGATTAAAATTAAAATGGGGATTGCACCAGCAGCCACCCATTTTTCACCAAAAATAATTGGTACGTAAAAAGGAGCCAAACTAGATTGCAAAAGAACACAAGGGATGATAATCATCGCAATAGTTTTGAGACTTTTAAAATAAGTCTGCTTAAATTTAACTAAGTTTGTTCTTGCCGCACACAAGTGGGGATATAGAGCAACAGTAATGGATTGAATAATAGTCAAACTGATTCCTAAGCCTGCATTGAAAGCAAAGTAGTAAACTCCAAGAACCTCAACTCCTAAAAATTTTCCTATTATTAAGTAATCTAAGTTTTCTCGCAATAATCTTAGGAAGTTAATTCCTAAGATTTTAATCCCAAATTGATAAATCTCTCGCCAGTATTTTGTCGTAAATCCGCCCGAAGGTCGCCAAGTATGGTTGTTGAGATACACATAAACTTCAATGAATGGTGTTATGAGTTTTGGTAAGACTATTGCCCACAAACCCATTCCAAAAAGTGCTAAAATTGCAGTAACAATATTACTTGTTGTTATGGTAAGAAATTGACTAAGTGCAGTTATTTTGAGACGATTTTCTTTTTGAATCAATATTGATTGTATTCGTCCAAAAGGACTCATTAAGTAAACAAATGATAAAATTAAAATTGGCAGAATGAGGCGATTATTGTCGTAAAACCAAGCTACGCCGAAGGCTAATAGGCACTGCACAACAAATAAGATCAAAAACATCAGCCAGTTTAACCAATAGGCACCATTGCAGATGTCTTCAATTTCTGATTCTTCAGCTCTAATAATTTTGGCACCGATACCAAACGAAGTTAGTATTCTAGTAAAGTCATAGGTTGTAGTAACTAGTGCTGCTAGTCCAAAATCTTCTCTGGTTAAGTAACGAGCTATGATCACAGTTGTTGCTAAGCGGGAGACACGGTTGAGAGCTTGTGCAACAGTTAGCCAGCCAAGATTGCGAATAAAATTATTAGCAGATTTTTTCTTTACCCAACTCCTGGTTTTTTCAATCAAATTCATGTTTTTTTAAGGAAATTACACTGGCAAACTAGCACTCTTATTCATCTATATATAAGCATTTAAGCAACTTAGTTTAATTTGCCTAATTTAATTTGGTGTCCTGGATAGAAAACATCGGAAATTGTTTACCGAAAAACCGAATTAAGCTATTAGCTGTTTTCCGAGGAAAGAGCATATTAAATAACAGCTTTAAAAGTAAACGTTGAGTTTCCAATTTAAGTAAACTTTTTGGATAAAGCTGGATAGATTTTTGTAACTTTTGGCGAGCTTTGACAACACCGTCTTTACTGGAAATATGCTCCAGGCAAAGTTTCGTAAAAAAACGATAAGTGTTCGACAATGTTCGGTTTTTCAGAAATTGTAAATCTTCCGGTGCTGCCTGAAATCCCCGATCAATTACGATGAGAATAGCCTTTTCCATTACATCAACTTTTGCTGTCATGGACTGCGAAGATTTACGGTAAAGTATCTGATGCTTGGGAACCAGGGCAAAAGGATACCTAGCAGCAAGGCGAAGACTGTAGTCCCAATCTTCAGCAGATTTCAATTGTGAATCAAACTCTCCTACTTCCTCAATCACATTTCTGCGAACCAGAATATTTGAGCCACTAGCAATAAAATTTTTCACCAATAGTTGAGGATAGACATCACCTTCGTGAAAGAGAGATTCACCCGCGTAGAGAAATTTACCCTCGTCGTCTATAAAAATAGTCCAACTGTATGCGACACCAGCTTGTGGATTTCTTTGTAAAGCTTCTAGTTGTAGTGCAAGCTTATCTGGTGTCCATAAGTCATCGGCATCAATGAAAGCAATAAATTGACCGTTGGAACGGCTAATTCCTCGATTACGGGCTACTGGTAATCCCCCATTTTCATAGGAAAAAACTTTGAGTCTTTGATCTTCAATTGTACTTAATAACTCTAAGGTTCTGTCTGTTGAACCATCATTGATAACAATGATTTCCAAGTCTACAAAAGTCTGCTGCTGAATCGATTGAAGTGTCTCTAAGATGGTCTGCTCAACGTTGTATGCAGGAACAACCACAGATATAACTGGCATAGAGGCTCCTTTCCAAGCTATTGTTAAGATTATTAACTACTTTTTCGCATTCAGCTTGCATACTCCACAATCCCAATCAGTATATTGATTCTCGACCTGTGTTGATTAAATAACCAAGGGTTGCTGAATAATTTCTTTTTCTAGTATATATTGAAAAAGTTGTGTAGGTGTTTAAGATCCCACTTCAAATGCCATTGATTCTTGGCGGGCATCTTCGAGCTGTTTCTCAGGCTCTAAAGGATTTTTCATTTTTTCCTTGAAGGCAATACCAAGTATGAGTAAACCCGGCCAAAAGGTATAAATCGGGTTACTTAAGGTATCGACAAAACTGAAGAAAAAGATCACTAATACGATACTTAATGCCACTCTAGCCGTTTCACTCTTTTGTGCCTTAATAAGAAGTTCCACAAAAGTCCAAAACATTGCTAAGGCAAAGGCAGAAAAACCTACTACACCGTGAATATAAAGTAGACCGTTCCAGGTATGGTGACTACCAAGAGTTTGAAAATTAACAATTGCAGGTCCTTCACTGACTTCCCCATGACCCCAAAGTGGAGCATCATGCCACCAACGATGTCGGGTAATGCGTTGCAAAATGCGCCGTTCTAAAGAAGAGTCACTACGTAAACCATCGAAGTAATTCTTGAAATCTTCAGCCAAATTAATCAACCAATAACTAAAAAAACCAGCTAAAGCACCAGTAAAGCCTAGGAAAATTTGTATCTTAGGTTGGAAAATTCTTACTGCTAGCCAACTTACTACTGGCATGACCAACAGACATATTTGTGCTGCACGGGATCCGGAACTCCATGCCATAGCCGCAGCACCTACCATACCAAGCAACCGCCATCTTCTATCAGATTCTTGACGAGTTAAGCAGAAATAAACATTTCCTGCTAATCCTAAAATGGGTGCCCATGGAGCAAATAGAACCAGACGCGTTACATTATCCTCTACAATATAAAGACGCACTCGGTAATAGATGTCCCCATAGCCACCGATTTTGGCAAGAGGAGAATCGTATAAAAAACTCGGAAGCCCTGCTGTTGCGGCAAAATAGCAAAGGGGAATGAGAATTAAACTTTGCAAACAGAGAATACAAGCTGCTCTGTAAACCAATTGTGGTCTGATTTTGAGGCAACCGACAAGAGGCAATATTCCATAGAGCAACCAAGTTCTGCCAAAGGCGTTTATAGTTCTTTTGGCAATAGTAGTGACTCCATAATGAAAACTTAAGTGACCTGCAATCAGAGCCACTTCAATAACTGCTGCCGCGATAATCCATGCCCAAACCCCTACAGGAATGGTAATTTTTTCTTCTTGGGTAGTTTGATGATTTTGCTGCCAGAGCTTCTTGAATAAATATAATGTCAGTAACCACGCCATTAAAGGCACTACAATAAATTGAGCCCCCATTATGTACAAAATATAGGTTCCGGTTATGCAATAAAATACTACACTTTCTTCAATGTTTCTAGGTTTCATTGGGGCTTGGTTGAAAATTTTTGCCTGTACCTAGCGCAGAAAAACTATTTATTACTCCTACTTAAAAGTTTGTCTTGCGGGATGCACCCCTTTGCCAGGAGATTGCTAAGACAAATTAAGGCTTATTCAGTTCTTTTGCAAATCAATGACAGTAATAAATTGCCTAGTTGGTTATTTTGAGTACACCAGAAAAGTAGAAGCAGCTAAATTAACTTTAATGGTGCAGACTTACCTAGCTCCGGTTTTTGAGAAATTTTTTGCTTGGTTTGCTGACGCTTGCCTAACTGTTTGCGCAACCACAATGAGCCTATACCAGTAGTTATGAAAAATGAACCGATTAGAGTGCCTAGCAAAACCAAACTCTTTTTGGGCGCACTGGGACTTTTTGGTAAACTAGGCGTCGTAACTACTTGTATAGGAGGATAAGAACTTTGAATTTCAGAGGTTCCAATATCTAGTTTCGCCAAGGTGGAGGAAAAAACAGCTTCAGCAATTTGTAAATCCCGCCGGAGAGCTTCTAGATTAGCTTCATGCTTACCGAGAATCTGTAGCTTATTTTCCAAATCACCAAGATTTTGCTCCATTGATTGAGCTTTTGCTTTTAATTCAGTCCGACGTACTCCGGCTTCAATGAGTCCTTCAGCAAGTTTGTTTTGCACAGAAACTTCTAAATCGTCTTTATTATCAATATTGAGTTGATCTAGAATGGCAGAATTTGTGGGACGTCCCAATAGCTGTTGACTCCGAACCAGCATTGCCGAATTAGCAGCATCTAGCTTACCTTGCTCCCTAACGACAGCAGGGTGGTTGGGGCCATAGCGCGAACGTAAAATAGCTAAAGCCGCATTAGCATCAGAGTGATCTTTGTCATGTTTTTGAAACTGCCTGTCATTTTGGAGAGTAAAAGCCTCAAATGCTTGAGACGGAGACTTGTCAAGGCTTGCTGATAACTCTCGATAACGACTATTAACTTGCCCCTGTTCAGCGTTTGTTTCCAAATATAGTCGGCGTAAGTACTCAATGCTCTGTGAAAGTTCAGAGATTTGAACTCTATCCATCAAGCCTGAACGCGCTTTGTAATCAGAAATGCGCTTTTGAGCAGCTTCCAGCTTGCGCTGGGAACTCTCCAGAACAGATTGAGTTTCTGCCTTTTGAAGAGCCGACTCTTCCATTTTTAATTCATCTAGCCGTGCTACTAGAGCCTGCTCAAGGGCAAAGGCTTTTTCTTGAGCTTCTTCCGGGCTATCACCAGTTATTTGAAACTGCATCAGGGTAGTGCTATCTACCAGCTCAATTCTGGGTTTGCGGAACTTTTCCAGCCCCACCTGAGTTTTGGCGGCTTCCAAGACTGGCTCGCTGGCGGCAATCAGCTTGTAACTTTCTCTGGGATCTTGTGTTCTGCTTTCAAAAGGAGATTTTACCGAAGAAGATGCACCACCTAGTTCTGGAAGTTTGATGTCTGTGTAGGAAGTAACCTCTCTTAAACTAACAAGCCACTCACTAGTGTAAGTGGGTGGTATCAGTTTTAAGTAAAGCCAAGCACTAATCCATAATGTAGAATTAGCAGCTAAGACGGCCAATAAGTAAATTGACCAGTGTGTTTTATTGATTGATTCTCTAGTGAAAGAGGTAGAAGCCCTGGGAATACTAGTCATTTTCCTCCAAAAGATAAAACTAACTTATGTAAGCGCTGCTAGCATAATAGGTTAATTCATTGTCTAGTAGGAAATTAAATTATTTTTTGTTTATCGAAAGAGTTAGAAACCATCACAATAATAGTTGTTATCTTGTTTGACAAAGAATGACGTTGATTGACTTATATCATGACTTTTAGTATGGCAAGTTAATTTGTTGTTGAAGATGCAATTAAGCTAACTTTCTTAACGCTAGGTAACTTTTCTTGCATTGCTTGACCCATTACTACCAAGCCAGGCCAATAAAGATAGGCGATACTTTCTAAATTAGCGCTGAAGCCATAGAAAATTAAAATTAACAGTACGCTTAGACCTAGCTTGGCAATATTGCTAGTTTGAGCTTTAAATAAGAAGTCGATAAAACTCACTACTAGAGGAACAACAAAAGCTATCAGCCCGACTATACCCTTAACGAATAACAGTGATAAGTAGGTGTTGTGAGTACCGATCTTCATAAACTCCACCATCTGAGGGCCAGGTTGCACTACTCCATGACCCCAGATGGGAGCCTCACTCCATCTGCGGAAAGCGATCCGTGTTAAAGCATCACGAACTCGAGTAGAACCAGCACGACTTGAGCGTAAATTATCCCAATAAACAGCAACCACATCGATAATTGATGGAGCCAGAATTCCCACAAGAGCAGTAGTGAAACCTACCGCAATTATAAAGAAATGGCGGGTGATTTTGGTCAAACCCCAAACGCCTAATAATATTAATGGCAGGCATAAAGTTGCTGCCCTAGCTGCTGAAAGATAACACATCAAAAAACTACCAACAAGACCACACCAACGCCATCTGGTGTTTTTTTCTTGTAAAGCAATGAAGAAGTAAATATTACCAACTGTGCCTATAGCAGGAGCCCAAGGTGCAAAAAAAACTAAGCGTCCGTCACCAAGGTAAAGGTTGATCCTAAAGAAAAGTTCTCCTCCTCCTCCTAGATACTGTAAAGGAGAGGTGTAAACTGTAGGAGGCAGTTTTGCTAGATAGGTAAGGTAAAGAAATGGGGCAATAATTATAGTTTGCAGACAAACTATACAGACGGCACGATAAATCAGGCGGGGACGAATTTTTAGGCAACCGAACATGGGAAATATTGCGAGTAAAGCCCAACTTCTCGCCCAGCCTACAGAAGATTTAATTATTGCCACATTACCTAAACGCCAATCGAGATGTCCGACAACTAAGGCAAACAATTCGATCAGCATTGCCCCAATCCATACCCACATTTGCCAAGAAATAGTAATCTGTTCCTCTTCAGGAGTACTCTCATTCTGCTCCCACAGCTTTTTGCATAGATAAATTAACAGTATCCAAGCTGTTGCTGGTCCGACAAGATAAAGACCACCAACTAGGTAAAAACCGTAGGTGAAGATTAGGGAGTACCAGACTATGCGTTCGGCAAAATTATCAGGCTTCATCGGTACTGAGTCTAATTAAGTTAGGTGATTAAGCAATTCTCTTAACCTTAAGGAAAAAAAATAGATATTTTCCCCAGAGTTAACTTGCTTGAAAGCAAAAACCTTGATTATTGCTTTTTACTTAAATCCAATACTTCTGAATTGGAGTCTGGGTTCAACCATCTTGATTGTGACTGAACCAACTCATTATCCTGTAATCGTGCAAAACTTTCCCGTTTGCGCCGTTGGTGTTGGCGTACTTCCAATAAAACTAAGCCCGTAGTCACCAACAGTGAGCCTAGAGCTGCGCCTAAAAAAGTAAAAGTTTTATTTGGTGTGGTTGGCTTGCGGGGTAAACTCGGTTCGGTGAGCAGTTGCACTTGAGGATAGGTAGCAGATATCTCTGATTTTCCGAGATCTAAGCCAGTTAGAGTGGCTGAGAAGACGGTTTCGGCAATTTGTAAATCCCGGTTGAGGGCATCAAGCGTAGAACCGTACTCCGATAGGGTTTGAAGTCTTTTTTCTAGCTGAGAAATTTGTTTATCTAATTCCTGAGTGTTAGCTTCATTCCCCTGTTGCTCTACTTGAGTAGTTACTAAGTCATAAAACAGGGTTTCTCGGGATGATCTTTCTTGACCACTACCAATATTGAGTTGTGCCATGGTTTGCTCTCCAGCAGACCGTCCTAAAATAACCTGGCTGCGTGCTTGCATGGCTTTTTCTGCAGCTTGCTGTTGACGTCTTTCCCGCACTACAGCCGGATGATTTGGTCCGTATCTCGATTCAAGTTCGCCTAGGGCAACGGTAGCGTCGCTGTATTCTTGCCTGTACTGGGAAAATAGGGGGTCTACCTTGAGGCTAAACGCTTCGCCTGCTTGTGGGGCAGCTACCTGTAAATTTGTAGATAGTTCTCTGAGTCGAGCACCGGTGTCTTGACCCTGAGCAACAATTTCAGCTTTTTGTCTGCGTAGTTGCTCAATACTCGACGAGAGCTGCTCAATTTGAGCATCTGCAACTAAGCCTGAACGAGACTTATACTCAGAAACCCTTTTCTGAGCCAATTCTAGCTTTACTTGAGCCTCATCCAAAGTGGATTGAATTTTTTCCCGACGTTGATTTGCTTCTTCAACCCTTAACTCAGTCAGCCTATCTTGGAAAGCCTCGTAAAGGGCAACAGACTGTCTTTGAGATTCCTCTGGAGAACCCCCACGCAGCTCAAAAGTCATCAATGTAGAGTTATCGATTACTTTGACGCGGGGCGTGGGAAACTCTTCTGGAGGCATGTTGAGTTGGTTCGCTGCAGCTCGGAGAACCGGCTCACTGCTAATCACAAACTTGTAGTTTTCCCTGGGGTCTCTGTTAATGCCGTAGGCAGCTCCTACCTGAGAAGAGGCAGCTCCAATATTGGGCAAATCAACATTACTAGAAAAACCCCCTCCAGGTAAAGTGAGAGACCATTTACTAGTGTAAAGAGGAATAGCATTGTTGAGATAGACGAAAGCTAAGCCCCAAATAGCCGCATTAGCAAATAAACCCAGCAATAAAGAAGGGAGCCAACTTCTTTGGCTCTTGGTCAATTCTGGAGAGTGGTCAGATGCAATAATAGACTCAGTCATTATTTTGAAGCAGATTTGTGAGCAATCATCAATTCCTAAATATCTGTTGCAATGCTCTTATAGGGTTGAAGATATTTCCCAGAAGGTTAAATACGTTGCCAATGTTAGTGGCTGTTGAATCGTAGCAAGCAATACTATCTTCTGGCATCAAGAAGGGATTGACTTCTGGATTTGTCGAAGATTGTTTTACCAAATTCTCAACAGGACTCTCGAAAGTCTGAGTCTCTCCGGTTACGCGATTAGTTTGCACTAAGATTGCTTTGCGGTTAGCATTAACAGCCGATGAGCCTCCTAAACAGTTGGCAGCAACTACAGCTTGAGAGAAGCGGGAACCATAAGGAAGCTGATCAGCTCGCGGAGTAGTTGCATTGGGATCACTCAGATTGGACAGGTAGACGCGAATACTGTCGGGAGTAATCTGAGAAAGCCGCACTAGCTGGTTTTGGGCGCGATCTAGCTCAGGAACGACAACTTGGTCTCCAGCAATCAGAGCAATATCATTGACAGGGGCCCCGGTAAATACTCCAGATAAATCAATTTGCTGTTCTTGACCACCCCTAATCAAGCGCACTTGTTCAATGTTAGCGTTAGGAGTCACACCCCCTACCGCCTGAATGGCATTAGTTAGATAACGATCTGCCGGATAATCTCCAGACAATGTGGCGATCGCTGCTGGTAAGTCTCTACCTTTTGAATCTGTCTGATTAATCAAGACGCGACCAGGATAGAAAACTGCTCCTCCCACAGTTACCTGAACCGCTGCCCATTCAAAAATTTCTAGGCTAACTCGCAGGAAATCGCGCTGGAAAAAGCCTCCTGAGAGTAAAGCTTGCTTAATATTTTGCTCTAACTCTGAAACCTCTTTACCAGATGCCCGCAAGGGCGGTAAATAAGGGATATTGATATTACCGTCAACATTAACTTCGTAAGTAGCGCTAAAGCGTTCGTTATCAGGTAAACCTTCTTCACCAGGAATGAATAATCTTAGCCGATCGCCAGGAGAGAGTGGTAGCGCCCTGACTGGGTTGGAAGCAACTACTACTGCTATGGCTGCTATCGACCCTATTGTTAAAGATCTTGCAAAAAACATTAGAGCATCCGCCTCGATGACCTCAACTTTTTCGGTGGCTCTGGTTGTACCAGATAAATGGGTCGTCTCACTTTTCTAATTTATAGCCGATGCAAAAACCCCGAAAGTCGCTTACCGATAAGCGAAATTGTACTTTATGCTGTTGAGATCCCCACTTATATTATACCAATATTGAATTTTTTTATGGTTGTTAGGCAATCAGTGGCGAGAAGCTTTGCAAAAACTTCACACTGACCGACTAAAATTGAAGCCTTTTTTGTCTAACAGTGATGAGTTTCTGATCTGCTGATCAGGGGTTTGCCCTCATAGTATTCAGGGATTGGCACACCCATTAACTCAAGGATGGTTGGGGTTAAATTGATAGTATGACTTGAAGCTAAGCCAGAGCCAGCTTCAATACCAGGCCCCAGGGCACTAAAAAAACCTCCGGCTCGGCAGTTACCGCTATGAAAATACGGAACTGGCCCGAAGCGTCCCCAATGAGGGCTTTCAATGACATCGCCGGTCACTTCTTGCCAGATAACTACCAAGTCCGCATCAGGCAATTTCGGGTGACACTCAGTAGCATACTTTCGTGTTCGGAGTACTTTTTTGACCACCGGAGTTCCCGTGCGACCATTCTTGAGGTGATGGAGATGTTGTGTGATTTCCTCACACAAAGCCTCATATTCTGAGGGCTTAACGATTCCCTCTGGCTCTCTTCCCTGTAGATTAATGCGAATATAGCCTTCAGAACAGCTTGGCAGAGCAAAAGCTTTCATTTCAGGCCAAAATGGTCGATACCACATGGCCGGTTGACCACTCAGAAAACCTTGAGTTTCGCACCAAGATAATGACCGGTTTTTCTCAGAACCAGCCAATTCAACTGGCTTGCATAGCTGATTTAGAGATTGGTTAAGTTTGTCTGGGCCCCAACGCCTCAACCAATATTTAAGTGGGTTAGGATCATACATCTGCCGCCAGATTGCCGCTTGCCAGCTTGTTTTTTGCAGAGAACTCACTGGTGGTAAAGGAGCTGTTCCCTGCGAGGAATTAGGCAGCATCGATTTTCCCGGAAAGCTAAACCTATAGAGAAACTCAGGCAAAAAGAGCATACTAGGTAAATCCGTGTTGTTACTGCCAGAGCCATTGACCGAAAACACTAAGACATAGGCATTTTTTGGCACTTCTGCCAGAATTTTTGCAATTGCTCGGTCTACTGATTCAAAGACTGCCAGCATCGGGTCACCAGTAAAACTTTCTAGCCGATGGTGATGGTAAAGCGGATGTTCTGGTTGACTGAGGAACCAGAAGTTTTTGATGGCGGAGTAGGTTTCACTAAAGCTTGTTAAAAACAAGTCCCATTTTTGCTGCCGCAGTAAGTCTCGGCAGTGAGCCGCGCGTCGGTTAATACTAGTGTTTAAAGATTGCTGAAGACGGGTGAGATAAACTTGATCCCACCAGACACCCTGCTCTTCGGGGAATGCTGATAGTTCTTCAGGTTGACTAGCTAAATGAGTCAATAACTGCTCTGGATAAAAGTAACTGAGTCTTGGTGAGAAAGAGTTACTGCCTCTGAGAACTGCGTCTTTATTGACTAGTTCGCCAAGATGAGCCTGGAGTATGTCAAATACTGCCACCCTGTAGTTTTCTCCCAAGAGATAGAAGGGGGGATGCTCTTGGAAATTGTAAGCACCAATCAGCTTGAGGTTATAGGTGCCTTCCTGAAACTTAATTGGCGTCCAGTAACCCGTCTGGTGGGGTAAGCAACCGGTAAGAAACGTTGTCCAGGGTGTTTCTGTCTGATAGCACTCTGCGTTAGTCAGGCGACCGTAGGCTCCTTGTTGTCGCAAGCGACAGAGGTTTTTGAGATGCCCCTGGGACATCCAGTTTTCTATTAGTACAGGGTCTGCCCCATCTAGCCCAATAGCGATCACAGGAGTATTCATCACGCCCTTTAGTGGTAGGTAGCTAAAGAACTACAGCCTTTTGCATCTAACTGGAGCGTACCATCGCCCTCACGTAGTTTGTGTTCTCTTCGCGCGGAGGTATTTTCTGTACTTCACTCAAATGCAATCTGCTGTAAGTTTAAAGTTTTTTCTGTAAATCATAGTTTGTCCCAACAGATAACTCCTCTAAAGTCAAAGAGGGATTTTCTGTGGTGGTCAGCCAGTTCCCAGTAACCGAGTCCAGCCAAACTTGAGAGAGATAGCCCCAACTCTGCACCATCTTGACCTGCGCTTTAGTTCTAGCTTTGAGGTCAGGCCATGCTTGAAGTAAATTCAGTATTTGAGTTAGAGGTTTCCGGTGCTTGAAAAGCCCTCCCAGAATTTGCCACCATTCCCAAGCCAAAGGTTTGCCGTTCAGACGTGCACCTACGGCAATGGAGCGACCTTGCCAGTAACTGCGATGAAGCATCCAATTGAGGTTAATTCGTTCTTGAGAGATGCAGTGTTCAACCCAGGCTTGGGGGTGGTAGTAAAGCAGACCTTTGCCTTGTTCTATCAGGATTCTGTAGATTCGGTACTCCTCACCGGAAAGCAGATTACTCTTACCTAGGCGACCCAAGCTTTCAGAAAAACCACCAGCACGACACAAGGCATCTCGCTGGAAGGTCATGTTGGCTCCGAAGGGATATTTAGGCAGTTTTAGCCAGTGGGGTTGATCACCAAAATCAAGGAGACTGAATAGGTACTCTACGTCTTGAGGTATCCAGTTAGGTGGGGAAGACTCCCATCTTGGATAGATTGGTCCTCCGATACAAATCGGTTCTGGTTTAACCGTCTTAAAAGTTTTCCAAATGGTTTCTAACCAAGTTGGACAAGGGATAGCATCATCATCCAAGTAAGCGATGTACTTGCTATGGGATTGGCTTATGGCGGTGTTCCGTGCTTTTGATAGTCCCGGAACTGGCTCATAAACGTAACGTAAGTTCGGCAGTTGTTGTTGATAGCGAGTACAAATCTCTTGAGTGTTGTCGGTTGAGCCGTTGTCTACTATCAAGATCTCAAAGTACTCAAAGGGTAGAGATTGTTGAGAGATACCCTCTAGCGCTAAGACTAGTTGCTCTGCTCGATTATAAGTGCAGATTGCTACTGAAATAAGAGGTGTTACTTCCATCTCCAGATTGTGGGCAGAAATTTCTTTAGTTACTTCAGCCATCATAAAATCAATGATTGAGAAATGGAGTTTGGCTTTTGAGACTGGTACTCTTCTGCCTCAAGATAGAGCAGCCTTGGCAATGCTCATAATGCTTAGTCTTTCCTCTGACTTAATAATTAGAATAAAGGGCTGGCTTTTGCAGGCCATACAACAATTTTTCAGGTTTTTTAGATAGATTATCTCTGATAACTTTCTTATACATCTGTGCGATTTCACTCCAAGTCAGGACAATTCCTTTCTCTTTAAGGATGGAGTTACTTAAATCCGTGATCAGTGATTTTTCTACCTGGTTAATCTGCTCTTTACTAGGTAAATTTCTGAAGAATCTTCTGTAATCTTCTACCTGATTTTCCACAAAGAAACCATAGTCACTGCCATTAAGCAAATACTCCATCCTTTCACAAGGAATAGTAATAACAGGACGACCACAAGCAAGATACTCACAGACCTTCAAGCTAGCACTTGTGAAAAGTTCATCGGGAAATAATTGTTTATTGTAGGGTGCAACACAAACGTTAGCAGCCCCAATATAAAGAGCCGCTTCTTGCTGAGAAAGCCTCCCGTGGAAAATTACAGACGAATTAAACTTACGAGCAATAGCTTCTAGTTCCCTGCGGTATTTGCCGTCGCCAATCATATGTAAAACAACATTTTTAGGTTGTTCGCGACCTAGAGCTTCAATAATTGGGCCAGGTTCTTGGATAAAACCTCTTAAGGAACCCACATAAGTGAAGACTATAGTGTCTTGCTCAATTCCTAATTTTTCCCGGCAGAGATAACGGTCTTGTGGGAAGAAAATATTGGGATCAATGCCGTTAGGAATTGAGTAGACTGGCTTGTTAGAGATTGGGTAGCCATGAGCTGTTAGAAAAGACTTCATTTGGTCAGTTTCTACGATAATGCTATTAGCTTGCCTGATCCAGCGGCGTCTGAGGTGGGGGATAATTTGATTAAGGGAAAATTTTAAGATCTTTTTGAAGCGCTCTTGAGGACATTTTTGTGTATAAAACTCAGCTTCAGCGATAAATATGCTGGGCACCCCGTAGCGGCTAAAAGCACTAGAAAAAGCTCCCACTAAAGACCACTGTCTTTCAATTACTAGGTCAAATTCCTGGGCATGTTTTTGGGCAAATTTGTCTAAGACTTTTAGATACTTAATAGCCCGGAAGGGGTCAGTAGGTACAAAGTAAGGGTCTTGATTGTCCGCTTCTTTAGAGGACAGTTTAGTTGGATCAAGAATAGTTAGGTAGTTGGCACCAGGTTCGGGAGTTTCTAAATTTTTTCTTACGACAAGTGTCACCTCAAAATCTTCCGCAAAATAAGGAAGCAAAGGTCTGGTATTTAAAATATAAGTTGTATCAGCAAGATAGTGGATACCTGGTAGAGCAATACAAATCCGGGGTTTTTTGTAAGTTGCTTTCATATCGGAAAATTGATATTATACCCTACGAATTAATGGCGCTAGTTTGCGGATTAGGCAAACTAGTTTGATAATCTAATTTTCGAGTCTGGACAAGAGAGATACCCCTCTCTGAGGTGATACTTCTGTATGCAGACTCTTGGCCAGCATAGACAGTCTGTGCCACTAAAGGAATTTTAGGCAACACTAGATCTAGTCAACGGCATTTGTTTTCGTAGAGATAACACCCCGGTCAACTCACTGACTGTAACTAAATAGCCAGAAATATTTTTAATTCTGACTACTCTGCTAAAGTGGGTTGACCCTTTATTGAAAGAGTTTCTTCAACCACCTGCTTGTACATATCAGCAATATCCCACCACCTTAGCAAAATTTTTTATCCTTCAAGACAAAACTCTCCATATCCTGACAAATGGTGTCCCCCAGTTGAGAGAGTTTATCTTTAATGTGGAAATTTCTAAAAAGTTCTCTGTGAATATCTGTCTGATTTTCCACGAGAAACACAGACTTTTTTTCACCTAGTAAAGCTGCCATTCTCTTAGAATCAATTGTCAGTAACGGTTTACTACAGAACAGATATTCCGGCACTTTTAAGCTAGCACAAGTGAAGTATCCTCCTAAGTACAGATTTTAATTGCAGGGAGCTAGACAAAGATTAGCTTCCCTAATGTAAAGCGCTGCCTTCTTCTAGGGTAACCTAGCGTTACTTCTCTCCCGCCTTTCAAGTAGGGGAGAAGTCACAAAAAGAAAACGGCTAACGGAACATTGAGAATAAGATTCGATATAAAAATAGAGATTTTAATCTTCTATTCCTTCAGTCGGGAACTGTTGGCAGATGTTTGCCACACTTCAACTTCTACAGGATGCCTCCCCTTACTATCTCGCTTAGCAATAACCTTAGCCGGTACACCAACAGCAATGGAATAAGGAGGAATATCTTTGGTAACAACTGCTCCCGCCCCAATCACACTGCCTTGGCCAATTGTAATGCCATCAACAACTCGGACTCCGCTCCCTAGCCAGCAGTCGTCCTCAATCACAATTCCCTGATAACTATTCCTTTGCTGGACGATACTGCGATTCGGGTCTGCAAAAATATGATTGTTAGCATAGATACCCGAATGGGAAGCAATTAGACAATAATTACCAATCTTGATATCGTTGCCAGATAAACAGGTGTAAGGGCCAATATAGGTATGATCACCAATTAAAATCTCACCAGGTTGATGCATTTTAATATCAACGCCACGATCAATCTGAGCCCACACTCCTAATCGAATCTTACTGTTGTCTTTGCGGCAGGAGATGCGCAAATCACGGTGCAGCCTAGCAAAATCCCCAATTTCAATATTGCTGGGACAGACGAACTCGGAACCAAACTCAATGTCAACATTAGTCCCGATTTTTGCAAAGATTGTACGGTATAATAGCCGGCGTAAGATCTTACCCGGTCGTGAGGGAATCCATCCTACCAAAGGAATTACCCCAGCTTCTAGCCGGAAAGACTTCTGAGCTAAAGGTTGATTTTGGAGTGTATTTGTAGTCATTGAGATGTTCTTGGTCGGGTTAGCTTTCCTGCTAAGTTATAATACTTTACTGACTAAGCTTAGACGAATTACTTCGATCATTCCCACCCAGATAGCTCAGGCAACAGCATTGACTTGAAAAACGTGATCATTTGACAAGCCAAATAAAGGAAATTAATTATACGAATCCGATCATCCTGATATGGCTTCAAAGGAAGGTTCAGGAGCAACTTTCCTTTGAGAAATTACTTTAGCAGGTACACCAACAGCAATCGAATAAGGGGGAATATCTGTAGTGACAACTGCTCCTGCTCCGATAACACTGCCTTCACCGATAGTAACTCCATCGGTTACAGTTACTCCCTTGCCTAGCCAGCAATCATCTTCAATGACAATTCCCTGGTAACTGTTGCCTTGCTGTTTGATTTTGCGCGTTGTATCAGTAAAAATATGGTTATTGGCAAAGATACCTACATGGGGCGCGATCATACAGTATTTGCCGATTTTAATGTTACGACCAGACAGACAAGAATAAAGACCAATAGTTGTACGCTCACCAATTTCAAACTTGCCACTGCCGCCACTATGAACTTTCAGATCAACTCCGCGATGCAGAAATACATGATCGCCAAGAAAAACTTGACTAGTTCGGTTGACGTTTCTGATACGAACAAATTTGTCAATTGTGACATCATTGCCGATTTCAATACGATTGGCATTAACCAGTTCAACACCACAGCGAATGTTTATACGCTTGCCAAACTGCATACAAATCAAAGGATATAGTAGTCTTCTCAGCAGAATACCTGGGGCAAGAGGTATCCATCCAAATAATGTAATGATTATGGTTTCTTTAACAGATGCTATTTTTTGAAACCACCGCGAGGGAGATAGATACTTTTCCAGATCCATAAGAGCGTAGTTTAGCTAGAGTAAACACTACTGATAATCTTTCAGTCTCTCCTAGATTAGCTTAAAAAAGAGACTACAGCTCATTGAGTATCTTGGGAGTACTACTGCAAACTTAAGTAACCCAGTCATGAATTTCTAGACCAGGTTCCTTAAATTTGATGTTCTTTTCCTAATTGCTTCCTCTTGAGAACTAGCACAATGAACCAGTGAACTGATGACACCGATCATGACTACAGCCCCAAGCAGGCTACCATCTTAAGCTGGCAGAAGCTCAGAGGAGCCACTGACTAACTTCTTTTGTAAAAGACTCTCGTAAAGAGCTATAGAATCTGCCGCCTCCATACTGATAGTCCGGACAGGCTGAATGCCTTGACGAAGTTTATTAAGTAAATTTGCATCTAAAGCTAGCTGAGAGAATGCTTCAGCCCAGGCTGTTGGATCACCCGGAGAAATTAACAATCCATCCACACCATGCTTTACTTTCTCAGCAATTCCCCCCAAGTTAGAGCCGATGACAGGAACGCCTTGAGCGTGGGCTTCTAGTACTACTACTGGTCCAGTTTCTAGCCATTGTGACGGTACAGCTAGCACATCAAAAGTTGACAATGCCGCAGATACTTCTTGACGCTTTAATTGAGGAGCCAAATGAATACGATGATCATTGCCAATACGAGCTATTACTTGTTCTTGATATCGTTTACTTTCTTCAGGAATACCATGAATTATTAGCTCAAGTGGTACATCTTGAGGAAGACTTTTGACTGCTTCTACAAGGATATTAACGCCCTTAGTTGAATTCCAGCGTCCCAAAAAACCGACTCGAAGAAGTCCGGTTGTTTTTTTCGGTTGCGAAACTCGCTGATGCAAAAAATCAGAAATTCCGTGTTTCAACAGAAAGAATTTCTCTTGAGGTATACCGTTGATCAGCATTGCTTCCTTAACCCATTCGCTCATGACCACGATGCGGTCAGCAAATTTGGCCATTTCTAGTAAACCACGTCTGCGAGCAGCCACATAAGCGGGCAACGCAAGAGGGCTGAGCAACTCACCGGCGATAGAACTAAGAGAGTCATTTGTTGTGCGCTCCAGACGGTTTAACACTCTGCCTGCAAGAACGCTTATAGGCATTGGCATGTTACTCAAACTCTGGATAGCTGAAGGAGACAGGTTTTGCGAAACACCACAACACTGGCTACAGCGAACCTCATCAATTTTGCCATCACAAGCCTCTTGTCCATTGAGCATTAAGCTACCACGCTGGCAGATAGGGTGAGGTAGACGCACAGACACCACTGTCGCCATTCCTAATTCTTTAGCTAAACGAAGATGAGGCAAACCGCACTTAGGTGTCCACTGATGCTGGTGGTAGATGTCTGCTTTCTGTTCCTTGAGCCAACGAGCGAAATGCTCGAAACCACCGTGAGGAGCTTCTCCGTGGTTGGGTTCTGGCTGAGGCTTAGGAAATACAGGATAGCGGTAAACCTCTACTCCCCCATAGTTATAGGTTTTTTCTTCGGGGCTATCTTGAGAAGCGGCCACCTGACACTCTATTCCTTGAGCTAGTAGCACCGGTAAAAGTTCACTAAGATGAGTTTGGATTCCTCCACAATTATCTGGAAAATACCGAGCAACGGATTGGATAGTTTTCATTAATTGCTTAGTAGATTTACTCTAAGGTTTTTAGAATTAATATCTGGTAAGTTTAGAAGGAATCTACGGGTTACTGAATCATCTGCAACAAGAGAATAATAGGCTGAGGCAATCTAGAGCCTTTACCATTCGAGGCAAAAGGCGAGTGCAACTTTTTGAGATTGTTGACTGGTTGTTCCCAAATTGACTTCTCCCCTGCTCCCAAGACGGGTGATTCGTCGCTAATAGAAACTTATCCCCTCGCTTCGTTGATTCGCGCTTAGCGTCTCCTTTGAGGAGAGAGCATGCTTCAAGCGTAGCGAAGGAATGCTTAATTGTTGCTCCGCGAGCTAATAGTAATAGTCAATGGGAAATGGAAAATAGGGCTTATACACCAGTATTCGGCTAACAGCATCTATTTTCCATTTCCCATTTTCAGCGACTAGTAACAGTAGTCCCTTCTTTATTCCCAAGAATGCATACTTCCAGGGCAGTCAAGTTGGTAAGAGCTTTCTTGTACTTAACACTTGTGTCAACCAGCTCAGACTATTTACAAGAACTTACCTTTAGTTGCATCAGACTAAAGCTTCTTTAGACACCAAAGGCTTACCATCAGAGTATGCTAAGGGTTTGCCATCTAGGCGTTGAGGAATCGGTGCGCCCATCATCTCCAAGATAGTTGGGGCTAAGTCCACAGCATGCCCTTCAGCCAGGTTTGAACCAGCGGCAATTCCCGGTCCTTTAGCTACGACAAATCCTCTAGCACGGTGGGCACCGGTACGATTAAAGTACACAGGCCCAATGCGACCATAGGTGGGGCTGTCTATCACATCCACAGCCCAGTCTTCCCAGACAACAACTAGATCAGCATCCGGCAGTTTGGAATTACTATCCATCGGGTTTTGTCTGGTGCGCACGACTTTCTTAACTACTGGCTTACCGCTTCTAGGGTCAGTGAGAAGATGAAGTTCCTTAATCAGTTCCTCGCAAAGGGCATCGTATTCTGCCAGGGAAACTATACCTTGTGATTCTCTTCCTTTAAGGTTAATTCGGATATAACCATCAGAGAAACCGGGCAGATAAAAAGCTTTCATCTGTGACCAAAAAGGCTGATACCACTCTGATGGGTGCCAGCTAAACAACGGAGATTGAGCAGAACCTCTTAGCTTACCTAGCTGTTTATAGAGTTTTGCCAAATGCTTATGGAATCGACCAGGTAATGCTTGAGCGACAAACCGGAGAACCTTTGCTGCTACGTCTGGTTCGTTTTTGAGGTTGTCAAGCTGTCTGTACCAGCCTTGCTTTTTATTCTTAGGAACTAGGGGTTTTGTTAGAGGGGTTCCGATAGGTTGTGAATTTAGCAAGGATTTGTCTGGGAAGCTAAACCGATAGAGGAACTCCGGCAACATAATCATGCTGAGTAAGTCGGCGGAGTTAGAACCCTGTCCGTGAGCCGAAAAGACAACTACATGAGCATCTTCTGGGGCTTCAGCTAAGAGCTCTCCCAGTGACTGGTCTACGGCTTCAAAGAATTCTAGCATCGGGTCTGCTGTAGCAGCTGTCTGCGGATTGTAAAGAGGGTGCTCTGATTGGCTCAGATGCCACAGATAGTGTTGTGCTGTATGGGTTTCACCAATGACTGTCAAGAACAAATCCCAGGGTTCCCGTGCTGCTAAGTCCCGTGTGATTGCTGTGCGAAGAGAGAGTCCTAGCGACAATTCTCGCTGGAGTTTAGCTACAGATTCTGAATTGTACCAATCAGAACGGTCGTTATGACTTGCCGCATCAGCTGGATGGTCTCCGTACTGATTAATTAAGTCAGAGAGTAATTCCTTGGGTTGAGAGACACGGGGACCCATGGGAGCATGAGCTCCCCAAGCTAAGGCCTGTATCCCATTCACCTGCTTAGCAAGAGTAGCTTGAGGAAGGTCGAAAACTGCCACTCGATAGTCATCACCTACATCATAGAAGGGGGGATATTCGGCGAAATCATAGCCTCCATGAGTCCCCACTTTCTTGACTTCGTAAGTCTGTTTATTAAACCTGGTTTTAGACCAGTAGCCAGTCGTATGGGGAAGACAACCTGTGAGAAAGCTTGTCCAAGCTGATTCACCCTTATAGTACTCCATACTAATCAGGCGACCGTAAGCTCCTTGTTGCCGGAGATTACTAAGGTTTTTCAGATATCCCTGAGACATCCACTTCTCTAGCAAAAGTGGATCTGCTGAATCCAGGCCAATAGCAATTACAGGGTGTTTCATAATTTAATTCTTGTTTTGATGATGTGAAGACAGTGAGAGAATTTTAGTGGCTCAGTTTATCTGTACTGGCGTCTTTGTCTTTATTGGTAAAGGCTTACCCTCAAACTTTTCTGGGATGGGGGCATCCATCAATTGTAAAATCGTCGGTGTTAGATCAAGAGCATGACCTGTCGGTAAGTTAGAACCAGCTTCAATTGCCGGACCCTGGGCAATAACGAATCCATCGGAACGATGACTGCCAGTACGATTAAAAGGAACAGGACCAATACGTCCAATATCTGGACTCTCGACAACGTCAGTAGCATACTTCTCTTGCCACATGACTACTAAGTCAGCATCAGGCAGCTTAGGGTCGCTATCTGTGGCTTCTTTACGTGTCCGGATAATCTCTTTAACCATCGGTTCGCCTGTCCGAGCGTCTTTGAGAAGGTAGAGTTTTTCGATTAATTCATCACAGACAGCCTTGTAATCTTCAGGAGCAACAATTCCCTGAGACTCTCTTCCTTGAAGATTAATGCGAATATAGCCTTCAGAAAAACTAGGCAAGGCAAATGCTTTCATTTGCGACCAAAACTTTTGATACCAGATGGCTGGCTGATAGAAGAAGGGATCTGACTGCTCGATTAACTCAAAAGGAGAGATTAGATCTAGCGATGGACGAGTGCCGAAGAATGGCTCTAGAGTGTTGAAGATTTTTGTGGGCAGGTTTCGTCTCAAAAACCCCTTAATTGGATTAGATTCATGCTTCAGGCTCCAGACGGTGCCAATCCAACCCCGTTTAGCCCGTTCTCCCATTATGGGTTTTCCAGGAGCTTGCCCAACCTTACCACGGGCAATGCCGAACTTTCCGGGAAAGTTCCACCTATAAAGAAATTCCGGCAGGAACAACATGCTGGGAAGATCCATGACATTAGTTCCCATGCCATGAGCAGCAAACACTAGAACATTGGCGTTTTCAGGAGCTTTAGCCACAATCTCACCCACTGCCTTGTCTACAGCTTTGAAGACTCCCAACAGGCAGTCACCGTCAGCATGAGCTGGCATGGCTTCGTAGAGAGGGTGATCCGGCTGACTAGTATGCCATAGGTAATGACCAGCAGAGTGGGTTTCACCGAAAATGGTCAAGAAAAAGTCCCAAGGCTCTCTTTGCAATAAATCCTGACAAATGACAGAGCGACGAGCTATGCCAATCTCCAAAGCTTGTTGAAGCTTTTTTAAGGCTGGCAAATTCTGACAGCTAGCGAAATCCTTGTCAAAGGCAGGATGTTCACCGTGCTTGTCCATGATCTCTTGGAAAAGCTCTGCGGGTCGTGAATGACGAGGAGTAAGAGCCGCATGAGCCCCCCAAGCTAAGACTTGCAAACCATTTACCCGGTCAGCCAAGGTGGAATGGGGAATGTCAAAAGCCCCTACTCGGTAGTCATCTCCTAGGGCGTAAAAAGGCGAGTGTTCGATGAAATCGTAGGCCTTAATGTCTTCTGTGCCATAGGTATCTGCATGAAACTTCACAGGAGCCCAGTATCCAGTCTTTTGAGGAGAACAACCCGTCAGGAATGTTTCCCAGGGCGTCTCTGCTCTATAGTACTCAAAAGTCCTTAGGCGTCCGTAAGCTCCCTGTTCACGCAGGCGACGCAGGTTGTTTAGATGTCCTTGAGACATCCATTTCTCAATCAACGAGGGGTCTGCTGCATCTAATCCGATAGCAATTACAGGGTTCTTCATAGTTTTCTTCATGGAGATAGCGCACGTCGATCAACACAGGAGACTTACTTCAGCTGAGGAAAGATTAGTCCAAATCAGGTAACTTCTAACTTTAGTGACGCTGGTACCCACACTTTTTTTTTACAAAGACAGTAAGCCCTAATTACACGATAATCGTCCTAGCAATCAGTAATGATGAAAAATCAATGAAGCTATATCAATCCTTGATGAAGTTTTGATAAATCTTGTTCTCATCCTTGAAGGCAGATCGTTTTAGGTTAAGCGTATACAGAGCTTTGCCTGCATGGGCGACAATTTCCGAGGGCAAGATGCATTCGGTCACCTTAGTTCATAGTTCAACAAAGCTTAGTACTGATTTTGGAGGCTTGAGTCGTCGATGATGGCAGACCGTAACGAGCTTGAGTAAACTCTCCTGTGCTTTCTGTCTAAATTTTACTCTAGCTGACAAATTTTGCTCACTAGTTAAGGTAATTGCCCAGGGATTGGTGATTGACCCGGGTAACTATGTCTAAGCTTTATCAACATCTGGGAGAGAAAAAGTCTCGGCCTATTTGTATTAACATTTTCTGGCTAGATTGAACCTATAGCATAAGTATTAAAGTAGATAATAATCTCAAATAATGACTTCAACTTGTCCTAAAAAACTCCAAGAAATGTTGGCTGACACAGCAGTTTAACTGCCAAAAATAAAATTAAGACTCTAAAATACGCTTTTACTCTTGACAAGAATTAAGGTAAATGGTCTATTCTGTATATCAGACTTAACGAATTTGCCAAAGTAGCCTTTAAGTGTTCTTGACAGAGGACAAATAAGTGTTCTTGACAGAGGACAAACATCAAACTTTAAGGCAAATGATATTAGAACTTTAAGGTTCTCATTTTTTTGAATAAAGGTTTTCGTCTATCAATGTCAAGAAAAGATAACAGAGTTTAAGCTATGGAAGCGACTTAAAAAGGTCATAAATTATTGGGTTTTTAAAGATTTGGTGAACTTGTACAGCGTACATGTATTTCTGAAAGAAATTATGTAAAACTTTTCGTAAGGAGTTGTTTGTTTAGGAAATTACCAACCTCTAGATTGAGTACTAAATTAACACCAGTAAATTAAAGCCAGATGCCTGACCAAAAAAGTTCTAGGAATTTGGTTATCTTAGGATAGAAGAATACTTTAATCAGTAGGATCAATGAGGATGAAAACAGTAAAAGTATTAAACTTACACGTTGATAATGTATCTGAATTAGAGGTATTGGAAAACCTGAAGTGCGGAGTCGTTTTCACTCCCAACGTTGATCACTTAGTTAAACTGCAAAGAGATACAGAGTTTTATAATGCTTATGAGATTGCTGATTATAAACTGTGTGATAGTAAAATCATTTACTTTGTCTCACAGTTTTTAGGAACGCCTCTAAAGGAAAAAATTTCCGGATCCGATTTCTTCCCAGCCTTTTATAATTATCATAAAAGTAATGAAGATATTAGGATATTCCTCTTGGGAGCCAAAGAAGGGGTTGCTAAAAAAGCTCAGCAAAAGATTAACGCTAGTGTTGGTAGAGAAATTATCGTTGGTGCACATTCCCCATCTTTTGGCTTTGAAAAGAATGAAGAGGAATGTTTAAAAATTATCGCCAAGATCAAAAATTCTGGCGCAACAGTACTAGCAGTAGGTGTGGGTGCGCCCAAACAAGAAAAGTGGATCCAGAAATACAGAAGTAAATTGCCGAATATCAATATATTTCTGGCAATAGGTGCCACTATAGATTTTGAAGCTGGCAATGTAGAGCGTGCTCCCAAGTGGGTAAGCGAAGTAGGCTTAGAATGGTTATACAGATTACTATCTGAACCTCAAAGATTATGGAGAAGATACTTAGTCGATGATCCTCTTTTCTTTTGGTTAGTTCTAAAACAGAAACTAAACCTGTATAAGTTTAAGCCGATTAAAATTAAGCCCACTTTACAGTAGAGCTAAAAATTCCAGAATTCTTTAGATCATAGATGTTACTAATCAGATAAAGCATCGATTGCGTTGTTTTAAATTTACACAAAGCAATGCCAATGAGTTAAGATGGCTTTAATTCTGGGCGACGTAACTTATTATTGATCATTTTGTAAAACTTAAGCAATCAAGCGGAGGAACACCCCCCGCTTTTTTTTCCAGATAAGGCACAGTGTATTCTCTTTACCTGTACCATTACTCACAGCGGCAAAAGTTTAGCTTAGTTTGATCTATCGTTCCACCTGTGAGATCGCCTCACTCGGCGTTACGTCAGCGTAAATCACAGACATCAGCCTGGGTAGATATTTGTCCATTGTGACAATATTTGCGTAAACTAGTTGGTCAATCAACTGGGAATTAAGACCATTTTCTTCAATATTAATACTGGTCTTGTAGCGAACTTCCCCATTATCAAAGTTTAGTTCGAAATTGCCAATGATCAAACCGTAATTGACTCTAGTCAAAAACTCTGCCACGTTCTGTCGCTTATTTTCTGCCACTTGAAAGGGAGTAACTGAGTAAAAAACAAATTGTTCTTCTTGTTCTCGTGTTTTTGCATAGCAAATCCATTGACCATTCTCGCCTTCAAACCCCATACTCAGTACTGGTTGCCCATCTATTTGGGAAAATGGCCAGTCATCCTCTTTAAAAAAATTGACCATTGCCTCAAAATTCCGGGTTTGGGTCTTCTGGGTATTCATTGCTATTAACCTACCTTTTTATTTTCCGATTATTGTACTATTACTAGTTTTTCAGAGAGCTTTTTTGAAACAAACTGTTGTCCCTGCTTTACAAATACTTCTTTGTTCACAAAGTTTATCTTTTGCAGACAAAGATGCTGAATATATACCACTACAACAGCTATAGGGGTAACATCTGTTCACAATGAACTTTTAGCTGTAAATCCTGATTCGTCTGAATTGAACGAAAATTAAACAAAGTTAACATAACTCTGTCTGCTAGAGAATATACAAATAATATTTAGTCTTAGCCAGTTATACCTTTAGAGTTAACTCGCCTTTAATATTAAGATTGCTATAGTTCATCTTTAATGAAAAGATATTGAACCAATAAATCCACAAAAACTCGGTTACGTAAACTCTGGCAACATAACCGACCAATGAAAATTTTTCGGTTTTAAATTGACTTTTGCAGGTACTAGGGATAAGAGTGCTATATCTTCGAGTAAGAATATCTAATGGCCCTAACAAGGCTGTAAGACTTCTATCTCGGAAAGAAGCCTTGCCGATCACTCCCCAGGAGAACCAGAACATGAAGCTTGTGTTTGGCTGGAGCCGCGTCGCGATTGCCTTATGTTTATTTACTGTGTTACTAACAGGACTAAGTACTCTGCCATTCTACGCATCGCCCAGCCGAATACCATCTCAGATAAACGGAGATTTGTCTCTAGTAGAACTAACTCAGGGATGGCAGTATCGCTGGGGTAGCTTTCTTCCCGAAAAAGCTAATGCCCCCACTTGCACTCAACAAAAGAGTCCTATTTCTTGCTGGGAACCCTTTGATTTTCCTAAAAGACTATGGAAGCCTGAAGGGGAGAAGATTGTCTGGCTAAAGGTTCCTTTACCAGCAGGTCAATGGGAATCTCCAGCACTCTATCTTAGGGCAGTGCCAAATATACTCAAAGCCTACTTGGGTAGTCAACAACTTTATTCAGAAATTACGCTGGACTCCTCAGAGAAAAGGCTTTTTGATCATTATCAATGGCCAATTGTTTCTCTAGAGCAAGGTTTTCAACATAAAATACTTTTATTTCAAGTGTATGTAGGTGAGGCTCCATCTATTTATATCGGCTTGTTTAAGAGAGTAATAATTGGTTCTCAGACTGCATTAATTAAAAAGCTATTTCAGCAAGAACTTGACGCAACTCTAGGTCTTTTATTCACTTTTTTAGGATTAATTGCTCTTTTGCTATTTCTAAAAAGACCAGATAATAAAGCGTATATTTATTTTGGATTGTTAACTATTAGCATAGGAGTATACATAGTTTGTGATTCTGAATTCATTGCTCTATTTTTCAAGAATCACTCTTTGCTAGATTACGTACAACATATATCTTTTTATTCAATACCAATCAATTCTTGTCTTTTGTTTGGAAAAATATTTGGCTATGGACATACGTTAATTATTCGTCATTTATGGCAAATAAATTTAGTTTATGCAGTTGCTGCTTTGCTTTTAGATGCTACACAAAATGATTCTTGGATTTCTTCTGTATATCTTGATCAAGTTTTGTTTTTAACAAGTTCGGTAATTTTATTGCTAACTACCATTAAGTTATCTCTGACAGGTAATTTTGAAGCAAAGTTATTTACTTTTGGCTTTATAGTTCTAGCTTTATCTGCTGTTCATGATCTTTTGATCTACATTTTTGAACCTCAAAATTGGCACCAAAATATTTCGCCTTTAGGAACACTCGTTTTTATTGTGTTCATAGGACTTATTTTTGAATTTAGGTTTAATAAAGCACAACAAAAATTGCAAGACTACGCTATAGAATTAGAAGCAAAAAATGCAGACTTGCAAGAAAATTCTAAATTAAAAGATGAATTTCTTGCTAATACTTCCCATGAACTAAAAACTCCACTAAACGGGATTATTGGCATCGCCGAGTCACTAGCGGATGGTGCCGCAGGAAAATTATCTAAACAAACGGTATTTAATCTCTCTTTAATTGTCTATAGCGGCAAAAGATTATCTCAACTTGTCAACGATTTGCTGGATTTTTCTCAATTAAAACACAAAAAAATTGAACTCAAAATTAAACCAGTTGGTATGCGGGAGGTGGCTGATATTGTTTTAATGTTATGCCAGCCACTAATTGACAAAAAAAAATTGCAATTAATTAACAAAATTGATCAAGATCTTCCTCCTGTCGATGCCGATGAAAATCGAGTACAGCAGATTTTATATAACTTAGTAGGCAATGCGATCAAGTTTACTGAAAGTGGTACGATAGAAGTCTCAGCCACAGTTTTACATGGAAATTCACTTACCTCAACTGCCTCTAACAAGGAGCAAAGGAGGAAAGACCAAGAAGAATATTTGTCAAACCGTGTATCTTATTTAGAGATTACTGTTGCCGACACTGGTATTGGTATTCAGACTGATAAATTAGACAGAATTTTTGAATCTTTTGAACAAATTGATGGTTCAATTGCTAGAGAATACGGCGGTGCTGGATTAGGTTTGGCAGTGACAAAGCAGCTAGTACAGCTTCACGGTGGTAGTATTCACGCCGAGTCTACTCCAGGAATTGGCTCAAGATTAATTTTCACTCTACCTTTATCAAAAGGCAATGTCGATAATCACCAGCGAAAGGAATTCTTAGAACTCAATAAGTTATCTGCAATAGCTTCTATCCCAAATCAACTTTTGACCGATATAAAAATATCAGCACCTCATCAAGGAAATTTTAAAATTTTGGTCGTAGATGATGAATTGGTGAATCTTCAGGTACTAGTCAATCATCTCTCATTAGAAAATTATGCTCTTACTCAAGCTTCTAGTGGGGCTGAAGCATTAGAAAAAATTCGTAATGGTTTAAAGCCTGATTTAATATTACTAGACGTTATGATGCCAAAAATGACGGGCTATGAACTCTGCAAAAAAATCCGGGAGCAGTTTCTTCCCAACGAATTGCCCGTCGTACTGTTGACAGCTAAAAATCAAGTTTCCGATTTGTTAGAAGGATTTGGTGCTGGTGCTAATGATTATTTAACTAAACCCATCTCCAAGCACGAACTATTAGCACGCATTAAAACTCATATTCAACTAGCCAATATTAATGTGGCTTACGGTCGCTTTGTGCCTCATGAGTTCCTAAAATTCTTAAATAGAGAAAGCATTATAGATGTTCAATTAGGTGACCAAGTACTTAAAGAAATGACCGTTCTTTTTGCAGATATTCGCTCGTTTACTAGCCTGTCAGAGCAAATGTCACCAAAAGAAAATTTTGACTTTCTTAATGCTTACTTGAGCCGAGTAAGCCCGGTGATTCGTGATCACCATGGCTTCATTGACAAATACATCGGCGACGCTGTCATGGCACTGTTTCCTAATAACGCTGACGATGCAGTACTCTCAGCAATTGAGATGCAAAGGCAAGTCTCGCTCTATAATTCCTATCGGCAAGGTAGGGGCGAGGAGTCTATTGCTATTGGTATTGGTATTCATACTGGCAGCTTGATCTTAGGGACAGTGGGAGAATCTCAAAGAATGGAAACCACCGTAATTTCTGATGCTGTTAATTTAGCTTCCCGTTTGGAAGGTCTAACAAAAGTTTATGGAGTCGATATTTTAATTAGCGAGCAAACTTTGAATTGTCTTGATCAACCCGATAAATACAAGTACCGCTTTCTTGATCGAGTCAAGGTAAAGGGCAAAAGTCAAGCTGTAAATGTCTTTGAAGTTTACGATGCCAACTCTCACTCTTTGAGGGAACTTAAGCAACAAACTTTGGCTGACTTTGAGAGAGGAGTAACTCTTTATGTTGAGCAAAATTTTACCGCAGCGCAGCAAGTTTTCGAGCAAGTTTTGCAGATCAATCAACAAGACAGGGTAACTCAATTGTACATAGAGCGCTGCAAGAAAGCTCGGAGATTCGGCGTTTCAGAACTAGATATTGTCATTAGTTAAGTTGACACCACCCTTCAAAAATAACAAAATCACTGACCCAGATATGCTTCTAAAACCTCTGGGTTATTCTGAATTTCCGTAGGTGCACCGTCAGCGAGATTACGACCCTCAGCCAAAACCCAAACGCGATCGCATAAAGACATGATCACGTCCATATTGTGTTCAATAATCAGAAAGGTGATGCCCTCTCGTCGCCATTGAACAATATGCTCACAAATCTGATTAATTAGCGTTGGGTTCACGCCTGCTGCCGGTTCATCCAACAAAATCAGCTTCGGCTGGGTCATGAGTACCCTAGCAATTTCTAAGAGTTTACGCTGCCCCCCAGATAAAGCCCCCGCGTAGTCATGTGCCTTAGCTACCAAGCCCACAGACTCTAGAATCTCCATTGCCCTTCTTCTCAGCATACGCTCTTCTTTGGTCACATTCCGTGACCCCACCAAAGCTGCCCAAAAGTTTTCACCAGACTGTTTTTGAGCAGCTAGAAGCATATTGTCTAGTACCGACAGCCGCGAGAGAACCCTAGCAACTTGGAAAGTACGCACCATACCTTGCTGAGCAATTTGATAAGATGGCAATTCCTGCACTGGTTCCCCATCAAAAATAACTTTGCCAGTGTCTGGGTAGATAAAATTCGATAAAAGGTTGAATAGTGTAGTTTTACCAGCACCATTGGGACCAATCAAGCCCGTGATACTGCGCTGGTCTACCCTAATTTCAGCATTATCTACGGCTTTGATGCCGCCAAAGGTTTTGCAAAGTCCACTGGCCGAGAGTAAAGGAGGAAGTGGGCTTTGCTGATTAGTGATGGGAGAAGAATTTTTGCCGTTTTCCATGGCAGAATTGAGTGATTGGGAATTATCGACCAAGGGTTAGTTCCTCCTTTTTTCCCAAGATACCTTGAGGTCGCCACACCATCAGCACCATCAAGATTAGACCAATCACCATAACCCGAAAAGCTCCCAAGCGGGAAGCATCAATAATCCCCAACTGAGGCAGCACAAAACGAGTAACGGAGTCGTAAGCCCAGAAAATCACTGCTCCGAGGATAGTGCCTACATTGTTCCCAGCACCACCTAAAACCACCATAGTCCAAGCATTGAAGGTAATAATTGGCTCAAAGTTATTAGGAAAAACCGTGGTCAGTTGCCATGCATAGAAAGCACCCGCAATCCCGGCAATCGAGCCTCCCAACATAAAAGATTGTAACTTGTACCAGAAGATATTTTTCCCTAGAGCTTTCGGCACTTCCTCATCTTCTCGGATGGCTTTGAGCAAACGACCCCAAGGCGATCGCACTAAACTTTCTAAACGCCAATACACCAACGCTAAGACAATCAGCGAAATCAGCATCAACCCCGCCTTATAAGTATAGTCATACAGCGCTACAGCCCCAGTTCCGTAGACTGTTAAAATCAACAGTGCCCCTATAATTGCGGAAATGGTCAAACTAATAGGTTGATGGTGCTTACTCTCTTGTGCCTTTAATTTTTCTCTTCGGGATTGCTGGCGAAACCATTGCCAGAGTTGCCACAACGACCAAACTGCAAGCAGTGTCAGCAGTCCAATCATCGCCAATTTACTAACCAGGTTAGGGCGAAAATTCTCCAGTGGCAGTGGATAACGTTGTAGCCCAAAAGCCCCTTTGGTAAGCCACTCTTCATTAAGTGCGATCAGTCGTACTACTTCGGACACACCGATAGTAACAATTGCCAGGTAATCTTCTCGCAGCCGCAGGGTTGAGGTGCCAATTAATAGTCCCAAAAGTGCTGCCAAAACCGCCCCAACCAACGCCGAGAAGATTAGAGGCACACCTTGAAGGCTGAGTAACACAGTGGTGTAGGCACCAACAGTCATAAAGGCAACATGTCCAAAGTTAATTAAACCAGTGAAGCCCCACTGCACATTTAACCCCAGACCAAATAAGGCAAATGTCGCAGCAGAAATTGTTAAAAAGACTAGATAGTTAACCATATTTTAGTTGTGCTAACAACACCTTAGACTACCTGATGCTAGGGTCAGAGAAAGCTTTATTTTTCACTAATTTGACACTTTTCCAGGCAAAATTTCAAATAACCGCTTAAAGCTATATCTTGACGATTAGCACCAAGTTGCGTTTTCCGTGGTACAAAAAAGATTGAGATTTTTGTGCTGGGGCAGGTTGTTAGACTCGTCCTAAATTTTTACTGTCAATCCAGCGACTATTAGTGCTCAAGTGCTTAGCTTAAACTTGTGTTGTTCAAAGCAGAAGTTTGGGAGTTATTTTATGGACGCTGCTGCACTCTGGCAACGTTATCAGGATTGGCTGTACTACCACGAAGGTTTGAAATTTTACCTCGACGTTAGCCGCATGCGGTTTGATGATGCCTTTGTTCAAAAGATGCAACCTTCTTTGGAGAAGGCATTTAAGCAGATGGATGAGCTTGAGGGAGGCGCGATTGCTAACCCTGATGAAGACCGCATGGTTGGTCACTACTGGCTGAGAGACCCCGAATTAGCACCCACACCGGAACTTAAACAAGAAATAATCAATACCTTAAAAGATATTGAAACTTTTGTCCAAAAAGTCCACGGTGGCGAAATTCAGCCCCCTGGGAAATCTCAGTTTACCGATATTATTTCTATTGGTATTGGTGGTTCTGCCCTTGGCCCTCAGTTTGTGGCGGAAGCTTTAGCCTCAGATTTTCCACCTTTAGCGATTCACTTTATCGATAACAGTGACCCTTCTGGCATTGATTCTGTCCTCAATAAGTTAAAGGATCGGCTTTCTAGCACCCTAGTTCTGGTGATCTCTAAATCTGGAGGAACGCCGGAAACTCGCAACGGTATGATTGAGGTTAAAACAGCCTACGAATCTCATAATCTCAAGTTTGCCTCCTATGCTGTTGCCATTACTGGCAAAGACAGCAATTTGGACAAATTTGCTAAATCCGAAGGGTGGTTAGCAACTTTTCCGATGTACGACTGGGTGGGAGGACGTACCTCAGAAATGTCAGCAGTAGGACTGCTACCAGCAGCATTACAAGGTATTGACATCCGCCAGATTTTGGCTGGCGCCAAAGAGATGGATGCAGCTACCCGCAAGCACCAGCTTAAAGAAAATCCTGCCGCCTTGCTGGCTCTCTCCTGGTACTTTGCTGGTAATGGTAAGGGAGAGAAAGATATGGTGGTTTTGCCCTATAAAGATAGCCTGCTACTGTTCTCCCGCTACCTACAGCAGTTGGTGATGGAATCTTTGGGTAAGGAGAAAGATCTTGACGGCAATATTGTTCACCAGGGCATTGCTGTATACGGAAACAAAGGCTCAACTGACCAACATGCCTATGTCCAGCAACTGCGTGAAGGTGTCCCCAATTTCTTTGCGACGTTGATTGAAGTTTTACAGGATCGTCAGGGAACCTCTCCTCAATTAGAACCTGGAGTGACATCAGGAGACTATTTATCAGGCTTTTTACAGGGCACTAGACAAGCACTCTACGAGAATCAGCGGGATTCAATCACGGTTACCATTCCGGAAGTTAATCCTCGGACTGTGGGTGCACTGATTGCCCTCTACGATCGTGCTGTAGGACTTTATGGTTTCTTGGTTAACGTTAACGCTTATCACCAACCAGGTGTGGAAGCTGGCAAGAAAGCTGCCGCTGCTATTCTGGACTTACAAAAACGGGTGATGCAGGTACTAAACGAAGCCAGTGTACCGATATCTTTGTCTGATTTGGCCCAAAAAGCTGGAAAACCTGAGCAAGTAGAAGCGATGTATAAGATACTGCGTCATCTTCAGGCTAATGGGCGAGGCATCGTCTTGGCGGGGGACTTGGGACAATTGAGCAGTTTAAAAGTTTCTGCTAGTTAATTACTCCAACAAAGGTGTGACAGCTAATAGCCCGCCACTAGTCGCTGATTTAATCTCGGCAGATCAGGCGGGCTTTCCAGTACGGCGAGGAGTGAGGACAAAGGGACATTAGGCAAAACTCAAAAACTCTGTGGATTTTAGCCTGATTGCATATATTGGTAGTGTAAGCAACTGTTTTTTACAAACTTTTATCTTAAATTAAAATGAAGTTTCTACCGAGGATTAATGAAATATGAGTTTAATCAATGGTGTAGAAATTCTGCGGCTAGAGTCTGCCAAAGCGGGAATGACTGAGTTCTACACGCCTCAGTCCAGCAACGAGACAATGCTGGTGCAGATCCCGCCAGAAACTGTTGAAGAGCTTTTCGTACATCGATTTCAGACAGACCAACTATTAGTGGTTCGAGGCAGCTTTGTGCTAGTAGTGTTGCAGAATCGTCGATACCAGTACATTCCCCTGAGCGAGTCTCAGCCAGTAATTGCCAAAATACCTCCAGGTGTTCTCCACGGTGCAATTAACCTTAGTTCCCAACCCTGTGTGCTGGTAAACGCGGTGCTACGTCATGGAAGAACCCACGAGCGAGATTACCGACCCCTGAAACCGCCTTTGCCTTATGATTTAGAAGAAGCTTATGCCAAGCTAGCAGAGTGTCTGTGTCTAGCTAAGCTCTAACATCGGTATCTAAGCCGCTAGTTGATGGGTAAAAATACGTCTACAGCGTCTTAACCTCAGTTAAGTAATTTTAGGCGACAATTGCATTGTAATGTTAATTACTCAAACACCACCCAGGAAGGAGAGAATGTAAAAAATTTTCCTGGCTGGGTGCATTGTTAGGTGGACATGACCTAGCGTAAGAATAGATTTGCTTTCATACTCGTACCCTATGCCATTGACGATCCTGGTGGTAGATGATAATTTGGGGACCCGCCTTGCTGTCAGCGATTACCTAGAACTTTTAGGCTACTCGGTGGTTTCAGCTGACGATGGTCAACAGGCGCTCTCCCTAATCGATAAGTATCATCCTCATCTAATAGTGACAGATATCAATATGCCGAAGATGGACGGCTACGAATTAGTGCGCGAAGTTCGTAAGCGACCAGAGTTCCGTCTCTTACCAGTAGTTTTTCTAACCGAGAGAAACAGTACTGAGGAGCGAATTATCGGTTACCAGTTAGGCTGTGATTTGTATCTACCCAAGCCCTTTGAAATGCAGGAGTTGGGTGCAGTTATTCGCAATCTCTTAGAGCGATCGCAAATGATGCAAGCAGAGTGGATAATCTCTTCGGCAGAAGGGCGACCATCTCAACATCAAGCTCAACCATCGACACCACACCCTCCGGCAACACCTGACTCGGCAACAACACACCGAAAGGAAAATGTCCAGGGGAAGTCAGGTAATTCCAAACTGCCAGCTCTCAACCTGACCACGCGAGAACAAGAAGTTTTGGATTTGCTTACTCAAGGTTTATCTAATAGTGATATCGCTAATGAGCTTTATCTGAGTCCTCGAACGATCGAAAAATATGTCAGTAATATCTTACGGAAGACGGAAACTAATAATCGGGCAGAACTTGTCCGATTCGCTCTACTGTTCCTATATCAATAGAGCAGAGTCTCAAGTAAGGTGAGTTAGTTTTAAGCAATGCCTTTTGTCGCTATTTGATTTTCTGCAGGCATTTAGGTGAGGCATTTAGGTGGAACTTTGCTCCTGTCAAAGGTAAACTTTCCCTCTGAAGCATCAGCTAAAGTTCAGCACTAGAGTTAGCGCTTAAATATTCCAGCTGGTTTGATTTAGTAAATAACTGCGGGTGAAAAGATTGCCAAAAATCGAGAATTTGCTCTTTGACTAGCTTAGGATGGAAGTAGTGGAAAAAATGATGTCCGTCTGGACATTCCCATAAGCGGTCACCTTCCTTCAACCAAGTTTGCCATCCTTGTAAAGAGTTGGAATCAACGATGATGTCGTTCTTGCTGCCACAAACCATCAAAGGCACTGGTACTGCTCCAGGAGACATGCTCATCCTTTCGTACAGCGAGTGAGGTGAGGGGGAAAAACGTAAGTCTCGCTCCAGAACTCCTACTAGATTCTTGACTAAACGTTGCTCTTGAAAACCAAAGAGACTACGAACCATTTGAGCAATAACTTGTTGGCGATCACAAGGCAATAAGAGGCGCTGTACACAGTAGTAAGCTTGCCAGTCAATTGTAGGATAGACACCGACAGCTAACATTGTCAAAGATTTAACTCTTTCGGGATGCTGACGGGCATAGAGTAGCCCCAGCAACCCCGCAGTACTGTGACCAACAAGGTGAATTGGTCGATTGCTGTTTTTAAGAGCGTCATGGAGCAGGAGCAGCGCGATATCCAGAGAGCAGGGTTCATCTTGGCTTTGGCGATACTCCCACTGACCAATTGATACCTGAGCCGACAGTTGACGGAGCAACGACTGATCGAAATGTTGAAAACTAGGACTGGTGTTTAACCAGAGAACATCAGGTAGATTAGACATAAACTTCTTTACTAAACGTGATTGAGCCTGTAGTTAAGGAGTACTTATTTAGCCACTAATGATTGCAGTTACTCTCAAAGTCTCCATTTTGGATTATTAAAACTAATTTTCAATAATCTTGTAGCTATTGATTAATGCTTGACTGGTGTTGCATACTAAATCACTAAGATTTTTGCTATTTAAGACCACCTAAATACCCAGAGTTTCATTGGCAGAGTTTATGCAATTGCCTATTTTCCCAAAATTAGAGAGTAAAACTTGCTTGGGGAGGTTGACTTGCCACAGTAGTCATAGCGATTTGCCTCCTTGCTGAAGCGTACTCTGTCCTAGGTTCTCCTGTATCGTTTTTTAAACTTATTGAAATTAATAATCAACAATCTGAGAAAAAAAGTCAAGAATTGTCTTAAGAAATTTTTATTAAGAAAACTCAAGACTGGGTTCTAGAATCTTTATCTAGGCTAAGCACAGGGCTTTGCCTCAAGCCTTTCCCTGGAATAGAGTCAAGGAAAAGTAAAGCTCCCTGAGCTCCCTGACTCCTTGTATTTGGAAATCTTTTCAAGCCATCCTACGGCAAGAAACTGCCTAGAGGAGGAGGAAAACGCATCTCTACTAGGACTCGACCAGATTTAGTCGGCTATAATCTTATTACCAATAAGAGCTAAAGCATCACTGTCTGTGATACTTTTGTTGATTATTTTTTCTTAAACAGTCAGACGGATCAGTTTTGGCAGAGTGCAGATATTAATGCTTGTAGCTGGTGGTAATGACGTCAATAGCTTAGCAGTTTAATGTAAATTTATATAAATCTTGCTAAAGTGGTAGATCATTAACTTAAGTTCAACGCCAACATACCGCATGGCATTTTTTAATTGTTCAGAGAAAATTAAACTTAGAGAAAGACTTATCAATTCTCACCAAAGTAGTAGTTAGCCTCACCAATACTTATTGCTAAGGTCTGACTAGTAAAACTAATAATTTTACTATCTGAGGGTACTAGTAAACATAAAGTTTACCCGTTTCAGTCATCCAGTTTTTTCTACTATTGAATAATAATCTGACAAACGCGGCACTAAACAAAGTATTGGTTAATATTTATACATAGAGGAAAGCAACAGTCAATAATCTAGTGTAATTACCTCTCCTTTCTCACCCACCAGTTTGCCCTAACAAGAGATGCCGATACGGAGGAACAAGCGAAAAGAAAATCATATCTATTCTGATAGTTGAAAGAAACTCTGACTAGGCAGTAGACAATCGAGGAAATTTGAAATTTAGTTTAGGATAACTAAGTAAGCTTGAGCCAACAAATTTTCAATCCAATTTCATTAAAACTTATTTTATTAAACTTTAAAAGTAAAGCATCAAATTTTTACCTAGAAAAGTAATCTTTATGGTAATTCCAGGGAGACATAATCATTGATGAACGACTTATCAAAGCGAATGTACAGAGGGGACGGAAAGTGTTATTACAAACCTCTTTCAGGCGCATGGCAGCAACCAGAGCCTTACATCGCTTCTAAGTCTCTGGCTGAAGCAGTTAACATTGCTCTGTACCTTCGTCGTCCCTTGTTACTAGAAGGTGAACCAGGGTGTGGTAAGACTCGATTGGCTTACGCAATTGCCTACGAATTAGGTTACCCTATTCATACCTGCTACATTCGTTCAACTAGCCAAGCACAGGATTTACTCTATAGTTATCAGCCACTAGCTCGATTTGCTCATCTCCAGGAGTCACAAACAGCTAGTAATTGCACTGAGTCACTATTGCACCAAGAGCCATTCATTCTAGGAGGGTTAGGTGAAGCAATCAGGCAGTCTCAAAACAATATTCCCTCAGTAGTTCTGATTGATGAAATAGATAAAGCAGATACCAACTTTGCCAATGACTTACTACTAGAGCTAGATCGGCTACAATTTCAAGTTAAAGAATTACTGGGTATAAGATTTGATGCTCTAAAAGGCAAAAAAAGGCAAGAACGTAGTGAATTTTTGCCTTTGATTATAATTACTAGCAACCGCGAAAAAGAACTCCCTCAACCTTTTCTGCGACGTTGCTTATTTTACTACACAGACTTTCCTGATCAAGCAACCATTAAACGAATTGTCAAGTGTCATTTTCAAACTGAAATTACTCCACTTTTCGATGTAGCGCTCAAAAAAATATGGAAACTGCGTGAACTAAAGAGTTGGCAAAAAATGCCAAGCACCAGTGAATTTTTAGATTGGGTAACACTTTTAGAAAGAGATGAAAGAGTTAACAAAATTACACCAGAAGAATTGTGGACAACCCCACTCAATCAGTTACCTTATCTAGAAACCCTGGTTAAAACTCAAAGCGAGCGTGAAGCACTAAACAAAGTAAGGATGTAGGATGGTTGATCAGGATTTATTGCTATTTCCAGTATTTGAGCGGTTATGTCGGCAGGGGATACCACTAGACACATCAGATTATCACGCAGCAATTGAAGTCATGCAATCCAGAGTAGGAAGTAAGGATATTACTAACTTCAAAGGATTGTTTCGTTTACTGTGGACAAAATCCCGCGAAGACTTGGAGTTGTTTGATATAGCTTTTGCTGAGTTAGTAGAGCCTTATTTACCCCTTACTTTTGCTTCTACACCAGGGGTGAATTCCCTAAATAAAGCTAATTCATCCTCCGTCCCTCCCAATACATCCATCATTACGTCCAAAGTTAAAAAACAACCTAATCCTAATTTAGAGACAAAACAGGAATTAAAACAATCGTTTTTAGGTAATAGAAAATCCACTTATTTTCCAGAGGAGATAGTTTCCAATTCCAGAAAAGACGAATCAGAAGTTGACAATTGGCAGTTGGTGCCAGCTAACCTTGAAGAAGTTTCGATGCTTTCCCCCCTGCCGTCAATGACGCCAGATGCTAGGGGAGAGACGATAATTCCTCAAATACCAAGTAGCTATGGAAGACAGAAAGATGAATGTAGTCAATCTCTACCAGAAAAACTAGTTTTTCATCAAAGATTTCCATACCAAAATACTAATTATCAAACAAAACAATCTGAAGTTCATAGAAAATATTCGCCATCTCTTATTAATTCAATCAAAAAGCAAGTTAACTATAAATTAAGACCACAGTTGCCAATCAAAAAACCAGATCTTGATGCAACAACAAATCAACCTCTAGATTCTCCTCAAAAAGCAAGTTTCTCAGAAGAGGCTTTGCAAGAAGTATTAGCTTTTGAACGCCGCTTTGGTTCCAAGCATCTATTACTAGCTTGTCATGCCTCCTTCCCGCTAATTATCACTCCAGAAATAATTAATTTAATCCACGTTAATTTTCTGTGTGAACAACAAATACCTTGGGTTGCTGAAACCGATTTTCTTCTTTCACCTTTATGCCGCCCTATTGATGACGGATTGTTTGAAGTAGAGCCATTGGTGCGAGATATATTATTGGTGGAATTGGAAAATCAATTTGGCTGGCAACGTCTGCTCAGATTAGCGCGTTTTTTGTTAACTTACTTACACAATACACCCGACTGGAAACAACAACCTGAAGTGAAACGCGTCCAAGCTTGGATTGCCCAGGCTTATCTGAATCCAGGAGATTTGAGCAAGAGAATCACTGATTCTGTGAAAGATAATTTATTAGATACAGATACTTTGCTCGGCTTACCAGGACAAATTCAGCTAGTGAAGCTACTAGAGCTGATCGCAGAGCTACTAGAACTATCAAGCCAGCAAACTGATTATAAATATCCGCCGCAATCTAGAGCAATAGCACAGAAGCTTCACACAGATAAGAACAAATTAAGGGAGGAAATTAAGCAAGAGTCAGCAGAAGATGAAACTGAAATGCTCAAGGAAGAAAAGGTTTTACTTTCTCCTCTTAATTTGGAGCAACTAACCGCCTCGGATTTAAGCCAACTTAAGACTAAAGCCGCATTAATACAAGACTTTCACATCTCCGTAACTCCTTTAGGAGATGACGAATATCTCGTGCGAACTGAAGGATATACACCAGGAGTACCATCGGCTCAAGAAATAGTTAGCTGGCCTGTAGACGACTGGTTCACTCAGGCACGACAACTGATGAATGACCCATTATTAGGTCTACTTCAAGGTAATATTGCCTTTTTCGGGGATACCTGTTTCTGGCCAGAAGTAGAAAACCAGGTTACTACCTCCTCTCTCAATTTAGTCGCTCTGGGCAAGCAACTTTACAATGCTTTATTTCAAGGAAGCCTCCGGGATAGCTGGATCATGGCCCAAGCGATCGCCCAAAATAAACACTTAGTATTGCGACTGCGCCTAGGGCTCAAAGGAACCCGTCTATCAAGTCTGCCTTGGGAAGTGCTTCATGTCGGTGATCATCCCCTAGCAACAGGAAGTGATTTTACTTTTTCCCGCTATCAAGTGGGGACAAGACTGATGCGTCCCCTTAAAACATCTCCCTCAAAAACTGACCAACCCCTGAAAATTTTGATGGTGATTGCTGGTCCCTCTGATCAAGAAAGCCTAGAACTCCTAGAAGAAGCTAGTCAACTGCAAGAGGAACTCCGCAGCCGTTCATCTAACGAACCACCCGCAATTGAGCTGACAATTTTGGAACAGCCGGGACGCGAGCAATTAACTCAAGCTCTTGAGCAAGAAAAATATCAAGTTTTCCACTACGCTGGCCACTCTAAAATGGGGGAATCAGGTGGTGATGTTTATTTAGTAAGCCACAAAACAGGTCTCACTGAGACCTTAAACGGTGATGACTTGGCAGGACTGCTGGTGAATAATGGCGTCCAATTAGCGGTATTTAATTCTTGCTATGGTGCCTATAGCGTGACCTCCGATGCCCAAGAGAACTCGCTGGAAAGAAACTTAGCCCAAGCTGTGGTCAAACGGGGAATTCCCGGCGTTTTGGCAATGGCAGAGCGGATCCCTGATGAAGTAGCATTGACCCTGACGCGACTACTTTACCGCAATCTCAATCAGGGATATCCGATCGATCTGAGCCTGTCTCGATCACGGCAGGGACTGATTTCAGCTTATGGATCAAACCAGTTTTATTGGGCTTTACCAGTTCTTTACCTACACCCAGAATTTGACGGGTTCTTGACTAACGTTAAGGGAGTTAGAGAAGAATGGGCGGACATGTTTGCTCTGCCTAAGCCCCAGGAGACAACTATAGCGCCTAACAGAAAAGAAGCACCATTAAGAGCAACATCTACAACCCTCAGCGATTCTCTAAATACTGAAGATGAGTCAGCTTTATCCTCAATAACTGAATGGGAAAAATACGAAGACGATGCTCTTAACTTCTTTGTTGATAGTTTGAACTTAGAGGCGACGGATGCTGACTTTATGGCAGATGAGTTAATTGATGATGATTTTATCAGGGATTTGCTGAGTGAGCTTAACCCGGAGCCAAACAATAGTGAATCGCTTAACCCAGAGGCTCATCTGGAAAACGGGTTCTCTTAACCTAAGAAGGTAGAGAGTTCAACCAAAAATTCCCTAAACCTCCACTTAGCGCTAAAAGATTAAGTTCAACAAAAATCAGAGCCAATTAAAACCCCCATGTTTTAACTGGGGGATATAGAGTAGGCGGTGCTACTTAGTTTTTCGCTGTTAAGGCATAAGTCTTAACTACGTGTTGTAGCAAACCTTCACAGGCATCTAGTAGTAAATCAATAACTTTATTAAATCCTTCTGCACCACCATAGTAGGGGTCAGGGACTTCTCGCTCAACATGGTACGAGGCAAATTCGCACATTAGTAGCACTTTGTAGTTATACTTCCTCTCCGGATCTAGCGAGAGAATATCCTGATAGTTATCCTGATCCATGGCTAAAATCAAGTCAAAGTTGTCAAAATCTGACTTGTGAAACTGCCGCGCTTGACCTGTAAGCATTATCCCACGGTTAGCCGCTGCTGCCGCCATACGGCGATCCGGCGGAGAACCAATGTGATAACCACCAGTACCAGCCGAATCACAGATAATTTCCTTGCTTAGGCCTGCTTGTTCAATCAAGTGATTCATAATGTTCTCAGCAGATGGAGAACGGCAGATATTACCAAGACAAACAAAAAGTAACTTGCAGGGCATGGGTATTATATTGTTTAGTTTTGTAGGCAACTGGAACAAATGCTAGTGGTGGGGCAAGGCGAGTTTCACTCTCTAGTCTCTCAAAAGAATTGACTTTCTCACCCTCGTATTTTTGGTTCCTAGCCGCGCTCGTGTTAAGTCTAGCAACGAATTTGCTCAATGCTATGGTTACTTTAAAGATCAATGATGCCAATATCATGCTCAATTTTGAGCATTGTCAGGGAGAGTAAACTTTGCGCTAAACTGAAAAGCTTCTTCTAGCTGTGAGGGTATAAGTAGGGAAACCTAATTAAATAATCTTTAGTTGTAGGTTGGGTTAAGCACAGCGACAGCCAATATTTGCCAAGTTTTGATGGGTAAGGCTTCTGCTCTAATCATCCTATAAATAATTAAGTCCCCCTACCTTGGCGAGGGGGTTTGGGGGAGCTATAGTGCTGCGTCCATACCCGAAGGGTTGGGCGTAGGTACATGGACTCCCCCAAGCCAATTTGAGGTACTCAATGTACTTCAAATTGACAACCTACCTAGTTGCTAAGTATTGGTAGGCATCTTAAACTATTAGCATGCTCAACCTAACTTACGGTTACAAAATTAATCCAACTCCAGAACAAGTGGCAATCATCAAACAAACATTAGATGTCTGTCGCCAGATCTGGAATTATGCTTTACGGGAACGTAAAGACTGGATTAATTCTCGTAAGTGTAGGGTTAATGCTTGTTCAATTAGGTCTGAATACATCATCCCTGTTGACACTCCTTATCCGAGCAAAAGTTTTCAAGAAAAAGCACTGACGATTGCCAAGCAAACTAATCAAGAATTGAGGCGTGTTAATGCTCAGGTTCTTCAACAAGTACTAAGGAAACTAGACACCGCATTTGAGGATATGAAGCGCCAAGGAAATGGTTTTCCACGCTTTAAGAAATTTGGTCAAATGCGGTCTTTCGTTTATCCTCAGATGTTGAAAACCCCCGTGGGAAAAGGCTGGGTAAAACTTCCCCAGTTAGGTAAGGTCGAGGTAAATATGCACCGACCGATACCTAACGGTTTTGAATTAAAACAAGCACGGGTTGTTAAGAAAGCATCGGGATATTACATCATGCTGTCGTTGCAGCTTGATGTCAATGTTCCGGACACACCACCTCAAGGACATCCTTTAGGGATTGATGTCGGATTAGAAAAATTCTTGGCAACATCTGATGGTGAGTCTATTAAAAGACCCAAGTTCTTTGAATCTTTGGCACGTAAGCTTAAATTGCTACAACGCCGACTTAAGCACAAGCAGAAATGGTCGAACAATAAAGCTAAACTCGTCAAAAAGATAGCAAGAATACACGAAAAAATACACGACACCAGAAAAGACTTTCACTTCAAGTTGGCTCATCACCTCTGTGACCAAGCCGGGATGATATTTGCAGAACAGCTCAACCTTAAAGCCATGGCAAAAGGAATGCTAGGAAAGCATACTTTAGATGCTGGATGGGGTCAGTTTTTGGAACTGTTGTCCTGGGTTTGCTGGAAGCGTGGGGTTTATTTTGCCAAGGTAGATGCGGCTGGGACATCCCAGACTTGTCCTGAGTGTGATGCTCGCGTGGTCAAGAACTTGTCTGTTCGAGTACATGAGTGTCCAGATTGTGGTTACAAGACAGATAGGGACGTAGCCGCCGCTCAAGTGATTAGAAGTCGTGGTGTATCCGCCGTCGGACTGACGGTGGAAAAAATTGCCTGTGGACGGGATGCGTCGGGGGCTGATTCTGTCAGTCTAGGTGGCACCGGAAGAGACAGGAATTTCCTAGAAGCGATTTTAGGAAGCCACGTCCATACCCACTAAGGGTTGGGCGTGGAGGATGTCACTTATCTCACAATTTAATGGTGATTTGAGGAAAGTATTTGATGTTCAAATCGCGCCGCAACCCCTACCGAAAGCGCCGCCGATCGCTACCTTTTCCAGTAATTCTCCTGACCATACCCTTAATTTTGATCATTCTTGAGTTGTTGGCAGTTTTCTTCGTCAGCGTTACGGGCAATAAGACTAAGTTAGCAGCCTACCAGGGTGAACCAGCAAAAGTTACTGCTTACAGCCTCAAATTCCTCAGCCCACAACAAAAGCCCTATGACGGCTTACCGGATCGTGGGCTACTGGCTGTCCAACGCAGTCCGGTACTGGGCTACAGATTAGTTGGAGACCAGCAGAGCGATTTCTGGCGTATCGATACACAGGGTTTTCGAGAAGATGACCCGGTACCCCTAGCCAAACCCAATAATGAAATTCGGATTTTTCTTTTAGGGGGTTCCGCTGCCTTTGGTCAGGGCAGTCAAAGCAATCAAGCCACGATAGCCAGCTTTCTGGAAAATCGTCTCAATAAACGGGTAGCTCAGCAAAGACGCTCCCCAGAAAAATACCGACCTGCGACTTTGCCTTTTTATAAGCCAGACCTAGCAAAAGCCCTGGCCTTACCACCGAGAATCTTAGACGGCGAGTATCGGGTTATTAATGCTGCTGTACCAGGCTATTCCTCTGGAAATGAGTTGGCTCAGTTGACTCTCCAGATTATGCCCTACAGTCCAGATGCAGTCGTAGTTATGGATGGATATACAGACTTGATGCTGCCTACAGAGCAAGCCGTAACCAATATTCCCTATATTGATACCTTCCTAAATAACGCGCCGAGGCATTTTTTGACTTACCTCACTCAGAATTTCCAGGATTGGCTCACCAATACCAACTTAGTTAAAGCGCTCCAATACTGGATCCTCAAACCTGAACCGTCAGTGAGTAAGTTGAGTTTAGTGGTGACAGAGAAGACTGGATCTCTAGAGCAACATCTCGCCGCCGATACAACTCAACTACAGCGCACAATTGAGCGCTACCGCGATCATCACAAGCAAATGATTAGTCTAATGTCAGGGACTGGAATCCCCTTAGTTACTGCACTGCAGCCAGAAATCACTGGTAGAGGCACCAAGCAAATTTCACCGCCGGAGCAGGAGATTTTGAAGCAATTGGGAGCAGGTTATCGAGAAAAAACATCGAAGAACTATGCAGAACTTGCAAAAGCTAGCCAGCAATTACAGACATGGTTTCCCGACAATGTGAAAACGCTAAATTTCTACAGGCTTTATGAAGACTTTCCAGAGCAGGCTTTCTCGGATGCTATTCACTTGACAGAAGAAGCTAATCTATTGCTGTCTGAGCGATTTTATCAAACGCTCACGACTCTGCCAAAGCTACAGGTAATTGCCCAACAAAAGTAACAACTAGGTTTTCACAAAAAAACTAGCAACCCCCTACACTGTACTTTTAAAAGTCAGTGTAGGCAATAACTAGAAACCCAAGCTGAGAGAATGATACCCCCAGCTTGAGATAGCTACTTTGCAGCAATTCTGGTTGTCTAAGGCTTTGAACCTATAGAAAAGAAAACGTAACCTTGGCACTTAACAGGCTTTGCCTTCGGTTACATTCCTGGCAGGTTCAAACCGCTCGTCAGCTCTTCCATCCGTTCTCTCATGGTAGCTGTGGATTTATCATAGGCATCTTTCATCGCTGAAGTTACTGATTCTGAAAGAGCTGGTGCTCCTTGGTCAATTGCCTTTGGGTCAATTTCCACACGACGAGGTTCTTGGTTGCCGCTAAGTACTACCTTGACAAGACCATCTTCACTGGTTCCTTCAATTTCCATTTGCTCCAGTTCGTCTTGGAGCTGTTTAGCACCTGCTTGTACCTGTTGAGCTTTTTTGAATGCGTCGGCTAGTTCTTTCATTTTGCCTAAACCGAAACCAAATCCTTGTCCTTGTCCTTTTGTCATAAATGGTTGACTCTATCTGAGTTGGACGGGTACTTGACGCTACTCCTAGTGTTCCACCTGAGGCTAACCAAAGGTATCGCACTTGAGAAGTCTTGCATTATGGGGAGCTAGAACTCTTGATCATCTTAGGCAAGCTTCCATTTAGGCAAGCTTCCATGGTCTACCCAAGCGCAGGTATTCTATCCATTCCTGTTATCTACTTTCGAGACTCCGAAGTACATCGTGACATCCTCCCGTCGCTAATTCAAAGAATATAGCCCGGGCTTCCTCCAATCACTTGGAAGATTTCCTGGTTACTCCCTTACCGGGATTTTGACACTTGCCTAGGCTGAAATCTACTCGTTTCAGCCCCCGGTAGACCGTCTGCACAGGCAGTTTCCCTTCCCCCTAGCCCAGGGGTACTAGTTGAGTTTTGTTTCGTTTTTTCGCTACTCAACTCACGGTGCAGCAATTCCAGCTAGCTTGGTGAGCCTATGTATTTATCCTGTCTACTTTACCACTTAGGTGTTGGGGGAGTCCATGTATCAAGAGCGCTAATTTTACGAATATAGCGCGGGTTCCTTCACTTCGTTCGAGGACATGCTTATAGCTTCCCCAAACCCCTTCAAATAGATAAATGCTATTACAAAGTATTGGTTGGGAAGACTAACGCCCAATTTCTATTAATTCCTAGCTTACGCCAGTTAATGTAGATTATATCCTTAGACGGTCTGAAACTCGCCTAGGATTTTCACTTCTGGCTCCAGCCGTAGTGACCAATGCTGTTCTACTTGCTGCTGAACATGGTGAATAATTTGGAAGATATCGCTAGCTTTGGCTCCGCCGCAGTTGAGGATAAAGTTGGCATGACGCTCAGCGACTTGAGCACCGCCGATTTGATAACCCTTGAGACCTATTTGTTCAATTAGCCAAGCAGCAGCATGGGAATCAGGATTGCGGAAAACACTGCCACAGCTAGGTAAGTGATAAGGCTGGGAAGTGCGCCGTTGCTGTAAACAGTGGGATGTTTCTGCTTTTACCTGTTTGGGGTCGGCACCGGGTTTGAGCTGAAACGTTGCCTGGGTAACTAAGCGATCGCCGCCTTGCAGACCAGAGGTACGATAACTAAAGCCCAATTCCGGTGGGGTCAACCTTTGCACCTCGCCAGTAGGAGAGAGAGTCTCGACATCGAGCAGGAGATTGGCTGTACAACTGCCATGAGCACCAGCATTCATCACCACAGCACCGCCAACTGTACCAGGTATGCCAATTGCCCATTCCATTCCTTGCCAACCACGTTCGGCAGCACGCCAGGCCAAACGAGCAATGGGTTCTCCGGCACCAGCAATAATTTTTCCTGTGTCCGCATCGAATTCGCTTTGCCTGAGATGGCGAGTAGACACTACTAAACCAGGCAAGCCGCGATCACTTACCAGTAAATTAGAACCTGCACCCAAGAGAGTTAAAGCCAATCCTTGAGAATAAGCCCACTCAAAACTTGCTTGCAAATCTTCTAAGCGTCGGGGAGCAACATACCATTCAGCAGGGCCTCCCACTCGGAAGGAGGTCAGACTAGCTAAAGATTCCTGGGAGCGAAGTGGGCAATCAGTTCCGGGTACGTAAAGCGGAGACTTATAAACCAATTTCTTCGAGGTGAGTGCCTTGGCGGAGCGTGGGGAATCGCAGGACAGAGTCATATCTAATACGTAAAAAAACGCCGATTACTGAAGGTGAAGGTCAAATGTCTGATTTTCTAGGGCTTTGGTGTAGTCTGCGCCTAGGGCGTAGTTTTAAATAAAGCCCTAAAACCTAACTTTTTTGTTCCTTCGAGGAAAGCTAGGCTTAAGGCTATGCTCCTTTGAGCTATGCTTGGTAAACCCGAATGGCAGCAAGGTGGCTGCGCTCAAGGTTTCTTACTGAATAATTGGCATAGCTTCATGCAGCGCATAGCTTACGCTTAGCTTCTGCTGAGAGTCAAAGATATTTTTCAAGTTTGGTTGACTGAGTTAAAGTTTCTGGGGCTGCTGTTGCTAGCCTGTCTTTCTCAGCCTCGCGGTAGAAGTCCATAACTTGAGGAATGATTTGATTAAGATTGCCCGCTCCCAGAAACAAAGCCAGGTCTCCAGGTTGGAGAATTTGGGTAAGAAACTGGGATATTGAATCTAGGGTTGGTTGGTAATGCACGTTTTTGTGATGAGCCGCAATCTCTTCAAAAACTTGCTGATCGGTAATTTGACCTAGATTAGATTCACCAGCGCTGTAAACGTCACTGACAATTACAAGATCTGCATCGCTAAAGGATTTGCCAAACTCTGACAAAAACGCCAAGGCGCGGCTATAGCGATGAGGCTGGAAAATAGCAACAATTCGTCGTGGTGCTTTGACTCTTAGCCTTGCAGCAGCCAAGGTTGCCTGAATTTCACTAGGATGGTGGGCATAGTCATCCACAAAACAAATGCCATTGCACTGACCTCGATGCTCAAATCGACGCTTAGCTCCCTCAAAGGCAGCGATCCCTGAAGTAATTGAGTCAAAAGCTAGACCCAGATGCCGCCCTACCGACACTGCGGCTAAAGCGTTACTCAAATTATGTTTGCCCAGCAGTTGTAGTTTTAACTCGCCCAGAACTTCGTTACCTTCCCAAATTCGGGCTGTAGTACCATCGGCACGGTAATCTACACAATCTACGCTATAGTCAGCGCCAGTATCTTTGTACAAGCTGTAGCTGAGCTGAGGTTTGAGGTATTCCCGCACAGTTTGACAATCAATACAACCTACCAATATTTGACAGCGCTTAGCGAAAATCTCGAAGATTTCAATAACTTCTTCTAAATTTTCGTAGTGGTCTGGATGATCCAGTTCAATATTGGTAACTACGCCAATCGTGGCAGATAGTTTAGCTAAAGAACCATCAGATTCATCAGCTTCAGCAACGAGGTAAGGACTCTTCCCTAACCGCGCATTGCCTTCCCAAGCCTCTACTTCACCACCAACAACGATGGTTGGATCTAGACCGGAGTGCAGCAACATGTACCCAATCAAACTACTGGTTGTGGTTTTACCATGAGTCCCAGCAACAGCGATACTTTGATAATCTCGAATCAGAGCAGCTAGCAAATCCGAGCGATGAAAAATTGGGTAGCCTTGTTTCAGGGCTTCTTGATATTCGGAATTAATCGGATTAATCGCCGTAGAACAAATGATTTGGGGCGAATCCGGGGATATTTTTGTCGTTGGTAGGAACTTAGTCCGTTTTGATATTTCGGTAGATAGTTCCTGGGTTGAGCCAAGACCAATGGCTGTAGCTGGCAATTCATCGAAAACTTGCTGCGCCTTCCCTCGAAAAAATTCGAGATTGGTAGCTTCTTGATTGCCAAACAGATGAGCGCCAACTTCTTGTAAACGACGAGTAATAGGCGTCGAGCGGATATCTGAGCCAGATACGGGTAGCTGACGCTTTGCTAATATATAGGCAAGGGCTGACATTCCTATTCCGCCAATGCCGATGAAATGAAATGGCTTTCCACTAAGATCAACAGTATTCGGCATCTTAACTCCTTACACACCACACCACGCAAGCCTACTGTGCCAATAACACGCGCTATCATATCAAGAATTGATTTTTCAAGGTATAGCGACGTAGAGATTTATCAGATTTTTCTAGCCAGCGATAGATTTCACTAGCTATATATTGCATTAACGCTGCACTAGATTTTCCTACGGTTTTATCCCTGAAGACAGACTTTGAAAGCACAGAAGATTCTTCATTATTAAATTAAACATAGTAGATGCTTCTCTATCCGGAAACTGAAAATAAAGACATACACCGTTAAAATCACGCTGGGATGGGGTTGATCTCTGTTGTAGTTTATCGGCATTAATCGGGAATTTTTTGTTTATTAGAACGGTCAGAGACTCTTTTAAGGTAGCCTTTGAGGGTTTTAGCTGTGCAAAACATGGTAGTTGTACAGGCTAAATGGAACCATCAGGGAGACTGGGATTCTCACAGATATTTAAGTTGATTGCAAATTAAACTTGCGAATGTGCAATACCAGAGTAATCACTCAAGTGGTCGAGCTACACAATAGCAACAATAAACACAGGTTAGTCGTAACGAGTTGCTATAAACATAAATTATCACTTTGCTCTCATAACTCACAAAACACTACCACTACTACCGACAGCAAGTGGGCAGGATGACAAACGATCAAAGATCAACAAAGGAAGCTGTTACAGAGCTAAAACTCTTGCTGGGAGTATGTTTGATCGATAATTTTCTCTCAGAGTATCAGTACTCTTAGCCTGAAACTGGTTGAAAAATTACTGATTATTTTCCCGGATGAGTGTTCAGCAGTAACGGACAAATCTGATTTTCTTTTACCAATAAATTAATCTGCCCTTAGAAATTTTCTATCTTTGCGATATGATCGGGTTCATTAAGAAAATTTATTTGCCGAGCTTGAATACAGAGGGCAAGACGCAGTGATTAGAGTAGCGATCAATGGCTTCGGACGCATCGGACGTAATTTCGCCAGATGCTGGTTGACTAGAGAAAATAGCCAGTTAGATTTAGTAGGAGTCAATGATACTTCTGACCCAAAAACCAATGCCCATCTGCTGAAATATGACACAATGCTGGGGACTTTGGACGCTGAGATCAGTGCCGATACCAACTCCCTGACGGTTAATGGAAAAACGATTAAGTGTGTTTCAGACCGCAACCCGCTAAACTTGCCCTGGGCTGATTGGGGCATTGATTTAGTAATTGAATCAACCGGCGTCTTCGTGACCGAAGAAGGTGCTGCCAAACACATAGCAGCAGGCGCCAAGAAAGTACTGATTACTGCTCCAGGCAAAGGAGGAGATATCGGTACTTTCGTCATGGGTGTCAATGACCATGAATACGATCACGGCAAGCACAATATTGTTAGTAATGCAAGCTGTACAACTAACTGTCTTGCTCCCTTCGCCAAAGTACTGCACGAAAACTTTGGCATTATCAAAGGAACGATGACTACTACCCACAGCTACACGGGTGACCAGCGTCTGTTGGATGCTAGCCACCGAGATGTACGTAGGGCAAGAGCAGCAGCCATGAACATTGTGCCTACCTCTACAGGAGCTGCTAAAGCAGTAGCTTTGGTAATTCCAGATCTGAAAGGCAAGTTAAATGGCATCGCTTTGCGGGTGCCGACGCCTAATGTTTCTGTGGTTGATTTGGTAGTTCAAGTAGAGAAAAACACCATTGCTGAGCAGGTAAATGATGTTTTCAAAGAAGCTGCACAAGGTTCACTCAAGGGAATCTTAGAATATAGTGACTTGCCGCTAGTTTCCTCAGACTACAAAGGTCATGATGCCTCTTCAATTGTGGATGCTAGTCTGACAATGGTCATGGGTGGTGATTTGGTCAAGGTTGTTGCCTGGTATGACAACGAGTGGGGCTACTCTCAGCGAGTTGTAGATTTGGCTGAACTAATCGCCCAGAAGTGGGAGAGTTAGATTTAGTTGACAGCTAAAAATAGCTAACTTGAAGCTGACTTAGAATGCAGATACTTGTTTTCTAAGTCAGCAAAGTGAGCTTAAATAAACAAAAAATTGTACTTGCTCTTGATCCGTAGTTGAACTATCTAGCAACGAGTAGAGAAGGTTAGAGATTGCAGCCTAACAAACCTCAATCCACCACAAAAAGAGTGTTGAGTCCTTCAAAAATGCTGAAATCCCTCTTCCAAAGTTAGTTCAACATCTGCATGAGTGCCGAAACTATCTCTTAACAAGACCTTCTTTTCTGCTGTGATGTAGCCGATACATGCGCCTCCTTCACCTAGCTTTTCTACCAAGGTCTTAGCTGGTTCAGTAGGTAAGCAAAGAACTAGTTCAAAATCTTCCCCACCGTAAAGAATCCAATCCCATGCTTGGTCTGGAGATGTCATTTTACTTAAGGCTGAGGGCTGGGGAACAGAGTTCTTGTCAATGATTGCACCGACACCACTAGCACGGCAGATTTGTAAAACAGCGTCTGCCAGACCATCACTGCTATCCATCCCGGCTATGGAGAAATGGCTGTTGCCAGTAGACAGTCGAGGTGACGAATCGAAGAGTTCATCAAGTAAAGGCAACACGTCCAAGCGGGGTTGGGGTCGTTGGTGAGCCAGAATTAAAGAATTTCTCTCAGCTTGATTGAGATGCTTTCCAGCTTCCCGATCAAGCAATAATTTCAGCCCCGCACGCGAGGCACCATGGATGCCAGTAACAACAATAGCATCTCCTGATTGTGCTGCTGACCGACGCAGAACGCGATCTTCAAAAACTTGACCAAAAGCCGTGATCGCAAGACTCACCACAGGAGAACGACAGACATCACCTCCCACCAAGGGTGTATTGTACCGTCCTAAACAGTCAGTAATACCTTGGTAGAGTCGCTCAACCCAGCTAATTTCTTCATTGCCAGTTAAACTCAAACCGACAGTAATTCCCAGGGGAGATGCTCCCATAGCTGCTAAATCAGATAAATTGCTAGCAGCAGCTCGCCAACCAGCATCTTCAGGACTCGTAGTGCGATCGCTAAAATGCACTCCATTCACCAAGACATCAGTCGTCGCTACTAAAGACTGACCCAAATCTTTGAGAGGCATTACGGCAGCATCATCCCCGACAACTGACTGGGGGCAAAAGCGCTGCAAGCGTTGCAGAAGAGCCTGTTCCCCCACATCCTGTACGAGTAAAGAAAAACCTTGATCAGCCATTAAAAAAGCTCCAGAAAGCACTGATTGCCCTAACTGCCAGTAACTGGGGTAAAGCTTACACTCAATAAATCCAGCAAGAGTGATTTACTAATCACCCCTGCTAGGACTACTTATCCAGCACCGGCTTAGCTATTTTTTTAGCTTTCTTGAGCTGTTGGAGAATTCACTAAATTTCCAGCTCCTTCCACAACCTTAGCTGACTCAATTACGTCACCCTCTCTAATTTTCTCTAGTACTTCTTTGCCATCTACCAAATAGCCAAAGACGGCGTAACGACCATCCATGAGGTTAAAACCAGGAGGTGTTAGTTCCGTATCAAACTTGAAAAAGAAGAACTGAGAAGATCCGCCATTCGGATCATTTCCCGGACGTGCCACAGCAATACTACCGTAAGCATTGAAAGGCAGCACAGGTGGGTCAAGATAACGACCAGCCTCTTCTAGAGTGATGCCATAGACTGGTTCTTCGTCTCCCCTGACGAGTACTTCAAAGGGAATTGCACGATATTCGCCCGTGGTGGGATCAACAAATCCGACATCCTCCCCTGGAGGATCACCAGTTTGCACTACAAATTTATCTTCAGCACGAGTAAACTCCAGACCGTCATAGAAACCTCGCTGAACTAAATCTACAAAGTTACCAGCCGTGACGGGAGCACTGTAGCCATCAACCACTACAGTCAAATCACCCTGGTTTGTAGATAGCTTCACTGTGGCCCGACCTTTGAGTTGGGGCAAGTTGCTGTACTCTGAAGGCACCTGGAAAGGAAACCCTTGCACCATCATTTGTTCTAGTTGACCTACTCGGTCAAGTATTTTACCCCGTATTATCCAAACATTTTCTTTGTCTTTTGCTTCGATAGCTTCTCTAATTAAGGCAATATCATCGTTCATCTGAGCAACCAAAGCTTCTGCTTGTGGCTTTTGGTTCTCTGGAATACCGGTCAACAGTTGATCAGTGCGATTACTCAAAATTACTGCTGCTTTGGTGACATCCCTGTTGATCGAACTCCAGCGCTTACTCCGCAGTTGCATCGCAATATCTTCGAGAGAGGCTTGCACATCCCGCACTGTTTGATTGTCAATCGGTAGTGCATAACGCAACAAGGCTTTACCATCTGTAATCGCATTCCCTACCGCTAATCGACTTTCACGTGCCGGTTGATCATCTCCAAAGTTCCACCAGGCACCGGAAAGACCCAGTGATAGTGTAACCAAGAGTAATGCTAGAAGACTGGTCTTAGCCAAGGGTTGAACCCAGTTAAGCCAAGAAATTTTTACAAGTCGCATAAACATATAACTGAAGGCTTCGCACCAGTACGGTTAAGGCTTATCCATAGCCCTTTGTGGAAATGTTGGGACTAGGAGAGAGCCACGTCTCCCTATTGAGGGCGGCAGTAAACGTGGTCACACCTCGCCCTTAAGGGCGGGGTTGAAAAATTGCTATACTGCCTTTTTTGGCCAGCTCTTAACTTTCGAGAGCTATTATCTCCTACCAGGGTAAGGTTGTTGCCTGAGGAATAGCCACAAGACTATTATGGACAAGCCTTACTTAACTTATACTGTTTCGGCATCGCTATTTACTACTGCTCGAGCCAGGTTTGTCCGGCAAGTAAACAATGCTTTTCCCTGATCTACCTTTTCTAGAAGTTGACAAGAGGAAGGTGGACTGGAGGGATGTTCCTCAACAAGCGGTAAAATAGGAAGCCGATAATTCTCCCGTTGAAAACAGGTTCATGATTTCTAGTAACGACTTTCGCACCGGTGTCACGATTGAGTTAGATGGTTCTGTGTGGCGAGTCGTGGAGTTTCTCCACGTCAAACCTGGAAAGGGTTCTGCCTTTGTGCGTACCAAGCTGAAAAATGCGCAAACGGGGAGTGTTGTCGAAAAAACATTCCGCGCTGGGGAAACAGTTCCTCAAGCTAACCTGGAAAAACGTACTATGCAGCATACTTACAAAGACGGAGAACAATTTGTCTTCATGGATATGGAGACTTTTGAGGAAAGCCGTCTCAACACTTCCCAAATTGGCGATCGCGTCAAATATCTCAGTGACGGAATGGAAGTTAACGTCATCACTTGGGGGGAGCAAGTCATCGAAGTAGAACTACCCAACTCAGTAGTTCTGGAAATTGTAGAGACAGATCCAGGCGTTAAAGGCGATACAGCAACTGGTGGCACGAAACCTGCCATAGTTTCGACAGGTGCTCAGGTTATGGTTCCTCTATTTATTTCCATAGGAGAGCGCATTAGAATCGATACCCGTAGCGATTCTTACCAGGGTCGTGAGTAATAAATATGCTTAAACCAAGAAATATTGGGTTTTGGTTTTCAGATATGGGATGATGCCTGCAAGGAAATCGCCAAACCAAAGCTCAAGACGCATTGAGCCTTTTTCATAGCAACACTCAAAACTTACAGGTAAGCCTCTACCCCCTTATTAATTGTGTCATTAGACTTCAATCAACTTCGCGAACTACTGGCGGCAATTGCCCAAACTGACATTACGGAACTGAACTTAAAAAGCGCTGACTTTGAATTAATGGTGCGCCAGGGTATTTCCACCGCGCACCCGATTGACTCAAGTCTGATTAGTGCCAGTGCTGTCCCCTCTTCAGGATCAGGAGTCAGTTCCACCCCAGAAGCATCTTCTTCACCAGCTACCACGGCAGAGATAGCCATCAGAGAAACGATAACAGCACCATCGGTTGCTGCTCCCTCCGCCATTGATTCTAAATGGGAAGCGGTTGATTCACCGATGGTGGGGACATTTTACCGCTCACCAGCCCCCGATGAAGCTCCCTATGTGGAGGTGGGAGATCATGTCCGTGTTGGTCAAACTATCTGCATTATCGAAGCCATGAAGCTGATGAACGAAATTGAAGCGGAAGCCTCGGGACAGGTGATGGAAATTTTGGTGAAAAACGGCGATCCGGTAGAGTATAAACAGCCATTAATGCGGATTAAGCCGGAGTAGAAGCTAGCTTCATGTGATCAACAGGCTGAAAATAGCTGCTAAAATTTTGGGATCACTTAATTTCGGATTATACGGATGCCAACAGCAGACCCCGTACCGCAAGAGGTAGTTCAACAAGTTTCTGAATATTTCAGTATATTAAGCGAGCCAATGCGCCTACGCATCTTAAATCTGCTACGAGAAGGTGAGAAATGCGTACAAGAGTTGGTAGAGGCGACCGCCACTAGTCAAGCTAATGTATCAAAGCACTTGAAAGTTATGCTGCAAGCTGGTATACTTAGCCGCCGCTCTGAAGGAACATCTGCTTATTACAAAGTAGAGGATGAGCTAATTTTCGAGCTGTGTAATTTGGTTTGCGATCGCCTTGCCACACGCATTGAGCAGCAAGCTCGCCATTTTAGAGACTTCAGCTTAGCCAACAAAGATTAGCTTAGCTTAACCCCCACTTTTATTACTTAAAAGATTAAAGAGCAAAATTTTCTTTGAAGTCATCGCGAGTCATAGGCTGTTTAATTTCCAAACCTTCACCGCCGAGAAATTCCAGCCGTTTACCCTCGACATCAATCCAGACTTTGGTAGCCGGCTCTAAAGTACTCCCTGTATATATAACTTGTGCCAAACGCCCCATCATTGAAGCGCTACCGCCACCGAAGGTAAATTCTTCTGACAAATCTACATGAACACCGTCTTTCTCTACAGAGAGATTCCTCAGCTTTGTGCCTTGGGGAATCGTGGTGCTTAATTCTTGATTAGGAGAGCCAGCTAATAGAGTATTAAACGCACTCTCTAAAATTTCCTTCGGCTCACTGGCACTCTTGGCAGTTAAACTTATCGAACTAGGAACTAGCACAATTTGGTTATTGACATCATTGAGCCAATAAACTTGAACTTGTTCCTGAGCAGATGGTGGGACAGTTTCCGATGGGTTGAGAGTTCCAGGTGACTGGAGAACCGGGGGTGACTCGACAGGCGTGGGGGATACGACAACCCCAGGTGTTCTAATAACTGGTGGTGACTGAGTTACCTGCGGTGAATTGAGAGTCTCAGAGGGCTGTAGTTTTTTAGAAGAGGGGAGTGAACTTTTCACCCACCAGGCGGCTCCACTACCTGCGGCTAAAACTATTACAGAAACACCGACAATAACACCCAGAGGAATACGACGAGCTTTTTCTTGATCTTGCATCTTAAGAACTCTCCTTCTTAAAAATTAGAGAGGATTTTGTAATTTTGTAAATGATGTTCGCTATTGACTAGCTTGGCACGTGGGGCACCCTGGGAGAACGCCTCCCCACAATGGGCAAACATAACCCTAATTTGATGGCTCGACTCGGACAAAGGCTGCTACCTGCAACCGATCAGTATTTATATCTAATTGTAAGAGCCGTGCAGTAATACCTAATTTTTCTAAGGTACGGATATCAAGGCGATTACTTACGCCCTGAGCCAACCCTTGAACTAGCTGGTCAGGAGCTGGTTTACCATCAACTGACACTACTGGTCTAGTGAACTCTAAGCTGTGACCGGAGACAACGCCAACCCCCGACTCCACCATAATAACCAGTGGCTGGGCATTTCCTTCTCGCAGTTGCGCCTGGAAACGGAGACGATTATTCTCCAGAAACTCCACTTGTAGATTGTTAAATTGATAGCTGCGGTCTGAGCCACTCAGCAGGCGACGCCCCAATTCTTGCAATTTAGCCTGTACTGCTGGCGAGAGTAAAGCCTGGTTAATATCTGACTCTGTTATCTCTAAATGCACCCCCGCTTGCAGTGGTTGCCGTAGATAAGACTGTGGTGAACTCTGACTACTCTGTCTAAGACGTGGTAGATCAAGGTTAATCGGGTCAGTTTCTAACTCCAAAAGACCAATCCGAAAATCTGGTGTCAGCCACAACCCTCTACCAGCAATGCGTACCCCATCGACTTTCCCCTGCAGAGCCTGGTAATTAGGAGTGTTGTCAACGCGAACTTGCAACTGCTCAATCTTATCAAAACGAGAACGAACAGCTCCTTCAACAACTTTATCAATTACCAAACCAGCAGGGGAGAGGAAAACCAGTAAACCAGATAACAGAATGCTGAAAAATTCCATATTAGTGACTGGCTGTGTTTTTCAATGCTCAGGGAGTAATTTGGCAGCTTCGATCCACTGTTTGAGAGTTGGTGCTACTTCTTCCAGGGAAATTTCTTGGGATTGGTGGGTAGCCCTTTCCACAACTTCCACTTTCCCTGCTTTAAGCGATCGCCCCGTGACAATCCGATAGGGAATCCCAATTAAATCAGCATCTTTGAACTTCACCCCAGCCCGTTCGTTACGGTCATCTAGCAAAGTTTCCACCCCGGCTTGATTTAACTCACTGTAAAGCTTCTCTGCCGCTGCCATCTGTTCGCTGTCTGAGACATTGGGAACGGAAATAATCGCTTGATAGGGTGCGATCGCTACTGGCCAGATAATGCCATCTTTGTCGTAAGACTGTTCTACTGCGGCTTGAGCCAACCGCGACACCCCGACACCATAACAGCCCATATAAAATGGTAGTTCCTCACCCTGTTCACTGGTATAGGTAGCTCCCATCGCCTTTGAGTATTTGGTGCCTAGCTGGAAAATATGCCCAACTTCGATGCCGCGAGCGCTTTGCAGCTTTTGTTTGGCGTCGTGAATGGCGCGATCACCGGGCAATGCTTTGCGCACATCCACTACTAGTTTGGGTAACTGAAATTGCTTACCCCAGTTGGCACCAACAACGTGATAGCCAGATTCGCCACCACCTGTAACGAAATTTGTCAAGTTAACCGCTGTGGGATCTACTAACCGTAAAAATCTGGGCGCGACATCTTTAGCGGGGTTAATGTAATCATCTGGCAAATCGGGGGCGATATAGCCCAAGGGTAGGGATTTAGAGGCCCATTTTTGCTGTGTGGCGGCATCAGGTACAGTTAACGCCAAGAGAGTTTTGGCACTGTATTGGTCTGCTAACCTGACTAATTCATTTTGTAACTTTACTTCATTGACATCTTGGTCACCCCGAATGTTGACTAGTACCAGCACTGTCATGCCGTTGTCATATACCGCTTGGTAGAGGACATTTTTTACTATCTGAGTTGCAGAACATTTGAGAAACTTACAAAGATTTTCAATGGTCTGCGTATTAGGAGTTTGTCTTTTTTCGTAAGTATTAAACGGGGAAGGTTCAGCTTCAGTTGTTAGGGAAACTGCCTTTTCCACGTTGGCAGAATACTTACCATCTTCGGTATAGAGAACTTCATCCTCTCCGGCATCCGCCAGGATCATAAACTCTTGTGAACCAGAACCGCCAATTGCTCCTGAGTCAGCCTCAACTGGTCTAAAAGCTAGACCGCAGCGACTTAGCATATTGCTATAGGCATGGTGCATATCTTGGTAAGTTTTTTTGAGGCTTTCTTCATCTGTATGAAAGGAATAGCCGTCCTTCATAATAAATTCCCGTCCTCGCATTAAACCAAAGCGGGGGCGAATTTCATCTCGGAACTTAGTTTGAATTTGGTATAGATGTGTAGGTAGCTGCCGATAGGAACGAATCATCTCGCGAGCAACGGCAGTAATTACTTCCTCGTGAGTTGGCCCTAATCCCAATTCTCGGTCTTGTCGGTCTGTTAGGGCAAACATGATGCCTTCGGCTTTAGTGTAAGTGTCCCAGCGACCTGATTCTCGCCATAAGTCAGCTGGCTGAATTTGGGGCAGTAGACACTCCTGAGCACCAGTAGCATTCATCTCTTCTCGGACAATCTGGGAGACTTTTTGCAATACCCGCCACATTAGAGGCAAATAGGCATAGATACCACTGCCAATGCGACGAATATAACCTGCGCGCAGTAGTAGTTTATGACTGGGGATTTCTGCTTCAGCTGGGTCTTCCCGCAGTGTGACGAAGAGCATTTGAGAGAGTCGCATTGCTTGGTTCCCTTTTTCCAGCGGACGATGATCATCTAATCAGTCTAAAACATTGGCTGCAACTCTTAAGCGATTAAGAGTTCTGTAGGTAAGGGTTTAACAGCAGACTTTCAACGGCTGCCTCTGTTGATTTAGCTTTATATTCCTGAGAGAGTGTGGGCAAGGAAGTAATTAGAAGTTTAGTGGTATGGTTTTTGAGGTTTGCTCCAGAACAGGAGGATAAAAAAGAGAAAGCTGATTTTTTTCCTCGTTTTCTAGTCGGCACTCACCACTTACGTTACAAATCTAGGATCAAAGGACATGGCTGTTAAAAACCGTTAATATAGTTAACATCATTTGAGGTAAATTTTATCTAATAAAATTCTTGCAAAGAATATCTTATTTCGCAAAAAGAATCATCAAGTGTCAATAAAAGAATATATAAATGAGTAAATAGCTCTTAATCTAAATCATAAATTAAACCCTACATTTGTTATGGATTTATTTTAGTTGATAGATTATGGGCTTTTCTCAAAACAAAAAAACACTACAAAGTAGTGTTGTTAAAGTTTGTCAAACTGCTATCTGTCGCTGTTGTTTTCATAAAACTGAATGAATCAGAAACTATTTATACCGAAAAAATGTTCCGACACTCGAATGAAAAATACTAAAAACTGTTGATCAGTGGCGGATTGGGTATCCGCATTTGAGTAAAATCCAGATTAGTATCAGCACGAGTAGAAAGCTGCTCTAGTCTGAATTCATTAGTAGATTAACCTACTTGGCATTGCCAAGGTTCTGCGCTAGAGTTAGCCTTTGCTGAAAATACAGCATGTTCTGTCAAGCAGAAAAAGCAGCCTAAAACTGCTAGTACAACTACCACGTCAGCAGACCGTAATCTAGAAGTTGTCTAAGAATCTGCCTCCCTTTCGGGGCAGGAGTCTATCACTTCTAGAATCTCCATTACCAGTTTAGAAAAAAACACTTTGACCGATTTGATGAGTCAGGCAAAGCCTCCCCTAGAATTTATCCCACCAGACTTGAATCCTCTGGTTCTCAGATTTGCCCAACAACTACTGCCATATTGGCTACGTTGGAACACAGCAATTACCCACATTCAAGCAGATAATGTCGAACTTTTGGTTGATTTGTATCGCCAGTTTCAGGATGGTAAAATTCGCTTCTTGCTAGCCTTTCGTCATCCTACTGTTGATGATCCCTTCTGTATGAGCTACTTGCTGTGGCAGTTGGTGCCCCAAGTAGCCAAACAACAGAATATATCGCTACAACGCCCAGTTCATGCGCACTTTATTTATGACCGGGGAATTCCACTTTGGGCTGGCTCTCTAGTAGGTTGGTTCTATTCTCGCTTGGGTGGCACTCCTATTCAACGTGGTAAAGCCGACTGGGTGGGATTGCGTTCTGCTCGCGATTTGTTTGCTAATGCTAGTCTACCTATGGCAGCAGCTCCAGAAGGAGCCACCAACGGTCATAGTGAAATTATTAGCTCTCTAGAACCAGGTATCGCTCAATTAGGTTTTTGGTGTGTTGAAGATTTGCTCAAAGCTGGACGGACGGAACAGGTTTTAATTGTACCTGTAGGCATTCAATACCGTTATATTGAAGCTCCTTGGCAATCTGTAGAGAATCTTTTAAGTGAACTAGAAACAGCTAGTGGTTTGCCATCAGAAGAGTCTGATTTTAAAGATTTAGATGTGGCAATTTCTCATAAATCTGACCAACTTAAATCTTACGAAGCCGATCTTTATCGACGACTCTACCGTTTAAGCGAACATTTGCTGTCGATAATGGAGAAATTTTATAGCCGTTTTTATCATCAGACTCTGCCAACTACCACCCAAGGAAGCAAAACCCTAGACAAAGAGTTACCTCAAGATATTAATGAGGCGCTAACTGTTCGGCTTCAGGCTCTTCTGGAGGTTGCCCTACGGGTGGCAGAAGAGCATTTTGACTTACAATCCAAGGGTAGTTTGATCGACCGCTGTCGTCGTCTAGAACAGGCAGGCTGGAATTATATTTATCGAGAAGAACTTAAAAATACTAGCGCTTTTTCTGCCATAGAGCGGGGGTTAGCGGATCTAATTGCTGAGGAAGCCAACCTCGGAATGTGGCATATGCGCTTAGTAGAAACTTTTGTCTCAGTAACAGGTCACTATGTAGTTGAGAAACCAACCGTAGAGCGTTTTGCTGAAACTATCTTACTTTTATGGGATATGGTGAGTCGCATCAAGGGGGGTAGCCCGATGGAACGCCCTCGTTTGGGCAAACAAACGGCACAGATAACTATCGGAGAACCCCTATCGGTTTCCCAGCGCTACCCAACTTATCAGAAAAGTCGTCGTGACGCTAGACTGGCAGTGTCTGACCTTACTCAAGACCTGCAAAAAGCTCTAGAGAGTCTTATAAAGCCCTAGTGCAGTTACCTATCATTTAGGACTTTTTCCTAAACAGATACACATCATCACGCTGATAAGTTAACTGAAAATCTGATGAATTGCTGAGTCTTTCCAACAAAGTATTGACGACTTCAGGAGTGCTTCCCCAGCCCAGATGACGCAAATTAAGCAAAGCATAATCAAATTGGCTTAAGTCAGTCACTTGGGAACCAATAGTAGTTAGCTTGACTAATGGTCTATGGGTCAAATGGGGAGCAACTTGGGCTGGTGTGAAAATACCACCTTTGGTACTAATCTGAGCAATTGCTTCCCTGGTGGCTTGCCAGGTATCGAGTGAATTTAGATAGATAGACCAGAAATAACCATATTTTGCCAAAGCAAAAAAAGCAACTATCGACCACAAGAGAATCCCTCGCCTATTTTGCAGCAGCCCTTTACCAGCAGCTAGGCTAGCAATTACGGACAACAACAAAAAAGGCAACACTGGCAAAGAATATTGATGTACCAGATCCCGTTGAGCAGGGGATTCTGAGAGAATATTGATCACTAATGTGGGAAGAGCAGCTACCAAAGGCGTTAAATGAGGTAATGAAATTCCCCAGATTACTGGCGCTAGCAAGAAAGCCAAGTATTCCAGCGTACTCAGAGAGAAAACCCTACTCAAAACTAATCCCGGTCTAATTAGGAGATTTTGGGCAATTTCTAACACAGAATTGCCTAAATAGGCGTAGCGCCCTACGGCTTCTAAGCCACCTGGTCGATAATAGGGAATGATAATCTGCGTCGCAATCAGGAACCAGATAATACCAGCCGAGAGAGCCAAGGTTCCAGATAAACGCTTTTTTTCAAATACCAACAGCCATAATCCCATGGCTGCCACACTCAGTGAGAGGGCATCCCGACAACTCAAAATAAAAATGATGGCTACACAAAACCACATAGTACGATTGAGCCGCGCTGCCAACACTGCTGCCAAAATAGCAGGGAGTGCCATCACTTCTGGATGGAAATCAAACAGATTGAGATTAAAAACTAGGGGGTATAGCAGATACACCATTGCCACTGTCCTCGCTTGGGCACCTTTTAACCCTGCCTGACGAGCCAGATAAAATGTTGGTAAGGCACCGCTAGCTAAGGCAAAGGCTTGTACTGCCAACAGCCAGTGAACGTTTGGGTAAATCTTGTAGAGTAATGCCAGTGGATAGAGAACCCAGTCAGCATGACCACCCAAAAAGTGATGACCCCAGAAAGAAACAATAGGCGTTTGTCCCTGGCTGATCAAATAAACAGCTTGGTCAAAATAACCTAAATCATAGGCACTAGACTGAAAGAGGGCATGTCGTAAGCTACTGCAAGCAAAAAAAATGATGGTGCTAGCAAAAATTACCCATCCCAGAACACCGAACTTGCTCAGTTTTCCTTTCATCCTCAACTACTGACAATCCCTAAAACTAAGTCCCAGCTTTTGAGTTCTCCGGTATCTGTCGGTGCATAATCTACCACCTGTAATCGCCAGATCCCAGCTGCTGGTTGATTGAGGAGTTGCTTAAGTGCTGGTGCCGTTTCCCAGACATAAGTTTCCTGTAGCTGAGTTTGCACACCAAGAGTGCGATTTTGCAAGAGTACCGTCTGACCAGTGGGTGGGATAATTCTCACTTCCAGATCTCCCAAAAAGTCATGCTCAATATCGACAGTGACTTTAATCTCTTTGACTAAACCAGAGTCATTAACTCTAATCGCACTAGTAACTCCTTGGGAATTATCGTCAGGAATGGCAATTTTCTGGTCATTGCGTCCTTGAAGATAGCGAATCCCCGACGGTTGACCTTGACTAATTCTTTGCTGAGCAGCTTGTACTGCTCTCTTGGCGTTTACTTTACCATAGCCAAACCACTGAGAATGACTATTGCTATCGTAAGTACCCAGTCGCATCCCCAATTGTGGATCCGGTTGTTGGTCAACAATTTTGTCAGCAGTTTGTTCCAGTATCTGCCTAACTTCTTGAGCGGTAAGCTCAGAATTGGCTGAAAGAATCAACGCTGCTACACCTGCCACCACTGGACAAGCACTAGATGTGCCGCCAAAAGTCCTGACAAAGTCACCAGTTTCGTATCCCAAGACTCCAATTAAGTCAGCACTAAAGATACCTAGCCCCACAAGCGGTACTCTTATTGCAGGTGCTGTGTAGATATAGCCAGTTTTTTCAAACCACGCTCCCGGCGGCGCATTGTTACTAGGGGCGCAGACAGAGACATTAGTACCCCAGTTACTATAAGCAGCTTTTTTGCTGAGGCTGGTACAGGCAGACACCGTAATTACGTCGGGATGAACCGTAAAACCCCCTAGCCATTTGGTTGGGCCTTTCAACACATCTTGAGGCCAACCCCGTTCAAAAATAGTGCCGCTGACGGGGCGATTGGCATTGCCCGCAGCAAAAACAATCACACAACCTTTGCCATTACGTCCTTTAGTGGCAGCACGAGTGATCGCAGCGCGTTGTCTGAGGGAGAGGGGAAAGGAGACAGTAGCAGGTCCCCAGCTGCAGGAAATTACACTGGCGTTGTGTTCAACCGCCCAATCAAACAGTTCCTCAATGGTGGAATCATCCAAAAAACCTGTGGTACGGACAGGCATCAGCCCACAGCCGGGAGCAACCCCGACAATGCCAATACCGTTTTCTTCCGCAACAGCAATACCAGCGCAAGCAGTCCCGTGACTCTCGTTGGTACTATTGGGCAATGGCAAGAAGTCTTTGTCCTTAAAGTCTCTGGGGGCAACAATCTTGCCAGAACCTTGAAAATCCGGGTGGTTTAAGTCAATGGCGTCATCTGTCACCGCCACAACTATAGAGCGATCGCCTCTTGTAATATCCCAGGCTTTTTCTATATCAATATGGGAACCCACTGCCAGCGAAGTGCCACCTTCGTGATGGAGATACCACTGTTGGGAATAGTGGTTGTCGCGGGGACGGTAATGAGGCTCTTGCGGCACTACTATATTAGGTTCAGCGATTAAAACTTCTGGTCGTCCCATCAACCGATTCGTAATTTTGATCGGATTTTCTTGAGCTTCACTAGTCAGTTGAAAAACGAAGGTGTTGGGAATGCCTTGCACTGGTTGTACTAATCGCAAACCAAATTCCGCCGCGATTTGGGCAAGCACTATTTCATCAGCTGCTGCGCTAAATTGAATCGTTAGCTGGTCAGTTAGGTAGACTAATGTCTCCGGATTTCCCTGTAGTTGGTAAACATGACTAGCATAGGCTACAGCTTCGTCGTCTCGTGCTGCCTGCATTGCGGCATCTCTTTGCTCAGGAGACACTAAAAATTCTTCGCTCTCGGCAAGGGGAATGTATTGCTGGCGTTGGGCTGGCAAGGAGGCAGCTAACTCGTCTGTTATCGCTTCAGAAGTAGAACTTACCGTGAAGCGATCGCTCACTTTTGCCAGCGCTAGTTCCTCGCCACCTCGCTGTAGAAGAAAGCCCAAACTTGCTTCCGGAACGCTGCCGCTAGTTTGAGGAGAATCTGGGTTATTAGGACGACCAGTCATAACTTATTCTCCTTGACAATTACAAGTATCGTTGATCTACACTACAAGCCGGCTGATCAAGATCCCTAAAGTTGGTTAGGGTGCTTTCTGGCAGTGGTTCCAGTCTAGCCTTAGACACTTTGAGGTTTTCTGGTTTTGTGAAGTGCGACCGACGATAGTCTGGCAATGATAAGATACCCCAAGTCAAGATTTTAGTTGTCTCTTGAAATAACCCCACCCTAATTATTCCATGGTTTCTTCTGGAACTTTTCTTCGCCTTAGTTTTACCTGCTTAGTCTCATTGCCCTTTGCGGCTGCTTTGGCGCTGCTGTCACCGGCACAGGCTCAAAATTCCGATGCTGTGTCGCCAGAAGATGCCAACCAAGTGCAGCTAGAAGATTTGAATGACTCTACCATGCCGTCACAAGAGTTTAATCAGGTGGAGCCAGATTTAACTGACCCCAATAATACCCGACCTTTAAACCAGGGTGACAGCATCCTGAGCATGGCAGGAGGAGAGCGTTTAATGTTAGAGGCGAGTAACGCCATTGACGCGCAGAACTATGCCTTGGCTGCTCAGAAACTCCAAGAAGCCCGTCAAGTTTTTAATCAGTTATCTAATTTCTATCAACAGTTGGCTTCTAGTTTCTCAGGCATCGAGAACCGGATTTATGATGCCCAAAGGCAAAAAGCAATTGAAACGGCTGAAAAAAGAGACGAGGCAACCTATCAGTTAGCTTTGGTGCATCGAGCACAGAACCAACCGGAATTGGCTGTACCTTTGTTAATTCAAATTGTCCGTTCTCAAAATCCGACACGTGATTTGGGCAAGAAAGCCTACCAACAGTTATTCGAGCTAGGATTTGTGGATGCTCCCTATCCAATACCCAGAAGTAACCAGCCAACATCTTCTAATGCCCCAGGGAGATAAATTATATTTAGTAATTTAAACAAAAGCAGGACTTTTAATGATTAACCCAGAGCAAGTCAAGGCAATGATCACCTCAGAGTTACCAGATGCTCAAGTGGAGATCCAAGATTTAACTGGCGGTGGCGACCATTTGCAGGCGATTGTCGTTTCTGCTGAGTTTGAAGGCAAATCTCTGGTCAAGCAACACCAGCTAGTTTACGGGGCGCTCCAAGAAGCACTAGCCACGGAAGCAATTCATGCTTTGGCGATAAAAACCTACACTCCCCAAGCCTGGGAGTCTGCGGGTCAGACGGTTTAAGCAACAATTAAGAGAGGGTCCTCTCAACCCCCGCTAAACTGAAAGCTAGATGACACTGCACAAGGAAGTTGAGAAGATTATGAAGCCAGAACTTAAAGAGCGGATTGACAACTTGCTAAACCAGAACAAAATTTTGGTTTTCATGAAGGGCAATAAGCTCATGCCCCAGTGTGGTTTTTCCAATAATGTAGTTCAGATCCTGAATACTTTAGGCGTACCCTACGAGACGGTGGATGTCTTAGCCGATAACGACATTCGTCAGGGAATCAAGGAGTATTCTAGCTGGCCAACGATTCCTCAAGTTTACGTTAACGGAGAGTTTGTTGGTGGCTCAGACGTAATGATTGAGATGTATCAAAAGGGTGAGTTACAACAAATGGTAGAAGTAGCTCTGGCTAGCTAGAAATAGTTCTACCTTGTCAATTGAGGGGGGTCTTCAATTGCAAGGTAGTATCAGGTATCAATAACTAATTCAAGACTCCCAGGCTTAAGTGCCATGGGAGTCTTGAAGAAGCAGCAAGGGAAAGCAGCTAGTAATAGTCCGCTTCTGTTTGCGCCATTGGCACTAGTTCAAAGTTAGACGGATCGCGGATGTAGCGGATTACTTCTTCCTCTAGACGATGGATGAGGTAAATTTCTAGGGCATTACTATGCTTGAGGGCAGCTAGGTAGCCGTCAATATACATCCGCAGGTCATCAAAGCGATAACCTCGGTTCCACAGAGCGACTAGTGCATCAGTAAGATGATGGTAATAGCGTACGGTTCGAGTGTCTTGCAACATACTTTGATGGTTTTGAGTTCAACATTTTAATCTCTGGGTTGCGGGTTGTCAATCTAGGATTAACAACTCATAACTAGAGCTGACCTCTTACTGCTATTATGCCTAAAGTAAGGGAAATGCGGGTTCTGTTGATAAATCCCTGTTAGGCATTTCTTAACCAATACTTCACAATTAAACGAATAATTCCTCAGTAGCGACCGTTACAAAACCTTGACATTAGTTCTGCTAATCTGGTAAGCACCTGCAACAAGGAAGTAAGCTGCCGTGGGATCGGTCTGTATTCAAATCATTGAGGGAAATCCTAACTTGCGAGCCTTACTGGGCTGGCACTTACAGCAAGCAGGCTATTTGGTGCATCAATCTGCTAGTATTCACCAGGGAAGGCAAACTTTCTGCAGTTTGCAACCAACGCTGGTTATTCTTGACTCTGATTTACCAGATGGCGATGGCGTAGAATTTTGCCGATGGCTCCAACAACAGCGACAAGCGCTTATCTTGATGCTGTCGGCTCGCGACCGCGAAAGTGACATTGTCACAGGTTTAAGGGCAGGGGCTGACGACTACCTGACTAAGCCTTTCGGCATGCAAGAGTTTTTGGCGAGAATTGAAGCACTAATTCGGCGTGTTCGCGCGACTGCTGCTCCCATTTCTTTGGACTACGGCGACCTCAAAATTGATTTAGTGCAGCGTCGTGTCCGCTTCAAAGAAGAGTTTATTGACCTGACACCTCAGGAATTTAGTTTACTCTACGTTTTGGCACAAGCAGAGGGACTGCCCTTGAGTCGCTCAGAACTATTACGTCGCGCCTGGCCTGATGCTATTGATAACCCGCGCACCATCGATACTCACGTCCTCTCTTTGCGTAAGAAAATTGAAACTGACCCTCGACAACCCAGCTTAATTCAGACTGTCCGTAATGTTGGTTATCGATTTGATCCAGTGAAAATCAAGGAAGGTAACCAAGTATCCTCAGGAGAAATAGCCAATCATGCAAACCACAGAAGTAGTGCTGGACTACCTGCGGCACGAGTGGCAGCAAGGGAGTTCTTTTAATTAATTTCTGACAAGAAAGTCTGATCAATCATTTGTTGGGTTTTTCAGCTTTTTGTTATTCTTACTTACTTTAATTAGTTACTTTTTGTTAGTGTTAGTTGTTTGTAGATTCTACTAATAGCTAGCTTCAGATTTTAATGAACCACCCCTTTCGATACATCCCATAGAGAATTAACCACCAGAACAATACATTAACTATAGCAAATATCAAAGAGCCGTTCATTGCTCCCGCCCAAGACTGAAAAAGGTGTTCGTAAATCCAGCCGTAGGCATTAATAGCGCCTTTACCAGTTCCTATCGGTAATCGATACAGGATTCGTACCACCAAACCAGAAGCAACAAAGACAAAAATCGCATTTAAACCCATGACTTCAAACGGCCATCCCCAGCGACGGATGCCCTGTACTTCAATCAACTCGTAGCAGCAAGCAAGTACTAACAAAGACCAACCGGCACTATAAACAACATAGGAACTTGTCCATAGCTGTTTGTTGATTGGGAACAATAAACCCCATGTCCAGCCTAATACTAAACAAGTGATACCAAAGATTACTAAACCCAAACTAGTGCGCGATTTTATTGGTTGATGGCGTAACCAATCCCCAGCGAAGTAACCAGCTAAAACAGTCACTAGCGCAGGCAAAGTACTAAATAGCCCTTCTGGATCAAATTGGGCCTGCTGATACAGATGATTAGTTCCCAGTACGGCGCGGTCAATGTAGGCTGCCAAGTTACCTTCCGGTGTCAGATTGCCAGCCCCATAACCAGGAATCGGTATCAAAGACATCGCTATCCAGTATGCCAACAAGGTTACCACTGCCAGTATCCACACTCCCCTGCGGGGTAACTTCAGCACCACTAACGCAGCCAACAGGTAAGCCAGACTAATTCGCTGCAAAACTCCCATAATGCGGAGGTTGCCCAATTCAGAAAGGGGAGAACCTTTGAGTAACCAATCCAAAATAATAGAAGAACCATTAAGCAGCAAACCAAGACTAAACAAAATCGCCGCTCGCCGTCCAATACGCCAATAAGCCTCAGCCGGAGGTTGGTTGTCTTGGGTGTACTTGGCAAAAGAAAAAGCGATCGCGACGCCGGCAATAAATAAAAAGGCAGGAAAAACTAAGTCAGTCGGGGTAAAACCGTGCCATTCAGCATGCAGCAAAGGTGGATAGACGTGAGACCAACTACCCGGATTGTTAACTAGAACCATACCAGTAATGGCAATACCCCGAAAGACATCCAGGCAAGTCAGCCGCATAGAGGGTTGATCTTGAGTCGGGTTCAAAGAAGTCATGCTCTGAATTCTAGAGGATCGGGGAGCTTTGTTTGTGCCCAACCTCTAGAGAAACTTTGCTAGACAGACAACGCTTACATCTATCTTCAGTAAGGTTTGCTTAATCTGTCTAAAGCAGGGTTAATCTTCACCTCCTGTTTTATTAACTTTTGTAAGTAAGGTAAAGATTCATTGCCTTACTCACTCAGTTTTGCTGAGTAGTTCGTAAAGAATTGGGAATTTTACATGACATACACAACTAACGAAACCGCGCGGAAGGCTGTAGAGGAATTTCAGCATTTTGATGCAGACACTCAGTTGGGCCTACTCTGGTTTGGTTACCTAGACCTCAAAGATCAGCTTACCCCTAATAATGCAACTTCCGCTGAAGTCACTGCCCAGGCGCTGTTTGATCAGATTAAAGCCATGTCGAAAGAAGAGCAGCTTCAAGCACAGCGCGACATTGCTAGCAAGGCGAATACTGATGTTAGCCAAACCTACAGTGCTTTGGGTTCCAGTGCTAAACTAGAGCTGTGGCTAAGGCTAGCTCAAGGTATGGAAAAAGGCACGATCATCCAGGTGCCTGACGACTATGAACTGCCTTCAGAAACAAAAGACTTCAGCGCAAAAATTAAACAACTAGACTTTGAGGAGCGAGTTAATTTTATGCGCTCTGCCGTGATGGAGATGGGAGCTAAGTCCTAGTTAGTATGGCAAGTTGAGGTCTAGAACCGATTGATTAAGGCGATTGTGCCGTTATTAATTGATGTTGGGTAAATAAATAGATTGGGTAATCGAAGCTCACCGATAACTGTGGCTTCTACCTTCTTACCCAACATCAATAAGCGATTTTTTCCTATTTGGCAGATCTCGTTGCAGTGTCAACAGCTATTATTACTATCAAAATTATATTTAAGCACAAAGATTAGGCAGATCTTTGGCAAATTATAGCCACTCTTGAGCTGCTTGAGCTTCGGCTTCAACTAAGTTCTCTCGCAACTGTTTCCAGTCTACTTGAGAAGCTGGCTGATCCTCAAGCAACTGAGTATCCTGCAAATATAACATCCGAGAACAAAACAACTCAGCTACATCTAGCTGATGATTGACCATCAAAATTGTCATTTTTTCATTTTGAGCCAAGTCAGCGAGAACTCCCAGCAGGTGGGATGCAATACCAGAATCTAGAGCAGAAGTTGGCTCATCTAGCAACAATATTTTTGGTTTAGCTACTACAGCACGGGCGATCGCTACTAATTGCCTTTGGCCTAAAGAAAGCTGTAATTCTGTTTGCTCTAGCCATTCTTCGGGGATATGCAGCAGCTTCTGAATGGCTTGGATACGTTCAGCAATAACTTTTTTGGGCAACTGCTGCAACATTACAGGATAAGCTAGAGCTTCTTTTACAGTCATGCCTAATAGCTTAGTTTCTTGAGCTACGAGCATTACCTGTCTCCGTAGCTGTAGTATGGGGAGCTGTTTGATATTCTGATTTTCTAGATAAATTGCTCCATTTGTCGGCTCCCTTAAGCGATTTAATAGTTGTAGTAGGGAAGACTTGCCAGCACCGGAGGGCCCAATTAGGCAGATGCGATCGCCAGGAAAAACCTCAAAAGAAATATCTTGTAATATGGGCATCCCCGCGACATTGCCTCTGATTAAGCTCAGCAGACTCACTTGCTTCAACCGTAGCTGAGGTTTGCCTGAGGCTGGATGATGCTCTATGTGATTAGTCCCTGACTGAGAGCTGTCCAAATCGTCCATCCATCAACCAGTAAAAGCAACAGTGTAAATGCTAACAAAATGAGATACATCCAGGGTTGTGCCAAAGGCCGAACGTCCGTTGTATCAATTCCAGTATAAACCTCTACTAGCTTGACTAACCGAGCAAATCCAGCTACGCGCATCGGTAATAAATAGGCTTTTTCTGCCGAATTGCTGACAAAATAGTAGACTAATCCTCCTTGGCCAGTGGTACGCATTTTTAAATCCTTGACCTCTGCCCAAGGTAAATGCCAGCCTCTACGTAACAACCAAGAGACCCAACTTGGATAGGCTACTTGTATTTTTTGCTGATCGACAATTACTCGTTCGCTCAAGACACCAAAAAGAGCCATTGCTCCTAGACTAATTCCTACCCACAGCAATAGGGGAGGCACCGGAGCTGACGATACCTGTGCTAAAAATGGCAAAGGAATAGTCAGCGATAGATAGAGCAGTATCAAAGTAAGGCGAATTAAGGGAGAAATGCGAAAGATAGAAGATTCATTGGCTTTAGATTCTGGTTGAATATTTAGGCTTGATGGTGTTGCCTGTGGGCTTTTTTCTGAGTTAATGCTCTTCATATTATTTGACGTTTTTAAGTGATTAATTTTGCTATACCTAAATTAGAGTTTAATAACCGGGGAGGTTTTATGTTTTTACAGCACAAACCTAGTGGTGACCTGGTAGAAGTTCTGGCACTCAATAGTTTATTTGATCCTTGTCATAGCAGAATCAGTGGTCGATTCCACGCGGGCGAAGAAATGCAAGATCCTGAAACATTCTCAAAATTGGATCTGATGTTTCCTTCTGGAGAATCTCTTCCCCAGTGCTGGTTAGACGCACACTATCGGCGAGCCAATGGTGTTAGCGGGGATCTACATACTGTAGTCGTTTAAACAAGACTAGCTAGATTCATTAGCATTGGAAATTGAAGTAAACTTTCCTGGTGCCAGAGCGATTATGATGTTTTTCAGTATGTCGTTCTGGCATTTTTAGAGCGAATTTCTAGAGGATCATTGAAAGTACTAGCAAGCAATTAGATAATTTTTAGCTCATTTGAGGAACTACAAATCAAGTAATCTACTTTACTGGTAAGTCCCGAGCAAAAAACTTGCCAATGGCTCTAGCACTGGCGCTTTTATGGTGTCCACATACTTTGATCACCCTGACCCCAAAAGCCATCATATTTTGTCACTTTGACATCCCCAAGAACCTTTGTCTGACAGGCTAAACGACGGTTAGCCGTGGGAGAATGGGGCGGCAGCGATCGCCTAGTTTTGTCCTTCCAGTTAGGCTCTGAAACTTTACCTTCCACCATGACAGCACAAGTGCCGCAGGAGCCGATACCCCTGCAGTTGATTATTTTGGCATTACCGTTGTATAGTTCCACACCATGTTCTAATAAGACTTGACGTAAATTACTCCCTGATTCGCATTCAAAAGTTTTTCCCTGAGCTGTTACCTTCGGCATGGGCGATTACCTCAACTCGTTCATAACTAACTTATCTTTATATTTTACGTTTCTTTACAATTAGCTGAAACTTTTTCTCTGGTCATGACCTCGCAAGAATTAAACCCAATTTGCATTTATGACACGACGCTGCGAGATGGTTCCCAGCGTGAAGGGCTATCACTTTCTCTTGAAGATAAATTGCGCATTGCGCGACAGCTTGACCAGATGGGTGTCCCCTTCATTGAGGGCGGATGGCCAGGGGCAAACCCCAAAGATGTCCAATTTTTTTGGCAACTCCAAGAAGAACCCCTCAAACAGGCGGAAGTTGTAACATTTTGCTCAACTAGACGCCCTCAAAGAGCAGCAGCTGATGATCCAATGCTGCAAGCAATTCTGGCGGCGGGAACTCGCTGGGTGACTATTTTTGGCAAGTCGTGGGATTTGCACGTTACTGCGGGGCTTAACACCAGTCTTGAAGAAAACCTAGCCATGATTAGAGACACTATTGAATACCTCCGCAGCCAAGGGCGTCGCGTGATTTACGATGCTGAACACTGGTTTGATGGCTACAAACATAATCCAGAATATGCCCTGAAGACACTGAACACCGCCCGGGAAGCCGGTGCAGAATGGCTGGTTTTGTGCGATACCAATGGCGGTACTCTGCCCCATGAAGTTAGTCAAACGGTGCGAAAAATTGTAGAAAAGTTGAAGATTGAAACTTCACTTCAACAGCCACAGCCTTTAAACCAGGTTCAAGAACCACCAATGCTGGGCATTCATACTCATAACGATTCAGACACAGCCGTTGCTAACGCTCTTGCAGGTGTTCTCGAAGGTGTCCGCATGGTTCAGGGGACTATTAATGGCTACGGTGAACGCTGCGGTAACGCCAATCTTTGTTCACTAATTCCTAACTTACAACTGAAGTTGGGTTACCGATGCCTTCAGAGTGAGCAGTTGCTCAAATTAACCCAAGTTAGTCGTTTGATTAGCGAAGTTGTCAATTTAGCACCCAACGATCATGCTCCTTTTGTGGGACGCTCCGCTTTTGCTCACAAAGGTGGCATACACGTTTCGGCGGTAGAGCGCAACCCCTTGACTTATGAACATATCCCACCAGAACAGATTGGCAATGAACGGCGGATTCTCATTTCTGATCAGTCTGGACTAAGTAATGTCTTGGCAAAAGCCCATAGTTTCGGGCATAAACTCAGCAAACAAGACCCTACTTGTCACAAAATACTCAAACGCCTTAAAGAGTTGGAGAATGAAGGTTACCAATTTGAGGCAGCAGAGGCTAGCTTTGACTTGCTGATGCGTGAAGCCTTGGGATACCGGCGGCAGCCTTTTGAACTCAAAGGTTTTCAAGTGCATTGTGACATGCTGCAAGGGACAGGTACACCCTATAGCAATTCTTTGGCGACAATTAAGGTGGCTATTCAGGGCGAGGATATTTTGGAAGTAGCAGAAGGCAATGGCCCAGTTTCTGCCCTCGATGCTGCCCTGCGTAAAGCATTAGCGAAATTCTACCCAGAGATTGCTGCCTTTTACCTAGCAGACTACAAAGTAAGGATTCTCGATGGGGGCGCTGGGACATCTGCTAAGACGCGGGTATTGGTAGAGTCAAGTAATGGTGAACAGCGCTGGATGACTGTAGGCGTTTCCACGAATATCCTTGAAGCCTCTTATCAGGCTGTTGTCGAGGGCATTGAGTATGGTCTGTTGTGCCAATCGTCGCCCCAGACAGTGATAACTTCCTAAAGTCGGTCAAAATTTTCCTAGTCTGTAACCCCAGATTAACTCATTCTTGGGAGAGAGGTAAAAATAGACAAAAGTTACTCTCGCTATCTTCCTGAGATTTCTGTATTTTTAGTGCTAAAGTTACATTAGTTCAGCTGTCTGCCTAAAAAGTGCTTTCTAGTGATGAGTGCAGATAGTATTGGTAGTAATTACCGTACATTTGTCCAAAAAGCTTGCAATTAAGTACCCAAATACGCTATTAATAAGTGTATGTGCTTCAGTGCCGTGCAGAACTCTACGGAGCGGCGCATTATACAAGCAAGAAAGCATCGTAGCTTAAGCATTTGTAAAAGTTATTTCGACATCATGAGTATGACTCAACAAGTTGCTCACCCAATGGTGAAGTTCCAAAACCATGTGCGTTCCCTGGCAGAATCTAAAATTATTAAGCCAAGCGACAGCCTATGGAAAATTGCCTTGCTTTACGGAGATAAATGGTCTTACTGGAAGAAAGAACTGCTTGACTTTGGCTTTACCATGCAAGATCCAATCGGCGACTTACTAGAAGTAGAAGCCTGGGACGAAGATTGATCCTCTCGTCTGCGATCATCTTAGAGAGTATCAGCACAAACTATCCGATCCTTTAGTGCTAGGGATTTTTAGCTGAATACTCTCTAATGACCTGATTTTTGTGGCTTAATCTCTACTACCAGAGCTTTGCTTTGATTATTGCTCTGCTCAGTTTAATCTAGTTAACTGTCTGGCTTTAGCGCGTTTTTTACTGAAGTTTATGGGGACAATAGTAACAATTTTACTGTAATTTTTAATACAGTCTTTCCTCTGTAAATTAAGCAGAGAAAATAGCTATTTACGATATTGAGATAAGATGTCTTCTGCGATACAGCTGATTCACTAAAGAAAATGATATTAAAGAGGTGTTGCCAAGCGAAAATAAGCTTCGAGCAATTTCGATTTGTAAAAAGCAAGAAGCTGATTTATCGACAAGTAGCTATTACTTCGGAAAGATCCTTAGCACTTTGGTAACGTCTACTAACTTTCTTTTCACATGCTAATGAAATTACTTCCTGTAACTGAGGAGTTATGGTTGGGCAGTTTGAGACATCAAACTTATACTCTGATCCACATCGGCGATAAAATTTGATGGGTGCAACTCCAGTGAGTATAAAGATAAGTGTTGCCCCAACAGCATAAAGATCAGACTGAATGCAGGGCTGACCTAGATCTTGTTCAGGAGAACTGTAGCCTTCAGCACCGATGCGCGTTCCCGGTAACGTGCCAATCTCTTTAACAGCCCCAAAGTCCAGCACAACTATACGGTTATCCCGATAACGCGCCATTAAGTTTGCTGGTTTAATATCCCGGTGTATTAGAGGCGGATTCAGAGAGTGTATATGACCAAGAATGTCACAAACCTGAATCATCCAATCAATTGCTTGTTGTGGTGCTACAGGTCCCATGTTGAGAACCCGCTGTTCTAAATCTTGACCATGAATTAGCTCCATTGCCAGATATTTCTTGCTACTTTCAACAAAAAAGTCGTAGTACTGGGGAATTCCCGGATAATTCAGGGCGGCTAGAGTACGGGCTTCTCGCTCGAAAAGTTCTTGGGCTTTGGCAAGTTGAGCCATATTGGCATTCATTTCCTTGAGTACCAGTAGCCGAGGCTGTCCCACACTTCCTGCTTTGTCCCAGGCGAGGTAAGTAGTTCCCATGCCCCCCTGTCCTAGAGTGCGCAACACGTAGTATTGACGGATTACCTGCTGCACTGGAACTAAGAGTTGACCACAGCGCATACAGAACAAGTTGCCAGGAAGATTACCTTCATGGGAACACAAGTTAAGCTGAGGTGGAGGCGTAACTAGCTTGCTGGCGGTGGATAAATTGGCTGCAGGAGGAAGATTAGCTGGTGCCTGAACTTGAAATTTAAGTACCGGCCCATCCCTTGCTAGTTGGATTAGAGAATCATCTGGAACTACAGACCGCGATACCAGTACACCATTAAGGAAAGTACCATTTGTCCCTTGATTAACTAACTGCCAAGAACTACCACTACGGGAAGGTATTAACGTCAGCTCCACGTGGTAACGAGAAACTAACTGGTCGTTGAGGATAATATCATTATCAGGAGAACGACCAATCTTAATACTTGACTGGCTTTGAAAGTCCCATCGCTGAAGTGGTCTAGAGTCTGGAAGGTTTAGTAGGGTCAGCTGAACCATAAGTGATTAAAAAAGCCCCAAGCCATACTTTGGGTTTATCGCATTTTCTGATGACCTTTCGCTATCTGTAAAAATTAAAACCTTTTTTGTTGTTCAAAGTTTGGTCTAACCTTCGCCCGAATTAGCAATACGGTAATATTGTCGTGACCATTGTACTCATTACCCAGAGCGATTAACTTCAGCATTCCCTGCTCGAGGTTAGCACGAGAACTCAGTAAAGGTGCCAGGTGAGTTTGCCAGTGGTTTTCTACAAGTTCATTATCGGAAAGACCATCGGAACACAAAACAAATAAACTATCTTCGTTGAGTTCCAAAAACTGCACATCGGGATTAACGAACTCGTCACTTCGCGGTCCTAGGGCTTGAGTTAGCTGATAGGCATCAGGCCGAGAGTAGGCAATTGCTGGTTCTACCCCGCGTTGAATTTCTCTTTGGCCCACTTCATGATCTACACTGACTTGCTCTAGACCACGTTTGCGAGTAAGGCGATAAACGCGACTATCTCCCACATGAGCGATTGCAGCGTTGGTATCCTGAATCAAAACCATCGCCAAGGTTGTACCCATGCGAGCACTTCCAGAACAGGCATTTTGTTGGTTAACATCATAAATTACCTGGTTGGCTAGACGCACCGCCTCGCGGATACTCTCTTCATTGGGCAACTCTTCAGACCAATTTTCTTGAAAGTATTGCTTAACAGCCTCAACTGCCATTGCACTAGCAACTTCTCCCGCTGCGTGTCCCCCCATACCATCACAGAGAATATAGAGACCGCGAGCATGCAGCATCCTCTGCGCCGGGTTTTCCTCTTTTTTAATTGCTGTCTGGATACCAAAGTAATCTTCGTTGTGTTCTCTTTGATTCCCAATATCTGAACAACCGGCATCATCAAGGCTCAGCAACTGCATGGGCAAAACCACTGTTGGTAGCTCATCACCACTTTCGCCTTGGAGATTGACTGCTTTTAAATCTGGATTCACAAGCGCTGACTCTTCTTCTTCTGGGTCAGAGAATTGACCTCTCGAGTTTGTTGTTTGTAGTTCACGGGCAAGCTTTTCTAAAAGCGATCGCAGCTCTTTTATTGTGACAATTTTATTGGTAGATAACTGTTGATAAATCGTTTCTAGAAAATTAAATTGTCTTGATTCGGATTGATCAAATAATCTCTGCCACATCTTACCCAAATCCTGTAGAGTTAGCTGTTGCTCTTTGGCTTCTGGATACAATCGCACCAGTCCCAGGACTTGGTCTTCATCGACGCGGAGATTAGTAATCTCTAACAGGGTTTGACGATAACGTAAAGGTTCTAGCGCCTCCCACAGTTTTGCCATTTCGTCTAGCCAGTATAAGTTCTGTAAGGGGGAAAGCTCTTCACTATTAAATTCACTCAGTAGCAACCATCTAGAGCGGTCTTCGAGTAGTACTACTATCTCTCCATTATGCTGCCAAGTATCGTGTACCTCTGGCAGAGTAGGATAATAGGATTCTCTAAGAGATAAATAGGGTCTGGCGATTACTGGGATACCAAAAACTTGCCATGCGTCTGATTGAGCTGTTGCAGGCTGATTCTCCAGTAGCTCCCAGCGCGGTAAGCATCCCTGTTGAGCCATCAGAGCCTCTAAAGGTGACTGCTGAAACGGCTGAGAATCCAACACTCTCAAGGTTTCACAGTCGTGTGTTTCTCCCCCATTAGAGGAAGCCCTGCTGTTCCTCGTCTTTTGGAGAGTCTCTGGTTCTAAGAGTAGGTAACGCTGTTGAGGATCCAGATAGATAACAGTCGCTTGTGGAGAGGAACTTTGAATTTGTCTCTCACTCTCACTTTCACTTTCACTATCGGAAACCGTTGATTGCTCCTTTGTGCTCAGTAAATTAGACTCAGAGGGACTTGATGATGACAGTTGGGTGACTGACTCGTCTAAAGAATCCTCAACTAACGACTTGACTGATGGCGTCGGAGCATTGACTTCTGCATTATCATTATCTGATTCTTTGGGAGATAACACAGAACTAGAAGTTGAGTTTGCCGTTATCCTTGGTGGGGAGGCTTCTTGGGGAGAGATTTCAGTTTGGGTATCTTTAGACACCTCTATCGGCAATACTTCTTGAGGCGCTTTTTCTGAGTCAACTTCCAGAGATTCTGGGAAAACTGACTCTTGGCAGACAATTGCTTGCCAAACTGTTCCCGTGAAGGCACCACAATTTTGACAGGTTGCAGCATCAAGTGGTACTTGTGTGTCGCACTCATGACAAGTTTTATGGGTTAAGGAAGTTCCACACCTTTGACAAAAATTATTGGTATTCGGGTTCTCGAACTGACAATGGGGGCAAATTAACATAACGGAACTTCCTCAACTCCTGTCGCAGATGTCTAAACTTTGGCATATGAGCTAGCTGCCATCTAGTCTGCCATGTCAGAATCACAGGATGCACACTCTAGCCATAAACACTTAGCAATGAACTGCCAAAAGAGCAGATAGTTAGCTTAGTGCAATTTAGTTTAGTTGTTCGTCGCTAATCTAGAGGTTTCAGTTTTGCTGATTTAAAATTATGTAACAGACTAATGATCTAACTTCTTAGATACTTTACAAAGTGGCATCAACTAGTCCGGAAAAGGCAATCATCTTAAATCTAAGTTGGGGACAAAACCAACAAGAAGAGTACGCAAAATCCTTCTCCTGAACTATTCCATTGCCAGTAGGGAATGGTCGTACTCTTGGTAATAGCCACTTAGAATTTATTCAATTTCGACCTGGAAGCGAACATATCCTACATTATCTGGGGAAGTATTAGAAATATTTCCCAGTTCCGCTAAAACTGCCCCGTTAGAATTATCGGATTCACGACAGGGGGGAGAACTAAAGGGAGGACTGAGATCTAGCTCTTCGACAAAGGTGGGTGTAACATTACCTATTCCTTCGCCCACTCTCCAGGAAATGCTGCCAGGAATAAACTCTGTCCCCTCTGGAATCGAGTCACAGATCTTGGCATTAGCTGCTGGTTGAGAACCATCAGAGATAAAGTAAACAGTATACTCAACTTGATCACCGCTTTGCAAGATAGTATCTGAATCTATTTGGGGAATACCTGTGGGGGTAAACCCTGCTGCATTCAGGTCAGCAGTAGCTTGGGAATCATTGACAAAGCTGTTAAACGCAACACCGCTAATTGGCACTCCTCCTCTGGTTACATTAGTAATTCGTTTGACAAGGCGCAGTCTTGGTTGAAAGTTAACCACAGTCGGGGTGTTGTTTTCCGGCTCATTGGGGTTGCCATCATCGTTGGGGTCAGGATTAACACCATTGTTGGATAAGTCACTGACTGGCTGACCACCAGGGGAGATACCAGTGGCTTCTACCTGGTTGGCGTAGTCTTGGTTAACTCCTGGCGGTGTGACCTGGATGACAAACTCAACTGTAGCTATGCCATCCGGTGCTAGGGTATCTGTCCCTGCTAAGAGATTGGGGTCAGTAGTACCATTAAAGTTATTGTTAGTTGCTAGGTTAGGACTGCTAACACTAGAAACCGTGAAGTTTCCTGCTCCGAAGGTTTCATCTAAATTTTCGAGCAACTGGACATTGTTTAAGGGAACATTACCCAAGTTCTCCACCACCAAACCATAAGTCACCGTAAAACTGCCATCGTTGTTAATGTTTGCCGAGGCAACATTCTTAGCTACGCCAATCACGGGATTTTCTTGGAAGTTAACTACCGTTGGCACATCATTTTCTGGTCCCTTAGGATTGCCGTCACCATCTGGGTCAGGAGAAACACCGTTATTAGATAAGTCCTCAACGGCTTGACCTGCTGGCGAGGTGCCAGTGGCTTGTACTTGGTTGGTGTAGTCTTGGTTTACGTCTGGTGGTCTGACCTGGGCAACAAATTCAACTGTAGCTGTACCATTTACAGGCAATGTCTCTGTTCCTGCCAGGAGATTGGCGTCAGTACTACCGTTAAAGCTATTGTTAGTTGTTAGGGTCGGACTACTGACACCAGAAATCGTGAAGTTCCCTGCTCCGAAGGTTCCATCTAAATTTTCTAACAACTGAATATTGTTTAAGGGAACATTACCCAAGTTCTCCACCACCAAACCATAAGTCACCGTAAAACTGCCATCGTTGTTAATGTTTGCCGAGGCAACATTCTTAGCTACGCCAATCACGGGATTTTCTTGGAAGTTAACTACCGTTGGCACATCATTTTCTGGTCCCTTAGGATTGCCGTCACCATCTGGGTCAGGAGAAACACCGTTATTAGATAAGTCCTCAACGGCTTGACCTGCTGGCGAGGTGCCAGTGGCTTGTACTTGGTTGGTGTAGTCTTGGTTTACGTCTGGTGGTCTGACCTGGGCAACAAATTCAACTGTAGCTGTACCATTTACAGGCAATGTCTCTGTTCCTGCCAGGAGATTGGCGTCAGTACTACCGTTAAAGCTATTGTTAGTTGTTAGGGTCGGACTACTGACACCAGAAATCGTGAAGTTCCCTGCTCCGAAGGTTCCATCTAAATTTTCTAACAACTGAATATTGTTTAAGGGAACATTACCCAAGTTCTCCACCACCAAACCATAAGTTACTGCGAAGCTGCCATCACCGTTATTGGTTACTGAAGTGACATTCTTTACCACACCAATCACAGGGTTTTCTGCAATCTGCAACGGTGTATCATCGGGGAATTGCGGTGTGGGAGGAAAGTCAGAAGGAATTGTCGGTAAGAATCCTGGCGGAAATCCTTCTAGTGTGATTCCATTCAATAGAGGGCCTGGAGGCGTGTCGGGTGAGACTCTGACTTGCACACTAACAACGCCTGGAGTATTGGCAGGGATAGTCAAACCAGTAATTTGCAAGCTGGAAGTACCACCATAAGCATTAGGGGTTCCGGTGCCATCCTGGAAGCCTCCTATGGTTAAAGTTCCATCCACAAAAGTCAGTGCATTTGGCAGTCCTGGAAGTTGAGGAAGTTGTTCGTCTAAAGTTAAGTCAGTGAAGGGAAAGGCAGTGCTATTTGTCAGGGTATAAGTGTAAGTAACTGTTCCACCAGCAACAACTGTTTCAGGAGCAACAACCTTACTTAAAGTTGGGGCAATAGCACAGTTGGCACCGTCAAACAACGTCACTGGCTGAGTAGCCCTAGCGTTCGTCAACCCTCCCGTGTTCAAGTTAACCTCGTAGAAGTTCCCGCCTGTACCTGTAATGGGGGAGGTGTAGGCGAAAAGTTGACCCGAAGAGTTAAAAAATAATCCACCAACAATCACATTTTCAGGCACCCCACTTTGTCCGATGAACTGAACAGCACCCGAAGCTGGATCAATAAGTGCTAACTGCTGTCTTACTCTGTCAAAGCTATAAAGGTTGCCAGTTGTTGGGTTGAAGGCAATGTCGTCAAACTGAGGAGGATTTCCAGCAAAGGAACCATCCCCATCTCCATTGAGACTGAGTTGTATATTAGACAGTACAGTCGGTGGACTAGTTGTAATATCAAGAGTAACTAGTCTGTTACCCTCTGCTGGGTTGGCATTCCTCCCTCGACTTAGGATGACATAGTTGCCTCCGGGATTAAAATCACCTGCGAAAAAGAAGCCTGTAGCTGGTAAACCTTGAGGTATTCCTAGTGGCGTAGCTGTACCGCTAGGATCAATGCGATATACAGTCCGATTTAAAGGCGAGTCTCCTACTGGTGCTCCGGCAAAGAAGGGATTAATGCCGTAAATAAAGCGGTCAAGAGTATTGAAGCCGATCGCGTTGTAATTTACATTAGCAAAACCGATGGGGGTAAGTGCAAAATTATTAGTGGTTGTGTCGATACGATTGAGCTGAGTTGGGGTAGGTTGACCGGCTGTAGCCGCATCTCCTTCACTGATATAGTTTGTGGTATCGCAAACAAATTGTGCTAAAGCGTCTGGCGCATAGCCTACAACTGTCATCAACAGTGTCAAGCTGCCCATTATTCCACCCCAGAGGTTCGGTGATCTGCTGCTTGTCTTCTTAGCAGTGTTAGGATTACCAGTCGCACTTTTGGCAGCATTCTTAGCCAAGTTAATATATAAAGGGGCTTTGTTCTTCCTAGTTAGTAGCCCAGATGGACGAAAATCTTGATGCACTACCTTGAGCCTCCAGGGGGTTCTAGTTGCAGGTCAGTTTCTTGTCGTTCAAAGATGATCTCCAAGCCACGGGTATCTTGGAAAATGACTTCCACACGGCGATCGCGAGCATAATCTAAACGCTCAGTACCATCAGCGCGGCGCTGTTGCTCACCTAAAGAACGAATCGTCATCCGCTCCGCAGCAATGCCAGCTTGCAGCAAATAATTACGCACCGCCAGTGCCCGCCGCCTACCTAAATCCAAATTGTAAGCATCACTGGCACGGGGGTCAGTATGACCAACTAACTCCACCGTCAAGAAAGGATACTCTCGCAGCACCTGGGCAATCTGTTCCAGCACCACCGCACTCTCAGCCGCAATCGTGGCTTGGTCAAGAGCAAAGTGGACATTCCTGGGCACCCGTAGTACCAGAGGTTCTGGTGGCGGCGGCGGTGGTGGTTCTGGTGTCGGCGGTGCTGGTGGAGTCGTACACACTGGAGTCACTACTTCAGGAGGAGCTAACCCAGGAATTGCCTCACCCTCAGCAGTAACCAGCACCGTATTGAGAGCCGCCTCCGAAGTACCAAACTCAGGAAGAGTGGCGATCGCAGAAAGCCTTTCCCCTGCTTGCAAATTCTGGAGATTCACCCGAAAGTTACCTTCTTCGTCTGCGTTGACCACACCTAAAGACTCATTCAACGGGCCATAAGGCAGAGTACCTTGTTCCCTAACCCGATAAATTTCCACAATTGAACCCGGCTCAGCTTGACCCAACAGCACCACCTTTGAGTCAATGACAAACAACTCATCCGAGACAAACTCAGGAGCATCAATTGCCGCATTACCGGTTTCTTTTCGTCGGTTAGGAGAATTACGCCGGGGATTTGGTCCATCGCCCACTTGAAAATGAATCGGTTCGACATGCTGTTGAGTCACCAAGTCAATACTCATACCCTCCAAAGCAGCAAAGCGATTACCCTCAATCAGATTGCCCTGGCTACGGGGATAAGCGGTAACTACGACACCAGGCCCTGTTTGGTAAAGGATTTGATTATCCACTACCTGGTGGTCATCTCCCATTAAGTAAATCGCTGCTCTTCTGAGGCGTCTACCATTGAAGCTGATCTGGTTATTACTAATCTCCACAGCCCCAGAAGGCTTAAATAAATACACTCCACTGCCATCATTGCCACAAATTAAATTACCGCTAATTTGGGAGTTGTCAATCATTCCCTCAAGGCGAATCGCATCCGGCATGCCAGCGAGACCATTACCGACAATAATGTTTTGGGTGACTGAGAGATTTTCGGCTTGAACGGAGGTAATGATGCCACTACCTTCGTGGTAAGCAATGCGGTTGCCTCGAATCGTAGTGCCGAGACTATTAAAGACGGAGACTCCAAAAGCAGAGGTGGGTTGGGGCAGGCTTTCGTCGGGTGGGATACCCAGCCAGTTATTCTCGATGAGTACGTCTTGGGGTGGTGTGTTTTCTGGGTAGAAGGGGAAGTCGGGATTGGGGGGTTGCGGCTGTCTGGTGTCTGGTGGTGGGTTGGGGTGAGAAATAAAAATATCGGCTGGTGGTGTGCTGAGGGTGGCACCACGCAGTTCGCGGAAGCCGTAGAGGCTCAATCCTCGCACTGTGACGCCATCAGCAACGATGGTTAGGCCTCGCAGTACCTGGGTTTGGGGGGCTGGGGTAATTTCGACTACGGGAATCGGGATGGCGATTTCTGCGGTGGCTGAGCTAGTTGTGTCGTATCCTGCTTGAGTTGTGCCATCAACTAGCAATCCAGCAGTTGCCAGTGGGGGCAGCATTTCCCTAAGACTGATCGTTGTTTGCCCAGGTGGTAAATTGAACTCGATTCGCGATCGTTCATTAGGAGTAAGGGTTGCGATTTGTGATCTTTCCGCCTCACTCAAAGAATCGAGTCCTAACTGACCATTAACTAGGGTAATTGCTTCACGCAAAGTTAAGTCATTATCTGGTTGAATTGCCCCATCTTGGTTACTGTTAACTACTACCCTGAGAGGAGTTCCTTCGGTTACAGAAATTTGGGCAATCTCCCTCAAATTATCAGTCGGGACAGGAACCTCAGTGGTCTTAATTGACTGGGCAGTTGCTAAGGAAGGAACCGCCAACAGACAAAGGAAAGGAGATAACCGGAGGGAAAGTAACTCAGTAAAACTTGGTATTTTTCTAATTTTGTGATTCATCGAAAGTCCAAACGGCTTGCGTTCCAGCAGTAACTATTCACCAGAGAGTTGAAGGTAGAAGTTGATCTAGAGTGTCAGATATAAACTCCAAAAGTCTTTTATCTGCTAGCCTTTAACTGCCAATCCTTTCTTCTGGGGGTTGTGAAGGGATAGCCTCTGTAGTCAACGGTGCTACCTCCGATTCCTGTTGCTGAGGTGGCGTGACTTGTTGTCGTCCAAAGCCGTCCCAGAGTTCATTCACCTTGAAGGTAAGACCAAAGTAAACGCCGTCTTCAGAGCGATAGCCGCTGAAGTCATCGTCGTCAATGCTGCCGAAGCTATAGCCCAGGGCAAGCCGTAAATCGGGTGTTAAGTAATATCCCGCTTCTACAGCTATGGCAGTTTCGCTGTAATTGGTAGCTGACTGACCAATCCAGCGTCCTTCAACTGCCAAATCCGTGCGGTATCCCAAGCGGTAAGTAGCCCTGAGTTGGGAGAGGATAGTAGTTGTGGAATTATCAAAATCGCTGGCTTGGGTTCTGCTGTAACGCAAAGCACCCTTGCTGTAGAATTCCCAGCGCCAACTGGGTGCGAAAATAGCCTCAGCGGCAACCACGTGTTCGTCTGTGTCTGTACCGCCAAAAAATTCTGAGGATTCAGGAATTATATAAGGATTTTGCCGATATTCATAACGTAGTAGGGCATTCCAGCGATCGCTTACTGGGTTGCGGTAAGCCAGCCCTAGTTTCAGGGAAATTGAATCCCCTAGTCCTTCGATTCTCTGGTTAGCAAAGTTAGCTTGCTGATAACGACCCAGCAGAGTAAATGCTGGTGAGAGTTTGCCAGCAGCACTAGCTGAAATGACGGTATTATCATTACCAGAACCACTACGATGCTGGAAATTAGCAGACGCTTTGAAGTCAGGATTATCGGTGTATTCAACCCCTACGGTATAGACATTACCGCCTAAGAGTGCCAAAGATGCGGCAGTTTGACCAGGGCTGTAGGGTTGCTCAAATCGTTCTCCGGCAGCGGTGACAATCGAGGTATTACTGAAAGTATGTTCGTAGCCTAGGTTTAGCCTTAGTCCAGGGGAAAGCACTAAGCCGTGATTGACACCGAGTGCGCCTTGACCAGTGAGTCCGCTAAAACCGCTAATCACCGAGTAGCGACCTGTGATGTCAGTATTTTTCCACAAGCGGTGCGACACAATTGTGTCGAGTCTGGTGATTGAGTCATCATCAAATAGTCCCCCCTCAAAAAATTGGTGAGCTAGCTGCAACCTCACGCCGGGATAAGCTTCCCAATCAAGTCCTAAAGTAGTGCGATTGGGATAGAGAGGGTCATCGTCATCTCCCAAGTTAAGCTCATTTTTTGCCAGAAAGGTCAGAGAGCTAGTTAGAGGAAGACCTAAACTAGAAACGAGTTGGTTAGCATCACCCTCGAAAGTATCACCAATATCGTCTTCACGAGAACGATTGACGTAATCGAGCCCCAAAACCGCCGCCCCAATTTTTTGTTCGATTCCGGCGCGGATGGTGGTTAGCTGGTTATCGACGCGGCTTCCCGGCGCTGCTTCTACACCAGGATTAAATAGGTCAAAGAAGTCGGTGCGTATTTCTGGTGCAATGCCGAAGTTTTCTTCAAAGTCGTAGCCAACTCTCAAGTTTGTTGTGGCACCCAACTGGGCTGTAGCTTCGGCTCCGTATCTTGTCTGTCCTGGCGTAAAGCTAGTTGTAGCATTATTGAGGAAGTTTTCTTCTACCGAGCGGTAGTAAGCTCTTGCCCTGAGTCCGGGAGTAAGACGACTAGCTACTTCTAAGCGATAAGCTGAACCAGAGGCGTCGCCACGGAACAGGGAATCGTAACTAGAGTAGGCATATTCTCCAATAACTTGCCCATGGTTACCCAGACTTGCCAAGAAATCTGCTCCGTAGAGTTCAAAATCTTGTACTCCCTCGTCTTCTTGCAGGTAGGTTGCGCCAATCCAGCTTTCGGAACCAAACTCCTGAGAGAAGTTGTATTGCAAACGTCCTCCGTAGAGATTGGTGTCGCCACTATCGGGGCCGTCATACTGATAGGTAACAACAATGCGCCGCACCAATAAAGACCCATCTGTAGGTAGAGGACTGGCTATTCCATCCTGAGTGGTCAATTCGTTCTTGGTGCTATTAAAGAAGTTGAATTCTGTTTGGAAAACAGGATCATTGAACAGGAGGCTTCCCTGGTCGTAATTAATTTGGTAATCAATGCCCCGTCTGAGATATTGGCGCTCTAAGACGGTTCCTGGACGATTGATATCTTCAACTTCGATCACCACAATCTCACTACCATCAATCACCTGACGGCGTTGTAAAAAGTAATAACCACTGGTGCCGTTGGGAGCAATCGTATCTCTTTGGAAACCTTCAATATCTTGACTATACAGAGCAGTCAGTTGCAGGTTGCCTAAGTTGTAATTGCCTTTAAAGCCATGCAGAGTTCTGGCGGTAGCGGAAAACAACTGGGATTCTCTGGCAAATTCCTGGGTTTGGTAGTCTCCCCACATCGCGTAGTCTGACTCAGCACCGGGAACTGGGGAAGTGCGCTCGAAGCGTAGATAAACACTATCAGTAGAAGGAGTCAGATATTCAACTGTGGAGCTATCACCATAAACTGGATATTGCTTTTCACAGGACTGTGGCCCACGGAATAAGGCAGCCGTGCCATCACAAGTTTCGTTGAGGGGGCGATCGCTATTGTAAGCTCCCGTGAACAACCACTCACCAACTCGCCCGGTAGCAAAAATGGCACTATCTAGATCAAACTCTGTACCATCATCTATCAGGTCAGGGTCGAGAAAGTCGCGCCTGCTACCCCAAAAATCAGTCCCAGCTTGACCAATGCGCAAGTTGACAACTCCAGAAACTAGGGAGGGTCGCAAATTGGTAATAAATTCTACCTGGGTGTAGGCAGAGAGTGCTTTTTGGTTGTCAAATTGCGAGTCTATCGATTCCAGGTTGTAATCTTCGACCTCTAACCTTTCTACAGCCGCGCGCACTCGCACTTTTTGTGCTTCCAAACCGGATTGTAGTCGGGCGGTAAATTCTCCCCCCACGGCTAAGGTTTGGAATCCCGGTTGGTCTGTATCTTGATCGGCACCGACAAAGTTACCAGCGTTTGCTGTTAGGGTAACAATTACCTCTTCAGTGATTAGTTGACTATTTTCGTCGGTAATTCTCCCTTCTAGAGCAATCGTCCCACGACCATTTGCTGGAATACGAGGGTCTCCCAAGGGAAAAATTTCTATCTTCCGGGATGCTATTTCTTCCACTGTGAGCTTTACACTGACAGGGGTTCCGTTCCCAGCTTGAACAGTAATTGTATTCTCTCCCTCTTCCAAGGGAATGTTATACCAAATCTGGGTAATCCTATTCTCAGCCTCGTTGAGCTCTTGTGTGCTAACAATTGAGGGATCGAGGGGATTTTGGTTGACGTTGACCTGAATTGAGGCGTCTGCACTGTATTGCGCTACCAAATTGGTTGTTTTCTTGGGAATTACCCCGCTTTCGGGAGTCAGGATACGCACCTCATTAGGAGCCAGAATCCTCTCTGATTCAGTGTTTGAAGGAAGTTCCTCATCCTCTGGTAAGGTTTCCCTTTGACTAACCTGCCCATTTTTTTGAGTTGGGGGAGCAAGAGAATGGCTGTGGTCAATTGCTGGGGTTTTTTCCTCTGCCTTCCTGGAGGCTCTACTCTCGACAGGGAAGCTAGTAAAATTAATTTTTTCAGTGCTTATTTGATGAGATTGAGGACTCGATGGTTGCAGTTCCAGGACACTTGCAGCAGCGTTTTCTCTCGGTGGAACTCTCGCCTCATGCCAAGGTTGGCTCGAACTCTGGTTAGGCAAGAGACTTCCCATTTCTAGAGCTAGGTTCGGTGGTTCTGGCCGTTCTTTTGCGTTAGCGGCTTTGAGGATCCCAGTAATTCCCAACACAGTTGTCAGCAAGCCCAGGGTAATTGAGGGTAAGCTTGGGGAATGGGAGGTAGATAATTTCGTCATAGGAAGTCTGCTGGTAGGCTCAAGAATCCCAAGGTTTTGTCGTCTGAGGCCTTTACGCCGTATCACCTTTTGTGCAGCCTGACTTTTGAGTCTGGGACGAATTAGAGATTCTAGGTGCGAGATGATTAATTTTTCTTGAGGAAATTTCATGGCCGCTGCTCCCCGTATGCAGGTGTCACAGCAAAATTCATGCGTACCATTCCTCCCGGTTCAAGTCGTACCAAACGGGATTGACTATTGCCTTCAATAAAGTAGAGGTTGGGAGCTAAGGAGTATCCCGGCAAAGAGCTTAAATCTAGTGTGGCGGTACGATTTCCGGAGATGACGTTAGCTAAAGAGAATAATCCACTAGCATCGGTGGTAATGCGATTACCGTCATCCATGAAGATTACGGCGTTAGGCACTCCAGGTTCTCCTTGCTGCTGTTCGCCGTCAAAGTTCTTATCGACAAATACTCGTCCAATGATGGTGCCGCAATCGGAGAGTATTCCGGGTCGAATTCGCACTAGATAGCTAGCAATATTGCTCCGGGGTTCTTGGGCAACATTTCTACCCTCACCTCTGATCGCATCTGGTGTCACTACAGCGCCGTAGATTACATTGAGAGTCTCATTCGGTCTCAGTTCCAGATCAGGAAAGCTAAAAGTAAGAGTTCTGCCAGATCTTCTCTCTTCTACTGGTACTGGCGTTGTTGCTCCGTTACTTACAGAAGCCTGCAATGATTTAGGTAAAAATCGCAAACCTTGTGGCAATCTGTCTTCAAGATTGATCTCGGCGGCTGGAGCCTCACCAGTATTTTTGAGCAAGAGGCTGTAAACTACAGTGTCGCCGGGTTCGGCTGCCGCGCGGTCTGCTGTTTTGATTAGCTCTAAAGCCGCTTGACCTGTGGTGAAGGAAGTTTCGTTAGAATCAACATCTACTACAAGATTATCAGCCGTGGCAGAGGCTTGATTGTTAATTTCAATGCTGGCGACTGGCGATGTTCCAGTAAAAAAGAAAGCACTGAGAAGAATAGTTAGGAGTCGCTGCTCTTTGCCTAACTGCTTTAGGGGAATTTTGATCACAACGTGGCACTATGGAAGACACACTTTTTTTAACGGAAGCTGATCGAAAAGCTTATTGTTTAGATAGATGCTACAACAAGTTTTTTACCCATTAATTAAAAACTTGTTGGAGAGCCCCTAACTAGCTTTTATGCCAGTATCGATGAGGACTCCGGGGAAGAGGTTAAGGGGTTACCAGCTTTTTTGGTAAATCCAAGTGAACAGAAGTTTTGCCGACATAAAAATAGTTGATTGATCCTGGAACTAATTGATTGACACTAGGGCAACCCTGAGCAACACAAAGCAGCATATCTGTCCAAAAAGGGTTTATTTTGGGCATTTCGGTAACTATGCTTATCGCAAAAACTTAAGCTTATTATTATGGGGCTTAATGGGCATATTGGCTACAGCGATTAGTATTTTTCTAGAAAACCAGAAAAATTTCTTTAAATCATATCCCTAAAGCCTCTACTGATCACAGGATTGAGCTTTAGCAAGTCTCAGAATTCTACAAGAGGGTTATTGTCTAAATCCCTACTTTCCTTTCAAACCACTATCTCTCCCCACTCTAGTTATTTGAGGAGGGAGAGATCGTGGTTTCATTAGGTAACCGACGTGACTAGATTAGCCTTCTTCAAGGCTATTTATGAATAGTAAAAATATACTAACCTACTGCTGCGAATGACTCAAAACTCTGCCTTGCAATTCTTCAGATTGCTCAACAGGAACTGTGAAGTGGAAACTACTCCCCAGATTTCTACCGGCAGAGTCAGCCCAAATTTCTCCGCCCATGCCTTGCACAATTTTACGACAGATCACTAGACCCAGACCGGTTCCACCAACAGTGCGTCGCAAAGAATCTTCCTCTTGATAAAAGTAGTTAAATATTGCTTTTAACTGACTAGGTTCTATACCGCGACCTGTATCGGTAATGATCACCTCTAACATAGAATTGCCTGGGGGATTGTCTTGAGGCAATTTTCGGGTGTCTTTCTTCGTTATTAAGTTAGCTTTAGGTTGATTCAGGCGAGCTTGGATAGTTACTTGACCATCTGACCCTGTAAACTTACAAGCGTTGTCTAAAAGTTTGCTCAAGACTTCCACAAGACCTTCTCCATCAGCTTGAACCGTAGGTAATTCAGGGGACAGTTCAATTTCGATTTGGGGTAGAGCTTGTGGTAACCAGCTAGTTTTAAGACCACTGAGAGCTAAGTCTACAGCTTCTTGGAGCTGGATAGATTCTCTGGTTCGATTTACTTGATCGCTCTCCAGTCGGGATAGGGTGAGGAAATCTTGAATTAGTTTACGAAGCCGTTCTGCGTCATTTAAAGCCGTCTCCAGCATTACCTGGCGAAACTTAGTCGGCATCTCTGGTTCACTTTCTAAGCTTTCTAGGCAAACTTGGATTGTCGATAAAGGAGTCCGCAATTCATGACCGACAATGGCAATTAAGTTACTGCGTGTGCGCTCCAATACTTCTAACTGACTATTAAGTGCTGCTAAATCGGTGTAAGCTTGAGCCTGATTCAGTGCCACCCCTGCCTGAGTAGCGATCGCTTCTACTAAAGAGATATCGTCTTGCCCCCATTGATAGGGTTCTGAACCACCATAATGAAGTTCTAACATCCCCAGTAGAGTTCCTTGATGACGTATTGGCACCAGTAACCAGGAACGAATTGAAGCTTTTTTGATGCTTGCCTTAAGAGCGGTATTTTTTTGTAAATTAGGAGCTTTATTCACATCAGCGATCGCAATTGCTCGCTCTTGGGCTAAGGCTACTTGAATCAGGGGGTTATTAGCTAAAGACCATGTTTTGCCTTTGAGAGAGCTCAACCTAGGAGGAACAAATTCATATTGAATTTCTACCTGCTGGTCACTAGGGCCACAGCGATAGAGCAAGCATCGGCAATTCTCAAAAGTCTGCCCCAACTCCTGGACTGCTGCTGCTAGTACTTCTTGAGGCTGAAGAGAATTACGAATAGCAGTAGTTATCGCATTAACGAGGCGTTCTTTTCTTTCTTGGTTAGTAATTGCCTGGTAAGCATCTAAGAGCTGATATTGACTAGCTTGTAGATAGGTAATTAGACGGTGGGCAAAAACACCAGCATCAACTAACTGGGTGAGCGGAATTAATGCCTGCTGTGGTGCTTCGGCCGTTAGAGCATAATCTTGCCATGCCTTCTCTACTTTCGAGGCTAGCTCTGGTCTATAAACAGCAATTCTGCTTAATAATAGTCGAGCCACCGTTTTGCTCACAGAACTCTCAAAAGTCCAAAAACCCTCGAACTGCCTTGCTTGCTCCATAGGAGAATCAAGAGTGAGTTTTTCTCGGCACACTAAGCAAGCAGTGTACTGTTGCCCTAAGATTACGAGATGCCATTCCTGGGCCAGACCGTCTTTTGAACCTAAGGGAATAGTTTCATAGGGTTCTGATACTACAGGAAAACCAGACTCTGATTCTGGTGCTGCTAGCACATATACTTGATTTGAGCGCTGACCAATCTGTCGGTAGCGGTGGACTTCTTGGCGATAAAAGCGCTCCTGTTGGAAGTTAGCAATCACCAACGGAGAATCTGAGCCTGCGAGCACCAAGTCTTCCATGGCATGAGAGAGTGCAGTCAAAGAAGCCTTGAAATACATCTGGGAGCACAGATGTGGTAATTCTTGAAGTAAATCCTGCAGTAGCGAATTCGGATTGCTCATTTAACCTATCTGCTTAGTAATCTCCAGTCCTTTAGAAAGGAGATAGTTTAAGGCAATAGCCGCCAGTCTCCTGTCAAAACACATCGAAATGTGTTCTGTGATGATGACACATGCCTATCATACTTGTATCAATTTCTTGCCAAGCTCACCGTCGCCCTTCTTGCCCAGACTTATTGATAAATATACAGGGTCACGATACCAAAGTCAGCTTGACTTTAGTGAAATCTACCTCTTGCAGGATAACTCGACTCAAGTCTACATGACTTAAGATTGCTCCACTCAAACTTGATTTACTCAAACCCGCCTTACAAAGATCTGCTCCAGTCAAGTCTACATTTTGCAAGCAAGCTCCAGCCAGGTTTGCTCCCTGTAAGTTGGCGTAGCGTAGGGAAGCACCTGTCAAGTCTGCTCCTCGCAAATCCGCACCTTGGAGATTAATTAATCTCAGGTCACTTCCTGTTAAGATAGCCTGACGTAGGTCTACTTGAGACAGATTTGCCCGAATTAGGAAAGCTTTGCTCAAATCAGCTTTGATTAGGGTTGCCTGAGCTAAGTTAGTCCTCCAGAGTTTTGCTGTAGAAAGTTTACTCTCATTGAGGTTAACTTGAGGGAAATTTGACAGGCTGAGATTGGCACCAGTCAGATTGGCTCTAGTTAAGTTGACTCTGACTAACTTGACTTCACTCAAGTTGGTTGCCTGTAAATCAACTTCAGTGAAATCTCTCTCTCCTGCTACATAACGCTCTAGAAACTCAGAGATGACCATCTATAACTCTCTTCCCGATCCGTTCCGTATTATTTGATTACTCGGCTTAAACTAGCGACTGAGGCGGCTTTTCTACTGGCATAGGCTCCGTATTTATGCCTCTTGTCCTATTCTCACTAAGATTTGTAACAGTTTCATTTTCAATGTAACAAATTATTACATAAAGGCAACACCCTTGTAAATTTCTGATATATCAAATTGCTCTAAGCTGATTAAGGAGGGATTGCACTAAAGCGGGAGAGAAGTTAAGGGTGGTGTGGTGTCGGTGTCATAGCCAATCGCACTTACTACAACGGCAAGCAAGAAAAAAAATGCTACTCCAGAGGCACTGGAGTAGCCGCCAATAGCTTTTCAAGAAATATCTATCTATCCTTTAATTCCTTCCACTTGAGCCACCATCAATAGCGTCTTAAGTAGCGAGTCAGGATTAAGACTGATCGAGTCAATTCCCTGTTCTACTAAGAATTTGGCAAACTCAGGATAGTCGCTAGGAGCCTGACCACAGATGCCAATTTTACGCCCATTTTGCTTGGCTGTTTCAATTGCCATCTTCACCATTCGCTTGACGCTCTGGCTGCGCTCATCGAAAATGTGAGCAACTAAAGCTGAATCCCTATCTAAACCGAGAGTTAACTGAGTCAAATCATTAGAACCAATAGAGAAGCCATCAAACACTTGACTAAATTCATCAGCCTCAATGACATTACTAGGCAACTCACACATCACATAAACTTCTAAGCCCTTGACACCCTTTTCTAGACCATTTTTAGCCATTTCTGCTAATACTTGACGCCCTTCATCAGGTGTACGGCAAAAAGGAATCATCGGGATGATATTTGTCAAGCCCTTAGTGTCCCTGACGCGCTTAATTGCCTGACATTCTAGAGCAAAAGCATCGCGATATTTTGCATCATAGTAACGAGATGCCCCTCGCCAGCCTAGCATGGGGTTTTCTTCCTGGGGTTCAAATTGCTTTCCGCCCAAAAGATTGGCATATTCATTACTCTTAAAATCAGACATCCTCACAATCACAGGTTTGGGATAAAAGGCGGCGGCAATCATGCCAATACCCCGCGCTAACTTATCTACAAAGAATGAGGCTTTGTCCTGATAGAGTTTTGTCTTCTCAGCAATTTGTGCTTTGACAGATTCATCCTCTAGCTGGTCATAGTGCAGCAATGCAAGTGGGTGTATGGCGATGTTGTTGGCAATAATAAATTCCAAACGGGCTAAACCAACACCATCACAGGGGAGTGCAGCTAAACTAAAAGCCTGTTCTGGGTTGCCCACATTCATCAAGATTTGGGTGCGAGTGCGGGGTAAATCAGTCAAGGTTGTCTCTTGCACGTCAAAAGGCAATAAACCTTGATAAACTCGCCCCTCATCTCCCTCAGCACAAGAAACAGTTACCTCTTGACCAGTCCGCAAAACATCTGTAACGTTACCGCAACCAACAATTGCTGGAATGCCCATCTCGCGGGCAATAATTGCCGCGTGACAAGTGCGCCCTCCTTGGTTGGTCACAATGGCGCTGGCTTTTTTCATGATTGGTTCCCAGTCTGGATCTGTCTTAGTAGTTACCAAGACGTCACCGGGTTGGAACAAATGGATTCTAGCAGCATCCATAATTACATGAACTTTGCCTTGACCAATGGCTGCGCCGACACTGCGACCAGTAGCAAGAACTTCGCTATGATCTTTGAGATGGTAGCTTTTGAGGATATTGCCTGACTTCTGGGATTGTACTGTTTCTGGGCGTGCCTGAACGATGAATAATTCACCAGTAATGCCGTCTTTTGCCCACTCAATATCCATCGGCGTGTAGAGGTTACGGACTGCCGAATAGTGGTTTTCAATTTGTACCGCCCAATGGGCTAATTGCAGTACTTCATCATCTGTGAGGCAGAATTTTTTTTGTTCGGAAGGTGCTACTCGGACGTTTCTGGTTAACTTTGAACCGCCTTCGTCGTAGACCATTTCGACTTCTTTGGTTCCTAATCGTTTTTCCAGGATGGGGCGGAACCCTGTTTTAAGAGTCGGCTTAAAAACTAAATATTCATCTGGGTTAACAGCACCCTGGACAACGTTCTCTCCTAAACCGTAAGCTGCTGTTATGAGTGCGGCATTTTTGAAGCCAGATTCTGGATCAATAGAAAACATCACGCCTGCACAAGCTAAATCAGAACGCACCATCTTCTGGATACCCACAGAAAGGGCAACATCGAAGTGATCGAAGCCATTGTGTTGGCGGTAAGATATAGCGCGGTCAGTAAAAAGGGAAGCGAAGCATTTATGGGTAAATTCCAAAACTCCTTTATAGCTGTTGACGTTTAAATAAGTTTCTTGTTGACCGGCAAAACTAGCGTCGGGTAAGTCTTCAGCTGTCGCAGAAGAACGCACGGCAACATCTGTTCCTTCTCCGTAGCGATCGCATAATTGCTGATAAGCCTTGCCAATGGCCGCTTCGAGTTCTTGGGGAAAATACATGCTGAGGATTAATCTCCGGGCTGTTTTGCCCCGTTGCTGGAGATTTTCGACATCATTCACGTCCAAGTCAGCAAACAGTTTCCGTAGCTTTTCTTCTAATCCCGCTTGTTTAATAAAGTAGCGGTAGGCATAAGCGGTAATAGCAAAGCCATTAGGAACATTAACTCCCTGAGGCTTTAGCTGTCTAATCATTTCGCCAAGGGAAGCATTTTTGCCGCCTACTAATCCAATATCCGCAATGCCGACTTCCTCAAACCAGAGAATAAATGATTGTTCTTGGGAAACTGCGGCAGACTGCGCTTGGGTAGATGTAACCATAAGTAGTAGTTCCTCTGAACTTATGCTTCAAGTGTAACTTTAGAAAATGTTAGGGATCATTAACAACGGGACAATAAATGGCTTAAAATTGGGGATAATTAGATTAAACACCTATTCCAAGGTTAACCCAGAAATAGTTAGCCCAATTTTTATCATAACTAGTATGGTTTCTTTGTGTGATACGAGTGTGACGCCTAAAATTTTTTAAGATACTGTTCGTATTAATCTGAGCCGGTAATCGTCTTAGAATAACAGTTGCCGATTAATTTGACCAACTAAATCACTATCCTCAGTTGAGGATTTTAGAGTTTTCTCAGTCGTAAGTAGGAATCTAAAAGCTTGAGGATTTCCTAAAATTATTTAGCTTGGATTTAGCTCCTTTGATCTATGCAGTAGCAAAAAAGTGATCTTGGTATCAAGGAAATTTGGGCAAGATAACTTTGGCTTAGCACATCTGCAATTAGTCAGAGAAAGAAGCTCATACTGCTGATAGATTCGAGGCTGTTAAGAGCGCATGTAACCTAAAGAGTAGGTTTTAGAGCCACATCTACTGAGTTAGATAGCTTGGCTTGCTGCTTACAACAGATAAGCACTAGTTTTGTGATCAGTCGGTAGGTGAAAGCAGGTAAATACGCTAGTTGAAAAGGAGTGGCTATAGCAGCCACAGCCACCTTCCCTACTCTACAAAAATTAATGTTTACATTAAGTGACACAAAAAATACCGATATTTAATGACATTTAGAAACCGGATAATTATGTTTAACCAAAATACTTCCGTCCTTGACTGGAATCATAAGACAGGAGCTAGCCTAGGTGCGATCGCCTTGGGATTGAGCACTTTGTTGCTTCCTGGCTGCACCACTGGTAATGAAGAGATTCAGCAGGGAAGAACCAACGCGACAACTGAGGACGTTGCCGATAACACCGCAAACCTGATCGGAAAAGAGATCACCGTGAGGAGTGAGGTAGAACAAGCAGTTGGAAACAGTGGCTTTGTCCTGGAAGCAAACGAAGCTGATGGCAGTCAACCGATTTTAGTCATTAATTCCACAGGAACTCCCTTTGTGCTTCCTGGGGAAGGCATTCCTATTCAGGCTACGGGTGAAGTGGCGCAATTTGTGACCGCCGACGTTGAACAGCAATATGGTCTGGATTTAGAAGAAAATCTCTATGTAGATTATGAGAACCGACCTGCCATTATTGCTAAATCTTTAGCACTTGCTCCCACTCCTGAAGACTTATACGAAGCTCCCGCAGGCTACTTCGATAAAACTATTGCTGTAGAGGGAGATCTAAGAAAGCTGGAGGCTACTCCCAATGCATTCGCCTTGTTTGAAGAAGGTTGGGTTGATGATATAGGCGTGCTGGTTGTGGCTGCTAATCCCACTGTTCAAACTAAAGGTGTACCACTTCAAGAAGGCGAAAACGTCACTGTAACTGGTGTAGCACGTCAGTTTAGCGCTCAGCTAGTGCAGGAAGCTGGCTTAGGTTGGGATGCCCAGCAGATCCAAGAATTTGAGAGCAGATACACCAACAGACCAGTAATTGTCGCCGATCATGTCTATCCATCTGCGGTTGATCCTGCTCCCGGTGAGTAATAGCTTGATTACAAAATGTTGTTCAACTCAGTCAACACAAAAAAACTCAGTAACTACCCAAATTATTTCAGAGGAAACACATGTTAGAGAAAGAAAACTTTGCTCCTAGAACTGGCTCCTATAAGCGTGCAGTCGGTGTTTTCAAAAAGCAAGAAGACCTAGAAAGCGCGCTCCATGCCCTTAAGGGCGGTGGCTTTGATATGGATAGAGTATCCTTATTAGCGCGCAATGTCGAGGACGTCGAAGGCGCTAGAGAAGTCACGGAAAAACACGGTAATGAAGCCAAGGAAGGAGCTGGAATCGGCGCTACGACTGGTACAGTTTTAGGCGGTGTCGGTGGTTTCTTGGTCGGCGTTGGTTTATTAGCCATTCCTGGCGTTGGTCCCATACTGGCAGCAGGAGCAGAGATATCTGCTCTAGCTTCTACCCTGGCGGGAGCCGGAATTGGTGCAGCGGCTGGTGGTATTATCGGAGCCTTGATTGGTCTGGGTATTCCTGAAGAGAGAGCTAAGGTCTACAACGAGCGCGTTAAGGCTGGCGACTACTTATTGATGGTTAGCGGAAATGATGACGAAGTTCGTCGTGCTCAATCAATCATGCGCGAGCGCAATGTCGAAGAATTTGACATTTTCGATGCTCCTGATCGTAATCGTGCCCAAGCTGAGGCTATTCCTGCGGCTGAACGCAGGCAAGTGCGAGAGGAAGTTAGACCAATGCCAACTGCTGAACGCAGGCAAGTGCGAGAGGAAACCGTTACTGAAACTCGTGATCTAACAGGCGATGGCGACCCAGAGGTAATTATTGTTGACAAGAACAAGAGAAGAGAAGTTAGATAAGTTCTAGTATCTTTGTGAGTCAATAGATCAACAAAGAACCAATAAATGACAAAAGGCTGCTTCGGTTGAAGCAGCCTTAAATTCAGTAAATTCAGTGAAGGTAACTAAGAGTAACTTAGATAGTAAAAGTGCTAACTTTTAGACCCTTCCACTTCAGCTACTATCAACAGCGTCTTGAGTAGAGAATCGGGGTTCAAACTAATTGAATCAATGCCCTGTTCTACCAAGAACTTAGCAAATTCGGGATAGTCGCTGGGAGCTTGACCACAAATACCAATCTTGCGGTGGTTCTTTTTGGCTTTTTCAATGACCATCCGCACCATTTCCTTGACAGCTTGATTACGTTCGTCAAAGATATGGGCAACTAAGGAAGAGTCACGGTCAAGTCCCAAGGTTAACTGAGTCAAATCATTGGAACCAATCGAGAAGCCATCAAACACCTCACTGAACTGATCAGCCAGGATAACGTTGCTGGGAATCTCGCACATTACATAAACTTGTAGGTCATTTTCACCCCGCTTGAGACCATACTTCTCCATCTGTGCGAGTACTTGGCGACCTTCATCAGGAGTACGGCAGAAGGGAATCATCGGGATAACATTAGTTAAGCCCATTTCATCGCGTACCCTCTTCATGGCTTGGCATTCTAGACCAAAAGCTTGTTGATATTTCTCGTCATAGTAACGAGACGCCCCACGCCAGCCAATCATGGGGTTTTCTTCCTTCGGCTCAAACTGTTGACCACCCAGGAGGTTAGCATACTCATTACTCTTGAAGTCCGACATCCGCACCACCACAGGATGAGGATAGAATGCCGCAGCAATCATGCTGATACCACTGGCCAGCTTGTCTACAAAGAAGTCAGGCTTGTGGGAATAAAGCACTGTCAATTGGGCAATTTCTCGCTTGACTAAAGGATCTTCGAGTTCGTCAAAATGAATCAAAGCCAGGGGGTGGGTCTTAATATGGTTGGCAATGATAAACTCAAACCGAGCTAAACCAACGCCGTCACAGGGAATCGCCGATAGACCAAAAGCCTCCTCTGGGTTACCCACATTCATCAAAATCTTGGTGCGAGTACGAGGCAAATCATCCAGTGGAGTTTCCTGAACTTCAAAGGGAACCAAACCTGAATAGACTTTTCCTGCTTCGCCTTCGGCACAAGATACGGTCACTTCTTGACCATTAGTCAAAACTCCTGTGGCATCATCACAGCCTACAATGGCAGGGATGCCCATCTCGCGAGCAATAATTGCTGCATGGCAAGTGCGTCCACCTTGGTTAGTGACAATTGCACTCGCTTTTTTCATGATTGGTTCCCAGTCTGGGTCAGTCTTGTTGGTTACTAAGACTTCACCAGGTTCAAACTCCTCGATGTTGTGAACATCCAAAATTACCCTAGCCTTGCCCTGACCAATCATTTCCCCAACGGCACGACCAGTCACTAAGATATCGGCAGTACTCTTGAGTTGATAGCTGCACAAGACATGACGAGACTTCTGAGATTGTACAGTTTCAGGGCGTGCTTGAACGATAAACAGTTCACCTGTCAGACCATCTTTTGCCCACTCGATATCCATCGGCGTATAGCTGCCTCGGACTTGGGAGTAGTGGTCTTCGATTGTACAACCCCAACGGGCTAGCTGAAGAATCTCTTCGTCGTTGATGGCGTATTTAGACCTTTCTGACTCTGGTACTGGCAGATTTTTCGTCATCTTGGTGCCGCCAACTTCGTACACCATTTTGATGGCTTTGGTGCCTAAGCGTTTTTCCAAAATTGGGCGGAACCCGGCTTTGAGAGTTGGCTTAAAAACAAAGTATTCATCTGGATTGACAGCGCCTTGGACGACATTTTCGCCTAAACCGTAGGCAGCTGTTACTAATGCCGCATTCTTAAAGCCGGTTTCTGTGTCAATGGAGAACATAACGCCGGAGGTTGCTAAGTCAGCACGTACCATTTTTTGCACGCCGACAGAAAGGGCAACCTCAAAGTGATCGAAGCTTTTAAGAGTGCGATAGGAGATTGCTCGGTCTGTAAAAATGGAAGCAAAGCACTTATGGCAGGCTTCTAAGACATCTTGAACACCATAGACATTGAGGTAGGTTTCCTGTTGACCAGCAAAACTAGCATCGGGTAAGTCCTCTGCTGTGGCACTGGAACGGACGGCTACATCAACATCTTGACTTTGTTGTTTACACTGTTCTTGGTATTCAGAGCCAAACCGTTCACATAACTCCGTATTGTAGCCATAGCGTTCGCACAGCTTTTGGTATGCTTGAGCGATCGCTTCTTGCAAATCTTCCGGGAAAGGGGTGTTGAGAATTAACGATCGGGCTTGCTTACCCCGGATCCGCAAATTGTTGAGGTCCTCAACATCTAAGTCAGCAAACAACTGGCGCAGCTTTTCTTCTAGGCCAGCGTTTTTGATAAAGTAACGATAGGCATAGGCTGTGGTGGCAAAGCCAGTCGGAACATTAACTCCTTGCGGTGTCAGTTGTTGAATCATTTCACCGAGGGAAGCATTCTTGCCACCAACTAGGGCTATATCAGCTATTCCTACTTCTTCAAACCAAAGGACGAGAGCTTGTTCTTGGGAGACATGGGAAGACTTCGCTTGAGTCACTGTAACCATGAGTATTTCCTCCTAGTCCTGATTTTATTTTAGCTCTGATAAATCTTCTTTTTTCACCTAAAATTGCCAAGAGTTTTTAAATTAAATTACATGTTTGTTTTATTGGAGTTTTGTAATTCTTTTTTACAATCTCTTGACTAATAATTGGTTTCGTGAATTGTAGAAAAACAACAGGAATATAACTAAAGTAGGGAACCAAGTTAAACAATGTTTGCCTGTAGCTTGGGTTAAGCGCCGTGAAACCAAACTGTTGCTAAGTTTTGACGGGTAATGGTTACGTTCTACCCATTAGACAAATGATTAAGTCCCTCTACTTAGGATACCTAACACGACAAAATTTAGTTAAACCCATCCGCGCAATTTTTGGTGTACGGAAGCTAAATTCCACATATAATCGTCGAGTTGATAATCGTTTACAGCTTGTACAATGTAGTTACGAGCAAGCTCTACATTTGACTGGGCTTCGTAATACAATCCTAGATAAAGATAGCTGTAAAATTGACCACGCTTGCCTTGTTGTTGACCAGCAGCCATTACCTCATCTGTAGTGCAATTGCCTGCGTAAAGCTCGTACACACTACTCATAATTAGCCGTGGATCGTTCTCAACTGCTAGCAAGGAATTTCTTGCTTCTACTATACCCTGACAACGAGCAAGGCAAAGATAACGCCACACTGTCTCCTCTACGTCTTGAGGGTTAACGCTTAAGTCCAATTCAAATTGCTTAGCGCCTTCCTCGAATCTTTCTGCATAGTAATAGGATAGTCCACGTTGCCACAGGTATGGAGATACGGCAGGTTCAAGCCTTTCTGCTTCGTCAAAATCTTGAATAGATTCCTCAATTTTTGCCAGCTTAAAATTGACCATTCCCCGCCTAATATAAGCTTTTGGGTCATTAGGATAAAAACCAATAACCTGATTATATCTGTTCAGCTTATTTTCCAAGTCTTGTTGATTGATCATTCTCCTATGCATCTATCTTAATTAACTCTTGAAACATCAGTGCGATTAAATACTTGACATTAGTGATAGGTAGTATTTATCAAATAAAGTTATAATCAAATATTAAACTCCAAATTAAATAGTTAATTTGGTAATCTATCGCAAGAGAGAGACTGATGATCGATCCTCTTCTGAGAATAGTAGGTGATGAACTCCTGATCAGTGAAGCAGAACCTGACAGCCTTTTGGGCAATGATGAACTCAATAAAATTTATCCTCTAACTGACAATAAGACTATTGTTTGTGGCTCGCAAAGTAATATTATTTACGGTGGAGATGGCGATGATATAATCTTTGCCGACGAAGGTGAGAATATTATTTATAGTGGTGAGGGGAATGATACTATCTATACTGGCTCTGGCGATGACTTTATTAATCCTGGTTCCGGCATAGATAATATTTGGTTAAGTGGTGGTCAAGATACAATTATCTTGCAACTCGAAGGTTTTAGTATTATCAACAACTTTAATGTCAGTCAAACTAAAATCAACTTGGGCAATATCGACTTAGGATCAGCGGCGCTAATTAAACAGGGAAACGATACTCTGGTTGGCTTGCCACATCTTTCAATTTTGGCACGACTAATAGCTGTGGATATTCATACTGTGGCAGCTAATTCAGTTGATATTTTTGGCGCGGAAGTACCAATCTTTACTGCATAAATCTGGCGCAGAGTATCTTAAAGAGCGTTTCCTCTTAATTGAATCCCCTGAAACCACTACATTTCTTACTACGCTCTATTGTCCTTCAGCGAAATTAAATTAAGTTTTGCTACAAAAGCAGTTTTGTATTCATTTTTACAGATTTTTGCTTGAGGATATAGATCTGGAGATTGTTCTAATCAAACTACACCAGAGCAATTGCAGTAGATTATCGCTATCTTGCTAGAACCTACCAAAAGATCAGTTTTTGTCAATAAGGAGTTACTGACATGAAGAAAGTAGAAGCAATTATTCGGCCACTCAAGCTGGAAGAGGTGAAAGTCGCCTTAGTCAACGCTGGCATTATCGGTATGACGGTTACTGAAGTTCGAGGCTTCGGACGTCAGAAAGGACATACTGAACATTATCGCGGCACTGAATACCGGGTTGAGTTTTTGCCAAAAGTTAAGTTAGAGGTTGTTGTTGAGAATGACCAAGTCGATTTAACTGTGGAAAAGATCCTGGCAGCGGCAAGAACTGGTCAAATTGGGGATGGTAAGATCTTTGTTATTCCCCTTGATCAGAGTCTGCGGATTCGGACAGCAGAAGATAATCTCGCCAGTTTTAGATGATGTCCGTCTCTGATTACTGCTGAGGATATCAATCTACTAATCAACTAGCAGTGCTTATTTTCGACAACTTGCTCTAAATGCCTTAACTGCCAAACATGCAGAAGCAAGATTAAACTCATGGCATTAATATGCTATTTCCTGGCATAGGAGGTCTGTCTGGAAACAACAAAAGCTTAGAAAATCAGCACATATCAGTAATTTCAGGCTTGATTGAAGCGGATAATGTTGCCTCGTGGATAGTAACTAATTCAGCAGGATTCATCTGTTCGTAGTGTTCAAAAGGCTGATGAATCCATGGATTATTGGGTAAATAGTTTACGTAGTAATCCGGAGCAAAAACTGAACTAGCTTTGTACCAAAGGACAGCGGTACGAGTCTCCTCAATCGCGGCACCAAAATGAGAAGACAACCAGTTAATTGACTCCTGAAGACTAATACCAGAATCAACTAAGTCATCAACTAATAACACCCGGCTGCCTAGCTTTTCCGTAGTCATTGCCAGGTGAGAAGAAAAGGTAATTGAACCTCGGATACGATTTTCTGCCCCTGTGTAAGATGAAGCCGAGAGAATCGCCAGTGGTTTCTGATAAATTCGGCAGAGGATATCACCAACTCGTAGTCCACCTTTAGCAATGCAAACAATCTGATTAAAATCCCAGTTTGCCTGATAAATTCTAGCAGCTAGCTGTTCTACTTTTCGGTGGTATTCTGACCAGGAAACGTACATATCTGGCATAAATTAAAAATAAGTAAAGGTATTAATTAGTATTACGCAAGTAGTAACAATCTAACCAGAACCGATGCCAAACTGTAAATCTTTGGGTGACTAAGCTGAAGTTTCTTAGCTGACGTTGAGCTTTAATTTTTTAAGGTTAAATTTCAATTTGTCAACATTCTTAGAATGGGAGTCATGTTTTCTACCGAACTTAGTATAAATCCTTTTTGTAAGATAACAGCCACTAGAGGTTATGTTGGTTATACAATTTTGAGTCTTAGTTGCGAGTAGTAATGAGTGACCTTTCCCCTTCTGATTCTTCTGTATCCTTAGAGGTGCCTCAGCCAGAAAAGCTGAGTTTAAGTACCAAGTTAGCTTATGGTGCTGGAGACATGGGCCCAGCAGTTACCGCCAATGTTTTGGTGTTTTTTCTATTGTATTTTTTCACCAATGTGGCTGGTTTACCTGCTGGTCTAGCAGGTATTATTCTGATGATTGGCAAGATCTCTGATGCAGTCAACGATCCGATAACTGGTATTTTAAGCGATCGCACTCGCACTCGCTGGGGGCGTCGCCTTCCCTGGATGTTTTTCGGGGCAATTCCCTTTGCCATCTTGTTTGCGCTACAGTGGATTGTCCCACGCTTTAGTGATAATGATACTGTTAACAACTGGTGGCTGTTTGCTTACTATGTTGTTATCGGTATTCTGTTTAACCTAGCCTACACCGCTGTCAATTTACCCTATACTGCTCTAACACCAGAACTGACACAAGATTACAACGAACGCACCAATCTCAATAGCTTTCGCTTTGCTTTTTCCATCGGTGGTAGTATTTTATCTTTAATTCTGGCAGCAGTAATATTTAGTGAATATCCTGGGGAATCAGGTAAGCAATATTTTGTCTTGGGATTAGTTTGCAGTTTGTTGTCAGTCGTGACCACATTCTGGTGTGTGCTTCGCATTCAAGAACGGGGAGCACAACCGATATTAGACCCTCAACAGAAAAAGTTACTCGGTAGTATTCTCACGCCAATTGGTGTTCTATCTATTGTTTATAGTCTTGTTCGGATTATTCCGGTTACTGCTAGATTAGTAAATGCGGTAGGAAAAGCCGACCTAACTGCCGTCTTAGGAATTATTATTGGGTTACTAATTCTTTTGTTTGGTTTAACCCTCTTTTTTTCTACCACTGAATCCCATTTAATCAGTCAAAATACTAGCTCAGAAACTTCTGGAGATAGTGAAATACCATCTCTACCTTTTAGAGAACAACTGGGAATTGTTTTTCAAAATAAAGCTTTTTTGTATGTCATTGGCATTTACCTATGTTCCTGGTTAGCTGTCCAGTTAACCGCCTCAGTTTTACCCTACTTTGTGGTCAGTTGGATGGGTTTATCAGATACTACATTTACTGTAGTTGCCCTAGCTGTTCAAGGTACTGCCTTAGTGATGTTGTTTTTCTGGAAAGTTGTCAGTGAACGGCTAGGCAAAAAAGCTGTTTACTTTATGGGTATGAGTTTGTGGATTATCGCTCAAGCTGGTTTGCTGTTACTTCAACCTGGTCAAGTTGTTTTGATGTATTGCCTAGCTGTGATGGCTGGCATTGGCGTTGCTACTGCTTACCTCATCCCTTGGTCGATGATACCAGATGTCATTGAATTAGATGAATTAGAAACAGGTCAGCGTCGCGAAGGTCTCTTCTACGGTTTCATGGTGCTGCTGCAAAAAATTGGTCTAGCACTAGCGCTGTTTCTCGTTGGTATTGCCTTAGAATTGGCAGGATTCATCAAATCTGCTGCCGGTGAACCAGCTCCTACTCAACCAGATAGTGCTCTACTTGCAATTCGCTTGGCTATTGGTCCTCTGCCCACTATTGCCTTAATCTGTGGTTTAGTTCTTGCTTTTTTGTATCCTATTACTCGTGAAGTTCACGCCGAAATTATCTTGAGGCTTAAGGAGCGGCACTCAGAAGCCCTAAATAGGGAGTAAAATTTTCTCTAGAAAGTAGGTTGAAGAGTAGAAGAACAAACCTTATTTCCTCACTCTCTCCCCTATCTGCCCTTGTCCACAAATCAAAATAGATGCGATACCTGTCTTTATTTTCTATAACCCTTGCTTTTATCAAGGGGTAATTTTAAGCTAGATACAGTATCAACTAAATTTTTTGAGTCCAAGGTAGTTTTTCTCCAGAAAAAAACACGCTTTTTCTAAATCAGGGGGGTATTTTTTGATGTTTAGTAGATGGCAAGGCAAGTTAGTAAAGGGCATTACTTACCCCAAAAACAATCCCGGAAGAAAGTTGAGTAGATTGCGGTTTAGCTAGATAAAAATTAAAGCGTAAATAAGTAAGCCATTCCTGCAAAGAAATCTATGTTATTTGGGCAATCATCAACTAACTACTTAGGTAAAATTATCGCCGCAGTTTCATCTCTACAAAATTATTTAAATCAGAAGCAAAAACTGCATGATTACAGCTCGGATAATTGCCGAGATACCTACATATTTGAAGCCCTAGATGGAGGAGAAAAAGGTTGTATGACAGGGCAAGATAAGGGGGTAAAGTGCGGAGATTACGTACTTTTGCCAGACAGATCTGGTTCTTCCCGGTATCAAATTGATACAATTGAGTACTACTCCAATCCACCAAACATGTGGATAGCTTTATTACGGAAATGCCCTAAGTAGGCATCAAAGAATGGACTATTCCAGACTAGAGCAACTTTCAACCCAGCTAGAAAGCTCCAACTCGCGCGATCGCCTCCTGGCTCTTGTTTCCCTACGAGAGATTCCTCCCCTAGAAGCGGTTCCTCTAATCAAAAAAGTATTAGATGACGAGAATTTGCAAATTCGTTCCATGGCAGTATTCGCCCTAGGAGTGAAGCCGACGGAAGAATGCTACCCCATTTTGGTAAAATTGCTGGCAAATGACCCAGATTACGGCATTCGTGCCGATGCGGCTGGTGCCTTAGGATACCTTGGCGACCCCAAAGCCTTAGAACCTCTAGTACGGGCTTTTCATGAAGATACCCACTGGTTAGTGCGTTTCAGTGCTACTGTCTCGCTAGGGAATATCAAAGATCCCCGGGCCCGCGATACTCTTACCCAGGCATTAGACAGTGAGGAAGTGGTGTTGCAGCAAGCGGCGATTTCCGCCTTAGGTGAAATTAAAGCCACAGAATCGATTGATAACATTTTACGCTTTGCCCAATCAGACGACTGGCTAGTTCGTCAACGCTTAGCAGAAGCCCTTGGTCAACTCAAAAGTGAAAAAAGTATCTCTGCTTTAAAATTCTTGGCAAAAGACTCTCACCCTCAGGTGTCTCAAGCGGCATCAATTTCTCTAAAAATTTTGTTAGAAGACTCGAACGACAACACAGAGCGATAAGATAAAGTTACAAATTTTTAAAGCTAAATCGCTCACTACATGGATGTAAAAGAATTTTTTGAGCAAAGTGCTGGTAAATGGTTTTCCCAGCGTACCAGCCACTATCTCACTCCCCAGCCCCCTGAGAGTGGTCAGTCAAATATGATCATTGAACTTCTCTCGATTGATCATCCAGAAGTAATTGAACTTTGCCAACACCACAACCTTGATCCAGAAACTGCTCTGTGTGGTGCAAAAGTTAGCTGGGAAGGAACGATAGAACAAGACCAACAAAAGTCTACTGGTTCTACCTTAATTGTTACTGTTCCTGACTCCGACAAAGCCAACGAAGGTCAGTTGTTACGAGCCAGAGGTAACAGGAACAAAACACCCGTTCCTGCCCGCTATATCCTGGGAAGTGACGAGGCTCTAACCATAATTGCAGAAGACGAGACAACTTATTCCGAGGAACGGATTTGGTTTGCCAGTCCTAATTTGCGATTGCGCAACACCATCTTCAAAGATTTGGACAAGTTTACTCAAGCTTCTATTGCCTCCGAAATTCGCATGGGTCTCACTCAGGCACCGAAAACTACCTCTGATACTGCGGCTAAAGCCTAAATTTAGGAGAAGACAAGGGGTTTTGTCGAAGGAATTAAGGATTAAAGATTGAAGGTTGCAACCTCTCAACCTTCAACTCCTTCTACAAAGCTGTGTACCAAATCTTAATTGTCTTATCAGAACCGCCGCTGACCAAAAGCCGACCATCTGGACTAAAGACTATAGACTGAACTGGTTTGGAATGCCGAGCAAGAGTACAAAGTCGATTAAATGAAGAACAATCCCATAATTCGATAGTTTTACCACTACTACCAGCAAGGATTTGACCGTCTGGACTAAAGGCGACGGACGAGCTTCCTAGTGACTGACAAGAAAAACTACGCCGTCGTTCGCCAGTGTGCGGATTCCACAGCTCAATTGTTGAGCTACTACCACTAGCGAGGAATTGACCATCTGGACTAAAAGCAATAGATGTAATTGCGCCCGATTGGCAGGAAAAACGACGCAACCGCTTACTAAGGTGAGGATTCCACAGCTCTAAAGTACCGTCCAAACTGCCAACGGCAAAACTTTTGCCATCTGGACTAAAGCTGACTAATCGCGCTGAGTCAGAATGTCCGACGAAAGTACCCAGCAGTTTGCCCGTCAATACAGCCCAGAGCTTGATTTCCAAACCACTAAGACTAATTAACATTTGACCATTGGGACTAAAAGAAATACACCGAACGATGCCTGAGCGCCCTACCAGCGTACGCAGCAAGTTACCTTTGGGCAGTGTCCATAACTTAATCGTCCCATCTTCGCTGCTACTGACTAGGGTTTGACTATCCGGACTAATGGCAATGCAAGTAACTCGTTTAGTATGGGCAGGGAGAGTTCGTAGTAGTTCCCCACTCGACATTTCCCAAAGTTTGATCTTTTTGTCATAACTACCACTGGCTAAAATCTGACCATCTGGGCTGATGGCAATCGACTTGACCACATCGGAATGACCAGAAAGAGTGCGACGAAATTTAGCCTTTTTCCAGGGACTAGGGGAATTGCTGTTTTGAGACCAAGAACTAGTTGATATGTCTTTTTTGGGTAGAAACTTAGAAATAAAAGCCAGGAGTGGTTTCTGCTTTTGGTGTACCTTAACTGGCAGATGTTTACTTTCTTGAAGGGGAAGATTGGGTAACGGCGGTAAAGGAGAAACAATTTCTTCTAGGCAACGCAAAATTACCTCTGATGTCTGAGGTCGCATGCCAGGAAAGGTCGCCATGAGGTAATCAATCAAATCAGCAAATGGCTTGGAAACCTGGGATGCACTTTCTCGCCAATTTAATTTACCAGTTCGGGGGTCTTTCTCAAAATCAATGGGACGCTTGCCCGTCAGCAAAAAGACAAAAGTACGCCCTAGAGCAAAAAAATCTGATTGTGCGACAGCTTGACCTTCAGCTTGTTCTGGTGGTGTATAACCAGCTGAAATAATGACTGTACCTGTGACATTGGCTTGTTGTCTTTGTAAGTAAGTATCGGTAACTTCCCGCACTGCGCCAAAATCAATTAATACCAGTTGTCCGTTGGGCCTGAGCATGATATTGGACGGCTTGATATCCCGATGGACAAGTTCCTGTTGATGGAGTTGAGCTAAGATTTCTGAGAGTTGTTTCAGCCAAGCGATCGCTTGCTTTTCCGTAAGAGGTTGATTAGGGGAATTGTTAAGCCACTGCTTTAAATTCACACCCTCAATTTTTTCCATCACCAAACAGTGCAGACTCTCACTATTCTCTTCCGAGTAGACAAAATATCCATCCGGTTCCACTCTAGGAATTCCTGGATGATTTAACCTACTCAAAACTGCTGCCTCTCTCTGAAAGAGAGAAACGGCTTTCTTTTTGCCCTCTGAACTATGAAATCGACCAAGATTGAGAACTTTTAGAACTTTTGTAGTACCGCAATCATCCAACTCAAAAGCTCGACCAAAACCCCCTTTACCTAGTTGCCGGATCAGTCTGTAGCGGTTTTGAAGTAACATACCTGGCTCAATCATGGCTGCTGCCATCCCTTCTCAGTCATGCTAATTAGATTGAGCATGTTAGTCTTGGCGTATCCTACTGCTTGTGGCGGCTTACCCTCTAGCATTGATAACACTTCGTTGAGCTGCTTTTCAATACGATTGACGCTTCTGAAAGTCATGTACAACCCATCGATAACTCGTGTGAGTATCAGGCGAGTTTGAATTTCTTTGACGGCGCTTGTTTCCTGCTCCTTGACCAAAGCATGACTTCTCAATAGCCCTAGTTTACCAATTGAATGAGTTTCGACAACAGCGAAAACATCTCTACAAACCTGCTCTGTGAATTGGTTATTAATGTACTTCATCACTACAGGCTGTAGAGTAAACACAGCTTCGTTACCTTCGGTAATTATTTCTTTATCTAGCAATGAACGTCGTTTAATAGAGGTCAGTGCTGTGATTAACTTAGATGAAGAAGATACAGAAAACTGCATATCAATTCTCAATTCAGATAGGGAAATTGGTTTATTTTCTATGGCTAGCCAGTAGATAATTTCCATTTCCAAAGCTGATAAGCGCTCAAATTGTTCACTTAGCAGGGTAGAAATTGTGTCACCTATAACTAGGGTGCTTTGAGCTATAAATTGAGAAATATCACCATTAAATACCTCTTTGATGGTATTAGCAATTATCTTGAGGGCAGAGGGATTACCTCTATATAACTGAATTAGTTCTTCCCAACCATAATTAAACTTAGAAAACCCTGTTGTCTCTAAGATTTTTTTAGCACTTTCCTTTTCTAATCCCCTCAGTTTTAGATCTCGCACCGGCAGAGTAGTCCCTTCTAAGGAAGAAATTTCTCTCGGTTTCTCTCGTGTCGCCAGTACCAGACAACTTTGGTGGCGTTCTTCTCCCACTCTTCTAATTAGCTCTCCATAATCCTGATAACCTTCTCGGTATTGCCCAGCTAACTCTCCACTGCGTAAAATTGTCTCTACATCGTCGAGTATTATCAAACAGCGATGTTTTTGTAAATGCTCCATCAGCTTTGAGACTTGAGAGTCTAAGCTTTCTGGCAAACTTGTTTCCTCTCCATCAGACAAAAATTTAATTAGATCTGCTACGATTTCTTGGATGGGTGGGGCATAACGTAGCGAACGCCAGATCAGATACTCAAACTCCTCTTGTATCTGTTCTGCCAACTTCACCCCAAGTGCCGTTTTGCCAATTCCACCCATACCTGAGATTGAGACTACACGACACTGCTCTTCGAGAATCCACTGCTCTAGCTGTGCCAATTCTGCTGTGCGTCCATAAAAAGCAGAAATGTCAATAGCCTTCCCCCAATCTTGTTGGTTATTTGTTATCTTGGCACTGCGGCGGTCAACAATCTCTTGCCAATCGAGTTCTAAAACTTCGCAGTAAGCCTTGAAAACACCTGCATTAATTGCTTGCCTCCCTGCCAAAAACCGTTTCCATGTTCCTTCAGATACACCGTTAGCGTAAGGACCTCCGGCGAGCCAAGTCTTGTCAGGCTCTAAAAGTCTACTGGTCTCAATAAAGCAACTGTCATCTTCCTGGATACTCCAACCCCACCCCTTTTCATTTCTAGCTTGCTTAATTCTGACTATTCCCAGCCTAGAAGCTTTCAGAGTCGGCACTAACGCACCCTTATTTTTCTCTTGTCAAGATCAATTTTAGATCAGCTCTTAGCTAAGCGCCTCACTGATCCTAAGCTGATCTGGCAAAACCTAGGCTCATTAAGGATCCTAGAGGTGAAGGACGTGATTTAACCAGCTTGAGTTAGGTCAGTAGCACAACTGCTGATTAGCCTACTTGGGACTGGCAACTTTTATTCTGGCAGGAGATTTCGGATGTTAGATAAATCACAAAACGTTGAGTGTCCGAATTGTGGTAAAAACACGGTCATACAGAGCCAAGAAGGTATCTATCGGTGTCTTAGCTGTAACTTTGAGCGAGATTTCTCCGAAGAACCTCAACTGGAATCAGGTTCGGGTCATTCACTTTTCTGGGCTAGTGTTGTAGCTGCCTTCTTGGGTTTCTTTGTTCTTCAGGCATCGAAGTACATTGCCTCTTATAGTCCGGATGCTGATTACCAGTCATCTTCTACACCTACAGCAGCTGAAACCCAAATTGATTGACTTGTTAGTGCTGCGGTGTATCAGCTTGGGGTCGCTCCTATTTGATGAGCAGCAGTAAAACTAGTCCTATTCTCCAGAGGTCACTCTAGCTGTGAGTCATTGAGTTAGCAGTAACTTTGGCAAAAGTTGTTTCCCCCTTACTTAATAGTAGAAGGTTTAACCTTAACGACTAAGAAGCAATGACTCATCAGTTGTAATCATCTGGCATCATCATTATCTAATAAAACCAGACAGAAGTCTCTAGCTTTACTTAAGGCTGGGGACTTCTGCCAGTTAGAACAAGATAAAAATGGCGCGTGATTAAAGTCTTTTTGACCAAAGATATCCGAGTTCTGCAATTTAGCCCAAAACCAAATAGCAACAAAATCAGATATTATCGAGGGTAAGGTTTCGGCAACGTCGTTTCTCACTCTTTCTGTTCAACCTGCTCGACAACGGACTTAAGCTTGAGGCAAAAGCCAGAGGTATCAGGGGGTGGAATGAATTGGTCAATGGGCTGTTTGCTAGTTTCACAGCGAGACCAGTCTGTTTTGTATGTCTCCCTGAGACTGGTATCTTCCCCTTTTTCAGGAAGCTGTTCTGGAGAATTGACAGGTGTAGACGTTAACTCTTCAGAAGGCATAATGCTGGCAGTTGCGATTGTCTGCGAAGTTGTAGAGGCTTCCTCCAATTCGCCTGTCTCAAATATTACAGCTTGATCAGTGTGATCAGGAGTATCAGAAAAACTTGAATTTACTGGCGGTAGATAGTAATTTTGGCTCAACTTCTTTGATGCACTTTTGAGTGGTGTTGTCAGACTTTGGGGAAGCTTACGGGAAATTATCCGCTCAAACTCATGGTTAAAGCGATAAATTGGTTGTCCCCTTCGAGACCAGACTGCTAAGATTTGTTCGACAGAAACGGCTTTATAACGTCCTTGATACAGTGCTTCAATCACACCTAGACGCACCCAACTTGCCTGATATCTCTCAAGCCACAAATCGACCAATTCTTGAGCAGGGTAACCCCTGAGTTCAAACCCATAGTGACTAAGCATCGCCACTGCATAAGCAACTGCTGGGTCTTGGGTTTGCTGTTCCATAATTTTCGGTTAAATGTGGCAAAAAACAAGCTGTTGATGGGAACTCAACCGGACACAACAGAAACAATATAAGCTGAGTTTAGAGGGTTCAAGCGTCCTATTTTAACCAAAGCTTGGTGTGCAAAAGCTGCCGCCTCGGCACGAGTTGCCTCGCGTTTCGGTTGTAACTGAGCTGGGTTAGGATAATTAACAATAATGCCTGCCTTAGTTGCCGCCGCCACCACTGATTTAGCATAAGCAGGAATAGTATCGCGATCCTCATAGATTTCCAAGACTTGAGTCTCGGCTTTGGGCAAAGCAAGACCATTCACCAGAGAAGCAATTAACTCAACTCGCCGTAAAGGGCGCTGGGGTTGAAAGGTTTGGTCAGGGAATCCGGAAAGAAATCCACCACGATAGGCTTGGCTAATTACTTGGGCGGCCCAGAAATTAGTGGGAACATCAATAAATTGACTAGCTGGGCGTTTGGCAATGGGATTAAAAATTTTCACCAGCAAGGCAGCATACTGTGCTCGATTGAGTAGGGAATCTGGTTTGAAGCTGCCGTCAGCAAAACCACTAACTAAATCAAGGTTACCAAGACGGCGGATAAAATCAGCCGCCCAGTGTCCCTGAAGATCTCTAAACGAAGCAATGTACTGGTCAAGAGCAACAATATAAGGAGAGGTGATCGCATCTGCTCGTCCGGTTGCTACCAAGGCTTGGTAAATCAACGCTGCTATCTCAGCACGGCTAATAGGCAGTATGGGCTTAAGCTGGTTAATCTGAGGATAGTTGACTACCAGTTGTTTTTGAGTAGCTGTTGCCACCGCTTCTGTAGCATAGCTGGGAATTTGGGCGCGATCGCTATAAAACTGTAGCAAGTGGGCCGATGTTCCGGCTAATCCCAAACCATTGACCAATGATACTAGTGCCTGTACCTTGGTCAAACTTTGCTGGGGGCGAAATGTGCCATCAGGAAAACCCGAAATAAAACCCATACTAGCTGCAACACGAATCGCAGCCCTCGCCCAGAAATCGTTGGGAATATCTCTAAACAAACCAGTACCCGTACCAGGTTGCCGGGGTAAATTAAATGTCTTGGCAATTATGGCAGCATACTGAGCACGGTTAAGCATCTCTTCTGGTCGGAAAGTGCCATCAGGAAAGCCGCTAATTAGACCCCTTTTGACCAATCCCTGAATAAACGCCTCTCCCCAATGACCACTAAGGTCATTAAATTGAGCCGGCCCCATCACTGGTATGGAGATTTGTGAAGACTGGAAATCTACCGCACCGGAAACCCGCGCTGGGTTCAGCAAATTTCCCACGGAAACTACAGTCCCAGGCGAGTCATTTTGCAAATCAGCCTTACCGTTATCTCGCAAGATATTACCAGCAGGGTCTTGGTTACTGCCAAAATCTAGTCTCACTTCACCTGTTACCAACAGACCATCACTAGTATTTTTTTCGATTAAATTGCGGCGCAGCACTGGTCTAGCTTGACGTGACAGGAAAATTCCCACCCTATTGCCTACCAGAGAATTATCCGAGACTAAAGGTGCCGCCGTATCACTAATGGCAATGCCATAACCCGTTTTCTGACAAAGATTACGTCGCACCTCTCCTTTAGCTTGGCGCACCAAAAAAATGCCACTCGAAGCATTTTCTAGCAAAATATTATCCAGAATCAGCGGTTTGCTAGTGCCAGTAACAAAAATGCCCTCACGAGAGCAACCGATAAAGGTACTATGAGCAATAATCGGTGCTGTTGATTCAAGCCAAACCCCAGTTCCTCGCGCTGCTTGATTAGTAACTGTGACACCCCGCAATTCGGCCTGAGAGTCCAGTAACAGAGCAACATTCTGATTGCCAAAAGTTGGGCTGTCGTATTGCCCACCACCCAAGATGACAATTCCCTTTCCCTTACTAGATTCTTGACCTAATACAATTACCCTGGCAGGAATCAACAAAGGGAATACTTCCCCGCCAGTAGCATTGTAACTTCCCGCCGCTAGGTAAATTATCGTAGGGGGTGTTACTTGCCGGAGTGCCTTTGTCAAGGTTTTCAATGGGTCATTCGCCTGACCAGAAGCCCCATCGTTGCCAGTCACTGGGTTGACGTAGAGAGTGGATTGAACCATGATCTGTTGTTTGTTGTTTGTTTTTTTTGCAATAGCTAATAACTGAGAATCAATAACGGATAACTCATACCAAATAACTAATATGATTGAAGTAGAACATCTCAGCAAAATATACGGTTCTACACCGGCCATTCAGGATGTCACCTTCAACGTTGAGCCAGGGGAAATCTTGGGATTTCTTGGTCCCAACGGTGCTGGTAAAACGACAACCATGCGGATTTTGGCTGGCTATTTACCCGCCACCACTGGCACAGCCCGTATTGCCAATTACGATGTTCACGAAAATTCTATGGAGGTACGCAGCCACATTGGCTACCTACCGGAGACGCCGCCACTCTACCCAGAAATGACTGTTGAAGGATTCTTGCACTTTGTCGCACGCATCAAAGGCATCCCTGCTGGTGAGCGCACTACCAAAGTCAGAACCGCCATAGAACGCTGCAACCTGACCGAAAAGCGTAAAGTACTAATCCGCAAGCTTTCTAAAGGCTTTCGGCAGAGAGTTGGCATTGCACAGGCAATTGTACACGAGCCACCCGCCATTATTCTAGACGAACCTACAGTCGGACTCGACCCCCGGCAAATTATTGATGTCCGTAACTTAATCAAGAGTCTGGCTGGCGACCATACAATTATCCTCTCAACCCACATCCTGCCAGAGGTCAGTATGACTTGTAGCCGCGTGGCAATTATCAACCAAGGTCGAGTTGTCACCACAAATAGCCCTGAAGAATTGATGGCTCAGTCGGTAGGAGGGTCAGGCTACGAGCTAGAAATAGAAGGCAATCCGAGAGAATTACAAAAGCTATTACAAGTTCTACCTGGTGTATGTTTAGTAGAAATTGTGCCTGTGGATGATTTGCCCCCTTCTCGTTCGCTAATTCGCATCGTTGCATCACCGGGGGCAGAACCTGGACGCGATATCTCTGCTGTGACTATTGGCGCTGGTGTGGGATTACATGAAATGCGGCGTACTCGCGCCACCATGGAAGATGTATTTTTAGAACTAACAACCCAGGAACCCCAGGCTGAGGAATCAGCACAAGATGGGGAGCAAGATGGTGTCCCTGCGCCAATTAGCAACTCTTAGTCTCCTTAGCTGGAGGGGAACAAAGGGGACGAGGGGGACGAGGGGGAGGAAGCTGACAAACTTCAAACTTGCAACCTTCAAACCTACTTTCTACTTTTAGAGGAAATATCTCAATGCGAGTGATCATTGGCAACATTTTGGCAATTTTTCGTAAGGAATTGCAGGGCTATTTTGCCTCACCTCTGGCTTACTTGGTCGCGGGTATCTTTTGGATACTAGGCGGCTTCTTTTTTGTGTTGATTCTTTTGGGACCAGAGGGTGTAATTCAGCAAGCGGCGGCGCGAGACCAATTGGGTGTACCAACTCCTCCGGAGGATGTTGCCTATCAATTTTTGTTTTTTTTCTTGAGTGTGATGGGTCAACTAGCAATGTTTATGCTACCCATTCTCTCGATGGGGCTTTATGCTGAAGAACGCAAACGCGGAACCTTGGAACTACTAGCAACTTCGCCCCTGACTAATTGGTCGGTAGCTGTAGGTAAATTGCTGGGCGTGCTGACTTTTTTTATTTTTATGATGGTGCCTTTAATCATCTACGAGGTGGTCGCTTTTAATGCAGCTAATCCTGCCGTGCTGCCATATGTACCCCTACTCGCTCATGCTGGACTAATCCTACTGGCAGCATCAATTCTCTCACTGGGGATGTTTATTTCTTCCCTGACGGAGAGTTCTATTCTGGCAGCAATCTTCACCTTCGCACTGATTTTGTTCCTCTGGGTGATTGATTTAATTGCCAATAGCTCCCAGGGCTTTTTAGGACAAGCCTTAAATCATTTATCTCTGTTGGAAAACTATAACAACCTAGTACAAGGCGTCCTCGATACTGGCAGTCTCATCTTGTTCGCTAGTTATATTATTTTTGGGGTATTTATGACTGCCCAGTCCATTGAGGCCTTGCGCTTCGGACGTCAATAGTCGATAGTCATTGGTCACTAGCTATTTGCCAAGGCTCTGCGGACTAGTACTAGAGACTAATACCATTTCGCTTTAAGGTTGATGCACATTAAAGATCAGGAGTTGTTTGCCAAACTGAGCAAGAAAAAGTAACTGAGCAATTATCTGTATCAAGCACTTAGGGAATTGGTATGAGGACTAAGGGTTAAGGACTAACGATGAAAATCATCACACAGAAAAAGTATTTAAAATACCTGTTTTGGCTCGGACCCGTTCTGAGTATTATGGGCATAACTGCTAGAGTTGTCTCCGGTTCCTGGTTACCTCTACCTTTGGGGTTGCTGATTGCCGGAGTTGTGATCATCGGCTGGTGGTTGGTATCTCTAGGAAGTTTGGCCCCGGAATTTTGGGGTAAGAGATCTACTCAAACAGGGACAAATGCCATTATTGCCACTTTAGCCGTGGTCGTAATTTTGGGGCTGGTTAACTTTTTAGCAGTTCGCTATGGGCCGCGAGTGGATTTAACGGAAAACCAGTTGCTCACCATCTCACCTCTATCCCAGAAGATGGTAAAAAATTTAGAGCAGCCGGTAAAAGTCTGGGTGTTTGAACCGATTGCCAACCCCCTAGACCAAGAATTGCTGAAAAATTACCGCCGCTACGGTTCCAAATTGGAATTTGAGTTTGTTGATCCACAGCTTAAACCGGGATTGGCTCAAAAGTTCAACGTTCAGTCTGTGGGAGAAGTTTACCTGGAATATGGGGCAGATCGACAGTTCTTGCAAAGGGTAGACCAGTCGGAGCGTATCTCGGAAGCCAAGCTGACTAATGGTATTGCTCGACTGACTAGCGATCGCCATGATAAAGCTTACTTCCTCCAGGGTCACGGGGAACGACCTCTAGAACAAGTAGAAGGTGGACTCTCTCAGGCAATAGCTGTTCTGCAAGAGAGAAATTTTACGGCTCAACCCCTCAACCTGGCTGAGCGTTCAGCAGTTCCAGAAGATGCCTCGTTGGTTGTTGTCGCTGGCCCCAAACGGGCGCTATTTGAGCAGGAAGTGCAAGCTTTGAGGAATTATCTCTCCACAGGCGGCTCAGTGCTGTTGATGCTGGATCCGGAGGCCAATGCTGGACTAGATGAATTACTCGCAGACTGGGGTGTCACTCTGGATAGCCGGATTGCGATTGACGCCTCAGAATTGACCCGTTCAGCCAATCTTGGCCCAGCAACCCCCCTAGTCAGCAGCTACGGCGATCATCCCATTACTAGAGATTTTGACGGAGGGTTCTCTTTTTATCCCCTGGCGCGGCCTTTGGAAACTAGAGAAGTTAAAGGGGTTGAGGAGGCTCCTCTGTTACTTACTAATAGCGAGAGTTGGGCAGAAAGTAATCCCGAAGAGCAACCCTTAATGTATGATGCCCAAAGCGATCTCCCTGGGCCGTTAACTCTGGGAGTTGCCTTGAGCCGCCAAGCCGAAACTTCAAAACCGCCCCAAGCAGCAGTTGAACCTTCGCCAACTCCTGAAGCCTCGCCGACACCTCAAACTCAAGCGTCAGCAAGTCCTGAAGCCTCACCGTCGCCTCAAGCTCAAGAGCAGCAAGAGAGCTTCGCCAAGCTCAAAAATCAGGCACAAGGACAAGAGTCTGAGTCAAGGCTGGTTGTTTTGGGAAACTCGAATTTCGCGATTGATGGTTTGTTTGAGCAACAGCTCAATAGCGATGTTTTGCTTAACTCCATCAGTTGGTTGAGCAAGCGGGACGATCAGATTCTTTCCATTCGCCCCAAACAAGAGCAAAATCGCCGTATTAATCTCACGCCAAATCAAGGCTGGATACTAGGTTTAACTTCGCTGCTGATTGTACCCCTGATTGGTTTTTCCGCAGCAGGGGTCATGTGGTGGCTACGCCGTTAGGAAGGGAAGTATGAAGCTACAGCGGACAACTCTGGTGTTACTAATCTCAGCAATCTTACTGGGGGGTTTGGTTTATGTCTATGAAGGCCAAGTTGCTCCAAAACAGGAAGCAGCTAAGGCAACAAAACAACCGCTTTTCTCCTTTGAAGAAGACCAAATTAAATCCGTAACGATTTATCTTGATGATGAGACTTGGGAATTTGAGCAAGTTAGCCAGCAAGAACCTCGTTGGCGGATGAAACAACCCCAAGATGCCGTAGCTAGTAGTGCTGCTGTAGCTTTTTTGACTAACCTACTAGTAGATGGCGAAAGCGATCGCACTTTTACTGTCCCCGTTAGTCAACGTCAGGAGTATGGGTTAGACAAACCCATGGCAACTGTGGCAGTAGAACTGAAAAATCAGGAAGTTCATCAGTTAATTTTAGGCAAGCTGGATTTTAATGGTAGTTTTCTCTATGGGGAAAAACCACAAAATCGTCAGTCTGGACAGATAGAAGTCTTGTTAGTACCAAAAGACTTTGAGTATGCTGTAAATCGTCCTTTGTCGGAATGGCTCAATCAAGAGGAAACTTCGGAGACTTCTGAGCAATCCGATTCTGAAACAAAACCTCCGCTAACTCCAGAGCAGCCTTCAGAAACTGAAAACAAGCAATCGGATTCCCAAACAAAACCTCCGCTAACTCCAGATAAGTCCTCGGATACTAAAAACGAGTCTTCAGATAGTCAAGAGAAACCATCTGCGACTCAAAAGGAGTCACCAAAAACTCAAGAGAAACCATCGGATCAGGGAAATAATTCACCAAAAACTCAAGAGAAACCATCGGATACCAAACAAAACCCATCCGAAGCTGAAGAAGAACGGTAGATAGGACTTTTCCTTCCTCGTCCCTCTCGTCCCCCTTATCTACTACGTTAGAGCGTAACTCCCTATGAGATGGTTATTCTCCGAGTCGGAATTACTCCCCTATCCCTCTTGGCATTTAATTTGGGGGAAAATAGACTCGGAACCAGTAGGGTGTACTTTCTCGGCTCGTCACCAGTTGGCTATTGCCCAGGCTCAACCCGCTTTTAGTCCCCAAAAACAGTTTATGGTAGTCGGGGATGTCTGGTTGAGTAATCGAACTCAATTACTCCAACGTCTGTCAATAGAACCAACTGAGTGGTCAGGTACGGATGAGCAGTTGGTGGCAAGGCTTTGGGAGTGCTGGGGTATTGAGTGTTTGAACTATCTTGAGGGGGTGTTCGCACTAGCTATTTGGGAGCGTTCTAGCCAAAAATTGTGGTTAGTGCGCGATCGCACAGGTGCCAGAACTCTCTACTATACTGCTAGCGGCTCTACTCTTTGGGTTGCACCTAGGTTGAGAACTCTCTCACCTTGGCATGCTGCTGAATTAGATTTAGTCGCTCTTCGGGATTATCTGTGTTGTGCTTTTGTCCCTGGAGAAAGAACCCTTTGGCAGCAAGTGCAGGAACTCCGTCCTGGTACAGTGTTGCACTGGCCAGATAAGCAAGTCAAGAGTTACTGGCAGCCTGTAGAAGAGATTCGCAACCCAGATAAACCTTTAGTGTGGCACTCTCAACAGTTGCGATCGCTTCTAGAGCAAATTCTTCAGGAATACTTGCCCAAAAATGAGCCAGTGGGTGTCTATCTATCAGGAGGTTTAGATTCTAGCTGCGTTACAGCCTTAGCTGCTAAGTTTCATAACGCTCCTGTACACACCTACTCAATTCATTTTGGCTCTGAGTGTTCTCATGAACTAGAGTTCTCTAGTTTGGTCGCTCAACATTGCCACACTCAGCATCATATCCTGGAAATTACACAGCATGACATGTGGAACCAGTTAACTACGACTATGGCTCATTTAGATGACCCCATCGGAGATCCCTTAACTGTTCCTAATTATTTATTGGCTCAACTTGCTAAAGAAAACGCTGAGGTTATTCTCAATGGCGAGGGAGGAGATCCCTGTTTCGGTGGCCCCAAAAATCAGCCAATGTTACTTAACCAACTATACGGTTATTCAGGAACTAAGTCTGATTTAGTATCAGTTTATCTTGCTTCTTTCCAAAAATGCGCTTTAGATTTGCCCCAACTTTTTCAACCAGATGTTTGGGCAAAAGTCTCCCTGAAGCCTTCGGTATTTAATGAGAATTTATCTTCAACTGCCCAATATCTCAATCGTTTAATGATGCTCAATATTAAATTTAAAGGAGCAGACCACATTTTAACTAAGGTAAATAATCTCACAAATTCGGCAGGTTTGCAAGGAAGATCTCCCTTATTTGATCAACGAATTGTTGAGATGGCAATGCAAATTCCTCCCGAATATAAACTTGCTGGTGCTGAAGAAAAAGCGGTTCTCAAGCAAGCAGTAGCTGATTTATTGCCAGAGGGGATTATTCGGCGTCCTAAAAGTGGCATGATGGTGCCAGTGCAGCTATGGTTTTGTAAATATTGGCAGCGTCAAGCTAGGGCATTACTTTTAGATAAAAAAGCTGCGATCGCACCTTACCTCAATCAAGCTTTAATTCGAGACTGGCTAAATTACCGAGGTGACACTTGGAGTCGTTATGGTGTCAAACTTTGGTTATTGGTCAGTTTAGAAATTTGGCTACGAGTAAATCGCCAACCTTAACCGAAACTCTCAGAAACAAAAAACAAAATATTATCTCCATCTCCGTCACTTTCAATTACATTAGAACTATCTATATTGCCACCAAATTCTGGAGATTGAGTCTGAGCAATGCCGTTGGTAATCACCTGTAATATTTTTCGAGGTGTGAAAGATTCTAATTCTACAAATTTGCCAGAATCTAACCAGGATAATTCTTCAACTGATAGTTGCCGTCGTACTTCTGGAGGTAATTGCCTAGCTTCTTGAGCCATTTCATCTGAGCCTTGTACAAAAAAAATACGGCTGTTTAATACTTGGCGAGGTAACAATCCTAAATCATAAATTATCACCTCAGAATCTCGAAACCAAGTAGGATTAGTTTGCAACTGATGCATGAGCATTACACCGCTAGGACTTGCATCATGCAGTGCGTAAACTTTCAAGTTGGGATTACGGCGCAGCATCTGCATAATTGTGTCAAAAATATTGTGAGGATACCCTGTAATACTCAGTACGGCGCAATTGTGTTCAAAGTGAAAGTTATTAGCAATCAGCATTTGGGCAATAGCAGCATGATCGCAGACAATTAATCGATCAAAGCTGTAGGCACTAATATCAGGGCTAATTTGAGCGAGATTCCTTTCCTCCTGAGGAGGAGGCAACATCTCTACAAAAGAATTATTAAAAAGTGCCCAGCGACTTAGCCACTGTTGAAACTGATTCTGGTCAAATAGAAAAGTTTCAGTTATTTCTGTTTGCCGTCTTCGCTGTCTAATACCTAAATAGATAGATAATATTCCGAGAATGACACTAATAGCAAAAACACTAAATAAATTTAGCTTTACGCTTAAAACTACTCCCTCTAAAAGGATAATTGCTCCTATAATGTACAAGCTATTTGCATCAATAATACGTTGTTTATTATCAACCTTAGGTGAATTGCTGTTTCTGAAAAAACCAATAACAAAAACTATATTTAAGAAAGCTATTGTTATTAAAAATAAATCCAAATTATTGTTGTTAGCTATTGAGTTGTTTGCAAGAAAGATTAAAACAAAAAAAATAACGTTAACAACGATGCACATAATCCGATTAGATTTAAAAATGCGAATCTTTAGGCGCTTATTTAACAAATAAAATAATTGTTTTGCTGTAAAAAACAAAGTATTTTCAGCAGAAATATCAGTAATAGTCTTGGCAAAAAATGCATCAGTAAATTTGACAGAACCCATACTAGTAGGTTCAAAACTAAAGGAGTGACCACAATTCTTGCAACTACCAAAATTAGCGGTACGTTCCTTAAGTTTATTATCTGTTCCACAGCGAACACATTTCATAATCTAGCCATCCTAGATGGATTGTGAAAACTGCTTATTTTGTGTCTTGTGTATCTCTTGTGCGTCTCTAGTTAATTGTTATTTTTCTCATAAATAATTTAGAACTGCTATTTATCCTCTCTGTAATTGAACAACTGATTATTTAATAAAGCACCGTAATTTTCCCGCTGACGAATTAACTTGTGAGTGCCATTTTCTAGTAAAACTTCTGCCGGACGAGGACGGTGTAGAAAATGGGAAGACATGGCATATCCATAAGCACCTGTATCGAGAATATAAATAACATCGCCTCTTGCTAAAGCCGGAAGTTGGCAATTTCGACCTAAATAATCACGAGAATAGGTAGTGTTGCCACAAACATCAGTGGGATAAAGTCTATCAATAGAGTCCTTCGTAGTAACAATTTCCCGGTAGCCGCCGTATACGGAAGGAACCGATAAATTGGCAACAGTGGTATCAACACCAACAACCTGTTTACCTTCTTGCCACTTCACCGAAACAACTTGAGTAAGTAAAGTACCACAGCCAGCGATTGCAGCACGTCCCGGTTCGATAATTAACTCGATTTTTTTATCTATATTTTCTAGGTGTTGGCTTAACTCTCTACCAAATTCTTGCCAATTAAACGCTAATCCTTGGGTGCGATAAGCATAACCAAATCCACCCCCAAAATCTAGATATTCCCAGTCTGGTAATAACTGGCAAACAGCTAATATTTGTGTAATAACTTGGGTAAAAGCTTGAGTTGCATTAGTGCCAGTACCGCGATAAAAATGTAGACCACCGAGTTTTAACCCTACAGATTTAGCCGTGTTTATTGCTTGACTAAATTCATCGGGACGCACTCCAATACGGCTGTCCCCAGTCAATTCAGGTAAGTTAAGACGTAACCCTAATCTTGGCGCTGACCAGGTCGATTTGAACTCTTGATATACTTCACAAAATAAACTTAACTGGTCAACACTATCTAAATTTAAGCTAGTAACTCCCCAACTAAGTAGCTGTTCTAAATCAGCACGATTCAGATTACTGCCGCTGTAAACAATTTGCACCGGAGCAAATCCCGCTTTGATACCTAAATAAACATCTCCTGGCGTATTAGCATGGAGTCCCCAACCGCAGTTCTTAAAAATTTGCAGCAAGGCAACATTGCCATTAGTAACGCTGGCAAAGTGAAACTTGGTACGAGGATTAAGAATTGATTGAGTAATATAACTAATTGTCTGCCGCAAGCGATCGCTTTGATAGACATATAAAGGAGAACCATAATTAGCTAGTAATTCCTTTGCCAATTCCGCAGAAAAAGGTGTTGTCAGAGATTCAGTTAACCCAGATTCTTGAGTGTTTACCATCTATGATTTGCCTGCTAACCTTCTCCAGCCTTGATAAGGTAACCAAAAGGGGTGGAAAATAGAGCGCCCCTTGGCAGTTTCTCCGAGAACAGTAGTGCGCCAGACTTGCCACATTACCAGCAGCCAGAGGATTTCACCAATTCTGCGTCCTCGAATTTGCCCCCCCAATTGTCCCAGGATAACCCGTCGAGGTAACTCAGGCACCCAGCGTCCTTCTGAGTGCAGTACCCCTGAATTTAACCAATGACCAACTAATGACCACAGCTCATTTAAGCACCAGATAGTTAAAGGAACCCCCATACCGCGTTTTTCTCGCCAGACGATTTCCGGAGGTAGCCAGCATTCCACTGCTCGTTTGAGGATATACTTTTCACAAGAACCCCGCAGGCAAAATTCTCCAGGAAGCTGAAAACTCCACTCTGCCAAGGGGAAATCACAAAAAGGCGATCGCACCATCAATCCCTGGCTTAAAGCTAAATTTGTGGCTCGTGGATGGATATTTTGAGCGCCTTTAAGCATTAAACTGGCGCGCCGTAATCTATCGAGTAAATTTGAGGAAAAGCAGGGATCTAAAGCCTCTTGCAGCCATTGATCGGGATTCAGGGTTTGCACTTGTTCATAAACTGCTGACTGGAAAATCTGCGCTTCATAGCCAGAGAGTCGATGAAACGTCCGCAGATATTGCTCAGTAAAAACCTCTCTCCCCCCGGAACCTTCTGTATGGTAAACACTAGCGGCAATTAGTGGTTTATTTGTCCAACCAGCAAATAATTGATCACCGCCTTCCCCGTTGAAGATTACAGAGGTTTCTTGGCTAGCAGCTTGGCAAAGTAAATAGAGAGGCACAGTAACACCATCACCAAAAGGTAAATCTAACGCTACTGCTGTTGCCTCAAGTGCCGCCTTAATCCGTTTTGGTGTTACCTCAACTTTGACTAAGGGAATCTTCAAAAAATTGGCTACCTGTTCGGCATAACCAACTTCTGGATTACCAGCAGAACCAAAATCTAAGGTATAAGCTTTGACATTTACCCCCGCCTTGACTAACAAAGCCGCCACCGTCGAAGAATCTAAACCGCCAGAAAGAAAAACTCCTACTGGTTGAGATGGTAAATTTGCCAATTGCCGATGCAGGGCATCTTGGAGTAAGCCACGCAGTTGAGTAACCGCCGCTTCCTGATCCTTAATTACCACTGGTGCTGATTGCCATTGATAAAGCTGGTAAGACTGAGAAGTTAAGGTATCATCAGCCTGAAGATGCCACTCCTGTTCAGTTCCAGCCGCCACAACCCAGATACCATCCACGGGTGTTAAGGGAGTAGGAACATAGGAAAAACAGCTATAGCCATATAAACCAGCAATACTGACTTGAGGTTTACCCACTACTGGTAACAACAGTTGTAGCCGTGAAGCAAACCAAATAACCTGTCCTTGCTGAACCCAATAGAGAGGGACACGCCCAAAGGATTCTCGTCCTAAAATTAGACAATGATGCTTGATTCTTACCCAAGCATCCGGGAGATCATTTAGTCCAGAAGCCGCAATAGCAGCAACAATCCCCTCAGCAGTTCCGCCAGTAGCAGGCGTTTCCTCGGTGCTCATGTAGCTGATAAAACCGAAACAATCATCTTCCCCAGTAAATCTTTTAGTTGACCATCCAAATTGCTGAACTTTCCCCCAACTTGCTACTGCGTTGAGTACCTTCTTCAAGCCAACTGTTAATTTTTCTGGGGAACCGACGCCCCAACAACCGATAAACTGATATGGTTTGCTCACTTCGTTAGTCGAAAATGCTTAATTGAGCTTGTACACCAGTATTCGGCTTATCGTCTCAATTTTCAATTTTCACTTTTCAACAGTAAAAGAATTACTGCTCAAAACCTGCTCTCCTAAAGACATCTGCACTTGCCAAGTTCCCGATGGTGCAGCAGAACCCAACTGGTAGCGACAAGAAGTAGGCCAAACTTCTCGATCAATTTCACGAGTTTGGTAACTATTTTGATGGACAACTTGACCTTGAGGATCAATCCAGTCGCACTTTAAAGAAAGTTTCTCCCCTAGGGGTGCTTCTTGCAAAGTAACGCGGTAATATACTTGGGGGCTAGTACTGCGGTCAATAGTCGTTACCTGACCACCATTATCTTGGCTCAGGGTAATGCGGCTTTGGGAAGCAGAAATATTAGTCAGTTGTTGCTGATGATGTTGTAGAAAGAAAGCCGTAGTTGCGATCGCACCCACTAATAGCAAAGCTGCTCCCACACCAATCCATCGACTACGTTGCTTTGCCTTAACTAGCGCCTCACGACGTTGCAATTGCAGCATCGCTTCTTCGAGTAAATCATCCGGGAGATTGAGTTCGCGTAAAATTTCCTTGACTTGTTCTTCGTCAAGTTCGGCTTCGCGGCTTCTGGCTAGCTGCTCGACTTCTGCAACAACTTGAGCCAGTTGGTCTTGTTTGAGTCGTTCTTTCACTCTTTTTACCATCAACACGCCCACTACACATAGTCAAGAGACAGCAGTCTTCTTATTTAATTGTAGGCGATCGCACTCTTGGCATATTTTCCTGTGAGCTTGTCAGCTTAAGTTTCCGATAGCAAGGGCTTCCAGGCGGGTATCCATGATTAACCAGCGTAGTCCAATCAAAGTGTCGTGGCTATCTTTGATTGGACTGATAGAAATCTTAGCCAAAAAAGAATTGCTATCCCGTGGTTGTAGCAATAATTGCCAGTTCTGTAATTGAGGAAATTGCTGTAATTGGGTTAATTTGCCATAAAAATCTTGGTGGCTTGTTTCAGCTACAAAAATTACCAGGGGTTTACCGACTAAAAACTCCCTAGGGAGGTTCAATATCTTAGTCCCAGCTTGGTTAGTTTTTTGAATAACTCCCAGAATATCAGTAACTAAGTAGGCTTCCGGAGCTTCCTCAAACAAAGCTTGGTAGTCCTGGCATTCTAAGAGCATCTCTTGATAAGTAATGCTCATTTCCTCCTGCTGGATCTGCAACTCTTCCACCGCAATGGAGAGCTCTTCAAGAACGGCTGAGAGTAGTTCTGGTTCTAAGAGTAATTGATTGCTATTACGGGAAATTAGATCTACCTGCTGTTGGAGTGTTTCAATTTTGTGGAGCATCTGGTTAATCTTCAAGGGGTGATTGCCTCCATGAGGAGAATGACTCCTTGAGGCTGATTATTCGAGCCAAGTAATGGGTTGCAGGTAATTTGACAATTAATCGTTTGACCCCTGCGGTTAGTGGCATCGACTTGCAGTTCCTGCTGTTGTGTCCCAGCTACACAAGTGCGGATCGCCTCCCGCAATTGGTCAACAGGTAAACCAATATCTAGACTAAAAAAAGACTGTTTCTCTACTTCCTGACTCCGCAGTCCCCAGAGATCTTCCATCTTATAGTTCCAGCTAAGAATCTGAAAATTGTGATCCATGACGACCACCCCAGACTGTAAACTAGCCAGAATCGATTTTAAGAAGGCATTTACTTGGTCAAGATCAAAAGTACGTTGCCGTAGTTCATCGTTAATTGCTTGTAGTTCTGCATTAGTAGACTGGAGTTCCTCATTCATGGTTTCCAGTTCTTCGTTAGTAGATTGCAGTTCTTCGTTAGTCGTCTCTAGTTCCTCGTTACTAGATTGCAGTTCTTCGTTAGTCGTCTCTAGTTCCTGGTTAGAGCGCTGCACTTCTTCCCGAAGGATGTGGTAACGGGTAACATCAGTAAAAATGATACTAACCCCGATAATATCGCCACCATTTTCCTGTAGAGGTGTCAGATATATGTCTAAGTACTGTAAACTATTATTTGCTAAGCTGCGGCTGACATCTGTGACAATTAGAGAAGCTTGATCGCTGTAAACTTTATCAATCAGGGAACGCAACTCCAAAGGGCGGTAAGAAATTTCTAAGTCTTGCAGGGGTTTGCCAATATCCGGAAGACCAAGATTGAACATTGATCTGGCTTGTAGGTTTGCCATCACCAAATTTCCACTCAAGTCGATAATAATTTGAGAAATCGGGATAGCGTTAAAAGCGGCTTCTCGTAGTCGTATATTATTAGCTAGAGAGTTGCTGGCTTCTTCCTCACTAACCTGATTGAGTACTAATAGGCGGTCACGCAAACTTATCTTAGCCACCCTGGCAAAGATGCGGTTTTGTAAGCTGAGGGGGCTAAAAAGGTGACTGTGGGTGAGCAGCATCTCCGCCTTCCCCAAAAACAGTGCTCCAGTATTGCTGAGGGCGAAGTGAAAACGAGCCAAGATCCGAGACTGGGTTTCTGAGTTGAAATACATTAAGGTATTGCGACACACCAGTAAATCGAGGCGAGAAATCGGTGCATCCTGCACTAAGTCGTGGCGACCAAAAATTACTATACGGCGTAAATCCGCCCGGAAAACGTATCTGTCCCCTATTTTATCAAAATATCTCTCCAGCAACTCCTGAGGAATATTTTGAATATGTTTATCAGAGTAACTGGCGTGACGAGCCGTACTCAGGGCTTCTTCATCTACGTCGGTGGCATAAATTTTAACTCGGTTGCGGAATTGTTCAACTCCTAATATTTCTGCCAGAACTATCGCCAGGGTGTAGGCTTCTTCTCCAGAAGCACAACCCGCACTCCAGACTCGCACTGGTTCTTCTACTGACTTGCGCGCTAGGATGCGGGGGATAGTCTGACTCTGAAGGTGTTCCCAAGCATCAGTATCCCGGAAAAATCCTGTGACGTTGATTAAAATTGTGTTGAGCAAACAGATAAATTCTTCCGGGTGAACTTCCAGGTAATCCAGGTAATCACCGAAATTATCCATACCTTTCGTTTGCATGCGCTTGCATACTCGACGCTGCAGGCTAGAACGCTTGTAGCCCGTAAAATCAAATCCTCGTGAGCTTCTCAGGTAGTCTAATAGTGCTTCAAATAATCTATTTTCTTCAGTTTCATTAGTGTTCATTCTATTTTGCTGTGCATTACTAATGAGATTAAAGTTGAAGCAATTTCTGATAAAGGCAACACAAAATCAACGCATCCCGTCTTAATGGCGGCGCTGGGCATACTAAAATATGCTGCCGTTTTTTCGTCTTGAGCAATTACTTTACCACCCATTTTTTTGACCGCCTTGACTCCTTTTTTGCCATCACTACCTGTACCTGTGAGCACAACTGCGATCGCTCGCTCCCCATAACTGCTTGCTACGGATTCAAACAGCAAGTTAGCTGAAGGACGAACATAGTTAACTAGCTCTGTCTGCGTTAAGCTCAAGGTACGACTCGGTTTAACCAGCAGATGGTGGTTAGGAGGGGCAAGGTAGACTGTTGCGAGTTCGAGGTGGTCTCCTTCCTCTGCTTGCTTAACCGATAAGGGAGTATATCCACTAAGGATGTGTGCCATTAGGGAAGGGTGCTTCGGGTCAATATGCTGCACGATAACGATACTTGCAGGGAAGTTAACAGGCAAGCCTGAAAGAACTTGCATTAGAGCCTTGAGACCCCCTGCGGAGGAGGCGATGGCGACAATATCGAAAGCAGTATTATTCAAGAGTCTTGGATTACCTGCGTTGGGGTTAATCTGGTAGCTGTTCTGGCTGCCTCTGTATCAGCATATGGGTTTCTCCCTATTACACGCCATACTCTGTAAAATAAGTGGTTTTTTATATTGCGAGGCTCCACATCTTTAATTTTAAGTTATGGCGCATATAAATAATTAGCACTTTCTTGCGAGGGCGCTAATTCTTGATCGCTGATGTCTTGATTTGATGGCGTTGCTAACGAAAATAGAATTGTGTTCAATTGCTCTGAAAGTATAAGTTATATCTTCACAATTACTCTAAGTACTTAGCTACCTTTCTCTTCAGAAGATTTAGCACTAAAGGCAGCGTGCCCCTATGCTATCAATATACTGATTAAGAAAAATTGAATTAATTTATATTCGATGAACATTAGTGATTTTCAACAAAAAATCGAAGCTGCGGTTAACTGCTGTGAAGTTATCCAAAGATCTGTAGAAAAACTACCAGATCAGCCCCAGGAATTATTGACAGAAGCAATTAGGGATATTTCTTTAGTTGTAGAAGAATTGTACGTAGCTCAAGAGGAATTACAGCAAAAGCAGGAGGAACAGTTCACCACTAGTTACCAGCTACAATTAGAAAAGCAGCGCTATCGCCAATTATTTGAAGAAGTCCCGGACGGATATTTAGTAACTGATGACAGAGGAGTTATCCAAGAGGCTAACCGCACAGCAGCAATTATGCTTAACGTGGCGCAGAATTTAATTGTGGGTAAGCCTTTAGCGCTGTTTGTATCTAAGGCAAGCCACACAACTTTTTACTCCCAACTCAGGCAACTTACCCAGCTTAGTAGTAATAGGGATTGCCAATGCTGTTCGCCCAGTCAAGCCCCGACATCGCCAGATTATCAAGAAGATCACTACAACAATGCCATAGTTCTACGGAACTGGGAAGTACAAATCCAACCAAGACATCAGGAATCTTTTCTGGCTGCGATTACTGTATCAACAACCTGCTCCGATCAGGGGCATTCAGTCGGTTTGCGCTGGTTGCTGCGCGACATAACAGAATACAAACAGGCACAAGAAGCTTTGTTGTCTTCGGAAAGAAAGCTCAAACAGCAAGCCCAGCAACTCTCCCAAGCTTTTAAGGAACTTAAAAAAACCCAAGCAGAGTTAGTGCAGCAAGAAAAAATGTCGAGCCTCGGCAGACTCTTGGCTGGAGTAGCCCATGAAATTAATAATCCTATCGGCTTTATATCTAGTAATTTACAACCTTTACAAAGTTATGTTGATGACATCTTAGTAGTGCTGCAATGTTATCAAAGCCAGTACCCCGATCCGCCTCCACAACTGCAACAAATTATCCAAGAAAAAGAACTAGATTTTTTAGTAGAAGACTTACCAAAGCTACTCGATTCAATGAAAATAGGAAGCAATCGCATTTGCCATCTTGTTACATCGCTGCGCAATTTTTCTAACGACGACACTTACTTCAAAAAAGTTGATATTCATCAAGGTATTGAAAACACTTTAGTGCTGTTGCGCCACCGCTTGCAGCCTGTAGGCGGATGTCCAGAAATTAAAGTTATCAAGAAATACAGTAACTTACCCTTAGTAGAATGCTACTCAGCAAAACTAAATCAGGTGTTTATGAATATCCTGAGCAATGCCATAGATGCACTAGAAGAGGAAAGACAACAGCAACCTCAGCAAGCAATCCCAGAGAAAGAATTGCTCCTGACAATTTGCACCCAACAAGTCGAATCTGACAAAATAACAATTGCGATCGCCAATAATGGTTCGGGGATATCACCAGAGGTACAAAAGCACATCTTTGAACCCTTCTTTACTACGAAACCAGTAGGCAAAGGCACTGGGTTAGGTCTAGCGATTAGTCACCAGATTGTGGTAGATAGGCACCAGGGTAAATTGCGCTGTATTTCTGTACCAGGACAAGGAACAGAGTTCCTCATCGAGATTCCCCTCAAGAACCAAACAGCAGCAACCAAATAGGCAGAGTTACGATAAGACCACTAGAACCAAGGGCTAGGGCGCTAACCGTGAGTTCGTGATCAAGATGGTAAACTTCTGCAATTACCAGCGTGGAAAAAGCTGGGGGCATCGCCATTTGTAAGACAATCACTAATAACGGTGTACCAGTAATACCTAGTTGCCATAACCCGATGCCTAAAACCAAAGGCACAAAGAGCATTTTAATCCCCAGACTCAGAGACGCCCGTTTAATGCTGCGACCGGATTTTAACTGGCTGAGGCGCATACCAAACAGTAGCAGCGAAAGTGCGATCGCACCCCAAGCAAAAGCCTGCAAACCTTGCTCTGCTAAATCTGGTAGGGGTATTTGACGAAAGCCGAGCCCGAACCCTAAACTCCACAATGCAGGGTTGAATAAAAGAGCCTGGACTAAGTATCGGTAATTTTGTTGCCCACGACCGTAGTGAGCTGCCAAAATAACACCTAAGCCAAAAGTGCCGATGAGACTACCTAGCATGTCATAAAAAAGCGCCCAGCCAAAATACTTGTCTCCCACCAAAGCGAGGGAAATAGGAAAGCCCAAATAACCAGTATTTCCGACCATAGAAGCGAGCAGGAAACTTCCTTGTGCTGGTTTACTCCAAGGATTAATTGGGTCGTTTTCTTGCTGATGCCTGCGTAACCAAATCCAAGCCAATCCTCCCCCCAAAAGAATCGCCATCCATGCTGTAACTGGGGCAATCCAAATCGTGCCCGATAAATCTGCCCCCCGCAAGAAAGCGATAATGCTCACAGGAGCTCCAATCCAGAAAAGAAACTGACCAATAGCGGCAGGAAGACGCTGTGGCACCCAGCGCCCCAGAAGTAATCCTAGGAGGACACCACCGCCTAGTTGTAGGTAGAGTCTTAATAATGGTTGTAGAAGCTCTAAATTAAAGCTAGGCATGTCTAATCTGGAGACGCACAACTGTATGTAAGATAGTAAGCCAGTTACTTATCAATAAATTGTTTGAGGATAGATCGCAAAGGTCGCTGATCATTTGGCGACCGTCTAGAATTCGGTAAGTAAAACCTTGATGCTCAGTGTAGGAGTAGATCGTTGAATAACGAGGGTCTCCCAGAACAATCAGCAAATTTTTCAGAGTTCTCAGAGCCAACAATCGATGATATTCCCGAAGCTGTGCGGGATACACCAGAAGTAAGACGCCGCAGTTGGCCTAGCTCTGGTTTAGTCGTGGCTGCGCTTGTGGGTTTCGTGGTACTCATACTCAGTATGGCTGCCCTCATCCCCAAGCCAGAAGCAGAGCAAAAAACTGCTACACCGCAAACCGATGCTAGCCCAGAAGCTACCACAATTGACTCAGATAACCTACTAGGGCATTTACCCTATCAAGAAGCGCCAGAAAGACAACTACAGCCCATCAGCTACGATGGTCGTCTGAGACTACGGGCAGCTGCCGCAGAGAAATTTCTGCAGATGTCAGCAGCAGCGGGGGCTGATGGCGTTGTTTTAGCTCCCCTTTCTGGTTTTCGTTCTGTTGCTGAGCAAGAGTATTTGTTTTTTGGTGTCAAAGAGCAACGGGGGCAAGTTGCTCTTAAGCGGGCAGAGGTTAGTGCACCTCCTGGACACAGTGAGCATCATACTGGCTATGCCGTAGACATCGGCGATGGTAGAACACCAGCAACTAACCTCAGTCAGAAATTTGAAAATACAGCCGCCTTCCAATGGCTAGAACGCAATGCTGCTCACTACAGCTTTGAACTTTCGTTTCCTCGGAACAATCCTCAGGGGGTCAGTTATGAGCCTTGGCACTGGCGCTTTGTGGGGGATACTGACAGTTTGGAAACCTTCTACAAAGCTCAGCAATTAACTCGTGCTACACCAAACCAACCTCAGGAGGCTTCACCAGAGCCTTGAGTTTGAATAGAGCTCTCGTTGTCATATCTGGCAGGCAATAGTATTTGATTTTCTCAAGGTGTTTGCATCTCAAGAGGATTGCTATATTACCTATTACCGTTCCCCGCTATCAGAGTAAGTTGGTGTAATTTCGTGCAACAAACTGCCCTAAATTTAATTGCCATTGGCGTCTTCGGCATGACGCTCTCGGTTCTTCTTGGTCCGTTATTGAACATACCGCAAGGAATACCCGCAGTTGCTACCCTTGGTATCTTAGGTCTTGCCACCCTCGACACCTTGAGTTTTCAAGGTAAAGGGGTTACCTTACTTCTAGATTGGGTCGCTGGTATCTCTAGCAACCATCGCGATCGCGTTATCCACCACGAAGCTGGTCATTTCCTTGTAGCCTACTTTTTGGGAATTCCCGTTACAGGCTACACACTCACTGCCTGGGAAGCGCTTAAGCAAGGGCAACCGGGTTTAGGTGGTGTTACTTTTGACACGGGACAACTCTCAGCAGACGCTCTTGATGCAGTCACAATGCGCCTCACTTTAGAACGATTTTGTACTGTCTGGATGGCGGGGATTGCCGCAGAAACCAAGATGTACGGCAGTGTCGAAGGAGGTGCGGAAGACAGAGAAAAACTCAGAGAGGCTCTGGCATCTTTTGGGCGTCCCTCCAGTGAGTATCCACTCAAGGAGCGGTTTGCTCAACAGCAAGCTCAAACAATAATTCAAGGAAACTGGGCGTCTTATGAAGCTTTAGTGGCGGCGATGCAACAACGAGCCTCGGTAACAGAATGCTTTGAGGCGATTCAACTTCATTGCCAGGATTAAGGGATTGCCCGTAGTATCTAACTTAAGACAGAGATTTCCTTCTAACAAGCAAAACGTAAAATGGTAAAGCGTTTTTTGCAACTGCCTCGATTACGCAGGGACGAAGAAGAAGCAGCAGAAAGACGTGCCACTTGGTTAGAGCTTTTCTATGACTTAGTGTTTGTGGTGGCGATTGCTCAATTAGCCCACGAACTCAGCGGTAATTTCTCTTTGGCGGGTTTCTTCAGCTTTATTGCCCTTTTCGTGCCAATTTGGTGGTGCTGGGTAGGTGCTACCTTCTATGCCACTCGTTTCGATACTGATGACTTAGGATATCGGCTGCTCACTCTGCTACAGATGGCGATTGTCGCAGCTATGGCAGTAAACGTGCACCATGGTTTGGAGTCATCCTCTATTGGCTTTGCCCTGTGTTATGTCGCTATTCGCGGTATTCTCATTGCCCAGTACTTAAATGCGGGTTACTACTTGGCAGTAGCACGTCCTTTAACTACTAGATTTGCAGTAGGCTTTGGTCTTAGTGTTGCTCTGTGGCTGCTATCAGTTTTTGTGCCAGTTCCCTGGCGCTTTGCACTTTGGGCAGTAGGAATGGTGGTAGATTTGGCGACACCTCTTTATCTGGGTAGGTGGGTAGCTCAGATCCCACCGAGCTTTTCTCATGTACCAGAGCGGTTAGGGCTATTTACGATCATCGTTTTGGGTGAGTCTATTGCTGCTGTTGTTAGAGGCGTGGCAGAGCAAGAGTGGAGTGTTTTGTCTGCACTGACAGCTTTTCTGGGTATGAGCATTGCTTTTAGTCTCTGGTGGATTTATTTCGATAGTGTAGATGGTTCTCCTCTGCGAAGTATGAAGGCTGGTCGCATGGGCATTGGTTTAACCTGGCTTTATGCTCATTTTCCCTTAGCCATTGGTTTAGTGATGACTGGTGTCGGGGTTGAGCATTTGGTATCAAACGAAACGGGAATAGCGCTATCGGCTCAGGAACAGTGGCTCCTGGGCGGTGGAGTGGCGTTGTGCTTAATTTCCTTGGCTCTAATTCATCTGATTACCTGTACCCTAGGCTCAAGCAGATACCGTAAAATATTGAGCGCCTATCGCCTAGGAGCAGCAGGATTTGTCTTGGTGCTAGCTGCTATGGATGGCAAGTTCTCATCTTTTGTTTTTATGGCTACAGTAGCATTTGCCTGCGTTCTTCAAGTGGCTTTAGATCTACGAGGAATAACTCCAGTAAACTCTTCGGCACAACAAAAATTCACAAAACAATAGAACTGTTGTGCAATCAGGAAAATGGGTTCAAAATACAGCGGCGCTGGAGGCAGAAGCATGATTAAACTCCAAGTTGTGTACTATTGCTTGAGATTTTCTGCCCCTGTTAGAACCCTCAACTTTTTGGTTTGGCAACAGTTCCACTGGCGAAGCACTATATAACAGAGAAAATACTCTGCTCAATATTTCGCATTTTTATAAGGAAGATATTTGAGAAGAAAGGCGATAATCAAGAAAGGCGATAATATAGTAATGGCTGTTAGCTGATTACAGCGCTCAACACAGATGCTAACCAAGGGAGACCTCAGCTATGGCAACTTCGACTATTTCCCTGCGTGATCTTTCTTCTCTCACTTTAGAGGACGTTGCTCAGTTGGCTGCACGTCTAGAGCGAGATGATTACACTAACGCTTTTGAAGGACTAGATGATTGGCATTTGCTGCGGGCTCTGGCTTTTCAGCGGCCAGAACTAGCAGAACCCTACCTTTACTTGCTGGATATGGAAGCTTATGACGAGGCGTGAGTGCTAATTCTTTATTTACCCTTAAAGAAATAATACCAGATCAGAGGGTAATCTGAGTCTTGTTTATTTACTAATAAAAAGCTTAGGGCAGGAGGTGTTGATCTCTTGGCGTTGCTGTAGCTGGTGCATGTAGTTAAACAGATTCCAGCAGTATTCCTCTGTTAATCCGCAGGTGATTGCTCCCCGCAGCACTACATTGAAATACCAATCGTTGGGGGCTAGTTCTTCAGTTAATTTATCGACTACAACGTAAGTACGAACATTACTGTAGAGCTTCCCCTGACAGTTGATTTTGATCATTTCCTGTTTATAGCCACCGCGAGGAACTTCTTCTCGCTCATCTAAGGCTTTACTCAACCGCCAAGGCAAGCGATACAAGACTCCTTCAACAGTTTTTGCTGGATCTCTCACCATATCTAGTACTCCGCAGTTGCGTAGCAATGATTTGCGGTTGAAAGCCAGTCGATAACCTGGAAGCCTTGCTGGACCAACAACGAAGGCATGAGTATTTTCACCGAGCGATCGCTTCAAATCTACTGGACACATGCAAGACCCATAAGCAAAATAGTAAAAAGTTCGCTCTGTTGGTTGGCGCAGTTTTACTCTGGCGCGAGACCTGGATGTTTGTGGAGACTGTGCTGAAGAATTTTGGAGAAGGCTAAACTGAAGGCTCATGGCGGGCCGCAGACTCTAAATGGGGTTGTGAGCATGAATTCTAACAAACATACTACAAAGGAAGCAACGTATTTCCATGAAGAAACCGTAGATTAAATTTTAGCCAAAAAAAACCCCCTGGCTAGGGGGTTTAAGCTTAATTTAACCAAGCCATGGACTCGCCTTAAAGGAAACAAGCCACTTCAGCTTTACCTTCAAGCTGCTTTCCAGACTAGACGTGGTTGGGTACTAAACCAACTTCTGCCGCCGAGCGCCTTAACATCGACTGTTGACGACTGTTGAAAGAACGCTGGCGATCCAGCATCAGTGAGCGAGCTTTGTCTTGAATAGACCAACTGGGAATCTTTGCTGCCTCGGCATTTTCCTCGGTCATGCTTCCAGGTGTCCGATAGGAAACGCCGCGATACTTCAGGTTAACGCTAGGTTGCAGCACTGGCGGCTCTTCCCGGTTGCGAAACCGCCAATCAAGACCCCGGTACTTGCCAAAGCTGGTTTTATGGGCCAGAGCTAGTTCTGGGGGGTTGTAATCGTAACTAACACCGCGATAAGAGAGTTTCATGGTCTTCGCCTCCGAAGTTTCACATTGGTGAGGTGAGGCGCGTTCCTTCAGGATCTCTCCTTACTTCCGTCTCTCTACGCTTCTGGAATCCCGTTTGCCAGTATCTAGAGAGATGAACGTTTTTCTTTCTGTATCGATTATTACATTTTTCTAGAAAATTTGCAACTTTTACACAATTAAATTCAGCTATAACAGTGAGTTGTGTATTACATTGTGTAATATGTTAATCCAGAGCTAATAGTTGCCTTTATGATTACTATTCCCAGAGTTAAAAGTTAAATTGAGTGGTATGAGTGAACAAAGTGAAGGCTATAAAGTCGTTAGTGATAATCGACAAGCCCGCTTCCGTTACGAAATTTTAGAAACCTACGAGGCGGGAGTTGAGTTACAGGGAACCGAGGTGAAGTCGATTCGACAGGGTAAAGTAAATTTGCGAGATGGGTATGCCCTGATTCGTGATGATGAGGCATGGCTATTGAATGTGCATATCTCTCCTTATGAGAGCAGCAGCCTTTATTTCAATCACGAACCCCGCCGTACCCGCAAACTACTGCTACATAAACAGGAAATTCGCAAGCTTATTGGCAAAGTAGAACAAGAGGGTCTGACCCTTGTACCGTTAAAAATGTACTTCAAGCGTGGTTTAGTCAAAATCCTCATTGCTCTTGGCAAAGGCAAAAAGCTCCACGATAAGCGTGAAACTATTAAGCAGCGCCAGGATCAACGAGAGATGTCAAGAGCAATGAAACGCTATTAACAAGGATCCCGAGCAAAGTTGGGCAAATGCTCAAGAAGCTTGCCACTAAGATGGCAGATGAGCGCGGGAAGTTCGTGGGAATCTCTACCAAGCAACAATCCCACGGCTATAAGCCGTGGGGAGTGCCAGTAAGTAGAGGTTGCTGCACCAGAAACCAAGGAAAGATATCAGGTTTCATTAGGTTTCTCAGAAACGTAGAAACTAGCAATAATGGCAATCGTTAGCCACCAGAGAGTGCTAATTTGAGGGCGATACCAGACTGTATCCACCAAACCATGGGCTAAAGTACCAGACATTGCAGCGATCGCAGCTATTAACCAAAATCCGTTTTGGTTGCCTAAATCCCTCAAACGCTTTAATTGCCTCACTCCCTGATTCAAAGTGACTATCATTAGCCAGAGAAAACACAAAAAGCCGACCAAGCCAGTTTCTACCAGAATTTCCAAGAAGACGGAATAGGCACTCAAAGCCGTATAACGAGGTTGTTGGTAGAGGGGATAGATTTTGTTGAAGGCATTATTTCCTGGCCCAATGCCAATAACGGGGCGATCGCGAATCATCTCCAAAACCGCTGACCAGACATTGAGGCGGAAATTGTTACTGCTATCTTCGCGTCCCACAAAAATACTGGCAACACGCAGACGCAGAGGTTCTACAAAGGCAACTGCCAACAGAACGACAAGGGTACAACTCCCCAGTAACGCTGGCATTGCCCAGGGACGCCATGCAGGCGGTAGCTTAGTAATATACCAGTAAACTAGCAGTACCAAGAAAACAAACATACAGATCAAAAAGCCAATCCAGCCACCACGACTGTAGGTAAGCACTAGACAAGCAGAATTCACCACAAACATGGTCACTGCCAGTGCTTTGGGCAATAAACGCTGCCACACAAAGACTGCTGCTAAACTCAAAGCAACTGCTGGGATCAAATAGGCCGCCAGCAAATTGGGGTTACCTAAATAGCTGTAGACTCGTGTCAGACCCACAGAATCTGAAGTAGGGTCAACCCAAGTCGCCAGGGCCTCTGCACCAAAAAACCACTGTCGTATTCCATAAACGCTGACAATCAGCGAAATATGTAGAAACAGACCAATAACCCAGGAACGAAGGCGACTAGAACGCAATATTCTTGCCATGAGGGCAAATAGCAGCAAGTAAAGTGTGAGCTTTACTAGACCTGTACGCGCTGCTGCCTTTACTGGAGAAAGAGCTGTTGCCACAGTAGCAATGCTCCAGTAAAGTAAGACCAAAAGATGAATTGGTGTTACCTGGGGTTGTTCTCTCTCGTCTGAGAGGGTTAGTAGTATCCAAAAGCCAGCACAGGCAATTAATAAGACACCGATCAGGGCTGTCGAAACAAAGGGGGCTAGAGCCAATAATATAGCGAGTAACAAAGCTCCCATCGGTTCCGCCCAATGCAAGAGCCAACTACCCTGACGCCAAGATTGCAGTAGGCCCACCAGTCGATACAAATAACTACTGCCTCGCCACCGATAAATAGGCAAGTTCGACAGGGTAAACTGTTGCCAAACTGAATTCATAAATTAACAACTAGAAGCTGCGGAATATGGTACTTAAAGATGCAGAAGTTAACTACTCTACTCAAAGGGAGATCTTCTTAGCCTTAGTATGAGCAGGTAGTGATTCCCGCCAAGTTTTGTCCAGAAAAAACGATACTTCTCGGTAATCTTTGCTCACTCTTGTTGATCCTCCTCTGCCTGAGGAAGACTGACTACGTAACGATACCCTAATGCTGACGAACCTTGAACAGCAACATGCCCTCCCTGGAGTTCTGCTAAATGGCAGCTAAGTAATAGCCCCAGAATTTCTAGGGAGTCGTTTTTCTTTTGCGTGTTGCTTAGCTCAGAGGTCATAGTAAAAGTTGTCCAAAGAGATGAGCTAGAAAGTATCTGATAGTTTCGCGTTGGGTAAGAGCGAGAATTCGGTTCGCTGTTTTTAGCCTTACTTGTATCCTTAGGGGTTAAAGCAGAAACAGCAGTGGTTTTTGATGGTGATGTTACTAAGAACGACTCAACCAATTCTCCATACCTCTTAGGTAAACCCTCTCCTAACCAGGGGTGAGAAACCCAAACGGCAATTTGTAGAGACATTGTAGAAAAAGTTTCTCCATCATTTTTGCGAGAGACATGGATGCGAATCTCACTATCTGGCTCAGCAGAGTTAATCAGACTAAATACCAAGTAATAGAGTAGTTGTCGTACCTTGTCTTTATCCAGTGGCCAAATTCGATTTCCAGGCGCTACTGATAAACGCATTTTTTGCCGTAGCTGCCGCGCCATCTCTGATAGGCTATTAATCACCTTTTGGCAGAGCATTTCGAGATCTACGGCAATTAGATCGAGTTTATCGGTGGTTTCATCTAAAAGACTAAGGGTAACAATTTCCTCAACCAGCGATACCAAATGCTGACCACTGTCATAAATAATCTTGAGATATTCCTGTTGTTTTTCGGTTAGAGGACCATATATTTGCCGACTAAGTACACTCGACATCCCCATAACAGAAGTTAGCGGTGTCCGCATTTGCTGAGTTAGCTGAGTGAGCAATTTGACTTTAATCGAGTTAGTAGAAGATAAAATTCCCGAACCATCTGTCAAGACATCTTTACTAGCCGTAGAGTCAGCCTTCAACTCTATAGAATACTCAGTGGTACTTGTCGATTCAGGAAGCAAGTCCACCGAGTCAGCGAGTTTTTCTTTTAAAAGCAGGTTCCGCTCAAATTCACTCAGACTCCAACGAGCAGTAATTGCCAAAAAATCAAGATCTCTGGTGGTAAAGCAACGAGGCACCAAATCCATGACAGCCAGCGCCCCTAGGCATTGTCCATCTGCAGTTAGTAGCGGTGCACCCAAATAAGCACGAATACCGTAGTATCCCACCAGCAGGCTACTAGCAAACACAGGGTTAGTTGCCGTGTCGGAAATCGCCAGAATCTTCTGAGCGTCTACCACGTAGGTGCAAAAGCTTTCCTGGCGTGGCAACCGACGGGACTTTGCCAGCTGATTCATTAATCCGAATGTAGATAAACCTACTGCTGATTTGATTTGTAGCTGCTCTTTGGTCATGAAACCTAGGATGCAGATGGGTGCATCCAAAAAGCGGGTGGCTGTCTGAGTTGCTTCTTCAAAAACCCCTACCGTCTCGACTGTGAGTAATCCTAGCTTCCTCAAAGCGGAAAGCCGTTTTTGTTCTCTTTCTGCTGGTGTCAGACCATCAATACAGCAAAAAAGTCTGGTTTCCGGCTCTGCCATAAAAACTTCAAAAGCGTATAAAAACTGCTTTCCTGAGTTCGATGTAAGAATCTGGATAAGCAAAAAAGCTGGGATGCACGCCCAAGATAGTTGTGACAGCTTAAGTTTTCGATCCTTACTCTGAACTCAGGTTATCTGTATCACCAATTTTATGGCTAGTGAAGTATTAGCTGCCATAGTCAACCAACAAGAGAGTTTTATTCTTGATTGTCGCTAGACCAAGCCGGGTGAGAGAGCAAAGAGGAAATTAGTCTTACGCCTCGTAGCTGATTGGAAAGAGGCAGATGACCTAAGGGGGCACTGAGATCCCAAATAAACTCATTAGGATATCTCGTCCAGCTATTTCCCTTCTTCCAGCCAATTTTTGGCCAAAGCTTTTCCCAGTTTTTGCCTAAAGAGAGCCATAACTCTCGCTGTACCGAGAATCCAAATTTGCCTTGAGAATGAATGAACCAGAGGTTATTGATAGTTTGTAAATCAGCAATGGGAAAGTTATCTACTTCAGAAAAATACGGCCATTTTCTCTGCACTGCTGAGGATCCCGCTATTTCACAAAGTTTTTCTCTGGTTAGACAGTCGGCTGCAAAAAATTCTTGGTGGAGGAGAAGTTGTTGTAGTTTTACATAGTCAATATTCCTCTCAGAAATCAGAGGCACAATACCCGTGGGAAATTTGCTTTTAAGGAATTCTTGGATTGGGGGTGCCTCGACCTGCGAGAGGACTTGGTAGACAAAACCAGTGACGAGGCTAGGAGGACTTGAGAGTTGCTCCTGTAAAAATTCCATCAAAAATTCTCTTCCAGAATCGCCCGTGTTGACGAGTTCCGGAATTAGCTGGAGTTGTTTTTTTTCCGAACTGGACTGGAACTGGCGCATCAGTTCGGAAATCTTGGTAGACGATTCTGGTACTGAGGCAGTTGTTTGATCTGTCATGAAGCAGCTTGTTTGAGGTTGCGGCAACTTAATTAATTTTGGGGGTCAAAGGCTGGAAGTTGGCAAGTTGAAAGTCAAAGTTCTTCAAGTCGGCAGAGAAATCTAGCTTATCTGGCATAATTTTTTGTACTGAGTGATCACTTACTTATTCAGACTCATCTAAATTATCTGCAAAAAAGCTTAACTTGACCGCTGAATATTCAAGTATCTGGTAACTTTCGGAGCAGAAGCACTGCTGATGCTCATTTCGACTCAACAAAACTTTATCTACATCTATGTACGAAAAAATCACCCCTCCGGATACTGGCTCACGGGTAACCTTCCAAGAAGGTGAACCTCTCGTTCCTGACAACCCGATTATTCCCTTCATTCGCGGAGACGGAACTGGTGTTGACATCTGGCCTGCTGCCCAGAAGGTGATTGATGCTGCCGTTGAGAGTGCTTATGGTAACCAGCGTAAAATTAGCTGGTTTAAAATTTATGCCGGCGATGAAGCTTGCGAGAAGTACGGCACTTACCAATATTTACCGCAAGACACCCTGGAAGCAATCAAAGAGTATGGCATTGCGATTAAAGGCCCTTTAACCACGCCCGTAGGTGGTGGTATTCGCTCTCTCAATGTTGCCCTACGGCAAATTAATGACCTCTACGCCTGTGTGCGTCCCTGCACATACTATCAAGGCACTCCTTCTCCCCACAAACATCCCGAAAAACTGGATGTAATTATCTACCGGGAGAATACAGAGGACATTTACCTAGGAATTGAGTGGCCCGAAGGTAGTGAAATTGGCAATAAACTGATCGCGCTACTGAATCAGGAATTAATCCCAGCTACGCCAGAACACGGCAAAAAGCAGATTCGTCTAGATTCCGGTATTGGTATCAAGCCAATCAGTAAAACTGGCTCTCAGCGTCTGGTGCGCCGTGCTATGCAGCATGCTCTGCGTTTACCAAAGGCCAAGCAGCAGGTTACCTTGGTGCACAAGGGCAATATTATGAAGTATACAGAAGGAGCCTTCCGGGATTGGGGCTATGAGCTAGCAACTACAGAGTTTCGGGCACAGTGTGTCACAGAACGGGAATCCTGGATTCTCAGCAATAAAGAGGAAAATCCTCAGATTTCTTTAGAAGAGAATGCCCGCAAGATTGAACCAGGTTATGATGCCCTAACACCAGAAAAACGCGCTGAAATCACTACGGAAGTTGACAGTGTGCTGGCTGCTATTTGGGACAGCCATGGTAACGGACAGTGGCAAGAGAAAGTGATGGTTAATGACCGGATTGCTGATAGCATTTTTCAACAAATCCAGACACGACCAGATGAATATTCTATTCTCGCCACGATGAATCTCAATGGAGATTATCTCTCTGACGCCGCAGCTGCTCTGGTTGGTGGTTTAGGTATGGGGCCAGGAGCAAATATTGGCGATACTTGTGCGATTTTCGAGGCAACCCACGGCACAGCACCAAAACACGCAGGTTTAGACCGAATTAACCCTGGCTCAGTTATTCTCTCTGCAGTGATGATGCTGGAATATATGGGTTGGCAGGAAGCTGCTGATTTAATTAAGCAGGGAATTGGGGGAGCGATCGCTAATCGGGAAGTTACCTACGACTTAGCCCGAATGATGAGTCCACCTGTTGAGCTACCTTTAAAGTGTTCTGAGTTTGCCCAGGCAATCATCAAGCATTTTCAGAGTACCAAGCAAGAAGCTCTTTCCTCAAAGACTTAATCATCAGCGATTCTGTCCACTTAGATTACTAGTATCTTGAACTGGTGTCGGGTAGACAGAAGGTTGCCCTAGCTCAATTGGCTTTAGCCCTGGATTGCCTAGCGTGGAGTTAGCTGCGGGGTTAGTAAATCCATTAGTCTGAGCAGGAGAGACAGGAGATAAGCGCCCAAATTTGGCGCTTCCTCTCGTTACTCCTGGCTTCACTGGTAGGTTACCTGACGTGCCATCTGAATACCCAGAGGAGTTGAGGGGTGCTGAGGGGGTTCTGGGAGGAACCATATAGCCCCTTACTCTAGGTATCGTTGCAGCAGGAGCAGTAATCTCTCCTGTCTCAGGGTTGTGTAACACTGAACTTCCTACCTTCCTCAACGGTTGAGTTAAGGGAACCTCGCTAGAGGGGCTGGTGGCTGTAACTCCCTGGGAGACGTTGGGCAATTGAGGGGTTGGTACTTTGCCCTGGTTAATGCCGAATTCTTGATTGACAGGCGTTTGCCCTGAGAGGGAATTGACCCTTGTCGTCTCACTTAGGGCTTTTTCTAAAGGACTGATGGATAATCTATCTTGATTAAGGTTAGGAGAATCGAGGGAACTTAAGCTGGAATCAAAGCTTGAGCTGGTTTTTGTTGTAGAGGAAAGCTCTTTAGTGCCGGAAATAGAGTTGGTAAACATGCTATTTCCCGATAGAGGAGCAATATTTGATAAAAATCCTGGTGCGGACGTAACCCCAGAATTATCTGCTTTTGAGTTTTGTGGAGCAGTTAAAGTTAGACCTGAAGAATTTAATTCTGGGCTTGAATCAAGCTTCAGTTCCTGCTGAGTCAGTTGAGAAAAGTACCCCTGGGAATTTTGGCTCTCAGATTTGTTAGTTAGTGCTTTCGGAGTTAACGGATTGAGGGCCTCAACTTCTGAGAGCAATACTCCTGAATTATCGATATCAACTAACCTAGCAGCAAGTTCTTCTGAAGAGAGTTTGGGAGTCTCAGTAGAATTATCTAAGTCTCCAACTAGATAAGACCTTATAGTACTTAACCACCCTGGATCCTTCCCAGTCTGCCAGACTAAAAGTGGTAATAGCAAGAGTCCGATAGCTGATGCCCAAAACGCTGTCTGCCCCAAAGGCCGTAGTCGAGCTTTGAGATAGCGGAGTTTGGCAGGAAGTAAATTAGGAGGAGACATGGTGTGGGTATACCTCTTTTGACTTTGCCGCTAAATTCAGGAATTTGGCAAAACTAACACTAGCTTTTGCCCTTGTTAGTTTTTCAGTATTTTTCTTAGCGTTACATAGTTGCGCAATGATTGGCAATTTTCGGCGATTCCTGTCCCCTTTGTCCTCCTCGTCTCCCGATTGTGCAAGGCCTTTTTCCCTCGCTATCGAGTTACTTTAAATAACAAAAATATTCCCGATCCTAAGCCTACAAGATTTGGCAACCAAGCTGCTACTATCGGAGGCACGGAGCTAGTCAATCCTAGAGCATCACCAACAGCCGTAAAAAAGTAATAACCAAAAATCATCACTACACTAATACCAAAACCAGTGGCTCTACTAGTGCGCTGGGGTCGATTGCCTAAAGTACTACCTACTAAGCCAAAAATTAAGCAAGCGAAAGGTAAAGCTATTTTTTGTTGAATGCGGATTCTCAACTTAAGAACTTTCTGGTCGTCACCGCTATCGCGCTCAATCTCTAGACGCTCAATAGATTGAGCAATATTCATCTCATTGTAATCCCGCTTGTCATTTGCCAGGTCTAAAGGAGTGCGAGGCAGTTGTAGTTTTTGATGTTGAAATCGCAAGATTGTACGGTAGGAGGCATCGGCAGAAATTTCATAGATTGTGCCGTCGAATAATTCCCAGGTGTTTTCAATCGGATTCCACTGTCCCGCTTGTGCAGTGACAACTTGGTTAAGCTGATTCTGGGATCTGTCCAAGATGGTTAAGCCTTTCATTTGCTGACCATCAAATCTTTCTGCATAGAAGAGGCGCTTGAGAACCTTTTCCTTACTGCCGTCAGGTCGCTCGACCTTACCATACTCTTGATATAAGATATTGCGATCGCGAAATAAAGGCTGTTCCTTATTGAGCGCTTTATCTAGGGTCACTTTAGCCTGATAGTTAGCCGCTGGCACGACATACTCATTAAAGCCGAAGGTTATACAGGTAATGATGAGACTTAGCAAAATTGCCGGTAGCACGATGCGATAGACGCTAACTCCACAGCTACGCAGTGCTACCAACTCACTATCACTTGAGAAACGGCTGTAAGTCAGTAAGGTGGACAGTAACACTGACGTAGGAAAGGCATAAGCCATGTACTGGGGAAGGCTCAAAAGTAGCACCTGCAAGACTAGGGAAATCGGCAGTCCTACTTCTACCGCCGTGCGCATAATCTCAAATAAGCTCCCGATTGCTACCCCGATGCTAGAAAACAATCCAATGCCAAACAGAAATGGTGGGATAAGTTCGCTGGCAATATATCGATCCATCACCGATATACCAGGAACAACTGAAATGAAAGACTTAGATTTACCGAATGTCATTCGTTAAGTTGAGGCTTGGAGATTGTAGGGGTAATCGCAGCTCACCAGTTGCAGGTAAGTTAAAGGTTTTGCAGACAACCTTCAATTTAACCGTAAATCCTTTGTTGCTGTTACTGCTGAAACTCATCTCCTAGGTAGTACTGCCGCACCAAGGGATTACTATAAAGTTCTTCGGCACTGCCGGAAGCTAAAATTTGCCCGTCTCGCATAATGTAAGCTCGGTCAGTAATTGCCAAGGTTTCTCTAACATTGTGGTCGGTAATTAAAACTCCCATTTGACGATGATCACGCCATCCACCAATAATTTTCTGAATTTCTGATACGGCAATGGGATCAACACCAGCGAAGGGCTCATCTAAAAGCAAAAATTTCGGTCCTTCTGGGCCAGCGGCTAAGGATCTTGCCAGTTCCGTGCGACGGCGTTCTCCTCCAGACAATTGATTGCCCCGAGATTGTGCAACTTTTTCTAAACGAAACTCTTGCAGTAAGCTACTGAGGCGCAATCTCCATTCACGCCGAGGCACGCCCGTTTGCTCCAGTACCAACTTAATATTGTCGATCACACTGAGGTGGCGAAAGATACTGGCTTCTTGAGGTAAGTAGCCAATTCCGATGGAAGCTCGTCGGTTGATTGGCAAAGCTGTTATGTCCAGATCATCGAGCCAAACCTTACCATAGTTAGGTTTTTCTAAACCCGTCGCGATGTAAAAGGTTGTAGTCTTACCAGCGCCATTGGGTCCGAGTAGTCCCACTACTTCCCCTTGCGCCACTGAAAGATTGACGCGATTGACAATTACCCTTTTGCCGTAAGACTTATGAATATTTTCTAGTAGGATTTTTTTCAACAATAATACCTCTAATGTGCTCCGAGCTATCCCCTGTAGCCTAAAAGGGGTATTGGGGACAGGGGCAATAATTTAGGCACTATTATTCATTCCTATTCATTCCTCATGGAAAAAGGTAGGTTTGGCAGATCTAAGGAGTAGGGACAGCTGGTGCTATAGGTGTTGGGGTAGGTTCTTGGTCAGAGACAATATAAATAGATTCTACCTGTTGCTCTTCTTTGGGTAACGCGACAAAGCGACCTTCGTCGATTAAATAAGTAATCGTTTCACCCCTAAGGCTGTTGCCTTCCTGCAAGACGTAGACGTTGCCCGTAAGAACGATGCGGGCTTCGCGGCTGAAGTATTGGGCTTGGGCAGCAGTTGCCTGAATTTGTCGGGCTGGGTAGTTAATTTGTACATTACCGCGAGCGGTTACTACTCCAGTCTCTGAGTTGGCTTCTTGAACATCGGAACGAAGAGTTATGGCACGCCCATTATCGGCCTGTGCTGGGGCGGTTTGTGCCTGAGCAGTGTTGAGGTAAATTGGAGTAGCGATCGCTCCCACCAAGGTCACTGGAAGCATTAACGCTAAACTTAGGCGCTGCCTCAACTTGAGATTATTAGGTTGAAAGGAGGGCTTCATGGGTTGTGTTGGTGAGAGACGACAAAGACGGTGATGCTGTGCTTAGTGTACAAAAATCGAGTGCCAAAGCCCACGCCTTTTGTTTGGTAGTTTTACAGAAGTCTGCTTCTTGGGGAGATTGTTTGTATATAAATTAAATTGACGAACAGGTTCCGCCACAAGTTCCTCTCTAAACATCCTGAAGCGCTCCCGTATCTAACAAAACTACAGGAGTGGTTAAGAGATGGTTAAAAATGTCAAGGTGATAGGGAAGTTACTGGGCAAATATCAAAACTGTTGCTGGGAAGACCAATTCCCCAAAAAAAATTGAGGAGCAATCATTATCAAACCGTATTTAATACCAGCTTGATTTTTGGCAAGCAGCTAACAGCTTCACTATTTACTGGATCAGCAACTTGAGTTTCAGTATTTTCTAGCTGGTTAACAAAATCTGCTATTTGCTCTGGCCCTATCTTTTGCAGTGCCTGTAGCATTTTCATGCTTTGACCTAGTAAACCGGTAACATCAATACCTTCATAGGTTGGTTGGTATTCGCTAAGACGCCTGATGCCTTCTCCTAGCAAAACCACCGTACCACGCCAATTGAGATTACCTAGGTGGTAGCAGGCGACAGAAATTTGCAAAATACCCTGGTAAAATTTCCTATTTGGCTCCAAAGCTTCGATCCACAAAGCCTCAAGGGTGTCGTGACAAGCATAGAAATCTTGCTGATTGAATTGCTCGACACCCTTTAAAAATTCTTCAGGTGGCAGAATCTGCGTCATGCCATGCTGTCTCGTACCGCTTTGATTTCTTCGATCGCAATTTCCTGCTTGTCTCCGGCAAACTCGTTATCCGGCGTTAGGAACAACATGCAGTGGCATTCTTTGCGCTCACGCATCGGTACACAAGGACAGTTCCAATAGGTGGCTTTTACTTCCGCTTCTTTGTCTTCGTAGTGACGGCAAGGACATAAAGGAGAACCAAGTTCTTCTTTGTTTCTGGCAAGTCCTTCGATTACCACCGCAGTCACGGAAGGATCAACACAAAAGTATGTATCGGTTCTTTGAGCATATCTTTCTGCGAAATTTTTCATTGCTTGCAGCTTCTTATCAGCCGATTGATCCGCAGATTTTGTTTGGCTATCAGCTGCTTGTGATGAGCTCATATTCATCTAATAAAACTAAATACGTCAAGATTTTTTTTTAATTGTATCTCATAATGAACATTCCATTGGAAATGTAACGTTTACCAAAGCTGAAAAGCAGCCCCTCATAACTAACAGATACTCTTTTGATTAAGAGTTTTCTTGACTTGACTTTAGTGTTTTATTGATTGTTGTAGCTGGTGCTGTAATGGTTGTCCATTATCGATGACAATGCCTGATGAACTAGGTGGTAATGGCTTTTCTGGTTGCCTCTCTGACAGGCCTGACGACCAAGTAACCCAGCGACTACCTACTGGTAGAGAGTTAATACTAATCAGATTTTGAGTTAACCAGATTAAAGGAAAGTTTAGAGGAATATCAGCACTAGCTTCTTCACCAACATTAGTCTCAGCAAGTGTTTCTAAAACAACTTGGTTGCGATGTAACAAACCAGTTCTAGGTGTCCAGAGTTTGACACTCAAATTAGACCGCACAGCATAGAAGTAGATTGAAGCCGCTGCAATCACGGCTGCCTCAAAGTTTTCTAAATCCCAACTAGCAGAGCTATCTAGACAGATGATAATCTCTTGAGACCCTGTAAACATTTCTAGTTCGCGCACCATCAGCTCCCCATAGCGAGCACTAGTACGCCAATGGATCAGACGGGTGGAGTCTCCTACCCGATAAGGTCTTAGTGCTTTGGTAAGGTCTTGTGTTGCTGACTGAGAAAGGCGAGTACTAGCCAATTCAACGCTATCTTCTGTCCCGATTTTGTCTACGAGAGGACAACTGGTGAGAGGTAAAACAGTCGGGTAAACAGTCGCCTTGGCTGGAACACTCCAACTGCGATGGCACCAAAACAGTCCCAAAGGTGCTGCTGTCCTTAACTGCACTTCGTGCCAGCGATAGATACCTCTTTGTTGAACCGGATGATGGTAAACCCACTGATAAATGCTTTGGGGGGCAATTATTTCTATCGGTTTCTGTCTAGTCTCCCCTAGCTGTGATTGTAGAATGTCTTCAACCTGCAATAGGGTTTTGGGCTTGAGGGTCTGATTTTTGATTTCTATTTCAATTGTTAGTTGGTCACCAGCACTCACAGGAGAAATTGGACGTCTGCTGATCTGTATTTGCCGCAGGGATCGCGCGGGGAGTAAGGCGGCAAGGATCAATAGAGCAAAAATAATGCCACTGATGACATAAAGCCACCCTGCCATGGTGTTGGTAGCTGCGCCAAAAAAACAAACGGCAATGCCTCCCAGCAGCCAAGCAGCGTAGGCGGGACTTAGCCAGTGAGTTTCTAACCAGTCGGCAAGACGATTGCCAATTTTCATTGGATTATGTCCACTTATTGCCACCAATTGTGACAATTGGTAGCATCTTTAATCACACTACCTATCAGCAAAAAGGCTCAAGCATTAATGCTTAAGCCTTTTTAAGTTAGTAAAACCTAGTATCCCATCCCTGAACACACTCATCAAGCCAGCTATACATGGCTGACTAACTAGGAGTTAGTCAAACAGTGAACTAGCTAGCTCTTAGGTAGGAGCGAGCAATGGGTTGAGTTTGAAAGCTTAGTAGCGACCTCTAGAGAAATTGTTTCCTCTACCACCACCACCTCTTTCTTCACGAGGTTTTGCCTTGTTAACTTTCAAGTCGCGGCCCATCCACTCTGCACCGTCAAGTGCTTCGATAGCAGCCGCTTCTTCAGCTTCAGTACCCATTTCTACAAAACCGAAGCCGCGCAACCGGCCAGTTTCGCGGTCAGTGGGAAGCTGAACCCGCTTGACAGAACCATATTCTGCGAAAACATCGCTAAGGTCCTGCTGTGTGACCTCGTAGGATAAGTTGCCTACATAGATTGACATAGATCTTCTCCAAAAATCATAGGTTTGTAGAGATTGATTTCGGAGAGAAGCCTGTCAAGACGAAAAGGAAAACGCCTATCAATACTAGAAACAAACACTGCAACCGAATCTATTCTCGCTCATCATGCTAACACATACAAAAGATTCCGGTAAGGGTTCAAGAAAACAATCTTAACTGCGGCAAGTTTATCGGGCTGGAATCCAGGCAGGATAAGACTTATTTCAGTATTCATCGCGGCAAGTTTTAGCTGTCCGATTTATTCACTTCTCTATTAATTAAAGGAAGCTGGATTTGGCAAGGTCACCAGTTAGAAAAAGTAAACCCAAAACTGGCGATCGCTTTTATAATTCACAGCTTGGCAAAATAGCCTAGTCTTTTTAATAAATTTTTACAAAAATCAACAATATGGTCAGAGCTTTGATGACTCAAATTCAGCAAGTGGGAACCAGCTTGCTCAGGAATCTCACTTTAACTAAAGCACCCTCAAGGGTACTGTTTTCTTTAAGTCCAGTCGCGATCATAAAAACATGTCGATTTAACCATGCATCACCTAAAAAAATAAATTGAGTATGGCAAAATTCCGCATTTTTCTTACGTAATTAAACTGAAGTGTCTTGTATAAATACACATAAATCTCGTGTAGATGAGGAGTAACCATTAACAAAAATGACAGACAGCAACAAATCTTGTGCGAATTCCTTTAGAAGAAATCAAGCTCGTGAGATTCGTCTCTCTGCGGCCGAGTTAGCATTTCAAAGAGAGCATCCTGAACATATCCCTAATGGGGAAGAATACCGCTATCGACATGGCAAAGACTCAGAAAAATCCGGTAGCAGTTTTATTGCCAATTTCACTAAAGGTTTACCCCATGACCAGTATGGATTGGCGGAACCCAAAGCCTATCGAGCTTTTGTCCGTGCCATCAACTCTGGTGATCCGAGAGATTTTGAGTCAGTTCCCCACGGGCCAGGTGTAGATCCAGAAACAAAGCAACTACGCTGGTATCTCCAAGAGACGAAAGATGCTAAAGGCAACACTCCCGGCATTCGTCAGTGGGAAAGTCCTACTGCTGGGTTAGCTTTTGATTTAGAGGGTCCCGATGCTCAATCTGTGACCATGCCCCCCGCACCAAAACTCGATAGCGATGAGTTAATAGCGGAAATGGCAGAAATTTACTGGATGGCTCTACTACGGGATGTTCCTTTTTGTGAATTTGAAAGCAGTGACGTAGTAAAAAAGGCGATCGCTTCTCTTAATAAGTTTCCCTGGTTTGCCCCCAAAATTTCCATTAGCTGCGAAGACAACGAGCAAATTCACCAACTAATCACTTGTCTGAATCAATTACCCTGGTTTGATCCCAATACCAACATTAATCCCAAAGAGCTAAACACGCTGGGTAAGCGCAAAAGGGGCGAAGTAACTTTGGGCAACTTGTTTCGCGGGATTACCCAAGGTGATAGCGTTGGACCTTATATCTCCCAATTCTTGCTAATTGGTAACAAAAGCTTAGGCTTCAAGTCGGAAAAGAAAGGTTTCGATGATATCCAAGCCGGGAAAATTAAGTACGGCGCGATCACCATTGATCAGCGTATACGGTCAGCCAAGCCAGGATTAGACTATGTTACAGATTGGCTAAGCTGGTTGGATGTCCAAAACGGAATTAACGTTAAAGGTAAAGACGATTTTATAGAAAAGCCAAGGTTCCTGAGCACGCCCCGCGATTTGGCAACCTACGTTCACTTCGATGCTCTTTACCAAGCTTATCTCAATGCCTGTCTAATCATGCTCGGCCTGGGAGTACCCAAAGACCCTGGACTGCCGTTTACTGATGCCACAACTCAAGAAGGTTTCGCCCATTTCGGCGATCCTCACATCTTGACACTAGTTACAGAAGTGGCTACTCGTGCGCTCAAAGCAGTACGTTTCCAAAAATTTAACACTCACCGCCGCTTAAGACCGGAAGCAACTGGAGGACTATATCACCTCTACGACTGTGGCATCCGGGACAATGGCGTGGCTGTCATGGAAAAATTTGCCGAACAGTTTAACCAAGCTGGCACCTTGGTGGAAAAAATCCGAGAAAGGAATTACCAGCAAAACGGAGGTAAAAAACTAACTTCGCCTCGGTTTAATGGCAACCACAATCTTTTGAAACCCGATTCTCTGCTGCTACCAATGGCTTTTCCTGAGGGCTCACCGATGCACCCAGCCTATGGTGCAGGTCATGCAACTGTAGCAGGTGCTTGTGTAACCATACTCAAAGCCTTTTTTGACCATGGTTACCAACTTCCCTTGTACGATGATCAAGGAAATCCCTGCGCTTATGTGGCTACTGCTGATGGCAAACAACTAAAAGGCGTACCTTTGGATGCTCCTCTTACTGTTGAGGGTGAACTCAACAAGCTGGCTTCCAACATTGCCATTGGTCGCAACATGGCTGGAGTGCATTATTTCACGGACTACATCGAGTCACTCCGTATGGGTGAAAAAATTGCCATTGGCATACTTGAAGAGCAAAAGCTCACCTACGGCGAAAAATTCACCATGACAATTCCTTTGTTTGATGGCAGTTCGATCCGTATTTAGCTAGGCGATGGCAGCAAAGCATCAATGCTTTGCTGCTTGAGAAGTTCTCCACTTAACGTTTCGCCAACTTCTTCGACAGTTTTCGCAAGCGAACTGATTTAGGTGTCACTTCCACCAATTCGTCGGGCCCAATGTATTCCAAAGCGCGCTCTAGACTCATATCCATTGGTGCTTGCAACTGTACTAACTCATCACCCGTAGCGGAACGGTGGTTGGTCAGTTGCTTGGTTTTACAGACATTGAGGTCTATATCTTGAGGGCGGTTATGTTCCCCAAGAATCATGCCCTTGTAAACCTTGGTTCCGGGAGTAATAAAAAAGACACCTCGATCTTCACCGTTTTTCATGGCGTAGAAGGTAGCAACACCCTCCTCAAAGGCAATAATTACACCGTTGCGGCGGGTTTCTACGTCACCTGAAATGGGTCGGTAGTCGAGGAAACTGTGGTTCATGATGCCATCACCCCGCGTCAGGCGCAGGAAGTCACCCCGGAAACCTACTAAGCCACGGGCAGGAATGACAAACTCTAGTACAGTACGACCGTTGGTACTAACTTGCATGTCTTGCATTTCTCCCCTCCGCTGACCGAGTCGCTCAATACAGCCACCGACGGCTGCTTCAGGGACATCAAGTACTAAGCATTCAAAAGGTTCGCACGGCTGACCGTTGACTTCACGATAGATTACTTGTGGCTGGGAAACCTGAAACTCATAACCTTCACGGCGCATGGTTTCGATCAGGATGCCGAGGTGCAGTTCTCCACGACCAGAGACGAGGAATTTGTCGGGAGAGTCGGCTTCTTCCACCCTCAAAGCGACGTTGGTTTCTAGTTCTCGCGTAAAGCGATCGCGTAATTGCCTGGAAGTGACAAAGTCGCCTTCTTGACCAGCAAAGGGTGAGTCGTTCACCGAAAAGGTCATCTGCAAGGTTGGCTCATCTACCTTAATTAAAGGCAAAGCTTGCGGTTCGTTGGGGCAAGTAATTGTCTCGCCGATATTCGCATTGGCAAACCCAGCAACAGCAACAATATTTCCTGCTGAGGCTTCTTCCATGTCAACCCGCTTGAGCCCTTCAAAGCCCATGAGCTTCGAGATTTTTCCCTTGACAATTTCTCCAGTTTCTGTAACTATCGCCGCTTGTTGACCAGATTTGATCAATCCGTTATGGATTCTGCCAATCACAATCCGACCAAGGTAATCGGAATAGTCAAGGGTGGTCACTTGCAGTTGCAAGGGTTTGTTGACATCTCCTACTGGTGGTGGCACATGACGTAGGATCGCTTCAAACAAGGGTTTCATATCGACACCCTCGGCGTCGAGGTCTTCTTTGGCGTAGCCTTCTAAACCGGAGGCGAATAGGTAAGGAAACTCGCACTGGTCGTCATCTGCACCTAGCTCAATAAAAAGGTCTAGAACCTTATCCACGGAAGCATAGGGTTCTGCCTGAGCTCGGTCAATTTTATTGACAACTACAATGGGGCGCAGTCCTTTTTCTAGTGCTTTTTTGAGGACAAACCTAGTTTGGGGCATTGGTCCTTCGTTAGCATCCACAATTAAGATGCAGCCATCAACCATTCCCAACACTCGCTCAACTTCACCGCCAAAGTCAGCGTGACCAGGAGTGTCAACAATGTTAATTAAAGTCTCTTTGTAGTGAACAGCGGTGTTCTTAGAAAGAATTGTAATCCCCCGCTCCCGCTCCAAATCGTTGGAGTCCATGACGCAGTCTGGGATCTCTTCTCCTTCACGGAAAATACCGGATTGTCTGAGTAAGGCATCCACAAGGGTGGTCTTGCCGTGATCGACGTGAGCAATGATAGCAACGTTACGAATCGGGAGGGTCATAGAAACGCCGGGGAATTGACAGCAGATGAGTCATTTTCTGCTATAGATTTCTTGATGATTCTAGCTTACGTTGTGGTGTAAATGCTTCTTCTGTAATTTTGATTGTTGAAACTCCTGTTTTTGAAAGGAATTCAGAGGAAATGTTCGCGATGAACATTGATCAAGATCTACTATTGCTTAATGGTTTCTAACCATAGAGAGCATTAAGCAATAGTTGGACAGTAGCACTCTCTTCCATCCGAGCCAAAATCACGGTGTCAGCAAGGTTAAATTTAGCATCAGCTCGATGTAAGTCATCATCTAGGGCAGTAAGAAAGCCTCTAGCAATTAGGTCATCGCCCACTTGAGCAAACATGATACCCAATTCTTCCTGGTTATCCATTTTGTGGGTTGCCTCTACTAGCAACTTAATTATTGCCATGCGCTCCCCTGGTTCATCATCAAGAATCACGGTGATAATTTCGCCGTTTTCTTTGGTTTTACCTCTCGCTTTACGGCTGAAATAGTCATTTAGTGCTGCCCTTAGAGCCTCTAGCAAATTGATATTTTCCGAAGCATACTGTCCTTGAAAAAGTTCGGCTAATTTATTGCTAGTTTCCGATTCGTACTTCTGTAAAGGAGTAGAAGCAATATAAATTGTGATACCGTCTGGGTCAAACTCCTCACATTTCTTTGCCAAGACAATTACTGATTCCTGAGCTACCAGCCACAGCTTTTCTAGTCCCGGAGGAGCAGGAGAAGTTCTAGAGGCATTTCTTGCCAGAATGATTGTGTAGTCTCGGTTACGTAATAATGTTTCAGACATTTGTCTCCTCTAGTTCCTAAAGTTTTTGCCGGCGGGCGTGGCTATCGGGGCTATTGGAGCGCTGTTAACAATTTGGTTATAACTTGGTACAGTTGCCTGAAAATGGACAAATAAGTCAAGTCGTTGATCAAATTTAACAAAATCCCCCCGCACTACCCTTATGAATCTTACTATTATTGGTTGTGGCTATGTCGGAACTGCTGTAGCTAGGTATTGGCAACAAAAACCGGGTCAATTAGTCACAGTAACTACGACAAGAAAAGAGCGCGTGGCTGAGCTTGAAGAAGTAGCCACCCAGGTGGTAGTAATGAAGGGTAATGACACTGCGGCTGTGGAGTCTTTAGTACAGAATCAGGATGTTATTTTTGTTAGTGTTGCTCCCATCAGTAACCGCCAAGTTGACGCAGATATTTATGAAGAAACTTACATTCCTACTGCCAAGAATTTGGTTACAGCGTTGAGGGATGCTTCATCTTTAAAACAGTTAATCTATATCAGTAGCTGTTCCGTCTACGGCAACACAAACGGCGAGTGGGTTAATGAAAATTCCCCAGTTGCTCCTGCGGATCAACATGGCGAGGTGATGGTTCAAGCAGAGCGGATTTTGTTACAGGCAAGTAGTGAAAAGCTTAAGGTTTGTATTCTGCGTTCAGGAGGAATTTATGGCCCAGAGCGCGAGTTAGCAAAGCGGTTTGGTAAGCTGGCGGGAAAGACTCTTCCTGGAACTGGTGATAGCTTCATCAATTGGGTTCACCTTGATGACATTGTTTCGGCAGTAGACTTTGTTCGAGAAAATCAGTGTCAAGGGATCTACAATCTGGTGGATGATACTAAGCTAACACTGCGTGAGCTGGGAGATAAAGTTTGCGATCGCCACTCTTTATCTAAAATTTCTTGGGATGCTACGCAACCGAGCCTGCGAGATACTAATATCCGTGTTGAAAATAAGAAGATCAAAGTAGTTGGTTACCAATTTATTCACCCTGATCTTCTTATTTGAGAAGAGGTTATTATTGCAGTCTAAGCTGTTCGGTCAAATTGTTCCAGCGTCAGGCTAAAAAAAGCTCCTTGCTTGTCGTATTTAGCAGTAACCTGTTGTGCCTTTGAGTCTGTAATCAACCAATTAGCCACAATAGCAAAGTCGCTACCAATGCCTATTTTACTAGGACAGCTCAAAGAAATTCCATCAGGAAAAAAGAAGGCTTCGTGTCCTTCTAAAGACCAATTTAAATGAGCAGAAATAGGTGGGGAAACTTGTAAGTCTGCGGTTATGGTTACTGAGTTTCCTTGCCAATTACCATCTAAATTACGCTCTGGCAAGAGAGCAAGTTCAGTTGACCAATATTGACTGGGAAAACCTGTTGAATCTTCACGAATACTAGCAGTTCTCGCTAGAGTTCCAGTGTCGTCGTAAACAATGCCCACACTAGTTCTTAAATCATCGTATCTGAGAAATAACTCTATACCAAAATACGCGTATTTATCTAACTGTTTTGTTATCCAAGCAGCAGCACCTTGTGGTAAATAAAGACCCCTCATCACCTCGCGTGCGGGGTGAAAATGTCCATCAGCTAAGCTATGAAACTCCTGGTTGTACTGCCAACTTTGTTCTTGGGTAGTGCCATCAGCGTAGATATAGCGATTAGTTTGAGCAATTTCGGTTTGTTGAGAATTGCTCTGGAAGCTTCTGAGGCTGCGAAACGACTCCTTGACTTCTTTTTGGGGAGTATATCTTGTCCAAATACCGTGCCAATCCCGCAGGTGGTTAGCACAAAAATTTTTCCAGTTTTGTTCTTTTAAATCCATATAATTATTGACTAGCTAGTTAACTAATTTTGGTGTGAGCAACCGGAAAACCTAGCAAGCGCTTTTTAAAGCGGGGCTTTGATGACAATTACACAATTCACTCAACTATGATTATGAGGGTAGCTCTGGGCTAGTTCAAGTAATATTCAAAAAAATTCTTAGGAGTCACCCCAAATACAGCGTTTTCCACTCCGGTGAGGTACAGCAACAGCAATGAGTGAACCAGTCTTATCCCATTATTAGTACCTCATTAGCCTGAGAAATGCTGTAGGCTACTCATCAAATCTCTTAAATAAATTATCAATAGCTGGCAAATCAGGGTATATAGCCATGGATCCGCAACTACAAAATTGGCATAATTTCTGTCGCTATCATCTAGGAGACTGGTATGGAACTAATACGAGATACTCTCCAGAAGGAGAAATAATTAGATCTTGGCAAGTGATCACCAGTCTACAACTTAGCGCCAATGGCGATAAAATTTATCATCAAGACCGCCTCATGTATACTGATGGCAATGCTGAATTGAAAACTTTTGAACCCTACAATAAACCGATTCTTAAGTCCTTATTTTTAGATAACAGCTTTTTTTGGGGTTCTCAAAAAGTAGAAGATAGTTCAACTTTTGTCTTTGAAATAGGTTTCCGAGTCGAAGATTGGCGTTTATTGGCTTTTACCAGATATGACGAAAGTGGGAAATTGCAATACATTACGGTTGGAGCTGAACATCTAAAAAGTTTTGCTCAAAGCAATCATCTACCTCTAGAAAATCAACTAAATAGAGACTGGCGAGGAGTACTCAAAAAGATGACAACCGACTTTGTCGTATCTCAACCAGTATCAAGTTTATGGCAGCCACTGGAGGATTTGCAAAAAGCTCACCTCGTATTCAACTTGAATGACAATACTTCAATTAGCTGTCCGCAGTATGTCCGCAGTGACGAAGATTTTTTCATCGCTGTAGATTGGTTATCTAACTCTGCTTTACTGCATCGTGGTATTGGTTACTACAATACATCGGGGTTTAATAGTTTTTCTTTAGAAGTTTTTACTCCAACTTCCTAAAAGGTGTAATTAGCGATTATTTTGCTCAACTTCCTTCAACCAAAGTACAACATCTCGTGCCGTCTGTTGCTCAAAACCAGCGAAGTTATGACCGCATCCTTCGTACCAAATGATCTTGGTATTAGGGGAGTGGGTAGCAGCTTTTTGCAAGTGATTAAGGCGTTCTCGGTCGTTGAAAAAATCTTTGCTGCCACATAGTAGTAAAATCGGAATGTTAACCTGAGATATCGTGTGGGAATTTACGGTATCTGCTTCTGGCCCCCACCAAGAAAGCCAGGAATTAGGACGCTGTGGCGAGAGCATCCACTGGTAAGGAGGTTTGCCAATTAAACCTTGCTCACCTCTACCTTCTGCTATTGCTGTTTTGGCTTCTGCGACTAGAGAATCGTAATTCTCACTGCCAATATGTTGCTCTAACCACTCAGCACAGTCTCTGGTGGGAGCCATATGAACGAGAGCGATCGCGTTAGCATGGTGGCGCTGCACTTGATAGCGCATAATGCTATTACTGCCTAAACTTTGCCCACTCAGGATAATGCGACTGTAGCCGCGTTCTACTAGTAATTCCACAAAAGCGTCGATATCAGCCACATCCATTTCGGCTGTCGCTTCTAGGCTACCACCATAGCCACTACGACGCAGTTCAATTACTAGTGCTGCTAGATTATTTTGGTTGTAAACTTCGGCTAACTTGGTAAATAAAGGTTCTGTAATTGGCGTGCCAGTTTTTCCTCTAACGTGAAGCACGGCAGTATTATGCTGTCGGCAACTATCATTTTCCCAGAACAATCCTACTAAATTACTGCCATCGCTAGTTTGAATCGTTACTATTTCCATCGGTTCTGTGACATCGGAACTAACAAGTTCAAACTGATTAGCAGCCGCTAAATTTAGTTTATTTACCCAGGAATCAATTACTTCTGCTAAGTTTCCTTCATCTAAGTGAGCAGTTATATTCGTGTTGTTACTAATTTTAAAAGGGACTTCTTTACCCGTAATTAGCAATAGAGGAGTTGTCGAACTTTCCACAAAAATGGAGGTTTTGCTATCAGCATTGCTACCCCACCAACTCAACCAAGATTCAAAACTTTGATAAATTAAGAAAGGATTGCCGGATGGACTATTGAGAGTTAAATCAATCCAAGCTTCCCCCTCACTACCCGCAATTATCTCGGAGGATGATTTTTCTACCAAACTCTGATATCTCTCTTCACCTATAGTGTTTTCCAGCCAAGTTGCTAAGTCAGGAAAAGGATGAATTAAAACAATTCCTTGAAGACAACTATTCTGTATTTGAGATTGATATCTAACAGCAGTTAAAGCGCCAATTCCCTCGCCAATAAGTATAATTTCGCTACAGCCACGAGAACTTAAATACTGCACTCCACGATGAAGATCTTCAAGATCATCATCGGGAACTGCCGTCATTTGACCTTCTACCCCGCGACGATGCATTCCCAGGCTCAAAAAAACGAAACCTCGACTAGCCAGTTCCGAACCGAGGTGGCAAGCAAGTGCTGAATAAGGATAACCATTCCAGTCGTGTAAGTAAATTACAGCAAGTTTTTGTTTCTTGATTTGCGGGGAAGTTGGTTGCCAAAGCAGAGAACAAGGCAAGCGTTTTGTATATGCTTGATTAAGTTCGTTTTCTGATAAAGGTAATAGATAAGTTTTAAACATTTTATGTAATAAAAAAGCTCTAAGCTGTTCGCCATTTAAACCGGATTGTCAATAATTGCGAAATCCTTGTAGTGCGACCATCTTGGTCGCTACTTATACCCAATTTAAATGCATGACAGCTTAGACGGCAAATTTATATCAATGCTTGAACATCTCTAATAACCGGGCGGACGGGAAAATGATCCAGTTACTTGAGTTAGATTCTTAGCAATTGCTAAAAGTCTCATGTCACTGCCACGTCGTCCAATTAACTGCACACCAATGGGCAATCCTTGAGGCGATAGAGTTAAGGGTAGCACTACGGCAGGGTTGCCAGTGAGGTTAAACAGCGTGGTATATGCACCAATAGCCCTCATATAGGGAAACTGTTGACCATCAACCTCAATGGGTTCTCCTCGCTGACGATGGGTAAAAGCAGGTATTGGCACTACCGGAGAGAGCCAAACATCCCAATCAGTTAAGAATTGCTCCAGATTGGCAACCATGATATCGCGCCTGTCAAGGGCGGCAAAATACTTTTGTTGTCGTTGCTCGGTATTTCTCTGATCTGGGGGTGCTAAATTCAATTCATGGGAAAAAATATCAATGTAGGTGTCCCAGACTGTATCGCCATTGAACTTGAAATTCGGTGGTTGGTTGTGTTGCTCCACACAGCAACCCAGTTCTACTAAGGACGATGCTAGTTTTGCCAAAGCAGTTCTTGTCTGGACTGTTGCTGGAATATCGGCAAAACCTTCTGTCCAAGCATAACAGTAAGACTGTAGTGATCTCCCTGCATTTTCCTCCTTAGATAGCGTCGCTTTGACTTGTCGAAAATCTGGATCTTCAATCAGTGATAAACACAATTGCAAATCTTCTACAGAACGGGAAAGTGGCCCTACAGTTTGTAGGTGTAGGATGGTTTTAGGACTTCCCGGTAATTCAGGAATATGTCCCCAAGTTGGCACTCGATGCTCAGTTGGTTTCAAGCCAAACACACCACAGAAGTGAGAGGGAACGCGGATTGATCCCCCAATATCGCTACCCAGTTCCAGTGGCGATAAACCAGCAGCGATAGCCGCCGCACCGCCTCCAGTACTACCGCCTGGGGTATACTGCTGATTCCAGGGATTGTTAGTTATACCAAATAACGGACTATTGGTCTGAAAGTCTCCAGTTAGCTTTGGTAGATTCGTTTTGCCTAAAATAATCGCCCCGGCAGCACGTAAGCGAGCAACCACAGTAGCATCTTGAGTCGGCAGATAATCAGCTAGGGGTTCGTAACTGCTTGTTGTACGTAGTCCTTGGGTTGCCAAACTATCTTTGATAGTTACAGGTACTCCATGCAGTGATCCCCAATTTTCTTGTTGACTCAAGGCTTGATCTGCCGCTTGTGCCTGCTGGTAAGCGCGTTCTGCATCTAAAGTAACGATCGCGTTTAATCTGGGATTATGTTGAGCAATTTGGCTTAGATAAGCCTCCATCACTTCTGTGGCGGAAAATTCGCGATCGCGAATGGCTTTTGCTAATTGATGAGCGGGTAAAAAGACTAAATCACTCATTATATTAAAAGCGCATTTGAGCAATTTTTCAGATAGGAAGCTCTAATTATGTCAGACAATATACAACCACCCTCGACACCACCACAGGTAGCACAGCAATCAGTTGCTGAGGGTAAGTCCCCTCAGACAACCCATGTCATCTCACCCCGCTTCCTCAAGGCAATGGAGTTCCAGACTCCCATCAGTGAATTTTATGCCAAGGCGGCCTACATGAAACGCTCAAAGGAACCAGGTAGCCTTGATTTTACCTTGGGCGACGCTCACGAAATGCCACCGCCCGGTTTCGTGGAAGCCTTGCAGTATTGGAGCGTACCACAACATGAGGGCTGGTTTGCCTATAAAGGTAATTTACCAGAGTCACGGGCTACAGTGTCAGCCGCCCTCAAAAGCCAGCGTGGTATTTCCGTAGAACCGGAAGATGTTTTTCTGACTAATGGGACTGTGGTTGGCTTGGCAATTTGCCTGCAAATATTGGCTGGAGTTGGGGATGAGGTGATAATTAATACCCCACCTTGGCTAGGCTACAGACGGATGATCGATGAGGCGGGTGCAGTTCCTGTGGCGGTGCCCGTGGATCCCATCACTTTTGACTTAAATCTAGAAGCGATCGCTGCTGCTATTACAGAACGCACCAGAGCAATTATTGTCAATTCACCTCATAATCCCACGGGTAAAATATTTACCGCCACCACTCTGGAAAAGTTGGCAAATCTGCTGACTGAAGCCTCACAACGCTACGGCAAACCTATTTACTTAATCTCTGATGAAGCTTTCAGCCGTATTGTTTTTGATCACCAAATTTGTCCTAGTCCTACTCAATTCTACCCGTTTTCTTTCCTGGTCTACGGCTATAGTAAAACCTTAATGACTCCTGGTCAGCGTATCGGCTATATTGCTCTGCCACCCACCATGCCTAATCGAGAGCCAATCAGGCGCTTAATTTCTATGGTTCAAGGCACCACGTTCGGTTGGTGTTTCCCTAGTGCACTCATGCAATATGCCCTTACTGACCTAGAAAAACTCACCCTTGATATCGAACATTTACAGCATAAGCGAGATTGGATGGTGAAGGAACTTAGGGAAATGGACTACAAGTTGCCAACCCCAGAAGGGACGTTCTTCCTCTTGGTACAATCACCCTGGTTAGATGACTGTGCCTTTGCGGAGTTATTGGCTAGTCACGATATCTTTGTTTTACCTGGAACACCGCAGGAAATACCAGGTTATTTCCGCATCTCGCTGACTGCTAGTGAGGAGATGATTAGCCGTGCTTTGCCGAAATTTAGAGCAGCAATTGCATATGCTACTGCTAACTCCCCAGCTTAAACTCAAGGGCGATTTTTTGCTCAAAGTTATCATAAACTTAGTCACATTGACGCAGTTTCTCCATGGCTAAAACACTCACGAATCAATCAATTATAAGCGTAGTTGTCAATGTACCTAAGATGCTAAAAATAGGTGAAGAATTTGAAATCGTATCTGCTAGGTTAGTCTCGGATAAGGAGTATAAAAGACTGACGGTTAAGTATGATAATTCCGGCGACTTTATGCTCTTGAGTTGCGAAATATTTAACTTACAAGAATAGTCAGAAACAGCAGCACTCTGATATCTGAATACAGCTAAGACCTGTACCAAGCTGTCACCCATTTAAATGGGGTATAAGTAGCAACCATTTTGGTTGCACTAGAATGATTTCACAATCATTGACAATAAAGTTTAAATGACTAATAGCTTACTCGTACTTTTAGCTAAGATCAGAATAAAAAAAGGGGGAAACCCATGACAATCGCTAACTCGATACCGTCAGCACCACTAACCACCACCTCTGTGACGGGGGAAACCGACCAAGAGTTTAATTGGAAACACTGCTGGTATCCAGTGGCTTTCTTGCAAGATCTACCACCAAAAGAGCCCTATAGCTTTTCACTCTATGATCAACCCTGGGTTTTGTTCAAAAACCAAGATGGTCAGTTAGTGTGTTTAGTAGATCGTTGTCCCCACCGTGCTGCTAAACTTTCTGACGGACGAGTCATTGATGGCAAAATTGAGTGCTTGTACCACGGTTGGCAGTTTGGCACAGATGGTCAATGTCTGCATATTCCTCAGCTACCAGCAGATACTAAGATTCCAGCAAAAGCCTGTGTAGAGTCTTGTTTGGTTGTGGAATGTCAAGGCATTATCTGGCTATGGCCTGGAGAAAAAGAACTCGCCGATTGCGATCGCATTCCAACTCTAGAGGAGGTGGATAAGCCAGGATTTATACATACAGATTTTATGTTGGATCTCCCTTATGACCAAAGCTACTTTGTGGAGAATGTTACAGATCCAGCTCATGTTAGTATCAGCCATCACGGCACTAGAGGTGGTGGTAATCGTAAAAATGCACAACCACTGGAAATGGAAGTGCTAGAGAGTTCAGTTGAGGGAATTCGAGGTAGATGGCGAGGTACACAAAAACCCAATGACATCTGGAAGCACATTGATTTCATTGCTCCTAACCTAGTTCTCAACAGTGCTCATTTTGAAGATAAAGGTTGGACTTTTGGACTGGCTTTGTATTCAATTCCCCTTGGTAAGGGACGATGCCGTCTTCTGGCTAGAGGTTATCGCAATTTTTTGACTTGGACAGCAAAATTAAGACCTCGCTGGCTTGATCATTTGAATACCAACAAAATATTGGAGCAAGATTTGCCCCTAATTGTGGGTCAACAAGCACAAATTGAGCGCTTAGGAAAAAGCCTGAAAGAATTGTACTTGCCCGTTAAGACATCCGATACTTTGGTGGTTGAATACCGTAAGTGGCTTGATAAATTTGGGTCTTCTTTGCCATTTTACGAGGGCTATTCTACGGCACGGCATGCTACTCAAGAACCTACACAAAATCCGGTAACCCCAAATAGATTACAGCGACACACACACATCTGTAGTTCTTGCAATCGTGCCTATCGGACAACGATCTGGCTCAAACAATCCTTGGTGGCTGTGGCGATCGCGCTGGCAGCTTTAGCTATAGTTACGGATCATTCTTTGCTTGAAATTGTAACAGTATCAGCTTCTCTTTTAGCTTTAGTCTTAGCAGTTGTAGTGGGCAAATTTCAAACCCACTTTGAGCGTTCCTACACTCGTCGTAGCGTTGCACCATCTGGAGATAAATAAAAAACGAACAATCAAGATGGGGAAGACAAAGAGGACAAAAGAGAAACTAGTTACCAAAAATCCCCATCATCCTACAAATAGACAACACGCTAATTGCGAAAATAATCTGGTCTGAAATTTTGGAGAATCTTTAATCATGTCAAAAGAAACTATTGAAAAAGTTGTTGCTGCCTATTTTGCCAGTATGACAGCAATGAATCCAGAAGGCTGGTTAGAAAACTTTGCTGAAGATGCAGTTATTTATGACCCGGTTGGCAAGCCACCAATCAAAGCGCACGAGGATGTTCAGAAATTTTTTGGTCTGTTATTTAAGTTTTATGATAACTTACAAATTTCTCAAGATCAGGTCTTTATTGCTGGGGAAGGAGCAGCAGTTAAATGGACAATGCGGGTGATTGCCAAAAATGGCAAAAATGCTGTTGCTGAAGGAATTAGTACTTTTGAAATTAACGACTCCGGTAAAATCAAAAAAATGTCTTCTTACTGGCATGAAGGAGAAATGATTGCTCAATTGAAGTAGTACTCAAAAGTTAAAGTTGTTATTGACAACTAATCTTCTATGAGTTGTTCATCTGAGAGAATTACAGGATTTTCTTGTGTTGTTGGAAAAGTTTTTAGAGCCGAAATAAAATGGGCAGCTACTAATAAAGCCAGAGATGTTAATGTGGAAAATAATAAGAGATTACTTTTTGAGTGGAATTTTTGTTCTTTAACCAGCCGATTGGGAGCTGTGAAACATTCCTCTCTGATATTGGTAGTCCAATCATTACCACTAACCGGACACCACCTTAATAGATTAGTGTCATCTGATAATTCGTTAACTTCTTTATTGTCCTTGTAAAAATTATTCTCTCTCATGAGTGTTGTCACTAACTAACTAATTGTGGGTTACCTAACTGCTGGTTAGCTCATTGATTATTTTGGGCTACCAAATATTTTTCAGGATTAGTCATTACTTTTCTGCAAGGTGTTAGTTTTTTGCAACAATTGTTAAACAAAGTTGAGCTTGCTTACGAGCGTAAGAAGGGGATATCATGGGAGGTTTTTAATGGGCAAACAAGTTCAATATTCCGTGCGACCGCAGGCCACTCACGACGAACTGGCTCGCCAAAACTTTGTCAGAAGCTTGAAAACTCATTTGCTCAGGACACTAAGTCCAGGAGTCAAAAAAATTTACGAGGGCCGAGGCAAACCCAAGTTCCAGCTTGAATACCAGCGCCCTCCTCAAAACCGCCATGAAGTTCGAGAAATTATGCAGCACGAACCCTATTACAAGTGGGAAAGTGCCTTGAAGCGCATCAGTCAAGAAATGATCTGGGACTCAGTGAGCATCAGTATTGAACGTCAACTCCCCAAGTTAGTGGAGCAAGCGAAGAACAAAACTCAACCAATTGGTTCCTTGAGTCTTAACCCGAATTTGCCTATTCCCGCTTACCATACTGCTGTAGATCTGCATTGTATGCCGGGAGGATTCCACACCGAATTCACTGAAGATGATGTTAGCGCTGGCGCAGTATACGATATTGCAGCCCAGCTTTTTCGGGGTGGTGCGTTTGGACTGCTCCACGATGTCAGGGGTCTTGCCATCATCTATCAGTTTTTGAAGCCCAATTACCCTGACTTTGAACCAAAAAAAATTCTTGATCTGGGATGTTCTGTGGGTCATAGTACCCTGCCTTATGTGGATGCTTATTCCCACAGCGAGGTTCATGCTATTGACATTGGAGCGCCAATGTTACGTTATGCCCACGCACGAGCGGAGGATTTGGGTAAACGGGTACATTTTTCTCAACAGAATGCAGAACATACTAACTTTCCCGATCAGTCTTTCGACCTAGTTGTCAGTCATATCCTGTTACATGAAATCCCTGTTCCTATAATTCGTAGGGTTTTTGACGAGTGTTACCGTCTGCTGACTCCCGGTGGAATGATGGTTCATATCGATTCACCTTTGTACTGCCACATGGATCCCTACACCGCTTTTGTTTATGAGTGGCAAACTATCAACAACAACGAACCTTTCTGGAGTGCCATGCGAGACCTCGACTTGGCTAAAGTGGCAAAATCAGCTGGCTTCCAGGCAGATCAGGTTATTGAGTATTTTGTTCCTATGGGAGTAGGTAAAGAACAGACAAGTATACCAAGAGAGAACCGTAAAGCCAGAAGTTCTGACGGTAAGTTAAACTGGTTTATTTTTGCTGCGAGTAAGTGAAAAGGGGGATGCGTGACTGCAAAAAAAGCCAAAGGCAAAAGACCTGTTTATTTAGATAACCCTGACAACGACAAGTTACTGGCCATCGTGATGGCCCTAGCCGGAGAGGTGTCTGTGATACGTGAACGTCTCGACACCATCGAACGGCTAGCAGAGGCTAAAGGTTTAATATTTACTGAGGAAATTGAGGCTTATGCTGCGGACGGGCAAGCAGCACAAGAACGAGAGCAGTGGCGTGAGTTTTATATTGAGCGATTACTGCGGGTGGTGCAGGAAGATGAGGGATTAAGTACCTAAAGAGCTAACTAGTGCTTACTCCCTACTTGCCAAAAACTGCACTAACTGCTCCAACTTTAACCAAGCAGCACCACTGTTAATAACTTCTCTGGCTAGCTCAATTCCTGCCGCGTGATCTTCAAGTGGCACAATTTCACCCACCTGCAAGGCTAATGAAGCATTCAACGCCACAGCATCTTGCTGCGCGGCTGTTCCCTTGCCTTGCAAGACATTTCGCAGAATCGTGACATTTTCTTCTAGGGAACCGCCTCGTAGTGCTCCTGTGGGTGCTGGATTTAAGCCTAGCTGTTGGGGATTAAGTGTTGAGAGTCGCACTTGGTCGCCTGATAGCAGCGCTAAGTCAGTTTCATCTGCTAATCCTGCTTCATCTAGTTTTTCTCTGCCATGCAGGACAAACGCTTGGGGAACTCCCATTTGGCGCAAGGCATGGGCAACGCTTGTCACAAAGCTGGAGTCAAATACCCCAATCACCTGACCAGTGGGACGCAAAGGATTCACCAGTGGCCCCAAGAGGTTAAACACTGTCCGCACCTTGAGAGTTTGTCGTAGGGGTGCCACTGCCTTCATAGCTGGATGCCAACCACGGGCAAACAGAAAAGTAACTCCTACTTCCTCTAGTGCCGCTTCTACTTTCTGGGGTGCCGTTGCTAAATTGATTCCTAGTGCTTCTAGGACATCTGCTGAACCTACCTTGCTAGAAGCAGAACGATTACCATGCTTGGCTACTAGAACCCCAGCCGCAGCAGCAACAAAAGCAACAGCGGTGGAGATATTAAAGGTCGAGGCACCATCACCACCAGTACCACAGGTATCTATTACTGGTTTTTGATGGTTGATTACTTTACCCTGTAAAGATTGAGCTTGTAAGACTTGAGCCATACCTGCTAATTCTGCTGCCGAGACGCCTTTTGCCTGAATAGCAGCTAGAATCGCTCCTGATAAAACCTCCGGAATTTCTTCATTTAACCATCCCTGCATTAGCTGCGATGCTTGGTCAAGGGATAAAGACTGGCCGTCTAGTAGCTGTTCCAGCAGACTAGACCAGTTAGCTGAGGTTTGAGCGATCGCAGACATAGATTCATTCATAAAACAAGGATTCGAGGAATTTTGGGATAAGCTCTTGGCTTGTCCACGGTTTCTTATATATTCTTATGTTTCCGCCTAATTGCGTTGAGCTAAGCTGAATATTTTTTGGTCACGGGTTAATACTCAAGCAAAATCTATCTTTAGTATCTACAAATAATATATTGCTATTGGTTAGCAAGAGTAGCTCCTCAACGATTAGCTGGTTTACTGGCGTTTTGCTCACTGGCAATGCTAGAAGCCGCAGTAGCTTCACGGGCTTTTTCTACTTAATTTGAATAAAAATACTGTTTCTTGAGAGTCTTAAGTTAATTTGTAGGTTGTCCAATTGTTAAGATTAATTTAGAATGAATCTTACAGGGATGCCGATATCTTGACTTGAGCGAATCTGGTCAACATGAAATTAATCAAGAATCGCTCCATTGTGAACAGGTTAGTTAATTTTAGTACAACCATGTACAAGAAAGACCCTGTAGAAGAGTCTTATTGAGATGTGCCTGTTACCCTGCGGCTAATCTGTTGAGCTTTAATGGGCATTTAAACTGGTTGATCATAACCTTAGCCTACGGCTTTTCTAGATAATTAACTCAAGTAATTGTAGAAAAATAAAGGCATTCAGTTCCTTTATTTCTACAAGTAGTTTCATCCGCGCTCTACCTCGTAGGTGATGCTTTTTTCTCCTATTTCTGCTAGGATAGATAGCTGTATAAATGCAACTTTTAGAACAATTGGCTGACTCAGCAAACCCAGAGCTATTGTCTGCGTTTGTGAAACACATGCCCACTGCTGTAGCAATGCTCGATCGAGACTTGCGTTACTTGGTCATTTCTCGTCGTTGGCTAGCTGATTATGGTCTGGAAAACCAAAACATCATAGGCAGTTTTCATTACGAAGTTTTTCCTCTGTTCCGCAGAAAGCAATCAAAACTCAAAAGCTGGGGAGGCAAATCAGTTCTTGATTCCCCGCTCATTACCTGCGATCCTCTTGAAGGATGGCGAGAAATTTATGCCTTGTGTTTAGCCGGAAAAACGAGCAGAGGTAGTTCAGATTATTTCGCTAGATCAGATGGTTCACCACAAAGGATCAAATGGGAAATTCAGCCTTGGCGCACCAGCACGGGAGAAATTGGCGGGGTGGTAATGTTTACGGAGCTACAAGAGTTTAGCTCTTCAGCAGAAGCCTTGGGAAATTATATCGATATTACTGAGCAAAACCAGATGGAGGCAGCACTACTGGAGAGTGAAGAACGCTTCCGCGCCACCTTTGAGCAAGCGGCAGTTGGGATTAGTCACACCACGCCAGAGGGAAAATTTCTCAGAGTCAACCAAAAGTTCTGCAATATCCTTGGCTACACCCGTAAGGAACTTTTAGAACTTTCCCTCTCAGATATTACCCATCCAGAAGATCTATCAGTTGATTTAGAATATGGGCGATCGCTTTTAGCGGGTGAAATTGAGACTTGCTCACGAGACGCACGTTACCTACGCCAAGATGGCTCATTTGTCTGGGTGCAGATTACAGCTTCGCTAGTGTATACCTCCCAAGACACTCCCAGGTACTTCCTCAATGTCATACAAGACATCAGTGAGCGCAAAGCCGCTGAGTCTGCTTTACGGCAATCTGAGGCAAAATTGCGAGAACGGGTGCAACGAGAAGCACTACTCAACCGACTGGCGACACAAATCCGTCATAGCCTGCAACTGGATATCATCCTGGAGACTACAGCCCAAGAAATCCGCCAGATATTAGAAATAGACCGCTGTCAATTTGCCTGCTACCACTCCTATGGGCCGCAACCTTACTGGAGAGTCCTTAAAGAAGCGTGCAATCCTGATTTATCAGATTTTACAGGTCGCTATTCCGCTGAGTTTGTAGAACCCCTGAGTCAACATCTCTTAAATTTAGAAATCCTGCGGATAGATAATGTCGAGAGTTTAGATAACCAGATTAAGCAAAATTTCGCTCATGTTCTGGGTTATACCTCACTATTACTACTACCAATGCAGACACCATCGGGTCACATTTGCGTGATCAGTTGTAGCCATAGTAGTGGGGTTCGACCTTGGACAGATAGTGAAGTAGAACTACTGCAAGCAGTCAGAGATCAACTACTAATTGCCATTAAACAGGCAGATCTTTATGCTGAGAGTTGCATGGCTACCGAGCAAGCTCAAGAAAAAGCTACTCAACTACAACAAACCCTGCAAGAGTTGCAACTCACTCAAGCCAAGTTAATTCAGAGTGAAAAAATGTCGAGCCTAGGTCAGCTAGTCGCTGGTGTAGCTCACGAAATTAACAATCCGGTTAACTTCATTTATGCCAATCTAAGTCATGCTCAACAGTATTTTCAAGACCTATTGGGTTTAGTACAACTTTATCAGGCAACCTATCCCGAGTCACCGCAAGAAATTCAGGAGTATATTGAGGAAATTGACCTCGGTTTTCTGGTTACTGACCTAGATAAATTACAAAATTCGATGAAGGTGGGTGCTGAACGTATCCGCGAAATTGTCAAATCACTCCAGACATTCTCTCGCTCTGATGGGTCAGACAGCAAGCTAGTAGATATTCATTCAGGAATTGAGAGTACCTTAAGTATTCTGCAATATCGTCTCAAAGCCAAGCGAAGTCGAGCTGGAATCTCCATTATTAAGGAATATGGCGACTTGCCAACGGTGGAGTGTTATCCAGGGCCGCTAAATCAGGTGTTTATGAATCTACTCACTAATGCCATAGATGCTTTAGAGGAACAAGTAAAAACTCAGCCATGGGAAATGGATATTTGTCCCTTACCGACTATCACAATTAAAACTGGTTTGCTTAGCAAAGATAGTCTTAGCTCGGTGGTTAGTTCTAAGCCTCTTACTGAAGAACTTTCAGAAGAAAATAGTTCTCTGTCAAAGTTTATCCCCCACATTTTTATTCGCATTACAGACAATGGTCCTGGAATGACCCAAAAGACACGAAAACAACTTTTCGACCCCTTCTTTACCACTAAAGCAGTAGGTCAAGGCACGGGTTTAGGATTAGCAATTAGTTACCAAATTATTACTGAAAGACACGGCGGTCAACTAAGGTGCAATTCCATACCTGGAAAAGGGTCTGAGTTCATCGTGGAAATTCCGATAAGACAAGATAGTCATCGGGTTGGAGATTAAAAATTAGTATGTTCAACTATTGGGGGAATTACTGACTAACAAAGCTACAGCATAAGCAGCAATTCCCTCTTCTCGTCCTACCGGGCCCAACTTTTCATTAGTAGTTGCTTTAACGCCAATTTGGTCTGGTGCTAACTCCAAGGTGCTGGCAAGGCGATCGCGCATTGTCTTAATATGGGGTTTTAGTTTGGGGCGTTCTGCCACAATTACAGAGTCAATATTGCCAATTTTCCAGCCATTAGTCTGCACTAATTGATTAACCTGATTTAATAAAACCAGACTATCTGCTCCTGCCCATTTAGGGTCAGAAGGAGGGAAGTAATGACCAATATCTCCTAAACTCAATGCGCCTAACATAGCGTCCATAATTGCATGAGTTAGGACATCGGCATCACTGTGGCCGAGTAACCCTAATTCGTGGGGAATTTCTACGCCACCGAGAATTAAACGGCGACCTGTAACTAACTTGTGAATATCGTAACCGTTACCAATGCGAATATTCATTAAAGGGTGAAGAGTAATTTTTAGTTATCAATTCTTGCCGGGTAATTTCAGTGAATGCCTTCTCATCATTCCCCTAAATAATGTAGTATCTTTTTTGTCTTTCCCTCCTGTTGGTTGTCAAGCCGATAATTAACTGGCACTGACTTGCCCTCTAACGTCTGTATAGTACAACGTTATTAGGTTAAATTCTCACAAAAAGCGATCGCTTAATCTGGAAGCTGCTCAGCATCTTGCAGATCAACTCTAACAACGTCAGACTGTTGCTGTGACTAGGAAATAGAACTTCTCATATGATGGAATAAGCTAATATCTTTACCAACTGTCGCTTATGGATTACCACAATATCATTACCATCGAGCCTGGAAAACGTAGTGGAAAGCCATGTATTCGGGGAATGCGAATCACGGTGTATGACATCTTAGAGTATCTAGCCAGTGGTATGACAGAAGCCGAGATTTTGGAAGATTTTTCTGAACTCACTGCGGAAGACATTAAAGCCTGTCTTGCTTTTGCGGCTGATCGTGAGAAAAGGTTATTTGTGGCATCACTGTGAAACTGCTATTGGATGAAAATCTGTCAGACCGAATTATTCACAGGATTGTCGATTTGTATCCTGATTCTGAGCATGTCAAAACCTTAGCACTAACAAATACTGACGATGCACTTATTTGGGAATATGCCAAGGCGAATGGTTTTGTGATTGTTTCTAAAGATTCTGACTTTCACCAGCGCAGTTTGCTTTACGGTCATCCGCCCAAATTTATTTATCTTCGTATTGGCAACAGTTCAACATCAAAAATTGTTCAGATTTTGAGAGATAATTTTGACACGATTCTTCAATTTGAAGATAGCGAAACAGAAAGTATTTTGGTTTTGGCTTCAAGTGGAGATGCCGCATAACAAGCTGTTGACACCAGACTTTTTAAAGGTTGTTAGATATAGGTTTTTGCAATATGAGTCAGTATTGGTAATGGCTTTCCCTTCTCAAGGTTCTAACCCTTCCGCAACCGTTGCTTCAACCTACCCAGCCAGGAATTACTCTTACGCATCTCCTCCCGCAGAATTACTAGGTTGTTGCGGAAAGTAACAGTATTAGGATGCTCGACTCCCAACACTCGCTCACAGAGTGCTAAAGCTTCTAGATACAGGGGTTCTGCTTCTGTGTAGCGTTCTTGAGAGTAGTAGAATAATGCCAAATTGTTGAGCGTCGTGGCAACCTGGGGATGCTCAACTCCCAGTAGGCGTTTGCTCAGTTCTAAAGCTTCTAAATACAAGGGTTCCGCTTCTTTATAGCGTCCTTGAGATTCGTAGAGTGATGCTAAATTGTTGAGCGTCGTGGCAACCTGGGGATGCTCAACTCCCAGTAAGCGTTTGCACAGTTCTAAAGCTTCTAAATACAAAGGTTCCGCTTCCGTATAGCGTCCTTGAGAGTAGTAGAATAATGCCAAATTGTTGAGGCTACTGGCAACGTCAGGATGCTCAACTCCCAAGCGCATTTTTACTACTGATAAACACTGCTGACACCAAGGTTCTGCTGAAGAATATAACCCCTGTCCTTGATAAAATCTACCTAAGCCAGCAAAATGCGAAATTAAATCCTCATCTTTCAACGCTTCCGTCAGATGTTCGGCAACTTCTTCTAAATGAGGGATAGCATCTCTTACTGACTCGATATCCTTCAAAGTAGGTGAGTCAGGAATGTTTCGGGCAATTTCCACCATCCCTGCAGCAAAAGCTTGTTTAAATTCTTGCCCCTCCCCCGACTCAGCCAACTTAGCTTGCAGAAACTCCCGCACTAAGGGATGAATTTTGTAGCAAGCCTCTCTATCGTTAATGCGTTCAATTCGTTCAATTAAGTAACGCTTATAAAGTTGCTTTTTCGCCTCGTTAATATCCGACTCTGCACATTTAAGCAATTCAGTCGCAGACTCTACCCACTGCCAAGAAAATACCGCCGCAGCAAATAAACTGACAAACTGCCCTACCTGCTGCGCCATCGGGTCAAGTTCTTGCCAACTTAACTCTAAAGCATCTTTAACCCCCAACTGGGCGGTGCTAGCAGTTTGCCCCATTTGCTGCCAACTGCGATTAATTGACTCATCCATCAATCGCTGTTTCTTCAACCGCGCCAGCATCCTTTCCAAGCGCAAATCTGGATCTTCGAGCAAATAGCTCCCTACCAATTCTAAACCCAAGGGCAAATAACCCAGCCATGCACATAATTGAGCCGCCTTTTGGGGTTCCTGTGCCACCCGTTCCTCACCCACCACGGCAGTTAACAATGCCAAAGCCGCCTCTGGTGAGAGGACATCTAAAGATAATTCAAAAAAATTACTGTCTAAATTTCGCTGTCGCGTTGTCAGCAAAACCCGGAAGCGGTTAGAACTGGGCAGTATTTGTAGACAACTACTTAAATCCGTAACATTATCTAATACTACCAACACTAACCCTTCCGCAGGTTGCCAATGCTGCCAGCACCACTCCACCTGCTGCTGAGAGTTGAGTAATGTTCCCTCTAATTCCTGGGGTACATTCAGATTAAGTTGTAATTGAGCAAACTGTAAGATATCTGCTGTTAGCTGTCCATCTCTGGCAGTTAACCAACAAATACCACCAGGGTAACTATCTATATTTCGCCGTGCGTATTGAGTCGCCAGTTCAGTTTTACCAACGCCACCCATACCAGCAACTGCACAAATTGCTACTTGCTCTCCTGCTTGCAACTTTTCATGCAGTGTAGTAAGTTCCTGATCTCGCCCGACAAAGTGGGTAATACCTCGATTAGGAATATGTTCTAGAGGATTAAGCTGAGGGTGGGAGGCAGGCAAGTGCCAATTCATCTGGGGATTATTAATTATAGTATCGCCTTTAGTATTTATTCCTTGCCAATTTTCCTGGGTATCCATTGGCGTTAAAAATTAAGATTAGGATTATTAATAGTGTTAGTGCCGCCTTTAATATTGATACCTTTCCAGTTTTCAATAACCTTGGTAATTTGCGGCTGAGACTGCACCATCTCTCCCAAGGCTTCGACTTCTTTTTTAATCTCTGGATCTTGCTGTGCTGCCTTTTCTACCTTTGCCACTAACACCGCTTCACCATAATCCTCCGGCTGCTGTGCCACCAATTCCGGATGCTGTGCAGCTAGTTCTATCGCGCTTCCCGTCTCCGGAGACTTATGTTTGAGCAGCGTCAGTAACTTATCACCTTGCTCAAACGCCTTACCCACACCGACTTCGACGGTTTTATCTAAAGTTTTATCTAAAAGCAGAGTTAAAAGAGCGATCGCACCAGCTGTTAGGGGTTCCATTTGCTAGGGGCTGCTGAGGGATTTAGTCTTAGTTTACTCGCTGGTTATGGATGAATCCGGATAAATAAGCAGAGAAGCTATAAAACGTCCCTTCTGTATAACCTTGATAAATGATTGATCAGGAAAACTAACCACAAATAGACAAGAGATAAAATATGCAGTGTCCACAGTGCATCTAAAATGGCTATAAATATTAATTACCCTGAAAATAAGAATACTCTGATAAGGGAGATTCCCCAAGATAAACCGATAATTCCGTAAATCAATAGCTTAATGGTTGAGTCAGAAGGCAGAGGATTAAAACATTTACCTAGCAAACTCTTAATGAATTGCCCTTGTTGCTGTTGCTTTTCCTTACCTTCGCCACGCAGTTGATTTTCAATATTAGTCAGAAAGCAAGTTCCTTGATTGAATTGCCACTGCAAAATCATTAGCGGTACAAACACAATATGCAACAACAATAACAATTTTATCGGTAAAATCCAGCCAAAAATGACAAATAATAAAACCGCTAGATGAACAGCTTTAAGCACTGTAATCATTAAGTCTGTGAGCTGTTTCATCTAGACAAAATAACCTTTCAAACTTCAACTTTTGACTCGCAAATTTCCGATTTCAAAGACAAATGTCTTATTCTTATTTATCTCGATTTAGTGCCGTGATCATTGCCTGCTGACTCACTGCCTGATAAACTCCTTTGAGATAATTCATCACCTGTTCATCTACCGCCGCTAGAGGAATTTTTCCTAACAAATCAAGCACAGTGCGGCTCTCTGGTGATGGTGAAATTACTACCAAAGAAGGGTCAAGGGGTTCGTTATATTGCCAAAACTGCTCAATATTGAGCACTGTTGGAGAGGTGGGTTTTGATTCTTTATTACTGGATTTAGTAGGTGTTTTTTTAACATTTTCTCCTGCTACTTTACTGCGTAATCGACGCAGTTGATCAAGAATTTGTTCTTTGGTACGCCCCCGCAACTGAAATAATACAAAAGGGTCTTCACTGAAGCGATCGCCTAATTCGTAGTAAACTGCGGCAATATGTTTGCAGGGATTTTTGGGGTCAGGACAGCTACAGCGGGAATGAACTTCGGAGAGAGTGAAAGGAAACAAACTCAAACCACTAGCGGTGAATACTCCTTCAATATCATGGGGCATTTCTCCCGCTAATAACTGAGCCGAGTAAACGGCTTTTTGACCCATTGTTTCTACTACATAGTTCCAATCTTCATCAGTGAAAGGGTCTATAGAAATAGAAAGGTGATAAGGCTCTGGTGCTGTACCTTGTACCTTAGCTTTTACTTCCGAGCCTTGAAAGTCAATACTGAGAATATTACCTTCTTTGGCATATTTACGTCCTCTTTCCAAACGTTTCTTAAAGCGATAGGAATTGAGTAAATCTGTCCACCGCTGCACCCACCATTCTTGGCTTTCGATTTCGTAATTAGTCATGTTTCCATTTTCCATTTTCTATTCATCAATTACAGCATCACGGTCAAGCAGTAACAGCGATCGCAATTGGTCTGTATCCATTTCTGTTACCCACTCTTCCCCAGCTTCTACCGTTTGTTCTGCCAGTTGTTTTTTACTGTCAATCATGTCATTAATACGTTCTTCCAACGTACCTGTACAAACAAACTTATGCACCTGAACATTGCGGGTTTGACCAATCCGAAAAGCACGGTCAGTTGCCTGATTTTCCACTGCCGGGTTCCACCAGCGATCAACGTGAAAAACATGATTTGCTCGTGTTAAATTAAGACCAGTGCCACCAGCTTTCAGAGAAAGAATCATGATCTTTGGCCCTTCCGGATCATTCTGGAAGCGGTCAACCATTTCCTCTCGTTGCTGTTTGCGAGTTGCCCCATACAAGAAAAGGGTTTCACCTCCCAGCTTTGCTTCTAAATAGGGCTTGAGAAGTTTGCCCCATTCGGCAAATTGAGTAAAAATTAAAGCGCGATCGCCTTCTTCAATTGCCTCTTCTAACATTTCCTGTAAACGCATTAATTTACCAGATCGCTGAGGCTGTTCTAGCTTTTTTTCCTTCAAGAATTGCGCTGGATGGTTGCACAATTGCTTGAGTCTCAATAGCAGTGTCAAAATTAAACCGCGACGCTGAATACCTTCAGCACTTTCAATTTTTGCCATTGACTCATCCACCACTTTTTGATACAAAGCCCCTTGCTCTGCGGACAAACCACAAAAGACATTCATCTCTTGTTTTTCGGGCAAATCTTGAATGATGTTTTTGTCAGTCTTGAGGCGTCGCAGGATGAAGGGTTGCACCAGGGAACGCAAAGTTTGCAAAGAAGAGGTATCGCCAAATTTTTCAATAGGCATAGCAAAGCGGCGCTGGAAAAACTGGGGGTTGCCCAAATAACCTGGATTGAGAAAATCCAAAATTGACCACAACTCCGACAAGCGATTTTCTACCGGAGTCCCTGTCAGGGCAATACGAAAACCCGTTGCTAGCTGCCGTACTGCTTGTGACTGCTTGGCTGCTGAATTCTTAATATTCTGGGCTTCATCCAAAACAATACCTTGCCAGTCAACTTCCTGGAGAGTTGTGAGATCTCGATACACCAAGGGATAACTAGTAATTACTAACTGTTTATCCTGGATAGTTTTGGCAAATGTCTTACCTTTTTTGCGTTTATCTCCATGGTGAACCACAACCTTAAGGGAAGGGCCAAATTTTTTGACTTCCCGTTCCCAGTTACCTAGCACCGAAGTTGGACAAACCACAAGTGTTGTACCGTCTAAGGCTGCTTGCTCCTTCATATACAGCAAAAAGGCAATCAACTGAGGAGTCTTACCCAACCCCATATCATCTGCTAGACAAGCACCCAAACCCCAACGTTCCAGAAAAGCTAGCCAACTAACTCCTCTGGCCTGGTAAGGTCGTAACTGTCCTTGAAAACTAGCAGGTATCTCAATCGGCTCAATAGAACGATTACCTGTAAGATTAGTAATCAACTCCTGTAAGGCACCGGACGCTTCAAAGTTGACTACTGGCAATTTGCCCATGGTAGTAGTGTCTCCCGTACTCAGGCGCAGGGCATCTTCCACCGAGAGACTCATCTGATCTTTAGCCGCGACAAACATGGCTTGGGCCGCTTTGACATCTGCTGGTTGCAATGCTACCCACTCGCCATTGACTTCCACTAGGGGAGACTGACGCGCCATCAGGCGGTCAAACTCTTTTTTCGAGATTTTATGCTCACCGATCGCCAGTTCCCACTTAAACTTAAGCAGGCTGTGCAGTCCCAACCTCTCGTGCTTTTGCGGTTTCGGTGCTTCCGCCTGAATACTGACGCCGAGGCGTCTTTCTGTAGCCCCAGGAGCTAAAGATGGTGGTAGAACGATGCCCAAGCCACTATCTTGCAGTCGCCAAGCACTAGCTTTGATAAACTCATACACCTCTACTGGTGTTAACTCACAAGAAGAAGGAACTAATTGGTGTAAGCTCGGTTCAATAGGCGGGTAGAGTCGGCAAGCCAATCCTAAACCTTTGAGGAAAGTCTCCTGAGGTTGCTCAATAGTGCGCCCTTGATACTCTAAGCGTTCGACTGGTTGCTGCCAAATTGTCTGAGAATCAACTAAAAATTCCGGATCGTCAACCGCTTGCAAACCGTATTCCAACCGCCAGTTAGTCTTACCTGATCCCGGAGGTTGTAGAGTAAAACAGGTGCGGAACAGATTTTTGCCCAAAGTTTGGGACAGGGGTACTGCTAAGTTTTGTTGCACCGGAGCTGTCCAGGTTTGCAGCGCAGCTTCGAGTCGGGCTACTGCTGTCGGATCTACTTTTAGGGTATCAGCAGCACTAGATAGAGTTTGCAACCACTCTTTGACGGGTGATTGAACAACTGGTAGAGTCTGAGCCTGTAGCCAATTGCAGACTTGAGCATTAATTAGACTGCTTAGGCAGCCTAGTAGTAATTCCTGGGGTTCTTGAAAGGCGGTAGGTTGAGGGTTTGAAGCTTCAACTTGTGACTCTGGGGAACCGATGACTGACCACTGATTAGTTGCTTGATAGGCACGACAGCCAGAGGGCATGAGCTTAGTAAACTTTTCTGTGCGAGCTTGGTCTACAGCACTATCCAGGAGGGGTTGCCATTGGGCAATAACCTCGCCCTTTGGCAGTCGATAAAGTCCTGGTAAGAACTTACACCGAGTTAGTAAATCCAAGCTCCAACGAGTTACCTGAGACCAAAAACGTAGCTCTGCTCCTACATAAGTGTCTGAGGCTTTAAAAGAACCAAGAGGTAGAGCCTGAAGAAATTCAGAAGCTTCTAAAGCTTCAAGACGGAAGCCTTCAACTTGCCATAGTTGTAGTTCTGGTGTTGGACTATCTGCACCAACTGTTGGCATCTTGGTAGAGAGTATTGGAGATGCTGGTTGCTGATCTGAGGTGACTTGAGTTGGTAAGGCAATTACTTGAGAGAGCCACCGCTGTTCCTCGCTCTGTTGCCTGTCTTTACGACCATTTTGACTAGCTCCTTCGAGAGTTGCACAAAATTTACTAATCGATACATTCTGAGAACGCAAAAAAGCAGTCAACTCTGCTTGTGTCATCGCTAGAGGATGAGGAAAAACCCCATTGACGGAAAGCGATTCCACCGCCACTGTTCTGCGCCAGGTTTCTCCCCAAATAAATAAATAACCACCCTTCTCTTGAGGTATCCAACTACCATGTAAAATTGCCATGCTTAAAGATTTTTAAGTTTTGAGTTATCGGTTTTGTGCTCTGAGTTTTTTAATTTATATGAGCAGTTATAGTCACCAAAGGCAAAGCGGTTGCTTACTGCTACATCTTCACCAGCAGTCCATCTATTAAAGAGGATAAAGAGGAAATGCTTGACTTGCTAGTGGACTATTTTTTGACCTCCTGAATCACCATAATTTACCTCAAAGCAGCAATAGTACATAAGTGCTACGATTGCGACAGAGAAAAAAAATGATCAAGAAGGACAACGTACTGAATGGTAGAGCTAGACAAGTCAATATCCTTCGACGGAAGGGATATTCGACTGAAAGCAGGTCTGCTTGCGCCACAAGCAGGTGGTTCCGTGCTAATTCAATCGGGTGATACTGCTGTTTTGGTAACGGCTACCCGTTCTGGGGGTAGAGAAGGCATAGATTTTCTTCCCTTACTGGTTGACTACGAAGAAAGGCTTTATGCAGCTGGTAGAATTCCGGGTGGGTTTCTGCGGCGAGAAGGGCGCCCTCCAGAAAAAGTGACGCTCACCAGCCGTTTAGTTGATCGTCCCCTGCGACCACTGTTTCCTAGTTGGCTTCGAGACGATATTCAAATAGTAGCAACCACTTTGTCAATGGATGAGCTGGTGCCGCCAGATGTTTTGGCGGTGACTGGTGCTTCTATTGCCGTATTGCAAGCCAAGATTCCCTTTTATGGCCCAATGGCAGCAGTGCGTGTCGGTTTAGTTGGTGATGATTTTATTATCAACCCAACTTATAGAGAAATTGAGTCAGGAGATCTGGATTTAGTCGTAGCTGGTTCTCCCCAGGGCGTGATTATGGTGGAAGCGGGGGCCAATCAACTACCAGAACAAGATATTATCGAGGCGATTGATTTCGGCTACGAAGCCGTACAGGACTTAATTACTGCCCAGCGAGAGTTGATGGCAGAACTGGGCATTGAGATGGTTACCGAGGAACCGCCAGTAGTAGACTCGACGCTAGAAGAGTTTATCCGCGATCGCGTCACCAAACCCATCAAAGAAGTTCTCTCAAAATTTGACTTCGATAAAAATTCCCGTGATGCTGCCTTAGATGAGATTAAGGAAAACACGGTAATGGCGGAAATCGCCGAACTATCGGCAGAAGATCCGATCAAAGTCGCGGCGACAGAGAATAGCAAAGAAGTGGGCAAGGTGTTCAAAAGCCTGACCAAGGAGTTGATGCGCCGTCAAATTGTTGAAGATGGTGTCCGGGTTGATGGCCGTAAACTTGATGAGGTGCGCCCGGTTTCTTGTCGGGTGGGTTTATTACCCCCACGAGTTCATGGTAGCGCTTTATTTAACCGAGGATTGACCCAAGTGCTTTCCACAGTCACCTTGGGAACACCAGGTGATGCCCAAACTCTTGATGATCTTAATCCAGAAGAAGAGAAGCGTTATCTGCACCATTACAATTTCCCGCCCTTTTCCGTCGGTGAAACTAAGCCAATGCGATCGCCGGGAAGACGTGAAATTGGTCACGGTGCTTTAGCAGAACGTGCCATCATGCCCGTATTACCACCACAAGAAGACTTCCCCTACGTAATTCGAGTAGTATCGGAAGTACTCTCCTCTAATGGTTCGACCTCAATGGGTTCGGTTTGTGGTTCAACTCTCTCCTTGATGGATGCTGGTGTGCCAATTTCCAAGCCAGTCAGTGGTGCTGCCATGGGTCTAATTAAGGAAGGGGATGAAGTCCGCATTCTCACCGATATTCAAGGCATTGAAGACTTTTTAGGTGATATGGACTTCAAAGTTGCAGGTACTGATACAGGTATCACAGCTTTGCAAATGGACATGAAAATCACTGGTCTTCCTCTAGATGTTATTGCCAAAGCGATCGAGCAAGCCAAGCCTGCAAGACTGCACATTTTGGAAAAAATGCTAGAGGCACTTGACAAACCTCGTCAGGAAATGTCGCCTTTTGCACCTTGCCTGTTGACCACCAAAATTGATTCAGATTTGATCGGTTTAGTAATTGGTCCCGGCGGTAAGATGATCAAGAGCATCACCGAGCAAACTGGTGCTAAAGTAGACATCGAAGACGACGGTACAGTAACAGTTTCTGCCATCGAAGGCGAAAGGGCGAAAAAAGCGCTCAAGCTTATCCAAGGTCTAACCCGTAAGCTCAATGAAGGGGATGTCTACGCAGGCAGAGTCACCCGGATTATTCCCATTGGTGCTTTTGTGGAAATACTTCCCGGCAAAGAAGGGATGATCCACATCTCTCAGCTAGCAGACTATAGAGTCGGCAAGGTAGAGGATGAGGTAGCTGTCGGGGACGAAGTGGTTGTCAAAGTGCGAGAAGTTGACAACAAAGGTCGCATTAATCTTACACGTCTGGGCATTCACCCGGACGAGGCTGCAGCAGCGCGGGCAGCGGCGACGACTTAGAAGAGTTTAAAACTCTTGAGGGGCGGTGTCTGTGCACCCGTCCTGAGTTTTGAGTTAGATAGTTGATACTCCCCACGGATTAATCCGGGGGATGATTAGGTCTAATCCTTCTTGGGTTGTCCTAACACTAACTCACTAACCTATCGCTAAACATTTCTGCCTCAAAGCAATGTGTTTACCATCAGTGGAGTGCTATTTACCACCTCCCCTTGAACCAACAAGTCCGTCCTAGGCAAATCCTACTGCAACACAAGGGGATTTGTGATCTCAATAGCGCAGCGTAGCGTGTTTGCTGAGCTGAATGCTACGCCTTAGCGCCACAAGTTTTACAAATCTTAATTCGCTAAATCTTACTATTTATAATTTATGACTCGTAATAGAGTAGCTCACAAGCATTAAACTAAAGAATGCATTATGGTTTGGAGATGATCTAGCTAAGCTGTGCGAAATATAGTCATTGCCGGTAACTGGAAAATGTACAAAACTCAAAGGGAATCCTCTGAGTTTTTACAGGGGTTTATGCCTGAACTAGGGCAAACTCCCGAAGATAGGGAAGTAATTCTGTGTACTCCCTTTACAGACTTGGGTGTAATGTCCAAGAATCTGCAAAACAGCCGCGTACAGTTAGGGGCCCAGAATATTCATTGGGAGGACGAAGGAGCCTACACCGGTGAAATTTCTGGTTCTATGCTGACGGAAATTGATGTGCGTTATGTCATTGTTGGTCACAGTGAAAGGCGTCAATACTTTGGTGAAACTGACGAAACCGTCAATAAACGCCTCTTAGCTGCTCAACGTCACGGCTTAATACCCATTCTTTGTGTCGGCGAAACCAAAGAACAGCGTGACCTTGATCAAACTGAGGCAGTCATCACTAAGCAGTTGACTAAAGATCTTGTAGACGTTGACCAACAACAGTTGGTGATTGCTTACGAACCTATCTGGGCGATTGGCACTGGCGATACTTGCCAGACAGATGAAGCTAACCAGGTAATCGGCATGATTCGGAGTCAGCTTAAAGTAGCTGATGTCTCGATTCAATATGGTGGCTCAGTTAAACCCAACAATATTGATGAGATTATGGCTCAACCGGAAATTGATGGCGTCCTTGTCGGGGGAGCTAGCCTTGAAGCACAAAGCTTTGCACGAATTGTCAATTACCAATAGAGGTTATTAGTCATTGGTTAATAGGGTTACAGGTTGAAGGTTTTGAGCCTCACGATCTCAACTACTAGTGAGTAAAACTACTCAAACATAACCTGTCCACAAACAACCTTACTAGCAATAAATGGCGAATACCCCAGCACTACTGACAATTAGAGAATGTTCCTTCCGGTGGGGAGAGCGAACTTATTTGATGGGCGTCTTAAACGTGACGCCCGATAGCTTTAGTGATGGCGGTAAGTTTTACACAACCACTGCTGCTTTAGCACAAGCCCAACGTCTAGTAGAAGGGGGTGCCGATATTATTGATATTGGCGGTCAATCTACTAAGCCAGGCGCTGAGCAAGTTTCTCTGGAAGAAGAACTTAATCGCGTGTTGCCAGTAGTCAAGGCAGTACGCTCAGCTCTGAGCATACCAATTTCAGTTGATACCACACGGGCATTTGTCGCACAACAAGCGATCGCAGCAGGTGCAGATCTGGTCAATGATGTTTCTGGCGGCACATTTGATGCCCAGATGTTTCCAGTTGTCGCCCAGCTAAATGTGCCGATTGTGTTGATGCATCTGCGAGGAACCCCTCAAACTATGCAACAACTGACTGAGTATCAAGACTTAATCAGAGAAATTCAGCAGTTTCTGGAAACTCAAGTTGCTGCTGCGATCGCTGCTGGCATTAAGCGATCGCACCTACTTATTGACCCTGGTATTGGCTTTGCTAAAACCGCAGAGCAAAGTTTGGCTATTTTGCGGCAACTGTCCTCTTTTGAGTCCTTAGGATTACCGATCTTGGTGGGAGTGTCTCGGAAAAGTTTTATCGGTCACCTGATTAATCAACCCGACCCCAGGGAGCGAATCTGGGGAACTGCTGCCGCTTGCTGCGCAGCAATTGCCGGTTCAGCAGACATCCTGCGAGTACACGATCTCTCAGAAATGCGAGATGTCTGTCTGGTTGCCGATGCCATTTGGCGAAAGACAAATTTAACCTAATGTCATGTCCCGTTAAATACCTATAGTTGGGTCAGACATGGAGAAATTTTGATTATGGGCAAATAGGCGGACTTGAGATAAGCTGGCGGCTGAATTAGGGAATCAGATAATTCTCCTGTCCTCCTTGTCTCCCTTGTCCTCCCCCATCTGCAACTTTCTATTACTGGTCGTGGGGACGAATAGAACCGTTTCCTGGATTAGCGCCTATGTTGGAGGCGGACTCTTCTCCCAGCAAATCAGTCATGGCTTCATTCAATTTATTGGGATCCATAAAGATGATTTTAGAGTTGGCACTCTCGCCCAGTTTTTCATTAGCTTCTACGTAGCGTTGTGCAATCAAGTACTGCAAAACTTCCCGAGTATTTGATTGTCCATTAAGAGCTTTGGAAATAATTTCGAGCGACTTCACCGTGCCTTCTGCCTTAGAAATTTCGGCTTGTTTTTCACCTTCAGCCCTCTCGATTGCCGCTTGTTTCTCACTCTCAGCGATCCGTTTCTTCTCAAGCGACTCTCTAACTGATGGAGGTACAGAAATCTCTTGTACTTCCACCCGGATTACCTGAATTCCCCAATCGCCAGTCGCTTCAGCTACGTGTTCTAACAGCTTGCGATTGATGTAGTCCATAGAGGAATAGGTTTCATCGAGATCCATTTCACCAATCAGAGAACGCAGTCTGGTTAAGACCAAATTGGTCATTGCCTCTTCGACATCTTCGATGTTGTAAAAAGCTTTTTCAAGATCTACAATTTTCCAGAACACCACGGCATCTATCTCCACAGAAACGTTGTCTCTGGTGATCGCTTGCCGGGGTTTAGTATCCAAAACCTGCTCACGAGTGCTCTCTTCCACTGCAATCTTGTCAATTAAAGGCACAATAAAGTTGAGACCTGGCTCCAGTTTTCTGTGCTTTTTGCCCAAGCGTTCCACCAAGGCTTCGTTGCCTTCATTGACAATTCTTGCCGAACCGATACTGTAGCCAAGTGCTACCAAAATCATGGGAGCAATGATCGAAAGGATTGCGGATTCCATAGTTTTTCTCCAGCTAAGACATTTATTTATTGATTGGTGTTGCGACTTGAACTTTCTAGAGATCCTTCTAGAATAGCGCGGTTAAAAACTAGTTTCTTTAACTAATACTATTTTGCTCAGTCTCGGTAGTTACTAAATTTTCGGGGCGGATAGCACTTGAATACAGATAGTTTTGTTCTTGCAAAATTACCATGAAATGGTATAATAGCGACTTTGATTTCATCCTAAATAATAGCCCTGATGTGCTTTCATTCCCTACTCTCTATTGTCTCGCATTGCTTTTCCTACAGTAACGTTTAGCTGTGCACCAATAAGCATGACTAAGGAAGTAAGATAAAGCCACAGCAGCAAAATGATAAAGGCTCCAATGGCACCATAGGTCAGGTCGTAGTTGCTGAAATGAGAAACATAAAGCCGAAACAAGCTGGAGAGTATAGCCCATAGTATCGCTGCAAAAACGGCTCCTGGCATAATGGGTGTGCGTTTTTGGCGACAGGTGGGACCGAAGCGGTAGACAAAGGCAAAGGCTGTCGAGACTATTCCCAAGGTGAGAGGCCATTTCCAATCTGGCCAAGCAGCTAGTAATTTTGACTGGAGCAAACAGTTTTGAACAGGCGGCTCAAACAAGCAATTCCCTACTTTATCCAGTGGACAATCAGGAACTGTCTCCAGCAGGCAACTTTGGCGAGCTAAGATTTCTACAATCTGGTCGCTGATTAAAACTGTTACAGAAGCAATAATTAGTAGTACGAGTGTGCCGATAGCTAAACCCAGAGCCACCAGCTTAGCTTGCCAAAATGGTCTTTTTTTGGCAATAGGAACTCGATGGATTTGATCAAGAGCTGCCATGGCTGCACCCAGGACTCCAGAAAAAATCCATAGCGACCCAAGGAAACTGAGGGAAAAAACCCTTTGGCTAGGAGTTATTGTAATTTGTTGAATTAAACTGCTAATTGTGTACCGCACTTCATCTGGTGCGAGCTCACCGAATAAACGTGCCATTTGGTAAAAACTGGAAGGCAAGAAGGATTCAAATAACCCCACAGCGCCAATAAGTGCTAGAATTCCAGGAAACAGAGCCAATGTGGCCTGATACGCCATTTCAGCCGAGAGACCGTGTAACCTTTGTTGAAAAATAAGGTAACCAACTTCTTTAATTGTTGCCCAGTTGAAATGTTGAAAGAATTTAAAAAAGCGAACAAGTCGTTTGAAGAACTTTCTCAGGAGAGCTAAAAAGACCCGAGACAATCCTATCCAAACCTTAGAGGCTATTTTAGTAGACCAGATTAGTAACCAGTGGGCTTTCGTGGCTCGGAAAACTTGCCCCAACTTTGCCAAATCAAGGTAGCGCAAGCATCGGAGAAAGTGGGTAAGTAGCATTGAGTGCTGGAGTGCTGGTGCAAGACTAACGCACTTACAACATAGACTATAGCCCTAACTGCTTTTAGTTACCCGAATTAGGACAGCGATTGCTGTGTCTTAGGTGCGACGTTTTTTGTGCTAACACTCCAGCATTTTAATTGGACTAGCCTCAGTAGATAGAAAAGTTTTGTTCAGGCTAGTTCAATTAGCTGGCTTTGCTATTTCTTCGGCTAAAGCTGAGTAATGGAGAGCGATATAGAGTGGGGAGTTAACAGGTATCTTTTTTTAGGTAACTCCGGGTCCAGTATTAACAAAAATAAAGTCCCGAACTACTTCTAGCACTTCTGGTACTATTTCATGCCCCATCTCAAATTCTTTGTAGTGCATCGGTGTTCCCTGCATGAGTAGATAATCTCTTAATCTATTGGCTGCACTTATCGGCACCACAGCATCTTGCTTACCATGGACAATTAGGACGGCAGGCAAAGGCGGCTCTAAATCTTGAGGTGTACGATGCAAATAGCCGCTCAGGGAAATCAAGCCAGCTAAAGGTAGGGTTAACCCGATATCAAGAGCCATGGCTCCTCCTTGGGAAAAGCCCCCCAGAATTGTGGATGAAAGGGGTACACCTGTAGTGCTTTCTAGAGACTGAAGCCAATTTCTCAATAGCTCTTGACTTTGTTCTAAACCCTGATAATCTTCTGTCTCCAGGTCGTACCACATCATGGCACCCGGAACCTCAGGGTGATTAAAAGGAGCATCGGGAAGCAGGAACTGGTAATTAGGCAGGTCTAAGGCTGGCACTAAAGGTGCAAAACTTCTAGCATTAGCCCCCCAACCATGCAAGAAAACCACCAAACCTGCTGGTGGCTGATTGGTTGCTGGCGGAATCGAAATAACTTCGAACGACAGAGGCTTACTCCTGAAAAATGCGACTCTTTACTGAGCAACATTGGCGAAGCTCTCATTCTAAAGGATAGGGAGACAATTGCCTAGCACTAAACAAAAAAGCTGAGTCACTAGAAAATTTACCAATCAGAAACGCTGGTAAAGCTGTCATGCCTGAGAATGATATGGCGGTCGCCGTCAAAGGTAATCGCGCCCTCACTCTTAAGCTTACCCAGAAGTCGCGTGATTGTGACCCGAGTAGTACCCACTGCGTTTGCTAAGTTCTGATGGGTGAGACGGACTCTAATACGAGTACCTTCTGTCACTGGGTGACCAATTTCTCGTTTCATCAGTAGTAGTAGTTGTTGCAAGCGATCTTCAACTCGGCGCTGACCCGAAATAGCTAGTAGTGCCTCCGTATGACCTATACGGCGCACCATTTGGGGCAAAACAAGCTGGGATAGGTGTCCTGAAGTACTAATTTCTTCCTGAGAAAACCACATGAGATGGACATCAGATAGAGCTATTGCCTGATAACTTTTGAGAAGGGAAAACCAACGACCAAAGAATGCCGAAGGCTCAACCCAACCTAGCCACACTTCTTCACCATTCTGGCAATAGGTACTCAGCTGCACTAGACCTCGACAAACTTGCCAGACTCCTTGTGGAACTAGAGGAATCTCTTCCCCTTGGGCATAAAGATGCAATCGGCGTCCTTGTGTAGTTTTGTACTGCTCACTTTCTAGGACTGCTCTATCAGCTTGGGGCATGAGATGTGAACTCTTTCAAGCTTTTCTAATTCAATGTAAGTTATGCAGGTAAAGACTAGGTAATCACCAGATTAAACTAATTGCAAAGCTACTTATTGGCATCTTCAGCACACTGGTAATCTGATGGAGAGGTTGGTTGTAGAACTGCCTGATAGAAGTCTTTTTTGGTCTGGGGATTGAGGTATTGCTGCTGAATAGGTCGCCATTCCTGCCACACCTGGTAACGGGTTTCGTTCCACAGAGCAGTAAGCGTTGGTAGTTGCTCTGTAATCTCTAAGTTGAGGGTATGTTTCAGAAATTTCGCTAAAACGAAACTGTCTTGAATATGACCCAAAATACTCTGGATTGCTTTGACCTGTTGGAGATGATTTTGATAATTAGCCTCGTAGAAGTCAGTAAATAGCTCCATTTGGTAACGCACTCGCTTGGCTTGTTTACGTAAGCTGTGAAGAGTGTCGTGATGAGTCTCCAAAAGATGCAGCACAATTTCTGAATTGAGAGCACTGGGAACTTCTATTTGTCCAGCGGCTAGTTTGACTCCTATCAGCCAACCTGGATGAAGAAAAAGTTTACTAACTGAAGGTAATAGTAAATCTGGCAATATATCTGCAATAGCAATCTCGGCTAGTTCTGAGTAAGTTGGTTGTTCAACATAGGCTTCAAGAGAACTCTTCAATTCTTGATAGCGTTGCTGGTCAAGGGTTGTTTTCACCCTTTCTAATGATTTGTGACGTTGCTTGCCAAGAGTTATCAAAGCTTTTTTGAGTGTATCTTGCTCTTGTATTGGTAGTACCGGAAGGTATTTATCAACGAGAGCTTCGTGTAGAACATCTAAATCCCTGAGATCTCCCAATTTTTGGGCAACTTTGGCAATCTCTTTTTCTTGGGCAGCTTTCGGTAAGTCTAAAGCTGGTGCAAAACCGGTAACTGCTGTGCGCAGACGCCTCATTCCAACGCGCATTTGGTGTAAAGCTTCCGGATCGGTGTCTTGGATTACATCAGTTTCGTGCTTAAATGTTTTCTGAAAATGTTTTTGAATCGCCAGATGCGCCCAATAACCAAAGGTCTTGGAGTCTAGTATTGTAGTGTTTGTCATGGTAGGAGATGCATTGCTTCGGAGGTTTAGCCTTTCAAGGTAACACACTCATTAATTGAGTAAGTTGGTAATGGTAGCTACTTGGGTTCGGACGGCGTAGCGTCTCACAAACTATTACCCCTAAGAGGGGAAACATAACTTAGTTCTCTCTCCTAGTGCTAAAGTCAGAGTGTTAGGTCAACTTAATTTTGTAACGGTGCCTTGCCGGCTCTGACATACAACCATTATCTTTAGATAGTAGGTTTTTTAGAAGTAGCTTCTTGCTGTTCGAGGGCAAATTATAATCAGAATGCTCAAGACTTTTGTTTTTGGTGTGCTTCTGTAGGATAACAACAGAGGCTTACCAGAAGAAGCCCTTTCTTTAAAGCAGGCTTAAGGACACACTTAATCACTACGCTGAACACAATCCTAATCCAACTGTATGACGCCGAGCCAAGACTTGGGAGAAGCAGTAAAGTCCACCAGGGCATTGAAGATAATAGAATTTTCCAGTTTGATGCCGAGACCTGGCTGGTATGAGAGGCGGCTTTGCTGGGAAGGTTTCTTGTAGCAGTTGCGATTTAGGAATTTGGTGAGTCAAAGCTGTAGATGACAGTTTCTTTTGCACCCCAGTGATACTCTCTCCAGAGGAGGTGACATCAGTTGAGTGGCTCGAAAGCTTCTTTATATCTAGCCCCCGCTTCGCGGACTCTATGAATTTCAGCTTTTTTAGACGAGAGTTCCGCTTACCTTAGCAAACCTTAAGCTATCCGTCTGGTAACAACTCACTGAGGTTGTATCTGTAAGACCACCATTAGCTTTTGAGATACTTAGGAAATCACGGGAGTGTTTTGCCAAGGTAACCATGGCACAACTTTTCAAAACAAGATACCATCAGGTCTTTTCTGTTGAGATTAGTGATAAGCCATCCTTAATAACCCTTTAGGCAGATTCAGATTCGAGTCAATTAAGCATTTAGAAGAAAGTACCTAATCCTGGAAGATTAAGGTAACCGACTGCTGCGATTTTTAGTAACAAAGTTTAGTTGACGGAATTATTTTTTAGTAATTGCTAACTAATCCTTGGCTAAAACTGGCTACAAATTTTTTATAAACAAATCAAGAAAAGCTCACCGTTACTACAGCTAAAGAAAATTAGACAATTTTTATGAAAGCAAGTGAATTTTCAAGTGAATCCCAGCTTTTAAGTCGCCATGAAACCGGAGAAAGAAGTTTTATCGGTGCCAAGCTAGTTGGAGCTGATTTGAGTGGTTTTGACCTAAATCGAATCAATTTAAGCGCTGCTTATCTTAAAGGCGCAAATTTGGCTAAGGCTAGGCTAATCAGAGCTAATTTGAGTGAAGCTGACCTAAGAGTTGCCAATCTTAAAAATGCCCAACTGATTGAGGCAATTTTCTCACGAGCTGATCTGAGTGAAGCAATCCTCAGTGAGGCTGATTTGAGTGGAGCTATCCTTAGTGGAGTCAACCTATCTGGAGCTGATTTAAGTTTTGCTAGCTTGATTGGAACGAGTTTTGTTGGTGCTAATGGCAAAGGAGCTTGCCTGAAAAAAGCTAACTTAACTGGAGCAACTCTTACTCGAGCTATTTTTATACGAGCTGATTTCAAAAAGGCAATTTTGACCAGAACAATTCTTAGTGAGGCTGATTTAAGCGGAGCAAACCTTACTAAAACAAATTTGGTGCGAGCTTATCTAAGTCGGGCAAGCTTGCAGATGGCAAATTTGGAAAGTGCGGACTTAAGTGAAGCTGATCTGAGGGGAGCTAATCTTAGTGGCGCTGATCTAAGAAGAGCTAATTTGTATGGGGCTAATCTTAGTGGTGCTAATCTGTGCGGTGCTGACCTTACCGAGGCAAATTTGCAAGAAGCCAGTCTCCATCTGGCAAGTTTGAAGGGACTGATCCTCAAGAAAGCCAACTTACGGGGTGCCCAACTGAGCAAAGCAAACCTGCCTAAAGCAAATTTATCTAAGGCAAATTTAGCAGGAGCCAATCTACTTGAGGCTGACTTACATGGTGCTAACCTAAGCCAAGCAAATCTGCTGCAAGCAGGTTTGTTGCTCACTTATCTAAGTGGGGCTAACCTCAGTGGTGCTAATCTGAGGGGCGCGAACTTGATTGGAGCCAACTTAAGTGGAACTAAACTAGATGGAGCCTTTTTGGAAGGGGCGATTATGCCTAACGGTGCAACCTATAGTCCAACTAACTGAATCTCACACGGCTATAGAGCAACTTTTTTCCTTAATTAAACTAGTATTTTCTTTCGTTAGACAAGTGCTATGGGCTGCGGTAGTTTCTTCGGAATAATCACGCGAGTGCGCTCCTGGATTGCGACCTCTCTGAGTGCTTGAGTAGCTAAGTTATTTTGCTCAGTTAAACGAGTATCCAAGATATTAACAAGGTCTGGCATTTCTTGATGGCAACGGCTGCAAAACCAGTAAATTCTGTTGTGGGAAATATGGCGCAGTAGGGTTGCCGATGAACTGCAAGGACACAGGTGTTTTTTATCCATGATTGACAATTACAGCAGAAACTACCCGTGACATCTGACTAGTCAGTAACGGAAGATTTGCTGCACCTCCATTTTGTTTGAACTAAAAAGTTTGATTTTTTTTTGGTAACTAAATTTATCAAATCTATTCGGTTGTTAATATCTATCTTGCGATAGGTTAAAGGTTATCATAAAGGCAAGATAGAGAAGTCATTAAGGTTTGTTAATCATTAAGTTTTCTATATTTAGAGTATGGTTTCTCTTCATCTTATCAATAAGCATCTGAGATCTACAGGATACTGATTATTTCATTAAAACTATTAGCAAATTCTGTTTTTCTGCTATAAGACAGATGTCGCACGGGGCAACAAGAGACTCCTAGAGTATTAAGACTTACTCATGCTGTTTTACCTACAGCAACGATAATCTCAGGGTTATTTAATTGAATTCATTACCCTCTTACTACCAATAGCCAAGGCTTCAAGATTACTATTTGTTGTAAATATTAATAGAAATAAGTTATTTCCTCTAATACAATTTCCACTTGAATCCTAGGAATATTGATTCAAAATATTGGCAGACAATAGAATCTTATTCTCTATTTTGAACGAATTGTGAGGCGCGCTCCCCCACCTCGGAACAGGTGGCAGGCTGGTTTCATACCAAGAGACAAAAAACTTGCTTGAGTTGATTGAAAAAAGTGCGTAAGATAGCCCAATTGACAGATGCATTGCCGCCACAACGAGGTGGCTCATTTCGGAGAAAGTAACATCTTTAACCCAATGCAAGCGATTTTCAATTCCCCAATGTCCCACGATATCAGCTGTAATTCATGTCTACGTCCACGAACGTGTCGATAGGCTGGAATTTGTTGGAATTGTTCAATGAGATTCATCATTGAATAACATTACATCCTCAAATACCCTCTCTCAATATTTTGATTTTTATGCCGTTATCTGAAACCACCCTGCCCTTTTTCTAAAAGGGGGAGTGTCAAACACACTGAATCCAACCGAAAAATGTAAGGTAGGGTTCAATTTCTTGGTTTTCACTATCAGGCAGTTCGTAGTAGGAAAGTACGTCTCTAAACAAGGATTTAAGACCATCATTACCCCATCCAAAGATGCGATAAAGTTACACATCCTAAAGATAGGAGCCATCATTGAACAGCACAAAAGCGCTCGTTTGGGAGAGCTTATAGCGAAACTTAACCCAGTCATTTATTAGGGGACGGAGCAAGTCTCAAAGGGGGCAATGTAGCAAGGAAACTTTCTCAAGGTGTGACTACATCATTGATCAATAACTGAGAGGATGGGCAAGTCGTTCTATTACTAAGGGCAGAGGGAAAGGAAGAATAGCTAAAGATTGAAGCTTTAAGACCAAGCCAAAATGCAGCCCGCAATCTGTAGCCTTGATCTCCTCTCCCCCTCCCCTGCATTTTGCGTTTAGGTGGAATCAGCTAATATATCAAAGCAAAAGCACATCGCAACAACTCAGGGAAACACCGGTGCAAATCCGGGGCTGTGCGGCAGCTGTAAAGGTTAGTGAGAACTGCCAAGAGTCAACTTCACATCCTTACCTCAAGTTATCCTCCTGAGCCAGAACACCTGTTTGTTGCTTGTCCACTCTATTTCCTGCCTTGCACAGGAAGGAGCTTTAAACTAAATGACTGCTACCAATACAAACCCCATAACCAATGTTTCACCTGCGTTGCCACCCTTACCGTTGCAACTTCCTTTACTTATGATTGGTCATGGCACCAGAGATGAGCAAGGACGTCAGACTTTTATAGATTTTGCCAAGGCTTACTACGCCCTAGACCAGTCACGACCAGTAGTACCTTGTTTTTTGGAACTGACGGGCCCGACAATTCAGGAAGGAGTAGACCAGTGTGTAGAAAAAGGCTATACAGAGCTTGCAGCATTGCCGATTTTACTGTTTGCAGCTCGGCATAACAAGTTTGACGTTACCAACGAGCTAGATTTAGCAAAAAAGAGACATCCTCAGCTAAAGCTTCACTACGGGCGTCATTTTGGCATGGCCCATGGGATTGTAGACCTATGGCACAGACGGCTTGCTGAACTTGACCAGTCTTTAGAGCAGCAGGAAAGCAAGGGAGAATCCTCAATCCCAGACCGAAAAGATACGGTATTGCTATTTGTGGGTAGAGGTTCGAGTGATCCTGATGCTAACGGCGATGTCTATAAAATGGCTCGCATTCTCTGGGAAGGCAGTGGCTACAAAACTGTTGAGACGTGCTTTATTGGCATCACTCATCCCCGCCTAGAAGAAGGTTTCCTTCGTGCTCGCTTTTACCAACCTCAGCGGATTATTGTATTGCCGTACTTCCTCTTTACTGGTGTCTTGGTAAAAAAGATTTTCGACATTACTGCACAGCAACAAGAAAAATATCCCAACATTTCCATGACCTGTCTCCCAGAAATGGGTATCCATCCTCAGTTACTATCTGTTATGAGGGAGCGAGAAATTGAAGCTCAATTGGGACAGGTACAGATGAATTGCGAGATGTGTAAATTTCGACTTGCTGCCAAAGATGTGGGTCACGATCACTCCCATGACCATCACCACAATCATGGACATCACCACCACAATGCTCCTGACCCTTATGCAGATTTAGGACAATACCATCAGCGGATTTGGCAAGCCCCATAGGGTATGAAGCGTTGCATGATCAGGGTATGAATAGGGGACAAGGAGGACTAGGGAGACAAAAATTTCTCATCAGACTGTAACTATGCAACGCTAACAGTGGGAAGGTTGAAAGTTGAATCTTGGGAAGGTAGCTTGACAAGCTTCTAAACTAAAGATGAGGACATTCAACTTACGCGCCTTGGGCATTTGGTATGCCTGAGGCGCAACGCATGTTAAGTAAATTTTGGGTTTTTGAGCGACTTATGTCTAAAGAATTTAATGTTGGCGATCGCGTCCGCTTGGTTAAACAACTACGCTATGTCAAGACGGCTGAACCAATGCCAATGTTGCGCCCCCCTGATGTGGTTAGCCTTGGAGAAGAAGGGGTTATTCTTGATCGTCGTCCTGGAGGATATTGGGGCGTTCGGTTCCCTAAGGGCGCTTTTTTAATGGAGACTCAAGACCTTGAAGCAGTGGCTTCCTCCATCGATTCCGAACAGGCTGGAAATTCACCAGAATCTTCTTTATCTGAGTAAATCGCTATTTTCTATCATAAAGCCCATTTTGAAACCAGCTCCATTGGCTGGCAGCTAAGGCTAAAGTTTGGATTAATAGCTTAATTTCATTGTTAATTTAGTGCTTTTAATTAAATTAACAGCTCATTGTCAATGAATCGAGCTTTCTCTTTAAGAGACTACCGTGGTATGTCTGAGGAGCAATCCCATAATATTTAAGAGCGACGATAGCGACGATAAATAACGGTTTATATGATTAGGTATTGTTATGGCTATAAATTTAAATTAGGAAAAACTTTTCGTCCATCGCCCATATCAGTAAAGCTTACATCTGGATACCAATAAGAGACCATGGTAAATTACAAGCAATTTTCTTAAGTACTCAATGCCTCTGGTTTTTTCCTGGATAAGTGTTAACGCTAACCTAGCCCAATCATAAGGATCGCCTATATCTGGACATTTGTGTACGTTCAAACGATACTAACTGATAAAAATCCGGAAAAAAGAAATTTACACAGTAAGTACTAACGTGTTTGTCAAATATATAGATACAGACTCACTAGTTTACCAGATTTGATTCTGTAATAATGCTCAATCTTAACCTTCTGAGCCTACATTGGGGAATTAATTTTTACAACTTCCTTCAGGATCTTGGTATTGCCAACCCCAGGGGCACCGGGTGGCTGGCAGTGTTGTTCACCTTCGCCTTAGCAGCAGGAGTGACTTGGCATTTCATTCCCGCAGTACGCTCTTTTGCCCTAAAAGTCGGCTGGGCAGACCAGCCTAACTCGCGACGACTCAACCGAGAACCGTTGCCTAACGCCGGAGGTTTGGCAATCTATGCTGGGATGGTTGCTGCTCTGATATTAGCTACTTTGTTGAGACCAATTGTTCTGGAAGCTGTCTTGGCTCAGGTGCTGACAATTCTACTGGGGGGTTCAATCTTAGTTCTGGTGGGTTTTATTGATGATCAGTTTGGTTTACCACCCCTGTTTCGTCTGTGGACTCAGATTATTTCGGCACTTTTGCTAGTTGCGAGTGGCACTAGCATTGAGGTTTCTTTAGGTACTCCTCTTGATCCACTGCTCTCTACTTTGCTGACAGTACTTTGGGTCGTGGGGATTACCAACGCGATCAATTTGATGGATGGCATGGATGGCCTAGCAGTCGGAGTCAGTTTTATCGCCGCGATGAGCCTGTTAGCGGTTTCTGCTCAGTTTCCTACTCGCGCGGCGGCAACATTGCTCCTAGCAGCCTTGGGTGGTTCTGCACTTGGTTTTTTGCGGCATAACTTTCATCCCTCCCGTATCATTCTCGGAGATGCTGGAGCCTACTTTTTCGGCTACGTACTGGCTGCTACTAGTATTCTCGGCAACTTAAAAGTTAGTACGGTATTCGCCCTCGTACCCCCGGTTCTCTTTTTACTTTTGCCGGTACTCGATACCACCCAGGTATTCGTGCGACGGTTGATAGCAGGAAAAAACCCTCTGACAACCCCTGGTAAAGACCATCTTCATCATCGGTTACTTGCCTTGGGTTTATGTCAACGCCGTGCTGCTTTAACCCTTTGGACAATTGCTTTACTGTTTAATTCCTTGGCGATGAAACTGCAAGGTATGAGCAACTTAGTCATCCATTTCACTACTGGCAGCATTATCATTTTGTTAGCATTTGCTGTTTGGCAAAGGATGCGGGCAATGCGACGTTAATAATACCTCAGGGAAAACTATGAGCCAATAATAGTAAATTAAACAACTAACCAAATTGTATCCAAATTTAATTCTGTCTAATTGGGACAGCATTTTACAAAAAATGATGCTTTATGGGCTACGGCAGATTTTTTCTGAGCAAGAGGCAGATTTTTTGATTATCTTTACAGTAATTTAATATTTTAATTGATAAATTACTTCACACTTTCTGTCTCAACTATTGGTTAAGCTAGGAGTAAGACAGAAACATATCAAGAATAGAGGAAGTTTAATGAGCGCTGTTTCTGGGCTGATTTCCAAAAGACTTAGTTGGCCAACAATTACCATGTTTGCCTTGGGCTTTTGGCTGAGTAGCAGCCTAATTTTAGACTTAGTAATTATGCCTAGTTTATCGGCAGCTGGCATGATGAGTCAAAGTGGTTTTGCCGCAGCAGGTTATTCAATTTTTTCGATTTTTAACCGCGTTGAGTTGCTGTGTGCTGGTCTAATACTAACAAGTCTTTTAGCGTTGCGTGGCACCTCAAATCTTTATCGCCATGTCAGACGCTGGTCTATTTTCTTCTCCCTACTTTTGCTGGCAATCGCACTTATTTATACCTACATAATGACACCGCAAATGAGCGGTTTGGCTGTACAGCTGAACTCTTGGGAGCCAGTAAATAGTATGCCACCGGGAATGGTGCAGATGCATGAGGGTTACTGGCTGCTAGAAACTATCAAGTTAGCCTTAGGAACCTTAATGCTTGGCTGGTGCTACCGAGATCAACGCACTCTTGCTTAAGCAGAAAATAAACAGGAAAAGCTCCTCATCATTGGTGGGGAGCTTTTTTTAGTTACCTATCTCTAGCCAGAAGTCAAATTTCCTCTGAGTAGGTTATTCTATCCACCAATAACCAATACCGCCCACCTGATTCTCCGGAGATTCGCCTAGAGGTAGGTAATTTCGCCAAAGTCGCTCTCATTTTATGAAAACAAGGCCTCACAGTTATCGAAGTAAATACTTGCGTCGTTTCCCGGTTTTAATCTTGGTAAGTGGACTTTTTTTTGCTGCCGTTCCGGTGGGAATAGCCCAGAATGAAGTACCACTAGTGCCAGCTACTGAAAATCCTACCCCTGCAAGTAACCAAAATGATGGGCTGTATTTTGCTGATGTTTTGGTTAGAGGCCGACCCATCTTCCAAATTGGCAGTGTCTCGGAACTGACGGCTAGACAACGAGCGCAAATTATTAATCGACGTGTCAACACAATGTTGGCACAATCTGAGCAACTAGGGCAGGTAGTCGTTAAACCGGACAATCCTCGGCAAGTTGCCACTTTGCGGTTGAATAACCGGGTATTAATGACGGTAACTCAGCAAGATGCCCAAGACTTCGGTTTATCCGTAGAAGCCTTAGCTGACAGATGGGCAAATCAACTCAATGAGGCTATTGAAAAGCCCCCCTTGGCGATTGATGTAGGGCAAAGAATGTACGGTACAGTGCAGCAATTGGCACGGGACACAATTGGTAACTTGCCTTCTTTTTTAGGCGCAATAGTGGTACTTGTTGTTACCTGGGGTGTGGCTAGAGTGATGCGCTTTGTCGCTTTCCGTTGGGCGCAACGAACGGAAGGAGACCACAATACAGAAATACTTATCGGACGCCTTGGCTATGGAGGCGTTTGGGTACTGGGTTGTGTGGTTGCTTTGGGTGTTTTAGGACTCGACTTTGGTGCTTTACTAGGAGCATTGGGACTAACCAGTGTGGCAATTGGTTTTAGTCTCAAAGATGTTTTGAGTAACTACATTTCTGGCGTTATTTTGTTGGCGGCCCGACCCTTTGGGATCAATGATCAGGTGGTGATTGGTGACTATGAAGGAACGATCACTCAAATCGATCTGCGGGCAACAACAATCCGGACTTATGATGGGCGTTTAGTTTATATTCCCAATCAAGAAGTATTTGAAGCGAGCATCATTAATAATACGGCTTCGCCGCGCCGTCGTAGTGAGATTTTAGTGGGCATTGACTATGACGCAGATATCACCGCCGCTAAACGAGTGATTAAAAATGCGATCGAAACAGTTCAGGAGGTAGAAAAAGACCCACCTCCGGAAATACTTGTCCGGGAACTAGCTGCTAGCACCGTGAATCTGGAAGTGCGCTTTTGGGTAGACTCACGACGAGCAGGTTTTTTGGCGATGACCAGCAAGGTTACCCAAGAAATTAAAGAGGCACTACAACAGGCTGGTATTGAAATGCCTACCGACATCTACACCCTGGTGTTTCGTAACCCTCCTATTCAGACTCAGATCCCAACCGACGCTGATCAAGTTGAGCAAGTGGATGGTAATTCTCGATTAGTGCTGCCTCGCAACGAGTCAGTTTAAGAACTCAGTCCTAATTCTTCGCATCGGAAGGCCACAGCAGGCGTACTGCCATTAGCGCAAAGCCAATTGCCGCGATCGCTTTGAGTACTCGAATGGAGAATAACTGGGCTACTCCTCCTCCCGCTAGTACTCCTAGAAAGCTCGCTAATAATAGTGCACTTACCGCGCCCAAAAACACAGCACGAGGAGACTGGAGACTACCACTTAAGGCAATGGCAGCAAGTTGGCTCTTGTCTCCAATTTCTGCCAAAAATACTGTAATGAAACTTAATCCGAGAAGTTGCCAGTCCATAATTATCAATTGCAGGTTGGATGGTCGGATGGTCGCAGGTTGGGGAATTTGCGATTAGCTACCAATCTGAACTACATCCCACAACAGCATGACAGAGATAAATAGTAACAGGGCCCCTGCTGCTGTTTCTAAAGTTTTTGGGGCAAGTCGCTTAGCTAGCCAGTGACCAATTAGTACTCCTAGTAAACTGGTAGCAATTAGAGCAGCAGCAGCACCAGCAAACACAATCCAGGGAGACTGAGATTGAGCGGTAATTAGCAGCGTGGCTAGCTGAGTTTTGTCACCCATCTCTGCCAGAAAAATTGTCAAAAAAGTGGAACTAAAGATGCTCCATTGGCTCCAACTGGGTTTCTCGACTGGTTCAGGACTAAAAGGAGGAGTCACCGGATTCTGGCTTGCAGACTCTGAAGGCTGCTCCCTATCTTTCAATTCTGGCGGGAGTAATGTCGGGGATACGCTCAAAATAGGGCTGACTGGAGAGGGATCAGAAAGTTTCACAAGCAGTTAGAAGCAAAGAGCAATAAATTTCATATTTCATTCATTTTCTCAAAAGTCTACAGAAAATACCAACCTTGGAGAATCCGAGGTGGATTAAACGCCGACTTCTCGGTCAAAGCGGAGCATTTCCAGGCTTTGATCACCGTAAACTCCAGCAATCTGCTCACGGCAACATTCCACCGCGAAGTCGTTCACTTCCGGGGCTGCTACGCCGAACATATCCTCAAAAACCTTGGGTTCGACGCGGCAGAAGCGAGGTCTATCTTGGTAAATTAGGCATTCGCGGGTAGTGTGGTCGAAATTCACACACCACCCATCCACACCCACCATACTCAGATAAAGCTCTAGTTCTTGTGGCGAAAGATACTGTTCTAGGTCGGGACGCTCTGTGGGGTCAAGATGACAGCAGGCACCACATTGCTTTACACAACGCCAAGTTGCCATTACTCTAAACAGGGGCTAAAAATTAAGGGCATATCTAGCTTAGCCAGTTTTCGAGTCGGACGGATTTTATCTCACTTTAATTACATTTTATAGACTTTTGTAAAGTTAATTAAAAAAATTGGGCGAATACCTTGTAAGATTTAATAAATAAATTTCTGTTCAACCATCAAATTTTTGGGCTTAACTAGGGAGGGCAAATAAGATATGAATTGGGAAGTAATTGCTCAGCTAACCATGCTAGCGCTGATCGTAGTTGCTGGACCAGCAGTTATTTTTGCATTAGCTGCTCTTAAAGGCGACCTTTAATCGAGATTCAAATCATAGAGTTGAAGGTTGGGGGTTGCGGGTTCAAAGTTTGTCAGGTCTAATAGAAAGACCGCTACTGCTACTTCAATGAGACCCGCTGTAATGACAACCAAGTGGTTTTCAAGGATAGCGGGTTAATTTTAGAATGTTATTGCTAACTGCACTTTGGTAGAGAGTAGAACCCATCCCTGACTTTTCAACTATTTAGGTAATCTTCAAGGCACGAGTTGCCGCTTTAATCAATTGATAATAGGGAGGTTGGGTAACATTAACCTCTTCAGAATTTTCCCGTTGAGTACCCAAAAGTCCGATTCTTTGCCCTTTCTCAATTGCCAGGACTATACCTTCGGAGTTTTTAATTCTTAATTCCTTTAAAGACGCCGATAAGCTACAAATGTAGCGGTGTTCATTGTAATAAAATTCGGCTTTTTTGGTTCCAGAAGTGTTGGAATTAGCAGCGGGTAAACGAATACCAACTAACTCCAACTCAATATTAGTCTTGCCATTCCAGCTATTTTCTCGTAGTTTGTAGGCGATATCTATTTGCTGTGGTAGAGGAAAATATTCGCCCCAACGCCAAGCGACGCCCTTGAGCACAACTGGTTGATTATCCTGATTTAGAGTGAGTTTCAAGTGTCCCTTGCCAACAATCCTTTGCTCAACCACTCGGACATTATGTGTCCAAAAAACTGGGTCAGGGTTGCCAATGCCACAGGGATGGAGAATGTCAAGTTGCTGGTATAACTCGGTAGTAATTTGATTAAAGTCTAAGGCAGTATCAATAGTCACCAAAGGCTTAAGGTGTTCTGGTTGGAGGCACTGATGAGCAAAGTGGCTGAGAGAAGTCCGAAATGCTTCTAAGTTGTCGGTGGGTAAAGAAAAACCTCCCGCAGCTTGATGTCCGCCAAATTTTCCTAACAAATCGTGACAAAACTGTAGTGCCTCGAAGACGTTAAATTCAGGTATACCTCTAGCTGAACCACGAATATGTTGCTTGTCTTCTCCTTCGTAGGTGCCGATGAATACCGGAGTGCCGTAGCGTTCTACCAGTCGAGAAGCAACAATACCAATCACTCCATGATGCCAGTCTGGTTGTACAATAACTAACACTCGCTCCTGTTGCCAATCTAGTTGAGACTGCTCAATAAACGCGATCGCTTCTTGTTCAATTTCCTCGCATAGTTGCCGACGCTGCTGATTAATTTGCTCGCACTGCATTGCCCTTTCTAAGGCTATTCCCTGGTCAGTTGTTGTTAGTAGTTCAATGACAATCTGGGGGTCTGCGATACGGCCAATAGCATTAATTCTGGGTCCAAGTTTAAAGCCTATGTCTTCCGGCTTTAAAGCTTTTTGGTCTTCACTTACTCCAGACATTTGGATCAGGGCTTGTACACCTGCCAATTGAGACTGAGGTAATAGCATTAAACCTCGCTGCAACCAACGCCGGTTAATGCCGATTAGAGGTGCTAAATCGGCAATCGTTCCGAGAGTAAATAATTCTAATAGTGGCTTAGTTAGCCCCTGAAGTTTACCTAATTCTTGGGCGAGAGAAACTGCCAAAATGTAAGCCACGCCCACACCCGCAATTCCCCGGTAAACAGAAGATTCCGGAAGTTGTTTGGGGTTAAGAATGGCATCCGCATCTGGCAGTTGCGGTGGTAGGTCGTGATGGTCAGTAATAATGATGGTCAGACCTAATTCTACTGCTCGTGCGATCGCACTATGGGCACAAATACCATTATCTACCGTCAGAATCAAAGCCACACCTTCGGCGGCGAATTCTTCAACAATGCGCTCATTGATGCCATAGCCGTCCTTCATGCGGCTGGGAATGGCATAGTCTACATCTGCGCCCAACCAACGCAATGCCCGAATTAATAAGGCTGTGCTGGTCATCCCATCGGCATCGTAGTCTCCACAGATGGCAATTTTTTGTTGATCAGTGATCGCTTCTTTGAGCATCTCTACACTGATGGCTAGATCAGGAAATTCATCTATGGGTGCAGGCATCACCTGGGAGAGGGGATTTAAGTAAACCTGTGCCTGTTGAGGTGTTTCAATGCCTCGGTTGATTAGTATCTGACTCAGTAGCGGTGAAATTGCTGTCGCTTGTGCCAGTTGGTGGGCTTTTTCTGTCTGTGCCGATGCTATGTGCCACCGCTGATTGGGCAATTTTTGAGGGGATGGGAAGGAGTCAGAGTTAGGTCTACTTACCACGCGAAAAGTTGACTAAATTTATTGGGAGCTACCGATAGTCTACAGCAGCCAGCTCCAGGAACTCGAACTAATAAGTATCAGAGAACATGGTTAATGGGACTTAGACAGATTTCAAGCCCAAACAAAGCCCAAAGCAGCTTTGTGAGCAAAGAATACGTCCCGATTGTGGTTCAACCACTCCATAAAACGGAAAGACATCGCTGTCCGAAACGCCTCTAATGCTTCAGTAAAGGTGTTTAAAGGTTTCGATGCCCAACGCCGTCTTAATCCTCCGGTTAAAGTGTGCCATAAAATAAATGTATAGGCACAAAACACAAGCATGAAATGTCTTATCAGGCTTCTATAATCTCTGACTTGATATTCAGATAAACCCAACCAGCCTTTGGCTTCCCGATAGAAAACTTCTACCCAATTTCTTTGAGAGTAGGTAGTTACTATCCAATCGGCTGTGGCTTTTGTTGATTCAACATTGGTAATAAAATAGTCAACATCACTAGCTTGGTCGAAGGTTGAGGCATTCATGACGATAGCAATTGTTCTCTTTCCTTCAAGCTGTGAGAGTTCAACTTCTACAGGAGCCACCCAAACGGTTTTCAGTTTATCTAGATTGATTTGAACAGGGGTAAAATCTTTTGGCGACAAGGATTCGGCTAACTTATCTAGGCGAATCTCTTCTCGTTGACTTATCCCTATTTCAATTATCACCTTACGGTTTTTGGCTAATCCTCCTATATACTTGAGTTTCCTTTTTTCCAGTTCCAGCAAAAACGTTGTGTTATTTCCATACCCAGCATCAATTAATACGATACCCGGTCGATATCCTCTGTTCATGCTGCGGTCAATTAATGCTAAGCCTAACTCCGGCTTTTTCTGGAATTCAATATCTTTTTTTCCTTCAGCTAAAGAACTAGCGTGTTGAGATAACTCTATATCTAACGGTAGGCTTTTTTTCCCATCATATAGATGAGTTGTTACCACTACTATTCCGTTGTCTGTCTTCCCGATTTCTCCAATGTACTGTCGTCCTACTCCCGCCGTGAAATTGCCACTTTTCCTATGTCCTGAGTCATCTACAATTAACGTGAATCCTCTACTTATTCGGGTTGGGCTACACTGATTCATCACCAGTAGACGCCGCTCATTTACCTGTTGAGCATTCCAGGGGGCTTCCGTTAAAAAATGATGTAATCGGTGGTAAGTCACTCCCACCGCGTTATCCGCCATTTGAGACAGGTTTTTTCCTTCACTTTCCCCTAATAATCCCCCAATATAGTTCCTAAACTCCCTTTTTTGCGCTTGATGTCTCCAGACATCATCAAAGCGTTTGCACCATCTATCGAAGCAAGGAGGCATGGCGGCGGGGGTTGTCTCTTTCCTGTCTTACACTCTAATGTCAAATGGCTGCCATGCCTAAATTATACCTTTATTAACTCTTTATTTTCGTTTAAGTCCCGTTAATTGATCTCTACCCGCAGAGAACTAGCTGATAAACTCGATTTTCCCTTTTGCGATTTCTTGTGGCGTCTTTACCAGCAGGGTAGAGGTCAATCTTTTTTGCCCATAAGTAGGTATGTCTTCATTAAGCCTTTGCCTTTGACAAAAATCGCACCCCGCTCTTTAAATAAGTATTTCTCCTTTAAGCGTTCGTAGCAATCGGTTGCTACCTGAATCTGTCCAGCCAAACCTTGTGATTCCATACGGCTAGCGACATTTACTGTATCACCCCATAAGTCATAACTAAATTTTTTGAGACCAATTACTCCCGCCACCGCTGGTCCGGTATTGATGCCAATGCGGATGCTGAAATCTTTGCCAATTTTGTTGCGAAAAATGGGGATAGTTGCTTGCATGTCAAGTGCCATATTAGCGATCGCTTCAGCGTGGTTATCCTGGGGCGTTGGCAAGCCTCCTACCACCATATAGGCATCTCCAATGGTTTTAATTTTCTCTAAACCATGCTGTTGGGCAAGCTGGTCAAACTCTGAGAAAATTTCATTAAGCATTTCCACGGTTTCAGTCGGTGAAATCTTCGCTGAAAATTCTGTAAAACTAACAATATCAGCAAATAAAACAGTGACTTCGGCAAAGTCATCTGCAATTGTACCTGAACCGCGCTTCAGACGGTTAGCGATCGCACAAGGCAAAATGTTGAGCAACAATCGGTCAGTTTCTTCTTTTTGGTTGCGCAGTTCCTCTTCCGCTTGCTTGCGCTTGATAAACTGACCTAATTGCCTACCGATAGCATCCATTACTTGTAGCAATTGTTCATCCCTCTGCTGGATCTCGCGGCTAAAGAAAATCATGACTCCCAGCATCTCGCTATCACCCTGAATCGGAAATCCAAATGCTCCCCGTAGCCCTGGCAGAGAGATGGATTCTGGGTGAGCAAAGCTGGTATCATTGACTACATCGGCAATCCAGTAACCAGAACCTGTTGCCCAAACATGAGCGGCTAAGCCCGAACTGGGAGCCAAGGTAGTCTGACGTCTGAGGGCGGTAAGCTCTGAAGTATTAACTACAGATCTCGACCAAGTTTCCTGACAATGCAACAAAATAGAGATGCTGTTTAGCTTATTCTGATCAGCCCAAAATTCCCCAGCATCCCACCCCAAGCTTTGACAAATCCCTTGAAGAATGTTTGGGATAGCCTCAGCAATAGTAGCAGACTCTGACAAAATTTTGCTGGTAATATGCTGTGCTGAGAGCCGTTTTTGGTTACGTTGACGCTCAGTGATATCCCGACCAACATAGATAATATCTTTTGTCGATGCTGTGTTTTGATGATCACTATAAATAGCTGAGCAAGAAAAAGCGATTTCTAATTTTTCTCCCCTTTTAGTTCGACAAACCATTTCTAAATATTTCAGTGAATCTGTTTGTTCCGAGAGGTTCTGCTGAATTTCAGTTACTAATAAGTTCTGGTCGCTGATAATCATTGAAATCGAATTACCGACCAACTCTGATTGTTCATAGCCAAATAAAGTTTGAGCAAATTCATTTACTGTTTTGATAACCCCGCAAGAATTTGTTACTAATAAAGCATCTCCCATTGAGGCAATAATTTTATCAATGTAAGCCTTGGATGTGGACAAGGCACTTATTAAAATAGCTTTTTCGTTGGATGACTGAACTAGTTTTTGTTCTAGAAGCATCCTAGTAGTTATATCTTCCAAGAAGATTATTAATTGATTTTTTTTGCTTTCTTGATAGGGATGCTTAATAATATAAATATCGATATACAGGGGTAAGGAATTAGCTATAGAACGACCAATACTTTTGATTTCAAAGCTGGCTTCTCGCTCTTTGATAATGTTGATTAGTATATTTTCTAAACCAATAAGTTCAGGAAAACTAAGTCTGACGTCCTTGCCTTGAATAACTTGGTTGGGACAATCGGCAAACCTTTGTGTTCCCAAGGAAGCCTCAATAATTTTGAATTCCTGATCTACTACCAAATATTCTCTTTTACCTGGTGCCAAAAGAGATATTAGTTTGTTTAAAGAGGAAATCATCTTGATTTAAACATTGGGCAGAATATTGTTTTTAGTAAATGCAAAATCACCGACCTATTTTGAGCCAGCTTTGCTGGATAGGCGGCTTTTAACTTGCTCCTGATTTTTTTACCTCTGAAGGTACAAATACAAGTTCCTTGCTCCATTTTATCATATTGTTGTCGATTATAATTTGAATTAATGAGATAAAGAAAAATTATAGTAAATACATTTCCTTTATTTAAGTCAATATCTAGACCCACTAAAAAAAAATCAATAACTAATATTGAATTTCAAAAAAGTTAAAAAATTTCTTTTAATTTAGTGAGCTTTTTTCAGCATTTTATCGGCTAATTTTTGAAATATTTTATCAACATGTAAACCAGTTTTGGCTGAAGTTTGATAAGTCCCGATAATTTGATGAATTTGGTCAAATTGGCTAATTGTTGATATTTCTTCTTGAGTCACCAAGTCAGTTTTATTCAAGGCAATGATCACAGGACTCTTGGGATTAACAGCCAAAAACAAGTTGACCCGCTCTGCAATATGTTCTATCGTTTCAGGGCGAGTGACATCGGCTACAACTATAGCACCACTGGCTCCTTGCAAGTAACTTGGCGCAATTGCCTTAAATTTTGTATGACCTTCTAAATCCCAAATTATTACCTGTAGTTTCTGCATCTTCTGAGATTCTTCGCCTAGTAACTCTATAGTTTTGCGAGAAATTTTCACTCCTACCGTCGAAAGATATTGATCGCTAAATTGACGCTCGACGAAGCGTCTAATCAGACTAGTTTTACCTACCCCAAAATCACCAACGAGACAAATTTTTTTAGAAATATAATCCATACATTATTAGTTGTTGGATTTAGTTTTATTCAAGATATTTTTGAGCCGATTAGAGCTTTTGGCTATGCTTGATTAAACTAAAATTTTCCTGAGAACCAGGATTGGCCGCTTTTTTGAGTTCAGAAACTAACTCAGTTCCTTTAATTCTCAAGGCAATCTCTAAGATGATTTCTGCCGTATCATCTCTTGATACTTTAGTTTGGTTGATGGTTTTAAAGCGTTTTTCTAAATCTTGATAAATTTGCTCCCTAAGACTTACAACATTTTGGTTAAGTTCTTTTGAAGTTTCTGCTAGTTCTTCTTTAAGGGAAGTAGCTTGCTGATAAATTATTTCGTCAATTAAGCCAACACTGTGGGCAAGTTTTTTGTTAAGCTGTTCGAGCTGTTGATGAATTTCCGCGCTCTCTTCTTGGGAATTTCCCTTAAGAGATTTGAGCTTTTTATCCAGAGAATCGACGACTGTACCTACTTCCTTGCTTAAGGAAGCCTTGAGCTGTTCTACCTGATTGCGTATTCCCTGCTGTAAAGTCGATAAGTGCGACTCTATCTCAGCTAAACGATTATCATACTCCCGCAACTTAGCGCCGAAAAGAAGATCACGAATCTTCTCAATATTTCCTAGTCTTTCGCGCACGTCCTCTTTTGTGATGTCTCCCACGGTTGAACCTCTCAATTTTTGGTAGAGCTTTTGTGCCAATCAGGAGATGCACCGGGTAATTTCCACCGGACTATCCAGCAGAATTAGTAAGCCAACAAACCCCTTGTAACCTTACTTGCTTATGGAAAATACTAAGTAACAGAGAAACAAAATAGAGCTTGTTGTATTGCTTGAGCCTCTCAAAGTCTGTCAACTATTTGAATCCTATCCATGCAGACAGGTTTTCTTTTTCTAGTCCCATATTATGCTATGGCGCTGCTACGCTAACATTGAGCAGGCAATTATTTACCTTACAAGGGGTCAATCATGGATAGTTACTGGCAATTTTGACAGTAGTTACTGTGATCTAGATTACATCTGGTGGAAGCAATTATACACTGCCATATACGGGAATAGCTGCGCCTCGTACATCTTGAGCAGCTTCTGAGGCGAGGAAACAAATAACTTGGGCAAGGGATTCTGGCTTCACCCATTGGTTAGCATTTTCTTCACCCATTGCTTTGCGATTAGCCGGAGTGTCAATGACACTAGGAAGTATACAATTAGCTGTAATGTTAGTATTTTTTGTTTCATCGGCGATCGCTTTTGTCAGCGCTACTACCCCCGCCTTCGATGCACCATAAGAAGCTAATTGTCCTGCTGGTTGCACAGCACCTCTAGAACCTACGGTGACAATCCGTCCGTAACCACTTGAGAGCATTTTCTTCAGACTATGTTTACAGACAAGAAAAGTGGTGTGCAAGTTTAAGTTAAAGTCTTGTTTCCAATCTTCAAAACTATATTCATGGGTTTTACCCATAGAAAAGCCACCTACTAGATGGATAAGTACGTCTACCTGTTCCATCTGATTTATTAGTTTTGCTACTGCGGCTTCCTCTGTGAGATCTGTACTAACGAAGTTTATCCGATTAAAATCAGCAGGTGAAAGGATGTCCTTGAGGCGTTCGATATCTTTCTCACTACGGTAAGGGATAGTTACCCTTGCTCCTTGGGATAGTACTACTGGTGTCACACCTATTCCTAAGCCGCCAGTACCGCCAGTTAGTAAAACTTGCTTGCCTTTCATGATTTTTGAATGTTGTTGCACACTCCTATCAACATATCGTCATCAGACCTTTTACCAAAGCAAATCTTGGTGTTGCTAATTTGGAGTAGGATTTTGCTTTTGTCACGCTGAAGGGAGTGTTAGCAAAGTGTAGCATCTAGCGGGATTGTTCACTTACATTCACAATGACAATTCATACCCTGATTCAGCGACGCCTAAATCTTAAGTCAGCGAGTTTTTTAAGAGCATAAATACCAGTTTGACAATTCACTAATACTTACTAGATTTACGCCTATAGTAAGAGATTAAATTTGACTATTTTTTATAAAATGGCAGTGTTTCAGCTTCAGAGGGTTATCCAATTTTTTGTGAATGCCCCAGTAACGAAATAATGAATCCTACACAAAAGATTATGTTTTCAGCAAAAATACAGCGCGTTCTCTTACTTCCCCTGACTGCGCTTGTTATAGTTTCAACAGGTTGTACGGTTGAAAAACAAGAAGCCGGGGAAGCACCGGAAGTTAACGTTGACGTGGAACCTGGAAAGTTACCAGAGTATGAAGTTGAGGGGCCCAAGGTTGAGGTCGGGACAGAGGAAAAAGAGGTTACTGTTCCAGAAGTCGAAGTCAGACAAGAGGAAAAGACGATAGAAGTTCCCGATGTTGACGTTGAACTTCCTACGGAGGACAACACTCAAGAGAATCAAGGGCGGTAAACTTTGACTTAGGTGCTATCAAGACAAGGCTTTCTCAATGTTAGGATGCACTAGACTTGATCGGCTCTTATCTGAGTCCCTTACAGGTATTTTTACTGGGTTAAGTTTTGCGCAGAATACAATATTCTGTCCACCCTGTCTAGAGTCAGAGTTTGTTGATCAGCCAAGGCTTTAATTTCCTGAGTAATGACTTGAATTCGGGATTCGTCTATATTCAGTCCCAACTGAGTAGAGCGATTAGCGATCGCATGTCTACCTGTAAGTTTATGATTAATTAAAAACGACCGCTTCAGACCAAAATCACCGGGGTCGATAATTTCGTAGGTCTTAGAGTTATTGAGCATCGCCTTAGTGTGGATGCCGGCTTTGTGGCTGAAGGCAGCACTACCAATAATGTAATGGTTAGCGGGAATAGTGATACCGACTAAATCAGCCACTTGCTCATGCAGTTCTAGAAGGTGGTGCAGGCGGTATTGGCGACTCAACTGCTGTGGATTGAGGGTATAAAGGCGGGCAATTAGTCCAGCCAAAGGCGTAATCCCGTTGCGTTCACCTATGCCCAACACAGTTGTATCAATATGGGTTGCCCCTGCTTCCAGGGCAGCATAACTATTAGCGATCGCACAACCAGTATCATTATGACCATGGAATTCGATATCTCTACCAGAGCATTGGCGTAGAGTTTGAACTATCTGAAAAACTTGATTTGGGGTGGCGACACCCACCGTATCAGCGATACCGAAACGATTAACTAGTCCTAGTTGCTCAATTGCCAGATAAACGCGCAATAAATCTTGCAGAGAACTCCGGAAAGAATCCTCTGTGGAAAAGCGCAACTCAGTCTCAGGACTTTGCTCATGAATGAAGGTAATGACTTCAGTTGCTAGATCAATAATCTCGTTGATGCTCCTACCATGACCAAATCGGCGCAGGAAGCAAGAGGTGCCGATAACCAAATTAATTCCGTCTACGCCAGTATCTAAGGCAACTTTGGCATCTTCTAGACGGCAGCGAATATGGGTTAGGACTTTAGCTTGCAAATTCATGCCAGCCAAATACTCACAATCTCGACGAGATTGGGGTGAGGCAAAAGGAGAGGTTAGTTCAATATATTCAACGCCGAAATTATCTAGTGCTGTGGCAATTGCGACTTTTTCATCTAACGAAAAGTTAGCCTGACAAAATTGCTCACCCTCACGCAAAGTACTGTCAATAATTGCAAATTTACTCAGCGACATTTCAGTGTTGTCTTACCTTAAATATTGACAAGCATACTCTAAACCCTCAAAATTTCAGGATTACAGTGTTTGTAGTATTTTTGCATAAACTTGAAAATACAATACGAGAATTTAAGATAGTATTTGTTTTTCTACACAACGAAGTTTTATCAGCAGGACTCTGAATTCCATAAAGCTGCTAAAAAGTAGTCTTTGATACTCCTCAGCCTAAGGGCGTGAGAATCTTTTGAAAAACCCCTCTCTACTAGGGAGAAAAGTATCAATTGATTATCCTATAAGTACCCTTGCCTTAACACTCTATAAATTCTGTGGTTTGGAAAATCCTCCCTTTAGCTGAATCCTCTCTTGAAGATCATCAAGTTCAACATACTCACTTAAGGCAAGCAATAGTCTCAAATTTGCCAGAGAGTAAAAGAATTGCCGAACAGCTAGCAGTAGCAATCTTGGCTGGCTTCCTTTTTAGTTGGCTAGATATTCCTGTCGGTTGGTTACTTGGGCCGATGCTGATTGGGATTGCCTATGCCGTCATCCAGGATCGTGCCCAACCGCTACCTGCTGCTTTTCTCGTCATCGGGAAAGCCTTAATGGGTATTGCCACTGCCGTTCGCTTTTCCCCAGAGACGCTGAGTACAGCAAAAACCTATGCTGTACCTTTGCTATTGTGTATTTTAGTTACGGGCAGCTTGAGCCTGCTCAACGGTTACCTGTTAGGGCGCTGGGCTGGTATAGACCGCACCACGGGTTTTTTAGCTTTCATACCCGGTGTCGCCTCTAGCATTGTTGCCATGAGCGAAGAAATGGGTGCTGATGCGATCGCTGTTGCGGTATTTCAGTATCTTCGGCTGTTGTTAGTTGTCTTACTAGTGCCAACTACAGTCAGCTTATTAATTCCTGCCAATCTAGTCACCCAGGTTACAACTAATCTGCCGATAGCTAGCCATCCCTCCCTACCAATATCCCTGAACCTGTTGGTGCTATTTCTCTGCTGTGGTGCCGGAGTTGCCATAGGACAGAGGCTTCGCCTACCCTCCTCTGGATTCTTAGGTACATTTCTGGTGGGACTAGCAACTTTTTGGTTGCTTCCTCAACTACAAGTACCTCCTTGGCTATTCTCCGCAGGTATGCTGCTAGTAGGACTCTCGATTGGCATCAAATTTGACTGGCAAGCTGCCCGCAAACTCTGGAAAGCGGTGCTAATTGAATTGGTTTTAGTAATTGTGTTGATTGCCAGCTGTCTCGGAGTAGGTTACGAATTCCACGTCATGACCCATGTTGATCTGATCACAGCCGTGTTGGGATTCACTCCTGGGGGAACTGAAGCGATGATTGCTACAGTCGTACAATTGGGCGGTGATGCGGGGTTAGTGATGGCAATGCAGATGAGCCGAATGTTGGTGATTTTACTAATTAGCCCCTGGTTAGCAGCTTTGATGGCTAAGGAGAAGCCCTCTAATTGTCAATCGGAGGGAAAATGAAGCAATTACTGTTAGAACTAAGTGATTGGATGGCTTCAGATAATAATTAACAATTAATGCCTGTTCTCTCTCCCCAATTACAACAAAGGTTATCTACTCCGCTGAAAATTGGCTCCCTTGAAGTCAAAAGTCGGGTTTTGCAATCTCCTCTATCTGGTGTTACGGATTTGGTATTCCGCCGCTTGGTGCGTCGTTATGCCCCGGATTCGATGATGTACACCGAGATGGTCAATGCCAAAGGGCTCTGTCATCTGAAGACGCTGCCTAAGATTATGGAAGTAGACCCCAATGAAAAACCCATTAGTATTCAGTTGTTTGATTGTCGCCCTGACTTTCTAGGTCAAGCGGCGCAAATGGCTGTAGAGGAAGGGGCAGATACGATTGATATCAATATGGGTTGCCCCGTCAATAAAATCACCAAAAATGGCGGCGGTTCTTCTCTGTTGCGGGAACCAGAAACGGCTGAGGCAATTGTGCGGGCCGTGGTTCAGGCTGTGCCAGTTCCAGTTACAGTGAAAACTCGCATCGGTTGGACAGATCAAGAAATTAATATCCTCGAATTCGCCAAACGGATGGAAGAGGCAGGGGCCCAAATGCTCACGCTGCACGGCCGCACTCGTGATCAGGGCTACAATGGCGCTGCTAGGTGGGAATGGATTGGGCAAGTTAAGGAGATTCTCTCAATTCCAGTAATTGCCAACGGGGATATCTTTTCTGTTGAGACGGCGGTGAGATGTTTAGAAATGACGGGCGCAGATGGGGTAATGTGTTCGCGAGGGACTCTTGGCTATCCGTTTTTGGTGGGAGAAATTGACCACTTTCTGAAAACAGGACAACAGCGACAGTCACCAACAGCGGTGGAACGTTTAGAATGTGCCAAGGATCATCTGCAAGCGCTATGGGAGTATAAGGGCATGCGGGGTATCCAGCAGGCAAGGAAACATTTAACTTGGTATGCCAAAGGTTTTGCTGGTGCTGGAGAATTACGTAATAGGCTTAGTAGAGTAGAAACTCTGATCCAAGGTGTTGAGTTAATTGAGGGTATGATTGCTCTTCTGAACACTGCTAGTACGACTAGTGTAGAGTAACCTGTGCATTTGCCAAGAGATTTAGCTGTTAAATTACTTGTGGTAGAGTCACTAGCTCTTGACTTAAGCTAGTCAATTTGAGTTATTCTGATTTACCGACCATTAGTCAACAGAGGTGTTTATTATAATGTAAGCAACTGTGTAGACTAGAATTCTTGGCTTGCTGCAATCGCTAATTCTGCTATAGATACGATGTTGTCAAGCAAGTCATCCCAACTATTTGTTCGAGTTCAGGAAGAGATAAACATGACCCAAGTGGTTGTAGGTGAAAATGAAGGTATTGAGTCAGCTCTGCGTCGCTTTAAGCGTCAGGTTTCAAAGGCAGGTATTTTTGCAGACATGAAGCGCCTGCGTCACTTTGAGACTCCCATTGAAAAGAAAAAGCGCAAAGCTGTTGCCAGAAGGCGCAAACGCCGATACCGCTAAGGCCCGCAATAATCCTTTTCAAGGTAATTCAGACAGTAAATCCCACTCCTCCCTGTAGGAGTGGGATTCATTCAAGGTGGGTCAATACAGTTTTTTAAAGATGTTACCTTACAATAATCCGGCAAAGTGCAGAGGTCCTTGACCGATAATTAACTCTAACAGTAGAGCAATCAAGCCGACCATTGCCACACGACCGTTCCAGACTTCTGCCGTTGGGGTCAAACCCCACTCCCAACGCTCTTGCGGGTACATTTTGACCTTTTTCTGCGGACGTATCACCTCTGAGAACTTACGGCTAGGATTCTCTAGGGCTTCAACTACCAAGGTTGCCAAGGAATCAATAAAGACAGGATGGGTGTTCAGTGCTGGTACACGCTGGAAGTTCTCAATGCCTGATGTTTCTGCGAGTTCTCGGTACTCAATATCAATTTCTTGCAGAGTTTCGATGTGTTCGGAGACAAAGCTTATCGGCACCACCAGCAGCTCTTTAACTCCCTGGCTACCAAGTTCCATGATCGCGTCTTCAGTATAAGGTTTGAGCCACTCTACAGGGCCAACTCGACTTTGATAGGCTAGTGTGTGAGGATTGGGTCGCTTTAAAGTTTGCATGATCAGGGCCGTGCAATCCTCAATTTCCTGCTGGTAGGGGTCACCCCCCTCTTTGACATAGCTGAGAGGAACGCCGTGAGCACTAAAGAAGATGTGAACTTGGTCGGGGTTGGGACAGTTATCTAGTTCTTGGGCAATTAGCTGCGCCATTGCTTGCAGATAACCCGGTTCCTGATACCAAGAAGGAATTACAGTATATTCAATCCGATCAAGAGCTGGATCTTCTTGCCAGAGTTGTTCTAGAAGACGGAAACTAGAACCGCTGGTGCTGATGGAAAATTGGGGGTAAAGGGGAAGGATTACCAGATTTTCAACTGCATCGCGCTTAATTTGAGCGATCGCTTCTTCTGTGAAGGGATGCCAGTAGCGCATTCCCACGTACACACTAACCTCTTGTCCTCTTCGCTGCAACTGCTCTTGCAGAGCGTCTGCTTGCACCTCTGTAATCTGCCGTAGTGGCGAACCTCCGCCGATTTGCCGGTAGTTTTCTTGAGATTGTCTGGCGCGTCTCGTAGAAATCAGCCAAGCCAGGGGGCTTTGTAGCCAGGGAAAAGGCAAGCGAATAATTTCGGGGTCAGAAAATAAGTTGAAGAGAAAAGGACGGACATCCTCCAGTTCGTCTGGTCCACCTAGATTAAGTAATAATACCCCAACACGACCCATAGTAATAACAGTTTCCCAACTATTTCATATTTGTTACTGATTTTAACAATATATACTTCTAATGGTTTAGATTGGCATTAAGAAACATAGATCTTTACCAGGGAAAGAGCCGTGGCTACCATCTTGAGGACTTGGAGTTATCAATACCAGTGGCTTTATGATGGCATTTCTCGAATTGCTGCGATTAGCGTTGGCGGAGAAGAACAATTTCGCCAGCTACCTTGGCAAGGGTTAACAGTTGGCAAAGAAACTAAGGTTTTAGATCTTTGTTGTGGTAGTGGTCAGGCTACCCAATTTCTGGTGAAATTATCTCATGATGTTACTGGTTTAGATGTATCACCTGTATCACTACAACGGGCACAACGGAATGTTCCCCAAGCCAACTATGTGGAAGCTTTGGCTCAAGAGATACCTTTCCCTGACTCTCAGTTTGATTTAGTCCATACTAGTGTGGCGCTACACGAAATGAAGCCTTCTGAACTAAAGCGAATTGTCGAGGAAGTTTACCGAGTACTCAAACCGGAAGGTATCTGGACACTAGTTGACTTTCACAAGCCGACAAATTTTCTCTTTTGGCCTGGACTAGCATTATTTATGTGGTTGTTTGAAACTGAGACAGCTTGGCAATTGTTGGCAACCGATTTGGTAGGATTGCTTGAACAGACAGGTTTTGAAATTGACAAGCACAATTTGCGTGCTGGTGGTAGTTTGCAGGTGATCCAGGCTAAAAAATAGATTAAAGATTACAGAGTCATCAAACTCCTTAACCAAACACTTGTGGCTTGAGGCGATCGCAGATGCACTACTTTAAGTAGTATATTCCGCGTTAATCTTCACATAGTCATAACTCAAATCACAGCCCCAAGCCTTACCAACGCCTTGACCATTGCCGATACTGACCGAGATTAAAACAGTATCTTGTTGCATATACTCACCAGCCGCCGCTTGTTTCAAATAAGCACTAGCAGCACCACGGTCAAAAGCTAGAGGTTGACCATTCTCCATGAGTAAAAAATTACCCATTTGAATTCTGAGATTTTCCTGATCAAATTGCACACCCGCACGTCCTGCTGCTGCGGCAATCCTACCCCAATTGGGGTCACGACCAAACACCGCCGATTTAACCAAAGATGAACCAACAATGGTTTTCGCAATTTGACGGGCCGCTTGGTCATCTGGTGCGCCAGTAACTTGCACTTCGATGAGGCAAGTAGCACCTTCACCATCCCGCGCGATCGCTTTTGCTAAATACTGGCAAACTTCCGTCAGCATCGCCTCTAGCTTTTCGGCGGCTGGCCCCATTTGAGTAATGGCGGCTGTACGGGATTGACCATTAGCCAAAGCAATCAGAGTGTCATTAGTGCTGGTATCGCCATCTACAGTAATTTGATTGAAGCTTTTATCCGCTGCCCGACTCAGCATCTGCTGCCACAGGGAAGGAGAAACCGCAGCATCGCAGGTAACAAAAGCCAGCATAGTTGCCATGTTGGGATGAATCATGCCAGAACCCTTGGCAATACCCCCCAAGCGCACTGGACGATCATCGATAGTTGTCTCCAGGGCGACGGATTTTGTAACTAAATCTGTGGTAATAATAGCGCTGGCAGCTTCATCTGAACCAGTTTCTGAAGCAGCAGCGACGAGTTGAGGAATTCCTGATAGAAGAGCCTCCATACGAATGCGTTGACCAATCACGCCGGTAGAGGCTAGTAACACTAAATCTGGTGGAATGTCTAGGGCTTGTCCCAAGGCTTGAGCACTTGTCACGGCATCTTGCCAACCCTGTTCGCCTGTTGCAGCGTTGGCTTGACCAGCGTTACAGAGTATGGCGCGAGCGCTATGTTTGGCTTGCAGGCTCTGACGGCAGTAGTCTACACAGGCAGCCCGAACTCGACTGGTAGTGAAGACTCCAGCTGCGATCGCGTCCACATCTGACAAAATCAATGCTAAATCGGGCAGCCCAGAAGGTTTAAGAGCAGCGGCAATTCCTGACGCCCTATAGCCCCTGGGAGCTGTGATACCACCGGAAATTTTCTGCCAGTCAGACATGAATCCTCCTGAAAACCATCACTCGTGCATGAGAGGTGATTATATCAAGTCTCAGGTTGCCAGACATCGAAGCTACCGATTTGCAAAAAAAAAGAGCTGCCTAAGCAACTCTCTTGATCATCAGGGTGCATCTACTTATCAAAATATAGCACATTCAGACTGAGGGGTGTCACCCCCAATCAAAAAAAATCTTAAAAAAAGGAGAGCTGCCTAAGCAACTCCCTTAATCATCAGGGTGTACCTACCCACCAAAAAATATTATTGGCGGGATGAGGGGTGTCATCCAGATATCTTTTTTTACTTTTTTGACAACATTGTCAAAAACGAGGCAGCATTTGACTTTTTAGCAAACCTTGAGAAGTCGTCAGTGTTGTCAACCGTTGAGTTTCTTGCCCAGTAGTTGATTAGTCAGTTTGGGATCAGCTCGCCCGCTAGTTTTTTTCATCACCTGACCCACAAAAAATCCTTGCAACTTAGTTTTACCGTTGCGATACTGTTCCAGCTCTTTGGGGTGAGAGGCAATTACCTGATCGATCATGGCTTCTAATTGAGCAGTGTCAGAGATTTGGCTGAGACCCTTTTGTGCAACTAGTTCCTTAGCAGAACCGCCCTGAGATAGCAGCTCAGGCAATATCTCTTTAGCAATTTTGCCGCTAATCGTGCCGTCTTCAATTAGGTTGACCATTTCTGCCAAAATGAGTGGCTTGAGAGCAATTTCGGTTATTTTTAGCCTCTCGGTGTTAAGGTAAGCGGCAATATCTCCCATTACCCAGTTGGCTGTTTGCTTAGGATTAGCTTGAGCAGCAACAGCGGCTTCAAAATATTCTGCCACCAATCGATCATCTGTCAGCACGCGGGCATCATAAGCAGAGAGTCCCAGCTCATTTTCGTAACGATGTCGCTTTTGCGCCGGAAGCTCTGGGAGTTGACTACCCCATTCGTGTAACTGCTCTTTGGATACCTCAATCGGTGGCAAGTCAGGTTCCGGGAAATAGCGATAATCGCTAGAACCTTCCTTGCTGCGCATGCTGATAGTGCGCTGGCTATTCTCTTCCCAAAGGCGCGTTTCTTGCGCAATTGTTTCTCCAGATTCGAGTGCTGCTATTTGCCGCTCTATCTCGTAGTCAATTGCTTTTTGAATAGCGCTGAAGGAGTTCATATTTTTGATTTCAACTTTGGTGCCAAACTCCTTTTGCCCCCAAGGGCGTACAGAAACATTGACATCGCAGCGTAGAGAACCTTCCTGCATGTTGCCATCACTGACGTCGATATAGCGCACGATACGACGTAGTTCCTGGGCATATTCTGCCGCCTCTTGACCAGAGCGCATATCAGGCTCTGAGACAATTTCAATCAGTGGCACCCCAGCCCGGTTATAGTCCACCAGGGAGTAGGTAGAACCCGATAACCTATCGCTACCAGCATGAACCAGCTTTCCAGCATCTTCCTCCATATGAAGACGGGTAATGCCAATTTTTTTACAGATTGGGTTCCCGGTATCGTCAGTCAGTTCAATCTCTAGCCAGCCGTGCTCAGCAATGGGCAGGTCAAATTGAGAGATCTGGTAGTTTTTCGGTAGATCAGGATAAAAGTACTGTTTGCGATCAAATTTGCTGTAAGGTGCAATTTGGCAATTTAGTGCCAAACCTGCTTTGACAGCGTACTCCAATACCTTTTGATTTAGTACCGGCAATACCCCTGGCAATCCCAGAGTAATGGGATCAATATTGGTATTAGGGATAGCACCAAATTCTGTAGAGGCAGGAGAGAAAATTTTAGTTTGAGTACTCAGTTGACAATGGGTTTCTAGACCAATGATTGCTTCGTACTGAGTTTTTATCGGTGCAGCAGTCGTCATGTGAATTGTATTTACTGTTTTTCGGCAACAGTCTGGCTCTATTGTAGCTTTCTGTAACCGCTCTGATGATCTTTATCGAACTAAAAGGCAATCTGGTGAAATTTACACAAGCGAGTTTTTTTTAGTTAATCAGCTAGATAATTTCACTGTTTTTGAACCCTAAGACCTTAGTTTATCTTTGTCTTGGGTTGATCGAGTCTCTCGTGCCAATTTCTTCGCGGTAATAGTGAAAAGATGCTTGGTAAGTGGTATGTCTAGCAATTCAATATAGCAGCAAGATTTAGGTCAAGGGACAACCACATAAGGTTGACAAGGAGAATAATTCAACCAAATCTTCTGCTGATAAATTATTAAGAATTGCTATTAAAGTAACATCTAAAATCCTTAGTTTGAGTCAAAAGTTATGGGAGTTTCCCATCTGCTTGATGAAATTAGGTGAGGCTTTTCTGTATCTCCATAACAGTGACACTAATGATCTTTTCTTCCGGCTTGAGTTTAGCTACCTGATCACCTGTACCATCTTTGCCCCATAACTTGACAGTGTCCATCGGTAAACGTAGTCTTCGCTCAGTGTTGGTTTCCAGCATAACCTCTGAGGTTGGTGAAGCCAGGGCAATTCCCACCAAACTGTCTGTAGAAGTTTTAAACTGTAGTGCCTGAGTGCCTAGATCGCCTCGATTTACCAATCTAACCACACTCCCTGGCAGTCGCTTACCGCACCCTTGCTCAGAAACCAGTAAAAGGTTGTCATTAGCACTGAGGGTCACACAACCAATCAAGCGCTCTCGACGGCGCAACCGCAAAGCCTGATTACCTTGAGCAGTGCGCCCCATCAGTGGCAGTTGTTGGTTATCAATTTCAAAGCGTAATAGTCGCCCATTGCTGGTTGCCAAGATTAGTTGTTGATTTGTGTGAGCAAGGCTGACGAACTTTAATTGATCCTCATCCTTAAGCTTGATCAGAGTTGTACCCCTAGTTGTCAGGTTATTTAACTCTGAGGCTGGTATCCGCTTGATGCGTCCTTGCTGAGTTAGCAAAATGAGGGTGGAATTTTTCAGAGAATCAGGCAGCTTCAAGTGGGCAGTAACATTTTCTGATTGCGCTGCTTGAGGTAGCAATTCCACTAAAGAAGTCCCCTGCTTGAGTCCAGCCGCTGGTGGAATATCTCGAACTTTGACGGGGTAAGCTTTGCCACCACTGGTGATTATTATTAACTCCTGTTCTGTTGAGGTTAGCTGAGCCTTAACAACAAAGTCATCTCCTGTCTTGATCGATCTGGTTGCTTTTTTTGAGGAGGTAGGGCGCTGTCGTTGCACGTACCCTTGATGAGTAAATTCCAGTATTGTCTGTTGATCATCGAGGGGAAGTGAAGATTGAGCAGATATCTGAGTTTTTTGTCCCTTAGCTCCCTTGGTTTTTTGCTCCTGTGCTTTTTTAGCTGGGGAAAGTTTAGTTTTCTTGCTGACTTGCTCTGCCTGCTCACGGCGCTGTGATCGGATCCTGGTACGGCGGGAATCGGCATACCTGCGCTTGAGCGATCGCAAATCCTTTTTGAGGGCTTTGAGCAACTCTTGCCGGTTACTGAGCAGTCGTTGCAGCTGATCAATGCGGAGACTCAGTTCATCGAATTCCGTTTGTAATTTTTGCTTTTCTAGACCAGTAAGGCGTCGCAGGGGCATTCCTAAGATGGCATCTGCCTGACTCTCGCTAATGTTTAACTGGTCTTGGAGAGACCTCTTTGCCGTAGTACCATCAGCTGAATTTCTGAGGATTTCGATAACTGTGTCTAGTTGTACTAAAGACGCTAGTAAACCTTCTACGATGTGAAGGCGTCTTTGTTTTTCCTCAAGCTCGTAAGTATATTGCCTGGTGAGAGTCTGTTCTCGGAAACGGAGAAACTCTTCTAACAATTGCCTTAGGGTGAGCTGGCGTGGCTGTCCGTTGACTAGCGCTAGCATAATCGCCCCAAAGTTGCTTTGGAGTGCGGTGTGCTGGTATAGCTGCTGAAGCACTTCTTGGGCTAAGGCATCTCGCTTGATTTCTATAACCACCCGCATGCCTTGGCGATCGCTTTCGTCTCGTAAGTCTCCAATTCCTTCAATACGCCCTTGATTGACTAGATCTGCGACTTTTTCTATCCAGGCTGCCTTATTCACCTGATAGGGCAATTCAGTGATTATGATGGCTTCTCGTCTGCCGCGCCTGCCTCGACCACGAGGAATTGCTTCAACTTGAGCAATACCCCGCATCGGGATACTACCACGACCAGTATTGTAGGCATCCCTAATGCCTGAGGTCTCAACAATTTCTCCTCCGGTTGGGAAATCTGGCCCTGGAATTAATTTCCACAATTTCTCGTCTGCTAAATCGGGACGGTCAATTAGAGCAATCAGTGCATCGACTACTTCTCCCAAATTATGGGGAGGAACATTAGTAGCCATACCTACAGCAATGCCGGAGCAGCCATTGAGCAATAAAACTGGCAACTGGGCAGGCAGTACTACGGGCTCTTGCTGAGAGCCATCAAAGTTATTGGCAAAATCAACGGTCGCCTCACCAATTTCTGCAAGTAGTGATTCATTGCCAATTAGAGATAACCTGGTTTCGGTGTAACGCATTGCTGCTGGCGGGTCATTATCTACCGAACCAAAGTTTCCATGACCATCTAGGAGAGGATAGCGTGTTGAGAAGACTTGAATGAGACGCACCATGGCGTCGTAAACCGCCTGGTCACCGTGGGGGTGATATTTACCTAAAACGTCTCCGACAACACGAGCACATTTACGAAAAGGTCTGTCTGGTGTGAGACCTAACTCATGCATCGCATACAAGATGCGTCGATGAACAGGCTTGAGACCATCGCGGACGTCGGGTAAGGCACGCCCCACAATCACACTCATGGCATATTCGAGATATGACCGTTGCATCTCCGTGTGTAATGCCGTGGGGATGACCTGACCAGTTGCAAGCAGGTTCAGCTGTTTTGCCATGAGTTAAGTTTCCTCTTTTCTGACCAAAATTTAATGAAGTATCGCTTTTTCAATGGCAAGATTACAAAGTCCCTGTCAGACTTATAATCAAAGCGCACTATTGAAAATGAAGACCTTCTTGATGTAAAGCCTATGAAAACCGTCCTGATTGTAGAAGACGACCCGATTAATGCCCGCGTTTTTTCCAAAATTCTCAGCAAGCGCGGCGGCTTGGATGTTAAACATACCGAAGATGTTGAAGAGGTCATGCAAATTGCCCAGGCTAGAACGGCTGACATTATTTTGATGGATGTTTCCCTAGCCCACAGCGTTTACCAGGGTAAGTCAGTGGACGGCATTAAAATTACTCAGATGTTGAAAGCTGACATTCAAACTAAAGATATGCCGATTATTCTAGTTACAGCTCACGCGATGGAGGGCGATCGCGAAAACTTCCTCAAGCAAAGTGGTGCCGACGGCTACATTTCTAAGCCAGTGGTTGACCATCAACAATTTGTTGATCAGATCATGGCACTGTTACCAGAAGATAAATAAATTCTTATCCCGTCCTGCTTGATTGAACCACCACCACCTGAATGTCCCTACTATGGTTGTTTTGGCTTGCTCAGGGTAAGAAAATCGGCGCGGCAACTCGATAACATAGATTATGGTTACATATTGATAACATATTAGGCACCTTCTATTACAACAAAAGGAGGGTCTAGTAGCTTGAGTCCTTGTGCTATTCTGCCTGTGATTTATTTACATATCCAAACACAAATAGTACACTCTCAGCCCTAAGGTTCAAGTGAACAACGAGCTTTCCGAGCAGATTTTTTGGCTGTGAGCCTGCAAATATCAGGTAATCTTGTATATATATCCTCTTTAGAGAAGGATGCGTCACTACTTTTGTGGATCAATAAATTTCGACGGATAAAAGCCCCACGCCTCAATCAGGGAATTAAGGAAGGATCGACTAGTAATTGCAGATAAAAACCCGAAAAACTCTTTCTAGAGGCAATGGGGAGAAATATTTTTCCCAGTTAATAAAGTTAGTAGTTATAGACTTTATCAGTAATTCGTGAGAGAAACTTGCCCAAGAGATGAAATATTTAGTCGTCATAGTTAGTCGGGGATTGCCTGATAAGAGGGCGGTGTAACTTTCCACCCACTTCTAAACCCTCTTAAAAGGAGTGAAGCGCAATGTCTTTGCTTGCTACTCTTTACTCAGGGGCAACTTCTACTGTGATGGGCGTTTGTTGACTTTTGGCAAGGGCATCTTGGATCTTCGGGTTTTCTAGAAACTTTTGAGTTGCCGAAATCAGACGTTCGCCCCAAAGATTCTCCTTGAGAAACTCTAAGTCAGCGTAACGAGAGTCTAAGAGGATCGCCGCCTCTCCCATGGAGATGGCTTTTTCTAGCTCACCTTGACCGTAGAGTGCCACGGCTACCGCTAATTTAGGTTCTGCGGCTTCCTGATCAACGGCGATTGCTGCTTGCCATTTGTCAATTGCACCCGTAACGTCACCCTGCTCATACTTAACTAGCCCAATATTATTAATTGCTGGCCAGAAGTCTTTTTCCTTAGCGACGGCTTTATCGTAAGCCGAAACAGCTTTATCGAAATCCTTGAGCATGTAGTACGCATTGCCCAAGTCAAACAGAGCGAACAAAGCTTCTGGAACCTCGGATTGTAACTTCAACCCCGCTGATAAGTCGGTGACGGCAGCTTGATAGTCCTCTTTTTTCAGATGTGCTGAACCTAAATTAAATAAAATTACTGCTTCGTCTGGTGCTAGGCTTCTGGCTTTTTTTAAGGCAGCAATGCCTTTATCCAACTCCTGGTTTTGCACATACAAAGTACCTAAGATAAACCAGGTTTGATAGATATCAGGAGCAAGTTGAATCGCTAGTTCGGCTTTGGGTAGTGCTAGTTCATACTGCTGAAAGCGTACTAACTGAACCGCATCTTGAACCAAATTTAAGCCCTGTTGCTCTAGTTTTTCTGAATCAAGCTGTAGGGTATAGGGCAAGAGCGCCTGCCCAGAAGCTGGTGTTTGTACACTTAGCAAACCAAAGATAACCAGAAGAGAAAATAAAGGAATATGCTTGGGCACGGCGAAAGACAACAAAGAGAGAATCTTCCGCTAAATTAGCGCATAATTGACTTGATCGTTACAGAAATCTCAGCCAAAATTTTTCCGGGATTACAAGATACTGCTACAACCTGTTATCTGTAGAACTATCTCTGCAGCAAATATTGGTAGGGTTAGTTAGCAATACTGGGAGCAGTATAAGCAAAGATTAAGTTTTAAACACTAAACCCTTGAGAGCATCAAAACTGTAGATATAGCTTGGCAAGAGTAAAAAAGCAAAATCACCCAAATGGGTGAACTGCCCGGATGAAGTGTGGGTTGTATTCACCCTCTAAACTAGAGATAGTCCTGAGGTGAGGGACAAACCGATGGAACTACTAATGCTTGATAAATTCAGGAAACGCCATCCCTGGCTAACGGGATTGATTACCGTTGGCTTACTGGGAACAGTCGCTACTACATACTTCGCGCTCCAGGGTAATCCTCGCCAATCAGATATTGCCCAGCAGACTGTAGCCGTTACCTCTCAAAGCTTGGCGATTCAAATTAAAAGCAACGGTGTTGTCCAAGCAGTAAGGAAAATTAACCTCAGTCCCAAAGAAGCGGGCCGCATTGACCAATTATATATTGATGAAGGTGACCGAGCAGAGCCAGGCCAATTGTTGGCGCGCATGGAGAGTGAGCAGTTTCAAGCTCAAGTCAATCAATACAAAGCTTTACTTACTAGATATGAGGCAGATTTAGCTCAAAAGCGTGTCGGTAATCGTCCAGAAGAAATTGCCGAAGCTAGGGCAAGAGTGGGAACAGCTGAGGCAAATGTTGCCGAGGCTCAGGCAAGGTTGAATCGCGCTACCGAAGAGCTACAACGTAACCAACTCTTGGCAAAAGATGGAGCAATTTCTAGTAACGAACTCGGAGATTATGTGAACGCAGAACGAGAGGCAAAAGCTAATCTGGATGCGCAAACCTCTCGTCTCAAAGAACAAAGAGAAAGCTTGGCAAAAATTCGCAATGGTACGCGTCCCCAAGAAATCGCGCAAGCTGAAGCTGAAGTTGCCCAAGCAAAAGCTCAATTGCAGTACTACGAAACTCAGCTAGAAAATACCTTAATTCGTGCTCCTTTTGCTGGCACAATTACACAGTTGTTTGCCGAAAAAGGTGACTTTGTAACGCCCACAACAGCAGCCTCTTCTAGTGATGGTGCCAGTTCCGCTTCTATCGCTGAACTCTCTAGTGGCTTAGAAGTGGAAGCGAAAGTCCCAGAAGCTAGTATTGCCAGTATTAAACCAGGTCAATTTGTAGAAATTAGCTCTGATGCCTATCCAGAGGAAAGCTTTACGGGTAGTGTCCGCTTAATTGCGCCTAGAGCTGTTCAGGAAAATAATGTCACACTCTTTCGAGTCAAGGTAGCTCTAAAAACAGGTCAAAACAAACTAAAGTCAGGCATGAATGTCAAATTAGCTTTTCTGGGTGACGAAATCCAGAATGCGTTGGTAGTTCCCCTGGCTGCGATTGTCACCAAAAAAGATGGTCAGACGGGTGTTTTAGTGCCTGACGAAAAGAATAAGAATAAAGCTCAATTCCGATCAGTCACAGTCGGCCCAGACAACGGCAATCAAGCCCAAATTCTTCAGGGAGTTTCTCAGGGGGAAAGGATTTTTATTGAGCCTCCAGCAGACCAAAAAATCGAAGGCGTTGACACAGTAGCATTCTAGCTAGTTGTCTGTCAGCTATCAGTTTTGAGGAGCCAAGACCGCGCTAATCGCTCGAAAATTAAGGGGAGAGTTAGGCTATGGATATTTTTGAAAGCGTCAACATGGCGGTCACTACCCTGAGGGCTAACAAGCTACGTAGTAGTCTAACTATGCTGGGTATTATCATCGGTAATGCTTCCGTAATTGCGATGGTCGGTATTGGCCAGGGAGCGCAAAACTTTATGGTAGGCAAACTGGAAGCTTTTGGAGCTAATCGGCTGGTTGTCTTTACTGCTAGTGAAGATAGAGAGGGTTTAGCAATCCAAGAGCAAAGGCTAGTACTCTCAGACGCTGAGGCGATTAAGAATCAAGTGCCTGCGGTAACGGATGTGGCTCCCATGATCTCCAGCAGACTATCCCTCTCTCACGGCAGTAGAAGACTCTCTACCAGCGTCACGGGAACAACGCCAGAGATGACGGCTGTACTCAATATACCAGTGGCTCAGGGTCGCTTTTTTGACCTTTCTCAACAGCAAAGAAATGCTCAAGTAGTTGCCTTGGGAGCAGACGCAGCTAGTAAGTTGTTTGATAATGAGAACCCAATCGGCAAGGAAGTGCTGATCAACAATCTGTCTTTTCAGATAATTGGGGTGATGCAAGCTAAAGGTTCTTTTGTCGGAGATAACCCGGATGAGTTTGTCTATATCCCGATTACTACGATGGCTAACCAGGTAGCTGGTCGTAAGTCTGCCTATGGCATTCCTGTAGATTATATTCAGGTGACGGCAAAGGATCAGTCTAGTATTAGAGCCGCATCATTTCAGATAACAAATGTACTGACGCGCCTGCATGGTAAAAAAGATTTTACGGTTGTGGCTAGTAAGTCTTTCCTGGAACTAGTTGGTCAAATAACGGGGGCAATGAGCTTATTGCTGAGTGCGATCGCAGGTATTTCTCTATTAGTGGGCGGTATTGGCATCATGAATATTATGCTGGTCTCGGTGACTGAGCGCACCCAGGAGATCGGTTTGCGCAAGGCAATTGGTGCCACCCAAAGAGATATTCTGACTCAGTTCCTCATCGAAGCAGTGATTTTGTCGGTAATGGGCGGCATTATTGGCACAGGAATCGGCATCGGTGGGGGTATGCTCGTTGGTATCATTACCCCCCTCAAACCTAGTGTACCAATGGCGGCAATCACCCTAGCCGTCGGTTTCTCTGGTGGTATTGGGTTGTTCTTTGGGGTTGTACCAGCGCGACAGGCAGCAAAACTTGACCCGATTGTAGCTTTGCGGAGCGCCTAATTTTTAGGTTAGTGAGGTGTAACTTCGGTTTCGAGAAAAGGAGGACAATAAAGACTCTTGAAGAATTTTGAGTTAGCTATAGAGAGTAAATTGTAAGCAGTTGCTAACTGCTATTAGAAATGGACAAGAGTAAACCTGAGACTCCGGTTCACAAGCCTGTCATTATTCGCCTGGAAAATATCTTTAAAATCTATGGTTATGGCAATACTGAAGTCAAAGCACTGGTTGATGTTAGCCTGATTGTGGAGCAGGGTGAGTATTGCTCGATTATGGGAGCATCTGGCTCTGGTAAGTCTACGGTAATGAATATTGTCGGCTGTCTTGATAGACCGACATCAGGACAGTATTACCTAGATGGGGTTGACGTATCTAGACTAGATGATTCTGAGCTAGCAAAAATTCGCAATCTCAAGATTGGCTTTGTCTTTCAGCAGTTCCATCTACTGCCCCAATTAACGGCGCTGGAAAACGTGATGCTGCCCATGGTTTATGCTGGTATTCCCCTAAGTGAAAGACGCGATCGCGCTAGGGAAGCTTTGCAGAGGGTAGGTTTAGGCAACCGCATGACCAATAAGCCAACACAACTTTCTGGGGGACAACAGCAAAGGGTAGCGATCGCTCGTGCTATCGTCAATAGACCAGTCCTAGTGTTGGCAGATGAGCCGACTGGGGCTTTAGATTCTCGCACCACCACCGAAGTGATGGAGATTTTTACTCAACTCAATGCTAGTGGCATTACCGTGGTCATGGTGACTCACGAACCAGAGGTAGCACGTCTGACCAAGCGTATTGTTTGGTTCCGCGACGGCGAGGTGATACATTCCTCTTTGACCCCAGAGGAAATGGTTCAAGTGGCGGTTTCTTAATTAACTTTCCCCAGTTAGTAATCAGCTAAGAGCAATTAGTCTCAATTTGTACTGCGGAGTGAGCAGTATGGCGCTTATTATAGACATCAGGCTTGGCGCTCTTTTATTCCCTATACACCAGCCAAAGTCACTGATTAGCAACTATGCGAACCTATTATTGCGGCGAAGTAAGAAAAGAACAAATCGGAGAGACACTTACCCTGTGTGGCTGGGTAGACCGTCGCCGCGACCATGGGGGTGTGATATTTCTCGACTTGCGCGATCGCACCGGCATTGTCCAAATAGTCAGTGATCCCCAACGCACTCCAGATTCCTATAAAGACGCAGAAGCTCTGCGCAATGAATACGTAGTTAGAATTACTGGTCGAGTCAGCCAGCGTCCAGAAGATTCCCTGAATCCTAAACTACCTACGGGTGAGGTAGAAATTTACGCTGACAAGATCGAATTGCTCAACATGGTACGCAAGCAGCTACCCTTCCAAGTTTCCACGGCTGATCTTGATACAGTACGAGAAGACTTGAGGCTGAAGTATCGCTATTTAGACTTGAGACGCGATCGCATGAGCAGTAACCTGCAACTGCGCCATCAAGTGGTCAAAGCAATGCGCCGCTATTTGGAAGATCAGCAAAACTTCATTGAAATTGAAACCCCGATACTAACTCGCTCTACTCCAGAAGGGGCTAGAGACTATCTGGTGCCTTCCCGTGCCAATCCTGGTGAGTGGTATGCCTTACCGCAGTCTCCCCAGCTTTTTAAGCAGTTGTTGATGGTATCGGGCTTTGACCGCTACTACCAAATTGCTCGTTGCTTCCGAGACGAAGATCTCCGAGCAGATCGACAACCAGAGTTTACCCAGTTAGACATGGAAATGAGTTTCATGTCCCAGGAGGAAATTCTCCAGCTCAATGAAGAGTTAGTTAGTTATATTTTCCAAGCTGTCAAAGGCATCGATTTACCACGTCCCTTTCCACGCCTCACTTATGAGACAGCCCTAGAGCGCTACGGTACTGATAAACCAGATACGCGTTTTGGCTTGGAACTAGTGGATGTCTCCGACTTACTCAAAGATTCTGGCTTCAAAGTCTTTTCCGGTGCGGTTAAGAGTGGGGGCATTGTCAAGGTGTTACCCATTCCGGGCGGCAATGAAGCGATCTCTAATGTGCGGATTAAGCCTGGTGGTGACTTATTTAAGGAAGCCAGCGAAGCTGGGGCCAAGGGAATCGCTTACATCAGAGTGCGAGCAGGAGGCGAGATTGATACCATTGGGGCGATTAAAGACAACCTAACAGAAGCCCAGAAACAGAAATTATTAGAGCTGACTGGTGCTACAGAAGGTCATTTGTTACTGTTTGGCGCTGGTTCTGCTGAAATTGTCAATAAAACTCTTGACCGTCTGCGGTTAGTTATTGGTCAGGAACTAGGGCTAATTGACACTGAGCAAATTAACTTGCTCTGGGTGACAGACTTCCCCATGTTTGAGTGGAATGCAGGTGAGAATCGTTTAGAAGCTTTGCATCACCCTTTTACCGCTCCTCACCCCGATGACTTGGATGATCTCAAGACGGCAAGAGCACAAGCCTACGATTTAGTCTTTAATGGCTATGAAGTCGGAGGCGGTAGTCTGCGGATTTACCAGCAAGAAATTCAGCAGCAGGTGTTTGAGGCAATTGGCTTGTCTCCAGAAGAAGCCCATAGTAAATTTGGCTTTTTGCTGGAGGCGTTTGAATATGGTGCACCGCCTCACGGGGGTATTGCTTACGGTATAGACAGATTGGTAATGCTATTGGCAGGAGAAGAGTCGATTCGGGATGTGATTGCTTTTCCGAAAACCCAGCAGGCTCGTTCTCTGCTCACTGATGCTCCTGCTACTGTAGATCCGAAGCAGTTGAAGGAATTGCATGTCGCTTCTACCTATAAACCGAAGAACTGACAATAGTCTTGACAAACTATCACTATCAACCCACTCTTGGCTCTAGGGGTGGGTTAACTTTTGGCATCAAGCCAAATTGTACTGATCTGCAACTAGTAACTGCGAATAATCCTGTTACCGCTGTCTTAGTGGTCAATAGATAGAAAAGCAGTTTCGCTCTAGCCCAGATGAAAATTATTAAGCATTATTATTTACTATCCCTGACTATTGGGACAATGTTTGTTGGTTTGGGTAGTTATAGTTTTGTTGCAGCTAATAGTCGTGTGCCATCGGCTACTCTTACACTGGCAAGCGATAGCCAAGCTACAGCAAGTCTAGTGTCTAATGATTTCGCCCTTGCTAGCGAGCCTCATGCGGTCGTTGAACAAGACAGTACTGCTACAAAAACTCTTGCTGTCAATATCTATACAACTGACAGTCAGTGCCAAGCTTTAGTACCGGAAGTCGTGACTGTCCCTGCGAGTAACTCTGTATCTGCTGCGGTGGACAAAGTTTTAGCGCAAACTAACTCGGCTGACTTTGAATTAGTGGGATATCGAGTCAATATCGATGCTGATACTAAGATTGCCACCATTGATTTACGCCGCTCTCCTGATGCGCAACGGCAGTTTGTTTCGCTCTCCACATGCGAACAATACAATCTTTTCGGCAGTTTGCGAAAAACCCTTACAACGAACTCTCCACTAAACATCAAGGATGTCCGTTTTATGGAGCAAGGGCAAGAAATTTATCTCTAGCAACACTTCCTGGTTGTTAAATTGCCAATCATCCCGTCAGAAACTAGCGGGTTAAGAATAGATTAAAAAGGCTTGGGGTGCAAAGAAAAACCTCAAGAAGCTCTGGGATAAATTGCTTGGCTCTCAAGCAAGATTATTATAGATGAGCTGCACTTACAGCTAAGGAAGACAATTCTCGAATTACCACTTGCCACTTGCCACTTTTAAACCGATTTTCAGGAGAGAGGTCACACAAGCTCAATTCGCCCGGTCTCTTTTCTAAAAAAACAAGTTGCTTATGAAAGTAGAGATCAAGACAATTTCTTGACTTAATTTTCTCTTCACTATCTTTCATATCATATTAAGTTGACTAAGAAAAGATGATAAAGGTGTATCATAGCTGTTGGGGCACTGCCCAATTACCCTGATTTTCGAGAATCCAGTTAGGCTAACCCCTTGCTTGAGCTTGTGCCAGTGTGACTACTACAACATCAAAAAGTTTTCAAGCTTAGATGATTGTTGCCTCAGCTGTACCAAACTCAAGACATAACCAATTGACTGTCTTCAGTAAGAAGAATTCAAACGAACTTGAGAAATAGGTTATCAGACAAATGGATGTAAAACTGATTTTAGTTATATTGACAGTTGCTTTTACTGTTCTGTGCCTCTTTTTCGGCACCAAGAACGGATTTTACGATTCAGATAACTATCACGGTAATGGTTCTGCCCATTAACTTAGTCAGCTTTGAGCCTCTCAGACACTACTAATTATTACCTTACGTTGTAAAGAGAACCCTCAATAATCATCAAAAAAAAGCTGGGTTGCAAGGGCTTGTGGGTTTAATTCCTACTAGACCATAGCTCTGCATATCTAGAATAACTTCAAAAAATTGGAGTACCTCAGTCTTTTTTATCTGAGAAACTATAGTCCTGTTGGCGTCAGCTTAGAGAGAAGCAAAATATTTTGCGGAATGCCGCTTTTTTTTGCTTTTACCATAGCCCTCACCTACCCTTATTCTACTGCGCTGGCGAGGGCGAACCCGCCTCCAAAGAGGCATCTCTTTTGCTGTTCAACGTTACACTGCTTCTTTTAGTACACCAGCAAGTTCAAGCAGTGCTTTTAAAACTGCGGTCATACCTATTGGCACGACACGATAAAAGTGTAGAACTAATAGCTGCTCAGTGTCCCTAATCTTTGCCCATGAGCAATCAACACCCACTGGCATCTTCTCATGATGATGAAAGATTAACCTGTTTACCCTATGGTGTCGGTTATGACAATGAGGGAGTTTGTTTATTGCTGCGGATGGGCCCACACCGCATTCTCCTTGACTGTGGTTTGGCTGACATTTCATCTTTGAAGACTGGTGTAAGTCCGCCAGCAGATTTGGTGCTATGTAGCCATGCCCACGCTGATCACGCTAGGGGTTTGCTAGCTCTTCACCAAGCTTTCCCCCAATTGCCGATCTACGCCAGCGAGGTAACAACTCAGTTACTGCCACTAAATTGGCCTCAAATACCCCCCCAAGACATTCCCAGATTCTGTCAAGCGTTACCTTGGAGAACGCCTATTGAATTCTGTGATAGTTTAAGTGCTGAGTTGTTCCCGGCGGGACATTTGCCTGGGGCAGCTGCTCTATTATTAACTTATACGACTTCTCGCCGCATTTATCGGCTGCTTTATACAGGTGACTTTTTCCGCTCTAATTTGCGGTTGGTAGAGGGATTATCTGTAGAATCCCTGAGGAGTATCCAACCGGATGTACTGATTTTAGAAGGAAGTTACGGCACCTCGAGACATCCCCACCGTCGTCAACAGGAAAAGCAGTTGATGGCGCGTATTGAGCAGGCGATTATCGAAAAAAATTCAGTAGTACTCCCAGTACCAACCTTGGGGCTAGGTCAAGAAATCTTAATGCTCCTGCGCAGTCATCACCACTTTACCGGTCGAGATCTGGATATTTGGGTAGAGGGCAGCATTGCCACTGGTTGTGACGCTTACCTGGAAGTGTTACCTCATCTTCCTGCATCAGTGCAAAACTTTGCTCGGCATCAACCCCTCTTTTGGGATGAACGGGTACGTCCTCGTGTGCGCCGTTTAGATGAAAGTCAGCAATCGTCTCTGGGCTTACCTCCCTGTATCGTTCTAACTGACAAAAAGGCGGACTTGAGCCGATACTGGCACCCAGACGCCATTAATCCCGTCGTCCTGCAACCAGAAAGACCGGGATATCCTCTAAGAATTGATCAGAGGGCAGTTCGTAGTGTAGAAACTTATTTGCTTGCCGAACACAGTGATTGCTTGGGAACAACCCAACTAATTCATAACCTGCGTCCTCAGCATGTCGTTTTTGTCCACGGTGCTCCTGCCTACTTAGCTGATCTAACTGGCTTAGAGGAGTTGCAAAATCGCTATCACCTCCATTCACCTGCGGCGGGAACACTTGTCGAGCTGACTATTGGTGAGACCTTTATTCAACCAGCCCCACCACCGGAAACTAATTACGAAGGTGAGCTTACTGAGTCAGGAGCCTTAATCAAAATTACTCTACCGGAGTCGATTGCGACTGACCCCCGGTGGCAAACTTTTGCGGATACTGGTCTAGTGGAAGCTCGTTGGCAAGGGGAAGAACTAGTTCTTCGCGGATTGTCGCAAAAAGAACTGATTACTCAGAGCAGCAACGCCAAGGTGCCGAGTAACATCGACTGTTGCGGGAACTGCCTTTATCAGCGGGGCCAACGCTGTTGGAATCGGGCTTCTCCCCTATACGGTTTTAAAGTAACACCAGAGGGTTACTGTCCAGCTTTTGAACCTGTTGAACCAACCAGAGAAACCTGATTGTTAACTAACAGTGAGATCAAAAGGCTTGGTTAGGTTCCACATCAAGAATGGAACTCCATCTCCCAAACAAGCTACACTCGGATGTTTAATTGACAGTCTCGCCTATTAAAACGAACCCAGTGCAGGCTTGCTTCACTGGGCTTCAGCTACTCCAAAAAGTTCTGACAATTGGTTTAATGATAGGCAGACCGACTAATTAGTCAACCTACTCTTGATTGGAGTCTTGGGAGCGTGGATGAATTTGCTCTACTTCCGGGCAATCGTCAGAAACTAGGGGTTCAGAATGACCTCTAGAGACAAAAGCTAGCTTCTGAGTTACAGAACCAATGCTTTCCAAACGAACCATTTCTTCCCAGGAACTGACTTCATCTTCTTCCTCAGTTTCATAGCGGATGGTCACTAAATCTCCTTCGATATCTACGATGCGAGCACGTTCAATCCAACGTTGCTGATCCCGTAAGAAAACACAGACCTCACGACCATCGCAACAGAGTTGATATATCTTGCGATGTAGCATATTTTGCTTCTCCTGAGCAGACAACTCTTCGAGTACTTTTGAAGCAAGCAACTCCTTTTGCGGGGACACGGCTTACTTGCGAATTTAAAATGGGGGTAACTTGGTGTGAGCTTGAATCGTCAAAGGTGATTTCCCCCCACGAGCTTTCCCCTGTAATGCTTAGAATTTTAGCTTGCATCCAATAGCAATCTTGAGAGTGATTCCAGAGTACCTTCGATTATCAAAACTAACCTTTGACGTTCTCACTTGAGGGTGTAAGCAGCCCATAAAATCCGGCTCAAGGCAATGGTGGAGTGGAATCTGACCTGTGAGCAGATAAGTGGCCTTTTGTAAGTTGGCATTGACGAGAAGCCAATGTCGGGGAAGGCACAAGTTATTTCCGCCATTGCAACTAGCCTGCTTTTTCCAGCTGACAAACCCTGGTTGACTAGTTTTGTTCAATTGCCTGAAATTTCCAGACATTAATATTGTGACATACTACTCGTTCTATCGGCTTTGTGCAATAGTGCAGTCTTTCGATTTCCCTGGTGCTGACATAAATCACCCTCTCGAAGTCTGAGGATGGGCTGAGATAAGATGGCGATTGATCAGAATTTCCTGATGAAATAACTTTCGTTTTGGGGTGAGCTTTCTGGTCTTTTAAATGCAATGCAGAGTCCCGACAAAAATGACCAGTTTGCAAAAAGGCTATTTTCTCTAGGATAGCCTTCCCCTATCAATCTATCAATGATGTACCCAACCCCTATCGTTGCCATTATATACTTCATCAGCAGGTATGCGGAATAAGTTATCCCGTTTGCTGAAGTATCACAAATACAATTATTTATTTAGTACTGAGACTTTTATCGATCTTCGGTTAGCTTACTACTGATGATCTAAGGTCTCAGAGAGTTCTATGCAAACCCCAGTTCCCCTGATTCCCTGGTTTAGTTAACCAGATAAGGAAAGGAAATGATCAATATGCCTGCATCAATAGTGATGATCGACAAGGGCGCTTTGATATTTATTTAAAGACTGCTTTTAAGCGAAACTCTAATTCGAGCAGAACGAGCCTCTCGTTGTATTTGACCTGAATTGATAGCCTCGTCAAGAATTTTCAGAGCTTCCAAGTCAGATGCTTGGTAGCCAGCCGTTTCCATTACCTGACGGATTAGGCTCTCAGAGGCCACACTAAGGCAGCCTGTTTGAAGAGCTGAATTGACGAGTGTGCTAATCATCTAGCCAGAGTATTGTTTATCATCCACTACCAAGATTATCGGATGTTTTAGTTATCTATTAGCTGACTGAAGTCAGCAAGAAAGTGTAATCCTAAACACGATGTTTTGTGAGCCAAATCACACACACGAGTCTTGTGCGATCAATCGCCTCTAATGAGGCATTACCACACCAAGGAATAAGGTAATCAACAACTCACTCTGAACCTGATGAGAGTCCCAGAAACTGAAGTAATCAAAGCTGTCGTTCAACTCAAACCTGTTAAGAATTTGTGAACCGGATGGCAGTTTTGTCAAAAGAGTTTGTTAGAGTGCTCTTGCGGCGAGTAAACATTGGATTTCTGAGGGGTAAATTAAGCTAGTGTTTGAGATCACAACAAGTCAAAAACAATACCAAACCTACACACTCACTGACCAAGAAGCTAAATCTCAACTGGAGATTGTCCCTGAACGTGGTGGCATAGTAACTCAGTGGAGCTTCCAGGGACAAGAAATTCTCTATCTTGACAACGAACGCTTTGCCGATCCCAGCCTAACCGTGCGCGGTGGTATCCCGATCTTATTCCCTATCTGTGGCAACCTACCTGATAATACCTATACCTACCAAGGTAAAGAGTTTCAGCTCAAACAACACGGCTTTGCCCGGAACTTGCCTTGGAGAGTTACAGAACAGCTAACCAACGAGCGAGCTAGTCTTACCCTAGTGCTCAATAGCAATGATCAGACTCGTGCTGTTTATCCGTTTGACTTCCAAGTCAGCTTTACCTATCAACTCAAAGGCGATACCTTAGAAATTCAGCAGCGCTACACAAATTATTCTGAGGAGCCGATGCCCTTTTCCACAGGGCTGCATCCCTACTTTTTAATATCTGATAAAGACCAATTAGAGTTAGATATTCCAGCATCAGAATATCAAAATCAGAATTCGCAAGTAGTTCATTCCTTCGATGGTGGTTTTGACCTGAGTACTGACGAAATAGATGCTGCCTTTCTAGAGCCTAACGACAATTGCGCCAGTGCAATCGACAAAGAGCGCCGCATCAAAATAACGCTCAGTTACACTGAACTCTACTCGACTCTAGTTTTCTGGACAGTTAAGGGCAAAGACTTTTATTGCCTAGAACCCTGGAGTGCTCCTCGCAATGCCCTAAACACAGGAGAGAAAATTACCAGATTGTCTCCTGGAGAGAGTTTAGAAGCTTCTGTTAGTCTGAAAGCGATGCTTTTTTGATTAACTTTCCACAATTTCTGCTAATTTGTGCTATCTTAAGAGACGTTGCTTTAAAGTAATCACGCTCTAGGGTCGCTAACTCAATGGTAGAGTACTCGGCTTTTAACCGATTAGTTCCGGGTTCGAGTCCCGGGCGACCCATATTGAGACACCCTAACCTTGCCATTGAGGAGAATCAACGGAAACCCTGAAGCATCAGTAAAAACTTTAAAAGCTATCAGAAAAGCTTATAAGTAGTACAAATAGAGTAAATTTAAAGATAATTTACTTTATGTTGGTAAAATATTTTAAGATTGTTGTAACAATTAAGCTCGTTTATAAACAACTGGCTGAAAATAACCCAGAAGTTAGGAGAATCACTTATGGCGCTCGTACCAATGAGGCTGCTGTTAGATCACGCTGCTGAGAACGGCTACGGCATCCCAGCATACAACGTCAATAATATGGAGCAGATCCAGTCAATTATGCAGGCTGCTGAGGAAGCCGATAGCCCAGTGATTTTACAGGCTTCTCGTGGTGCCCGCACTTATGCAGGGGAGAACTTCCTCCGTCATTTGATTTTGGCAGCGGTAGAAACCTACCCCCATCTTCCGATTGCTATGCACCAAGACCACGGTAATAGCCCAGCCACTTGCTACTCTGCTATCCGCCACGGTTTTACTAGCGTGATGATGGATGGCTCCCTAGAGGCAGATGCCAAAACACCTGCTAGCTTCGAGTACAACGCCAATGTCACTGCTGAGGTAGTAAAAGTAGCTCATGCTGTTGGCGCTAGCGTCGAAGGTGAACTAGGTTGCTTAGGTTCTCTAGAAACCGGCATGGGTGACAAGGAAGATGGTCACGGCGCTGAAGGGAAGCTCTCCCACGACCAGTTATTAACCGATCCTGACGAAGCAGTAGAATTTGTTGAGCGTACCCAAGTTGATGCTTTAGCCGTTGCCATTGGCACTAGCCACGGTGCTTACAAGTTCACTCGCAAACCGACAGGTGAGATTCTTGCCATCAGCCGGATTGAAGAAATTCATCGCCGTCTGCCTAACACCCACTTGGTAATGCATGGTTCTTCTTCTGTACCAGAAGACCTGATTGCGATTATCAACCAGTACGGTGGTAAGATTCCTGAAACCTACGGTGTACCCGTTGAAGAAATTCAAAAGGGCATCAAGAGCGGTGTTCGCAAGGTAAATATCGACACCGACAACCGTTTGGCAATCACTGCTGCAATTCGCGAAGCGGCTGCCAAAGATCCCTCGAATTTTGACCCTCGTCATTTCCTCAAGCCTTCCATCAAGTACATGAAGCAGGTTTGCTTGGATCGTTATCAGCAGTTTGGCACCGCTGGAAATGCCAGCAAGATCAAGCAGATGAGCCTCGATGACTTTGCAGCTAAATATGCTAAAGGTGAGTTAGCTGCCGTATCTAAAAAAGCTGTGACCGCTTAGTTTCTTAACTGGTGATTGCTTTTGCCTAGAGTACTAGGCTAGCCGTTCTGCTTCTCTGAAAAATAGACTAATCTTCTGGGTGGCTGTCAAAGCTGCCCTATTTTTTTATCTTGTTTTATCCTTGGGCAAGACTAAGTTATCGAATTCGCACACTATTTCTATGGCTAATGCCACCTGGATTCGCCGCCATATTCTTTCCTTGGCTGATTTTTTACCAGTTGAATACAACACTGTCTTGCAAACCGCTGCTAGTTTTCGGGAAGTACTCTCAAGGCGAACAAAAAAGGTGCCTGCTTTGCAAGGTCATGTAGTTGCTAATTTATTTTTTGAACCATCTACCCGAACCCGCAGCAGTTTTGAACTAGCAGCCAAACGCCTCTCAGCTGATGTTCTCAACTTTGCTCCCGGAACCTCTTCGCTGAGCAAGGGAGAAACGATTTTAGATACAGCTAAGACTTATCTTGCCATGGGGGCTGATATTATGGTGATTCGTCATCGTGAGGCTGGAGTGCCCCAAGCAGTCGCGTCGGCAATGGAAGAAATAGGTGTACAGGTGGGTGTCTTCAACGCTGGTGATGGTCAGCACGAACATCCCTCCCAAGCATTGCTTGACCTGTTTACACTTTGTTCCGTCTTGGATTTTGAGAACCCTCGTTTAGAACTGCTCAAAGACAAAAAGATCGCCATTGTTGGGGACATCCTTCACTCAAGGGTAGCCCGCTCCAATATCTATAGTCTTATTGCCACGGGCGCAGAGGTTCATTTAGCTGGACCTCCGACTCTGGTACCAAAGCTATTTGCTGAGTATTTCTCTACTCAAAGCCAAACTCATGGAAGAGCCAAAGAACATGCTACACCTTTGACCCCTACTAATGCTTCAAGCAAACAAGAGAGGCTATTCGTTCACTGGCAAATAGAACCTGCTCTGGAGGATGCTGATTTTGTCATGACCTTAAGGCTGCAAAAGGAAAGGATGACAGCTCATCTGTTGCCAAGTCTACGAGAGTACCATCAACTTTACGGAATTACCAGCGATCGTCTCAAACTTTGCCGAGGTGGGGTTAAAATATTGCACCCAGGGCCAGTCAACCGAGGCGTTGAAATTAGCTCCGAGTTAATGGATGACCCAGAGTTGAGCCTGATTTCTCAGCAAGTAACTAGTGGCGTTGCTGTGCGAATGGCTCTACTGTACTTAATGGGTAGCGGAAAGGTTTTAAACGGTCATTGGAGTTAGAGAGATTTCCGTGATTTAATCTGAGTTGAGAACTTCCCGAAGAGTTTTTAGTAATTCTCTAACTGTATAGGGCTTATACAAAAATTGTTTTACGCCAAGACCAGCAATTTCTGCTAGCTTTTCATCGGGAGCTAGCCCACTAACGGCAATAATTTTGACCTGTGGCTCAATTTCTCGCAAAGTCCAGATGGCTGTTGAACCACTCATTTTGGGCATGATCATATCCATCAACACAACGCTGATTTCTTTTTTATTCTGGGCGTACAAAGCTAAGGCTTCAGTGCCATCACTAGCTATCAGTACCTTGTATTTATAAGCTTCTAAAGATGTTTTAGTAATCTGACGAATTGCCTCTTCATCATCAACAACCAGTACTAATTCTCCATTTCCCCAAGGCAGATCTAGATCTAGCAAGTGCTGGGCTTTTGTTTCTGCTACTACTGGTAAGTACACTTTAAATTCCGTACCTTGACCAATCTCGCTAGATACCTTGACAAAACCGCCATGACTTTGGATGATGCCCATTACTGTAGAAAGACCTAGTCCAGTACCTTTACCAAGTTCCTTAGTTGTAAAAAACGGCTCAAAAATTCGCTCCAAAACTTCAGGAGGAATACCCATTCCCGTATCGGAAACGGTAATTACAACATAAGGTCCAATGCGGGCATCAATATTGCTGCGGACATAACTCTCGTCTATATAAATATTTTCTCCAGAAATGCTAATAGTGCCGCCTTCAGGCAGAGCATCGCGAGCGTTGACACAAAGATTCATCAACACTTGATGCAGTTGAGTAGCATCTCCTCGCACATTCCCCAAATCCTGCGGTACATCAACAGAAACAATGATTGACTTGGGGAATGTCTCTCGGGCAATCTGCTTAATCTCGGAAATAATATGTCTGATTTGTACAATTGTGCGCTCGCCTTCAAGCCCTCGTGCAAACGAGACAACTTGTTTGACTAAATCCGCGCCACGTTTAGCGTTAGTTTCTAGAATTTTCAGCCATTTTTGAGTTTTCTTATCGGGATGTTGAAGAGTTAAAAGCTGAATTGCCATCAAAATGGGAGCAAGTACATTATTCAAGTCATGAGCGATTCCGCCAGCGAGGGTGCCGATGCTCTCTAGTCGTTGTGCCCGGAGAAACTGCGCTTCAAGTTGTTTTTTCTCGGTAATATCGGTGTTGACAACTAGGATTGATGTTGGTTGATCCTGGGCATTTGGCACCAGTGTCCAACGGCTTTCGACAATAACTTCCCTGCCGTTTTTAGTAATTTGGTGCAATTCGCCATACCAGTTACCTTCGAGAGCGACTAGATTCTGAGCTTCTTTGAGTTGAGGCGATGTCTGATTATAGAGAAGCTCGTCAGCATTTTGACTGAAAGCTTCGTCTGCCTTCCAACCATACAAGCGTTCGGCTCCTTTATTCCACAGGAGGATTTGGTTATCGAGACTGCGTACTAGTATTGCATCCGTGGCTACGTCCAGCAGAGCTGCTTGTTCGCGTATTTTCTGTTCTGCTCGCTTGCGCTCGATTGCATAGCGAATTGAACGCTCCAACAGAGGCGCTCTGAGCTGGCTTTTGTCGAGGTAATCCGCTGCTCCTGCTTTCATGGCTTCAATATCAATTTCATGATCCCCTAGTCCAGTCAGCAGAATAATCGGCTCTTTACAGCCAGCAGCAATAGCTTTGCCTAAGAGTTCTAGTCCGTTATGCTCACCGAGACGATAGTCAAGCAAATAAACATCGTGCTGATTTTGAGCTATTACCCCTAGAGCTTGCTCATAACTTGCCACCCATTCCAGCTCAAAGAAAGCTCCTTTGCTCTCAGAGAGTAAGTCACGAGTCAGGATATAATCATCCTCATCATCATCCACCAGCAGAACTCTGACTAGGCGGTCGTCCATCTGAGCCTCCAGCTTCCTCCATTGGCAGTTCAACAATTTGAAACCAGTACTTACCTAAAGTCTGTATCACATCGATCAGGGAGCTAAAGGTTACAGGTTTAGTAATAAAAGAGTTAGCGCCTAAATAATAACTTCGATGAATATCTTCATCTGCCTTGGAAGTAGTCAGCACCAAAACAGGAATTTCTCGCAGAGCCGGGTCAGATTTAATCTCTCTAAGTGCCTCTCGCCCGTCTTTTTTCGGCATGTTCAGGTCTAGGAGAATCAAACCTGGACGTGGCGAACTCTCTAGTCGGCTATACTTACCTCGACGATACAAATAATCCATTAGTTCTTCGCCATCCCCGACAAAGCGCAGCTCATTAGTCAAGTGACTCTCTTCGAGAGCATCCCTAGCCAAGATGCAGTCATCCAAATCATCATCAGCCATGAGAATAGTAACAGGCTTGCGGCGTCCTTTCACTGTGTAGCGCCTCCTTGACGTTGTTTAAGCGGTAGCGTGACCATAAAAGTAGCTCCCTCACCTAGTACACCCTCCGCTGTAATACCACCACCATGGCGTTCGACAATTTTACGGCAGATTGCCAAGCCCATGCCTGTCCCATCATACTTGCTGCGACCGTGTAGGCGCTGGAAAGGGTTAAAGATACGGTCGATATACTTCTCTTCAAAACCGATGCCGTTGTCTTCTACGGTGATTTGACAAAACTCAGGGCTAGTAATTCCTTCGATAACTTGCCCTTGTGCCTCCTCAAACAGTCGGCTACAAATTTTGATGGCTGGTGGCTCTTCCTCGCGGCGAAATTTTAGAGCGTTGCCAATCAAGTTTTGCAGTAACTGGCGCATTTGCACTGGATCAGCTTTGATAGTCGGTAGCTCCCCTACTTCTATTGTTCCACCAGCCTGCTGAATGCTCACTTCTAAGTCAGAGAGTACCCCTTGCACTACCTGAGTCAGAGAGCAGTTTACAAAAGGCTGTGCTCTGGTAGTGACCCGAGAAAGGGCAAGCAAATCCTCGATCAAAACCCGCATCCGTCCCGCTGCATTCTGCATCCGCTCTAAATAGTCGTGCCCTTGATCTGTCAAGACATCACTAAACTTGCTCTGGAGGCGATCGCCAAAAGCTTGTATCTTACGCAGTGGCTCTTGCAAATCATGGGAGGCAACGTAGGCAAATTCTTGCAGTTCAGCATTGGAACGAGCTAACTCCTGGCGCTGGCGGGTTTCTTGTTCTAAGAGTTGAGCTTGAGCCAAAGCAATAGCAATTTGGTCTGCTAACTGCTTGAGTAAATTCGTTTCAAATTGGCTCCATGGTCTGGTACTAGTACAGTGATGGGCAATTAACAGACCCCAGAGTTGTTTATTCTGCAAAATCGGTACGACGAACTTAGCCTTGACGCCCCAAGGCTTGAGAAATTCCAGCATGCAGGGAGTTACCCCAGCATAGGCTTGTTCGACATCAGCGACCGCTCGTACTTTTCCCTGTCTGTAGGCTTCCTGATACTCCAGTGGGAAAACCTCTTCCTGGAAAGGCTTACCGAGAATCGCTGGCCATCCTGGTTGGACGGCCTCAGTGACTGTACGACCTGTGCCATTAGACCACACTCGATAGAGCAGAACGCGGTCAACCTGGAGAATCTTTTGTACCTCAGTCACCGTAGTTTGCAAAATTTCTTCTATCTGCAAAGATTGACGGATTTTTAAAGTAATTTCAGCAAAGAGTTGTGATCTTCGGTGCTGACGCTGTAATTCTTCTTCCGCCTGCTGGCGCTCGCTGATCTCCCGTTGCAGTTGCCCTATTGCCTGCTGTAGCTCATTAGTTCGCTTACTCACTCGCCTTTCCAGATCTCTGTTAATTTCGGCAAGTTGCATCTGAGCTTGCTGTAATTCTTGCAGAGATTGGGTGAGTTCCTCGGACTGCCTTTGAGTTTGCGCCAATAATTCGGCCTGCTGTAGAGCTACTCCTAATTGGACGGCAATTTGCTTGACAAACTCAATTTCCCTGTCCTGCCAGTAACGCGGGCTAGAACACTGATGAATGCATAATAAACCCCAGAGTTGATCGCCTTTGAGGAGTGGCACAACTAAGTTGGCTCTAACTTGGAAACAAGAAAGGATTTCTCTATGGCAATCACTTAAACCAGCCTCTTCGATGTCGGCAACTACCTGAAGTTTACCGCATTGATAGTAAGGGGCATATTGCTCTCCAAAGCAGTGATCTTCAACTCTCATTGCCAATGCTGAGCTAAAAGGTGGCACAACATCTTCTGAGACAAATTCACCTTCATTGCAGTTAGAGCCAGGGTGAAAGCGAAACATACCTACTCTTTCTGCCTTAAGGAGTTGACGGACTTCTGTGGCTGCTGTCTGGAAAATCGTTTCCAGCTCTAGAGATTGGCGAATTTTGCTAATGATGGCAAATAGAGCTTTGCGTTCTTTAGCCTCTTCTAGTTCTGCCTCTACCCGCTTAAGCTCTGTAATATCAGTTTGTACACCGACATAATGAGTCAAGTTACCTGCAGCATTCTGCACCGGAGAAATGGAGAGTTCATTCCAAAACATCCTGCCGTCCTGGTGATAGTTTCGCAAGGTGACACGACAGTTTCTCGCTTCCTGCAAGGCTGCCCTGACTTCAGTAAGAGCGGCTTGATTGCGATCGCTCCCTTGCAAGAACCGGCAGTTTTTGCCAATAATTTCTGCTTCTCGGTAACCCGTCAGACGCTCAAACCCCTTATTGGCATAAATAATTGGGTTGTCAGGCTGAGTCGAGTCAGTGATGATAATACCGTTCTCGGAGGCGGCGATCGCTCTTTCTAGTAGTTTCAAGCGTTCTTGCGCCTGCTTATATTGTGTAATGTCACGGGTAAAGCAGCGAGTGTGACTAAATTGGTCATCCTCCCACATAACATTTGAGTTAATCGATACGTGCCGAACTGAGCCATCCTTACACAGCAGCCTTGCTTCATAGTCGCAGAGTATTTCGTTGGCAGTTAACCTCTTGAGTATGTCCTTAATTACGACTTCGTCGGCATGGAAGTTAGCAATGTGCTGACCAAAATACTCCTCACGAGGGTAACCAAGCAAATCTAGTTCAGCCTTATTTGCCCAGAGGATAATGCCCTGAGCATTTACCCAATGCATGCCCACTGTGCCGTTTTCTACAAAGTCTAGGAGTTCTTGCTCCCTACGGTACAGCTTTAGCTCTCGCTCTTTGGTCTCTTGTGTAGTACTTTCTAGTTCCGCTAGGTGGTATTTGAGGTCAAGTTGCCCAATAAGCTGCCGACTTAAGGCTTTTAACCCCTCCAATTGTTGGGAGTTGAGTTCTCGTGGCAGATAGTCCATTACGCCAATTGTTCCCAGCGTCTGTCCTTTTTGGCTAATTAAAGGTGCGCCTGCATAAAATCTAATTTGGGGATTATGGGAAGCTACTAAAGGATCACTAGCAAACCTTTCGTCAGCCAAAGCATCTGGGACGACTAGTATTTCTTTGTATTGGATAATCTGGCTACAGAAGGCAATTTCACCCTGAGTTTCTGCCACAGTTAAACCGACTGGGCATTTCAACAACTGTTGGTTGTTATCGAGCAACGTGGTTAGGGCAATTGGCGTTTCACAAATTTGTGCTGCTAAACCTGTGAAATCTTTTAAGAACTCTTGAACAGTTCCGTTACTAATTTGACTTTGGTCAGTTGCTTTAGATCTTGCCATTGCCTGATCAGACTGTGCCGGTTTCATTATGTTTATGTTTAATGTTTTACTTTTTTTTTAAGGCTTTCTTTCTCGATGGAAAGTGATTTAGTTTAAGTATGATATTATTTAATCCTATAGGTTTAGCATTGCTGTAGCTGTGATCAATTCAGGATTAAGCGAATCTTGCCCTACTCCCGCTCAACGGCATGCTGGAGATAATTTCCTCATCACAGATCAACCGTTATCACTAGCAGAAGTTTATGAACTCGCTACAGAGCCAGCAAACGGCGCAGTAGTGGTAATGAGTGGTACAGTACGCAATAAAACCGATGGTAAGCCAGTAGTGGAACTGGAGTATCAAGCTTACGAGACAATGGCAGTGCAGGTATTTGCCTCAATAACTGCTGAAATACGCAACAGGTGGTTTGAGGTTAATCGAGTTGTGGTTCATCACCGCATCGGTCGCTTAAAAATTGGTGAAATTAGTGTTTTAGTCGCCGTTGGTTCTCCCCATCGCTCAGAGGCCTTTGCTGCCTGCCAATATGCCATTGATACACTTAAGTACAACGCTCCCATTTGGAAAAAAGAACACTGGGAAGATGGCTCCAGTAGCTGGGTTATTGGAGATCTGGGAGCGATCAAAAAGGCAGAATAGTCTAATAGTTTTAATAATAAGTAAATACTACACCCAGATTTTGGGGTTTGGTAGACTAGCAAGATTTATTTGCCGTTTGAGCATTAGCTTATTTAGATTTAAGCGCTAGGGCGATCGCGTCTTCTAATTCGTTCTTATTCAAGCAGGTAAGAATAAAAACCTCTTGAAAAGTCTTCCCTTGTCGCGCAATTAACTTAAATCCCCCACGAATTGGCACAGACACTTTAATTTGCAAATGAGGCTTATGGCTTTTAGCACGCCCAATCACGGCGGGGGTGACTGTTTGGATACCAGTGCAATTAGTAAGTCGTTCGAGAATTGGAATTAAACCAGGAATATGAGTTGAATGATTCCAAACCAGTCTGCCGCAGTTGGCTTTACCCATTACCTTACGCAGCCTCCAAAGGAGCCATCGTTAAGCCAGCACGGCTTAGTTGTTGATGGTAGAGTTCTGCTTGTTCTTGAGGTCCTACCCAAACAATCGCCTGTCCTTCAAAGTGAATTTGATTAGTAAGTTCTCTAGCCTGATCACCTGACATCCCTGGAATATACTTCAACAGACAATCAATTACATGCTGGAATGTATTGAAATCATCGTTGAGTACAATAACTTTGTAATTGGGATAGATTTTGGGGGCAACTTGACCAGATCGTTCAGGAGCCACAACCGGGGAGGCAGATGCGGCTAGTAAGACTGATGAAGCTACCATATTCATAGAGTAATTACCAAAAACTTCAGAAAAAATTAAACAGGCGACCCACTAATACAGTTTACCTAAGTCAGCCAAGAAAGCCCATAAAATCCTCTGGGAACGAATTACTACTTCCAACCCTCCCAGGATTCATTGAAAATAGAGGTATTGGGAAAAGCGGTGGGGTTGCCATTTTTTTCCAGCCGTTGCCTGAGAGCTTGTAATTTTGGTTCTTCTAAGCGGATACCATCAACCAATTGATAAGGCGCGACACCTTGTTCTAGAGCAAAAGCTGCTGTAGTACCCACCGCTACACCAGAGGACCATTCAAAGGAATGCACTCGATAGGCAGCTGCGGCGACATGACTAGTAGCAATACTTTTTCCCGCTACCAAAAGGTTATCAATTTTCTGGGGAATCATTGCCCGCAGAGGAATTTGGAAGGGATAAGCCAGGGCCCAATCTTGGATTTCTAGCGGTATTCGCTCGCCTTCACGCTCAGTATTACCAGGTGTTTCTGGTGGAGAGAGCGTCATACAAGGGTGAAAGTCAATCGCATAATGCCCAATGCCAACAGCATCAGGATAGATTGTTGAGCGAGTGCGCCTGGTTACTTCTGCTGGCGGTAGATCTTTTTGAATTACAGATACTGCTCCTGGTCCTGCTAAGGTTGTCCACAAGCTACGATAGGCATCCTCTGGGAGCCTCTGTTGGTAATAATCGTTGCTGTAATCACGACGGGCAATGTCAACTTCCCAGATGGTAAAGCCTTGGGGATAGCCAAAAGAGGGGCGTCCGATGATCCGCCTCCCTTCACGCATATAGGGATACTTGGACAAGCCATGTACAGTTCCCATGGGAGAATCTAGCCCAGAGACATAACGGTTATTGGGTTGCGGCTGCTTAACATTATCACCAAGTTGGGAGTCAGTAGTTCCCTGTACGAGCCAGTAGAAATAACCAAGCGCGTGTTCCTCAGCCCTGGCTAAGCTGTCCGTCCGCAAGCCGCCCATCCAGCCGCCAGGGGATAGCTGACCAGTAGCGGTGAGCTGATTACGTGTGTAAACCAGGTTATCTTGAGAAGTGCCTGGACGATAGTCGTTACCCCAAGTCCAATTTTGCATAGAAATATCTCCTGGCGTAGGAGCAGTAAAACCAATGCCTCCAAATTTTTCCTGTTCGCCAGTCTTGGGACTCCAAATGCGCCGATAGGTGAATACCAGATCAAAGTCTGCTAATCTCTCTAACTCGTAGCTATAGTAGGGTTCGTACTGAGGATAAAACGAGGGCATTTCATGGACTTGAGGTTCCTTCGTTTGCTCCATAGCAAAGGTGTAGGTGAAGCCTTGAGTACAATAAGGGTCACCAGTAGTACTAGATGCAGAAGGTTCTAAGTAGGAACGAGGATCGATACCTACACGGTAAGGCACATCAGCCAGTGCAATGATTTCCCCAGTTTCGCTGGCATCAATAACATACCAGTTAGGTAGATTACCTTGAACCGAGTCTTGAGGTACGAAACGGAGAATCTTTTTCTGAAAGCCGGAGGAATCTTCGTAGCGATACCAATCCTCAATATTTTGAGACAGAGTGAAAGTGTTGAGGGGAGGAGCATTCTCTGCCGGTTCATGCTCAATTGCGATTACTTCTTGAATCTCTTTGCCATCGGGACTGATTTCTAGTTCCTTAACTACGGTGGAAGGAAACCATTTGAGCGTACCTTTGCTGCGTTTGTCGGCATCTTGCAACATCTCCAGCAGCAGTTGGTGGGCATCACGGGGCAGAAAACAGGATGCACTCACCCAGCAGTCTCCCGGATTGAGTTCGCCGTATTTGTCTTTAATTCGCTTGCGCAGTTCTAGGTAACCGCGAGAGAAAAATAAGCGCTCCCGCTGAGTTGGTCTTTCGTCGAGTGCGGAGGTTCCTTGAGAGGAAATTTGTCCTCCTACCCAGTCGGTAATTTCGGTCAGGCAAACAGTTTTACCTGCAAGCACGCCCTCGTAGGCAGCCGCAGCACCAGCAAGTCCACCACCAACGATTAAGATTTCACATTCTACAGTTTCGTCTGGAGTTCTCGGTGGTGCGGCAAGAGTACTGAGAGGAAGGGAGGTTAGAGAAATTAGGCTCAAGGTGAGCGTTGCGAGAGATCGCTTCATAGGTGGCAGTGGTAAAGTTAACTGCTGCATCTAGCTGGCTATAAGACGCTACCACCGCCTAAATGTTCTACGCAAGCTTTTCTTTCTCAAGAGTTATTAGTTGATTGAATTGTTGGTGATTTTGCCGAACCGTTATGACTATAGCCCGATTAGTGTAGCCAACCTGTTATGAGGGGAAATCTAGATAATTTTGCAGTTTTCAGTGCTTGAGATGGGCGGATAAGAGTCGATTAGCTGCACGGTTTTTTTAATTGGTAAACGCGACGATACTCATAGTTACTGCATTCCTGCATAGTTCTGGATATTAGCCATAACTAGGCTTATTTGCTCACTTCATAAACCCAGACTACTGAATCGCCTTTGGTTGTAATGAAAGCACGAGCTTCATAAGGAGCATTATTGGCAGCTTTATCATTACTATCATTCGTGTTGTTCCAAGCCGCCTTTGCAGGGTCATTTCCCTTTTGATTTATGGCATCGAGTCCAATTTTCCTCGACCCTATCGTCGGCCAAGTAGCTACGAATTGGAAATATTTTCCGTCTGCTGTTTTGTAGTTAGAAGCAAAGGAAAAAGAATTAGTAATGGAATTCCCTTTAAATTCTACTGGCTGTGCGGCATTAGCTTCAATATCACTAACAGGCCAATTCCCTGAGTCGTTGTGAGCTCCTACGCGTTGTAGGAGACTTCCCGTTTTGTTGACTACCAGGATATTAAACTTTGTTTTAAAGCTGATGTTGCCCAATATCTGGTCTATAGTCTGATTCACGTCAATCTTAATTTCTGGTAATGGCGTAGCCATAGAAGTAATCTCCTACGGTGAAATACACAAACAATGAACAATAGTAACTGATGACGGGGGGCATTGATTTGGGAGATGCCACAAGAGCCACCTATTTAAGTTGTTCCAATTGTTGGTTAACCATCTGGTCGAGTCGGTCACTAAGAGAAAAGCAGTTAGCCTAACATATACGCTAACTGCTTTTCTCTTGCTCTAGTTATGCCGAAGTCCCATCAACAACAGCAACAGCTTGACTATAATTATCTACGGTAAAAAACGAGTCCTGTGATCGCTCCCCATGCCAATAAAACTGGTGTCAGCCAATTACCCCAACGCACATACAAAGTCTGAGTTTGCCGCCGATAAATGGTTGCGGCATGAATTTCGTAAGTATTAATTCCAGAAATCCAAATAGTTTTGCCATGAGGGTCTACAATGCCAGAATAGCCGGTATTTGTGGCGCGCACTGCCCAGCGGTCTGTTTCAATTGCCCGCATCACATCTTGAGCGTGGTGCTGAGCAGGCATGGTTTGACTATAGTGGGAGTTGTTGGAGGAGGTAAGGATAAATTGACCACCAGCAGCAGCTTGATAGCGGAAATGCTGAGGGAAAGCTGACTCGTAACAAATACTGACAATTGCTCGACCAAAAGGCGTATCAAAGAGTTGGTTGGGCTTACCAGCAACTTGGTGGGCATCCAAAGGTGAGAGTCGGTCAACAATTTTGCCTAAAATTGGCTCAAAGGGAATATATTCCCCCAAAGGGACTAACTTAGCTTTGTCATAACGGCTGAATGTCTCTCCAGTTCCGGTAACTGTAAATAAACTATTCGTGTAGCTTTGCCCTTGCTCTCCAAACCCTCCTACCCAAGCCACAACACCTTTGTCCACAATGGCTGAATAGAAGGGACTCTTAACTCTAACCTGCTCAGACCAGAGGAATGGTAAAGCCCCTTCTGGCGTTAGGACAGCTTCAACTCCCTGGTCTGCTAAAGTTCGGTAGCCTTTGGTATAACCACTAAGTGCTCGACGCCAACCTTCAGAGAAAAGTTTTATTCTATTAGGGATATTGCCTTGAATAATTCCTACCCGAAGTGCTGCCTCGGTTGGCTCAACCAAGGGACGGCTATAGAGACCAAAACCGACTAAGTGCAAGACAATAAATAGTCCAGTGGCTATACCTATCAAGGCTAAAGTTTGTTTGTGTAGAGCTTTCCGGAGAGACAAGTTGTTAGTTGTCAGTCGTCCCTTGTCTTTCGATGATTTTTGCTCACCTGCAACCTGAAACTTGCTCCCCTGCAACCCGTAGACACTCTTACTTTGCTGGTAACTGAGCAAAGCTTCAGCAATTAAACCGTTGACTGCGACAATTGCCGCAGTTACAGTCAAAGGGCCGGAAAGTTGCCCAAGGTGCAAAACCACCAGGTTATGGGGACTCTGAGTGTAGGACAGGGAAGTCCAATACAGGGGCCCTTTACTCCAGAGTGCCTCCAAACTGCACCATAAGGCAACGCCGATAAGAACGCGCCACAAGGCAAGAGAGAAAACTCTTTTTTCTCCTGTTTCCTTTACCTTGTTACTTTTGAGCCTTGCCTTCTCAAAAAAGCTAATTGCTGCTGACCAAATGGCGACGTAGAAAGCTCCCCAGAGGGCGATAAAAACCCAACAGAAAGCAGCGATCGCAATACTAGCTAGCCAGGGCACCCCCATCCAGTCCATTGGGTGAATGCCCGTGATCCAAGATAGCGCCAAGCCGTGGTAGCCAATCCCCCAGATTAGACCATAAATAGCACACTGACGAACCTCCTGGCTCTTAGCAACGAAGAACCAGAGAGGAACCAGGGCAATCCATGCTAAGGGCCAGGCTTCCAGCGGCGCGGGGGTCAACCCCATGAGAATACCGCCACCGAGAGACAAAAGTAGAGGAAAGACTTGCCAAGGTCGTTTAGGCATCACCCTGCAAAGTTTCTTCTTCTGCTACTTGGTCTTGTAACTGATCTTCCTCTACTACCTGATCTTCCTCTGCCACTTGATCGTTTTCTGCTGCCGGATCTTCCTCTGTTAGAGGCACCAAAGCAACAGCGGCGATCGCATCGTCATCGTCTAGCCGTTGTACCCTCACTCCTGTTGCCATTCTGGATTGATGCGAAATGGCATTAATTGCTTGGCGAATAATAATCCCTCTAGTAGTGACTATCATCAGCTCATTGCCTTCATTGACAACTCGTAAGGCTGCTAGACGATCTTTACCAATTTTGCGGAATTTAGTAGCACGCAATCCCATACCAGCACGATTTTGCAGCCGGAACTGGGAGACTGGCACCCGCTTACCATAGCCACCCGTGGTTACTACTAGCACCCAAGGCCCTTGACCTACTGTATCGACCAATTCCTCACTATTGAGGTCTTCCAAATCCTGCTCAGACTCAGCTTCTAGGAGGCTATCCTCCTCTACTGCTTCACTATCAACACTTGCCATCCTAGCCACGACCTGACTAGGCAAAATGTCCATACTGATTAATTCGTCCTGGGGGCGTAGTTTCATTGCCTTAACCCCTCGCGTGGCGCGACCAAGGGGACGCAATTGGTCGTGGTCTGTTTTAAAGTGGATCACCATTCCTTGGCTGGAACCGATGATGATACTATCTTCTTCCCGAGCACGCCGTACCCATCTGAGTTCGTCACCTTCTCCTAGAGAAATTGCAATCAGCCCGTTGGCTCGAATGTTGCTAAAGGCGGCGATTGTGGTCTTTTTGATGTAACCTCGACGGGTCAACATCACTAGATATTCATTTTCGGTGAACTCAGAAACTGGAACAATCGAGGTAATTTTTTCCGCCTGGGAAATTGGCAGCATCTGCACAATCGGGATGCCTCTTGCCGTGCGAGAAGCGGCAGGGATTTGGTAGGCTGGCAGGCAGTAAACGACGCCACGATTGCTAAAGAACAATACACTGTCGTGGTCACAGCAAGTGAGGAAATGCTCAACCCCGTCATCCTCTTTGATGCGGGCAGCAGCCTTACCACGAGTGGCTCTAGCTTGCGCACTAAAGACGTTGACTGGCATCCGTTTGATATACCCTTGCTCGGTCAGCAAAATCACTGCCTTCTCGTTGGCGATTAGGTCAATATCAACTAGTTCACCTTCTCCCAGTTGAATTTCTGTACGCCTGGGCGTTGCGTGGGTGGTTTTGATCTGAGTAGCTTCAGTTTCAACGATTTCCAGGATGCGACTTCTGTTAGCCAGGATGTCTTGCAAGTCGGCAATTTTCACTTGCAAATCTTCGTGTTCTGCTTGAATCTTCTCGGCTTCTAGGGCTGTTAGGCGTCGTAGCTGCATTTGCAGAATAGCGTCTGCTTGAGTTTCATTCAAACCTAATTGCTCGGTTAGCTGTTCTCGTGCTGTAACAGTATCGGCAGCAGCACGAATTAGGGTAATCACGGCGTCTAAGTTGTCGAGGGCAACCAGAAGTCCTTGGAGTAGGTAATCGCGCTCCTGAGCTTTGCGTAGTTCGTAGTTTGTCCGTCGAGTAATTGTCTCAATACGGAAGTCGAGGAAGACGTGCAAGAACTGCTTGATCGTTAGCAGTTGCGGTTCATTGTTGACTAAAGCCAGCATGTTTGCCCCGAAATTTGTTTGCAGGGGCGTCTGCTTATAGAGGTTATTGAGTACAACACGAGGGTAAGCGTCGCGCTTTAGTTCAATAACGACTCGCATGCCATCGCGATCGCTCTCATCCCGGATATCACTAATACCCTCTAGGCGCTTTTCGTTGACCATCTCAGCAATTCTCTCAATCATGGCTGCCTTGTTGGTCTGGTAAGGCAACTGTGTGATAATGATTGCTTCTTTATCGGGACGACCCCGATGTTCGATGGTTTCAATTGTCGCTATGCCCCTCATGGTGACTGAGCCGCGACCAGTGGTGTAGGCCTCTTTGATACCAGATTTACCCAAGATCTGCCCGCCAGTAGGGAAGTCTGGCCCAGGAATGTACAGCATTAACTCGGTATCTGTAATTTCTGGATTGTGAATCAGGGCTACCAAGCCATCAATTAACTCTCCTAGGTTGTGGGGTGGTATGTTGGTTGCCATACCTACGGCAATTCCCGATGAGCCGTTGAGTAGTAGTTGGGGTATACGCGCGGGCAACACAATCGGCTCTTGCTGGGAACCGTCGAAATTATCAATAAAATCGACAGTTTCTGACTCAATATCTCTGAGCAGGGCGTTTGTGGAGATAGTTTGCAAGCGACACTCTGTGTAACGCATTGCTGCCGGTGGATCGTTATCAACGGAACCAAAGTTACCGTGACCGTTGATTAAAGGAGATCTCATTGAGAAATCCTGAGCCATGCGCACTAAGGCATCATAAACTGCGGTGTCTCCGTGAGGGTGATATTTACCCAGCACTTCTCCCACTACACGGGCACACTTCCGGAACGGTCGGTCTGGCGTCATACCCAGCTCATGCATAGCATAGAGAATCCGCCTGTGCACTGGCTTGAGACCGTCCCTAGCATCTGGCAGGGCGCGACCGACAATAACGCTCATCGCGTATTCCAGGTAGCACCGAGACATTTCGTTCCGCAGATTAGTCGGTACAATCCGTTCCTGGGAGGTACTCATAGAACGAAGAACTCCATTAAATTAAGAATCTGGCAGACAAAAGCGCAAAAATGGCTTTTGATACCATTTTTGCGGCAAATATTTGCCAAATTTTGCAAGTTTTTTTATAATTTTAGCACAATTCTCTTACTACCAATTTTCCTCCGCCACTCCTCAGGTGCTGGAAAAATCCGGAAATTTTCTAGAGCGCTAATTCTCGACCTAAGTTCTCTCAGGTAGCGCCTAGATGCCTCTGCTAATATATAGCCTGAGTACCAAATACAAAGAGTTATTGTAAAAAAGCAAATAATTTGCCTGATAGAGATTTTCCTCTATCTGAGCAAAAGGGTGCATCGAGTAAACTTACACTCGAAGAAAGCAGAACTATGACAGTAGAAGCAATTCTGGCATTGATCGCCTTTGGTATTCTTTTTTATCTAGTGATTCCTAAACTTCTCGAATAGTCTCAGGTTAAAAAGAATAAAGCAAATGAGGTGAGGAGCTCCAATTTTCTGAGATACTTGGCAAGTGTCAGAAAATAACCAAAAACGGCGTCTACCGTCCTGCGGATTTGAAATCAAAAGTAAGCCAATCAAAAGTGCATCTACTAAGAGGAGATAGCAAAAATGACAATAGAAGTAATCGTAGCATTGATCGCCTTCGGCATTCTTTTCTATCTAGTGATTCCTCAGCTACTTAAATAGCTTGAGGTGAGACGCAATTAGCCGCGAACCAGTTATTAGTCGGGGCATGAAAATGCCCTGATTGGTTATTTAATGTGGGCATCTGGCTCATTGCTCATTTAGTCCAAGGGAGCAACATTTAGTGCTTTCGCCCCTAGAGATAGTTGAACTTCTATTATCTAATTGATAGTCTCAATTAACCTCAACTAGGCTGGCACTATGTTCCCTATTATTTACTCGGATGAATTTCTCAAGCACGAAACTGGCCGTTTTCACCCAGAAAGATCAGCCCGTCTCACCGCTATTGCAGAGGCATTAAAAGCGACACCTTGGGCAGAAAAAATTGAGTGGCTGCTACCAACACCAGTGGCAATTCGTCCAGTAATGCCTCTGCTACAACAAGTTCATGATCAGGTTTATATTGATCTAGTTAAGCAAATAGCCAGTAGTGGCGGTGGCATGCTAGACGGTGACACACCAATTTCCGCCCATAGCTACGATATTGCTCTATTGGCAGTGAGTGCCTGGTTCGATGGTATTGACCACATTCTGGCAACCAACAACCCAGCTTTTGTTCTAGCACGTCCGCCGGGACACCATGCTGAAAGAAACACGGGCATGGGGTTTTGCCTCTTTTCCAACGCCGCGATCGCAGCCTACTATGCCCTAGAAAAACCAGGTATTGAAAGGGTCGCTATTCTAGACTGGGATGTTCACCATGGCAACGGCACACAATACATCGTAGAGAGTGATGCCAGGATTGTCTACTGCTCACTGCATCAGTTTCCCTGCTATCCCGGTACTGGCAAAGCTCAAGAACAGGGTCTTCACCATAACGTACTCAATCTGCCTATGGCACCAGGCAGTACTTTAGCTGATTATCAACCAGTGTTTGAGCAGAAAGTAATGCCGTTTTTTCAAGATTTTCAGCCAGATTTACTGATTGTTAGCGCTGGATATGATGCTAATGTTAATGATCCGTTAGCGGGAATTAACTTGCAGCCAGAAGATTACGGCTTGTTTACGAATTACTGCCTTGGGCTGACTCGTCGGATTGTTTTTGGTCTAGAAGGTGGTTATGACTTAAGTACTCTTGCTAAATCGGTAGTGGCAACAATTGAAAGTTGTTTAGCTTAGAGAGTTCCCTGAAGTCATCAAAACAAAATATTTAGCCTCCCTCTTAAGACAGATATTTTTTTCTATCTTTAGGTATACTTGGCAAAACGGCGGGTCTCTAGTCAAGCTACAGAACCACCAGCCCCAGTAAGAAGAACAGCAGCCAAGTATGAAATCCCTAGAATTAGAGCGAGAAACTAGCAAGGTAATCAGGGCAATCATGACCCGTAATAGTCAAATTGGGTCAGATATCATTACTCATCTAAAGACTCAGCTAACACCAAGATGTTTAGCAGGTGTGATGCTTGTGAGTATTGAGCGTTTGCTAGAGTTTGACGCTGAGGCAGTTGTTTGGACGATAGAAAATCTGATTCCTACAGATGTAATGCAAGAAATTCACAGCATCTTTTCTATCAACATCTACAAGCACTTAATTGCCCAAGGTTGTGTGCCGGGAAGAGACTTAAGTGTAGATGCCAATGGTCAATTATTAATAATGCCTAGAGTTAAAAAAGTAGCGTAGTAGACCACACTCGGCTGTTATCAAACAAAGCATTATCTTGTCTGGGGTTGAGGGAAATTTTCAGAGGTTCATTTACACACCTTGGCAAATCCCTGGAGCCCCATATTTTTCCTTGAAATATGTCGATTCTGCGGCTGAAACCTTTACTGGGTAATAACTGCTAGACCAACCATCTAAAGATTAGGTTAAATTAAATCGGAAGTAAAGTCTTAGAAGCGAATCATCTTGCAAGGGTGGATAATCCTTGCCCTTAGTCTTTACTAGTGCTATATTCCGCCACAAAGACAATAAAAAAAGCCCCTTTTCCACTGCTGAGTTTTAATGCAACCAAGGCAAAAAAGAAAAGGATGCCTAAACATCTATGCAAGCCAATCGTCGGGTACTGATTCTTAATGATGGCAATAACACCTGCTAGGTTGAGAAGATTTCAGTTAATTGACTAACATCTTATGGTTGATTTTGCCTAGTTACTTAAGGGTGAGTTATTACTATTAAATAGTCGCATTTTGAAGTAAGAAATAATATTATTTCTTGGCTAAGATCTCAGTAAACTAAGCCATCACTATCCATCTGGGACAAATAAATAATAATAAGAAAAGTGACCAGATGACGGGATTGATATGACAAACAAATCACTTGTTTGTAGACCAATAAGCCAACCGACAGAAATTCTTAGTCGGTTGCAAAGCGGTCAATTACTCAAAGTTAAGGGACTGTTGGGGAGTGCTATTATTATCTGCCATCGCCATCATGCAGAACTAGCAGGACCTGGTGCTGCGGTTGGCAGTGCTTTCGATCTTGATTGCCGTCAAATTATTGCTATTGGCAGAATATCTCTGGTTTATCCAGAATCTCGCATCGAGCGCCAGAAAGCTTATCTGATGAGGCAAAAATGGATTTTATTCACTCAAAAAGCGATGAAAAGCTACGTACCACTAGAGCGGGCTAACAAGCTCTTGATTTTGCTCTATAAATATTTTGAGCCACAACTGATTGAGCAATTGCCTGATGAAATTCTTGAACAATTGGTGGGAGTATTGCCAGAAACAATGGGCAGAATTCGTGGATATTTTGATTTGCGGCGAGAAAAAAATCTGCAAGAAGCTAATATGGACAATGCCTAAATTAGGGTAATCCAGAAAAATAGCTTGATTCTGCAAAAAAATAATGAACTGAAAATCCTAATCTGAATTTAGACGAAGACCGCCAACAGCATTTAAGATTAGTACTGCTGGCGGCATTAGTGTTAAATTAACTTGACAGCCTTCAGCCCAAAAAACAGCCCCAGAGCAACCCCTGTTGCGCCACCAAGGATTAAAAAGTAAGCTACTACTCCAGACATGTACATTTCTCCACAAGAACTCGCATAAGTACATTGAACCATCTAGTGGGATAGAATACAGCCCACAGTTGCTTGGGAAAAAGGAGCTTGGCGATGCAGTTTGTTATTCGTGTTGAAGTACCGCAGCAATCTTACGAGATTGCGATCGCACACCGGGATAGTCAAACTTCTCTCACAGCTAGCGGCTTAGATGATTTGGGCGTTTGGATGAGTCGTCTGAAACTGGGTAAGAAAGTTCTCTTAGTTTCTAATCCGGCGATTTTCCGCAGATACGGGGAACGAGCGATCGCTGCTTTGAAGTTGGTGGGATACGATGTATCTAGCCGCACCCTTCCTGCTGGTGAACGCTATAAAACTCTTAAATCTTTACAAAAAATCTACGATGCTGCTTTGCAAAACCGCTTAGAACGCTCCTCTACCATGGTTGCTTTGGGGGGTGGAGTTATTGGCGATATGACTGGTTTTGCTGCCGCTACCTGGCTAAGGGGGATTAATTTTGTACAAGTGCCGACATCTTTGTTGGCGATGGTTGATGCTTCTATTGGTGGTAAAACTGGGGTTAATCATCCCCAAGGCAAAAACTTGATTGGTGCCTTTCATCAGCCGCGATTTGTGTTGATTGACCCCTCGGTATTAAAAACTTTGCCAGCACGAGAGTTCCGGGCAGGAATGGCAGAAGTAATCAAGTACGGTATTATTTGGGATGCTCAGTTATTTGCCAAGCTAGAAGAGTCACGGCGTCTTGACCAAATGCGCTACCTAGATGAGAAGCTTTTGTCTCTTATTCTCTCTGCCTCCTGTCAGTCTAAAGCTGATGTAGTTAGCCAGGACGAGAAAGAAGCTGGTTTAAGAGCAATTCTCAACTACGGCCATACTATTGGTCATGCAGTAGAAAGTTTGACGGGCTACAAGTTAGTTAATCATGGGGAAGCCGTGGCAATTGGTATGGTAGCTGCTGGTCAAATTGCAGTAAAACTCCAGATGTGGTCTTCAGAGGAAGCACAGCGCCAAGACGCTCTGATTGAGAAGACGGGATTGCCTACTCAACTGCCCAGTGGATTAGATATTGAAGCAATTATTGATGCATTGCAAACGGATAAAAAAGTCAAAGATGGTAAGGTGCGATTTGTTCTGCCTACCCAGATTGGTGAAGTCACGGTGACAGATCAAGTGCCAGCAGATGTGATTAGGCAGGTTTTGCAGCAAATGCAGAGTTAATTTAATATCAACTCTCATCGCAGTAGAAACGGTAAAATAAATACTCATCTTTAAAAGGATGTTCATCAGTGACATGATGAATGATTTCCTGATCAATGAGCATTTGTCCTAGCTCAATTGCTTCTTCAGTTGTGCAATCTTGCGCCTGCATCAGCCAGATAACAGCTTCTGACCCTGCAAAACAGGCTGGATAGAGGTTGAGTCGATAATAGCGCTCCTTGATGTCTAGTCCATCAGATCCTCGCATCGCCTTAACTAATTCCTCGATATCGATCTCTGTGGTGCTATCTACAGAGTTTGTAGTCGCTAGAGTAGTTTCAGGTAAAGCTTCTACCGAGCCGATAGCTGTGTCATCATCTAGGTCAACGGTTGGCTTACTCCCATTTACGGAACCAAGTTGCTTCTCTGATGGCGTTTCGGCATTCTTCTTGAGCCAAGAGGTGACGAATTCCTCTAACTGGGGCGATCGCAAATGCAAGTCTCGCTGGGGAAATGGTACTTCAATATCGTAGCGGCGCAAAGACGCCTCAATGCGGTAGTTGAGGTCACTTTTGACGAGAAACTGCTTCTTGGGAACTCCTGTCCAAACTAGGAGATCAAAGTTGAGGGAACTCTCAGCGAATTCCTGAAACCAAACCTGGGGTTTTGGTCTATTGAGTACCTCAGGATGGCTCTTGGCTGCTTCAAGCAGTGCCTTTTTTACTTTTCCGACATTAGAGCCATAAGCAACTCCCACAGGAATCCGTAGGCGAGAAACAGGATCACCATGGCTCCAGTTAATCACTTCACTCTCTAAAAAGCGGGAATTAGGTACAATAATTGCTACCTGGTCAAGAGTTTGAATTACTGTACTACGGGCACCAATAGATTGCACAACTCCTAAGAAATCACCTACCTTAACAAAATCCCCTATTTGAATTGGTCGCTCTAGAGTGATGATCAAGCCACTAATAAAGTTATTGGCAATATTCTGGACACCGAAAGCAATCCCGACACCTAGGACACTGGCAAAAATTGCCAAAGATCCGACATCTAGACCCCAGCTTTGCAACAGCACCAAAAGTCCTAGAAAGGTAAGGAGATACTGACTCAGGGTCGAAATTACCTGCTGCATCCCCGGATTAGCCGCAGTTTGACTGAGGACTTTGGCTTGGAAGAAGCGGGTAAAAGCACTAACGGCAAACCACAAACCGACAGTCAGAGCTAACAACAGCAGCAATTCAACGATGGAAAGGCGTTGTTTACTCTCACCCAGACTAATTGCTGGGGAGGTAATGGCATGGAAAACTTTATAGCGCCAGGTTCTAGCGTGGGGAAAGATGTCGGTAAGATAGAAAGCAACAGCACCCCAGAGACCAAGCTGCAAACCCAGTAGTGCAACGCGCAGAAATAATTGAGCGGGATGTTGTCGTCGCGATTGGGGAAAAGGGGAGGGAGGTAGCCAGCGCAGTAGTAAGTGGGATGCCAATTTCCCTAGGAAAAGTAGACCAACCTGAAGAAAGAGCATTACCAAAAGCACTACCACAGCGTAAATCAGTGCCTGATTGAAATAGGCTGGGGTGCGCTCTTGCTTACCCTGAAAGAGAGCATGTTCCAGCTTATCCTGCCAGATAAGTGCTTGACTAAAAGGGCTAGCGCCGGAAATTACATCTTCCTTGGTTACAGTCAAAAGATGACGTGAGTTTGTCTGATTTCCTCTAGAACGAATAATAGTTTGTTGGTCTTCTTGGATAACTTCAATCTCTACTTCTTCAGAGGAGTTCAGTTCCTCGACAAGAGCCTCGTTAATCAGTTCGGCGCGCTCAGCAGCAGTATAGTTATCGCCTAAACTTCTTACTTCAAATAAGACTTTACCATCTACCACTACGGGAGCTTTATCAGTTCTAGTTGTTAGGGCAATCTGCGCTGAACTTGGCATAGGCAAGATGGTCAGCAGCAGAGTCAACACACCGAGCAATACTATTGGCAAGCGTCGTGGCAAAAGGCGTTGCGATCGCTTAAAGATAGCTGATTGTAAAGCAACAACACAGCAAACTTGACGCCAGAACCGACGAATTGCCAGGAAAGCCAGAGTGAATAGGGTAAAAGACGCTTGCTTGGCGGAAGGCATTGGTCAATATTAGAGAGGGGATAAATAATTCGGCTGATCCAGTCAGCGCTTCGCAATTAAACATTAAAAACTAGATCCCTTTATCTAAAGCGCAAGAATTGAATCAGGAAAATGTTGGCAGTTGTTATTAGCTTTAGTCAAGGGAAGCAGCTATCATCCAAGCACCCTGTCAATTTTTAATTGTTAATTAGAGTTAGTCAAAATGATGGCTACTAGCTGTAGTTTGCCGGAGGAACTGATGCTACTGGTTTTAGCAAGGGGACACTACTAGCTGGTTCTGGGATTGTATCAACCTCTGGGCGAGAGTTTTTTAACAAGTTACTGACTAACAACCAGGCTCCTACACCCATCAACAGCAATACAACTCCACCAATTAACAAAATCATCAAGTTGTTATCTTGAGCAGATTTTGCTGAACCTCGTATACCAGTTCTTTCGGCACTTTGGGCAGTGGCATTGAGGTCATTTTCCCTCATTAAGGTCGCAGTAATTTTATAGGGCCCAATTCGTAATGTATCTTCAGTAGAAAAACCTTGAGGAGATTGGGGAATTCTTCGCCCATTCAAAAATGTTCCATTAGCACTCTGGTCAGTGATATACAAATGTTGGTTAGCCACAGTAATAAGCGCGTGAAACCGCGATATTTCTTTACTGGGTAATTCGAGACGCTCGATGGATTGTTCTCCTACTTGCTCGGGCATTCTATCTTTTTCTCGACCTATGGCGATCGGTGCAATCAAAATTTTTTGCTGGGACTCGTGAGTCTCCGGATCTTCCCAGGTCAGTTGAACATACATAGGATCAGCAGACATAGCAAACTTTATTAGCGTTATTCTTCAGAAAAAATTGAGAGCTTTCAGGAAAATCTCGGCTCTTGATACCTTGAAACATTAAACTTAAACCTTTCCATTATGGTCGGTCTGATTACCGTTAGCCAAGCAGGAATTAGCCTACTCCCCAAAGTGAGCAAAACAATCCGGACGGCAGTAACTTTAAATGGGAAATAATATCGTAGCTCTACAAAAAGCGCTTTAAACGTAAGGGGTAGGTATGGGATTCAACCTCAAAAGTCTATTTCAACCGACAAACCCAGAAAAACCCCTAGGCGGACGCTACCAAGTTATCAGCCAGCTAGCCGCCGGAGGGTTCGGTCAAACCTTCAAAGCCTATGACCTACACTTGCCAGGACATCCCCAGTGCGTCGTCAAACAACTCAAACCCCAAGTCAGTGACGCCGCCAGTCTGCAAACCGCTAGACGCCTGTTTGACACCGAAGCCCAAGTCCTCTACAAACTAGGTGACCACGAGCAAATCCCCCGTCTACTGGCCCACTTTGAAGAACAGCAAGAGTTTTACCTCGCCCAAGAACTGATTGAAGGGGAACCACTCGCCACAGAACTAGTCGCAGGTCAAGCTTGGTCAGAGTCTCAAGTAGTTGCCCTGTTACAAGACATTCTCTGTGTACTGGCTTTTGTCCACCAGCAGCAGGTGATCCATCGCGATATTAAACCCTCAAATCTGATGCGTCGCCAAGGGGATGGCAGAATTGTCTTGATTGACTTTGGAGCAGTCAAGCAAGTCAGCACTCAGATGTTCTCTCCCCAGAGTGGTCAGACTAACTTGACGATTTCCATTGGTACTCAGGGCTATATGCCCAAGGAACAGTTAGGGGGTTCTCCTCGCTTTAGTAGTGATGTCTATGCGGTGGGTATGATTGGCATTCAGGCTCTGACGGGCACCCACCCCAGGTTATTGGCAGAAGACCCCCAGACAGGAGAGGTTCGTTGGCAAGAGCGTCTAGAGAGCGTGACTCCAGAGTTAGCTGAGGTACTGGAGAAGATGGTGCGCTATGACTTCCGCGCCCGCTATGGGACGGCGGTGGAGGCATTGGCAGCTATCGGGAATTTACCAGCAGCGTTGCGGGAGTCACTAGCAGCATTACCGCCGCTACCGCCAGTGAGTCCGCAGTACCAGCCACCAGTGTCCGCCACGGCTACGGGGAAGACTTTTCCTGTGGTTGAGTCCAAGCCTCACTCAGGTGTCCCGCCAGCAACCGTTGGTGCTGTAGGTAACCCCCACCATCCTGCTAGTCAGGGTACAACCGTTGCTGCATCAGGGACAGGGACAAGCCGAAAACCTTTGCTCAATCCTGGATTGGTTCTGGTAACTTTAGTAACTGTGGGCGGCAGTTTGTGGATTGCCAAGAGCTTTCTTTTGCCCCAATCTGAGACTACAAACCCCGATCAAGGCACTGAACTCGCCCAAGAAAGTAGCGGTGTTAAACCCGTGGATAAATCTCTCCAAGAGTCCCCGGAACCGGCCAAGACAAATTCATCTACTGAGAGTCCTACTTCTAGCTACAATGAACAGCCTGCAACAGAGGCGGCTGCTAGTCCAGTCGTTGAAACCGATAATGCCTCCGCTACCGTCACTCCTACTGCTACACCTGTTTCCCCTCCTGAAGAACAGCAGGCGGCACAACTTTTGAGTGAAGCAGATAGCCAACGAGAAGCTGGAAACTATCAGCAAGCTCTGAAAATCTATGATCAAGCGATCGCTCTCCAACCAGATATTCCCGAAGCTCATTGGGGCCGTTGCTACAGCTTGAACTCCCTAGGACGTGTTTCAGAGGGGATTAGTGCCTGCGACAACGCTCTTGCCCTTAAACCTAACTACCCAGAGGCGCTCTGGAGTAAAGGTTCTGCCCTCGACTCTCAGCAAAAATACCAGGAAGCTTTAACACTGTATGACCAAGCTCTTCAAATCAACCCCCAGTATGCCCAAGCTTGGAATAACCGAGGAGTGGCACTCCTGAATCTCAGAGGCGATCCTCAAGAAGCAATTACGGCTTTTGAGAAGGCAACTACTCTTCAGCCAGATTTTGCTGATGCTTGGGCGAACCGAGGTGCTGCTCTTTGGGCTATCCAGCGCTTTGATGAGGCGCTTGAGTCCATTGACAGAGCCTTGCAAATCGAGCCTAATAACAAAGCTGCAAAGAACTTGCGCAAACAGATGCAGAAAAAACTCAGATGAGCCTAGGATGGGAGTTAAAGAAAATTCTCGGTAACGATTCCCTGTGGAGTTTTTTAGCTGAATATGGTGCCGAAGAGACCGTAGATTCAGTTGAACTGACCCGGTGGTTGCAGACCTGTGATTATTATAGATCAAGCTTTTGAGTTATAATTCATCGTTACCTCTGGAGATTTATTTGTAGCCTTAGACAATGCCTAATTTTTTGCCAATTGCTTACTTTCAGCAAAACTTTGTTCCTTTTGGAGAGGCAAAAATTTCTATTGCCACCCACGCATTACATTACGGCACTGGAGCTTTTGCGGGGTTGCGTTGCATTCCCGATCCTGAAAACGACCAGCAAGTTTTACTGTTTAGATTAGACCGTCATTGTCAAAGATTGAGCAACAGTGCCAAGTTACTAAATCATGATTTACCAGCTGATAAAATCCAGCAAATCATAGTTGAATTTATCAAAAAAAATCAGATTAATAAGTCTTTTTATATCCGACCCTTTGTTTATACATCCGATTTGGGAATTGCTCCTAGGCTACATGAAATTGAGAAAGATTTTTTTGTCTATGGTTTAGAGCTTGGAGACTATTTATCTCCGGAAGGAGTTAGCTGCCGCATTAGTTCTTGGTATCGACAAGAAGACCGCAGCCTACCCTTGAGAGGGAAAATTAGTGGAGCTTATATTACCTCTTCTCTAGCTAAAACTGAAGCCGTAGAGTCTGGTTTTGATGAGGCAATCTTAATGAACTCTCAAGGCAAGGTTAGTGAGGCTTCAGGGATGAATATTTTTATCGTGAGGAATGGTCAGCTAATCACGCCTGGATTTGAACAAGATATTCTAGAAGGTATTACCAGAGAGAGTATTTTGATAATTGCCAGAAACTTAGGTATTCAAACTGTTCAAAGACCAGTTGATAAATCCGAACTTTTTATTGCTGATGAGGTATTTCTCAGCGGCACAGCAGCAAAAATAACTCCAGTTAAAAGAATTGAAAATACTCATTTGCCAGCCAACAAACCAATGACTGAAAAACTCAGAGATAAACTGATAGCAATCACAGAAAATAGAGAACCTAACTACAGAGACTGGGTATACACTATTCCTCTCTAATCAATCAGGAATTATCGATTTTTAGAAGCCGATAAAGTGATTTGTGGTTTGCTGCTAGGGGTGTTGTTTATTATTATTGGGCAAAAAATTTCTCTAGCCTTCCTTTCTAGCACTACCCACACAGGTAGTATAGACATTGATAGACTGAAGACACGGGGTGAAAATCAAGCGATGTGTTGAACCTTCCAAATCTAAGCTGCTGTGCATCTAACCTAGAGAATATGTTATTGGAAAAGCTTGTGTGGCTAGGTTTTGAAGGACTGCAAGTATGCCAATGAAAAGATGAGCAGCTTACAACCAATAGACCTCGGAAAACCACTGGGTGGACGATACAAAGTGATCAGCCAGCTAGGAGCAGGCGGCTTTGGTAAAACTTTCCTGGCGGAGGACATGCACTTGCCGGGTAACCCGCAATGCGTGATCAAACAACTCAAGCCTCAGGTTAGTGATGCCGAGAGCCTGCAAACTGCTAGACGCCTGTTTGATACAGAAGCGCAAGTTCTCTACAAGCTGGGCAACCATGACCAAATCCCTCGCTTGTTGGCTCACTTTGAGGATAGTGAGGAGTTTTACCTTGCCCAAGAGTTAATCAGAGGAGAGCAACTGACGAAGGAACTGGTCAAGGGTCAGCTTTGGCCAGAGACTGGGGTGATTGCCATGTTGGAAGATATCTTGCGAGTGCTGGCTTTTGTTCATGAGCAACAGGTGATCCACCGGGATCTTAAACCTCCCAACTTAATTCGCCGTAAACATGATGAGAGAATTGTACTGATTGACTTTGGTGCAGTCAAGCAAGCCAGCCAGCCGATTGATCCTGATACGGGGCAGACAAATTTAACGGTTTCCATTGGCACCCAAGGCTACGTGCCTAATGAACAGTTGGCAGGCAAGCCCCGCTTTAGCAGCGATGTCTACGCTGTGGGCTTAATTGCTATTCAGGCGTTGACGGGACTTCACCCCAAGCACCTAGGGGACGACTCCCTGGGTGAGCTTAGCTGGCGTGAAAAAGCCAAGCACGTTAGTCCAGAACTAGCCGACATTCTGGACTGTATGGTGCGCTACGACTTCCGTTCCCGCTACCCAAGCGCAGTTGAAGCTTTACAGGCGGTACAAAGCCTGCACAGCGAACCTACGGAGTCTATGCCGTTACTTAAGTATGCGCCAGAAACCCCTAGCCATACCACGCAAGCAGAGACTAGTTTTTCCCCGCCATCTCACTCTAACGGGAACGAAACTACTGAGTCTGAGAAGGAGCCATCATCTACCAACCTTTGGCTGCCCAAAGAATCCCCAGACAAGACTCAGCTAGCTACTGACATGACAGAAACAGAACTAGCGAGTACACCTCATCCTTCCCTACAAACGACCGAAATCTCGGCGTCAACAACTTCTCCATCAGGGTTAAACCAGAAGAAATTTGTGGCGGTTGGGCTGATTGTTGCTGTCTTAGGGGCTTTGGGTGCAGCTTTCTTGATAACTAAAACTGTTATCTCCAGTCAAACTGCTAAAGTTGAGGAAGTCCCTGTAGAAAGTCCGACAACAAGCCCCACTCCTCTGGAACCAAAGCAGCAGGTGCCGGAACTTATGAGTCAAGCTGATCGCCTACAGGAAGCTCAACAGTATCAAGAAGCGATCGCCACCTATGATAAATTGATTGGCTTCGCCAGTGAGCAAAGCGCTACTGAATTTAAATCGGAGATAGCAACAGCCTATTTGGGTCGCTGCTACAGCCTCAACCAACTACAAAAGCCAGCAGAGGCAACTGTTGCCTGCAATGATGCTCTTGATCTAAAACCTGACTATCCAGAAGCAATCTGGGGCAAAGCTAAAGCCTTAGATCTACAAGAGCAACCTCTAGAAGCGCTATGGCTTTACGAGAAAGCAACTAAGCTTAAGCCAGATTTTGCTGAAGCCTGGGTTGACTATGGAGCAGCACTTCAGGGTTTTGGTCGCTCGGTTGAGGCAATTAGGGCTTTGGATAAAGGGATCGCACTCAAGCGCGATTCGGTAAAAGCTTGGAGCATTAAAGGTGAAGCCCTTGTCAACCTGGGACGTTTTGATGAAGGAATTGCCTCTTTAGACAAGGCACTCCAAATTCAACCTGACAATCCAGAAGCGCTCAAACTGCGTCAGAAAGCCAGGGAACAAATAGGACGTTAATGGTTAATGGTTAATTGAGGCTATAAGCCAGACTCTGGTGTATGCAGTTCAATTTTCAATTTGTGACGTTTCGTCAACAGAGAAACGGTAGAACAGGTAATCATCCCGGAAAGGATATTCATCAAGAACATGATGAATAATTCCACGAGCAAGGAGTATTTGCCCCAAGGCGATCGCTTCTTGCCGTGTACAATTTTGGTGATGCACTAGCCATTCCACAGCTTCTGAGCCGACAAATGAAGCGGGATAGAGGTTCATTCGATATTGACGATCTTTGATTTCCAAGCCACCGGGTTCCCTCATTGCTTTTACTAAGGCTGCAAGATCCACTGTTGCCAGGTTCTCTGTTCCAGGAGTTCCTAGCAGAGACTTCTCATTCTCAGAGAACGGTTCTCTTAAGGTTCCCTCTGGTGGAGGCTGGGGGCGAGTGTCTAACTTATCCCTGTGGTGCAAATAGAGCTGGTTTTGCGCCGTTTGCGGTCTCTGCTGCTCAAGCCAAGTATTAATAAATTGCTGTAGTTGGGGTGACTTGACTAGTAAGTCGTCCTCAAAATTGATTTCCACACCATAGCGACGCAGATTTGCCTCAATGTTGTAGTAAAGGTCGCTCTTGATGTGAAACTGCTCCTTCGGTTCCCGGATCCAAACTAGCAGACTAAAGTTAAGAGCTCCGTCATCAAATCCCTCAAACCAAACCTTTGGCTGCGGTTCACTCAGAAGCTGTTGGTGAGCCTGAGCAGCTTCTAAAAGGGCTTTTCTGACCAAATCCACCCTAGAGTTGTCGGCAACCACCACTGGTAACTGTATCCGAAAAACGGGTTCTCCATGACTCCAGTTACTTACCTGACTCTCCAAGAGGTTGGTGTTGGGTACAATTACTGTTATGTTGTCGAGGGTTTTAATCTCTGTTCTGCGGGAACCTAAGCGTTCTACAGTTCCAATCAAGTCACCTACTTTGATCAAATCTCCCACCTGAATTGAGCGTTCTATGGTGATGATCAAGCCGCTGATGAAGTTATTGGTGATGTTTTGCACGCCGAAGCCAATTCCCACGCCCAAGACACTAGCGAAGATTGCCAAGGAACTCACATCCAATCCCCAGATTTGCATTAGTACAATCAGCCCCAAGAACATGAGGACGTACTGTGTCAGGGTGGAAAATAAATTCTGCAAGCCTCGATTAGCAACAGTTGTGCTAATAATGCGGGAGTTAAAGAGTTGCGTGATGCTTCTGACAGCTAACCAAAGTCCCACTGTGAAAACTAGCAGCAACACCAGGTCAATAACTGAATAGCCTCTTTCACCCAGAGTGAATATTTTGGAAGTGAGGAAGGTAATGAGTCTGTTTAACAGGTAATAGCGCCAGCGCCTAGTTTGAGGGAAGAGGTTAGTTAGGTAGAAGCTAATGGCAATCCAAAAAACTACTCGCAACCCCAGTATTCCTAAGCGCAGAAATAATCTTACCGGTGGTTCTTGGCTTAAAAAAGGAACAGTCAGTTCACTTGGCGAGTGCCCCTGTTGACGCAATACCAAACGTCTCAGGAATTCTAGACTAACTTGAATAGTCAGTGCCGCCAGCAGCACTCCAATACTGATACTAAGTGCCTTAAAATAGTAACCTGGAGTTCGTTCTAGTTTGCCCTGTTTTAGTGCAGTTTCAATCGAGCTTTTCCAGGTTAATACTTGTTCTGAAGGATTAGTACCAGGAATGACATCCTCTGGAGTTACTGCCAATAGAAACTTTTTCCCGAGGCGAAGAGTCGGTAACTGTTCTTCTTGGTCAACTTCAATTTGTACGGGTTCGGGAGATCGCACCTCTTCCTTGAGGGTTTCGTTGATCATCTCGGCTCGATCAGCAGCAGTAAATTTGCCGGAATTTCCTACTTCAAATAGAACCTGACCATCAATCACTACAGGAGATTTCTGAGTGCCGTTTGTTGCCGTAGTTTGCGCTGTGCTAGGAACTGAAACTAGGGTTAGCAGCAGCGTCAGTACAGCGAGCAATAACACCTTCCCATAGTTTTGCCCCAGGTGCGACAGCCAGCTTAATATCCTTGATGACCGACCATAACTTCCTTGGTATCTACGCCAGAACCGTCGATGCGCTGCGCTAAGGGCTAAAAAGGGCATTTGTTTAAGGGAAGCCATGGGTCGATATGGGGGCGAACAGGCCGATATGGCAGACAAAGGAATAATTTGAGACTAATCCCTATTGTTAGTGAGTTCGGTTTTAGATAGCTTTCCTAAGTTTCTTCAATGGGGGGCGCTCCCATTCTGGAAATTATTGAGAAACTATGAGATTAATCTTGATGGTCATTGTTGATTTGATTGTTGTTCAACAAAGAATTTTTCTTGAAGGCTTAGAGGCTGTACCAGTCAAGGATTAACTCAGCAAATTAACCTTCTATGCGATAGCCCAACTCTGCCAAACGAAGACGAGATTGTCGCCATTTAGGTTGCACTTTAACAAAAAGTTCCAAGTAAACTTTACCTGCAATTAATTTCTGGATTTGTTCCCTGGCTGCGGAACCAATGCTTTTGAGCATACTGCCTCTTTTGCCAATTAAAATTCCTTTTTGAGAATCGCGCTCAACGTGGATCGTCGCGAAAATACGAGTAATCTTCGCTTCTTCTTTGACTAAATCAATGGTGATTGCTACCGAGTGAGGTACTTCCTCGCGAGTCAGGAACAAAATTTGCTCTCGAATTAATTCCCCCATAATGAATCTTTCTGGTTGGTCAGTTACTAAGTCTGGGGGATAGTAGTAAGGGCCTGGTTCAAGTTGAGTAATTAATAGTTGCAGCAATACTTCGAGATTTTGACCAGTTAGAGCAGAAAATTTTGTCGATTTCCAGTTATGAGGTGCTGCTAGTTGAGCGTAATTTTCATCTAATACCTGGTAGTCTGCTGGCTGTTGATCAGATTTATTAATGCATAGAATGACTGGTGTTTTTATCGGGGTGAGGAGATCAACAATAAAGCGATCGCCTCCGCCTGATGGCACCGATCCATCTACTAAAAATAGCACTACGTCTACTGACCCAATAGCAATTTGTGCATTTTGTAGCAGCACTTTACCTAGTTGATGATGGGGTTTGTGAATCCCTGGCGTATCCACAAAAATTAGCTGTGCTTCTGGGGTCGTCAAAATGCCTTGCAGCCGATTACGTGTTGTCTGGGCTATTGGCGAAGTGATCGCAATTTTTTGCCCCACTAGTTGATTCATCAGGGTCGATTTACCCACGTTGGGGCGTCCCACAATGCCGACAAAACCAGACTTAAATCCTGGTGGTGCTGGGGGGATCATTGACCCTTCTCGAAGTTCTGTCAGGTTTTGCTCTAAGTAGATGTCTGTCATGTTGTTATCTTTCATCAGAATAGCGCTCCCAAGCGCAAAGATTATCGTATCGTTTCAGTCTTACTATCTGTTTTAACTAAGTTTCTTGATAATGATCTCCAAGAATTCCATCAAATTTTGGGGACGTCTTGGGATACAAAAAAGGTCTTCCAGATAGTTATAGTAGCCTTTGGGTAAGTATTGATTGATGATTACAGAACCTTGATTAGTGAGTTTAAATAAATACCCGTTATCTAAGTAATAGTGCTTTGTTGGCATGGCTCTTTCTGCTATGACTATTGCCTCAATTGTTGGCTGATTAGCCATTTTGGCTGCCGTCGTTCTGTGCATGCCGTCATCTACTGTATACCAGTAATTCTGATCTTCCAGGCAATAAGCATGAACACGGATGGGAGGAGCTTTTTGACCTAGTTTACGGTGAGCTAATGCCAGTGCTAGACGCCATTCGTTCCAAGGTTTGGAAAAGATTCTGTTAACTGGTATTAACTCTTGTTGGTTTCGCTCAATATATTCTCCTTCAGAAAAGAAGGTAAGGAACCACTTAATGTCTTCGGCATCAGTTCCCCAAGGCTTGACTTTTCCGTAAGTTTCTTGAATTACTCTAAAGTTTCGGGAGACAAAATAGAGAAAGTGTGCCATTGTCTCTGCATCAACTCCATCGGGAAGACACCTGGCTATCTTTGCTTTTTCTTCGGCTGTTAGTTCTGAGGGAGGTTTTTGTATTTGTTTTGTCATCTTTTCTTTTATTTACCTTTTGTCGTTAACTGATAAGTAATTTTAAAAAACGCTAGAAAGCCTACCTAAAATGCCCCTAGCCATTAAACCTGTTATGTAATTTCTTAACTTCTTCTTGAGATATTTTTACTACATAAGAGAGAGAACATACTCTCCTTGATTAACAGCATGGTTGGTCGCGACGTTATAAACTAAACCATCTGCTTCAGCACAAACATCAATTAATCTCGGTAACTCTCCTTTTTTATCGAAACTCAGCAATTTATATAGTAACTGGCCAGTTTTAACTGAACTCCCCAATTACACTCTCGATTGAATCATGCCACCAGTCGTTGCATAGTATAACTTTAGTTGGCTTTTTGGTGTGAGATTGAGGGTATGAGATGCTGTTTCTTTCAAGGGAAAACCTGGTATTTGCAAAATCTCTTTTTGCGCTAGGTAGTTTTTAATTCCCAGGATGCCTTTATTCACGGAATCTCGATTCATTTCCATCCCCGAACCCAATTCTAATGTCCAGGAATCTATATCGAATTTAATATTTTGTCCTAATTCTGCCAATTTCTTTTCCAGGGCTAACCAAGGTTTCAGGAAAGCTTCATCAAAAGCATCGCCATCGTACTCATTCATCAAGATGCCCCAATCGAGAAGAAAAGCTTTAGCACTTGCTTCTCTACTTTGAAAACAGTACAAATAGTCAATTGCTTGGTTAGTGGAACTGTGGATATCAATTACATAATCGGCGTCTATGCATAAAGATTGCAATTGATAACGGTAGCGATCGCTAAAAGATAATCCACTAGAAGCATTAAGTTTTTTTGCTTGTTTTTGTAAACTAGACTGAATTCTTTGTAAATAATTATTTCTAATATCTGCTGTTTTTAAATTAAGCTGAGATTGAGCAAATGAGGTTAAATCATCACACTCTTTCTCATAGTCCCAAAAAATGCGGTTCCAGTCTTTGCCATCATAGGCATTGAATCTGCCTGTGGCAAAGAAATGAGTGCGTTGATTGGTGCCGAGGGGATTGCAAACAGGAACTAGCCAAATTTCTCCTACAAGTTGGCTTTCCTCAAGAGTCATCAAGAACTCAATTAACTGATAAATAACGGCATTACCGACAATTTCTGCTCCGTGGAGATTGGCTTGTAGATATGCCTTTTTCCCTGGTTGAGTACCGAGGAATTGATAAACTTGTATTGAGAGGCAGTCGCCTGAAGCAAGTTGCTGAATCTCGATAGTAGAAACAGTAGGAATCATCTGCGAACGCTCCCGGAGTACTAAGCAACCTCAACAAAATTGAGTTTATAGCCTTTTGTCGCCCAGTAAAATAGACCTAACTTACTTCTGGGAGCCTGAAAAATTTTACCACTTTAAAAATGCGGCATCTGCACCTTGTTCTCGGCGAATTTTGCTATCCTTCTCGAAGAAGTCAATCACTTGCTGGTGCGTTAGTTTTTCTACCGTGACACCCGCATCCTTAGCAATGTGCTTCAATAGTCTTAAAGAGGAAATTGTTAGCCTAGTCAAAAATTTTTCGTGGGAAGGGAGCAGCGCCTGATCAACATCAGCCGACTCATCAGGGGTGAGAAATTGCTCTGGAGGTTGTTCCGTCATGAAAGCTAATTAATAACGACTTAATAACGACACATATCTTTCTTAGTATTGAGTGCGATCGCAACTGGCACTTGTTAAAATAAATTGATGAAGCTTAGACAGCATAAACTCAGCAGGCTAAAGAGTGTAATCTCAAGACATCCTGCCCAGGGGTTAATTATGCCTAACTCACCCAGCAGCTTTTTCGAGACTTTCCCGAATCAGGTAGCCACATTGATGTTCTCCTTTGTTAATCCAGTGGGTACGTTCTACCGAGCAATGCTGTAAAGCCGCAGCAAACATCTCTAACTCGTGACCACAAACGCTGGGGAAAGATTCTGCAATATGGGAAATGGCACAGTTGTGTTCAGTAACGATAAACCCAGTATGGTTCTGGGGGTCTGGATCTTCTGATTTTAGAGCATACCACTCTGCCATATAGCCTTCTGCTCGGCGCAGTTCCACTAAATGAGCCACTCGCTCTTTTAGAGAACCACTCCCTAAACGCTCACGATACTCTTTGGCTTTACGCTGCCATTGCTTTTGTAGCACAGTACTCATTTGTTCGGAACCTACGGTTTCAGCAAGGGTATCGAGCAAAGAAACCGCAAATTCGCCGTAACGATTCGGCAGGCGATCGCGTCCTTTACGGCTAAGCTGATATAGGTGTTGGGGACGTCCCATGCCAATTTGTACTGATTTATGCTCAATCAACTCTTGAGCTTCTAAATCCTTGAGATGACGCCGAATTGCTTGCGGACTAATCTCCAAGACTTCGGCTAAGTCTTGCGCCTTTGCTTGATCATGTTTCAGTAGATGCTGCAAGATATCTTGCTTAGTGGAAGTTGGCTCAGTAGTGTTCATTGGCTTTGGGTGAAATCTGTGTTTAAAGGCAACTGTAGAAAATTTAATTTGACTTTAACAAGATCTTTGTTGCTAATATAGCTTACGATACAGTTAAACAACAAAATTGTTGTTTTAATAACCGAAGCCAGTGAACGGATGAGATAAATCCCATCTGTATGTCCTTTGCCGCCGCCGATTCAGAGAGATTCAGCGTAAACGATTGAGAACACGACAAGAGTACACAACCCATGACTGCCACCGTTAAGACACTAGTTAACCAGCCTTATAAGTACGGTTTCATCACCGATATTGAAAAGGATACAATTCCTCGCGGTCTCAGCGAAGACGTAGTCCGCTTGATTTCAGCCAAAAAGAATGAACCAGAGTTCATGCTGGAATTTCGTCTCAAGGCTTACCGGCAATGGCTGAACATGACAGAACCCAACTGGCCTCACGTTCATTATCCACCAATCAACTACCAGGATATCGTCTACTACTCAGCTCCCAAGAAAAAAAAGGAAAAACTTAACAGCCTAGAGGAAGTTGATCCGGCACTACTGGAAACTTTTGAGAAGCTAGGGATTTCTCTTTCTGAGCAGAAGCGGCTAGCTAACGTTAATGTTGCTGTAGACGCCATCTTTGACAGCGTTTCCGTGGCAACCACCTTCAAGGACAAGCTTGCCGAACAAGGAGTTATTTTCTGCTCAATCTCCGAAGCGCTACAAGAACACCCGGAGTTAGTGAAAAAATACATCGGTAGCGTTGTCCCCACAGCAGATAACTACTTTGCCGCCCTTAACTCCGCCGTCTTTACTGATGGTTCCTTTGTCTACATTCCCAAAGGCGTCATCTGCCCCATGGAACTCTCTACCTACTTCCGGATTAACGACGGTGACACCGGACAGTTTGAGCGTACCCTAATTGTTGCCGAAGAAGGCAGCTCTGTGAGCTATCTGGAAGGCTGCACCGCGCCAATGTACGACAGCAACCAACTGCACGCTGCTGTAGTAGAACTAGTTGCCCTCGACAACGCGGAGATTAAATACTCCACCGTCCAGAATTGGTATGCCGGGAACGAAGACGGTAAAGGCGGTATCTACAATTTTGTCACCAAGCGGGGTTTGTGTAAGGGAGTCAACTCCAAGATTTCTTGGACGCAGGTAGAAACAGGTTCTGCCATCACCTGGAAGTACCCCAGCTGTCTTTTAGTAGGCGACAACTCCGTCGGCGAGTTTTACTCTGTGGCCTTGACTAATAATATGCAGCAAGCCGATACTGGCACCAAGATGGTGCATATTGGCAAAAATACCCGCAGTACTATCATTTCTAAGGGTATTTCCGCTGGACGCTCCCAAAATAGCTATCGGGGTCTGGTCAAGGTTAATCCTAAGGCTCAAGGAGCACGGAACTACTCTCAGTGCGACTCAATGCTGATTGGTAATACGGCTGAGGCGAATACTTTTCCCTACATCCAAGTGCAAAATAACACTGCCCAAGTGGAGCACGAAGCTTCAACCTCGAAAATCGGGGAAGATCAGCTATTTTACTTCACTCAACGGGGTATTTCTGAAGAGGATGCCGTCTCTATGATGGTCAGCGGCTTCTGTAAAGATGTGTTTAATAAGCTACCTATGGAGTTTGCCGCAGAAGCTGATAAGCTATTGAGCCTAAAGCTTGAAGGTGCGGTGGGGTAATGAACCACAGATTCACACTAGATGAACACGGATTAAGCTGTGTTCATCTGTGGTTAGAAGTTTGAGATTAATTGGGGCAACAAGTAAAGTTACTAGACATGATTATTGACAATAGCGAAGTTATACTATCAGTCCGCGACTTAACAGCAGATGTCGATGGTAATCAAATTTTAAAAGGACTTAATCTAGAGGTTAAGGCAGGGGAAGTTCATGCAATCATGGGCCCCAATGGTTCCGGAAAAAGTACTTTTTCTAAGGTTTTAGCTGGTCATCCTGCTTACAAAGTCACTGGTGGTGAGGTGATTTTTAAGGGGCAAAACCTGTTAGAAATGGAGCCGGAAGAAAGAGCAGTTACAGGAATTTTCCTCGCCTTTCAGTATCCTATGGAAATTCCTGGAGTCAGCAATTTAGATTTCTTGCGAGTAGCTTACAATTCCCGCCGTAAGCATCAGGGATTAGAGGAAATTGATACCTTTGATTTTGAAGATTTAGTGCAAGAAAAGCTAGAAATCGTGAAAATGAATCCTAGCTTTTTGGAGCGCAGTCTCAATGAAGGCTTTTCCGGAGGTGAAAAAAAGCGGAATGAAATCCTCCAGATGGCAGTGCTAGAGCCAACTATGGGAATCTTGGATGAGACGGATTCTGGCTTGGATATCGACTCTCTCAAAATTGTTGCCGATGGTGTTAACCAATTGGCAAGTCCAGAAAACGCCACGATTTTGATTACCCACTACCAGCGCTTACTCAATTACATTGAGCCAGATTATGTCCATGTGATGAGCAAGGGACGCATCCTGAAAACAGGAACTAAAGAACTAGCGCTGCAACTAGAAGATCGTGGTTATGACTGGGTTGTGGAAGAGGCAGTTGAGGTAGGAGCAAAATGATTCCAGTTTCTGTAAAACCAGAGGTTTCTTACCTATCTGACTTGTTGGAACAATGTCGCCAAGCAGAACCATTAAAAGCTGATTGGTTACAAAAGTTGCGCCAAAAAGCAGCAGCGACTATTCAAGAAGCGGTTCTTCCCAGCAAGAAGGATGAGGAATGGCGCTTTACTGACTTGTCGCCTTTATCGCAGCTGAAATTTCAAGTCGCCAGCACTCAAAAGACTCTCGATATTGCTTCCCTCGGATTAGATATCACTCCGTTAACTTTGCCTGAAGCTGTTAATAGCAGATTAGTATTTGTTAACGGCACTTATGCACCGCAACTCTCATCAGTTAGTGCAATACCAGAGGGAGTATTTGTTGGCAATTTAGCCGCCCTACCAGCGCAGTATCAAAGTCGTATTCAAAATTACTTAGGTCAACAACAGGGTGCTTCAGAAGTATTCACTGCCCTCAACACGGCTGGATTAACTGATACGGCAATCATTTGGGTTGCTAAAAACATAGCAGTAGAAACGCCGATCCATCTACTGTTTATTTGTACCACCCAAGAAGCCCCCGTTATTTGTCAGTCTCGCTGTCTAGTAGTAGCTGAAGTTGGCTCCCAACTTAGTTTGATTGAGCATTACGAGACAGAAGCCCAAGGTTGCCCAGACAGTCGGAAAGAACCTTATTTCACCAACCAGGTAACGGAGATTTGGCTAGAGGAAAACGCTCAAGTTAACCATACCCGGTATCAGCGGGAAAATGGTGATGCCTTTCATATTGGCAAAAGTGCGATCGCTCAAGCCCGCTACAGCCGTTATACTTGCAACGCCCTTACTTTTGGGGCTAAACTATCCCGGCATAATTTAGAGGTATTCCAGACAGGTGAGGCAACCGAAACTTACCTTAATGGTCTGACGATGATTGGTAAAGAGCAGTTGGCAGATACTCATAGCACACTGGCTCTTAATCATCCCAACGGTAACAGTGACCAGCGGCATAAGTGTATTGTAGACAACGCTGCCCACGCAGTATTTAACGGTAAAGTATTAGTTCCTCAAGCAGCCCAGTTAACTAATGCTGGCCAGCTTAATCGCAACTTATTACTATCACCTAAAGCCCGCATAGATACTAAACCTCAGCTAGAAATTACTGCTGATAACGTGAAATGCACCCACGGTGCCACCGTCGGTCAACTTGACACCGAACAAGTATTCTATTTGCAAAGCCGTGGCATTAGTGAAGCCGAAGCCCGTAACCTGTTGATTGATGCTTTTGCGGCGGAAATCCTGGATTGCATCCCTCTAGCTTCCCTGCGCCAAAGACTGGCTCAGTGCGTTGCCTGTAAAGCTTCTTAGTCATTAGTTAGGCGCTAGAGACTTAGGAACTAACGACCAATAAAATGACTAAAGTTCCATGACCATTGCTCTGGAAAAAACTCTCTCTGCTAAGATACGGGACGTATCTCCTCCTATGACTATCACTCAGGAAAGAACCATTGCTGCTAAGGTGCGCTCCGACTTCCCCATTTTGCATCAGGAAGTCAACGGCAAACCCTTGATTTACCTTGACAATGCCGCCACCTCCCAGAAACCAGTAGCGGTACTTGATGCCCTACGCCACTACTATGAGCATGATAATGCTAACGTCCACCGAGGTGCTCATACTCTCAGCGCGAGAGCCACAGACGCCTACGAGGGAGCGAGAAATAAGGTTGCGAGTTTTGTCAATGCTACCTCATGGCAAGAGATTGTCTTTACCCGCAATGCTTCAGAAGCGGTTAATCTAGTAGCCTACAGCTGGGGCTTAAATACCTTGCAGCCGGGGGATGAGATTATCCTCTCGGTGATGGAACACCATAGCAACATCGTACCTTGGCAGCTCATTGCTCAGAAAACTGGTGCAGTACTCAAGTACGTGGGACTAACAGAGACTGATGAGTTTGACCTAGAACAGTATAAGTCTCTGATTTCAGATAAGACAAAATTGGTAAGTGTGGTGCATGTCTCCAATACCTTGGGTTGTATTAACCCAGTAGAAGAGATGATTGCGATCGCTCACCAACACGGTGCTAAGGTACTGATTGACGCTTGTCAGAGTGTGCCTCACATGCCCATTGATGTCCAGGCAATGGATTGTGATTGGTTAGTAGCATCGGGTCACAAAATGTGCGCCCCTACGGGGATTGGCTTTCTGTATGGGAAACTTGACCTGCTAGAAGCAATGCCTCCTTTCCTTGGTGGCGGCGAGATGATTGCAGAAGTTTTTCTCGATCACTCGACTTACGGGGAGTTACCTCACAAATTTGAAGCCGGGACACCAGCCATTGCCGAAGCGATCGCATTGGGAGCAGCAGTAGACTATTTAACTGAGCTAGGTATGGATAAAATCCATGCTTATGAAGAAGAATTGACAGCCTATCTCTTCGAGCAACTCAGGCAAATTCCTCAACTGAAACTGTACGGGCCACAACCGACAGCAGATGGCAAAGGTAGGGCAGCGTTAGCAGCTTTTACAGTTGAAGGACTTGACTCCAGCGATGTTTCCACTCTGTTGGATCAAGAGGGAGTGGCAATCCGTTCTGGTCATCACTGTACACAACCTTTGCACCGAATTTTAGGGGCATCAGGTACAGCACGAGCTAGTTTGTATTTTTATAATACGCGGGAAGAAATTGACGCTTTTATTGCAGCGCTGAAGGAAACTATTGATTTCTTCCAAAGTATTATGGAGTGAAAATTGAAAATTGGAAATGGAAAATTGAAAATGGAAAATTGAGACTATAGGCCAGATTCTGGTGTCCACAGCTCAATTAACCATTTTCTATTTTCCGTTGGCACGCGTAGCGTAACCGTTGGCACGTGTAGCGCCAATTGATGTTTCACTTCGTCTGAAATATATTCTGAACCATCTTTCTATCCACACTGGCAGCAGCTTGATCAAGTTCGGCAATTTCACCCGTATCTAATTGCCAATCTAAAGCACCTATATTCTGTTGTGCCTGATCCAAGCTTTTGGCTCCGGGAATGGGAATGGTTCCTTTACTAATACACCAGTTAATCGCTACCTGCGACATGGTTTTATTTCTTGATTCTGCTACCTCTTGTAGGCAGGCTAAAAGGGGGCTAATTCCTGGCAATAGCCACCTGAAGAATAAGCCTCGGATACCTTGAGGAAAAGGGCCATTTTCTGAGTACTTTCCTGTTAATAACCCCAAAGCCAGAGGACTGTAGGCAATCAGTTTGATCCCTAGCTCATCACAAACACTTTTGAGTTCCAATTGGGTGACAGGATAGGTAGACAGCAGTGAATACTGAACTTGCAGGGTAGCAATGGGAACTCCTCGCTCAGCAAATTTTTGATGCACGCGTTTCAGCCGTGATGGCCCATAATTGGATAAGCCCACTCCCTTGACTAGTCCTTGCTCATAGAGATCAGCAAGACCATCTAAAAGCGGCCACTCTTGCCAGGGAGCATAGTTGGCTGTAGACCAATGCATCTGTGCCAAATCCACATTTCTCCCCAGGCGTTTGGCAGAAGACTGGCAAGCCGACACAATCGACTGGCGCGTTAATCTCCAGGGGTAAGCAGCCAGCTTGGTTGCTAGACAAATATTTTCCTTTCCTGGGCCGAGGTATTCTCGGTCAAATTTTCCCAGCAGTAGTTCACTTCTGCCTTTGAGTTTTCCTGTGCCATAAGAATCGCCTGTGTCAAATAAGGTTACACCCTTACTTACGCAAAGGTTAAAGACTGCTTGCAATTCGTCATCCATGCTTTCGTCGTATCCCCAGAGCACTCGGTTCCCCCATGCCCAAGTCCCGCAGCCCATTTGGGGCAAGGAGAGTTCTCGGCTAGTCTGCATGTTTTTTCTTGAGTAGATGTCTTTTTAAGATTGCCAGGTACGAACATGGTATAGCAAAGTCAAAAAGGCTAGATTGGTGAATACCGAAGGTCATCTGTTAAGAAAGTCCTAGGGTCAGGAAACTATTTAGTAAAACAGAGATGAAACAACGCTGGGCATTCCTAGTTGGGGTTAATCGCTATACAGACCCTAACTTTGGTAGTTTAAAGTTTTGCGTTAACGATGTGGTAGCACTAGAGCGCATCCTTACCCAGCTAGGCTATACAGTGGTTTGTCTCCATACTGAAAGCTGCAAAATTATTCAGATTGCACCCCACAACAGTTTCGCTAGTTTTGCCCCTTCTTGGGAAATCACCAGAAAATTCTTCTGAAAAGTGTAGAGAGATGACTGCACATAGATTTTAGCTTCGTCTACTGGCTCTGAATCGTTTTACTTTGCTTCAATAAAGAAAGAATGTAAGCATTCTTTTGGAAATAGACCTGCTTTTACTAGAGATTCTTATGGAACTTTCTTTTGAACCAGTTAGGCTAGATGAGGTAATGAGTGCTGTCGAGAAATGTACCAGAAATCAGCTGCAACAAAAGAACTTGAGCCTCAATTTTGAACTACCTGCCACTGGAGATGGAATAGTGGTGTTTGGAAACTACCAACAGCTGTTGCAGATACTGTTAAAGTTGGTAGACAACGCTATCAAATTTACTCCTGAAGGTGGAGTGACGATTAGTGCTAGTCTACAAAAGAAACATGTCAAGTTTAAAGACCAAGAATTTCCTGGGTTCGTCCAAGTTAAAGTAAAGGATACTGGTATTGGAATGGATCTCGAAAAACAATTTCAGTTGTTTCAATCATTTACCGAGGTTGACGGTTCCACCACTTATAGATATGTGGGGACTGGTTTAGGACTGAAGAATTCCGCCAAGTTGGTAGAAAGCATGGGTGGCAAGATCGGTTTTATCAGTGTTGGCACTTGGTGCGGTTCAACAGCTTGGTTCACTGTATTATTATATCGGGAGCCTCTGATGATTGTTCAGTCAGAAAAGTAAAACAGCATTTTCTATTCAGCTTCGCTTCCCATTCAGTACTTCGGGCTACACCTAACCGAGTTTTTTGAAGGATGTTCAGTGCAGATGTATGGTGCAGTTCCAGTAGAAAAATCCTAGTCGTTAGCGTCTTTTTCATTCATTGCTAGATACAAAGACTCCTTAGTGCAAAATTGCGCTAAGGAGTCTTTTTTTTTTTGCTATTTTTTACTGCCAAGGTTTGCCGTAAATATCGACCAATATCTTGGCTACTCGCTTGTAAACGGGTGACTGTTGACCGACGCGCAAGGCGGCTAAGATGCGAGCACCTGAAGGGGTGACGAGCCAGCTAAAAGCTTGATGTATAAAGCGTTCTACCCCCTTAATCGGCGAAAAGATGAGAGACTATTGACAGGTAAGCTTGAGAATGAAATGAACAGTCTAAGATTCGTTCTCAATAATGATAATCATTGGGGTGGGGGAGGCACTCCGTCCCTCAATGGGGGGTTTGGGGGGAAGTCCCCCCAAGCAAGGTTTTGCGCTACGAACGACTATTTTCTGCTTCAGTCGGTGTTATTCCTCAAAAATTTCGACTTTGACCAGAGGTTCAGTAACAGCCCAACCTACGGCAAAATAAGAAAGACGTCAGTCAACACCTGGAGTGGCTATGGCTAAGCGCAAAAAGCACAATCTCCAATGGCTCAAGGAAACTCTAGAGCTCAAAGAAGACCACAACTGGACATCAAAGCCAGGAACTCGAATCTTTGTGGCAGGACGAGGGGCGTTGCGCTTCGATGTCCCCGAAGATTGGCATTTTGAACCAGACACAAAGTCATTCCGTTTTCTAGACAACAAGCCACCAAACGATGATTGCCGCTTAGAAGCTTCTTTTAATTTACTACCCCCCGGCAATTGGGCGGAGTTTCCGTTAGTTCCGTTACTCAAGAAGACAGTTCGAGCCGATACACGCAATATCATTGAGTCTGGGGAAATTGTTCAATTCAAGCGCCAAACAGCCCGCGTCGTTTGGACTCAAATCAAATTTATTGACCCCCAAGAAAACCGTGAAGCTTATTCCCGAATCTGTATAGGGCTAGGTTCTGGAGTTCAATGTCTGATTACTTTTGACTACTGGGCAGACGATGCAGAACGCCTGATTCCCGTCTGGGACACAGTGATGGAATCGTTAGTTCTTGGCTTGTATATCCGGGATCCTCGAACCGGACTTGCATTTCCCGATTAAGGGTTGGGGGACAAGGGGGACACGGGGACGCGGAGAAGTTTTTATGATGAGAAAATGAGAAAATTGTATTTCTTGCTGCCTGGAACCGGAGGAAAGTTTGCCTGTGGCGGTCTTTGGGCAGAATTAAAAACATTGAAACTTGCTCAACAGGTTTGTTCTGCTGAAATTGTTACCTATCGTCAACAAGAAAAAGATACTCTTTTTTTAGATAACTTACTTCAGCAAAATGATTTAGATAGTACCATTTTTGTGATCAATTGGGGATTTGACATTCCTCAATTAGCTAAGAAACTCAAACATCTTAATGTTATTTATCATGCCCATAGTGCAGGGTATCAATTTAAGCTTCCCCCTTCCATTCCCATTATTACTGTTAGTAAAAATACTCTGGGATACTGGGGACAGCAAGCAGCTAATTCCCTTATATATTATTTACCTAACCAAATTAGTGACGAATTTAAAAATTTGCACAGGGAGCGAGATATCGATGTTCTAGTCCAATCGAGGAAATCTTCTGAATATTTAATGCAAAAATTAGTGCCAACTTTGCAGAAGAAGTGTCAAGTTCATCTAGTGAATTCTTATGTAGAAGACTTGCCCGGTCTTTTTAATCGAGCCAAGGTGTATTTATATGACTCTGCTGAATACTGGGCACAACGGAGGGTTACTGAAGGATTTGGTCTGCAACCTTTGGAGGCTCTTGCCTGTGGTTGTCAGGTTTTTTCTAGTGTCAATGGTGGGCTTTCTGATTATTTAGATCCAGGATTTAATTGCTATAAAATTGCTGGATATTCTCAAGAGTATGATGTTCAGCGTATTCTTAAAGTGGTTGACGGTTTAAGTTCTGTTACTTTACCAGAACAAGTATTAGCAGAATACCGCTCAGAAAATATTCTGAAACGTTTGCAGCTTATCCTAGAAGAAATTAATGACTTTTTTGACCACAAGCAAGATCATATACCCAATATTCCGAGTTTGACGAAAGGTAGAATCACTAAACTACTTGTATACAGGATGCTAGGTAAGCTGAAGGAAAAGTATTTGCAGTAAGCGTGATTTATTTGGCACTATCTATCCCTTTTTAACCTCGAAATAATTTTAAAAATAGACGCTTAGCAATTCTATTGGTAGTGGTCAAAACAAGGTTAAATTAATGTCAGCAACCCAACTGATAAACTCGTGGGATGTGATTTACTAGAGCGCTCGAACCGAAGTAGCCGAAGGTGTTTTTTCTAGAACTGACTGTGTAGTAGTGGTTTGTTCTGTCCTGCTTACCTGTGTTGCCTCTGATGAACTAGAGACTCTTTGGGGAACACAATCGCTGTAGACAATTTCGTCGTTAACCTCAATGAATGCCTCATTACCTTGGATTGCAAAAGTAGTATCGCCATCGGAGTAGCGAGTTCCTGAACCAGATTCGGTTTGAGATAGCACGAGTGTTTTGTCTTCGCTCAAGGTGATTTCTACGCGCTCTGGTAAGAACTCTGCCTGGAAGATTTGCCCATCACTGCATTGATAGGTCACGATTGTCTTTTGTATTGTCTCTTGTGCGATCGCAGGAAGAGCGGTAACACCCATTGCTAACGGCACAGCTAACAGACCCAATTTGATGTTTTTCATGAGTTGCGTACTCCAAGAAGCCTATTATTTTTGTAACAAAAAGTAGTTAAATTATTCAGTTATTAAACCCTAGTTTACAAAAAAGCTATTTCAGAAATCAAGTTATTTTTTCTTGATTTCTCCTAAAAATTGATGACTTAGATGGTAATTTAAAAGTTAATGAGTTTGGATATCATATTCCCTCAATACGAACTCTATCTACGTATATAAACTTGGTTTCTCTCTTGAGGAGAGAAGCTATAAAATTACCAAGACTAAGTAGATTAACATTAATATTTGTCGTAGAGGTAAGGCAAGAGGTAGAAGGGAAGAGGATTTAACCCTCTTAATATTTGTCAATACACCTTGGTTTATTTGTGCCTACCTACTTAACTTGAGGGAATTCATGAGATTTTTGACAAAGAAGCTTAATTTAGATGGGTAGAAGACAATGGTTCGACTAAAATCATGGCAGTGGGCTGTATTAGCAACTCCAATCGCTACTATCGTCATTTTCTTGCTAATATCAGCAGGATTACAGATCCAGACGTGGGGTATTAGCTGGATCTGGGGTGTATTTATCCTTCTACTCGTAGGTTGGCGTTGGCTGCTTGTCCAATGGACTCGAACTACGGTAGAGCAGATAGAAGCCGTTATGGCACAAGTCAGCGAAGAACTGGAATCTTCAACAGAGGAAGCCGTAGAGTTGAGGGTCGAGAATGATCCCACAAAACAGGTAGAAACTGCACTCCGGGAGATTCTGGAAAAAGCACGGAATGATTTACCTATTTGGGAAGACTGGCAAGCCTTTTGGCAGCGATGCCAGAGTCTGGTGGTAGCGATCGCAAAAGTTTACCACCCTGAAGTAAAGTACCCCCTGCTCAATATCTATATTCCCCAAGCTTACGGGCTAATTAGGGGAACAGTAGATGACATGGATCAGTGGATGCAGAAGTTATCCCCTGCTCTAAATCAGCTCACGGTTGGTCAGGCATACCAAGGCTATGAAGTTTATCGTAAGCTGGAACCATCTGCTCGTAAACTGTGGCAAGTCTGGAACTGGGCACAGTGGCTTCTCAATCCCGCTGTGGCAGTGGCAAACCTCACTAGCCAGCGTTCTACTGACCGAGCAAATCAGCAACTGCTGGTGAATTTGAGCCAATTGCTCCGGGAAGCAGCCCTAAGAAACCTGTGTCGGCAGGCAGTTGCTCTCTACGGTGGCAGCACACTGCCTATTGCAGAATTTTCCACTGCCACACCAAAACTCCCCCAGGCAAAGAGCCAAACCCTGCGAGATATCTTAGCTCAAGCAGAACCCATCGAGGCGGTTGAACAGAAACCAGTCAATATTTTGCTGATAGGGCGAACTGGAGCCGGAAAAAGTAGTCTGATTAATACACTATTTCAAACAGACAAAGCCGAAGTAGATGTGTTGCCCAGTACCGATCGCATTCAAAATTACCATTGGCAGAAGCAAACTGGAGAAACACTTACACTGTGGGACACGCCAGGTTATGAACAAGTCAATCACCCAGAGTTACGGGAAGTTGTGCTTGACTACGCCAAAAACGCCGATCTACTGCTACTGGTCACCCCAGCCCTCGATCCTGCCCTGCAAATGGATGCAGACTTCCTCAACGATCTGAAGGCGGAAGTTACGGATCTACCTGCGATCGCCCTCGTCACTCAAGTGGATCGCCTACGTCCTATCCGTGAGTGGGAACCGCCCTATGACTGGCAATTTGGTGAGCGAGCCAAGGAAATTGCTATTCGGGAAGCGATCAAGTATCGTGCTGAGCGTCTGGATAACTTCTGTGCCCAGGTGTTGCCCGTTGTAACTGCTGAGCTGAAAACTGGTCGGGTTGCTTGGGGTGTGGATGCCCTATCAATGGCACTAGTAGAAGCGATCGCTCCTGCCAAGCAACTTCGCCTTGCCCGCTTTCTGCGGGATCTAGAAGCTCGCACCGTCGCTGCTGCCAAAATTATTGACCACTACACCTTCCAAATGGCGACAACTCAGGGGCTAGCTGCACTACTCAAAAGTCCGATTCTTCAGTTCCTGTCCACTTTGTCCACTGGATCGCCGGGTCTGGCCTATGTGCTGGCCGAACAAATTCCCCTAGAACAGTTGCCAGTAGTTATTGGCAAGCTCCAGATGGCCTATGATTTGTTTTCACTTCTAAGTCCAGACAATGCTAACCTGCGTAACTTCGACCTGCTCTCCCTCTGGTCATTACTGCTAGAAAACCCCGCCTCACCGGATCGCAACGCTTGGGCTTTTGGCCATGCTCTAGTCGAGTACTGGACTCAGAAGCTGACGGTTGAACAATTACGGGAACGGTTTGAGGGCTATCTGGAGCAGATTTAAAGAGATTTTCTCTAGTCCAGTTTCAAAGAGTTTACCGGTACTTCATCCCAAGAACTCACAGTCCTCAGACGCGCCACCCAGCCAGTTGACTTTTGTACGTCAGTCAAATTACTTTCAAAAGACTTGTGGCAATCCTTTGCTTGGTCTTCATTGCAACAGGCAATGCAGGAATAGATCAAACCTGAAGGATCGATTTGCTCATTCACCCAAATTGTCATACATCCCTCCCTCTCAACCTGAGACACATCAACGCCGAGACATTTTCTATATAGCAATCCTAGATGAATTGCGAGAACTACATATTCTATCTCTGTTCCATCTGTGATTAATTTCTCTACTCAATCATTGAGGATTGCCAGACTTAATTACTTTTTAAAACGCTGGGCTGACCTAATGCAAGAGAAAAGACATACTTATTGACGATTGATCAAAATTCGCAACACTCTAGCCATCTTAAACCCATCTCTCCAACAGGTTAATTAGTAAAGTTGAGGGCTGCTAGTTGGGCAAGAGCATCACCTCTAAGTTGGCAAATTCGCCAATCCGGTAACACTGATGCTCCTATTTTAGGATAAAAAGAAGTTGCTAGTGAGTTTTCCTTGCTTACCTGCAACTCTAACCGCCCACAGCCCCGCATAACTGCTAACTTAGCCAAGTAGACTAAGAGTGCTTGACTAAGACCACGACGCTGAAATTTTGGCGAAACACATAAGTCATTAAGATAAAGTCCTGGTTTCGTCAAAAACGTTGAATAGTTGTACAAAAAGGTTGCAAATCCTACAATTTCTCCTGCTTGTTCTGCCAGTACAGCTTCAGCATGAGCTGAGTCACCAAATAAATGCTCCTGGAGTGCTTGCATAGTTACAGGGAAAGCTTGAGGTTGCTGGGTAAACTCAGCTAGGCTTTGCATGAATTGCCAGAGAACTGGCAAATCTTTTGCTACTGCTGTACGTAGCTGCCACAAACATCCACCACCGGTCAACTGAATTAGTGAATTACCAGTGAGGCGACAGATTCGTGCTTCCTGCGAAATTGAAGCTCCCATGCGGTGATAAAAAGCGATCGCAGGTTCGTTCCAATCTAAAACACTCCATTCTAAAACTCGACCTCCACGCTGAAGCGCTAACTGAGCTAGGTATCCCAAGAAGGCTTTACCAATACCTTTGAGCCTAAATTCTGGGAGAACGAATAAGTCTTCTAGATAAATTCCTGGCTCACTGAGAAAAGCCCCATATTTGGGAAAAAATAGAGCAAAGCCCACAGCTTGACCGCCAGATTCGCTAATAATCACCTCTGCATAAGCTGAGGAACCGAATAAATGCTTTTCTAGAGCTGCGGTACTACCTGTAACTGCGTGGGAGAGATTTTCGTACTCTGCTAACGCTTGAATTAACTCGAAAATGATTGCTACGTCTGTAGGTCTTGCTGGTCTTAAAATGAACTGGGTCATCTTAAGCTCTTTTGCTGGCTTTTTTGAAAGTCATTTAGTCTTGAAATAGTTTCTTTTGTCGCGTTGCGCGTTAAAGGAAAAGGGAAAAGTAACAGATTCTTACCTTTTGACCCTTTGCCTTTAACCTACCAAGGTTAATTAAGTAGCTCACTGCCGATAACTTGCCTAGTTCAACCAACCTTTCAAGCGTCGAGCAACCTGAGGACGGCGCAGCTTACGCATCGCTTTGCTCTGAATCTGACGCACGCGTTCACGAGACAGATTGAACATGCCGCCGACTTCTTCCAGGGTATAGGGTTCGCTACTAGCCAAACCGTAGCGTAGAGAAATCACATCTTTTTCTCGCTCAGTCAGAACGTCGCTCAAAACATCCCAAATCTCTTGGCGCATCATGGATTCACTCATCTGAGCTTCAGGCAAGCGCAAATCGTTGTCTTCCAGTAAATCCAGTAGTTCCGTATCTTCTCCTTTGCCCACTCGATGGTTGAGAGAGAGTGAGCGGCGACGCAGTTGTAATAACTGACGTAGATTACTCGGAGAAATTTCTAGTGCTTCAGCCAATTCCTCTTCGTTAGGATTACGCTTTAGTGTTTGCTTAAGGTCGCGTTGGGCTTTTTTAAGCTTATTGAGTTTTTCGACTATGTGGATTGGTAAGCGAATTGTTCGAGCATCGTTAGCAATTGTACGGGTAATTGCTTGGCGAATCCACCAATAGGCATAGGTAGAAAATTTATAGCCTTTGTCGGGATCAAATTTCTCAGCGGCGCGGTTTAATCCTAGGGCTCCTTCTTGAATTAAATCCAGGAAAGGAACGCCTCGGTTAAGATACCTTTTGGCAATTGAGACGACTAAGCGCAAATTGGAGCGAATCATCTTTCGCTTGGCTACACGGGCACGATACAGGCGAGTTTCTAACTCCCGTGGCGTTAGATTTAAGGCATCGGCAATTTCTATTTTTGTCGGAGTATGACCTAACTCCTGCCCCAAGTTTTCTTGCAGTTCATTGGTTACTACTAAGAACTGGACGCAATTAGCTAATTCCACTTCTTCTTCTGGTTTCAATAGTGGGTAGCGTGCCATTTCTTTAAAGAAAGCACCCACAGTATCATCAGAGTTAGTTTTGCGGTATCCAGATGAACTACTTGCTGCTAAATCCTCGTCAGAACCAGAAAATTCTACTTGCACAAGATGTAGGTCATTTTCTTCTGTCTCTACACTTTCAAGGTTAGAAAAATCCGTATCTTCTGTAGACTGGAGATTATCTGCTGGGTTTAATTCGACAATATTCATAGCTAGCTTTGACTTGGGAGTGTAAAAGGAATTTTGAGAAAGTTGCCTTGATTAGGCTGGCACCGCATCAGTAGCCAAAAATCTGCTTTTCTTGATTTGAGTTTTGAGTGACAAAAGTGGTTGTTTTTAGAGAATATCAAAAGTGTCAAGAGGTTGCTTGAGCTGGGGAGTTTTCTCCCAATCCTCAAAAGTTTGTTGCACAACTTTGGAAAATACTGATTCTAAGGCTATATAACAAATTTGGCTAGTTGTTACCCTAATCACAGAAAACTGAACGAGAGTGGTGTATCCGTAAAGAAAAAATAAGGACAAATTAGAAAAAGTCAGAGCGACGCTTAGTTAGATAGCCCCTGGGATTCTCCAAGAAAAATGGAGCGTAATGAAAATACAAAAATCTCAACAAATAACCTGACCTGTAGGCTCCATAACTCCTGATTAATTTTTTTGAAACTGATTGTTCTAATTAATTTGGGCTACTAAAGTAGAGTCTCATAAATTGTCAAGGTTTGGTCTCTATCGATAGTGGGAAAATAAGGATACTACCGACATGGTAGATTCTCAGAGGAAGCGAGGGAATTACTCCAAGACAAGAAAAGGATTGGCAATAACAGGCTATGAGTTTTCTCTATACTTGATACTTGAGTTAGCTAAAATTAGCTAGTTCCGATGCGCCGTTGCCGACGACATCGTAATAATTTTTGGTGAGTGTTGTTCGCTATATGTCTGATTACCCCTTGGGTCTAGTACTGGCTGAGCCTGGAGCGCCTTATTGCTCTGATTCTGAGCAAAAACAGTGGGTTAAAGTACTCGTTGATTGCCCGGGAATCCAGGGGCTATTTACCTACCGACTACCGCCAGACATGTCAGCCAACCCTGGAGATGTTCTCAGTGTGCCGTTTGGGACTCAACAACTGGGGGCAATCGCCATTGAGATAGTAAATTCACCACCACTAGAGTTAACCCCCGATAAAGTCAGGGAAGTTGAGGATGTGATCAGTGCCGGCTTTTTTCCAGCTTCCTACTGGCATTTACTGAAAGTAATATCCCGCTACTATTATACACCCTTAATTACCGTAATTAGAGGGGCATTACCGCCCGGTTTACTGAGGCGATCACAACGGCGAATTAGACTCCAACCTTCAGTGATCCCCGAAGGTAGTGAAGCCTTTATCAGTCCGACGGCTCGTCAGTTGTTGCAACTGCTGGTATCTCAAAGCGAAGGAGACTATAGTTTTTCTTACCTCCAACGACAGGTTCGAGGTGCAGCTAGAGGTTTGCAGGAGTTACTCAAACGCGGCTGGGTAGAAAGTTATCTCGAGCACCCCAAACCCTCACGCCCTAAGCTACAAAAAGCCGTGACACTGGTTGCAGATATTTCTAGAGCCGATCTCACTGAGCGGCAAAGGGAAATCTTGGAAATACTCAAGCGTCGCGGTGGTGACTTATGGCTTAAAGAACTCTTGCAAATTTGCCATACCACTTCTTCAACCATCAAAACCTTAGAACAAAAAGGCTATGTTGTTCTTCAAGCAAGAGAAGTCTTGCGGCAGACAACAGAACCCGCAGTAGCAGGAGATACGCCCAAAGAATTAACCGCAGCACAGGCTGAGGCATTGCAGGTAATCACAGCCCTTGATGGCTTCGCTCCAGTACTATTGCATGGGGTTACAGGTTCTGGGAAGACTGAGGTATATTTGCAAGCGATCGCACCTATTTTGGAACAGGGAAAGTCTGCCCTCGTCTTGGTGCCAGAAATTGGTCTAACTCCCCAACTAACTGACCGTTTCCGCGCCCGTTTTACCAGCAAAGTCAGCGTTTATCACAGTGGCCTCTCCCACGGCGAACGCTATGATACTTGGCGGCAGATGCTTACAGGTGAACCACAGGTAGTAATTGGTACTCGCTCGGCTATTTTTGCTCCCCTACCCCATCTAGGTTTAATTATCTTGGATGAAGAACACGACTCCAGCTTCAAGCAAACCCAAATATCTCCTACCTACCACGCCCGTACCGTAGCTCAATGGCGTGCAGAATTAGAAAATTGTCCCCTGATTCTTGGTTCGGCAACCCCTTCTTTGGAAACATGGAAAGAATTGAAGGTAGATGGGGAAAACAAAACGCAACTTGCTACTTCCTATTACCTCTCTTTACCGGAACGTATTCAAGCACGGCCAATGCCTCCGGTAGAAATTGTTGATATGAGGCGCGAGTTACACCGAGGAAATCGGTCAATTTTTAGCCGCACGCTTCAAGAAGCCTTGCAGCAAATGAAACAGCAGGGGAAACAAGGCATTTTATTTATCCAGCGCCGGGGACATAGTACTTTTGTCTCTTGTCGCAGTTGTGGGAATGTTTTGGAATGCCCTTATTGTGATGTCTCGCTCTCTTATCACTACACTCACGCAGGGGCCACTCAATCCTTGCGGTGCCACTATTGCAACTATACACAAGTGCATCCTAAGACTTGTCCTAGTTGTGGTTCTCCCTACCTCAAATTTTTCGGTAGTGGTACTCAGCGCGTTACCAATGAGTTAACAGAGCAGTTTCCTGAGTTGCGTGTAATTCGCTTTGATAGTGATACCACCCGTACCAAAGGAGCACACCGCACACTGTTAACAAGATTTGCCAGCGGCGAAGCTGACTTGTTGGTGGGCACGCAAATGCTGACTAAGGGGTTAGATTTAGCTGAGGTGACTCTAGTTGGCGTAGTAGCAGCCGATGGACTATTGCATATGGGTGATTATCGGGCCGCAGAACGAGCCTTTCAAACACTAACTCAAGTGGCCGGTCGCGCTGGTCGTGGTGATGACCCTGGTCAGGTAATTATTCAAACTTACTCCCCAGAACATCCCATCATTCAAGCTGTGCAGCGTCACGATTATCAGTCTTTTACTGAGACGGAACTGTCACAACGCGCAGAATTGGACTATCCTCCCTATGGACATTTGGTTTTATTACAGCTAAGTGGTCTGGATTCTGCTGAAGTTGAGAATGTAGCCGACAACTTAGCAGATATGTTGGCCGTTGCTCAGTCAGATTATGAAATCTTGGGACCAGCACCGGCCAGTGTGATGCGAGTGGCCCGTCGCTATCGCTGGCAGATTTTGCTTAAGTATCCTCCCCATGTGCCTGTGGAGTTACCGAACTTGGAGCAGTTACGAGCAGTTTGTCCCAAGGGTATTAGCTTTGCTATTGATGTAGACCCACTGAATATGATGTGATTAGGTTTGAAAAAAGCCAGTTAACACCGATAATTATCAAATATATCTAGGTTGATCTGCGGTTGTAAAAATCTGGATCTCTGAGTGATATACAACAAGAAAAACCTAAAAGAGAGAAGCTTCTATGAATAAGCAAAACAAAGGGTTACTGTTACTATTAAGCTCTATTCTGGCGATTATGTTGGTTGGTGTAGTCTTTTTGATCAGATCACCTGCTACTAGTGCAAGTTATGTTGATTTCCAATCCTCTAACAATTTTCCTCGGGTGGTTGCAGAAGCAAAAAGCGATCGCTTTGAGGCAGTTTTAGCTTGTTTGCCTAAACAACTGGGAAATACCAGTGACCAGGATTTTAAGGAACGATTCAAGCAAGCTTTGAATGAAATGGGTAATGATCAGCTAGAGCGAGTTTTTAATACCAAAGACAATCCCAAGCTAAGTGAGGCGGAAATTCAGTTCCAGAACTGCCTTAGAGAAAAAGGTTTTATTCCTCAGCTGTAAAGAGTTGACTTTTAGCATCTTAACAGTAGGAGCTAATATCTTCTACACCTTGCTCTGCTAGGTAACAAAGGGCGCGAAAACGTAGACAAACTAATTGCTCGTAGAAAGGATTCAACTTACATAAAGGCGGAATCTGGGCAATTTTTCTACCAAAGATACAGATATCTCTAGCAAAGGGGCATTGTCCCGGAATCAATTTGGCGATGCTGCTGGCTACTTTTGGGTGGTTAATTTCAATATTATCCAGCCACTGACGTATGGGGTTGAGTAAGTCAAAATTCAACCTCAATGGTTTGAGATTAGCTGAGAGATATTCAGTTTGAGATGTCTGATTGTCAAAGGAGTAGTTGTTGTTCAGTTGTTCGGTATTGAAGCTGTACATGGTTTAATTCCCGATGTCTGATGTGTTACTAGCTGTATGTTTATAACCTAGCCTTATTTGATAAGGTTTGGGATATAAATTTCTTTTATGATTAATTAGTACAGCTTAAGCATCATTCTGGAATCAGCAGCTAAGATTGCAGCTACACCATTTTTCAACTGAAGGAACGGCATTTTGGGGCAGACAACAGTTTGCCTCTTGTCTTAATCTCCGGGCGCGGTAGTGGAGAGTTTTAATTTTTCCAAAAGCTATACTAAAGTTGCGAATTTAGAGCTGCCAAACCTCATCTTCTGGGACAAAGAAGTTCGTGCCTCCGCATCAAAGGTTAAAGGTTAAATGAAAGACTTTTTTATCAGCTATAACAGCCACGATAAACAATGGGCTGAGTGGATTGCCTGGACTCTAGAAGAAGCAGGGTGTACTGTTATCCTTCAAGCATGGGATTTTCGACCTGGTGGCAACTTTGCATTAGATATGCAAAAAGCAATGACTGGGACAAAACAGACGATTGCAGTATTGTCGGAAAATTATCTTAGAGCTAAGTACACACAGTCGGAGTGGGCAGACGCATTTGCACGAGATCCGCAGGGTAGAGAACGAACACTCATTCCTTTGCGAGTAGGAGAATGTCAACCGCAGGGATTACTTAAGACGACAGTGTACGTAGATTTAGTGAACTTGTCTCCGGAAGAAGCGGAGACTACATTATTAGCCGCTTTTCAGGAACGTGCTAAGCCGACGACAAAGCCGACATTTCCGGGTAGTGTAATCTCTACTGAAGAACGAGCAGTGCCTAATCCAGTTCAGTTTCCTGGTGAACCAATAACACAGCAGAATTTCAACACTGGCGTTAACCAAAATTCTGTCACAGCCAAGAAGTATCAAAATAATTATGGAGTAACTGATACTTTGACACCAGCGCTATCACCAAACAATCAAGCTATCAATGTTTTCATCTGTTACTCTGAAAAAGACAAAAAACAGCTAACTAAGCTAGACACAAACTTTAGTACTTTCGAGAAACAAGGTTTAGTTAGAATTTGGCATAAAGGCGACATTAAAGGAGGGCAACGTCCGTCAGATGAAATTAACGAAAATCTAAACTCAGCTCGTATAATTCTACTACTTGTTAGTCCGCGTTTTATTGCTGATCCTAGTCTTGAATCTCAGCGTAATCAGGCAAGGAAAAAAGAAGAAGCTGGAGAAGCTATGGTTATTCCTATACTTCTCAGTAAAGTGGCTTTCTATGACAGGCAATGGTTCAGCGAATTCCAGCATTTACCAAGGAATGGCAAACCTATAAGTGGTGGAGGTTGGTCAAATCAGGATGAAGCTTTTTACACCATTGCCGAGGAATTTGGTGAAATAGTTGATGAAATAACTAGTAGATAAGCAAATATTGAAGCAATAGTAACCAAAGCTTTGCAGTACTTGCTCAGCCGTGCTGTGAGAGGAAATTAAACTTTTTAATCACCATATTTAACTCTTGACTTCATTAAGAAACTCTACCTATGACTTTCTCAACGATATATAGCAAAAACGTTAAAATTTTCTTTGCTTACTCTGCAAAAGATGAAAGAATGCGGCAAGACTTAGAAGAACACCTATATCATTTGAGCGCACTTGGCGTAGAGACTAAATGGTATAACTACCAAAATGAAAGTCAAAATGAGCTTGTTAGATACTTAGATACAACTAACTTAATTATACTGCTGGTTAGTCCAAGCTTTATGCATGAATTTAGTCGGAATGAACCTTATTGGAAGGCTCCGATTCAGCTAGCAAAAGAAAAGAATGAACAGCCAGAAGTCCCCCATATACCTGTTCTTCTTCGTCAAGTTGATAATTGGCAGAGTACTTTGGGAGATCTTGCTCCCTTGCCTATTAATGGCAAAGCTGTAAATGAAACAAGGTTTTGGGCAAACTCCGATGAAGCGTATGTGGCAATTTCTCAAGGTATTGGAGAAATTGTTAAAAACCTGAAAGATTATAGGAAAAAACTTCAGCAATATGAGCAATATTTTCATGAAGCAATTCAGCGAGAGTACCCTTTGAGCGAATATGATCGCGAATGGTTAAATAATTTTAAGCTCACCAATAATCTCAAAGATAGGGATACAGACTTAATCGAAGAAGAGTTCCGGCAAAGTTCACAGAAATACAAGCAGTATCTTATTTCATTTTTAGAAAAATTTTTAAGAGCAAGATACAGTATTTCTTTAGGAAAAAGGCAAAGTATTTTGATTGTTAGTGTTGTAGTTGTTTTCCTTTCTCTAGTTGGATTAGTAAGTAGATTACTCATAGCTAGCCCAAATAAGCAACAACCAGGAATCAACACAGCCAAATTTAATAAAATAGCAAATCTAATTCTAATACCAAGCACAAATGATGAAGGCTGGATTTTTCTAGGTATTGTCAACAAATCCTCGCCTCCTATTTACTTTGAAGAGCCTTTAGTAAGTGGCTCCAGTAATATTAACGTGCCTTTTATTCCCAACGTAGAGACTGAAGTTACTGTTACACAGAATGTAGAATTGAGGAAAAATATGCCTCAAAAACCTAACTTTAATGCTAAAGAACAGGAATTTTTAGGTAAACTAAAGTCTGGTGAGAAGATTATTATTCGCAAAGTAGAGACTTTCCTAGACAAAAATTCTACACCACCTGTTACTGAGGTTTGGGCTGAAATTAGTAGATGTGGAAACACATGTAATTAGATGTAAATTTAGGGCAGGAGTGTACTATGCCTGATAAACTAAATTAGAATTGCTTTACTATTGAAGCGATCGCTTTTCTGTTGCAAGAGCCTTTTACTAGTGCGATCGCTAAATTAGCAAAGTTATTAAAATTAATGATTAATCATTAAATATCTTGCAAGATACTCAACAATAAACTCTCTATTTCATGATTCGGATCTAACACCTGAGCAACTGCACTCAACTCAACCCACTGCCAGCTATCATATTCAGAGTTTACTAGTTGTAGTTGCTCTTTTTCTTGCTTATTTAGTTCTGCTTTGTAAGTTAAATTAACACTATGCAAACCCCGTTCTTGAGGTTCCTGAGAGCGTCTTGCAAAGCAAGTAGAGTAAACATTAACATACTCAAACCGCTCTACCTCAAGATTGAGACTAGCTTCCTGAAAAGCTTTCCTTTTGACTGCATCTTGGGGGTTTTCACCAGCAAACATTCTACCACCAATAACCCACCAACCTTTGTTAGGATATTGGTTTCTTTTACCTAACAAAACCTGCTTTTCAAAGGTGAAAACAACATCCACACAAGTAATCACCAAGTAATCTAGCGCTAGGCTGTAAATTTCAGTAGGTAAAAAACCATCTTGGTTAATTCGTCCTGATTCTTTAAAATGAAGTACTCCAGACTTTACTGGATTAGGCAACTCTTTAGGTAATTCTGAGGATTTCATTGCTTATCACCCTTTTGTTTTGCCTAAGATATCAGAGTTGATCACAATTGCCAATCCCAACTCTGAAACCTATAACAATATTATTAGATTTTCAAGCAAGAGGGACAAGAAAGACAAGGGAGAGGTATTAGCATCTCATTGAAGATTGCTATACTGAGCAATATTTTCTATCCTCTTTACCAGATTCTGACTATAACAATCCTTAATTAATTAATTAATTGGCAAAACTGCATGTTTCATCTCTTTTCTACCTTTGTCGATCTGTGGTAGATTTTTCTATTCAATCATTGAAAATTGGTAGATGTTAAAAATTATCTAAAAGATGCAGTTGACCATTGGCTTTGCTATTCGCTTCTGCCATTTTACCTGATTGCTGCTTCTCTTCTCCCGACTCTTCCTCAGTACCAGCTAACTCTAACCACTTCTCTTCATAACCATCAAGGAGGCGTTTTGCCGCTTCCATCATCTCACCAGCAATGTCTCTTAAATCTTCCCGATTATCTAGATAAGTGTTAAGAGCATCCATCGGATTAATAGTGCTGCCCACACCCAGTTCTGGTAATCGGGGACGCGCCAACTGAGAAATCAATTCGGGGCGAATAGTGTAACTGTGAGCCTCACTCAAAGATTGGTGTACAGTGGCATTATCGATCAGATCTAATTGTTCAGAACGCAGTTTGTAAATTAGCCGTACCACGGCATTTTTAATATCTTTTTTGCTGATAGTTTTTAGTAACGTATCTTGTGGATCAACTGCTTCAGAAAGATTAACTTCAATAGTAGCAAAAGATCGTACTGGCAAGGGACAAAATCCCCACTCAGCACGACCTTTTTCTAACTCAACTAGTACATAACCCTTGTCTTCTTTTTCTTCACTAAAATCTACTCGCTCAATGCTGCCAGGGTAGATAATAGGTGGGTTATTAGATTGGTTAAGATTCTGGTGTCGGTGGACATGTCCTAGTGCCACGTAATCAAAACAGGGTCGTGTCAACATGGAGACGGGAATAGTGAAGCCTTTGCCTACCGCCAGGAAACGTTCTGCTCCTAGTGTGGCATGGTCTGCCATCAAGTGGGCCAACAAAACAGTCGGTACTTCTGGATCAAGACGCCGGATTTCGCCTTCTAATACCGGGTTAAGTCGTTGGGTGAGTAACTCATTGACCTCAGCAAGACTTAAACCTTCCGTTTCCGGGCGAGTCAGCAGGGCAGAGTTAGTCAGCCAGGGCAAGGTAATTATCTGTATTTTGCCGCTGCGGGTGGCAATAAAATGAGTTTCGATGCGGTCACCAACGACAAAACCAGGCACTCCTAAGGTACGATAAATACATAAGCTAGCACCTCCATGACCTTGTGAGTGCTGGTCGTGATTGCCTACAAGCAAAACCGTAGGAATTTGGGCATCTACTAAGCGGCGAAACTGGCTGGCAAAGGCTTCTTGAACATAAGGTGGTGGTGTGGCGTCGGGAAAGGCATCTCCCCCAAACAGGACAAGATCTACAGGTTCTGCGATCGCTCGGTCAATACATTTAGTGAGTGTATTAACGAAATCCTCTAATCTTGTGTTCACGCCAGTGGCTGGGTTGATGCGCCCGTGAGAGAAACCACTGCCCATATGGATATCAGACAGGTGAAGAATTTTAATCATTGCTCTTGTGTCTTGTCTTGCTGATTTTCACCATTAGTGGCAAAGATTACCCTATCTAATGCTTGGCAAATAACTTCCCGTTGCTGGGCATCGTATTCCCAACGCTGGAGGAATGCTTTGTAGTTGCCTTCCCCTGTCACCGCACTTTCCCTTAACTGCTCAGCCTGTTCACGTAGCTGAGGAAGTTCAACCTTTTCAATTAGGTGAGTGGTGCGTAGTCGCACTCTGTCAGAACCTTGAGCCATCTCTTCATTATTATCACGGCGGTGAGCCACTGCCATTGCGGCTGACATTGCCAAGTTTTTCACCAACAACCCAGCGACAGTTTCGGGGGAAGACTGTAGTGCTTGGATAATTTCTGGCGAGGGATGATCGGCTAAAGTGCCCTCAGAGGTGAGGTAAGTGGCAAAAAAGCCTCTCGCACTTTCCTTGCTCTTGACTAAAGAAGCGATCGCTTCGGCTGCTTCAGGCTGTGATATGTCACCTGCTGCCATTTGGTTTACCAGGGATTGGGCGAAGGAAATTGCGTCCTCAAAGGTTACTTCTTCTGGAATATTCATAGATTTTACTTCTATAATTTAGTTTCTAAACTTACAATTATAAAACTATTTATACTCATTTTGTACGTAAAATATCTTTCATTTAGTCCAACCCCTCAATATTTATTAAAATGCAGTCATTAAAAAAAATAACTTGTTTTTGCCGAATAAAATATCAACTAAATTCTCTACTAATAAAGCCAAACTCGAACCATATATTAATTTCAAAGCTTGGATAGTGCTTATTTAAAATTGAGTATCATAATATCTCCTTGAAGCAATTTATTTTTTAAGTGTAGACTCAATAAAATCAAGATTCAGTTAGCTCTCCAGCATTCAAACTAACAAATTATCCTTCAGCTAACCTATTCTGTGTCTGCTTAGTAGGCAGCTTTTGAGGTCAAGTTTTGAGGTTGAGTGTTAACCGCTAACAGCTTTTTTTGAAAAAATCTCCTGGCAGAGAAGATGACTAGACAAAAGAAACGCAAATATCGAAAATTGAGATTTGCTCTACGGGTGCTGCGCCAATCCCTATCAGTGTTTCGCTACAGCAGACGAGCCTTGGACTTAGTCTGGACTACCAACCATACCCTAACATTGGTGCTGGCAATCCTTACTCTGGTGGCAGGTTTGTTACCCGCAGTAGTAGCTTACCTTGGCAAGCTAATTGTGGACAGTGTAGTTGCGGCTTCCCAGTCAGGACTAGCAATTGACCGTGGAATGGCCCTCGGTTACGTGGGACTAGAAGCGATCGCAGTAATCCTGCTAGTCGGCACCCAACGAGGTCAGAGTATCTGCCAATCACTGCTACGGGTGCTGCTGGGTCAAAGGGTAAATGTCTTAATTCTAGAGAAGGCGCTAACACTAGATTTGGCTCACTTCGAGGACTCAGAGTTTTATGACAAGATGACTCAAGCACGCCGAGAAGCATCTAGTCGTCCCCTTTCATTGGTTACGCGAACTTTTGGACTAATTAGAGATGCCCTTTCGCTGATAACTTACGGAGGACTACTGCTAGATTTTTCCATCTGGGCCGTGATGGTGTTGGTCGTAGCTGCCATTCCTTCCTTTATCGCCGAGACTCGCTTCGCCGGGGAAGCCTTCCGCCTCTTCCGATGGCGCTCACCTGAAACCAGGCAACAGTTTTATCTAGAAACTTTGCTGGCCAGGGAAGACTACGCCAAGGAGGTTAAGCTATACCAACTTGGTCCAATGATGCTGCAACGCTACCGTAACATCTTTCGCCAACTTTACCGCGAAGACCGCGATTTGACCATACGTCGAGGATTTTGGGGCTACTTACTAGGTTTGCTGAGTACCACCGCATTCTACGCTATCTATCTTTGGATTGTGGTAGAAACTATTGCTGGTAATATTTCCCTGGGAGATATGACCATGTACCTGGTTGTCTTTCGGCAAGGACAGTCTACCTTTTCTGGTGTGCTCAGTTCCATTGGCGGCATGTATGAAGATAATCTCTACCTGTCTAATCTCTACGAATTTTTAGAACAAAATGTCCCTCAACCCATGGGAAAGGCTACTGAAGCCGTGATCCCAGGAGATGGTATTCGTTTAGAGAATGTCCACTTTACCTATCCAGGAAGTTGGCAACCCGCTCTTAAAGGCATTTCTCTGCACCTCAAGCCAGGAGATAAACTGGCAATTGTTGGTGAGAATGGTTCGGGAAAAACCACGCTAATTAAGCTGCTAACTAGGCTGTATAATCCTGATTCGGGGCGCATTCTTCTCGATGGTCTAGATTTGCGGGAGTGGGATATTGATGTCCTGCGCAGACGGATTAGCGTTATCTTTCAGAACTTCGTTCGCTACCAGTTCAGTGTGGGGGAAAATGTTGGTGTAGGGGATGTAGACCATTTTGAAGACAAGCAGCGTTGGCAAGTTGCCTCTGCTAAAGGAATGGCTAAACCCTTTATTGAATCAATGCCAGAGGGTTTTGAAACCCAGCTAGGACGCTGGTTCAAGGCGGGACAGGAACTCTCTGGCGGTCAGTGGCAGAAAATTGCCCTCTCGCGAGCTTTTATGCGCAGTGAGGCTGATATTTTGGTGCTAGATGAGCCAACGGCGGCAATGGATGCGGAAGCTGAGGCAAAGATATTCGAGCATTTCCGCACAATTACTGAGGAGCAAATGGTGGTGTTAATTTCTCATCGCTTCTCAACTGTACGGATGGCAGACAAAATTGTGGTGATGGCGGCAGGAGAAATTATTGAGCAGGGAACTCACGAGGAGTTGCTACAGCTGGGAGGACGCTATGCTCGATTGTTCTCAATCCAGGCGGCAGGATACCAGTAGAATGTTGCACACACGACACGGAGAGAGGACAAAGAGACAAGGGTGGTAAGAAGTACAAGAAAGACTGTTTTGTTTGTTTTCTAGTATGCCCAACTACTTGTGTTAAAAATAAAAATCCCCGTCTGAGTTTTGCATTCAGGCGGGTACAATCTCTGAGCTTCTCAGCCCTAGTAGAGATAAATTTTCTAGAGTCAAAGAACTATTTTTTTAGAGGATGAGAACAAAAAACAGCCACGGTTTAGCTATTGAATTTATTTCTTGCCAGTGACATCTTCTACTAGTTCTTTGGCATTTTCTACTAAGCCCTGATTCGGTTGAGATTTTTTGTATTCTTTATATTCCTCTTCATACATTTCTTCTGTAGCTCCCTTAGGGTTTTGCCTAATTTCCTTAGTTTCTTCCTCGTAAACAGCTTCTGGATCTTTTACTCCTAGCTCAGTATCAGTTAATTTAGTCTGTGACAGGGTATTCAAATTTGTATCCGGTAAGGCTAAAGCTGCTTGATTGGTAAAAACCAATAAACCCGATAAGCTCAGCAAACTGGTTAAACTTATAACTAAAATGCTTTTGTGAAAAACTTGTTTGATTACCGAAAAAAACTGTTGCATTCTAATCTCCTTATTTTTTCCTATTGGACTCGACAATATCTAAAATCATCTCTGAATCTCTAAGAAACTCAGATCGAGCTAAATGACATAATACGGGTTTGCTGATAAAAGTTACTTCTGTCGGAAGATATATATCGATCTAGCCTCGCTGCGAGTTGCTGATACTGTTGCTATCCAACCTCAAGGAGATAGGGCAATTTCTGATCTTGAAATTTAGACCCTAACAATAATACGAAAACACCCCACAATCTAGAGATTTTGGGGTTAGATAATATTACTATGACAATCCTAAATAGGTTGTGCAAAAATAGCGTAGTCGTAAAGTTTATCCCTTTAAAGCTGTTAACTTACTGTCGATAGGTGCTTGATTTGTCGAGGTATTGGCGGCATCGACTAGATTATCTCCTTTAACCGTATATTGACTGATCAATAATTTATGCTCTATGTCACCCTCCTCAATTTTGCTATTACCTAGATTTTTTTAAAGCTTATATTTTGGTTTTAGATAACTAGTCTTAATAATTTTTAGCTACGAATTTATCTAATTATCGAGTAATAAGTAGGTGGGCTTAATTAAGCCCACCTGCTTACCAATTTTATTAAAAAGTACTATATTTCTACCCTATTCTGCTTAGTTGTAGGGTGAAGAAAACTTAATATTAAAATAACTAAAATAAATGGCGCGTTAGGTGTACACATAGGTTGATTTTTCAACCAATAGTAATAACAATGTACCCTAATGCGCCTTTAGGTAGATAACAACTTAGAAAAAGTTACCGCCGAAAATATTTTTCGGATACCTGATTAGTGATGATGGTGAGCATGATCATGATGATGTTCGTGATGAGATGCTTGTACTGAGCTTAACTGGGGATCAACTGATGTTGCCGTTTCTGCTAACAGTGCTTCAATTTGAGGATTTGCCCAATCACCTGCCATTCTTAAGAAGTCTGGGTGATCGTTGACACAAGCCATCTGAACATAGGTGACATGGGGACTCCGGTGCTCTAGAGCATGGATGATGTGATGGACATCCAGCAGAGTTTCATGATTTTCTGTAGCAAAGCCAATAGGCATAAAGACTATTGCTGTTGCACCCAAATCAATTAGGTTCTTAGCTGCTAATTCAGCGTTAGGCTGAGTCCACTTAATTAAAGGTGTTTGGTGGTTGAGCCAACCCACTGAAATTAGGGGATACTTGTACATTAGCTTCTCCCTGACTCGCTCGTAAAGTGCTTGACTCTCAGCTATGCCAGAGACAAATCCTTTTGCCTCGTGGGGACAGCCATGGTTCATCAAGACGATGCCAATCTGTGAAGGAAGGTGTGCTACTGCTAAATCTCTAGCGATCTTTTCTTCAACTAGTTGAGCAGTCAGATTAATGTATTCTGGTTCATCGTAGAAGGAAGGGATATAGCGCAATCCATTAACCCAGTGCTCACTGGTATCGGCATCAGTCAGGTTAACTAAAGCCTTGTTTACTTGCTCAACGGCAATACCGCTAGTAAAAATGGAATCGACAACTAGGAGGGGATAAATCAATAGTTTGTCAAAGTTTTGAGCTTTAACTTCTTCGAGTACTTGCTCCGGCAGAAAGGGAGCGCAGAAGTTGAAAGCCTTAAAGACTTGGACGCGATCGCCCCACTTTTCTTGTAGGCGTTTTTCTATACCTGCTCGTTGCTCCTCAAAAATTTTATTATGAGGTGAGATAAAATTGTTGTGTTGGTGTCCCCATTCATGGAAATCAAAGATTGCCAAAAGCTTCGCTAGTGGAGGATAGATCCAAGTGGGTACGGGCGCAAACTTGGCAGTGAGTAAGTTTAAAGCTTGTTCGTTGTAGTTAGCAAAGTCTTCGTAGCTTTCGACTTCGCCGTAGCCCATGAGTAAGACAGCAACGCGATTATTATCGCTACTGGTAGAAGAGCTTGCTTCTTGTAGTTTTTCAGGAGTGGCAACCACTTTGCGTTCCTACGAATAGATTGAACTTAATTGACTGGGGCTTCTTAGCATTTTTGTCAGATGCACCCCAGTTATTATCTAGCGTAACATCCCCCATGGGGGGACAGCCTGAAGTTCAGAAAAATCTTGAAGGAACCACCAATAAATGAGTTCTGTGTAGATCTGAATCTATTGATTGATAGCGATATAGTGTCTAAAGCTAAGAATAGTGACTCTTCTGAGGCTGGTACTCAGACGATAGGAATAAACTGTCCATGGTGTGACTCCACTTACGAAAGGGGCAATGATCAAACCTTTAGCAGCACGGGGAGTAATTTCCTAGCAAGAAGCTATTAAATAGCTCCTCAGATTGAGTATTTACTCAAAAAATAAGAGGAGCTATAAGCCTAATTATATAGGTCTTTAAAGCGATCATGAACCTAAGCAGTTTAGCAAAATATGTCTTAGGCTGAAGAGGGGTTTGAATCCAGTCCCCACTGATGTTTGAGGAAGTGCTTGTAGAAGTTTTCCTTATGGAGCATTTGCTGGTGTAATTTGATCAAAAGCTCTTGTGCTTGTTCACGAGATAATAGTTTTGTTTGGTCAGCAAAACTTCTTAGTTGGAATTGTTGCTCTAGAGATAATTGCATTGGTTGATTCATAATTAACTCCTTTTAATCAGGTGATGGACAGCAATTTAGATGTAAAGTAACTTACCATTGCTGGTTACTCGAAACTTGATGAGTTTAGGCACTTTTTCTTTGTTGTTCCCAGCTCCCCTGCTCTACCTGCCCACTAGGTAATAGTGTCCAACCAGCGCATCTTAACTTATGAAAAGTTGCGTATCCTTTGGAGCCATTAGCTATCGGGTAGTCCGGTGCAGCATATTGTGGAAAGGCTGTGTAAGGTTGCCATGGTTGACCAAGCTGAACACGTAAGTGCAAGACTTTATTACCCTCAGTTCCTCTTAGAGACAGCCAGCACATTTGTTTAATCATAGGTAATTCCTTCAGTCAAAAAAAGAAAAATTTTGCAGGTTAACTATACCGCTAAGTGATGAGCAATAAGGATTAACCTAACACCACTAACAGCACTAGAAAAAAGAGGAATTCATTGTATTTGTTTAGTTATCATGTCCTTAAGCGTCTGATAGGAATAGATAGTAAAAACAGTAACCTTGGAAGTATTATTATTCCTTCTTTGGGAAAATAGCGGTAAAATTGATCACAAAATTAAGAGGATTAAATTTTATTTTCCAGTAAAGGTATAACTATTTACAGTTAATAAACCTCACCCCATTGAGCCAGTAAATATTCCAGTAAGTAGGTAAAACCATGTTGTTGTCTTAGTTTAATCTTGGTCAATCAAGTTGAAAATGCCTACTACTAAATGACCGCTTTGTCTTAACGCTTATCTCTAAAAATAGGAAAAAATCTCTAGCTCAAGAGGCTCTAGACAAATTTCCTGCTTACGCCTTGAGATAGACTTGTCTATTTTTCTCTAATCTCATTTACCCATAACAGGGTGAAAATTTCAGTGATGTGGAGGGAGTAAAATTGGCGCACCTAACATGAGGTAGGAATCTAGATGCCGCGTTGGAATTTTTAATTGGCTTGCCGCAGTCCGCACCAATAAAACTAGTAAGCAGGTTGGCATTAATATTTGTCATTGAGGCGAGCCAGAGGGCAGAAGCTAACAGGATTTGACGCTCTTAACATCTGCGGAGATGCCTTGGCTTATTTGTGCCTACTTACTTAGGGCAATTTGACGAAAATAACTATCCAGTTGAAAAAAATTAAAAAGCTTACCGTACAAGCTTTCTTTTCTCCTGCCTCCTTACACTTAGTTACTAACTTAGGCGAAGGTTTGGTTAGCAATTTGTCTCCTGTTAGACAATTTGGCGCTTGGCTTGAACAGCACTGTTATTATCGTGGTGAAATTACAATAGGCTTACATATCCTGAATTGGAGAGGTGTGTCAAGCAATACCAAACTTTAAAGCCTCACCCCGAACTTCTGTATTCAGCTTCCCTCTTTCGTAAACAACTTGACCCCCAACAATTGTCATCACCGGCCAACCGGTTAGACTCCAGCCTTCAAAAGGACTCCAGCCACATTTAGTTAAGAGTTCCTCCCGCAAAACTGGGCGGTAATTATCTAAATCCACCAGTACCAAATCGGCATCATAGCCAGGAGTGATCGCACCTTTTTTGGGGATCTGATAAGCCTCGGCAACTGCCGTAGACATCCAGTGAGATACTTGAGCAATCGTACAGCGCCCCTGCCTTGCCTGAGTTAGCATCAGCGGCAAAGATGTCTCTACTCCTGGCATTCCTGAAGGAGAGTTGGGGTAGCCTTTAGCTTTTTCCTCTAAGGTGTGGGGAGCATGGTCTGTAGCGATAAAATCAATAACACCATCCCAAAGTGCCTGCCAGAGAACTTCATTGTCGTGAGGCGATCGCAAAGGGGGATTCATCTGAGCGAGAGTGCCAATTTTGTCGTAAGCGCTAGTATTGAGTAACAAATGCTGCGGTGTTACTTCTGCTGTTACCCAACTAGGCTTATCCTGCCTTAATAAGTCGGCTTCTTCGGCAGTGGAAAGGTGAAGAATATGTAGGCGTCGCTGATATTTTTTAGACAGCAAGAGTGCTAATTTAGTAGCATTGAGCGCTGCTTGATTATCCTGAATTTGAGAGTGAATTGCTGGGTCAGTAATGCCAACAAATTCCTGACGCCGCTGGTTAATCCGGGCTTGGTCTTCAGCGTGAACAGCAATTAAGCGATCGCCTTGAGCAAAAATTGGCTCCAGTATTGCCTGATGATCAACTAAAAGATGACCGTGGGCTGATCCCATAAAAATCTTGATGCCGCAGGTAGGCTGGGCGTTGCGGAGATCTGGCAGGTTTTCTGGTGTTGCTCCAATAAAAAAGCCATAATTGACCAGGCACTTATCTGCTGCCCGCCGTAGCTTGTCATCAAGCGTCTCTTGAGTAATCGTCAGGGGGCGCGTGTTGGGCATCTCTAGAAAAGAGGTTACTCCGCCTTTAGCACAAGCACAACTGGCAGTAAAGAGGTCTTCTTTATGTTCCAGTCCAGGTTCCCGAAAATGTACCTGTGGGTCAATAACCCCCGGCAACAAAGTTAAACCGGCTGCGTCTATTTCCCTATCCCCAGAGATCTCTGAGGATGCTGAGATTTCTGGAGCAACTTGAACAATCTTTCGACCAGTAATTTGGACATCTCCCAAGAAAAACTCTCCATTGGGCAAGAGAATACGAGCATGGCGGAGTAACAGGCAGCGTTCAGAGGACATATTGAGGTGCTAAAATTCGACGGTAGTTCTTTAATTAACTTATATCTAGAGCTTTGTGCAGTTAAATCTAATCAACTATTTGTTTAAATTTTTGACCTAATTTGCCAATTATCAATTTTTTTCTTTGTGACTCCCTAGTAATTGCACTGTTATGACTCAGCGAGAAAATTCCTGGATAGAAGGATTTAAGACAGTTAGTTTGAGCCTCATTCTTGCCCTGGGAATTCGCAGCTTGGTGGCAGAAGCACGCTACATTCCTTCAGGTTCGATGCTGCCAACTCTACAGATTAATGACCGTTTGATTATTGACAAGTTAAGCTATCGCTTCACAGACCCCAAAAGAGGTGATGTTGTGGTGTTTAACCCAACCGAAACTCTCATGGAGCAAAATTTCAAAGATGCCTTTATCAAACGTGTAGTCGGGCTGCCTGGAGATCAGGTACAACTTAAGGATGGCAAAGTTTACATCAATGAGCAACCATTAGTAGAAAATTATATTAACGATCATCAGCAGACGGTTATTGATGTTTGCTTCTCTGCCCCTCAACCTCACTATCTGGAAAAGCCGATCACTGTACCACCCAATTCCTACTTAGTTTTAGGCGATAATCGTCAAAGTAGCTACGATAGCCGCTGCTGGGGTGTTGTACCCCGTGATAGAATCATCGGTCGAGCAGTAATACGCTTCTGGCCTCTTAATACCATTGGAGGATTAGACAAGAGTCCAATTTATCCTGCCAATTCTCCCGAAGGAGTGAGTCCATAAACACAAAAATGCTCAAAGTTACTGTCTTTGAAAACTTGGATTTAAGTTCGTACAGACTAGAGATAAGTAATCATTCTTTAGCTTTGATGGCATTAGTTAATAATCTGCCTTTTTTTACTTGACAAGTAAACAACTATGACTCATCGTGAAAATCCCTGGATAGAAGGAATAAAAACAGTTGCCCTAAGCGGCATTCTCGCCCTAGGGATTCGTAGCTTAGTTGCGGAAGCACGCTACATTCCCTCAGAATCAATGGTGCCAACTCTACAAATTAATGACCGGCTGATTATTGACAAGTTAAGTTATCGCTTCACCGACCCACAGCGAGGAGATGTGGTAGTGTTTATGCCACCTGATCAAGCAGGTCTTTGTCTAAACCCTCAGTCAAAAAAGCCAGTAGCCCCCAAGGAAGCTTTTATCAAGCGCATCATCGGGCTACCAGGAGAGACGGTAAAGGTTAAAGGAGAAAAGGTTTACATCAATGGGAAACCGCTTCAGGAAAAGTACATTAGCGAGCTTACCGACTACGATTATGGACCTGTTACTGTGCCAGATAACTCTTACCTAGTTTTAGGTGATAACCGCAACAATAGTTGCGATGGTCATTACTGGGGCTATGTTCCCCGTCAAAACATTATCGGTAAGGCAATCGTGCGCTTCTGGCCCCTAAATCGGATTGGTGCACTGGACAAAAGTCCTGTTTATCCCGCAGATAAAACATCGCAGAAGTAATAAAAGACTAAATCGGGTTGGCAAATTGGATCAGAACTCGGTTTATTGCGCAACCTTTTAGTGAGGAGAGCAAGAGAGGAAAAATTCGAGTTGCACCAACTTAGCCAACTTAAACTTAAGTGGAGCAACTAACCCTTATTGAAATAGAAAAAACAACGCTACAAATCATTTGCCCCTTGCTGCGTTCGGCTGAGCGCTTCTGTCGCCAACATTTAGCCATTTCATTTACTCCCTTTTCCCTTGATTTCCTTTGCCCCAAGGACACCAGATTTGCACAACGCTACCTGTTAAATGTTGCCCCAGCCAGGGTGTATTAGTAGAGCGAGATTTCAATGTATGCCTCTCTACTTTCCAAGTTTGCATAGGGTTAAAAAGAACTAGCTCCGCCGGTTGTCCAGGAGCCAGTTCTGCTGGGGTTTGTTGTAGACAAACTGCTGGACTGCTACTAAGCCGCTGCCACAATTGGATAGCTGACCAGTCGCCTTTCTCTACTAAATGGTGCCAAAGCAGGGATAAAGCTAGTTCTAGACCGATAGCACCTGCTGGAGCTTCAGCAAAAGCAACGGTTTTTTCTTCGTAGGTGTAAGGCGTATGGTCAATGGCGATCGCATCCAGAATTCCCTCCTGAAGACCCTGAATTAATCCGGCTTGGTCAGCGGGGTTCCCTAAGGGAGGTTCTAAACGTAAATGAGGGCTGTAACTCTCCAAGTCTCCGGTGTTGAGCAATAAATGCATCCAAGTGGTACTAGCTGTTACGGGCAATCCTTTTGCCTTGGCTTCCCCAATTAGCTCAACACCTCGACTAGTGGAGACACGCATCAGGTGTACTGGCGTGCCAAATACTGCTACGAGTTCCAAAATGGCGGCGATGGCGGCTGATTCTGCGATCGCAGGATTCCCCGGTAAACCTAAACGAATTGACTGTATGCCTTCTCGCATCACCCCGTTGCCAGTCAACAGAGGATCACAAGGCATGAGTGCTACTGATTTACCTAGAGGTTGTAGATATTCTAAAACTCGCCGCAGCAGTCCTAGATTCGAGAGTGGACGTCCATCTGCAAAACCCACCACACCAGCTGCTGACAACTCGGCAAGTTCGGTCATTTGCTGCCCCTTGGCACCCAAAGTAATTGCCCCCCAGCAATAAATCTGAGGCAAGACTTTTCCTTGTTGCCTTAAGGTGTGCTGACGCAGGCCGTCTAATCCACTGGGGTTGTCTAGCGGTGGTTTAATATCCGGCAAGATTGCTAGTCTGGTAAAGCCTCCATTGGCAGCAGCTTCCAGGAGTGACGACCAAGTTTCTCGTTCTTCGTATCCCGGTTCTCCAGAGTGGCTGTAAAGGTCTACTAGACCTGGCCCTAAAATTAAGCCTTGGCAATCCCGCACTGTTGTTTGGGCGGGTATTTCAGAAATTTTGGTTTCAACTGCTTTAATGATGCCTTCAGTAATCAGAACATCCGCCAGTTGGTCAGTCTCAGAAATTGGGTCTAAAACCCGGACTTGTTTAAGTAGTTCACTATTCATGCGGTTTAGGGATTGGCCCAAATTACCACATTAATCGACAGCCGCACCACTCGCTTTTTCAAAGTTGCTAATTTCTTCTTGGCGTTTTGCCAAAAGTTGTTGCCAAAGACTCAGTATAGCAGGAGAGTATCTCTTTTAAGCGGGGGAGAAGTCAACTATGAGGTTGGGGTGTGGAAACATCTTTATGTAAGACACTAGGGAAGCAGCAGACGTCTCAAGGGAGTAACCCTAAGGCATTGGGTAAAAATATTGAAGAGTTACCCGATGAATTTAGACCGCCAAAGGATGAGTTTGAGACTGAGTTAGAGTAATGAGAGTCATTAGAGCCTCATGAGTAAACAAGTACCTAAATTCGAGCCTACTCAGATAATCTCTCGTGCAGAAAGAATTGTGAAAGCTAACTCCAGCAGGCGCTGGGACACGGCTATACAAACGGTATTATATGTATGTTGTAGATTGCCTGAGCTATGTCCAAATTTGGGAAAAACTGAGCTTTTCTCGGAGGAATATTTAACTAAGTGGTTAAATAAATACTTCCAAGGATACGATCAAAGACCATCAAAGCGAGTTAGTAAAAAGATTGGTACTGTTCCTGATGAAATCATCAACCTGATCATTTCGACTCGCCTACCCTCCTTGGATCAGCAGGAAATTACTGCAATCAATTTTGCTCATCGCCTCTCAATGTCAGCAGAGAATATTCTCGGACTACTCTTAGAAGAATATCTTGCAGAGAAGTTATTGCCTTATGGCTGGTATTGCTGTTGGGGTGGAACGATGAAAAGTATTGACTTTTGCACCAAAAACTATGATTTGTTGCAGATTAAGAACCGCAGCAATTCTGAAAACAGTTCAAGCAGTAAGGTACGGCAAGGAACTCAAATCAAAAAATGGCATAGGGTTAATGCCATCACTGGGTCTTGTTATTGGGATAAATTGAATTCATTAGTGGGATGTAGAGAACTTTCCGAGTCTGATTTTTCTTTGTTTGTTAGAAAAGTCATCACGAATAATCCTGACGCCGTTTATATTGAAATTGGTAATATCTGGAAAAATTCAACAAACAATTAAATATTATTTTACTTTTAGGCAAAGAGCGAGAGCTGATAAAACTCCTCTTTTCCCCTAACTTTCTCTCCCTTAATCATTTTATAAATATGCTCTCCAATCGCTTTTCCCAGTAGCACTGGTACGGCGTTGCCGATTTGTCGATATTTTGAAGCAATCGAGCCATAAAAAACCCAGTCGTCGGGAAATGTTTGAATCCTGGCACATTCTCTGAGGCTTAGAGGGCGCAGTTCTTCTGGATGACACATGTCTGTAGCCTTCTGGTGCGGACTAGTCGTGACAGTGGGGGAAGGTTTGTCCCAAGACAGCCGACGGTAGAAGCCAACTTTGCCTCCTCCAGACTGGTAAGCACCTCCCATCGCTTCCTTCTTGAGTTCATCGGGTAAGTATCTCCAATTCTGACCCTCTTTTAGAAGTCTCAAGTACTTGAGACGACTCTCTGGATAAGGAATGTACTCTGACTGAGGATCGACGAAACCTGTAAGAGCATCTTTGAGGGTACGCCACGGAGGAAGACCACCAACACCGTCCTTTCCATAAGTAGGCATGGGAAGAGTAACTGGTAAACCCTCTCTCGAGGCAATGAATATAACTCGTTCCCTAGTCTGAGGAACACCATAGTCAGCTGCTTGTAGAAGGCTGGGCGTGCTAACACTGTATCCCAGACTATTCATTTCGGCGATTACTACTTGAAGTGCAGAACCAGGCATCTCATCTGCTTCTAGACAAGGATAATCTTTACCTCGCTGAGAGTGAGGTCTATGGCGGATTGGTGAAGAAAGGAGCCCTCTAACATTCTCCATTACGAAGAACCGTGGCTGAATTACTTCAACAATCCGTATAAATTCCTTGAATAGGCTTCCGCGAGGGTCGCCAACAGACATCCGTTTGCCTGCTGTACTAAAAGGCTGACAAGGAGGGCCACCAGTAACCAAATCGACCTCACCAGGACGCAGGGGTCTGCCCAGACCTAAGATACGTCCTCCTTCTTCTAGAAGAGTGTGGGGACTAACCTGCTGTATGTCCCTAGGCACAGCGCTTGCTTTAAGGTGTTCTCGGTTGAGAGCGATGGTTTTCGTCGCATCAGGATCGATTTCTACCACGCTTACGGTGTGGAAGCCTGCCTTTTCTAAGCCAAGATCTAGACCAAAAGCTCCGGCAAATAGACCAACAGATATTGGCTGATTGTTGATCATGGCTTTCTCCTATGACTGATGAAAGAACCTCACAATGCACCAGCCGCTGTCTTATCCAAAACGCCCCCAGATAGATGTGTAGTTATATTCATCGCTTGCAAAACTGGCCCTTTCTCTAAACCTTGGGGATAGTCAATTACGCTCACTGCACCATTACCTTGTTTAATACACCAGAAAGATTCTGGACTCAGACCCAAGATATAGCAGAGAATCACTTTGTTGATGGCGTCATGAGCTACTACCAAGACCGTTTTAAGTTCACTATCAGATACTGGCACTGATTTAACAATATCCTGCCAACAAGCAATGGCTCTATCCCAAACTTGCTGTAGATTTTCTCCCTCTGGCATCTGTACTGTTGCAGGTGCCTCTTTCCACTGAAGTAGTAAATCCCCGTACTCTTGGTTAATTTCTGACTCTAATTTTCCTTCCCACAGGCCGTGATTAATTTCTTGGAGCGGAGGTTGTAGTTCAAGCTTGATATTAGGATGAAATTTTAGTGCTATTTCCGCCGTTTCTTTGGGACGTAGCATAGGGCTGGTGACGGCAAAATCAATCGGCGTATCCTTGAGGAACTCAGCCACCATTTGCCCTTGTTGACGGCCATTATCGTTGAGCGGCACATCAATTCCCCCCTGAAAGCGAGAAACTCGGTTCCATTCCGTTTCACCGTGGCGCACCAGCAACAAACGTACACCCCGATTACCTCCTCGCGGTTTCGGCAAAGCTTCCCCCAAGTGAGAGGTTTGATTGAGGGACTCTAACTGCACACCATCACCCCAACCACCAGTAAAATTGAGGACGTTAATGCAACAGTTGGATTGCTGGATGGAATGGTAACCCTCTGGAGAAATACCGAGAGCAGAGCTAAGCAAACAGCGATTGATGCCGTTATGGGCGACGATCAGGAGTGAACCTCCCTGGTGACGGGCAAGAATTTCTTGCCAAAATTGCTGCGCTTGTTGATAAAGTGTCAGCACAGGGAAATGTTCCTTGGCTCCCTCTGGTGTAGAGATTGTCATGCAAAACTCGTGAGGGCGTTCTTTCCAGCAGCGGTAGTCCTCTGGGAATTTTTCGATTACTTCGGATTTTTGCAGCCTCTCCCAAAGTGGTAGATCAATTTCCATTAACTGGTCTACTACCTGCAAATTGGGAGCATCTGGCAGACTGGATAGAATAATCTCCGCTGTAGCCTTGGCTCGCTGTAAGGGAGAGCAGTAAACGGCATCAAACTTAAGGCTACTGAGAGCCGCACCGACTTGGTGAGCATCAGCATTACCTTTTTCTGTTAAAACTGACTCATCCAAGCGCCCTTGAACTCTTTGCTGGGTGTTGTAGGTACTTTGACCGTGACGCACGATAATAACGCGAGTAGCCAATCTTCCGATCCTCCGTTGCCAAGTATTTAGTGAAATTGTTCCCAGTTTTCACCCAAAGAGCGTTAGCATCCTTTGAGTATCTGCCAATGACAGGCTCATTTTAACTTGTCACTAGAACATCCGCCTCTTCGTGAGTGGCTTCACGAGTTTAATTGATTGGGCAAGGAGATGGGGAGAGCAAGTTAATCGTCTTTGGGCGCAGGTGTTAACCTGATCAAGGGATGGGCTGGAGCGAGCAATGCGATAATTGCAGTGAGATTCAACAAGGTAGCTGGTGAGAGGGTTCAATGACAATTAAGAGGGTGATTTTGGTTCTGCTGACGATTTTGGCGATCGTCAAAGTCAGTCTTTCTTTAGTGGCAAGCTGGAATCAGCCTCAGATTCAAAGTCGCTTGGAACTGTACCAAACTAACCTGCTACTCCATGCCGCCGAGTTGCAGGACAACCGTATCGACAAGGCAACACCAGAGGAATCACAGCCAGATTTGACTACTTTTCGAGAGGCTTTGATTGGTGCTGAACCTTTTGAAAATGCGCAACAGCAGTATCAAGAAGCACGACAAGAAGCTCGGACAAATCAGTCGAAAATCGTCGCTCAACTGCGAGAACTTGCTGCGCAAGAGGTAGCTCAACCTAGTGATGCTGCTGAACCTAACTTGCAATTTGCTCCGATTGACGATTCCCCTGCGACTGCGCAACGGCAGCAGTTACGAGAGTCGTTGGCTCAGGCACAACAGATAATCGATGAGTTAGAGCTAAATCTGGGCATTCTCCAAGTTCAACAAGGCAACACAGAGGCTGCAACTAAAACTTGGAGCGAGTTAATTGCTCAACAAAGCAGTGATAACACCTCGGCAACTGAGGCATCACTAGCAAAGACTGCTGCGGTTTTAATTGGTTTATGGAGTGATCCACCCCTCTTGCTACCGGATACAGGGACAACTATTGAAAAAAACTTGGAAAGCTGGTTCCGCTATCGCTCTTTGAGCAGGCTGTACGAAGTCCAAAAGCGCCAAGATGACCTATTATCTCTACAAGCCAAAGAACAAGAAATTGCTAAGCAAGCAACCTTAAAGTTAGGGCTGATTGCGGGAATACCAGGGTTTAGTGGTCTATTAGGTGTAGCACTTTTACTATTTTTAGTCATCCAGCGGCTACTTCAAGGTAAATCTTCGCTATTAGCTAGCAACGGTGATCAGTCTTGGGAGACGCCTTGGGATTGGGAAATTGTTTGGCAAGTGCTGATTGTGGGATTTTTCTTCATTGGTCAAATGTTGCTACCACTATTGTTTGGCCTGTTGGGGGTTAATCCTATTGAGTACAGTGTGCGCATGAAAGCATTCTACGTACTGTGTAGCTACCTGCTCATGGCAGCAGGTGGTCTATTAGTGCTTTACTTGTCGATCAAGGCATTTTTTCCTCTGTCTCAAGATTGGTTTAGCTTTAAGTGGAAAAGTAACTGGATTCTCTGGGGAGTAGGAGGATACTTAGTAGCACTGCCCTTAGTGGTGGTGGTGTCACTAATCAACCAAAAGCTATGGCAAGGACAGGGAGGCAGTAATCCTCTGTTGACGCTAGCTCTGGAAGGAAAAGATAATCTAGCGCTGTTGATATTTTTCCTCACTGCATCCGTGGCGGCACCAGTGTTTGAGGAGATGATTTTCCGAGGGTTTTTGTTACCTTCGTTAACTCGTTATCTGTCAGTTTGGGGAGCAATTATTGCTAGTGCTTTACTGTTTGCCATCGCTCACCTTAGTCTCTCTGAAGTACTCCCGCTAGCAACCTTAGGAATTGTCTTGGGTTTCGTCTATACGCGATCGCGCAATCTTCTAGCACCTATGTTGCTGCACGGTTTATGGAATAGTGGCACCTTGCTTAGCCTATTTATCTTAGGTAGTGGTTCTGTTTAATTAACCGCCTTATTGACAAGCTAGTAAAGTTTTTTACTGGAATTAGTCAACTAAAATAGTATTTAATTAGACAGTTGCCTGCAATCTCTAATTAATCAAAATCTCGGTACGGTTGCCAAGAGCAGTTAGGCTTCATTACAAATTGCCAAACACAAAATTGGTTGCTCAGCTGCTCTGATCAAGAATAATCTCAAGGATGTTTTTTTATTTTATTATTTTCAATTTAAATAATATTAAACACCTTAAATCTCTATCCCTGGAGGGATGTTTAAAAGCACGGGATTAAAAAAATAAACGATTTTAGGTTAATTGCCGTGGCTGTCGCCTAGCATCGAAGGGGAAAAGCCTCTGCTTTCCAGCTTTGAATCCTCCTAGTTATTATTCAGAATCTTAAATATGCAAGTTTCTCTAGATACTCCACAAACAACGGCTGAGATGCCCATTAAGACAATTGCTTTAGATGTCACAGGCATGAAATGTGCCGGCTGCGCTAGTGCAGTAGAAAGGCAGTTACAAGGTCATCCCGGCGTAGTTTCAGCCCGTGTCAATCTTGTGACAGAGGTGGCAGTTGTTGAATGTGAAGCTGGCACAGTTAGCCCGACAGCACTAGCTGAAAAATTAACTGCTAAAGGGTTTCCTTCTCAACCTCGTTCTGCTCAAAGCAGCAAGACGACTAATGATCAAGATCGCCTGACACCAGCGCAAAAGCATAAAGAACAAGCTCAAGAACAATTCCGGCGATTGGTCATTGCTGGCTCACTGGTTGTCCTCTCAACAGTAGGACATATTAGTCATTGGTTTGGCGGACCAATGCTGCCGTTGTTAAGCAATATTTGGCTACACTGGGGGCTGGCAACCGTGGCTTTGCTGGGGCCCGGGCGTTCAATTATCGTGGATGGCTGGCGAGGTTTGCAGCACGGGATACCCAACATGAATACCTTGGTTGGGTTAGGCACACTGACAGCGTACATCACTAGTTGTGTAGCATTGCTCTTCCCCGAACTAGGATGGGAATGCTTTTTTGACGAACCAGTAATGATGTTGGGTTTCATCTTACTAGGTCGTACCTTAGAGCAAAGGGCTAGGCATCGGGCTTCAGCTTCGCTAGAGTCACTGTTGGCTTTACAACCCCAAGTGGCGCGCTTAATTGGTAAATCAACCCCAGCAACTGCCTCTCAGGAAGGTAACGGCGATTTAGAACAATCAGGAATCGAAATTCCCGTTGAGCAAGTTCGTGTCGGTGAGTGGTTACGAGTCTTACCAGGAGAAAAGATTCCGGTAGATGGCGAAGTGCTTAAGGGTAGTTCAGCAGTTGACGAATCGATGCTGACAGGGGAACCCATGCCAGTATTCAAGGAAGCAGGAACTGCTGTTACGGCAGGCACTTTGAATCAGTCAGGAGTAATCCTCGTCAAGGCAACCCATACGGGAGAGGAGACGACGCTGGCGCAAATTGTAGCATTGGTTGAGGAAGCTCAAACTCGTAAAGCTCCGATACAACAGTTGGCGGATACGGTAGCTGGTTATTTTGCCTACGGAGTGATGGTAATCGCCTTGTTGACGTTCCTTTTCTGGTATCTGGTCGGAACCCAAATTTGGCCTGAGGTATTATCCCCAATGACCCAAATGGTGGGTCACAGTATGGCAATGCCAACTTCTCCTTTGCTGCTTTCCTTGAAACTAGCGATCGCAGTTTTGGTAATTTCCTGCCCCTGTGCTCTGGGGTTGGCGACACCAACAGCGATTCTGGTAGGTACTAGCCTTGGCGCAGAGCGGGGATTATTAATTAAAGGTGGCGACATCTTAGAAAGGGTTCAACAACTGGATACAGTCGTTTTTGACAAAACAGGTACTCTGACTAGCGGTTTCCCTTCTGTCACTGATTGTTTACTGATTGGAGAAGTGGGGCAATTAGAGTGCGCCGAACTTCTACAATTAGCAGCCGCTGTCGAAAGTGGAACCTCTCATCCCCTGGCTGCTGCAATTTGTACCGAGGCTAAGCAACGGCAGCTAAAAATGTTAGCTGCTCAAGATTTTTACACAGAACCGGGATTAGGAGTATCGGCTCTAGTAGAAAAACGCCGCGTGTTGCTGGGTAATGCCGACTGGTTGATCAAGCAGGGAGTGACTATTAGTAATGCAGCACTGCTTGAGGTGCAAGCACTGGTAGATGCGGGTAAAACCGTGGTTTACGTAGCAATCGATAGCGTGTTGGCGGGAGTGATCGGGGTGTGGGATGTTCCCCGAGACGATGCTCAAGAAACAGTAGAGTGCCTAAAAGAAATGGGCTTCCGAGTGATGTTGCTCACTGGTGATCAGCCCGATGCTGCCGCCAGTGTAGGCAAGAAAGTCTCGATGGAGCCGACTGATGTAATTGCTGGGGTTCGTCCCGAAGGCAAGGCATCGGCAATCGCTCAGTTGCAAGCCACTGGATGTAGGGTAGCTATGGTAGGAGATGGTATCAATGATGGTCCTGCTTTGGCGCAAGCAGATGTCGGCATTTCTTTGCATGCAGGAACCGATGTAGCTGTGGAAACAGCGGGAATTATTCTCATGCGCGATCGCTTACTAGATGTAGTTGAGTCAATTAAGCTTTCAAAGGCCAGTTTTAATAAAATTCGTCAGAATCTTTTTTGGGCATTTGGTTATAATTCCTTGGCAATCCCCGCAGCTGCAGGCGTTTTACTCCCGGCTTTTGGTTTTGTCCTGAGTCCTTCTGCCGCTGGGGCTTTAATGGCTTTAAGTTCTGTGAGTGTGGTCACCAACTCTCTGTTACTGCGCCATAGATGGCAATTAAAACTATAACTAAAGGTAAGTTTCTGATTGTTTCTCGACCCCTTTCTACGCTACTGATCACAGAGCTAATGTGTCAAAATAGAGGGTGACAAATTCTCACAACTCGGTGCCAACCAGGGTAAATTCAGAGTTTTTGCCTTTCTTTGAATTCAGGGGACTTGTCCATGGGGAGTCTATCCGATCAGCTCAACAAGTGTCTATGATTATCTATTAAGGGGACACCCGATTTACGGTCGATAATCAGGGTGCCTTTCCCGGAAGTTTAGGAAAGCTGGTGGAGAACTGTGTCAATGTGAGTAAGAAAGAGTATTTCTCTAAACTAACTGAATTCTCTATAACTGTTTTGCGATGCCTGCACAACCCTATCAAAACCATTTGTTAATCATTGAAGATGACAATGGTCGTAAAGAATTTGCCTTAGGAGAACCCGTTTATTCCATCGGCAGAGATCCTAGTTCTGATATCCGCCTGTATTCGCAGTTTGTCTCTCGCCGACATGCAACTCTAGTACTCAGAGAGAGGCAGGACGGTCATTATTATTACCGAATTGTCGATGGCAATCTCAAGGGTAAGCACAGTTCCAATGGACTGTTGATTAACGGGCGCAAATGCCAATCTCATGACCTCGAAGATGAAGATGAGATTATCTTCGGTCCTCAAGTGAGTGCCAAATATTACTTGCTTAAACGCGATGTTGTTCCCACTGGGCCACCACCAGATGAGTTCGATATTACCCTGATTAGCCCCAACATGATGTTTGAGAACCCAGAAGAATCAAGTCAGGGAAATTAAAAGCTGCAAAGAGATAGCTTCAAGGCAAGCCGGAGATCATCCGGCGACGCTTTCTACTAATTGCCAATGACGATTTTCGGTTACTGCTTCTTGAACCAGTTCAAACATCTGGCGACAGTGGTTATCAATTTGAAGAGGTAGCTCTTCATTTTTGATGACGAAATTCAGGCGCACTTCATCGGCTGTGACTGTTGACTTGTCGATTAAGACTTCCACAGTCACTAGTTTGGCAAAAGAAACATGACCGGGAATTTCCCGTGCCATCAGGTAATCCCCGGTGTCATAAATAATGTCGAAGTTGCAGGATTGCAAAACTTCAAATAGTGACTGCTGAAGATAATCGAGGGAAACCGCAACAGTAAAAGAACAAGTATAGCGAGCCATATATAACTAAGGGCTTCAGATAGCTAGACTCTCCTATCATATCGAACCTCTATTTAGGGTAGTGATCAGGAGCGCCAGAGGACAAACCGATGCTTGACTGTTATCGGCTAGGGGTATTTTAGCGGTTTAAAGGGTGATGTGGTATTTTCTCTTTGACAGACAATAAAGGGTGTTTATTGGTCTGCTCAATTGTACCTTACACATCTGGTAAATAAACCTTTGATGAGCTTCTAAGCGGCTGTTTTAGCCTAGTTGACACAAGTTACTGACTTGGGACGAGCAACTTGCTAGTGCAATGCTAATCTGGCTTAGTAGAACTGTAAAGGTTTTTTTGAGCGGCACTGATGAGGGCTGGGTATGCACGGTAGGCTGATTGTATTTGAAGGAGTAGAAGGCGGTGGCAAAACCACCCAACTGCGGCAATGTGGGGAATGGCTTCAAACTAGTGGTTTGCTGGAATCTTTGGGGAAAAAAGGCGAAAAAATTTCCGTGGTAGTCACAAGAGAACCGGGCGGAACGTCTTTAGGTCAAGGGTTGCGTCAGCTTTTGCTAGTTGAAGGGAGCGCTCAAGCAGATACCAACTCTCCAACCGCGCCTCTGCAAGACCGGACAGAACTTTTACTTTACGGTGCCGACCGAGCGCAGCATGTTGAAGAATTTATTAAGCCTCATCTGCGTCAGGGTGCAATTATTTTGTGCGATCGCTACACCGATTCTACAATTGCCTACCAGGGATATGGGCGAGGTCTTGATCTCGGTTTAATTCGTACCGTTAACCAAATTGCCACGGATGGCTTGGAAAGTGACCTCACTATCTGGCTGGATGTTGATGTTGAAGTGGGATTAAAGCGGGCGCAGCAACGAGGTAAGACTGACCGTATTGAAGAAGCTTCCTGGGAATTTCACCAGCGAGTACAGCAAGGTTTTAGAGCTTTGCATCAACAACATCCCCAGCGAATTGTGCAAGTTAATGCTAACTGCTCTCAGTCAGAGGTACATGCCTCAATTCAAGAAATTTTGCGCCAACGTTTGAGTCTATGGTTTCAGCAGCTTTCGCGGGCGTAGTAGGTCAGGAGCAAGCGATCGCGCTCTTAGAAGGGGCAGTCGCTACTAGTCGCGTTGCTCCTGCCTATCTGTTTGTCGGTTGTCCTGGTGTAGGTAGGACTCTGGCGGCACGCGCTTTCATCGAACTGTTGTTTTCTCAGGATATTCCTGAGGACGAGCAGCCCTTGCTACGTAGACGCCTACAGCAGGGCAACCATCCAGATCTGCTCTGGGTGGAGCCAACTTACCTCCACAACGGGATACGTTTGTCAGCTAGCCAAGCAGCTCAAAAAGGTCTTCAGCGCAAAGCACCTCCCCAAATTCGCTTAGAACAAATTAGAGAAATTGGTCAGTTTCTCAGTCGTTCTCCTCTTATCGCCGAGCGGCAAATGGTTGTGCTAGAACAAGCAGAAACCATGGCAGAGGCGGCAGCAAATGGTCTGCTCAAGACTCTCGAAGAACCGGGACAAGCAACATTGATTTTAATTGCACCCAGTGCCGAGTCTTTGTTGCCAACATTAGTTTCTCGCTGCCAGCGGATTCCTTTTTATCGACTAGGGCAACAAGAAATGGCAGCAGTGTTGCAAGAAACAGGTCATCAAGAAATTCTCCAAGAGGCGTCAGTCTTGGCAATCGCTCAAGGCAGTCCTGGAGAAGCCATTTCATCTTTGGCTCAACTACAAGCAATTTCCCCCAAGTTAAGAGATAGTTTACTCAGGTTTCCCCAGACGCCACGTCAGGCTCTAGAACTAGCCAAGGAAATCGACAAAACCTTAGATCTAGAGACCCAACTATGGTTAGTGGATTATCTACAGCACAGTTACTGGCTCTCTCAGCATCACTCAGGTATCATTTTGCAGCTAGAGAAAGCTCGAAAGTATCTCCTCAGCTACGTCCAACCAAGACTTGTCTGGGAAGTGACATTGTTGGAGTTATTGGCATTGACTAAATCTAGGTAGAGGAAATCGCTCTAGCAGAACTCCGTTAGTTGAGCATCTCATGCCTTGAAACTTGAAGAACTAGGAAAATTTGGCAGTTTTGCTAGGTAAGGGAGTTCTAGTCGCCTAACTTAAATAGTTATCATGAATAAGCAAATTATCTATGCATAAAACTGGTAACCTGGCTCTCCTTTCCTCTTCTAGGTTTTCCCTACTTTCTAGTATCATGAAAATAGACTACAAACAGTTTCAAGCATTTAAGAATCTCGATAAGACCCAGACAAAAAGCTTTATCGAGGATTGTCAGCGGGTAAAAATTCCTTTGGGTCACCGTCTAGTGCAACAGAACTCCCGTGGAGAGAAAATCTTTTTTGTCTTGGAGGGAGAGGTTCGTGTCTTCCTCGACACCACAACTGGAGAACAGGAATTAGCTAAGCTTGCAGCGCCAACGGTGCTGGGAGAAATGAGTTTTTTCAGTGGTGAGTACAATTCTGCCACTGTAACGGCTCTGACTGAGGTGCGTGCTTTACTAATGCCGTTTAAAGTATTACGCCAGAATCTACAAAATGGTGACTCTGCCTCCTCAATTGTCGTACTGAACATGGCAGTAGAAATTGCCCAGAGAGCCTCAGCAATGGCACGTAAAATCGCTGAGCTTCACAATAGTCAGCCCGATGCCAAACTCTCAGAACTTAGAGATACTAGTAAGAGTCTTTTTGGAGAATGGAGCTTTTTGTAAATTTGGCTTTGATCTCTATCTCAGCCTAAAATTCCACACCCATTTTGGGCAAAATCATTAACCGTGTCTTCGGATAACTCATGGGTAGTCATTGCCTGCAACAAACTCAAAGGCACCGTGAGATGATGCGCTCCTGCTTTCAGTGCTGCCGCTGCTTCCTCGGGTGATTTGAGACTTGCTGCCAAAATCTCTGTATTACTACCCCTGAGTACACTTGCCATGTCTCTTACTAAAGCTAAACCGTCACCCAAAAGCCTGGTGGCACGATTGACATAGGCGATCGCATATTTTGCTCCGGCTTCTCGCGAGACAGCAGCCTGAGCCCCACTATAAATTGCTGTTACGGCACAGGGAATTTCTCGTGACAGGCAAGCTACCGCTTGGAAGCCGATTGTAGTTGCTGGCACTTTGAGTACAGTTTTCTCACCAATAATTTTATAGGCCGCCCGCCCTTCGGTCAGCATACCATCGAAATCAGACGCCATCAGTTGATAATAAAGCTCACCTGGACTGATTTGAGCCAACTGTTTTAGCGTTGTCTCTGGTGATAGATCGCTTTTTGCTAACAGCGTTGGATTGGTGGTGATGCCTTTAACCCATCCCAGTTTCTCTGCCGCTTGGGCTTCACCAACTAAGGCCGAGTCAAGATAAATCACAATGGCTTTACTTTAATGCGAGGAGATCAAATCATAGAGTAACACTACATTACTTACCTTGAGGACTTCTTTAGATAGATTTAGCAGAGCTCAAAGCTATTGCAATGACCTCTAGCTTTACAAAAAAAACGCCCTCTTGTCTGCATCAAGAAGGTGTTCGGTCATATTGAAGGAGTGATAGAGTCATTCATCTTTTTTCCTCGTGGAGACCCCCGATAGAAACGAGGCGGATATATCGAAGCAAAGCGAGTGCCGCCAAAGTTTTAGCGGCGGGAGGAAACGAGGGATATTTTACGGGGTTCAATACCCCTAAAATATCCAAATCACTGTGCATATGAATAACCGTCCTTTTTGTGAATGTGTTTGCAGTATTTGTGACTAATTCCTTGAACCAGTCCTTCTTTTGCCGAGATATTGAAGCTACCTGTGGCGCGAGTGGCTACACGCCCAACGTAAGTTCCAATCTTTTTGCCAGAAGTGACGACAGCTTTAACGATGTCACCAGTCTGAAAGCCTTTGTGAAATTTTGTTCTGGAGCAATAACGACTAGGAAACCCAAACTTGTCAGTACGGCACTGTTGGCGGGTTCCATGACCTTTGGCAGCAATCAATAGAGGTTTAACGCCTGATGTGATTAACTGCTCTGGGGTTGAAGCTCCAACACAGGCAGCATCCCAGTAATGAGTTTTGTCTAAACATCGGATAGTGCGGTTGTACTTGGTGCGACCACCCGTGCTAACTTCCACAGGCAAACCTGTTTTTTTGAGGTTCTCGTACAGGTTCCATCGGGTTGCATTGACGGCGGCTGCATCAGCCAAAGGTCTTTTGGTTTGTGCCAAGATCCGTTTGAGCAGATCAGGTTTACCTTTGAGAAAATCCTCAATGTCTTGATTCCCCTTTTTCTGATTACAGGGAACACAGGCTAAACAAAGGTTGCTGACACGGTTAGAACCCCCTTTTGAGCGAGGTTTAATATGCTCAATCTCAAGTTTGCTGTTTTTTGCCCCACAGTAGGCACAGGTTCTCTTCCACTTTTCGAGCAAAAACTCACGGATTTCGTAACCCGCCAAAGTTCCCTGCTGATAGCCGACTCCGCTAATTTCTGAGTCTTCTATTTGCTGAGTGTCAAATCTAACCAACTCTTGAGAAATGGCAGTAACTTGGCACAAGTCCGACAACCGCCTAACCCAAGTCAGAATGTTGGCAACTCTGCTATTTAGAGATGGTGGTAGCCATCCTTTGGGGCGAGTCCGATTCAAGAACCTCGGCTTGCGGTAACGAGTTTTGCGATTACGGCGTGAGCCTCTTAACTGACGACGGGATGTTAAAGCATCTCTAATTTGAAACCCACGATGCTGTAATTCTGCTACCCAAACAACCTCACCAGTACTGTCGTTGACTATTGCAAGTCCAGTGCTTTTCGCCCCTGGGTCAATCTTGACTCGAAGTGGATCAATTTTTGGGGTTAACACCTCCTTTTTTAGTATCAGAGTGAAGGGATACTGCCGGAAAATTGCAGCTTTGCCTTGAGATAACAGCATTCTTGCTCTACCTGGATGGATAGGATTAAGAGGCTGCTTGTTAGTGCCTAAAACAAAAACTTTACTCACGAATGAGTCTCCTTGCGGGTAATGTTAGCCTTGACAATGTTTTAGAAGTTTGTGGCGTCAACGACACTGGCTTCGACCCGATATGCCTGTGTTAACCTAAGCCGCCCCGTCACCAGGGCGACTCGGCTTCAGAACCGGACGTGAAAATTTCTTTTCATCCGGCTCCTCAGTGGTATGGTGCTTATCCAATTGCAGACCTACAGCTTTATCATCCTTAGCTGTTTTCAAATCGTGGCAGTGTCGATGGAGCATTTGTAGATTTTTGTATTCATCCTTTCCACCTTTCGATTTGGGGATTTTATGGTCTATTTCTAATACGTCTCCATCTTTGAAATACATTCCACAGTAGGTACATTTCCCTTTTTGCTTCTTCAGGAGTGTTGCCACTCTAGTTGTTGCTTCAGGGTGGTTACCCATTCTTGTACTCCAGTAAATTAGGTTGCCATCGTATGGGCTGGCATCGCCTTTAACCTTGTTGTGCCGGACTATAGGAGTTGCAGCATATTTTAGTAACCGCTTCGGGTTTTTACCCTCTTGCTTGGTTGCGAATACCCAATTGTCACCGCCAATAGTTTGCCAGTATTTTTTGGCTATCCATTCCCCCGACTTGTTAGGGTGGCGGCGTTTTGCCCAGGCTCGGAGTTTTTGGTACACATGGTTATCTAATTGTGTGTAAGTTTCTTTGCTACACACGCTTGAGTAGTAGTTTGCCCATCCTCTTATGATTGAATTTAGATTTGCAATTAACGCCGTTTGTGGCGCTGACTTATGGGCGTTGATGACACTACATACTCGGTTGTAATGTACCTTTTGTTTCTCTTTGCTTGGGGTAATGATTGGCTTGAATCCTAGCAGTTCACCCTTTGTGTCTTTTCCCGAATGATGTTTAGACACTCGGTACTGTCTGATATTGAACCCAAGGAAATCGAATCCTGGGTTTTTGCCTTCATACTCGTTTAGAGTATGAAGCATCTGGGTTTTACTAGGCTTCAATTCCAAACCCATGCCTTTTAACCATTCGGAGATTATCTCCTTGCATCTTTGGACAACAGATTCTTCTTTGTGGAGAATCACAAAGTCGTCGGCGTAACGGATAAGCTGAGGGGAGGAAAAGTAAACCCCTTTTACTGACTTCTCAGGAAAAGTCTGTTTTATCCGATTTTCCATACCGTGGAGGGCAATATTTGCTAGTAGCGGAGAGATGACCCCTCCCTGTGGTGTACCCTCAGATGTTGGAAATAGCTGCTTATCATCCATTACTCCCGCTTTAAACCATGCTCGAACTTGTCGGCGTATGGTGGGGAATGTATTTAATTTTATGAGCAGCGCTTTATGGTCAATGCAATCGAAGCACTTGGCAATATCGGCATCCAGCACATATTTGGCTTTGGCGTTGATTGCTTTAAAAATTGCTTCTATTGCATCTTGGCATGAGCGTCCTGGTCGGAACCCGTATGAATTAGGTTCAAATTTAGCCTCCCATTCTGGCTCAAGAGCCAGTTTGACTAAGGCTTGCAAAGCGCGGTCATTCATTGTCGGGATGCCCAACGGTCGCTTCTCATCCTTTCCAGGTTTTGGTATCCATACACGCCTGGTAGGAGCGACTTTTGAGCCTAATTTTAATTCGGCAACCAGAGTGAGACGTTGCTTTGGAGTTAGGGATTTGACCCCATCTACACCCGCCGTCTTCTTCCCCATGTTGTCTTGTGTAACCCGTCTAACCGCTAAACACTTTGCTGACCAAGACTTCATTAGCATCTTCTGGAGTCTGCGTACTGCTTTGACATCACCACGACTAGAGGCTTTGTAGATTCTTTTTTGCAACTTATAGACTTTTCGCTCAAGCTTTTGCCAAGGGATAGTCTTCCATTCCACCGTAGTTTTTACACTCGTTTTAGACATATTCATTGCTACTGGGACTCCACATTCCCTATCACCGTGAGTCTGTTAGCATATCCTCGCCATTACAGTGAGGCGTTCGCTTCTGACTCAATCCCGCCTACTCGCAGCATCCGGTTAGCACCTGCTCAGAGAATCGACCACCCTGAGAGCATACGAGAGGTTACTTCGTTCCTGATAGCCATTATTTGGAACCTTTAGAGCGATGCTATCCACCGGGTTTATATTGGGAGTGTTATTGGTCGAGATTAAAATCGCCAACCCCTTATCCTTTGCCTTTTGGCTCCAGCGTAAAAAGCCTTATTTCGCTGGTTGGTCATTACGATGGTTCTGATACATCTTCACTTTCGTTACTCATGGATTCTTGCTCGTCGGGAACCAACTTAGGCTGTCAGTCTACCCGTCTTTTCATCCCGCTTCAGGCTTTGATGGCTAGTCGCAAACCTGGGGATGATGCTTTTACCCCTACACCTGGGGGAGCAGGACTTGAGTTTTCTAGGGTACTTGCTCTCACCTGCATGGCTATCAAGTTGTCAAGGTTCTGTTTGGGTTGCCCCTTTCTTTTCCTTGCCTCTCATCTCTCCATTGCTGGATTTCGAGAGAACGAATCGCACTTAATCGTTGACCACAGAGCTACAGACTGGCTACGTATCCGTAGGTGTGATGGCTTCTAAAACGGAGTACACAAGGTACTTAGTCGGGTAAACTTTAGGCTTTTCTTCAAAGCCCCCGCTAGATTCGGTACTCCGAATTAGCGGCGGGTAGTTTACCTACGGTCTAGGAAAAGTTTAGTTAGCCAATATGACATTTGAGTAACAATCCTATGACAATTGTGTGATCTTCCTCATAACGGTAAAGCTAGTAATTTATTGCTTTGGAGTAACAAGAGTAAATCCTTCAGCTGTGCCGATGATTACTTTATTCCTTAACTCTAAAGACTCCAGGGTTGATTGATCTAAAAGCAAGTAAGATTGATCTGACCACAACCGTTGCCAATCATCTCCATCTTGAGGAATCACTTGGCGATCGCTATAGAAATCTAAACTGGGACGCCCATAGGGAAAAGATGTATAAACTACTGTTCCGGGATTGGTATGATTTCTAATTAAAGCAGCAACTGGCTTGACAGGAAAAGCTTCATTTAACTCCCAAAGCCAGGATTGAGAAGTCATCAATAGCGCCAAAGTTAAGTAAGTTCCCAGCAACAAGATGGGGATAAAACTTCTGTGATGACGTGTCATTTGCCAAGCAGCACCAGCCATAGTTAGCGCCAAGACAACACCCATCATGATCAAAACTGGCTGGGGATCTGCCAAGACAAAGTAAACACAGCCCCCCAAAGCGGCAACTGCGAGCAAGCCCAGAATACCTGCTAGGATGCGGGGATAATGTTTATGCTTTGGCCAAAATCTAGCAAGTTGAGCGGCAACGGCAAGGGTAAAAAAGGGATAAAACGGCATGATGTACCAGGGCAGCTTGGTTTTCATCAGAGAAATAATGCCCAAATAGCCAATCGTGCCAATCAGCACTAAACACCCCCAGCTAGTATGGCGTTTTTGCCAAGCTAAGCATAATCCTCCAGGCCAGAACATTAACCAAGGCCAGCTATATTTGAGTAATTCCAAAAGATAATACCAAAAAGGGCCGCTATGCCCTTCAACTGCCCCAGAAATGCGCTGTAAGCCTTGATCCTGAAAATGAACTTGCCAAAAGGTAGCGCCGTAATGGTGTCCCTGAGCCGCATACCAGGCAAATATTGGTAGATTTCCGAAAAGTATACCCAGCCAAAAATAGGGGCTCTTCAGTAATCTTAGTTGTTGATTTACCACCAGAAAGACTAAAGCGATCGCTCCTAAAGGTATCATCAATAGACCTTTGGTGAAACTGATCAGTCCCAGGCACAAGCCGATACCAATCGCCCAACGCTGATTTTGGCGCGCCTTTAGTAGACACAACAATAACAACAGAAAAGCAGAATTCACGGCACCATCTAACATAGCTAGCCGCCCGTGGCGCACCACTGGTAAGAAGGTTAAGTAAACGCCACCAGCAAAAACGGCTGATAAGCGTTGGCAAAAGAGTTCTCTTCCTACTAAGTACATTAGCGGCACTCCGCAAGCGGTTAATATTGCTCCCGGTAGGCGAGTGGTTAACTCTGTCACGCCACCTAGCTTGTAGCTGAGGGCAATTAGCCAATCCATCAACGGCGGCTTGAGAAGATATGGTTCTCCGTGCATCGTTGGGTAAAGCCAGTTGCCGGTGCGATAAATTTCTCTGGCAATCAGAGCACGTGTTCCTTCATCCCAGTCTCGTAAGGGGACATCTCCGAGAGCAATGCCCCAGAGAAAAAAGGCAGCTAAGAAAAAGCCCAGGAACCACTGCGCCTCTTTAAGGAAGGGGCTATTTACGACAGATTTACTCATCTCTACAAGGGAATAACCATCACTATTGTGGGGTGATTTTGAGACAGGCAGACATGTCCTAGGGTTTTAGTAGATCTTTTCCTTTCTAAATAATCATTTGGCGACTACATGGCAAGCATAAATTAGTTATAGAAATTAGCTAAATTACCCAAAATAGAGATCATTTTTTTTGAAAGATATTTGAGCATGCCGTAATAGGAAAATGTCTTAAAAAAGAAAAATAGATAGTGTTGCATACATCACAAAACAACTTGTAAATAATCCTAAATAATCCGGAAAAGCTATGAGCCAATAGAAGTATTTTTTAGTGCAAGTAACTATCAACTACCAACTTGCACTCTGGATAATACAACATGTTTGCAAATAATATTAAAGTACTGATCACAGCAGAACATGCATCTTTACAATTTGGCGGCGAAGCAGCTTTGCCTCTCCACTATTTTAGAGTACTTCGCAGTCGTAGCATCGAAACTTGGCTGGTAGTTCACGAACGAACTCGTGACGAACTAAAATTGTTATTTCCAGAAGAAATTGACCGTATTTATTTTGTGCCAGATACGATGTGGCACCTTATCGTGTGGCAGTGTAGTAAACTTTTGCCAAGTAGAGTTTCCTATTTCACTTTTGGCTTAATTTTGAGGCTAATGACTCAGGTAGTTCAGCATCGCCTCATCAAAGAAATTGTGCGGGAACAAAAGATTAATGTTATTCATCAACCGATTCCTGTCTCTCCCAAAGAACCATCAATGATTTTCGGTTTGGGTGCGCCAGTAGTCATCGGACCAATGAACGGAGGGATGGACTACCCCCCGACCTTCAAAAAGATGCAAAGCCGATTCGTTGGTTTTAGTTTAAGACTCGGTCGTCTTTTTGCCAACTTATTCAATACTCTGATCCCCGGCAAGCGTCAAGCAACAACCTTGCTAGTTGCTAATCAACGCACTAGAGAGGCTCTACCAAAGGGCATCCATGGCAAGGTAATTGAATTGGTAGAAAATGGTGTAGATTTCTCAGTATGGCGTTGCCAACACAAGAGTCAAAGTTTAGAGAAGAACTCAGGTAAAGGAACTGTAACTCAGTACTCAAAACCAGAATTTCCTCAGCCAACCAAGTTCATTTTCGTCGGTAGACTAGTTGACTGGAAAGCAGTAGATTTGCTGATTGCTGCGTTTAAGCAGGTATCAAAGCAGATACCCGCCGAATTAGAAATCATCGGCGATGGTCCTTTGCGGGCAGTCCTTGAGGCACAGGCAAAGGAGCTTGGTTTTAGTCAACCCCACAACCAACAAACGGCTCAAGACTCCACAAGCCAACTTAAAGAAGGAGCAACAGTTTACTTTACTGGCTGGCTTTCTCAGGCTGAGTGCGCCCAAAGACTCCAGCAAGCTGATGTATTTGTGCTTCCTAGCTTGCTCGAGTGTGGTGGTGCTGTGGTACTCGAAGCCATGGCAATGGGCTTACCTGTCATTGCTAGCAATTGGGGCGGCCCGGCTGACTACCTTGACGAATCTTGCGGTATTTTGGTTAACCCTGAGTCACGAGAGTCTTTGATTAATGGCATTGCAACCGCCATGCTTAAAACAGCACAAAACCCAGAACTGCGTCGAGCAATGGGCAGGGCTGGCTATCAGCGCGTACTCGACCACTTTGATTGGGAAGTGAAAGTAGACATCATGCTGGGAATTTATCAGGAAGCGATGACAAGACAATCCACTAGCGCCGAATCGAAGCAATTTTGATCAATTTGCTCTAGATATAACTAGAGGATCTATCTTGATCAAGGTGATGCACTAGGGTGAGATCTAGGTAAGTTGCCTCTCCGGTATTACCAGCTAGTACTGTAAAGGGCTGATCTGGTTCTCCCAGGTGATTGAGTACTAGCCTTGCACCAGAAAAGTTTTGCTCCCTAGTGTAATCGTTGACAGTAATAACTGTTTTTAAGCCTGCTTGCAGGGCTGCCGTGAGTCCGTGGTATGAATCTTCAACGGCAAGGCAATCTGAAGCTGGTATGCTCATTGCCTGCAACACATAATGATAGATATCCGGGGCAGGCTTTTTGGCAGGTACGATATCACCTGCGGCGATAATCTCAAACCAGGAGAGGCTATCTGGGCCAAGGTGATGTTGCAATAAAGCAGTGACATTAGGTAAAGCAGCAGTAGTGGCGATCGCTAAGCGCATCTTTTGCGATCGCGCTTCTTTTAGTAATCTCTTGACCCCTGGACGCAAGGGGACAGCACCCTCGGCTACCATTTGTTGAAAATACTTAGTTTTAGTCCCATGCAGACTGGCAATCAAGCTATCTAAATCAGCAGGTGGCTGGAAATCGGGGCGGTATTTTTGCAAGTAGTAGCGAATGCGTTCCTTACCACCCGCGACTTCGAGTAATTCCCCGTACAGAGGAATTGACCACTGCCAATCTAGTCCTGCTTCAGCAAAGGCACGATTGAAGGCGACTCGATGACCATCTCGTTCAGTATCGGCTATCGTACCATCAACGTCAAAGATTAATGCCCGCAGTTTGCTCATACAGTCCAATTTGCAAGGTTCTGGGGCAAGATTAGCAGTTCCTGGGGCATTTCGTTCCGAAAATTTATTATACCCCTACCATTCTGACTATGGCGGGGGTTGGGGTGCTTCCCCACAAACCAGAATTACAAGTCTTAATTAATTACATATCTTCGGCAAAGCTCATCTGTTCTAGCATTAGAGAAAACAGTTATTGTTTGCTCGGAGCTATCAGGTGATCAGATCCAGGCACCAGAAAAATGCCAACCACCGCTCAAGCATTATTATCCCACTCCTTGTTATTGCTGCCGTTATTCTGCTGTCCTCTAGTACCCTTGTGCATTTGCTTACTGAGGCTTGGTGGTTCGATGCAGCAGGTTTTTCTGGTATTTTTTGGACTCTGCTGACTTGGCGATTGCTAGTTTGGCTAGGAACTTTTATTGTCTTTGGTGTCTTTCTTTGGGTAAACTACCGCCTTGCTATGCGGTTAGCACCCTCAAACGGACAGGTACGGGTTCTCAGGGGTCGTTCCTCGAAATATCGCTCTCTTCGTTGGTTAGAAGACAGTAACTTAGAGATTTATGCCAGAAGTCTCCCGAACTACATCGCGCTAGTAGCAATTTTTCTGATTTCTCTGGTTGCAGCAGGAGCTACTATTGGTTCCTGGGAGACTATTTTAAAGTACTTAAATGCTAGCGATTTCGGCAGTGTAGAACCAATCTATCAGCGTGATATTGGCTTTTATATTTTCCAATTACCATTCTACGAAGGCCTAAGAAACTGGTTACTGGCGCTGTTGATTTGTGCGCTAGTAGTCTCTGTTCCTGTCTATCTTCTCAAAGGCAGTATCAATACAGCACGCACTTGGCAAAACCTGATATCCGGTTCAGCAAAAACTCATTTGAGTCTGCTTTTAGCCGCCATAGCTGTATTAATTGCCGTTGGCTTCTGGCTTAACCGTTATCAGCTACTCTATTCTGAGGAAGGGGTAGTCTTCGGGGCCGGTTATACCGACGTTCATGCTGAGCTTGTATCTTTATGGATTATGAGCTTTTTGGCGTTGATTTTGGCAGTTGTGTTGATTATTTCCATCGGGCAAAATAACACTACTTTACCCGTCTATGGAATTGGAATTTTTATTGCGGCTTTAGTTCTTTCGAGAGGAGTCTATCCCTGGTTTGAGCAACAATTTATCGTTGAACCTAACGAACTAGCTAAAGAAAAGCCTTATATAGCGAGTAGTATCAAACTTACCAGACAGGCTTATGGTCTAGACACGGTACAGAGGCAAGAGTATCCAGCAAAGACACAACTAAATAGCCAAATTTTGCAGGCAAATCAGGGGACAATTGACAATATTCGCCTTTGGGACTATCGGCCTTTACTAAGTACTTACCGCCAACTCCAGGAAATCCGTCTCTACTATAGATTTAGTGATGTTGATATTGACCGCTACACCATTGCAGGAAACTATCGCCAGGTAATGCTCTCGCCGAGGGAATTATCCTACTCACAAGTACCCCAAAGAGCACGCACCTGGGTTAATCAGCGCCTCAAGTATACTCATGGCTATGGTTTAGTGATGAGTCCGGTTAACCAAGTTACACCCCAAGGCTTACCAGAATTTTTTATTAAAGACATTCCACCTGAATCCCAGGTAAATTTACCAGTAAATAAACCGGGGATTTATTATGGTGAAGAAACCGATACTTATATCTTTACTGGTGCTAGTACCGAAGAATTTGACTATCCCCGTGGTGATGAGAATGCTTTTACTAAATACGACGGTACAGGTGGCGTGCCGATGGGTTCTTTCTGGCGTAGGCTAGCTTATGCTTACGACTTGGGTAGTCTCAAAATTTTAATCTCAAACTACTTTACTAACGAGTCACGCATTCATTACTATCGACAGATTAAAGAACGGGTGAGTCATGTTGCGCCGTTCCTGCGTTTGGATAGTGACCCTTACATTACTCTAATTGACGGCAAACTCCAGTGGATTATTGATGCCTATACGGTAAGCAATTACTATCCTTATTCCGAACCAATTGGAGACAGTAATCAGTTCAATTACATCCGCAACTCAGTTAAGGTATTAGTTGATGCTTACGATGGCACAATGCAGTTTTTTGTAGTAGATGAAAATGACCCTCTACTAGCAACTTACCGCAAGATTTTTCCGGAGTTATTCGTCTCAAGCCAAAGTATTCCCCCTAAAGTTAGAACTCATTTTCGTTATCCAGTCGATTTGTTTAAGTTCCAGTCCCAGATGTACCTTGCCTATCATATGAGTGATCCAGAGGTATTTTACAATCAGGAAGACTTATGGCGCTTTCCTACTGAGATTTACGAGGGTAATGAGCAAGTAGTTGAACCGTACTACATGGTGATGCGTTTGCCCCAGGGCGAAAGTGAAGAATTTATTCTCATTTTGCCCTTTACCCCAGGCACGAAAGACAATATGGTTGCCTGGATGGCGGCACGCTCGAATGGCGAAAATTATGGTAAATTACTCCTATATGAGTTTCCCAAGCAACAACTGGTCTATGGTCCGAAGCAAGTAGAAGCTCGTGTTGACCAGAGTACTGGAATTTCTGAGCAGTTGACTTTGTGGAGTCAGCAAGGCTCAAGAGTAATTCGTGGTGATTTATTAGTTATTCCCATTCAAGAGTCTTTACTCTATGTAGAACCAGTTTATCTGCGGGCCGAACAAGGCGAGTTGCCAGAACTTAAGCGGGTGATTGTTGCCTATGGTGAAGAAGTGGTGATGGAAGAGTCACTGGAACAATCCCTGGCGGCAATTTTCGGGGAGAAACAACCCCAGAAGCCAGCACCTGTGCCGAGAACTGAGGTTCCCTCAAGTTTGTCTCAATCAGCCTTAAATGCCTTCCGCAAGGCGCAGCAAGCTTTACGGGAAGGCAATTGGGCTAATTATGGTCAATATCAACAGGAACTTGAAAAGATTTTACAGCAATTAAATCAGGGAGTTACCAAAAGGGAAAATTGAAAATTGAACTGTACACATCAGTATCTGACTTGTAGCATCAATTAACCATTTTCCTGCTCAGCGAGATTTTCTATTGGCGACTTCTTCACGGCTTTAAAGGCGGCGTAGAAGCCAAAAATTTTGCCACAACAGCAACAAATTCAGCCGTTGATTCGTAAGGTAAAACATTACGACCGGGAATTTGACAAGCCTCGCCTTGAGGTAAATGCCGGATATATTCCCTCATTCTGGTCTCTGGCGTCTCTGATTTCCCATTACGGCTAATACTCGATGCTTCCTCGCCCAATACTACCAGAGTTGGTTGAAAAGTAGTTGCGATCGCTTCTTGATAGTTTTGCCGCCAAAAACCCGCCAGGAAGGAAAAAACAGCATGGCAACTAGCCGGATTACTAGCACCCTCCTCCAGAGTATCTAACCATTCCGCGTCAACGGCTGACTTATCGGCAAACAATTGGCGTTCTGAAAAAGATTGCAAAAATTGACGGCGGCGGGCATAACGATAGAAGGCGCTACCTACAGGAGAGTCTAATACATTCCAGGTTAATTTGTGTTGCCAAGAAGGAGTATCTTGAGTAATTAATCTCCACGTTGGAGGTCCCGATAGTACCAGTTTTTTGAGATAATTAGGCTCAGTTTGCTTTTGTACTAGAGCAAGTGCCACTGGTAACTCAGCACCTTGGGAGAGCAAAACTACAGGTTTTTTAACGACTGTGTGCAAAAAGTAGTGCAATTGCTCTGCCCAGTCTACAGGCTGATAAGCAATACGAGGCATGTCACTCTCACCACATCCGAGCAAATCCGGGTTATAAATTGGGTTACCATAACCTCTTTGACGCCACTCTTGGCAAAAGCGATGCCAGAAACGGCGGGATAAACCAACACCGATGGGATGTAGTAGCAACAGAGGAATATCTTGGTCAGTTGTTGCCTCAGTTGGGGTATATAGTTCGTAAGCGCAACGGTAATTCCGCCAGGTGTAAAACTGTGAAGCTGGAAAAGATTCCCTTACGTCTTCGCTTTGAGGTGAACCGGGAACTGGGGAATGCGGTGCCATAGCTGAAATAAGATAAACTCTATTGCTAATTAAACCAGTCATTTGTGAGGAAATAAAACTTCCCTAAAAGTTAGAGAGACTCTTCTGGTTCTGGTATATTCTTTGCCTTGATACATATCTATTTTGCGGGCAGCAATGCCGTGTAACCAACGGTATCTAGCGGCTTGCTGTAAAATTGCCAAACTTCCAGGTAACAACAAAATTGATGCTGATTCTGTTGCTTGAGAATTAGTAAAATCCATCACACAAGAACTACCTAGGCTCAGCAAAAAAATTGTATTACCAAAGCAAGGAATACAGTCAATATGGCTCTTAGTACCTTGTCCGGGTTGGTATTCGTTGACAAGTAATTGATCGGCAACTATTTTTGTTGAAAAATCCTTCGCTAGTTTTCTCGCCATATTGTTTGCCCAATCTGGCAAAACTCCTAAGTATTCCGAGGCAAAAATCGAACCGTCTTGATGTTCATAACTATAGCCGTACTGTTGGACCCTTCTTTGTAATTCTCTTGACCACACTTGCTCGTCAACAATTTCCAGTAACTGCCTTTGTTGCTCAGGATTTAGGTAACGAGTAATATAAGTCATTCCCGGAATTTGCTTGGCGTCAGATTCCAGAACATAATTTAAATCTGTCCCTATTTTGTCTGGCATAGCTTTTAGTGTACGAGTAATTTATGCTTAAAAAATATCCAAATCTATCTGTGTGTATCTGTAGTTCTAAATGATCAATTCTGATTAAGCCAAAAAAATAATTAATTAGAATATACCTACCAAACTTATCCTGCTGAATCTTCATCCTGACTGGGTGTTACTTGCCTTGCTAAATGCGATCGCAGTAGTGCCAACTTCAGTAATTCTGGACTCAAAAAACCCGCTTCTTTGAGCCATTCTTCCTGGGGAATTACCTGGCACTTATTAGAGCGTCTGTGTTCAATTACTAACTGCAACACCGTTAAATCATCATAATTATCTTCAGGAAAATGAGGATACTGTTGCTGAATAAAATTTTCTAGTTCAGCAGCGGCATTAGCAGACTCTTGGTAACGATTTTGTAAGCGCAATTCATCCAGAAAAATTTTAGTGTTTTTTTCATAAGCTTTTCTGACAAATAACCAACTCTGTAGTTTTCGGCAACAAGCTACCTCAGACATTAATTGCTGAAATTCCTCCGATGTCAGATCATTTTCACCTAGCCAGTTTGTGAAAGCTGTCTCTTCAAAAAGATTGTGTTGTAAACGAAAGCGTCGATTCTCCTTATCTATCTCTGATTGAGAAATATTCACCCCCATAATTTCAGCTAAAATTTGCACTAAAGCTCGATTAGCGGCATGTAAATTAGTTTCATTAAAATCAGAGAGATGCAAAGCAGCATATCCAGCAATATCTCCTAAAGGTATAGTCGTACCTTGCCGTAATACTGTTCTATCTCTGTCATAGAGTGTTGCAAAAAATTGGTTGCGTACTAGTTTAAAATCTGGCTTGAACTGAGATGAGGTTTCAGGTAAGTCCCGCAGAGTTTGCAGCAGCAAAACAGTATCTTGTTGCTTGATGTCTAGATATTTATCCTTGCTAAAAATTCTCAAACTTGCTATTTCTTCTGCTGCAATTCCTGCTGCCATAGCTTGACGAAAAACAGTAAAAAAAGTCCGCTCAGGGAAATAAATAGACTTAGCGATCTCTAACAGTTGCTCACACAAATCATTGCTAATAACTCCCTCTTCCTGAGCGCGCCGGAAAGTGTAACGGATATTAAGCATCGGTTCTGACAGAGGACGATATCCGGTATCCTCTGGGCCATAAACCAGAGCAACTTCGTCATCATCAATTAGCTCTCCGCTCGCGTACATACGGTAAACCTCTCCAACTCCAACCATGCCGAAAGCCTCTGTTTCAACTGCCCGTAAAGCCCCCATACTACTCGCTCCGTACACTGAAATTCCCTGTTCCAGAGCATATAATATTTCCTTGTGCCATACAGAAGGACAGCTCAAAAAGACGCCGTCAATCAAGCCAATAATATCTGGTTTGTAGATAGCTATTGCACTGATTAAATCGGCTTGCTTAGCTGGTGGCAAATAGATAGCATCTAAAATTTTTCTTGCTTCGACAACGGGGAGTGACGGCCCCAAGAATATGATAATTTTTTTCATATCTAAGATTAAAATACTCCTCCGGCAGGACGATGAGTATCAACTTCACGTAAACCCTCAGTTTTTGAAGTAACTGTAACTAAATGCTGACTTTCAGCAAAAGCGATCGCTCTTTGTTTTGGTTGATAACTTCTGTGAAAAGATGCTTCTAACCCTGGTACGATCACTCTCACTATAGAAATATCCCATCCTGGCGGAGTTAAATCAAAAACAATCACCTGATGGAGTCCTACTTGCTTAAGTTTTTCCAAAATAATAGCAATATCTTCCTCAAAGGTAGGACAAGCTTGTGACTGACGCACTCTGGCATCTATCGTCGGGATATGGGACTCCAGTTTGCCTCCTCCAAAGCTGCTATTATTTTTGAGTCTTAAAGCTGTATAGTATTGATGATAGATATCATCTCTAGCTCCAGAAATCACGATTAGACGAGTTTGAGCTGCTTCACTCAAAGCTCTCACCATTGCCACTTCTGGGTCAAGGTGCGCCCCATAGCCGTGGCTGCTGGGTTCAACTCCACTGGGGTCATAAATATAGGCTCGATATACAGGCACCTCAGTGTCAACAGTGCAGTCAAATAAGACAGGAATTACCTGTGCTGCTGCCAATTTTGCTAACAATTCTTGTACTACAGGGTACTCAATTGTTTCAAGACATACTCTCGGCATTTGGTATCCTTCAGGTATACCATATCCTTGCAAGCAAGCTTCAAGTTGACAAGAAATAGCGTCCCGTTCAAGTAGTTCTAATAAAGCAGAACTAAGGGCTTCTAAAAAGTGATTTCCCGAAGCTAAACCATTTGAACCCATCTCAAATGAGCCGAGACTAGTAAAGTCTTTATACCAGAATTTATGGTAGTTCATTGAAACTGCCTGAACCGGAACAGCCACCTCATGTTGATTAAGAATATCCCAACCTAGACACCATTGTTCTAGTCGATGTAAATTAAAGAAGGAATTCTCTCGTAGGAGTAAATTTTCTCTAGGAATAACCTGATAATTTTGTGCCAATTGAGCATAGGATAAGTTAATTTCTGGCAACACAATAGTTTCAGCACAATAAAGTTCTATAGACTCCATTGCCCCCGAAACCATTGCTGCCTCTAGAGTGGTTCCTTTGCCAGAAGAAGTAACAATACTGTAGCTATTGGGGCGATAAGCAATAGTCACCGGAATGCCAATCCGATCTAAACCTGTAATATTGGCAATGCGGGTTAAACCAATAGATTTAAAGTAGGGACGAATTTTTTCCCAGGTTTCTTTGGGAGAAGCAGTGCGTTGTGTACCTTGCCAAAAAAGCTTGGTGGCTTGGTAGGCTTGATTGCGGAAATTTAGGGAACTCACTTAATCTACTAGGTTTGACTACCAGTTTGCACAGATTAGATTGGTGCAAATCTTAGCCTAACTAAATAAAAGCCCAGTCGCATGTAAACAACCAGACTTTTTTTATTGATCTGTGGCACAGACAAACACAATTATCTGCCCAAGTTTTTAACCCTAGGCAGATAATTATACAGTTGCAAGAAGGACTTAGTTATTTTCCTTTCCTCTTCAATTAATATCAAGTTGCTATTAAACTTATGCTCCTAATTCCTCTGTTGAAAGTTTTTAATTTGCTAAAAAGGAGTGCAACTTGATATAAAGGTAGTAAGAGGTAGAGGTATTGTGCAAATGCCTGTGTCTTAGGCAATGAAGCTGTTGACAATATCAATGTCAAGGAAGGTGGAAAATGCTGCCGGCTTGTTCTCAATAGTGGCAAATTGTGTCCCATTGAAGAACAGATCACCAGTGGTGTTGTTGTAGGTAAATTGGCTATTGGAGGTTGCACCAAATCCAGAGCCATAAACGAGGATATTATCGCCCTCTGTCCACTGGAAGTCTTTGATGATATCAATTCCTTCCGAGAGGTAATTAAAGCCAAAGTTGTCAGCACCAGCACCGCCATAGAGGGTGTCTTTACCAGCACCGCCGACGAGAGTATCATTGCCTGCTTCGCCGTAAAGCTTGTCATTGCCAGAGTTACCAACCAGTTTATCGTTGCCTGTGTAACCTAGCAGCGTGTCATTGCCAGTGCCGCCATACATCTTGTCGTCGCCCTGCCAGCCATCTAGGTAATCATTTCCTGACTCACCATACATGACGTCATTGTCATTGCCGCCATAGAGGCTATCATTGCCTGTATAACCATACATGGTGTCGTTACCATCGCCGCCGTACAGAATGTCGTCATTCTTCCAGCCATCTAGGTAATCATTTCCAGCCTCACCATACATAGTGTCGTTGCCATCGCCGCCATAGAGGCTATCATTTTTAGGGCCGCCTGTGAGGTTATCATTGCCTCCTTTACCGTCAATTTTCCAAGACTTCCATGTCTTGAACAGCCACCAACCTTCTTTATAAGCTTTAAAGACATCGTTGCCATTAGTGCCGTTGTAAGTTCCCATGTAGGTTACTCCTTTTAGAGTGCAATGTTTTTGTTATTCGCAAATTTTTCTTTGGTGATAGATGCACTCTATTTCCCTGAATTAACCAGAGTGAAGTAAGGCAATAAAATTGAAGCTTCCTTTACTTCCCTCTACTTGTTAATCACTCCCCAGGCAAAAGTTTTATGCAAACAACCAAAAAATAACTTTTGTAAAGAGACGTATAAAATTAAGCTAATTGGGCAGATTAAAGAGCGGAGATTCTAAATTGATTTCCATGGAAGAGCAACTAAAACAGTTAGTGTGTCAGGTGCAACAGCACCCAGATAATATCCAGAAGCGGCAGCAAGCTTTAAGTGAGCTAGTTGAGCAAATACTGCGATCGCGCCCAATTTGTCGTCCGCGTCGGGACAAATCTCTATCGGGTATTTATCTAGATATTCTGCAAGCAGCAAAACGTCAATTACACTGCAATATTAACCAAAATATCGATAGATATAAACCACAAGTTAATACTGTTAGAAACTGGGTTAAAGAGCAGCAGGATGGTGCTTTTAAAAAAGTACTAAGCGAAGCTCATCTTCAACAACTAGCCTTAGCAGCTCAGCAATACAAACCCAAAACTCCAGAATGGCAGTATGCTTTGAGAGAATTGCTTTATGCAATTCGCTTATCAGGAAGGCTTTCCCGCCTCTATTCGCGCCAAGTTACTGCTGATGTCTATGCAGATGCAGTCAATCAAACTCTATTATTTGTTTGCCAAAACGTCAATAAGTATGAACCTAGTAAAGGGAGATTTATGGCATGGGTAAATTACCGATTGGATATGTCTCTGCGGGAAACTAAACAAGAGCTAAAAGATCCATTTGTTAAAGCAGTAAATGGCAAAATTATTAGAATCAAGTATCAGCTAGCCCTCTTAGTAAAAAAAGTCAAACTGGGGGATCTACAAGCTTGGATAAATTTAGTATTAAGAGGATTGATATCTGATGCCAATGTAGCTATGGAAGTGATATCAATTTTGACCGTATTGTTTGTGTTATCTCAGTTAGTAGTAACTAATCCCACAGTGGGAGATTCATTATTATTCGAGCTGGCAAAAGAAACCTTACCTGTATCATTAGGTTTGTATGACATCAAGCTTGACTCAACAACCTTAGAGGAAATACCGCAACTCGAAGTAAAGCCTCTGTTGTCTGAAAAAATTAGGCAATATATTCAAGAGGATCCAGACAGGCTATTCCAAAAGCACATTAGGGAGCATCCTCAAGCAACTTTTCAGGCTATAGCGTTAGCTCGTTTTGATGGGCAAACCTGGAAAGAGATGTCCGCATCTTTCAACATTGGAATTCCAGCCCTCAATAGTTTTTTCCAACGTCGTCTGAGGGAATTGGCACCAGCAATCAAAAAACACTTGCAGGAATAGTTTAGCTAACAACGGGAAAAAGCAATGACAATTCACGCCAAAGAGACTTTAGATTTTACGGTTACGCTAGCCCAAGCAGCCCATCAGCTAGCAGCTAAATTCTGTCAGCCTCAATCAAATCTTCAAAAAGCAGAACAGATTTACCTTAACACACTGGCAGTATACGCGGTTAATTATTATTTGCAATGTTTGGGGTTTGAAACAGACTGGAAAGCGAGCGATAGCTGGGATTCAATAATGCAGAATTTCCTCAATGTTGCTGATTTGGTAGTAAAAAATTATGGCAAGCTGGAGTGTAGACCCGTATTGCCTGATGCAGAAGTCGTTTACTTTCTAGAAGAGGTTCATGCAGAACGCATTGGCTATATTGCAGTGCAGATCAATGAATCGTTAGAGGAAGCAACATTGTTAGGATTTACCACAAAAGTGACAATGGCAGAATTGCCTCTGAACCACTTACAGTCTCTGGAAGATTTGCCCAAATACATCACTTCCTTTAGACCATTAGCTAATTTGAGTCAATGGTTTGAAGATGTGTTCGAGACAGGTTGGCAGAGTATTGAAACCGTTTTTGATAGACAACCAACTGAGTTAGCTTACCAATTTAGGCTTGGTCAAAAAACTGGCGTAGAGCGATGCAAGCTGATTGAGTTGGTTAAACCTGTTCAATCAGTAGCTTTAATTGTCGGGCTGATCCGAAACGCTGAACAGGAAATGGATATTAGTATTAAAGTACAGCCAACCAAAGGTCAAACTTATCTTCCTGAAAATCTACTTTTGATGGTGCTAGATGAGGCTGGTCAAGTTGTCATGGATGCTCGAGCAAAAAGCGCAAATCAGAATATTCAATTGGAGTTAACTGGCGAACCGGGCGATAGTTTTAGCGTAAAAGTTACCTTGGATGAGGTTAGCGTAACCGAAAATTTTGTAGTTTAAATATATTGTAAATAGAAAATGGTAAATGTTTAATTACTGCTGTGCCTGCTAATAGTAAATTGAAGCTATAAGCTAGATACTTGATGTGTACAGTTCAATTCTCTATTGTCCCTTCCTACGTAAAATGTATAAAGGCTTCTCTTGGCAGCGAAGTTGTGGCAAATTATGTCAAGATTTGTTAAAAAAACCGTAAAAGCATGGGACTGACTCGGAGAAATAGGTAGCCGCTCAAAACCAACAGTGCAGTCGGTTCGCAGATACGACCTAGGAGTCGGGAATGGGCAAGTTAATTAGCCTCAAGCTAGATGGTGATTTCAATCAGGGCTTTCGAGTAACGCTGGAGATTGGATCAGAAAGCGATACTGACAATGCTGCTTACGCAGTACACCCGGAAACGGAAATCAAAGGCTGGTTGCCTCCTGCTACAGAACTCACTCAACAATATTACGGCTGGCAGTCTACCTATCGCAGTCTCGGCAAGAGCAGTCGAATTATCAAGCCGAAAGCTATCAAAATTGACGGTTCTTTGCAAAAGAACCAACAGGAGTGTCACAACAGAGCCAATGAACTATGCGATCGCTTTAATACCTGGCTGAGAGCTGATTCTTTTTTCTCAATTCGAGAGAAGTGGCTGGAGAAGGTCAGAACTTCCGAGGAAGTGCGGATCATTATTAGCGCCGAAAACCACCAACTATGGCAACTCCCCTGGCAACAGTGGGATTTTTTGGAGCGTTACAGCAAGGCGGAAATTGGACTAAGTACTCTGGAGTACGAAAGACCCCCAGGAGTCTTGGCACCCCCTTGTCAAGATCGGGTCAGAATTCTGGCAATTTTGGGTAATAGCTACAAAATTAACGTTGAACAAGACCGACATCTACTAGAAAAACTGCCCAATGCAGAAGTAACTTTTCTCGTAGAACCGCAACGTCAGGAATTAAACGATCAACTTTGGGAGCAAAACTGGGATATTTTGTTCTTCGCTGGTCATAGTAACACTGAGGGCGAAAGGGGTCGAATTTACATCAATCAAAAAGATAGTTTAACTCTTGATCAACTCAAACATGCCCTCAAACAAGCAGTAGCAAGCGGCTTACAGTTAGCAATTTTTAACTCCTGTGACGGTCTAGGATTAGCGCGTGAGCTAGAAAAACTGCACATTCCGCAAATGATTGTGATGCGGGAGCCAGTAGCAGATTTGGTAGCACATGCCTTTTTGAAATATTTTTTGCAGGCATTTTCTACTAGTAAACATCTCTATTGGGCAGTCCAGGAAGCACGGAAGCGACTACAAGGCTTAGAAGATAAATTTCCCTGTGCCAGTTGGTTGCCAGTGATTTGCCAGAATCCGGCAGCCATACCCCTAAGATGGCCACAGTTACCAGCTTCCCCCAAAGTTACACCCTCCCCAGAAGATCAGCCAGAGAGCAGACAAAGCCAGCTAGACCAAAAGGGTAGACGCTGGCAAAACCTTCTCGTCGGGAGTATCTTGATCACTGGCTTGGTGATGGGGATACGCTTGTTGGGGGGATTGCAGCCAGCGGAGTTATGGGCTTTTGACCAGTTAATGCGGCTGCGACCAGATCCAGGTCTTGATAGCCGCCTTTTAGTGGTCAAAGTCACTGAACAAGATATCCAAAAACAGTCTCAGTATCCCTTAAGCGATCGCACTATGGAACAGCTGCTCAAAAAACTACAGCAGCATCAACCACGAGTCATTGGTTTGGATATCTATCGAGATTTGCCAGTAGCACCTGGTCATGCTGATTTAGCGGCTCATTTGCAGCGTAATCAGCGTCTTGTCACCATTTGCTTTGCCGGAAAGCCAGAAGCTAACAATCCTGATCAAGTAGGTGTTCCACCTCCTCCTGATAGCCCCCAAGAGAATAGAAGCTTTAGTGATATTGCTGTTGACCCCGATGGTGTTGTGCGTCGCCATCTATTTTATTTGATTCCCGACCCCAAATCTGCTTGCCAGGTGAGATATGCTTTCAGTGCCGAATTAGCATCTCGTTACCTAGAAACAGAGGGGATCAAAACATCAGCAACTTCGGAAGGTTACTTGAAGTTCGGCAAAACTGTTTTGCGTCCATTGGAAAAACATACGGGCTTCTATCACTACCTAGATGATCGCGGACACCAAGTACTACTCAATTACCGCTCCTCCTCCAAAGTTGCCCAAGAAGTCACCCTCACAGAAGTTCTCAACAATGATTTTAATCCCGATTTGGTCAGGAACCGCATTGTTTTAATTGGCGTCACTGCCCCCAGCGTTAAGGATTATTTTGCGACTCCTTATGGCACAACTCTTGAGAACAAAATGTCAGGAGTATTTGTTCATGCACAAATGGTGAGTCACATGGTTGATGTGGCTAAACAAGAAAGAGCATTGCTTGGTTTTTTGCCGCAATGGGTAGACGCTCTTTGGATTGGGAGTTGGTCTGTAGCAGGAGGGTTAATAGTTTGGTGCTTCCGAGCTTCATTAAATCAGAGGTTAGCAGTAGGTGTTGCCATTGTCATCCTCTATAGTTTTTGCTTCGGCTTTTTGCTTGTGGGTATTTGTCTGCCCCTTGTACCATCAGTACTAGCTCTAGTAGTAACCTGGGGATTAAAAGACCATCTACTTAACTATTAATCAATTGATTTATTGTCCAAGGTTAACTTATCACAAAAACTAGATCTGTCAGTTAACCAGTATTAGTTTCTCGGCTTAGCAATAAGTCTGAATTTCGGGAGTATGAATTATGATTTGCAAAAGTACTTTTTGGGGAATGAAATTAATCTGTGGGATTGCTGTATTTATTAGTTTAATAAGCAACCCTCTAGAAGTAGAGGCACAGTCTACCAACTCAAAACTTTCGACAGTACAATTCAATCGACCAAATTTGTCAAATAGAGGAGCACCAGGCAATAGAGAACAAGGAGGAAGCCGCAATGGGTCTCAATGTCCGGCTCTAGAACGAGAAGAAGCCTTCACTGCTTTAGTACCTCGCTATAAAACACCAGAGAGTTTAGAAAATGTCTGGGGATTAACAACGGCGGCATCTCCAAATTTCTGGTTTTATGCACCTTACGAACCGACAGAAGTCCAAGTTGGAGAGTTAATACTCTGGGACGAAACTGACGAGAATTCCCGCAATCATCAGAAAATTTACCAGGGCACTTTCACCTTAAACAACACTCCTGGAGTAATTAGTCTGCGCCTACCTTCTACTGTCAAATTAGAGAGAACAAGGAACTACCATTGGTATGTGTCAATTCCTGTTAATTGCAATTCCCGTTACGTATCCGTTGATATCAACGGTTGGATTGAACGAGAAGAACTAGAAACTGCTATACCAATTTCCTTAGAACCACTATCGAGGAAAAAAGTTATAATTTATGCCAAAAATGGCTTTTGGAATGATGCTTTAACTCTCTTAGCTCAACTGCGCGCTAATGATCCAGAGAATGAAACTCTGGCTGCCGATTGGGCAAAGCTTTTGGGAGATGTTGAGCTAGGACATCTTGGGCAAAAAAATATTGTTCCTTGCTGTACTCTGGAACAATCTAAAATTTGAATCCCAACTGCCCATTGAGTCCCCGTACAGAATGGTAGCCGACGCCGACTATCAAATTATTAGTGGGGTTAAGTTGAACACCTCCAGAAAAAGCGACGCCCTGGTCTTCAGAATAAAAGCCTATTCCCACATAGGGGGAAATTTGACTCAGCAGTGGCAGATTAATGAATGCTAGTGCATCAACTCCTATGGAATCGTCTGTTCCTCTGCCCAATTCTGCCCCTAGATTAAAGGCTCTTGCTCCTACAGAAAATGTTGTCTCGCCATCGCGACCACCAACGGATACCCAAGGCTGAGGAACTAGTTGGGCTGTCGCTTGCCCTCTAGCCAACATTACTAATAAAGGGGTAAAGATACTGTACAGAATGGTATTTTTTAGGGTGGAAAAGCTGATTATCATAGTTGACACTCAAAGCTTAAGTCTATCTTCTCCAAGATACTGGTAATTCTCAATAGTTGGCAATAAAAAAATCCTCTCACTCAAAGTTTTTGATCAAGTTTTAGCTTTGCCTAAATTAGACTTTTGGGTAGCCATCTAACTATTCTGGGAAGCTCATCTTTCCAGTTAACACAAGCACGTTGCTCTGAAGACATTCCTGCAGTGAAGAAATCGAGATCTTTCTTGGATAAAGGAGACCTTTGACAAAAAAATGGATGCCAAGGTCTGCGACTAAAATAGCTAAAAAATAGCGCAGAACGATTTAACTTGGTTGGCGGCATACCGCGATGATAATGTCGGGCTGCATCTACAAAAATAACAGTACCTGCTAGACCGGTGCATGTTGTTATTCCCTCTGAGGCGGTGGTAGCAAAAATTTCTTTTAGGTCTTTATCGAATACGGATTTGTATCTTTCTTTTACTGAATTGCACACTAATAAGTTAGCTTCCGACTGCATATACTGGAAAGGACCACCGTCTTCATTGACATCATTGAGATAAATGCCAACTTTAATCATACGTCGATCTTCTCTGTCTCTGTGCCAAGCTCTCGGTCCAATTTCTTTTCCATCGGCAATGCTCAAAATGAACAACAAACCATCATAGGCTACTGGAAGGCCGAGATATCTTTCAGCAATCTTCAAAAGTCGGTCGTTGAGTCCCCACTGAAAAATATCCTTGTATTTTATTAGCTGAGCAGAAGTGGCGTGAATCTCATATTTACTTTGATTTGCAGGTAGTAAAGAAACCTCTGTGAGTTCTTGAGATAACTTTTTGGTTGCTTCTAAAAATTCTGCAGTATTGGGAATATCTAGCTTTTCTAGAGAGGTGATGCAAATTCCCTTTTCCTCTAACTCTTCGACAATTTGTGCCTCCATCGAGTTGAGAACTGGCAATTTACTGTAATGTTCTTCGAGGTATTTCTGATATCGCGGGTAGAAGATATTCTTCTCTATAAAAAGAGGTTTCGATAAGTTCCAAGCCATTTGCGAAGGTAGTGAGGCAATTTGTTTAAACCTCCATGTCAGCCACTTTACCAATTTTGCCGTTACCAGGACTAATATCTCCATAAATATTCTGAAGGTGTCTTACGTTTATTCCAAGATCATCTTGCAATCATCAGGCAACTTATTCAGGAAAAAAATTCTAAAATTTTCTGCTGAATGCCCAATAATTGAAGACTGCTGTTATAAGTCCTTACGCGTACTAATTAATTTAGTTATGACTACTCGGCTACAGTTTTAGCAAGATTTTTCCAGAGATGCCACTAACAAAAAAAAGTAATCAATTATGCAGGTTTAATAGCTTTTACTAAGCAAACAATATAAGTATAGACTAAAAAACACAAAAAAACATTTGGTATTTATTCTCTAGCCACAAAAAAATATTTGGTACTAAATAGCTTGTGTTACAATACTTAATATATTAATTAAATCACACATATTTTCTTTACCGGAGCTTAGAAATAAAGAATAATTTTGTGCTAGGCTTCTCTAAATGATCAACACGAGATATATTGGTGCTTGACTAAAATTATTATCCATAAAACTCTCAAAAATGCATTTGATCCACCAGCAAGAGATATGGGTTTTAACAGTTCAAGGATGGCTAATCACTATCGTTTGCGTTATCACAGCAATACTGTTTCTACTAACTCAGATCTACACTTTTTTGGCTTTCAATTCTCCAATTGAGGCGGACATTTTGGTTGTCGAAGGGTGGGTGCAAGACTATGCAATAAAAGAGGTAATCCAGGAATTTGAAAGAGGCAGTTATCAGAAACTAATTACCATCGGACCGTCTTTGTCAACAGGATACTATCTGGCTCAATATAAAAATTTTGCCGAACTGGGAGCAGCAAATTTAATGGCACTAGGTTTTGCTCCAGATAAACTGGTCGCCGTTCCCACACCAGATGTTATCAGAAATCGTACTAATGCTTCTGCCGCTACTCTGCGTCAATGGATAATGGATTCAGGATTGAACATAAAATCAATCAATCTTTATACCTTCGATGCCCATTCCCGCAGGAGTTGGCTGATTTTCAAGCAAACTCTTTCTCCTGAAATTAAACTAGGTGTAATTGTCCTAGAACCACTCATATATAACCCCAAACGTTGGTGGGTTTCTAGTGCAGGAGTACGGTCAATTATTTCCGAAACAATCGCTTATCTCTACGTCCGTTTTGTTGATTGGAGGGGCTAAAAACAAAAAAGTCAAAGTGCTCAATATTGAAAAGCTCGTACCAGTAATTTTTATGGCAGCCCTTGTTTAACTAAGCTTAATCTAATGAGGGAAGAAGACAGTAAAATAAGAAGCAGGTGTTTCTTCGTAAGAAACTCAATTTTGCTAAATACCCCGAAAGATAACACTTGTCATCAACAACCTCAAATGTTAAAAAGCAATCAAATTGTACAAAAATTGTCTTGGCAGTTAAGACTGGTACTTCTATTACTTTTTAGCAGTGTACTGAACCTTGGTCAGAGTGTAACCCACGCTCAGCTCATCCCCGATAATACCCTAGGTATAGAAAGCTCCGTTGTTACTCCCCAAGAGGCACGAGATTTAATACAAGGGGGGGCAATTCGTGACGCTAACCTCTTTCATAGTTTCCTCGAATTTAATGTTAATCAGGGAGGGCAAGTATATTTTGCTAGCCCAGAAGGCATTGCTAATATTCTGACGCGGGTAACGGGAAGCAATATCTCTCGTATCCTCGGGACATTGGGAGTTGATGGCAGTGCCAATCTATTTTTAATTAATCCTCGTGGTATTGTTTTTGGTGCCAATTCTCGTTTAGATGTTGCCGGTTCCTTTACTGCTACCACTGCTGATAGCATCTGGTTGGATAACTATCAATTCAGCGCTACCCAACCGGAAGCACCACCCCTGTTGACTATTAAGATAACACCGGGATTGCGGTATGGCAGCAATCCGCCATCCAGGACAATTAACAATCAAGGTATTTTATCGGTAAATCAAGGACAAAACCTCACCTTTTTTGGCGGAACAGTTAATCAGACAGGTTCACTAATCGCACCAGGTGGAACAATTCAAGTTTTAGGTTCCCAAGTAAGCTTGTTGCATAACGCCAGCGTTGATGTATCCTCCGAAGCCGGAGGCGGTAACGTCTTGATTGGGGGAGACTTTCAGGGTAAAGGTGAAATTCCCCTGGCTGAAAACACCTATATTGGTTCTGACGTCACCATAAAAGCTGATGCTCTACCGTCACAGTTTCCAGCAGAGAGTGGTAATGGAGGGAGAGTAATTGTTTGGGGTGATCAAGCAGTCAGCTTTTATGGCACAATAACCGCTCGTGGTGCTAGCCTTGCCTCCCCTACTGCCTCCCACGGTGGCTTAGTCGAAGTTTCTGGCAAAGAAAGCCTGCAATTTGCCGGAACTGTAGATACTAGCGCCCCCAATGGAACTGTGGGTACTCTGTTGCTTGACCCCAAAGATCTGACGATTCAACCAGATGGCACTCTCAGTGGTCAAGCTGTTAGTCAAGCTCTTACAGTAAATGATGTTATTTTACAAGCTAATAACGATATTACGATTGACGATGATATTTTGATTTTGGGGGTAGCAGAGAATAGTCTTAGCTTACAGGCAGGCCGATCGCTTATTATTGCACCCAATCGTACCATCTCTCTGAATGGCGGTAATTTTAGCGCCATTATTAATGACGAAAATGCCTTAGCATCAGAAAGAGATGCGGGAGTTGCTCAGTTTGTAAGCAACGTAGGCTCCCAGATTTTAAGCAATGGCGGGGATGTCACAATTGCATCGGGAACCTTTGCTGAAACAAGTGAAATCAATACCGTCCAGGGCAATATCAACACTGGTAGTATTTCAGGTAACGGTGGTCAAATTAACCTGTTTGCCCTCGGTAACATTTCGACTGGACTGTTAGATAGCAGGGGTAGTTCTAGCGCTGGTGATATTACTATTAGCAGCGCTGGTGCAGAAGTTATTACTACTAACTCTCTGGTAGCTGATTCCCAGCTAGAAGCGGGAGATATTTCTATTAATGCTGTAGGTAACCTCAGCATCAATGGTGATATTACCTCCTTTGGAGCAACCGCAGGAGGAATTACTCTCACCAGTGGCGGTATTTTATCTACTCAAGAAGCCAACATCACATCTGGTCGAATTAGCAATGCCAACAATAACCTCAGTTCTAGTTCTCCAAAAGGGGTCGCTATCAACGCTGGGTCAGTCATTCTAGAAGGTTCTGTGGTTAATGCTATCACGCAGAGTGATGGTACTGGAGGTGATGTAGAGTACAACGTGGCAGAAGAGGTGATACTGCGAAATAGTAATACAGGCACTCTTGCCGCTACCAACAGTGGCGATTCTGGGAACTTCACCCTGAATGCCCGTAGATTGAGCATCATCAAAGTACCTGAGTCGATGGTACCTCTGCCGACGGGCATTGGCATAGAGGCTAGCCCCTTTAGAAGTGCCACTGGTATTGGTACAACAACTAGTCCATTGAGCAGTGGTAACGGAGGAGACATCACCATCAACGCCTCTGAATCTATTGAGATTATTGGCGATCAGCCTGGAGCATTTAATCCAATTCCCGACCAACTAGCTAACACGCTGCTTCAAGAACTAGAAAATAACACGGGGATCATCACATCTGCCTTGGGGGATGGGGATTCGGGGAATGTGGTGGTTAATAGTGGGCGCTTATTGATTCGTGATGGAAGCGGAATTACTACGTTTCCGATCCTAGGTAAGGGAGGAGATTTAACGGTTAATGCCAGAGAAATCTTGCTGCAAGGTAAGGCAACCATCGGGACGTTAACCCTAGGTGATGACGCTGGGGATTTGACAATCAGCGCTGATCAATTAACTATTACCCATGGCGCAACTCTTGGCGCTACTACGTTTGGTGTGTTTGGTAGTGGCAATGCTGGGAAGTTGACCCTATCAGTTGGTCGTCTGAGCATCTATGATGGTTCTCTGGTTGGGTCATCGACACTAGGACAAGGAAATGGTGGAACGACGCTCATTGAAGCTTCCGACCTGATAGAAGTAGTTGGTGTTTCGGCAGACGGTAGTGCCCGCAGTGGTATAACAACCAATGCCTATACACCGGAAACTGGCGATGCTGGGTCATTGACCATTACGACTGATCGATTGGTAGTCCGACAAGGAGGAGAGATTGCTACAGCTACCGTTGGTATCGGGCAAGGGGGAACACTGGCGATCAATGCTCGCACACTTCAGTTAGATAATGGTCGGATTAACACCTCGACAGCGGGTTCCGGTAACGGAGGCGATATTACAATCCGAGCTTCAGAAGCTGTGGAAATCAGAGGCGCGGGGTTTGATGACCTGCAACAACAGATTATCATACCTGCCTTCGAGGATACACTCAAGCTCGAAAATTTTCAGGACGGTATCGTCACAGCTACCGGGGGTGAGGGGGCAGCAGGAAACGTTTTTATTGAAACCCCCAACTTCCTTGCCCGTGATGGAGGATTGATTGCAACTTCCACTCTGGCGGGAAAAGAGGGGGGAGATATTACCATCAATACTAGCAATATCTTAGAGTTAGACAACTCTGTGTTGGGTACTGGCACATTTACCGATGCTCCATCTGGTAATGTTACCTTAAATGCCCGCCAACTCATAGCGCGAGGAGGGGCACAGGTCTTGACCACCACTTTTGGCTCAGGGCAAGCAGGAGATTTAACAGTCAATGTATCTGACTCGATTGAGCTGATCAATCCTAACAACCAGGGTATTCTGCTGAGTTCTGGCTTGTTTGCCTCTTCGGCTCAAACCGCCTCCGGAAATGGTGGAGACGTCAACATTAATATTCCCACTGGCGAGTTAAATATCCGCGAGGGTGCCACTGTTTCCGTCAGTGCTGAAGGTGAAGGCAACGCAGGTGATGTTAACGTTGATGCCCGTTCTATCTTCCTCGATCAAGGTTCCATCACAGCCACCAGTACCTCTGGAGAAGGAGGCAACGTTAATCTACAGGTGGCTGACAACCTGATTTTACGCAATAACTCTCAGATTTCTACTCGTGCGGGAACTCAAGATGGTGGCGGTGGTAATGGCGGCAATCTGAGCATTGATTCCCAATTGATTGTGGCTATTTCAGCAGAAAACAGTGACATTACTGCCAATGCTTTTGAAGGAAAAGGTGGCAATATTAACCTGACTGCCCAGAGTATTTTTGGGTTACAGGTGACAGACCAATTAACACCAAAAAGTGATATTTCTGCTAGTTCACAACTGGGCATTGATGGTACAGTCAACCTCAACACGCCCAATACCGACCCGCTTAAAGAATTAACTGAATTGCCCTCTGCTTTAACCGATCCTTCTAGTCAAATTGCGGCAGGTTGTGCCGCCGATAATAGTCATCAGTTTGTTGTTACAGGCAGAGGTGGTTTACCAGAAGACCCCCGACAAGCACTGCGTGGTCAAGTTGTTTGGCAAGATTTTCGAGTCGCCCCTGAGCCGAGTAGGCAGAAAGAAAGTCTCATCAGGGAGATAATCGGGCGCAGGGACGGGAGTAACAATAGTACAAATGATAAATCAGCAACTGTACCAGCTCAGGGATGGATTTTTAATGAGCAAGGGAAAGTAGAATTGGTAGGAAATTCTTCTTTAATCAGTCGTAATGCTTGGGATAATCAGATGAATTGTGGTGCCTTGCCACGTTAACTATTTGTTGAATTCGCTTAAACTTATAGGTAGTGTGAAAAATGCTTGACAAAAAAATTGAGTGTTAAGTAAAGAAACCAAATTAAAAACTACCAAAGTGTGGCAATTTTGTGAGCAAATAAAGACGTGAGCGTCTCTCGTAAATTGATTCTGGCTTTACTAACTTTTTCACTGGTAACCACAGTTTTACCGGCAACAGCCAGATATTCTGTTTCCTCTTACCAACTCAGTTTAATTCCTAGTTACCAATCCCCAGTTACTCTACTGGAACAAGGAAAGCGACTTTATGACGCCGGACAGTTTGCCGCTGCGGCACAACTCTGGAAACAGGCGGCTGAAGCTTCACAACAAGGGGAAAAGTTACACAATCAAGCCATCAGCTACAACTATCTCGCTATTGTTTACCAAGATTTGGGACAGTGGGAAGCTGCCCAGGAAACAATTGCTTTAGCAATCGCTTTGCTTGATGCACCAGAAAGTAACCTTCGGCAAACCAGGGACGGCCCTTTCCTTTACGCTCAAATACTTAATACTCAAGGCAGCTTACAGCTCAAAATGGGTCAGGCAGAAGCCGCTCTTGAAACTTGGCAACACTCAGAAACTATCTATCGTTCCCTTAAGGATTTAACTGGAATAGTTTTAAGCCAAATCAACCAAGCTCAGGCTCTGCAAACCTTGGGACTCTATCGACGATCACGTACTAAACTAGAGCAAGTTAATCAAGACCTTGCAGCTTTACCTGAATCTTTGCTTAAGGCTAGGGGTTTGGCTAGCTTGGGTGTTACCTTGCGAGTCGTGGGAGATTTAGAACGTTCCCAACTAGTTTTGTCCGAGAGTTTAGCTATTGCCAAACGGCTTAATTCGATTCCTGATCTTGTAGAAGCCCGATTTCGGTTAGGGAATACTGCCATGGCAAGGCAGAATTTTGAGCCAGCATTAGCCCTCTATCAACAAGCGATAGACCAAGCGACAAACCCCCAAACTCGCCTCAAAGCTCAACTTAATCAACTGAGACTGTTGATTGAAACCCAACAATCAGAAGCAGCAGCGGGACTTATTCCTCAAATCAAAGGGAATCTGGCAACTCTTCCTCCCAGCCGTGCACTGGTTTATGCTCAGGTGAATTTGGCAGAAAGTTTAATGAGGTTGGGGAGTCAAAATTTCCAGTCCGATAGCCCAGGAATTGCTCAACTCTTGACCAGAGCAGTGCAACAGGCAAGGGAATTGAAAGATTCTAGAGCAGAATCTTATGCCTTGGGACAACTGGGGCATCTGTACGAACAGAACCAGCAATGGTCAGAAGCCCTAGAGTTAACCCAACGGGCAATCGAGCTGTCCCAGGGAATGCGGGCCGCTGATATTACGGCAAATTGGTACTGGCAGCAGGGAAGAATTCTTAAAGTCCAAGGGGAGGTAACAGGAGTAGACTACCACATTGGTGCAGCGATCGCTGCTTATGACATGGCGGTCAGTACCTTAGAATCTCTGGGTCAAGACTTGGTTGCCGTGAATCCTGAGGCGCAGTTTTCTTTTCGAGAGCAAGTTGAGCCGGTGTATCGCCAGTTAGTGCAATTGCTGTTGCAAGATGTAGACAGCCTACCTGAAGCCACCAGACAACAACACTTACGACGCTCTAGGGAAGTAGTAGAGGGGCTGCAAGTAGCGGAGTTAGAGAACTTCTTTCGAGAGGCCTGCTTGAGCTACAAACGCCGCTCTATTGATGAAATTGATTCAACCGCAGCAGTGATTTATCCGATTATTCTTGACCAACGTTTAGAGGTGATACTCTCTCTACCCGGACAGCCTTTACAACATTACGGAATTGACCTCTCACCACAAGCAAGAACAACAGTATTCGAGGATTTGCTCAAGTCTTTACACCCTTTTTTCTCGACATCTGAGATTTTGCCTGCTGCTCAACAGCTTTACGACTGGTTACTGCGTCCGGCTGCTGCCGATTTAGAGCGCCAAGGGATTAAAACTTTAGTATTCGTCCTCGATGGTTTTTTACGCAATTTGCCGATGTCAGTTCTCCACGATGGCAAGCAATATTTGCTAGAGCGCTACAATATTGTCCTTAGCCCAGGATTGCAATTACTGGAGTCTCAGCCTTTTGCTGTTGAAAGTGTCAATGCTTTAGTTGGAGGCTTGGCAGAAGCGCGTCAGGGCTTTCCTGCTTTACCTGGTGTAGGACAAGAGATTGAGCAAATTGCCGCTAGTATCCCGGTGCAAGTTCTGCTTAATCAAGACTTCACTCGCTCTAGTTTCCAACAGCGAGCTGAGGAGATGCCGTTTTCTGTGGTTCACCTAGCTACCCATGGTCAATTTAGCTCTAAAGCAGAAGATACTTTTCTCTTAACTTGGGATGACCGCATTAATGTCAAAAATTTAGACCAACTACTAGAAGACCGAGACGAGCGTGAATCAATTGAACTATTAGTTCTTAGTGCCTGTCAGACGGCTAGAGGTGACAAACAAGCTGCTTTAGGACTAGCCGGAATGGCTGTACGTTCTGGAGCAAGAAGCACTCTAGCAACCCTTTGGGCAATCCAGGATCAGTCAACTTCTCAATTGATGGCCGAGTTTTACCACCTCTTAACTCAACCGGGAGTGACTAAAGCCGAGGCATTGCGTCAGGCGCAATTATCTTTGTTAAACTCATCCCAGTACCAGCATCCCTACTATTGGTCACCTTTTGTTTTAGTAGGGAATTGGCTCTGATGGGTGAGTACTGAAAACATAGCTAAAATACGAAGATTTGCTGAGTACTCAATTTCTGGATTACGAACCCCAGGTCTTTGTTAGCCTTGTTAGCAGCTCTACTTGAGTACCGTGCAGACTTGATGGTGAGTTTTATGCTAGTACAGCAATAGTGAAACAAATCACCAACCAGAGGATAAGACAAGCACATGGTAGGAATACGCTCATCTGCTCAGGAACTCTTCCGGGCTGCTTACGAAAACCGCTATACTTGGGATAAAAACTTTCCTGGATATGCCGCAGATGTTACCCTGAAGCAGGATGCTGAGGTATTTACAGGCACAGTTTGCGTCAATCCAGATCTCAAGGCCGAAGTGTTTGAGGTAGCTGACGAGCAAGCGAAGCAAGCAATTCATGGTCAGTTGTTTGAGGTGGCGATTCACCGCATACGTCGTAGCTTTGAGGAAACTCATGGCAAAAACTCGTTTAGCTTTGGTAGTACCGAGGATAATGGTGCCGTCGAAATTCTTTTAGGTGGCAAAGGCGATCGCTACAAAGTCCGCAACAATGAAGTGTGCTTTGTCCATCGCCATATTCACGGTGTTGTTGTTACTATCAACACTTTTAGTATTCACGACACTGGAGAAGGCTATTTGTCTCACCGCTATGACTCTGTATACCATGACCCCAAAACAGGGGAACAAAAAGGTGGAAAGAGCGAGTTTGAAGATAATTACGAAAAAATTGGTAATTACTTCATTCTGACACGTCGAATGATCAGCACCGAGACGGCAGGAGAACCTACCGTGCAGGAATTTATCTTCTCTAACGTCAAGTTGTTGTCAGCCGTTAACGCTTAGGCTGTACCGTCGCAATTCCTGTCACATCTACTTAATCAACGCTGGTTAAAGGGATGAGGTAGGGGAGGGAAGAAGTGATTAGCTGTGAGGTATTAGGTGGTAAGTTTTCCAAAAGCCTAAGACTTAAGACCTTACAGCTAAAACTTTTTTAAGGGATGCTTAAGCTGATAATACTTTGCTAAGATCTAAGAATTTCTTGGGGTTAACTCTTTTACAGGGTAGAGGCCACCATGATTGACTTAACTGTTGCTATCCCCACCTACAATGGCGCCCATCGTTTGTTTGAGGTTTTAAAAAAACTACAGGCACAAACCAATACAGAAAATTTAGCTTGGGAAATTATTGTTGTTGACAACAACAGCACTGATGATACAACTACAGTTGTGGAACACTATCAAGCACATTGGCAGGCAAATTGTTCCCTCAACTATTGCTTTGAAGCTCAACAAGGAACAGCTTTTGCTCGACAGCATGCGGTTGAACGAGCAAGAGGAAAACTAATCGGTTTTTTGGATGACGATAACCTGCCCCAAGCAGATTGGGTAGCTGCTGCTTATGCTTTTGGTCAAACTCATCCTCAAGCAGGGGCTTACGGCAGCAAAATCAGTGGTGATTTTGCAGTCAAGCCACCCCGGTATCTCAAGAGTCTGGCTTATTATTTAGCCATTATTGATCGTGGACTAACAGCTAGTAAATATGAACCCCATCAGAGAATATTACCACCTGGAGCTGGCTTAGTCATCCGCAAGCAAGCTTGGCAAGAGGCGGTTCCCCAGCGTCTTTTTTTGAATTATCAGGGACGAGAAGCCGGTTTAGCTAGTGAAGATTTAGAAGTAGTTATCTACATCCAAAAAGCTGGTTGGGACGTCTGGTATAACCCCCAAATGCAAATTGTTCATCAAATTCCAGCTTGGCGATTGGAAAAAGATTACTTAGTTTCTCTGATGCGTTGCGTGGGTTTAAGTAGGCACCACATTCGCATGCTGAGACTTGCCAGTTGGCAAAGGCCACTTGCTACTCCTGTTTACCTGCTCAATGATTTCCGCAAACTGCTACAACATTTGCTGGTAAGACCCAAAATAAGCAAATCTGAGATTGTGGTAGCTTGCGAACGCCAACTACTATTAAGTATCTTACTCAGTCCATTTTTCTTAGGTAAAAAGAGGTATCAAGATTGGGTAAAGCCAAGAAAAAACAAAAGATTTTTCCCAGCAATTAAAAAGTCTTTTGGTTACTGATTATTAATCAAAAGTCACCTAAGCTCTAATTTTGATTAAAACTATAATTTTTGGTTGAGCAGTAGGTGGTAGATCATTAGAACAGCTATGCAAACTAAATTGGTCATTAAGTCAATGATCAACCAAGGGATGAAGCATTACCAGTACGATACAAAAAATAGGAGAAATATTGTTGACTTCACTATAGCCATACCTACCTACAACGGTGAAAGCCGTTTGCCTAGAGTTTTTGAAAAACTGCGAGAGTGCTGTACATATATTGCCCAAGAAACGGTTGAAGCAAAAAAGATTTCTGGGGAAATTATTGTTATTGATAATAACAGCCAAGACAACACTGCAAAAGTGGTTCAAGAATATCAAAACATCTGGCAAGAAGCTTACCCTTTGAAGTACTGTTTTGAAGCTAAACAGGGGCTAGCTTTTGCTCGTCAAAGGGCAGTCGATGAAGCGCAAGGAACCTTCATTGCTTTCCTGGATGATGACCTCCTCCCAGCTAGCGACTGGTTAGCATCTGCCTATTTTTTTGCTCAAAAACATCCGCAAGCTGGAGCCTACGGTGGTCAAATACACGGTGATTTTGCAATACCACCACCGGAAAATTTTAGTCGCATACAATCTTTTTTAGCAATTAGAGAGCGCGGTTCGACAGCACATTTGTACGAACCCCAAAAATTAATTTTGCCCCCTGGATGCGGCTTAGTTGTGCGCAAACAAGCTTGGTGTGAAAATGTACCTCGCCGCCTTAGCCTTACAGGAAGAGTGAAAGGAGAAATGATCGCGGGGGAGGACTACGAAGCGTTACTACATATACATAGTGCAGGCTGGGAAATTTGGTATAACCCTGCCATGCATTCCTATCATCAAATACCACACCAAAGATTAGAAAAAGATTATTTAATCCCTCTAGTTCGTGGCTGTGGTTTATGCACTTGCCATCTACGCTTAGTGAATATCCCAACTTGGAAAAAGCCAGTAATTATGCTCAAAGTCATGCTAGGGGGTTGGCAACGATTATTAAGGCATCTAATTAAGCACCGTTGGCCAGTAGCAGATAATCTGGTATTGGCTTGCGAAAGAGAATTTTTATTAAGTGTTTCTTTGAGTCCTTTTTATTTTTTAAGAAAAAGTCTACAAAACAAAACTATTGAAGTTACTGATAGTTTCTAATTAAACTCTAAAAACCATCAACAACTTCAATGATCGATAAGAAAAATTAACCGCAGATGTACAAGAGACTCACTATAGATAGAATAGGCGTTTCTCCCAATCCATCTAGGATTGCTATATGAAGAAACCAGTGGTTGCCATCGGACTAGACGCAGCCGATCCAGTTTTGCTCGAAACTTGGATGTCTCAGGGATACCTGAAAAATCTCCAGCAAATACGGGAACAGGGAGCCTATGGTAGGTTAACTAACCTTAATTATTACCAAGCTGAAACACCCTGGACAACTTTTTTGACGGGTTGCCTACCACAAAAAATAGGCTATTGGACACCGTTAAAATTACAAGAAGGCAGCTACGATGTTGCAGTAATTGAAGCCTATGATTTTATTGAATATCCACCTTTTTATGCCTTAGGAGATGACTATCGGGTAGCCGCATTTGACTTACCTCAGTCCACACTCTCGAATCAAGTCAACGGCTTACAAGTTTTAGCTTGGGGAGCACACTCACCCCAAACACCGAGTCATTCTCAACCGCCGCAGTTATGGCAGGAATTAAACCGCCACTATGGCCGACATCCAGCACTTCAAAAAGATCACGGAGATTGGTGGGATAAAGCTTATCTCAACCGTCTCCAAAAAGCCTTGCTTACGGGTATTGAACGGCGCATTGCTATTTGTCGAAACCTACTGCGCCAGGAAAAATGGGATCTCTTTTTGACGGTTTTTAGTGAAACCCACTCAGCAGCTCATGACTTGTGGTATCTAAGTCAATCAGGTCATCCCCTCTATCAGCATAAGCCGGGAGGTGGTTACTGTGAAGATCCCCTACTAGCAGTTTTTGAAGCTGTAGACCGGGCACTAGGAGAAATTATAGCTGAGGTGCCAGATGACACCTACACGGTAGTATTTTCCACCCACGGCAGTGGTCACAACACCACTGATGTCGGTAGTATGTTACTGTTGCCTGAGTTTCTCTATCGGTTCAGTTTCCCAGGTAAGGCAATGATTGCTCAAGGCAAGCCAGGAAGTTCCCCGCCGCCAATAGTCACCTCTCCTAGGCGGAAAACTTGGACAGGGGAAGTCTGGGAGCGCAAGTATGAGCCAAATCTAATTAAAAGGACACTCAGACACTTCTTACCCAGTAAGTTTCACCAATATTTGGATCAATTTTTGGGCACTTACCCAGAAGATTTGCTCTCTCCTATGCAGTTGCAGAAGCAAGGACATCCGTTATTTTGGCAGCCGACGATGTGGTATCGTCCCTTGTGGCCGAAGATGAAGGCTTTTGCCCTACCCAGCTTTTCCGAAGGCTATATCCGCATTAACCTCAAAGGACGCGAGCCTAATGGCATTGTATCAACTGCTGAGTATGACACTCTGTGTGAAGAGTTGACACAGCACCTCTATCAACTTAGGAACGCTCGCACAGGGGAAGCGGTGGTAAAACAAGTGATGCGGACGCGCCAGTCAGGGGATGAGCACCAGGCTAAACTACCAGATGCTGATTTAGTGGTAATGTGGCAAGAGCCGCCTGCGGAGGTGATTGATCATCCTAACTACGGACGTATTGGCCCAGTCCCCTACCGACGCACTGGTAGCCACCGTCCACGAGGATTTGTGAGCGTAAATGGACCGGGAATTGAGGCTGGTTCTACTTTCCTAGAGAGTCATGCCGTCAATCTAGCACCAACAATTTTGGAGTTAATGGGAGTCCCAATTCCTGAATACTTTGACGGCAAACCTCTGCTAGTTAAACAACCATGAAACTATCAGGCGTGATCAAGCTAGCTGGCACATCCTTGAGCAAAGCCAAAATTTCATTACTGTCGATTACTTGAATCAGGCTATCATTCTGGGAACTACCATCGCCCTGGAAAACTGCCAGATTCTCCAACGTCAAACCGCCAGATAGTCCTAGCAAATCTGTACCAACTTCAAAGTCAAGGATCATATCAGTTCCAGTGGTTGGTGCTAAGACAAATATGTCTTTGCCAGCATTGCCTTCGAGTCGGTCATCGGCACCACCACCTGCGATTATATCGTCACCAGCACCACCTTTGATGATGTTGACACCAGCATTCCCTGTCAGTTGGTCATCATAGGCTGTACCGATCAGGTTTTCAAGATTGCTGAGGCTGTCTTGACTACTGCTGAGCCAGCTATACCAATTATCGGCTATTTTTGCGTAACCCTCTGCGGAGGGATGCATACCATCGTAGATGTCAGCCGTGGTTAGTGAACGGAAATTATCGACAAAAGTAACTTTTTTGCCTTGAGCAATTTTGTCAGATACTGTATCCGGCAGATATTGATTGAACGCTATAGCATTTTCATTCTTGGTTAGACTATCCTCGATCGGTGGAATCGAAGAAACTAATAGATGAGTATTAGGTAACTCAGTGGTAATTTGATCAATTAAGGCACTGAGATTTTCATCAGCCGCCTCAGCATCGCCAAACTTGGCATTATTAGTACCAGCCATTAGCAGTACTATGTCCGGCTGGTAGCTAGCTAGCTTCTGATTGAGGTCAATATCATTAGCAATTTGCTCGATGGTAAATCCACGATGTCCTTCATGATCTCCATCAATAGCGTTCGGACCATTGTTGAGGGAACCCACAAAATCTATGGCACTACTGACACCAGTGGCGACAAATTTGTCCCACAAAAGCTTGCGGTAGCCGCCACTCTCTGTATTAAGTGGGAGAGTGCTATCCCGACTATTAATCACTCCGTAAGTAACGGAGTCACCCAAGGGCATAATCTTCAGAGGTATGTCAGATGAAGGTGCAAATGTTCTAGTAACAACACCTGCACTCAAGTCTGCAATAATGCCACCAGTCGCCTGAGCATAACTAACTGTATCAATACCTTTGCCACCGTTAAAGGTATTATTGCCAGCACCTGCAATTATGAGGTCATCGCCTGCAGCCGCTTTAATGGTGTCATCGCCTGCACCACCGTTGAAGATTTCGTTTTCTTGAGAACCATTGATGGCGTTGTTCTGTCCATCTCCCCAAAGAGTATCGTCAGCATCCTCGAAAGCTAAAGTTAAACTAGTGCCATCTCCCACAGGAAGGAACTGGAGAGAGTCAATGCGGGCAAACTCGTTACCATTGCTGATAGCGCTGATTTGTATGAAGTCTCCGGTGTTGACTTTCAGTTCAGCGAAAATCGTCTGTTGTACCCGATTCTGGTTGCTGAGGCTACTGTGACCTAGGTCTTCATCTAAAGTAAAGGCAGACTCATTGCCTGCAATCTTTACCGCCACAGCAGACTTTCCATCGTTCTCATCGAAGTAGTTTACAATCACCTTATAAGTATCAGAGTTACCGGTGAATTGAGTTATGGCTACGCCTTGGGTTCCCTGATCACCGAGAATCTTGATTACTTGATCTCCTGAAGCGAGGCCTGGTGTTGCCTCTACTTGATAGTTGCTCAAGATCATGTCCTCAGCTTCAATAAGGACTGGTAGGCTACTCTTTAACGGAGTAATGGGGTCAACCGCTTCGTAAGTCTCTTCTAAGATGAGAGGAGTTTCTGCTGTGGGTATTGCCTCCGGGGTCATAATTTGGCTGATTTCCTCCTCGGAAGCTGGAGTAGGCGTTGACTCAATTGGGTTAGGGTTTGGGAGTATCTCTTCAGTTTCCCAGAAGATGGGGTCGATATTATTGATATCTGGCGGTGTAATGGGAGCAACCGTCTCGTAATTGTTTTCTAGTAGAGGAGTTGTCTCTTGGTTAGGTGTTCCCTCGGTGGTCAGAATCTCTGCTGATTCAGCTTGCTTGGGATTTGAGAAAACATCCTCTGTTTCAGTCAACAGAGGATTGCCATAATTTATTAGAGTAATGGGGTCGTAGAGTTCGTTAGCTACAGCAAAATTGTTCTCGCCTCCGGCACCAATGGCTTGTGCGGTTTCTGCCATGGCAACTTGTAGCCAAGTAGCCTCGTCCCAGATATATGTCATTTTTGATGCTCCAAAAAGATTGCTTTAGTTGACTGATAAGGCGTTTTTAAGTCTTGCAACCAATCTCAAAAACAGGATTATGTGTCTTTACACAGAACCTGTAAAAAAATTTAGGTATTTAAAACCCCAGCTCACTTTTTTTGCTGATCTCTGTGCAAGGGTTTGGGGAATTTCAGCGTAAGTACTACACAAAAAGTTAAGTAATTGTCTAGGGAAGTAACTATTAGTCAATTTACTGAATAATTCAATTTATTCGAGTAAAATCAATCTCAGCAATTACTTAACTTTCTACTTACATCAATCTGTGATTCCCACCTCTTATTTTGCAACAAAAAGTATAAAGGTAGTTTAAAATTTAAGTAAAGATTCTGTAAAGCAGGGAAAGATCAATAAACAAAATGTGATTTACTGTTGAATCTCTCCTTCTTTATTGATCAAAAATTGCCTTGTTTTTAAGCAGGTAAAAATCCAGAAAGAATTTACGCTTTTCCCAGTTACAAAGTGCTAATTTAACTTAAGAAGTATGCTGTTAACAATACGACTTTGATCATCAAATATTTATTTAACAAATATGCGTTCAAAAAAGCCTGATTGCACCAATCCTAAAAAATCCATTATACAGATATTTGATCATTGTAAAACTAATTCTAATATCACCTATTTAAAGAGACCTCAGCCTTAATTAAGGCAACCACTGGGGATGAAATCCTGGTAAAAGCTGTTCAGGTTTTAACTTTGTCGGGGGTTCTGATAGTGTAGTATCCACTAAAGGCAATAGCCAAAGAAGACCACTCGCGATCGCTTGTCCTTCATCAGTTCTTAAACTATCCTTGGCTGAAGGGGCTTGGGTAACTTTCTGATCAAAGAGCAAAGCTAAGCCATCTGGGGACAAATCCATTTGAATATCTCGTTGCTCTGGTAAGACAACTAAAGGCTTGACAAAAGAGGTAGTATTGTCGTCAGTTTTCTTGAGATCAATTGCTGCCAAGAAGGGTTGTTCTCGATACTCTTCCCCTTCAATTAGTTGAGTTAGTAGACAGTAAAGATGAGTCTTTGCAGGAGCAAACTGGCAGCTAATAACTGAACCAGTTGTGCGCAGTAGTTCCTGCTGAAAACCCTGATTGGTGACCAAAAAGAGCGAGCGAGTGTAATCATTGTTAAACTTTACCATTGCTGCTGCTGAACCATCATTAGCAAAACTGAGAACTCTACCAAACTTAGGTAAAAAATCTAACGGTTCAGTAGAAGACTTCAAGGGCAGAATTGCCACACCTTGACCTTGAGCAACTGCTACAGAGGCGCTGTCAGGAGCAATCAAAAATTCACCCCCCGGCTGATTTTGCAATGGTCGTAGATTACCATCAGCCTGTATTATCCAAATACCAAAATCACCAGCATTTTGCTTATTAACTCTTTGGACAATAATCGTTTGACCATCAGCAGACAAGTCAAATTTCAGATTGTTGTATTCTTCACTATCCAAAACTAATTTAATTTTGCCAGCCGTTTTCGAGGAGACTAACTTCTCAGCCGAGGATTGAAAAGATAATCCCGTAGTCACGGTATAAAGTTGTTGGGCAAGCAAACCTTGATCTTGACTTCCAAGAATACTGGCAGAAAATAAAATTTGCTCACCCTCTGGGTAAGATTTAAACTCCTTGACTACTAAATCTTGGGGAGTCAGGATAGTTTTTTGACTCTGAGTAAGGTTATAGAGAATTAACCTTCCCCGTTCTTCTCCCTCAACGCCCACATAGGCAAAAGCGCGATCTCGTGTGCGAAAAGAAGCCTCAAAAGACTCTATTGATATCCCATTGCTGCCCTGAGAAAACTGATCTTTTGCCCCATCGAGTTGCACTTCATATTGATTGCCATAGGGTACGGGAGAAAGGGGGGTATAAGCCATGCGACGACCCGCCCAACTAAATTTTCCTGGAACAGGTGGACTTATTTGCAGATTTTCTTCCACACTGGCATGATTCATCGGGCGGTTAAAAGTTAGGATAAAGGCAGTATCCTGAGCGCCTACCTGTTTGTTATCCCAACTAAAGTTGCGTACGCGGGGTCTACTGTGATCGCCACTCAACAGCAATATCCCAATTAATAGGCTCAGCACTAACATTACCGCCAACGCCACGCGATCTATAGGTTGGAGTAACTTTTTAAACCTCAAGGTTTGATCCGATATGTTGAACATGAGTATTGCAGAGTTAAGTCAGACAGTTTTTGTATTGCATTTCACTAACAAAGGAGGTGAAATGCAATACAAAAACCAAGCTGGAGTGATGACGATATTAGCAAATCCCAATACTCACCCAATATTTTCTGAATCAGCTAGCTACTGCTGCATCAGACTATTTTACCTTTATCGGGGCAATACCCCAGAGATTAAAGTATTGCCTGCTTAACTTAGAATGGCAGCGAAAAACTACTCCATAACCATGCCGTGTCTCTAGTTAACTTACTGGTCAACTCAATGGTTGTGGTTGTCCATCTTCAGGAATCCGGTCAATTTCAATGCAGAAAGTGCCTTTAAAGCCGGTTCCTTTCACATCAAAATGCCAGCCATCGTTGACTTTTCTCATCTTATCTTCCGGTTGCGGCTCAAAACCTGGTTGAGAAAATCGCTCGTTAGTGTGGAGGTAGATTTCTAGTGGCTTTTTAGTGACCAGAGCACGCACGTAATAATGTTTGCGGAAAATTAGGTTGTCAGAGAAACCAATACCAAGAAGATCGCGCTCACCCACATAAAAATCTAGCCTGAGCACCATGTCTTTGGGTTCAATACTGTCATCTTCCAGAATTGACATGGTATCGAGGTGGCCTTCCCAAATCAGTTTTCGCTCATCCGCCCAATTAAAAGCAGGGTTTTCGTCGCTCAAATCCTCTTTATTAAAGGGACCATAGCAGTTTTCCGCTTCCTCACTCTGGTGAAAAAGCTCGAAGTCCACACCACGCGGTTTAATGGAAACGCCAAAGAAAAACTCACTTTTGCCAAACCAATCTTTCCCACGGGTAACTTCAGCTTTGACTAGACGAAGGCGCGATCGCACATTGCCCAAAAAAAAGCGTGTCGCGATCTCAAAAGACTCGCGAGAGGTAAGCAGTGAGTCAAAACCACCGTGGGATTTGTGAACAAATGTTCGGGGGACTCCGGGAATTTGAGCAGAGGCTTGCTTAACTAGCCCATCAGAGCGATTGTAGTTAGATCCGTACTCGCCGGAAACGGAAAAGAAGCGGTTTAGCAAAGCACTAGCTTGAGAATTATAAGACTGATAGTTAGTGCCAACTACTGCGAGCAAGCGTTCTGGAGGAAAGTGATTCTGAAAATTACGGTAGGAAGCTGGGTTTTCTGGCTTATTTTGAAAGTCAGGATTGAAATTTTCTAGTTCCTGGGCCGCATCAATTTCCGGCCAATTTTGCACGATTTGAAAGCTAACGCCTTGGTGGGGAGTCCCCAAGGTGACAATTTTATTGATATAGTCCTCAGCTTTCAGACCTTTCTTGGGATAGGCAACTTGAACCGCCTGACGAACCAGCAACCCACCCATAGAATGAGCTAGGATATTCACCTTTGGCTTAACACCATCCTGCATGGCGGTTAGTTCTTGAATTAGCTCGATCAGTCGGACAAGCGCTTCGCCGTAGGCTTCAAATCTTCGATCATTAAGGTCATAGTAGCGAAATACCCAAAGAGAGCGGCAGAGATCTTCTGTAGACTCAATCAGATAAAGCGCCATTCCTGGGTCAATGACAATCTTGTTTCCCGCAAAAAAACCCTGCTCTTTGAGGTGTTTGAATTTATTAATAACGCCTTTATCTGCTAATCTCTGTAGCTTCTCTGGCAAAATGGAGCCATTGGCACTCATCTGCTCCAAATACTCAAGTTTCTTGGGAAGAGCTAGGTCATCATTAATTTCTTTGCTGTAATAACCGACAACATTAGTCGCATCTTGATACCGCCAGTTTGACTTGAGAAAGCGTAGAACTAATCCCTCATAGATATAGTTTTCTCCCTTTTTGTGATGGTAAACGCTACCTTGCTCAAATCCTTGATAAGCAAGTTTTTTCTCTCCTTCAGGATTAAGACCGCCAAACCCACGGATTAATATTAGTGGTTGAGGACGACGTGTTTGACTTGAGTGATGACCGGTCATTAGCTCTCCTTTAGCTCTCCTATAGAATCTGTCTGTTAAGTTGGATATATGGATGAATGGCACTGATTTAAGAAAATTCATCTCAACCGATCAATCCTTGTCTAGGGGGTTTCTTACTAGGCACTCTGTCCGACGGACAGTTCAAGCTACGCGTGCAGGTCGTGCAGTCCTGTCCTCCCCAATGGGGGGTTTTCCCCTCCAACTCCCCCATGGGGATTTTTAGCGACAAACGGCTATTTCCTACTTCAGCCAGTACCATTCAATATATATATATAGCTATCTGACTCTATATACTTCATTTTTATTGGTCAATCAGGTTTTTAAGTCTCAATCATTGCTCTAACGATAATCAGCAATTGCGCCAATTTCGGGGTAAGGTATAGGTAGTTGCTACTCTACAAAACTAGGTTAAAACTTTCCCATACCCTAGGCACCACTTGAAGTAAGACTGGGCGAGTATCAAAGCGCCATTGAGCTTCACTTATTGCTACCAATAATGACAATAAAACCGAAGTTGCAAGATTCTGCACCGCCGGAGAAGGCAGCGGAAAAGGACGCGCTTCCTAACAGCTAGTGATTCAAATCACCTAAGCGCGATAATTCTGTCACATTTGTTTACTATCCTTAATCACTATAAGTTGTCTCTATCGATCACCTAGTATTTTCGTTATTTCGCTGATAGTAGAAATACAGAGTTACTCGGTAAATTTATGAGACACACTGAAGTCTGCTTCCCTAAATTCCCAGTTCGTCAAGTCGCTGGTCGTATTATTTCCCTTCGCAAAATTTCTCGCCTTGACCAACAACTTTTTATGACTGCTCTGCTATCTAAAAAATTACTATCATCGGAAGAAAAAATTTTAGTTGAGCAAGTGTATCAAGGCTTGCACTCTGGCTTGATTAAAGTGGTCGAATAGACCATTGTCTGGTAAGAATTTACTAATTTCCCAAAGGGATTTGACGACTCTGTAACTAGCTTTATTTTTTAAACTTTATAATGTTTTTTGCCTCAAGCATCAGCTTAGCTTGCGGTATTTCACCCTATCGGGACTTAAACGAAAATAAAGAGTTAATAAAGGTATAATTTAGGCATGGCAGCCATTTGACATTAGAGTGTAAGACATGAAAGAGACAACCCCCGCCGCCATGCCTCCTTGCTTCGATAGATGGTGCAAACGCTTTGATGATGTCTGGAGACATCAAGCGCAAAAAAGGGAGTTTAGGAACTATATTGGGGGATTATTAGGGGAAAGTGAAGGAAAAAACCTGTCTCAAATGGCGGATAACGCGGTGGGAGTGACTTACCACCGATTACATCATTTTTTAACGGAAGCCCCCTGGAATGCTCAACAGGTAAATGAGCGGCGTCTACTGGTGATGAATCAGTGTAGCCCAACCCGAATAAGTAGAGGATTCACGTTAATTGTAGATGACTCAGGACATAGGAAAAGTGGCAATTTCACGGCGGGAGTAGGACGACAGTACATTGGAGAAATCGGGAAGACAGACAACGGAATAGTAGTGGTAACAACTCATCTATATGATGGGAAAAAAAGCCTACCGTTAGATATAGAGTTATCTCAACACGCTAGTTCTTTAGCTGAAGGAAAAAAAGATATTGAATTCCAGAAAAAGCCGGAGTTAGGCTTAGCATTAATTGACCGCAGCATGAACAGAGGATATCGACCGGGTATCGTATTAATTGATGCTGGGTATGGAAATAACACAACGTTTTTGCTGGAACTGGAAAAAAGGAAACTCAAGTATATAGGAGGATTAGCCAAAAACCGTAAGGTGATAATTGAAATAGGGATAAGTCAACGAGAAGAGATTCGCCTAGATAAGTTAGCCGAATCCTTGTCGCCAAAAGATTTTACCCCTGTTCAAATCAATCTAGATAAACTGAAAACCGTTTGGGTGGCTCCTGTAGAAGTTGAACTCTCACAGCTTGAAGGAAAGAGAACAATTGCTATCGTCATGAATGCCTCAACCTTCGACCAAGCTAGTGATGTTGACTATTTTATTACCAATGTTGAATCAACAAAAGCCACAGCCGATTGGATAGTAACTACCTACTCTCAAAGAAATTGGGTAGAAGTTTTCTATCGGGAAGCCAAAGGCTGGTTGGGTTTATCTGAATATCAAGTCAGAGATTATAGAAGCCTGATAAGACATTTCATGCTTGTGTTTTGTGCCTATACATTTATTTTATGGCACACTTTAACCGGAGGATTAAGACGGCGTTGGGCATCGAAACCTTTAAACACCTTTACTGAAGCATTAGAGGCGTTTCGGACAGCGATGTCTTTCCGTTTTATGGAGTGGTTGAACCACAATCGGGACGTATTCTTTGCTCACAAAGCTGCTTTGGGCTTTGTTTGGGCTTGAAATCTGTCTAAGTCCCACTATTAACTTACTTCAAATTCTAGAGGTACAGGAAACAGTACCATGGCTCCAGTAGTAATTTAAAATAAATTGTTCATTTTCAGGCAAGTACCCCTATCGCAAGTTAGCTTAAAAGACGAAGAGTTAGGAAATTTGCAGCTATGACCGCTCATGAAGTGTTAATGTTGTTTTTGCTACTAAGCCCTGGTATTTTACTGTCAGTAATCATCATGGGGACTTTTGCCGCAGGCGGATGATTTGGTCAATTACACTCCCAAATAGCGCTAAGACGATCTGGGTAAATGGTTTCTCAGAGAAAAACGCAGGGGTAGTGACCAAGTATGAGGGTTCCTCATCACAGCAAAACTCCCCTATAACCTACTAGGTGTTACGGGGGAGCTTACTTGTGTCCAACAGCACGACGTCAGGACGTCTATTGCTCAGTTCGCTTAGAGGAATCATTGGGCTTTTTACCGTGATGCGGTTTTTGTCGCAAGGTAACTGAGTCGTACATAGTTTCTTCGAGTTCCATACGTTGTTCCATTTGACGCAGGAAATAGCCAGTCATCATCGCTGAAGCCAGCAATCCAGCTAAGTTTTCTCGATCAGTTGTGATTTGTACGTTGAAATGTTCCGAGGGAAGCATACCTACCAGTCCCTGAACATTTTGAGAAATTATCTGTTGAATTTCCGGGCTTGCGGATTTAGCAACCCTAGATAATACATCGGGTGATTGGTGCTGGAGATAATTCAGCAGTTGGTTAGTTTGATCGGCGTCATCTTCGGGTTGGGAATTGAGGAAGTCAGCGTTAAATACCATTATGGAGTCTGAGATTTGACTTACTTAGTCTCTACTCTAAACGATTGTGATGTCAGCCAACCTGCACTTTTCCTAATTAATTGTAGTCCTATAGGCGTAAATTTCAGGCACAGAAGCTTTTGTAAAGAAACTATGAAGTTGCTCTCAGGAGTGAGAATAGGGTTCAAGCGGTGGGAGTAATTGGTCAACTTCAAAATGTCGATGGAATTTATCGGTGACTTGTAACCAGTAGGAACGCCCCTCAGTTTGTCGACGTTTCTTGACAAATCCCAACTCAACAAGTTCCTGGATATGTTGATAAGCACCACTACCCCGCAGGTTGATCAAATCAGCTTGAGCAATAGGGTTTTTGAGTGCGATCGCGGCTAAAGTTCTCAAAGCACCTGTTCCCAATTCAGGGGGAACTAAGTCTTTCATTAAAGGATGAAAAGAGGAACGTAACTGCAAGCTATAACCAGCAGGCGTCTCTACTACTTCTAGAGCGCTATCCCGATGAGCATAATCTGCCATCAGTTCAATCAGGGCGTCTTCGGCATACTCGCGATCGCATCCGGCATATTCGGCAATTTCTGCAATCGAGAGAGTTTCTCCTTTCAGGTAGAGAATTGCTTCTATCTGGGTTGCTAAACGAGGCATGGGCAATCTTAGCTCGAAGATTTTAGATTTTAGAGGAGTTGACCATTTTAAATCTAGACATGTCAATTATTTTTTTGCCTGAGCTAGCTTCTCCCTAATCAGCAACATGATTACTGCCTGGGTTGTTATACTGGGGCTTATCCCAAGGAAGGATTTGCCAGCATTCCAGGAGCCAGCAATTATCAATCAATTAACCCCACAGGAACAGCTCATTGCTTCTCGCTTTAACCAGCATTACCGGGGCGAAGCCTTTGAATTGCCAGCAGAAGTGGAAGCTATGCCCATTTTCCAAGACTGGGTAACAGATAAACTCACAGATTTACTGGTTTCTCCCTTCTGGGAAATGCAGCAGCCAAAAAAGAACCAACACTGTTTAGACATTGGTTGTGGTGTAAGCTTTTTGGTCTATCTTTGGCGAGATTGGGGAGCATTTTTTTACGGTCAAGAAATTAGTACAGTGGCGCAGCAGGCTTTAAATACTCGTGCTCCTCAACTCAACTCCAAGCTGTTTAACGGTGTCAAATTTGGCTCAGCTCAAGAGATACAGTATGATGATGCCCAGTTTGACTTGGTAATTGCTACTGGCTGGAGCTGCTATTATCCCCCAGATTACTGGCTAAAAGTTATGCAGGAGGTCAAGCGGGTACTCAAGCCAGAAGGTGTCTTTGTTTTTGACATCCTCAACCCGGAAAAGCCCCTAGCGGAAGACTGGGCTGTTTTAGAAACCTATCTAGGGGCGGAAGTGTTTTTTGAGCCACTAGTAAACTGGGACAAAGTACTCAAAGAATCTGGGGCTAAGGTAATCAAACAATCAGAGGGAGAGTTGTTTGAGCTGTACAAAACCAGTTTTTAGCCACCAAAACTCACTCTCCAGTCACTGAGAGTCCCTCAACCCAGACTCTGGGACAAACGCCACCGGGAGTTAACTCAGCTTCTTGTTCCACAAAAATGATCGACTTTAAAACCTCCAGAAAATCTCCAGCAATAGTTGCAGAGTCAATGCTAGTTTTCTTGCCCTTTTCCACCAACCAACCATCGAATGGTAAAGAAAAAGAACCTTGCAAAGCATTAACTCCCGCATGGAGAGCAGTAAGCTCATCAACTAGAATTACCTTATCAGCATCATCAAGGCTGTAGGATTGCTCCGCCGACGTGCCACTTATCACATGGTAAAAGTTAGGACTAACCGTCACTTTGGCCCCAATATTAGCATTACCTGTGGGTTGAGTATTGAGCCGTTTGGCTGTACCAGAACTGTGCAGGAAACTGGTCAAAACTCCATCAGTAATTAGAGGGACACGTCGAGTCGGTGTACCTTCGCCATCAAAAGTCTCTGCTGAAATGTTATCTGGATGTAGTGCATCATCATAGACCGAAATTAGGGGAGAGGCAATTTGCTCGCCGAGAGATTCGGGGGTAGAAAGGCTTTGCTTATCCAGAATACTCTGGGCATTGAACAAGTTAGAAAAGGCTCCCAGCAAGCTGAGGAAGGCTTCTGCCGAAAATACTACCCGATACTTACCAGTCTTGATTTTCTGGTAGTTTAGATGGCTGATGGTTTTTTCGGCTGCTTCTTGGAGACAGCCATCAATGTCTAAATGTTCTAAATCTCGGCTAATTTTGAAAGCACCAGCACTGCGCGGTTTTTTGCCTTCTTCCTCAGTTTTGCTGTAGAGATAGATTGAGGCATAAGAACGAGCTTCATCTCTGAGTGCACCCTCGCTATTCAGATAGAAGCGGTCAATATCTCTTTGAGATAAACCGTTATAGGGCACTCCTTTGATTGCTGGATGAGCCGCAATTAGCTCTTTTTCGGTAACAATTAGTTTTTCGATGAGCTGGGAAACTGGCGCTTGGGGTGCCTTGTCGTTAGGGATATCGGCAGTAGGGGCACCAGATTCCGGGCTAAAGTCAGGTGTGTTTTCCTTTACTCCAAAAAAACTTGCTTCGTAGGCAGTTTTGAGAGCTAATTCAATGCCATTGGGGTCAACACTCGTGGTTGAAGTAACTCCCATAGTATTGTCTTCGTTCCAAACTCGCACAATAACACTAGAGCGATTGGAAGCTTTGACTTGCTTAGGTTCTCCCTGGTCAACTTTTACGCTGGTTTCGTCAACTGCTGAGCCGTAGATGTCGTATTTTTTGATCTTAAGTTGACGGGCGCTGGTTTCCGCGTAGGAGGCAATTTCTTTGGTGTTGGGCATGATCGTTTTTATTGGTCAAAATTAACCATCGTAGTGCGGGCATCTTCCCCGCTTTGTGTAATTTTAGGGAGCAAGCTGCTCCCACTAGCAATTTTTTGCCAACTTGGCATGCTCCCGTGGCAAGCCTCGGTGTGTTGTGTTTATAGTCTGAATTTACGGGTTACCTAGCGTCCACCTACGGTGATGGAATCTACTTTAATATGAGGCTGTCCTACGGTGACATATATGCTGCCACTGACAGAGCCACAGAAACCAGAAGCTAAGCCTATATCTTGAGAACACATGGAAATTTTATTCATAATTTCCTTAGCTTCACCGATGAGAATTGCTCCTTTGAGGGGTTTGGTGATTTTGCCATTTTCGATGAGATAGGCTTCTTCCACACCAAAGTTGAACTCACCTGTAGCGCCAACGCTACCGCCTCCCATCTTTTTACAGTAAATACCTTTATCAATCGAGGCAAATAAGTCTTCTACGGAGTAGTCTCCGGGGGCAATATAAGTATTGCGCATCCTACTAGCTGCGGCAAAGGTATAACCTTGGCGACGTCCGCTTCCTGTTCTGGGGTGTCCAGTACGCAAAGAACCTGTACGATCCGCTAAGAAATTCTTGAGAATTCCTTTTTCAATTAACAATGTTCTCTGTGCTGGCATACCTTCGTCGTCCATATCAATGGTGCCGAAGGCGTTTTCTGATAGTCCTTCATCCCAAGCGGTTAGGCTTTCGTGAGCAATTTTTTCGCCTTTCTTGTCGAGGAAAGGAGTAGTTTTTTGTTCAATTTGAGTGGTTTCTAGCAAATGTCCGCAGGCTTCGTGGAAGATGACGCCGCCAAATTCATTTGCCATGATAATCGGGTAAGTCCCCGACTCCACATATTCGGCATAGAGCATTCTTCCTGCTGATTCTGCGACTGCTTCAGCCGTCGCTTGATACTGCCAATTCCGTAGGAAACTAGGATCACTGGTGCTACCAAGACGCTGATTGATGGAAGAACGATTGGCACCATCAGCGCACAGCAGATTGTAACCTACCGACTGAGTTAAGCGAATATCTCTAGCAAAGGTGCCGTCACTGGCTGCGACTAGAACTTCTTGCCAATCCCGGAAATAAGTGGCTCGTCTGGATTGTACATGATCAGCTTTGAGATTCAGCTTGGCGTTAGCATCCAGCAGCACTTCTCCCATTTCCTGCATTGAGCTACATTCAGGTAACCAGGCTTCTTTGCCTTTAGCTGTGGCGTAGTCTCGCAGCAGTTCTAGGTTAATTTCTGGGACATAAGAGTTGGGGTTTGGCAGTTCTAGTCCCAGGATAGATAAACCCTTTTCCAGGGCGGTTTTGAGCCCATTAAAGGACAAATCATTGGTACTGACGTAGCAGTCAGCTTTACCGCGAAATACCCTGACACCAGCCCCAGTTGAGAGTCGCGGTGAAATACTGGTAATGGTGTCATCTTCTGCAAGACAGCTAATGTAGTTGACTCGCTCTAAGAAAAATTCAATAAAATCAGCACCTGCTGCACGTCCTAATCCAAGGAGAGTCGAGAGGGGAGCTTCCCAGGTTTGATCAAAGCAATTCTGTGTGGAGCTGTATTTTAAGGTAGGCAATTCTCTAGACAGAAGTAGGGTAGGCGGCATATAGAGCTTCCTGTGTTTGCAGAATATCGAGTTGGATTGGCTATTCTTGTGTTTTTTTAGTGTAGCGAATTTGTCAGAAGCCCCGGTTGGCATCAGTGGGGTGGATGAGGTTCGGTATTCCTCAAATTTCTCTCTCGTGGCTATTAGAGACTGGCTAAGGATTTGGCGACTAAATACTATTGCTCAAAGTAATCTAAAGGTCAGCATTGCCTGGTACAGGATGGCGGGAGTTTAGCAACTATCGTGCGGGAATCTTGCCCGCGTGAGTTCTACAAGGAATTATCCAATGATTGAGTGCGGGAGTCTTGCCCGCGTGAGCGAGACGCTCACACTACCAATGGTTGGCAGATTAAAGCCGAAGTCTACTAGGAATTCTCCAATGATTAAGTCCCTTTTATTTGGGCTATCTGTTTCATTTGAATTCGCAATTTGCTAAGTTAGTATAAGCAAGCAAACTCAAGGGTAGACACGGTGGTCAGTATGAAAATAGATAAAATATTAAAAATTTATGCATATTATTACTCGTTCCAGACTCACCCATTTCTGGGGAAAGCACCCTGATGCAGAAACTAGTTTGTGCTTATGGTACAAACTCACCTCTCTAGCTAAGTGGCAGAATTTTGTAGAGTTACGTCAAGTTTTCCCTTCAGCCGACTTAGTTGGTAATCTCACAGTATTTAACATTGGCGGCAACAAATATCGGCTTATTGGTTTGGTAGATTACGAGTATCAAAAAGTCTTTATCCGCCATGTGCTAACTCACGCGGAATATGACAAACAAAACTGGAAAAATGACAAGTGGCTCGCGTAGTTCTAGTGCCTATATAGAATTACTTAAAGCCTTTCCTCCTCGTCCAATCAACTCTGAGGAAGAATTTCTGGCAACCCAAAAGGTCATCGATTCGCTTATTGATTGCGGCACGTTAACGCCAGACGAGAAAGATTATCTTAATGTTTTAGGTTCTTTAGTCTACGAGTACGAACAGAAACGCGAGTCTATACCGGATATTCAGGGGGTAGAATTGCTCAAAGCTCTGCTCGATGAATTTGGTTTGCGGCAAAAAGATTTAGTTCCTATTTTCAAAACCGAATCTATTGTTTCGGCAGTGCTGAATGGTCAACGACAGCTTACAGTCAGTCATATTCGTAAGCTTGCTGAGTTTTTTCATACCTCGCCTGCGGCATTTTTTGAGTAAGTTTAGGATAAATGCGATCGCATCTAAAATAGTGCGAGCATCTTGCTCGCTTTTGGTTAATAGTTAGGTCAGAGATTTGTGCTTAAGTCAAGAAACACATTGAAAATTGACACAAATTGTTTTTTTTATTGGGCTTGATCAAAATTAATGGCGTAGCTTGTTTATAGTTGGACTGCCTACAATTCCCTTGACTAGAATTGATTGCACTTATTTCTGATAGATGAGAAATCATGAGTGTTAATGAAACAGATGATCTTACAGAACTGAGACTCTGGTTAAAGCGCCTGGTAGCTGGATTTAGTGCTGTGGGATTATTAGTAGTTTTGCCTTTTCTTTGGTGGCTGAATGTTACTCCCATTCAAGAGCAAGAAGCAATCCTCAACGTAAAAGATTTTTTCGAGCTTAAGCATCAGGCAATTAACTTAGTTACTACATCTATTCAAATTCTTGCCACAGTTTTTGGTGGCATAGCTATTCTGTTCAATGTCTACTATGGAGCTAAACGAGCTAAAGCTTTTGAGAAGAATGCGATTGCAGCGACAGAAAATGCGATCGCTGCCACCAAAAATGCTGAGGTAGCAGAACAGGGACAAATCACAGAACGTTTTACTAAGGCGATTGAACAACTTGGTTCTGATAATATATCAATCCGTTTAGGTGGAATTTATGCTCTAGAAAGTATTGCTGAATATTCCCAAAATGGTGAATGGTCGGAAAAATACTACTGGACAGTTATGGAAGTTTTATCAGCTTTTGTGCGAGAAAATGCTCCTTTGAAGGACGATTTAGAGGATGAGGGTGAACAGCAGCAAAAAAAACCTCGCACTGACATTCAAGCAGCACTTACCGTTATTGGACGGCGTGATATAGAGAAAGATCCCGAAAATCAGAGACTTAATTTAAATAAGGTAGATATTGCAGGTGCAAACCTCAGAGAAGCTAACCTGCAAGGGGCAATTTTTAGGGAAGCTAACCTGCAAGGGGCAATTTTTAGGGAAGCTAACCTGCAAAGTGTAAAGTTTGATTTAGCCAATTTACAAGGTGCAAATTTATATCAAGCTAACCTGCAAGGGGCAGACCTCACAAAAGCCCAACTACAGGGGACAGATCTTGGAAATGCCAACCTAAAACAGGCATGCATTATTGAAGCAGATCTCCAAGGAGCAATTCTCACAGAAGCTAATCTGGAAGGTGCATTCCTAAATAAAAGCAACCTGCAACAGACGAACCTTCTGGCAGCTAATCTCAAAGGAGTACAGCTTAGTTACGCCGACTTGCAAAAGTCATTCCTTAAATTAGCTAAGATGCAAAGTACACGCCTTTGTAAGGCCAAATTACAAGGGGCAGACATCAGACAAGCTGACTTCTTAGGAGCAAGCCTCTTGAACGCAAACCTGGAAGGAGCAGACCTTACGAATGCCAAAAACCTCAATTCACAGGAAATTTTGTCGGCATACGGAGATAGCACAACTATTCTGCCAGACTATGTAGAAAGACCAGCACGTTGGATGTAATTAGAGAAAGACAAACTTTTCCCTTGGTGCATCATCAACCCTCGGTCAGGAATGCACACCCGCATAGTTGGACGCTTTCGCAGTCGCAGTGATGCACCAAGGGCACCTACAACTGTTGCGACGCATGATACCCCACCTGCACTTTGAAATTATCTTTGATGTACCCACAGAACCATGTGACTTCATCGAAAGCTTACCCTTCGGAGGACATCTTTGAGCTTGAGATTCTGGTATGATCGTTGAGCTAATTTAACATCTCAATCCAAAAAGGAAACGCTGAATTGACGAATGAATTGACGAATCACTCATTTTGGTTTTATTGGTTCGTCTTCTTCGGGGTGATTCTTGCCAGATACTTTTTCATCGCTGGGGGAGCTTACTGGTTCTGCTATTCGGCTCTAGGGAAACTCCTGGTCAAACGGAGCTTGCATAAATCGCCCCCGTTGGGTCAGTCGATTCAAAGGGATATCAAATTATCGCTGCTCTCGGCAGTAGTTTTTGCCTTTTGTGCCGCGCTGATCATGTCAGGATACCATGGGGGGTTAACCCTGTTGTACCTTGACCCGTACCAATATGGACTGTGGTATTTGGGGGTCAGCTTCATAGCAGTGCTGCTTCTACAGGATGCCTATTTTTACTTGATCCATCGGTTGTTTCACAACCGGTTGTTCTATAAATGGATGCACTATGGTCACCATCGCTCAGGAGATTCAACACCATGGACATCTTTTGCCTTCGACCCACCAGAGGCATTTATACAGGCGGTCTTTTTTATCGGTGTAGTCTTTATTATCCCCATCCATTTCATCACCCTGCTCGCCGTGCTACTGACAATGACCATCTGGGCCGTATGGAATCATCTAGGATTTGAGATATTTCCCTCGTCGTTTTCCCGCCACTGGCTCGGAAGATGGCTTATTGGCCCAACACACCACGCCATTCATCATCGTAGGTATACAGTCCACTACGGGTTGTACTTCACATTTTGGGATAAATTGTTTGGCACTCAAGACCCTAATTACGAGAATGATTTTGATCTTGTTTTAAGGAATTAATCTCTTGATTAACAACCTCTAGTGTTATCGTACATTATTGAAATTGTAGTAAAAAAAATAGTAGTTTTCTTGCCAGAAAAAGTACTACTTACATCGCTAAATTGATTCTTTTAAGGATTACCTAGAAGAACTAAAAGGAATAAATATTGCTCATTTTTTTTAAAAATCTTATGAGTAATACTGCATTGCCCGTAACATAAGTTTTATCTAAAAAATACGATTTTCTTATCCCATCACTCATTTTTTTATGCCAACAACTGCAATTTACAGCATGTAGAGATTTGAGTGATTTATAACTTAATCTAGCAGTACGTATATTGTTTAAATAGGGTATAATATTGTGTATAAGGTCTATACAGAGGTTACCCAGGCGCTACACCAGAACAAAAGGGAAAACCCTCAACCTCAAGAAACATCTTTGTAGCGATTACAGGTAACTGATATTAGCTGAGGTACGAGCTGAATATCTGTCAGGATGACAGTTAATTGACTCATGCACCTCTGGCAACTGGATATACCCTAGACGATGAAGGATTCGTCAATAACTAAGCAATTGAGCGTGATATGCGCTCGGCAGAATTTCCTTCATCAAAACAGCAGTGGCACGATACAGCAGATTGCCAGTTAGTGAAGTAAAGAAGATCCTACCCGCGCTATTGCGCCCCCTCCCCTTGGTAAGAGAAGGGGTGTATTGGCTTAGAGGTAAAGCACTGCATCTTCTTAGGAGTATGATTTCTCCTGTTCTTTGCTATGACACTGAGTTTCTAGGTGTAGTTGAAAATCTGCATTTGCATCAAACAGAGTAAATCCCATACCCCGAAATGTCTTAACAGCTAGGTTTTGTGAATTTAAACCAACCTCAGCAATTGAGATAAGCATTAAATTTAGGAGTCATTATGTCGAAAGAAAAAAAAGGTAACAGAGAATCCAAAAAGCCAAAAGGACAATCAGAGGGGAACAAAAAGGAAAAGAAAGATCCCAAAAGGCACGATGGATTGCCAGGTAAGTAGCTTTAGTTCTGCCTTTAGTTAAAAATTTCGTTGGATCATCAGTCTCTAAACGACAGAGGCAAGGTATACAAAGTTTCAAGAGGTAAGCCAATATGGCTAAGCTTTACAACAATCCCGCACTCCAGGAAGAAGCTTGGGATAAGCCAATACAAATTATTCTCCCTAGAAAAAATGAATCTCTTTACGATTGGATTGAAAGTACAGGTAGATTCAAATTGAATGAGGCAGATAAATCCCATAACGATGAGGTAAAAGAAGATCTAGAAGATCTTCTGGAAACACCAATTTACAATCAGGATCAAGAAGAAGAAGATAAAGAAGGTTGGGTTAGTTAGGAACGATAGCACAAGCACTGCCGTCGATGATCCTCGCCTTGTTACTGTCTCACTATCGGCAAATTGCTCACGGATATCGGTCGAGTAAATCTGTAAACATTTGAAGGGAAAGGCATTATTGAGGATTTTTATGCTTTAATGCACAACTAGTTAGCCACAACATTTTTATCGCCAAAGGCTTCCTCTATATCAATCAATTTTTCTTTAGCGATGGGTGCAACAACAAAAGGCTATTGGTCTGCATTGGCAAGGGTATCCTCAAGAACCGCCTACCTCTTCGGTGTAATTAGCACCCTGATAACGTTAGGGTCATGTTCTTTTGAAGTTTCAGCGGGTACTTTATACCTAGAATTACAACCCCCAGTTAAAACTCAAACACCCTTCTTCCCTGAAACTAATGTAAGACGCTGGGTTGAAGTTGATTTGTCCGAACAGCAGTTAGTAGCTTGGGAGGGCAATATGGCTCGCTATACATTCCCTGTTTCTACCGGCAAAGACTCTACACCAACCCCAACCGGCAGCTTTACTATCCAATCTAAGCACCGCTCTACACGGATGCGCGGCTCAGGTTACAATATACCCGACGTTCCCTACGCTATGTACTACTCTGGTAACTACGCCTTACATGGTGCCTATTGGCATAGCAATTTTGGTTCGCGTGTGACTCATGGCTGCATTAATTTGACAGTAGATAATGCGAATCAGTTATACGAATGGGCATCCCTAGGTACGATGGTTGTAGTACGTAACTAGCTAGTAATGCTATTTCTGAGCGTATTTAGTGCCAATAAAGTCAATTTTTGGCTTCTAGTTGCTGACGCACTAAAGCAGCCAAACGTTGAGCACTGTCTGTCACTGCCAGAGTTCCTGCTTTTTGAGTCATTGCCTGCAATTGCTGGGGTGAGTTGAGTAAATTTAGCACCTCAGTTTCCAGCAGTTGGGGTGTTAGTTCCACTTGAGGGAAAACTAAAGCAGCCCCAGCCTCAACGAAGCTAGCAGCATTATAGGCTTGGTGGTCTTCGGCAGCAAAAGGATAGGGAATTAAGATAGCTGGCGTCTTAGTGATCGCAAGTTCGGTCAAAGTTCCCGCGCCTGCACGACTGATAGCTAAATTCGCTCTTTGCAGTAGCCCCGCCATATTGTGATAAAAAGGCAGATGTATATATTGAGGGTGCTCCAAGGTAGCAGTATCTGGGTCATTTTGACCTGTCAAATGAACAATCCAAGCACCAGCCTCAAACCAAGTCGGGGCGCACTGACGTACTAATTGATTCACCGCAACTGCGCCTTGAGAACCTCCAACCACGACAATCAAAGGTACATCGTCAGGAATTGCTAACTCAAGCTTCTGGGATTCTTGAAAACTGGAGCGCACTGGTGTACCGACACAGATTGTTTTACCCTTGGGTAAATACTGGGAAGCTGCTTCAAAACCAATAGCAGCTTTACTGCACAGAGGACTTAACCAGCGAGTTACTTTACCGGGGATGGCGTTGGACTCGTGAATAATTACGGGTAAACCCAGTAAGCGTGCAGCCACAATTGCTGGCCAAGCAATATAGCCGCCAGTGGTAAAGACGCCATCAAATTTACGCGCTTTTAGCAGTCGTCTTACCTGAGCAATTGCTACAGTTAAGCGTCCGAAAATTTTTACAGTTCCCAGACCAAAGCTCTGTTGAAAGCCTTCAACGACGATAGTGTGGAAAGGATACTGATCTGGTATCAGCTCTTTTTCAACACGATTAGGGACGCCCAGCCACTCAATTTGGTAATCTGGCAGTTGTTGGGCTAAAGCGATCGCAGGAAATAGATGTCCACCAGTACCACTAGCAGCAATCAGCAAGCGAATCGGTGTGTTAGACAAAGTTAATCTTTCTCCTCGAGGTAGCTTTAATTTTCAGTAACGTCTTCTTCCCTAGTGACCTAGCAGGGATAAAGTGGGGCTAATCGAAATTTCAGTTAAGATTGGTGATTAGTTAATTGATAAGTCAGTTGCAAATAGACAAATTTAGCATTTCTGCAAGCATTGAGAGACTAATTCCTTCTATATAAACTATCCAACCTAATTCCCTAATGCGCAATCGAGTAACTTCACTGCAACGACTCTGCCAGTCCTTTGCTTCTGTTGCCAAGTCTTGCTCCCTAGACTTGTCAGTGTTTTTTGTCATCACCTTAGGTTTAACAGGGGGATGGGTAATCAAAGCACAAGCAGAAAGCCCTGAAACCGCACCTCCTCAGATTAAAGATATCTTGACGCAAATCGATGCAGCAGCAAATAAGCAAGATCTTGAGGAAGTTATGGATTTCTATGGTACTAATTTCCGCAATAGCGATGGCTTAACTCCTACCTCGATGGAGCAAGCTTTGACTCAACTCTGGAAGCGCTACCCCCAGTTGAATTACCGCACAGAACTGACAAGCTGGGAGCAAGAGGGCAACGGTATCGTTACAGAAACGGTGACTTACATCACCAGTAACCCCTCCGGTGACTCCCCAGAGATGAAACTCGAATCTACTTTGCGATCGCGCCAGCGCTTTGAAGACCAAAAAATTGTTGAACAGAAAATTCTGGCAGAACGTACTCAGCTAAGCTCAGGAGAGAATCCTCCTACTGTAGAAGTTCAGTTACCAGAGCAAGTAGGTATTGGTCAAAAATACAACTTCGATGTCATCGTTGAAGAACCTCTGGGAAATGATTTATTGTTAGGAACTGCTCTAGAAGAACCGGTTGGCACCGAGGGTTATAGTAAACCGGCTAATTTTGATTTAGAGTTACTGCCAGCTGGTGGAATTTTTAAAATGGGTAAGGCTCCGATGACGGAGGGTGGCCGCTGGGTTTCTGCGGTGTTGATCCGACGAGATGGCATAACAACAGTTATTCAACGTTTGCCAGTTGTTGAGGGTTCCCCAGCCGCCACTAAGCCCTCTAATTGACCTCTTTTTGCCGTTGGTTTGCAGCCAACTGAATCAGCAGGCGAGGGGGTTACCGAAGATCCCCTCAATAATCTCCTCTAATGATGGCAGCGCCCCTAGAACTTCAAACCAACGCCGCCTTGGACGGAAACAGCTGTTCCACCCCCATCACGATAGGCGTCAAAAGCAATAATGGCATTGCCGAAAATTACAGTATTAGAATTGGGGATAACGTGATCCAGACCTGGTTGTATAGCAAAGCTGGTCTTATCCCCGACTGGCGAAGGGTCATCGCCGTTAGCAAGAGCAACACCTAATCCCACATAGAAATCAGTTTGCCAGGAAAGAGGAATGTCATAGGAGATGCTGGGCACTACAGCAATATTGTCTCCAATCAGAGCCTGTGCCCGTAAGGATAGGGGGGCTTCCAACAATTTGTAGCGTACTGCAATTACCCCTCCAGCTTGCTGGCCATCTCCCTGATTATCCTCGCCAACCCCGACAGTAACACCAGCACCGACATAACTACCGTAAGCTGCTTGGGCAGAAGCTGGTTCACTAGTGAGGGCAAAACCAGTAATACTGGCAAGATTAACTAATAAAACAGTTCCTACAGCTGAAAATGAACTAATAAGACGCCGCATTTTCCCAACTCCTCAATACCAACAAAGCGCAGAGCACAATTTTCGCAGATTTTAGCTTAATCGATGCCTAAAACACAGTCGGTAGGTGCACCGCTCTATTATGGTTCTCTTTATAGCCTAAACGCCATAACTGCCTTAATTAAAGATTGAGGCAGGGATGATTGTTGACACTGCGCTAGTGTTAGTGAATTGCCCAGAAGTCAGCTAATAGCTCCGAGCAACTGATAAATTAGGGAGTTGATGATACCTAGAGCAATCGCTCCAATTAAAGCACTCCAAAATCCCCAGCGCAAGCGGAATCCTCTAACTAGCCAAGCGGCTAGACCAAAAATAACTGCGTTGAGGACAATAGAAAATAAGCCAAAGGTCAGCAAAGTAATAGGAAAAGCTAAAAATCCTAGAACTGGCCTTAAGAAAGCATTCAAAAGTCCAAAGACTACTGCCGACCACATCGCTTTTCCAAAACTGTTAATTTCGACACCGGTCGGCAGTTTGGAAATAATAAACAAGCTTACAGAGGTTACGATCCAGGCGAGGAAAAGACTTACCAGATCCATTTATGTAACTCCGGAACACCACTACCTAAACATTAAACCGGAAAAGCATGACATCTCCTTCTTGCACAACATAATCTTTACCTTCAGAACGCACTAAACCTTTCTCTTTGGCAGCATTCATCGAGCCGTTTTCCACCAGGGCATTGTAGGCTACTGTTTCTGCCCGGATAAATCCCCGCTCAAAATCGGAATGAATTGTTCCTGCTGCCTGAGGTGCTGTCATACCAGTGTGAATTGTCCAGGCGCGAGTTTCTTTAGGGCCAGTGGTCAAGAAAGTTCGCAAGCCCAAAAGTTGATAGGTGGCGCTAATTAAAGATTTTAAGCCACCCTCTTTAACGCCAAGAGACTCTAGGAAATCAGCTCGTTCCTCCTGGGATAACTCGACTAGTTCTGACTCAACCTGAGCAGAAACAACCACAACTTGGGCATTTTCAGCCGAGGCAACTTGCCGCACTTGCTCTACCCACTCGTTGCCGCTGGCTAAGTCGTTCTCGGAGACATTAGCTGCGTAAATGATTGGTTTACTGCTCAATAGCCCCAAAACGGTAACCGACTCAGCTTCTTCTTCGGTTAAATTAATCTGTCGGGCTGATTTACCCTCATTTAAACCAGCGCTCAACTTTTCTAGCGCTCCTAGCTCTAGCTGTGCATCTTTACTAGTACGAGCCTGTTTGCGGGTGCGCTCCATGCGACGATCAACTTGTGCTAAATCTGACAAAGCTAGTTCCAGATTAATCACTTCAATGTCTCGGACTGGATCAACCGAACCAGAGACATGGATAATGTCATCGTCATCAAAGCAACGCACCACATGAACAATGGCATCAACTTCTCGGATATTAGCTAAAAATTGATTACCTAAGCCTTCCCCTTTGCTGGCACCCTTGACCAAACCGGCAATATCTACAAACTCCACGCGAGTAGGTACAATCTGCTCTGAGTTAGAAATCTTGGCTAAAGCTTCCAGGCGCTCGTCTGGGACGGCAACAACGCCTACATTCGGCTCAATCGTACAGAAGGGGAAGTTGGCAGCGTCAGCCTTAGCGTTGGCAACTAGGGCGTTAAATAAGGTGGATTTGCCAACATTGGGCAGTCCGACAATTCCGGCTCTGAGCATGGCAGTTTGAAGATGAGTTGTGTTAGGTGTTAATTGAAAATCTGGTCTTGATTAAATTTTATTGCGGTTGTGGCACTGTTTGGGGAGTAGATCCCGGCACTGGCTGAGGAATCGGGGCTGGGACTACCTCTGGAACTGTCTCTGGTACGGCAGGCTGGGGCATTGGACTCGGAACAGGCTGGGGCATTGGTCCAGGTACTGGCTCTGGTGTTGGCCCTGGCTGAGGTTGGGGAATTGGTGAAGGTAATGGTTCTGGTCCTGGATTAGGAATTTGTGGCCCTGGATTGGGCTGAGGAGCAGGATAAATCATAGTAACTCCATTCAATCATTAGACCTAACCAACCTAAAAATAAATCACTAACCTTTCATCTGTCTAAATGGCTATGCTTGTCACAATTTACGATGATCTCAAGTTATTCCTAACTGTCTGATGTCCTTACCCTCCAATTTTGCTAATCAGTCTCAAGCGAGAACGCCTCTATTGGATGCTCTGCGCACGTCTGCTCATCAACCGAATGCTCCCTTTTATGCACCAGGACACAAACGAGGACAGGGGATACCTCCAGCACTGGCAGATTTATTGGGGATGTCTGTGTTTCTCGCTGATTTGCCTGAATTGCCAGAGTTAGACAACTTATTTGCCCCAGAGGGTGTGATTCGTGAGGCTCAAGAACTCGCAGCAGCAGCCTTTGGGGCTGAGCAAACTTGGTTTCTGGTTAATGGTTCCACTACCGGGGTAATGGCGGCTATCTTAGCCACCTGTGGCACTGGGGACAAAATTATTATGCCTCGGAATATTCACCAGTCAGCGATCGCAGGTTTGATTCTCTCTGGTGCTTTACCAGTATTTATTAATCCAGAATATGACCCATTCACTGACCTGATTCACAGCATCACACCAGCAGCAGTTTCAGTAGCTTTGGAGCAACATCCCGATAGCAAAGCGGTAATGATGGTTTCTCCAACTTATCATGGTGTTTGTGGCAATGTGGAAGCGATCGCCAAATTAGCTCATCAACATAACATTCCCTTGCTGGTAGATGAAGCCCATGGACCTCATTTTGCCTTTCATCCAGACTTGCCACCCTCCGCTTTATCCGTTGGTGCGGACATCGCTGTGCAGTCTACTCATAAGGTTTTGGGGGCAATGACTCAGGCATCAATGCTGCACCTGGTGGGTCAAAGGGTAGATGCTCAGCGGTTGAGCAAAGCTTTACAGTTATTGCAATCTACTAGTCCTAGCTATTTGCTCCTAGCTTCTTTAGATGCTGCACGACAACAAGTGGCACTACAGGGGCAACAGTTAATCACCCAGACTTTGCAGTTAGCGGATGATGCTATCTCTAAAATTAGCCAAATTCCTCGATTATCTATCCTGGAACCGATGAAAACACCAGGTTTTTTTGCCCTCGACCGCACCAGGCTGACGGTGCGAGTTAGTCAGCTAGGCTTAAGCGGATTTGAAGTCGATGCAATTTTGCATGAAAAACTAGGTGTTACGGCAGAGTTACCGACCCTTCAGCATCTGACGTTTATTATCAGTTTAGGTAATACAAAAGCAGATATTGAGGGATTAGTGCAAGCCTTCAGGACAATTGTCCAAGATAATAACTCTCCCCAATCAACAAACAGCTTAGGGAATGTATTTGAGCAGTGGAAAGCCGAATTTATGTTCATTCATCCTTCAACTTTTACCCTTTACCCATCACTTTCGCCCCGTGAGGCTTTCTTTTCGGCGATAGACACCCTGCCAATAGAGCAAACTCTAGACCGGATCAGTGCTGAATTAGTCTGTCCCTATCCACCAGGTATTCCCGCTTTAATGCCTGGAGAGGTAATTAACCCCGCTGCCATTGAATACCTGCAACAAACCCTGAGTTTAGGTGGTAAGCTATCAGGCTGCAGTGACCCCAGCCTCAAGAGTTTAAGAGTTATTCGACAATAAAGATAAATATTTCGAGTAAGGTCTAGTTTAATCTGGAAAAAACTCTGCCTTAGTCTTTCTAAATGCCTTCCCCAATCTGGCCTTACATCACTCCTGGTATCCCGGATGAATTATTTGAGCGATTACCCGGTATTCCTCTAAGCAAAAGAGAAGTGAGATTATTGATAATCTCTGCCCTACGACTGCAAGCAGATTCCTTGTTATGGGATATCGGCGCTGGTACAGGTACAATTCCTGTAGAAACAGGATTGCTCTGTCCTCAGGGTCAAATTATTGCCCTAGAAAGGGATGAGGACGTGGCAAAGCTGATTCGGCGCAACTGCGATCGCTTCGACGTCCACAATGTAGAAGTAATTCAAGGTAGCGCGCCAGAATGCCTGAAAGACTTACCTCAGCATCCTCAAAGAGTCTGTATTGAGGGAGGAAAACCCATTAAAGACATACTCAAAGAGGTCTGGCAATACTTGCAACCTTATGGGCGAGTCGTCGCCACCGCTAGTAACCTAGAAGTACTCTACGCTGTGTCCGAAGGTTTTGCCGAATTACATGCCCGCAATATTGAGGTGGTTCAGTCTGGAGTTAATCGCCTAGAAAAGCGGGGAATCCATCAAACTCTGGCTGCAGTTAGTCCCATTTTTATCCTTAGTGGCGAGAAGCTGGATTAGACTTAGTGGATCCATCGGCTCGATTTGAATACCATCAGGCAGTATGGGCGTTCTTCCTTACCGAGAAGGATGGCAGTTTTCTCCAAATCCGTTAAAGTAAGCAAAAGTAAATGATTACCTTTTTATAAGGTTTTTTTAACCTATTTAACTTACCACTCTCATCTGGACAGTTAGCTCCGACTGTCTTTATACAAAAAGTGTCTTATGCCCTGGTCTCGGATTTTTAGTGGAATCATTGCCATCGCCCTTGCTCTAGGGATGATTATTTTTGGGGGATGGTACTTTACCCTAGGATTTTGTGTAATTGTTTTTCTGGGTCAATTGGAATATTTCCAACTGGTTCAGGCTAAAGGTATTGAACCAGCAGCCAAAACCACCCTTGTGGTCAGTCAAGTTTTGCTAGTTACCGCTGCTCTTTCACCAACTTTAACAGATGCCGTATTTCCTCTGGCAGGAACCTTAATCTGTTTCTATCTGCTATTCCAGCCCAAGATGGCGACAATTGCTGATATTGCTTCTTCCATCTTGGGGCTACTGTATGGGGGCTATTTACCCAGTTATTGGGTGCGGCTGCGAGTTGGCTTGACTCACGCATCCTCATTACCCTCTGATGCTGTGGCTGCCGCTAGCAGTATGCCCATAACCACGAGTGACCTACCTGTTAACGGATACTTGTCACCGTTCTGGATGCACTTAAGCGCCCTACCTCAAGCCTTGACTGCTACCCTCCTAGCCTTTGCCTGTATTTGGGCAGCAGATATTGGTGCTTACTTTTTTGGTAAATTCTTTGGCCGCACTCGGCTTTCTAGTATTAGTCCCAAAAAGACTGTAGAAGGGGCAATATTTGGCGTTGCTGGCAGTATCGGTGTGGCAACAGCCGGTGCTTGGTGCCTCAACTGGCATAGCTGGCAGTTAAGTGGGGTGATTTTGGGAACGTTAGTCGGTATTGCTAGCCTTCTGGGAGACTTAACCGAGTCGATGATGAAAAGAGATGCTGGTGTGAAGGACTCAGGGCAATTAATTCCTGGTCACGGCGGCATTTTAGACCGCACCGACAGTTACGTTTTTACTGGTCCTCTGGTTTACTATTTTGTAACCCTTTTACTGCCTTTATTACCAGTATTTTTGTAATTAAACGAGGCCACGCTGGTGACAGGGCGGCCTCGTTTAATCAGAATCCCAATTCAGTAATCCAATTCCTCTCGGAGTTGAACAAGAGCCGAACAAGCAACCGTGAGACTCCAGCGAATGTGTTCAATCTCAGATAAAGAACTCCAGTCTACTGGTTTGAGAGCCTCATCCCTAACTTCATCTTGAAGATTACGCATTTGATATGCTATCGGGCGAGCAATAACTTGAAGATCTTCTTCTGCCCAGTTTGGTAATAATTCCTCTACACAGCGCACTAACTGTTGAGCAAAATTATCCAAAGATGATTTACTGAGGAAGACTTGTTGAGCTTGATTAGCGATCGCCTCGATCCATGCCTGGGGTACGGAGCTAGCAAACCGCTCTGATAAAGCTCTCTTCAAAGTATCAGATCCTGATGAAGCCGAGGGTTGCCAACACTTGTGCAGCTGTTTGAAAAAAGCTTGCGAAGCGCTAGTTGTTTCCTGTTCTGCTTGCCAGTTTTCCCTCAAAAATCCTCGTTCGATTTCAGAAAAATAAGCTTCTGTTTCTGGTTCGGCTGGATTCCAAGGATAAAAATCCTCCTCTGGTTGTAATAGTGCCTCTAGTAATTCCCCTTGTATTTGATTCAAAGCCTGATCACAGTCTTCGTATTGAATGTGTTGGCTCGTCATAATGCCCCTCCTGTGTTTGATAGTAGATGAAACCCGGTATGGATAGCTACATTGGCATACTAGAGAGTTCCGCAATAAGCCACAAAATATACAATAGCGTTACTATTTATGCCGTAATGCTAGATAAATAGCAAAGCATGGTTAGTTTTAGAAGATAACCCTTAGAGGCACACAGACTAACAAGCCTAAATTGAGCCCTCAAAGTTTTCGACATTGAGAATTGTCATGACCAATGGGTGTTTAAAACCACCTCTTTACCAATCAAATTTATGACAGCAGGTAGAAAAACTTCTGCTGCCCTGGAATTTTATCTCAAGGAATTTGGTTTGCAAATAGGGGTTTTTCACCTTGATCGCCGGGTAGTACACCCGGTTTTAGGAAATATTCTTTTATTAAGCTCAATCATGAGTAAAAGTAAACCTACTTAAATTTTCAATGCTAACTTGGCAAAAAAGTCAAAATCTTGTCCACTAATCTAGTACTCGACATTTGTTGTTCTAAATACCTAGTGTGCCAGTTAACAGGGCGGTATGTGGTACGAAGCAGAGAAAATTGATCATGCTAGTACTTGTTTAAGTTAGCCCTAATCTCAATTTCTCAGCTGGTATTGACCTGTCATCTTAAGTTAGGATTCTTCAGGGATATTTAAAACCCCAGTCTAAAGACAGGGCGAGTTGACAATTAACTTGCCCTTGATAATTAATAGTCATTCTTCAGTTTCCGGTAGTTGAAGAACGAACTCTAGAATTTGACCTCGGGAACTACCAAACTTTAACTGGATACCCGATTGCAATGGCACTTCCTCATGGTTAACTCTTTCCCAACCATTTATATCGTCATTTCTTACTTTTGTTTCGGGACGTAAAATCATTGTGCCGTTGCGAGAGAAGTCCCGCAAAAAGTAAGTTGGAGAGGCTTCTTGAGCAGTAAAAGTATGACGGCAGATAATTTCAGCGTGCTTGCTGCTAGCCCATTGCTCGTGAATTACCAAGTCATTTTCTTGGCTGCGTCCTACCCGCATTAGCCCACCCCGAATCTGCCACACCTGATTGGTAGAACCAAGAGAACGTAAGGATGCTACTGGAGCGGCTTCTCCGATCCAGCTAGGTGACATAGTTGGTAATTCGGTAATGTTATCTTCTATTGGTTTAATTAGCTCGCCTTGAAACTCAGGATGCATATAAAGCACCGGCAAAGTCCAAGCTGGTTGATTAAACTTGTAAAGTGTCAATAGTTGCTGTCTTGCCACCGTTACGGCTTGATCAATTGGCATACGTGCGGCAAGTGCTTGAGCAAGAGTTTGAATAAAACTCAAGGCTTCATGATCAGCAATAGCATCCCGCATCGCCAACACAGCAGGAACACCATGATGGATCAATACCTCGGCTAAACTACTACGGGGAATAGCCTGCGAGCCAATTTGGTGGGGTTGGGCACCCCAACAAGCATTAAACACCGCCAAGGTTACCTGAGTGCGAACCAGGACTTGAGCAAGTTCTGTACCGTTAATCTTGGCATCCGGTCGCAAAAATAGTAGACCACCGTCTGGTGCGGGTTCACCATGTCCAGCATAGAACATGATGTTGTAGGCACCATTTTCGAGGGCGTTGATCAGTTCTCCCGGTGTTGGTTGTAGGAGTTTCTCAACGTGGCAAGGGACTGACACCACCACTTTATCGCTGGGAGTACTGGCGTTGCCGCCAGCTTTGAGAACATTAGCCAGAGCATCTGCCTCTTGCTCAAGCTGCAAACCGGGAGCCGAACTGCTATCGCTGGGTTGATCTTGCCCTAGTACCAGTAAAATATTTAATGCCTGGTTAGAGGGTGTCTGTAGCTTGAGTGAGTCTACATCACTAGTGGTGCGACTAAACAGCAGTTGCTGCGAGAGAGAAATCGCTTGTTTCCCTACTATAGGTTGCATGATTTCCCAGGGTAGTGGGATTAAATCTGGATCGCGAATCTCTAGTCGCAGACGCAGGGGTTTATCTTGTCCAATAGCGATTCCTTGGCTCTGAGCCAGAGTACTCCGAATTGGAGCATCAAATAGCCACCTCCAAAGTTCAATCCCCAAACGCTGCATCAAACCACTACTGTAGCTAGTTGCCTGACCAGAGCTACTAATGGTCTTATCTGGGGGCAACATGTTAGTTGGTTGGACGGCTTGGTGTATCAGGGGAACATGGGGCAGCTGTCTTAGGGAAAACATTTCCTGCCATGCTAGCCAAGTCTGAGTCAAGGTTTCTGGCCAGATGCAGTCGTGATGAACCATACCCCCTGGATAGGGGGCTTTGAGTACCCAGATGGCAAGGTTTTCTGCCCCAGCCGATGACAGACGAGTTACGGCTAAACTAAGGCAAGGATTCTTGATAGCGGACATTAAAAGCCTGCAATAAGAGCAACTATACCTGTTTTACTATACAGTTTACCTACTCCTGACATTTCTTGAGGTTGTGAACCACTATCCCTTAAACAGAGGAAGCTCTTTCGGGAAGCTGGTGATATCCAATTACTGAGGTAGGAACTCTCAGCCAAGATTTAGTTATCTTGCTTCCCTTCCGGAGTTTCAGGTGTGTTAATTGGAGAATTTGACTGAGGAGATATAGTTGGAGTTGGAGTAGGGGAACCAGAGGTACTTGGAGTTTTACATTGACTTGCTTGCTCAGGTGTTGGGGTAAAGTTGCGGTTAACGGTTGATGCAATATCTGCTTCTCTCATCCAACCCTCGTCTCCCTGTTGGGCTTGACGCGCAGTAACTCCAGTTGAGCCTATAGATTCAGAAACTGCTGGGGATTTTTGCACTTGGCTTGACGGAGTTGGACTCGGTGGAGTTGTTTTCTTCTGTGGTTGATTTTCTAAGTTACTGGCACTAGAAAAAGAGCAAACTTTTAGTTTTAGCCAGTTATCTTGGTCTTCCCCCTGCAATTTTGCAGTTACCAGCAAAACGCTCTCTGCTGGGACAAGAGCTAGTATTGAATCGTTTTGCCCTTGCCAAAGTGGGACATTTTCAGCTTCAGCTTTAAGTTGAATCCAATCATTAACCTGAATTTGCTCTGATAGACTGGTTTCTGGACTAGCGGATGGAGATGAACTGGCTGTAATAGGAGAGGAACTAGTAACCTCTGGATTTTGCCGCAGAGACAACATACGGCTGATCAGGGGATCAACCATCCCACTCACACCTGGTAATAATAAATAGGCGATCGCTCCGCCTAGTCCTAAGAGTAAAATAATTCCTAATAATAGTCCCCAGGGAAGTCTTGCTTGATCGGACGTGGGCAATAACTGCGTTTTTGTTCGGGAACTAGTAACACCAGTACTCACAGTTTTCTCTAAAGACGCAGAAGTTCGAGGCGCTTCTGGGGGTGGTACTAGCGACTCTCTTTCCCCTGCTTCCTTGAGGGGAGATACTTGGCAATGGACTAGAGCAATAGTGACATTATCGTGACCATTTTGCCTATTGGCAATCTCAACTAGTCGCTCTCCTGCTGTTGCCAAATCAGTTTGACCTTCCAGAACTGGCAGAATTTCTGTTTGCCAATTTTGCTCTACTCGATCATAGTCACTGAGACCGTCAGAACAAAGAAGAAAAACACAATCCTCATCTAAGACAAAACGCTGTACAGTCGGATGTAGTGTTGTCGAAGGTGCCATACCCAGAGCCTGTACTAAAGAGCCGGAGGTCGGTTGTTGGATGGCACTTCGATAAAGGGTATAGCCCAGTCGTACTTCGCGGGATGCTAAATCGTCATCCTGAGTTACTTGGTGACAATTGCTACGAGTTATCCAGTAGACTCGACTATCTCCAACATGAGTGATGTACATTTCATGAGCACAACTTTTTGCCATAACTAGTGTTGTACCCATACGCTGCCGCTCAGACCGATGTTCGCTATCGTTTTGCTGGCTAATTGAGTCATTGGCAGCACAGACAGCGTTTTCTAACTCTAAGGTGAGGGCGGTAGGATCAAGGTCATCAGGCTCTAATCTTAGTTTTTCTAACCGCTCCCTGAGCGTCTCAATCGCCGATTGGGAGGCAACCTCTCCTCCTTCATGTCCCCCGATACCATCACAAACGATTGCTAGGACACCAGCACCATGAATTAACTCTGCGTTGGCTGGGTAACAAGCATCTTCATTGTGGTGACGACTCGGGCCAGTATCGGTACGGCTAAAAATCTGATAACTGCGGGATTGTGAGTGTCCACAGTTTTTCAGCCCTTGATCCAGCAAGTCGATTAATTGCTCTGATGTCTTAATCTGACCTTGATTGAGCTGGTCAAAAATTTGCTGGAGGAAACCTGCAACCGCCGGAGATGCACCATCTAGCAACTGTGACCATAGCTGAGCGAGATCTCCTAGGGTTGGTTCTCCTTGAGCATCAAGCTGTAACTCCAACAAGCGCACTATCGGGCCTTCTACTCGTAGTAGTTCTGGTATCAGTAAGCTGGAAGCAACACCTTCAGAGTTCAAAGGTTGCCATAGAGAGGCTATCTGCCACAACCAGTTGAGCTGACGTATTGCTGGTGCCTGTTTCCAGGCGTTCATTAGTGCTGGCAACAGCTGTACCTCTAACTGAGATCCCTCTTTTTTGGGTGAAGATTTGTCCGGGTGAACCTTAGTGGAAATTGGTGCTTCTTCCAAGAGCCAGATTTCCTGAGAGCGCCTTCCCTCCTTCGCCTTCAACCTTCCGTAAACTTGAGGAAAGTGTAGTCCGTAAGGGGAAAGTCTTAGGTATACTGCCAGATTTTTGGGAATTTCCTGGGGTGTCTCTGGTGGTATCGCTGGTTTAGTATCTAATAGAATCCGCTGATGCAGTAGTAGATAGCGACCAGCAATCACCTCTCCAGACTTATAATCTTCTATTCCCGAACCAACTGCCCACAGGTAACGCCGGAGCAGGGGTGTACGACACTTATCGCAAAACTTGTTGCTGTGGGGATTAGGAGCCTGACAGCTAATGTTAGGACACTGGAGCGTTGCCGCAGGATTTTCCATGAAGATTTTTCGCTACATTCAGCCGGTAATGGTTTGGCTACAAGTCGCACTGCCGCGACAGAGAAATTCTTCCCTTCTTGAGTTGCCGAAACAAGCTTACTGATTAATGATTTTAGCCTCTCTGACTCCAAGGTAGGCTAATTAAGCTCTGATTTTCTTACCTGAGGAGTAGCCTCTTCCGGTGATTGATCATCGCCAATTAACCCGCCACTGCGTCTCATTAATTCTGGCCATAGTAATAAAAAGTAAAACCACCAAACCAGAATCGGACAAGAAACTAGTATTCTTAACCAAAGCGGATCCAGCAACATCCAGCTGCTAGCAATAATGATTATACCCGTTAGCAGTATTGACCAAGGCTGACACCACCAAGGTTTATAACTCCAAGGACTTAAAGAATTTCGTGTAGACAATATCTGACAAACCTTAGTCTTGGTTAGTGAGACTTACGACCAGTTCCGATTAATTTCTAGCTTTTGCCAGTTTGGCAGATTCTAACACGAGTCAGGAGCTAGGGGCTACTACCGGAAAGCCCAGGGATTTCATTTACCTAGACGCTCATGCAGGATGAATTGAGCGATCGCTAAATCCATTGGTGTAGTCACCTTGAGATTTGTCTCTTCCCCCTCAACAACTTTCACTGGCAACTGGCAGATCTCAAATAAAGCTGCGTCATCGGTGACTTGCCAACCTAAGCTGCGTCCTTGTTGATGACACTGTTTCAATAGCTGTACTTCAAATCCTTGGGGTGTCTGTGCTGCCCATAACTGCCGTCGGTCTGGTGTATCTTGGATTACACCTGTTTGATTAACTACTTTAATCGTGTCTTTGACAGGCACAGCAGCCACTAAGCCTGGACAATCAAGCAAAGCTGCCCCACAACTTTCAAACAGTTCAGGTGTGGCTAAACATCTTGCGCCATCATGAATTAAAACTCGTTTAGCTTCCATCGGTAAAGCTTGTAAGCCATTATAGACAGATTCTTGCCGAGTTTCTCCACCAATAATTAGTTCTACTGGTGTAGTTAGAGACAGCTTAGTTAAAATTTCCTTAAAATCGGGAAAGTCAGCTACTTGCCCGATAATCCCAATCCAGCTAATGTTTTGGGCTGCTTCGGCTGCCAAGAGAGTCCAAGCAATTAAGGGCTTACCCAGCAATTTCAACAGTAGCTTGTTACGATTGCTCGCCATCCGCTTTCCCATACCTGCTGCTGGAATTAATAAGTACACAATCTGCCTCTTTTTTAGAAAATTTTACAATCTACCTATGATCACTGCTAAGTGTGAGTATAGGTAGCCCTCGCCTTAACTTTGATTTAGCGTAGGTAGAATGTCAAAATTAAGCTGGTATATGAGGCTCAACTAATTTAGATGAGAACACTAGCCCTTGTCCCTGGTGGAATCGGCGACCAAATTCAGTTTTTTCCTACCCTGGATGACCTAAAGCGGTCTTACCCTAACGCCGAGATTGATGTCATTGTAGAACCGCGAGCCAAGGGTGCGTATCGGGTTTCGCGGTCGGTAAACGAGGTTTTGACCTTTGATTTTAGAGACCGCAACGGTCTAGCGGATTTTGGCAACCTGCTAGGAACCATTCGCGATCGCGAGTACGATGCTGCCATAGCAGTGGGACGCGGATGGTCAATTGGGCTATTACTCTGGATGAGTGGCATCCCAATCCGCGTTGGCTACCAAGCCAATGCCGGAAAGTGGTTTTTCAGCAACACCGTGCCTCTGAAAACTGAGCAGTATGCTGCTTACATGTACCACGACTTGCTACAAGGCTTTGGGATCACTTCTCCTTGTCCACAAGCAGAACTTAGTCTGCCCAAACAAGACATTGATTGGGCAGAAGGCGAACAGAAACGGCTAGAAATTTCAGATAGTGGTTATATTCTCCTTGATGGAGGTTCTAGCCAACTGACTCAGTCGAAAGGAATTGATAACATTTACCCAGTTCAAAAATGGCAGCAAATCATTGAAGATATTCAGCAAAAACAGCCCGATCTACCTATTGTGATGCTTCAAGTGCCAGAGGATACAGAATGGATCTCTGCTATGAGGGAGTCTAATCCTCAACTCAAGGTTACAGCACCCAGAGATCTCGGCAAGTCAGCAGCAATCATTGCTGGGGCTAATTTAATGCTTTGCACCGATGGTGCGCCGATGCATCTAGCTATTGCTGTGGGAACTTATACTATCGCCTTGTTTGGTCCTACAGAAGCGAAAAAACTCCTGCCCCCTGCTGATCAATATATTGGCATTCAATCCCCAACCCGTTGGATTGCTGACATTAAGCCGGAAGAGGTGTTAGAGCAAATTTGGCGGGGCTAAACAACGCTATTTTCAACTATAGCAACCCTCAATGAGGTTTGACTAATCCCCCGCTTGAGGTGACGGGGGATTCGTCGCCAAGAAAACAGGGCAAATTAAGCCTAGTAGCCAGAATAGGATGTACAACTCAGTTAACCATTTTCAGCGGTGAAGAGCCGTCATTCTTCCTCCACTAAAAAAAAGAGTTATCTCTATCTGGCTAACGGCGATAATTTCAAGAAATTAAGTCAAAAAAACCATCATCAAGTTCATACCCCAGCAGTCTAGCCATCGATTGGATACGAGATTTGCTGGGCATATCCTGCTGCTGCAACCAGTTTTTGAGGACAAATACTTTCTGCATGACAAAGATTTCTAAGGCTTCTGGATTATACTGGATGCCTTCTGTACGGTTGAATTGGTGCGGCACTAACATGGCAGTGTAGCGAACGAATTCTCCGCTTTTCCAATCTAGCAAAAAGGGCAGCCAGGGATACTGGGCATCAAGGCGGATAAACCACAGCCGTATCTCCGGTATCTCTGAGAGTTCCCTGGGATCATCAGGTTCGCGGGGATAGTCGATGTCTAATTGTAGCTGCTGCTCGTGGGAGGCAATTTTGCCTTGTTGCAGGAGTTTTTCAATCACTGTCTGAGCAGGAGACAGATTTAGATGGTTAATGTTCTGGGAATTTAGAGGGATCTTCAGGGTCATTGGGTGATTAACGGGCCAACATACTACATCTTCTGATGAATTGAGGCTAATTTTCAAAAGAGCGGTCGCTCTTTCCTCAAGATTTAGGAGTAAATCTCAACAACCCCAAAAGTGCTTTGCCACTGCCAACCCTTAGGTATTGGCAATTTGCAATATCTGTTTCGTTACCAGACTATGATCAATAGCGTCTTCTTCAAATAGCAGAGTTGATGGGATACGTTATTTCAGTAGTCAATATGAAGGGCGGCGTCGGGAAAACAACGATCACCGTCAACCTAGCCACAAGTCTCGCCAAAGATCATGGCATGCGAGTGCTGATCGTGGATTTAGATACGCAAATTAATGCAACTCTTAGCCTGATGCCACCACTTCAATTTGCTGCTTTGAAGAAAGAAAACCATACCTTAAAACAATTAATACATCAGCTAATTCAGTCAAATAGTGAGCCAAAAATTCCTGCTAAAAACATAATTGTTAAAGATATATGCAAAGTCAAAGGTCTCGATTTATTACCTGGTGATATTGAGCAATATAACGATTTTTTATTGGCGGCTACTCTTTATGCTCAATCTAATAAAAATCAGCAAGACTTTGAAAGAAACTGGAATATTCTAGAAGATTGCTTACTGCAAAATATTCTCGTCTCAGTGACCAATGATTATGATTTTATTCTGTTAGATTTTCCCCCAGGCGATTATCTACTAACGCGTAGCGGTATCATCGCTAGTGATTTTTATTTAATTCCTGCTAAACCAGAACCCCTATCAGTGATCGGTATTGGCATCCTGGAAGGTCATATCAAAAAGCTCAAAGAGAGCAAACGCTCTAATATAACTCTGATTGGCCTTGTCTTTTCTTCTATCGGTCATGCTACTAATTTGGCTCCACGAGTCAAAAAGAGAGTAACTGCTGATTTTGGTGAAGAAAAAATTTTCAACACGGAAATACCTTTAAATGTGGCTGTAGCCAAAGCAGTTGATGAATTTAAGCCTGTTGTACTTACAGAACCCAAAGCCGCTGGTGCTAAAGCCTTTGTTGAGTTGACCAAAGAATTTTTACAGAAACTTTCCAATACTCTAGCGACAAGAGGGTAAACAACTAACTAAGATGGAGTTAGCCAAAGTGAGTCTCAAGCAGATTATTTGCTAAATACCAGCTGAGACCGACTAGTCAAGGTTTTATTTACCTCAGGGAGGTCATCTCTTTGTTGTTAGTTTATCAAGCTAAGAAATGAATTTCCAGACTCGAAGGCGGCTGATGTCAGCAAAAAATGGTAAATCTCAACAAACGACTTGGATAAAATTCCCTGTTTTGGTATTACTGTTATGTACTAGCGGCTTAATAATTACTGCCTGCCAAAACTCAGAACAAGAGAGTCAATCCATTGAACAGGAAACTCAGCAGGAGGTAGAAAGTTCACCTGCCGCAACACCTCTTTCCCCGGAAGAGTTAAAGTATAAACAGCAAGGACAAGATACAACAGATGACGATGATCCTGAATAATTGCTGTTTAGCATTGATTCTCTCGTGATAGTCTCCTCAATTATCGAGACTTATAGTAATTCCTCTTCCCTAGGGAAGGTATTGTATGAACGACGAAAACGCCTAGAACAACTAGTTGATTTTCCAGTTATTCTTTGGTCTGGTCGTCCGAGTCCGCGCAATTTTCCGGCAAATCCTTTCCCATTTCGTGCCAGTAGTCATTTTCTATACTTTGCAGGTCTACCGCTAAGTAATATGGCAATTCGCCTCGATAGTGGCAAACTGGAATTATATCTGGACGAAGCCTCTCCTAGCAGTGCTTTATGGCATGGTGAGATCCCAAAACGCGAGGCAATAGCGCAAATAATTGGGGCAGATCAGGCTTTTCCTCTATCTGAGTTACCATCGCGGGCCAGTGGCGCAGCGACAGTTGCTGTTCAAGATACCACAACTTACTGGCAACAAGCGCAGCTCCTCAGGCGACCAGTGACTCCAGCAAATGCTCCCGAAGGAATTGACCGGGATTTGGCTAAAGCGATCGCTTCTCTACGAATCTGCCATGATCACGGAGCATTATCAGAGTTGCGCAAAGCTGCTGCGGTTACTGTCGCAGCCCATCAGGCGGGTATCAGGGCAACAAAGAGCGCTAAGTTGGAAGCAGAAATACGTGGGGCAATGGAGGCTGTAATTATTGCCCACAATATGACTGATGCCTACGGTGGCATTGTCACTGTTCACGGCGAAGTACTGCATAACGAAGAGTATCACCACCCCCTAGAAGCGGGTGATTTGCTTCTAGCAGACGTTGGTGCTGAAACCTCGATGGGATGGGCCGCAGATGTTACCCGCACTTGGCCGGTAACTGGCAAGTTCTCTACCACTCAGCGCGACCTCTATGAGGTGGTATTGGCCGCCCATGATGCTTGTATTGAGAAAGTACGTCCAGGAGTTGAGTACCGCGAAATTCATCTGCTAGCGGCAACTATAATTGCTCAAGGATTGGTAGATTTAGGCATTCTGCGGGGACAGGCGTCAGATTTGGTAGAAATGGATGCTCATGCCCTCTTCTTTCCCCACGGTATCGGTCATCTGTTGGGGTTGGATGTCCACGACATGGAAGATTTTGGCGATTTAGCAGGTTATGAGGAGGGCAGAACCAGAAGCGATCGCTTTGGCTTAGGTTTCTTGCGGCTTAATCGACCCTTGCAAACGGGTATGCTGGTCACGATTGAACCGGGGTTTTACCAAGTCCCGGCGATTTTACAGGATCCTGAATTGCGCTCAAAGTATCAAAATGTTGTCAATTGGCAGCGTCTTGCCCAGTTTGGTGATGTTCGGGGCATTCGTATTGAGGACGATGTTTTAGTAACACCAGAAAGTCAGGAAGTACTGACAGCTGCTTTGCCAACTGAAATTGAGGCAATTGAGCAGCTAGTCAGTGAAGGGATTAATTAACTATGTTTTGGGATCGGGAATGGTGACATCTAGTGATGTTACTTCCGCCGCCAGACTTGTCAGTGGTGGGTTAATCGCCCCAGCATTACCTACTACCAGAGTAACGATCTGATCTGGCTTGAGGTATTTTTGGGCAACACGCTGGATATCCTCCACAGTAGTCGCTTTGACGCCCTCCAGATAGCGGAAGATGAAATCTTCTGGGTAACCATAGTACTCGTAGCGCATCAGCCGTGATAGGGTCTGGCTGGGGTCTTGGAAGTTGAAGACAAAGGAATTCATTAATGCCTCTTTGGCTTTGGTCAGTTCCTCTTTGGCTATGGGTTTAGCTCTAATTTCCTTGATTTCGGAAAGGACTGCTTGAATAAAAGGCACCGTTGCGTCTGAACGAGTCTGTCCCCCAGCAATGAACATCCCTGGATAGTCATAGCGGGGACTCCAGTAACCATAGACAGAGTAAGCAAGGCCTTGACGCGATCGCACTTCGTTAAATAAACGCCCCCCAAAACCATTCATCACCTCGTTCAACACATCAAGGGCAGCATAGTCAGGATTGTTCAATTGACCACCCAAATGACCCATCTGCACATAACTTTGGGTTAGTTGGGGCTGATTGACGAAAAAAATGCCTCCCTGCTTTGACTGGGATGCCGATGGTACAGTTGGTTTGGGTGCTTTTGAGCTGGGTTGCCAATCACCAAATTTCTCTTCAATTAGCGATCGCATCTTGGCAGAATCAAAATCCCCAACGATACCGAGAATCATATTTTCGGGATGAAAATACTTTTGGTAGAACGCTACCAAATCTTCGCGAGAGATATTGTTGAGTGTGGCATACTCCACAGTTCGGGCGTAGGGACTGTTTTCACCGTAGATCAGTTTCTGAATTTCACGCCCTGCAATATCATCGGGGTCATCATTGCGACGAGCAATTTGCCCTGTCTGTTGCCTCTTAGCTAATTCTAGTTTGTCTTGGGTAAAGATAGGCTTTTGCATTACCTCAGCAAACAAATCGAAAACTGTATTCAAGTCTTCGCTCAATGCACTGAAACTGGCACTCCCGGAAGACTGATTAACGCTAGTTTCCACAGAAGCTGCTCGTTGTTCTAATAGCTGGTTAAGTTCGTCGCCTGAGTGCCTAGTTGTACCGCCAGTACGCATCACTTGTCCCATTAGCGAGGCTAAGCCAACCTTTTCTTGAGGTTCAAGGCGATCACCAGTGTTTACCAGTGCCGTACCGCTAACCAGGGGTAATTCGTGATCTTCGACTAGATACACGACCATTCCATTATCTAGCTGATATCGCGTATACTCCGGCAGTTGAATTTCCGGCAGGGGGGGGGATTTTAACTCAGTATAGTGCCGTGCACTGGCAGCAACTGCGGGTAAACGTGACAAAACCACTAGTAACATGGTCATTACTAATAGCCCTAACCAGCGCCAAGATTTTTGCTTTTTGATGTTTGATTGTTGAGGGGTCATGGGTCATTGTTCAGTTGTTTATTGATGTTGTTTAGTCATTAGTTATTAATCAGCTAACGGAGGATTAATGACTAACAACTAAAAAATCTCAGGTTTATTTAGAGGACAAAAGGCGTCCAATAGTACGATTTTCTGGTGTGAAAGTCGCCTTAGCCACTCGCTGAATGTCAGCCGGGGTAACAGCCGCAATTTCATCTAATTCCTCGAATAAATTGCGCCAAGAACCAGTTTTAACTTGGTAATTCACTAGGTACTGCGCCATACCCGTATTAGAATCGAGTGACCGCAATAGCTGAGCGCGAGCCTGTGTCTTGACGCGCTCCAACTCCTTCTCTGAAACTGGTTCTGTCTTGAGTCGTTCAATTTCACTGCGCAGTGCCTTTGCCACCTCATCCACCGTATGATTTGGAGCCGTCAGAGCATATAGCAACATCAAATTGGGATACTTTTCTCCAGGAAAACCACTAAAGCCTTCAGCAGTCAGAGCTAATTGTTTCTCTTCCACTAGAGACTTGTAGAGGCGAGAGGTGCGACCATCACTGAGCAGACGTCCGATAATTTCATAAACTACGTGGTCAGGATGGTTGATTGCTGGCCTATGGTATCCTTCGATGTACCAGGGTTGAGACGACAGTTGCAGTGTTACTTCCCGCGTTTCCTCTTGTGGTGGCTCCACAGCCGTTACTTTCGGCGGCGCTGGTTTAGCTTTGTAGCGCCCAAAGTAAATTTGAGCCAACCGTTCCACGGCTGCCGGGTCAACGTCTCCCACAACTGCTATGGTCAAGTTACTGGGAGCATAGTAGGTATCAAAAAACTTCTGGATGTCTTCTCTGGTCAAATTACGGATGTCTTCGTCATAGCCAATCACCGGACGTCGGTAGGGATGGACTTTGAAGGCAGTATCAAGAAAACTCTCGATCATCTTGCCAATAGGAGAGTTATCAGTTCGCAAGCGACGCTCTTCTAGAATGACTTCTTTTTCTTTGTAAAATTCCCGAAAAACTGGTTCCAGAAAGCGCTCCGACTCCAGGGACATCCACAGCTCTAGCTTGTTAGATGGGAAGCTGTAGAAGTATGCTGTCGAATCTGTAGAGGTTGCCGCATTCAAGCCAACGCCTCCAGCCTGTTCGACAATCTGGCCAAACTCGTTTTGCTTGATATATTTGGAGGCTTCGGACTCAACTTTGTTGAACTGAGCCTGTAATGTTTCTACTTGAGCCTCTTTATTGGCTGTTTTGGCAGCTTGAATTTGTGTAAATAATTCATCCAACTGACCTAAGAGTTTCTCTTCTGCCTCATAGTTAGTGGTTCCAATCTTCTGGGTGCCTTTGAAGGCTAAATGCTCTAAAAAGTGAGCAGCACCAGTTTTTCCGTCGGGTTCGTTGGCACCTCCAACATCAGCGTAAGTGTAAAAAGAAATCACCGGAGCCCGGTGGTTTTCTAAGACAATAAACTTCATGCCGTTATCAAGGCGAAATTCAGTTACTCGCTCGATAACGTTCTCTAAGTAAGGCTGGATGCTGCTAGTTGCTGGTGCCTGTAGGTCAGCCCAAGCCAGAGAAGGAAACACTATTCCCCACCCCAGTAGGAAAGACACAAGGAAAGCGACAATTACTGCTTGCCACTGGCGTTGTCTCAACCAGCCGGTAAACAGCTTGAAGATTAGCAGAAGTTGATTCAGCTGATTCATAAGACGATAGAAATTGGCGATGTTTCTAGCATAAGAATTTGTTGGTATTCTGGTATGTCCTGGTAAAAAAAGGTCAACCATTACCAGTCCTATAGTTCTTGTGGCTGGCAAAGATTGACAGGTTACCCAACAGCAACTTGCATTATTACTTTTTAGCAGGCTTAGCTTTATCTATATCTATAAATCAGAAGATCAGATTGCTAATCATACCTCAATTAATTATAGATAGTGCCATCGGTCAGAATTGCTCGCTGATTAGCTGATGAGTGGCTTTGCCTAGTTGCAGTTACGGGATGATTCGGGACTTTTGTCAATTCTTGTCTCTCCTGTACCCTTTGTTTTCCTTCGTCTCTTTGCCCCTATCCATCTGCTAATTGTGCAAAACCTTATGACTTATTCACTAATGCTAATCACTGGTTTAGTTAATTGCCGATAGTTCCAGAAACCGAAGATTAGCCAGCAGACAAAGATACTGCTCGTAAGTAACAAGACTGGAATTAGACCAAACTGGGCAATCAAAGGCGGTGCAGCAGCAGTAAATAAACCACCTCCAACAATTGGTTCAAAGAAGAGTTGTTTGTAGCCAAAACTCTCGAAAGCACCAGAACGATTATCTGGATCCACCATCCGCATTAACAACAATCCGGTTGCAGTGACTCCCATTGATTGCCCCATGTCACCAATGCCACGTTCAAACCAGTAGGTGGGGATAATCCTGGGTGCAAGATAAATAAAGCTCAAGACATTCCAGGCAATGCCAGCTACTGCCAAAATCAGCAGGGGGCCTAAGTTAGTGCCTAGTACCGCTAAAGAGATAGAAGCTAGTGCTGCCACAATTGTGAAATCTAAGGCTGTGCCGCCGATGCGGTTGATCAACTGGCGGTCAATCAGATAACTGCGCCCTAAACGCTCCAAGATCAACTGTACGATAATCCCACCAATCAGAGTCAAAGGAAACAGAGGTACCCCTGATAAAATTGCTATACCTTCGCCACCTTGGTTCCAAGTTACCGATTCAATCCAGCTAAGAGCTTGCAGAATTATCCAACCAAGACCAACGGCTGCTCCTACAAAGCCAAAATGAACTGATAAAGGATCAATGAGCAAGCTACGAATGTGTCTAGCTCTTTTTGCCTTAAATTCCGGGGTTTCGGAGTGGAATACTGTGGAACTCTCTAGTTCTTGTTCCTCAGTCTGGGTTGCCGCTAAATATCCTTGCTTACGTCCCCAGTCGGCGAGAATAACTCCTGCGATAATTCCGGTAACAATTCCGATTGTGGCTAAGGCAAGGGCAAGATCAGGCCCTGCCTCAAAACCTAAATCTCTCAGTGTCTGAGACATCCCTGCTGCTGTTCCATGTCCCCCTTCAAAGGCAATCTCAATTAAAGCTCCAGAAAGCGGGGGCAGCCCAAATAGGGGCGTCAACACAGTCAAAGCGAGTAGCAGTCCAACAACGTATTGTCCCCAAGCAAGGCTTTGACCAAATGCTACCTGAGGTGCTGCTTTGCGCCAAATGTCTCGGGGGGAGGGGATAAACTCACCCAAGAAAATTGCTGCAAAGACTATGTTGATTAAGACGCCTGGTGTTTCTGACCAAACGTCCCGTATTGCTTGAGGAAAAAGACCACCTGCCAGAAAGAATTCCTCGCCAAAAACAGTGGTGGAAATTGCACCTAAAGTCCCTGGCCCCAGCAACAAGGCAATTATTCCCGCTACAATTGAACTAGGAATAAACAGAGACTGTAAAATGGCTACGCGCTGTCGCAGCCATCTCCCCAGCAGAATTAGAAAGCCAAGTATGATAAAGGCAAAGAACACATCCTGTAAGTTATAGGATGAATCTGGTTCAGAACCTTGCGCGAGAGCAACCAAAGCTGCTGGGCCTAATAGCAAAATCAGAGTCATTGGGATAAGATTGCTAGCTCGAAGCCTGATCAGCCCTGTGTTTTGCCACCGCAGTCTTTTAACCAGACTCAGGAGAAGAAATCTATTGTTGCCACTAAACATAGCGCGTTTGACCTACGTAGTATAAAAACAAATCTCTGCTTCTCAAGAAAAAGCACTAAGTTCATCACAAATTTCTTCAATAGAGCCAAGGGCCAGATCAGAAATTTGTGATGAACTATGACACTTTTGCTGATTATTAGACAACCTGTTGGACAATAGCGCTACAGCTTTTGTTATTACTTCACAATGCGAATTTTGAATCGGCATCCTCAGTCAGAGACGGAGACAAAGCGCCGCATCCTCAAGGCGGCACAGGGGTTGTTCGCCCGTCGGGGGTATGACGGTACAACAACCCGTGATTTAGCTAGTAAAGCTGGCGTGGCAGAAGGCACACTATTTCGCCATTTCGAGAATAAAAAGGCAATTCTCATTGAGGTAGCAACTCAAGGCTGGGTGGAGATTCTCACGGACTTGCTAACAGAACTTAGCGAAATGGGCAGCTATAAAGCCGTAGCGCAGGTCATGCAACGGCGGCTGATGCGAATGCGTGAGAATTCCGATATGATGCGAGTTTGCTTTATGGAAGTACAGTTTCACCCGGATTTGCGTGAGCGTATTCAGTCAGAAGTGATCATGAAAATGACCGATGTTGCTGAAGCTTTCTTTGAAACGGCAATGGAGCGAGGTATCTATCGACGTATGAACCCCAAAATAGTCGCCAAGGTATTTTTGGGCATGTTTGCTGTGGCTGGTTTTAGCGATAAGACCATCATGGAGCCAGACTCTTCACCCCAGGCTATGCAAGAAATGGCTGAAGGAATTGCTGATATTTTCCTCCAGGGAGTACTAGCGAAGGAGTAGCTCTTTCGCTTGTTTGATCCATCCAGTAACTTCCTCTACAGGAGGGCAAAGATCTCGACGCTGCATAGTTGCCACCTGTAGTCGCAAAACTTGTTGATGCAAACGATGAGCAGGAGTCTGAGCGAGCTGTCTTACTGAGGCGATGCCAGCGTGTAGTAACAACCCACAATATTGACAACCGACAGTTGGGATACGTGCCAAATCTGCCAGAGCAACCCATTTATCAACGTAATGAGACTTGATGTGCAGTTGATTCGCCAGTGTCTGCCTTAATTGGGGGGTGCTGGCTTTCCTTAGCAGTTGTCTAGTAGTCGTAATGCCATGTTCTTTTAGTTGGGATTGCTCCTGATCACTCAATCCAGGTAACTGCTCAATTGACCAGTCGCCAGGTTGGGTTACAGTTCTACTACTTTTTTGTTTGGGGGACATCTCGACCACCTTTGAAGTTTGTCTACTTTGATCTTAAAAATCCCATAGAGTAAAAGCTAAGATCAAGTTTGGTGGCTCTATCAAAGTCCATCAAGAGAAAATAAAAAAGCCCCGACCAAAGACCAGGGCTCGTTAATTCTGGCAGGGGACAAAAAGATCCACTCCACGTAAAATTTAACTGATTCCGACAGGTTAAGGACTGAGGGGAGGTCGTCACCCCTCATTCTATTTAAAGATCAAGGCGCGACTACATCTCATTCAAACTAAAGATTTTCTTAACGTAAGCATTAGGCCAACCGCCTATTACGGTAGAAGAATTGTTGTCTGTCTTTGTTGAACACACAAAAGCTTTGTTCTTCAGCCAATAGCGAAGACTCACTAAGAGATAAACCAACTAACAACAGTAAAACACTCAGGCCCTAACCGATAAGCTTGTTACTGAATTAGATTAAATACACCAGTATTAATGTGTATTAAAGACACAAATACGACAGGGTGCATTCTCAATATGACTTTTCTAAAGGCAAGTAAAATTCGCTTCCTGGGTATACTCGCTGCAACAACTAGCGTCTTAACTTTGGGAACAATATCTCCTGCTAAGGCGCAATCATCATTTACCTATTCAGGTGTTACGCCGGAAGTCTTAGCCTGCTCACAAAATGCAGGTCAAGGAGCAATATCAGGTCTCAGACCAGGGACAACAGTTAACTATCTTCCTGCTTCTGGCAATTCCAATGGTGGTTCAGTCGTTGTGCCTACAATTATCGGTGATGTGTTTCTAACCTACTTACTGAACGAATCGGCTGACACTTTAGAGTTTACTTTTGATCCAGGTACTGGCGCTTTCTTACAAAGTGCTGTTAAGAGTGGTTTTGATTCAGCAGTGGTAGGATGCGGAGGCTCGCCGTTGATCTAATACTATTTAAGTTGAAGAAGACAACAAATCTTAGTTCGTTCCCATTGGCTATTAGGTAAGACAATCACCTAATAGCTTGAGTTACTCTCGGTTTCCGAGCTCCCACAGAGGCCCCAATTAGAGAGGCGATTAAACCCAGTAGGGAACCGAAGAGAAACGACCAAGCTGCCTTGGCCGCATTGGCTGCAATCTGGTTAGGGTCTACGTTAGGTGGGTTGGTCGGTAGGTCAACGCCTCCTGGTTGTTGTGCCTGGTTAATGACTTCACCTGCATTGGATGCCACCACACCAAAAGCACCTGACACTCCAGTCGCAAGTAGCCAAGAACTAATGGCTAAGGTGGTTGCCCAGAGGATCAGCCCATGCAAGAGTGCTGTTTTCTTGTTCATCGGTCCGCAGGTACTAGCCGTTACCCAACCACCTGCGAATAAAGCAATTAGCAAACTGATAATTGACCAAATACCCACGCCGATACCCACGGCATTAGCATCAGAGCCTGCTGCACCAGCACTCAGTCCAATTGCACTACCCAAGGCACTCAACACTAGTTGAAGGGCTATGGCAACGACAATTCCTGCCAAAATTGGACCCCACCGTACACGATCATGGTAGTCAACCACCGGATTGACTACCACGGGTTCATTTACCAAATTTCCCGTTTGATTGGTGTATGACATTGAATTGACTCCCTTCTGGCTAGTTTCTCCATTAGTGACGTTGTCTTTCTACTAACGAAGTTAAATGAAGTTGAGAACTCATTTTATTGAGTATTTTCTGATTAACATATCTGCCTGAGGATAGAGCAAAAATTGATATTCTTGTTAAGAATTTTTACTAAAGCAAATAATTAAATACTAAATTTAATATTTAATTAGTTCTGTGTTATCTTGACAGCCAACATAAGAATTATATCCAGCTTAGTCAGAGGGAAAATGCAGTCTGTCTCCCAATAATTTGTCCAAAGTCAATACCCCAAAAGAGATAAAAAAAGTTTGAAAGATATTTAGTCAAACTTTTATCTCGTAAGAAAGAGGAATCGGATGCTGAAAATCTCTAGCATGTGCGTACTTTGAGATAAATGACTCCGGAGAAGACAACATGCCTCTTTTTAAAATCAGGGATTTCAATCCAAATTACCGCGAAGAAGCGTTTAGTGGTGAGGACGTTAAAGGACTAGATGTCTACGCCGGAAGAACAAACGACAAGATTGGCTCAATTGACGATGTGCTAGTTGATGATACAGGGCGTTTCCGATATCTAGTCATCGACACTGGCTTCTGGATTTTTGGCAAAAAAGTTCTGCTTCCAGTCGGTCGCTGCCAAGTCGATGCCAAAGCGCGGCGCATCTACGCCCTGGGTATGACGGACAAGCATCAGGTGGAAACATTACCTGAGTACGATGAGAGCATGACGGTTGACTATGACTACGAAGAGCGGGTGCGAGGCGTTTACCGCACTCCCTCAGTAGAAGCATCAGTGCCTGTAGAGATGTCACCACCCGTAGAGGCGTCGGGTACTGAGGCTGTAACTGCACGACAGGCTAGACAACGCCCTGTTCCTAGCCCAACTCCTGCCACTTACCAAGCCAGCACCCACAAACAAACACCTCCTCCTGCTACTTACAATCGCGATACCTACAGATACGACCAAGAGCCTTCACTTTACGGACTCGACGAGCAGAATCATCAGACATTCAAATTGTATGAAGAACAGCTCGTTGCCAGTAAAACTCGTCGCCAAACTGGTGAAGTAGCGGTGGGCAAGCGAGTTGAAACAGAAACAGCAAGAGTTTCAGTGCCTGTAGAAAAAGAGCGAGTTATCGTTGAGCGGCAAACTCCTGAAAACCATAGAACTGCAGTTGCTCCAGGTGAAGCTCAATTCCGAGAAGGTGAAGTGGCTCGCATGGAAGTTTACGAAGAGAACGCGAGCATCGGCAAGCAAGCCTTTGTGCGTGAAGAAGTTGACGTTAGGAAAGAAGTCGAGCGGGATACGGTTGAGGCAACAGAGAAAGTGCGTCGCGAAGAATTAGAGGTGGAAACTGGCGACAACACAACTACCAAGCGAGTTAATCGGCGTACCCATGACCGCATTTAATTAACATAAATGACAGGCTTTTTCAGCTTGAATTGTCGGCAGTCTTGAGGAAAAACTTTGTCTTGGGACTGACGGCAGTTACACTTTTTTAGCTACTAACCACAATCAGAAAAAAGGAGATTTTGATGATTCATCGGTTCATTTGGTCATCGCTAAGCCCTGCCTTGCTAGCTCTGGTTAGCACTATGGGAGCGGCAGCTTATTTAAGCATAGGAACTAAAGTTTCCGCACAAGAAACCTTTCCTGATGTAGAGGCTGATTATTGGGCAAGTCCCTTTATTCAAACATTAGCTGGACAAGATATTGTTGCTGGCTATCCTGATGGAACATTTAGACCAGAGCAATCTTTAGATCGGGATGAGTTTGCTGCCATGATCCGGCAAGCCTTTGAGCGGGAGCAAGTGAAGAAAATTCCGAGTGGGAGCGTTTTTAAAGACGTTCCTCAGAATTACTGGGCGGCTCCTCCCATTGAAGAAGCTTACGAGACGGGCTTCATGAGAGGTTTTTCAGAGAATTTATTTCGACCACAAGAGGAAGTTTCTAAGGTTCAGGCATTAGTTGCCTTAACTAATGGTCTCAATTTGACTTACAATCCTACAACTTCAACTACTACTCAAGGCACCACAACACCTGGTACTACTGAGAGAGCTAAGAAACAGCGTGTTACTAAGAACCGTTTGATGTTTCCCTTGGCAGCTACTGTCTTGATGCAGCCGATATTAAAGACATCATCAACTACTAATATTCAGCGAGCGACGGCTGCTGTGCCAGCAGTAACTCAGAGTACTAGCGAAGCATCTGCTCCTTCGGCTTTAGAGTATCTCCAGTCTTACTACAAGGACGCAGAAATGATCCCTGAATATGCCATTGACAATGTGGCAGCAGCAACACAAGCCAACATGGTAGTTAACTACCCGCAACCAAATATTCTCAACCCACAACAGTCTCTTAACCGGGGAGCAGCAGCAGCAATTATTTATCAAGGGTTGGTATACAGAGGTGATTTAGAACCGCTCTCTAGTAATGCCGGAGCTTCTCAATACATCGTTAACCGCTAGGGCGTGTTTTTAAACTCGAAGGTGTCCTTCTAAGCGCAACCCTTCACTTCGTTCAAGGGCAAGATCCGTGGACGGTCGTAAAGGGTTAAAAATACATTTCCAATCTTAAAACCAAATAAAGAAGGCTTTCTACTACTCGTAAAACCTAGACTGTAATAATCTCCTGATTATGTACCATCATAATTGCTTAAATTAATCCTTCTTCTACTACCAATAGAGCTTGATTTTTCTGGATAATTCAGGAGTTAACCTAGCAATAGTTCGGCTTTATGCCAGAGCTTTAAAAGGGAAAAGAAATAGAGGAAGAAAGCCTCAAAAAAGAGTCAAAAACATTTCGTTGATTGCAGCTTTATCAATTCGAGAAGTGGTGGCATCTGTCAATATTTATGGGGCGGTAGGGTAGGTAGCGTTACTTTTGAAGCTTTCCTGGTTAGGAAGTTAATTCCTCGACTCGGAGAAAATGCTGGAGGCAAACCAATTTATTTATCTCCTTACTCTCCCAAATTCTCCCCCATTGAAAATTTTTGGTCAAAAGTTAAATCTATCTTGAGAAAGACAGTCACCAGAACTTACAAAGATTTAGTCGATGGCATTGCCAACGCCATGCTTAAGGTAACTCAGTCAAATATTCCTAACTGGTTCGCTCATTGTTACTACGTGCACCTCATAACTATGAGAAAGGCTAGAGTTATTACTCATTACTTATTACTCATTACTTATTACCCTTCGCTCCGCTCAAGGGCATGCTTATTACTTATTACTTATTGGATACAATGCCTTACCACTAGTAGAGTCAAAGACAAATAACTTCTCTAAATCGACTTGAACACCAATAAGATCGCCCGGACAACCACGCCAATTTGAGGGTGCCTGAAGATTTAAAAGTACATCTGATTTCGGTAAAATGCCTCGAACCAAAGTTTCTCTTCCCAATGGCTCTACCACTTTTACCAGCATCGTTAGTTGGTTTTGAAGCGAAACTTGTTTTGAACTTTCTGAGTTAATTAAATCGATAATTTTTAGATGTTCCGGGCGAATCCCCAAATCCACAGTTTGCCCGGAAACTAGTTGAAGTTTTTCTTGAAGTGTACTAGGACAAGAAAAAAATTGACTACCTACCTCAAACACTTCATTAGTGTAAGTTGCCAAAAAAACATTCATCGGCGGACTACCCAAAAAAGAGGCAACCATGCGGTTGGCTGGTTTGGCATAGATGTCTTGGGGAGCACCAATTTGTTGAATGCAACCATGCTCTAGCACGACAATTTGATCAGCTAAAGTCATCGCCTCTACCTGGTCATGGGTAACGTAAATGGTAGTAATGCCAACCCGTTGGTGCAATTCCTTTAATTCCGCTCTGGTGTCATCCCGTAACTGAGCATCAAGATTGGAGAGGGGTTCATCGAGCAAGAAAACCTTAGGTTCACGAACGATCGCTCTCCCTAGTGCTACTCGTTGCTGTTGCCCACCAGAAAGCTGTTTAGGTTTGCGCTCTAACAAATGGTAAATATCGAGTGATCGCGCCACCATCTCCACTTTTTGCTCAATTGTTGCCCTGTGAGCTTTCCGCATCCGTAGACCAAAAGAGAGGTTCTGAGCTACGGTCATGTGAGGGTAGAGAGCATAGTTTTGAAATACCATCGCCACGTCCCGTTGTCGTGCTGGGACACTATTGACTAAAACATCTCCAATATAAAGATTCCCCTCTGTGATTAATTCGAGGCCAGCAATTGTTCTGAGGATTGTCGATTTACCACAACCTGATGGCCCCACTAGAACCCAAAACTGACCATCTGGCACCTCAAAGGTAATGTTTTCAATTGCTGTAACATCTTCAAATTGGCGACTAATGTTATCTAACCGAAGGTTTGCCATGACTAGCTACTGCAAATGTTATTGCTAAAGGCAGTTTAAGCTTTATACCTTCTAAAGGTAACAGCGCTAGGGAGATGGGAGTCAAGAATTACCTTCTTTCTCAAGGGTACGCTCTCCTAGTAATTTCACGGTCAATGCTTTACCTAAAATTACTGACAATTCAGTGATTATCCGGTCAACAGTCTTCAGTCAAAGGGATGAGAATAAGAGAGCCGATTTATAATCACTCAGAGTTGTGATGGGTAATACTGTGCAGCACAAACAAGTCAGTTCGGGAGAAGTTCCAGCAGAAGCAGCATTTTTCCACTATTCACCAGACCTCTTCTGCATGATTAATACTGACGGGACTTTTGAGTTGGTCAAAGCAGACAGAAAAAATCTTTGGCTGGAAGCAGGAGGACAGTACTGATCGAGTTAGTGGCATCATCATCAATGCTGAGGTGATTACAGAGAGCAAGCAAGCCCAAGAAGAGCTAAAACAAATCAGTGAGAAGTTACAACAATCAAATCGTTACTTAGAGCAGTTTGCTTATCTTACCTCCCATGATTTGCAAGAGCTACTGCGAGCAGTAAACAGCTATACCCAACTCCTGACAAGAAAATATCAGGGCAACCTGGGTCCCACGGCTGATTAACGACTTGCTGGATTTTCCCGACGTGGGAACTCCTGGTAAAGATTTGGAGCTAACTGAAGCCGAGTCTTTGAGCCAATTCTCATTGTTTTCCAGCCTTTGCATCCTCACCGCGAGTACGAAGGTACGGGGATTGGTCTAGCAGTTTGTCAGAAGATTGTCGAGCTTTATGGTGGGCGTATCTGGGTGGAGTCAACACTAGGAATGGGAAGGACGTTTTACTTTACTCTCCCGCCGGTGAAGTGATCGAAGTGCCAGCATTTGCTTATTCAGAGATGATGCAGAATTTGTTTTGCTAGAAGGAAGATGAAATGCCCGCCAGTGGTGATGTAGTGTTGCCGAAAACTTGAAAGGAAGTTCAACAACCCTAATCCGCTAAAAGCTGAGATTAGGGATTGCCGAACAAACGGCGATTTAAACGGTTGAATACCGCGTTGAGTCTCAGCTTGGTACAGACTTTCGGATTCTTCTCTAGTCCGAATTACCTCTAAGGCTTTTTGTTGAGTCGCTATTGAGTTAGGACATCTTAGCTGAGATGCGGGAAGAGACCAAAAACTAACCTCGTTAGGATTATCTCCATGTTACGAGTAACCGTTTTATCTAAATCAGGCGAACCCTTAATGCCAACTAAACCTAGTCGTGCTAGACGATGGTTAAAAGAAGGTAAGGCAAAAGTCTATCACAACGATTTAGGTGTTTTCGCTGTTCGATTAACGGTTGATACAAGTCAAGAAACTCAACCTATTGCTCTCGGTATCGACCCAGGGAAGATGTATTCAGGCATAGGCGTTCAGTCCAGCAAGTCTACCATTTGGATGGCTCACTTGGTTCTACCGTTCCAAACTATTACAGAACGGATGGAATTAAGGCGTATTATGCGACGTGCCAGACGTGGCAGAAGAATCAACCGTAAAATTGCCTTTAACCAAAGAGCACATCGCCAAAAACGCTTTAACAGTGCGACTCGTTTGCCAGAAATCACGCTAAGTGAGGGATTGGCAGCATGACGAAAGTCATGACAACTCTACCAACTTATTGGTGCGGGAGAAAATCCCAAGTCCAATCGCCCAGGTGCTGGGTTGAAAGCATCACCCCCAGGTTTGCGACTGGTCATCAACGCCTGAAGCGGGGTGAAACGGGGGCAACACTGATAGCCCATATCGGTGACCTTCTAGCAACTGACTATGGACAGCGAAAGCGAACTCTTGCTCAACCGTCGTCACGTTTTACTTGCGAAAGGGCTGACACGCAGGGGTCGAAATACGACCAAGGTTCACCAGATGCCAAGAGCGTTGTTGAGGTCTTGGAAACACTCATTAGAACCCGGCGGATAGAGAGGTTCCTAAAGTCAGAAACTAAAGTTGGTAAGGAACGAGTTAACCCTCCATACGCTCTCGGAGAGCAATTTTCGAGTAGGTGCCAACCGGATGCTATGGAGCGGAGGGATTGGGCTAGAAGCAAATGCCCTGTCGTAATGAGAGGGATAAGCTGACAAGCTCACGGAAATACAGAAGGTAAAGCTACTAATAGCAGCGAATAAAGCATGAGCGAGTTAACGACTACGTATGAATGGAACCAAATCCCCTGGCGAAAGCTGGAGCGGAGGGTGTTTAAGCTGCAAAAACAGATTTACCGAGCCTCACAACGCGGAGATAACAGAACAGTTCATAAGCTCCAAAAACTGCTGATGAAATCCTGGGCGGCAAAATGCTTAGCGGTTCGTAGGGTCACACAAGAGAATACTGGCAAAAAGACGGCAGGAGTGGATGGTGTCAAGGCATTATCCCCAGAAGCACGTATTGAGCTAGTAGGGCAATTGAAGTTAGGCAACAAAGCCAGACCAACTAGAAGGATTTGGATACCCAAACCCGGAAAGGAGGAAAAACGCCCATTAGGAATACCCACAATGTACGACCGAGCCGTGCAAGCGTTGGTCAAACTGGCATTGGAGCCAGAATGGGAAGCGCAATTTGAACCCAATTCGTATGGGTTTCGCCCTGGACGTTCAGCCCATGATGCCATAAAAGCTACTTGGGACAATGTGGTACACAAACCCAAATATGTCCTAGATGCTGATATAGCCAAGTGCTTTGACAAAATCAATCACTCGGTTCTGCTAAAAAAGGTAAATACATTTCCCAAGCTACGACGGCAAATTAAAGCATGGCTCAAGGCTGGGGTAATGGAAAACACCCAATTCAGTGAAACCGAGGAAGGAACGCCGCAGGGTGGGGTGATTTCTCCACTATTGGCAAACATCGCCCTCCACGGCATGGAAGAGATGTTAAATCAATACATCGAAACTGTTCCTCTCAGGTCTGGAGGGCGAGTCATAAGCAAAGAGCAAAAGCGAAAAACTCTGGCAGTTATTAGATACGCTGATGACTTTGTGGTGATACACCCGGAGTTAAAAGTAGTGCAGGAATGTCAGGAGAAAATTGCTAAATGGCTGGCAGAAATAGGGCTGGAACTGAAGCCAAGTAAAACGAGATTAGCTCACACGCTGGAAGAGTTTAATGGAGAACAAGCAGGATTTAACTTTCTTGGCTTCAACATTAGGCAATTTCGAGTAGGTAAACACCACTCAGGTAAAACTGGGGGAAAACGCTCTAAATTACTAGGCTTCAAAACACTCATCAGACCCAGCAGGGACAATATCAAAGCCCACTGGGAAGCCCTAACCAAAATTATTAATGGGTGCAAAGCCGGAACACAATCAGAGTTAATACAGAAACTCAATCCGGTCATAAAGGGATGGGCTAACTACTTCTCCGTAGTAAACAGTAAAGAGACTTACAATGACCTTGACAACTTGCTATGGCAAAAGTTAAGGGCATGGGTTAATCGGCGGCACCCAACAAAAAGTGCTAGCTGGAAAGCTCAAAAATACTGGAAAAGGATAGGCAATGACTGTTGGAGATTCGCTACAAAACTAGAAAGCGATGACCCAATTATCCTAGTCAAACACCAAGAGACTCAAATCAAACAGACCGAATACGTCAAAGTCAAAGGTGAGAAAAGCCCGTTCGACGGAGAATTAGTTTATTGGAGCAGCAGAATGGGTAAACACCCACAATGCTCTAAAACAGTAGCCTCACTACTGAAAAAGCAAAAGGGCAAATGCCCACACTGCGGACTGTACTTCAGAGATGGAGATTTATGGGAAAAAGACCATAAAATTCCTCGTGCTTTAGGAGGAAAGGGCGGGTACGAAAACCTACAACTGCTCCACAGGCACTGTCATGACGAGAAAACAAGAAATGACCTGGAGTTAATTCGTAATGAAAGGTATGCATGACAAGCACTGTATTTCTGAGGAGCCGTATGACTGGGAAACCGTCATGTACGGTTCTGAAGCCGAGTCAGATGGGCGACCATCCGGCTTAGGTCAACACCGTCGTCAAGGGAAGTTGCCTCCCTCAATCCGAGCCAACAAACAGCTAGAGTTAAGGGTGGTTAAGGAATTACTCAAACTATTTCCTATCAGTGCCATTCATTACGAATTAGTGATGGCTGACGTGGATAGGACTAGCGGGCGCAAAAATGCGAAATCTGGCAAAGGTTTCTCACCAGTAATGGTGGGACAAAGACAAATGCTTAAATGGTTGTCTGAGTTAACCCCTGTCAAGACTCATCAAGGCTGGCAAAAAGACGGTAACGGAACCAGTCAATTACGAAACTGGTTAGGGCTAGCAAAAGACAAGAAAAACAAGTCCAATCAAACACCAGCCACTCATGCTGTTGACGGCGTTACCCTGGCAGCTTTTGAGTTTGTTGAGTGGAAGGAATGGAACACAGCTAACGCCAAACATGGTAACTGGCAAGGAACTGTTGAGATAACTCTGGCACCATTTGCCGTAATTCGGAGACCTCCCCTTAGCCGTAGACAGTTGCATCTTTGTCTCCCCACCAAGGGTGGGAAAAGACGCAAGTATGGCGGTACTGTTACCCGTCATGGTTTTAGGAAAGGTGACCTTGTGCTTGCCGAAAAGTCAGGCATTACCTACAAAGGTTGGGTTTCAGGAGACACCAAGACTCAAGTTTCAGTTTCCGATGGCCATTGGAAACGCATGGGGCAGTTCACTGCCAAGAAAGTCCAGTTGTTGCAGCAAAGTACGGGTTTAATTGTCCTACCTTCAACTGGATTGTCAAAGCTAACTACTCAACGTAATTAACTTTGACCGCTATCCCTCTCCGACCCGCTAGCCTTCGGCTCGCTGCGCTAATGCTGAGGTCGGAGTCTCACGCGAGTTTTTTCGATGAAGAAAGAAACACCGAGACCTCACAACTTAATTGGTTCACTGCAATTGCTTTCTCAAGTAGCTAGCTTAGTGGTTATTTTCATTGGCTCTGTGGTTGTCCTCGGTTGGATTTTAGACATCTCTATCCTCAAGAGTGTCTTTCCGGGAGCAGTAACCATGAAATTTAATACTGCCTTGAGCTTAATTTTGGGAGGTAGTTCTCTGGGGTTGTGGCACTTTGCCCGGAGTAGTAAATTACCCAGACTTAAGTTGCTGAGAACTAGTCTTCATTGCTTATCTACTATCCTGGCGAGCTTGCTGCTACTAATGAGTTGGCTCACTCTGAGTCAGTATCTTGCTGGCTGGAACCTGGGTATTGATGAGTTTTTCTTCCCTGACTTGACATCAGGAGAAGTAGCGCCAGGGCGGATGGCTCCCGATACAGCCTTGGCTTTTATTCTGTTTGGCTCAACTCTGTTGCTGTTGAGTCAGAGGGTGTATCACCCAGCTCAATTTTTTAGTCTTACCGTTTTTTTTCTGGCTTTTTGGGGGCTATTAGGTCATATTTACCAAATTAAATTACTCTACAGTTTTGGCTTCTACACAGGCATGGCATTGCATACGTCTCTTGGTCTGCTTTTATTGTCTGTAGGCAGCTTATTTTGTTGTCTAGAGAGAGGCTCGATGAGTGTCATTACTAGACTCGATGCCGGTGGTATTGTGTCTCGGCGTCTGTCTTTGATGGTGATTGGTATCCCGCCACTGCTGGGTTGGCTTATTTTATTCGGCTATAGAAATCAAAAATACTCATCCGAATTGGCGATCACGTTGTTTAGTATTTCTAGTGTTTTTGTCTTTGCCAACCTGATTTTGCGGAATGCCGAATTCCTCAGTGTGATTGATCGCCAACGACAAGAAGCTAGAGAACGCTATGAATTAGTGATCCACGCTGCCAACGACGGCTTTTGGGACTGGAATTTGCTAACAGGTGAGGTTTACTTCTCCCCTCGCTGGAAGAATATGATTGGCTACTCTGACGGCGAACTGGCTCATGAACTAACTACGTGGGAAAAAGTGATCTTTGCCGAGGATCGCATGGCGGCATTAAAACTCCTTGAAGACTACAATTCTGGCAAAGTTACCCGTTTCTCAGCAACGCAGCGCTTCCATCACAAAAACGGCTCGACTATCCATATCCTCTCACGAGCCACTCATATCAAAAACGCCCAAGGCCAAGTCATCCGCATGGTTGGTGCTGATACCGATATTACTGAGCTGGTCGAGACTCAAGAAGCACTGCGCCACAGCAAGGAAGAATTAGAAAAGCGTGTAGAGGAAAGGACAGCCCATCTAGTGCGCTCTAACCAAGAGTTGGAGCAGTTTGCCTACGTGGCTTCTCATGATTTGCAAGAGCCACTAAGGACAGTCAACAGCTATGCCCAACTTTTGGCAAAGAAATACCAGGGTAACTTTGATGCCCGGGGTGATAAGTACATTAACTATATCGTTGAAGGAGCTGCCCGCATGCAGCAGTTAATTAACGATTTGCTGGAGTTTTCACGGGTGGGGACTCATGGCAAAAACCTGGAACCAATCGAGAGCGAGGTGGTGCTGAGTCAGGCTTTACATAATTTGAAGATGGCGATTACTCAGAGTTCAGCAATAGTAACCCATGAACCTCTGCCAACGGTAATGGGAGATCAAACACAACTTATTCAATTATTTCAAAATTTGATCAGTAATGCCATTAAATTTCACGAAGAGGAGCCGCCTTTGGTACAGATTTCGGCAGTCTTAAAACAACAGGAATGGGTTTTTGAAGTCCGTGATCATGGTATTGGTATCGAGCCAGATTACTTAGAGCGTATTTTTATTATCTTTCAGCGCCTACATTCGCGCCGAGAGTATCCTGGCACAGGTATTGGTTTGGCAATTTGTAAAAAAATTGTAGAGCGTCATGGGGGACATATCTGGGTAGAGTCAAAACTAGGAGTAGGCACAAGTTTTTACTTTACTATTCCACTTTCATAATGCACAAATTATGATTTCAGTTCTCAAACAAGCAACACAAAATGAATGTTTACGCAAGAATTAAACCTATTGAAATTCTCCTGGTAGAAGATTCTCCCAGTGATGCGGATCTAGCCGCAGAAGCTTTGAGTGAAGGTAAGGTGTCCAATAACTTACACTTGGTTAAAGATGGTGTAGAAGCCCTAGCTTTTCTACGCAAGCAGGGAAAATATACCGAAGCACCTCGTCCTCATTTGATTTTACTTGACCTCAACTTGCCCAAAAAAGATGGTCGCGAAGTTTTAGCTCAAATTAAAGCAGACTCTAGTCTAAAAATCATTCCTGTAATTGTTCTCACTACCTCGGCAGCACAGCGAGATATCCTTAATACTTACCAATTGAATGCCAACTGCTATATTGCCAAACCGATTGACCTCGAGCAGTTTTTCTCTGTGATGAGGGTGATTGAAGAGTTTTGGCTGCTCACAGCTAAAATACCTTTGGAGTGACAACATGTACAGTGTTCCTATTAAGATATTGCTGGTGGAAGATAACCAGGCTGATGCTGATTTTTTCGGTGAACTTATTAGTGAAGCTAGAGAGACTAACTGGTCATTAGTGCATGTAGAATTTTTCAAGCAAGCTCTTTCTTTTCTGAGTAAAAACTCAGTTGATGTGGTACTCCTCGACCTTTCTTTACCTGATAAACAGGGTTTGTCGATGGTAGACCAAATTCACCAAGCAGCACCAAATTTGCCGATTGTAGTGCTGACTGGTCTTAATGATCAAGTCATTGCTCTAGAAGCTTTACGCAGGGGTGCGCAGGACTATCTAGTTAAGGACAAGATTGATTGTAATTTGCTGCCACGTGCCATTCGCCATGCTATAGAAAGAGCACAAACCCGAAAGAAGTTGCGCCAAAGTGAGGAGCAGTTGCAAAGGCTCAACGAAGAACTAGAACACCGGGTTGCAGAGCAAACAGATGAGTTAAGGCAAAAAAATCAGTCCCTGCGAAGAGAAATTCAAGAACGCCAGCGCTTAGAAGAGGAACTTCGTAAAACTCTCTTTAAAGAACAAGAACTTAGTCAACTCAAATCGAATATTATCGCAATGATTTCTCATGAGTATCGCACCCCATTAACTACAATTCTCTCTTCTACAGAATTACTGGAAAACTACTCTCATCAATGGCCAGAGGAGAAAAAACAGCGTCATTTTCAAAGGATTTACAGCACCGTTGCTCATCTGACTGGACTAGTTAATGATGTACTGTTGATCAATAAAGCTGAGGCAGAGAAACTAGAGTTTAGCCCCGCACCACTAGACTTAGTAGCTTTCTGCCGTGAAATAGCGGAAGAATCACGACTGACAGCCAAAACTCATCACCAAATCAGCTTTGAGAGCAAATGTTTATCTCTTAAGGCTTGCATGGATGAAAAACTACTACGGCAAATACTCAGCAATTTGCTCTCGAATGCGATCAAGTATTCACCTAAGGGAGGCAATATTGAGTTACAGGTTGCGTGTGAGGATAACACTGTAATTTTCTGCGTCCGAGACCAGGGTATCGGAATTCCCCTACCAGAGCAAGCACAGTTGTTCACAGCTTTCCACCGCAGCAGTAATGTCGGTACTATTTCTGGAACTGGGCTAGGACTAGCAATTGTCAAAAAATGCGTGGGATTTCATAACGGCACAATTGCCGTAGAAAGTGCCATGGGAGTAGGAACTACTTTTACAGTTAAATTACCCCTGAATAGTCTTATCAGTCAAACAGCTGGAGCTTATAGCAACTCAAATCAGTAACTTGGCTCAATCACTGCCAATATTACCTAATTTATTTCAAGAAAAATCGTAGATAATTAATACTGCCAAAAGTATAATCAGTCCTCAGCCTTGATAAGTATGACAACAAATAGCGAAGCTACTGCCCAACTCAAAGAAGCAATACTAGCTGTTCGGACGACGGGTCAAATGCACGCTTTGATCGTAGACTACACATATGTAGAAATTATGCAGGTCTACCAAGAGCTAACGCCGCAGCAGCAAACAGCAATTAATGCCATCTATGACCAAGAAGAGGCAGGAAGTAATTGGCTTAGCTACTTTGAAACGCCAATTCAAGACATTGACGCTGCACAAGTTTCCGATGTTGAATTGTCAAAGTCTTTATATCTTCTACAGTCACGCTGAATTATTTAGTCGATAATGGCAGTAATTGCAAATTATTAGATGATAGAGCAGGCAAAGCTACCGTGAAGACACTACCTTCGTCTAACTTAGAGCGCACCGTAATATAACCACCCATGCCCTCCACTAGCGTTTTCACAATTGATAAGCCCAAGCCAGTACCGCCACTAGAACGGGCGCGTGCCTCATCGACTCGGTAAAAACGCTCGAAGATCCGGGATTGTTGTTGCAAAGGAATGCCGCTTCCTTGGTCACACACTTGAATAGTTACCTGCTCATCCAACTGGCTCAACTTTACAGTAATTGCCGTACCAGGATGGGAGTATTTTACCGCGTTGTCGATCAAATTGAGCAACACTTGCTTCAGGCGGTCACGGTCTGCTTTCATCTCAATTAAGCTGGTTGCTTCTTCAAGTTTAATCTCTCGCTGACTGTATTGCTCTGCCATGGAGACTACTTCTGCTACGAGTTCATTGAGTACCAAAGGTTCCAGATTAAAATGCATCTGACCATTATCTGCTCGTGCTAGGTCAAGTAAATCCTGTAACAATTGGATAGTACGGTCAGCTTCTGAGCTAGCAGTTAAGAGGGCTTCTCGCTGCAAACCTGTCAAATTATTCCCGCGCCGCAGCGTGCTTTGCAGGTAACCAGAGACAATGGTTAAAGGAGTTCTTAACTCATGGGAGACATTACTAACAAATTGCCGCTGTTGTTCCCAAGCATCAAAAAGACGAACTAGCATTTTATCAACGGTTTGTGCCAATTCTCTCACTTCAGATGGAGCGTGGTCTAGGTGTATCCGCGCTTGGCCTAAATCATCGGCAGAAATTGTTTTTGTCAGTTGAGAAATGCGGCATAAAGGCTGAAGCGATCGCTCAATATAGATTGCCAGTACTATAGTAATTGCCAAGATTGAAAAGAAACTGGTGAAACCCAGAGTCCGCATTAAGCTGATCAACATGGTTTGCTCGCTAGTAATATCCTTAGCGACGTAAACCTTGCCCAGCATTTTACCTTTCACCAACAAGGGAGTCCCACAGATTACCCAATAACGTCTTTTCATTTCATAGACGCGGGGTATTAGCTGCTTCTGGGTAGTTAATAAGGAACTGTATCTGTTAACCTGCAAAGCTTCCGATTGGGAGACAATAGAGCCATCAGAGTTACGCACCCAGAGAAGAATATCGCCAGTGGTTAGATTATCGACTGCCCTTTGTAGAGCATTTTCTAAGGGCACCATATCATTGTAAATTGCCAAGTCTTGGGGAAAACGCTCAGCGACGTACTTGATATGATGCTTTTGAGAGGTGACGAGAATTTGCTGCATCTTCCAACTTGTTAAGATGGCAGCACTGCTTAGTACTAGAGTGGAAACAGCAACAGTCCCTACCGTTAAGCGAAACTGCAGGGAAAACGGATCGATTTTCTGTTGAAGTAGACTAAGTTTTGTTGGCAACCAACTGGGAAATTTCATCGGATAGGCTAATCACCAATGTCTACACTATATTAATTTTTAGATTAACGATTAATTCTGAGAAATTGATTAAATTTGAAGAAGTTATTGCTGATATTTTGAGCCAATTTAGGAAAATATTTGTTCTGGTACAACGGCCAACTCAAGCAAACTGATACTCTGGAACTGGCGATTGATGAGCCAGGGTTGCTTTACGGTGCAACGGTGTTTACAACCTTGCGGGTTTATCAACAATCATTAGATAGTTCGCTAAGCAATTGGCATCTTCATTGCCAGCGCCTAGAATTGAGCTTACAAAGCTTTGGCTGGCAGTTACCTAATTGGCAGCAGGTGCGTCATGGCGCTCAGGCTTTAAGTAAAGCCTATCCTGTCCTAAGAATCACTATTTTTCCGGACGGGCGAGAGTGGATAACTGGGCGATTTTTGCCAACTGACTTAACACAACGCCAACAACAGGGTATTACGGCTTGGTTAGCAGATGCTCCTGCATATCGCCGCTCACTTACTGCTCATAAAACTGGTAACTATCTATCAGCTTGGCTGGCCCTACAAGCGTCCCGGCAGATGGGAGCGGCGGAAGCAATTTTGGTTGGTGCTACGGGTAATTGGTTAGAAACTAGCACTGGTAACCTCTGGGGATGGCAAGGGGATTGTTGGTGGACACCGCCTTTGATTGCAGGAATTTTGCCGGGAGTAGTGCGCTCCCAGCTAATTATTTGGCTCAATAAGCAGGGTTTAGAAGTTAAGGAAGTAGCATGGGATACTAAATTGGTGGAGAAATTTGAAGTAATTGCCTACACCAATAGTGTGATTGAAGTAATTCCCATTCGTACTGTCCTTAACTCTTGGGAACCTCTTGCCTACGATGCTGAGCATCCTAGTTTAGAGCAACTACGGAGTCCGTTTAAAATGGCACATAGAAAATAGTTAATTGAGCTATACACACCAGAATCTGGCTGATAGTTTCAATTTTCAACAGACTCGCGGGAGTCCCTTGGTTCAGCGAAGCAACCAGGGGAGGGATAGCGGGATGCCGGAGGGACGGAGGCATCCAAATAACTATGCAAGACACAACCTATTACTTCTCCTTAATAACTTCACTTTGCTGGGCGTAAATTGACCAATTCGCTTCCATGAGTAGTCGTAGATTGATACATTTTTGGACTTATCAGTACAGGTGAAGCCTCCAATGTACCCAACGAATTGTTGCTCTTTTTTCGTAGCTTTAACTAAATCACCAACCCTGAATCCGAACGGTGTAACAGTTCCGCCTTTACGTTTTCTAATTCCGGACTTATCTGGAACTAGAAAGTGTAATTGACGACGAAAGAAACCGTATTCTTTCCCTCGTTTTACTGCGCCTAGACGAGTGACGATTCTGAACACCGAATCAGTGATCTGCACATTACCTCTCCAGAGATATCCCTGCGTATTTGAGGTGATGTGGCGGCTATATTGAACAAAGAAACCACAAGCTAAAGCCACACCGTCAACGGCATGAGTTTCTGGCTTGGCTTCACCTTTGTTTTCTTTGTCCTTAACAAGTCCTAGATGCTTCCTGATTTGAGAAGTCCCATTGCCATTTTTCTGCCAGCCCTCGCGGACAAGGACAGGGGCAATCGTTTCCATCTGAGCAATTGCCCAATTTTGACCGCTCATCACAGGAGAGAAACCCTTTCCAGATTTGGCTGACTTTCTTTTAGTTCTATCCACGTCAGCCTTAACTCGCTCGTAGACAATGGCTGTTAGGGGGAATATCTTAGATAGTTCCCTAACAACCCTTAGCTCTAGCTGCCTAGAGGCTTTGATTGATGGAGGAACTTTGGACTGTTTGCGATTATTGAACCTAACTTGGCGATGGTTTCTCAACTTGAAGGAAACTTTCCGGTTAATCCTTCTGGAACGCCGAGAACGCCTAAGCATTCTACGCTGTTCCATTCGTTGCTTTACTCGTCCAAAGGGCAAAATTAAATGAAATCTTGCTAGGGTAAACTGGGCAGATTGCACACCTATTCCAGCGTAACTTTTACCTGGGTCTAGTCCTACTACAACAGGTTGAGTTTCCTCACCCTTTGGCACAAGAAGTTGAACATAATAAATGCCAACATCTGACCATTTGCCAACTGCCTTGCCTTCTTTTACCCATCTTCTCGCTCTTGAGCTTTTTGTGGGCATAAGAGGTTTAGCATCTTGACTTACTACTGGTACACGAATCATGGAGACAATCCTCTCGTGTTGAGTTTAAAAGTCCCTTACGGCATTAGCACAACTGTGTCTAGGATTTACCCTATTGCCTGAGATTCCAGACTCTTACAAATAGCCCGAACCAGGGAAGAATTCGGTAGTGTTTATCTTGTGCTAACTCAGCGCTTCCACTTCCCTCAGCGCTGACACTGAGCGGAGCCGAAGTGTCAGCCGTATTCACGATTTCAGGCAAGGTTATCTCTTGCAATCCCTAGGCTCAACGAAGTAGCCTAGGGTTCGTGAATTGACCTTCAGTACTAACAACAGCCACCACCTGTGTAGTGCCAAGTGGCATTGGTAGTTAAGATATCCCCTGGATTAGACATTGCCAACTTACGCGCTGTCTTATCACATACTGCTGCTGGGACACCACGCTGGAGAATATGTCCAGCATTGTCATCAAAGAAGGTTTCGACACCCATGTAAATTGCCGTTTTGCCAGTAAAAATACACGGACCATCTGCTGGAATCTCTACTTTGAAGGACACGGAATCTAGACTTTCTAAAAGCAGAGGTTGATCGATATGGTAACTTTGGCAATCCAAAAGTCGGTAAGGACGCCGTGCCCGGATTTCCACCTGACCAAAACCAGCGTCCACTAGTTGCTGAATATACTCCTCGTAAGTAAGAGCACCTGATAGACACATCGCCCGTAACCGCTCATCTTGCTGTAGATGCAGTGGTATAGGACGAGTAGCGATCGGATCACTCATAATCAGACGTCCACCTGGCTTAAGAACACGAAAAGCTTCTTGCAGTGCTTTAGACAAGTCAGCAGGTTCAAAGATATTAAATAGGCAGTTTTGGGCAACGACATCTACAGAAGCGTCCGCTACTGGTAAAGCAAAGGCATCTCCCTGACGAATTTCCACGAAAGAGGGATCAAACCAGGGATTTTCTTGAGCAGCGAGTTTTAGGTTACGGGCCGCAGCTTCACGCATCGCGCTGACGGGATCAACGGCAACCACACCTCCGACGCGTCGGGAAAAATAGGCAAACTGCAAGGCTTCCAAGCCACCGCCAATACCGACATATAGTACCGTCGGCTCGTTAGATAGTTCAGCGGGGTGAACAGTGGTGCCACAACCGTAGTTCATCTCCTGCATCTGTTCAGAAATCTTTAGCCCTGGTAGTTGTAGGGGACTGCTTTGGACACAACACAAACCGACTTGCGGTGTTTGTGCTGCTTCTGCGTAAAATTCTGCTGTGGTTTCGAGATAGCTCATCTAAATTCTCTGTTCGCTCAGAAGTGTCATTTAACTATTCATAAATGAATTTTCCCTGAGAACAAGAGAATTAGGGGCAAAGCATTTGTCTTGGGATTTGCCTCCCCAATAGAAATGCTTTACCACTATGCCCTTAAATAAGCGCGATTTACCTTGATTTAAGCAGTTTTGGAGGGAGCAAGTGATTCCACTAATTTTTCGACTCGTTCTTTGATTTCGTCTCGCACTCGGTGAAAGGTTTCTAAGGGTTGATCTGCCGGGTCATCCAATTGCCAATCCTCAAATACTTCCCGCAGTACCCAAGCTTCAGGTAAATTGACACCACAGCCGCACAGCGAAATCACAGCATCATAGTCTTCAGGCTGAAAATCCCTTAAGGGGTCAGAGGTTTGGTCACTGATATCAATGCCAATTTCAGACATCACTTTGATTGCCGTAGGATTAACAGCAGAAGCCTCTAATCCGGAACTGACCACGGCAATCTTGCCTTCTCCTAGGGTGCGAGCAAACCCTTCTGCCATCTGGGAGCGGCAGGAGTTTTTCTTGCAAACAAACATGACTCGTTTCATGGCTTTAGTAGTTTGTAGTTGTTAGTAAGTATCAGTTTGGACAAACTGCTTTACGGCTGAGTAGCTTTTGCTTTGCGTTCGCTATGGCGGTCTGTGAGATAATCAGCCTGATTGCGCAACAGTATGGTGAATTTATAAAGCTCTTCCATCACATCAATAACGCGATCGCGGTAAGCAGAATCTTTCATTGTCCCGTCTTCGTTAAACTCTTGATAAGCTTTAGCAACTGAAGATTGGTTAGGAATAGTAAACATGCGCATCCAGCGCCCTAAAATCCGCAGTGTATTAACGGCGTTGAAAGATTGCGACCCCCCAGAAACTTGCATCACAGCTAAAGTTTTCCCCTGAGTTGGTCTAACTGAACCGATAGTGAGAGGAATCCAATCAATTTGGTTTTTGAGAACGCCCGTAATATTGCCGTGCATCTCTGGAGATGACCAAACTTGCCCTTCAGACCATTGACTCAACTCCCGCAATTCTTGAACTTTAGGGTGTGTCTCCTCAACACTACCCTTAAGCGGTAAATCACGGGGGTCAAAAAATCGAGTTTCTGCACCAAATCCCTCAATAATGCGGGCGGCTTCTTCAGCTACCAGGCGACTATAGGAACGCTTGCGCAGGGAACCGTATAAAAATAGAATTCGTGGTTTGTGAGTGAAGGTTGTCATCAACGAGTATGAGTAAGCAATATAATACAGACTGATTTAGCCCACAGAAGTAAGGCAGCGGGGATCACGTAGCGTCGCCTTTTCTGGCTCTCTAGGAAACCAGACTGCCGTGCGTTTACACACTTCCACCAGCATCAGCATTACTGGTACTTCGATTAAGACGCCAACCACTGTTGCCAAGGCTGCACCAGAATTTAAGCCAAACAGTGTTACCGCTGTGGCAATCGCCACCTCAAAATGATTACTTGCTCCAATTAAGGCGGCTGGTGCTGCATCTTCGTAGGACATATTCAGCTTCAATGCCGCTACATAAGTAATCAGAAAAATAAAGTTAGTTTGGATGAACAGTGGTACAGCAATCAGCAAAATGTGCAGGGGGTTATTAACAATAAGCTCTCCTTTGAAAGCAAACAGCAATACCAAGGTAATTAAGAGGGCTGCAATAGAAATTGGACTGAGATATTGGAGAAATCTCCTCTCAAACCATTCTTTACCTTTGTGTTTAAAAATCCAGTAACGGCTGTACATCCCTGCGGCTAGTGGCAAACCTACGTAAACTAGTACCGACAAAACAATTGTTTGCCAGGGTACTGTTAAATGATTTGCCGCCAGCAGCCATTTTCCTAGTGGGGCATATACCAGCAACATCATCAGCGAGTTTACTGCCACCATGACTAGGGTGTGTCCTTGATTGCTATAGGAGAGATATCCCCACATCAAGACCATTGCTGTACAAGGGGCAATTCCTAATAAAATCGCACCAGCAATATAGGAGGAAGCTAGGGACACTTGGGTGCCGCGAATTAACTCTGTACTCGCTAGCAGGGGTTGAAATAGCCAACCTAAGAAAAATTGAGCAAACGCCACCATCGTAAAGGGCTTAATTAGCCAGTTCACCACGAGGGTAAGAATCACGGGTTTAGGTGCCCTAAGGGCATTTGTTGCCTGGGTAAAGTCAATCTTCACCATGATGGGATACATCATGAAAAACAGGCAAATGGCGATGGGGATTGAGACCTCATAGAGGCTCATGTTATCAAGAGCAACCGCTATATAGGGAAATGTTCTGCCCAAAGCGATGCCAGCCAGAATGCACAAGAATACCCAAAGAGTCAGATATCTTTCAAAAAAACTGAGTTGACCACCGACTTGAGGAGGTGATGCCGTGGCTTGAGAATTATTGGTACTCATGTAGATGATTCTGGTTAAGGAAAAGTTGGTAGCCTATAGTTAGTACTTGGCTTGCTGGCGCAACAACTCGCCAATGGTGAGGTTGAACTGGGATTTGCCTTCAAAGACTGTGCCTACCTTGCCTCGGTTGTAATGTACTTTGGTCAAGTGTTACCCTTCTGTGGGTAAAGGTACATAACCCGCAAAACTAACGGTTTCTGGAGCTCTTTCTAGGTAATAGTAGACAAACTCTCTGACTGCTGGGTTATTCTGAGCCGCAGCCAGGTTAACGTAGATAAACAGTGGTCGAGAAAGGGTTGATATTCAGCTCGTTCAACGGTTTCACGGGAAGATAGTACGGAACCTTGACCACTGTCTACTGCTTCTGTGAAGTAGTCAAAGGTGCCTGAATCGGTTCCCGGTTCATAGAGATTAAGGGGTTTGTCTGACCAAGAAGGGCGAATCTGATTCCATTTAGTGATTTTTGTTGGAGCTGCTGGCTCCCAGATCTTTTTTAACTCCGCCAGGGTGATCTCAGAAGCCCTGTTATTTTGGGGATTCACCACCACCTGACTACTGTAGGAGTTGGGGAAAACAGTTGCACCTGCAATCAGAGCAAACCTGGTCAGCATAAATGGATTTCGCTTTTTTGTTGCTTCCATGGGTCCAACCCTTATAATCTAAAGTAGGGATACTGGCATATTACAATATTTCAAAAAAAATTGGTCTATCAAGGAACACGGTAAATATATTAGACAATGTGCCTTGCCAGCAAAACTCAGCCTATTCGAGAAAGAAAGGCTAAGCGCCTAATCAAAAGAGATTTTAGTCTTTGAGTAATTTTGCTAATGCGCCTCCATATCCAAAGGATTAGTGGCGGAGGATGTTAATTTGTCTCTTTGTCGTTTTGTTTCCAAGCCATCCAATTTGCCAAGAAACTACTAAAAGTAGCAACTCACGAGTTCTAACCTACAAGCGGATTTTCAAGGCAGGTTTTAAGAAATTGAGTGCTAGCCCGACAACCAATGCAACTTGAGTAAAAAATTTTCAAATAGCATCAGTTCCGGGGCAAAAGGCTTTGTTTTAAAAGATAATGCAAGACCTGAGATAGAATTAATCGCAACAGCGAGAGGCTGAAGGAATATCATGCAAGTTAGTGTAACCTGCTAGGTAATTCTGCAATACTGAAAATTGCGGCAAATGAAGACTATAGTAGATCCAGCGGCCGTCTTGACGACCACGAATCAGGGAAGCTTGTTTCAGGGTTTTGAGATGAAAAGATAGCTTAGACTGACTAACCTCAAGTTTTTCGCAAAGTTCACAAACACATAATTCTTGCTCCCGTAATAATTCTAAAATCTGAATGCGCAGTGGGTCAGAGAGGGCATGAAAGTCTGAAGCGGTAGACGCGCTTTCCTCCCTTTTAGCGCTCGCCTCGGTTGCCATCGTGGATACTTTTGCCATCAAACTTATTTGATACTTCTCTTTGATTTTAAACGCCTACTTAGTTAAGATTCAAGATGCAACTGCTCAGAGAAAGAATTAAAAGCGCTCCGTTGTTCTCAAATAATTTCCTATCCGGGGGTAGGGGACAAGAACACAGCAGATTATTGAAACAGCTTCCAGAGATAAGGGGGTTTACTAAAGTGCATGAAGTAGCATCCTCTAGTTCCTCTGGTTATGATTTAATTTACAACAATTTGTAATATTTACCTCGATTACAGTGGAAAATAACTGCCAAAAAAACGTTTCACAACCTCAGGAGTCTTGTATTTTAGTCTGCCAGTATCGGTCTTGTTTAGCCGCTGGTTCAGCAGAGGTGCTTGAAGCCTTTAATAATGCTGAGGTGGAAAATTTTCAGGTAAAAGGTACAGGGTGTCAGGGACAGTGCAGCATTGGCCCAACGGTGCGGATTGTTCCAGAAGAGACATGGTATTACCGAGTCAAACCGAGTGATGTCCCAGTAATTGTCGAAGAACATCTCAAGGGGGGCAAACCGGTAGAAGCCAAGCTTAACCCTCGCATCCACATACGGTTCAGTTTTTGAAATTAGTCACGCAGTACGTAGCCAACGCCTCGGACAGTTTGCACCAAGCGTTTTTCTTCATTAGCTTCCAGCTTGCGTCGCAAATAGCGAACGTAAACTTCAATGATATTGGAATCACCCATAAAGTCATAGCCCCAGACTCGTTCCAAGATTTGGTCGCGGGTTAAAACTTGCCGAGGGTGAGCCAGGAGGTATTCTAGTAAATCAAACTCTTTGGCAGTCAGTTCAATTAAACGATTGCCTCGATGGACTTCACGGCTGCTACGGTTGAGACTCAAGTCCTCGAAATGTAAGATATCAGGGTTTTCTTCTTGATTGCGCCGTAACTGTGCACGAACTCTGGCTAATAATTCTTCAACGCTGAAGGGTTTGACCACATAATCATCGGCTCCAGCATCTAAACCAGCGACGCGATCGCTTACTTCATCTTTAGCTGTTAATAAGATTATAGGAACTTTATCTCCAGTAGTGCGTAGGCGCTTACAAATTTCTATTCCTGATATTCCCGGTAACATCCAATCGAGAATTACCAAATCTGGATGAGATTCCCGCACTGCTGACAATCCAGCTAGTCCATCAGCAGCCACGCTAACTTGATAACCTTCGTATTTCAGTTCTAGCTCAATGAACTGTGCCAGTTTGGCTTCATCTTCTATGACTAAAATATGGCTTGTCATTGCTAGGACGCCTATGCAGTTAATTAATTTTGACTATGCTCTAATACCGATAAGTATCAAAAAGCTACTGATATTCCAGTTAGTTTGAGCTTTCCGGTAGATGTAAGGCTAGCTTTTTGCATGGTAGCCGACCCAGCAATAATTTTGGCAGAGTACAAGTACACGAAACTGAATCGTCTGTTTGCACATGAGACATGAAAAAACCCCCAGTCGGGGGTTATGTTGTAGAAAGTTGCAGTGCCAATAGACTAGTAGAGTAGGTACACTAGCGTAAACAGAACAATCCAGATAACGTCAACGAAGTGCCAATAAATCTCCGCTGCTTCCACACCGAAGTGCTTTTCACTGGTGTAGTGATTTTCCTTGCGAGACCGCCACAGCACGCTCAAAATTAGCCCTAAACCACAGGCAACGTGGAGGCCATGAAAGCCAGTCAAGACGTAAAAATAACTAGAAAAAACATTGGTTGTTAAACCAAATTCTAGATGGCTATACTCATAAGCTTGTCCTGCTAAGAACAAAGCACCCATTAAAGCTGTAATCCCAAACCAAAGCTGCAAACCGGAGAGATTATTCTTTTTCAGCGCACTTTGACCTTTATGCATAACGAAACTGCTAGAAACCAGGATGATGGTGTTGATTGCCGGCAGCAATAGTTCTAGTTCTGGGCCTTCTGGTGGCCAAAAGGGTGCGTTTGCTTTGTAAAGCGAAAAAGCCACAAATAGACTGGCAAACATCATTGTATCGGCAATTAGGAACATATATATCCCAAACATCCGATAATCGGGATGTTCCTCGTGGTGAGCAGTTGCCTCAACTTCTTGATGATAATTAAGAACAGTTTTAGACTGGTCTAGGGTTGAACCTTGCATAAATTCCTTTAGATGACTTTCAACACGACATTCTGCAAAAATTACTGATTTTAATGTGGAGGAAGGTTACAGGTTATTTGTTTCATTGTAAAGACTACCCAGTCAGGGACAACCTGCAACCTATAACCTTCAAAAGTACAACTTGATTACCGAGATTCAGCACCGACTTCAGCCAATAATTCCTCAACTGTTTGAGAGGCTTCAGCGTTGTGTGAATCTATGCCGTAGTCGTAAGGGCCTGCCCATAAAATCGGTTCCTCATCGAAGTTCTCGATTGCAGGAGGAGAAGTGGTCTGCCATTCTAAAGTTAAGGCTCTCCAGGGATTGTTCCCGGCTTTCTCACCACGATTGACACTCCAGAGAACGTTAATCACGAAGGGTATGGTAGAAACAGCGGTCAAATAAGCACCTGCTGTACAAAGGACGTTGAGGCCTGTAAATTGCGGATCGTACATCGCAATCCGTCGATTCATCCCCAACAAACCTAACTCGTGCATGGGCAAAAAGGTCAGGTTCATGCCCAGGAAAGCTAGAGCAAAGTGCATTTGTCCCAGAGTTTCATTGATCATGCGCCCCGTCATCTTGGGGAACCAGTGGTAGAACGCAGCATATAGACCGAAAACTGAACCGCCAAACAGTACGTAGTGGAAGTGACCAACTACGAAGTAGGTGTCGTGAACATGAAGGTCAAAGGTAACCGAGGCTAGCATGACACCGCTTAAACCGCCGATTAAAAATAGAGCAATAAAGCCTATCCCGAATAGCATGGCGGTATTGAAGCTGATTTTGCCTCCCCAAATTGTGGCACACCAACCAAAGACTTTAATTCCGGTTGGTACAGCAATGAGCATTGTAGCGGCCATGAAGAACACCCGTAACCAGCCAGGAGTTCCACTAGTGAACATGTGGTGTGCCCAGACAATCAGACCCAAGAAGCTAATCAGCAAACTGGAGTAAGCGATCGCTCGATAACCGAAAATTGGTTTGCGAGCATGTACTGGTAAGACGTCCGAGATTAGTCCAAAGAAGGGCAGTACCATGATGTAAACTGCCGGGTGGGAGTAAAACCAGAACAAATGCTGATAGACAACTGGATCTCCTCCTCCTGTGGGGTTATAAAAGCTTGTCCCTGCAATTAGATCAAAGGAAAGGAGAACCAAAGCCCCGGCCAAAACGGCGGTGGAACTGAGGATTAGTGCCGAAACCGCTAGCATTGCCCAGCAAAACAGTGGCATCTGATGAAGATCCATGCTGGGTATGCGCATCTTCAACAGGGTGGTAACAAAGTTAATCGCACCAAGAATTGAAGATGTCCCGATCAGCAGAATGCTGAGAATCCAAATTCCCTCACCTACCTGGGAACTAACTAAGCTCAAAGGAGGGTAAGAAGTCCAACCGGACTCAGGTGCGCCCACGAAAAAGCTAGCTAAAAGCAACAGACCGCCTGGAGGCGTTAGCCAAAAGGCGACAGCATTCAGTTTAGGAAATGCCATGTCTTTTGCCCCGATCATTAGAGGGATCAGGTAGTTGGCAAAGGCTGCGCCAGCCGGAACAATCCACAGGAAGATCATAATCGTCCCGTGCATTGTCATCAGTCGGTTATACAGTAGGGGACTGACAAAATCTGAACTGGGTGTTGCTAATTCGGTTCGCATTGCCGTAGCCATCGCGCCACCGACAAAGCTGAACAGAAATGAGGTTACTAGGTATTGAATACCAATTACTTTGTGGTCTGTATTGAAAGTGAAGTAATCTGGCCAACGTCTTTCATGTTCTTGATGACCGTGACCCTTCTCTTTTACAGATTCTGGTTTTTCTAGTTGCGTCGTCATAGGACATTATCTTAACAAATGCGTTGATGTAATTTGCCGTAGTTTTGCTTGAAGTAAAAGCCGATTGCAGGTTAAGAGGGTTATCTTTGCCACCTATGCTTGGTGCGCCCATAACCTGTCAACCTTCTGAGCTACTTTTCTGGGGAAGGCTGCACTAACCAACCCTCTAACTTTCCAACTTCTAGCCTGAAGAATCTTCTGAGACTACTCAACCTTGAGCTAAGTCGCCACCAGCTAATTTTTAACGACTACAGTTGAGCAGCAGGATTGTGAGAGAAACTGAGAGACTCTAGGTTGAGGGACTCTATACCTATTTCTTCGGCATAGGGAGCTAGAAATTCGCTTTCTGAGAGTTGGGCCGGATTGACTGCTACTGCTTCGTTCCAACTGTCTGAACTAGCGACTTGCTGCTGCTCTTGAAGCCATTGCTGATAATCTTCTGGAGTTTGGACGTAGAGTTGAGATCTCATCGAACCGTGGTAGGATCCACACAGCTCAGCGCAAACAATCGGATACTCACCAATTCTGGTTGGTGTGAATCGCATCTGGGTTTCTTGACCAGGAATAGTATCTTGCTTGATGCGGAACTCTGGCAGCCAGAAGGAGTGTATAACGTCAGAGGCAGAGAGATTCAGCTGAGCTTCTTGTCCAATTGGGATGTGCAATTCCCCAGAGACAATACCTGTGTCAGGATAGGTAAAAATCCAGGCATATTGTAAGCCCATGACATTGACATTAACGCCTGGACTTTGGCCTTGCCTTTCTGGAGTAGCACCAAGACCTAGAGCTACTTGCCCTCTACTCGGAGCCATCGCAATCAGACTTGAGTCAGTATCAATGCCAGAAGGGGACATCTCGTAAGATTGGGCCGTTGCTGAGCGAGAATGACCGTGAGATGCCATGGGGTCAAGTCCGCCCATTCTGTTATAGACTTCAAAGCTGTAGATGGAGAGGACTAGAACAATTACAACAGGGATCGCTGTCCAGACAATCTCCAAGGGTACATTGCCGTGAGTTGGTGGTCCGTCTGTTTCGTCACCTTTGCGCCTGCCAAACTTGAAGACTGAGATGATCAAAGCCCCTTCAATCAGGATAAATAGTGCAGTAGCAATGGTCATCATCATACTAAACAGACCATCTACCTCACTTGCTTCCTCAGAGGCTGCTACCGGCATAAGGCCATGATTTTGACCTACCCAAAGGCTGATCAAGGTAATGGCAATACCGGCAATAAGAGTTGCAATGGGTGCTGGAATATTCACAGTGGTTAAGGTTAACTAATTGGATGCTTTTCTTCTATTTTTAGCAAAATGTTCGTCAGTTAGGTCTTAAGAAAGAGTTATTAGTTCCTCTTATATTTTTTTAGTTTTTTTCCTAGATACACCTAAACCTTTAAATCATAATTTTGCTTAACTCTCTTTGAGAGTATAACCAGTCGTCGATGAATGAGTCGTCGGGAAACAGAAATAAATGTCTCCACATGCATTTAAATACTGTTCCTCTACAAAATTAAGAAATTTAAACTATTCGTAATTATTTCTCTCTTTATCTTAGAAGATTAAATTTTTCTAAAGCTACTCACAATCTGAAAAATATCTAAAGTTATCGAACTGCGGGTAAAGGATCGTTAGAGTGGTCAATAGAATCAGTGAATTTCTGATGAGCTGACCATCATAAAATCTAGAAGTTTGATTTGCAATTATTATGGCTGAATCGGTCTTTACTCAGAATATTTCTACTCCAAAAGATGTCTCGCAACCCCAGGATCGCATCCGCCGCCTAGTCTGGAAGATTGCGATCGCCACTTTGTTATTGATGGCAGTAGGTAGTGCTACACGGGTAATGAATGCTGGGCTAGCTTGTCCTGATTGGCCGCTGTGCTATGGTCAGTTAGTACCCACTCAGCAGATGAACCTTCAGGTCTTCCTGGAGTGGTTTCACCGATTGGATGCTGCCTTAATTGGCGTTAGTGCAATCGCGCTGACAAGTTTAGCATGGTGGAACCGGAAACTTCTGCCTAGCTGGCTACCTTGGGCAAGTACCTTTGCTTTAGGTCTAATTGTTTTCCAAGGTGTCCTGGGCGGACTGACCGTCACAGAAATGCTCAGGTTTGATATTGTCACTGCCCACCTAGGAACAGCGCTACTATTTTTTGTTACCCTGCTCGCCATTGGTATAACCCTGACACCCTATAAGGGTACAGGTGTTGCTGGTAGTCTGCCTTGGGTAGGTTTAACTGCTGCCATTCTAGTTTATTTACAAAGTCTGTTGGGTGGATTGGTTGCTTCTCAGTGGGCTTTACGTCAATGCTTTGGAGGCTCTCAACTGTGCACCGTGATGAATAGTCATATTGCTGGTGTTGTACCGGCTACCTTGGCGACATTAGTGGTTGTAGTTATGGCATGGCGAAGACCTGCACTACATACCACCCTACGGCAGTTGGCCAATCTTGCTGGTGGATTAGTGGTTCTGCAAATACTCTTGGGTGTTGCTACTTTCCGCTTACACCTACAAGTTGAGCCTTTGACAGTTGCCCACCAAGCAATAGGAGCTGCTTTACTGGGGGCATTGGTAGCATTTACGGTATTTGCCTTCCGTGATAATGCTGCTGCTAAAGCTCGCAATACTTCAAATACAGATGTTTTTGCTGCTTAAATTTACCCTGAAGTAACCAACGTTACTGATGATTCTAAGCACTACCCATATTGTTGCAAAAAAGGAATAGGTTGATTACTAATGTTCGGAACCACTGTCTGCCGCCAAAATGAGAACTTCCTGCAAGTTATTCAAAGTTACTATCAGTTAACTAAACCTCGGATTATTCCCTTGCTGTTGATTACGACAGCAGCAGGGATGTGGATTGCCTCGAACGGCAAAGTAGACCCTTTCTTGCTATTAGTAACTCTCTTAGGTGGCACTTTGGCAGCAGCCTCTGCTCAGACGCTTAACTGCATTTACGATCGCGATATTGACTACGAGATGATCCGTACAAGGAAGCGGCCAATTCCTTCGGGGCGAGTCCAACCTCGTCATGCTCTGCTATTCGCCGTTGTGCTAGCGCTTCTTTCTTTCACACTATTAGCCGTATTCGCTAACCTACTGAGCGCCCTGCTAGCTATGTCTGGCGTTGTCTTTTATATGGTCATCTATACCCACTTACTAAAGCGCCACACTGCCCAAAATATCGTGATTGGTGGTGCTGCTGGGGCAATTCCCCCCCTAGTAGGTTGGGCTGCTGTCACCGGTGACTTAGGTTGGACACCTTGGTTGCTGTTTACGATTATTTTCCTGTGGACACCTCCCCACTTCTGGGCACTAGCCTTAATGATTCGCGATGACTATGCTCAAGTAGGAATTCCGATGTTGCCAGTAGTTGCTGGTGAAGAGTCCACAACCCGTCAAATTTGGATTTATACACTCTTAGTAGTACCAGTCTCCTTGTTGCTAATTTATCCCCTAGGGGCATCCGGCCTCGTTTACGGAGTTATTGCTTTACTGCTAGGAGGCATTTTTCTGCAAAAAGCTTGGTTACTGTTGCAAAATCCCGCCGATAAACCCCTGGCGAAGTCAATGTTTAAGTACTCAATTCTCTACATGATGCTTTTGTGTACTGGTATGGTAATCGACAGCTTGCCGATGACACATCAGCTAACAACTGCCTTGACAGAAAGTTTACAGCCTCTGATTAGTGCCATTTTCAGTTGTAGTTGACAAGTCAGTAAAATCTTTGACTGGGCTCAAGAAACTAAGTCAAATTAAAACCTTTTATCAATTTTCTAAATCCTCCCTCAGCCAGAGCCAAGGTATTTAACTGGGGGGGGATTTTAGTATTTATCAGCGTAATCGTATAGCACTTCTCAAGGATTGATCAGAAAAGTTAACTACAGATGTACAAAAAATACGCAGAGATCAAATAGATAGTTCTTATCGTGTATCGACGACTGCCAGGAAAAACTTGGGGACTTATCCTGCTGCAGTAACAAGCCAAGGGTTAATCTTATCGCTGTTCAAGATTTTAGAGAGGAAGGAAAATCAGGCATTCTCAACACTTAGTGATTCTCTCTGGTGGAGTTTCTTTACCTTAGTATCAGGAGAACCAATTGGCGGCTAACCTCAAACTAATGCGGGTCGTATGGTTGCATTAATGGTGATTATTGGGGGCTTGACGATGTTTGCGGTATTTACCGGAGTTGTCTCTGCCGTGATCATGCAAAGGTTGAAAACAGTGATGGAGGTCAAACACTGGGAACTAGACGAATTGCGAAATCACATTGTGATCTGCGGTTGGAATCGTAGTGCGCACTTGCTGATTGAAGAACTTCAAGCAGATCCTGAAATGAGGCGTTGTTCAATTGTAATTGTGGCAGAGTTTGTCGAGACTCCAGAGCCGGAATTTAGGGGAGTTTATCCTTCCCAGCTTTATTTCTACGTTGGCGACTACACGATTATTGACGTACCAGAAAGTGTGGGCATTTATCACGCCTCAAGAGCAATTCTACTTGCCGACGCTACCTGACCCCGTAGTGACCAAGATAGGGATGCACGGACAGTCTTAGCTGCCTTGACGATTGAAAAGCTTCATCCCGGCATCTACACCTGTGCGCAACTCCTTGACCGAAAAAATAATCTGCAACTCAAAGTCGCCGGAGTTGAGGATGTGATAGTTGCCGATGAAGTGGCAAGTCACTTAATTGCCACCTCAGCTCGAAATCTTGGTTCTGTGGACGTACTGTCAGAATTACTCACCGTGCAGATTGGTAACCAATTCTACAAAATCGCTCTACCAGAGTCGTGGGTTGGTATTTCTTTTTGGGAAAGTGCTGAGCGGCTCAAGGATAGCTTTGATACTATTTTAATTGCCATAGAACGGCAGAAGTATAGGAGTAAGGAGACACTGGTTAACCCTTCTCAAGATACGCCCTTGCTATCTGGAGATCTCTTGGTAGTAATTGCTCGTAGCTTACCACAAATTAACTGTCTTCCAAGGTCTAAAAAGAGAAAGCGGATATCTTAACTAGGATGATAGGTTTTAGAGTTGACTAGCAAACTTGCTGATAGCAATGAATAATGGCATTGCTGAATCTAAGTATGATTGGCACCGAGATCCTGTTGTGAGCAGCTTGCTCACTGCCTGGATTCATAGCTGAACTCAGCGCAATCTTAAAGGCTTGTTCTAAACGCTTCTAGTTGTTTTTTGAATATCTTGTTTAATCTCATCAAGGTCAAGGTAACAGTCAGCAATATTGATTAAGCTATCACTGGTCATCGAGCGCAAACTAACTATTTCAAGTCGCGCTCCCTGATAACTAACGGCATTAGCCGCGTAAGCCAAATCACCATCACCACTAACTAAAATAGCGGTGTTGTATAAACCGGCTAAAGTCATCATATCTACAGCAATTTCTACATCCAGATCTGCTTTTTTAGATCCGTCGGGAAACTCCACTAGGTCTTTAGTGATTACTCGATAGCCATGATGACGCATCCACAGCAGGAAACTTTGTTGTTTCTCGTTTTTGGGATCAACTCCTGTATAGAAAAAAGGGCGAAACAGTCGAGCACCAGCGACTAAACGGTAAAGCAGTTTAGCGTAGTCGATCTCAATTCCTAGTTGTAAAGCTGCATATAATAGATTAGAGCCATCAATGAAAACAGCAACTCGACCGCGATTTAAATTATTGATAAGAGAAGTATTTTTATCGACATCTGTAAATTTGATATTTTTCTGAGCCTGACTTGCTATAGTGGTTTGCTTGTTTTTTTCTATGAGATCTAGGTGTTGGTTAATAGGCAGTTTAGAAGTATGCATTAATTTATCACCTTATGAATATCAGTTTTCTAGATGAGGAGGTTTGTCTGGCTACTACCCCAGCTAAGCATGACTCTTCTCCTCTAACCCTCACCATGTTCATTTTTATTTCTGATTCTACTTAGCAGCTTCTAATTATACCTAAAACACGGTTAAAAGATATCACCTAATTGTTGCTCAATTGCGATATAGTTACGACCTAGCGGTGATTAATCTTAATACTTCCGATAAACCTTGACGCTAAGTTAAGTACTCTGCTATCTGACTACTTCCTGAGGATTAGCTATACAGTCTCCTTAATCCCAAGCTAAAAAACTTTGTTAGGCGTAGGATATCAGTCTATACTTAATTACACAAATTAATTAGTTAAGGCTCTTCCTTCGGAATTTGCAAGATTTCTTCAAGGAATAAGAACTCTACAGGTGAAACATTTTCCATTAAAGCCGCCTGAGCCTTTTTATTAATCCATAGTTTACCAGTGTGAGTAGCACTGAAGTCTTGCCCGAGAATAAATCCTTGGCTGATTAACTTTTGGACGAGAGACAGAATAAACTCTTTTAGCCAGTTCAAGCCAAACTCTAAAGTGTGGGAATTTTGTAAAATCCACTGAAAAGTCTCGAAATCGGTTTTAGCTAGGTGAAGCACTGCTGCCTTAATCACATCGGCTGCGTACTCAGGGCTATACAAAACTGCAAGAGCTTTTTCGCAAGATGTCGCTATCTGTTTGTCCTGAAGCTGTAGAGCATCAACAAACAACTCGATGCTTGATTGGAATTCCTCTGTATGGTGGACGTGAGACACAATCAATATCCTCCTCTGGCTGAGTAATTATTCTCCTCAAGCACCCTGAAAATAGTTAACTAAAAGTTAGTGATTAATTATTGACAATACTTAAGGTATAACTTCTATCACCTTGTCTTTCTATTAGTTTCCCTCATAAGAAGCCCAGATATTCGCTACAGTCTAGAAAGTTACTTGATGTATTACATCTTCTAGCCAAATCATCTCACACTATTTGAGCTAAACAGCAAATAAGTAACCCAAAAAGATGAAACCAACACCTATACCGAGGCTGGAAATTATGGGAATCCATTGAAGTTGTTGTATGATCATTGTAATTTAGGTGTCTTAACTAGAGAAACTACTTACAGCCAAAAAACTACTATTGCCAGAGATATGGAGCAAGATTGTCACACCCCGAACTAGGGAAAGAATGGTAAGGATGGACTAAAAAAGAATGCTTCTTAAGGCTTGTTTCTCCCGAAGAAGGATAAGTATCTCCGTCGATTTGGTGGTAACCCTTTTCCGAGCAATCTTGTTAAAATTTGTTAACTTCTAGATATTGTTTAGTGATAGGTCTCTAGAAAAGAGCGTTTGAGCCATCTGAAGCCGAGTAACTTCAGCCGAATTCATTGCTAAGCTGTCTCTACCTTTAAGTTAAAGTTAAAAAATGAAGAACCTCTGAAGGGTAAGAGAATTTTTAGGGAAACCGTAGAAACTTATTACGCAATATATCTGCTTAGTTTTAAACTACGGGAATGAAGAGAACCTTCTTAGTACCGTTCTTCAAATTAAGGAAAAGCTTGGGTAGAAGGAGATAAGACTCAAGCCTACTTGATATTAGTTGTCCCAGCCCAAGATATCTGCTACTTGGTCAGCTAGATTCATTGTCTTGAAAGGTTTAGCAATTACTCCAGTGACACCTAGTTCAGCGAACCGACGCTGATCAGCGGAGAACACCTTAGCTGTCAGCAAAATCACAGGAATCTGCTGGGTTAAAACATTTAATTGCAAGGCTTTAAAGGTAGCAATTCCGTCCATGTCAGGCATCATCACATCCAAAAGAATGGCATCTGGATTCTTGAGGTAGGCTTGGTTGAGTCCTTCACTACCTGAACTAGCAGTGGATACTTGCCAACCACCTACTGCTTCTAGAGCAAGTTGAGCCACTGCCCGGATATCCTCTTCATCATCAATAATCAGAATGTGTCTGGCTTTCATGATTACTCTCTCCTTCCCTGCCTTGAACAATGCTGTTGAGTAAGCTAATTACTCGCTGCTCGAATTCCTCTGGTGTAATCCGGCTTTTAGTCAGGAATAGAGTTTGTCCCAGCTTTAGCAGTTCTCGCTCTGATTGATCTAAGTCTTCAGCTGTATAAACCACTAAAGGCACCCGACGCAGGCGATTATGCTGTCGAAGCCAGCCTACCACGGCAAAACCATCACACTCCGGCAGTATCAAGTCAAGTACTAGTAAATCAGGGATCACACGTTGACTTAACTCGATAGCTTCCGGTCCTGTCTGGGCGTGATAAGTCTCAATACCGTAACCTTCAAACAAAGTAACGAGTACTTGTGCTAAATCTAAATCATCTTCAATGATCAGGACTTTTACTTGATGATTTGGCTTAGTTAAAGCCCGCTCTAGAGCTTGGAAGAGTAACCTCTCATCTGGTGGTTTAATCAGCCAATCACTCACCCCCGGATGCGGCGACTCTCTGGCATCCGGCATTAATCCGCTCAGAATAATCACAGGAATATTTTTAGTTTCCAGATTTGCCTTCAAAGCTTCTAGAGTTTCCCAGCCATGCATACTAGGCATCATCAAATTGAGAAGAATTACATCTGGCATGTCTTGTTCTGCATGCTCTACAGCTTCCTCCCCTGATGTTACTGCAATCACCTGGTAGCCCTGTTGTTTAAGCATGGTTTGCACTACAGCACGTACTGAAGCATCATCATCACACACCAGCACCGTTGGCTTGGTAGGATCCAGGGCAAGAGCCTCTCGCTCCTCTTGTAATACTGGCAGAGTAAAGTAAAACGTGCTGCCCTCTCCTAAAGTACTCTCGGCCCAAATCTGACCACCGTGGTGTTGTATGATGCTGCGGCAGATCGCTAAACCCAAGCCTGTACCTCCTTTCGTTCGGGAGTCTGAGGCATCAACCTGCTGAAAGCGTCCAAAGATCGTCTCCAGCTTATCCGCCGGGATACCTCGCCCCTGATCCTGGACTTGAAATACAATCTGTCTTGCCTCCACGGAAAGCCCAGAGTCATCAGTTGTTACTTCTGACTCTTCTTGTAACTGAGCTCTGAGCCAAACCGTAGAATCAGGGGGTGAAAATTTGATCGCATTGCTCAACAAGTTAGTAAATACCTGAATGATTCGGTCTGGATCAGCCCAAAGCCTCACTGATTTAGGGACAGCGGATAAATTGACTCCAGCTTTCTGAGCCATATTCCGCATCAGTTCTGTCGAGATGTTCATCAAGTTGGCTCCATCACAGACTTGCTTGGTCATCATGACTTTGCCTGACTCAATGCGTTCGATATCCAAAATATCGTTAATCAGACGCACTAACCGATCCGCGTTATTGGCAGCAATGTCGAGCATCCGTTGGCCTTGTTCGGGTTGGCTGCGTAGTACACCAGAAGCTAGCAAATCCAAGGCTCCCAGAATTGAAGTCAGGGGTGTGCGCAACTCATGACTAACCACCGAGATAAACTCATCCTTAAGCTGTTCAATTTCCCGGCGATCGCTAATATCAATACAGCAGCCAATGTAGCCAGCAAAACTACCATCTGGCGTAAATCTTGGTGTTCCTTTGTCTAAAATCCAGCGATATTCTCCATCGGCACGCCGCCGCCGATACTCCATTTGGAAGTCCTTTCTGGTATTAAAGGCAGTTCGATGAGTTTCCATGCATTGCTGCAAATCTTCGGGATGAACCCCTTCACTCCAGCCGTTGCCTCTTTCTTGATCGAGATCTCGCCCAGTGAAGATTAACCAGTTCTGATTAAAGAAGGTACATAACCCATCTTGGCCAGACATCCACAACAAGACAGGAGCACTATCTGCCATTGTGCGAAACCGTTGCTCACTTTCTCGCACAGCTTCTAAAAGCTGACTTTGAGCTAGGGCAATGCCCACTTGGTCAGCTATTTGCTGTAAGAGTTCTGTTTCAAAGCTAGACCACTGACGAGCTTGAGCGCATTGATGAGCAATCAGCAGTCCCCAAAGTTCTGATCTCTGAAAAATTGGTATCACCAGGTTAGCCTTGACGCCAAATGAAGACAGCAGTTCTGCATGGCAAGCGGCGATCTGAGCCTTGTCTATATCGGTAATCGTACTAATTCGCCCCTGACGGTATTTTTCTTGGTACTGTTCTCGAAAACAAGGATCGTCAATGTTCTGTCCTAGTATCACAGGCCAGCCAGCAACCACGGCTTCACTTACTACTTTTCCTGGCTTGTCTGACCAAAGCCTGAAAATCACAACTCGATCAGCTTCCAGAAAACTTTGCACCTCTGTAACGGTGGTTTGGAGAATTTCCTCTAGTTGCAAAGACTGGCGAATCTTGAGAGTTAATTCCGCAAACAACTGCGATTTCTGGTTCTGACGCCGTAATTCTTCTACCACCTGCTGGCGCGAAATTGCCGTTTGATGAGCTGCAATAAATCTACCAATGCTCTGGGCCATCAACTCAACAATTTCCTGTTCCTGAGGCGGGAAATCGCTGTTTCTGATCTGTGTTGAAGAAAAATTGAGGGTGCCGTAGACTTCACTGTTGACCCAGATAGGAGTGCCAATGTAAGACTCTAACCTGAGCTCTTGATATATTGGGTGAGCTTGCATTGCGGTTATCGAGCCGACATGAACGTAGGTAATTGTTCTTTTTTCTTGAAAAACTTGAGCACAGTAAGTGTTTCCGACGGGAAGTTCTAATCCCGGTGATAATTTGTCAAAATTAGACCTGACAGCAATAATCGTGCAAGATTGGTCGTTAACTTGATTGATGATGCCAGTTTGCATGCCGAGGATTTCGCATCCTGTCTCTAGATAGTCAACAAACAGAGCTTCAAAATCTTCGTAATTAGTAGTACTAATTCGATGCAGATGCTTGAGATTGGCACTGAAATTTTCCAGCACTTGAGCATTTCGCCGTAATGTGTCCTCTGCCTGTTTGCGAGCGGTGATGTCCTGAAAATAAACCGATAGACCATCCGCCGTCGGATAAGCATGTACCTCAAACCAACTATTTAAGGGTGGATAGAACTCTTCAAATTCAACACTAATCTGCTGGGTTACCGCCCGATGATATTCATCATAAAACTTAGAAACTACTGCCTCCGGAAACTCGTCCCAGACGTTTTTGCCTAAAAGTCCTTCTGGTTTTCTTTGTAAAAGTGGTTCTGATTGTTGGTTTAGGTAGGTAAATCGCCAGTCACTATCTAGGGCAAAAAATCCATCCGTAATACTTTCCAAAATATTCGTAATTTTGTTTCGCACTGCTTCACTTTCTGCAAGTGCTACCTGCTCTCGTTCGAGGAGTTGGATGCGCTCGTTTTCTACCTGCTTGTTTTCTGTAATGTTGCGGGCAACTGCGTACAAAAAACCGAGTTCGACGACAGGGAAGACTGTCCAAGAAAGCCATCTATAGACACCATCTTTGCCAAGATAGCGATTTTGGAATTGGATAGTAGGTGTGCCTACAGCCAATTTTTTCATTTCTACCAGAGTCTTTGCTCGGTCATCAGGATGAATAAAATCGAGGAAGGGTTGTGCTAATAATTCCTCTGTTGTGTAACCTAGTGTTTCTGTAAATGCTGGATTTAAACGTTTAAAATAACCATCTGTTCCTGCCACACAAAGCATATCGATTGAGAGATTGAAGAAACGCTCTAGCTCCTCTTCTGCTCGCTTGCGGTCTGTAAGATCTTGAATCTGCACGATAAAATACAACGGTTGACCCTGGGTATTGCGCACTAGCGAGACAGACAAACTTACCCAGACTAAATGACCTAGTTTGTGAAAGTATCGTTTTTGTATTTGGTAGGTGCGAATCTCACCAGAGAGCACTTGCTGCCTATAGGTGATGTTAGTTTCTAGGTCATCTGGATAAGTTAGCGCCTCAAGGGTAGTGGCCAACAATTCTGGCTCGTCGTAGCCCAGCATCTCACACAAGGCTAGATTGACCTGTAACCAGCGACCATCTAATGACACCAAAGCCATGCCAATTGCTGCTGATTCAAAAGCTTCTTGAAAGCGCTCCTCGCTTTGTCGTAGTGCTTCAGCTACCTGTTTGCGTTCGCTGATATCCCTGCCGATATAGACAAATTCTGGCGGGTTGGTTATTTCCGTATCGATGACTGAGCAGGAAAATTCGACGGTAATCTCTTCTCCAGTTTTAGTTCTACAAATTACTTCTGTACGCTGTAAAAATTCTCCCTGAGACCTAAGACCAGGTTCAGTTATTGAGTGACGCCAATTATTGTCAGTAATAATTAAAGAAAGGGGTTGGTTGATTAATTCAAATTCAAAATACCCCAATAGATTTTGAGCAGCTTGATTAACTTTTTTGATAATTCCTGATACTGTGACTACTAAGAGAACCTCTGCCATTGAGCTAATAATTTTATTGAGATAACCTTGAGATGCTGCTAAGGCATTCAATAAAAGTTCAGATTCACTGGCTCTTTGTACTAACTGTTGCTGAGAAACCATCAATTCCGTGACATCTTTCACGAAAACAACTAGTCTACTTTCTAGGTTTTTTTCGCTGAGTTGCTCAATGACGTAGAGGTCAATATAAAGGGGAGAACAATCATCTAAAGAGCGATTAATGCCTTTTAACTCGAAGCTAGCTCGCCGTCTTTGAAGCACCGCTACAAGAATATCTTCTACTCCTATTAGTTCTGGAAAGCTCAACCTGACATCTTTGCCTTGGATTACTTTTTCAGGGCGATCGGCAAGCAATTGCACACCAGAAGACTTTTCGAGAATGATCAAATTTTGATCTAGTGTTAGGTATTCAATACTGTGATTATTAAAAAGTTTATTAAAAATAGAATTCATTCGTATTGTTTCCGGTTCAAGTATCCACAGATTGTCGCTTCTGAGTTCGTGGGCAAAATGCGATCGCCACCAACTGCTTTTACTTGACGCACCCAAGCAGCAGCCGCTCGATACAGCGCCTGTAAATCAGCACCATCTTGGGGATACTCGACAATGCCAGCGCTAAAGGTCACTTGACACTTGCTACCGTCCGGCGCTGTAAACTCTTCTTGATGCAGGCTGTTGAAGACTTCTAATATCTTGAGTGTGCCATCGCTGCGGGTCATCCCAGGCATTCCCACTACCAACTCGGCACCACCCCAACTAGCCACTACTTCATCTCCTGGAAAAGTTTCTCGCAACAGTTTGCCCAGCCGTGACAGTACTTGCTCTGCGAAGTTGTGACCATACTGGTCGTTGATTTCCTTAAGGTAATCCAGATTCAAAAGAGCAAAGCAGAGAGTCTGATTTTGGGAAGAACCTAAGCTGAGAAACTGAGTTAACTGTTGGGTTGACTGGCGATAATTGGCGACTCCAGTCCCGGCATTTGCTTGAGGAATATTCTGTCGTAACCGCGAGCGCTCTAGTCGGTTGAGGATACGGGTAACCATTTCTGAAGCAACGGCAGGCTTTTGTACATAGTCATCGGCACCTGCGGCAAAGGCTCTCTGCATTGTCTCGGTGTCAGTGTGGGCTGCGAGAAACACCACTGGTAGGCAGTTCCAATACGGGTCATTGCGTACAACTTTGCATAATTCAATCCCACTGATGTGAGGCATCTCCACATCTAGCACCAGCAAATCTGGTGAGGTTTCTTCTAAAGTCTCCCAAAATTGTAGGGGATTGTTGAGAGTACAAACCTTAATTCCCCAGGGTTCTAGCAAGTTTTGTAAAGCTTTCCCTGCCTGGAGATCTCCGTCTACAGCCAGTATCTTAGCCTGGGTGAGACAAGACTTCTGCAATATTTGAGTTACACTCTCTAACACTTGAGCTGGAGGCAATGGCTTTTGTAAAAAAGCACATCCACCTAAGCGAACTACTTTTACCCGGTCAAGCAAACTGTCCTGGTCAGTAATAACTAGCGCAGGTATGGGAGGTGTACAACTACTTAACTGTTCTAGGAGCGCCACAGCAATTTCGCTGCTAGTACTAGTAGTTAATGGACAATCCAGTAACACGACATCAGGGCGCTCTTGACAGAGCCACTCTTTGGCTAGAGCAGGTTCTACTACCCTTACTCTGATGCCGCTTCTGAGAGCTTCTAGGAGCCATTCCTCTGCAAGTGAGTGATCACTGCTCACTATCCAGAGTAAGTGCTTCTTATCCCTGGAGGTTAACTCAAGGCTCTTTCCACTAATTGCTTTTTGCAGCTCTTGGCGTAGCAATACCACTATTTCAGAGAGGTACTGCTTTTGGTGATGATTGAGAGCTTTTTCTGCTTGGAACAGGCGTTCTATTTCTCGCGCTAGGCGTGAGCCTTCATCAAGATCAAACATACCTAGTGAACCAGCTAGTTTGTGAGCCTCTTGTTCTGCCTGTTGCCGCAGTTCTTCCTTCAGGGCATTATTGAGTATGGCGGTAGTAGCTTGCTCAATTACGACGATACGGTTAGCGAATTTTTCCTTGACCCGCTCCCAAACCCCTGTGACTCCTGCCAGTAGTGGCTGCTGCTCTAAATTCAACCAGAGCGTCTGGTCTTTCTTGAAAGCTTGTCCATTGTTTTTTGCCTCTTGTTTTTCTAGGGATTTGAGGCAATAACCAATGCCATAAACTGTCTTAATCGGATCTTCAGAAACTCCTGCTTCTTTAAGTTTGCGCCGTAATCCTTTAATGTGAGCTGTAACTGTTTCTTCTCCAGGAATTTCTTCAAACGACCAAAGGTGTTCGAGAATTGCGCTACGGCTAAAGACTCGCTGGCGATTGCGTAGGAAAAGTTCTAATAAACCGTATTCCTTGGGAGTCAAATGTAGAGCTTCGTAGTCATAGGTGACTTCGCAGGTACTGGGGTCAAGACGTAGCTTTCCCCACTCCAACATCGGAGAGGAGGCGGCACTTCCCCGACGCAACAAAGCCCTGATACGAGCCGATAACTCTTGTATATCAAAGGGCTTAGTCACATAATCATCGGCTCCCGCATCTAATCCCCTAACTTTATTGGTGCTGGCATCTTGAGAAGTTAACAGGATAATTGGCGTTCGTATCCCTTGTGATCGTAACTGCCGACAAAGTGTCATACCATCAATCTTGGGCAGCATTACATCTAATAGGATCAGATCGTAAGTAAAAGCCTCGACTAACTCCCAACCTGCTTGACCGTCTGCGGCAATATCAATGACATGGTGTTGGTCAGTGAGGACTTGAATCAGACCTTGTACAACCGTTTCGTCATCATCAACCAGTAAAATTCTCATAGCGGTTAATTACCGCAAATTCTCTAAATAATTAATTGAATAAACAAACAATCTAACTAATGTCAAACTTGCTACAGTTATCTACTCGAAGCCTAGCCTAAATTAGGTAGTGACATTGTTACTTTTTGTTGGGTTTTTCTCCTTTTTGTCGATGAGAAATTTGCATCTTGCGAAAAATTTACAGACTACAAAAAATACAAAACCCTAGTGTTCAACATTAGATAAGTAGCTGCGGTTTTCACTCCCCAAAATTTAAGGGTCGGCTAGTCTTAAATAAGAAAATTCGACCTTCTAGGTGAGAAGGAAGCCAATCCGCTGAGAGGTTTGCTTTTGACTTTGACGTGCTGTTTTTCTGTGCAGTTTAGCAATAGTACTTTTCTCGTAAACTACAGTCAATAACCCTCTTAAGTTACTTTCACTCGACGGAGTATTAACATCTTACTCTGATGAGAGCCTCGCGGTAAGATCAACAACTGCTTTTCCCATCTCGGTAATATTTAATTTATCAGGCTTAATGAGGCACCAGTAGATTGCTTAACTAATGCTAGTGTAGCAAAAACCAAGTTGTATAAATATTGTGGGACAGTCTAAAAAATACCTTAACCTTAGGAGGTGAGAAGCTCTTAATGAAGATTGCGTAAGCTAGCTGCCTTCTCATTCCATCGTCTAAATCTCAACTGATCGCAGTTTGTTTGGTTACCCTAAACAAAACGCTAATCATCACAAGAATATGCCTTGTAGAAGCTCCACGGGTTTGGCTTTTCTTGTTTGAGAGTGATCTTTCTTTGCTGGCGAGGGTAACTGTAACTTGATTTTACTTCTTCTGTTGGCTGACCCCGTTAGAATGAAAGAAAACTGTTTAGATTTGTATCAATTGGACTGGCACAGAAATAATTATGGCTCCTGCCGTTTTCATCCAGAATCTCCAAAAGCGCTATGGTGATGTCGAAGCCGTCAAAGACATCTCCTTCAAAGTTGAACCCGGTGAAATTTTTGGGCTACTAGGCCCCAATGGAGCTGGGAAAACAACAACGATTCGCTGTCTGTGTACTTTAAGTACACCCGATGCTGGCAAGCTCGAAGTTTCTGGCATCTCGGTAATTGATAATCCTCGGGCTGCGAGGCGACGCTTGGGTTATGTAGCTCAGGAAGTAGCTCTAGATAAAGTACTCACTGGCCGAGAACTGTTGCAACTCCAAGCGGCGCTTTATCACCTCCCCAGCGCCTTTGCCAAAGAGCGGGTCAACATCATGCTCAGCGTTCTCGGATTGCAGGAATATGCAGATAAAAAGACTGGCACTTATTCCGGTGGTCTACGTAAGCGTCTGGACTTAGCGGCAGGCTTACTTCATCAACCAGACGTCTTGGTACTCGACGAACCGACTGTAGGACTCGATATTGAAAGCCGCTTTGTGGTTTGGGATTTCTTACGCCAGCTACGAGAGGCAGGAACTACGGTTGTGATTACTAGTCACTATTTAGAAGAGATTGATGCTTTGGCTGACCGTGTAGCAATTATTGACAAAGGGGTGGTGATTGCTGAAGGAACGCCCTCACAATTAAAAGACCAAGTCGGTGGCGATCGCATTACGTTACGTATCCGTGAGTTCTCCCCTCTTGAAGAAGCTGAGCAAGCCAAGGAACTGCTGCAAACTTTGCCTTTTGTGCAAGAGGTAATTATTAATGGGGCTCAGGGTAACTCTCTAAATTTGGTGGTAAAACCCCAAAGTGATGGTCTAAGTTGCGTTCAACAATCATTACGAGAGGCTGGTTTACCAATTTTTGGGCTGGCTCAGTCTAGACCAAGTTTGGATGATGTTTACCTGGCTGCTACGGGTAAAACCCTGATGGATGCTGAACTGGCTGCTGCTGGGAGTCGCGATCCTAAGGCTGAGCGCAAACAAGCTATGCGTTAAAAAAGTTAATCAGAAATTTGTCGGATCAAAAATAGATAACCCCTCGGAATTTTTCCTTAAATTCCAGGTGCCTATTAGCCAAATAGATCTAGTCTGAGCAACTGTAAATGCATACCAACTAACGCTAATAAGTTCAGATGCTGTTTGTCTCTAGAACAAGTTTTTCCCATAGACTTTTAGCGATCGCATCTGTATCTGTTAAAGAGAAATCCTTAGAACGACCTTAACCTAACAAGACACATGAGCACAACTGTTACTCCTCCAAAGAAATCTGAAATCAACTGGTTGCCAAAAGCTGCTGATCGGATTCCTATTAGCGACGCCCCTGGGTTCGGTGAATTTGTTCAAGAAACGCTGGCTCTCACTAAGCGGCTATTCATTCAATTGCAAAGACGTCCCTCCTCGTTAGTCGCCGGGATTATTCAGCCTTTGATGTGGTTAATTCTGTTTGGGGCACTATTTCAAAATGCTCCTCAGGGCATGTTTGGCGATGGTTTGAATTATGGACAATTTTTGGGTGCTGGCATTATTGTCTTCACCGCCTTTGCTGGTGCCTTGAATTCCGGGTTACCTGTCATGTTTGACAGAGAATTTGGTTTCTTGAACCGCTTATTAGTGGCACCTCTAGCCTCTCGCTTTTCCATTGTTACTGCCTCAGCGATTTACATCGTAACTCTCGGCTTACTACAAACCATAGTTATTGTCACAGCTAGTGCCTTTTTAGGAACTGGTTTACCTAATCTAGCGGGCTTAGGAATGATTGCCCTAATTGTCTTGCTCTTGGTTGCTGGTGTTACTGCTTTGAGTCTGGGACTAGCTTTTGCTCTACCTGGTCACATAGAATTGTTGGCAGTAATCTTTGTGACTAACTTGCCACTGCTGTTTGCCAGCACTGCCCTTGCACCTCTCTCCTTTATGCCCGGTTGGTTGCAAGTTGTCGCCTCTCTCAATCCTCTTAGCTATGCGATTGAGCCAATCCGTTATCTTTATCTCCACAGTAGCTGGTCTTTAGGCAGTGTAGTCATGCAAACTCCTTGGGCATCGATCAGCTTCGGGGGTGCTTTGCTAGTATTGCTAGCATTTGATGCCGTGATATTCCTGTCCATTGCACCACTACTGCGTCGCCGTTTTGCTTAACATATAATCAAACAGCAAGTTATGCCGGGAATTGCTATGAAAATAAGTACCCAGTTCGTGTCAAAATTCGCCTCAAAACCTATAGCTCAGATCAGCTTGAGCTGCGGCGCTTGTGTAGTGGGGTTAGGCATTTTCGGGGTCATGCTGACTCAACCGGCTACGGCGCAGGAATCTAGCAACAATCCCCAAGAGATTTTTACCAATCAAAATGACCGGGATCCCTTAACTGATGTCGGTGGTCTTGATTTCAACGACTTGATTCACCGTGCTCAAGTAGGGATACCTGATGTAGAACAATTCAATAGCCAACAGCAGAAAAACTATAACAGCGCCATTGAAGAGTTTCGCCGTCAACGCTCTGAGCGTTTAGGCAATCCCGAACAAATCTCTCCTATGCAGACTGAAACACAGAACTAGTTGAGTCACAGTACTCTAAAGAAAGTTCCAGGGGCAAGGTATACCTTGCCCCTCTTTTACTCTGAGGCTAACCCATTGCTGCCAGAATATCTTTGGCGTGGCTATCTGTCTTGACCTTGTCATCAACGTGGGCAATTTTTCCCTCGCCGTCGATTACATAGGTTACACGCTTGGCATAACCACCACCATCAACATCGTAAGCTTTGGTAATAGTGCCATCAGGATCTGCCAGTAATGAGAAAGGCAGACCGTACTTTTCTTGAAATTTCTTATGGGAGACCTCGTCGTCTGTACTGACTCCGAGTACTACCATATCTTTGCCTTGATATTCAGCATAGTTGTCTCGGAAACTTTGAGCTTCTTTGGTGCAGCCAGGAGTATCATCTTTGGGATAAAAATACAAAACAACGTTTTTACCTGCAAAGTCTGAAAGTGAAACAGTTTTACCTTCGTTGTCCTTGGCGGTAAATGCTGGTGCCTGTGTACCAACTTGAAGAGCCATAAATCTTGTTTCCTGTTTATGTAAAACTAGCTTTCTTCTAAATACTACAGTGGATTGAAATTTTACCTGAACATTAGCCCAATTAGGCTGAGGTTCGGGTCAAATGGGTCTAAAACAGTTTAAAATAGCAGGACGTGACCAGTGGTAAGCCTAGTGTTACGTTACCAACCACTGCAATGACTTCGATGACGTCTCAGGAGGATCTCTCAATTCAATATCCTGCCCCCACTGTTAAGCGTGCAGAGCGGGCAATGCGTTGTTTACCTTTCCAACTACCCCTATTTGCCGAAATGCGCTCTGCCAGTGTTCCTCTACCATTGGTCGCCGGAAAAGAGGGCTTTGAGCAAAATTACACAAGTCGCCAGATGTCGGAGTTGGCAGTAGAAGGCGGTTTAATCTGGTTGATTCAAGTAGGTATTTTGCGTCGGGAAGTTGATGGTCAGGGCATCACTGACAGCTTTCGCTTGACACCTTTAGGGCGTCAGCTAGTAGAAAAATGGGAGCACCAAGGAAATACACTACCTCCTCCATCTTTTCTCGACTGGTTCTTGAACACCTTGAGTCGATGGCTAAGACTACCTGTTTAATTGGCTCTGCAGCGATTTTCTACTAACCTCTGAGAGACTAGTAATTAGTCATAATGACCATACCAGCAACAATTGGTTCGCAGATGCAAATAGCAAAAATCTCGATTTGTGGTGTGCTGACCCTTAACTTTGTTAGCTTAGATACTCTGTAAATATCCTAGTTAGCACAGTCAATTACACTGTCTTACTCTACCTCTGGCCGGTGTTGCGCTAGCTGCTGTGTTAGTAACAGTCAGCAAAACAGCTTGCCTTAGAGAGTAAAAACAATGTGAGGGTAAATTCTACTACTCTATCTATCACCTAATCTCTAACCCATAACGTTGATTATGAAAGCCATTATGGTTGTGGGAACAACATCCCATGCAGGAAAATCCTTAATCGTAACTGCGATGTGTCGTATTCTCTCACGACGCGGTTGGCGTGTGTCACCCTTCAAGGGTCAGAATATGGCGCTTAATGCTTATGTGACCTCAAAGGGGGGAGAAATTGGACATGCCCAAGCAGTACAAGCCTGGGCAGCTAGTATAACGCCCTCTGTGGAAATGAACCCAATTTTGCTGAAGCCTCAAGGGGATATGACTTCTCAGGTAATTCTCATGGGCAAACCAGTAGGTAATGTCAGCGCCTCCGATTACTATGAACAGTATTTTAATCAGGGTTGGCAAGCCATTGAAGAGTCGTTAGAGCGTCTTAAAAACGACTTTGATTTAATTGTTTGTGAGGGCGCTGGCAGTCCGGCAGAGATTAACCTCAAGCACCGTGACTTGACTAATATGAGAGTGGCACGGCACTTAGATGCCCCAACCTTGCTTGTAGTTGATATTGATCGCGGCGGCGCTTTTGCCCATGTTGTCGGCACTCTGGAACTGCTAGAGCCGGAGGAAAGAGCCTTGATTAAGGGGGTTGTAATTAATAAATTTCGGGGTCAGCGATCGCTTCTGACATCGGGCATCACTTGGCTAGAAGAACGCACAGGCATTCCGGTTGTCGGAGTTATTCCCTGGCTGGATGAAGTTTTCCCTGCTGAAGATTCCCTTGATTTGCTCAAGCGAAACTTTCACCAAAAGCCGAATAGTGAACTTAACATTGTGGTAATTCGGCTGGCAAGAATCTCTAATTTTACCGACTTTGACCCTCTGGAAGCGGAACCGAGTGTTTCAGTAAGATACCTCAGCCCAACTGAACCATTGGGATATCCAGATGCTGTAATTATCCCTGGCACTAAGACCACTATCAATGACTTGATGCTGCTACACAAAACCGGCATGGCAGCAGAAATTAAAAACTATGCAGCGGCAGGTGGCACAGTACTCGGCATCTGTGGCGGCTTCCAAATGTTAGGCAAAATGCTATCTGATCCTGATGGCTTAGAAGGTCATAAGGGTAATTATCAAGGTTTAGACTTATTGCCTTTAACAACTCTAATTACTGGCAACAAAATAGCACGTCAGCGAGTGGTAAATTCCAACTATCCCCAAGCTGGCTTGCCGGTAGCGGGTTACGAAATCCATCAGGGGCGTTCGCAATTGCTCAGGTCAGACCAAGGAGAAGAAGCCTCTTCCTACAAACCTCTATTTGATGATTCTAGTTTAGGTATTGTTGATGTTGGTCAATCAATTTGGGGCAGTTATCTCCATGGTATTTTCGATAATGGTCCCTGGCGACGTGCCTGGTTGAATCGCCTACGTCAACAAAGAGGACTGCCCTCTCTGCCGACTGGTGTTGCCAATTATCGCGAACAAAGAGAAGCTCTTTTTAACTCCCTTGCCGATGTGGTGGAAGCTAATTTAGATTTAGAAGCTGTGTTACCTTCCTAGCAATTGCTTAAGAGATTAATCTTATTATTATTATTAGTAATAAGGTGAGTAATTAAGGTCGGCTTTGCCCACTAAGTCTCAATTAACAACTACCAATGAGTGTTAAAATTAGATTCTTACCAGACGATGTCACAATTGAAGCTGAGGCAGGGGAGCCAATGCTGATAGTGGCTAAGCGGGCAGGTGTTTTGATTCCCACTGGTTGTTTGATGGGTTCTTGTCATGCCTGCGAGGTAGAGCTAGACAACGGTGAGGCGATTTGTGCTTGCATTACAGCCATCCCAGCCGGTTGCGAGCAGTTGACGATTAATCTTTATTCTGACGATAACTGGTAACCCGTCAATCATGGCATCCTGAAAAATAGACTTAGGAGGTAAAGGATGTCAGCACAACAAAAACGGGTAACCGTCGTTGGTGCAGGATGGGCAGGTTTGGGTGCAACTTATCACTTAGCTCAACAAGGGTACGATGTCACTCTTTTAGAAGCGAGTCCCTATCCTGGTGGTTTAGTTGCTGGTTGGCAGACACCAGCAGGACGTTCGGTAGAAGGTGGCATCCACGGTTTCTGGTATCCTTACCAAAACATCTTTAGCCTAGTGAGAGAATTAGGACTCAGTCCTTTTACTCCGTTTACTCGTTCCTCACAATACTCGCCCGCAGGTCTAGAAGTCGAATCACCCATTTTTCAGAACGAACTGCGACTCCCGGCACCACTGGGAACCTTTCTCTATACACAGTTTAAGCGTTTACCACTGATTGACAGACTTTCTGCCCTGCCACTGCTTTACGCCGTCGTCGATTTCGATAATTCTGATGAGGCTTGGTGGCGCTACGACAAAGTAACTGCCCGTGAACTATTTAAGCAGTTTGGTGTCTCTGGACGGCTCTACAAAGATTCCTTTGAACCAATGTTGCTTGTAGGCTTATTTGCACCAGGAGAGCAGTGTTCTGCGGCGGCAGCTTTGGGAATGCTTTATTACTTTATTTTGGCTCACCAACCCGACTTTGACGTCGTCTGGTGCCGTGGAACGGTGGGAGAAAGGATATTTAATCCTTGGGTGGAACGCATTGAGCAAGTCGGTGGTAAGGTTCTGACTAATAAACGGGTAAGTGATCTGATTCTTGATAGTAATGGCAAGGCAAAAGGCGTTGTCTGCGGCGATGAAGTTTTTGATACTGATGCTGTAATTTTTGCTGTCAGCGTCAGTGGCATCAAAAAAATAGTTAGTGGCAGTGCCTGTTTACAAGATTACCGAGAATTTCGGGACTTAAGTAACTTAGGGGGAATTGACGTACTAGCAACGCGGCTGTGGTTTGAGAGTAAAATTAATATCCGCCATCCTTCTAATGCCTGCTTCGGCTTTGAACCTACCACTGGTTGGACATTTTTTAACCTGAATGAACTGCACGATGAGTATCGCCATGAACCCGGTAGCGTGATTGAGGCTGACTTTTACCACGCCAACCAACTGCTGACTATGAGTGATGAGCAAATTGTGGCGCAAGTTCAGCGTGATTTAGCTACCTGCGTGCCAGCTTTTCGAGAAGCAAAAGTAATCAACTTTAATGTCATTAGAGTACCCCAAGGTGTGACTCATTTTGCCCCTGGTAGCTATCAGTATCTGCTACCTGCACACACTAGGATAGAAAATGTATTTCTGAGTGGCGATTGGGTAATTAACCGCCATGGTTCTTGGTCACAGGAGAAGGCATATGTCACGGGTTTAGAGGCAGCAAATTTGGTAATTGAACGCTTCGGGTATGGGAAGGAGGCAAAGATTATACCAGTGGAAGCTGATGAGCCACATATTCAGTTTGCTCGCACAATTAATCAAGTAGCGCGGGATTCATGGAAAGCTTTCTTGCCAGAGTTTTGGCTACCTTAATCGGCATACTCTAACTTTTATGCAATTGAAACCAAGATGGGTCACCCTAGTTGGATGACCCATTCCTGTTAATTAATCAGCTCTTGATGTTACAGCTATTATTTACTGCCCATCTGTGCAGCCACTTCTTCTGCAAAGTTGCTTTCTTCCTTCTCAATTCCTTCACCGAGAACAAAACGAGAGAAGCGACGCACTTGGATGTTTTCACCAAGCTGTGCGACAGTTTGCTTGACCAACTCTTCTACCGAGATGCTTTGGTCTTTGATATAGGGCTGATCCATCAAAGATAATTCTTTGAGGCGTTTTTCAATTCGACCCTGAACAATCTTTTCTTTGATATTATCTGGCTTTTTACCCAGATCATCCCTCCCCATTTCGATTTCTGTTTCTTTGCTAGCAAGTTCCTTGGGGATATCTTCTACCTTGACATACTCGACGTTAGGGCAAGCAGCAATTTGCATCGCGATGTTTCTTGCCAGAGTTTTAAACTCTTCGCGTCGGGCAACAAAGTCTGTCTCGCAGTTTACTTCTACAAGTACACCTACGCGACCTCCAGTATGGATGTAACTCTCAACAATCCCTTCTGCTGCTACGCGACCAGCTTTTTTTTCTGCGGAGGTGATGCCTTTTTGCCGTAGCCATTCTGTGGCCTTGGTTAAGTCCCCTCCGTTTTCTTTGAGGGCTTTTTTACAGTCCATCATGCCAGCGCCGGTTTTTTCCCGGAGCTCTTTAACGAGTTTTGCAGAAATTTCCGCCATTTTGCTTTTGTTCCTACTCTATGAACATAATTACACGGTAATTATTCTTCGCTATCCTCGTTATTCTCAGCTTGAGGTTCAGCTTGAGGTTCGGCTTGAGGTTCAGCTTCTGATTCAGCTTGAGGTTCAGCTTCTGATTCAGCTTGAGGTTCAGCTTGAGGCTCAGCTTGAGGCTCAGCTTCTAATTTAGCTTCTGGTTCAGCTTGAGGTTCAGCCTTTGGTTCAGCTTTTGGTTCAGCTTTTGGTTCAGAGAATTCTTCTTCCTTCACCTCTACCGATTGCATTGCCTCTACCGATTCGATATCTTCTTCGATATACTCGTCTTCTTCGTAATCTAATGATGCTTCAAATTCTTCGTAGTCCTCATCGGTTTCAAGCTGACCGTGATGACCTTCGTAGATTGCATCAGCTAACTTACCGACTATTAGCTTAATCGAGCGGATAGCGTCATCATTAGCTGGAATTGGGATATCTACTCTATCGGGATCGCAATTAGTATCCAGCATCGATACGATAGGCAGATTAAGTTTTTCACACTCCAGAATCGCATTGTACTCGCGTCGCTGATCTACGATTACTACGATATCAGGAACTTTGCGCATCAATTTGATGCCGCCCAGGTACTTCTGGAGTTTGCCTAGTTCGCGACGTAGAACAGAAGCTTCTTTTTTCGGCAGTAGGTCAAGTGCACCACTGGTTTCCCGACGCTCCAGATCCTTTAAGCGCTCTACCCTCGTCTTGATGGTCTCCCAGTTGGTGAGCATGCCGCCTAACCACCTTTGGTTGACGTAGTAGGAGCCACAACGGGCAGCTTCTTGGGCTACGATACCAGCGGCTTGTCGCTTGGTGCCTACGAAGAGAAACTTCTTGCCCTGCTCTGAAGCATTGCGCACATAGCTGTAGGCATCTTCCATGAGATAGGCTGTCTGCACCAAGTCTATGATGTGGACACCGTTACGAGCCGTGTAAATGTAGGGAGACATTTTGGGGTTCCACCGACGGGTTTGATGACCAAAATGGACTCCTGCTTCAAGCATTTGAGCCAAAGATACAACTGGCATTCTTTTTTAACTCCTGGTTCGGGTTTATCCTCCACCCAGGCGCATTTCTTCGGCTATGACGCCACTAGAAACACCCGAAACCCTGGATGTGTGAATTTTAGACAACCCTACTAGCTTAGCACCAAAATGCTTGGCTTAACTGATAAGAGTAGAAGAAGATTTAGATTATGATTCTTTCTTTTGTTTTACCCTTTATGTTGCATTTCAGCATACGCAGCATAAACTCCTTGGACGTTGTACCAATTAAGAAAAATGCGGGCAATTTCCAGTGCCAATTGAGATTTACCTTGATCAATTAACCACTGTAAAAAAGGTGCCATGGTTCGCTCATTAAGCCTCCCAAAAACAGAAAGCCCACCCCATAACATTCGATGCAGTAAAGTCATCTGAATCATCATCCGTACTTCCCAGGTGGGATGCTTTTGGTAGAAAAGAACACCCATGCGTCCCCGTTGGATTTCTCGGTCAATCATAGAAGGAACTTGCTCTAAGTTAAAGGAAGGATGCCAATGATAACCGACAGCTTTAGGGCATTTAATTAATTTCAAACCCAACTTTTTCAACCTAACGCCTAACTCTAAATCTTCCCAGCCGTAAAGTTGAAAACGAGTATCAAAGAGTCCTGCTTTTTCTAACCATTTACGTGCGATCGCCACATTGCCAGTAGCAAAATAAGCAGCCGAGAAATCGGTAATTTTGTAGGGCTCGCTGGTGGGTTGCTCGAAGTTACAGGTATTAATTACCCAACCATAAGTAAAAAAGCGATCGTTTCCTAATTGTTGCTGTGCTTGTATCAATGCATCAGCGTGGGACTGGAGAAAATGCTCGGTAACTACTAAATCACTATCAATAAAAATAATTGTCTCACCAGTCGCCTGCTCAACACCGAGATTTCTCGCCGCTGCTGGTCCTTGGTGATCTTGAGAGAGCGATCGCACATGGGGAAATTCTTCTTTGTGTGCTGCTAGCCACCCCAAGGTATCATCAGTTGAACCGTCATCTACCAAGACAACTTCATAGCCAATGACGACGCTAGTAGCCCTAAGTTGCTGGTTTTCCAAAGCCCTCAGACATTTTTCGAGAATTGGTAGGCGATTGTAAGTAGGAATGACAACACTGAAAAACAAAGGAGCCTCTTGTCGCACAATTTAAATTAACTTCTTTGAAACTTTACCCATCCTAGTTTAGGCAGTTTTAAGCGATTCTCTATTACCTGAATAATGTAAAAATTAAGCAAAAACAACAGTGTAAAGATTTATAACAAAAACCTTGACCCCCACACCGAAGTCAAAGATGCTACTAGGCTATAAGAACAAAAAAGCCAAAAATCTGATCGCCGCCCAGAAGCCTGGAAAGCTTCTGAGAGGCTAACCCCCGAACTGCAAACCCAGTCTGGAGGCTTAGTGAAATGTTATCACTCTAGCCACCTCGACAACCCATGGCAAACGGCGGGGAGCAGCTTAAATTTTGGGCTTATGCGTCCCCTAAAATCAGAGTGATCTATCAATGTCCCAAAACCTAATCACCTCAGGATTAATCGACACAACACAACTGCCATTAGAGCAAGTACGCCTTCAAGTTTCCGTATTGTTGAAAGTCCCCCTCAAGCAAATCGAGCGCCTAGAGTTATGGCAAAATCAGGTCTGGGTAAAATTTGTTGAAGGTCGTGGCAAATTTGTCAGTTACCGTCAATTGCCGCTGTGGTTTGAGCAGGGTTTAGTTACTATTGAGAGTTGTACCGACCGTGTGAGTCTCAAACAACTTGGGGAAGTTTTGTTAGTTGAGCGAGATTGGTACGACGATAGCGATGAAACCGAAATAGTTCAGCAGTGGCATCAAGTAATCGAACACTGGAGAGATGCCTGGGGAAAAAAAGCACAGGCGATTCAAAGGGAAGAAGAACGGCTTAAACCGATTCTTACCCATCAACAAGAGGGCAAAGACTGGTTATTTGGTTGGCGACAAGTGTTGCGTTTTTGTAGAGATTGTGCATCTCTGAATCTTTTAGCTCCAGAAATCGAAGTGCAGAGTCAGCAGTTTCTCGATTTGCCGGAAGTGATGCAGGAAATGAGGCAACTCTTGCATCAGCGCTGGGTTGAACTGTCCCGCAACGAAGCTTAGAGGTAGAGTACTAGGTTGAGAAACTATAAACAGAGGGTTTAACTTCAACCCTAGACTTAGTAGTTTTTGTCAGCACTCGGTCAATCAATGAAGAATAGCTACCCAGAACAGGGCAGCATTTTCAAATGCGCCTTTTGTCAAGTAACCTTAGCGACAAAAGGGTATTTTTTAATTTTTATTTCAGAATGTTAGCTCAGATGTTACTAGAGTGATCCCAGACTGGCACTATTTAGATAAGGGGGAAGGCGAATTTTCAAGGAGCAACAGATGGCAGTGTATTTAGTCCGGCTGGTAAACCTAGCACATAACCTCGACCACACTATCGAAGTACCTGATGATCAGTACATTCTGGATATGGCCGAGGAAGCTGGCGCACGCTTACCTGCTGGATGTCGAGAAGGAACCTGTTCTTCCTGCATTGCCAAACTCGTGAAAGGTGAAGTTAATCAAAGTGAGCAAAAGTTTCTACAAGCTTCGGAAATAGAAGCAGGGTACACCGTAACCTGTGTTGCTTATCCCTTGTCTGACTGCACACTCGAAACTCACCAAGAACAAGTTTTATACAAATCGTCTCTCTACTTAATTCCTGATACTGATCAAAATAAGTGATTTTGAAACTGTTTAATTTTTTTGAAGTCTGGCAAAAACGCCAGCAATAAACACTCACACTAAAAAATTACCAGGGTATTTAAGATGAGTCGCTTACTGTACGAAAAATCGGTTTCCCACAAAGGACATTTAATTATTCCCTTTGTTTTTAGCATAATTGATGGTCGTTCTATCTATTCCTACAGATTAATCTCTGAATTGGGGAATAAAGGTAGGTTTCACAAGGTAGAAAATCCCGCTGGCATCTGTTCCAATAGACTCGACATTATTATCAATATTGCCCAAGAATTTCTTGATGAAAACTCAGATGTGGTCAAGAGTGGTGATTATTTTAGACGGCGCTACATCTATAACCACAATCTGATTATCGTTTACCAAGAGTTAGGTAAATGCTTCTACGATCACTATAAACCTGATAGTTTAAAAAATGTGGCAGCTCCGAGAATTTTTGCATCTGAAGAAGATTGTCTAACTTGGATTAAACAAGGTTTAGATCCTGCAAATATTGGCGAGAATGCTGTACAGGGATAGTAACTCAATTTTGGATCATTCCGCTTCGCTCAGGACAGGTTTTGGATTTTGGATTATCTCTATGGATGAACTCAGGTGCTGGTTGTGATCTTAATCCAAAATCCTTTTTCCATTTGCCTTAACTCTAACGCTTGCGAGCCACAATCTGAAAAAGATGCCAGTGTTTTTGTTGACCCAAAGCTGTTTTTCCTGGATGCTCTTCTTCCTCAAATGCCTCAACTTCAAAAGGCTGGAGTAACTCTTCTACTTGTTCAGGGGTGTGATGATTCATCGAGGTATAAACTGACCAAGAGTCACGCTCACCTAATAGTTGACCACAAAAACGACCACCAGAGCGCAGAGAGGCTACAATTTTTTGCCATAAACCGGGAAAATATTCTGGCGGACAAAAAGGCAGTGAAAAACTAGCATTGACCAAATCTACTGACTCTGGCAAGCTTACCTCTTCAAAGCCGCTGACTTTGGTTTCTAGGCGTTCAGCAGTTATATCGGGACGACTCAGCAAACGTGAGATTGCCTCTTGTTGAGCATCAATTCCCAATACCCGCCAACCGCGCTTCAGGAGTTCTATTGTATCGCGTCCTTCCCCACAACCAAGATCCACTGCCAAGGGCGATTCAGCAGCTGAGTTTTCTCCATCAAAAAGTTCTAATGCTTTCAGGAGTGTCTCTCGGGGGGGACGACCAACAACAGCATCATAGTATGCAGACCAATTAGGCTGATAAATTTTATTTTCTACTTGAGATTGGCTGGGTTCCAACATCGGTAACTGTTCATTAGTAGAGTAATAAAGATTATTTTCCCATTATTAGTAGAGTAATAAAGATTATCTTGCCACAAACTTCAGAAATATCTAGGCACCTTTAAGGGTTTGTATTAAAATTCCCGGTAATTTTTGTGTGCTTAATTACATAGACTTACTATTAGACTTATTGCAAAAATCATAGATGAACAAGAGATGTATTTGCCAGCATTGTCACAACTTAATGCAGATAATTATCTATGTTACTCAAGATGTTTATATAACTATTGGTAGATGTTTGATACTTCAAGTTTTATTACAAATATCGTGAGATAAGTTCTATTATCAGTAGCCTGAGGTAAGCATTTTTAAGAATAGGTTAAAAACAGATTATAAAAGTAGCTTAAGTTTGAGCTAAGCAGATCATATTGTGGTAAAAGTAAAAATTTTATAAAAAAGCTATGTTCTGTCAGTTATCGTGAAGAAAATGAAAACTGAACCTAGTAAAGCGTAAAAATTTAATAAGAATTAAGGGGAATAATTAATGACAGTAACACCAACCAGACCTACACAACAAAAAAGTCCCCTTGCCGCAGAAGAACTGCGCAAGATTCATGCTTACTGGCGTGCAGCTAACTATCTTTCTGTCGGACAAATATATCTACATGACAACCCACTACTCAAAGAAGCCTTAAACTTAGAACACATCAAGCCTAGGTTACTAGGTCACTGGGGCACGACTCCGGGGCTGAACTTCATCTATGCACACTTAAACCGCGTCATTAAAGCTCAAGATTTAGACGTTATTTACATCGCAGGGCCTGGTCATGGTGGTCCTGGTCTAGTTGCCAATACTTACCTAGAAGGCACCTACAGTGAAGTGTACCCCAACATTTCCCCAGATGCCGAAGGGATGAAGAAGCTCTTCAAACAATTCTCTTTCCCTGGTGGCATCCCTAGCCATGTTGCTCCCGAAACCCCTGGCTCGATTCATGAAGGGGGAGAACTGGGTTATGCACTATCTCATGCTTACGGCGCTGCTTTCGATAACCCCGACTTAATTGTCGCCTGCGTGGTTGGTGACGGAGAAGCGGAAACAGGTGCTCTGGCAACTAGTTGGCACTCGAACAAGTTTCTCAACCCAGTGCGCGACGGTGCGGTGCTGCCGATTCTACACCTCAACGGTTACAAGATTGCCAATCCGACACTGTTAGCACGGATTTCTCACGAGGAATTGGAAAGCTTATTTATTGGTTACGGCTACAAACCCTATTTTGTTGAGGGTTCTGAACCAGAAACCATGCATCAGTTGATGGCCCAAACCTTGGACACGGTGATTGCAGAGATTAAAGCAATCCAGCAGGAGGCTCGTACTAACGGGTATACTAAACGTCCCCAGTGGCCGGTGATTATTTTGCGATCGCCTAAGGGTTGGACAGGCCCGAAAGAAGTCGATGGCAAAAAAACCGAAGATTATTGGCGATCGCACCAAGTCCCTTTATCGGGGTTAGCTTCCCATCCAGAACACGTGACTATGCTGGAAGACTGGATGAAAAGCTACAAGCCGGAAGAACTCTTCGATGAAAACGGACAATTAATTCCCGAACTAGCAGAGTTGGCACCTCAAGGCAATCGCCGTATGGGAGCCAACCCCCATGCTAACGGTGGCATTTTGCTAAAAAACCTGAAAATGCCAGATTTCCGGGATTATGCGGTTGAAGTGTCCAAACCAGGTGCTGTTATTGCACAAGCAACTCAAATTATGGGGTGCTTTTTGCGGGATGTGATGAAACTCAATATGAATAATTTCCGAGTGATGGGCCCGGACGAAACCGTATCAAACCGCCTCGGTAGCTTACTTGAAGTAACTAATCGGACATGGACAGCCGAGATCCTTCCAGAAGACGACCATTTGGCTGCGGATGGTCGTGTCATGGAAATCCTCAGTGAGCATACTTGCCAAGGTTGGCTAGAAGGATATCTACTTACTGGTCGCCACGGCTTCTTCTCTTGCTACGAGGCGTTTATCCACATCATTGACTCGATGTTCAACCAACACGCCAAGTGGCTGAAGACCACTAGCAACGACATTGCTTGGCGTCGGCCCATTGCCTCTCTTAATTACCTACTAACTTCCCACGTCTGGCGGCAGGATCACAATGGTTTTTCTCACCAAGACCCTGGTTTTATTGATCATGTGATTAATAAAAAGGGAGATGTCATCCGGGTTTACCTACCCCCTGATGCTAATACCCTGCTGTCTGTAACTGACCACTGTCTAAACAGCCGCAACTATATCAACGTTATCGTGGCGGGTAAGCAACCTGAGTTGCAATACCTGGATATGGAAGCAGCGATTAAGCACTGCACAGGAGGGATTGGCATTTGGGAGTGGGCCAGCAATGACCAAGGTAGTGAACCGGATGTGGTGATGGCTTGTGCGGGAGATGTTCCCACCTTAGAAACCCTGGCTGCTGTTGACATAATCCGGCAAAACTTCCATGAGCTCAAGGTACGGGTAATTAACGTGGTTGACCTGATGAAGCTTCAACCGGAAAGTGAACACCCTCACGGTCTGTCGGATAAGGAATTTGATACTCTCTTCACTACAGACAAGCCGATTATCTTTGCTTATCACGGCTACCCTTGGCTGATCCATCGCCTGACTTACCGCCGGACAAATCACAAAAATCTCCATGTCCGGGGTTATAAGGAAGAGGGAACGACAACGACACCGTTTGACATGGTGGTACGCAATGATCTAGACCGCTTCCACCTCGTAGGAGACGTAATTGATCGAGTGCCGAAGTTGGGGTACGCAGCGGCTTATGTCAAACAGCATCTGCGCGATAAATTGATTGAACACAAGCACTACATTACTAAGTACGGTGAAGATATGCCTGAGATTCGTGATTGGCAATGGCCTGACTCAAGGGAAAATAGTTAATTGAAAAGGGAAAATTGAGGCCACATGTCAGCCAAATTCTGGCAGATGCAGCTCAATTTTCTATTTTCTCTGCTGTGGGGAAATCTCCCGTGTAAATTTCCTTGACAAAACCACTTCCCCAAAAAGAGAAGGAAATCTCCCACTTTCTGTGCAGTAGACGAATCAAGACATGGCTTAATTTGCTTCCCCTACTAAAGATGATCTTCAGCGTCGGGAGTGTGTCAAATTAGTTTACAGGTAGCTCTTTTGAGATTTTCATGAATATAGCCACTATCTCAACTACACCCTTTACCGACCAAAAGCCCGGAACTTCAGGGCTACGCAAGGCGGTTACGGTTTTCCAGAAACCTCATTACTTAGAAAATTTTGTCCAGTCAATCTTCGATAGCCTGGAAGGCTCTCAGGGTAAGACGTTGGTTCTTGGTGGCGACGGTCGCTACTATAATCGCCAAGCTATCCAAACCATCTTAAAAATGGCAGCAGCCAATGGTTTTGGGCGGATTTTAGTTGGTCGTGGTGGTATTATGTCTACCCCGGCTGCTTCCTGCGTAATCCGTAAATACCAAGCATTCGGTGGCATTATCCTCTCCGCCAGTCACAACCCAGGTGGCCCAGAGGGTGACTTTGGCATCAAGTACAACACCAGCAATGGTGGCCCAGCACCGGAAAAGGTAACTGAGGCAATTTATGCTTGTTCTAAAGAGATTGAGCAGTATAAAATCCTGGAAGCAGAGGATATTGATCTAGACAAGCTGGGTGAATTTAAATTAGGTTCTATGGCAGTCGAAGTGCTCGACTCCGTGCAGCCCTATACGCAATTAATGGAGTCCCTGTTTGATTTTGATCGCATTCAGGAGTTACTAACTTCCAGACAATTTCGCATGTGCATGGATACGATGCACGCTGTGACTGGACCCTATGCTCATAGTATTTTAGAGCATCGCTTAGGAGCACCAGCCGGGACAGTGGTTAACGGCACACCTTTGGAAGATTTTGGTGGTGGTCACCCCGACCCTAACTTGGTGTATGCTCACGATCTAGTAGACATCCTCTTCGGTGAAGACGCCCCAGCTTTTGGTGCAGCTTCCGATGGAGATGGCGATCGCAATATGATCTTAGGACGCCATTTCTTTGTTACTCCCAGTGATAGTTTAGCGGTGTTAACTGCCAACGCTCACCTGGTTCCAGGCTATAGTCAAGGTCTAGCAGGAGTTGCCAGATCAATGCCTACCAGTGGCGCTGTAGACAGAGTAGCCGCCCAAGCGGGAATTGACTGCTACGAGACTCCCACAGGTTGGAAGTTTTTCGGCAATTTACTCGATGCTGGTAAAGCAACCCTGTGCGGTGAAGAAAGCTTTGGTACTGGTTCTAACCACGTCCGGGAAAAAGATGGACTCTGGGCAGTGTTATTCTGGCTGAATATCCTGGCAGTACGGGGTGAATCAGTAGAGCAAATTGTTCGTAGTCACTGGCAAACCTATGGTCGCAATTTCTATTCCCGCCACGATTATGAAGAAGTAGACGCTCAAAAAGCTGGGGAACTGATGGAACGTCTGCGTCAGATGACTCCAGAAATGAAAGGTAAGCAACTGGGTAACTACGAAGTCGATTACAGTGATGATTTTAGCTACACTGACCCAGTAGATGGTAGCGTCAGTAATAAACAAGGTATTCGCATTGTCTTTACTGATGGTTCTCGTATTGTTTTTCGCCTTTCTGGTACGGGAACAAAAGGAGCCACACTCAGAGTTTATTTAGAAAGCTACGAACCGGATGCTAGTAAACATGACCAAGATACCCAAAAAGCATTAGCACCATTAATTGAAATTGCCGAGCAAGTAGCTCAGATTAAGGACTCTACAGGAAGGGAACAACCAACTGTAATTACATAAAGAAAAAGCAAGAGAAGTGGGGGAGTAAGGCTTCTGAAATTGAGAACTAAAAAGATAATTTTGCTTTAAATTTTTAAGTTCTGCTCCCCCGATCTTTCCATACCGAATATCAACCCTATTGCAGAACTAATTCATGAGTTTAACGCTATATTTCCTACGCCATGGGGAAACAACCGCCAGTCGTCAAGGAGGTTATTGTGGGACGCTGGACGTGGAATTAACTCCAGAAGGTAGGCAGATGGCGTCTGATTTTGCTGCTGCCTATAAAACCATACCTTGGACAGCGGTTTTTGTTAGTCCAATGCGTCGCACCATCGCCACAGCTAAACCTTTGTGTGAGGCTGCGGGTATGGAAATGCAACTCAGGGATGGACTTAAAGAAATTGCCTACGGTAAGTGGGAAGGAAAATCACCGGAGGAAGTGGATCGTGACTTCCATGATGAATATATTCGCTGGTTAAATGATCCAGGCTGGAATTCTCCCACCGGGGGAGAGAAGGGTGTAGATATTGCCCGTCGTAGTTTTGCTGTAATTGACGAAATTGAACGCAGTTGCGATGCGGGTAATGTACTGGTGGTATCTCACAAAGCCACAATCCGTATTATGCTCTGCTTGCTACTAGGTATCGATGTCGGTAGATTTCGCGATCGCATTGGTATGCAGGTTGCTTCTGTCAGCATTGTCGAGTATGGTACTCGCGGCCCCTTACTTAAGGTATTAGGCGATCGATCTCATCTGAGTGAACAATTACGCCATCTACCGGGTAATTAGTACCAATTGAGCCAAAATATTCGCTAATTAAGTCAAACTTTAGGGTATGTTAGTGACGGACAAGTAACAAGTAATAAGCATGCCCTTGAGCGGAGCGAAGGGTAACAAGTAACAAGTAATAGACTCTACCTTTTTGGGAATCCATCCGGTGAGTAAAGACAAGGGCATTCTCGTCTATACGTCTTGTACCCAAACCTATTATTTATTACCTCTAAGTGTTGCCCGTTACTTGTTCCCTTTTAAGCGCCGCTAGATCGAGATATCTTGAATTCTCAATCCCTATTTACAGGAATCATCAAGCCATGCTGACACCGGCAGAAACAGTAATTATCTTTCAAAAACAGCCAGAACCTCAAGTCTTTTCGGCGGGCCAAGTCATTTTTGAGGAAGGACAACCCGGAGATATTATGTATGGCATCATCGAAGGAGAGGTAGAGTTGTTCATTGATGGCAAGGTTGTAGAAACAATTAAGCATGGTGATGTTTTTGGCGAAGGCGCACTAGTCCAAGAAACAGGAGATAGAGCCTCAACAGCTATTGCTAAAACTGATTGCCGATTGGCTACACTCGACGAAGAGCGATTTTTGTTTGCAGTTCAAGAAACACCGATGTTTGCTCTTGGCGTGATTAGAAGTTACTCAACTCGTCTGCGCCGTTTGAAGCGTGAAGTCTAATACTGCTATTGATTTTTTGGGCAAAATTTGGGTAGTTAACTATATTTAACCCCATGAAAATCTTAGTGCTTAATGCGGGTTCAAGTTCTCAGAAAAGTTGCTTATATCAGTTAAGCGGCGAGACTTTGCCGGAGCAATCCCCAAAACCGTTGTGGGAAGCTAACATTGACTGGAGTGTCGCCAATGGTCGTGGTGTCCTCAAAGTTAAAGTTCAGGGAGCAACACAAGAAACTAAACTAGAATCCGATGACCGTCATCAAGGGATGGCGCAGATGCTAGACACCCTGACTCAGGGGGAAACACCAGTATTAGATCAGCTATCAGAAATTGACATAGTGGGTCATCGTGTGGTGCACGGGGGGCAAGATTATACTCAGCCGACTTTAGTTACTCCTGAAGTCAAAGAGGCGATCGCTCGTTTATCTACCCTAGCACCCGCCCATAACCCCGCAAACTTAGAGGGAATTGAAGCTATTGAGCAGGTTTTAGGGGATATTCCTCAACTAGTAGTATTTGACACCGCTTTTCACAGTAAAATCCCCCTGGAAGCAGCGGTTTATCCTATACCCTACGAGTGGTTTGAGAAAGGCATCCGTCGCTATGGCTTTCATGGCATCAGCCATCAATACTGCGCTGAACGTAGTGCTCAAATCCTTGGCAAACCTTTAGATTCCCTTAAAATAATTACTTGCCATTTGGGTAATGGCTGTTCTTTGGCAGCTATTAAAGATGGTGTCAGCATTGACACGACTATGGGATTCACGCCGCTGGAAGGGTTAATGATGGGTAACCGCAGTGGCTCAATTGACCCAGCAATTTTGATCTACTGGATGCGAGAATACGATTTAGACGCAGCTCAGTTGGATGAAATGCTCAATAAAGCTTCTGGTTTTAAGGGGGTTTCGGGCATTTCCGCCGATCTGCGAACTATTCAAGAAGCGATCGCTCAAGGCAACAAACGCGCTCAATTAGCCCTTGAGATCTTTATCCACCGACTGCGAGCATTGATCGGGGCGATGCTTGCCAGTCTCGGCGGCTTAGATGCGCTGGTGTTTACCGCAGGCATTGGAGAAAATAATCCAGAGGTACGCCAGAAAGCCTGTGAAGCTTTTGAGTTTCTGGGGGTGAAGCTAGATTTAGAGAAAAACTCTTCATCCCCCGTGAATCTTGATGTTGCTAGTCATGACTCAACCGTGCCAGTGTTGGTGGTGCATACTGAAGAAGACTGGGCAATTGCTCGCCAATGTTGGCATCAGTATAGATCTTAAACTTAGCAGGCAATAATCTTAATTATTTTCCCACTTTACACTCTCTACTTTTCCAGAGAAAGTGAAGCATAGGGTGTATGTAAAGCCTGCAACATTTAGCCTAAGCTGAAATCGGTTAGCCTTGGCTTAGATCACGGTGTGGGGAAAGTTTAGACTTTCGTTGACCTTGAACAAAACCCTAAATTACAGGAACTGACAATGGCTAAGAATTTACTCGAACAACTGCGTGAAATGACGACAGTTGTTGCCGACACTGGTGATATCAATGCGATCAAAACCTTTGTACCGCGAGATGCTACGACTAATCCCTCGCTGATTACGGCGGCTGCTCAAATGCCGCAGTACCAAGAAATTGTTGATGAAACCTTAAAACAAGCTAGAGAAGATGCTGGTAGCAGTGCGCCCGCCTCTGAGGTGGCTTCCTTGGCATTCCAGCGACTAGCAGTTTCTTTCGGACGTCGTATCCTGGAAATCATTCCAGGGCGGGTTTCTACAGAAGTAGATGCGAGGTTATCCTACGATACCGAAGCAACAATTGCTATGGCTCATGATCTGATTTCCCAATACGAAGCCGTTGGGGTATCCCGTGAACGAGTGCTGATTAAAATTGCCTCAACTTGGGAAGGCATTCGCGCCGCCGAAGTTCTGGAAAAAGAAGGCATCCACTGCAACTTGACGTTACTTTTTGGTTTGCATCAGGCGATTGCTTGTGCCGAAGGTGGCATAACACTAATCTCTCCCTTCGTCGGGCGGATTTTGGACTGGTATAAGAAGGAAACCGGACGAGATTCCTATCCCCCGGCTGAAGATCCTGGTGTGTTGTCAGTGACCACAATTTACAACTACTACAAGAAATTTGGTTACAACACCGAGGTAATGGGGGCTAGCTTCCGTAACATTGGGGAAATTACCGAGTTAGCGGGCTGTGATTTGCTAACTATTTCACCTAAACTCCTGGATGAGTTGCAATCAACTACAGGGGATTTACCCCGTAAGCTAGATCCGAAAAAGGCAGCTAGTGCTGAAATTGAAAAAATTTCAATCGACAAAGCAACTTTTGAGCGGATGCATGCGGAGGATCCCATGGCATCTCAAAAACTGGAGGAAGGGATTAGTGGCTTCTCGAAAGCTTTGATTGCTCTGGAAAAACTCCTAGAAGAGAGGCTAGCACGCCTTGAAGGAGAGACAACTGTTAGTCATGCTGCCAAGGATATTTTCCAGGTTTATGACTTAGATGATGACGGTTTCATTACCCGTGAAGAATGGGCAGGAACCGATGCCGTGTTTGATGCTCTTGATATTAATAAGGACGGCAAAATCTCTCCTGAAGAAATGGCCGCTGGGCTGGGAGCAGCCTTCCACTTGGCAGCAGTTTAATTCTATTGGCAATTGGTTGGTAGTAAGCTGAAATTGGTATTAACTATTCAGCTACTCTCAACAGGAATAAATTAGCTAAGCAAGTATTAGATAGCCATGTTTAATCGCAATTAAATATGGCTATTTTTTTATTTGACACTCTCCGTCCTATAAGTGCGGAGATTCTTTGTTCATAGACCCAACTTGCTTTAACAGGATTTCTCCAATCAAAGTAGAGGTCGAATCTCCCAAAGCGTTCGGGTTGATGACCCAAGTTCCCACATGCCCTGTGGTACTCAAGGCTGATTTCAGGATGTTGATAGCGGCGTTCCAGTCTCTATCTAACACGAACCCACACTGACAAATATGGGTTCTCATCGATAGGGACTTTTTGACAAGAGTGCCACAACTAGAGCATTTTTGCGAAGTGTAGGAAGGATTAACCGCAATAGTTATCTTGCCAAACTTAACCCCGAAATACTCTAGCCACTTCCTGAATTGATACCAACCTGCATCATTAATAGATTTGGCAAGACAATGATTTTTAACTAAGTTTCTAATCCTCAAATCTTCATAGGCTACCAAATCGTTAGATTGGATTACGCAACGCGCCAGTCTTTTGGCGTGTTCTTCACGTTGCCTACTTATTCTGAGGTGTACTCGTCCTAGTCGATTAATGGCTTTTTTACGGTTGGCTGAGCCTTTTTTCTTGCGAGAAACACGGCGTTGTCTAAACCTCAGCCGCTTCTCGCCTGTTCGATAAAACCTAGGATTAGCTTCAGTGTGTCCATTGCTATCGGTGTAGAACTCTTTGAGTCCAACATCTAATCCAATAGTTTTACCTGTTGGGTTAATGTCTACTTTGTTCTCGGCACTTACCAAGAACTGAACATAGTACCCATCGGCACGACGCACTAACCTAACTCGTTTTATCTGTTCTAACTGGTAGTAGTTTAAATCCCACGTCCCTTTGAGTTTAAGCTTGCCAATCCCTTTCTTATCCGTGAAAGTGATTTGTTTTCGGGTGGCAGAAAGCGACCATCCTGAAGTTTTGTACTCGAGTGATCGACAATTTTTCTTAAACGTTGGATAGCCTTTCTTCCCTGGAATAGCCTTCTTACAATTGCTGTAGAACCGAGCAATAGCGCTATAGGCTCTTTCAACTGCAACCTGACAAGCATGAGAGTTCAAGGCTTTCACGAATTGAAACTCAGCTCTGAGCTTAGTGTTGTAGCGATACAGCTCTTTTTGTCCTACACCTCGATTATCCATCCAGTGACGGATAACTTTGTTGCGGACGAATTGAGCGGTTCTAATCGCCTCATCTATAGCAGCGTATTGAGTTGTTTTTCCCTTAGCCTTGAACTCTAAGACAATCATTTGACGTGGAAAAACCTACATCAAAAACATATCATAAACAAAGTCCCCCTGGAAGGGGGGAGGCTTGAATCCCATTATTTTCGGTCAAATTCCGAGGATGTGGCGAGGGGAATACTCAAATAAATGACGGTAAAATACCTTGACTCCGCTTTTTCGCAATTCAAAGTCCTAAAAGCGATCGCTCAACCTACAATACACCCTTGGAACTGGGGATCGTGCCAGCACGACGGGGATCAACTTCCACTGCCATTCTTACTGCCCTGGCAAAAGCTTTAAAAGTTGCTTCAATAATATGATGCGAGTTGATCCCATCCAATTGACGAATATGCAGCGTCATCTGGCTATGATTGACCACTGCTACGAAAAACTCCCGCACTAACTGAGTATCATAAGTACCAACCCGCTGTGTGGGAATTGCCAAACCGTAGCTTAAGTGAGGACGACCGGAAAAGTCGAGAGCTACCTGAACCAACGCCTCATCTAAAGGAGCCAAAAAATGACCGAAGCGGACAATCCCTTTGCGATCACCTAGCGCCTTCGCCAAAGCTTGTCCCAGGGTGATCCCCACATCTTCGTTCGTGTGGTGATCATCAATTTCCCAATCACCCGTTGCCCGTACCTCCAAATCAATCAGACCATGGGAGGCAATCTGGTGCAGCATATGATCGAGAAAGGGGACACCAGTGGCGGCTGTACAAGCCCCTGTGCCATCCAAATTTAACGAGACTTGTACATCTGTCTCTCCCGTAGTACGGCTGACAGAAGCCTTCCTCGCGTCTAGCTGTTGCTCTTGGCTTTGGCTATTAAGAATACTACGGTCACTGATCTGCATAAAATCTAAGCTTCCGTTTACCTACACGACCGTTGCTACTATTGTCTACTCGGCTATCCTCAAGCCGAAGAGCAGCTCTACATCCCCATCGTCTCGTATCCGGCGTCCACGTACAAGACTTGACCAGTAATTCCACTTGCCAAATCGCTACCCAAGAAAGTCGCCGCGTTTCCTACTTCCAACTGAGTAACAGTACGGCGCAGAGGTGCTATTTCTTCGACGTGATGAATCATATCGAGGATTCCCCCAACCGCAGAGGATGCTAGAGTCCGAATTGGACCAGCGGAGATCGCGTTTACCCGAATGTTGCTTGGTCCGAGTTCAGCAGCTAAGTAACGGACGCTCATTTCCAGTCCCGCCTTGGCAATCCCCATGACATTGTAATTGGGTATGACCTTAACCCCGCCCAAGTAAGTCAGGGTGACAATACTGCCACCTTCTTTCATCAAAGGCTTGGCTGCTGCTGCCAGCCTAGTCAAGGAGTAAGTGCTGATATCCAAGGCTTGGGCAAAACCCTGTCGGGAAGTTTTACTAAAGTCCCCTGATAAATCTTCCTTATTAGCAAAGGCGAGACAATGAATCAGAATATCGAGCTTATCCCACTGTTGAGCAATCGCCGCAAAAGTTTCATCAATCTGGGCGTCATCCTGAACGTTACAGGGCAGAAAGATGCTGGGTTTGAGAGGTTCTACCACCTCTTTAACTTTTTTCTCAAATCGACCCTTTTCATCGGGTAGATAAGTCACACCCAAAGAAGCACCGGCCGCGTGAAGCTGCTGGGCAATGCCCCAGGCGATGGAACGGTTATTAGCAATACCTGTGACGAGAGCGTTTTTTCCAGTCAAATTAAGCATAATAGTAAATATAGTAAGGCTACTTGGCGATTACTCCAACAGAAATTGTCAACTGCCATCAACCGGGTGCATAAGACCAATTTATTTTGGTCAGTCTCATACTTGACTGGTCGGTTAATTGGTTAACTGGGAAAAACTGATTTTTGCTTGGGGCTTACCGATTTAGCCTCAGAACCCTGCCTTTGGTTATGCTGCCAAAATTAGCATTACAAGCCAAATATTTAAGATAAATCTAAATCCCTGTCTATTTTGTAGTATATTTTACAAAAACTATCTGAGACTCGGATGAGTATGCTTGGATACAAGTCAGGGTGTCTCAGGTCGGTTTGTGAGCCTAAAGCTTCGCCGGCAACGAATTGACACCAAGTCTACTAGGCATTGGTGCAGGAGAAACAGATATGGTCGTGACACAAGATAGACCGTTAGCACATGTGTTCCGTCAGATGGGCGGTGGGGCATTTCCACCGGTCGTAGAAACCTTTGAGCGGGGTAAGACAATTTTCTTCCCCGGAGATCCAGCGGAACGGGTTTACTTTTTGCTCAAAGGTGCCGTTAAACTCTCTCGGGTTTATGAGGCAGGAGAAGAAATCACTGTGGCGCTATTGCGAGAAAACAGTGTTTTCGGCGTTCTATCACTGATTACGGGCCACCGCTCTGATCGGTTTTACCACGCAGTTGCCTTTACTCCGGTAGAACTGCTCTCAACCCAGATTGATCAGGTAGAAAAAGCCCTTCATAACAACCCAGAGCTATCGATGTTGATGCTGCGCGGGTTGTCATCTCGGATCTTGCAAACCGAAATGATGATTGAGACTTTGGCTCACCGTGATATGGGTTCTCGATTGGTCAGTTTTTTGTTAATTCTCTGTCGAGATTTTGGGATACCTAGCACCGACGGTATCACAATTGACTTAAAGCTTTCCCATCAAGCGATCGCCGAAGCGATTGGCTCAACCCGTGTTACAGTCACTCGATTGCTGGGGGATCTACGTTCCGAAGGGATGATTTCTATTCACAAGAAGAAAATTACCGTCCATAATCCGGTGGTTTTAAGTCAGCAATTTACCTAATCTGGCAACAAGACTATACCTACAGCGACCATAGGCTGAGGGACAAAAAGAGCTGCTCGTAAGAGCTGTGCTAGCAGGGGGGACAAATTGCTAGTACTGAAGGTGCTTTAGGCAGTGATGATCACAACATCGTTAGTCTAGATGGCATCTTCAAAAGCTCTGTCAGGTCGTCAGTGATGACCGAGAATCCTTTCGGTATAGTTCTTCCTAGCCTAGCGCGCGCAAATTTAGCAATAGTGGGCGCAGCAACAGCGAGTAAGAGCTAGTACTTACCAAAGGATAATATCAAAAAAAAAGTCAGTAATTTTAGTTAGAGAATTCAACTAACGATTTATTTATCTTGCGCCGTCCAGATATCTGGATGGCGCGTTGCTTGTGAAGTTTTGTTTAACTCACTAGTTTCGGTTACTAATTTAAGTTGACCAATTGTATTCTCTCTAGAAAAAAGCGTAACGCACCATAGGCATGAGATAGGCTGTATCTGGAAAGAATAAAGGCAGGCGATGACCAGCGGTTACATCCTGATTATTGCAATTCTAGTGCTGGGAGGCTTGCTCGCCACACTAGGCGATCGCATTGGCTCGCGAGTAGGAAAAGCGCGGCTGAGTTTATTCAAGCTACGTCCCCGCCAGACGGCTACGTTAGTTGCAATTATCACCGGTAGTCTAATTTCTGCCTCGACCCTAGGAATTTTGTTTGGCTTGAGTGAATCTCTCCGGGAAGGAATTTTTGAGCTGGATAACATCTTACAAAAACTCAGACATGCTCGTCGTGATATTGAGGAAATTAATACTCAAAAAAATCGAGTAGAGAATGAGTTGGCTAAAACCAGAGCTAAGCAATCAGACGTTCAGAAACGTCTAGATATTACTAATAAAAATTTCCAGCAAGCTCAAGCTCAACTAAAACAAGTATCTCAGCAAGCTACAGGTCTGCGAAAAGAGATTCAGTCGCTTCTGATTGAACGTCAGCAACTCCTGCAGCAACGAGAGCAACTCACCAGTCAAATTGCTCAACTTAATCAACAAATTACTCAGTTAAAAACGCGAGTTGCTCAAGGAGATCAGGAACTAATCAAGCGAGATCAAACCATTGAAGAACGTAATGCAGAACTTGCCGAGCAAGATGAGGCAATCTCTAAACTTGACAAAAAAATTGCCGTGCGGGACGAAATAATTACGCAGCGTGAAGGCCGTCTCGCAGAACTCGAACAAAAACTTCAAGAAGCAATTGCCCAACGAGAAACTCTTCTTAAAGAACTTGAACAAAAACTGCTCCAAAGAGAAACTGAGCTCGCTGACCGAGACCAAAAGCTAGAAGCAAGAGAAAAACAGCTCACTTTTCTAGAAAGAGAAGTAGAAACTCTAGAGCAATACTACCGAAATTATCAAACTTTACGTGCGGGAAATGTCGCTATTTTACGTGGTCAAGTTCTGGCTTCTGGAGTAGTGCGTATTGCTGAGCCGGAAGCCGCCACGGAGGCGTTTAATCAGTTGCTGCGGGAAGCAAATCGCACAGCCAGGGAAATTACCCTCTCCAGTAATGGTAATTCTGATCAAAGAGTAGTAGAAATCACTCAAACACAAGCTGAACAGCTAATCAACCAAATTAAAGATGGTCAAGACTACGTAGTGCGAATTCTCTCAGCTGCTAACTATGTAGTAGGAGAAAAAACGATACAAGTCTTTGCTGATGCGGCTCTCAATCAAGTTATTTTTCAGGCTGGAGAAGTCCTAGCTGCCACTTCTACCGATTCCTCCGTCATGGGCAGCGAGGAAATACAGCAGCGCCTAGATCAGTTGCTAGCAGCATCTGAATTCCGGGCTCGTCGCGCTGGTGTTCTAGGTAAAATTGAAGTAGCAGATGGCGACAATACCAAAATTATTCGCTTTATTGAACAGCTAAGTGAATACGGACAACCGTTAGACGTGAGAGCAGTCGTGCAAAATAAGACCTATGCTGCTGGTCCTTTAAAGATGCAGTTGGTAGCAACTCAAAATGGTGAGGTAGTTTTCAGGACATGAGATGATTTTAGGTTTTGATCCCGGACGGGATAAGTGTGGCTTAGCAATTATGGCTAGGGAGCGGCAGCTCCTTTACCATCAGGTTGTAGAATCACAAAATGTGATGACGACCATCAAACAGTTATGCCAACAGTTTGCTGTTGACATAATAGTTATGGGTAATCAAACCACTGCCAAGAACTGGAAACAGAAACTTACTCAAGAACTACCTGCCTCCCTGCCAATTATTTTGGTAGACGAACGCTACAGCAGTTTAGAAGCACGCGATCGCTACTGGCAAATGTACCCTGCCAAAGGGATTGAACGCTTGATCCCCAAAGGAATGCGACAACCCCCTCGACCCGTAGATGATTTGGTCGCCATTCTCTTAATTGAACGCTACCTAGGGACTGAGAACGACAGGGTTTGACTACTCCCTCGTTTGAGGTGAGATGGGGTTCGTTGCCAATAGAAAATGGAAAACGGAAAATGGAAAGTTGAGTTTCTAATACCATGATTTGGTTTATAGCCTCAATTTTCCATTTACTATTTAACAATTTAACCATCTTCCATTAAAGTTGAGCTTTTATTGTAAAAACATAATCTCCTCCCGGCTCTAACTGGTAATCACATCGCTCTAAAAAGCGACCGAGTGGCTCCTCAATCAGGGCGCGTCCCAGAGAAGGTCTGACGGATAACTGACCCCCATGGAAACGCCACTTAAATTGCCACTCATACTCTGCGGCTTGAACCTCCCCTTCTAAAAATCCCTGTTGCCAGGAGTGTTTAGTAATCCGGACGTAGGCAGTAGTTTCCGGCAGATGTTTAGAACTCACGATCGAAACAATTCTTAATCTGCTTTAACAGCCTAGGTTAGCAAATTTCTTGATACCTCAGTACTAGATTGTCCTATTTGTAGAACTGATTCGAGAAATTGAATAGAGACTTGAAACCCAAATTTTGGTGAGGAAAGACAGCTTTTTTAAAAAAAGTTTGATATCTGTGTTTTGTTTTGCTAAGAGCGTCGCCGAAATTTCAGTTTAGCCTTGAGTTTATATCGCACCGTTGCATAGACTGTTTTGTAATCAACATTGATACCGTACTCCTGTTGTAACCATTTGTGAATGTCTCCGTAACTCTTGAAGATTAGACGAGGATCCTCAAGACGTTTCTGTAAACCTGCGAGTGCTTCTGGAGGGATTACTGGTTTTCGTCCACCACCGTGCTTAACCTTCAACAGTCCCGAAATACCTTGCTCACGGTATTTTTTTAACCAGTGCTGTACTGTAACTCGGTTCCTACCAATAGCTACTGCCAGATCTTTAACTGTTCTAATTTGACCAGTTTTGAAAAGGTACAGAGCTTGAACTTTTTGAAAGCTAATGGCAGTTTTTTGTTCAGTTAAAAGATTTTTTAGTTCTGTAATAGTTTCTTTGATGTCAAGTTTGCAAACTCCAGCCATGGTGCTTACCTCCTAAAATGAGGAATCTAGCTATACGTAGTCTACCAAGGGAGAAATAATATAGCTTCTAATAAATGAAGCCTCCCATAAAGGACTAGAAAACTACAATAATATAACTGCAATACAAGCAGTTATAAAACAAACTTGTACTCTACCAATTAGCCCTTATACTCCTAAGCTAGCTAAATTAGCCTGACTATCTATATAGATACAATATTTTGCGGTGCAGCAGAGGTGTTCCGCACAGCACATTTTCGTAGCTCACAAAAGAGAAATTTGGCTAGCGCTAGGTGCTACAATCCCGTGGAAACGTCTCTCAAAGATCAAGCTGAGAAGCCTTATCTAGTCTAGGCTATGGTAATTAGGCAAATAGGCATGTCTACCTGCGGAATATAGACGACGAACCCAAGAGGAGACGAGTCGCTATCCTGTAGGAGGGATGCATTAGTGTATTCTCAACCTGGTTAGTTATCGGACATTATGGTCAGAGCAGTTGAGCAAATTGAACAGGATTTAGCAAATCTAGAAGAAATGAGCGCCCTCTTGGCAACAGAAATTTACGGTGTTTACTCTAAATATCTGACGGTACTTGGGCAAGCCGTGCGGCAGCAGCTAATTATGGCGAGTTATCGGGTTTGTACCCAGGGTTATCCTGATTCCTTTGTAAAGTTGCCTTTCAGTCAACGGCAAAAATTGCAGAGTAACGTGAGACACCTAGGTGAACAGGCTAAAGAGGAGTTGCTTTTACACCTAGAGTACTCAGAAGATCTAACTGAGATGGCGGATGAAGAAGAGACGGAGCAAGAGGAAACCGTCTTTGAATTACTAGAGGCTAGCGCTCAAGTGCCGCCAATCGTTCCAGAAGAGTTGCCTGGAACTCTAGAGAAGCCAGAAGAAGAAGATGATGATACTCTAGAAACCACTGATAGTTCTGATGATTTGCCGCTCAAACCAGAGCAGTTACGGCAGTGGCAAAACCAGCTCGAAGAAGCGATCGCACAAACCCTTCAAGATATATCTACAGATATTAATAATATCTTGCAAAAAAGAGGCATAATCCCCGATAAATTGCCAACGGCAGTTTTTGAAGCCGCCGCTAAGGTTGAAGCCTCTTCTGAGTTGACGGCTGGTTCACCCAATCTGATGAACTTGTTGATGGAGATAGAAACTGAGGGGGAAGAAGAAGACTCGACAATCACGCGCATCATTGCCATTAATTTGCGCCTCTCAGAGATCGAATTTGCTGATCCTACTTTGACTGCTTTGCGTAACAAAATTCGGCAGCTATCAGGCAAAACAAAAACCCTCGGGCAAAAATATCACAAAAAACAGCGAGAACTTGCTGTTGCCCAAGCTGAAGCTGCATGGCGTTCTAGTTGGTTCGAGGAGTAACTAAAAATTGAAAATGTTAGATAATTTTTAATTTTTGAAGGTGGAAGTCGTGGTGCAAGAATCACCGGATTGGGTGCGATTACAAAAAGCTCTTTCAGTGGAAGTTGAAAGGGGTTGTACTGACTTGGTAGGTAAGCAATACTGCTTTAGCGAGTTTCTTTGCCTGAGCTTAGGTAAAACTCCTGAGAACCTCAGCTTAGCAGAACGACGTCAATGGCAAGAAGCTGCTACCAAGTTTGCCTACTATCCTCAGATGACTTTTGAGGAACGGCTACATGTAATCGCAGATACTCGTCGATTTTTGCAACAGGTGCAACAAGAAATTCAGCGCCGTTTAACTGAGGGTGAGCCAAAATCAGAGCCTGCTCAATCGAAGTCTCCTCGAACGACGCCCTTAGTAGAAACCAACAAAGAAACTACTTCCTCTTACTTAGGTACACCCAAGAGAAATCTTGACCTACCACTGGCGGAATTTGAACCAGTCGGCCTAAGAAAAAGCGGATATTTGGCACGTCTGGGTGTTTATAAAGTACGCGACCTCCTCTATTATTATCCCCGTGACCACATTGACTACGCCCGTCAAGTCCATATCTCTAAATTAGTTGTCGGTGAGACAGTAACCATCATGGGAACAGTAAAGCGCTGTAGCTGTTTTACGAGTCCCCGCAACAAGAAATTGACGATTTTCGAGATCATGCTGCAAGATCCCACTGGGCAAATTAAGCTCAGTCGCTTCTTTGCTGGTACTCGTTACTCGAATCGCGGCTGGCAAGAAAGGCTCAAGCGCCAGTATCCTGTAGGGTCAGTAATTGCCGCCTCTGGGTTAGTCAAAAAGAATAAGTACGGCGTGACTTTAGAAAACCCGGAACTGGAAGTTTTAGAAAGCCTTGGTGGCAGCATTGACTCAATGAAAATTGGTCGAGTTTTACCAGTGTATCCCTTAACAGAAGGTGTGCCGGCTGACTTAGTGAGACAGGCAATAATCGCTGCCTTACCCAGTGCTGCTCAACTCAAAGACCCCTTGCCAGCCGCCTTAAGAAAGCAGTACGGTTTAGCTAAGCTCAAAGATGCGATCGCTAATATCCATTTTCCCGAAAATAGTGACCTACTCAGCCATGCCCGACGGCGATTGGTCTTTGATGAGTTTTTCTACTTACAATTAGGTTTTCTGCAGCGCCGCAAACAGCAACAGAAAGCTCAGAATAGTGCCGTCCTCGCCGCTACTGGTCAACTAATCGACCAATTCCATCAGTTATTACCCTTTGAATTAACCAATGCTCAGAAGCGAGTAGTTAACGACATCCTCAATGACTTGGCATCAGAAACGCCGATGAACCGCTTAGTGCAAGGAGATGTTGGTTCGGGTAAAACGGTTGTGGGTGTAGTTGCCATCCTCGCAGCCATTCAATCCGGCTACCAAGCAGCGCTGATGGCTCCCACAGAGGTGTTAGCAGAACAGCATTATCGTAAGTTAGTTAGTTGGTTCAATCTGCTCCATTTACCAGTCGAATTACTAACGGGTTCGACAAAAGTTGCTAAACGCCGGGAAATCCATTCCCAGCTAGAAACTGGGGAATTGCCTCTGTTGGTGGGTACTCATGCTCTCATTCAAGACAAAGTAAATTTCCAGCGACTCGGTTTAGTGGTAATTGATGAGCAGCACCGCTTTGGCGTACAGCAACGAGCTCGTTTGCAGCAAAAAGGTCAGTCTCCTCACGTTTTAACCATGACAGCAACGCCAATTCCCAGAACCCTAGCGTTGACTTTACACGGTGATATGGATGTCAGTCAGATTGATGAACTTCCTCCAGGACGGCAGGAGATTCAGACTACAGTAATGGCAGGAAAGCAACGCAACCATGCCTATGACCTGATTCGTCGGGAAATTGTGCAAGGGCGTCAATGTTATGTAGTATTGCCCCTGATTGAAGAATCAGAAAAATTAGACGTGCGTTCTGCTGTAGAAGAGCATCAAAGACTTTCTGAGAGTATCTTCCCAGAATTCCAGCTTGGTCTACTTCACGGTCGCATGAGCTCGACGGAAAAGGACGAGGCACTTAACGCTTTTCGTGACAACCAGACCCAAGTTATTGTTGCCACAACAGTGATTGAAGTGGGGGTAGATGTACCAAATGCGACAGTGATGTTGATTGAAAATGCTGAGCGATTTGGCTTATCTCAGCTACACCAATTGCGAGGTCGTGTAGGTCGTGGCTCTCATCAATCTTACTGCCTACTCATGAGCGGTTCTAAGACTGATACAGCCCGTCAACGTCTGGGAGTGTTGGAACAGTCCCAGGATGGCTTTTTCATTTCAGAAATGGATATGCGCTTTCGGGGGCCTGGCGAAGTGTTGGGTAAACGCCAGTCGGGATTGGCAGATTTTGCCCTAGCTAGTTTAGTCGAAGATCAAGATGTCTTAAATTTGGCACGGGATGCGGCAGAAAAGGTGATTCTTCAGGACGAGAAACTGGATAGTTATCCTTTAATGCAAGCCGAGTTAGAGTATCGCTATCAGCGGTTAATGGATGGGGCAATTCTGACGTGACTTCTCCCCCCCTGACAAGCGCAGGATTAGTCGCCAAGGGAAAAGGGAAAATAGATACTATTAGCAGAATGGCACTGATTTAAGAAAAATCATCTCATCTCAACCGACCAATCCTTGTGCAGGGGGTTTGGGGGAGGCACTCCGTCCCCCAATGGGGGGTTTGGGGGGAAGTCCCCCCAAGCAGGGTTTTTCACGACAAACCAGTATTTTCTGCTTCAGTCAGTGCCATTCGCTATTAGCCAAATTCTAGTGTGAGAGTTCAATTTTCGATGTTCTATTAAATATTGGCACGCCCAGGGGCTAAGTATAGCTAGTTCTCACCAGGCGTCGATGATTGCATTGCTATACTTACCCCTAAAATCCGACCATTTAGCAAAGATTTCCCCAATAATTTGCGATGCCGACAGCGCTTGTGATATCAGTGGTGGGTATTTTGATGCAGTAGTCCCTTGATCACGGATTAGACAGCCAAAATCATCCGACAATGAGTCATACTGCAATTTTGGAACGGAAGGTAACTATGGATACACTTGCCTATTTTCATCTGGCTGCCAACTATGAGGCACCTACCAACCTGGAACTAGGAACAACCCTCTGCTACAGATTATGTTTGCAGGAACTAGACCGGGTGAAACGCCTGAAAGTCAACTCGCTGTCATTGATGTTGTTTAGTGTTGCTCTGTTTACTCTAATCTGGACTAACTCAGCCCAGGCGGCTCTAAGAAGAGGTAGTAGTGGTTCTGAAATTACTTCTCTCCAGAACAATTTGCAAGCGATTGGCTACTATGACGGCCCAGTTACAGGATATTACGGTTCTCTGACTCAAGAGGCTGTGTTTAAATTTCAGAAAGCTAATGAACTAACTCCTGATGGAGTTGTTGGTCCAGAGACAAGTTCCGCACTCTCTTCTAAGTTAGCGAAACCGACACCTTCCCAACCAGCAACCCCTCCCCCTGTAGTATCATCCCCTATTGTCACTGATAAGACTTCCGCATTCGGTCGTCCTAATGTGATTCTCAGGAGAGGATATCGCAGTTCTTTAGTTACTTCCCTACAGAAAAATTTACAAATAATTGGTTACTATAACGGGCCAGTTACAGGATATTATGGCTCTCTGACTCAAGAGGCTGTTACCAAATTTCAAACACAAATGGGTCTAACTCCTGATGGCATTGCTGGCCCTGTGACCCTCTCAGCTTTAGAATCTGGTTCTGCAAAAACAGCCTCCTCGAAAGTAGAAGCCCCAGTTTCTGAATTTAATCAAGAACCTTTCATCGAAAAACCCAATAATTCACGCCAAGAACAAAGCAATTTACCGAAAAAGCCAAATAACACATCACCAGAGAAGCCAAACAACACATTATTAGAAGAACAGAGTAAACCCCAAGATAATCAACAAGCGTCCGCCAACTCTCCCACTCAGATGACGCTCAAAAAAACAATTGCTGGCAAAATTTCACCTAAATCTGTAGTCCATTCGGGTAATGGTCTATTTTTTGCCCAAAACATGATGTATAGCCACACCATAACGGTTTATGACCGGGATTATAACTTAGTAAAAACAATTCCCGATTCTGTAAATTTGGCGAAGTACGGATATTCTAAGTTTGATAGTACTTACAACGGTGCTCCGGTAGAGGCGAGTTTTTCTCATAATGGCAAGTACGCCTGGGTTTCTAACTATAAAATGTATGGGTCAGGCTTTAATAATCCTGGTGATGACGAATGCAGCCCTGCTCAAAATACTGATAATAGCTTTTTGTACCGCATCAATACCGACAATTTAAATATTGAAAAAGTTATCCAAGTTGGGTCAGTTCCTAAATTTGTAGCGGCTTCACCTGATGACCGCCTTATATTAGTTACCAACTGGTGCAGTTGGGACTTGAGTGTAGTTGATACAGAAAAAAATCTGCAAGTCAAAAAGATTAAACTGGGTCGTTATCCCCGTGGCATTGTCATAAATTCGGCTTCTGAAAAAGCTTATATTGCTGTGATGGGTTCTTCTGATGTTGCGGCAGTAAATCTCAAAGACTTTTCAGTAGAATGGCTAAAAAATATTGGTAGTTCACCCCGCCATTTGAATATTGACCCTGCCGATCGCTATCTTTACACTACTTTAAATGGCGAAGGGAAAGTCGCAAAGATTGATTTGTCTACGGGTAAGGTACTCAAAAAGGTTACTACAGGTAATGCTCCTCGCAGCATGACCATCTCGGACGACGGTCAATTTCTCTATGTGGTGAATTATCACTCCAATACAGTTAGTAAAGTTCGCACTAGTGATATGAAAGTGCTGCAAAGTGTCAATGTTAATGCTAACCCAATTGGCATTACTTACGATCCAGAAACTAAAGAAGTTTGGGTTGCTTGTTATTCTGGCAGCATTTTGGTGTTTCAAGGCTGATCACAAGTTGCTTTGATCGTTAATTGTTAATTGTTAATTGTGTCTGTAAGCCAGATTCTGGTGTTAAAAGCTCAATTTTTAATTCTCAATTTTCCCTTGACGATGTTAGCGAAGCGTCTGGCAAGGGTTATCCTTTTTATTCTTGAGATAATCATGCAGCCAGTCGCAGCTAAGTTTTGATAACTCATTGAGGTCTACATAGAGATCCAAATTCCATAAAAGCACTGTTTTTTCATCAATTGCCCAGGCCGTCATTTGTTCATTAGAATTAAAACTGACACTCCAATCAGAATCACCATACCTTGATAAACTTCTTAAGAGGTTCCCTTCTCGGTTCCAAAGTTTGACCGTCTTGTCTTTACTCATGGTGGCAAGTATTCTGCTGTCGGGACTGAAAGATACTTGGTAAACTTCCTCTCGATGTCCTTCTAGGGTGTTGAGTAGATCACCTTCCCTATTCCAGAGTTTGACGGTCTTATCTTTACTCATAGTGGCAATGATCTCTCCATCAGGACTGAAAGACACCCCGATTACATAATCACGATGCTTGTGATTAGTACCCTCTCCCAGTTCTTTGAGAAAGGTGCCATCACGATTCCAGAGAATGACTGTTTTGTCCCAAGAAGCCGAGGCAATCATTTCACCATCTGGGCTAAAAGCAACTCCATAAACTCGGTCACGATGCTTTGATAGAGTTTTAAAGAGACTACCGTCACGCCTCCAGAGTTTAACCGTCTTGTCCCAAGAAGCCGAGGCAATCATCTCACTATCTGGGCTAAAAGCAACGGCGTAAACCTCATTTTTGTGTCCTTCAAGGGTATGGAGTAACTGACCATCTGTGCTCCAGAGTTTGACCGTTTTGTCGAAACTTGCTGAAGCAATCATTTGACCATTCGGGCTAAACTCCGCTTGACTAACTATAGATTCATGACCCTCAAGGGTGCCTTTGAGCCTACCATCTTTACTCCAAAGTTTAACTGTGCCATCGAAACTGGCCGTGGCAATTGTCTCACCATCAGGACTAAAATCTAAGCTGGCGATACGATCGCTATGACCTGAGAGGATTTTTTTGCGTAAGGGAGTATTAGGTTTCCAGAGTTTGACGGTGTTGTCCCCACTAGCCGTGGCAATCGTCTGATTAACAGGGCTCAAAGACAATCCGTAAACCATAGAACCATGGCCTGACAAAGTATTGAGTAGAGTACCATCTAACTTCCAGAGTTTGATAGTTTTGTCCTTACTCGTTGAGGCAATAGTCTTGCCATCAGGACTGAAAGCCACTCTAACTACCTCATAACCATGGCCTGACAAAGTATTGAGTAAGCTGCCGTTTGTCTTCCAGAGTTTAATCGTCTTGTCCCTACTCGCAGAAGCAATAGTTTTACCATCGGGACTAAAAGCCACTCCAAAAACGCGATCGCTATGACCTCTAAGGGTATTCAGCAAGCTGCCGTTTGTCTTCCAGAGTTTGATAGTCTTGTCCCAAGAAGCAGAAGCAATCGTTTTGCTATCTGGGCTAAAAACAACTCCGTCAACTAGATCATCATGTCCCCTGAGGGTATTAAGTAAAGTGCCATCTCTCTTCCAGAGTTTGATAGTCTTGTCTGCACTCGCTGTAGCAATCATCTGGCCATCTGGGCTAAAAGTGACTCCAAAAACTCCATCGGTGTGACCTTCGAGAGTCTTGAGTAGAATGCCGTCTTTACTCCAGAGTTTGACCGTTTTATCGAAGCTTGCTGTGGCAATTAGCTGACCATCAGGACTAAAATCTACACTGTTAACGCGATCGCTATGGGATTCATCTTTGCTGTGAAGTTTATTGTCTACTAAGGTTCTCAGATATTGACCATCCTTACTCCACAGTTTGACTGTTTTGTCGAAACTTGCTGTGGCAATTAGCTGGCCATCGGGACTAAAATCCACTCCGATAACCTCATCTTTATGATCTTCCAGGCTGTTGTACTCTTTAATTGCGTCAACTGTCTGCCATAATGTCTCTGCAACCTGGTTTTGAACATCATCTTTTCCCCCGACTAATGTCTCCAATTTTTGCCGCGCTTCAATAGCTTTTTTGAGGGCTTCAAGTTCTTGATTCGAGTCAAAAAGTTCCTTTGATTCTGCTAGAGTTTCTTTAATGTGGGATATTTGTGTTCTTTGGTACAGTGCTACCAAACCTAATCCCAAAGCTAAGGTGGCAAAGATAATTACTACTCGTCGTTGGCGTCTCTTAGTATATTGAGCCTCTTTGAGACGTTTTTCTAAATCTTCGTCGTATTTTCTTTGGATGGGATCGACTAAATAATCGTAGGCTAAGTGATAGCATTCTTTTGAACCTGAATGGAGATGAATCACTACACCAGCGTTTACCAAGGTATTTAAAATTCTGTCGAGTTCGCCGTTGTGAGGCTTTAAGGTAACTGCCAACTCTTCTTTAGTCTTAGAAGTACGGATACCTTTTTCATCTGTTAACAATGCCAAGACTTTCCAAATAATATCTTGGTGGCTAATGCTACAATCTTTGACAATAGTTTCTAGCCATTGCTCAACGGCAACTTCAAACTTTTTCTCTAGGTCAAAGCTGTATCTTTTACGAATTGGCTTAACCAGATAATCATGAACCAGTTTGTAGTGGTCTTCTGGCTGCGATCGCAAGCGAAAAACTAAACCAGAACCCATCAAAATTTCTAAAATTAAGTCCAACTTAGAAGCCTGGGATTTGAGCGCTGTTGCCAACTCATTCTTAGTTCTTAAAGGACGAGTTCCTTTATCATCGGCTAAAGATGCCAAGACTTTCCAAACAGCATCTTGATTAGCACTACCGCAGTCTTGGACAACTGCCTCTAACCACTTTTCTACCAGTTGAGCATTTGGGTTAGAACCAAGATTTTGATACTGTTTTAGTGTAGTAATTTTATCTTCTTGGAGTTGCGCTCCTACCACCTGCAACTCAATAGGTCGCACTTCCCCCAATTCGGCAGCTAGATTTTTTACAAACTCATCAATTAGGGCTGGTTTCATTTGTAGTTGAGAGCGTTTTGTCAATCCTTCAATGATGGATTTTGCATTGACTTTGGAGAAATTCCCTAAATAAAAAATGATATTTTTATTGAGAATATCATTGTTAATAACTTCGAGGTCAGTACAACGATCGCACTCTAACAAATAGTGCAGATAATCTTCCCGCATCGACAAGATAACCTTCACTAAAGGAGTATCTAAACAATCCCGGAAAAAACTATAAAAATCCCTTCGCTGTGCTGCATCTGTACAAACGAAAAAAAACTCTTCAAACTGGTCAAAAACAAGTACCGTTAGTAAATTGCGGTTCTCATTTTGTCTTAATTGTTCAATTATTGTCGTTGCAGAACTAGGTGCAACAGGTAAAACAATACCTTTTTGGTTAAGGGCCCTACTTAGTGATTTGCCTAAATCCTTAGCCCAATTAGCGTAGACTCGTAAGGTGATCGGCAAAATGTCTCTAGTACCCATAATAGTTTCTTTAAGAGCTGGTACTAATCCTGCGTTAACCAGAGAACTTTTACCTACTCCTGACTGACCATAAATCACTGTCAGTTTATGTTCCGGCTTACCAATTCTTTCAATCAAATACTCAACATTTTGTTTTCTTCCTGAAGCAATAATTTCTTGGGCAACTGTGTCCTGATTTTTCCCTTGTGGAGATAGATTTAACCCAGCCTCCACTGATTTTTCTTGTCGCTGAGGCTGCAAGCGTCCCGCACCGATAAAAGCACGACAACCGAATTGTTGCTCAAGGGAACGTCGCTCTTGTTTAATCCGAAAGGCTTCTAGATACTGATTTTGTTCAAAATAGAGCGATCGCAACTCTTCTAAAATCTGAATGTAAAGTCGTGGATTGTCCTCTGGTTCAGTTCCTTGTGCTTGTTTGAGACTATTAATAGCCGCCTCAACTTTGTCCAATTGTCGTAGGCTTCGCGCCAAAAGTAACAGATATAAACCTTGATATTTTTGCTGTTCCTTGGGCAAAAAGTTCAAAATTTGCAGTGCTTGTTCTGCCCAATACTGAGCTTGAGTAAAACTTGGCTTCTCTCTATTCAAAGCCACTTCCGCCAAGAAACCGTAATCTTGAGCTAGCTGCACGCTCATACCATATTGTTCATGCAGCCGCTTAGATTGGTTTGCCAGTATCTGCAATTGTTTCCAGTTTTTCAGCCTGCGCAGTACCTTACCTAATTGACCAATAAACTTAGCAACTAAATCTGACCGTTTTGCTTGCTCAAAAACTTCCAGACATTGGCGAAAATAAGGCAGCGCTTCCTGCCAACGGAGAAGATTTTCTTCCCGATTTAGTTTAGCTTTGCGGTAATAGCATAGCCCAATATGAAATAATAAAGCTCCTTGGCGCTCTAAATTATTGCTTTGTTGCCAAAAAGCTAGACTTTGCCGATATTGTCTTACAGCCTCATCGAGTTGATCACTGACGTAAGCGTCACGGCCACGAACAAATTGCAAACATGCTTCTAAATCGGGAGTTAATTGCTGACCAAAATTATTTAAATCCCTCAAAGCTGACTTGAGTTCTAGCCGATAGCGCGTACTGAAGATGTCTTCGGTAGGTACAAATCGATCAGCACCAGCATCCAAAATCGCTGAAAATAGATACTGTGATCTCTGCCGCAGAGCCTCAAGTAAAACTTCGGGTTCAAGAGTAAATACAGTGCGCGTTGTCCAATTCTCAAAATCAGGCGCTAAGCGAATGAACTTGCGCACAATTTCATCATTGACCCACAATATCAGTGGAAAGCGGCAATGTTTACGAAACTCCTCCCGCACTGAGTTGATCGAAGTCAGTAGCTGATCAATATCGCTGACTAACTCTAACCCAGATACCATCACTGCCGATGGCTGTTCATTCCCTAGCTGCTCTCGGATAGTGGTGTAGAGTTTCTGGACAGAAGGTTCCAAGACAATTTCTCGGATTTGCACTGAGCAAATTTTTTGCAGTTGCTGTACCATCTGCTTCCGTAATTCACCGTAGTTACAGCGAGCCAAAATTAAAGAAAATTGACCCAGAGAACTAGGGATTGCCCAAACTAACTCCTGTAGAGACTTCTCGTTATTTTGGGCATTTTGAGGGGGGGAGGAGTGCACTTCATTCATCAGCTTATACGCCAGCTTCTACTACCGAGCTCATCGGAGTTTCAAAGATTAAATTCTTTGGCATCTGCCAAAATCGGATTGATATCAAACCAAGATTCTTCAGAAGTTCGATACTCATAAACAAACATGCTGCGAATCAGTGTTTGGTATCCATGATCTCCGGCTACTTTTTTGTGTTGTGCTACTTGGCGCAGTAAGACCCACTCCTCATGGTCAATCGCCAGGATTCTTTCATCGCGGTACTCTCGAATCACCGCTTCTAAGCTTCTGCCAGAGATGGGTAATCCCCTTTCTTTTTTAATCGAGTCATTAAGAAGTCGCAGCAAATTCCGCACATGGCCACCACTAACTCTGCATAAGCGATCTAAAGTCTCAGGAATATCAAATACTTCTGTTATCTTGCTCAGGCGCTGCTGTTGCTCATAATCTGGAAAAGCTCTTGCTAACACCATTTGGCGCAGCAACCTCATACCTTCAGAACACTCACTCCCATCGCGCCATCGTACTGGCACCATTGGCAGTACTTGTGGTCTGACAATAAATCGCTGGATTAGGGTGCCAAAGTCATTGGAAAATCTCAATGCTAAGGGCATGGTATATACTAAGTGGCAATTAAGTCCTCTGAGTTGCTCACCTCGGTCTACAAATAGATACTCTTGTTGAGGTCGTCCCCAGGACTTAGGAGTACTATCAACTTTGTCGAGATTATCAACAATTACTACTAGTCCTTTTTTATGGTGCTGCTTCAACTTCTTCCTAGCTGGCTCTAGTAGTTCTGAGTTAATTGCCTCTAAAATACCGTTGGTTCGTGGTTCAAGATATCCTCTCAATTTATTGCGAAGGTCAGGACTAGCTTTCGCCTTTGCCGTGATTTTACCAATGCCAGTAGCGATTAGTGAAAGTCCGTCCTCTTTGCTAGCGGTAAGTTTACCTATTCCAGGAACACCAACCTCAGCCGAGAAATTTCCTTCGCTGCTAGCCGAAACTTGACCAAGACCAAGAACTTTGGCTTCTGCGGAAAGTTCGATTTCTCCTAACAGCTTGGCAGCGCCTGCGAGTATATTTTTGAGTCCTTTAGGTTCTGCTAGTTTAATGTCTTCTAGGCTATTGATACTTTCACTGACCCGGCGGGCAATTGCCAGCAAAATATCGCCGACATCAACGTCACCCATTTCTAAGTCTTGAGAGGACTCAAAATAGACCACATGAAATCCTACCAATTCTAACTCCGCCTTGAGGCGCAGTAATTCTGTAGATTTGCCGCAGCCGATATGTCCAGTAAGTAATTGGCAAGTGGGGTCATCAGGTGCCCAGATAGTAATATTATCTCTCAAATCTTCAATAACTTGACCACCGCGCACCGAAGCAAAATCAATATAATATTTTTGATCTTCTTCAGAATTTTCCACGAATAAAGTTCTACCTGGATTCGTGGCTTGAAAAAATTTATGTAAATCCAGTCTCATAAGAAAACCAAATAAATTTTGGGGAATGCACCTCAGTTTAATCAGAATAAGTTCATCTACTAATTAGCTACCAAAGAAGATCACTGCATTCCGGATGCTGTCCCAGATTTTTACTCAAATGGAAGGGTTCCCCTAGGCTGTTTAAGACTAATTGATACTATTACTGTTATTTTGATTCTTCTGATACCAATTTTTTATGAAGTTGCACTTTATTTAACCCCTGACTGTCGCCGTCCTTGTTAGTGAAGGGAACTACAGGGGGTAATTGATTAAGTGCATTGTCACCATGAACCGACATAACCATAAATTAAGTAACTGAGTCACTCCTGTCTATCAACCAATAACTCTGTCGTTTTGAGCTGCTAAATAGTTCTCACTTTTAATGACTAACTTTTATGTTTCGTGTCGCTATTGGTAACAATTATTTACACAATTGGCATCAATGGCACGGAGTCAAGCCGCTCGAGCACAAAAAACTCAATAAAAAGTATCAAAATATACAGAAAATTAGATTGGTCTGAGTGTAAACCAATCTCGGATTTTGGGGGTTAGAATGGTCGCTGTTGTCTACAGCCAAGTCAAAATAAAAACTAAGTGCAACTAAATCTCGTTGAGTTAAACAGCCCTTCTGAAGAGAAATCACTAAATAGTCGTCCCTCAGAACTTCCCTTCACCCTACAACAGCTAAAATCTGCTATTCCGGACTATTGCTTTGAGCCATCTCCGGGGAAATCACTTTTTTACTTCTTCCTAGATATCTCAATCATTGGTCTCCTCTACGGGATGGCCTTTTTTTTTGATTCTTGGTGGTTATGGCCAGTATTCTGTCTAATGCAAGGCACTATGTTTTGGGCGCTATTTGTCGTTGGACATGATTGTGGACACGGTTCCTTCTCACGCCACAAATGGCTCAATAACCTGATTGGTCATCTTTCTCATACCCCCATTCTCGTTCCCTTCCATGGTTGGCGCATTAGCCACAGAACTCACCACCAAAATACTGGCAATATTGACACCGACGAAAGCTGGTACCCTGTCACCGAAACCAAGTATCAGAGTATGAGCTGGTGGGAAAAGCTTTTGCGCTTTGAGGTATTGCTTTTTGTCTATCCGCTTTACCTGTTTAGACGTTCTCCTGACAGAGAAGCTGGTTCCCATTTTTTACCAGATAGTCCTCTGTTTAAACCATCAGAAAAGTGGGATGTGATCACGAGTACCATCTGTTGGGTTTTGATGGTAGGCTTTTTAGCCTGTCTAACTTACCAGTTCGGCTGGCTGTTCCTGCTGAAATATTATCTCGGTCCTTATGTAGTTTTTGTCGTCTGGCTGGACTTAGTAACCTTTCTCCATCACACAGAGCCAGATATTCCCTGGTATCGTGGTAAAGACTGGTACTTCCTCAAAGGTGCTCTTTCGACTATTGACCGTGATTATGGATTGTTCAATAACATTCACCATAATATCGGCACCCATGTTGCTCACCATATATTCCTCAGCATGCCCCATTACCATCTGAAAACGGCAACTGAGGCTATCAAACCAATTTTGGGCGACTACTACCGAGCATCGAATCAATCAATTTGGCAGGAATACTGGCGCTCTTATCGTAGCTGCCATTTTGTCCCAGATACGGGAGCAATGGTTTACCACCGCTCGAAAAACGAGATTACTGCAGATTAATCAATAGTGTGAACTAACCCCACTTGAATCAAGATTACAAGTGGGGTTAGCTCAGTCAATTTTGGTCAAGATTATCGACGATGATCACGAGTCCCTGGTAGCGGTGCTGTTTGAGTTTCTTAACGGCAGGTTCTAAAAGTTCCTGGTTAATTGCCTCTAAAATGCCATTGGTACGGGGCTCTAGATATCCTCTTAATGGCAATATTCCCTCAAGTTGCTGCTTGAATATAGTGGTAAAAAAAATTAACCACAGATGTACAAGAGATAAAACATCAAGTTTTCACAATTTATCTAGGATAGCTATAAGTGACTTTTTAATAACATCTCATTGAAGATAAATAGAGCAATTACCAAACTATCTTGGGCAAGAGAGTTACTCATTCCTCTGTAGTGTTGTCGCAAAAATTGCTGCCTGAGTGCGATCGCGTAAATTAAGACGACTCAGGATACTATTTACATGATTTTTGACGGTGCGCTCAGAGATATAGAGGACTTTAGCAATTTCACGGTTACTGCATCCTGTGGCAATTAATTGCAATACTTCCTGTTCTCTAGGGGTTAGCTGAGCTAACTCAGGAGGAGGTTTAACTGCCACAGTTGTAATCATCACTTTCTCCAACAGCCCTGGCCCTAGTTGAGTATAGCCTTTGTGAACGGCGCGGATTGCTTCTGCCAACTCTTGGGAGGGAGTATCCTTGAGGAGATAACCTTTGGCTCCAGAGCGTATTGCTTGAGCAACGTATTCATCATCATCAAAGGTAGTCAATACCAAAACTTTGATTTCAGGGACTTGTTGATGAAGTGTACGGGTAGCAGCAACTCCGTCCATTACCGGCATGCGTACATCCATCAGCACTACATCTGGTTGTAGTGAGAGAGCCTGCTCAACTGCCACTTTACCATTTTCGGCCTCACCAATCACCTCTATATCGGGCTTGGCTTGCAATAAACTGCGTAGTCCCTCACGGACAAGGTACTGATCGTCAACTAGTAAGATGCGGATCATCTTTTTTTGCTAAGGGAAGTTCAACATGTATTTGGCAACCTTGAGACGGCTGGCTGTGCACACAGAAGTTGCCCCCCAACGCCTCCGCACGCTCGCGCATTCCCTGTAAGCCAAACCCCGTTGTATTTTCAGTGGGCTCAAAACCTCTACCATTATCTGCCAATTCTAGGTAGATTCTCCTAGTTTCTTCCCTGAGTTCCAGGCGAACTTGAGTTGCCTCACTATGTCGAGAAATATTGGTCAGGGCTTCTTGAACTATGCGGTACAATGCTGTAGAAAATTCTATAGGTAAAGGGGAGGTGAGGTTAATATTTGAGTTAAATTTAATATTAGTTGTTTGTTCAAAATCTTGGATCAGTTTGGCTAAAGCAGTCAGTAATGATTGTCCTTGCAAAGGATTAGTACGCAAAGTAGCTACTGATTGGCGGACGTTCCGTAGGGCTTCTCTGCCTAGTTGTCTGGCTGTTTGTAGATAATTATCTGCCTGTTGAACATCTTTTGGTAAGAGCATCGCCACATTTTCTAGCTGAATACTTTGAGCTGTAAGAAAATGTCCTACTGAATCATGAATCTCGCGGGCAATGCGGTTTCTTTCCTGTAAAGTGGCTTGGTCTTCAATTAGTAAAGCATACTGACGCAAGCGACGATTGGCAAATGCTAAGTCCTGACGGCTTTGTTTTTCTGCTACTAATGCCCCAACTAATAGCAGCACAAATACGAGTACTAAACCGAATAGTATGGCAGAATTTAGGGTTAAATTAATCACCACACTTTGAACCAACTCAGACGGCATGCCTGAAAATTTTGGAGACGGTGATCTACCAGAGAAAAGACCTAAAACATCAATTCTTGTCAGCAGCAACAGCAGAAATGAAGCATAGGCGAAAACTGCCACGATTAAGCGTCCGTACCAAGGAAACATCAGGCAGGCACGAATTACTACAATTAGTAGTAGTGCAGGGAAAAAGCTTCTGCCTCGTCCTCCCACCAACACGGCTAACCAGCTCAAGCCAAAGCCCAAACTCGTGTAAAGTCCTTGAGAGAGACGAGAACCTACAGGTAGTCTTAAGCCAAGCAGTCCCAAAGCGCCAATACTGGCTAAGACACCCAGGGGAGAGCGCACTCCCCAATGGGGTGGTATTCGAGGTGGCCTCAAGCTACCAGGTGGAGGTAGTGAATGGGGTGGCGGTGGATGAAGTGATGAAAACACAGCCAATATTGCAATGCCAAGCAAAATCCACTCTAAATAGAGCAAGAGGCGAAATGGATGTTTGATTCCGAACAGCCTTGGCATAACCAGCAATAGCTCATAACCCACGACTAACTATAAGATAAAGCTTCAAAATCTTTCAGGCTCTAGAGTTGCACAATTAACTAGGTCAAAAGTCCTAGATTCAATTAGTACCTTAGTTGCACTAAATTTAGGAGTTACGATCCAGGTAACTCCACAGTCTAATTACCTAGGATGAGGTTGTTCGCCAAGCAAGATCAACTTTTTGGCGACTGATTAATTTAACCCTCTGCTCAAGAAATACCTACCATGACTCTACGTCGAACTATTCTGTTATCCACAGTCCCCTTATTTTTACTTATGAGTGGCACCTTGGCCGTTGCTCAATTGAATCAAAATAGCCAAACTGTGGCTCAACTGCCCCCGCCACCGGATGCTCCTCCGGGTGGAGAGCGACCAGAAGGCCCTAGAGAGCAAAGATGGTTGCAAGAGCTAGATCTTAATACAGAGCAAACCGAGCAAATCCGTACTATTCAGGAACAGTCTAAAACCGCAGCAGAGGGGTTGCGCCAACAAATGCAGCAAGCTCAGGAACAAATGCGATCGCTTCTCACCAGTGAATCAGCAACATCTGACCAGTTGCGGCAACAGCATCAGGAACTTCAGCGTCTGCATCAGCAATTAGCAGATCAACGGTTTGAAATGATGCTGAGTGTCCGAGAAGTGCTAACTCCCCAACAACGTAGTCAAATGGCCGAGTTGATGAGTCAGCGCCGAGGACGCCATCAAGGTTCTCGCGGCAAATAATCTCTCTTTGGTTATTTTGGCTTGAAACGTTGATTTCTCCTAGGCTGAAATAACCTGGATTGATAAAATTCCCTCTAGTGACAAAAGAGGGATAATACTAGTCTCGTTAATTGAGGCTTGTTTGTCGAAGTGTTTGTTACCTAAAGTCCAACCCGGACAGGTAATTATTATGGATAATGCTCCTTTTTATCGGTCAACTCCAATCAAAGAACTGAGAGAAAAAGCTGGCTGTAATTTACTCTTTTTAGCGAGTTATGCTCCGGATTTTAACTCCATTGAACATTGGTGGCATAAAGTGAAGACAGCCATGAGAAAAGAGTTACCATCATAGGATTTTAATGTTCACGAAGCTGCCTCTGCTGCGTTCTGGTATCTGTAAATTCACCACCGCGCAGCGCTTTAATGGCAAAATTCTACCAAAAGATGCTTCAGGAAGGGCAAAATCCCATATCCGTCGGGAGATCCGCACAACCAAAAATGTGAAAATCTCAGCAATGGCAGTCTCACTATTATTGGGCAGCTTTTACAGTACAGGGGGATTGGCGTTGAAGCCCCAGGAAATTGTAAACTTATGTTAAGTAAAGCTTTCCGTTTTTACCATGATTTCCCGTCGCGCTTTTCTCAGTACACTCTTAGCTAGCTTCCTCATCTGCCTTAGCTGGTTTAACTTCACCTCAGATGCCTTTGCCCTTGGTGGACCACAGCCGCCTCTGAACCAACCCGCCCCACAATTCACCTTACCGACTAACACTGGTGATGGCGAAGTTTCCCTTTCTGACTATCGGGGTAAGTGGGTAGTTCTCTACTTCTATCCCAAAGATTTTACCTCCGGTTGCACCTTAGAAGCTCGTCGGTTTCAGCAAGACTTAGCCAAGTACCTCAACAGAAACGTCCAGATTTTGGGTGTTAGTGCCGACGATGTTGACTCCCACGCCGAATTTTGTGATTCAGAAGGTTTAAAATTTCCCCTATTAGCCGATACTGATGGTACTGTTAGCCAAGCCTACGGTTCTTGGATGGGCTTCATTTCTCTACGCCACACCTACATCATCGACTCCAAAGGCGTTCTCCGGGAGAAGTTTCTTGGTGTTAGGCCAGCAATTCACTCGGAAGAAGTACTCGCCCGTTTGGATGAGTTGCAATCAGCATAAGAGGCAAATGGAAAATAGCCAATAGAAAATAGAATTTAATTAACCATCAACTATTTTCCTTGAGCTACTTTCCATTTTCAATCTTTTAAAGACTGCTGAACCCGCCTCAGGGTTTGATACATTTCTGGTAGGCGCTGGTAAATTGCCGAGGCTTTGAGATAAATTTTGTGAGCAACAGCCGGATAACCACTGACAATAGTGCCCGGTTGGACATCTTTATGGACACCGGTTTTGGCAGTAGCGATCGCACCATCTCCAATTTTTGCTTGATTGGCAACCCCTACTTGACCTGCCAGAATCACTCTGTTGCCAACTTTCACACCACCAGCTAATCCTACTTGGGCCGCCAAAGCGCAGTTTTCCCCTACCTGGCAACCGTGACCAATTTGCACCAAATTATCAATCTTGGTATTGCGGCTAATCCGTGTTTCTCCGACTGCTGGGCGGTCAATGGTGGTATTGCAACCAACTTCAACACCATCTTCTAAAACCGTACAGCCAGATTGTTCCATTTTCAGCCAGCCGTTTGGAGTAGGGACAAAACCAAAACCTTCTGCCCCAACTACAGCACCACTGTGAATCACACAATCTGCCCCAATTCTCGCCCGTTCATGGATAGTGCAATTGGCGTGTAAGATAGTGCGATCGCCAATTTGCACTTCTGGATAAATCACCACATTGGGATGAATACAGACACCATCACCAATCTTGACCCCTACCTGAATCACTACATGGGGACCAATGTAGATATTGTGACCCAACTGGGCATTGGGGTGGATGACAGCCGTGGGGTGAATTTCTGGTGATGGTTGCCAGGATTGATAGAAAAGTGCGATCGCTTTGGCAAACAATAATCTTGGTTCAGATGCCCCAATCCAAGCAATACGCCGTGCCGTGGCTTGTGCTTGTAAGGTTTCGTCCCTTGGCAAAATCAAGGCGCTAGCAGTTGTTGTACCTACCATAGGGGCAAACTTTGCTCCCTCTATGTAACTCAGGGTGCTGTTAGAGGCTTGGTCAACAGATGCCACACCAGTAATTAGCGGGTCTAAATCTGCCTGAACACTCAAACTATTGCACTGTGCTGCTGAATCTAATTTTTGAACAATTTCACTAAACTTCATTGATTTAGGCGCGATTGATTTTAACCTTTTGCTGTTTCTATCCAAGCTGCTGCAACGATTCCCCAAATGGCATTAAATATAATTACCAATAGCGGCACAATGACACCTAGTTGAATACCTAGCCAACCTTTTCCAGTTGAGGGAAAAAAGAACAATAATTGCGCTAATGTGGGGCCGAGTGAAACTAATAAACCTCGTCTAACAATATTTTTTCTAGTATTAAAGGTGCGCTTCATCGGTATAAAGAACAGCAATCCCCAAAGTGCACCCCAAATCAAACGCTGATATAGCCAGGGAGGTGTGAGAGTAGGGGCAATTTTTGCTCCCAAAGCAGCAGTTAATCCCGTGGTTCCAGCCGCCCACACCACTAAACTATTGACCAGTGCACCAACAGCACCAGCGGTTAAATATAGCGATATTTGTTTAAGGCGATTCATAGGTTAGTACTGATTAACAAATACATACCGATAGTTATCTAGTGGCAGGTGAAGCCAATAAATTAGCTTAATCTCAGCTACCCATTGCCTGACCAGCTAACCAGGCTGTTGTCCAAGCACTTTGGAAGTTAAATCCACCAGTAACGCCATCAATATCCAGGATTTCTCCGGCAAAGTAAAGCCCTGGACAAATACGACTTTCCATTGTTTTGAAATTCACTTCTTTTAAATTAATACCACCACAGGTAACAAATTCTTCTTTAAATACACCTTTACCTTGAATCTGGTATAGTCCTTGAGTTAGTTCTTCAACTAGCTGATTTAAGGATTTTTTCGATAAGTCTGCCCAGCGTTGTTGTTCCCCAATACCTGCATAGGTAATCAGACTAAGCCAAAGACGCTTGGGGATAGGTACAGGGCAACTAGTAGCAATGAAGCGCCGGGAAAGTTGGGACTTGACCTTAAGCAGTAGTGGGCGTAATTTTTCTTGGTTATATTGGGGTAACCAATTAATAATCAAGCTGGTTCTATAATTATTTTCCTGTAGAAATCTTGCCCCCCAAGCGGACAGTTTAAGAACCGCAGGGCCACTCAAACCCCAGTGAGTGATCAGTAACGGCCCAGTTTGTTCCTTGAGGCTTTTACCCGCATCCAGTAAACGCAGACAGGCATCACCAACACTAACTCCAGCTAAATCTTGCAAACGGGGGTCAGGAAGATTAAAGGTGAAGAGAGAGGGAACAGGTGATTCGATTTTGTGACCCAAATCTTTTACCCAGCGGTAGCCTTGGGGATTGCCGCCAGTAGCGATGAGAAGGCGATCGCATTTGATTATCTCACCATTTTTTAAGCTTATCTCGAACCCTGCTAGCGGTTTTTGCTGTTGATTCTCCTGACTTTCCTCAACAGTGGTCGAGAGGGAATGATTTTGACTGAGGGTATTGAGAGAAGTGGCTGGAACTTGTCGCGAAACTGACTTGACTGCCATGCTAGTACACACCTTTACTCCGGCTTCTTGCGCAGCCTGGAATAGACAATCAACAATCGTGTCTGAACTATCAGTGATGGGAAACATCCGCCCATCTGCCTCAGTTTTCAACTGAACCCCGTGGGCTTCAAACCAAGCAATAGTATCTTTAGGTTGAAAGCGCGTTAAAGCACCCCGCAACGCTTTACTGCCCCTCGGATAAGCTTGCACTAACAGGGCAGGCTCAAAGCAAGCATGAGTAACATTACAGCGCCCACCACCAGAGATACGCACCTTAGATAAGGGTTGACGCCCCGCTTCTAGTAAAGTGACTTGGCTGTGAGGATGGGCTTGAGCACAGGTAATTGCCCCGAAAAAACCGGCAGCACCGCCGCCGATTACGACAATTTGTAGAGGTTGCAAAGCCAATAGAGCACCGACGAAGGAAACTAACAATCTCTATTGTGCTGCAAAATCCTCTTGTTCTGCTCCGCAAACAGGACACACCCAGTCATATTTTAAATAGGACTAAAGTCCTGGATTAATTTAGGTCTTGCGCCTCATGTGGTTTAACTAGTGCTGCTTTTAGGATTAAGACATCAAACACCAATCAGTCCGAGTAAGCGCATCAAGAATTTAGCACTATGAAAATCAAACTGTTTCCTCTGCTCGCTGGCGTTGCCGCAATTGCCATCTCTGCTGCTCCGATGATAGCCAATGCCCAGGGAGGGCCTGGTAAATTTTCCAACCTCAACCTTACTTCTGAGCAACAAACTCAGTTAGATCAAATCCGAGAAAATGCCGACTCTCAAATTGAGACTATTCTCTCTCCCGAACAAGCACAGCAGTTCCAAAACATCAGGGAACAGCGTCAACAGGGACGAAGGGCGATGAAAGCTCTCAACCTTACCGAGGAGCAGCGAAACCAAATGCGAGAGGTTCATCAATCAGCCCGAAAGCAAATGGAAGAAGTCTTAACGGAGGAGCAACTCCAACAACTGCGCCAGCAGAGAGAAGCGCATCGAGGTGAGCATAGACAAGAACAGGGAAACTAGCCAAGAATAGCTAAAAAACAAGCCTCCAGAACTGGCATTCTGGAGGCAATCAATTTGCTATTTAAGCCGTTATTTTCTGCGTAGTAAGCTTATTTTTCGGTAGCTAGCCTTACTCTCTTAATTAATTCAGAGAATTTGAGGTTACTCATATCAGCCACGGATAAGATATTGACACTCCTTAACGGACGAGAGATGGAGTTCCCAAGATATGAGTGACACAATTGGTACAATATTTGGGTTTTTAGGCGGAACCATTCTCTCCTGCGATGGGGGATACCAGGTTTTGCAACATCCCAACCCGAACAGAGTATATCAAAGACTTTCGGAAGCTAAATGGTTTTTGGCTATGAGGTGGTGTGAGCAATTTAAAGAACCTTCCGGCATCCTCAATCACGAAGGTCAACTTTCTTTCTATAATGAAGCGGCTTTAAAAATAGGAGGTGATACTTTCTTACCTCCTGCTCAAAGAAAAGCTATCTTTAAGCAATGTGTATCTCAACAGGCAGGAGAAATCAAAGTTTATTCTTTTCCCTGTAGTGATGGTAAATCAACTTACCCTCTTGAGGTTGTGGGAATTGATTTAGATCCTCGCTTTGGCAGAGTGGCACTAGTAAGAAAACTTTAGACAAAATGAAGAGTAATTTGAAAATTGTCAGTAGAAAATTGACGTCACTCTCTAGGGACAGAAAGGGGATATAGAGGTTTGGTTGTAACGCCAGACTTTTGATTAACTAAGTCTGTTGTTTTGTACCTTAACTTGATTGCTAAACCTTGTGGCTAAAGCTACGCCAAGGAAACAATTAAGCGATCGCCATCAGCCATACGGCGGTAGCATCAACTGTGGGAGCAGGAAAATGGGAAAACGATAGATATTGACTCATGATCAATAACGTCGTGTTTTTTGGATGCCGTAAATAATTCCTGTGGCAATCGAGAGCAAGATTAATAGATAAATTACACCGCCAGGAATAAAAGTTAATAAACCAAAGCCTCTGAGTAAATATACGAAAACTGTGATTGCCAGAGTAATGCCAAAGGTGTAGGCAAATTTCAGAGTATCGGAGGGAGGAGAGGAACTCATGGTTAATAATTTATCTAGCTGGTGAACTTGCTAAGCTATTGATCCTTCTCGGTGCCTTGTGTATGGCTACCCTTAAGCTTATCAATAATTACTATCGCCTCATACCGATACCAACTAGGATACCAATGCCGACAGCAAACAAGCCAAGAGCCCAGATAACGGCACTCGGAACTTGCTGAATAACACCTATTCCGATCAGCAACAAAACGACAGCAGCTAGCAATAAAGCAATGCCTACGGAAATACCAAGAATATACAGAAATACCGTTACTCCTTGATTAGGTTGCTGACTCACAAATATGACTCCTGAAATAACTAAATAATCATAAATAAAAAAAACACAGGTCGCGCCGCAACGCAACCTGTATCACATTAGCATCAAGCCTTGACATTAGCTGGACTGAGTAGTTAATAGCTCTGCTGGCAAGCGCTTGAAGGCAAGGCGTTCGTTCTCGACATCGACGAAAATTGTATCTCCGTCCTGGAACTCGCCCCGAAGAATGCCCTTAGCAATTTGGGTTTCGAGTTCTCTTTGGATGGCTCGCTTGAGGGGTCTTGCCCCAAAAACTGGGTCGTAACCCACTTCTGCCAAAAAGTCCAGGGATTTGTCTGAAAGCTTCAGGGACATCTTGCGCTCTGCTAGTCTTTCTTCTAAGCGCTGAGTTTGCAATTGGACAATGTAGCGCAACTGATGTTTTTGCAAGGCGTGGAAGATAATTACCTCGTCAATCCGGTTGAGGAACTCTGGACGGAAACTAGAGCGCATTACCTCCATGACTCGACTCTGCATTTCCTCGTATTGAGAGTCATCACCGGAAACATCCAGAATGTACTGGGAACCGATGTTACTAGTCATAATAATGATGCTGTTCTTGAAGTCTACCGTGTGACCCTGAGCATCAGTGACACGACCATCATCCAGAATTTGCAACATCACATTAAAGACATCGGGGTGTGCTTTCTCGATTTCGTCAAACAGAACCACGGCATAAGGTCGTCTGCGGATGGCTTCTGTCAGTTGCCCGCCTTCTTCGTAACCAACGTATCCGGGAGGAGCGCCAATTAGTCGCGAGACGGCGTGCTTCTCCATATATTCGGACATATCAATCCGCACTATAGCGTCTTCGGTGTCGAATAGATAAGCAGCAAGAGCTTTGGCAAGTTCTGTCTTACCTACGCCAGTGGGGCCGAGGAAGATAAAACTAGCAGTGGGTCGATTAGGATCAGCTAAACCAGCACGCGATCGCTGAATGGCATCAGCAACAGCAGTGACTGCTTCTTCCTGACCAACTACCCGCCTGTGCAATTCGTCTTCCAGGTTCAGTAGCTTCTCTTTCTCCGACTCCACTAGCTTGCTGATGGGAATGCCTGTCCACTTAGAGATAATCTCAGCAATGTCAGCTTCTGTTACTTCCTCCCGCAACAGAGACTTACCACTAGTTTGAGTGTCTGAGAGCTGCTCTTCCGTGGCAGAGAGGGATTTTTGCAACTCGGTTAACTTACCGTATTTTAACTCGGCAGCCCGATTGAGGTCGTAGTCACGCTCAGCTTGCTGGATTTCCACATTAACTCGGTCAATCTCTTCTTTAATGCCTTGAATGCGGTCAATGATGTCTTTTTCTGACTGCCATTGAGCGTTTAAGGTGTGTTGCTCTTCTTTGAGATCAGCCAGTTCTTTTTCCAGTCTTTCTAGTCTTTCTAAGGAAGCGGGGTCGCTTTCCTTTTGCAGTGACAGGCGCTCCATTTCTAGTTGCAGGATTTTACGGTCGATTTCGTCGAGTTCTTCTGGTTTGGAGGTAATCTCCATTTTTAGCCGTGCTGCGGCCTCGTCTACTAAGTCAATCGCTTTGTCCGGCAAAAAGCGATCGCTAATATAGCGAGTAGATAAGGTAGCGGCTGCTACTAGGGCATTGTCAGCAATTTTGACACCATGATGCACTTCATAGCGTTCTTTGAGTCCCCGTAAAATCGAAACTGTATCTTCTACACTGGGTTGATCTACATAAACCTGTTGGAAGCGGCGTTCTAAAGCTGCATCTTTTTCAATGTACTTGCGATACTCATCAAGGGTTGTGGCACCAATACAGCGCAACTCACCTCTAGCCAACATGGGTTTAAGCAAGTTTCCCGCATCCATCGCGCCTTGAGTAGCGCCAGCACCAACGACGGTGTGGATTTCGTCGATGAACATGATAATTTGACCTTGGGAGTCGGTAACTTCTTTGAGAACCGCTTTGAGGCGCTCTTCAAATTCGCCACGGAACTTGGCACCAGCAATCAGTGCGCCCATATCCAGAGCAATCAATTTCCGATCTTTGAGGGATTGGGGTACATCTCCGGCCACAATCCGCTGGGCCAACCCTTCTGCAATTGCCGTTTTACCAACTCCCGGTTCCCCAATTAGCACGGGGTTATTTTTAGTCCGACGAGAAAGAATTTGAATTGTGCGGCGAATCTCGTCATCGCGACCAATTACCGGGTCGAGTTTGCCTTCCCGCGCTGCTTGTGTCAAGTCACGTCCATATCTTTCTAAGGCTTCATATTTGCCTTCTGGGTTTTGGTCGGTCACTTTCTGGTTCCCCCGAATCTGGGCAATCGTAGTTTTGAGCTTCTTTTCTGTTAGTTTAAAGTCTTTGAATAAGGCTTTGCCGAAGCGTTCGTCTTTGACGTAACCTAGCATTAGATGCTCAATAGAAATGTAATCGTCTTCATAGTCTTTACGATAAGAATCAGCTCGATCTAAAAGGCTCTCTAGGCTGCGTCCGAGATAAATAGAGCTGGTGCTGCCAGAAACCTTGGGGTGGCTTTGCATGAAGTCTTCTACAGCTTGCTGCACCTGCTGTACTGGCACTTCTGCTTTGTTGAGAATGCTACTGGCTAGTCCGCTTTGTTCTAGCAATGCTTTCATCAAGTGTTCGCTCTCAATTTGTTGCTGCTGGGCAACTTTAGCGATATCTGGAGTTTGAGCGATCGCTTCCCAGGCTTTTTCTGTAAATTGATTGGGATTAGTAGGTTGCATCTTTTAATAGATCTTTCCTCTAACTGTCTGTCATAATTCTAAAAAAGTGGACGTGATACGCTGGATCGGTCTTCACGTCTTCCTTAAGGGGTATTGCCGCCCACTAGATGAATTAATCGCTGATTTTGTCCAAAATATCCGGACAAAGGTTGTAACTTAAAGGTTTATTAGTTGAGGAGGGCGTGTCCCTCTTCTGTCACTTTGGGCAAAAGTGAAGTTTGTGTGACTATTGAAGGAGGGAAGGAGCGAAGGATGCAGAGTCGTCAATTTAGCTTACCTCGGCAGCGTTTCTGGATGGCGCTAGCTATTGGCAGCTTTCTCAGTCTAACTTTTACTAATCCAGTGATGGCTCAAGAACAACTGTTGCGAACCTTGACAGTAACTGGACAAGGGATAGAAAGAATTCCTGCCACACTGACACAAGTACAGCTGGGAGTGGAAGTGCAGGGTGCTTCGGCGGCACAAGTCCAGCAGGAAGTAGCCAAGCAAACATCAGCCGTGGTAGATTTTCTGCGCTCTCGCGATGTCAAGCAGTTACAAACTACGGGCATCAGCCTGCAACCGAATTATGACTACAGTGATCAACAAAGGCGCTTAGTCGGTTATATTGGCACTAATACTGTCAGTTTTCGCCTCAGTGTTGAGCAAGTTGGCACTTTACTAGATCAAGCTGTTCAAGCCGGAGCCACTCGCATTGATAGTATCAGTTTTACCGCTACCGAACAGGCTATCTCCTCCGCAGAAAAAGAAGCTCTCCGTAAGGCAATCCTCGATGCTCAAGAATCGGCAGATGTTGTTTTGCAGGCTTTGAATTTTAGCCCCAAGGAGATTGTCAGTATTCAGGTTAATGGAGCCAGTGCTCCCCAGCCTAGAGCGTTTAAAGTAGAGCAACTCTCAAGATCTGCTGATGCTACTACACCAGTTATTGGTGGTGAGCAAACAGTGCAAGCCTCTGTAACTCTGCAAATTAGCTACTAACTCCTAGGGGGTTGCGCAATTGGGGGACAAGGGGGATAAGGGGGACATTCAACCTTCGCCTAATTCAAGTCTCTTGAAAAATAAATGGAAATAAATTCCGCAATCGGTGTAATAGAGTACTAGGTTTACTTGCCAGAAACTGCGAAGCTCTTATCCTAGAGATGAAGACTTCGCGAATCGTGAGAAAGCTATGGTTAAGCCATTTGACCCTGAAGAGGGTTTGCCCTTCGATGAAGAAAAGGAGCGCGAATGCCCCTTTGGTCGCACTTTGGAAGACTATACTCTGACTGGTAAGCTGCGTCGGTTCCACAGCTCTTTTGACAGCAGCCTCCGAGCAGTTTTGCAGGATTGCCTATATCGCATTGAGGACGATGAGGGCGTTATTACTTTTCAGATTCTCTGCCCCAATGAAACCGTCCGTAAACGTCTCTACAAAAAGCGAGAAAAGGTTCGGCGTAGTATAAGCATCGTCGGCAAAATTGACTACTACGCTTTGTGTATAGATAAAGGTGGGCTACAGTGTCAATTATTTGATATGGACAGCTACAATGGCGGCGTTTGAGTAAAAGTTTGATTGGATTGCTACTGACTACACCTCAAGGTGTAGTCAGAGAGACCCCAACCACTATAACTTTGCGAGTAATTCCAGCTTAGGGTCTCTATACCCACAACTAAAGCTTCTCTTGGTCCCTCTAGCCTTCTAACTGTTGTCTTGTTTGGTAATCAAGCAAAAAAATTAACTCTTGTTTACAAAAATCTTCGCATCTTCAGCAAAAGCTCTGATATATCCTCAATTAAACGATCTGCTTTGGTTTAAGTATCTTAGAGGCAAACCCACACCTAGTGGAGGCGCTATTGCCTCAAACCCGCTCTACGAAGTCTATTTACTACAGTAAGTAATTCCTCTTCCAGCTCGTCGGATTACTTAGATAATTTTAGATTTTTGATCCTTTTAAGTAGCTTTTGTTTTTTGTACCGCTTTTTATAAAATTAAAAATAAAATATTTAAATAATAGCTTTTCGTTGAACTAGAGTTATCCTAGAGTGTTTAATATCTAAAAATAAGAAAATAAGGATAATAGGAAGCCTTTAGAGACCATCTGAGCAAAAACTCCCCTTTCCTTTCCCTCAGAGTTAGTCAATAATGCAATCAACACCAACAGAAAAAGCCCTTAACCGCTGTTTGTAGTGCCAAAGCTTATCGGACAAGCAAACCTAGCGGCAAAAAAAATTAAATTCTTAGATTTAGAACGGATAGGAGACAAAAAAGCGTGAAACTCTCAGTTTATGGAAAAGGTGGCATCGGTAAATCCACAACTAGCTGCAATATCTCAGTAGCACTAGCCAAGCGCGGCAAAAAAGTACTGCAAATTGGTTGTGATCCGAAACACGACAGCACCTTTACCCTCACAGGTTTCCTCATTCCCACAATTATTGATACGCTTCAGGAAAAGGATTACCACTACGAAGATGTCTGGCCTGAAGATGTCATCTACAAAGGCTATGGTGGTGTTGATTGCGTAGAAGCTGGTGGCCCTCCTGCTGGTGCTGGTTGCGGTGGCTACGTTGTTGGTGAAACGGTAAAGTTACTCAAAGAACTCAACGCCTTTGATGAGTACGACATAATTCTGTTTGACGTTCTGGGTGACGTAGTTTGCGGCGGTTTTGCAGCCCCCCTGAACTATTCTGACTACTGCATGATTGTCACTGACAACGGTTTCGATGCCTTGTTTGCCGCTAACAGAATTGCTGCATCTGTCCGTGAGAAAGCTCGTACCCACCCACTGCGTTTAGCTGGTTTAATTGGTAATCGTACTTCTAAGCGTGACCTGATTGAGAAATATATTGAAGCAGTACCAATGCCTGTGCTGGAGGTTCTGCCTTTAATTGAAGATATTCGCGTCTCTCGCGTTAAGGGTAAAACCTTATTTGAGATGGCAGAGACTGATCCATCCCTGAGCTATGTCTGCGATTACTACCTCAACATTGCTGACCAGATTCTAGCGCGTCCAGAGGGAGTTGTACCCAATGATTCCCCCGATCGGGAGTTGTTCTCTTTGCTGTCTGACTTCTACCTCAATCCCCAGAAGCCACAAGCAAGGACGGAGGAAGAAGAAGTAGATCTGATGATGGTCTAAGAAGAGTTTCAGGTTGAGGGTTTTCTCTATAAAACTTAACCCTTCAACCTGCAAACTTCCAACCTTCCACATTCAGTATGCTAAATCCTGTAGAAACTTCCTAACAAAGACGAGGAGAGGAGAATTTTTATGACCGCTACTCAATCCCCTCAGGCCCTAGATTTTGAGTGTGAGACTGGTAACTACCACACATTTTGCCCGATTAGCTGTGTTGCTTGGCTCTACCAAAAGATTGAAGATAGTTTCTTTTTGGTAATTGGCACCAAGACTTGTGGATACTTCCTTCAGAATGCCATGGGGGTGATGATTTTTGCTGAGCCACGCTATGCAATGGCAGAGTTAGAAGAAGGAGATATCTCTGCTCAGCTTAATGATTATGAAGAACTCAAGCGCTTGTGCTTGCAGATTAAACGCGATCGCAATCCCAGTGTAATTGTCTGGATTGGCACCTGCACCACCGAAATCATCAAGATGGATTTGGAAGGCTTGGCCCCCAAACTGGAAGCTGAGATTGGTATCCCCATCGTCACAGCGCGTGCCAATGGTTTAGACTACGCCTTTACTCAAGGTGAAGACACTGTTTTAGCATCGATGGTGCACAGGTGTCCCAAAGAAGCTCCCAAGGTAGAACACGAGAAAGAAGAGCGCAATTCGATCACCAAACTTCTCAACTTTGGACGCAAGAAGGAAGACGTTGCTGCTGAAGAGTCAGAGTATGTCGATCATCCTCCACTAGTATTGTTCGGCTCATTGCCTGACCCTGTGGTAACTAACTTGACGCTAGAACTGAAGAAACAGGGCATAAAAGTTTCTGGTTGGATGCCCTCGAAGCGGTATACTGAGCTGCCAGTGATTGAAGAAGGGTATTATGTCTCTGGTGTTAACCCCTTCTTAAGCCGTACTGCTAGCACTTTGATGCGTCGCCGTAAGTGTAAGCTAATTGGTGCACCTTTCCCGATTGGCCCTGATGGCACCCGTGCTTGGATTGAGAAAATCTGCTCTGTGTTCGGCATTGAACCGAAAGGATTGGAAGAACGGGAAGCACAAATTTGGGAAGGCTTGGAAGACTATGTAAAGCTGCTACGCGGTAAGTCAGTCTTCTTTATGGGTGATAACCTACTGGAGATTTCTCTGGCTCGTTTTCTGATTCGTTGCGGTATGAGTTGCCCGGAAATTGGTATTCCCTACATGGATAAGCGCTATCAAGCTGCCGAATTGACCATGCTGGAGAAGACTTGCCAAGAAATGGGTGTACCTAATCCTAGAATTATTGAAAAGCCGGATAATTACAACCAGTTGAAGCGGATTCAGGAAATGAAGCCTGATTTGGTAATTACTGGTATGGCTCATGCTAACCCATTAGAGGCGCGTGGGATTAGTACTAAGTGGTCAGTTGAGTTTACCTTTGCTCAAATTCACGGTTTTACCAATGCGCGTGATGTTCTGGAGTTAGCCACTCGTCCGTTGCGTCGGAATAATAATCTCAAGGATTTGGGTTGGGAGAAGTTAGTCAAGGAAGAAGCCAAGATTTAAACTCTCCCCTTACCTCCCTTCAAAATAGGAGAGGGAAGTAAGCAAAAATCTCTTCTCATATTAAGAGTGATCCGATGCGCGATCGCTCTTTTTTTTATCATGGGATACCAAGGAAAAGAAAAGAGTGTCGATGCTAGCATTCAAATACAGGATATGGAGCAAGCGCCGTGACAGAAAAAACAGAACTACTTGATGAAGATATTGTAGACAAAGAAGAAGAAGAAGAAGAATATGAACCCCGTAGTTTCCAGTACGATCCTGAAAAAATTAACATTGCTACCAGACAACCAACCATTGAGCAATTACTAAGACGAATCGATGAGGCAGCGCTTGACTTAGCACCAGACTTTCAACGACAAGCTAATATCTGGAAGCCTGATGTTAAAAGCAGACTTATTGAATCTATCCTCATCCGTATTCCGTTACCAGCTTTCTATGTAGATGCAACTGATGAAGAGAACTGGTTAGTTGTAGATGGGTTACAGCGCCTATCTGTCCTCAAACAATTTGTGAGCGATAAAACCCTTAAGCTAACTGGATTGGAGTATCTTAATAATCTTGAAGGAAAAACCTATGATGAATTAGAACCTAGATACCGACGGCGAATACTTGAGACTCAACCTACAGTGTATCTGATTGAAAAAGGGACACCACCTGAAGTTAAATACAACATATTCAAACGAATTAATACGGGTGGCACTCCTCTTTCTAACCAAGAAATTCGCCATGCACTAAACCCAGGTAATGCAACTAAGTTCTTAGCAAGACTTGCCGCATCTCAAGAATTTAGGCAAGTAATTGAGCTTAGTGAATCAAAAAGGAAGCGTATGGATGATCGTGAATTTGTACTTGGATTTTTGGCATTTAGACTAACCTCTTATAAAAATTATCAAGATGGAGATAGAGATTCATTTTTAAGTGAAGCCTTATTTAAAATTAATCATCTAACAGAAGAAGCATTAAACGATATCGAAAGCGATTTCAAGAAAGCAATGAATACGGCATCAGAGGTTTTTGGGGCTAATTCTTTTCGCAAACTATCTAAAAAGACCAAGAGAAAACAGCCACTCAATAAAGCATTATTTGAGGCTTGGTCAGTTAACTTTAGCTATCTTAGTGCTGAAGAAGTTAAGATTTTAAAAAATAAAAAGCAGGAACTGATTGATAAATTCATTCATTACGCTGACGAAGATAAAGAATTTCTTAAATCTATTTCTCAGGCAGCTAACAAAGTTGAATATCGATTTAGAACCGTTGAAAAAATAATTTCAGAAGTACTTTCATGATTCGCTCACTGCGCTTAATAAACTTTAAGGCTTTCGCCAATCAGCTTCTTGCATTTAAACCACTAACCTTGCTTTCTGGTCTTAATAGCACAGGTAAATCTTCAGTATTGCAGTCACTGCTGTTACTACGTCAATCTTATCAACAGGGTTTATTGCCCAATGTAGGATTAGCACTTAATGGTGATTTAATTTGTATTGGTACGGCTCAAGATGCCCTTTTTGAAGCAGCACAAGAGGATTCAATCAGTTTTGAGCTAACTTGGGAAGATGGTAATAAGGGATTGTGGCGTTTCGATTATGACCGAGAGGTAGATGTATTAAATCTTGCTTCACCAGCAAATTTCCAAGAAGTTTATCAATCAAGTCTTTTTGGCAATAATTTCCACTACCTTCAAGCAGAAAGAATTGGTCCTCGCCCATTTTCCGAGATGTCAGATTTTCAGGTACGACAGCGTAGACAATTAGGCATCAGAGGTGAATACGCAGCTCACTTTCTTTCAATTAATGAACGTAAGACTATCCCCAATAGCAGTTTAAGTCATCCAGAAGCAAAGTCTTTGGATCTAATAGATCAAGTTGAAGCATGGATGGGAGAAGTTAGTCCAGGTACACGCCTCAAAATTTCTCCAAAACCAGATGTAGATTTGATGAGTTTTCAATACTCCTATGGAGACAGTAACCCTTACCGTGCGACAAATGTAGGGTTTGGAATTACCTATACTTTACCAATTATTGTAGCAGTACTTGCATCTACGGCAGATACACTAATTTTAATTGAAAATCCAGAAGCTCATCTCCATCCCAAAGGGCAAGCAAAAATGGGAGAATTGTTGGCCCTTGCAGCTAGTTGTGGCATTCAAGTTGTCATAGAAACTCATAGCGATCATGTTTTAAATGGCATTCGTCTTGGTGTTCATGGGGGCAAACTTAATCCTAATAATGTTCAATTGCACTACTTCCAGCGACAGCAGAAAAAAGGGCAAGCTTTTACCGAAGTAATATCACCCCATATTGATCGAAACGGCAGAATTGATCAATGGCCCGACGGCTTCTTTGATGAATGGGATAAAAGTTTGGAAGCTTTGTTAGAACCAGCCGGAGAGTAAAATATGGATTTAGAAATGGTGTTGAATGAACTCTCCCTGCGTACTCCCACTTCTGACGAACAAACAGCACGCCAATTAATGTCAGAGCTAATGAGTACTGTTCGCCAAGCAACTTCTAGTGGTGTGAAGCGTATACTTCGTACTTCTAACGATATCAACACTATCGAACTCGCACCAGGCTATCCCGTGGCTCGTTGGCGCAACGATAATACAGTAAATAGAGAAGAACGTAGTTTTTTTAGAACTCTCACAGCAAAAGCTCCCTTTTGGACAGATGCTGCTGAAGAAATAAAAAGTAATTTCGATTTGTCTGACGTTTTTTATCAAGCAGAGGAAGCAAGAGGACTTTGTTTTGCTCTAGTTAGTGATGCAATACCAGTCAGCTTAAATTCCGAAACAAGATGGGATTGCAGCTACTTAGAGTTAGCAGTTACAAGACTTGAAGACGAAGAATTAATCGAGGAATATGTAAAAATTCCTCATGCTAGTCGTAGACATCATGTACAGGAAAATGCTGATTGGATTAAAAATCGTATCCACACAGCAGTCCTTAATGGTCAAGAACTATGGAATCGAAAGGAAGAATTATTTCCTAGCTTGAAATTCTGTGAAGATGTATGCAAGCAGATGCAAAGTCTTGGTAATGGCAATCCCATTTTAAGACAGGTTGTAAAACGCTTATTTGAGCTTGAGGAATGCTGCAAAAATTGGACAGATGGAGCATTTGATTTAGAGAGTATTCCCAGTAAAGCCTCTCCGGAAAGTAAGTCTAGGTTACAGCAATTTAGAGAGCAATTAAATATTAAATGTCCTGATGGACAAGAGCGTTTGTTCAGCTTGCATGTTCGCATGACACCAGGACCTGGGCGGCTCTACTTTTTCCCCGAATCACAGCAAGGAAAGATAATCATTGGTTACATTGGTTCAAAAATTTTGTAGTCCTAAAACTGGCAAGGTTTTTTGCTAAATGCCTTCAGCAGTAGGCTATCGCTTTTTGTCAAAGAATCCCCGTCAAATCCAGCATAAAATCTGGCAGTACATCCTCCCCCGATAACTGACGAGGAACAAGTAAAACTTCCTTAGTTAGATTGATTATGGATTCTAAAGTTAGGATAATGGTGTTCATATTAGGGAATTTCCTATCTTTAATAGCACTATAGTTTCATCAGGTTGTTATTCCATTAGTTCCCTGAACAGAAACCTAAAAAATGCTAGGCGATCGCATTTTTATATTCTCCCTACACCCCTATTTTCCATGAAAGCGCTCCATTAACGTACATCCTACGATGGCATTGCTGTTGTCAGCTAATCAGTATCTACGGTAGGGTTAACGGGATAGGAGAACATGCACCATGCCCATCACCACAAGCTACACAATCAGTTGGGAGAGGCTACCTGATGATTTTCCCTTACCCAATGAACCAGTGGACAACATAGATCAACCCCTATTAGCAGCCGCGTTGAGTGACAGTTTAGAACAAGCAGGACAGTTGCCAGAGAATGGGCTAGTCACCACTAGTTACGGTATCTGTGCCACCTTAAACAGTAAAATTGTCGTCAAAGACCCAGACTGGATGTATGTGCCTCGTATTTGGGTTTCACGAGAAAAAGTCCATCGCCGCTACACACCACAACTACAAGGAGAAATTCCGGTTATTCTTATCGAGTTTCTCTCAGAAACAGAGGGAGACGAATATTCAGTCAAACCGACTTATCCTCCTGGTAAATGGTTCTTTTACGAGCAAGTGTTGCAAGTGCCGCAATATGCCATTTTTGAGCCGCAACAAGGAGTGCTAGAAGTTTATCAACTAAATGATTCTGGGCATTATGAACTGCAACAGCCCAATGCTGATGATCGTTATAAAATTGAGGCACTGGGTCTATGGCTAGGTGCTTGGCAAGGAACTAAGGGAAACCGCACGGGCTACTGGTTGCGTTGGTGGTACGGAAATGGACAAATATTGCCGTGGGGAGTAGAGTCAGTGATGCAGGAACGACAACGAGCTGAAGCATTGGCAGCTCAGTTACGGGCAGCTGGAATTGAACCAGAGATTTAAGTCAATTTACTTAAATTATCTACTAATTTTTGAAGATGAGTTAACTCGTGAGTTGCCATCAAGGAAATCCTAATTCTACTAGTGGGAACTGTGGGAGGGCGGATGGCTGGGGCAAAGATACCAGCAGCTTTCAATTTTTGACCAATAGCGATCGCTTCTGCTGCACTGGCTAATTGCAAGCAAAGAATTGGTGACTCGGACGGTAAAAGCCGCTGATTAGGCAGTTGCTTTTGTACTAGCTGCTTAAGAGTATCTACATTCCTACTCAGTTGGACTCGGCGTTCTGGTTCTTGTTGGACAATCTCAACTGCTGCCAATGCTGCTGCTGTATCAGCGGGGGATAAAGCAGTAGTGTAAATCCAACTAGGGGCGCGATTGCGTAGGAAGTCAATTAAGGCAGCTGAACCAGCCACGTAGCCGCCTAAACTGCCCAAAGCTTTACTAAGGGTGCCCACTTGAATGAGTGCCTCTCCCGTGTAGCCGAAATGTTCTACGCATCCAGCGCCCGTAGCCCCTAAAACTCCAGTGGCATGAGCTTCATCAACTAGTAACATACAGCTAAATTCTTGGGCGATCGCTAATAGCTGCGGTAGCGGACAAAGATCGCCATCCATGCTGAAAACACTGTCGGTGGTGATCAGACAACGGCGGTAGTTTTGCCGATGTTGAGCTAGCTTTTTTTGCAACTCTTCCATCTCACAGTGTCCATAGTCGAGTACCATCGCACCGCTCAAAATTGCTCCATTCTTCAGACTAGAGTGATTGTACTGATCAGCCAGAATCAAGTCACGCTTCCCCACGAGAGCAGCAATAGTTCCCAAATTAGCCAGATAACCAGAGCTAAATACTAGGGCATCTTCGCTTTGTTTAAGAGAAGCGATCGCTTTTTCTAGCTGCCGATGCAATGCTCGATGGCCACTGAGCAAGCGAGAACCAGTGCTACCAGTTCCCCATTCTCTGGTAGCTGCCACTGCTGCTTGGACTAAGCGCTGATCGCCAGTTAGTCCCAAATAGTCATTGCTGGCAAAATTGATCACCTCGTGTCCTGCTAATTGCACCACCGCACCAGGAAGGCTTTGCAGCGTTTGCACTGAACGATACCAGTTAGCACGGTGAATTGTCGCTAGTGATGGCTCTAGCCAAGCATAAGGATCAGTTGGCATTGTCGATATTTAGGACTCGGTTTCTGGGGGAGGTTCAATATCTTGTATTTGAGCATTTTTGCCCTTAACTGGGGGCGCTTCTTCTACTAAACCCATTTCAAAGGCAATATCCGGCAATTCACCCACTAGATACCTTCCCGGCTGAAACACCCTTCCCGGCGTGAAACACACCTGTCTGAGTTGGACTATTTTTCCAGGGGCGAACATTCCCCTCCACATTTTTCGCTCAAGTCCCATAACGACTCTCCTAAGACAAGCTCAGTATTCTCTAACTTTAAACTGCCTAGGACTTAAGTTTATTAGCTACAGCTTTTAGGGGGTTAAGTTGATAATTTTGTAGGGGTTCTTGAGGCGCTACTGTTAAATACGGTTCAAGTAAGCTATCCTCAACCCAGCCAGAATGGTACTTAATTTCAGTAGCATCTTTACTGAGATTAAGTATTTCCAAATCACCACGCATGGTATTCCAATCAATTCGACCTCCAGTATCTACTTGATTTGAGCCAATGCCCATGGGACCACCTCCAACCTGGTTAAGGGCAACTGCATCAAATCCTCGAACGAATTGATCACCTCTCCAATGCCACTCTCTACCAACCCAATCAACCGCAGGCAATGCCTCTGATGACTTATCAACAGGCCCCGACCAAACACTTGCCCCTTGATCATTTAAGGCGACGGTAAAACCCTTGTTATATCTCACCTCGTAGCGACCTTTTCCAGTCTCGGAGTTTAAGGGAGACCACCATAAGACTTCGACGCTTCCTGGCCCAGTAGTTGTTTCAACAGTTGCAGCAGATGTCTCGCTAAATAGCGTGCTGTGGAGAGGCATTCCTTCCCTAGGCAGTTTTGCCATTAGGGCAAATCGCCAACAAGACCAACTTTTAGAACTACTCGCCTCTTGCCATTGCACCTGACAGATGCCGTTGCCAGTACCGACCCAAAGCTTGTCTTTTTCCAACAGTAGCTTCTCAGGAATTGCACCTATTATGGGACTATTGCGGATATCGTAAGACCTCACGGGGTCTAATTGCTCCTCTGCTAACTTAGGCAGATAAGCAACTAGTCCCATTCCTGGAAGGTCGGGATTTCCTTCTCCACTGAGTTGGGTTGCCATCCAAAAAGTGGGGTTTTTGGGTTCTCCAGCAATTACTAAGTCGGTAATTTGTTGCCCCTTAATTTCCTTCGGCTGTATCAGTGCGACTTGATCAGATTGAGGATCGTAATTAATAATTGTCGCAATGCCACCGTTTCCTTCTCCTTGTTCTGAAGCCACAGTCCAAAAAAGGCGATTATCGTAACTGAGAGCGGCTGTGATGCGAGGCAGACCCAACTGCTCTCCTGCCTGAGCCTGCTTCATTTCTTCAAGGGTGTAAAGAGTATGATTTTGAGGCTGCTCACTATCCGGCGTAATTAACTCAAAAACAACTTTTTCTGGTTCCACCTGAAAATCTGGCAGGGGATTGGGGTCGAGGACTACCCGATATTGATAACTCTTGCCGTCTAATTCAATTGTTTCGTAAGCAGGGTCAGTTGCCTCAATTACTGATTTTTCACTGGCAAGAGTGCCTGAGTTCACAGTCCAACTACTACTGTCTCGGCAGAAAACAAAGTCATACTTGGGGGTTTGAAACTTAATAGTCTCTTCGTTAGCTACAACTTCTTTTATTTGATACTCAAAACGGTCATACCAACCTTCATTTTCTGATAATTTAATTGGTAAAACTGATGGTGATTCTGGACATTTCTTTGTTTGACTTATTTGAGTTGTTTGAACTGACTCCTCGTTAATTGGATTAGTTGGATTGGTACAACCGTTAAGTAATGTAGCTAAGCCAACAATCACAACCGTAAATTTCATGACAGTTTATAAGCTAAAACATTAATAGGATAGTAAGGGATAAACATTTAACAGTTGTTAGATCACCCCTAAAAAAACCGTCTACTACTTATGTGTAAGTAATAGGCGGTTAAATTATATCTGTATTTTAGACAATCCTAGCAATTGTTAAACAATTGTTAATTTACCGGATTTTATTGTGAACTTTATCGAACACAAGAGTGCCGCTGAGCATCAAGGTTGTCATAAACTTGTTCATCGGCTATTGCTCCTCTCCTGAATTAAAGCCTTGGTCAGTATTTAAGTGAATTTAAAAGCGATGTTTGGGAAAAATTTGTTGATCACACGGGGCGGTTTTACTATCAATTTGAGCCTATCTAGAGAGTGTGGTATTCCTCTTCTTTGCCAATCTCGGTAGAAGTGAGGAGTGCTTCAGCATGACGGATTTCTGGCTTAGTGCCACTGATGATGATTAAACTAGTCATTCTGCCTGAAAAACTACTAGCTATAGCAGTTTCACCATCAGGAAAATCAGGAAAATCTGCACTAGTCAGCTTAAAGTGAGACTGAGCTTCCTGTATCACTGCAGCAACTTGGTTCATCGGAAAACCAGCTAACTGTAGCTTCCGCAGCGCCTTTTCTGTTCCTTGAGGATGTTGGAACACACCGCTAGTATGCCTGTAGTGACCTTTTGGCAAAGGATTATCCAGCGTATGCAACTGGTAGGCATTAGGGGTTGCATAGGTGGTGTGAGAAGTCGTATTAACATCCGAGGGGCTGACCTCCGTATTAACTGCCTCCCACTTTCGTCTATTTAACAGCATTGCTTCCTCCTCCGAAAAAGAATCAGTGTGGATAACCAAAAGAATTACCTATTTTTTGTTAGTTTTGACTGCATTGATTCTTTTATTTATCCACTTTTAACTAAAAGTTTCATCAATCAAGAGGAGGAATAGTCAGTATATCTGTCGAAGTAGGTAGCTGTTGATTAACGAAGTAAATCTTGCTTGGCTTTTCTGGAAGATGACTCTCACCTAAAAAACTTGCTCTTCAGGATGAAGAAACTTTCATTTTTCTCTGTAATTTACTCAATTTGAACTATTACTTCCCAGATTGGTAAACTCACTTTGGTGTTAAACCAGCCTCTTGCAAATAACTCAATAACCAATTTGCTGCTGTAGCCCTGCGAGCCTGCCTAGGGCTGAATTCACCTATTTTGTAACCTTTGAAACCCAACTGTGTTTTCAATAGTTGTTTCTTTTCCGCAGGGATTGAGCGGGTGAGTTTTACAGTAGCAGGGCGACTGTCAATGAAGTCTGGTGGCTCTGGATAAGTCTGCCGCCATTCAGGAGAAACTCCTGTGGCATCCCATTGCGAGGTAGTTGCATCATAGCGATAACCGAGACAGCGCCAGAGCAGCTTATTCACCGTCTCGTCATCTATTTCTTCTTTGACAATTGCCAAAACGGTTTCAGTATTTAGCGGCGGTAGCTCAGACATAATTCGTTGTTATTTGTTAGGTCTCAGTTGCTAGTTAATTTACCGGAAGCCTCACTCTTGGCTCAGTGAATGCTAAACAGGTCAAGAAATAGCAACTAATAAGAAATTATCGGAAAAAATCTCTGATTAGCCTGAATTTAACAAAATATCTGTGTTTAGCTGTCTGCCTCTGTAGTCCGATATGTCTCAAATTGATTTTTCCGATAAGCTATAAAGCACAACCTAAAGTGTTAATCGTCGAGTTTCGTTGGATTGGCTTTGCGGTTAATCGCTTTGTAGCAGTTTAACCAAGGATTCTGGTCAAGAATTCTTATTGGCTGCAAGAGATGACTTGAAAAACTTAACAGATTAATGAGCTTAATTGGAAAAGTAGCCCTGATTACTGGCGGCGGTCAAGGGATTGGCAAGGCGATTGCCCAGAGATTCCTTAAAGAGGGACTGACTGTTGTCATTGCTGAGATTGATCAAGAAGCGGGAAAAGAAACAGAAGCTGAGTATAGTAACCTAGGTAAGATTAGATTCGTATACACCAATATTGCTTGTGAAGAAACGGTTAAGCAGGCGATCGCTAAAACGATAGAATTGTTCGGTAAACTGGATATTCTCGTCAACAATGCAGCCATTGCTAATCCAGAGAACGCGCCAATCACGCAATTGAGCCTAGAAAGCTGGAATCGCTTGATTGCCACCAATCTGACCGGTTCCTTTCTGTGTACTAAATATGCTGTCCCATATCTGCGGAATCATCAGGGCGTAATCATCAATATTGCTTCAACAAGAGCCTTGATGTCAGAACCCCACACGGAAGCATATTCTACTGCCAAAGGTGGTATTGTGGCCTTCACTCATGCCCTAGCTAATAGCTTAGGCCCAGAGATTAGAGTAAACTGCATTAGTCCTGGTTGGATTGCCGTCCAAGATTGGCAAAAGCAAGCTTCTCGCCAAGAACCTCAACTAACCCAGCAAGACTACCAACAACATCCTGTAGGTCGTGTAGGCAAGCCAGAAGATGTTGCGGCCATGGCTTTTTATTTAGCCTCTCCGGAATCGGATTTCATTACGGGGGCAAATTTTATCGTAGATGGTGGGATGACTAGAAAGATGATTTATCTGTAAAATTGCAATGCCGACAAGAGAAGAGAGAAAGCGATTCTTTCTAGAGCAGCCCTAGATGGCTGATTAGAAAAACCCCAGATGGACAAGAGATAAAGATGGATACTCTGATAATTCAAGGGGAATTGCTATGGAGGAGAAAAACCCTGTGGAATTGTCGGCAACTCCCATGAGACTTCTCCAGCCGCCACCTCGCTGGCAAGTAGGATTGGTCTTACTCATCGGAGTTTTGGCAGTGTCTACGGCAGCGATTTTTGTGCGGCTAGCAATGGAGGCCACTACCACTCAAGACGGTAGCAATTTAGCTAGGGGAATAGGATTTAGCCTTTTTCTGTCAGCTTCCCGTCTCACCGTCGCTTCTGTGATACTACTACCCGCTTGGCAGCACTTAAAACCAACCCAACTAAGTCCCGGAGCCCTACGCTATGCTACTGCGGCTGGCATCTGTCTAGCCCTACATTTTGTTACTTGGATTACCTCGCTCTCCTTCACCTCAATTGTTGCCTCAACTACTCTGGTAACAACCAATCCCATCTGGGTAGCGCTGCTTTCTTGGCTGTGGTTAAAAGAGAAACCCACCAGGCAGACAGTTCTGGGAATTGGCATTGCCTTGGGCGGTGGCCTGTTGATTGCTGTCGGAGATACGGGAGTACTTAGCCTGGGGAGCAATCCACCTTTAGGTAACTTTTTGGCCCTTTTAGGAGCAGGAATGGCAAGTTTGTACCTGCTTTTAGGCCGCGAAGCCCAAAGCCGAGGTCTAGGTATCAGTGGTTATGTGGCTGTTGCCTATAGTACTGGGGCATTAGTACTTCTACCTTTGCCTCTACTTTTCGGTTCCGGCTACCTTGGTTATCCAGTCGCAGTTTACTTTTATATTTTTTTGATGGCTGTGGTGTCTCAAGTGGTAGGACATACCAGCTTCAACTGGGCAGTGCGCTGGATGGCTCCAACTATTGTCACTCTGGCTATTTTATTTGAGCCTGTGGGTTCTAGTTTTCTGGGCTACTTGATTTTTAACGAAGTGCCAGGAATGCGGGTGTTATTAGGCGCAGTAGTTTTGCTGCTGGGGGTGGCTATAGCTGTAGTTGATTTCTCCGCCGCTTGAAAGGTCGGGAAGAAGTCGCCCAGAGAAAACAAGAACTACTATAAAAGTTTTTTGTGATGCCGTAAAGGGTTTGCTAATTCTCGATTGAGGTTTCTGACCAACAGTACCGATAAACTCAAAGATTGGGGAAAGAAACTACTAAAGATTATGAGTATTAGTTGTTAGCTCAACAGCCTCTTTTCTAAATTGCTAAAATCAAACCCACCGACAGGATCCAGATTAGCCTGACGTCCATTATTAGCTGAATAGGTTAAACGAATATATAGATAACTGGGCGGTTCGTACGGTAAACGTTCCGCCCACTCAATTGCCATAATTCCTGACGGAAAATCTATTCCTTCCCAGTAACTTTCCAGGTTTAAGGCTGCTACCTCTTTGGGTTCTAAGCGATACAAATCTAAGTGATAGAGAGGCAAATGCCCTTCTGAGTACTCGTTAATTAAAGTGAAGGTAGGACTAACAATCGACTCAGTGATACCTAGACCCTCACCAATACCTTGAACTAGGGTCGTTTTACCACTGCCTAACTCTCCCTCCAGTAAAACTACACTACCGGCAGATAGAGACTGCCCCAGAATAACACCAAGTGATCGCATTGCCCCAGCATCTGCTAACAAAATTTTAGTCATTAATGCTCTGGATTTTTAATTTAAAGTTACAGGTTAAGAAATTGAACTTAAGTAGTCAAAAAAGAATACTTTCGCTGTCAAATCTAGTGTTCGTCAAACTTCTACCCATTTCCACTGGCAACCTGCAACCTAAAGATCAAGTGTGACTGTACCACCGTAGTAGCACCCGCGCTAGCCTTTCGGGATTATGCCGTACTAAATTGGTGTCTTTATCTTCATCCATCACATTCGCCAAAACAACACTACGCCCCAAAGTAGCAGTTGCTTCTCGGTCAAGAAAAACAGGATGAGAACCTACTTGGGCATAGTTAATCAAAGATTGTGCTGAGGGGGTTTTGCGCTGCACTAATACGGCTTTAAACAACTGCTTACCACCACAGGCTTCATCAATAGCTTGGATGTGGTCGGCAACAGTATATCCCTGAGTTTCCCCCGGTTGAGTCATAATATTACAAACATAAATACTAGGAATAGAGCGAGAAGCGATCGCGTCGGTGATTTCTGGCACCAACAGATTGGGAATGATACTGGTATAGAGGCTACCGGGCCCAACAATGATGTAATCGGCTTCCTTAATTGCCTTGAGGGCCGCAGGTAAAGCTGGTGGATTTTCTGGAGTACAACCAATCTTTTTAATAACGTTTTTAGCCTCAGTAATATTAGACTCTCCCTCAATCCGACGCCCATCAGCTAATTCTGCCCAGAGGCAAACATCACTGAGGGTTGCGGGTAGTACTCTTCCTCGTACTGCTAATACTTCCGAACTTGCCGCTACTGCTTGCTCTAAGTCGCCAGTTACATCACTCATGGCAGTTAGGAACAAGTTGCCAAAACTATGACCTACTAAACCACTACCTGCTTTAAAGCGGTATTGAAATAATTCTGTTAACAATTTCTCTTGATCTGCTAATGCTGTCAAACAGTTGCGAATATCCCCTGGTGGCAGTACTCCATTCTCTCGGCGCAGTCGCCCAGAAGAACCGCCATCATCTGCCACAGTCACAATGGCGGTAATATTAGCACTGTAAAGTTTAAGTCCTCTCAGCAAGGTTGAGAGTCCTGTTCCCCCACCAACAACAACAATTTTTGCTCCCCGGTTAAGTCGGCGATGATCCATGAGAACATCAATGAGTTCTTTGTCTCCATGGGGTTTTAACACTTCGGTAATTGAGCCAACAGTCCGGGTTTGCCCCCAGAAAATTAAGACAAAACCACAGATAATCGCCACTGGTCCAGAAACGTAACTAGGGATAATTGTCGCAATCCGCTCCAGAACCCAAGCCGTTAGATCAATTAAGTAGAAAATCGGGGTCAGCTTTGCCCAAATAGCCAACCCTAGACTGGTCAATAATACACCAGACGCACTTAAGAGCAACCAGCGTTTCACGAACAATCCAGGAAGTAGCCACTTAAACCACCGATTGACTCGCCGGGGTGTCCTACCCTTTGATTCATTTTTTAGGGTACGTAGGACTCTTTTAAAAAGACTGATTGAGGACATTACTGATATAAGTCAGAGGAACAAAAAACTGGATAGACTTTAACCAAGCACAATGAAATCACTCAAGTAGATACGCTAACTATAATTTTGTTCTGCTATACTTTGGTGCCGAAAGTAAGTCAGACAGCACCGCAGCTAATGCTAACAAAGAAGCTTTGCCAAGCGGTCATACTAGCACCTCTGCTGGGGAAAAGAGTATCTTGCAGACGTAAGTACTAGCGAGTCTTTGGGATTGAACGAGTTTTGTGTTGTTAAAGTTGTCATGTTACTTAATTAGCAGTGAGCGGGTGTCCACCAGAATAGATTGGAGCAAAATAGACTGGTTTTTAGGTCAAAACCCCATCTGCGAAATCGATAGCACTCAAAAAACTGATGATTGGTAATCATTTAAGTTATTAAACAAGGAAAGGCATTTCCAGTAGCAAGGCAAATGGAAAAGCGAATTTTGGGGATTGATCCAGGACTAGCAATCTTAGGGTTTGGGGCAATTGCTTGCCCAACAGCCGCTTTAGAGACAGGAGTAGCTCTTAGTGTTGCTAAGTCAGAAGCAAAGTTAGTAGTTCAGCCATTACAGTTACTGGATTTTGGAGTCATCCAGACACCAGCTCGTACAGAAATCGGATCGCGACTTTGTACAATTTATGAAGATTTACACACCCTAATGAAGCAGTTGCAACCAGATCTCGTAGCGGTTGAGAAACTCTTTTTCTACCGGATGAGCAGCACGATTAGTGTTGCTCAAGCACGGGGCGTCTTGATGTTGGTTTTAGCACAACATCATGTGCCTATAGTGGAGTTTACTCCTGCTCAAGTCAAGCAGGCATTAACCGGCTATGGCAATGCCGACAAGTACGAAGTGCAGCAAGCGGTAGCGCGAGAGTTGAATTTGGAGAGTATTCCCCAGCCAAATGATGCGGCTGATGCCTTAGCCGTGGCAATTACCGCCTGGTTTCATCAAGACTAGTAGTTTGTTCGTGAGAATTTGGGGTTTGCGCAAATATTTCTTCTATGGTATCTGACTTAAAAGACTTCCAAAACACTGACTATCTGAGAACCTCTTGACCTAGAAATAGATTGCTCAATGATTTATATCGGTAGGTCAAGATAAAAAATCTATCCTGGCGCTTGGATTTTGTTAGCTCAGGAAGTCTCTAAAATAAATAATTCGGTGAGATGAGGAGTTAACTGCATGAAGAATATTAGGACGAGGGGCAAGTTTGCTGCCCTCTGTAGTTTAGTTTTAATTGTCAGTATTTTTTGGAGTTTGACAGCTAGTACATCTGTCACCACTACTAATGTAGCCAACACCATTCAAGAATCAGAGTCAACCTCACTTCAGAATCAGTCTCAGTTAGCGAAAAATCTGACTGGAGAGTGCCGCGCGGCTAACAGGTTAATTGATATTTTCTCTTCTCCTACAGTTTCCTTTGAAAGTAAAACTCTGGCAACGCTAGAACCCGACCAACAAGTGACTCTTTTTGGTCAAGGTGCCTATGGTTGGATACAAGTTAGTTCTCCTGTAAGGGGATATGTAATAGCCAGATATCTTAAACTTTGCGACAGTGCTGCCCTTCCAGCCAAGCCACAAGTTTCCTCTAAACCAGAAGCCCCACCTAGACCACGAACTCCAGCTAAACCAGAAGTTTCAACCAGAACAGAAACCACCGCTAAACCAGAAGCCTCACCTAGACCACAAACTCCAACTAAACCAGAAGTTTCAACCAGCGAAGGAAAACTTTGCCAGACAGTTAAATATACTGAAGGTCTAGCCATCCGACGTGAACCGAATCTTCAATCTCAGAGGCTGAGTGGACTAGCATTCAACACCAGAATTAAGCTTTCTGATCCCCCAGATTTCCGTAAAATTGATGGGCGTGGATGGACTAAAATCTCGGAACCTACTGCCGGATGGGTTACTACCGGGCGTCCCGAAGGGAATTTAAGCCCTAGATTTTCTTGTAATTAAGGTTACTTGGTTGGTCTAGATACCAATTGTTAGTTGTAGCGAGCTCAGATGCCTTGGGCAAAAGCGCCAGGAAAGGGCGACAGCTAGACCTCGCCCTTTTCCATTATCTAGAGGGACAAAACTTCCTGAATGCTCAATAACCAGGCAATCCCTCGTCAGCAGACGCTTGCTAACTTCTGCTATTCCCCTTTTGCCCTAAACTGCGATCACAGCAGTTTTTTTCTTCAAGATGCCGAGGCTGCCATCACTCGTTCAACAACTTGTGCTGCTTGTTCTATTTCCTCTGCTGAAACAATTAACGGTGGTACAAAGCGAATAACTTTCGGCCCGGCTGGCACCAGCAATAATCCTTCTGCTATTGCAGCTTTGACGAAATCTATGGAAGTCAGTTCTGTCTCTGCGGCTAATTCCATACCATTAATCAAACCCCAGCCACGCACTTCGGCAACTAATTCAGGATACTGAACCGCGATCGCTCGCAATCTTTTCCGTAGCTGTTCACCTCGTTGCTGTACATTTTGCAGAATATCTTCTTGTTCTAATGTCTGACCCACGGAGAGGGCGACTGCACAGACAAAGGGATTACCACCAAAGGTACTAGCATGCTCACCAGGCTCGAAAATGTCGCAGAACTGCTTACAAAGCATCGCGCCAATGGGAATACCACCCGCCAATCCTTTTGCACTGCTAAAGATATCTGGCTCAATCCCCAGATTTTCGTACCCCCAGTATTTGCCGGTACGACCCATGCCGACTTGCACTTCATCTAGCATTAAAAGAATGCCGGTATCATCGCAGATTTTACGCAACCGCAGGAAGTAATCTAGCTCTCCTGGACGGACACCGCCTTCTCCCTGCAAGGCTTCCAGCAAAATTGCTGCCACTCTCTGATTGCCTTCGTCAAGATCGGCGATCGCATTCTCAACTGCCTTGATATCGTTATAAGGCACATAATGGAACCCAGGCACTAAAGGGTCAAAGTTCTTCTGGTACTTAGACTGACCCGTGGCTGTAATCGTCGCTAGGGTTCGTCCATGGAAACTGGCTTTTGCCGTCAAAATTACTGGCTTCTCGATATCTAAAACCGTGTGAGCGTATTTGCGCGCCAATTTTATAGCACTTTCATTGGCTTCTGCCCCAGAGTTGCAGAAAAATACTCGATCTGCGCAGGAATGCTCAATTAGCCACTTAGCTAACTCTCCTTGTTCTGGAATATAGTAAAGATTAGAAACATGATGCAGCTTTTGGATTTGCCGCGTTACTGCTTCGATCATGGCAGGGTGTGCGTGACCAAGAGTGCAAGTAGCAATTCCCGCTACAAAGTCGAGATATTCGCGCCCTTCAGTATCCCAGACACGGCAACCTTTACCCCGATCTAGGGCGATGGGAAAACGCCCATAAGTACCCATTACGTTGGCGTCAAATTCAGCTTGGTCGAAGGGTACAGATACCTCAGATCCTGACTCTGCCTGAATGTAGGGATTCTCAACGAGAGTTTCGATGGTCACTGGCTCATCCTCGTAATTCTTAATCCTAATCTGGAATCTTACTAGGAAGTATAAAAAACTTCCTCTGTTAAAGACTCAATAAACAAAGAGTGATTCCGGCAAAATCGGCTCTTACCTCTTCTTAGTATTGCTAATCTGAACCTTTAATTTCGCTACAAACTTCATAGAAAGAAGTAGTTGGTGCCTTAGTAAACAAATGGGACATCTGATGCAAAATGGTCTGGTAAGTCTCGCTTTTATTAGCTTCCATATCTTCTAGCTTTTCCCAAAGAATTATGGCAATTGCTTTATCAGTTCCAGGCTCTTGCAGCAGATATGCCCCTTTGAAACCTTGCCCGTAGGTTGATACAGCTTTTTCAAAGAGTCGTTCGGCTTCTTCAAACTTGCCTGGTTTGAATTCCCCAATAGCGACATAGGCAAATTTGTGCTTCAAAAAATCTAGAAATTCCATCATAGTTGCCTCCTTTGCAGAAGATTGGGAGAGAATCTAGTGAATTATAAAACTGGGATCGCTCCTTATTGTCGTTAAATAAGCAGGGGTGGTATGTACCATGGGCAGCTATCAACTACTCTGGAGTATTGCTTAACTACTAGCTATAACCAACTCCATCTGCTCAAGTAACTTTGTCATTCTAGTTGTTCAATAGTGGCATTTAGACCTTTGCTGTTGAGCATTTGCCAAACTTGATCGGCAGTCTCACGAGTGCTGAATATTCCGGCTTGCATCATGGCTTGTCCATTCACAACAGTACGGAAGGCATCGGGAATTAGTGATTTTAGCAAATTTTGCTGTTCTTCGCCCTTTGCCTGCACTAAAACTCGGTAACGCAGCCCCTGTAGTGTAGTTCGAGTGTCATTATTTTCTAGCTGTTGATTACTATCATTGAAAACTGGTACTGAGTCTGTTCTTGGAAAATTTTGCTCTGCTGAATCCGACTGGGGATCGGGATTTAAAATCGGCCCAGATTGGTCTAACTCGGATGGGGGAGGGTTGCTTTGATTTTCTGTGGTGCTGGCCCGAGGCGGTTCTGTTGGTTTAGGAGTCGATTCTACAGTGGTAGAGTTAGGCGATGGCACGGGAATCGGAATTCCTTGAGCCTGGGGAGCGTCGTTCTGGGTTAGTGTCGATTCAGCCAGAGAAGCAGTAGTTTGAGTGTCCCCTGAGCTGGGAAGAGAATTCGATGGCAGTGGTTGGTGGAATTCAATCACTTTGGTTTGTTCGTCCACAGCTTCTCCGGAAGACAAGGTAGCCTCTAGGTTTCCCTGAACAGCTTCTTTCCCTGTGGAGGCTTCAGTAATTGAACTGTTTGTTGCTGAGGTTACATCTGTTCTCGAAGCTGTAGCTACTGTTTCAGAACTCAGCAGGGAAGGAACAGGAAAGGATGCCGCAGAGATGGTAGCAGCAGTTTCCGGTTCTACTTCTGCCACTGGTTGGGCTTCAAAGACTTCGTTTTTGGTGAGGGTTTCCAGAGTATTCTCTGCCGGATCAGAAGAATTATCTGCTGATGCCGGAGCTTTCTCAGGGGTAGCAACAACTGGTTCTGAAATACTAGCTTCGTTGGTTGTGGGTGCAGCAACCAGTGCCTCTGGTACATTTTCTGTTGAGTTCAGGGGCAAACTCTCAGACTGAGTTGACGGCTCTCTTGAAGTCGCTGGCGAGGGCAATTGACGATTTGTTTCCTCGGCTGTAACCTGACTGGTCAGATTTTCGGTTTCCGTCAAATCAACGTTGCTCTGAGTAATCTCGTCAAGCTGCTCACCAAAATTAATAATAGTTGCTTTGAGGACTTGAGTGTTGCTCTGGGATAGATTCTGCTCACGAAGCTGATTGTCGCTTGGTTCTGCCAGCGTTTCTAAAGCAGGAGACGGCGAGGGGGAGCTGGCTGCAAGTTTCTCTGGCTCAGAATTTGCTCTCAAAGCGTTAACTAAGCCTGACTGAGCATTGCTCTCAATCACCTCTCCGTTGTGGTTACTGACTAGGTGATGACCAATTAACTGGGGTACTGAGTTATCAGCAAAACCTGTCCCCAAACCATTATCCTCGAAGACATTTTCCCGCATTTCCGGTTGCAAGGTGCCGTTAACCGTGATTCCATTGCCGCCGTTGTCGTAAAAGTAGTTACTACGGATCGTCGGTGCACTATCCCCATTCAGGGAAATTCCACCCTTGATATTTCCGGTAAAAGTATTGTCTACTATCAGGGGAGAGCTTGATTCAATCCATAGCCCATAGCCTTGCTTATTGGGATTGACCACTGTGACTCCCCTCAAGCCTGCTTGATCAGCTCCCAGAATCGTAATATCCTGGCGAGCAGCAGTGGGACTTTTGAAGCTACCGCCTCCCTGAATAACTACATCCTGACCCCTGGTGCGGGGATTGCCCTGAATTGTGACACCGGGCTTCAATCTCAAAGGGAAGATTTCACCAGTTTGTGTGCTGTAGACTCCAGGAGAGAGCAAAATCACCGTGTTAGAGTTAGCTACTTGCAATGCTTGAGTGATGCTTCGGAAAGGCTCTTGCTCTGTACCTTTGCCATTGGTATCGTCTCCTGTGACTGGGTTGACAAGCAACACCTCGACTTCTGATTTGGTTAGGGTACTCTGGCTCTGGGGACTCTGAGTCACAGTTAACTGTGCCTCAGCCCTTGGAACTTCCCACCCAAGGGAGGCAATGGTGAGCAATCCTGACCCCAGCAAGATACTGCAACTACCGACACACCAACGCCACAACTGCTGAAACACAACTACCTGACAACGGTTAGGGGTGGTTTGTCTCAGGAGGCGCAAGCGACAAGGTAGTTTAAATAAGTATTGCTCAAGTTCCCCTTCTGCAAACACCCTCTGAGTTCCCGCCTCTGATGTTGGAGGCAAGAAGGAGCCGTGATTACCAGCTTCGACTCTTGGTGATGATTGCGATGCTCGCGAATTTAGCATTCTGATCACCCTACATGTGTTTCTGCTTTTGCTCAAGTTTGACAAAAACAGGATCCATTAATCTTAGAGGATACGATAAAACTTAATTTTGGGTATAAACAAGATTGTATTCAGTGGTATTTATCCCTTGGGTGAAATCTACTGAACAGCGCAAGCTTAATAAGTAAGAAACCAACACCCACCCTGTTACGATGAAAAAGTAATGGAGTAGTTCAAAGGTGAGCGATCAGTACAGCAGTCTTATCAGATGGCAAGCGCCAGCTATTTACCGCATTCTAGACGCTAATTTAGACAGAGCTAGAGAAGGTTTGCGCATAATTGAAGAATGGTGCCGCTTTGGTCTTAATAGCGCTCCCATGGCGAATGAGTGCAAGCAAATGCGACAAGAATTAGCCAGCTTGCATAGCAAAGAACTTAGGGAATGGCGGGATACCCCAGGAGATCCAGGTACTGATTTGACTCATCCCGGCGAAGAACATCGCTCTAGTGTCCAGCAGTTGCTACAGGCAAATCTTTGTCGTGTAGAAGAAGCGCTGCGGGTACTAGAGGAATATGGCAAGCTTTACAAACCGGAAATGGGAGCGGCATGTAAACAAATGCGCTACCGGGTTTATACCATTGAGAGTAATTTGTTAGCATCCCGCCGTCATCAGCAACTGATGCGATCGCAGCTTTACCTAATTACCTCTAATTCGGAAAGGCTCTTTGCTACAGTAGAAGCGGCTCTCCAAGGTGGATTAACTATCCTACAGTACCGGGAAAAAGCAGCCGATGACGGGGAGAGACTCTCTCATGCCCATAAACTGCGCCAGTTATGCCATCATTACGGTGCATTATTTATCATGAATGACCGAGTGGACTTAGCCCTAGCAGTAGATGCCGATGGCGTCCATTTAGGGCAACAGGATGTACCGATCGCTCTAGCACGTCAGCTATTGGGGCCACAACGCCTGATTGGTCGTTCCACCACTAACCCTGATGAAATGCAGCGGGCAATTAGTGAAGGTGCCGATTACATTGGTGTTGGCCCTGTCTACGAAACGCCCACCAAAGCAGGTAAATCCGCTGCTGGTACAGAATATGTAGAGTATGCAGCAGAAAACTCCCCGATTCCCTGGTTTGCCATTGGGGGAATTGACTCTAACAACCTCAACGAAGTCCTGAGTGCTGGTGCTCAGAGAGTATCAGTTGTCCGTGCCATTATGCAGGCAGAGCAGCCTACTTTAGTTACGCAGTATTTCCTCTCCGAACTCACTCGCATGGAAACCCTCCGACGCCTTGAAACTAACTTCCCTCAGTCCTATGTCTAACAACACTGATCAAATTACTCTTCAAGTTAACGGTCAGTCTTGCAGTTGCTGTGCTCAAACTCTGCTACCTCAGCTACTAGAACAGTTGGGCTTAAATCCGCGCCTAGTAGCAGTTGAGTACAACGGCGAAATTCTCCACAGGCAGTTTTGGTCAGAAACGCCAATAAAACAAGGTGATCAGTTGGAAATTGTCACTATTGTCGGGGGTGGTTAAAGGCATGGTTGGGGACTTTCGGCGATTCCTTGTCCCCCTTGTCTCCTAATTGCGCTACACCAAAATTTAACCTCTATTTCTCCCAGGGTACGGGTATCCTCATCGGGAATCACGGCCAGCGAGATACTTCATTAAGTAAGGGTTGACTGTAAATTGGAATTAAGTCGGTCACCAGATGTGGGGCTTGAACTAGTTCGGCTTTCTGCCTTAAGACTAGCCAGTAGCCGAATCTTATGAGCTACTAGAGCCACTAAAGTGTATTTCCGCTTAGAGAGCAACCATTTTATTATGCATAACAAATTTTTCTCAAAAATCAAACCACTTTTGAAATCCCTATTCGTCTTTGGGCTGATCTTTACCCTGGTGCTGGGTAACGCTGGTAATGCCCTCGCCGCTCGCAGTGGCGGACGGATTGGCGGCGGCTCCTTCCGAGCACCTAGTCGTACCTACTCCCCTCCTGGTGGCGGTTATCGCTCGCCCGGTGGCGGCTATGGGTATGGAGGAGGAGGATTCGGATTTCCGTTTCTGTTGCCCTTTTTCGGCTTCGGGGGATTTGGTGGTCTTTTTGGTATCCTGATCTTCTTTGCGATCGCCAATTTTTTGGTACAAAGCTTCCGCCGTGTTAGTCAAGGAGGCGAAGGTGGCTCTTATGGCTATAGCAATCCCAAGGTTTCTGTAGGAAGCTTGCAAGTTGGTTTGTTAGCGGACGCCCGTAATCTGCAAAAAGAACTCAATGATTTAGCTCGTACGGCTGATACAGGTTCTGCTGCTGGTAGAGCACAAGTCTTACAAGAGTCTACCCTAGCTTTGTTACGTCACCCAGAATACTGGGTTTACGCTGCCACAGCCTCTCAACAGACTAGTCTTGAAGCAGCAGAAGCTAAATTCAATCAGTTCTCATTAGCTGAGCGCAGCAAATTTACTGAAGAAACTCTCTCGAACTTTAATAACCAACTTAGACAGGGTAGTACCACTACTGCATCTGAGAGCAGTGGAGAGATGGTAGCAACCCAAGCGCCAAGTGAATACATTGTCGTCACCATTTTGGCAGCTACTGAGGGCAAGCTAGAATTACCGACAATCAACAGCTTAAATGACCTTAATCAAGCCTTGCGTCAGATGGGCGGTGTTTCTAGCGATCGCTTACTTGCCGTAGAAGTCCTTTGGACACCACAAGCAGAAGGCGATACTCTAACCTCAGACGATATCATGGCTGGCTATCCGGATCTGAAGTTGGTCTAGAGTTTTGCCGGCTTGGTAATTTTAGGGGTAGGAAAACCTACCCTATTTTTAGGAAATACGATCAACTACTCAACTACCTTGATAGTTATTCCTTTTTCAGCTAAGCAAGAGTCTATTGCTGGTTGATCCAAGATAACTTCTGGGTGTACCCAAGCTAATTGGTAGCTAGGAAGTTTAACCTGCATCCAGCCAGTAGATGTCCTTTTTCCGGTTAGGGGTAGCTCAGTTTTCACGGATGTGACAACATTATCTTCAGCAGAGGTAGGCTGGGAGCGCACGTTGCCGTTAACATAGACTGAGCAAATTTTACTCTCTGGTGACGGTTGAGGACTAGGAGAAGCGTTAATACTAGAACTGTTCTCTCCTGGAGTTTGTGTCGGAGATGTTATTGATGCAGAATCAGGAGAGGATGATGGCGTAGGAGATGCAACTATCTCTGGGTATTCTTCTGGAGGTGTTAGCGACGCACGGTTAGAGAAACCAATCGCTAAGGCAATAGCAGCTAAACCACCTCCAATTCCTATCACTAACAGGGATTTTTTCGAGAAACTAGCACTAGAACTAGAATTAGAGCTAGTAGACGAATTTTGGGGCCGCACAGCAGCGATGCTGGGAGGGGGATTGGTGAGTTCGGCTGGGGTAATTTGTCTGAACTCTGAGGTTAGTCCCTTTTCTGTTATAGTTTCTTCCTTGGCTTGGTTTGTCTCCTCTAATGATGCTGAACTATTAGAAGAACTAGAAACTGAGGGAGGCTTTGTCGAGTCATCTCTCGGTAGCTGTGAAGAATCCTCTGTTAGTATTGTTCTCGGCTCTGGTAGTAAAGTAACTTCAGTTAAGGATTTCTCACTTAATTCGCTTTCAGTCTCTGAGGTTACTTGCTCGGAAAAATCGTCTTCAGAGAAGGCATTAGTTTTTAACTTTTGAGTTAATCGTTCTTCAATTGATCTTACATCCTCATTTGTCAGTCCTAGAAATTGCTGAAGATAGTTTAAGTCTTCTCTATTTTGGAGACTCAAAGGAGAGTGCTGACGGAATGCTTTTTTTAATTGCTGCTCATATCGCTGCAAATTCTTCTGGTATTCCCGAAAGGGTTGAAGGACTTCTGCTTCAATAGCTACAGAATCTTGAACCGTTAACCCCCAACTACTAGCTAATGAGTTCAAAGTATAACGACCAGTGGCAGAAATCTCTGAATCACTTACCCAGAGTTTGGCTTCCTGGCGATACTTTAACTTAAGGTCATCGGTTGGTGCTTTAGCCAACAATATTTTATCTTCCGCCAAAGATGAATAGAACTCTGGCTTTAATGCTGGTGCTGCTGCTTGCACTCTGTCGCCAGCATAATCATGGAGCTCCCTAACAGAAATTTGACCGTTATTATTCTGATCCGCCACCCCTGTTGCCATACCCTCGACTAGGTAACGAGTGTAGACTGAAATAGGAGCTTCATCTGGCTCACAGAAGGATGGTGTAGCTCTTAAACAACTCAGGAGCGATCGGCTTCTACCACCGAGGTGGCTATTGATATTGATATCTATATTACTACCATTCTTTGTACTTGCCTGAGTCAATAAACTGCTTGAGCAACAGTCCAAAATAACCACCTGTTGCTTGCAGGAGCTATTGTTCATCAATTCGTCTACTAAGCTTGCAGGAATAGAACTTACCTTGATCAGTTCTGCTTTGGGAGTTTGACGAGTTATACAAGTTGCTAAGTAAAGTTTACTGCTCTCATCGAGAACAACATGACCGGAGAAAAAAAGCAGCACGAGATCATCTGTAGTGCTATTAGCAAACAAAGTTTCCAGCGCTGTCCGCATCACTGGAGGATTAGGATTAAGAAGCGTTTTGATCTCGTCAAAACCACCGATTTCTGAATTACGTAAAACTCTCTGCATTGCCTCAACATTGTTGAGGGTTTCAGGAAGTGGATCTAAGCCAGATCCGTATTCACCGACACCAATTAGCAGTGCCACCTTTGCCATCTGTGATTACCTATACCACTACAAATTAATGCACTGCCTGAATTTTGATAACAATCTTAGAGAAGTTGTGAAAACTTCATCGCTTCTCTTTTGTGCATCTTTAGTTAATTTTTCTCATAAATTATTTAAGACTGCTACATCCCTGACCTAATTTTTTGAAATTGATTTATCTTGTGTAAAGAAATAGGGAAAAGTCACGTATAAATATCTTCGAGAAGAAATTGCTCGGTTAATTTTTTCTTTTTAAGATGATACCGAAAGGAATTACCTTAAAAGGATAAATTATTAAGTCAAAATTTCTAAAATTACCAATAATAGATGATTCTATCACTTTACACTTTTCCCCATTGTAGATCTTTAACAGGGCGATTAGTTAAATAAACCTATATCTTTAAAGATTCTTTGCAAACAACATAACAACTTTTAACTGTTTTTAATAAGCCAGGTATCCATCAAAAAATTATTATGGGTCGGTAAAGCAGAAAAGCTTAGATTTAAACGGTCAAATAATAACTCTAGATAATCAAAAATTATCCTTTGTATATATAGGAAAATTATCTCTTAAAAAAAAGCCTCTATTTAAAGTTTATTTTTGTGCCCCTGATTACCTAAAACCCAGGATTAATATCGGGGACTATCTCCGGAACTAGACCATTTTTCAAGATACAGGAATCTATATCTTGAGCATCTGAGATAATTTGTCGGTGCGCCCAAGCTAACCTGTGATTATCCAACTTCACCTCTATCCAGCCTCCTTCTGTCTGCTTACCCGTCACCGGAAGCCGCTCTCTGGCAACAGATTTGATCAGATTAGGTCGAAAAGAAGCAGGCTCAGAGCGTAAATTTCCGTTAACCACAACTGAGCAAGTTTTCTGATTTGGCGAAGTCGCGGTATTAGAAGAAGTAGTTTTAGAATTAAAGCCTTGGTCAAGATTTATACCACCAGAGTTTATTAATGAGGGTTGAGGTGGTGATAATAGCAAACGAGTTAAATTAGCAACAGGTTTGACCAATACCTGATGGGAAAGATCGAACATCAGAGCTAGAATTGTTAAGCTTCCTCCAATTCCTATTCCCAGAAGAAATTGCTTGGGCAAAGTGGAAACGGTAGCAGTGTTAGTGGGTAGTTCTTGCGGATTAGATGAGGAATGAATAGCAAAATCAAGCTGAGTGGCTTCTCCCTCTGGTGTTGCTGTTTCTGCTAGTGGTATTATGCTCTCCCTAAGAGGTTCTTCTTTGACTTCGCTAGCACTATTAGTTGATTTTGAATTTTTAGCGTTTTCTTGAGAAGTAGGAGATGCAGCCTTTAGTATTTGTCGAGCAACACGTGCTTCAATTAGTGCGATATCTTCCTCTTTAATTTCCAGAGATTGTCGCAGATGACTTAAATTCTCACTATTGGGAAAACTTAGAGGGGAATTGCTGTGGAGTGCTGTTTGCAATTCCTGCTCATATCGCAGCAATTTTTCTTGATACTCTAGATAATTTTTGAGGATTTCAGCTTCGATAGAGTCACATTCTTCAGGAGTGAGCTGCCAACTTTGAGCTAAGGTATTTAAGATATAACGACCAGCTTGAGAAATCTCACCGTGACTTGCCCAAAGCTCAACTTCTTGGCGATAGTTTTGCTTAAGCTCTTCCAGTGGTAGAGAAACTGGCAAAGTTTGAGGTTCTACGGGGATAGCATTGTCTGGCTTTACTATTAAGGCTGCTGCTTGAAGTTTGTGGCAAGTGTAATCGTGTAGCTGTTCAACTATTATCAAAGCTTCATTGAGTTGAGTCGCCGCTTTCTGTTCTGGTTCTTCGAGTAAGTAACGAGCGTAAACCAAAAGGTCAGAATTTTCTGGTTCAAAGGAATACTTAGTCGCACTCGCAGAGGAAAGGATTACCTTGCCATTACTAGCCAGCGGAATGCTAATGTCTACAGCGCCATCCTCTTTTGCCGTCATTGTTTTAGCAAAGGCGCTGCTGAAAGCACACTCTAGAATTATCACCTGCTGCTTGCAGGGGCTATTGCTCATGAGTTCTTGCGCTAAGCTAGCAGGAACCGTAGTTATCTTAATCAAATCGGTCTTGGAGTTTCGAGAAGTGATGCAGGTTGCCCAGTAAAGTTTACCGCGTTGATCAACAAGACCGTAGCCGGAGAAAAACAGCAATATTAAGTCATCTGCACTGCGACCAAAAAACAAATTTTCTATCGCCTTGCGCATCACTGGAGGGTTAGGATTGGACAGGGTTCTTACCTCGTCAAAACCGCCAGCCTCTGACGGCTGCAACACTCGCTCCATTGCTTCAATATCTTCAATTGCCCCAGGAAGTGGGTTCAATCCGGGCCCATATTCACTGATGCCAATCAGTAGTGCCACCTTCACCATGGGCAATTACCTATATCGCTACAATTTTTGCACCATCTAGAATCGCTACTGCTAGTGCAGCCTCTGAAATATGGTTATGATTACACCCTAGTAGTTAACTTCTATGCTTTTCTCTGTTATATCCTGTGGAAAATGCAACTCTTCAGGAAAAAGTTTAAATCTTGAGAAGTACTGACTGATTAAGAGAGTAGCGCGGTTCTTCTAGGCGGCTTCTGGATTCAGTTGAATCATTTTCCAAGTGACGTAAGTGCCAATGGGACTCCAAATTACGTAAGGCAACAACAACAAAAACGCCCAAAGAGAAATAGGTAAAACCAGAAGTGCCAAAATAATGCTCATAACTGCACCCGTGCCACCAATAATTGTGCCTACCTTAAGGCTACGCTGTAAGAACATCACTGGTGTGTAGGCAATGGTCACTAGTTCCAGCAAAAAGTATAGACCCATCAGCAGCCAAGTTTTTGCGCTGTATGGGTCGTTTTGCCAAACAATGTAAGCTGACCAAGCACCGCAGATAAAAATCACAGTCCAAATAAAAGGGATTGCTCGCTCAAAAGTCAACCATCTTGGACGTTGGAGGCGGTTGAACCATTTGGCATCTTGGGGTCTTATCAAGCTACCACCTAAACCTACTAGTAGGGTTATTGCCCCAATTACCATCCAAGATTTGATCATTTACTTAACCTGTGCAAAATCTTATTGGCTATTTTTATGGACTGATTTTCCCAAATTTAGGGATTGGCGTGAACAAGGCTTAGTTAAGGGATTGATCGCCTAGGATAAGGATTTATCTCAATAATAAAGAAACTAAACTTTTTAGCTAACTACCCCAGGGATGAAATTGAACCCATGGGGAATTGTGCTCTACGTCGTCATGAGTCAGATGGCTGCTTTCCCTGGTAAGCACGGATCATTGCCTGGGTTCCCTGTTCACCACCTGCGCCGTTATCCATGGCTTGAACAGTTTTAAATAGGCTTTGTGCCATTGCCAATCCCGGTAACTCTTGACCAGATGAGTTGAGACTTGCCTGCACCAGCCTCAAATCCTTGATGATGTGCTTAATCATAAAACCTGGTCGGTAATCTGACTCGGCGATTTTTGGCCCTAGGTTAGAGAGTGCCCAAGAGCCAGCAGCACCAGTACTGCAAACCTCGACCATAAGATTCGGGTCGATTCCCTGTTGCCGAGCTAGTTGCATTGCCTCGCACAAAGCTACCATATGAACAGCAGCAAGCACCTGGTTACAGAGTTTTACTCCTTGACCACTGCCTACTGGCCCACAAAGGCGAATAGTTTTGCCTAATACTTCCAGCAGTGGCTTAATCTCCTGAAAATCTTGCTGCTCACCCCCAACCATAATCGTCAAGGTGCCATTTTTCGCCCCAATATCTCCACCAGAAATCGGCGCATCCAGAAAACGTAGATTGTGTTTTTTAAGTTCGGCTCCTATTTGGCGGGCAGCATCTGGACCAATCGTACTAGTATCAATTAATATAGCGCCCGGTTTTGCCGATTCAGCAACTCCCCGACTTCCCAGGATGACTTGCTCAACATCAGGAACATCACTGAGACACAAAAAGATGATGTCTGCTGTCTCAACTGCCTCACCAATAGAGGAGACTATTGTAGCACCAGCATTGGCTGCTACTTCTATGCCAGGACGTTTCGGGGTTCGGTTCCAGGCTTTGACTGAGTAACCGCCTCGTACCAAATTTGCCGCCATCGGGCCACCCATGACGCCGAGTCCGAGAAAGGCAATCTGTTGATGCATGCTAGTAACTCCACTAGTTAGGGTATAAATCGGACTTAATCCTAGTGTTATTGTCTAGCAAAACATTATCTGAGTAATCTAGAGCTAGCGGGGAGGCGATTTAGTAGTCAAATTAAAAAAGGGAAAGTTAGACCTCAAAATCAAAACAGTCTTGCTCAGCCAATCGCACTTTGCTCGGACAACTGGAGCAAATTTTGTAGTCTCTCAATCAAATCTAGAGTTTGTTGGTAAGCCGTTGTATTGCCTTGCTGTTGGAAGTGTTGGGATGCGGCTTTCAGATCAGACATCGCTGCTTGCTGATAGCCAAGCTGATGGCGAATTAGACCCCGATTAACGTAAGCTTCAGCATGGTTAGGATCTAGTTGCAGTGCTAGTGAAAAATCTCGAATTGCGCCTCGATAGTCACCTACAGTGTGACAAGCACAAGCTCGGTTGTAGAAAGCTCGGTGATCGCTATTATTAAGACTAATTGCCTGATCAAAATCGGCGATCGCGCCTGGTAAGTTATTTAACATTAGCTGAGCTAAACCACGGTCGTTATAAATATCTGCCAGCGGAAGATCAGAAGGCCACTGATTTTTGTTTAAAATTTGCTCATAATCGGCGATCGCCGCTGTGTAATCTTTTAATTCAAAATGCGCCAATCCTCGGTTGTAGTAGGCGCGATGATCATCAGATTTTAATTTTGTAACCTGGGAGTAATCGAAAATAGCAGCTTGATATTGCCCCAGTCTGTAATTGGCTAGCCCTCGGTTGAGATAAGCTTCACGGTTATCGGGATTGAGTTGTGCCGCTTGAGTGCAATCTTCAATGGCTTTTGTGTAATTCCTTAATTTAAGGTAGACTAAGCACCGATTACTGTAAGCAGCGTCAAAGTCTTCTTTCAGCTTAATTGCTTGGGTAAAATAAGCTTTTGCTGGTGCATATTTTTCTTGTTGAGCTTTGTCTACGCCTAGTTCAAAAAATTCACTGGCACTCATCTGGTCGCTATTTACTGGTGCTGCTTGGGCTGTCTTAGTCAACGGCATAAAAATGAGCAACGCAGCGACACCGAAGCTGAAAAAGGCTCGGAAAAAGTGACTCATATTATCTGAATAAATTGCTACAGAGCAATATACTAGATATGGGAATTAGTACTCGATAACCCACATATTTTTTTCGCTTTATTCACCTCTCTAGAGAGAGAGTAAGTACTAAATTTGCTTTCATTGTCAGGGCTACAGCTCTCAAGGTCAAAAGACGAGCTGTCAAACTTGTAATCATGGCAACTGGGAGACAAAATTTAGCCTTTGTCAGGTGGAATAGAGAAGTTTACTAGCTCTCAAATAGCTTGAAGGAGGTTGTCTTCCCCTTTTCACAAAGAAAGACAACCTCCTTCTATACACGGTATTCTAGACTTTACTCTCCCAGGATTAATCGAATATGGGACTATTCCACAACTAGTTTGCCAACCATACCAGCACCACGGTGAGGTTGGCAGTAGAATGTGTATTCGCCTGAGGGAGTGCCTTCAGGGATTTTTGACTCATAGGATTCACCAGGAGCAAACAATAATTTGTCTTTAGACATTGACTTTGCTAAGTCGCCATCAAAGACAACGTTATGAGGAGCAAGTTTGTTCATCTGCCACTTGATTGTGTCACCAGGCTTGGCTTTTACTGTGCTGGGTACAAACTGCAGCATGCCACTGTCTGCACCCATTTTAACTGTATAAGTTTCTGCTGCCGCAGGGGAAGCTGTTAGGGCAAAACTAGCAACTACCAACACAACAGTAGACAGTAGCAAACCCAGCTTGCGTAGCATTGTGGCTCTAAATTTCATCGTTTTATCCTAAAGATGCGCAGAATTCTTCGTCATTAAGATTTTAGAACAACTGAGCACCAACGGAGCCTAAGCAGCAAAAATCACTCACTCCTCGATCACTGTGAGGAGCAATTATAGCCTGGGATGACAAGCTTTGTACTTATGGCAAATTGATCTGAGTGGGTAAGGCGCAGTAGCCTTGCTCGTGAAGCGTTCTGGAACTACCAGCCCTGATCAGCTTGTTCTAAAACATAACTAGCAACATCTTCAATTTCCTGGCTACTTAGTTTGCCTTGAAAACGGGGCATAGCGTTTTTGCCATTAGTCACCTGGTAGCTAATTGCCTCTAGTGAGTTCATGTCATACTTTTCTAGAGCCTCTTTCTTCAAGGTTTTATTTCCCATGATCACGTTGCCACCACCCATGTGACAAGCGGCACAGTTGGCCGCAAAAATTTTGGCACCAGATGCCGCATCACCTGCCAAAACAGGACGGCTCAAGGCAAAACTCAAAAAAGCGATCACCAACAAAGCAACCGTAAAAATTTTTCTCATGTGCATTCTCCTCTAGTTATGACAACGACCAGTAAGCTGTAACAGTGCCGATTATTATTACAGAGGAAGGCAACCGTACAAGTCAAAAGACAAGCCGTCAAACTTTACAGCAAAGCCTGTAATCTAGTAGACCTCGGCTTTAATCTGCCAACCCGTAGTGTGAGCGTCTCGCTCACGCGGGCAAGATGCCCGCACTACAGTTGCTAAACTTCCGCCATCCTGTACTAGCAGATGATTGCCTCTAGCCAAAACACCTAAAACTACTCATGACTCCTTTGCCCGATCACCGTCCCAAACAACTCTCCCTTGGCCCTTTAGAACAGGAGATATTACATATCGTCTGGGAACTAGGTTGTGCCACGGTTAAGGACGTGCATGAACTGATTTTGAGTGATCCCAATCGAGAGTTAGCCTATACTTCAGTCACTACGGTGCTGCGTCGCCTCACCCAAAAAGGTTGGCTAACTTGTGATAAACAAGGACGTGTCTTTTACTGGAAGCCTTTGCTATCTAGCCAAGAAGCACAGGTATTACAAGCTCATGAGCAGCTCAACCGATTTCTCGCCATAGGCAACCCGGATGTGGTTGCGGCTTTTGCTGATAGCTTGGACACTGCCAGCATCGAGCAAATTGAAGCGATCGCTCTGCGGCTGAAAGCAGCACGTCAAGCAAGAGAGGAGGAAGGGTAATGCATTTAATCATGATTCTGACAGCAGTTGGGCTGGCGTGCTGGCTTAGAGGCAACTGGTATCAAGCAAGTGGTAACTGGACACAACGTTGGCAACGAGCGCTATTATTCTTTTTGTTGCCGCCTCTACTGCTGATTATGACTGCCCTAGCTGTGCTGTGCATGGGGCCGCAGGGGAAAATGATGGGATTGCACACTGACTGGTTAAGCTACTGTTTGATTGTGGCATGGGTCGTTTTAGTCGTTGTTTTTGGCTTAAGGCTAGCTTTGGAGGCTAGCGAGTCTGTGCAAAGAATCCGTAGTTATCACCAGATTGACTTAGATGGGATACCAGCTCGTTTACTAGAGCATCCGATGCTATTTATTGCCCAGATTGGCTTATGGCAACCAGAACTAGTTATTAGTCAAGGACTTTTGCAGGAACTAAAGCCGCCTCATTTAGAGGCAGTTTTAGCCCATGAGCAGGCTCATCTCTATTACAGAGACACTTTTTGGTTTTTCTGGTTGGGTTGGTTGCGTCGGCTGAGTAGCTGGTTGCCGAATACTGAGGCATTATGGCAAGAACTACTAATATTGAGGGAAATCCGAGCAGATCGCTGGGCAGCAGAACGCGTAGATGCCTTAGTCTTAGCAGAATCATTGCTGACTGTAGTCAGCGCGCCCATGATTGGCTCAAAAAGCTTCTGTGCAGCTTTCAGCCGCCAGGCTCCTGCTAATCGCCTACAAGAAAGAATCGACGCGCTGTTAGAAGAGCCAGACTTATCTACTGCTTCCAGCTCGTGGGCTTGGAGTTGGGTAATTTTAGGGTTGTTACCTTTAGTAACTGTGCCATTTCATAGTTAATCGCTCTAAGCAGAAAACACCTACTCCTGATTGAGAAATTCCTCGGTATAATCATTGCAAAATTTAGCGAAAAAGGGTAACAAGACTACTAGTGAATGAGCTAGAAATTTAGTCATTTTAGTTACCTCTGAATTAGACGTCATCTTTACTTTGACCAGGGACTGCTCTAGTCTGCTTTTTAGTAAAATGCAAAAAAAAGCAGTCATCGCGATATCCTGATTAGGATTAACTCTAGAGGATATTACTAAGGCAAACGCCAAATTTTAATTGTTCTGTCAGAACTACAACTAGCGACAGTCTTGCCATCGCGGCTAATTGCCAAATCAATCACAGAGCTAGAATGACCACTAAGAGTGCGGATTTCTTCTCCACTTTTTAGATCCCACACTTTGATTGTTTGATCAGAACTGCCACTGATTATGGTTTTGGAGTCTGGACTGATAGCAACAGCTAATACCGAATCCTTATGTCCGCTAAGGTTACGGATTGCTTCTCCAGTTTTAAAATCCCACACTTTGATGATGTTGTCATAACCGCCACTTACCACAGTCTTGTTATCTGAGCTGATGGCAACAGATAAAACTGAGTTTTCATGACCTTTTAGGGTACGGATTTCTTTTCCTGTTTTCAGATTCCATAGTTTCAGCGTATCGTCGGAACTACCACTTACTAGTATCTGTCCGTCAGGGCTAATAGCAACCGATAAAACTGAGTCGTTATGTCCTGTCAAGGTACGGATTTCGTATCCAGTGATCAACTCCCATAATTTGATAGTGCAATCAGAACTACTGCTAGCTAAAGTCTTACCGTTAGGACTGACGACAACAGACAAAACTGAGTCTAAATGCTCGTCTAGTGTCATAATTTCTTTTCCTGTAGCTAACTCCCAGATCTTAATAGTATTGTCGGAACTGCTACTAATTAATTTTTGTCCGTCAGGGCTAATGACAACAGATAATACTGACTTATTATGCCCTTTAAATGTCTGAATTTCTTCTCCGGTGTCGAGATGCCAAACTTTAATTAGATCGTCATAGCCACCACTTATTAGAGTCTGTCCATCCGGACTAATAGCAACAGATAAAACTGAGTCTTCGTGTCCTTTTAAGGTGAACTTTTTCTCAGTTAATGTATAGTTTAAGTTGCCTAAGTCAAGAGGAGCATTCTCCAACGCCAGAGATTGCTCTGATTGCTGGAGTTCCAGGGGCTTTGTTTGGGTAAGCAGCTTTTGTAGTTCCGATAGCAATATCTGGCGCTCTTGTTTAGCTTGCTTAAGCTGTTGCTGAATCTCAGCCAACTGCTCTTCTAAGGATAATCGGGCATGTTGCCCACCTGGAGGGGACTGCAACTTAACCCACATCTGCTTTGCCCAAGTTAATTTCGTCCCTTCTTTTTGCAAAAATTCTTCAGATAAAGTTGCTGGATAGGGCGTCAAATCCCAACCACATACCGAACAGCAATCAATCTTGCCTGCGGCGTATTCAGTTTGGCAAACCGGACATTGAGAAACGGTCATACTTCGTATTGTTGATCAGCAGCGAAGCTCATTTTACCGCTGAGAGCTTGCTAGTTGGCATAAGATAGTTCGCATTAGTTAATCTCTAACCACCCCCTCCAGGACAAAGCAGAGTATGTCACAATGCGAAACATTAATCTATGTTCACACAAAAAACTGACTTGCTAACTCACACTTAGAGGGAAAGATGCCATGAACTCCAGGATTTATCGAATTAGTTCATTGAAAATTATCGGTATACCCTTAAGAGCATTGATCATCGGTATAAGTATCAGTATTTTTAGTAGAGGACTGCTGGCACAGACACCAACTCTCACTGAGAACCTGATTGATCTAAACTCTCCCCAAGGAGAGCAGTTACTGATGACTAGTCAAGCCAGAAAAGACTATTTGCCTCTCAGTATTCACTTTATCACTCAAGAAAACCTTGCTTACTGTGGAGTTGCTAGTATTGTGATGGTACTCAATGCCCTCTCGATTCCTGCACCAGAATCGCCTGGGTTTGGTCAATATCGCTTCTTCACTCAAGAGAACTTTTTCAATTCACAGGCTAAAAAAGTTATAACACCTGATGTTGTTGCTCGTCAGGGTATGACTTTAGAAGAATTGGGTCAACTTTTAGAAAGTTATCCTGTAAAAGCGCAAGTCTACCACGGTGGCGATGTAACTCTAGAAGAGTTTCGCCGACTACTGGCTCAGAATTTGCAGGAAACAGGAAATTTTGTCTTAGTTAACTATTTGCGCAAAGCAATTGGTCAAGAAACAGGGGGACATATCTCTCCTGTGGCCGCTTACAACGAACAAGAGGATCGCTTTCTCATCCTGGATGTTTCCCGTTATAAATATCCCCCAGTGTGGGTAACAGCAGAAGAACTCTGGCAGGCAACAGCAACGGTAGATCCGGTTTCTGGCAAAACGCGGGGTTTTGTGCTGTTAAACCAACGCTAATCGATATTAGTTCTCTAGCTGTCAATAGCTAACAGGGAAGTAGGAGATCATTAAGGATTTACTAATTACCCCTACTAAGACACAGGAATTTTTCGAGAATAAAATAGCTAGAGTTTATCTTCAGATAAACTTTGTATCCCTTGTCACTGCTCAATGAGTTTAGCGACAACAGGGCAATACTGAAATGAGAAAAAACAAGTACTAATTTTATTTTGGCTGTGATCTAGTAAATAATATGATCTTCTTTCCTGGAAAGGAGCGCTAATTATTCTGAAAACATCTTTTATTTTATTCTGGTCAGAGTTATAAAAGATGGTTAATAATATATTTTGAAGAATTATTTTTTAAGAATTGTGAACTCTTAAAATCAATCAATTTATTTAACTAAAGATAACTTATCAAACATTTTCTAACATGAACAACCCTTTACCAGAAAAGAACAAAGGCAAAATTTTAGTCGTTGATGATAGTGCTACTAACTTGCAGCTATTGGTCAATATTTTGTCAGCTAGGAACTATCAAGTGCAACCAGCCCTAAACGGTAGATTAGCACTCTCAGTAGTACGAAGCATAAGCCCTGACTTGATTTTGCTGGACACCGTAATGCAGGACATAGACGGTTATCAGGTTTGCGAACAGCTAAAAGCAAATGAAGTAACTCGTGACATTCCGGTGATTTTTATCAGCGACCTCAATAACACAAGCAATAAGATAAAAGCTTTAGATGTTGGTGGAGTTGACTATATCACTACACCATTTCAAGCTGCTGAAATTTTAGCTAGGGTAGAAACGCATTTAGCAATGCGTCGCCTGGAAAAGCGTCTGAAGGATAAAAATGAGGCTTTAGCAAAAGCTTTACGAGAACTGAAGGTAACTCAAAATAAGCTTATAGAATCGGAGAAGATAGCAGCTTTGGGCAAACTGATTGCAGGTATTGTCCACGAACTCAATACATCCCTGGCAGTAATTCGTTCATCTGTAGATAATATTACTGAATTTCTAAGTAAACAGTTAGAACAGTTGCCAGATTTTTTTAGAGGATTATCTACTCAGGAACAAGAGGATTTCTTCATCCTATTCCGAAAGGCTATTCAGCAAGACAAAATTTTCTCTAGTCGAGAAAAACGACAATTTAAAAAAAAGTTAATTGAGCAGTTTACCTCTGAAAACATTACCAACGCTGATCTTATTTCTGACACCCTGGTAGATATAGGCATTTATAACGATGTTGAATCATTCTTGCCCTTCTTAAAAAAACATAAAAGTCAAAATATTTTAAATGAAGTTTATCAATTTACGAATCTACAAAGAAGTGTAAAAACTATCCTGATAGCAACAGATAAGGCTGTAAAAGTAGTATCTGCATTAAAAATTTATGCTTCTTATCAGAAGTCAGATAGCAAAATGAAAGCAAATATCATTCAAGGTATTGAAAATGTTTTGACTCTTTACCAACACCAATTAAAACAGGGCGTAGAAGTAATTAAAAATTATGATGCTTTGCCACCTATAGATTGCTATCCTTATGAACTCAACCAAGTATGGATAAATCTTGTTCATAATGCTTTGTGGGCAATGAACAATCAGGGGATATTAAGAATTGATGTTAAACAGCGTGCTCAGAATGTAGAGATAAGTATCACTGACAGCGGTGCAGGTATACCTCAGGGAATGCAACAGAAAATATTCCGGCCATTCTTCACCACTAAATTTACAGAAGAAGTAAATGGTTTGGGATTAGATATAGTTAAGAGGATTGTTGAAAAGCATCAAGGCAAAATTTTAGTTGATTCGATACCCAGTAAAACCACATTTACCATAGTTATTCCGATCAAAATGACAGAGGAAAGCCACTATGAACAAGCCAGTAATTTTATGTGTTGACGATGAAGTCATGATTTTAGATTGCCTAAAGCGGCAGTTAAAAACAGAATTTAGAAACACTTATGTCTATGAATTAGCAGAAAATGCCGATGAGGCAATGATACTTATCGAAGAACTAGAAAAGAATAAATCAGAAATCCTGGTAATTATTTCTGATTGGTTAATGCCTGGAATAAAAGGAGATGAATTTTTAATTGGTGTTCACCAAAAATTTCCTGATATCATCAAAATTTTATTAACTGGTCAAGCTGACGAAAAAGCTATTAGACGTGCTAATACTCAAGCAAATATGTATTGCCATTTGTGCAAGCCCTGGAGTGCTACAGAATTAATTGAAACGATTAAATCTGGTTTAAAAACAATATCAAAGTCATGAATAAACCTGTCATTGTCTGTGTAGATGATGAACCTAATGTACTGCAAACTCTCAAAAGAGAACTGAAGCGAGCAGTAGGCAATGAATATATTATTGAAACTGCTGATAATGGTCAAGATGCTCTAAGTTTATTTGCAGAATTATTAGAAGAAAAAAGGGAAATTGCCTTGGTAATTTCCGATTATATTATGCCCGGTATTAAAGGTGATGAATTACTAAGATTGATTCACCAAATATCACCGAGAACTATCAAAATAATGTTGACAGTGAAAGCGGAACTTGAGGCCGTCGGCAATGCCATAAAACATGCTAAGCTATATCGTTATATAACTAAACCATGGCAGTCTGAAGACCTGCAATTAACAGTTATAGAGGCAGTGCATAGCTATCTTCAGGATAAAAAACTGGCGGAGCAAAATGTCAAGCTACAGCAAATGAATCAACAATTAGAACAATTGAATCATGAGCAAGCTGTACTAATTGCTAAATTACATGAAAACGAGAGTCGCTTAACCAAATTCTTAGAAGCCATGCCAGTGGGAGTGGAAGTAATTGATGCTAATGGTACTCCCTACTACATTAATCAAAAAGCTCAGGAATTATTAGGTAAAGGAGTTGTCTTGGAAGCCACAGCAGAGCAAATAGCTGAGGTTTATCAACACTATATCGCAGGAACTACTCAAGTGTACCCTTCAGAAAAATTGCCATTGGTACGGGCATTAAAAGGCGAAAGTACTACTGCCGATAATATAGAAATTCACACAGGAGACAAGATTATTCCTATAGAAGCCTGGGGAACGCCAATTTATAATAAAGAAGGCAGTTTAGTTTATGCTCTCGCTGCTTTTCAAGACATTACCAAACGAAAACAAGCAGAAGCTGAACGAGAAAAGTTTACTGAAGAACTCTTTGAGTTGAATCAATCTTTTTCCCGCTTTGTGCCACGTCAATTCCTGCAATTTCTGGGCAAAAAAAGTATTATCGATGTCCAATTAGGCGACCAAGTGCAACAGGAGATGTCGGTACTATTTTCCGATATTCGCTCCTTCACAACTCTTTCAGAAAAAATGACGCCGGAGGATAATTTCAAATTTATTAATGCCTATCTGAGCCGCATGGAACCAGCGATTATTGAATACCAAGGTTTTATTGATAAATATATTGGCGATGAAATTATGGCATTGTTTAGTGGTGAAGCAGATAACGCTGTCAAAGCAGCGATTTCCATGCTACACCGTTTGGCAGAATATAATACAACTCGCCAAAGACCAGAGCGTCCCCCCCTCAAAATTGGCATTGGCATCAATACCGGTTCTTTGATGCTAGGAACGGTTGGGGGACATTCCCGAATGGATAGTACTGTTATTAGTGACGCCGTTAATTTAGCAGCTCGTCTAGAAAATTTAACTAAAGATTATGGCGTAAATTTATTAATCTCTCATCACACTTTTGCTCGCCTACAAAACCCTACTCAGTATGCTATCCGCTTGCTTGATCAAGTTAAAGTGAAAGGCAAATCAAAATCCGTCGCCGTTTTTGAAGTTTTGGACGGCGAACCAGAAGAGATCCGACAGGCTAAATTAGCAACAAAAACCATCTTTGAAGAAGCTTTACTACTTTACTATCGTCATAGCTTTAAAAAAGCAGCAGAATACTTTCAGGAATGTCTGCGTCAAAATCCCTGGGATCGAGCCGCAGAGATTTATCTAAAACGCTCTCACCAGCAAAGGACACTAGAAATAAGCGAAAATGCTGCTCCTTTACTCCCCGCAGTAGCGCAGGGTAACTCCGTCATTGCACAATAGATCTAGTTATGTTGCTCTTGCTTCCCTATATGCCAACTGTACTGACTAACGCTAAAAATTTACTTTCTGAACTGATTACTCAATATCGCCACCAAGTTGATTACCTGGCAATTCGTTTAGAAGAGTCGGAAGGAACCAACATTTCTTTGCGCAGTGATAAAGTGGAAACCCTCAGTGAAGGTCTTTCCGTTGGTGGACAAGTAAGGGCATGTTACAAAGGAGGGTGGGGCTTTGCTAGCTTCAATCAGCTTTCTACTATCAAAGAGCGAGTTGAGGAAGCAATAACAGCAGCGCGAATTGTCGGTGACGAGCAAACTATACTTGCTCCGATTAAGCCAGTGCAGGACGTTTGCCAACTTCCCTTAACTGGTACCGATCCCCGTAGTATCCCTCTGGCTCAAAAAAAAGAACTTTGCGATCGCTACAACGCCATCCTCAAGAACCTTGATCACCGCATCACTACCACCTCTGTAAGTTATGGCGATAGTACCCAAAGAGTGATTATTGCTACTTCCGAAGGCACTCTCATCGATCAATCCTGGGTAGATATGGAAATGCGCTTCGCCGCCACCGCCCGTAACGGCGACATTGTGCAAACTGGTAGAGAAACTACTGGCTCTCGTAAAGCCTACGAAGATCTTACCCAGCTTGACGAACAAGTACGTAGTGCAGCTAAGCGAGCCACAAATGCTCTCTCCTTACCACCCGTTAAGGGAGGTATTTATACCGTAGTCATTGACCCGATCCTCACGGGTTTGTTTGTTCATGAAGCCTTCGGACACCTTTCCGAAGCTGACATGGCCTATGAAAACCCAGATTTGCTAGAAGTTATGAGCATGGGTCGTCGCTTTGGGCCGCTTGAGTTACAAATCTTTGATGGCGCTGCACCAGCAGGACATCGTGGCAGCTACTTTTACGACGACGAAGGCACCCCAGCGACTACAACTCAGCTAATTAAAGACGGCATGTTAGTCGGGCGTCTTCACTCTCGCGAAACGGCCGGCAAGTTAGCAGAGACACCAACCGGTAATGCTCGCTGTCTTAACTACCATTATCCTCCTATCGTGCGCATGACCAATACCTGGATTGAGCGAGGGAAAACACCAGTAGAGGATTTATTTCAGGGAATTAACGAAGGCGTCTATGCCCGCAACTGGTTGGGTGGTATGACTAATGGCGAAATGTTTACCTTCAGCGCTGGTGAAGCGTGGATGATTCGCAATGGCAAATTGGCTGAACCGGTGCGGGATGTCACTCTTTCTGGGAATGTCTTCAAAACATTGGCAGATATTGAAGCAATTGGCGACGACTTTTACTGGGATGAATCCGGTGGCTGTGGCAAAGCAGGGCAAGGTGGTTTGCCAGTAGGCTGTGGGGGACCGAGTTTGCGGATTCGCGATGTGGTTGTTGGAGGAGAGGCTTAAAGATAATAGATGCAGGTGGTTTTCCTTTGGCTCAAAGGACTCTTGGGGACACAAATGACAAGGGGATTCAATCGAGAACTGACATCACCAGCCGAGACGATGGCTCCGATCACCAGAATTGATTAACTTTACTTTGCCAAATAGTATGATAATTTTTTTAACAGCTTCACTAAATAATGGTGAGCTGTTAATTTTTTTAAAAGAAAATTAGTTGTGTATTCCTTGGCAGAGTGATTATCAGGTGAATTCTTTAAATCCGGCTCAAGCTGAGCAACTCAAAAAAATCGGTGCCTATCTACGAGAAATTAGACAAGAGCAGTCAATATCGACAGAGCAAGTAGCTAACAAAACGTTTATTTCCTCGCGTTTGTTAAAAGCTCTCGAAGAAGGGCAATCGGATCAATTACCTGAACCTGTGTTTGTTCAGGGATTCATTCGTCGCTATGCAGATTGCCTCAATTTAGATGGTATGGCTTTAGCCAAAACCTTTCCTCTTAATGTCACACCAATTAATATCACACCAATAAAACCAGATGCATCTAGTCAGCAGATTCCTCAGTCTCCCTCGATAGACATCTCTTCTCGTGTAGCCGCCGTTAAATCTCAGACAGCACAGGCGATAGCTCTCAAACCACGCGCAGCAGTTATCAAACCTTATTTAAGCTACATTTTATTCTTTGTCGCAGCTGCCAGTGGACTGCTTTATTTAATCAATAGACCACAGACACTCCAATCCTCTACAGAGGCAAGAAAAGCATCAGCCACTCAGCAGCAAAAATTCACGAACAACTCCATTGCTTCGACAACTGTAGCTTCTACAGTCCCTAAAACTCCTGCGCCTGCACCCTTGGCTGTTAAATCTCCATCACCTAAAGCATCACCAGCTTCTCAGGCTAGTAAAGCGATTAAATTGGCAGTAAATCTGGAGGAGAAATCTTGGCTGCGAGTCATAGTTGATGGCAAAACTGAGTTTGAGGGCATCTTAGACAAAGGAGCTCAGCAAACTTGGACTGCCCAAAAACAACTGACTCTGAGATCTGGTAATGCTGGTGGTGTAGAGTATTCTTTGAACCAACAGCAACCAAAACTCTTAGGAGCAGTTGGTGCTGTTAAGGAAATGACTTTCACCCCCAATCAGTAGCTAAGCAGAATGGAGTGACCCTAAGGCTAAATCTACCTGTTTGAGTAGATCTGCTGGTGTAGAGGAGTTGTTTAGAACGACATCAGCACCAGCTATTTTTTCTGGCAAAGGTAGCTGAGAGTCGATCCGGGCAATTGCTTGCTCTGATGGGAGGCGATCGCGCTCCTCCAGGCGTCTTAGCTGTTGTTGTCTTGTGCAGCTAACTACCCAAATTTCCGTGACCAAATCAGTCATCTTGGCTTCAAATAATAAAGGCACAACTAACACCACTGTAGGAGCAACCAGAGTAGCGAGTTCCGATTGAAAGCGATCGCGTACGTAAGGATGGATCTGCTGTTCTAGCCACTGCCGCTCAACTGAGTCACTAAAAATAATTGCTCCTAAGCTTTGGCGATTAAGTTTACCATCGGCTAGCAGAACGCTAGAGCTGTAGCGCTCGACAAGCTTGGCTAATACTGGCGAACCCAGTTGTACAGCTTCTCTAGCGTAGATATCCGCATCTAAGATCGGTAGTGTCCAGGCATTAGCTAAGTAATTCGAGACGGTAGTTTTTCCAGTGCTAATGCCGCCTGTGAGACCAATAATCCTTTTTACCATTGCCATTCAGCCGCGAGCAATTCTCCAGCAGCATAACTGTCTAGGGGTCTAGAGAAAAAATAACCCTGACCATACTCACAATCAAGTGTGCGCAACTGTGATAATTGCAGTGTAGTTTCCACACCCTCAGCAATAACATCCATCTGCAAACGGTGAGCCAGAGTAATAATTGTCCGAATTACCTCTAAGCTATTGTCCTGAAAACCGAGGCGATTGACAAAAGAACGATCAATTTTTAAGGTATCAATCGGTAGCTGATGTAAACGTTCCAGGGAAGAGTACCCCGTGCCAAAGTCATCAATCGAGAGCTGAATTCCTAGAGTTTTTAGTTGCTTTAGCATCGCCGTTGAGGAGTTAACATTTTTCAATAAGCCGGTTTCAGTAATTTCCAGCTTCAAAGTGCGTCCCTCAATGCTTGTCTGCCGCAAAATTTTGTCCAATCGCTCTAAAAGGCTGAGTTGAGTGAGCTGCAAGCCAGATAAATTCATACTCATTGTCAAAGGAACCTCAGCAGCAAATCTTTGTTGCCAAATGCCAAGTTGAGTACAAGCCTCGCCAATTACCCACCAATCTATCAGATTAACCATCCCGGTTTCTTCGGCAACGGGAATAAATTCTGTGGGTGATACCATTCCCCTCGTCGGGTGGTTCCAGCGCACCAGAGCCTCAAAACCGCTAATCTTACCAGTTTTTAAGGACACTATTGGCTGATAGTAGACTTGAAACTCCTGACGTTCTAGTGCCCGTCGCAAGTCAGTTTCTAGTTGAAAACGCGCCACCACTTGTTCGTGCATGGCAGGATGAAACACCGCGTAAGGTTTTAAACCGTGTAACTTGGCATGATGCCTTGCCGTATCAGCCGCGCGCAATAAGTCTTCTGGTAATTTCCCGCATGTTAAGGAAGGCCATAGTCTTGCTGAAGAAGGGGGGTAGGAGGCTTCTGGGCATGATTCTACAGGACAAGGTTGCCATTCCTGATCACTGGCTGACTGTTGAGAAGTGCACAGCACAATGCCCATGCTACTACTAGAAAACACCTCACATCCCTCAAAGTCGAAAGGTAACATCAGTTGCTGATCAAGATGATCAGCTATTTTGGTAACTTCTTCCCGATCTTGGATATCCGCTAGCAAAATCGCTAACTCTGCTGACCCTAGTCTGGCTAAGGTATCATCAGGCTGTAGGCAAGCCTCTAGTCGTTTGGCAGTAGCAATCATCAGTTGATCGGCCGCTGCGTGACCTAAGCTGTACTTAACCATTTCAAAGCGCTCTAGCTCAAGAAACAGGACAGCGAATAAACCAGACTGACGATTTTTCCTTCCGACAATCAGTTGTTCTAAGCGCTCTAGGAACCAAGCTCGATTAGGTAAACCTGTTAATGGCTCATGAAAAGCATAACGCCGCACTTTTTCTTCTGTCTGTTGGCGTTCAGTAACATCTTGCACCATGGAGAGGGTACCCACTACTGAGTTATCCGTCGCCTTTAGGGGTGTACTATACCAATCGCAGATGATCACTCGACCATCTTTGGTTAAGTTTTCGTTGATGCTATGCACCGTTGTCTCACCCGTTGCCAGTTGCTGATAAATATTTTCTATATGGGAGCGAAGTTGGGGTGAGACGATGAGATCACAAGGATTTTTCCCTAGCACCTCTTCCTTTGTAAAGCCAAAAATTTTCTCAGCGGCGGGATTCCAATCTTTTAGGCGTAGTTGTCCATCATTGATAATACAGCCGATGGGCATTTGGTCAACTTGTAGTTGTAGGCGCTCTTGTAAATGCTTGGTTTCTTCATACAACTGAGCGTTGAGAATCGCCATTGTACACCGTTCAGCAGTAATTTCTAGCAGGTTAAGTTCGCGATCGCTAGGGGGATGAATACTCAACCAATCTAGATAAAGCACTCCCACTAAATTACTATTACGCTCTAGCGGCACACCTAACATGGTGCGAATACCGGACTCTTTGGTTAACTGACCAACTACACTACAGTCTGCCTGAGCATCTTCAATGTAAAGCGACTGCATAGTTGCGGCAATTCTACCCGCAAAACCTTCCCCTATAGCAACAGCATAAGCTGGGCAAGTTTGTTGCTCAATACCAATACAGGCGCGCACTTCCAGACGGTTATCTTTTTTCAAAAGAATCACTCCAGCATCCGCATGCATCACTTCTAAAATGCGCTGGAGGAGTACATTGAGTAGTTCTTCTAGATTTAAAGTGCTGACGCTATTAGCGGTAACACTACTCAAGGCTGCTAAGTCTTCTTTCTCTTGTTGGAGTTCTTCCAGTAACTGGTTGCTTTCGGTAAACAAAATACTGTAACTTGCTTGCTGTGATTGTTCTTCCTGCTTCAAGATCCTGTAGAAAAGTCCACTGGTAAGTAGGACAAAGGCCAATCCTTTAAAAGTCTGTAGCTGTGTGAACAGTTTCGTGTCATTACTCAAAAATCTCAGTAGCCAGTCAGAAAATAGAATCCAGAGGCTGCCAAAACCTCCATAGATGAATAAGACTTTGCCTGCTAGGTTCTTTTGGTTAGCTAATTTATCTATCATTCTCCTTACTGGGCTTCAGTAAATGTAAACACTCAGATTAAAACTTAGTAGTTGATGGTGACTGAGAATACTGTAAAGCCCAGTTGCTTTATCTGGAATCTGAAGCAAAGAAACCCTAGCTATTTTTTTGATGAGAGTTACCTTTGTCTGCTGACCATTTGACAATTGCCTCAGTTAATCCTTCCAAAGTATATTCTTGTGCTTCGACATCTACTCGCCCTAGTAACTGGGTACAAGTAAGGGAAGTTTGAGGACCAATTGAGGCAATGCAAACATCTTGCAGCCAGGAGTGGAGATTGCTCAATTCTCCAGAGTCTGACAGTAAAGATGTCTCCAATAATTGACAAAAGTGCTTTACTGTTTTGGAACTAGCAAAGGTGATAACGTCTACTTTTCCCTGTTGCAAGGCATCTCGAGCTGCTGGTGCTATAGTAGTCGGACACTGGGATTGATAAGCCGCTACCTCTGTCACTTGTGCACCTTGAGCTGTAAACTCTTGCACTAGGGCTTCTCTCCCCCCAGTTTCTACCCTAGGGAACAAAATTTTTTTACCCTTGATTGACTCTGGAAACTTCTGTACTAGGCAATCTGCCACAAAATCTGGAGGTATAAAGTCGGGTTCTAAATCAAGCTCTTTAATAGTAGTAGCGGTTTTCTTGCCGACTACAGCAATTTTGATCTCGGCTAAAGCCTTGGCGTCTTTACCTTGGTTAAGTAGTCGCTCAAAAAAGTAATCGACTCCATTGCTCGAAGTTAGAATCAACCAGTCGAAGTTAGGTAAATTAGCGATCGCCTGATCTAAAGCTTCCCAATTAGAAGGCGGGCCAATGATCAAAGCAGGCATTTCAATAACTTGTGCTCCGGACAATTGCAAAAGTTCACTAAATTGACCTGACTGGCTAGCTGAGCGAGTGACTAAGATGGTTTTACCAATTAAGGCAGATAAGGCAGAAGATGGCATTTTGCTTAAAGATTGCAGACTAATAGGTAGAAGATTATCCTCCTCACCTACCTTTAGGGAAGGGTGAAATCCTGGGCAACTTGCGGTGTTACTCTATCGGCAGATGAGTAAGGAAGACAAGGAAGACAAGGGGGATGGGGTTCAGTAGTCAACTGATAGCTGACTAGGAGCAAAATAATCACCCATAATCCAAATCATTTGGTAACTATACAACTCCCAACTTCAATCTTCTGACTCTGGCGATCGCAGATAGTCTCTTAGTCCTACTACCTCGCCAATTACAATTACTACTGGTGAGAAAGAAACACCTGCCGTTTGCTGAACAATATTGGCTAAGGTGCCAGTCCAAATTTGTTGTTGAGGACGTCCACAAGCGCGAATCAAAGCGATGGGTGTTGTCGGCGATCGCTTATGCTGTTGCAGCAACTGGACTATTTGCTCTAAGTGACGGCCTCCCATTAAAATTACCAGAGTGTTGATCCTTGCCAGTGCTTCCCAATCAAGTTCTGCTGGCTGGTGGGCACTAACAACCACAAAACCCTTGCTCAGGAGAGGATCCGTCAAGGGAATTCCTGCTAATAGAGGTGCTGCTAGTGCTGAGGAAATTCCTGGTACTACTTCAAAAAGACAGCCAGCGGCATTCAAAGCTTGAATTTCTGAGCTAGCGCGACCAAAAATAAAAGGATCACCGCCTTTGAGTCGCACTACCTGCTTTTTTTGCAAGTATTGTTCTACCAACAGTTGGTTAATTTCTGCTTGAGTTTTGCTAGGTTTTCCTCCTCTTTTGCCAACATCCAACTTCAGGCAGTTAGCTGGCACTAGTTGCAATACTGAGGCATCGACTAAAGCATCATAGACTAAAACTTCTGCCTGAGTGAGGAGTTCTTGTCCCCGTACAGTCAGGTACTTAATATCTCCTGGCCCTGCACCTACAATGTAGATTTTGCCTTTTTGCTCGGTCATTATGCTTTTGTTCCGGCACCCTATTAGACATCTGCAGAAATTAAGATTTAGCAACCGTGGTACAAGGAGTACAGGGGTTTCAGGTTAATTATCAGAGATGTCTATTATACCAGTTTAAAAAAATGCTACAAATAGTCTGGATTGAAGTAATAAATAATAAGCATGCCCTTGAGCGGAGCGAAGGGTAATAAGCATGCCCTTGAGCGGAGCGAAGAGTAATAATTTTAATTTGCTGATTGGTACTTAAATTAAACTATTTTTTGCTTGTATTCTTATTTTTAATTATTTCTTACTACTTAACTGTAAAAGATCAATCAACTCAATTTAATTTGTTCCTGTAGAGTTCGTCTAATTCTCTGCTGAGCTAGTTTATCCCTAGGATTCTTTTTGATAGCTTGTCGCCAGACTTCAATTGCTTCTTGTGGTTCACCTTGTTGGCTTAAAGCATCGCCTAAGTACCAGTAAGCTTCCTGTTTTTTAATCTTGAGACGAATTGCCTCTCGGTACTCCGGGATTGCTTCCTCTGAGTTACCTTGCACCATGAGAGTATTTGCTAAATTAAGATGAATTGCTGCTTGCTTAGGAGTTTCTGTTGTCAGTTTTCGGTAATTAGCAATCACTGCCTCTAACCGACCAAGTTTAGAGACAATAATTCCCACCTTGAAGGGAATTTCTGTATTTTTCGGGAGTCGGTGAATTAACTCCTGGAAGTGAGCGATCGCCTCTTCTGGGTTACCTTGTTTAATGAGAGCTTCACCCAATTGTAAATAAGCATCTATATTTTTGGGTGAGCGTTGAATCAACTCGCGAAATGCAGCAATAGCATCATCAAGCTTGTCTTGTTCTGTTAAAGTCTTGCCCAGCAGTAGACGAACCATGTCATTACTGCTTTGTTGAGAAATTATTTTACTAAAAATCGCTTCAGCTTTTTCATATTCTTGGTGTTGATAGAGTAGTACTCCTTTTTGAAAAAGGTTGGAAACAATTATTGTCTTGACTGCCAAAAACGCTAGAACAATTACAATAAAAATAACCGTTATTGCAGCAATTAGATTAATTGGTTGAGTCATCTCTGCCATTTTGCCTCTCGACCACTTCTAGCCAACTCTTCTTCAACTAACTAGCTCCTATGGTAATGCCATTGTGAGTAAAAAAGTTTATCTGATACCAATACATCGAGTGCTCGACACCAATAGTTAGTCAACCCCTTTTTATTGTTCAGTAGAGCTAATCGACCCCTCAGCCCAGATTAGTTATGGGAATGAACTCTTAAGTGCGATAAACTGACAAAACAAGTTCTATTGAGATGATATTTTTACCATCAGAGTGATGCTTGTTCCAGATACTCTTCTAAATTTTGAGTGCGTTGTTCTGTTACCCTAGCAAGGCAAAATGCCTGAGCAGCAGGAGCAAATGTACCTCCTTGATATTGATCTCTAGCATACTTACAATCAGCATCTCTAAACTTAATCCATGCAACTTGAGCCTTAATAAGTTGTTGTTCTTGGGTTGAACCTTTGAGTTTTGCCCTAAGTTGTCGATAAACTAGATTTAATTTTTCATCCGCCGCTTGGGCTTGAGAACTGGCACAAGCATTGATTTCTCTCTGAGTCTGAGCGCGATTGCACTCTGATGATTGGCTATTATCGGCTATCTGCCGCACTGGGGTAATATTTTTGCTGGAAGTAGGGCTGGCGGGATTGTTCGCTTGGGGTTGTTCTACCGTTCCACTAGCAGGGTTGGCTGATGTGGCGATAGATGGTGTGACAATTGAGGCGGTAGCTTGAGGTTGCTTTGCAGAGGAACATCCCGCTGAGAGCGTTATTAGGACGGCAGTTACAGCCAAAAATCGCAGTTGGTTTAAGGTTGGCATTATTTATCTATTTAACAGCATTCCTCTGTTGTTAAATTTCAACGTCTAACAATAGAGGATGTCAATTCCTATTATTCTTGATCTACAAAATTAGGTAAACTGAACTTTGCAGACTAAGTCGTTATAGTCAGCATCACCTAGCCCTGGCAAATCTTCAAAACCAAAGCAATTGTCCGCTAGCATACGGACGTGATCCTTTCCATCTGGGTTAGCCCCCAAGAAAGCGAAGTAGGCGATAGGTTCTTTACCGGGCTGATTAGCTGGGTTCTTGGCCAAGAATTCCTCCGGTGTACCATCGGCAATCAAGAATGGTGCGAGAAAACCACCACCGGGAAGCCCTGCATTCAAATCTACGCGCCGTTCGACTGCAATTTTGGCATAATCTTGTTCCCCTGGATTAAGGTCAATTTGACCATCATTATCAAGGTCAATACCTCCATTAATACTGGCAACTTGATAAAAACCAAAGGTATTATCAAAAGCCGCGTCGCGATTAACCACAAAGTTGGCTTTTACCAAACCATCATTTAAACTCAAATCTAGGAGTTCTCTTTCTCCTTGCCGAGCAGAAACAAAGTCTGTGAGTGAGGTAGCTTTTGTTGTCTGAACAGTTAGCACTAAATCATCAAAAAATTGCTTATCTTCGTTAACTTCCTCTTCCCAAGCGAGTTCAAAAAAGTTTTCGCCTAGGTTAGAAACTTGAAGATGATCAGATTGACCTGCATTAGCTGAATTCAGACCAAAGAAAACATTTTCTTGACTCTGGGTTCCCGCTAGCACTCCTTCTGTTGTGCCATTTTGCACTAAATAGAATATTAAATGCTTGTCAGTAGGTAAACTCAGTTGACGAGTTAGACCAGTACCTGCTAGTTTATCTGGCAATGCTGTTAAGATAACTTTGGCTTTATGCAAGGCAGTTTCTAGATAGCCTTGTGAGCCTGGAGTTAGACCATCAACTGTCCCTTGGTGATCATCCGCGACAATTACTCCTACTTCATTCACCAAAGTGGTGTTGGTATTAGTAAGGGTAAATTGTAGTTGGGTGGGTATGCCTGGCCCTTGGAGGAAAAAGAGGTCGTTGGCTGCTACTTCAAGGGTAATTGGCTCAGAACCTCCTTGAATAAAAGCTTGTCCTTTCTGCCAAACAGCATCACCAATTTTCCTGCCTAAAGTTAACCCGTCTTGGTTGCCTGCTGCAATGTGAATTCCTCCATATAGCCTTGATATTCCCGACTGATTTGCCGCGTCGGTAAACGTCGGCCAAGATAGTCTGATATCTTCGGTAGGGGTCAGGCCGGGTTCAATAAAAGAGGTGCCTGCCGCAATTGTATCTGAACCACCAAAGTTATCACTACCTGTAAATAGCCTGAGGATTTCAGCCGCAGCAGCACTGAAGGTACTGTGTCCTGATACATACTCAGCAAAAGGAGGAGTGGGGGTATTCTGTCTTTGGTAAGGGATGAATTCTGAGCCGTCTAATTCTACTGTGCCTTTTCCTGGTCCGCCCCAAGCTGAGATCTTTTGCCCTGCAAACAGTGCTTCAATACCTGTAATCGGACGCGCAGAATCGTAGAATTTTTTAGCCTCCCAAGCAGCAATCCCCGCATCAAAAACGGCATTACCCAGCCCGAAGAACAACTGGACATCCTGGTCTAAAGTATGGTTATCTCGCTCTGAAATAAACTTACCAAACTGCATCCACGTCCCAGGAGGAAAGGGAGTTCCCACGCCATCTTCCCAATACTCAGCGATGATTTTTTGCTCATCGGTCAGGTTAGCGCTAAAGTCGACAACTTCCTGAAATTGCTGGAGATATTCTTCACTACCAAACTTGGGAGGACCACCAGGTCGGAATTGTTTTCCTGAATCTAGTCCGAAGGGTGTAACATTACCCCATTGAGGAGTTAGGAACTTTTGAACTTTGCCATTTGGGTTGTCCAATGGCGTTCGTAAGGGTTGCCAGTGGTCTGGATTAATAATCTCATCGGGCGTATTGACTGGCTGATATCCTGTATAGTCAGTGTACCCGTTTAACTGGTTTGAGCCGTCATCGCGTCGGGCAGCTAGTAAGGCCCTGGCCGAGATATTACCGATACCACTAGGTTTATTATTATCTGTAGATGTATTATTAGGGTCAAAGCCCAGTTCGTTCATTAATTGATTGAACAAGCCCACCTGAGAAGGAAACAAATCCTTAAGAACCCTGTAAGCTGCATAGCTAATCGCCTCGCTCTTATTGGCTTCGGTGTTCTCTTGTTCCGGGCGTTGTAGAATATCTCCAAGTTCGGTACTAATTGCTGTTGGCTCGTAAGCCGCCCAAGCATTGTACATGGCAGTACTGACTAAGCCGTAGGCTCGCGAGCCGATAGTTGGTCCAGTAACCGCGTCAGTTACCGCCTGTAAAGCGGCATCAACCCACCGAACAGCAACATTAGAATTATTCATCTTAGAGGCTATGATAGATAAGAAGGAATTACAATAGGTATTCATCCCCTCCCTTAAAGATGGGAGTGAGAGTGATTAACGCTGATTGCTCTGTTGGTATTTATTTATTGCCACCAGATACTTTGTCTGAAAGCGTGTTTACTTACAGACTGGGTTGACAGTGCTTATCAATATGTTGAGAAAACGAGGAAAACCCTTGTTTGGTAGGTTCTCCGAGTCCTGCCAAATTTAGAGCATAGATGCTTTGACTGCTAAGCCTTATGTAGATTCAACAATTTCTCCCTACCGACTAGAGGAATACCTAAGACTAGTCTGGAAGAGAGGTGAAGCAGGTAGCTGACCCTATGTAGTCATGCAGTAGAAGACGAAGGCATCAGAGTAGATTTTTGCAATGAGCGCCCTACACTCAACTAGAGGCACTTGATGCCAATCTAATTCACATTTAGAGGCTCGTCAATACGCAGCTTTGAGGCGGTGGTAGCCAAAGGACACCCATTGGCTACTTATACTGGCACAACTAGTTTTTGGGGTTAGTGCTTTGCCAGTATTTTTTTGTCATCGGTAATTAGGAATTAGTGCTTCTTAATGCAGCTAGTACAGAGCCAAGAAACAGGCTGCAGGGAAAATTAGGTACTCTAAGAAAAACAGTTTCCAGATAAACTGATAGAAGTTGGCGATCGCATTTTTTTCTTGCAAGTCAACACTTTGGCTGCGCCACCACATCAGACCTAATGTCACTAACTGGGTTGAGCCTAAAAACAGGGGATTAACTGCTTTAGGCAAGAGTATACCAGCAATTATCATACCTAAATAGCAAATGGTTATTACCCATCTTGCCAAATTAAACACTGTTTCTTTACCTAGTTGAATTGTAAAAGTGGAGATATTGTATTGTTTATCTCCTTCCAAATCAGGGATATCTTTAAAGATGGCAATTGCCAAGGTAAACACCAAGACAAACACCGTTAGTATCCAGACTGAGGCTGTCGGTGTCATTACTTCTTGTCCCTGCAAAACCCAGCTAAAGTGCAGAAATAATCCTAAATTAACGATAGCTCCTCGTACAGAAAAGATACATACTGCTGCAAAAAAGGGGAAACGCTTCAATCTTAATGGCGGTAGAGAATAGGCTGTGCCAATCGCTAAACTAATACCAACCATCAAAAACAACCATATTCCTAGTAACCCGGCTAACACTAGCGCCAAAATGCCAGTAATTCCGATAATTAGTTGTGCTTGTCGGCGGGAGAACTCCCCAGCAGCAATTGGTAGATGAGGTTTATTAATTTGATCAATCTCGACATCTTCCAGTTGATTGAGACCGACAATGTAGATATTGCCACACAAACAGGCTACCCAAGTGCCTAATAGTTGCTCTAAACTTGCCAGCGCTATGCTGCTGTTTGTGGCTGCTAAAGTAATCAGATATAAGGCAAAAACACTGAGGCTAGTGCCAATAACTGTATGGGGACGAGAGAATTTCCAAAAGGCGTAAAGCCAGCTAACTGGCTGCTGTAATAGATTGATAGGGGAACTAGTAGATGTTTGTGGAGAAATCTGGCTCATTAATCGTGTCAAAGTCGATAGACCAGGAATATCCTACTCCTGAGGGGGTAAGATGTTAAATAGTCTGTGTTAATTAGCCAAGCATAACGCCAGGTGAGCAAGTATATACTATGTGAGAGTTGACAATCTTTGCTACTCTACCAACTTTAGGGAATTAACTAGGGAGGGGGTAGCTCGGTTAACAAACAGAACTCACCAATATCCTCATCCACAGTCAGCCTCTTAAAAAGTACTGGCTCTAAACAAGTTAGTCGAATCTCTTGAAGGCTACTCAGTTTCAGCGCAGCCCTTAAAAACATTAATTAAAATTCGCCTGGTTTGATTGCTCCTCTTCGCAAGAGTTAAATATTACAATCTAAATAATACGTTTCATGGGGGGGTATTCTAGCAAAATATAACTCAACAGCTTGTAGAGCTTACTGCTAAGTAACTAACTCTAGTGGAGCTTTCCCTGAGAAAATCCCCTTTTAGATACTGTAATACCTAACAAGTTTTACTTCATTTACCTCTAAAATATTGTGGTTACCGACAGCACTAGGCTAGACTGATAGCGGATTTATCCCTAAGCCCATGCTCCTGTTTTCAAATCATTGGGCTCTGAATGAACGGCAACAGCAGATGTGGTATGGTCTGCAAAAATTGGCTTATCAGTGTCAAGCACCTCTAGCATGGTCTTAAAGCTTTCGGCGTCTAAATCTTCAGTGCGTTGTCTATCACCGTCGTAGTAAGTAAACCAAAAGTGACCCTTGTTCTCTTGGGGTCTCCACAATGCTTGATAGCTAGTAATCCGTCTCATTGGGTTCATTGACTTTTTAGATGTTAAGAGTTAGACAAGTTAGTCGTATTAGCTAGATGACTTAGGGGACAAATTCTCAGAGTTATGTCTTCAATTATTCCCAATACTTCCAGTCTGTATCTCACCAATGTAATTTTAAAAACCTAGGCAAGGCTAATGACAAGGAAGTTTCCTGATTTTTATAGTCAGAGGCTGATATCATACTCCAACGTTTGTTAATCTTCTTTGAGAGCCAGCAAGGGTCACTTGACCGAAAGTTTTTCAACTAAGCCCATGCACCTGTTTTCAGTTCGGTATCCGGCCAATGAACAGCTACAGTTGAGGTTGTGTGGTCAGCGAAAATTGGTTTTTGGGTGTCTAGAATCTCTAGCACTATTTTAAAGTTTTCTGAATCGATATCCTGAGTGCGTTGTCTCTCACCATCATAATAGGTGAACCAAAAGTGACCTCTATTGTCCTGTGACCTCCACAATGCCTGATAGCTAGTAATTCTTCTCATTTGCATATCGGGCTTTTTCCTTTTATTTGCCTACTAATCTACGTGGTTACTACCTGATGATTTTATAGTCTCCAATATACGAGTGTATACTGACTGAGATTTAGTGATTACTCATCAGAAAAATTTAGTATTTGCATGACTGTCCTCAAAAAAGCTAGCTCTTAGGGAAACAAAAACTACAAGTTCTCAGTCTGCTTGTTTTCATGGCGTGACCAGTGAACAGCGACAGTAGCTGTAGTGTGATCACCGAAAATTGGTTTGTCCGTATCAAGAATTTCCAAGACAATTCGGAAATTTTTGGCGTCAATATCAACAGTGCGGTGTCTTTCTCCATCGACATAAGTGAACCAAAAGTGACCTTTATTTTCTTTTGACCTCCACAATGCCTGATAACTGTTGATCCTTTTCATTTCCATGTTTTGCGTTCTGTTGTACCTCTCTAGTCTCCTACTTATAATTTTTATGTATGTAAAGTTAACATGAAGAAATTTATAAAAGTGCCAATAATATGGCTAATAGACTTGGCAATATACTTGGCCTGGTGCATGTTACCTATCATGAGGGTATCTGAGGCAAAATGCTAACCACGCTTTGCTAATTATTCCCTAGATTACCCGGAAATTTTGCCAAGTTGTGGGAGAATAATCCTATATCCGGCGACTGCACTCTCTAGACATCTACCTCCTCGGCATCATTGCAGGCAGGGTTGATGATTGAGTTTTTAGCAGGGATAGATAGCCTAGGGTTCGTCTGCTCGCGTCAGTTTAGTAAAGAAACTTTACGAATTTCCGAAACCAGGCATAAAAAGTAATGACTACTCCTGAGAAGTACGTAAGAAGCTCAAAAGAACATATTCTGCATTGGCAAACGCTGGTGACATGGAAAATCCCCACTGCATTAGATTCTAAGGTTTCAGTCACCATACCTGAGTAGTGATAGTGATGCTTAGTTTTTCAGGATTTATTGTTGCCTTAGTTCTGCTCACTGAAGAAGTTCTTCGTGAGTAAAGCCAGTGGACAATCGCTCAAAGTGAGGTACGTAGCCTTAGTTAACCAAAGCCAAGTCACGATTTTTTTAGATCAACTTCCAGATAACAGTCTTCAACTAATAAGAGAAAGTGAATGCTCCATATCGTTGAGATAGCTGCTTTTAGGGAGTTTACCAAGAAATCGAGACTTCCAGAAATTGAGGGAAGGGGTGTGAGTGTTGTGATCTCAGACACTTGCCAATGAGATCTGGGTTCTGCAAAGAATTGCTCTGCGTCAAAGTACCATTGTGATTCTTACAGAGAGATTTATGGCGACGTGATCACTTCTCGCTAATGCCAGAAATGCTCAAATGAAGAGCAGCCGCTATTAAACAGAGTCTGTAGAACAAAAGAGGGTTGTCATGCAAACTTTAAGACAGGGGTTCGAGGAATGCAATCTCATGGCAAAGTTAGCAGACGAGCTGGAGCAAGACTGGCGGTTGCGCCTATCTAGAGACTATCCAGACTCTAGTCCAGCTACGATAAAAGGCATTACAAGCTGGTTACTAGGAGAGAACCTAGACAGATTTGAAAAACTAATGCCGAACCAGTTAATAATTGCTAAACAAGCGATGGACTATCGCTACCGGATTTTGCGACAGCGCTATCTAGGGGTAAGACCAGAACTGGCTTATCGCAATTTGACAACTAGATTAGCAAGCTTAGTAACATTACGTAACAAAATTCGCACTTGGGTTAGTCTGAGCCGCGATCGCCAAAGAGCCGTTGTTGATGTCTTGCAAGAAGTAATTCAAGAATTATTAAACAGCGATCGCTACATTCAAAAACAAATTGCCTGGATTGCTCAATGTACTGAAGATATGCGCCTGCGCGATGCTCTATTGCTCACCAGTGTCGAGGAGTACTGTCTGCGCCCGATTCGTAATCAGCCTTTGCTCGTCTATAGATTTGTTAACTTTCTGCGTCGGTCTCAGCGTGGTGGTATGACTCACGTACCAGAAAGTGAGAAGGTGCGGCTGGTTTCGGAGTCAATAACTATAGAAGAAACAGACACACCAGTTAGTCTGTTAGATCAACAAGCACTATTAGATTATCAAGACAGCCAAGCTTGGGAAGAGCAACAAACACTGCGGTTAAGTGTACTCAATGAATTTGAGGCTTACCTAACAGAAAACCTCAACTCCGAGGCAGTACAATGGCTGAGACTTTACCTCCAAGGTCAATCTCAAGAAATGATCGCGCGGACGTTAAATAAACCCGTGAAGGAAATCTATCGACTGCGGGAAAAAGTCAGCTATCATGCGATCAAAGTTTTCTCCATCAAAGGAAAGCCGGAATTAGTTGCCAACTGGCTGGAGACTTCCCTGCAAGAGCATAGCTTTGGCCTAACGCCACTACAGTGGCAGCAATACCTCAAAAATTTGACGCCTGACCAGCGCCAATTACTTGACCAGTTTGCCGCCGGGATGAAGCCAGAATTGATTGCAAAGGACTTAGACTTGAAAACCAACCAGGTGATTGGTGAATGGAGTAAACTCTATTTGGCAGCTCAAGCGATCAGAGGTGCTTCATAAATGGATAAGGAGCAGATGTTTAGGCTTATTGACAGCTTTCTCCCCTTTGAAGCTTGTCTGTACCATCAATTCCTGCCAATGGCTCTGGAAGGAAAGCACCTCAAGTTAGGGATGGTAAAGCCTGAAGATTCTGCTGCTCGCGGTTATGTGCGTCATATCCTGGCTTACTTGAACTGTTCTCTTAAGACTGAGTTGATTGATACTCAGACCCATCAGTCGCTACTTTCTGAATATCTGAATTATACTAATACATCCTCCCTTCAGCGACTCCAAGCTTCCCAACAAAACGAGCAACAATTAGCAAGCCGTGAGCAGCTAAGTTCAGGGGGCGATAATCTGGAGGATTTACCTGGTTCTGAACTATACGAATCTGAAGATTCGCCAGCCACTAGGGATTCGCATCAACAGCCTAGGCAAAACTCTAGCCACTCTATAGAAGTAAATCCAATCCTGCGCTCGGATTCGCTAATAAAGGTCGAACAACTGCCAAACGAGCCGAACTTAGCACAGCCACTCCCCAGGAAAAAAAGAACTGCATCTGTCGGTTCCTTAGCATTAGCAACGGTATACTCAGACCCCAATAAAGCTCTACCACCTTTGGAAGTGCAAGCTTTATATTTATCACGTCCTCTAGAATTTATTGAAACTTTAGCACCCCAGCAGCTATTACAAGAGTTGTTGGGGCGAATGCTAAATAGTGGCATTAGTCGCCTTTATTTAGAACGGCAACCAGAGCAAGGCCGTATTCTCTGGAGTGAAAATGGTGTGCTGCAGTCTGTACTAGAAAGACTAACTTTGCCTATTTTCCAAGGTGTGATTATTGAACTGAAGCGTTTGCTCAACTTGCCGCTGCTTACGGTTACAGCTTTTAAGCAGGTAGAAATAGAGTGTCGATACCAACAAGAATGTCTCTTGTTGCGCCTGCGAGTCAATCCCGGCAGCTATGGAGAAGAGGCAACTTTCCAAATTGTGCGGGGTGTTGCCCTGAAACTATACCAGCGCCAAAAACTGGAAAAGCTTAGTCAAGATGCCCTACAGCTTGGAGGGCAGCTACAGCGAAAGCTCAAAGAAATCCGCAATCGCTCTTCTCGCCACGGTATACCACTAGAGATGTTGCCGGCCCTTAACCAACTAATGCAAGGCTTAACCAAACAGCTAGAAGCTTTGGCAGACTTGCAAACTACTCAGGATGAGTGAAGCTAGAGCGATGATCGGGCAATTGCATACATAGTCTAATCGCTGCTTGGCTAAACAGCTATAGGCCCAGAAATTAATTAGCACAACTTCACTGGTCACTAAATTCACAAAAAATGTTGCTACAGCACTAAAAGTTACAGGTGTTTGTGACCATACTAGGTATCTAAATAATTGAAAAAATTAGCAGTTTTGATAAAAATTAGTTGATATATATGAAATTTATTATCAATTAGGGTTAATTTTAGATGTAAGTAGATTGAGGACTTAAGCATGGGTAAATCGGAAATAGCAGTAAAAGTCTCCCAGTTCAGCTTGGAAGGGAGAGTAATCGGCTTCGTTGGTAAATCCGAAAAACCAGCAAAACTATTATGGGTGGAAACCTTGGCAGGCGAACGCTTTATCAAGCTATCCAAGAAATTGCGTGGCTCCCTAGAGGAATTTCTTGCTCCTGGAGACTGTGTAGAAATTTCCGGAGAACAAAAGTTCAAGCCAAAAACTGGCGAAATGAAGCTCAAAGCTTTTCAGGTGCATTCAAAAGCTTGTGCTCAGCAACTAGGATTGCTGGAGTTAGACTCTAACGAACTGATGACTCGCGTCTGCAAACCTGATAAAAATCATCAGCAAAAAAAGGACAAGCAAACAACTGCTACTGCTCCTAAAGCTAAAGCCTGTGTCATGGTCTGTCAAAAGTCCTCTTGCCGTAAGCGAGGTGCCAGTGATGTTTGTCAGGCGATAACAGATTCTTTACGCGAACGAGGACTGGAAGACCACGTTACCATCAAACCTACTGGCTGTATGAAGCAGTGCAAAAAAGGACCGGTTGTAGTCTTAATGCCCGACAAGTCTCGTTACACTAAGGTTGACTCTCAAGAAGTCAGTACACTTGTTGAAGAGCATTTTGCCTGCAAGCTAAGAGTACAAAATAATTAACTGCAACTATCTGTCGCTGTTTAGCGTCAGCTTCTCATTAGCCGCTGGTTAGGGTGAAGTGCATGTGAGAGACTTTTTGTTGGTAAGTCTCAAGTCGGTTTTATCTAAAATTACTCTTGATGAGTAGCTCGGCATAGTCATTGGCTTCACCACTACTGGCACTTTGAGGTCTGTAAAGACTACAATAGAAACCACAGAATACAAAAGTATTTCAGCGACCCAGTTAAACGAACGGGTGTTGGCATCTACTCAAGTCAGGGTAAGATTTAGCAGTTAAACTATTGGCATTTTTATTTTTTTAACAGGCAAGGATAGCTAAACCTTGTGGGGTTAACTTTAAGCGTTTTGGGAACTCTAGAGATAATCTTGACGACAGGTAAAACCAGGGGAGATGCGACCATGGAACTCTTACTTAAGAGTCTGTAGATGCTGGGTGCTACTTGTTTATTGTTAGATGCTTGTAGGAGCAATAACTTAATCTATCTACTAACTGCTACCAGCCATAATTAGGCTTTACGGAAATGGTGTTAAACTCTTTGCCGGCTGCGTAGCATAGCAAAATTTCATAAACTAACAATTGAAATCAAAGATCATTAGAAACAATATTTACCAGATAGGGTTACCTCAGCTTAACCAGAATACTTCTCATCTGTGTAAGTACCAGAATCAATGCTCCAATTTCCCAGGTAAGACTCAAAGCAGGCTCTCACCAAGGGTAGCTCCTGCTGGAGGAAATTTTCAGGGAAAGCATTTCTTTGTTCAATCATGGACAGCTAATTAGCGAAGTTACCCGAAAGTCGCTAAATTAAGCAAATTTCGCTCAGTGATCACTAGTCAGTAGTCAATAAAAACAGATGGCGTACCGTACGATCAACCATAAACTTTGTCTAACGCTGGCAGCTCTGCCTTTGACAGGGTTGATGATGATTAAGCCAGCATTAGGACAAGCTATCCTCCCAGATGGCAGTACCAACACCATTGTGACTCCTGATGGTAACCGCATCGACATCACTGGCGGCGAAATTTCCGGTGATGGAGCTAATATTTTCCATAGCTTCAGCGAGTTGGGACTAGACTCAAATCAGATTGCCAACTTTATTGTTTCACCGGATATTGCCAATATTCTCTCTCGGATCACTGGTGGTAATCCTTCTGTTATCGATGGCTTGCTTCAGATCACTGGCGGCAACTCTAACCTGTTTTTAATCAATCCCGCTGGGATTGTCTTTGGCTCTAACGCTCAGTTAAATGTGCCTGCCTCATTTACTGCAACTACAGCCACTGGTATTGGCTTTAACGGTAACTGGTTCAACGCCACCGGGAATAATGACTACGCTACCTTGGTGGGTAATCCTAGCGCCTTTATCTTTGACACTTCCCAGCCCTCAGCAATTATTAACGAGGGGCAGCTTAGTGTTAATTCTGAAGAAAATCTTACCTTACTGGGGGGCACCGTTGTAAGTAGCGGTCAGTTAGAAGCACCGGGGGGTCAGGTTACTATCGCAGCTATACCGGGCAATAGCTCGGTACGCATCAGTCAACCAGGACATTTATTAAATCTAGAAATAGAACCGAACACCCTATCACCGAACTCTAATCTTTCTGTTGCTAATCCTCTCTCCTTGCCTCAACTGCTGACGGGTAGCACCGCAGAACACGCCTCTAGTCTGAGAGTTAATCAAAACGGTGAAGTGGTTCTGACTGGCTCTAGTCTGCCAATCAACAATGGTGACGTTGCGGTAAGTAAGGTAACAGCCGGAAGTGCTCTACTCTCAGCCGAAAATAATTTGACCCTGCCAGAGAGCCAGTTGCAGACTAGCGGAGATTTGCAACTGCTGGCCCAGAATACCGTTATAGCTAGAGATAGTATACAAAAGCCCTTTCTGGCAAAAGCAGGAGGCAATCTTGAAATCCAGGGTAATAATGGGATTGATATCCTGGCGCTCAATCATGCCGAAACACCCTTTCAAAGTGGCGGTAATCTCAGTTTAATTAGTGACGGTAACGTCTCCGGGGATGCTCATTTTGCCAGTGGTGGTAGCTTCTCAATTTTTAACTTAGCTGGGCAACCGGGAAACTTTGTTAGTCTCTACGACCCCATTATCAGCGTTCTGGGAGATGTCAGCTTTAATAATTACACAGGTGTGGCGCTCAAGGTCGAGGCTACAGGTAGTATTACTGCCGGAAATATTAGCATTACAGGGCCTGATATCTCTGGTTCCATTCCTGATACAGACGATCATTTGGAGCAGTTAACAACTAGTCCATCTCTAGTTTTGCTGGCGGGTAAAACTCCCTTGAAAAATACCCCGAATCTGCCTCCCGATCAGGTAACACCTGGAGGAAGCTTCTCATCTCCGGGAGGGCCAACTCTGCCCGGAAGCATTCAGGTAGGCAGTATTGATACCACATCCACCACAGATGGAGTAAACGGTGGCTCAGTAATTTTGGAGGCTCTGGGCGGCAATATTACCACTGGTCCCATTACTGCTAATGGAAATACTACCAGTGATGGAGGTTCCATTAACCTTAACGCCGGCGGCAATATTACCGTCAATAATATAGGCGGTGTCGCTCTTGACTCTAGAGGTCAGAATGGGGGAAATATTAACCTCACGGCGGGGGGCATCATGGAGCTTTTTGATGTCTTCTCGGTAGGTAATGACGGTAGTGGTGGCAATATTATCATTAACCCAGGGGGTGACGTTAACAGTGACGGTATTGTTACTAGAGGTACTACAGGCGCTGGAAATATTGAGATCAACAGTGGCGGCATAATTAACACCACTGGCAGAGGTGATAACGGTGGTATCGCATCCTGTCTTATTGGTGATACTTTCTGTGGCAGTGGTCGTGGCAATATTAGTCTTACTGCCAATGGACTTATTTTGGGAGGACCACCAAATGAGCCAATTAACCCTGAAGATACTGGCACCTTGAAAGGTGGGAATATTACCCTCAATAGCAACGATATTACCTTAACCACGGAAGGTCCGATAACTGCTAACGGCGCGATCGCAATTAATGGCAACGTTACCACCCAGGGTTTGAATGTTACTGTAAATGGCAATCAGAATATCACCACCGGAGACATTACTACCAATGGCTCAGCAATAAACCTAACGAGTAATGAGGGTGGTATAACTGGTGGTAACTTGAATTCATCAGGGGTGGATAACGGTGGAAATATTACAGTTTCTGCCCCAGGGTCAATTGAAGTCTCCTCGATCAATGCACAGGGCGGGAGTGGTACTGGCGGCAATGTTGCTATCACCACTGCGAGCCTGTTTAAAGCTTTAGGTACAGTTGCCGAGACCGATAACAGCATCTTCACTGCTGGTGGTAGCGGCAGTGGTAATATCACCATTTCCCACGGTGGTGGTGATAGTAACCCTCCCATTGCTTTTACGGTGGGACCAAATTTCAACGGAGAGAATGGCACCTTTGGAGCAATCTCCACAGGAGGTGAGCAAATTACCGAGGGCGAGTATTTCGGACAGTTTCCACCTCCGGGCTCTCAACTGACTACAATTCAGTTAATCACGACAGATTCAATCGACTCTCCTAATAATCCAGGCAGTGGTAACGGTGCTGGTGGCGGTTCCGGTGTCGGTGGTGCTGGTGGTGGCGGTGGTTCCGGTGGTAATGGTTCCGGTGGTGGCAGTGGTTCCGGTGGCGGTTCCGGTGTTGGCGCTGGTGGATCAAACGACTCAGGTAACGTGGGTGGTGACGGTGGTGCTGGAGAGTCCGACGAATCAGGCGACTCAGATATCCCGAATAACAACTCTCTACCTATAGATCAAAATCCGACAAACCCTCAAACTCAAGAACCCCAGAATGCCTCAGACAATACAGGAGGAGGCGTTCTGGATAATTCCGACACTAGTAATCCCACCACGATAGTCGATAATACCGAATCTGCATCTGGTGGCACAACTAGTAATCCCACCACGACTGCCGAGGATAATGATAGCTCTAGCTCAAACTCAACACCAAAGCAATCTAATAGTGGCGACTCTGTTGAACTTGAGCGTGTGTTTAGTGAAACAGACCAATACTTTACGCGACAATATGAGTCATATTTAGGACTTGACCGAGTTCCCATCCTCTCTCTGAATCAAGCGCGTGAAATTTTGCGACAAGTGGAAGAAAAACCCGGTGTGAAATCAGCGCTGATTTATGCCCGATTTGTCCCCAGTACTAATCCCCAAGAAGCATTGGACAAGGATGAGGACGAACTCGAACTTTTATTAATCACTTCCTCTGGTGATCTGATTCGCAAACAGCTTGCTATCAAACGCAAACACGTCTTTAGAGTAGCTCAAGAGTTCCGAGGCACCGTCACTAATCGTATCAATGTCAAAGGTTACTTAAAATCAAGCCAGCAACTCTACGATTGGTTACTAAGACCTCTAGAAGAGACCTTACAAGAGCGAGGTATTGAAAACCTGATCTTTTCAGTGGATACAGGTTTACGCTCTCTTGCTATTGCTGCATTTTACGATGGGGAAAGCTTTCTCGTAGAGAAATATAGCAGCAGTCTAATACCCAGTCTCAGCCTCACTAATACGGGTTTCCGGGACATTAAAAACTCCAGGGTTTTGGCAATGGGTGTCGAGAAGTTTGCCGATAGAAATCCCTTACCAGCAGTACCCTTGGAACTGAGTCTGATCACTCAGAAGTTCTGGCAGGGCAAATCTTTTCTTGACGATGCCTTTACTCTCAGAAATCTCAAAGAGCAACGTGCAGAGCAGCCTTTTGGTATTATTCACTTGGCAACCCATGCTGATTTCCAACCGGGTGCTCCTAATAACTCCTACATCCAGTTGTGGGACACCCGGCTTAGCCTTAACCAATTGCCTAATTTAGGCTGGAATTACCCGACGGTGGATTTGTTGGTACTCAGTGCCTGTCGCACAGCTTTAGGAAATGAACAAGCAGAGTTAGGCTTTTCGGGCTTAGCGGTTAAAGCAGGGGTCAAGTCTTCTCTTGGCAGTCTATGGTACGTCAGTGATGAAGGTACTCTAGCGCTGATGACGCAGTTCTATCAGAATCTGCGCAACGCTACAACCAAAGCCGAGGCATTACAGCAAGCGCAGGTGGCAATTCTGCGGGGAGAAGTAAAACTCAGTAATGATCAGCTAATCACCCAGAATGGATCTATTACCTTGCCGCCAGAACTGGCACAGCAGGGGGAAAGACTGCTAACACATCCCTATCATTGGGCAGGCTTTACATTAGTGGGCAACCCTTGGTAACTGTTTTTTGAATTTTGTTGATCAACCGTTGAGGAGTTGAGAGTTAACTTTCAACTCCTCAAGTATCTTATGGGGAGAAAATAAGGAGTAAAATACAACATCTGTAGCAGCTAATCTTGGAGCGGTAAGCATTGCAGCAACTACTACACATATCCAGAATTATTGACGCCTTCAATGAGTGGGTGGGCCGCCTAACCGACTGGCTTGTTCTGTTGATGGTGCTGCTGGGAGTATGGAATGTTATCGGTCGCTATTTAGGACGTTTCCTGGGTCAAAACTTGACTTCTAATGCTTTGATAGAAGCTCAATGGTACTTGTTCGATTTAATTTTTCTGTGGGGTGCTGCCTATGCTCTTAAACATAACGAACATGTCAGAGTAGATGTTTTTTATAAAAACTTGAGTTACAAAAAACGAGCCATAGCTAACTTAATTGGAACTTTATTGTTCTTAATTCCTTTTTGCTTAATGGTGATTTATTTTTCCTGGGATAGTATCCTCAACTCCTGGAAAGTTTTGGAAAATTCTCCTGATCCTGGTGGCTTACCACGCTACCCAATTAAATCGATGATCATTGTCAGTTTTGGACTGCTGATGCTTCAGGGTATATCGGAAGCAATTAAAAATTGGGCAATTTTTACTGGTTACACAGTATCTGGGGAGGAAGCAGATGACTCTGGCTTATGAGTGGTTAGGTCCAGTAATGTTTGTCGGAGCATTAGCCTTTCTTTCCTTAGGATATCCAGTAGCTTTCTCCTTGGGAGGAGTGGCAATTTTTTTTGCAATTTTAGGAATAAGCTTAGGTGTCTTTGACGCTCTATTCCTCACCGCAATGCCCCAGCGAATTTTCGGCATTATGGCAAATTATACGTTGCTGGCGATACCCTACTTCATTTTTATGGGGTCGATGCTGGAAAAATCGGGAATTGCCGAACGGTTGCTGGAAACAATGGGGATTCTCTTTGGACGACTACGGGGAGGTTTGGCTTTAGCTGTAGTACTTGTAGGTGCCTTGTTGGCGGCTACTACTGGCGTTGTCGCTGCCACAGTCGTGGCTATGGGACTGATTTCTTTACCAGTGATGCTGCGCTATGGCTATAACAAAGAACTAGCTGCTGGTGTGATTGCCGCCTCAGGGACATTGGGGCAAATTATTCCTCCCAGTGTGGTACTAGTAGTTTTAGCCGATCAGTTGGGCATTTCTGTAGGTGATTTATTTCTGGGCTCTGTGATTCCCGGCTTGATGATGGCGGGAGCTTTTGCCATGCATGTGATAATTGTGGCATGGCTAAAGCCGAGTGTTGCACCAGCATTACCCCTGGAAGTGCGGGATATCGGTGCAGCATCCTTGGGACGCCGTATACTCCAAGTAATGCTGCCCCCGTTACTGTTGATTTTGTTGGTACTGGGCAGTATCTTTTTTGGCATTGCCACGCCCACAGAAGCCGGGGCTGTTGGTAGCTTGGGTGCCATGATACTTGCTGGCGCGAACCGTCAGTTGAGTTGGGCTTCCTTAAGACAAGTATGTGACGCTACCCTCAGAATTACCAGTATGGTGATTTTCATTCTGTTGGGTTCGACAGCCTTTAGCTTGGTATTTCGAGGCTTGAATGGCGATCGCTTTATGTTTGATACTTTATCAAATCTTCCGGGCGGTGAAACTGGCTTCTTATTGGTAAGTATGCTTACCGTCTTCTTTTTGGGCTTCTTTATTGACTTTTTTGAGATTGCTTTTATTGTTATTCCTCTATTCGCACCAGTGGCCCAAACACTAGGAATTAACCTAGTTTGGTACGGAGTATTATTGGGTGCCAATCTCCAAACCTCATTTTTGACTCCGCCTTTCGGCTTTGCACTTTTTTACTTGCGTGGTGTTGCCCCTCCAGAAGTAAAAACTACAGATATTTATCGAGGGGCAATTCCTTTTGTTTTACTGCAACTATTAGTATTAGTACTAATTATTGCCTTCCCTGGTATAGTCAGTTTTTTGCCATCACTCGCTCAGTAACTTTTGAAAATTGAAAATTGAAAATTGAGACTATAAGCCAGATTCTGGTGTGTGCAGCTCAATTAACCATTTTCAATTAACTATTGACACGCGCAGCGACAATTAAACATTTTCGAGGATAAATACTAAATATAATCGAGAAACTTTTCCGGAACTACGCGCAGTTTGCCGGATTTGCACTGCTCAATATCTACCCAGACAGCTTTCTTCTTGCTGTCTCCCTCAACAAATTCTAATTCATCAAGTTGGTAAAGTTTTTGATCGGCAAAGTCACACTGGTAAAGCTGAATAATTTCGTGACCGCTTCTACCATTAAAAATGAACAAACTTTCTATGCATTCTAAATACTTAATATTTACTAATTCTGTTTGCAGTTCTTCTTGAAACTCTCTTTTCAAGGCATCGTAGCTAGTTTCTCCAAAATCAACACCACCTCCCAAAGCGCGATAAAAAGTTTCTTGCTTGACTGGATCATAGCCCTCTGAGAGTAAAGTGCGATCGCCATTTTTAATCAAACCCAGTACAATAACCCGAATTTTCTGTTTGGGTTGACCCATTTTTGTCGCCTTAATTTATGCCTTAACCTTAAAAATTAACAGATAGAGACTCAATTTTCACGAGCTAACTATTACCCAAGTTTATCAGTTAGTTAACACGGCCATTTTGCTCAGAGTCATATAAATTAGGCTGTTGACTGCCTTCTACCGGCCAATCTTCATTTTGACCACCAATTAATAAGCGTTTTATTTCAACATATTCTAGAGTAAGCCTCTTGAGAGAATTAATCAAAACATCAAGAGCGATCGCATCACTAGTACCTAAATCAAACCAACAGCGCCCCCAAGTTCCTAAATACTCAAAATCACCTTGATTGTGCATGAACGCTACTAGGTTAATATCTGCTGAGTGATCAACATATTCCATGTAGCTGAGATCGACACCAACTTCTTGCACCTGCAAATTTTCTGCGTCAAATCCTCCCAGTTTGCCTAAGAAAAACCATGAATTGAAAAGTTCTTCAACATATTCCTTTTCTCTGGGAGATGGAACGGTGTTGAACTCTAGCCAAATCCACAAATCGAAGGGGTCAAACTCGCGAAATTCTATTTGCATTACCTTTAGCTAGACCTTGATTTCTGGGGTTCCGTGACTATTTTATCTGATAGGAGAGGGATTACTCTGTTAAGTCCAGGCACGATAGAAGGTATTATCTTGCCAACTAGTAGCAGTGCGCTGCTCAATTTCTGCTAATGCTGTCTCTGTCAGTGGCTTAAATGCCCGCGCTACTTGCACATTAGACTCTAACTGAGGGATGTTTTCAGCAGCAATAATGGCACAGTGAACACCTGTCTGGGAAAGAGTATAGCCTAGCGCTTGGTGCATGCCATCCAATACTCCTGGCTTGAATAAGCGTCCATAAGCAGGTACTTTCATGGCAATTACCCCTACTCCTTGCTGACTTGCTACTGGCAATACGGTAGGGATAAAGGGACGGGGATGGTGTTTATCGGCGGCATTAATCGGAATTAGCGTAGTATCAAAGGAGTAGCGGCGCAATCCCTCAGCGATTATTTCCGGTTCGTGATGTCCGGTAATACCTGCTAGGCGCAGCAGTTTCTGTTCCTTGGCTTCTGCGATCGCTTGAATTGCGCCGTTTTTACTAAAGATTTGCTCTAATTCTTGCTCAAAAGAGACGTGGTGCAGTTGCCATAAATTCAGGTAGTCTGTGTTGAGGCGTTGTAGCGATCGCTCTAATTCTCGCCATGCACCATCGCGATCGCGGGCTGCTGTTTTGCTTGCCAGAAACACCTGATCTCGTTGCGAGGGCAGTACTTTTCCTAAATAATCTTCAGAAGGGCCATAACTAGCGGCTGTATCAAAGTAACGAATCCCTAACTGTAGAGCTCGTTCAATTAGTGCCACTGCTGCGGCTTCTTGATTGTACTGGGATAATGGCGTGTTGCCTGCACCACCTAAACCCAAAATTGGTACAGGAATACCAGTACTACCTAACTCTCGTTCTGGCATGGTAGTAGTTACTGGTGAGTACTCTTGAGCATCAGAGGTACTATCTGGTTGCCCTGTCGCACAGCCAACAATACTAGCGGCTACAGTGGCGCTGGTTAGTAAAAAATTGCGCCTGGTAATTTTGGGGGGAATCATAAGCTTTGAGTAGTGCCTCTTCTTTTATTGTGGGAGAAAGCTGCTGCGTGGCAACCCAACCTACAAAAAATAACGAGGCTAGACTAATAGTCAAGATTTATCCAAAATTTGCCGAAGCTATATGAGTCTCAAGGATATTCGAGAACGCCGTCAAAAATCGGCTTTCGTGGGACGTGAGGAGCAACTAAATCTTTTTCAACAAAATCTATTTTTAGAACTGAGCGACCCTCGCCGTCGCTTTATCTTTAACATACACGGTCAAGGGGGCGTGGGCAAGACGACGCTGTTGGAGAATTTCCGCAAAATTGTGCGGCAAAAATTCACTTTTCATGCCTACATTGATGAAACTCAACGCGGCGTTCCGGAAGTGATGGCACAAATTGCCGAACAATTGGCACAGCAAGGATATAAGCTGCGGAAATTTCGCGATCGCTACCGCCTATATCGCCAGTGTCTAGAACAGTTAGAGGCTGACTCAGAAACGCCCAAAGGCTTTGCTGGTTTGGTAGGGCGAGGTATGGTCAAAGTAGGGCTAGGTTTTGCTCGTGGTACTCCTGCTGGTGGGTTAACTGATTTAGTTGATGAGGATGTAGTAGCTGAACAAGCCCAGGAATGGATCGATTATGCCTACAGCAAGCTGAAAAATAAAGACGAAGTGCAGTTAGTTAGGCAACCATTAGAAGTTCTCACGCCTCTTTTTTTAGAGGAACTGCATAAGTTGCCAGAGGAGTTTTTAATTACTCTATTTTTTGATACTTATGAGCGCACGGAGGAATTTCTTGATAGTTGGTTGCGCGATTTAATTGATGAAAAGTATGGTGCATGTCCCACCAGAATTTTAATGGTGATTGCTGGTAGGGAAGAACTAGATAAAAATCTCTGGGATGAGAATGAGTCGTTGTTAGTGCGCTTGCCCTTGGAACCTTTCACAGAGGCAGAGGCGCGGGATTTCTTGAGTAGAAAAGGCATTACCGATGAAGCCTCAATCGAGGTTATTTTCAAGCTTTCGGGAAAGTTACCCCTACTAGTTGCCACCCTCGCTGCTGGTAAACCGGAGCATCCCTCAGCAGTAATTGACCCCACAGAGACAGCAATTGAGCGTTTTCTTAAGTGGGTTGAAGACGACAATCAACGGCAAGTCGCGCTCAATGCCTCACTACCCAGAATGCTCAATCGGGATGTGTTAGGCGTGTTAGTAGGAGATGAGCAGGCTCATCAGCATTTTACCTGGCTGACGGATAAGCCTTTTGTCAGTAAGCAAGTTGAACACTGGACTTATCACTCGGTTGTTAGAGAACAGATGTTGCGCTATCAGCGTACCGTGTCGGGGCAGAATTGGTCTAGCTTACATGGAAAACTGGCAAGTTATTACGAGACTTTGCAGAATAGTCTGGAATTGCCAGCAGAGAAACAATACCAAGATGCTACTTGGCAAAGTTACGCCCTAGAAGTTCTCTACCATCGCTTGTGTGAGTCATCCCATAAGTTTCTTAAATTTGCGCTGAATGGGTTTGTTGCTGCTTTCAAGAACTCAAAAGCCTTTGCCCGTCGTTGGGCAGAAACTATGAAACAAGTTGGGGAGGAAACTGGTTTTGTAGAGGTACAGCGCTGGGGTAAAAAGTTGCTAGAGGGAGTGATAGCTTCTGAAGAGAAGCGCTATGAACCCGTTGTTAAAATTTTTGAGGATTTACTCAAGGAAGTAGAGTTAGAGAAGCAGTGGCGTGGAGTAGCACTCAATTATTGCGGGTATTTGTACAGGTTATTAGAAGAATATCCCAAGGCGGTATCACACCATAGTGAAGCCATACAACTAATACCAGAGGAAGCTGAATATTGGGCAGATCGAGGCACAACCTATTTTTTTATGAAACGCTACGAGGAAGCAATAGCCGACTTCAACCGTGCTATCGAACTCAAACCAGAATACCAATGGGCGATCGCATATCGAGGCGAAACCTATCGCTTGATGGAACGCTACGAGGAAGCATTAGCCGACTTCAACCGTGCTATCGAACTCAAACCAGAAGACGAATGGGCGATCGCACTTCGAGGCTTAACCTATCGCTTGATGGAACGCTACGAGGAAGCATTAGTTGACTTCAACCGTGCTATCGAACTCAAACCAGAAGACGAATGGGCGATCGCACTTCGAGGCTTAACCTATCGCTTGATGGAACGCTACCAAGAAGCAATAGCTGACTTCAACCGTGCTATCGAACTCAAACCAGAATACGCATTGGCGATCGCACTTCGAGGCTTTACCTATCTTTGGATGGAACGCTACGAGGAAGCATTAGCCGACTTCAACTGTGCTATCGAACTCAAACCAGAAGCCGAATACTGGGCAAATCGAGGCGAAACCTATCGCTTGATGGAACGCTACGAGGAAGCATTAGCCGACTTCAACTGTGCTATCGAACTCAAACCAGAAGCCGAATACTGGGCAAATCGAGGCGAAACCTATCGCTTGATGGAACGCTACGAGGAAGCATTAGTTGACTTGAACCGTGCTATTGAACTTAAACCAGAAGACGCATGGAACATCGCAAATCGAGGCAAAACCTATCGCTTGATGAAACGCTACGAGGAAGCATTAGTTGAGTTAACCGTGCTATTGAACTCAAACCAGAATACCAATGGGCGATCGCACAGCGAGGCAATACCTATCGCTTAATGGAACGCTATCAGGAAGCATTAGTTGACTTCAACCGTGCTATCGAACTCAAACCAGAAGACGAATGGAACATCGCACATCGAGGCGAAACCTATGGCTTGATGGAACGCTACGAAGAAGCAATAGCTGACTTCAACCGTGCTATTGAACTCAAACCAGAATACCAATGGAACATCGCAAATCGAGGCTTAACCTATCGCTTGATGGAACGCTACGAAGAAGCAATAGCTGACTTCAACCGTGCTATTGAACTCAAACCAGAATACCAATGGGCGATCGCACATCGAGGCTTAACCTATCGCTTGATGGAACGCTACGAGGAAGCATTAGTTGACTTCAACCGTGCTATCGAACTCAAACCAGAATACGAATCGGCGATCGCACAGCGAGGCTTAACCTATCGCTTGATGGAACGCTACGAGGAAGCATTAGTTGACTTCAACCGTGCTATCGAACTCAAACCAGAATACGAATCGGCGATCGCACAGCGAGGCTTAACCTATCGCTTGATGGAACGCTACGAGGAAGCATTAGTTGACTTCAACCGTGCTATCGAACTCAAACCAGAAGACGAATGGGCGATCGCACAGCGAGGCTATACCTATCGCTTGATGGAACGCTACGAAGAAGCAATAGCTGACTTCAACCGTGCTATTGAACTAGAACCAGAAGATGATTGGAATTTATACAACCGTCTTTCTTGTCTACAAAATTCTAAACCAATCAGACAAAGCACAAGAAGACTTTACTACTGCCATTAAACTAGCCTCAGATAAATATCAGAAAAACCCCCAAGACTATCAAAACACCCTTAATCTCGCCGTCTACTTACTAGCTAGCGGCGACATCGAGAAGGCAGAAAACTTGTATCGCGAAGCAGCCAAAGCAGCACCGCAAACTATCATCAACGAGGCAAAGCGGGATTTAGATGAGTTCCTCAAAGCCTTTCCTAACTCAAAAGCTGCTGAATCGATGCGGCAACTTCTGACAGGTAACAAAACAAAATAGGCAATTGCTCTTTTTTTCCCCAATCAGGGTAAGATATCGAAAATAGCAATCAAAGAGAACGCCGTGAATTGGTGTTACGAAAGACTTTCCACGACGGTTTCCCCTCCCATGCAATAACCATGAAAGGAGCATATTAATGGTGTCAAAAAATAGCCAAAACCGCCACTGCTTAAGCATTCCAGTAGATTGGGACTTGCCAAAGTTCTCATTAGGTGAGCAAGTCCAAGTAACAACCCAACTCCCGGATATTACCCTCATTCAAACAGGCTTACTCGTCGGAGTTGAATACTTCCGTGCCGATAACTTGTGGGTAATAGAAGGCATCACAGCAGGTTGGCATTATTATATCCAAGTAGACGCCAATGACCCTTGGCATACCAAAGAACCAGTTCTCTGTGTTGAAGAATCAGCAATCAACAAGCTGACAACTCTAGACTAAAAACTCTACCCTATCACCCTAGTCTAAGCATCTCGCTCACCTGGGCAAGATGCCCGCACTACAATTGCTAAAGCTAGGGTGTAAAAAATAACCAAACAGATTAATTATCCAAAATCCAAAATCGAGTGACTTCCCCAATTCCTACCACTCCAGATACTCCCTCCCTACCTAAATGAGGGGGTTTGGGGGAGCGATAGTGCTGCGTCCATACCCCTAGGGTTGGGCGTAGGTACCTGGACTCACCCAAGCTAATTTAAGGGGTTCAACACCTCTTAAATTAGCAGTCTACCATATTGATTGATTCTGGTAGATACTCTAAAATAATAAAATGCTCAACCTAACTTACGCTTATAAAATTAATCCAAATTCAGGTAAAACGGCACTTATTGATCAGACATTAGAGGTGTGCCGTAAAGTCTGGAATTATGCTTTACGGGAACGTAGGGACTGGATTAATTCGCGTAAGTGTCGAGTAGATGCTTGCTCAATTCATTCGGAATATATCATTCCAGCAGATACGCCTTATCCTCGTAAAAGTCTTCAGGAGAAAGCGCTAACTGTAGCCAAAAAGACGAATGAAGAGTTAAAAAGCATTAACGCTCAAGTCTTGCAGCAAGTACTGAGGAAATTAGATACCGCATTTGAAGACATCAAGCGAAAGGGATTCGGTTTCCCTCGCTTCAAGAAGTTCGGACAAATGCGGTCTTTTGTATATCCCCAAATGCTGAAAGACCCATTAGGGCAAGACTGGGTAAAGCTTCCGCAATTAGGCAAAGTCGAAGTAATTATGCATCGACCTATACCTAGTGGATTTGAATTGAAGCAGGCTCGAATCGTCAAAAAAGCGTCAGGCTATTACGTCATGCTGTCATTGCAGTTAGACGTTAATCTGCCAGACACTCCACCATCAGGACACCCTTTAGGGATTGATGTTGGACTGAAAAAATTCTTGGCAACATCTGATGGTGAGCTTAATCAAAAGACCCAAGTTCTTTGAAGCTTTGGCAACTAAGCTTAAATTGCTACAACGCCGACTTAAGTACAAGAAAAAAGGGTCTAAAAATCAAGCTAAGTTAGCTAAAAAGATAGCGAGAATTCACCAACAAATACACGACACCCGAAAAGACTTTCACTTTAAGTTGGCGCATCACCTTTGTGACCAGGCTGGGATGATATTTGCCGAACAACTTAACCTCAAAGGCATGGCTAAAGGAATGCTAGGAAAGCACACTTTAGATGCTGGATGGGGTCAGTTCTTGCAGCTATTATCTTGGGTTTGCTGGAAACGTGGGGTGTATTTTGCCAAAGTGGTAGCGGCTGGCACATCGCAGACTTGTCCAGAATGCGATACTCATGTTTCCAAGAACTTATCGGTTCGAGTGCATGAGTGTCCCGAATGTGGGTACAAGACGGATCGAGATGTCGCTGCCGCTCAAATTGTCAGAAACCGGGGTGTTTCTGCCGTTGGACAGACGGTGGAGGAAATTGCCTGTGGACGGGATGCGTTGGGGACTGAGTTACTCAGTCTAGGTAGCACCGGAAGAGACAGGAATCTCCTAGAAGCGATTTTAGGAAGCCCTTTCCATAATCTTTGATTTGGGAAGGGAGGATGTCACCAGTCACCTACGCCGATATCGAAGCCGCATCACAACGCCTCGCCGGAGTAGCAAACCGCACACCCGTTATTACTTCCAGAACAGTCAACGAACTAACTAAAGCTCAAGTATTCTTTAAATGTGAGAACTTTCAGCGCACAGGTTCCTTTAAATTTAGAGGTGCCTATAACGCCCTAGCACAACTATCCGACAGACAAAAACAGCAGGGAGTCCTTACCTATTCTTCCGGTAACCACGCCCAAGCGATCGCACTTTCTGGAAAACTACTAGGCATTGCCACAACCATCGTAATGCCCCAAGATGCTCCAGCCGTGAAACTAGCAGCCACTCGCGGTTATGGTGCCCAAGTAATTCTCTACGATCGCGCCACCACAACTAGAGAAAAACTAGCACAACAACTAGCAAGCGATCGCCAACTAACAATCATACCCCCCTACGATCATCCCCAGATTATCGCCGGACAAGGCACAGCCGCCAAAGAACTCCTCGAAGAAGTCCCCCAGCTAGACTTGCTGCTAGTTTGCTGTGGTGGTGGAGGCTTACTTTCAGGATGTGCGATCGCTACCAAAAGTCAACCAAACCAAACCAATTCCCCATCCCACCACCCTCGTGTAATAGGAGTAGAACCAGAACAAGCAGACGACGCCAAACGCTCCTTTTATACCAAAAAACTGCAAACAATTCACAATCCAGACACCATCGCCGACGGTGCCCGCACCCCAAGCCTAGGAAAATACACCTTTCCCCTAGTACTACATTACGTAGACGACATGCTAACCGTCTCAGAAGCAGCCATTCTACGCACCATGTTCTTCCTCTGGGAACGCCTGAAAATAGTTGTCGAACCCACAGGCGCTTTAGCCGCATCCGCCCTACTAGAAGGATTAATCACCATCCCAGACACAAAAATCGGCATCATCATCAGCGGCGGCAACGTTGATCTTCAGCAAATTAGCCAACTACTCAAATAATAAACACCAAAGGCAGAAGATTCATAGCTTTTCTCACCTGGATACAATACAGAAATTTTCTTGTAAGACAAGGGAGATAAGGGAGTACTCAACTCAAATCCCATTAAGAAACCAGAAATTAATCAATGAACAACACTGATTTAAGCAAAACCACCTCAACCGATCAATCCTTGTGCAGGGGGCTTGGGGGAGGCACTCCGTCCCCCAATGGGGGGCTTGGGGGGAAGTCCCCCCAATCTTGGTTTTTCACAACAAACCAAGATTTTCCGCCTCAGTCAGTACCACTCAATTAACTAAAACTCCAGCATCACCGCCTTCTTCCTTTGGCTTTTTTGTATAACCTGTTACCCCTTAGCTTTCCACACCTGCTGGCGGCACCACTTGAGGCAATCCCATACTGTAATTAAGAACGCGACTATTCAGGTTATAGCTAATTTCCCCTTTCTCCAACATTACTCGGATAAAGTGCTCTAGATCAGAACCAATACGACGCAGGTTATATTCTGTTAAATCTAACCCGTTATAGGATTCCACCAAGTCATCAAACTTGCGATACACCTTTTGCAAGGAATCTTCATTCCAGTTCAATTCATTGTCTGGGTCAATATCTAAGGTTAAAACTTTATCACTCTCAAGCAGTTCATTCTGGTTCACTTCAGCAGTGTAAATGCGAACGTGACGAGTTGTGGACTTTAGCAGCATGGGAACCTTCCTACTATTAACTCTTATAAGACTCTTATAGGCTAATTGTAAACTTGTGTGAATACACCAGCCTTTGTTGAGTCAGCATTAGCAGCAATTAACTAATTAACTATATAGATAACCGCAGCGATAGTGATTCTCTTCTAGTCGAGACAACAAAATTCTCCACGGATATAATATAAACCTAACCTCGATTTTATCTATCCTGGTTAGAGAAACTTGCCCTAGAAGCCTAACAAACTATTGGAGCATAGAATTCTGATATTTTCTGGTTAAGATGGCACCAGGGTGAGTAATTTATCGGAGGGCGGAGCTGGAAATCTGTACTTGATGATCAGCAAAATAAATCCCAATATAATCCTCCTGTCTCTAGAATTATCTCCTTTGTACCTGTAGACCTAAACTAGAGGGCTATCGTTTACTTGGCAAAACAGCCGAAGCCTGGATATTTGTTGACAATAACTGCTAACCTCTAGTCAAAAAAGCGGGAAACTGCCCCACTTTAAACTCAAATTCCGGAACAACTTGTAAAAAGCCTGTATCATATTAACGCGTCCGCGACTTGAGAACAAAATGGCAACAGTGCTGGTTAACTTCAGTGCGCCTTACGTCAAAAATAGTGTTTTTGACACTATCATCTTGCCTTTAATGCCAATAACCTAAATAAGAATGGGTGAAATTGGCAGCAATCTATTACACAGTCAGGCATAGCTATTAGTCCATGGCTCCAAGAAAAATGCATGACCCAATGGAGGACATCGTCAGACAAGCTCGTCAGGGTAGTGTTGCGGCGATTATTCAAACCTTGAATGAAAGACTAGCAGAAGCTGGCATTAGGATCCGAGCTATCTTAATAGATGGTGTCCTACAGTTGTTATGCGAGGCGGCACTCGCCGAGCAGCTTGAGAAACCGACGCTGGTAGCACAAATTCAGCAGATCCTGGAGAGTATTGCCCCGCACAATATTCGGCGCGTCAAGATTAACAGTCGCATCGTGCGGGAGCAACAGTTGCTTTGGTTAGAGGAAATTAGCCGAGATCCAGAAAATCAGCTACTCTGGTCTGAAGAAATAATTCTTGCCAAACCAAACCTCTTCAAGCAATTAACAGAAAATCTCAAAAGTCACCCAGCCACACAGCTCAAAACGCCCAATATTTCTACCCCCTCTTCCCTTAAACACCGGGAAAAAACTAGATTCAGGCGCGGTATTCTCAGCGGAGTTAGCTTGAGTATACTTCTAGTATTAGGTTGCTGGTCTGTTTACACCTGGCTTAGTCCGAAATTATACACTCGGACAACAACCCAACTGCAAAATCCTACAGCCGCCTCCTCGCAAACCCAAACAAATTCTGTAAAATCGGTGTCATCACCCTATAAGGATCCTAATGCCAGTGATCCCTTTGTTGAGGCAGTGCGCCTCGCCGAACAAGCTGCTTCAGCCGGAAAGAATGCTCAAACTTCTGCTGAGTGGCTGGATTTAGCAGCCAAGTGGGAGCGAGCCTCAGATCTAATGAGTGCGGTTAAACCAGAAGATCAGCGCCACAAAACTGCCCAGAATCGGGTTAAAACCTATCGACAGAACAGTGAGGAAGCCCAAAGACAAGCAAGACAGAGACGTTCCTAATTAATGAGATAAATATTAGTCGTCAACCTCCCACAACCACCACTTATAGTGGAAAACGTAATGGGCAATAAACCTACTGCTCATTACTTAACTTATTGTTTAGCAGCCCATACTCAGGTCAAAAGGACAATAGTTAACCTTGCTCAGACAAGTTACCATCAGTTTGAGGATAGTTAGATGGTTGGAGTATCAGGCTTGACAAAAGAAACTTTATTACCCTGTTGGATGGGTTAGATTATGGTAATGTGGTGGTTTTTAAGTCTCGTTTGATCTTGGCTGTCCAAAAAACCAGCCTAACATAAGTTTTGCAATAAAGGTAATGAATACAGAAAACTCGATGCTCTTTGCGGAGCTACTGATAAAGTTAGTCTGTAATATCGATAATATCGATTTATAAGTCTTTGCTCAGAGTATTAAAGTAGCAACGCAAAAACGGTAAATCCCTTTAACTTCCAGTTTGTCTGAAAGGTAGAGCCACTGTTCACCGAGGAGCATAAGAGTTTACTCATGTACTACCCGGTAGAGTCCGCTCAGCTAGGATCCCAAATTACGCAAATTATTCTTAAAAGCCCAGATCCACAAACTTTGCTAGCGACAATAGCCAAGGCTCTGGGGGAGATTTTTCAGGTGGATACTTGCTTAATTGCTGAAGTTGTTAACCGAGCGGCAACTAACCAAGTTGGTTTATGGTGTGCTGATGCTCACCAAGATAGGGAACAAGAGTATCAAGAACAACTAATAAAATACCCAATGCTGACGGATGATTGGGTAGGCGAAGAACCACGAGCAATTTCAGATCTTCAAGCATCCAATAGCGCTCAAATAATTGGCTATGGTCTACCCATTAAATCACTACTGATGATCCGCACCCGTTTTCAGTCTGAGCGGAATGGATTAATCCTTTTAGGGCGAAATCAGCCGTACGAATGGACTAACTACGATAGAGAACTATTAGGGGTTGCCTCAGAACCGATCGCCATCGCCATTTCTCAAGTCCACCTAACTCAACAAACACTTGCAGCGGCTCGCCACCAACACCTGCTCAAGCATTTGAGTCTCTTGATGAGTGGAACCAGTCAATTAAAAAAAATTCTTCAAGTAGCAACTACTGGCATAGCTCAAGCACTTCAGGTTAATCGTGGTTTCATTCTATTATTAAAAGATACTTCAACTTTGGTTAAGGGTCGCTCTTCCCATAAACTTCCGAAAATTAAGGTTGATGTCGCTTACCAATGGTCAGAGGAAACTACTGGTAAATCAGATCACAGAGGAAGAACTAGTCAACTTTCTAAGCAATCATTCTGGCTGGCAGATTCTTACTGGTGCCAACAGGCTTTGAGAAATGCCCCTGAACCAATAGTTGTCGTTGATGGACGCAACTATCTTCCTGCTGGATTTGCTGATCAAAGTCTTTTAGGATTGAAGTATCAACAGTCTATACCCTCAACCGAGAGAGAGGAAATTGACCTCCGGCACTCAAATCCACCCAGAGAAGAAAAAACAGACGAAAGTTTTTCAGAGTATTCCAACAGTTTAGACTATCGGGATTCAACCCGCCAAACCTCCTTAGCCCTTTACTCCCCTACTCTTCCCCAGGATAAAATCACCTCAATTTTTGATTGGGAAATCATGCCAGCTACAGTGATCTTCCCCCTGCTTGGGTCAAAGAGCAAAAAGTCAGAATCAACTACCATCTTAGGCTTCCTGGTCTTACAAAATCCTCAACCTCGCCCTTGGCTTCCTGATGAATTAGACTTGATCCAGTGGGTGAGTAGACAAGTAAGTTCTGTTATTCTCCAGAATCAAGCTCTAGACACAAAACAAACCCTCGTTAAATATCCCAATCCCACTGCTCAATTGCAACATCCTCAACCAACTAACCAAGAGCTAGACGAAAAGAAGCACCAGCATCTAGAACAAGTGCAGGAATTGAATCAGCTTAAAGAAGAATTCATGAGTACGATGAGTCATGAATTGCGAACACCTCTAACCACAATGACTCTGGCGATCCGGATGCTGCGCCAAGCTAAACTCCCCTCAAAACGCAGGGAAAAATACCTGGAAATTCTTGAGGAGCAGTGTAATCGAGAAATTGAGCTGATTAATGACCTACTGAGTTTACAGCAGCTAGAATCGGATAGCTCTCACATTCAACCCCAAAAAATTGACTTATTTTTGTTCATCCGAAAGTTGGCTGAATCTTTTCAGGCTAAGTGGACGGATAAGGGCTTAACTTTGATAGTAGAAACTCCTTTCGGTGCACTAGACAAGTCTCAAGAACACTCACTGATACTTGAGATCGATCCTGATAGTCTTAACCGCATCCTCTGGGAACTCTTGACTAATGCAGGCAAGTATTCTTATCCAAATACGACGGTTTATTTGCAGATTATTCACCCAGTGCAATCACCAATTAATCAAGTGGTTTTTACCTTGACAAACACTGGAGCCAGTATCTCACCGACAGACATGAAATATATTTTCGATAAATTCCGTCGCGGTCAAGATGCTACTCAGAAAGCCGTTCAAGGTACTGGTTTGGGTCTGGCTTTGGTAAAATGCCTTGTGCAACGCCTCGATGGCACGATTGAGGTTTCCAGCCTCCCCTGCGACGATTCCCAAAGCTACCTTACCTCTTTTACCGTTACCCTGCCTCAATTTCCTTAGGAGGATCAAAATCTAGTTTCAGTAGCTGATTAGTTTACAGAAAAGTTTTAGATCTGCCAGCCAGTTCTGAAGCACTGATTACCCCAAACATCGTAGTTTTATTGCTGCAATAGTGGAGGTAAACAAACCAAAATAGACAACAGTATGGCTTTAACTGCTGCCCCTAAACCACCCCGTTGGCAAAGAGCTAGATATTCTAAATATGCCCCACTACAGCGCCAAAGCGACGTTTTTGGTATGGCAGCCCAATTTCTACTTTACTTGTCCTGGGACAAGCTCATGGGTCACAATTCTGCCCAGCAGAGAAATCGCCGCGCCCAGTGGTTGGTTAGAAGACTGCTGGATTTAGGCCCAGCTTTTATCAAGATTGGGCAGGCATTATCTACCCGCGCTGATTTACTGCCTTTAGAGTATGTACAGGCATTGGGAGAATTACAGGACAGAGTACCAGGATTCAGTGCAGATGAAGCGATCGCTTTAATTGAAACTGAACTAGGTAATTCAATTCATGCTTTGTATCGTGATTTTGACCGCTATCCTCTGGCATCTGCTAGCTTAGGGCAAGTGCATAAAGCCCGGTTGCATACTGGAGAAGATGTTGTTGTCAAAGTGCAACGCCCAGGATTAGAAAAGCTAATTAATTTAGATTTTGAAGTGCTGCACGGTTTGGTGCGCTGGTGCAACCGATGGCTGTCTGGAGTCAGAAAGTATAACTTAGAGTCAATTTATCAAGAATTTTTTGAATTACTCTATCAAGAAATTGATTATATTAACGAAGGCAAAAATGCTGATCGTTTTAGCCAAAATTTTATCGGCCATTCTCGCATTATTGTTCCTAAAATCCATTGGCGGTACACGACAAAAAAGATCCTGACGATGGAATACTTACCAGGCATCAAAATCGATGATCGTCAGACTCTAGAAGCTTGTGGCATCAATACCGCAGAAATTATTCAGCTCGGTATTTGTTGTTACCTTAAACAATTATTACAGGATGGTTTCTTCCAGTCTGACCCCCATCCCGGCAATATGGCAGTCACTCATGACGGCAGTCTAATCTTTTATGATTTTGGCACGATGGCTGAGGTGAAGCCTGTTGCCAAAGATCAGATGATTAAGACATTTTTTGCCGTCCTGAAAAAAGACACAGATGAGGTGGTAAATACCTTAACCTACATGGGTTTAATTGAACCCGTGGCGGATATGAGACCGGTAAGACGCTTAGTTGCCTTTATTTTAGAGAAATTTACAGAAAAGCCCATAGACTTAAAGACCTTTGAACAAATGGGTAGCGAAATCTACTTAATGTTTGAGCAACAACCATTTCGCTTGCCGGCGCAGATGACTTTTATTTTGAAGTCGTTAACCACTCTCGACGGTATTGCCAGATCCCTAGACCCAGAATATAACCTTTTAGCGGCAACTGAGCCTTTCGTTAAGAGCCTAACTGTTTCTCAAAGACCTCGACAGATAGTGGGAGAACTGGCAAGGCAAGCTAGAGATTTTATTAAATACAGATTACAGCAGCCTAGCGCCACCGAGACACTAATTCAACGCCTAGAAGCACGGATTGAACAGGGCGATCTACAAGTGCGCGTGCATTCAGTCGAGAGCGATCGCACACTAAAAAGGATTCATTTAGCGATCAAAAGCCTTATTTATGCTAGCTTAACGGGATTTAGCTTGCTATCTGGTACCGTTCTAATTTTAGGGACTCACAGTGCTTGGGCAAGCGCCGCTTTCACCTTTTCTGCCATTTGGTTCGTGATTTTGCTGCGCTCTTTAATCAGCTTAGCGATTAGGGAAAACTTAGACAAGAGGCTTTAGGGCAAGTCACTAGCAGTCTAAAAATTATTCTTTTGTTAGTAGTATACCCCCAAGGGAATTCGAATCCCTGTCGCCTCCGTGAAAGGGAGGTGTCCTAGGCCTCTAGACGATGGGGGCCTGTTTTGTGAACCTTTATAAAGATAGCGAATCTTGCCAGGAGTGTCAACTACCTAATCAGAAAAATTCAAATTTATCTAATGCCATGGCGCAGGTTGGCTAGACGTTGTTGAGATTGTGTGTCCAGGGAATTGAATAAAAAACGAGCGCGAGATTGTTTTTCGGGTCGGTGTTTACGGCGAACTCGACTAGCAGTTGATGCCACCTCGTGGGCTAATTGCTCAGAAGAGAGCCATTCGGCTCCATATCCCACTACAGTCAATTGCTGAGCTCTGTCTGAGGTGGCGACAATCAACCGCTTAGTTCGATAGCTAGGTTGGTGTCGAAACGAAGCACAGAACTTTTCAATGAAAGTGTCTGCTGTCTGTCCAAAAGCTGTAAAGCAAATCGATAAATGACTAGTTAAGGCTTCACAGTAGAGGCGTGTGTTTTGATACTGAGCATCAAAGACAACCTCAGTTTTATAACCGACGAAGGCACTGTAGTTAATCAAAATTTCTACCAAACCTTGGCGAGCTGCATCTAGCCCACTGACATCTCGGATCTTTTTGAGCTCAGTCCAAGTGCCAATGACATTGTAGCCATCAACCAGTAAAGTAGCCTGCGGTGATGAAGGGGGCATTGTTCAAAACCAATCTTGCTCTTTTGGGGACAATTACTTATATCAACAATACTTTACATTGTCCCATTTGGCTCTTGCATCAGTTTTTGCTTGAGTCTTTGTGGATCCCCCTGGTCAACCACCCGACCTTGTTCTAACAAAAATGCCCCATCACAATGATCTAATTCTTCAAAGCGGTGGGTCACCCACAGAGCCGTCAAGCCCCGACTTTTAACTAGGCTTTGCACTTGCAAAACTAAATCTTGTTGAGTATCTGGATCAAGCAAGGCAGTGGGCTCATCAAGCAACAGAACTTCGCACTGACGGGCAAGTGCACCAGCAATAGCAATTCGCTGCTTCTGACCACCGCTCAGGGCATAAATTGGTCGTCGCTGTAAATTAAGTAAATTAACAGCCGCTAGTGCTTCTTGTACTCTAGCCTGCACTTGGATAGGAGAAAGCTTTTCCTCCACCAGCCCAAAAGCGACGTCAGCACCTACTGTCGGCATTACTAGCTGATGATCAGGATTCTGAAAAACGAAGCCTACGGGCTCAGTAATTTGAATTTCTCCCGATTGCGGTTGCAACAGACTGGCTAGCAGTCTTAGTAATGTGGACTTGCCACTGCCATTCCTACCCAATAGCATCCAAAACTGACCTGAGGGAACATTCAGCGAGCAAGAATGTAAAACTGATGTTCCCTGAGACCAGTTGAAGCAAAGATCTCGTACTCTAATAGCCCACTGGGTCATTGCCTCAGATGCCTCTGTTTACTCAGCTATGGCGAAGAAACCGGGTGGACGTCCTGCTCCAGCAGCACCCGATTTCTGAGAAATCACAACAGCACAAATCTGATCACTAAGAACGCCAATTTTCTTCTCAGGTTGCTTATCACAGGTGAGTTCCAATAACTGAGCCTCGCCTGATGAGCGCATTGCCTTTAGGACTTCCTGGTAAGTTTCTTCTGCCGCTTCTGCCGAACTCCTTTGAACGGATAAGGACATGGGCGTTTGTTTGAGAGTCAAGTCAATGGTGTACATGCGATTTTAAGAGATACGCTATTCCTGCGTATAATTTTTCTGTCAAACACATTGTACAAAAAGCCTAGTCTATTGGCGGGTTTGAAGGTGATTGAATCTTTTACCAGAGGCTGTAGATCCATATTTCTGAAAAATAAGGGTGGAAATTTGAGAAATTTTCACATAACATTACATTTAAGGACAGTAAAGAAAAGTAAACTTTGCTCTCATCCAGGCTAGCTATCTGTTCATTCAGCAGAGTAACCTAGTTGGCTAAAGAGTTAGCTTTCTTCCGAAATTATAAATAACTGGAGATCTTCCCTATGACCATAGCTGTAGGACGCGCGCCCAGCAGCCGAGGATGGTTTGACGCCCTCGACGACTGGCTCAAGCGTGACCGTTTTGTTTTCGTCGGTTGGTCAGGTATACTGCTGTTCCCCTGCGCTTACCTGGCAATTGGCGGCTGGCTGACCGGCACCACCTTCGTGAGTTCTTGGTACACTCACGGATTAGCCTCATCCTACTTGGAAGGCTGCAACTTCCTAACCGTTGCCGTCTCAACCCCTCCCGACAGCTTGGGACACTCACTGCTGTTTTTGTGGGGACCAGAAGCCCAGGGAGACTTCACCCGCTGGTGCCAACTCGGTGGTCTGTGGGCCTTTGTTGCCCTCCACGGTGCCTTCGCACTGATCGGCTTCATGCTACGTCAGTTTGAAATCGCCCGCCTGGTAGGCATCCGCCCTTACAACGCCATTGCCTTCTCCGGCCCGATTGCGGTGTTTGTCAGCGTCTTCTTGATGTACCCCTTGGGTCAATCTAGCTGGTTCTTTGCTCCCAGCTTCGGAGTAGCGGCAATTTTCCGCTTCCTGCTGTTTTTGCAAGGCTTCCACAACTGGACACTCAACCCCTTCCACATGATGGGAGTTGCCGGAATTTTGGGAGGAGCGCTACTGTGCGCCATTCATGGTGCCACGGTGGAAAACACCCTGTTTGAAGACGGCGACAAAGCCAACACCTTCCGGGCGTTTAACCCGACCCAAGCCGAAGAAACCTACTCGATGGTAACTGCCAACCGTTTTTGGTCACAAATCTTCGGTATTGCCTTCTCCAACAAGCGCTGGTTGCACTTCTTCATGTTGTTTGTGCCAGTAACCGGCTTGTGGATGAGTTCGGTGGGCATCGTTGGTTTAGCGCTCAATTTGAGGGCTTACGACTTTGTCTCCCAGGAAATCCGTGCGGCGGAAGACCCAGAATTTGAGACCTTCTACACCAAGAACATTCTGCTCAATGAGGGCATCCGAGCTTGGATGGCACCTCAAGACCAACCCCATCAACGTTTTGAGTTCCCTGAGGAAGTTCTACCTCGCGGTAACGCTCTGTAAGCTAGCATCAAATTCAGTTAGCTAGGGTTTCACCCCATTAATTACCCCTGCCTTACGGTAGGGGTAATTTGTAGCAAAAGTCTGGAGAAAAACTACGGCTGTCTTAACCCTTCAGAACGGAATTGAGAACTGCCGCAAAGGTTTCTGATGCAGCTCAACAAAAAATTCTTTGACAGATGGCTTCAAGTGTCACCAATAAATCAGTAAATAGCTTTGAGCGTATGTTATCTTTAGGGGAGTGCTGCAACCAACCTATCCTAAAATTAAGGGATGGGGAATGGGAGTAAAGCAGCCATGTCAGACAACAATCCTAATGCTTTACCGCTAAGGTAAGCAAGCCTAGATCAAGAAATTAAAATGCTTTGGTATTACGGATTCAAACCTACTTGGGATTAACCTAAAAGGGTTTCTGTTGATGCAAAAGATAAGTCTTATCAAGGTTACTAGGAGTGTTTAAAGACAAATGAAAACACATGAAAGTTACGCGGAGGTGATGCCCATGTCAGATAGTAGTAAAATCATGGGTCATCTGATTGAATTTGACCGGCTGTGCGCCGGGGCTGTTCTCTAGCAGTCAGCTTTATTCTCTTCGGAGAATATTAGTTGTACTGCTGGGCTGGCTCGGAGATCCTCCCGGCAGTCAGGCTTCAATCAGAAGACCCGCTAGACCGCTCTCACATAAAGTGTGATGGTTTTAACCAGATCACTTCCCGTGAGAGCGGATAGTTCTTTAAGAACTTTTCTAGAGGTTTCTGGGGTTGAACAATCCGAAAAGAACTCTTAACAATTTAAACTCCTAAAAATTGCCACCCTTGCCTAGTGGAACTCAGGAGCTAAAGCTGCTGGTCAAGCTAGAGAAATATGCATCTTAGCTGCCCCTAAATAGCCTATGTGTAGTAAGTGTCACATAATAAAACATGTACCATTGCTCAAAAGACATAAGCTAGCTTTAATTGTGCAAAGGTTCTGAGGAGATCAAGTTAATGAGGTGTGAGGAGAAGAGAAATATGTCTGGAATAGTTTGGAAATCTCTGTTGATTAGCCCAGCTCTGCTGGGTGCAACCTTGGTTGTCTCCGTAGAAAATGTGCGTGCTGCCGATGGAGCTAACTTACTCGCAACTGAGGGTGTTGCTATCGAAGAAGGCAATCAGCTCAGAGAAGGAGTTACTTCCCAAGCATCATCAATGGCAGTTGTTACAGTACCAACTACAGCAATTACCCCGCTTGCTCAGGAAGAAACAGTAATTGGCAAAGTAGCCAATCAAGGCAACTTATCTTCAAAGAATGCTGAAATTGGAGTGCTAGAGCTGGTTGCTCCAGAGGCGCAACCGTTGAAAGCTCAAGCACTTAAAGCCGATCAACTAGCCCCAACTGCTACCCAACCAAAGCTAGAAACAACTGTTGCCCAGGCTACTCCTGGAACAGGGGGTAACAGCGAAATTCTGAACCAAATTAACCGCTACAGCAACGAAGGTAGTGGTAACTCCCAAAACCAGGTAACCAATATTGAGCAGCTGAGGGATGTATCCCCTGGAGACTGGGCTTACGAAGCATTGCGCAGTCTCGTTGAACGCTATCAGTGTATCGTGGGGTACCCTGACGGCACCTATCGGGGGCAGTCGCCGACGACACGCTATGAATTTGCTGCTGGTCTAAATTCCTGCTTAAACCAAATTGAGCGTTTAATTATTTCCCAAGAGGGCGCTGTCACCCGCGAGGACTTAGAAACTCTGCAACGTCTGATTCAAGAGTTTGAAGCAGAACTAGCTACTCTCGGTACACGGGTAGATAACCTAGAAGGTCGTGTCGGGTTTTTGGAAGACCATCAGTTTTCTACTACCACCAAGTTAAGCGGTGAAGCTATTTTTGCCGTCAGCAACGAATTTAACTACGACAATGAGTTTGTCTTACAAGACCGGGTTCGCTTAGACCTCAACACTAGCTTCACTGGTCAGGATCGCTTAGTCACTCGTCTAGCTGCGGGTAATGCTCAGCAATTTAGTCCATTTGATGAGCCATTTCCTGGAGTATTTCCTGGTCGGGAAAGTGGTCAGGGAGTTCAGACTTTTGACGTTGTCGCTTCCGAGGGCAACGATGTCGTCGTAGACTGGTTGGCCTACTACTCTAACTTTGGCGCTTCAAGGGTTTACATTGCCGCAACTGGCGGTATTCACAGCGACTACGCTCCTACTCTCAACCCTTACTTTGAAGACTTTGATGGTGGTAACGGAGCTCTTTCTACTTTCGCTTCCGAAAGCCCCATCTATCGTATCGGCGGCGGTGCTGGTGGTGCCATCAGCCTGGGTGTTGGTCTTCTAGACAGTATTCTCGGACCGAGTACCTTAACCGCTGGTTACCTGGCAGGGCCTGATGCAGCCGATCCTAGCAACAAAAATGGTCTATTTGACGGTGATTATGCTGCCTTCGGACAGTTGAATTTCAACCTAGGTGACCGGATTGGCATTGGTGCAACCTTTGTTCACGGCTATCACAACAGCGGTAGTGCGATCTTCGACGCAGGTGGTGCCAGAGGGGGCAACCCAGCCGCTCCGATAGTAGGTTCTTTGTTTGCCAACAATCCGAGTAGTGTTGTCTCAGCCTTAAACCCGCTCCTCCCCGAAACCCCGCTAGTAACTAATTCTTACGGTGTGGAAGCTGCTTTCCGTTTGACCAACAACATTTCAATTAGCGGCTTTGGGGTTTACACTGATGCCATCCTCATTGGTCAAGGTGGAGCTGAAATCTGGAGCTACGGTGGAGGTTTGGCACTCTCTGATTTAGGAAAAGAAGGTAACGTCTTGGGTATCTTTGGTGGAGCAGTCCCTTACTTGGGAAGTGCCACAGTTCCTGGTCAGGATTACCGCAACGAGAATACACCAATTCACATCGAAGGCTTCTACAAGTACCAAGTGACAGATAATATTTCCGTTACTCCAGGTGTCATCTGGTTAATTAATCCAGAAGAAACTGACGATGAAGACGCGATTATCGGCACACTCAGAACTACTTTCACTTTCTAGAGGACTGAGTTAACACTCAAGCAACAGCCCTAATCTGCTAACTAATTAGTTTTCCCCGCCTGAGAGCGGGGTTTTTTCTTATAGGTAGGCTTTAATCAGCAAACCCCACTGGATAACCGGGGTATACTGTAAGTAATTGCCCATAAATAAAAGTGATTAATTAGAATCTGTGGAACTTTCCTGCAAGACAGAATACGCTCTTCTGGCTTTACTAGAGCTATCTGGTCATTACAACCAAGGAGAGCCGCTACAAATCAGACAAATTGCGGCTGTGCAAAATATTCCTGACCGATACCTAGAACAGTTGTTGGCAACTTTGAGACGCGGAGGGCTAGTGCGTAGCCAACGGGGAGCTAAAGGAGGTTATCTTTTAGCGCGAGAACCCTGGAATATTAATCTTTTAGACGTCATCAACTGTCTGGAAGGCTCAGACTCCAAAGCTTCCCCAACGGAAAAAACTTTGGGCACGCTGGAAAGTACCATAGTCGGAGAAATTTGGCAGGAAGTCCAGGATCGAGCTAACGATGTCCTAAAAGAATACACACTTCAGGATTTATCCGAGAAGCGGGAGGCTAGACAGCAACTGGACATCATGTACTACATTTAGGGCTTTAGCAGTGAATGCTTGACAACAGCAGCCCAAAGTACCAACAAAAAACGATGAAAATCTCAAATTTTGTTGAATAGGAATCAAGTTGTAAAAAGTTTAACCTAACATCTTAATCATGCCCATTCACCTGTTAATTAGGAGAATCTAACCTAAATAAAGCTGGTGAACCATCGAGTTAAGGACTAGAAACTCAGAAGTTCTTCTAGTTGTTGTCTGGTAGCTCCATAGTCCTCCGGAGCTACCCAATGCCTATTTAATGTCACTAACTTACTTAAGGCGACATACTTTTAATTAAAATAACCCTCTCGTGGTGCCTTTAACTAGAAACTTCAAGAAGCTCGAAAGTATCCTAAAATCCCCTTGTTAACCACTAATAACTTTTTCAAGTCATGCGTATTGCACAAGATATTACACAACTTGTAGGTCGGACACCTTTAGTACAATTAAACCGTATTCCTCAAGCCGAAGGCTGTTTAGCTCGCATCCTGGTGAAATTAGAGGGAATGAACCCTGCCGCTTCGGTGAAAGACCGCATCGGAGTCAACATGATCAATGCAGCTGAGCAGGAAGGACTGATCAGCCCAGGTAAAACAATATTAGTAGAACCAACTTCGGGAAACACTGGCATTGCTCTAGCAATGGCATCCGCAGCCAAGGGCTATCAGCTAATTTTGACGATGCCAGATACCATGAGTACCGAGCGACGGGCAATGTTAAGAGCTTACGGCGCTCAGCTCGAACTGACACCAGGAATTCAAGGAATGAGTGGCTGCATTCGTCGCGCTCAGGAGATTACCGAGACGACTCCTAATGCTTACATGCTGCAACAGTTCCGCAACCCAGCTAACCCACAGATTCACCGAGAGACAACAGCAGAAGAAATCTGGGAAGACACTGAAGGACAAATAGATATTCTCGTGGCTGGAATTGGCACCGGTGGAACCATTACTGGTGTCGCTGAAGTTATCAAATCCCGGAAACCGAGTTTCCAGGTGATCGCTGTGGAACCGAGCAGTAGTCCCGTTCTTTCGGGAGGTTCTCCAGGGCCTCACAAAATTCAGGGCATCGGTGCTGGCTTTATTCCCGAAGTCCTGAAAGTTGAGCTGCTCGATGAAGTGATTGCCGTCACTGACGAAGAATCGATCATTTACGGTCGTCGTCTGGCACGGGAAGAAGGCATACTCTCCGGCATTTCTAGCGGTGCAGCTCTGTGCGCTGCCATCCAGATGGCTCAACGCCCGGAAAATGAAGGTCGCTTGATAGTCATGATTCAGCCCAGCTTTGGAGAACGTTACTTAAGCACTCCCCTCTTCCAAGACCCGGAGCCACGAATACCCGCTGTTGTGAGTTAACTCTCTTATTAGCTTGCTGGAAAACTAACCAGGGGCGCAAAAACTTTGCGCCCGTCTCTTTTGAGGCTCTCAGTGAGCATTAGAGATGGAGATTTGCCAAGATGCGATAATCTCTGGCTTTGACGCTGCGCTGCTACTAGAGAGTACCCCAGGCTAAAGACCGACCAATTTGGTTGTGTACTCAACATAAAAAGTAGCTCAGAAAGAGAACTTCACTGGTACTTTTAGTCGAAAGTTTTACTCTGAAAGAAAACAGAAAAGCGCGGTAGGTTAGAGTTGTTCAGTGGTTTATGCTCGTCTCACCAGTAGCCACTGGCAAATTTCTTATCCACTGGCTAGCTTTCTATGTTTATACGACTACGAGCGCTCTCATGTCAGACTCCAATCATTACGAAACTCTCAATATCAGCCTTCAAGCCACCCCGGCAGAAATAAAAAAAGCTTACCGCCATCTAGTCAAACTCTTTCATCCCGATAGCCAGTGTGAAACTTCCGATCCCGAAAAAATTGTTCGGCTTAATGCTGCCTATGAAGTATTAAGTGACCCTCGTCGCCGCCGTTCCTACGACCGCCAGTTACAAACACAAATCTTTCAAACAGATGGCTCAAATCGACAACAGCGAACAGCCGCTGCTCAGAAAAATTACCAGCGTTATCGACAAACGGCAAAAAACGCCGATGCACATTTGAATGATTGGTTAAAAACTGTTTATCGGCAAGTCAACTATTTAATTAGTTGTATCCTCAATCCTTTAGAGAGCCAACTTGATGAACTATCTGCTGATCCCTTTGATGACGAACTCATGGCAGAGTTCCAAGCTTACCTAGAAGATTGTCACTACTACGTTAATCAAGCTCAGTTGGCATTTCGTTCTCAACCGAATCCCGCTACTGTTGCTGGTGCTGCGGCTAACCTCTACTACTGTCTCAATCAGTTAAAAGATGGTATAGAAGAGCTAGAAACTTTTACACTTAACTACGACGACCACTACTTACATACGGGTCAAGAACTCTTCAGAATTGCTAGCAGTCTACGTTACGAAGCTCAAGAAGCAGTCAGAGATAGAGACTTTGCTTAGATCAGCTTTAGCAATACTTTTGAACAATGGTGGAGAGCTGTTATTCAGCGGCAAACCCCTAACGTTCAAAAATCTTTGTCTCAGCTAGCCAAGTTTGTCGAGAAGGAAGTCCAAGGAGTCGGAACTAGAAATTTCCACACCATTTCGTTTATCCTGAAATTAATTGTGCTTTACGGAACTTTACATTTTTTTGATTGTTCACATTAATAATCCAATGAATAATGAAGTGCATCATTAACCGCCGCGCTAAGTTCTCAGCTTCTCACCGCTACTGGTTAGCAGAGTTGGATGAAGAGAAGAACTTCCAGAAATTTGGTTTAGGCAGTCGGTTTCCTGGTCATGGACATAACTATGTCCTATTTGTCTCCCTTGCTGGGGATCTCGACGAGTATGGCATGGTGCAAAACTTGTCTGAAGTAAAAAAGGTGATTAAAGGGGAAGTCACCAGTCAACTGGACTACGCCTATCTCAATGATGTCTGGTCAGAATTTCAACAAACTCTACCTACTACAGAAAACATTGCCCGGGTAATTTGGCAGCGATTGGCTCCTTACCTACCACTGGTAAACATTCAACTGTTTGAACATCCAGAACTTTGGGCTGACTATCAAGGAAATGGCATGGAAGCTTATCTCACTATCAGTACTCACTTTAGTGCCGCTCATCGCCTCGCTCGTCCTGACCTCAATTACGAAAAAAACACTGAGATATATGGTAAGTGTGCCCGTCCCCATGGTCATGGACACAACTACCATCTTGAGGTGACAGTCAAAGGCACAATTGACCAGAACACAGGTATGCTCGTAGATTTAGGAGCTTTAAATAAGGTAATTGAGGACTACGTAGTTGAGCCACTAGACCATACTTTCCTCAATAAAGATATTCTTTACTTCGCCCAGATTGTTCCTACTGCTGAGAATATTGCTATTTATATCCGGAACCTACTCCAACAACCAATTCAAGAGTTGGGAGCTGCGCTTTACAAAGTCAAGTTGATTGAAAGTCCTAACAATTCCTGCGAGGTTTATTGCTCTGACTTGCCGTTAACCTCGATTAGTGTGCAGGGAACGGAAGCGCTGGTAACTCCACTGTAAATTACTAGGGATAGTATCGAGGTTAACAGAGGTAAGACGAGCATAGTGAAGTCTAATGAAAATATCTTGACAAAAAATTCTTTGTTCTTGCTATATTCTTCGGTTCTACCAGCATTTTAGCCTTAGCCATTCACGAGCTTCTGAACTAGGGAAAGGAGCTTTTCGACCGCCAATTTCTGAGAGAGAATTGGCGGTCATTTATCTATGTCTGCACGAGGCTATACTCCTATCGATATCAGACCGAGGAATTAAATTGTCTGCGAAGCTTTCCGATGGACTTTGAGATTTTTACGCTACTATAGGAGGCTGTATATAAATACAATAATTAAATTACCATGAAGCTGTCTACTCCCTGTTAATGCCTTTTGGATTAATAACTGTAAGGAACTCAGGATTTTTTCTTGCGGACTAAGGTAAGCTGAGACCCGATTGATAGCATCCTGCAGGTGTTATTGTTCCCAAGGTAAACATCAAGGATTGATTGATGCCCTCATTTCCGGATGATTGCCACTTATTTTTGTAAAAAGTGAAGGTCTAAGAGCGCATCAGCAGGATATACCTAACTTTTGCAATAGGCGTCCTGTATTTTAGCAAGTCGTTAGGGAACTTTTGGTAATATGGGCAAAAGTTAGTCAGTCTGTTGTTGTCTCCAGCTGCCTTGCTCCAATGATCAAATGTCCCAATTTAAGGTAAAGGTGGAAGAAATATGGAATCTGAGCAAAAATCTGAATATACCGAAAGCATTTCCCCCAAAGAGGAAGCCCAGAAAGTCCAAAAACCAAAAGTAGAAGTAAGAGTTGACCAGCCCGGTGCCATAACACAACTTCCTCCCCCTGAGCCATCAACAGACGAACCCTGGCAAGAATGGGTACAGCCTGTGGTGGAATTCGTGTCAAAACTGCCTGACTATGCTGCGGTTTTCTTTGAAAAGTATCAAAGACCACTGATTATCATTGCCTTGCTTTTGTCAGGTGTAGTCACCGTTAAAGTAACACTGGCAATACTTGATGCTATCAATGGTGTGCCTCTATTGGCACCAATTTTTGAACTAGTGGGTATTGGTTACACTGGCTGGTTTGTTTGGCGCTACTTACTGAAAGTGGAGACACGCCAAGAACTAGCAGTTGAGTTTGAAGCCCTCAAAAAACAAGTAGTAGGCAAAGAGTCCCACAATAGCTAGACCTCGCATAGTTTTTGGCTCCTAGCTCAAGCCTCAGCCAGCGCTGTTGTCTCGTGACGCTGGCTCTTTCATTATTTATGAGAAACTGTTAGCAAGAATGATGAAGCATTTTGATTTCTGGACAAAATGACCTAGTGTCATACAGAACTACCCCATTCAAAAATCCATCATTAATTGTTCCATATCTAGATTTGAAGCAACTTGAGCTAGTTGGGAAAGGTCGGTTGTATCGGCTAAATAGGGTAAAGTGCCCAAAACCGGGACGTTAGTTAGAGATTGAATAAGTTCAATTGGTGCCCAACCAGCAATTTCCTCATCGGACAAAGGTCTGACACAGTTAAGAACAATACCTTTGAGATGGACTCCTGACTGGCGCGCTAGAGCAACATTAGCTACAGCTTGAGAAATCGCGCCCAGTTTTATCGGTACTACCAACACCACCGGTAGCCGCCAATCCCTTGCTAAATCTGCCACAGTAAGTTCATCAGTTACGGGTGAGCCGAGTCCTCCTAGTGCTTCGACTAGTACCCATTGGCGTTTCCGCCGCAGGTTTTCAAAAGCCTGCCAAGCAAGCTTTAAATCCACCCCTGTGCCTTCTTGAGCTGCTGCTAATGGTGGTGCTACTGGCAACAGAAACCGTAAAGGCGTTATTTCTTCCGCAGCTTGGTTCAGATCAAACAGCTGAGTATATAGTTCACAATCACCACTCCCCGTTTGAATAGGCTTAAAAATTCCCAAAGTTTCTTGAGAACGGTAAGTTTGCCAGTAAGCCGCCAGAGCACAGGTCAAAACTGTTTTGCCAACTGCTGTATCCGTGCCAGTAATTAGTAGTACGTTCAAGGCTAAATCACTCTTGATTGCGAACGCTAACGCGTAGGGTAAAGTCTGACTCCCTCTCCGGGGTTCTCACCTCAATCATATACTCACCACTACTAGGTACAGCGTATTCTAGACCACCTAATGCTTCTGGTACTAAACGACCATTAGGAGAGCGAACATCTAAAATCACACTACCTCGGACTATTTCTGCTTTCAGTAGCTGACCCTCTTGAATCCTAACTAGATAGCGCTTAACTGTGTTGGGGCGAGTCTTATCATTCAAAGTCACTCCCGAAGCGCCAGGAGGGATAGAAAGCTGTTCTCTATCAATTGATGGAGACGGGGATGGCGATGGCGATGGGGACGGAGATGGAGACGGAGATGGAGACGGAGATGGAGACGGGGATGGCGATGGAGATGGAGATAGGGATGGCGATGGCGATGGAGACGGGGATGGAGATGGAGATGGAGATGGAGATGGAGATGGAGACGGGGACACCGGTATTGGGAAGGGTGATGGTGGCAACGGGGATGGTGACGAGAGCTGCGTTTCAGTCAAATCAAGGTCTAGCTGGTAATCATTATTGGCTGCATCCTGAACTGGATTGAGTTGAATTGTGTAATCACCAGTTACAGGGAGAGTTCCTTTCCATTGATTTACTTGAATTGCCTGGTCATTGACTGGCTGTTGGTCTGGTTGTCGGACACTCATCACTACCCCATCACCCAATAGAGAAGCACTCAGAACTTGACCTTGCTTGCCTGGGATCACATAGTTAACGCTGGAATTTCCTATTAAACTACCTGATTTTGACAGAGGTTCACCAACTACCAAATTCAAACGCCCACCAGAAGAAATAGGTTCTAGTGGGGTTGTCTCGACGGGTGTTGGGGTAACGACTTCTTCTTCTTGTCTGCCAGATTTACCCAGAAATGCCCACAAAATAAGCCCCACCAGCAAGACTAAAGCTGCACCAATCCCAAGAACTAGCCAAGGTTGAGGTCGTCTTAAGTCATCTGTGGGTCGAGAAGTTGCAGGAGCGGATCTTTGGGGAGTTCCGGGACTAGAACCATTTGGCTCAGGAGGACGCCCTACAGCTACAGTAGCGACTTGCGAGAGGTTGTGATTGGGATCTGGCTGTTGAGGTGCGCCAGCCGAAGGTTGCAGCGCTTGTAACACTTCCATAGCAGATTGATAGCGATCACCTGGATTTTGATTGAGCATCCGGTTTAACACTTGGGCGAAGTGATCGCTAACACTAGTCCACTGCTGCCAGTGCCAAGTTTGTTGAGTGTTATCAAAAAGTTCTCTGGGATCTTTGCCTGTCAGCAGTACAACCCCTGTCACGGCTAAGGAATAGAGATCGCTACTGGGATAAGCTTTGCCCCTTTGGGTTTGCTCGATGGGTGCATAACCAGGCTTACCGACAGTTGTTGCTGGTGTTGAAATGTTGGGATTGTGTAAACGAGTTGCCAGTTCCTTGACCACGCCAAAGTCAATTAAAATAGGCAGACCATCCGTATTGCGCCGAATAATATTATCTGGTGCAATATCCCGGTGAATGATATTTTTACTGTGGATGTAGTCTAAAACTGGTAGTAGCTGCTGTAATAGCTGCTTGACTTCAGGTTCTGAGAAAATTCCAGAGTTGGTAGTTGCTCCTGAGGACGGTTCTGGGGGAGTGATATCCGGATTCGCCCCTTGAGATTGTAGGCCCAGAAACTGAGTTTTGCGCTCAACAAGTAGTTCAAAATAGGTTTTACCATCCACATACTCCCTTACCAAAAACAGCCTACCGTCTTGTTGAAAAGTAGCTCGGAACTGGGGAACTTGTGGATGTTCAATTTGATACAGAGTTGTTGACTCTCTTTCAAAAAGTTCTCTCGACTTCTCTAATGCATAGTCATCTGTTTGAACAGGAATTAATTCTTTGAGAGTACAAGGTTCATTGAAGCGATTTAAGTCTTCTGCAAGATAAGTTCGACTAAACCCGCCTTGACCAAGAACTCTAATCAAGTGGTAGCGGTTTTGCAGAGTAGTTCCTGAAGCAATTGGTGGTTCCATAATTTTATAAATCGGTTTTACAAAACACCTAAACGGTAGCTTACAACAATTTTAATTTCACTAAGAATCAGGCTGTTTGTTTTTACTTCTTTTGCAGTTTAAAGTAGTTAAGGATCTATGTTTGGCAATTTCGTCTACTGTTTGAGGGCAGAGAAAATTAACATTAGCACTTTAATTTTAATTAAAATTAATTTAGCTCTCAGATTTTGACCAGCATATATTACTTTTTGGTTTTAATTACTTAAAAACATCAATTCATGATTGAGATTATTTCTAGGGGCTTCTTACAGGTAAAACATTTGTCAGTTCGGGTTTTTTGTTTATTAAGTATCTTGAGGTCAATTTTCCCATACTTCACTATTCAATAGTTTTCGGGAACAGCAACACTTTGTTGTTTTTCTTTGCAAAAATTATTTTTTCTTGATAAAGTTAGGCTCGCACAACCAGAAGCACTCCCTTACTGGTTTAAGTAATTTTCTAAAAACCTAGGTGTGATCATCGAGAAGTAAGGCAGTTGAGCTTAAGTAACGCTTGGGTTTTGATTTTTTTCAATAGCATTTGAGCTGAGTAAACCATCATTTCTTGGTGTTTTTACCACTATTAAAAGTAATGAATTTGTTTCATCTTCATGATTGATTAATGATCATCGGTGTGAGTGGTAGCAATGGTTAGTGTGATCATTCCAGTCAATTTACAGGAAATTATTAGAAATATTGATAAGCTGGAATGATAACATTGCGATGAAACAAGCTTCGAGGGTCTGCTGTGAGCCTTTCTGGAACTTTAACGCTTCAGCCTACGCTGCCGCCTCTTGCGGAGGGGAATCGTCTACGACTATTTTCCGGTTCTTCTAATACTCCCCTAGCAAAGGAAGTAGCTCGTTATCTGGGCATGGACTTAGGACCCATGGTTCGTAAACAATTTGCCGATGGCGAGTTATATATCCAAATTCAAGAATCAATTCGTGGTTGTGACGTTTATTTAATCCAGCCAACTTGCCCACCGGTAAACGCTAACTTAGTAGAATTACTAATCATGATTGATGCTTGTCGTCGAGCATCAGCGCGGCAAATTACCGCCGTAATTCCCTACTATGGTTATGCTAGGGCAGATCGCAAAACCGCAGGCCGTGAATCAATTACCGCCAAACTAGTTGCTAACCTGATTACTGAGGCAGGTGCCAATCGGGTATTAGCAATGGATTTACACTCAGCCCAAATCCAGGGCTATTTTGATATTCCCTTTGACCATGTCTACGGTTCGCCAGTAATCTTAGATTATCTAGCTTCTAAGCAACTATCGGATATTGTTGTCGTTTCACCAGACGTCGGCGGTGTTGCTAGAGCTCGTGCTTTTGCTAAAAAGCTTGATGATGCGCCATTAGCCATTATCGATAAGCGACGACAAGCACACAATGTTGCCGAAGTAATGAATGTCATCGGTGATGTCGAGGGTAAAACCGCAGTGCTGGTAGACGATATGATTGACACCGCAGGGACAATCACCGCAGGTGCTAAAGTACTTCGCCAAGAGGGGGCTCGTCAGGTATATGCCTGTGCTACTCATGCTGTATTTTCGCCGCCTGCTGTAGAAAGACTGTCTTCTGGCTTATTTGAAGAGGTGATTGTCACTAACACTATCCCTGTTCCGGAAGACAGATGCTTTGAACAGCTTAAGGTACTATCGGTAGCTAACTTACTAGGGGAAACCATCTGGCGAATCCATGAAGACTCTTCAGTTAGCAGTATGTTTCGCTAGTAGCTGACCCCAATAGCCCTCTAACATGCTACATACTAAGTACAAAAACTAATGCTGCTTAGCTTGTCTTGCAAAACTTGTCAGCTAAAAACAACAAATGCTCAAAGCCTGATCCTTTTTTTAGGAGACAGTCAGTACCAAATGACTGTCTCCTAAAAAATATTTGAGACCAATTGAGATAATCTACTGAGGGAAGATAACAAGATTGTCCTTGTCTTCCCTCATATTTATTGAACTGGGTAGATTATTTTTCCAGAATTAGTTAGAAAATATAGCCGATATTATGAATCTTGCGGTTAGCACAACTTCCCTTAAAACACTCAGAAAATGTGACCGTTTTAACATCCTAATGAGGTAGAGAATAGCCTGATTTAGCTGATTAATGCATTGCTACTCAGAGGATAAATCAGTATCACAGAGTAGCAATAAAATAGATTCAAGCTGATGTACTCAAAGATTTGTTAATGAGTTTGCTAATCTGATCGCGATTAGTTTCAATCAGTTCTTTTTGCTCTGGCCAAAATAGCTCAGGTAGTTGCTCTAGAGAAAACCACTGTGGTTGGTCATGTAGAGGGTCAGTTGGGATACCTTCTACTTGGTCAGTAATAAACAGGAAATAATAGGTTTTTTTCCAAGTCCGCTTGGAAAAAGCCAATCTCTCCCGCACTCCTAGGGGAGCAATCAATTGCAAGTTAACGAAACCAGCTTCTTCCTCAATTTCGCGACATGCTGCTTGTTCAATACTTTCGCCAGCTTCGACACGTCCTTTAGGCAAAACATAGCCACTTCTTCTATTTTCTTTAATTAGGGCAATGTACATCTGCTCATTCTCTAAGCGTGCAACCACACCGCCTGCGGATGTTTCTTTCTCAATTCCAGGAGTGTACTTGTACCAAGTTTCGTCAATCATTTTGTCTGCCTATCGCTTCTGTTAATCCAATCCGGTAAAACAAAGATAGATAATGCCAACCATAATAATTACTAATCGGCTAAGTATGAAATCAACAGTAGTTGTTAGCTCACAATAGTCACTTCTCCAGTATCCAAATCGTAACGACCACCAACTAATTTCAGTTTGTTTTCCTCAATTAATTGAGTGATAACTGGAGACTCTTTCAACTTTTCCATTTGTAGCAAAACATTATCTCTAACTGCCAAATCAACCCGATCACCAGTTTTTCCTTCCGACATAGCTAAAGCTGGCTTAATTGCCAAAATTATGCTGCCAATTTGACCAGGAACCGGTTTACCTGTCAATGCTGCCTTGACCGCACCGCAAGATTCATGCCCCAATACCATTAAGACCTTTGAGCCTAAGATTAAGGTGCCAAATTCAAGACTTCCAATCTCCTCCGGTGTCGCAATGTTTCCTGCATCACGAACTACAAATAAATCCCCCAGTCCTTGGTCAAAAACGATTTCTGGTGGCACCCGGGAATCAGCACAACTAAGAATAGAAGCAAAAGGAAACTGCTCCTGGGCAACTTCTTTAAGACGTTCAACATCTTGGTTAGGTTTTTGGATTTTTTTTTGCACGAAACGTTGATTCCCTGCCATCAACTTTTCTAAAGCTTGATCAGGAGTCAGGTCATTTTGGGCAACCACAGGTTCTGGAAAAACCAAGTCAGAGCCGATTTTTGCTGCTAGCGTACCTATTCCCACAAATGCAGTACCTAACTTCAGCAGATTTCTTCTAGAGAAATAACTTTTTTGCTTTTTTGTTGACATCGGACTCTATCTTACTTACAACAACTTAAAACTTATGCTCAATTAAAAAACTTTTAGCTAGCCAAAAACTGCTAAACCAGGCACTTATTGAATTTCACACTGCCTTTCAGGGGCATTCAGGATGACGCCCACCCTGGACACAAATAAATTTGATCTGCTTAGCATCTAAATTTTTGACTTTAGCAAAATTAACTCCCTTGATGCGGGCAACTGAAGCTACATTGGGAGACACCTCAATAAATTGATCTGACTCGACAGGAGTCGTTTTAGCAAAAGTGGCTCCCTGCAAATCTGCTCCTGCTAGATTCGCTCCCTGTAGGTCAGCAGAACTCAAGTTAGAGTTACGTAACTTGGCATTCTGCAACTGAGCATGTCTCAGATTTGCGCCAACTAGCTTAGTTGAACTTAAATCAGCATCTCGGAGTCTGGCATTGCTCAAATTTGCCCCGGAAAGATCTGCCTCCTGCCAGCTCGATTGAGTTAAATCAGCAAAGGAAAAATCAGCTCCAATCGCGTTAGCCTTGCCCGCAAGAACACTACGCAGATTAGATTGGGCTAATTTTGCCTCTCCCAAATATGCACCCGTCAAGCTAGCGTTTTCCAAAATGGCTCCCTTTAAATCTGCTCCTATGAGTTGAGCACTACTAAGATTAGTGCCAACTAAGCTGCTCCCAGATAAATTGACTCGGTTGAGACTTGCCCGAATTAAATTGCTGCGATTGATCACAGCATTGTTGAGAATAGCACCAGTTAAGTCCACTTCCTTGAGGTCAGCACCGCTAAAATCGGTAATCCAATCATCGAACGTACCAAAACGTTGATCTTCACCAGGTCCGTAGAAGCGGCTTCCTCTTAAACTAGCGTTGTTTAAACTTGCTGAGCGGAAGTTGATTCCAGACAAGTCTAGATTATCTAGAATCAGGGTAAATTGAGCTGCTCCGATGCTAAACTGACCGAGATTAGCCGCACTTAGATTAGCATAGTGGAGCTGACCGGCGTAGATGGTAATAATTTTGACGATCGCCCGGTTAGTTGCTTGTTGACGCCAAGCCACTAGCTGCTGCTCTTTAACTGTTCCCCGTCGCTGTAGTACTTTTTGGTCATTTTCTAAGGATTGATTGAGACGTCGCAAAGCTGGTAAGGCATTGGAGCCACTACTGACTATGCCCTGCTCCAGGGCATTAATTAAGCTAGGCGTCTTTTCCTGAGCCAGTAAGTCCACTAGTAAAGGAACAGCACGGTCATCTTCAAGCCTTGCTAGTGCGAGTATTGCTCCCTGTCGCTCTTCTATCGCTGTTGCTGAAGTAGAGCTTAATTGCCTAACTAGTGCGAGAAATACCTCATTTTTCTGCTGTTTGAATTCCCGCTGATTTGCCTGACCTTGAATATAAACTTGGGTGCCAAAAAAGGTTCCCAGTATACAAGCCATACTGCCAAACGACACAATTAGTAGAGTCAAGCCAGGATGTCGCCGCATCCAAAGCCAAAAATTGAGAGGCTCTTGCCGGGGCTTTGGGCTGATCACAATGGTTGTGACATTACGACCAGGACTTGGACGATGAGCTGTCTGCTCGTCGGGAACACCCCAACGGCTTTCCACCTCCAGTTCTACCTGCTGATTAGTCTGTAATGGTCGGCAGGGCGGGAAACCTGCTCCATGGCGCAAGACAACTCCACCAGCATCTAGGACATAGGTTCCTGCGAGTTGGTCGTGCAAGGCACGGCGTCGAGAGTGGAAAACGGAGCAAGCGCTCTCCGCTAAAAAGATAAATCCCGCCATGCCCAACAAAATACCTAGGTTGGGAAAAGCACCGGTGTAGCGCCAGAGCAGATAAGCAGTTCCGCTAGGTAATAAAGATCGCCCTACTCCCTCACGCCACACTGCACGCACTAAACCAGGAGGCGTTCCATAAACTGTGACTACCTGAACGCCAAACCAACGCTTGGCAGTAGTCTGACCCGTTTTTCCCAGAAGATACACCTGCCGACCTACCACTGCCACTGGTATTGCTATTGCTGAACACCAGAATAAATTCGTCAGTGGTGCCACCCACCGATTAGCTTGTCCTCGCAGAGGGTAAGCCAGAGTTTTGGCGAGCGCTTCCTCGGTAGATGCTAGTACTGGGTTTAAGGGAACAGGTTGGGCTGTTTCCTGCTGATTGGCATATAAACCGATGCCGTAAGGGACTAGTGCCGAAGCTACAACTATTGAAGCTTCCAGAAGAACAGCCAGACAACGCCGCGTCACCAATGGCAATGCCAGGTGAACCCGTAACGACAATGACCGTCTACCCTCTCGACTTTTGACTCTTTTGATAGTGGGGCTAGCCATGCTCCAATTTCAATCCACGAGTTAGAGTTTACACTTACTTTTGATCTTGGAGGACGGCAACTGCCCTAGTTCATACCTTTTCCCTAGAAGAGGATGTCGGAAAAGTCTCCGATGCTATCTTCTAAGGCTGAGGTTTACTTAAAAGATGCCATGAATAAGTCAGTTGGGCAGTGGGCGGTTACTAAAATTGGGATATTTGGCATCAACCTGATGAGCTCTTTTGGCAATCCTGCTAAAGGCAGCGCTAGCGAGTTGGAATTGTTTAAACATCTTCCGGGGATCGACCAGATGATTAGTCGGTAGCTGTTGTCCCATTTCTTTAAAGACGAAACCAAGTGGCACGTTAATTTCATCCTGAAGTTTGAGATAGCGGACGAATAGTGGGCTATAAGCCGCAATGAACGAGCCAACACCTCCCCTAACTTGTTCCCAACCTATATAGTAGAGTCCCCTATAGTCATCGAGAAACGAGCCATTGTAGCATTTGACAACTGCTCCTTCGACGCGCTGAAGTTCTTGAGGTAAGAATGGGTAGGCAACGTAATAGCCAGTGGCACAAACAATTAAGTCAAATTCGTCACAACTGCCATCTATAAATTCTACTTTCCTGCCCTTAAGCTGACCCACAGCAGGTTTGGGAATGATACGACCGTGTTTGATGTAGTAAGGTACTTCACTGTTTAGAGTAGGGTGCTTATCACCAATTTGATGGTTTGGTTTGGGTAAACCATAGTCGGAGTGCTTACCAAATGTCAGGCGTATAATCCCATAAACCATCAGCCGCCCGAACCATGCTGGCATCGGTGGCATCCTTGATTTGCCCAGATCGGCGACTGGGACTCCGGCAAAGGTTTTTGGGATGAACCATATCGACTCGCGCATACTCAAAACACACTTAGTGCTTACCCGCGCAGCTTCCGCCGCAATGTCACAGGCTGAGTTGCCACCACCAATCACCAGAACTCGTTTGCCACGAAGCTGATCGGGTCGTTTGTAATCTTTGGAATGGATAATCTCTCCGTTGAATTCTCCCTCAAATTTGGGAAAACGCTTGCACCAGTGATGTCCATTGCACAATAATACGCCTTTGTAGATTCGTTGTTCCCCACTGGCGAAGGTAACTTCCCAAAGATTATTTTCGATGGGTCGCACATGATTGACCGTACGATTGAGTTCAATATGCTCAAGTAAATCAAAATGATCAGCAAAAGAATTGAGATAATCCCGCATATTCTGAGCGCTGGGGAAGTCGGGATAATCCTCTGGCATCGGGAAATGAGTAAACTGAGTAATCTTGCGGGATGAGACGATGTGGGCGGTTTCGTAGACACCGTGATACCAATTGCCACCAATATGATCACTCGCATCAACTTGATCATAGGGAATATCAGCAGCTTTAAGTGCTTGAGCCATCCCTAATCCCACAAAACCCGCCCCGATAACTAAGTGTTTGTCAGCGGTATCAACCATCCGTGGAGTTTTACTAGAGTTACCGACCTGTACCACTGTTGTTACTCCTGGCTAATGTGTTGCTCATCCAGTCTAATAATCCGGGAGCATATCGCTTGAGGAGATGAAGATTTTTCGCGATCGCATCGGGAAATACATGCAGTTGATCGCGAACAATACCTTGAATCGTTTCGCCCATAACTTTTGCAGGATCGGTTATCAGGTATTTTGGAAGATCCGCGTTTCCCTGAGCAAGTGTCCCATACCGTTGTGATTGGAGAATCGGAGTGCGGCTGAAAAACGGATACACGGCTGTCACCTTGACGTTATAAGCCTTGACTTCATTAAAAAGTCCTTCACTAAACCCCCGTAAACCAAATTTGCTAGCGGCATAGTGAGCCATCCCACCTGATCCCGACCACCCGGCTAAGGATGACATATTGACAATGTGTCCCCTTTGGCGAGCAATCATCTCAGCAGCAAATAGCGCACTTAACCGCATCGGTGCCATTAAGTTAACCTGCATCAACCGTTCCCATTGTTCGGCTGGCACTTCATCCATGCGACCGAACAGCCCGATACCAGCATTATTGATCAAAATGTCCACGGGAATGGCTAGTGATTTCACCTGGTGATACAGTGCTTCGCATCCCTCGCGAGAGGATAAATCGGCGGCTAAGCAACTAAGTACCTCACCCGTCGTGACTTCCTGCTCAATGACTTCAACCAATTTGTGTAGGACGCTTTTATCCAGATCACTGAGGATTAGGCGGCTACCTGCCATCAATAACTGTCTGATGAGTTCTTGTCCAAAGCCTCCGGCTGCTCCTGTAATCAGCACCACCGCCTTACTTAGCTGGGTCATAGCTTTGCTCCGTATACCGCTTGAATCAAATTTTAGGCGAGCTGAGTGCTTTTAGTAGTAGGAGTGACCAGGGTACTTTAATATTAGGTACAAGCCAGGGGTATTTTCTGAGGTTAGGCAAAGCCGAGGGGAGCAGGAAACGCAGAGAGCGTAAAGAGACAGGGAGATTGCCGTCTTGGTCTACTAATCCATAGTGTTGAGCCAGTTCGGCAACAATCTGCACCCGACCTGTCCGCTGCATTACAGTTGGATCTGCCGCTAGTGCTGCAATTACCCGTCCAGTTAGTAAAGGAGTTTCCCAGTTATAACCCTCCTTGATGGCTGAATTTTGTGGTTCAGCGGCAGAACTTTCACTCATTTGCGCAGCCAACTGGGACATATGTTCAGTACCGACAATACCGGGCCAAATTGAGAGTGAGGCGACATGATGCGGCTTGAGTTCAACTGCCATCTCCGCAGCTAAGCGATCGCATGCGGATTTGCCCACACCGTAAGGTACACCAAAAATATAGGACAGACCACCCCAGGAGGAGAGAGTGCAAATGATTCCTTGCTGGTGCTGGGTCATCATGCGAGCCGCAAACACACTTGCCACATAATGACTACGAAGACCAACATTATTGCAAGCATCCCAAAAACTGGGTTCACTCTCCCAAAATGACTGCCCGTTAGTGTCCCTTAATGCCTGTACCCCTGAGTAAACATTATTAACCAGTAGATCGAGCTGTCCGTACTCGTCTTGGATGCGCTCAAAGAGCAAACGCACTTGCTGATCATCACTGTGATCAACCTGCACGGGAATGCAGACACCCCCAGCTTCCTCAACAGCGGACTGGGTATCCTGAAGGCTCCCTGAGATGCCATCTGCTGGATTAGAACTCTCAAGAGTGCGACCTGTAATGTATACCGTTGCACCTGCTTCACCAAGTCCAATGGCAATTCCTTTGCCGAGACCCCGTGTTGCACCTGTGACTAAGGTGATTTTGCCCTCTAGGTGTTTCATAATGGCTCTTTTGATTTATCTGATATTCGGGTCTTAGAACGCGCTTTCTTTGGTCATCGTCTCATGTAAATTTCTCCAGGCTGACAACCAGGAAAAAACATCCTGACCCCAGAGACTGATCAGCTTTTCGCTGATTGGGGAGCCCTACCGAGAGTGAGCAGAACTAGACAAGCGAGGCAAAAGGTTAGATGCTATTTTCGGTTGCACCTCATCCTTGGCAACAATTTCAGGCTCAAGTTATGGTGTGGAAAACGGTGATTCATCAAGAGATCAAGTTTTTTTACGCGAGATCGGTAAATTGTGGTTTTGGGCGATGTTCTTGCCCTTCAAACTTCAGCAGGGGCTAGATTAATGGTCATTAAGACTGCAAAGCCCAAGCTAAAAAGCGTTCTGTATAATACAACGCCAACTGATTACTAACTCCATTAAAAACCGCATCAAAAGCATGTTCAGCCCAAGGAATTTCTAGCCAAACAGCAAGATTTTCAGTTGTTTGCAACTGTTCGTAAAGTCGGCGTCCAAACTTGGCTTGTACCAAATGATCGCAACCTGCATAAACTAGTAGAGAAGGCGGAAGATCCGGTCTAACATAACTAATCGGAGAAGCTTTTCGGTAAATCTCTGCCAATTCCTCCGGCGTTCCTCCTAAAAATGCCCTCAGAACAGCACGACTATCAATAGGATCCGGAAAGGGCGGGTTGTAGTAGCCATTGGTGAGGTTAACAGGACCGTAGTAGTTCACCACTGCCCGAACCGGGACTGCATCTGGCTGATAAGCTGCGATCGCTGCTAGTTGAGCACCGGCTGATCGCCCCAGCAAAGCCATGCGCTTAATATCAACTTCCAACTCCTCGGCGTGGGTTTGGATATAGGACAAAGCCGTCTGTATATCCTCAAGCTGAGCCGGAAAGCGATACTCTGGAGCATGGCGGTAATCAATCGCTACTACTGAATAACCCCGCGCTGCCATATAGCGACTGAATTTCTCGTCATTATCGGGAGTCCCGGTTCGCCAAGCGCCACCGTAAATCATGACAATCGTTGGATATTTTCCAGTAGATAATGGTCGGTAAATATTCAGCTTGAGTGCCACCCCATCCGGATTAGCAAAGACAATACCTCGCTCGATACGAACCTCTTCTAGAGGAATTCCCCGAAAGGCATCTATCAGGACAAAGGGTTGGGAACGCATTGGCATCTGTGCAGATGGAGGAACTTTTGCCAAGTAGTCTTCTCCCAGCACAGTCTGCATCTCATTGGCAATTCCTGCATTTGCCGTCGAGAACTGAATAAGCGGCAACAAACTCAGGAGCAAAGCCAGTAGACTGCAAACCAGGGTAACATTGCACAGCCAACCTTCAGACCATCTCAAACTGACTAGCATCAGTGCAATCGCATTGAGACAAACCAACCAAGGACTAATTTCTGGCGCACCCACTCCCAGAGGTAGTAAGAACAACGTCGGAGCTGGAACTACAATCCATAGGCTGAGGAACAATCCTACCGCACTTAGCAATAAAGGGATCAACATATTATTTTTCCAATGGTTCACTAATTCAGACGGGGGGTGTGATTCCACCCTATTAATGATCAATTGAATTAGGAACTTTACCTAGGTCTTTAGTTGCCGAGTTTTTTCTAGCTTTGTCAAACTAAATAACTAGACAGTTAGCTACGATTGTCTTTGTGTGAATGCTCCACGCTTCATTCTTACGAATAGAAGCGTGGCGTCTAGCTCCATAAATGACAGAGTAGGCCCGGCATTCTCGGTTCCGTTCGGGAACTTTTGCCCGAAACAGACCCACTGCGATTTCTCCGAGTGGGTTTAATGTTTTTCAGCCAATATCTAGCCGCTATGTTGTAACTCGCACTAAGGTCAGCATTGTACCGCTTCCCAGTCTGGAATGTAGCCAGAGAATAGTTGGATTTGGAACGTTTTACAGTCCCAGAACCATCAAAAGCATTACTAGATGTACCACGGGCAAAAACAAACTCGACCTTGCCTCCCAGTTCTTCAAATTTTTCGGTAATGAGTTGAGCCAATCGACTCTTCATCCAACCATGGAACCGCTGACGCAAGGTAGAGCCTTTCTTGCCACCCTTGGGTCGCCAACCCTTAAGGTTTTCCAGGACGATAACCTCAGCCCCTTGCTGTACTGTCCAATCTACCAGTTGCCTAGAAACTAACTGACAGATTTGACGGTTGATATTGTGAGCCTTCCGGTAAATCGATTGACAAAAACCCTTGTACAGCTTGCCCGTTTTTCTCATCGTTAAACGGGCTTTGTGGCGAATAGCCTGCAATCGCTTATCCCTTCGGTCTATGTCGGCTGCACAATTATTGAAGAATCGGCCTGCAGTCACAGTGCCGTCAGAACTCACGATTGAGGCTACCGCAATTGTATTCAATCCGAGGTCAACACCACAAACTTTTTTGGGTTTTCCCATCTTAGGAGGTGTGATCTGGAAGGGAACTGCCAAGAACACTCCTTTGTGATTCATTACTAGTGATGGTGACAAACTCTTAGAGTTTGGGAGCTTGTGACGTTCTCGGCGTCCAACTACCCCTATTTTTTCCCATGTCCACTCCCTACCGTTGTAGACCTTGATGTGGACGCAATCTTCTTCAAACAAAATGCACTGCCCTCTATACAAAACAACGTGCAAATTCGTCACGGCGTTGAGTATAGGAGGCAGTGCATTTCTTTTGGAGCGTCGTCCTTGCTGCCATCGGTAATAACGAGTCACGAAACTAGAGACTTGCCCGATAGCGGCTTGAATAATGGCTCGACGCAGGTAGGACGGAAACTTGTAAAAATTCCGTCCCAAGTATTGGTATCGAGGATTGGGATTATTTTTGGTGGCATGAATGAGTCGTTCAGTTGCCGCACAAGGAGAGTCGGCACTCACTATTTGGTCAAAGTGAGTGAAAACGACACCAATCAAAGCACGAGCGTAGGAGCGATACATCTTCTCTGTTCGCTCTAAATGCTTCACCTGCTCTGGTGTCGGTGCTAACTGCCACCGATCTGTGCGTACAATTGAATTGCCCATGCAATGATTGTAGCAGTGAATAAAGAGAAAAATTTAAAGCTAAAATCCAGAAATCACATGACTTTCAGGTTGTGCTACCACTTAATCCTCACATTGAAGTATCCCAAAGATATCTTGACCCAAGAGATGCAGGATAGGTTAAAGCAAATCCTCATTACATTGCTGGTGAAATGGGAGTGCGAACCTATTGAACTGGGTGGGGAAGGCGACCACATTCACATCTTGTTTGATGCTTATCCAGGATTAAACTTGGTTAACTTGATCAAAAATGTGAAATCCGTATCCTCTCGCCGAATGCGGAAGGAGTACGGTGACTATTTGGAAGAATATCTTTGGGGTGGTGAATTTTGGAACGATGGCTCGACGATTATTTCTGTAGGAGCTAGTGCCAGTATTGATGTACTAATTACTTACATTAAGAATCACGGTAAAGCTGATAAATCCTGACCGTCGCGCATCCTACGCTTGTACCCGATAGGGTCAAGCGGTAGTTAGCGACGGAATTTGCTCAAAGCTTGAGCATCCTCTCTATGTAGTAAAACAACGATTAATCAGCTACCGTGACACTTGTTCAACAGGAACAGATAAAGCCCCTAAACGTCAAATAATTTAGGATACTTTGATTAGCAAAACCTAAAAAAAGTTTAGGGAAAGATGACAGATGAAAACATTTAACTACTCGATGGTTATTCCCATCGCCTTGGCTATTTTTTTGAGCAGTATAGGTGCTGCTTACTCTCAAAATAGGGAGATTCAGCCTGGATTTGAACCAGATCCGCTGGTTTTGACGGGAACCTCCGGCGGTTCACAGGCCAGTAAAAGCTGCGGCATGATTGGAGCAACACCTAATCATGTAATTAACCTAGGTCAAAAATTCAACTACCTGCGCTTCATTGTGCAAAGCACTGGTCAACCAACACTCTTTATTGAGGGACCAAGCGGAAGCACCTGTGTACAGGGTTTACCGGGGCAAAATATTGAAGATTCAGGATTGTGGGTAGAAGGTCAATACTCGATCTACGTGGGTGATCGTGCTGGTGGTCAAACTGCTTATACACTATCAATCACTACTCAAAAGAACTCTCAATAAGCTACTTATCTAGAAGCCGTGGGTGATCAAAACGGCCGCTTCTCAGACGCCACAGGCAATTTACAACTATAAACTTCTAATCTTCAATCTGCTTAACTGGTACTTCTACCGCTTCAACATCAATCGTACCGGGGGGTGTCAATCGAGCAAAATGCCCTTCTTCTACCTTCAGGGGTGTTGCACAGTTAGGACACTGACACTGAGTTTGATTGAAACCAGTAAACTCGTAGGCACAGACTGGACATGTGTCTTGAACCAGATTGCGTTTGATCCACCAGCTAAATACTAGCCACCCAATTACTGGTGAGATGATTAATAATCCAATCAGAATCAAAAACCCGTTGACTACCCAGCCTAAGCCAACCGCTCCTAGCAACAAACAAATTGAGAAGAAAAGGAGCCAACAGCCTGCGCCAGATATGTTGAACTGAGCAAGTTTAGGAATGTTCTGGTTCACAGTAATCTTTCAGGGTGCATAACTTTTTGATCTACCTCCATCCTAGTCCAGATTACCGACTGATGAAGACGAGGAAGCCGTAGCGTGATTGAGTAGTTGTTTTAAGCGCTGGGTTAGAGCATCTTGATCAAACAGGCTAAGGCACTGTTGTCTTAACCATTGACCGTTACAACGCTCGTCCTCCCCTGTAAATATTTCAATACAAGCTTGAGCTACGGCTGCTGGATTGCGGTGGGGAACTCGCCAGCCGAGGCGTCCATCCTGCAAAGGGTCAGCAGAACCATCAGCGTCACCAGCAAGCACTGGTTTACCACAAGCCATCGCCTCTAAATAAACGATACCAAACCCTTCCTGGGAGGGCATGACGTAGGCATCAGCAAGGCGGTAGTGTTCTACTAGGGCGGGTGTAGGAATAAAACCAGCAAAGACAACGCGCTCAGCCACGCCTAAATCTTGAGCCAGTTGTGCTAGTCTCGGTTGATCATCGCCGCGACCAATTACGAGATATTTGACGTCTGGAAAAACTGCTGCGATCGCAGGAAGTGCCCGAATTGTGACATCGACACCTTTATAAATATCGCCCGACCATAGCCGAGCAACGGTCATCAGTACCTTAGCACCACCTAGACCATACTCTGCTATCAGTTCGGGGGACTTCGGCCCGGGGGTAAAAGCATCACCATCTACCACACAAGGTAATAGCTGCACTTTCTCAACATCTAAGTCATTGGCGGCGCAGAGGCGATCGCGAGTGTAGCGACTGATTGTCCAAATTCCTGTTGCTGTTTTTAGCGCCTTATGTTGCTGATGGGGTAAGCTTTCCCACACTTCCTTGCCATAAGTTATTACTGTGTAAGGAATACCCAGGGGCTGGCATAGTAGCCTGGTTAGGGACGCCAATTTAATATGACCACAGAATACATGGCTAGGAGATTTTTGCCAGAGACATTGCCAAACTGCTGCGGCAAACTTGAAGCGTCCTAGCATGGGACTTTTGCTTTTCAGGTAATGAAATTTTAAGGGGTGGACAGCAAAGGGATTGGTGCATTCTGGGCTATCCCTGAGTAAAAATATCTCTGCTCTCTTAGCAGCACTGCTGCTAGCATCTCCTTGATGTCTTATTGAGAGATAGGACTCAAAGATGTCCTTGACATAAGACTGAATACCTCCTTCTCGCTCAAATATTTCTAAAAAGAGAAATACGTGGTCACTTCCGGTATTAGTCGTTTGCTTCCAAGAGGTCTTGCCCCTCAACATAAGTAATAAGTAATAAGTAACAATAATCTGTTTTTTTGCTGAATCATCCGGTGAGTCTCAACTCCTTCTTCCAAAACCTATTATCTATTATCTATTACCTATCACTGTCTGTCCTACGGTCATCCCTTCGCTTTGCTGGTTTACCCTTGGGCGATTCTCTGCAAACCCTGTTGTCTGCATACAAGTCAAGGCAACTGTGTACCAAAACCCCGAAAAATGCTCAAAAATTAACGCCTGTTAATGTCTATCGGCAATACTTGAGTACTGCTAAGACACTTACAGGCGTTTGTAAAAGTAATTAAGTCGGGGAAATACCCAGGTTTTAATTACAAAAAGTGTTGTTGAGGCTTCCTAATTGCTTAGAGACTCCTCAATCTATCCTGAGACTAGAACAAGCCTAAGGTAAAAGATTTGTCAATCGGGAAGGTTGCACCAATACCCAGCCAGAGGGTAACCACAGTACCAATCATGAATACAGTAGTTGCTACTGGACGGCGAAATGGATTTTGGAACTTGTTAACGTTCTCGATAAAGGGAACCAGTATCAAACCTAGGGGAACACCGGCCATCGCTGAAATACCCAACAGTTTGTTAGGTACAACGCGTAGAATTTGAAAAACTGGATATAAATACCATTCCGGAAGGATTTCTAGAGGAGTGGCAAAGGGGTCTGCCGCTTCTCCAATCATTGCTGGGTCAAGAACTGCTAGACCAATGCATAGAGCAATTGACCCCATGATCACTACGGGAAAGATATAGAGTAGGTCATTTGGCCAAGCGGGTTCGCCATAGTAGTTATGACCCATCCCTTTTGCTAGTTTGGCGCGTAACTGTGGATCAGCAAGATCCGGCTTTTTAACAGTTGCCATTGTTTGCTTATTCTCCTTAATGAACAAAGATCAGCAGGTATTAGCGGTAACCTAGTCTAGACTTCGACAGTGTGCTGTAACCAGCTTGAGCATAAGAGAGTAACTTCTCGATTCATCTGCTTAGAAAAGCCTCTCTAGCACTGTCAATAGTCAGATTTTGGCATATTTCAAGGTCGCTTATCTATGCTATGGCCCCCAGAGCGGTCATGGTGACTGCAAACTTTTCCCCAAAATAGGGGTTTACTGGTTTAGGTATGATGCCAGGTTGACGCAGACTCAGCTTACCTACTAGCTGTTGACTTTTGAGGTGTTGATGCTGGTTAAAATTACCTATTCTGGGTGAAGTCTCATTTGGGGTCAATTATGCTGACATCCCAGCTTTAATAGCCTTTTCTTAATCAGGCTTAGCTGTCGGCGCAACTTACAAAGGACCAGAAATGCCTTGCTTACGAATCATGATGAAGTGCAATAGCATGAAGACTGCAATCAGCCAAGGTAAAACAAAGGTATGCAAGCTATAGTAGCGGCTCAAGGTGCCTTGCCCAACACTTACACCACCACGAAGTAGTTCCACGATTAGAGGACCTACAAAGGGGATTGCTTCGGGAACGCCAGAAACAATTTTGACTGCCCAGTATCCGACTTGGTCCCAAGGTAGTGAATAGCCGGTAACACCGAAGGAAACGGTGATTACTGCCAGAATCACGCCTGTAACCCAAGTCAACTCACGAGGCTTTTTGAAGCCGCCAGTGAGGTAGACACGGAAGACGTGCAAAATCATCATCAGCACCATCATGCTGGCAGACCAGCGGTGGACGGAGCGAATGAGCCAGCCGAAGTTGACGTCTGTCATCAAATACTGTACCGAGGTAAATGCTTCTGCGACCGTCGGTCTGTAGTAGAAGGTCATGGCAAATCCAGTGGCAAACTGGATGATGAAGCAAGTTAGGGTAATACCTCCCAGGCAGTAAAAAATATTTACGTGGGGAGGTACGTACTTGGTGGTGATGTCGTCGGCTAGCGCCTGAACTTCGAGGCGTTCCTCAAACCAGTTGAAGGCTTTTGATTCGGTTATCTGCTTAGAAAACATGAAGTCCGGAATTCCTAAAAGGAGCTTGCTGTTTTTGGAAGTGTTTTTCCCTGGAAAGGCGGGTTGCCGCCGGGGAGATTATTATATGTTCTCCGAGTTGTCGATGGTTACTCTTTGGACAGAATTAGTGACGGAGAAAAAGCACTTTTTCTGTTGAAGAGTTGGCTATCGGCAGAGTTTGACTGTGCTGCTTACAGCAAATTTGGTAAGCCAAGGCTCGGAAAATTTGTTGTATTTGATTCCCTCACCTATTCCGGGCCACGAAAAGAGGCTTTGCTTTTGGTTTGCTACAGGTGCTAAAAACGCCTAGGCGAGAACATGTTGGTAAACACTCCGAGTTGGGGAAGTTCTCGGAAATGCTCAACAGGCATCAGATTTGTAGCCTCACTGCCAGCACTTACACTCAAATGTTTGTTGCATTTTTCCCCAAGCCGACGCTAAAGCTGAATTGCTTAGTGCAGCAAAGCTGACTGCTTGAGTTAAGGTTGCCAAACACCGCTTTCACCGAACTCAGACAAATTAGGTCAGAATTTCTGATCTAAGTTTGCTCTCCCCTTTACAAGAAATGTAACATAACTTGACAGGAGTTGAGGCTCTCAGAGATTAACTCACAAAGACTCGTTCTTGTGCTACCAAAGAGACTCAAGCAAGAAATCTATTTCAAGTTCTCTTCTCATCCAAGGCTCTGCCACACTGAAAAATGAGAAAATCATAGCCTGATATGAAAATTTTAATGATGCACAAACGAGCTTTCTGGGTAGGAATCTTACTAACCTTCCAAATTGTTTTCCTCTCAGCTTGCTGGACACCACCAGCGTCGGCTTTTACCAATGAGCAACAACTATTCTCCCAAGCTTGGCGCATTGTCTCCCAAGCTTATTTAGATGACACCTTTAACAGCCAGAACTGGTGGTTACTGCGTCAGCATTCTCTGCAAAAGCGTCTGCAAAACCGCGAGGCAACTTATGCTGCCATTGAGAAAATGTTAGGAAGTCTTGATGATCCTTTCACTCGGCTATTAAAGCCGGAGCAATATCGTAGTTTGCAGGTGAACACCTCTGGGGAACTCTCAGGGGTGGGACTACAGATTGCTCTTGATGCGGAAACTGGAGGGTTAATTGTCGTAGCACCAATTGCCGGTTCGCCGGCGGAAGCCGCTGGCATCCAACCACTTGACCATATCCTAGAAATTGACGGGCAAGCAACGTCCGAAATGACCCTTGATGAGGCGGCCTCCCTGATGCGTGGCCCGGTTGGCACCAGTGTTACCCTGAAAATCCAAGGTAAGAAAAAAGGGGCGAAAAATTCTCTTGAACTAGTGCGCGATCGCATTTCCCTCAATCCAGTATATGCCGCTTTAGATGAGCAGCCCAGTGGTGTACCTGTTGGTTACATTCGCCTGACCCAATTCAGTGCCAATGCTCCCGCAGAAGTTGCTCATGCGGTTGCTGAACTAGAAGAAAAGGGTGTAGATTCCTACATTCTTGATCTGCGCAACAATCCTGGCGGCTTACTGCAAGCAGGTATCGAAATTGCCCGTATTTGGCTAGATGAAGGCACTATTGTCTATACAGTCAACCGCCAGGGAACGCTAGGCAGTTTTGAAGCCTATGGTCAGGCATTGACAAAAGATCCGCTAGTAGTGTTAGTTAACCAAGGGAGTGCTAGCGCCAGTGAGATTCTTGCCGGAGCTTTGCAGGATAATGGTCGAGCTAAGCTCATTGGTGAAAAAACTTTTGGTAAAGGTCTAATTCAATCTTTATTTGACCTGTCGGATGGCTCAGGATTGGCTGTTACTGTTGCCAAGTATGAAACACCTAGCCACCACGACATCAATAAACTGGGGATAAAACCAGACTTAGAAGTTCCCCTAGAGTCAATCTCTCTCGACCAAGTAGGAACGGCAGTAGATAGCCAATATCAGGCAGCAGTAAAATTGTTGGCAGGTCAGTCAGTGCTTGCTGAGGTAATTAGTAATTAGCCCGTAACTTGCTCAATTGTTGTCCATTGATTCAGGAGGTGTCTTGGCAAAATGCTTTGAGGCCATCAATGTCGCCGCCAAGGCAAGCGCTCATTTTTTCAGCTAGAAAAGGAACAACCCCTCCCCTGGCGCTGAAAATTGCTAACAAAAAAAGGGAATATTGAGTTGAGATGATCAGCCAGATGCTGGTGTATACAGCTCAATTAGCAATTTTCAACTTTCTCTATTCAGCCGAGACAAACTTTGATAAGCCTGGTCAATCACACCTTTACCTCGCAGAAAGCCTGTATTAGCACCAGGACAGATATAACTGAGAGTTTCCGCCGTAAAGTGCCCTTTTAGAGACTCGACGCTTTGCAGTTGTCTGGGCCAATGAAAAGTTTTTGAGGTTCGCCAAGGGACAGGTTCTCCTTGTCGGTTTGGTAATAAATGACGCCCAGAAAACAGAACACCGCCGGCAGCAGTATAGTAAAGGCAAGCTGAACCAGGTGAGTGTCCAGGTGTCCAGATAGCGCAGCAGCGAGGAGTAATGGTTAACTCTTTTTGAAATGACCTGACGTTGAGTCCTGGTAACAAGTAGGCTTCTTGTTCTTGGATGATAATCGGACAACCAAAAGTAGATTGAAATTCTTGTACTCTGCCAATGCCGCCCCTATGGGTAAGAAAAAGTAGAGATATTCCTCCTTGTTGATGTAGAAATTGCTCGTTAGTTTCATTCCAAGCTGGACAATCGATCAGGATGTTGACGGTATTTTCTACAATAAGGTAGGCTGTACCACCCAAAGTATCTCGACTGGGTGGAAAAGCAAAAATGGTCTCGAGGATGGAGTGTGGTGGTTTGAAAGCAGCTTCTGGCTGCTTTGACGATGATCTTTGAGAAAGAATAAAGTCGCCCTGTTGGGGTAAATCGGGTTGCACAATTATTGTATGCCTGGATATGACCGTAGTGTTTATTAGTGAACGGTAATGACTTTTGTCAAGACTGCTTCTTTACATTAATTTTGATCTATACATCATGGAACTTTGGTTGCTCCTAATTTTACTGGGTCTTATCACCTACTTCATCATTAATCGCAGTGTTGCTCGTATCACCCGTACGCCAGTCTGGTTGTTGTGGCTGGTGATGATGACACCAGCACTGGTTTTGGGTGGCTGGACTTTAGCCAAAGGTGAGGACGTACCATTGCCCACTGAATTAATGCTTGCTCTGTTTGTAGCTTGCCCACTGTTGTATTGGCTGTTGATTCAGTGGGGAAGGCGAGACGCTAACCCACCAGCTTCCCAGAAAACACAGACAGAAAATCAAGCCTCTGTTGCTAGTCGACAAGTTCCAGCAATTGCCAAGGAACCAACACTGCGTCCGATTACTAAACAGGAAGAAACCGATCTCAGAAATTGCTTTCCTTGGGGAGTCTACTATCTTCAAAATGTGGAGTACCGACCGCAGGCCGTTTTGTGTCGGGGTAAGCTGCGTACCAACCCGGAGGCAGCTTACCAGACTGTGCGGGACAATGTTGAGGCAGAATTTGGCGATCGCTTCTTTTTACTCTTTCAAGAAAGTCTCAGTGGTAAGCCATTCTTTGCCCTGGTCCCTAATCCCCAAACCAAAACCAGGGAAGATGGGATTCCCAAAGAACGCCAACCTGTCGAAGGCAAGGCTTTGGCGTTGGGATTGATGTTGATTACTTTGTTTACCACCACTGTAATTGGGGTAAGGATTGCTGGCTTTTCTGCTGAACAGCTCACATCAGATCCAGCAACTTTATTACAAGGTCTGCCCTATGCTCTGGCATTAATGGCAATTCTCAGCATCCACGAGATGGGCCATTACCTAGCAGCAATGTTCTACAAGATGCAGACAACGCTGCCCTATTTTATCCCCTCACCCTTTTTCTTGGGCGCACTGGACTTGATTCCTGTGTTTTTCCTAGGAACTTTTGGGGCTTTTATCCAGATGCGATCGCCTGTACCGAACCGTAAGGCTTTATTCGATGTCGGGATTGCTGGACCTCTCGCCGGGTTGATTGTGACTATACCACTGCTAATTTGGGGATTAGCTCACTCTAGTGTGGTTCCTCTTTCTGATGCCTCAGGATTATTGAATTATGAATCCCTAGACCCTAGATTTTCTTTGTTACTCACTGTACTGAGTAAAGGGGCGTTGGGTTCTCAATTAACCTCAGCAATGGCAATTAAGCTTCATCCTGTGGCAGTAGCTGGTTACATCGGTTTGGTGGTGACGGCTTTCAATTTAATGCCAGTAGGTCAACTTGATGGCGGTCATGTTGTCCATGCCATGCTTGGCCAGAGAATTGGTGCCATAATCGGTCAGATTACCCGGCTGTTGATGTTGGTATTAGCCTTGCTTGAGCCAGATTTGTTGCTGTGGGCAATTATCTTGTTATTCATGCCAGTAGCAGACGAACCGGCTCTTAACGATGTTTCAGAACTTGACAACTGGCGTGATCTATGCGGCTTTTTAGCTATGGTGGTTTTAGTAAGCATTATCTTACCGGCACCTGTTACGATTACTAGGCTCTTAAATTTGTAAGAGATTCAGAGTGTACAAGTAGCTAAGTATTAATCATTCGTCAATCGCCATTTTCCCTCAAATGGCTAAGTAGTTAAACTAGGTACAAACCCCTCTAGATTGGTCAGCTTTTTGGGCGAATAGTCAGCTCCCAGTAGCTATTCGTCCGTGGGGAAAGGAGTTTCCTCACCTATCATCAGAGTGCAATTCATCATCAAAGAGAATACTGCCCTAATGCAAGAAAATGCCTGAAGCCAAAACCTCTCACAATTATCAATCTTTGTCTAATATTGCAACACGCGATTTTAGCACTAAGCCTTCAAGACTTTCAGAAGAACAAGATAGTCATTCGTTTGTGGTTAAAGACGACAAGGGATGTAGAGAATTTACCCTCGTAGGGGAAGTCTATTCTATTGGTAGAAAAGAAAATTCTGATATTCATCTTTTCCCCCACTTCTCAAATTTTGTCTCTCGCCGACACGCTACATTGGTGCGACGCAGTCGTGATGACGGGAGCTACTATTACCGGATTGTTGATGGTGATCTCCAAGGCAATCTTAGTGTTAACGGTATCCTGATTAACGGTCGTAAACTTAAGGCTCATGATCTTGAAGACCAAGATGACATTATCTTCGGTCCTGAAGTGAGTGCGACCTACTACCGGAACAGGGGAAATGACAAAAAGAGTGAGTTACCAGATCCCGAAAAGAGTGAGTTACCAGATCCAGAGTTCGATGATATTACCATAGTACATCCTGGTATGCTTGGCGAGGCAGAAAAATAGGAGTCTGGCTAACATAATTTAAGGGAGGTCAAAGAAGGATCATGGAGCAACAACCCATTCAGGTCATCGGAGGTGGTCTAGCTGGCACAGAAGCTGCATGGCAAATTGCTCAAGCAGGAGTGCCAGTGGTACTGCACGAGATGCGACCAAGCAGAACCGCCCCGGCCCATCACACAGAAGAACTGGCGGAACTGGTGTGTAGTAATTCCTTTGGTGCTGCCTCAAGCGATCGCGCTGCTGGTTTGCTACATACAGAACTGCGCAGCCTTGGCTCGATTATTATCCGTAAAGCTGATCAACACGCTGTCCCGGCAGGTGGTGCTTTAGCGGTAGACAGGGGTGTATTTAGCCACGAATTGACGGAAACTCTTGCTAGTCATCCCCTGATTGAGTTGCGTCGGCAGGAAGTTGAACAAATTCCCACCGATAGCATAGTTGTCCTTACTACTGGTCCTCTGACTACCCCGGCCTTAAGTGAAGACTTGCAACGCTTTACTGGTCTAGAATACTTCAGCTTTTTTGATGCTGCTTCGCCAATTGTGGTGGGAGAATCAATCAATCGTGACATTGCCTTTATGGCATCTCGCTATGACAAAGGCGAAGCAGCTTATCTGAATTGTCCGATGAATCAGGAGCAATATCTCCAGTTTCGGCAAGAACTTTGTGCAGCCGAAAAAGCGGAATTGAAAGATTTTGAGCAAGAAACCGCCAAATTTTTTGAAGGTTGCCTACCGATTGAGGAAATGGCGCGGCGGGGAGAAGATACCATGCGCTACGGTCCTTTGAAGCCGGTAGGTTTATTTGATGCCCGTCAGGGAGACTTTCGCGAACCAGAAAATAAGCACAAACGTCCCTATGCGGTTACACAACTGCGCCAAGAAGACAAGGCGGGTCAGTTGTGGAATATGGTGGGATTTCAGACAAATTTGCGCTGGAGTGAACAGAAACGGGTATTTCGGCTAATTCCGGGTCTGGAGGAGGCGGAGTTTGTGCGCATGGGGGTAATGCATCGCAATACTTTCCTGAATGCTCCTCAACTATTGCACCCGACGCTGCAATTTAAGCAACGCCCCATGTTACTGGCGGCTGGTCAGTTGGTGGGTACAGAAGGCTATACAGCAGCTACTGCGGGTGGTTGGCTGGCTGGGACAAATGCAGCGCGGCTAGTGTTGGGTTTGCCACCGATAACCTTGCCAGTAACCACAATGATTGGTTCACTGTTTGAGTTTATTAGTTCTGCCTCACCGAAACATTTTCAACCGATGCCGCCGAATTTTGGCATTTTGCCCGAGTTGCCAACGCGAATTAAGAATAAGCGGGAGCGATACGGAGTATATCGTGATCGCGCTTTGGCTGACTTGGACAATTGGTATAGCAGATTGCTAGTGTCTGCTGCTTGAGTAGAAGTAAATATAGACCCGCAGACTCAAGCCTGCGGCTATATTACCTCTAATTCTCTTAGTTAATCGATTTCACTAAGGTGACTGAATTCACCTGTGGAGTACTGAGAGAGAGGTTATTGTTTTTGACATTAAATTCCAGCACGTTGATGATGTCCTTACTTGACTTAGGACTCAAAATTTGCATGATTCTCTTTTGCAAATTTTTTTCTGTATGTTGTTGAAGTATTCCCAGTGATGCCATTAACCGCTGCCTATCTGATAGAGGCAAGTCTGCAATCAATTGATCAGCTTCCTCTAACATTCGCTCTTGCGCTTCTGGTATCAGTCTCATCCAGTTAGAAAGCAATAAGTTGCGCTCTACAATAGTCAGCTTCCATTGATATTCGGGCATACTGCTGATTTTATGTAACGTTCGATTTCATTTCTTCGGGTCTTTGCCTATGGTATCCGGAAAGTTTTGAAAATTGTTCAAATAATTTTGTTTTGTTGTGTGTCGTAGCACTGGCGACGGGGGATCGTGGTACGGAGTTGCGCTCTAAACTGTAGAGTGATCAAGGGGACGAGGGGACAAGAAAGAGCAAGTGCTATATACGAATGCAACTTCGTATTTGGTTAGTGTCATGATGTTTAAGTTCAAGACTTTTCTACTTTGTCATCCGTTGTTGTGCTGCTGTTGATTTCATCCTAAAAGGAGGATAAAGCTACTTGAGATAACTGCCCGAAAATTATAGGTTTTGGTAGTGGCTCACCTTCGTCTAAAGCTGACTCGATGAGAAGTTCTAAAACTTCCTGAGCATTCTTCAGAGCTTCTTCGTATGTATCCCCGTGAGTATGACAGAACTCTCCCCACTCAGGCAAACTGACAACATAACACTGGTCTTCATCTGACCATTGAATAATGATCGTGTAGTGAGATTTCATTGTTCGTCTTCCTCTTGTTGAATTTCTTTTAGTCTTTGAAGTGCATTGTTAACGTCTTTCTCTTGATATAACTTGGCATTATCTCCATCTTTACCTGATAAAGTCAGTTTTCCAGGTAGCAGAGGATGAAACCACTTCGTATGACTACCTTTACCAGGACTCCAAGTGAAACCTGCTTTCAAGAGTAAGCTTTTCAATTCCCTGATTTTCTTTGGCATAAGCTAGGTGTGTTCATCGCTCCTCACTTCCCACAGTTCTAATTTTGCCTTTCTAATTGCTCTAATTTCTCCTTGGCGAACTCTCTCACTTTTTCATCTGGGTCATTGTCTGCTCTATCCTTCAACAGGGATAGAGTTTGGAGATGGTTGGGATATTGCTTGATGATGAGCTCAAGTGCTAATTGTCGAGGGTTGTCTTGGTAGTTTTTTTCGCGTTCAAAGGGGTCATTAACAGCAATACTGCACAACAATTCAAATAGCCAAGGCTCATCTTTCCAGCCAAGGGCTAATTCTCGCAGGGCTGCACTTCGCACCATCGTATCGTCATCCTCTTTTACCCGTTGTTTGAGGATGGCTAAGGTATCAGGGTCATCTTTCCAGCCACAGGCTAATTCTAGCAGGGCTACACTTCGCACCATCTCATCGTCATCCTCTTTTACCCGTTGTTTGAGGATGGCTAAGGTATTGGGGTCATCTTTCCAGCCACGGGCTAACTCTCGCAGCGCTGCACTTCGCACAACCCAATCATTATTTTGTTGCGCCTGTTGTTTGAGGATGGCTAAGGTATTGGGGTCATCTTTCCAAATCGTGGCAACTGATGCAACAGCTTGGGTGCGAATTTTAGTTACTCTAATGTCTCTAATGTCTCTAATGTAATGTTCTATATCTCTATCAGTGCGAGGGCTTAAAATTAAGGTTCCGTAATTCATTAACCCCTGTAGCTGTTCGAGTAACTTATCAGCTATTGATGCAATCGCAGCAGGATTTCTCACATCTAAAAGACACTCAGCCGCCAGAAATAGATTGATAAATTTTTCCTCTTCGCCATCTAAATCCATTAAATAATCAATAATTTCTCCAGCAAAACTCGTATCAATCATCCCCACAATCAGCCGCAACACTTCATGCCAAGACTCATCCTGCCAATGCTTACCAAAAACTTCCGTTTTGAGTTCTTCAATCGTCAACCCTCCCTCAAGTCCCCGTTTTCCAAACTGCTCAAAAAACTCCGAGGCACAGAAGTATTCTAAAAATGTCCGATGTACAAACCCATAGGAATCAGCACCCAAAAAACACAAAATAAAGTTGCGAGTCCGCAGTTGTTCAATCAGTAACCGAGCAACTCTTCTCTCCTGACTAACTTCTATACTTTTCAAATAGCCAATCAGAATCCTTTCTAAATCTTCCTTCCGAATTAGATTGCCAGCTAAACCCTTATCTGCCGCCTGCATAAAATAGGCAACCTGACGCAGCATTGCCTGTTTATCTTTATAATCAATTGTGACCGCATCAACTTTCGGATCTTCTAACAATTTCCGCTCCACGTCCCACTGATGCAGCAAAACTCGCGAGGCTTGCTTATATAATTCTGATCTATCTTTGGGTAATTCTTGATTGCGGTTCAAAATTGCCATCATTGTCAGCAACAGGGGATTTCCTGCCAGTTCCCCAATCGCTTTGGATGTCTTAATTGCCCGTTGCAATCGCTCCCGCTTTCTAACTTTATCTGCCTCGTCAGCAAAGGTTAATTCATGCCATTTGTGGATGAAGTCTTGGATTTGCTCTGGCTCTAAATCTTGCAACAAGAAGTGAGAAAATTGGGCATCTCGCAGCCGTTGCGCCTTGTAACCAATTACGCGAGAAGTCACAATTACCCGCACTTTGGGATAATCATTAGTGAAGCGATGGATATCAGTAATCACTTCATCCCGTTGCACTGGCTCAAATACCTCATCCAAGCCGTCAAACATTACTAAAACCTTGCCAGCTTTGAGCCGTTCGTGCAGTTCGTGCTGATTGAGGTGGCAGATAACATTGCCGTTGTGGAAGAATTCTAGAAAATCTTTGCATTTTCCAGAATTGCGATCGCGTGTGTAAGTCCGCAATTCAATTAGCAACGGAATCGGCTGAAATTTTGCATCATTTGGGGATAAATTTGCCCAATTTAACGCCAGATATTGCAACAAGGTAGACTTGCCGGAACCCGGATCACCTAAAATGACTAAATAGGGATAAGTTTCTTGATCTTTGATAATCTCCCCAACTGGGCTAATCGGCTGTTGAAAATAAACCTTTTTGTATCTTGCCAATTCATCTAAATCAATTTCCTCTTCCAGTTGGTTACTCTCCCGAAGGCGTCTTTGATGTCCCTTAGGAATTTCATAAGCTTGGGGTAAAAATTCCTGACATTGCCGAACATTTTGGGGGACAAACACCTGCCATAATTTCAGTTCGTTATAAGCACAACCAGTAGTATCTAAACTATCTAACTTGAGATTGCCGTAGCGCTCTCGCAGTCCTTCTTGGTAGGTTTTCAGGTTAAAATCTGGAATAATTCCGGCAATTTCCCTAGTGCTTTCCTCGATAGCTTTCTTAATTTCTAGCTCTAGAATTGCCCTTAATTCTGGCGACTGCTTAACAATGCGTTTGGCTTCTTTAACGTACTCTTTAGCCACGCCATCCCAATCAAAATCCATAGGCATTGCTGGCGGGTAATGGTTTAGCCAAATTGCCCCTAATTTCGTCCCATCGATACGGCGGCAATCTTTTTCAAATGCTTTACCCAATAATGGCTTAACTTGCTGATTCCGAATAAACTCTCCAATCCGTATTTCATAGTCATCTCTAATTTCAGCGCCGGAAATATCGCAGTTCAATTCCAATTGATCCTGCACGATCCGCAAGAATTGCTGTAGAGATTCACCTAGCGCTTTTTTCAGCACATTTGGTTTTGCGGATTCCACACCCCCCTTAATGCAGTCCTTGAAGAAGTCTTTGACATAATCTTCTAAGGCATCCTTGCCTAGTTTCAGCAGGACTTCCTGAAATACTAAGTCCTTGAGCAGGGAAACACCTAAGGCTGTCCAAGGTTCTACCATACTGCAATACCTCAAGAAAAATTAACTTCTTCTAATATGACACTGACTTTTTCAGAAGATAAAAGGCAGAACTCAGGAGGTAGAAGAAGTATTGAAATTAAAATTTTCTCCAACAAGAGATACGACTTGATCCTTGTAATGTGACTATCTTGGTCGCTAGTTATACCCAATTTAAAGGTGTGACAGCTTAAGTCATTTCTGGAGAATAGAATAGCTTTGCCTTCCAGCCAAGACTCAAGGGGTGTTTAAGCTTTAGAATGTTTTCTTTGATGACCCCAAACCCGGATACCATACGAAGGCACGCAGAACAAAGGATGAGCGCAATAAAACCGAAAAGAAGGAAAAATTATTGCCTTTTGTTTCCCTCTCTGACCAAAGCATGGTTTGGAGGGGTCGTCTTTGGTATTCTCGTCTGGCTGTTGGCGTTAATAACACCAGTACACGCTGATCCTTCATTAGATCCCGCCTCAGTGGATACCTTGCGCCAGATGCAGGAGCAAATTGAGCAGCAGCGCTCTAATATTATTAAAAAGCGCGATCGCCTTTCGGACATTGAAAAAGCAGCTCAGGGTCAGCTTAGAGGGATACTCTATAACCTAGAGTCCACCGATACAAATTATCAAGATTACGATGCTCAAATCCAAGCGACAAATAAGCGCATCAAAGAATTGCAAGTGGATTTGACAGAAGCCGAACGAGTCTATTACCAAAAGCAAGCTGCTACTATTGCTCGACTGCGTTTCCTACAACGTCAGCAGCGTTCAGGCTTTGGCTGGGACACCTTACTAGAAAGTCAGAATCTCAGCGAATTTCTCCGCCTGCGTCGTCGAGTCAAATTGGTTTACCAAGCTGATCTGAAAATGCTCAATAGCCTAAAAGCAGAAGCAGATCGTATCAAGGAACAGAAGGCCGAGATTGAGCGACAAAAAAATAAAATTGCTCTGATCACTCAGCAAATATTGGCAAAAAAGGAGAATTTTGAAAAGCAACTAGCAGCACAGCAGCAGTTGATTGAGCGCCTCAATACCGACCAACAAGCCTTGGAGGCGGCTCAAGCACAGTTGGCAGCGGATTCGAGGGGATTCGGCATTTTGATTCGCAGAACGGCTGCTAAGGCTAGATATCCCTACAGGGGCTTTTCTGGCTCTGGTCAACTGCTTTTTCCTAGTGAGGCTGAAATTACCAGCGAATTTGGTTGGCGACGTCATCCGATTCTGGGTAAATCTCGCTTCCATTCTGGTATAGATTTTGGTGCTAGTTATGGCAGCACTATTCGGGCAGCAGAAAGCGGCAAGGTGATTTTTTCTGGTTGGTACGGTGGCTATGGTTATGCGGTGGTGATTGACCATGGCGGCGGTTTGGCAACGCTTTATGGTCATACGAGTAAGCTTTATGTGAGCGAGGGACAATCGGTGAAGCTGGGAGAAGTGATCGCGGCGGTAGGTTCTACGGGCTTATCTACTGGCCCTCATCTTCACTTTGAAGTCCGTAAACAGGGAGAACCTATAGATCCCATGATTTATCTCTAGCTCGTGGGCTAATGCGATACGCTTGACCAGATTAAAGGTTATACTATCTCTGGTGATAGCATGTACTCAAAGTGGCTATCAAGAAGGGCACGTAGCTCAGTGGATAGAGCACCAGATTCCGGTTCTGGGTGTCGGGGGTTCAAATCCCTCCGTGCTCGTTGAGGATTAAATAGGTAAAGTGTAGCTTCTATCGCGATTCTAGCCGATGGAAGCTTAACTGAGTTAACTGATTGGCGTCTCAGTAACAATCATCAGCAGGTCGTTTGGGGTGCTAGTGCTTGCTGAGGTTCTCTGAAATCCACTGCAAATAAGATTGAGAACCTTGCTTAATTGGTAGCGCGATAATTTCTGGTACTTCGTAAGAATGCAGCTCTCGGATCTTGTTTTCCAAGAGGGCAAATTGGCTTAATTCGGTTTTAATGATCAGCTGCCACTCTTGCTCTTGGTGAATCTTACCTTGCCAGGTGTAGATAGAATGCACTGGCATCAAGGTGACACCAGCCGCCATCTGACCTTCAACCAGAGCTTTGGCGATCGCTTCTGCCTCTTGTTGTGAAGAAGTGGTTACTAGCACCACACCATAGCCAGCAGGGTCAGAATTTTTATTCATCAGGGAAACACTTAGCTGAATCGTGAGCAAATTTACAGCCCAGCTGGCGATAAAGAATAAACCTGGCCATCAATTAAGAGTCGGGTAATTCCTTTTGCTTGCAAATGATCAGAAGTTTTCTGAAGCATCTGACCGTCAGGAACTTTGATCACTCGCTGGGAACGATTAGAAAAGCGCCTTGCCACTCTATGGTTATCAAATACTGGCAGCGTTCTCTCCTGAACTTCTTCCTCAGGGATGTGCCCGAGGTCGCCAAATTCCTTCATGGGTCTAGCAATCAACTCTGAACCCTTGTCTACGACAAGGTAGCAGATTTTAGGAAGGGAAGCTTCAGATAAAGGTAACACCTCTACTTTAGTATTTCTGAAGGCAAGAGAAGTTCTAATTGGCTCTTCATCCTGTGCTTCGAGTTCGTCTTCCTCCCAGTCTTCGTCGTCTAAGTCTTCATCCAAATCTTCGTCGTCTAAGTCTTCATCTAAATCCTCATCTAATTCATTGATCAAATCTTCATCCACTAATTCCTCAAACCTTCTGATTTTGGGACGCTCAACTTTATCAACAGACTCTTGTTGAGCATAGACCTTTTCTTCTGACTGCTCGGCTCTCATTTCGAGCGGTAACTCGGTCTGTATAGCATTTGGTTTTGGTTGAGGAACTTCTTTGCCAGTTATCGAGGAACGTCTGCGCTTCCGGCGTTGTTCGGCGGTAGCCGAGTCTGAGGATTCGCTATCGAATTCCTGCGGCGGCTCAGTCCTCGGAATAGGTGGTGGTAGTGGCTCAGTCTGCTGTTCTTTGGGTAATTCAATGGCGCTGGTATCGCCAGGGGAGGCGCTGCTTGAGGTACGACTTAATCGTTTCTGCTGAATCAGCGCTTCGTATTCTGCCTCTAACAGGCTACTTTTGAGAATACGGCTAATCGTCGAGTTACTGACGCCGTAGCGCGCAGCTAGAGTTGAGGTTGTCTCTGACTGATGTCGATACAACTTCAATATGTCGCTTTTATCAGCATCAGATAGTTTTCTGGGACTCATGCTAATCCTTAAGCCCGTCGGCGAGAACCACGGCGGGAACGGCTAGATACGTCGTACTCTAGGGCAGCTCCTACCGCAAAGAGTACTCCACTAAAAACATAGAATATATCTAGCAATCCCCCACTTTCATAGTCTATAGCCAGAGCTTCAACAAATGTCCACATATCTGCAATGTACAGGCAAAAAGTTGCAGCAGCAATCATCCGCCAAGACTGGGAAAAACGTCCACCCCAAAAGGCTAGTAGCAAAGTTGAGGCGATCACAAGTAAGCAAACATCAGCAGCAATATAAAAGAAGTTCACGTATTCACTCAGGGGAGTAAGTGCTTTGTCAAGGGAGGTAGCCCAGCCAGGTGGTCTATTGGGGCTACTTGGCTCTGCTTCTGGTGCAGATGGAGTTGATTGAGCCGTTATTGAGGTTACTGTGACTGGGGAAGAAACTTCTTGCACTAATAATGCTGTGGCAGTAGTAGGTTCTTGGGGAGAAATTACAGCCAATTGTGTTGGCTCACTACGTTGATTAGCATTCAGTGAAGCAAAAAAGCTGCTTACATTGGAAACTTTGGGTGGGGCAAAGGCAATCCAACCGGCCAAGAGCAATCCCACCACTGCGATCACGAAGACGGATACCCACTGCCAAGTTTCCAAATTCAAGCGTCGAGGAAGAACTGCTAAAAACATACCCCAGCCAAGAAACAAGTAGGTAGCAATGTAAAACAAGTCAGCAGGTGATACAGCAGGATCAAGACCAAAATATAGCTCCCACCAACCAAATAGCAAGTTAGCGACGAAAAAGGATACCGTTCCCAAAGCAATTCCCAACCAGACATTGCGTCCACTGGCAATCTGAGGACTGCGCCAATTCCTAAAACAGAGTATGGCTGCTGCTAGAAAAGGGGGGCATTCCAGAAGGTAAGTGCCAATTAAGTACCACAGTGGAGTTTCTTCCCCAATCCCAAACAGCAGAAAAAATAGTAGCGATATTACTGCCCAAGCAATTCCTGCATAGACAACATTTTGACCATTGAAAATGGATTGAGTTGTAGATGACTTGTTTACAGAGCTGCTCATAGGACTGTCCAGAGATCACAGGAAGAGGGAAATCATTAAAAGCTGATGCCTGGAAGATCATCGGCTGGTAAACCAGTAAAAGTGTCTTAATCTCCAGCGACGATCAACAAATTTGTTTAATCTTACTTCTAGATTATCTCCATAGTTGACCAAGGGGAGATTGATTTAGCCATTTCATAAACTGAGCTTGCTCGTTAGCTGGCATATCTTGCAAGATATCTTTGACTCCGTCAGCAAAGTTAGCGTTTCCAAAGTACTCTTTTCCAAGGCGATAGAGTTCTTGCAATAGAGTTATGAGATGGTGTTCTTCCCAAGTAGGCATCTGGACGGTAGCTAGGGGGTCTGCTGTAAGCAATTGTTGCACAGCTTTGGGCGAGTCAGCTTGGGGAAAGTGCCATTGCTGAAAGACATCAGTAAGATCTTTCTCAAATAACCCAGCTTGTCTGCCTCCCAAGAGGTCTTCTACATCAAGATAGACGGTCTGGAGCAGTAAAAGACAGGCTTTAGTATAAGTTAAAAACGAAGCATCTGGGGCAGCCTCAGTTTCTAGCTGCTCAAGAATAACTTTCCCCCAAACACTATAGCGTTCGGGTTCTTCGAGTAAAACACAGACTTTGCCGTGATTGTCTGTAAGATCTCGCCAGAAGGCTCTAGCCTCCTCTTGCTGATTGCCGCTAAACACATTAAGCAAGCGAAACGTTTGCCCTTGATAGGTAAGAATCGGGATTTTTTGCTTCTGCTTCGGGTGCTGAATACTAGAGATTTCAACATCCTGCCTTTTGAGAATAAACATGGCACTAGCAAATGACTCCTGACAGGGTCGGGGGTTGCCGTAGTGATATAGCTATAATGACTCAGCAACTATCTCTCTATACATAATGCTAGTTTCGGGAGATGATTTAACTGCTGGCAATGCTAGGCTCCTCTGTTTTTGAGCCGTTTACCCTCAGTCGCGTCACTTCGATACAAGCATCTGAAGTAATGGTTTATAGTGTACTCGACCATCAAGGGGCTTGAGTCTAGGTAAGTGCGGATTTGCCTGAAATATTGACTTGCCTGGTAATAGGGATCATCGATAGAATGTCTGGTATTATTATCGGGTCGCTCCCAAGAAAAGTTAGTCATCTATGCAAAGCGTGAACCATAGCCGTTCGGTATATAGCTCACTCACAGTCAGGACTGTTGAATAAAGTAATTCTGCCGATCAGTAGGCTGTTTGAGCTTTGTGTAATGATTAAGTTATGCCCTCGTAGCTCAGGGGATAGAGCACAGGATTTCTAATCCTTAGGTCGTAGGTTCGAATCCTACCGAGGGCGTGGTTAAACAAAAAAATCAGCATTACCGAGCAATTTTATCCCTCAGGCAAGTAGTTTGGTGGGATAAGTTGCTTTGTTGGCAGCAGCTAGAGTAAAACCAGGTATTCCTAATTGGCTTTTTCAATTTCACTTCCACAGTCCTCCAGCCTCCCTTTATTCTAAGCCCTTGACCCATGCCCGAAAAGCTTTAGGGGAGAGCTATTAGAGAATAGGGGTAGGGGTCAGACTCAAACCCAATTAGTATGAGCGTTGGCAATCATTTAGACACAGGCGGTTTTTGCAGAATATATTCCTAGTTCACTTTCAATTTTTTTTAGCTAGTTTGCATTGTAAATTGTCGCCAAATTTGTGATGTAAAATCTCAGGATTTGATGTTTTTTTTGTAGATTGAAAATTTTCAATAAAAATATAAATAGCTAGTTAAATAATAATAGCCTTACTGATGACTAAGTAAGGCTATTATTATTGCAAGATGCGAATAGGATGGAATATCAGCATGCTTTTAGCATTTTAGCTTGCTTTTTTAAAATTACTATTGCTTTACATAATCTTCAGTTTAGCTTTACTTAAAATTCAAAAAGAATACAAAAAATCAACTTATAATTGGAGTTGACGGATAATTTTTTTTGGCAAAAAACAAATTAAATTGCTAAAAACTGACCCTAAATCAGGGCTATTTTAAGCTAATTAGAGCTTCTACCAATTGAGTCTATAACCGATATTTGACTATCAGAGACTATCAGAAGCTAACTAAAAACTACAAAAAAATATGCAAACTAAGCAAAAAACTGCAAAAAGCTTATTTTTATTAATTGCACCCTTAGTAACTGGCTCTCTATTTGGCATATCACCAACTCTAGCTGCGACTTTAGCCTCTTCTAAAGCAGTGGTAAGTTTTAACAACTTTAGCCAAGCACCTAACAAAATTTTCACCTTTACTGACACAAAAACTTTGGCAATTGCCACTAATAACGGTAAAGTTGAGGCAGCCGCTGACGCGCAGGCAAACTTTGTAGCTGCTTCACCTGAGACAACGCAGGCTGAAAATATTTCTTGGAGTACAGCAGCAGGAAAGGGTAGTAATTACTTAGGTATAGGGCAAAGTTTTGCTGAAGTAATTGGTTACGATTTTCGTATAAACAAGGACGAAAGCTTTTCTTTTGATTTCGATACTTTGTTATCTCTAAGAACATCAGTTGATAATGCTCAATCTGAGGATGCTAGTGCTGTTGGATTAGTGGATTTGAAGTTGTATGACACAACTGACGATAATAATTGGATAGCTTTAGATTCCTTTACTCTCTCTGGAAATTTAACAACTCCAGGACAAGGTGACTTTATTGCACCTCAATACACTGAGAGCATTACTGTTGATTCAAAAATAGATACTGCTTTTGGAGGAAATCAAGAATACGCTGAAGCTAAAGTTAGCAGTTCTTATTCTCGTTATTTCGACAGCTTAACTTACCTAACCTTAGTAGAAGCTAAAGTAAATCAAGCAAGCGTTAAAGTCCCGGAAGCTTCAAACCTTCTAGGTTTGCTGTGGTTCGGCTTAATTTTTATTATGTATCAATTTAAGAATAAAGCCTGGGAATCTAGAGCAAAACTCGCCCAAGAACTAGAACCAGTGTTCGTTAAGATAGATGATAATCGGGATAATTACTATGAGTAATCTCAAACAAATTATCTTTTAATAGCTCACTATTTAACTAGCTTGACTATGAAGCATGTAGTTTAATTCAGCAACCAGCCACTGCTGAAACATACCATCAAGCAGTTCTTGATACCTTTGGGATGTTAGTTCTGCTGGAATAAACTTTTCCACCATCAATAGATGATAACCCTGCTCCGTTTTTAGTGGGCCAACTACTTCTCCTAATTGTCCGCTAAAAACGGCTGCTACTATGTCTGGTTTGAGTTGATAACGGTCAATTTCACCTTCACAACCACAGTTTTGCCTGCGATTTTCGTCAATGTCATAAAATTTAGCAGCTTCGTAAAAACTGATTTCCTTTTCTTCAATTTGATATAGTAATTCTTGGGCTACTTTACCATCCTCTACGACAATCTGATAGAGTAGAACCCGCTCAAAAGAAATTCGATTTTGAGCAAAAGACTTCTCTACTTCTTTAGCAAACAGAGATTCCGATAATTTCTTAGATAATAGGCGATCGCGAATCCCTTCCTCCCATTGATCGGGCGTAATCATCTGCTCAGCTAACCATGCTAGTGTATCAGAGGCTTTCTCTAGGCGCTTTTCAAGGCGCAGCTGATCCGCTTCAGCCTGAATTTCTTCCGGCGTAACTGTTATACCTCTTTCAGCGGTCGCTTGATTAATTACTCGCTGATAGAGAATCTTCTGGTAAACTTCCCTGAATTGAAGGTTTTTCTTCAGGAAACTAACAATTTCTTCTGGTTGAAGAGATATCGTTGAAAGATCAGCCATGGGGGATATATGGTGTCTTTAATTGGGTGAAACAAAACCGCTGCAAACTTTTTATATATTTAGCTTACAGCGGTTTGAGTGCTTGAGTTTCTCTGTTTAACTCTAAATACTAGTACTGGTATTAGCATTAGCATCTGCGGACGCTGATGCATCGCCATTGACTGAAGCAGCAGCACCGAAAGCGCCAGCACCACTACCAGCACCTGCAAAGGCAAATGTAGCACCTCCTAGAGGACTTCCGTTCACTCCGAAACTTGCACTCAGAGAGGCATCTAAGTCAGTCGCTAGAGCCGCATCTAATGAATTGGAAATGCCGTAACCACCAAAGATATGATGTTTTTGCGAAACAACTTCCAGATAGTTTAAGTCAGAAATATTCATAGCTCCCTAAAAAATTTGTCTGTTGACTTGGCAATATCAAAAGCTAGTAGTGAAAATTAGTATAACTGGTCACTACTAGTAGAAAAAAATTAACCGATAGCGACAGCAGTAGAGCTAGAAGTTGAGGCCGAACCAACACCAGCAACAGCTTCTGTCGTGGTCTCAGCATTGGTGAAAGTAAATTGACCAAGAGCTACTGATTGAGCATCAGCATCAGCTACAGCTACAGGAGGGAAGAAAGAATTAGGCAGTAGTAGTAAACCACCTTGAACATTAGCCAGATTTGCAGTTTTTTGAGAGAGAACTTCGATGTGGTTTAAGTCAGAGATATGCATGATTTTTTCCTGTGATGTGTGTGTGTAAAATCAGACTAGGTTGAGCAGAGAAAATTAACCGATAGCGACAGCACTAGAGTTAGAACTTGAAGATGAACCAACACCAGCGACCGCTTCTGTGCTGGTCTGAGTATTAGTGGCAGTAAATTGACCCAAAGCGATGGAGTCAGCACCAGCATCAGCAACAGCAATAGGAGGGAAAATAAAGGGGGAAGGGATTAGTAGTGAACCACCTTGAACATTAGCTAGGGTTGCAGTTTCTTGAGAGAGAACTTCGATGTGGTTTAAGTCAGAGATATGCATGATTTTTTCCTGTGATGTGTGTGTGTAAAATCAGACTAGGTTGAGCAGAGAAAATTAACCGATAGCGACAGCACTAGAGTTAGAACTTGAAGATGAACCAACACCAGCGACCGCTTCTGTGCTGGTCTGAGTATTAGTGGCAGTAAATTGACCCAAAGCGATGGAGTCAGCACCAGCATCAGCAACAGCAATAGGAGGGAAAATAAAGGGGGAAGGGATTAGTAGTGAACCACCTTGAACATTAGCTAGGGTTGCAGTTTCTTGAGAGAGAACTTCGATGTGGTTTAAGTCAGAGATATGCATGATTTTTTCCTGTGATGTGTGTGTGTAAAATCAGACTAGGTTGAGCAGAGAAAATTAACCGATAGCGACAGCACTAGAGTTAGAACTTGAAGATGAACCAACACCAGCGACCGCTTCTGTGCTGGTCTGAGTATTAGTGGCAGTAAATTGACCCAAAGCGATGGAGTCAGCACCAGCATCAGCAACAGCAATAGGAGGGAAAATAAAGGGGGAAGGGATTAGTAGTGAACCACCTTGAACATTAGCTAGGGTTGCAGTTTCTTGAGAGAGAACTTCGATGTGGTTTAAGTCAGAGATATGCATGATTTTTTCCTGTGATGTGTGTGTGTAAAATCAGACTAGGTTGAGCAGAGAAAATTAACCGATAGCGACAGCACTAGAGTTAGAACTTGAAGATGAACCAACACCAGCGACCGCTTCTGTGCTGGTCTGAGTATTAGTGGCAGTAAATTGACCCAAAGCGATGGAGTCAGCACCAGCATCAGCAACAGCAATAGGAGGGAAAATAAAGGGGGAAGGGATTAGTAGTGAACCACCTTGAACATTAGCTAGGGTTGCAGTTTCTTGAGAGAGAACTTCGATGTGGTTTAAGTCAGAGATATGCATGATTTTTTCCTGTGATGTGTGTGTGTAAAATCAGACTAGGTTGAGCAGAGAAAATTAACCGATAGCGACAGCACTAGAGTTAGAACTTGAAGATGAACCAACACCAGCGACCGCTTCTGTGCTGGTCTGAGTATTAGTGGCAGTAAATTGACCCAAAGCGATGGAGTCAGCACCAGCATCAGCAACAGCAATAGGAGGGAAAATAAAGGGGGAAGGGATTAGTAGTGAACCACCTTGAACATTAGCTAGGGTTGCAGTTTCTTGAGAGAGAACTTCGATGTGGTTTAAGTCAGAGATATGCATGATTTTTTCCTGTGATGTGTGTGTGTAAAATCAGACTAGGTTGAGCAGAGAAAATTAACCGATAGCGACAGCACTAGAGTTAGAACTTGAAGATGAACCAACACCAGCGACCGCTTCTGTGCTGGTCTGAGTATTAGTGGCAGTAAATTGACCCAAAGCGATGGAGTCAGCACCAGCATCAGCAACAGCAATAGGAGGGAAAATAAAGGGGGAAGGGATTAGTAGTGAACCACCTTGAACATTAGCTAGGGTTGCAGTTTCTTGAGAGAGAACTTCGATGTGGTTTAAGTCAGAGATATGCATGATTTTTTCCTGTGATGTGTGTGTGTAAAATCAGACTAGGTTGAGCAGAGAAAATTAACCGATAGCGACAGCACTAGAGTTAGAACTTGAAGATGAACCAACACCAGCGACCGCTTCTGTGCTGGTCTGAGTATTAGTGGCAGTAAATTGACCCAAAGCGATGGAGTCAGCACCAGCATCAGCAACAGCAATAGGAGGGAAAATAAAGGGGGAAGGGATTAGTAGTGAACCACCTTGAACATTAGCTAGGGTTGCAGTTTCTTGAGAGAGAACTTCGATGTGGTTTAAGTCAGAGATATGCATGATTTTTTCCTGTGATGTGTGTGTGTAAAATCAGACTAGGTTGAGCAGAGAAAATTAACCGATAGCGACAGCACTAGAGTTAGAACTTGAAGATGAACCAACACCAGCGACCGCTTCTGTGCTGGTCTGAGTATTAGTGGCAGTAAATTGACCCAAAGCGATGGAGTCAGCACCAGCATCAGCAACAGCAATAGGAGGGAAAATAAAGGGGGAAGGGATTAGTAGTGAACCACCTTGAACATTAGCTAGGGTTGCAGTTTCTTGAGAGAGAACTTCGAGATGGTTTAAGTCAGAGATATACATAATTTTTTCCTCAGGTGTGTGTGTAGAATCTGTCTTGTTTTCTTCGTTATATATAATCTATCTGAAAGGAAAATAATCAGGTTGCCAAGTTGGCAGAAATTTAAAAAAATGGCATTTAGTTTACTAACAAATAACAGTAATTTGGCAAAATAAAAATCAATGTTAACCTCAAAAAATCCCAATTCGCCTTAAGCGAACTGGGACTAAAATTCATGTCACTTAGTTATCGACAAAAGCTAGTAGTTGAAGTTGGTTGGAGGCATTACTACTAACCAATTATGAGAGTAAGCTGACCACTAAAAGGCTCAAATTATCGTTGCGACGGAAGCTGAAGCACTCTGAGCAGCCATACCGCCACCCGGTAAAAGGCTTGTATTAGTAATGGCAATAGTATCAGTGGTGTCAGTGCTGGTTCTTTCATAGTCATAACCCAGTCCAATCACTTGAGCTTCTAGGGAATCGAAGAATCCCAACAAACCACCTTTCACATTACCGTCTTCAGGGGTGACTTCTTCACAAAACCTAAGATCATCGATCATTAATTGACTCATGGTGTGTCTCCTAGTAATAATTAGTTACTTAAACTTGCTAGCAATGATTTGAATTGTTTGTTATAGATAATCTATCTTATTTTTCTATTGGTCGTGTTGCCAATTTGGCAGAAACTATGGTCATTATCGATAGTTTTAATTTAAATGAAAATAACCTAACAGTCTAATTAAATCTCCTCATTTAAATTAAGAGTAACGCATCCAAAAAGTAGTTTATTCGGTTTCCATCTCAAGTAAAGACTGGTAGACGGTTTTTACTGATATAAATGCTGTTCAGTTCGGCGCTCAAAATCAACCACACTTCCTCGGTTAGTTGTACTGTGACCTACCAGAGAGTGATGAAGTTTAGAAACCTGAGAATTCTCTTTAATTAATCGGTTATGAGTCCGATAGGGGATGTAGTGGAGGGGATTATAACCAACAAAGCGCAGCAATAGGACACAAGCCCAGGAATACTTACCTGCCAAAATAGCGCCCACAATCTGATCTAATTGTTCTGTGCTGATGGCTTGGTGCGATTCTCTACGAGAGCAGGAAATTGGTGTAGTCATATCCGTAGTAGCCCTGAATAAAAAACTTTCCTGAAGTTAGGTAGCGCCTGCAAACTGCAAAATCTCTAGTTTTGAGCCGCTAACTATTTATCGGCTAGGTTCTAAGCTTTTACGCCCAAGACGGATTGTTGTAACAAAAGTTTACATCTGATAGTTTACTGGGACACGAGACGCAGCCGATTATGTTGAAAATAAACAAAAAAAAGTTCCCAGCATACTTTGATTTAGGCTGAGAACCAAGCAACAGTAACGAGTAGTTTAAAAATACGTCAATTGCCAATGCGTAACTTTAGGTTATTAAGTTAAAATCTCTCTCAACTTCCACGGAATAATTTCCCCCGAACCACTCAACGCCTTGAGGCTTCCGCCACGTACACGAGTATTTTTTTCTTCGACAGGTTCTAGATAGCTGAGGTCAGTGATTTTGCTGACACACTTCTGTGAAGCTTTCCGCTTAAACTCAATTGGATTATTGTGATTTACCTTTTTGCCTTCACCTAGCTTCGGTAAGCTGGATTGAGCAACTTGAGAATTTTCTTTAATTAGTCGGTTGTGAGTTCGATAAGGGATGTAGTGTAAGGGATTATAACCAGCAAAACGTAGCATTAACACACAAGCCCAAGAATACTTACCAGCAAGGATTGCTTCTATAATCTGATCGAACTGTTCTGGGCTGATTTCTTTGTTGAATTGTCGATTAGAGTAAGAAATTTGCATAGTCATGGCTATTAAATCTTTTTTCTCAAACGGCACTTGTACCATTGACATCGTGCTTTTTGGTACTACAGCTTTAGACCACCTTCTTGCAGCTTCCGAATTGGGTCTAGTAGCAGGTCGGCAATGCGACGACGACGGATGATAATATCAGCACTAGCAGTCTGGCCCGCCTTGAATTGCACAGTTTGACCGTCATCACTAACATAGTTGCGGTCTAGGGTCACTTCAAGTTTATAGACCGCGCCTAGTTGTGGATCGGCTTTGGCATCACCGGAAACCGAAGTAACTTTACCGCGAACAATGCCATAATCTTGATAAGGGTAAGCATCTAACCTAACTTGCACTGGCATCCCTTCTTTAACAAAACCCGCCTCGCTGCTGGGTAAACTAGCTGAGAGAACTAGAGGTGCATCTTGGGGAGCGATTTCGGCAACACTTTGTCCTGGCTGCACGACTTCGCCAACATTAGCAACGTTAAGAGAAGAAACTACGCCATCAACTGGTGCGTAGAGGAACTGCTGTTTTAGCTTAGCTTGAGCACTCTTAATCAGATTTTGGTTGTCGGCAATTTTGGCCTTGAGTTGAGCCGTTTCCACTTCCAGTTTTTGAATTTGTTGTTGCGCTTCTATCTGAGTTCTACGTACCTCAGTTTGCTTTTGAGTAAGTTCTGCCTCAAGTTGCGCTGCTTGGGCGAGAGTTTGCTCAAGTTCGCCTCGGCTTTGAGTAATAGTACTTTGATGGTTACGCAGACTCTGTTGGGCTTGAAAAAGCTGTTCTTTGATGCTCTCACCCTCTTGCAGTTGGCTTTCGGTGATCGCTCTTTGGCGATCGCGAAAACTCTGCTCGGCTTGAAACACCACTTCCTTAGAAATTGCTCCCTCTTGCAAGAGAGGTTCGAGTCGTGAGAGTCGTTCTTGTTGAGCCCCTGCATCCACTTGCCTCTGCCTAATAAGTTCTTGAGTTGTTGCTACTAGAGGTTTTAACCTACTAATTTTGTCTTGAGCCGCAGCCGTCATCGCCTGATTTTGACTAATCAGCTCCCTAGTGGCGGCCGTCTTGGCTGTGACTTGAGCAATCGCAGCTTTTTGAGCTTGAGCATTTGCCTGAGCAATCGCAGTGCGGGTTTCGGCTTCTAGACGGGTTTTGTCAATCAAAGCTTGCATCTGAGTCAGTTGGTTTTGGTCAGCGCTTACTATTTGCTCTAAACGCTCCACTTCCTGATCCGCAAGTTCTGTATCCAGTTCTAACAAAACTTGTCCAGCTTGTACCGCTTCCCCTTCTTCGACATGAATGCTGACAGTTTTACCTAAACCAATAGGATTGATTTTATAGACCTCCCCTTTTGGTACTAAGCGCCCTTGAGCGTGACCTACTTCGTCAATTTGTCCTAAGGTAGCCCAAGCACCAAAAGCCATAGAAAATGCCAGGCCTCCTAAAATAATTCGTTGAGGAAGAGAGGATGGTGGTTGGTCAAGTAGGGTTTGTACTGAGGTAGAGCAGCTTGCAGCATTAGCTACTGCTGTTGGCGAGGTCGCTTGATGTGGGCTATCTTGAGTATTACTAGGTCTTTGGTAAACTGGCTTGCTGGAGATACCTTTACCTCCATAGACAGATTCAGTATTAGAAGATGACTCTTGTCCCATATTCAGGAAACTATTTTTCCAGCCAGAACCAAAAGAGTGAGCCGACTTAGCATCTGACATACTTGAGGACGCTGTGGCGGTAATCTTTGTTTGAGGCTTGTGCATGGTGGTGACCCTGAATAAAAAACTTTCCCGAAGGTGAAGTTGCATTGGCAAACTGCAAAATTAGTAATTTTGAGCTGCTAGTTACTCATCGGGCAATGCCCATATTTTTATGCTGATCACCGATATTTTTGTAATATTTCTTTACAGATTGCTGCACATAATTCATGACCACAGATAGTGGAAAAGGTTGGGATGTGAAAGCATGTAACCCTACCTAGATCCTCAAGGTATCGTTAGACTAAAATTAAGCTTTGACAATTGCCTAAGTGCCTACTGTAGATAGGGGAGTGTCATTCTAGTAGTCGTCTTTGCTGGACAAATGGCACTTTATCCTATGTCAGATCTCAGGATCTGGAGTTACCGTTACAGGGTTTGAGTAATTTCCTCAAAAGTAATTTTCGCGCCAGAACCAATAGGGTGTTACTTCAGGCAAATTGGGTTACGCGAGGAATTTGGCAATTATTGCCGAATTAGCGGTTATGTCTGAGAATGCAGGGCTAAAGTATCTTTTGTCCGCTTTTTTAGCTGGAAACCAAGCTTTTAGCAGACATTAATAACTTATAGAAAAATTTCTCACAATGATTATGAGTTTTTGTCCAAAACAGCTAATGTCTATAATCAAAATTATTAAGAGATTAAAGTGTCCAATAAAGAATATTTAAATTTATGGCTTACTCAGGCTTTTACAAAGCTAATTGCTCAGCATACAGGATTAGCCATTCGAGAGCGAGATCAAACAGTTTTAAGTGAAAAAATCTTCTTAAGAATGAAGTCTATTAAATTAGATTTCCCTGAAGAATATTACGAACTACTAGAAACTAAAAGCGCAGAAAGTTATCAAGAATGGCAAAATTTAGTTATTCTTCTGACTAATATAGAAAGTTACTTTTTTCGAGATAAAGGTCAATTAAATTTATTGCAGCATCGTCTGCTGCCGGAAATAATTAAACGCTGTGCTGAGAGTAAAACTATTCGGATTTGTAGCGCAGGATGTTCCAGCGGAGAAGAACCTTATTCTCTAGCTATCCTTCTTAAAGAAATGATCCCTAATTTAAAGCAATGGAATATAAGCATTTTAGGTATAGATCTTAATAAAGTAGCACTAGAAAAGGCAAAGAAAGGAATTTATACTGCTTGGTCTTTTAGAAGTGTTGATGCAGAAATTAAGCAACGGTATTTTCAGTTTACAAGTAATCAATATGAGCTGGATCCAGAGATTAAGCAAATGGTTAAATTTCAACCTTTCAATTTAGTTAAAGAGCCATTTCCTCATCCGGCTTGTGAGTTAAGAGACATGGACTTGATTGTTTGCCGCAATGTTTTTATCTATTTTGAAGAATCAGCAATAACTCATGTTTTAGGTAAATTCTACCATGCGCTCCAACCGTCAGGATACCTTCTCACTGGGCATGCTGAGCTTTATGGTCGTAATTTAAGCGAATTTCAGACAAAAGTATTCCCTGAATCCCTAGTTTATCAGCGTTAGGCAGATAATTTTATTCAACTTTATAAAGTTGAGTACTGCTTAAACAAAAGCAAAACAGTAAACAATATTCAAACTAAACAAGAATATGAAAGAGTATTACTATCTTACCTTCAGCCTCAATAAATGTTTGTATGGCATTAGTACAGCTTACGTAGATGAAATTTTTTATCTACCAGAACTAATCCCACTTTCGGAGACAGCTAATGACATTGTGGGTACTCTTAACCTCCGAGACGATATCTTACCAGTAATGGATCTTAATCTTAGATTTGGTTATCAATCACTGGACTATTGTTTGACAGATAGTGTGGTGATTTTAAGGTGGAAAGACTTACGATTAGGCATAATTGTTAATCAAGTCTACGAAGTAATCAATATTCCACCTGATGAAATTAATGCAGAACTTTCTCTTGACCCCCTAGAACGAGAGTTTCTTATAATTGAGCAGAAAAATTTAATAGAAAATATTGACAGTAGTACAGAGAAGATTTTGATTTTGAGTAAAATAGAAAGTTTGCTTCTTCAGATACATCAGCAAACAAGATTCACTGTTGATAATTTTGCAGAAAAAAATACTCAAAATTTTGATGATCTAGAAGACTTTCAGCTTAATGAATCTGAATTATTAGAGACGCAACAACTTGTCTTTTGCCCTAGCGCTACACCGCAAGAGAGAGAAATTTTCCGCAAACGAGCTGATGAGCTAAAACTGTCCTTAGAGAGCCAGGATTTAAGTAGTTTTAGAACTCTAGCAGTAATTAGTTTAAATGGAAATTTTTTGGGTATTGATCTGAAAATAGTTAAAGAGTTTACTAACATCAACAGAGTTACTCCCATTCCTTGCTGTCCACCGCACGTTGTGGGAAATATGAATCTACGAGGTGAGATTCTCACTTTAGTGGAGATTAGTGAACTACTGAATTTACCCCTGAAGAGTGTAACTGATGGTTCCAAAGTAATGGTTGTAGAAATTGAAGATATAGTTACTGGTGTAGTCGTGGAAGAAGTTCATGATGTAATGTTTTTCCTAAATCCACTAGAGATAACCACTACATCAACTACTATCGAGCCACTTAATGGCGAATATCTTCAAGGGGTAGCTCCATATGGTGAAAAAATAATGGGTATTTTAGATCTGCCTAAAATTTTCTTTAAGGGTGGGTTAATCGTGGATGAAGTGATTTGATTGGTAATTTTTAATCACCTCTGAAGAAATATCTGGTTGTGCGATGGTGGATTGCTGTGAGCAAAATTCACCATCTGTTAGGGTATGGTGGCATCTACAAAGATGAAAATTCAATAAGCACTGACAAATAAAATATTGAGTGTATATCCAAGCAAATTAAAGTAACATTTTTAGCTTTTTGTAATAAAAATTAATTTCTTTTTTATAACTCTAGAGACAAAAAAAGAAAGTTGCTAGTTTAATACTCTTGCATTTAAAGAATAATCAAATGAAGCTACAGCAAAGTAAAGGTGAAGTTTCAGTAAAGTAAAAGTGAAGTTGTCTTAGAAATCTAGCTTTGTATTTTATCCCAGTTTCTTAGACAACTATTTTGCAGGTCAATAAAATTAGGGCTTTTTGAAAATTATTCCAGAAAATAAAATCCAAAAACTCCCCATTATCAAAAACTCGTCATTACATTACCGAGAGGCAGAAACTGGGTAACAATTTTTTGAGTTTGTAGAAAAATGGACAGCCTTAAGCTATGATACTACGCGGAACTACAATTTAAAGGAAATGTCCAAATGACAAATCCCGCTTCGCAACAGGGCATCGATAGTGTTCCTTCATTAGGTGAACCTAAGAAATTCAAAGTTCCCAAAAAAAGCATTTTATTTGGCAGCCTAATTTTATTTGTTGGCTTGCTGGGTGCAGGAGGTTTATGGTTTAACTCTAGGTATAAATATGAGCAAGAAATGGAGGTTAAGCTAAAAGAGTTATCTAATATTGAATACCCTGCAAATCCCGCTGGTTTAAGCAAAAACTTCCAAAGATATGGCAATCGAGAGCTAAAAGTTATTCAGAGAGATGATACACACTTTGATTTCGTCTTAGAACCTACTAACGAAAAAACTGCCAAGATAGTTATCAAAAACGTTGATCTAAGCCTTTTAATACCTAAAGCGCCAGAATGGACTAAACAAGATGAAAATCTGGAGTTAATTGCTTTTGTAGAAAGAGAGTGGAACAGACAACAGATTAGTTTTCCTGTTGATTCAGAGCATATAGAAGTCAGTGGAGGAGATGGTTTTGAAAAAGAAAACCTCACTGAAGTAGCTTTAGCGAGAAACTGCATTAACGCAGGATTATGGGAGGTTTTGCTTTCCTTTAAAGAAGATGACAAAAAAGGTCTTTATTACCAAGGGTGGTTCACCTTACCAATGGGACATTATAAAAATGTCTTTGAAAAAATTAATAATCTCTCCTATTGGAAACATTGGTGGAAATTAGAACACTGGCAAGATCCTAGTGGTACAGTAGTTAAACCAAATTTACTCAGGGAAGTTATTGACGAAAGAGAAGTTACGGCTAAACTTCCGCTTGATGAAGAGGTAATTGTTTCGGGTGAGCAGGTCAGGAAAGTCAGAACTACCCTAGCTAGCAACTTAAGAACTTGGGGAGACTTTTACAGTGGCAAAAACGAAATTAATTTTGCTACTTTTCGACCGCCAGGGTTCTATGACCCAAACAAACTTCATCACAGTGAATACTGGAGAATTGGTAAATTTGAAAAAGCTATTCTGAGAGATATCAAACCTGTGGGTGTGAAAAAAGACCTACAGGAACTTGAGCTAGTATTCAGTGACACAAAGACTGGCGAACAAAACAGATTATACTTCAGTGGCATTGACTTCAAAGAGCTTCCTCAGTTAGCCATAGAAGATTATCCCAAGGGATTGTACATGCCTATGGGAATTGGGGTAGGACCCTTTTATCAAGCCTACGAAGAATTGAAAAAGAATCCTCCCTACGAAAGTCCCTATTTTAGTGTCTTGCTAGATTCAAATGACGGCTGGATAGACCATCACAAAGTAGCAGTTGATGGAGCAGCTATGCACCTTGACAAGGATAACCCCGATCTCTTGCATCTTTACTTGCTATCCTATGAAAGAAATACTTTAGTTGGTCACTTATACATCAATTTAAAGTAAGCAGACGATGAAGAATTAATTAACCTAATTGATGGGATATTCTTCAAACAATTGCTTCAATAGCCAGAGCAACAAAAATGTGAGTAACTTCTGAAATTATTCACTTCTGAGCTACTAATAATGGGAAATGGAAAATGAGATAAAGATTCCGTTTTCCATTTTTTATTGGTAATAAATCCCGGTGTCTCTTCAATCGGGAAAAAAGTAACCTCTAATAATGGTTGGTAATCTGATTTCCAGCAAATTTATTGTCCAAGATATCTCCGAAGCATTTGCAGCAATTCTTGGGGTTCTGGAGGCTTGCCTAAAAACTCGGTTGCACCAGACATCCTGGCACGAGCTCGGTCAACTAGGGTATTTTTGGCCGTCAGAATAATAATTGGCGTCTTCTCAAAGGCGGGAGTGTCTCGCAGAAATTTGCAGATGCTATAGCCATTGGCATTGGGCAAAAGCAAGTCTAGCAAGATTAAATCAGGCTTGTTTTCAATAAGTTGAGTGAAACCTCGCATAGGCTCTGGAATACTTAACATTTGATATCCAGCTGGTATTAAGATTTTTTTGAGTGTATGAGCTAACACGGGACTGTCGTCTATACAGGCAATTAAAGGCTGTACTTCCGATAGGCGATGCGTTTCTACAACTGGCTGTTCTACAGTTGTTGCTGGCAAATCTGGAATTTCTTTAAATTCAAGTAAGTTTTTCTCAACCAAAGGTAGTAAAGAACGAGTAACCTCTGTTACCGATTTTTCTAAGTGCAAAGCAATATCCCAGAGAGTCAAATTACCGTTAAGATATTTGCCTAAAACCGGGAGCGCTTGAGACTGTGTTCCTGCTTTAATAGTTGGTGAGAGGATTGGGCTGAGGTGAGCTAAACCAGCAGCTTGCCATTGTTGATGCATTTGTGTTGTTCTATAGAGAACTGAGCGTATTTCCTGAGAAGATAAGGCGGCGGTTTGACAAGAAATTGAGATCTCTTTTTGGTTGTCTTTCCATTCGCTGTTCAAGTTTGTATAGCTACTTAGCTCAAAAAAACATTCCTGGACAATATTACGAATCACTAACTTGGCTCGAATCAGACTCAATTGCTGCTGGCTGATTCCTTGCTCTAAAAGCCCGCATTCCCGGAACTGATTATCTAACAAATGGGAGGACTCAACACCCCATTTCCAGGTAGAGCAGTGCTGTTGTAATGCTCTAGTCCAGCGCCTTACACGATGTATGCTGTTGGTAGCATAGAGCAACTTGCCACGGTAAATATGAAGAGTCAAAGCAAAGTCTTGATTGCTGAGAATTAGCTCTCCATCATTACCTCTTTGATTAAGGTTGTTTAATTGTTCAGTCAGAGTTGCTATTGTCATGCATCACAATTTGAAATAGTGCTGCCTTTATGAATAGATAAAAGCTTGGTTTTGGTCTAACGGTTGCTGAGATTAAGATTGAGGAGCTAGTTAAACAACTACTGCTTGGCTTAATGATCAGTGTCATTCTATATACGCTCTTATAAAAAAAAATCAGGAAATTTTAAGGATATTAGTGATAAGATTTAATGAAGAAAATGCTTCCCAAAAGCTCATGTTTTTCTCTTGCAACAATTAATTAATTCCCCAAAAAAAAAGCAATAAATTTTGATGTAGACTCTTGCTGATGTTAGCAAACTGAAAGTATGCTGTAAAGTAGGCAAGACTCTAAGTCGCACATCTGTCTTGCTGTTCAACTGGATGCATTGATCACTAGCTGCTTCTACCCTTCACAGAACAAAATTTTACTGATTGAGTCCATAATGACTAGTTAGGTACTTTTGTTAGTTCTGTTAGTCAACTAAGCCTAAATAACTAACCGTAACGATGACTAGCATATAAGTTCAGGGTAAATTTTATAAATAATTAGCCCAGCAATAGCCCTAGGCAGATACTTCCCTCTCAAAGCTTCCTTAGACAGGAATAGTTTTGCCTGCTTTTATCTGAGCAGATTGTCTAGTTAGTTATCTATTTACTTATTTGTAGATAGAGCCATTATCACAGTAGTGCTAGCACTATACTTTCAGATTGGCTGGACAATAGTTAATGAAATTCCCTACGCAGTAATTTGGTCTTCCTCTCCAGCTTTAAGTTATACAGGTTTGGGGTTAAATATTTTCTCCCGCTATTCCTAATTACTTAAAACAAAAAGCAACATCGTATTAGTTGCACATTACAGTCCCATTATCTACTAATAGATAAACAAGTATGTTTACACAGTTTTTCCGAAAAATCCAAAATCAGCTTTTGTTGTTGTTACTCTTAAGCACGATTATTCCTATTTCCATTGTGGGTTCTTATGGGATTTACTCTTCCACCAAAGCCTTAGCAGACTTAAATATAGCCAAACTTGAAAATCAAGTAGCCAATAATGCTGACGAAATTACAGACTTTTTAAAAGGTATCAGTAATGACGTTTTATTCTTGAGCAAGACTCCCCAAATTCAAGGTATTATCCAAGCTGAAGGAGAAAATAACGCCTGGATTAAGCAGTTACAAAGCATCTTTTCTGGCTTGATGGAGGTGAAGCCGCAATACATGCAGCTTCGATATTTGGACGAAAAAGGTCAGGAAATCGTGCGGGTAGACTCGGACGGCACGAATGTCAAAGTCATTCCCGAAGCAGAACTACAAAATAAGGCAGATAGACCGTATTTTAGCGAGACAATAGAATTGTCTCCTGAGGGAATTTATATCTCACCGGTGAACCTGAATCAAGAACGGGGTGCCATCGAGGAGCCTTATAAACCAGTAGTTCGTTACGGTACACCAATTTTTAACTCATCCGGCAACAAAAAAGGAATTGTCATCGCCAATGTCTTTGCCAATGAGTTCATCAAACCTTTCAAAGAAGAGAATGTAGGGAGTGGAGAAGAGAAGTTACTAATTAATCAGGATGGCTATTACATTGCCCATCCCAATGCTGAAAAAGAGTGGGGATTTGACCTCAAGAAAGAAGAGAAATTAGATAAAGATTATCCAGCCAACATTGCTGATAAAATTCTCAACACTGAGCAAGGGCTCATCGATCAAGGACTTACTGGAATCGTCGCCTATCAGAGAGTTAATCTTGCTCCAGAGACGCAGCAATTCTTAGTGATTATCGATCAAATCGAAAAGAAGGCTATTTTTGGCTCGGTTAATTCGTTTAAACTGGTTGCAGGTCTAATTATTCTGGTTTCTTTGGCGACGGTGCTACCGTTGGGAATTTTCCGGGGACGCCAACTGGTAAATCTGATTAAACAAGTAGTTAGCGGTATCTCCACCTCTAGTCAACAAATTTTCTCCACCCTGGAACAGCAAGAACGCGTAGCAAGTCAGCAGGCTGCTTCAGTCAGCGAAACCACGACTACCATGGATGAACTCGAAGCTTCTTGCCGACAAGCCGCAGAGCAAGCTAGAGCAGCTGCTATGTCGGCGCAGCAAGTACTTCAGATGGCAGAAGGTGGAACTAAAGCAGTGGGAGAAACCCTAGAAGGAATGTTCAACCTAGAACAGAAAGTGGGGGCGATTGCCGAACAAATTGTGCATCTAAGTGAGCAAGCCAATCAAATTGGTAACATCTCTCAGCTAGTTTCTGACTTAGCAAACCAGACAAATATGTTAGCTCTCAATTCATCAGTTGAAGCCGTCCGCGCTGGAGAACATGGCAAAGGCTTTTCCGTGGTGGCTAATGAGATTCGTAAACTGGCAGATCAGAGTCAAAAATCAGCCGAAAAGATTAGTAACTTGGTTTTTGAAATCCAAAACGCGATTAATTCCACAGTAATGGTGACGGAAGAAGGAACCAAGACAGTGAAGACAGGAGTACAAATTGCCAAAAAAACAGATCAAGCCTTCTCTGGGGTAGCAGATGCGGTTAACAATGTGGTTTTGAACAACCAGCAAATCTCGCTGAATCTTAAGCAGCAAGTAGATGCCATGCAGCAAGTCGTTGAAGCAATGGACACCATTAACAAAGGTTCCAAAGAAACTGCCACTGGCATCCATCAAACTAAGTTGGGTACTCAGCAACTCAAAGATGCTGCCCTAACTCTTAAGCGGATGGTTTAACTAACTAGTAAGTCTTACTACCCTACCCAAAATTCCCACAAAAGTTTGGTTGAGCAACGCTGTATCAGTCTACGGGCAGCGAGATTACCTAAACATCTTCATGGTGATGTTTTAACTAATACCCAGTTACCTGAGTTCGATATCAGACATTACTCAACGCCAGAAGGGAATCGAGGCTTTAGTTGAGAAGAAAAGCTCAATTATTTGAGGGTGATGTCGAACTCAGGTAAGTTGCTTTCACAGAAATAGTCATTTGCCTGTTTTAGAGCAGGTAGAGTAAGGATTTACCGGAGATAAGGGGAGTAATACCTTTGATGGCAACTTGGTATAACCAATGATGATAATAGAAGACGAAGAACTCCGGAACCTGTATAAAATTACCAGTGAAGAAAGATTGCAGCAACTAACAACTGGTTTGCTGCATCTAGAAAAACACCCACTCGACGAAACCACCTTAGAGGATTTGCTGCGGGAAGCCCATAGCCTCAAAGGGGATTCTAGAAGTGTTGGCACAGAAAATGTTGAAACCCTTAGCCACGCCGTCGAAAAGATTCTCGGCTGTCTCAAACAACAGGAGCTAGTTTTCAATCTCCAGGTGAGTGCTTGTCTTTATCAAGCAATCGATGCCATTGGCTTACTAGTAGAAGAAGCCGTTAGTGGTCAACCGAGTGGCATTGAGACAGCGCAGGTGTTTGAGCAGTTAATGGCAGTTTTTTCTGAGCCGCCAGCACCGGAGTCGGCAGCAGATTTAGAAGAGGATTTGATCTCTCAAGTATCAGTTGATCAAGACAGTCAATCTACGATACCTGCCCTAATCTCAGCAAGCAATGGCAATGCGTCCCTAGTTGCACTAACTTATATAGAAGACGAAGAACTCCGTAATCTTTATAAAACTGCTAGCGAAGATAGATTACAGCAACTGGCCGCTGGTTTGCTGCATTTAGAAGAGCAGCCACTGGATGAAGCCATATTAGAAGATTTGCTACGGGAAGCCCACAGCCTCAAAGGGGATTCTAGAAGTGTTGGCACAGAAAACGTCGAAACCCTTAGCCATGCTGTGGAAGAGATTCTCGGCAGCCTCCAACGCCAAGAGCTAGTTTTTACTCCTGAGGTAAGCGGTTCTCTTTATCAAGCAATCGATGCCATTAGCTTACTAGTGGAAGAAGCCGTTAGTGGTCAACCGAGTGGCATTGAGACAGCACAAGTGCTTGAGCTGTTGATGGCAGTCTTTGATTCGCCGAACCCAGAATTTAAAGCCTCTCCGGAAGAAGGCAATGTTCCTGCTGCGGCACCAAACTATATAGAAGAAGAACTGCGAGAGATTTATAAACTTACCACTGAAGAACGCTTACAGAAACTTGAAGCTGGTTTACTACATCTAGAAAAACATCCATTTGACGAAATTACGATAGAAAAGTTACTGCGGGAAGCCCACAGCCTCAAGGGTGATTCCAGAAGTGTTGGTATAGAAACCGTAGAGACTCTCACCCATGCTTTTGAAGAGATTCTTAGTAGCCTCAAACGCCAAGAAATTTCTTTCACTTTAGATGTTAGCGATCGCCTTTATCAAGGATTAGATACTATTGGTATTTTGGTTCAGGAAGCGATTACCGGTCAAGCAAGTGGGGTTGAAACAGCTCAAGTACTTGAGCAATTAAGGGGAGTCTTTGCCGAATCAACAGAACTCGAAGAACCACGACTCTCGCCAACAGGAGTTCTCTCGCTTCCCGCCGCACCACCAACTCAAGAGATATCTTCTCCTCTAGGAGTTGATGAAGCTTACCGTATTGATTCTATTCGCGTTTCCACGCGTCAGCTTGATGTTTTGATTAGGCAAGCTGAGGAATTAACACTGACTAAAATCCGCATCGCCCAGGCTACTACTGAGATGGAGGCAATGGCAACTCTCTGGGAAGAGTGGAAAGCTTTCCAGCGCCGGGAGCGACGCCTTAAATCTACCTCCTTAAGTAAAAATCCCTACGAGGAGCGTCTAGAAAACCTGATCGACTCCCTAAGAAGTTCAGCTCAGGAAAACAGCACGAAACTAGATGTCATTGCTGGGGAATTAAGAGAAAACATTCGTACTCTAAGGCTTTTACCTCTATCTACTACCTTTGGTTTGTTTCCTCGCATGGTGAGGGATTTAGCTAGACAACAATCAAAACAGGTGGAGTTAATCGTTGAAGGAGGAGAAACCACCGCTGATAAACTGATCCTAGAAGAGATTAAAGACTCCTTGATGCATCTGCTTCGCAATGCCATTGATCATGGTGTTGAGACTCCCGCCGAACGAGAAAGACTCGGTAAATCTCCAGTTGCTAACATTTGGCTCAGAGGTTATCAAGCGGATAACAAAATTTTTATAGAAGTAGCCGATGATGGGCAAGGGCTAGACAGCGAAAAAATTAAGCAAACTGCCATTAAGCGGGGACTCTACAGCCCAGAAGAGCTAGAGACGATGACTACTAGCCAAATTCACGCTCTAATTTTTGCTTCTGGTTTCTCAACCCGAACTTTTATTACAGAAATTTCCGGCAGAGGTGTCGGGTTAGATGTTGTACGTACCAATGTTGAACAACTTAAAGGCAATATTGAGATTGAATCAACCTTTGGTCAAGGATGCGCCTTCCGCATACAACTACCGACAAACCTGGCAACCGCCAATGTACTAATCTTAGAAGTTCAGGGTATTATTCATGCTCTACCAATTGAATTTGTGCAAACAACTTTAATGGTTTCTCAAGAGCAGATTTTGACTAGCGAAGGTAGAGAAATTATTACTTTTGATGAGCAAGATATTCCTGTAGCAAACTTGGCAGATTTACTAGAACTTTCTAACTCTCCTGCTTATGACTCTGTTGCCAAATATGAGCAACCACAAAGTAATCTACGAACTACTATCCTGCTTAAGGTAGGCAAAGAACAATCGGGATTTTTTGTAGATCGGCTTTTTGATACTCAAGAGGTAGCAATCAAGCCTCAGAGTCAGTTATTAAAGCGGGTGCGTAATGTCACGGGAGCAACTATTCTACCCACCGGAGAAGTTTGCACGATTCTGAACCCATCGGACTTGCTGAAATCGTTGCAGCAGCCAACTAGAAGTTTAGTTGCCGTTAAACGAAAGGAAGTAGTTACCAGGAAATCCGTGATTCTTTTAGTAGAAGATTCCGTCTTCGTGCGTACTCAAGAAAAAAGGCTCTTGGAAAGAGCCGGCTACGAAGTAGTAGTAGCTGTAGATGGATTAGATGGCTATGAACAACTTAAAAATCGTGAATTTGATGCGGTGGTATCTGATGTAGAAATGCCCCATATTGATGGGTTATCCCTGACAAGAAAAATTCGCCAGCACTCAGAGTATAGTCATTTACCCATAATTTTAGTTACCACACTTTCTAGTGATGAAGATAAGAAAAGAGGTGCTGAAGCTGGAGCTAGTGCTTACGTTGTTAAAGGGAAGTTTAATCAACAGGCTCTTTTGGAAATATTGGCAGGACTTATTTAATTGTCAAAGCACTCTTTAATTATTCGTGAAAAAATTACCGCCGATGTACACAGACAAAATTAAATAGATGATTAATCTAGGATGACTAGATTGATTTAAGTTTACTAATAGTTAAGAAATATTGCTAAATTAAATTATGAGGAAGCGACCTTAACTCAATACCAATAATTGATAAACACCAATGACCATTCGAGTTTTGTTAGTTGAAGATTCCCCACTTGTTTTAGTAGTTCTCAAAAGAATTCTGGAGTCATCACCGGAGATTAAAGTAGTCGGAGAAGCTAGTACTGGTTTAGAAGCTTTGAAGTTAATTCCTCAAGTGCAGCCAGATGTCATTTGTACAGACTTTCACATGCCTCACATGGATGGTCTAGAATTTACATCTGAGGTCATGGCTCTCTATCCTATACCAATTCTGGTAGTTAGCATTTCGGTGCAAAAAGATGATCAACATAAAGTTTTTCAGCTTTTAAATGCAGGGGCGGTGGATATTTTTCCTAAGCCAACTGCCGGGATGTCAATACAAGATCAGTTGCTCAGGCAAGAGCTAATTAATAAGATTAAAATACTAGCTGGGGTAAGGGTATTTAAGAAAAAACGCAAGCCTCTTGCTCCAGCAACTCTCATAGAAATAGGAAATCTTTCTTCTTTAACTACTGATTCCTACCCCAGAACTAAAATAGTAGTCATAGGTGCCTCTACAGGTGGGCCACAAGCTCTACAGGAACTGTTTACCAAACTACCAGCTAATTTTCCTGTACCAATAATTTGCGTGCAACATATTAGTCTTGGCTTTTTGCAGGGATTAATCGATTGGTTAGCTAGTAGTTGTCGGCTGCCAATTCAGATTGCTCGACAAGGAGATCAACCAAAACCAGGAAGGATTTATTTTCCTCCAGAACACCGGCATTTAGAGTTAGATGCTAGAGGTAGATTTATTTGCCCTAATTCCGAGCCGTGGGAAGGACATCGCCCTTCGGTAACAGTAACTTTTAAGTCGGTAGCTAACTTTTATGGTAAGTCAACAGTCGGTATTTTGTTAACAGGAATGGGTAGAGATGGCGCACCGGGAATGTTGGAGATTGCCCAAGCTGGTGGCTTGACAATTGCTCAAGATGAAACTACTTCTGTTGTGTTTGGTATGCCTCAAGAAGCGATTAACCTAGGGGCGGCAAAAAAGGTTTTACCAATTCAAGCGATCGCACCGATGCTGCTGACTATAGTAATGACTAAGAGGACGTAATACTAATTTTCCTAAAGAATGCTGTGCATAGTTTGGCTTGAAGTAATAAGCATGCCCTTGAGCGGAGCGAAGGGTAATAAGCATGCCCTTGAGCGGAGCGAAGGGTAATAAATATACCCTTGAACGGAGTTAAGGGTATATGAACTAGACTTAACTACTTAAAGATCTAATTGTTGTTGGGCGAGATGGTAGTAAATCCCTTGTAGTGCCATTAGTTCTTCATGATTACCACGCTCAACTAGAATACCTTTGTCTAGTACCAAAATGCAGTCAGCATTGCGAACGGTTGAGAGTCGGTGAGCAATGATAAAGGTAGTGCGATCGCGGCTGATGCGCGTTAAATTCTGCTGAAATCTGCGTTCTGATTCTGTATCTAGGGAACTAGTTGCTTCATCCAGAACTAAGATGCGCGGTTCTCCCAACAAAGCACGAGCGATCGCAATTCTTTGTCTTTGTCCTCCAGAGAGATTAGAACCTCGCTCACCGACTTTGGTGTTATATCCTAAGGGTAATTCTTGAATAAAAGCATGAGCTTCTGCTAGCTTGGCAACTTCGGTCACTTTCTCCAAATTAAACTCATCGGAGTAGAGAGTAATATTTTCTAAGATAGTCCCAGAAAACAAGAAACATTCCTGGGGTACTACTCCCAATTGGCGACGCAAACTTGAGGGAGAAACGTGGCGAATATCGTGTCCATCCACCAGGATGCGTACTAGTCGCGTAATATAGGCTCTGCAATAGTTTCACCAAAGTACTTTTACCAGAACCACTGCGACCAACAATAGCGATAGTTTGCCCTGAGTTTACCTCAAAATTAAGGTTCTCCAGGATATTACGCTCCCCTTCTTGATCGTAGCGAAAGGTGACATTTTCAAACTTTACATCGCCCCGTAACTTAGGTAGAACCATCAATGGTGTTTCGGGAGTTTCTTCTGGAGTCTGGGAGAGTACATCATTAAGTCGTTCCACAGAAACCATTACTTCCTGCAACTGATCCCAAAGACCTACCAAAGATAGAACTGGGTTGATCACATTACCAATAAGCATATTAAAAGCTACAAACTGACCAATGGTAAGTTGATCCTCAATCACCAGTATCGCCCCGTACCATAACAGAGCTGTCGTACCTAAGATATTAATTAAGCTACCAGTTGATTGCAAACCATTAGCCAGTTTTTGACCGCGAAATCTTGAATTGAGTGTTGCCGTTAAACGATCTTCCCAACGCCAACGCAAATCTGCTTCAGCCGCCGCCGCTTTAACTGTAGCAACCCCCGTCATCATTTCTACTAGGGAGGAATTTTGCTCAGCTTCTTTGTTAAAGATTTGCCGTGATATCCCCCGCAGGAAGGGACTTGCCACCACGGTCAAAATGGCGATAGGGGGAATTAGTCCCACTACCAGCAAAGTAAGACGCCAGTTGTAATAAGCCATCAACCCGATGTAAACAATCGCCATCAAGGAATCTAGCCAGGTAGTAATCGCTTGGCGGGTAAGAAATCTTTGAATCTTTTGGTTTTCTTGAACGCGGGTAATAATATCTCCTACATGGCGCAATTCAAAGAAACTCAACGGTAACTTGAGAGCATGGCTAATAAAGCCGCTAATTAGGGTGAGGTCTAAACGATTAGCAAAGTAATCTAGCAGGTATTGACGAATTGCCATCAAGCCAATACGCCACACTCCAAACAGTACTAAACCGATGGCAAAGACATGAAGGGTGACGAAGCTTTTATTAACCACCACTCGGTCAAGAATGATCTGAGTAAACAGGGGAGTAATCAGACCAAAAACCTGAATCAACAAAGAGGCAAAGATAATTTGCACCACCAGGGAGCGGTACCAAATTACCCCTAAAAAGCTGCGGAGGGAGTTTTTTGGTTAGGTACGGCTTCTAGGCGCTCGGTGGGGTCTAAGAGTAAGGCATAGCCAGTCCAACCAGCGAGAAATTCTTGGCGCGTTACTAATCGCTTGCCGACTCCAGGATCAGCCATCAGGACGCGATCGCCTTTAACTCGATAAACCACTACATAGTGATCGCCTTGCCAGTGAGCAATCCAGGGGTTTTTCTGCTCCACCAAGCGGCTTAAAGAAGCCCTAACGGGTCGTGCCTGAAATCCTAAACTTTCGGCACCATTAGCTAAGCTTTTGAGAGAAGCACCAGCACCTACGACATTGGCGAGATTCCGCAGGTAGTTAAGGCTGAAGGTTTTGCCCCAGTAGCGGCTAATCATCGCTAAGCTAGCGGCTCCACAATCTGCGGCACTTTGTTGTTGAATGAAAGGATAGCGTTGCCAAAAGCTGCGTACTCGATAACCCTGCTTGGATGGTTTAGGAAAAACTACGCTTTCGGCTGGGGAGTTAGGCGGTGGTGGTGCTTGAGGTTCGCTGGCGGGCGACCGCGATCGCAGTGCTGGGGCTGTGCGGACTTTGGCAACAACCCTTGTCTTGTCTTGAGGAGAATGGTGGCTGTTGCTGGAGGGGGAATCAAAGGAGATTCCGGCATTCTCTACAGCTTGCCAATGTTCTTGGGGAAGTTGGTAAACTAACAAATCGGTTTGAGCAATCCACTCGGCTGGTGTGGCATGGGGATAGCCCCAACTTTCTCCTATACTGGGGGCGCTTGTTTGTTCACCTTGACTAATTTCGCCACTACACAGCCAAAAGCGTCCTGATGCAGAGGAGGCAACTAATGCTTCGCCAGCAGAAATCGTGGTTTCTCTTAAATAGGGTAAAACTTCTTGTAGTTGGGCTGCGGGTAAGCGTCGCCAGTCAGTTGAGGTTTTAAAGAAAATCAGGCGTTGTCGAGTTAGGGCAGTTTGCCGCAGGTACTCTTGTAGGTTGGGTAATCTTTCTAACCAAGACTGGAGTTGAGTTAGGGGAATCCAGGCAACTTGAGTATCACTAGCTGCGATCGCTTGTCTGAGGGAGGGAATATCGGCAAATAAAGTCTCAGTACCGAAGCTTTCTCCAGCCTCCAGCACCATTGCCGAAACTTCTCTGCTTCCAGATTTTTCTAAGCCTAACAAGCGAACCCGACCTTGGCAAATTAGATATAAGCCTAAGTTATCGTTTTCCTCTGTGGCAGAATTGTCTGCTAGATGGAGTGGGTTGTAACTATATAGAGTATCGCCTAGTTGAAATTCACGGGCTTCAAAGGCTTGAGTTAGTTGGGAAGCCTCCGTAGCATCTGTTTGAGATAGCCTCAAGAGGTTTAGGATCTCCGCAAGGATTGGGGAACTATTTTCGTGGTACTGAATTATGTCCCTGAACTCCTAACATGACCATTCACCCTAAAAAATCCCGCATTGCAAGTCCCAAGGTTGGAATTTCCGGGAAAGTGGCGCGGGTATTACCATTTTTCCAGGTTTTCTGGAGCCAACTACAAAATTTTTTGATTTTGAGTTGCTAGATATTTTTCAGAGTAAAGCTTTCCTTTTGCGCAAGGAAGCGTTTTTTGTAACAAATTTTTACATGAAATTGCTTTCCAGAGACTCCGTACCGCCGATTAATCTGCCTTAAGTGGGGTTTAATGCTATGCTTTACTGCCATGGAACAAAATTAAGGATTTTCTATCTGTTTGTTTACTTAGTTCTAACCTATAGTTTCTTAACAATAATCAGTACTTTTAATCCTTTTTTAAACTGCTTGTTTTGTGAAAATAAGTATTATCATTCCTTGTTTCAACGAAGTAAAAACTATTGAGGATGTTGTTCAAGCCGTCAAGGCATCTCCCATTAGTGAAGTGGAAATTATTATTATTGACGACTGCTCAACAGATGGCACAAGGCAGGTTTTGCAGTCTGTCATTGAACCACAAGTTAATAGAGTTATTTATCATGCTCGTAATTGTGGTAAGGGTGCCGCACTACGTACAGGAATTAATGCTGCAACGGGAGATATTATTATTATTCAAGATGCGGATCTTGAATATGACCCCCAAGAATATCCTCTGCTGATTAAGCCAATCTTAGAAAACAAAGCTGATGTAGTTTATGGCTCAAGATTTGCCGGGGGCAATGCCCATCGTGTTCTCTATTACTGGCATCTAGTAGGTAACAAGTTCCTCACAACTTTGTCTAACATGTTTACCAATATCAATCTTACTGATATGGAAACTTGCTACAAAGCTTTTCGTCGGGAAATTATCCAATCAATCAAAATTGAGGAAAATCGCTTTGGATTTGAACCGGAAATTACGGCGAAAGTTGCTAAAAAACACTGCCGCATTTACGAAGTAGGAATTTCTTACTACGGTCGTACCTACCAAGATGGCAAGAAAGTCAACTGGAAAGATGGATTTAGAGCTATTTATTGCATCTTAAAATATAATATTTTTTGACTAATCTTTGGGCAATAATTTTAGTTAATTAATCTGCTTATTTATAGGGTTTTTTAATGACTTCTGAGAAACATTGACCACAGATTGACACAAATAGATAGAGATAAAACATGGCGTTTTCACAATGTATCTAGAATTGCTATATATTGGGCAATGAAATTAAATCGAATTCAATATTTCCAAAAAATTTGCTTTGCTGGGCTTGCCGTGCTGTTTATTTCTTTATACTGCTATGGTGCCTTAGAGCATTCGAGGCGAGTCAACTTAGATCGAGACAAGATTGATCAGAGTGCTTATCTGAGCTATGCACAGAATATGTACGAAACTGACTATAACTACACTGGTGGACGCAACCGTATGCCAGTTTATCCCTTCTTACTATCACTAATATACGACCCTGATTTCAGCGAGAATGAGTACTTTACTCGAGGTAAATATTTTAATATTGCTTTATCAGCAGCAATTTTACCTGCACTATTTTTACTTCTAGCGGCTAGTTTTCCCCTGCGTCTTGCTGTTAATCTTTGGTTAATTGCTACTTTTACCGTATTTATTTTTAGAGCCGCCTACGTTCAAGTTGAGTTGTTATTTTACTTCTTGAACTTTTGTAGCTTTTTACTAATGTACAAACTGCTAATTAGACCTTCATGGCAATTAGGAATTATCAGTGGAGCTGTAATTGGCTTAACTCATCTTACTAAAGCATCAATATTACCTGGTTTATTGCTATTTATTCTATTTTTCTTAGGCAAAGAAATTTATTTATTTTGTACTCATCTCCAAACAAAGAAAAGAGATTTATCCAATATTTTAGCTGAAGCAAAAGGCTACTTAGTTTCTAATTTGCTAAGCTTAATTTTAGTTATTTTATGTTTTACAGTTACGATTTATCCCTATATCAGTAATAGTAATAGATTCTTTGGACATTATTTTTATAATGTCAATTCCACTTTTTATATGTGGTATGACTCTTGGCAAGAAGCCAAGCAGGGAACCAGACTTTATGGCGATGGAAAAGGCTGGTACCAGAAATGCCCACGGACTTAATTCCGAGTCCCCAAAAATATTTACAAGAACACACAACTGGGCAAATATTCGAGCGGTTTTTGAATGGACTAGACAAAATATATTCGGTTACTAGTCAGTCTTACGGATACTTCAAATATGCCGCTATTTACCTGGCAATGGCTTTAATTATTACCTGTTTAAACTTTCGCAGCAGTTGGGCAATTGCTAAAAAGCATTGTTTCTTGATCTCGTTTACCCTAAGCTACTTAATCGCTTATTTGCTGCTTTATGCTTGGTATATTCCCATTGCCAGTGGTAGCAGATTTGTCTTGGCGCAATTTCTGCCCTTCATGTTCTTTATAGCATCAGTGTTAACCGTACACGCCCATCATCATCCGCGGATTAATATTTTTCGCTTTAAATTCAAGTGGTTTAATCTTTTTAATGCCTTAATACTAGGTATGATTTTATTTGAGATTTATCCAATACTTACTTATAGAATAGTCACTATGTTTGCGGGAAGATAGATTTATAATTCTCGCAAAATACTGTCTTTTTTATAATCACATTTATCTCAGTGTATATATCGATCCGTCGCTGACTTAAATTAATTTCATACTTTTGCAATCCCCCATGTAAACAATCATCCACTCAACCTTTCAGACAAGCATTTCACTGGTCTTATTACTTATTACCCTTCGCTCCGCTCAAGGGCATGCTTATTACCCTTCGCTCCACTCAAGGGCATGCTTATTACTTATTCTCTCCACTCTCCCTGCACGACAAAAGCCGACCAATAATAAGGAGAACTCCACTGCTCAGTTTGCCACATTTCCAACTGTGCAGCCCTCATTGCCGCCACAGAAGTTAGTCCTTCTTGCAGCATTTTCTGGTAATATTTCTCCATAAATATAGCTGTCCCGGCATCATTAACACTCCACAAACTAACAGCAACTCCCTTAGCACCTGCATACATAAAGCCTCTCGTCAAGCCGACCAATCCTTCTCCTTTCACCTCTTGACCTAATCCAGTTTCGCAGGCGCTGAGGACAACTAATTCGGCAGGTAAATTTAGGTTGTAAATATCGTGGAGACGCAGAAAGCCGTCTTCTTCTTTGCCTTCTTGGTTGAATAAAGAGAGTACTAAACCCGATAATTCTGGCTTTTCTGTATTGAGTAATCCGTGGGTGGCAAGGTGGACAATTTGATATTGAGATAAATCTGAACTGGTGGCTGTGAGGCGAGAAGCATCAAATCCCAGAGCCTGGGTTTGCTGATTTTCTGGTACTAGGGCGAGAATGGTTTTTGCTTCTTGGCTACTGTACTCAAGGCGGTTTAGGGTAACACCTATTTCTACAGCGAATTGTCTTACTTTGTCTGAGGTTGAAGATGGAGATTTGGCTAGCGGGGACTGGGTATAATCTTCCTGGAAACGGGGGTCATTTTGCTGAAAAACTGGGTCGGCGAGTACTGCTAGAGTTTTAGGTGCGGGAGTACGGTTTTTCAAGTCACGGCGGGAAACTGCGATCGCAGTTGCTGAAGGTAAGGTGACAATTTCGTGGTTAACTAATAGTGGAGAGGTCTTACCAGGTATTGGCAACACGGCAAAAGGAATCGTCTGCAAAATACCATCACCCACCACCAACAATCTTTGCCCATTTAATTGTTCCGCTACAGGTGCTAACAGCATCTGGCTTAATTTTTTGGCTGCTTCAGAATTAATCACCTCGCTATTTTCTGATTGCAGAAGTCCCCTCAATTCTTTAGCTGCGGCTTCAATTTCAGCTTGTGGGGGTAGTTCGTAACTATTAATACCTGTCTGAGTTACTGCCCAAAGAAAGCTGCGTTCTTCACCTAGGGAATATTGTAATAGTAGAGTTTCTTCATCAAGAACTTGTTGTTGAATTTCTGGCAGGGTGAGGGGTTCGGGATATTTTAGGGCAGCATAACCAGGGCTTTTAATACGAATTTCGGCTTTAATTTGTTGGAGTTGGTCGAGGAGGGTGTTAATTTCTTGTTTAATTGGGTCGAGTTGTTTGTTGGTATATTGACCGTTGCTGACTAATTGGTGTCTTTGGTATTCTTGGGCGTTAAGTTTTTGTTGGATATTGCTTTCTTTTTCTAGTAATTCTGGGTCTACTCCTTGACGGATATCGGCATTAGCTTCGGCAAGGAGTTCAACCAGACTGCGGCGACGTACTCGTTCTGAGGCGTGGAGGGCTTGGGCATCGTATCCTTGAGTGGGGTTTTGCTGGTGCAGTTCCATCAGTAGGTCTATGTAGAACTGGTAGTAACCCTGTTTTTGGGCGAAGTAGGAGGCGCGGAGTTCTTGGCTGCCAATTTGGGTGCGGAGGTCTTCAATAATATTGATGGCTGTTTTAATTTGAGTTAAGGCTTCGTTGAGGTTGCCTTGGGTGCGTTCAATCCGACAATGTTACTGAGGGTAACGGCTTCCCCTGCCTTGTCCCCAGTTGCCCGACTCAAAGGTAAGGATTGGTTGTAGTACTCTAAGGCTTTTTGCTTTTCTCCTAAAGCGGAGTACACAGCACCGATATTATTGAGGGTAGTGGCTTCTCCTGCCTTGTCCCCAGTTGCCCGTCTCAAAGGTAAGGATTGGTGGTAGTACTCCAAGGCTTTTTGCTTTTCTCCTAAAGCATAGTACACAGCACCGATATTATGGAGGGTAACAGCTTCCCCTGTCTTGTCCTCCACCACCTGACTCAAAGGTAAGGATTGGTTGTAGTAATCTAAGGCTTTTTGCTTTTCTCCTAAAGCGTCGTACACAAGACCGATATTATTGAGGGTAACGGCTTCCTGTGCCTTGTCCCCAGTTGCCCGACTCAAAGGTAAGGATTGGTTGTAGTACTCTAAGGCTGTTTGCTTTTGACCTAAATCATCGTACACACGACCGATATTATTGAGGCTAACGGCTTCCTTTGCCTTGTCCCCAGTAGCCTGACTCAAAGGTAAGGATTGGTGGTAGTAATCTAAGGCTTTTTGCTTTTCTCCTAATGCAGAGTACACAAGACCGATATTATTGAGGGTAACGGCTTCCTGTGTCTTGTCCCCAGTAGCCTGACTCAAAGGTAAGGATTGGTGGTAGTAATCTAAGGCTTTTTGCTTTTCTCCTAATGCAGAGTACACAAGACCGATATTATTGAGGGTAACGGCTTCCTGTGTCTTGTCCCCAGTAGCCTGACTCAAAGGTAAGGATTGGTTATAGTACTCCAAGGCTTTTTGCTTTTGTCCTAAATCTGAGTAGACTCTACCGATGGAAGTCAGTGTGATAGCTTCCGCTTCTTTGTACCCCACTCTCTGAAAAAGTGGAAGTGCCTCTTCCCATTTAACAATTGCCTGCCGCCGAGATTCTGCTGTACCCTGCTTATAAAGTTGTAGTCCCTCTGCCAATAATCGCTGTGCAGCAGCACGAATTGCCTCTTGTTCAGTTGCTGCTTGTTGTTGTTGTGTCTGGGCAATTACCCTATCAGGTAAGGATAAAGCATACCTTCCCCCACAGGTAAGAAGAGAAGGCTAACCAATAAACTCAGACTAGAACGACTCAACCCCAAAAGTAATTTACTTGGAGTTGATTTGCCTGCAATGATTTGGTTCATAGCTGCAACTAGCTTCTCTCGCGTCTACTCTAATTACTCCTACCTATTATTTACTTCACCGATTTAAGTTGAAATTACGCAGACAGATTGTTTTATCCTTTAAACCCGCCAAGGGTTCAAACCCTTAGCTAATAGCGAAAGTCCTCTCAAGAGTACTAAACCCTTGATTATTAATAATTGAGAAATCCTTGTAGTGCGACCATCTTGGTCGCTACCCATAACTAAACCCTTGATTATTAATAATTGAGAAATCCTTGTAGTGCGACCATCTTGGTCGCTACTCATACCCAATTTAAATGCATTAAAACCAAGTTAAATGCACTATAACCAATTTAAATGCACAACAGCTTAGATAAGAATTTCAGTCGGTTTAAACCGACTTAAGCTATTAGCCAAGAAATTGATTTCTTGGCGGTTTATTGGACTTACAGAGAATGGCAAAAAATCTCAGTGGGCTTAAAAACTATCAGGCTCAACTCCTAACTCACGCAATTTAGCAGCTAACTTTTCCGCCCTTTGACGCTCCTGTTCCGCCCTTTGATGTTCCTGTTGAGCTTGCTCACTACTCCACAACAACAAATTACCTTCCAAATCCCACCACCTCAACCAATGGATATTATGCCCTAATCTTTCCCCCTGCCAGATTCCCAAAAATAACTCTAATTCCGGAATCCACCAGCGTTGGTTCCCATCTGCTGCTTGTAAAACATATTTCCCTTCCTCTAAGCGGCGCACTTCAATACTTAGTTCATAGGGATCGTAGGTAACATAAGTAGGAACTTGCAGGATTTGCTCATAGAAATATAACTTGCCATAGGGAGGAGTCGAACGTACAGATAGTTCTCCACCTTCTGTGTCTGAGAGAAATTCCATCACCACAGCCACAGGTTTACCTTCTAAATAAGGAGCATTATTACGAAGAATTATATTAGCTTCAACTGGATTTACTTGAGAAACATAAAACCAGTCAGGTGCCTTAACAACAACTTCTTTATTAACTGTGGCGACTAAACCAAAGTTAGAACCAATCAGCATCTCTGGCTGAATATAACCTCTCGCCCCTAAAGCATCAGTTAAAGCTGCTGCAAGAAGAGGTTGCTGAAGATTTTCCACAGGATCATCAGGTAAAGTAAAGTCTGCTGGTAAGGGATTCCAAGTGACAGTTGGTTTTTGTTGGCTGGACTTAATTTGTAGAACCATCTTATTAGACTTCTTATAAAAACTGCTAAGCTGTCACGCATTTAAATTGGGTATAAGTCGCGACCAAGATGGTCGCACTACAAGGATTTCGCAATTATTGGCAATCGCGTTTAAATGACGAACAGCTTATACAGCGTTTCCTAGTCTTGTGAGGTATGTTCTTAAGCTTCAAGTCCCCCTTGATAAGGGGGATTTAGGGGGTCTCACTCCACCTCACATGAGAGAGAACTGCTATAACTATATTCCCTGAGCAAAAACCTGTTCAGCAGTCAGCTTCAACTCTGGAAAAGTTCGCAACTCAATACGTTGACTCTCCCTATACTGCCTAAACATATACTCACCATCAATAAACTGATAAACAGAGATAGTTGGTTGCTTGGGATTACCAATATAGCGCCTACCTCCTAAGCCCAAATAATCAACAATCAAGTACTCTGAAATACCCAGCTTTTCATATTCCGCTAACTTAATCAGGTAGTCATCTTGCCAGTTAGTGCTGACTACTTCAATCACCAGCCGCACTGTCTCCCCTTTAGTAATAGTGGAACGCTTTCTCCACATTGGTTCAGCATCAAGCCCCCTTTCATCTAAAACAGCAATATCAGGAATAAAACCTGATTGCTCAGAATCAATCGGCTTAATAATACATTGCCGAGGAATCAAGTAAGGAAGTGCTAAACGTTCAATCTCTACTCCTAATTTAAGAGCAAGAAATCCAGCAACCCTTTCATGAGTGCCAGTTGGTTGCATTTCTACGACCACTCCATTATGAAGCTCAAAGCGACCATAGCCGTCTGGATACCAATCCAGAAACTCATCTAGGCTCATGGTTTTGGCAGTAGTTTGTATCATATAGTCATCTTGGATGAATGGTGAAAAGCGAGAACTCGATTGACGCGAGCGAGACGCTCGCACTATCGTAAAAAGGCTAAAATTATCTTTCCTCCTGCCTTATCTCAACGCTAAATATTGATGCCAACTACCCACACGCCAAGCTTAATTTTCCTTCCGCAACAACGTTCCTGGTTCCACCTTCCCTTCAACTACCACCTCTCCCACCAAACCATCACGAGAGACAAATCTTAGCTGGCCAGAACCATCCACAGTACTAAACACCGTACCCTGATCAACTGTGGCTAAATCTACACCACCTAACCAAACCTCTGCGCGATCGCCTTTTACCTCAGTAATCACTGCATTAGCTTCTGAACTAGGACTACCCAGAAAATACATGGGCTGATCTTCGTAATTACTCCCTACATTGACTTCATAGGTCGGTGTTTGGTTAAATTCTTCAGGTATCTGTTTTACTGCATAAGCGATCGCACTTTCTGGTGTAGCATCTTCTTGCCAGAGATAAGAGGTTAATAAGTAAGTAAAAGCTCCAGCATAGAAGCCATTTAAAGATGCATCAATTGCATATTGAGTGGGGTCAGTTGCTGCCAAGACAACGCCTTTAGCCACACCTTGGCGATACCTGCTAACAAATTCTTCTCTAGACCAACCTAGCCGCGATAACCACTTTTCTTGGTACTCTTTTTCCTGGGGAGAAATTAGCACCTTACTGCCACCATCTCGCGCCCTTACTGTAAACTTTCTCGTAGCAGCACCAGAGAAACAACTATCCAGAACTGCGGTAAAATTTTCGCTCGGCAAGGCAGACATCAACAGAAACAAAGTATGTCCCATAATGTCTTCAACAGTACCGCTTTGTTCTGGATAGCCAGTAGGTAAGGAACTATCAACGGGAACAAACGTGCCATTTAAGTTATCTTCTTGACCAGGCTCAAAAATAATCGGTTCAGGATCCAGTACCCGCGAACCATGACCTGAGTAGTGATAAACTACCACATCCTCCGGCTTGGCTTGCTTAATTAAATGTTCTTCAAATGCCTCTAAAATACCCTGGCGAGTAGCTTGTTCATCCGTCAGGGTATAAATATCTTGGGGATTAAAACCAAAACGGTGAATCAGGAGATAACGTTGCAACTCTAGATCATTAAGGCATCCTCGTAAAGGTTGAGATGAATATTGGTTGATGCCAACAAGTAAAGCCAGTTTACAAGGAGTACTTTGAGCTAAAACCTTACCGTAGTTTTGAGCCTGTCGTTTAATCTTAAACTGACCCAAGCCCAAACTTGCCAGAGTAGCTCCAGTGAAGAGGCAAAACTGACGCCGAGAAATGTGGGACATTAGCTTGATTTAATAAATTATTGTCTACAACTAAAAGCGATCGCACCCTAGCTAAGCAATTCTTACCTAAAAAATAACACCCACTTCAATTAAGAAGCGAGTGTTGATTAAGAGAAAATGCGATCGCTTTTAGCAGAACAACTAACTAATAAGCATCTTGTAATTCGTAAAAGTCTGGCGAGATATAGTCCTTCCTTAAAGGCCAACCTGTCCAATCTTCTGGCATTAACAACCGCTTCAGGTTGGGGTGTCCCTCATAGATAATGCCATACATATCGTAGGCTTCCCGCTCTTGCCAGTCAGCGGCTTTCCAAATCCAGTAAACTGAAGCTACTCTGGGGTTGTCTCGTGGTAGAAAAACTTTAATCCGTACTTCTTCCGGTTGATCAGCATTATCACTAACTTTAATTAGATGATAAAAGCTGACCAAGTCATCACCAGGGCCAGCATCATAGCCACCTTGACATTGCAGGTAATTAAACCCGTAGGCATATAAAGCCGTGGCAACTGGCACTAATACTTCTGGCTGTACTTTAATCATCTCTACACCCAGGTGATCCGGCTCGATTAACTCACTATCAAAGCCGTTTTCCTGTAGCCAGCCGTGAACTTTGCCAGCTTCTACCAACTGGGAATCTTCTGTCTTTTCCTGTCCTTCTTGTGCTGCTGGTTTCGACTCTTCAGCCACGGTTTACCTCCTGCTTTTGAGCAGACTTGAGTGCTGGTGGTACTGGCATACCAGTGGCTTCTGTCAATTCCTTCGGGGGAGTTTGGCGAGTTTCCGACTGCAAGTATTTTCCAGTCAAAATTTCTGGCACAACTTTCATGCTGTGAGTCGTGCTGTAGTAACGATGGGTTTGGCTAATAATAGCCCGCTCTTGCATCGATTCGTTAGCAACTTTCTTGCGCAGCTTAACGATCGCATCCATAATTGCTTCTGGACGAGGAGGACACCCTGGGATATAAAGATCCACGGGAATCAACTTATCCACGCCCCGCACTGCTGTGGGAGAGTCTACACTAAACATACCACCAGTAATCGTGCAGGCACCCATGGCAATTACATACTTCGGCTCTGGCATTTGCTCATAGAGACGAACCAGTGCAGGAGCCATTTTCATGGTAATCGTGCCTGCTGTAATAATTAAATCAGATTGCCGGGGACTAGAACGTGGCACCAAGCCAAATCGGTCAAAGTCAAAGCGAGAACCGATCATAGCTGCAAACTCAATGAAGCAGCAAGCAGTACCGTACAACATTGGCCATAAGCTAGAAAGCCGTGCCCAGTTGTAGAGGTCGTCCACTGTCGTCAGAATAACGTTTTCTGAGAGGTCTTGGGTGACCTGAGGTCGCTCAATAGGATTGAGTATTTTTTCTTTTTGTTGCTTTTCTGAAGCAACACTATCTGGTGTATTGGGTGTCATGACCATTCTAAAGCTCCTTTACGCCATGCATAGACAAGAGCAATCACGAGAATTGCGATAAAAATTAAGGCTTCGATAAAAGCCAGTAATCCTAGGGTGTTAAAGGCTACCGCCCAAGGATAGAGGAAGACAGTTTCTACATCGAAAATCACGAATACCAGAGCAAACATGTAGTAACGGATGTTGAACTGAATCCAGGCTCCTCCTATCGGTTCCATCCCCGATTCGTAGGTAGTAAGCCGCTCTGGACCGCGATTGCTAGGCCGCAGAAGCTTAGATGCAGTCAGTGCCAACAGAGGAACTAAACCGCAAGCCAGTAAAAAACCTAAGAGATACTCGTAGCCGCTAAGAACAAACACAATGGATAACTACCGCTAAAAACTTGCGTTATTACTTCTTTACATTCTTACCTTATTATATTGAGTATGTTAGTTCGTCCCATTACAACAAACTAAGCAAACCCATTATTAAAAATAATCTTACTTATTGGCCTTGATGCCGATTAACTTAACCTCAACTCCTTAATTCAGGAGATCAAGAAGCTCTAAAAACTCATTTCCTGCCATTTTTGTCAAGATACATCTCAGGAATCTACACTTTTGATCGCTGACTACTCCTGAGCCGATGCAGGTTGAAATGACATAATTTTTTCCTCCTGCTTCCGGGATACTCTTCTAGAGCAGTCCAGAACCTTGATTAGTTTCATCTTTGCACCCGACACCAGATATATCAATTCTGCTGAGTTAAGAAAGTCTTACATTTATGCGATAATTTTTAACATGCAATTAATATTCGCAGACCAATTTTAGACCAATTTTTTTTCTGTAAGCAATGAGCGATCCAGCAAACGAGCAAACCCTCGCTGAACAGGCACCGGCTCGTTACGCCTGTCGCGCTTGCGGCTATGTATATGAGCCGAGCAAGGGAGACAGTCAGAGTAATGTGTCATCAGGGACGCTGTTTGAAGATTTGTCAGGCGATTGGCGTTGTCCTGTATGCGGCGCTCGCAAGTCTCAGTTTGAGAACATCGGCGCGAGCAATGCCCCCTCTGGGTTTCAGGAAAATCTCAACTTTGGCTTGGGTGTCAACCGCTTGACACCAGGTCAGAAAAATCTCTTGATTTTTGGTGGCTTAGCTATAGGCTTTTTGTTCTTTTTGAGTCTATATGGTTTGAGCTGAAATCATCACGGTTGGGCTGATAATAATGGGCAATTGACCGATTAGCAATGGGCTGTACTGCAGAGAAAGCCTTCTTCACAGCAGTACTCCGTAAGGGCTTTATGGTTGTAGGTATCAATAAGCCTGAAATATTACTCTCAATCAGCGCAGGAGAGAAGTTTGCTTTAACCAGTTCTGGACTTTATGAGCTATTTGATGAGAAATCTGAAACAAATTGTAATATTATTAGCGATTGCCCTATTGTGTGTTAGCTGTAAATATGCCTCACCTTTGGGCTATAACCCTTGGCAACTTGTTCCCTTGCCAACAGCTGCCACTATCCAGGACGTAGCTTTTACTAGCGACCTTGGTCATGGATGGGCAGTGGGTAGTGATTCCACAATTTTAGAAACAACAGATGGCGGCGAGAACTGGCTGGAGAAAAAATTAGCTCTTGGGGAGCAAAACTATCGCTTGACCGATATCGACTTTAGTGGAGAAGAAGGCTGGATTACTGGGGAACCAACAATCCTGCTGCACACTACCGATGGCGGAGCATCATGGTCTCGCGTACCCTTAAGTGAGAAGTTGCCTGGTTCGCCCAATAGAATTACGGCACTAGAGCCACAAGTAGCAGAAATGACTACCAGTGTTGGGGCAATTTATCGTACCCAAGACGCTGGGGAAACCTGGAAGGCGATGGTGGAAGAAGCCGTCGGTGTTGTCCGTAATATAGCCCGCTCTGATGATGGCAAATACGTCGCTGTGTCTGCTAGAGGTAACTTCTACTCAACCTGGGAACCGGGTCAAAAGGCTTGGGTTCAGCATAACCGTACCAGTTCTAAGCGTCTTCAAAATATGGGCTATAGCGAAGATGGACGTCTCTGGATACTAGCGCGGGGTGGTCAGTTAAGGTTTAGTAACCCTGAAGACAAAGACGTGTGGGAGGAGCCGATATATCCAGAATTTTCTACAAGCTGGGGTTTCCTAGATTTAGCCTATCGAACACCTTCGGAAATTTGGTTAGCAGGCGGCAGTGGTAATTTACTTTGTAGTTTAGATGGCGGAAAAACCTGGCAAAAAGACCGCGAACTTGAGAAGGTGCCCTCTAATTTATACAGAGTCATTTTTGTAACACCAGACAAGGGATTTATCATTGGTCAAAAAGGTGTTTTGCTTAAGTACGAGCCGCCCTCACAAGCGGCTTGAGACGACCGAAATCTCTTGTATCAATGCAAATAGGTTTCGTATGATAGGTAGTAAGTTTCAAACTGTTGTTGGAAGGAGGAATTAGCTATGTCGGGTACAACTGGAGAGCGTCCATTTGGAGACATTGTTACTAGCATTCGTTACTGGGTAATTCATAGCGTTACCATTCCTGCTTTGTTTATTGCTGGCTGGCTTTTTGTAAGTACTGGTCTAGCTTATGATATCTTCGGTACACCCCGTCCCAATGAGTATTTCACTCAAGAGCGGCAGGAATTACCAATTGTGAAAGACCGCTACCAAAGCAAGCAGCAAATTGAGCAATTTATCAAGTAGATTTTTGTAGATCACATTTAAAACCATGACGAGTAATTCGCCAAATCAACCAATTTCTTACCCGATTTTTACTGTGAGATGGCTAGCTGTTCATACACTGGCTGTACCGACGGTATTTTTCTTGGGTGCGATCGCTTCGATGCAATTTGTTCAAAGATAGAAGAAAAGACTATGCCAGAGCGTACTCCCAACCCAAATAACCAACCAGTTGAGCTTAACCGGACTTCGCTCTTCTTGGGTCTTTTGCTAATTTTTGTTCTTGGGATTTTGTTTTCCAGTTACTTCTTTAATTAACTGGGCTTAATTTAAACTGCTGTTTTTTTTAATTTGGAGGTATGAGTCATGTCTGGAACTGGAAAAATCCCCTTGTGGATTGTGGCAACTATTGCTGGTTTAGGTTTGCTTACAGTGGTCGGTATTTTCTTCTATGGTTCCTATGCAGGCGTAGGTTCTTCTCTGTAGCACCGTATTAGAAATACCTTTGACAGGAATTCCCTGAACCTGGTTGAGCAGCCAGATAAGTATTGCCAAACAAACCGCCGATTTTCATTCAATCGGCGGTTTGTTTGTCATTTTTTGTAGCGGGGTAACAGAGAAAATAGCATTAAAAGTCTCTTGCTACCTCGGCTCAAAGCCTCCTACAGGTCATCTAGAGATAAAGAGGCATCATCGGACAAATCATCGTGAACGACTACACAGTCGAATCCCACTTTGCGGCTTTCCCGTTGACTAAAAATATCTACCGTAATCGCCTCAAACCGAATTTCTACACTACTAAATGGGACAATCAACTGGGTTAGCGCTTCAAGTTCGCCGGAATTATTGGGGATAAAATCCACTAAAGAGCGCGGTCCATCCAACAAAGCACGACTTTGCCTGTCCTGAAGCCATAGCTTGACATATAAACGCGCTGGATGAGGCGGTAACTTGATGCGCACTGCTACTGGTTCTCCAGCAACAAGTTCACTCGTGGGTAGGAGGAGTACTGGTGCTGGGACTGGTAAGTCCAATTGCCGAGGATCAATCGTTTCAGATTCTAGTTGGGATTTCAACTGTCCCTGTGAATTAACCCTTCTCGAATCATCAATTCTTTGCTGCGATCCCATGGGGATTTGAAGCTGATCATCTTCGATCACAATTTCTTGAGCTTCCCATTGTGTCTGAGGCACATCCCACGAAGACGGCTGTTCTGATATTTCTCTGTCTAAAGAAACGCTTTCTCTCGAAGAATCTGGCTGTGACCAGTCACTATTGACATTAGTACCACCGAACTCGTCAGTTTCCTCCCAGATAGATTCATCAAAATCCGTCGGTACTGTATCAGAGTTTGGCTGTAGAGTAGTTACTCGCTCAGGATTTGTCAGGTTACTAGAAACAGACGAATCCGGCTTCATCGATTCAGAAAAGTCCACATCTGTGACCAGAGAATTCAGTCGCGACCAAAAACGATCTTGTATATTTAACGCTCCGAAGGAGTTCTCCAAAGCATTAAAAGTATCTGTAACCTCCTCCTGATCGGCTACAGCTTTAGTTGATTCCCTGGAACTTTGAGCATCATCTCCTGACTCTCCAGTTGTCTCTGAGTCTCTGTGCTGATCATCGGTTTCTGACTCTTCAGTTGCTTCTAATGAGGTTATTGTTGGTATCTCTGGAGACGGTGACCCGAGATTAGCATCATTGAGCCACAACTCGGTATCATCTAGTGAGGCATCTACCTCAGATTGACCAACCTCCGAGTCCGCCGTCGCCTTGAAAGCATCCTGCCGAGGAGCGTCTAAATGCGCTGCCATTTCTGGGGATTCAGCTTCATCCCAGATACTCAATGAAGACTCTGTATCTGTTGCTATATTCTGCTCAGGAATAGCATCAAACCACTCAATAGCATCTTCCTGGACTTGTGACTCTAGATGCGTACTTGCTGCTGCTGGCTCCTGAAGAGGCGTTCCGGAAGCAAGGCTGTCGTTAACAACATCAGGTTCTAACTCTTCCAGCAGCAAGGAGTCAACTGGTTCTTCTATAACTTCTACCTGATTGTCATTGAGTACAATTTGGTAGAGGTAATCATCTCCACTTCTCAGAGATAACTGATCATGGTCTTCTGCCTTGGTAACGGTTAACTCAGGGTCATGCAGGAAAGCCCAGGGCCTAGCTTCCCTCGCCGCAGGACGTAATCCCGAAACTTTAGGCAGTTTGGGCAGCTTGAGAGATGATGGGGTACTTTGAGGGGGAGTTCTGGGTTCAAGTTTCGGTGGAAAGACGGGTTTTACTGAAGTTTGCAGGGGAAGAGGATCGGGAATATCGGTGGCATTTACGAAGTTAAGTAAATCTTGATTCAATGGTGGTGGGGATTTAAGTTTTGGCTTTACCTGGTTTTCTTGATAGGCAGCAAGATTATCCGTGAGTGAGAGTACTCTTACTAAAGGCATTGCCTTGCTACCAGGAATAATTGAGCCTAATAATTCCTCTAAATCTGCAGTGATGCTGAATGGTTGACTTACTAAAGCATCTCGACTTGAGTCATAAACTGTGAGTTTTCCCAAAATTAAACGAGTGTTAAAGTCAGTGGGAATTTCCAGAGTATGACTAAAAGCTAAAGGTAGTGACTGTTCTGATAGGGGATAATCAACGTCGAGCAGGACTTGTGAGGTTTGAGGATCTCTTAGCTGATAGCGCAGGTTAGCCGGGAACAGTTTTTTCACAGCAGCATCAATCTGGTCACCACTCTGATTTACGTCCGAGATAGCCAATTTTCCAGTAACAGTCAACGGCTCTCCCCGATGTGCCACCAAGGCTTCTTGATTTAGGCTTAAGGTTAACCATTGCTGCTCAGGAAATATATCTAGCTCCGCCTCTGAATCAGACGTTGCCACTAGCTGTAATCCATTAAACGACGAGCGCAGCTCCTGAGAATCAGAGTATTCAAACTCTTGCAATACTGGCTCAACTACTTCCTGGAGTACTTCCTCCAGCATCTGTAGGGATTGCTCAAAGATCGGATTTGCCCGTACTGACACCTCAGCTGAGTTATTGGTAATTGCGACTTGAGGCATTTCCTCCTCTAAATCCGGAGGATGAGAAGAATCAGGAGATTGATTGACTGTTGCTGGTGGTGAAATTGAAGTCCTAGAGTCCTCTGCTGCCCACTTTTGAGTTGAAGATTTTCGCTTTTCGTTTCTTCGTTGAAGCTTGTTTGGGGATTGCTGTTCTGGCTCAGGAATTAATGAGTTCTTGCCTACACTATTGTTAGACAAAATTTGCTGTTCATGCCTCGGATTGGCTGAATTGCTCCCCAGATCAGTTGGACTTGCAGGGGCAGAAGCTGACTCCAATTGAGCCGATGTCTCTGCCAAGTTGCTTTTTTCCCCTTGATGTCCATTGCTATCTTGACTAGCTCTTAACTGACTACGAGGAACTTCGTCAGAGAGGGAAGCTTCAGTTGTCGTCGAGACGGGGATAGATGGAACGATCTTGGCCGAGCCATTGGACTCAACGGTAAAAGCCTCCTGTAAACCTTTCTCGTGTCCACACTCTTTTACTTGAGAAGGAACCACTGCAGGCGAGTTAAGGGAGCTAAGAGAAACAACTGGGGTTTCTTTGGGAGTGGCTGCAGTAACTAGATCAGGAGAATGAGAATTTGGATAATTTTCCCCAGAAACTCCTGGTGATCGCGCTTCACTTGTTGGCAAAACTTCTTGAGTTTTTGGTAGAACAGACAGTACCACAACCTGCTGCCAGGAGTTGCCCATCAGGTCGGACATGATATCGCTAGAGCAACGTAGTCTCCAAAGCCCAGACTTGAAGTCAGTGAAGGGAAGAACAACCATTAACCCCTCTTGGTTGGTGCAGCGTGACCGCTTCTGAGACCGTCGCCTTGGTGGTAGCTCCCCTGTACTTTCATGAGTTACACAGACTTCTAGATTAATATTGCTCAGATTTGAGTGAGCAACCACCCGATAGCGACCTGCTTCGATTTCAATTTTTGGGGACTTGATGGGTAGCCAGAAGCGTTCGCCCTCTTTCTGTATTAAAAATTCCCAATATTCCATAGTTTTAGGGATTCTTCCGTGAGCAATCCTTGATGTTAGCCATCAGTTGGGCTTGACCGTTGGCACTTTTTGTGATTTTGATCTCTAGAGTCAAATATTTAATTGGTTAATTATTACTGAGGGTGAATGAGGTTATATTTTACAGAAAAGTGTCGCTAAAGCCCATCTATTCTGTGCCTAGGTAACTGCTAGTCTATAACCTAATAAATTAACAAATCTCCTTAGTTTGAGTGCCTTTTACTTTGCTGTAACTACTTTTTAGAGTATCTATCGAGAGCTATCAATCTGCCTTCGCAGCTCATCGGTCATTTCTAGAAGAGCAACGCGAGAGAGGGCTTGTTGTTCTCCCGACTGGAGCCATTTCAAATTTACAGTTTGGCTTTCTGCCTCTGCCTCTCCTAGAACTAAGCAGGCAACTGCTCCACTACGATCAGCACGTTTGAATTGCTTACCAAAGGCACTACCGCTTAAGTCAAGTTCTACTGTAAATCCAGCATGACGAAGTTTTTGAGCTAACTGTAAAGCCTGAGATTGAGCTGCTTCCCCTCGGGAAACCACGTATAAATCCATAATTGACGAAGGTGGCTCTTGTAGCTGTTGTAGTAGCAGCAGCAAACGCTCTAGTCCCAGTCCCCAACCTACGGCTGGTGTATTAGGTCCCCCTAGTTGGGCTACTAATCCGTCATAGCGACCGCCGGCACATACTGTTGCCTGGGCACCTAAGTCATCAGATTGAATTTCAAAAGCCGTATGGGTGTAGTAATCCAAGCCACGCACTAAGTGAGGGTTCAGCTGGTAATCAATGCCTACGTCAGTGAGCAGTTGCTGCACATTAGCAAAGTGACGCTGAGATTCCTTACCTAGGTAGTCGATGAGTAAAGGAGCAGCCTCGACTATTTTTTGAGTGCCTTCGTTTTTACTATCTAGAATCCTCAATGGGTTACGTTCGAGGCGGTCTTGAGAGTCGGCATCTAATTCGTCTTTGTAAGGCATCAGATAATCCACTAAGGCTTGCCGATAGCGCGGTCGGTCTTCTGGAGCCCCCACGGAGTTAATATCCAGTCGCAGGTTTTGAAGACCTAGAGTTTTCAGGATATCTGTTGCCAGAGCAATCACTTCTACATCTGCCCGTGGGTCATTGCTACCCAGTACTTCTACCCCCAGTTGGTGAAATTGGCGCTGGCGACCTGCTTGAGGGTTTTCATAACGAAACATTGGTCCTGTGTACCAGAGACGTTGTACTCCTCCGGCGGCATAGAGACTATTTTGAATGAAGGCACGTACCACACCAGCAGTTCCTTCTGGACGTAGAGTTACAGAACGCGGAGGAGTTGCCTTGTCGTTGAAGGTATACATTTCCTTGCCCACGACATCTGTCGCTTCACCGATACCCCGTTCAAATAGCTCAGTGCGCTCAAAGATGGGGGGGCGAATTTCTTGATAAGCGGCTCTGCCTAAAATTTGCCGCGCGATTGTCTCCGCCTGTTGCCAGTAACCAACTTCTTCGGGAAGAATATCCCGCGTTCCTCGTAAAGCCTGAATTGAACCCATTAACTTTCACTGTGCTACCTGTTTTATGGCAGTGCCTGAGACGTTTCTATTTCCCAGACTCCATAACGGTTTTGATAATACGTCAAAATTTGGTCAATGCGTTCTCGATCTGCTGATTGAGTTACCCCTGTATAACTAATCCACAAACCATCCGCCTGACTTTGAGTGTAATCAAACCGTTGCTCTTGTGGGGAGGGAATTAGAACTGCTTCTACTCCCTGCACTTGCTGCAAATGTGCAGCTACCTCAAGATAAACTGCCAAAGGCAATCCTGGATAGCGAATCTGGTATCGCAGTTGTTCGCTAAATGCTTTGTGCACTTTATACAACTCCCATGTCCAGCTTGACAAATAGGTTTCACACTTGAGGAAAGATTTTTGTACCTACCAAGCTAGGTGCCGGAAGAGACGCTGTTGGCGAGCCTGGTTTTTGCGCCTCTGCTGGTTGTTCCCCAACTCGTCTGGCAACCTCAACGCCATATTGTTCCAAAACCACGATTGGTTCAGGCCCTGCGTTAATTTCAATCCGCTTGACTAGTACCTGTCCATTAGAAAGACGCTGTCCCACTCGAACATAGCGAGCTGGCTCATTAGGTACTTCTACTATGGCACTGGGAATGCCACCCACTTGAATTACTCCGGTAACTTTAACACCCTTTGCCTGCTCTGGGTCAGGTAATTCTGGGATTACTGGTGTCAATTCGGGAATAGCTGCGATAGAGCTACCGCCTGGTTGAGGAGTGCTAGTGCTACCACTAGCTCTGGCAGGAGTACCTGGTTTCGAGGCGCTGGCACTACCGGCATTACCTCTGGCAGGAGTACCTGGTTTCGAGGCGCTGGCACCTCTACCTTGAGCCGCTGGTGGTTTTGGTTGTGGCAGTACGTTGCTTCTAGCTACTGGTTGATTCCTATTGGTTCGTGAGCCAGATTGCCCAGATGGAGGAATATTAGGCAGCCGTTGTACAGGTCTTGTGGCAGCACCGGGGTTGGCTGAAACGGTCACTTCCGGCTGCACTGGAAATACGGCAAAGGGATCGCTACGCCCTGACTCAAGTTGTTTTACTACTGCCTCTGGTGGCAGAGTTTGAATCAAGCCTGCAACTGCTACAGGATCTGCATTTTTTTGTGGCTCCAGAGGCTTAGCAAATTTGGGTTCAGCTGGTGAGGCTTCTGGAGTAGCAGGAGATACGGCAGGAGATGACTCAACAGTGTCAACCGCTGCTTCTTCAGTGTCCCCTCCAATCTGACAGCTTCCTATCAATAGACCGACTAAACTCACTAACGCAATTAATGAAATATGACGCATAAGCATTCCCCCAACCAAGGTTTTACCAAAACGCTCCCCTAGACTACCTCTATCGGCAATCAAGTAAACCAGTAGATAACTTAAGTATATCTAAACAGTTTTTGGTGTGGCATAGCTTAGTCGTATAGTTGACAATTTTGCTGTTTTGAAGATGTTTTTTGATAGACGAGGCAATTATTGTTTTGTTTAGAGATAAATAGACATCTGCTTCTTGATGTCATCGGAAGCAGTTTGCCTGATAATAATTTTTCTCAAGTTTTGCTCAAAAGTACTTTTTTGAGGTTATGGAAAGTAAGAAAAGCTAATAAGTTTTTTAGCTTTCACCTGTCATTAAATTTTTCAATGAACTCAATCCTTTTTTGACTCGGCGTGAGACGGTAATCACGCTAATATCTAAACGTTCCGCCACTTCTTTTTGCGTCAAGTCGTGTAAAAAAACGAACTCTAAAACGTCGCGAGTACGCTTTTCTAGATTAGCCAGAGCTTGTTGTAAGCGAATCCGATCCTCTTGTGCCAACTGGAAACTGCGATATCGAGGATCCGGTACAAGTTCACCCAAGCTTGTGGTGCCTTCTTCCACATCTCGTACTGGTGTGTCTAAACTCAGTGGCTCTCGATTCTGATGAGCCAGCTTAATTTCTTGCCATTCTGCCGTGGAGATATCTAATGCTGCTGCAACCTCAGCATCAGTTGGTTGACGGTTTAGCTTCACCTGCAACTTTTGAGTAATGCCCACAGATAGTTGCCGTAAGCTCAGCCATCGCCTCGGAATGCGCACCGAGCAACCTCGATCCCGCAAATAATGCTGAATTTCACCACGAATATAAGGAATAGCGAAGGAACTAAAGGCAGTTCCCTTGGTTTGGTCAAACCGCTCAATGGCACCAATTAAGCCTATACAGCCAACCTGAAGCAAGTCTTCATAGCTTTCGTTGCATTGATTGACCCAGTAATGAGCTTCTTTTCTAACTAGTCCAAAATTGAGATGAACTAGCTGATTGCGAATCCTCGCAGCACCACATTGCTGGTACTCTTGCAACAATCTCAAGCTCTCATACTTCAGTTCGTCTTGAACTAGGGGGCCCATAGGGAGTTCTTGATGGTAGAGCACAGTTTTCGGAGTCACATCAATGACTCTTCTTGTTACTTAGGAAGAGAATTTCTGCTGGTAGATACATCTAGCTCTAGTGCATCTAAATTTAAGAATTCTCAACCAGTTCGCTGATTGCCAAACTATATAATAGCTCAAACTACTTAAATTTTTGGATTTGATGGGCAACACCCCACACCCTGAAAAGCTCTTTATACGCTTAGCAACTTTGGCGAGTGAGATCAAAAGCACAGTCAATGCTAGCAACATTCCTAATTTGCTTTTAGTAGATAAGTTGCCTAGTTGCCGGAATATTGCCATAAAAAAGGGGCATTTGCCCCTTTTTTATACTATTGCTCAAACAGGAATAATGCTTTTGCTCAAGATTCAAGCGCGAAAGTTAAGCTTATTCTGGTTCGATGCGGGCATAAAAGATCCCTTGAACTTTCACTTCCTCTGGATCCTCAGCACCTAAGTCGGTAGCAGAAGTCTGTTCGCCCTCAAATGTACCGGCAATTTCGCCAGTGTAGCTGTCTACCTTTGCAACCTGCAAAGAGATTTTGCCATTACCACCTACAACACGCTTAACATTGGCGCGGACAAGTTGTTCACTATCAGATTCAGCGGGAAGAGCAACCGCATTATCATAGCCGCTTGCGACCCCACGACCCTTAGGATCTAGGAAAACAGCACCACGGTAGGAGGGAACTTTGTACTCACCAACGAAGTCAGTGGAAGTGTTGAGGCTATCAAGACCTGGCTGACTCTTGGCAACCAAATTTTTAACTGTGAACAGGAAAGGGGTTTGCTCGCCTCCAGGTAATTGGACTGTGATTGCTTGAAAGTCCATACCCCCCTGTTCTATGAAGGTTAAGGTTCCTGTGTCGTCAGCTTTTAATTCTCCCTGAACTTGGTCAAGGCTGGAAGTGTACCTTGTTAATAATTTGCCCGGAACAAATTCTGCCTCTTGCCGCTTATTAGCGGGTTCTTCCTTAACATAAAACTTGGTCGGTTGTAAGCACATGTCCAGTACTTTATAGGACTGGCTTGGCTCTATGGCAATAGAACCACGAGCTGTTTCGGAAAGCTGCGGACAAAGATTCGCCAAACCAGTATTTCTGATCTGGTCGTAGGTTAGTCCTTCAATACTGGTTGCTGTTGCTGGTCCTTCACTACAAGCCGTCAACACACCCAGGCACAAAGCTAGGAAGGCAATGATAAAAGCGCGATACCTCATGGTCAATCTCAATAGTCTGATCTGAAAATTTATCTCAAGGTGATGGATGTATTTAATCTGCTAAATCGGAATGAAACTACCGTCGCTCTCAAGACATCGACAGCAGATATCTCCGACTAACTTGACACCCATGCTATATTTTGGTACACAAGAACAGTTTTGGTGAGAGTTAAATCTGTCGAACCACCACCAAATCGAGCGAAGTTCCTGGGATGGCACCGAATGATTCAGCCTCAGCTCTTGTTGTAAGAGCATTGTACACGGGAAGAGTATCCTTAAACTCTCAATCAAGCTCTGGTGATTGCATCCAGCTAAGCTTTAGGTTAATTTGATGTATTTGAAATTGATGGCATGAACAGTGACCAGAATTTTGACTCAAGGCAGTTACAGGTCAAGCTGCAAGAACTCTCGGCAGAAATTCATTCCCTAGCAAGTAGCCATCAAGATAACGCTCTAGTCCTGTTAGCTTTGCTCAGAGCATTAGAGCATTCCCATCGCGAGATTAGAGAGAATTGGTTTCAGGAGTCTTTGCCTAATAATCGCCAAGCTCTCCATGCTCTGCTTAAAGATATCGAAGAAACTGGAGGTTGGCCTTATATTGAACGCATGACATTGCGCTCAATGCTAGCCAAGCTACCAGATCATTCGGCTTAAGAGCTAGCCACTAACAAGGCTGAGGTTGTTGGTGTACTCAAAAAACTCTTGATACAAAGACTGTACAGATCTAACTGTGCAGTCAGCTCATCCTGAGTACCCGCCCAAAAATCCGGACAGAGTAAAATTTAATTCGTAAATCATAAGGTATCTCTGCAAAAGGTGAGATGCACCCATACTGACTAAGCAAGACATCACGATTGACAAATGTTAGGATCCTGCCGTCAGTCAGGGAATTTCAGAAAATCAATATCCTTTATTTACAGCGATTGCCGTGGATTCAATCAAGTTTGGAACTGACGGCTGGCGAGGTATCATCGCCGCCGATTTCACTTTCGAGCGCTTGGCTTTGGTAGCCCATGTGGCTGCTCAAATTCTGGCAGAAACCTATGGAGGTACTACTGGTAGCCGCACAATTATTGTGGGTTATGACCGGCGCTTCATGGCGGAAAACTTTGCAATGAAGACAGCCGAAGTAGTTACAGCTGCTGGTTTTGATGTGTTACTTTCTGATAGTTATGCCCCAACTCCGGCTTTTAGCTGGGCGGCAAAGCATCAGAATGCCCTAGGAGCTCTGGTGATTACAGCTAGTCATAATCCTGGTATTTACCTAGGATTGAAAGTAAAAGGGGCTTTTGGTGGCTCAGTCCCTCCAGAAATTACCCAGAAAATCGAAGCCCGACTCTCTCAAGCAATAACACCTGCCGAAACCCCCGGTAGTCTGAGCAACTTCGATCCTTGGCCCAGCTATTGCGAGGAACTACGAACAAAAGTTGAGCTTTCTCAGATTAAAGAGTTCATCAGTCAAGGAAAATTGACCGTTTTCGCAGACGTGATGCATGGTGCAGCCGCAACTGGCTTAAGCCGGATCCTAGACATGCCGATTCGGGAAATCAATAGCTCACGGGATCCTTTGTTTGGTGGTGGCGCGCCAGAACCCTTGGCCCGTTATCTTTCTCAGCTATTCCAAGATATTAAAACTCACCAGCGTCAAGAGAACGCAAGGCTGGCGATAGGGTTAGTGTTTGATGGAGATTGCGATCGCATCGCCGCTGTCGATGGTCAGGGAAACTTCCTGAGTTCCCAAATTCTCATCCCCATTTTGATCGAACACCTGGCCTCTCGGCGTCAGTTTACTGGTGAAATAGTTAAAACCCTGAGTGGTTCGGACTTAATTCCCCGTATTGCTGATTTATACGGGCTATCGGTCTATGAAACTCCCATTGGCTATAAGTACATTGCCGACCGGATGTTATCAAGTCAAGTCTTACTAGGTGGTGAAGAATCAGGGGGAATTGGTTACGGTAATCATATTCCCGAACGAGACGCCTTGTTATCGGCACTTTACCTACTAGAAGCAATCGCCCAATCGGGACTTGATTTGAGTGAACTCTACCAAAGCCTACAAGACCGCACCAGCTATACTTCTGCCTATGACCGCATAGATTTGCATTTGGCGGGTATGGAAGTACGTTCACGACTGATTGAAAAACTAGAAACTCAGCCTCTAACAGAAATTGACTCTCAGCAGGTGATTGAGTGTCAAACTATAGATGGCTACAAGTTCCGTCTAGCCGACAACAGTTGGTTACTGATTCGTTTTAGTGGCACTGAACCTGTATTGCGACTGTACTGTGAAGCCGCTACCCCTGAGCAAGCACGCCAAACCCTAAACTGGGCTAAAAACTGGGCAGAGTCAGCATAAGAAGTTAGAAGGTGAAAGTTCTCAAGAGTTTTTGGTATACGGGGCAAAAGTCTTGAGAACCTGTAACCGGCAAACTGTTAACCTGTAACCGGCAACTCCATTTTCTTTATTAGTGACTAATGAGATTACTTGTTGTGGCTACAGGAAATCCCGGCAAGTTACGGGAAATACAACAGTACCTGACTTCTTTAGACTGGCAACTACAGTTGAAGCCACCAGAACTAGAGATTGAGGAAACTGGGGACACCTTTGTTACCAATGCCTGTCTTAAGGCATCGGAAGTGGCAAAGGCAACTGGGGAGTGGGCAATCGCTGATGATTCTGGCTTGCAAGTAGATGCCCTTAATGGGGCTCCGGGCATCTACTCGGCACGCTATGGTCAAACAGATGCCGCGAGGATTGAGAGGCTCTTACAGGAACTGGGAGAGGAAAAGAATCGGCAAGCGCAGTTTGTCTGCGTCGTGGCGATTGCCCGTCCCGATGGGAAGATCGTTCTTCAATCTGAGGGTATCTGCCAAGGCGAAATTTTGTCTGCTCCCAGAGGTAGTAGTGGTTTTGGTTACGATCCTCTCTTCTATGTACCACAGCAGCAGCTAACTTTTGCTGAGATGAAGCCAGAAGTGAAGCGACACCTGAGCCATCGCGGCAAAGCCTTTGAAGAACTGCTACCTCAGTTAAGGAAATTGACTTAATGCTTGCCAGTATTACCGTAACTAAATTGAAGTACTGAGGCATTAACCGGGGGCATCATCGCCTCAGTGTCCTTTGATCACGACATGATAGTCAAACTGCTTCTAGATTCTTTTCCCCTGTACGAATCCGAATTACCTGATCTATATCTGTAATGAAAATTTTGCCGTCGCCAATTTCACCAGTTCGAGCGGCGGCAATGATTTTTTCTACCACCATGTCAACCTGGTGTTCTTCAACAACGATTTCCACCTTGAGCTTTTGCAGGAACTCAACGGTGTACTCAGAACCGCGATAGCGTTCAGTCTGACCTTTCTGACGCCCAAATCCTCGGACTTCTGACACAGTCATGCCGACTATGCCGGCGTTAACCAAGGCGATTTTCACTTCGTCCAGCTTAAAAGGCCGGATAATTGCTTCTACCTTTTTCAAGGTCCTAACTCCTCGTTTGTTCTTCTATTACTTATAGAACAGCCTGACACTTTCTACACTGCAACAACCGGAAATTTTGTAGCTTAAGATACGTTTTCCGACCCTAGGTCACTGATTTAACAAACCGCCCTGATGCATAAGAGTACCACGGACAGAGAGAGAGGGAATAGAGCAATAGACACGGTCTCGATGATTAATTACTCAAGAAAGAATTAATCTGTTGTGCCAACTCTCTTCTGGGTGAGCCTTCTATACTTCGAGAGCAGCTTCTTAAACAAACCCCCTCTTATACTGTGGCAAAATTTAGTTAAGCCCGTCTTAAATTTAGTGTTCCACCCATGACTGCAAACATTCCCACACTGGCATCCAAATACGACCCCAAAACGACAGAAGCCAAGTGGCAAACCTACTGGGAAGAACACCAAGTATTCCAAGCAGATCCCGATCACGGTGGTGAACCTTACAGTATTGTCATTCCTCCACCCAATGTGACTGGTAGCTTACATATGGGTCACGCCTTTGAGTATGCCCTAATTGACACTCTTGTCCGCTACCACCGAATGAAAGGGCGTAATGTTCTGTGGCTACCGGGAACTGACCACGCCAGTATAGCTGTGCAAACACTTCTCGAAAAACAGCTCAAGGCAGAAGGAACCACTCGCTACGACTTGGGACGGGAAAAATTTTTAGAACGGGCTTGGCAGTGGAAAGCAGAATCTGGCGGTAAAATCGTCAACCAAATGCGGAACATAGGGGTTTCTGTAGATTGGTCGCGGGAAAGATTCACTATGGACGAAGGTTTATCTAAGGCAGTAATCGAGGCCTTTGTCCAACTCCATGAAGAAGGTCTAATTTACCGGGGTGAGTATCTGGTTAACTGGTGTCCAGCTTCCCAATCAGCAGTCTCTGATCTGGAGGTGGAAAATCAAGAAGTTGATGGGCATCTATGGCACTTCCGTTATCCCCTCAGCGATGGTACTGGCGATGTAGAAGTGGCAACAACTCGACCAGAAACGATGCTGGGAGATACTGCCGTTGCCGTTAATCCTGACGATAAACGCTATCAGTCTTTGATTGGTAAGACGGTAACATTGCCAATCATCGGTCGGGAAATACCGATAATTGCTGATCAGTTGGTTGATCCCGAATTCGGCACGGGTTGTGTGAAGGTGACACCAGCCCATGACCCCAATGACTTTGAAATGGGCAAGCGCCACAATCTGCCCTTGATCAACATCATGAACAAAGATGGCAGCTTAAACGAAAATGCCGCTTCTTTCCAAGGGCAAGACCGATTTGAGGCGAGGAAGAACGTCCTCAACCAGCTCAAGGATTTGGGCTGCCTAGTGAAAGTCGAAGATTATAAACATACAGTACCCTACAGCGATCGTGGCAAAGTTCCCGTCGAACCTCTGCTCTCAACTCAGTGGTTTGTCAGTATTCGCCCCTTAGCAGATCGTGCTCTGAATTTCCTTGACCAGGAAAATTCCCCCGTATTTATCCCTGAACGCTGGACGAAAGTCTACCGTGATTGGCTAGTGAAGTTGAACGACTGGTGCATCTCGCGTCAGCTGTGGTGGGGTCATCAAATCCCTGCTTGGTATGTAGTCAGTGAAACCAATGGGGAAATCACCGACGAGACACCGTTTATCGTTGCCCACAATGAAGCAGCAGCCCAAGAACAAGCAGCATCAAAATTTGGGGCAAATGTCAAGCTAGAACAAGACCCTGATGTTCTCGATACCTGGTTTTCTTCGGGATTGTGGCCTTTTTCCACGATGGGTTGGCCAGAAGAAACCCCTGACTTGAAGACTTTCTACCCGACAGCAACTCTGGTTACGGGTTTTGACATTATTTTCTTCTGGGTCGCCCGAATGACAATGATGGCAGGGCATTTCACGGGTCAAATGCCATTTAAAAACGTCTATATTCACGGCTTGGTACGAGACGAAAATAATAAGAAAATGTCCAAGTCGTCTAATAACGGCATTGACCCCTTAATCCTGATTGACAAGTACGGCACCGACGCCCTACGCTACACCCTGGTTAAGGAAGTTGTCGGTGCAGGTCAAGATATTCGGTTGGAGTATGACCGTAAGACAGATGAATCCATCTCCGTCGAGGCTTCGCGTAATTTTGCCAACAAACTTTGGAATGCTGCCCGTTTTGTGATGATGAATCTCGACGGTAAGACACCCGAACAGTTGGGTTCTCCCTTAGTCAGTGGGAGTGAAGGGTTAGAATTAAGCGATCGCTGGATTCTATCGCGCTTCCATCAAGTAGTGCTGCAAACTAGTGACTACCTTGACAACTACAGCATGGGAGAAGCTGCCAAGGGACTTTACGAATTCATCTGGGGCGACTTTTGCGACTGGTATATAGAACTAGTTAAATCGCGGCTGCGGCAGGATAAAACTTCCCCTTCGCGGGTTGTCGCACAACAAACTCTTGCCTACGTACTTGCAGGAATCCTCAAATTGCTCCATCCTTTGATGCCCCACATCACAGAAGAAATTTGGCATACCTTGCACGGGCAAAGCATTAGCGATGAGTGGCTAACGACACCTGTAGAGGCTTTGGCGCTGCAACCCTATCCCGCAATTCCTGAAATAGTCAAGGTAGCTGGGAAACAGCAATTATCGCCGGAGAAGGGAAATCTCTTCGCTAAACCCACCCCGGCAACCACAACCACGGCATCTGCTCGGCAAGCAGGAGTAGCTCAGCAGCTAGCTGCTGAGCCTTTAAACCCTGAAAAGCCTCCATTGGACAAATCAGTATCTCAAATGCAGCACATTGGCAACCAAGTTGCCGAGTTTTTGGCAGAACTGCCCGGTGGTTTAGGCAACTTTTTTGGGCAAAACCGAAGAGAGATTGTTGTAGTTAGCGTAATTTTGGCAGCAATTGTCGCTCTTAGAGTGCTGCTAGCAACTACCAGTGCACTGGGGGAAATTCCTCTGGTGTCAGGCACATTCCAACTGATAGGTTTGGGATACTCAATCTGGTTCTTGTACCGCTATGTACTACGGGCATCGAACCGTAAGCAACTATCCGCAAAAATCCAATCCCTCAAAGAACTGAGTCTTGGCAAAGTAGAAACATTACAATCTGAGGTAGTTAGTCCTGAGGCATCAGTAATTAGTAAGCAACCATCACCCCCATCACCCCCATCACCTTTAAACGGGAAGCTGATCCCGATTGACCCAGAACTAGAGCAACAGTTCGAGCTGCTAATAGAAACAATCCACACTATCCGCAATCTGCGAGCTGAAGCAGACATCAAACCAGGGGTTAAGGTCGCGGTTATTCTGCAAACAGGGAATGCTACAGAACGCCAAATTCTAGAAGCAGGGAAGTCTTACATAGAAGAGTTAGCTAAAGTTGAGAGTTTGACGATCACTCCGTCTTTAGAAACTCAACCTAAGACTACAATGACAGGTGTTGTTGGCACCGTCCAAGTGCTACTCCCCCTGGCTGGTGTTGTGGATATAGAGGCACTACGAGCTAAGTTAGAAAAAGACTTAGGCAAAGTGGCGGCCGAAACTCAAACCCTTAGCCAACGTTTAGCTAATCAAAACTTTGTTAACAAAGCACCAGAGGCAGTTGTGCAGGCAGCGAAAGAGGCAATGGCAGAAGCTCAAAAGCAAGAAGAAATTTTGCGCAATCGCCTCAATCGACTCTAAAGTTCAATTATCAAGTCTTTATTCGCTAAAAACCAAGAACTGACAGGCAATGTTATACCTGGCCCAAGTACAAAAAAAAGAGAGTTCAGGTGGCGTAGCACTGAGGTTGCTAGCTCACCAAAAATCTGAGCACCATTGGGTATTAATTAACCCTGAAGAAGTTCCACTGACTCTCACTCACTCTGTACCCGAAGCTTCGTTGGTTTTAGCAGAGCTTGCTGAAAACCAAGAAGTTCTTAGCATCAAACATGCCAAAGACTGGGTTCTGGATTTAGTAAGGGAATACCTGAGCTTCGGCATGAGTCCAACTTTCTTAGAAGAAGAAGTGAAACGCACCGAAAAGTGGCGACAAGATCTGACCCTGCAAAGTCAAGATTTGACCCGCCTGCGTACAGAAATGGAAGCACGTCGCGAACAAATTCAAACCCTAGAAGAGGATCTAAAACAGAAAAAACAGCAGTTGGAACTGATGGCAGAGGAGTTGAATTCTCAAACCGATGGGGAGATAAGCGAATCCTAGCTAGCCCTCGCAAGATTCAAAAAAGGCAGGAGTTAGAAGCGAGAAGAAAATTGGAGGGCATTGAGTTTTAACTCAACCCAGAAGTAATTAATTTATTACCAGTGAATTTGGCTCAAAACATACCGCAAGCGATCATAATCGTCTTTGAGCAAAATACTTAAGGTGCGCCCCGCCTTGACTAGCCAGTCGCGGTCAGCTTTACGTAGCTGATAAACTGCTCTGATAGCAGCGGCGGTCAATGCCTCTACAGGCGCTCCCTTTACTTCCAAAAGAGTGCGTAAAAAATCCAAATTCTCACTGAAGTGAACAATTTCTGCTGGTGTACATTGGTAAACCGCTTGATGAATTTGTGGAGGGCGAGGAGGAAGGTATTGATAGACTGGACTACTAATTTGCTCAGAACCATTCAAACTCTGTTCTGGAGAGAAAAAACCGACGATAGCAGCGCGAAACTCAGTTTTGAGCATGGCAAAAATTTGGGGCTGCTGTTCTCGTAAATCGGTAAGAGATAAACCCAAGGCTCTAGCACGATGCACCGAGTCAATTGGGCTAGTAGTAGCGTAGTAAACTACAGCTAAGACTTGATTGCCTGACTCTTCATCAACTGACCTTACCCAACTGCCAAAAGGAGGCATGACGGGGAAGCTTAAATCTTCTGGTTCCAAGCACTGTGCCAGAAATTCTGTAGTCGCCGTCTCAATCACCTCAGCAATATGATAGTCAGGGCGATCGCTAATGGCGAACTGTGGCAAAGGAAGACGCATAATTTAGTCTTAGTGTTTGGTAAAGAGTCAAAGCTTTATGGGGGTGAAGCAGGGACACGCTAATATCTAGCGATTAGTCCTGATTGGTCTCGCCACATGCTTCACCCTGATCAGGCGGAAGGTTATCTAGCAATCCTCGATGAATCGTGAAAACTGCCTATTTTTTCGCGCTCACCTGTGTTTATCTACTGAATCATTGAGGATGGCTAGAAGACTGACTAGAGAAGTTTTAACCTCCCCAACCGTCAACTTTTCTTCAGCAAGGACCATCAGCCTTTTTTACCCGCTGTTGGATCTATAGCTTCTAGTTCTGCCAATTGGAAAGTCATGATTTTGTCCCAATTACCTCCTTCAAAAAGTACTCCTGCTTTGCCATCACTAACTCTTTGGACTAACCCCTCAAATTTGTAGTAGGTGTCTTCGGGATTAATTACGCGAACAATTGAACCAGGAAGAATCATGAGTCTGAAAACACTGAGTTTATATTTAATAGCTTATGGCTTTGGCTGGTTATTGGTTGTTAGTTGTGTATCAACAAGCAACCAGCAATCAGCAAATAACCGAGAAAACTGGCAAACGACTAACTAAAACCTCAGTCGGTGCCGATGATTGGCAACCGATTCTACCAAGCCGATACCAATAAAGTTTGCTAGCAATGACCACCGGGCGTAGCTAATTAAAGGCAGAGGAATACCAGTGATGGGAGCTAGCCCAATGTTCATCCCAATATTAACGATCACCTGAAAGACAATCATCGAGAGGACGCCAATTGCCAGCAGCGAGCCAAAGTTGTCCTTGGCGTTCTGAGCAATAATTACCAAACGTAGGCAGATTAACCAGAAGACAACTATCACCAACACACCGCCCATAAAACCGAGTTCTTCACCAATTGCCGAGAAGATGAAGTCAGTATGCTGTTCAGGTATAAAGTGTAGCTGGGTTTGGCTACCCTGGTTGAGTCCTTTTCCCCAAAGTTGACCTGCCCCGATCGCAATCCGAGATTGGATTAAGTGATATCCTCCTCCCAAAGGGTCTTTATCGGGGTCTAAAAAGAGAGTCAGTCGGTCTTTTTGATAATCCTTCAATAGACCCCAGAACAAATTGCCGAGACCTCCTGAAAGTAAGTTTAAAGCCAAGGCTCCTACTGCTCCAGACCAAGGCCAAGGAAAGCTGCGCCAGCCAACAAACACCATCAACGCCATCCAGCCAAACCATGCAGGCAAGAAAAAGCTGAATAGAATAGCGGAAACGATGGGAGAAATCAGAAGCAATAGCCAGCCGGGATTAGCATTACCCCAGTAGAGCATGCCCAAAGTAATGGCACCAAATACTAGTGAAGTGCCTAGATTAGGCTCCAAAAATACAAAGGACCAAGGCACTGCTGCCACCCCTAGTACTTTAAAAACCATAGTCAAGGTTGAGGCTGGTTGCGAGTGCAAAATAGCAGCCAGAGTTATAATCAGCCCGATTTTGGCAAATTCCGAGGGTTGAACGTGGAACCCAGCAACGCCGAGCCATCTTTGCGAGCCGTTGGCCGTAGTCCCGACGAACATCACCGCGACTAAACTGACATTGATCATGCCATAAATAATCCAATGCCAATTGAGTAGGTTTTCATAGCGCGAACGCGCCATAAATAAAGCCAGTACCAATCCGATACCGCCAATGACCCAATGAGACCACCAATCTGCTTGTCCAGCGTTGAGTTCGGTACTGCGAATCATCACCCCGCCTAGCAGCGTCAGACCGATGGTCAATATTAATAGCTGCCAGTCAAGTTCTTGCCAGGGGGCAAATAGAGACTTCCAGCGTATACCAGTTAGTGACTTTTGCAACATATTAAGCTGGTAGTAATCTTTGATGTGATCAATTAGCCATGATAAGTAGCTACTTTCCGGAATGTCGGGCTACACTTTAAGCGAAAAAGACCAATAACTGATAGCTAATTAGTAGCGAGGGCAGCCACCGAGACTTTAGCAGCAATCTGCTGGGCGAGAGCAACCAGTGCTTTAGCAGAAGCTGAATCAGGGTCAGCAACTACAATTGGTAAGCCATTATCGCCCCCCTGTCGCAAGCAGATTTCCAAAGGAATACAGCCCAGTAGGGGAATATTGAGTTCTTTCGATGTCTTCTCACCACCTCCTGAGCCAAACAAATCATATTCCCGGTCTGGCATATCTGGCGGGATAAAATAACTCATGTTTTCCACAATTCCCAGCACCTGTACTCCCATTTGCTGGAACATCTTCAAGCCTCGGCGGGAATCCAATAACGCCACTGTTTGGGGGGTTGTCACAATCACTGCGCCTGCCATAGGTACAGCCTGTGTTAAGGTTAGTTGTGCATCACCGGTGCCCGGTGGCATATCGATAATTAAATAATCTAACTCACCCCAATTTACCTGGTAGAGGAATTGGCGAATAATGCCATTTAACATCGGTCCTCGCCAAATTACTGGCTGGTCTGGGTCGATTAAAAAAGCCATAGAAACCAACTTGACACCATGGTTAAAAGCCGGTTCCAAGACTTCTCCCTGTGGTCCTTGCTGCACCATCACTTTGGCATCGGCTAACCCTAGCATTGTCGGAGCATTAGGGCCATAGATATCTGCGTCAATTAGACCCACTTTGGCTCCTAATTGTGCCAGGGCTACTGCCACATTCACTGCTACCGTACTCTTGCCAACACCACCCTTGCCACTAGAAATAGCAATAATATTATTTACGCCGCCAATTCCCTGGCGGTCTGGCAGAGATTTCTGCTGGGGTGTTTCGGCGGTAACGTCTACTACTACCTCAGTGACACCTGGTAGTTGCTTGACTGCCTTTTGACAGTCCTCAACAATAAACTCCCTAAGAGGGCAGGCAGGTGTAGTTAAGACTAAGGTAAACTTGACAGCGCCATTATCGATTTTGATATTGCGAATCATATTTAATTCCACCAAACTCTTGCGGAGTTCGGGGTCTTGCACGGGTTTTAGTACTTCTAAAACCGAATTAGTATCGAGCATAATAGATGTAGATTCCTTAGCTGCTGCTTTTTGGGGCTAACTTGACCAGAGTTTCTTTATGTTATTTTAGGGGTTTAGCGCTGTTGAAGCCGTTACCGAAAACGTAAATTGATTAGTGCCAGATTGGAAATTAGGGATTTTGGATCATTTTTCTCAACTATCAACGAAGATGATTCTCCTTCTTTGACTAAATTTTCGAGTAATTAATCGATGTTGGAGAATCCCTCTAAATAATTTCCTAACCTATCTACTATAGGTTTAGTCCTAAACGGAGCAGCAACAGAGGATAGTTTAGAGTACTATCTGCTTGCTTTCGGCTGCCTGGGCTAATTCAGAAGCTACACGGGCCGCGTAGGGACGAATTAAGCACCACAGCAAGGGAGATAACCAACCGCGTAGCGTTACCGAGAAGGATACGTAAGTCCCGCAAACAGTAGATTCAACACGGTAAGTTACGCGATTCTCTACACCAGGGATTGCCAAAACCCTTACACTAAGTAATTCACCCGGTTGTACATGCTCAACAAAAATTCTCACGGGAATGGGTATCAAACGAGTGACCACCTGATAAATTAAACCGGGTTTAGCAATTAACCCTCTAGGAGCATTGGTACTCGATAGCAGTGGATTCCAGGAAACATCAGCTAAGTTGATTAATTTTTGCCAGAGAACCTCCACAGGGGCATTACTCAAGGCACGATAAGTCCGGAAGAGGGAAAACTTGCACCACACTCCCTCTCGATCTGCGGTTAGCTTAAAGGAAAAGTTGAGAATCACAAAACACCTCCCCGTGGAAATACCCCTGTCAAGACAAGTTGACCTATAACCTATTAGTTAGATAGTAAGAGATAAGTACGATAGAGCTTAACTAAGAATTGTCCATGATTACCGGGCAAAACCCTTAGGAGCAAAAACACTCAAGCATATTTTGTTAATGGCTAATGGCATTGCTAGTAAAATCCTTCTTTATAAGATGAAATCACGACTCCTCGAAAAACAAATCTCGCACTGTTCTTTAGGTAACCAATCCAAGCTAATCTTTTAAAAGAGGGCGGCGACGCTCAAAGCGTGAGTTTCTGCATTGGTTCTGGTTGAAAATGTTCTAGAGAACCCGGAGCAGGTCTTCCAACGGATTCAATGTCTTGAAGCCTCCCCTACTCCCCAAGGCGGCACTGAGCATTTGGGTTAACTACACGAGATTGAGATTATGACAGTTTTGAAGACGGACGCAGCGATTACTACTCATTCTTTACCAGTCCCTGGTTCTAGGGAGAGAGTCTTGCAGCATATGAAGCAGCTGCAAGACAAAATCTGTGACGCCCTAGCTAATCTTGATGGCGTTGGCAGTTTCACAGAAGATGTCTGGGAGCGTGAAGAAGGTGGTGGCGGTCGTTCCCGTGTTCTCCGAGAAGGTGCAGTATTTGAACAGGGTGGAGTTAATTTTTCTGAAGTTTGGGGTGACCAACTCCCTACTTCAGTCCTGACGCAGCGTCCCGAAGCTGCTGGACATGGCTTTTTTGCTACTGGCACATCGATGGTTCTGCATCCTCGTAGCCCTTATATACCAACAGTTCACTTGAATTATCGTTACTTTGAAGCTGGGCCAGTGTGGTGGTTTGGCGGAGGTGCCGATTTAACACCATATTATCCTTTTGCCGAAGATGCAGCGCATTTTCATCTTACCCTTAAGCAAACTTGTGATAATCACCACCCTGAATACTATCCAGTATTCAAAAATTGGTGTGATGAATATTTCTATCTGAAGCATCGCCAAGAAATGCGAGGCGTTGGTGGGCTGTTCTTTGATTATCAGGATGGTCAAGGACAATTGTATCGGGGTCCTCACCAAGATAATCCGGCGGCATCTTACAGCGAGAAACTAGGGGCTTTGCCGCCTCGTAGTTGGGAGGATGTGTTTGCCTTTGTTCAGGAGTGTGGTGAGGCGTTTTTACCTTCTTATCTGCCAATTGTAGAACGACGCCGCTCTATAGCCTACGGCGACCGAGAGCGTAATTTCCAGCTCTACCGCCGGGGACGTTACGTTGAATTTAACCTAGTTTACGACCGGGGTACGATCTTTGGTCTACAAACCAATGGACGCACTGAGTCTATTCTGATGTCTCTACCTCCTCTAGCCCGTTGGGAGTATAACTATCACCCAGAACCTAATACGCCGGAAGCACAGTTATATGAGACTTTTCTCAAGCCTCAAGACTGGGCTAATTGGAAACCCTCAAACTCTCCAACCTATGTGAGTTAAACTACATGGGGAGAGTAGCGAACGGAGTGCAATCAGGGTGTTCTTATTTTTCCTCTTGAGTTTTTCAAGCTTTATTGATGCACCCAAACCGCAACCCAAACATCGCTCCTCTTGAGCTTCAAGAGGAGCAATCGCTGCAAAGAGGTACTGATGATTCATATAGACCAGAAAACACATACAACACCAACTGGTACAGCCATCATTGTTTTGACGCCAATTGGTCGTCTAGACATCACTACGGCTTGGCAATTTCGCCTGAAGTTGCAAGAGTGTATTTCTAAACTCAGCCGCTATGTGGTAGTTAATTTAAGTCAGGTGAACTTTATTGATAGCTCTGGTCTGACGTCTTTGGTGGCAGGTATGCGGGATGCCGATAAAGTTCAGGGTAGCTTCCGCATTTGTAATGTTCACCCAGAAGCCAAACTAGTCTTTGAAGTCACTATGATGGATTCTGTGTTTGAAATATTTGAAACCGAGGAAGAAGCCACGGACGGTATTTCCCGAAGCATGGCAACTTAGAAAGTAGTCAAAATATTAAAACGTTGGGTGTACAGATCTTAGCTATGACTAACTAGAAGCGGTTGATTTAGGGATAGCAAAAACAATCAAGCTGTTAGAGTAGCTTAGCTCCTGGTTTACTCATCCTGAACCTGGACAAAGCCAGATATCCAGAAGCGAGGTGTGCTTTTTCAGAGCTAAGAGAGTGTAGTCTATTTTTAACTTTCAATCGTAAGAAGTCCCACACCTACCTGCAAGGAGGCGCGGGATGAATTGCGAACAGGATGTGCGGTAGAATACGAGATGTAGGTGTAATCAAAATAAATGCAGAAATGCAGCCTACAAACACAACAAATATATCTCTCAAAGTCCGTGGGACGCACGGCTTAAAAGCTCAGTTAATGTCTTCAAAGAAGAGTTGCTGAGAAGCCTACACTTACTCGTTAGAGAAGCCTAGGTACGTCACTTGGAGAACTCCTCTATTGAAGTGAAGCCGTCAATGTGCCGAAGATAGCACGTTTTCTTTTAAAATTGCCCCACTCTACCTTGATAATTCTTGAAGAAATGGTGAAATAAATCTAAAAAAACATGATAAATTAATATTAAATATGTAACAGCTAGGTTCTGGGGAAAGTTAAAGAGCTGTTGCCAGCCTGAGCTGTACTCCTAAATAGAGAGAGTTGTCCACTAGTCTGGTAATTAAAGAAAGTAAGGCACAACTGCTTTGGAGTATAGCAAAAGCAATGCATTGTAAGAGAGCAGCTTATTGCTAATCGGGGGAAGTCTTCGATTGTCTAAGCAAGATTACCCAACCAGTCAAATTCAGCAGTGTTATTGCCATGCCTCGTTAAAACTAGTGGCTTTGGCGAGAGAACATATCCAGTAAACCTTAGAGTCGGCTTTGTGAATAAAGTTCCCACGGTCTCAGATACCAAAAAAGATTTCTACAACCACCATACTCGTCCTGTCAACTCGGTTTACCGGAGGGTAGTGGAAGAGTTGATGGTAGAGATGCATTTACTAGCGGTCAATGCCGATTTCAACTACGATCCCATTTATGCTATGGGCGTGGTGACATCCTTTGAGCGCTTCATGCAAGGCTATCAACCAGAAAAAGATAAAGAATCAATTTTTGAGGCACTTTGCAAGGCAGTGGGAAAGGAGCAGCAACAGTATCGTCAAGATGCTGAATTGCTCAAGACTATGGCTTTGCATCTTCCTGGAAAAGAATTGCTTTCCTGGTTTGCTTCGCCAACCCCCTTGGAAGAAACTGGGGATTTACACAACACGATAATAGCGATCGCACAAAATCCCAAATTTAAGTACAGTCGTCTGTTTGCTGTCGGTATATATTCGCTTCTCGAACAAGCGAATTTGGAGTTAGTTAAAGACGAAAAACAACTTAATGAAGCCCTTAAGCAAATTAGTAGTGCTTTGCACCTTCCAGAAGATAAGTTACAAAAAGACTTGGACTTGTACCGCAGCAACTTAGAAAAAATGGAGCAGGCACAACTGATGATGGCAGATGCGATCATCGCCGAGCGAAAAAAACGCGAAAAGCGTACTCAGGATAAAAAGCAGGGAGCGACAGCAGCTAACAATTCTCCAGAATCTATCCAAGAATCGGATTCTTCTCAAGGGGAAACGCCTTCTTCATAGCCAGGACAGTATAGGTAAACTCAACCTATACTAATAGCTGCCGTAATCTAGAAAACTGCCCTTATCTCTACCTCTTCTAAGGTAAGTTAACTACCAGACCTTGTTAATAGAAGTAGGCAGGTTATTAAAAATATTTATTTTCAATGGCTATCTTACTCTATCTACAGCCTGGATACTAAAAGTAGTTTGAGTAACTAGGTATCTGTCTGTTTTTTGTCGGGAATTAGCCGACAATTATTACCAAGGTAATCGAGTATTTTCGCTTATCTTAGTATTTTTTAATTGCTGCTAAATCCCTTTGATTTGGTCTGAAAACTATCTTGGCTATTTGCCTTATTTCTTGCTTATTTAGCTATCATCAGGGCAAATACTATTTCTGGGCAGAACTACTGTCGAATTTTTCAGCACCAGTAAAGAATAAAGAAGGTAGATAGCGCTTGCCAGTCACAGCACTGTAACCTAGATATTATCTGGCAGATAAATTTTGCTGCTCCTCATCAGATATGAGTGCAACTGGCGACTCATCTTGCCAGAACAAGAAAAGGATTGCAGGGAAAACGTGAGATTTAGAGTAGAGCTTGCAATCGTTCGATCAGTTGTTCAGCTCCCACTACACCCTCAATACGCTCGATTGGCTGAGAATTCTTGAAAAGTACTAAGGTGGGCAATGCCTCAATATCGTATTGAGAGGCAATTTGAGGGTATTTATCTGTATCAATTTTCACAACTTGTAGGTGATCCTTGAGCTGAATGTTCACCTGCTCCAAAATGGGAACCATCATCTGACACGGACCGCACCAAGTAGCGTAAAAATCTACTAAAACTGGCTTTTCAGAACCAGAGAGTAACTCTGAGAAGTTTGAGAACTGCTTTTTGAGTGCCATAAGAAAAAACCAATACGTTAGTCTTTCTGCTTGATTTTAGTGCAAAATTCACAAGAGCCGAACTAGGCAAATATTTCTCTAGGGATTTTTCATGGAAGTTTCACCAGCATCTTCGCAGGGATTAGTCAATCGTGTTGCTATCGTTACAGGTGCCTCGCGAGGCATCGGTAGGGCAACTGCTTTAGCTTTGGCAGCTCAGGGAGCTACCGTGGTGGTAAATTACGCTAGTTCTAGCGACGCAGCTGAACAAACAGTAGCAACAATCACTGAAGCTGGCGCAAAGGCAATAGCGCTGCAAGCTGATGTCTCTAAAGTGGAGCAGGTAGAGTCTCTAATGCAGCAGACTATGGACAAGTTTGGGCGTGTTGACGTTTTAGTTAATAATGCTGGAATTACCCGCGATACTCTGCTGCTGCGGATGAAGCTAGAAGATTGGCAAGCAGTGATTGATCTGAACCTGACAGGTGTTTTTTTGTGTACGAAGGCAGTTAGCAAAGTGATGCTCAAACAGCGTTCGGGTCGCATTATCAATATTGCCTCAGTAGCAGGACAGATGGGAAATCCTGGTCAGGCTAACTATAGCGCTGCTAAGGCAGGTGTGATTGGATTTACCAAAACTGTCGCCAAGGAGTTAGCCAGTCGTGGCATTACAGTCAATGCAGTAGCACCTGGATTTATTACTACAGACATGACCAATGACCTCAAGTCCGAGGAAATTCTCAAGTACATTCCCCTGGGTCGTTATGGTAAGCCAGAAGAAGTGGCGGGAATGGTACGCTTTCTGGCGGCTGATGAGGCTGCCGCCTACGTCACTGGTCAGGTGTTTAATGTTGACGGTGGCATGGTCATGGCTTGAGGTACTCTCAGTCTAAACTAAAAGTGAAAAACTAACCCATTCGATTACTTTTATTAGCACTCTCCCGTAAGGAGTGCTAAATTTGCTAATGGATATATGAAGAGGAACAGCGCAAACATGGCAAAAATCGTTTCCTTTGATGAAGAATCAAGAAGGTCTTTAGAGCGAGGTGTTAACGCTCTTGCCGATGCTGTCCGCATTACTCTTGGCCCCAAGGGCCGTAATGTGCTTTTAGAAAAGCAGTTTGGTGCACCCCAGATTGTCAATGATGGCATTACTGTTGCTAAGGAAATCGAACTCGAAGATCCCTTAGAAAATACTGGCGCTAGGCTAATTCAGGAAGTTGCCTCCAAGACCAAAGATATCGCTGGTGATGGCACCACTACAGCTACTGTGCTAGCTCAAGCGATGATTCGTGAAGGTCTCAAGAACGTCGCTGCCGGTGCTAATCCTGTGGCTGTGCGTCGAGGTATTGACAAAACCATTACCTACTTGGTCAAAGAAATTGAGACCATGGCAAAGCCAGTTCAGGGAAGCGCTATCGCACAGGTGGCGACAGTCTCGGCGGGCAATGATGAAGAAGTGGGCGAAATGATCGCTCAAGCCATGGACAAAGTTACCAAAGACGGTGTGATCACTGTTGAAGAGTCTAAATCTCTTTCTACGGAACTAGAGGTCGTAGAGGGGATGCAAATTGACCGAGGCTACACCTCTCCCTACTTTGTCACTGACCCTGAACGGATGACCGTGGAATTTGACAATCCCCGTCTCCTGATTACTGACAAAAAGGTAAGCGCAATTCAGGAACTGGTGCCAATTCTGGAAAAAGTAGCGCGTGCCGGTCAACCTCTACTGATCATTGCAGAAGATGTGGAAGGGGAAGCGTTGGCAACCTTAGTTATCAATAAGGTAAGAGGCGTCTTGAATGCTGCAGCGGTTAAAGCACCAGGATTTGGTGATCGCCGCAAGCAGATGCTGCAAGATATTGCTGTACTCACTGGTGGTCAGCTAATTTCAGAAGACATCGGCCTGAGCCTTGACACTGCCTCCATCGAGATGCTGGGAAGTGCCCAGAAAATCACTATTGACAAAGATACAACCACCATTGTTGCTAGTGGTGATACCAAGGCAGATGTTGAGAAGCGGATAGGTCAAATCCGCCGCCAGCTGGAAGAAAGCGATTCCGAATACGATAAAGAAAAACTGCAAGAGCGAATTGCTAAGCTGGCTGGTGGTGTTGCCGTAATCAAAGTAGGTGCGGCTACCGAAACCGAACTCAAAGACCGCAAGCTGCGAATTCAAGACGCCCTTAATGCAACAAAGGCTGCTGTAGAAGAGGGTATCGTTCCCGGTGGCGGTACGACGCTAATACGCCTGATTCCGAAAGTTACCGAGTTCAAGAATAGTCTTGGTGTAGAAGAGCAAATTGGTGCTGCAATTGTTGCTAGGGCATTAGAGGCTCCCCTGCGTCAAATGGCGGACAATGCTGGCGTCGAGGGTTCGGTAATTGTGGAAAAGGTGCGGGAAAGTGATGCCAACATCGGCTACAATGCTGCAACAGATAAATTTGAAGACTTGATTGCAGCCGGCATCATTGACCCTGCCAAAGTAGTGCGCTCATCTCTACAAAATGCTGGCTCCATTGCTGGTATGGTTTTGACCACAGAAGCTTTAGTGGTCGAGAAGCCTGAGAAGAAAGCTCCTGCTCCTGATATGGGCGGCATGGGCGGCATGGGCGGCATGGGCGGCATGGGCGGCATGGGCATGATGTAGTCCACGCTTTGTTAGGCCTTAGCCTCCAGGCAGTCTATCTATCAGAGATAGGCTGCTTTTTTTTAATAGCAGGGTAATCACGAATCCCTAGGGCGATGACACAGCAGATTCCAGGTCTATGAAGTACAGTATCTCCAAGCAAAATGCCCAACTTCTTCGGGAAGTCGGGCATCTCCACAGTTCACTCACCCGAAAAGCGCTGTAATTGCTATAAGTGAAAGACCTTTTGAAGTTGTCTGGTGTTTTCCTTAATTTTTCTAATGATGATAATCTATAAATATGCAGCCTAATAGTATTATCCTAAGTTTTTCCTCTCAATAAATAACAAAAGGAGGACAATAGCAATGAGTCCCTGGGATTTGCTGCTTATAACAGTCTATATTATCTGTGTTACTTATGTCTTACAAAAAGCATTTCAGGAGATAGATAGCCGCGTAAAAATCCAGTTAGATACTGACGAAGTAAATAAGCAACTGGAAGAACAAAACGTCAAAGATATAGTCGCTATAGGTTTTAAGTTTAAGCCAGCTTATCATCTTGATGATCTTAATAATGTCACACAACTACCTCTGGTAATCACTAACAAATCCCAGAATCACAAAGTCTCAGTAAATTGGGATGAGAGTTCTATCTCTAACTTTAAAAAGCAAGCAGGGCGGTCAATCAGAGTGACTTCCGGGATGGTTGATCCACCTACATCCCAGGCAACAAGTACTATTCTTCCTGGTCAAACTATTGTAGAAAATCTTAGTGATGAAAAACTAAAATCTCCACTGAATAGCATACCCTATAAAAAATCTCCCTTGGTTAGCGAAAGATTGCTGAAACTAGCCGCTTTATCTGGCAATAAATTTCACCTCCAATTAGCTTTTAATGTCTCTGATCAGACTGCCGATCCTAAAGATACGAAAAAGCAAAACTTCTGTGTAGTGAAATGTCCACTAGGTGTCGAAAAAGTACACTGGGCAAAAGCCGCTGACTTAATTTTAAGACCGCCAAAGTGATAATTTCTCAAGAGTAATTTTTGAGGATGGCACTCTTCTTCTGTGCCGCGAAAAGAACTCTTAATTACAGTGTGGGTGATAGGAGCTCACTACCCACAGGCCAAAAAGGATTGACAACCGACTGAGAGCCAACAGACACTCTTCCCGTAGGGCAAATGGCTAAGAGGCTAACAGTTAGTCCCAATGGAGATTAGACTAGGTAGGGGAGAGAGTAGGCGCAGGCAGTTGCAGACTAGCCAGAGTGGTTAGTTCTGAGGAAAGTCCGGGCTCCCGAAAGACCAGACTTGCTGGGTAACGCCCAGTGCGGGTGACCGTGAGGATAGTGCCACAGAAACATACCGCCGATGATTCCAGAAGAGCTTTGCTGCTTTTGGCTAGACAGGTAAGGGTGCAAAGGTGCGGTAAGAGCGCACCAGCAGCATCGAGAGGTGCTGGCTCGGTAAACCCCGGTTGGGAGCAAGGTCGTAGGAACCAAGGTTGGTCTTTTACCGGTTCCGTCCAAGAGAACCGCTTGAGGCGTCTGGTAACAGCCGCCCTAGATAGATAACTGCCCTCTTGACAATATGTTCAAGAGAACAGAACCCGGCTTATGTCCTGCTCTCTCCTTCGTAATTACCTTTTGTCCTGTCGGTTACTTTTAGCGCTAAGCTAAACTCCTCCCGTGACAACCTTTAGAGATCCTCGCCGCCAGAAACAACTACAGAAGTTATTGCAAAAACTGGGTTTGCCTGAGGATGCCCCCGTACAGTGGGCACTTCTTGACTTAGCACTGACCCATCCCAGCATTTCTGCTGAGAGCAACTATGAACAGTTAGAGTTCGTCGGCGACTCAGCAGTGCGTCTGGCGACATCAGAGTTTTTATTTGAAACTTATCCTGATTCTCTAGTTGGTGAGTTTGCTGCTATTCGTTCAGTTCTAGTCAGCGATCGCATCCTTGCCGAACTAGCTCGAATCTATGGGCTAGACCGCTACTTGTTGATTTCTAGTAGTGCTGCTGGTGACCCGGCCGGAGAGACATCGCGGCTGGCAGATGCCTTTGAAGCCATGCTGGGAGCCTTGTATCTGAGTACTCGCACGCTGCAACTGGTGCGTCCCTGGCTGGATCCTCACTTACAAAAACTAGCTACTGAAGTTCGTCAAGATCCAGCCCTCCAAAATTATAAAGACGCTCTACAGGAATGGACTCAGGCTAACTACAAAATACTCCCAGAGTATCGCCTGACAGAGAATATTCAGGTAAACGACAAAACCCATCGATTTACAGCCCAAGTCTGGCTGCAAGATCGGCAATTAGGTCAAGGAAAGGGACGCTCTAAAAAGGCAGCTGAACAAGCTGCTGCCAAACAAGCATTTTTGGCACTAATAGACAACCAGAGTGAAACCCACTAGGATTGCCATACTGGGAGCGGGTAGATGGGGTACACACCTCGTGCGGAACCTCTTGGCACACCCCAAGGCTCTGGTGGTGGCAGTAATAGATCTAAATCTAGAGAGGTTGATAGCAATTCAAGAGCTATTTGACCTCGATCAAGGTGTAATTTTGGCACCTGATTGGTTTTCTCTGCCTGATCACGCTGCAATTGAGGCGGTGGTAGTTGCTACACCAGCTGTTACTCACTACAGCTTAATTGCTAATGCACTACAGCAAGGTTGCCATGTTCTTGCAGAAAAACCTTTGGCACTGGATGTTGCTGAATGCATAGAACTCTGCCAACTGGCTCAAAAACAGCAACGGCAGCTAATAGTTGATCATACTTATTTATTTCACCCTGCTGTCTGGCGGGGCAAAGAAGTCGTTGCATCAGGCTGTTTGGGAGAATTATGCTACGGCTACGCTGCCCGTACTCATCTAGGCCCAGTGCGCCAAGATGTAAATGCTCTCTGGGATTTAGCAATTCATGACATTTCAATTTTTAACCATTGGCTGGGGCAAACTCCACTACAGGTGCAAGCTACTAGTGCAGTTTGGCTGAAGCGGGATTGCAGCCCAAAAGAGTTTCAGAGCTTAAATTTGGATCAATCAAAAGCCGAAAGTCAAGTAAACAAGTTACAGTCTTCACCCTTGCCCTACTTAGCTGATTTAGTTCAGGTCAAATTGACCTACCCTAGTGGCTTCGAGGCATTTATTCATCTGTGTTGGCTCAATCCTGATAAACAACGGCGTCTTGCTGTTGTTGGTAGTCAGGGAACCTTGATTTTTGATGAGATGCTCCAAGAAAGCCCTTTGAGCCTTCAGCATGGATATCTAGAGCCGGACGGTGACTCCTTTACTCCTGTCGGTCAAAGTCGTGAAGTTATCTACGTCGAACCCAGTCAACCACTAGGTTTGGTCTGCGATCATTTTCTTAATAGCATTCGCTTATCTAAACCTTCAGTAGCATCCTCTGGCTGGGCAGGCACACAACTAGTGCAGATTCTGAGCTGTCTGGAGCAATCTCTCCAGCTTGGAGGTTGCCCAGTAACGGTTCCTCAGTTGTCAGTTTAGTCTACGAAAGAAGAAGATACAGTATTTCAGGTTTATGAAGTAAATTATATCCAAGCAAGATCCCTGACTTGTTGTAGAAGTCGGGGATCTCCATCTTTTTTTACGATACTTGGGAACCATCAACACTCAACTCGTCCGCGCTTATTTGACTCATGCTGGTTAATTTTGGGGACTCTCCTGAAACCAAGAGTGAAGGTTCAATAGTCGGCAATTTGATTTCAACAGTAGTACCCTTACCTCTACCGTTACTTGATAGGGTGATAGCACCTCCCATAAGTTGGATTAAATTGCGTGAAATAGCAAGACCAAGACCCGTCCCACCGTACCTGCGAGTAGTCGAGCCGTCAACCATCACAAAGGGACGAAATAGTTTGTGCTGTTGATTGGGGTCGATACCAATTCCTGTATCCTTGACTGTTATCACAACCTGTAAGGAGGTGCTTAGGGAATTCTTAGCTGAGGATGGCACAGGAATACTATCCTTAGTAGCCCCTTCTGAAGACGTCACAGGCGTACAAACTTCTGAGTCTTTCCCATCAACATCAGTTTCTTGTGATTTTTCCTCTTTGTAAGAAGAAGGGAGTGTAGAGGGTTGATTACTTTGAGTTGTGTGATTAATCGACTCAATTATCGTACTGATGGTAATGCTACCAGTATCAGTAAACTTAACTGCGTTATCAACCACATTCAGCAGTACCTGCTTGAGTTTAGCTGGATCAGCACGGACAGCAATCACCTCGTGTAAGTCATTAGTGTTGAACTGTATGCCTTTCTGCTGGATAGGCACTGCTTGTAGATTAATTACTTCATCAAGCAGCTTACGCAAATCAACGGGTTCTGTTTCCACGGAGAGCTTACCAGCTTCAATCTTGGCAATATCTAAGACATCATTAATGATTCCCAACAGATGAATTGCCGCATCGTCAGCTCGCTGTAAAAAATCTAGTTCTTCGTCACGAGAGTCACAGAAACCATCCTTGACTAATCGCAAGCAACCGATGATGCCATTGAGGGGAGTTCTCAGCTCATGGGAAGTGCTAGCCAGAAACTGGTTTTTCAGTTGGTTAGCAGTTTGCGCTTCTTTCCAGGCAGTTTCGAGTTCTTCAGCCCAATCCCTGAGACGCTCAATCATGCCATCAAGAGCTTCAGACAATTGGTTAATTTCCCGAACTTTGAAGTCATGAGGAATCCTGTCTGTGGAGTGTAGCTGAGACTCGTTCAAGGCATAATCCCTCAGTTTTTCCAAAGGACGTGCTAAATCGCGAGCAAGATAGAGTGTTGCCAAAAAATTTGCCGCAATTAGACCAAACCCCAAAGTATAGAGAACCCGCTTAATATTTTCGAGGCCAGCCAGAGCGTTATCTAAGGGAGTAGCTGCTAAGATAATCCACTTTTGGTTGTCCTTAGCAGTAATCGGACTAGGAATTGCGGTATAGCCAGCAATTAGCTCTACAGTGTTTTCTTCAAAGGAAAATAGATGTAGAAAATCTTGTTGACCAGGTTGGGCTTTTTCCACCAGCTCCTCTAGGGGAGCTGCATCCCCCTCCTGAGCAATATTACTCCCAACTCGCTCTGGATCCCGATGAACTAAAATCCTGCCCTCTTCATTAATCACTACTGGATAGCCAGAAAGCGACCCCGGCTTAGACTCTTGCAGTTCTCCCTTGAGCAAGGTTGACTCGATGCTAAGAGCGTATTGCAGTTGACCAGCTTGGTTGTAAACCGGCACGCTCAATAACAAATTGAGTTGATTGTTGGAGTTGGTTTGATTAGCACTTTTGCTGCTCAATGGTAGAGACTCCTCCGGTGCTATCACTCTCACTTTGACCTGAGAAGGGTTCCAGAATGATTGAGTTGGCTGCTCTTGCGACCAAGAAACCTCTGTGTTGGCTAAGAGGCTATCGCCACAGGTGTTGGCAATAATTTCTTTTGTCTGGACATTAGACAACTGTGCACACTTGATTTGGGTCGGTAATTGTTGAGCAAGTTGGTTAATAAATTGTTGATATGCTTCCGGTGATTGGGACTGTAACACTACGCTCTGACTAGCACTCATCAAATTAGCTTGCAGTGCAGCAATTGAGGCTTGAATGCTTTCACCATTTCTCTGGGCACTTTCCATGAGATTTTGGCGAGCAGTATCTAAAAATGCCGAGCGTGCTTTTTTGTAGGTCACATACACCCCCGTTAATAATACTGGCACGCTCAACAGTAGAAGGCGCGACAGCAGGATGCGACGAAAGGAGGATTGACCTGGCTTAGCCATAGGATGTCTCTCAGATTGAAATAGAAAACCCAACAGCACTAACTTATACAGTAGAAGAATTACCCCTTATCTCTGTAGATAGTTATGTTGATCAGACTGGTTTCCATGGTGGCATAGTTACCCCCTTAACTTTCAAGCTTATAGCGGAGGCAACTCTCTCACTTCTCCAGAGCCGCTATGATGATCCCTTGTCACTAACCTGTTTGTAATTTGGAGTAGATCTCACTCTCAATTTACCTAATAAAGAGGAGACTTTGAGGGGTATTGTCTGATGCACCCCCTAGAAATTTTGAAGCGAGCGGCGGTGTCGAAAATGCATCCAGGAATTCAGGAGATTTTCCTTACCAGTTTAATGACCCACCACAGGAAAAATGTATACCTTATGACCGATTCCTAGATTCTAGCGACATCTCTCGACCGCATAAACTTCTTCCTCAAGAGAATTTTCTTCAACCCTTTGCTATTAAGAGTATCTTTTGTTATGGAAGATTAGCATTCTCGAATATAACTTGAAAACCCACAACACGAGTGTTGACAGACCTCAGACAATCGTAGTTTTAGCGATGAGCGCTGATGGCAAGATTGCAGATAAAACGCGATCGCCTGCTAGGTTCTCAACGCCAGTTGACCGATCCCATTTAGAACAACAAGTGGCTGAGGCTGATGGCGTTTTATTTGGTGCAGGTACTCTCAGGGCTTACGGCACGACTTTAAGTGTCTCAAATCCTCAACTACTTCAACTCCGTTCGCAGCAAGGGTTACCACTACAACCAGTGCAGATTGTTTGCTCTAGTTCCGTTGAGTTTGACGCCGAATTACGCTTTTTTCGTCAGCAGGTGCCTCGCTGGTTACTGACAACAGCAACTGGGGCTCAACGTGCTCAACAGTCTTCCATAGCTGGTAGTTTTGAGCGAATTTTGCTGGTTCAAACTGACCAAGGAAAAATTGATTGGAACAACGCACTTCGGCAGTTAGTAAACTTAGGTATTAAACGCTTAGCTGTCCTCGGTGGTGGCGAATTGGTAGCTTCGCTACTGGCAGCAGATTTAATTGATGAACTTTGGTTAACAATCTGTCCCTTGATTTTAGGCGGGGCAACAGCCCCAACACCAGTGGAAGGGGAAGGTTTTTCCTTACACCTGGCAAGGCATCTAGAACTTTTGAGTGTCCAGACTGTTGAGCAGGAAGTATTTTTGCACTATCGACGGCAAGGTTCTTGAAGATTAGTTAACCTAAATAAAGTTTATTACTCGAAAGTGGGAGTGGCTTCAGCAATAATCACAGGAAGCATAAGTTTCTGATTCCTTGCTAGCTAAACCTGCACCCACCTGGCTGATGAAGTGGTATTTCAAGAAGTTTTTACCCTGGATTCCCTCAATGGTTCAACAATCCCAGATAGACTATTCCGTTACCTGGGTCAACCGGATCGCCGACATTCCCCAACAAGACTGGGACGCCTTAGCCCTGCCCCTAAAAACCCCCTTTTTGGAATGGGAGTGGTTGAACAATATAGAAGCATCTGGTAGTGCAACTCCTCAGACAGGTTGGTTGCCTAATCATCTGAGTGTCTGGCGAGATAGACAGCTAATTGCTGCGGCACCTTTGTACGTCAAAGGTCATAGTTACGGAGAGTTTGTCTTTGACCAAGAATGGGCTAATTTAGCTTACAGATTAGGCATTGATTACTATCCAAAGCTTTTGGGAATGACACCGTTCACCCCAGCTATGGGCTACCGATTCCTGATCGCACCGGGAGAAGACGAGGAAGCAATCACGGGATTGATGGTTAATGCCATTGACCATTTTTGCGATCGCCACAAGATTTCTGGCTGTCATTTCCTGTTTGTGGATCCACAATGGCGACCAATTCTAGAACGCCAGGGCTTTACTAGCTGGATGCACCACAGCTACATTTGGCAAAATAAGAACTTCGGCAGTTTTGATGACTATCTTAGTGTTTTCAATGCTAATCAGCGCCGTAATATCAAACGGGAACGCAAAGCGGTTAGCAAAGCCAATCTGCGCATTGAAACTTATACTGGGGACGGAATTCCTAAATCTTTATTTCCGTTAATTTACAGCTTCTACAGCAGTACTTGCGATAAATTTTGGGGCGGGAGTAAGTATCTTAACCGCAAGTTTTTTGAGCAGTTGTATCCCAACTATAGTCACAGAGTGCTGTTGTTTGCTGCTTATGAGGAAGGTAATGACAGGCGTCCGGTAGGTATGTCATTTTGTCTCACTAAAGATCAATTACTTTATGGTCGCTATTGGGGATGCTTTGAAGAATTTGACTGCCTACATTTTGAAGCCTGCTATTATGCACCAATTGAGTGGGCGATCGCTAAGGGTATTCAGAGTTTTGACCCTGGTGCTGGTGGCCGTCATAAAAAACGTCGCGGCTTTCCCGCCACAGCTAATCACAGTTTGCACCGATTTTACAACGGACGCCTCACTAAAATTTTGCGCCACTATATCAGTGAAATTAACGAAATGGAACAGCAGGAAATTGACGCGATTAATCAGGATTTACCCTTTAGCAAGCGGGAGATTGACTTTTTAATTCAGGATTAAGCTGACAATTCTTGTTCCTGTTTCACTTAGTAAAACCAAGTAAACTCAGCCCTTTCCTCAGACAAGGCTTGACTAGATCGCTGCTTGTTTTGGGGATTTTTTTCGGGCTGAGAATTATCTAAAAATTGGCATACTTTAGCGAAAACCAAGAGCAGATACAAGACTAGCCTGAGAAACCCTGGTAGAAAAAGTAGGTAGCCATGGGAACAACTGTGGCAACAACCAAGACGACAATCACCCAAGTTGTAGCACTGTTGGTGTCTGTTTCTTCCGCCGTCTTAAAAGTACCTTCCACCTCAATGGTATCTTCCACAACAGGTGGCCCAGGGTCAGGTTGACCAGACAAGACAGCTACTAAGCGATCGCTTGCATCCAAAAAAGCCTGATTATATTTATTACCATCGCGGAGTGGCACTTGTACTGTTTCAGAGGCTACGCTTTCTGCTATATCCTTGGGCATAGTCGAGTTGACTGCCTCACCTGTAACAATAGCAGTATTATTTGTTAGGGTATCAACGGCGAGTAAAGTTTGGTTAGCCTGAGCTTCCTCGGTAGGAAACCATTTTTCAAACAGAGCTTTTGAAAAACTTTCAATGGTTTCGCCATAATCTAAGCGGCGAACAGTAACTAGCCTCACCTCATTGCCAGTTGCTTTGGCTAAGTCTTCCAGTGTTGTACTGATTCTGCCTTCATTGATACGACTGATAACTTCTGATTGATCAATTATCCAGGTTGGTTCACCGGAACTGACATTGGGCATTTGATAGATGTTGGTTGCTGCTGCTGGTGCTGCCACTAGCCCACTGACCAAAACCATTAATAAAAGCGGTATTATCAGGTTTTGAAGGTGTTTTTGCCAACGGTGTAGATGATAGAGGAGCTGTTTCATTACAATTTATCTGAAGATAGTTTTGTCCAAAACGTATTATAGGGAACTGGCGTGCCACCTACTTCTTAAAGATCAGGTGTACTGCCCACCAGGTACTGGAGCTTGAAAAATTGGGGATAACTATAAATTTATCGATAAGAAAGGATTTAAGCTAGAGAAATTAACCTATTTTTTTTCTAAGGCTACCTTAACTAAATAGAAAACTTAGTTTCTGATTTTCTTACTACTTTAGCTGAAGTGTAGATGCACCCATTCTGGGGGTAATGGTTTTAGGAGTTGTAGTGCTGATGAGAACTGCGATTGCTAATTTCGCTAATTATTAACAACTGTCTGTAAATCGCCTGTGACGAACACTCAGTAATGCAGCTTGAAGGCAATTAACTCAAGAGCTTAATAGAGAGCAATTACCACCTTTTTTAGGCAATATTGACCTGTAAGACTATATCGTTATAGTCTTGATCACCGCCACTAAACAAATCCTCGAAACCAAAGACGTTGTCTCCTAACAAACGAACGTGATCAAAGCCATCAGGGTTAGCTCCCAAATAAGCAAAGTAAGCTAAAGGAAGTTTATTCCCCTCACCCTGATTACTGGGATTGTCAGCCAGAAATTCTGCCGTGGTGCCATCGGCAATGAGATAGGGTGCATAGATTAATCCACCTTCAAGTTGCACTGAACCCGTCTCATCCTGACTAGCTTGTAGTAAGCTTTGACCAATACGGATAGCTGATTGAGAGTACCCCTCTTCTCCAGGATTAATTAGTTGGCCCGTCAACGGGTCAATGACAGTACCTTGCTCGTTTTGCACTACATACAAACCAATAGTATTGTTAAAGTCTGCTTGACTACTAACTATGTAGCTTGCTTGCAGTGTGTTTTGGTTGCTCAGGTCGATGAGTTCTCCCTGATTGCTACCTTGGAAAGTAGTTCCTATTGGAGCAGGCTCAGTTGTCTTTTGAACTGTTAGGCTAATATTGCCGAAGTTTAAGGCTCCATTCTCTTGTGTCAGAGCTGGCGCATTCAAAGAAACATCTTGCAGGGAAATTTGTCCAGCTTGCAAGGCATCAGTAGTGCCATTTTGCACTTGGTAAAATCTGATGAGAGTGTCGCCAGCCAAGTTTAACTGACGTTTATCTATGACGTTGCTTGGATCAAGCTTAGGATCAAGAACCGATAACAGCACTTGCGCGCGGTTAAAGGCTGCTTGTAGATAGCCTGGATCATTAGGAGCCGTATTACCTATGTTTCCTTGAGCATCATCAACAATAAAAAAACCAATTTCGTCTACAGAACTGTTAGTTCTATTAGTGAGCGTAAACAAAAGTTGGGTTGTTGGAGAGGAGCTTTGGACGGCAAATACACCATTAGCGTTTGCTGTCAGAGCAGGAACTGCGGTGGGTTGTGGATTAGGTTGTGGATTAGGTTGTGGATTAGGTTGTGGATTGGGTTGTGGATTGGGTTGTGGACTAGGTTCTGGTACTGTCGCAGTGACTGTTACCCCTAGAGGAGCAGCGATAGAAGCGATGTCACTGTTAGAGATTTCAGTAGCACTAGCCGTGACTATCAGACTCAAATCTCCTTCGTCAGGGGGCGTAATAGCCAAACTCGCCAAATCGCTTGAACTGAGCTGCCATACACCGCCACCAATGTTCGTCCCTGCACTGAGGGTAGCAGTAGTTGGCACCTGAGCAATCTCAATGGAGAGGGTTTCGGAACCGTCATTATCGACTAAAACAGCATCGATATTCAGGGGAATAGCAGTATTTTGCTCACCTGATGCTGGTGCGAGGGTAAGCTTTGGCTGATCAGCGATAGCGTTGACGGTAATGTTAGCGGCGGCAATCTCCTCGCTAAAAGCAGTAGTACCACCAGCAGTACTAGCGTTAGTTAGACTACCTGTAGTACCTGTATTTTGATCCCAAGCACGGAAAGTGATCTCAGCAGAACCACTGTAGTTAGCATTGGGAACAAAACGGATACGAGTATTGGCATCAGCCCCCAGCAACAGCGCTTCTTGAGGGCTAGCGGTGCCAAAAGCTGTCCAAGTAGTGCCGCTGTCAGTGGAAAATTCCCACGTACCGTTGCTATTGTCTACCTCAATGACTGCTATCCCCGAAAGAGCATCTGCATCAACATCCGTCACCGCAGTACTCAAGAGATCAGAAACTAAGTTGCCGTTGTTAGTAGCTGGATCTTCCTCGATCGCAGTGAAGGCTTGAACTAAGTTCGGGTCAAGAACCGGTGCATTTTGAGAGGTAAGAGTAGTAATGGCAACTTCCTGACTGAAGGCAGTCTCACCACCGTTATTACTGGTATTGGCTGTATTGCCAGCAGTGCCTGTGGTTTGGTCCCATGCCCGGAAACTGATGGTAGGAAGGGTGCCATCAAAGTTTGCGTCAGGAACAAAGCGGATGCGAGTATTAGCATCCCCTGTAAGTAACCGGCTTTGGTTAGGGCTGGGAGTGCCAAAAGCTGTCCAATTAGTGCCGCCGTTGGTAGAGAACTGCCAGGTGCCGTTGCTATTGTCTACCTCGGTGACTGCTATCCCTGAAAGAGCGTTTTGGTCTACATCCGTGACAGCAGTACTCAGAATCTCGGAAACCAAGTTACCGTTGTTAGTTGCACTATTTTGGTCAATAGCGGTAAATTGCTCTACTAGGTCTGGGTTGAGAACTGGGGCATCATTGATTGGATTTGCGGTAACAGTAATAGTGGCAGCGTCCTGGCTAAAGGCACTGCTGCCACCAAAGCTGGTAGCATCGGTTGTTTTGCCAACAAAACCTTTGGTTCGATCCCAGGCACGAAAAGTGATATTGGCCTCGCCATCATAGTTGGGTTCGGGAATGAAGCGGAGGCGGGTATTGGCGTTAGCAGCCAGTAATAATGCTTCAGAGGGGTTAGGGTTGTCAAAATCTGTCCAGTCGGAACCGCCGTTAGTGGAGAACTGCCAGGTGCCATTAGTCGTATCTGCCCCGATTACCGCTATGCCATCAACTGCATCTGTATCTATATCTGTGACAGCATTGCCCAGAAGATCTCTGATGCGATCGCCATCGTTATTATTGTTCTGTTGATCTTCGTCGATGTCGGTGAGATTATCGACTGAGTTGATTTGTAGAACGGGTGCGTCGTTGACGGGGACAAATTCGATGTAGTCAACCCGTGCCAACTCGGAGCCCCCCAAGACTGTCCCAGTAATTTGTATGGGGGCATTATTGTTAATTAGTAGACCAGCAGCGATCGTTTGCCGCACAAAGTTCTTGGGTGATAGACCCAGGTTACGATTAAGGCTTAGTGTGGCTAACGAGTTGCCGCCAACACTGACTTCTAACTGGCCATCCCCGTTATTTTGGTCAAAGTAGCCGAGTACTACGTCGTAGGTGCCAGTAGGTTGATTAAATGTCCTCGTAGCGGTGCCTGTGCCGCCGTTGGGAAGTCTGATTTCTGGAGTGTCGGGAACTACTGCCGCACCGTTGCCCACAATTTGGTAGCCGTTGAGAGTCAAGCTTTCGGCTTCAAAGCGGACTGGTTCCCCCCTCGTTTCACTAATCTCAGGAGCAAAATTATCCGGGTCAATAACTGCCAGTAGCTTGTTGTACCAAGCACTAGCTATTTTGCTATAAGCTTCTGATTTGGGGTGGATGCCGTCAAATATGTCATTCTCTGTTATTGTGCTGAAGATATCGACAAAAGTGACGTTTTTGCCTTGATCGACTTTATTCGGCACGATATCGTCGCGGATGGCTGTATTGAACTCGATACCCGCAGCATTCGGATCAGGGTTACCGGGTGGAGTATCAAAAGGTCCAGGTTGGGGGGGAACTGAAGCCACCAAAACTGCCCCTGCACCGGCATTGAGAATTTGATCAATCAGGTTGCTTAACCGATTAGGGGCATCAGCCAACTCAATGGGTGTATTCCTGCGCACATCATTAGTGCCAATCATCAGCAGAACGGCATCTGCTTGCCCCAGAGTTGTCCGAAGATTGTTAGTGTTGTTAGTTATCCGAGTACTAATCTGTTGGATAATTTCGGAACGGTAACCTTCATGGTTTTGGTCACTAGTACTCGGCCCAGCATTTTGCGAACCCAAAAAATCTACGTCAAAACCATTAGCCAATAATGAGTCGAATAATACGGTGCGATAGCCGCCGCTTTGTTCGGCATTATTTGGTTGGCTGTTGATGACTCCCCAGGTAATTGAGTCCCCTAAACTTACGATGTTTGTCATGTTGTTATATCAAAAAGGTAGTATGTCACCAGTACACCCGAACAGCACCATTCAATTACCCCAGCAGGGTTATGGCGCGAGGGAAGCTGCGAATAACCTTATTCGTTGACTTAAATTGATTAAGGAATTTTGATCGCAAAGCTAACCCATTGAGGCTTCCCCAATAATTTGGCATAGAGACGGCAAAGTGTCCCTCAACGCTCAACAGATAGTGCCAATAATCAGGGATTTACAGAGCTTGAGGGAAAATGGCTGAGAAAACCCTCTGCTGTGGGTTAGAGTATTAGTCGTTCTAGTCTAGCCGATGCATAGATCTTAAATAGCCTTGATGGTAATAAGTAGAGATATGAAGAGTATTTTTCCTTGTAAAACAAGAAAATATTAATTTTTATTTATTAATTATTACTAACTAATCTCATGAAGCTACTCAAAAATGAACTTTTCTAAAGCTCCCTACTGATTCTGAAATTGGATACCCCTCCTTGCTTAGAATGTATTCTTAAGCAATCCCGTACATCTCAGACAGAGAGGAAACATCTAGTATGGCTGATCCTAGAAATAAAGAACTTGTTCAAGCCTACAATGGTGACCCGTTTGTGGGTCATCTCTCAACACCGATTAGTGATTCTTCTTTAGTAAATACTTACCTTAATAATCTGCCCATTTACCGCAAAGGGATTTCTCCCTTACTTCGGGGGTTAGAGATTGGTATGGCCCATGGTTACTTTTTGATTGGTCCATGGACTTTGCTTGGTCCATTGCGCGACTATCCTGATGCAGCTAACTTAGGCGCATTGATTTCAGTAATTTCCTTAATTGTCATTGCCACCGGTGCTTTAGCTGCCTATGGAATTGTCTCCTTCCAAGAAGGTAGTAACGATGCCAAGGAACAAAATCCCAGAACTCCCGAAGCAATGACAACTGATGACGGATGGAGCCAGTTTACTGGTGGTTTCTTTGTCGGAGCAATGGGTGGTGCTTTTGTTGCCTATTTCCTCTTGGAAAATTTTGACATCGTAGATGCTATTTTCCGGGGTGTGGTAAATAACACCTAAGAAAAAATGGTGAGAGCTATTGTCCGAGTAGTTTATCCTCGGTAGCCTAGTAGTTTTTACCTGCAACATCTAACAGACAGTTTGTAACTCTCTAACTTTAGATAGGAGAATTTGACATGACAGGTTCATACGCAGCTTCCTTTTTACCCTGGATTCTCATCCCCATCGTTTGCTGGTTAATGCCTGCTGTATTGATGGGACTCTTGTTTATCCACATTGAAAGCGATGCCTAACTGAGGATTTGATTCTCAGAGTTGGTCTAAAAAATCTGAATATCCCATTGCAATAAGATGGGTAACTGAGGGAGGCTATAAAATTCCTACGCTACAATTGCTAAGATTTGGTGCGGGAATGTATAGTTTCCCTTAAATTTTTAAATTCCTTTTAGAAGTTATCCCAGAAGTATTTCTCTTGAGTGTAAGCGTCTCGTAGTTGTTGCACTGCTGCGATAGATAGCGAAGATTCAAGGCAAGCAATCAGTTTTCCCCAATCCAGCAATTTAGATTTTGTTACAGCGTTTTTGAACTGGTGTTCATAGAATTTTGTCCAAAACTCAGGTGCTTGGTGACATCTCCAACGGTTTTTCCAACGCTTGCGCCAGCGAACAAAATCTTGAGGGTTTGGTATCTGTACCTCTAAGTTGGGCGGAAAATCAGCATAGCTAACAAACCGACTTACGCCTTTTGCATGTACATAGACAACGTGTTGCCAGCAGTCGATGCGATATATCTCGTCTGACTTGAGATCAAAGAGCAAAGCAACTGTCTCTTCTGTAACAAATCTAACCAGTGGGTGAAGAACTGGTGACTTGTGACTAATTTTCGATTCCCTGATCAGAGGCGTTTTTGCCTTGAGTGTTGATACCATAGTAAGTGCTTCCTATTGTATGGAGCATTTTGGCGATCGCTCATGAGTTGGCCAAACTATGGGGGCGATCGCCATTTTTATATAATTGGATAATCAGTATTAAATACAAAATCTTGTAAGTTGTCAATATGAGTATGGGCTTAGTAAGGTTGCGAGTCAGAGAGTTCGCTGCTGAGAAGGGCTGGACGCTCAAGGAAGTTGCTAAACGTTCTGGCGTCGGCTACAGCACGATTAGCAACTATGCCCGCTCTCCCGGAATGGCAATGGTTGACTTTACTGCTATTCACAAGTTGGCTCGAACGTTTGATGTGATGATCGAGGACTTGGTAGAAATTTTGGAGGAGTAGGTGATACTTGCCTAACGGGACTTAAACGAAAATAAAGAGTTAATAAAGGTATAATTTAGGCATGGCAGCCATTTGACATTAGAGTGTAAGACAGGAAAGAGACAACCCCCGCCGCCATGCCTCCTTGCTTCGATAGATGGTGCAAACGCTTTGATGATGTCTGGAGACATCAAGCGCAAAAAAGGGAGTTTAGGAACTATATTGGGGGATTATTAGGGGAAAGTGAAGGAAAAAACCTGTCTCAAATGGCGGATAACGCGGTGGGAGTGACTTACCACCGATTACATCATTTTTTAACGGAAGCCCCCTGGAATGCTCAACAGGTAAATGAGCGGCGTCTACTGGTGATGAATCAGTGTAGCCCAACCCGAATAAGTAGAGGATTCACGTTAATTGTAGATGACTCAGGACATAGGAAAAGTGGCAATTTCACGGCGGGAGTAGGACGACAGTACATTGGAGAAATCGGGAAGACAGACAACGGAATAGTAGTGGTAACAACTCATCTATATGATGGGAAAAAAAGCCTACCGTTAGATATAGAGTTATCTCAACACGCTAGTTCTTTAGCTGAAGGAAAAAAAGATATTGAATTCCAGAAAAAGCCGGAGTTAGGCTTAGCATTAATTGACCGCAGCATGAACAGAGGATATCGACCGGGTATCGTATTAATTGATGCTGGGTATGGAAATAACACAACGTTTTTGCTGGAACTGGAAAAAAGGAAACTCAAGTATATAGGAGGATTAGCCAAAAACCGTAAGGTGATAATTGAAATAGGGATAAGTCAACGAGAAGAGATTCGCCTAGATAAGTTAGCCGAATCCTTGTCGCCAAAAGATTTTACCCCTGTTCAAATCAATCTAGATAAACTGAAAACCGTTTGGGTGGCTCCTGTAGAAGTTGAACTCTCACAGCTTGAAGGAAAGAGAACAATTGCTATCGTCATGAATGCCTCAACCTTCGACCAAGCTAGTGATGTTGACTATTTTATTACCAATGTTGAATCAACAAAAGCCACAGCCGATTGGATAGTAACTACCTACTCTCAAAGAAATTGGGTAGAAGTTTTCTATCGGGAAGCCAAAGGCTGGTTGGGTTTATCTGAATATCAAGTCAGAGATTATAGAAGCCTGATAAGACATTTCATGCTTGTGTTTTGTGCCTATACATTTATTTTATGGCACACTTTAACCGGAGGATTAAGACGGCGTTGGGCATCGAAACCTTTAAACACCTTTACTGAAGCATTAGAGGCGTTTCGGACAGCGATGTCTTTCCGTTTTATGGAGTGGTTGAACCACAATCGGGACGTATTCTTTGCTCACAAAGCTGCTTTGGGCTTTGTTTGGGCTTGAAATCTGTCTAAGTCCCACTAATCTGTATCTAATCTTGTGGAGTCTATAGCTTTGCTGTCGCCAAGAAGGTTAGCCGCAATCAATCGGGCTGTGCCACGACTACGCCAGTAGTAGCCATGGGCATCAGCTACACCCAGGGCCATTGCGGCAGGAGTTTGACCAAACACCCGCGCTCCTTTTTCTGGAATATTAGCATCAGCCCAAATGTACTTATCCCGAAAAAAGAAGTTAGTTAATGACTGAACATTCAGGCTCGCTTTAAGGGGATAAGCAATAATATCGGAGGAGTGGATTATATTAACCCACCTGAGAGGCCTCGTTTTATATTGATCAGTCAGAACTCTTATTTTGTCCTGACTAATATTTAGCATCATGTTAAAGAACAAAACAGGTGCGCCCATTGTTGTAATGCTTTTTACATAAGTTTTTCGTCTATCTTCAGGAGAATTGGGTAAATTAATCATCGAGCGAATTTCATAAGCTGGATCACCAGACTTAAACTCTTGGGAAAATAAAATATCCCAGAGAATGACGCTACCAAGTGAGTGCGTAATAATATGCAGTTCATCGTCTTGAGGAGAAGTTCTTATTAAGTCACCTAATCCCTGTGCAATAAGTTCCCTAATTTTCCTACCTCGTTCCGTATTGAAGTAAGTAAGGATATCTCCAAAAAATTCAGAAATAAAATCTTGTCTAAATGCTTGATAACGAAATACATCTTGCACGTCAACTTGAGGATAGTTTCTCTCAAGATCTTGCAAGTCTTGATGAACCCAATTCCAAATTTGACCTGTTTGCTTTAGGATATTACCCCAGAAGCTAGCGTAGAACAGAGGCAGTGATTGATCTTTTTTAATAAATTCCTCCTTAAGGAGAGCTTCTAATTTTTTTGAATACCCAGCATCCTTTGTTGCGACGCCGTGGATAAAAAATACAAGCATTCTGAGTGATTTTCCTGCAAGAGTTAAAGCTGTTATACCTTTCCCTAATAGCTTTCCAATATCCGTACAAAAACGTCAGCAAAATTACATTGCAACAAAAAATCCCCCACCCGAAGGCAGGGGATTTTGTTTAATTACCTACAAACTTAGGATTAGGCTAATCTTGTTAACCGAATTTACCCGCAGTCGAGGCAATCAAGAACGCTGCGTAGGTGAGGACGTAGCCAACAGTGAAGTGAGCTAGACCAACCAAACGAGCTTGAACGATAGAAAGAGCAACGGGCTTGTCCTTCCAGCGAACTAGGTTCGCCAGAGGAGTGCGCTCATGGGCCCAAACAATCGTTTCGATCAACTCTTGCCAGTAACCCCTCCAGGAGATCAAGAACATGAAGCCTGTTGCCCAAACCAGGTGTCCAAAGAGGAACATCCAAGCCCAGACTGAGAGGTTGTTCATGCCGAACGGGTTGTAGCCGTTGATCAACTGAGCAGAGTTTAGCCAGAGGTAGTCACGGAACCAGCCCATTAAGTAAGTTGATGACTCATTGAACTGGGCGACGTTGCCTTGCCAGACGGCCAGATGCTTCCAGTGCCAGTAGAAAGTCAACCAACCTAAGGTGTTGAGCATCCAGAACATGGCCAGGTAGAAAGAATCCCAGGCAGAGATGTCGCAAGTACCGCCACGACCAGGGCCATCACAAGGGAAGGCGTAGCCGAAGTCTTTTTTATCCGGCATTAGCTTGGAACCACGGGCATCCAACGCACCTTTGACCAAAATCAAGGTAGTGGTATGCAGACCCAGAGCAATCGCGTGGTGAACCAGGAAATCGCCAGGACCAATGGTCAGGAATAAAGAGTTTGTACCGCTGTTGATCGCATCCAACCAACCAGGCAACCAAACATTACCGTAGTTAGGCCAAGCTGTAGTAGCGATACTGTCGGGGTTCGACAACAGCACATCCATGCCATACAGCGCTTTACCGTGAGCGGCTTGGATAAACTGAGCAAATACTGGCTCGATCAGGATTTGCTTCTCAGGTGTGCCGAAGGCAACAACTACATCGTTGTGGACGTAAATACCTAGGGTATGGAAGCCCAGGAACAGAGACACCCAGCTCAGGTGAGAGATAATTGCCTCTTTGTGCTGTAGCACCCGGTCAAGAACGTTACCCTTATTTTGTTCAGGGTCATAGTCCCGTACCAGGAAGATGGCACCGTGGGCAAACGCCCCAACCATGATGAAGCCAGCAATGTACTGGTGGTGGGTGTATAGCGCTGCTTGAGTTGTGTAATCCTTAGCCATAAAGACATAAGGAGGCAGCGAATACATATGCTGTGCTACCAGGGAGGTGATGACACCCAAAGCTGCCAGAGCAAATGCTAACTGGAAGTGCAGCGAGTTGTTCATGGTGTCGTACAACCCTTGGTGAGGCAGGTTGAACTGACCTTCACTCTTACCACCAACCAGACCGGCTTTGGAATTCAGCATTTCTTTGATGCTGTGACCAATACCGAAGTTAGTCCGGTACATGTGACCAGCGATGATGAAGATTACCGCGATCGCCAAATGGTGATGGGCAATATCCGTCAGCCACAGAGACTCAGTCTGAGGATGGAAGCCGCCTAAAAAGGTCAGAATTGCTGTACCTGTTCCTTGGGACGTCCCAAACACATGCTCAGCTGTATCTGGGTTCTGGGCATATACGCCCCAGTTACCAGTAAAGAATGGCGCTAAGCCTGCTGGGTGCGGTGGTGTGGTTAGGAAGTTATCCCAGCCCACATGCTGTCCACGAGATTCAGGAATCGCTACGTGCACCAAGTGTCCAGTCCAAGCCAAAGAGCTAACACCAAACAAACCTGCTAGGTGGTGGTTCAAGCGGTGTTCTGCACTCTTGAACCAAGAAAGGCTAGGACGGAACTTCGGCTGCAAGTGTAGCCAGCCCGCAAACAAGAATACCGCAGACATCAACAAGAGGAACACTGCACCGCTGTACAGGTCATTATTTGTTGTCATACCAATGGTGTAAAACCAGTGGTAAACGCCTGAGTAAGCAATATTAACTGGGTTGGAAGCACCGGCTTGGGTGAAGGCATCCACTGCCGGTGAGCCAAATTGAGGATCCCAAATCGCATGGGCGATGGGACGGACATTTAGAGGATCTTTAATCCACTGTTCAAAGTTACCTTGCCAGGCGACGTGGAATAGGGTACCAGAGGTCCACAGAAAAATGATCGCGATGTGGCCGAAATGTGAAGCAAAAATCTTTTGATAAAGATTTTCTTCAGTCATGCCATCATGGCTTTCAAAGTCGTGAGCCGTGGCAATCCCGTACCAGATCCGACGTGTTGTCGGGTCTTGAGCCAGGTCCTGGCTAAATTTGGGAAATTTTGTTGCCATCTGTCTTAGGAAATTCTCCTCGCTGACGTATGAGGCTTAATGCATTACTGCCGCTCATTTTCTGTCTTCATGACCCCTGGAACGTTTGTTCCAGGTTCGTTCGGGTCTCGACAGGTGGGACACTTTTGGTGTGTCCCACTTTATCTTTGGCATTTATTCCAAGAGCCGTTATCCGACTGCGATAATCCTCGCCAAGAAGAATGCCCATGTAGTAACAATTCCTCCCAGGAGGTAGTGGGCTACCCCAACTGCCCGACCCTGAACAATGCTCAGAGCACGAGGCTGAATAGCTGGGGCCACTTTCAATTTATTATGAGCCCAAACAATCGATTCGATTAGTTCTTGCCAGTAGCCGCGACCACTGAACAGGAACATCAGACTGAAGGCAAAAACGAAGTGACCAGCCAGGAACATTATGCCGTAAGCCGAAAGGGCTGAGCCGTAAGATGTGATTACCTGAGAAGCTTGAGCCCACAGGAAGTCACGTAACCAACCGTTAATGGTAATGGCACTCTGGGCAAAGTTCCCCGCAGTAATATGAGACACAGTGCCATCTGGTGCGACTGTCCCCCAGACATCGGATTGCATTTTCCAGCTAAAGTGGAAAATCACAATCGAGATACTGTTGTACATCCAGAATAGACCAAGGAAAACGTGATCCCAGCCTGATACCTGGCAAGTACCGCCCCGACCTGGACCGTCGCAGGGGAAGCGGAAGCCCAATTCCGATTTATCTGGAATTAGGCGAGAGTTACGGGCGTAAAGTACGCCTTTGAGAAGAATCAGCGCGGTGACATGGATGGTGAACGCATGGATATGGTGCACCATAAAGTCTGCTGTACCAAGGACGATTGGCATCATTGCCACTTTCCCGCCTACAGCAACTATTCCACCACCAAAGGCATAGCTAACAGGCTCAAGCGCATTGGGGGCAGTATTTCCAGGAGCCAGAGTGTGCAGGTTTTGGATCCACTGCGCAAACACTGGCTGCAACTGAATTCCCGTATCTGAGAACATGTCTTGAGGACGACCAAAAGCCCGCATCGTGTCGTTGTGAACGTACAGACCAAAGCTATGGAAGCCTAGGAAAATACAAACCCAGTTTAGATGAGAGATGATAGCGTCCCGGTGACGGATCACTCTGTCTAGGAGGTTGTTTTGGTGCATTGCTGGGTCATAGTCACGCACCATATAGATTGCGCCGTGAGCTCCAGCACCAACAATTAAGAATGCCCCAATCCAAGTATGGTGGGTAAACAGAGACAGCTGAGTGCCGTAGTCTGTAGCAATGTACGGATACGGAGGCATCGCGTACATATGATGGGCCACGATGATGGTGAGTGAACCCAGCAGAGCTAGGTTAATCGCCAGTTGGGCATGCCAAGAAGTGGTTAAGGTTTCATAGAGACCTTTATGTCCTTCTCCAGTGAAGGGACCTTTATGGCTCTCTAGAATTTCCTTCATGCTGTGACCAATGCCCCAGTTAGTCCGGTACATGTGGCCGGCAATGATGAACAGAACGGCAATTGCCAAGTGATGGTGCGCCGTATCTGACAACCACAAGCCACCGGTAACCGGGTTCAGGCCACCCTTGAAGGTCAGGAAGTCTCCGTAGACGCCCCAGTTCAAGGTGAAAAATGGCTTTAACCCTTCGGCAAAACTGGGATACAGTTCGGCCATCAAGCTGGGATTCAAGATGAACTCATGGGGCAACGGAATGTCTTTCGCTGCTACCCCAGAATCCAACAGCTTGTTGATGGGCAAAGAGACGTGGATTTGGTGACCCGCCCAACCCAGAGAGCCAAGTCCAAGTAACCCGGCTAGGTGGTGGTTCATCATTGATTCCACGTTCTGGAACCATTCCAGTTTGGGAGCTCTCTTGTGGTAGTGGAACCAACCAGCAAACAGCATTAAAGCTGCCATTACTAGACCGCCGATAGCGGTGCAGTAAAGCTGAAACTCGTTAGTAATACCAGAAGCACGCCATAGCTGGAAGAAACCAGAGGTTATTTGAATGCCGTGGAAGCCTCCACCGACATCTCCATTCAAAATACCTTGACCAACGACTGGCCAAACGACTTGAGCACTAGGCTTGATATTTATAGGATCACTCAGCCAAGCCTCGTAGTTAGAGAAGCGTGCACCGTGAAAGTACATGCCGCTTAACCAGACAAAAACTACTGCTAAGTGACCGAAGTGAGCGCTAAAGATTTTACGAGAGACGTCTTCAAGATCGCTCGTATGACTATCGAAATCATGAGCGTCTGCATGCAGGTTCCAAATCCAAGTTGTGGTTTTTGGACCTTTTGCGAGGGTACGGTCAAAGTGACCTGGTTTGCCCCACCTCTCGAAAGAAGTTGGTACCGGGTCTTTATCAACTACAACTTTGACCTTTGCCTCTCGCTCAGGAGGGCTGATTGTCATCTAGGAATCTCCTCTATGGACAAGGAACTAGAAATACTCCAAGGGGAGCTCGATTCTTATCGAATTGAATTGAATGGGAAAGTTCGCTCGATTACGACTTTCCTGGAAAAGATAAACCAGATATCCGTTTTGAAGTAGGTCAAAGGGAATACCTTCTGTAGTTGATATTAGGGCTTCTTTAAGTAAGGTTTCGGAAGCAATTAACAAAAATTAAAATTTGGGCAAACCAATATGTACTTTGGCTTTTGATACTAAAGCACAAAGAAAAAAGTCAATAGCAGTCTGCCGAAATGTTACAAACTACAATATTAATTAATTTTAAGTAAGCGCTCGCGCGGTGCATTATAGTGCAAGCGCTGGGAGCATTGCCAATCATCCCAAGTGCTTCCTTACCACACAAGGTGCCCCAAATACCTCTAAAATTGATAAGGCACTGCTAAGATTAAGATTGTCTTAAGCAAACTGCCGTCTAAAAGTTTTCAGCACTCTGAAACAATGAGACTCTAATTAGAGAGCTGCCAACAAACAGTTAGCAACTTTGGGTGTAGAAGTATAGTGCTAGGTCTGCACTTTAGTTATTTATGTAAAAGCTCTACCTGGTTCATAGATAGATTTGCTTTTACTGGTGATGATTTATAAAAAGTAATCTCCCTTAATATTATATCACAATTTTATTATGAAAGCCATTGAGTAGTACTTATTCACTCGAAAGATAGTCACGATTATTTTGGTGAAGAGAAACCGAAATTAACAGTAGTTTCCCCGATTGTCTCCACTAAGGTTTTGACCCAATGGGGGTTCCTACAGGCAATAATTTATGGAAAGCTTCAGATAAGTAGGATTGATTGTTGTGGCAAAAGGAGATGGCGTGTTAGGCAAAAATCGCCGGTGGATAACTGTGAGAGCAATAATTTCATTCCTGATGGCAGTGATTTTGACTTGGGGTTTAGCTGGATGTCGTACTATGCCCTTTGCCGAAAGAGAGCGAGTTGAGACATCAGCAGTATCAGAAACCAAACTCAATTCTAGAGTCAAGCTTTCAGCACAACTTTCAGAAGTAGCACCACCTCAACTGATTCAAAAGCTGAACCAGAGCTTAGAAGCTTACCAGCCTCAAGTCACTATCATTAGTCCTCAGGCTGACCAAGTTTTCCAAGACACTACGGTATCCGTGCAGTTACAGGTTCAAGATTTACCCATTTTTCAAGACTCAGATTTAGGAACTGGTCCCCATCTTGAGGTAGTGCTAGACAACCAATCTTATACAAAGATTTATGATTTGAACGAATCCTTAGTTTTATCTGACTTAGAACCAGGAACTCATACCCTGCGGATTTTTGCCGCCCGTCCCTGGCTAGAAAGTTTCAAAAACGAGGGTGCCTATGCCCAGACAACATTTCACATATTTACTAAGACTGACGATAACAACCCAGATCCAGCTCTGCCACTGCTGACGTATAACAGCCCTACAGGTAGCTACGGAGCAGAGCCCATTCTGCTCGACTTTTACCTAACGAGTGCACCACTCCATCTAATTGCTGCCGAAAGTTCTGAAGATGATGTTGCTGATTGGCGAATTCGTGTCACAGTCAACGGTCAAAGTTTTATTCTTGACCACTGGCAGTCTGTTTATCTCAAAGGATTCAAACCCGGTAAAAATTGGGTGCAATTAGAATTTCTTGACGAACAAGGCAACCCCCTCAAAAATGTTTTCAACAACACAGTACGGCTGATTAGCTACGAACCTAATGGCAAAGACACTCTTTCTCAGTTAGTAGACGGCGAACTCGACTTAGAGGTAGCTCGTCGCCTTGTCGAACCAAACTACCAAACAAAGCTAACGCCAACACCATCTCCAACAACAGAGCCAACAGCCATATCACCTATTGCTCCAGCGGTGGAAGAAACACCAACTTCTGAGCCAGTACAGCCAGAAGAAGCACCAATTCCAGAAGCTGAATTGGCACCCCCTCAAAGCAAACCGACAGAGCAACCAAAATCTGGTGGTATTTTTAGTCGCTTCTTAAAAATTTTCCGACGACCAAATGCTGCTCCTAGTCCCTCACCTGAAGTACCAGAGGAACTAGAAGCTCCAACAGTAGCACCGGTAATTACTCCAGAGAAAACTGAACCAGCACCAGAGCCAGAAGCGGTAACTCCTGAGCCAACTACTGCACCGGAGAAAACCGTCACACCAGAACCAGAAACTCCAACAGTAGCACCGGTAATTACTCCAAAGAAAACCGAACCAGCACCAGAGCTAGAAGGCGTGATTCCCGAGCCACTCACAAAGCTAGATGAGATAACAACAGCCGCTGAAGAAAAAACAGTAGCTAATTGAGGAACCACGGCTATTTTTTGCAAGTAAAGAGGCGACTCTTGAGTTTCGTTAAGCTTAAGAAGCATCAAGCAGTCGCCCTGTTGGAGAAACAAAATTTGATTAGGCCTCGTGTTCGAGCACCAGAACTACCCCAAGACAGCATTTGGCTAAATACAGATCACCCTTTATCGCTTAAAGATTTGAAAGGACGAGTAGTAGTTCTGGACTTTTGGAGCTACTGTTGCATTAATTGTTTACACGTCCTACCGGAACTGAAGTATTTAGAAAATAAGTATCAGGACAGCCTTACTGTTATTGGCATTCATTCTGCGAAATTTGACAACGAAAAAGAAGCAAAAAATATTCGTCAAGCCGTTCTTCGCTATGGTATTAAGCATCCCGTCCTAGTTGACAGTAACTTTCAGGTTTGGCAGCAATATGCCGTTAAAGCTTGGCCTACCTTAATAGTGATTGACCCGGAAGGATACGTCATTGGCGATGTCTCCGGTGAAGGGAATCGGGATATTTTGGAGCAGCTGATTCAAGACATAATCAGCCAACACCAAGAGAAAGGAACAATAAACTTTCAACCACTAAGTTTTACTCTAGAAAAACAACGGCAATCCATAGCAACGCCTCTGGCTTTTCCAGGTAAAGTACTCGCAGATAAAGTTAGCGATCGCTTATTCATTGCTGACTCTGGTCATCACCGCCTTGTAGTTAGTTCGCTCACTGGTGAGCTGCTGAAAGTTATTGGTACGGGTCAGGTAGGATTAACTGATGGCTCTTTCTCGGAGGCACAATTTTTTGCACCTCAAGGCATGGCTATTGATAGCCAGAATCAGATTCTTTACGTTGCTGATATGGAGAACCACTGCTTGCGGCGAATTGACCTGGAAAATGAGCAGGTTTTAACTATTGCCGGGACTGGGGAACAAAGCCGCAACATTAGGCCCCATAGTGGTTTCGGTTTGGAAACGGCGCTTAATTCACCGTGGGATTTAGAAAAAGTCGGAAATCGTCTCTTGATTGCGATGGCTGGTTCTCATCAAATCTGGGAAATGCAGCTAGATACCGGCAGGATTAGTACCTACGCTGGTCATGGAGGGGAAGCTTGCCTTGATGGTGTACTCAATGAAGTTGCCTTTGCTCAACCCAGTGGTATTACCACCGATGGTCAAGAGTTGTACGTTGCTGATAGTGAAGTAAGCTCAATTCGGGGTGTCGGTTTATTTGACAGTCCCTCAGTGCGCACTGTTTGCGGTAGCGGTGAACTGTTTGGTTTTGGTGATCAAGATGGCGAAGGCTCTGAGGTCTTACTCCAGCACTGCCTAGGTGTTGAATACAGCCCCGATTATCTCTGGGTTGCTGATACCTACAATCACAAAATCAAGCGCGTTGATACGTATACAGGTCGTTGTCAGACAATGTTAGGAGATGGTAGAGCAGGTCATAGAGACGGTCAGAGCAGCCAGGCTCGCTTTTGTGAACCATCCGGTCTTAGTGCTATCACACCTTACCTATATATTGCCGATACCAATAACCATGCCATCCGCAAGGTTGACCAGAGAAACTTTGAGGTAAAAACCTTAGAAATTTCTGGATTATGCGCACCAGATAAATGTGTTCCTACCGCTGCTTCCTCAAGTTGATTAACCCCTGGATGATGGAGCCTCAAGCACTCGCAATACTTTCTCTACATCGTCCAAGCCGCCAACAATGCGGCGGACAGGACTCGGCCAGACTCTCAGAAGTGTTGGTGTAGCTGAAATCTGATTCGCTTCAGCTTGTTCCGGATGCTTGAAAACGTCAATTACTTTTAAGGTGTAAGGATAGACAAGAGATTTTTCTAGCAACTGGTGTAAAGTCTTGAGAGTGTTTTCGGTGGTAACACTGTTCCCAGAAACGAACAGGCGTAAAACGTAGCCCTGAGCCCGCAGCAACTCTGATAGGGGTTCAATTACTTGAGGATCGTTGCCCAATCGCTCCTGAGCAGAGATTTCGGAAAATCTAGCATCCTTGCTCGTAAATTTAGTGAACTGTTCAGAGCCTTGGGTCCTCGTTCTAGAGGGTTCTTGATCAGCCAGGTTCGGTATCATTGTCTTGGCAACATCTTCGTAGATGCGAGAATGGCTAACTCTAGGATGATTTGCCGACCAGGAACCTTGTCCTACAGAAGGACTAAAAAATTCCTCAGTGCGCTCAAAACGCACAATCAAGTCGTGGTCTTCCCATAGCTGAGGAAACCGATCACGATAAGTTTCAGTAACACTCGGATCGCATGATTCTTCTTGCCAGGGAGCAACTTGCCAAGTTAAGTTCTTCGTACCAAAGATGGCATTGAGTAGTTCTTGATGACGCTGCACTGGTCGAGAAATTTCGGCTGATGTCCGAACCTGATGAGTCTGAGAGTCTAGCCATCGGTCAATAGTAGCAGTGTATCCCGGCACTAGAAAATGAGGAGGTTCCGGCAATGCCAAAATTTCCTGCATGGCTACACATAGATGCAGATGCCAGCGACTCTGCTTAGTTGGATCAACGCTATAAATTAAATCTCCCCCCGGTGTAAACATAGCAATGCCTTTAAATAGCCGGGGGAAGAGAGGATTGTCTAAGTTCAATGGTGATTACTAGAAACTTAAGGGTTAAAACTAAAGCCTTGATACAGAATTGTCAAATTCCCACCTTTACTTACTTTTGCTGATCACTGCTGAGATTTCAACCCTAATAACTTGATCTACTTGAGGGGGTTTGGGGGAGTCGAGGTATCCCCCAACACCTGAGTAGTAAACTAGGCAGGGTCGATACATAAGCTCACTTCCGCTAGCTGGAATTGCTGCACGGTGAGTTGAGTAGCGAAAAAAACGAAATCAAAACTCAACTAGTACTCCTGGGCAAGGGGGAAGGGAAACTGCCTGTGCAGACGGTCTACCGGAGGCTGAAATGTACTTCTTTCAGACTAGGTAAATATCTAAATCCCGGTAAGGGAGTAACCAGGAAATCTTCCAAGTGATTGGAGGTTGGCGAAGCATGACCGTACGCGCTATATTCTTTGAATTAGCGACGGGAGGATGTCACACGCGACCTCGTAGCATCTGAGCTATCTCGTTTTGAGTCGGTGAACATTCTAGAGCCGTCTCTTCCGTGATGCGCCCTTCTTGATACAGCTTAAAGAGAGATTGATTCATGGTAACCATGCCGTCATATTCACCGGTGAGCATAAGCTGGGTCATTTCATCATTCTTACAATCCCTAATGTAATCCTTCATCGTTTCGGTATTGACCAAAATATCGTGGAAAGCAGCCCTTTTGCCATCAGTGGTGCGGCATAGGCCCTGAGAAATTATAGCCACTAAAGATTCCGCGATCGCTACTCGCATCGCCGGCTGTTCCTCGGCGCTGTAAAGACCAAGAATCCGCTCAATCGACTTGACGGCGCTGTTGGTGTGCAAAGTTCCCATAACTAAGTGACCAGTTTGAGCAGCCTTCAAGGCGGTGTTGACCGTTTCTTTCGTCCGCATTTCCCCAATTAAGATCACATCAGGGTCTTCCCGCAAAGCAGCTTTCAGGGCATTATCAAACTTCAGGGTATGTATACCCACTTCTCGCTGCTTGATCAAAGATTTGCGGCTTTGGTGAACAAATTCAATCGGGTCTTCAATAGTGACAATGTGCTTGGCATGGTTTTTGTTAATAAAATCTACCATCGCGGCTAAGCTTGTAGATTTACCAGAACCCGTGGGACCTGTAACTAAAACTAGCCCTTTGGGAGCCTCAGAAATATCCTTCAACACTGGCGGCAATCGTAACTCTTCAAGGGTCAAAATTTTGAGTGGGATTAAGCGCATCACCAGCGCTGGTCCCTTGAGGGTCACAAAAATATTAATCCGCACACGGGCAAAGTCATACTGAGTTGCCCCATCAAATTCTAGCTTCTCTTGAAAGCGCCGAATTTCTTGGTCGGTAAGCACTTCCTGGAGCCAACTCATAAAGGTTAGCTTGTCTGTTTCCGGATAATTAGTAAGTTCCATCTCACCACGATTACGTACACGAGGAACTTCACCAACACCTAGATGAATATCAGAAAAACCTTTGGCATGAGCGTTGCGGATAATCTGATTTAAGGTGGGTTGTCCAGGCGGAGAACCGGCACCATGTAGAGGTGTCTGTAGCTCAATGCTTGATTTTGCTGGCGAAGAGTAACTTGCTGTTGCCTCAGTAACTGGTGGTACTGAGTTAGTTCTTTGTCTTTGTGCTGCCGTTACACCGGGGTTACTTGCTTTTGAAGGCATTGGCTGCATCTGGGAAGGCATTGGCTGAGTAACTCCAGTAGAGGCTTCCTTAGAGTTACCATTCTTCGGTGGTGATGTTGGTGGAATGTGAGGTGGAGGAGGTGGCGGTAAAGGTGGGCGTTGTGATTCTGTCATGGTGAGATTTTGACTTAGCTATAAGAGATGAGTTAACAAACTACTCTTCTGAGTATTCCCAACTCCTCAGGGCGAATAACATTCACCCTCAAAAATAACTAAATCTACTGGCTATTGTCAGATCTTCGGAAGCTGCAATTTAGAAGTGAGAAATCTTTGCTTGAGGTTGCTTGCCCACACTCTTGTTGCTTTAAAGTGACTTCAAAAGTCATCCAATCTTCTAATCTTCAAACATTTAGTTTTTTATTTTTCAAAGGAGCAAATCGGACGGGGGAAAAAATAAGATTTAGCAGAGAAAGTTTATTGTTGGTTCGTAGATAAATTCGTCAAGACCGTTTACCTCTGAATCGCTTGGCAAATAACGTAATATTTCTTCAAGCAAGTATGAGTAATATTTCGTCTGTATTATTGCTCTGGGATTTCTAGCAGTAAGGGTCTAATTCGAGCAAATATTTTCAGCTAAAACTCAAGAATCGTAGTAAATCTAAAAACTTTAGATTCCTTTCTAGTCTTATGGAAAAACTCAAAAAACTAGATTCAATATTTCATTACTTAATTTTCTGTTAAATTAATGAATGCGACAGGAAATGAATTGTAGTTGAGAAACAAGTTAAAGTTTATCAGCGTAGAAGATGTGCAGTAAGAATTATTTACAATGTTTTGTGATTAAACTGTGCCTTTAGTAACAGTATACTTTCGTCACTATCTGGTATTCAACGTTAATTTATTTGTAATCTCAATGTAAATTTTCTTGAAGAAAAGCTCATTTTACTCATTTTAGATAAAGAATTTCTCTATACTTACTTCATAACGCTCAGTCCTCCCGGATTAAGCTAAAAGGATTTTGTTGCAGATTACGTTTTTAAATGACCTCAGGAGAAACAATGATGGAATTGACGACACATGAGAGCTTAACAAAAACCTATTCACTAGCAATGGTCAAGAGCTTTTTGATTTGGGCTTTTACTTTGACGGTTTGCTTGCTGGTTGTAGGTTTTCCTTTGATAGTCTTAATGGTCACTATTGGTGGTCTTTTGGCAATTACTCTACAAGCCGTTTTACCAGTAAGCGCTGTTTTACTAGTAGCAGGTAGTTTAATTGGAGTAAATATTTTGGCAGTGGTCGTGGGTGCGGCAGTGCTAAGTCTCAAGGGAATCAATCCTGAAGAAGTTAGCTGGTTGCATTGGCTGCATGGTGAACCTGACATTCTGCACACTCCTGTTTATGCTGCTTGCCCACTCACTTGCGAAGTTGGTGAATAAAACCAGTTTGAGTCTTTCACGTGTTCGTTTAGCTCGATCTTTGCTCAATTTAACAAGTTTCTAATAGTATAGTCATACTGCCCGGTTTTGACCGGGCTTTTTCGTGTTCAAATGATTTAGGAAACTGCTCAAGTATTTGACTACTTAACTCGAATATTTAGAGTGCAAAACCCAATATCCTTAGAGAAGACAATTTAGCAAAATTTGTTTCTCACCAAGAAGGTTATTTTAGCTGTATTGCGACGGTTAGGGGGATAGGATTGTTAGAGACGATTAGTCCAACAGCACGTAATTTTAGTACTTCTGTAGTTAGTTGCCACTGAATAAATCTTGATGACCCCATCTGCGCTTCCGATTTGCATTACCTTAGGAACTCGTCCTGAGGCGATTAAACTAGCACCAGTTATTCAACAGTTCCGACAATGTGATGCCTTTCAAACTCAGGTAATTTTGACTGGTCAGCATCGAGAAATGGTCGAGCAAGTAATGCAACTGTTTGAACTGAGTGCGGATCAGGATTTAGAAATTATGCAAGCTAAGCAAACGCTGACTGATATTACCTGTCGTAGTTTGCGTGGTCTAGAAAAGCTGTTTGAGGAGATTGCTCCCAAACTAGTGATTGTTCAAGGAGATACCAGTACAGCATTGGCTGCTACCTTGGCGGCATTCTACCAAAAAATTCCTGTAGGTCACGTCGAAGCCGGATTACGTACAGATAACTTATTCAATCCTTATCCTGAAGAAGCCAACCGCCGTCTGATTTCCCAGGTAGCGCAGTTAAATTTTGCACCAACTCCTTTAGCTGTGGAACATTTGCAAAAATCGGGAATTGTCGGGGAAATTCATCAGACTGGCAATACAGTCATTGATGCCCTATTGACAGTAGCCCAGCGTCAACCAGAGTGTTCTGTTGATGGCTTAGATTGGCAAAAATACCGCACTCTTTTAGCAACAGTTCATCGCCGAGAGAACTGGGGTGAACCTCTACAGCAGATTGCTCAAGGATTTTTACAAATCTTAGATAAGTTTCCTGATACTGCTCTGCTACTACCGCTACATCGCAATCCTACGGTGAGAGAACCATTACAAGCACTATTGGGTAGCCACCCCAGGGTATTCCTCACAGAACCTTTGGACTACGCGAAACTGGTAGGAGCGATTGCACGTTGTTATCTACTGTTAACAGATTCCGGCGGATTGCAGGAGGAAGCACCTAGTCTAGGGAAACCAGTACTAGTATTACGAGAAACCACGGAACGACCAGAAGCCGTCAAAGCTGGGACAGCGAGGCTGGTAGGGACGAATCCCGATCAGATTTTTGCAGCCACCACAGAGTTACTAAGTGACTCTGGTGCTTACGAATCTATGGCAACGGCAATTAATCCCTTTGGTGATGGTCACGCTGCTGAGAGAATTTTGAAAATTGTAAAGAATTATTTTGCTCTCTAATCTGGAATAGACAATCCCTAGAGAAATTGAGCAATTTATCTCCCTGGTTTTAGCCGAAAATGTTGTTGTCCCACTTTGCTGACTCAGACACACCAAAAACCTGAGAGTTCATGCCCCCATTGATCCTTGCTCTTGACTTCGGCGGTACTAAACATACTGCAGCCATTACTTCTTTAGCCGATAATCCGGGGAAAGAAGTAAACCGCCAATGGCACGCTCACCAACGTGCTTTTTCTCCTCTCAACGCGAATGCTAACAGCGATCTCAAAATAATGACTTCTCTGGCAAAGAAACTGCTAGCAGGAGAAAAACCCTCTGCCATTGGCGTCAGCTTTGGTGGGCCAGTGGATTTCACTAACGGCACAGTGCTTCTCTCTCACCACGTTCCCGGCTGGGAAAACATGCCTTTACAACAACTGCTAGAAGAAGAATTTACTACTCCTGTCAGAGTAGATAATGATGCCAATGTAGCTGCTCTTGGTGAACACCGCTTGGGTGCTGGTCAAGGTTATGACAGCTTAATGTACATCACTGTCAGTACTGGCGTTGGCGGCGGTTGGATTTTCAATGGAAAGCCCTGGCGGGGTGCTAGCGGTATGGCAGGTGAAATTGGTCATACGGTGATTGACCCTAACGGCCCAGTCTGGTTTGGCAAGCCAGGTTGTGTAGAACGCTTTGCTTCTGGTTCTTTTATTGCTCAGTGGGCAAGGGAAGAATTACAAAGGAAAGCCGAACAAGGAAAAATTCTACGTAACCTGGCTGATGGTAACTTAGAGACAATTAGCACCCAACTAGTCAGTCAAGCCGCATCACAGGGAGACGAACTCGCCCGTCAAGTTCTAGAAAAAGCGGCTTGGGCGTTGGGAGTAGGTATTGGCAATGCTGCGAATTTGATCAACCCCCAGCTTTTTATCCTTGGCGGTGGAGTCACTAAATCAGGAGAAATCTTTTGGCAAAAACTGCGCCGAGTAGCCCGTGAAACTGCTATGCCAGAAGTAGACTTCGAGATTATCCCTGCTGCTTTAGGAGATGATGCACCTTTGTGGGGGGCTGTAGCCTTAGCGGAGGATTTAATAAGAACAACAAACGAAAGATTTGGCTAAAAAGCCTCTTTTGAGACTAAATTGAGCCAAATATCTCTATAAATTGCTAACAGACAATAAAAAAAATAGGACTAGCATAATACTAATCCCATATTTAATATGACAAAAATAATCAGCTTTTCGCCTAGAACGCTAACGTTCAGCAATCATTGGTGCTCGAAAAGTAGTAGAGATATCCTTTCGTGCTATCTGTCCTGACTCAACCAGAGTGGGTACAGACTCACGCAAGCGTGCTGTTAACTGCTGTGCTGTGGCGTCGTACATCTGAGTCAGAATCTTGGGATACAAGCCGATGCCGATAATCGGAATCAACAGACAGGCAACAATAAACACCTCTCGTGGCTCAGCATCCTGCAAGACTTGGTGAGAAACTAATTCCTGGTTTTCCTTGCCGTAGAAAATCTCTCGGAGATTAGATAGCAGATAAATCGGAGTGAGAATCACCCCAACTGCGGCCAGAAAGACAACAACCACCTTAAAAGTGGAGTTGTAGGCATCACTGGTAGCAAAACCAATAAACACCATAACCTCGGCCACAAATCCACTCATCCCAGGCAAAGCCAAAGACGCCATCGAACAGGTAGTCCACATGGCAAAAATCTTCTTCATCTTTTGACCAACACCACCCATTTCATCGAGCATCAGGGTGTGTGTCCGGTCATAAGTTGCTCCCACTAAGAAAAAGAGGCTGGCCCCAATCAAACCGTGGGAAACCATTTGCAGTAATGCGCCACTCATGCCAAGGTCAGTAAACGAACCAATACCAATCAGCACAAATCCCATATGGGAAATGGAAGAGTAGGCGATTTTCCGCTTCAGGCTACGCTGGGCAAAAGCAGTTAGAGCCGCATAAACAATATTAACTACGCCCAGAATCACTAATACTGGTGCAAAGTAAGCATGGGCATCGGGCAGCATACCAGCATTCATCCTAATCAGGGCATAACCACCCATTTTCAGGAGAATTCCGGCGAGTAACATGTGTACAGGTGCCGTCGCTTCACCGTGGGCATCGGGCAACCAGGTATGCAGCGGGAAAATGGGCAGTTTGACCCCGTAGGCAATTAAAAAGCCCGCATACATCAAAAGTTCAAAGTTGAGTGCGTAGTCCTTGAGAGCAAGGGACTGCATGTCAAAGGTGATGGTATCTCCATAGAAAGCCATCGACAAGGCAGCCAATAAAATAAACAGCGAACCCCCCGCTGTATATAAAATGAACTTCGTTGCTGCATACAGGCGTTTTTTGCCCCCCCAAATCGACAGCAGTAGGTAAACTGGAACCAACTCCAGTTCCCAAACTAAGAAGAAAAGCAACATATCCTGGACGGCAAACACGGCAATTTGACCGCCGTACATTGCCAAGATCAGGAAGTAAAACAGCTTAGGCTTGAAAGTCACTGGCCAAGCTGCCAGAGTTGCTAAGGTGGTCATGAAGCCTGTGAGAATCACCAAGGGCATGGCGATACCATCGACTCCTACTGACCAATTGAGGTCTAACTGGGGCACCCAAGAGTATTTCTCTACCAGTTGCAGTCCAGGATTGGCAAAGTCGTACTGAGTAACAAAGGCATAAACAATCAGAGCAAAATCAATCAGCCCGATGATTAAGGCGTACCAGCGCTCCCAAAGGCCATTTTTTTCTGGCAGAAAAGGGATAAACAGCGAAGCCGCGATCGGGAAGAGAATAATCGTAGTTAGCCAGGGAAAATCAGTCATCGGTAGTTGGTAGTTGGTAATTAGTCGTTGAGTTATTAGTTGTTAGTCGCTGACGAGGATCAAACGACTAACAACCAATAACTTTTTAAGAGATACCAGAGACAATCACCAGACCCAGTACCGCCCCAAAGATAATCAAGGCATAGAATTGGGCGCGACCGTTCTCCAGATATTTCAGTCCTTCACCACTTAAAAGGGTGAAGAAACCAGTTAAGTTGACCGCACCATCGACGATTCGGTAGTCCACTTCCATAACTTGCCTTGCCAAGCGACGGCTTCCCTGAACAAACAAGCGGTCATAAATGTTGTCAAAGTACCACTTGTTGAGAGATAGCTCATACAAAGGCTGGATTTTTTTGGCGATCGCAGCTGGGTCAATCTTGTGCTGCAAGTACATCAAGGAAGCAACGGTAATGCCAATCAGACCAATTCCTACAGAACTGCCGCCCATAATCAAAAACTCTGTCCAGTCAAAAGCCTCGGCTTCTCCTGCGACGGCTGCTAAAGCTTCTCCAGCGGGATGGATAAACTCCTCAAAGTAGTTGTCAAAGGGCATCCCGACCAAACCAATTAATGCTGATGGCACCGCCAGCAACAGTAAAGGTAAAGTCATCGTTAGGGGTGACTCATGAGGAAACTCGCTGTGACCACCGTGTTCGTGATCATGGGCAGCTTGAGCTTCTAGTTCTTTAACATTCATCGCACCAGGCCCAAAAGCTGCTACTGGCTCACCAGCCAAGGCTTTGAGTTGATGCCTGATGTTTGTCATATTGCCCCGGAATTCTCCCTCAAAAGTTGAGAAGTACATCCGGAACATGTAAAAAGCCGTCAGTCCGGCGGTTAGCCAGCCAATACTCCAGAGGAGAAAATTCGCTTCAAAAGCGTTAGCCAAAATTTCGTCTTTTGACCAAAAACCAGCAAAAGGCGGAATGCCACAAATTGCCAGAGTACCAATCAGGAAAGTTAGGGAGGTAATTGGCATGTACTTACGCAGTCCTCCCATCAGCCGCATGTCCTGCGCTAAAACTGGGTCATGACCGACAACTCCTTCCATACCATGAATCACTGAACCAGAGCACAGGAACAGCATGGCTTTGAAATAGGCGTGGGTCATCAAGTGGAATAAACCAGCACTATAGGCTCCGATGCCCATTGCCATCACCATGTAGCCCAGCTGAGAGATAGTGGAATAGGCTAGACCTTTCTTAATGTCATTTTGAGTAATTGCGATTGAGGCACCCAAAAAGGCGGTAAAAGCTCCCGTCCAGGCAATAACATTCATTACTACCGGGATACCGTCGAAGACTGGGTACATTCGGGCAATCAGAAATACCCCAGCAGCTACCATTGTTGCTGCGTGAATCAAGGCAGAGATTGGTGTGGGGCCTTCCATCGCATCAGGAAGCCAGACATGCAGGGGAAACTGTGCTGATTTCGCCACTGGGCCTAAAAACACCAATACAGCGAACAGTGCAGCTAGGCCGGCACTCAGGTAGCCTGATTCGACGAAGGATTGCAGGTGAGCACCCATGACATCGAACTCGAAGCTACCAGTTGCCCAGTACAGCCCCAACATACCCAGAAGTAAACCAAAGTCACCTACACGGTTGGCGACAAAGGCTTTCTGACAAGCATCTGCTGCTGCTTGACGATCGTACCAGAAACCAATTAGCAGGTAAGAACACATACCCACCAGTTCCCAGAAAATATAAACCTGCACCAAGTTGGGACTAAGTACTAGACCTAACATTGATGAACTAAACAGGCTCAAATATGCATAAAAGCGCACATAACCCTTATCGTGAGCCATGTAGCCATCGGTGTAGATCATCACCAAAAAGGCTACTGTAGTTACCACCACCAGCATCAAAGCCGTTAAGTGATCGATGGTGTAGCCCATTCTCAGATGAAAATCACCAGCGCTAGCCCACTCAAAAGTTCGAGTAAAAGGTTCGTGTCCATGAATTTGGCTCCAGAGCAAAGCAAAGGAGAGAACCATTGCTCCCCCTAATACGGAGACAATAAAGACGGCATTCAACTGCCGTAGTTGGTTAGTTGCTTTGCTGAATGAGATTAGCCCTAGACCTACCAGCATCGCTGCTGCCAAGGGCAGGACTGGAATCAGCCAGGCATATTGATAAAGCGGTTCCATTGCTAATGCCTACTTCAGATTTCGTTACTATTTTGGCAAAACGCCAGCGACTGTGACATATTCCTCAACCAAAGAAAAAGTTAATTTATGCCACTAAAAACACTAGTATAAATACTTACAGACCCTAAAAATGTCCATTTCTATCTATGGTCATATGTTGGATACAGGCCAAATCTCAAAAATTCCACCAGTAAATTAAATATTTGACTGAAACTAACTACCACAAGCAGAGTAATACAGACTCATCTTCATCCTAGAGACTAAACCTCCTACACCAATCAACATATGCCCCCCTCTATCCCCCCTCAAGCCCTTCAACCATGTGCTAAGGGTGGAAGTTAAGAAAAATCCTGCTCCCTACTCTTACTCAGGGGGAGGGCTATTAAAGTTATAAAGTATTTATACAGGAGGTCTACTGTACTGTATAGACAAAAAAAACCCACCTGATAAAGGTGGGAATCGATATCTCTAAAGCCCTATTGCCCTAGAATTTTTGATCAAGGCGTAGTCCTAGAGCTCTAGCGAACAGCTTTCTGTAAGGGATTAGTTGTAGAAACTGCACTTTGGCTCAATCGGTAAGCAGAATTAGATAGCAAATTATCCATCAGTTTTTCCAGGGCAATACGCAAGTCATCTCTTCCACGAAAGCCCTCAAGTCGCTGAACTAACTTACCATCCTCAAACAAGAGTAACGTTGGTAATGACTTGAGTCGGTAGGTATTGGCAAGTTTGAGATTCTCGTCGGCGTTAATTCTAACTAACTTGACTTGATCAATCCGTTCTGCCTGAAAATCCTGAACTATCGGGTGGATCATCCTACACAAACCGCACCAAGGGGCAGAAAAATCGACCAGCACTGGTTTAGCAGATTCTAAAACTTCCTGTTTAAAGTTGGACTCGTTCACGGACAAGGGCATGATCGTGGGCAACATACACGCTTTTTAAATTGTTTGGGATCATGCTACATCTAATTGCGATACTCTCGACAAGGGAAATCAGGAAAATGTATTTAAATCTACCAGTTGAGTTTGCCCGTAGCTCCGATTAACCAGGGATGCACCCACCAAAGCAAGAGAATAAAACCCGTGACACCCAGGTAAGCAGGACGGATAAACTCAACCCACTTAAGGGTTTGACGACCTTGGACAATTGCTAAGAAGGGAATTACAGACGTGCGAGTGCGCGCTGCTTCAAATGCTCCGCCGTACCGGGCTAACATACGCCTATCACCATGCCAAACTGCAAAAAGATGGTGTGTCACTAGTCCTATTGAGGTTAGCAGAGTGAATGTAGTACCAATCCACAGAGTATGGGCAATGCACCAAATTACTTGTCCTACCATTTGGGGATGTCGAGTAATACGCATGATGCCAGTCTCGAACAAGTGAACTTCAGGCTTTTGGATAGCGGCGATTTCCAGCAAGTTGAAAGTAGCTGGATACAGAAAAAGAAAAGAAATTGCCGAGAGCACCCAGACAAGTGAGTGAATTCCGGGGATACCCTCAACCTGCCACAACAGCAGACCATCATACCGATGATTGAGGAAGTAAATTACTAGCACTACAGCCAGTGGCAAACTGACAAGGGCGAAGATCACACGGTATAACCTTGCACCCAACCGCTGTTCACCCCAAGGTCGTAGTGCAGCTAAACCACTGTGAGCGATCGCAAACCCTAAAAGCAGCCCTACCATTACTAAGTGGCTGGGAGTCAACCAACTAAATAATCTCATAGAAATTAAACCTTTATTGACCCATCAACCACGTTTCAAACTCTAACTAAGTAAGCCAAGGAGTTAGCTTTCAAAAAAGACGGAGAACTTTACATTTCTCTAGCCTGATGCTTTTGAGTTGTCTGTTGCTTAGTTTAGTAAGCTACAATACAAACCATCCCTTATTTGTCACAGAATGTAAAGGAAATCGCAATTTGCTCTCATCTAGAGGTTAACTCTTTTTAATCTCCAGACCGAAAAGCAGAGAAAAGTGCTAGCCTCAAAGCCTAGTCTAGTATTCATCGTAGCAACAGGGTAACAGATACTTGAGGTTGCCTGACTGACGGAAAAGATTAATTATCAATCCTCTTATCAGGAAAAGTTGCAACTAGCAGAAACTTTTTGCAGTTGGAGTTCCTTAATAACCTAATCTAAGAATGAGTAACGCCAGAGACCTCTCACTTTGGAGCGTCACCAAAATAATTCTAACTGAAAAGCTATTTACCCCAAAAAACAGGAGTCGCAATAGAGTGCATATACAACAGTTAGCGTCTCAGTTGTTAAAAACCAGAAAACTTTTCCGTATCTAGGTGAGACCAATTGACTGAGCGATACTAAGAGATATCAGACACTAGTTATAAAGGAGGTCAGAAAAAATTAACTGTTCTAAGACTCTCTTAAGAACTAGACTATTAGTCCTTAAAGATTAGACTATATGATGTAGCAAAATTTGAGAGTCTGAGCAGACCACCGCCAATATAACAAGGGGTATCGAAAAAAATAGTGGCAAACTGTAAGCGAGAATAACTGGGCGTTGACAACCAAGCATTCGGACGAAAATTCTTAGCTATCTGATTAACATCCCTATGATACAAACATCGCTCTCAACCTTAGACAGGAATAAGCGAGAGAATGGAGCAAGCTGGAAAAGCTAATCCAAGGCTATCTTTGCTAGTTTTTGGAAGGTAGCCTAGAAAAGTACTAGCTTCTGATAAAACTAGTAGTTACAGTAACTAGACAAAATGGGAGTCTTATTTATAGTTAAGAAGACTTTCACGGTTAGTAGAAACCTAGCTAAATTTTTCAGCTATTGCTTTAGTCACAGGTTTTTACAGGCTAGTTAGTTGCTATAGTCCACCCTTTTTGAGTTCACTCCTTTTCCCGAAGTTTAGTCTTATGTCTGACCTACCTTTTACTTTAGATCATATGTCGGATCTGCCTTTTACTCTAGATCAACTCCGTATTCTCAAAGCAATTGCTTCCGAAGGTAGTTTTAAGCGAGCCGCTGATAGCTTGTACGTTTCGCAACCTGCCGTTAGCTTACAGGTTCAAAACTTAGAACGACAATTAGATGTACCCTTGTTTGACAGAGGAGGACGCCGTGCTCAACTTACAGAAGCGGGATACTTACTCTTAAACTACGGAGAAAAAATCCTCACCCTTTGCCAAGAAACCTGCCGCGCCATTGAGGATTTACAAAATCTTCAGGGTGGCACCCTAATTGTCGGCGCTTCTCAAACCACCGGCACCTACCTTCTACCTCGGATGATTGGCTTGTTCCGCCAGCGATATCCTGATGTCGCTGTACAATTGCAAGTTCACTCGACTCGTCGCACCTCTTGGAGTGTTGCCAATGGACAGGTGGATTTGGCAATTATCGGTGGCGAAGTTCCCGCTGATTTGCAAGAGACTCTAGAAATTGTTCCTTATGCAGAGGATGAGCTAGCACTGATTTTACCAGTCTTTCATCCTCTGGCAAAAGTCGATATGGTGCAAAAAGAAGATTTGTATAAGTTGCAATTCATTGCTTTAGACTCTCAATCGACAATTCGTAAAGTAATAGATCAAGTGCTATCTCGTTGCGGCATTGATACTAGACGCCTGAAAATTGAAATGGAACTCAACTCGATTGAAGCGATTAAAAACGCAGTGCAGTCGGGACTAGGCGCTTCTTTCGTCTCAATTTCAGCCATTGAAAAAGAGTTACAAATGGGAGTTCTTCACCGGGCACCAATCAACCAAGTAGTAGTAAAACGGATGCTTTCGGTGATTATCAATCCCCATCGCTATCGTTCCAAAGCAGCAGAAGCCTTCAGCCGCGAGATATTACCGGATTTTGCTACTCAAAAATTAGACAACACCATTTTAGGTTCATCGGTAATTGCTGCTGAAACCCTCAAAACAGCTTCTTCCTAAATCAGAAGGTAACTCAATCACCGTTTACAGAGAGGCTAAGAATTAGAGCGTTGAGTACAGAGCTTCGAGGCTAAAGTGAGAAGAGAAAGAAAAACCTGCGCCTAATTTGAACAGTGCTCTTTGAGGCACTTAATATGCCTAATTCTTAGTCCCGACGCTCTCTAGATAATGGAAATCTACTGCACCCGTCCCGGTTGCCCCAATCCCCGAAACTTCTTTGCCGATATTGATGATGAAGCTACGCTTAAAGTAGCAAAGCAGAAATATTGTACAAGCTGCGGTATGCCCTTGATTTTAGCCGAGCGCTATATTCCCTCAAAGCTGCTGGGACAAGGCGGATTTGGAACAGCGTTTCTAGCTCGCGATCGCTACACTCCAACCATGCGTCAGTGTGTAGTTAAACAGTTTCAGCCTTCTGGAAACTTAAACCCCAAACAGCTAAAAATTGCTCAAGATTTATTTGAGCGGGAAGCAGCGGTTTTAGAGGCACTCGGCAGTCATCATCCTCAAATACCCCAGTTATTTGCTTTCTTCCCCTTAAGCATTCCTAGTCTACAACCCGGTAAGAAAGACAAGTTCTTCTATCTGACTCAAGAATTTATCGATGGACAAAACCTAGAAGAGGAAGTCAAAAGTCAAGGAAAATTCTCGGAGAAGCAAGCATTAGAGGTGCTGCTGGAAATCCTGAAAATACTCAAGTTTGTTCATGAAAACGGTTCGATCCATAGAGATATCAAGCCCTCTAACATCATGCGCGAACGGGATGGGCGTCTATACCTCTTGGACTTTGGTGCTGTTAAGCAGGTAAAAAATGTTGCGGTAACAGGTTCCCCCCAGGGAAGATCAACCGGAATTTACTCTATGGGATTTGCGCCGCCAGAACAAATGGCGGGTTCTCAAGTGTATCCCTCAACAGACTTGTACGCTTTAGCAGTAACCGTAATCACGCTACTAACGGGCAAAGAGCCAGAAGAGTTATATGACTCCTACACTAACCAATGGACTTGGAGAAACTATACTCAGGTAAACGACACACTAGAGGGCATCTTAAATCGTATGCTCCTGTCAAGCCCTAATCAACGCTTTCAGTCAGCGCAGGCAGTTATTGAGGTTCTCACTACAGGCAAAGCACCACCACCTAAACCACAGCCAGCATCACCACCCACGCAAATCCCACCATCTCCTCAGAGTCATAATCCTCCTGCTGCGACAACACCTACCCCTACAGCCACTCCCCGGACACGACGTAGGCTTAGGCGTAGCCAAATCCCCAGTATGACAACCACACCCAACCCGACAGCAACTCCTGCGACACCACAGCAGGCAATGCCGTCCCCTCTGCAACCTCAAAACCCTAGCCCTCCACCCGTACCTAGGCAAAGCAGCTTTTCACTGCTAGAGGTCTTAAGTGGAGCTGCATTTACCGGCTTTGAAGGAGCATTATTGTTTATTGCCGCTGCCAGTCTTCTACCCTCACCGGGAATTAGTATAGGACTATGGGGAATGATTATGGGAGGGCTAATTTTTGCTCAATTGCGCCGCCTAATTGAAAAAATCGATTTATTGATTATTGCTGGTATCACACTAGCTGTCGTTTTATTTATCCCTGCGCTACGGGAATTACCCTCGGTAGATGTAGCGGTAATAGCAATTTTGGCGGGAGCAGGAGCGATCGCAGTAACAGCTCTGTTTCGTCTGGTTTATCATCTACTATCGCGGCTACTTTAAATGCCCGCTTGCGGCTTGCCATAAATAAAAATTTATGTCCCAGAAAAACGAAACTAAAGTTCTTCTATTTTCGTTAGTAATCACCTTTATTTTAGTAGGAGCTGGCTTGTGGTGGTTTACAAACCGTAGCAGCACAAATTTGCCGCAGAGTAATCCACTGGCAAGTTCTGGGAAAAGCTCAGCTGCATCCAATCAACCAGTTAAGGAACGTATCAGCGCAGGAGAGAGACTTTTAGTTTCCTCAGTAGTAACACCAGAAAAAAAAGCCGCCGCCGAGGCGATTAACAAGGGTAATTACGAGGTTGCTATTTCTGATCTTGAGGCTTCTCTCAAACGCGATCGCAACGACCCTGAAGCCCTAATCTATTTAAATAATACTCGCATTGGCAACCAAACTTCTTTTAAAATTGCGGTGTCTGTTCCCCTGGGTTCCCAAGAAAATCCTGCTCAAGAAATTCTGCGGGGTGTCGCTCAAGCTCAAAATGAAGTTAATCAAGGCCGTGGCATTAACGGCATTCCGTTAAAAGTACTAATTGCTAACGATGATAATAATCCCGACGTAGCTAGACAAATAGCACAGGAGTTAGTAGATAATACCGATGTCTTAGGAGTAGTTGGTCATTTCAGTAGTGATGTAACTGCCGCAGCACAGGACATTTATCAGCAAGGGCAGTTGGTACTCATTTCTCCTACTAGTACTGCTGTAGAACTGTCTAAGGCTGGTAGCTATATTTTTCGCACAGTACCGAGCGATCGCTTTGCCGCCAGTGCACTATCTCGTTATATGCTGAGTAAGTTAAAAAAACAGAAGGCGGCGGTATTTTTCAACTCGGATAGTAAATACAGTCAATCTCTTAAAGACGAATTCACCACTGCCTTATTAGGAGATGGCGGACAGGTGATTGCTCAGTTTGACTTTAATAGTCCCAGTTTTAATGTTGCTAATAATGTAGACCAAGCCATCAAGCAGGGTGCTGAGGTATTGATGCTAGTTCCCAATCCAGCCACCCTTGATCAAGCTTTGCAAGTAGTGCAGGTAAATGATCAACGTTTGCAACTGTTGGCGGGAGACAGTGCTTACAATGCTAAAACCTTGCAAATAGGTCGCAATGATAGTGTGGGCATGGTCTTAGCCATCCCTTGGCATATTCTGGGTAACCCCCAAGCTGCTTTTCCTCAAGCCGCTAATCAACTTTGGGGAGGAGAGGTTAACTGGCGCACAGCACTTGCCTACGATGCCGCCAAAGCATTCATCGCTGGTATTGAACGCAGTCCTAGCCGCACTGGTGTTCAACAAGCGCTAGCCTCGCCTGACTTTTCCAGCAGTGGTGCTACGGATCAGATTCGGTTTTTCCCTTCAGGCGATCGCAACCAATCAGTGCAATTGGTCACCATTCAGGCTGGATCTCGCACCAGTTTCGGCTATGAATTTGTGCCAGTGCGTTAAGACAGAAGGCAGGAGGCGGAGCAATACTCTCAATTAATAGCTTCTAAACTTACATGTCGCAAAAAAACGAAACATTAACCTTAGTCTTAGCTCTCTTAATTACGGCAGCTTTGTTGGGTGCCGGTTTTTGGTGGTTTACTCGTGGATCTGGCTTGTTATCTCCCAAGACCAATCAGAACGCACAACCGCAACCACAAACAGCTCAAACACAAAATTCTAGCAGCCAAGCAACCGAAACCAGTCAAACCTTAGCCCAAGTACCAAACGTTCCCTCAGGATTGTTTAACTACGGCGGTAGCACTTCTTGGGCTCCTATCCGACTCTCTGTAGATTCAGCCATCCAAGCAGCGCGACCAGAAATTCAGCTGCGCTACGTGGATCCTGCTAGTAGTGCGCCTAGTTCCACTAAAGGCATCGAAATGTTAATTGAGGGAAAATTAGCTTTTGCTCAGTCTTCACGACCCATCTTGGATCAAGAGTACAGCAGGGCACAGCCACGTGGTTTCACCCTCCAACAAATCCCCGTCGCCATCGATGGTTTAGCCGTTGCGGTTAACCCTAGTCTGAATATTGCGGGTTTAACTCTTGAACAACTTAGAGCAATATACACAGGTGAGGTTACTAACTGGCAACAGCTAGGAGGGCCAAACCTTCCTATTATCCCTTACTCCCGTCCAGTAAATTCTGGTGGCACAGTTGAGCTTTTTAGGGAAGACGTTTTGGGGGGTCAAGGATTTGGTGCAAACGTTCAGTTCGTCCCTACTACCACAGAAGCTTTACGGGAACTAGGTAACAATACCGGAGGTATCTACTTTGCTTCTGCACCGGAAGTTGTTCCTCAATGTACAGTTAAACCTTTACCTTTAGGTCGCACTGCCAATCAGTTAGTTGCTCCTTACCAAGAACCCTTGGTTGCAGCTTCCCAATGTCCTAATCAACGAAATCAGCTTAATATCAACGCTTTCCAAAAAGGTGAATATCCCCTTACTCGCAATCTTTTTGTCGTTGTCAAGCAGAACGGACAAGTTGAGGAGCAAGCTGGTACTGCCTATGCTAACTTGCTATTGTCTAATCAAGGTCAGGAATTGATTAGTCAGGCTGGATTTGTCAGAATCCGCTGAGGAAATGATTGAATAGAGTTGTCTGGAAAATCGGTTTGAAAGTTGCAGGTTGCAGGTTAGGAATTTGCCAAAACCTCATAGAGAGTATTTGCTTTCCTCAGACCTAGGTTTTTTCTTCAAACTCCAAGAGCTATCCATGTCCAATAATAAAGAAACCACCGTTCTTGTTTTAACCCTCTTGATCACATTGGGGTTAGTCGGTGGAGGTATCTGGTGGTTTTCCCGAGGTTTCAATCTTAATTCAGAGCAAATATCGAGCAATCAAGCAAGTTCATCTCAGAATACTAAAGCCGTTGAAAACTTTGTCAAAGTACAGAATGTACCAGCAGGGCTGTTTAGCTATGGTGGCAGCACGACTTGGGCACCAATCCGCAAAGAGGTAGACCCAGCAATTCAAATCGTCTGGCCCAACTTCCGGTTACGTTACACCGACCCAACTAGTGGGGCACCTGGTTCGGGAACTGGTATCAAGATGTTATTAAACAACCAACTCGCTTTTTCTCAGTCCTCTCGTCCCCTCAAAGATGAAGAATATCAGCAGGCGGTACAACGAGGTTTTACCCTTAAAGAAATACCTGTGGCAATAGACGGAATTGCGATCGCAGTACACCCAGATTTGAAAGTTCCCGGTTTAACAATTACTCAACTCAAAGATATCTACACTGGTAAGCTGACCAACTGGAATCAGTTCGGTGGTTCTAACCTGCAAATTACTCCCTACTCACGGCGTCAAGAAGAGGGTGGAACGATTGAATTCTTTGTCGAAAATATTCTTGGAGGTGAGGATTTTGGTCGTAATGTTAAGTTTATTTCTACGACTACCGAAGCTTTAAGAAAAGTAGCCGACAATGTGGGTAGTATCTACTACGCTTCAGCACCAGAGGTAGTACCCCAATGTACGGTAAAGACTCTTCCTGTTGGACGTCAAGCTGAGGAGTTATTTCCTCCCTATCAAGAGCCTTTTGTACCTCTTTCCCAATGTCCTAATCAACGCAATCAGCTCAACTTTGAGGCTTTTCAAAGCGGAGAATATCCAATTACTCGCCGCTTATTGGTAATAGTCAAAGAAAATGGTCAGGAAGATGAGCAGGCGGGCTTGACTTATGCCAATTTGTTACTAACAAATCAGGGTCAAGAATTGATCAACCAATCTGGATTTGTCAGGATTCGTTAAGTCAAAAATTGTCTATCTTTTAAAAGATTTCGTTCATTTTAAGTCGAACTTTTACCAGTAAAAAAGCTCGCATCATTTCTCTCAGGGATTTTCCTCGCTGTTCTCGCACCAAGATTAAAGGAAGCAAGGCTGCTAGTCGCACCACACTAGATAGGGCAAACAATCCTGGTAAGCCTCCATAGTCAGCCAATTGAGCAAGAAAGCCTCCCGCCGTTGTGCCTAAAGCACCACTAACACCAGCAATGGCAGCCGTGAGCGCAAAGTAGAGGGACTGATTTTCTAGAGGTGCTATTGCTATCTGCATATTATTGTTGCACAAATCAATCGCAGCCCAAATACCACCGCTCAGAAGATGTAACAAGGGCAACCAGAGCCAGATTGAAATTGAATTAGTATCAGTTCCTAACCACAACAAAGGCGTGAGAGCTACTAGAATACCTACTGAAATTAGAATTGCACGGTTACCAATGCGGTCTGCCACTTTGCCCCACAGCATCATCATCAGCAGATGAGTTCCGGCATTCAGACTGCTATAAAGCGTTACCCATCTGACATCTAAAGCCAGAGTGTCTAACATGTAGAGATTGAAAAAAGGAGCACTCAGGTTAACAGCAAACATCCACAGACTAAAGTAGAGTAAAAACATTAAGAAATTAGAGTTCTTCAGGATGCTACTTTGGGAATTAAGCTGGGTTTTTGGTAAATACTTCGTAGTTTCTGGATCAAGATCATCATTATTAGCTGATTGAGTGGGATTACAGGCAAGGGATTTTTGGATCTGCGGGTTAACATCTACCATGAAATACTGAAACATCAGGCTGATTAAACCCGCCACAATACCCAAACTGAGTACTGCACCATAACCCTGGAGACTGCCACCGGGCCAGGTGGAGACGATCAAACCCATTAAAGGTAGGCAGGCTAGATTGGTTAGGCTAGCAGCACTGTTGCGAATACCAAAATACCGCCCCCGTAATCGCCGAGGAACTAAGGTTGCTAACCAACTGAACCACGGCGCACTTCCCAGTGCTCCTAAGATATGGCTTACCAAGACTACGCTTAGTGTCCACTGTACTAGTTGGCGTGGTTCAGTATTGCCCCAGCTAGTTATGCCAATCCCCAACACCAGAATCAGCCAAAGTATTCGGGAAATGCCGTAAATCCACAGACAATAACGATGGCGACTCTTAGTGCGGTCAGATATATAAGCTCCCAAGGGCTGAATTAAGTTCACCACCATGGGAATAGAGGAAAGCATACCAATCTGTATAGGAGTTGCATCTAATTCCACTAAGAAATTGCTCAGCAATACACCCCCAGCCACGTTGGAGAAAATAGTAGCAAAAACACCATCTAAAGTAGAGGCTCTCAAGCTAGTACGAATGGCGTTTTTTGTTCCAGGGGGACTAGGCTGGACAACTAGAGGAAAATTTGGTTCTGCTGCTGCAATTTGGGGAATTTCTTTTAGAGGAGCGATGGTTTCATTTTGCACAAAGTTCATTGCTTATCTCTATTGGTAAAAATCTCGTCATTAGTACAGCTAGAGAAGAAATTGTGGCTCAATTAATGACTTCTGCTCATCTTCCTCGTCGAGAGATATTTAACATCAACTTTTGGTCATTTTAGCCTGCATTTCTCTACAAAAGTTCAGATTTCCAAATATTGCTTTTAGGTTATTTAATTAAAATGTGAAATACTATGAAAAAGGGATTGCTTAATTTTTTGGCACTGGCGCTGACCATTGCCCTTATTCTCATCACATACCAGAGCTGTTTGCTCATCCCAGAGTCAGACATTCACGCCCCAGTCATCATTAAACTTAGTGGTTGGGGAGCAAGTCCCAGTGAGCAAGCGCTCTTGAAACAGGTACTGCAAGACTTTGAAGAAACTCATCCCCAGATCAAAATCAAGTATGAATTAATTTCTACTCAATATATGGACGTGATCAAGACTCGGCTAATTGGGGAAGCTGCACCCGATGTCTTTTATCTAGATGCCTTTGAAGCTCCTTTCTTAATGAGTAAGAATGTACTGGAGCCTCTAGAAACCTACATCACACCAGAATTTGATTTGACTGATTTTGAAGACAAACTGCTAGATGCTTTCAAGTACCAAGACAAGATTTATGGTTTACCAAAGGATTATTCGACGCTTGCTTTGTTCTACAATCAAAAATCTTTTGCAACCGCAGGCTTAGAAAGTTCTCCTACTACTTGGGATGAATTGCTAGCTTACTCAAAACAGTTGACGATTGACATTAACCAAGACCAACGAACCGACCAGTATGGTTTTGGTGTACTACCAAATCTAGCTCGTCAAGCCTATAAAATAAAAGCATTTGGCGGTCAATTGGTTGATCAACAAGGCTATGCTACATTCGCCACTGAAGCAAGTCTCCAAGGCTTACAGCTAGTAGTAGACCAGTATCGTCAAGATCGTTCCTCGGCTCAACCCTCAGATGTGGGGACGAATTCGGGCAGTGAAATGTTCGGTCAAGGAAAGGTGGCGATGGTAATTGAAGGTAACTGGGCAATTCCTTATCTGTCTACAACCTTTCCCAAACTAGAATTTAGTACGTCTGAAGTCCCTAGTATCAACAACCAGCCTGGAACAATGGTATTTACGGCGGCCTATGTGATGAACAAACAGGCTCAGCACAAAGCTGAGGCTTGGGAACTTATCTCTTACCTAACGGGCAAAGAGGGTATGCAGAAATGGACTAGTACGGGGTTTGCTCTCCCTACTCGCAAGTCCGTTGCCGCAACCCTAGGCTATAATCAAGACCCCCTAAGGGCTGCATTTGTAGCAGGTATTGCCTATGCAACGCCCTGGCAAGCAGGCGAACATTTGCCGACAATTATGAGTAGCTTTGATAATCAGTTCGTTAGCGCCATCCTAGGTGATCAAAGCTTGGAGCAGGCAATGGTTAGAGCACAGGAAAGTGCTAATCAACAAATTAAGGCGAATGAGTGATGGAGTCAAATACTACCCTCCGCCACAAGGGGTAAATTCTGAACTGGTAGGAGGCTGGGACGTGTGGGGAATTAGCAGGCGACTGAACAGGCGCACCATGAATATTAAAGAAGATCTAGCTGGCTACCTGTTTATGGCACCAGTGATTCTGATTTTGGGAACCTTTGTGCTGCTGCCAATTGGCTACGCGATCTTCCTTTCCTGGCAAAAAGTGCAACTTTTAGGTGGGATAGAGTACGAATTTGTCGGTTTTCGTAATTTTGTGCGCCTCGTTGCTGACGATCGCCTCTGGATTGCTCTGAAGAACACAGCCGAATATGTTGCCATTGTAGTTCCCGCTCAAACCATCCTGGCTTTGGTTTTGGCGGTGACGCTTAATTCTGGGATTAAAGGGAAAAATTGGTGGCGCATCATTTACTTTCTGCCGACAGTTACCTCTTCAGCCGTCCTCACCTTGATTTTCATGTGGATTTATAAAACCGATGGTTTGCTCAATCATTTTCTTGCCTTCTTACAACTGCCAACCTATAACTGGTTGGGTGATCCAGCAGTTGCTCTTAAAGGCATCATGCTGATGAATATCTGGTCAACCACTCCGTTTTATATGGTGATCTATTTAGCTGCTCTCCAAGATATCCCTAAATCTGTCTACGAAGCAGCAACTTTAGATGGGGCAAATTGGTGGCAGCAGTTTATCCACATTACAGTTCCCCTGCTGAAACCAGTCACTTTTTTCGTGGTCACGATGGGAGTAATTGGCACCTTTCAGCTATTTGATCAGTCCTATATCTTCTCTGGAGGCTCCGGAGGACCGAATAACGCCACACTGACGGTAGTGCTGTTGATCTATCAGTATGTTTTTAGAGACTTGCAGATGGGCTATGCGGCTGCGATCGCTTTTATGTTAGCAGCATTAATTATTTCCGTAACCCTAATTCAGCGTCGCTGGTTGGGAGGAGAAAAACTGTGATTAAACAGCGACCAACATCTACTTCCAGACAGGCTCGCGTTATTAGCGTACCAGAAAAGCGAATGTTCTGGCTTCGAGGACTTTTGTATGTTCTGCTGACTCTTTACGGTATAGTCACGCTCATCCCTTTTTTGTGGGCGCTTTCTGCCTCTTTTAAGCCCTTATCTGAAATTGTCAGTGGTGGAACAAACTTCCTGCCTAAACAGTTTACCCTTGACAACTATCGGCAAATTTTCCTACAGGAACCGCTATTTCTCCGCTGGTTTTTCAATAGTGTAGTGATTGCCGTCAGCGTAACGACTTGCAATTTACTGCTCAATTCCATGGCTGGTTATGCCCTAGCTCGTATTAGCTTTCGAGGCAAACGTTTTTGGTTCTTCTTGATCTTGGCAGTGCTAGCAATTCCAGCTCAGGTAACCCTAATTCCGACTTTTTTAATTCTCAAGGCTCTCGGATGGCTAAATTCTTACCAAGGCATGATTGTGCCCAGCATGATCAATGCCACTTTCATCTTTATGATGAGGCAGTTTTTTGTCAATTTTCCCCAAGAACTAGAGGAAGCAGCCCAACTTGATGGCTTAAGTCGCTTTGGTATTTTCTGGCACATCGTATTGCCTTTAGCAAAGCCTGCACTAGCAGCACAGGCGGTTTTTGTATTTATGGGAAGCTGGAATAATTTCTTGATGCCAGTAGTAATCCTCTTTGACCCAGAAATGTTTACCTTACCTTTGGGACTAAATACTTTTAAGGGCGAATACATCAGTTATTGGAACTACATCATGGCGGCTTCTATGGTTTTCACCTTACCCGCCCTTGGTATTTATGCCTTTTTTAATCGTTACTTTATTGAAAACGTCACTTTTACTGGAGGCAAAGGTTAGAGATCAGTAATACCTTCGGTTTTATCGGCGCGATGACAAGCAACAGTAACACTTTTTTGGTCAGGTAGGAAGTTTAGCGTTGGGCAAGATACGGACATTGAGTTGAGCAATGCAGACATCATAATCCCAAAACAACTGATGTTTGTCAGCGCTTTAGCACTTACATTTGTAAAGGATGAGCGGCTAACTGGAGCGTAAAGGTACTACCCTGATCAAGTTGGCTTTCCACGCTTAACTTACCGCCATGGACTTGGGTAATCGCTTGCACAATCGCTAACCCTAATCCTGTGCCGCCAGTTTTGCAGGAGCGAGCGCTATCAACTCGATAAAAACGTTCAAAAATGCGGGGCTGCTCAGTAGGTGGAATTCCAATTCCGGTATCTTTTACCGTGATAAATGAGGTGCGATCTCGCTGCTCTAAACTGATGTTAATACATCCTCCAGACGGCGTATAATGAATTGCATTAGCAATCAAGTTGGATACTAATCGATAGAGTTGCTGCTCGTGTCCTAGAACATAAATCAGATGAGCAGGAATGTGGCTGGAGAGTTTAATATCTGATGCGACCGCAAGCTCTAAAAACTCTTCTGATAAATCACTAATCAGGTCGTTGAGACAGCAAGGTTTAAACTGTTCTGAAGAGGTATTTTGTTCAATACTGCTTAGTAATAATAAATCAGCAATTAAGTGGCTCAAGCGTCGTCCCTGCCGTTCAACTGTTTGGAGCATTGTTGGAATATCCTGCTGATTTGACGGCTGCACTCGTAAGATGGCTTCCACCGTTGCCAAAAGACTGGCAAGGGGCGATCGCAGTTCGTGGGCAGCGTTGGCAGTGAACTGTTGCTGTTGTTGATAGGACTGGTAAATCGGCTGCATCGCCAATCCTGAAAGCCACCAACTAGAGACAGCAACCAAGCCGAGGGCAAGGGGAAAGCCGATTGCAAAAATCCATTGAACCCGTCTTACTTCAGCATCGAAGGGTTCTAGCGTGCGTCCAATTTGTATGTAGCCCCAGGACGGATGGGAGCTAGTTTTAGCTGTCACATGATGGGTATTGGCGCTGTGCAAAATCGTGGTGAATTGGTGATAGCGAATGCCGTCAGCACTACGCCAGGTTTGCCAAGTAGCCGGATTTAAGGTTTGGGTTAGATGTGAGGCTTGATTAGGCGAAAAGGCGAGGAGTTTACCTTGATGATCAAACAGGCGAATATAGTACGTGTTGCGATCGCTAATTCCCGTCGTATGTCTTTGAATCAGCGTTGGATTAGTGTTACAGGGTTGTCCAACCAAACACAATTCAGGCAAAATCTGCTGCAAAATCGCTGTAGGGTCTTCTGAAGCAGGCAGAATCGGTTCAAGACTATCATGTAGCGTTCCAGCAATCGACTCAATTTCTCGTTCCAAAGCTGCCCAGTTTGCTTGAACAAGTGCTCGATACATACCAAACCCAGATAGGCTTAAAATTACCCCCATCACTCCTGCATACCAAAGTGCTAAGCGGATACGGCTGCGGCGAAACAGTTGATGGCTGTTCATAATGGTGGCTGTTCACAAAGATGTGTTGAATCGATAGCCCTGAGCGGGAATCGTTTCGATTGGGCAGTCGCAGCCATAACTGGCTAACTTGCGCCGCAACAGCCGCATTTGTGCCGCGACTACATTGCTCATTGGTTCCTCTTCTAAATCCCAAAGTTGATGGCGAATTTTACTACCTGCAATGATGCGATCGGGATTTTGCATTAGATAGGCGAGTATTTGAAATTCCTTGACCGTTAAAGGAATCATTTGAGGGGGTTGGGTTAATTTGTTGCATAGTGCATTGTTGGCGTAATCCAGGGTAAATGCACCAATGGTAAGCGATTGTGGTTGGAGGTTGGGCGATCGCCGCTGAAGTGCCCGCAGCCGCGCCAGCAGTTCTTCCATGACAAACGGTTTGACCAAGTAATCATCAGCTCCAGCATCCAGCCCTGCCACGCGGTTTTCAGGCTGGCCAAGGGCTGTGAGCATCAGCACGGGTAAGGGATTTTGGCGCAATCTGAGCCGCTGACATAACTCTAATCCCGACATCTCCGGTAAAAGCCAGTCGATGATTGCCACCGTGTAGTCAGTCCACTGGCTTTCGAGACAGTCCCACGCCTGAGCACCATCCGGCACCCAATCCACCACATATTTTTCGCTAACCAAGACTTGCTTGATTGCCAGTCCCAAATCCGCTTCATCTTCTACCAGCAAAACTCGCATTGCTCTGAGGAAATCAACCACGAGCTTGATTTTATCGAAACAGTTGCCATTTCACCTCAATTTCATCTGCCCTTTGGCAGACTCTAGTTTTTGTGCAGTATGAGAATTTTTATGAGCCAGTAGAAATTACAACTGGCGCGACCAAAGGCGAACTAATCACTGTTACCAAAGAATTGCCAGTTGGGGAAAAGCTAGTTACCCAAGGTAGTTTGTGAGTTCGAGATGTTTACTAGCGGCGGGTGAAGCGGGTCATTAAATACGCCACTTACCGATTCTTGTAGCATATAGTGCAAGTATACTGAGTGAAGTGGTCGATTTAACGGTGAAGTTGTGCGGCGGCAAGCAACCTTTGCATCCACACTGAGGACTTTCGGCAGTCCGCTCCGACCGGGTTGTTATGCGGCAGCTTTACTCACCACGCTACTGTTTGTAGACTCTCCACTTCTTGAAAGTGAGCATCGCGTGTTACTAGAATCAGAGCGTGTTGCAGTGCAAGAGATGCAATCCAGACATCGTTCTCAGGTAACGGACGACCCTTGAGCCTTAACTTGTTTTTGACCTCACCGTATTGCCGTGCAGTTTCAGCATCACATCCCAATATCGTGCTGCTAGCAACTAGCTCATCAACTCTTGCCAAATTTGCTTCAACTCGCCCTGACTTTCTGGCTCCATAACACAACTCACCAATCACAAAACTTGGAATGAAAACTTCGTTGGCTTGAGCAAGATTGCTTTTGACGATCGCTTCATCTGCAAAAAGAGCAATGATGATGTTGGTATCGAGCAAATACCTACCACTCATCGACATCTATCCGTTCACAATCCTGCTTGATCGCCTCACGCATGACCTGGAGATCGTCCGAAGGAATTGAACCTGCAAAACGTAGCAATTGCTGCCCTGGAGTTCCTCGAACTTCAGCTTTTACTAACGCTTGAGTAAATTCAAGCACTCGTTGTTGCAAGTGCTGCGGCATTATTTCTAGCCGTTTGATTACTTCATTGATAATGGAAACACTCATTCTCTCCTCCTTTTCTCAAGGTCGTAGATAATCGCTGCGACCACCTTTGTCAGTCTGCTCCAACCGGCTTGTTATGCCGCATCAGCTACGAACTAGATTACGCTTCATCTCTCAGCTTTTGCAATGGTTTGTCAACCAAACTACGTTTCTGAGTAGAATTATGTGACTAATATTTTTTATGAATCGGAATGCTCCTATTTGACAGGCTCAGACTTCTCACTAAACCCCAGTCGAACCAAATCCACCTTCTCCTCTAAGAGTCTCTGACAAGCTATCAACTTCCTCAATCTCAGCTCGAATTACTGGTGCAACAACCATCTGAGCAATTTTCATACCTTTGAGTACTTTGAAAGAATGCTTGCTGTGATTGATAAGGATTACTCCAATCTCCCCTCTGTAACCTGCATCAACGGTTCCTGGAGTATTTAATACTGTAATCGAGTGTTTAAGAGCCAAACCACTTCTAGGTCGAATTTGCGCCTCAGTTCCCTGTGGTAGTTCTACTGAAATACCCGTCCCTATAAGCATAGCCTCCCCAGGAGGAATCTCTCGTTCCTCAATTGCAAACAAATCTAATCCGGAATCATCTTCATGCTCATACTTGGGCAAACTAGCAGAATCGACCAATCTCAAAATCTTAATTTTGACCTTTTGCATTTGACGCTACACCTTCCCCTTTGGTTAGAAATTCAGTCTAGTCTTTAACACCCTAACTTTATACATCAGTTTTTGCTGATATCAGAAAGCCATTTTGTCAGAAGAGCAGTAGGCAAGGCGATTGTAGAACCTAAAAGAGCATTCATTGTAGGATCATACCAAAGCTGGTTAGCAAAGGTTTCTTTTCGTGAGGCTAAAAAACCATAAGCAGCAAGGCTCGAAATAAATAGGATACTCAAAACAATATAAACTGCACTCGATCCTAATCTAGTTTTAATAGCTTTGCGCTGATCTAAAATTTCTTGAAAGTCTGTACTCTCTTTCATTTTCGTTTTTAAACTGTCAGGAATTTTTCTAAAGTCCTGATCCAACCAAGTCTCTTCTTCTGAGGTTAGATGATAAGCACGCAATACATCCGGACGACCTGGATCATTTCCGGGTTTAACAGATGCTTTAGTCTTCACATATTGAAATACTAGAGTCACGAAAGTATCGACTTCAGGAGTCAGCGATACATCTTGATCATTGTGATTATGTACAGCAATTAAGGAGGAGCCAACATATTCTGGATCTAGTGTTGTGCCAATATGAGATAATCCTTTGGAAACCCAAGCGACTTTAGAATGATAAGTTCCAGCTATTTTCAGTGACACCCAAATAGCTTCGTTTGTTTCTATCAGAGCTGTTGACTGTTTAGGAATAATTAACTTATTAGTTTGAGCATCGTATATACTTTTTTTAGTTTGTAAGCTCCATGCTAATTTACTTGCTGTGAGGTTATAGCTTGCACCTCTGAGCTTACTTCTTGAGAATGGATATATGTAAATATTGCTGCCAATTTCTTTTTCAATATCTACGTTGCTTAATGTTGACATATGTTAGTTAAGCGCAAGATGAAGCTGCGTCTACCCAAATAGCATTCCAAAACTGAGATCGGCACACCAACAACCTCAAGCTATCTTGACCTCGAATATTTTGCATGAATTTTGAACACCGAAAATGTTACAAAGTTAACATTCTAGCTCATAGCCATAACACCACACAGCAGGCAAGTGGATTGCCGATGGGTATTCTGCTTCATCTTCCACCAGTAAAATTCGCATCACTTCAGGGAAATCAACCACGAAGCTCTGATCTTACAAAAACAGCTGCCATTTCACCTGGATTTCATCTACCCTTTGGCAAACTATGGAGAACTTTTGTTTAACCCGTATCCATTGTGAGGAGGTATTTATGAAATCCATTCTACTGATTAGTTCCATTCTTGCAGCCAGTTTAGCCAGCAGTACCCCCACAGTTGTGTTTGCTCACGTTGGACATGGCGATGAGTTTCAAGCAACGGGGGGCATTCAGCGCGTAGAAGTCAACCCCGAAACTGATCAGTTGTTGGGCATTGTTGTCACGCCGATCGCTCAGTCTGCCGAGGGTGGAGCAGGGGTGATGGTGCCTGTTACTGCATTGGTGGATGCCAACGGCAAGCAGCTAGTCTTTGTGCAGTATGAGAATTTTTATGAGCCAGTTGAAATTACAACTGGCGCGACTAAGGACGAACTGATCGAAGTGACTCAAGGATTGTCGGTTGGGGAAAAACTCGTTACTCAGGGCAGTCTATCTCTTTATGCCGAATCTCGTAAAACCCAGACCGCAGATGTAGCCACTAGCAGTGATCTGAGCGTTTCCCCTCAAACCAATAAAGCTCATGCTCAGGCAGATGCCCAAGGCCTACCTCATAGCCACGATGCCTCTGGCAATATGACCGAACAGCCTAGGGAAGTCGCACCGCAAAAGAGTGGATTGCCGATGGGGATTTTAGCTGCCGTTGGTGGTGGGGCTGTGCTGTTAGTCGGTGCGATTGCTGTCATGGGTAGCCGCAAGAAAAAGAGCATCTTTTCTGACAACAAAGAGGGCTTCTAATTTAAGATGTTGAACACGATTCTGAATCAGACTCTCAAAAACTCAATTACCCAACGCTGGTTCATCGTGGTTGGTGCTATTGTAATTACCCTATGGGGTGTTGTCAGTATTACCCAGATGCCCCTGGATGTGTTTCCTGAATTTGCACCGCCTCAGGTGGATATTCAAACCGAAGCGACTGGACTAGCTCCAGAGGAACTGGAAACGCAAATTACCGTACCCATTGAAAGTGCCGTGAATGGCTTGCCAGGGGTGACGACGGTGCGATCGTCCTCTAAGGTAGGGCTATCGATGGTGCAGGTAGTCTTTGACCAGAATGCTGACATTTACAAAGCGCGGCAATCTGTAACAGAACGGCTTCAGCAAGTAACCAATCAGCTTCCAGAAGGAACTCATCCGCCAGAAATTTCGCCTCTGGTATCCCCGTTGGGCACGATTTTGCAGTACGCCTTCACCGTCAATGGGCAGGGGAAAACTTCGCTGATGGAACTGCGCCGACTGGTGGAAGTCACCCTCAGCAATCAGATTCTCTCAGTACCGGGAGTCTCTCAAGTCACAATTTATGGAGGAGATGAACGCCAAGAACAAGTGCTCGTCGATCCGGCAAAGTTGCGATCGCGTAATGTCTCTCTCACCGAAGTCACCAATGCAGCAAGAGGCGCGAATTCCAATGCTCCCGGTGGTTTCCTGATTGGCGGGGGTCAAGAACTGCTGGTGCGCGGTATTGGGCAGGTGAAATCAATTGAAGACTTGCAGCAATCTGTGGTTAAGGTGCAGGATGGTAAACCGATTTTGCTCCAAGACGTGGCACAGGTGCAAACGGGTGCAGCCCTAAAGCGCGGGGATGCCAGCTTTAACGGGCAGCCTGCGGTGGTGCTGATGATTAATAAACAGCCCGATGTCGATACTCCCACTGTCACTAAAGCGGTGGAAGCTGTGATGCGATCGTTGCAGTCAACCTTTCCTGCTGATGTGCAAGTGGCACGAACCTTTCGCCAGTCCAACTTCATTGATTCTGCTATTGGCAATGTCAGCGGTTCTCTAATTCAAGGCATCATCATTGTCTCGGTGATTATGCTGCTGTTTTTAATGAATTGGCGCACCGCCGTGATTACTCTGAGTGCGATTCCGCTATCCTTGTTGATTGGGTTAATGTTCATCAAAGCGTTTGGCTTGGGCATTAACACCATGACCCTAGGCGGGTTAGTGGTTGCTATTGGCTCAGTCGTAGATGACGCGATTGTGGACATGGAAAACTGCTATCGCGGACTCCGCACTAATCAGGCGCAGGGCAATCCTAAACATCCCTTTGAAGTGGTTTATAACACGTCTGTAGAGGTACGGCTAGCGGTGATTTTCTCTACGGTTATCATCGTAGTCGTCTTTGCGCCGATTTTTAGTTTGACTGGCGTGGAAGGACGGATTTTTGCCCCGATGGGGTTGGCATATTTGCTCTCAATCGCCGCCTCGACTTTGGTTGCCATGACCCTTTCCCCTGCCCTTTGTGTGATTCTGCTGGCAAATCAAACCTTGCCACAGGAAGGCACTTTTGTTTCGCGTTGGGCAGAACGGCTCTATCGTCCGTTGCTCAATGTATCGCTGCGAGCACCCCAAATTGTTTTGGGTCTAGCACTGGCTGCTTTGGTGGCTGCTTTTGCGGTCGTTCCTTCCCTGGGGCGGGTGTTTCTGCCGGAATTTCAGGAAAAGTCATTGGTGAATTCAATGGTATTGTTTCCCGGTGTTTCACTGGATATTACTAATCGGGCAGGCATGGCGCTTTCCAATTCTCTCGAAGATAATCCCCTGTATGAGTGGGTGCAAGTGCGGGCAGGACGCGCTCCAGGTGATGCAGACGGGGCTGGAGTGAATATGGCGCATGTGGATGTAGAACTGAGCGATCGCGCCCTGCAAGACCGCGAAGCTAGTATCAAAAAACTGCGCGAAGCCTTCCTGACGTTGCGCGGTGTCGCACCTAATATTGGCGGATTTATCTCTCACCGCATGGATGAGGTGCTTTCTGGAGTAAGAAGCGCGATCGCCGTAAAAATCTTTGGTTCTGATTTAGCTGAACTCCGCAAGATTGGTGAACAAGTCCGCGATGTCATCGAACCGATTGCTGGGGTTGTAGATTTGCAGCTTGAACCTCAGCTACCCATACGTCAGGTGCAAATCCAATACAATCGTGCGGCGGCTGCGACTTATGGATTAAGCATGGAACAACTGTCAGATGTGGTAGAAACCGCTCTTAATGGTCGGGTGGTGTCGCAGGTGGCAGAAAACCAACAGCTCATTGATATCTCCGTCTCCCTGACAGAAAAGGCTCGCAATAATTTAGATGCCATTCGCGCCATTCCCATCTCCACCCCCACGGGGAAAACTATCCAGCTCAGTACAGTTGCCGAAATAGACTACGGCATGGGTCCAAACGTGGTGAATCGAGAAGATGTTTCGCGGCTCATTGTCGTGTCGGCAAATGTTGCAGAGCGCGATTTGGGCAGCGTTGTTGGCGATATTCAGTCTCAAATTCGGCAAAAGGTGCAGTTGCCAAATGGTTACTTTATCCAATACGGTGGACAGTTTGAATCGGAGGAACGCGCTACTAATAGCCTGCTGGTGTATAGTATCCTCGCGGCGATCGTCATTACAGTTTTGATGTTTTTCTCAGTTAAATCGCTTCCTGCCACGATCGCCATCATGATTAACTTACCGTTAGCGCTAGTAGGTGGCATTGTCTCAATCGCGCTGAGTAGCGGTGTGATTTCAGTGGCTTCTTTAATTGGCTTCATCACCCTGTTTGGCGTTGCTGTTCGCAATGGCTTGTTGCTGGTAGACAATTACAACAAAAAGTTTGCTCAGGGAATGTTTCTCAAGGATGTGATTGTCAACGGTTCTCTAGAACGATTGAACGCCATCCTGATGACAGCATTCACTTCGGCACTGGGGATGCTGCCGTTAGCGATCGCCGATGGAGCTGGAAACGAAATTCTGCAACCGTTGGCAATTGTGGTTTTGGGTGGTTTGTTTACTTCTACGGCATTGACTTTGTTGGTGATTCCTGCACTCTATGCCAAATTTGGCAAACAGTTGATGCCCAAACTACTTTTGTAAGGCATTAGCTGGTAAGTAAATCAGATTATCCCCTTGAGTGCCAATAAGTCCACTTTGACGCAGTTTTCCCATTAAGCGAGTTACCGTCACCCTAGTTGAGCCAATAGCGCTGCCAATCTGTGCATGAGTTAAGGAAAAAGGTAGACGGTAACCGCTATCACAAGGTTCACCGAATTCCTCTATTAAGAGTTTGAGAAAGCCCATTAATCGGTCAATTGTTCGTCGCTTTCCCAGCGTACTTAGCCAAAGAAGTTTGCGCTGATGCTGATACCTAAATGCCTCTAAAACCTCTCGCCGGAAATAAGGCCAGTTGTCTAAATCATTCCAGTACATCCACACCACAGCAGTTTGCTCAACATGGGAATAAGCTTGAAGTGTAAATGGTGATTGCGCCACAATTTCAAAAGGCTGGCCAGCAGCAACAAAACCCAAAAAAGTATCCTCTGTCGTCTGATGCGACAATGGAGAGACGTAATTAGGACTAACTTGAGCAGTACCAACCAACCGAATCGCTCCTCGTTGTACTAAATACAACAACCCAGCACGAACAGGAATCCGCTCATCCCTAGCAAAAACTCGATAACGATAGTGTTCCTGCGCCCAGTCAAGAACCCGTTGCCAGGTCAAAAAAGGTCGAGAGGCCTCTGAAGCAGAGGATGGTGAGTGCATAGGTTCAGAGCGTCACGGCAACGCTAGTTTTTCTAGATTTTACATGGAGTCAAAAATAACAAAAAATACTCATAGGTATTGTTCTATCAGAGTTAGGTGGCTGCACGATTCTATCGCTATTAAGAAAATCTTGCAGCAAAACCTCTGGGTTGCAATCGAGTTGTCCGGTATGGGTACGACGGCTGATTTACTGGAAACTCAACAGTTAAAGCCGAGTGATATTCCTCTATACCGCTTATCCCATAATACTTGTGTAATTTACCGTTGTGCGATCGCTCTTCAATTAGCATCCCACAAACAGCTCCGAGCTATCGATTTTGCTGATCAGTTAACAGCATCCTTCCCTGATTTTAATCAACAGAGTGCCAGTGATCGGTGCCTGAACTTCAGGATTGAAGTAATACCCCCAGGCTGGATTAGTTTCCAACTCAGTAACCACAGTTTAGCTAGCTGGTTACAGCATTTAATTCAAGAACCGGAACAAACTAAGCTCAAATCATTAGATGATACTTCAAAAGAAGCTGATAATTTTTTTAAGTTACAGTATACCCATGCCCGTTGTTGTTCGCTGCTGCATCTAGCTCACCGACAGGGTTTAATTAAGCTCAGGGATGCAGATTTCTCAACTCCCCAAGGACAAATACTAGAGCCTAATCCGATTCCCTGGCTGGAAGATAAACTAGAAGAAGGCACAGTGGAAATTCCTCTTAGGTTAGTGCATCCGGCAGAGTGCAGTTTGATTACCCAGATATTAGATTGGCAAGATGGCTTTAGTAATCAAACTCACAGTAATTGGCATAAAAAGGGCAATGACTTGAGTGAGGCTTTTGAAAAGTTTTACAGCCACTGCCGCATTTGGGGAGAGGTCAAGCTTGATAACCCTAAGCTAGCTCAGGCAAGGTTCGGATTAGTAGCAATCACTCAAGGGTTAATGCGATCGCTCTTACAAGACGTGTTAAGTGCAACAGCAGCAGTAGAACTTTGATCTACTCACAACTAACTGTGATCAAGAGGTATTATTCCTGGACATCTGTAAAGAAGGAATAATCTTTTCGCAAAACGAGTGACAATTTTGACAAAACAGCCTACTATTCTTATTGTGTGAGGAGCGAACCAGCAAGGGAACCGAGACGAAACACGGCCAGTCGTCGGTTCCCTTTCTGATCTGAAAGTTTTGCCATCTTCTATAGTTAGTCTGCTCTGGTGTAAGGTTTTTCAGCGCGTTGCACTTTTCCTTTGATTGAAGAACTAACGCAGTAGAACGCTCCAAGTTGCAGGCCCAACAATACCATCCGGCTCGAGCTGAAATTTCTGTTGAGCAGCTTTCACTGCGGCTTGGGTGGATAAACCAAAGACACCATCCACTGACCCTTGTAAAAAACCAAGGGTTTTCAGTCGTTCTTGCAACTGCTTAACAGCAGACCCTTCCATACCCTCTCTAAGAATTGGTAGAGTAACAGCCGTAGACTGAGAACTTGTTTCTAATGGAACTCTCTGATTGTTAGGAGGGGTAGGTGAATTGAGGACACTAGCTGTGGTTTGCAGGGTCGAAGGAACTGGGAAAGCAGATGCTGAGTTAGGGGAGGTTGAGTTAGGGGATGCTGAGTCATTAGAGAAAGTTGTGTAGGGTCTACTTGCCGCAGCTTGTGGGTTACTTAGAGAAGGTCGAGAAGGTGCCTTTCTCACCGATACTGAGTTATTTGAAGGTACAGGAACGTATGCTGTACTAGAAGACAGAGTATCAGGGAAAAGACGCTCCCAAGTAGCTGGCCCAGCAATTCCGTCAGCACTTACACCTGCTGCACTTTGGAATTGAGATACAGCTATCGCAGTACTGTCTCCGTAAACACCATTCACTACGCCGCTGTAGTACCCCAACAGTTTGAGAGCCGCTTGCAGTTCCGACACTAAGGAACCTTCGCTACCAGTTTTGAGGATTGGTCGATTGATTGTTGCAGCAGGTATCGCCTGAGCCACCGTTTGGGTAAATGATCTAGATTCAACAGCAAAAACTGGCAGATTTCCTAAATTAAATATTAACAAGCTGAGCATGCTCAAATTTCCTGCCCAACTGGCTTTAGAGGCATTTACTATCTGGCTTTTACCCATTTGAGTTAAATCATTGTGCTTCTTTATAGAGGCGTTTTTTGACACTCCTCGACGTTAACGCACGAGGATTCTTTGATCATTCAGTCGGCTTATTCGTTGATGTTACCACCCGCAAGTAGAAGTCGTTCTGTCCGAAAGCGTTAATTTCCCTAGAGCATACGGTATTTAAATCAATTCCTGCCTGCCTCAAAGCTTTAGCCAAGATGTTCCGTGGGGCGTTGTGATCAGGGTCTAAAACCGTGCCATAAGCGCACACATGAGTTCTGACTGATAGCGACTTGTTGACCCTGTTTCCGCAAGCTGAAAAATCCTGGAACGTGTACAGTAACCACTGTTTTTCCCTACACTTTCCCCAGGTATTGCAGCCATTGAGCAAACTGCGACCAGGCGGCGTCACTGATTCTTTTGGCAAGCTTATGGTTCTTCACCTGCAAGCTTTCATCGGCAATCAAGTCGTTAGATTTCACTACACACAATGCCGTCTTGATGCCAAAGTCTTGACGCTGCCTACAGAATGAGAGAACTTCTTGAACTGTGGATAGCCCTTTTCCCGGTTCAGCCTTGCATTTTGAAGAATGATCTAGGATTTACAGCGATTCCTTTCCCCCAGTCAATCTTGTTCCCCTTCCCCGACCGTGGAACACTCCCAGTTCTTTCTCTATCAGCGGGGATTAAATTCTACTACATCTTGCTTGATAGTGATATCGTAATTGCCAAATAAGTCCTGTCCTAAGAGTCCAATGGGTAATGATGGGTTAATAGTTACAAGTAAATTGTTGGCGACAACTCCTCCTGCTGTTACGGAACTCACACGAGCAGTAGTAACTCTAATAGTGCCTCCTGCCGTATCCACTAGGGTAGTTCCTTCTGGTGCCACCTCCAACGCTCGTGCCATTTGCGGGGTGATTGAAGTGCCAGAAGCACCAGTGTCGAACAGCATTTCAAAAGTTCGTCCATTAAAAGTGACATCAATTACAGGAATGCCTCTATCTCTGCGTTTAATCTGGGCTTCCATGACACGAGAATTTTCTCCTGTGCAAAGATTGCCTAGATCAATTACTTTGCCGTCATCATTAACCATAAAACAGGCAGAGTCAGCTTGAGAGTTGGCTGGAGAAGAAATTAAATTTACTCCTCCCAGCAAAAATAGTACTGTTATCAGTTGGCTTGGTGAATGGTTTTTCACGCCCTTTTCCCTAAGTATTCTTGAAGTTACCAGTTATTGGCATTTCTGGAATGACTAACCGGAGCCTACTCAGGAAATCTCGAAGCTCCCGAAAAAGTTACTTATAGTGATGTTTATAACTGACTTATTTGGAACAAACTACTTAAACTCAAGGCGTACCTGGCTAATTAATGACTTCAGCAGGACCAACTAAAGACACATAAGGTTCAAGGAAATAGCGCTTTGCAGCGGCTTGAGTCATTTCCGGAGTAACACTGTTAATGTCCTGCTGAAACTGGTCATCAAACTTAATTCCCAGTCCTAGAATCTCGTACAAACCATAAACTTGGGCAAGTTGGGAATTAGTCTGCTTGCCTAATGCGTACTGACCTAGTAGCTTATTTTTAGCTACCTGGAGTTCATCCTCACTTAAAGAACTAGAGGCAAGGCGCTCAACTTCTGCCCGTAGACCATCAATTGCTATGTTCGTATTTTCTGGTGCTGTACCCATATAAGTGATGAATGTAGAAGTTGACTGACGCGTAGCATAAAAGGATGAAACATCGTAGGCTAAACCTCGCTTTTGCCGCAGTTCTACGAATAAGCGGCTAGAAAGGCCATTACCCAGGTAAGTGTTTAGCAGTTTTAAGCCAGCGAATTCGGCATCTTGTACGGATGGTGCAAGATAACCCAACATCACAACTGACTGCTTAGTTTCTTGCGGCTTTTTGATCTGGTAAGGCTGGAAGGGAACTGAAGGTAAAATTTTTGTCGGCAGTGGCGTTTTGTTCGGCAACCAATCGCCAAAAATTCGCTCAACCTGCTCTGTTGCTTCTTCTGGAGTCACACGACCAGCGATGCTAATTACTATATTATCGGGTCGGAAATGGGTTTGATAATACTCTTCTAAGTCAGAGCGTGAGAGTTGAGATACGCTATCTTCCGTTCCTAAAACTGAGACACCATAGGGATGATTTTTATACATTGCTTGCCGCAGTTGGTCAAAAGCAACACTGAAGGGCTGTTCCTTTTGAGAACGAATATCTTGAATGATTAACTGTCGCTCTAGTTCCACTTCAGCTTCGGGAAAGCTAGGCGATCGCAAAATCTGCCCTGCTAGCTGTAAAATCTGGGGCCAGTCCCTGGAAACAGTCTTGAGGGATAGTAGAAAATAATCGCTAGCCGCATCGGCACTCAGATAAGCTCCCACTGACTCAATTTTTTCAGCAATTTCTATAGAAGACAATTGCTCTGTGCCTTTGGTGAGTACTGCGGAGAGCAGGTTAGATAACCCGGCTTTTTCTCTTGGCTCCCATTGACTGCCAGCTCGGAGAAAAATACGAGTAGCAATAATATCTGCTGCTGGATTTTCTACCGCAAGCACAACAATACCGTTATCTAGAACATTACGATGGATTGTCTGTTGTTGATAAGAAGTTAAATTTTGAGGCATGAGTGCTATTTTAAATTTAATAAAAACGCAGTAGTGAGTTGCCGAGCAACTCCCACATTTTTAATGGTCGCTCACTGCTAGATTACTTAGCTAAGCTTATATTGAAGCTAGCTGGCTTTTCCCTATTCAATAAATTACAGAGCGTGAACTGTCCTGTCTACTCTGTGAGCAAGTGTCCGAGGAACTCTAACCCCAAATATGGACAAACAGGCAAAGACTCAAACAGCTTGTTGAATTTCCGAAAGACTCACCGAGCTTAAGGTCAATGAATTGCTATAAGAACACAAACGAAGCACCCTCGATTAACCAAAGGAGCTTCGCTGTGTAATTTTTAAAGATTCACCGGGACGCCGTCTTACCTCAGTTTATGACCTGGAAGAACCAGGTGGGCACTCCTTGATCTTGTTTGAAGTTTCCGGGTACATGCCCGGTCTACTGCCACGAGACCACTGGAATTCCCTTATTTTTAAGGACATAGATCATTAAACGCTTTTGGCAATCACTAACGTTTCAGTCGGTGAGTCACCAACGTCCCAGTAGAACCTGTGACTCTATTGTAACTATTTATTCCTGGATGAACAGACTTGACATATTCCCAGCGTTAACCTTATTAGAGCAATCCATTTTTAAGTTGCAGATTCCTCAAGCACGATCAAAATTGCTAATTCCCCTCTCCTGACTGATCAGCTATGTTTCCTGCTGCCTTAACTTGCTTTCCTGTTTATTAGCTTACCTACCTGCCCTAGTCAGGAGTTCAATCGATAATCATCTTAGGGGTTTTAGACAAAACTGAGTAAAGCCTAGAGAACATAGCTAATTAATTATAGAAAATCAGTTACTTTAAAATTTTCTTAGAGGAGGATGGCAAAACTTTATCGTTGCCCATATACTTTATTATTACTAAGCAGATTGACTCCCCAAAATTATCTTAAACGAAGAGAAGGGTGCTGACCTAAGAGGTGATTTTGCGTACATCGGCAATTTTTCCTCAAGCTGCGGACAGTGAGCTATATTGTCTGAACTCTAAAAAATTCAATTGTTACCAAAAAATATTTGAGAAAAGATGCTCAAGTTTCTTTGAATCAGAGCTTACGGTTCCTGTTATCAATTGTTTTTAACTCTATTAATATTCCTTAATACTCCTTACTAACAACGAGCAGGACTAAGAACGAGCAGGATACGACAACTGTATTTCTCCTTTAATTGAGGAGAGACTGAAGATAGTGCAAAATCTAAAGATAGAGCCAAGTAGTAAAGAGCTCAAAAGTTTTATAGCCGCACCAATTTAGCCTTGGCCAAGTAACTAGCAAGGAGGACACTGTGAGTAACTGGTATCAATTAGGTATTTCTGAGGTTTTACAACAACTAGACACCGATGTCACTCATGGCTTGACGGATGCCCAGGTAAATCATCGTCGGCAGACGTATGGCGCGAATGAATTAGTTGAAAGGGGTCGTAAAAATCCCTGGAAGATCTTATGGGAGCAACTGAAAGCCCCCTTGGTGGTTATGTTGGTTATTGCGGCGATCATTTCGCTAGCCGTTGGGGATTATAAAAACTCAATAGCGATTATGGCGATCGTTTTGCTCAATGCCTTTTTAGGATTTGATCAAGAACGCAAGGCTGAGGAGGCAATGGCCGCCTTAAAAAAACTAGCTACACCTGAGGTTAAGGTTCGGCGCAACGGTCAAGTACAAGAGGTTTCGGCCAGTGAGTTAGTGCCAGGTGACATTGTACTGCTAGAAGCGGGAAACTTAGTCCCAGCCGATGGACGCTTACTAGAGAGCTTCAATCTGCGAGTCCAGGAAGCTTCTCTTACCGGAGAGTCAGAGCCGATAGAAAAGAATGAGCAGGTTATTTTTGATACAGAGCAGCCCCTTGGTGACCGACTCAACATGGTTTATATGGGCACCACTGTTACCTATGGCCGCAGCACAGTAGCGATCGCCGAAACTGGCATGCAGACGCAACTAGGTAATATTGCCAACCTCATCCAGACGGTAGAGTCAGAACCAACTCCTTTGCAGAGGCGTTTAGAGCAGTTAGGAAAGATCTTAGGTTTAATTGCCGTAGCTATTGCAGGTGTAATTTTTGTCTTAGGTTTGCTGCGGGGTGAAGAACTCAAAGATATGTTTCTCACCGCCGTTAGTTTAGTTGTGGCCGCAGTCCCCGAAGGTTTGCCCGCAGTAGTGACTATTGCCCTAGCCTTGGGTGCTAAAAGGATGCTGAAGCGACATGCCCTGATCCGCAAACTACCTGCTGTAGAAACCCTTGGCTCGATCACAACTATCTGTTCCGACAAAACTGGTACTCTCACCCAAAATCGCATGACTGTCACGGTGTTGGATGTGGCTGGTGAGCGGCTAGATTTTACTAACATAAGGCAAGAGACCCTAGAGCCAGAGAATCTTGTTGGCCAAGAAGCGAGTGTACTTAATAACAATCCAACTTTAAGCCTCCTCTTAACCAGCGGAACTCTCTGCAACGACGCAGTACTTGAGGCTAATGCCCCAGGAGAACCGCTAAATCAAGCCATTGGTGACCCTACGGAAACAGCTTTAGTTGTTGCGGCTGCCCGCGTAGAACTCTTGAAGGCAAGCTTGGAGAGAGTCTTCCCCAGAATTGCTGAAGTACCGTTCGACTCAGAACGCAAGTGCATGACTACTTTACACCAGTGTCCGGCTACAGCAGCAGAAATTCCCTCTACGCTAGCGTCAGCTTGGTCACTAATTCAGTTAGAGGGAGTTCCTACTTGCCTCTCCTTTAGCAAGGGTGCCATAGATACTCTGTTGGACATTTCTTCAGCAGTGTGGGTTAACGATCACATAGAGCCTCTAAACGAAACCTGGTGCGAACGGATTAAGGAAGCCCACGATTTACTAGCTAAGGATGGTTTACGCATTTTAGCAGTGGCCTTCCGTTCTTGGCAGAGTACTCCACCAGACCAACAACAGCAAACCCTAGAAAGAGATCTAATCTTGATTGGTCTGGTGGGCATGATTGACCCTGCTCGTCCTGAAGTGAAAGCCGCTATCCAAACTTGTCAAACGGCTGGTATTCGTGCGGTGATGATTACCGGCGATCACCCACTGACGGCCCGACATATAGCTAATGAGTTAGGCATTACTTCTAACGGTAATCTCTTAACAGGTCAAGAACTAAATCAGTTATCTATTGAGGAATTAGAAGAAATTGTCGAGTCAGTAGATGTTTATGCTCGTGTTTCTCCAGAACACAAGCTTAATATTATTCAAGCTTTAAAAGATAAAGGACACATTGTTGCCATGACTGGTGATGGTGTAAACGATGCTCCAGCCTTGAAAAAAGCTGATATTGGGGTGGCCATGGGCGTTACTGGCACGGATGTTGCTAAGGAAGCGTCTGATGTCGTCCTGCAAGATGATAATTTTGCTACTATCGTTGCTGCTGTAGAAGAAGGACGGGTGATCTACGATAATATTCGTAAGTTTATTAAGTACACCTTAACTGGTAATGGCGGCGAACTCTGGGTTATTTTGTTGGCTCCTTTTTTGGGAATGCCACTACCCTTAGAACCACTACAAATTCTCTGGGTTAACCTGATAGCTGATGGCATGTTGGCTCTGGCGCTAAGCGTGGAACCAGCAGAGAGTAATGTCATGCGCCGTAGACCCTATAAACCCAATGAAAATATCTTTGGTCGAGGAGTTGGTAGAGATATTGTTTGGATCGCTCTGGTGTTGGGTCTAGGATTACTGGCAGTAGCTTATGGATATTGGTCGGTTGATTCGAGCAATATCAAGATGATGCAGACTATGGTGTTTACTACTCTCGCATTCTCTCGGATGGGATTGGCATTGGCACTTCGCTCTGAGCGAGATTCACTTTTCAAAATTGGTTTGCTCTCGAATAAACCACTTCTCGGTGTGGTGTTCCTAACCTTTGTCTTGCAACTGGTGGTGTTATATGTGCCTTTCCTACAAGGATTCTTTGGAACTACAGCCTTGGCATGGGATGATTTAGCGATCTGTTTAGGCTTAAGTATTTTACTCTTTGTTGCCGTAGAACTAGAGAAATTGTTACTACACGGGAGAAAAAGCAGTTAAGCCAATCTTTGCTACTCCAACTTCTAATTCAGGTGCCATGGTGGAGTATTGACCTTTGCTTAATAAAACATATTATTCCGCTGACCTTAGCTTGATTAGCTGTTTTGATGGTTTGAGTCGGTCTCATATCGTACTTTACTAACGAACTTATGATCGTTCTCTAAATTATTGCTGCTTCTAAGCAAGAAAAAGAGGAAGTAGATCAGCTAAAACTAAATAGTTTTGATGTAAAGTTTTCTAACTTCACAAGTTTATCAAAACTTAGTTTTAAAATAGCTAAGTCTATATGTATACATCTGTCTTCTAGATTTTTGAGATATAAATACAACACTCAGAAGTTTGTATAGCTAACTTGTGGGAAGTATAGTAATTTCAATTATTGAGGGCAAGCACTACTTAGAAGAGGCATTTAGCTTACTAAAAGTAACCATTTTCGGTGTTACCTTAAGACAATTCAACCAAAAAGACATCTACCCAAAGGTAGAGAACTAGCTTGTTATTTATTAATTCGGCATCCGCAATGAAGTCAGTATTGTTTTTGTAGCTAATCTCTGCCGAATAGTAGAGAAGTTTATCTTCCCATTTACAAAGGAATTTCCCAGAGATTGAGCAGTATTTTTTCTTAATTTCCTGGAAACTTATAACTAGCAAAAACTTTAAAATTTAAATCAGGGATTTGGAGAATGAGTAAGATTCGTGTAGCTTTAATTGAAGATCATGACCTAACGAGGATTGGACTGCGTACAGCTCTACAGCAACGTGAAGAAATTGAAATTGTCGGAGAAGCTGCCAATGCCTCAGACGGTTTAAAACTACTCTATTCCTCCCGACCAGATGTGGGAATAGTTGATATCAGTCTTCCTGATAGAGATGGTATTGAATTAACGCAGCAATTCAGAAAATATGCCGATCCAAAGTGGCAAACCACGATTCTCGTACTAACTTTACAAGATAACGAAGAAACAGTGATGGCGGCTTTTGCGGCTGGTGCTAATTCCTACTGTTTGAAAGATACCAGTTTTGAAAATTTACTCGAAGCCTTACGAGTTACTCATGAAGGTAATTCTTGGATTGATCCATCAATTGCGAGGATTGTTCTCAGACAATTTAAATTGAACGGTGGTGGTGCTGTTCTAAGAAGAGAGGAAGAAACCGTAATTATTGATGCACTGAGGGACGATTACAGTCAAGTTATCGAAAATTATCCTTTATCGAGACGAGAATTGGAGGTTTTACATCTGATTGTTGAAGGTTGTAGTAATGCCGTGATTGCCCAAAAACTCTACATTACAGTAGGCACAGTAAAAACTCATGTTCGGAATATTTTGAACAAGCTATGCGTTGATGATCGCACCCAAGCTGCTGTCCGTGCTTTGAGAGCTGGTTTAGTTAGTTGAGCTAATTACTAACTGGCATCCTAGTCGATAGTGAGTCGATATTCCCTACAAAAATAGCCTTTGTGCAACCTAAGCTGTAAGCTATCCCTGTGAAATATCTCTTTTAGCTTTTAGTACTCTTGGCTCCAATTGTACTAGTAGCTTCTAAACCCAGGATACAGGCGACCAGCCAGACTAACCCAGCAGCATATCCAGCAATAATATCTGTAGGCCAGTGAACACCAAGGTAAAGGCGACTTACTCCAATGGCAGCAATTAACAAAACTGTGATGCTGATAATTGGTATCTGCCAAACTTTGAGGCGAGTTACTAACCAATAGCCAATCAAACCATAAATGACTAGTGAAATCATGGCATGACCACTAGGAAAACTATAGTAATTCACATCTACAATATGCTGCCAAAGAGTGGGACGACTACGGGCAAATACAGCTTTGAGCAAAAAATTTAAACCAATAGCGCCCCCAGACGCGATAATTAAAGTTATTACTGCTGTCCATCGTCCCTGCCTTAGTAAAACAATTCCGAAGACTACGCTCAAAGCTGTTAGCCAAAGTGGTTCTCCGAGAAACGTCACTCCAACCATGATTTGATTGAGCAAGGGGGTATGGAAGCTAGCAAATACTTGCAAAATTGCCTGATCAATTGCTTGAGTTTCTTGTTCGAGTACTTCTTCAGCAATGGCGGCAAACCCCCATAGCGCCAAGCCAGCAACTATTAAGCCTCCTATCCAGACTGCCGAGATAAATGTAGATAACTTGGGACTTACCGATTCTTGCCAAAGTTTAACTAATTGTTTACTAAGGCTGTGCAGGAATCGAACTGACATAGGTTTCCGGGATGATTTTTGCAAGAGGTCTAGTTTCTTCTTTACCAAAAACCGATCACAAAATCATACACCTAAAGAAAGATAAATTTAAGATGTACTTTTGTTAAGTTGAATCTGATGCTAAAAGGAAATCTTTTTTATGGAAAATATTCAAGACAAAGTTGCAGCAACAAAAGAGAGCCTTCCAGAAGTTACTCCTACACCACCTTCTTTGAAACCATCCTCTAGTGCTAGTGACCTCAAGGCTCGTCTTGACTGGGGTGAGCCAGCTTTAACAATCATCGACGTGCGCGATCGCCAGTCCTTCAATAAAGAGCGTATCATGGGTGCGATCGCAATGCCGATGGATCAATTAGTGGAGCGAGTTCGACCAAGTCTCGAACCAACTCGTGATATCTACGTTTATGGCGATACTGACCAGGAAACAGCTCAAGCCGCAACTCGCCTGCGGGAGGCAGGATTTATCAATGTAGCCGAACTCAAAGGTGCACTTGCTGGCTGGAGAGCAATCTCCGGTTCGATAGAAGGAACTGCTACAGCCGCAACCCCCCGCTAAGCAGAGCCTGTGCTTGCCAATCGTTGATTTTTTTACTTAGTTAATTAGATTGTTGGCAACAATACCCATCTAGGATTGAGGAATTGATAGAGATACATAAACGCAGATAGCCCATCTGCGTTTACTTTTATGCAGGTAGTAATCGGGCGAGAGCAATAGTAGCTTGGATAAATCTCTAGCAGTTAAATCAACCAGGTACTTTCACAGTTCTTGACTGAGGAGACAGCAGTAAGCCAAAAACGTGAAAGCTTAGAACCAATTACTCTCAGGTGAAGCCACCCTTTCCCAGGAAACATGAGCAGATAACTTACACAATTTGTGGATTAGTTAGATTAAGAATTGAGACACTAACTAATACTACCAACATAATCATCTTTATTTTGCCAAATAAACAATAATAGCAACCCTGTTAAAATAAGGATTTATTAATAAAAATTAATTCAAGTACCTATTTTTGTGTAGAAACTGACTCTCTATTGAAATTGGCATCCCATGAGCGAAAGCCAGTTGCAGAAAGGTATTGAGTATTTTCGGAGAAGTCTAATGTTAATTTCCAAACAGATACTCTTGAACACCTTGTTGTTTGCCTAACGAGAGGGAACTATCCACCATACCTCGAATTCTCAACGATTTAAGATGCGTTTACCCTGTAAAAAGTGCGGGAGCCTAGCAAATCCTGCACTTTTTGGCAATATGGTTCAAGATTGACATGCCATCAGATACTTCCTCCTGCTAAATCGGGAGAAAAACCCGCACTGTTGTTTGTTACTTTGATGTGGTCTCAATGGCCAACTCTCCAGTCAGAAGTTGGGCAAGTTGTGTTGTGATATACGGAACAGCTCTCACCACTTTTTAAAGCTTCAATTTCATTAAGAGCAGTTGCCATCAATTCCAGATCAGAATAGAGTAAAAATTTCTGAATCATGCTAGACAAATTTTCTGCATGTTGATTTATTTCTATCGTCATTTCCTTAAATTGCTGCCGTTATAGGTAACCGAATTCTCCAATAATTAGCTGTGAAAAACCTCAAATACTATTAATAGATGATCGGAATTCTTGGTGTAAAGAAAAAGAAATTTTATTAACTATTTGACCAAGTTGTTGTTGTGACTTTTGTTCGATGACTGCCGTTTTTTCCAAGCTAGCTGAAATTGCTTTGAGCAATTCTTCTACAGTAAATGGTTTAGTAATATAATCATCTGCCCCCAACTCCACTGCCTTTCGTAAGTCACTTTTGTTTGTCTTAGCGGTGAGAAAAATCAGCGGAATCCTGTCTGTAAGTACTTTTTTTCGTAATTCACTCAAGACTCCAAAACCGTCAAGCTTCGGCATCATCACATCGCACAAAATTAAATCGGGTAAATACTGCTCGGCTAGATCGATGCCGGTAAAACCATCACCGGCACCAAGTACTTCAAAACCCTCTACCTCAAGCAATTCCAGAATATTTTCTCGTACTGACAGCTCATCTTCCACCACCAGAATTTTTTTCATTGTCTACTTTCTTAATATTTAACTGCTGTGAAACTAATCGTTATATCCGGGTGGTAATGGTAAAGATTTTTTGGTAGTTAGTAATTTTTCAAATTCTTGGGTAGAAACTGGAGGGCTGAATAAATAGCCTTGGATGGCATCACATTGATGATGGTAAACAAAATCAAGTTCTGCTGCCTTCTCTACTCCTTCAGCAATCAATTTCAGACCCAGGCTTTTTGCCATTTGGATAATTGCTTTAGTAATTGCTGTATTATTGGAGTTGTTGGTAATATTGCTGATAAAGCATCGGTCAATTTTTAAAATATCGAATGGAAATTGTTGTAAATAGCTTAAAGAAGAATACCCTGTACCAAAATCATCAATGGCAATTTGTACACCTAGGGACTTCAAAGCATTCAATCTCCTAATTGCCACTTCAGTATTTTGTACCAGCATGCTTTCCGTCATTTCTAGGTCTATATATTGAGGGTGAAGATCGGTATCCATCAATATTTGTACTAACTTTTGACGCAAATCCATTTGGCAGAATTGACGACCACTGAGGTTTACTGCCACCCTCAAAGAGGGAAAACCTTTAGTTTGCCAGATTTTGATTTGCTTACAAGCTTTTTGCAAAACCCAGTCACCAATCGGTACAATCAGACCGGTTTCCTCTGCAAGGGGAATAAATTTATCTGGTGGAATAATTCCTCTTTCTGGATGTTGCCAACGCACTAAAGCTTCCGCGCCAATAATTTGCCCTTTCTGTAGATCTACCTGGGGTTGGTAATGAATGAGGAGTTCTTCGCGTTCTAAGGCATGGCGTAAGCTAGTTTGCAAGGTGAGGCGGTCTGAGGAACCAAGATGAAAGGTTGCCGTGTAAAACTGATATTGGTCACCACCTTGTTGCTTTGCCTTTAACATTGCCTTGTTGGCATTACTGAGTAACTGTTCAAGTTCTTTGCCATCACGCCGATAAAATGCCATACCAATGCTGGCAGTAATAAAGATTTCGCGATTAGCTAGTACAAAGGTTTGTGAGAGACTTTTTAGAATGCTTTGAACAACATTAACTGCATCTTGCTTGTGTGGATTTGTTGCCAGAATAATGGCAAACTCATCAGCATTTAAGCGAGCGACTGTGTCTTGAGCATCAACACAACTTGAAAGGCGTTGGGCAACGGCTTTCAGTAATAAGTCACCGAAAGCATGACCTAGATTTTCGTTGATTTGATTAAAGCGGTCTAAACCCAGGCAGAGAACTGTCAAAATTTGTTGATGCTCAGTATCCGCTGGTTGTACCTGCTTAAACCGCTCTTGCAAAGATAGCCGATTTGGTAGACCAGTCAAGTTGTCATTACGGATTAAGTAATTTAGTTGGTCTTTGGCTTGCCGAAGTTCAGTATGGTATTGTTTGTGGACAGCAGCTTGTTTTTTAAATCTGCTGGCAACCGCACCCAATAATTCTGCTCTGGTAAAGGGCTTAGTAAGATAGTCATCGGCTCCCAGTTCCATACCTTGCCGAACATCAGCTTTAGCAGCTTTTGCTGTTAAAAAAATAAAGGGAATTCCTGCCATAATGGAGTCTTGGCGCAGCGCACTTAAGACTCCGTAGCCGTCTATTATCGGCATCATGACATCGCATAAAATTAAATCGGGTAACTGAGTTTTTGCTAAGTCAATGCCAATACGACCATTTTCCGCACCGAGTACATTTAAACCTTCGGCATCTAGGAGTTCAATAATATTTTCTCTGACAAAATCTTCGTCTTCAATCACTAAAATTTTCTTGGTTATTTTCTTCATTTGTTGATAGCCATTCGTATATTGGTAGTGTGACAGTAAAAGTAGTGCCTACCCCGATAGCGCTTTCCACACTGATCTTACCCTCATGGATATCCACGCACTTTTTAACAATTGCTAATCCCAGACCAGTACCAGTAATTGTTCCAACATTATTAGCTCTGTGGAAAGCCTCAAATAAAAACTGTTGTTCTTCCGGTGGAATACCTATACCTTGATCACTAACTCGAAAAACAGCCTGGCTTTGCTGATAGCTTAGTATCAATTTGACTGTGCCGCCACCGGGAGAATACTTAATCGCATTATTTAGTAAATTCTCCAGAATTTGCCGGAGTATTTTTTCGTCTAAGGAAGGCTTTATAGAAGAATTTACAACTGGAAAACTGGCGATTTTTTGGTCTTTTTCAACCAGCAAATTTTTGCTAATTCCTTGGCTGTAGGTAAAAGTAATATTGTGCTGACTGATGTTATTGAGCTGCAGTTCTTCTACTAAATCACAGCAGAATTCTTCTAATTTGAGTGGCACCGGATTTAGTTGGAGTTTGCCAGCTTCAGCCTTGCCCAGGATCAGAACATCATTGAGTAATTTGGTCATATGATTGACCGATTTTTGAATACGATGCAAGTGAGTAACTTTTTTCTCCTCAGTCCACTTGTGGCTGTAGTGTTCGAGCAATTCAGCAGAAGATTGGATTGTTGTCAAAGGGGTGCGAAACTCATGAGAAGTCATGGTAATAAAGCGGGATTTAAGTTCCGTTAGCTCCTTTTCCTTCTCTAATGCTTTACGAATTTCTCCTTCCGCCTGCTTGCGTTGAATCATGAAACCTAATTCCGTCGAAGCCGAAATTAGTTCAATTAACCTTTGATCCTCATTTTGCGATTCAAACATGTAAAAAACGAGGACAGCCAAAACACTATCATTGGCAAGAAGAGGAATTCCCAGTGCAGCTTTGAGGCCAGCTTGCTGCGCTACTTGGACACGGCGGTAAATTTGAATAGACTCGACCGAAACATCTCGCCGCCACTCCGGCTGTTTCGAGACCCAAACACGTCCTGGTAAGCCAACACCTGGGGGAAAGTTGAACTTCTCACTTGAGCTTCTGAATTCTTGTAGATTCTCACTTTTGCTAAACCAGGCTGGGCTGCATTCGAGAGCACTACCATCAGTCCTAGGAACCCAAGCTTCTCCAAAGTCCCAACCGGTAGCTTCGCAAACTTTTTGCAAGGCTACAGCAAGGGCTGTGTAAAAGTCTTGAGACTCAAACAAGGCCTGGGTAATCGAGTGTAGGAAACGGACTTGCTGCTCTTCCTGCTTGCGTTTCGTAATATCCCTAGTAATACCGTGATAGCCACGAAACAGGCCTGAAGGGTCAAAAATAGGAACACCACTGCTTTCAATAATTACTGGATGACCATCTTTGCAAAGATTGGTGCTTTCGAGACAGCTGAAGGGTTGTCGCTCTGCTAAAAGGTCAGCAAAAATCGCAGCAAGACGGCTGGTTTCTTCCGCAGGTGTCAGCTGATAAGGGGTTTTACCCAAAATTTCTGAGGGTTCGTAACCTAACAGGCTAGAAACTTTGGGACTGGCGTAGGTATAGACAGCAGCATCATCCATTTCCCATACCCAATCGCTACTGGTTTCGACTAAATTACGGAATCGCTCTTCGCTCTGGCGCAGTAGCTCTTCTGCCTTCTGGCGCTCGACAATTTCAGCCCTGAGAACGTGGTTTGCTTCCCTTAATGCCGCCGTACGCTCTGCCACTCTAGCTTCTAGAGCATCATTTGCTTGCTCTAGGGTGACTCGTGCTTGTACCCGCTCAGTGACATCTTGTACAATCACAGCAACTTGATCAGCCCCGCTTTTCACGATGCGAGCTTCAAAGTTACGAGATTTCCCAGTTAGCCAAAGTTGATACTCAATTATTTGAATTTTATTAGTTTCTAGGGCAAGTTCAATGTGGTGCCAAGTAAGTCCTGCGATTTCCTGAGGAAAGACCTGATGCAGGTGTTTATTAATTATTTCATTAGTAAAGATTGATAAAGTATCTTCTTTAGCAGCTTTCCAGTCCAGCAAAATGCCATCTCTGGTCACACAAAAGATCAAATCTGGTGTGACGGCTAAAAGAGCACGGTTTTTGGCAATGCTTGCTTGTAGTTGTGATTCAGTAGAGCAGCGCTTGGTTAGTTCGCTTTGGTAGTGCTGCTCTAGTTCTGTTTGCTGAAGAATCAGGCTGCAATAAGCAGCGATTGTTTGGACAAAGACAACCTCTTGGGGCGTCCATTCCCTCTCCCGGTCAAGATTATATAGAGTAATAGCACCAAAATAAGATTGTTCCTGCAACAGCGGTATCATCAAAATGGCATGCAGGTTATTTTGAGCATTCAGATCCTGAATCTGGTTTAAACTGTGTCCTGCTTCTGATGGGAATATTAGTGGTTTACCTTGAGCCAGCCAGCAATGATAACGCTGTCCCAAATCTCTACATAAGCTATCGATTTGGGAATCCCTCTCCGGGAGTACCTCTGTATTCTCTTCTAGAGGGACTGTTAAGTTCAGCGGAAAAAATGCTAGTAGTTGATGATGCTCATCACAACGACATATAAAACAACCACTTACTTGCAGCGCTTCCTGCAGATGTAACGCTATGCGAGGAAGTACTTCCTCAAGAACCAATCTCCTCTGTGCAACTTGGGCAACCTGATTAATCATTTCCAATTGAAGAGTCAGCAGATGATTGTCAATCTTCTGCCGCCCAATAGTCGAGTCAATGAGTAGATGGTTCGGTGACATAGCAATAAGTAGCAACTGAGGGAGAAATGGTGGTCAGTTCCAAACCTCTACGAGCTGTTGATTTAGCCGAGTTGTTTTGAAGCTGCGATTGTTGTTAGTTTTTATCGGTGATTAGTAACTGTTTAATAATCTTTCTTAAAAGTGACTTTAAGCTCTTCTAGTAAATTTTTGCATAGCCATTGGTTTTATCCCTCGTGGAAATTACGGTTATGTAAGCTTTGTTAAGCGGCTTGCTGTCTGTAAATCCACTATTAAGTAAATATTTTTGAGTGATTTGTTGCCTTTTGTTTGTCTTGAAACCTCTTGGATAGAAATATCAAAGCCAAGAATTGCCCTAACTCAAGAATTTTTATCTATGTTTTCCAGAACGATCCTCTGGTGGTTACCTTTGCTTGTCTGTTTGCTTGTCTTGGGGGGATGTCAGCTACAGGACAGTCCTCAAGAAAGTGGTGTAGTGCAGTTAACCCTATGGCATGGAGTAAACCCACCAGCCAATCGTGATGTCTTGCAGGAATTGGTTGATCGGTTCAATAGCAAACACCCAGATATTCAGGTGGAATCACTCTATGTTGGGCAACAAGAACAGCAAACTCCCAAGATTTTGGCAAGCATTGTGGGTAATGCACCACCAGATCTGTTGTGGTTCAACCCGACAATTACGGGGCAGTTAGTGGAACTTAAGGCAATTCGCCCCCTAGAAGACTTCCTCGCCAAGTCACCAGTAAGTGACGAAATTGATCCAGCACTGTGGGAATCCATGCAGTTGAAGGGTCATATTTGGTCAGTACCTTTTGCAACTAACAATGCGGCGATTTTTTATCGTCCGACGCTGTTTGAGTCTTCGGGGATCAAGCAATTACCTAAGACTTGGGAGGATTTACGACAAGTTGCCCAAGAGCTAACGCGTGATACTGATGGTGATGGCCGAGTCGATCAGCATGGGATACTTTTACCTTTGGGTAAGGGTGATTGGACTGTATTTATGTGGTTGCCATTTATGTGGAGTGGTGGCGGTGAGTTAGCAGATAATCTTTCTCTAACCACAGCTAAAGATGTGAATTTGGTCAATCAGGGAGCGATCGCGGCGCTACAATTCTGGCAAGATCTGGTCGAGGATGGTTCTGCGATCTTATCCTTACCGGAACGGGGATTTGAGCTAGATAGTTTCCTAGCGGGTAAGGTAGCAATGCAGTTATCTGGTCCTTGGGTTTTAGGACAATTGCAGGCTATGAATGTTGATTTTGGGGTTTTGCCGATTCCTTCTCAAGCTCGACAGGTAACCTCGGTAGGGGGTGAAAATCTCTTTTTGTTTAAAACAGCTCCTCAACGGGAAACAGCAGCATTTGCCTTTGCTGAGTATGTACTCCAAGAAGAATTTCAAACTCGATGGGCGCTAGGTACAGGCTATCTACCTGTAAACCTCAAAGCTCGCCAAAGCGATACATACCAAGCATTTGTCAAGCAGCAACCAGCCTTAAAGGTATTTCTGGAACAGACAGAATACGGGCGATCGCGTCCAATTTTCAGGGGTTATCGTCGGTTTTCTGAAAGTTTGGGTCGGGGAATTGAGTCTGTTTTACTGGGAAAAACTTCACCTCGCCGCGCCCTTGAGGATGCTCAGCAACGACTGAATTTAATTTTTCGTTAACCCTCAAGGCTGTTTTTCTTTATCGATCAGGCTTTCAAGGTTTAGATTCTAGAAGCACGAATTGCAGCACCGATTAGACCCACCTGTGGATTTAAGATTACGTGTACTGGCACCTTTTCCAGTAAAGAACTTACCCGACCTTTCTCTGAAAATGCCCGTAAGAAACTACCTTCCTCAATTAAGGGTAGTATCTTGGCGGCGATCCCTCCAGCAAGAAAAAGACCACCGTAGGGCAAGAGTTTCAAACCCAGATTGCCAGCTTCCGCGCCATAGGCTTCGATAAACATTTGTAGGGTCATTTCACTGAGGGAATCGCGCTTTTGTAAGGCAGCTTTGGCAATTTCCGCCGCAGGATCAACGCTTTTTTCCGTGCGTCCGGTTTCTTGTTCCCAAGTCCTGACAATATCCCCAACTTCAGGTGACTCTTGAGCAAATTGCCGATCCCTTAAAAACTGATAAATTGCGACTACACCTTGACCAGAAACAACTCGTTCTGTGGAAATCCGCTGAATTTTGTATTTGTCACGCAAGTATTGGAGTAGTTGGAATTCTACATTAGTGCGGGGAGCAAAGTCAGCATGCCCACCTTCGGAGGGAAATACTTGATAACCTTGGGGTTGGCTGACAAGAAAGCCCTCTCCAAGACCAGTTCCAGCACCAATCACCGCCATGGGAGCTTCAGCTTGAGGTGTTCCTGCTTGTAGGGTATACAAGTCTTGCTGTTCTAGACCGAGAATGCCGTATCCCACAGCGGCGAAATCATTAATAAGGCTGATTTTGCTAATTTGCAGTTCTTTTTCCAAGCGTCTGGCTTCCAGGAACCAATCAAGATTGGTTAATGCTGAAGTATCGTCAACAACCGGACCAGCGATCGCAAAACAAGCTCTCTCTGGATTCGGTGTTCGGCTTAACGTTTGCTCCGCTGCCGACAAAAACAGCTCTACCATCGGTACTAGATCTGGAAAGTCGCGGCTCAGATAAAGCTGCTCATGGAGATTTGTTAAGGATTGCTCCGCGGATTCCTCCACCAGCCGCAGCATAGTTTTGGTGCCGCCGATATCTCCTGCCAGTATTATTGTCATACTTCTTGCTTGGCTTGTTCTTGGCTATTAGCTAGTTGCTTCGATCAATTAAAGCGGATCTGCTCCTCAGTTTGACTGAGGTGGGAGATATCCCCATTGAGTTTCATAACCCATACAGGTTCTTGTCGCACCAGTTTTACTAAGCAGCACAGGGAAGCCTTAATTTCTGGCTCTCCATCAACTAAGGCACGGGCGGTGCCTACTACGGAGGCTCCATGACCGACTAATAAGATGTCCTCAAAAAAGTCTGCTGTCAAACGGCGTGCTGTTTCACCGGTACGTTTTAGGACTTCCTCGCTTGTTTCAGGATAATGAGCAACTACACGGGAGGTATAGTTTGAGTTAATCCGGGGAAATTTTTGTTGCAATACTTCGATGGTTCGTGTTTCTGGAGTAGCTGGCATCCATTCAGGATTTAGCCATTCACTCAGACCAGATTCTAGATTAATCGGTAAGTCCAGAGCGTCCGCTATCAAGCTAGCTGTCTGCACAGTTCGTAAAAAGGGCGAGGCAAAAATATGCATTATCCCTTCCCCAACAAGGCGTTGACCTAATTCCCTCGCTTGTACTACTCCATCCTCTGATAGTGGTGGGTCATAGGGTAACTTTGCGGTATTAAACCATTCAGGGTTAACAAAGTCGAGGCGGTTTCCATGTCTTGCAATCCAGACGGTTTGGCTCATGAACTTAGTTAACTAATTTCAGCGTTATTGAGTATCGCCAGTATATCTATACCTTATAGTTGACGAACCTGTCACCCAACCTCAGCGATATTAGAGCTAATTATGCTAAGCTTAACGCTCCAAGGTCTTGTTTCCGTTGGGGTGCTACTTCAGCGGATCTCGCTGTCTCTAGTCTTGGTTCATATCGGAAAATGTAATAATTTCCTGTCCAGATTGAACAATCTTTGCCTTCATAAATGTTACAATATTTAATATTGAACTGCTGTACTGAAAAATTTTGTGACGAAAAGAGTTTAAAAAACCAGGAGAGCCTTGGGATCAGCACAGAGAGCTAGCTTGTGTCCGCTGCTTGGGGTTGGTTATAACACTTCCCCAGCTCAATTGCCCGCCCGCCACCGCTCCCAAAACAGAATTTAATTTTTTCTCATAGAGAATAAACTGGCAATACCCGTCGGTAAATCTGGCATGGAAACCAGGATGTTTGCTGTAACCCTACTCATACTAGATCGAGCGCTATGAAAACTGCTCAGACCTCTACAGACCTTGTCCGTACTTACCTGCGAGAGATCGGTCGTGTACCTTTACTAACTCACGAGCAGGAAATCCTTTATGGGAAACAGGTGCAGCGGTTAAGCGTCTTGCAGGAAGTTAAAGACTCTTTATCGCAGGAACTTGGTTACGAACCGACAACTTCGGAATGGGCAAAAGCTTCTGCTACAACCGAGTCCGAGTTGCAAGAAGCAGTTGCTGCTGGTGAAGTGGCAAAGCGCAAAATGGTTGAGGCTAATTTGCGCTTAGTGGTCTCGGTTGCCAAGAAATACATCAAGCGTAATGTAGATTTGCTGGATCTAATCCAGGAAGGGACGATTGGCATGCAGCGGGGTGTCGAAAAATTTGACCCTACCAAAGGCTATCGTTTCTCTACTTATGCCTATTGGTGGATTCGGCAGGCAATTACCCGTGCGATCGCGGAAAAGGGTCGGACGATTCGCCTTCCCATTCACATCACAGAAAAACTTAACAAAATCAAAAAAGCTCAGCGACAACTTTCGCAGAAACTGGGAAGAGCAGCAAAGATCTCAGAATTGGCGCAGGAGTTGGAATTGACAGAAAAACAGGTACGGGAGTATCTAGAGAGAGCACGCCAACCCCTATCTTTAGACCTGCGTGTAGGAGATAACCAGGACACTGAGCTTGGAGATTTACTCGAAGACACAGGTCCTTCTCCAGAAGACTTCGTAACTCAGTCTTCTATTCAAATCGACTTAAAGAAACTGATGGCAGATTTAACACCCCAGCAACAAGAGGTGCTAGCACTGCGTTTTGGTTTGGCAGATGGTCAAACCCTAACTTTGGCCAAGATTGGTGAGCGGCTTAATATTAGCCGTGAACGAGTCCGACAAATCGAACGAGAAGCACTCTCCAAGCTTCGTAAGCGCAAAGCAGATATGCGCGAATACATAGCAGTTAGTTAATAAAACTAGGCTGAAGCTAACTAAGTTGAAAGTTTTTTTAACTATATTAGCTGCACTTTGACAGAACCAATGGGCGTCGGCTCTAATTCAACAACAAGAGTAAGAAAATTCAGTGTTGGTGTTTCGGTTCAACCTAACAAGTTGTAAGTTAGGTTGAACCGTCTTGATCGAGCTATCAAATCTGAGCAACTTAACTTTAAGAATAGCCAGCAAACTATTTATTTACAAAACGGGATGGCAAAATCTAGCTAGTTCTTCTATTCTGAGCGGTTTATGTGTAAAACCACCTTTCTCCTGCCCCATAAAGTTATCGGTGTTGCTGTAATCAAAAATTTGCAGGAACAAATTCTAATTGACCGCCGACTTCCTCAAGGAGAATTTGGTGGTTTCTGGGAGTTCCCTGGTGGCAAAGTTGAACCAGGTGAAACAACTGAGGAATGTATTAGACGGGAAATCAAGGAAGAATTGGGCATTGAGATTGAGGTTGGGACTCACTTGATCACAGTCGAACATACCTACAGCAAAGTTCGCGTTACTCTTAGAGTACATTGCTGCCGTCACCTTTCAGGTATCCCTACGCCCCTGGAATGTGAAGAAATTCGTTGGGTCTCAATTGAAGAAATTAACCAGTTTTCTTTTCCAGAAGCCAATTTCCAGATCATTAGTGCCCTACAGCAGAATTTCTAGAGCAAATAGAAGTAGAAGGTTTGTTAGCGCAGTGGAACGGAACGTTCAGCAGCAAACCCATCTGTCTCTATCTGTAAACAGGCAGAGTAAAGTGAAAGCAGCCACCACCTTTGGTAGCAGCATCTACCCAAATGCGACCATAATGGGCGCGAATGATTTTTTGGCACAGAGATAAGCCTAGTCCATATCCCTCTTTAGCTTCGTCTCGCTTGAGCCGAAAATGACCTTCAAAAATATGTTCACGATTCTCTTCCGGGATTCCAGGACCATCATCACAAACACTCACCTGAATTTTTTGTGCGGTGCGGTGGAGTATGGAGACTTCGATTTTACCACCAGCAGGAGCGTATTTAATTGCATTATCTAGCAAGTTAACCAGTACCTGCCCCACTAATTCTTTATCGGCATAAACACAGGGTAAATCTTGGGGAATATCAGTTTTTACCTGCTGAGATTTTAGCTGAAATTGCTCGTTCATTTGAGTAAGTACGTCCTGACAGATCTCTCGCAGTTGTAGTTTGTGGGGTCGGATAGTAAATTCGCTGCTGCTTCCCCTTGCAGCCTGCAAGAGATCGGTAATCATCCGATCCATACGACTGAATTGGTTACGAGCGTGCTTAATTAAGCGTGATTTGAGAGCTGATGTCAACTCCTCGGAATAATTATTTTGCTCTTGTTGCTGACCTAACTCTAGGGTTTCTAAAGCAATTGAGGCAGCAGTTAAGGGACTACGCAAGTCATGAGCCAACATTGACATCACTTGATCCTTAAATTGCAGCTGATCCAGTAGTTCTTCTTTTTCTTGTTTGAGGCGAAAAATTTCTTCGGAAAGTCTCACCAGTTCTGCCGAGGCAGCCAGAGAGTTCTGTTTCGACTCGGTAAACTCGGCTGATCCCGATAAGTACTCTGATGATTTCAAGGGCAATTCTCTCCTAAGCTGAGCTTGGTATTCTTCTAAAGAACGTTGCCAGCGAGGCCATGATTTTTTGAGTTGAGCGACTAAATTACTCCCAGCAATGCTCTGTCTGGGTAGTGGATGAATCTTAATCAGCGCTGGAGTTACTACCAGTCTGTAATGTTCAGCCAGATCAGGTCTTTCCCCAATATCTACAACCGTAAGCTCAAAGGGATAGTCTGCCCTCAAGCTTTCGAGATGACTACTTATGGGCTGAATTCGTTTTGGAGAACTGGAACGTTCATCTACAAACAGTACTAGCTGTAGGGATGCTTCCGAGTCAGCGGAGTTTTCAGGATCTGCCTGCATGCAATTTGGTCTGAACACTAGGAAAGAACAGGTAACGCCATAACAGAAGTAAAGTCGAATGCCTGTTGCTAGAGATCTTTGCTTCCTACACTATTTAATATCTATTTTAGATTGTCGTCACAATTGACACCTTCTAGTGTTGAATTATGATGATTAGTGTTTCGATAATAGGATAAGCAACCATTTATAGGAAAAAATAGTGCTGCTTCAAGATTTACTCCCACAACCTCACACTTTTCTAAGCTTTTGCCGCCCCTTTCGTCCTAAAATCTTAAGATAACGTAAAATTCGAGCTTGCCTTAGTTCTAGTTATCCACCGATCCACGACTTCTAATTCACCATGGCTATTGGCTACGTCGCTCTTGTCCTTCACGCTCACCTACCTTTTGTCAGGCATCCCGAAAGTGATTATGTTCTCGAAGAAGAGTGGCTCTTTGAAGCCATAACTGAAACCTATATACCCCTGCTACATGTATTCGAAGGATTAAAGCGGGATGGCGTTGATTTTAAAATGACCATGAGCATGACACCGCCTTTGGTGTCAATGCTGCGCGATCCGCTACTGCAAGAGCGCTACGACGCCCATTTGTCTTTATTGGAAGAACTGGTAGAAAAGGAAGTCGAGCATAACGAACACAACGGTCATATTCGTTACCTAGCTCAGCACTACGTTAACGAGTTCAGCATGATTCGCCAAACCTGGGAGCGCCATGGCGGCGACCTAATAATGGCGTTTAAGCAATTCCTAGACAGCAATAACCTGGAAATCATCACCTGTGGTGCCACTCACGGTTACTTCCCCTTGATGAAGATGTATCCCCAGGCCGTTTGGGCACAAATCCAGGTAGCTTGCGAGCATTACGAGGAAAACTTTGGGCGTCCTCCTCAAGGTATTTGGTTGCCAGAATGTGCCTACTATGAAGGCGTAGAAAGGATGCTGGCTGATGCCGGTCTGCGCTACTTCCTTACTGATGGGCATGGTATTTTGTATGCTCGGCCTCGACCGCGCTTTGGCACCTACGCTCCCATATTTACAGAAACGGGGGTTGCTGCTTTTGGTCGCGACCATGAGTCATCGCAGCAGGTTTGGTCTTCAGAAGTTGGATATCCTGGGGCAGCGGAATATCGAGAGTTTTATAAAGATTTAGGCTGGGAAGCCGAGTACGACTACATCAAGCCCTATATTATGCCCAATGGGCAACGGAAAAACACAGGCATCAAGTACCACAAAATTACAGGTCGTGGTCTAGGTTTAGGTGATAAAGAACTTTACGATCCCTACTGGGCAAGGGAAAAAGCGGCTGAACACGCTGCTAACTTTATGTTTAATCGGGAGCAGCAGGTTCAACATCTGGCTGGCATTATGCATCGTCCACCAGTTATTGTTTCTCCCTATGACGCTGAGTTATTTGGTCACTGGTGGTACGAAGGCCCTTGGTTCCTGGATTATTTGTTCCGCAAATCCTGGTATGACCAGAATGCCTACGAGATGACCCATTTGGCGGATCATTTGCGGGATCATCCTACCCAGCAAGTCTGTAAACCTTCGCAATCTAGTTGGGGTTACAAGGGATTCCATGAATACTGGCTCAATGAGACAAATGCTTGGGTTTATCCTCATCTGCACAAAGCCACGGAGCGCATGATTGATTTGTCGCGACGGGAACCCGGAGATGACCTGGAATGGAAAGCCCTCAACCAAGCGGCGCGAGAGCTACTCCTGGCACAGTCCTCCGATTGGGCGTTTATTATGCGCACAGGGACGATGGTGCCTTATGCCGTGCGACGGACACGATCGCACCTGATGCGCTTCAATAAGCTCTACGAAGACATCAAGATTGGTAAAATTGACAGTGGTTGGCTAGAGAAAGTAGAGGAAATTGATAATATCTTCCCCCAGATTAACTACCGGGTGTATCGACCCTTGTAAAGACCTTCTCATTTCAGTAGTTAAAGTTAGCTGATTCAAAAATCGGCGTTGCATCTTTGCGGGAGAATTTAGGATATTAGGGGACTAATTGTTCCCCTATTCGTCCCCTGATTGTGCAGCGCAAAAAAAATCAATCCTCTTACTTATTACTTATTACTTATAGTATTTCTCACACTCATGAGGTGCAGCAGCAACAATGAGCGAACCAGTTACGAGTATTTGACTGAGTTGCCTTAAGCATGACGTTGGCAATCTCATCGACTAAATCTTGGTAAGTTCTGGCTGCTGTCTTTTTCAAGATAGATTTAACTTTTGACCAAAAATTTCCCATGGGGGAGAATTCGGGAGAGTAAGGATATAAATAAATCAGTTTGGCTCCAGCTTTTTCGAGAAATTCTCTGACCATCTCTACTTGATGAATTTTGGCGTTGTCCATCACAACATAAGTATTATTCCAGAGTTTAGGGATTAATCCTTAAACAACAAAAAAATCAAAAGTAACGCCATCTACCGCCACCTAAATATTGACGGATGTCACCACTTCTCGAATTGATAAAGCTGCAATCAACGAAATATTTCTGCCTCTTTTTTAGAGCTTTTCTCCTCTAGCTCTTTTCCCCTTTTAAAGCTCTGGTATAAAGCCGAACCATTGCCAGGTTAACTCCTGACTCATCCAGAAAAATCAAGTCTTCTACGGGGAAATCACGAATTTTTGACCAAAACTCAAATCGCTGTTCCTGCAGGTTCCCAGTTTCTTTTTCTGCCGCGTAGAGCTTTTTTTTACAGTATAGTTTAATTTTTGCGTGATTCTTCGCATAGTAGCTCGAATGACTCTAATTTGAACCTTTTGTTCGAGCAAATCACACAATTCTTCGAGTGTTGCATCATTGCGAGTTTCGATAATTTCTACTAAATTGATTAAGTGATCTCTCTTCAGCTTAGATTAAGGACTTCCTCCTTGAGGGTGAGGATAGATATGTCCTGTTTCTTGATATTGTTTGAGTATCTTTTGGATAAACCTTTTGGCAACACAAAAATGTTGAGCGAGACTCCTAATGAAGATATTTTCCTTTTGATAAACTTCAATAATTTCCTGTCGAAATTCACTTGAATAAGATTTCATTGCTGAATTTCATAATTGATAGACTTGAACTTTACTGTGCCTCATAAGTGCGAGAAATGCTATGAATTCCAAGATGTTCCAGTACCTTGCATTCAAAAGCATATTCCTGTTTAGCGCAAGCGCAAGCCCTAGCCCTACGGGCTAATCGCCTTATCTCTTAATCACACCTTCATTTACCAACGCCAGTCTGAGTTTTACCAAGGACTACCAACTAGTGTAAAGGCTGCCCAATAGTAGGGATGCGACAAATTTTCGTTCTCAAGTGAGGCCAGTGCAGGCGGTAGAGGTGTATTTCCTCTAGAACTATGCAGTTGACCATCTGCCAAACGCACTTGCCCTGTAAGCATTGCTATCTGGGCTTGCCGAAGGGCCTCTGCTTTGATTGGTGCAGTTTTCAGAGAACGGTAGAATTCTGTCATCAGCCCCAAAGTTCCCTCGTCGCTGACATACCAAAGACTGGCTAAAGCCGACTTGACCCTTGCCTGAACTGCTAACCCGGCAAAGCCTAACTCAACTTCTTTGTCGCCGATAGCTGTCTTACAAGCACTGAGTACTAACAGTTCCACTGGTGGCTGCTGCCAACCTAACTGCCTCATCTGAGCAAGTGTCAGTTTCTCGTCCCAAAACTGAATAAAGGAGTTACTCGGTTTTCCGGGTTGGAAGTCGGCATGAGTTGCTAGGTGAATAATCTTAAAAGAATTTTGTTGACGCTGTGATTGCAGATTAGCTAGGGTAAAATCTTGATTTAAGAAGAGTTTTCCCGACCATAAATCTTCAACGATGTTAGATAATTCGGCTGGGACAGCAGGTAGGGAAGGTTGGTCTTGAAATGTTGATGCGCCCATTGCTAGAACTTGCGAACTTTTTAGACCAGCGTAAACTGTATCTGTTAGTTTAAAAGCTGGAATACGGGAGAAGCTATACTTTTCCACAAGAAACTGTTGCCCATCATGCAATGTTGCCAGTGGCAGAGTGCGTAGACCAGCACCCATACAAAATAGTAGCGTGTCAATTTTGTGGGCTTGAAGATCTGCTTCCAGAGGCGCAATCATCCATTGATAGAGTTGCTGGGCTGGTGGTAAATAATAGTTAGTGTTAACAAAATCGAGGTGCGAGATAGAATTTTTCAACTGTTGTAATTGCTGAAGCAAAGCCTCGTTGTTTGCTTCCAACACACGCTTGTGAATTGGTTTACCTTCTGGAGTAATTAATACTAGTTCTAGCTGCTGTGGTCGTGGAATTATGTAGAGTACGGCAGGTTTTTTCCCAGTTTGAGCCGCAACTTTACCCAAAGTAGCTGCTATTTCCTCAGCCATCATTGACTGATCAGATAAGTTTATCCCAAAGTAATCTTCATATTGCTTTTCCCAAGTTTGCTCAATTATTGGTACTGCTTGAGTCACCTTATCTTGATCAAGCATCGTTCCTATATCAGGGAGATTAACAGCTTGCGTGAGTAGAGAGTGACCTTGAGTTAGGGAATTAGTCCCAGCCATCTCAGGATTTGGGATAGTTACTTGTGCCTTTACTGGTTCTGAGCTCATGGTCACCGCCAGGTGCAGCACTGTTAACAACAAGCTAACACTACTTAATATTGATTTCATGGCAGTTTCACCAAGTAGGTATGTCTAAGTATACCTACTTAGTAAAACTGTTTTTAACTGGCTATGTTGCCAGATGGGCAAAAATTTACAAAAAATTACGCCTAGTCAAGTTGAAAGTCCATGAAAAAATTCTTCCCCAACTTGAAAGTGCCACAAGCCTTCTGCGCCTTACTCACGGGGATTACGTAAAAGCAATCCTCCGTTATTACCTGGAAAATAAGGTCTATCTTACTCCCTCTGAACTACTCAAAAGTTCTGATTTTTACACATAAATCTATTGGTGCAAGGGAGTCCAAGAATCTATTAAGCCTCTCTGAAAATACTCAATACCTCTCTGCAACTGGCTTTCGCTCATGGGATGCCAATTTCAATAGAGAGTCAGTTTCTACACAAAAATAGGCACTTAAATTAATTGCTATTAATAAATCCTCATTTTTCAGAGGGTTGCTATTATTGTTTCTTTGGTAAAATAGAGATGATTATGTTGGTGGCAATTAGTTCTCCAATTCTTAATCTAACTAGTCCATAAACTATGTAAATTATCTGCTCATATTTCCTGGTATTCAATCCAAATTTTTCTTGAGATACTCAAAATATCTTAACTACACAAATCCAATTTTCGACTACAACTCGTTCAACTTCTAGTTCTTTATTTTGATTTTTTCTACAGTCAATTCTGACTTTTTTCGCTCTCTTTTGGAGTTCTAATTGAAAGCTCTCCGACATAAGCTTTATCTCCATTAAATCTGTGATTAGGGTCAAAATTATTTTGACTTTCACGGAATAAATTGAGGTCACTACTAGGTCTAGGCTTTTCCGCTACTACATCCACAATATCTTTGCCATTTGCTAAAACAATAACTTGATTTTTTTTTGATATGATTTTTCTTCTTGCCGGAGTAGTATTTTTTCTGTTCTTAATACTCTCCAGGTCTTTCTATTGCTTGCTCACAGCTATCTACTATTAATTTAAACTAGCTTTAAAATTCTTTAACTATTTCGCTGCCACTTGATTTTTTTACCTGTTCAAGTAGGCTGGCAGCTAATAATTAGCCTCAAATAGAAAACCAATAATTGAACTTATCATTAGTAGTTATCTCACTCACTCCGAATTGAATGCCAAGTAATTGGAATGTTGTTAAATATCCCAAATATGTCAAAAAGTTTTGTTTTGCGACCTCCTACGGCAGCAATAATTCTTACTTTTCTTGACTCTGATAATACTTGTTTTTGATTATTTAACTCCCTCGCTTTTTCTAGCACTTACTCTAGATGCCCATATTTCAGACTAACTAAACGCCATCTTGGGGATTATGTTGAATATGCTCAAATACAGAACTCATTTAGGCTTGTCAAAAGACGCTCTTAAATATTATTTAAGTACAAATGATTTATTTTTTGGAGAGATTTATTGTCGATGATAATTTTGAGTAAAGGGTGGCTTCACCTGAGAGTAATTAGTTCTAAGCTTTCACATTTTTGGCTTACTGCTGTCTCCTCAGTCAAGAACTGTAAAAGTACCTGATTGATTTAACTGCTAGAGATTTATCCAAGCTACTATTGCTCTCGCCCGATTATTACGTTCGCAAAATTAAATTTTTCAGGTGTAATAATATTGGTTACAGTTCAAGTTTTCGCAGTTTTTAGGACATCGGCAGTTCCAGACTTTTGTCAATAATCTTTAGATGCGTTTACACTGAAAAATCTACTGATTGATGACCATGTTCTTTCGGCAGCAGATTGTACTGCCATACTGTTTAAATCTTTAACAAGTTTAAACTGATTATGCAGAACTGCTGAATACTTATTTAAAGCAAATTTATTTACCCTGTCTTCTTTTTTAAAATCCATCCAGTAACGAATACACTTATTTCTAATGAATTGCGTAGTCCGGATAGCTTCCTCTATTGCATGATGCTGCTTCTTTTTAACAACTATTTTGCACAATCTATTTAGGATTACTATAGGTGCTTGGGAGGTGCTAGAAGTAGCCTCCGCTAAGGAAGACTTGGATCAGGCATTGGAGGTGCAACCTGATGCCATTCTTCTGGATGTCTCAATGCCAGGAATGGACGGCTTGACATTTCTTCAATAACTAAGAAATAATCGACTTATACAGCATCTTCCAGTTGCATTACTGACGGCGAAAGCACGCTGGTTTACTCCACAAAAACCTCAGCAATTGGGTGTAGCAGTGTTGATTGCTAAACCTTTCAATCCTGTATTACTAAGTAACAAAATTGCCGATACTCTCGGTTGGTGACGAATCAACTTTCCCTTAACCCAGTTTCTCTTTAAATTTCGGTAAAGGTTCTTTCTATAACATTCAAGTCATCTTTGAGAGACTCTGTTGTTGCCGTTAACTGCTCAAGCTGAGTTTTCAAATTAGTAGCATTTTGCTGAGAAAAAAGCTTACACTGCAAAGCTTTGCGAGCCAAATCATCACGTCCCTTTTTGATGGCTGATCCAGCTCGTTTATGCCAAGAATTAACTTCAGTCTGGGCTTGCTTGTATTGTTGTTGAATAAGTTCTTTGCTAGCAATTAGACTATAAATTTCTTGCTGTATATTCAGCTTAAGTTGTTCTAGGGATGCAATAGCTCTTTCAGGATTGTTAGTAGTTTTTATCTCCTCAAGGAACCGATTCAGACCATAGGCACTCAAACCTACCACTGCACCTACTGCTGCAACTGGAGCCATACCAATACCTACAGCAGTTCCCGAAAAAGCTAATCCTATCCCACCAACGGCGCTAGAAAGTCCAGCACCACCGAGTCTTTCCGAGAGTAACCTAAAGCCAAAGCATCTCCATCTTCGATTGCCTTTTTGCTGCCATAAGCGGCTGCGCCAGCCACTGCTCCGACAACCGTAACCGTACCATGCCAATACTGACTCCTCCAAAGCCTCCGACTAATCCCATCCCACCAACAGTTGCCGAAACCCCAGCACCTGTAGCAGCACCTGTAGCAATGAAAGCCCCGCCTTCTACAGGCTCTAGCTTATCTGTAAGGTTATTACAGTTGGCTCTAACTATCCGGCTGATGCGATCGCCTAAAGCCATTTATATTTCTTTCCTTGTGCCGATTATACCAATTTTCTCTAAGCTAGCCCAGTTTCTATTAAGTTTGTATGAAACCAAGCATCAGCGTTGCTAAGATTTTATAAAAAAATTAATCAGCAGCAGCGACAGCCGCACTCAATTTTTTCAAAAATCCCTGCAAAATAGCAATCTTTTGGTCTAGATTACCTAAATCTCAGGCTGCTACACCATGCTCAAAGACATCAGATCATCTGACATTTCAAAGTTTGCTGTGACGTTTTGCACGTCATCTAACTCTTCTAGAGCATCCATTAACTTTAGAAGCGATCGCGCTAAGTCTGGATCAGTAACTTCTACGGTATTACCTGGAATCCAGCGCAACTCTGCCTCACCTATGGGTAAACCGTTGCGTTTTAATATTTGATTAAGATTTTCCAAATTGCTGACTTCTGTAAATACCTCAGCTGCCAAATCTTCTTCTTGGGCTAGCTGATAAGTGTCTGCTCCCCCTTCTAAGGAAGCTTCTAACAGCAGATCTTCGGCAACTGCGTCAGTGAGAGTAACAACACCCTTCTGCTCAAACATCCAACTGACGCAGCCGGTTTCGCCAAGATTACCACCGTTCTTACGGAAGGCCTCTCGGAGGTCAGCAGCAGCACGATTGCGATTGTCTGTGAGGGCTTCAATCAAAATGGCAATACCACCTGGTCCATAACCCTCATAGCGAATCTCTTCTAGATTGTCGCCGTCAGGTACGAGTTGTCCTGCACCTTTAGCGATCGCTCTTTCGATATTGTCGCTGGGAATCCCCGCTGCTTTTGCCTTATCAATCGCTGTACGCAGCTGAAAATTCCCTTCTGGATCTGGGACACCGCTACGAGCAGCTACAATAATCTGCCGAGATAGTTTAGCGAAAGTCTTGCCTTTGGAAGCGTCAACTCTTGCTTTCTGGCGCTTGATGTTAGCCCATTTACTGTGTCCTGCCATAGATCCAAAAACGATGTCTTACAAAAATGCTACTAGCTTATCCAAGTACTCTTTACTCCCTCTGGTTCTACTCTAGACCGAAATCACCTAGAGCAGAGGGCAGATGCCACACTTGGGTTAACTCTACAGTTGATATTTTAAGCAATGACAGTAAGAACAACTGCTAAAACACTGTACCAATGCCCTAGTAATCTGGCATGATTACCGGGGTTAACACTCCTATAGCTAAAAGTTTGAATTTTCTGAGAACCTTAAATAAAAAGTGCCAGGGTAAACGCATCTCAAGATTATTGACAAAAGCCTGGAACTGTCGATGTCCTAAAAACCGCGAAAACTTGAAGTGTAATCAATATTATTACACCTGAAGAATTAAATTTTGCGAACCTAATAATCGGGCGAGAGCAATAGTAGCTTGGATAAATCCCTAGCAGTTAAATCAACCAGGTACTTTCACAGTTTTTGACTGAGGAGACAGCAGTAAGCCAAAAACGTGAAAGCTGTAGTTGGAACCAATTACTCTCAGGTGAAGCCACCCTTTACTCAAAATTATCATCGACAATACTTAATTAAGTCAGAACTACTTTAATGGCATAGTGATTATCTCGACCTGCCCGATAGCGTTTCTGGCGGATACTACTTTTGAGCGTGGACTCAAGAAGCTGGCTAGCCACTCTTGTTTGGCTTTTCCGTAGCTTTAGCTAAGTTTGAGTTCTAAGATTTAGGCAAAGCAGGAGACCCTTATTAACTAACTTCTACCATACTCCAATTCCCGTCATGGCTTCCAACCTGGAACCATTCCAATATATCTTTGTGCTTCTGCACAAACTTATTTAATATCTCTGAAGAAGATATTGGTTTTCCTGTCTCGTATTCCTCTTGTTTACAGTCTTTGAGGGTTTCAATATAAGCAATAGCTGTTAGCCCTATTAAGAAGCCTGTAGATATGGTAGTAACTAGACCTCTCCAAAAAAGAACCTGAAGCCCTCCTGCTGCCTGAGCCAAAATCTCATTTCTGGAGAGGTCTAATAGATATCTCCAGAAAAGCAAAAGCACCTCACTGAATGGTTTCTACCCCTTAAACTGACAGGGACAGATTCAGCTCTATTCAACGGCTAATCAGCATTAGCAACATTTGTTGTTAGTTAAGACTGCCAACTATGAAGGTTAATAAGTTCATTTATTTTTAGGTATGAAGGAATTTTTCTGCTTGAAAAATTAAGCGGCAGATTCTCAATCTTACTAAACCACAAATTGTGAGTATGACCGATTTATACTTCCTTGCATTCAGACGAAATCTTTCTGGCGCTATTTTAAATATCTTAACCACACGAATTAGATGTTCCACAAAGATTCGCTGGGAAGATAGAGCTTTATTGGCTTTTTGTTGCTGTGACGTTAATTCTCTATTTTGGGGTTTTTTATGAGGAGTCCAAATTTGAGGCTCTCCTAAATAAGCTTTACTATCTGGTCAATCAAACTGATCTAACTAATAATTTTCTTGATGAAATTCATCTTGGCATTATTGTAGGGTGCATACCGCCAATTATTCACAAAATCTAGCCAGAAGTTCTTCTTCAAAACGCTTTTTTGGTGAGAAAAAGTATCAAAACTAGCTTTGCCATGATAGCTACCCATACCGCTGCTACCCACACCACCAAAAGGTAGGGAAGGAACACCAACTTGCATGATAGTGTCATTTAAACAGACACCGCCGGAAGTAGTTTCTTGCAAGATGCGCTCTTGCTTCTCTTTGTTTCTAGAGAAGAAGTAAAGCGCCAGTGGTTTCGGTTTCTGGTTGACAATAGCAATAGCTTCATTCAGATTACTATAGGTAATTACAGGCAGAATTGGTCCGAAAATTTCTTCTTGCATGATCTGGTCATTCAGAGAAACTTTATCAATTACGGTGGGGGCAATGTAGCGATCTTCCGGCTTTGTCTGTCCACCAATTACAATGTCTCCTGCATTGAGCAGTTCAGTTAGACGTTGATAATGTTTGGAACTGATAATCCTGCCGTAATCTGAACTTTTAGCTGGATCTTCTCCATAAAATTCACGAATACAGACTTTAATCGCTGCTAATAAATCAGGCTTGATCTTACTATCTACCAGTAGGTAGTCTGGTGCAATACAAGTTTGACCAGTATTGATAAACTTGCCCCAAGTAATTCGTTTTGCTGCCTGTTCAAGACTAACATCGGCATCAATAATACAAGGACTTTTCCCCCCTAATTCTAAGGTGACGGGGGTTAAGTGTTTGGCAGCAGCAGCCATAACAATTTTGCCAATTTCTGTTCCTCCAGTAAAAAATATGTGGTCAAATTTTTGCTCTAGTAGTTGTTGGCTGGTTTCCGCCCCACCTTCGACGACAGTAACATAGGCAGGGTCAAAATTGGTTGCAATAATATCAGCAATAATTCGCGAGGTGTGAGAGGAAATTTCAGAGGGTTTCATCACCGCACAATTCCCAGCAGCAATCGCACCCACTAGAGGAGATATCGCCAGTTGAAAGGGGTAATTCCAGGGACTGATGATTAAGACAACTCCCAGAGGTTCTGGATAAATTCTCGCAGCCGCAGGAAATTGCTCAATACCAATTGAAGCTTTTTGGGGTTTAACCCAAGACTTAATATGCTTTAAGGCATGATTAATTTCCATAACTACTCCAATCTCTGTGGCGTAGCTTTCCAACTCTGGTTTACCCAAGTCGGCTTGTAGTGCCTTGAGAATAGCAGCCTGGTTTTGAACAACGACTTTTTTTAAAAGCTGGAGCTGTTCAATCCGAAACGCCACATCTTTGGTTTTACCTGTACTAAATAATTGGCGTTGCTGATCTAAGATATGGCTAATTTTATCAGTTGTTTGTTGAAGCATTTTGATCAGAAATTTTTTGTTATCTATTGAGAAACTGCTGTCTTGCTTTGATCTCTTTTGCCTCCTACATCACCTAATCTAAGTCTACTGTGCCGCCCTTTGATGGAGTTGTCAGATCAGAAAAAGACGCCCTCATAGTTTACAGAAGGTAAAACTAGACAAATTAAATAAATTACGTATAATTATGTTAAGGGTACGAAATAAATTAGAGGACGCACTAATGGTCTCTCCTTCTCTAGAGCCTGGGTTCCCCAAGGAGTGGAAGGAAGTTTTAGCTCCTTACGGTGTAGGATACCGAATTAAACTCCTATCTCAGCTTCTAGCGCGTAAGTTTCAAGAACAACTCGATTCCTTTGGACTAACTCCCTTTCATTGGGTGGTACTGTGTTGTCTTTGGAAGGAAGATGGTTTGCCCACCTGCCGCATCGGGGAAAGGCTGCAACAAGTAGGAGGCACTTTAACTGGCGTTTTAGACCGGATGGAGCAACGAAAGCTAATTCGGCGAGAACGTGATGCTCGTGATCGCCGTATCTGGCGTATCTGGCTCACTGACGACGGAAAGCAACTCCAAGAAGAATTACCACCCATTGCTCTTGAACTCAGGGAACACGCCTTCCAAGGGCTTTCGGCGGCAGAACGCGAGCAGTTCTCGGAACTCCTTGATCGAGCGATCGCTAATCTGTCTTAACGCCTAACTCGCTTCCTTCTCTCGGTAGATAGCCAAAGCTCCTGAAGGTTATAGGATCAGCATAATATTACGCACAAGAAATAAAAGCTTCAAGTATTAAAACATTCAGATATTACGCATAAGAAATAAAAGCTCCCTTTCTTTTCTCATTTACCCCAGTCTCAACCGACAACACCTAAGCATGTACCAAAGATGAAAACCTTAGAAAATAGCTCACTCAACGGACATAAACCCACTGTCGCCGAACTAGAATTTCAGGTTCCAGCAGTGGTAACCCAACGAGAAAGTCGCCTTCCCCCATCAGAAGAACAGGACAGCAAACCTCCAGAGAAACCATCTCGTTCTAGATGGTCAAAAGCTCTGATTGTGACAGCATTGGGAGTAGGAGCAATTCTTGCCGGTAGTTTCGGCTATCGCTGGTGGCAATACGCCTCCACTCACGAAGACACAGACAACGCCACAGTTGCTGGACACATTGATTCCGTCAGTAGCCGCATTAATGGCACTGTTTTGGCAGTGGATGTCAATGATAATCAGCAAGTGCAACAAGGTCAGCTTTTAGTGGAACTTGACCCCAGCGACTACAAAATGCAAGTGCTGCAGGCGCAAGCTGCTCTACAATCAGCTCAACGTCAGGCTAACGCTGCCCAAACCACAATTGAGCAAACCGATCAAAATGCCCAAGCTCAAACTGCTCAAGCACAGGGCAATATCAGTGATGCACTAGCGGGCATTTCAGCCGCTCAAGCCGCAGTCAACGAGGCGCGTGCTGGCATTCCTGTAGCGCAAGCTCAAGTACAACAGGCGAAGGCAAATCTTGAAAAAGCCAAAGCAGATTACAACCGCTATAGCAGCTTGTATAGTACAGGTGCAGTAGCTCGTCAGCAGTTAGATAATGCCAAAGCTTCTTATGAGGTGGCTCTAGCCCAAAGAAATTCCGCCGAGCAAGTAGTACAACAAGCGCAAGCAAAACTAGCTCAAGCACAACAAGGTGTTTCTTCCGCTCAGGCAAAACTAGCGCAATCGAGAGCTGGATTGCAGCAAGCTAGCGCTGCGGCAGTGCAAACTGATGTAGATCGTTCCAAGTATGGGGCAGCCCAAGCAGTGATCGCTCAAGCTGAAGCCAGCCTTAAGGACGCTCAGCTGCAGTTATCCTACACCAGCATTACAGCTGCCGTAGCAGGACAAATTGGTCATAAATCGGTAGAAGTGGGGCAAAGAGTACAATCAGGAACCCCTTTAATGGCAATTGTGGAGAATAATTACTGGGTTACAGCTAATTTTAAAGAAACCCAGCTAGAAGAAATGAAGCCAGGGCAAATGGTAGAAATTAAACTTGATGCCTTCCCCAAGCACACTTTTACAGGTAAAGTGCAGAGCATTTCACCTGCCTCTGGTTCTGAATTTGCCCTATTGCCTCCAGATAATGCCACGGGTAACTTTACTAAAGTCGTGCAACGTATTCCCGTTAAAATTACCTTTGAACCTCAAAGTATCCGGGGGTATGAATCGCGGATTACTCCAGGGATGTCAGCAGTGGTTAGTGTTGATCTCGAGGAGAATTCTGACTAAGAGTATTTGATGATCCACCTATTTACATCAGGGGGCTTTTGTGAATAAAACTGAGTCGTCCAATTCTCCCCAGAGGAATTCCTCAAGCACTGCACCACCTAATTCTGATCAGGTTTCTCTAAAAACTTGGATTGGTCTTATCGGGACGATTTTGGGTGCTTTTATGGCGGTGCTGGATATTCAAATTACCAACGCCTCCCTCAAAGATATTCAAGCGGCATTGGGTGCCACCCTAGAAGAAGGTTCTTGGATTTCCACGGCTTACTTAGTTGCTGAAATTGTTGTTATTCCCCTCACGGGCTGGTTGTCGCGGGTTTTTTCCATACGCTGGTATCTTTTCACTAACGCTGCCCTATTTACATTTTTTTCCGTGTGCTGCGCTTGGGCATGGAATCTCAATTCCATGATTGTATTTCGTGCTTTGCAAGGGTTTACTGGGGGCGTTTTAATCCCCATGGCATTCACTTTTATTATTACCAGACTACCGCCTGCAAAGCAGTCAATTGGTTTAGCAATGTTTGCCCTTACCGCCACATTTGCCCCTTCAATTGGACCGACATTAGGAGGATGGTTAACCGAGAACTATAGCTGGCATTATGTCTTTTACCTGAACTTAGTCCCCGGATTATTCTTGCTAACCGCTGTTTGGTATGCGGTTGAACCCCAACCTTTGCAGTTAGGATTGCTTAAACAAGGAGACTGGGGGGGAATTGTGGCAATGGCAATTGGTTTAGGTTCCCTACAAGTGGTTTTAGAAGAAGGGAGTCGTAAGGACTGGTTTAGCTCCGATTTAATTGTTCGTTTAAGTGTAATTGCCGCAATTTTTATCTCAATTTTCTTCTGGATTGAATTAACCCGGAGGCGTCCATTTATTAATTTACGTTTACTTTGGCGTCGCAATTTTGGCTTAGCAGCGATTGTCAATGTGTCGTTGGGAGTTGGACTGTACGGTTCAATCTTTATTCTGCCCCTATATTTAGCTCAGATTCAACAATATAACGCCATGCAGATTGGTGAGGTAATTATGTGGGCAGGAGTACCGCAGTTATTTATTGTGCCATTGGTGCCTAAGTTAATGCAGCGTATTGACATTCGGCTGATGATTGCTGTGGGGGTGAGTTTGTTTGCGGTGAGTTGCTTTATGAATTCGACAATGACTCATGATACAGGAATTGAGCAATTGCGGTGGTCACAATTAATCCGAGCAATGGGACAGCCTCTGATTATGGTTCCTCTCTCCTCAATTGCTACAGCGAATATTGAGCCGGAACAAGCAGGTTCTGCTAGTGGTTTGTTCAATATGATGCGTAATTTAGGAGGTTCCATGGGGATTGCAGCCCTAGCAACTTTATTGACACGCCGGGAGCAGTTTCACTCAAATCGCTTGGGAGAAACTATTTCTTTATATGACCCCCAAACTCAACAACGACTGGAGCAAATGACTCAGTATTTTGTCAGTCGAGGGGCTGATTTATTGACAGCCAAACAACAAGCGATCGCTGCTATTAGTAACATAGTTCGCCGTGAGGCATTTGTACTAGCCTTTAACGATTGTTTTTACTTTATTGGAATGGCGTTACTGTTGAGTGGTATTGCTATTCTTTTCTTTAAAAAAACTAAAGCTACTGGTAGTGGGGCAGCCCATTGAGTGTTTATTTGCCAAGGGGGACAGGGGAGACGAGGGAGACAAAGGAGAGTGTTCTTATCTCATTGAGGATTGCTATATAAGTGAGTAAGATATTTGCGCTTACGCGCAGCATGCTATTCAGATTGTTGCCCAATGTCGATGTATAGTAAGGTCTTTGAAGTCTTGGGATCAAGAAGAACCTTTAGCACTTTTGAACCAGATGACATGACAACTAAAGGTTATCTAAGTAATGGTCAGGGTACACGTGTATCTAGTAGTGTTAAAAAGTACATGATTTCCGACTTTACTATCTGGAATCTACTTGATAATAACAATCAGCATTGTGTTCAGATTATCTTGAATTTACAACAACACAAAAATTGGAGACTGAGCAAAAATCTGCCCAATCTCCAACCTTCAAAACTGCAAACTTGCAGAATTTATCGAAACTACCTTGTCAGCTGAGCCTGCTCAAGGCAAGTCTTCAGTTGTTCACCAACCAGACGGACATCGGGTTCTTGTAACAAACCCAGGTGAGTGCTAGGAATTTCATAGCTCTCCAACCCTCCAGTAACCAGTCCACCCCAACCGAGATCAGGATCAATATCGGAGGTTTCCGCATCAATCCGTTGGGTTGCTTTGAAGAGAATTGCTTTTCCTGAATAAGGTTGTGGCACATAGCCTTTGACTGCTTGCTCGTTGATCGCATACATGGCAAAGTATTCGATTTCAAGAGGCATTTCTGTGCCTGTAGCCAGAGAAAACTGGGCACGTACCCTCCGAATTCTCCTTTGGAAGAGTTCAAATTTATCACTGAATTTCTTGGTAAAGTAGGAGAGCCCAAGTTTCTTAGCATTCTTACAGTGAATTGAGACACGCTTGAGCAGGGGCAATTTCCCAAAAGCACTAGGCAGAATGGTATCAAAAAATGCCAGCAATGCCACCTCCTGACCCTGGGCGACTAACTGTTGAGCCACTTCAAAAGCGATAGCTCCTCCCCAGGATAAACCCCCCAAAAAGTATGGGCCTTCAGGCTGGATAGTGCGCATTTCTTGAATATAGTGCGTCGCTAGTTCCCGCACCGGTCCTGAGGAGAACTTTTGCCGTTCACTTACTGGAGCAGCCAGTCCGTAAAGGGGCTGATCCGAACCCAGATAAGGAATCAGAGTGCTGTAAATGCCCACTCCTTCGCACAGGAACAGAGGTGGTTTTGTTCCCGTTGCCTGAATTGGCACCAAGGATACCCAAGGAGATGACCAACCTTCTGAGCGGATGATATTTGCCATTTGCTCAACGGTTGGTGCTTGGAAAATATTAGCCAGGGATAAATTTTTGTCGAAGGCTTTCTGGATGTGATCAAGCAAGCGAGCCGCCAGCAAAGAGTTTCCTCCCAGCTCAAAGAAATTATCTTTGATACCAATGGGTTGAACTCCCAGAAATTGTTCCCAAATTTTAGCTAGTTGTAGTTCTAACTCATCTTGGGGAGTCACAAAGCTTTCTTCTAGCTCTTGCCGAGTTTGATCTGGTGCAGGTAAAGCACGGCGGTCTACTTTGCCATTGGGAGTCAGGGGTAGGACATCCAGCAGGACAAAGGCAGCAGGCAACATGTAGTCAGGTAACTTTTCTTGGAGGAAGGTGCGCAAGGTTGTAGAATTCGGCGGCTCACCGTCGGCAATCACATAGGCTACCAGGCGTTGATTGCCAGGAACCTCTTCGCGCACGACAACTACCGCTTGCTTAACGGCTGGATGCTGACTGAGTAAGGACTCAATCTCTCCTAACTCGATGCGGAAGCCCCGAATTTTGACTTGAAAATCAATCCGTCCCAGAAACTCAATTTGACCATCTGCCAAATAGCGAACGCGATCGCCTGTTTTGTAAAGACGTGCACCAGGCTCATTGCTCAAAGGATTGCCAATAAACTTCTCAACAGTCAGTTCGGGACGATTCAAGTAGCCTCGGGCAAGTCCTGCACCGCCGATGTGCAGTTCTCCAGGAACGCCAATGGGAACCGGCTGCTGCTGAGCATCAAGGATATAGAACTGGGTATTAGCAATCGGATGGCCAATACGCACCGGTTCCTTTCCTGTCTTCACCTCGCCAACTGCTGACCAGATAGTTGTCTCTGTCGGGCCGTAGAGATTCCACAAAGAAGCCCCTTTGGGCAGTAATTGTTCCGCTAAATCTCGGGAAAGAGCCTCTCCGCCACAGAGCATTTTCAATTTTTCAGAGCCTTGCCATCCCGATTCGAGAAGCATTCGCCAGGTGGCCGGTGTTGCCTGCATTAACGTAGCTTCTGATTGAGCTAAGTGAGCCGCCAGTTGGCGACCATCTGAGGCAATCTCCCGACTGGCAATAACTACGCGTCCACCAACGCTCAGGGGACCAAAAATTTCCAGAGCTGCGATGTCAAAAGATAAAGTAGTAACTGCGACCAGAACATCCTCCGCACTCAGGCCAGGCTGCCCAGACATGGAGACCAAGAAGTTAACCACAGCATTGTGGATAATTTTTACTCCTTTTGGTTTGCCAGTGGAACCAGAGGTGTAAATCACGTAGGCGAGATTGCCCGAAGTAACCATGCTAACTGGGTTAGATTGGGGCTGGTCACTAAAGTTTTGCTGGTCGGTATCTAAACAGACGACCTGCGTTCCCAGTTCTGGTAACTTATTAACTAAGTCGCTCTGAGTCAACAGCACACAGACCTGGGCATCTTCGAGTACGAAGGTCACGCGGTCTTGGGGATAGGCAGGGTCTAAGGGGACGTAAGCACCGCCTGCTTTTAAGACAGCCAACAAAGCCACCACCATATCTAAAGAACGCTGTAGGTAGATACCTACCAGAGCTTCAGCTCCCACACCAAGAGTTTCTAGATAGTGTGCCAGTTGATTAGCGCGGCTATTGAGTTCTTGGTAGGTGAGTTGCTCTTGGTCAAAAACCACCGCTATAGCATCTGGAGTCTGTTCCACCTGAGCTTCAAATAGCTGATGCAGGCAGTCGCTGGGATAGTCTACCTGGGTATGGTTCCAATCTACTAACAGCTGAGGCAACTCGTTTTCCGTCAGTAGAGGTAGTTTGGCAACTTGTTGTTGGGGGTCAGCAACGATTCCTGTCAACAAGGTCTGAAAATGACCTGCCATCCGAGCAATGGTTGTGGCATCAAATAAATGGGTGTTGTATTCCCAGTAACCCTCAAGTCCCTGCTCAGTTTCCTCTAGCGACAGGGTCAAATCAAATTTGGCCGTTTTGATCTCTACTTCTACAGGAGTGACTTGCAGACCAGGTAGTTCCAGATTGTTAGTCGGTGTATTCTGCAAGACAAACATGACTTGGAACAGTGGGTTGTAGCTGAGGTTGCGTTCTGGACGCAGCACATCTACTAGTTGCTCAAAAGGCATATCCTGATTAGCATAGGCATCCAGAGCACACTGCCGCACTCGACTCAGTAACTCAGCAAAACTCTGGTTACCTTGTACTTGGTTGCGCAGCACCAGCATATTGACAAAAAAGCCAATTAAAGACTCAGTCTCCTGAGCAGTCCGGTTGGCAATAGGAGAACCAACCACAATATCTTCCTGAGAGCTATAGCGCGAGAGCAAGACCACAAAGGCGGCGAGAAGGGTCATAAACAAGGTAGTTCCTGACTGCCGACTCAAGGTTTGCAGCTGTTGAGTTAGTTGAGGTGTGAGCTGAAATTTTTCCGTACTGCCTTGGTAGGTTTGGACTGGAAGACGAGGGCGGTCAGTGGGAAGTTCTAGAAGGGGTGGAGCGCCTGTCAATTGTTGTTGCCAGTATTCCAGCAGATTTAACTGCACTTCCCCGGCCAAACACCGTTGTTGCCAGTAAGCAAAGTCAGCATACTGAATGGGTAATTCTGCTAAGGAAGGAGTGGTTTCTGTACAGAAGTCTTGGTAGAGAAGGGTCAACTCTCGGAGTAATACCCCTAAAGACCAGCCGTCGGCGGCAATGTGGTGGATTGTCACCATCAAGATATGGGATTCTTTACCGAGGCGCAGCAGAGAGCCGCGCAGCAAGCAATCTTGGGCTATATTAAAGGGCCGATGGGCTTCTGTTGTAACTAAGCGCTTAACCTCCGTAGACAGCTCCTCTTCTGGCAGTGTTTGCAGCTGTACTATTGGCAAGGTAATTGGCTTGACTGGAGTAATCACTTGAACTGGAGTTCCATCGACTGTGGGGAAGATGGTACGCAGTGCTTCGTGACGCCGCACAATTTCCGTTAGACTTTGCTCTAGCGCTTTAATGTTGAGTACCCCAGTCAGACGCAAAGCTAAGCCGATGTTGTAAGCACCACTTAAACCCTCTAATTGGTCAAGGAACCACAGCCTAGCTTGAGCAAAGGATAAGGGTAAGGGTTGGTGTTCACCTCGAGGAGCTGGTTTAATTGCTTCAAGGTGGTAATCTGGGGCAGCATTAGCTTTGTGTAGTAGAGCAATGTGTTCTGCTAAACTTGCCACGGTTGGTAGTTCAAACAGTTGATTAAGGGGAACTTCCAGTTGCAAGGTTTCCCGCAACCGATAAACAACTTGGGCCGCCAGCAGCGAGTGTCCTCCCAAGGCAAAAAAGTTGCTATGGATACCAACCCGCTTCAGACCAATGACCTCAGCCCAGATTCCTGCCAACAATTCCTCAAAAGGAGTCCTCGGTGCCACAAAGTCATCATCTAACTCCAGCTTGGCTAAATCCGGTGTTGGCAAGGCTTTACGATCAATTTTGCCGTTGGGAGTTAGGGGGAAGGCATCGAGAATCACAAACGCCGCAGGCACCATATAGTTAGGTAGCTTCTGCTCTAGGAAGCGGCGCAATTGTGGGGCAATCTTACGGGCAAGTTTCCCTTTAAGAGGGTTATTGGCGTAGCTGCGGAATGAGGAAGCATCAAGGGCAGGAACTTTGGCCAGCTCTTTGATTGACTCTTTTGAGGTTGCTTGGCATTCCCTGTTGTTAGACCGAAAAACCACGTCATAGCAACCAGTACCAGCTTCTGACCAGTTAACTTCGACGCTGTAAGGTAAGTCATCACCTAGCTCCCAGAAATCCTCCGGCTCTACTCCAATGCCTGGTAACTCTTGGAGCATCAGTCGTAGTTCTGCCAAAGTCTCTGGCCCAGAGGGATTAGCCAGAAGTTCCACAGCCTCTAGAGCAGATTGCAGACGTGCATTAGGTACTCGCTGGATACCGAGAGCTTCAGGTTGAGTTTCTCTCAAAAGCTGGCGGATGGCTGGGATGGTCAGTTTTTCTTCTTGCCAATCCAACTGCTGATATTCTTTGCTGGAAGGAGCAGCAGAGTCAACATGGAGAATCACATCGTAGCGGAACTGGGTCATCTCATTGTGATAGCGACCCCGCTTGAGCTGAATTTCTACATGGCTGACATTCGGTAAGTACTGCTGGAGAGCAGTGAAAAAAGCTGGGTCAATCAGTAGTTCATCTTCTTCAATGAGGCGCTTTTGCACCCTCTGTTGGAGCTGCGTCCTTGAGGCTTGTTCCGGTGATTGGTGTAACTCAATATAGGTATGGAAGGCTTCTAGTAGTCCTTGGTGACGGATGTCTCCGACGAAAACAAAACCGCCAGGGGCAACTGCTTTCACCGCATTAGACAAAACTGTGAGTAAGTAGTCAGTGCTGGGAAAATACATCAGCACCGAGTTGAGAATCACCGCATCAAAGCTGGCGGCTTCTACCCCCTCGAAGTTGTCTGCCATTCTTTGGTCAAGAGTGACTTGGGGTAGCTCTTGCCCTGGAAGTGCCAACACACTCTGGACATAGCGCAGAACCAGTGAGGAAAAGTCGATGCCCCAATATTTGCTACAGTGGGGGGCAATGCGAAATAAAAGCAAACCATTGCCACAAGCCAGTTCGAGTACCCGGTCCGGTCTTAGTGCCAGAACCCTCTCCACGGTTTGGTTGACCCATTCGCGCATTTCCTCAACTAGGAGAGGTTCGTCTGTATAGCTGCTGTTCCAGCCGCCGATATTGAAGGTAGGATCTTCTGGTAAAGCAGCTTGACTTATAGAGTCGTCATTATAAATAAGCTGCCATTGCTCGATTTGTTCGCTTTGAATTTCAGCCGTCAGTTCTTCTGAATCCTGATATTCTGAATCACCCATGACATAGGCAACTAAATGCCTTTCACCGGGGACATCTTCTCGTAATAAGACCAAAGCTTCTTGCACAGCAGGATTTTGCCTGAGTACTGCCTCAATTTCACCAAGCTCAACCCGGAAACCCCGAATTTTCACTTGATGGTCGATGCGACCAAGAAACTCAATGTTACCGTCTTCGAGGTAGCGTCCTAAATCTCCGGTTTTATAAAGGCGGGCTTCTGGTTCACCGTTCAATGGGCAGGTGATGAATCTCTCGGCAGTTAGTTCTGGACGGTTGAGATAGCCCCGCGCTAGACCAGCGCCACTAATGTACAATTCTCCTGTCTCCCCAGCAGGAATTGGCTGGAGTTGCTCGTCGAGTATCAGAAAATCTTGGTTAGTTAAGGGCTTGCCGTAGGGGATGCTTTTCCAAGTCGGATCAATAGTTTCAATAGGGTAATAAATCGACCAGATAGATGCCTCAGTTGCACCCCCAAGACTAATAATTTCGACTTGTTCCACCATTGCCCGGATTTGACTGGGCAGAGTTACAGGAATCCAGTCTCCGCTCAAGAGTACCAAACGTACTGATGCAGGTAGGCTTTGAGAGTAGTTCTCTAGGTGCCTGACAAACATCTGCATCACCGGCGGTGCAGAGTTCCACAGAGTCACTTTTTCTCGCACCATTAGTTCCAGCCAATTAGGGAGGTTTGGTGCTGTGTCGGCTTTAGGAAGGACAATTGACCCGCCAGCAGCTAGTAAACCAAAGACATCGTAGACTGAGAGGTCAAAATTTAAGGAACATACGGCTAAAACTCGGTCTTGGCTTCCTACCTGAAAGCGCTGATTAATATCAATAATGGTGTTAACAGCACCGCTATGCTCGATGACAACACCTTTGGGCTTACCTGTAGAACCTGATGTATAAATTATATAAGCTAAGTTTTCTGGCTTAACGGTACTGATAATATTTTCTTGACTTTCAGTAGCGATCTTTTGCCAGTCTGTATCTAAAAGAATGACCTGCGCCTGATGCTCTGGCAGTAATGAGATTAATTTTTCTTGGGTCAGTATGACTGACAACTGCGAATCGGCCAGAAGATCAGCTAGACGCTCTTGGGGATAACTGGGGTCTAAAGGCACATAAGCTCCACCAGCCTTGAGGATACCCAGCAGTCCCACTACTGTTTCTAAAGAGCGCTCGACGAAGATGCCCACTAGCATCTCCGGCCCAATATGACCAACCTTTTGTAAATAGTTAGCTAGCTGATTAGCACGGTGGTTCAATTCGGCGTAAGTTAGCTGCTGGTTTTCACAAATTACAGCTACGGCATTGGGTGAGTTCTCTACCTGCACCTCAAACAGATGATGGAGGCATTGTTTGTAAGGAAGTGCAGTATGAGCGCCATTTGATGCGATTAGCTGAGAATTTAGTTCTTGATCTTCTGATGAGATATTTTTTAAGTCTTTTATTTGCTTATTCACTAAATTTTGTTCCGATTTTTTGGACTGCCACCATCCCACCTTCTCTCTGGCAAATCTAATATCCTATCTACTAGGATAAATTCTAAAATCAGGAATATTTTCTAGGTATTTTCACCAAGATGTTGCGATGTTTTGGTTGCCGAAGTAGAAAAATCACCTAATTGCTTAATCAAGCTAATTTGTCATTGATTGCGTGGTAATAACAATTATAATTTGTGTTTTGCTTCTTAACTTTAGTTATGATTAAGCCACTGTAAAGAGACTGTAAACTCCATGGTTATGTGTTTTCTTTGAATTAAACAAATTATTCTGGAATATAAAAATACATTGAATAGTGTTGGACTAATAAGTCTTATTTGGCAAGAATACAGCACTTGCCGAGTCAGTGTGATCAATTTCTCCCCTTGATAAGTTTTCCATTATTTACCTCTTGTGTAAGAATCTTAAAAATTTTATTAAGCAAAGTTTTCAACATTCAGCTCCCCCAGTACCCTTGAGAAGTTACCACAAGTCTTTCTTGAGAAAATTCGATTGTATTGAGAATAGATTAGGGAGTAATCGGGGTTTAAGAACGCGAAAGAGATCACTTTAAAGACTTATTTTTATCTAGCAGAGAATAGTACCACTACAAAAAATATAAGTTGCTCACTGAAAGTATAGTCTTCCTGGTTTATCGACAGCTTCTGTAAATATACTGAGTCATTAAGGAAAATGAAAAATAGGGTTTATGGGAGAAAAACTCTCTCACTGAGAGTTAAAAGCTAAGTGCTTAAGTATTGCTACTTCATCGCCTAGTTACAGCGGCACTCAATAATTAATGAAGAAAGTTCAACTCAAATTGACACAAATTAACACAGATAAAATGTGCAGTTATCACAATACATCTAAGATGGATCAAGGTAACTTTCGGCAATCATTACATTTCTAGTCACGAAGTCACTATTTACTTTTAAAACGGGGTCAAATTTAAACTGCCCGTCAGGATAAATTAAGCTATAAATTAAGCTATAAATTAAGCTATAAATTAAGCTATGTTTATTATCTTTGTTTGATCAAAAATTAGACAAAAGTGATTTTAATTATTGTCTTAGTTCTACCTTCTGCCTTCTCAATTGATTTGGAGAGTGCGCAGGCGATTGAGGGCAGCTGCTAGCTCAAAACGACGGAATTCTACGAGATTGCCTTCTGGCAAGTTGGTAAGAATATCTAATCCCTGCGACGAAATATCTGCCATGACAAGACGGAGAATCTCTGGAACTGTCTGGCAACCGTCGATGTATTGCTGCTTGGCATAGACAATAGCAAATGCGATCGCTCTTAACTGCCCGACTTCCACAACTTGCTCAACGGCAGATAAATCAATCTCTTCAGTACCGAATACTAATTCATCCAGATCTCTGACTTTGAGCTTAACATCCCGTTGACCACGGCTGGGGTCGATACTCTCTGGTTGTGGGACACGCTCTTGAATACTACCAAAACGTTGACCGCCTTCGGAGTTACGTTCTGTGGGATATTGCTGAGCAATTGTCCCTGCTTGTTCGGTAACATCTTTGGGCTGGAAGTTTTCCATGGCAATTACCTGATCAGCTACATCAAAGTAATCACCGCTACCACCGATCACCAAAATAGTCGAAACACCATAGTCAGCGTATAGTTGTCTTACCTTGTCAATAAATGGCGTGATTGGTTCTTGATCTTTAGCAACTAGTTGTTGCATGCGGCGATCACGAATCATAAAATTAGTAGCAGCAGTATCTTCATCGACGAGTAGTAGCTGAGCATCGACCTCCAGTGCTTCGATAATATTTGCTGCTTGCGAAGTGCTGCCACTGGCATTGGCAGTTGAGAAGTTAATCGTAGAACGCCCTTGGGGCAACTGGTTAATAAAAGGAGAAATGTCTACATTAGCAATGCTGCGACCATCTTCGGCGCGAATTTTAACCGCTGCGGGGTGAGTGACCACCAGTTCACGACCATCACCAGGAATGTGGTTGTAAACGCCTAACTCAATCGCCTTGAGCAGGGTAGATTTGCCATGATAACCACCACCGACTATTAAGGTAACACCTGAGGGGATACCCATGCCAGTAATTAATCCCTGGTTAGGGCAGATAAATTCAACTCGTAGTGTCTCCGGAGATTGAAAGGGTACAGCCTCATCTAATAAAGGTCGTTGATCAACCCCACTGCGTCGAGGTAGTATGGCACCATCAGCAATAAAGGCAACTAACCCTCGCTTGGTTAACTGTTGACGTAGCCAGTCTGTATCTTCTACCGTTTCTACTTGCTGCTGAATTTTTGTGTGATCTAGAGAGGGATACTTGAGCGCTTGGGCAACAATTTCTGGTATGTCTTCGCAGAACATTTGCGCTGCTTGACGGCCTGCAATACGACGACCTCGGGCCGGTAGTCCAACAACAAACCTCGCCTCGACTAACCCGTTTTTGATCAAAACTGAAGTGCGTTCTAGCACCGATTGACCAACACGGACGATCGCTATTAAGCCACTTTTTCCTGTTCCTCGCCGATGACTTATTGCCCCTGCGGCCATCTCAAACTGCCGAGTCAGGTAATCGCATAGAGCAATTTCACGGCTACGAGTTCGATATAGTTGGCAGGGAAAACCTGCGATTGAAGGTGGTATTTGTACCCGTATCTGGCTGGGTGTGGCGAACGGATCTCCTTGAACACGGTCAATAATTAAGGTGAATTCAGGAAATTTGTAGGTTCCTTTGATATCTTTGTAAGCTTTGTAATTGCGATCGTTTAGTTGTAGTAGTTGCTGATGTAGATTCTCTTGATTAGTCATTAACTAAAACGATGAACTAGGTTGCTGGAGAAACTCCGCTTCTTTTCGGGTTGTTTCTCGACCAAGAATTGCGTTGCGGTGAGGAAAACGCCCGAAGCGTTCGATAACGGCGAGATGCTGGTAGGCGTAATTAATTGTACTGGCACTATTGGGGTCATCTTTGAGAGTTGAGAATAACTCGACACACTGCTGTTGATCGGCGAGGTTCTCACTATGCTCAAAGGGTAAGTAGATGAACCAGCGCTGTACTGGCAATAGTTCTTGATCAAAACCTTGAGCAACGGTATGCTGGGCAGTGGAAAGAGCCTGGGGGTCAGTGGCAAAGGCTTGGGGCTGGTTGCGAAACATGTTGCGCGGGAATTGGTCAAGCAGGATAATTAATGCTAGACAGCCCCGGGGTGAGCTCTTCCAGTGTTCTAGTTGACCGGAAGCAGCCTGTTGGTAATCTATCAGAAAACGTGATCGCACTTTTTGGTCAAACTCGGAGTTTTTCTGGAACCAGACTTTGCGGGGTTTTCCATAGTCCTCTTCATCAGGCTTACCGAACCAAAAATCTAAAATCTCATCAGTTTGTGACATTTTTATTAGACCTTTTGCCAAGACTACGCTTGTGCAATAAGAACCATAGATGAAAGGTAGCTATCTCGTGATTGCTTAAAATTCATGAACTCTTTCAAATATCTATATCGCAACCTGTTCAAACTCAAGAAGTTATCCAGGCTGCCAGTTTCAAGAATATCTGCATGAGAAAGACCTTCTTTCAGCTTCTCCGATATCCTGTCACCACTCATAATTTACCCGTAAAAGTAAATACTTAACTGTACTTATTCTATTCAGCTTCGCCAATTAATGTAAATGCTGCCCAATTGTAGGGCAAAGAATATTTTTTCTTAGTAGCGAGCATCGCACTGCGCAAGGCTTGGGCTTTATCAGAATTTTCCTGGAGATAGCGATAAAACTCTGTCATTAATAGAGCAGTAGGTTGATCGGGTACAGTCCACAGAGAGACAATTACGCTAGGAGTTCCGGCAGCAATTAAAGAACGGGACAGTCCAATCACTCCATCCCCTGTAATTTCTCCCCGTCCCGTATCACAAGCACTAAGGACAACTAATTCAGCATTAATTTTTAGATTTAAAATTTCTCCAGCGGTGAGAAAGCCGTCATCATTTTTTGAAGGAGCAAGGGCGATCGCACCTGGTATGCCCAAGTTTTTGATATCATCAAGTAGTCCGTGGGTAGCTAGATGGATTAGTCGAGCCTTGGGCAATTTTTGTACAACTTCTACTTTAGTTGCTTGGTCACCAATTAGGGCTTTAGTATTAAGAATACTGGCAATCATCAAAGCTTCTTGTTCGCTACCTGGTAACGGTGGTAGTTGCTCAAGATTATCACCATTCTTAAAGGTTGGCATGGTAGGATTGCCCACTACTAAAATATCCTGGGCTAACTCCGAAACACTTTGGCTTTGCTCATAAGTTAAATCAAGTACTTGAATCGCTGGTGCGGTGAGGATAGTATGTTTTTCAATAAGGTATTTACCAGAAGCATCTTGCAAAGCTGGAAAAGGCACTAAGAATAAAGATTCTTGAGGAATAAAGATTGCACGAGCATTGGGGTCAGTAGGTAAAAATTCAGTAATCGGTTCAATCAAAAGTTGATGCAACTTCTGTAAACTTTCGGTAAGACTAACTTCCTCTGTTTGTTGATTTTCTGGTTTAGGAACTAAATTCACAAAACCCCGACCAATGACCCCCATAGATTCACGACTGCTAGCGACTAATGAGGCAAGAGTAGTCTCATTTTGCTGTCGCATTGTTTGCAGCCCAACGCGACGAAATGCTATTTTACCAGTAGGCTGGATTACCCAAATTAAAATTTCTGAGGTTTCGCCTCGTTGCTTACCTTGAACCTTGAAATCTTCGTCAGGAACTAGAGAATATTCAACTATGGTAGCATTGTGTTCTTGGGCAATTTGTTTAATTTTGGCAATGCTTGGTGAATCAGAATTAAGTCGAGATTGCTCTGCTACTTCGGAAGACAAACGCTTAGCTAATAATTCGACAAATGCTCTTGCTCTACCCTGCTCAGAAACTTCCAAAGCCGCCTCAAATTTATCTTGAGCGATGAGGATTTGTTGTAGTAGATTGTAGGAGAGAATTTGAGTGTCAAAAATTGACACTTTTTCTGTATCATTTAATCCTGGCCGCAGAGATTCCAAAATCTTGATTGCTTCTCGTAGTTTACTCTCTGCCTCTACAAGATTTCCGGAGTTAAATAAGGCATGTCCTAGATTATTGAAAGCAGATTTTTCTAGGCGGCGATCGCCATTTTCCTGGGCAATTTTTAAAACTTCATTGTAGTGTTCAATTGCCTGAGCATGATTGCCTAAATCTTCCGACGCTGTTCCCAGATTGATTAATGCTTCGCTTTCTAGTTGTTGATTACCGACAGCTTGGGCAAATTCCAAACTCTGTTGATAAGTTGCCAGTGCTTTACTAACGTTGTTTTGTGTATAGTAAAGAGTACCTAAATTATTAAGCAGAAATCCTGCTATTTCTGGGTTTTTAATTTCTTGAGCAATGAGCAAACTTTGTTCGTAATACTTGATTGCTTGGTCATTATCATCTAAGGTGGCGTAAATTGCCCCTAGATTTCCTAAAGCGATCGCTTCTCCTGGAAGATCCTTGAGTTTTTGGGCAATAGCAAAACTTTGTTGATAGGATGCGATCGCTTTCTCATATTCCCCCACAGCTTCGTAAGCATTACCTAAATTTCCTAGAACCTGCCCCTCTCCTTGACGATCTTTAATTTGCTGCATGATTGCCAAGGCTTGTTGATGGAAATCAATAGCTACAGCATACTCGCCTAGAATCTTGTAAGCAATGCCAAGATTACCTAATACAGCCCCTTCTTTTTCCCTTATTTGGAGTTCTTGGTAGATTTTTAGTGCCTGTTGCCAAAACTCGACGGCAGTTTCTAATTGACCCTGCTGATACTGTTCAAATCCTTGTTGAAATAGTTGTTCTGCCTCGGCTTTACGGGATTCTGCCTGAGTCTGAACTGCTGTCAGTGATGGAGAAAGTATTGCTACTGACTCAAAATTTAAGGGCATTGAGACAGTGATTAGGAAGCTAACGAGGGCAGTTATAGCAAGTTGGTAGGGTTGCATAGTTGTTCAGAGAAATCGTCTCGTTAGTACCAATTAAAGGCTAGAGATTTATGGTTCAGGCTCAGTTCCTGTTGACTGATTTAAATTTAGATAAAGTAGTTGTAACTGCAAGTCTTCCAGTGTAAGTAATTTTATATCTTGACATTTTTGTCTATAACCCCGGCAGCGGTTGACTCGCCTGGTTTGTTTTTCTTCTAATTCTAGTGCTGGAGTGAGAACTGAGAGATTATTGCTAGTATTAGCATTACTAGTTTCATTGGTATTGGGTTTAGGATTACCGCGAGTTAACTGAATGTAGCTTCCTGGTGAATCTAGAGTAAAAACCCTGTTTGGGAAAGACTGAATTAAATTAGCGTTACTAGTGGCGAGAACAATTGCTCCAGCCGTACCACTGGCATTATCAGGTAGTGCGTTTATATTGAGTATACGGCAACTGTTACCTTGACAAAGATTATCTATATTTAGAGTATTATTACTCGGCGCAATCGGGCCTGAAACAAAAAAATCGCCCCCATGCTGAATACGAACTAAAGAAGTCCCCGGGGCGGCAAAATCACCACCATTTGGTGAATCAGCCGGAGTTGGATTAATTCTAATGCTGGTAATTTGATCTTCGCTAGTTTGTTCACTAATCAGAGAATCAACTAAACTAGTCAAAGCAGTTTCCTCTAGTCCGGTTTCTTCTCTCAGAAACTCAACTAATGCTGCCCTGTCAGGTAATTCAGTAGGATTATCATTACTAGCATTGGCCCCTCTTTTAAGAGTACCTGTAGCTCGGAAAGTACCTCCAGCTATAATTTCAATTTCTCCACCTTTGGCTCTATTGTTGATTGTTGAAACTTCAATATTGCCATTATTAGCTAATAAGCTAACTAAAGTAGCGCTATTTTGGCTACTATCATTACTTTTATCACCTTCTCTACCACCACCTTGAGGCCCCCCAACGCTGATATCACCTGTGGTAATATTGCCAGTACCAGAAATTATACTCAAAGAATCACGACTTGTATTATTTTTGTTAGGTGAATCACCAATTTCAATATTACCTGTTGTGATATCCCCCGATGCGGCAATATTTATTGAGTCAACACCTTTAATTTTGCCTTTTTCTACTGCTCTAATATTACCTTCAACAGACGATAGGTTTAAAGAGCCACCAGTTAAAGTTTCTTGAACTGCAATGTTACCAACCGCCACCAAATTTACTGCACCATTAACTGTTTCAATATTGGCTATCTGAATATTACCTGATGCCCGGGACATGTCGATAGATGTAGTAGATTTCTGGGGATTAGGTTGGCTGACACCAGAACCCGTCAGCGATACCGTGCCATGATCATTAACTGCCAATCCAGTCGCATCCACTACATCAGCAGTAGTCAACAATCCCGGTAATGCTAAAGGCGTAAAAGGTAGTGGGTTGACTACATTACTCTCAATAGCCTGTAACTCCAAACTCAGCACCTGTCCTTGTTGAGAAATACGCACCCGATTCTCTCCAGGCACTGCTGCTATCGTAATCTGACCCCCTGGCGCTGAGATTTCACCAGTACTAATCACACTACCGCCCAACAAAGTTAAATTTTGCCCTACTGCCAATTGCCCCGCATTAACAATTGACCCAGAATTAGTTGTGCTGAAAGCAAAACTACTAGGATTACCGACTAATGTTGCGTAGTCATTTGAGCCAACAGCATTAAATAAACTCTCCCCAAAACCAATACCTGTGGCAGTAGTTGCCGTAAAAGAACCAGGCACATCTAGACGAGCATTGTTACCAAAAACTATCCCGGCAGGGTTGATTAAAAATAGGTGAGAATTGCCACCTGTAACTTGGATTAAACCGTTAATTACCGAGGCATTGCCACCAACAACTCGACCTAAGATATTTTCAATGTTAGGGTTAGACAAAAAGTTGGCAATCTGATTAGCATTAAGACCAAACTGCTGAAAACTATGGAAAAGATTAGCTCCTGATAGAGTACCGCCAGTAATCTCTAAAGAGTTACCATTAGGAGTAACTAAAGTACCAGCACTATTAGAACCCAATTCTGGTGTAATAGATTGCCCTTGTGCTGAACTACAAGCAATGCTGGAAAAACCCAATGCTACGGAACAAATAATGCTTAGGGTAGAGAGTTTCACGGCTAACACTTTAGCGTAAATTTATTGATGCCAGTCTAATGTAGCGCTGATTACGTCTTTCTTGACTGTTTACTGTGAGTTTTCTGCACTTGCGCCAGAACCTCTCAGTTCAATTTGTCCATTGTTATTGAGGTTTACTTCTGTAGCGTTACCTGCATTGCCGCCTGTCAGTAATTCCGGTATGGATTGCCTGGGCACAGTTGAGTTGTTTGGCTGAGTATTTTCTCCTTCTGGCAGTTGGAAATCGAGGCGCAGTATTCTCTGCTCAGTGTTTTGTTGTTGGATAAGTTGTTGTTCTTCGCACTCCTCATCATCGTCGGAGTCTTCATCGTTTTGACAGCGTTTGGTCAGTTCTGCCTGTCTTTGTTGTGACTGGAATGGTTGAGTGGCAATTTCAGAGTTACCTTCGTCTGGCTTATCAGGAGTGGGTTCATTAGTACCACCACCGGAGCCATTGCCGCCACCACCGACGTTAGTACCGCCACCGGAGCCATTGCCGCCACCACCGACGTTAGTGCCACCACCGGAGCCATTGCCGCCACCACCGACGTTAGTGCCATCACCGGAGCCATTACCGCCACCGCCTACATTTTTTTCTTGGGGAACAACTACTTCCGTTGGTTTAATTGGCTCAAATGCTCTACCGAGAAAAGAGCCATACATGCCTGCATTACTGCCAGCGCCTATAGCAATACCTCCAACCGTACCACTGTAATCACTAGGAAATTGATCAGAAGGAAAGTCAAAGGGATTATTTGTATTAATTTTGAAAAGAAAAGGATCACTTGGATCAAAGCTAGCTAAGCTATCCTCGGAATTATTTGGTACAAAGGGAACATTATCTTGAAAGGCTGGTCCGACAACAAATCCTTGAGATCCTCCCCTCACAAGAATACGCCTAGGAATGCCACTTCCCCTGAATATTGTATCTATTAATGTTCTAGATGCACCTCCATATTCAATAGTAATGGGAGCAGTGAATAGACCGCTTGTTGCAGCTCCAGGTCTGGCGATAATACTTACTGAAAGATTACTGGCATCCAAGGCTACTTCTTTATCTGTAGAAATTCCCTGAGCCTCCAGAAAAGCTACTAAGTTTGGATGACCCGTTGTTATATCGAAAAAATCTTCTTTCTTGGAGCCTGTGGCTCTAAAAAAATCTCCAGCTTTAATGTCAATCCCACCAGCTCCAGTGTCAATGGTGCTAACTTCAATGCTTCCTTGCTCAGCAGATAAAGTTACAGAGCTACTGTTACCGAAGCCATTGGTATCAATATTTCCCACTACCATATTGCCTATGGTAGACAAGGTTACAGAACTACCTTGAGTGTCAATATTTCCTAATACTGCATCGCCGAGGGCGAATAAACTGACAGGACCCGTGTCCGTGTCATCATAAAAGCCAGTGGTATCAACATCTTTTACTAAGATATTGCCTGTAGCCGATAAAATTATGGGTCCACTTTTGCCACCAGCAGAAGTGTCAATATTTCCTACTTCTATATTTCCTGGTGATGATGCTTCTTCAGTAGATGTGAAAGTTGTTCTGCCTACTGGCTCATCAGGAACGTTGGGGATGTTTTCTAGTTCGGTTACACCTGCTCTCAAAATCAGAGCTGGACTACTAGTTAACAATGGAATATCTGGGTCTTTAGCCACAATTGGCTCATTAGAATCTATACCATCAACAAAGGAAGTATTTGGTTCTAAGATAACGATATCTCCTGGAACAAAATCTCCATTTTCATTGATACTTCCCACAAAAATGCTTCCTCCAGCTTCTACCTTGAGAGCTTGACCTTCATAACTGTCAAATCTGACATCTCCTGCTGAGCTAATAATCCCACCTGAATTAACGGAGGTGAAGCTAAAGTCTTTGGGATTAGCTGATGTGTCAAGAGTCAAGAAATCACCACCACTGGCGAAGCGAGCGTTGGCTGTAATCGTGCCATCACTAACCAGGCTGAGGTCACTGCCACTTTGAAACCATTTATCTTGTGTCTGAAGATTGATGGCATTATTACCTTGAAGAGATAGATTTCCTTCAGCTTGAATCACAAAAGTATCGAGCAATATTTTATCTTGGGAAGGATCGGAAGATAGTTCCCCTGTGGCAAAATATGGAGAAGTGTTTTCCACTGTTACTGTATCTTGTGCCAGCAACTCTATGTTCCCAATTGCTTCTAATCGACTATCCGTGACATTTATATTATCCTGAGCATTCAGGCTGAGGTTTCCACCCGCACTCAAGTTACTAAATTCTTGGATTTCTATATCATTTTGAGTTGTTAAACTTAGGTTTCCAGAAACATTAACATCAACACCCACCAGTTCTATCTGGGCTCCCAGAATTTGCACATTACCTCCAGTCTGTCCTAGTGGAGTATCCCTAGTATTCAGACTCCCAGAAGCAATTACTGTACCTGTTTCTGTATTAATACCGACACCAGAACCCGTCAGCGATACCGTGCCATCATCATTAACTGCCAATCCAGTCGCATCCACTACATCAGCAGTAGTCAACAATCCCGGTAATGCTAAAGGCGTAAAAGGTAGTGGGTTGACTACATTACTCTCAATAGCCTGTAACTCCAAACTCAGCACCTGTCCTTGTTGAGAAATACGCACCCGATTCTCTCCAGGCACTGCTGCTATCGTAATCTGACCCCCTGGCGCTGAGATTTCACCAGTACTAATCACACTACCGCCCAACAAAGTTAAATTTTGCCCTACTGCCAATTGCCCCGCATTAACAATTGACCCAGAATTAGTTGTGCTGAAAGCAAAACTACTAGGATTACCGACTAATGTTGCGTAGTCATTTGAGCCAACAGCATTAAATAAACTCTCCCCAAAACCAATACCTGTGGCAGTAGTTGCCGTAAAAGAACCAGGCACATCTAGACGAGCATTGTTACCAAAAACTATCCCGGCAGGGTTGATTAAAAATAGGTGAGAATTGCCACCTGTAACTTGGATTAAACCGTTAATTACCGAGGCATTGCCACCAACAACTCGACCTAAGATATTTTCAATGTTAGGGTTAGACAAAAAGTTGGCAATCTGATTAGCATTAAGACCAAACTGCTGAAAACTATGGAAAAGATTAGCTCCTGATAGAGTACCGCCAGTAATCTCTAAAGAGTTACCATTAGGAGTAACTAAAGTACCAGCACTATTAGAACCCAATTCTGGTGTAATAGATTGCCCTTGTGCTGAACTACAAGCAATGCTGGAAAAACCCAATGCTACGGAACAAATAATGCTTAGGGTAGAGAGTTTCATTATCTTTAGTTTGAACAATAATTTTGGATGATTTTTTTGAATTTTAGTAAAGAGTTACTCGGAGGTTAGTTCTACCTCAAGTTGCTTGAAAAATGGCAGACAAAGAGAATGATTAATTAGACATTTATCCTGGAGACTATAAACTACACAAAAACATTATGTTTTTCCGAGAAAATACCCTGAAAATTCATATAAGTTTACTTAATAGTTAAGTTAGTCTTCAGATAAAGTCTTTATTTCGCAGGGATTGTAGACAGAATATCTTACACCGATGAAGGACACCGATGAAGGAAAAATATCGGGACCATATCAGATATCTGGCAATAAACTATCAAAAAGAACCCATAACACCAGAACTGCGGTCAAATAAATAGCCAGATTGTGTAGCTCTCAGTAAAGAATATTGGAAAATATTAATTTAACTATTTGACGGCAAAAATCTGGTTAATCTAGTTGGGTGAAGAGTTACTAGTTAATGACCCCTATGTTACCTAAGCTGCGGTTTAGATTGCTCTTGGTTTTGTTCTTTTTGGGTTTATTGTTAATGCTGCTGCGTTCTGCCTTTGACATAGAACAACCGAACTTCGCACTGCGGCTTCTGCACACCAACGATCACCATGCTCACCTAGAACCAGCCAAAGTAGGCGATCGCGAATTCGGTGGTATTGCCAGACGCAGCACTTTAGTTGAGCAGCTTCGGGCTGAGAATAAAGCCAGCCGCGAACCTTTACTGCTGCTGAGTGCTGGCGATATCTTTCAAGGAACACTCTTCTTTAATCAATATCTGGGATTAGCTGATCTCGATTTTTATAACGCCTTAGATTACAACGTTGCCACAATCGGCAATCATGAATTTGACAAAGGACAAAAAGTATTAGCTGATTTCGTTAAAGGTGCTGAGTTTCCTATTATTTGTGCCAACCTTCAAACAGTAGCAACTTCACCCCTAAAGGGTTTAATTAAACCTTGGGTAATTCTCACAATGAATAGGCAAAAAATAGGCATTTTCGGTTTAGTTACCCCAGAGACAGCTATTCTCTCTAATCCAGGAGATGGAGTCACTTTTACAGACCCCATTGCTGCTGCTCAAACTGCGGTAAAAGACTTAACTGCTCAACGTGTTAATAAAATCATTGCCCTTACTCATATCGGCTTCCCTCAAGATTTACAGTTAGCACGCCAAGTTCCTGGTATCGATGTTGTTATTGGAGGGCACACTCATACCCCAGTTGGTAATATTATCGGTGCTAAAAATCCCTACCCAGTAGTAGAAAAAACACCCGATGGCTCTCCAGTACTAGTAGTTACAGATTGGGAATGGGGTAAGTATTTAGGTGATCTTGATGTTACCTTTAACTCAAAAGGTCAGCTAGTTTCTTGGACAGGAGAACCCCATGCGCTAGATGCCCAAATTCAACCAGATGCTGCTTTTATAACCAAACTAGAAAAGTATCAAAAACCCATTCAAGCTTTACGGCAGAAGGTAATCGGTTCTTCAACTGTCATGCTCAATGGAGAGCGTGCCGATGTGCGTACTTCTGAAACTAATTTGGGTAACCTAATTGCTGATGCAATTCTCGCTAAAACTAGTCCTGATAAAACTCAAATTGCTATTATCAATAGTGGTGGTATTCGTGCTAGCATCCCCAAGGGTGAAGTGACCGTGAGTGAAGTACTAGAAGTGCTGCCTTTTGGCAATACAATTAGCAGACTTGATCTAACAGGTGGTCAGATTGCTCAAGCACTGGAGAATGGGGTTAGTAATATCTCAGAAGGCGGTGGTAGTTTCCCTCAGGTTAGTGGGTTACGCTTCATCTGGCAAGAGTCAGCTCCTGTAGGTAAACGCGTTACAGATATTCAAGTGCGGGCTCAAGACAGTTCCTATAAGCCAATTAATTCTTCTGCTACTTACCGAGTTGTTACTAATAGTTTCCTGCTTAATGGTGGCGATGGCTACAGCATTTTCACTCAAGGTAAGGACAAAATCGATACTGGTTTTCTCCAGTCTGATGTGGTGATAGAGTACATTGCAGCGAAATCACCACTTAATCTTCAGGTTGAAGGACGTATTCAGCAAGCAAAAGAGCCTATCGATGCCAAGTCATCATAGAAGCTTTGTTCAAGTCAGGCGAATTTGCGCTGCTTAATTGGTGATTAGCTGGCTGTAGCTTTTCGTAGCCGTAAAGATTAGCAATTATCCATAAGCAACTAGTCACAAAAATGCTCGATATCAGACGCTCCATGATTGTTACTCCTCATCAGTGCTGTTATTAACTTATCTGTCTCTAGCTAGAGGATTACGCAAATTAGGAGTAAATAAATGGATTGGCGTTCTTTTGGGGAGGGGAATGCCAATCCTCAAACTTTTAGAGGCGTCAGCTTATGATGTGAGGCTATCGTTTTTCTGGAAAGTGAGCCCAAGTTTTATCTTGACCCGCCATACTTACTCGTTTTAAAAGGTCGTAAGAGTAGTGCAAGTTTTCTCCTGATTTATTTGACTGGTAGCCACTGGGGAAGTATTCACCCCAAGGATCATTTACCCAAAAGCCAGTATCGTCATATCCTCTCAAGACAATAATATGACCAGAATGAGTAAGTTTTCCTGAGTAAATAACTGGATTTTTGTTCGCTAAATGTGCTTTTACTTCCTGCCAAGTAGCGTCAATCTTAAATCGGTCTTGAATTCCGTACACTTGAAAAACTTTAGCTAGATGATTGTGAGCATACTTATTCCATCCATGCTGTTGGCAAAGCTGAAAAAGTTCATCTTCTAACTGTTCATCACGATTTTGAGGGCGAATGCCATAGTAATAAAGGCACATGGCAACGCTAGTAACATTACATGTTTTTTGTGGCTGGAAGCGATTGTCTCGTTGACTGAAATAAGAAATGGGAAGATTGACAAAAGATGGTAAAGAGTCCCTTTCTGAATGCTTGCCAATTAGTTTTTTTCCATCATCTTGAACAATTTCAATGTGATGTTGATAGAAAACCCAGGTAGAGCGTTCTTTAAGTGTAATAGCTGAAATAAAAGTTACCCCAATATGAGGGCCAATTTTTGAAGCTATGGCTTGATAATTGAGAATTTGAAATCTGTGACCAGCAGAGATATACTCTTTTTCGGAATCAGGTAGCTCTTCACTTCTTAGGGCAGATTGCTTGGCAATGGTATCCTGAGTAATGCTCAACCAGAGAGTTGGTCGAGAATTGGAAGCAAGGGAAGTATTCTTATCTTCTGTAAGCTTTTGTGTAGAGCTTTCTATCAACTCTTGTGATAAGAATTCAGAAGCAAATGTGTTGGCTTGTGTAAGAAAAAGTTGGGCTTCTGCGAGTCTCCTGCGCCTTAAACCTGCTTCCGCTCGACTTCCAGGATTCCTGTATAAAAGTAACGCAGATTTAATTTTATCCCACCGCTTACTCTTCAAGACTTTAGTGATTGTCTGGAAATTTTCTCCCCCGTAGAAGTAAGCACCCAAGTTGTAAGCAAAACTCAATAATGCTCCCCGCTGATTGATGTTTAACTCCTGCCATACAGGAATTTTTTCTAGGGATGGTAAATAGTTCTTTTCTAGCTGATAAATTAGAAGTTCGTCAGCCTCTTCCTGAGTTATTTGATCACCGAGTGACCACTCACTGCCGTCTTTTTTTTGAGTACATCCCCAGCCAATGGCGTAAGGTTTGCCCCTAGTTATAGGGTCAGGATAAGCTTGCAAACGACATCCTTCAAACTTTTTGATCAGTTCTACCCCTGGTAAGGGCAGTTTTCTGAGCGAACCGTTATTAAAGGTTTTTACCTGAGAGGCGAAAGTGTCCATAATTTTCTGATGTACCCTGTGAAGTGGAAGTGCAATTTAAATTTAACCTCTTACAGCTTTTTTCCAGGAAAGCTAACTTCTAAACCCAAGGCTGGAACGAATTTGTTTGTTAACTTATGTAACAATCTGCGTAACTTCCCCAATCTTACCCGATGGGTCAATGGAAGATGCACTGGATGATCCACACACAAGAGTTACTAAACCTGCTTCATCTAACCCGAAGCAGGTTTTTCTTTGTAAGACTCTCTGTCGGGCAAAACACGGAATGCATAAAAAATCAAAACTTACCAGATAAATACTTAGCTGATTAAGACCAGATATAGAGTACTTAGTAAACCCAATTTCGTCTTGAGCTTTAGTCGATGCCTAGGAAAAAATCACCCGATCAGGTGAATCCAATGGGCGAAGCCAAATTAATACCGTTCCTGATATCTTGATGTCAGCTTGACACTATGTACAGCTACCAAAGAATCCGATGAAGTCTACATTAGAGAAAAAATTAGTTAACTTCTTGCAACATGATTTGTCGATTCCTGTCGCTTCGATTGAGATTGCTCTGCGCCATCGAGAACAAACTCCTAGCCTGTTACCAATGATTCTTTGGCAGTATGGGCTGGTCACACTGGAGCAGTTACAGCTAATTTTCGATTGGCTAGAACAGTAATCAATACTAAATTTTTGAGTTTGTACCAGCCTTTTGATCTGTTAGGCAAATATTAAGAGATAACTGCAGCGGAATCAAGAAATATTTATTTTTTACTTAACATTTATGTATCTTGTTGGGATACTGGTACTAGACTTCTCTGCTTGAACATTCATGTCTACCACTTTTCTGCCGCTCGAAGTTAACCAGTTAACTGAAGCCGCATCTATTGCTGTTGCTCAAAGTATCCAACAAACTTCAATTAATACAACTCTCAGTAAGCAGCCAATCGCGACAACTTATGTACGTCAGGGTAGTGGTGGGACGCCAATTCTCTTACTGCACGGTTTTGATAGTTCTGTGCTAGAGTTTCGTCGTTTGTTGCCATTACTTGCTGCCGAAAACGAGACATGGGCTATTGATTTATTGGGTTTTGGATTCACTCAAAGATTGCCAGAAATTCCCTTCAGTCCAGCAGCAATTAAAACCCATCTTTACCACTTCTGGAAAACTCTGATTGACCAACCAGTTATTTTAGTCGGCGCGTCTATGGGAGGAGCAGCAGCAATTGACTTTACTCTAGATTATCCCCAAGCTGTTAAGAAACTGGTACTTATCGGTAGTGCTGGTTATGGTGCTGGCCCAACTCTTGGCAAGTTTTTGTTTTGGCCTCTAGATGACTTAGCTGTTAAGTTTTTGCGTCGTCCTCAAGTCCGCAAAAGTATTAGCAAAAATGCTTATTATGATAAAAGCTTCGTTACCTCGGATTCCTTATTATGCGCTGAATTACATCTAAAAGAGGCTAATTGGAATGGGGCGTTGAAAGCTTTTACCAAAACTGGAGGTTACGGTTCTTTTAAAGAAAAACTATCACAGATAAAGCAACAGACACTGATTTTGTGGGGAGAGTTTGATCAGATCCTCGGTACTACCGATGCCTACCGACTTAAGGCAGCGATCGCTAATTCTCAATTGATTTGGATCAGCAATTCTGGTCACGTCCCTCACCTAGAGCGACCTCAGAACACAGCACATCACCTTCTAGAATTCCGAGATAAACCGAGTGAGTTGCTGATTTTTAATTCTTAATTTTTAATTACGAACCTTCTTTAATGGCTTCATTTGTATCAAATCGAACGTTTGGTTATTAGTAGCTAAAGCAATAATGGCTTTGGTGATAGAAGCATAGTCCCATGGATGAACAACGTCAAGAAGCTTATTTGGGTCTAATTGATGAACTAATCAAGTGCCCCAATGGTCAGGAACCGGAAGTTTTAGAAGCCAAGCCAGACTTGATGGATTCAGGCTTAGTGCTAATGCTAGTAAGGGTGGCAACAACCCTAGCACACCAAGGAAATCAGGAAACGTCCGGGTTTTTGATGCATGTTGCCCGTGAATTATCTAAAGCACTGGGCTTGTATCCTGAAACTGAAGGAGAGCCAGAGGCAGTTTAGAATAATTCTAGCCTGATGGGAGCGAGTTTTGCTGAGAGCAAGATTGATATTGCTTTAATTATTCTGCTAAAGCCGCTCCTAAATTCCTCTTAACTAAACTTTCTCCGCTCGTGTAATAATTCTGCTCACTTATAAGAGGTTAATTAAAAAAAATACCTTATACCTAACTAAACTCTGGATAAAATTAGCCGGAGCAAACGCAAAAATAGGTAATATATTTCATTAGATTATTGTCTCTTTACAGGTTGATAGTTAATTTTCACCGCGCGGGTTAACAGTTAATTGAAAATCTAAAATTGGCTTGTACACTAGTATTCGGCTAATAACATCCATTCTCCATTTTCTATTGACTATCACCAATTTTATATTTTGTCACTTCAAGCGGAGGGAGTCTTAATCACTTACCCATCTGTGTAGATTAGCCATCTTGATTAAAATCAGCTCCTATAATCAGCGTATTGGTTAGTACTAAGGGAGTTTGAAATCATGCTCAAGAAGAAGGGCAATCCACTTCCCCCGACACTTATAGTAAGACTGGGAAAGTTTGTCTGGACAACTCTGTGGCATCTCATGATGTCGAGACTCGCCCCCCGCAATCGCTCAGGAGAGTATATTCGTCCCACTAGCAATTTCAACAGCTTTATCGGAACCGAAGCAGCAAACCCCTACCAAGCCGCAGCAGGTCGCTACTCCCTCTACGTCGGTTTAGGGTGTCCTTGGGCACACCGAACCCTGGTTGTTCGCGCTCTCAAAGGTCTAGAAGAGGTAATATCGGTGTTCGTTGCCTCTCCTTCTACCAACGAAGGGATCTGGGTATTTAATTCTGAGCAGGAGGGCTGTCGTACACTACCTGAACTTTACCAACTGGCAGAATCTGGATATCAGGGGCGTTGCACAGTTCCTGTACTGTGGGACCAACAAACCAAGAAAATTGTCAACAACGAGAGTGCAGAGATTATCGTGATGCTCAACTCGGAATTCAACGAGTTTGCCCATCATCCAACATTAGATCTCTACCCAGAGGAGTTAAGGGAGAAAATTGATCAATGGAACGAAAAAATCTACCACTCAGTGAATAACGGAGTATATCGCTGTGGCTTTGCGCAAACTCAGGAAGCCTACAATCAAGCTTGTGAGGAACTATTTGCCGTACTCGATGAGATTGACGCAGCACTCTCAATCAATCGCTACCTCTGTGGAAACGGTGTAACGCTTGCGGACGTGCGCCTGTTCACTACGCTGTTTCGCTTCGATGTAGTTTACTACGGCTTGTTTAAGTGCAACCGCCGGAGAATTCAGGACTATAAACACCTTGGACTATACTTACGTGACCTCTATCAGCTTCCCGGAGTTGCTGGAACCTGTAGCCTAGAGGATGTTAAGAGGGACTACTACGGAAATCTCTTCCCCCTTAATCCAGGCGGCATAATTCCTTCTGGCCCTGATGTGACAAGCCTCCTGGAACCCCATGGGCGCGAAAGCATGAACAAGCAACTCAACTTGCAGGATTAGACACTTAAACTTAATCACTTGCAGCGTTTCTGGAACTAAGCAAGGACTAAGGTAATGCGCCGCTTAAGCAATATATTACTAGAAACCTAGATTGAATATATAAGGATGTGCCGCGCACAGATAAGCAACAAAAATGAACCCCATACTCATCAAAGCAACACAAACAAGGAGACACAATTGGTCTAAAGAAATCACATAACCTCCTCTTTCCTTATCTAGGTTATTGTGGTCTTGCTATTGGTTATCAAATTCTCTGTTATGGATGAGACAAGCCTATCAGATCTCGATAAGCTGCGATGGAGATGCTAATGCTTACCAGCCCTATCTCAAGTTCGGTAGCATGGTTTTCCTTAAACAAGATTAGGATTATGTTGGCTCGGTTAATAACTACTACCTTGGCTGTAGCCTTGCTCGGATTAATGCCGGGATGCTCAGTTTCCCCGAATACTAACACCGAGGCAAGTTCATCGGCACCATCAACAGTCAGAGAATCTCCTACTTCTCCAGAAACTGCTCAAGCTTCATCTTCAGCAGAGATACTTTCTGTTTCAGCCACGGGTTCGCCAGGGAACTACACCTTTGCTGTTACTGTAAATAGTCCCGACACTGGCTGCGATAGATACGCTGATTGGTGGGAAGTCCTTAGCGAACAAGGAGAGTTACTTTATCGCCGAGTGCTACTGCATAGTCATGCTAGCGAACAGCCTTTTACACGCTCTGGTAGTCCAGTAGCTATCCAGCCAACTCAGGTAATAATTGTGCGGGCACATCTACACCCTAACGGCTATGGTACTCAGGCTCAGCGCGGTACAGTGGCACAGGGGTTTAACCCAGTAACTTTGCCCAAGGAATTTGCGGCCGAGGTGGAGAAACAAAACCCACAGCCTCCTGCTTGCAACTTTTAAATTGCTTACTGACTGCTACTAGCCAACTCTTTCTCAGCATCTGGTAAGGGTGGACGTAGACACAAGTATAATAGCGGCCCCAACAAAGGCAGCAGCACCACCACCCAAAACCAAGGAGAATCTTTCAATTCCCGACGGGTCAGATCATCTCCCAGTAGTGCTGGAAATAAGAGGCACAACAGGCAAAAATCTAAGCTCATGACGTGAATAAAGCGACTAGTTTGCCACTGCTCAATAAAACTGCCCCAATCACCTTTGATTAAGCCAAAGCTCAAGAGAATTAGAGTCCCCACTGTCAAGGCAATGCCAAGCCAACGGGAATCCCAAATCTTGAGGAAGATATCTTTAGAGCCAGTAAAATCCTGATTAGGCTGGCGTAGTGCTAAATAGGGTAATAAGGCAAAGGCTCCCATACCAAAAGAGGCTATGGCAAAAGGCCATGCTAGAATTTTTTGCTCCTTACCATCGATAAAGACTAAGCAGCTATAAATCAGTGGCCAGATGCCCATGATATTGAACAGGGCAATAATTAAGGGGTTGATACCTTGCCACTTGCCGGTAGAAAGATTAGTAATTAGTTCTACTGTGTCTGGTTGATCGGGAGGTGCTAAGAGAAACGCATAGGCAATGAAGCCAATCCAAAGTAAGCCAAATCCAATTTTTCTATTCATCAAGAAGTCCACAAAGCAGCAGAATATACCCTCTTATGTTGTTTGACTTAAGGCACCAGTTAGATAATTAGCAGCTGCTTCAACTAAAGCGATCGCATTTTCGTAAATCATCCGGGTGGGGCCAATAACGCCTACACTACCAACTGGTACTTCGTCCTGTTGGTAGTTAGCATAAACTAGAGCACAACTACGCATTGGTTCTAAGAGATTTTCTGAGCCAATCTTCACAGAAACTCGACTTTGCCAATCAAGCCCTTCCGGTAACTCAAAAATTACTGACCATAGCTGGTCCTGTTCCCTTTCCAAAAGGTGCAGCAGCATCTGGACTTGCTGTAACTCCGAAAACTCCGGTTGACGCAACACTTCTGAAACACCGCTAATCATGATTGGTGTAGATATTGGTGCTTTAGTGCGACGGGTTAAGTCGGTGAGTAAAGTTCTCAAAAAATCAGCATACTGGGCAAATTCTCGATCTAGCTCACTCCAATCAAGGGTAGCGATTTCATTGAGGGCTTGCCCTCGTAACTTACTATTCAAAAAGTTAGATAAAATCTGTAACTCCCGCTCTACAATCGAGCTATCAAGAGGTTCCTCTGTTGCTGACGGGGGCATTCCCATGACCATAGATTGTGTCTGATAAGCATCCGTCACCACAATTAACATTACTTGCCTTGACTCTAGCTGCACTAACTGCAAATGCCTTAAGCGGGTGCTGCAAGTTTGTGGCATAGTAATCAGGGCAATATAGCCACTGACAGTAGAGAGAATGCGCGCTGCATCCCTGAGGATCGCATCAAAACTCGAATTTTCCGAGTTCAATTTGTCTGTGAGGAAATGCTCTACTTGGCGTCCTAGTTCGTCTGCGGGGGTAATTAGCTGGTCAACATAAATTCGGTAACCAGAATCAGAGGGTACTCTGCCTGCGGAGGTGTGGGGCTGGTACAATAGCCCTGATTTTTCCAGAACCCCCATACAAGCACGAATTGTGGCAGGGCTAACACTAAGGTCATACTCCGTAGCCAGCGCTTTAGAACCCACTGGTTCTGCCGTCGCAATATAATGACGGATGGTTGCCCAAAGAACCTGTTGTTGCCGGTTAGTCAAACTCATTTGCATAGATAATATTTAGCTGAACCTAATCAGGTTTTCAATAGATGCAAATGATTGTTTAGATGAGAATTCCACAGTAAACTGCTGATCTTGTAGACTGGTTTCTCTCTAAGGGTTGATACAGGTCATCGCGCTGTTAATGGCGTGGTAACCACTTCTAAACCTGCTTGGGGAGAAAACTTGCTTTGCTTTTCCATTACCAACTTAGTTGGTTGCCGACGCTGCTGTCCTAATCGGGCTTGGCTTTAAGATAACAAAATAAATTCACAGTCGGGGATGCTAGTGAACTGGGACTAGTATCGAGGAATACTTTCATCAACAAGCAGCGAGTAAGCATCAATGCCACCCACAATGTTTTTGACGTTAGTGAACCCCTGACTCATCAACCATTGGCACATCTGGGCTGAGCGCATGCCATGATGACATAACACCAGCGTTTCCGTCTCTGAATCAAAGCGAGTGGGGATTTGTTGCGACCATTGGGCAAATTCGCTCAATGGCAAAACCTCAAAGCCTTCAATGTGAGCGATCGCAATTTCCTGTGCTTCTCGCACATCGATCAGCTGAAGCCCATCGGCTGACTCGGCGATCCGTTCAGCTACTTGTTCAACGCTGATTTGGGGGATGGGTTGATTCCAATCTTGACTCGCCATCAGATTTAATTAAGTTTTTTCAAATAAAGACGCTAAATCAGATTTGATTAAGTTTATTTCAATAAGGATACTGCCAAAAGCCAACCACAACAGTATCAAAATAGATAAATTTTCTAGAAAACAGGGGCATGCTCACGCCTTTCCAGCAAGAGTGATCACAAGTTTTTGCATCTTGAGAGGATAAGTTTATCTGGTTGGTAAGGACGAATAGCTGAAATAATAGTAGGCGTAGAACTGATGATGATGTATCTCAATCAGCCTCAGACGCTGCCCTTAATTCACAATGAAGCTACGCTCGTTCTTTTATACTCTGGCAGCAAGTGCCACTGTACTAGTTTTAACTGCTGTCGGTGGCTTTTTCTGGTTAACCTCCCAAAGTCCGCTGAATTTACTGCAAGGCGGGGTTTTAGCCAAGCCAAGCGCTGCTATTTTTGTACCGAAGCAGACACCAGCTATGGTTTCATTGCTGGTCAATCCCGACAGTTTAGAGGCTTTTCGGCAACTAGTGGCACGTCCCACCAATCGCAGAAAATCGCGTATTGAATTAAACCAACTGGAAAATAGCCTGTTGGCAAATATTGATGTTGGTCTAGATTATCACACTGACATCGAACCTTGGCTTGGGGACGAAATCACCCTAGCTGTGACTTCTTTAGACTTTGACCGCAACCGACAAAATACCGCACAGCCTGGGTACTTACTAGCACTGACGACCAAAGATCCGCAGAGATCACGGGAGTTTCTGCAATTGTTCTACTCTGAAAAAGCGCTGGCTGGAACAACAGATTTAGTTTTTGAACAGTACAAAGGCGTTAACCTGATTTACAGACACCCCCGCAACCAGCTTGAGGTATCTGCCAGTACTAGTACTGATCAGCTACAAACACCCGAAACACTGACTAGTGCAGTAGTAGGCGATCGCTTTGTCTTGTTTGCCAATCACCCCAAAGTATTGCGCAATGCCATCAATAATGTTCAGGCAGTCAACCTCAACTTAGAGAATGACCCCGTTTACCAACAAACATTGCAAAGCCTCAGGGAACCTCGTATCGGTGTTGGCTTTGTTAATTTTCCCGCCTTGGCAGCGTGGATAGCTAATCAACCGATGCCAGTGCAAGATACTTTACAGAGTTCTGAAACTTTAGCCCTCGCTGTCTCGTTGAACCGTCAAGGTTTACTGGCTCAAACGGCTTCGGTTGGCACACAACTGAGCGATGAGAGCAGGAAAGCGGCTCTTTCGGAACCAGTGGATGCTTTGCAGTACATCCCCGCCAAGAGTGCGTTGGCGATCGCAGGTACTGATTTGAACCAATTCTGGAATCGACTCTCAACAGGTTTTGCTAGTGATAAAACTCTGAAACCGCTCTTAGAGCAATCCTTGGCTAGCTTGCAGTCAAGCTGGGGTATCAACCTACCAGAAGAGATATTTAGTTGGGTACAAGGAGAATATGCCCTTTCTCTGCTGCCAGGTGCCAATGCCAACTATCCTGACTGGATTTTTGCGGCACAAAAGACTGCTGGTACAACCACAGAAGAGGCAATTGAGCGCCTAGACACTGTTGCCAAACAACGAGGACTCAGTGTGGGTAATCTCTCCCTTAAAAACCAACAGATCACAGCCTGGACAAAACTGACAACTGCGGCTAGTACTGTCGTTGATCGCACAAGACGGACAAAAATAACTGCACCTGTAATGCAGTTAGAAGCACAAGTTCAGGGTGTCCACGCGGCTGTAGGGAATTACGAAATTTTTACTAGTTCCGTAGAGGCAATGGATCAAGCGCTTCAGGGACGCTCCAATTCTCTGCTCAAGAGTGACCAATTTCAAAATGCGATCGCTCTTTTGCCTCAACAAAATGATGGCTACCTGTATCTCGACTGGTCTAAGAGCAAAACTTTTCTCAAGCACCAATTACCAATTGTACAAGTAGCCCAACTACTAGCAAAACCTCTATCAGATCATTTACACTCACTCAGCATTAGTAGCTATGGTATCGACCAAGGTGTCCACCGCAGCCAATTGTTTATCAGGTTAAAAAATGGCAAAAAAGCCTAACCAGATTTTTAGTCTTCTAAACTACTAACCACTGCTATATTGGAGAATTCGAGGTAGGATTTCATGGAAGCCACAACCATACCCCGAGTAAAAGTTTGCTGCATTAGCAGTGTTCAGGAAGCAAAAATGGCGATTAGTTACGGGGCCTCGGCATTAGGCTTAGTCTCAGAAATGCCTAGTGGTCCAAGAGTAATTTCCGAAGGGTTAATCGCCCAGGTGGCAGCAAGAGTGCCGCCTGCGGTATCTTCTTTTTTGCTAACCAGTAAACCAGATACTTTAGAAATTGTTGCCCAGCAAAGGCGTTTGGGTGTAAACGCTATTCAGATTTGTGGGCAACTGCAATTGGGGACTTATGATGATTTGCGTCAGGCATTACCGGGAATTGCCCTGATCCAAGTGATTCAGGTTACAGGAAAAGAATCAATAGAAGAGGCTGTTGCTGTTGCTCCTTACGTTTCTGGGCTATTGCTGGATTCTGTTGTGGCTGTCCCTGAACTAGGTGATACAGGACAAGTACACGATTGGAAAATTAGCAAACTTATACGGGAATTAGTCGAAGTGCCAGTTTTCCTGGCAGGGGGACTTAATCCTGATAATATTACCGACGCTATTCAACAAGTACAACCTTTTGGTGTGGATGTTTGTAGTGGTGTTCGTACTAATGGCAAATTGGACGAGAAGAAGTTGTCCCAGTTTTTCAGTAAAGTTACAGCAAGTTTCTCTAGATCCTGAGTGGAAATTTTTCCTAGCTACACTCATTCTCCAAAACACCAAAAGAATGCCAGTAAGGCCACTAGTAACGTTAAGGAGGTCAGGGGCTTAAAATAATTGAGGATATCTACTGGCCATAACACCAAAGCTTCGGAAAAAAGCCAATTGGTAATAAACAGTAGTGTAATCAAAATAATTAGGGGCATGATCCATCGAAATTCCTAATTGGACCCAATCAGTATGTGTCAGCTAGCAGAGTGTCACCTTTTTTAGCATCTAACTGCCCAGGTTCGGTTAAGACAGGAGTATTAAGAGTCTCAAAGAGTTAGGACAGGAACAAGATTCTTACCTGTATTCCTGGCTCGACTAGTGGAACTAGAGAGACAAAGTAAACCTCTAGTCTTTTACTGGGAGCTTTTGGACTATGCTGCACTTATATAGTAAGTTTTTCTTCCTTCCGATGGTAGTGCTAAGCGCGACTGCCGCTGTATCCCAAACCTCAAACTTCGGTAAGGTCACCTTATCCCCAGGTTTTTCTCAGAGTGCAGGGCAACTTACTGGTCAAACAGGCGGTTCTTATTCTCTATCTTCAGTTGCTAATCTTGATCAAAAAGGTAGCGCCTGCATCGGTTTTGCCGACGAAACTCCTGATCATATTCTGGTACTAGACAAAGGCTTTCCCAGTTTGAAAGTACTAGTCAACAGTGGTGGCAAAGACACGACGCTAGTCCTCAGAGGACCCAATAACCAGACGATTCGCTGCGGGGATGATACGGGCCCTAGTAAAGATGCCAGCATCACCGACTTGAACTGGCCAGCAGGAGAATACCAAGTATGGGTAGGCTCTTTTGAACCTGGTCAAAAGTGGAATTACACCTTAACTGTGCAAGAGTAGTGAGTAAAGATAAGATAGTCTGTAAATTGTTACCATTTATCGGTGAAGTTACTTGTGCTATCCAAGCTTCTTGCTGACTTCCGCATCATTTTTGAGCGTGACCCAGCAGCCCGCAACTGGTTAGAAGTTTTATTCTGCTACCCTGGTCTGCAAGCCCTACTTTTTCATCGGCTTTGTCACTGGTTATATACGCTCGGAATTCCCTTGATTCCCAGGTTTCTTTCTCAACTCTCGCGCTTTTTGACAGGTATTGAAATTCATCCAGGAGCCACCATCGGTGAGGGTGTCTTCATTGACCACGGTATGGGTGTTGTTATTGGAGAGACTGCCATTGTCGGAGACTATGCCCTGATTTACCAAGGTGTAACCTTGGGTGGTACTGGCAAAGAAAGTGGCAAGCGGCATCCTACCCTAGGAGAAAACGTCGTTGTTGGCGCTGGCGCTAAAGTTTTAGGCAATATCCAAATTGGCAACAATGTCCGCATCGGGGCTGGTTCCGTGGTTTTGCGAGACGTTCCCTCTGATTGCACTGTTGTCGGTGTTCCGGGTCGTGTTGTTTATCGCTCTGGCGTTCGGGTGAGTCCACTCGAGCATGGTAGTCTGCCGGATTCAGAAGCGGCAGTGATTCGCGCTTTAGTAGACCGTATCGAGCTATTAGAGCAACAACTGCAAACTCTAACCAGCCAGCAGTCTTCAACAGCTTCCGTGATTCATTCAGTTTCTTCCGAACTTGAGGAGTTCGACTCTTTTGCTAAATTAGCTGAGAATTGCCGCCTCCGGGACAAAGAAATTCAGCAGTTTTTGGATGGTGCTGGTATTTAAAATTTAGGTAACCCTAACTTTTAAGTTGGCAATCTGCCCTACCTGCTCTAAGCCTGCTCAGCAAATGACCTCTCTTTAAGGATTTACGGCTTGTTTGAACCATTCACCAGAGATGTTTTGCTGGTAGAACCATCGATTTTGGGGTTCCCCCCGCAAAACTAGATGGTCAACCTGCGTCGGTTCTAGTAATAACAAACAAAAATTTGGTAATGGCTGGTCTTGTTCTGGAGGCAGTGCTGAAAAAGCCCCGTCTTTTTCAACTCTAGCTGTACCAGGCTCAGGCCAGGTAAATTGTAAACGAGAAGAGTCGGAAAGAGCTTGCCAAGTATCCAGACGGGCTTGTCTGAGCTTTTCGTCAGGGTACTCCTGATTGACAAGAGTTAGCTGACCAGACAGACGGAATTGTTCGCGAGTTTTAGGAAGATACCAGCAAGCTTCTCCCCAGGATTGGTGCTGAATTTGGTCAATTTTTTGGCTACGAGCGTCAGTAATAATTTTCAGTTTGTTGGTATCTTCTAAGAACCCCCGAAAGACAACGGTGCGGTTAGCAGGATGTCCGTCATCTCGCACCGTTGCTAGTTGGAAGTAACGGGAAAACATCAAGCTGCGGTTTTTGTCAAGAGCGCGAGATAAGGGCGATCGCCAAGGAGCAAGAGACATTGGTTTAGTAAATTGCAACGTTAGACTTCCCATTATTCAGCCTGGTCAAGAGACACGCTAGGATCCCAGAATAACCATTCCTAGATACATCACTAGCACAAAGCAGCATAAGGAGATACCAAGGATGTTCCTCACTGAACTCACGCCCCTATTGAAAGAATTGACCCAGCAGCCGACGGCTTTCTTGGGAGGATTTTTCTCTGGAGTGTTTCGACTCGATCTTGCAGACGATCCTGTTAAAAGTTGGCTTGATCAACAAGCTGGTTCTACCAGCTATGGAGGCACGACTAGTGGGTCTGAAAATGGCAAAACTGACGGTCCTCAATCAATTTCGATTGAATAAGACCAAACTTTATTGATTTAATCCGTCGGGGGTCTGCGGTTAACCGGTAGACCCAAAAAGGTTTTTGTCCAGTCTAGGCATGTAAGATAGATAACCCCTGATAGGGTGATCTGTAGGCTATGATAAAAGGGTATTGAAAAGTTCAGTTCTAACCTAGGTTAAATTTCTTAGTTACGTAACCACTTCGGTGGTCACTCAAGCCGAGAAATTTGCCACTGGTCAAACAGACAAGAAATTGAGCAACTTGCTTCTTTGACTACAGTCTGTAGATCTGATCTACCGGAGGTTAAAATTTTGGTTTTGTAGCCTTCTCCGCGGCTACCTAGCCCATCGAATTTCCCGTCGGTCAATCAGATAAGACTTTAGATCACGAATTGAGCAACTTGCATCTCTAGCTCTCGTCTGCGGCTCTGAACTTTAAGTTCCTAGTTCAGCCTTATTGATCGACATGACCATTTACGTCGGAAACCTCTCTTACCAAGCCACTGAAGATGACCTGAGAACAGTATTTTCAGATTACGGCGCTGTGAAGCGAGTCGTCTTACCCACAGATCGAGAAACGGGTCGGATGCGCGGGTTTGCCTTTGTTGAAATGACAGAAGATGCTCAAGAAGAATCGGCTATTTCAGAGTTGGATGGTGCTGAATGGATGGGACGTCAACTCAGAGTCAATAAAGCAAGACCGAGAGAAGATAATCGTCGCGCCGTAAGACAAGATAATCGTTTCTAGAGCAAGGATTACTCAACAAAATTCGTCAGTGTTTCGTTTCTTAGCAGGCAGAAACAATAGACATTGAATTTTTTAGTTGTTTGTTTGTGATGATTGAGGAGGACAAACCGCCAAAATCATAGAGACTAACTGTGGTTGTTGATAACTAGATTAAGAACTCTGGCGTTGCGTAATTACGGGATGATTTGGGCTGTTCAGGGATTCCTTTCCCCATTGTTCCCCTTATCCTCTATTAATCCCTTAATTAGCCAACGCCAGAACTCTTACGGTTCTTCTGGGGTAGGCAGATAATCTGTCCCAGTTGTACAGAAGATGTCTTCTGCGTTGTAGAGATTACGCGGTGCTAATCCCCCTAAAGTGGTACATTCAGGCTCCTTAGAGATATACCTAATTTAGTTCACTTTTCAGAAAAATCAGCAGCGCCAAGAGTTATTCATCATCGCTGAATTGAAAATTTTTGCCTCTGTAAACACCTCAATCAGCCTCCTCATTGAGTAAGGTGTATCATCTGTGAATGATTATTATCTGAAGGGTTAAAGCCCCGTTAAAAAGTGATTAGCTCTAGGATAAGCTTGTCATATTATTTTAATTTTAATACTTTTTAAAAGTAGCTTATTTTCCAATAATAAAAGTAATGAAACCAGGACAAATATTTGAGTAATTCCAACGGTTGCTTTGTTTTAAGGATAAGTTCCCCGTCTAGTCTGACGAGACGCCAGAGAAATTGCATCATTAAAATATTATGTAATCCTCGATTTCTATAGTTCTTCTAAAGTTTAGAAGGCTAGTAGGAAATGCCTCCCTAAGATAGAAAGTAAAGAATGTTGAGCATTCGGCAGGTTGAGGCAGTCTTTCAAAGTAGCTGTCTCCCCAGCCAAGTAAATGACTTGTAGGGAGGAAGCGAGTATGACGGATGTAGGTCAACCTTTGGCTCAGGAACACACCCTTGATCGTGATTGCACAACGCTATCTCGTCACGTTCTAGAGCAACTGCGCAGTTTTTCAGCGGAAGCGCAAGATCTAAGTGCGATCATGAATCGCATTGCCCTGGCAGCCAAATTGATTTCTCGACGCTTAAGTCGTGCCGGTTTGGTGGAAGGAGCTTTAGGATTTACGGGTAATGTCAATGTGCAGGGAGAATCCGTCAAGAAGATGGATCTCTATGCCAACGACGTCTTTATCTCGGTGTTTAAGCAAAGCGGTTTGATCTGTCGCTTGGCATCCGAGGAAATGGAAAAACCTTACTATATCCCGGAAAATTGTCCGATTGGACGTTACACGCTGCTCTATGACCCAATTGATGGCTCCTCTAATATAGACGTTAACCTGAACATCGGCTCAATTTTTGCGATTCGCAAGCAAGAAGGAGACGACATTGAGGGGGATGCTCGTGATTTGCTACAAGATGGACATAGACAAATCGCGGCCGGTTATATTCTCTACGGTCCGAGTACGATGCTGATTTACTCTATCGGGACCGGCGTTCATGCTTTTGTGCTAGATCCCAGCCTAGGTGAGTTTATTCTTGCTAATGAAAATATTCAGGTGCCAAACCACGGACCAGTTTATAGCACCAATGAAGGTAACTTTTGGCAGTGGGAAGAATCAATTAGAGATTATATTCGCTATGTCCATCGACATGAAGGATATACAGCCCGCTATAGTGGCGCTTTAGTCGGAGATTTTCACAGAATTTTGTTTCAGGGTGGTGTCTTTCTCTACCCCGGTACGGTTAAGAAACCGGAAGGTAAATTACGTCTTCTTTATGAATCTGCACCCCTGGCTTTTTTGATGGAGCAAGCTGGCGGCAAAGCAAGTACAGGAACTGAAAGCATTTTGGACGTTGTGCCAGATGCTATCCACACTCGAACACCGTTGATTATCGGTAGTAAAGAAGATGTTGCCCTTGTAGAGTCATTTATTCAGGAAAGAGCAAGAACATAAGACAGAACCCTTACTGGTAGTTTCTCACACTCATCGAGCATTGATGCAAGTAACTAGTTCTCAATTATCAGTAACCATGATCTTCTAAACCACTAAAACTCCATTGCTCAAAAATCGCCAGCACTGGTTAGGAGCTAATTAATGATAGCGACAGCGAAGAATCCCCTATTTCAGATTGAACAAAATTACAGTCAGAGTATCTGGGTGGATAATCTGAGCCTTACTATTATTGAGTCTGGCAAACTTAACCAGTGGCTTTCAGAGCAAGGTATTGCTGGCATTACCTCCAACCCTAGCATCTTTGAGAAGGCGATTGCTGACAACAAGATGTACGATACTGATCTCGATTTTGGTATCTGCGACAACAAATTAGTTTTAGATATTTACAAATACCTTGTCTTTCAAGATATTGGCAATAATAGCGATATCTTTAAGCCTGTTTATGAGGTAGCTAATGGCCTTAATGGTTACGTTATTATTGAAGTACCACCGACCATAGCAAATGATACAGAAAGCACGATCAAGGAAGCCATACGGTATTACCAGGCAATTGATTGGGAAAAGGTAATGATGAAAAGTCCAGGCACTACCGAAAGATTACCGACGGTAGAGCAAGTTATCAGTGAAGGCATTAAGGTTAATGTGACCTTTAAAGCCTACATTGACCATTTTTTTCCCGACAATCGCATCAAGAAAGATGTTGAACCAGGTGATAACCAGCCAGCAAGTTTCAGCCAAAACAGCATCAACATCAATCTTGATAACGTTACGGACGAACTTCTAAAAGAGGTAATTGATAAATTTGTTCAGTTCCTTAAGTCCTTAATGTCATCTTTAGAAACCAAAGCTAAACCATTAGCTGCGGTGTAAATTATGTAGAAAAGTGAAGGTTTGAAAAATGTTTTGAACCTTCAACCTTCCACATTCAAAACTACAAACTTTAACCTTTCAAAACTTCAACTTTATTGCTATGGTGACTCTACTCGAAAATCCTCTGCGGGTTGGACTACAACAAGAACGGACTCCAGAACCATTAATTCTGGTAATCTTTGGTGCATCTGGAGACCTTACCCAACGCAAGCTAGTACCAGCAATTTATCAGCTCAAACAAGAAAGACGCCTGCCACCAGAAATCACAATTGTTGGCGTAGCACGTCGAGATTGGAGCCACGAATACTTCCGGGAAAAGATGCGCGAAGGCATTGAGGAATTTTCCACCGGTATTGGTGCCGAGGAATTTTGGAATGACTTTGCTCAAGGATTGTACTATTGTTCTGGCGATATTGATAAACCAGAAAGCTATCAGAAGCTGAAAGCTTTCCTTGGGGAACTTGACGGTAGACGGGGGACACGCGGCAACCGTGTATTCTACCTGTCAGTTGCTCCCAAATTCTTCCCAGAGGCAATCAAACAGCTAGGTGGAGCTGGAATGCTGGCAGATTCAGTAAAGCACCGCCTGGTAATTGAAAAACCTTTTGGGACAGATTTAAGTTCAGCGCAAACCCTCAACCGAGTGGTGCAAAAAGTTTGCAAAGAAGAGCAAATTTATCGGATTGACCACTATCTGGGCAAAGAAACCGTTCAGAATCTCTTAGTTTTCCGCTTTGCCAACGCCATCTTTGAGCCCCTGTGGAACCGCCAATTTGTTGACCACGTTCAGATTACAGTGGCAGAAACAGTGGGAGTCGAAGACAGAGCTGGTTACTACAATAGCTCTGGTGCTCTGCGGGATATGGTACAAAACCATTTGATGCAGCTATTCTGTCTGACAGCAATGGAAGCACCCAACGCCCTAGACGCCGACAGTATTCGGACAGAAAAAGTCAAAGTAATTCAAGCCACTCACCTGGCAGATATCAATAATCTAGAAAATTCTGCGATTCGGGGTCAGTACAGTGCTGGTTGGATGAAAGGCAAGCCAGTAGCAGGATATCGGGAAGAGCCAGGAGTTAACCCCGATTCCACTACGCCAACCTACGTAGCAATGAAGCTCTCAATCGATAATTGGCGCTGGCAGGGAGTTCCTTTCTACCTACGTACTGGAAAACGGCTGCCGAAGAAGGTGAGCGAGATTTCCATTCAGTTTCGTGAAGTCCCGTTATTGATTTTTCAATCAGCCGCACAGCAAACCAGCCCTAACGTACTTACATTACGCTTGCAACCGAACGAAGGAATTTCGCTGCGTTTTGAAGCGAAAATGCCTGGCCCTGATTTGCGTACGCGTACAGTGGATATGGACTTTAGCTACGGCTCTTCTTTTGGCATGGCAGCAGCAGATGCATACAATCGACTGTTGCTTGACTGTATGCTGGGCGACCAAACTCTATTTACTCGTGCTGACGAAGTGGAAGAAGCTTGGCGAGTGGTGACTCCGGCCCTGGCAGCTTGGGAAGCACCTACTGATCCCGCCTCAATTCCCCAATACGAAGCCGGAACTTGGGAGCCAAAAGAGGCAGAATTTTTGCTCAATCGTGATGGACGCCGTTGGCGCAGACCGTAAATTAACTTTCCCGAAAGTTGAAGGTTGGTTTAGAACAAAATAGAAAAAACCTGCTACCTTCAACTCAAACTAATCCTTAACTTTTCAATCAACCAAAAGGCCCTAACTGATATGGCTACACAATCTCCCCCGGTTGTTTCGATACAACCACCAAAAGATGTTTCATTGAGTGAAATAGAGGCAGAACTTCGTCAAATTTGGCAAAGTTACGGTGCTACTGGTGAGAACGGCGATATTCCCTCTGCCGTCAGGGCGACTACTTTTACTCTGGTGATCTATGAACCAGAAGAAACCCAGCTAATGTTAGCAGCACTGGGGTATTATTCCGGGCCGATTGACGGGATTGCCGGGCCGCGCATGTTCTCAGCCGTCAAGGCTGTTCAGAAAGCCTACGGACTGCCGAGGACAGGTAGAGCAGACGAGTACACTAAGCAAAAGCTGCGCGAAGATTACAATACAAAATTCCACAATGGAAAATCCACTAGTCCAGAAGGTACTGAGGCGCGCACTTATTGGGCAGATATAGAAGGATCTGGGATTGCCGATGCGATCGCGGCTTCTAACCCTTGTCGTATTATTGCCCTGTGTCCGACAACTGGGGAAGATCAAGGCGTTACTGTTCAGGTATCCGCCTCTTGCCCAATTCAAAAACAAAGTCAGAGTACACTAGTCTGCTGCGAATATATCACTATCAGCGGCACAGCCAGCGCTCTGGAAAGGATCGGTGGCTTGATTTCCGAACTGATGATTGGTGAGCTACCCAAGTTTCTCTGGTGGAAAGGGACGCCTGAACCTAGCTATGGTTTGTTTCAGCGACTCGCAGATCTGAGCAATAGCCTAATTATCGACTCTAGTGCCTTCCGTGATAGCGAGGGAGATTTCTTGCGGATCCATAGCTTGATGAGCCAAGGAACTCCAATTGCTGACCTCAACTGGCGACGGCTAGCACCCTGGCAAGAGCTGACTGCTGAAGCTTTCGACCCACCAGAACGTCGTGCGGCTATCAAAGAAGTTGACAAAGTGACCATCGATTACGAGAAAGGTAATCCAGCTCAAGCACTGATGTTTCTGGGTTGGCTGGCTTCTCGACTCAAGTGGCGTCCTGTCTCTTATCAGAAAGAGGGCGGTGATTACGATATTATACGGGTTCAATTTACCTCTGCAGAGCAACGCCCCATAGAAGCGGAGTTAGCAGGTATTCCCGTAGCTGATGCGGGAGAAATTGCTGGCGACTTAATCAGCCTGCGTTTGAGTTCTACCAATCTGGGGGCAGACTGCTGTACAGTATTGTGCTCGGAAACAACAGGTTGTATGCGCATGGAAGCTGGAGGCGGTGCTCAATCTTGCCGCATTCAGCAAGTGTCACCCATGTTTGACCAAAAGACTGAGTTATTGCTCAGTAAGCAATTGCAACGCTGGGGCCGCGAGATTCTTTATGAAGAAAGCATGGCGGTTACCGAGCAGATTCTCAAGTTAAAGGTTAAGGCGTAAAAGTTAAAGGTTATAACTAACTGGCAAACATTTAACCTGTTAATCTATAACCTAAAACCTGAATAATGGCTTTAATCATCGCTGGTGAACGCAGTGGGGTAGGCAAGACGACAGTCACGCTTGCCCTACTGTCTTTTTTATGCCGACAACAGCAGCGCGTTCAATCCTTCAAAGTCGGCCCAGATTACATCGATCCGATGTTTCATCAACGGGTAACAGAGCGTCCTGGCCGGAATTTAGACCCGGTGCTAACTTCTGAAAGGTATGTCCAGGAATGCTTTAATCAGCATCTTCGGGGGGTAGATTACGCCCTCGTAGAAGGAGTGATGGGCTTATTTGACGGGGCTTCTGGGCAAGGTGATTGGGCAAGTACAGCTCATCTAGCACGGCTGTTACAACTACCAGTACTCTTGGTAATCGATTGTTCTCGTTTATCTAGATCAGTAGCCGCGATCGCTCATGGCTATCGTTCCTTTGACCCCAGGATTAAACTAGCTGGCGTAGTACTCAATCGGGTAGGAAGCGATCGCCATCTAGAACTGCTTAAAAACGCCCTAGAACCTTTACAACTGCCTATATTGGGAGTGCTGCGACGTCAGGACAAGATCACAATTCCTGCTCGGCATCTTGGTTTAGTCCCTACAGCAGAAATTAATCAACTGGATACCTTGATCGACAGACTTGCTCAATTGGGAAAAGACTGCTTTAACTGGGAAATTCTTGAGCAACACTTGAAAGTTGGCAAATTGAAGGCAGAAAGTTCAGCGTCTCAGCTGCAACCCTCCAAACCTGAAACCCCAATTCGAGTTGCAATAGCACGCGATCGCGCTTTTAGTTTCTACTACCAAGATAATCTGGATATCTTGCAACAACTGGGCGCGCAGTTAGTACCTTGGAGTCCGCTTACTGATGCTGCTTTGCCTACGGGTGTCCAGGGACTTTACTTTGGAGGCGGTTTTCCAGAAGTTTTTGCTCAACAACTGGCAGCAAATACTAGCGCTCGTGAGGCGGTACGCAGGGCTATTTTGACAGGAATACCTGCTTATGCTGAGTGTGGTGGTTTAATGTATTTGTCTGAGCAGATTAGGGATTTTGAGGAACACTCTTGGTCGATGGTAGGAGTTTTACCAACAACTACTCTAATGGGGAAGCGTCTTACCTTGGGATATCGACAAGCTACAACCATGCAAGATAGTCCCCTGCTACCAGTTGCTGCTAAAGTTTGGGGTCATGAATTTCACCGTTCTGAGCAAACAGCAATAGCTGAGAAACCTTTGTTTGAAATACGAGGGTATGACGGAGGTAAGGTAGCCATGGAAGGTTGGAAAATGTATCGGTTGCATGCATCCTACGTTCATCTGCATTGGGGTGAATCTCCAGAGATTCCGGCACGGTTTTTGACACTTTGTCGGCAATTTGGATCATAAAACTATCCTCGCAATTCCTGTTAATCTACATCGTGGGCAAAGCGGTTGTAGAGGAAATCAAGGGCATGGTTCCGCAGCCTGTAATATTCGGGATCTTCCATAATCTGAGCGCGATCGCGCGGACGTGGGAAGTGAATTTTCATGATCTCACCGATAGTAGCGGCTGGGCCATTGGTCATCATCACCAACTTATCCGCTAAGAACAAGGCTTCATCAATATCGTGGGTAATCATCAATACCGTACAACGGTTCTCATTCCAAATTTTCAGCAGTTCTTCCTGTAACTCTTCTTTAGTAATGGCATCCAACGCCCCAAAAGGTTCATCTAAAATCAGAACTTCCGGACGAATTGCCAAAGCACGGGCAATGGAAACTCGCTGCTTCATCCCCCCAGAAATCTGGGTTGGCTTTTTATCGATTGCTTCTGATAGCCCCACTAGCGCCAGATGGTCTCGCACAATCGCTCTTTTCTCAGCAACTGGCTTCGTTGGGTAAACACAGTCAACCGCCAGGTAAACATTATCAAACACCGTCAGCCAAGGCAACAGGGCGTAGTTTTGGAATACCACCATGCGATCAGGGCCAGGCTGGGTAATGCGCTTTGATCGCAGCAGCACTTTCCCCTGAGTGGGGGTGTTGAAACCTGAAACCATGTTTAGCAGTGTCGATTTGCCACAGCCAGAGTGACCGATAAGGCAAATAAATTCGCCCGCTTGTACCGTTAAGTTAACCTCTTTAAGAACAGTGTAAGAACCGTTTCGAGTTGGATAGATTTTAGAGACATTCTCAATCGTCAGGAATGGTTCGTGCTGTTGGCGCTTAGTGGCAATGTCTACTAGTTGTTGGCTGGTGTGGGAAAAGGTATTAGTATGGTTAAACATTGGCTGAGTTGTATTCGTAAATGGGCTAGGTGAGTTGATTAAAAGGGAACAGAGTTCGCGTAGTTTTGCCTTAGGCTACCGGTAACAGAGAGAGGTAATAGGTAATAGGTTTTGGGTCAATGTGTACAGACTCAACATGTCACATCTTTACTCACCGGATGATTCAAAAAAAAGGCAGAGTATTATTACTTATTACTTGTTACTTATTACTTATTACTTGTCCGTAGATAGTTTTTTATCTTGGTCATTAGTCCCTTGTCCAATAACCTAAGCCGCTACCGTAGGACGCGAATCGAGAACGACATCTGCGATGCTGAAATCGCGTTTAATCTCCAGATTATTGAGATAACCAATGGGGTCATCGGCTTTAAAAACGGTGCCATCAAACAACTCAATCGAGCCGCTGGTGTATTTCACATCCAGTACACCCAGTTCTCGCGCCGCAGTGCTAAACACACTAACTCGACACGCCCGTTCCAGGATTTCCACCCAATTTCTAGGGAAAGGAGTATGACCCCAACGCGCTAACTGAACCATATGCCAAAGCTGTTCCGTCCGACTAGGGCGATTGACACCACCACCAAAGAACAGATGATGAACTGAACCGCGTCCAGGTTGATCTAATTTATAGACAACCTCGTTCGGGTTGCCTAGCTGAATATAATCGACATTAGTACTGACATACTCTCGCTGAGCCACTATCTGACGCACTTCTTCTTCGTTAGCCGGGTCAGCACAATATTGCGCAGCATCGAGCAACGCTTTGACCAGGGCAATGTGGGTGTTGGGATAAGCGTTAGCCCAGTCTTCGCGGACGCCGAGTACTTTTCCGGGGTGTCCCGGCCAAATTTCTAAATCTGTGGCGACAGTAAAGCCAACCCCTTCTATCGCCGCCCTGGTATTCCAGGGTTCCCCCACACAGAAACCGTCAATAGTTCCCGCTTGCAGATCGACAAGCATCTGAGCCGGAGGTATGCTCTTGAGTGACACATCCAGATCAGGGTCAATGCCACCAGCAGCTAACCAGTAACGCAGCAGTAGGTTATGCATTGAGGAGGGATGCACTAATCCCATCCTGTGCTTTTGCTCCGGGGTACGGTGTAGCATCTCTTTGAAATCGGCTAGGCTATTTACCTCTTGGTTATAAAATCGCCTATCTAGAGTGATGCCATTGCCGTTGCGAGTCATCGTCATAGCACTGACGACAGGCACCGGCCGGTTTTCATGTCCTCCTAAGGTTAACCACAGAGGCATTCCCGAGGGCATCTGGGCAGCATCTAAATATCCGCCGATCATGCCATCGACAATGCCGCGCCAACTAGTTTCGCGCACAAGAGTCACTTCGTCTAAGCCATGTTTGACGAAAAAGCCTTTTTCTTTGGCGATCACGAGGGGAGTACAAGCGGTTAGGGGGACGAAGCCAATTTGCAGGTTAACTTTTTCTAAGCCATGACGGGCAATTGCGGTGGTTTTCTTTGCCCGCATCTTCTTGAGGCGTTTTTGCTGATTGAGGAAGTAGATCATCTCAGAACGTAGGCTGTAATAACTCGGATGTTCCACCACCTGCATCCGTTTGCGAGGTCGGGGAATATCTACCTCCAAAATTCCCCCAATCTTTGATCCGGGCCCATTAGTGAGCATGACAATGCGGTCAGATAAGAGCACTGCTTCATCCACATCGTGGGTAACCATGACCGCACTAAGTTTATTTTCTTCACAGATTTTCATCAATTGCTCTTGCAGGTTCCCCCGTGTCAGCGCATCCAATGCCCCAAAGGGTTCATCAAGCAGCAGCAATTTGGGACGAATGGCTAAAGCACGCGCAATGGATACTCGCTGTTTCTGTCCACCTGATAACCGAGAGGGCTGTTTGTCCGCATGAGGGCGCAACCCGACTAAATCAATGTGATGCTCAATAATGGCTTTGCGTTCTGCTTTAGGCAAACCTGCGAGAACTTCATCCACTGCTAAGGCAATGTTTTGGCGCACTGTCAGCCAAGGCAGCAGAGAGTAGTTCTGAAATACTACCATTCGCTCTGGACCAGGTTGCTTGATTCGCTGTCCTTCTAGGGTCACCAATCCTTCGGTTGGCAAATCTAGACCGGCAATCATATTTAACAGGGTAGATTTACCACAACCAGAGTGACCGATTAAGGAGACAAATTCTCCTTTTTTAATCTGGAGGTCAATTCCTTTGAGGGCAACATATTCGCCACCACCAGTTGTGGAAAAGACTTTTTCAATGTTGTTAACTGCAACAAAAACAGACATGGTAGTTAGTGATTAGTGAGGGGTGAGTAGTAATTGATAATTGGCAATTGGGGATAGGGAATGAGTAGCAATTTCCTCTGCCCATGACCTATTTGCTATTGCTATTCCTCTGGTAAAATTAGTTTTTGCAAGTAGACCATTGCTCGGTCTAGTACCAAACCTACGAGTCCGATATAGAAAACAGCTAAGATAATCTCGCTGACATAGTTCTGTTGATAGGCATCCCAGATGAAAAAGCCGATACCTACAATTCCTGACATCACAATTTCTGCTGCAATAATCGCTAGCCATGCTAAGCCAATCGCAATCCTAAGTCCCGTAAAAATGTAGGGAAGTGCGGATGGGATGAGAATATTGAAGAAGTACTTTTTGCGGGAAATCTGCAAAACTTTGGCAACGTTGTTGTAATCTTGGGGAATTTGCCTAACGCCTTCTGCCGTATTGATTAAGATGGGCCAAACTGAGGTAATAAAAATTACGAAAATAGCCGCAGGTTGGTTTTGTTGCAGGGCGACCAGAGCAATAGGAACCCAGGCTAAAGGTGCGACCATGCGCAAAAATTGGAAAATGGGATCTAAAGCTTTGTTAATCAGTGGTTGCGTCCCCACTAAGACACCTACGCTAATGCCGATAATCGCCGCTAAGGTATAACCTTGAGCTACTCGCCCCAGACTCGCTAAGGTTTGCCAAAACAGCCCTTTGTCTAAGCCGCCTCGGTCATAAAAGGGATACAGAAGTAAAATTCTCGTCCGTTGATTAGTCCAGACACTCACCGGTCCTGGAAGTCTGGTTAATCCAGAACTAGAGAATAGTTGCCATACTATTAGAAAAGCCAAAATTCCGATGAGAGGAGGAATAATATTAGGTGCTTGTTTTTTCCAGTAAGCGCTGATTTTTTTAGGTGAAATAGCGCCTGCATTGCTACTTTCTGTGCTAGCAGTCATTTTTATTCCTACTGTTTTAGTATTGTTTGAGCTGCAAGTAAATTGAATGTAGATAGTAGTTAAATCCGCTTTACTATCTGCTGTTGATTAGATTCTCTTGATGGCAAGACTATCGAGGTAAGCCTGTGGGTTTTCTGGGTCAAAGGTTTTGCCATCAAAAAACTTCTCTACGCCTCGAGATGTACTAGTGGGAATATCGGCATCAAAGCCTGCTTCCTTGGCGGCTTCCCTCCACAAATCTTCCCGATTGACTTGATCAATAATTTGCTTGGCCTGGTCAATATCTTTGATCTTTCCATCATGGAAGCCCCAGCGCAGCGTTTCTGTGAGAAACCAGAGGTCGTGACTCTTGTAGGGATAGGATACGTTACCAATGTCGTCCTTCCAATACAGTGGTCCCATTTTGAAGTCATTAATGGCGGGTTGACCGTCACCCATTTCATAGTTGCCTTGATAAGGGGGGGTCAACACTGCTACAGGTACATTGAAGTAGTTGCGCTGAGCACAGATTTGAACCAATTCCTCGCGGTTTTCTGGCTTGTCGCACCACTGCTGCGCTTCCATGAGTCCTTTTAATAGCGCTTTGGTGGCTTTGGGATGTTTTTCTACCCAGTCGGCGCGGATGGCTAAGTACTCTTCTGGATGGAATTTCCAGATTTGGGCGGTTAGTGCTGCCATGTGGCCAATCTTATCGGCGACGATGCGGTAAGGCCAAGGATCCCCCGTACTGAAGGCATCCATTGTTCCATTGCGCATCCCTTGGACTGTTTCTGCTGGGGGTACTGCTAGTAGATCAATATCACTATCGGGATCAATGCCGCCTGCGGCAAACCAATAGCGAATCCAGAAGTCTTGGTTCACATTGGGAAAGGTGTGGGCGGCTTTAAACTTTCTGCCATTGCTAGATTGAAAGCCTTTGATATAGTCGGCTGCATTGGAAATGTCTAAATTCAGCCCTTTGCCTTGGTGTATTTGAGCAACTGCAACGCCATTTCCATTAGTAATTAACTGAGCTAGGACGAACATGGGAACTTTTTGCCCATTGGTGATGATGCCTTCGCTAATCAGATGAGGCATCGGCATCTGCCACTGACCCCCATCAATGCCACCTCCCTGAGATCCAATCACCACGTTGTCCCGTGCGGAGGCCCAGTTTGCTTGCTTAGAAACATCAACTTCCGTCATGCCGTACTTGGCAAAGAAGCCTTTTTCTCGACCAATTACCATTGCCGCTGCTTCGACAATAGGGATATATCCCAGTTTGATTTGAGTCGTTTCTGGTGCATCTGCTGGATTGATGTTGGCAACAGGAGTTTGTTGAGTTTCACTAGGAGCATTAGTAGTATCAGGAGGATTACCTAAGCAGCCTTTGAGCAACACAGAACTAGCGGCAGATGCTCCAGCGGTAAGTAAAAATTTCCGTCTAGAAAATTGGCTTGAAAATCCAACCATAAAATCTCCTCATGTTAATGCACAAGTTTTTTGCAGGGAATTCTAAGCAATAGAAACGCTAGTTTCTTGCTTTTCTACAATCAAGTTGATTCTCTAAATAGTTGTCTATCTTCAGCTAATTGGTAACAAAATCAAACGGTTGTGTTGACCGCCTTTGTCAAGAAATTGCTGAAAAATAAAGTCGCATTTGTTATCCTCAGTAAAGCTGGGTGGAAGCTGATAAAAGCGTAAAATCGATGTTGGGCGCTGTTAATCTGAGATGTTGGACTGCTTTCAGCAGGATACTTAGATGCTTCCCTGGCATCCTTTAATTTGAGTTCTATTAGCTCAGCTGTTGCAGTTGAATATTTTAATTTCGTGTAAATAAGCTTATCGTTTTTTTTGGCTAAATGATTAACTCAGACATAGAATTATTAAATAAATATTAGATTGTTTATATAAGTAAAACTTACAATTGAGTGAAAACTTGATTGCAAAGTTTTATCCATAGATAAAATCTTATAGTTAACAGTGGATTGAGCTTATTGTAATCTTCTAATGTTTCTGATATGGAAAAAATGATAAATATAAGAAAGAATATCGCTTTGTTGAGTTGTGTTTGCTTATTTAAAGACGGTCATTTTTGTTAATCTAAGGAGTATAAAAGAACACAAAATACTTTCGAGTCGGAAGCTGTGCTTGGAGGTTAACTCAGCACCCTATCACCCCCAAAAGCGATCGCCCGACTAAAATCCCATCATGGGCGAGAGATATCTCTCTAGTCACAAATCTTTACAAAAAGGCAACTCAAAAGTCCCTGACAGAAGTTTCGTTTCTGATTCATTGGCTTCCGCGCTATGATAGTATCCGAGAAAAGGCATAGGCGGCTGGGTTTTCGCTAGCATTACGAGATTATTTATTTTTAGTATTAGTTAGTAGGCTTACCTCCGAACTCCAATCTCCACGCAATATAAGGTTCGAGAGGTCAATCATGGCAATTTATATAAGTAACCCATCATCCGAGGTTACAGAGGTTGAGCAGAACTCCTCGCAGCACAACTAGGTTGTCAAATAAAAATTCAACAGACTTCCCACCCCTGAGGATAAGATAAGGGAAATCCCCTGTCGAGTCTTTTTTGGCTCAATTATGGTTGTTTACCCAACTATTGAAATATGAAACTAGAGTGTGAGGATACTTAATGACCCAAGTGGTTCCCGGTGAAAGTGAGCATTTAGAATCCGTTCTACGTCGGTTTAAGCGAAAAGTTTCCGGGGCTGGAATTTTTGCCGACATGAAAAAGAATCGCCATTTTGAAACGCCAGCGCAAAAACGCAAGCGTAAAGAAATTGCAAGACACAAGGAACGTCGCAGGCTTCGCAACCGTAGAAGAGGGGCATAATTAAACAGGGCTTGTGTGCTGCTTTGAAAGTCATCTCTTGCCGTATAGTGAACCGACATAGCCTGAGTTCGACCTAAGCGCGATCCCTAGAGAGCCTCTAGACTGAGAACTGGCGTGAGCGAACAACAGATAAGGGACTTTCTTTAGTTGTAGGTACAGGGAAAATTGCTAGGAAGAGGGTTTTCTTCTACCTTGCTCTCTCCCCTGCTTTTTCCCCCAGACATTCTATTCAGGTAACGCCATTACTGTCTTGCCCATAGGCTTGCCAAGCTAAGTCCACTAGTCCATTGACAATGGCTGCTGCCACTACCGCAGAGCCTTTTCTGCCCTCAATCTGAATATGAGGAATCAAAGAGTCTTTGAGCCTGGATTTGGCAACATCCACCTCGACAAATCCTGAAGGCGTTCCAATTACCAATGCTGGTCTAATTTCATCAGCCTCAATTAACTCTACCAGCGCTGTTAGAGCAGTCTGAGATTCGCCAACTACAAAAATCCCTTCTGGGTAGCGTCTGGCTAGAGTTTCGATACCCCAAGCCGCTCGTGTTTTTTCTTTTTGGGGCCGTGTTAGAGTTTCCATACTGCAATAGACCGGATTAGCAAAGGTGTCTTGGATATGGGGGCTGATGCCCACTTGTACCATAGGTACATCTACCACAATGGTGCTGCGAGCAGCTAAAGCAGCTGCCCCACTCTGTAAAGCACGCTCAGAAAAACAAATTAGATGACGATACTCAAAGTCAGCTGTTGCATAGATCACTCGACGCACAATTTCATATTCTGCCGCTGAAAAGGAATGATTTCCGATTTCGCGGTCAATAATTGCCAGACTTTGGGCATCAGTTACATGCCATTCCATCTAGACCTCCGAAAGGGTAACCCCGTTGATGCCCTCCCTTCACTAAAAGCGATGTACTTATAGCTAAGGATTCCCAAATTTATGCTGAAGCTTGCTACTCAGCCTTATTAGTATAGGAAAGATTTACTACCAAACTCAGAATACAAGCAAAAGAAGCTGCCGCGATTGAAATATAATCTGGGCAGCTACTTTTTTGGGGATTTTGTTGGGCAAATGAGATTTTCAGGTTTCAGAATTAGCAGATTCACCAATAACTGGTGACAAATAAGCTACGAGTGCTCCCAGGAGAAACCCGATAATATTGCGAAATAGGGGTAACCACTCAGCCGTTCTGGTTACTACTGGCCCAATGCCAAAGGCGATGAACAGAATGCCCCACAAAGGGGAGAAGATTAAAGCCCACTGCCAAGCGAAGATTTGACCACTTTTGCGGGGGACAGCGGCTAATCCAAAGACTGCGCCACCTAACACGGAAGTAATGAAGGTGAGAATCCACTGCTCTCTAGGAAGACCAGGAACAACCTTGCAACCACCCTGATTTAGACAAGTCTCAATAGTTTTTAAGGCATCAACAATAGATTGGTTTTCACCATTTTCCCGTACGTAGTAGAGGTTGCCAAAACGAGTCTGCAATTCAACCCAAAAGGTGCGAGGCAGGAATTGGTAAAGATCATCACCGACGTTAAAGCCAAGTAAATTACCGCCTCTGGAATCAGCAATCAGTAAAACACTTTGATCATTGAGTTTCCAGAAGTCTTTGACTGCTCTACCAGGTGTACGGTCAAATTGAGTTAACACCCGCAGCTTCCAGCCAGTTTCGGCTTCAAAATTTGTCAAATCTTGGACGAGGGTTTCTTCCTGAAGATTTGGTAGGAAATTAGCCAGGTCAATCACTGGCGTTTGGACGTCGGGTAAAAGCTCTGGATTGTCGTAAGCGTAAGCAGCTGGCGCGATCATCCAAACTGAAAATGCCAGAAAAAACCCTGCCAGAGATAATAAAAGTCGTTTTGGAAAAAAATTCTGCATCGTGATTTATGAAGCAATCTCAACTGAGGGATGTTTTAAACAAAGGCTAATGTAAAACTAATAATTTCTTTACACTTGTTTACTTTAATCTAATTTTGCTGCCTTTCGCAAAGTATGTGGCAGAATAATTAAGTGATAATACCTAAAATAGATTCAAAAGGAAAGAGCTCCAATAGAGTCTTGAAGTAGTAAAACTAATAATCAGAGCCGATATCGGTTGACTCTGAATCCCTATACTGCCTTGATGGCAAAGAATCGCCTGGAATTTCTTGATAAGAGGTAGGGAAATTAATACCCTCAGCTTCATTGCTGGCGGCACTGTATGCCTGGTAACCACTCTCTTCTAGTGATGCTTCCCCCATCTGACTCGCTGTTGGACGCACACGCTCTCCCAGAGACTTGCTTTGAGACGATGGTAGTCTCTCAAGAGAGCGGCGTCCTATTGAGGTTGAGGGACGGTTCCAGGTTTTCCAGGCAGCTTTAATACCTGCAACTACACTGCGAGTATTGGTCTGCAAATTCTTCGCCTGGTTTTGGGTGTTGTTAATACCTTGATCAACTTTTTTTGCCACCTGACTAGCGCTTTTAACACCCTGACTGACATCATCTGTAAGGTTAGTGATTTCTAAACCTGTCAGGCGAATTGTTTCCAGGGTGGGTGGCAACTCTCGGTTGAGAGTATCGGCTAACTTTTCTAAACTACGAGCCGCCCTTGCTAGCTCCTGCAAGACAGGCAAAGCTGCCACCAGTACAGCGGTTAAACTGACTGCTACCAGCAGTATAGATAGTCCTAGCCAAAATAGTGGATCAATCACCAATAGACCGCCTACAGCTTTTGGTCGCTAATGGATGGGCCTGACTCGACACTCACTTCAGATCTAGGTTTTTTAAGTTCCATACCTTCCCGTTCGGAAGCCTCAATACCAGCAGCGATCGCTTCCCGCAGCCTGCTGAGTGTTCCCTCCCAGTTACGTAGTGCGGATTCTGAAAGGCGGTCTGCTTGCATTTGTACACTGGCAGATAGATCTTCTGCTAATTCTGGTAGGGCATCTGCTGATTTTTTTAACAATTTCCGTGTATCCCGACCAGGGCGTGGGGCAATCATTAAACCAACGATAGTTCCGACGGCGCTGCCCAAGAAAAGCCCACCAATAAATGATCCAGCACTTTTTTTTGACATCTTTTGGTCTCTATCCCTACACCAATTCTAAGCAGATTTGCTCCAAGCGTACTAACGAAAGATACCTGAATGACATAGGGAGTTTACTCTCTTAACTGGTTATTAACCACTAAAGTGTTGTAACTATCAAAGATAGCGATCGCTACGTCCGGTTTCAGCAATTTTAGCGTTCTTGTGCAATGGCTTAGCACTGCGGTATTTCTGTTTGCCCTTATTTTTCTCAAAGGTTAACCTGAGAGAAGAGCGCATTACTAGAGAGCGCCAAACTCCTTGTGCTAAACCCAACAGTATCAAAACCTGCTTAATTTTTTGTAGCTGAAGCTCCAATTGCTGAGAACGCTCCCTTAGCCCGTGGATCCCCGACTGCCTCTGGTGCACAAAATTGGGAGCCTGATGTAGTACTCTCTGGGTACTACGTTCGGCAGCTCTCAAAATATCTGCGACTGTCGCCAGTTGTCGGCGCAATTTCCAAACTCGCCAAGCCACAGACAGACATAGCAGTGAGATTAGCAGATTAATAACTATAACAACCGTCAGCATTATTTTTTAGGCATTTGCAATCAATTGCGGCATCTGACGGCATCTAATCAAAGATTAGGGTTTAGATAACCATCAGCGGACATTGGCAAACCGGGGCTGACCTGATTTAAATCCGCTACCTAATAAGATCCACTGAATAATCTTGGCAATGCCAGGAGGCGGATTTGAACCGCCGACACGAGGATTTTCAGTCCTCTGCTCTACCAACTGAGCTATCCCGGCTTACTGCTTTGAGCGCTTTAGTATTTTTGCGCCTAACTAAACTAGCAAACTTAATAGGTCTTGGCAAGTGTTAAGTTGATTAAACTTCAGATGCATAGTTTCTAAATTGGCGCAAGTCCCGCAGATCTCAGGTGTATGCTTCGTTAATCAAGGGTTTTGGCGAATTTCAGACCCGACTGTACAAACTACTAGTGCCGATCCCGTGGAGAATCTCATTAGGGAGGAAAACCTACGTCATTAATAATACATTGCCTGCTCACACTCCCCCTATTTTCCTGTCAATCATCTTTCATTAAGTTAAGACTAAGCAGGGAGATTCAGACGTTTTATTAATTGCACAGTTAATTACTAATTTTTTTTGTTCACTAAAAAACCTGAATCATTCATTTCAATTATTGGTCATTTAATACATAAGAAATATTTATAGACTAAAGATAGTTATTTTTCATATCTGCGACTACATTGGAATTAGGTGAATAATTTTCACTAACGAGATTTTCTCAATGAAATCTCGTTAGTGAAAAGAGGTTGCATTCTACCATACCTTACCTTCAGGTAAATTGATCTCTGGGTGTCTATTTCAACAATTTATAACCTTACGTGCCACCATCTCAATGACAAAAGGGTGCATAGTAACAGTACTTCGTTGATAGTTATACAAATAACTGAATTCAGGAGATAACTGTTTTTAACACGCTACTTTCTTGCTGCCCTATATCTTTAAGAGCTAGGTGGTGCAAATTTCCTATAGTATCTCAAGTTTGAATATCATCATTGGTAGCTTTGTTTCATTATTAGCTTATGAGTACCAAGCTGTAATCATCTGAGTGTTCAGGAAACTTTTACTTTAAGCATAAAGAAATTAATCATTATCAACAAAATTACTTCCTTCAACGCGTTGAAGGCGGTCAATTTCTACCGTTAGGAAATTTATTATGACACTAGAACTTATTGAAAAAAAGCTAGGCAGCAATCTAGCTCAAAAAACTGCCCCTAAACAAAAAGGCATGTTACTAGTTTTGCCTGTTCCCTTTAGGTTGAAAGGGAAGCAAATATTATGTGAATCCCAAGCTTGTAACGGATTAGAAAAGTGGGCAGATAACTTTGAATCACTTGTTGTAGCCGCACCAGTTATTCCTGAATCACTTGCTCAACAAAGCACAACTATGACTTGGTGTAGTACAGAAACTATCACCAATATCGAGCGAATTCAACTAGTTCCTCTGCCCTGGGCTTATTCGCCAGGAAAATTCATCAGTTGTTATGCTTCAGCAAGGGCATCTTTAGCAGAATTAATCGCTCGTTGCCGTTATCTTCAATTTGCCATTGGTGGATTATGGGGCGATTGGGCTGCAATTGCGGCATTGGAAGCTCGAAAACAAGGCAGAAAGTATGCTGTACACACTGATCGTGTGGAACACAAAGTAATCTTGCAATCAACTCGAAAAGCCCCGTTAAAAACCCGTGCTAAGGCAATAATTGAAGCATCTTTAATGGCTTTTTACCACAAGTTGATTATTAAAAGTTGTACACTTGGTCTCTGGCATGGTAATGACTGTTATTCAGCTTACAGTCCCTTTTGCCAGAATAATTATTCAATTCACAACATTCATACAAAACCATCAGATTGTATTGGTGAACTAGAGTTATCAGAAAAAATTCAGCGTGCTACTAGTGATCCAGTAATTCGTATATGCTATGCAGGAAGAATCGAGGAAATGAAAGCTCCATTAGACTGGGTTCGAGCCATAGGTAAAGCCAGGGACTTGGGCGTTAAACTACAAGCGACTTGGCTAGGAGATGGCAGTTTGTCAGAAAAAATGAAGGCACTGATTACTAGCCTGGATCTAGATGGGTATATAGAATTGAGTGGATTTCAGAGTGATCGAGGCAAATTGCTCAAGAAAATACGGGAGTCTCACATCATGCTTTTCACTCACGTGACTCCAGAATCACCACGCTGCCTTATTGAGTCGCTAGTTTGTGGAACACCAATTGTTGGCTATCGAACCGAGTATCCTGAAGAGCTACTTAAAGGTTTTGGTGCTGGTATGCTTGCGCCGATGAGAGACTGGCAAAAACTTGGTGAGCTTTTGGCTAATTTGTCGCAAGATAGACAAGGTTTGTCACAGATGATTAGAGAGGCAGCTATTAACGGTCAAAGATTCAATGATCAGGCAGTTTTTCGCGAGCGCAGTGAATTGATCAAAAGGCATCTCTCTTAACTGTATACGGTTATCGTTGACACTGAAGATATATCAGCAATTATCTCTTTCTTTCCTGCCTACAGCTCATATTACAATTCTTGTATTGTTTTTGTAGTCTAAGCAGATTTTTATTAAACTGAAGTAGTTAATCTGTTGATAACTACTAAAAAAGGAGCAAAAATATGACTGAGCTTGTCACTGTTAGCAGCACAACAACCCTTCAGAGAAAAAGCAAGCCAGTCACAGAGTTTTTTGAGTAAGTATTCTCTTCAAGAATCATGAAAACAAAATTCCTCTGTGAAGCTTGCCGATAACAAGCAACACCTTGAGGAAAAAATGGATTGGGAATTATTAGGCTGGGACAGTTCTTTTGCTAACAGTCCAGAAAGCGATTGGCCAGAGGGATATACCTTTGGTCGAGTTGCTCTGGAGCATAAAAACACCTACATTCTCTACACAGAACAAGGGGAGTTACCGGCAGAAGTTACGGGTAAAATGCGCTACCGAGCTTCTTTACGTCAAGATTTTCCAGCAGTAGGAGATTGGGTAGTTATTCATATCCGAGAAACGGAAAAACGAGCAACGATTCATGCTGTTTTACCTAGAAAAAGCAAATTTTCGCGGAAAACGGTAGGCACTAAAACAGAAGAACAAATCATTGCCACAAATGTCGATACAGTGTTTTTAATATCTGGATTGGATCAAGATTTCAATCTCAGAAGAATTGAACGCTATCTAATTCTGGTTTGGGAAAGCGGTGCTAATCCCGTGATTGTTTTGAACAAAGCAGACTTGTGCGATGACTTTGAGAAACGCCGAGAAGCAGTAGAATCTATTGCTTTTGGCGTGCCGATTATTGTTTTGAGTGCACTTAATAATCAAGGACTAGAAGCCTTAACTCCTTACCTGAAGAAGGGTCAAACTGTAGCCTTACTGGGATCTTCCGGAGTTGGTAAGTCTACTCTCACTAATCAATTAGCGGGTAAGGCATTGCAAGCAGTACAATCAGTGCGCCAAGGAGACGATAAAGGGCGACATACGACAACTCATCGAGAATTAGTTATTTTGCCTTCAGGTGGCTTGCTTGTTGATACTCCGGGAATGCGGGAAATCCAGATTTGGGCTAGTAATGACAGCTTAGAGGATACTTTCACCGATATCGAGGAGTTAGTTCTACAGTGTCGCTTTCATGATTGCCAACATGATGGTGAACCTGGTTGTGCAGTGCAGCAGGCTATTGAGCAAGAAACTCTAGATTACCGGCGTTTCTTGAGTTACCAAAAACTGCAAAAAGAACTTGCATATCTGGCAAGTAAACAAGACCAGAAAGCCTATGTAGATACCAAGAAACGGTGGAAAAAGATCACTAAATCTCTGCGAAAGATGAAAAAACACTAATTACGAGAATCCCCCACTAATCGGTAGATATAGCGGGGGATAATCTCAATCAGCCAGGGTGTATATTACCCAGAGCATCAAGCAACTGGGTAGTATTTAAGTTTTTAGACGAAACTAAAACTCACGACGGCATCGTTATAGTCAAGATCACCGCCATTGGGGAAATCTTCAAAAGCAAATGTGTTACTTCCTACCAAAAGGACATGATCCAGTCCGTTTAGATTAGCTTCTTGGAAAGGAAGATAAACTTCGGTGTTTTCTGGAGATGCTCCCAAACTGCCAAATTGATCATTCAAAAAACTATCTGGAGTGCTGTTGATGATTAAGTACGGTGCTAGAAGTGTCCCGCCAATTAATGGGGCTTGACCTGTGACACTTGGGTTTTTTCCCAGATCAACTCCCCAGACGCTTCGATCCAATGCCGCTTGCTGATAATTACTATCTTCTGGGGTAAGACCACTGATTGTACCGTCAAAATCATCGACCTGATACAAACCTATATACCGACTGAAGTCGGCATCGCCATTGACTGTGTAGGTGCCCGTCAGCAAACCTCCCTGAGTTAATAAATCGATCACTTCTCCTTGAGGTGAACCCTGAGATCCTGAGCCAATGGGAGCAGGTTGATCTGTTTGGGAAACTGTGATGTCAGCATCATTGAAGTTCAAGACACTTCCATTAAAAGAGGGAAAAGCAACAGATACATTATCCCCAGAGGCTTGCCCAGCTAAGACTGAATCTTTGCTACCACCTTTGACCTCGTAAAAGGCGAGTAATTGGTTACCACCAAAGCTGACTTGGCGCGCTGGGGTATTACCAACTGGTTGGTTGAGGACGGACAGAAGTGTCACTCCTCGAGAGAGGGCAGCTTCTGTATAGCCTGGAGTACCAGGTAAGAGACCATCGATACTGCCTTGCTCGTCATCAACGGTAAAATACCCGTATTCGCTCGGCGGACTAGTGGGATCTGTAGTTGGTGCTGGGGTAGCAGTAAATTGGAATTCGGCTGGCCCTTGAACGCTGAAAACGCCACTGCTGAGCTGATTGAGACCTGTAGGTGTAGGTGTCGGCGTCGGTGTAGGTGTCGGCGTCGGTGTCGGCGTCGGTGTCGGTGTCGGCGTAGTAGTGCCGTCAACTTCACCCACGATTACCGTTAAGTCACCGGTGGTTGATGCGGTGTCATTATTAGCCGTCTCAGTGGAGGTGGCGCTAACACTCAGAGTAAAGTCGGTGTCATCACCAGCAGGGGGTGTAAGAGTTAGACCATTGAGTGCCTCTGGAGTCAGCAGCCAAACGCCGCCTCCTTGGTCAGTGCCTGCACTGAGATTAGCACCGGTAGGTACACCAGCAACTGCAATAGCGAGGGCTTCTGACCCATCGGTATCAGTAAGTGCAGCAGCGATGTTCAGTGGAATGGGAGTATCAACAGCACCTGATGCTTCTCCGACGGTGAGGTTTGGTGGTTCAGCTGTGATATCCTCAGTACCGCCACCAACAGTAGTGCCAGCAGTAACGTTAATCGGCAATTGCTCAACGTCACTCTTGTCACCCTGGTCGAGGGCAGTAATCGTCAGGGTGTCTGTACCCTCAGCAGTACCTGTGTAAGTCAAGCCATCTGGGGTAGCAAGGAGAGCATTAATCTGGTCGAGAGTGCCGGTAAGATTAACGGTGCCTGTACCGTCGCCTTCTACTGTCGCGCCACCAAGATTAGCTGGGTTAACTGCCAGAGTACCGTTGCCAACAGCCAGGGTAACGGTGAGGGGATTTGCACCGGAATCGGGGTCAGCGATGCTGATACCCGTAATCGGGGAAGCAGTTGCTGTTTGCGCCTCTAGAGGTGTCGGTGTAGGAATCCCTTGGGTGAGCGAGACATCCGACAGGAGACTTTCTGAGCCAGCATTAAGAGTGAAGTCACCGAGGGAAATGGAGTTGGGACTTGCCAAGGCATTTGGCAGAGCCGGGACAAAAGTATTAGCGGGCTGAATCGGAACGGTATAGCTGCTATAGTCACGTAGGGCACCAGTTAATAGTGGAGCACCGTTGGCGGACAAGGTGTAGGTGTCACCTTGAACATCCAGATCATAGGAGCTAAAAGCTGTGGTATCGAAGGTAGCTGTTTCAGCGGCTGCAGGTACGAAGGAGGCGTTGTCAGCACCTAGTTCCTGGGCAAAGATCTGATCTTCCAAGAAACCAAATCTGATACCTTGCAGATCACTGCTGATGGCAGAGAGGCTCAAACCAACATCATCGGCTCCCTGGGTTGAGGCAAGGACTTGTTGGTTGAAACTGAGACTATATCCGGCAGTGCGATCCAGTGGAGTACTATTCTGACCGTAACCGCCATAGCTGCTCAGATCGAGGTTAGTGTTGAAGTTAGTTGCGCCAGTTACGGCATCAAATGTTTGCGTTGCTTCTGCGTTGATGCCATCGTATACCGGATTAATGACAATACCACCCGCATCAAAGGAAACCGGTGCTGTATTAAATCCAAAGTCAAATGTCTTCGGCACACCTGTTGTGGTCACTGGAATTACAGGTGGTTCAGCGCCAGTAGCTGTGCTGTTGTAGAGGGAAGTAAAGGCGGCACCGGGAAGCAGAACTGTAGGCGCAGCGTTAGGTGTACTGGGGAAAGGAGGAGGCGCAGCAGCTGGAGGCTCAGTTGTAGGAGGCTCAGTTGTAGGAGGCTCAGTTGTAGGAGGTGCCTCGCCAGTAAGGTTAATTGTTAAGTTAGTCTCCTTCGTTGCCGCACTATCGTCGGTTGTGATTGTGAGAGTGTCTGCACCAGGAGCAGTACCTGTGTAGGTCAAGCCATTAGGAGCCGCTAGAGTAGCATTAAGCTGATCCAAAGTGCCAGTTAGAGTCACGGTATTTGTACCACTACCCTCTGCCTGTGTAACACCGCCAGCAGCAGATGTGTCCACATTCACTGTGCCATTTGGAGCCTCTAGAGTAAGAGTAATCGGGGTAGTAGGGCTATCAGAACCGACGACACTCAGTCCTGTAATCGGTAAAGCTGTGCCTGTCGTTGCCTCTAAAGCAGGAGGAGTAACACCTCCTAGGGTGAGTGAGACGTCTTGCAGATTAAGTGCTGACCCGGCACTAAGAGTAAAGTCGCCAAGAGCAATAGAGTTGGGGCTTTCTAAGGCATCTGGTAGGGCTGGGACAAAGGTATTAGCCGGCTGAATGGGAATGTTATAGCTGCTGTAGTCACGCAGAGCGCCAGTTAATAGTGGAGTACCGTTGGCAGACAAGGTATAGGTGTCACCCTGAACAGCCAGATCGTAGGAGGTAAGAGCTGTGGTATCAAAGGATACCGATTCACCCGCAGCAGGAACAAAGGAAGCGCTGTCAGGACCTACTTCCTGAGCAAAAATCTGATCCTCCAAGAAACCAAATCTGATTCCTTGTAGGTCACTGCTGACCACAGCTAAACTCAAACCAACATCGTCAGTCCCTTGTGTTGAGGCAGTAACTTGTTGCGTAAAGCCGAGATTGTATCCGGTAGTGCGATCAAGTGGAGTATTATTCTGACCGTAACCGCCATAGCTGCTGGGATCAGTATTACTATTGAAAGTGGCTGCACCAGTTGCCGCATCAAGGGCTTGTGTTGCTTCTGTAGTGATACCTTGATAGACGGGAGTAATTACAGCAATACCGGCATCAAAGGAAACCGGTGCTGTATTGAATCCAAACGCAAAGCTGTCTGGAACACCTGTAGCTGTAACCGGAATGACGACTGGAGGCCCACCAGCAGTTGTGCTGTTGTAGAGGGAAGTAAATTCTGCACCGGGAAAAAGTACTGTGGGTGGAGCCATAACGTGGTTGTAAACCTCTCTTAAAGACTGTTGAAATGCCAGGGATGTTTGAATCTCGCCAGTTGAGAACTCTAGTTCCCAGTTACCACCTTGGGCGGCATTACCTGTCTTACTCGTGGAAGCTGCGACATTAGCCCCTGTCAACTGACTGAGGCGTTGCACAAAGGCAGCGCCAGTTTCACCGGCTGCTACGTTACAGCCATACAACAGGATGTCTGCTTCATCGGCTAAGGCTACTGTCCATTGCTTGAGAGTGGCTGGGTTTGGTAGCCGGGTATCTGCATACTGCTCTAGAGAAGCCATACTCAAAGTAGTGGCACCTAGATGCAAGCATCCTGGGGAACCGTGAGAAACGATGTGGAGGCTGGAGATTCCCGTACGATTTTTGAGAAATTCACTGATTTGCTCTACTCCATCCTCTGTGGAATTGAGAACAACTACCTCTGTACCCGTTGTTACTCCAGCAATCAGACTTTCGTAATCTTCAAGGTTGGAGTCAATGAAAACTAGTTCTTTTTTCTTTCTTTGCTTCGTGGGAGATGCTGCACCCACAAAGATATCCCAACTAGAGATGCCTTTTTTATATCGAATTAGTTTTTGACTTGGGGAGTAAGTTTCTATCAAACCAAGATGCACGACTTAATCTCCTTACCAACGTTTTCCAGTTGGTTTAACGATAAAAAATCGAAATGTCTACAAGTAGTGGTGACAGTGAATCAGCGAAGCTGTCGGCAAATACCTTGCATTGCCTTTTCTCCCTGTTGTCTGTACACAAAGGCTAGTTTTACTGAGCAATTTATTGAGCTTAAACTGGCAGGGTATGGCAAAAAACAAAGTAGCTAACAAATAGGGAAATTTAAGCTATGAGACTTAAGAAATTCTGTATTACTTAATACACTCGTTCTGTACTACCCCCTAAAACTAAAGTGCCGACCAAATCAAACGCACAGCATATCACATGCTTTACTCAGCTATGTATTACAGAAACTGGACAGCAGCGTATTACACAGGAAACGCACAGCAGCTTATCACATGAATCGGGAAGCTTTCTACCGTATTGGAGTAGCCTTGTTATCCTGAAAGAAGTTCCCCTACTCGGATATCCGCCCGTTAAACGATGACTGAACAAACTGCCCGCATCTGCATTCTTGGTGGAGGCTTTGGGGGGCTTTATACCGCCCTGCGCTTGAGCCAACTCCCTTGGGAAAAATCCCAACGACCAGAAATTATACTAGTTGATCAAAACGACAGGTTTTTGTTTTCGCCGTTACTTTACGAACTACTTACTGGCGAATTACAAACTTGGGAAATTGCTCCACCTTTTGAAGAACTTTTGCTAAATACAGGGGTGCGCTTTACTCAAGCGGCCGTTGCAGGCATTAATGCAGATGAGCAGCACGTATGGCTGCAAGAGGGGCAAGAATTTGCTTATAACCGTCTAGTATTAGCTCTGGGTGGAGTAACTCCCCTAGATATGGCACCAGGAGTGGCAGAGTATGCTCTGCCCTTCCGCACGATTGCTGATGCCTATCACTTGGAAGAAAGGCTGAGAATTTTGCAAGAGTCCAACACTGATAAAATTCGGGTAGCAATTGTTGGTGCTGGCTACTCTGGGGTTGAGTTGGCTTGTAAACTCTCCGAAAGACTAGGAGAGCGCGGTAGGTTGCGCTTGATTGAAATCAGCGATTCGATTCTGAAAACCTCGACCGACTTTAATCGAGAAGTAGCCCGTAAAGCCTTAGAAGATCATCAAGTCTGGATTGATTTGGAAACCAAAGTCGAGTCAGTCGAAGCAGACAAGATTTCGCTGCTGTACAAGGGATTAGTTGATACTATTCCTGTGGATGTGGTGCTCTGGACAGTGGGAACAAAAGTTTCACCCGTGGTGCAATCACTTCCTCTCAAGCAAAATCCCCGTGGTCAGCTAACCATAACCCCGACTTTACAGGTAGTGGATCATCCAGAAATCTATGCTCTAGGTGACTTAGCCCAGTGTCAAGATGCCGAAGGTCAGCAAGTTCCCAACACGGCTCAAGCTGCTATCCAACAAGCCGATTACGCCGCCTGGAATATTTGGGCTTCTTTGACGGGTCGTCCTCTACTTCCCTTCCGGTATCAGCAGTTAGGTGAGATGATGACTCTAGGCACAGACAATGCCACCTTGACGGGTTTGGGAGTAAAGCTAGATGGCTCAGTTGCTCATCTGGCGAGGCGTCTTGCTTATCTCTATCGCATGCCTACTCTAGATCATCAGCTCAAAGTGGGTCTTAATTGGATTGCTCGACCAGTACTAGATTTACTGTCTAGGAAAGGCTAGTTGCTGGTTTTTGGTGATCATTTGTCTTGTGCTAGAAACTAGTGACTATTGAATAATGGCTAATGACTAGTGACTATGCAAAAACCAAAAGTCATTTTGCTGGATGCTGTGGGTACACTATTTGGTGTACGGGGGAGTGTGGGCGAAGTTTATAGTGCGATCGCTCGCGAGTTTGGGGTCAAAGTCCCAGCCCAAAAATTGAATGAAGCTTTTCTGACAACTTTTGCCACAGCAGAACCTTTAGCCTTCCCAGGAGTTAACCCAGAAGAAATTCCTGAACGGGAGTTTGATTGGTGGCTAGGAGTGACTCAGCAGACTTTTCAAAAAGTAGGTGTTGTGGGACGATTTAGCGACTTCACCTATTTTTTTGACGAACTCTACAACTACTTTGCCACTGCTCAACCTTGGTTTATTTATCCTGATGTTCTTCCAGCTTTGCAAAAGTGGCGAAGTGCTGGCATAGAATTAGGTATTTTGTCCAATTTTGACTCTCGTCTCCCCTTGGTCTTAAAAGCGCTGAAACTTGACGAGTTTTTTACCTCGATCACTATTTCTACACAGATCGGAGCTGCTAAGCCTGACTCACAAACTTTTACGGCGGCTTTACAAAAACATCAATGTAACCCTCAGGAAGCTTGGCACATTGGAGATAGTTTCTCTCAAGACTATCAAGGTGCTAAGGTGGCTGGTTTGAGAGCCATTTGGCTGGAGCGCGACGGCGCTGGAGTTCACTAAATGGTGAAAAGCGGGCTGTTCATCGGTATGGTGACTTTAGATTTGGTTTACCTAACTGCCAAGCTTCCAGGTAACAACGAAAAAATTGCCGCCTCCGACTATACAGTTTCTGCCGGTGGGCCAGCAACCAACGCGGCAGTAACCTTTGCTCATCTCGGTAATCAAGTAACCCTGCTCAGCGTTGTTGGCATTCACCCAATTACTCAGCTGATTCGCTCAGATGTCGAAAGTGGGGGTGTGAAAATTGCTGATCTTGCCCCCGGTAATACCCAGCCTCCACCAGTTTCCTCAATCATCGTTACCCAAGCAACGGGTGAGCGTGCGGTAGTCTCTCTTAATTCCAGCAAAATTCAGGTCAGTAGAGAGCAACTACCATCGGATATCCTCTCTGGAGTGGAGATTGTGATGATTGATGGTCACCAAATGGGAGTTAGTTGTGCGATCGCGCAACTGGCCAAAGCTAATAATATCCCCGTCGTCATTGATGGAGGTAGCTGGAAGCCAGGATTTGAAACCGTATTACCCTTCGTTGATTACGCAGTGTGCTCCGCCAATTTTTATCCACCAGGCTGCAATAGCCAGGAAGCAGTATTTGCTTATCTCCAAAAGATTGGCATTCCTCACATTGCAATTACCCAGGGCGAAAAACCTATTCAATACCTTAGTCTGGGTTTAGCTGGTCAATTACCAGTAGCTCAGATTAGCGCCGTTGATACTCTAGGTGCTGGTGACATTTTCCATGGTGCTTTTTGTCACTACATCCTGCGACATAACTTTATCGAAGCCTTGAGAGCGGCAACAAAAATTGCTTCTCATTCCTGCCAATTTTTTGGCACTCGCCACTGGATGCGATCCGCTGATAACGGGCTATGAACTGATAGTTTATTGGAGGAAAATTCCTCCTTAAGGGTGAAGCCTTAAGACAGCTTTTATTAAATAAATTGTTTGAAAAATATTTTTTAAGTAGACAATTTTTATGCCCTGAGTGCTGAGTTCCCTAGGGCTTCTAGATCGAGCTAAGTTTTTGTATCTGATACTACGGTTGCTCAAGTTTGCTCTTAGTAAGACAAGGCGGAGATTTCGTTGACTACCTTCATCCTTCCCCGACGCAAAGCACGAAGCAAACGATCAATTGAGGCTCTCTCTTCTTCCGTCATTGAATCTTCTAATACTGCTGCCATTAAACCATAGCGGTCGGCTATTGTGAGCTGACCAGAGATAGTAGATTGAGCAAATAAATCTGGAATGGCACCGGGTAGGAGGCGAATAGGTGTGTACATTGGAGGAGGTATAACTCGACGCTTTTACATTATGAGTGGTTTATCGTTAATCGAAAGTGACTTAAGGCTAGAAGGCTGAGTGATATTAATCTTTTTTTACCATGAGCCAGATGTGCTTTGCCGATGACCACAGTCTCCTTAGCTTGTGATGAAAATTGATTAACCTAAGTGATACTCACTCGATTCTGTTGTGATGTTGATCACAGCTAGTATTTTTGTAGCGTTGGCTACTTTTGGAGATGTTAATTCTAAGTTGTTAATACATTTCTAAAAACGGTCTTACTACTTAATAAAAGTCACAAGAGTCTGTCTACTTATCCATAATCCAACAACAGACAGACTCTTGTTCAAAATATGAATGGAGAATCCTAACTAATCTCTCAAAAGTTAGCTTAGCCAAGGACGAGTTACCTTTTCCAATTGAGCAACATCCTCTGTTGTCAGGTTCCATCCCAAAGCACCAGCATTTTGTTTAGCCTGCTGTGCTGTCTTAGCACCGGGAATCGGAATTACCCCATCTTGAGCAATCAGCCAGTTGAGAGCAACTTGAGCCGGTGTGCGTTCATATTTTTCTCCTAACTGACGCAGTAACTGAATTACAGGAGAAATTTTTTCTAAGCCACCTTTGCTGAAGCGAGGATCAAGACGACGTGCTCCACTCGGTGGTAGATAAGATTCAGGCGTGTATTTGCCCGTCAGTAAACCCTGGGCCAAAGGACTATAGGCAAGGATAGTCACCCCTAACTGGCGTGCTGTTTCCAAAACACCATTACTTTCAATATTGCGGTGCAGTAGTGAGTATTGCATCTGGTTCACAGCTAAGGGTATCCCACGCGTCGCCAGATAGCCGTAGGCTTCCCGCATCTGGCTAGTTGAGTAGTTACTCACGCCAACAGTAGCAATCCGGCCCCGCTTTACTTCATCTGCTAAGGCATTCATCAGAGTTTCTTGGCTCATTAAGAAACTAAAAGGCATATGCACCTGATATAGTGCTACCTGCTCGACTTGTAAACGTTTCAAACTTTCTGTTAAAGCATCAGAAACAGACTGACCAGTAAATCTCCAAGGTAAAGGAAAATATTTAGTGGCAATCTGCACTGATTTCTCTGATTGCTTGATGAACTTCCCTAGCAGTGACTCCGATTCTCCAATTCCGTAAACCTCTGCTGTGTCAAAAAAACTAACGCCAGCGTCCAAAGTCGCTTGAAAAGCTTCTTGCACTTGTGAGGCAGTATAATCTTTGCCGTAGCCCCAAAATAGCTTGTCACCCCATGACCAGGTGCCAATGCCTAAAGCTGTAACAGTTGGGCCGTTCTCCCCTAAGGTGATAGTCTGAATTGTCTGCATCGTCGAACCAGTTACTTTTTAAACTGCTTAATATTTATTAGTTTATCGTTGCAAAGAGTTACTAGCAGCCGCAGCAAGGCTCTGGAAATGTCTATCTTTAGATACGTGTATTAGAGGAAAGAAAATACTAAGTCTAGCAAGCGATCGCTAAAAACCATGGAAACCAGTGATTTAAGCAATCCTCAGCCTTCTCCATCGACCACAGAAATGCCTCCGAAAGTCAAACTACCAACAATGCTCCGCCTGGGCTTATTCCAGATGGGTTTGGGTCTAATGTCGGTGCTGACTTTAGCTATTCTCAACCGGGTAATGATCAGTGAACTGGGAATCCCAGCGACTATTGCCACTGGAGCATTGGCAATGCATCAATTGGTAGCACCAGTAAGAGTCTGGTTTGGACACCTATCGGATACTAAACCATTATTAGGACATCACCGCAGTGGTTATGTCTGGTTGGGAACAGCAGGGTTTGCAGTAGCAGCGTTTGTGGCAGTACAAGTAATGTGGCAGTTAGGTGCTGCCATCAGAGTTGCGGGTGGCTGGACACTGAACACACCCATCTTGGGGTGGACAGCACTGCTAGCACTAGTTTTTACCTTCTATGGCTTAGCCCTCAGTTGTAGCTCAACCCCCTTTACTGCATTATTAGTAGATGTTTCCGATGAAGATAACCGCTCCCAATTAGTAGCTACTACTTGGTCATTATTAATGGTGGGAATTGTTATTGGTGGGGTTACCGGCGGCATCTTACTCAAAGATATCGGCAAGACAGAAACTGCTTTAGTTGCCAATAGTAGTACAACATTGCTCTTAGGTGCCGAACCGTTTTCAACATCCTTAGAACAGTTACAGGCACCCATCAATACAATATTTATCGTTGTGCCTCTGGTTGTCTGTGGACTAGCTTTACTCTCAACCCTTGGTCTTGAGAAAAAATATTCTCGCTATGCTTCCCGTTCAACTGTAATTAATCAAGAAGAAAACATTACTTTGGGCAAGGCGCTCAAAGTCTTAACTGCTAGTCCCCAAACCGCTATATTTTTTACTTTTTTAGCAGTAATGACTCTGAGTCTGTTTATGCAGGAAGGTGTTTTAGAGCCTTATGGTGCCGAAGTTTTTGGTATGTCAATCGGCGAAACTACTAAACTTAATTCTTTCTGGGGAATCGGAACATTATTGGGTTTGAGTACAACGGGTTTTTTGGTTGTACCTCGCCTGGGTAAAAAGAAAACTACTAAATTGGGCTGCCTATCGGTAGCAGTTTGCTTCTGTCTGATTATTTTGTCAGGATTTTCCCAAGAACCGAATCTCTTAAGGTTAGCAGTGTTAATGTTTGGTTTAACCCTAGGTATGACTACTAATGCCGCCCTCAGCCTGATGCTTGACCTCACCGCCGCCGAGACGGCTGGTACATTTATTGGTGCTTGGGGATTATCCCAAGCAATGTCAAGGGCAGTAGCTACGGCAGCCGGGGGTGTAGTTTTAGATATTGGCAAGGCACTGTTTACAACGCCCTTGCTGGCCTATAGCTTAGTATTTGGATTGCAAGCAGTGGGTATGGTTATCGCTATTTGGTTTTTGGGTCGAGTTAACGTTCAAGAATTTCGCAATAACACCCAGCAGGCAATTATCGCTGCGATGGAAAGTGACTTAGATTAAACAAGATGCAACCCCTTGTTTTTTATCTTAATTCTGCACAATTGCGGGGTATGTAAAACACTAGATATATTCAGCTTCATGAAGGATTTTTGGACAGAAATTTACAACTTTACCAAAGAAACTGCTGACCGCATTGGTACTCAGTTAATGACTGATTTTGGTCAGGTACAAGCCTCTCAAAAGGCAGATGGCACCCTGGTAACTAAAGCAGATAAATGGGCAGATGCCGAGATTAGAGAGGCGATCGCATCTCGTTTTCCCAGCCACGGTATCTTAAGCGAAGAAGCCCAACACACCTTCCCAGATACTGAATGGTGCTGGATTATTGACCCTTTGGATGGCACGACAAACTTTACACGAGGGATTCCAATTTGGGGGACTTCCTTTGGATTGCTTTATCAAGGAACACCCGTATTTGGTTATGTTCATTTCCCCACCATCAGGCAGTCATTTCATGGGTTTTGGAGGCACGAATCGGGAATCGCTGATCAAGAGAAAGGTGCCTTTCTTAACGGACTTCCTATCCACAGCAGTAGCGATGCTCCAAGTAATAACCACTTTTTCAACCTTTGCTCCCGCAGTACTTCAGTGATGAAGCAACCCTTCCCCTGTAAAATTCGCATGCTGGGTGTTGCCAGTTATAACTTTCTTACTGTTGCCAGTGGTGCTGTTTTAGGAGGTGTAGAAGCTACACCAAAGATTTGGGATATTGCTGGGGCTTGGGTGATTGTACAAGCAGCCGGAGGGGTTTGGTCACCTTTAGAATCAGAGTCAATTTTCCCCCTAAAAGTTGGTGCTGATTACGGTGCTAGACCATTTCCCACTCTTGTTGCTAGTAGTTCTGAATTGGTAAGCTTATTTAAGCCGTTAGTGGAATTTGTGGGTAGTTATTCTTAGTTGCAATTTCTCAAAAGCAAACGGATAAAAGCTCAAACCATACCATTCGTTAAAAGTGCTGCCAAAAGTAATCAGCAACCTTATTTTGAGATCGTGTATTTGGCGTTGGAAAACTTGCCTTAACTTCAGCTTCAGAAACACCTAATAAAACCGTACTCTGTAGCAACTGACGATTTTCGAGGCGTCTAGCAACACGGCTGGGTATTCCATAGCTATATACAAGATGGCCCAGCCCAGCTAGCACAACTACTTGATAATCTGGATTAGTCTCAAGAAATTGGGCAATTGCTTGAGCCATAGTTTCATCCCACAACACCTGCGTAGTGAAAAATCCCTCAAGGCTGCTACTGTTGCCCTGTCCTGCCTGATGATGTTGTTCGTAGAGTTTCTGCACCATTTGTCGGTACTCGGCGTTATCTGTCCGAATTTCTGACAGAGGCGGAATATATTGCCTTTCTTCTTTTGTCAGACTTTCTATACCGTTACGGGCTACTTGGCGTGTTACTTCTGTGGGTGCATTTAAAGCTAAGACAGGCAGTTGATTCGCTTTAGCAAAGCGCACGAGGGGAGCATAGTATTCCCAAGGGAAACCCCAACGTTGTTCATACTCAGTTTGTTCAATTAATTGGGCTTCAGTAATTTTTCCCGCCAAATATTGATCAAGGATATCCTGATAAGGTCGCTGAAACATCTCCATGGCGATCGCAATTTTCGGATTTTCCTGGTAGAGTGCTTGCATAATTGCCAACTGCGCTTGATGATCAGCAGCACTACTGTGAGTTTCTCCGAGATACACAACATCCGCCTTGATTAGTTCCTTTAATATCTTTTGTTGAGTTAGTTGTTGCTGTTCTGGTTGGACAGAGGTTAAGGTATTTTCGGCACCAGTTGGGGCAGTACACAGCAAGAAGATACCTAACGAACAGGCAAAGAGTTTAGCAATTTTGGGGATTTTCATAATAATATTTTCCTACCTCTACACCGACTCACGCCAATAATAGACCTCTTGCAAAAGTAGCGGCAGCTAACTAATTTGAGTTCAAACGAAGTTCGTAATTATAGATGCCTGCAATTAAATTAAAGCGTAAACCAAACCTTTTTCTTCTGTTGCGATATCGCTCGGATAAAATTCTAAATATTTTGAGGCGACGGTAAACATGTTCAATCACTATCCTCTCTGAAGCTAATTTATGATTCTCTTTTTTTGTTCTTTTGATAGTTTGCTCTTCTTGGGTTTTTTATGGGGTATCCGACTTTGTTTGTCGATTTTCGCTATTCCCTGATATCCTTGGTCTCCGAGACACTGTATCTCTGTCTTTAGATTGGTTTTACTACGTTTAAACAACTTAAAGTCGTGTTCTTTACCCTTGCCGCATGCAATACAGATAATCTCTTTGCTGTTTTTTTCAACGATAAGTTGAGATTTTAAAGTGTGCTTTTTTTCTTGCCACTGTAGAACTTTTTCTGTTTTTTTGAGGACGCTCCAGGGGAGTTTCAGTTACATCGATAACTGCTATCTCTATTGGGTTTCCCGATTTCAATAGTTGTTTCTTTCCCGGAATCCTTAATTCTTTTGACTTGATTAAAATATTTTCTATTTTACGAATTATTCGATATACTGTTGATTCGTTAAGTCCCCAATGTTGACCGATATGAAAGTAAGTTCTGTACTCTCGTAAGTATTCGAGCGTCATCAATACTTGATTTTCTGGACTTAATTTGGACGGTCTTCCGGTTTTTATCTTCTGTTTTTCATTTGTTTCCACTAACTCAACCATCTTAGCAAACGTCTCTTTTCTAACTCCACAAAGGCGTTTGAACTCTTGGGGTTTTAGGTCTTTCACCTTTTCATAGGTCATTATTTTCCCTCATACTGACCTATTTATCTCTTTTTTACTGGACTTTTGCAAGAGGTCTATTGAAGTTGAAGCTACAAGAGGAAAACAAAGCCATTCCCTAAAAGGATATATTAGCGCAGATTTTACTCAGCTCCCCTCAGAATTAAGAGAAGAATCGAAAAGAAAATACAGGTATATAGAACGGGTTCTCTCCAACAACATCTTGAAGCGAACTGAGTCAAACTTAAAACCCATTATCAACCAGGTGGCTCTTGAAATCGAAGATAGCCAACCTCCCTCATGGCTGACACTCTGGAGGTGGCTAAAGGATTACGAAGCATCGGGGCAAGATATTCGCTCTTTAGTACCCAAATATGTATCCAAAGGCAATCGTCAACCCCGACTCAACCCAGAAGTCCGGAAAATTATCTCCAAGGCAATTGAACAAGTGTATCTCAAACCCTCTCAAGCCTCCGGTGCTGATGTTTATGAACGGGTAATTATCGAAATTAATCAGTCTAATCGGCTGCGAGAAGCTATCGGGCAAGACTCCTTAGAAATTCCCAACATTGCAGCTATCTATCGTGCTATTCGCCAACTAGACCCTTACGTCAAAGCCGTGGGTCGCTATGGTAAAAGAATAACCAGCCAGATGTATGACCCAGTTCAAAAAGGTCGCATCCACTCCGCCCATTAGAAAGGGTGGAAATTGACCATACCAAATTACCACTGTTTGTTGTGGATACCCAAACCCGGATGCCGATTGGTACTCCTTGGCTGACCAGCGCCATCGATAAGTATTCAGGAGTAGTACTGGGTTATTACGCCAGTTTTGAGCCGCCTTCTTATTTATCGGTGATGCAATGCCTACTGCACGCTATTCGCCCTAAAAATTATCTTCACTCCCAATTCAAGAGCGTAGAAAATACCTGGGACACCTACGGTCTGCCGGAAGTGATTGTCGTTGACAACGGCAAAGAGTTTTACAGCACTCACTTTGAAGATGCCTGCCTTCAGCTTGGAATCGTCATCCAATACTCTCCCCCTAAAATGCCTTGGTACAAGAGTGCTATAGAACGGTATTTCGGAGCTTTAAATAGTCAGTTGCTTTCCGATGCTCCTGGAAAAACCTTCTCTAATTTTCTGCAACCGTCTGATTACGACCCCAAAAAGAATGCGGTAATTTCGTTTAAAGCTCTACAAGAAATTCTCCATATTTTTATTGTCGATATCCATAACCAGAGTTCCCATCCCGAACTGAAATCTCCTCGCTCTAAAGTGTGGGAATTAGCGATTACTGAATGGACGCCAGCTTTACCTCCGTCTAATCAAGAACTGAAAGTTTTAGTGGGCAGCATCACCACCCGAAAAGTTACCAGAAGAGGAGTGGAGTTTGAAGGTCTGCTCTACAACAGCAGCGAACTGGCTCGGCTGCGGTCAAATCATCAAAGTACTGAGAAAGCAACGGTTAAGTATGACCCCACTGATTTATCTTGCATCTATGTCTTAGACCCCACAACTCATCAATTTTTAGAGGTGCCTGCGCTTTGTGTTGAATACACTAAAGGGTTGACCCTCTGGCAGCACCAAGTCGTTAAACAACTGGCACGCCAAGAAGCTGAAACAGTGGACATTGTGGCTTTGTCCTTAGCCAAAGAAAAGATTCAACGAATTGTCGAGCGGGAATGGAATTCATCAAAGAAAGGTCGAACTCGGACTGCAATGGCGAGGTGGTTGGGGATTGGACGGTCTGGTTCTGGTGAGTGTAGTCAAAGCCAAGAATCGAACGACAGCAGCAGTCAACCTCATTCGAGATCAGGACTCTCTGACTTGGGCAGTACCCATAATCCCAACCCTGCCCAAGAATCTCTGCCATCACCAGAACGTACCACAGACATCTCAACCCAAGTCCCGTCGTCGGTCATCCACCAAGGCGGGTGGTCAGAAAGTCAACTCGCCAGCTCAACCCGAAAACCATGATACTTCAACCGATAATTGGCAGCCAGATTTATCGGGATGGGATGTCAGCATCGGGTTACCAACTTACCCCAGTGAGGTCGAACCTGATGCAGATAGATAAAAAGTCGTTACAAACTATGACCTTTAAAGAGCGGCTCTACATTGTCAATAACATCTACGTCGTCTATCCCCGGTTCAAGGAAATTCTAAGTGCCATCGATGATTGTCGTCATTTTTCGGACTTGAAAGATGAACCGGAATGCTTATTTTTAAAGGGTGCGACGGGAGCCGGGAAAACTACGCTCATCAAGAGCTATGAAAAAGATTATCCCAGAAAAGAAACTCCAGAAGGGACTGTAGTTCCCATCCTGTCGGTCACGATTCCTTCCCCGGCTACCGTCAAAAGCGTCGTCAGTAAGCTGCTTTGGGAACTGGGAGACCCAGCCTATGAGCCGGGGCGCTATCAGCAATCAGACAATTCGACTGATTGGATTGATGAAAGATTGTGGGGTATCCCTTGTTTTCTTAGATGAATTCCAACATTTTATTGACCGAGATTCAGCCAAAGTCCTCAAAACGGTATCTGACTGGTTGAAGGACTTGATATTAGATACAAAAGTGCCAATGGTTTTAATTGGACTGCCGGAGGCGGAAACCGTTTTTCAGTTCAACCCGCAATTGAGCCGGAGGTTTGCGAATCGGCATAATCTTAGTCCTTTTGAGTGGTCGGTGGATGCTGGGAAAGAATTTCGCACGTTTCTCCACGCAGTCGAGTCTCAACTTCCCTTATTGAAGCCGTCGGATTTGGCTAGTGAGGAAATGGCACTCCGTTTTTACTATGCCTCGGATGGAATTGTCGCCTACGTCATGAAGCTGGTTCGGTATGGAGCGCATCTAGCACTCAAACAAGGCAAAGAAAAACTGGACTTAAATGTTTTAGCAATTGCTTTTGACAAGTATGTCAAAGCCGATAAGCCAACTAAGCACAATCCTTTTTTAACTGATGAATTTATGGAGGATAGTCAAGAGAATCTGACTTTTTTCAAGCCAGCTCAGGTTGGAGCTACTAACTCCAGAATCAAACCGAAGAAGAAAACTAAAAAGGTATCTGATGTTTTGCATAAATAGAGTAAGAGAGCAGTAAGCATCATCGTGAAGAGTAGAAGACTGTTGAGGAGACCTCGACCCTATCCCGATGAAAGTCTGGGGGTTATATCATCCGACTTACTGAGACCAACTACTACTCGTCTCCTAATGGGACTTAGACAGATTTCAAGCCCAAACAAAGCCCAAAGCAGCTTTGTGAGCAAAGAATACGTCCCGATTGTGGTTCAACCACTCCATAAAACGGAAAGACATCGCTGTCCGAAACGCCTCTAATGCTTCAGTAAAGGTGTTTAAAGGTTTCGATGCCCAACGCCGTCTTAATCCTCCGGTTAAAGTGTGCCATAAAATAAATGTATAGGCACAAAACACAAGCATGAAATGTCTTATCAGGCTTCTATAATCTCTGACTTGATATTCAGATAAACCCAACCAGCCTTTGGCTTCCCGATAGAAAACTTCTACCCAATTTCTTTGAGAGTAGGTAGTTACTATCCAATCGGCTGTGGCTTTTGTTGATTCAACATTGGTAATAAAATAGTCAACATCACTAGCTTGGTCGAAGGTTGAGGCATTCATGACGATAGCAATTGTTCTCTTTCCTTCAAGCTGTGAGAGTTCAACTTCTACAGGAGCCACCCAAACGGTTTTCAGTTTATCTAGATTGATTTGAACAGGGGTAAAATCTTTTGGCGACAAGGATTCGGCTAACTTATCTAGGCGAATCTCTTCTCGTTGACTTATCCCTATTTCAATTATCACCTTACGGTTTTTGGCTAATCCTCCTATATACTTGAGTTTCCTTTTTTCCAGTTCCAGCAAAAACGTTGTGTTATTTCCATACCCAGCATCAATTAATACGATACCCGGTCGATATCCTCTGTTCATGCTGCGGTCAATTAATGCTAAGCCTAACTCCGGCTTTTTCTGGAATTCAATATCTTTTTTCCTTCAGCTAAAGAACTAGCGTGTTGAGATAACTCTATATCTAACGGTAGGCTTTTTTCCCATCATATAGATGAGTTGTTACCACTACTATTCCGTTGTCTGTCTTCCCGATTTCTCCAATGTACTGTCGTCCTACTCCCGCCGTGAAATTGCCACTTTTCCTATGTCCTGAGTCATCTACAATTAACGTGAATCCTCTACTTATTCGGGTTGGGCTACACTGATTCATCACCAGTAGACGCCGCTCATTTACCTGTTGAGCATTCCAGGGGGCTTCCGTTAAAAAATGATGTAATCGGTGGTAAGTCACTCCCACCGCGTTATCCGCCATTTGAGACAGGTTTTTTCCTTCACTTTCCCCTAATAATCCCCCAATATAGTTCCTAAACTCCCTTTTTTGCGCTTGATGTCTCCAGACATCATCAAAGCGTTTGCACCATCTATCGAAGCAAGGAGGCATGGCGGCGGGGGTTGTCTCTTTCCTGTCTTACACTCTAATGTCAAATGGCTGCCATGCCTAAATTATACCTTTATTAACTCTTTATTTTCGTTTAAGTCCCGCTAAGTGGATTTTTCAAATGTCCGGTTTAAGAGCAAGAGGAATATATGGCAATGTCTTCAATCGTGAGAAAGATGATTTATCTAGGCTGAGCAATATTTCTGATGTCGAGGCAGATATTCTTTGGTCGATGGCATTTCCTGCCAATACCTTGATTTACCCTAAAGCTGTGAAGCAAGTTAAGGTTTTTGGCAATATTGTTCCAACTGATGCTTTAAATCGCCAGCAGATTCAACTGTGTCCGATTTGTTTGCAGGAAAAACCTTATTATCGTTTCTTTTGGGAGTTATCAGTTGTTAGTGCCTGTCCTCTTCATCATTGTTTACTGATTGATAGATGTCCCCAGTGTCAAGAGCCGATTCCCTGGTCTAGACCTAAAATAGCTATATGCTCCTGTCAATTTGACTGGCGCTCTTTCCAGCCGCCAGCCGTGGAAAACGAACACATCACCTTATCCAGTCTTATCTATAAGCTGTGTCATCTAGGGGGTTTGCCTTCTGAGAATCACTTAAGAGTATCTTCAGATAATCCTGTGACTCAATTAAATTTGGGGAGTCTAGTGAATCTTTTAGTTTCTCTGTTAAGATTTTGTCGCCTTCCGGGAATTAGATACCAAGTGTTTCCGCCCAAAGAAGCCAGTTTAGCATTTGACTTGAAATCGGTAAGTGAGTTTGAGCGAGTTTTTGCTTTATTGAAAAATTGGTAGGATAACTTCTGTCAATTAATGGATAGGCACGAGGTTTTTCTTGGATATGGTGCTTCTAACAGATATGTTTATGGTTGGCGGTTCAGAGATGTTATGATTTTTTTTGAATCAGTGTTTATTTGGTTCGCTCAAGAGTCTTGGGAATTTATCCAAGAGGTCTTCGCCGATTATTTTGAAAGATTTTTGAGAAAGGTTGCCATTAAAAATATCCAGATATCTTTCTATAAAAAATTTCGGTATTACTCAATTTGTATCTCGTTAACTCGAAAAACTCGTCTAACCGAAAAATTAGCATCTAGGTCGGAACTGGAAGGACTAACCTTAGCTAAACTTTTTGCTGAAAGTCGAATCGATATGTATAAAGAAACCCTTTTCTTTCGGATGAGATACTTCTCTGACTGCTTCTAGATTTTAGATGTATAGAGAGCCGGAACAATACCTACTCTCTCATTTGGAGCTTTCGACCCCAAACCTCACTGACGGAAGTTCTCCCTAAAGGGAGAACTTCCCACCTCTGGAATGATTGTCATTCTCTGTTAGCCGGCTCTAGTACTTCTCTAGTTCTCCTCCACGGCTCTCAAAGCCTTAACCAAGTTCCGGTTAAGGGCTGGAATCCAGCGCCTGAGGGTCGAAAATTTCATCTAATGCGTCATAAGGGTAGGAAATTTTCATCTATTGGGTCAAAATTTTTCATCTTATGTGCAAATCAGAGGGCTGAAAGTGCTGTCAGTCCGTGGGAAAAATTTCAACTTATGTGCAAACTTACATCTTTATGGACTGAGAACTTGGGTAGAATATGGATTTAGACAATAGACCTCTTGCAAAAGTCCAGTAAAAAAGAGATAAATAGGTCAGTATGAGGGAAAATAATGACCTATGAAAAGGTGAAAGACCTAAAACCCCAAGAGTTCAAACGCCTTTGTGGAGTTAGAAAAGAGACGTTTGCTAAGATGGTTGAGTTAGTGGAAACAAATGAAAAACAGAAGATAAAAACCGGAAGACCGTCCAAATTAAGTCCAGAAAATCAAGTATTGATGACGCTCGAATACTTACGAGAGTACAGAACTTACTTTCATATCGGTCAACATTGGGGACTTAATGAATCAACAGTATATCGAATAATTCGTAAAACAGAAGATATTTTAATCAAGTCAAAGGAATTAAGGATTCCGGGAAAGAAACAACTATTGAAATCGGGAAACCCAATAGAGATAGCAGTTATCGATGTAACTGAAACTCCCCTGGAGCGTCCTCAAAAAAACAGAAAAAGTTCTACAGTGGCAAGAAGAAAAAGCACACTTTAAAATCTCAACTTATCGTTGAAAAAAACAGCAAAGAGATTATCTGTATTGCATGCGGCAAGGGTAAAGAACACGACTTTAAGTTGTTTAAACGGAGTAAAACCAATCTAAAGACAGAGATACAGTGTCTCGGAGATCGAGGATATCAGGGAATAGCGAAAATCCACAAACAAAGTCGGATACCCCATAAAAAACCCAAGAAGAGCAAACTATCAAAAGAACAAAAAAAGAGAATCATAAATTAGCTTCAGAGAGGATAGTGATTGAACATGTTTACCGTCGCCTCAAAATATTTAGAATTTTATCCGAGCGATATCGCAACAGAAGAAAAAGGTTTGGTTTACGCTTTAATTTAATTGCAGGCATCTATAATTACGAACTTCGTTTGAACTCAAATTAGTTAGCTGCCGCTACTTTTGCAAGAGGTCTAATGACTCAGAGAAGATCAACTTGGCACCCAATAATTTGATGAAAAATTTTCTTGCCTGACTGTAGACTCCTCTTGTGCAATTAGGTCTTAGTGAAGAACTAAGTTAAGATACAAAAGCTGTGGAAAAAGACAGTTATGCAGCTAATTACAGGGACAACCAAATTACTAGGAGTGATTGGCAATCCAATTGAGCATTCTTTGTCGCCCGTGATGCACAATGCGGCGATCGCATCTTTGAGTGTAGATTATGTCTACTTGCCCTTGCCAGTAAAAGCGGCAGATTTGGCAACAGTAGTTGCTGGTTTTCATGCCATTGGTTTAATTGGCTTTAGTGTTACTATTCCCCACAAGCAAGCAATTATCTCTCTGTTATCAGAAGTTTCAGCGGTTGCTCAAGGCGTGGGAGCAGTAAACACCGTGTGGCGCACAGAGGCAGGTTGGAGTGGCACTAATACGGATGTAGAAGGCTTTATCGCGCCTTTACAAACTGATAATCGGGATTGGGGTCAAACGACAACGGTAATTTTGGGATATGGTGGTGCGGCAAGAGCAGTGGTGGTGGGTTGTCAGCAACTTGGTTGTACTGAAATTCACGTAGTTGGTCGTAATCCACAAAAGTTAAGTCAATTTCAGCAAAGCTGGGTTAATTCCCCTGTGCCACTAAATATCATTATTCACCCTTGGGAAGAAGTTGCAGCTCTTATTCCCAAGGCAGATTTGTTAGTTAATACTACTCCTGTCGGAATGTACCCCCACGTTGACCAGTCTCCTCTCGATCAGGCGACTATGCAACATCTCGGTGAGGGTACAATCGCCTATGACCTGATTTATACTCCTCATCCTACGCAGTTTCTTAAACAAGCCCAGGAACAGGGCGCGATTGCTATTAATGGTTTGGAAATGCTAGTGCAGCAGGGAGCGGCTGCTTTAAAAATCTGGCTGGGACAAAAGCCACCAGTAGATATAATGCGCCAATCTTTGCGAGCTTATTTAGGTCTGGAGGGTTAAAGAACAGATTATCTGCAAAACACGCTTCTGTTCCCGACTTGAGAAATTAATCTCTAGGGTCTAGACAGAGAAAATTTTAATATTTTTCAATAGAAAAAACCCTCGGGAGTCTGGCCGTGTTTCGACCCCAAGGGCTTTTTCTTTAAACTGTCTCCTCACACCTGAACTAAGAATAGCTCCTTCTCTACAGATTTGGCAATAGAGGGTGACACTTGGTCAAGTGTCACCCTCTAACCGCCGTTGATATTCTCCTCAGGGACGAGTGAAGTTGACCTTCCCCAGTACAATTTGTGGCGTGGGCAGTTTGCTGCGGTGGTTGAGATACTAGCAGAGGGTACTGCATTTGAAGTTGAATTTAGCGATGCCTGCGGCGGGCTTCGCCTACGCAACGGGCGCACCTCAGAGTCGTTAGGTTTGCGACCAGATCAGATCATTGTGATCTGGTTTGAGCCAGCATCTCCTGATACAAATGCCGAAATAGTCACAGCTTAAACAGTACAACATCTAGATGCAGCAAAGATTGAAAGCTGCTGAAAAGCACTGTAAGGAGTGTTACAGGCTTATAAAATTGACAGCAGTGATCGCCTACCAATGTTTTGATACAGCGTCCTGTCGTGATGTCCCATAGTTTAATCGTGCGATCAAGACCTCCACTTAACAGTTAGCACTAGAGCTATTTTCATCAAGTTTCTAAACAATCACTATATTTGAGATAGTATTAAAATCTGAGTCAGTATTGAGCCAAGCTAACTGTTGATTATCAAAGTACAAAGCGCCTGTGTTGCTGTCATAAAAGAAGCGATTATATTCAGTAGTGCCAATACCGAAGCCATCAGCAGAAATTTCTATTTTATCTCCTTCCCCAAAGTAGAAGTCAGTAATAGTATCAATCCCCTCTGTGGGAGAGTCAAAAATAAAGTAGTCAGCACCAGTTCCACCAGTTAGAGTGTCATAACCTTCTCCAGCATCAAGGTCGTCATCACCATCACCACCGTTTAAGTAGTCATCGCCTTGATTGCCATATAAAATGTCATCCCCTTGACCGCCATACAAGTAGTCGCTGCCTTTGTAACCATAGAGGTCATCGTTGTCTTCGTCGCCGTAGAGGTTGTCGTCGCGGTCACCACCTTTTAAAGTGTCATCACCTCTATAGCCGTACAATGTTTCCTCGTAATTACCAAATATCCACCATCCCGACTTAGACTCTAGCAAATCATTTCCATCAGAACCGTATCTAGCCATTGTAGTTAAGACCCCATGTGACGCTTGAACTACTATCACAATAATTATCAAGCTAAGGATGGCACTTCATCCAATCAACTCACCCAATTGGGTGATTATTAATACCAAATTATCTTGTTTATTTTGTTGCCATCTATCAGCTAACGAACTTCCTTGATGCTGAGAATGTAGGGTTGATAGTCGTTTTTTTCGTAAGAACCTACCCAGATTTGATAAGTACCAGCCAGCCAGTCACCAGTTATGCCAGGATTTTTGCCCTCGAAATCATCGTTACACCAGCTACCCCCAGGGCCACGAATTACAATAGTTGTGTCTTTTGGACTTTCTACTTGTATGCTTAGATGACTGAAGAAGGTTGTCAAAACAACTGTATGGTCAGGTTGTTGATCTACAAAACCCAAACAGCGCCCAGTTGGTGTTGTAGGAAGATCTGCGACTTGGCTGGCGGCTACAGAACCACCGCTAACGCCTCGAATCTTCATTGGGTTGGGAGAAAATTTTGGCCCAATTGTGACATTATCGAAAATTAACTGAGGTTGTGGCTGCTTCTGGCTCAAAGCTTGCCTAAATAGACCTCCATCAACCATCGCAGCTTCTTGAGAACTGTCGCAGCCTGTAGTCTGAGTACACCAGAAGCGCGATAAAGTAGCTGCATTGCAGGATAGAATAGGCCAACAATACTCTATCTGATTGACTGCGGCTACCAAAATAAACGCTCCGAGAAATTTTCTCCCTAGCCGATTCAGTTGCTTGTGTATGCTAACGGCTGTGAAAGGCACGCTTATATCAGGTATTAATGGCTTGATTGTTTAGTAGTGACTGTGGCTTAGTTGATTGTGTTCCCTTAAACAGAAACTCTGAAGTTTGACTTCTCCCCCGGTTGAGGTGACACTGGGGTTTGTCGCTAATTAAAAATAGTTAATTGATAATCAACCACTATATTTACACTATTTGTGGTCGAGAAGAAAGGGAGTCAAGGGTGAGAATATCAAGCTGATTCCGACCCCTGACTGTAATCAAGTTCACTTACTCATCTATTTTTCACTGCCTTGCTGCAATGCCTGTTGTAAGCGGGCTTGGGCTAAACCGCGTTGCTGGAGAATTAGCCAGGATTCTATTAAGTCAGGGCCGTGGACATCTCCGGTGAGGGCAGCACGCAGCGATCGCATTACCAACCCTTTTTTCACCTTCTGTTCTTTTGTCACTTGTTTGATAATTTGCCCCGCCTCTTCTGAGGTTAACTGTTCACTGCGATCAAGCTGTTCCAGGATAGCTTGCACAACTTCACTAGCGCCTACTTGTTGTAGTTGGTTAAGGGCTTCTTCCTTAAATTCAACTGACTGAGTAAAGAAGATACTTGTCATTTCTACAGCTTCAGGTAAGCGAGTCAGACTTGGGCCAATCACCGCCGCCAACTGTTCTAGCCAGGGGCGATCGCTAATTGGGTCAAATTCAAAACCAGCAGTTTGCCAGTAGGGAATTAGCAAATCCACTAGCTGAGTTGGACTCATTTGGTGAACATATTGAGAGTTCAACCAATCCAGTTTTGCCCAGTCAAACTTTGCTCCTGCACGATTAACGCGCTCAAAGTTAAACTCTTTAGCAGCGTCTTCTAAGCTAAAAATTTCCTGAGTCGAGTCTGGTGGCGACCAACCCAACAGAGTCATGTAATTAGCGATCGCATCTGGCAAAAAGCCCATCTCCTGAAAATCAGAAATCGAAGTTACTCCATCACGTTTTGATAACTTCTGTCCCTGGGTATTCAAAATTAACGGTGTATGGGCAAACTCTGGCACCGCAGCGCCCATTGCTTCATAGAGCAAAATCTGTTTGGCTGTATTGGCAATATGATCTTCGCCCCGGATGACGTGGGTAATTTTCATATCCATGTCATCTACCACTACCGCTAGATTGTAGAGGGGTTGGCCAATCTCGTCTTCCTCTGAAGCCCTGGCAATTACCATATCACCTCCAAGGTCAGAACCCTTCCAGGTAACTTTACCTCGTACCAGGTCTTTCCAGACGATCTCCCGACCATCGTCAATCATAAAACGAATTACTGGCTTGCGTCCTTCGGCTTCAAATGCCGCTCGCTGCTCTGCTGTGAGGTGACGATGCCGATTATCATAGCGGGGAGCTTCTTTTCTGGCTTTCTGTGCTGCTCGCATTTCTTCTAGTTCCTCGGCTGTGCAATAGCAGCGATAAGCCAAGCCTTGATCTAAAAGCTTTTGAGTTGCTTGCCGATAGAGTTGCAGACGTTTTGATTGGAAGGTAGGTCCTTCGTCCCAGTTCAATCCTAGCCAGGTAAGACCCTCCAGGATGTTTTGGGTATATTCAGGGCGCGATCGCGTTTGGTCTGTATCTTCAACGCGCAGAATAAATTGACCGCCATGGTGACGGGCAAACAGCCAGTTAAAGACGGCTGTTCTTGCTGTACCGATGTGTAAATTTCCAGTTGGACTGGGAGCAATACGTACTCTAACAGTCACAGAAGCATCTCTCAGGTGTTAGTTAGTTGTTCTTTTGACATCCTCCCCAGCCTAAAGGCTTAGGGATTCCTAAGACTCGCGACTTAGGTTTCTGCTTCATAGCAACTGCCTCCACCCTGAAGGGATTTGGTCTTACGTTCGCTCCACAGACTGATACGGTGTGTCCCACCGCCATATGTATCGAAATCCCAATAAGGATATCTTATGTGTTTGATTCCAGGGATGTCCACCATTGCCCTGTCCTCTTTTCCCGATCTACCGATTTTTCTGCGCCGTTGCATTAATTGCAAACTTTGGTGTTAGGCTTTGTGTCTCCATCGTTCGGGTAGGTCGTTGACCTTTTCTATTTTATCAGTAAGGCCGTCCTTCTAGGACAAGGTTTCTACCCAATATTTTCCTTCAAACTCAGGATTAAAGGCTAACTCCCGATAGAGGTAGCCTGCAGTTCACTTGTTCTACCGTTTGATCGCACGTTCTTTCTATTTTCCATGAATTCTGAACATCGTAACGGTCATCACCTCAAAGCAACTCTGCGAGGTGTTCTGGCTGTGTCTATTATCGTTGTCGGTCTCACCCACTTTCTGAGACCGGAGCAGTATGCTCGTATTGTACCGCCACTATTTCCACCCTTAGCTTCTGTCTACGTTAGTGGCTTCTTCGAGATTCTCGGTGGCATTGGCTTGTTGATTCCCCTGGTCAGTGTGCCAGCAGCATGGGGTTTAATTTCCTTATTTATTGCCGTATTCCCTGCCAACATTTACATGACTGTGCACAACATTAAGGTTGAGGGAATACCCCAAAATCAAGTAGTTTATTGGGCAAGGCTACCCTTTCAGGCGGTGTTGATTGCCTGGGCGTACTGGTACACTCGCCCCTCGAAGACAACACCAGAGGCTTCGGAAGTCGCGACAGAGTCGGAGTCTTTGATGCCTCGATAGTCAAGGCAGCTCAAAGTACGAGTCTCCAGAAGGCTTGTGCTTTAAGCTGCTGAGATAGTTTAGGTCAGCGTTGTGCTATCAACCGACTAACTCTCTTTTGTTTCTACGGGACTGACGGGGCTCGAACCCGCAACTTCCGCCGTGACAGGGCGGTGCTCTAACCAATTGAACTACAGTCCCAATCTGCGAGCCGTATTCCATTATCAGGGCTCTTCGCGTATTTGTCAAACAATTGTTTATTTCTGGTGTTTGCTTCTTTGGTTACGGGCAGCACGCAATAATTTAACACGGTAAGGATCAGCATCCTTACGCCAGTAGACACGATGGCCTTGAACCTCAGCACAGTGTTCTTTGAGGCACTTTTGCCAGCCTTTGAGAGTGCCAATAGTTTGGCTGTTCTCCAGTAGTCCCCAGTTTTCTTCCTGGCGAGTTAGTTTAGTAAACTTCTCATACAGAGGATAATCGGGGGTGACGAAGGTTTCTTTGCGGTGCAATACTGGCGGATTTGGGGATGTTTCGTAATCCCGATAGGTTACTTGTAAATCCCGCAAGTCAATTTGCATGCTGGTATGTAGGGCGGGATGAGGGTCAGTGTCAAAGTCGGGATAGAATAAATAGGAGATTTTCGGCTGATTGATGTGGAATTTAACTAAAGTAGCGCCATCTAAACGACCAATGGTGCGGCTAGCGCAACCTTCGTAGAGTCGCAGTAGTGGATTAAGAGCTTCTAAGGTCAAGACATGTACATAGAGAGCGTTAGGCAGTAGTTTACCGATATCGCTACTTTTACAGCAGTTGGCAATTAAGCGAAGATTGCCCACACTCAACAGCATTAAGTCAGCAGCAACACAGGCTTGCTTGTAGCTGCCGAACAAGGCTTTAATGTCATTTTGCACTGCGCTTTCTAGATTACCAAATCTAGGACGGTGACCAAACTGCGTCAGGGCAAGGTAAACTAAGAGGTCTTTACGGCGTTTTTCTGCGATCGCATCCCATTCTTCTTGGTCGGTGGCTTGCAAGACTACTTGAAAAGCGCGGCGTAGGCTGCCAAATTCCTCAAGTAGTTCGGCAGCGTTGGCTAATTCAACGGTACTCGGTAGGCGTCCGCGTTCTGTCACGAATGCCATCAAGGGAGCAAGGAGTTCCTGATAGTCCTCAAACCGCTTAATACTGAGACGGATTCTTGGGGTAGTAGTGCGGGAACGAAAGCGAGACGCCCGGAAGCTTTCGGCTTGGGCTTCATCACGAAAAACGCAGTAAATACCCAAGGCAACCGGAACCGCATCCACGCCTAAAACTTGGTCAATGTAGGTTTTGAGTTCTTCTTGTTCGTAATACTTTTGAAAAGTATTGCGGCGGGTAACAATACCGTCACCGTAGGCAATTTGACCACTAACACCTTGATCAATTAAGACTTGAGCAGAGACAATTAGGACTTTTTGGGCAAGTTCCCAGGCTTTGAGTAAAGCTTCACGACGCTCCACTGGATCTTCAATAACATTGATGACGTAGCCTAGATTGACCACCTCCGCTGGGATCAGGGGATTGTTCGGTTGGTAGTAAGGATCCCACGCGGCACAGGCATAACCCTGCTTAGTAAGACGCTGACTGTCACCACCATGGCCACAGCCGTAGTCGAAAAATGTGATATCTTTGGTTAATATCGCGCTCTCTATAGCCAATCGCACCGGTTTAGAGATGTCAGTGCGTACTATCGCGGCTCTGTGGCGCTCGATTTCAGGGGCTTCTGGGATGGGAGCTACCATAGCTGATTCAGGAGCATTTTAGTTAATATACATTGCCAGGGGGACTTACCGCTACTCAGCGTAGAAGCGGCACGGTAAAGGCAATTAAATTTTTTAAGCTCAGCATCAACTGCTAATAGAAAATAGTTAATTGAGGCTATCAGCCAGTTACTGGCGATTACAACTCAATTTTCTGTCTTCCATTTTGTCTACAATCGGTTTTATTCCAATTTAATAGAGATTAGGGGCGATTCATCAAAGAACCTTATATTACCTACGTCATAAGTTCATGACTCTACGTCAGAAAACATTGCTGATCATTGGCGTGACGCTTTCCGGTCTACTCATAACTCTTTACCAAAGCTTATCAGCAATTTGGTTAAAGGGTTTTGCCAAAATCGAGTTGCAGCAGACTCACCAGAATGTTAAGCGAGTTGTCGGTGCTTTAACCAATGACTTGATGGAACTAGACAGTACTACAGTTGATTGGGCAACGTGGGACGAAACTTACAACTTTGTAGAGGATGCCAACCAAGACTACATTAAGGAGAACCTTCAGGATGAAGCCATTGCTAACCTCCGGCTCAATGTCATGTTATTTACCGACACGACAGGCAGAATTGTCTACGGCAAAGGCCTAAATTTACAACAAGAGACCGCTGCCCCCGTTCCCGAAAGCCTGAAACGATATCTTAGCACTAACCCAGGCATACTCGAAAAGATAACAGTTGATAGCAGCCTTTCAGGAATTGTAGTTTTACCAGAAAGTAGCCTACTAGTTGCTTCTAGACCAATTTTGAATAATGATCGGACTGCTCCTACTCGTGGCGCTTTAACTTTTGGTCGTTTCCTCAACGAAGCTGAAATTAAGAAATTTTCTAAGCTTACTAGCTTACAGCTTAGTGTTTATTCGTTGCAAGATAAACTATTGCCCAGTGACTGCCAAGCAGCAATAATTCGACTCAGACAAGGAGTATCGCCATCTCAGACTCCAATTGTTGTCTCTCCTTTGAGTACTGGGAGAATTGCTGGTTACACCATACTCAAGGACATTCAGGGACACTCTGGTTTATTACTGCGTGTGGATACCCCCAGAGACATCTACCTGCAAGGTCAACAAGGCTTGCGTTATCTGCTAGCAGCGCTGTTAGTAGTAGGTTTGCTTTTTGGTCTGGTTACACTGTTGCTCTTAGAAAAATCAGTCCTACTGCCTTTAAGTCGCTTTACTATCGCCGTCAGCAGTATTCGTACTAGTGGTGACCTTTCTGGGCGTTTGCTGACTAGTGGCCAAGATGAACTATCGCACCTTGCTAGGGCGATTAATCAGCTATTAGCAACATTACAGCATTCTCAAGAGCAACTATACCAAACCCAAGAAAAATACCGTTGTGTGGTGGATAACGCGACAGAAGTAATCTTCCAGACTGACCTTAATGGTCTCTGGACATTTCTTAATCCAGCCTGGACGGAGATTACTGGATTTGACTTGAAGGCAAGCTTAGGCACTCCCTGTTATAAACTAATTCACCCTCAAGATCAACTCAAGCACTCTGAGCAATTTGAGCAACTCGTTGAAGGTCAAACACAAGATGCTTGCTATGAAATTCGCTACCAGACGCAAGCAGGCAATTATCGCTGGGTGGAGGTTAATTCTCGCTGTACTATCAATGCCGAGGGCGTAATTGATGGTACAACTGGCACCCTCAATAATATTACTGATCGAAAACAGGCCGAAGCTAGAGAACGTACCAAGGCTAAAGAACTCAAAAAAACCTTGCAGCAACTCACCCAAACCCAAGCACAATTACTCCAGAGTGAGAAAATGTCGAGTTTGGGACAATTACTAGCAGGAGTAGCCCACGAAATAAAAAATCCAATTAATTTTGTCTCCGGCAATATTGATTATGCCAGTCGCTACGTTCAAGACCTAATAAATATTATTAACTGCTATCAGCAACACTACCCCAATACCCCAAATGCAATCGATGAGGAAATGGAGGCAATAGATTTTCAGTTTCTCGTAGATGACTTGCCAAAAGTTCTAAATTCTATGAAATTAGGAGCAGAGCGTATTTGTGAGATTGTTCAATCTTTACGGAACTTCTCGCGACTCAGTGAAATAGAGGTTCAGTTAATTGATATACACGAAGGACTAGAAAGTACTCTATTAATTTTGCAGCATCAATTGAAAGCCAATGGAGAATATAGGGCTATTGAATTAATTAAAGAATATGGAAACTTGCCCTCAGTAGAGTGTTATCCAGGGCAAATTAATCAAGTGTTGATGAATCTGCTGGCTAATGCCATTGATGCTTTAGAAGAGAGGAGATTAAACAAGGGTAGCGAAACAGTTACCCTTGCTCCTCAAATCAGGATTCGCACTGAAGTTAAAGAGAGTAATTCACCTGATGGTAACGGCGGTGCTTCCAGTATTGTCATCCGCATTGCTGACAACGGCCCAGGAATGGCCGAAGTGGTGCGTCGCCACTTATTTAAGCCGTTTTTTACAACTAAACCAATCAGCAAAGGGACTGGGTTAGGATTATCCATCAGCCACTCTATTGTGGTGGAAAAACACCATGGTCAGTTGCTAGTTAAATCTGAACCTGGTCAAGGAACTGAATTTTCGATGGAATTACCGCTACGACAAAGCCATATTTTGCTGGAAGTTAATCACCCACAACAGCAAGAATAATTGCCTTAAAACTTTGCCTTCAAGAAATTTGAGGTGCTATAGCAATTTCAATTAAGTCTTCGATCTTTTTAAGATGAGTATCACCTGCTAAATAGCCAATACCCCGATGCAGATGGAGGCGAAATTGATTGGCTAGGGTTTCTTGGTCGCAGCCTAAGCCGTCATTATAGCAGCGTTGTTTAAGGGCAATGATCAGGATATCAGACATCTCTCCCCCGAAGACACGCCAGGTCAGTTCTAAGTTAGAGTCGGTGGGGATTGGTACTGGTGAGGGAATAGTTGGTTCGGCGAGGGAACGACAGAAAGCCCAACGGCAGAGGATATTCCATTGGTCGATTTTGGTGTTACGTTTGAGTTTGCTGAGTTGGTCTTTGGCGGACTGGGAGAGTTTGATGCGGTCGAGGGGCGGTTTCATGGGGTGTATAGCAATCCTATTTGATTGTCATTCCAAAGGGGACAAGGGGGACAAGGGGGAGATGTTCACATCTTATTGAGAATTGCTATATTAATCTAGTTGATGTTATCAGGCAACCTACCAAAAGTAGCCCAATTCAGTAGTTGTTTGACGCTTACTTGAATCATATCTGAGAAGATATTCCCGTGCGATTGCATCTGCTTCTCTTAATCTTTCCACCTCAAGTTTGCCTATCTCAGTATCAGTAGAAAGCAAAATTACTTGATGAGAAGCTGCTGGAAAATAACGCTCAACTAAATTAGTTCGGTGAGAAGAATCTAACCGCCCTAAAGGAGTATCAATCGCTACAGGTAATTGACGACCTGACACGCGGGCTAATCCCCACAAAAACGCGATCGCTAATAGTTGTTTCTCTCCGGCGGAAAGACGATGTTTAGGCACTGGTTGCCCTTGAAAATCATACAGAGAAAGGCTAAAACTATGAGTATCAATTGCCACTCGATGCACTAAATCTGACTTATGCAAGAGATAGAGAAAACACTCAGTAACGACGGACTCTAATTGATTTAGTTTGCGTAAAGTTAATTTCTCGCGAAACAGCTTTAGCGTTTGTTGGACTTTCGCTGAGGCAGTGATAATATGCTCATCATTCTGACGGTCAATATTTTGCTCACCGTAACGGGCTAAGTCTTTTTTTGTCTTTTCTATGGCATCTTTGAGTTGGTCATGGTGACGTTTTTTGGCTTCGTAAGCGGCTTGGCTTTTGGCAAGTTGAGTTTGTGCTTCTCGGAGATCATTTTCTAGTTTTTGATAAACTTCTGGTGAAGCCGCTACTGCTATTTGCCTTTCGGTTGCATTAATATCTTGTTCTATCTCTTGTAGTCTGATTAGTTGTTCTTTCGCCTGTTTACTCTGAGTTAGTTGGTGATGATCGAGAAGATGATTCAGGTAGTTCAGGGTTTCTGTGTCGGCTGCTAACCAAGACTGCTCCGAGTTAGCAGCTTCTTGTTCAAGAGTTTGATTTTCTTGACCGAGAAAGTCTTTAATTTTGTCGAGTTTCTTAGATGGTAATGTCAGTTTATTAAGACAATCTAGGAGGCGTTGATCTCTTTCTCTCAAAACCTCTAAGGCAATTTTTGCCTGAGAAGAACTAGTTTCTGTTGCTCCTTGAACTTGTGCTTGAGTAAGTAAAGGTTGAATTAAAGTTAGAGGCAATGTGCCAGATGCCAATTCAATCAGGTTCTCACGAACTTGTTGCAAATTAGCACGATAATCCTCTAACTGACGCTCTAATTGGCTACGTTCTCCGGCAATTTTGCCGCCTTCTGAGATAAATTTATCGGCAGCTTGGCGTTGTTCTTTGTGAGCTTTTGTTAAATAACTTTGTAGACTTGCTAATTCTTGGTAAGCAGCTTCATGTTCGGTTTTATATTGCTGCAATTGTTGTTCGATTTCTTCTATATTTGCCAGTTGTTTGGCATCAGCAAGCGCCTTGCGTTTGCGACTAACTAAAATCTCTAAGTCTACGGATAGACGTTCAGCGAGTTCTAGCCCTAAAAGTGATTGGATAGCTTCAACAACAGGAGGAGGTGGAGTTTCTAGTTCAGCAAGTTCTTTGACTTGTTCGCCATCAAAAAGAAACAGGTTAGAAATTCCGATGGGCAGTAGATTTTCAATATACTCATCCCAGGTGTTAGCTAAGGCAACATCTGGCCAATCACCATCGAGAATTCCTAAATGATCTTTACCATCTTTCGGGTTTTTAGTCCAAGTTCTTAGTATTCTGTACTCTACCTGTTGGTCATTCTGGATGTGCTCAAAAGCTAATTCTATCCGGGTTTTTTCGTTGGGTGGCGTATTGCGGTTAACTGACTGAGTGAGAAATTCGCTATAGCCCAAGTTACCACGGGTAGAACATTGAGCTCGTTGTCCGTAAAGGGCAAGACGCAGGGCATCCATGAGGGTGGTTTTGCCGCCCCCGTTCATACCACCAAACAGAATAATTGGACGCAGGTTGTCTTCAGCCTCTGGACGAAGATTGATTACCTGACGACCAAAATAGGGCCCGAAGTTTTCTAGTACTAGTTCAAGAAAAATCACTTTTGAGTTAAGATTTTAAGATAGTTACTGTTTTTGAGTTTTATTGTTTAGAATTTGGTTTTTCTGGTTATGAGTATTTAGGTAAGTAGTTAACAATCCCAAATAGTTTCCTGGATTTTTAGCAGAATTGCAATTTTAATGTGAGAGTAATATAGTAACAGAAAAAAAGGTGTTTTAACATTTGTTAAACCACCCGCTGTTAATTAATATTTAATTGAAAACTTGACCTCTCAAGTCGTGACTTAGCTACCCAGGACAACAGGAGAGTTCGCCAGGTTTTTCGCTCCTTTCTCCATGGCTTCGACATTGACTTGTGACCAAGAACGAGTATCTTGGCAGTTATGAGCAATGAGGAGTCCCCACAATCCTTTCTTCGTCAAGATTGGTATTGCTAGATTGGCGCGAACCTGTAGATTGCGCAAGAAATCTCGGTGGCACTCTGTGATGGGTTCTGCTTCAATATCTGGAATTGCTCGCACTCTTCCGGCTTGATACAGTGCGGCATACTGATCATTAAAACACTTATCAGGGCCCGTTGAACCGAAAATAGAAAATTCTTCAGCACTCAAAGATTCAAAGGTAACTCGACCCTTCCATTGGTGATAAAAGTAATATAAAACTACGCGATCGACTTGGAGGTGTTCTCTTAAATTGTTGAGAGTCTCTGTTACTAAACTATCTCTAGCTAAGGTAGCAGCAAGGTGGTCAAAAACTCTTTGTAATCCTGGATCGGACATAAGAATTTGGGTAGTTCTTGCGTAATCTTACAGATCTCTATATTACCTGCTGGCGTGGCTATCAATCTCATCAGACCTCATAGCAAGTAGATTGGCATCCCCAGGAATCTCTGGCAAAATGGGGGATTACGACGGGAAGCGTCTGAAAGGGAAGTTATTTTTTTTGCAATCCTCTATCCGAACACTACTTGATGAATACGAAGCCTCGAAAGGTTCTCGAAACAGTTTGAGGATTGCTAGCAATAAAAATACCTGAAATTTTCAGAATTAGCTGAGGAGTCGTAAAATAGCTAGAACCACGATGGAAGCGCAGGAGACGTGCATGTCGAGGTCAAAGTTCCAGATGCAAGGGCAACAGGTTGGTTCGAGTGTCAATTCCAGGGATTTGTCGTGGTCTTTTTGGCCTATCGTGCCACTATACCCCTATGGTAGGCGGCGAACCCTCCGCCAGGAAGTAGTTAGAGATACGGTTTGGACTTTTGACCAGCTACAGGGCATTTTCTATGTAGTTGTGCCGATTCGCATGAGTGTGGTTAAACTTTCTGAAGGTGGTCTTTTGGTCTATGCGCCAGTGGCACCAACTCCTGAGTGTATTAGGCTGGTTAAGGAGTTAGTGGCAAAGCACGGTGATATTAAGTATATTATTCTGCCTACAATCTCCGGTATAGAGCATAAAGCTTTTGTTGGTCCTTTCGCCAGATGCTTTCCCCAAGCGCAGGTTTTTGTTGCGCCCAACCAATGGAGTTTTCCACTGAATCTTCCCTTAAGTTGGCTTGGTTTGCCCAAAGAACGCACTCAGGTACTCCCAGAAGATAGCAGCCAAGTTCCCTTTGCCAGTCAGTTCGACTATGGGGTACTTGGCCCGATTGAACTGGGGCCAGGAAGGTTTGAAGAGGTTGCTTTTTTCGACAAGCGATCGCGTACGCTATTAGTGACAGATGTGGTACTGGCTGTGCCAGAGGAACCGCCGGAAATTCTGCAACTTGACCCCTACCCTTTGCTTTTCCATGCCAAGGACAATGCCTCTGATCTTGTCGAAGATACTGGGGAAAGTCGCCGCAAAGGATGGCAACGCATCTCTTTATTTACCTTCTACTTCCAGCCAAGTGCCTTGGAGGTAATCGGCTGGGGGCAGGCATTGCGTAATGCTTTCAAAGCGTCGGATCGGTCAAAAAAGGCGTATTTTGGCTTATTTCCTTTCCGTTGGCAAGATAACTGGCAGCAGTCATTTGCCACACTAAGAGGGGGCGGACGCCTTTTAGTGGCACCAGTTCTACAGACTCTGATTCTCAATCGGGCATCACAGGAAACCATCGATTGGGCAGATAAGGTGGCAAGTTGGAATTTCCAGCGCATCGTTCCTTGCCATTTGGATTCACCGATTGAGGCGGGGCCAAATCAGTTTCGGCAAGCGTTCACTTTCTTGGAGAAAAAGCCTGCCGTGGCTGAGAGTTGGTTGGGTAAGGAAAGTCAGCTTCTGCCAGAGGAAGATGTTGAATTCCTCCGGAAGCTAGACGAAGGTTTGAACAGGTTTGGCATTACACCACCGCCGCAAGACAAGGTTTAATCGTCGAGATCTTCTTGATCTGCATCTTGGTTGGAGAACTTCAAATCCGCCCAAGTTAGCTGTTTAATCGCGGCAACATCACCTTCATTGGCAGCAGTTTTTAAATCTCTTTTGAGGTGGGCATTGGCGATCGCTTCTTCTTTAGATCGAGAACTGGTAACGAAGCATTTTTCTATATCTTCGTAAATCCCCACCCGGCGAGACTTGGTGTAATATTGGCGTTCTGTATCTAGCAGCTTTGCCATTAGTTCTAGGTGCATGGCGTCATCGGTGCAAATTTCTTCGAGTACTGTCCATTCATCGCTACCCAAGAGGCTATCACCAGCACCAAGGCGGATGTCTTGGAAAGTTTCGCCAGTCACTTCTTTGTATATGCGGGGTAAGCTATCGTCAAATTCGTGTTTTTCTTCTAACCAGATGCGGCGAATTTCGCTAAGTTCTTCGTTGGTAATTAGGGTGATGTCGCGCATGTTTTCTGGTGCTGTTTGGCGGACTTTAGTTTGTGCTTCTAAAACTCGCCTCAACCAATGTTCCCGCCAATATTTAGTATAAGGGCCCGGAATCGGTTCAACAGAAGTTTCATCATCACCGATTTTGCGTTCAAAGAGTTCGACTTTGCCATAGATACGTCGGAAGTCTCTCTTATCGCGATCGTTCTTAATATCTAATTCATTGCGGATATCTAACAGAGGCTGCATCCATTCTTTCTCTTCATCATTTTGGATCATCGCTTCCATAGATTTATCTTGGCTAACCATTGTGCAAACCCAGCAGCCAAAACGAGAATCTCCACAACTAGGAGTAGAGGTATCAATTACTAGGGGACATTCATTATCTGCTGTTGCACCTCGGTACATTGCGAACAAATCTTTATTATTTTGACCCCAAGGATTTTGCCACTGATTCAAGTAAATCCAAACTTCATCAGTACGCCAATCTTCAATAGGAAGATAAATTAAAGAATTTGGTCTGCTAGGATTAGCATTGAGGTGATCCCGTACCCGCCATTCTCTATGCTTTGCCATGGTTGCAGCCCGCTTAACGCTTTCAGCCTTGCGAGTACCGAGTGCGAGAATCACTTCACCGCTAGTTCTAATCACTTCGCGAATAAAAGAGTCAGCAGGTTTAATCTTGAGGCGTTCAGTACACCATCTAAAACGCTGTCTCGGTGCCGGATAGCCTTTACCAATTAAACAAACCCAGAATGTATCTTTAATAGCAGGATAGGTTAGATGTGGTTCTATCGGTATTCCCTGTTCTTGGGCAGAAACCTTCATCAACTCTAAAGATTTGCGTACCCAGCTAGAAACAACAGGGTTCTCTACAAGAGTATCATTTGTAATAACGTGAATTGTCTTAGTACGCTGTTCTGTTGGCAAGGAGGCGATCGCATTCCAGATCAACTGAAGTAGGCAGGTACTGTCTTTTCCTCCACTCCAGCCAATAACAATTGGTATATCTTCTTGACAATATAGTTTTTGAATTTCTTCTGTCAGTTCTTGTATGTCTTCTACTAACTCCGCAATATTTCGCGGTGGAAATAATGAGCCTTGCTGGACTTTTATCATGTATAAAACCTCTTAAATTTACCTTTTTTTAGGTTCTAAACACATTTTGATGATGCCACTGTATTGCTTCCATTCGCGGGTAATATTTCTCGGAATTTGGTAGCAGCAAAGTTTCTCCGTGAAAATCTTTCATGGGTTTAGCATGGGGTGATTCTTCTTGCAAATCGCCTGCAACTATAATCTTGTAATTCTTATCTATACCAAACCAGCCATGATCAAACGCCCAATGATGGTTTTTGCAGAAGGAAATACCATTATCTACTTGGCTATCGTAAAATAAGGAAAACGGTCTAATATGTGCACCATCCACAATACTCTGATTAAGTTTTTTGATTACTTTCAAACCGCAAAAGGCACATCGGTAGTTGTAAATATGTACAACCGCTTTCCGAAAAAAAGCATTTCTAACGATTGATTTTTTGAGATAAATTTTGGGTTCTCCATCCAAATTTTCTGACTCCCTCAATATTTTAACTTCTTGCTGAGTAGATTCCTGAAAATCTTGATTAACTTGGAGGATATCTTCAAGTTGCTTTTTGTTAGCTGAGAACCAAATGGCAACTAGCGTATCAATTAATTCTTGTTTATAAACCTCGTCTTCTAGTAAATTAAAGAGTTCATCATCTAGGCAAGCGCGGTCAACATCATGCCTTAGCTTAGGAATTGATTGAGGGCGACCACCCTCATAATTTGAACTAAATTCTAGTTTCCAAAATCTGCAATCTTCATTTTTGAGATGAAAAAAGGGAAGTGCAAAATCACTGCTTTTAAAGTTCCCAGAGTCCAGTACAGACCAATACTTCTTGAATGTATCAATCAATTCATCAGAGATAGGAATGTACTTATCCTTGATTATCCCTTGTGTGATTAGTTCAATTACAGATAAGAGCAATATGGGTTTATTGAGAGCCTTACCCTGATACACTTTGAGATCAGAAAAAGCTTTGCAATAATACGCTAGATTGTGCCGACTTCCTGACTCTGACGCTTGACTCACTTCTCCCTCCCCACCATTCTAGAACCACTTTCCACACTCTCCTCCTCCGTAGTTAACGGTAAACCCAAACGCGTCTTCAGATAAGTACTCACTCGACTTACACTAACCTTAGACGTAATTAGCCTTTGCCAATCAACATTAGAACGTAACCAGTCGATTTGTGCTAGTCCTAATAGATGTTCTTGCCAAGTTTCTGGATAAATCAATATCAAAGTGGCACCCATTTCACCCAATCCTGCCAATGCGATCGCACTACAGTGCACATAATCCCTTCGTACTTCCCTCGCCTCAACCTCCTGGTGCAAAACTTGCTCCCACTCTGGCAAATAACTGCTAACTGCATTCCAAAAACAGGCAGCTAACTCAATCTGCCCAGAAAGTGAATCATCTTCCCCACCTCCCAAACCAGATTTTCTCCCTAGCTTCCCTCTTCGCAGGGAAGAGTCAGAAGGATTAAGATGATTTGCCAGCAGGGCAAGAGTTGCATTATAGACACTATTTAGGGTGAATAGCTTACTCGAACCACCAGGCAGAGTACTGCGTTCAAAATCCGTAAGCTGACTGAAAACCTTAACTTTCTTAACGACAGCCCTAACTAACTGCGCCCTAGGGTCACGCTGGTCGTAAAGTATATTCAGTGAACTATCCGGTCGTACACTATAGCGGTTAAGGTCAGTAAATATCTGTTGAGAACGTTCCAAACCAAGATCCAAAAAAAAGATCACCGCGACTGTCTCATACCCCAGTTCTGGATTTTCTTTGAGTGCCAACTCAAAAGCCGCCTTGCGGTGTTCACCGTCTTGGATAGAAAACCGCGCATCCATCGGCACCCGCAAACGCCCAAATTTCCAAGCATCCCCCTCAGTACCCATAGGTTCAAAGGTGATGTTGGCGTCAATAGATGCGGTAATTGCCGAGAAGGTGTAGTTTGTGGGATTGTTCAAAATATATCTAGCAATTTCCGGCACACGATTTCGACTAAGCGATCGCTTTGCCCTCATTTCTGGCGAAATATCCTCGCCATCGCTAAAAAACAGCTTGGGAAGAAACCGCACAGGACACATCGATACATAATATTCATGTCCCGCCTGAATCCCTCGGATCACTGGCAAGACGTACTCGAAGACAGTCATAAGTATAAATACTCAGTCTCAGTTCTATACCTATTTTCAGTATTGCATATCCTATAAGTTTTTAAAAACTTTAATTGACATCAAAATATATAGTTGATAGTTTTTAAAAGCCATTTTTTGACAAAATCCTACCCATGAAAGACTCAACTGACCCTACCGCGAATATTGCTAGTCAAATCTTGGCAACAGAAAACCAGGAAAAACAGGCACTTGCCTTACTACTCGACCGCTATTTAGCCCGCAATGACCAAATCCTGGTACAAAAAATAGAAATGGGTGGTTCTGAAGCCTATATTGGTTCCGTCAGTCTAGAATGGTTTGCCAGTAGAGTGCGCTTCGCCTCACGCTTGCCCCTTTTCCGAGAAAAATTCAACCCAGACGCCGACAACCTAGAAATCGACGCCGAAACCATAGAAGACATTCAGCAGCGCCCCCTAGATTGGTCACGCCAAGCGCCCTTAGCCCAATATTTAGCAGTGCGGAAAAACCACAAATTCCCGCCAGTACTAGTCGTCATCAGTCAACCTTGGGTGGATAACCCTAAAGCCACCGAATGGGATTCTCAAGGAAGGGCCAAGCAATCTGCCACGGAATTTGCCTCCCTAGACAAAGACGCCAAAGTCGGACTATTAAACCTTTCTCAGGATGTGACTATCTTTGCCTTAGACGGTCAACACCGACTCATGGGCGTACAGGGTTTAATGCAATTAATCCAAACAGGAAAACTGCAGCGCTACAAAAAGGATAAAAAGCCTTCAGAGGCATTTATTACAGTTGAAGACCTGAAAAAAGAGTATCAGTTAGATCCTACTTATTTACAAAACCTGGCAAAAGAAAAAATCGGCATAGAATTCATTGCCGCCGTTGTAGCTGGGGAGACTCGCGAACAGGCTAGACGACGAGTGAGGTCTATTTTTGTTCATGTCAACCTGATGGCTGTACCCCTAACTAAAGGTCAGTTAACTCAATTAGATGAAGATAATGGTTTTTCCATTGTCGCTAGAAAAATTGCCGTTATTCATCCTTTACTTAAAGATATAGAAGATCGCAATCCTCGTGTTAATTGGAACAGCGCTACTGTTGCTGCCAAGTCAACTGTTTTAACGACTCTTCAAGCCCTCAAGGACATGTCAGTACGCTATTTAGAGTACAAATTTCCTCAGTGGAAATCTGCCAATCATAAAAATCTAATTCCCATGCGTCCTGACGATGAAGAATTAGCAGCGGGAATTGAGACATTTAAAGAGTTTTTCGACTATTTAACTACTCTACCCAGTTATCAACGATTAGAAAATGGCATAGAAACACCCAAATTACGTCGGTTCGACCATGAAAAGGGAGGAGGAGAAGGTAATCTGTTGTTCCGTCCGGTGGGTCAAATTGCTTTTGCTCATGCTTTGGGAATTTTGGTTTTTAAAAAGGGTTTTTCCTTGGAAAGCATCTTCGAGAAATTGCGGCAATACGATGGCAATGGCGGCTTTAGTCACATGGATTACCCTCATTCTCCCTGGTATGGAGTTTTGTACGACCCCAATAGGAAGCGAGTGCTGGTGGCGGGACGAGACTTAGCCACGAAGTTAATTGTCTATCTCTTGGGTGGTGTACAAGATGCCATGGATCGCGCTGAACTGCGGATGGCTGTGGCTGATGCTAGAACTATGGGGAAAAATCAGTCGATGAGTTTTGCTGGTGAATTTGTTAAACCCAAGGAGGTCGGATTGCCTAATATTTTATAGATGAAAAACCCCTGATGAACAAGAGATGAAATAGGCGGTTTTCACAATTTATTTAGGATTGCTAAACACCATTTTTATCTTTTAGAGAAATCGGCTTAAGTCAAAATCTTCTTCTGTAGTTTCTTGCTTAAATCTTTCGGAATTTATCATTAACAAAAGGCGCTCTGAATAATCTACAGTTCCTCGTAACTCTTCTCGCAAAATCTCTAACCCACCGTTAGCATATTCTTCAAAAATGTGCAGACGTTCTTCTTCTGATTTGTCATCGTTAGGGGAGATTATCTTAGCATTTTTAGTGGCTGCGATCGCTAATAGTTTAATTACTAGCTCGTATCCTCTAGAGATAAAAACTTCTAAACTAATAGGAGCCGGTTCTTTTTGGGATATTGTTCCTAAGGGGGTTCGCTTTTTGCGTTTTGCTCCCCAGCTAGCTGCAAAGACCATGGCATCAGCGTAGGTTGAGAAAGGCCCAGTTGTGCTGTCTGATGCTACTAAGGCTTTCATCAAATCAGCCTTGTCTTTAGCCACTCTAAGTCTATTTGCTGCCATTACCCTAATATCTAGTAGTTTCTTGAATTATTCACCTTTTTCCAATATTAAGCTTGTTAAGTGGGGTTACTGATGGTAATGTTAGTTAGCTGGACTGAATCCTCTGAGCAAGCAAATTTAATAAAAATTAACCTTGCTGGTCAGCCAAGTACCTATTGACAAGCAACTTTTAGCATAGCATTGCTAGGGAAAAAACTTATGGTATACTGACCATTTGTAGAGCTTTGTGTTCGGCTGAAAAACTTCTCATTGCATAGAAGAAGCGTATCTCCGAATCTAAAATCTCTGCATTTGTTTGATTCTGGAGACGCTTCATGTCAATCTATATCGGCAACCTGTCTTACGAAGTCACCCAGGAAGACATTAGTGAGATCTTCGCAGAATATGGAACTGTAAAACGGGTTAAGCTACCTACGGACCGTGAGACTGGTCAAGTTCGTGGCTTTGGCTTTGTGGAAATGGATTCTGAAGACGAAGAGGCTGCTGCGATTGAAGCCCTTGATGGTGCTAAGTGGATGGGTCGCGATATTAGGGTGAATAAAGCAAGGCCTCGTGAGGATAAAGGAGAACGCAGCAACAGTAATACCCGCGAGGGGTTCTCTAGACGCTACTAAGCTTTAGCGCTAAGGATGTAACCTAAAAAAGGCAGTGAGTCAACAAGGCAGAGCAAGCAGGTTGCTTAACTCTAGCTCTGTTACCTCTTCTTGGAGAGATGGCGCAACTGCTGAGCAACTAACCCATACTCAGGAGCAAACGAATGACCCAAGTAACTGTGGGCGAAAAAGAAGGCATCGAATCGGCACTACGTCGGTTCAGGCGTCAGGTTTCGCGAGCAGGTATTTTTGCTGATATGAAGCGACTGCGTCATTTTGAGACTCCGATTGAAAAGAAAAAGCGTAAAGCGATCGCCAGAAGACGGAAAAAGCGTTTTCGTAGCCAATAACTGAAAACTAGATTGTAGAAATTAGCTTGGGTGGATGCAGTTAGAAATCATCATCCACCTCTATAATCTCGCTATATTCAAACTCATTGGGGCTGGGCTTTACTAAAGGGTAACGCACTCCCCCTAACTCGATGAAATCTTCTTCACAATCAGACTTAGGAGAATTGTAGGCAAGAACATATTCTTTTCCTATGTGAGGAGTCATCTCTTGGGCAACTTCTCCTCGCCATTGAGTCTTAGTTACTAAAACTACTAATTGATTAGCTAATCGGGGAAGTGTTTGCGCAATTCGCCTGCGGTAGATTTCATCTAAACTACCAAACGGCGAATCCATAACTACCGGGAAAGTACTACTATCTGGTCCCATGAGCATGTTGGTTTCTTGTTGAACCCACTCCCGCACCCGGTTGATAATACCACTAATAAATGATAGAGCTAAAATTTGGTTTTCTCCGGTAGAAGCGGCAACTAGTGTTTCTTCGCCTGCTGTACTTTCTACTAGTGTCAACTCATATTTGTCACTCAACTTAGGAACATAGGGAGTAAAGGAAATTGAGTTAAATATTTCCTGAACCCGCGCCTCTAGAGAGATACGAAATTGCTGATCTAGCTGCCCTCTCATCTCAATTAATCTATCGATAGAATCCTGCGTAGCGGCAATCCGCCGCTGTGCCAACGCCTGCTTATTTTGATTCATTTTATGCTGGGCAATCTGCTTGGCTTTTACCTCAGTATCGGTTTTCAGTCGTTCAATTTTCTGCTGAGAAGCTCCTTTTTCCAAAGTTAATTCCAGAATTTTATTGTCAGTTTTATCTAAGGACTTTTGCAACTCACTAATGTCTTCATTAGGAAAATTTCTGAGCTTTATTTTAAGATCATCTAGCTGCGTTTCAATCCGAGAAAGTTCGGTTCTTCCTTGAGCAATATTTGCTTGTTGACTATCGGCTTCTTGCCAAAATGTCAGCGCTTGCTTATCAATCTCTTCTACCTGAACACCGAGACGAATTGCTATTTCCTCCACGTCAGCAACTCCCGCTTTATTCATCCAGGCACTTACCTGATGGTGCGCCTCAGTTCCCTCAGCTAACTCATTCCCACAGATACAGCGTTGTCGATTAAGTAAATCGGCAATAAATTGCTGTTTAATACCTACAGGTAACTCGCCTCTTTCCCTCAAATCATTGGTAAGCACCCGAAATTCCGCTGTCACCTGGGAAAGTAAAACCGTATAACCTCTGGCTGAAATTGTTCGTTTTAATGCAGTTTGAGACTGTTTTAGCTGTTCCCGGATTAATTTTCTTTGAGATTCCAGTTCATCTCGTAGCTGCTGTAACTCCTGAGAACCACTAAGTTCTAATAATCGATTGCTTACTGTTCTTTTCAACTCAGCTTGTGCTTCTAAATCTTGGTCAATTTCAGCTTGACGATTTATTAACAAACTGCTTTCTTCTTCCAGTGTTTTTTGTTCTCTCAAGAGTTTTTTTGTTTCAGCATCTCCAATTAAAGACAGCTCAGCTTCCAAGCTTTTTTTAGCTACTTTCAAATGATTAATCGAACGGTTTAATAGCTCTACTCCCAGTAAAGTTTTGGTAGCTTCAGCAATTTCAGCTTTTTTATCAGAGCGTACGATTTGCTCAATTCGTTCTCCATCAAAAAAGAAGTATTGATGCAAGCTAGCAGGCAAAATCCGACCAATAATGTCTTCTGGTAATTGTTGAGGTAGTAACCATCGTCCATCATCTTCTGCTACCTGGAGGTACAATTCACTAGGAGCTTGTTCAACTCCAGTCTGAGTTTTGTAAGCCCGACATAAGCGCTTTGCTTGATAAAGCTTGTTATGGTGTTCAAAACTTAGCTCTACTGAGCATTCTACCGGCTCATTAAATTCAGCCTCACTAATGGCGCGCTTGTTAACTAATTGTTCTTGGGAGGCAAAAGCGGCGCTAAATCTTTCATAGAGTACCCAGGTAAAGGCATTCATCAGTGTTGTTTTACCAGCGCCATTATTACCATGAATAATAGTTGTATTCTGTTGACCAGACGCCAGAATAACTGTTGGAGTTCTGCCATAAAACTGACGAAAGTTGCAAAGCTTAAGGGAAGTCAGCTTCATAGCACTTCTTCCTTGATAATTTTCAGAATATCATCATTAATATTGCGTGGCGTTTTCAGATAAATTTTATCTTTTTCAGCTTGCAATACCCGTTTAATAATCCGGCGTACTTCTGGCGGAGCGTTGTCAATTGAATCTTGCACGTCACTAGAATTGTTATGCCGATTGTAGGAGGAAGATTTCTCGGCAAGAAATTTCGGTTTAACTGTAGTAACACCACTTGAATAGTTAAAAGTACTAACTCTGTACGGCTCTGAAGCTGACAACAAATTTTCCATTACTTTTGATAATTTTTCTCCCTAGATACTCCAGTAATTATTATTGCTATTCTGATTAGCCTCGGCTGTACCCATCACCCGAACAAACCGAGAAAAAAGACTTAACTCTGGCTGAGAGGGTGATGGCTACTTGATATTATCTAAACAACAAAATTGGTATATGACAGCTGCGCAGTACTTGCGCCGTTGTACTACCAATTACTAAATGACGAATTCGGCTGTGTCCGTAGGCACCCATAATCAGAAAATTGATGTCATGTTCTTCTACATAGCTAGTCATTACCTGTTCCGGATCGCCAGATAGCATTTGACAAATTGGCTCGAAGCCAGCTTCGCGTACCTTAGTTTCAGCCATTTTCAAGTTTTCCAGAGCTGACTCTTCTCCGTGGTGTTTTGCCACAGTCAGTAGGTGAATTTCCAGTCCCTTAAAAGCAGGCAAGTCCACCAAAAACTCTAGTGCTTTCTGACAACTGTTACCACCATCATAAGCCAATAATAAACGCTTGATCGGTTGAAAAGTACGGGAAGTAACTAAGCAGGGTTTATGACTAGAGCGCACTATTCGTTCTAAATTAGCACCGAGATGTTCCGTGGCAAAACTAGCAGTTTCACCCCGTTTACCGAGCATAATTAAATCGGCTCTTTCTTCCAATTCATGGAAACTATCTACTAAAAAACCGGTGCGATGGGTTAGCTTAACATAACCAACCCCCTGAGCCGCCAAAAACTCTCCTGCTTCCTGAAGAATAATTTTGGCTCTTTGATGGTTGATTTTGGCTTTTTCGTGTTCCAGCTTAACCAACTTATCCAAAAGCTGCTTATAAGAATCAATGCCAATGCTACCGCTCAAATCACCAGTCGTAGTTAAACCGCTTTTTCGGAGGTCTGTGACATAGAGGACCTCAATTGAGGCTGACATATGATTTGCTAACCAAGCTGCGTACTCATAGCCGGTCCGAGAGTAAGGAGAGCCATCAGTGCAAAGGAGTATTCTTTTCATGTTTTGCCCCCGATTATTTAGAGCCTATCCGACAATTTTTGAGTTAATGACTGGGCCATTTTTGTTCTTTTGTGTAGCCCGCACTGTCAAGTTTTTATTCCACCTTGCAGATAGATTATTAGTGACTAGCGAGGTTCTCCAGTGCTCCCGGTTTATCATGAATGGCTAACTTGTCTAGCAGCGTAGCACTGGCTTCATTAAGACCAATTAACTGGACTTCAGCACCGTTGCGGCGAAACTCTAGCACCACTTTATCGATAGCTGCTATGGCTGATTGATCCCAGAGGTGGGCATGAGTTAAGTCGATTTTGACGTGTTCGAGATCTTCTTTGAAATTGAAAGCAGTAACAAATTCGTTGACTGAAACAAAAAAGATTTGTCCTGCAACACTATAAATTCGTTGAGTTTGATCATCGCTGAGGATGGTATCAACAAATACTAATTGGGCAATTTTACGGGAGAAGAAAACAGCACTAAGAGCCACTCCGATCAAAACACCAATAGCCAGGTTGTGGGTGAATACAGTCATCACCACTGTCGTCACCATCACAGCAGTTTCACTTCTGGGCATAATACGCAGGTTTCTGATAGAAGACCAGCTAAAAGTACCAATAGCTACCATAAACATAACTGCAATTAGGACAGCCATGGGAATGCGACTTACCCAGTTCCCCAGCACTAAAATAAAGAACAGTAAGAAAACACCAGCGCTTAATGTCGAAAGACGGCTGCGTCCTCCCGACTTAATATTAATTACTGATTGACCAATCATGGCACAACCTGCCATGCCCCCAAAGAAACCAGTTACGAAGTTGGCGATACCTTGACCTACAGCTTCTCTATTTTTATTACTCGGAGTATCGGTCAAATCATCAATCACATTAGCCGTGAGAAACGACTCTAATAGACCAACTAAAGATAAAGTTAGTGCGTAGGGAAAAATGATCGAGAGGGTCTCAAAGTTGAAGGGGACTTCCGGTAGTGAAAAAATAGGCAAGGCGGTGGGTAGTTCACCCATTTCGCCTACAGTGAGAACATTACTACCAGTGAGACTCGAAATTAGAGTAAGTACAACAATGGCAACCAAAGGCGAGGGTACGGCCTTAGTAAAACGGGGCAACACATAGATGATAGTGAGAGCAGCAGCTACTATCGCATACATTTCCCATAAATTTTTCCCCAGTTCTTGAGCTTTAAAAAAAGGCTCAAACTGGGCGAAGAAAATTAAGATGGCAAGGGCGTTAATGAAGCCCACCATGACTGCACGGGAAACGAACTTCATTTGATTGCCCAGTTTCAGCCAGCCCCAGCACATCTGTAATATACCAGTCAGGATGGTAGCGGCAAATAGATAGGGTAATCCATGCTCTTCGACCAAAGTGATCATCAACAGTGCCATCGCTCCAGTGGCTGCCGAAATCATACCAGGGCGTCCACCGGCAAAAGCTGTGATTACCGCAATGCAGAAAGAAGCGTACAGCCCCACTTTCGGGTCTACGCCGGCAATGATCGAAAAAGCGATCGCTTCGGGAATTAGGGCCAGCGCTACCACAGCGCCCGCCAGGAGGTCTCCTCGGATATTGGAAAACCATTCTTGTTGAACAAAGATCTTATTCAAGTAGTCCTCTTGGTGGTGGTACAACTAGCGTCCCTTTAATTTAGGGACAAATAAATTTTTATTATCGCCACCAAATTCGATATTCGCCGCTTTTAAATTGACGGCATAAATTTGCCCCCTCTGTTAAGGGTTTTTCAGTAGTATAGCGATTGCCTTTTAGATTAACAGTCCAGAAGTTTCTGACTTGCCAAGTTTTCTACCGGATTTTCTAAGAAGAAGAGGAGTACTCTAGCACGATTATCCCCAACCATGCTCTGTACTCCTCCTGTTTTCTGTGTTCTAAATTAGTTTAGTCCTCTGGGTTAAGTACCTTGGTATAGACGGCTTTCCCCGTAATGTCGTGAATAGTTGCCGTTAGTTGGGCTGTCTGACCATCTATTTCCACTGAACCGAAAAACTGGTTGTTGGGCGGTGGTAAGTTGGGCTCAGCGGGGAAGATGCTGAATTCGTATTGGGGACCGAAACTTGGATCCAGTGGCAAGTCACCTGCTGGTCCAAAAGCTCCCGCGTTAATCGGTCCAATCACAAACTCCCAGAAGGGACTAAAATCTTGAAAGACTGCTCGACTGGGCTGATAAGAGATGGCTGCTGGGAAATGTACATCAGCAGTAATGTAGACAACGTTTTTGATTCCTTCGGCTTTGATAAACGAGAGCAAGTCGCGCAGTTGTGCCTCACGACCGAGTACTTTACTATCACTCTGAGCCCAAGCATCGCGGTCGTCCTCACCACCTGTGACGATGGATAGGGGGTCATCTGTAGAAATTACTTTCCAGGTCGCAGAAGAGGCTTTTAAGCTCTGTTTTAGCCACTCAAACTGTTCTGTACCCAGCATCTCTAGGAAGGGTTCGCTATTTTCAGGGTTGGGCCCTCGATAGGAACGCTCATCTAAGATAAATAACTCAAGATGCTTGCCTTGCTGGAATTTGTCGAAGATTTCTTTGCCCCGAATCGGGTTATATTCAAAGAATGCCTGCCGAGATCTCTCGGCGAGGACATCTACTGCTATGCCGTTGTAAGGTTCTGCGGTCAAAATCTCGCCGGGATACCAGTTGTTAGTAACTTCATGATCGTCCCACTGTAGGTAAATGGGAGTTTCTGCTAGAAAACGCTGGAACTTTTCGTCTTGTAAGTTGTACTTCCAGTTGGCTCGGAATTCATCGAGGCTGATGGCTACAAAGTCTTTGGCTGGTGCGTTCACCCAGGTTCCGCCGCCGACAACATCGGGGATAGCTTTGGTGGGAGGAATTGGATTATCGGCGTAGATCATGTCTCCACAGAACACGGCAAAGTCAGGATCTAACTTGCGCATGACATCGAAGATGACGTATCCTCCCTTAATAACTTCGCCATCAAAGGCGGTAATCTGCAAGTCTGGATTGCGTCCCCAGCCTTGTCCTGCCATATCAGCAGCCCAGACGAAGCGCACTGTACGTTCCTGATCTGGGGCTGGTGCTGTGCGAAAGCGGCCAGCTAAACCATAGCGTTTGTTACTGCGGATTTGCCGCGCCTCACTGACAAATTGTACTTGGTAGTAGTAGGTTGTATTGGGCTGCAAACCGTCAAGTTTCAAGGTGCCTGTGTAGTCAGTTTCGGTGCTTACTTGCTCGGCACTCATGACGGTATTTACTAGTCCTTGGAAGTCGGACGAAGTAGAAAAACTTACCGCCAAACTGGATTTGCGATCGCCACGGCCCCAAATGAGTGCACTGTTGGCAGTTACTTCTCCTGTTTGAATAGCGTTAATTTGATAATTAGGGAGTTGGGCAATAGCTGGTTGCAGCCATTTGTAGCTCAGTACTGTTCCGGCACTAGTCGCGCTTAGCGCTAGAAACGAACGTCTCGTTAATTGGGGTGCCATAAAGATTTTTTTCCTACCATCGCAGTTAATATAGATTCTGTAAATAAAGTTTTGTTTAAGGTAAATTTAAGGGTTTTAAATATTATTGCTAAGTTAACTAGATAAGATATTTTGTTTAAGGATGTTTTTTCATCGTAATTTTAGATGATTCCAGAGAAAAATCAACCACAGGCGGATATAGACTAACAGAGATAGATACTAATAATTTGAGTGAAATATTGATGATTTTTATAGATATTTACAGGTCTAATAATCCATAGGTTTGTTGAAGTTTGAGGAGTTTAATTCGGGCTTCTCCAGCATTATCTGCTAAGTCGGCGAATTCCAGGAGTCTTTTGAGTTCTGTTTTGAGTAAATTACGCTCTACTTCTCGGGTTTCTCTTCCTAAGTCTGGCGGTAAGACAACCATATCGAATAAGGTAGCTCTTTGTTTGCTGGGATGGGGGCGCAAAATTCGTCCCCGCCGTTGAATAAATTGACGCGGATTGCTACTACTAGCCAGAATTACAGCGGTTTGAATTGCTGGGATATCGACACCTTCATCTAAACAGCGAATTGCTACTAAGCCTTGCAATTGACCAGTTTCAAATTGACGACGCAATTGTTCTCTTTCTATTAAGGGTGTGTCTGCGGTGTAGGTATTAATGCGATAGCCTAATTCAACTCCCAGCAATCGAGAAACTGCTGCTAATTGTCGGTTCCCGGCGGCACTTACCGCCCCTTCTACTGAACCGTCACCACAATAAAATAGGGTATGGTGAGTATCTAAACGTTCTGTCATTAATTCTCGTAAAGCAGTTAGCTTGTTAGCTGCTGCCCCAACTAACCGAGCACGTTGCATTAACAAGGAGGTTAATGTTTCATTGTTGGTAATATTTTCTTCATCCCCTAGCGCCCAACCAATCCTTTTTGTTAGCTTGCCATAGGTAGTTGTTTCTGCTTCAGTTAATTCCACAAGGATAGGATAGTAGAGATAATGGGCTAGTGCTCCTTGTTTAATGGCATCTGCTAGAGTAAGTTCTGGTTGTAAAATGGGGCCAAAGTAAGCAAATAAAGCCTCGGTTCCCTCTTCATCAAAATATCTTTCTGGTGTTGCAGAAAGAGCAAGACGTAGTCCAATATTGCGAGGTAAACTTTGTTCTAAGCGTGTCGCACCTAAGTTGTGGGCTTCATCTCCGATAATTAATGTTTTATGAGGAAAATACTTCAGTTGAGACTGTAATCCTTCTCCCATTAATGTGGCATTGGTGGTAATTACACACAAAAAAGCCTGATTACCGGATTGTAGGTTATAAAGTCTAGTGGAGAGTTGACTTTGCCAACTACGGACATTTTCAAAAGCCAAAATTGGCACCATGCCAAATTGATGACATTCCCGTGCCCACTGGGTAACTAAGTGGCGATAAGGGCAAACCACCAGCAAGACTTGCAAGCCGATTTTTTGATACAGTTCAGTAGCGATCGCTAATGCTGTAATTGTCTTACCACTACCAGTTGCCATCTTCAGCGTACCTCGCCCCCGATTAGCCAACCAATTTGCCACGGCTTGTTGCTGATAACTCCTTAGTTGAATATTTGGGGGTATTTGAGGATGTCCTGATTGCTGATTTTCTGCTGGCTGTTGCCATTGGTAAGTTTCCTTCGGTTCAGCAACCGTTTTGTCTGCCGTTTCGGAAGGGTAATCGTAGACTGAAGTTTCCCACGCTATTGAGAGTAAGTTAGGAAAATCACCGTCGTACTGATTGTTATCTGTAAAATACTCTGAGTTCATCCTGGCTGATCAACGATGCACCGTTATTAGAGTTTAGCCAGGAAAGAGTAATTATCCCAGCTTACACTTGAGAATCGAAGCAGTACCTAAAAAAGTAGCAAAAACTAAAACACCCAATCCAGCAGATGATTCCGGTACAGAAGTAGAATCATCTTGAAAAGCTAACCAACCAGCACCATCCAAACCTCCAGTACCTGGGGGAATGAATTGATCAATTAAGCTTCCGGTTTTGCCGTCATAGCGCAAAACAGTATTAGTGTTGAGGCTACTGACGTAAAGATTACCATCCGGTGCAAAGACTGGCTCTACAGGTCCATCTAACTCGCTACTAGTATTATCGACAAAAATATCAATTAGTGCACCTGTTTGACTCTCCCCTATCGCTCCCAGCCAAGGCAAAAGCCAACGAGCCTTAATCAGTCATATTAGTAAAGCTTACTACCATCAATCCGAGAGAGCCGAAATTTTTCAGGACTTACGCAACTGTCACAAGCAAGGGCGTAGCTACGCCGCGCCAAGCGCTAAACAACTAGAGGACAAACATGGGAACATCCGGACGTTTGAGTTGCTGAACTAAATAATTTGACAATAATCCATGTTTAATTTGATAAATTGTTTGACTACTTTTATAAGCTAAATCTTTGAGTCTAAGCCCAACTAAAATAGCGCAGGCAATATGGTTTCTTTGAAGGCGACCCTTGCGACATTGACACGATTCAATCCCAGTCAATTGTTTTAATTCTCGATGAAACTCCTCAACCTTCCATCGAACCTTACACACTTTTTGTACAACGTCCGTAGAATCTTGAGATAAATCGTTTGTAGCGATAAAATCCGTTCTGTCGGTGGAGACAGTCACCCGGAATAGTTTCACTTTTTTAGCACCTGGGAACTTTTTTATTTTAACTATTTTACCGGATTTCAACTCCTGCTCATCCCAAGATAACAAATCAACTTTTTTATAATTTTCTTGACCTGACGTATCATCAACAAGCCGATTACGTTTCAGAGGGCAATAATAATATTTCCCTAAACCATCAATATATAACATCAGTTTGTTGGTTGCATACCAAGTGTCCATCAAGACAGCTTGAAACGGCAAAACCTTATGATACACAAGGTTTTGTAGCATCTCTATTACATGATCTATCTTGGTTTTTCCATCTCGGTCTGGGTCATAAATACGATAGTCCACTACCCAAAACTTTCCGAGTTCATGATTGACATATATACAATTTATGACACCAATTCCTTGGATAACACCATGTTCATTGCCACTATACTGCCGTTTACTTGTCTCTATTTCTGTGGCATGTCGTTTATCAAGTACTGTATCATCAAACACGACATATGAATTCTTATTTATTTCGATGATATCTTTGAGATTATCCCAAAGTAGGCGCGGTGTTAGCTTTTCATTTTTGAGATAGCGGTTGATTTTATCATGGCTAATCTGCTCTAGATGCTCTGCCAAATTTGTCAGAGTATAATTAATTTGACTACTTAACAAATACTGACAATAGTTAAGTTTAGTAAATCTCATCAACTAAAAGATTTTTTTATGCGTCCTCAACTAATTTTCTCATGATTTGAAGAATACTTAACATAGCCAATCACTGTTACTAATTTCAGCAATGCCATCTGGGTACGCCACTTTGACATAGTACATAAATACTATAAAGTTGCGCTCACGCTGTGCCAGTTGCGTAAGTCCTGTTTTTGTTTCAGTGTGATTTTCTTACACTAATCATTCACGAACTACGGGTTTATTTTAATAAAGTGTTTGTATTCGAGACTTTTCCTGATTTTCTTATGTTTGTATTAACGGAATGTTAACTGTGTAAACTTTTCATGAAGTGTGGTGTAAATACTTGAATAAAAAACTGTATTCAATTTATTCTGAACAAAGAAATTCAGTTGTCGAGAACTACTAGGTATTTTATACCTAACCCTATACTTTCGGGCTAGCATCTTATTGAATTTTTGAAGGGGATTCAGCAGCGAATCCCGACTGTTTCGCATAGCGTCTGTGAGGCAAATTGGGTTCATTTATGCTCTATATCTGCCTCTGATTGGCTGTGCTGAAAATCTGATTTTTTGATAAAAAGAAGGATAAAAATTCAGTTATGGCAAACGAAAATGCTTCGCTCTCCCGTATTCATGGAGATAAGTTCAGCTTATCTTTGCTAGAATTCTTGCACAACAAGGATTTTAGCAAAACATTTTCGAGGAAGCAATTAGAGTTGCTTCCCATCGAAAACGCAGGCTTTGAAGCTCCCACATTGGCAGATGGGGACTATACATTCGGCTCCGTACCCGGTTGGGAGATCTATGATCCCAATAACCTAGTACCCGACAGCCCAACGAACGAAACTTCTAACGTTGATGTCTTCAACCCTGACGTAAATTACTACCCATGGGAAGCACCAGAAGGACAGAATGTGGGTGACGTTTACCTCATTCAAGATCCGTTCAGTGGATTTGCAGGCTTGTCCCAAACGCTCGATACCCTGTTAGCACCCAATACCCAATACACTTTGGAGGTTGAGGTGGGCAATGCTGCGGGTAGTTTTGAGGGACTGGACCTAACAGGTTTCCCTGGCTATCGGGTGGAGTTGTTAGCAGGCGGACAAGTTCTATCAACAGACAACAATACCCTCTGCATTGCAGATGGAACATTTGGTACCTCAACCGTCACCTACAACTCCACTGCAAATGATCCGCTCTTAGGTGAAGCTCTAGAAATCCGTCTGATCAACCTGTTACAGGGTCCGGGTTTAGAAGTTGACTTTGACAATGTCCGATTAATGGCAACCTCGCTCTAATTGCAGTTGTCCTGTCTGTAGTACCAGTCGGGTTTACTTAACAGAATCGGGCAATCAGCGATCGCTTCCTTCTCACAAATAGGAAGGAGCGATCGCACCTTCAACCCGGGTCAAACTTTTTTAGACCTGGAGGGGATTTTATTGCCTTTTTGATACCCGTGCGTCACTCTGAACCTATAACTAGCAACTTGGGTTAGTACTGCTGACGTAGAGATTATTATCTAAGCCAAAAGTCAAATCTTGTGGTGAAGCTAAGCCACCACTGCCAGTTGTCACAAAAGGGTCAAGGAAAGCTCCCGTCTGGCCGTCGTAAAGCAATACACTGTTATTTAAAATACTTACTACATAAAAATTATTATCCTGGCCAAAAGTAAGAGCAACTGGGCCCTCTAGTCCCCCAGCACCAGGAGTGACAAAAGTATCAATAAGTTCTCCTGTTTCAGCGTCATAGCGTAGCACTGAGTCATTATTGAAACTGCCAACAAAAAGGCTGGAAGCATCAGCAGGTAAACAGAGAAAGTTTAGTCCCACGAGGGTTATTAGGGCTGCACTGACTGGAAAATTTTTGGGGCATAATTCACTTAAACTCCCTTACCCCTACTTGTTCTTAAACCCAGATTAGTGCAAACTGTTCTATCAGTCTAAGTTTGACAAACTGTCTTTTGACTTGGGAAGTAGTATCGAGATAAGATGGCCACTTGGCAGACAGGCAACACTACTTGAGATTACTAACTTAGCTAGTACTAAATTCCAGTTAGGAAGACTTTTGCAGTTGTTTTTTTGAAGGTTAGACCATGGTGTTTCTTGAAGTTCCCCGTACTGAAGTGATTGCTGGGGAAAACGCGGTTCGCATTGCTCAACTCCCCCCGGTGTGGCAAGAGATTGCCAGAGGAGAAGCAAATGTAGGGATGCCGAATCGGCAAACTTACGTGGAGGCGGCGCAGTTATTTCAATATAAGTTAGAAAATGGTGATGTTGATTTATTCAATGAACGCCCCGAACTAGCTCACCTTAAACCATCATTTTCCGAGCTTTTTGGACAAATGGCACGGGAAACGCTGGAGTTTTACGGGCACGATTTTCAGATTGAAAACTATCCCAATTTTCAAGCAGTACTTCGTGAATTTGAATCCAAAGGGATAGAGTACGAAAATCAGGTAAAGGTAGTTCACATCGTCAGGCAACTTTTCGAGGAGTTTGGTTACGAACTACCTGCCAGCTTCTATTACGTATATCTTTCTCCTGTTTACCAAGATAACTTGTTTGAAGAGCGGGCTTTGCGTTTTGACCCCCGTGATGCTAAGCACAAACGCCCCTGGGATGCCGTGCTTCATGCTGGAAAAGTGTTTGCTATTCAGATGAAGCTACAAAGTATTGCTTCTAAGCATGGCTTTACCTATCACCATGGTTGCGATTGCAACAAGCACTTATCTTCAGTTGATCAATCTCGTGGGGCATTTGCCTACGAATTGCGTCCGGAACATCGTCAGCGCTGGATTCGTAGTTTTGTCTGGACAACATGGTATGAGTATGCCTTATTTCCCATCGTGCCAAATACTAGATATTTGGTTTAATTCTCAATTGAAAATTTTCAATTAAGAATACTCTAGGGTCAAAGCATTTGGATGATCAATCAGCAACAAAAGCCCGGTTTTGCTTGCCAAATGCTTCACCCTTCTGGTTAAACAGAAGACAGCATTAAGGTTGAGTTATTTGTCAGTTAGAAGAAGAAACTAGCGCCAGAAAGATTCGCCACATTGCGGCATTTTGGAAAAAATAGGAACTAATTACAGATAATCTTTTCTCTGTTTGATGAGAGCATATTGAAGAACAACAAGATCTATCATGCATGAAACCCTCCCCTCGATTAGCTCAATGGTGGTGCTGGATGGGCTACGCAGATAGAAAGTTTCGCTCTTTTGTTATTGTACTCATCGTGCCTCTAATTGTTATTGTTGGCGCTTTCTACTTAACGGCAAGGTTGGATACACCGCCAAGAGGTATCGGAACGGAAGCACATCAGCAGCAAGTGCTGGCTCAATATTTTGAGCAAATGACCAAACTGTTGCTTGAGGACAAGCCAGGTGATACAAATCAGGCTCACAAGGTAGTAGAGATTGCTCACGCACTTACTTTGACCACACTACTGGAAATCAATGGTTGGCGTCGAGGGCGACTCCTTCAATTTTTGGCTGAAGCAGATCTGATTTCGATTAATCGCCCGTTTGTTTCCCTAAAGGGTGCAGATTTTAGTGGCGCTGACTTGAGGAAGGTTAATTTAGAGGGTGCCAACCTGAGAGAAACCAATTTAAGTAATGTAAGTTTGCAGCATGCTGTTTTAAATGGGGCGGATTTACAACATGCTGATTTGCACAACGCCGTGTTGAGGGAAACGAATTTACAGCAAGCACACTTGCAAAACGCTATTTTAATTCGTGCTAATCTCAGTAATGCCAATCTTCAAGAAGCAGATTTGCAGCAGGCAAATTTGCGGGGGGGCAATTTGCGGGGAGCTAATCTTAGGGAGACAAACTTCTCAGATGCAATCTTGGAAGGTACTCGCCTGGAGGGCGCTAAGTTGGAAAGGGCGCGTCTGGAAAATGCAGATTTAGAAAGTGCGCTGCTGCGGCGAGCTAATTTAACTCAGGCGAGGTTGCAACAAAGTGTACTCAGAGGAGCCCGGCTTGAGGATACAGATTTAGTAGAGGCAAATCTGGAAGCAACAGACTTGAGGGCTGCTATTTTGCGCAGAGCACAGATGGATGGTTCTAATTTAACAGGAGCCAATCTGAAACGTGCCGATCTACGAGAGGTTGAGTTAAATGCTGCTAACTTGAGTAATGCTGACTTGACGGATGTCAACCTAAGAGATGCTGATCTAGATGATGTCATATGGTGTCACACAATCATGCCGGATGCAGAGATTAATAATCAAGGTTGTTCGTAATAAATATCAACATTTCTCTAGGTGGTATCTTTTGTCAAATTTTGCCCTTCCACAGCTTACAAAATTTTTAGCGATCGCTCCTCCAAACAGAAATGCCAAGGAATAAAGCTGTCATGCTCAACTTGGCTGCGTATTAAGCCCTCCTGCAACTATAACAATGCCAGCAAAGGGTAAAGATGGGTATAGTACTGATATGTCTTTGAGCAATAGCAAAATGTTTAGGAGTTAAGCCCAAAAAGCTATCTAATGTTGAGTCGATGGGATGTCAGGCAAACCCAAGCTTACTCTCACATCTTTGAGAGGTTCTTGCCAATGAGCCTCAAAACGATAATCAAGGAGAAATTCTGTTGTTTTTCCTAGTTTTTGTCCTTGATGCAAATTAGCAAAAATTGCTTTTATTTGCCGGGGAGCCAGCAGGGGATAAAGTATTGTGGCAAGCCAGAGGCTGATTTTGAGGGATTTGCTGTAGTTTTGCTCTGCCGCGAAAGCAAGGACGCCAATTTCTCCGGCGTAACTTGTATCAAATCCTAGTAACACGTGAAAGATATCGTGGGTAACTACATACCGCAGAGCAAAGACATTACGCTGAGCAGCTTCTTCTAGTTCTGGACTGACATTAAAAGGCTTGAGCTGATTAATTTTCATATGGTCAGCATATTCTCGCCCAAAGCTATCTTTAGGGTAATGGCTTAGTTTTTCTAAGTCAATCAGTGGGTGGTAGCCGATTAATGGTTGCAATTTAGATGCAATATTTGGATTAATTCTAGCTCCCAAAATATCGGCTTTAAGAATTGCAAAATCGCCCAAGTTTTCTGATTTCAGAGCTTGTAAGGCTCGGTTAAGGTTTTGAAATTTAATCAGCATCAGAATCCTCTTAATTAGTTATCCTTTTCCCTCACATCTTTAACTAAAAATTGGGTAAAGAAGCTGCTGTTTTGACCTATTGAGCTTTGTGAGAAGAGATTTGCATAGCAGGAGATAGGCGACTATCTGTAGATTGAGTAATTGCTAGTGGTGCTACTTGTCGGTTGGGACTCTCAAGATATTTTCCATGATGAATTGGCGGCACTGGCTTCATCTGATGAGGAATACTATAGTACCGATGAGTTTGGGGAAGTATACCCCGTTGTTGCATCGAATCATTAGCAATCTTCTTGCGTAGTTTAATGATGGCATCCATCACAGCTTCTGGTCTGGGAGGGCAACCAGGTAAATAGACATCAACCGGAATCAATTTATCTACTCCCCTGACTGCTGTTGGCGAATCTACGCTAAACATGCCTCCGGTAATGGTGCAGGCACCCATGGCAATGACGTACTTTGGCTCCGGTATTTGTTCGTAGAGGTGAATCACAGCAGGAGCCATTTTCATGGTAATTGTGCCAGCAGTAATCATTAGGTCAGCATGACGAGGACTTGGCCAAGGCTTAAGACCAAATCGGTCAAAATCAAACCGAGCACCGAACATGCTCATCATTTCCATGAAGCAGCAGGCAGTCCCAAACATCATTGGCCACAAGCTGGACAGTCTTGCCCAGCTATAGAGATCATCAACGGTTGTTAAGATGATATTCTCAGAAAGCTCCTGAGTTACTTGGGGTCGTTCAATTGGGTTAATGATTTGAGTTTTTTGCTCTTGAGGCAATCGCTCAATGGCAGTTTTATTCATGGTTTGCTCTCTTTTTTCGTCAAAGTTTTACATCTCAGAACCTATCTAAATCTGAGAACTAGACGATTAAACTAAAAACCTCAGATCTAGGGGTAATCTCAGCTACCGCAGGTTATACTCAGATCTACACTTCGATCAAAGAGTTTTTCGGATAGGCTGTCAGTTTCAGTTTGCATCTTCTAACTACTTCTTACCAGGGAAGAGCCGAAACTGAAGAACCGGAACTTAGGCAAAATTGAGAGAGTACCGGATTGACTTTTGAGGTAACGGGGGAGTTGTCCCCTATTGCTACAATCCTAGCTGCCTAGTCTGTTATCATGGGTTTCCACACTACGGAAACAATTGCAAGCAACAAAATTCTGATGTTAGACCACGTCAAACCAGATGCGATCGCTCAAGGTAACTATGATTTCTAAACTCAGAAAGTAGTTTGATATAGTTGTTGTTCTCGATTAATAAAAACCTCAGCTAATGCTTGATAAGCTTCAGTCCAAGCTGTCATCAATTCTTCCGTGGCAGCATCTCCTAACACCTCTTTAATTGCTTGCAATAGACACTCTCCCACAATAGGATATTCTTCTGGTAAAACGTGGGTTTCTACGTGACGATGAGCGATTTTCTCTACCATTGCTTTTAAGGCCTTGAGATCGTCAATATGAGTAGCATAGCTATAAACTGCCGTAGCCAGTCTAGCTGGTTGAGTACCATTCGCTTGGGCAGACATATCAAACTGTGCTTTCACTTCTGGATGTTTGTGAAACATAATCTCGTACATCCGAGTAGTGATTTTTTGACCGTGTTGTTTAAGAATGGGGGCGGTAGATTTGACGATATCGATAGTTTGTTGACTAATTTCCTTCTTGGCTGGAAGGGTTTCTGATAAACTGAGCACAAATGCTAGATTTTCTTGAGCTTGCACTGCATGGGGGGTATTTGCTGGCATGAATACCAATACTCCTGGTGCTAAAGCAATATCTTTCCCTTCTAAATTTAGGTTTCCTGTTCCTTCGATTATTGTTATTACAGCGTTACGAGTGGAAGTATGTTTGTCAATTGTTGTGCCTGTTGCTAAACAGAACAGGCTGTATTGACTATTTTTATCTTTTAGTAAAACTTTACTAAGAATGCCACTTGTGGGATATTCAATTAAATCTTGCAAAGTAGCAGCAAAAAAATCGTTAGATGAGGTAACTGTGTTATTCATAACTTCACGAACTCCTAATATATCTAAACTAGATATTCTTACTCTGACATCCAGTTTCAGCTCTGTCTCTGAGGTAGCTCATAGTTGAAGAAAAACTTTTGTTAAGGAAAGAGTTATTGGTCTTTTGTTCTTGATTTAAACGCAACCTACTGATTTAATTGAATTAGCTGCTTTTTCGCTAATTATCATTGCCGGCGCATTTGCATTTTCCGTGATTAGAGTTAGCATGATGGATGCATCTAAGAACATGTAACCCTTCAGCCCCATGTACCGTGAATCCTCGATTCTGATTGGGTGTTCAATTCCCCTCAACGATGGGGTAGTCACACTTTGCTGTAATAACTTTCAGAAGGGCTTATCTGGATAGTAAAAGTAGTGCAAAAAATGTACCTCTAAGAGAAAAAGACCCTTTGACACTAAAAGTTTCGTTTTTTGTCTGTAGTTCTCATAACTTTACGGATTATTGCTTGGGTAATCAGTAACTGTGGATCAGCAGTGACACAGTATATTTAACCCATGACTAAATACCTACACCCTCAAAAAATCTTCTTCGTATTAGTGGGAATGTTTTTGATGGGACTTATAGGTTTTCTCTCCTCAATTTTTTTGATCAAGCTACTGGGTTCAGTGTCAGCACCACCTAAGAGTACAGAAAAATTATTACCAGAATCTTCCCCCATCTACTCTGCAACACCTTCTCCAGAACTAACGCCATTTAAGGAAACTCAATCTTTAACACCTCCTCAAGCTTCTGAGCAAGTTAGTAGAAATGGTGCAGGATTGGGAGATACCAAAGCCAATTTTGAAAAAGTACATGGCACCCACTTTGGTGATACACAATCTGGTCGCTATCGGAATGACTATATTAATGCCTCTTATGTAGACAATTTAACTTATTATGTAGCACTAATGTTTGAAAATACGGACAAGCCTGAGCGAACACAGAAAGAAGCTTTAGAGTTAGCCATGTCCTATATTCCTGATGATTCAGTCAAAATTAAAGAATTGCAAGCAGCACCAGGTTCTTTTTTAATTTTTTACGAAAGTCAAAAATTAGCAGCGGTAATACCGGAAAGATGGCAAAAAAAATTCGGGACAGGCAACAAACCTGGATCTTTTTTATTAATTATGAATCACGAGCCAGGAAATCTTGATGAGACTTTTGCTGTGACTGTTACAGCAGATAATAGTGTCTCCTTTTTATCGAAAGAAATAACCGATTAATCAGGAGAAACTGTGTAACGCACTATCTTCTATGGTGCGTTACACAGTCGCTAAGATCACTCTATCCTAGGAAAGATTGACTTGATAATCAGTTGTTATAACCAGATGTCGAGAACTATAAAACTGTTAACTTTTGTAAGCCAAGTTTTTTTAAAAGAAAAACCTAGGGTTAGGCTTAATTTAACAAACCTCATCTACATGATGAAGGCGGTGGATGAGGTTTGTTGCCATTGACGTATCTGCTAGCATTTACCCACCTAAATTCATGGAAATTTTCAACGGCGGCGTTTCCTACGTAGAATTCTCTCAAGCCAACTATACAGTTCAGGAAAGCGAGGAATCTGTTCCGGCGGAAGTTACCCTAACCCGCGCTGGTAATCTAGATAATCTATCTGGGGTGCAAATAAATCTCATGGGCGGTTCTGCCCAGTTGAATACCGATTACAGCGTTCCTTTAGGCTTACCCCAGTCCGTTTTCTTTAACCCAGGTGAAACCAGCCAAAGTTTTATCGTTGAAAGCACACCGGATTTAGAACTAGAGGGAACGGAAGAGATCATCTTTGAAGTCACCAGTTTGGACAATACCGTCATTGGTAGTCAAAATAGTGCGACTTTGAACATTATTGATGATGAAATTGCCTACGTAGAGTTCTCTAAAACCACCTATGCAGTTCTAGAAGGCGAGGAATCTGTTCCGGCGGAAGTTACGCTAACCCGTTCTGGAAACCTCGACACTGCCTCACAGGTGCAAGTCAATGTTACTGGTGGTTCTGCCCTGTTAGGGTTAGACTACAACACTACCTTGGGTTTCCCGGAATTAGTGGTTTTTCAACCAGGTGAAACCAGCAAAACCTTTGTGATTGAAACTTTACCAGATATAGAGCCAGAAGGTACAGAGGAGATAACCTTTGAAGTCACTAGCTTAGACAACACCGTTATTGGCAACCGGAACAATGGCACGTTGAAAATTTTCGATAATGACGTTGCCTATGTAGAATTCTCCCAAGCCACCTTTTCAGTAAATGAAAATGAGACTCCAGTTCAGGCAGAAATTACCTTCGCCCGCGCTGGCAACTTGGATATTATTTCGCAAGTGCAAGTTAACGTAACTGGTGGTTCTGCTGAGTTAGGTTCAGATTATAATCTTCCCTTAGGTCTTCCCCAATCCATTTTGTTTAATCCGGGTGAAACTAGCCAAACTTTGGTCGTTGATATTTTGCCAGATTTGCAGCTAGAGGGAACAGAAGATGTCAGCTTTGAAATTGCCAGTTTGGGTGATGTCGTTCTCGGCACTCAGAATACAGCAACCTTGCAAATTAGTGATCCTGTTGCAGAAGTTGTTCCGCTACCGATATTACCAACTGAGTCCGCAGCAATAATCTGAATTGACCTCAAGACAGAAGCAATTGTGTCCACTAAAGACTCCTGTTTAGGTTAAGTTCGAGGGTATGGTAAAAACATAAGCGATCAACTCGTCGGGGGATTGAGTTATGTCTAAACACCGCCCTACTAAGCAAAATGCTCTCAGTCTGAGCCAACAAGAGCGTGCTAACCTAAAGTGCGCTGTTGATTACACCTCAGTGCAGTCTCTTCCAGAAATCTGGCCTATTGCCGCTCAACGTTTTAAACACATTGTTGCCTTAGATGATCCTCACGCTGTCGGGGTACACGGCAGTCCTTCCTCAACCCTTACCTATGAACAATTAAACCAGCAAATAGTGCAATTCGCTGCTGGGTTACAAGCACTAGGCTTCCAGCCAGAATTAGATGAGGCTGGTATACCGACGCGAATTGCACTATTTGCTGACAACAGTCCCCGATGGCTGATTGCCGATCAGGGCATGATGAGTGCGGGGGCGGCAAATGTGGTGCGTAGTGCCCAGGCAGAACGTGAGGAACTGCTATATATTCTGACAGATAGCGGCAGCATCGGTTTGGTGGTAGAAGACTTCAAAACCCTAGAAAAACTGCGCCCTCAATTAGATGATTTGCCGATTAAGTTGGTGATTTTGCTCTCCGAAGAAAAGCCCCCGGAAGAGGACACCTTAAAAATTCTCAACTATGCTCAGCTAATGGCAGCAGGGGCATCCCATCAGCTAACCAACTTTACTCACAACCGAGAAACTCTGGCAACGCTGCTTTACACTTCCGGTACAACTGGCAAGCCCAAAGGCGTCATGCTGACTCATGGTAATCTGTTGCATCAGGTCAACACCTTTGGTGCTGTCTTAGTGCCAGAACCTGGTGATTGCATCCTGTCAATTCTCCCTACTTGGCATGCCTACGAGCGCTCAGTTGAGTATTTTCTTCTCTCCCAGGGTTGTACCCAAATTTACACGAACCTGCGCAACGTCAAAAAAGACCTCAGAGAATTTAAACCGCGTCTGATGGTGGGTGTCCCACGCCTCTGGGAATCGATTTACGAGGGCGTCCAAAAGCAGTTCCGCGAGCAACCAGAGAGTAAGCAGCGACTGGTGTACAACTTGCTAGCTATTAGTCAACGCTACATTGAAGCAAAGCGTTTGTTGCAGCAGTTGAGCTTAGATCACCTCAATCCCTCAATTACCGAACGTCTCATCGCCGCAATACAAGCTGTGATTCTCTGGCCAGTACACCGACTAGCAGATAAATTAGTTTATCAAAAAGTCCGCGAAGCTACAGGGGGAAGAATTAAGCAAGTTATCAGTGGTGGTGGTTCCCTGGCAAGGCACATTGACAACTTCTTTGAGATTATCGGTGTCGAAGTACTAGTGGGCTATGGTCTAACAGAAACTTCTCCCGTAACCAATGTACGCCGTCCTTGGCAGAATATGCGCTTCTCAGCAGGGCCACCAATGCCGGAAACAGAAATCCAAATTGTTGACCCTGAAACCTGCGCACCTCTCCCTCAAGGAGAACGAGGTTTAGTTTTGGTGCGAGGACCACAGGTGATGCAAGGTTATTACAGAAAACCGGAAGCAACAGCTAAGGCAATTAACTCAGAAGGCTGGTTTAATACTGGGGATTTAGGTAAAATAACACCCCAAAACCATTTGGTCTTGACTGGACGGGCAAAAGATACGATTGTGCTGACCAATGGAGAAAATATTGAGCCACAGCCGATTGAAGACGCCTGTGTGCGCAGCGCTTATATTGATCAGATGATGCTGGTGGGTCAAGATCAAAAAGCTCTTGGAGCCTTAATTGTACCCAATCTAGATACCTTACAACAGTGGGCAGCCTCCCAGAATTTCCAGTTACAGCTACCATTGTCGGACACAGAAATAAAAACTAAAGACCATTCAGAGGTGTTCCGGACAAGCCTGGAACTTGATAGTAAAGAAATTCAGAACTTGTTGCGCAGCGAATTGAATCGGGAATTGAAAAATCGTCCTGGATATCGCCCAGATGATCGTATTAGCACTTTCAAGCTGATTTTGGAGCCGTTTTCCATTGAAAATGGCATGATGACTCAGACTTTGAAAATCCGGCGACCCGTGGTTGCAGAACGCTATCGCGATATCATTGACGGGATGTTTGCCTGAATCAGGCAAGAAAGGTAGATTAACCGAAGGTATCGGGGTTAGCTAAAACCTACACCCCCAAACTTTTAGGTTCTTCTGTAAGCAGCAGACAAACCTTCTCTCCCGATAAACTTTTAGACCTACAGAGCACAACGTATATGAATTTAGACGAACCTAACTCCAGCCTGCTTTTAAAGCGACCGGTCAATATCAAAGCGGTAGTAACTCCCCGATGGAAGGAAGAAGTGCAGCAGCAGCTTCAAAACCAAATCAACCAAATTGACGGTCAGATACAACAGCTAGACATGCAAGGACAAAGAGCGATCGCAGAAATTAAAAAGCAAAGCATCAATCCTCCAGGTCCCCAAGTTGCCCAGCAAATTGAAAGTATTCAAGTTCAGGTCAATCAAAAGAAAAGTGAACTATTAGAGCAGAAAAATCAACAGCTACAGCAACTACAACAAGTTCAGATGCTCGAACTTGATCAAGAGGTCAACCAAGGTCAGATTGAAAGCTTTTTCCGCATTGAAAGAGGTGATAACCTTGTCCGTAAAATGAGCGTCGAGGTTCTGCTGCGTGATGGCGTTGTCGAAGAAATTCGCGGCGATATCTAAGTTGCACTTGAGATTTGGCTGAGTTGAACTCAAGTTAATCTTCCTGAGTCAGTCCAAGTTAAAGTTCTCCCCCTTCCATACCTCAGGTTGGGAGGGAAGAGGATTCAATTTTCTCTTCTAGGTGTCCAGATAGTTCTTCTCCAAGGTCATCTAATCTATGAGCAAAGTTCTTTTGACCAATCTTGATGACCCCGTCCAGATTGACATTTGTACTGGGAACCAGCCCACACCATCTCCCAGTGCTTACCAGTCTTAGCCGATTGAGTTTTTTGCAATTCAACTCGATACTTGATTCCTCCAATAGAATCATCTGCTACACCAGTCTGGATAATCGTGATAATCGCCTGGTTAGCTTGGGGATACTCTACATTTACTTCTTGAGAAAGTCCCTCCGATAGGGTCTCAGTATTGCCAAAAGCGATCAGGGCAATTTCTTTAGGTTTTTTACCAAGGAATTCAGTATTTCCTGCAACTTCTACTAAGGAAATTGGTTTGTAGTTCTTCCGTTCCCCTTTGGCACTTGGGGTTACAGTCTCAGTTTCCCGGTTGTCTTGGCTAAGGGTTTGGTCTGGTTTACTCGTCGGTAACTGACTCGTTTCAGGCGTTCTTGCCTCGTTAGTTGGTCTTGGATTCGAGTCTTGAGGGGTGTTATTGCAAGCACTCAAACCAGTTACTAGAATGGCTAGGATTATTAGGGAAATTTTCAACTTACTAACCATCAAACTTACGCCGCAATTTTAACCAACCCAACTAACTCTATTGTATTAGTATTCAAGTTTCTCCTTCTGCTATCAGGTTATTGCAGAAGTAGTCTTGAGCGCTAGCTTCCTTCTCAGTATTTAATGGTAAAGTTAAAATCATTTGCTCGATTCTGGGTGGTAATTGCCCTGTTTGTTCTACTCTGAAATTGGAATCAAACTGTAGCTAATGCCAGAGTCGGCCCAGCAGCAAGATGACTAACCGGACAACTAACTCTTCAGTAAGACTAGTAGAGATTCCCCCCGGATATCTCAATATCATGGGTTACGTAGATCAATCAGAAGTCAATGGTCCGGGAACTCGTGCCGTAGTCTGGGTGCAAGGTTGCCGGAGTGAGTGTCCTGGCTGCTTCAACCCGGCGTCTTGGTCGTTTGAAATCAACCAACTAGTAGAAGTTGAGCAACTCGCTAAGCAGATTCTCGGCAATCCCCGTAATACTGGGGTGACTTTTTCCGGTGGAGAGCCATTCTGGCAGGCTGTTGCTCTAGCGCGACTTGCCCGCATCGTCAAAGCTGCGGGGCTGAACGTGATGTCCTTCAGCGGCTTCACCCTAGCTCAATTGCAAGCAAATCAAGCCCCACCTGGAGCCAAAGAGTTATTAGAGCAACTTGATATTCTTATTGATGGCCCCTTTGTCGAGTCTCTGGCGATTCATTCCCCCAATTCGCCGGTTTCTTCCCGTAACCAGAAGGTTCGCGTGTTTAACCCAGCCTTGAAAGACTGCATTACCTGGGCAAGTGACCAAATCGAGATACATATTCTCAAAGATGGTAGCCGCATATTTACTGGCTTTCGCGGGCAAATGGATTTGGGGGAATCCTAAATTAGGAACTTCCCAATAAAAAGTATCCCATTTCACCAAAGGCCGGTGAGCAGGGGGGGGTAAGACAAGCAAGCCTAGTCCAAAAATTGCATAATTTATTGATTGGACTTCCCCTCGCGATCGCAATATCTCTATTTTCGCCACTAAAATTAGAGTTTTGCAAAAACTATTTTGCTGGCGGAAAGTAAATCACAGGGAACCAGCTACGTCGCATCAACTCACCGGCAAAACTACGCACTGGCCAATCAATAATTTTGTTGAGGCTTTGAGAGGAGACGGCGATTGCAGTGATGTCATATACTAAGGCAGCGTCCAGAATCTCTACTAGGGGATTTCCTTGTCGCACCTCTACATTGACTTGCAAACCTAGCTCTTCCAATTCTACTTTGACAGCTTCTAGTTTTTCTTGAGCTTCCTTTACTTGGTAGTCTTTAGGTACTGCTCTGCGTCCCCCTTCATCCACAACCCAAATCAGCATACATTGTTGGAGTGAACCATCAGGTCGCTTCTGAGCAGACTCTTTAACCTTTTTCACTAAGTATTGAGATGATTCACTCCCATCGTAGGGGATCAATAAATAGCGGGATAGGTGCTGACAGCGCAAATTTAGTTCTTCGCGGGTATAAGTAGAAATAAGTTCTGGTCTCAGGATCAGTAGGGGAGTGACACAGTTTCTGGCTAAAGCTGCCGTTGTGCTACCGAAAAGCTTTTCTTTTAACAAGCTTCGGATCGGCATCCCCGTCATAATGACATCGACGTTATAGGTTCTTGCCACCTTCGGGATAATATCAACTGGTCGTCCTGAGTCAATCTCGACCTTCACCTCCAGACCTTCAGGTGTGTCTTTCAAGCCTTTTTCAAAGCGCTGGCGAGCAGCTTCTACTGCTTCTTCGTCTATCCGGGGTATTTCTCCCTCTTCCCACAAAGGAGCAACATGTGAGAATATGATCTGCTTAATTCCACCTTTAGCAAGACTAGGTAGGAACTCCACAAGCCGATACAAACCGTCGGAAAAATCAGTGCAGATTAGGCAACGCTGAAACATATACGAAGAGGATTGCTTTTCCCTAACACTAGCATTTATCAGCAGTAGAAGCTTTCTATCAGATTAGGTAGTAAAAAGGTTTTGATCTAGCTAATAAGTAGTACATTCTTGAGCAAGGCTTAATTGACTGAGGATGATGAAGAGTATCAATAAGCTATCTCTATATTTTTAAGGTAGAAAGTTCAGGCTTCCTTATTATGAAGATTTATATTTCATCTAAGGGTTCTACCGATGCAAGTAATAGATTTAACGAAATTGCGGCTAATAAACTTAAATATCACTTAGGTGACCAATCGGCACAACTCAATTGAGTTGAAAGCTTTAAGTTGACGCCCCGTCACCCCTAGCTTCTTTCCCCGGTGGAACCAAGCAAGAGATAGAGGTCGCCCACTTGATGCAGGGCCACTACGACTCGAAACTGGGAGATGAACCTACTCCCCACTGGTGCTTCAGAAACTCTTTGTACATATTCTCCCGTAGCACCATCTGCTTATAGAGTTTTACCAGGAATTCCTGAGCTTGCTCTTGGCTCATTTTCTCCACCTGAGTTTCAAAAGAACGGATGTTGAATTGTTGTTCGAGTGAGAGTTCCATGGGGTTAGACATATCTAAACTCCTAGATAAAAGTAAAGGTACTCTGTGCTGGACGAAACCATTGAGATTAGGGTCAGGTATCAGTGAGTCAGTTATTCATTACTAAGTTGATATTACAGATCGTAACAAGTATTTGACAAGATGCCTATCCCTCTTTATGGATAATCCGGTTGGATGATCCAGATGGAAAATCGGTTTCAAAAGTTTCCTACCTGGAATTTAGGAATTTGTATCAGCTAGTAACAAAGTAAACTGCTCAAAATGAACAATTTCTCTGAGTATATATACTCAAAAGCCTCCACAATGATAGAAAAAAAGAGCTTTATCGATGGTGCCAAGAAGACTCTTAAGGGTTACTGTTGGCTGATCTAATAGCGTCAAATGAGCCATGTAGTAAGCTCAAGAGCCGATATTGAGTGACCTGGCTACCCAAAATTGCTCTTCTCCTTGATACTTTTCAGAGCTAGTGAGGGAAAAAACGGAGAATTTACAAAAAACTTGATGAAGAAACGATAAAGGTCACAAAATTCACTACTATTTCACTACTAAGTGATGGCTAAAGAGCAACTCCCAACAACAAGTGATCAATGAGCAATCTTCTAGGTAGAACTGGCTAAAATAAGGCTATGTCCCAATCTAATTCTGCTCCTAACCCCTCTAGTGACTCCTCCCAGCCAACACGACCTTTGTTGATCCTGGTTGATGGTCATTCTCTGGCATTTCGCTCTTACTATGCCTTTGCTAAAGGACGGGATGGAGGACTACGAACTAAGACAGGGACTCCTACCAGCGTTTGTTTTGGTTTTCTCAAGTCTCTATTGACGGTAATGGAGTTTGAGCAACCCCAGTCAATGGCAGTCGCTTTCGACCTCGGTGTACCCACTTTTCGCCACAAAGCTGACGATACTTACAAAGCAGATAGAGTAGAAACGCCCCAAGATTTCATTCCCGACTTAGAAAACCTTAAGGAGTTACTAGGAGCACTAAGAGTCCCGGTAGCGACTTCCCCAGGCTATGAAGCGGACGATATTTTGGCAACGTTAGCCCACCAGGCTAGTGAGACGGGTTATCAAGTAAAAATCTTAACGGGCGATCGCGACTTATTTCAGCTAGTTGAACCCCAAAAGGCAATTAGCGTCTTGTATCTGAGCACTGAATCCTTTAAACGAGGTAGTTCCGCTGGGCCAAGAGAATTTAACTCCCAAGAAGTAAAAGAGAAACTCGGCATTACACCAGCACAGGTTGTAGATTACAAAGCGCTCTGTGGCGATAAATCCGATAACATTCCAGGAGTTAAAGGAATTGGCGACAAAACAGCAGTTAAGTTGCTCAATGATTACGGCTCCCTTGAGGGAATTTATACTTCCTTAGAGAAAATTCAAGGCGCTGTCAAGAAAAAGCTGGAGGCGGGAAAAGAAGCAGCAGAGCATTCTCGCTACCTGGCTCAACTGATGTACGATGCCCCTGTGGATATCGACTTAGAAGATGCCAAACTTCAGGGGTTCGATATAGAAATTCTGAGACCCCTTTTACAAAAGCTAAATTTTCAGGTATTTCTCGATAGAATTGAGCAACTTAGGCAAGTTTTTGGTTACACAGAGAGAGAGCTTGAAGAAACTTCTACCGAGGCAGTAGCAACACTAGCGGTTCTTCCCTCCGATAACGGTGATCCTGATCTTTCCTTTTGGAGTGCTGAGGAAACTGAAGCATATCAGCAGCAACAAACCTCACAAACCACTCAGATTCAACCACACATCATTGACACCAAGGCAAAGCTAACTCAACTGGTGAAGCTGCTGCAAAAGTGCACTGACCAAACTAACCCCGTGGCTTGGGACACGGAAACTAATGATTTAGAACCACGTAATGCTGATTTAGTCGGGATCGGCTGCTGTTGGGGAGCTAATCCCGATGAAGTGGCATACCTTCCCCTCGGCCATAAAAAGGGCAAAAATTTAGATAAAGATCTTGCTCTAGAAGCCTTGCGTCCGATTTTAGAGAGTGCTGAGTATCCCAAGGTACTGCAAAATGCCAAGTTTGACCGACTAGTACTGCTGTCTCAAGGTATAAAACTGTCCGAGATAGCGTTTGAAACAATGCTGGCTAGTTACGTACTCAATCCGGATGATAGCCATAACCTTAGCAATTTAGCCGAGGGTTATTTACAAGAAATTAAACCCAAAAGTTATACAGATTTAGTTCCCAAAGGCCAGACAATTGATGATCTAGACATCCAGGCAGTTGCTAACTATTGCGGCATGGATGCCTATGCTACCTTTATGTTGGTTCCCCAACTGCGGGCAAAACTAGAGGCATTTCCCCAACTCCACAAACTGCTGTTGGCAGTGGAACAACCCCTAGAACCAGTTTTGGCTGAGATGGAATACCAGGGAGTCAGAATTGACCAAGCTTACTTAGGGCAATTATCCCAACAGCTAGAGAAAGATTTAAAGACAATTGAAGAGCAAGCTTACCAGTTAGCAGGAGAAGAATTCAATTTAGGTTCCCCCAAGCAGCTAAGTGAGTTACTGTTTGAAAAGCTAGGGTTAGACCGCAGGAAGTCTCGCAAAATTAAGACAGGTTATTCTACTGACCACGCTACCTTGGAAAAGCTGCAAGGGGATCATCCACTTATTGAGAAGATTCTGGAACACCGTACCCTATCCAAGTTGAAGTCAACCTATGTAGACGCTTTGCCAGCGCTGGTGCGTTCCGATACTGGGCGAGTACATACGGATTTTAACCAGGCGGTGACGAGTACTGGGCGTCTATCTTCTTCTAGCCCCAATTTGCAGAACATCCCCATCCGCACAGCTTTTTCCCGCCAGATTCGCCAGGCATTTCTCCCAGAACCAGGCTGGTTGCTGGTGGCTGCTGATTATTCCCAAATTGAATTACGGATTTTGGCGCATCTTAGCAAAGAGCCAGTGCTAGTAGAAACTTACCGCAATAATGAGGATATTCATACGGTAACGGCAAGGTTGCTGTTTGAGAAGGAACAGATAACACCAGATGAAAGACGTTTGGGAAAAACTATCAACTTTGGTGTGATTTATGGGATGGGACCGCAACGATTTGCGCGGGAAGCTGGGGTATCTCCCAGCGAAGGGAAGGTTTTTATTGACCGAATTAAGCAGCGCTATCCTAGGGTTTTTGATTATTTGGAGCGAACGAAGCTCAAAGCGATCGCGCAGGGGTATGTTGAAACTATTTTGGGGCGTCGTCGCTATTTCAACTTCAGTAGTGAAAATCTGCGGCGTTTGCATGGTAGTAAATTAGAGGAGATTAACCTCGACGAATTGAAGAGAATCGGTGCCTACGATGCTGGTTTACTAAGGGCAGCGGCTAATTCACCAATTCAAGGCTCTAGTGCCGATATCATTAAGGTAGCCATGGTGAAACTGCCTGAAGTTTTACAGAAGTATCGGGCGCGTATGTTATTGCAAGTGCATGATGAATTAATCTTTGAAGTTTCCCCAGAAGATTGGCAGGAGTTGCAGCCGCAGATTAAGGAGACAATGGAATCGGCTGTTGAATTGAGTGTGCCGCTAGTGGTTGAGGTTAAGGCGGGCAAGAATTGGATGGAGACTAAATAGCCTTTCATGAAAGATTTGCAGCTTGATCTAAGCTAAATTTAGTATTTCTAAGTAATCTAATTTCATTGAATCGTGCTGTGTTTCTAGCACCGTAACTCCCTTCTAGTATGCGCTCAGGGAGTAGATCAAGGAAGGAATAGGGAAAGTATTTCTAGCCAAGGTTTAGGGAATTGGTAGTAGTTAGATCAATTTTTAGGCTGCTGCTGATTTTTTTGTAATCTCTACAGAAATGTCATTTTTATGGTCGATCTGGTCTCTAGTCGGATGTCTGTAATTTATCAGTGATATTTTTTTGTAAAAAAATATTAATTTTTTGTTGTTTTGTGCTTAGTTAAAACCATTAGTGATTTGTCTTATTTGCTATGATTCATTTGCCTTACTTTAGGCTAAGCTTAAGGGAAATAAGATCCTTTTTGAAGTCAACAAATAGTGAGAACAATCACTAGTAGAGCCTGGTGTTTTGTAACAAAAAATACAAACAATAAACCTTCAGATAGAGGAATAGTTTGACCTTATAAGTCAAACTTTAAGGAGATTGGGGAATTACAGAACAAACTTGAAAATTTTTACCTTTTTTAAAAGTCGAAGACCAATTTACTTCCCCAAAAGCTCTAATAAACCCTGTTGATAATTCCGTCTGGAATTATTGAAGGATTGCCACTTAACACGCTTTTTATAGTATGAGAATTGCTCAAATTGCACCTCTTTGGGAGCGCGTTCCGCCCTTTCGTTATGGTGGGGTGGAGTTAATCGTCAGTTTACTGACAGATGAATTGGTTCGACGCGGTCATCAGGTTACTCTGTTCGCTTCTGGTGACTCAATTACGGAAGCTCGCTTGAAGTCAGTACACTTGCAAGCATTGAGATTAGATGAAACGGTTAAAGAGCCAGTAATCTACGAGCAAATGATGCTCTCTCAGATTTATCAACGGGCTGATCAGTTCGATATAATTCACTCCCATGTAGGCTATACGGTGCTGCCTTATTGTGGTTTTGTGAAGACGCCTACTGTTCATACAACCCACGGCATTTTCACACCGGATAACGAAAAAATATTCCGATATTTTGCAGAACAACCCTATATCAGTATTACTGATGCTCAAAGGGAACCTAGATTGGGCTTGAATTACGTTCACACAGTCTACAACGGGATCGATACCACAGCGTATACTTTCCAAAAAAAGCCTAATCAACCCTCCTATCTTGCCTTTGTAGGACGCTTATCGCCGGAAAAAGGACCAGAGGAAGCGATTAACATTGCCCGTGCCGTCGGTTTGCCTCTGAAAATGGCGGGTAAGATTGATACAGTAGACCAGGATTACTACAACGAAAAGCTCAAACCCCTGATTGATGGCGAGCAAATCCAGTACTTGGGTGAAGTCTCCCACGAAGAGAAAGTGCAGTTGCTCGGTGGTGCGGCTGTTACTCTATTCCCGATTAACTGGAGAGAGCCTTTCGGGTTAGTAATGATTGAATCTATGGCAACGGGAACTCCCGTGATTGGCATGGCGTTAGGTTCTGTACCAGAGGTCATTGCCCATGGTAAAACAGGATTTGTCTGCGAAACTCTAGAACAAATGATCGCAGCAGTTCCAGAGGCAGTGAAATTAGACCGACAAACCTGTCGGGATTACGTATTAAGTCGCTTTAGCGTAAAAACAATGGTTGATCAGTACGAATGGGCTTATCAGAAAGTGCTTGAGCGTCGAGCCTTTAGCCGACCAAAAGTAGTTTTTGGCCCTTATCTTGCTGATGAATCTGCCTAGATTTAGTTGTTTTACCTAACTCTAAGTCTTCTCTCGCTCCCTGTATAAATTGCCCAATTGAATAGAAAATCCCCTCACGATAAAGTTGCGAGGGGATTTTTGTTGACACTTCAAAGTCTATCGCTACTTTGATTAATTCTTATTAAGAAGAGCAAGTGTTCTGATTATATCCGGACTGACGAGAGCAATAGTCGTAGAATTCTATCGTTCCTCTAAGAATCAAGACAGTTAAGAGGCAAAACCGGAAAGAAACTTGCTCAAGATATCAGGAACTGAATTTAAGATGCGTATTTGCTTTGTGGGAGATTCCTTTGTCAACGGAACGGGTGACCCTGAATGCCTTGGTTGGACGGGAAGACTTTGCGCCACAGCTTGCAGGCGAGGTCATGATATTACTTACTACAACCTTGGGATACGACGAGAAACTAGTGCAGATATTACAGCTCGTTGGCTAGATGAAGTCTCTCGCCGTTTGCCTCCAGAATGCGACACGAGAATTGTGTTTTCTTTTGGTGCTAATGACACTACCATCGAAGACGGTAAAATGCGTTTAACATTAGATAATTCATTGGCTTATGCAGCTCAGATTCTGAGTACTGCTAAGCAATTGTTTCCTGTATTAATGGTTAGTCCTCCTCCTCTTGCCGATGTTGAACACAACCTCAGAATTGCTGATCTATCACAACATTTAGCTCTAGTTTGTAAACAGCAGGATGTTCCTTACTTAGATGTTTTTCTCTCTCTGCAAGCCTCGGCTGTTTGGATGAGTGAGGTGGCAGCAAATGATGATGCTCACCCCAGAGCAGCGGGTTATTCAGAATTAGCCTGGTTAGTCCAAAGCTGGAAGGCATGGTCATCCTGGTTTAGAGAAGTAAAATCCGGGGATGAATAGAGGACAAGGGGGACAAGGAGGAAATTAGGCAACACCAGAATTTCAAACCCTACCCCGGAGTGCCTCTAATTCTGCCTGAAGAGACAAAGGCTGATATCCTAAAGCAAAAGCCTGGGAACTATCTAAAGAGGTATCAGGTGACCTTGGTGCGGCCATGGGCAGATCTTTTTGTTGACAAGCTTTAATCTTTTCTGGGGGTAGTCCCAGCGCCTTGGCCATTAAGCGACCAAATTCATAGCGCGATACTCGCTCTTTACCACCTAAGTGTAAGATTCCCTGAGCTTTTTCCAGAGCCAGTAACAGCCCCTTAGCGGCAGTTGTACCACTAGCAGGTGTTCGATACTCATCTGTGAATAAACTCAGCTCTTCTCCAGCCTTTAGAGCCTTGATGAATGGTTGAATAAAGCTAGTTGCACCCGCAGCTACAGTGCCAAACATCAACGGCATCCGGCAAACAGCAGTTTTTGGATAACGTTCTAACATGCCTTGCTCAGCCATAACTTTTTGCTCACCGTAATAGCTGATCGGACACACGGGATCCGTCTCCCGATAGGGTGGGTTGAGTCCATCGAAAACTAAGTCAGTGGAGGTAAAAGCGCAAGGGATGGCATAATCAGCACTCAACCCGGCAAGATTGCCAGAGGCTGTGACATTGATTAGGTAAGATTCCTCAGGGTTCTTTTGGCATATATTAGGACTGGATTGAGCGGCGGTATGGACAAGTGCTGCTGGCTTAACCTCACTGAAAAGGTTCTTGATCTCCTGAAAGTTGTTTAAGTCAACTTTGACAAGGGTAATACCGGGAATCTCTACCCTTCGAGAAAAGTAGGTGCCGTAAACGTCCCATTCTGATTTGGCTAGCTGGCAAAGATTCCACCCCAAAAAACCACTAGCACCTGTGACTAAGAGTCTTTTCATACTGATAAAGATATTAGGTCGTAGAGTGTCGCAGTAGCCCAGTTGACCGCAAGCATTAATTAATATTCCCTTGAATCTGGCTCTGGGTATTCTAGATATTCCTCTGGCGGTAGCGATTCCTGGGATTGGCCAGATAAGCGCCACAAAAGAGGTAGAATTGCTGCGCCTATGATGCCAATACCGACACTAAAAGCCAGCAAAACACCGAACGGTAGCTCAATCGATTCCCAATTGAGAAATCGCAGCGATACAGGTGCGACGTTTTGAATAGATAAAAGAGCGATCGCTGCGATCCAAGCGGCTATCAGCAGAGAAGTCAGTAGATTAGTAACAGTTTTCATCTTTAACTCCATATTAATCGCAGCTTTTTCCTGTGGAGTAGTCAGCGATAAACCTACTGTATCAAACACCGTAAAAAGTGAGTTCCCTTGCCAGATTAGTGCCTCAATGGCCAAAGCCTTCTTAGGAAATTGACAGCAATAACAGCTTCTAGTGTTTCATTTGCTGGATTGGAATGGTAAATTAACTGCAAAAGTAGTTTAATGAGCGAGCTTAGCTGCCCTTAGTCTTTTGCCATTGCAACTATCATAATTAATTATTATCATCGGAGCTGTGAACCATCGTGATCCAGACTGAAACCCCAAACCTACACTCGGTTCAAACTGAAGTTTCTCGTCTGCGAGAAGAGTTGCAACTTAGAGATCAGCTGGTGCAGCAGCTATCTCAAGAACTATTCCGCCTCGTCAAGGGCAATGCCAATTTTCTGCCCCCACCGGAGGTTTCTGAGCGTCACCAAGCTCAGATGCGACTTTTACAAGAACAGTTGCAAGACGTTGAGCACCAGGTAAAATTCTACCAAGAGGAAATTTCTGGCCGTGATGGAGAAATTTATCAATTGCGGCAATCGGTACAAGAATTAACCGACCGTTCACGGATGCTAGAGCAGGTAGTCCAGGAGCTACCACAGATTTATCGCCAGAAGTTTGCCCAACGTATGGCACCAGTCAGAGAAAAGGTAGCGATGTTACAAAGGGAAAACCGTCAACTGCACAGTGAACTCCAGAGTGTTAGTTACCGACTGGCGGTGAAAAATCGTAACATCTCGCGCATTGATTTACCCAATTTCTGCCGCCCCCGTGTTGGCCCGATTCCTACATTTGGGAATATCTAAATCTCTCCTGCTCTTCAATAACCAAATTGACAAGAACAGGAAATTAGTTGGGGCAAAACCCGAAACGGCACGAAGGTTAGTTTGGGTTGAAGGTTGGAGTTGATTAGGGTGTATGTACACCGGCTTGCCGAAGCATTGGTTGTCAAGACAACCTTCAACCCCCAACCCGTTAACCGTTAATAACCCCCGCCTGGTATGAGTTACTGCCTCAACCCTCGTTGTCCGAAGCCTCAAAACCCAAGTGATGCTAAGTTTTGCTCAACTTGTGGTTGCCGTTTGCTCTTGGGCGATCGCTACCGAGCTTTACGGCTGATCAGTCAAGAGGGTATGGGCCGAACTTTCCTCGGTATAGATGAACAAGATACCTCGCCACGCCAATGTATCATCAAGCAGCTCTCTAGAAAAAATCAGGGAGCTAAAAATATTAAGCAGGCTGCTGAGTTGTTTCGTCAAGAAGCGTTGCGCCTGCAAGCATTAGGACAACATCCCCAGATTCCCCAACTCCTGGCGTATTTTGAGCCGGATAAGAGTGCAGCAACAGGCATGATACCTGCCTTGGTGCAAACTTTCATTCCAGGAGAAAGTTTAGCTGAAGAATTAATAGACGATGGTTCTTTTAACGAAAGCGAGATTCGGCAACTGCTGACCGAAATGCTGCCAGTGTTGCAATTTGTCCATAGTCATCAGGTAATTCATCGGGATATTAACCCCCAGAATATCATCCGTCGCTATAGTGATGGTAAATTGGTTTTGGTTGATTTTGGTGCGGCAAAATTCACGACAAAAACGGCTTTGGCAAAGGCGGGAACAGTTATTGGCTCTGCCGCTTACACAGCTCCAGAACAGTTAAGAGGTAAAGCCGTTGCTAGTAGTGATTTATATAGTCTAGGAGTAACTTGCATTCATTTGCTAACTAGCGTTCACCCCTTTGACTTGTTTAATAGCCTCGAAGGCACCTGGATTTGGCAAGATTATCTGACTGAGCCAGTAAGTGAGCAGCTAAGTCAAATTCTTAATAAGATGCTCCTCTTTGCTCTGAAACGGCGCTACCATTCAGCAGCTCAAATTCTCGAAGATCTTACTGAGGGAAATTTGGCAAGCAGGCCAAAAACTTTTGTACAGCCGAGTTCCTTGTCTTCAACTATTCAACCAGACAATCTCACCCCAACTTGGCAATGTATACGCACCCTGACAGGTCATGCAAGCTCGATCCATGCAGTTGCCTTAAGTACAGACGAAAAGTTTCTTGCTAGTGGTAGCGCCGACAAAACCATCAAAATCTGGCATTTGGATAGCGGGATAATTGATTACACTCTCTTTGGTCATTTAAACCTAGTTGATGCTGTTGCCTTTAGCCCAGACGGATACCTACTTGCTAGTGGTAGCTGGGATCACAGGATTAAAATCTGGAATTTAGAGACGGGTGACTTGATTCACACCCTCTGTGAACACTCTGGCTGGATTAAATCTCTGGTAATTAGCCAAGACGGGCAAACCCTTGCTAGCGGCAGTTCTGACAAAAGTATTAAAATTTGGCACTGTGAAAGCGGTCAATTAAAAGCTACCTTAGAAGGCCATACTAGCGCTATTGATGCTCTCGCCTTCAGCCTAGATGGAAAAATGCTTGCCAGTGGTAGTGGCGATAAAACGATCAAGCTTTGGGATGTACTCAGTGGTAAAGTACGGCTGATACTTAGGGGACATTCCCAGACAGTCAATTGCCTTAGCTTTAGCCCTAGTGGTCAAATTCTGTTTAGTGGCTCTCTAGATAAAACAATTAAAATCTGGAATTTGAACAGCGGCGAACTACTCAATACTTTCAGTGGTCATACTAAAGCAGTCAATGATCTTGATCTTGATGCTCAAGGTAACACCCTCATTAGTGGCAGTGCTGACCAGACAATCAAAATTTGGCATCCCGGCAGCGGTAAACTATTGCATACTCTCTCTGGGCATACTGCTGGTGTGACTGCTTTGGCTATTAGTGCTAATGGTCGGATAATTGGCAGTGGCTCTCAAGATAAAACCCTCAAAATTTGGCAATTTCAGTAATGCAAAGTCTTGACTCCCAAAAATATGGTTTAGCTCTCCACACCACTAGTCCCCAACTGGGGCTTGCCATAAACAACTTTGCTCATGACCATCGCTGCCAAACCTGGGATTTAGGACGTGATTTGTCTAGCCATTTGCATCTGCATCTCCAGGAATTTCTAAAACCCCAGACTTGGGGAGATTTAGCTTTTATTGCCGTAGCCAGAGGGCCGGGTAGCTTTACAAGTACTCGCATTGGCGTTGTAACTGCCCGGACATTAGCACAGCAGTTGGAACTTCCCTTGTTTGCTATTTCGACATCGGCGGCTTTTGCTTGGCGGAAGGCGGCACAAGGAAATGGGGAGCCAGGTACACTTATCTCCTCCTCGGATCAGCAATTGCCAGCTAGTACTCTAATTGCCTTGCAAATGCCTGCTCAGCGTGGTCAGTTGTTTACCGCTGTTTATCAGGTATCTTCCGATGCTGCTAGTCTTACTCAGATTATGCCAGATGTGTTGATGACCTTGGAAAAATGGCAACAAGTTTTAGCTGCTTTGGAGATGCCTTATCAGTTAGTTGAGGTTCCCGCAGATTTGGGTATTTCTGCAACAAGCTTACTGGAACTGGCTTATTTAGATTGGCGACAGGGAAAGCGTCCTCATTGGTCAGAAACACTGCCATTTTATGGGCAGCATCCGGTAGCAATTAATTCATAAGACAGAGGGTAGTAGGCAGTAGATTTATAGCGGTTCTTACCTGGATAGAACACAGAAATTCTGGTGTGGGATAGGGGGAATAAGGGAGTGTTAAAGTTAAATACTTTTGAAATTAAGAAATTTACCGATAACTAAAGCTTCAGCATAGCTGCTTCCTGCCTTTTTTTTGTAAGTGGCTAGAGTGTTGCCTGAACTGCACTCTAGTCTGCTATTTCCACCATCTTTGTAAAGAATTATTACTCAAAATAAGGTTCTGCATAAAAGCTAGAACTAACCGTGAAAAGTAGGCAGGTAAATCAAAACTATAAATTTTGAAGATTCAGATTAACGCCCCGAAAAACCATGACTGTAGCAACACTAGACCCAAGCAAAGCAGAAGCCTTTGCTGCCAGAATGTTCGATATTCTTAATAGTAGAGCACTGGCATTGATCACTTCTATTGGTCACCGAACTCATCTGTTCGACACCATGGCTTCTCTACCCCCCTCTACAAGTGAGCAGATTGCCCAAGCAGCAAGCCTCAATGGTACGTGCGCGAGTGGTTACGTGCCATGGTCACAGGTAGTATTGTTGAACATAATCCGGTGACTCTCACTTATCACCTGCCTCCAGAGCATGCTGCTTCCCTAACAAGAGCAGCCACACCCGACAATATTGCTGTCACGGCACAATTTATTCCACTCCTAGCAACAGTCGAAGACAAAAACAAAGCGGCTAAGGCTGTGGTGTGATATGGCTTTGAAGTACTTCAGTTACATCCCATTCATACCGCACATTTTCCGCACAGCCTAGCTTCCTGAAGAGTAATGCAAAAAATCGGCATGAGCTACGAAGGATGTCGCCGTCAGCATCTACTCAAATGGGGAAAATTTGAAGACTTAGAGGAGTACGGCATCCTCAACAGCGATTGGCAAATCACATTTAATGCGTAATCAACCACTAATACTAGTCAAACAAATGAAGCGAATTAGGATTTTTCTGCTCAGTTTACTAGTCACCCTCGCGCTTTTTTCCACCTCCCAGGTATGGGGTCAAGAAAGCGATCGCACAGTCAAGCTTTGGGATGGCTTGGGTGACTATCATCATTTCATTTCCACAAACTCACCGGAGGCACAGCGTTACTTTGATCAGGGATTGATTTTTGCCTACGGCTTTAACCACGCCGAAGCTGAACGCTCTTTCCGAGAGGCTGCTAGGCTCGACCCAGACTGTGCCATGTGTTATTGGGGAATAGCCCTAGTCCTGGGCCCCAACATCAACGCACCAATGGAAGACCAGGCGGTGTCTGAAGCTTATGCGGCAATGCAGAAAGCACTTGAGCTACGTAAGCAGGCTAGCAAGGAGGAAAGAGCCTACATTGAGGCGTTACAAAAACGCTACTACTCAGAACCTGTCGCAGACCGCAAACAGCTTGATCTCGACTACGCCAACGCCATGCGAGAGATAGCGCAGCAATATCCAGACGATCTAGACGCTGCCACCCTGTTTGCTGAAGCGCTTATGGATACTAGCCCCTGGAATTATTGGACAGAAGCAGGTGAACCAAAACCTGAAGCAGCCGAAATTCTGGCTATTCTGGAGTCGGTACTCAAACGCTATCCTGACCACATCGGGGCAAACCATTTATACATTCATGCTGTGGAGGCATCGCCTCATCCGGAATGGGGATTGGCCAGTGCTGACCGTTTGCGTGACCTAGCACCGGCGGCCGGACATCTGGTACACATGCCTTCCCATATCTATATCCGGGTTGGCCAATATCACAATGGTTCCGTTGCTAATGAGCGGGCGATCAAGGCTGACCAAGCCTATATCGCTCAATCCCCAGCCGAGGGTATTTACCCACTCGCCTACATGCTCCATAACTATCACTTCCTCTGGGCCACTGCAACCATGGAAGGACGCAGCGCCACAGCGATTCAAGCGGCTGAGGATACTGCTTCCAGAGTAGACCGCACTAAGATGCTGGAGCCTGGGTGGGGTGCACTGCAACACTATTACTCCGTACCACTTTACGCGCTCACTAGGTTTGGTAAGTGGGAAGAAATTTTGAGAGAGCCCGCACCAGAGGAGGAACTCCAGTATCCTACGGGAGTTTGGCATTACGCGCGGGGAATTGCCTACACCGCAAAAGGTCAACAAAAAGCAGCAGCGCAGGAACTGGAAAAACTAAAAGCGATCGCCGCAGAACCCTCGTTGGAGGAGTTTAAAATCTGGGGTATTAACTCTGCCGCCAGCCTGTTGCACATTGCCTCTGAAGTTTTGTCGGGTGAGTTAGCCGCCAAAGAGGGAAATTATCAAACAGCGATCGCACATTTAGAAACAGGCGTTCGTCTGGAAGATGCACTGACTTACACTGAGCCTGCTGATTGGTATTATCCAGTACGGCAGTCCCTGGGAGCAGTTTTACTCGCAGCCAACCAACCAGCAGCAGCAGAAAAGGTTTATCGAGAGGATTTGAAACGCTATCCTAACAACGGTTGGTCTTTGTTCGGACTTCAGCAAAGCTTACGGACGCAGGAAAAAACCCAACAAGCTGAGCAGGCCGCCAAGCAATTTGGCCAAGCTTGGGCGATGGCCGATGTAAAACTCAGCAGTTCGCGTTTATGAGGTATTTGTTAGGATTTATCAGCCTCCTTTTTTCTATTTGATATAACTAGATGAGGCCGAATCCGGCAAGTGGGATTAAGGGTATGGAAGAGAGCAAAAATTACTACCAAGTAAGTAATAAAATAGCCACCTCAGGACAGCCAACACAAGAGCAATTTGCCAAAATTGCCGAAACTGGTTACCAAGCTGTGATTAATCTGGCTTTGCCTTCATCTAACAATGCCTTAATAGATGAAGGTGCGATCATTACATCTCTGGGCATGGCTTACTTCCATATTCCTGTTATTTGGGAAGCTCCGACAATAGATGATTTGCAACTGTTTTTTGGCATAATTGATGCTCTTAGAGACCGCAAGTTTTGGGTGCATTGTGCTCTAAATATGAGAGTTTCTTGCTTTATCTATCTGTATCAAAAGTGCGTTTTAAAGTTACCTGAAGAGGAAGCTAATTATCCCATGGTGAAAATTTGGCAACCTCAAGGGGTCTGGCAGCAGCTAATTGAAGAGGCTGAAGTTGTCTTTAGTTAATGCTTACTCAAGAAACGATTCTTAGAGGAGAATGGACTTCTGGCAAAAGTGCTTTTTTAATTTTTAACCATAGATGGACACAGATGAATTTGATGGGATTTGTTGATTTTTGCAGGAGGTCTAATTAAAGTGAACATTCAGCAGGCTTTTAATGCTGCTGCTGCCGATTATGATGGTCTGCGCCGCATCCTAATCCCTTGTTTTGATGACTTATACGTTTTATGTTGCCAGATAAAAAAAGAGTAATGATTTTTGATACCACGATGCGTGATGGTGAACTTACGCCAGGTATCAAAATGAATCTTCAAGAGAAAATCAACATTGCTAAATTGCTAGAGGCAATGGGTGTAGATGTTATTGAAGTTGGTTATCCGGGAAGATATGAAAAAGATTTTGCTGAGATATTCACGATATCTCAGCTTATTGGTAATTCTACTATCTGTGGTTTAGCCAGTGCTAATCAAGAGGAAATAATCAGCGTTGCTGAAGCAATTAAGCCTGCTTATCGAGGCAGAATCCATACTTATGCTTTAGTAAATCTGAGTGGTCAATCTCAGCTCGAAAAAGAGCAAGTGTTAGAGAAAATCAAAGTAAGCGTATCTCTGGCGCGCAATTACTGCGATGATATCGAGTGGAGCGCTTTTGATGCCACCAGAAGTGAGCCTGATTTTTTGTGTAAATCGATTGAAACTGCAATCCAGAGTGGCGCTACGACTGTTAGTATCCCCGATAGTCTGGGTTTAGCATCACCTGAAGAATTTTCCCAGCTTCTCCAACGGATTTTTAACCAAGTGTCCAATATTGACCAAGCAATTATTTCCGTGCACTGCCACGACGATTTAGGCCTAGCAGTAGATAATTCGCTGATTGCTCTCAATTGTGGTGTTCGACAAATTGAATGTTCTATTAATGGTTTAGGAGCCAGAAAAGGTAATGCCGATTTAGCAAAAGTTGTTAGCGAAATTATAAATCAGAAGCATTTTCAACTGGAAGTTGATACCTCCTTAATCAGTAACGTATCAGAACTAGTTTCCCAGATAAGCAAGGGTAGCTCAGAAAAAATAGTAAGCTGATTGCTGGTTTATCGATTTAGTAATTAGACACACTTTGTCTGAGCGGTGGTAATACTTACACCTACACTGCTTAGGGTTAGTTTTCCTGATCAATGAGAATAGTTAAGGAAAGTTTTAGCCTCTTTTCAACACCAATATGACCTAATTAAGAGAAGTTGTTTGGTTCACAGTTAGTAACCAAAGCAACATTTAAATTTTCTAAGGCTTCCACTAACCACTCTACACTGTCCCTCGCATAGGCTTGATAGTGGTTAAACAGAATTGAAAATCGCTTTTCTAAGTAGGGTCTCACAGAACTACAGAGTAGTACAATCCTCATTAAAAGACCAATAGTAGGCGTAATACCCAAGTTGCCAGTCAGGTCAGAAAAGATGTAGTGTGTTGGTTGCTCTACACTTTCTACCACTAAGAAACTTAATAGTCTCTTGCAGGTTCCCTCTAATAAAGCATCATTAAGTTTTTGATGATCGTTCTGAGAGAAAGTATTTTGTAGCTGTTGATGCAACAGTTGGTTAAACTTGCATGCTCCGTACTTAGTGTCAATTGAGGCAATGAGATATTCGTACAACTCTTCTTTAAAAGTTTGGTAGGAGGGAGTCCAGCGACTATAAGTAATAAACTGTTGAGCTAAGTCGCGGTAGGTATTAGAGCTATCAACTTTGCCTGTAAAGTATTGTAAGGCAGTATCAAGTTGATCATTGCTCAAAAGGGTGGGGTTTTTGCGAGTGCGCCAATTGTTTGGCATGTTTTGACCAAGTTGTTGACTAACTTGACTAACAGCAGAATTACGGGATAGTTCTAGTTGCTGATAGGTAATATATTGAGACAAATTAATTTGAAACTGTCGCTGTACTCTGGCTCGAGCTAATTTGACCTTTTTTCTTTCTTCATCAGTGCTATCATCCCTGATAAAACAGTGTTCGTATAAACAAGGATAGCGACGAATTAAAGTCTTTAACGGCTGAGCACCTGCGTAACCATTGCCTCCTGTCTTCTGGCGAATTGCTTGAGCTAAATTGCGCAGTTTTATATATTGCTCCGTTTGCGTAAAAGCCTGCACTAGTCTAAGCAGGCGCTGCGCTGTTGGGGAGGGTGCTAACCCCGTAGGTAAACTTTCAAACAGTGCGATTAGTTCCGGAATAGCACCCCGGAATAGCGGTTGCTCTAACCATCGATTAATCAGAATGTAGCAGCTACGATTGATAATAAACTTGAATTCTACCTCAGCAAAATGTGAGTTCACAATATTTTCTAAGGCTTGACATACTTGAGGGTGAGGATATCCTACTCCATCAATAAACAGGCTACGAAAGTTCTTAATCAACTCACTAGGAGACTCCGTAGCAACGTGCGTTAGTAAATGAGTGTACAAAAACTGCTCGTCTACAGTAGTCCGGCGATTATTGCTGTTCAACCTAGAATCGGCCACAGTTAGTACCCCCATATCCAAAAAAAATGATTAAGTAGCACTAGCCCTCCCTATTAAGAGTTTAGTTAATAAACTTTTCCGCAAATCTGTGACCAAGCATCAAAAGCACCAAGCATCTATTCTATGTAGATTCTATGTAGATGTCTGGTAATTGCTCTCCAGTTTAGGGCAGAAGAAATTTATCAATGTACCAATTTGGCATTAGAAAAAAAGCGGGTCAATCAATAGGTTAGAATGACCGAGTTTTGGCTATTTTACAAGATCAGTTTTGTCTCACCCTTGGCTTGGTTAACTTCTAGCTGTGGCTGATACTCTTCACTCAGACAGCAATAGATACCTGGCTAACCTTGAGCAAAACCTCGGATTTAGAACTCCTGACTTTACTTAGTTTGAGTTTGAGTTTACACTGGGACTAGCCGACGATACTGATTGCCCATAGCACCACTGGCAAAGTCACGAAAGCTAATAGTGTAGATACTACGACAACTCTGGCTGTGCAAGCAGCATCACCTCCAAATTCATTAACCATCAAAAACGCACTCACAGCAGAAGGCATTGCACTCTGCAAAACGACTACTTGTAAGTCCAGCTCTGTCAAACCGAGTAGTTTAGCAACTAGATAGCCTGCAACCGCACCTCCCACCAAACGCAACAGACTAGCAGCGCCCTCGTAGAGTTTGAGTTCAAGGCGGCTGTTGGCAATTTGCATTCCCAGTAATAATAAGGCGACAGAGATGGTAGCTTGAGCTACTAGATGAAGACTCTCGTCCAGCTTGAAAGGCAACTGCACCCCTGACCAGCGCAAGCCTAAACCAGCAATCATTGCCCACATCAGGGGTAGTTTCAGAGTAAACAGCACCCCTGACCAAAAACCACCTCCCTTGAGGAAAGCCGGCGCTGTCGAGAAGATCACAATGCTAGAAGCAATCATATAAACCACAGCTCGCTCTAGTCCAGCTTCTCCCAAAGCAAACAAAGCGACAGGAAGACCCATATTTCCTGTGTTAGGGAAAGCACTAGTGGCCACGAGACTTTTTTGCACTGGCGTTGATAAACCCATTCTCTTTGCCAACACCCAGGCTAGGAGACACATTAGCAAGTAGGTAAGGGTAAACCCCAGAAAAATACCCACAGCATTCTCAGCACTGAGAGTAGTACGATACAGGCTATCAGCCACTAGTGCAGGGAACAATACATACAGGGAGAGGCGGGAGAGAGTCGAGATGTCAAGTTGCAGGGTTTTGCCCGCCACGAAGCCAACGAGAACAATCAACGCCACCGGGATAACCGCAGAGAGGATGGCAATCATACTAGTGCCATGTCTATATTAAAAATGAGTAGAGAAGAAAGTCATTATCCCAAAAAGACATAGCATTCGTAAGATCAGTGTGGACTAAAACCAGTTATCTTTAAGCATAACCAGCTTCACTAGGAATGGCATAGTGCTTAGTGACCTAAGAGTTTATCTCGCAAATGCTTAATGCGATCGCGATATTTCGCTGCTTCCTCAAACTCTAGTTGCTTCGCCGCCTCTTTCATCTGCTTTTCTAGTTGACCAATTAACTCCGGAATTTGCTCCAAGGGCAGATCATCTAACTGTTCATAAGCTGTTTCTAACTGTCCCGCATTCAAGCGCCGTGAGACATCTAAAAAGGCTAAAATCGCATTACTGGATTTTTTCTGAATTGGTTGGGGTGTAATCCCGTGCATGCGGTTGTGCGCCAACTGAATACCGCGACGCCGTTCCGTCTCCTCAATGGCTCTACTCATGCTATCAGTCAGATTATCAGCGTAGAGAATCGCTTGCCCACGCACATGACGCGCCGCCCGACCAATAGTTTGAATTAGCGATCGCTCAGTGCGCAAAAATCCTTCTTTATCTGCATCTAAAATAGCCACCAAAGAAACCTCTGGCAAATCCAATCCTTCTCGCAATAAATTGACCCCAACCAGTACATCAAAGTTACCATCTCGCAACGACTGCAAGATTTCAATCCGCTCGATTGGTTGAATTTCTGAGTGTAAGTATTGCACCCGAATTCCCCTTTCTTGCAGATACTCTGTCAGGTCTTCTGCCATGCGTTTAGTTAGAGTAGTAATTAGCACTCGTTCACTGAGGCTAACTCGCTCCTTAATTTCCCCTAACAAATCATCCACTTGTCCTTCTGTGGGACGCACAAAGATTTCTGGATCAACAACACCAGTGGGGCGAATTACCTGTTCAATTACTCGGTCTTCTGATTGTTCAATTTCCCAGTTTGCAGGTGTTGCTGAGACAAAAATACATTGATCTACCTTTTTCCAGAATTCCTCTGCCTTCAAAGGACGATTATCCGCCGCACTCGGTAGACGAAAGCCATGGTCAATCAACACTCGTTTACGGGACTGATCACCGTTGTACATGCCGCGAATTTGTGGCACGGTAACGTGGGATTCATCTACGATTAATAGCCAGTCTTTAGGGAAATAATCAATTAAGCATTCTGGCGGTTCACCAGCTTTTCTACCAGCCAAATGACGAGAATAGTTTTCTACGCCGTTGCAGTAACCGACTTCTCGAAGTAGTTCTAAATCATAACGAGCACGCTGTTCTAACCGTTGGGCTTCTAGTAATTTTCCAGCTTTCTCTAATTCCTCTAAACGCTGCTTTAGTTCTGCATTAATGTCATCACAGGCGTCTTCTAATTGCTCATCCGGGGTGACAAAGTGACGCGCCGGATAGATATTCAAAGCGTTCAAAGTTTGGATAGTCTGACCAGTCACAGGGTCAACGTAGCGAATGGCGTCAATTTCATCCCCAAAAAATTCGACACGGATAATCCTGTCTTCGTAAGCTGGACCAATCTCTAGAACATCTCCCTTAACACGGAAACGCCCCCGTCCCATCTCTAGGTCGTTACGAGAATACTGCACAGAGACTAACTCCCGCAATAGCTGGCGTTGGTCAACTTCTGCCCCGACATTTAGGGGAATTGCCGCCTTGAGGTATTCTGAGGGCATGCCTAGACCATAGATGCAGCTAATCGAGGCAACCACAATCACATCCCGACGCTCAAATAGCGATCGCGTTGCTGAGTGTCTGAGCATATCAATTTCATCATTAATCGCCGCCGTTTTTTCGATGTAGGTGTCACTAACCGGGATATAAGCTTCTGGTTGATAGTAGTCGTAGTAAGAAACGAAGTATTCAACGGCGTTATTGGGAAAAAATTCCCTGAACTCATTACATAATTGAGCAGCGAGAGTTTTGTTATGAGCCAGAACCAGAGCAGGCTTACCTATTTTCTCAATAACGGCAGCAACTGAAAATGTCTTGCCAGTTCCCGTAGCACCGAGAAGGGTCTGAAAACGGTTACCGCCTTTCAGTGAGGTGGTTAATTGGGCGATCGCTTCTGGTTGATCGCCTGTCGGTTCAAAGGGGGCTTGGAGATGAAATTGCGTCATAATCTGTTTTGAGCCAGTTGCCTTTATCTTTTTGAGGGGGCTTGGGGGAGCTATAAGCATGTCCTTGAACGAAGTGAAGGAACCCACGCCGTACTTGTACCCAGGTCGGCGTTGGGATGCTTCGACAAGCTCAGCAACAACATGGACTCCCCCAGTTAAGTTTACGGGACTCAATGTTCTTAAACTTAACATTTAGTGCAGCACTATTATCCAGTAAATCTAGTATAGTACTGGGATGCTGACACTTACTCACCGCTACCGAATCTATCCAAATACCACTCAGGAGCAACAACTCATTGAGTGGATGGAAATTTGTCGCAATGCATTTAACTATGCATTGCGAGAGATCAAGGATTGGTGCAACAGCCGTAAGTGCTTGGTTGATAGATGTTCCCTGGAAAAGGAATACATCCTCTCTGCCGATCAGAAGTTTCCTGGCGAAATTCAACAGCTTAATAACTTGCCAAAAGCTAAGAAAGAATTTCCTAGATTGGGTGAAGTTCCTTCTCAGGTTCTTCAGCAAGCCATTAAGCAGTTGCATAAAGGTTGGGAGTATTTTCAGAACAGAGGATTTGGTTTTCCACGCTTCAAGAAATACGGGCAGTTCCAGTCGTTGCTGTTTCCTCAATTTAAGGAGAATCCAGTAACGAACTTGCATATTAAGTTGCCCAAGATTGGAGCAATACCAATAAACCTGCATCGACCCATTCCTTCTGGATTTGCGGTCAAGCAGGTGAGAATCTTGAGGAAAGCTGACAGATGGTATGCATCTATCTCTCTTCAGTGTGATGTCAGTGTTCCTGACCCAACTCCTCATGGGCATCCAATTGGGGTGGACGTGGGGCTGGAGAAATTTTTGGCAACGAGTGATGGTGTTCTTGTAAAGCCTCCTAAGTTTTTCAAAGAGTTGCAAAGTGAGCTGAAATTGCTGCAACGCAGACTCTCTAGGAAACAGAAGCGGTCTAAAAACTACGAGAAACAACGTATTAAAGTTGCTCGACTTCACCACCAAATCGACAACACGAGGAAAGACTTCCATTACAAACAAGCCCACGCTCTTTGTGACGCGGGTGATATGGTTTTCATGGAAGATTTGGATTACCGAATCATGGCTAAAGGTATGTTTGGGAAACATACTCTTGATGCTGCATTCGGACAGTTTAGAACCATCGTCAAATATGTTTGCTGGAAACGAGGAAAGTTTTTTGGTGAAGTTGATGCCAGGGGGACTTCTCAGCAGTGCCCTGAATGTGGTGGGGAAGTCAAAAAATACCTGAGTGTGAGAATCCATAATTGTCCTCATTGTGGATACAAAACTGATCGAGACGTAGCCGCAGGTCAAAATATTAGGAACCGAGGAATTAAACTCATTAGTACCGTTGGACAGACGGGAAAGGAAACTGCCTGTGCAGACGTTCTACCGGGGATTGAGGTAACTCAGTCTAGGCAAGTGTCGAAATCCCGCAAGGGGAAAACCAGGAAATCAAAGAAGTGATTCTTTGGAAGCCCACACTGTAATCTTTGATTCAGTCTGGGAGGATGTCACTCAATATGCTAGGCAACTTCTTAAAATATCATCCAACCAAAGCTGGGGTTTTGGGCAAGGTTACTAGAGCGAGTCTTAGGCATTTCTGCCAGTTTTTGGAACAATCGCGAGCGACAATATCAAAGGACAAACTGGAATGGGTGTGTTGATCTGAATCAAAAAAGCAAATTGTCAGTCGATCAGCTTAATGAGCCTGAAACTATGGTATGAAACAACAGGTACTGACTGAACGCCTGCCTCTTGAAAGATGACAATTGAAGTTGACTACCGCTTTCCACCAGGTATTGATGCCGAAAAGCAAGCCAAAGTTATTGCCATCGGTCAAACTGCTGGCACCTGGGATGCTCGTTTTGCCCACCGCGAGCAAGCATTGCGCTCGCATTTGGGTGAAGTGGTCAAGGGTCTGACGCAACCAGATGGTTCTAGTATTGTTACCATTCGTTTTCCTGAAGCCAATGTGGAAAATGATGTCTCTAGCCTGCTGACCATGATTTTTGGCAAGTACTCTATGGCAGGTCCAGCCAAGGTAATAGCAGTACGTCTCCCAGAACACTATGGCAGACGCCCCCAAGTTGGGATGAGTGGTATTAGAGAACGCCTGGGAGTGTTTGATCGACCCCTGATTATGGCAATTTTCAAGCCAGCGCTGGGACTTTCAGCCGATGACCATGCTGCCACTTTACAAGAAGTTTCCAGTGCCGGACTTGACATTATTAAAGATGATGAAATTTTAGGAGATTTGCAGGGAGTACCAACTCTAAAACGTCTGGAGGCGTGTCGCCAAGTACTTGATGAAGTTAAACAGCAAACTGGTCGTACGGTTCTTTATGCTGTTAATGTTACAGGTGCCGCAGACAAATTAATTGAGAAAGCACGGCTTTTGGTGCGTCAAGGGGCAAATGCCTTGCTTTTGAACGTCCTTACTTACGGTTTCTCTGTTTTAGATGCTCTAGCAGCAGATCCAGAAATTAAGGTGCCGATTTTTGCCCACCCTGCTTTTGCTGGTGCTCTGTGTGGGTCTCCCGACTATGGTATGGCTTACTCAGTGGTTTTAGGTACACTGATGGCTCATTGCGGGGCGGATGCGGTGCTATACCCTGCCCATTATGGTAGTTTGCCGTTTGACCCTGCTGAAGAAGCGCGGATTCGAGATAATTTGCGATCGCGTAATGTTTTCCCTGTTCCTTCTGCTGGTATTCATCCCGGTATCGTACCCCAAGCACTGGCGGATTATGGTCAGGAGGTGATCCTTAATGCTGGTACTGGGATTATGGATCACCCTGATGGCCCAGCAGCAGGTGTTCAAGCTTTCTTTGAAGCCCTAGATTGGCTTAAACAAGGTGAATCCTGGGAAGCGGAGAAACTGCCAGTTGGCCCACTGCGCCGCGCCCTGGAAAAATGGGGAAAACTCAAGTGAGAAAAGAGGTGAGATTTGCGACCGCTATCAATGCAAAATTCGGCAAAGCGAGTAGTTTTTTGTGACTTTGACGGCACAATCACAGCAGTAGAAACTTTTGTGGGTATGCTCAAAGAGTTGCTTCCTGAGTTGTCTGCCCAACTGATGCCGGAAATGTACGCTAGAAGGTTGACACTGCGGGAAGGAGTCAGGCAGCTTTTAGGGTCGATTCCCTCAGCATGTTATCCCCAAATTATTGAATATACAAAATCAAAGCCGCTTCGTCCTGGGTTAGAGGAGTTGCTAGACTTCCTAGATGTAGAAGGTGTTCCCTTTGTCGTGGTTTCCGGTGGTTTGCGAGGTATGGTGGAAACTGCCCTGAGTCGGATTGGTACAGGGGAAAAGTCTTTACTGGAGAGGGTAGCGGCAATCTATGCGGTTGATGTCGATACGACAGGTGAGTTTCTCCAGGTGATTTCCCCGTTTGAGGGAGATACCGAGCTCGTCGCTAAGGTGCAGGTAATGGCACAACACCCGGCAGAGGAACAAATCGCGATTGGGGATTCAGTAACAGATTTGAATATGGCACTTACTGCACCAGTAGTATTTGCCCGCGATCGTTTGAGCCAATATTTAGATGAGTATAACAAGCCCTACATTCGGTGGGATAACTTTTTTGATGTACGCCAGCAGCTATCTAGTCTGTGGTAAGTGAACAAGAAACTCAGGTTGACTGGGTTCCAGTATTTCGAGAACTTAGCAGCTCTGTTTCTGCTCGGATAATATCAGTAATTGTAATCATTCCTAAAAGTTTGCCGTTCTCAGTTACTGGTAATCGGGTAAGGCTGTGCTTATTAAGTAGATAGAGAACTTCATTCAGAGTATTTATGGGGCTAACAGTAACTACTGGCGTTGTCATAATTTCTCTGAGAGGTGTTTCCTCACTATAAGAACGACCATTTTCTTCGATTGGCTGTTGATATAGGTTAATCAGGTCTGTCTGGGTAACAATCCCTACTAACTTAGAGCCTTCTAGGATAGGAAAAGCGTGATGAGGAGAGTTAGTAAACACCCGAATCAAGTCCTTAAGCGTTAGGTGGCTATTGAGAGTCTCTATCGGGTCATGAGACATAACCTGATTTACTAGTAAAGTTTGTAGATGGTCATTCTCCGGATTTTCTTTTTTGAGGGAGATGCCATTCAATTCGTGAAGATGGTCATAGAGTGACCCTCTATCTACCATTTCTGATACTAAATAAGCAATTACAGAACTAATCATCAAAGGCAGCACGAGATTGAAATCCCTAGTAATCTCGAAAATAATGACCACCCCTGTGATTGGTGCTTTGTATACGACACAAAAGAGAGCCCCCATGCCTGTCAGAGCGTAGGTTGTTGGTTCTCCAACGCCTACCAGACTCAACTGCCAAAGACCGACAAGATGACCAAGGGCAGAACCCAAAACGAGGGTGGGAGCAAACAACCCTCCCGGTGCTCCTGAACCAGAGGCGACAATAGTCAGGCAAAAGTAAACAATTAAGGCAATTAAAGTTGTCTGAATGTCTGCTTCTCCACTCAGTAAAAATTCTCGCAAGCTGATATGGGTGAAGAATTCAGTCCGTAGCACCGATAGAATGAGACCACAAATTAAGCCGGCCAGCCCTACACGGAAAGGTAACTCTAGGCGCAAAATTTGTTGGTTAAATGTCAAACTCAGCAGAATCCACTTATTAAATAAAACTCCTAGTAATCCAGCTAGAACACCTAACATTAAGTAGAAGGGAATTTCTGGAGCCGAGAAAGTTGCTAGAGAGGTAGTTAGATTTAAGTCTAGGTCAAGGGGAAGCCCACCCAGCAATCGGGAAATAACGGCACCAATAAAGGAAGCCAGGAGGGTCGGACCAAGGGTTAAGCCGGAGATATCATGAAGCAGTTCTTCCACAGCAAACATGACACCGGCAATAGGAGCATTGAAACCAGCCGCTAATCCAGCAGCCGCTCCGGCAGCAATCATTTGACGTCGGTAGTCTGGAGAAGTTGGCATCCAAAGACTTAGTTGTCCTGCCAAAGCAGCTCCAATCTGCACTGTTGGGCCTTGCCTACCCAAAGTTAGCCCAGAACCTAGGGCTAAAGTAGTACTCAATAATTTGACTACTGCCACGCGCCCATTCAGGGTAATGGGAAAACCCGCGAGGGCGGCTTTGACTTGAGGAACCCCGCTACCGGAAGTTTCAGGGGCAAAGCGATTCACCAACCAGCCGGCTAGACATCCACCCACTAATCCCACAGTAGGTAGCAATAACCAAGCTGGCAGACTAAGAGTCAACTCAACTCGCCACAACCTCAGCGATGCTACTCCCTGTTTAAGTAGTACGGCTGCTAGTCCAGAGACTAAGCCAATCAGACAAGCGTCCACCATGGCAAAACCTGGGGATGCGAGGAGTTGACTCCAGCATTGGGAGATAGAGACAGGCTTCATGAAGTGATAATCCTGAGCTGCTCACAATAGAAGCAATCAGTCTGAGTGATTGGATTGTGATGGCTGCGCAATCACTCTCTCCTACCGAGTCCAAGGACTAGGATTAAAGTCACCTAAGACTGATTAAATTCAGTTCAATTCTCTCCTCGCACCAGGTCGATAGGGTGCTGCTCAAGACCTAGTTTCCGGAATATTTTTTCAATTGCCGAGGGAAAGTAGGCTAGTTAGAAATATTTCTTAAATTTATTAGAGGATATCTAGTTTCTTAACTAAAACCAGTACGGCTAAAACTATTACTTGAGCTTGCCAAAATTGTTTTTATATCTTTATTGGCTTTTATTACCAATATTCTTCAGAATGATTACCCTCAATCATAGCCTAATAAATCCATATTATCAAGCATATTGGCAAGTAAATCTGAGCAGGGAAAGCACCCCTCTCAAAGTACAAATTATTCAAGATACAAAGAGAACTTTAAAGTGGGAGTTGATACTTGATGAAAGTATGAAGTATCAAGTATAGATTTCTCAAAGCTTTTCTAGATAGAGGGGTGACAACCCTTGATTAAATATTTAATTTATTTTTGTAACAAAAATGACTAAGGTGTCTTGGTTTATATTCTAAGGTTTTATTAGCTTGAGTCAATTCAAAGAGAAATAAAAAAGTGAGGATCGAAAGTGAAAAATTAACAATAGAGAAGAACAATTAACTAATCATCAATTATCCCCACTAAAAGAAAGGGGGTAACTTTTGGTTGTCAAGGCTGGGAGATTGCAGAAACCAACAAGAAAAAGGTATGGGAAGATATCAAACAAATACAATCCTGTATTCGTAAAATTTTTGAGGTTAGAATGGATACCGATCCCAGGTCAACCCTAATTGCAGCTGCCGATTACTTTTATAACCGGGGCTGGATGTTGGGAACAGCCGGTAATCTCTCCGCTCGTACAAAGGACGGTAGCTTCTGGATTACTGCCAGTGGACGCAATAAAGGGCATCTAAGTTTTGGTGACTTTGTTCGCATCGCTAGCGATGGCACGGTGCTGCATAAACCTGATCTTGAGACTCGCCCTTCAGCAGAGACGACTATTCATCAGGTTATCTACTCACTTTTTCCCGATGCCGGGTCATGTTATCACGTTCACTCCATCGAAGCTAATCTAGTTTCTCGTTTTACTGATGGGGATGCTCTGGCTTTGCCGCCTTTAGAAATGCTTAAAGGTTTAGAGGTATGGCAAGAAAACCCCAAAGTATCAGTGCCTCTATTCGCCAATCATTTTGAGGTGCCTCAAATTGCTGATGAGATTCGTGAGCGTTTTCAGGATGTATTACCGCCAGTTAATGTTTTGCTCATTCGGGATCATGGTGTTACAGTTTGGGGTTCTTCAGCAGAAACTACCCGTAATTACTTGGAAATAGTAGAGTACATTTTCCAATACATGGTGGCTGCCCGAAAGACTGGCATAGGGTAGCGACGAAAAAAAGAAGTATTTCTAGAATTTTAAGGATACAGTGCCGCAGATGCTAACACAAAGTAATATGGTTGCCAAGGCTTGGCAAGCACTTGAAGATTCTCTTGTTTATTATGAAGGGCGTCCGGTTGGGACAGTAGCCGCTCGCGATCCAGATGTAGAAGCACTTAATTATAATCATTGCTTTGTCCGTGATTTCGTCTCTTCAGCGCTGATCTATCTGATGAAGGGCAAGCCAGAAATTGTTCGCAATTTCCTGATTGAGACATTAGCTCTGCAGAGCGAAATCAAGCAAATGGATTGTTTTAATGCTGGTCAAGGCTTGATGCCAGCCAGCTTTAAAGTGGTATCAAGCTATGGCAAACAATACTTAACAGCAGATTTTGGTGAACATGCGATCGCCAGAGTTACCCCTGTTGATTCAAGTCTTTGGTGGATTATCTTGTTGCGGGCTTATGTAAAGGCAACGGGGGATTTTGACTTAGCTCATAGAGCCGATTTTCAAAGAGGAATCATCGAGATTCTTAAGCTTTGCTTGGCAGATCGGTTTGATATGTTTCCCACAATGTTGGTTCCAGATGGCTCCTTTATGATTGACCGTCGTATGGGAGTTTATGAGCATCCTCTAGAAATTCAAGCTCTATTTTACGCCACCTTGAGGGGTGCACGTGAACTGCTGGCAGCTGATCGTCAAGGTGATATTTATCGACAGTTTATTTCTCAGCGGTTGAATACTCTTAATTTTCATATTCGAGAGTATTACTGGCTAGATTTAAAACGTTTAAATGATATCTATCGATATCGAGGTGAAGAATTTGGTGAAACAGCAGTCAATAAGTTTAATATTTATCCAGATTCTATACCTTATTGGTTAACTGAATGGATGCCGGACACAGGAGGTTATTTAGCAGGTAATCTTGGGCCAGCACGGATGGATTTCCGTTTCTTTGCCCAAGGAAACTTACTCTCTATTATTTGTTCTTTATCGAGTACTAAAGAGTCCCAATGGATTATGGATCTCATCGAGCAACGATGGGACGCTCTGGTAGGATGTATGCCCATGAAAGTTTGTTTTCCTGCGGTGGAAGGTTTGGAATGGAAGATATTAACTGGTTGTGACCCCAAAAATGTACCTTGGTCTTACCACAATGGAGGTAGTTGGCCTGTCTTGTTGTGGCCTTTAGTCGCAGCGGCTCTGAAGACGGGTAGAACTGACTTAGCCCAAAGAGCAATTAAAATTGCCGAACAACGCATTGCTGAAGACCAATGGCCAGAATACTACGACGGCAAAAATGGTAGATTAATTGGCAAAGAAGCACGGAAATATCAAACCTGGACAATTGCTGGATACCTAGTTGCCAAAGAACTAATAGACAATCCGAAAAACTTAGAATTATTCAGTTTTGATGAGGACATTGAATCCCTAGCCTGGTCTTGTCCTACTTCTTTTTAAGTTTCTCTCTAGACCGATAAGTTATCAGGGCAAAGTTTTACATGGGTTGGCAACTGAGTGTAGATATACCGACTCAGTTTGATGGCTAGAATCGAAAACGCGAGTGTGCCTCATCCGATTCAAAACTGCTGTAACCTAAGAAGAGAACTACTTTGTCCTGATACTTCCTCCAGATGATTATTGCAAGGAACTTGCTGTAGGTTGAGTTCATCAAAGGGTTCAGAAACTTCTTTGAGTTCTAGAGATTCGGGTACAGCCTGCTGACTATTGATCTCAAAGGTATAAATTCCTTGCTGCAAACCTTCTAGATAGAAAACTCCGGCGTCGTTAGTAACAGAAAATAGACGCTGTCCACTAATAGCTTCAATTGCTTCTACTCTGGCTCCACTAACAGGATTACCTTGTTCATCGGTGACCACACCTGAGCGACTATAAGACTTAATCAAAGGTATTGAAATAGGGGTATAGCTACCAGCAACCACATCAACTGCGTAAGCGTTAACAGTAGCTTGCCAATCAAGGGGGAAACCAGCAGGATCGAGATCAAGGCGATATGTGCCAGGAGGCAAGTGTATCATGATCTGATCATCTTGAATTTCTGGTCGCATATCCTTAAGGCTTCCATTGTTGAGGAGAACTAGCTCAGGATCGGTATAAAATTTCTCCCCTGCATCCCGTCTGCCATTTTGGTTACGATCAAAAAAAGGTTGAACTAAAAGTCCGCCTTGGGTGCGCAGATAGTTAGTTTGGACTTCGCTGGGAGTTATTCCCTGTTGTAGAGTGAGGTTGGAAACCAAATTTAAGCTAAATGCCGACTCATTGGAGGAAGCGGACACACCCTGATATTGCGCTTGTAGGCGCAAGCCCGGTATAATTGCCGTTGCAACTGAAGCAATAATACCGCTTCCCTGGGAACCAATGCCATAACCTAATTGAGTATCCCAAAGAGGATTACCATTGCTTAATTTTGTCCGTGAACGATAGCGCCAGCTAAGGCTGAGCAAGTTGTCAGGATTATTTTGGTTGCGGGTATCGTAGCTGAGAACTAAAGAATTACCACTGCTAGAATTGTTGGCAGTAAAGTGATAAGTAAGTGCAGATTGAGTAGTAACTTCGTTGCCAATTGACCTTAGCTCAAACTGATTGAGTCGTTGCAGTAAATTCCAACGGAAGCGACTTTTACTATCTAACGTGGCACTGGCGAAAGTAAAATAATTTTTGCCACTAAAAGCAAGCTGAATGCCAGCGGAAATTGCATCTTTACTGTTAGTGCTGCCGATGAAACTCAAACCAGGAAACACTCGCCAAGTAGTATTGAGTCTGGTGGAAAAGCGATCGCTAGTCAGTCTCGCGGTAAAGTTACGGGAAGGCTCAAAACTTAGATCTGCGTTAATATCCCAGTCACTATCTTCCGTACCTGTTAAGGCTGCAACAGTAACTTTTAAAGGAAAGCCTTGTGGTTGAAAAAATATTTCTCCTAAACCTTTGAGGGATTGGTCATAAACCGCACCCAAGCCTACTGTCAGGCTATTGGAAACACCCCAACGTCCTTGTGCTCCTCCTTGGAAATCTGAGAAATTACCCAGTAGCCCTTGATTTTCTAACCCTGAGTGCCGCCGCCAGCCGCCAGAAAGCACATAAGCTGAAGATCCCGCCGGGATTTGTCCTGGTAGGTTAGAAAAGGTAGCTGTGCGAATTTCGGGTTGCTCGGTTAGCCGTCCTTGAGGGTAAAGTAAAACACGGTAGTTACCCAAAGCTCCCTGCTCAAATTCGACATCTTCAAAGCGGTAGACACCAGTGGAATCAACTAAAACTTCTGCCAGGGTGTTGTTGCTGAAACCTTGCACTAGCTGCACTAAAGTACCAGGTTCAGCCTTTCCAGAAATCGTGCGCGACATTTGAGCAGCCTGGAGACGTTGCCTAGGATCCGCACTACCGTATAGTTGCAACTGTGGCACAAAACCGTTCCGTATAACTGTGGTCAATCCCCAATAGTCCCCCCCAGTTCGGCTGCGCCAAAAAGGTGATTGCGAGCCAACTATATAGTCAGTAGCATCAGTTTGTCGCTGAAATTGTGCTTCTGCAATCCTCCAAGTCTGTCTAGAAAATAACTCAGGTTGGTTAGCACGAACAAACCAACTACCGCCAAAGATACTACCGACTGCGGATAAATCCCCTCTGTAGTTGGTTGATGTTCCTTCCCTACCACTAGCATCGATTCGTTGCTCAAGTGCTCCGATTGTTAAGCTAGAAGGAGCAAATTTGGGCAAGCCTTCTGTTTGTACGATAATTTCTCTTGTGGTTCTTTGGTTCCCCTGATTTTGCAAAGGTGCTTCTAGAGCGATCGCATAATCAATGATGTCGAACTCTACCTCAACTCCAAATAGAGTACGTAGTTGCTCTACAGAAAACACTAACCCTATTTCTGGATCTGTTTGAAGTTGGTTCGGATTAATACGGAGAGCCAGCGAAGGCGATCGCAATTCGATTTGATTATCGGGCAAAACCTTGGTGTTTAATTTCAACGCTTGAATTACAGCGTCATAAGGTATTAGCCACTGCTCAAAATTCAGCGCTTGTGTCCCATTTTCTTGTCCACGTACCAACACACTAGTAATTACATTTCTTCTATTAAGTTTTATGCCAACAATAAAAGTGGTGAAGCCTTCGGGAACCTGAGCAAGAGGAGATTGAGTGGTTGGAAAAGTTACAACCTCCGACTCTTCTGGGGATAAACTTTCAGTTGTATTTGCAGTTTCTGAATTATTTGTAGGTAAACTAATAGCTTGCTGGGAATCATCCGCGTCATGAGGAACTAGAGTTGTGCTAGATGTTACTGCACTCGATGGTAATTCAATTTGGTTAATTGAATCATTAATCTCAGTTGGATATATTTTTAAATCAAGATTGGATACTGTTAAATTAACTGGAGTATTGATTTCAAAAAGATCTAATTGTTCCTGCCAATCATCGGGAATAGTAACTGTGATTGGTGGTGCCAGTTGTGCGGCATTAGACTCACCAACTAACTCAGGCAATTGAGGTGGGTTAGAGACAAGAGACTCAGCAGAGAAACTTTCAGTCTGAGTTGGTTTAGTCGGAAAAATTGCTGAATTAGCTTGCTTTTGTGCTGGTGTGTTGGCAATAATTAAAGATGTTGCTGTTACCGGAGCAGCTTTATCATAAATTGGAGGATTAACAAGCTCAGGCGAAATAGTCAGCAGGGCTAAGTAAAGCATAGTACTGCTTGGCAAAAGATTGCATATAGACAGCCCCCAATCATCACTTAGAGTTACTTTGAATGAATGAAACTCATAAGGAAGATTCGTTATTTTGGGCTTAAAATCCTGACAGATTCCGGCAAGAGTCAGGAATAATTAAAAATACTGCTATGTCAAAGCTATTTACTAGCAGGAGTGGCAGAAGCTGAAGCACCAGCAGGAATAGTAATGTTGACATTGAAAGGCAGGCTATTGCTATTATTGTCTTCTTCCCATGCCAATTCTCCCGTCAGTTGATATTCGCCGGGGGAGAGAGCGGAGTTATTCTCATCAGTGAAGTTGAGTAAGAGGTTGCGATCGCTTTGAGCAATAACAGTACTCGGTGGTAATTCTCCAGTTCTGACAACTTGTTCTCCTTGTTTTAATTGCCAACGAACACCCGACTTAACAGAAGCATTTCCTGTATTGCGAACTAGCAATTGAACCTGATTTTGAGCTGCATCAAAGCTAGCGCTATCTACCGCTAAGTTGGGAGATACATCACCTTTGCGAACATAGACATTCGTTCCCACGCGAGTAACAATGCTGACTTTATTGTTACTATTCTCAGTTGACTCTTTCAGGGTTTCTGTAAAAACAACGGCTCGATATTCTCCATCTGGAAGATTAGGAGCAAGTAAAGCTCTTAAGCGTACTCGCCTTCTTACTCCCGGAGGAACTGTCAACTCCCTAGGCGAAAATTGTAGATAGGGGCTAAGATCGTTAGGACTGGAAGGTAAGGTTTGAAATCCTGCGTCACGACTATAAGTGAAAGGCTCAGTATAGATTCTTGCTCGCAAGGGAGTGTTAGTAGTATTAATAACACTAATTACCGCTTGTGCTTGAGAACGATTCGCTTCTAAATCAAGCGTCAAAGGTGATGCACCCAACTGCGCTTGAGCTGAACCATTCATTAAAAATGCGGTTGATAATGCCCAACTTCCTAATTTTAAAAATCTAGTAATACGAGAATGCGCTGTGGGTTTTTGAGGATAAAAAAACATTGCTAATTATCTTGATTGCCTGATTAATTTCCTGAGCTAGATTGAAATTACTAGGGAAAGAGACTCTCTATCTCGTCTCCCTAGTAACTCAGTTAGTGAACATAAAAGAGATGACGCTATCAGGAATTGGTTAAATGGATGTGGCAGTGACAACAATGTCGAATTCGTAATTTCCCTGAGGCAAACCAGTATCCATGGTGGTTGTCATATCGACGCTAAGAACATTTGTGCCTGCATCAGGTATTAAACCCTGTGCAGCGGCACCAGCATCTACTACTATGGGTGCATTTAAATTACCTGTAACAGTTACAGTCGTTGCAGTCGGAAGATAAGCCCCAGGATTGCCTTGAGGTAGGGCAGGATTTACGGTTACGTTTGCAGGTGCATTGCAGGTAAAAGTAACTGTACCAGCTGTGCCTCCCCCTGCTACATCGGTACTTAGAGTATCCCCTGCCACATTGATCTCTAAAGTTCCGGCAGCTGTGGCATCGACTACACAGGAATCTGGCACTTCTCCACTCAAGATAACTGTACCGTCAGCCGCTTGAGCCGCAGAACCAAAAGCAATTGTGCCACCTAAAATTACGGCAGAAGCCAGTAAAGACTTACGAATCATGGGTTATTCCTTGAATTTGATTGACTGAACTCAAGGTAACTTGTGTCACAGAAGCTTGAAATTAGTAATTACACTGTTTTTCTTACTCAGTAAATTTACGGTATACAGTAGACCTCTTGCAAAAGTAGCGGCAGCTAACTAATTTGAGTTCAAACGAAGTTCGTAATTATAGATGCCTGCAATTAAATTAAAGCGTAAACCAAACCTTTTTCTTCTGTTGCGATATCGCTCGGATAAAATTCTAAATATTTTGAGGCGACGGTAAACATGTTCAATCACTATCCTCTCTGAAGCTAATTTATGATTCTCTTTTTTTTGTTCTTTTGATAGTTTGCTCTTCTTGGGTTTTTTATGGGGTATCCGACTTTGTTTGTGGATTTTCGCTATTCCCTGATATCCTCGATCTCCGAGACACTGTATCTCTGTCTTTAGATTGGTTTTACTCCGTTTAAACAACTTAAAGTCGTGTTCTTTACCCTTGCCGCATGCAATACAGATAATCTCTTTGCTGTTTTTTTCAACGATAAGTTGAGATTTTAAAGTGTGCTTTTTTTTCTTGCCACTGTAGAACTTTTTCTGTTTTTTTGAGGACGCTCTAGGGGAGTTTCAGTTACATCAATAACTGCTATCTCTATTGGGTTTCCCGATTTCAATAGTTGTTTCTTTCCCGGAATCCTTAATTCTTTTGACTTGATTAAAATATTTTCTATTTTACGAATTATTCGATATACTGTTGATTCGTTAAGTCCCCAATGTTGACCGATATGAAAGTAAGTTCTGTACTCTCGTAAGTATTCGAGCGTCATCAATACTTGATTTTCTGGACTTAATTTGGACGGTCTTCCGGTTTTTATCTTCTGTTTTTCATTTGTTTCCACTAACTCAACCATCTTAGCAAACGTCTCTTTTCTAACTCCACAAAGGCGTTTGAACTCTTGGGGTTTTAGGTCTTTCACCTTTTCATAGGTCATTATTTTCCCTCATACTGACCTATTTATCTCTTTTTTACTGGACTTTTGCAAGAGGTCTAGTGATCTCACCATCTATAAAAAAAACGTATGAGGGGTTTAAGAACTTTCACAGTTTATCTAAGATGACTATAGTAGAACTAAACTGGGTAACTATTATCCGTGAGTTGTATTGAAACAAAATAATAATATTTTTTTACTTTATTAAAATTCTAGCAAATTTTGCTAGAATAATCATGGACAATTAAGCTTATTAATCAACAAAAAACTAGTTTTCGACAAATTTTAGATAATAATTTAAAGGAGCAAAAAACAATGAGGGAAAATCCCTGGGAAGATCCACCTTGCCAAGCTGCTTAACCTAATGTATCCCAAAGCTTATCCCAAAAAATTTAGAGCCTAAACAGGAAAACTCCTTGATTAAAAGTTGATTCAACTGATCAACTTTTTCCAGCAGGGTTAACGTTACAAGAACCCAACGAAGAACCCGTTAAAGTTAAGGGCAAGAAATTTAAGCAATGGGGATAGGTATGAGAGAAAAGCCATTTTTAAATAGAACTGAAGCCGGTCAACTACTGGCAAAGAAACTCACAACTTATACCAACTGCTCTGACGTGCTGGTATTAGCACTACCACGCGGTGGTCTTCCAGTTGCTTTTGAAGTAGCAAGAGCGCTTAAGGCTTCCTTAGATATCTGTTTAGTGCGTAAACTCGGCGTACCAGGACACAAAGAATTGGCAATGGGAGCAATAGCAACGGGTGGAGTGATGGTGCTTAACGAGGAGGTAGTGCAAAATCTAGGCATCTCTAAAGAAATAATTAATCAGGTTGCAGCCCAAGAACAGCAAGAATTAGAGAGACGCGATCGCCTTTACCGAGGTAATCGTCCGGTTCCTCAGGTAAAGGATCGCACCGTCCTTTTGATAGATGACGGTATTGCAACTGGTTCAACTATGCGTGCTGCGATTACAACCTTGCGATATCAGCAACCGAAGTCGATTGTTGTTGCTGTACCAGTGGCACCTCCATCAACTTGCAACGAATTAAAACGAGAGGTAGACCAATTCGTTTGTCTGACAATGCCACCTGCATTCCACGCTATCGGTCTCTGGTATGAAGACTTCTCGCAAACGACCGACGAACAAGTCCGTAACCTACTGGCACAATCGACTTGGAAGCAATTGTCTCCCCGTAGGACTTAATCAACTGGTGAATCAATACCCAAATTAATCTCTTCCACGGGAGTGAGGCAAATCAGTTCTTAGCAGAGCTACCTTTCCCGTGAGTAGTAGTCAATCCTAATTAGGAGGATAGACCCATGAATACCATCTCGGAACCGAACGTTAAACAAATTAAAGTTGCAGTGAAAGTAGACTCAGTAACTCTGGCAGGAAGCCTGGAAATACCAGTAAATGCCAAAGGCATTGTACTATTTGCCCACAGTAGTAGTAGCAGCTACTATAGTCTCTATAATCACCATCTTGCCCAAATACTGCATCAGAGACAACTAGCAACCTTACTCCTTGATCTGTTGTCATTATCAGAGAAGGCTGCTGACAGACAAGCAAGACAGCTTCGTTTTGATTTAGGTCTACTAGCAGGACGTCTTGTTGGTACTACAGACTGGCTGCTAAAAAATCCCATTACCCACAATTTGAGGATTGGTTACTTTGGTACCAGTACCGGTAGTAGTGCTGCTCTGCTAGCAGCGGTAGAACGACCAGACGCTGTCAGTGCCATTGTCTCTCATCGTGGACGACCTGACTTAGCCGGAGCAGTTCTATCTCGAGTTAAAGTACCGACACTCTTAATTGTTGGTGAACATGACCTACCGTTGCTCGAGAGAAATCGAGCAGCACTAAGACACCTGAGAACACCAAAGCAGCTAGAGATTATTCCTGGAGCAGCACAGTGCTTTGAAGAGCCTGGGACACTAGAAAAAGTAGCCCATTTAGCAAGTCAATGGTTTGAGGACAATTTTCTTTCAAGTTGCCAGCCAAACCAGCATCCGCTCGAAAACATCAGCTAATTAAGGATCCACAGCTAGTTTTTTCGGCAGTAAGGAGCAATTAAAAATGCCTTTTAATACTGATAGTAATCACAGTGAAAAAAGCCTGATTTTCGGCAGTTGGGTCGTACTTTAATCATCATTTTTACCTGGCTGCTTCTCCTGAATATGTTTTTCTCCCAGGGGCCTCACCAACAAGAAGTATCCTACAGCCAGTTTATTGTTTAGGTAGAAGCGGGAAAAGTTGCTAGTGCCAAAGTTGGTTCTGAGCGTATCGAGTATATTCTGAAGTCTGATCAAGCTAGTACTCAACCTGGAGAGAAACCCACCGAGGTGTATCTTAAAACACCAGTGCCTCTCGATTGAGAATTGCCAAAAATTCTGTGCGAACACAACGTCGAATTTTCAGCTGCACCAGAACATCGGGACGCTTGGCTCTCGGCATTGAGCCTGGATCATCTGGCCAGTAATTTTCTTTGGCATACTTTTTTGGTTAGCTAATCGATCTCAGATGAGTGGGCTTGCCGCCCTCACCTTTGGGAAAAGCAAAGCCCACATTCACTCCGAAGGCAATGCAGGCGTCAAGTTTGATAATGTAGCTGGAGTGGTTGAAGCTAAAGCCGAATTGCAGGAAATTGTGGATTTTCTCAAAAATCGCAGCAAATACACCCGTTTGGGCGCGACAATTCCCAAAGGCGTTTTGTTGGTAGGATTGCCAGGAACAGGCAAGACACGTTATGAGTGAGCAGCTTGGCCCGATTGCCTTTGAGAGAATGCAGCAACAGTTTCTGGAGAGTGTTACCAATCCTCGTCGTCCAGTTAGCCCTAAGATTGCCGAAGAAATTGACCGGGAGGTAAAACTTCTCGTTGCAAGAGCACATCACATCGCCCTGGCTATCTTAGACAAAAATCGCCAACTGCTTGAGGAAACAGCACAAGCTTTATTAGACAAAGAAATTCTAGAAGGGCAAGAACTACGGGAGCGACTCAAGCTTGTCCAGAAAACTGAACAGATGGAAGAATGGCTAAGTAAAGGTAGCTCACCTCAAGATGCTCTACTCCTACAAACTACTTTCAATGGAGGACAACCAGCGAAAACCTCTAGGTATGGAACTTCTCTCTCTGAAAAGAAAATGTTAGATTCATAGGGGAGATGACAAACTCATAATTGAACTTAGTATCCCAAGTCGAATTATGAGCTGTAGTTTACGACTACATCAGCGAGCTTTAGCTCAAGTTACATTAACACTAATCAACTTTTTTTTAGGCAGCAGTAATCCCCAAATATGATTTCACTGCCAGATATCACAATCAGAAACCAAGTCTATGAAAGTGCTAATTCCTTAGTTTGCCGAGGCATCTTTAAAACTGTAGCCTTTCTTGCAGTTATGAGGTATAGCAGAAACAATGAGCAAACCAGTTACGGATATTTGACTGAATTAGTTTAAGCATGGCGTTGGCAATGGCATCGACTTCAAGATAGATTTAACTTTTGACCAAAAATTTTCCCTGGGGGAGAATTCGGGAGAGTCAGGAGATAAATAAATTAGTTTAGCTCCAGCTTTTTTTAATAAATTATCTCGCCATCTCTCCTTGATTAATTTTGGCGTTGTCCATCGCAACACAAGCATTATTTAAAAGTTTAGGAATTAATAATCGAATAACAAAAGATTCAAAAGTCACACCATCTACCGCCTGATAAATATTGACGGATACCACCACTTCTCGAATTAATAAAGCTGCAATCAGCGAAATATTTCTGCCTCTTTTTTTAACTCTTTCCCCTTTTAAAAGTCTGTTACCAAGCCTAAATATTGCTAGATTAACTACTGATTTATTCAGAAAAATTAAGTCTTCTACTACAGGAATATCGCGAATTTTTGACCAAAACTTAACTGGCTGTTCTTGGAGATTTTCACTTTCTTTTTCTGCTGCGCAGAGCGTTTTTTATAGTATAGTTTAATTTTTGCATAATTCTTCCCGTGGTCGCTCGACTGACTTTAACTTGAACTTTTTGTTCGAGCAAGTCACACAGTTATTCGAGTGTCGCATCATTGTTAGTTTCGATAATTTCTACTAAATTAATTAACTGCTCTCTCTTCAGCTTATATTGAGGACTTCATCGTTGATAATAAGAATAAATATCTCCTGTTTCTTTTATTGTTTGAGCATTTTTTGAATAAAGCTTTTGGTAACGCAAAAATGTTGGGCGATGCTCCTAATGGAGATGTTTTTCTTTTCATGAGCTTCAATGATTTTTGCTTAAATTCACTTGAATAAGGTTTCATTGCTGAATTTCATAATTAATAGACTTGAGTTTTGCTTTGCGTCATAAGTGCCAGGAAAGCTATATATAGGTTATTTTATCGCGACAAAAGTATTCAATAATTGACTGGGTATCTTTCTCGCATTTTACTAATAACTGTTGATATCTAAACAACGCTCATCACCTCCCCAAAACCCTTTATTTGTTTATATTTTTTATATTTGTCATATTAGTCTAGCGGTTAACAGATAGTAATACATCAACCAAATAAAGTGAGAAAATATTCTGTAGGATATAGGCATAGTGGACACTCTGTCGGTTTGGCAACCGTCCATCTGGTTTGGGTTGCCAAGCGACGAAAGCCAGTATTAAGGGGGAATGTAAAACTGAGGTTATCAGAGATATTGGATTCAGTAGCTAACGATAGAGAATGGATTATTAAGGCTAAAGAGATTGCTAGCGACCACGTACATTTATTTATTGAGTATAACGAAAAAACACCTATTTATATGGTTGTTAAGGCTTTTAATGGGCGAAGTTAAAAGCTATTGCGCGATGAGTTTCCAGAATAAAAAAAACTCCCGTCATTATGGACTAAGAGTTATTTCTATGACACTAGTGGCAAGGTAAGTACAAGCAGAGTCATGGCTTACATTAATGACCCGCACCACGAAAGAGATTAATATTGAATACAGATGAATCTGCTTGCATCGCTTTTCCAGCCCGCTTTAAAAAGACGGGGCTACCAAGCTGCCCTACTTTTTACCTGTTGAGAGCGGCTGATGTCGTGGTTCCCTAGAAATATCTAAATTAGGTAAAGATCCGACTTTTCCTACTTAAAGATCCGACTTTTGCGACTGACGGGAGTATAAGAGAGGAGCTATTATAGATACAAGGGTACAGCCTCTTAAACCAAGAGCTACTGCAACTATAGTGTTTCCCGATCTAATCAAGTAAATTCTTAAAATTGAAAAGTTTGGCTTACAAAGCCCGGGTATACTCCCGTTGTGTAGGAACCCCTGTACTCCCCAGGTCTCTCTTCCCTCTAACTACAGCGTCTATCAGCTAGGTAAAAACTTTTTTATGACTTTCCAGAAGTCATTAATAAAAAGCTACGGTGCTATCTATTTCAATTTGCATCTACATTAAAGTTGTTTGATCTTACTACTAACTTTCAACAATGCGTATTAAACCCGCCCTATATCCTACCCCAAAAACCTCTAATAAAGTGGCTACAGTCGTTTTTATTGATGCTGGAGTTGAAAATTACCAGCAATTAGTTAACGGTGTAATTTCCACAGCCGAAGTATTTGTCTTAGATGCGGCTGCTGATGGCATTGAGCAAATTAGCCAGGTTTTACAGCAGCGTCAGGATGTCGGTACAGTTCATCTTATTTCCCACGGCGCGCCCGGTCGCTTGTATTTGGGTAATACGCAATTAAGTTTAGATACCTTTAACCGCTACGCGACTCAACTGCAACAGTGGAATGTTGTTAATCTTCTACTCTATGGTTGTAACGTCGCTGCTGGGGATGCAGGTGAAGAGTTCCTAGCAAAACTCCACAACCTAACCCAAGCCAACATCGCTGCTTCAGCAAGCAAGATAGGTCATGCTGACCTTGGGGGCAATTGGAATTTAGATGTTGAAATTGGCGCAGTTAATACCTCTGTTGCCTTTACTCCCACCCTACAAACTACCTACGCTGGTGTCTTTGCCAATGAGGTGTACGTTGTTACTCAAGACAATGAGAGTCAAGCTCGCAATGGTGTTGCAGACGGTGACTTTGGTAAAGGTATCCGTGTCGGTCCTGTCGGCGCTGGAAGCGCCCTCCATCCCATTGAGTTTAACATTGTCACCGATGCCAATGCCCCAGCGACCGGACTTTCTCTGCTCTACCTCTCAATCTTCGACGTTGACCGCGCTGAGGGCGAACTAGATCTTGTTACGATTAACGGCACAGAACTTGGCTTACTAGAAGGTGAAAACGAACTCGAATTCAGGACGCTTTTCCGCGTTGATCCCTCAACCCTGGTTACGGGTGAAAATTTTGTCCAGATTGAAATTGATACGGGCGGTGACCCCACTCCATGGGAAGCAGAGATTGTCAAAGCTGAGTTGGTAACTAACTACCAATTAGGTTCGACCGCTGATAGCGCAATATCAGTCTCCACCGGAACAGACTTCCCGAATTATCAACCAGGTGAGCTCGTCAACTTTAACGCCGAGATTGACACCACCCAACCCAGCCAGAACCTAGAACTTGAAACGATCCTGCGTGATCCCAATGGTAATGCTGTTGAGTTTGATAAGCGTCCTGAGTCAGAGAATTTCACAATAAATGGAACAGACATCGACCCCTTTACCTGGGGGGTGAACTTGCCAGCAAATGCACCTCTGGGTACTTGGAGCTTCGATATCAGTGCTTTTGATAACGCTACTGGTAACTTCCAATTCTTGCAAACTCAGCCCTTTATAGTTGGCAATGAAGTCCCTGAACCAGCCCCTGAGCCAGAACCGACTCCAGCCCCCGGCCCAGCCCCTGGACCGGAACCGACTCCAGCCCCTGGCCCAGCCCCTGGACCGGAACCGACTCCAGCTAATAGTAGTAGTCGTTGGGATTTTCTCACCAGAGACTATAACCTTGATGGTGCTACCGACATCGTAGTCATTAAAAAGAGTGGCACGGGTTCGGGTAGTACAGAAGTCCACATCATGGATAGAGCTAACAACTATCAGTCTTGGCTGCTGCAAACCGGAACAGTCCTGCACGAGACTGGTGATAACTGGGATTTCGTGAAGGGCGATTACAACAGTGATGGCGCTACTGATATCTTAAGTATCAAGAAGAGTAGCACGGGTTCGGGTAAAACAGAAGTCCACGTCATGGATGCAGCCAGCAAGTATCAAAGCTGGCTTACACAGACCGCAACAATTCTGCACGAGACCGGTGATAGCTGGGACTTTCAGGCTGGAGATTACAACGGCGATGGTGCTACTGATATCCTGGGTATTAAAAAGAGTGGCACGGGTTCGGGTAGTACCGAAATCCATATTCTGGATGGAGCCACTAACTATCAAAGCTGGCTCATGCAAACTGGAACAATTCTACATGAGACTGGGGACAGTTGGAATTTCCAGGCGGGTGATTACAACAGCGATGGTAATATCGATATCGTGGGTATTAAAAAGAGTGCCACGGGGTCGGGTAGTACAGAAGTTCACATCTTAGATGGAGCTAGCAACTATCAATCTTGGCTGTTCCAAAGCGGAACAGCACTGCATGAGACTGGGGACAGTTGGGGCTTTCTCTTAGACGACTACAACAGTGGTAACCCTCTCGGTATTATCAGTCTCAAGGAGAGTGGCACCGGCACAAACACCACAGAAACCCACATTTTAAATCAAGGCGCTAACTACCAATCCTGGCTGTTGCAAAGCGGAACAATCCTGCACGAGACTGGGGTTTCTTCCTTAGCATGATCTTCTCCCACTTCTTGAAACTTATTTACCTATGATCGTATTTTTTAGCTGAAGTCGGATTCACAGGATTGACAGAAAAAACTCTTCACAAAGTTTCCTGTCAATCCTGTCTTTGATTAATTCAATCAGCAACCCTAAACCTTGATCATCATCTACTAAAATCATTCATCTGAACCAGAATAATCAAGGTTTAAAGCTTCAGTTATCTATTAATCAGAGAAGTATGGATTGTTTCAACTTATAGAGATTAAGGGCGATAATATTCAGGAGATTGCGTGTTTTCACAAACAGCCAGAGGTAGTGTAAAACAATATTTGGTTTACAAAAAAAATTGAAGGGCAGACTACAGAGTTTAGAGACAATATTGCCTCTAAACCTTTAGAACAACTCTCTAGCTCCATTTTTTAAGAAGCATTTTCCCAATCGCTTAGCTTTTCTGGCTCGTGATTGCTCTTACTTGGGTGGAGTGGAACTCTAGGATTACCAACTTTTGCGTACTGCCGACGCTTCTCTCTCTTGGGATTAGTCTTTTTGGGAGCCTGAGTCTTGAGGGCGTGCATTTTTCTCACCTCCTTAGTATTCGAGATTTAAAAAATGTAGGCAATAAATTTAACTAACACTACGATATTCCCTTAGATAGAGTTTCCTTTGCAAGAACTCGAAACAATATGTAAGCTTCGGCGAAAGTTACTACAAAATAAAAATTAATAGGAAAATCCCATAGATAAACATTTGACGGGCTGAGTCTGCGAGTGACCAAGCCCGTCAAATATTTTTAGACAATTAATTCCTAATTCTTATCCGCAGTCGCCGGAAACACTCTATCTTCTTTTAAGATGACTCCTTTGCTCTGAACTCAGTGTTCCCAGACTCTTCTTGGAAGCTTAAACCATCTTCGTGCCATTGGGGCTACTCGTACCCATTGCCCCCGAATAAACCAAACCCCGTTGTGTATCCAGGGTCAAAATCGCACCGTCTCGAATGATATCGGTTGCATTCCTAACACCCAAAATGACTGGCACTCCAAGACGCAAGCCAAGTACCGCCGCATGGCTGGTTAGGCTATCCTCCTCGGTAATAATCCCACCTGCCTTGCGAATTGCTTCCACAAAGTCTGCATTGGTTGACGGAACCACCAGAATTTCGCCTTGGTTAAACTTGCCAACTTCGATCGCATCATGGGCTACCCTGGCAACACCACTAACCGAACTCTGACCAATGCCAATACCTTGACCTAAAATAGCGTTGACAACCTCTACCTTAATTAAGTCTGTTGACCCTGGAACACCCTGGAGTGTCCCAGCGCTCATGACTACCAAATCTCCCTCTTCTAGTAGATGCTTTTCTTGGGCAACATTAATTGCCGCTTGGAAAGTTTGACCCGTAGAAGGCAAATCCAGCACCAATAATGGTCTAACGCCCCAGACTAGCTGTAGCTGCCTAGCCACATATACGTGGGGTGTCACCGCAAGTATTGGAGTATGAGGTCTGAACTTAGAGACATTGCGCGCTGTGGCACCAGTCTTAGTCAAAGTCATAATTGCTTGCGCCTGCAATTGGTCAGAAATTTGACCAACTGCCTGAGAAATAGCATTGGGAATCGAGCATCTCGTATCCTTGGCATTGCGAACAATGCTCTCCTGCTCAATGCGCACAGCAATCCGCGCCATTGTCTCCACTGCTTCAACTGGGTATTTACCGACAGCAGTTTCGTTGGAGAGCATCACTGCATCAGTGCCATCAAGAATCGCATTAGCAACATCGGAAATCTCAGCGCGGGTGGGCCGAGGTGAGCCAACCATACTATCCAACATCTGGGTAGCAGTGATTACTGGGATACCTAAGCGATTAGCCGTAGCAATTAGTCGCTTTTGCAGAATGGGGACATCCTCAGCTGGTAGTTCTACACCCAAGTCACCTCTAGCCACCATGACGCCGTTGCAGAGTGAAAGAATTGCTTCCATCTGCTCAATGGCTTCGTGCTTTTCAATCTTGGCAATTATCGGTACTTGCTTCCCGGCACTGGTAATTAGCTCTTGAATTTCTAAGATATCTTGGGGGTTACGCACAAAGCTTAAAGCAACCCAGTCCACCCCCTGATCTAAGCCAAACATCAAATCTCGTCGATCTTTATCCGTTAAAGCCCGAATTGAAAGATAGACACCAGGGAAATTAACACCCTTGTTATTAGATAAAGGACCACCAACAACTACACGACAGTGCAAATTACCCTTGACTCGGTCTACTTCTTCGACTTGCATCTCAACTTTGCCATCATCGAGCAAAATTGTCGCCCCGGCTGGTACTTCATCTGCCAATGGCTTATAGGTAACAGAACTGATTTCTTGGTTTCCAGGAATCTGTTCACTAGTTAAAGTGAAGTGATCGCCTGTCTTAAGGACAATTGAGTCATTCTCAAATCGTCCCAAGCGAATTTTTGGGCCTTGCAAATCTTGCAGGATGCCCACTGGCTGATCTAGTTCAAAAGCTGTCTGCCGAATCAGGCGTATACTGCGCTGGTGGTCTTCCTGAGTACCATGGGAAAAATTGAGCCGCAAAGTTGTGGCACCAGCTTTGATCAGTGCCTTCAGAACATCTGGACTGCTGGTGGCAGGTCCAATAGTGGCAACAATTTTTGTCCGACGTAGGGAATTTTGCAGTTGCATAAACGAAAAGGCGATGGATGAACTTTAGGCAAATTGATCGTGGCGCGGCAACAATCTACGGGATTGTCTGAGGATTCAGCTGATGCCAAGACCACTGATAATGTAGGAGATTCGGCTATGATCTCACAGATTTTTGCCCCAGCGCTATCAACTGCTTAACTCTTCTGAGATCAAATTGGGTAATCCGGCATTTTCCTTGTGCCCATTTTTTCCTTACTTGTGAGGAAATGACCTGATAATTGAACTAGCTTAGGGGCTTAACTACAAGCCATCAGAAGATTCTAGATCTGGCTTGATCATCAGACTCTAAGGGAATCTTTAATTTCGCTTAAGTATTCTGGGATTGGCTAATAACCAAGGAGAATACCTTACCTTTTTGAGTCCGAGTACACCTTCGAGCTTAGCCTCACTGAGATTGGCGTCAACCAGAGATGCTTTTTCTAAATCGGCCTGAGATAGGTTAGCATGACTCAGATTGGCACTTCTTAAGTTGGCACCTCTCAAATTGCACAGCGTCAAATCCGCATACATTAAGTTGGCACCAGTTAACTCAGCATTAACTAAGTTGGCAGCTTTGAGAGTCGCACCGACTAAAGTGGCATTAGTCAAGTTAGCTAAACGCAATAGAGCAGTTCGTAAGTCAACGCCACTTAAATTGGCATTGGTCAGGATAGCGCTGTGCAAATAGGCAAACTGGAGTTTGGCTCCAGTGAGTTGGGCATCTGTTAAGTTAGCGATCGCTAATTTGGCATTGGTCAAGTCAGCCAGCTCTAAATTCGCCCCACTTAAATTAGCACGGTTGAGACCTGCACCCTTTAACATCGCTCCTCTCAGGTCAGCACCGCTCAAATCGGCAAACTGGAGGTTAACGGCAATCAGCACTGCTTGCTGAAGATTTGCCCCAATAAGCAGAGCTCCGTTTAAGTCAGCTTCGGGTAAATAAGCTTGGCGCAAGTCCGCGCTAGTCAAATTAACGTTGCCAGCATCAACACTATCCAAATTTGCCTCACTCATCTGAGCTCCTGTGAAGTTAGCGGTTCTCAGGTCGGCAATTTTCAGTTGTGCTTTTTTTAAATTAGCTCCTACTAAATTGGCCGCTACTAACTTAGTGCTAGTGAGGTCAGCTTCTTCTAGGTTAGCGGCCGCCAAGTTAGCATAATTGAGTTGGGCTCTTCTCAGGTTAGCGCTACGTAACTGGGCGCTAGTCAGATTAGCTGCATATAAGTCAGCTTCCTGAAGGTTGGCATTGACCAAATCAGTAACTACTGCTTGATCTTCTTGTTGCCTTACCCCCAATTGTGCCTCTCTTAAAGAAGCACCTCTAAGGTCAGCTTTTGCTAAACCGACACCGTTCAACTCAGCACCAGTCAGGTTGGCACGTGTTAGATTAGCACCCACCAGTTCTGCCCCATCCAATTGAGCACCGCTCAAGTCTGCCTCTTGAAGATAGGCATTGCTTAGTTGAGCATCTCTTAAGTCACAAGACCTACAGGCATTGGTAGCCAGTAATTGTTCAAGGTGTTCCGGATTAACGGCGTCGGCAGTGGTAGTAAATCCTTGGCTAATTAGAAAAGAAAAACTCAGCAGTACAATTCTCAGATCAGCCACGATATTGAATGCGATAAATCCGGTTGTTAGCCTCTTCAGTGACCAACAAACTACCATCGGGTAAGACCAGCAAACCAACGGGGCGTCCCCAAGTTTTTGGGACAGAGGGGTCGAGCAGAAAACCAGTGAGAAAGTCTTCGTAGTAACCTTCGGGTCGTCCGTCAGTTTGAAAGGGAACAAAGACAACCTTGTAGCCAGTACCCTGGTTTCGGTTCCAAGAGCCGCGAAAGGCGACAAAAGCACCATTGCGATATTTTTCGGGGAAGGTTTGTCCATCATAAAATTGCAGTCCTAGAGCTGCCGAGTGAGCTTGGAAAAGAACGTCGGGAGTCTGAGTTTGGGCTACTAAGTCGGGGCGTTTGCTCTGACCGTTATTTTGCTGGCGTGGTTCAATCAATGTTGGTGCTAGATAAGCATAAGGCCAACCATAGAATTCTCCTTGACGAATGCGTGTTAAGAAATCTGGTACGAGGTCATCTCCGATTCCGTCCCGTTCATTAACGGTGGTATAAAGTTCACTAGTTATGGGATGAAAGTCAAGACCTACTGGGTTGCGTAAACCGTAGGCAAAAGTCTCCTGGCTGGAACCATCGAGGTTCATCACCTGCACGGAGGCACGAGGTAAGGGTTCTTCATTGACGTTGGAGCGCGAGCCAACAGAAGCGTAGAGCTTTTGTCCATCTGGGGAGACAACAACATTTCTTGTCCAATGCTGGTTGTAGCCGCCGCCAGGAAGATCAACAATTTTTTCGCCCGTGCCAGTGAGTTGCTCTTGACCTTGAGTGTAGGGAAAGCGCAAAACAGCGTCTGTGTTGCCCAGGAAGAAGGAGTTATCGGCAAAAGCCATACCAAAGGGAATGTTTAACCCGTTTTGTGAACTGGCAAAAGTTTTTTTGACATCGGCTACACCATCACGGTTGCTGTCGCGCAACAGGCTAATGCGGTTTTGTCTAGTTTCTGTAACTAAAACATCTCCACTGGGGGTAAGCGCTAGCCAGCGGGGACTGTCTAATTGATCAGCAAAGACGTTGACTTCAAAGCTAGGTGGCACTTTCAAAGTTGGATTAGACGGCACGGCTACAACTTGGGGACTCTGGGAGGCACTGTTGGTAGCAAAGGGTTGGGGCAAGTCGGTGAGGGCAATCTGAATAGGCTGGGGAGTCAGAGTCTCGGTGGGTACAATGCTTGAAGCTGGCACAGAGGAAATTGCCTGCTGTTTAGGTTTGGCAGCAACTGGTGGCTGCGCACTCTGAGGCGATTCACCTAATGATGATTTTTGTCGAGTCTTTGTTGCAGGTTGTAAAGTCGATTCCTCAACTGAGCTGTTGGTTGAGCTGCAAGCAGCACAAGTGTAGATCACTATCAGTAGGGGCATGAGCAGACGCCAGGGCTTCATAGAATCTAATGAGATTGCGACATATTTCCAGGTTAGTTTTCCCAACTAAGAATTAGGCAAAATAAGTTTTTCCTGGAAGTTAGGGAAAACTTGTTAGTAGATTCAACTCAGAAGGCAGGAGGAGTATTGAACTCAAATACTCCCTCGCTCAAGCCAGAGATTTACCGATAACTGAAACTCATACTTTTTTGTAAACAGAGATTATTAATTAATATTGCGAATTTCCTGGAAAAATGTTACATTTTATTGCAGACGCTATACAGAAGACATTTATAGTCATGCAAGAGCAAGAAAACAAGTTTGGCTTCACTGGCTTCGCAGAAACCTGGAATGGTCGTCTGGCCATGCTAGGATTCGTAATCGGTCTAGCTACCGAATGGATCACAGGTCAAGGGATCTTACAGCAAATTGGTCTGATGTAATTCAGTTGGCGCTCAAAGCCGCTAAATCACTTCAGAGAGCTTTGAACCTGGTAAATCCTCCTCAGATTGAGTCTAGTGGATAAAATACTATTGGGACTGAAGGTGTCACCTTCAGTCCCAATAATCTGTTTATAGATTGGAATTTCTTTTCTCTATTGCATTGGGACTCTCTTAGACTCTAACCTCAAGAATCTACCCCGATTAGATACTAAACCCTGACTTGCTTTCGCTGAACATCGGTTAATCCATCTGTTAACGTCTGTTAAAAATCTCAAAGAAGCTGTCTCTCTGGGTGGACAATCTGGATAATAATTAAGGTGGAAACAAAATCGTGTTCTCTTGGTGCGTTGCTCAATTGTTTTCCCTAATTTAGAAGGGGAAACTAAAACCACCATCTCTCCGATGATTAATTCCGCGTTCAAAAATGAGGTGGTGAGCTATGGCTACTTCGGTTCGATACTCGATAAATATGATTAAGGACGAAGCACTTCGTCTCGTCAAACAAGGCTTTCTTAGCCGTCGTCAGCCAATTTATACTCTTTGTCAATACATTCCTGTTCGTGAATGGGCTACCGTTGAGCTTGAGTTAGAGGAAAACGAATTTTTGCTCAGAGATCCTATTATTGACCTCCTAGGTCACGAACACTGGGAAGAAGACTGAATATTTTTGTTGTTTAGCAATCGCTAGAGGAATATTGATCACTAATTAAATGCAATTTTTGTGATAAATAATATTAATAATGCCAATGCATTCATTGTGGGATCAAGTCAGGGCATTGGTTTGGGCTTTGTCAGAAAATTGCTCCAATATGACAATTTTGCCAAAATTTATGCAACCTATCGTAGTCACGAGTCAGCTTCTGAGCTAATTGCCTTGGCAAGTCAGCATCCTGATCAATTAGTTTGCCTCCCATTAGATATCACCAAAGAATCACAGATATCCCAATGTATAGAATGCATAGAGAAGTCAGTTGACAAACTCCACTTAGTAATTAACTGCGTGGGATTGTTGCATGAGAATCCTTTGCAACCAGAGAAAAGCCTCCGGCAGATTAACGCAGACAATTTGATGCGCTATTTCCAAGTAAATAGTATTGGTGCTGTACTGCTGGCTAAACACCTACTACCATTATTCCGTCACAGCGATCGCAGCATTTTTGCCAGTATTTCTGCCAAGATTGGCAGCATTGGCGACAATCGACTAGGAGGATGGTACGGCTATCGAGCCTCCAAAGCGGCACTGAACATGTTTATGCGAACTGTAGCGATCGAGTATGGCAGAAAAAGTCCTCAGACTGTAGTGGTGACGTTGCACCCAGGCACAACTGATACTCGCCTTTCTCAACCTTTTCAAAAGAATGTACCTGCCGAGAAATTATTTTCAGTAGAGCAGACTGTTGCGCAATTGTTGGCAGTCATCGAAAAGTTAGATGAAGATGATAGCGGGCAATTTTTCTCCTGGGATGGTAGCAGTTTACCATGGTAGAGTTTTAACTATTTCTCATTGTTAGGTGCTTTTGCCAGAAGTATATCCCTGTGCCCCATCATTGATGAGCCACATTAACCACAGATTGAGAGAAGATAAAACAGACAATTGTGGCAATTTATTGAAGATTGCCACAATGTAGATCTACGGTAATCCTATTTGATTTTTAAGCAAGGGCGAGGCTTTTGTATCTCATTTAGGATTGGTATATTAAATTTGTTCCCGTCGCCACCAAGAGCGTACTAGCCTGATTTCTTCGTAAGAGAAACTTTCTCCGAGTTGTTCACGAAGGTTTCTCAAGGGTTCAGCACCCACAGTTTGAATGACTTTCATAATCGGCTTTTGTTTTTCGGGAGATACTAGCCTACTTAAATCTATAGGCTGTTTCATTTCAATTAATTCACTTAGATGGGCAATAATCGTGCTGCTACTAAAGCTGCGTTTGGCGGCAATTTCTGCAACACTCAAACCTTGTTGATAGAGCTGTAGTGTTGTCATTTGGCTAGTTGAAGGTAGAGGTGCTGGCAACTTTTGTTCCTGACAAAAAGCGCGAATTTCTGACACAAACCGCTCTCCATACTGAGTAAGTTTATGAGTGCCTACACCAGAAATTTGAGCAAAAGCATCGATAGTTTGGGGTTGTACCTGTGCCATCAACTTGAGGCTGGAATCAGCAAAGACAACGTAAGGGGGGACAGATTGAGCGTCAGCTATTTGTTTACGCAACTTTCGCAGTTTTTCAAAGAGAATTTCGGCCTCCGCATTTCTTGGGTTAACATCGGCTATTGCCTGGGATGCTGGTGTTTGGGTGACGGCAATTTCTACAGAACGCTGTTTGCGCAGTATTTCCCAGCTCAATTTGTTGAGTTTGAGTACTCGATAGCCATCGGTAGTTTCGTCTACTAAACCTTGATGCAAAAGCGATCGCGCTAGCATTTTCCAGGCGTCGCTGCTTTTATCTTTGCCAATGCCGTAAGTGGATAGCAGGTGATGTCCGTACTGCTCAATCTTCTTTTTTCTAGAGCCCCGCAGCACATCAATAGTGTGTATTATTCCGAAGCGTTCCCGACACCGGGCTACACAAGAAAGAAATTTTTGTGCCTCAATTGTCCAGTCTTCCACTGGTTTGGGATAGCAGCAGTTATCACACTTACCACAATTTCCCTGGAGTCGTTCGCCAAAGTAGCGCAGCATAATCGTACGACGGCAGTCTGAACCTTCAGCGTAGTCGATTACTTGACGCAACTGTTGACGGGCGAGTCGTTGCTCTTGGGGATCGGGTTTTTGCTCGATAAAGTAGTCAATTCTGGGAATATCAGCAGCGCTATAAAATAGCGTACAGTGGGCAAGCTCACCGTCTCTGCCTGCGCGTCCCGATTCTTGATAGTAACTTTCTAAGTTACGGGGTAAGTCATAGTGGACAACAAAGCGCACATCGGGCTTATTGATGCCCATACCGAAGGCAATGGTTGCTACCATAACCTGCGCGTCATCCCGGATGAAGCGAGTTTGATTTGTTGCTCTATCGGTGTCACTCATCCCCGCATGGTATGGTAGCGCACAGATACCCTCTTTCTGGAGCTTGAAGGCAACTTCGTCTACTGTACGACGACTGAGACAGTAAACAATGCCTGAGCCTTCTGGGTAGGATTTGATGAGCTTGAATAGCTGGTTGTAGCTTGGCTTTTGCTTGGCTTGAACTTCGTAGTAGAGGTTAGGGCGATTGAAGCTAGCCAGGTGAATTTCTGGCTGCCGTAGTGTTAGCTGTTGGATAATATCCTGTTGCACGCGCTTGGTAGCGGTAGCAGTGAGGGCAAGCAGGGGAATATCTGGATAACGTTGGCGCAGTTGTCTCATCTGCCGATATTCTGGGCGGAAGTCATGTCCCCATTCAGACACACAGTGTGCTTCATCAATGGCAAAAGCGGAAATCCCTATTTGCGATCGCACTCTCTCGAGAAAAGGTGTAAATTTTTCTGCCAAAAGACGTTCTGGTGAGACGTAGAGTAATTTGATCTTGCCATTGAGAATAGCTGTTTCCCGCGATTTCACAGCGTCCCAATTCAGACTACTATTAAGAAACGTTGCTCCAATACCGTTATCTTGCAGAGCGTCCACTTGGTCTTGCATCAAGGCAATCAAGGGTGACACTACTACTGTAAGACCAGCTTTGAGCAGTGCTGGCAGTTGGAAGCACAGCGACTTGCCGCCCCCTGTAGGCATGATAATCAGCAAATCTCGATTCTGAAGCGCTTGTTCCACAATCCTTTGCTGTCCAGGGCGGAAGCTGTCGTGACCAAAAAAATGTTTGAGTGCTTCCTCCAGGGAGTTTAACTGATGCATAGTTGATGCTCTTGGCGCTGATGGGATTATTTTAGAACCTCAGCTGCCGCGAATGCTCTTTGGTAGCCATCTGTGGTTACACATTAATTTTTTTTGCTGATCCACTCCATAATAATAATTAGAGAGTTTATTAAGTTAAGTAACCAATGCCAAAAGCAATCTGGAACGGAACTGTTCTCGCCGAGAGCAATCAGTGCGAAGTTGTGGAAGGCAACCAGTACTTCCCCCCTGACTCCATCAACAAGGAGTATTTCCAAGAAAGCAGTACCCACACCAGTTGTCCTTGGAAAGGTCAAGCTAGCTACTACACAATTGTGGTCGATGGGCAAGAAAATAAGGATGCTGCCTGGTATTATCCGAGTGCTAAGGAAAAGGCAAAAAACATTGAAGGATATGTTGCCTTCTGGAGAGGGGTGAAAGTCGAAGTCTAGGTGACTATGGTTCCTAGAATAAAATGAGCATGTCAGATGCTACGACAATCTAAAGTTTTCCTCAGTGGAGAGTTTCCGATGTGTACTCTCTTTACTAGTAGAATGTGCAACTCAAGCACACTATTGGCAAACTTGGGATTAAGCTTGAGGAGCTGCTTACACACTTGTTGGCATTTGCCAAGAGACTAGGCAGCTCTTAGGCTAGAAAAGCTCAAGCTTAGCCAGAGGTGCTTGACTGGTGAGAGAACCTCTCCTCAGGCTACAATGCTGTCTGGCGAAATTTCTTGCTACCCTACCAGCTATTGATTCGGAAGACTACCCCATGATTCACGACCTGTTCATGCCCGCCCTCAGTTCCACCATGACAGAAGGCAAGATTGTTTCCTGGGAAAAATCCCCAGGCGATAAAGTTGAAAAAGGCGAAACCGTGGTGGTGGTCGAGTCAGATAAAGCAGATATGGATGTTGAGTCCTTCTATGAGGGCTATCTGGCTGTCATCACAGTACCAGCCGGTGAAGCAGCTCCCGTAGGTGCCCCAATCGCTCTGGTGGCAGAAACGGAAGCAGAAATTGAGACGGCGAAAGAACAAGCCGCTCAAATGGCTCAACAGGGTTCTGCGGGACAAGCTCAGAAACAAACAGCACTGGCCCCGGAACCTGTAAAAGCAACTCCTGCAATTGCTCAAGACACCACTAGCCGGCGCAATGGACGGGTGATTGCCTCTCCTCGCGCTCGTAAGCTAGCCAAAGAACTAAAGGTTGAACTGAACACCTTGAAAGGCAGTGGGCCTCATGGGCGCATTGTTGCCCAGGACGTAGAAGCTGCTGCGGGGAAAACCAGTGTCCCAGCTGCTGCAACTCCAACGAAGACACCCACTCCTGCGACTCAAGTAGTACCAGCAAAAACGGCTCCTCTCGGCGTGCCTCAGGGAGAAATTATTTCTTTCAATACGCTACAAAGTGCAGTGGTAAGGAATATGATGGCTAGCCTTCAGGTGCCTACCTTCCGTGTCGGTTACACGATAACGACTGACGAACTGGATAAGCTATACCAAAAAGTCAAGTCAAAGGGTGTGACTATGACGGCGCTGTTGGCTAAAGCTGTAGCTGTTGCTTTGGCGAAACATCCTTTGCTGAATGCTAGTTATACAGAACAGGGAGTTAGTTATCGCAATACTATTAACGTCGCCGTAGCTGTGGCAATGGATGGCGGAGGGCTGATTACGCCAGTATTACAAAATGCTGACCAGGTAGATATCTATTCTCTATCTCGCACTTGGAAAAGCCTAGTAGAACGTTCCCGAACTAAGCAGTTACAGCCTGAGGAATATAACTCTGGGACTTTCACCTTGTCGAATTTGGGAATGTTCGGTGTTGACCGCTTTGACGCCATCTTACCACCAGGACAAGGTTCAATTTTGGCAATTGGAGCCTCAAGACCGCAGGTGGTAGCAACAGCTAATGGCATGATGGGCGTACGCCGTCAGATGCAAGTTAATATTACCTGTGACCACCGTATTATCTATGGTGCTGATGCTGCTTCTTTCTTGCAAGACTTAGCGAAGTTGATTGAAACAGATCCCCAGTCGCTCACTCTTTGAAAATAAAACATGGGTGAATTATATGTCTTCGCCCATGTTTTATTTTTTTAGGTTTCCGCCTCAAAAAATTTAATCTGGAAGTTAGTACCCTGGCTCTGATCCAGGGTAATCTCTCCGTCCAGTTGCTCTGTTAAAACTTGAACTAACTGTAACCCTAAAGTAGTCGTATTTTTTCGCCAATCTACATTTTCAGGCAAACCGATACCATTGTCCTGAATATTTAAAATAAATTTTTGTTCCCTTTCTGATTTGAGGTTAACCTCAATTAAGCCATTTTTTTGTGCAGGAAAAGCGTATTTTAGAGCATTTGACACTAGCTCATTGATAATTAATCCTAGAGGAATTGCTGAAGTAAGATTGAGAAAAATTGGTTCGACGTTGACTTTTACGGTGATGCACTCTGACCTAGTACCGTAGCACTGTCGTAGATAGTCAGTGAGGGTTTCAACATACTCTGCCAAATCAATTTTCTCTAGAGATGTCGATTGGTAAAGCTTCTCATGAATCAATGCCATGGATTGAACACGATTGTAACTTTCTCGGAATACTGCTATGGTTCCTTGATCGTTGAGTTTATAAGATTGTAGGTCAAGTAAACTACAAATAATCTGTAGGTTATTTTTAACTCGGTGGTGAACTTCTTGTAGCAGAATTTCTTTTTCTCGCAATGAAGCAGAAAGTTCGGCTTCTGCTTGTTTTTGTTCTGTAATATCAATTCCTACTGAAACAGCGGCTGTGTCTCCTTGGTACTTTTGCACCGCCACTAAGTAACTACGATGAACACCAGCGATGGGTATATCGATAACTTGGGAAGCATGTACCTCTGAACTTACCAGAAACTGAAGCATAAATTTGGCAAACTCGGAATCTTGATTGAGGAAACCGATGTCTTTGCCAGGAAACTCGTCAGTCGATAGATTAAGGATATTAGCTAAGTATTGATTAGCGCCAATATATTGACCATTAGCACTCATCCAAGAAACACAGCCAGGGACAGTATCTAAAACAGCCTGTAGTTGGTTTCTTGCTTGTTGCAGTGCTGCGATAAACTGTTGACGTTCTGCTTCTGCTTGTTTACGAGGGGTAATATCTTGGAAGGCGGAGATGCCATAGATAATATTACCTTGCTCGTCATAAATAGGGGTTCCCCACACTTCCAAGGGAATAATTTTTCCTGGCTGGTGAATTTCTATATCTTCAGTGTGGGTTTTTTCTCCTTTCAACGCTCGCCCAAGGGGTAAATCTTCTGTAGGATATAGTTGATCTGTTCCAGTAGTATAGATTTGATAAAACTCAGGCTGTTCGTCCAGATAGACATGCGGTGTGAGTTCTTTGCCAATTAACTGTAGGGCACTTTGATTGGCGTAGGTTAATTCCCTCTCTGTATCAATTACTAATATTCCCACTGGGATGGCTTCGAGAATTTGCTGGAGTTCTCTTTCACTTTCCCGCAACAAAGCGTTTTCTCTCGCTTGCGCTTCGGTTCTCCAGTGTACATAGCCACAGACAGCGCATACTAAAGTTAGTACATAAAGAATATAAGCCCACCATGTCTTCCAAGGTGGAGGAGCAATGATTATTTTAAGAGAAGTACCTTCTTCGTTCCAAACACCATCATTGTTGGAACCTTTGACTCTAAATACATAAGTACCGCCATCTAAGTTAGTGTAACTAGCATAGCGTCTAGTGCCTGAATAAATCCAACCTTTGTCAAATCCTTCTAGTTTATAGGCGTATTGATTTTTATCAGGATTGGTGTAATCTAATGCGGAAAATTGAAAACTGAAAAAGTCGTCTTTATGAGAGAGTTGAATTTCTTGAGTTTCTGAAATACTTTTATCGAGATTTACGTCTTTTTCAAAAATTTTAAAATCGGTGATTACAATCGGGGGAATGTGGGGATTGTCTTTTACTTGTTGAGGATAAAAGGCGTTGAAACCGTTGTAGCCACCAAAAAACATTTCTCCTGTCTCACTTTTAAAATAAGCTTTCACTCCATCAAACTCAGTTCCTTGAAGTCCATCGCTTACATCATAATTTCTAAACTTTTCAGTTTGAGGATTAAACTTTGATAATCCTTTTTCTGTGCTTAACCAGAGATTTCCTTGGTTATCTCCTAAAATGCCAATTACAGAATTATTAGGTAAACCATTTTTCTCTGTATAGTTGGCAAATTGTTCTGTTGATTTGTTAAACTTATTCAATCCTCCTCCCTGGGTGCCAATCCAGAGAGTGCCTGTAGGATATTCATAGATAGAAGTAATCCGATCGTAACTCAGACTATTGGGGTTATTTGGGTCATGTTTGTAGCGCGTAAATTTCCCCGTCTCACGATTGAACTTGTTCAGTCCACCTTTGCCATAACCACCAATCCATAACGTGCCAGACTTGTCTTCATATATTGACCAAACTGTATTGTCACTTAGGCTATTGGGGTCATTCGGATCGTTTTGGTAATGGGTGAATTTTCCTGTTTGGCGATCCAGTTTGTTGAGTCCACCTTTAAAAGTACCAATCCAGAATGTACCTAAATGGTCTTCATAAATTGACGTGACAGTATCATCACTTAAACTGTTTAAGTTGTCAGGATTATTTTTGTAGTGGGTAAATTTTCCTGTTTGGCGATTAAATTTATTGAGTCCTTCTTCTTGAGAACCAATCCACAACATACCAGATCGATCTTCGTAAACTGACCAGATAGTGCTACCACTCAAACTATTGGGGTTAGCCGGATCGTGTTTATAGTTGGTGAATTTCTCTGTTTTACGATCAAATTTATTAAGTCCTCCCCCTTCAGTACCAATCCAGATTATGCCGGATTGATCTTCATAGATAGAAAAAATATGATTGCTAGCTAAACTATTGGGGTTATCTGGGTCGCTTTTGTAATGCTTAAACTTTTTGTCTTTCGTGTCTAGCTTATTGATACCACCAAAACCAGTACCAATCCACAGTATTTCGGAATTGTCCTTATAAACATAAGGAACTGTATTATCATTCAAACTGTTGGGATTTATTGGATCATGAGTGTAATGGATAAATTGCCCTTTTTTAGGATCAAACTTATCGAGGGCTGTGCCGTAAGAATTACCATACCAGCTACTTGTGCCTAGCCAGAGATTGCCGAATCTATCTTCAACGATTGAGCTGACTGTATCATGGCTCAAACTATTAGGATTTTTGGGGTCATGCTTGTAATGGGTAAACTGCCCAGTTTCACGCTCAAATTTATTAAGTCCTCCACCATTTGTACCTATCCAAAGCAGACCAGAGTGGTCTTCATAGATTGACAGCACCTGATCATTACTTAAGCTATTGCTATCATTTGGATTATGTTGGTAATGGCTAAATTTATCAGTTTCTCGGTCGAATTTGTTGACTCCTCCACCTCTAGTCCCCAACCAAAGTGTCCCCGATTGATCTTCGTAAATTGAGGATACAGAATCGTTACTTAAGCTATCGGGGTCATTTGAATTATTAGTGTAACGAGTAAACTGCTCAGTTTCTCGGTTAAACTTATTAAGTCCCCCACCGTCCGTGCCAACCCAAAGTGTGCCAAACTGGTCTTCATAAATTGACAAAACCCGATTAGCCCCTAAACTGTTGGGGTTATCTGGTTCGTATATATAACCAGTAAACTGCTCAGTTTCTCGGTTAAATTTATTAAGTCCTCCACCATCCGTGCCAACCCAGAGTATGCCAAACTGGTCTTCGTAGATGGCAGAGATCCAATTATCAGATAATGAGTGAAGATCTAACTTATCGTATTTATAAACTGTAAATTTATACCCGTCATACCTGTTTAGTCCTGTCTGGGTACCGAACCACATAAACCCTTGAGCATCTTGAAGGATACAAAGACCGCTACTCTGAGAAAGACCCTGATCAACAGTGATATGCTCAAATTGGATGTCAGTTTCTTGCGCATACACCGCACCTGGGAGATGCAGCACCATTAAAATGATTAAGATTATTGTTAGGATTATTCTTGTAGCAAATCTTATAATTATATAGTTAATTTTACAGCTTACAATTGCCATATCTGTAGGTTTCAAAGCTAGCGATCATTCTACATCCTCTTACATGATATTGTCATAAACATACTTCCAGATACTATCGAGCAGCCCCGGTATTCATACCAGGACTGTTAAAATCTTCTTATTGCAGTGCTTTGTAATTAAAATTTAGTGCAGAGATATTAAATTGTTCCTCCGTCGCCACACAGTAAAGCGATAGAGGCGTCCGAGTTATCCCCACTAGCTAAAGACTGTAACTGTTCATCAGTGAGACCAGTAGGCTTATTAGGCAAAGGTATTTCGTAAACTACCTTCCCATTAACACTATCTGGGGAATTCTTCTGAGTTCCAACTAGAGTGTGTTCGTTCACGCTGAATTCTACTCCATGAGGAATAGTCAGTCCGTTTTTCTCTAAAACACTGTTAGTTTGGGAGAAAAAAGCTTGCTTAAATTCTTCATCCAGCCATGTCTTAGCGATGATTTTAGACAATACTTTTTGAGATTCTCTATTGTCTGTTGCTAGTAATTGCATTTTTGTTACACCTTGATTTCAGAAGTTTTTCGAGCAGGTTCTAGATTCTATTAAGGGAAAAAATTCACCTTGCTGCCACTCGTTCTAAAAGAAATATTAAGAAAATATGCCTAGGAAAAGCAACCGTGATTATACGGAGAGTTTACTGAATTGGCTTACTACCCAAAATAAACTCCCCCACAGAAGATTCAGCATAATAATCTGTTCCAGCCAGATTCGCAAATAACTCAGCATCTCCCACTCCAATGGCACAAGGGGCAAGATTCATCGCAGTTGCTACCAAATACATTGTCTGCTGCAAGGAACCTACATCTTTGAGAATTATCGAGTAAGCGATGGACTGATAAACCCAGGCAACTCTAGGAAAGCGTGCGGCATAAATGATTAATACTTGCGGAACACAGTTTTTCTTGGTTGCTAGTGATGCCTCTTTTATCAGTATTTCTACTTGGTTATTTCTACCAGTTAGGCGACAAAGTTGATGTTCTTTAGGGCGATAATGATAAAAGCCCGACTGTAGATTATCACATAGATTAACAGCTAAGTAAAGTTCTAACTCATAACGACCTCCACCATTAGCGTAAGGTCTATGGTCGCACTCTCCATAATCTTTAGAAATTTTCCGGGTAGTTCTTGCTGAACGATAAAGAAACTCCCCAATTTGTTGAGCCGTTATCGGTGTATCTTCTTGATATCCTCTAATGGATTTTCTCTCTTCCAGAACCTGAGTAAAAGGAGTATCTTCCTGCTTAAGTTTTTCTATATTTGGTTTGTAAAGCTCAATAATGTCATTGGACATCTTAGGCTTGACGATGGGAGGCTGTTCTATTGTCTCTAAAAAACGAAAGGTTTTCCCCACGGGATTACTATGTCTACCCCATCGGCTTCGAGAATGAAATAGTAAATCGTGGAACTCCCAATGGGCAAGTGCTTCGTTTTTTTCTTCCTGAATCTTGCCATCTTCGGGAACTTGATAAAGGAGATTAGAACTTAAAAGCAGGCTGAAGAATAACTGGCTGATATCTTCCGAAATGTTAGGTATCTTAGCAGATATTTCCTGGTAATTATGGGGCTGGACAAGTTCAGCCATCAACGCAGCACCTTGCCAACCAGCTAAGATGATTTTGGCATGAGATAAAGGAGATTCTAAAACTAGCTGGTCTTCTTCTTTCCGACAATAGGCAAAACGTGACAGAATATATTTCTTGTCTTTTACTGCTTCTAGGTATTGAAATTGCTCAGAAGGCGCATTAGTAACCCTAGTTGCTAAGGGAACTCCATTACAAAGAACAGTGTGGCAGAGCATGCCATTTTCCGTGAACTTTTGCAGGTAGTAATAAAACTTAGGCAGTTCCGCGATACCATCTGTTTGTAGTACTAAATCACTAAGTTGTTCTTCAGTAGCGCCATTGGCGGAAATAGTCTCAATAGCTGCTAACAAACCGGGCGTTACCTGCTCAATTTTAAGGCTCTTTTCTGGATTATTTCCCCGGACATAAGGTGATTTGACTACAATATTATTGGTTGTCTCATTAATGAGAGAGACGTTTTTCTTGAAAGAAAGTAATAAAGATTGAGACATTTAACCCTGACTCCTGATTAATTCTTAGATAAACATAGGGAATGAATTTAGTTGGTCTTCCCTAAGAGATTTCGGTAACCAGCCCAATTTAACTGGCACTTCATATAATCTTCCTGGTCCCAATCTTTTCCAAAAGTGGCGCATTCCAGGAACGGTGACTTTGACAACATTTAGTCCTATATCAGGACGTGTTTGATCTAAAACCAGAACTTCCATACCATGCTTTTCAGCAATGTCTACGCACGCCATTACGTCTTCTTTACAATCATCACTCCACCTTTGGGGATAATCAGAATAAGCCTTTGGTTTAAGGCTGCTATCAGGGACAAGATAAGGCTGATTTTCGATAGTCGCCTTTTGCCACCAGTCTAGAGCAACCTCATCAGTGAAAGTATACTTGGTACTGCCATCAGCAGTTGAAGTCAAAACACCTGGTAGTATTTGACCTGCTTCAGTTATTGCCCGAAGTATCGCCATTTTTGCATCAAAATGAGCTCCAAAACCAAAAATAATATCCTCATTTTCCCTATCCATTCGTCGAGAAATAGCAGCAAAAACAGGTATATTTAAATCCGCCGTGATATCTAGCACCCAAAGTTCTCTGTTAAGGGTTTTGTAATAATCTTTTATTGCTTGAAAATATGGCTCATCAAAACTATCTAAATCTATAGCTGGACGTTTTACTCGGTTATACCACCACAAAGCCACACTATCTCGCTCTACCAGCTCCATAAAACCCTGAAAAATTGCTTCTTCCTTGGTATTTCCAGCCGCTGAACCGTTGGAATTTGCCCAACAAAAAGGATTTTGTTTTTTCGGATAACTGTAATAACAATAAGCCGTAGGAAGATATTTAAATTCTTGATTAGTTAGAGACCAAACAGGAGTCCATTCAATTTCTTTTGTTTCATCGAAAGGCTCCGGAACTCTTAAATAAGGAGCTAGTTTATCATTCTCTTGTCTACGATTTTTATATTGTTCTTCACTAAAATTAAGAAAGCTTTGAGGGTGAACCGCCGCACTACCCAAATTTAAATAGGTATCTTTCTGTCTAATTTCATCTCCCTGAAATACACCAGAATATCTCTCAATTGCTTCGCAGACTGCACTAACTTTAGCTTGAATGTCGGTTTTACCTTTACCGCCACTTCTGCCACGAATAGTTTCACGTAATAAGTATAAACTACCCGATTTAATGGCTGAGTTATGTCCAGCGGTATAACTATGCAATACTCCTTTTTCTTGCTGGTAATAAGGCTTTAACGTTTGAATTACTCCCGTAATTGAACTAATATGATGTTGATACTTCTCGAAAGTTTCTTCAGGAGAGAAACAACGGTGTCCGCCATCACTTGTGAAGGTTTTATGACGGCTTTCTAAAATAACAGGTGATGGTTCTCTGCTAAACTGACCAGGATTGCCACAACTAGGACATTGGGGGCGCTTTACCAAAATATGGCTTTCTGTTTTCAGAGAAAAAGTATTAAAAGTAATCAGGACATCTTCTAGCTGCTTATTCTCTTCCTGAACAATCCATTTAGCAATTTCAGTTGCTGCCAAATTTAGTCCAGTTTGCCATGTGGAAGGTAACATAGCCAAGGATGTTGGCAAAGGTATTGAAATACCCTTCTGTTTTCGGATATAACTTTCAACAGGGCGATTAGCTCTCAGGCGTTGAGCTAAGCATTCCCAGCAACCCGTTTTCCCTGGATAAAAAATTGGACCAATCCAAATAGTAGCTCCTACTGGTTTAACCAGTATCCAAGGACGTTGGAGAAATAAAGATTTTTGGTTAAATTCAGTCAGTCCCTCTTGCAAATAGTCATCAGTAACAACAATTCCTAGATCCCCATCACTACTGACTTGAATATTTAACGATTCGAGTGTGGCAATAAATTCTTGTCCAGGAACTTTTCCAAAAGTGTGAAGAGAAACTTTAGTAGAATTTAATTTACTAATAGCTGCTTGCGGAGTAACTTGCAAAAGCTCCCAAAAAGCCTCTACCGAGGAAGAAATTACTGCTTGACTTTCGACTAAATAGCCCTTTTGCTCCATGAGCATTAAGGCATAGTAAACTTCAGCAGCAGAAGCTTTTTCTTGCAAAAATTCGACAATTTCATCAACAGTATGCTTGCCATTAATTAATGGTGTTAATAGACCATATAAATGACCACTGAGCAAAAAACAATCTTGCTCAGACAGCAAAAATACATTAGATTCTACAATCTCGATATGGAAACAACTTTTAAACTTTGGTCTATTAATCATATTCAAGAAAGCGCCAAGTTCAGTTGTTGTTAACCCTTAACCCGACGTACACGAAAGTTTGCTCAAGCACTAGGGAAAATTATCTGACACTATCTTTAATAAAAATATCCGCAGTTGTACTTAAGTTATGGTCTATTTTATCAATAAGCATGAGCTTATTGATAAATGTTGAGCAAACCCTTGCTGACTCATAATTAAAATGATTTGTCAACCCCGGATTATACGTAAATTAAGTATGGTTTTGTAAAGAAGCAAGAAGACTTGACTAGGCTTCCTCGTTTTGTAAAAATGCTGACTTTTGACTAAAGGAGAACAAGCTCTAATTCTTTACTTTCCATACCTCTATCGAAGTTTCTAGCTCCTGGGTGACTGTGATAGTCTGCTCAATTGAGCCAGAAATTTGCTCAGCAGCTTTAGAGGTTTCTTCAGAAACCTGAGCCATCGACTTCATCCAGTCAATAAAATTCCTTGAGGTTTCCACGGGAGAGATGGTAGCCAGAGCAATTGATTCCACCAATTTGTCAGCCTGGTAAGAAGCTTCAAAAATCTCGCCCATACTTTGTTTCGTCTGTTTAACTAGGCGAGAACTTTCGTTGACGGTGTTCATTTCTTGATGCATTGCCTTGACTAGTTGAGCAGTTTCCTGTTGTATATTGTTAACAAGCTTTTCAATTTGTTGAATGACTAAGCTAGAGCGGCTAGTTAATTCACCAAACTCTTTAGCGACAACGGCAAAACCTTCGCTATCTTCACCCATCCTTGCCGCCTCAACACCAGTATCAATAGCTAACATATTTGTCTCTAAGGCGATTTCCTTAATTAAAGAAACCATGTGGCAAGCCTCTTGAGCAGACTTACCTAAACCCTGCATATCCGTGAAGGTATTTGCTACAGTTTTCTCTAAATTCCAGATATTTTGCAGGGCGGTATCCATTGCCAAACTACCAGCTTCAGCGCTACTAGAAGCGTAATTTAATAGAGAAGTAGCTTGGCTGACACTCTGAGCTAACTCTTGAATCGAATGCTGAATTTGCTCAATTGTATTGAGATTAAGACTAGTTTCTTGAGATTGTTGGCTAGATTCTGAGGAAATTTGGCGAACTGCCTCTTGATTTTTCTGGAGTGCAGTATTAGCTTCAGCTACGACTTGTTTAATCTTGACGGCAATTGCTTGCTGACGCGCCATAATCCCGTTGAAAGAGTCAGCAATACGTCCAATTTCTCCCTCTGTCACGCTAGCCCGCGCCCTGAGATCTCCCTGGGCAAAAGCTTCAATGTCTTTGAGCAGTTTTGCTAGTTGCTGTTGTTGTCTCTCCCGGAACTGACGTTGTTTGAGGGCTTCCTGGTGAGCTGCTTCCTTAAGCTGACGTTGTTTGAGGGCTTCTTGCTGAGCGGCTTCCTTAAGCTGACGCTGTTTGAGGGCTTCTTGTTGAACTGCTTCCTTAAGCTGACGCTGTTTGAGGGCTTCTTGCTGAGCGGCTTCTTTAAGTTGACGTTGTTTGAGGGCTTCTTGCTGAGCTGCTTCCTTAAGTTGACGTTGTTTGAGGGCTTCTTGCTGAACTGCTTCCTTAAGTTGACGCTGTTTGAGGGCTTCTTGCTGAGTTACTTTTGCTCGTGTAAAAGCGCGCTTAGCTTGAGCTTCTTGCTGTTTTCGCTGATCTTCCAATTCCTCTAGCGACGTTACTTGATCAAGAGCAAAGCCTATCTGAGTTGCCACTTGCTTGAAGAAATCAACTTCTAACTGCTTCCAATCCCTCGTTTCTGAACATTGATGGGCAATTAGTAAACCATGAGACTGCTTGTCAGCAATAATCGGCACTACCAAACTCGCCTTGACACAGAGGAGTTCCAGTTGTCGAATTTCAGATTCAGTCAAACTCGTTGTGTAGATGTCCTCAATCGCTTGACAGTGGTCTTTTTGGTAGTGGATAGTCTCTTTGTTCTTAAAAGCAGGTTCTCTAATTTGGCTACCTAGGGAAGCAGGCCAACCAAGGGCAATCGATTCAGCAATAATAGTACCCTCACCAGCATCATCGAAGCGATAAATAATCACACGATCTGCTTGCAAAGCCAGACGAGTCTCTGTAACTGCGGTATTGATGATATATTCCCGCTCCAGAGATGCCCGAATGCGAGAAGTAACCTGATGCAACTGCTGTGCTTGATTACCCTCAGCAGCTTGGAGTACCAGCCTTCCTGCTAGTTGATTAATTTTAGTTCCTAAAACCGATAATTCGTCTTCTCCCTCTACAAGGATGCGGGTATTGAGTTGCCCTTGACTTAACTGCTCCGCCGCCTTAGCCGCTACCAAAATTGAACTACTATTACGGTGTGCTATGCGGATTGCCATAGCACTTAAGAGTAAAGCTGCTCCTCCAGCCGAAAGCTTGAGAGTGAGCAGCAATAATTTCTGAAAATCTGAAAGAGTAGCAGTTTGATCTTGCCCCGTTGGAGTAGTTTCTCCTGGCACTAATTGAGGAGGTGGAGAGTTGCTAATTGACTCCGTGGCAATGATACCAATTACAGGGAGTGTGCCGAGAGCGATCGCTAAAACCGTTGCTTTCGTGCTTAAGGATTGCTGTTGCCAGATAGTCTTCATTTTTTGAGGAAATTGACGGAAAAAAGAAGTACCCGGCGATGGGGAAATTGAGGTAGAAGGAGAAACCCCAAGTAAGAAGGATTGTGGCGAATGGGTAATGCTATTCTGGCTAATGATCTCAGAGTTCGTTTTGCCTAAAGCACTACTTGACTGTTGCACTAGCGAAGCGTCAGCCCAATTAGCAATTTGCCCATGAATTACCAGAGTCAGTCCTGGGCGAAGTTGTATCTTGAAACTCTCAGCATCATCAGCTTCACCAAAAGCTGCCGTTTTTGTGACTGGAAATTCCCGCTTTTGAAATTGAGAGTAGAAGGACTTGGGAAACTGCTGTGTCGTCTCAGATAAAGTGTTTGGGGCTATAGGAAAAACTCTCTTGGGTTGTTCTGTCATTTCTACGAATTGGGATAAAGCTTCCGCTAAAATGCCAAGAATCTAGCGGCGAATAGGTTACTCCTGGTAACCTAGGAACTTAGGAAGATGTCAAAGAAAGTTGAAGGGAATTATTGAAGACTCGCTGGAGATCCAGTAGAAAAATTGTTGCAGTTGCTTGCCCCTGAGAGACAACAGCGCCATAACTGGCAAGCCCGAAGACACCTGACTGGCTCTCCGATGAAGGAATAAGGTGTATCCTCTCTAGAGGTAACTCCATTAAATTGGGTGGTTCCTCTACGGCAATACCCCATAGTTCTCCCTGAGGAGAGCGGGTAATTACGAGAAAAGCTTGAGCTACTGGTAATGGAAGTGAACTATCCGAGCTTAAGCGTTCAGACAAATTCAACATCCTAATCGTATACTTTCCCAGCTGGATTAACCCCATCGTTTTCAACCCCTTGTCAGCCGCAGTAGATGAATAATTTACTACCTTGAGTACCTCGCCAATGGGGAGCGCCAGGAGATAATCCGCAATCTGAAAAACGATAAACTTCTCAGTTTCTGACTCTTCGTACATAATCTTTTTTTGCTACTTGGCATCTAAAACTTTATTGATTACGAGTGTTCTCTAGTAACTCCGTCAACATTGTCAACAGCTTATGTTCTAAGTAAGGCTTAGTAATGTAGTCCGTTGCTCCCAACTCCTGGGCTAACAAACGGTGCTTATCACCGCTCCGGGAGGTTAGCATTAGTACAGGAATCTGCGCCAAAGTTGCATCTTCTTGACGGTATTTGAGAAACTCAAACCCATTGAGACGAGGCATCTCGATATCGCAAATTACTAGATCGATTTCCGAGTGAAGCTGAATTTGCTCGATTGCTTCGTAACCATCCTTAGCTTGAAGCACCTGATAGCCAGCCTGTTGTAGGGTCATTGCTAGAGTTTGCCGCACCGTAATTGAGTCATCTACTAAGAGAACCACTCTTTCTGGCTTGAACCGAAAATCTCCCTCAACCCTTGAGCGCCAGGAACCACCAGTCGCAGCGGGCAATTGCTTGTGTTCTTGACTCGATGAAAGGACTGTCGGTGTAGTAGTTTGCGCTTCGCGGTAAGCATTTGTATAGTAAAGCGAGCTGCTGTTGAGTCTATTAGTAGCAACACTACTGTTTTCCCCATCGAGCCTTGAGATAGACGAACTCTCTGTACTGTCATTAGCCTGTTGGTCAGATAGATACTGCAACAGCGCTTCCCCATCAAGTACCAGTGTCAACCGGCCATCGGCCAGAATACTTCCCCCGTAGACAAAACTCGGTGGCGTAATCATCCCTCCCAAGGGACGAACGACTAGTTCCTGATCACCAACGAGTTGATTGACTTCCAGACCCATCAATTGGCCTTGACAACGGATAATTAAGATAGGATTTACTGATTCTTGAGGTACAAAAGACTGTAACTTACGAGTACCTAAAGTTTCTGGAACTGGTGAATAATAATTCAAGAAAGTTGCCAGTTGATAAACTGGAATTAGTTGTTGGTCTGCGCCCTTGCCCCACCGCAGAGCTTTGCCATCTGACCAACACTGGAGTTGCGAAGGTTTAGGAATAATAATTTGCTCAATTGCCTCAGCCAACAAAGCATAAATGCGATTTCCTCCCCCAGTACCCGTGGAACTATCACCAGCCTGAAAGACAAGTAACTTGGCAATGGTGAGGCTGAGGGGAATTTGCAGGATAAATCTAGTACCCTGATCGATTTCAGCATCAACCGTAACCGAACCGTTAAGAGTTTGTATCTGAGTGCGAACTACATCCAAACCAATACCTCGCCCGGAGAGTTCGTTCACCTCAGAGACGGTAGAAAAACCCGGTTCAAACAGCAAATCTTTAAGCTGAGTTTCATCCAAAGCATGACTTTGTTCGATATCGAGCAGTTGAGTCTCTACCGCCCGTTGACGAATCTGCTCAAAATCTAACCCTTGACCATCATCTTTGACTTCAATCACCAGGTAAGAACCCCGATGATAAGCGCAGATGGAAATTAGCCCTTGAGGAGACTTACCAAACTGTTGCCGATGACTGGGAGACTCAATACCGTGGTCAAAAGCATTGCGTACCAGATGCAGTAAAGGATCATAGAGCTTTTCTGCTACCACTTTCTCTACTAGGACTTCCGTACCTTGCAGTTCCAGTGTTACAGACTTGTCATGTAGTACTTCTAACTGCTCAAGGACACGAGGCAAGCGATTGAAGATCTTTGCCAAAGGCAACATCCGAGCTTCAATGAGAGCATCGCGGGCACTAGTCAACAGTCGAGTTTGTTTGCCTAAAGTCTGACCAGACTGTCTGGAGAATAGCTCAATAGCATCACTGGCTTCTGCTAACTGCACTGTATCTTCCAGAATCGACTGGATGAGAAGTCCGGCTTCAGTATAGTGCTCTAGTTCTAGAGGATCGAAACGCTCTGTAGAGGCTTGGAAGTTAGCAATTGGCGCTGTTAACTTTAATTTATCGGCGTGCCATCTTTTACTATCCTGCCATTGCTCAGGCAAAGTAAACAGATGGTCCGATGAATCCCGCAATTGACTAAGTAGTTGCTGATGTTTTTGCAGACGACTAATGAGAACTTTTACTTGAGTTCGTAGTTGTTCGTTTTCTAGGGACTGACGGTTTTGGTTAGTCAGTAATTCCCCAATGGAATAATTGAGATGTTCTAAATGCTCAACATTGACCCGCACTGTACGAGCAGGAGAAGCTTTCTCTTGCCTAGGGACTGGCGATTGGTCATTCGTCAATACTTCTTTGGGCTGGGTTGAAGTTGTCCTTGGTTGTTGGTTTCTTCTGGCTGAAGCAAAACCATTCCCTATCTGCTTGCTGAAGAAGAATTCTTGTGTTTCTTCCTGTGCTAAGTCGGGCGTTTCTTCTACCATCCCAGTCAACACAAATTCTTCCTTTTCTTCTGCTGCTTGGTTAGAGAAGCTTAGAGGTAATTCATTGATTTCTTGGGCAGAATTTTCTCTGTCCACGCCCCAGATTGATTCTAGGAGTTCGTTGCTTGATTCTTCTTGCTGTGACTCGCCATCAAAATTTTCTGCCGGAAACTCTGTAGGTTCGATAACCGCATCTGTGGTCTTCAGAGTTATGCCAGCTAGTTGTTGCAGTGCTTCTGAGGGGTAACCGCCTTGGCTTCTGTCACCCTCTAGTACTGCGGCCTGTCCTTCCAGAAAGTCTTCTAAAGCCTGCCTAGCAATAGTTTCTGCCTGCTCAGGTTGATTATCTAGGGCAGTGAGCGCTGTCTGAGCAATAGCTCCAAAACCTGGTAAATTGAGGGATTCCGCTAAACCGAGTAAAACTTCTGCCTGGACTTGCAGAGCGTTGATAATCTCCTGCATATTGCCATGGTTCAAGGCAGTGGCGATCTCTTGTAACCTTTTAGTTACCCCTATTTCAAAAATAGACTGTGTTACATCAAAGCCTAATTCTGCCGAGGAGGGGAGATGATCCTTCTGAGCAAAACAGTCTCCTAACTTCTCTTGTAGTTGGGCGAAAATGGCCGCTGTTCGGTCAAGAACCTCTGCTTCATTGACTTGGCCACCTGTAAATTCGGCGGTTAGCGGCAGGTGAAGACACTCATAACCCTCAAAGAGCAAGGCTTCAACTTCTGAATCGATCAACAAGTCTGGTTGACACAGGGCTTTAAAAATATCCTCCAGGGAATGAGCTACACTTTTGATCGTCTCTAAGCCAACGCTGGCCGCAGCACCCTTGAGAGTATGAGTGATCCGCATCAGATTGTGGACTTTGTTGAGACTGTGGTTCTCTCTAAGACTGAGTAAGTCTTGTTCTAAAGCTTGCAAAAGTTCTGGCGCTTCCTGGAGAAAGCAGTTATAGCCTTGCTCACGAATAGTCGGCTCTTTAGTCATGGGAGTTGCAGGGAAAGCAGGTTGCAGGTTATAGGAAGGTTGGCAGATCGGAAACTTCCAACCTGCCAACTTTTGAGACTTCAATCGATTAATTGACCTTAAACTGGTCAGCACTTTCCTGGAGATTTTGGATCATTCCGAGGAGAGCCTTAAAGGAGCTGGAAATCTCCACCGAATCTTCCGAGGTTTTATCAGCGATCGCAGCCACTTCATTCATGGTTTGCGTTACTGATTGAAACTCCTGGGTTTGTACCTGAGTTGTCTGGGTAATTCCCTCAACTAGTTGGCTAATTTGACCTGTAGCTTCCACGATCGCATTGAGAGTTTGGCGAGCATCAGTGACCAAATGCGTGCCTTTAGCCACCTGCTGGATACCTTTCTCCATCACTGTCGAAACTTCCGCTGTACCCTGCTGAATTTCCTGGACTAGTTCGGCAATTTCCGTGGCAGCATCGGCAGATTGACGGGCTAGAGAACGCACTTCATCAGCGACAACCACAAAACCCCGTCCGTATTCACCTGCTCTGGTGGCTTCAATGGCCGCATTGAGAGCTAATAGTTGTGTTTGCGTGGTGAAGTTACTGATCAGGTTGACCACTTTAGAAACCTTCTGGGAAGATTCACTGAGGCGCTTGAGACGTTTGTTAGTTTCTGCTACTGTCTCCCGGATTTCCAGAATGCCGTCCACAGTCAGGTTCATTGCAGTATCCCCTTGCTGAACGGTATAGTTCGCTTTCTGCACTGCCTCTTCAACTTGTTGGGCACTACTACCAACAGCTTCTGTAGAATTGACCATCCTCTGGATGCGCTCTAGAGCCAGATCGAGCGCTTGGAACTGCTGCTGAGCCTGGGTAGTCAGACCAGCAATCGAGGTTTCGCTATCTTGAGAAGTTTGAGCAATTTTCCGGGAAGATTCCTGCACCTGATTAACAATATGGCGCAAGCTTTGCAGGGTGTTGTTATAAGCGTCAGCAATCGTACCCACCTCATTGTCTGTCACAGGAGCCCGCACCGTGAGGTCTCCTTCTAAGGCAGGTCTTACCGCTGAGAGTAACTTAATTACATCTTGCTGTAAGACTTCTTTATCCGCTTTTTCCCGTTCAGCCGCTTCTTGGAGTTTCTCAGACTGGTGCTGGATTTGTTCGAGATACTCGGACTGCTGTAGAATAATGCCGAACTGCGTAGCCATCTGCACGAGAAGATTGACTTCACCCTCTTCCCAGTTACGGGGCTGGCTATTTTGGTAAGTCATCAACAAACCCCAGAGCTTGTCGTTCTTCAACAGGGGAGCAATTACGTAGGCCCTAGCACCCCACTCTTCCAGTTGTTCCCTGGAAAAGGTCAAATCGTTGGTGTCATTGATATCGTTGACGGCCCGAGCTTCGTTTTTCCGATAAACACCACCCTTGGTTTCCTGCAAGACGGGATCCGCCACCAGTGCCTCTTGAGTACCGACCAATTTCACATAACCACTACCGACATCTTCAATTAAGATTTCTCCACTCCAATCGGGATTGAAGCGATACACTGCTACTCTGTCAGCTTTAAGCAGTTGCCGGAGTTCTTGGCTGGTGGCGCGGAACAAGCTAGAGGCGTTAAGGCTCTTCTGCTGTAAACGCTCAGCAATCCGCTGACCAGTTTTGTAAAGCAAGTTGATGAAGTTAGCTTCTCGTTCCGCTAGCTTATGTACTTGCTCAGACTGCAATTCCACTCGCTTGAGGTAGTATACCTGTTGCAAGGCTACCCCTACCTGCACAGCAAGTTGAGTGAGAGCGTTGACTTCATACTCTTGCCAATGGCGAGGCCCGCTGTTTTGGTAGGAACAGAGGATGCCCCACAGGTTACCCTCAATAAAAATCGGCGCAATCAGATAGGCTTTAACTTCAAATTGCTCTAAGATTTCTACGTGGCAATCAGAGTGACCAATTGTATAGATGTCATCAACTGCAAAGCTCTCACCATCACGATACCGGCCACCCTGAGTTTCTTGTAAATAGGTATCAGGCCAGACTGTCTGCATCCCCGGTCCCACCAGAGGTATCCAACCTTTTCCAACTTCCTCGGCAATGAACTTGCCACTCCAATCCGGCTCAAAGCGGTAAACAGCCAGGCGATCGCATTTAAACAACTGCCGGGTTTCTCGACTGATCGTACTCAAGACTTGAGCCTCAGAACGAGACCGGATCAGCTTAGAGGTAATTTTGGTTACCGCCTTTTCAGTTTCAGCGATTTTGCTCATCAGATTAGATTGCTCTTTCATCTGAGACAGGTTACTAGCCTGCTGTAGCGCCACCCCCAATTGGTTACCAACTTGAGTGACCAAATTGACTTCACTCTCTTGCCAATGCCTCGGTCCACTATGCTGAAATGCCGAGAGCAGCCCCCAAAGCTTTTGTCCTCGGAAAATAGAGACTACTAAGCAAGATTTGACTCCAAAGTATTCCAAGGCTTCCACATGGCAATCAGTCAGATCAGCATGGTAAACATCATCCACAACTAAGGCTTCGTGTTCACGGAACCTACCGCCTTGGTGTTCCTGTAGATAGGGGTCTTCCCAGCCACTACCGACTAGTTGAGGCCATCCCCCCGACTCAGACTCGTAAATAAAATCGCCAAAGTAGTCTGAGCGGAACTCATAGATAGCCATTCGTTCCACGCCTAAGAGGGTGCGGACTTCTTGCACTGCCGTCTGGAAAATAGTGTCGATGTCCAGGGTTTTGCGAATTTTGTCAATTACGCGGGCTAGTGCTTGCTCCCGATGGCTTTCTCTGGTTAGTTGTACACTTTGAGCTTGAATTTGTCGCAGGTACTCGGCTTTTTGGAAAGCTACAGAGAACTGAGAGGCAATCTGTTTGGCAAATTCAATTTCTGAAGCTTGCCACTGGCGCGGCGCAGAACACTGATGAACGCAGAGTAAACCCCACAATTTATTATTTTGTCGTAGTGGCACAATCAGGTTGGCCCGCACTTGAAACTGAGACAAAACCTGGATATGGCAATCGGAAAGACCAGCGTTCTCAATATCGGCGACTGCTTGAATGCGTCCTTCGTAGTACTTATCGGCAAACTGGTTGCCAAAACAGTGGTCATGAATCTTGGCTGCTATGGCACTGGAGTAACCATCCCGGACATCTTCGGCAACAAACTCGCCATCGTCATAACCAGAATCGGGATAAAACCGGAACACTCCCACCCGGTCGGCATTGAGGAAGCGGCGGACTTCGCTAACTGTTGTTTGAAAAACACTTTCCGAATCTAGAGTCTGCAAAATCCGCTCAATAATTTTGCCCGCCAGACGCTCTTGATCTGCTTCTTTGGCTAGTTGTAAAGTTTGAGCTTGAATTTGTTGCAGGTATTCTGCCTTTTGAAAGGCTACGGAGAATTGAGAGGCAATTTGCTTAGCGAATTCAATTTCTGAAGCTTGCCAGGGACGCGGCCCAGAACACTGGTGAATGCAGAGCAAACCCCACAATTTATTGTCTTGTCGTACTGGCACAATCAGGTTGGCCCGCACTTGAAACTGAGACAAAATCTTGATATGGCAATCAGAAAGACCCGCGTTCTCAATGTCGGCGACTGCTTGAATGCGTCCTTCGTAGTACTTATCGGCAAACTGGTTGCCAAAGCAGTGGTCATGTATCTTGGCCGCTATTGCCGAGGAATAGCTCTCCCCAACATCCTCGGCAACCAACTCGCCATCGTCGTATCCAGAGTCGGGATAGAACTGAAACACTCCCACTCGGTCAGCATTGAGGAAGCGGCGGACTTCTCTAACGGTTGTTTGAAAGACACTCTGGGAATCTGAAGCTTGTAGAATTCGCTCAACAATTCTGGCAATCAGCCGCTCTCGCTCTGCTTCTTTCGCCTGTTGTTGCTGTTGAATTCTCAGTTGTTCAATATATTCGGCCTTCTGCACAGCTAAGCTAAATTGATTAGCAATGTTTACAAGTAACTGAATATCAGCCGCAACCCAGGAACGAGCGCCACTGTTTTGATATGCCCCTAACATACCCCAGAGTTTGTTTTCCTGGAAAATTGGCACAATTACGTAAGCTTTGGCTTGGTATCTCTCTAGGGTTTCTAGGTAGCAGGGAGAGAATTCTGCGGTATAAATGTCATCAATCTGGATAAATTGCTTATCTTTAGCAAGGCTACCGCCCCGAGTTTCTTGCAGGTAAGAGTCGGCATCTGGAAGAATCAGTTCATTAATCACACAGCGTTCTGAGGTGGTGATCTGATCCATCTGCAAACGGTCATCTTTGGCTTGTGCTAGTAGCAGCGATGTCCAACCAGCAGCAACCGATTCCGCTACGAAATCTCCACTCCAGTCAGGGTTGAAACGATAGACTACTACGCGATCGCATTTGATTAGTCGCCGGATTTCTTGAGTAGAGGTACGAAAGACGCTGGATAAGTCGGTTGACTTGCGGATATTTTCGATGGCTTTGGCGAGGACTTTTTCCTCCTCAGCTTGCTTTTGCAATCTGGCCCGCAATTCTAGTGGCTGTAATCCTAGTTTAAGTTCAGCCACAATTTGGGTCAGTAGACTAATTTCTGCTTCCCGCCATCGTCGAGAAAGACCAGAACACTGTTGTACAACAAGCAAGCCCCACACTTGCCCTTGCAAGAAAATTGGTAGACAGAGGCTGGCTTTGACTTGGAACTGCTTGAGCAGTTGGAGTTGGTAAGGGCTGGGAGATTTCTGGTAAATTTGATCGAGAACAATTACTTCTTGTTGGCTGTATTCTTGCTGATTTTCGGCACCAAAAGCGATCGCTGGCAAAGACAGCCCCTGGCTGGGTGTGTAGCCAGTTTCTATCGCCTCAGCTAAGACAATACCCTGGCTTTCAGTCTCGAAGCGATAAATCAAAGCCCGGTCTACTTTTAAATAAGGGCGAATCTCGCTGACTGTAGTTTTGTACAGGGCTTCAATGTTTTCTGCTTGACGTACTCGACTAGCAATACTTGATAACCACTGCCGTTCCCGCTTGAATTTCTTCTCGGTAGCAAGACTTACGCTAGCCCGATATCCGTTTTGTAAATTTTTGGCCCACTCTTCTAGAGGTCGAAATTTTTCATCGGCTTGAGATTTGACTAAATATCCCCCCTGTTCCAGGTTAGCTTTGAGGGTGCTAACTAACTCTAAAGCCTGTTGCGGAGTTAAATTGCCCTGGAGTTTGGCAGGTACTCCATTACCATTGGTTTTACTGGGTACTGGTTCGGTATGAAGTGATGAAGTATCTTTGATTGGCTCTGATTCTTCGGCTTCGGGCCAGTCTAGCTCTAACTCTTCTTGATTTGGATTGTGGTCTTCGTTAAATGGGTTTCTTTCGTTGGCAATCGTCATGATTTATCTATCTATAATCTGATAATTTGTCTCTATACGCAGTTAGTTAGCTAACTAGATTCCTCTGCGGTTTACCTGCAACAGACGAGAGCTAGCAACTGCTGCTACATCTAAAACCGGGCTGCCGTTTTCAGGTAAAACTCCTAAAACAAAAGGCATCAACTTGGGAGGAAATAGACCACTAGCCGCTGTTTGGAGTTGCTGCAATTCGTGTAATTCGATGTCGTTTACCTGCTGCACTACTAAGCCGACATGTTGCTGATTAACCTGAATAACCATAGCTACAGGTGATACTGCTACTCGCAGTAGCTTAAACAGAGGCGGACAGCCGACAAGATGATTTAGGTCAACCAGCCAAAGCATTTCCCCTCGCCAATTACAAATGCCCAACACGCAATTGGACATTGCTGGAACTGGTAGAATTTGGGTCAGTTCGACTGAAATCACTTCTGTAATTTGCTCTAAAGGCAGCAGCGCACTTTCCTGGCGACCAAGGGGAAAGCGAAGCAAGCGCTGGCGGGTTTCTGGAGGTAGTGGTTCTAGGGTTAAAAAGTCAGGATCGGTCGCTGTTAGTGCAAAATCAAGTGAGGTCACCATTAGGATTGAAGGTTAGCAGGTTGGCAGGAAAAGCAGGTTCAATTATGCTTAAAAGCAGTCAATTGTTGAATCGTTTGCATTAGCTTGAGTTGGTCTACCGGCTTAGGTATATAGGCATCTGCTCCTAGCATTGAACCCCAGAGTTTATCTGCATCGGTTCCCTTAGTTGAGCAAATTACCACTGGAATTCGCTGGGTCAGAGAATTGGTTTTGAGTTGTCGGCAAAGTTCAAATCCGCTTTGTCCGGGTAAGATAACATCCAGAATTACTAAATCCGGCTGTTGAAGTTGGAGTTTGAGTTGGGCTTCTTCACCACTGGTCACACTAACCACTGTTATGCCTGCCTGTCTCAAGTAGTGGGTTAGTACCTGTGTGTCTGTCAAACTATCTTCGACTAAAAGGACTGTTGTCATTAGATTAGATACGTTCCTGTATTACAAAACTTGTGAATTATTTAGTTGTTTAGTGTTGTTAGTTATCGGCTGTTTTCCTATTGATAAAAAACTGCTAAGACGATGTCCGAGCCTCAGAGATATTTGGATGCTGGTAGATGCCTTTGGAGAATTTTCAGGACCTTTTCTGTCGCAATGGGTTTTGCTAAAAAGCCTGTGGAACCGACCATTTTTGCCCTTACTCGGTCGACAATTCCATCATTACTGGTGAGAATAATTACAGGTGTTTCTTTGAAGATTGAAATGCGGCGAATTTGGGCGCAGACTTCGTATCCGTTGACCACAGGCATAACCAAATCCAAAAAGATCAGGTCGGGTTTATACTCTAGTAGCTCAACAAGCGCTTGGAGCGGATCGAGAATACTGAGGCATCGATAGCCAGACTGGGTAAGAAGTTGACTCATCATCTCGCTGTCGAGTCGGCTATCATCAATGCAAGCTATTAAGGGAGCTGTGGGACGCGATCGCTTAGTAGCATTGCTCTTCTGGGGTGGAACCGAGCTAATGGAGGAGGAGGTAATGGTTGCTGACGTTTGGTTAACGGTTTGAGAAGAGGGATGCTTGAGATTGAAATCTGCCACCTCACTCAGGCTAATCAACCCTTTACGAACGTAGGGCATAATTGATTGGGTTAGAGGCAATAAATTCTGCTTCAGCTTAAGTGCTAAGTCTCTGAAAGTTCTATTACCATCCGCCAGCGTAGTTAGGTTATCGTAAGCTAGTGGTGAAGTCTGTCGCCTTAATTCCCTAGCTTGCAAGATTACAGGAGCCATGTTTGGGGAAACATCGAGCAAACCAGCCTGCTGCCAATCTTCCCAGATTTGGCTTGCCTTGTGCAAAGCTCGATTAGCTGGGACTAAGGCCAATTGAGAATTTTTTGTATTGCGAGGAATCTGCTCAAAGATTGGCTGCTTCTCTGAGCCAGAATAGAGTTGTTCTCCCTGTTGGATAATATCGAAAAAAATCTCTGTAATGTTAGCTTCAATGACTGCTGCCATCTGTTTTTGTTCAACTTTGCCCAACATCACCAGTTTTGCGAGGGAATCGTAATCACAATACTGGAATCGATCCGACCCGTAATAAGCCGTTTCCAGGGGCAATCGTGGACAGTACTCTAATAGTTGTCTACACCAACGGCGAATTGTATGTACCCCACCTGTACCCCCAATTAAATAGCCTTGGTGAAAAGAAAAACTCCACGTCTGATTCTGGGTATCTGTGACAGACAACAGACCTGTAAATTGCTCATGAGTACAAGCCTGAATTCGCTTTGCCAATTCGTTGGTAGTAAATACCTTATAAGTTGCCATTTGGGGCTTCATAGAGCTAACAGATGATGGAATAAACATTTTTATAAAATTTGAATTTTCAGCATCAATCGCTAGGTTGACCACAACCACATTTGAGTAGCATCTGCTTTTTTAACTCAAATAGTCTGCTGAACTTTATCCCATTCGACGACAAAGGAAGAGTTCTTGCTTTACTAATACATGCAATTGGCAAGGAAATCTGGATAGATGGGATTTTAATAGGGATGTATTCGTATCTCTCTCCAAAGTTAGCAGCAGCCAAAATAACAGTTATGTTGCTGACTTATGACCCAGGTTGCTCGGAAGAATTTGGAGCATTTCAAACCTATTTTTTTAAGTCTTCAACTAATCAAAATTTTGGCTATTTTTGTCTAAAAAACTAGCTTTTTTGAGATTTTTGCCAAATCACTGGACTACTTTAAAGTAAACTAAGTTCCCTAAACTCAATGCTAATTTGTAATTTTTTCTGATAACCCTGAGCAAATATCTTGCTTGCCTCAATACAAACCATTGAGTCTATGGTTAAACAACACTAATTTGCTGAAAAAATCTTAGTAATTTTTCCTGATAAATATTCTTCAGTTGAAACAAAGTGTGTATTTTAGCTAGACTTTAACCCCAAGTACCCAGAATTCCTAGCAATTGTACTTACTGAGCCTTAATTTATATGAGTAGTGTTTGTTCAACATAACATAAGAAATTCTTGGGCTGCAATACTGACGAAGAGTCATTTTATTGCTTTGATGGAAACAATTTCTCTACAAAAAATACACGCAAATTTCATAACCAACCAAGAATTATTAAATATTTACCAAGTATCAATCCCAAAAAGACGTTAAATACCCATGAAAGTTGCCATGAAAAGAAGGGGCATCAGTATTTTCTTGAGATAGCTACTTTTAAGAGGAATATTTTACATAAATTTACAAATGCCACTATTCTATCGACTTACTCCAAGAATAGTCGCAGCAGTTTGCTACTGAGGGGATAATACATGTAGGGCAAAAAGCTTGAGGCAGATGAGTAAAGCCTTGGCGGCAGGGGAATCTTCTACCACGCCAATAACTCTACAGGTAAACTACCTTAATTGTCGGATTAACTGTTAACTAAATAGAAAAGGGGGAAAAGCCAATATTTTCTTTTCCCTTTAACTGAGTCTGCCTAATTACCTTTTTTTTTAGACCAGCCTCTCTAGACAGGTGAGTAGCTTAGTCATTTCAGCTAGTTTCTTGTAATGGAGGTAGTCTCAGTTAAAACTTCAGAAAAAGCGAAGTCTGGTTCAGCCAAGACTAAGACTGTTGCAGGTAATCCAGTTGCCATTGCCTGTAAACGTTGGTAATAGACGCTAAAGTTTTCACTAGGTTGAGCAATACCAAGGAAGATAAGATCGGAATTTTCTGAAGAACGACGGAGGATTTCATTAAAAGGTCGCCCATTGGAGACAATTACTTGCGGTATTGCGCCAATTCGTAGCTGTTGTATCAAGTCTTCTAAATTGGAGCGTGCTGCGTGGGCGGCGGCATCATTAGGAACTACGAGTTTTAGATTCATCTGAGCGCCGCGCCATTCTATGCTGGTGCGTAACAGGTAAGCCAAAATTAGCATCAAAGAGCCGTTGGCTTGCATTCCTCCCCACCAAACATCAATCTGCTGGCGACGACCGAAACCGCGATCACCTGCATCGCGGAAGACAACGACGTTGCGCCGCGCCTGATGAAGGTTCGTAATCATCTGGCAGTACCGCTCCCGCAGAGCTGGCTTTTCACTATCACCCAGCATGATTGTATTGGGTACCAGTGGCCCTAGACCGTAAGTTTCCACCATTCGCTGTACACCTGTAAATAAATCAGGAGCAGTGGTGAGCCTCACTAGACCTTGGACACCTCGGCGCTCCAAATAGTCGCGGATTGTGCCTTCCATCTCTACTTGCTGTGCCGTGTCGCGGGAACCACTCGGCAGCACACTAGATACCGTAAACAGGCTGCGGTTATGGGTCAGGTTAGCCGCAAATTCGATCAAGTTCCAACGGCGTGTTGGTGCGCCAGAAAAAACCAGAATATGAGGTCGCCAGTTCTTGGTATCAGGTGTGTAGTCTATTTGCAGCACTCCCTGACGTACCAAAGCCATCCAAATTCCTTGTCTAACATCTCCCCAGGCACTTTCGAGTTCCCGGCGCTCTAGCCAAATATAAATACCAAAGACGATGATCGCCGCCATGATGGTAGAGAGCGGATCGATCAAAAACATCACGCTTAAACAGCCGATGACACCGAGCAGCGAAAGCGACCAGTGTACACGGAAGGAGGGACGAAAAGAAGGACTTCTTAAGAAGGTTTCAATGCCAGCTGCCAAGTTCAATACCAGATAGGTGGTAAGAAAGAACATTGACAAAACTGGTGCGATCAAATTTAGGTCGCCCACGGCAACTGCTACTAAAACCAATCCTAAGGTTACAGTTGTCGCAACACGCGGCTCGTCATCTGCACCACTACCCGTACCCAGAAACCTCAGCCAGGGTGGCAATATACCGTCACGGGCAAGTGCTTGCAGAACGCGGGGAGCACCAAGAATGCTGCCGAGGGCGCTGGAAAGAGTAGCTCCCCAAACCCCTACTAAAATTGCTGGTCCCCACAGAGACATTTGCTGCATAATCAAGGGTTCGGCAATCAGCGTAGAGGCATCTGCGCGCATGGCTAAGATAATCGGCAACACCATATAAATGGCGTAACCAGTACCGACTGCTGCCAGTGTGCCAGTTGGGATTGAGCGAACGGGATCTCGCAAATCCCCTGACATATTTACGCCGGCCATAATACCTGTCACAGCGGGAAAAAATACGGCGAAGACACCCCAGAAAGGTTCTGAATTTTCTGGCTTTGCTCCCCACATCTCGATTGAGGTGTTGGGATCTACGGCATGACCAAAGAGCAACGACAGCAGAGATAGAGCAATGCCCGCCATAATAAAGTACTGAGCTTTAATGGCTACCTGAGCAGAAGTGATCGCCAAAATAGCTACCAGGACGGTGGTTATTAAGGCAACTATTTGCTGATTGAATTGGGGAAAGGCTTCAACCACACTCTCCGCAAAACCAATAGTGTAGAGAGCGACGGAAATTGCCTGGGCAAAGTAAAGGGGAATACCAATCGCGCCTCCTGACTCGATGCCCAGAGAGCGACTAATCATATAATACGCACCTCCTGCCCGAACCACTCTGTCTGTAGCGATCGCGCAGATAGACAAAGAGGTGAGAAAGGTAATCGAAGTCGAAAGAGTAACGATCAAAAGGGTTCCTAGCAAGCCGACGTTGCCGACGACCCAGCCGAACCGGAGGTACATGATCACCCCTAAGATTGTGAGGATCGACGGTGTATATACACCGCCGAAGGTTCCCAGGCCAGTACCCTGTTGGGGAGGACTAGAAGTAGGGGACTTCAGAGTGCGGCTAAATGGAAATTTCACTTTTATAGCTCAGTTTTCAATTCGAGTACCAGCAATCCTAACTTAAACTTCCTATCATTCTTGAGCCTCAATCTCGGCTCATTATCGCAGTTTTGATTGCTTGGAAAGCTCGGAGTATTCTTGAAATTTACCAGTTCAAAACATTAAACCCACCGATGCACCCTACTTCAGAAAAGGTCTGGTCTGTTGAGACCTTACTGATGCTGTTTTGTCAATTATCCGTCACTTAGGTTTTTTTTTCTAGGGTGGCAAAATTGACCAGATTAACTTTACCACCCATAAGATGATTCAGGTAAGCCACAGGATAACTACGGTAATAAAGTAAAGTGAACTCAGTATGTTACTGTTAAATTTGTTCTCTAGTTGTTTGACAATCTTCTGCTGACGGGAGTTTTCAGTTTTACCGTGTCCGTCAATTTTTGGTATTTCTCACGGAGACTCAAGAGAAAAAAATACTACCCTCTCATCCTGGCAAGATGCCCATTGACTAAAAGGTTAACTTAAGCTTTTACCTATTACACACCCTATCGGTAAGAAACTCAGGATAGGGCTAAATAGCTGCTCTTTTCGCCTTGTTGCCTTAGATTTGGCAGTATCTTACTGCTGCAACTCAGGTAATATAAATTTTTATAACAAAACTATAGTTGTCAGGTAATTGGACGGACAAGCAATGAACAAGCTATGAATAAGAAAAGGGGAAACTCAAATCGCCTTAGTTTACTTATACGCCGATCCTCCAGCTTATCAGATTTTGACAATTAGCAGTTAAGCTAAGGGGCTATTTTTTCTCAAGAGAAAAAAAATCCCCACCATTAATGTTGATCGATTAACCGAACTTTTTAGGGTATCTAAGAGCATCTATTTAACTGATGAGAAGGATCTGCGGCGAATTATGAGTTTATCGCCCCTCTCACCTAAGATCTTGACACCATGAGCTTGCTCAACTCTCTGCCATCTTGCCGTATCTTTTCTTTGATCATCTCGACCACCCTGGTAACTTCATCAAGCTTGCTACCACAGCATTTGGCATGGTCGCATCCAGAAGGGAAAATCAGTCTCCGATTTCCGGTGGAAGACGTAGGACAACCGGAAAACGGCTCAGTCGGGGGAGGGGTGCGCGGTGGTGAGGATGGCTCTTCCTTCTGCTTCAAGGATGCACAAAAGCCGATGACTGCCTTGATACCTATATATTCTCATGTCGGCATAACAACTTCTGCCCATCCCACATTCTTTGTGTATGTTCCCCAAATTCAGCCACAAGAGGCCCGATTCGTTGTCTACGACGAATTAGGAAATCAACTTTACTTAACAGAAGTTGCACTGACTGGCACACCGGGCATAATTCAACTGAAGCTGCCGGAAACCATATCTTTAGAAAATGAGCAAGACTATCTATGGCAATTCATAATTAGCTGCACTCCGGAAAACCCAAGGCTGGAAGAAATGGTTTGGGGGATTATCCGGCGCACTCAATTGAGTCCAACCGCCAAACGTAAACTAGAGCGACTGCAATTTCAACAGCAAGCTACACTACTCAAGCAAGCCCAAGTCTATGCAGAAGCCAAGGTTTGGCACGATACTCTGACAATCCTTGCTCAGTTGCGCAATTCTCGTCCCCAAGAATGGGAAGAACTACTCAAATCAGTAGGTTTAGACCAGATGGCTCAAGAACCTTTCGTTGAGTCCCGCACGAGATAAAACGGTGTTGCCCAATTAGGGGATGAATAAACGACAACAGGGAAAGTAATTGCTGAAAATCCCCAATCATCTGGCAACACCGATCAAACTATTTTTTGTGTAGTATGTGGACGAAGTTAAAGCAAGTTTGCTGGGAATGGCGAGGTGCTTGGATTGCCGCTCCTAGTATCACAGCGGTGGTGATACTACTGCGGCTAGCTGGTTTATTGCAGTCCTGGGAATGGATAGTTTTAGATCAATATATACGTTGGCGACCTTTAGAAACCCGCGATGATCGGGTCGTTATTGTCGGCATCAATGAAGAAGATTTGCGCAATATTGGGCAGGCAATTATTCCAGATGAGACTTATGCCCAGTTGCTAGAGAAACTCAAAGCTAGACAACCGAGAGCCATTGGTCTAGACATTTATCGCGATTTACCTGTAGAACCAGGTCATCAACAATTAATCGCAGTCTTTGAATCTACACCTAATCTAATTGGTATCCAGAAAGCCGTTGGAGATAGCCAAAGTCAGTCTGTTGCACCACCCCCAGTTCTTAAAACTAAGGGACAAGTGGCTGCTAATGACTTGCTAACGGATGCAGATGAGAGGGTACGGCGTGCTTTGTTGTTTGTCGAGGATTCCGAGGGAAAAACTCTTCCCAGCCTAGGAATGTATCTGGCTGGGCTTTATTTAGATGCCGAGGGTATTGCCCTCAAGAAAGTGGAAGGTAAGGATTCTTGGCAGTTGGGTCAGCAAGTACTGCTTCGCTTTCAGGCTAATGACGGCGGCTATGTGAGAGCCAAAGCTGGTGGTTATCAGATTTTATTGAATTATCGAGGAGCTTCGCGCTACTTCGATACTGTCTCGCTGACGGATATTCTTGAAGACCGGGTAGCAGCAGATTGGGGTCGCGATCGCGTGATTCTCGTTGGTGCCGTCAGCGAGAGTTATAACGATTTGTATTCGACTCCCTACACTAGAGCACCTAACGAGCGCTTAGCTGGGGTAGAAATTCATGCCAACGTGACTAGCCAACTAGTCAGTGCTGCTCAAGAAGGTCGTCCCTTTATCAAGAGTTGGGCAGAACCCTGGGAATGGCTGTGGATTTTGCTGTGGGCAGCGATTGGTGCTGCCCTGACTTGGAAATGGCGCTACACGGGTGGAGTGAGATTTTTCTCTTTGCGAGGAGGTGGTGCTTTTATTCTGGCTTCAGGGGCGTTAACTGGTGGCACATACGTTGCTTTTTTGGGGGGCTGGTGGCTACCTGTTATCCCAGCAATATTGGCAATGGGGGGAGCTGCCCTTAGTATTACTGCTTATCTTGCTCGCACAGCCGGGAAAATTCGCAAGACTTTTGGACGTTACTTGACTGATGAGGTTGTAGCGAACTTATTGGAGAGCAAGGAAGGATTGAAACTCGGTGGTCAAAGGCAGAAAATTACCATTTTGACTTCTGATCTTAGGGGATTCACCAGTTTTTCAGAAAGATTACCTGCGGAAGAGGTGATTAAAGTTCTCAACCTCTATCTGGGACAGATGGCGGATGTGATTACATCTTACCAGGGAACAATTGACGAGTTTATGGGCGATGGTATTCTGGTTCTCTTTGGTGCTCCTACTACTAGGGAAGATGATGCTGTCAGGGCGATCGCTTGTGCGGTTGAGATGCAGTTGAGTATTACTCATGTCAACAACAAACTCAAAGAGCAAGGTTTACCGCCGTTAGAAATGGGCATTGGCATCAATACCGGCGAAGTTGTGGTGGGAAATATTGGCTCAGAGAAACGCACTAAGTACGGTGTCGTGGGTTCTCAGGTAAACCTCACTTATCGTATAGAATCCTACACCCTAGGAGGACAAATCGTCATTTCTGAGTCAACTCTCCAAGAAGCAGGAACAACTGTGATCATTGATGGGCAAAAGGAGGTAAAACCAAAAGGCGTTAAAAAACCAATCACGATTTATGAAGTTGGGGGCATTGGGGGAAAATACAATCTGTTTCTTGCTAAACAAGAAGAAGAATTCTTTACCCTTCCCCAAAAAATGCCTATCCAATATACCTTTCTTGAGGAAAAACATATTAGTGATGCTCTTTTCCAAGGCAGTTTAGTTAAGCTTTCCGTTCATGGAGCTCAGATAAGTTTAGATCCAGCTTTAGAAAAGTCTGTGCCATCACGGCTTAGCAATATTAAGTTAAATTTATTAAATGAAACTGATAGCGAAGTTAGTGAAGATGTTTATGCTAAGGTCTTGGCTAAACCAGCAGAAAACGGCAGTTTTTATATCCATTTCACTGCTAAACCACCAGCAGTGGCAATGAAGCTCGATGTTTTATATAAGTCTTTAATTGACTAAATATTTAATCCTTGGTGTGGCAAATTAACTATACCAAAGGGATTCAATTTCTTGAGCGACTGCGTCTGCCTGAGGCTGTTGTTGAGGGTTCAATAAAGTCGTAACATGACCTAATTTGCGTCCAGGGCGAGATTCAGTTTTCCCGTACCAGTGGACAAAGGTTTGGGGTAAATTTGTCAGCTTTTGCCTTTTTTCGAGATAGTCATTTTGGGAATATTCGTAACCTAAAAGATTGACCATAACAACACCCTCACAGTGCAATGCTGGACTACCTAAAGGGAAACCAGCCACAGCCCGTAACTGTTGTTCAAACTGAGAAGTACCACAGGCATCAAGGCTAAAATGACCGGAGTTGTGAGTACGAGGTGAAACTTCGTTGACTAAAACTTTGCCACTACTAGTCAGGAATAACTCAATGCCAAAGACGCCAACAGCTTGCAAGCTGTTTAGTAGGGTTCGGGCGATCTTTTCAATATCTGTCACCACAGCCGGACTAATTGCTGCTGGCACTAATACTCTACGGCAAACCTGTTCTTCTTGCTGAGTTTCCACCACTGGGTAAACAACAACATCTCCAGCAAGAGAACGGGCAGCAATCACTGCTAATTCCTGTTCAAAGGGAATAAATTCTTCCAGGATTACAGACTGGTGTCCCAACTTTTGCCAGGTTTCCTTAAGGCTGTTGCTATCTTTGATGATAAAAGTGCCTTGACCATCGTAACCGTGGCGTCGCGCTTTAAGGACAACAGGAAAATCTAGATCACTCAGAGAGATCGGTTTTGCTAAGGATCCAGGCAGTGTTAATTCTTCTTTACCCACTTCCCCTTGCAGACTCAGAAAATCTGGCTGAGGCAAACCGATTTCATCTAAATAGCAGCGCTGCTGATACTTATCCAACAGAGGCGCTAGGGCTTCTAAGGGAGGACGAAAGCAGACACCTTGCTGTGCCAGTTCCTGCAAAGCTTCTAAATTGATAAATTCGTTTTCAAAAGTGATCACATCACAGCAAGTTGCCAGTTTAGCTGTGGCAGTAGCGTCATCAATGGCAGCAAAAATAGTATCGGAGGCAATAGAGACTGCTGGATCTGTAGGATGCGGTGTCTGAATTACTAATTCAAGTCCCAAAGATTCAGCCGCACCCCCCATCATCCAGGCTAGTTGCCCTCCGCCAATAACACCAATCCGCTTCATCGGCACCCCAAGGAATCACGAGTAGCGACGCCAGTTTTCGGGTTTATGCCACTGGCTTGATCACAGAGTTCTTTGACTTGAGTACCGTCCAGCATAGCGTAACTGAAATCAGCACCAGTGATGTCAGTCTCATCAAAAATCGAGCGCAGCATAATTGTTTCGACAAACACAGCCTCACTCAAATCAGCACCAGTAAAGTCTACTTTATCTGCCATTCCATAGCTCATATCTGCACCGTGCAGATTAGCCTTAGTCATATTAGAAGAGCTAAAAACTGCTCCCCGCAAATCAGCATCAGCAAAGTTAGTCAGTACTAAATTGGCAGTGGCAAACTCAGCTGTTTGTAAATTTTGTCCAGAAAAGTCCCGGGCTGTAAGTTGAGCACCACTGTAGGACAAATGGGGTGGATACTTAGCGGCTTGAGCTTTTACTGGCAAGGGATAGCATAACAGCATCAATGCCAAGAGGAATGCAGCGAGTTGCGGGAAAAACATAAAACTTTAACAATCTGTGTTGACTATTTTCCCATCTTGAGGATAATTCTGCTAACGCAGCGCTTCAGCGACACTCTAAGGATTCACGGGTATTAACCCCGGTTTTAGAGTTGACGCCTGTGGCTTTGGCACAGAGTTTTTTCTGTTCGGTACGCTCTAAAATGGCATAACTAAAGTCAGCACCCGTGATATCAACGTTATTTAAGGTGGATTTGAGTAAGTTTGCTTCGACAAAAAGAGCATCAGTTAAATCAGCATCAACGAACTTTACCAAGTAGGCTATGCCGTAGCTGAAATCTGCCTCATGCAAGTTTGCCTGTTTCATTGTCGAGTTGCTAATCACTGCTCCCCGCAAGTCAGCATTGCTGAAGTCTGTCATATTTAAATTGCAGTAGGAAAACTCAGCCGAGAGTAAGCTTTGACTGGAGAAGTCCTTGCCTGTAAAGTTTTCTTCGTTGAACGATAGGGTACTAGCAGCTTGTGCTGGTAAGCTATAGCCAAGAAGCATCAGTGCCAACAGAAATGTCCAGACGTGCCGGAAGAACATAAAAGTTAAATAATTGGTCTTGGTTATTTTCCCACCTTAGGCAGCATTCCGCCAAATGAAGCTGAGGTGTTTCATGGTTACACTTTCCTTTGCTGAGGAGTTGAGCCAGTCTTCGAGCGCGGAGATCGCTAAAATTTTAGTTGTCGATGTTGTTTTAGACTGATGCTTGATTTTTTATTAACTTGGCTACTGGCTGCTGTCTCACTGGCAATTACGGCTAAACTTGTGCCAGGACTGGTAATTGCTAGTTGGTCTGCTGCTGCCATTGCTGTTGTGATCATGGGATTGATCAATGCGGTTGTTAAACCAATTCTGGTGCTGTTGACATTGCCGATTACTATTCTATCCCTAGGGCTGTTTCTGTTGGTCGTCAATGCCATTACCCTTTCCTTGGTAGGCTATCTCACCCCAGGTTTTACGGTTGGTGGTTTTTGGCCTGCTTTTTTCGGTGCGATCATTTTGTCGGTGGTTTCTGGTTTACTGGGCATCTTTTTCCGACAGGTAAGGCAGGAAATTTGAGCAGATGTCTGTAAAAGAGAACTCTATCGGTAACCTCGTGGTGTGATCATCCAATCGGCATGAATAGCAGTGCTTTGGTTACCGATAAGTACGGTGGTTAGCATGTCGATTGCTATATCGAGGAATTTCTCAAGAGTAGTCAGGGTAAGCTGTTCGTCTTCTCGATAGGCTGAGCGAACTATAGCTACTGGGGTATCGGGATGGCGGTATTTGAGGAAAATAGTTTGAGCGATCGCAATTTGCTCGGTGCGGGTGCGCGATTTTGGGTTATATAAAGCTGTGACAAAATCTGCCTGCGCCGCTGCTTCTAGGCGCTTCTCAATTACCTCCCAGGGAGTTAAAAGATCACTGAGACTGATTGCGCAGAAGTCATGCATTAATGGTGTTCCTACACGGGAAGCGGCTGCTTGTAGGGCAGTGATTCCCGGAAAAAGCTGCACTCTAGGAGTTTTGCCATCCCAGCCACAGTTACGGAGTTCTTCTAAGACTAACCCCGCCATACCATAAATGCCACAGTCACCAGAAGAAACAACTGCTACAGTTAATCCCCATTGGGCTAGTTCAATCGCTCTTTGCGCCCGTTGCTTTTCTTGGGTAATGGGCAGCGCTTCAATAATTTGTCCTGGACGCCGTAAAGGAGCAATCAGGTCTATATAGAGAGAATAACCAATTATGGCATCGGCTTGGGCAACAGCCGTTTGAGCCGCTGGGGTCATTTGCTCAAGTTTACCAGGGCCAGTACCTACTAGCCACAGTTGACCAGTGCGTCCGGTATACTCTTGTTCAGCTTGGGCAATAGCTACTGTAACTGCCCCTAATTGTTGAGCTGATTTGAAAATTTGTTTTGCTACTAAAAGAGAAGGCCTGGGAGAGGAAGGGTAGTCAGAGTTTGAAGGTTGCCCATCTCTAATGGCACACAGTGCTGCTGCTTCGGCGACACTGGGGGTTCCTACTTCTGCTGCGACAATTTCTGAGGGTGTGGGTACGCTTACGGAACGCAGCATTTCGGCGCTAAAGGTGCGTAAGGGCAAAGCGTAATCATGACAAATTTCTAGGATACCCACTTCATCGGCTTTGATGTCGATAGTGGCAATTCCGGCGATCGCAATTTTAGCTAGCTGATAACGTTGGCAAGTTTGCTCAATTGCTGTCTCAATCAATTGTCTAGATGTACCGCGTTCACAGCCAATTCCTACCCACAACACCCGTGGATGCCATTGTACCTGGGAGACACTCAAGGCTTGAGCAGAGTGGGCTTTGGGACTAATCCAGATTCGAGCCTTGGGGGAGTGGGATTCGCCAAACTCAAAGGTATGCCCTTGGGGAAGATGACTTTGCCATAAAGTTGAACCAGCTTCCTGAATCACCTGTACCCTGTCACCACCGGCTATAGCTGCACTCACACTAGTCCAATCCCCGACACCGCGCTGCCAACCGAAGGGAATACCCAAGACATCAATGCCTGGTAGCCCTAAATCAGTGGCGGCTCCTGTTAAAATTGGCGTTGCGCCTAGTTGGTGAGCGATTAACTGGGCTAGTTGATCGGCACCACCTTGATGACCACTAGCCAAACTAATAACAAACTTACCTGCTTGATCTATTACTATTACTGCTGGGTCGCTAGATTTATCTGCTAGCAGGGGAGCAATTAGTCGAACTACCGCCCCAGTCGCCAGACAAAAAACTAAGGCGCGGTTTTGTTGCCACAGGAAAGCGACATGATCTTTGAGTGAACCTTTGTAGAGGTGAATATGTTCAAGACTACTCAGAGACTCTGGCACCCAAAGCTTGGCACCAGTATTTTGACACAGAGGTTGTAATCTTTGGGCAGCTTTAGGGGTAGTTGCGATCGCGGCTAGGGGTTGAAAATCCTGAAATAACAGACTCAAATTGCTCTCTTGGATAAAAATTTATGAGACTTTAGGCGAAATGACGACACTTAGGTTAGCCAGCGATTCTTAAAAGAATTCAAAGGAGCAAATCGAAGATGTACAGAATTCTCTAACCCCTATCGATTAGCTTTAGACAGTTGTCGCAGGTATTGTTTCCAGGCGGTTGCTTGTGTACTGCTGGGATAAACGCCAATCAAGTCGATTAACTCTAGTTGAGCCTTTTTCTTCAGTTCAGCTTTGGTACGATTACCCAGCAAACAAATTACCCGCGAGAGTTGCTCGGTTGTCCCAGGAATTTTAGGTGGTAGTGAACCGATCTGGGGAACTGATTTTCCTTGAGAGTCCATCAGCGTTTTTTCTTTCTGAGTTCTTTTATCTTGATTTTAATATGTTCTGAGTCACCGTTTATTAAGTTGACACTAACGGGTGGTAATTAGCTTATTTTTGTATAAATGACCAAAAAGTTATCCATAAAAACGCTCAACCTTTAGGGTTGAGCGCTTGCTTGATTAAATTCAGCCTCACTTAGAGTCTCATTGACTTCTCCTAGAAATGGAGAAATGGGGTTTGTTCCCCAAGGATGCGACTGGTTGCGTCTTTACCAAAGATGATTGCAACATTTGGGTTTTGGCAACAGAATCATTTGCCAAGGTGAACAGAGGGTTGGAAAGAATGCCCGCCAGAGATGTGGCAACTACCGAAAGCACTAAACCTACTTGCAAAGGCCGCATTCCGGGAAGGTTCCACCGCGTTTCTGGGTAGTTTTTGATCGAATCAGACATTTCTTGAGGCTCTTTAACTACCATCATCTTGACAACACGGATGTAGTAGTATATTGAAATTACGCTGGTAATCAAGCCTAGTAAGACTAAACCATACAGTCCAGCCTGCCAGCCTGCCCAGAACAGGTAGATTTTGCCGAAAAATCCTGCTAGAGGTGGAATTCCACCCAAAGAGAGCAAACAAATGCTTAAGCCGAGGGTCAGGAGTGGATCTTTGTGATACAAACCAGCGTATTCGCTAATCTGGTCAGTGCCTGTACGCAGGGTGAAGAGAATTACGCAGGTAAAGCCTCCCAGGTTCATGAACAGATAAATTAGGAGGTAAAACAGCATACTGGAGTAACCAGCCTCAGTACCAGCAATTAGACCAATCATCACAAACCCAGCTTGGGCAATGGAGGAATAAGCCAGCAATCGTTTCATGCTGCTTTGAGTAAGGGCAACTACATTCCCTAAAATCATGCTCAAGACAGCTAGGGCAGTGAAAATGAAGTGCCACTCTTGAATTACTTGGGGGAAGGCGGTTAGCAGTAGACGGATTGCTAAAGCAAAGCCAGCAGCTTTGGAACCGACGGAAAGAAAGGCGACTACTGGAGTAGGAGAACCTTCGTAGACATCAGGAGTCCACTGGTGGAAAGGGACTGCGGAGATCTTAAAGGCAATACCAGCGATGGTAAAAACTAAAGCAATCAAAATGCCCAAAGATTGACCAGATTCTAGAGCTGCCACACCCTGAGCGATCGCACTTAAGTTAGTTTCTCCTCCAGAGAGACCGTAAAGTAAAGATACACCGTAGAGAAAGATGCCTGAACTGGATGCTCCAATTAGCAAGTATTTTAAAGCTGCTTCGTTAGAACGGGGATCACGTTTCATGTAACCCGTCAACATATACGAAGAAATACTTAGGGTTTCCAGGGAGATGAAAATCATCACCAGCTCATTTGCCCCGGAAAGGAACATTCCCCCTAAGGTAGCAGTGAGCAAAATCGCAATAAATTCTGCCAACGATGTCCCAGACTGCTGTACATATCTAATTGACATTAAAATTGTTACAGCAGTGGATAGGGCAATAATCCCGCGAAATGCCACACTCAAGGTGTCGCCATTAAAACTTCCGAGAAAGGCGATTGAATCAGCGGCATTCCATTGGTAGCAAAGAGCTGCTACGGCAGCTAGCAGTCCCCCGATTGCCACGTAGGGAATTGTTTTGGCAGAACTTTTGCCAACAATCAAATCAATTACTAAAACTAGCAAGAGGGTGATAATAACAATTCCCTCTGGCAAGATGATCCCAGCGTTGAGCTGGGCAGCAACAGTAGAGAAATCCATAGGTTCTATTTGTATGATCTATAGTTATGTGGATTTCAAGATTAACTTTTTTATCATATAGGTGATTTAGGGTATTGCCACACTCGTCAGCCAGCAAATTTTGCCCAAGATAATCTTGTTATGTTTTCTCCACCTGCTTCAAGAATCCCATAACTTTGACTCCAGCAGAGCATGATTGATGATTAAGCAGGCTAGTCAAAAACTACTTTGATAATTGAAATTCCCACGAGGGAAAGCTCTGCGAGAAGCTTAGGTAAATATTAAGATACCTGTTAACCTGTGAGGCAGGAGCAAGTTAGAGGAAGTCAGCAGAGGCAATTTCTTACTTAGCCTTGGTCATCGCCCCCCAGTAATCCGCCTAAAAAACCACCGCTTTTTGAACTATCTGTTTCTCCTAAGAGGTTGGGTAAAGTTGCCGTAATTCGCTCAGCTAAACGTGAAAATGGCAAACTTTGCAAAAAAACTTTACCTGGGCCAGTCATCTGGGCCAGGAACAAGCCCTCTCCCCCAAACAGAGCATTTCTAAAACCGCCGATAAAGCGAATCTCGTAGTCAACGGAGGGAGCAAAAGCCACCAAACAACCAGTATCTACGCGCAATCTTTCTCCCACCGCCAAATCTTTTTCAATAATCGCACCGCCCGCGTGGATAAATGCCATCCCATCTCCTTGCAGCTTTTGTAGGATAAAGCCTTCACCACCGAAGAAGCCAGATCCCAGTCTTTTGGTGAAAGCCACCTGAATTTCAATCCCTTTAGCAGCGCAGATGAAGGAATCCTTTTGGCATAAAAACTGACCGCCCAATTGACCTAAATCAAGGGGAATTACTTCTCCTGGATAGGGCGCAGCGAAACCGACACGGGACTTACCCATGCCATGGTTCAAAAATGTGGTGATAAAAAAACCTTCCCCAGTGAACATTCGTTTGAAGCCAGCAAAGATGCCACCACCACTGGAAGTTTGCATGTTAATGCCTTCCTCCATGTAAATCATTGTGCCAACTTCAGCTCTAACACCTTCTCCAGGATCAAGCTCAATTTCGATCAGTTGTAGGGATTGACCGTAAATTTTATAGTCGATTACATCAGCAGCCATAGTGTCTGGGCAGTCCACAATTAAGCTAGTTGAGCAGCTTTAGTTAGGATAAGTAGCGAAATATCATAGGAGACAACAGCTGTGTTAAATTATTTTTCTGCATAAATTTAGCCCAATCATAACCAACAATAACACTACACTGCTGTCGGTGATGCATCTCACTGCCAAATCAAACAATCTGAAGAGAATCTTCTTGTAGTAGGTAGACAGATTTCCGAAAAGGTGGGGGTCACGATTGAGATCAGATATAAGAGAGATTAGAGGCCTCTATGATTAGTTAGCTAGATTGGCGTTAGCAAAAGTGCTAATGGGGTGAGATCCTCCTTTGGGTGCGATGTCGGGTGCGTCGCTCCTGGTTTTCCCTCCCTTGCCTATATCAACCTCTGTTCTTACTTTGCTATTGGGAGTGGTCTACGATTAGCCGAAAAGCCCAGCATTCGTTTAAAGAGTAGGCTACCTTGGTTGCACTCATGCAATGTGTGATAAGCATAGGTAGGCTTAATTACCCAATTGTTAAGCCTTACCAGACTCCAGGCAATCAGCCCCAGGACAATGAATCAACCCAACTAGCAACGTTTAGGACACTGCTACTCTTTTTTGATACCTTGCTCACATTACTTGGACTAGACCGTTCAGCTTAGCTGCTACTTCTGAAACTCCTATGACAACCCTCGTCATCGTCGAATCTCCCACCAAAGCACGTACCATTCGTCAATATTTGCCCTCTAACTATCGGGTTGAGGCGTCGATGGGACATGTTCGCGATCTCCCTCAGTCCGCCAGTGAAATTCCAGCTTCTGTCAAAGACGAAAACTGGGCGCAGCTAGGGGTAAACGTGGAGGCTAACTTTGAACCCCTGTATGTCGTTCCCAAAACTAAAAAGAAAGTCGTTCAACAACTCAAAGATGCCCTCAAAGAAGCCGATGAACTAGTTCTTGCCACGGACGAAGATCGGGAAGGGGAAAGTATCAGTTGGCATTTGCTGCAATTACTCAAGCCCAAAGTCCCTACAAAGCGGATGGTTTTTCACGAAATCACCAAAGAAGCCATTCAAAAAGCCTTGAAAAACTGCCGCAGTATCCACGAGCCCCTGGTGCATGCTCAGGAAACGCGACGGATTTTAGACCGACTGGTAGGTTATACACTCTCTCCTCTGCTGTGGAAGAAAATTGCTTTTGGCTTATCCGCCGGTCGGGTTCAGTCTGTTGCTGTCAGGCTATTAGTGCATCGAGAACGCCAGCGAAGGGCTTTCCGCCAGGGTAGTTACTGGGATTTGAAGGCAATCCTAGAGCAAAAGAAGACTCCCTTTGATGCCAAACTAGTTACTTTAGCAGGGACTAAAATTGCCACGGGCAGCGATTTTGACTCCAATACGGGTCAAATTATTGCTGGTCGCAATGTGAGGCTGCTCAGCGAGTCGGAAGCCAGAGAACTGCAAGAGCGTTTAACTGATAAAACTTGGACGGTTAGTGAACTAGAAGAAAAACCCGTCACCCGCAAGCCAGCTGCGCCCTTTACAACCTCTACCCTGCAACAGGAGGCAAACCGGAAGCTACGCCTGGGAGCGCGTGATACGATGCGAATAGCTCAAAAGCTCTATGAACAGGGCTATATCACCTACATGCGGACGGATTCGGTGCATCTCTCAGAGCAGGCAATTTCGGCATCGCGTAGCTGTGTTGAGGAAATGTACGGCAAAAAATTCCTCAGTCCTAAACCTCGCCAATACACCACCAAAAGTAAAGGCGCTCAAGAAGCCCACGAAGCAATTCGCCCAGCAGGTAGCAGTTTCCGCACACCACAACAAACTGGTCTTGGTGGTCGAGAACTGGCTCTGTATGACTTAATTTGGAAGCGCACCGTTGCTAGCCAAATGGCTGACTCACGGCAAATTCTGATTACGATTGGTCTACAAGTAGAAAATGCTGGTTTTCGCTCAACTGGAAAACGTATCGAATTTCCCGGTTTCTTGCGGGCCTATGTAGAAGGTTCTGATGACCCAGAAGCCGCTTTGGAAGACCAAGAGGTGATTTTGCCGCCCCTGAAAATGGGTGATCATCCCAATTGCACTGAACTAGAAGCCGTCGGTCACGAAACCCAGCCTCCAGCACGCTATACAGAAGCTTCTTTGGTGAAAACCCTTGAAAGTGAAGGTATTGGGCGTCCTAGTACCTATGCCAGCATCATCGGTACGATCGTGGAACGGGACTACGCACACCTTAACGGCAATACTCTAGTTCCTACATTTACGGCTTTTGCTGTTACCAGCTTGCTGGAGAAATACTTTCCCAACCTGGTAGATACTAGCTTCACTTCTAAAATGGAGCAGACCCTTGATGAAATCTCGACCGGCGAAGCAGAGTGGCTTCCCTATTTGCAAGAGTTCTATCTAGGAGAGGCGGGACTAGACAATCAGGTTAAAGAACAAGAAAGTCAGATAGATCCCAATGAAGCTCGTACTGTCGAACTAGATAACCTAGAGGCGAAAGTCCGTATTGGTCGCTATGGTCCCTATATAGAAACTGAAAATGGCAAAGGGCGCATCTCGGCTTCTATTCCCAAAGACTTGACACCTTCTGAGCTAGACCCAGAGCAAGTGGAAGTCTTACTGCGGCAAAAAACTGAAGGACCAGAGAAACTAGGACTCCATCCAGAAACTGGTGAACCCGTCTACATCTTGCTTGGTGGCTATGGTCCTTACGTTCAGCTAGGTGAAGCCTCCGAGGAAAACAAAAAACCGAAGCGGGCTTCTCTACCAAAGGGCGTCAATATGGAAGATGTCACTTTAGAGATGGCGGTTGGTCTATTGTCTTTACCGCGCTACTTGGGCGCACATCCCGACAGTGGTTGCAAAGTCCAAGCCGGACTAGGAAGGTTTGGTCCTTACGTGGTTCACGACCAAGGCAAGGAAGGAAAAGATTACCGTTCGCTCAAAGCAGATGATAATGTTTTGACAATTGCCTTAGAACGTGCATTAGAGCTGTTGTCTCAACCAAAGAAAGGTCGTAGTAGCAGTCGCAGCAAGTCGAAGGCTCCCTTACGGGAATTAGGTTCTCACCCAGATGATCAGGAACCAGTGAATATCTATGATGGTCCCTACGGTCCTTACGTCAAGCACGTTAAAACCAATGCTTCCCTTCCTGAAGGTGAATCAGTAGAAGACCTGACCTTAGAAAAGGCACTTGAGCTGTTAGCCGCTAAGGCTTCTACCAAAAAATCCGGTCGCAAGTCCAGTAAGTCCACGACTTCAACTCGGAGCAAAGCCTCAGGGTCATCGTCAAAAACTAGCCAGACAGCTGCCAAAAAAACTACCAAAAAGACTAGTACGAAAAAAAGTTAATCAGCTTCTCAACGAAGTCGATATTTCACCCCGGTTCTTGATTGAACTGGGGAATTTTTACTTTTGTAGTGTTGAGTAGCCACCCTGAGCTAGTCTGCTATAAGAGTTAGCAGACTATCTAGCTTAACTGTTACGACGAGGAATGTTCATTCTATTTAACAACGGTTTGTAGACCAGCCAAATCGGGGAACACATCCTGTACAGCAGGATGAACTAACTTGTATTTATGCACGTTTAAGCCCTTAGCTAAGGCTAAATCGGACTCGATAGCCTCTAGACCATGACGGGCTAGCTTGAGGACGTAGGGCAACGTGCTATTGTTAAGCGCCTGGGTTGCTGTCGCTGGCACTGCACCCGGCATATTCGGCACACCATAGTGAACAACACCCTCCTCTATGTAAATGGGATTGGTGTGAGATGTCGGCCGTAACGTTTCCACGCAACCGCCCTGATCTACGGCAACATCAATAATTACCGAACCGGGACGCATCCTTTTTACTAGAGCACGAGGCACCAAAACTGGGGCACGACGACCTAAGACCAAAACTGCACCAACTACTAGATCCGCATTAGTCACGACCTCTTCGATTTGTGCTGAGTTACTGTAGAGGAGTTCTACTCTAGAGCCGAAAATGGTTTCTAAATAGGCTAAGCGCTCTACATTAATATCGACAATTTGAACTTGAGCACCTATACCTACAGCAATCCGAGCAGCTTCTGTACCAACGACACCACCACCGAGAATTGCCACTTTTCCTGGTTTAACGCCCGGAATACCGCCTAAGAGAACACCTCGCCCGCCTTGCTGACGTTCTAAAAATCTTGCCCCAAATTGCACGGAAAGACGACCAGCAATGATACTCATCGGATTGAGTAGAGGGAGTTTGCGATCAGGAAGTTCAACTGTTTCGTAAGCGATCGCACTAACACCACAATTAATTAAATGCTCTGTTAAGGCGCGGTCAGCTGCCAAGTGTAGATAAGTAAACAGTAGCTGTTCTTTTTGCAGAAACTGGTACTCTGGCTTCAGGGGTTCCTTCACCTTGACTACTAGTTGACAATTCCAAGCTTCGGCTGCCTTGTGGACAATTTTTCCCCCAGCTTGCTGATATTGTTCGTCTGTAAAGCCAGCATCGACACCAGCATTAGTTTCAATCAAGACCGTATGACCGGCTTCGCATAAAGCCCGGACACTATCAGGACTCAAGCCAACACGAAATTCTTGGTCTTTAGTTTCTTTTGGGACACCTATTTCCATGTTTTCCTTCAGGATATGATTTTTGTCAGTTTCAATGTTTTTGACAAACATTTAGGCAACTATCTGCACGGATGGCTCTGGAGAGCTAATTCCTCAATCATTTGTTGGTTTTTGAGGAGTTTTTCGTTTAACTCACTTTTCTGCCATACCTACAGATCAATTCACAAGGGGGATTTCGCAAGCAGACAGCTTCGCTGTGGACAATTTTGAAGCGACAGAATAACCTCTAGGAAAAATTGTTAAGTCTATATATATTAACGGTTTGCCTGGATTGACTAGCAGATCAGGCTAGTTGTCTTCTCTTGAACAACTCTGACAAAGAAAGTGGGGTATAGACCCTTTTTTCTCAAACATGGCAATCCTTCCTAAGGACAAAAAAGATTACAATTAGTGAAGGATTGTAACCTAATCTGAACAAAAGCTTGAAAAATCATGACACAACCCCAACCAACAACCACCCCCCAGCTAGAAGAGCCTAAATTCGGGTTTAACGACTACGCAGAGCGCTTAAATGGTCGGGCTGCAATGGTAGGCTTTATCTTGACTCTGATTATTGAGTACTCTACCGGTCAAGGACTTCTAACTTGGCTTGGTTTGCAATAATAACAATACCTGAGCCGGAGAACAGGAACCTTGGCTACAGTTGATTAGTCAGTTAGGTAGAGAAAAAACTGGCAGGATAAGCAAGAAGCTTACTTCTACGTGAATCAAGAAATTGGGTCAAGCCGGCTGATTTAGTAGTCAGCTTGACCATCTACAACTAAAAACTAAACAATAGGGGTATTCGTATTGATGGTTGCTCGTCCTGATTTGCATCCTGATGAGATAACCTGGAATTAGATTGAATATTAACTAAAACAGAGTCAGTAGCAAGCTGTGATGAATGCTTTATGGCCTCGAATTTTGAAGTCAGCTTACCGCAAGGAGCCGATTTCTAGCTTTATTATTATTGCGGGAGCTGTAGATGCTGTGATTGGCGGCGTCGGCGAACGCTGGTCTTTGTTAAGTTTCGGAATGATGATGGTGGTTCTAGCCTTAGTGCTTCGCTGGTGGCACAGCCAACGTCGGGAAACTGAGCTAGCTAATGAACCTGTAACACATTTTCTGTCTTCTAGTTCGTCGCGTCCTCCCCTGCCGATGTTGACTACAACCAAGCGTCCCAAGGGTCAACAGCGTCAATAGGCGGTGTTTCCTAGCGTGATCTCTGGGGGGCATTGCCTGATTTCTCTGCACTCTTGACCCCATCTGTTGGGCTAAAGTACATGACACATTCTGCTCTCAACTGTAGCAAATGGGGTAAAACAGAGCTGACCATACTGGCAGCTTGTACTTTGGTTCTTCCTGTGTCAGGCGTTCTTGGTTTCCCTGGTAAGTCTCTGTCTGTCCCAATCCCCTCAAGCCTCCAAGGGAGCGCTTCGTCACAGACTTTTGACTCTCAAGTTTTATCTCCAGGTGAAGCCTGGAAAAATCCTCAACTGCTTCTTACTCTTAAAGGTCATACAACGCCTGTTGATTCTCTTGCTTTCAGTCCCAACGGGGAAATACTGATTAGTGGAGGTAGCACTAACGATGGCACGATTAAATTGTGGTGGTTGAAAACAGGTAGAGAAATTGCCAGCCTACGAGGACACCGAACTTCTGTTGTAGCGCTACTCTTAAGTCCAGATGGAGAAGTTCTGGCTAGTGGCGGTCATGATGGTGCTATCAATCTTTGGAACTGGAAAACGGGAGAGTACACTGGCACCTTTCTCAAGCATTCTAGCAATGTACTATCCCTGAGCACCACTCCAGATAGCAAAACTTTAGTCAGTGGTGGCTTGGACGGAATTAAACTGTGGGATTTGCAGAAGCAGCGCCCCCTTTACACTCTGACACGCTTTGATAACCAAACCTATGCGCTTGCGGTTCACCCGGAAGGAGACATTCTAGCAAGTGGTACTAAAGAGGGCTTGGTTAAGCTATGGAATTTGAAAACAGGAACGTTATTAGAGACAATTCCCGCTCATTCTAGTGCAGTAAGTGTCCTGGCTTTCACGCCTGATGGTAATACTCTAGTTAGCGCCAGTCATGACCGCACGATTAAGGTCTGGAATCGCAGAACTGGAGCTCTTGAACACATCTTGACTGGTCATACTGGGCGAATTCAGGCACTAACGATCAATCCCGATGGTGAAACCCTCGCTAGTGCTAGCCATGATGGTATCCGAATCTGGAACCTGAGAACTGGTGAACTAGTTACCTTGCTAACCGCCCATCAAGATTGGGTAAAATCAGTTGTCTTTAGCCCCAATGGTCAGCTTCTTGCTAGTGGGGGATTTGATCAGACAATCCGCATTTGGCAAACTTTACCGTAGAAAACTAACTCTTGAAATCTGGAATACAGCCTTTTAACCTAAAAAGAGGTCTTTAAAAGAATTTTCTGAGTTAATCCTTGAGCATTTTAAAAAATGAAAACTTGCTAATAGGGTGGCAAGGAAAATTTTCAGTTCTTTTTTGTTATGGATAGTAAATTTTCAAATTCCATCTCTGGGAAATTGTCACATCGTAGACTATCTTCTGAGTATATTCGCTTATTCACCACCTCATCTAGATAATTTGAATTTATCTAGAGTCTGTAAGTCGATAACCAGTAATTTTTAAAGAGTTGATAAAGTTATCCTAAGTTTGGTTGCTGATATCCGTTTATTAAAATACTATGCATATAGTGTAATACGCGTCATACGCTAATGTAGCAAGTTGAAAATATCCTATAGAAAATATCCTATAGATAAGCTGTTGAGCTAATAGCTAGAGACCTCTGGCTATTAGTAATGCATATTACTGTTTGACCATACTAGAAATCTCTACTTATTCAGGTTTAATTTCACGGTTTCTAATGCAGCTAAGATTTTTTACCGATAGTTATTCTCTCCAAACTTACATGTGCCAAAATTACAGAGACATAGAAACAGAGAAGATATTGCTATCTTCCCTAGTGATTGAAATTAGTGATCTACTATTTAAACTGCGCAAAGCAGACAAAATAATTAGTCGCGAACTGGCACAACTTAAACAGCAAGATGAAATTGAACAATTTAAAAAAATCTACATAGCTCCTCTGAACGAGGAAAAGTTGAGAAAAATAATTGGGCAAATTCCCTCAAAACATCTTTTGATTGATGAACATATCACCTACATGCTTGAGAACAGTAGGAACAGTATATTTAATCTTATGAATCAATACAATGAATATCTTAATTACAGAAATAATTACCACCAGGAAGACAATAATTGGAACGCACTCATCGACCTAGATGAGAAACTAGCCTACTACATACGTCGTTTAGGGGCAATGATTTACCATTTTAATATTCACGTGAGCATGCTAAATATTTTGCCCACCAATCCATCCTCGATCACAGATAGAGAGTACTCAGTAACGTAGTATTCCTGATAGCTCATTGGCAAAATTTCCACATAACTTGATATTGAGCGGCCTTATTTAACTCTGTTGAGAAAACCCTTTAAACTGGTGGCATCAATTCAGGTTGGGGGTAATTCTGGATGGTCGTCTGCGGAGTTAGGGGTGAGAATTTAGGTTTAGCGTTAGCAAAGCATGGTGTAAGGCTGATTGCTTGGGGAATAGGTGGTGCTGTTGCTGTTTCTGGGAGTGGCGTTTTTGCTCAAATTACGCCGGATGATAGCTTGGGCGCTGAAAGTTCTGTTGTTATACCTTTAGATGCAGTAGGTTTCCCTGCTGACGGTATCACTGGTGGAGCAACCAGAGGGGCAAATTTGTTCCACAGTTTTGAAGAATTTAATGTAGCAGAAGGACGAGGAGCCTATTTTTTTAGTCCTGCTGGAATTGAGAATATTTTGAGTCGTGTTACTGGTGGTAATCCTTCGGAAATTTTGGGAACCCTTGGTACTTTTGGAGATTCTAATCCCAATTTATTTTTGCTCAATCCTAATGGGATTATTTTTGGGCCTAATGCCAGTTTAGATTTGCAAGGTTCGTTTTTGGGAACAACTGCTAGCGGAATCGCATTTGGTGAGAATAGCTTTTTTAGTGCCCTTAATCCGGAAGTTCCTGGACAACTGCTGACGGTTAATCCTTCTGCTTTTTTCTTTAATGCTGCTGCTAGTCAAGGCATTATTAACCAATCTAGAGCAACGACTTCAGTTTTAGGAAATCCTACCAATGGTTTACAAGTTCCTGATGGTCGGAGTCTTGTGCTGTTGGGTGGCGATATTCAGATAGATGGGGGGAACTTAAATGCATCGGGAGGCCGCATTGAACTCGGCAGTGTGGCGGGAGTTGGGGAAGTAAGTGTAACTCAGAGTGGCAACCGCTTTGTCTTGGGGTATGACTCGGTTAGTGGGTTGGGGAATATTTCATTGTCGGATGGGGCGTTTGTTGATGCTAGTGGTGAGGGAGGTGGAGACATTCAGATTCGGGGTGCGCGGTTGGAGGTGATAGAAAGGTCGAATATTTGGGCTGACACTTTAGGGATGGGAAATGGTGGAGAGGTATTGTTACGTACCACAGAAGAGGTGGTTCTAAGTGAGGGTTCGCGGCTGTTTGCTGATGTCTTGGGTTCAGGAACTGGAGGAAATTTAACGATTGAGACAGGGCGCTTGCTGGTGAGTGATGGGGCACAGGTATCAACAACTACTTTTGGAGAAGGGGATGGGGGTCAGTTAAATGTTAATGCTACTGAGATGGAGTTAATTGGCACTAACTCCATCGATGGGACTTCCAGTGGTTTGTCTGCTCAAGTTGGTCCTAATGCCACAGGAGATGGGGGAGATGTGACTATCTCTACCCAGAGTTTGCGCATTCTTGAGGGTGCTTCTTTATCTGCCTCAACTTTTGGAGAAGGGAACGCTGGGAATTTAACTATAACTGCCACTGAGGGCATTGAAGTGAGCGGGTCTGACCCTAAAGGTAATTCCAGTAGTATCAGTGCGCAAGTGAATCCAGAAGCCACAGGCAATGGCGGTAATTTGACCATCGATACGGCAGAACTATTTCTCAGCCAGGGGGGTCAGATAGGGGTGTCTACCTTCGGTACAGGAAATGGGGGTCAGTTAAATGTCAATGCTACTGAGATTGAGTTAATTGGCACTAACCCCATTGATGGGAATTCTAGTGGTTTATCTGCTCAAGTTGGTCCTAATACCACAGGAGATGGGGGAGATGTGACTATCTCTACCCAAAGTCTGCGCATCCTTGACGGTGCTTCTTTATCTGCCGAAACATTTGGAGACGGGAATGCTGGTAATTTAACTATAACTGCCACTAAGGACATTCAAGTGAGCGGGTCTGACCCCGAAGGGTTTCCCAGTAGTATCAGTGCGCAAGTTAATCCAGAAGCCATAGGCAATGGCGGTAATTTGACTCTCTTGACCGCACAACTTTTACTTAGCCAGGGCGGTTTTATCGCTGTGTCTACCTTCGGAGAAGGGGATGGGGGAGATGTTACGATCTCAACTCAGGGCTTGCACATCCTTGGCGGTGCTTTTTTAGATGTCTCCACTTTTGGAGAAGGCAATGCTGGGAATTTAACTATAACTGCCACTGAGGGCATTCAAGTTATCGGGTCTGACTCCGAAGGGTTTCCCAGTGGTATCAGTGCGGCAGTTGCTCCTGATGCCACTGGCATTGGCGGTAATTTGAATATTGACACGGGGTACTTACTATTGCGCGATGAAGCATTCATATCCAGCAGTAACTTCGGAAATGGAACAGCAGGCAATATCAATCTCACAGTCCGAGATACCCTAGAAGCTAATAATGGCAAAATTAGAACTGACACAACAAGTTCTACAGGAGGTGCCATCACCATAAAGGCTGGAGATATCCGCTTGTTTGGTGACTCCGACATTAGAACTGACGTGGCTTCAGGTGTAGGCGGCGGTGGCAATATTACTCTGAGGGCTGACTCAGTTATCGCCTACGATGACAGCGACATCCTAGCCTTTGCCCAAGATGGCCGAGGAGGAGATATCACTCTCAATACTCCCGCATTCTTTGGCGAAAACTTCCAACCAGCACCCAAAAACACCAACCCCAAAACCTTAGATGATAACGATCGCGTTGATGTTAACGCCACTGGTGCAGTGGAGGGAAATATTGACTTACCTGACGTGAGTGCTATCCAAAATGGCATTACTCCAGTAAAAGATAATCTAATCAATACCGAAGAGTTGATTGCTTCTAGCTGTATTGCGCGCACTGAACAACCAGAGAGCACCTTTTATATCACAGGTACTGGTGGTTTTGCGGAACGTCCTGGAGATGCTCAAACTTCGATTTTCCCCCTGGGGACAATACGCAATATACCTTCTGACTCCGATACTCCACCATCTCGTACTTGGCAGGAAGGTGACCCAATTATTGAACCCCAAGGAGTGTACCGACTGCCTAATGGGGAGTTAGTACTCAGTCGAGAATGTTCTGAATAGTCAATCCGGTTGGAAGACGATAGCCATCTTCCAACCATAAAGCTGTTCTAACGGCGTCTTCCCGACAAAAGACTCAATAAAGCAGCAAAGATCGCAGAACCCAAAATTGACCAAATAAGTGGGAAAGGCTGACCTCCCACATTGAGAGAAAATATTACAGGTAAACCGAACTCGCGAGCCAGCCAAGCACCAATATAGGCACCAATAATTCCGACTAATATTGAGGCAAGCAAGCCACCAGTGGAGTAGCCAGCCAATGCTTGTCCGAGGCTACCGCAGATTGCTGCAATTACTAATAACAAAAGAAACTCTAATGGTGTCATTTGTACCTCCTATGGTACTAGGCTATCTTTGCACAACTAGGTAATGCTTTGGAAAAACTAGGGAGTCCTGACTATCCCATTGCTCCCGCTGCTTTGAGTAATTCCACGACTTCGGGATAACTATTGAATTCGGCAATCATCAAAGCCGTATAGCCACCCCGATTTTTTACAGTGACATCTGCACCCGCTTCTATCAATAATTGCACTGCCTCGATATAGCCCCGATGGGCTGCCCACATTAAAGCAGTCGCCCCGGCTGGGTCAATATAATTAACCTCAGCACCTGCCTCTAATAGATACTGCATAACCTTAGTGTCACCACGGTCAGCAACTTTGATCAACATCGTTTTACCATCGGCAGCGATCGCATTGGCATCTGCACCGGCATCCAACAAAACCTTAACAACTTCTGTCTCACCCTGAAATACTGCCAGAGTTAGAGGTGTTTCACTTTGGTTACTGGTAGTAACATCAGCACCTTTTTGTAGCAAAAGCTTGACAATATCAGCGTAACCATGGATAGAAGCCAGCATTAAAGGCGTATCACCGAGTTGATTTCTGGCATTAACCTCAGCACCTTGTTGTAGCAGAGTCTCAGTAGTTCCGCTATGACCTTCCACCGTTGCCAGATGCAAAGCTGTTTCCTGATTACGGTCTCTAGTATTAACATCAGCACCAGCCTCAAGTAGTGTCACAACTGTTCCTGTATGACCTCCTGCTGCTGCTGCCATGAGTGCTGTCTCCCCTGCTGGGTTTTGGCAATTTGCCTGAGTACCAGCAGCTAGTAATACTTGTACAACACTCGTGTGTCCTTGGTCGGCTGCCAAAGTTAGGGCCGTTTCACCCTCTCCATCTTGGGCATTAGCATCAGCGCCATTGGCTAACAATAACTCGACAACTGACAAGTAACCCAGTTCAGCTGCTTGCATCAAAGCAGTTCTGCCGTCTGAGGTAGCAGCTTCGGGGTTTACTCCTTGTTCCAGCAAAACTTTTACAGTCTCAGTGTGACCTTCACTCGCAGCTAGGTTTAAGGCATTTCTGGCAACCTCAGTCTCCGCGCCAGCCTCTAGCAAGGCTTTCACAACCTTGGCGTGGCCTTGTTGGACTGCTAGGCTCAAAGCAGTGTCTTCATCCTTGTCTTTAATATTGACATCAGCACCTGCATCCAGCAAGATTCGCACTATGGCGAAATGACCTTTATGTGCCGCTACCATTAATGCTGTACTTCCGTCGTCGTTTTTGGCGTTAACATCAGCACCCACAGCAATCAGGGTGCGTAGAGCATCCACCTGATTAGCGGTAGCTGCTAACATTAAAGCCGTTAGGCCGTAAAGTTGCCTTTGTAGATGGGGATTTGCGCCAGCGGTTAGTAGCGATCGCACAATTTCGTTGTAGCCAGAGTGGGCAGCAAACATCAATGCCGTGGTGCCATCTCGATCTGTGGCATTGAGATTAGCCCCTTGAGTAAGGATTACTTGTACTTGAGTTAAATCACCACTTTGAGCTGCTTTGAGCAGTAGAAAATCTTGGCTTAAAGTCATTTCTCCAGGATCGTTGAGAGAGCGTTCTTAGCTCACCGCCCAATCAGCTCTTTGAGCAGTAGTTCCAGGAAGGAATGCGGTTAAGAGCCAGTCATACTTTAGAGAAAATGACAGCCATACTATGTTAACTTTTATCAAGATCCTTCAACCGCTTTGAGAACGCCATGAACCTTGCAATCCCAGACTCGGTTAAAACCTGGTCTCAATTCATCCACCCCCTCTTGATGTGGGTGTTACTAGCAATTACTATATATGCCCTATATCTGGGTCTCAAAATCCGCAAAACCAGAACTGCCGAAGGCACCCAAAAGAAAGAGTTGATTAAGGGTAAATATAATGTCAAGCACCATCAAGTCGGCGCAGCGTTATTAGCCTTCATGGTCATCGGTTCGATCGCAGCAATGGCAGTAACTTATATCAATAATGGCAAGCTATTTGTTGGGTCTCATTTACTCGTTGGCTTGGGCATGACTGGACTGATTGCTACTTCTGCTTCACTTTCACCCTTCATGCAAAAAGGTCATGATTGGGCACGCTATAGCCATATTGCTCTAAATGTTGTTCTGTTGGGACTATTTAGCTGGCAGGCTGTTACAGGTATGCAAATTGTACAGAAGATTATCAGCAATATGTAGTAACTGGGGTATCTGAGAGTACCAGTCAGAGTTACAGCAACCAACACTAATAACTCAGGCTTTTGCTTATCTTCTTACTCTTCGAGAGGCAGTTAACACGTTAGAGGAAGATCATGCCACTTCTCGAAGAGTGAGATGAGCTTAGCGCTTTTTGAATTTTTTGGGCATGGGTAAACCGAGACTACGGTGAAAGTCTTCCTGTACTTTGTAGGTTAAGCGACGGGAAATTTGCCGGACTATCTGGCTTAAGAGGCGATCACCCGTATTTTGAACTAAAGACTGGGGAAGTTTCTGGATAAACTTGGGAAACTGCAAGGCAACACTAAGATTAAGTTCCCACTCTACGCGAGTAATTAGCGCTGGTGGCTCAAAATCATCAAACTCCCCTTCCTGAAAATACTCCTTCGCTGGTACTTCAACAAACCCTTGAGATGCACGGAAATCAACTTCATAGCCCTGAGGAATGTAATTGGGTACAGGTATCGTCTGAATTCGGTAGATACCGTTTTCTTGAGGTAGCAGTTCCAATCCAATTTTCGGCTCTAACTCATAGCCCAATGCTGCAAAGCGCCCAACTACCAAAGCGTAGCCATTCAAGCCAATTGCTTCTACTCTCATAGGATGAGCGCAACGGCTAAACCAATCTTGGTGAGCATCGAGGTAGTTGGTAACTATCTGTTGCTCTGCATACATTTCCATAGAGTCTTGAAAATAACCATGAAAATGAGTGAACTCACTTGCCGATGAAGGTGTTTGTTTCACTAAAGTGTTAGTCTCTGTAAAACTTGGTTGAGTACTCAAGGGTGCTTGCTCTAACTCAATTGGTTGACGCCCAGCGAATTGGGAATCCATGAGAGTTCCTCTGTCTATGTTGGTTATGGTTTGCTTAGGTGAAATATTTCTGCTGGAGTTTCAAGGTTTCGCTTTACTATTGCCGACTAACTTCAAAAACAAACACACCCATAATTTCCAGAATATTCAAGAAAATACTGACTTGAGTAGTTGCTTAGCTGCCAGGAAAATAAAGGGTCGTGACTTTCGCAAATTAGAGCGAAACGTTATCTTGAAAAAGTTCCTACAATTGAGAAGTTCAAGTTTACTACTAAAGGAGAAAAACAATCTCTTACTCAGCATAGCTCGTGATTCTTATTGTTAACCAAGAGTGTTCTTACGGAGGTAGAGATGAAAGCATTTGTGGCTGGAGCAACAGGCGAGACTGGACGCCGGATCGTTCGAGAACTGACTCAGCGAAACATTCCTGTCCGTGCTCTCGTGCGGAACCTAGAGAAAGGAAAGGAACTTCTGCCAGTTGAAGCGGAATTGGTAGTAGGGGATGTACTCAAACCAGAGAGTCTTGGCACTGCTATAGGCGATAGCACCGTAATCCTCTGTGCTACGGGTGCCAGCCCTAGTTTTGACCCCACCGGGCCGTATCAGGTGGACTACCAAGGAACTAAAAACCTGGTAGATGTAGCCAAAACTAAGGGAATCGAGCATTTTGTCCTGGTTTCTTCTTTGTGCGTATCCCAATTTTTTCATCCGCTCAACTTGTTTTGGCTGATTCTCGTCTGGAAGAAGCAAGCTGAAGAATATATTCAGAAAAGTGGCTTAACTTATACGATTGTGAGACCAGGTGGTCTTAAAAACGAAGATAACCCAGACTTAGTGGTGATGTCATCGGCAGATACCCTATTTGATGGTAGTATCCCTCGCACGAAAGTAGCACAAGTTTGCGTCGAGGCCCTCTCAGAAGCAGCGGCTCGCAATAAGATAGTAGAAGTGGTTGCTAGACCAGATGTTCCTGATCAAAGCTGGGATCAGCTATTTAGTAGTGTTACCTGATTACTAAGTAAAGTTTGCCCTTAAAGCCTAATCTAGCTGACTTTATTTTGGTTGAGGTTTGAGATGAGTTACACCTTGAAACATGCAACTTACCCCTAGAGGTGATGCACTACGATGCTAATGGCAAGCCTTGTCATACTAATGTTAGCTATTCTTTCGGTGGGGGAGATTAGGGTAAGAGAAGACTAATTTTACCTTGATCTCAGTCTAGAAACTAAAAAGTCCAGCAAGAGAATTTCCAGAAATTCACCTTGAAAAATCTAATTACTACCGCTAGTTTTTTGGTATTGATTACCTTGGTTCTAGAACTCCGTTCGGGAGAGTTGCCAGATTTTGGGCTATCTAATTATCCGACGGCTGTTCATGGAACACAGCCATTGGTGATGAAGGGAGGCGATCCTTATATTCGGGCCTTGATGCGAACAATCACGGCAAGTGAAGCCAACTCAAAAAGTCCCTATTCGCTCATCTATGGGGGTCAGTATATCTCGAATTTGAAACGTCATCCTGAGTTGTGTGTTCCTATTGTTGCTGGTCCTAATGTTGGTCAATGCACGACAGCGGCAGGAAGGTATCAGTTTATCAACACAACTTGGTATGACAAGGCACAGCAATATCATCCGCAACCTTCGGGATTTTTGTTTTGGAAATCCTACAGTTTTGAACCACAATATCAAGACGCTGTGGTTCACGCTTGGCTGAGTGATCAGCAAGCTTGGGGTATGAATCTCTCGGAAAAACTACAGCAGGGTAAGGTTGATGAGGTGTTGCGGCGGCTTTCTGGTACTTGGACGAGTCTCGGTTACGGGATAGAAGATAATGTAATGACGAAGCATTTACCGAGGATTTATCGGCAGATGCTTAAGGAAGAATTGGCAAAGGCTGTTTGAGTTGACTTCTTCCTCCGTTAAGTTGATACCGGAGGAGCCGCCAAGAGAAAATGGTTAATTGAAAGTAAAAAATGGTTAATTGGAAATCGAGTTTAACTGCCAAACATGGTCATACCGAAAAAGCGATCGCTTTTTCTGTGGCTTACGATTAGGGCTGACTCACCGACGACTCTTGCCAAGGGAAGAGAATAGGCACCGAAGCGATCGCTTTTGTGTTGATCCTGAGGTTTACACTAAGGCAAAAACCGATCCAAAGCTGCCTTTAACTCTTCAATTTCCTCCTCAATATTGCCTTGTTGGGCAGCACGTCCAATGCACTCTGTTAAATGTTCATCTAGAATAATTCTTGCCACTCGGTCTAAAGCACCCCGAACAGCGGCAAGTTGAACCAGAACATCAGGACAAGCACGACTCTCCTGTACCATCGTCTTGATACCTCGGATATGCCCTTCAATTCGAGACAGCCGATTGACGATTCTTTTTAGAGATTCTTCGCTGTGAACATGGCTATGTGCAGATACTCCCTTGCCATGATTATGCTCAGTATGGCTAAGGTTCACCTTCTGAGTCAGGGAATTTTTTTCTTTACCAGACAAGGCAAAGGTCTCGTTAGTCAAGGGATTAGCTCCAATTATCAATTAGCAAAATTCAATCGGTCTCTCCTACTCCTAGTCCTAGTTTAGAGCAGACAATGGCAGTCAACCTTTTTTTGGTAAAACAGGAGCGGTAATCAACATCTAAAAATATCGTCTGAAATCTGGCAATATCAATAACTATCACAGTTAAATCAAAGTTAGAGAATTGTCACAATAGTGTGCAGAGATGATCCTAGCAACTAATCAAGGACTAAGAAAGTTGCCAAAATATATTTACAAAAGTCAAGAATAATGCTATGAAGTCAACAAAAATTTTTTTCTTTCTGCGCCAGAGCATAACTCATCTACTTGCCATCCTGCTGGGGACAATTCTAGCAGTTGGAGTGTACCAAGTATTGCCCTCTCTGGCAGCTCCAGCACCGATTAATACTGAACCTGGAACACCAACGCTGACAGCACAAAGGCAACCAGCAGCCAATCCTGTAACTCATAGCAGTTTTGTCACCGCTGCCGTGAATCGAGTCGGGCCAGCAGTAGTACAAGTTGACACTGAACGCACTGTAACGCGTCGAGTAGATCCGTTTTTTGATGATCCTTTCTTTCGGCGCTTTTTCGGCGAAGGAGTTTCCCCCCAGCTTCCGGAGGAAAGACGGCTACGGGGCCAAGGTTCGGGCTTTATCATTGACCCAAGTGGGATTATTCTCACCAATGCCCATGTAGTTGATCAGGCAGATAAAGTTACAGTAATTCTTAAGGACGGACGCACATTTGAGGGCAAGGTACAAGGTGCCGATAAAGTTACAGACTTAGCCGTTGTTAAAATTGATGGCCGAGACTTGCCAGTTGCCCCTCTAGGAGATTCTGAGCAAGTTCAAGTGGGTGACTGGGCGATCGCTGTCGGTAATCCTTTAGGATTAGATAATACTGTAACTCTGGGAATTATCAGCACCTTACAACGTTCCAGTGCCCAGGTAGGAATTCCCGACAAGCGACTGGACTTTATTCAAACAGATGCAGCAATTAATCCCGGTAACTCCGGCGGCCCACTATTAAACGAGCAAGGGGAAGTTATTGGCATCAACACAGCTATTCGTGCTGATGCGATGGGGATTGGTTTTGCCATTCCCGTTAACAAGGCCAAAGCGATTTCAGATCAACTAGTGCGCGGGGGGAAAGTAGCTCATCCCTATATAGGCATTCGTATGGTTACCCTAACGCCTGAATTGGCACAAGAGAACAATCGTGACCCTAACTCCCCATTCTTAGTGCCAGAAGTCAATGGAGTCTTAGTGGTGCAAGTTCTTACGAACACCCCAGCCGCCTCCGCAGGTATACGTCGCGGGGATGTAGTAGTAGAAATAGATGGACAATCAATTGCAAGTACTGACCAGTTGCAACGTATTGTCGAGAATAGCGGCGTGAACCGGGTATTAAAAGTCAAAATACAGCGCGGTAACCGAACTAATACCCTCTCTGTTCGCACCGATGAACTAGAAAACGCCACTTAGTAATTAATAACTAGTTACTTAGTTTGGCTCAAGAAGCATTGAAGGTGGCAAGTGCAAGATTAGAACCTTACTACTTTCCACCTTCAACCTTTTTTATTACCAAAAACTAGAGGTCAATGACCAATACTATTCCTTAACCTCTTCTTCCTGCTAAGCTTCATCAAGGTCGCCGTTTTCAAGGTCATCCTTGAGAAATGTGTTGAGCGGACCGTCATTATCCACCAAATCAGTAGACTCCTCTAAACTGTAATTACGCGCTGTCCGGTCATCGAGTATAACTTCTAGAGGATCATCTTGGTTGTCTAGGTCTGTAAAATCAGCTCCGTCTCCGTAGCCATAGGCAATGGCGCTACCCGATAAATCAGCTTCTGAGCCACCTAAAGCAGCATCTTCGTAGCCGTTGAATCCGGTTCCTGCCGGAATCAAGCGTCCAATGATCACATTCTCCTTGAGACCCCGCAGCCAGTCAGATTTGCCTTCAATCGCCGCTTCTGTGAGAACACGGGTAGTTTCCTGGAAGGAGGCTGCACTAATGAAGCTATCAGTGTTGAGTGATGCTTTAGTAATACCCAGCAGTACTGGGGTGTACTGCGCGGGCGCACCACCAGTAATTGCCATTGCCTCATTAACAGTTTCAATCTGCCGTAATTCCACTAGTTCTCCCGGCAGCATTGTCGTATCACCTCCGTCATCGACTCGTACTTTGGAGGTCATCTGCCGGACAATTACCTCAATATGCTTGTCAGAGATATCAATCCCCTGAGATTGATATACTGATTGCACCTCATTAACCAGAAAAGCTTGTGCCTGTTGCAGTCCAAGCAGCGCTGCCTCGTAGACTCCACCCTTTTCTTCCATAGTCAGGTTAAAGAAAATTTCGAGAATCTCATGGGGATTAGCCGGTCCATCTGTTAGCGCTTCAGCAGCCAAAACTTTCTGAGTATCAGGAATGATCACGTTCTGACCAGGACCAAGGGGGTAATCAGCAACTACACCGTCTGCCTCAATCACCTTGACATCAACAGTCTCATCTTCTTCATAAACTACCTGAGCTTCTCCTGGGCGTCTAGCTAAAATACAGGCTTCTTTGGGTTTTCTTGCCTCGAGTAGTTCCTCAATTCTGGGTAGACCCTGAATGATATCACCAGTCTTAGCCCGTTCAAACACAAGTAATACTAGGTTGTCACCCCGTTGCACCAAGTCTCCGTGGTCAATTTGTAATACTGCACCAGCAGAAACCCGATAAGGACGAGCTAGCCGTAAGGTTACAGAATCATCATTTACTTGGACTACCTGACCTGATTCTCCAGCGGTTATGCCAGCAGCAATCGTGTCTGTAGTAACCACCAAATCGCCTACCTTGACTTGAGGCTTAGAGTCGGGACAAGGTAGCGTGATTAGGTCTGCTTCCCGCATGACTAGCACCCGGCGAATTGCTTCAGCACCTTCTCGAATCCCTCTAACTTGACCAGCTTCCTTGCACTGAATCTCTGTACGTGCCACTACAGCACCTGGCGCAATTTCGTCTCCATCTTCCACGAGTAATCGTGTAGTGGTACTGCCACCGAGAGGATCAGTGCTGGTGTCACGACGCAACACCAAGGATTCAAGAATTACAAGCTGTAATCGCTGTTCTTCGACCTCTGAGATTTCTGAGGTTGCTGCTGTTGGGCTATCGCTATCTTCAAAACTAACTAACTCAATGTCAGCACTCAACTGGGAGGAACCACTGTGATCACTAGCGCTTTCCTGGTTCATTTCTAGCACCAATTGGGTGCGTAGCAGTTCTACTCCTTCTACAGATTTGACTCGCTCTCCGTCTTTGAAAGGTAGCCTTTGTATTGCCCGAAGTTCAATACTGGTCATGCCGTCAGCAGCTTCTGCGGAATTATCTCGACGGTTAATCGAAGCCTGAGATGGTAAATCAGGTTGATCCGGCACCGCAAATTCAACCACTGGTCTCAGTAACAGTGCTGAACCTTCAGGTGTCTCCACAGCTTCTGCATAGAGCAACTCTTCTACCATCAATCCTGGCATGGCTTCTGTACCCGGATAGATGAGTTGTTCCGACTTGGCCATAGCTACTGCCGGTGAATCCACCAAATGCAAAGCTCCTGGCTTAATGACAATTTCGCGGAGGATGTCATTCTTCTGGACAACTTCTACAATACCCCCTAATTGGCAGAAGATATCCTTGACAACTTCCGTTCCGGCTTCAACATATTGACCGTCTTCTACGAGAAGCAGTGAGATATCTTTGTTGACCTCGTGGCATTCTTCAGGAATCCACAACAGGGCACCGCCTTTAACGACTTCATAGCCCTGTTTCGCCTTGCCGCGTTTGGCGACTTCGACACCAGCATATTTGATAATGCCACCAGTTTGGGTACGGTACTGGTCATCAATTAGCTCCGCCACCACTTGATTATTCAAGACTTTGGTTCCTGGCGTTGCCTTAAGCAGGAATCTTTGGTCGTTAGAAGTATGAATAACATACTGTTCACGACCACCCGTGCTTTCTATTCTGACCATAGCTTGGTCTAGCAGGACGGAGGCTGTAATGATGTCAATTTCCCGCCTACCTGGAGTAAGTCGGACTACACCACCATTGACTGTGACCAGCTTAGTTTCCGCCAGAACGCTTTCTGGATGAACTGGATCACCGTTTTTGACGACTGGTTCTGCACCAGGGGGTAGGTTGTAAACTTCTCCCGATAAAATCCAGATTAAACCTCCTTGCTGAGCAATACGGGTGGTGTTGCCCTGTCGGTCAGTTTTCTCTTCTGGCACTAGGTTGGCAAACAGCACTTCCCCTGCTAGGTCAGAGGCAACGTCTTTGGTAACTTTTTCCGTGGAAAGACGAGATTTACCAATTGCCACTTCTGCGACAATTTGAAGTGCTTGGACTTCTTCTTTGTCTCGAACCAGCAACAGGGAACCGGGAGTTAGAGGAAAAGTTTCCGGCTTTCGGTCACCACTTTTTGGTTCGAGGATAAGGTCACCAGCCACTTCAACTTGCTCTCGTTCTTCTCCATGACGAGTCCTGACCCCCCTAGTACGAAGGCGCTTGCCTAGGCGTACTACACCGTCAAAAGGTGCCTGTAACTGCCGTGCTACCTCACCAGTAAAAACGCCACCTGTATGGAAAGTACGCATGGTCAGCTGAGTTCCTGGTTCTCCAATCGATTGGGCGGCAATAATGCCAACGGCTTCTCCCAAATCAACCATGTGACCGTGGGCTAAGCTCCAACCATAGCAGTGCTGGCAGACTGAGCGCGGTGCTTCACAGGTGAGAGGTGAGCGCACAGTCACTTCTTCTATGCCAGCATCCACAATTTTTTTTGCCAGCTCATCGGAGATATCTTGGTTACGCTTGGCAACTACCTCGCCCGTGATGGGACTTACGGCATCTTTTGCTAGTACTCGACCCAGCAGGCGGTCAATCAGAGGAATTAGGACGCGGTCGCCGTCCTTCATTGGGCCAACCACGATACTCCTGTTGGTGCCGCAATCGATTTCTCGCACAATAACGTCTTGGGCGACATCCACCAGACGCCTAGTGAGATACCCGGAGTCAGCAGTTCTGAGAGCTGTATCTACTAGACCTTTCCTCGCCCCATAGGAAGAAATAATGTATTCGGTTACCGTTAGACCTTCCCGGAAGTTGGTCTTAATCGGTAAGTCAATGATTTCCCCTTGAGGGTTTGCCATCAAACCACGCATTCCTACAAGTTGTCGCACCTGAGACAAATTTCCCCTAGCACCGGAAAAAGCCATCATGTACACTGAGTTGAGCGGATCAGTGGCTTTGAAGTTACGCACCACTTCCTCTTTTAAAGCTTCGGAAGTACTATTCCAGGTATCGATAACTTTTTGAAACCGTTCAACTTCAGTGATTTCACCCCGAGTGTAGCGAGCTTCTGTTGCGCGAATCTGTGCTTCAGCAGCATCTAACATCTGGCGTTTCACTGGTGGCACTTGTAGGTCATCGACACTAATCGAGACACCTGCCTTGGTTGCATAGCGGAAGCCCAACTCTTTAAGCTTGTCAGCCATCTGGGCACTGCGAGCACTGCCATGCTGAGTAAATGACCAGGATATCAGCTTTTTCAACCGACCTTTGTCCACGGTGCGGTTGTAAAAAATCGTTTCCTTTTGATCTGCTTGATCTGTCATTGGTGTGTTGAAGTTTGAAGGTTTGTTGGTGTGGCATGCGTCGCACCTTATAGTGCGCTTCAGGCACAAGGCGCATCGGTTGGAGGTGGGAGCAATGGTGCCAGGGTGGTGCAAAGCAGCCTAGGGAGGAGAAGCTATAGCTTTAACTAACGCGAGAGTCTCTCCGAGAGGAGAAGCGGTACGTAGCACGGGGAGATGGAGTCCGCAACTACCGTCCTTTGTTACCGATTCGCGTCAAGCCAAGCTATAGCTAGCTCAGCAGCAAAAGCGACTCTCCGTTTAGCTGTTGAGCGCTTCTAGAATTGCGTTGTTATAGATAATCCGGCCCGGAGTAGTACGGATAAACTGGGAAAGTATCTCTCCCTCAGCTGTTTCCCTGACGCGACGTTCTCTGTAGAATTTAGTCACCGTGCCATCTGATGAGCGTTCTTCTTTGACGACTTCATTGTCTGGTACTTCTGTCTCCACTGTGCCTTGAAAGCGCACCCATACTTTGGAGTGCAAATCTACTTGCTTTTGCTCATAGGCTTTGATGGCGTCTTCCATGGAAGAAAAGTGACGCTGAGTTTCTGTACTAGCTGCCGGGTTGTCTGCGGTCATGTAATAGCATCCCAGAACCATATCTTGGCTAGGAGCGACAATCGGGCGGCCCGTTGCTGGTGAGAGGATATTGTTAGAAGCCAACATTAGCAGTCGTGCTTCTGCCTGCGATTCTAAAGAAAGAGGGACGTGAACCGCCATTTGGTCACCGTCAAAGTCAGCGTTGAAGGCTGGGCAAACTAGGGGATGCAGCTGAATGGCTCTGCCTTCTACTAAAATTGGTTCAAACGCTTGAATTCCCAAACGGTGTAGCGTTGGTGCCCGATTGAGCAGAACTGGGTGACCAGCAATCACTTCCTCTAAAACATCCCAGACACTGGGATCACCACGCTGAATAAGTTTTTTTGCCGCCTTAATATTATTGACTAAGCCTTGGCGAATTAAGCGATGGATCACAAAGGGTTGAAACAGTTCAATCGCCATCTCACGGGGCAAACCGCACTGGTGGATGTTGAGTTTGGGGCCAACAACAATCACGCTTCGACCTGAGTAATCTACCCGTTTACCTAAGAGGTTTTGCCGGAAGCGTCCCTGCTTGCCTTCAATAATGTCTGATAGAGATTTGAGTGGTCGGTTGTTAGCCCCAACTACGGTGCGTCCCCGTCTTCCATTGTCAATTAGAGCATCTACTGCTTCTTGGAGCATCCGCTTTTCGTTGCGGACAATGATTTCTGGAGCCAGAATTTCCTGCAAACGTGCTAATCGATTGTTACGGTTGATTACTCGTCGATAGAGGTCATTAAGGTCAGAAGTGGCAAAGCGACCACCGTCTAACTGAACCATCGGGCGTAAGTCCGGAGGAATTACCGGAATCACGCTCAATACCATCCAATCCGCCATCGAGCCAGTGCCAATAAAGTTGTCAACGACTCGTAAACGTTTGATCAGCTTGGCGCGTTTTTGACCTTTAGAGTTAGCAATGTCTTCCCGGAGGCTTTCAGCTTCGGAATCTAAGTCTACATCCTGCAAGAGCCGCTGTAGTGCTTCTGCACCTATACCTACCTCTACACCAGTCAATTCAGAATCTTCAGCATAGAGTTGCTCTTCTATTTCCAGCCACTGATCTTCGGTGAGTAGCTGTTTATAGCTGAGGTTCTCGGCATTGCCAGGATTGAGTACTACATAGGCGTTGAAGTAAACAATCTGTTCGACATCTCGCAGAGGCATGTCTAACAGAATACTCATGTAACTGGGAATACCCTTGAGATACCAAACATGAGCTACTGGTGCTGCCAGTTTGATGTACCCCATCCGGTGGCGTCGTACTCGTGACTCTGTAACCTCTACACCGCAGCGTTCGCAAACAATGCCACGATGGCGCACCCGTTTATATTTCCCGCAATGGCATTCCCAGTCTTTTGCTGGTCCAAAAATGCGCTCGCAGAAAAGCCCGTCCATTTCGGGTTTTAGGGTGCGATAGTTAATCGTTTCCGGCTTAGTAACTTCACCCACCACTTGGCCGTTAGGGAGGGTTCTTTCTCCCCATTGACGAATGCGCTCGGGAGAGGCAATACCGATTTTTACGTAGTCAAACCGCTGTTCTTGCTGTTGTTTCATAATTTCGTCCTTAGTCCTCAGTACTCGGTACTCAGTCCTCAGTTATCAGTTATTGGTCTTTAGCCTCCCATAAGCCGGATGACTAAGAACCAATAACTAATAACTAATGATTTTTAGACTTCCTCCTCTTCAAGTTCCTCGCGGTTTAAAGATTCGTAAGTAGGCCTCGATGGTGTCCTGCGTCGATCCGCATCTGCCATCAAATCAACTTCTACATCACGGCTGCTGCCATCTTCTGCGTTTTCTACTTTGTGTACAGCAATGTCGAGTCCTAGAGACTGTAGTTCTCGCATCAAGACCTTGAAGGATTCAGGAGTACCCGGACGCGGAATTGCCTTGCCCTTGACGATGGCATTGAGAGCTTCATTGCGACCTTGCATATCATCTGACTTGACTGTCAGCAATTCTTGGAGTGTATAAGCTGCACCGAAAGCTTCCAAAGCCCACACTTCCATTTCTCCGAAGCGCTGACCGCCCTGTTGGGCCTTGCCGCCCAGAGGCTGCTGCGTCACGAGAGAGTAAGGACCTGTAGAGCGAGCGTGAATTTTATCGTCTACTAGGTGCACCAGTTTCAACATGTAAGCTTTACCAACCGTGACGGGTCGGTCGAAGGCTTCCCCGGTACGACCATCAAAGATTTTGCTTTTACCTGGGTTTAAGGGGTCAAAGGCCCAATCTTTGCCACTTTCTTCACTGGCTTGATCTAGTTTGCCGTGAACTGTGCTGCGGGATGACTCTTCCCCATACATTTCGTCAAAAGGCGTCAGCTTAAATCGAACACCTAAGTTTTCACCGGCCCAGCCGAGTAAGCATTCAAATACCTGACCAACATTCATCCGGCTAGGTACTCCCAAAGGATTGAGAACAATGTCCAGTGGTGTGCCATCCGGGAGGTAGGGCATATCCTCTACCGGCAAAATCCGGGAAATAATTCCCTTGTTGCCGTGGCGTCCCGCCATTTTATCGCCTACCTGGATTTTGCGTTTTTGAGCTACGTAAACTCGGACAACCATATTGGCTCCCGGCGGCAATTCATCCCCTTGCTCGCGAGTGAAGACCCGGACATCAACAACGCGTCCTTTTTCTCCGTTAGGTACACGCAGGGAATTATCCCGTACATCTCTGGCCTTTTCACCAAAGATTGCCCGCAGCAGTTTTTCTTCTGGCGGCTGGTCTGACTCTCCCTTCGGAGTTACCTTACCAACCAGGATGTCGCCTGCTTCTACCCAAGCACCAACACGAATAATACCGGTTTCGTCCAACTGACGCAGGGCATCTTCCCCGACGTTGGGAATTTCGCGAGTAATTTCTTCTGGTCCGAGCTTGGTCTGACGCGCCTCAATTTCGTACTTTTCAATGTGGATACTGGTGTAGACATCATCGATCACCAGTCGTTCGCTAATCAGGATAGCGTCTTCGTAGTTATAGCCTTCCCAAGGCATGTAAGCTACCAAGATATTTTGTCCGAGGGCTAGTTCACCACCTTCGGTAGCAGAGCCATCTGCCAGAACCTGACCAGCAACCACGTCATCGCCATCGAAGACTAAAGGACGTTGATTCAAACAGGTGTCTTGGTTTGAGCGTTGATACTTTTGGAGTTCGTAATGGCTCTCATGACCTTGGTTATCTCTGATAACAATTTTCTCGGCATCCACATAGCTGACTTCTCCGTCGCTACGTGAGACCACGACCATACCTGAGTCTCTGGCTGCTTGAGCTTCCAGTCCTGTTCCTACTAAGGGTCGCTCGGGTCGCAAAAGTGGCACAGCCTGCCGTTGCATGTTAGAACCCATCAGTGCTCGGTTGGCATCATCATGTTCCAAAAAAGGAATCAGTGATGTTGCTACAGAGATGATTTGCACCGGGGACACAGCTACATAGTCCACCTGATCAGGTGTTGTTGTAGTGAATTCTTGGCGATAGCGGACTGGTACCGACTCGCCCAAAATATAACCCTCTTCGTCTGTCGGAATGTCTCCTGGTGCTACCCGCAGGTCGTCTTCCTCATCAGCAGTCATGTACAACGGGGGATGGTCTTTAATCACTCGCCCATTGTCTACTGGGTAGTATGGGGTTTCAATAAAGCCATAGGAGTTAACCCGAGCATGAGTTGCTAAAGAACCAATTAGACCAGCATTTGGTCCTTCTGGTGTTTCAATTGGGCAAATTCGCCCGTAGTGGGAGGGGTGAATATCCCGAACAGCAAAACCAGCTCTTTCCCGCGTTAGACCGCCTGGTCCTAGGGCAGAAAGACGCCGCTTGTGCGTCAACTCTGCTAAGGGGTTGGTCTGATCCATAAACTGGGACAGCTGAGAGGAACCAAAAAACTCCTTAATCGCGGCTACTAGAGGCTTAGGATTCACTAGTGAGGCTGGCGTCAAGGTATCGGCATCAGAAACTGTCATCCGTTCCCGGATAATTCGCTCTAGGCGGTTGAGTCCTACACGTACCTGGTTTTGCAGCAGTTCACCGACTGAACGCACCCGCCGATTTCCTAGGTGGTCAATGTCGTCTGTACTGCCCACATCAAACTCTAGATTGATCAAGTAATCGATCGCCGCCACAATGTCTTGGGAGGTCAATACTCTTACTGTATCTGGCACATTCAGTCGCAGTTTTCTGTTGATTTTGTAGCGACCAACCCGACCAAGGTCATAGCGTTTTGGGTCAAAAAAGCGTGAATCCAGCAACTGCTGACCACCACTCACAGTCGGTGGCTCCCCTGGACGCAGCTTGCGATAAAGCTCCATCAAGGCTTCTTCTTCGCTAGGATTACCCTCTTTGTCAAGGGTTTTCTGGTAATAGTCTGGGTGTCGCAGGGCATCAATGATCTCGTTATCCGAGAGCCCTAAAGCCTTCAAGAGTACCTGTGCTGATAATTTTCGGGTCTTGTCGATACGAACCCACACCAAGTCGTTTTTGTCAGTTTCAAACTTCAGCCACGCTCCTCGGTTAGGAATCAGTGAAGCACTGTAGGTACGGCGTCCGTTTTTATCAGTTTCTGACTTGTAGTAAACTCCGGGGCTACGAACAATTTGGTTAACAATTACTCGTTCAGCACCGTTGATAATAAAAGTCCCTCGGTCTGTCATCAGAGGTAAATCTCCGATGAAGACTTCTTGTTCCTTAATCTCGCCCGTTTCCTTGTTAATCAGGCGCGTGGGTACATACATTTGTACCGCGTAGGTGCTGTCTCGCCTCTTGGCTTCATCGACGTCATACTTGGGTTTCTTGAGCTTGTAGTTTTGACCCAAAAAGTGCAGCTCTAGCTTACCTGTATAGTCGGTAATCGGTGAGAAGCTGTTGAGTTCTTCGATTAGCCCCTCTTCCAGGAACCAGCGAAAGCTGGAACGCTGAATCTCCACTAAATCAGGCAACATATAGGCAGGAGCAGTCTCAAGCCGAGCGGGAGGAGCGTAAATCTGATTAATCATGCGTCTGATGGTGATTTAGAGAATGAGTAACTTGATCAAGGGGAGACTGTCTTAGATAGGGATTACATCAATGAATCTAGTGATTTAAGACACTTGAGTTATCAAAAAAAACATTTGCCTCCAAAACCTGAAATTTAAGTGTAGGGGGTCAAAGGAGCCGCTCCACTCAGCAAGTTGAACAGTTGGGATATGCCATACTTAGGCATAGAGGGCGATTACTAGAGATAGTTGGCGGCTAAAGCCAATCCTTTGCTAGCTACTGAAACTTTCCGACTTTTCCTGGTGGTGGCGACGAAATGGTCTGGTTGAATGACTACTGTCTCAGACTAGGAGTTCGATGGCAATAAAATTTAAGGGTTTCTAGCAGTAAAGGCACGATTATCTATGCCCTTCAGGTCGCAATTTGCTTGCTGTGATTTTTTAGGTGGATGCAGTGATAGCAAATTAAATCAATTGAATGCAGCGGAAATTCTTCCATGATAACTCCATATTTATTATGGCGCACAGAAACTTGCTTAGAAAGTGAGAGACACTTAAGAGCGAGTTGGTTGCACCATGGCACAATTCCACTAAAGTAGTTTCCCTTGGCAGGACTCTAGTGTCGGGTGTAGGATTAGCTAGAACGTTAAAGACGATCACTTTCAATTTTCTCAAGAGCCAGTCTTTGACTCTTCCTGAAGTTCGCTGGGTAGATCAAAACCAAACAAGCAACAAGCATTCTGTGTTGTGTGGCTAGCCAGCTCTTCCTTGGAGATATTGCGCAGATTAGCAACACATTCTGCTACATATTGGACATAAGAAGGTTCGTTACGCTTACCTCGCTGGGGAACTGGTGCCAAAAAGGGGCAGTCTGTTTCAATTAGCAGGCGATCGCTTGGTACCATCATCGCTGACTCTTTAATCTGTGCTGCTCCTTTAAAGGTCACAATGCCACTAAAGCTAATGTAAAATCCTAAGTCTAAAAACCACTGTGTCTCTTCAGGAGTACCTCCCCAGCAATGCATGACACCTCTTACGGAACCGTTACTCTGCCAAAATTCTTCCAATAAGTCTCGCATGGGAGAAGCGGCTTCGCGGCAGTGGATAATCACGGGTAAATCTAACTCTTGGGCAATCGCTAGTTGGCTGGCAAAAACTGCCTTTTGCTCTTGATAATTTTCGGCTTTGAAGAAATCTAGCCCTGTCTCGCCAATTGCCACTACTCTTTGATCAGCACGGGCTAAGGATAAAATCTGTGCAGCCATTTGGGGTGTCCATTTCTGAACATCCAGGGGATGCAAACCAACTGAGAAGGACAGTTCAGGGAATTGATCTGCCAACGCTTGTATGCCAGCATACTCAGCTGGCTCTACGCAGGAATGCACTAACCTTACTACACCAGCTCCCCGCCATCGGTCTCGCACTGCTGACCGATCTATGTCAAAGACGTCAAAATTAATATGGACGTGAGTGTCTACCAACTGCATCGGCACTATGCTACTGCCTATGTTCCACAACTAACTAAAATAGGATTTCCCCACAAAAGCTGTTAAACTCAGCGCTTGAGAAATCTCTACCAGGGTACTTTAGCTGAAATAAAGCTTAAACTCCCGTTACCCCCTGTCTAAATTCCTGGTTTTTTACTAGAAGGCAAATTGCTGTAGGGAGAAGCTTTTGTACTCTCTTGCAGTTTTTTATTCATATTCACACTATATCCCAACCCGAAGATTAAGAGCTGCGCCCTAACCTGTGCGGGTTGGATATACCAACTGGTTATACTAAACTTTCCCCTCTTAACTTGCTCACCTCTCTTGCTTGTTTTTTAGAGACGCTTGCTTTCTTCTTTGAGGTCAACTTGAGCAAACTTAGAATATTTTGACCGACGAACAGCCCTGCTTTTAGGTTAAGACTCCTGTTGTTATGAGCATGGCGCTATAACCATTTCCTAACAACAGGAAACACCTTACCTTCTCTTCTAACCAAAGGCTATTGATTGAGCAAAGCCCACTTCATATTGTGTTCTCTTTACCCAGACTCAACCTGTACAGTTTTGAAGACTAACAAAGTTTTTGGGCAGTTCTAATGCCTCGACTAGGAAGCTGCGGACTCTGCCGAAGCAGGGTTAAGTTTTGTTTCTACAAGTTTCAGCCTTTTAGCCATGCGGGATTTTTTGCGGGCTCCATTGTTAATATGTAGCACCCCCCGCTTCACAGCTTTGTCAATTTTGCTGTAAGCTACTTCCATCTTTTGCCTTGCTGCTTGCAATGATTCCGGACTCGGCTGACTTCCGTAATCCTCTACGGCAGTAAGGTAATTCTTAATCAGGGTCCTCACTGCTGACTTGTAGGTTCTATTACGAACTCGATTGCGTTCGTTGATTTTTATACGCTTGAGTGCTGACTTGCTATTGGCCACAGTAGTTTTTAGGAAAGCTCGCTTTCGATAACAAACAAAATACCTGAATAATCAATATAACATCTATCTTGAAAGGATGACGACCCCAGAAAAATCCGGGTTAAGCTATAGAAGAGTGAGTCTGGGTACGATTTGCTCCTCTACTAGAGAAGTCTCGTTGACCTAGTCTCAAACGGGTAATAATACCTAACGATAGGCACTCCGACTCCATGCTGCGAATCATTACTCAGCCAGCTGAGGCACAAACGGAACTGCGGCGGATCTGCGACCGTACGTCCCAAGATGAAATTGTTCATAAAGAGGCAACGGTGCGGGAGGTCTTACATACAGTAAAGCGCCAGGGCGACAAAGCACTCCTGCACTACACAGAGGAATTTGACCAAGTCTCCTTGAGTCCTGAGCAACTGCGTGTTAGTGGGACGGAATTGGACGCTGCTTACCAACAGGTATCCAAGGAATTACTCGATGCAATTCGTTTGGCAACACGACAAATTGAGACCTTTCATCGACAGCGAGTTCCCAAATCCTGGGTACAGTTCGGTGACGACGAAGTTGTCTTAGGCAAGCGCTACACACCAGTAGACATGGCAGGAATTTACGTTCCTGGTGGCAGGGCTTCTTATCCTAGCACTGTACTGATGAACGCCATTCCAGCAAAAGTGGCTAAAGTCCCTCAGATTGTCATGGTGACGCCGCCGGGAGCTGGCAACAAAATCAATCCAGCCGTCCTAGTAGCAGCTCAGGAAGCTGGGGTACAGGAGATTTACCGGGTAGGTGGTGCTCAGGCAATCGCCGCTTTAGCCTATGGCACACAAACAATTCCCAAGGTAGATGTGATTACCGGGCCAGGCAATATTTACGTTACTCTTGCCAAGAAACTAGTTTATGGAGCGGTGGGGATTGATTCCCTCGCTGGCCCCTCAGAGGTGCTGGTTATCGCTGATCACGCCGCCAACCCCGTTTACGTGGCTGCCGATTTGTTGGCACAAGCAGAGCACGATCCCATAGCAGCAGCAATTTTGATCACGACTGATACTCAGCTAGCACAACAAGTGCAAGCTGAAGTCAAACGGCAACTTATAGACCATCCGCGAAGGCTACTGACGGAAAAAGCGATCGCTAACTACGGCTTGATTGTCGTTGTTGATTCGCTAGAAACCGCGGCTCAACTCTCTAACGAGTTCGCACCAGAACACTTAGAACTGGAAATTACTGAACCTTGGGACTTACTGGAAAAAATCCGCCATGCTGGTGCAATTTTCCTGGGGAACTCAACCCCGGAAGCCGTAGGAGATTACTTAGCGGGGCCCAATCATACTCTTCCCACCTCCGGTGCTGCTCGCTATGCTTCTGCACTGGGTGTCGAAACCTTCATGAAGCACTCCAGCTTGATTCAGTATTCCTCCAGTGCGCTTAATAAAGTTTCTGGTGCGATCCAAGCATTAGCACAAGCCGAAGGTTTACCTTCCCACGCTGACTCTGTGCGCTTGCGCACCCAGGGTAATCTAGAAGATTAGTAGAGTGGTTTTACTCATTGCCGCAATGCTTTACCTACTGCGCTGTTGCTCTTAAGTAGTCGATATCCTTGTTGTCCACCCTCAATTTCAATTCCCTCAGCGCGCATCTTGGCTACTAGTCGCTGAATTTGCCTAGTTCCGGTATTGGTCAACTTAACCAGTTCTGTTGCTTTAATCCACCAATTGTCAGGATTATCACCCTGTGATCGCTCTTTGAGATACTCATAAATGACTGGTGCAGCACCCCCGGCTCGAATAGCAGGGTGAAGGCGAGCCGTTGCAGAATCCGGAAGCGGCTTTTGTCTACGGCTCATCGTCAATTACCTCAAGCCTCAACCGCAATTAAGCCAGCACGACGTCTCATCATTTCTTCATAGGTGAAGCGATAAGCCCAGAAGTGAGCCCCCTCATAGTCAGGGCTATCGGCGAAACGCTTCAAAACCCACTCCCCTCTGTAAGCGCGATCGCCTTTAGAAGCAGCATAAGCATCAACCATACCCCAGACATGGTATCCCGTATGTTCGTTCTCTTGCGGTGGGCGCACCACGACACCTGGATAAGCCTGAATTGCCATCATCATGGTGTAGGAGTCTGGAAAATTGAGAGAAACCTTAGAAGAAACGACCACTGGCGTGCCATCGGCTAGGGACGGTGGTAAGAGGAAATCAGGATAATTGCCTGAAGCCAAATCCTGCACTAGCTTCCAAGTTTCTTTAATCTTGGTAAATTCCGGTGCCACAGACTTTCCTTGCCGAGAGCTAGCTTCCAGATGAGTAGCGATCGCTTTACTGCTGTTGAGTAGAGCTTGGTAGGTTTCTTCGGTTACAATTCTGTATTTCATTTTTTCTTAAGATTTCCCTACTTCTAAGTATACGACATTTAATGTCGGGGGTAGAGAAAAACTCGGCAAGCTAATTGAATTAGGTTTTATGATGTTGTGATCGCTGATTATTGCAACAATTAAGTCAAATTAACTCCTCGGTGACTACTCGACGCAGAATCTCCGTTACTTCTGCTGCCATCCTGGCATCAAGCTCTTTTGCTTCCCTGTCTGGGTTATTAAGATCCTTGGCTGCTAGTAATGCCATGCTTAGAGTTCTCAGCTTGGCAGGCTTGCCTTCAGATTTGGGACGTTTATCTACAAACTGCACCAAGGCAACATAGACTATTTCATACCTGTCCCTAATGCTGCTGCGTCCGTTGCCCAGTTTAGAGATAATCACTGGAGATCTAATTACACTCTCCAAACCCAACTTATTAATTGCCACTTCAACGTAACGTGCAGCATCCTTACCCATAGCCCTGACAACACTTTCCAGGCTATCCCACTGTGCTCCTGGCAATCGTCCTTCCTGGAAAAAATGATGATGCCATCCCAGCATGGAAGCAAAGCGAGCCAGATCATATAAGGAGATAGAATTACTACCTCGATGATTTGGAGAACCCGCAGTTAACACTACCTTTTTTAGTTTTTGGTCAAACAATTGTGGTGATTGAATAAAAGGAAGCTGACCATATCTGCCACGGAAAGTTAGATTTTTATTACCAGTAATGTTTTTAACCCAATCCTCCAAATTTTCCGGACTGTTGAATTGTTTAAAAGTAACACCCAAAGTATTAGAGTTAGCGATTTTATTTTGATAACTAGTGATATCTGCTGCTAGCTGATGAAAGGGAAAACCTCCTTGACTGCCCACTGCTCGCACCAGACAGTTATCAATGTCAGTTGCTGGGGAATTCGAGTTAACTTGAGAAACCACATTGAGAAGAGGAATAATTTTCGTCGAACTCCAGCATTCAACATTACTCAGGGCATTTCTGCCTAGCCAACGAGCCTGAATTTTACCCTCAACAAAAGAGCCAATACAGATGCAAGCTTGCTGAATTTCCTGATGGAGAAAATTGAGACCAGTTTCATCAATTTGAGGTAATTCTCCCAGCCTCGGATAGGGGTTGAAGCTCACTGTTTTGTTAGTACCAGTAACCGTAGCCGTCTTGCCCAAAGAAATAACCTCTATTTCGTCGGGCTTTTCCTTTAAACGATCTGGATAAAATTTAATTTCTTCTTGGTAAGGTGAGTTATTAATACCTCGATATAAAAACGCGACACTACCCAGAGACAAACCCTGTTCTTGAGCAAGAAATTCATTAAATGTTTTTCCTCGATCTTTAGCTTTTTCTAAGAGGAAAGGAACTGCATCAACGTTGAGTAATGCCTGGGCAAATCTTTGATCAAATACGCCAGTTTTCATATTAGGAAGACTCTGAAGATTACAGAATTCAATCAGTGAAGCCTCCGTGCGTGGGCCGTATTTACCATCAATCCATCTGCCACCAGGATATAAACCGATGGCGCTAAGCCTGATTTGAATCTCTTCAAGTAATTGTGCATTAGCTTTGAGAGCATTCAAAGCGATGGTAGTATTTCCCTTAAGGTCTTCCAGGCGTAAAGGTACTAAACCAACCATAAGCAGTGTCTGAGCAAACCGTTCATCAAATATCCCCGTTCTCATATTGGGGAGATTCTCAGCATTGCAAAATTCAATCAATGCTGCTTCTGTTCGGGGACCATATATTCCATCGATTAAGCTCCCACCAGGATATAAATTTAGGACATTGAGCTTAGTTTGTATCTGTCTAACCAACTCTTGATCAGCTTTCAGGGTAGCCAAAGAGATGGTAATGTTTCCCTTTATGTCTTCGAGGCGCATTGTTGTATATTACTTATGGTGGGATGTTAAAAAAATTGCCCATTGGCAAACGCAAAAACCTGATAATTAACCGGGGGCTATGGCATTAATTTGTGGTTAAATATTACTAATAAATTCCATGGTAGTGAGTAGATTTTTTAATAACGAATACGGGGATCAATTAAGGCATTAATAATGTCAATTGCAATACTTGCTAGCACCACAATTGCCGCGAAAAATACCATAATTCCCTGAACAGTATCATAATCCCTTAGAGAAATTGCATCATACAACCGGTTGCCTAAGCCTGGCCAGTCGAAGGTTACCTCCGTTAATACAGCTCCACCGAGCAAAGCTGCAAGAGTCAGTCCTAGAACTGTAATTACTGGAATCATCGCATTTTTTAAGGCGTGGGCAAGGACAATTCGCCTTTCAGGAATGCCGCGAGCTCTCGCCGCTTCTACATAATCTGCCTTGAGAGTTTGCTTAAGATTTACCCGCACAATCCGCTCAAAAATGCCACTTAAAAGAATGCCCAGAGTGATGCTAGGTAGAGCAAGATAGTGTAGAGAAGTAAAAAACTGGCTCAGATTAGCGCTGAGTAAGCTGTCAATTGTGTAAAGCCCCGTGTAGTCTTCTGGTGCGGGCAAACCAATCGGGAAGCGCCTCCCCAAAGGAAACCAGCCTAGTTGTACTGAGAAAACTAATTGCACAATCATTCCTACCCAAAACAGAGGCAGTGAGTAGGTAATGATGCCAAACAGGCGTCCCCCAGCATCCCAAGCAGTGCCACTGTGAGTGGCTGCCAAGGTGCCGACGGTAATACCAACCACAAAAGCAACTGTCATACCGCACACCGCCAACTCCACTGTTGCCGGGAAATGTTGCTGAATTATCTGCCAAACCTCTTGGCCCTGACTGGTCATGGAGGAGCCTAAATCCAGACGGAGTAAAGCTCCTAGGTAACGGATGTATTGCAACCACAAAGGTTCTGATAGCCCCAATCTTTGGCGATACTCCTCCTTAACACTATCTGGGGCACGATTTCCCAAAACTGCGTCTACGGGATCTCCTGGCGTTGCCCTGAGTAGCAGAAACACCAATGTTGTAATTGTCCACAGCATCAGAGGAGCTAGCAGCAGACGCGTCATGATGTAATACTGTAAGGCTTTGGCACGAGACATAGGCAGAGTGTCAGGCTTTGCTAAATTGAATAATACTTTAATCTCTGAGCCGCAATTAGCTATACTTCTTCGTTATGGCTAAGATTTACCGTCCTCACGAATTTGCCAAACGAATAGGCAAGTCTACTACCACTCTCCGGCGCTGGGATAGAGAAGGTAGACTCAAAGCTAAGCGTACGCCAGGAGGACACCGATTTTATGACGAATCAGATGTTCGTCGGGCTTTGGGTATCGAACCGCCTCAGAGAAAGACAGTAGTTTACTGTCGGGTATCTGGCACTTCACGAATTCAACTCGGGGAGCTTAAATCTCAAGAAGAGGCGATGCAACAATTTTGTTTAAGCGCTGGCATCGTGGTAGACAAATGGATCAGTGAAGTTGGTAGTGGCATGAACTTCAAGCGCCATAAATTCCGGGAAATTATGTCAGAGATTGGTAGGGGTGAAATATCAAGACTAATTGTTGCTCACCAAGATCGTTTAGCGAGGTTTGGGTTCGATTACTTTGAGTTTTTTGCCTCCGAGAAGGGCTGCGAAATTCTTGTAGCTAATCAAGAGCCGTTATCACCACAGCAGGAAATGGTAGAAGACTTGATCAGTATAATTCAAACATTCAGTGGAAGACTTTCTGGCCTTAGAAATTGTCAAAGTTTAATCGAGAAGGTTATCCAAGAATAATGGCATGAGCAACTCTAAAGCACTCTGGGGTTGTTCAATATCGCCCTGTTTATTTTTTATCATTGATTGTAACTTCTTTCGAGAGATGTCTAAACCAGGTAAAGTATAAAGCAATTGAAAGTAAAATAAACAACAGCAGCAGCCATCCAAAGTTATCCCAGCGTTTCATAATTAGCATCATTCCTGCCAGAAATAAAATTAATTGCCAGGGAATAGCTATTAATGTAGAGAGAATATCTCGTTGGTTTTCTACTTTGATTTTTGCCTGAATATTTGTTGGGAGCCTTCGGCTAACTGGCTGCCAAAAACCAAATGGTCTAGTGACTCTGTAAAAATTGAACATAACTTCAGGGTCAGTTGCTGGAGTAAAAATTGTCCCCACGATACATCCTATTAACGAACACACACTAGGAATTAAAAATAGGGCATATTCTTGAAATTGCAGGTTATTGAAGTTAGGCAATATTACTACTTTAGTTAGTATTGCCGCCATCATTCCTACTAGTGTGCCAGCGGCAAACCCATAGCCATTGAAGCGCCACCAATACCATCTCAGGAGTAAAGGAATATAAAGTCCAGCACTCAATCCCAGAGTTAGCCATCCCCAAATATCGTTGATGTTCGTAATATTGAAACTAAAAAGCAATCCTGACACCACAATTAGAATAGATGCCCAACGACCTTGGGCGATAAGTTGTTGGTTAGAAGCCTGGGGATTGATATAGGCTTGATAAATATCTTTTACCCAATAAGCAGCACTAGCGTTGATAATCGAGTCAAAAGTAGACATTGCTGCTGCCATAAAACTAGCTACTAGTAATCCCTTGATGCCTATCGGGATATAGGCGGCAATTACTGTAGGTAAAACCAGTTCTGGATCAGCAATTACTTCGTTGGTAATGCCGTAATGGATACCGAGTACAGCAAAAGCTGTAACCAAAGGCCAACGAAATGCTAGTAAGAAGATCCAGAATAAGGAAAGTAATCCAGCTTCGCGATCGCTTTTGGCAGCAAAATATCGTTGAATAATATAGCCGCCCCCGCCGCTAAAACCTTCCATAATGGTTTTCAATGTATAAAAGAAAATGACTCCACCCAGCAAATTAAATATGGCATATTGCCCCGGCAGGTCAAGTTCCATTTTGGGCCACATACTGCTCCAATCCGCGAGAGTGGTGGTAATTTGTTGAAACTTACCATCTCCCAAGGGAAGAGAAACCGTAAATTCAGCAGGTAAAATAGCAGTTTGTAAAGCAATTACGCAGACATAAATAATTGCAATAAAAATCAAGATACCCTGAAATACATCTGTCCAAATTACGCCGTAAAAACCACTGACAGTGGTATAAATTAGAGCCATTAAAATTAGAAAAATTGAGGCATAACGGTCATCAATGCCTAGAAATTGCCCAAAGAATTTCCCCCCTCCAACCGAGAAGTAACTAACAGCACCAATAGCAAAGACAATATTAGCAAAGGCACTGATAATTCTGGCAGTATTACCTTCACGTCCTGAACCAAAACGCAAGCGCATCCATTCAGCTAAAGTCATCACTTTAGCTCGCCTGTTCCACTTGCCCATAAAAGTCATCAAAATTGCCATAATTAAGACAACTCCACCACGGATTTCAATAAAAAATCCCTGACTTCCTAAGGCATAGACTAAAGCCGTAATCACCATCGTGCCAGCGAGATCAGTATTAGAAGCCATCCCAGAGGCACCTAAAGCCCACCAGGACATCTTGCGATTTCCCAGAAAATATGAGTCTATTCCCTGAGAAGCTTTTCGTTCGAGAATTACTCCAAAAATGACTATGGCTATTAAATAGCAAATGACAATGGCATAATCAATTAGATGCATAGCAAGATAACGGCTTAGAGTTGCTCTGAAAAGCCGATATTAGCAGAAAAACCACAGGTTAAACCTGTGGGGCTTCAATTATAATTTGTGGATAGCTTCTCAGCTAGGTTGCTTTCTTAATGTCCCAAAGAGGTAACTGCTGAATTGGATCTAGCTTAAATTCCTCAATTCCTTTTTGGACAAAAGCATATTCTTTTGGTTGCCATAGAGGAATTACAGGAACATCTTTAGCTAGTAGTTCTTGTATCTCGACAAAAATTTTCTGACGAGCTTCAGGATTTTGTTCAGCGCGCTGCTGTTCAATTAGCTGATTCATACGATCGCTATAGTAAAATGAACCCTGGCTTTTACTAGCTCCCTCTTGACAACCCTCAGCTTCTGAACCTCTGGTACAACTCACCAAGGGGTGGATGAAGTTGTCAGGATCGGCAAAATCAGGATACCAATCTACTAAAGCGCTCTGATAAATTCCTTTGCCAATGTTGCCAAAGAAGTTGGCTGACTCTACAGCTTGTGGCTGGATTTCCACCGTTCCTTCTAGTTCCTTGGCTGCATATTCTCTCAGCAGGCTGGCAACCTGTTGCCGAGTTGCAGAACCAGACGGATACCAGATTTCAAATGTTAAGGGATTTTCCTTGCTAAATCCTGCTTGAGTGAGCAGTTCCTTGGCTTGGGAAATATTGCCATCACCGTAAGTTGTTTCAAAAGTTGGCTGAGAAACTTCAAAGCTAGTAGGAATCAGGCTGAAGGCTGGCTGTGCCTGATTTCTGAGAACACGCTCATTGATCAGTTTACGGTTGATCAGCGCCGCGATCGCTTGTCTTACTTCTGGTTGTTTAAATGGCTCTAGCTGCGTATTAAGTACCAAATAGCTGACATTATTGCTTGGGGCATCAATCACTTGCCAGCTACCGGATGCTGCCTGATCTTGCAGACTGAGGATTTGGTCTGGATCTAGGCTTTGATAAGCAATGTCTACGGCACTAGTTGTGATGGAACTAAACAAATTAGCAGAACTGGTGAGGATTTGAAAGTCTAGTCCTTGGTTTGGGGGTTTTTCTCCCCAATAGCCTTCAAAAACGTCAAGCCGAATCGAGTCTGGTTTAAAGTCAACCAGCTTATAAGGGCCAGTCCCGACAAACTTTGTCGGTTGGAATTTACCACTACCAATCTCATAAGCTTGAGGAGAGACGGCACACATTCCTGAAAAAGCTAATAGGGAAGGAAACGCAGCAAAAGAATTCTTGAGTTTGATGGTAAGTTCGTACTCCCCAGATGCCTCAACAGAGTCCACTACATCTACTAGTAGAGAGGAAGGTTTGCCACCATTTTCCATAAACCGCTTCAGGGAAAATGCCATTGCCTCGGCACTAAAGGGCGTCCCGTCATGAAAGACAACCTCTTTACGTAGGGGAATCGTATAAGTTAGACCGTCTTCACTTATTTTAGGTAGTTCTGTAGCCAGTTGTGGTACTAGTTCCGAGGTGCCGAGCTTGTAAGTGTAGAGGCGATCGCCCAAACTGTAGAGAATGTTACTTGTCGCTAACTCATAAGCATCTGCTGGGTCAAGGGTTCTTGGCTTTAAGGTTGTGCCGACTATTAACCGGCTGCTCTGACTAACGCTAGGACTAGGTGAACTTGTCTGTTCTGTAGTTGAGCGATCACCACAACTAATCACTAGTAAACAGCAACAGACGGACAGAGCCAGTAATTTGCCAATTGACCGCCACTGTTTGCGGTACATCTGAAACCTGTTGATCATGTGCATAGGGATTTTTAAGCTTGGCAATTACTCACCACTAACTATCTTGATCATGGAAACTAGAGTATTGATATATATAGCTTCACTTAGTTACTCTAATCAATAGACATCTCCAAAAAAGAACCTGAAGCCCTCCTGCTGCCTGAGCCAAAATCTAATTTCTGGAGAGGTCTAATAGTTAGTTAATGGTTAATTTAAAATAGAAAATAGTTAATAAGACTTGTTAAACACCCAATTTTTAGGCTAGATGGAATTGATTAAAACCCATCTATATCTAGATATATACGGAAGCCTTAGTCATCATCGACTAATTCAATAAGCTTAGACTTTATAGTTCAAACTCAGGCATTAACTGTAGCATACCTAATCCTAGTTCCTTTGCTGAGAGCGATCGCGTCTCAAATAGAGCCATAATGTCCCGAGGCTGGGGATTACCGCCAGATGCGCCTTTGAGTCCCCTGGCAATGATTAAACCACAATATCCTTGAATTTTTTTACATCGCTGATCCCACTTTTGGCGAGCAGCAATGTGGGTAGGGTCGGCTTCAGGAAATTCGCCAAATAGATACAGAGTGCTATTTTGAGTCTGGAGAATTCCTAAATCATAACCCTCACCTTCCACGGGATCTTCTCCCGGATTGAAGCAAATACCCTTAAGGCCACCCGCTGTTTGAATTTGCTCAATGAGTACTTTAGCTTTGGGGCGAGTGGTTTGAATTAAAATCACAGGCATGCCCTCTCCTGCTTCCTTAAGGTTCATCGACTGATAGCAATCAACACCGGAGCGCAACTTGGCGACACTTTCCCAAGGAATCATACCCAAGCTAAGAAAGGCATCTTTTGGCACCAAGTCATCTCTTAGGGGTACGGAAATGTCGGATTCATCAAAATCTTCTTCAACGGTTAAATCGACCATTTCTAACAAATCCGATGCCAATTCGGGGAGAGTGGCAACTTTAACGGTAGCTGTAGGCTTTAACTCACCATCTAAGGGTATAGGTATGCGGTAACGCTTATTAATTACTGGAAAGTTGTTGTGGACTAACTGCCGATAGGAAGCTCTTAAAAAGCGATGAAGTGCTTCCAGGGCAACGTAGACTGCGATTGCTTCTTCTTCATACAAAAAGGGTCGCATACCTTCAAAAGGATGTACCGCTCCAAAGCCAGGAATAATTTCTGACACCGACAGGTCAGCTAAGTCAAATTCATCGTTTTCTTCATCATCTTCTGAGTCATCATCAACTTTGCCAAAAGTTAGAAACAAGCAATCTTGTCCTAAGAAAGCCTTTTCCATTGCCTCAAAAGAATCCTGAGTTAATACTGATGCTCGAAATCTTTGCAGAGAATCGAGAGAGCGATAGAGCAATACTCCATACTCCATACCCAGCATGCCCATCACTGAAGCATACAAAGTTCCCACATCCCATCGGTTTAATTCAATTGAGATGATATTGTGGTCAGCTAGCAGTTCCCAGGGGGCATAATTCCAAATTTCATAAGCTTTGCTCAGCAAAAGGTCTGCATACTGGGGAGGTAGCTGGGGCTGTCTGGTGGCAGCAATTTCCTCAAAACCGCGAAATAATTCGTCAATTAGGGGCAAACCTGGAACATAATCAATGGCAATTTCTAATTCTTGCAGTACACCCCGCAAAAAAAACTGAATTTCTCGATCTCGAACGACGATTTTCGCTGGTCTTGCTGGTCTTCCAGGACTTTGGGGATATTCCATTGCTCTGAGCAAGGCGCGAACAATTGCCTCTGGTCCCATGTCAGGTGAGATCACGTCCATAGACCGCACAATTCCTTCAGAACCATCCACCCAAATAATACATTCACTGCTACCTTCGGCAGTCTGTTCCAGACCATCCGATAAAGTTGATAAAGGACGACGGTCACCCTCCCAAACACTAGAAATCTGTTGTAAATTTTTGAGACGACGACAGGTAGTTTTATTGAGACCAGACATATCAGGTAGCTTGCTTTGAGTGCGGAAAGGCTGACCGGGAACAGTCAGTTTTTGGGTGGATACTCCTATTAAACCTCAATAATTTCCAGGCTGTTCCTTTATTATTAATGTCGTCGCTTGGCAGTTTTTATTTACCTTGTTGTTGAAAAGCGAATTCACTACTAAGCCGATAATATCGATAAACTTGGTACTGTAGAGTGGAAGACTAAACTCACTTATACGAAAGATTAATTAGGAGTCATAAACTACTAATGACACAAGCAACTCAGCCACAACAAAAAGGGATACAACTGACAGAAGCCGCCCTCCAGCATGTTTTGGCCCTGCGAGAGAGTCAAGGAAAAGAACTCTACTTGCGGGTTGGTGTGCGCCAAGGCGGTTGTTCTGGTATGTCGTACATGATGGATTTTGAAGAAGCCAGCAAAGTTAGAGAAGATGATAACGTCTTTGACTACGACGGTTTCAAAATCATCTGCGACCCGAAAAGCATACTTTATCTCTACGGCCTGGTACTCGACTACAGCAACTCCATGATTGGTGGTGGTTTCCAATTTACCAACCCAAATGCTGCTCAAAGCTGTGGCTGTGGTAAGTCTTTTGGCGTCTAAGGCAGGTTAATTGCACTGTTTTTGGTTCCAACAGAAAAGCGACTGCTGATGACTAAGCTAGGGTAAGCCGTGGTCGCTAATCTCAATGGCTCGGTTTTCAATCTTGCCAGATCCAAATTGAGCTGGGTCTGGTATATTTTTTGCTCAGTGGCAAATTGCCGCTAAATCTAGCAGAATTAAATTAACAACTATCCATGACTGAGTCCCCTAACTCCCTTTTCGATCTTGGCTTAGAACGCTATAAAGCCGGTGAAGGCCCGGATACACTGGTTCCTGTTTTCCAAGAAATATGTGAGCGTTCTCCGAAAAATCCTGTAGCCTGGAGTTGTCTGGCTTGGCTATATTTGCTCGAAGATAAATCTCCGCAGGCTTATAAAGTAGCTCTCAAAAGCGTGAAGTTAGCTCCCAATGCTCCTCAAGCACAAATTAATCTGGCTCTTGCCATGCTAGAGACGGGCAAAACCGGTGTTCGGAAACACATCGACATAGTTAAACAGCAGATAGCGATTGATCCAGAACTCCGAGATGAAGTATCTGAGAGTATTGAAGATGGCCTCAGCAGAAAACCTCAGTGGGATAGCTTAAATCGCGTCAAAAATTGGCTATTTGAGATGTAAGGAGTGCCAATTGGTAGCTGATCAGTAAATGTTCTGCCTCGATATACTAGATAGTAGTTAGTGGTGAACTGTCTGTTTTCGGAGTGATAGCCAAAGTCTTAGTAGCTTTCTGACATGGTTATTTTTCAGACCGATGGGAGTGAATTCCTTAGCCTTATCGCTCAACAACATTTACTTGATTTACAGTTGTCTGTATGACTTTTTCCAAAAAAACACTGGTTGGTCTCAAGGCAGATCAGTTCCGCCATCCCCTAGACTTGCAAGCAACTAAATCTCTCAAACAGTTGCCTGGTCTCGACTTGATGGTAAGAAGTCTGCTAGGCTCCGTAGCGGAACAGTTTTTTCATCTTAATAATATAGCCGCCAGCGTGTTGGTGAGTGAAAAGCAACTGCCGCAGCTTCATAAGTTGCTCCTAGAAGCCTGTCAAACTTTAGATCTAGAGCCGCCTCAGCTATATGTACAGCAAAACCCGGTTCCTAATGCCTATACTTTTGCAATGCGGGGCAAACAGCCTTTTATTGTCCTGCATACTTCCTTGATCGACATGCTAACGCCGGAAGAAATTCAGGCGGTAATTGCTCATGAACTAGGTCACCTGAAGTGCGAGCATGGAGTTTACTTAACACCCCTCAACATTATTGTTGTCGCCGCCAGTTTAATACCCAACTGGGGAACCGTAGTTGCTCAAAGTCTACAGGAACAGTTGCTGGAGTGGTTGCGTTGTGCGGAATTTACTTGCGATCGCGCGGCGCTGTTGGCAACTCAAAACCCTAGGGTAGTGATGTCTGTACTCATGAAACTAGCTGGCGGTTCCCCTACACTGGCACCACAACTCAACCTAGACGCCTTTATTGAGCAAGCTAGGGCTTATGATGCCATTAGCAAGACAGAGCTGGGCGAATTGCTCAAATCAGCGCAGACAGCACAACTGAGTCACCCAGTGCCAGTACTACGGGCGCGGGAGATTGATCGTTGGGCTAGTTCTCAAACTTATCAGTCCTTGTTAGAACAGCCACAAGTTGGCTATAATAAGAAGGTTGCCTCCAAGGGCGGATGGCGAAATTGGTAGACGCACTACACTCAAAATGTAGCGGCCTTTGGTCGTGAGAGTTCGAGTCTCTCTCCGCCCACTCTCCAAAATCCTGGACAGCCGGGCTTCCAGGTAGATTAACTGGGAGCCTTGTCCTATAGGTTAAAACTAGAGAAAGGATTAGATTCTGCATCTGAGAAGTTATAACTAGAAAATTTTTAATTTAGATTTTGCTCAAGGAGAAAACAATAATGGTAAAGCGGCTTAAACGCTGGGAATCACCCCGCAAAGAAGGGAGAAATGATAAAGGTAAAGGTGGATCTGCCAGACGCAGACAGCTCAAAAAACAAACTCAAATGCTGCGTCGGAAACTCAAAGATAATCCCAAAGGGCATAATCACAATCAGCAAAGGGGAAGAGATATAAGTTCTCTTCCCCCTATTTTTTGCTCAATTTAAAAACAGCATTGAAACCGGATAATTGAGGTCTAAGGAAGGATTATTGCCCTGCTTCTGCCTCAGAAATGGACTCAGGAGCCTTGACTTTACTCACATCTACACTCAGAGCTTCTAAGCGTGCTTTGATTTGTGGCGACATCGATTCTTGAACACGTCCCCCAAGTTTACTGCCGAAAAAGTCTTCAATTGCTGCCGTTACTGCCAGTCGATTATCTTCATTTCTAAAGCCATGTCCCTCGTTGGGTGCCACCAAATACTTCACATCACGACCTAAATTACGTAGAGCAACCACAATTTGATCGGACTCTGCTTTCTTGACACGCGGATCATTTGCCCCCTGAATTACTAGTAGTGGAGCTTTAATTTCCTCGGCAGAAAAGAGAGGGGATTGCTGACGCAGGCGCTGCAACTCCTCGGGATTTTCTGGATCCCCGACGCGCAGTGTAAAACTTTTTTTGATGGGCAACCAGTACGGGGGAATTGCCTCAATTAAAGTGAGAATGTTCGAGGGACCAACGTAGGAAATACCTGCTGCGTAAAGGTCAGGAGTAAAAGCTAGACCAGCTAAAGTAGCATAACCTCCATAAGAAGCCCCAAAAATGGCAACTCGCTCTGGATCAGCAATGCCCTGCTCAATTAAGTATTTAACCCCGTCGGTGATGTCATGCTGCATGGCACCAGTTCCCCACTGCTTATTGCCAGCATTGAGAAAGGCTTTACCATAGCCAGTGGAACCCCGGAAATTGGGCTGTAGCACTGCATAGCCACGATTAGCTAAAAACTGAGCCATAGGATCATAACCCCACATGTCCCGAGCCCAAGGGCCACCATGGGGAAGGATAACAACGGGCAAATTACGTGCTTCAACGCCCTTGGGTGTCGTCAGGTAGGCAGGAATCTCTAAACCGTCGCGAGCAGTGTAGCGAATTGGACGCATGGGAGCCAAATCTTCGCTGGGCAGTTCTGGACGAGATTCGTAGAGTTTTTCGAGCTGGCGAGTCTCTCGGTTAAAGAGGTAGGTGGAACCAGGGTCAATATCCTGCTGAACCGTAACTAGAACTAGACGATCATCATCTGTGGTTGAATTTAAATAAAAATCCCCTGGTGGCAGTTCTTGCTTAAGGAAAGCCAGATCCTGGCCAAATTCTTGATTTTGGGGATAAATCCGCAAGCGATCGCCAATATAGTAAGTACCAATCAACTCATCCGTTGCTTCTGAGAAAATGGCACCTCCAAAATCAACTTCCTGCTCTGGATCGACCTCAACCAACTCGCTTTCTTGAGTTTCAGGATTGAATAAAATCAGGCGAGTTCGGTCTAGATCGTCTCCTTTGTTGGTTTCCATGTAGACGCGCTCGCCGTCTTTGTGAAAGCGGATCGGATAGCAGCTTTCCTCAAAATCACAGGTATACACAGGCTCTAAAGTTTCGCCCTCATCAACCCGCAAAATTTCCGTACCGCCATCCTCTGTCTGTCGCACGGCTAGGCGAATGTTGCCTTCTCGATCTGCCTTCCAGCTAGACACATTCTGCTCATTTTTGATCAATAGCTCCCGTTCTCCTGTGGTTAAATTCAAACGGTAAACGTCGTGTAGCTGTGGATTACGGTCATTAAGACCCACAATAATGTAGTTAGGTGTGGTCTCTGGCACAGCATAGATGCGAGCCTGAAGATTATCGTAGGGCGTTAAGTCGCGGGCCTCAGGAGGTGAGGATTTATTGGCAGTAGCAGCAGCAGGATCAACGGCATAAAGGTGGAAGTTTTCGTTACCGCCTTTATCTTGACTGTAAAGAATATATTGTCCGTCTTCGCTCCAGAAGTAGGAGGGTACTGGTCTATCTGTATCTGCTGTAACCGGACGTGCTGCCTCGAAAGGTTGATCAAGGCGTTTTACCCAAACATTGAGTACATCATTGAGAGGCTTTTGAAATGCCAAAAATTTTCCGTCCGGTGAAAGCTTTGCGTTAGCAATTTGTGGGTTGCTAAAGAAAACCTCTCGGTCAATTAGAGGCGGCAGTTTTTCTAAGTAGTTGTTGTTTTGTACAGAGCTAGCAGTTTCCATTGCTGGCAATTGATTTTCCTCTTGAGCAAGAGCAGCATTACTGATCATGAGTTCTACAGAAGCAATCAGCAGCACTGCTGTAGTCCACTTGATCCATCTCATGAAATTGGCTCCTCTTTTTGACATTTATCGACTTATGGTTATGGTATGAATTTGGTAATCAAGCGGCACCAGTTGAGAGTGCTGAAAAGAAAGCTGAGAACACAATTCAGTTAACCCTTAAATCTTAGCCATTTTCCGCGCATCCGGTGTCATTGAAAAATACCGGAGAAGGCAACTAGGTTTGATTAGACCTCTTGCAAAAGTCCATTTTTACAACGCCAAATCAATACATTGAGAGGTTGGATTTCGCATTTATGCAAGAGGTCTATTAATCTGATCTGGATTAGGTAGCCAATTAATATCTCTATATATTGCCAGATTACAATTGAAAACCCGACCCCAACTTCATACAGTCAGCTCATCTAATTAGATGATATTAATTCATTCTCACGGTTCACCCAGGAGGAGGAATTGCTTACAGCAATTTTCACGGGTTATTAGGTGTTATACCAATTTAATTTGAAGCTGTGTGACACATATTATGGTTGATTTGTACAGGACTTAACTCCTCGGAACTGTGGGGGTGACTGACTAAAGCTTACCCCAACCAGCCAAGGAGAACCTATCTCAGCAACGATCGCTATCATGTAGCCTGTTGAGTCCGGTGACTGTCTCAACCTGAGTACTGCCCTACAGCAATTCCCTTCTCATAGATCCTGGACTCAAGTTATACACCAGGGAGAACATTACGTAAACGTTAACAAAAATATCAACCCTCCACACTTAGAACAGAAGCCGAGCAAGCCCAATGAGGAGGGGGAAGGGAAATAAACCGGAAAATTGTCCTATCGTCCAGTTGTTTTTCCGGACATAATCTACAAGTCTGAGAATAATAACCTAGTAATTAAACAATTAAACATTAATTAGAGAAAAATAAGAATGGACTTTATCGACCAAATTAAATCTATTTCTCAGCAAATTTCCAAACTCAGAGAACAAATTAAAACAGAAGAAGCGACCAAAAGCGCTTTTGTGATGCCTTTTATTAATGCTTTAGGGTACAACGTTTTTAACCCCATGGAGGTTTGCCCCGAATTTACAGCCGATGTGCCTGGATTAAAAGGTGAAAAGGTAGATTATGCAATCATCATAGATGGTAATCCCGCCATCTTGATTGAATGTAAGTGGTGTGGTGGCAGCTTAGAAAATCCCAAACACAGTTCTCAACTACACCGTTATTTTCATACCACTCTAGCAAAATTTAGCATCTTAACAAATGGCATTATGTATCGGTTTTATACCGATACAGAGAAGCCCAACATCATGGATGAAAAGCCTTTCTTTGAATTCAACATGTTGGACTTTAACGAATCCAGCATTAATGAACTTAAACGATTTTCTAAGTCAGGTTTTGACCCAAATGAGCTAGAAGACGTGGCACGAACACTACTTTATACGAATGAGATCAAGCGACTCATGGCTGAGCAGTTAGTCGATCCATCTCCTGAATTCGTTAAGTTCTTTGCCAGTCAAGTATATTCTGGTAGGCTTGTTGCCTCGGTTGCGGAAAGATTCACAGAGATTACTAAGCGTTCACTCAAGGAATTTATTAACGAACGCATTACAGCAACAATATCTGCTGTCATTAATGTAGAACCCCCAACCCCTTCAACTGAGGCTCAAGATTCAGAAACAGATTCCCCATCGGATATTGAGGGGATAGTTACGACAGAGGAGGAACTAGAGGCTTTTCATATTGTTAAGGCAATTTTACGTGAAGTTGTAGATATTGAGCGTATTCAGTATAAGGACACCAGAAGTTATTTTGGTATTAATTTGGATGGCAAGGCTTCAAAAACTATCTGCCGTCTTCGATTTTTTCCCAACAAAAAAAGTCTCGCTATTCTTGATGCTAGTGGCAAAGAAGCGAAGAAGCCTCTTTCAACCCTCAATGAAATTTATGGGATAGCTGAAATTCTCAAAGACAGAGCGATGTATCTAGCAAAAAATATTACCCTAGAGTCTGAAACTGCTGAACAGTAGCGCAGTGTCGTAAGTGGTGTGGCAGAATCAGGAATCTCTAACAGCAATGTGGGGCATCCCCGCCTGAATTAAAGAGGTCGCCTAGACCGAATTTCCTTCAGGCGAGGAGGATGTCAACCCTCAATTCAAACTTGATGACCTACTACCACCTACCACCTTGATTCTTCCTCGATAATCTACCTGCCACTTGCCACTTTTACTTTTAGTGTAAAAAGTGACGCATGCCACTGAGAACCATCACCAACCCTAGTTCGTTTGCCGCTTGAATGGAATCTTGATCTCGCACACTACCACCCGGTTGCACAATTGCCTCAATCCCAGCAGCAGCAGCAGTTCGCACCGAGTCGTCAAAGGGGAAAAAGCCATCACTAGCGAGAATACCTCCTTGAGCTTTTTCGCCAGCTTGTTCTAGAGCAATTTTCACGGCACCCACACGGTTCATTTGACCAGCACCGACACCTAAAGTCGCGCCATCGCGCGTGATGACAATGGCATTAGACTTGACATGCTTGGCAACTTTCCAGGCAAAGAGTAATTCCGCTAATTGTTCAGGTGTCGGTTGTTTTTCCGTTGCTACTTGCCACTGATCTGGCACATTGAGGGCTTCATCGGCTGCTTGCACCAAAAAACCACCAGCGATCGCTTTTACTGTCTGCTGCGGTCCACTGCTCAAATCTGGTAAAACTAACACGCGTAGGTTCGATTTCTTCGCTAGAATTTCCTGCGCTTCGGCTTCACAACCAGGTGCAACGACACACTCTAAAAACGTTTTGGTTAGTTCCTTCGCCGTAGAGGCGTCAATCGGCTGATTTAGGGCAACAATTCCCCCAAAAGCGGAAACAGCATCAGCTTGTAAAGCTTTTTGATAAGCCTGAGTCAAGGTTGTTCCCAAGGCCACGCCACAGGGATTGGTATGCTTGAGAATCGCTACGGCTGGAGTATCCGTAAATTCAGCAATAATCCTGCGTGCTGCTTCCAAATCCACCAAATTGTTGTAACTGAGTTCTTTGCCCTGAAGAATGGAAGCACTCGCCCAGCCTGTTGGTACTGCCCCAACTTGATACCAAGCTGCTGGTTGATGGGGATTTTCTCCGTAACGCAGGGGTTGTAATCGCTGTCCTGATAGGGCAAACTGTGGCGGTGGTGTCGCTTGTCCAGGAATCTTGGTTTGCAGAGAGTCGCCACTGAGGTAATTAGCGATCGCTCTGTCATAAGCGGCAGTATGCCAAAATGCTCTCTGGGCACAGATTTTCCGGAAGTTTAAGGGAGCTTCACCGTTATTTTGTTGGATTTCCCGCACATAGTCGTGATAATTTCCCGGATTGCATAATACGCTCAGATTAGCATAATTCTTCGCAGCCGCTCTAAGCATGGCAGGGCCACCAATGTCAATATTCTCAATTGCTTCCTCTTGAGTCACATCTGGACGAGCAATTGTTTTTTCAAAGGGGTAGAGGTTCACCACTACTAAATCAATGGGACGAATCTGGTGTTCTTCCATCTCTTGTTGATCTTGCGGCAAGTTACGACGCCCCAAAATTCCCCCGTGAATCCTGGGGTGTAGGGTTTTTACCCTGCCACCTAAAATCTCAGGAAAACCTGTGTAATCAGAAACTTTTGTTACTGGCAATCCCGCCTCTTGCAGCGCTTTGGCCGTTCCACCACTGCTGATTAACTCAAATTCAAATTCTTCCACCAACTGACGGGCAAACTCAATTAGCCCTGTTTTATCAGACACACTCAGCAGTGCTAAACGTCCCATAAGTAGTCTCCCTGTGAGGCAACTTTTCCAGGATAAATGCCTTGGGTATGGAACGACACAAAGCTTAGAAAAATTTCCACCAAGGAAGTACTTTCAAGAGGAAAGCATCTTTTTCAGGACTTACGCGCTGAATAGGAAATTAGGTCATTCTGAGGGATAGCCTTAGTGTAGCGGCTCCGCAGGAGCTAGAAGCCAATCCCTTAAACTAGCTTCTGCAGTGCGTAAGTCCTATTTTTATCAGTGATCAGACTGTTCGCTATTCACCGATACTTGACCACTGCATGTTTAAGCGATCGCAGAACAATTTTTCGCTCTGAATACCTGGAAATAGGCTTTAAGGAGATGGGAGAGACTCGTTCAAGTTATATTCAAATTTTGAATATCTTACTGTCGTTACAATTAAGCTAAAAAGATTGGCAACTGCTGCAAGAATACGGCTCTAGAAATTATATCTTTAACAATCACGAAACCCGCGACAAGTTGTTGCTGCTAGTACATCCTACTCTGTACTACTAGTGTCCTTACTAACGCTTTAACGCTGCTAAGGAAGCTAATGCTTGGCAACTAAACAATCGCGAGTTTCTTATTAGCTATTAACCTCTCTTCAAGACCCAGTAAAACCTAAGGCATGGGATGGAAGAGCAGGTCAGGGAAAAAGCGGTTAAATTCAATCAAAATTCCCGCAGTAACGAACAACAAAGTAAACATTAACACCGGTGCGGTGGAAAGATACTTGAGTAAATCCGACATGAAAATTTTCCTCAAATTGTTAAGTCAGTCAAGCAGAAACAGATTAATAAAATGTCTCTACTAACGCGGTGAAACGGTAATTTCATCATCTTTAGCAAACATTTCACCAGTGGTGATTTCTTTTAATGCTGCTAGTGGCCAGGTAAAGCCGAAGAGCATTTTGCTGATCGCCATGGGCACATCGATGATGATTTCTTTTTCTTCTGGGCTTTTTTCTTTTTTAATCGCTTGCAGATAACTACGACCAACCCAACCAATCCAGCCAGCTATATAAAGAAAGATAAGGCTAGGAATTAAAAAGTCGCCAGCCTTGCTCAAACGGCCATCCACAATCAGGTGAGGTAACCCCTCAGGTCCACACATTGCCTGAGAATAACGCTCAAATCTTTCTTTACCTGAGCGAGGATTATCAGTAGTATTACGAGCGCTTTTAGCACGTTGCTGAAAAGCAGGAGATTCACTACAAGGTACAAGTCCTGCTACCTCTGTAGCAGAAGCAGAGCTTACACAACCAAACCATAGCGTTACGGCAAAAAGCAGAGCCAACAATCGTCGCATTGAATTGTTTCCTTTTGTTACGAAACAAAAACTTATATGTACAAAATAATGCAGCTATTTTTGTACTCAAGCAATCTTAACTCTGCCTGGTTAATCTAGTAAAGTTTAATTAAATTAAAGTAGATTGTGTATCCTCAAAATTGAAAGACATTGATAATTTGAGCATAGCTATCAACTCTGCTGCCTGGTGATTGTCATCTCTAGCTATGGTTGAATATCTGACCTATTAAGCTCGTTTTTAGCAGGCTAATCAAACCGCGTCAACCTCATAAAATGTTAATTTATATAAAGAGGCATTAGAGGCTTAATCAAGATCAATAAGCATTCAGCCTTAACTGAACACACTCGTTACCGACCCCACAACAGCTTTGTCAACTACTAGAGCTGTACTAGTGGATAGAGCATTACTCCTAAAGAAAGTACACCTGCAATAATCATCAGACCAGCAGGCATGAACTTGCGAGTTTTGACCAGACGCACAGCAAAGATAATTACTAGTGCTGCTGCCACAACCGAAGCCAGAGTTAAGCCCCATTGGTGTCCTTGGAGTTGCACAATGGCACTAAAAACCAGCAAAAGACCACTAACCAAACCGGAAATGATCGACATTTTGCTCTTAACCTTCAGGTAACCCATCACTCCCCCAATCATGGCGAGGAGACCGTAAGCCAGTGGTGCTGCTATAACTGGATTCATTTTCCAATTTATTGAAGTTTCAGGACTGAACTTTTTATAACCTTAGCTCTGTACCTCAATGTCAGAGTTGGCAGAAAACTTAACATAGCTGTTTGAGGTTGGGTAAGTGTCTCAAAAATTATCAAGGTAAGTTTGTCTATGGCTTGCGTGTTGGCAATAGAAACCAGTTGTGATGAAACAGCAGTCGCGATCGTCAAAGATCGCACCTGTTGCAGTAGTATAGTGTCCTCCCAAATCCCAGTTCACCAGATGTATGGCGGTGTTGTTCCAGAAGTAGCTTCACGCTCTCATGTAGAAAAAATTAATGAAGCGATCGCATTTGCTCTATTGGAAGCTCAACTAGACTGGGGAGCCATTGACGGTGTAGCAGCAACCTGTGCACCAGGCCTAGTAGGTTCCCTGTTAGTGGGTTTAACTGCTGCTAAGACCTTAGCCGTTGTCCACCAAAAGCCTTTCCTCGGTATCCATCACCTGGAAGGTCACATTTACGCTACTTATCTGAGTGAGCCAGAGTTGAAGCCACCGTTTTTATGTTTGTTAGTTTCTGGTGGTCATACCAGCCTGATTTACGTCAAAGATTGCGGAAAATACGAAATGCTGGGCGCAACCCGTGACGATGCAGCTGGAGAAGCTTTTGATAAAGTAGCCCGGTTGTTGAACTTAAGCTATCCAGGCGGGCCAGCAATTGACAAACTCGCCAAGCAAGGTAATCCAGCAGCCTTTCCCCTACCAGAAGGCAAAGTTTCCCTTCCTAGCGGCGGTTACCACCCCTACGACTCTAGTTTCAGTGGTTTGAAGACGGCAGTGCTACGACTAGTACAAAAACTAGAACAGGAGACATCCGATTTACCAGTTAGTGATCTTGCTGCTAGTTTCCAAGAAACTGTAGCGCGATCGCTAACCAAACGTGTGATTCGCTGTGCCCTTGATTATGGACTTGATACCATCACTCTTGGCGGCGGTGTTGCTGCTAACAGCGGACTGAGAAAACACCTGCAAGAAGCTGCTGTTGGTCACAATTTACAGATACTCTTCCCCCCTCTCAATTTATGCACCGACAATGCAGCGATGATCGGCTGTGCTGCGGCTGATCATCTGAGTCGGGGGCATAGTTCATCACTTACCTTGGGAGTCCAATCACGCTTGCCAATTACCGAAGTCATGCAGCTTTATAAGGCTTTAGGTTAAAGCTTGGTATTAGGTTGAACTCAAGCGATCAATCCTTGTCAAGGGGGTTTGGGGGGAAGTCCCCCAAGCGGGGTTTTTTACGACAAACAACTACTTTCCCCTTAAGCACAATTTCATTAGTGGGGATAATCCCTCAAGGGCGGTTCGGTTGCACTCACTGCGATACGAGACCAAACAGACTAAATTGGTAGGTACAAAGATTAAAAAACTTACAACCTGCCGATTACTACCTATTACTATCATGAATAATCTGTCTAATCGAGTACCAGACTTTTTTGGCAACGAATCAGAAAGTGGCGACATACTCTGGCAGTACGTCCAATCAATGCACCCGGAAACTGTTGCCCAACTCTCCAAGCCTTCAGCCTCAGCTATTCAAGTAATAGAACGTAACATTACTGGTCTGCTAGGAACTTTGCCTCCAGAAAACTTTGCTATCGGGATTACCACGAGTCGCGAACATCTGGGTCGGCTTCTAGCTTCAGCTATAATCAGTGGTTACTTCCTGCATAATGCCGAACAGCGAATGGCGTTTGAAAAGTCTTGGCAATTACTTTCAGAAACTAACTCAGAAACCAATTCAAGCTCGGAAGATGAATCAGAAGATAGCTAGTGCTGATCTAGATGGGCGGGGCGGCAATGCACAGTTGGTAATGAGTTGAGAAAGGAAATTAGACGCAAAGTAAGCTGTTTACTGCCAGCTTCGTCCCTGCTTCTTGCTAGGAAGTAGGGACTTAGTTTTAGTTCCCATATTTAAAGCCATCACCCGATCAGGTATCGGGCGTAACTGACAAATCTTCTTTGTCCTAAGGTTAGTTAAAAATATCTTGAGAAAAGCCCTAAACATCTAGGACGCACTTATCCTTAAAGTCTAAAGAATTGTTTTAAATATAGGTTATGGAGCAACTCACAAAGTACCGCCTCAGCTGCACCTTAAGCTTTGGCGACATCTACGGACAAATTATGGTTTGGATCATCGTCATCTTCTTGACTCTAGCTTCTGCACTAGCTCTGTGGAGTAGCGAGCGCCAAATCTACGCCCTAGCAACTGTCGGACTAGTTCTAGTCATCTCTTTACCTTTCTTGCTCTTTGCCTTTGTGACCACACTGCTCAATCATCTTGAGCTTACTCCTATGGACATGAAGGAAACAACTGCTACAGATCGTGGCAATCTAGCTAGTACTAAGAAACCAATCCAGGCAGCAAGCTGACTTAATGTTGGATGTCAGGGAAATTTGGGATTTAGGATTGAAACAAGTAATTGCCCTCAAGCTAAAGTTACACCTATCTCAAAAGCCAAAAGGACTGCTGAGATAGGTGTCTTTAGGGTTTAGGGATAACTCAAATTAGGCTTTACTGGTGCATTGTGTTCCAGGTAAGGTATCTGTTACAAACCAGATACAGAAGTTGGTCTTTTGAGTGGGGTAGTTAGTTGATATCGGAAAGAAGCTCCCTGCCTTTGGGTGGGGAGTTTTTTATGCGTCAGAATCAATAAATGTAATGCCGATCAAAACACAAAACAAGAGATGCTAGAACACGATGTCATTATTGTTGGGGGTGGATTAGCTGGCTGTCGCGCTGCCTTGGAGATTAAACAAACTGACTCCAAGTTGGATGTTGCTGTCGTTGCCAAAACCCATCCTATCCGTTCCCACTCTGTAGCCGCCCAAGGAGGAATGGCTGCTACTCTGAAAAATGTAGACCCGGAAGACAGTTGGGAAGCTCATGCTTTTGATACTGTTAAGGGTTCCGACTACCTAGCAGACCAAGATGCTGTAGAAATCCTCACCCGCGAGGCTCCAGAGGTGGTAATTGAGCTAGAACACCTAGGGGTACTGTTTTCTCGCCTAGCAGATGGTCGTATTGCTCAAAGGGCTTTTGGAGGGCATTCCCACAAACGCACTTGTTATGCAGCCGATAAGACAGGCCACGCGATTCTTCACGAACTAGTAAACAACCTTCGGCATCACGGTGTCCGCATCTACGATGAGCATTACGTGATGCAGCTGATTTTAGAAGATGGTCAGGCAAAAGGTGTTGTCATGTTCAACCTTCTGGACACTCAGCCACAAGTATTACGGGCAAAGGCAGTGATGTTTGCTACTGGTGGTTATGGACGGGTATTTAATACTACTTCTAACGACTATGCCTCTACGGGAGACGGTTTGGCAATGTCAGCAGTGGCTGGTGTGCCTTTAGAGGATATGGAGTTTGTGCAATTTCATCCGACGGGTTTGTACCCAGTAGGCGTCTTGATTTCTGAAGCTGTACGAGGCGAGGGCGCATATTTGATCAACTCTGAGGGCGATCGCTTTATGGCAAATTACGCCCCTAAACAAATGGAATTGGCACCTCGCGATATTACTTCCAGAGCAATCACCCGCGAAATTCGTGCTGGTCGTGGGATTAATACCGATGGCAGTGCTGGAGGCTCTTTTATCTATCTTGACCTGCGTCACATGGGCAAAGAAAAGATCATGAGTCGAGTTCCGTTCTGTTGGGAGGAAGCACACCGATTGCTAGGTGTTGATGCTATATATGAGCCAATGCCAGTGCGACCCACTGCCCACTACTCGATGGGCGGGATACCTGTGAACACTGAGGGACGGGTGCGCAGCAGCCCTGACGGGCTAACAGAGGGCTTCTTTGCCGCTGGAGAATCTGCCTGTGTCTCTGTGCATGGGGCCAATCGCCTAGGGAGTAATTCTCTACTAGAATGTGTTGTCTATGGAAAAAGAACAGGAGCTGCGATCGCCCAGTATGTCCAAAACCGTAAATTGCCAGAAATTGATGAGCAATCTTACCTGAGTACTGCCCAAGAAAAGATTGATTCCCTACTTCAACAACCAGGAATCATCAGGATAGCCCAGTTGCGTCAAGCCTTCCAAGACTGCATGACTCAATACTGTGGAGTCTTCCGCACGGCAGAACTAATGGGTGAAGGATTAAACCAGCTCCAGGAATTGCAACAGCAGTATCAGCAAGTTTACCTAGACGATCAAGGAACTTGCTGGAACACAGAACTTACTGAAGCTTTAGAACTAAGCAATTTGATGGTTGTCGGCGAGATTATCCTAACTTCTGCTCTGAATCGGCAAGAAAGCCGGGGCGCTCACTGTCGCGAGGATTATTCTCAGCGAGATGACACCAACTTTCTCAAGCATACTCTCGCTTTCTACTCGTCAGCTGGCATTGACTTGCAATACAAACCAGTGAGTATATCTTTATTCGAGCCAAAGGAACGAAGGTATTAGTCACCACAAATGGAGCAGCTTAGTACACTAAATTTGAGCAATCAAGGAGTTAGCAGACAAAATACAGCATAATTTAAAAAATAACCTTCCGCCTTCCCACCTCTAACTACCAGGACTGGTTGGTGTCTCGCGGCGATCAGGATTTTCCTCCGTAGCTGGTGAACTTGCAGGGACAGATGCATCACCTGCAAGCTGTTTGACTTGATCTTTGTAACGAGCTGGTGCTAAAGAAACTGCTTGGGCAAAGAGGGGTTGAGCGTCTCCGATTCTGCCCTGTTGTTTCAGAATTAGTGCCTTAGCTAGCAGTGGTCGAAAATCCTGTTCATTGGTCTCGATAGACTGGTCATAGATAGCCAAGGCTTCGTTATAGCGTCCCTCATTGGCGTAAACCTGACCCAACAAAAGCTGTACTGAGATAATATCTACAGCCCCTGGTTGAATTTCGTTGACCTGTGTTGCCGTTTTTAATGTGTCTTGCAGTAGACCAATTGCTGCTTCTGGACGATTTTGTTGTACTAGCAAACTCACCAGCCCTTGTAAAGCATTCATGTCTCCAGGTTTGGAGGTCAATATATTACGATAGGCTTGGGCTGCACCTTCAAGATCGCCGCTTTGTTGTCTAGCTTGAGCCAGCAAGACTCCATAATCAGTTTGGTCAGGATTGAGCTTGGCTAATTTTTCCAGGGGAGCAATCGCTCCTTTAATGTCCCCTAACTGTAGGCGTACTTCTAAAAGACCCCGCAAGGCTGTTACATTATCTGGCTCTCGCTGCACTACTAGCTCATAACCTTTGGCTTGAGCTTCTAATTCTGAACGATCTTCGGCAGAAATTGTTGAGGTTGGGGTAGGTGTTACTTCTGCTGAGATTTGTGTATCTTTAGAGATATTTCCCAGCAAAGGAATTATTGAAATACCGATAAATGCTAGTACTGATAGCACTAACAGCAGTACCACCCATGGACTACGCTTTTTAGACACAAAACTTTCCTGAACTCTAATGACATTATGAACCTACTTGTTTGATTTTCCAGTTTCCCCCAGGTTAAACATGTCAGAATATTGGCAGTATTAAGCTAAGATTTAGTCCGTCACAGGCTGACCTAATTAAAGATTCTACAAACTTTGCGGATCAACCACGTATCGCACTGCATTCTATTACAATGGGCAGACTGATGCTGAGTTCCCCACCATCGAGTTTTTTGCCTAGCTTTTTCCGGAGCAGTGTTCCGGATCGGCTGACCAAAGACTTGATTGTGTTAAAAAAAAGACGCTTGAATAAGTCAGCCCAAAGACCACGAGGGAATGTGTCTCCGCCGCTAGGAGGATAGAGGTTATATGAATTCTTCTGTGAATCGGTTTTCCGACTCACCCGCATCTTCTGGTGTTCAGCCGCCAGAAGCATCTAGTATACAAAGCCAGCACCCACCAACGCCAATCGGCGATTCAGAAATGACTACCAATTCAGATGCTCAAGCTGACTCTACCGGAACTACACCTGTAGATACTCAGCGACAGCAACCGATTCCCCCGCCCAGTGAACCTTTACAGTATCGAGCAATCGGACTGATTAGGGGAAAGTATATGCCATCTGCAGAGCAATTGACACGGGGCACGCTCTTGGCGGCGGATGGAACGTTGATTGATGCGGTCTTACTTGGTAGGGTGATGAGCTTAGTCAAAAATCACCTGAGCTTAGAACAAGACCACTTATGGGTTGTTTATCCCCGAACCAGGCAAACAGACGATCACTTACATGTTCAAATTGTCGGCGTTTGGGAACCAGAAAAACTTAATAAAGCAGAATTAACGGAAGAACCTGAATCTGAAGAGCCTGAATCTGAAGAGCCTGAATCTGAAGAAATTTTGGCTGAGTCTCAAGCAGAAACCTCTCCAGATTCAGCCGAAGCTGAGAGTACACTGGAGGTCACCGACGGCTATTTCTCTATTCGCGGCGAGGTAATCTACCAGTCGCACGAGGAGCAGCAGGTGGTTGTGAAAATTCAGCAATCTGCTCGCAAAGATTCTGATAAACCCAAGTTTTTCAGACTAAAGCTCAAAGGTACTCTGGAGAAAAAATTAGTTCGTCACTTCTGTGACTTTCATGTGTTGCTACAGGCTAATGCCTTGCAAATTCAGGAAGCCAACGATATTCGAGCAATGCCCTCGAATAAGGGAAGGGGACGCAATAACAGAAAACGCCCACCGATGAAAAAGAATGGTTTTAAACAGCGACCAATGCGCAAAGGGGAGCGGCCAACAACCGCACAAGCAACCAAGCGCCGAGAGGCTGTACCAAAACCAATCAAGCGCAGCGAGCAGAATGGTGGAGGCGGTAATTCGGGGAATTCTTCCTAGAGGTGAAGATTTAGTTATTAGTTTTTAGCTGAATCGACAATTGTTCCCAGCACCAAACAAATTTTGATGCTGGGAAATTTGCGTTTTCAAGGACGAATAAGGCATGAGGTGCGGGGTTTGTATCCCTTAATTTGGGTCAAAAAAGGTCCGGAAGGCGTGAAGAAGTACCCGAATCTTGAGGCAGAAAGGAGCGATCCATGGGAATTGGTGCTACTGCTTCAGTGAGGGTAAATTTTCCCTCGATAATCCATTGCTTCAATTCCCGTGCTACTTGCCCAGAGAGGAAGATACTCGCTAAGGGAGCAACCCGCACTGATTTGCCCTCAATTGTGAGACGACCACTTTTAAGCTGAGCATAGCTTACTAAACCAAAGGTCGGACGAACGCGTCGAGGAATGGAAAAGTCTACGACTGGTGCCACAATGTCTTTATCTTGTACAGCACAATGCTTAACAACCTCTTCGCTTAAGACAGGTAATGGCACCCCTACACCCAGCATCAGAGAAGGGCCGTAATTTTTAAAATAGCAACCCCGCACCCACTTGGGGTTCATCTGCTTGGCATCCCCAATTAGGGCAAGAGTTGCGGCCGGACCTACCGGTGTACGATTGGGAAGGCGCTTTTGTAGTGGGAAATGTTGGGTGCCTTCCCAGGCAACGTAGCCAGTGCCTCCTCCCAAGAAAACTTTTGTGCCAATACCAATAAGCTCAAGTTCTGGATCATTGAACAGGGGAGAAATTGCCCCAGGGTTAGAGTAAACTGCCTGGGAAAGTCTCGGTTGCAAAGGGCCCAGGTAAGTGAACAGAGTGCGATCGCCTCCGTTGACACCAACAATAAAGTTTTGATAGAGATTGCGGGGATTAAATAAGTAAAACTGATTGATTGTCTCTTTCGTCAAGGTTGTGGTGAGAGAGGTTCTGGGATAGCAGTCAGTCGCCTGTCCAAGAGCCCGCAACTGTACTGGTTTATCGGCAATTAAATCTTCAATTACATGACCGCCACCGCGCTCTTTTGACTCTTCAGTATCTGGAACTTCGCCAACGCCTGTGTAATCAACTGCTTGAGTGGCTCCTAAATACAAATCCACCGCACCAAAGCCAGCATAGGCGGGAACTCCGTCCAGCCAACATTGGCGAATCTTGATCGGTGGGTCTGTATGTCCTAGATTGATAATTGCTCCTGAAGATTCCATGGGCTCAAAAGTGCCAGTGGTGATCACATCAACTTCCTTGGCTGCCTGAGTCACACCAATTTCTGCTACCCGTGCTTTTAATTCCTCTACCGTCAACACCACTGCACAACGATGGTGGATTTTGTCATTAATTTGAGCAATTGTTCGCATAGAGCACATTTTTTTGAGAGCAGCTTTTAACTTCGCTGAAGGCTAATCTTGGTGAGGTTCTTCTTTTGTGATGTCGTTTTCAACTTCTTGATTAATTTGGGGAGTGTCTTGTGGTGTCTGACTATCTTCTCGTGTCTCCGGCGTGCCAACATTTGCTGAGTGATTTTCCCCCTGTGCAACTGCCAAGACAGTTCTTGCTGGCTTGGTATTTTGCTTTTTATTCTTACTAAGAGTCCACCCATCAAGGACATCTTTAATTAAAACCTCTTTTAACCAAACCTGAACAACTACCGTCAACGGCAAAGCTAAAAACAGTCCAACAAAACCAAATAATGTGGCAAAAAACACTTGAGCTAAAAGCGTCACTGCTGGCAGCAATGATACCTGTTGCTTCATCACAATAGGAGTAAGTAAGTTACTCTCCACCTGCTGAATGATGATGTAGAGAATTAAAACAGCGATCGCTTTCCAGGGTGTTTCTAGTAAAGCGATCGCTATTGGTGGCACAACACTCAATGTTGGTCCAATGTTAGGAATAAAGGTTAAAAGACCTGCCAAAGCCGCTTGGGATAGTGCTAATGGAATACCTAACAGTACTAAGCCTGTGAAACTTAATAAGGCAATGACGAACATATTGAAGAGAATACCCACCAGCCATCCTTGTAAAGAGGTTTGGCACTCAGACAAAATTTCGTCAACTCGACGGCGATAAAAAGAAGGAAAAAGCCGTACAAAACTACCACGATAAGGCTGAGGGTCAGCTAAAAACATGACTGTCAAAGTTATTACCAGCAAAAGTTGACCAATGACCACTAAAGAGTTAGAAACAAAAGAAAATCCACCACCCAATAAACGATTTGCTATCGGCTGAATCTGCCGAATCAGCTCATCAATGCTGGGGATATATTCATTAATTAACTCTGTGTCAATCCGAGCTTTTAGCAACTCGCTCCAAGTGTTTAACTGGTCTATTCCTTTAGGAACTAACTCTACTAGTTGTTGAATTTGTTCGGCAAAGGGCGGCACAATTAACCAGTAAAATCCTACCCCAAAAGTCAATAGTAAAAAAATCGACAGCAGGACGGCAAAAGACCGCTTCAAACCTGAGCGGTAGAATCTTTGCACCAAAATATTTAAGGCATTAGCAAGCACAATGGCAGCAAATACTAGCAGTAGTAACTGCCGAATTTGCCACAGGATGTATAGGGAAACGATAAAGGCGACTAAGCCAATCCATTTGCCTAAACTCACGGTAAAACCTCCCACTGGATCTAGCTTGGCTAGGCTGTAATTCTCAGGCGATGCAGCTAGATTAGCTGATTTTAAGAGCAATTCCTCAAATTTTTGCTCCTACTAGTCAGAGTCGTGTGTTCAGGATAGGCTATTGTATTGCTACAAATTACTAGTTTATTGTTTAATTTAAATTTAAATATTTTAGTGCTTTTGTTACTTTGTGATAACTAACAAGGTCAGGAAATAGGATTCACCCGTCCGACGTGTTAGCACCGATCCTGACTCTCCTTTAACATTGTAGTTCGGGCATCTTGCCCGCGTGAGCGAGACGCTCACACTACGAAGGCAGATTAAAGCCGAGGCCTACTAGATAGAAACTAATAGACATCTCCGAAAACTCCCAATGCCCGTCTGGTACTGGCTTTTCCAGGATTAAACGAGACCTGCCAACCCAGTCAGTTTTAACGTCAAAATCAGGCTTTTAGGTAGTTGCTGTTAAATTCTGTTCTGTAAATAGCCACCCCATTAACTCATTTAACACCTTTACTACCTGAACTTTAACAGGATAGAATTAAAGCCTTAATTCGGAGTCTGACTAATCCGCAAATAGCCAGGATTACTGGCTTGTAATTAAGACAATTCAAACGGAATCTCTCGCGGGCTACGTTAAATATTTTGATAAGACGAATAACGTGTTCTACAAAAATTCGCTGTTGAGAAAACTCTCTATTCTGTTGTTTTTGTTCATCAGTTAACTGTCCACCTTTAGGTTTTTTGCATGGAGTTGTCACCTGTGCCTCTCCTTGATAGGCTTTGTCTCCACCAAATTTTTGCTTAGGGGCAAATTGTCGAAAGCGTTCTCTCAACAAATTTATGTCGCTTTTAGGTCCTGGTACTCCGGGGAGAATATCTACGATATCCTTTCCATCTGGCAAGACAATAAATTGATTTTTCATGGTATGAGTTTTCTTCTTCCCTGAGTAGAACTGTTTTGGCTCTAGGTAGCCTCCAGGTCTCTCTCTAACTTGTTCTGAAGTATCTACTATTAGCTGGAGTTCACTTAAAAGTTCCTGTAACCATTCATAATCTCCCTCGCACTTTTTTACTTGTTCTATCAATGTTGGTGGGAGAGCTTCACTGATGATTGGTAGCCAATAGTGGAAGATATCATTCGCCGTAGTTTCGCTGACTCCAAACTGGATACCTAGCAACTGAAATGTTGGGGAATGTCGTAAGTATATTAAAGTCAAGAGAATTTGCTCTTTTTGAGATAACTTAGGTTTTTTTCCGCCCCCTTTTTTATTGACTCGAAGCTTCTTTATCTCAATTTCCTCCTGCTTCTGTTTATGCAGCAACTCGGTTTTAGCTATCAGTTGTCGAAATTGCTCTTGGTCGATGCCAAGCAAGCGCTTAATCTCCTTGGGGTTATTTTCGATGGCTTCTAAAATTGCACCCATAACACTCCGTACGAGCGATTGACTTTTTGCATTTGTCGCTATTATCCCACGCTCTGTTTATATTCCGGAGATATCTAATGACGTATTGTAGAAATGTTACTTGTAACGTCTCTACATTATTTTGGGGAATTTACGATTGAGTTGTTGCAGTTACAGGCAAAACTAGAACAGCACTGATATCGTGTGGTTTATTTTGAGTCTTCTCAAGTTTTGGATATTGGGAATGCGAATATTAGCGATATTTTGCTAGCCATCATCAGGCGGGTAAATGCTAGCTTGGAAGCGGCGAAGATTAGCCTCAAACTGAGTTATTTCAATAAACTTCTTAGAGACAATTTATTACTGTTCCTCATCCCTTATTTCCTATGACTGAATCGCAACTATTAGAAGATTCTGATGTCTCGAATGAGAAATAACTTTAAAGAGGCAGAAGCAAAATATAAGCGTTTTTTGCAACGGGTTCTGATGAGTGCTTCGCTTGGGTTATTGTTAACAGGTTTAACAGTCGCTGCTGTATTCTTTGCCCAACTAGTAATGAAGAGAAAAAAGCCCAACGGCAAGCCTGGATTAAAGCCCTCCGCGCCGGGGAAAATCCTTTGACAAAAGAAGTAATTGAAAAGTTGAAGAGGTAGTTAAATACTCTCCCTAGTCCCCCTAGTCCCCCTAGTCCCTACAACATCTCCCTATAATAGATACGGCCCCCAGCCGACCAGCCGATAAATAATGTCAACAGTCTACACCCGTCCCCTCGCCCGCCTCATTGAGCAACTGCAACGCCTGCCCGGAGTTGGCCCAAAAACTGCCCAACGACTGGCGCTGCATATTCTCAAACGCCCAGAAGCTGAAATCAAAGCCCTCGCCCAAGCCTTAATTGAAGCCAAACAGCAAGTAGGCTTATGTCAGGTATGCTTCCATCTCTCCGCCGAACCCGTCTGCGAAATCTGCCGTAACCCCAACCGCGACAACAGCACCATCTGTGTAGTAGCTGACTCCCGCGACGTAATTGCCTTAGAAAAAACCCGCGAATATAGCGGCAAATACCACGTCCTCGGTGGCGTCATCTCTCCCATGGACGGCATTGGCCCTGATCAACTACAAATCCAGCAGCTAGTGCAGCGAGTCGGCAAGAGAGATATTAAAGAAGTAATTATGGCAATTAGCCCCAGCGTGGAAGGTGAGACGACTACCCTCTACGTCGGCCAACTCCTCAAACCCTTCACCAAAGTAACCCGCATTGCCTTCGGTTTACCTATGGGCGGAGACTTAGAATATGCCGATGAAATCACCCTGGCGAGAGCCTTAGAAGGCCGACGGGAACTAGATTAATTTCTCTTTCCTTCTGCCTCCTGAATAATGCACTCTTACCTTAACTTTTGCTTGACAAATGTCACAACCTGTGTCATCTGCTTCTTCAACATATCAATTTCCGCCTGCATTTTAGCCACTTTCGCATTCAGCGCCTTGATCTCATCAGCAGCAGCACCAGAACCAAGATCAGCGGTAGCAGCCGCCGCCGCAGGCTGTGGCGTCGGTGGGCGACTTTTCACCTTACGCATCGCCTCTTTAATCGCCTCTATTAGCTGCTTCTTATCAAAAGGCTTTTCTACAAAGGCAAAATATTCAAAAGGTTCAGAAATCTTCTGCGTTACCTCTTCTTTACGGCCTGACATTAACACCAAAGGAATTGTTTGGAGGTCGCTTTGAGTTTGAATCTGCTGAAACACTTCCCAGCCACTCATTTTAGGTAGCAGAAAATCCAGCATAATCAAATTAGGGTGTTCCTGACGAATTAAATTAAGTCCTTCAATACCATCTTTAGCTTCCAGAATCTGAAAGTTACCCTGAGGCAACATATCTCTGACGCACTTCTGGATAACTCTACTGTCATCGATTACCAGGATTTTCTGGCTTCTTGCCACGACCGTCTCCTTTCAGGGATGATTTCAAGAAAAAATACAGGTTTTTGAAGCGACTGCTACCTGCTCTCGTTTGAAGAATCAAAATGATCCTTAAACGAGAGTCAAAATTTAGTTGAGATAAACCATAAATTCTTATCTTACAACAAGCAATAGCTCCAGTCTGTCTATATAGATATATAGATAGAGATACCACTCGGATCTTACATCCTTGTCTGAAGTTGTTGGTGTCTCGCGGGAAAAAGTAAAAAACTGGTTAAAATTTGGAGTGTAGAAATTATTACTTTAATCGATTTGTCCACTGAAATCGACCCAACTGTGACCACTGCCTCAACTCAAAACCAGTGGCACCAAGAACTAGCAACACTACCTGCCTGGTTACGACGCCCTATTGGCAAAGCCAGCGAAATCTCTACGGTGCAGCGCATCATTAAACAAAGGCAAATTCACACAATTTGTGAAGAAGGGCGCTGTCCTAACCGAGGTGAGTGCTACGCCCAGAAAACTGCTACATTTTTACTAATGGGTCCAACTTGTACCCGTGCTTGTGCCTTCTGCCAGGTAGACAAAGGACATGCACCCTTGCCTCTTGACCCTGAAGAACCCCAAAAAGTCGCTGAAGCTGTGGGTTTATTGGGTTTACGTTACTCCGTACTCACATCAGTCGCGCGAGATGATTTGCCAGATCAAGGCGCGAGTTGGTTTGTCGCCACGATCAATGCCATCCGTAAACTCAGCCCAGAAACCCAAATTGAAGTACTCACCGCTGATTTTTGGGGCGGTCAAGGTGATGCTTGCCAAACACCAGCCGATTTACAACGCCAAAGAGTGGCAACGGTAGTTGAAGCGCACCCAGCTTGTTATAACCATAATCTCGAAACGGTGCACCGCCTCCAGGGAAGGGTACGCCGGGGAGCGAGGTATGAGCGATCGCTTGATGTCCTGCGTCTAGTAAAGGCAATTGATCCCACGATTCCCACAAAGTCAGGATTGATGCTAGGACATGGTGAAACACAAGAAGAAGTTATTGAGGCAATGGCCGATTTGTCTCAAGCAGGATGCAATCGCCTCACCCTGGGTCAATATATGCGTCCCTCCCTGCAACACCTGCCAGTAGCTAAATATTGGACACCCGAAGAATTCGACGAATTAGGTGTAATCGCCAAAAATATGGGTTTTGCTCATGTCCGTTCTGGTCCTTTGGTTCGCAGTTCCTACCACGCTGGTGAATCCGAGGATTGGCAAAGGGAAAATTGAAAGGGGAAAGTTGAAAAATAAATTGTGAAGATTTGCAACTTAAGAGTTAGCTGAACATCAAGCCCAGTCAGCCTTGGGGATGATACAGAAAACTGCTACTTTTTTTTAAGATAGTCCCGTAATCCTTTAAAATCTCTTAAGAAAGTCTCCAAATTAGGAAACAAATTCTATGGCTAAATCTAACTCTCCTGTTACCAAAACCGGTAGTTTTCCTTACCCTTTCCGCCTAACCTGGGCGCTAGTTCTCTTAGCAATTAACTTCCTGGTTGCCGCTTATTACTTCCATATCATCGAATAGTTGCCCTTGTCCTAAGAGTAGAAAGTAAACTGCTGCTGCTCAAGCCGTACCCTTGAAGAGGCCTTGGGGACGGACGAGCAGCACTGCCACCATAACCAACAGAGAAACGCCAATCTTGTATTCTGAACCCAGCAAAGGAACGCTCAACTCCTGCGCCAAACCAATTACCAGCGCTCCCAAAATTGCCCCGTAAGGGTTGCCAATTCCTCCGAGAATCACCGAGGCAAACATCGGCAGAATTAAAAACCAACCCATGTTCGGGCGTACAGCGGTAATCAGAGCATACATACCACCACCAAGAGCGGTTAGGGTGCCAGTAACTATCCAAGTCCAAATGACAACGCGCTCAACGTCGATACCAGATACTCTTGCTAGGTCAAGATTGTCTGCTACCGCTCGCATTGCCTTACCGATTTTAGTATTCTGTAGCAAAAAGTGCAGTGTTGCGATCGCGACGACAGCCAGCACCATGACAATAATCCGGTAGTAAGCTACCTTGATGCCCAAAAAATCAATTGCTTGTTGGACTGGCAAGTCATAGGACTGGTTACCGCCTCCCCAAATCAGGATGATGCCATTGCGGATAAACAAGGCTAGCCCAATGGAGATAATAATTATCGTTGTGGAAGAAGCGCGGCGTTCTCGCATCGGTCGCCACAGCAATTGTTCCGACAGTAGCATGGCACCCACCGTACCCACCGCACTCAGAATCATGGCAAGCCAAATATTCACCCCACTAGTGTTGGCCAGCCAGGTGAAATAAGCTCCCAAAGTCATAAAGTCGCCATGGGCAAAATTGGAAATACGCAAAATTCCATAAGTCAGCGTTAATCCTACTGCTGCTAAGGCAATAATGCTACCCAAGGTAATGCCATTAAAGATTAGTTGTTCCAGTGACATAGAAGGTCAGATGTTTGGCAGTCTAGAAACTTAGCAGGTTGCAGGTTGTTTGGCAAATTGAAAATTGTTGCTGCGTGTGTCAATCGTTAATTAAAACTTGTCCCTTCACTTTCCCTCCCCTAGGTTCAAGGCATGCCCTTGAACCTAGCGAAGGAATAGTTAATTGAGGCTATAAGCCAGACACTGACGTATAAAATTCAATTTTCAATTTTCATTAGACTGAGATTGAAGAGCGTATTCTCGAAATCTCTCTAAATCTGCCTTCAGGGTAGACTCGACAACACGACCGAGGAAGAGGTTATCCATCAATTTGCCCAGAATTCCGGGAATAGCATAAGCAGCAGTCAGCTTAACAATGCTGCTACCGTGGCGGTCATAGAAGCGAATTGCACCTCGATTGGGCAAACCATCCACAGATTCCCACTGAATAATCTGCTGCGGTACGACTTTGAGAATACGGGAGAGCCAGCTAAATTCCCAGCCACCAGTTGCCAGTTTCCAACGGGATAGCTCTGGGTTTTCTTCGAGTATTTTAACTGAGTCGATCCACTTCATCCAACGGGGCATTTGCTCTAAGTCAGACCAGAGGTTCCACGCTAGTTCAATGGGAATCTCAACCTCAACCTGCACAGTGTGTTCTAACCAATCGGACATGGTAATGGGGAGTTGGGGAGTGGGGAATTGGTCAAAGACCTAGGCAAGCTTAAGCTGTGGTCACAGGGGAACGTTCGGCAATTTTGTTGGTATTTTCCAGAATTACTTTTGCCGCGCGACGCCCGGAGATGGTAGCTCCTTCCATACTGTCGATGTAGTCTTGCTGGGTATAGCTACCAGCTAGGAAGAAGTTGCTTACCGGAGTCTTTTGCTCAGGACGATAGGGATCGGTGCCAGGAGCTTCACGATACAGTGACTGCGCCAACTTTACCACACTGTACCACGTCATCTTCAGTTCTCGTGAGGAGGGGAAGAGTTCCTGGACTTGCTTGAGGACGTGTTGTGCGATCGCTTCGTTATTCTGCCGAATAAAAGGGTCTCCTGGAGTGAGTACTAGTTGCAACAGCGAACCCTGACCTTGTCGGTAATAGTCACTCGGACTGGTCAAAGCTAAGTCAGCAAAGCAGGAGAAGTCAGCATCAGGGGTATAGAGCAGATTATCCATTCCTGCAGCTTGTTGAAGCTGTTGGCGTTTTTCGGCATCATGCAACTCAGTTACCCAGCCATCAAATCTCAGTTGCACCGTAGCCACTGGTACTGTTTCCAGCTTGTAGATGTTGTCAAATTCTGACCATTTGCGCCATGCTTGGGGCAACAAACGTTTCACACCGGGGACATCCACCGCACAGACATAGACATCAGCGGTGACGTTTTCTTCTGTTTCCCCGTCGGCGACTACAAGACCAGTGACCGTAGTTTCTTCCCCAGTCTCGGTGTAGAGAATTTCCCGTACACCCCGCCTGGTGCAAATTTTTGCCCCTCGTGCTTCCAGGTAATTAATAATCGGTTTATGTAAATATTCATAAGGAGAACCTTCCAGCATCCGCAGTACTGAAGCCTCTGAGCGCACTGCAAATAATTGAAAAATTGTCAACATGCAGCGCGCAGAAATATTTTCGGTATCGATAAAGCCGAGGGCATAGGCGATGGGGTTCCACATCTTTTTCAGGCTGCCATTATTGCCCCCATGAGAGCGAAACCAGTCAGCAAAGCTGATTTTATCCAGGTCGCGGATCGTTCTCATTGCTCCCTCAAAATCTACCAAACCACGGACAATAGGACTAGTACCGAGGGCAAGGGAGTTTTGCAGCTTATCCTGTAACGATAGTTGGGAAGTGGTAAAGAAGGCTTTCAGACCATTGAAAGGAGCACCAGTAATGAAGCGAAAATCCAAGTCGCCCGTGCGTCCGCCTTTATTGACAAAGGTATGAGTGTGCTGTTTTAGGCGCAAGTTTTCTATTGCCCCCACCTTCTTCATTAAATCAAACAACTGGTAGTAGCAGCCAAAAAAGACGTGTAATCCCATCTCTACATGGTTACCATCAGCATCCACCCAACTACCCACTTTGCCGCCTACAAAAGGACGGGATTCAAAAATTTCTACTTCGTGTCCGGCATCAACTAATTCCACTGCGGTCGCCATTCCGGCTAATCCCGCACCGACGATTGCAACGCGCATTCAGACCTGTCCACTCTCATTTACTTTACATATTTTAAAGTAATCACGCTTTGGGGTGCAGTTTCATCGCAGGCAATTTGGGCGATGGGATGCCAGCAGAGATTGCTAAATTGAGTAATACAGCGGAAAAGATTTAGCTCCCTTGGGTTTAACATACACTCGTTGTTGAGGTTCCAGCTTCAACTGCTCAAAGCGTTCCCGCGTCAGATGCGCGATTAATACCTGACCATCTTCTAAAATTAATTCCGCCTGGACTTCCCATCCTAAATGAATCACGCGACTAACTCTAGCAGGTGCGGTGACCCTATCGGGGGTAGTTTCTACAACCACATCGTGAGGACGTAAAAAGATTTCTGGATTAGCGGAATCGAAGCCGCCGTTTTGGAAAATTTGAGAACTGCTAGGTAAGACATTCACTGGCCCAATGAAACCCATGACGAAAGCAGAGGCGGGGTGGTCATAAATTCCTGCTGGTGTCCCTACCTGTTCGACTTTCCCCTGATTCATGACTACGATCTCGTCTGAGACTTCCATTGCCTCTTCCTGGTCGTGGGTCACAAAAACGGTAGTAACATGGACTTCATCATGGAGACGCCGCAACCAGGCTCTTAAGTCCTTGCGAACTTTGGCGTCTAAAGCACCAAAAGGTTCATCTAGTAGTAATACTTCTGGTTGTACTGCTAATGAACGTGCCAAGGCTACTCGCTGGCGTTGACCACCAGATAACTGAGAAGGATAGCGATCCCCCATTCCTTGCAAGTGCACTAACTCTAGCAGTTCCTCGACTCGCCCTTTGATCTTGTTTTTTGGTACTTTGCGAATTTCTAAGCCGAAAGCAATATTTTTGCGCACTGTCAGATGTTTGAACAGAGCATAGTGTTGAAAGACAAAGCCGATTTTGCGGTCTTGTACACTCTGATGGGTGGCATCTTTACCTGTCAGCCAAATTTTGCCACTGTCCGGCGTTTCTAGACCAGCAATCAGACGCAGCAAAGTAGATTTTCCTGAACCTGATGGCCCGAGTAAGGCTACTAAAGAGCCTGATTTGATTTCTAAACTTACCTGCTGAACAGCTTGGAAACTACCAAACTGCTTAGATACGTTCTCTACAAATATTCCCACTGCGCCTTTACCTCTAGAGGAGCTAATTGATGATCAAGCTAATAGCTGCGATTAGATTTAATAACTAGTCAGTGATGCTTTAACAAGGGAAATTAACAACTCCTCTGGCTGAAGTTGATTAATTTACGGTTTGTCGATGAAGTTACTGTATTTTATACCATGACTAGGGAGAAGCAATCGGCTCCGTTTCCCCAAATTTCTAAGTATCGATCTGTTAAGCTCTATTTCATTTCTGTCATATCCTGAGACTATAGGTCAAAGCCAGAGCAGAGTTCATGATAATATCTCACCTTGGAGGGTGCTGATGAAGCGATTGTTAAGGAGACTATAATCTTTGTGACGTCTGGATTAGAGCAAATCTACTTCCAAAACTTCTGTTAAGCACTGATCATCCTTACTAGAGTGAGCAATTGCTCTCCTTTTGCTTTTTCTTGACAAGCATCCTCACAAGTATCTGTAAGAGATTGGGAGAAAACATGCCAGCACTTAGGGTTGCAGTTGTTGGGTCAGGACCTGCGGGTTCCTCAGCCGCCGAAACTTTGGCAAAAGCGGGGATTGAGACCTACCTGTTTGAGCGCAAGCTAGACAATGCTAAACCCTGCGGCGGTGCTATTCCGCTGTGTATGGTAAGTGAGTTTGACTTGCCTCCAGAGATTATCGACCGACGGGTGAGAAAGATGAAGATGATCTCGCCCTCTAACGTTGAAGTCGATATCAATATAGAAAAAGAACACGAATACATTGGTATGTGCCGCCGCGAGGTTCTCGACGGCTTCATGCGTGATCGCGCCGCAGCTTTAGGTGCCAAACTAATTAACGGCACAGTTCACAAACTCGATATACCAAGCAATAGCACCGACTCCTATACCCTTCACTACGCTGACCATTCAGACGGTAGTTTGAATGGAGTACAAAAAACTCTCAAAGTAGATTTGGTAATCGGTGCCGATGGAGCCAATTCCCGTGTTGCTAAGGCAATTGATGCCGGTAATTATAATTATGCGATCGCTTTTCAGGAGCGCATTCGTCTGCCAGACAACATGATGGCTTACTATCAAGATATGGCAGAAATGTACGTCGGCGACGATGTTTCCACCGATTTCTACGGCTGGGTTTTCCCCAAATACGACCACGTTGCTGTGGGAACCGGAACGATGAAGGTGAACCAAGCCAGCATCAAAAAGTTACAAGCGGGAATTCGTGCTCGTGCTGCAAGTAAACTGGTTGGTGGCGAAATCATTAAAGTAGAAGCTCATCCGATTCCAGAGCATCCTAGACCACGTAGAGTCGTGGGTCGAGTCGCTTTAGTAGGTGACGCCGCTGGTACAGTAACCAAGTCCTCTGGTGAAGGGATTTACTTTGCTGCTAAATCGGCTCGTATGTGTGCCGAAACGATTGTCGAAACCTCTAACGCCGGTACTCGCATTCCCACGGAAGCTGATCTCAAGCTGTACCTGAAGCGCTGGGATAAAAAATACGGCATCACCTACAAAGTTCTGGATATTCTGCAAAGGGTTTTCTATCGTTCCGATGCTACCCGCGAAGCTTTTGTGGAAATGTGTGCTGACAAGGATGTCCAAAAGCTCACCTTTGATAGCTATTTGTACAAAACAGTCGTACCAGCTAATCCTCTGATCCAGATGAAGATTACCGCTAAAACCATTGGTAGTCTGCTGCGGGGTAGTGCGTTAGCTCCCTAAATATCGATTAAGTTAAGTAGTCCTCAGCGGTGATCATGGTGAGTTGGGAACCTTGTCATTACAACTGCTGAGGAATTTTCAGTAGTAGCGTTGCTAATTATCGCCATAACTAAGCAACGCTAAAACAGCAGCCAACCAGCATCAGCTCGACCAAGTCTGATACTGGTTGTATGTTTCTGAATTTCTCAAAGCTAAGAGAAGGGAAATTGTCGTGCCGCTTTTAGGCAGTTGCAGAGCCAGAATCGAGGACTGAATGCTCGCTGCTAGGCAACTCTAAACAGTAACCCGCTCCATAAACAGTTTTGATATACCGAGGATGGCGTGGATCTGGCTCTAACTTGGTTCTGAGATGGCGGACATGTACCCGGATTGTCTCAATATCGTCATCCGGGTCGTATCCCCAAACTTCTTTAAGAATTTCGCTAGGGGAGACAGTTTGACCATGACGCTGGAGCAGACAGTGTAAAAGCTCGAACTCTAAGTGCGTTAATTTAACCGTTTGATCAAACCAAATTGCTTCAAACCTTTCCGGAACCAGTGTTAAAGGTCCGTAGTTAAGTATTTCTGAGTGCTTAGCTGCCTGGGGAACACGATCTGTTCGTCGCAGTAAAGCTCGCACCCGTGCCAGCATTTCTTCAAGCTCAAAAGGCTTGGTTAGGTAATCGTCGGCACCAGAATTAAAGCCTTCTACCTTATCTTGAGTTTGACCCAATGCTGTCAGCATCAGTATCGGGATATCGGCAGTGCGCTCATCCCGACGTAGTCTTTGGCAGACAGTAAAGCCATCTACCTTGGGCAGCATCAAGTCGAGCATAACTAGATCTGGCTGTAGTTGGAGGGCTAATGCTTGACCCTTGATGCCATCAGCCGCCTGACTAACATCGTAACCAGCCATCTCCAGATTAATGGAGACTAATTCTGAAATTGCGGGGTCATCATCGATGACTAATATCCGGGTCATCTCTAAGGTGTTTTGGCTGAATGTGCTGATTCAAAGTTCAATTAAGAACTATAAGACTCAAGTGAATTTATAATACCAATTATTATAAGCGCTGAGTCTGAATTCTTTTAGCAAGAAAAGTGTAATTTGTCTAACTTTATTTCCTTAAGAGTCATCATTTATAGACAATCGCCTTTTAATTTAGCGCTTAAGTGATGTCTTAGGTTACAGAAAATTTCCTATTTATCCCCTGGGGTATTTCTGTTGGTTGCACCGATATTGATGCAAATAGCAAGTAGAAGGAGGCTCAAATCTGTTTAGCGGTCTTCAGACGGGGACTGACCTTCCTCTTTTGTTTTTTCTAGTTCGTTGTTGCCAGCTTCCTGTGTCTCTTCCAGCTCTCTTTGCGCCTGCTGTAGAGCTTTTTGGGCTGCTGGGTAATCTTGCTGATAACGCAGTGCTTGCTTATAAGACTCAATAGCTAATTTGTATTGCTGCGAGTTAACTAGGGCATTGCCCCGACTGTACAAGGCCTCGTAGTGGTTAGGCTTGTTTTTCAGAGTTCTGTCGTAGGCAGCGATCGCTTCTGGATACTTGCTCAACTGATATAGTGCATTACCTTTGTTGTACCAAGCTTGACTGGAGTTGGGTTGTAGCTTGATCGCCCTGTCGTAAGAGGCAATAGCTTCTTCGTAGCGGCGCAGGTTATGCAGTGCCCAGCCGCGACTATACCAGGCTTCGTAGTGGTTTGGTTTGGCTTTCACCACTTTGTCAAAAGAAGCAACAGCTTCTTCGTAACGGCGCAAGTTAATCAACGCACTGCCTTGGCTGTACCAAGCTTGATAGAAGCTGGGTTGGAATTGAGTAGCCTTCTCATAAGATTTCACTGCCTCTTTGTATCGGTCTAGATTGATTAAGGCATTGCCCCGTTGATACCAAGCGGGAGAATAATCTGGTTTGTATTCAACAGCTTGGTCATAAGAGACAATAGCTTCTTCGTACTGGCCCAGGTTATGCAGTGCCCAACCCCGCCGATACCAAGCTGGGGAGTAGTCTGGTTGCAACTCCAGCACTTTCTCAAAGGAGGTTATGGCAGTGGCATATTGCTGCAACTCAATTTGGACATTACCTAGACTTTCCCAAGCTTCGAGGTGATTCGGCTCAATTTTAATTGCCGCTTCCAGGGCATCTGAGGCTTCTCCGTAACGCTGTAGGTTTTCTAGGGTTTTGCCTCGGCCCTTCCAGGCCGCGAAATAATCTGGCTGGATTTGAATAGCTTTGTCGTAGGCGTCTAAAGCCTCTTCATACCGCTTCAGGCTAGATAAAGTATTCCCTTGACCATGCCAAGCTTCGGCATATTCTGGTCTAATTGCTACTGCTTTGTCGTAAGCATCAAGAGCCGCTTGATAACGCTTCAATTCTAAAAGAGTCTCACCTCGATTGTACAAATCAGTGGCATTGGCGGAGTTGATCCATTTAACAGCCGAAACGCTTACCGCAGCCCCTAAGCCGATGACGGCAATGGAGAGTACAAGTTTTTGCAGTAGTGGTGTAGGTGCTTTTGATTTAGCAAGAACAGGTTGTGAGGGGGAGGCAGAGGGTAAAGCTAAGGTTGCACTGGCAGGCTTTTGCAAGTCTTTGAGGGCTTGTAAGGCTGCATTTGCCGACTGATAGCGGTGCCGAAAGTCGTAGCACACCATTTTATCTAGAACTCTGGCAAACTCTAGACTGACTGATGCCTGATCTTGCCAGCTAATTTCACCTGTATCGGGGTTGTTGGGCAGTTCATGGGGTGATATACCAGTGAGAGCGTAAATTCCTACCATACCTACGGCGTAGATATCACTGCTTAATCGAGGGTGACCATTGGCTTGTTCACCAGGTCGATATCCAGGCGTACCAATTGCCACGGTGAAATTTGTCTGCGCGCCGTTGATTACCTGAGTGCTCACTTGTTTAACAGCACCAAAGTCAATCAAAATCAACTTACCGTCTTGCTTGCGCCTGATGATGTTTCGTGGATTGATATCGCGATGAATGACATTTTGCTGATGGACAAACTCTAAGATTTCCAGGATTTCCTGCAACAAAGAAATTACCTGATTTTCACTCAACTGCTTGCCTGGAGTTAGTTCCTTACTGAGATCCTCCCCTTCAATTAGTTCCTGCACCAAGTAGAATTCTTGATTTTCCTCAAAGTAGGCAAATAGTTGAGGAATTTGCTCGTAACGCCCTAACTTATAGAGGACTTGTGCTTCCGTCTCAAATAAACGCCTCGCCGTCTGTAAGGCAGTGGGGTCAGTGGCTTGAGGCTTTAGTTGTTTAACTACACACTGCTGATTACCGGGGAGGTGATAGTCTTGGGCAACGAATGTCTGACCAAATCCACCTTGTCCCAGTTGGGTGATTATTTTGTAGCGTCCACCGAGTGTTTCTCCTAAACCCAAGTTCATGGGGTTTCCTGCCCGAATGCACAAGCGCAGTAATTACTACTCGATTTTTACACATAACACTGGTAGAGTGCCGGGAAGAACTAGCAGATGGACACTCTCAACCTGACCACAGCAAAAATTTACTGCTCGTTGTTTCTAGAGTTCAAGACTGAATACAAGTATCTTCGATACTCCTAGTTTTTTATGGAGATTTTGACAAATTAATTTAGCCATCAAATCTGATTTGTGAAAGCTATCTGTTATTTACAAGTCAGATGTAAAGGCATTTTTGTTGGCAATTATATTAGTTGCTTTTACAAATCAGATAGAAGGGCAAGTGGCAACTATTATTAACATCAACTAATTCACACCAAGACTCTATTTTAGATTATTAATTTTCACTTTATTACTCACCATTTTCTGCCATACTTTATTAACTCACTAGCTGAGAATTCCGGTTTGTTGAGTAACTCTATACAACTAGAACTCAGGTTAAAAAGTGCTGTTCCTCATTCAGTAGTATGGTTTGCACAATTTAGTTTTATGGGAAAAAGCTTCTCCTGCTCTAGCTCCCAACGAAATTGAGTAATTACAGTAATCTTCTTTAGCTAATACTATTTGATTCGTGAAAAGGATTTGGCTTCTAGTTAAAGTCCTCAAAGAATTTGGTTTTTATGATTCATTTATTTTGACCATAAAAATGAATTAGGAGTTCACAATGAACATATTTATAGAGATTTTAGTGACAGATTTAAAATTCACTTATCAGCCGTTAAATTTAGTTTAAATCTTTTTATTTTCCGACATAAAAAGATAGTATGAAGTAGGAAAATGCCTGCAAAATTCGCAAAAAACTTCAGGAGGGAAGCAAGCATGTCAACAGAATCTAAGCAACCTTTAGAGAGTCAATTAAACCAAAATCTCTGGTCTGACGTTTCAGATACCGAAGCTGAGATGGTTGGCGGTGGTCTGGATCTCGGAGGATTAATGGGAAGTTCAGGAGGAGGGTTACCAATTCCTGGAGCACAGATATTAGGACCCTTGGTACAGCAAGGTACAGCTATTGGACTGGGCTACGCACAGTCAGGCGCGCAAATGGGAGTTGAGTTAGGACAAGCCGGAGCACAAGCCGGAATAGGTGCGGGGTTAGGTATCGCTGATCAAATGTATGGTCAATTCGGTAGTCTAGGCTCTCCCGGACTGTCTGCCATATTAGGTGGTCTGTCAGGATCATCACTTCCCGGATTGGGAATGTTCTAAGGTCAGCAAAGGAGTGGAGAACAAACCAAGAGATAGAACCGGAGTCACTGACTCTGCTTGCCTAAGCGAGTTACTGTGCTACTTCGGTAAAATTAAAGCTCTACCATTCCTGAATAACTGCTCCTCAATCCGTGTTAACCAGCTGGGTAATTCTCTCAGCTAGCTTACAGGGAACTTCTATCCCAGCCAACAGCTTGCTTCTCCCACGAGACTGGCTGTTTTTCCTTGGGATTGTCATGGAAGCAGAAACTCCGGTAATCTTCTGGGATGAAATATCAGAGCATTCTGCAACATAGTGAAGAAGACTGCGGTGCTGCTTGCCTTGCCACCGTGGCCAAACACTATGGACGTACCTTTACTCTTAACCGTATCCGGGAAGCTGTTGGCACAGGTTCTCAAGGCACCACCCTTCTAGGTTTGAGACGCGGTGCTCAGACGCTAGGATTTAATGCTCGCCAAGTCAAGGCTACCCCTCAACTGATTGAGCGACTCAATGAAGCTCCTTTGCCAGCAATTATTCACTGGAAGGGCTACCACTGGGTCACTCTCTACGGGCAAAAAGGTAAAAAATATGTGATTGCTGACCCTGGAGTGGGTCTGCGTTATCTCACCCGCCAAGAGCTAATCACAGGTTGGAGTAATGGCATCATGCTATTGCTAGTGCCTGATGAAAGCCGCTTTGATGAGCAACTTGATGACAAAGTAGGTGGCTTTGGTCGCTTTCTCAAGCGAGTCTGGCCCTACAAAGGAATTCTCAGCGAAGCGCTACTTATCAACCTCGCTGTTGGACTTCTTTCCCTTGCTTCTCCATTTTTCATCCAAATCCTCACAGATGAGGTGCTAGTGCGGGGAGATATCGAGCTCCTGACCACTGTCGTCATCGCAGTGGTAGCAATGAAGCTATTGGGTAGCAGCTTCTCGCTAGTGCAGTCCCACTTAATTGCTCACTTTGTGCAACGTCTCGAATTAGGACTTGTCCTAGAATTTGGGCGGCAAATCCTGCGTTTGCCCTTAAGTTACTACGAAGCTCGTCGCAGTGGCGAAATTGTCAGCCGCCTGCGAGACATTCGGGAGATTAACCAGTTAGTCTCTCAAGTGGTAATTAGCCTGCCTAGTCAGTTTTTTATTGCAGTAGTTTCCTTTTGTTTCATGCTGTTTTACAGTTGGAAACTCACTGCCACCGCCTGCGTTGTTGCCGTGGCGATGACTATTTCCACTATCATTTTTCTGCCTACCCTACAGCAAAAAACTCGTTCTCTCCTAGTTAAGGATGCAGAAAACCAAGGTGTCTTGGTGGAAACCTTCAAAGGCGCGTTGACACTCAAAACCACTAACGCTGCACCCCAAGCTTGGGAAGAATTTCAAAGCAGATTTGGTCGCCTTGCCAAACTTGGCTTTAGCACCGTTCAAATTAGTATTCTCAACGGTATTTTTTCGGGATTAGTTTCTGGGATTGGCAGCATTATTTTACTGTGGCTAGGCAGCCGTTTAGTAATTAGCAACGAATTAACGATTGGTCAGCTGTTGGCATTTAACAGCATGAATGGCAATTTTACGGCTTTGATCGGGACTTTAGTAGGCTTTGTCGATGAATTTGCCCGCGCTCAAACTGCTATTGAGCGACTCAATGAAGTTATTGATGCCACCCCAGAAGATTCTGGAGAGAGTAAAAAGCCCTTTGCCAAAATTCCCGAAAGTGCTGACATTATCTGCACAACTCTTAACTTTCACCATGTCGGCAGAGTTGATCTGTTGCAAGATTTTTCTACCACTATTCCTGGCGGAAAAGTAACTGCCCTCATCGGTAAATCTGGTTGTGGCAAGAGTACTCTTGCTAAACTAATTGCTAGTTTATATTCCCTGCAATCTGGTAATATCCGTTACGGTATTTATAATCAGCAAGATTTATCTTTGGAATGCCTACGAGAGCAGGTAGTACTCGTCCCTCAAGAACCCCATTTCTGGAGCCGCTCAATTCTCGAAAATTTCCGCTTTAGCTATCCGCAAGCCAACTTTGGGCAAATTGTTCAAGCTTGTCAAATTGCCAACGCTGACGAATTTATTAGCGAATTACCTGATAAGTATCAGACTGTCTTAGGAGAATTTGGTGCTAACCTGTCTGGGGGACAAAGGCAACGACTAGCGATCGCTAGAGCAATAGTTACCGATCCACCCATACTTATTTTGGACGAATCAACGGGTGCGCTCGATCCGGTAGGAGAAGAAGAAGTACTTAATAAGCTTTTGTTCTATCGACAAGGCAAAACGACAATCATGATTAGCCACCGCCCGAGAGTGATCCGACGGGCTGACTGGATCTTGTTCTTAGAGAAAGGGCAGTTAAAGCTTCAAGGTTCCACTGAAGAGTTACGTTCATTACCTGGCGAACATTTAGATTTTTTGACGCCTTAACTATTAAGTAAGTGTCGGTATCAATCCAGAACGTTAGTCGGTTTTAATACATCAACTAATTTTGATAAGTAAAATCAAGATTTATTTGGTGTCACTATGTGCCAGGGTTTTAAAGAAAATAAATTAATTTGCTAAAACTTCAGCATAATCACCATACGGTACTTGAAGACCCCCTGTTACGGTTTAATTTTGACCGATTAATACCTTAATTAGACTAGCAATAGGGGACTATTTTAAAACTTAGCTTGAACTTATACAAGTTAACTTAGTTGCCACTGAGAGCTTCGATAGGGGTTCGATTAGGTAAACCCGTAGATACCCTTATTATCACTATCAGACTATAGTTAGTTTAAATGGGGTAATCAGGATTTGCTTAAGAAAACTTTAATATCAACCAGCGGATCCCTTACTACTTGTGAAGTATTGGCTGCTTTTATTTTGGGTTGATCCCGAAAAAAGGAAATGTAAGTAGAGCAACAGACTTGTTATTATTCCTTAGACAACAGTCGTTTGTTTCCACTAACAACTAACAACTGCTTATGCCTATTTCAGCAGCTACGCCTGCTCTGCTCGTACTCGCAGATGGGACATCTTACCAAGGCTGGTCTTTTGGAGCTACAGGTACCACCATTGGAGAAGTAGTGTTTAACACTGCCATTACTGGTTATCAAGAAGTAGTGACGGATCCCAGCTATTGTGGTCAGATTGTTACCTTTACCTATCCAGAACTAGGTAATACTGGCGTGAACCCAGAAGATGAGGAATCGGCACATCCTCAGATTAGGGGCGCGATCGCCCGCAATATCTCGCGTCGTCCGAGTAACTGGCGGGCAACGGCTTCTCTTCCTGACTACCTCAAAGAACACAATATTCCAGGAATTTACGGCATTGATACCAGGGCACTGACCAGAAAACTTCGCTCTGTCGGTGCCATGAACGGCGGCATTTCTACAGAAATCCTTGACCCTGCCGAGTTGCTCAAGCGAGTGCAGGCAGCACCTAGCATGGCAGGGTTAAATCTGGTTCAGGAAGTTACCACTACCAAAGTTTACGAGTGGTCTGATCCCACTGACAGACTTTGGGAGTTTCGGTCTGTTGATGAGTCGGCTGTAGAGGAACCATTAACAGTCGTAGCCATAGATTTTGGCATCAAACGTAATATTTTGAGGCGTCTGGCAAGTTATGGTTGTCGCGTCATCGTTGTACCTGCTGATACTCCCCCAGAAGAAATTTTCAAATACAACCCCGATGGAATTTTTCTCTCCAATGGACCAGGCGATCCCGCCGCCGTCAGCGAAGGAATCGCTACAACCAAAGCCTTGTTGGAGCGCCAACAACCCGTATTTGGTATCTGCATGGGGCATCAAATTCTCGGTCTTTCCCTAGGGGCACAAACCTATAAGCTCAAATTTGGTCATCGGGGTTTGAATCACCCAGCAGGTTTACAGGGACAGATTGAGATTACTAGCCAAAACCACGGTTTTGCCATCAGCGCTGATTCGATCGCAACGGAGATGGAAATTACTCACCTCAACCTCAATGACCGCACTGTAGCCGGGTTACGTCATAAATCTTTACCATTTTTCTCGGTGCAGTATCACCCAGAGGCAAGTCCTGGTCCCCACGACGCTGACTATCTATTTGAACAGTTTGTGCAGTCGATGCGAGTACATCGCCAGAATTCGACTCTGGTAAGTTAAAGGCAAAAACTTGCTAAAAATACCACCATACTTTATCTTGGATAAGAATTTACTGAGACTGTGTTCGCTTTACTCATTCACGTTGCTTTTCAAATGAACTACAGCGTGAGTGCTATAAGAGAAGTAGGTAAAGCACGAGGAAAACCAAAGGCACTACCTACTGATTAACTCCGAGCCAAAAATGATTCGGAGTTGTAGCGGTGCGGTAGATTTGCCCAATGCTCGCCTACAAGTCGGGCGTTTAGATTGGTAAATTCCTCATGAAGGCTGTCCAGTCTAATTTTTCCAACTAAAACAATAAATGTTGGATTGGGGAGACTTAATGCGATATGAAAGTACACCACAAACTAGGAGGGTGTTATTCCTGAGCCACTAACCCTGACAGTCAGCTTAAGGGGCACTCGCGAAGTAAGGGAAAACTGTCAACTGTTCCGCCTCACCGGATTGTTGGATGCCTTTTCGGAAGCTACTTTCCGTAAGGTAGTCGGCAAATGTATTGATGATGGTCCAGCACATGTTATTTTGGATCTTTCCAAAATCGACTTTGTCGATAGCTCCGGCTTAGGCGCCTTGGTGCAACTAGTGAAAAAGGCTCAAACCAATGACGGGAGCCTACAAATTGTCACCAATCCCCGCGTGACTCAAACAGTAAAGCTGGTGCGCCTGGAAAAATTTCTCTCGCTGCAAACTTCTGTTGATGTGGCTCTAGAGAATGTTGAGGGTAGCCAACCAAACTAGAAAAAACACTAACGAGCGAAGGCGGGATGCAAACCCGCCTTCAATCTCTGACCATAATTTTGAGAAACACTCTCTGTGAGTCTGATAAAGTCATGGCATATCTCAAACAACGCTAAAATTTAAATGAGAGGTTGGACAAGGGCTGTGGCATCAGAGGAGGAAGAAAGTTCAAACTTCTGCGAAACTGAATCAGATCTCTCTTGGGCAGTAACTAGATTCAGGCAATTGAATGCTGCAGGTAAGTCTCTACCCAAGATCCAACAACTTTCACCAGCGTCTTTAGCCTATCTCGGAGACGCTGTTTACGAGCTATACATCCGAAGTTGCTGTCTGTTACCACCTAAGCGGGTTAAAGATTATCATCATCAAGTAGTGGCTCAAGTAAGAGCAGAAAGTCAAGCCGCTTCTCTGCAGATTCTCGAACCACACCTGAGCGCTCCCGAACTAGAAATCTTGAGACGCGGACGCAATGCCGCTACAGCGAATTCCCGGCGTCTCGATCCCAAAATTTATCAGCAGGCAACCAGTTTGGAGACTTTGATTGGATACCTCTACCTGACTAATCCTCAACGTCTAACTCAGCTCCTAGCGTACTTAGAAATCGATCCCACATAACAATTCATCGACTTCAGATAAAAAACATGGCTAATCAAGACCGCCGTTCTCATGCTCCTAGCAAGCCAAAGCTGGGCAAGCACAAGCACTCTCAGCGTCAAAATCCCAAATTTTCCAATGACCAAGACGAGAAAAATACTCAGTATCGGTCACAAACTGGAGAGACACCCTCACCAGGAAAATCCCACCGTCCCCGGCGCTCTGGTTGGAAACCGAAGCACTCTCAGTCAGACAAAACTGACCGTTTTCCCCGTAGTCGCTCAGGAAACCCCAAGCAAAGATTGCCGGAGAACTCCCCAGGGGTAATCTCTTCTAAAAAGCTGGTAATTAAAGAAACGACAGGATCTCACTATTTTAAGCCAGCCTCTAACGAGTACAATCCTGCGAACACTGAGGAGGATGACGACTTAATCTACGGACGTCATTCTGTCCTGGCTGCACTAATCAATCAGCACCAGCTCAACCGAGTTTGGATCACTCCTCAGCTCCGCTACGATCCCCGCTTTCATTCTTTGTTGAGTCAAGCCAAGGCAAAAGGGACAGTAATTGACGAAGTGGAGCCAAGAAGGCTAGATCAAATTACTAACAGAGCAAATCATCAAGGTGTAGCGGCCCAGAGCACACCCTACAACTATCACGATTTAGGAACTTTGATTGACAAAGCTAAATCGATAGCTGATCAACCAGTAATCTTGGTGTGCGATGGGATCAAAGATCCCCATAACCTAGGTGCAATCATCCGTACCGCTGAAGCCATGGGCGCTCAGGGTCTAGTTATTCCTCAGCGTCGAGCCGTTGGAGTGACCTCGACGGTGATGAAAGTAGCAGCAGGCGCTCTAGAAACTTTTCCGATTGCCAGGGTTGTTAATCTTTCTCGCGCCTTGGAGGAATTGAAAGCAGCCGGCTTTTGGATTTATGGCACTACTGCCGCCTCCGGTAAACTACTACACACTGTGGAATTCACTGGCCCAGTAGCATTAGTGGTCGGCTCAGAGGATGAGGGTTTAAGTCTGCTGACAGAACGCTGTTGCGATTTTCTAGTTTCTATTCCCCTACAGGGAAAGACTCCAAGCCTCAACGCCTCAGTAGCCGCAGCCATGGCACTCTACGAAGCTTACCGTCAGCGCTGGTCAAACCTACGGTATCTTGGCGCATTAGGTGAAGATTCTTTGAAAAAAGAAACGGGAGATAGTATAACAAAATGTAAATAATCTAGTTGTTAAAAGACAGCACGTTATCGCGTACACCAGGTGAATAGGATGAAAGAAATGTTGATTAACATTCTCCGCTTCTTTGGGCTGGCTTTTTGGGTAGAAATCATCACCGATAGCCCTCGCTGTACCTACTATTTCGGCCCTTTCTTGACAGAAAAAGAAGCAAACGATAACAAGAGTGGATACTTAGAAGACCTAGAAAACGAAGGCGCTCAAGGTATTTCTATTGCCGTTAAGCGTTGCAAACCAGAAAACCTGACAATTGACTATTCTCTGGGAGAACCCAGGGATCCTGAAAAAATGCCCACTTTCAGTGGTCAACCTTCCTAGTAGAATCAAAGACTAGTTAGTAGGTTAGTAGATTGCTATTTTTGCAAGTTACTGGTTTTGTTTAAAGGTATCTAAGTTTTGAACCTTTACTCTTCCAGTTCTCTAACCTACAAACCGGACACCTGCTAAGCAAAAAAAAGTTTACCACTGCCAACCAGTGACCGTCCTCTGATATTGATCATTTGAGGACTTGAGGATTGAGTCCAATCCATTGGTCAATATCCCTGAGCACCTGTTCTGGAATCTCCCAGGGAAAAAGATGAGCAGTATCTGGATAGCACTGCCATTGGCAGTTGGAGAGATGTTGAGCAGTTTCTCGGCTTGAGGCGGCAGTAATATGTCGATCAGCAGCTCCAGCTAAAACAAGACTGGGACAGTAAATCTTTTCGAGTTCGTCAAGCCGATTGTAGCCAGCTCTTAACGCCATATTAAGGGCACGAGTAGCAGCGCGAGAAGTTTGCAGATATGCTGGCATTGCTTCCCTCGCCAGGTACTCATAGGCAGTCGAATTATGTTGTTGGATGAGGTAGCGATAAAGCGATCGCTTACCAAATGACTCGATATTCCACTGCCAACCGGGCTGTATCTTATTAAGTATTGAAGCAATACCTGTATAAAGATTATCTTCCCAGGTAATCGGCGGATGATTACCTCTGGGTCTAGCTGCTGTAGCAACCAATACTAAACCAGAAACCCGCTTTGGGAATTTGAGTGCTAACTCGATCGCCAAAATACCTCCCAAAGACCATCCCAGCACTAGGCAACGGTCAATTTGGAAGCGATCCAGAAGTGTTTCTAGATCACTTAGGTGGTCGCTCATCTGAAAATCTTTAACGGTATGACTCTTACCATACCCCCGCAAGTCAGGGGCCAGAGTTCGGAAACGCTGCGATAGGTGATCAGTAAACACCGAGAGGCTACCACCTGATCCCGGATGACCGTGCAAACAGAGAATAGGGAATCCTGTTCCCTGGATGTAAACGTTAAGACTCGCAATGTCTGGAGAGGCTTTCACTTAGAAAATTGCTAACCAAAGATACAAGTTTAGCGTTTGTCCTCAAGAAGTGCTTGGCGCTCTGCGCTACTCCGGTGTTCCGATGCTTCCACTCTAGAGGGAAAATTTCAGAAAAATCTTGATTATTAGACCAAGAAATATACATAGCTAGATTAGGGGCATGACATGTCATGCCCCTACATTTCAGTTTACGTAACTTTTCAGTTACCCAGGATCATTTCACTAAGCTGATTTACCGCCAAGACCAACCCAAGCAGGATCAATCACGGAAGGGAGAGACGGGCGCGAGGACGCGTTGTCTTTTTTCGTCCAAGATGGTCCGACCATTTCAAAATCCCAGTTTGAACCATACTCGATCGCACCAGCATCAGGTTTGCCGTCAGAGGCCTCGTGATAATTATCATGGGCAGTATTGCCGTAGTCACGAGCTTTAGAGTCTGCTGTTAGGCGGAGATCCCAGGTGCCGTTTGTGTTCTGGAAGCCCACACTATTGCTGCGCAAGTTGTTTGATTCGGGGAAGGGGAAGGACTTACCTTGATCTTTCTTAATATCAATGATGTTGTTAGCGACGATCACCTTCTCAGAACCCCGTGGCTCAGTCCACCATAAACCCATATCGGAATCGTTAGAAACGATTGTGTTGTTGGTGATGCTCATGTTTCTGTGAATGTCACCAGACCAGCGTCCGTCGAACTTGAAGATCACGCCCTTCTCCTCAATACCGTTTTCTTCAGTTGCTAGGAACAAGTTGTGATCAATATCTACTGGTCCAACGTTGATGGGAGAAGGCGCACTGAGTACCATGCCGTTGAGGACGACATTGTTATGAAAGCGCATGTTTTGAGCGCCAGTGCTATCAAATTCGACAGCGTCATCTCGTGAGTTCTGAATTAGGTTGTTGTAGATCAAAGTCCTTTCAGAGTCTTTACTACTGCCCATCGTACGGGGCTGCATGCCGTCCATCATTTCGTAGACGTAGTTGTTCCGTACAATAGTGTCCTTAGAACCAAAGCGGAAAGAGGTAGTTTCTGAATCGAAGATGCCACCGTCCTCTGAGTTGTGATATATCCTGACCATCTTGTTGTAGCTATCACGGGATTCGGTGTAAAGCGGGTAATTGCTCACCTCGTTGTACTCAATCAAGTGGTCGCTTCCCGTCTTGCTCCCCATGTCAATACCTGTGCGCGATCCCAGGATGAGGTTGTGACGGGCAGTAAAACTATCACTACCGCCTTTGACTTCGATACCTTCTTGGGAGTGAGCGCGGATTACCAAGCCTTCTACAGTAACACCATCGGCATTAACTGTGATGCCCGTCTCAGCACCGCTTTGGCGTTGCACACTAACGGGTGCTTTATTGGGATCCACATCGTGATCACCTAGTCGTATACGTACCTCTCCATTTTCGTAATAAAAACCTCCCTCAAAGCCGGAGCTTTTGAGCTTGTTGCCCATACGGATCGTACTCAAATCGCCGACGACGATGTGGTCAGGTTTCCAGGGCACCTCAGCGCGCCACTCATCGCCATTTTTCGTCCATTTAAAAGACTGTGTTGTACCGCCATCAATAATCGCTTGACCAGGGTTTTCTGCCTTGATGGTGATACTCTTATCAATGTTGATCGATTCGTAGTAACGTCCATCACGCAGCACAATCACTTCACCATCGTCGGCAGATTTAATAGCATCATTGATCGACTCACCGGGTGAGACATAGATGGCTCCAGCTTGGGGCTGTTCAGGTTTAGTCTGCTCATCACTAGATGAAGTCTTGTCGTCAGTCGATGAAGATCCCTCACCAACAAGGGGAATTCCTTGGTCAGTGGGCGAAGGAGTTTTGTCGGTATCCGAAAGATTACCCCCATCTTCTACAGATAAGTCATTGCTTTGTTCGCCGACTAAGCTATCGTTGTTACCAACACCAATCAGGGGATCGGTTGTCTCGCCTAGCGATTCTTTGGGACCAGTAATCTCGTCGCTCTCAACTCCTAAGTGTGGAGTTTGACCAGGTAAGCAAAGTCCGCTGAGATCATCGAGAGTTTCTCCACTTTCAACTAATGGATTTAGAGGAGAATCCTCACCAGTACTTAGTGCACTATCTGTTTTAGTGACTTCTCCATTAAGCCCAACGTTGAGATACGGGGACTCAAGTTCCGGAGATAGGGTAGCTTGTGGTGATGTCGATTCAAAAAGTTCCACAGTGTCTTCTCTCAATACTGGATTACTGAGGAAGATGACCCGCTGATTCTTGATAATTAATAAAGGCAGAATTCCTGTTCAAAAATCCCTAGGATATGTTGATTTTTGAGGAATCAAAAAGTAAGTAAACATCGATGTAAAGCCGCATTTAATCTTGCAAGATATTGATTAATTTTGACCTTAAAACCCTGCGGCTTCAGCTACATCTTATTGTGATTTTTTGGTAAACCTCTCTACCCAAATCGGTATATTCGTAGAGGTAAAACTGTAAGAAGTTTATCTCTTAGGGATGAGAGATGCCTAAAAACCGGGATAATGCTCGATCTTGAGCATTTGCGAATAATTAATTTCTGATTAAATAATATTAATAATTTAAAAAAACAGTTTATTTACAAAAAACAAAAATATTGAAAACGAGCAACAACAACCCTATTCCTAGAAAAACTTCTTAAGTCTCTAAAGGCTAAAGTTGATCATCAACAAATTCCCTAAAGACGGCTAAAATATCAGAGGTTTTCTCGGACATCACATTCTCTAGAGGGAGATTGAGGGGGTGAGAAAGACTTGTGTATACACCGTAGCTCGACAGGTAGAATTGACAACGGAAGTGTAAAGTATTCAATCGATTAGCGCGAAGGTGTTACCAAAGGATTTTTGTTCTTGGGTCATTTGGCGGCGGAGTTCCTTGGCACGTTGCACTTTAACTGAGGCTACTTTTTGTCCAATAACAATGTTGTTAGTTAACTCTTTTTTAGGTGTTGGAGGTTGCTGAGGAGTGAGGCTATTCATTAACAAAGTATCATAATAATCGGTTTGTATTTTTGCATTTTGTATGACCTCTCCCCCAGCCCCTCTCCTACAAGGAGAGGGGAGCCGGAGTTTCATTTCATGTTCCCCCTTCCCTCGCAGGGAAGGGGGTTAGGGGGTTAGGTTTTTCAGAGATGTGGCAGAGTGCGATCGCACTTGTGGAAGTGAAGGCGCACAGATATCGCTGTTTCAGCTACGCTTATTTAAGTCTATAATTCCAAGTCTTTATAGCCAAGTCGATATACCAACCTAGATAGTTAGGAGTTTGTATTTTGTATGTTTCCCACCATTTCAAAGTAGCCTCATCAATAGGTTGCGTAATACCTTTTATTAAATTTAATAGTAAAAAACAAGTTTTGAACGAGCCAGTTGTAGCTTGTGCAAGGTATGAATTCGGTTTGCACCACTTTAACATACCATTCCTGGTAAAGAATGGATTTGTATGAGGCGTAGGTTTATTTTTTAAATCGACCGCACCTTGAGTACAAACTAACCATTCAACAATAGAATCTTTTGATAAAGGATGATTGTCTTTAGCTAAAATAAATCCAAATCTGTCTATAGGTACTTTTATATTTGGTTTCGCTGCTGTTGGTAGCCAAAGAAATAAGTATAAACCTTTACCAGTATTAGTTATTTCTGCCAATTTCTTATGGTTTTTACCTTCCCCCGTACCGTATAGTAGCTTGCTGTAAGTAGGGCTAACCATTTCCTTGACTTTTGGTTGAGAGAGAAATAGGGTTCGTAAAGCCATAAAATGTTCGTGATGTTTTTTATCTATTTTTCCTATAAAATTGAGAGTGAAAAGAGGTAAGCCGCTATAATTACAACCAGAGTTTAGATGAATTTCTGGTAAGCCAAATATTGGGTAAAGAATATCATAAGTCTTACCACAGAGTTTAATTTTACCTGAGTTATTATGATTCTCGACTCTGAATTCCCAGAAGCAAAAATCATTCTCAAACTTTGATGCTTCTTTATCTGTGTAGTTATCCTCGTGGAATGTAGGAGCGATCGCTACTAGCATTACTGACAAGGAGTAATCTATTTGGCTTGCAAAAACTTTCTCTTCCAAAAGAGCTTTACGATATCGGGTTAACTGAGATACTATCCCCCTGTCCTCCTCATTTTTTAACTCAATTATTACTGGCTGATTGACTGATTTAGTACAACATAATAAATCGCATTGTTGCCTTTTTATACTAAGCTGGCGCTTGACTAAAACTAAGTCTGGAAAAAGTTCGCTGAAATTATCTTCGATGTAATCTTCTAAATCCCTTTCCGATTGAAAGCGTATTTCGCCACCAATGTATATTAACTTACGATTGGCTTTTTCTAATTTTTTATCAAATTTTTTAAGGTAGGGGGATAAAGATTGTGATTTCAGGTATGGCATGAGCACTTCCTAAATATTCAGTAAGGTGGGCAATGTTCACCCTACATTAACTACTCGATAAGTCGCCATTCGTTGTATTACTTAAATTTTGTTCTGACATACTTTCCTCCTTTTCTTATCTTTCCCTACCTTAACAACCAACTAAAATTTCATTTTCCTGCAATTTGTTCCCCTACCCAAGCTCTAAAAGCTCTCATTGTCTTATTCCTGCCCTCAGTCTTTACCTGGCTTAAATATTGGGGAATGACCTCAATCAGTGGAAAATTAGGGAAAATCAAACTAAACGCCGACTCGATATACTTCCCATCTCGTAAAATATTAATTTGCAATATGCCATTTTCAAATCGCCAAAGTTCAGGCACTCCTAATGCTTCATAAATACTCGGATGAGTGCGAGATGTTATATCTATCTCTAAAGCTAAATCTGGAGGTGGATCGACGGACAACTTTAATCTTTCTTTTCCTCTTACTGCGGCTTCATTTTGAATATAAAAGCAGTTATCTGGTTCTATTCCTTTCAGTATCTCCTCACTTTTAAAAGTACTAGAACCAAGAGGATAAAAATCAATGTCTAGTTCTTCTAGAAGAATTTCAATAAAGTTAGTAATAAATAGCTTTCTAGTTTCATGCTCTGGCAAGGGTGTCATGATTTCTAAAATTTTGTTGTCATAGGCTATTCTTGATGCCCGATGTTCTCCTAACTCTTCTAATATGCTTTCAAATTCTTGCCAGGTTACATTCTCTAAAAATACTTTATGACCGGGTGGTATATTAAATCGCTTTAATTCCAACAACATGGCCTGACGCTCGTCTTTATGCATTGAACAACAAATAAGGTGGGCATTTGCCCACCCTAACTTAATTATCTCGCTGCCGCAGGCATCCCCAAAATATCTTCAATCTTGGGCATTTCCTCTAAGGGAATTACCCTTCCTTCATCCTCAAAACCAGCAATTTGATCAAAATTCAAATACTGATACAAATCACCCGCAAAAGGATCAATTTTCTTGGCAACAAGATCCAGGTATTCCTGTACCGTTGGCATGCGCCCTAACAAAGCACAAACTGTCGCCAACTCCGCAGAACCAAGGTAAACTTGCGCACCTTTGCCCATGCGATTATTGAAGTTGCGTGTTGAAGTAGAAAACACCGTCACGCCATCTTCTACCCGTGCCTGATTTCCCATACATAGAGAACATCCCGGCATTTCGGTTCTGGCACCAGCAGCACCAAAAGTGCCGTAGACACCCTCTTCCTTCAATTGCTTTTCATCCATGCGGGTTGGGGGACAAATCCAGAGGCGTACCTTGACAGGTGGTTCGCCTTCTAGTGCCTTGGCGGCAGCGCGGTAGTGGCCAATATTGGTCATGCAAGAACCAATAAACACTTCGTCAATCTTGTCTCCTGTCACCTCAGACAGTAGCTTCACATTGTCTGGATCATTAGGTGCGGCAACAATCGGTTCGGTAATTTGATTTAAATCAATCTCGATTACCTCCGCGTACTCGGCATCCGCATCCGCCTCCATCAGCACCGGATTCGCCAGCCATTCCTCCATCTTGGCCACCCGGCGCATAATTGTACGCGCATCCTGATAACCCCGCGCTACCATATTCTTCAATAGCGCTACATTAGAACGCAGATATTCCGAGATTGTCTCTACACCCAGCTTGATGGTACAACCAGCACAAGAACGTTCTGCCGTAGCATCAGTCAATTCAAAGGCTTGCTCAACTTTTAAATCTGGCAAACCTTCAATCTCCATAATGCGGCCGGAGAAGACATTCTTCTTATTCTCCTTGGCCACCGTCAGCAATCCTTGCTGAATTGCCACATAGGGAATCGCATTGACAATATCCCGCAGTGTCACCCCTGGTTGCAATTCCCCTTTGAACCTTACTAAGACAGATTCCGGCATATCCAACGGCATCACACCTAAAGCTGCAGCAAAAGCCACTAACCCCGAACCTGCTGGGAAGGAAATTCCCAAGGGGAAACGGGTGTGAGAGTCACCGCCAGTACCCACGGTGTCTGGTAACAACATCCGGTTCAGCCAAGAGTGGATAATGCCATCGCCGGGACGCAAGGCGACACCAGCACGAGAAGAGAAGAAATCAGGCAGTTCTGTATGAGTTTTGACATCAACTGGCTTGGGATAGGCAGCAGTATGACAAAAACTCTGTAGCACTAAGTCTGCACTAAAGCCGAGACAGGCGAGTTCTTTCAATTCGTCGCGGGTCATCGGACCTGTGGTATCTTGAGAACCAACCGTAGTCATCAGTGGTTCGCAGGAACTACCGGGACGCACACCGGGTAAACCGCAGGCTTTGCCCACCATCTTTTGAGCCAGAGTAAAGCCTTTGCCTGTATCCTCTGCTATTTGGGGACGGATAAACAGGGTACTGGGTTCTAATCCTGTGGCTTCGCGGGTTTTATCGGTAAGACTACGCCCAATCAGTAGGGGAATCCTGCCACCAGCACGGACTTCATCGAGTATCGTGTCTGGCTTGAGTTTAAAGGTGGAAATTACTTCTCCGGCTTCGTTGATGATTTCCCCTTTGTAGGGATGGATAGTAATCACCATACCTGTTTCCATCTTGGTGACATCACACTCGATGGGCAAGGCACCAGAATCTTCGGCGGTGTTGAAGAATATAGGCGCGATCGCATTTCCTAAAATATAGCCCCCGGCTCGTTTATTCGGCACGAAGGGAATATCATCACCAATGTGCCAGAGCAAGGAGTTAATCGCCGATTTGCGGGAAGAACCAGTACCCACAACATCCCCAATATAGGCTATAGGATACCCTTTTTCCTTTAATTTAGCAATCGTCTCTATGCCATCAGGCATCAGAGATTCCAACATTGCCAAGGCGTGTAAAGGAATATCGGGCCGAGTGGTGGCGTGGGTGGCGGGAGATAAGTCATCGGTATTGGTCTCTCCTGGCACCTTGAACACGGTCACTGTGACAGCTTCCGGTAGTTGGGGACGGGAAGTGAACCAGGCAGCATCTGCCCAAGCATCGATTACCTGCTTGGCGTAAGCATTGCTATCGGACAGAGCGAGGACATCATTGAAGGCATCAAACACCAGTAACGTCTTACTCAGGGCTGTAGTCGCTGTTGATGCTAAGTTGGTCTCAGGAGACTTGAGTAGATTAACCAGGGATTGGACATTGTAACCCCCAACCATTGTCCCCAAAAGTTCTACGGCATACTGGGGAGTAATTAGAGGGCAGGTGATTTCCCCCTTAGCAATGGCTGTTAAAAACCCGGCTTTGACATAGGCGGCTTGATCAACACCAGGGGGGACGCGATCGCGCAGCAATGCCATCAACGTCTCTGCTTCGCCGACTGGCGGTGCTTTAAGTAATTCACATAACTCGGAAGTCTGCTGAGCATCTAGCGGCAAGGGTGGAATCCCTAAGGCGGCCCTTTCAGCGGCATGTTGACGATAAAATTCAAGCATTGTAAATGTCTCCTCTGGTCGCAGAAGCAAAATTAGGGCAGTTCAATTACCATTTTCCTCAGGTAAAAGGCTACTGCCACAGTCATCTTCTTCGCTATTGGCGGTGAAAGCAATTATCCAAAAACGGCATTGCCAATAGGCTAATTGTTACACTATGTTACGCCGTAAGATTGCTAGCAAGCTATTAAGAAAGAGCGATCGCTGATCTTCCGCTAGACTTTGGTAAGGAAAAAAGAAACTTTGTTGCCGATCACAAGTAACAAAAGATAACCCGGACTCGACTTTTTTGGGCTAAATAATTCCTCAAAAAAAGCTACATAACTTCAGAATTGTTAATGATAAATTACAGTAATTAAATCCCTGAGATAAGATTATTGATATCTATCTAGAATTATCTAGGATATTGGGTTTTAATGGAGTCTTAATTAAGTCAAACTCAAATAATTATTTCTCTGAGCGTACTCAATTCCCAATCCTGATATTAGACCACATTTGCGGAATCTCAGATGCTGCTCTTGGATAATTAGAGGAGGGCTGTAATAGCTATCACTAAAGGAGTGATATCAAGATAGCTATTGAAGCTAGTTGTGCAAGTCGAATTGCTGCAACGCGAGGCACTCTCCATTGGTTGAGTTACCCTCAAGCCGGAAAATTATGTTGCTCATATACCGTTTTTGTCTGCTCATTGGTGGCGTTTTCGTTGCTATCTCCGTATTTGCCGGGTTTGACGGCGTAGAGTTTGATAATGGCTTCGATGCCGATATTGAAATAAGGGATAACTCAGATAGTAATAGTACTCCAGAAGCTGAAGCAGTAATAGCCAAAAAAAACCGCTGGTTTAACCTTTTAAAGCCACCAATCTTTAGTTTCAGATTTTGGACTTTCGGTAGCTGTTTCTTCGGGTTGACAGGCGTTCTGCTATCGAGGATTCAACCTCCCATGTCCCAGTTACTAGTTGCCATTATCTCCATTGCTGTCGGTGCCATCTTTGGTGCAGTAATGGTGGGGGTGTTGCGTAGTCTGCGGCAAAGTCCAGTTGATAGCTTAGTACGTCCTGCTGATGTGGTTGGTCTTTCTGGTATTGTAGAAATCCCCTTCGATTCGATGAATAAAGGCAAAGTACGCGTCAGCGTTAAAGGCTTAATAGTGGATTTTGTCGCTTTCACAACACACACCCACAGCTTAAGCCAGGGAGAGCAGGTATTCATTGTGGAAATGAAGGGTTCTAAGGTGTGGGTTTTACCTGAAAGTTCCCTAACTAACGAATAAGGCAACCCGCTTAAGCCAAGTTTTTCCGTCAGCAATTAATCGTTATTAATCCTGTGTTAACAGCCAGGGAAACAATGACTAATTACCAATGACAAATAACATGAAAATTCAACCAGAATTTCAATCTTTCTTTGCAGAAGAAGCCGCAGTAGTAAAACTGGCACAAATAGAGCCAAATCAGTCTGTATCTTTTCAAAAGAATGACGTCCAGGGACAATTATCTACCGCATTGCCGATCGCTCTATCCCTGTTTGGAGTCTTGGTATTGATTTGGTTTATCAATGTCTTTATGCGGATCTGTAAACCCAATGAAATCCTCATTTTATCGGGTCGTGAACACCGTACCAGGGAGGGACAAAAGTTAGGCTACCGAGTTATCTTTGGCGGCAGAACAATTTGCATTCCCATCCTGGAACAAGTCAAATACATGGATTTGACCACCATGCCAGTATTAGTGGAAGTACACAACGCCTACTCTAAAGGAGGGACACCAATCAACATCCAAGCGATCGCTAACGTCAAAATCTCTAGTGATCCGGCGATTGTAGGCAATGCCATTGAGCGCTTTCTCGACCACGACCGTTCTGAAATTAACCGCGTGGTGCGGGAAACCCTAGAAGGTAACTTGCGGGGTGTGGTTGCCAGCCTGACTCCAGAAGATCTCAATGAAGATCGTTTGAGTTTTGCTGAGCGCATTGCTCAAGACGTATCTCGTGACTTATCTAAGCTAGGTTTACAACTCGATACCCTGAAAATTCAGAGCGTCTCCGATGATGTAGACTACCTCAAATCGATTGGTCGCCGTCGTATTGCCATGATTGTGCGCGATGCAGAGATTGCCGAGTCCAATGCTTTGGGGGAAGCCGAACGCATCGAGGCTGACTGTCAACGACAGGCAGAAGTTGCCAAAACTCAAGCCCGCACGATTGTTCAGCAGAAAGAAAACGAACTACGCAAAATCAAGGCGGAACTAGAGCAGCAGGCCCGTTCAGAAGAAGAGCGCACTACAGCAGCAGCCAAGGAAGCTAGAGCTAGAGCCGAGCAGCAGCTACAGGTCATACGTGCTGAGCTAGAGCGTCTGCGCTTAGAGGCTGATACGGTACTCCCAGCAGACGCCGAACGGCAGGCAAAAGAACTCAAAGCCAGAGGTGAAGCTTCTGTACTGGCAGAAAACGCTAAGGCGGCAGCTCTAGTTAATGATATGCTCTCACAAGTTTGGCAAAAAACCGGTACTGAAGCTTCCGAGGTATTCTTAATTCAGCAAATTGAGATGGTCTTGCGCGAGGCGGCTCAGATTCCCGGTCAATTACACCTCGATCAAATTAACGTAATTGACAATGGCGACGGTAAATCGATCGCCAGTTTGGTTAAAGTTTATCCAGAAATTGTCTCTCAGTTTCTTGATCAGGTAGATCAAACCCTGGGTATTAATGTTTTAGGCACTCTAAACCGCAATCATCGCGACAAAGGAGTTCAATAATGGAAGTCATCTTAGCATTACTCAGCGTTCTTGGTCTGGGTACTGGGGCCGGCTTTTTTGTAATTCGCAACCTCTACTATATTTGTCAACCTAGTGAGGTGTTGATCTTCGCTGGTTCTAGCCAATCCACCTCAGAGGGACGCAGAATAGGATATCGCTTGGTTAAGGGTGGTAGCAGCATCCGGGTGCCACTTCTAGAGCGTACCTTCCGCTTAGATTTGACCAATATGATTATTGAATTACGGGTGTCCAATGCCTACTCTAAAGGTGGCATTCCTTTGCAAGTGGAGGGAGTGGCTAATATCAAAATAGCTGGCGAGGAACCCACGATTCATAATGCCATTGAGCGCTTGTTGGGCAAAACTCGCCAGGAGATTGAACAGTTAGCCAAAGAAACACTGGAGGGGAATTTGCGAGGTGTGCTGGCTTCTCTGACACCAGAACAAGTTAACGAAGACAAGATGGCTTTTGCCAAAAGTTTATTAGAAGAGGCGGAGGATGACTTAGAAAAGTTAGGACTGGTGCTAGATAATCTGCAAATTCAGACTATTGCCGATGAAGTCCGCTACTTGAACTCTATTGGACGCAAACAAACGGCGGAATTGCTGCGCGATGCTCGGATAGCGGAAGCTCAAGCTCACGCAGAGTCAATGATCCGGTCGGCAGAAAATGAGAGAATTACAGCTCTCAGACGCATTGATCGGGATATTGAAATTGCCAAAGCTGAGGCAGAGCGACGAGTCCAGGATGCGCTCACCAAGCGGGGAGCAGTGGTGGCTGAGGTGGAGGCTGAGATTGCCTCGGAGGTAGTGCGGACTGGAGCTGAGGTAGGAGTACAAAAAGAGCGGATTAAGCAGGTAGAACAGCAGCTACAGGCAGATGTCGTGGCCCCAGCAGAGGCGGATTGCAAGCAGGCAATTTCCCAAGCCAGGGGTAATGCCTCGCAGATTATCGAACAGGGTAAGGCACAAGCAGAGGGGACAATGCGCTTGGCCGAGTCTTGGAAGGCTGCTGGCCCTTCAGCACGTGAAATTTTCCTCTTCCAGAAGCTGGAAGTGCTATTAAAGACAATGGTTGCTTCTGTGCCGGAGGTTGAGGTGCAAAATGTTACGGTGATTAACGAGCAAAGTGGCGGCAATGTCACCAAAATCGCCGCTTTCCTAGAGCAACTCCGTCAGACAACTGGTATGGATTTTGCTGGTGCGGTGCAACATTTAGCGGGGGGTGAGCCTGGAGGGAACGGTAAATTGCGCCGTTTGGCTGTGAGTGAATCATCAGAACAGATTTCTTTGGAAAATTCCCTGCGCCAAGAAGTTCAGCCTCTCTTAGACAAACTGGCACTGACCAAGCCAACCACTGGCCAATGTGAACAAGCTGTGCAGCGAACTATTAAGCAATCTCCCAATCTCCAAATTCGGTTGAAGAAAGCCTTGAACATAGGAGGTCAAGAGGCTTTGCAGGAAATTTTTGCTCACCCTGCAATTCACATTCCGACTAGGATGCTCAAGGCTTGGCTAGAGGAGGAATAACAGTATAAACAAAAAGCACACTCAGGTAATCAAGTATGCTTTTTGTTTATGCCTGTCGCCACATTTGCTGGATTTTGTCCGGTAAAAAGCCATCAATTTCTTCTACTCGCTCCTTCGATAATTCATCTTTGGTTGCAGAAAAGATTGCTGTAACGACAGTTTCTGCTGTTACTCCTCTCGGTAAGCTGCCTTCTTGAGTAATTCTAAACAAGAAAGTATCGGCATCAAACTTGAGAGGGGGTCGAACCCGACTCAGAAAGCTGACGATGGGATTTGTGTCTTTCCAGAGGTCTGCTACTTCGCCCTTTGGTACTTCATCTACCGTCGGTATAGCTTCGTGTTTTTCCTGCAATTCTTGTCCCACGCGCTGGGAGGCTTCGGTAGTCATTAAGTCGCGCATTGTGCGGAATACTACCTCAGCTATATCGCGGGCGTCGAAGACATCTTCTAGATGAGCCTTGGTCTTGACTTTTTCTAGGAAAGGTGTGTTGGTTGTCATGGAACTTTCCTCAATTTAATAAGGTTGCGATCAGATAATCTTAAACTTTTACCTTCGCAGAAAGTTTTCAGACAATCAAGTATCTATGTATATAGATAAATTGTAGGAGTACTCTCAATTAGTGATGATTGGCGTTAATTACTGTTCCTTTGTGACAATCCTTAGTAACCTACTAATTTCTCTCAATGCCGCTGATTTTGAGTACATCAGTTAAAGTTGAACAGTAAGTTTCTAAGCCAAAGGTTTCTGGGTTGATGGGATTTTTATAGGTGAAATACCGATAATCCAGGCTGAATCTATCCCACGCTGCCATCTGAATTCGGAACAGAATAATAAAGAGACTAGCAAGCCACGGGTACAAAGGTAAGCGAAAATAAATTTTTTTGCCCAGATAGGCACAAACTTCTTCCACAGCCTGGTTGATGGTTAATCGCTGATTGCCCAAAACTATTCGGTCAGCAGATATACCCTCCATCTCCGTAGGTACATCGTCCTCTGGTGGATACTCGACGAGGGGATGCTCAACTAGATAGCTTACTACTTGAGCAATGTCTCTGGCATGGATAAAGTGGAAACTGCCATCAGCTTTAAACCAGCGAATCAGGTTAATCCATTTCACTACATCTGCAATGCCGGAGGATATATGAGAATAGGGTTTATTCTCGTCTCCTCCTAAAACTAAAGTAGGAAACAAAGCAGTAATCTTCGGAGCAATTGCCAGTTTTGACAATCGCATCAGACAGTCATACTTAGAACGGATGTAATCTGTCCCTAATTGACCAGCTTCTTTAAGTAATCGATTATGGCGGTCTAGAATACTGGCAGTAGAGAAGTAAATTACCTGTTGACAAACTAGAGGGTCAAGCAATTCCATCAACCGGATGGTTTTTACCACATTAATATCAAAGGACTCTGCTGAACCTCCCCAAGCCGTTGCGGCCAATATTGCCACATCCATCGTCTGGAGTAGGTCACCCAAACGCTCAATCTGGCGCAAGTCTCCTTGCAAAATTGTTACACCAGGATGATTCTCGTAGTCAAAACCCAGTTTAGCTGGGTTCCTGACTAACAGGTACAACTCGTGTTCAGTTTCCTGAAGCAACGCTTCGGTGATGTAGTGACCAATACAGCCACTGGCACCTGTCAGAAAAATCCGCTTGGGGTTCATACTTACCTTGAAAGTGCAGGTATTGGCAGGGGAGATGGGGTGGGAATAGTCAGCAATCTATCTAAATCATTAATCTATTTTCGAGACAAAAAACTAAATAGTTGTCTTAATCTAAGATCAATTCTCTTGAACTTTGAAATAAATGAAACATTCTCGGTTGTTTGTTATTGATCATTGATTATTCACTCTCCACAGCAGACAAAGAACCAATGACCAATAACAAACTTTCTCAGTTAACCAGAACCTTCCGGTATTGATCTTAAAAGAAATTAGGCGTGGACAGCCAAAAGTTTATCTGCTTGTTTAGCAGTCTCAAAGAAGAACCTCACGTTATCCTCTGGAGTTCCAGGTAAGACACCGTGACCAAGATTAAAGATATGACCTTGGTTACCTGCTTTACGAATGTTATCCAGAATGCGATCGCGGATAAAATCCTTGGAACCAAATAGCGCACCAGGATCCATATTTCCCTGCACTTTCATTTGAGAACCCAATCGCTGCCTAGCCTCTGCCATGTCTACTGTCCAGTCCACACTGACAATATCAACACCTGATTGGGCCATTCTTTCCAAAACGCCAGCACTACCACTGATATAAAGGATTAAAGGCGTGTCGGGATGAGTTGCTTTGACCTGGCGAACTACCTGTTGTTGATAAGGCAAGGCAAAAGTCTCGTAGTCTTGAGGACTCAGTTGACCCGCCCAAGAGTCAAACATCTGTACTACTTGAGCTCCATTATCAATTTGGTAACAGACATAAGCCGCGATCGAATCAGCAATCTTGCCCAAAAATTGGTGTAGCATGGCAGGCTCAGAAAAAGCCATGCCTTTGATAATGGAATAATTTTTCGAGCTTTTACCCTCAATTGCGTAGGCCGCCAGCGTCCAGGGAGCGCCGACAAAACCCAACACCGCTGCTTCGTTGCCTACTTCTTGCCGTAGCGCTTGCAAAATCTCCCGAATAAACGGCAGTTTTTCCACCTCTAGAGGATGGATTTGGTCAATCTGTTCCTGAGAGCGAATCGGTGGGTCAATAATTGGACCCTTACTTTCGATAATATCGAAGGGAATGCCGATTGCAGGCAGGGGTGTCAGAATGTCGGAAAATAAAATGACCCCATCCGGCTGAAATGCTTTCCAGGGTTGCAGAGAAATTTCAATGGCAATTTCTGCAATTTCCGAGCGATCGCGGAATGAAGGATATTTATCCCGTAAATCTCGGTAAGCCTTCATGTAACGACCTGCCTGCCGCATCATCCATACCGGGGGACGGTCTAATACTTCACCACGAGCTGCCCTTAACAAGTAAGGAATCTGGGTTGACCCAGCCATATTAATTCCACCCTATACAAACTTTTCTGCGCATTTGTTAGCTTACCATTTTGCAATTGCCTAGAGCTGTTGGAGGTTTGAAGGCTGAACTTTCCTGTTGGTCTTGCCTTGTTGCCAAACGATTTGGCATGTTGAAAGCTCTCCCTTGTCTTTTCATCTGGCGGCAATAACTACACTTCCCAACTAAGAGTCCCCTGGTCAGCATCTAACTGTACTAACTGTCCTAGAGGAAGAGCTGCATTAACACCATCGTGACCGAAAGGAAGTTCCGAGACAATAGGTATACCGAGGTCACTCAGGCGATCGCGCAGTACCTCTTCTATAGTCCAACTGGGAATATCTTGAGGTGGTTCACATTGACTAAAACGCCCCAAAGCAATACCTCGAATACCTTTCAAGGCTCCATTCATACGCCACTGGGTGAGCATGCGGTCAACTCGGTAGGGAGCCTCTCCGACGTCTTCTAGGGCAAGGATAACGCCATCTAGGGGAGGTTGTATTGCTGTTCCCAACAAATGGGTCGCAACGGTAAGATTGGCTGGTAGCAGCAGGCCACTAGCCCTACCACCACCCCAACCAATACCAGTAAGCGGAGCCAAAGGACGGCCTTCAACACAATTAAATAAGCGCTCAAGTGACCAATCTGGCTCAGCAGCCAGAGTTGTTAGTACTGGTCCATGAACACTAGAAATACCTACCTTAACTAAACTCCATAACAAACTGGTAATGTCAGAAAAACCAATGAGCCACTTGGGAGATAAGGAAGCAACAGAAAGTTGCTGCTCTGTTTGGGAGTGGGGTTGATATTCTAGAGTTCCCTGACTAGGTAGCCATGTCCAGTTTTCCAGGAGTCTAGCGCCACCATAACCACCTCTAGTACAGAGAATGCCCCGACATTGAGAGTCTTGCCAAGCATCAGCCAACTGACGGCGTCTTTCAGCATCTACTCCAGCAAGATAGCCTTCCTTAGCGTCCCAATTGTCTGACAGTTGGACTTTATAGCCACGCGATCGCCAAATTTCTAAACCCTTCTCAAATCTTTCCAACTCTCGTAGGGGTCCACTCGGAGCAATCACCCGCAATAAATCACCCGGTTTGAGCGGTGGCGGTAGCTGGGAATGTAAATCCTTGGTCATATAATCGCTTCGCGGGCAAAGGGAAAATGGAAAATGGAAAATATAAGCCATAATCTGGTGTATAAAGCTCAATTTTCGATTTTCCATTAACTATTTTCTATTAGAGAAGTTAACTGTCAACCTACAACCGATTTAACTCAACCTTGCTGTACATTCAAGAAGTAACTTTTGATTAATCAGAGCATAGGGTTGGATTTCTAGAGCTTTGCGAAATGCTTGAATTGCTGCTCTGTAATCTCCGAGGGCAGCATGGGACAAGCCTAGACCATGGAGTGCGCCGAAATGAACTGGATTGAGCGTGATTACTTCCTGACAATCGTCTCTTGCCTTCTCGTAATCACCTATGGTGTAGTAGAGGAGAGCGCGTTGATTTCTGGCTTCAGCGAAATCTGGTTGGTCGTCAATCAAGTCTGTTAGTAGTGCTTCTGCCTGTTTTGTATCTCCGCTTTTGAATAAGGACTGAATACGCTCCAGTTTTTCTAGTCCATATATTCCCTTTTGATAAAACCAGATGCGCCAAAGTTCTCCTGTTGCCCGTTGACGGACTTTCTCTTTGGGATTTTTCAGGTCTTCAAGTAACAAATTGATTGATGAGTCATTCATGGATATAGAGTCGTAGTGTGAAGATTTATCTCAACTCAGTCTTTTAACCATTGTGTACTATGAGGCAAAGTAGCTTTGGTCACAGGGGTAAGTTGGGGGCCGAATTGGTTATTGCTCTAGTGCTAGGGGAGATTATAAAGATAGTGCCACTCACAACTTGCTGTAAACAAGCATGAGGATTCTACTAGTCGAGGATGATCAGCGAATTGCCAAAGCGCTTGCAGAAACCCTCAAAGACCAAAAATATGTAGTTGATTTAGTCACCGATGGCGAAGCTGGTTTGGATTACGCTCTTGCTGCTGACTATGACTTAATTCTGTTGGATATAATGCTGCCTAAGCTGGATGGCATTACTTTATGTCAGCAGTTCCGTCGAGCTGGCAAGATGACGCCAGTGCTGATGCTAACAGCCAGAGATACCAGTAATGATAAGGTAATTGGGTTAGATGCGGGTGCTGATGACTATGTGGTCAAACCCTTTGATTTGCCAGAGTTGACCGCTAGGATTCGAGCATTGTTGAGACGGAGTAATACAACCTTGCAGCCTATGCTGGAATGGGAGCGTTTATGCCTTGACCCTAGTAGCTGCCAAGTAACCTATGCAGGGAAGTTACTACATCTGACTCCTAAAGAATATGGTCTACTTGAATTATTTCTACGCAATAATAATCGCGTCTTGAGCCGCAGCAATATTCTCGAACACCTTTGGTCGTTTGAAGATTCACCAGGGGAAGAAGTAATTAAAGTTCACCTCAAAGATTTACGCAAGAAATTGAGGGCAGCAGGAGCTCCTGGTGATTTGATCGAAACAGTTTATGGCTTGGGCTATCGACTGAAAAAAAACTAGCAATTAACCCCACGAACAGCTTTTTAAAATAACAGCTCAAAGTATCCAAATGAAGGGGAAACTCAAAGCTCAAAACCAGATAAACCCTCAGTTTCAAGCCCTGCGATGGCGTCTTTTGGGTTCTTACTTGCTTGTCATGATGGCAATTCGAGTAATATCTGATGGCGTGATTTATCAGTTTTTCGCCCAGAGTCTCTACCAGCAAGTTGATAACCGCCTGCTGAATCTAGCTCAAGCTGCTTCTCACAGCTTAGTGGCTATTAAGCAGGATCGTAATGCTGTTAATCAGACGGCTTACCGTCCCTGGGATAGTGATGGAGATCTTGATATTCCCTGGCAAAATCTCCGTAAACTAGACCAGAGTGTGGAATGGTTTGGTGCTGACAAACGGCGGCTAGCTGTCTCTGGCAAACTTTCCCCAACTTTGCCACTGCATACAGGTTTCCAGGCAATACACAATGATCAAGTTCGTACTTTAACAATTGCCGCCTACAGTTTCACTGACCAACAGCGAAAACTGGAAGGCTATATCCGTGCTAGTGAGTCTACTAAAAATGTGGAAGCGATTCTCCGACAACTACGTTGGGGTTCAGCTTTGGGAGGAACTCTCGCTTTAGGACTCATTGGGGTGGGTGGTATGTGGCTGACGCGGCAATCTCTCAAGCCAGTTGAACAAAGTTTTCGCCAGTTGAAGCAGTTTACAGCGGATGCTTCCCATGAGTTACGCAGTCCCTTAACGGCGATTAAAACTTCAGTAGAAGTGATGCAAACTCACCCAGAGAGGATCCATGCGGCGGATGTTGAGAAGTTACAGGCTATCGTCAGTGCTACTAACCAGATGAAATGCTTGGTGGAAGACTTACTCTTGCTAGCACGAACCGATGTGACAACTGCAGCACCAACCCGCGAATGGACGGTGATTCCCCTTGACGAACTTTTGGAAGATGTCGAGGAACGTCTAGAACCCAGTGCCGAAGCCCAAGAAATTATCCTGAAAAAAAGTCTACAAACTGAGGTTTTTGTCAAGGGAGATGCATCTCAGCTTTTTCGTTTATTTTGTAACTTGCTAGAAAACGCTCTGCAATATACTCCATCGGGGGGGACGGTTACCCTGTCGATGAGCAGACGTGAAACCTTTGTGGTTGTCAGCATCGAGGACACGGGTATTGGTATCGCCCCAGAACATTTGCCCTTGATTTTTGATCGCCTGTGGCGAGCCGATTCCGCCCGAACTCACCACCAGGAAGGCTCAGGGTTAGGATTAGCGATCGCTCAAGCTATTGCTCAACGCCATGGTGGAGAAATTACCGCCAGTAGTGAGTTAGGAGTTGGTAGCTGCTTCCAAGTACGTTTGCCAGTCGCTTGAATAAAGTTAGATCAAAAACCTGTCCTGAATTTTAACAACATCCTCTATCCACCCAAGTTCTTTACCTTTGTTCCTTAAGTTCGTAAGTAGAGGGCTGCACAGGTAATTGCTCAAGTCAGATTTTTAGAGAAACCCAGGAGGGGATGTTGATGATTCGTGCCTTTCGTAAATATCACAGAATGCTCGCGATCGCTGTTTGTTTGCCCTTAATTTTGACTGTGATCACTGGGATGGGCTACACCATTTTTGATGAATGGTTAGGACAAGATGCTATCGCCGAGTTTCTCATGAGAATTCATACTTTCAAAATCCTTGGGCTAGAAACTATTTACCCACTTCTCAATGGTTTGGGATTATTAGGCTTGCTAGTAACAGGTTTGAGCATGACTGGTTTGTTCAAGAAGCATCCTGCAGTGAAGAAAATCAGCGATCGCTAATTCAATTTACTCCCTTCAACCCAGGGCAACTAATTTTTTAATTACTTTTTACTATTAGTTTTTTAGTTTTTTAGATCAGGAGAGTGCCATCATGATTCCTACACCAAAATCCCCTCGCTTTACTCAAAAAACTGCTGCTTTTATATCCATTGCTGCGCTAGGAATACTAACTGTAGTAGGCTGCTCACAACAGCCACCATCTGCTACTGTTGAGTCTTCGCAACCAACAGAAAATCAGGTTGCCAGTTCTGAGTCAATGACGCTGAAAAATCTCCAGTCAGCTTACAACGGCGAGTCTAATGCCCACGTTCACTACGTAGCTTTTGCTAAAAAGGCAGATGAGGAAGGTTACAAGCAAGTTGCTAGCCTGTTCCGTGCCGCAGCAAGAGCAGAAGAAATTCACCGGGATAATCATGCCAAGGTAATCCGGGAGATGGCTGCTACACCGGAAAACAACATCACCACACCAGAGGTTAAATCGACTGCAGAAAACCTAGAAGCAGCAATTAAAGGAGAATCTTACGAGCGTGACACGATGTACCCTGAGTTCATCAAGCAGGCAAAGGCAGAGGGCAACCAAGAGGCTGTACAAACGTTTACTTATGCCGCAGATGCTGAAGCCCAACACGCTAAATTCTACACTCAAGCTAAAAATAACCTCGAAGCCTGGAGAGAAGCTAAGCAACCCTTTTATGTCTGCCAAACTTCTGGGGAAACAACAATGAATCTTAGTGATACGGCAAATTGTCCTAAAGGTAATACCAAAGAACAGTTTGAAAAAGTAAGCTAACCGAATTCCAGAAGTTTTCTCGGCGATCTTGCTGATCTTATTTCCATAACCAACTTCTGCAAAGCTACACTAAATAATGTGGAGTGTTTCTTACCGAAAATGAGCGTCTCACTGAATCAGTAAATAGTAACTAATTAACCACTCATTATGAATCGTCGTGAGTTTCTCGGTTGGGTTGGCGTTGGTGGCATTGCTAGTTTTTTGCCTGTAGCACTTGCCGCTTGTTCTCCAAAAAATACTAATTCAGAACCATCTGCTAGTTCTCAGAGTAGTGAGAGTTTTCAGCCCGTCGGCAAGGTAACAGAATTAGACACAAAAGGTCAAATCCTCAACCAACAATTTTCTGGTGGTACGGTTTTGGTTGTTAGAGATCCCTCTGCAACTGATAAACTTGTTGCTGTTAGTCCTATTTGTACTCATGCAGGTTGCACTGTGGCATGGGAAAAAGACCAAGCGTCTTTTGTTTGCCCTTGTCACGGTTCCAAATTTGCTAGCAGTGGAGAAGTTATTCAAGGTCCAGCAACAAAACCTCTAACTGCTTACAAAGTTAAGTTAGAAGGAGATTCAATTTTGGTTCAAAAAAGCTAGAGCCAAGCTGGCACCTACTACCTTATCGCTAAGATTAGGCAAAGTTGTCAGAGGACACTAGGAATGAACGCCAGCTCTTGAGGAAAATCCCTTTAAACTAATTTAGTCGGTAACTAAGGGAGGCAATTTACTGCCTCAAGAACTACTAATAGGGTAGGCGTTACCCACCCTACAGCATCACTTTTAATGAAGTTTTTGGCTAAAGCCTAACTACTAAGCAAGGCTTCTACAAACTCGTAACTAGAGAAGGGACGTAAATCTTCAATACCTTCCCCAGCACCAATAAATCGGATCGGTAAACCCATTTGTTGCACTACGGCTAAGGCAACGCCCCCTTTAGCACTACCATCTAATTTTGTCAAGACTACACCGCTTAGTTTGGCAGCTTCCGAGAAAACTTGCGCCTGAGACAGACCGTTTTGGCCAAGTGTGGCGTCCAAAACTAGTAGGGATTCCACCTTGGCGTTGGGGGCTTTTTTATCGACAATGCGCCTAATTTTTGCCAATTCCTCCATCAAGTTTTTCTTATTTTGCAACCGCCCTGCCGTGTCTACCAAAAGTAATTCACTACCTCGGGCTTTTGCTGCTGCGATCGCATCGAACACTACGGCTGCTGGATCAGTATTCTTTCCTGGATTAGCAATAACTTCAGTACCACTGCGTTCTCCCCAAACCTTAACTTGTTCCACGGCTGCTGCCCTGAAGGTGTCAGCTGCGCCGATTAAGCAACTGTAGCCAGATTTTTGAGCGAGGTGGGCAAGTTTACCAATAGTCGTGGTTTTACCTGCGCCATTAACGCCAGTAATCAGCCAAATATTCAGGGTGTCCTTTTCTGGCACGAAGGTGAGACTGTAGGAATCTTCTTGATAAGGTTGTTCCAGCAAATCTCGTAAAATGCTCTTCAGGTAGGCAATAGCCGCTTCTGGAGGTAGCGCTTCCTCTCGCAGTTTGTCTTGCAGGGTGTTGATAATATAGTCCGTTGCTTCAACGCCGACATCTGCCTGCAACAGCAGTGCCTCAATTTCCATAACAGCGTCTTGATTCAACGGCCCTTGACCAACAATTGCTTTGAGTTGGTTAATTAAGCCACGGCGGGTTTTGCCTAATCCCTGACGCAGTTGCTTTAGCCAGCTAATTTCTTCAGCTGATACATCGTCAGGAGTACGACCCTGGTCTGCTAAAACTTTAGCTGACCATAAGAACTCCTCATCAAATACTAGACCAGTATTTTCCTCTTGGGGTGCTAATCTTCCCACCACCGTAGTTTCTTCTTGCCGAGGAACTACCCTTACAGGTTCTGGTTCTGGAACTTCGACTGCGGTTGCCTTGAGTCGTTCTAGTCGCTCTTGCACCCCTTTTGATCGACGTGCCCAAGCAGGTAAAGTCGTGTCAGTAGCTTCTTGTTCTGGGGCAACTGTTGACTCTGTAGTTTGGGAAGTTACGTTGGCTTCTGCTTCTGGTGTTGTGGTGTCTTCCTGGGATGGGGTTAAAACAACTTCTTCCGGTACTGGGGAGTTTGGCAGTGCTTCTGGTGCTTTTGCCTCTACCGTCTCCTCTGTTTGCGGGGTATTTACTGGTATAGCTGCCTCAGTAGTAGTTTCTACTTCCGCTTGAGTTAGGATCGGTGACACCTGAGGAGATACTTCTCCCTTAAAAGCCTCAGCAGTTTCAGTCGTGGCAGCTTCCGCTTCTGGTACTTCTGGTATCGCAGGTGCCGTTGGTTCTTCTGTTGTGGCTAGGGTACTAGTAGATGGTGTAGTGTCTGTTGAGGCGAGGGACTCTTGGGCAGCTTCAGCATTAGCAACTTGATCCGCGGTGATTATTGTTTCATGAGGAGCAGTTGCTTGGCTTTCCTCAGATAAAGCTGCCTCAGTTTGGGCAGCAGACTCAGTATCTTCTTTTGTTATGTCTGTAGTTTCTGGGGCAGTTTCTTGAGATTTTTGTTGAATATTTTTGTAGGCAGCCTTGGCCCAACTCAGGTAATCCTCGGCAACTGCTGGTGAGTTTTCCTCAGTTGACTCAGACTCAGCAGGTTCTAAGGACTGTTGTTCTTGAGCCTTTTGTTCCTGTTCAGCCTGGGAGGTTTGGCAAGGAGTCTCCTGAGAAGATGCTGCATCGGTGCCCTTCTGTCTGCGGAACCAATTAAAAACCATGGCACTTAATCTACTCCCGGCGTTAATTTACTTCTCTTAAGAGATAGTTAATATAACTCTAAAAAATTTTCTCTCCAATCGCGACAGTGTTTGAGTAGCTAGCTAGGTATGCAGTTGATGATTGACTTCGTTGCTAAGAGGCACACTAGCTAACCACTCGTTACCGTCAGTTTTAAGGACTACCAATATACCCTTAAGGGCTATTTACTCAGGTTACTGCAAGCTAGCTTGAGCATTCAGTTGAGCATTCAGGCGATTAGAGACACGGCGCATTACACCATTGATAAATCGATGTCCTTCTTCATCACTGTATCGCTTTGCCAGTTCCACTGCTTCGTTAATTGCCACCCGTTCTGGTATTTCCAAAAAGGAAATTTCTGCCACAGCTATTCGCAAGATATCTCTGTCGATTGTCGGCAAACGTTTGAGTTGCCAATCTTGGAGTGCTTTGGTCAAAATTTCGTCAATTTCTTGCTGTCTGCGGTTGACAGTTTGGATAATGCTTAAGGCGTATTCACGCACTTCGTACTGATTGGTCAATTGAATAACTTCCGGGATTTCTACCGCTGTGCCGATGCGGTTGAGGGCTTTCTGGGTTAATTCGATCGCATCTGCCACCATTGCTTTGGCGCTGCGTACGTCAGTGGCACGAGTTTCGCTATCGAGGAGGCGATCGCTTCCTCGTCTGAGTTCAGCAGCAGCAGTTTCTAATGTCTCTTGTATTTCGGTTGTTAAGGTACGAACTGCTGCTAACACTAGGTTATTCAGTTGGTGTGAATCCAGTTTTTCAGCTACGTTCCGTATTTGAGAGAGGCTTAAAAGAGCCAGTTCACGAGCAATTCGGCGTGGTTGCATTTTGTGTCCTTATGTCTTTTGTCTTTTGTATTTTTTTTGTGCTTTTTATTTCGTCTTTAACAACTAACCTAATGACAAGTGACATCTGGCTTTTGACAACTGACTTATGTGCTTTCTTCTGTGGGTAAAACTTGCCTTCTTATTTCAGGTAGGGGTTGCTCTAGAGGTTTTTTTGCGGGAGATAATTTTGACCTACTCGTGTTCAAAGAATAGGAAGATGGGTCAACAATTCCACCAGAGAGCAAGACTTTAAAGGCATCCTCTATAGACATTGAGAGATTAATCACTTCGTCTTCCGCAATAACTGCGTACCAGCCACTGGTAGGATTAGGAGTTGTAGGAATGAAAATACTCAACATCGGACGACTCATGTGAGTTTGAATCTCGCTGCTAAGAGTACCGGTAACGAAGGCAAGTGCCCAGATTCCCGATCGGGGATACTCTACCAAAATGACTCGGCGAAATTTATCGTTAGAGTCCTTTAAAACTGTCTCTAATAGCTGCTTGAGGGTTTTATAAACCGTACCAGCAAAAGGAATTGCCTGCAAAACCCTTTCCCCAAAATCGAGCAACCAGCTGCCTGCAATATTGCGTGCCATTAGGCCAATTAGCAGAATGCACAGCAGTGGTACAGCTAGACCCACCGATAAATTAATCAGGTTTACGAGGATGGGGTTAAGGTTATCAAAGGGGTTAATTTGTTTAGGAATGCTGGTCAGAAAATTGATCACCCAACGGGCAATATTAATAGTCAACCAGATTGTGGTAGCGAGAGGAATCACTACCAAAAGACCTGCAATTAGGTCATTTTTTAAATCCTGCTTAAAGCGTTGGATCACAGAGCACCGAATCTCCTTACATTGGCTCTTATAACTGTGTCTTGTGCCACTCATCTCACTGGCATGAGCTGTCACAAAACAAAAGGCGAAACCTTGACCAGATAATTGTTGATCAAGGCAGGTGAACCCGCAGTTGAGTGAAGTTTAACTTCTGCGCAACCAAGCTGATTTGCTCCAGTGAAGCCGTGCTATTTTTCAAGGGTTCCATATTTTATTTGTAAGGCTTGTAAAGGATTGTTGCAAGTAGCAACCTCTCTATTATTTAGCTCCCTCCACTTTATTGCTTGTGTTTAGACGCAAAATCTCCGGACTCTTCACCGATTTTGCAAACCGGAGAGTCCAGCAAGCCTAAATACTTTCCCAAAATACTAATCTTACACTAGTGTAATAATTGACATTTTAACAGGTTGGGACAAGGATTCCCATTTTCTGTTGAGTTGAGAGATTTGTTGCCTGAGAGACTAGAGATTGTTTTCTCCTTTCACTTTAGGGTTGTAGTGCTCAGCGGTAAGCGCATCCATCTTAAGTAAGACAGAGAAACTTTAGGGATTCTCGTCTTCCCGACTCCCCTTAGTGACTTTCACCGTAGTCGAACTAATTGAGCTAGGTTTTGAACTGGTTACATCGCTGACAGCCTTAACGGAACTTAACTGCTGATGCCTAAGTTCCCAAACCTTGAGCAAGATCAGATATTCATAAAACCCCTGTAAAGTACACCAGGTAAATCCAGCACGTCCATCAAGAAAACCGCCCAAAATAAAGTACATATATAGAAAACGTACTATAGGTCGCCAGGGTAGGCGTAGGGACAAATCCTTAAGAGCACGCCTTCTTTCTACTTCCGAGCGACCAAAAAACAAATTTCGCCAATTAATCTTTCCTGTGTGCAACTGCAGCAAAGTCTCTGCAGCTTCATTCGTAGAGTAACGATTGTGTTTATCAATCCAGCGGCTAAAACCTTTGGAACAGGTGTAGTGAGGGTAGTTCTCTTGCAAAAAACTAGTTGAACCGTCGCAAACCTCCCTTTCTGTATGACCATAATCAGTGAACCATACCTTATCCTTGCGAAACAGGCGTAGTTGGTAACGGGGGTACTGAGTACAATAGCGAATCCAGCGATTCATGAAAATGACTCGCTCTGCGACATAATAACCAACATACTCAGAACACTGTATGGCTTGCAGACACTCGGCAAACAGTGCAGGAGTCATCCTTTCGTCGGCTTCTAAAATATAAACCCACTGGTACTTGGTGGGAATTTCCCGAAGCATCCAGGTACGCTGACGTCCGTGACTTTCAAAGTGGTGCTGCACAACTTGCACCTGATGACTTCTAGCAATTTCTACAGTGCGATCGCTACTGTAAGAATCCACGACAATTATTTCATCTGAAAGCCGTGCTGAATTAATACAAGCTGCAATATCAAGCTCTTCGTTATAGGTCAGGATATAAATCGAGAACATTTTTTACTAGCCATAAAAACTCAATTTGGTTTAGATGCTTACCCAAAAAGAGAACCCCTTACTAAATCACCGATAACGATGAAGTTAGGGTAAAAAGAGAATAATTCACCGCAGTCCTAGGGGAATTTTCCAGATATTTAAAGACACTCCCTGATAATTGCTAATGCCTCCCCCTAGGAGCCATAGAGTCTCAGCTTAACCAATAACTCAGTTTAAAGTTCAGCTTAATGAGCATCTGCTGAAACTTTACTAACTGGCGGTGCAGACGACTCTTCACAGAGACTTAAACAAGTCTTTAGTTAGGGACTTCTTTCTGCCTAACTACTCAAGCTTCGTAATCCTGTCCAACCAATAACAATGTAGCCAATTGCCAGAAACAAGCTACTTAAACCAGTTCTTATACCAGACTTCCACAAATTAGTTGTTACTCGTTTCTCTTCTTCTAGTTTGCTAGTACGGATTTGGGTTTGACGCGCCTCGACTTGCTGATTGAGAGCTTCCGGATTTTCCTTAATTGCCTGCAATTGTTTCTTAAAAGCCTCTGCTTGAGCTATCTGCTGGGGGGGAACTTGACCGCTCTCAATTGCCTGTTGTAACTGTTGATCAATCCTCTGTTCTACTTGCTCAATCTGCTCAGGAGCTTTGACCAAGGTGCCCAACTGCTTAGCCTGAGCATCCAGTTGAGTTTCTTGTTGAGTCGCTTGTTGCTCAATCTGCTGTAGCCTTTGGTTAGCTTGTACACGAACATTATTAAAGTGCAGCGGTACTAGTAGTAGAAAAATTAACCCCAAGAAACTAGAGAGCAAAAGTACTCCAGTTTTCAAGTAACCTCCAGAAGCGTTGGGTTCTGTCCGCGAACCGCCAAAATTGTTGGCCACCCAATACCCAGTCAACAAAAGTGCGACCCCGACCATCGGGATAATGCCCCTATCAACGATTTGGGTGGTAAACTCTAGCTGCCACTGTCGCCATAGAGTGGGATCTTTTAAATCAACTCCCGGTGAGGGAATTGCCAAAATGATGTACTCCAGAAGGGCAGATACAATCATGATTAGCCCGACACTTTTGAGGGCTAAACCGGTGAATGATGAATGGACGGAACTAGTTTTCATTGGCTGCGCCTGTAAAGAATCTGATAACCTACTTCCAACTTTACTAGGCGAGCTGAGCTAAATGGGCCACCAAGTCCCCTAAGCAGTTAATACACTCTGCGGCAAAGAAGATCAGTTAAATTTCAACTAAGGCACCTGAACCCTATTAACGCTCCCCACACCCTGGAGAAGTGCGGTATCTTGCCAAAACGACGGTGCGGCTTTAGTCGTTGAACTTATCCATGAGAAGCGGCTGTGTTGCTTCCGGTAGCGAACAACACAGCTACTTTACTTTTGATTGAGGGAATCTGAAAACATAGCGGTATTTAGATCAAAAAACCTAAAGATTTGAAAGACGACAGGGGCGATAAATTAGAAAAGTTGCAATGGGACAAAGAGTTTTATGAAGCAAAAAAATGTTGAAGTTTTACCGGATAAGGCAGCGCTGATTAAACGTTCACTCGAAGTAGTACTCGCCAAAATACAAGCAGCCATACAGGAGCGAGATCTTTGTACCATCGCCTTAGCTGGTGGCGGTACGCCCAAACCATTATATGAAGCGCTCGCGGCCCAAGAACTGCCTTGGGCAAAAATTCATATTTTTTGGGGGGATGAACGCTACGTACCAGCAGACCATGCTGATAGCAATCAGAGAATGGCACGTCAGGCATGGTTAGACCAAGTTGATCTCCCAGCAGGCAATATTCACCCCATGCCCACTGATGGAGGAAACCCAGCCACTGACGCCGATAAACATGAAGCTCAACTAAATGAGTTCTTTAGCACAGGGTCAGGAAAATTCCCTCAGTTCGATATAATCTTATTAGGTATTGGCGACGATGCCCACACCGCCTCACTGTTTCCTCAGACAGATGCTTTGCAAGTGCAAGACCGACTAGTTACCGTAGGTAACAAAGATGGTCAGCCCCGCATCACCTTTACCGCTTCACTGATCAATCAGGCTCACTGTGTGATTTTTCTCGTGGCAGGTGCTAGCAAGAGAGAAGCCTTGGCTCAGATATTTGCTCCCGATGCCGATGCTCTAACTTACCCAGCTCGATTAATTCAACCCCAAGGAGAACTTTGGTGGCTTTTAGATCTTGAAGCTGGTCAAGAGCTGAAAAATTAACAACTAATCAGCTATTAGAACAAGCTCATGGCTGTTTTTAGACAAGAGCTTAGCATTCTAGTCCAGGATGGTCAGAACACGGAACTACCAAGAGTAGTTCTTTGTCTATAAATTTGGGATAGTTCATTGTCTATTCCTCCGCTAACGGCGAGAGATGTCACCTTAAAGGCGAGAGGGGTATTCTAGTGAAGACAAGGTATTTAAGGTTAAACTCTGAGGTAATTTTGATGAAATCATTGGTTCGCTGGGGCGCAACACTGGGTTTGATTGGTAGTACTCTTTTTAGCTCTTTCTTTATCGAAAATCTCCAAGCCCTAGCATTGACGGATGAACAGGTTCGGCAAAAGTTGCAAGCTGTTCCTGTGTTTACAGTCACCGATCAAAACGGGTCACCCCTGGTTGCTTCTGTTCCTCAGCAGGGAAACGAAGCCGTGGCGGTGGCTGGGGTTTTTATCAGCCAAAAGGATGCCGAAGCTTTTGTTGAGCGGTTAAAGACGGAAAAACCTGATTTGGGTAACTCAGTACAAGTCGTGCCCGTGTCTTTGGGAGAAGTTTACCAGCTAGATAAAGATAACCAAAGCCAACCAAATGGTTTAGATTTTCAGTATGTGCCCACGCAGCAACAGGTACAATCAGCAGAGGCAGTGCTCACAGAAAATGGCAAGCCACAGCAGCAATTTCGAGGTGTTCCGCTGTTCGTTGCTAAAGCTGGTCAAGAAAGTGGCTATCTGACTATTCAACAAGATGGCAAGCAGTTAATTCCTTTCTTTTTTGAAAAAGAGCAATTGCAGAACATGGTGAACCGCTTTAAAGAGCAACAACCTGAACTTGCCGCCAGCATTAAAGTAGAAGTGGTGCCTCTTGAGGGCGTAATTCGTACCCTACAGACTAGTGATAACCAGCAGCTTGGCAATATTCTGCTAGTGCCATCGCGGGAGTCTCTAGAATTTCTGCAACAAAGTCGCCCTGATGCTTCTGGGCAAAGTGCGCCTCAAGGTCAACAGTAAACCAGCCTAAAACTTAAGCCTTAAGTAAGGATTTTCAATTGGGTAGTTCTGAAACTCAAGACAAGTTGTTCAACCAAAACTCCCTGGCATTGCCAGTGGTGTCAGGACACTCACTCTGGCAGTGGCGCTTAGAAGCGCGACGGAAAGCAGCAGAGGCGGGTATTGCAACAACTGAAGTGGACTGGCTATTACAAGAAGTCGCTGGGCTAGATCCACTAGAACTGCGTTTGGAATCCTTTAAGGTGCGAGAACAGATTAAACTGCGATACTCACTGCCAGTACTCTCCCAGCTATGGCATCGGCGTCTTGATGAACACTGTCCGGTGCAGTATTTAGCTGGGGTGACCCCCTGGCGTAATTTTTCCCTGAAAGTTTCCCCAGAGGTTCTAATTCCTCGACCGGAAACTGAGTATTTGATTGACTTGACTATGGAGGCTCTCAAAAATAGCCCTACTCTTGAGCTAAACTCAGGACACTGGGCAGATTTGGGTACTGGTAGTGGCGCAATTGCTCTAGGATTGGCAGAGGTTTTACCTAACGCCACAATTCATGCGGTTGATTGCAGTGAAGCTGCCTTGGCTGTTGCTCGACTTAATGCTCAGCAACTAGCTTTAGACCAACATATTCGATTTTACCAAGGCTCTTGGTATTGTCCTCTTGAGCCTTTGAAGGGGCAATTGAGTGGCATGGTGGCAAATCCCCCCTATATTCCCAGCAATTTAGTTCCTCACCTCCAACCGGAAGTAGCAAAGCATGAACCCCATCTAGCCCTTGACGGCGGCAGTGATGGTCTAGATTACATTCGCTATCTAATCGAAACATCTCCAGAATATCTGCGTCCTGGTGGTATTTGGTTAATCGAAATGATGGCAGGACAAGCTTCTATAGTGGCAGAACTATTACATCAGCAAGGTAGTTATTGCCAAATTAAGATTTTCTCTGATTTAGCTGGCATTGACCGCTTTGCACTGGCTTATCGAAAGTAAGCCATATTTGCTTGAACGACAGAGCAGCAGTTTAAAAAATAAACTTTTGTAACTACTTGAATAATTCCTAAATCTAGCTCTGATAGGTACTTGGAAGTTTCCAAGTTTAATTGTGGTACTTTCTGACTTAGCTTGACTTAAATTAAAGTGTCTAACTTTTCTGAAATGACTTATAGATCGAATAGTCAGCCATTGCAGAAGCAGTCAAGTAGGAAGTTACCCTTGGCACTTTTCCAAGTTGCAATTGTTCGTCAGAGGGATTCAAGATGCCCATAATCAGAGCCACACCTGCAAGACCCGGTAGTTTCGGGATAGTAGATTTAGAAAGGGAGAGCTTTTCCCCATCGGATGATGAATGGAATGTTACCCGTGACATAGATGGTGCTTGGATTTTAGCGGAGCAATCTTTTGAAGGAGAGGCATTTAATTTTGAATTCTCTCATGATCCGAGCGTTAATATGGATCAGGTTTTGTTCCTAGAACTACCCGATTTACCCGAAGGATGGGGGTTCAAAACAGACAACTATATTGTCAACGAAACTAAGGGAAGCATTACTTTTAAGATGTCTCCTTCTAGTAACATTAAGACGGCAACTCTGACCATCAAGAATCACGAACAGAATAAATTTGCCTTCTATTCCGGAAGCCTACAAATACCAATTCCCTCAGATGGCACTGTTGTAAACTCCGAACTAGAGGTGAGTGGTGTTTCTGAAGAGGTGGCAGACGTTAATGTTAAGTTAAATATCCAGCAGAAATACAACAATACTAAGACAGATGCTTACTTAGTTGCCCCTGATGGCACCAAGGTAAAGCTGTTTGAGAATCTTAGTGGTCAGAAAAAAAATCTTACCCTAGACGACGAGTCTTATTTCTCACTTCCTAATAAGCCTGCCTTGTTAGATGTAAGTGGTTCTTATCGACCAGAGGGTGAGCTATGGCAGTTTGATAGTATAGATCCTAATGGCACTTGGAGTTTAGAAGTTACTGATGAAACTGGGCAAAATTTACTCCCTGGTTTACTTAAAAGTTGGTCACTAGACTTTAACATTAGAAGCAACGATATACAGCCGATTACACAACAGCCACAGATTTATTCAACAAGTGCTGCACCAGAAATTTCTCAAGCGAATCCACTCACCTATAATGCAGCAGAAATACCGCTAGAAATTCCAGAGTTAGATACAGTGAATTCTGAGCTTTTAGTCAGCAATTTTGAAGGAAGTTTGAACGATGTCAATGTTGAGTTAGATATCACTCATACTTACAATAGTGATTTGGACGTGTTCTTGCTCAGTCCAGTTGGTACTAAGGTAGAGTTATTTACAGATGTTGGTAGTAATCAAGATAACTTCACGAATACTGTATTAGATGATGAAGCAAATCAGTTAATCAGTAGTGGTGCAGCACCATTTAGTGGTTCTTTTATCCCTGAAGGTCAGCTATCTGATTTTGATGGTCAAGATCCCAACGGCAACTGGTCACTAGAAATCACAGATCAGGTTGGGCAAAACGTAACTGCTGGCACTCTTAATAGTTGGTCACTGATTCTCAGTTAAAAATTGTAAGAAGGTGTATGTCAAGGTAAAGCTTTAGAAAATAGTTGATAATTTTGCTAGCCCCAAGCAATTTTGTGAAGCTTTGCTGTAATGCAATTCTCTAAAATTTTCAAACATCAAACGGTGCAATTCCTACTATCTCAATGCTTCAGAATAATTTTCAACTATGGTTTTCTGCCAGTATTACCTTACTTTGTCTAGTTACTACTAGTCCCACTCTGGCACAAATTATTCCTGATGACACCTTGGAGACAGAGAGTTCCCTGATTACACCTAATGTAGAAATTAATGGTTTGCCTAGTGACCAAATTGAGGGTGGAGCAATTCGGGGTGCAAATCTCTTTCACAGCTTTGAACAATTTAATATCGAAGCCGGAAGAGGAGCATATTTTGCTAATCCTACTGGTATCGAAAATATTCTCTCGCGGGTCACGGGAGATAACCTTTCCGATATTCAAGGAACCCTTGGTGTCTTGGGTAATGCCAATTTATTTCTCATTAATCCCAACGGCATTCTTTTCGGAGCAAATGCCAGTTTGGATGTTAATGGTTCCTTTTTAGCAACAACAGCAACAGCTATTGGTTGGGGTGAACTGGGATTATTTAGCGCCTCTGAACCAGCAACCAGCAACCTACTAACTATTAATCCTTCAGTATTCTTTTTTAATGCCAGGACAGCAGAGACAATTGTCAACCAATCACAAGCTGAGAGCTTCAGTGGAGAAACTAATTCAGTCGGATTTCCTGTAGGGTTACAAGTGCCCAATGGTCAAACTCTAGCGCTAATTGGTGGAGATGTAGTTTTAGAAGCAGGAAATTTGACGGCAGCAGAGGGACGCATTGAACTGGGCAGTGTAGCTGGAGTTGGGGAAGTAGGCTTAACTCGGACAGAAAACGATTGGGTTTTTAGCTACGATGCGATCCATAACCTGGGAAATATTGGACTTGAGGGAGGTTCAACAGTAGATGTTAGTGGTGAGGGAGGAGGTAGTCTTCAGATCCAGGGTGCTCGATTGGAGGTTAAACAAGGCTCAATAATTCTGGCTGACAACTTTGGTGTAGAGGCTGGCAAAGAACTACTGCTGAAAACAACTGAATCAGTCACTTTCAGTGAAAGTTCGCTGATTGTGGTTGGTTCTTTAAATTCAGGCACCGGGGGAGATTTGACTATTGAAACTGGAAAGTTGATTGTCCAAGATGGGGCGCAAATTTTTACTCCTACCTTTGGTGAAGGCAACGCTGGAAATTTGACTGTTAGGGCTTCTACAGTAGAACTAGCTGGTACTGGCGCAGACGGTTTTAGCAGTAATTTATCTACAACCTCAGAACCAGGAGCAACAGGTACAAGCGGCAATTTAACCATTGAAACCGCACAGCTAGTTGTTCGGGATGGGGCACAAGTAGCGGTGATCACGTCTGGCGAGGGGAATGCAGGAAATTTGACTGTACTTGCTTCTAATGTAGAACTAGCTGGTACTGATCAAGCTGGCTTTCCCAGTGGTTTGTTTGCGACAGCGCAAGGATTGACAGGTGCTGGCGGGAATTTGTTGGTTGAAGCTGAGCAGTTAATTGTCCGAGATGGAGCACAAGTGTCAGTAATTACCTTTGGTGGAGGTGATGCTGGAGATTTGACTGTTCGTGCTTCTGAAATTAGGCTGATTGGGACAGCACCAAGTCAATTGTCCAATACGGGTTTGATTCCTAGTAGTTTACTGGCTGGTACTGAACCAGGTTCAACCGGAACTGGAGGAAACTTAACTATTGAAACAAGTCGCTTGATTATCCAAGACGGAGCTCAAGCCCAAGCTTCTACCTTGGGCGAGGGGGATGCTGGTAATTTAATAGTTACGGCTTCCGAATTGATAGAACTAATTGGCACTACTGCTGACGGTCAATTTCCTAGTGGCTTACTCACCGTATCTGGATTAGAGGGCGTCACCACGGAAGCTACGGGTTTAGGAGGAAATTTAACTATTGAAACGGGTAAGTTAATTATCCGGGACGGGGCAACAGTTAATGTCAGTAGCGCTAACCCAACTAGTGCTGCCCAGGGTGCAGGTAATCTGGAGGTACAAGCTCAAGCTATTACTTTAGATAACCAGGGCACGATCACCGCTGAAACGGCATCAGGAGATGGCGGTGATCTCACTCTGCAAGTAGAAGATTTATTGCAGTTGCGCCGCAAGAGTAATATCTCTACTACTGCTGGCACTGCTCAAGCTGGTGGCGATGGAGGCAATATTGGTATTGAGGCTCGATTAATTGTTGCTATCCCTTCAGAAGACAGCAACATCACAGCCAATGCTTTCACGGGTCAAGGAGGTAATATCCAAATTGACGCTGAGAGTATTGTTGGCATTGAGCCTAGGGAAGAGGAAACGCTCTTAAGTGACATTACTGCTAGTTCCGAGTTGGGCATAGCTGGCAATATCGAAATCAACACACTCGATATTGACCCCAGTCGCGGCTTAGTTAGCTTCCCGGAAGATTTCGTTGACCCTTCCCGGCTAATTGCTCAAAACTGCCCAAGGCGCGATGGGCTAAAAACAGCTCAGCGGAGTGAATTTTATGTTACTGGTCGTGGTGGTTTACCAGCTAGTCCCACTAATTCTCTGACGGATTATCGGGTTTTGGTTGACTGGGTTACTCTTGACTCCGAAGCCAACAACAGTAACAATGTTGCCTCTGCCGAAACAGTCCCTTCAGAAAGTACTCTCAGAGCGCAGGGCTGGGTGATTGCGCCTAACGGCAAAGTTATTCTGACCGCCCAAACCCCAACGATTAAATCCGAGATGCCTAGAGCTCAACCAGCAGCTTGCTCTGGATTCTAAACATCTGACAATACCCAGTTCACTAGGGTACGAACCGGGAAGCCAGTGGCACCAGCATTATTGCAGCCACTTTCTTTGTCAGCCCAGACTGGCCCAGCAATATCTAAATGCGCCCAGGCTGTTTCTTTAACAAACTGCTTCAAGAAAAGAGCAGCAGTAATAGAACCGCCTGCACGCGGGCCGGTATTTTTCATATCGGCAATTGGTGACTTCAAGCCCTCAAAGTATTTCTCTTCCAAAGGCATTTGCCAGAACTGTTCGCCAGCTACCTCTGAGGCGGCTTTAAGTTGAGCCGCCAGGGCCTCATCTGCTGTCCACAGGCCGCCGATGTCATTGCCCAAGGCTACAATGCAGGCACCTGTAAGGGTTGCTAAATCAACAATCGCATCCACTTCCAGTTTTTCGGCAAACACTAGGGCATCTGCCAGTGTCAGCCGTCCTTCAGCATCGGTATTATTAACCTCAATTGTCTTGCCGTTGGATGCCGTGAGGATGTCTCCTGGATGCATAGCATGGCCGCTGATCATGTTCTCTGTAGCCGCGCTGATAAAGTGAACTTCCACATTAGGCTTGAGTTGAGCAATTGCCTTGGCAGCACCCAAAGTTGCTGCCGCACCCCCCATATCCATTTTCATGGTTTCAATGCCACTGCCAGAACCTTTGATATTCAAACCGCCGGAGTCGAAAGTTAGACCCTTGCCGACAATGGCTACTTTACGTTTGGCAGTACCCTCTGGCTTGTAAGTGAGATGAATAAACTTAGGGGGTAGATCTGAAGCTTGGGCAACTCCCAAAAAGGCACCCATACCAAGCTTTTCGCAATCTTCCTTTTCCAAAATTTCTAAAGAAAGACCCCATTGAGAGGCAATCTCCTCGGCTGTCTCGGCTAGAGTGATTGCTGTTACAGTATTAGCCGGCGCTGCCACTAGCTCCCTTGCTAGAATTACACCATCAGAAATTGCTTTGGCGCGCCTAACTGCTGCTTCTTGATCTCCTAGTCCTAGTAACTCTACTTGTTCTAGCTTGGCTCCCTTGTCTTCTGGCTCGGACTTAAAGCGATTATCCAGGTGCAGTGCGAGTAAAATGCCCTCAGTAATGCCTTGAGCTGTTAATGCTGGGTCATTGTTAACTACTGGTAAGCTAATTGCTAGGGTTTTGCTGTTTTGTTGTTTTGCCGTCCTAGCAATCGCAGCAGCCGACTTGCGCAAACTATCTAAACTCAGAGCATTTTTTTTGCCTAAGCCAATCAAAATAATTTTGCGTATTGAGCTATTAGCGCCAACTCGACAGGCAGCAGTGGCACTAACGCTTCCCTTAAACTCTGTTTCTTCAATTAGTTCCTTGATGGTTCCGTCAAGCTTCTGATCTAGACTGGCCAAATCGCCAGTTAGCTCAACCGCGTCCTCAAATAATCCAACTGCTAGGGTATCGCCAGTCCAGTCTAACTGTGCGGTATTTGTGGCTCTAATTTCCATGTTTTCTTTATATTTGTAAAAGTCTTTCGTTGTTGATTTGTCGGCCTTGTCAAATCCTGGTAAGTCCTACTCCCTGTTAAGCTAGTCCAAGTAGTAGAGACTCGCCTTTTTCCTCAGTTTTCCCCTAGCTGGGAAATCTTGCCGTTTTTTGCTTGTTTTTGACTGCAGAAATCGCAATTTCTTGCTCAAGTTAATCTGCTATTTCATGCCGGTTTCTCACTCTTAGTTCAAGGCATAACAAGCCTGGTTGTAGGTTGTGCGATAATGGAATATATTGCCAACTATCAATACTCAATTGATAATCATTGAGGTTGTGTGACTGCCATGTCAAGGAACAATCCTCTGTGGCTTGAGGGTAACCTCTGAGGTATTTTTGCCTATCGGATCCTGCTTAACCACACACAGATTTTTTAACCAAGCTTGCATCGCACTTGCTAGGTTCAAATTTATTAACTCCATGGCTATAATTTTATTATCTTAGGCAATCGCTTAAGTACCCAAAGAGTCAGCTAAATCCCTTATTACTGTGTTCAGCTTCCCCAGAAGTTTGCCTTAAGTACTATTACTGACTATTGCCAAGGCGTGGCTTCTATCTTAACATCAGAATTGTGATATTTATAGCCTTTGAACTATGTATCCCCCGTCAAACTGGTGGCATAACGGGGGATTAATTATAGTTTGAACAGAAACAGTTGAATAATTGTTGGGCAAACGAGGATTAATGCTAAAGGGACGGAGCAACAAAATTCCTGTAGCAGCAAAGTCAGCGCTGCTGCTGTTCGCGCTGCTTGGTTCATCCATATTAGCGATGAGCATGGCTGGTTTATTCCCGATCAAGATTGGTGGCGAACCAAGCGAGAATCTATTAAGCCAAACGAAAGAAGATGCTAAATCAGAAGTTTTGCCTTTGGTGTCACTGTCACCTAAGCAAAGAGCATCGCAGCTAGAAGAGATTGCCTCTAGGGGTTCATCTGTTGATCGACATCGCGCTCGCTATCTCTTGGCTAGCGATGCAATTAAGCAAAATCAAGGAGCCTTAGCGCTCAAGTGGCTTGAAAACCTGGAGTCAGACTATCCCTTGCTAGCACCTCAGGTTGCCCTCAAACGGGCCCAGGCTTATACCTTGATGGATGAGAAAGCCAAAGCAGAGGCAGCATGGAAAAACTTGCTGGAAAATTACGCCGATGAGCCAGTAGCAGCAGAAGCTCTCTATGTATTAGGTAAATCGAATCCTGAATATTGGGAACAAGCGATCGCTAAATTTCCAGCTTATCCACGTACTCTGGAAATTGTCAGACAAAAACTTAATCAGAATCCTAGTCAGTTTCCTTTGCTCTTGCTCTTAGCAAAATATACCCCAGACACCCCTGGTACGGGCAGTATCCGCAACCGCCTAGTCCAAGAGTATGCTGCCCAGCTCAAACCCGAAGATTGGGCAGCGATCGCTTATGGCTACTGGATCACCGGAGTATATCGCCAAGCTGGGGAAGCCTACACCAAGGCACCTGTAAGCCCCCGCAACGCTTATCGTGCTGCTCGCGGACTCCATCTAGGTGGCAAAAGAGAACAAGCCAGAGTTGCTTATCAGAAGCTAATCAGCCAATTTCCCGATGCTCAAGAAACTGGTCTTGGTCTAAGGCATCTAGCTAGTCTCTCTCCATCAAAAGATGCGCTGGTGTATCTTGACCAAGTTGTTAGCAAGTTCCCGGATGAAGCTCCCGAGGCTTTACTAGCTAAAGCTAAAATTCTCGAAGCTTTGGGCAGCTCCAAATCAGCGGCTCAAGCCCGTCAGTCGGTATTAACACAATACCCCAGTTCTGAAGTAGCAGCCGAGTATCGCTGGGATGTTGCTTGGAAAAAGGCAACAGCAGGCAAGCTAGAAGAAGCATGGCAATGGGCTCAACCAATCACTACCGATAGTCCTGATAGCCAATTGGCAGCTGAAGCCGCTTTTTGGATCGGTAGGTGGGCGAATCAACTAGGGCGTCAAAGAGAAGGAAAACAGTCGTTTGAGCATGTCTTAGCTAGTTATCCAGAGTCTTACTATGCATGGCGGTCTGCCCAATTTTTGGGTTGGGATGTTGGAGACTTTACCACGGTACGTGACTTAGTACCCAATGTTGTCAAGCCTGCAGGGCGACCATTACCCCCGGCTGGTTCGGACACCCTCAAAGAACTCTACCTGCTTGGTCAAGACCTCGACGCTTGGACAACCTGGCAGGTGGAATTAGAGAATCGAGCCGAATCAACTGTAGCAGAACAATTTACTGACGGTCTCATGCGCTTAGGGATCGGCGATCATCTCAATGGCATTAATCAAATTTGGCATTTGAGTCGGCGAGAAACACCCCAAGAGCAGGCTCAATGGCAAGCACTGCGCCAAGAACCGGCTTATTGGCATGCTTTATTCCCCTTACCTTTCAAGGAGCAAATTGCTAACTGGTCACAACAACGGCAGCTCAATCCTCTGTTAGTAACTGGTCTAATTCGCCAGGAGTCTCGGTTTGAGCCAAAAATTCGCTCGGTTGCTGGTGCTACTGGCTTGATGCAAGTAATGCCAGGAACAGGCAAGTGGGTTGCCCAACAAATTCAGCTTAAGGACTATAACCTGGAAGATCCTAGTGATAACATCCGGTTGGGGACTTGGTATCTAGACCATACGCACCAAGAGTACAATAACAACTCCTTGTTGGCGGTAGCTAGTTATAACGCTGGTCCCGGCAATGTAGCCAAGTGGATCCGAAAATACGGTTTCACCGACCCGGATACTTTTATAGAAGTGATTCCCTTCCCCGAAACTAAAGGCTACGTGGAAGTAGTTTTTGGCAACTATTGGAATTATCTGCGGCTGTACGATCCTCGTATTGCCGAGTTATTAGAGCAGTACTCTAAATCTGGGCCGCCCGTGCCGAGTAGTAAGTAAGGTATGGTGCAGCGTAAATAGACAAGGTAGCTTACTTATCCCTGGAGTTGGTAGATAAAATAACTAGCGTGTCCCCAAACTACCCAAACTGATGACGCCTTCTGAATTAGAAACTGCACCCAAGTCCAGTTCAGACGCCTTGGAAGAAGACCTCGATGATTTACCCGATGAGGTCGAGATGTCCCTGTTTGACCACTTAGAGGAGTTACGGCAGCGAATTTTTCAGGCGCTGATTGCTGTAGTTCTTGGCGTTGTGGGCTGCTTTGTGGCAGTTAAGCCGATTGTCCGGTTACTGGAAATTCCGGCCCAAGGTGTCAAGTTTCTACAATTGGCTCCTGGGGAATACTTTTTTGTCTCCATCAAAGTTGCTGGATATAGCGGCTTACTAGTTGCTAGTCCCTTTATCCTTTACCAAGTTATCCAGTTTGTTTTACCTGGTCTGACCCGCCGAGAAAGACGCCTGATTGGACCAATAGTTTTAGGTTCAAGCGTTCTCTTTGTCGTCGGCTTAGTATTTTCTTACTTGGCTTTGATTCCTGCTGCCCTGAATTTCTTTATCAATTATGGAGCAGATGTAGTTGAGCAACTGTGGTCAATTGACAAGTATTTTGAATTTATTTTGCTACTGATGTTTAGCACAGGCTTGGCATTTCAAATTCCGATTGTTCAGCTGCTGCTGGGCAGTTTAGGAATTGTCTCTTCAGAGCAGATGCTTTCGGGTTGGCGCGCAGTTGTTGTCGGTGCAGCTGTCTTGGGGGCTGTACTAACCCCCTCCACAGACCCCCTCACCCAAAGCTTGCTTGCTGGTGCCGTACTTGGTCTTTACTTTGGTGGCATTGGTCTGGTTAAGCTTTTGGGTAAATAATTGTCTTGAACAAAAGGTTGGGAGTTTCTTTGCTCTCTAAAAATCTTCTAACATCCATTCTGAAGCCCGCTCTCCTAAGTCAATGGGAATACTAACAGCCTTACCCAGTCGTGGACGTTCACGGGTTTGTTGGATGTACTGTTGCACTAGCTGAGTCGCATCCCAAGCATGCAGGTAGCTGGCGACTGCATCGAGATGTTCTAAGTAGTCGGTTTCAGAGAGTGGGAAAGAAGCCTGCTCTAGGTATTTCCACATTACCTGTAGAAAGATTTTACCCTGAGTACGTCTAATCTGAATGTCATAAGAACGTCCCCACTTATTGAGCAGGATTTGGTGCAGATCCTGTCCTGTCATAGCCTCTTGGTTGGGATTGTTTTTACATTTCTTTACAAGCACGACATTTTTTTTAATTTATGACACGGTGTGAAAAAATGTAATAATACTTGTATCGAAAGCCGTAAATCCTTCTCATGAAAGGGTTTTGGCAACTCTGCTCACTGTTGAATTACTCTACATTAGAAGAGCAGGGTATAAAAGGTTCTGGGAATATTTCCAGAGTTGTTTAAGAAAAATATACCCTTAGGCGTTCAGTTATGGCTCAAGCTTCTGGCTCTGCAGATGTTCCCGATATGGGGCGTCGTCAATTTATGAACCTCTTGGCGTTTGGTACCGTAACCGGCACATTTGTAGGAGCACTCTACCCAATCGTCAAATACTTTGTGCCACCTTCTTCTGGTGGTAAAGGTGGCGGTGTTATTGCCAAAGACGCTTTGGGTAATGACATTGTCGTTAGCGAGTTTCTCGAAAATCATCTTCCAGGCGATCGCACTTTGGCTCAAGGTCTCAAAGGAGACCCCACCTACGTTGTGGTTACTGAGGATAAAGCATTAGAAGATTACGGTCTAAACGCTGTCTGCACCCATTTGGGATGCGTTGTTCCCTGGAATGCCAGCGCGAACAGATTCATTTGTCCTTGTCATGGCTCTCAGTATGACAATACAGGCAAGGTAGTACGTGGACCTGCACCTCTATCTTTGGGGTTGGTTCATGCCACGGTGACTGAAACTGACAAGCTTGCCTTTACGCCTTGGACAGAAACAGACTTCCGCACCGGCGAAGAGCCTTGGTGGTCTTAATTACCGAGGTACTGGGGATAAAGAAATTAGGGTAGAAAGGGATTTTTTGTGTCGAAAATTAAAAATTAAATGCAGATGAGCTTCTTAAATAAGTCTTTAGTTTTTAATTTGGCATCTGTAATTTCCCTATTCCCTAATCTCCATCCCCCAATCCCTAATCCCCTATCTCTAATTTCCTGTTTGAGTTTTTTTGCATATCTAATGAGAACACCTTCTTTATCGGTGATTAGCCACAGCAGCAAGCGGATAATTACGAAAACCCTTGTGCTGGCATTGGCAACCGTTGCATTTTTCTTTGCCAGTGATCTGGCAGTTCCCCAGTCAGCTGCCGCCTACCCCTTCTGGGCACAACAAACAGCCCCAGAGACCCCTCGCGAACCTACCGGACGGATTGTTTGTGCTAACTGCCACTTAGCCTCTAAACCGGCAGAAGTAGAAGTTCCCCAATCAGTACCACCGGACACGGTATTTAAGGCTATAGTCAAAATCCCCTACGATTTGAGCTCACAACAGGTCTTAGGTGATGGTTCCAAGGGTGGTCTAAATGTAGGTGCAGTATTGATGTTGCCTGAAGGCTTCAAGATTGCTCCTCCCGACAGGATATCCGAGGAATTGCAAGAAGAAGTCGGGGGAGTTTATTTCCAACCCTACAGCGAAGACCAGGAAAATGTTCTCTTAGTTGGCCCACTACCGGGCGAAGAATACCAAGAAGTTGTTTTTCCAGTTCTCTCTCCTAACCCGAAAACTGAAAAAGGAATCTACTTCGGTAAGTATCCTGTTCATCTAGGTGCTAATCGCGGGCGCGGTCAGGTATATCCTGCAGGCAACAAGAGCAATAACACCGTATACAACGCTTCTAAGGCTGGTACAATCGCCAAAATTACTGAAGCAGAAAACGTTGGCTACGAAGTTAGCATCGATACACCATCTGGAGCAACAGTTGTTGATACTATTCCACCAGGACCTGAGTTAATCGTCTCAGAAGGTCAGCAGGTGGAGGCAGGTCAAGCTTTGACAAATGACCCCAACATGGGTGGATTTGGTCAGAAAGACGTAGAAATCGTCCTGCAAGACCCGGCTAGGATTAAATGGTTGATGCTCTTCATTGGTGCGATTATGCTTTCTCAGCTCATGCTGGTACTCAAGAAGAAGCAAGTTGAGAAGGTGCAAGCTGCGGAAATGAACTTCTAAGTTCTGCTCAAAGCACTAATAAATTACAAAAGGGACAGGCATTAGCCTGTCCCTTTTTGCTCGAAATTTTGCACAATCAAAAACTAGGAGGTGATTGGCACTAGTTACATCCGTAGTTATTTTTTTCAGATAATATAACGATTCTGTCCTAATTGTGTAACCTAAATAACCACTAGGTATGGTGCTTATCCGTTGATTATCGTATATGATCGGGATGTCCTATGGAGTGCAAATTTTAACTAAAAAGCTAAGTTCTTAAAAAGTAGGTAAGTGGGTTATTCATGGTGATTGTGGACACCATAATAATTCATGTTTCCTAGTTTCTAAACATACCAGTCAATCATAGCTCACACCCAGCTCTCAGCCATAGTTTCTGAGAAGCTCGTCTAATGATCTAATTCTTTTTTATTCAAGGAAGAGTAAGTATTCACTTTTTCGTCCTGATCCCAAATCAGAAAACGTGAAAGTGTAAGTGTTGCTAATCGTTTGGAGGAGCAAATGCCGAAAAAAGTGGCGCTGTTGATTGGGGTTACTAAATGTGGAGATCACCTCTCTCCTATATCAGAAGCTGCTAATAATGTGGCAGCAATGCAGCAAGTTTTGCAAGATCCGAATTCAGGTGGTTTTAATGAAGTAGATTCCCTGATCAATCCTAATCTGGAAGCCATGCAAAAGGCAATTCAGATAGTACTTGCCAAATGTGGCGTCAATGACTTGGCAGTGTTGTTTTTCTCTGGTCAAGTAATTGTTGATCAAGATGGTCACCTTTACCTAACAACGAGTATCACCACTAAAGATAACTTTCAAAAAACTGCCTTGCCAGCTAGTTTTTTGCAACAGCAATTGAACAACAGCAGTGCTGAGCGCCAAGTATTAATCCTTGAGTGTTGCTATACCAACGCCTTGGTTGAGGATTTACAGATCCGAAATATTGGAGCAAATATCAGTAATGATTTAGGGTCTAAAGGACGGGCTGTTCTTACTGCTTCCAGTACCACACAAACTCAGGTTGAACAGCAAGGGGGCGAGCTTTCACCTTATACTCAGTATCTAATTGAAGGGATCGAAACTGGTGCCGCAGATCGAGACGGGGCTGGTTTAATTTACGTTCGCGAATTGCACAATTACGCAAAAGAAAAAGTCCAGAATGTCAAACCTCAACTAGAGCCGAATATTTTTCTGGATCGAACAGAATTTGATATTCTACTGACGATTCTTCTGAACCAAGAAACTCAAGAAGATCAGGAGGCAGAGTATCAAAAAATTGAAGCAAAGTACCGCAAAATCGTTGAACAATACGATGTTGACGGCGAAATTCCTGAAATTGTTAGATTTACTTTAAATAAAAAAAATAGAGAGTTTGGAGTAACGGTTGACAAAAATCAACCTGATAGCCTTATTTCTGATTGCGATATAGACTACACCAAGTTACGAGATTTACTGAAAACAGGCAAATGGAAAGAAGCTGATCAAGAGACCCTAGCAGTCATGCTCAAAGCCGTCAACCGAGAACAGGAAAACTTTTTGGATAGTGAAGCAATCAAAAATTTTCCCTGCACAGATTTACATACTATCGATCAGCTTTGGGTAAAGTATAGTGGTGGGCAATTTGGCTTCAGTGTGCAGAAATCAGTATGGTTGAGCGTTGGAGGCGAACTTGCTGAGGACAATAATGAAATTTACGAAGCTCAGTTAGCAGGAAGTCTGAGTACCTTAAATAGTAATGCTAGCCCAGAGGACATGGTGTCCCAACTACATTTTCGTCAAACTCGGCTTTACGAAAAATTTGGTCTGCGTGTGGGATGGCGAGACCGCAATGGAGTAAAGTTGCTCAGAGGATGGACAAGTTATGATGACCTCACTTTTTCGTTAATTTGGGCTCCTGTAGGTCATCTCCCAACTCTGGCTAGTAGTCGGCAAACGGGTTTTGAAGAAGTGAACTACTGGTTACTCAAGAGCGATTTTTTCTCCCGCATGGATGCTTGTTGGTTGTAATATTTAGTCGTTTCGGTGAATTGTCTGGATTCAATATAATTTAACTGTCCCCAAAGGGGTATTGTTTTTGGCAAACTAATACCAGACAGAAACATCCAATTTCTGGACACCGAAACTTCATATTTAACTTTTAGTAATTATCAGATAAATTAACAATTTTTCGGTAGTCCTGCATAGTAATGGTAAGCCGGTAGGCCAGGAACCTCAATCTTTGAAGACAACTCAATAAACTGCGCCAAATGCCAATCAGCTCAAATTATCAAATACGGGCATACCCATTAGGGCAAACCACGGTTCCGTTGCCAAGACTGTGGACGACAGTTTGTTGAGAATGCAACCTGACAACCTATCGATCAGGCAAGTCGTTAATTGATTGATAAGTTGTTGCTTGAACACCTCGCCCTAGTAGGAATTGCGCGAGTAATGGGGGTCTCTGAACCTTGGTTGCAGATGTAGATCAATCAGAAGCTCTACCAAACTCTAAAGACCATTGATGCCGATAGTCGTGAAATTGTTGGGGTATTCGTGGGCGATCAAGCTTTGGTAATCGTTGTTCTTGACCATTATTATTCAGCACTACTAAAATACCCAAGAACTTCAGACATCCTTTAAAGATGACCGATAAAAGCCCAAGGGATATAGTTTTTCAAAGACCATTGGCAGATCTGCTCAAATCCCTTTAAAGTTAGCAACCAATGTGAGGAAGGAGCAGTATTATTGTCTAAGCGCTGTCTAAGCGCCGTATTTACGAAGTCTTCCCGCATGGGCAAGCGCCAACCCCAGCAAGTGAATTCCTGGTCGCGTCCCCAGCATACCTTGCCCACAGGCATATTCATCGAAATTTGCCACTTGATCTACTCTGGCAAACTTAGCATGCATCATCAGAGGCACTGGGTGCCAGCTATGCTGTCCCATAATCGCTGGTGTGGAGTGGTCGGCAGTGACGACCAAAACGTCTGGTTCTAGCGCTCTTATCTGTGGCAAAAGCTGATCGACTGCTTCAATGAGTTTCACTTTGGCATCGAAATCAGCATCCTCGCCCGTTGTAAGTTTGCACATAAGTTGAAATTTTTCCCACGGACTGACAGCACTTTCAGCCCTCTGATTTGCACATAAGATGAAAAATTTTGACCCAATAGATGAAAATTTCCTACCCTTATGACGCATTAGATGAAATTTTCGACCCTCAGGCGCTGGATTCCAGCCCTTAACCGGAACTTGGTTAAGGCTTTGAGAGCCGTGGAGGAGAACTAGAGAAGTACTAGAGCCGGCTAACAGAGAATGACAATCATTCCAGAGGTGGGAAGTTCTCCCTTTAGGGAGAACTTCCGTCAGTGAGGTTTGGGGTCGAAAGCTCCAAATGAGAGAGTAGGTATTGTTCCGGCTCTCTATACATCTAAAATCTAGAAGCAGTCAGAGAAGTATCTCATCCGAAAGAAAAGGGTTTCTTTATACATATCGATTCGACTTTCAGCAAAAAGTTTAGCTAAGGTTAGTCCTTCCAGTTCCGACCTAGATGCTAATTTTTCGGTTAGACGAGTTTTTCGAGTTAACGAGATACAAATTGAGTAATACCGAAATTTTTTATAGAAAGATATCTGGATATTTTTAATGGCAACCTTTCTCAAAAATCTTTCAAAATAATCGGCGAAGACCTCTTGGATAAATTCCCAAGACTCTTGAGCGAACCAAATAAACACTGATTCAAAAAAAATCATAACATCTCTGAACCGCCAACCATAAACATATCTGTTAGAAGCACCATATCCAAGAAAAACCTCGTGCCTATCCATTAATTGACAGAAGTTATCCTACCAATTTTTCAATAAAGCAAAAACTCGCTCAAACTCACTTACCGATTTCAAGTCAAATGCTAAACTGGCTTCTTTGGGCGGAAACACTTGGTATCTAATTCCCGGAAGGCGACAAAATCTTAACAGAGAAACTAAAAGATTCACTAGACTCCCCAAATTTAATTGAGTCACAGGATTATCTGAAGATACTCTTAAGTGATTCTCAGAAGGCAAACCCCCTAGATGACACAGCTTATAGATAAGACTGGATAAGGTGATGTGTTCGTTTTCCACGGCTGGCGGCTGGAAAGAGCGCCAGTCAAATTGACAGGAGCATATAGCTATTTTAGGTCTAGACCAGGGAATCGGCTCTTGACACTGGGGACATCTATCAATCAGTAAACAATGATGAAGAGGACAGGCACTAACAACTGATAACTCCCAAAAGAAACGATAATAAGGTTTTTCCTGCAAACAAATCGGACACAGTTGAATCTGCTGGCGATTTAAAGCATCAGTTGGAACAATATTGCCAAAAACCTTAACTTGCTTCACAGCTTTAGGGTAAATCAAGGTATTGGCAGGAAATGCCATCGACCAAAGAATATCTGCCTCGACATCAGAAATATTGCTCAGCCTAGATAAATCATCTTTCTCACGATTGAAGACATTGCCATATATTCCTCTTGCTCTTAAACCGGACATTTGAAAAATCCACTTAGGAGACGAGTAGTAGTTGGTCTCAGTAAGTCGGATGATATAACCCCCCAGACTTTCATCGGGATAGGGTCGAGGTCTCCTCAACAGTCTTCTACTCTTCACGATGATGCTTACTGCTCTCTTACTCTATTTATGCAAAACATCAGATACCTTTTTAGTTTTCTTCTTCGGTTTGATTCTGGAGTTAGTAGTTCAACCTGAGCTGGCTTGAAAAAAGTCAGATTCTCTTGACTATCCTCCATAAATTCATCAGTTAAAAAAGGATTGTGCTTAGTTGGCTTATCGGCTTTGACATACTTGTCAAAAGCAATTGCTAAAACATTTAAGTCCAGTTTTTCTTTGCCTTGTTTGAGTGCTAGATGTCCCATACCGAACCAGCTTCATGACGTAGGCGACAATTCCATCCGAGGCATAGTAAAAACGGAGTGCCATTTCCTCACTAGCCAAATCCGACGGCTTCAATAAGGGAAGTTGAGACTCGACTGCGTGGAGAAACGTGCGAAATTCTTTCCCAGCATCCACCGACCACTCAAAAGGACTAAGATTATGCCGATTCGCAAACCTCCGGCTCAATTGCGGGTTGAACTGAAAAACGGTTTCCGCCTCCGGCAGTCCAATTAAAACCATTGGCACTTTTGTATCTAATATCAAGTCCTTCAACCAGTCAGATACCGTTTTGAGGACTTTGGCTGAATCTCGGTCAATAAAATGTTGGAATTCATCTAAGAAAACAAGGGATACCCCACAATCTTTCATCAATCCAATCAGTCGAATTGTCTGATTGCTGATAGCGCCCCGCTCATAGGCTGGGTCTCCCAGTTCCCAAAGCAGCTTACTGACGACGCTTTTGACGGTAGCCGGGGAAGGAATCGTGACCGACAGGATGGGAACTACAGTCCCTTCTGGAGTTTCTTTTCTGGGATAATCTTTTTCATAGCTCTTGATGAGCGTAGTTTTCCCGGCTCCCGTCGCACCCTTTAAAAATAAGCATTCCGGTTCATCTTTCAAGTCCGAAAAATGACGACAATCATCGATGGCACTTAGAATTTCCTTGAACCGGGGATAGACGACGTAGATGTTATTGACAATGTAGAGCCGCTCTTTAAAGGTCATAGTTTGTAACGACTTTTTATCTATCTGCATCAGGTTCGACCTCACTGGGGTAAGTTGGTAACCCGATGCTGACATCCCATCCCGATAAATCTGGCTGCCAATTATCGGTTGAAGTATCATGGTTTTCGGGTTGAGCTGGCGAGTTGACTTTCTGACCACCCGCCTTGGTGGATGACCGACGACGGGACTTGGGTTGAGATGTCTGTGGTAGTTCTGGTGATGGCAGAGATTCTTGGGCAGGGTTGGGATTATGGGTACTGCCCAAGTCAGAGAGTCCTGATCTCGAATGAGGTTGACTGCTGCTGTCGTTCGATTCTTGGCTTTGACTACACTCACCAGAACCAGACCGTCCAATCCCCAACCACCTCGCCATTGCAGTCCGAGTTCGACCTTTCTTTGATGAATTCCATTCCCGCTCGACAATTCGTTGAATCTTTTCTTTGGCTAAGGACAAAGCCACAATGTCCACTGTTTCAGCTTCTTGGCGTGCCAGTTGTTTAACGACTTGGTGCTGCCAGAGGGTCAACCCTTTAGTGTATTAGACATCTCCGAAAACTCCCAATGCCCGTCTGGTACTGGCTTTTCCAGGATTAAACGAGACCTGCCAACCCAGTCAGTTTTAACGTCAAAATCAGGCTTTTAGGTAGTTGCTGTTAAATTCTGTTCTGTAAATAGCCACCCCATTAACTCATTTAACACCTTTACTACCTGAACTTTAACAGGATAGAATTAAAGCCTTAATTCGGAGTCTGACTAATCCGCAAATAGCCAGGATTACTGGCTTGTAATTAAGACAATTCAAACGGAATCTCTCGCGGGCTACGTTAAATATTTTGATAAGACGAATAACGTGTTCTACAAAAATTCGCTGTTGAGAAAACTCTCTATTCTGTTGTTTTTGTTCATCAGTTAACTGTCCACCTTTAGGTTTTTTGCATGGAGTTGTCACCTGTGCCTCTCCTTGATAGGCTTTGTCTCCACCAAATTTTTGCTTAGGGGCAAATTGTCGAAAGCGTTCTCTCAACAAATTTATGTCGCTTTTAGGTCCCTGGTACTCCGGGGAGAATATCTACGATATCCTTTCCATCTGGCAAGACAATAAATTGATTTTTCATGGTATGAGTTTTCTTCTTCCCTGAGTAGAACTGTTTTGGCTCTAGGTAGCCTCCAGGTCTCTCTCTAACTTGTTCTGAAGTATCTACTATTAGCTGGAGTTCACTTAAAAGTTCCTGTAACCATTCATAATCTCCCTCGCACTTTTTTACTTGTTCTATCAATGTTGGTGGGAGAGCTTCACTGATGATTGGTAGCCAATAGTGGAAGATATCATTCGCCGTAGTTTCGCTGACTCCAAACTGGATACCTAGCAACTGAAATGTTGGGGAATGTCGTAAGTATATTAAAGTCAAGAGAATTTGCTCTTTTTGAGATAACTTAGGTTTTTTTTCGCCCCCTTTTTTATTGACTCGAAGCTTCTTTATCTCAATTTCCTCCTGCTTCTGTTTATGCAGCAACTCGGTTTTAGCTATCAGTTGTCGAAATTGCTCTTGGTCGATGCCAAGCAAGCGCTTAATCTCCTTGGGGTTATTTTCGATGGCTTCTAAAATTGCACCCATAACACTCCGTACGAGCGATTGACTTTTTGCATTTGTCGCTATTATCCCACGCTCTGTTTATATTCCGGAGATATCTATTCAACACAAAGCGCAGGCACCTCTAAAAATTGATGAGTTGTGGGGTCTAAGACATAGATGCAAGATAAATCAGTGGGGTCATACTTAACCGTTGCTTTCTCAGTACTTTGATGATTTGACCGCAGCCGAGCCAGTTCGCTGCTGTTGTAGAGCAGACCTTCAAACTCCACTCCTCTTCTGGTAACTTTTCGGGTGGTGATGCTGCCCACTAAAACTTTCAGTTCTTGATTAGACGGAGGTAAAGCTGGCGTCCATTCAGTAATCGCTAATTCCCACACTTTAGAGCGAGGAGATTTCAGTTCGGGATGGGAACTCTGGTTATGGATATCGACAATAAAAATATGGAGAATTTCTTGTAGAGCTTTAAACGAAATTACCGCATTCTTTTTGGGGTCGTAATCAGACGGTTGCAGAAAATTAGAGAAGGTTTTTCCAGGACATCGGAAAGCAACTGACTATTTAAAGCTCCGAAATACCGTTCTATAGCACTCTTGTACCAAGGCATTTTAGGGGGAGAGTATTGGATGACGATTCCAAGCTGAAGGCAGGCATCTTCAAAGTGAGTGCTGTAAAACTCTTTGCCGTTGTCAACGACAATCACTTCCGGCAGACCGTAGGTGTCCCAGGTATTTTCTACGCTCTTGAATTGGGAGTGAAGATAATTTTTAGGGCGAATAGCGTGCAGTAGGCATTGCATCACCGATAAATAAGAAGGCGGCTCAAAACTGGCGTAATAACCCAGTACTACTCCTGAATACTTATCGATGGCGCTGGTCAGCCAAGGAGTACCAATCGGCATCCGGGTTTGGGTATCCACAACAAACAGTGGTAATTTGGTATGGTCAATTTCCACCCTTTCTAATGGGCGGAGTGGATGCGACCTTTTTGAACTGGGTCATACATCTGGCTGGTTATTCTTTTACCATAGCGACCCACGGCTTTGACGTAAGGGTCTAGTTGGCGAATAGCACGATAGATAGCTGCAATGTTGGGGATTTCTAAGGAGTCTTGCCCGATAGCTTCTCGCAGCCGATTAGACTGATTAATTTCGATAATTACCCGTTCATAAACATCAGCACCGGAGGCTTGAGAGGGTTTGAGATACACTTGTTCAATTGCCTTGGAGATAATTTTCCGGACTTCTGGGTTGAGTCGGGGTTGACGATTGCCTTTGGATACATATTTGGGTACTAAAGAGCGAATATCTTGCCCCGATGCTTCGTAATCCTTTAGCCACCTCCAGAGTGTCAGCCATGAGGGAGGTTGGCTATCTTCGATTTCAAGAGCCACCTGGTTGATAATGGGTTTTAAGTTTGACTCAGTTCGCTTCAAGATGTTGTTGGAGAGAACCCGTTCTATATACCTGTATTTTCTTTTCGATTCTTCTCTTAATTCTGAGGGGAGCTGAGTAAAATCTGCGCTAATATATCCTTTTAGGGAATGGCTTTGTTTTCCTCTTGTAGCTTCAACTTCAATAAACTCAAGCTCCCCTTGAACTAGCAACTGAGTTAACGCTGTGGCTTTGAGGCTGGATAGATGATTGGTGAGTACGTCTTGAAGAAGAACTTCTCCTGTTGTTAAACATTGCTCAATCACGTATTCACGACCTTGCCAGGTTAGATGTAGTCCTTTTCTTAAAGAAATTCGGGTCATTGGATTTTCAATCTCTCCCAGGTGGGTGTCTCTTTTGAGAGTTGAATTAGACTTTCTGCGTTAATGGGTTGCATCAAGTCAGTCACCAGAAAACCACACCAAAGCAATCGCAACAGTAAAGAACGATTAATTCCTCTCTCTTTCAAGTCTCGCTCTGCATCGAGTAGACGAATCGGTTCGGTGGAGTGAAAATATTGCAGGCAATCGAGATAGTTGGACAGCGATAGGGGCGCTCTGGCATATTTGTAGAGCAGCTTGATATTGTTGAGTCTTGGTTGCGCTCGAATCATTGGCTCGGTGACAACAACGAACTCCTGGTTGTTAGCTGTGCAAATTGGAGCGATTTTGCGGAAGAGATTGAGATTTTTCTCGGTATCAGCTCGGTTAGACGGTTTAACTTCTACAACTTGTGTTTTTTGGGGTCTAGTGACCACAAAGTCAGGTGTATATCTTCTTGGCTTCCCTTTGTCGGTATAGGAAATCGTAAAGGGCTGTTCGCCATAGGACAGGACTTCTGGGTCGATTTCGAGCAGGTAGATGTAGTCGCGTTCTAGCTGCGATTCCCACCAGATAACCGCGTTCATCTTTAAGCTGGGAAACTTGCCGATAACCTTGCGGTTGCCTGCATTGGTGATTTTTCTGGCTCTGACTGCTCCCGATGGCACTTCACTTCTCGCCGTTATCTGAGGTTAATCCCCTTAGACTAGCGGTTGTGGGAGTTTTTTCAGCTTATGTGCAAATAAATTTCATCTTATGTGCCAAATTTTCACGTTATGCGTAACGATTTTCAACTTATGTGCAAACCGACACCGTGCTGTCAGACTTCTTAATATGCAAAAAGTAAAAGTTGTACTGTTCGCCATAGCGCTCTTGCAGAACTTGGAAACGTTCTTTCATACCACCAGGCGGCGGTACTACATCCATACCAATTAGAGCCTCTTGCAAAAGTAGCGGCAGCTAACTAATTTGAGTTCAAACGAAGTTCGTAATTATAGATGCCTGCAATTAAATTAAAGCGTAAACCAAACCTTTTTCTTCTGTTGCGATATCGCTCGGATAAAATTCTAAATATTTTGAGGCGACGGTAAACATGTTCAATCACTATCCTCTCTGAAGCTAATTTATGATTCTCTTTTTTTTGTTCTTTTGATAGTTTGCTCTTCTTGGGTTTTTTATGGGGTATCCGACTTTGTTTGTGGATTTTCGCTATTCCCTGATATCCTCGATCTCCGAGACACTGTATCTCTGTCTTTAGATTGGTTTTACTCCGTTTAAACAACTTAAAGTCGTGTTCTTTACCCTTGCCGCATGCAATACAGATAATCTCTTTGCTGTTTTTTCAACGATAAGTTGAGATTTTAAAGTGTGCTTTTTTTCTTGCCACTGTAGAACTTTTTCTGTTTTTTTGAGGACGCTCTAGGGGAGTTTCAGTTACATCAATAACTGCTATCTCTATTGGGTTTCCCGATTTCAATAGTTGTTTCTTTCCCGGAATCCTTAATTCTTTTGACTTGATTAAAATATTTTCTATTTTACGAATTATTCGATATACTGTTGATTCGTTAAGTCCCCAATGTTGACCGATATGAAAGTAAGTTCTGTACTCTCGTAAGTATTCGAGCGTCATCAATACTTGATTTTCTGGACTTAATTTGGACGGTCTTCCGGTTTTTATCTTCTGTTTTTCATTTGTTTCCACTAACTCAACCATCTTAGCAAACGTCTCTTTTCTAACTCCACAAAGGCGTTTGAACTCTTGGGGTTTTAGGTCTTTCACCTTTTCATAGGTCATTATTTTCCCTCATACTGACCTATTTATCTCTTTTTTACTGGACTTTTGCAAGAGGTCTATTCTCTATTAGATGTTTTGTTTAATTGCTAAAAAATATTTACCAAAATAACCATCACAAAACCCAACAGTAGACAAATAATTGCCCTTATTTTCAATAAACGGACAAACTTACCCAGCCTTTCAGTAATTATCCTCAACGGTACTAACGCTCAAAGAGCGATACCTAAGAGATAAATTGTAGGTAGGCAGCATTTGGGATTAGGAGTATCCCAAGTTGGACAAAACATCGCCAGTGGAAGCATCTTACTTCCTGAAGTTATGGTTAGTTTCTGAAATCCCAAATGCTAGATAGACTAAGTAAGTTTGACAAATTTGAGGAATTAGCTGCAAAAAAGCATTGAAATCCTGTAATTTTTCTTGAGAGCCAACCTCAGATTACTGATAGTGATAGTTATCACTCATCTGCTACCAAGCATCTGCTACCAAAGGTAGATCTCAAGTAAGCTAGTCTTCTTTAAATTACTGAGTCTTTATACTTCACCCCTAGCTTTTTGTTCCTGCAAAGAATCTTCTTCATCACCGAACCTTTGGCGAAAATTCTGTTCAATGGTTTCAGGTATATTTTCCCCCAGTTTTCTAATATTCTTCAATCCTGTGTCACCAATTTTCTCGCCACCAAAATCCTCGGCTCTCTTTTGAATCTCGTTGACGGTGGTGCTGTCTACTTGTTCACGGGAATCTTCTGGTGTAATTAACCTATTGTGCCCTGCTAGGTCGTTAGCTAATGCAGGGAAAGAAAATACAGATACTGCTATTAGTGCGAGAAAAAAGCTGAAAATTTGGCGCAAGTGGTAATTTAGCGAACTTAATATTGCTCTATTCATTTGAGTCTTTATCTTGTTTCAAAATGCTTGTAGACTCCTTACATGTTTCTAAAAAATGCTCTGACAGACATCTGTCTTCAGTAAGGTTCGATGGCAGTTAATCAATTAATTTTTTGAGTGATCGCTTTTGCCGCGTTGAGACGGCTTGCGCCCTTTTTTGGCGTGACGGATCAATTTGAACATCTGTCCCACAACTAAAGGAACTAGACTCATGCCAATAATCAACAGCCAACCATTCACCCCAGGGTCAACTGTCTGAAGTGCTGTTGAGAGGAAAGGAACATACACAGCAATCAGCAAAAGACCAGTGCAAAGAACTAACGCTCCCCAGACGTAAGGGTTTGTGGTAACTTCATTGCGCAAAAAACCAGAGCTATTATCGCGCATATTGAATACATGCCAGAGTCGCGTAAAGCCTAGGGTCATAAACGAAACCGTAACAGCCTGGTTTTGTTCCATCCCTAGCCATTGAAATGCCAGCGCAAAGGCACCAAGTAAGGCACCTGCAATCACTATGCCGTAGCCAAGAATTGCCAACCAATGACGACGGGTTAAAATTGCCTCTTTAGCACCGCGCGGTGGATGCTGCATCAGAGAGGAATTACCTTCACTTAGACCTAGTGCCAACGCGGGAAAAGCATCATTGACCACATTAATATATAAAATCTGGAGTGGTAGCAATGCTAGAGGAAAATTACCTAAAGAAGTCGCCGCCACGGCAATAATTTCGCCAGCATTACCCGAAAGCAAGTAAATTGTAAACTTCCGGATGTTGTTAAAAATTGCTCGTCCCTGCTCAACTGCTGCAACAATTGACGAGAAGGCATCATCCTGGAGCACCATATCTGCGGCTTCTTTTGCCACCTGTGTTCCCCGTTGCCCCATGGCTACACCAATATCGGCTTTTCTCAGAGCAGGTGCATCATTAACGCCATCTCCCGTCATGGCGACAACTGCATTGGTATCTTGATGCAGGGTAATCAGAGTCAGCTTTTGCTCAGGACTAACACGGGCCAAAATCGGTGTTTGCACAATGCGATCGCGCTCTTGTTGCGATAATTGATCAGGGTTCTTAAATTCTTTGCCCTGAACCACGTCTACCTGCTGATCATCGGTCAAACCTACAGCGATGCCGATATTGCGGGCTGTCACGGGTTGGTCACCAGTTACCATAATCACCCTAATTCCGGCTTCTTGACACTCTTTAATAGCGGGACGCACATCCTCTCGCGGTGGATCCAACAAACCAACAACACCTAAAAAGGTCAAGTCTTGATAAGGATCTGCATCCTCAGAACTCACAGTTTTTTGCGCCAGTGCCAGAATTCGCAGCCCTTTGGCAGCAAGTTGATTACCGCGTTCTCGCCAATCCTCTTTGTCTTGCTCACTGATCTGTTGTTCTTCCCCCGAGGAAGTCAAGATACTAGAGGAGGCTTGAAGTACTGCTTCTGGTGCGCCTTTGACGGCCACTCGATACTGGTTATTAACCTCGTGAAAAGTCGCCATCATTTTCCGGTCTGAATCAAAGGCTTCTTCCCGAACTTCTGGCATTTGTTCGAGCAACTCCTCTCGTTGAAGATCAGCTTTAACACCAGCAATCAAGAGTGCTACTTCCGTCGGATCTCCCACCACTCGACTTTCGTTAGACCCTTCCGGCTGCAAGGCTGCATTATTGCAAAGCACACCCACTTCCAAAGCCGCTCGAAGAACTTGATCTTCAAGTGGTTTGAGCGTTTGCTCATCTTGGGTAAACTTGCCTTCTGTTTCTAGCGCTTCCCCACTAATTGCAATTTCCCCTGCATCCAGAAACATCTTGCTGAGAGTCATCCGGTTCTCGGTTAGTGTCCCGGTTTTATCTGTACAGATAACGCTAGTTGCTCCTAGAGTTTCCACAGCAGAAAGCTCATTAATTATGGCGTTGCGCTTCGCCATGCGCCACATGCCTCGTGCCAGGGCAACTGTGGCCACGATGGGTAGTCCTTCAGGCACAGCAGCTACTGCCAAGGCAATGGCAATTTCCACCATGAGAAACAGGTCTTTGCCGACGATAATACCTGCGATCGCAACTACTGCTGCAACTGCTATCGTCAACCAGACCAACCTGCGCCCCAGTTGATCGAGGCGCTTTTCCAGAGGCGTCTTTTCTTCATTTCCAGCTTGTTCTGCCAGCTCAGAAATATGACCCAATTCCGTCTTCATCCCCGTCGCCACAACCACCCCTTCCCCAGCGCCACGGGTCAGGGCAGTGCCTTTGTAAAGCATGTTTTGCCGTTCTGCAAGCGGGATGTCTTCTGCCAAGGGTTCGAGAGTCTTGCTCACTGGCACTGACTCGCCCGTGAGCGAGGACTCATTGATTTGCACATTGGAGCCTTCTACCAGACGGAGATCAGCAGGAACCACATCGCCGCTTTCCAAGACGACAATATCCCCAGGCACCAATTCTTCGGAGGGAACTTCTTGCACTTTCCCGGCGCGACGAACTTTGCTGGTAGTGCTGCTGAGTTCTTGCAAAGCCTCCATAGAACGGACAGCTCTCAACTCGGTAAAAAAACCAATGGCGGTATTGACCACAATAGCTATCAGGACAGCGATTCCCTCAATCCACTGGCTAAAAACAAAGGACAGGATAGCCGCAACTGCCAGAATGCCAATAATTAAACTTTTGAACTGCTCAATGAAGATTTGCCAAGTGCTGCGGCTTGTGGTCTCCTTTAAGCGGTTGGCACCATATTGCTCACGCCGAGACTCAACCTCCGACTCCGAGAGTCCTTCATCGGTTTGGACATCTAGGCTTTCTAAAGTATCCTGCGTCTCCAGAGTCCAGGGTTTATCGTGAAGCTCTGCCATAATTACTCCTGATGATTTAGCAAAAAATTGGTGTGTAAGCGCTGATTGTGATTGTGCCTGAGTCGATTTAGGAATTTACGTCTCACTCGTTGTTGTTTGCCTATACTTGCTCCAGATAATTTGCTAACTTCCCAAGTCTTGTTTGCCGGTCACTTGGAAATATTACTCTCAAAAAAATATCGTCTTTTTTGTAACTTTTTGTGGAGTTCATCTAGTAACATAAGTTGAGAAAATAACTGATATGTTGGCTGTTAGTGTGGTTAACTAGTAAATGGCCAGCTTGGGCTATGGTCTAAGCTAAATTTCTTCTCCCTTTCAAAACATCTATCTACCTGTAGATTTGTTGTTATTAATGATTTTGAGAGGATGCTAAAGTACCCATATATGTCTATATAAATAAATTGTCAGAAGCTTATTCTTTGACACCGGTTGGTGAATTTAACCTAATCCTTCGATTAGGCATGTCTTTGCTTGTCGGAGCGATTGTTGGTGCTGAAAGGGAAGCTAGAAACAAAGCAGCTGGCTTAAGAACCAATATGCTGGTCAGTTTTGGGGCAGCTTTATTTGTTTTGATACCTATCGAAATTGGTGTAGCTCAAGATAATCCAGATATACTTGGTCGAGCTATAGCTGGTGTGATCAGTGGCGTAGGTTTTATCGGTGGAGGGACAATCTTACGAGATTCACGCGTTCGTGGACTCACATCCGCTGCTACGGTTTGGATCTCTGCCTCCCTTGGTGTTGCTGTCGGCTGTGGCTTATGGCTAGTTGGATTAGTTGGTGCTGCAGTGACTTGGGTGGTGCTGAGGATTGTTAAGAAGTTTGAGCAGCATCTGTAGTTAGTTTTTTTGCCAGACTTCTTTGAGTACTAGCCAATTACCAGCTTTATATTTTTATATAAATTTGTTATCGCAACTAATGTTTAGCCAATGATCTCTGCTAAGCCTTTGGTCAATTAATCTAAAGGTAACTGTATTAAAGAACCGATCAAAGGTAATAAATACCTATATTAACCTAGGTTTATTTTAAGTAGTAATTGTGGTTAAAAATTGCCTAGTATCAACAATAATACAGCATCGCACCCTTGAAATCAAAAAGCTGATTCTTTGATCTCAAGGGGGTACTGCAGTTGGGGAGCATCTCACCTTAGCAAATACCTTAATAAAGTATTAAGAAACAATCTTTAACTAAGAGTAGTTTTTACCATAAAGCTTATGTTCCATTGGTTTTTGTTCTGTTAGATAGGCTGCCCAACAGATTGTTCAGCGTTTAAAAAAGTCTGGTGCACAGTGAACATGAGAAAACCTACCTAGGATGCTACAACTTCCTTCTGCTTATCTCAATGTCCAGCTTACTACCTAATATTTTTGTCAAGGCGAGATGCTCTCCAAAAGATCTCCTTCCAGGACAGAACCGTCCGGTGCCTCCAGTACAAACCCAGCATCACGAATCATTTCTAAATCCTTGCAAGTGGCTTGTCCAGCAGTAGTTAAATAATCCCCGATAAAGATAGAATTAGCTGAATACAGACCCAGAGGCTGGAGCGATCGCAAGTGAACCTCTCGGCCACCAGCAATCCTAATTTCTTGAGTTGGAAGTAACAAGCGAAAGAGGCAGAGAATACGCAAGCAATGACGCGGATCCAGCTCTTGCTTACCCTCAAAAGGAGTGCCAGGAATCGGAATCAAGAAATTAAGAGGAACACTAGTTACCTCTAGTTCTCGCAGAGAAACTGCCAAATCAATGACATCATCATCCGATTCTCCCATGCCCAAAATCCCCCCGGAACAGGTCGTAATCCCTGCCGCCTTGACATTTTGCACTGTCGCCACGCGGTCACTAAAATCATGGGTGGTACAGATTTGAGAGTGATGCTCTTCTGAAGAATTGAGATTGTGGTTGACTCGATCTACCCCCGCTTCTGCTAAACTGCGTGTCTGCTCTTCGTTCAACAGACCCAAGCAAGCGCAAATTTTGAGGTCGTATTTTGCCTTTACCTCCCGCACACTATCCAGAACTCTCGTAAAAACTGATTCCGTGGGAGAGCGTCCAGAAATCACCATACAGAAAGTCCCCGCCTTCAGTTGTTGGGCACGTTCAGCCGCCTTGAGAATTTCTTCTTTTGCCAGTAAGGGATATTTCTCAATCTGAGCTGTAGAGATTTTGGACTGAGAGCAATAATGACAGTCTTCTGGACACAAGCCACTCTGAGCATTGAGTAGGAAGTGCAGCCGCACCCGATTTCCCCAGTAGTGCCGACGCACCCGGTAGGCAGCAGCAAGCTGCTCTAGTAGTACTTCGTCAGGGGCACGAAGCACCGCCAGCGCTTCTGAGCGTGTGAGTAGCTCACCAGCAAGAGACCGCTCAGCAAGCCGGTTCCAGCTTGGAGAATCTACCGGGAATTGTGACATGATTTTTCTAACCTTGGCTTTGTCAACTACGAGGTTGTAGTTTTTATACCATGCTTAGGTTTAACTAAGTATTTTGTTCCCTATCTTTACAGGTAACAAGCAACAGCTAAAGTAACACATCTCAGGCTTGCGGCGTGCTCGTGGATGGGGTTGTTGAGTCTGACTCCGCAGGAGAGGCGAATTTTTGTGTAATCCAGTAGGTGAAGATGTGAGAAAGTAAACCCATTGGGCCAGCGAACAAACACAGTACCACTGAGTGAATAGTCCAAACACCAGTACGCTGCCCTTCTAGATAAATATAGCGTCCGACAAACAAATCCATCACTAAAAAATGAATCCATCCTGTAGCTGCTGCTGTTTCGTCAGCAAAAAATCTGGCAATATCAGCTAGCTGAGGATTAGATAAAGCTTGTGCCGATTCTGGTGTAATGCTGCTGACGAACAAATAAACATACAAAAATGCCAAAGCGACAAACGGTAAATAGGATTCCATCACCCGCTTAGTGACACCCCAATTTGGTAGCACAATCATCAGTACCCAAAACGGCAAAACAAAGACATTGGCGATATCGAACAGTAGAGAAATTGTCATAGTAGAGCTAAGGCAGCAGCAAAATAACTACCTGTGATTCTACTTAAATTTCGAGGTTAACTACTGGATAGCCCCGTGCCTCCTCTCCCAGCTAATCCAAATTCTGGGCTATGCCGTCAAAAATTGATCTTTTGAATCGATTACAGCGCTGACACTATACATTCGCCGCTTTTTCAATTCAATCACGACTTTAGCAGAACACCGTCAGGAATTGAGTGGAGAGTTTAATGCTCTGATTTCCAGCAATTTGCCGATGCTATTGTTCAGATTCTGGAAAACTTAGCTAATGCCTTGCTACAGGGACACTCACCTCGCCTTTTACCCGATATTGCTCCTTAGTGCGATCGTTCGCCTGCAAGAATAAATCTAGGTGCATGTGATGCTCATCTCACTAAGAACTTAGATGTAGAAATTGCTGACTTCCCACAGATTGACAAACGCATGTTTCGCTGTGAGGATGCTATAGAAATATTTGACAGTACAATCTGATTTAGTGTCGTCAATATTAGACTGGTTAATGCCAAACTCATCAACACCACAAGAGCAAATTCGCACGCATGTTTTCTTGTCTGGTAAGGTTCAAGGAGTTGGCTTTCGCTACTCTACTGGTCATCAAGCAAAGCGTTTGAGACTTGGTGGCTGGGTAAAGAATCTTTCTGATGGCCGTGTAGAAGCAGTATTTGAAGGAGCTGCCGAAGATGTTCAAGCAATAGTTCGCTGGTGTCACCAAGGGCCTACAAATGCTGCAGTTGAATCTGTTCAAGTTGAGTATGAAAAGCTAAAAGGATTAGATGGATTTGAAATTAGGTAGTGAATTAATTGAGATCTCCCCTTGGTTCTCATTAGGGGAGATCTCAATCTGATACTAATTTCTAAACTCCTGATGATGCCTGTTGTTTGGGCATCACTACTTTCTTCGCCAAACCAGAAGCTCGTAGGACTTGAATTGCCCACCAAGTGACATCAATTTCCCACCATTTGTGTCCTGCCGGTGCAATATTAGGGTAAGCATGGTGATTGTTGTGCCAACCTTCTCCATAAGTTAAGATTGCCGCCCACCAAAGGTTACGAGAGCCATCTTCTACCTCAAAAGTCTGATAGCCTCGCAGATGAGAAGCAGAATTAATTAACCAGGTACTATGCCACAGCAACACTGCTCTCAAAAACATTCCGTAGATAACAAAAGACCATCCTCCTAAAAGATAAAGCAAGAGTCCTAGGGGAATCTGGAGTAATAAGAAGTAGCGGTTAAGCCATCGATAATAAGGATCTTTTGCTAAATCAGGCGCAGATTTCTTGTAAATTTCGTACTCAAAAAATTCGCTTTTCTGATAAAAAATCCACAGCATATGGCTCCACCAAAAACCCCGTCGTGCAGAATAAGGATCTTTCTCTTCATCTTCCGTATAAATATGATGAATACGATGGTTTGCTACCCAAAAAATAGGTCCTCCTTGAAGGGCAATAGCACCTATAGTAGCAATAATATATTCCAGCCATTTAGGCACTTGAAAGCTACGATGGGTTAAAAGCCGATGATAGCCCAAACAAATACCAATGCTGCCCATTAACCAGTGGAGAAATATTGTCAATCCTAGAGCTGGCCAGGAAAAAAACCAGGGAGCGAGCATTGCCAAAGCATGAATGGCGGCGAAAAACCCTACACTGGGCCAGTTGAGGGTATACTTCGAGCTGTTTTCTGGGACAGCTCCCAGTAAGTTGTTAGTCATACTTGTAAAAAGAGTCTGGATGGGGAAAGGCAAGATGCAAGTGCTGCTTGCTTATCCCTCTAGAGCTTAACAACTATAATGAATAACTGCAAGTGCCACTTACATTTTATCCCTAATGTCTCGACCACGTTCTTCAGCAAGAACACGCTTAATCAACGCAGCACTGGAGTTATTTACCTCTCAAGGAGTTACCGAAACAACAACTCGGCAGATTGCCGAATTAGCACAAGTTAATGAGGTGACACTTTTCCGACACTTTGGTAATAAGCAGGGATTGCTCTTGGCTGTGATGGAAGAGTCTGCTGTATTTACTCAACTAGGTGAATCCCTTAAAGAGCAAGTTGGTCAGACTAGCAATCTGGAGCAGGCTCTCAAAAAATATGCAAGCGATCGCTTAAAGGCTCTAGAACAGGTTCCGGAAATGCTGCGCTCCGTCGTGGGTGAAGCTGGTAAGTACACAGTAGAAAATCGACGAGCTCTAGGACTAAGCATAACTTTAGCAAACCGTGCATTCGCTAGGTATCTAGCAGCTGTAATTGAGCGGGAGCAATTATCCCCCTCCATAGCTCCAGAAAAATTAGCTAGTTTACTTAATGGCATGTTATTTGGATATTTAGTCATTGAGTTGACCAGTGAGTTCCATGAACTTTGGGAGGACAGGGAGGATTTTTTGGATAATTTGGTGCAGATGTGTTTACACGGATCAGTTTCCTCAGAAGATTCCCAGCAATTTTTAAACCTTCCACTTTCCCACCAAGAACCTGAAACACCTAGTAAAAAAGTAGCTGATTTACCAGCAACCTTTGTTCATTCAATTTTGCAACAAGCTAAAAAACGAGGACTGCGGGATTATGCTTTAGCCTATGTCCTGTTTGGCACAGGTTTGCTTCCTCAAGAAGTCGTCGCCTTGGAACGATTACACCAAATCACTGATACCCAAGAACATCTGTTACAGATAACTCAAGGCGCAATTCGACAAGTGCCGGTAAATCAGTGGATTATGGGAAAGCGTCATGGCTCCTATACTCGCAATCCCTTGAGCCAATGGCTCAAAAGCCGTAAAGATGAGCAATCTGCTTTATTTATTAATGATGCCACTCAGCCTTTAACGGAGGCTGAGTTACGTAATTTGTGGCAGGAATTTACCTCCGGGCTGCTAACTCCTCAAGGTGAACCAGTATTAATTGAACAAGCACGACAAACCTGGTGTGTGGAAATGTTAATGAGGGGAATCGATTTGGACGATTTAAGCATACTCAGCGGTTGGGACGTTAATCAATTACAGCCTTATGCACGTAGAGCTAGAGAAAAAGCTGCTTTAGAGCGAGCTCTTCGCGCTGATCAGAAGACGTAGAAACTCAACTCTTAAATAGTTTTGAATTTTTACTTCTTTCCCACTTGAGGTGACATCGGAAGCAGTCGTACATAGAAAACAGAAAATTAATAACATAAGCCCTTGGTGAATATCCGAAGGGCTTTAGGGAAACTAAAGGGGGTAATTATTGATGATGTACATGGTTAAATTAAAGAGAACTGGTATCTGTAGCAGAAGCAGTGATGCCTTGCACAATTAAAACTGAGCAAGAAACACGGTGGATAACATAACTACTAACGCTCCCTAGAAACATTTCTTCTAGTCCCCTGTGACCACGACGACCTAACACGACTAAATCTGCGCCCCAATCGTTGACCATTTCCCGAATCGTGCTCCCAGCATCTCCTACTTTGAATTGCCATTCTGTTGGCACTCTCTGGGCAATTGCTCGATGACCATAGACTTCTAGCCACTCGCGAGTTTCTTGATGGGCCTTCTGCAACTCTGCTTGCATCTCGGCAGAGTAGTTGACCAATTCTGTGCCGAATAAATCTGTATAGTTTCTACCTATTTGAGTATCCAAAGACGAGGAATGGAGAATCATTAAAGAAGCTTTTTCTTTCTTTGCTAGCTCTAAAGCCTGTTCAAAAACTCCTTCCGCTTGGGAAGAACGGTCAATTGCCACCAAAATCTTTCTGTACTTCATCGCTGTGCACCTAGATGCGAATTAAACAAAAAATGTTCTTCTAGCTTGCGCCATTGGCAAGTCTAAGAACCAACTGTGCATCTGACAAACTTATCTAACCTGTCCATTCCTTTCTTAATAGAGGTGATGTCGGTGGCATAGGAAAGGCGGATACAATCATCATCACCAAAAGCGATGCCGGGAATTACTGCCACCTGCTCTGAGTTTAGTAGAGCTTTGCAAAATTCCTCGGATTTGAGACCTGTTTTACTAATGTCGGCAAACAGATAGAAAGCCCCATCTGGCTTGGGAGAACTGAGTCCTGGTATGGCATTGAGGCGCTCAAACATGATCTTTCTTCGTTGGTCAAAAGCTTGGCGCATCTGTTCTACACATTCAAGGGAACCTTCCAAGGCAGCGATCCCGCCATACTGAGCAAAGGTACAAACATTTGAAGTACTCTGACCTTGAATTGTGGTTACTGCCTTAATCAGTTCTAACGGACCTGCTAAATAACCTAAACGCCAACCCGTCATCGAGAAAGCTTTGGCGAAGCCACCGCTAATAATCGTGCGCTCAAAAATTTCTGATCCAGCAGCACCAATACTCAGGTGTTTAGTGTCGTCGTAGATAATTTTCTCGTAAATCTCGTCGGAGACTACCAAAATATCTTGCTCAACCACTACTTGAGCCAGTGCCTTAATCTCTGCGGGTGTGTAAACCATGCCCGTAGGATTAGAGGGTGAATTGAGTACAAACAGTTTTGTCTTGGGTGTTATCGAGGCGCGTAGCTGATCGGGGGTAATTTTGTAATTACAAGAAGTATCTGTGGGAATAATTACCGGAACTCCACCGGCAAGCTTCACCATTTCTGGATAGGAGAGCCAATAGGGAGCCGGGATAATTACCTCGTCTCCGGCTTCAATCAACGCCAACATCATGTTGAATAGAGATTGTTTGCCACCGTTGGTCACGATTACATTGGCACTTTCATAAGCCAGACCATTTTCTGCACACAGTTTATGGGCGATCGCATCCCGCAGCCTCGGTTCTCCAGCGGCTGGTCCATAATGCGTTTTTCCATCATCCAGAGCTTGTTTGGCAGCTGTTTTAATGTGTGCTGGAGTATCAAAATCTGGCTCCCCAGCACTGAAACTACAAACATCTAAACCTTCTGCCTTCATCGCCTTGGCTTTTGCAGCAATTGCCAAGGTGAGGGAAGGGGAAACTTGACTAACTCGTGCTGCCAGCTTCATGCTTACTACACCTGAAAGACTAACTGAGGAATTGCGTCCTAAAATAGCGCCACGCACCAATTGCACGTGAAGCTCTAGAGAAACGGCTCCTTAGGAACTAACTATCCGAAAAGGAGACGCCTGGACGATTTCTCTAGTTTCCCAGACTAACTTGCAATCACGCGGCCAATTACTTTTTTTTTTGCTTTTTGAGCGCTGATACTATTTTTTTTACTGTGGATTGAGCATCAATTTTTTGCCATTAAACCGCCCCGTCAAAGGAGGGAAGCCGGGCTAAGTGTGCTATCCAGTGTCTCTCAAAAGTCATGATTTTTTGACAACATGAGGGCAAGTAATGCTCTCGGTAAGAGGAAAGCATGAACTTAAGTTACATCAAGACTACAAAATATATCTTTCCTCAACTGATCCTAAACTGATGTGTTCTTTTACCTTACCTAAATCTCAGTCGCTTCTCAGTTGAACTACCATTCTGAATACTAGGTTTGTCTCACTAGGGGATGTTGTAGATGTTAGATACTGAACGATGCTACAGAATCCTTGAATTGGAGCCGGGAGCTTCACCAGAGGAAGTTCACCAAGGCTACCTCGATTTGACTTGGGTTTGGCACCCTGATCGTTTTGTTGGTCATCCTCGTCTACAACAAAAGGCAAACTATAAACTTCAACAACTCAATGAAGCTCATGCCCAGTTGCGTTCTTTTCAACCAACTGCTATGAGTACAAATCTAAGCACTCAGTCGAGAGTTCAAGTATCCCGAACTTCACAGCAGAAGTCTTCTGAGTCGCGCTGGCACCCTGGGAAAGCAAATCACTCAAAAGCCACTAGACCAGGTGCAGGAAGCGACAAAAGAACCATTAGAGATGTCCGGCGATGTGCCAGTTCCAAAGTCAGCGATTTTAACGATTGGTTAGATTAATTGGGACTTACGCACCGCAGGAGTTAGCTCAAGAGATTAGACGTCCTGTATCAATACCTTCTACTCCTCCCCAGCCCTCTCCCTTACTAAGGGGAAAGTTGCTTGTTTTTTGGTTTTGCCTTGAGCTGCTCGATTCTTTTGGGTGAGTTCTAGTTAAGGTTAGAGTAAAGGCGGTAGATTGGAAAGAGTAGTTCGGTTATTCCTGCGTGCCACCTCAGTAATTGAGATGGCGAAGAATGACCGCTGCCTAGTGAAGCTAACAGCAGTTTTCGCGTGAGTTAGCCATAGTTATGAGTACAGGGAGAGAAGACTACTTGGGCTTCACTCTCAAAGGCTGATCTGCGTGACAACCGTTATCTGAGGTAAACAGCCCAAACTTACTCCTGGTCTTGAGGAGAGAATGTCAAAATTACGGTGGAGGAAAGCTCATGGAAACAACCCCAGAAAAGCTCTGGAGTCAAGTATTGGAGCGTTTACAGCTGCAACTGAGCCAACCCACCTTTGAAACCTGGATTAAAACCACCAGTGCTGAGCAGTTAGAGAATAATTGCTTACTGATTCGCACTCCCAATCCCTTTGCCAGAAATTGGCTGCAAAAGCACTACGTCCCAACGATTGCCAAAGTCGTTGAGGAGGTTTTGGGTCAACCAGTAGAAATTTGCTTTACTACCACGACAGAAGAAAACGACTCTATGGGTGACGGAGAGAACCTCTCTTGGTCACTACCTGTAGTCAAAAATACTTTAGATAGTACACCTCACCAACAATCTACCGGATCTACAGAGTTAAATCTCAAGTATGTCTTCTCTGGCTTCGTAGTTGGCTCAAATAACCGCATGGCTCATGCTGCTGCTTTAGCTGTGGCAGAATCTCCAGGACGTGAATTTAATCCTCTGTTTCTCTGCGGTGGTGTTGGTTTAGGAAAAACTCATTTAATGCAGGCCATTGGTCATTATCGACTTGGCGTTTCTCCTGATTCCAAAATCTTTTATGTTTCCACGGAAAAATTTACCAACGACTTAATTGCCGCAATTCGTAAAGATAGCTTACAGAGTTTTCGAGATCATTATCGGGCGGCAGAAGTTTTGTTAGTAGACGATATTCAGTTCATTGAAGGAAAAGAATACACTCAAGAAGAGTTTTTCTACACTTTTAATACTTTACATGAAGCTGGTAAGCAAGTTGTGTTGGCTTCAGACCGACCCCCTAACCAGATTAACAGCTTACAGGAACGACTATGTTCCCGCTTTTCGATGGGTTTAATTGCAGATATTCAGCTGCCAGATTTTGAAACGCGGATGGCAATTTTACAAAAGAAAGCAGAAGAAAAAAATATACGCCTTTCACGAGAAGTAATTGAATATATTGCCACTAAATACACTTCAAATATTCGGGAGTTAGAAGGAGCTTTGACTCGGGCGGTGGCTTATATTTCGATTTCAGGTTTGTCTATGATCGTTGAGAATATTGCACCAATTTTGAATCCTCCTGTGCAGAGTGTCAAAGCGGCTCCAGAAGTGATTTTAATGACGGTAGCAGATGCCTTGAATGTCTCTAGTGAGGATATGAAAGGTAACTCCCGTCGCCGAGAAATCAGTTGGTCTCGGCAAATTGGTATGTATTTGATGCGGCAGCATACTGATTTGAGCTTACCCCGAATTGGTGAGGAATTTGGTGGCAAAGACCACACTACCGTGATGTATAGTTGCGATAAAATTGCTCAGTTGCGAGAAAAAGATGCTAGTTTAGACCAAAAACTGCGTCAGTTGAGCGATCGCATTAATCTTGCCAGTACCACCCAAAGTCAAGCTTGAAACCTCCAGAGAAAAACTGTAGGATTAGGTACAATTGACCTAAAGTAAAAATACCCTGTGGATAATTCAGGGTACTTTTCCACATGTTTTCCACAAGCCGCGAATCCGAATAAGCATGTAATATTAAGGCTCTATCGAGTTTTTCCACAATTTCCACAAGACCATTTGTTGAGGCCGTCTTTCAGTCCTCGAAGAATGTCTTTAATGGGCGTTGGCGCTCACTGATGGCTTGGTAGATTAGCAGTTTTCACGATTCACCGAAAATTGCTATATAGTTACTTGCTTAACCCTTAATTTCTTTGGCTTTGGCTTTAAACCGCTTAATTGCCGATCCTGATCACAATAAAAAAATCTTGAAATTAGTTTATTTGTGACCCCAGTCCCAGATAATAAATAACGGACGAGCGCCTTTATTGATCGCTTTCAAATGACTGCCAATATTACCTTGACTGATTCCCACACTAGCCTAATTTCTCCTACCATCCCCACCAACCCCATTGAGTCATCTCCTAACTCGCCTCTCAAGCTGGGAATTATGGCTTCTGGAAGTGGCAGTAACTTTGAGGCAGTGGCTCAAGCGATCCACAACGGACAACTCAACGCCCAAATCCAAATTTTAATTTACAACAATCCAGGTATTAAAGCAGCAGCAAGAGCCGAAAAATGGGGAGTTCCTGCCGTTTTGCTCAACCACCGAAACTATAAAAAACGCGAAGATTTAGACAGCCAAATTGTTGATACTCTCCGGGAGTATGGGGTGGAATGGGTGGTTATGGCGGGTTGGATGCGAATTGTTACATCAGTACTAATTAATGCTTTTCCCAAACAAATAATTAATATCCACCCCAGCTTATTACCCAGTTTCAAAGGAGTGCGTGCTGTGGAACAAGCCTTAGATGCTGGAGTAAAACTTGCTGGCTGTACCGTTCATCTCGTAAGTCCGGAAGTTGACAGTGGCAAAATCCTTATACAAGCAGCCGTACCTGTACTAGCCGAGGATACAGCAGAAACCTTACATGCCAGGATTCAAGTGCAAGAACATTGCATTTTGCCCCAAGCGATCGCTCTAGCAGCACAATTGCAGGAGTAGACAGTCAACTTTAAGCCTCAATTTGTTTATTGCCCAGCTTCCAAAGATAACTGGACAGCAAATTTGTAATAATGTGAGCAACAATTGGCACCAACAAATTACCAGTTGCCAAGGCACTAAATCCCAACAGTAGCCCCACAACTGTTGCCCAAACCACGTAAGGCCATTGTTGTAGTGTACTCAAGTGCAAAACTCCAAATAGCAGACTAGTCGCAACAACACCAGTGGCATTCAAGCCAACAGCTGGCAACATCACCCCTCGAAATAACAATTCTTCACTCATTCCAGGCAGCAAACCTAGCCAAATTAGATCCGGTAATACTAAAGGTTTAAGTACTAAATGCAAGTAAAAATCAGCGCTTTGGCGATAGGCCGGCCACAGATGATAAACCAAGCTACTAGCAGCAGTAATTCCTACCGCCATACCCAGCCCCAAAAGTATGCTGTCAGTGGTGCCGCGTATTGGCAGAAGAGTAACAGAGCCTAATTGTAGCCAGAGCTTGGCAAGAAAAAGCAACACGACGGCAGTTACACCCATAGCGATTAAAACTTGGGTGCGGGTCAAGGGTTCAATTTCAGGATTATCGGGAAGCTGTTTGGTCACTAGGAAAGAGATAAACGATGCAAGGACGACAGAGATGGGCTTAGGGCGTCAGCACTAATACCAGCGTGATGAGCGACCAGAAAGCCTAGTGCCTCTAAATAAGAGTGTACCCGTATTGCCTTAATCCCTAAAAATTCCGGAGGAACTTTCATTGAAGTTTGATTTTCCTCAACGGCAATTATTGAAGCTCCTGACTGGCTAAAACTCAGCATGGCACTACTGCCACAGGCAGTTGCTGGTAAGACTACAGCGTCCACTTCCTTTGCCCAGATATCTCCTGATCGAGACGTTAAGTTTTGCTGATCGACAATAAACTGGGGAGCGCGACTCAGTCCCACCAGAACGCAGGGTAGAAAAGTGTAGCCTAATTCCTCCGCCGCAGAGCGAGGTGATAAATCTGGGTCGATGGGTAAAGGTTTCAGTGCTGGTGCATGAGCACAAGGTACTTTAAAAGTACGAACCACTAGGTGGCTAATAACAGCTTCAGCGCCAGCCAGGGGGTCAACTCCCCTTCCCTGGCGATAAGCCTGTAGTACCTCACTCTCAGGATCGTCAGGGAAGCGAGCCACAACTGCGATCGCTTCTGCTTTTGCCTGCTCGATTAGCACCTGAGCAGCTCGCAATAAACTGTCGGGATTGCCAATGGTGCCCCAGCTTGCTCCAGATGCTGCTGTCCTTAGATCTACTTTTAAGGGGGCGTCTGTAACTACATAGTCGGTTAGGTTTAGTCCCAATGTAGCTCTAGTAGCATCAGCGGCTTGCAAGTGTCTCAGGCGCAGCTCTGGTTCTATGCCTTGATCTAAAATTAGCCCCACCCGATTCTGGTGTACGGGTCTTAGTCCCCAGCATTCAGCAGCAAATTTGTCAAGACCATAACCTTCCACATAAAAAGCATTAGGTAAGTTCCAGTACAACTGTGCGCCATTGAGGACATTGGGGTGAGTTATTAAGCGATCGCAGATTGAGGCGATCGCTCTTGCCACAGGTAGGGCATCTCCCGCATAACCCCCAATTGACGCCCCGACACCAGTAGGGACAATTAAAACAACCGTGTAAGGACGCCGATTCACTCCTGATTAGAGGTAGTGTTGGCTACTGTCACAATTGCTTCTACTTGGGCAGTCTGCTTTTGTGTATCCACATTTGTCACTGCCCAGCGTAGGGGTTCTCCCTGTTTTTGCAATTCGGCTTCAATTTCTTTTTGTAACTGGACTGGCGACTCTTGGAGGTCAATTTCTGCGGTAATGAAGTGAGTAGTCATTTACTTTTTTATTGAAGCTTAGTGTACAACTAACTTTGCGGCTGACCGAATTGACGGTCATATACTTCGTCTTCTTTCTCTGTCTCCAGCTTCAAGTTAGAGCGGGGATAGGCAACACACAGTAGTGCATACCCTTCAGCTTGCAGTTCGGGGGAGACTCCCATACCATCACTTTGCTCTACAGTGCCTTCTCCCATTATTTTTGCAGCACAGGTAGTACAAACTCCTGCATTGCAAGAATTAGGCAGCTCTATACCAGCAGCATCAGCGGCCTGTAGAATTTTTTGATCTTCCGCCACTTCTATGGTGCTGGTAGTACCTTGATGGTGGATTTCGACGGTGTAAGTCTTGGGCATCCTGTAAGTTATCGGCTTGACGCGCTCAATCCCCCAAAAGGGAACTGGACTTTTACTGGATCATTTTACCGCCATAAGCGGAGCAATCAACCATCTTTTAGTCGTGGGGGTTGGGAGAGGAGGAGACAGTAAGGGCAGCACTATCAACTAACACCACATCTGCAAAGCTTAGTGTGGCAGGCTAGTTTTTCACAAGTTAATTTCTAGAAAGTCTCTGGAGTATTCCTAGAAGGTAACAGCAACGGGTAATTATCTAAAATTGTCTAAAAGTGTTTCAATTTGGCTTATGAGCAGCAATTTTCAACAAGTTTAGTATTAGAAAGAAAAATTTCCGGAATGGCGGTATCGAAAGCGGTTGTATATAAAGTAAGTAGATTGGCATTAATATTTGTCATTGAGGTAGGGCAGGATACTGAAGCGAAGAGGATTTAGCCTTTCAATATTTGTTGGCTTCCCTTGCTTCATTTTATTGACGATTTGATTGGCAACTACCTCCCAATAATGATTAGGCACCCAAAAATAAACACCAGCCACTGAGAATCTCAGTATTTCACCCACCTACTTATCTATCAAGGTTGATCAGTGTGCAGATTCTTAAGTGTCCTCAAACTGAGTACAAAATAAGGTTTATGAGCTGGTAATTGCCCTATGCTAAAATTATTGATGAGAAGCACATATTTTTTTAGCTGCTGATAGAAAATTAATACCTTAAATTGAACAAGATAAAATTAATTTATAGACCGATAAGCAAGGAGTTAAATAGGTGGCTGTAAGAAAAGAAATAACTGAACAAGATAATTTAGGCAAGGGTCTGCCTTTAGAGCCAGAAAGCCAAATAGCGGGAAGCTTCTGCCAAGAGGAACTGTGGCGAGAACTCTCGGAAGAAGAAGGTGCAACGATAGTTGGAGGATTAACAGGGGATCCTGCTTTGGATTTTCTTATACTAAAACATTTTCCAGAAATTACCCCCTATACTGACACTGGCGTTCCCGTCCCTCCCAATCCATATCTAGATCCCATCATCCCCCAACCGGGTGTTCTACTCTAAATCAATCGGTAAGCCATATTTGCCAAGCGCTATTCTTGAGCTGTCACTCCTTAATTAACTAAAAATTCCTTAGCGGTTGAGGTGATCCAAAAATTATTCACCGTTGCTGGCGCCTTAGGTATTTGCTTGATACTTCACTCTCTATCAGGGTGTAATACTAGCTTTTCGTGAACTGTTCTGCGGTAGCTTTACTGGTTAGACTTTGATAAGGCAGAGCTTTGAGAGATACTTATCCATCAGCCAGGAAGGGGTGCATCCCCATACAGCAGAAGATTCAAAACTATACTCTTATCTCATCACGACAAAACGCAGCCCAAAACAACCAATAAAAAAATTATGCTCCCTTCAAGGCTAGCCTTGTTCCGAGTAACTATGGTAGCTTTATCCTTAAAACCTTATCAGCCTCTAGAAGCATGCATTAATTAAACTTTTATAGTTCATGTTCGAGTTTTTACGAAACTTAATTAATGTTGATAATTGGGAAAAAGATACCTTAATCAAAAAATTCAGTCAAACCGAAGATGAATCCTCAACCGCTAGAACTAATAATTGGCTGGCTTTACCCCACCCTAATGAGTACCTACGGTGATCGCGGCAATGTCATCTGTTTGCAGCAACGTGCTGAGTGGCGAGGTATTAGGGTGCAAGTCATACCCCTCGACCAGCAAACCGCCGCGACCCAAATCCAGAATGTAGATATTCTGATGGGAGGTGGTGCTCAAGATAGACAGCAGGAAATCGTGATGCGTGATTTACGGGGTATTAAAGCTGAAACACTGCGCGAAAAAATTGAGGCTGGAACACCAGGAGTATTCACCTGCGGTGCGCCTCAACTCTTGGGTCACTACTATGAACCAGCCCTGGGTCAAAGGATTGAAGGATTGGGTTTGTTTGATTTAGTCAGCAAGCACCCCGGCCAAGGCGCACCTCGTTGTATTGGTAACGTTGTCTTTGAACCGACAGCTTCACCGTTAGCGCAAGACTTAGAAGCGATGCTAGTGAAAAAGCCAGTAATAATTGGCTTTGAAAATCATGGAGGTCGTACCTATTTAGGGAATGTACAGCCCCTCGGTCGCGTAATCAAAGGTTACGGTAACAATGGGGAAGACGGTACAGAAGGAGCATTCTATCGCAATGCGATCGCTACCTATTCCCACGGTCCCTTACTGCCGAAAAATCCCTTTCTAGCTGATTGGCTGATTCAGACAGCACTCAAGCAAAAGTATCAGACTGCAGTATCTCTAGAACCTTTAGATGATACTTTGGCAGGGCAGGCACGCCAAGCAATGTTTAAACGCCTTGCCGTTACAGCTCCTTAAATCTTGTAAGATATTTTTACCAGACTTTCAGCGGCACGTTCCGCGATCACCAAGGTGCCAACCAACGTCGCTGGCGTGATGCGCTTTGTTAAAGCGATCACTAGCACTGCTTTCTAGGAGAAGTACTAGTTAAAGATAAACTTCTAGTAAGAGAATTTCTAGGGCTGTGTTCAACCAGCCTATTGTTTCGGGCTTTGGCTTGGGAGAAAGCTACATTTTCTGGTAAGTGTGGCAGTTGGCAATGATTGTATATCAGATAAAGCTCGTCCACTAATGAGTTTTACCGCCATAGCAAAGCATGGCGGGATTATTCTGGTGGTTAGAGATTATGTAAATTTGCAAACAGGGATATGACAGGAAAAGTAATCAATAGTGGTGCCACTGGCCTTCTCATTCTCATAATCCCAATCGCCTTTGTGGTTGTTTTGCTGTTAGAGGCTTGGCCTTTTTTACTGGCACTGTTACTTATTAGTATTGGTTGGGTCGTTTGGCAGCAATACCAATGGAAGCAGTGGAGTAAACAAGTAAACCCCTTCTTCAATCAGCTAATTAGAGAAAACCAAGGCTGTCTGACACCAGTTGACTTGTCACTCAAGGCTAACTTATCTGGGTCAGCGGCACGACGATACCTAGACAAAAGAGCGGAAGAATTTGGTGCCCAGCGTCGATTCTACGAAGATCGAGGGATTGTGTACTACTTTCTCACTGCTAGCGCCCTGGGTAGCATCTTTGATGATAGTGAACCCTCCTTGGAGCTAGATCATAAATCCTTTAGTGATCAAAGCCCAAAGCTAATTGAGCAACTAACTCAAAAGGAACCCATCCCCAGAAAAAATAGCTCTTCTACCGACTTCTTGGAAGGAACGGAAGTCCCAGCGGCAAAAGAGTCGTACTCATCCCAGAGCAAGTATCCTCCAGAGGAGATATCAGCCGTCCAACAATTACAACAACAGCCAGATTCAAGTTTATCGCACCACAAGGAAAAGGAAGAACAGTCGGCAGATTCAAGCAACGAGAACCAGCAGCAAGCTTGTTCATCTCTCATTCAAGCCGAACTTGCCAAACGACTCGATGTTCATTCAAGTACTGTGGGTAAGCGTAAATCGGATCCAGACTTCTCAGAATGGAGTCAAACGAAAGATCCTCAAGGAATTGCTTGGGAATATTTACCAGATACTAAGGAGTTTGTGCCGCACTCACAGAAGTTGTAATGGGACAACTAGCCGTTATTGGAGCCTGACCCATAAAGCTTGTTGGGTATAGCTTAGCTTGGTATAAAGCTTGAGTGTAGCGTCCAGGAGCAGACAAAAACACCAGGCAGAAAACAAAAGTCGTGGCTTCGATAAAAGTTCGCAGACGCTTACAGGTCATAGCTGGGATAACTTAACAGTAGTACTTTAAAGTTTCTCAGATTCAGTATCAGAGTCTGGTGTTGGCGATGAGGTTTGCGCCAGTGTTTGACTTAGGGTATTTGATTGAATGCTCAAGAAGACTTTCAAAGCCTGTAATGACAATATCTGCGAAAAACTTTGCCTTTTTAAGTGGAGAATTGGTGCCTTCTGCAAGATTTCCGGGAATTCTATAACTGAAACCTTTGAGATTTGTCAGTCAACCAGCTTGATCAATGGATTGTTGGCAAATCTCACAGTTAGTGAGAAATTTAGGATTAGGCTATGGCAAGTCGATCACTCTATGCTTCTGAAGGAGGCATCAAAAAAGCCAAACGGGCTTTCGAGCGCAAGGGATGGACACAGGAATATCTGGCAAGTGAAGTCGGCATAGAAACTAGGCAGCCGATTTGGAAATTTTTTAAGGGTAAACCAGTCGATCGCCACGTCTTTTATGAAATCTGCTTCCGGCTAGAGCTTGAACCAGAAGACATTATTGCCATACCAGAGGAATCATTAACCTCAGAAGACGATCCAATTCAAGACATCGGCAATGAGATTGATGTTCTCGTAGCCAAAGCGCGATCGCAACACTATGATAAAGTTCAAGACCATTGTGGTAGCTTGCGCCTACTAGATATCGCCAAGCCCGTAACCTTAGATGATCTATACATCGATGTCAACATTCTCGAAGAAATAACTAGCCAAAGATGGCTGGGAATTGCCGACTTAAACGACTTTGAACCAGAAGCCTTTGATCGCTTGGGCTTAGGCAAAGTTAGTACCCAAAGATTACCAGGCATTGAGGTTGTCCAACGCTATGCCAAGTTGATGGTGCTGGGTAAACCCGGAGCTGGTAAAACCACCTTTTTGCAACATCTCGCTATTCAATGCAACCAAGGTCATTTCCTAGCAACTCATGTGCCAGTTTTTCTTGGACTAAAAAACTTTGCCGAAGATGCTGTAGAGGAAGGTAATTTCAGCCTGAAAACTTATTTATATCAGGAGTTTGACCGCTATGGCATCTCTAGTCAACAACTAGAAACCTTACTGATCCACGGTCGAATATTAATGTTGTTGGATGGCTTAGATGAAGTGCCGGAGGCAGCAAGTACTCAAGTTATTCAGCAAATTCGCAAGTTTTCGGAAAAGTATTACAAAAGTCAGTTAGTAATCACTTGTCGTCTTGCTGCTTTTGAGTACAGATTTCAAGGATTTACCGAAGTTGAGATTGCTGACTTCAAGCCAGAGCAAATTGAAAACTTTGTCAAAAAGTGGTTTACTGCCCTGGCAAAAGATTCACCAAAGTCAGGTTTAAAGAGGGCTTCCCTGTTTCTTGAGAAGATGGAACTTCTAGAAAATCAGCCCATTAAAGAACTGGCAAAAACACCAGTATTGCTCAACCTTACCTGTCTAGTATTTCAGGCTCAGGCTAATTTTCCTACCAAGCGCTCTGACCTCTACAAGCAAGGACTAGATATACTACTAGTTCGCTGGGATGAAGCTAGGGGTGTCAGGCGAGACCACGTTTATCGGAATTTATCTTTGTCTGATAGGCTCAAGTTGCTCTCTCAGCTAGCAGCAGTTACCTTCGGCCAAGGGGAATATTTCTTTGAGACTAGTAAGGTTGCACAAATAATTGAAGAGTATTTAAGAACACTGCCGAATTCATTGAGTAAGGAGTCTGCTCTAGAACTCGATAGCATCGCGGCAATTAAATCTATTGAGGCACAGCACGGACTCTTGGTAGAGCGAGCACGGCAGATCTACTCATTTTCTCATTTAACTTTTCAAGAGTATTTTGTAGCTAGGGATATTGTTGCTGAGGCTCCTGCCTCATTGTCAAGGCTGGCAGAGTACATAGCCGAAAAACGCTGGCGGGAAGTATTTTTGTTAACAGTACAGATGCTACCGTATGCGGATTTGCTATTCCAGGCAATGAAGCAACAAATTGACAAGTTGCTTGGTTCTCAAAGACACTCCAGTAGGGAGGGCTTAACTTCTGGGGTTATTGGTAAATTCTCCAAATCTCAACCTCTAAAACCTCTTGGGGAAAAAAAAGAAAGTCAAGAGTTTATAGTTGATATTAATTCACCAACAGTGTCAACCACTCAACTCAAGCGAGACATTGCCCTCCCCAATCAGACTTTGCAATTCTTTCTTAGCTGGGTCAATAATAAATCTCTGGAAGTTGAGGCACCCTACAAACCCGCTGCCATCCGCGCCTTTTACCTAACTCTTGTCCTACCTCCTAACCACCCACTCGCTAGGAAACAAGCACTGGCACTAGCCCTAGACCATAAACTAGGGGGTGAACTAGGAGGTGAGTTAGCGTTGGATTTGGCTCTGATTCATGCCCTAGGCGTTGCCCTAGCTCTGACTCCAGAACTTTTTTACGACAGACTTACAGCTCTTCGGCTTGCCCTTGATCTTGACCATCTTGCTGCTGGCAAACTCATTAGTAATTCTCTCAGGCATCTGAGGAATCAACTACCATCGACTGATTCAGACCGAGAAAGCTTGAAACAGTGGTGGCAAATAAACGGTATGACCTGGGTATCAGAGTTAAGAACCATGATGGTAGAACAGCGCCATATTGGTCATGAATGGCACTTAGACGAGGCATCGGAAAAACTTCTACAAGAGTTTTACTATGCCAACAAACTACTAGTAGATTGCCTCACAAGCAATTGCCAATTAACACTGACATTACGGCAGGAAATTGAGGAAAGTTTATTGTTACTGCCGCTGTGTCATTGATACCAGGGGAGATTACTTGAGTTTTACAGGGAAACGAACAAAAGCCAGATTTCTGGGAATAACACCCCAAAGCTTTAGAAATTGTCTCAGCTTCTCAAGTACAGGAATCTCTACACTTATGGGGTCATCCTGAAATAATAATCGACTTTTATAGTAGCTTAGTACCATCTAACTGGAAAGACTCAAAAAAAATTAGTGACCTTTATTGATGATCATTGTGATATTCTATGTCGCATTGGTCTAGCCTGTAATTCCCTAGATAGATGTAAAATTGCCCATGACTATCTACTAGGAGACGAGTTTCATCAAATGAGCGCACTGAGTATTTTGGGAATTGCTGCCGGAGAATTGAGAAAATCTCAGGAATCTCTGGATCATTTGAAAAAAGCCTAGCAAACTGCTTGTGGTATTGTAGAGCCGATTAACGAAAGTAAAGCCTTTATAACTTGGGAATTAGTTACAAATAATTGGGAAAGCTGGAGCCAGCTCAAGCCATGGATTATTTACCAAAGAGTAGCTGCATTTTTCCTGGAATTGGCAATCTTACTGACGAAGCAAAACCACTTGCAGAAAGAGTAAAATCTAGCGGTACAACTAATGACATCTCCCAATAAGCTAAACAAGATTATTTAAATCAGCCAGAGCAGATTTGCCAGCAGCTATAACTACCCCTATTGCCAGAGTTGCAAAAAAGGAAAGCTGATTTGCAAGAACACTATAAACTAAAGGCGGTTTAACTAAGTGGTACTTTTTACCCCAAAATAACTATAAGCAACCTCCGTTACTTTCCCTTATAAATTAAGCATTTTGCATTTAAGCATGCCAGGATGACAAACTCCCCCAATAAAACCCCACCTGACTCTGGCGCTGACCAACACCGGAATTTAATGATTCCCCTTCTAAGATGGGTCAGACGTCCGTCTACAGTTGCAGTAGGTATCACCACCATTGCCCTTGGTGTAGTAGGATACATCGGAGTTTCAGTATGGGTTAACCGATACTTACCCTCTTGGCTAGAAGCTCAACTGGGTAGTTTCTTGGGGCGCGAAGTAAGGGTTGGAGGAGTTGAGAGCTTTTTCCTGACTAACATTGAGTTCGGATCATCATCCCTCCCAGCAACGCCTGAGGATCCGGACAAGGTTTCTCTTGGCTCAATTAAAGTCAGCTTTAACCCGTTACCACTTATCCTCAGCGGCAACCTACCCGTTGAGATCACTCTAAACAATGTAGATGCCTATCTTGAGCAGGAAGAAACGGGGGACTGGATTAACCTAGATTTGCCCGAAGGCACTCCACCAGAGATAACTGTAGACACCACAATCAACCTCAATCAGGGCAAACTCGTCCTTCTTCCCTATGGAGAAAGCACTCCCCTTTCCTTGACTGTTGATGGGAGCATCAACTCACTGATTTTTGATGACAATCAGCCTCTCAAGTATGATATTGACGCCGCCATTACTTCCGGGAAAGTAAACCTTAAGGGCAGAACACTCCTCAAAACTGGTGAAAGCAAAGTCTCTGCCAGAGTGCAAAACTTACCTCTAGCTCAACTCAATCCATTAATTCCCAACTCCTTAGCTAGTGTAAAAAGTGGTGAATTGGATGCCAACTTGGACATCTCGGTTCCTTCCTTCAAGGAGCTACCCTCTGTGCTGGGTACAGCTCATTTTCAGGCAGTTGAAGTCCGCAGCCAAGAATTACTAGCTCCTGTCCAGGCAAACACACTGCTGCGCTTCCAAGGAGAAAAAGTATTTGTTGAACAACTCCGAGGCAGCTATGGTAATGTCAAAACCGCTGCCTCTGGCATAGCGAGTTGGCAACAAGGCATCGACTTAGCTTTCGATGTCCAACTTTTGAGTTCGGCTAATGCTGGTAAAAATGTGCCGATAGTTTTACCAGTAGCAGTGGAGGGAAAGTGGCAAGTCAAACTGCAAGCGACTACTCCCTTGTCAGAACCGACTATTACTGGCTCAATTAACAGCCAGAAAGTTACGCGTCTTGATCAATTAAACTTTGCTCAGATTCGTGCTGAATTTGCCGGCGACAGCAAACAATTAAAGCTGACGGACTTCTTAGTAAAACCAGCCGCAGGGGGGCAAATTACGGGGGGTGGTCAGGTTAAATTTAGTAGCGATGACGAGGAATCAGTCAATACCAGTACACAGGCACCATTGAGCTTAGATTTCCAAGCTCAACTGCCCGCCGAAGCGATCGCTGCCCCTTATTATCGCTTCCCAGCAGGAGTTACCCTGGGTAATATTACTGCCCAAGCAAAAATCCGAGGCAGTCTGCAAAAACCCGTTGCTTTCCTACAATGGCAGGCCCCGGAAACCTTAGTAGCTTCTGTCGGCAACACTCCTATTGTGGGTGAAGCTGTCCTAATTGATCAAAAAATCATCCTCTCTAACAATAAGGTAAAAATAGGAAAAGGAAACCTGATCGCTGCCGCTAGAGGCAACCTAAAAACTCAGGAATGGCGAGCCTCAATTAAGGCTAACTCTGTTTCCTTAAACCCTTTCTTACCCGTTCCAGCACAGCTTGCAGCAGGAAAATTCAACTTTTCTGGTGAACTTGACTCCTTAAAGCTCAGTTCAATCAGAGGCTCAGGTCAGGCTAGTTTAGGGATTGGCAGTGGTACGATCACAGGAGAAGGGAAGCTGAAAGCTGGCATCGCAGAAGTTTTTGCCACTACTTCTCAACTCCCATTGGGTGATTTGGGTTCGCCTTTACCAATTACTCTCAAGACAGGCAACATCAGACTATCTGCTAAGCTCGACTCATTAGATCCGGAGCAGATTCAGGCATCAGCAGACGCACGGCTAGTGGTAGAAGGTGGAACAATCAATGCTACAGGCAAGTTAAATTCTGGTATTCTGGCAGTCTCCGCTAATGCCTCCAAGATTGCACTCAACCAAATTGTTCCTGATTTGGCAACACCTGTTACCTTGCTGGCAAGCCAAGTCAATCTTTCAGGAAATCTCAATTCTTTAATCTCTTCAGACTCTACTCCTAACCTCAATAGCCTTAGTGGTAGCTTTAAAGGACAACTTGCTACCGAAGGCGGCAATGTTAACGCTACAGGTAATTTAAACTCTGGTGCTTTTGCCGTCCAGACAAATGCTGCCGGAATTCAACTAGCAAAGCTTATTCCCGGTTTCCAAGAACCTGTTACCTTAATCCGCAGCCAGTTTAATCTCTCAGGGAACCTCGATTCCCTAATCTCCTCAAACTCCACTGCTAACCTCAATAGCCTCAATGCTAACTTTAATGGTCTGCTGGGTGTCGCCAATGGCTCAGTTAATACTACCGGGAAGTTAAATAACGGTACTCTGGCAGTAAAGGCAATTGCCTCTCAAGTTCAATTAGCCAATTTGGGCAGCACCATACCAGCAAGATTAGCAGGTACAGTCAACCTTTTAGGTAATCTAGAAAAACTTCTAGAGAACCGCAATCCACAAGCTCTACTTGCTCAAGCTGATTTACAAGTAGATGTAGCTCAAGGCCAGGTTGATGTTAACGGTCAACTTAACAATGGTCAGTGGCAAACCGATATTAACGCCTCCAGCATTGATTCATCCCTACTGATTAGTCAGTTGCTCCCCACTCTTAACCAAGATAGAGAACAACAGCAACTCCCGGCACTTAATGCCAAGCTCGATCTCTCAGGAAACCTGGAATCTCCTGCTAAGCAAACTCTGGCAACTACTATCCGAGCCAACAGCGTTGCGGTTCAGATGGGAGAGCAATATCTCAACGCTAGTGGAGTGGTTCTGCTCTCGGATCTCCTTAAACAACCTGATGTTTCCAGCTTAGAGCTAAATCTTGCCGCTCATTACAACTCCGATACCCTACCCTTGACCCAACTGATTAGCCTGCTTGTAGACGATCAGGAGTCCCTTGAGCAAATTAATGTTACGGGAGAAGCAGACTTTAGCGGTCGCCTACAGGGTAAAAACCTATTATCCGCACCCCTGGCACCAGGTAACTTGAACTTGACAGGTGATCTCCAGTTGCTGAATTTTGCCGTCAATGATGTAGTCTTTGACCCACTTTTGGCGGGAAATGTGCGAGTAAATACAGGGCAACAAGTGGCGCTTAATTTGCAGGGAGAGAGGGATATCATTGCGGCTCGTCTTGAGCCTTGTACAGGTAATCGCTGCCTGGTACCTTACCTTCCTATCGCCTTTGCAATTAGAGGGGGCACGGGAGGCGAAAACTCTCTTCAGGCAAGCGGTGATCGTCAGGGCAATATCCTTGATGTTACTCTGCAAAACTTTGACTTGGCTTTACTCAACTTAGCTCCGGCTGTTGACTTCGGCATTGAGGGTCCTGTTGCGGGTGAGGTGACAGGACAACTAGACCTTAACCTGTTTACCCTGGCAACTACTGGTAACGTCCAAATCAATCAACCTGCCTTAGGCTACCTTAAAGCCAAACAATTTTCAGGTAGCTTCTCTTACCAAGATGGTCTTGCTCAGCTCAGCTCAGCTGTTCTAGAGTTCGGGCAAAGTAGGTATGAGTTGGATGGTGGTTTAAATCTTAACTCTGGTGAGCTAGAGGGTAAGTTAGTTATTGCCCAAGGTTATGTGGAAGATATCCTGGAAACTCTCGGCTGGTACAGTTGGAGAGAGTTAGCCAGAGGCTTAAAAACTCCTGATTTTGCCAATGCTGCTGTTCTTGGAACCGAGCAGGTAGGCTCTTCAGACAACTCCCTTCCTCAACAGTTGCGTCTTCTGGCATCAATTGAACAGCAAAGAGCAAATATAGCTGATATTAGGGAAAAGGTTGGACTACCGGAGCAGTTAGATATCGAGGGGGCGTTTACAGGGGAAGTTAATCTAGCAGGAACTTTAGCAGATCCTCGGATTAACTTTGACATTCAGGGTAGTGATTGGTTGTGGCTTCTTGAGCAGGAGGTGGCAAGGGCAAGAAATCCCCTCGAAGCAGACACAGAAGCGGATCGAGTGATTGTTGTTGATCAAGTGATTGCCCAAGGCAGTTTTGAAGATGGGTTGCTCACCGCTGAGCCAGTGCGTCTCCAATTAGACGAAACAGTTATTTCCTTCGAGGGGCAGTTGTCGCCAGAACAAGAGTCGGGAACTTTTCAGCTCAAGAATTTGCCACTAAAACTAGTGCGCAATTTTGTTGAGATTCCTGTTGACCTTCAGGGTAAGCTGAATGCTACAGGAAACCTAGGGGGCAGCTTGGCAAATCCCCAGGTTACACAAGGGGAGTTCTCTTTTGTCGATGCCGCAATTAATTGTCAGTCTCAAGCAGTACCAGAGACGGACGATAGCAATTGTCAGCAGTTAGAGCCGATTCTGGCTAATTTTAGTTATGCCGATTCCCGCCTAGAATTTAATACAACTGAATCGTCCTTAATCCAAGTTCAGGCAACGGTGCCTTATCCACCAACACCAGGAGTAGATAATCAGCTCAACCTTAATGTTGAACTAAGTACAGATGCGATCGCTTTAGTGGGACCTTTGACCCAAGGAAATATAGAGTGGGTTGATGGTCAAGCAGAAATACAACTAGCGGTTAATGGCTCACTAGATTTTGCCCAAGAACCAGTACAGGAGATAGTTAATAATTTACTAGCTAATGTTACTGGCGAAGTTACACTCTCAAATGCCACTCTCAAAAGTGCCGCATTTGCGGAACCCCTAACTCTCAACGGTCAGATTACTCTAAACAATCAACTGCTTCAGGTAGATAACCTCGAAGGAGAGTTTCAAGAGAGTCAGTTATTGGTGACAGGGGTTTTGCCGTTGTTTGAGCCAATAAGAGCCAATGACCCCAACTTAGCTAATCCTCTAACAGTTTCTATCGATCAACAAGAGTTGAATTTAGAGGGTTTATACGAGGGTGAAGTTGATGCACAAGTATTGATTACTGGTGCGCTGCTGAGTCCAGTTATTGGGGGTGAGCTGCGCTTGCAAAACGGTAGAGCTTTCATCCCCAAAGGGGAAGATGATGGTGATGTAGCCCTGGTTAGCACAACCCAGGAAAAGAGTAGCAGTGCTGTCTCTAAAACTGGTTTGACAATAGTACCGAAGTTTGATGACTTTCGGGTAGTTTTGGGGGATAGATTTAGGATTACTAAAAGACCAGTTTATAAGTTTCGCATTGCTGGCGATTTAACAGTAAATGGCACCTTAGATTTAGCAGCAAATGACAACTTAGACAAGTTAAAAAACCTGCGTCCCGAAGGGACAATAGATATACAACGTGGGGATATAGACTTATTTAGCAGCCAGTTTTCTTTAGTTCGTGGCTACGACAGCAAAGTTGTCTTTGAGCCAAATCAGAGCATATTGAACCCGAACCTAGACATTCAGCTAGGAACAGTGGTTTCTCAACCTCCCGATAGGGTGCGTTTAGAGCCACCTACTACTGAGATTCGTGATGATTTAGTTACTACGGTCAGACCTGAGCAAATTAAAATTACTCTTAGTATTCAGGGACAAGCTAGTCAACTGATTAGAGAAAATCTTGGGGCATCTGGCAATTGTAAATTTGAGCAAGAGAGTTTTGGTTCTATTGAGACTAGCACCAGCAGTCTCCCCTCAGAAAAATTAAGACGCTTGGAAAGCTGCATTCACCAAGCAGTTTTGGGAATTGAGACAGATAGCCAGTTCCTTAATACACCAATTGTCACGCTAACCAGTACTCCCCCCAGGAACGAGGCGGAAATTTTGGCTTTGCTGGGGAACCAGTTTTTGACCGTCGCTAAGGATTTAGAACGAAGGCTAGAACAAGGCCAGGCAGAAGAATTAGCCCGATGGGCTGCAGGACGTTTTGTTATTGAACCTGCTTTGGGTGATGTGATCTTTACGGTAGAAGAGTGGGTAACTGCGGCTGGTCAAAAAGTCGGTTTGACGGACTTGCAGGTGTATCCCTTGGGCATAGTCAAGGGCATCCGCGTAGTCGGGGAAGATTCATTAGTCAGTGTTTCCTATGACTATGAGTTTGGTGAAATTCAAGTGAGGTACGAGATGCGGTTTTAAGCAGTTGGTTGCAGTTGCCGTTTGCTCAACAGCCATGTCAGGACTGCACCAAGACCAATCAAATTCACCACAGACAAGATCAGCCCTCCAAACCAGGGAACCAAACCGATTAAAGCTAAAATAAGCAAACCCATTAAGAACTGTTGTATGGGTGTGTGTCCTGACTTAGTCCACGTTCTTTCTCCAATCCACAAGGCAACACCGAGCGTTCCTAAGAGTACAACGATGGCAACAGCCAAACCAACCAAGGGTAACAGTGGAATGCCAATCAAGCTGATTGCTAAGAAGATCACCAACAAAATTACAGCGGCTATACCACCTAACCCCCACAACGTACACTGAACCGGGTACTGGCGGACTGTATCTGCCAGGTTCAGTAGGAAGTTAGGTCGCCAACGCAGGATTAAAACACCGACGATACCACTCAGCAGTACCGTCAGCAGATGAGAGGCAGCACTAGATAAATAGTGAAACCGAAAACCATCAATTCCCCTCCTCCTGGAACCATGCATTCCCCATCTACCTTGTTCTGTAAAGGTTCTGGATGACCCCCCAATTGTCGCTCCTTCCCCTCTGATAACATCGCCTCCTACAGCATAGGCATCCCCATCGACACGGGCATTTTTTTGTAAGATGACATCTCCCCCAATGGCGATCGCTGTTTGAGTAACTCTTGCACCTTCCTCAATCGTGACATCCCCACCAATCGCATTGGCATTTTCCCAAACCTGCTCGGCAGGAACAATTACATCTCCCCCAAAGCGGATCAGATTTTTGTTACTGATATTGATCTTAGTCTGTGCCAAAACAGTTGTTGAGATGAGAATAACGCTGAGGGCAGATACAAATAGCAAAATTAGTCGGTTAATCGCTTTCCCTTTCATCTTCTTCTCCTGAAGGATCATGGCTGCCATTTTCGTTTCTTATAGTTCTGATTTGTGAAGTTAAAATCTATCGATCGGTACAAAAGATCAAAAAACAATCTCAAGAATTGTGTAGTGCATTTCCAGGTTAATGCTGAATGATTGCCAGCTATAAGGAGAACTTCAGGGAGAGAAAGTACTATTTTCTATCAGCACTGCTTCTTCTCTGATTGGGATATCTACAATAAACTTTGTTCCTTTCCCTGGGGCTGAAACACACCTGAGTTGACTTTCATGCTTTCTCACTACAATCTTATGACCAATAGATAACCCCAATCTTGTGCCACTTCCCACAGCTTTTGTGGTAAAAAAGGGTCAGAGATCTTATATAGTGTTTCCTCGCTCATACCAGCACTATTGTCAGCAACCTCAATCACTACCTATTAGGGATTGATAATTGAATTTTCGAGAGAGAAGGGAGAGTTTGCATGGGAAATTTGGACGGTAGATTACTTCTTGTCTTTACCGTCTTGCTTGTCTTCCTAGTTGCCAGTTCTCACTGAAGTGTGGATGGTAACGTGGCTCCACATTAGACATCTCCAGAAAAGCAAAAGCACCTCCCTGAATGGTTTCTACCCCTTAAACTGACAGGGACAGATTCAGCTCTATTCAACGGCATAATCAGCATTAGAAACATTTGTTGTTAGTTAAGACTGTCAACTATGAAGTTTAATAAGTTCATTTATTTTTAGGTATCAAGGAATTTTTCTGCTTGAAAAAGTAAGCGACCGATTCTCAATCTTACTAAACCACAAATTGTGAGTATGACCGATTGATACTTCCTTGCATTCAGACGAAATCTTTCTTGTGCTATTTTAAAAATCTTAACCACTAACCACACGAATTAGGTGTTCCACAAAGATTCGCTGGGAAGATAGAGCTTTATTGGTTTCTTGTTGAGTTTCTATTGCTAAGTTTCCTACAGCTCCCATTTTTATTCTACCTAATTCAATACTAAGGTTAAGGCTTCATCAATTCTCAAGTAGTATAACCAGCGACTGACTAAATGCTGGGGAAGATCTTCCTTTAGCTTGACGCTACTTTCATCAATGTTTTTTAAGCTAATAGTAGAAAGTAAATTTTACATGTTCAAGAGACTATCTTGGCATAAACTAAGGAAGAAGACGAATATGAATAGTGATGAGCAAATTTTCGAGCAACCCCGTGAAAATAATCAAAATATAGAAGTCGTTAAAGCTGAGATTGATAACTCACCAGCAGAAGAAAAAGGGGGAAATAACCTTGCAGCCGGAGTAGCTGGGGCAACCATTGGCGGTGTCATTGGTGGTAAAATTGCCGGAAGAGCAGGAGCACTTTTCGGTGCTGTAGCGGGTGCTGTAGCAGGTGGTTTGGTTGCTAACAAAACGCCTGACGATGCAGCAGACAGACTCCAACATGCTGCCGGAAATGCGGCCCAGAAAGTTCAAGATGCCGCTGAGAGTGCCAAGCCAGGTATTGACAGCGCGGCAGAACGAGCAAAAAATGCTGCTCTCAATGCTGCTGATAGAGTCAAAGAGACTGCTGAGAGTGCCAAGCCAGGTATTAAAAGCGCAGCAGAACAGACAAAAAATGCTGCTCTCAACGCGACTGATAAAGTTAAAGATACTGCGGAGAATGCCAAAGGTATTCACACTCAAGAAGTTGCAGATTCCGAGTTAAAAGAGCGCATTGTTATTGAGCCAACCTCTGACATGGGGACTGAAACTAGAGTAGCTGATTCCAGCAGAAATCTTCCTGAGGAAAGAGTTACTGGACTAAAAGTTGAGCAAGAACAACGCGAAAACCCGATGTAAATTTTGGTTTGGGAAGCAGGAAAATAACCAAAATCGACTAGCTAGATTAGGAAAAAGGGAAAGAGAGATTATGATTCTTTCGTTCCTTTTTTTTAGGGTTTAATTAAGTGTCCCTCTAACTTGCGATACTTAGCAATACGTCTGGCACGCTCTAGGGGAGGATAAAGCAATATGGTTGCTAAGGGTAAACTACTACCCCAGAACCCGAAGATTACTAGTGCATTAAAAAATCCTAATTTCCAGCCAATTCCTAAACTAATTCCTAAAGCCGCCGATAGCAGGGAAACCCAAAAAGATAGAGTTTTACTAAATCCTCGCTGCAAGCAATTTTGGGTAATGCTTTCACCCTCAAACGCTGCCATAAAAACCACCACATCAACGGCAGCAAAAGTAGCAATTGCTGCGTCTGTGGCGCGAAACTTAGCACCGAACCCAGCAACAACAATCGCCGCTATCCCAGCAAAAAAAGCTGCTGCTACTGTATCTAATGCTTTGACTTGTACGCCAAACCTAGCGCGGATTTTAGCCACCAACTGGGAAATCAAACCAGAAGTTACGGCCGCTACTAACCCTAGCACGGCGATAAAGGCAGAAACGAAAATTGCGATCGCAACGCCGACTGTGCCACTTTTGCTGATAATTCCCTCCCAGGCTGTTGTTTCTATCCAAGCAGCAACTGCAGCCAACACCACGAGCAACATTAGGGAAACATAGGGCAGTTTTTTCTGGGTAATCGGCAGAAGAGCCGTGTTAACTTTAACCTTTAAAGTTCGCTTTTCTGGTTGAGAATTTGTCTGAATAATAATCTCTCGCTCGTAAACTCGATGTGCCATGAGCTTACTAGTATCAATAGTAATTTTGCACAAGGCGTTATTGCTGACAAACTCAGATTGATTAAACTGAATCCATTCGTGGTGATTAGGAGTGTGAGGTGGATCACTAAGGTGGGAAGCTACTAGCAAAAGGCTCTCCAAAACCGTTTCTGGTATAGAGTTACTAATTCTAATAGTTTGAGTTATTTTTTCGCCCAGTTTAGTGGCGTTAAATTCTAGGCAAGAGTGAGACAAATTAACCTCAGGAACCCGGTTAATATAAATTGGTTTAAGAGCTTCTAGAGCAGTTTTAGCATCAGGAAAACGGTCTTTTGGTTTCAGTTCGACCATCTTTTGTAGCCACTCAATCCAACGTAGACTAAGTTTAGGAACCAGAGACTTAAAGCTAATGCGGTAGTCGTCGTCAATTAACTCACTGAGATCTGTAGAAGGAATGCCAGTTAGTAAGCAAATTAGAGTAGCACCCAAACCATATAAATCCGATGCCTCACTAATCTGCCGACTAAATAGCTGCTCTGGAGCCATGAATCCGATAGTTCCTTTGGCGATGCTACTCATTGCTAATTCACTATCACCAATTCTAGCTAGACCGAAGTCTACTAGAAAAACCTTTAATTGATCATTAACCAGAATATTATCGGGTTTAAGATCACGATGACTGATGGTAGGTATCCGATTTTGCAGGTAAATCAGGATATTTAGTAAAGAAACAGCAATTTGCTTAATTTCATCGGGGTCAAAACTGCGGGGTTTAACTAAAGATGCTGCATTTTTGTATTCTTGTACTAAGCAAAAACCCTTGGCTGTTTCAAAAGAACCCAGGTAACGGGGTATTCCGGGATGATTTAGTCCTTGCAAGACTTGGATTTCTTGCTCAATGGCTTCGTAGTCTGACCAGTGGGTGTCACGTTTGGCAAAGAGAAACTGCTTAATCACAACTGGCACACTACTATTGTGGTTAATAGCAAGGTAGGTTACTCTTCCGCCAGCGCGGTTGTGTCCTAACTCTCTGATTACCCTGAAACCGTGGCTGGACAAGTCCGACAAATTGCTCATAAATGTTACCTTCAGCCCTGGTGATTATACTAAGCTAAACCCTGACTTTATCGCGACTAGAATGTCCTCAGAATTCCCCGGTGGCCCTGTGCCACTTAATTCGGCTTTTTATATTAATCGTCCCCCTATTGAAGAACTTGCCTGTGCTACTATCGACAGGCCAGGGAGCGTAATTCGCATCAAAGCTCCCAGGAAAATGGGGAAGAGTTCTCTATTACTACGCGTCACTGCTCATGCTGCTGTCTTGGGTCATCAAATTGTCAGTCTGGATATGAATCAAGCCGAAGAGGCTGTTTTTGCTTCCTTAGATAAATTTTTACGCTGGTTCTGTATTAATGTCGGTTGGCAGTTGAAGCTAGAAGCAAACTTAGATGACTATTGGGACGAAGATATTGGCAGTAAGATAAGCTGCACTATTTATTTACAGGAGTATATTTTAAAACAAATCAAGAGTCCGCTTGTCTTGGTTTTAAATGAAGTCAATCAGGTTTTCGAGCATCCCCCTATCGCCAAAGAGTTTCTGTCGTTGCTACGCTCATGGCATGAGGAAGCTCAATATAGCGAAATTCTGGGAAAACTCCGCTTAGTTGTAGTTCACTCGACGGAAGTATATATTCCTTTACAGATCAATCAATCGCCCTTTAACGTTGGACTACCCATCAGATTGCCAGAATTTTCTTTAGCGCAAGTGCAAGATTTAGCACTGCGCAATGGGCTACATTGGACAGATGGCAAGGATGCTAAGCAACTGATGAGCATGGTAGGGGGACATCCTTATCTTGTCAGTCTTGCCGTCTATCATCTTCGCAGGGAAGGGATAACCCTAGAACAGGTGTCACAAAAAGCCTCTACACCAGCCGGAATTTATGGCAGCTATCTACGTCATCACTTAGCGATGCTGCGACAACATCCGGAACTCAGCCAAGCGATGCAACAACTGGTCACTATTCCTAAAGGTGTTTGTCTAGAGGCGATTACAGCCTATAAATTAGAAAGTATGGGGCTGGTCAAGCTGGATGGTAATGAAGTAAGACTAAGCTGTAATTTATATCGTCTCTTTTTTAAAGAACAACTACTTGAAGAGTTTTCCCTAAGTAATAGTGGATTAGTGAGTCTCGGTGCAATTCAACCACAACCAGTTCAGCAGACTGCTATTAAGGAGCGCCTGATACAGTTAGAACGAGAAAACCAAGAATTAAAGCGTTTATTTGCCTTAGATGAGCTAACTGAGTTAGCCAATCGGCGCTGCTTTGAGCAACAACTGGCAGAACAATGGCAGTTTTTGGCACGCCAGATGAAGCCACTATCAATGATTCTCTGCGATATCGACTTTTTTAAATACTATAACGATACTTATGGACATCAGGCAGGAGATGCTTGTTTGCGAGCAATTGCTAATGCTCTGTCTGAGATAACTCGGCATTGGTCTGAAATAACTACCTGTGTCCCCCTAATAGCTCGTTACAATAGTCAAGGATTTGCCGTACTCCTTCCGTATATAAACCTGGAGGATGCTGTCCAATTAGCTAAAGAAATCTGTATAAGAGTAAAAGATTTAGAGATTGCTCACGAAAGTCTTCTCATTGATGGTCTTCCAGCTTCTGTTGTTACCGTTAGTTTAGGAGTTGCCAGTACAATTCCTAAGTGCCAAGATTCCCCGACTACTATCGTAGATGCTGCTGAACAAGCTCTGGATCAATCTCAAAAAAAAGGGCATGATTGTGTTTCCTTCAGTAAGCTTTGAGACAGGGGAGTGATTACTAACAATAAATCACCAATTCCCTATGACTAATTATCAATATCAAGTTGGTGGTAGTCTTGCTCAAAATGCTCCCACCTACGTAGTAAGACAGTCTGACCATCAACTATACGAAGCATTAAAACAGAGAGATTTTTGTTACGTCCTTAACTCACGACAAATGGGGAAATCTTCTCTGTTGGTACGCACCAGGCATCTGTTGCAACAACAAGGAACTCGCTGCTCTACCCTAGACATGAGCCGCATCGGTAGCGAAAATATCACCCCAGTTCAGTGGTATAAAGGAGTCATTTCTGAGTTATGCCGGGACTTCCAACTCTTAGGAAAAATTCACCTAAAATCCTGGTGGCGTGAGCAAGAAGATTTTCCGATTATTCAGAGATTGAGTAATTTCTTAGAAGATGTTTTACTTGCTGAATTTGCTACTGAAAAACTGGTTATTTTTATCGATGAAATTGATAGTATTCTCAGCCTTAATTTTTCAATAGATGATTTTTTCGCCCTAATTCGCTTCTGCTATAACCAACGAGCCATTAACCCTGAATACAACCGCCTTACTTTTGCTCTATTTGGAGTAGCAACACCTAGTGATTTAATTGCTGACAAAAAGCGGACACCATTTAACATCGGGAAAGCCATCAAACTGCATGGTTTTCAACCAGAGGAAGCACAGCCCTTAGTCAAGGGATTAGCAGCACAGTTTGATAACGCCCCAGCAATTCTCCAAGAGATCTTAGCCTGGACAGGAGGACAACCCTTCCTTACCCAGAAGCTGTGTCAACTAATGATCACTAATAGTCAAGGAGCAGTCAGTGAAGGGATGAAAATTCCTCGCGGTATGGAAGCTTTTTGGGTAGAGTCAGTGATCCGTAAGGGTGTTATTAATAAGTGGGAATCTCAAGATGAGCCAGAGCATTTACGGACAATAGGCGATCGCTTATTTCGCCAAAATCAGCTTACTGGCAGACTCCTAGGAACTTATCAGCAGCTCCTCCAAGGTACTGCTGTTGCCTCGGATGACTCTCAAGAACAGGTCGAACTGCTCTTATCTGGATTAGTCGTTAAGCAGCAGGGATACTTGCAGTTGCGTAACCGTATCTATGCTGAGGTATTTAACCTAACTTGGATTGAGCAACAGTTGGCTGCTCTTCGTCCTTACTCGCAAACTTTAGATGCCTGGATAGCCTCCGGCAAAACAGACAAATCTCGTCTACTGCGGGGGCAAGCCTTAAAGGATGCTCAACACTGGTTACAGGGCAAGAGCTTATCAAATTTAGATTACCATTTTCTAGCAGCATCTCAGGAGTTTGACCGCCAAGAAGTTCAGGCAACTCTGAAAGCAGAGCGAGCCCAGGCAATCAAAGCTCAGCTGGGGGAGGAGCAAAAGCGGCTGGCTTTGGAACGAAGGACGGCTAAGCGTCTACAAAGATTGATTGGGGCCCTGAGTCTGGCATTAGTGTTCGCCATAGGATCCGGCATGTTTGCTATCTGGCAGTACCAGCAAGCTGTCAACAGCGAGCGCAACGCTAGAATCAGCGAAATTCAAGCTCTCTCTGTTTCCTCGAAAGGTTTATTTGCTTCCCAACATCGCTTAGATGCCCTAGTCGCCGCCATCAAGGCTCAAAGGCGGCTCAGTGATCTGAAGTTTCCTAACCCTCAGTTGCAGTCTCAGGTTAGTCAAGTTCTGCAACAAGCCATCTACAGCACTAGGGAACTCAATCGCCTGTCAGGACATCATGGTGCGGTTTTGGCTGTTGATGTCAGTCCAGACGGTCAACTAATTGCCACAGGCAGTAATGATCGGAGTGTGAAACTTTGGCAACGGGATGGTACTCTGCTGCAATCCTTAAGCCACGGTGGAACCGTCCATGCGCTCAGCTTTAGTCCCAACGGTCAACGCCTAGTCTCATCCAGTTTAGATGGCAAAATATATCTTTGGAACAGTCAAGGTAGTTTATTGAAAACCTTTCAGGGACACAACAGTGCCATTTGGGGCATTGCTATGAGTCCAGATGGTCAACGCATTGCCTCTGCTAGTGAAGACGGTACGATTCGTCTGTGGAATAGCCACGGCAAACTACTCAGAACCATTACTGGACATGAAACTGCTGTTAGAGGCGTTGCTTTTAGCCCTCAGGGAAACCTCCTAGCCTCAAGCGGTCAGGATGGTAAGATTAAGCTCTGGAAGCTTGATGGCACACTTGTCAGAACCCTGGAAGGGCATAGCGTCCCCGTATGGGATCTTAAGTTCGCCTTGCTCAAAGATACGGATGGCACAAAGCGTCCGATTATTATTTCTGGCAGTGCCGACCGAACCATTAAGCTGTGGCAACCGGATGGCACACTACTGAGAACCCTTGAGGGTCATCAGGCAGAAGTGTTTGAGGTTGCAGTCAGTACAGCAGGAGATCTGATTGCTTCTAGCAGTGCCGACCAAACCGTCAATCTGTGGCGACCCGATGGTACGCTGTTGAGGGTTCTCAAAGGACATCAATCTGCGATTCGAGGGGTTGCTTTCATTCCAGATAGCTCGATGGTAGTATCTGCTAGTGACGATAACACCGCTCGACTCTGGCAGCCGAATAACAGCTTTGTACAAGTTCTTCCAGGGCATCTTGGTACGATTTTCGATGTGGACTTTAGCCCCGATAGTCAGCTAATTGCCTCAGCCAGTACAGATCAAACCTTTAAACTCTGGACGCGAGAGGGTGCATTGCTCAAGTCCTTGACAGAAAAGGCTGCTTCTGTTTACGGCGTTGCTTTCGTCTCTAGCGCCGACTTGGCTACTTCTGAAAAAGAGCTACTCCTAGCTACAGCTAGTGGAGATAATACCGTTAAATTATGGCAACTCGACGGGACGTTACTCAAAAGCTTTGCGGGGCATACAGCCACAGTTTGGGACGTTACATTCAGCCCGGATAGTCAGTTATTTGCTTCCGCCAGTGCTGATAAAACGGTTAAACTGTGGAGATTAGACGGCAGTTTACTAAGAACTTTTGAAGGGCATCGGGCGAGAGTTTATGATGTAGACTTCAGCCCAGATGGAAAGATGCTGGCTTCCGCCAGTGAAGATGGCACCGTCAAACTATGGAGTTTTCAGGGTGTGCCTTTAAGGACACTCCAGGGTCATAGTAGCGGAGTTTGGGAAGTGGCAATCAGCCCGGATGGGCAAACCATAGCTACTGCCAGCTTAGATGACACCATCAAACTTTGGACGCGCCAGGGTAAATTACTGAAAACTCTGCAAGGAGATAACCGAGGAGTAACCTCGGCTGTTTTTAGTCCCGATGGTCAAATGCTGGTGGCTGGAGGTGTAGCAGGTGCGCTCAAACTTTGGCGGGTCGATGGTACGGAAGCAACTACACTAATTGGACATGAAGCCGGGATTTGGGATGTCAACTTTAGCCCAGATGGCAAACAAATTGCCTCAGTCGGAGATGATCAAACTGTTATTGTGTGGAATGTAGAGCAAATTTTTAACCTGGACGAAATCACCTATGCCTGTGAGTGGGTGCAAGATTATTTGAGGACAAATCTTAATCTGAGTCAAGAAGACAAGCATATATGCGATCGCATACAACAGCATCCCAACAGTAGTAAGCAACCCCATTAAGGAGTTGCTTACTACTGTCGGGTGCATTAACGCGCCGAAAATAAGTTAAGCTCTGTGAGTCTGCTGACCATAATTGCAGGTGTCACAATTAAGATCATCGTCTAGCATGATCACTGGTTGTTCTCCTGGAGTGGTAATCAGACGGGCACCCTTGCTACGGGTGAAGTAACTCCAGGCCCACTGAATCATTACGATTAACTGGTTGTCGAACTCAATTAAGTAGAAGACGTGGATAAACATCCAGACAATCCAGGCTAAGAAACCAGAAAGCCTGATAAAGCCAAAATCTACTACTGCTGCATGCTTACCGATAACCGCCAAGCTGCCCCAGTCAAGATAGTGGAAGGGGCGTATAGTTTCTCCTTTGAGCTTAGCCTTGATCAGGCGACCGACATACTGCCCTGATTGCATAGCCGCTGGCGCGACTCCTGGTAGTGGTTTGCCATCTTGGTGAGAGTAATTGGCCAAATCACCAATGACAAAAACATTCTCATGTCCTGGCACTTTAAATTCTGGTGTCACCATGACTCGTCCCCCACGGTCGAGTTCTGCTCCTCCAGATTCAGCTAGCACCTTGGCCATCCCAGATGCTTTCATGCCAGCCGCCCAAAGGATAGTGCGCGCCTGAATTTCTTCAACGACATCACCTCTACGAACAGTAGCAACATTGTTGTCAATATTGGTCACTCTAGCGCCAGTTTGCACCGTGACACCCAACTTTTCTAGGTCGGCTTGGGCTTTTGCTGATAACTTCGGTGGGTAAGTTGGTAAAATCCGATCTGGGCTTTGCAACAGAATAATTCTGGCTTCGGAGGTATCGATATTGCGGAAGTCTTCTTTTAGGGTGCCGTGAGCTAGTTCTCCCAGTGCTCCGGCTAACTCCACACCAGCAGGGCCACCACCGACTAACACGAAAGTCAACCAGGCTTTGCGCTTTTCTGGGTCGGTTTCTTTTTCTGCTGATTCAAAGGCAATAAAAATACGACGCCGTATTTCTAGAGCGTCTTCTACTGTTTTCAATCCAGGAGCTTTTTGGGCCCAATCATCATTGCCAAAGTACTGATGGCTAACACCTGTAGCAACAATCAGTGAGTCGTAGTTAATTTCTCTGTGACGCAGCATGACTTTTTGCTCTTTAGTGTCAATACTGGTCACCTCTCCCATCAATACTTCTGTATTTTTTTGGCGATTCAGTACTGCTCGTATCGGTGAAGAAATATCTCCAGCAGATAAGCCACCAGTGGCTACTTGGTACAGCAGTGGCTGAAACACATGAAAGTTTCGCTTATCAATTAGTGTAACTTTTACTGGTGCCTTGGCGAGTGTTTGAGCTGCATAAAGTCCGCCAAATCCGCCACCAACGATCACCACATGGTGAGGAGCTTGTTGTTGAGTCTCTTTTAACATAAGATTTATTACCTCCTAATCCCCGCTAATTGAGGTTACAATTCGTTGAGAAAGTATTGATTATTTAAACTTTCTTACTTCAATTTCAGGTTAGGTTGACAATCAAGGGATGTAAGTATCAGTAGATACTAATTCATTTTTTCTTTCGATTTTTCTCCTGGTATCAATAAATCTTTGTCTGGGGTGTTTTTACCCTCAATAAATAAGTAATTTTTTCTACATTAAAATCTCAGTGGGTTCTACTGACTGAAACGAAATAAGAGTAATACAGCAAGCTTTGACAAAAACAGCTCACTCTTAACATTATTGGGAAAATGACTAGTTATTTGTAAACTTTCTCAAGGAGGCCGCAGTCAAATTTCGAGCTTCCAAAGAGAATTTAAAGAGAGTTTAATTTTAGTAATCGATGCTCTCTGCTGAATCTTGTTGAGTAAGTTTCTGAAGCTGAGGCTTTCTCCTGATTTATCAGTCCTCTTGTGTAATTACTATGGGACTAGCTTCTATTTAGTAAAGTTAGCAAACTGGAACCAAGTGAATCGTAGTGATAGCTACTGTTGCTAACCCCAGGACAATTCAGGCAGTAAATTAGTTTCTCAAATTAATAAGTTATGTTTAGTAATCTACCAGTTAATTTAAATTAGTTGAATTATCTGTTGTTCTCTTTCTCATTTTAACGACGTTAGTTACTCAACTCCTAATTACTTTATTCCCTTAGCAGGAAAATTTCTCGATTTGTTAACGGTTCAGATGAGAATTATTCACCACTAGCAACGAGGAAACCTTCTCCCTAGCTTAATCGAGGCGAAGAGAAGGTTTCATTTTTAGTTATAGCTCCTAATTTTCAGTAGCTTTTCCTTTATCAGAAAGATATTTAGCGATCGCATGTCCTAACTCTTCTTCTGCTGTTTTCTTTTCCTCTTCTTTTGATTTTTCTGAAGAATTATTGCCACTGATCAAAAATAGTAGTGTAGCTCCGAGAACAAAAAATGGTAAAAAAGGCATGATTAATTACTCCTTAAAAAATAAACGCAACTAAAAAACTCATCAAATGGCTCTAATATTGCTTGGTGTTTTTTAGGCAATAAGCTATTAAGAATTTAAATTAGATATGAGTAGCGACCAAAGGGTTACACTACAAGTATTTTCCAATTATTGACAACAAGGCTTAAATGACGAACAGCTTAAGCTCCGTAGATAAGTAGGTGGGCTTAATTAAGTGTAAAATAAAAAAGTAGCTATTTAGTGGAAATATTGCTAATTTTTTAGCACAAATTGAGCAAGGAACAGCAGTTTTCGGTGATATTCGTGATTTACTCGAACAGCAGTTGATGCGTGTATCTGACTTAGAAAGAGAGGTCATGTATTGGCTAGCCATTAATCGCGAGCCAATTTCGCTTTCAGAATTGCAAACGGATCTAATTAGCCCAGTTTTACAAGCTGAACTAATCGATTCACTGCAATCTCTGTATCGGCGATCGCTAATTGAAATTAATACTAGCTACTTCACGCAACAGCCGGTAGTCATGGAATACATGATTGCGCAATTTATTGAGGAAATTATTGAAGAAATGCGTACTGATAAAGTATCCCTATTAATGCAATATGCCCTAATTAAAGCCCAGACGAAAGACTATATCAGAGAAAGCCAAAATCGTGAATCTTACAGCCTATTGCTGAGCGGCTGTTAACTATTTACAAAGTCTCCAGTAAGATTGAACTTCAGTTGAGAAAGCTACTGGAGAAAATTCGGTATGAGTTTGGTAGTTATCCTGGCTACGGTGGCGGTAACATCATTAATTTGTGTATTTTATTTGAGCTTGATTTAAAGCCGATGGTCAACTTTTAGTTAGTGGCAGTGATCAGCAAACACTACAACTAGGAAATATAGATATTAATCAATCTCTCAAAACTTTATCAGGGCACAGTTGCCAATTTTAGTCTGTTAGCTTCAGCCTGAATGGTCGCACCCTGGTAAGTAGTAGCTATGATCAAGTGATTAAACTTTGGGATGTGGAAACAGGTGAATGCTACAAAACGCTGAGCATCGATAAACCCTACAATGGCATGAACATTACTAACTCTCAAGGAATCACAGCGGCGACTAGAGCAACGCTTAAAGCCCTAGGAGCAGTTGAATATTCTTAAAAACCAATTTTGCTCTTTTGTGCAATGAATTTGTCTGTTTTCAGCAATTATTTTAGCACTAACGGTGAATGCATCAAGCTTCTCTCTAGCTTGAGAATGTTAATTCAGCCAGTGTTGAGGGATTTTTCCGGAATGAGAGAAAAAACTAGAGTAGTAGTGAATAAGTTATTCACCTTAGTTCAAGGCTATAGTTCGCGATCATCTTGGTAGAGTATGTTTAGCAACTCGTTCCAGTCCGTAAAAATCCGAATTATTGCAGAAATTCCCCAGAAAAGGGTGATAGCTAATATAGCTACTTAGTAATATTAACTTTCGGTAAAATTGTATTTTCCTGGGATATGGGGGCGCTAATCATGATTAATTCCTGGTCAAACTACTATAGTCGCCAGACTACTTTAGAAGAAGAAATACTCTATCGTCACTTACTCGACTGCGTAGAAGTAGAGTCACCCAGTGAACTGATTGAGCGCTTTCGTAGACTGTTTATCGAAGGTGTTGCATACCCTAATCCCAAAGTCTGGTACGCCTTGAAAAAAATTGTCGCCTCTAATACTGCTGGAAGGGACTTTAAGTTTATTCTCAACCGTAGCTGCTACATTCTGATTAACCACTGGCTGGGAAATCCTCGCTGCCAAAATGCCATTCCTCAACTGATCGAACTGTTGGAGATTTCCTCTGCTAGTTCAGCCTCCTCGCAGACAAAGCAGCCCCTGCACGAACTAGTACGACGCTTTACGGAAACTGAGCAATACCTAACATTGCGACGTCTGGCTAAAGTGATCTCTGATAAAACTCAAAGAAGCGAAGATCCAGCAGCGACACCATTAGGAATTTTAATTCACCGATATCCTTGTCTGTACGAACACTGCCTACTGACAGATGATAGCACTGAAGAACAGCGCCAAAAAATTAGGTTAATGCGAGAGCAAAAACAGCAACAACTGGAAATTAATTTGTCTCGGTACATCACCTACCAGAAGTTCCAGAGAAATTCGCAGTCTATAAAAAATCCTACCCTTTTAAGCGATCGCCAACTTGATATTGCCATCCAAGAGTTTTCAGGAAAAATTGATGGCTTTAATACCCACCGAGATCTGGCGGAACAGTTCCGCACTTACAGTCGTTTAACTCGCTCTTACCGAACTTTTAAAAAAGAGTTTTATCACGAATATCTTATACCCTCAATTGATCCCAAGTACGGCAGAGGTGAGTTCGGTCAACGATTATATCAACAATTGCAGAGCATCTTATCTCAAAATGACTCTCAGAAACTCAGTGATGATTTACTTGAAGTAACCTGTAAAAAATTGCTAAATTTCTTAGTAGTGGAGAGTTCTCGCAAAGCAACGCATTACGTCTTTTCTGACCTCACCAGTAATATTGGCATTACTTCGACTATTGGTCTTTTACTGAAGATTGTTCTGCTTTGTAACCGAGAGAAGCATTACTTAGAACAGCGGTTTGTGATTCTTTTTAATCACTATGAAACCCAAAGCAGACAAAAAAATCAGTGGCTGGTTGAATCCTTGGAAAATTTAAATGTTGCCTGGAGTACTAACTTTGGGGCGATGAACCTCTGATATTAAGCTAAAACTTGCTTTAGACAACTCCAAAAAATAAATTATCCAATTTTTTGGACTCGGTTTGCCTGTCTTACTCCCCCTGCTTGCTGCTCAAGAACTCCCCTACCTTTCGTGAAATGGGATATTTTTTTTGTAGTCGCTTAGGCAACTCCGTGCTGCTTAAACCAAGCTTGTAAGCGTTTCCAGCCGTCTTCTGCTGCCTCTTTGCGGTAGGTGGGACGGTAGTCAGCCAAAAAACCGTGGGGAGTATCTGGGTAAACGATGATTTCGGAACCACTGTTACCGGCTTGAAGTGCTTGCCGCATTTGTTCTACTGTTTCCTGGGGAATGAGATCATCACTACCGCCATAGAGTCCTAGGATTGGTACTTGCAACTCAGCAGCAATATCAAGGGGATGCTGAGGAGTTAAGGGTGTAGATTCACCCACTAAACGCCCGTACCAAGCAACTCCGGCTTTTACTTGGGGATTGTGTACTGCATACAACCAGACAATGCGCCCGCCCCAGCAAAAGCCTGTAATTCCCAGATTATCAATGTTTGCTTTACCTGAATTATCTGCCCAAGCTACAGTAGCATCTAAATCAGACATGACTTGATCATCTGGCACTTTCGAGACAACCTGGGAAATAATTTCTTGAACATCACTAATTTGGGAAACATCGCCTTGACGGGCATAAAGTTCAGGTGCGATCGCTAAATAACCCAATTTAGCCAAGCGGCGACAAATATCCTGGAGATGTTCGTGTACACCGAAGATTTCCTGCACTACCAGCACCACCGGGAAATTATTACCAGTAGCAGGCATTGCCCTGTATGCCGGAATTTCTCCATCCTCTACAGAAATTTTCACTTCACCAGCTACCAAGCCGGATGTATCTGTGTTGATGACTTGGCTAGAAATCGGCTGAACACAGGCTGCAAATCCTGCCGCTAGCGTCGTGACAATGATAAATTTCCGGCGTGTGAAATTACCCATGAGCTATTTTTTTGAGCAAGAAGGATTTTGCAAAGGGCTTGTGTTCTCAGGCATAGTTTAAGATTTTACGCCTGAATTATGGCATTACTATAGCAGTATTCCAGAACCCTCATCCCCCTTTCCTTAACGCCCCGTGAATAAGCGGAAATTTTTTCTGTGTACCCCATGGGAGACGATTGTGTGTCCTTACTCAATAAATATCAAAATTTTTTTTGAGCTGAATTGCGAAAAATAGGTTTGCTCTTCCTATAACTCTATAGATTCAAGGTTACGTTTATCTAGCATTTTCTGTGAAGACTAGAACAATTGCTAGCAGTTCTAAACATCAGAATTTGCGGTCTGTAAATCTTGGAACATAAAGACTTTTCGACTATTAATTCAGCTTTAGAGAAATTGAAAAATTTCTCCTAGATCAAGCTGGTTGATATTGCAAAAGTCCACACAGAAAATCTTTAAGTTAAGGAGAAACGAAATGGGTAGATACGATGGCAAATATAACGGCACCAATGGCAACGATTCTTTTGATGCTCACAAAAAGAGCTTTGGTCCATTTGGTTTAATTAAACGCTGGGGTTCTTGGACAATGTCTGGAAATGGAGGTGACGATACTCTCACTGGTGGCGCGAAATCTGACAAACTTTATGGCAATGCCGGTAATGATCGCCTATACGGCTTAGGCGGAGATGACTATCTAAGCGGAGGTTCTGGCAAAGATAGGCTTTATGGGGGTACAGGTAATGACTCAATCTACGGGGGTACAGGCAATGATTACCTCAGTGGTTCGTTTGGAGATGACTACCTTAGCGGTGGTACGGGTAATGACTCAATTTATGGAGGTAGTGGTAATGACACACTCACTGGCGGCAGTGGCAATGACATCCTGGTAGGTGGTATAGGCAAGGATACCCTGATTGATGGTGGGGGTTATGACACATTTAAATACTACAGCACTTCTGAAAGTCGGGTGGGTTCAACCCAACGGGATGTCATTACAGATCTTGACCGAGGTTTTGACAAGATTGACTTGTCGTCCATTGATGCCAACACCAATCTTTTTGGCGATCAAGCTTTCAAATTTATCGGTACTAGTAACTTCACGGGGACGGCTGGCGAAGTTCGCTATTTTACCAGCGGCAGCTCTGCTATTGTTCAAGCAGATATCCATGGCGACGGTAACATAACAGCGAACATGGAAATTCAACTGAATAATATCTCGTTCCTCAGCGCCAGTGATTTTGTTTTGTAATTTTGTGCCGTATTCGGTTTGTGAGCAAGGATAATTTTTCACGCTCTTGACTAAGGAAATGCCTTGCCAAAAGCCTAACAGCAATGTTGAAATACAGCATCTACTACTGAAGGTGGATTGTTCAGGAAATTAACTCAAATAATTGAGTTCCAAGGTATCAAGCTAATTTTTACATCGTTGCGTTACATAGGTCTAAAAATCATGCCTGTGTAACGCTTCGCTATCACCACCACTTTGCTGAGAGGCTAACGCAGAGTTTCGCTAACGTACTGTGCTGCGCAAGTACTAATTCTGTTCTCTGTGCGTTGAGTTGAGTTTGGAGTGGCGATCGCAACACTCCAAGTTCTGAGCTCAATATTTCCAGTTCCCAGCTCGGAGTTCCGAGTTCTGAGCTCGGAGTTCCGAGTTCTGAGCTTGAAGTTCCGAGTTCTGAGCTTGGAGTTCCGAGTTCTGAGCTTGGAGTTCCGAGTTCTGAGCTTGAAGTTCCGAGTTCCGAGCTTGGAGTTCTGAGCTGATACCATCAACTGCGGTAGTCAAAGCCTGAGGCTCCCCTCCCTTCCTCTCTCCGCGTCTGGAGCATCATCAACATCTGTAGCTAACATAAACAAAATTGGTCTTACCAGGGACTGCCAATTAAAGTAAAGCCAGACCAGTAATAAGGGTGGGATAAATCAGCATTCTCTGGAAACTTTAGATGAGAAGGTAAAGGAATACTACCGCCTGACCAGTGGAATGTACCATCTTCGATATAGGCTTCACCACGGAGCATAGCAAGCTGTGCTTGTCTTAATGCTTCAGCTTTAATGGGAGCCTCGCGCATTTGTTGGTAAAACTCCACCATCAGTCCTAGGGTGCCAACATCGTCTACAGACCAAAGGCTAGCTAAAGCCGATTTTACTCCTGCCAGGGTGGAAAAGCCAGCAAATCCTAGTTCAGTGTTGCGATCGCCTAATGCAGTGCGACAAGCGCTGAGTACCACCAGTTCAACGGCAGGATTATTCCAGTTTAGTTCTCGAATTTGATTAAGACGCAGTTGCGTATCCCAAAGCTGAATATAGGCTTCGTCTGGTTGATCGAGGGAAAAGCTGGCATGGGTTGCTAAATGCACGATGCCGAAGGGGGTATTTTGGCGTTGCTGTTGAAGGTTTCTCAGCGTAAATTCCTCGTTCATGAATACGCTGCCTTTCCAGACGGTGTTCGCAATTAGAGGCGTTTCCACTTCAGTTGCAGGAAGCGGTTTCTCTTCCTCACCAAATTCAGAGGCACCCATTGCCAGCACCTCTGTATCGTTGATGTTAACGTAGGTCATATCGGTCAGACTCAAGCTAGGCATTAAGCCGACACTGTACTGCTCAATTAAGAATTGCTGACCATCATGTAAGGCGGCAAGGGGAAGCGATCGCAATCCTTCATCTAAAATAAAGGCAATGTTATCGATTTCTCTTTCTTGGAGTTCTGTGAGCAATGGCTCAACCAACCATTGGTAAAATTGTTGAGCATATTCAGCTTGCAACCCATCGAATCGATTGGTTTGGAAACCTAAAGGCAGAGTGAGTTCTTCGCGGAAAGCTTGCGCCATGGCAATAACCTCGTCTCGCTGGGTTCCCAAAACTGGAAGGCGGATCACTTCGTCACTAGCCGTCACCAGTAAGAGTTCCAGTTCGCCACTTCTTGGGACAAACATGGCATAGACGAGGGCGGGTTTAATTCCTGTTTGCTCTTCAATTCGACGCAGAGAGCGTTGAGCTTCACTTAATTTAATTGTGTTACCTTCAGATTGATTACTATTGTTTGGTAAAGACGCATCATTAGATGGGTTGGCAGTAGTCAAGGCAGTATGAAGCGATTCAGACGGCTGTGGAGAGTCAGAGTCACTAGAAGTAGCATTGCTGGAAGTTTTTGAATCTTCCGGAGGCTTGGGGGATTGAGAGTCGGTATTTGGTGGCGCTTCTTGCCGTGGAAATTCTGAATTATTCGAGCGTACAGCAGTGTCTAAGTCTGTGGGTAAACCTAGCTCAACACTCGGATTATTGGAGTTCGATTGCTCTGAAGATGTTTGATTGCTTGGATCCCGGAACACTCGTGCAATGTATTCCTTGTAAGGCGGAGTCAGTCGTTTCTCAAATTCCATGACACCCAGATCCATGACAGACGGGTCTAAAATCATAAAGGGACTAGGGGGGTTGTCGAAATCTAAGGATGGGTCAAGCAGTGTGGGTTCAATATCTATGCGTAAGATTGGGGGATAAACAGGTGGTTCTTCTATAGGGAAGTAGGTAGTAAGAATTTGGATATTGCCGATAGTAAAGCTTTCCAGGAATGATTGCACTGGTGTAATAGTAAAATTGCCACTGGTAATAATTCCTGCGGTGCCGTTTTCGCTGAAGTTACCGACATTGAAGGGAGTATTCCTGATGCCGCCACCGTGGTTGATAGTAATATCCCCTCCCCCGATACCGCCTGCGGTGGAGATGCTGATGTTGTCATCGAAGGTTTCGGTAGCCCGGAAAAATCTTTCTGTGAGGATAAATACGTCACCGCCGCTACCATTGCTACCGCCACGGGCATCAATAAAGCCGACTTCGATGTCTTCAAGAGGATCCAGAGAGACATCACCGCCATCACCTGTGAAGGAACGGGTGCGAATATTACCAGTGTTAATTGAAGTTTCAGCATTCACCTCAAGATTTCCACCGGATTGCTCTCCTGTAGTGGTGATGTCACCTGTGGTGATGCGATCGCTTTCTAGTGTAATATCTCCACCACTGAGACTTCCACTAGCATTGAGTTCGCCTTCTGATCTGATAGCGTCGTTGGCAGAAAGGAAGATTGCTCCTCCATTGGTAAAAATGGTATTTGTGAATATGTTCTGTCCTGCAGTTAGCTCCACTGAACCATTACTTTGAATACGAGCCTTCCTGAGATCAATGGTTTCATCCGCATCAAACGTGACACGATTTGCCTGAATAGATGCCGTATCAACGAGCAAATTAATGGTGATATCGTTCCCAGCCTTAAAGGTTACATCTCCAGCGAAGATTGAATTTGCATTTACTTGAGGTCGGTCATCTTCGCCAATAAAATTGATATTTCCAGCAGCTTCTACTAACACATTACCCGGTATTGGAGAACTGGCGTTAATAGATTGAGGTGTTGCTGGCGTTGAACCACTTCTCAATTCAATATCTTCACCCGATTTAATTGTGATATCTCCTGCTTCCCCTGGAATCGCAGCACTCGATAGTGTAATTAGTCGTCCGTCTACGGCTAAATCATTACCTGCCTCTAGAGTAATTTGGCCTCCATTTCCGGCTCGATTTGTTGGCTGTCCACTAACTACTTGTGAACGAGTATCAATCTGTCCATTAATCGCGAGGCTTCCACCTGCATCAACGGTAATGTTTCCTCCATTGCCTGTATTACCGTTACCGATTACGGAGGAATTCGTTTCGAGGTTGCTAGTGGTGGCATTACCTGACGCTATGATTTCAATATTGCCACCATTACCAGCATTACCATTACCATCCACAACGCTACGAGTGAAAATCTGAGTAGTAGAAATATCGCCACTATCGGCTACGAGTGAAACATCGCCACCATTACCAGCATTGCCATTACCTGTGACCTGATTTGTTGTTTGAATGCGCCCAGTTGTGATATCTCCGTTGGCAGATTCAAGAGTAATTGCTCCTCCAGCCGTAGAAATGCTAGCAGAGTTAATATTTTGACCTGCACTAACATTAACCTGACCGCCATTAACAGTAGTTAGGGTATCTGCGATCGCAACTGCACCAGTAGCATTAATATTTAATCCTTCAGAACCCAAATTGGCAGAGGACAAAATATTGACATTCCCTGCATTAATATCTAAACCTAACAGTGGACTGGTATTACCAGGCGCATTAACTCCGATGGGATTGTTAAATTGAACCGTTCCATCTCCTGCATCTAGAGTTAAAACGGCATCTCCTTCTAAGCCACCTGTAAAGGTAATCGTGCCGCCATTAGTTGAAATGGTTCTGGGTACTGTACCAACATTAGTCGTGCGGGAATTGGGAAATACATCAATTGAAATATCTCCACTACCAGATTGAATATCTGAATTAAGGGCTAATCCATCAAATCCTCTAAGGGTAATATTGCCGGAACCATCTGCAATAATGGGTGCGTTGACTGCAATAGCCCTCGTTCTAATAGAACCATTGCCTGCTGTACTAATTCCATTAACATCTCCAATTGATGTAATAATAAGACGGCTAGCTGTATCGAAGTTGATATCGCCAGAAATTCGACTACGAGCTGCAATGTTTGCCACTCCATTATCTCGAACTCCGATATCAAGACCACCAGCCGGACTATTTACATCGCCAATTCCAAATGCAGCATCAAATAAAACTGAGCTATTATTTCCAAGCTCTAAGTCAGAATTAATTCCTTCAAAAATAGCTCCTGTGGAGATGAGTTGGAGAGTGCGATTATCTGCAATTGAGAGAATTGGAATGCGAGTTACCGGATCATTGTCTACAAATCCAATATCTCCGCCTAGGATGGTCAGGTTATAGTTTTTGGTAGCTAAGTCAGTATTCCCAATTTGTACTCCGCCTAATGGTATTTCCTGATTGTTGGCATCTACAGTAATAGGGTTGCCAATGGTAACGGTTCCAGTGGTATTCAGATTGAGTAGTTCTGCTTGGCTGATGTTGAAATCACCGAATGTTGTATCGCCAATTCCAATTGTGCTGGCTGTATCGAAGGGTTGAATTGTAATGTCACCTGTACCTGCATCAATGATGGAATCCAGTAAGACATCTGTTGCTGTGAGAAAAACATCTCCTGCTCCCAAGGAAAGAATATTTGAGCCTTCTAAGCGGATTCCAGCAGCACTAGCAGAAGTTCCTTCTAAGGTGATTGTGCCTATTCCCGTCGATTCGATAATGCCTACAGGATTACTTACAACATCAAAAATATTGCCGACAACAATGCCGTATTCAGTGTCCTGAGTCCCGTTGCTAGTTCCAACTAATCTAATATTTCCATCAACAGAAGAGACGCGAGAGATAAAGTTAGGGGAATCGCTGCCAACAAATATCCCGACATTGTAGTTACCATCTCCGTTGACTATACCCTCTAAAGTGATATTTCCGATTCCAGTTGTTTCTACTACTGCCCCAAGATTGATTTCAATACCTTGGGTAAAATTTCCACTTCCTGTTCCTCCAGTGCCATCTAAGAAAATATCACCATCCACTGACGAGATACTACTTTCTCGATAAATGATTATCCCCTCGTTGTTGCTTCCATTTCCGTTGCCGCCTGTACCTGTCAGGTTGATACCACCATTTACTGACGAGATACTACTTTCCTGGTCAATCCATATTCCTTTATTGAAGCTACCGTTACCATTGCTTGCAGTACCATTTAATGCAATATTTCCATTACCAATGGTTTCTATCGAACCTCCATTTTGGAAATAGATACCATGATTACCAGTACCACTACCATTTCCAACCCCAGTCAGTGAAACATTAGCACTACTAATAATTTGCGTATCACTTGCTAGCAGAATTCCAACGTTTTCATTAGTGCCATTACCGCCTGTTCCATTAAGTGTTATGGTTCCATTTCCACTCGTCTCAAAAATGCCACTATCTTGAAAATAAATTCCGTGGTTATTGACGGTTGTACCGCCACCTGTACCCGTTAAACTACCTGTACCCGTTAGACTAATATTGCCATTTACAGAACTGATACTCCTCCCCAAATCAACAGTTTCATCACTGAAAAAGTGAATCCCGTAATTGCCACCACCGACACCACGACCTGTTCCAACTAGGTTAATATCACCGTTGATTGAGCTAATACTGCCACCGTCTATCCTGATGCCTCGGTTCGAGCCTCGAAGGTCAAGGCTAGCATTACCACCTGTACCATTGATGTCAATCTGACCATCTGTTGTTCTGACTTCAGAGCCGACCATCATTGCAACACCAGGATTATTGAAAGTTCCAGTCCCACCTGTACCATTCAGGGTAATATTTCCAGTTCCAGTTGTTGCTACCGTAGAACCATTAAGCGCTCCAGTACCATCTTCTCCACCAATCGATATTCCACGCTGATTATTAGCTCCACCACCTCCAGTACCTTCTATGGTTATATTGCCGTCTACTGAAGTGACTTGAGCATTACTATACAGGAAAACTCCATAATTACTAATTGCTGTCCCATTTCCTCCTGTTCCTGTTATATCGATATTTCCAGTTACTGTTTCAAGAGTAGAATTTCGGCGAATCTGAACTCCCGCATTTTCTCGAACTCCTCCCCCTCCTTGTCCCGTGACACTGATATCTCCGGAAGTTGTCCCTAAGCTACTTCCTAAAATTGAAACTCCTATTGCATCGCCAGCAGTTTGACCTATGCCATTCAGTTGAATACTTCCTGTAACAACATCGATAATGCTGTTGTTAATTAATATGCCGTTAGGAAACGTTGCACTTCCCTGTCCAGAAGCTGTGAAATCTCCACCTTGAGTTGTAATCGTGGCACCAGCAACACTAACTACTCCTCCCCCAACTCCATCAGCATTAGCCGTCAAAGTAACATTGCCCCCATTCGTAGCAATATTGGAGTTAACCGCAATATTATTCCCCGCCTCAGCAGTCAATCCAACTTGAGGTTGAGCAATATTGACATCAGCACTAAACGTAATATCATTCGTAGCCTGCAAAATCACATCTGCCAACGCAGCGTTAAGCAGTGCTGCATCAATCGTGGTAGTACCTCCTACACCCGTATCTGGATCTAAGAAATTATCAACGTCAGTCAGTGCCGTTGCTGTACCACCCGTTGCCACAATTTCAATATTGGTTGGGTCAAGCAATAGTGTCCCCATCGCACCATTTGGCGCTGAAGTATCTACTGCACCTTGAAAATCGAGAAAATCAAGTCCCGAAACTTCAACAAAACCACCATTACCAAACTCTGACCCCCCACGCGCCGTAATATTCCCATCAAAGCCTGTTACATCATCGGCCCAGACAATAACACGCCCACCATTACCAGTTTGTAAAGCATCAGCAGTAATCGTAGAATTGCCATCTACAAAGGTGCGAGAAGCATTAAAAACGCTGCCCCCACCTTGATAATCGCCACCAATGCGAATTGTGCCACCCCCCGTATCTCCATTCGCCTGAATCGTGGCATTAAGGATACCAACGAGATCGCCTAGTATATTAATCTCAGAAGTAGATGAACCCGAAGCATCCACCGTACCAGAAACAATTGCCGTACCCGAAGCCGTAGGAATAGAAGCATTAGAACCAGTGAGATAAACAGTACCATCCGCTTCTACCACAACACCAGAGGCATCAGTAACCTTACCGCCAGAGAGCAAGCCTGGGATATCCAGGGGAGTAAACGGGATAGGACTAATCGCAGAATCAGGAGAATTGAGAGAACCCGGAGTAATGGTATTAAGTTCCAAACTCAGCAGGCCATTCTCCTGGCTAATACGCACCAAATTCTCACCCGGAACCGCCGCAACAGTAATTTGACCCCCCGCAGCAGAGAAAGTGCCTGTGTTGATTACACTACCACCAACCAGAGTTAATGATTGCCCCAGTGTCACGCCTAGCTCCCCAGCATTGATAATAGAGCCAGGACTGCTCATAGTGAAGGCAAATGCATTAGGATTACCCACTAAAGCAGCATAATTATTCTCACCAAAGGCATTAAACCAATTGTTATCAAACCCAATGCCATTTGCTGTTGTTGCAGTGAAAGAACCAGGCACATCCAAACGAGCATTACTGCCAAAAATTATGCCTGCAGGATTAATCAAAAACAGATTAGCGTTGCTACCACTAACCCGAATCAATCCATCAATCACCGACACATTGCCACCCACCACGCGACTCAGGACATTCTGAATCTCAGAATTGGATAAGAAATTGGCAATCTGGTTGGCATCTAAGCCAAAATCTTGAAAACTGTGGAACAGATTACGACCATCCCCAGAAAGGGAACCGCCATCAATATTAAAAGTTTCTCCATGGCGCTGTATAGTAGTTCCCGTGCCGTCATTAGCGGGGGTAACTTGAGCGTTTGCCTGGATTGGGGTGAAAACAGTGAGAAGAGTCAGAAGGAAAGGTTTGAGAGAAGATTGTGGGGACATGGTTTTATATAGATAAATTCAACAAGGTATAAGTAAATAGTCTTTCTCGACCCCTAAATCCCCCAACTTTGGGGGACTTTGAGTCAGTACTCCCCAGAATTGGGGGTTGGGGGGCTTAAAAAGCTTTATCTCGTACCCAATGTTTCCAATTGTTAAATTCGCCAGTGGTATCAACTTTGGGAGACTTTGAAACATTGAAAATTCTTGTTCCCCCCAGAATTGGGGGGTTATTAGGGGGGCGAAATGCAAGATATTGAGTTTTGATTAGGAGATGTGTGTGCACGGTTCAGGAACCCATCACTCTTCAGGGAGTGTGCAGCAATTAACTAAAGGTTCATCAGCGATCGCTTCGAGTCCCACGGTAGAATTATCGAGAAGTGTGTGCCATGCCTCAAGCAATACTGGGTCATCTGGTGCAGCTAACCGTGCGTTTCCTAATACCGTCAGCGCATCGTACCAAATGCGATTATCGACATAGACTTCGCTGAGTTCACGGATTTCCTGGGATGATTTGCCTTCTAAGGTCAACTCTGATGGGGCTTCAATAGCAACGCGACGGATAGAACCTGTAATATAGGCAGGGCGATCGCCAGCATCATCACAGTACATAGCAACCATCCAACGAAAGTATCCCGATTCAGCCTCTACATCAGAGTTGCTCACCGGAAGTTGAACTGTATCGGGTAGGGGGAGGCGAACAATACCTGCGGGGGCATCGAGGTCTTTGAGTCGGGTACGATATACAAGAGTGCCAGACTCATCCTGCACCATCACCAAAACTGACTTAACCGACGATAATTCAACTGGCACTTGAACCCATAGAGTCGGGTTGGGTTGAGTTGTCCATCCTCCCTGTTCATTCACAGGTACCAGGGGAGTCAGTTCAAAATCACAATCACCTCGACTGGCCGCAGAATCAGATTGTCCCTCAGGAGGTCGTCCGGTATCCCTGAAATCATCATTAGCCCTCACCCCTCTAAGAGGGTACAACACCAAGAGCGCTATAAGGGGAAATGCCCAAATATTGAATTGAGCAATTTGGGGGCGTTTCATGGGAAAATTCTCCGGTAGATGTTTGATCCAAACCTGTTGAAGTTAATCCTGTTTCTGCATCGTGCAGGAATACTGAATAAAACCTGTCATAACGGCACAGCCAATTACTGCGGGTATCAGCGGCAACCACCATCCAACCTTCAATGCTAAGAAGCAAAGCACGCTCAAACCAAAGAGTGTGGCGAGTACCGCTAAGATCATCTGACCGCGAATACGCAACAGCATCATGACCCCTGCGATGCCTAACGTCCCAACATAAACCAACAGAACGTCCCCCCACGGGGGTAGTGTACGGAGCAACGGACGATTATCCTCAACCGCACTGAGGATTTGGCTAATCATGTGGGCTTGAACTTCTACCCCAGCCATCTCGCCGTAAGGTGTAAGATGATAGTCACCAAAACTTCGGGCAATAGTGCCAATTAGAATGATCCGATCGCTAACCAAGTCTGCTAGTCTATTATCCTGAACTCCCTCTAGTAATTCAGATAATGAAAGGGTGGGAGCAATTGCCTCTGTAGCACGATAGTTAAGTAGAGTATTGTATCCACCCATCTCGACACTGTGGTAGGCTCCGCTATGTCGATTGAGATTAGGAAATTCAACTCCGTTGATAATTAATGTGCGATGAAGCCGAGTAGCCTGGAAATCGGACTTATGTTGCAAATACTTGCCAGCAACCTGATAACTAAAGGATTTATCTGTGTTGCAGCCTGTGTCAGGTGACATGCCGATTAGATGACGGCGGATTAGCTTATCTGGATCAGAGACAATATTGCTAAAGCCTAACTGAACTAGCTCTATACTTGGTGGTGGGTAAATCGTATCCAACTTTTCACCTATCTCAACTTGACAAGTAAAAATGGTGTTTTCAGGCAGTTTCAGATTGCTGTCAACTTCAGAAAAGTTGTTATAATGGTTAGTCTGAGCAGATTTGATTGCCTTAACTACTGGTTTGAACTTTCCTGTTACAGGACGTTCTCGAAAAATGTCAACGCCAACCACTACTGGGTCATAGGGTTTTAGCTTTTGCAAAGCTATTGCTAAGGCTTGATTAGACAACGAGCCATCCCGCTCATACCCTTGCTCATCTTGATAGCGCAAGTCAGCCTCATCAATGGTGACTAGCAGTATCCGCTCATCTAAACCTTCAGCCGGACGCAGCCGCATCAAGCGATCAAACGTCCAAAACTCTAGTAGCTGCAAACCTCCTAAGAACCGGACTCCCATTACTAAACTAGTAAATATGAAGCTGACCAGTGCAGTCCGAGATATAGTCTGGCGGTGCAGTCTATCCGTCCGCCTTAAGGGATTTAGTTGCACTAATGGCAAGGATCGCTGCTGTAAATCATGCCAACTAAGAAGTGTTCTACCCAAAGGCTGATAAATCACAGGCAACCAACTAGCACAGGGATAGTTCTTCTCCATCCCCTGTAACCGTTCCCTTGCCTCCCTTTGAGCCAAATGTAACGACTGACCCTGAGAAAACGCTCCCAGGAAATACTTGAGAAACTGCTGCGCAACAACATCCGGCACAATTTCCCGCATGACAATCATCTGGGGTAATTGCAACTGTGCCAGCGCCTGGGCTAATCCCAAACCATCGCAAGAATTAAAAATCGCCAGTTGCAGACCATTGGCGATCGCTCTACGCACCCCATAGCGTACCTCATCAATTGTCAGATGAGTCGTTGAATTAAGCCGCAGTACCCCCTCTCCTTGCGGTTTGGTCTCACTATGTCCGGCAAAAAACAGAATATCCCAAGACTGCTCATACAAAATATCATTGAGTTCTTGGTGAGTAGGTTCCACCAAAAACTCCACCCTAGCCCCAGGTAACTGATTCAAGGTCTGGCAGTCACTTTCAATGTCAATATTAGTGCGATCGCCTAACACTGCCAAAATATTCACCTGCTCAGAGTCGGAAGCTGCTAAATTCGTCTCAGAGGAACAGGCATAGGAGTGTCCACCACTCAAAGCAATTTCTGCCTTGGGATATTGCTCAATGAAATCCCACAGATGCCAAGGAAGCGCTTGAACCTCAGCATTAGCCGTGCGGATTAATACCTGAACCGAATCATCAGGCATCAACACCTGCCGTAGCCGTAACTCCACATCACGAAACGATTCCGAACGCAACCAACTCTGAAACTGTTCTCCTAACTGTTGAGCAGATTTTCGACAAGCTTCTAGAGGATTAATCGTTCCGTCGTATTTAATTTTATAAGGCTTGATGGCACGGCTGGGAGTTGCCAGCCGTCGATAATCTTGCTGCCACTGGATTAAGTCATCGAATAGAAGAGTTGAAGGCGGCAGGTAACCATCAATAGTCATACTGGAGGCTAAATCACCTTGACTAAGATGCAGAGTGACGTAAAAGCCCTGATTATTGAGGTTACCCTTAAGTTCCAGTACAGCTAGTTGGTTCATGGGAGTTAACCTAACTCACACTACAAACGCCTCATCAATTGTCACATCTCCTAATTCGATACGCAGAGAAAAGCGATCGCCAACTTCTCCATGAAAACCTAATTCAATCATGCGGTTCTCCTCTCGTGCCTGGGCATGCATCACAGCTTCACCCACCGCATCAATAACAGTCATGGCTAAACCTACCGGGAGAAATGCCTGCTGTGTGGGTGGACAAATCTTGAGTTCAATGCCTAAATTTGCCTCTGATTTTGGGACTAGTTCCGTAATTAAAACAATTGGTTCAACCCCCTGCTGGATAGGAACTTCAAAAATTTTGCCCCGCACAACCCGAGACAGAACTGGTGCCGTTGATTCGGCTTCGAGTGAACGAGTATTTTGCCATTGATAGTGTGTCAATGAGATGCCCAGAACTTCATCTAAGGTGTGCCAGCCTGTTTCAATTTGACCGTGCAGCCAGTGGGTGAGTTGCGTGACTCTTTCGGTGAGAGAATCAGGTTGATATTGGTCGAGATAGATGGGCAACTCAGACATTGGACGGAGATTATTTAAAGGCACCTCTTCACGATCAACCTGTTCGACAAAGCCGAGAATTAGGGCTTCTGGTTGTTCGGGTTCAATTTGCACTACCACATAGGCAATGCGTTCATCTTGTACTTCTGTGGGCACGTAGCACACTGATGTGGTATCTCTGTCAAAGGCACAGATGGGACGACACTCAATGCGCCCTCGACCAATTACATCCAAATCAGCAACATTAGTGGTCATCCGCATTAGGGGATTCCAGCTATCGCAGTTGGATGGATCTGATGCAATACCGAGGATTTTTAAATAATTGTTGAGTGTACAAACGGCTAGTGTATTCAGGTAGACTTGTTGCGCTTTGGCTTCGTCCGGTTGCTGCTGAGCAAATTGATGGGCAATCTGTCGCGCCTTCTGAGTAATTAAGACGGGTACAGCAACCTCCTCTTGTATGCGAGTTGGGTCAGTCATCATAGTTACCTTGTTTAATTAATTAATATTTGGTTTTTTCTTCTATAACAGTTCTCAAATGAGTGAAGTACACTAACTTCTGCCTACTACCTACTGCCTCCTGCCTCAAAACCAACCGCTTTGTACCTCATGAGTACGAGAAACGCTATATATACCCTTGGACAACGCCAAACTCTCGCAGCAGGGGTAAACAATTGCGATTGTAAAATTTGGGTAAGTCTTTGGCTTGGGCTGGAGTTAACTCAAATTCCTGGGCAATTTCTTGCCAGGGAGTCTCTGAGGGAAAGCGTTTCAAAAAGAGTGCTTGGGCGTTGATTTCAGGGCGTTTGCGGAAACAAGTCTGCTGTAATTTTCCCTCGGGATCTTGTTGAACCCAGGTAACGGTTGCTTGCCAGATTTGCATAGCTTGGCTGGCACCTGGATTGGAGGCTAGATTGTCAAGCGGATGCCTTGGGGTGTCCTCATCGCTGGCAATGGGATTGGCTTGCCGTTGTTGTTCTTGGTTTTGGCGATCGCGCCATTTCTTGAGTGTCCATTTGAGCCGAGTATCAATCCAGGTAGTCACGGCACTAATCTTGGGATTGTAGTCTTCTAAGTGTTGGCAGCAGTACTCCCAGGTTTCCTGAAAAGCATCGCTGTAATAGGGTGTGTTTTCTTTCCAGATTTTGCCGGAGTTGACCACCAAACGGTAGATTTCCTGGATGCATTGCTGACGTGCCACACTCCTTGGGGGATGGGTGCAGGCATCAGCAACTAGTTGTTTCAGGGTTTCGTGTAATGCACTCATAGTGAATTGACTGAGGTGGCAGAGGCATGGGATGCCACGTGTCATGGTGTGAGAGAAGCTTTGGGGTTTAATCAAGTGCTTCACTCAGCCCTAACCAGTTATAGGGGTTGCAATAGACATTTTCGCAAAATGAGGCGAAAAAGTTTTTTTTGATGAAATTTGCGAAAAGTTTGTTTGCCAGTCCTATAACTTTACAGATTGGATGTTGCGATTGCAAAGACAGATAAAAGCGATCGACTTCCACTCACTCTCTAAATTTTACCTAAGTCATTTCACGTTTAGCCAACCTATCAACGGATTGGCACAGATGTTAATGCTCTCAATTAACGCCTATTGCGAGGTAACTATGGAAATCACAGGTAGTGTTACTGAATTTCCCCTACCCGAGCTTCTTCAATTATTGGATCGACGACACGTAACAGGATGTCTTTCCCTAGAAATTTTCTCAAATTACTATTCGGAACTTCAGCCTCAATTTTATGCAATTTGGCTCAATCAAGGAGATATCGTTTCTATCCGTCATGGCTTCTACAAACAAGATATTTTCTCTCTAGCTGTTCAGAAGGAATGGATGAGTAAGTTTGTAGCTCAAAAGCTGGCACAGCGATGTCCTGACAATATGGCTGCTGGACTTTATTTGGAGTCGCAAAACGTACTCGATTTTGGACAACTTCGTACACTATTTTTTGCGGAAGTCGTTCATCGAGTTCAGAGTCTTTGTGAAATAAAAAGCGCTAATTTCAAGTTTCAAACTCTTACTGAATTACCTATGCAGGAGATGACAGGATTGAGTATTCCTGCATCTAAAGTTGCCATGCAGGGGTTTAGAGGAGGAAGGGGCACTAGCTTCCAGTCTGTTGAGAATCTAAAAAATAGAATTCCTGCCAAACCATTATCTAAAGCCTAGATTTTCTAGCCAACGGTACTTCAACTAAAATCAAAGGCTAAGCTGTTACACATTTAAATTCGGTATAAGTAGCGACCAAGATGGTCAAACTACAAGGATTTCCCAATTATTGACAATAAGGTTTAAATAATGAACAACTTAATGAGAATGTAATATTTGTCTAAGTCTTATTAATAGCTGCGGGCGACATTCTTGAGAACAGTTATCGGGCCATGTTCTTGAAGCATCTTCATTTGCTGTTCGTTTCGTACCAAAAGAGCACCTGCAAATCCTAAAGAGTTCACAGAAATCGACTCGAAATCTTCTTGCGATCGCGGTATTAGCAACATCCACTCCCGCGTAGCTAGAAGATTATAAGGCCCAGATTGCCGGTTGTTACTTGCTCCGTCGCCTTGCAAGCCGACTGCCCGAAGCAGGGTATGATAACACTCCAGGGTTGCTTCAGCAGCCACCTCAGGTGATTCTCCCCAACTAGGGTTGAGTCGAGCTAAAGCATTGACGAAAGGAAAGTCCGTGATTGTCCCCACGGAGTCTGAAAAACTGGCAGATGCGATCGCCGTTTCGATGGGTATCTTTGGCCCATTAGCTATCAAAGGAAGAGGAACGAGTTGCAAATGCTTGTGTCGCTGGCTAGCACCAGCAATTTTCCCGCCATTATAGAATGCTAAGCCATCGAATTGCGCTAAACATGCCCACATAGCCTGAAAATCTTCTAAAGTGAGCAACTTTTCCTGCTCTTCAAAGGCACGCGTGACAATCAACAAGTGATAGTCAACTACGTTGAATTTGTTCAATAGACACAGGTGAGTCTCAGAAATATCTGCTACAAATAGGTCTTTTTCTGGGGGTAGGAAAGGGTTAAACTCTTTACCAGAGGCGAGAGTTTTTTTATCCTGTTGCTGCTTGGCTTTATCCTTGCGTGCCAGATTAGACAAAATCCGAACCAGGAAGTTAATGCCGCCCTGCTCCACAAACTGGTATTCTGTTGGTATTGACTGGAGTGCGCCACATTGGATAGCGTGTTGTGTTTGTTCCTTTACTCTTGTCCATAGTGTGCCAGGTTCCAGCTTGAGTATTGCCTGTGAGGTGGGTTTTCCTTGGGACATGGTCAAATTTTGTATGGGCAGAAGATTTGAGTAATTCGAGAGCTAGTTTAGGTTCTCGTGCGCATCCAATCTAGACCACATAACTGATTTTGACTAGGCTTATTGTGGGGATTAAAAATTGTTAACGTCCTGATTTGGGACAAAGATGTCTTGCATTCAACTAAGAATCGCTATCTATGACTAACATTTTTAACTTACCTGTCGAACTACCCAACGAAGAGTTATTTGAGTCTTTAGCATCCAGCACCAACCTATTAATTGAGCGCATTATTTCCACCGGACAAACTACGCCAACAGGAGAATGGTATGACCAAAAAAGAGACGAGTGGGTAATTCTCTTACAAGGCGAGGCAAAAATTGCCTATCTCGACAATCCTGCTGTTACTCTCAAAGCAGGAGATTATCTCTTGATCCGGGCCCATCAAAAACATCGGGTAGAATACACTAGCTCCGAGCCGCCTTGCATCTGGTTAGCAGTTCATGGCAACTTGCAATAACAGAGTTTATTGTAGTAGTTGCTCTACCTGAGATTAAGAAAAGCCTGTTCTGACACTTCTCTAGTAATTGATATCTAACTGATACCAACTTCCGAGACTTAATTAATAAACAGCATCGCTGATAATTGGTTAAGAGCTGCTATCCTTTCCACCGTATTACGCCAATCCTGTTGGTCTTGTTTGCGTTTTTCTATGGTTCTAAACTCGGGCCAAACTTTTGAACGCACATCCTGTTCATTTAACAATATTTCCCATTCTTTTTTCATCCCTTTGGCATAGATTACTAAATCAATAAATTCTTGCACCATATAGTATCTAGCCTGACTCGGTGCTTGTAGCCATTGCTTTAAAGTTTCCTGGCAATTATCAACAGCCTTCCGATAAAGAATCTCCAAATTATCCCGCACTTCTGTGGCATTAGATGGTTCTGGTGGAAAATCTTGGTTTTCCGAGGTGTTATCGGTGATGTCAGATTGGAGTATTTCGTCTAGATGTTTCCTAACTAAATGCAACAGTGAACTTCCGTAAGAAAACTCAAACTCCCAAAGAGTTCTAAATCCTAGTTCTAGTTGGTTTCCTCGTTCGGCGAGCAAATCTGCCATATCTTTGAGAAATACAGCATCTTTAGTTGCTATTAATTCTCCCAAACGACCATGGTTTACTAAGACATCAACTACCGCAGACTTAACTTTATCAATGGACTTTCTCAGTCCTTTATCTACTTGCAAAAAATGCCGAGATAAGTGTATTCTTAGTTCGCGAATATATATACGGTAAATAGCTTGATAAGACTCTTTAAACTCAAACTCATAACTACGGTTTTTGATCTCCTCGTCATCTAGGGGAATTCCCCGATCATTCTCGCAGTTTTGCAGCGCAATCTGGACCGCTGCCTCAAAATCAGGATCGACTTGCTCGCACTGCTCCTTAAGTTGGTTTCTGAGGGCAACAAGACTACTAATAAGTTCTTGAGAAAGCTGATCAAATAAACTTCTAAATTGCCGAGAATCACTAGAATATTGAGTTAAAGTCGAGCGGGCTTTTTCCAGTTCAGTATTAATTTGACTGTGCAGTGTTCTCAGGCGATTTTGACAGGAACTAGCATAGCGCTTATCCAACTCTTTAATCTTGACTGTTAGATAGTCGATAACTAGATTAAAAACCCGATTAGCATCCTCAGAATCCGCACAATCAACAATTTCAGTATGAGCTACTTTAATCGTACCAAGATTTTGTTTAAGTACCTCACAAGCTTTGATATTTTCCGTCCTAGTACTGTAGTTAAGCACCATAAAAGATCTTTTTTCTAGGTCATTAAGAGCTTGAGCTGCCTTGTCATAAAGCTGTATATCTGAAGATTGCCATTGATAACGCTGAGGGTCTGGTCTTTTAATAAATAAAACTATATCTACCTTCTTACCTAATGTTTCTAACATTAGCTGTTCGTCTCCTAGCTTAGAGTCACCTAAACCTGGTAAATCGACTAGGGAAATTTTACCGACATCAGGGTTTTTGAAAGGACAAAATATTTTAACTTCTCTAACTGCTAAATGCTTAAAACTGGTAAGGTTATTGCGCATAGTGCCATCGCGTTTTTGAATTACATATTCTGAAATTTCCTCTACTTGAATTGATAGCTTTTGAGGCACCCCTGGCTTGAGTAAATGCCGATATTTATCGAGGGTGAGGTGATAATCATGCCGTAGACGTTGATAGATATCTTCATCAGCAGCACTACGGTTGCTCTGTGCAGAGAATTGTTGCTCGGCAAAAGCATTCAGGTTGTCTGGTTTGTCAGTAAATCCTAACTCGTCGTAATAAGGCCAAATTACCTCTCTCAGGAAGGAATCTTCTGAATGTAGTGTGACCTCTGCTTTCGTGGTAACATCCAGTTTTGGTAAATATATCTGTTCCTGAATACCGTATAAGTTAGGACCAAAACCATTAGATTGTGTTATTTTTTTTGAGGAAGATGGTTCGGGTGATCTCTTCTCTTGCAGATTTTCAATTGTACTGCGGACAGCGGTACAAGCTCCCCCTTCTAAAGCAGGAATCTCTTGATCAGTAAGTCCACTCAGGCTCTTGAGCAATGTACTCTTCCCTTGTCCCATTAACCCAATTACGCCAATATTTAAGGTAGAACAAGACAAGCGTTCTTTGAGAATGCCGAGTTTCTTATACTCTTGCTGAATTAGTTGTATGAGGTGGTAAAAATTAAGGTTGTGTAATTTTTTTTTGACCTCAGCTTCATTAACTGATACCTCTAATCTTTTACGGTAATTTTCTAGGTGACTAATTGCTGAAGAAACTTCACGTAGATGTGTTTCTACACGTTGAATTTCCTTGACTAGAGGTTGACGTTGCTCGATGATGCTGGAAATGCGCTGCGCTCTAGTTAGGTTCTGTGGAATAGTGTTCATGAAGCATATCCAGACTGGCTTTAACCAATTTAGCTAACAAAGAAGGTGCATAGGCAACAAAAATAAATCCTGTGTCCTATTAGTAATCTCTACTAGCGCTAAACTCTAGTGAGTAAGCTTACTCTACCTCAATCATTATGGAGAACTACCGTATTATCTCAGAACTGACTGAGCAGCAAGTTTGCGAGTTAACACAATTGTACAAAAATGAATTTTGGAGTCAGAATCGAAGTAAGCAAGATGTCACCAAGATGCTGGCAACTTCGGATATCGTAATCGGATTAGCAGGTAAAGGTGCTGAGTTAATCGGATTTGCTCGTGTTTTAACAGATTTTGTTTACAGAGCATTTATTTTTGATGTGATCGTTAAACCAACTCACAGAAAGCAGGCTTTAGGTAAAAAGTTATTGGATTTAATCGTTACTCATCCCCAATTGCAAGCGGTAGAGTATTTGGGTCTGTACTGTCTGCCGGAGATGGTATCATTTTACGAAAACTGGGGATTCACTACTGAATTGGGGGGGCTTCAGCTAATGGCTCGTCCTCAAAGAAGATAGGTGCTTTTGTTGGATTGCGATCACACCTAACCAAATACTTGCTCAACGGTAAAATCTCAATCGAGCTTCTGCCAAATCGACAAGCGATCGCGACTGTTTAGCAAGACAAGGCTAGTGTAACACCACAGTATCATAACTAGGTACTGTGTTGCATCGACTAAAGTCATCCTCAAGGATAGCCATTATATTGGTCAGCTTGAGGAAGTTTTGCAGTGTAAATTGTTAGGCAGTAGTAGCCTTCCAGTGTCATTCTTTTGCTATTACTGAGAATTTTTAGGGAGACTTACAAAAGTAGCCTTGATACCTCTGCGTGCAGAAGTGCAATGTTGGGATCGCGTTGAATAGCTTGATAATAACGTTGCTCCCGTGGTGTTCCTTCTTCTGAAGGAGAAATCAAGGAACGCACTCCATCTAAAAGTTCATTAGCTTGGTGTAATGTTATTGGCTCTTTGGCACTCAAGAGTTCATCAATCTGGATAATATATTGAGAGAAGGGACGCAGCCAGCTAAACCATTCGTCTCCAATAACGAGCTGAAAAAACTCTCCTTTGGATTGAATGCGTCCGTGAAGCCGCTCGTAAACATCTTTTTCAGAATCGAGTAGTGCCTTATGAAGGTGAAGTAGTGCAGTGCGTATCTCACGCAAGCGCTGGAAGGGGAGATCTAGAGGAAGCTGGGTAGAAGACATCGACAATGAGTGCAATTGCTACTATCTTCATCTTGTCATATTGACTCGACTTGTCTGAGCGATTTAGTTTCTTTCTTGGCGATCGCACTTTTTCCTCAATTCATTGGGGCGATTGTCGGGGAGTGATCTAGTACAACGTGGTGTGAAGCTGCTTTAGTTCATCCTTCCAGGATGAAACTCATCAGCGTTCCGCCCAAAAAAAGCCAATCTATCCAAAACACTATATGGGCGGTAATGATTCCCCAAAATACTCTTTGGTAAGAAGTCTTGCTACTTTTATGGCGTAACCTCCGTTGAGCTACAAATGCTCCTAACCATCCACCCATCAGTTCACATAGATGTAAAGTATTTTCTGGCAACCTCCACTCTCTCTTCCTGGCGCGGGATTTATCCTCAGCGTACAGAAAAAAAGTCAGCAAGCTCATTACAGGATATAAGACTAGAGGAATTAAATTAGAAGTTGTTAAGGCAAAGTGGATAGCTCCCCCGATAGGAAGTAGAGACAATAGCAACACTTCCAAGAGGAAGGAAGAGGATTTTGATGTAGTTTTAAATGTAGTTTTTTTAGCCGAAGCATTAGAAGAAAATTGAGGCGTTGGCTGAGATTTAGCTCCTGTAATCAAGGCATTGCCAGCACAAATTTTTCCCTTATTGTCAAGGGTTGTTTGATAGTGAACAATATCACCTAATTGTGGACGACGATAAGCGTTATTGAAGGCACTGATGTGAATAAAAACCTCTTGATCTCCATCATCTGGCTTGATAAAGCCGAAGCCCCTATCGTCTTTCCAAACTATTAATTTGCCTTTACGCCTAACGGGTTTCATGAGTAAAGTTTTCCGGGGTTTTTACCAAAGACTAATTTGGAGTACTCCTGATCAACAGGGTGGGCAATGCCCACCCCAATTACTACGCCTTAAACTTCTCGGTAATCCGCTTCATCGCCTCTTCTATATTCTCTCGACTATTAAACGCCGAGAGGCGGAAATAACCTTCACCCGCAGCACCAAAACCAGAACCCGGTGTGCCAACTACATGGCAATTATGCAATAACTTATCAAAGAAATCCCAACTAGAAAGACCATTAGGTGTTTTCACCCAAACGTAAGGTGCACTCACACCGCCAGACACTGCCAATCCCGCTGCTGTTAGCTTCTCAAGAATAATCTTGGCATTTTCCAAATAGAAACTAACTAGTTCTTGAATCTGTTTCTGCCCAGCCTCAGAATAAACTGCCTCAGCACCCCGTTGCACGATGTAGGACACCCCATTAAACTTAGTAGACTGGCGACGGTTCCACAACTTCCACAGTTGCACATCGGAACCATCGGAGGCTTTAGCCATCAGCGTCTTTGGCACCACCGTCAAGGCACAACGAGTGCCAGTAAATCCGGCATTCTTAGAGAAAGAGCGAAACTCAATCGCACAATCTCTTGCTCCTTCAATCTCGTAAATGGAGTGAGGTAAATCTGGATTAGTTATATATGCTTCGTAGGCCGCATCGAAGAAAATAATCGAGCCATTAGCCTTAGCATAGTCTACCCATGCCTTGAGGTGTTCTTTAGTAGCAGTGGCACCTGTAGGGTTGTTGGGAAAACACAGATAAATCAAATCAACTTTCTGGGAAGGAATCTCAGCCGTAAAGTCGTTCTCTGCGGTAATTGGCAGATAAACTAAGCCTTGGTACTCACCCTGATCATTCGCTGGCCCGGTGTGTCCGGCCATGACGTTGGTGTCCACATAAACGGGGTATACAGGGTCAGTAACCGCAATTTTGTTGTTTTTACCAAAAATGTCGAGAATATTGCCAGTATCGCACTTAGAACCATCAGAGATGAAGATTTCTGAGGCATCTACCTCACATCCCCGTGCTTGGAAGTCGTGGGCCGCAATTTTTTCTCGCAACCAACCATAGCCTTGCTCCGGGCCATAGCCTTTGAAGTTGTCGCGATTGCCCATATCTTCCACAGCTTTGATCATAGCTGTGCGGCAAGCTTCCGGCAGCGGTTCAGTAACATCGCCAATACCTAGTTTAATGATTTTGGCGTTGGGATTAGTCTCTGTAAAGGTATTCACCCTGCGAGCAATTTCCGGAAACAGGTAACCTGCTTTGAGTTTGAGGTAGTTATCGTTAATAGTTGCCATGTTGAGTCGTCATGAATGCAGTAAAACAGTTTACGACTAATCGTCGCATTACCAGTCTGAAATTTGTTTTCCTAGTATTTCAGGAAATTGGAGAGAATACTATCAAGCGATCGCTTAACCCAAGTATCACAGATTTGCAGACTAAAATAAGCAACCAGCAAATCCAACTAATTAAAACATAATTCCCAGCAACATCATTATCCCAGCCACCGTAGCAGCAAGTATGATTAGAGGTAAGATTTTTCCGTCTAGTAGTTGATTATCATTTTGTTGAGCATTCAGTATTGGCGCTATAGCCCCATGGCGAGCAATTCCATCTCCTATAACTTGCCAATTCTCTGATTTCACTAGGCTCGATAAACCCCGCCAAACCCGTGCCTTAATCAAAGATTCTTCTGCTTTGTTTTTCGTGACAACTACTAATATACCCTCCTCATTTGGCAGAAAATATTCCTCCAGTAAGTTTGCTAATTCTTTTTGGCGCTCCTCAGAATTTTTGCTGATTTTATAAAAAGACTCTCCGCCATATTCCAGATTTCTACTAGTAAGTAATTCTTGCTGTTTTATTGCCAACAGCTCAATCTTTTCAGAGAAAACTTGAAACCCGTGTTCACTGCCAAACTGCACAGTTTCGTCAATATCTTTCCTCAGAGATTCCCAGTCTCGTAAAGCACGAATAGCAATCATCCGTAAAACTTGCTCGTTTTCTTCAGAGTCTTGAACCACCCAGGCTACAGAATTGCGAACTGAGCGATCGCGAAAATCTTTGCGCTCAATTGCTTGTAAACTAGTGACTAGCAGCAGTAACTTACCATCGTATCTAGCCAGTACTAGGGAAGGAGCTTCACTCTGAATTAAATCGTTTATCCGATTATTTTTAATAATAGATGGCATTTGGGGTAGCCAACGATAACCATCCTCTTGAGAAAAACCGCGACTTTGGACATAAATTTCCATTTTTTATTGCTTCCTTTGGAGAAGAGATAAAATAGGTGGGAATCAATATTTATGTAGAATTAATATCTTACTTAGCTTTTAGGATTGTTCAGCAAAGTTTCTCCCTGCAATAGTACAAATCCGCCAGTGGTTTTGCATCCATTAGCAAATTCGTAAACTGCTCTTTTCAGGTCATTATCTAAACCCAACCAATCGCGGAGAAAATTGAAGAATTTCCACTGACGTGTATCTAGATGTAGTCTTAACAAAAACCTTAATAAGTATCGTAGAGGTTGTTCACTATCCTGGGGATTATACTGAGCATCATGGCTGGTTTTGCGAAAAACAAAATGCGGTTTGCCATCAATCATCTCAATTCGCGAGAAAACTACAGTACCCACTGTCTGAACAGGTGTAACAACCACGGCTACTTTAGTCCGCAGATTTTCCACTTTTAAAAGGTCAAGTAATTTAGCATATCCTTCCTTGATGCGTCGCAATAGCTCAGCAGTAGATTCTGCACTCTGCAGATACTTCTCACACCGTACAGGAGCCAAGATCACTAACCGTGGTGAGTCTAAATCTCCATAGGCTTTTTTAAACAAACTTGTGATCTGTTGTTCTCTATTGATTTTAGTATGCCACTGACCGTTTTTTTCCATCAAAGCTGGCGTATCAATAGCAATAATTACTGCTGCTGATTCTTTAATAAAACTCTCAATCATTTCCTTATTTTCAAGAGAGCTTTTAGATTCGTGCCATTCGCCTGGATAGTCTTGGAAGTGAATATTAAGAGATGGCTTAGACCCCTTTTTCCCTAACTCAAACAGAAAAGAGCGATAATTTTCTGTACTGCTCATCCAGCCCTTAGTTTCAAAACTATCGGGAAGACTTTTGAGTTCCGCTAAGCGTTCTTGCAAAATTGCTGAGCTTTCTAAGTCAGGAATAATCTGGAGATTAGTTCTGCCGATATTGCTTTCAAACTGCTCATACATCGCAGTTAAAAGACTCGTCTTACCCACGCCACTAGGCCCAAGCATTGTAATTTTAACTTCGTGCATCAAACTTTCCTTGCTGCGTTACTAAGAGCCAATTAAACAAGCTACTCTACTGGTCAAAAAGTCTAGGTTGCTCTGAAGTTGCCCAAATCTTTTCCCACAAGCTCCAAAAATTGCATTGAGTCTAACTGATTAGTACTCGCCGCCTCTTCTACTGAGTTTAACCACTCCCGTAACCTGCGAGTGCGATCGCCTAATAGTGCAAATTCTGTAGGCCATACTTCGCCGCGTACTTCCTCTAAGAAAATTCGCCACTCCTGTTTGACATTTTCTGCCCGCAGCACCCGATCAACAAACTCTTCTACAATGGCAAATGCTGCTTGACTGGGTTCAGAGAGCAAGTCTTCTAAAGCCGTCTCACAGCCGTAAATTGCTTCTGCATGAAGCGTTTTCAGGTTAGCCAAAACTTCTGCTGCACAGGGAGATTGAGAAAGAGTCAGCGTCGCTTCATCCGGTGTCAGTCCGTCTAAATGTCGGCGAATTCGGTGTTGAATTAGTCCCCGATAGGATAAGTCGAATTCAGAGAGAATCGTAAAGCCTAATTTTAGTCTGCTCAGGGTTTCCGGTAATTGCCTAGTAATCTGATCAATAAACTCAGTTCCTCGGTAGTCTGTTAGTTTTCCCAAATGTCCCTGCTCAACTAACACCTCTGCCACTTGAGATTTTACTCGTTCTATTGACTGCTTGAGTCCGTCATCTAGAGAGAGAAAATGCTGCGACAGATGAGCACGAATTTCGTTTAAATATTGGTAATAAGCATTAGGATAACCACCAACGCGATCGCGTCTTGTTTCGATTTCTTCAATTGAGGGAATACCTGTGTCTTGACGGCATGTTTCTAGAGCCATCACTACTTGTTTTTTGAAGTCACTATCTTGGGTATTGCGCTGTTGTCTGAGTGCTCTTAGTAAACCTTCTAAACCCTGAGTAAGTTCACTCCATAGCTGATCAAATAGCTGTACAAATAACGCGAACCATGTATCGCGGGGTGTTGCTTGACCCAAGGCTAAACGAGCTTTAGTTAACTCAGCTTTAATTGAACTATGGAGTTGCAGTAAGCGTTCCTGACAGGAAGAAGCATACTGTTGATCTAGTGCGGTGATGTTAGTTGCTAAGTAATCCAGGACTTGGTCAAGTAACTGATTGGCTGCTTTGGGAACAGCACAGTTCGCTGTAATACACTCAACAACCCTAATGTGTTTGTCAGTAATCGTATCCGCTAAATCTTGGCAATTATTGGCATTGTCCCCATTTTTTGCCTGAGAATTAGTGCGGTTGAGAATCATGAAAGACCACTGATTGATCGGTAGGTCAACTAATGCCGCCCGCGCTGTGTCATACAACTTTACATCCACGTCCGCCCAGTAATCTCCCGATGACTTGGGCATCCTCATAAATAGTATTGCATCAACTTCTTGTCCCAGAATTCTCATCAGTCGCTCTTCGTCACCCACGCCAGTATCACCCAAACCGGGCATATCAACTAAAGCGATTTGCCCTACTTGAGAATTAGGGAATTTACAGACAATTTTGACTTCTGTTACTGCTAGGTAATTAAAAAAGACACGCCGACCATCGGGAGTGTCTTGTGCCACATATTCTCGAATTTCGTCTCTGGCAATGCGGCGGGGTGAATTAGCCTCAAGCAGTGGTTGATATTTATCCAGATGTGTGTGATACCTGACAAGATGCTCATACATTGCCCCTGGCTCAGCATAGCCTGGAAGGTCACTGGGCAAGGAAGGTAAGGGCTGACTGGCAAACTCTGTTAAGGTGATTGGCTTAGCCCCCAAGCGCAGCTTCTCGTAGTAGGGGCTGATTACTTGCTCTAAGAAGGAGCGTTCTGAATAGAACCAAACCTCGCCATAGGTTTCTACAGATGGGTTGTGATGAATTGTACTACGAACGCCAGTGCAGTGTTGGCGATCGCCATCAGGAATTTCTGCTGCTGTCAGTCCGGTTAAACTTTGCAATAAGCGACTCTTGCCTTGACGTGCTCTGCCGACAACTCCCAGGTTGAGTGTATTACGAGCCAAGCGCACCCTTAACTTGCCTAATGCTTCTAACTCAGCAGCAATGCTAAAACTAATTGTTAAAAAGTCAATTTCTTGTAAGCGTCCAGTAGCTGTTTGGTTCTCCAGCTTGGCTAGTAACTGGTTACGATGTTCCTCTAGGTGGCGCAGTGCTTTGGTAAGGGACAATAGCACTGCTTCAACACTGGCAATTTTTTGAGCCAGGGGTCGGCGCTTCTCAATAATTCCGGCAATACGCGCTGTTCTACTTGTGTTCATGGGCCAGGCTCTTTAACCACTTTTGGAGGGTATAGTTAGAGCTTAGCGAAAAGCTTAGTAGAGGCGGCTAGCGTTGCTATCTTCGGTACTTTACTCACGATGACTAACGCTAATGCCAGCACCACTCACCTAAACAAGTTAAGTCTTATACGCTTATTTGAGAGGGGATCATCCCACAAAAAACCAATCATCCAAGGGAGTAGGGGCATCCTGTTCTCCTTTGAGAGCAGCAATATTCTTTCTTATTTTCACCTGACACAACGACTCTTTTTGATCTTCTCTCTGTTTTGAGAGGTGCATTGACCCTGGCGAAGCAGTGCGCGATATTGAATTGACAGCACAAAGTTTGTGGGATTGAGGAGAACGAGGAGGGTGGGAAAAAGTCTGTGGGGTTAGGTGTTCCTCACTAAATCGATGTTCTAGGCGATAGTAGCAAAATCCTCCATCCTCATTAAGTAAGTTGGTCAAATTAAACGTAAAGTCTTCAGCTTCGGAAGGCTCTAATTCTAATAAGGAATTCATCATTAATGTATTTTTAACCACTTACTTAGCAACTCCGCTAGTCAGCGGGCCAGATGCAATTTTAGCACCAGTTAACTGCTGTAGACGCTGTACAAAAGCTTTGCCCATTGGCCCTGCGGCTACCTGACAGGCGTGCAGCAGCAGTTCAGAGTCTGCGTTTAAAGCTTGTCGCCACTGCTGCAAACAGGTCATTACTCTCTTGTGTGCCAATTCACCCAAACCCAAATGCCGGAAACCGAGTTCTAAGCTACCAGGGTCACCGTGACAGGCAATATGTAAACGAGTAATACCAGTGCGTCCTGCCAATGCCTGAGTTATTTGCTCTACGCTATCGAGTCTGGGATCTAGAACAACGACTTCCGTTTCAGGATTAGCGCTGTTGATTAGGCTTTGGTAACCGTCAAAAGCTGGGTCAATGAAAAGGATTGTGCTGGAAGTAGGCGAGTTGTTCCTAGGTCGGTTGTGCCTTAACTTTCTGCCAGGATTAGTCAATTTCTCAATTGGGTCGGTCTGAGCATCCCTGATTTCTTGCATAGTTGCATATTTACTTCTGGAATGCTCCTGATTTAACTCGACAAAAGTGAAAATTTCGGAGAGTAAATTGCCAAAATAAGGATAATAAATCTAAAAAAAAGGTAAATGTGATTCACAAGACATTTGATTTATGAAAAAAAGTACTGCGGGAGCAAACCTTTAATTACATAATTTGGGATTCAAGCCATATTGGCTATTTCATAAATGACTTGGGAATGCCTTATTTTAAAGGGTTGTGTTGCAAGCAAAGTTTATTTTCGATATGTGTAGTTAATGATATATTGTTAAATAAAAGAGACTAATTTTGCCAAAATTATGATGATTTTTTCAGTTATTAACTAAAAAAAACTTAGTTTTTGGGCTTTAAATACTATAGATATTTGAGAGATTTTCAATAATAAAAACTCCTCGCACCAGCTTTATATAACAAAGTTTTTGATAAACAAGTGACATCTAGCTTTGGATTAAAGTTAAATACAGCTTAAACTATTGTTAAATATATTTTGATGATTTGTCATTAACATTACAGGCTAGTTGTTGACAGTTGAAATGTGAGGAACTTGGGGCTTGTTACATTTTGTTACTTTTTTGTTATGTCCCCAATAGCTATCTATGAAGACTTGATAAATCCCACTTATTGTGTTGCTAATAATTACTGAATTGTCTTATGATGAGGAAAGCTGTAATACGGGTAATACGTTACGTTTTACAGACGCCACCTCACTAGAGAGCTAAAGCAGTAGCTAACAACTACTTTTGCCAGCTTAAGTTCTTCTAAGGGTTGGACACCACCAGGGTTATCTATCTTTTTCCCGCTTCAATTTCATTCTTCCTGAATGTGGTGTTTTCCAGGTAGTCAGTTTATGAGCTTATTTAAATCACAAAGAAACTCCCGTGATCTGCATCACGTTAAATCTCGTTCCTTATCACACCAAGAATTGCAAGACCTTGGCATTAATAATCAACTAGAAAAACTGGCAATTCCTTTAGCTCAAACATGGAAAGATGATCATCCGGATGCTCAACTGGATTCAGAAGAAGATTTAGACAGTTGTATCTTAGCGGTGGCAATTGAAATGTCTGTAGCTGGCGAGGCAGTTGGAGGTCCAGTCGGTGCTGTTATCGCCTCTGGGGGAGGTGTTGCCGCAGCTAGTGTAGTCTGCAGACGAGTGCTTTAGCAGCTTTTCTGACGCTAATTCCTCTATATACCACTAATAATGAATAAACCTGCTTAGCCAAATCTGAGGATTTCGCTAATTTACCATCACGTCGAGGGAAATTTTTCATGACCACTAAGTTTGATCCAGATCCAAAAGGTTATATTCCAAAAATGAATGGACAAGGAAATAACTACCTAAATAGCGAACAGCTAAATAGTTTTGATGGTTACAGCAACTCTCAAGATTATCCAGCTCGTTTACCAGTTGATTTGGTCAAAAAAGAAACTCAGTTTCAGCGGAAGATTTTGCCAACTAGCAGTAATCTGCCTCAGAAATCTGGCGTTCGTTGGTGGCAGGGACTGCGTTTAACGCAAAAAGCCACAGCTATTGCCATTGCCCTTGGCACGATACCAGTGCTATTAACTGGAGTCACTGCCTACAAACTTGCCAACCAATCAATCACAAAACAAGTTTCTCAGACTGAAACATTCTACGCCATTGACATGGCAGACAAAGTCAAACGCTTCATGCGCGATCGCTACGGAGATATTCAGGTACTTTCTAATCTACCGATCCTCACCAGTCCGACGCTAAATGAAGCAACTTCTTTAGCAGAAAAGCAGGCGGTTCTAGACAGTTATATAGAAGCTTTTAACCTCTATGACAATATTGCTGTATTCAATCTTAAGGGCGACTTGATTGCCAAATCCCGAGGAGAAGTTCAGGGCAATCACAGTGATCGAGAGTATTTCCAGGCTGTTATCAAAACCAATCAGCCTTTTATTAGCAATCCGATGATTTCTCAATCTTCTGGAGAACTCTCTATTTACCTGGCTGCACCAGTTAAAGACCAATCTACAGGCGAGACAATTGCTGTAATTCGCTCGCGTCTGCCAGTCAAATCTCTAGAAGAGTTAATTCAAAATTTTGGCAGTGATGGGAAAGAATATTATTTAATCGATGCCTCTAGTGAACAGATTTTCGTAGCGAAAGAAACGGATAAACTCAATCAAAACCCCAAGACAGTTTTCCCTGATTTAGCTCAACTGCGAACAGCAGGGCAGCCAGACAGTTTGGTGACTACTAATCAGATGGACAAACAGCAAGATTTGTTAGCCTACTCACCGTTGGGAAACCTCGAAGGCTTGCCAGAATTGAGGTGGGAAGCCGCAATTGCTAAGCCTACAGCGATCGCTTTTGCAGCGCAAAGACAATTAATTTTGGCCCTAACCCTGGGGACTGGTTTAACAGTATTATTAGTCAGTGTGATTGCAGCCTATCTAGCTAAACGTGGCACCATGCCCTTACTAGCTGCAACTAAGGTGGTCAAACAACTGGGTCAAGGAAAACTTGACGCCCGCCTAAATGTGGTTGGAGAAGACGAAGTCGCCGTCTTGGGTTCTAACATCAACCGCATGGCAGACCAACTAGAGATTCTTATTGAAGAACAACAAGCCTACGTTGAACAAGTGCGGTTATATTCCGACCTTGCCATCTACTCTGCCACGGAAGAAGACCGCGCCTATATCTTCAACCGGGCCGTTGAAGGAGCCAAGAAAAAGTTAGGGGCAGACCGGGTAGTAGTCTATGCCTTTGAACAGGACTTTAGCGGCACGATTATTGCCGAAGCTGTTGAGCCAGGTTGGCCCTTAGCTTTTTCTTACCAAATTAGCGATCCTTGCATCAGCAAAGAACTGATTGAGCAGTACAAAAATGGGCGAGTTGTTCCTACCAATGATGTTCAGGACACTAACTATTCTGCGGAACACATGCGGTTGCTGGAGCAACTGTCAGTCAAAGCTAATTTAGTGGTGCCAATCGTCTCTGGTGAGGACTTACTCGGCTTACTAATTGCCCACCAATGCTCTAGTACTCGTATCTGGCAACAGTCGGAAATAGATTTTCTCAGGAATTTAGCTGCTCAAGTGGGGCTTTCTTTAACTAATCTCAGGTTCATTGCTCAGAAAGAATCTGAAGCTAATCGCGCCCAAAAACTCAATGAGATTATCTCTCGTATCCGGGAATCTTTCCAAGTAGAAGACATCTACAACGCTGCTCTTGCAGGCACTCGTTCCACCCTGAAAACAGACCGAGCAATTGTCTATCTTTTTGATGAAAACTGGCAAGGAACTATTGTTGCTGAATCTGTTGGTCGTGGTTGGTCTGAGTCTCTAGGCACGAATATTGCTGACCCCTGTTTCGCCAATAAATATGTTGAGAAGTATCAAGCAGGTCTAGTGTCAGCCAACGATAACATTTACGAGTCTGGTCTAACTCGGTGTTACCTGAATCAACTCGAACCCTTCCAGGTAAAAGCCAATTTGGTTGCCCCCATTCTGGCCTACGGTAAGTTACATGGTTTACTAGTTACACATCAGTGTTCTACCCCACGCCCCTGGCAAGAATCAGAAATCAGCTTCTTCAAGCAAGTGGCGATTCAAGTTGGCTCTGCTTTAGACCAAGCTCATCTCCTAGAGCAGCAACAAGCAGCACGCCAAGAGGCTGAAGCGGCTTTTGCCGAGCAACGTCTGCAAAAAGAAGCACTGCAACTGCAACTACTAGAACTACTCGATGATGTGGAAGGGGCGGCTAGAGGTGACCTAACCGTCAGAGCGGATGTGACAGTTGGTGAAATTGGCACTGTGGCCGACTTCTTCAATTCCATTATTGAGAGTCTGCGAGAAATTGTGATGCGGGTAAAACAATCGGCAGTTCAGGTCAATACTGCCATTGGGGAAGACGAAGCAGCAATGCATGAACTTTCTGAGGAAGCTCTCAAACAGGTTGAGGAGACGACTCGCACCCTAGATTCAGTGCAAAGAATGACGCTCTCTATCCAAAAAGTGGCCCAGAGTGCGCACCAGGCTGCTGCTGTAGCTAGCACCGCCTCTAGCACTGCTGAAGCTGGTCAAGCGACCATGGATCTCACGGTACAGAATATCTTAAGTTTGCGCACCATGGTTGCTGAGACGGCGAAAAAAGTGAAGCGCTTGGGCGAGTCCTCTCAACAGATTTCCAAGGTAGTCTCGCTAATTAACAAAATTGCCCTGCAAACCAATTTGTTAGCCATCAATGCTGGTATTGAAGCTGCTCGTGCAGGCGAAGAGGGTCAGGGTTTCGCCATAGTGGCAGAGGAAGTAGGTGAACTTGCCGAAAAATCGGCAGCAGCCACTAAAGAAATTGAACAGATTGTCGATAGTATTCAACTCGAAACAGCTCAAGTGGTTGAAGCGATGGAACAAAGTACCACACAGGTGGTTGAGGGAACACATTTAGTTGACCAAACTAAGCAGAGTCTCGGTCAAATCCTTGATGTATCTCGCCACATTGACTTGCTTGTGCAATCAATTTCAGAGGCAACGGTGTCTCAAATACAAACTTCGGAAGAAGTAAGTAGCTTGATGCATGAGATTGCTAACGCCTCAACGCGCACTTCTAATTCTTCTAGCAAGGTTTCTTTCTCTTTAAAAAGAACTGCCGAAATTGCGCGGGAACTTCAAGACTCTGTTGGTACTTTTAACGTTGATACTGAGGCTTAAAATGGTAGCCGGGTGCATCTTATCAACCTAGATTATTGGTTATAGGCTATGGTTAATTGTGTCGCTTCCCTAGTTTTACTACTGATACCCAATCCGCTTTTGTAAACCCCTTTTTGCCCCAGCGACTTTCAGTCAAGGCTAGACAAAAAAGTCCACTTAAGGTGAACTAGATAATCAAGGGTTATTCACCTAGAATTTGCTATCACTAGACAAAATAATGACTAATAACAAAAAAACAATTTGTTAAGCCATAGCAGTCTTCAATAATTAATCATAAAAATGAACTACAGATGGACAATAGGTAAAACAGGTAGTTTCCACAATGCATCTAGGATTGTTATATAAACTAGTTTTATTCGTCTCAATGTTTTGAGTTTCTAGTTTCTTTTAGTCTGACCTCCACTGATAGCTAATGCATATCTTTCTTCACTTTCACGCAGAGCCGCTTTGGTGCGCTGGTGCATGGCAATCTCTGCTTGCAGAAGCGTATTAGTTTGCCAAAGATCAGTGCCTAGTTGTTGTTCTTTCTCTAAGAATAAACTTTCCCTCTGTTTGCGCGCAGTTATATCACGCAGCACTGCCATCCAGTGAGTGTACCAGCCATTTTCATCAACAATCGGTACAATATTTAGCTCAACCCAAAACTCAGAACCGTCTTTGCGGTAGTCAATCAACTCAGCGCACACGGCTTCCCGCTTCATCAGTTTGACTTTAATTTGAGCTAACTGAGTACTGTTTTGAGCATTCTCCTCTAGAATACGCGGCATCTTGCCAATTACCTCTTCTGGAAGGTAGCCAGTCATTTGGGTGAAGCCTTGGTTGACATACACGACTTTCGGCCCCGGTTCGTCAAGTGGCTCAACTTCGGTGATTAAAATACCATCATTGGCACTGAAAAAAGCTGACTCTAGTAAGCGCAGGCGCTCTTGTGACTGTTTACGCTCAGTAGTATCACGGACAAAACTCAGAGAAACTAACCGATTATGGTACTCAATAATCCGTGAGCTGATTTCTACTTGTACTTGTGTGCCATTTTTACGCCGTAGAGCGTGTTCAAAAATGATGCTGCCAGTTGTCTGCATTTGCTGGTTAATCATTTTTTGGCGCTCTTCAGTGATTGGTACATCGATGTCACTGGTTTTTAGCTGGAGAAGTTCTTTGCGGGTATAACCCAGTCTTCTGGAAGCATTCTGGTTGGCGTCTAAAACGCGACTAGTTGACAAGTCAATGATAAAGATGGAGTCGTTAGCGTATTCAAACAAGTGACGATAGTTAGCTTCCGATTCCCTTAAAGATTCTTCTACTTGGTTGCGCTCAGTGATATCTCTAGCCGTGCAAATTACCGCTTCGACGCTACTAACCTCGGCGACAATCGGACTCAGAATGCACTCATAGTCACGGATACCATTAATGGTCGGATAGCTAACTTCAATCGTCAGCGGTCTTTTTGTAGCAAAGACTACCTCACGCTGGTTGTTAATTGGGTCTATCGCTTCGAGTGGTATATTGAGCTGCTGCCATGTCTTACCCAAAATTTGACTCTGCTGCAATCCCAACAACTGAGCAGTCGCCAGGTTGACATAGGTGAACCTTCCCACCCTGTCGAATACCCAAATCGGATCTGGACAGGCTGAGAGTACTTGGTCAAATATTCTCGCTTGTTGCGATATTTTAGCTGTTAGTTCTTGCAATTCTAACTTATCTGGCTCACTGACCTCTCCAGAATCCTGAGCTGCTGCTTGAACAATTTCTGCTTCTAGTTCTTGCTGAAGCACCACTCTAGATGAGGTTGCTCCTTCATCTAGACCAATCGTCTGAGTGCAGAAAGCTTCTCTAGGTAAAAGAGAGTGGGCAATACCTAAAGCTCTCTGGGAGGGAATAACTTGCTCAAGTGATCGGCTAGTCTGACTGCTGAGGTCGGGTGTATTTAGTTTTTCAGTAGCTTTAGTCAGCTGTTCACTAAGAACAGTAACTTTCTTGGTTAACTCATCTAATTCTTGCTGCAGTTCCTGAACCGTAGCTGTGTGGGGTTCGGCATCAGGAAAGCCAAAAGTCTGCTTCAAAGCCTCAACCACTACCGCTGTTCGATCACGACCTGTCGCTTCGGCCCGATGCCGAATCTCCTGAGTCAAATCCTCTGGAAGTCTAAAAGTCGCTATTTTGCTGGCCATTGTTTAATTGATAAAAATTCGCAGCAAGTCATTAGTACCGCTCTCAAGGCTCAACTCCCTAAGATACCTGAAGTTAAGGTTATTAAGTTATAAGAGTAGGGATACCACTCGATCATTACAGATATAACCGTCTGATACCTCAGTGAAATTGCGGTTATCCTCTTTTTTCTGATAAGTCCTCGTACCAGTGGATTAGGTAGACGCTTTTCTCGGTAGTTGGACTCTATAACCTTGACAATCAGAGCAGTATCTGATTATTCCCGATTAGAGGTGAGATGCCTGCTTTGGGGATCGTGATCCTCATGCACACCTCTTGATACCTGTGCCGTTTGCTGAGGGCAAGTAATACAACAGCATCAGGCAGAGTTTATGCACTTCCATTAAGAGAATCGGAAATGAGGCCCGGAGGCTCCCTGACTTGGAATGGAATAGTTCTAGTATATACGTATATTTTCATTAATTACAAGTATATTATACCTGTATTACTAAGTACCCGATTTTCCCAACTGATGACCGATTTAAGAAGAATGAAACCGATTCAGTTTGATTCGTAAAATGGCTCGGTTTGCTATTTAATCTGCAAGATAAATCTTCAAAGGCTATATTTTGCAGGTTTTTTTGCAAAAACTTTAAAATCAACTTCAGTTGATTTAGGATTGACTCTCTTAATACAGATCCTCCTAAAAGCCCGTAAATAATATAGTCAAGTCATGACAAATCAGTGGATAAAAATTACAGAGCAATGTATATTTTTTTACTTTTAAGTAGTCAAGATCACTTATTCCTTACTAAGGCTAGCAGTACTGGTACTTCCTAATAGAAAACATCGGCACTATCTCGATCAGGCATCAGCAGTAAAGCCACGCTGAACTCACCCAATTGCAAGAAAAAACGCCCGGAGGGGCGCTTAGTCAGGGTGCATCTACTAGACCTCAGTCTAGAATGATGAGGGGTTTAACCCCCTGCTCAATTTATAAAAGTTAACAAAATCCCCCAGCATCGACTGCTCAGGGTATTACAACTGTAGTTTTTTGAAACTCAAACCCGATTATCCTACTAAGTAACCGTACAATTCTTAGCTGCCTTAAGTTACATAGGTGGCAATTCCAGAGGAATCGCGCCCAGTAAGCCCTTGCGAAAATCATTTAACAGTTGTCGAGCAGTGCGCTCGACATCTCCTTGATGACGATAAGCAGCCAAAGCTTGCAGGTATTCTTCTGCTGTCAAGGAAGCTGGAGCAAGCTCGTAGCGACTCTCTAGAGGAGATTTCGGTAGTAAATCAAAATCAGCCGTGGACTCCAAATCTTGAAGTAATTCAATCAAGGTGGTGGCTACCCGCTGATTGTCGTAAGACGCCTCACCGATGTCATCACAGATAGCTAACTTGAGAGCTTTCCGCTGATTGGCTAATTGGGCTGGCATCACACCAGGGGCATCTAGTAATTCGATTTGGTCAGAGATACGTACCCAACGCAATTGGCGCGTCACACCCGCACGACGGGCACTCTCTACGACACGTCGCCCTAAGAGTCGGTTAATCAGGGCTGATTTACCAACATTGGGGAACCCGATAACCACCGCTCGCACTGGACGAGGCCGCATACCGCGACCGCTGCGACGCTGATTCATTGCTACCCCAGCCTCCTGCGCCGCCTGCGTTAGCTGGCGAATACCTTTACCCTGTTGGGCATTAGTAAAGTAGGGTGTCTCACCCTGCTCTTGAAACCACAACTCCCACAGTTGCCTAACTGCCGAGTTAACCATATCCATACGGTTGATTACCAAAATCCGGGCTTTGCTCCCTGTCCATTGAGCCATTTGAGGATGATTTGTAGACAGAGGAATCCGAGCATCTCGCACCTCCAGCACAACATCCACTCGCTTAAGTTGCTCTTTGAGTTCGCGCTCTGCTTTGGCAATATGGCCCGGATACCACTGAATTATCATTTTCTCAGAGTTGTAACTTCAACTCCCTAAGGAACAACCAAAACTGGGCAAGGAGATAAATTAATTACCCGATTGGTAACACTCTCGGCTGCGCCTTCCTCGGTAAGACCGAGTCCCCGACAGCCCATCACAATTAAATCGGCTTCGATTTCGTCAGCAACATCACAAATAATAAAGGATGGTTTTCCTTCACGAGTCAAAGTTTCAGCCGGGATACCTTGCTGGGCAAACATTGCTTGGGCATTTTTGAGCAGCTTTGCTATTGCCTCCGGTGAGTTGATCACTTCGGTAGTTGGGACTCCTGCTTCCGGTAGAGGTTCTTCTAGCACTGAGAGCAGTACTAAGCGGCTACCATACTTTTGCACAACATCAGCGGCAACAGTTGCCGCTTCAAGGGCTTCTCGGCTTTCGTTAACGGGAAATAAAATTGTATTGAACATCGCACGCACCTCCGGGACACGTACTCCGGTAAAATGTGGACGGGCTCGAGTATGAATCACTTTTACTTATCAAGAGATTCAGGCTGTGTCTATTTGCATCTCAAGGGCAACCTTTAAGCAATAACATAGCGCTTGCTGCTGATTAGAGCGCAGAGCATCAGATAGAGGCAATTAGGAGATCATTAACTGTGTCCAAAAGAACTGTAGCAGATTTATCTGAGTCAGATTTAGCCGGGAAAAGGGTATTAGTGCGAGCTGATCTTAACGTACCCCTAGATGATAGCGGCACAATCACCGATGATACCCGCATCCGTGCAGCTTTACCCACTGTCCAAGATTTGATCAAAAAAGGTGCCAAAGTGGTGATGTGCAGCCACCTGGGACGTCCCAAAGGACAAGTGAAGGAGAGCCTGCGCCTGACTCCTGTCGCTAATCGCCTCTCAGAACTCCTGGGTCAAACAGTTGTCAAATGTGACGATTGCATTGGTGAGGCAGTTGGTGCCAAGATTGCTGCTATGGACAATGGTCAGGTGGCTCTGTTGGAAAATCTCCGCTTCCATCCTGGCGAAGAAAAGAATGACCCAGAATTTACCAAACAACTGGCAGCATTGGCAGATGTTTATGTCAACGACGCCTTTGGTACAGCACACCGCGCCCACGCTTCCACTGAAGGGGTCACCCATTACCTGAAACCTTCCGTAGCGGGGTATTTGATTGAAAAAGAACTAGAGTACCTACAAAATGCTATTGAAAATCCCCAAAAGCCTCTGGCAGCGATTATTGGTGGTTCCAAGGTTTCTAGTAAGATTGGTGTCATTGAAACCCTGCTAGACAAGGTAGATAAGCTGCTCATTGGCGGCGGCATGATTTTTACCTTCTACAAAGCCCGTGGCTTGAGTGTGGGTAAGTCCCTCGTAGAAGAGGACAAGCTAGAGTTGGCTAAGTCCTTGGAAGCTAAGGCAAAAGAACTAGGCGTTGACTTATTGTTGCCCACAGATGTTATTTTGGCAGATAATTTTTCTGCTGACGCTAACGCTCAAACCGTCAGTGTTGAATCAATCCCCGATGGCTGGATGGGTTTGGATATTGGCCCGGATTCAGTCAAGGTGTTCCAAGATGCTTTGGCTGATTGCCAGACAGTAATCTGGAATGGACCGATGGGTGTGTTTGAATTTGACCAGTTTGCTAAAGGTACAGAAGCTATTGCCCATACCATGGCGGAACTCACCAAAAAAGGTGCAACCACAATCATTGGCGGTGGTGATTCAGTAGCAGCGGTGGAAAAAGTCGGTGTTGCTGACCAAATGAGCCATATCTCTACTGGTGGTGGTGCAAGCCTGGAGTTACTCGAAGGTAAAGAACTGCCAGGAATCACAGCCCTAGACGATGCTTAATTGAGCAAATTGCCATTTTAGCGGTCAAGAGAAGCCTCTATCGTCTTAGGTCAAGGAGGAATTGCAGCTCTTGGCCGCTAAAGGAAGATAGAAAATTGAGATGTACACACTAGAATCTAGCTGATAATCTCAATTTTCTATTGGCGAATTCTCCCCCATCTTTCCCCTGGGGGAGAGGATCAAATAGCTAATCTGCCTTATTAAGCAACGATTCACCGCTAGTTGAGATATAAATCAGACTGCAACTCTAAATCCAGATCCGTTTCTGGGTTAACCACAACTACTTCTACTTCTTCTTTTCCTCTTAAAAGCAATTCCGCCAGTACCCCAGCTCCCGCGCCAGCCAAAACTTCTCCTAGGTCAATGCCGCCAAATATTTCGGCAATAACAGCTCCAGCCGCACCGCCAATAACGGCACCCCTGAGGATATCTGGATTAGTTTTTTCATTGATGATCTCTGTATCGGTAATCACCTCTGAACTGGCATCAACTGGTATAGGAGTATCACTATTTTTGAGCACCAAATCTTGGGCAACAAATTGAGTACCACCGAATGCTGGTCGCAGTTCACCTTCAATTTTACTACCCGCCCGAATCAGGATTGTTCCCGCTGATGAGCGAATGTCTTGTGCTACTGTCACTGTTATCGGCGCTGTTTCTTCGGGCGTGACGATAATTTTCTCCCCCTCCTCGTATCTAACAGGAATCAGTGTTCCCGCCGGAATTAGGATCCGAGTTGAACCGGGGAAGGCTTGCCCAACAGTGTAGTGTGGAGAACTTGCCATCACCTGCCCAGCGCTCAAAATTGGCAGAGCAAGCGTTGAAGTTATTCCTAGGGCGACAAGTAAGGCGGTTCTGGACTGCCAGCGATGGGAACTCAGCATAAAAATTACACCCTCAGCAGATAAACTTTATTAATTAATCAGACTTAGCCATAGTGGAAATGTTCCTTAAGGCAATTTTTACTTAATAGTAAGAAGCACAATTATTGTCAATAATATCTTCTATTTCCCATTTTCCATCCCTTCTTTAGAGACTTGGTAAACTAAGTAGGATCCAAATAGTAATCTGTGGCCGACCTACCTAGCTGGTTGGAGTCGGGAGTATCTCACCAAGAGGGTATGGTTGTGTTTGAATCGGGACAATTACTTCTCAATCGCTACCAACTGCAACAACAATTAGGAAACACCCCTTGGCGTCAAACCTGGCTAGCGTTTGACCAGAAAGCCAAACCCTCTTGTGAGGCAGTCATTGTCAAGCTACTTGCCTTTACTCCTCAAATCCAGTGGTACGACATCAAGCTTTTTGAGCGCGAAGCCCAAATCCTTAAAAATCTCAACCATCCCCGAATTCCTCAGTATCGCGATGCGTTTTCCTTAGATAAGCAAACTGGCGCTGGTTTATATTGGTTGGGCTTGGTACATCACTACATTGCTGGTTCCTCTTTGCAGTGGCTACTTAATCAAGGTCAACACTTTACACAGCAAGAGGTGCGCAGTTTTGCCACTCAGTTATTAGAGATTCTGATTTATCTGCACGAGTTAAGTCCCCCGGTACTGCACCGTGACCTCAAGCCGAGTAACATGATCTTGGCAGACGATGGACAGGTGCATTTAGTAGATTTTGGCGCAGTGCAGGATTGCGCAGCAGCAGAAGGCGTAACCTTCACAGTGGTGGGAAGTAGTGGCTATGCGCCATTAGAGCAGTTTTGGGGACGAGCAGTACCAGCCTCTGATCTTTACGCCCTAGGAGCAACCCTAATTCATTTATTGACTGGCACTTCCCCTGCCGACTTGCCACAACATCAGATGCGGATTCAATTTACCGAACACCTCAGCCTAAACCCCCATTTGGTGAAATGGATTGAAAAACTGACCAATCCTGACGTTGAAGAGCGATTTCCTACAGCGCGGCAAGCACTGGAAACCCTCAATAGCAGTAGTGTTTCATCTCAAGAAGCGCTAGCAAAAATTCCTCAGCCCCCTGGCAGTAGCGTGGAGTTATCCTCATCTCCACAGCAGTTAATTATTAATCTACCTCGAACCAGGCGGTCTTTGCCTGATTATTTAGCTTTAAGCACTAGAGGACTACTACTCACTGCCCTCAACTTAGTACTCACCTTAATCTTTGGAGTGGGGCTGATTTGGGGATTTCGCGAAGTTAATCTGGTGATCTTGATTTTTGCTTTGTCAGGGTTAGCTGTAGTAGGAAACGGGGCGCAAAAGCTTATTTTGTCAGGCTTCATTGCTCTAGGACCAAATCGTCTCCGTTTTCGTAAAGACTCATTTACCTTGGAGTGGCGATTTTTCAAATATTGTTATTATCGACAAAAGGGTCACCCTACAGATATTCAAGACGTTTTTCAAAAAGCTATTAGCACTACACCTAACACATTAGATCCTCTCAAAAATGGGTCAAAGCAAGATATGGTAGCTATCCAAACTCACAAAGAGCAATACTCTTTTGGGGTAGGACTAAGCAATCTTGAGTGTCGGTGGTTGGTTAACGAAATTAAAGCTTGGTTAAGCCGTCAATGAATTCTGGCTAAATTAGATACATGAGCCGCTTAAGGAATCTAGGGCCAGATGCTGCAAGCAGGACAGATATTAAACGAACACTACCAGCTCAAGCAAAAACTGGGACATCATGCAGGACGTCAAACCTGGCTAGCTGAAGATACGGAAGTATCACCAGCCCAGTTAGTAATTGTCAAACTGCTGGCATTTGGTGGTGAGGTACAGTGGGATGATTTAAGACTATTTGAACGGGAAGCGCAGATCCTCAAACAACTCAATCATCCCCGAATTCCCAAGTATCGCGACTATTTTCATATTGATGAAAGTTCACTCTGGTTTGGTCTGGTGCAGGAGTATATTCCTGGGGTTTCACTCAAAGAACAATTACTTCAAGGCAAGCGATTTACTCAAAAGCAAATTCGCCAAATTGCTGTGGAGATTTTAAATATTTTAGAGTTTCTCCATCAATTGAATCCTACAGTCCTACATCGCGATATTAAGCCCAGCAATTTGATTTGGGGCGAAGATCAAAAGATTTATTTAGTAGATTTCGGAGCAGTGCAAAACCGGGCGGCACAAGAAGGCACAACCTTCACGGTGGTGGGAACCTATGGTTATGCCCCCATGGAACAGTTTGGTGGCAGAGCTCTACCAGCATCAGACCTTTATGCCTTAGGTGCTACCTTAATTCATTTGCTGACAGGTACTGCACCAGGTGACCTACCGCAACAAAATTTGCGGATTTGCTTTAAAGAGCGAGTAAATCTCACTCCTGACCTGATTAGCTGGCTTCAAAAGCTAACGGAACCTGCCCCAGAGCAAAGATTTAAGAATGCTCATCAGGCTCTGTTGGCTTTGGAGTCAGGGATGGGACTCAGCCACACTAAAGCCAGCCACATAATCAGACCAACACCAGCCGCCTTTATTAACAACTCAGGGCAGGGTGGTGTCTTTAATGATCAAGTGCCAGTACCGGAGGAAATCAAAGGTTGGAATTGGGGAGCTTTTTTCATACCTTACTTCTGGCTTTTTACTAACAAAGTTTGGATTGGATTAATAGTTTTCGTGCCTCAAGTTGGTCAAATCATGGCTTTTGTGCTGGGTGCCAAGGGCAATGAATGGGCTTGGAAAAGTAGAAAATGGCGCAGCGTCGAACATTTCAAAGCCCATCAAAGAGGCTGGGCAATTGCTGGACTAATTGGGATGCCACTTGCTTTGATACATCTAGCTTTACTAGTGACATTTCTCCTCAAGCTGTAAAAACTCAGGACGAGATAACTTTTTCAACGGACAGCCGATTCAGTAGTCCCTTGCGCCGCAGTCGTCACTAAACTGACCAGCGGGCCATTTTGCTCAGTGCCATTCACCGCTAATTCACTGTGGCAGAGGTAGACTCGCTGATCAACACGACCCAATAAATCACGCAAAATCCGCTGTAGTCGTTCTTCATCAGCACGGATTTTATCTTCTTCTGTCAAAGGGCGTCCTGACCATTCTTTGAGAAATAAGGGAGCAGCGAAGAGGCTAGCAGCACCACCGAGACTCCACAACTGGGAACCAGCATCCAGCCAGAAGTGCCAATGATGGAAGCTTTTAGCCGCACGGTATTGAAAGACTGTTGCCAGAGTCACGGCATTTCCTTGAGCTGTCATTAACCGACAGGCGGGGTAGGGATTGGCGGTAACCGTGCCACAACGTAGCAGCTGAATAAATCGGGCAATAGTTTGGCTTGCCTGTTGCCGGTTAGTAGCTTCCAGGTTAGTTTGAGTGAAATCTTCGATATTCAACCTACTCACCGTTGATTCTTGACGCAAGCGTCCCTCTACTTCCCAGAAGTGTTGAGCCGTTTCCATCAGTTCCCGCAGCGCTGCCAACTGGTCGTAGGGAAGATTGCTACCATTACACAAAAACTTTTGAATGGCTCGGTCGAGAAGGGCAAGGACAGAGGGAATCAAACGCTGTTGGTGTTGCTGGCGCTGTATCTCCAGCCACTGCAAAATTTCTGAGTAAGCAGCTACCGCGCGATGCCCTAGACGATCCCAGCGCCCAAAGGATGCCACTGGTAGTAAACTAGGTTGTTCCAGGTCGGGGGAATAGCAGTGGTCTGCCAATAAACCAGCACGGACAGGGTCAATGCGGGGAGTAGGAGGTGAAGAGTTTTTTGGGTTGCTGGCTAAAGTGTCTGGTTCTCGACTGAGAACTACTAGCATTTCAGCGATCGCATCTCTGTCTACTAAGCGCCCCAACCCAGGATATACCAGCGCTAGCAATGTGAGCAAGGCTCTAATCGTCATCGAGCTAATTAGGGGTCGTTGTTCGTTAAGGGGTTCTATAGGTATGTTTTGGCGACTCAAAAGATCTCTGAGGGTGTAACGAGCAATGGCATCTAAACCAGGAGCAATGATGGCAATTTCCCGTGGCTGTACTTGCCCAGATTTGACTGCTTTAGTAATCACCTCAGCTATCTGCGGCAATATTTGGGCACGGGAGGTAGTTTGCATCGAGACTACGGATTCTGGCAAGGTAAGGGCAAAGGTAGGTTCTTTGATAAATTCCCCCACAACTTCTCCCCAATCATCAGCCAACGAAGCAGTTGTTGAGTTGGTTAAGGTTTCTACCTGACAGCGTGCTGCTATACCTGCCAAATATTCGGGATCACCATTAAGACCCAAGCGCACTTTTCCTTGAGGATTGTAGGTAAAGGCTCCCACTGCACCTTGATCTAAGAGAACTTCAAATAAGTCCCTGGCGATTGCGGGGTAATCATCCACATCATCTGCTAGCAATCCTTGGTAACGACTACGCAAATGCTGCTGATAAGTTGGGTCTGGTAGAAGGTAACGCCAATAAAGCTCGCAAATAATACCGTAAGTTAATAATCCCTTATCTAGGCACCAGTGTCTCCAGTCAAGGAGTAGCTGCCCAATTAAGCCCCAAAGTTCGGGCTGACAATGGAAAGCTTCCTGCTGCAGTAGGCCTTCTTCAAGCATGCTGGGGATATCTTCAATCGGGGTTCCACTTACGCCAGCCAACTGTAACAGGTCAAGGAGTCGGCGAATTCTTTGCTCCTCGTTTGTGCCTAGGAATTGTACACTAAGTTTGTCTAGTTCGGAGCGCCACAGTTGTTTTGCCAAATCCTGCTCAGTTTCTGGGTGCAACCTGAGAGGAAATTGTGCTTTGAGATGTAACTGCTCAATTAACAGCGGCCAAAATAGAATTACTTCATCTTGAAAGAAGCCTAGAGGTGTCTTAGAAAAAATGGGATACTTCCCTTGTATCGCCGTCGTCAGTCGTTTGGCTAAATCACGTCGATTATCATCATTAGCCGCAAAAACTAAAATCGCTGGGGCTTGTTTAAGATTAACCCTGAACCGGAGCTGAGCAACTGCATCCTGTTTCTTGAGAGCGCTGTGGTAAAGGCTGCTTCGCTCTATTGAACTTGAACTGGCAGCTTGGTTAGAAAAGCCTAATTCTCCTCCAACCCACTGACAGAATTGACTAATCAGGCGAGTTGTTTTACCGCTGCGGGTGTTCCCTGTTACCCAGATTGAACTATCAAACACGAATTCTTTTTTCGTAAATTTGTTAATATACCACGTACACTGGACTTTAAGCTTCTGGTATTAGTCTATACCAGATAAAGCCGGAATACATTCTGTTGTGAAATCGGTTACTTCTGATGAAGTTTAGATCTATCTTCCGTGCTACTAATCGCTGGTTATCCGACACGCCTGAAAGAGCTTTAGAGCAGGCGTATCAAGCAGCTCTAATGATTAAATCAATTGAGGACGAACACTTTAATGGTACAAAAATATCTACTAACACTAGTAACTATAGTGATAGCGTCATTTCCTATTTTAAGGCTGAGCGGAACAAATACTTGAAGGCTGCCCAGGTTAGACTGACGGAGTTTAAGATTAGCCGTTCCTTGTTGGGTCTTTCTGATACAAGAATGGTTTCTACTCTCCGTGCGGAGTCACTCGATAGCCAAGAGGAATCATCTCCATTAGATGAACAGCAGTCGGTCATTATTGAAAAGTTAAGATTCATCGATGAAACTATAGGCAAGTACTCAAAAGTCGAGCCGCCTAAACCATCAGCTTCACTGATACCTCTCTCTCAAACTAAAGTTGCCGCACCCAAAATTAACAAAACTCTTAGCAATATTGCCAATAGCCCAACAAGATATTTGCCGGAAAATACAGAGAACAGGAAGGGAGTAGTGTCTAGCAGTAAAAAAATTACCGAAAAAACAGGTATACTCCCTCGATCAATTTTGGGAACAGTTAATAGAATTCAACAAGAGTTAGACCCAAATGCTGAGGAAGAAGTTGTAAAAAACTTTCGCAATTCCAAGCTAAAAACGATTATTTCTATCAAGTTTCTTCTGACTCTAATTATTATTCCAATTCTAACACAGCAAGTTACCAGAGCTGTGATTTCTCAAGCTAGAATAATTGAAGATTTTAGAAGTAGTAGCGAACCTTTTATCAATTTTGAAATGGAAGAAGAAGCTTTCTCTGAGTTACATAAATTTGAAGAAAGGCTTCAATTTCAAACTTTAATTGGGGTAGCTCCAATAATTTCTCAGGAAGAAAAAGAAGAAAAATTGAAGGAAAAAGCAGCAGAAATAGCAGAAGAGTACCGCGATCAAAGCGCTAATGCCCTTAAAAATATTTTAGCAGACGTGTTTGGGCTTGGTGCTTTTGCTCTGCTTATCTTTAATAGCAAAAAAGATATCACTATATTAAAATCTTTTATGGATGATATCGTCTACGGTCTAAGCGATAGTGCTAAGGCTTTTATTATTATTTTGTTTACCGATATGTTTGTAGGTTTTCACTCTCCCCACGGCTGGGAAGTTATTCTTGAAGGGATATCACGACATCTGGGGATACCAGCCAACCGCAATTTTATCTTCCTGTTTATTGCTACCTTTCCTGTAATTTTAGACTCCGTAATTAAGTATTGGATTTTCCGTTATCTCAATAGAATCTCGCCTTCGGCTGTAGCTACTTACCGAAATATGAATGAATGAAAATCGACATTACTCACGCATCTGTCTCTGATAGCGTGGCTGTGCTGGCGTACCCCAGCAAACCTGCTGTGCTGGAAGCTCGTTGAAAACGCTGCTGCGCGCTCCAACTACGGTATTAGCTCCGATTCGGACTCCTGGAGCCACAAAACAATCAGTGGCAATCCAAACACCATTACCGACAGTGATTCCGGAGACAATCAAACCAAAAGCTGGGTCTTTAAGGTCATGGCTACCAGTGCAAAGGTAACACTTTTGAGAAATTACGCAGTGTTGTCCAATATCAATCGGTTCGAGACTGTAGAAAACTACATTATCCCCGATCCAACTGTACTCTCCAATCGTCACTTTCCAAGGATAGGTAAAGCGAGCTGTTGGTCGGATCACTGTACCAATACCAATTTTTGCACCAAACAGCCTGAGCAACCAACATCGGAAACTATTAAAGGTGTGCAGACTCAAGGGAAAAGCGATCGCTTGTACCAACCACCAGAGTAAAATAAACCAGCCAGGACGACCCCGGTCATGCCAAGATTGATCATACCGGGATAGATCCACTAAAGGCGCTGCGTCTTCCATGGCGAGTTCAGCTAAGTTAGCATTAGTGCTAATTTTATCTTGTCAGTGACTCAGGAGAAATAACTGTCTCTGATTGCTGTGGTTTAGAGGCTTTATTGATATTCAGTACACCACCAAACTGTTGTAATTCGTAGAGTTTAACGCCGATTTGATACTCATATTGACTCATCAGACGCCAATAAATATACCCTGGTTTTCCATCAAGAAAGCCGAGTAAAAAAAAGTAAAAAACAACAAATCTTAGTGTTGGTTTACAAGGTAGCCATACCCAGACTTTTCTAAAAAAACGCTTGCGCTCTACGGAGCTACCCCAAAGATTAGCACAAATTGTATTTGCTTCTTCTGTACCAGTGAGGAGATTAAAATAGAGTTTTGCTTCCCAATTAGAGTAACGATTATGCCGTTCTAGCCAGTGGTAGATGTCTTTAAAATCTATATGTTCCATGTCATTTTTCAGGTAACCCACGGAACCATTAAAGATTACATGTTCATGAACTTCGTTATCACCTGTATTGGGAATTTCTTCTGTTTTGAGGTTTTCATAGCGACCTTGTTGGTGCTTAAATAGACGCAGGTTCCAATCAGGATACTTTCCACCGTGACGGATCCACTTACCTAAAAAATAGACTCGACGGTTGAGGTAGTAACCATCATAATGGGGATGTTTAATAGCATCAGCAATTTCATCCCAAAGTTGTGGGGTGATACGCTCGTCACAATCAACAATTAACACCCATTGATTGCGGAAAGGCAAATTTTCTAAAGCCCAATTTTTCTTTTTCGGCCAGCCACCCTTGAAGTAAAATTGCACTACCTGTGCACCGTAACTTTCGGCAATTTCAATCGAGCGGTCGCCACTTTGAGAATCGACCAAAAAAACTTCATCGGCAATGCTAACACTCTCTAGGCAAGCCGGAAGATTGACCTCTTCGTTCTTTGCCGGAATCAAAATTGATACGGGGACTTTCAAGTTGCTGGGGTTCATGGTTAAGAAGCTGCAGGTTGGCTTTAGCACCCTAATTTTTTAGCTAATCCGTCAGAGCAACAATTAATCAAAAGTCAAAATCAACACTTAAAGCTATAGATTTAATAATTTTTTAAACAAAAAAATTGATGCTCTCCGGGCACTTTTACTTGCTGACTAAGAGTCTAGACGAGACTTCGAGGTTTTCAGCATTCCTTGAAGTGCTGCACCTAGATAACCAATTTGACCGTAGGCATAAACCAGGTTATCAAAACGTAATGCTGGGTTACGGAAATGTTTCAATGATTTGTAGATACCGCGCAGGATTCGCTCACTTCCCCGTAATAACTGAACAGAACCAGCATCACCAGAGAGTTGTTCGCGGTAACACTCACTAATTCCCTGCCACCAACTGCGACGGAAAAACCAACTACGTTCCAGTCGTTCGGGAGCAACCTGGTGAACTACCAAGGCATCTGGTAAATAAGCAACCTGCCACCCTTGCTGGAGAGCTAGTTCTGTCATCTGCAATTCTTCGTTAGATAAGAGATTTTTGCCGACACGACCTAAATTGGTATTGAAACCACCAACTTTCTCCAGGAAAGCTCGTTTGAGCGAGTAATTTAATCCTCGTGGAGTCCAACCAGGATTTTCAACATAAACCAGAGTATCACCTAAGTCATAAGCTCCCAAATTTTGGGCTAAGTTAGATGACAACCAACTCGGAGGTTTGATGCCCTCTGGCCATAAAAGAGTAACTTTACCACCAGCTACCGCCAGTTGTTCGTTGTTTTGATAGGCATCATAAATTGTTTTGAGCCAAACAGGGCTAGCAATAGCGTCATCATCAAGATAAGCCAGAATCTCAGCACGAGCTATTGAGGCACCAGTATTGCGAGCTACAGATAGACCGTTGACTGGTTCATAAACATACCGAAGTCGCGACTGATCCAGCCTTTGTTCAACAATCTCACGAGTGCGATCGCTTGAGCCATTGTCTACCACAATTACTTCATAAAAAGAAAAATCCTGCTTCAGCAAACTATCAATCGCACTACCCAAATACTGCTCGCGATTGTAGGTACAAATGATGGCAGAAATATAAGGGTCTGACATCGGTCGGCTCTTGAGATAAGAATATGTCTTTCTAAGGTTGTAACCTGCTAAAGGAGTTGCTACCAAATTAAGACCGACTTGTGTCAATTTGTTAACTCAGTGCAAGTAGGCAGGAGGCAAGAGGCTCTAAGGAAAGAAAGCTTGTACGGTGAGTTTTTTAGCCTTTGTCAACTGGATAGTTATTTGGGCTACGCTGCACTCAGTCCTTGTTTAGATGAGCATGCATCACGACCAGGGTTTCTGCTAGTGAACCCAAGCGAGTTTCTAGGTCTTGTTTGCGGCTGAGCAGTTGCCGTAGCTTCTGATAACGCGCGATCGCTAAACTAACACTAGGAACCTCCTCTGCTGGGCAAGGTCTTGACCAATGCTGACCATTCCCATCCAGTCCACAAAGGCGGTAGCCAGTACGGGGAGATTGATAACTTACCTTGGCGTCTGATTGCCTAAATACTTCTTCGTAGTCTCTGAGTCGGTCAGTGGTGGTATGACGTACTGTTGCCTGACCATCGTGGGGTTGACGGTCATGAGAGTCTAGCCAACCATCAATAATTGGTCCTTCTTGGTAAATGTCTTGAATTTGCTGCAGGATAGTTTGCAGTTCCTGTTGCCACCGACCCACAATGGTTTCGATTTCTTTAAGGAGGTTCATTGCCAGGGCAGGGTTAACTCCGTGGCGATGCTCACTAATGCGGGGAGATTTAAATTTGGGCAGCGTTGGTGTTTTGCCATGGTGCTGGTCGGCAGAAAAGGGCTGTACAGCCATCGAAAAAGAGGGACTACTGCCACCGACGCTAGCAGGATGTTGAGCAAACTCGGCAAACATATCGTTTTGCTCTGCCGCCGCAGCAGATGTATCAGGGTTCTCCGCAGAACTGTTGTGGTCTAACTGATTTAGCGCGATTTCAATTTGTCGCATTTTGTGAGAAACCATGGCTATAACTAATCTATTGGCTGACTAAACTGTTCCCTATACTGGTCTACTCTTTGCTGGTCAATAGAAATTGAGTACGAAATAATTATGTATTCTAAAACCCAAGACTAGTAAAACTTCTCTAAAATTTTCTTGTGACCACAACTACTAAACAACAGAAAAATCAACTGATCTTGGTAACAGGACCGTCGCGGTCTGGCAAAAGTGAGTGGGCAGAAATTCTGGCAATGCGGACTGGGAGAAAGGTGGTTTACGTGGCAACAGCCAAAGCTGACCCAGATGATCTTGAATGGCTCTCTCGAATTGAAAAACATCAGCAACGACGCCCCTCAACCTGGGAAACCATCGCGGTGCCTGTCAATTTAACAGCAACGCTTCGAGAATATTCTCAGAGCAGTTGTTGTTTGCTCGTTGATTCTCTGGGAACCTGGGTAGCAAATTTGCTAGAGCAGGATTCGCCGGGATGGGAGGAAACTTTACAAGAGCTAAAGCATAGTCTACTATCAACGACAGATGGGACAATAATACTTGTAGCAGAAGAAACAGGCTGGGGTGTTGTTCCAGCTTATCCTACGGGTAGAGTGTTCCGTGACCGCTTGGGACAATTAGTGCGTCAACTGGGTAGAATAGCTCAACCAGTATACTTAGTTACTGGAGGTCACGTGCTTAACCTTAGTTCCTTGGGTTCGCCATTACCCGATTAAACTCTATTAATATCAATAAGTAGTCAAGGTAGATTAAAAACTGCTTGACCTTCAGGATGAGTATTTCCTGAGATATACGCAAAAATATTGCGACAGTGTCACTATAAATCAGCGGGACATTGGGTTAAGTTATATAGTAACCAAGTCCAGAAGTCTCCATTTGAGAGTTACCATGGCATCTGAACAACAAGTCAAACGCTATCTAGCCTGCTGGTTTCAGTTAGGTAAGAAACTGGTCACTCGCAATGGGAGTTTAGCCAGACTACCAACGTCAATTATTGCCGGTGAGGTTTACAGCCAGGAGTTTGAGAGTCTTTGGCAAGAAGCTCTCTCACCCGAAAGTGGTGATTGCTACTTGGAGGGCACCTCACAAACTATCGCCGAGCTGTTGACGCCCAGGTGGGATATAGAACCTTGTGTTCGCTGTGATATGCCTGTAACCTTGATTAATCTCGGCAGTTCCAGTGGGGATTGCGCTTGTAGCGATTTATCCAATTGGCCTAATCAAGATTTACCATTGCCGCGAGAACCTGTGAGTAGTCAACGGCATCTGGGTGGACTTCGCGATCGCTTACAGCAAGCTGATAGGCTGCGAGATTTAGAAGAGAATGAAGCCAGGGGTGTGTTTCAAGATTTACCGGAGTCAGCAGAGATTGAAAAAACTCAGCAGAGTCAGAATAACATTGGTGAGTACTGGCGAAAAGCTGGCAGTCTTTGATACTTCCTCTTAAGCTATAGCAGTCCTATTTGATTTTCCAATAAGGGCGACAAGGCAGAGGTGTTCCCATCTCATTTAAGACTGCTATAGTTGCCACCGTCTACTAAACGTCTAGCGCCAAAGATTTTGCCACCAATTAGTAGGTTGATACTGACTGATATTCGCTTTCTTTTTAATATCCTGGATATCCCAGCCAGTCAGATTAGCTAAAGTACGAACCTCCTTTTCTTGGCGTTCCTGCAAATAGCGTTGATATTCTCTTCCCGCAGGACATTGTATTTCTCCAGTATAGGGATGACGCAAGACATATCTTCCCTGAAATAATTGGCGGTTTGAAGTCTCCTGAAAAATTAAATCTTCCGGAAACTTGTCGCGAGTATAGCGGACGTGAAGACGGGTGATAAACACATTATTACCTAGGTTGGGAGTTAGCCAAAAAACTCCTGCTTGTCGCAGTTCTTCTGGATCCAAGGGTTCAGCAGAACAGGGGTCACAACTAGCCATGTCCCAAGCATATTCAAGGAAAGCCACCTTTTTCCCTTCGCCTTCATAAGCCGTTTGGAACATCGCCTTGTAAAAATCACTAAACTCGTTTTTGACAAAAACTGGTATTTCAGCGTCAGAGGGAATCTTCACCGTGCGGTAGTTAGTTAGTTCAGCCTGACCTTGAGGCGATAATAAATAGATCAGCAATTCTTGGTCAGTCGTAGCATTAACCATACCTAGACGAATCGGCAACATAAATCTAGGGGATTCGTAAGCCATCTGAAGGGGTCGCAGTGACTGATAGCCAGTTTTTTCAAATTCTGCTAGATTAACCTTGGCAACAAAGAATTTCATATTTTGCCTAATGTAAGGCTGGAGTAGCTGACTAGCTCCTTGAGGAATCTGGTAACCGTTTTGCTTCAGCCAAGTTGCCAAACCCTGAGATTCTTGAGCACTAAGAATGAGAATATCGTATTCTCCTACCGTGAAACGTTCCTCTACGGTTACTCCTAAAGCATTTATTTCTACTTGGGAAGGTCCCCTCGTTTGACCCCCTTCCATGTTTGATACTCTAGCTTCGTAGTTAGGCGCACAAGGATCCGAGTCAAAATATTCCACCAGACGAGGTGCACTAAAAGCATCTAACCGTTCGATAACCTCCGGATTACCTACATTTACCTGTTCTTGCTGAAGTACTACAGGAACAGGTACAATCAAGGCAAATTCTTTAACATCTCCTTGGTAATCATTCGCCATAGTTAAAACAGTGCGATCGCCATCACGAGCGATCACCACTTGTGAAGCCTTGTTATAAAGCTTGGTATCAGCTTTGGCTACATAAAAACCACAAAATGCCCAAGCTGTGGGACTAAAGCAAATAATAACTGCCAGACTTAATAAAAAAGTTATTAGTATACGAACTACCTTCATGACCACTTCCTCAAATTAAATAAAACTGAAATATCAAATTGCTAACTATAGCAATCCTAAATGAATTGTGAAGACTGGATATTTTATCTGTGTCCATCTGTGGTTACTTTTTCTCATAAATCCTTGGCTACTGCTAGATTAATTAGAAACTTCTCAAGATGCCTTCTCTACAGAATCACCAGAAACTTGGTTAGATGCTTCACTCCAGGAAAAACTAGGGAATGACCAAATAAAATTCAAAAGTATAGTTAAAGGACTAAGTACGAATAAAGCCCAAAAAAAGGCTGTGGAAATAAAAAATTGATTACGTAAGACAAAAGTAACTATAGCAATACACCCTGCCCAAATTAAGCGCCCCATCTTAGCATCGGGAATTGACCTAGGGTCTGTAAGCATAAATAGGGCAAATAATAACAAGGAACCACTCATTAACCGATGGCACAAGACATCCCATGTCCAACCCAGCCAAAGATTGCGCATTGCTTCCAAAAAGGCATATGCAGCTAAAAAAGCAGCGGTTGTGTCCCAGCGACCTACTCGTTTTAATACCGTTCCACCAGTACCTGCAAATAATAGGGCATACCAGCCTCCATCCCCCCACTGTCCAGGGGAAACCCAAGCATCATTTGTTAGTAGGAGAGCCGAAATTATGCCAAAATTAGCAGGATTAAAAAAGTGCTTGCCCTGAGCTTGAAAAATAAATTTACTGAAAATTGCCAGAGAGCCTGCGATGATCATTGTGGTGTAATCATCTGCCCGCAACAAAAGACTTAAGCCTAAAGCTGTAATTATTGCACTTTTGAGCGAAGAGGTTTTCCGATTGCTGACTAAGCTGTCGTACTGTGGGGAGGGGCAATTTTCCCCTCGTCTCAAAGGGTTAGTTAATCTTTCCCGCCATTTCGACCAGTAAGATACTGCTATCCACTGAGTCAGGAGACAGGTGAGAAATACAACTACAATTAAGTCTAGTCGTATTGTCCAGTCTCTTGTGGCAATACCCAAGACGAGAAACAGCAACAGGAACACAATTTGATAGTCTCGGGGGTCTTTTAGCAGCATCACCCACACTCAGCGAGGTTTATTGAGATCTGGTGCTTCCAATTTAGCTAATAGGGGATTTGGGAGTTAGTTTACCAAGCATACTTAAAAAGCGTTGCCCCCAGTACTAACAATCCCTCTCGCCGGTTTAGCGCACACCGAAGCCTAGTGATAAACCTGATAAGCTAGTATAGGATTACCTAAAAATAAACGCCTCAAAAGATAAGATATGGTTTATTCCCAATAGGAATTTTTTGCGGAGAAGATAGTAAGTTAAGAATAATGGGTATTCACCACACCCTGAAAACTAGACTCAAGCCATTAACCACTGGCAGTAGCTATCCTGACCGGAACTATTAAATCAGTAGCGTACTGGGTAGTTTAACGCTATCGCAGCCTCTAGCTGGAAGAACATACAGCTAGTAAGCTACTTTGGTACAAAGCTATCTAATATAACCGAAGAACGGTATCTTATCTGAACTCTTAGCTGCGAAATACAGCAAACAGAAAAGGGGAATCAGTCCTTCAGTAGAATGGTACTGACCTAACCTAAGCTTACAGTCGCGCTTAAGTAATTACAGAGGCGGCAGAACAACTACAAAAGCCTAGTTCAGCGCTGTTCTTATTGAGCAAGAGGTCAAGTCCAGATGACTATAGTGGCTGGTTATGGTCATTATTGTTGGCTGACTATTCTTAGTAATTCCTAAAGTCCGAAATCTTTTTTTACCTAGCACTAAACACTAAACACCAAAAATATGACACCAAATATTATCGAAATAAACGGAAGAAAATTTGTTCCTGCCGAAGATTATTCTACTCCTACCTGGCCTTGTGTAATTAGCGAAGAACCTCAACCAACTCTCACACTTAAAGACAACGACATGTTTTTAGTCGCTGACACTTTGGGTAACATTTCTGGCTCTTTGGAAGACGATATTAACGCCAGCATGGGATTGTTTTGCTGTGATACCCGATTTCTCAGTCGGCTAGAATTGCAAATTGAACAAAGAGCTCCTGTACTACTCAGTAGCTCGGTTGAGAAAGGATTATTATTATCTGTTCTGTGTACCAACCCCCGCCTCAAAAATGTTTTACAGCCTGATACCCTTGGTGTTCGTAGAGAATTGGTTTTTAATGGTGGTCTGTTTGAAGAAATAGAAATTTCTAATTACAGTACTAGCCCAGTTAAATTTGAACTTAGTCTGAGTTTTGGTGCTGATTTTGTAGACCTGTTTGAAGTTCGAGGATACGAACGAGAAAGACGCGGGCAACTTTTACAGATGATGCCAGAAGAGAAGTTGCAAAATGATACTTCTCTTGAGAATGGTCAGATTACAGAAAACCAGGTATCACCAGATGAGCAGTATGAACTAGAAAGCATACCAGAAGCTTTACCTAGTAACAAAAACTCATCCTCAATGGTTAAAGAACTAATACTGGCTTACCGAGGTTTGGACGAGTCTGTAATGGAGTCTCGTATTGAATTTTTTCACCAAAAACCAGACTATCTCCAAGGAAGTACTGCTGTTTGGCAGCTAGAAATTAATTCCCACGAGACGACAAAGCTCGGCTATCGATTACAGATGTATACTAATAACCGAGTAACATCAGTAGTTAGTGGGCCGACAAGCTTGATGCAAGCTAAGGGAGGAAAACTCTTAGAGCAGCAAGACTGGACACAAAAAGTTACCCGCATCAGTGCCGACAAGGCAATATACAATCAGATGATTGAGCGGGCTGAGCAAGATATTTACACCCTCAGACAAACCTTTGGTAACAACCAAGCAATCTCTGCTGGAGTGCCCTGGTTTTCCACGCTGTTTGGGCGTGATTCCATTATTGCCGCCTCTCAGATTTTGATTCTCGATCCGAGCATTGCTCAAGCAACCCTTACCACTTTGGCTCATTACCAGGGCACCAAAGAAGATGAGTGGCGGGATGAACAACCGGGCAAAATACTGCACGAACTGCGCCTGGGTGAGATGGCTCGTTGTAACGAAATTCCCCACACTCCTTATTACGGTACAGTAGATGCTACTCCCCTGTGGTTAATGCTCTATGCCGAATACTATGCTTGGACTAATGACAGGGAAACCCTAGAGCTTCTTTGGCCTAATGCCCTGGCTGCTATGGATTGGATTGACAGTAGCTGTAAGGAAACGGGTTACTTAAGCTACATGTTGCACTCGAAGCGAGGTTTGTTCAACCAAGGTTGGAAAGACTCCGGCGATTGTATTGTTAATCGTCAAGGCGAAATGGCCACAGGACCAATTGCTTTGTGCGAAGTGCAAGCCTATGTTTACGCCGCTAAAACACGCTTGGCTGAGATTGCCAAGATTAAAAAGCGGCTAGATTTAGTAGAACGCTGGCAAGAAGAGGCACAAGACCTTAAAATGCGTTTCAATCGCGATTTCTGGGTGGAAGACCAAGGTTACTGTGCTTTAGCTTTAGACGGAGAAGGTAACCGGGTAGACAGTATTACCTCTAATCCAGGTCATTGTCTAAGTATCGGAATTCTCACCTCAGAAAAAGCTTATTCTGTAGCAGAGCGACTCAGAGCACCAGACATGTCCAACGGCTGGGGGATTCGTACCCTCAGTAGTCTTTCTCCGGCTTATAATCCCATGGGTTATCACATCGGTTCTGTCTGGCCTCATGATAATGCTTTAATTGCTCAGGGACTGCGATCGCTCGGCTTAATTGACCAGGCTCTGGAAGTGGCTCAAGGAATGTTTGATATGACCCTCAAACAGCCTGGTATGCGTCCTCCAGAACTTTTCTGTGGCTACGAACGCCTCAGCGAAGATAATCCTGTAAGGTATCCTGTCGCTTGTTCACCCCAGGCTTGGGCAACAGGCAGCATCTTTCAGTTATTAGGCATGATGGTTAACCTAGTACCAGATGCACCGGGCAACTGTTTACGAATTATTGAACCAACTTTACCAGAGTCAATTCAGCACTTATCATTGAACAATCTGAGAGTGGGTTCAACTCTACTGGATTTGGAATTTGAACGCTCTAACGGCACTACCGCCTGCCGAGTTGCCAGAAAAAGAGGGAACCTAAGGGTTGTGATTGAAGCCTGATACTAAATATTCGCGGTAAGGGGTTCGCCGGCGGCTCAAACTGTAAGTAGACCCCCAAAGCGAGAAACCAAATAGCTGACCAGACTAAAGTTCCTCCTGGGGAGGTAGCGTAAAGCGCTAATAACCAGGAGGATCTAAAAGAAAGTTGGTAGGGGTTAGGGATGCATCATGTATGAACTGGTTCAAGCAGTCTTAGATAGCGATGAAAAGACCGCTCTGCGTCAATTAATCAGCGAGTTATACTCCTCTGGCAGACAGTATTTCTTACAAAATGAGATTTTGCAAGCTTTTGAAGATTACTGCCATAAATTTCAAAAGCCAGCCTACTTTTATCACTCTTCCACTATTGGGGAGCTAATTCACTACACCCACGAAATTCTTCTGGAAGAAGAAAGTGTGTGGTTTTTGTTTAGACCCAGAATTGCTAGTCAAGAAGTATGCAAACTGGCAGCAGACTTGACAAGTGTCGAACCCATGACACCACAAGCGTTACTAGATTTACGCGATCGCTTAGTTAACCGCTACCAACCCCAAATCTTAGAAATAGATCTTGGTCCCTTCTATGAGCCTTCTCCGACAATCCGTGACCCCAGAAATATCGGCAAGGGTCTAGAGTTCCTCAACCGTTACCTGTCGAGCAAACTATTTGCCGACCCCCAGCATTGGCTAGAGGCGCTGTTTAAATTTTTACACGAACACAAACATAACAGCATCCCCCTACTAGTAAACGACCGCATCCACTCAGCAACCCAGCTATCTCAACAAGTTAAGCAAGCCTTAAGAGTAGTCGGTAATTTACCAGCCAACGAACCCTACGAAAAATTTCGCTTTCAACTCCAAGAACTAGGATTTGAACCAGGTTGGGGCAATACCGCCTCCAGGGTGCGCGAAACCCTAGAATTACTAGATAGACTAATTGATACCCCAGACCACGCTGTCAATGAAGCCTTTATCTCTCGTATTCCTTTAACTTTTCACGTCGTTCTCGTCTCTGTACACGGTTGGGTAGGCCAAGAAGGTGTTCTAGGAAGAGCTGAGACAGCAGGACAAGTTGCCTATGTCCTCGATCAAGCTTACAGTTTAGACAAAAAACTCCACGAAGATATTAAACTAGCGGGTCTAGACCTATTGGGTATCCAACCCCAAGTAATTATTCTGACTCGTCTGATTCCTAACTGCGAAGGAACCCTGTGTAATCAAAGGATCGAAAAAGTTCAAGGCACAGAAAATACTTGGATCTTGCGCGTTCCTTTCGCGGAATTTAATCCCAAAGTAACTCAAAACTGGATTTCTAAATTTGAGATTTGGCCTTATCTAGAAACTTTTGCTCTGGATGCAGAAAGAGAACTACTAGCAAAATTTGGGGGACGTCCCGATTTAATTATCGGCAACTACAGCGACGGTAACTTAGTTGCTTCCCTTTTGGCTCGTCGTCTCAAAGTAACCCATTGCAATATTGCTCACTCCCTAGAAAAGTCCAAATACCTATTTAGTGACCTCTATTGGCAAGACTTAGAGGAGCAATACCATTTCTCATTGCAATTCAGTGCTGACTTAATCAGCATGAACGCCGCCGATTTTATTATCACCTCCTCTTACCACGAAATTATGGGAACGCCCGACACTACGGGTCAATACGAGTCCTATAAGTGTTTCACAATGCCCCAGCTTTATCATGTGGTCAATGGGATTGAGCTGTTTAGTCCCAAATTTAATGTGGTACCGCCTGGGGTTAACGAGAAAAGCTTCTTCCCCTATTCTCAGACAGAAGACAGAGTTCCAGATGATCAGCAACGAGTCTACGAACTCCTGTTTACGAGAGAAGATCGCCAGATTTTAGGTCACCTAGAAAACCTCGACAAGCGACCAATTTTCGCCCTTGCTCCCCTCAAATCTGTCAAGAACTTTACTGGTTTAGTCGAATGCTTTGGTCAAAGTCAGGAACTACAAGAACGTTGCCACTTAATCTTAGTAACCGGAAAACTGCATTCGTCTGAAGCAACAAACTTAGAAGAAAAAGGGGAAATCGAAAGGCTCCACGAACTGGTTAACCAGTATCATCTTGAGCATAAAATGCGCTGGTTAGGGATGCGTCTCACCAGTCGTGATCTCGGTGAAGCTTACCGAGTGATTGCTGATTGCCAGGGAATCTTCGTCCACCCCGCCCGCTTTGAAGCCTTCGGTGTCACAATTTTAGAAGCCATGCTCTCTGGCTTGCCTACCTTCGCCACTCAATTTGGCGGCTCCCTAGAAATTATTCAACATGGAGAAAATGGATTTCATATTAATCCAACAAACTTAGAAGAGACGGCAACAAAAATTTTGGAATTTATCCGCCAGTGCGAAATTAATCCTCAGTACTGGCAGAAAATTTCTGAACAGGCTATCAAGCGAGTCCGCGAAAAATACAACTGGCAATTACATACAAATCGATTGCTATTGCTCACTAAAATTTATAGCTTTTGGAACTATGCTTCTCAAGACAACCGCGAAGCAATGCTGCGTTACTTAGAAGCGTTGTTTTATTTAATGTATAAACCAAGAGCCGAAAAACTTCTAGAACAGCACAGACAACGGTAGAGATTTTTGTGTTGAACAGGTTACTAGAAAATATAAGATTTCGTTTTTAACTGCTCCCATTTTTGGTTGGAATTTAGTTTTCTAAAGTCCAAGTCAGCTCTTTTGAAGATTACTAAAACCCCAGTCTCCCCCTAACAAATTAAGCTCTAATGGATGCAACAGTTAATTCCCAGCACTACATCTACACAGACTGGACTCTAATTGAAACCCAGTTTGATCCTGACCAACTGCACCATAAAGAAACCGTCTTTACTATAGGCAACGGTTACCTAAGTACGAGAGGCAGCTTTGAGGAAAGTTATGCTCGCGCCTTGCCTGCCACATTGATTCATGGAGTTTATGATGACGTTCCGGTTATGTACACGGAACTCGCCAATTGCCCTGACTGGCTACCTTTGGTACTGATCATCGATGGAGAGCGTTTCCAGCTTGAGCAGGGCGAAATTCTCGACTATGAGCGTCAACTTGACCTGCGTCGTGGTGTGCTGAGCCGCGAGGTGCGTTGGCGTAGCCAGAGGGGTCACACACTAGATCTCCGTTTTGAGCGCTTTGCTAGCCTAGCAGATGAACATGTTCTGGGGCTACGCTGTCAGTTAACACCCGTCGATTTTGAGGGAACGATTAAAGTTCAGGCCAGCATCAATGGCTATCCCGAAAATCAGGGTTTTAACCACTGGGAATGGCTGGATCAAGGTGAAATTGATCAAGGTATCTGGTTGCACGTACGCACACGAAATTCTCGCATTGAACTAGGAGTAGCTTCCCGATTAAGGTTATTGGGAACTGAGGCATCTTTACAAGTAACCAGTGTTCCTGGTTACCCCACCCTAGAAACAACATTTACAGCTTCAGCAGGAGAAACAGTAACACTAGAGAAAGTGTTAACAGTTTTCACCTCACAAGAGGTGGCAGCTCCAGTCCAGCAAGCTCAAGATAAGTTAGCCCAATTACCTGATTATAAGGCTCTGCTCACTGCTCACGAGCAGGTGTGGGATCAAGTGTGGCACAAGAGCGACATCGTGATTGAGGGCGATACTGCGGCCCAGTTAGCTGTCCGCTACAATCTCTTCCAGTTGCTCATTGCTGCCCCACGCCATAATGGCAAAGTTAGTATCCCAGCGAAAACCTTATCTGGATTTGGCTATTTCGGTCATGTATTTTGGGATACAGAAATTTTCATCCTGCCTTTCTTTACCTTCACCCAGCCAGCCTTAGCACGCAATTTACTTACCTACCGCTACCACACCCTAGATGGAGCAAGGCGCAAAGCCCAACATTATGGGTACAAAGGAGCAATGTTTGCCTGGGAAAGCGCGGATACCGGAGATGAGGTGACTCCCCGTTGGGCGGTGCCGAATAACCCCTACGCTGAAGACATCAGGATTTGGTGTCGCGATCGCGAAATCCACATCAGTGCTGATATTGCCTACGGTATCTGGCACTATTGGCAAGCTACTGCCGATGACGACTGGATGCGCGACTACGGTGCCGAAATTATCCTCGATACTGCCATTTTTTGGGGTAGCCGTGTCGAGTTGAATACCAAGCATGAACGTTATGAAATTCGCGAGGTAATTGGAGCCGACGAATACCACGAGCATCATGTCAACAACAATGCCTTTACCAACCGGATTGTGCAATGGCATCTGGAGAAAGCACTCTTCGTCTACGACTGGCTCAGTAATAAGTTTCCCGCACAAGCTGCTCAACTAACAGAAAAACTGGAACTAAGTACAGAACGACAATCTCGCTGGCGTGATATTGCTAATAATTTATGGATTCCCTACGACCAGTCAACCGGGTTAATCGAACAGTATGAGGGTTTTTTCCATCTAGAAGATATTAACTTAGATGATTACGAGCCACGGGATCGCTCGATGCAGGTTATCTTGGGCATCGACGGAGCCAGTAAACGGCAGGTACTCAAGCAGCCGGACGTCTTGATGCTCCTCTACCTGATGCGAGAATCCCAAGAATTTCCTTACAACCAAGAAATACTCAAGACCAACTGGGACTACTACGTACCACGCACTGACATTACTTACGGCTCTTCTTTGGGGCCAGCCATTCACGCTATCTTGGCATCAGATTTAGGTAAATCGACAGAAGCTTATCAGCGTTTTCTGCAAGCAGCCATGGTAGATCTAGAAGATGTCCGAGGCAACGCGATTTATGGTATCCATGGTGCTTCTGCTGGTGGTCTTTGGCAAACAGTAGTTTTCGGCTTTGGCGGCATCCAATTTGGGGAAAGCGGACCTGTGGCAAATCCCCATTTACCTCCAGGCTGGACTCGCTTGCAGTTTAAGCTCCACTGGTGCGGTAATTGGCACGAGTTTGATTTACGTTCCCTTGAAGGCACAGGCTCGACTCCTCCGGAGATCCAAGGAGTGATTTTCGACCTAGATGGTGTCTTGACGGATACGGCAGAATTCCACTACCGCTCTTGGCAAAAGCTGGCAGATGAGGAAGGTATGGTCTTCAGTCGGCAAGCCAATGAAGCGCTGCGAGGACTCTCGCGTCGAGATTCACTAATGCGAATTGTCGGTTTTCGGGAATTCTCTGAAGAGAAAATCCAGGAGATGATGGAGCGCAAAAATCGTTACTACAGGGAATGCATTCAACAAATCAGTCCAGAAAATTTGCTACCTGGGGCCTTAGCACTGTTAGACGAGCTCCGGTTATTCGGCATCAAGGTGGCTATTGGTTCAGCCAGTAAAAACGCGAAAACCGTTATTAAACAACTGGGTATCGCCGACCGAGTAGATGTTATTGCCGACGGTTATAGCGTGGAGTTTTCTAAACCAGCACCCGACCTTTTTCTCTACGCAGCTGACCAGCTAGGACTCAACTCTGCCCAGTGTATGGTCATAGAAGATGCCACCTCCGGTGTTAAAGCAGCCTTAGCAGCCAATATGTGGACAGTTGGTCTTGGCCCTACTGAGCGAGTTGGCGCGGCTCATGTTGTTCTGCCGAGCCTAGAAGGAATCAGTTGGGCAGACTTACGAGCGAAATTGGACTCTACTGCCACACGATAGGAGTTCTCTAGTCAGGGTAATTAGCGAGAATCTGACGAATTTGAGTATTGACAACATCTGGCTGCTCCACCATTGCCATATGTCCGCACTCAGGAATTTCAATCACGTTCTGGCTACAACCTTGGGACAAAGGGTGAAAACTGGCAAGATGGCGTACATACTTAGGTTCCATCACCATATCGTTGGCCCCCGCTAAAAAGTAAACAGGCTGCTCTAGCTGTGATACCACTTGGGGCAAACGGTGAACTTCGGCTTCGGTGGTGGAATCTAATAAGGTTCTCAAGGCAGCTTCAGAATCAGCGGTAACAAAATCAATCACCCTTTGGCGTCCCCACTGACGCGCTAGGGGTTGCCTTACCTGAGCTCTCGTGAAGATTAAATCAATCAAAGGGAGGTGGCACAACCAGCGGGGACGTAGTTTTACTAGTTGTTGACCAGCAGTGCGGAAGCGCTCAAATTCTTCTTTGAGATAAATACCACCACCAGCATTGAGACCAATGACACCTGACACCTGCTCAGGTAACAAAAAAGCTCCCCAAAGCGCGATACTACCGCCTAGAGAGTGACCAATAAGCCAAGCGCGGTTTATTCCCAGCTCTCGCAGCAAGACCCCTAATTCTTTGGCATAGGTACTCAAGGTGTAGCAGTTGCTAGATAAGCTCTCAGCATCAGACTCAACCAAAATAGAGGCATGTTTTGGTGTTCTTCTTGAAGTGCTAGAAGTCTGGGACTGTGAGCCTCCAAAACCCCGCAGGTCATAACTGAGGCACTGATAATCCGGTGCCAACTTGTCAATTAGAGGCTGCCAATAACTACGACTGAGAAGCCAACCATGAATAAAAACCAGAACAGGAGAGGTTGATGCAGTGGGAGGCGTTAGTTCGTAGGCGTGTTTAGCTCCCAGAATATCAATAGTGGGCATAATTTTATCCTACCTGAGAATGGCAGCGAGAAATTATAAAAAGGCAGGGACAGGCGCACCAGAAAGTCATCTTTAACCTAAAAACGCCGACCTAAGAGGCGCTGTCGTACGCTTTCGGCAATTTTTTGACCCAAATATTCAGGAATTAAGCTTTCGTTGGGCCCCAACAAATACAAAATGAGCCTGGTTCGTCCGCGCCACACTAGCAAGTTGGCATTAACCACTAATAAATCCTCTTGCCAGATGGCATACATAACTTTATAAAACAAGCCAGGTTGGTTATCTGCCTCAATCAACAGTGCTGGTAGGTGGAAAACCGGATCCACGTAGAATTCCGTTTCTACTTGCTCCAAGCCAGCATTGAGATTAAATTCCACTGCCAACATTTCCTCTACCTCAAAACGCCCTGCTAACGCCTCCCGCAGAGCACGACAGACGTTTTCTGCTGTTGTATCTGTTAAAGCTTGACTACCACGAGAGACAACTAGTTTGATAAATACCAGCATGGGTAGGCGTATTTGGCCGTAGAGACTGAGGTTATGGATAGTCAGTCCATAGGCCGTCATTACACCAAAAATGTCACTGAGGAGAAAGGATTGATTGCGGTAAGCGAAATGCAGTACACTCTTAGAGCTTTCCGGTTTTAGCTCAATCACTACACTTTTGGTTTTGTAGAGCTGGTAAGCAAGTTTGAGGTTTTGCAGTTGAATCTCGCTACTCACAAACTGCTCATAAAACGCAGGAAACGCTCGATTAAAGCGCTTCAGGTGTTCCATTTGAGAAGATTTTAGACCCGCAGCCATAAAGCAGCTAGACATCGGTAGAGTTAAGACGCGTTCGCTTTGGTAAAAAGCTGTTTGGGAGTTCATCGCCAGTTACATTTCTAGGACAAAACTTGCTGTATCTGGTTAATCTCTCACAAATTCGGCTTCATAGCCTTAGTCTACGTGACGGCCGCCCATGATACCTTCTTTTTGAAGGGAGCAAGGACTTCTCTTCTATAAGTTAAGTTAAGTGACTAATCTACCACAAGTGGGTTTGCTGTAGATTAACTAGTATGATCTCCCTGCTTTCAAGCTAGGCTCTCCTGCTCATCAAAGGAGTTTTTTCCCGTTAGCCAATGAGTTATGGAGACCGGAGAGATTACAGAGAAAAGCAATCGCTAAAATGCCAGATCTTCCCATCACTAGGGAACACCAAGAAAGTTGTTGGAAAACGCTGTCCTCTAGTTGTGCTATCATCTAATTCACGCTCAAAAAATTTGGGCGAAGCTCTGTGCTACAAAAACTATCAGAGATCCTAAGGATGTGCCGCTCTTAAGGGAATTATCAGAGTTATTGGGCGTTGATTAATCTAAGAGATGCCTAACGCTTACATAAGTTTCAATTTGTTGAGGTCGTACCTTCAGGGTTTAGGGTAAGCTTTTATTGTTAAATCTGGTCTCTATCGAGCAGAAGCTCCAATCCGTAAGGAGAGGAAATTATGCCTGAGTTGGGGACGGAACTAGAAAAATGCTATAGCCACAACGGCATGGGTTTTTGGAAAAGCTTTTTTAGCGGTTCTGAGGCTGCCTCGCCGCAGATGCAGTTTGAAAGAGATGGAGTCGAAGGTACGAATAATCGAACCGACGGTAGCTCTCGAATATTTTTTAGCACGGAGAGAGAAATTGACCTGGATGAATTAGAGGAACTCTGCGACGCCGTTGGTTGGTCTCGCCGTCCCATGCGTAAAGTCAAAAAAGCGATTCAGCATAGTTTTCTGGTCGCTTCTATGTGGCAACAGCGAGGTGCCACCAGGCGCCTCATCGGTTTTGCTCGTGCAACTTCAGATCACGCTTTCAACGCCACCATTTGGGATGTAGTGGTTCACCCAGAATTCCAGAGCAAGGGGCTAGGTAAAGCCTTGATGAAGTATGTTATTAAGAAGCTTCGCAGCGAAGATATTAGTAACATCACACTCTTTGCCGACCCGCATGTCGTGAACTTCTACCGGAGAATGGGATTTATGGCCGACCCAGAAGGAATTAAGGGCATGTTCTGGTATCCTGATTAACTTTCGTCTTTTCGGGATCTTGAGGCATAATGCACAAGAGCAAAAATCAAGTTATACTGGCTAGGTAAGAAACGGGATGTAGCGCAGCTTGGTAGCGCGCCTGCTTTGGGAGCAGGATGTCGCAGGTTCAAATCCTGTCATCCCGATTGCTCTCTGAAATTGCATCGGTTCCCCCAAGCTTTATTCCACCCCTAAGGAGTGGAAATTTTATAGCATAGGGAGTATAACTTGTTATCCACCTGCAGCAAATTGTGCGGTTTCAGTTGGACTACTGCATAAAACTGCTAGTCTGATGCGCAATTAACTTGTGACCTTTTCCTGGCAAAAGCTTAGTAGTAGTTAACCATCAATAGCAAATGGAACTAAGGACTAACAAATAAACGGTAACCTTTCTTAGGGTTGATTATTATTCTGAGCTTCCTCTGTGCTTTCATGAAGTAGAAAGGATAATGGCTGCGAGGATATTTTATGATTGTCTGCCCTAACTGCAATCACCAAAATCCAGACGGAGCCACTCAATGTGAAGCCTGCTACACCCCCTTACCAGAAACCACTAACTGCCCCAACTGTGGTGCAACTGTTCAGACGGATGCTAGCTTCTGTGGTCAGTGCGGCTTTAACTTGAAAATGAGTGCTCCGTTCGGAGAAGGGAGTATGTCGGCTCTGGACCAACTCCCCGAAATACCGGACTTGGTGAACCCCGATCCGCTTGTTGAACCTGAACCCATGTCTATTAGCTCTGAAACTTCAGAGCCAGAACAAAATCCTACGAGTCCACCGGCTCCTGACTCTGCCCCTGGGCTTCCTGCTACCATTGTGACTCAATCAGCCAATTCAGAAGCTGCCAACGAGAGCGAGAGTCATCCTGGCCAAGAGACAGTTCCACCACCACCCCCCGCTGTTAGCAGTGAAGCAGTACCAGCGGCTACAGCCACTAGTACTAGCCCTTCCTCGGCAGCGGTAGTTTCTTCCGGAAGCGCCAAAACTCAATTGCAGCTACAGTCAGCTCAACTACTACACCTGCAAACAAACACGTTGATTGAGTTGCCCCAGAATCTTCAAGTGATTCATGTCGGTAAACCCAATGATCAAATTCCGCCTGATGTTGACGTTTCTGGTTTTCCTGACTCAGATATCGTTTCCCGTATTCACGCAGATATTAGGGTCGAGGGAGATATTTACTACATTGAAGATGTTGGCAGTTCTAATGGCACCTACATCAATCACACTCCCCTACCTAGCGGGAATCGGCATAGACTACGACCAGGCGATCGCATTAGTTTAGGCAAAGGTGACCAGGTAACATTTTTATTCCAAGTTGCTTAATTCTGCCTAAAGAGGGGGCAAGATTGAGATGCCCCTTCCTTTAATAAAACTTTTAAATCACCCTGGGTACAAAGCCAGCTAACGTCTCCCTAGAGCCCAATGCTACCAAGTTGAGCAGCTCAGGAGCTTAGTCAAGAGTATCCAAATGGGTTAGGCTTGTATCGAAGAGTTAATCTCAAATGGTTTTTAAGCTTTTGAGGGTCGTTAGAAAGCAGATTTTCTAGGATAGGCATTCCCCATGAGTCCGCCAAACTTTCCCCACAAGCTATACGATTGATTAAGGGGGTAAATATCACCTTTTTCGCTGGGATTAGCTTTTACCGACTCTGGTAACAGTTTCGGTGGTGTAGGTAAGAGACCCCCACGCCAGTTGCTGGGGGAACTATATAAGAGTCTCAGACCGAATTAGGATAAGTCACTCGCAAGATTTAATACCAGTGATTACTCTGACTTTGCTGCATCCTTTCCAGCCTGTACCTGTTCAAAGTTGGCCTTTTAAAAATAAGTCAGTGATTCGGATTGGGCGCTCAGCAGACAACGAGGTTATTCTCTACAGTGCTGTAGTTTCTCGTCACCATGTAGAACTGAGGCACAATGGTTCGGACTGGGAAGTCTTCAGCTTAGGTGCTAACGGCACTTACCTTAAAGGGAAGCGTTTTACCCAAGTGCCCGCTAATGATGGAATGATCATCCGTCTAGCAAGTTCTGGCCCAAAAATTCAGATTCATATTGAACAAGAAACCCCTCATACCAAGCTGAAGTCTGTTTTAGAAAGGCAAGCAGCTTCTCGAAAAGGACTGCTAGACCAGTCAAAAGATACTTTTGTTAATTACCAAGAATAACCCTTGCTGAGCTTGAATCAAAAATGATATTACAGGCTAAGCACCGAGCTGAGACAGCCTGGTGCTTAAAAGCTTCTACCCGACAGGTCAAAAACTTCAACCTGTCAGTTCCTACTCCTCCCTTAGCTGTTATAGACGCGCTACCCCATCTTGCCGCGCTGCCTGCTGCACGGCACTAGCAACTACCGTGACAACTCGATCATCGAAAACGGAAGGAATAATGTGTTCCTTGTCCAAGTCTGTGCTAGTCACCAAGGAAGCGATCGCATTAGCAGCTTCCAGGTACATGTTGATTGTAATTGCCGATGCTCGACAGTCTAAAGCCCCGCGAAAGACACCGGGAAAGGCAAGGACGTTATTAATCTGATTTGGGTAGTCACTACGACCTGTTGCCATTACCGCCACATCATTCACGACTAATTCTGGCTGAATTTCCGGTATCGGATTTGCCATTGCCATCACAATTGGGTCTTTTGCCATAGAGCGTACCATCTCCGGTGTAACGACACCAGGAACACTAACCCCCAAAAAGATATCGGCACCCTCAAGGGCATTAGCAAGGGAACCAGCCGCTGCAACGGCAAATTGGCGCTTTTGCTCTGTTAAATCGGCACGGTCTTGAGAGATAATTCCCTTAGAGTCGCACATCCAAATGTCACTAGCTCCCGCTTTGCGCAATAACTTGGCAATTGCTACTCCAGCAGCTCCTGCACCGTTAATCACGATCCGCACGTCTTCTAGGGATTTCTTGACTAGTTTCAGGGCATTAATCAAAGCTGCAAGGCTGACGATTGCCGTACCATGTTGGTCATCGTGAAAGACAGGAATATCTAACTCTTGCCTTAGCCTTGCCTCAATTTCAAAGCAGCGTGGGGCGCTGATATCTTCGAGGTTAACACCACCGAAAACGGGAGCGATATTTTTGACAGTTTCAATAATGCTTTCTGTATCTTGGTTAGTCAGACAGATGGGAAAAGCATCAATGCCAGCAAAGGCCTTAAAGAGCATCGCTTTTCCTTCCATCACTGGAAGTGATGCCTGTGCCCCCAAATTACCCAACCCCAAGACAGCACTACCATCGGTGACAATAGCAACCGTATTACCCTTAATGGTAAGGGAATAGACCTCTTGTGGATCATCAGCGATCGCGTTACAGATGCGACCCACACCCGGAGTATAGGCCATCGCTAAATCTGCTTGAGTTGTTAGGGGCAGTTTGCACTCAACACTAATTTTGCCGCCACGATGTAAATTAAAAGTGCGGTCATAAACACTAATAATTTTGACGTCTTTGAGTGCCTTAACCGCTGCGACAATTCCCTCGGCGTGTTCTGTGCTGGCGGCATCAACAGTAATGTCGCGAGTAGAAAGCTTGCGAGTTTGCTCAACCAGTTTAATTTCCCCCAAATTGCCACCGACTTGGGCGATCGCGTGAATTACGGAGGCAAGCGTACCTGAGAAGTTGGGAACTTGAAGGCGAATCGTTAAACTGAAGCTAGAGTTGGGTGTCAGGTGTACCATGCTGTCTCAATAAGCTAAAAATAACCCTAGCCTATAGGAGCTTGTTAACCAGCAATTGTACTCAATTACACCTTCAGAGTTGAACTGCCACATTTATGACTAGTCTCTACACTGAAATTGAGATCAATGCTCCAAAGCAAAGGGTTTGGGAGATTTTATTTCGGAAAGACCAGTGGAAACACTGGAATACTTTCCTCTTCGACTGTGACTCAAAAGTACCATTTCAGCAAGGGCGAGAAGTCTTGCTTTCTCTACGCAGGCTTCCCCACGACGAAGAAACAGAGTTTGAGCCTTTGGTTAAATTAGTGCAGCCATCAGTCTGCCTCAGTTGGGTTTCTTCCTTCCCTGGTTTTCTTAATGAACACTTGTTTGAGCTACAAGAGATTGGTATTGGCCGCACCAAATACCTTCACAAAAACTATTACTCAGGAATCCTCACTCGCGTATTTTTGCCTTTTATTCGGGAGGACGAACGCCGAGGAGCTCAAAGGATGGCACGAGAACTAAAACACTATGTTGAGAACTTTTGAATCATCAGATACCAGCTGCTCACAGAAGAGACTACGCAGTAGTTAGCGACGCTATGCTAATGCTCAGCCTTCAGCAAAGCTAATAACAACTGCCAAAGCCACTAAATATCAATTTTTATAGTTAACTAATCAGTCAAGGTAACCCATGAGTTCGTCTGTACCCACACTCACATTGCTGGCAATCGGACGACCATGAGGCAGCGGTCTGAGGCTTTTTATTCTGATATCTTTACTCTTAGAGATTTCAGCTTGGTTAGTTCCAGCTAGGGATTGTTTATTTTTGGCTAAAGCAGTTTCTTCCATGGTGCTACTTGGGTTCCTCAATAAAGTTTCACAATTAGTATAAATGCTGCTGTTCGCCGCCTAGGAGATTAATTTCCCTAAAAGCTAGAAAACCGCGACTATTTTTTTGGCAAAATCCCAGTTCAGTAGTCCAATATTAGCCTCTAACCAGAGCAACATCAGAAGATATTGAAAGATTATCAAAAATTAAGTTAAATTTAGCGCCAAATCTTACTATGAACCTACTTTTAGCAAGATAAGTATCATCGATTTATCTTATTTATTTGATGAGTTTCCTATATAAGTAAAAATTCTGTTGGAATATATATACTAATCCTCAATGAAGTAAGAACATTCACTTGTTTTCCCTGTCTCCCTTGGAAGGAAAATCCCATAGGATTGCTATACTACGAGTTGATTGCTGCATCAGGCATGATGGCTCTACTCAAGTCAGCGTCACGCAAATTTACTTGATTGAGGTTGGCATCAATCAAAACAGCTTCCACCAAAATCGCTTCACTTAGATTAGACCAGCAGAGTTTAGCTCGGTACAAATTTGCCCTAGTCAGATTTACTCCTCGTAGAGTTGTCCAACTCACGCACGCGCCTCTGAGTTTAGCCTCACTCAGGTTAGCTTTTGTCATATTAGTTCCATTAACTTTGGCTCTACTCAAATCTGCCTGAAACAAGTTGGCTTCAGTAAAGTTAGCCCCATTCAAGAGGGTTCTTGAGAGATTTGCCCCCTTGAGATTAGCTCCGATCAGAATTGCATTGGTCAAGTTAGCCCCTTCTAAATTAGCTGCACTGAGGATGGCATAGGATAAATTAGTTCGGCTCAAAGATGCCTCGATCAGTCTGGTGCCACTTAAGTTAGCCTCCCGCAGTATCGCATCACTAAGAATCACCTCTGTTAGATTAGCTCCACTGAGATTAGCTTCCTTGAGGTTGGCAGCCCTTAGACTAGAATCCCTCAATTGAGCACTTGTCAAATCTGCTTTGCTCAAATTGCTGACAATCAGGTTTGCCTCGCAAAGATTAGCCCCCCGCAGCTGGGCACCGGAGAGATCCGCTTCCCGCAAATTAATATTCTTCAGAAATGCTCCAGTAAGATTGACCTGACTGAGGTTGGCACCTCGAAAATTAGCTTTACTCAAGTCAACTCCCGTCAGAGACGCTCCCTGTAAGTCAATGCCTCTAAATTCCCTTTCCCCTAACCCATATCGCTTTAGCAGTTCATCGGCATCCATCTGGCGTCCCTCAAATTGATCTCAGAAATAACGGTGTTTATTCTCTTTTGTCCAACCTCAGCTAGATTGTTCTCGTTACACTGGCAACAGCAAAGGTGTAAGATAGCGAACCAAACGGTCATGCCTTCTGAGAAAATCAAAGAGTAGCTGTTAGCGGCAGAAGAGTTAAAAGTTGACAAGATGTGCTTACAGGGAGTAGTCAATTCCCGGATTCACCGGGGAAGAAAATCACTCTACTCCCTTTGGGTTACACTTTATTGGTGGAAAGTTGAAGTTTTTTAAAGAGTTAATCTACCTTCAACATTCTTTGCCTATAACTTTCAACCCATTCTTCTGATAGCTGATAGCCAATAGCTGATAGCTAAGGGAAGAACACATCCATGGCGGACAACTTTAGAAGCAAAGCGGTAACCCAGGGCGTCCAGAGATCGCCTAACCGAGCCATGTTAAGGGCAGTTGGTTTTACAGATCAAGATTTTACTAAACCGATTGTCGGGATTGCCAATGGGTACAGCACAATTACTCCTTGCAATATAGGTCTTAATGACCTGGCTAAACGGGCAGAGACGGGAATTAAAGATGCTGGTGCCATGCCCCAGATGTTCGGCACAATTACCGTCAGTGATGGCATTTCTATGGGTACTGAAGGGATGAAATATTCCCTAGTATCCCGAGAAGTGATTGCCGATGCTATTGAGACTGCTTGCAATGGGCAGAGTATGGATGGTGTGCTGGCAGTTGGTGGCTGTGACAAGAATATGCCAGGAGCAATGATTGCGATCGCTAGGATGAATATTCCCGCAATCTTTGTCTACGGCGGCACCATTAAACCAGGACGTCATAACGGCTGCGATTTGACGGTTGTCAGTGCCTTTGAGGCTGTCGGGCAATACAGTGCTGGCAAAATCGACGAAACAGAATTGACGGCAGTGGAAGAAAAGGCTTGTCCTGGTGCAGGTTCCTGTGGTGGTATGTATACAGCCAACACGATGTCTTCAGCCTTTGAAGCTATGGGAATGAGCCTGCCCTATTCCTCAACAATGGCGGCTGAGGATGCAGAGAAAGCTGATAGTGCTGAGAAATCTGCTGCGGTATTAGTAGAGGCAATTCGGCAACAGCGGTTGCCTAGAGAGATTTTGACTCGCAAAGCCTTTGAAAATGCGATCGCGGTAATTATGGCGGTGGGCGGTTCGACAAATTCTGTGTTGCACCTATTAGCGATCGCTCATGCTGCTGGGGTTGAGTTATCAATGGATGACTTTGAAACTATCCGTGGTAGAGTGCCAGTGCTGTGTGACCTCAAACCTTCTGGCAGATATGTAACCCTAGATTTGCACCGCGTCGGTGGTATTCCTTTGGTGATGAAAATGCTTTTGGCCCATGACATCTTGCACGGTGATGCCTTAACAATTACTGGAGAAACTATTGCTGAAGTTTTGGCTAATGTTCCAGAAGAACCACCTGCTGGCCAAGACGTGATTCGCCCTTGGCATAACCCGATGTATGCTCAAGGACACCTGGCAATTCTCAAAGGTAATCTGGCGACAGAAGGGGCAGTCGCCAAAATAACTGGGGTCAAAAAGCCGCAAATTACCGGCCCAGCAAGGGTATTTGAATCGGAAGAAGCCTGTCTTGATGCAATTCTTGCTAGTAAGATTAAGGCTGGTGACGTGATTGTTGTCCGCTACGAAGGACCCAAAGGTGGTCCTGGCATGCGGGAAATGCTTGCTCCCACTTCGGCGATTATTGGTGCTGGTTTAGGAGACTCGGTAGGTTTGATTACTGATGGCAGGTTTTCTGGTGGCACCTATGGCTTGGTAGTTGGTCATGTAGCCCCAGAAGCAGCAGTTGGTGGTGCGATCGCTTTGGTTAAAGAAGGTGATACGATTACTATTGACGCTCCTGCACGCTCCTTAAATCTCCACGTATCAGATGCGGAACTTGAGGAACGTCGTCAGCAATGGCAGCCACCAAAGCACCGTTACACCCGTGGTGTACTAGCAAAATATGCCAAGTTAGTCTCTTCTAGTAGTGTCGGTGCAGTGACGGATCTAGGACTAGGCTAACGCGCATCAAAAACAAATTCACCTGGGTGGACTAAGGGTGAATTCCTTTTCAGAAACCTGCGTGAGTTGCTACGCTCGGCATCAGCGCGATAAGCAGGTTTTTAGTTTACAGTGGGATGATCGCTATACCTTGCTAATTTTGTTAGAGGTGGAGTGCCATTTTCTCCTCTTCCAGAAGACGCACTAAGTTATCATCTCCCCTAGCTTCGGCTACCTCTAGCCGACGCTCCAGACTATGCCGAATATTGCTGAAGTGAGTACTCACTATCTCATCTTGGACTGGTTGCCTTCTGGGGCGGTTGAACCATTGGAAGAGCCATCTAGCAGCGACAGGTTGAGGAACGGCGCTAGGCTTGAGTGCAGTGGTAGATTGACCAGTGGAATAGGCCACGCCACGATATTTGAGATGATCTACGGATCCCAGTTTGGGTAGGTATTGGGGATGGTGAAACCGCCAACTCTGACCTCGGTAGCTACCAGCAATTCTGCCTTCGGTTACTTTTAACGTCGATGGTTCACCTTCGTAGTGAACACCACGATAAGAAAGTTTCATTTCCTTGCACCTCATAAAAATTGATTACTGAAGAGTTTGTCTCAAGTAAGGGATGTCAACAAAGGCTTATTAAAGCTTTGATCTAGATGTCGCTGCGGGGCTTGCTGTGCTTGAGGACACCTTTCATAACTATCTTGAGTTTATTTTCTGTATCTATTTTGACATTTTTACTAGAAGTCTGCCAAATGTTAAGAAATCAACACATGGTCTTGATAGCTGTGCGGGCAGTACAGGCTGAGTAAAAATGTGATAATTAAGTATTTAAAGTATTGTTATCTTGCAATTACCAGATTTAGTCCGAAATTAACTGTGGATTAAGCTAAGAAGTATTTGGAGCTAATTGCTCAATGAGTTAAACAATGGGGAAAGCCGCCAATCTCTAATAGTTTGCTTGCTCAAGTAATTGAAACGTCTTGGGAACTAGATTATGCTGTTTTTAAATATCCGAAAATTATCTTGTCTCCCTTTGCCAAACTCTGTACATATTACTGATTTATCCCTTTAATTAATTATTAACTGAATTTTTAGAGTGTGGTACTTCTGTTTCCCGCTATAGTAGCCTCTCTGTTTTTTTGTCGCTCAATTTATGTTTCGGAAAAATTGACAACAATCACTTAGATTTCTGGCGATGTTTCTGCTTCAGCTCCTTGTAAATGGCGCTTCCCTGGTAAGTGAAATTTTCCGGCTTAGCTTAAAAGGGGAGGGAGGACATTCTATTGCTGTTTTATACGACATCTAGCTAGGTTCTAAATATTCGTTTATCCTGTTTTATTTAAAACACTTTTATTATTTCCGCAAGAGGTCTAATATATAATGCCTAGAGTCTTCTTTTTTGAAGTATTTCCTCAACAACTTGATAAATCCAAATTCTCTGAGATGCGTTATCAACTCTTGAGCAGTAATCTCTAAACTACTGAACTGACGATATTTTTCCGGCTCATTAGAGACAGTTATATTTTTTTCAACCCCAAAAAGAAAAGCCAATTTATGGTTTTTCAAAAATTTTAAGTTTTCTACTCCTGAGTACCAACTATCTCCTGTCACTAGTCTAGGATTGACACCCCAATCAGTCACTTCAGGGGAGCATCTCTTGAAAATAATCCTTCTTTATTTTCCCTTCCTTTGTATCGTGTATTCTGTAATTTGTTGCTACTAAATTCCCCTGAGTGTCGCTGTAATCTAGCGTAATTAAATTTAACTCTTTGATACTTCGATGATGTTTGTCAGACTAAAAATAACCGATTAAGTCTACATGTTTATGATTGCTGTACAGGTTTTCTATTACTGTCTCATCAACACTTAAAATCCCTGCTACTAGGTTGACAATATTTTTTATCATCTCGAATAAATCTTTCGATTCGTATCTATACCTCAAGAAAAAAAGGTTCACACTACCATGTAAAAAATTCCCCACTATTTCGGCTAACTTACTACATCCTCAATGCTTCGGTTCTGATAACAAAAACAGAGTGTAATGTTCAAGATTACATTGTGCTGTTGAGGGTTTACTGATTTCTCTAATTGTCCGATACCTATTTTTTGACGACACCTGTTTCTCAACTCACTATTTTATTACTATGTCAATGCGTAAGTTTTAGCCTTTAGCTTCACGAGCCTAGGCTAGTGCTTTCTTGCGATTATCCAATCTAAGCAGGTGGCGCTCAAAGCGATAGCCTAAAAAGCTCTGTAACTTCCGATAGAGAAACCGGAAATAGATAATAGGTCAAGGACTTTAGACTAACCAGATGATTCAGAAAAAAGCAGATTGTTACTTGTTACTTGATATTCTAAATAATCTGGCAACTGCTATAACTTTACTTTAAGAATTCAAAAAATCGGCATCAAATTCAGGAAGAGATGGGTTGATGCTCATGCCAGAACCAATTTCAAAACCTGCCGGAGTAGTCGTGCGAGGCAAAATTTGGCAATACCAGTGGAGTTGGGGTTCCTCTGCTTTGTAACGAGCAGCAGTATGGATGACATAATTGTAATCAGGATTGTTTAGTTTTTCATACAAATTAGCAAGAACTTGCTTTAAAATTAGAGCAAAGTCGGACTTTTCTTGATCAGAAACACTGCCAAAGTCTGCTTGATGATTTTTGGGCATAATCCAGATTTCAAAAGGCACATCGGCAGCAAAGGGAATAAAAGCCACGAAAGATAGATTTTCTTGAATAACTCGCCTGCGTTCTTTCATCTCAAACTCTAAGATGTCGCAGTACAAGCACCTTCCCCATTCATCAAAATACATCTGAGCCTCTAGCTCTCGCCACCGCACATGGCGAGGCACCATACCAGTTACAATAATTTGAGAATGAGGATGCTTTAAAGAAGCCCCAGCCCGTTCCCCACGATTGCGGAAAATAATCGCCATCATATTTTCATGCACCGCCATTAATTCCAAATAGCGCTTGTGATAAGTCTCAATGACAACATCAACTACTTCTTGTGTCATGGTGGCGATGTCTTCGTTGTGTTTGGGGCTTTCTACAATCACCTCATGTTCACCATAACCAGACATTGCCAAATAAATTCCTAGAGGAAAGCGCTTCATATGTTTATTGGGCGTTAAAGCAGGGAATTTGTTAGTAATAACCCTGGTTTGCCAACAACTGTGTTCTGTGTTCTGCAACTCCAGAACAATACACTTCAAGTCCTGCTCATTTCCTTGACAAAAAGGACATGTTGGATCAATTATCGGCAGGCAATGTTCTATCCGATTAGTTTTTTGAAAATCCTGGGGCCGTTTACGCCTACTTGGTGCATAAATTACCCATTCTTTAGTTACCTTGTTTAGTCTAATTTGACCTTCTGACATTTTTTGCTCCTAAGGGCGTCTATTAAACCTCCTGTAGAAATAAAACCCTACCCCAAACAGCCCTTTATGAAGAGAGGATTAGGGGCTGTTTGAGGTAGGGTCATAGGGAGAGAGAAACTGATCTTTTTTATCCTCCTAGAAGAACATGCAATTGACATTCTCTCCGGGCTTAAGCCACAGAGATTTCTAACCAAGCAACACCCGAAGGAATCATCTTTTAATGAGGGTCAGATGTGGGCTAGCTGAACACCGGGCTAATTGCGAAAACTTTAAGGTGATTTTGTCGGAGCAGGTGATGGAGAGGGTAACGGAGTAGGTGACGGAGTAGGAGTAGGTGTCGGACTAGGTGTCGGAATAGGAGTAGGAGTAGGAGTAGGAGTAGGAGTAGGTGTCGGAATAGGTGTCGGAATAGGAGTAGGAGTAGGAGTAGGTGTCGGAATAGGAGTAGGAGTAGGTGTCGGACTAGGTGTCGGAATAGGAGTAGGAGTAGGTGTCGGAATAGGAGTAGGAGTAGGTGACGGAGTAGGTGTCGGAATAGGAGTAGGAGTAGGTGTCGGACTAGGACTATTTGTTGGAGTAGGTGACGGAGTAGGTGTCGGAATAGGAGTAGGTGTCGGAATAGGTTGACCAAGAATTTGCTTTGCCTCTTGGTCAAGTCTTTGACGAACTTGTAGAGTAGCAATTCCCGTCACTGGCAAATTAAATTTCTCCTGAAATTGCTTAATAGCTGTTTCAGTTTGCTCATCATAAAACTGGGTACTTGGTAAAGCCGGACTCGGATCAAGAACTAAGTTCAAGTTAGCTCTGAGAATTTTTACCAGATTAGCTGCAAGATTTTGAGTTTGAGGACCAACAATACCATCAACCTGGATATTGTATCCCTCCTGAAACTTGCGGATGGCATCCCTGGTGGTGGGATCTGTTAGGCTATCTCCTGGCATGACGTTGTATCCAAAACCACGCAAGACAGAGCGAAACTCACTCGGAGTATAATTCCGGCTTCCCTGTGCAAAACTTACTTCAGGGCTGGTCAAACTTGCTGCCAAGCTAAAGCCAACGACAACAATGGGCGCTGTGTAACGAATCCACATAACTCACACTCTTCACATAAACACTCTAGCCAGATGATAATTGGAACATGTAAAGTCTAAGGTTAAAATATGTCACTCTGTAGTGCTGGAGTGCACAGTTAACCAGAAACTAATACTAAATGAGTAGCTCAATAGCCTGACACCGCGTCTCCGTCACTATCAGTAAAGTATAAATTCCTAGAACCCAGATAAATACCCTCAGCTTGCTCACCAGCCGGAAAGGCGGTAACACCGAAAGTGTAGAAACCGCTAGTTGTGGGATTACGTAAAGGACGAAGACCTATCGTAATGGTTTCACCGGGAGCGACAGGTTTGTCAAATGTTACGGAAATTCCCTCCATCTCAGGTTCCTGGGTAATCTCTTTGAGAGTTAAACTTTGACCTCTGTTCTGAGGTGTCTCTAAGAAAGCCAGAGTATCTTCTAAATTGAAGCGGATATCGTCAAATCCTTGGCGCTGGTTAATTACAACTCGCCCCAGAGGCTCACCCGCGTCCTCAGGCAACTTCAGAGTAAAGTAGTAAGTCGCACCTCTGAGGTAAATTTGCTTGTAGGTTGTTGTAACCTCAAGCAAGCGAGGAGACTTTTCAAACCAGATTGTTCCGTCTGGTAGCTCAAGTGCCATCATTGAAGGGATAGCAATCCCCCAAATGCTCACTGAGATGATTAGAGTGAATCTTTTCACAGTGAAAAACTGCATTGGCTCACCTCTAGGTAAATGATCCTGATCTGTTAATCTAACTCTCTTGTTGAAAGCTGCGGTTTAATGCTTTGAGACTGAGGTCGAACTTAGTTTTAATACTCTTACACTGGTGAGGATAGACAATTGTCGGCATCAAGAAGACTCTGGAAAGCACTGAATCATCTATTTACATCATGATGGTGCCTCTTCTCAAGGGCAAAATCGTCTTGAGAATTAGCTCCTCGTGCGATTAATTATCTCTTTCTAATCAACCCATGTCATCTCTGCAACGACTGACCGGAAAAACCAGCAAACGTCAATACCGCTCTAACCTTTGGTTTGAAAGAGTAATGGCGCTTTTGGCATTACTTAACCTACTTTTTGTGCTGTTTGACATAAGCTACATTCCCCTGCGAAATTTCTGGCTACAGCGTAAAGTACAAGTTTTTAGTTTTAAAGTTGGTCCTGTAGAGTCTCAAGGTTTCCCCGTCTCGTTTAAGTGGCTAATTCCCAACGTCACTCAATTTTATGACCCGGTGAAGGGCATCGTACCCTATCGAGATACTCAGCAATATTTAGAAAAAGTTGATCAACTAGAAAACCAATTGATCGACCCTGGTTTGAGATCGCTAGAAGTAACAGCAATCCTAGAAGATTTGCGCGATCGCAGCATAGAAATAATTGATACTAATCCTTTTCAGATTGCTAATAAGACTGGCACTCTAGAGAAAATAAAAAATAAGATGCGTGAGGGAGTTCCTAATTCAGAGGATTCGGCTAAAGAAGCATTTAACATTTTCTGGAGCCAGGATTACTTAGCCAATAATCCGGTGCAAAAACTGAATTTTTTTAATAGTGAGATCAGACCTCTAATAGAAACCAATTACTACCGTCCCATTGGTGAAAACGGCGAATTTGTAGACCTTTTTGGGGTGATTGACTTCCCGTTTTTTGTATTATTCGGTGTAGAATTTTTGGCTCGTACCTGGTTAATCAGTCGCCGTCGTACCGGTGTTAGTTGGCTAGATGCCATGCTCTGGCGCTGGTATGATATTTTTCTGTTGATCCCGCTCTGGCGCTGGTTGCGCATCATCCCGGTAACAATTCGCTTAGGCCAAGCTAGATTAATTAACCTTAGTCGTATCGAAAACCAAATCCGCCAGGGGTTCGTTGCCGAAATCGCGGAAGATATGACGCAAGTTGTAGTAATTCGAGTCATTAACGAAGCTCAAAGTTCCATTCGTAAAGGGGAGATTGCCAAATGGCTATCGCAGCAAGAAACTCGTCCCTACGTAGACCTCAACGATATTAATGAGGTAGCAGAAATAGCTAGTATAGTTTCACAGCTGATGGTTTATCAGGTTCTTCCTAAAATCAGACCGGATCTTGAAGCCTTACTGGAACATTACCTAGAAAAAGTTCTCAATCAATCGCCTATTTACCAGGGACTTGAGCAAGTACCAGGCTTAGGAGACTTACGGAATCAGTTGACCGGGCGGCTAGTGACAGAAATTACTCAGGCAGTTTACGATGGTCTCAACTCTGCCCTGGAAAAAGACCCGGTTGCTGACCAACTATTCCAACGTTTATTAGAACACTTCAGCGAAGCGTTTGGGTCAGAAATCCAGGGCAAGCGAACCTTACAAGAAATTCAGTCTCTGCTTACAGCTTTGCTAGAGGAAGTCAAGGTCAATTATGTCGAGCGTTTGTCGGAAGAAGACTTTGAAGCAATCCTTGACCAAACTAGAGCCATCCGTCAAACTGCCCACAAGTAACTCGTCTGGAGGTAAGAGCGCCACAGATAGGACTGCTTGCGCTAGAATTTAATTTATAGCAACGAACACAACTCTATTCGTCGCTAGTCTTCTTGGAAGCAATTTTGCCTGGAAGTGGGTCAGACCCACTTTTTTTTGTAGGAGTTTTTCCATGACTCATCCCCTGATTCCACAGCTAATAGATTTGGCAACGCCAGTGGCCGACAACCTGGGATTGGAGGTAGTGGGGGCAGTTTTTCATACCAACAGACGCCCTCCAGTGCTACGTGTGGATATCCGCAACTGCACCGGTGATACTGGTTTGAATGACTGCGAACGAATGAGTAGAGCCCTAGAAGAAGAATTAGATGCTACGGATATTATTCCAGACGCCTACGTTTTGGAAGTCTCCAGCCCAGGAATCTCAAGGCAGCTAACAACTGACCGCGAGTTCGTGTCTTTCAAGGGGTTTCCCGTCATGGTCAAGACATCCGAACCCTACGAGGGTCAAAAAGAGTGGCGAGGGCAGTTAATTCGCCGGAATGAAACCGGAGTTTATCTAAACCAAAAAGGTCGTCCGGTCACTATTCCCCGCGAACTGGTAATTAGGGTGCAGCTAGACGATAAGACCTGAATTATGGTTAAAAACTGAAAGGTTGTTGGCGTACTAGCATGGGTCGCACCCTTGGCGCGTTTCGGGCGCGACGCCCCTAGGTTCAAGCTTAGAAGTTTCTGGAGGATTAGTGGTTGGTTGTTTCCTTTCACTTAGTGTCATGGTTTCCCTTTGGGCATAAAGTGCAGTAGGGTTCGTCAAGAATTCCTCACACCTAACTTTTAAGCCTCTGGGTGCTTTCCCGAGGGAATAACCATCCGGCAAGCACTGGCAACTTCTTGAAGGGATATAGTAGGGCATCAGGGGCAAGGCTAGTCAGGCAAGCGCCCCAAGCAAGCATGGCTAACTTTGTTTAGCGAAGTTTCCCTCGCTTTAGAGAAGTTATTTCTTCAGGTTAGGGTAGCGCCGGAAGAAAATCTTAATCTTCTAGCCTAAGACAAACCTTTAATTTTTCATGTGTCCATTCTTACTAAATTAATTGAGGAGATTTGCCTATGTCTATAGTTAGTTTGCCTGGCCTAAAGAAGATGATCGAAGAGATCTCTCAAAGCCATAATCTACCCAAGTCTGCTGTTCAGCAGGCTCTCAGAGAAGCATTGCTTAAAGGTTACGAGCGCTATCGCCGCGCTCAACGCTTAGACCGATTTCATTTCGATGAAGAGTATTTCGACAACTTTGAAGTGGATCTAGATGTTGAAGAAGAAGGCTTTCGCATCTTGTCTACCAAAACTATTGTGGAAGAAGTGGGCAACAGTGATCATCATATCTCCCTCAAAGAAGTGCAAGAAGTAGCTTCAGAGGCACAAATGGGCGACTCAGTAGTTCTGGATGTGACGCCAGACCAGCGTGAGTTTGGTCGTATGGCAGCTATCCAAACCAAGCAAGTTCTCTCACAAAAACTGCGAGACCAGCAGCGCAAGATAATTCAAGAAGAGTTTCAAGAGCTAGAGAACACAGTTTTACAAGCTAGAGTGCTACGGTTCGAGAGGCAATCTGTGATTCTGGCGATCAGTAGTGGTTTTGGTAATCCAGAAGTTGAAGCCGAATTACCTAAGCGGGAGCAACTACCCAACGATAATTATCGAACTAACGCCACGTTTAGAGTCTATCTGAAAAAGGTTCGCGAGGGCCCTCACCGAGGTCCGCAGCTAGTAGTTTCTAGAGCTTCTGCCGGCTTAGTCGTTTACCTGTTTGCCAACGAAGTCCCAGAAATCGAAGACGAGGTGGTTAGGATTGTGGCAGTGGCACGAGAGGCTAATCCCCCCTCTCGTCACGTTGGTCCAAGGACTAAAATTGCTGTAGACACCCTAGAGCGCGATGTAGACCCAGTAGGTGCTTGTATCGGTGCTAGAGGTTCGCGGATTCAAGTTGTCGTCAACGAATTACGGGGCGAAAAAATCGATGTAATTCGCTGGTCTCCTGATCCATCCACCTACATTGCCAATGCCCTTAGCCCAGCGCGAGTTGACCAAGTGTTATTGGTCAATCCAGAAGGTCGTCAGGCTCACGTTTTAGTAGCTGAAGATCAACTAAGCTTGGCAATTGGTAAAGAAGGGCAAAATGTTCGTTTGGCTGCTCGTCTTACTGGCTGGAAGATTGATATCAAGGATATTGCTAAGTACGAATACGAAGCAGAACAGCGCAAGATAGAGGAATTGCAAGCAGCTGCGGCAGCATTAGAAGAGTTCCCCGAAGAGGAGTATGATCAAGATGAGGATGAGTACGAAGAAGATTTAGAAACAGTGACTGCCGATGATTCTGAACTAGTGATTGAAAATAAGCCTCCAGAAGAAGAAGATGCTTTCGCTTAAGGGATATCTAAGAGAGCAAGCTAGTTGAGAGTCAACCAAGTTAGGTAAACATAAAACCTGCCCTCTGGATGCACAAAAGCGCTGAGCAAAAACCTTCAAGCTCTACAATGGGCAAGCTGCTAGCACTTGAGGTGCTGATTTGCCACTCCTGGCTAGCTCAGCTTGCCGAAAAGCGCCTGGAAAACCTTTAAACAAAATGAAACCTAACTACCGACGTTGTTTAAGCTGCCGCGTAGTACTACCTAAACAGGCTTTGTGGCGTATTGTCAGAGTCTATCCATCGCGACAGGTACAATTAGACGAGGGGATGGGACGTTCTGCCTACCTGTGTCCCCAAGAGAGTTGTCTGGCGATGGCTCAAAAAAAAACCGGCTAGGGCGATCGCTTCGTGCATCAGTGCCAGAGCATCTGTACGAAACTTTATGGCAGCGCTTGACCACTACTCCAATGGAGCAAGATAACCAACCACAAGGAGAATTATCGCAAAAGTTAAAGACAAATGTTCCTCAAGAGAAAGAGAAGCCCAGGAGTCGTTAGGATTAAGAAGGGAGTAGATTATTAATCAGTAGTTTAGTTTCAAGAGGTGAATGAGTCTCCATCAAAATAGACAAGCTATCCTTAAATACGGTCAAGGAAAAGGTCTAAGTCCAATTGATGATACTTTATGTGCAAAATGAAAAGAAGTAAGACTGTGTTTCCCATACAAAGTTATTTCCAGATCTTAATGTCAACAGGCAAACGCAAAGTTTGGTTGTCAGCTTTTGGATAAAAGTAGCAGTTCGACAACATTGCAAGTTTTACCGATTGGGCAAAAAACCAACGGTGAAGAGGTTACTAGAGCATTGAGTTACGGTGCAACAAATATGATGTAACAACTGGTAGAACGGGGGAAGAGTGGATGAACAACGGCAAAGTCAGAATTTACGAATTATCACGAGAATTAAATTTGGACAACAAGGACATTTTGAGTATCTGTGAAGGGCTCAATATCGCAGTAAAAAGTCACAGTAGCACGATTACAGAGTCGGAGGCCCAAAGCATTCGCGCAGCAGCAGAAAAATACCCTAACCGCCCAGCTATGGTGGGTGGTCGCGACAGTGCTGATTCATCTCAAGAAAGCACTGGTTCGGCATCAAATCAATCTATAGGACGTGCCAACGGTGCTCGGCGGCAGCAATTCGTGGAACTTCGTAAACCTAAATCTCGTCCCAGTTCAAACTCAGGGCAAGGTAATCCTCAATTGGCTAACCCTCCTCAACCCCCCATCAAACCTCAGCTTAGCTCCCCACCTCCTCGTTCAGTAAATCCTGAGCGACCTCTTGCACAGGCTAGTCAGCAAGAAGAAGAGGATACCGAATCTAGGTGGGAAGATGAGTCCCCAACTCAGCCTCCATCAGCAGATAACGTTTCTCCAGAAACATCTTCTACGGGTGATTTAAAAAAACCCAAACTTGTAGAACCCCCTACTAGACCGCAGCGCTCCAAACCTCAACCTGCGCAAAATGCCGTAGCGCCGATTTTGAAGCGCAACCGTAATGCTGCTCCGGATACATCCTCAAGTAGCACTCCCACTCCTGTTAAACCTCCCAGCAAACCCCAAAAGTCCAGCCCCTCTGAATCTCCTACTTCAGAGTCCAGGACTCCCGCCGCACCATCGCTTCCTAAACTCCAGGAACCTCCCACAAGAGCACGACCCGCTCGTGGCAGGAAGGCGGCTGACATGGACGACACTAGCACTGGAATTCCTGATGAAGATGGTCTTGAAGAAGATTCCATTGAAACACCAGACTTGCTCGACCTTAAGCTGAGACGACCCAGTGCTCCTAAACTTTCTAAGAAGAAAGACTGGGATGAAGAAATCGTCGAAGAAGAGGGCAAAGAGGGCAAAGGGAAAACAGCTAAAAAGCAGCGCCGGACAACATTGTTCTTGGAAGATGAGGACGATGATTTTGATAACGACGCCAAAAATGGTGCAGATTCTCCAGTTAAGGTCAGCCTTTCTGTCGCTCGTCCTCCTAAACCTAAGTCACGTCCTGGACAGCAAACACCGACTGCAGCGCCCAGCCTCAGTCGGGCGAAAAAGCCTGGCCCTAGCAGGGATCAAGGCGGCGGCGGACGCTCAGAGAGTCGCAATAACCGACGCCGTCCCAAAGAGGGTGTGGCGGAATTGCCGGAAAAAATTGTCCTGAGTGGTTCTGTAACTATCAGAGAACTGGCCAGCCAACTCAACATTGCCGAAACTGAGATTATTAGAAAGCTATTCTTCAAAGGAATGGCTGTAAGTATCACTCAAACCCTCGATGTTCCTACTGCCAAGATGGTAGCGGAGGAAATGGAGGTGGAAGTTGAGACGATTCAAGAAGGATCTGCTGCCACCAAGGTGACAGAGATGCTGGATGCTCGAGACTTGGAAAATCTACAGCGGCGTCCCCCTGTCGTCACGATCATGGGCCACGTCGATCACGGTAAAACTACCTTGCTCGATTCCATCCGCAAAACCAAAGTTGCTCAAGGAGAAGCTGGTGGTATTACTCAGCACATTGGCGCTTACCACGTGGATGTTGAACACGAAGATAAAACACAGCAGGTAGTCTTCCTTGACACCCCTGGTCACGAGGCTTTCACCGCCATGCGGGCAAGGGGTACGCGAGTCACAGACATCGCTGTGCTGGTGGTTGCTGCTGATGATGGTGTTCGACCTCAGACCATTGAAGCTATCAGCCACGCCAAAGCTGCTGAAGTTCCCATTGTGGTGGCGATCAACAAGACTGATAAACCGGAGGCGCAGCCCGACCGGGTTAAGCAGGAATTAGCAGAACGTGGTCTAGTGCCAGAAGAATGGGGTGGGGATACCATCATGGTTCCAGTGAGTGCTCTCCAAGGAGAAAATCTTGACACACTTCTAGAAATGATTCTTCTGGTGGCGGATATTGAAGAACTCTCCGCTAACCCAGTGCGACCAGCTAGAGGGACGGTGATTGAAGCTCACCTAGATAAAGCTAGAGGACCAGTTGCCAGTCTCTTGGTACAAAACGGCACCCTACGTGTAGGTGATACCCTCGTTGCTGGCTCTATCTTTGGTAAGGTACGAGCCATGACTGACGACCGAGGTGAGAAAGTGGAAGCTGCGGCTCCTTCCTTTGCGGTAGAACTGCTCGGCTTGAGCGATGTTCCGGCTGCCGGTGATGAGTTTGAGGTCTTTGAAAGTGAAAAAGAAGCCCGGGCCGTTGCTGATTCTAGGGCTGATCAGCAAAGACAGTCTCGCCTGCAACAGCTGATGGCTTCACGCCGAGTCACCCTCAATAGCCTCTCAGCTAAGGCTCAGGAAGGTGAGCTCAAAGAACTCAACTTGATTTTGAAAGCCGATGTTCAAGGTTCCGTCGAAGCAATTCTCGGTTCTCTCCAACAGTTGCCCCAGAACGAAGTGCAAATCCGAGTCCTCTTCGCAGCTGCTGGTGAAATTTCTGAAACAGACATCGATTTAGCCGCTGCTAGTGGTGCTGTGATTATTGGCTTTAGTACTACGCTCTCTACTAGTGCTCGTTTGTCCGCTGAACAAGAAGGTGTAGATGTACGCGAATATGGCATCATCTACAAACTGTTGGACGATATCCAAGGCGCGATGGAGGGTCTCTTAGAGCCAGAGATGGTAGAAGAACCCCTCGGTGAAGTAGAAGTTCGAGCTGTGTTCCCAGTCGGTCGTGGCGCTGTTGCCGGTTGCTACGTACTCTCAGGTAAAGCAGTTCGTAATTGCCAAATACGAGTGCGACGCGGCGGTAAAGTTGTCTACGAAGGTAACCTTGATTCCCTGAAGCGGATGAAGGATGATGCCAGAGAAGTCAACGCTGGCTACGAATGTGGCGTAGGCGTCGATAAGTTCAACGACTGGCAAGAAAGAGACATTATCGAAACCTTCCAAAAGGTCAGCAAGCGCAGGACTCTTTCTCCAAACTAGTCATGGATCAATAACCAGTTGTTGGGGCGTAAGTAATCGTCTTGGTTAACCAGAAAAAAAGACGACAAGTTACACCCCAACCGACACAGAGCAAGGGCAATGCAGAAAAATCAACAAAAAACTAAGGACTAATGACACAGGACACAAGGAAGCGCTCTTTCTGGAGTGAACCTTTTCTCTGGATTCATCTTGCCGGTTTGGCAGCACTACCCTTGACTTTGGAAGTTGTTTGGCTAGGGCTGGCAGTGGGCGATCCCCTACTGCCAGTATGGCTGGAGTTCCTGCTAGTAGCAGCGATAGGAACCATTCCAGTGGTGGCAATGCAATTGACCCGCCCCTTCGACATTTTCAGTCTTCTAATCCTGGCGATTAAGGCGGAGCAGCTTAGTGAGGAGCAACGGCGTCTCTTAAGTTTGTTCAAAACAAAGCCTAACAAGGTGCTAACAATAGCTGCGGCGCTGATCATGGTGTTGGTGCTTTGGCAAATTTACCGAGTAGCACCAATGGCAGCGCCTCTGGTTACTTTGGCACCACAATGGCACATTGCTGGGTTGCTAGGAGCTGGGTTAGCCTTTCTCGCGAGTAATTTGTTTTTGCAAGTACCCCTGAGTGTGGTACAAGTTCTCTTCACCAGCGAGCTTGAATTTAGCGTAACCCAACCCTATCCTGTGGAAAAAATACCGCAAGATTTCACCATACCAGGCTTACCGGTTAATCAAATTTTGCCCTTAGAGGCAAAAGATACCGCTACTTTAGCGACGACAACTCCAATTTTGCCGTCTGAACAGGAAACAATTTCTTCAGAGGAAGGTAACTCAGCCCAGCAATAACCTTAGCTGTTTTGACCAAAATAGTGACCAATAACCTCACCAACCAATCAGCCCGGTAATCTTCCTGATACCCTCCATAACCTCAACCAGACGTTCCCCATTGACATGAACCTCTGGAGTTGGATAATTTTCGAGAATTTCGATGAGGGTAATTTCTTGATCAGGAAGTGCGGAACTAACCAGTGCAGACCTTAGAGATGGTATATTAGCTCGATTAGAGGGAGTATGAATCACCTCGCTAACTTGACCAAGCATAAGTTCGCCGACAGGGCTATTAAGTGCCTTAGATAAGAGAATAGGGTCTACGTGGATTTCTCTTGTGAGAGTACCCCTCAACTGCTCCGGTTCCTTGTTAGCCATTCGGAGATAAGTGCTTAGCGCAGGTGATAGTTGACCTGTTTGGGCAAACTCAGATAATTCAGGAACCGAAACTGTTTCTTGCAGGAAGCGGTACTTGAGTACCACCGACTCAGCAGCTTCTGCAAGAGTGCTAGAGAAAGCAGCACTCATCAGGGTTACAAAACCCAAGCTCAAACGTAGCACAAGTAGTAAACGATTCGACATTCCTGTATGTTGACGCATTTTGCCTCTAGCCAAACTGGGATGAGGTAGTGGATGGTATCAGCAAGATTTTGGTAAGTAACTTGGCTTAAAATTAGCGTAGCTAACTTGCCCAGAAGTTGGGTTATCTTTACAACTGCAAAAAAATAGAAATTTTATACTGGAGATAGCTAATAAATCCCTATAAGTACTTGGATAAATATTACCTATGGCTCCTGATCCCAGGATTATGACCGCTGTTGAGCAACTAGGTTATCGCGTTACTGTGGGGGACGTTGCTAGTAAAGCTGGATTGAATATCAACCTAGCACAGCAAGGATTACTGGCTCTAGCCTCTGATGCTGCTGGACATTTGCAAGTAGCAGAGTCAGGCGACATTGCCTACCTGTTTCCCAAAAATTTTCGTTCAATTCTGCGCAACAAATTCTTACGGCTAAGGTTCCAAGAATGGTGGGCAAAGGTTTGGCGCGTCCTTTTCTATCTGATTAGGATTTCCTTTGGTATTCTCCTGCTGCTTTCAATCGTCTTGATTGTACTTGCCATCGGCATTATCTTGATGAGCCTCAATTCCAGCAATGACAATAATTCTGACAGAGGTGGTGGCAGTCGTTCTGGTGGCGGAGGTATGATCTTCATGCCTCACTTCTGGATTGGGCCAGATATCTTTTGGTTTTTTGACCCAAATTATCGCTCTCGTTCTCAGCAACGTAGGGCATCTTCTCGAACCTCTAGCAGAAACGAGATGAATTTCCTTGAGGCAATTTTCTCCTTTCTGTTTGGTGATGGCAATCCCAATGCGGAACTCGAAGAACGTCGTTGGCAAGAAATTGGCACCGTCATTCGTAACTCCCAAGGTGCAGTAGTTGCAGAACAGATTATTCCTTATCTCGATGATTTGGGAGAAGGATACAAGCGGGAGTATGAAGATTATATGCTACCAGTACTCAGCCGATTCAACGGACGTCCTGAAGTAAGTCCTTCAGGGGAAATTGTCTATCACTTCCCAGAATTACAGACGACAGCACAAGAACAGCACCCCCAACCAGTCGCAGCTTACCTAAAAGAGCGACTTTGGCGCTTTAGTCAAGCAAGTAGCGGGCAAATTATGCTGGCAACTGGACTAGGCGCTGCCAACTTAGTTGGTGCTTTAGTTTTAGGTTCCCTACTCAGGGGTGGTGAAATAGCGGCACAACTAGGCGGTCTTGTTGCCTTTGTACAGTTAATTTACCCCATCTTGGTGTTTTACGGCATTGGTTTTTTGGCAATACCACTGATCCGCTATTTCTGGACTCAGTGGAAAAATGGCCAGATTGAACAGCGAAATCAGCAGCGGCAGCAGGAGGCTGTTGCTATCAATCAGGCAGACGCTGCCTTGCAAAAAAAGATGTCTTATGCACAACAGTTTGCTGCTTCTGAGGTGATCAAGCAAGAAGATTTAGTGTATACCAGTGAAAAGGATTTGCTTGATCAAGAATTAGAGAGAAAAGACCAAATTGATGCTGAATGGCAGAAGCGTTTAGAGTCTGATTCTTAAAACTTTTACCTCGGCCATTGTATGCAAAAATTAACAGCAGGAATTAAGTGGGCTTCCAGGATTATCTTTGAGCATTCTGCATTTCCTTAAACCTTGGTCTCACCAACTACTGCTATTAGCCTGGATTGCCCTTGGCGCTGCTTTGCGTTTTAGTCAACTGACTCTTAAATCGCCTTGGACAGATGAATTTGCGACAATAGTCTTCAGTTTGGGCAATAGTTACCAAAACTTACCTTTAAACCAGGCGATTTCTCTGGATACTTTGCTCCAACCACTGCAAGTCAACCCAGACAACGGATTGCTAATGGTGGTAAGTAACCTTTTGAAAGAAGATCACCATCCACCTCTCTATTTTGTACTCGCTCACTCATGGATGGAAATATGTCGCGCCTTGGGTTTACAGACAAGAGATCTTACCTCTCTTTTATGGGCAGCGCGATCGCTTCCTGCCCTTTTTGGGGTGGTATCTATTCCTGCTGTGTATGGACTCGGCTGGCTGGCTTTTCGATCGCGTTTGGTGGCAAGCCTCGCGGCAGCAATGATGGCTGTTTCTCCTTATGGGGTTTATCTGGCCCAGGAAGCACGTCATTACACCCTGGGTATTCTCTGGGTGATTGCTTCTTTGTCTTGCTTAGTGGTGGCAGTGCAAAATCTCAAACGTCGGACAACTTTGCCCATCTGGGTAGTACTTTCCTGGGTACTGGTTAATTCTCTAGGCATAGCAACTCACTATTTTTTTAGCTTGACCCTATTGGCAGAAGCGATCGTTTTAATGGGATTTTGGATTTGGCAAAGGTACTATCCTACCTCTGTTACTAACTCCTCAAACTCTTTGAAAGTAGAAATTCCTAACCGCGCAACTAATGTTTGGTGGCGAATTTATGCTGCAGTTGCGGGTACTGTAGCTGGGTGTTTCGTCTGGCTACCGATTTTCAAGGCAAGTTACGACCCTCAGATGACCCAATGGATTATGAGTGGCGTTAGCCCAGTGGGAAATGAAAGCATGCTGCGCCAGATTGTGACTTTAATCAGTCCAATTGTTCAAGCCCTTGCCACTTGGACTACGATGCTTTGCCTGCTACCAGTGGAAGCAACTGCACCACCATTAGTAATTGCTTCTGGGATGGTGATGCTAGGGTTTTTGATCTGGGCATTGCCCATTCTTTATCGGGGTTTTAGGGTTCAACTAAACTCTTCTGATAATGGTTTAGCAATGATCGTGCTAGGGGGCTTTGTCTTAGGAGCGATCGCACTATTTTTCGGTATTACCTACATTCTCGACGCTGACCTTACCAGAGGAGCACGTTATAGTTTTGTCTACTTCCCTGCTGTCATTGTAATATTGGCAGCGTCTTTGGCAATTAGCTGGCGCGAGGCTGAAACTGTAAATGCCCAACTTAGAACCGAAGCAATTTTGCCCCGAAAACAGATCAGATTCCCTTTATTTGGCAAAATAAATGGTAAGACTGCTATTGGGCTAATTTGGCTGATGGCGTCTTTGAGTAGTATTACTGTAGTCAGCAATCTGGGCTACCAAAAGTATTACCGTCCTGACCTGTTAGCGTCGATAGTACAACAGCGATCCCCAGTTCCAGTGCTGATTGCCACCACTCATAACACCCTCGTACAAACTGGTGAAATGATGGGTATTGCTTGGGAGTTCAAGCTTCTTAGAGATTCCCAGAGATTAACCTCAAATCCTCAGTTTCTGCTAGCTCATCAAAATCAAGACCAATGTCAAGGAACAGCTTGTCCTGCTTCTGCTACTCTTAAGGAGGCATTAGAGCAATTGCCGCGACCATTAGATGTCTGGTTGGTGAATTTTAAAGCCCCAGTGACAGTGCCTTCAAATTGCTTAGTTCAGAAGCTTTTTGTTGATCAGTTACCAGTAGATGGCTACGGGACTCAATTGTATCGCTGCCTTGCCGCCGACTCTTGAGCTTTCCCTACGACTTTACTTTCAATTTTGTCTGAAAATGCGCGGCTAGGTAGCTGTAAAATCAGAGCTTTTAGAAAAAATAGCGGAAGCATTGCAGGGAAAGGGATTGAGCCATCTTAGAATTTGAACTAGCCGCGCACTTTACCCTGTAAGGGTTTCAACGATTTTGCTCTTGACAGATCTGTATCTTTTGATCCATGATTAGGTTAGTCGCGCAATTGAACCTTGAAAACCTAATACAGCCGTATCTTCTGGCAACCGCGGTCTCAATTAATATGAATCCCTATCAGGGATTGAAACGGACATGGGAGAAAGCCGACCCCTATAAATTACGTCTCAATTAATATGAATCCCTATCAGGGATTGAAACTCTTTAACAAAGTGGTGAGTAACGAACCCGTATCGTCTCAATTAATATGAATCCCTATCAGGGATTGAAACCGCCATGGCATCGAAACTTACCGACATCTTTGTAAGTCTCAATTAATATGAATCCCTATCAGGGATTGAAACATCTGTGTACTGCTTGGCGTTGAGCAATGCCGCAGCTGCGGGTCTCAATTAATATGAATCCCTATCAGGGATTGAAACTTGGGGAGGTTCCTGATAGCAAAAATCGGCGTCGTCTCAATTAATATGAATCCCTATCAGGGATTGAAACACCCTCGATTTAGTCCCAGAAATTGAGCTTATCGTCTCAATTAATATGAATCCCTATCAGGGATTGAAACCCAAATCCCACACATCGAGAGTTGGGCTTGTAGCTCTGCTAGTCTCAATTAATATGAATCCCTATCAGGGATTGAAACGCCATCGCCCGCCAGCGCCCCCAATTGTAAGGGGGTCTCAATTAATATGAATCCCTATCAGGGATTGAAACGCTGCGCGATTATCAATTGGCAAGAGAGGCAATTGCCTCTCTTGTCTCAATTAATATGAATCCCTATCAGGGATTGAAACGTAGCCGTCTGCTTTAATTCATTGGGCAGACTATACGTCTCAATTAATATGAATCCCTATCAGGGATTGAAACTTAAATCTAACCGAGAGTGCTTGCCACGCTGAGCACGTAGTCTCAATTAATATGAATCCCTATCAGGGATTGAAACGCTCACGGCTCTACCTCCAGGACGCTATTGCTCAAGCAAGGGTCTCAATTAATATGAATCCCTATCAGGGATTGAAACCGACGCCGATTTGGAGCGAGAAAAACTCATCAGCGTCTCAATTAATATGAATCCCTATCAGGGATTGAAACGCGGCGCTTCGCCGCTGGAATGTGATTTTGGAAGGTCTCAATTAATATGAATCCCTATCAGGGATTGAAACTATTATTGGTGCGTTGAACCTCCAATAGACTCCTGTCTCAATTAATATGAATCCCTATCAGGGATTGAAACCATCCCGTACTTTCCTAGCAGCGAAGTATTTCCGTCTCAATTAATATGAATCCCTATCAGGGATTGAAACGTCATTGTAGTATCAGTGATGTATACTGAGAAAAAGTCTCAATTAATATGAATCCCTATCAGGGATTGAAACGCGCTATTCACCGTGGCGGTAAACGGCTTAAATCAAAATATGTCTCAATTAATATGAATCCCTATCAGGGATTGAAACGGTTGGTGCCTAGTTTGGAGCGATTAGCTAAAGCGTCTCAATTAATATGAATCCCTATCAGGGATTGAAACAAAATTCCACAATCAACTCAAGGAACGGAAGCAGCAGCAAGGTCTCAATTAATATGAATCCCTATCAGGGATTGAAACTAATTGTTTTCTCCTGGATGCGATCGCTCAGGTCTCAATTAATATGAATCCCTATCAGGGATTGAAACTTGTGCATTATTAGCACTTAAGATCCACTCTAAGTCTCAATTAATATGAATCCCTATCAGGGATTGAAACCACCTGTGAACGAGAATCTATACCAAGCAAGCTAGTCTCAATTAATATGAATCCCTATCAGGGATTGAAACGGAATATTTGCAATGTGGAGGAGATCTAAAAATGAGTTCAGGTCTCAATTAATATGAATCCCTATCAGGGATTGAAACACAAGCGCTTGATTGGGAAGTTAGGAAGTAAGACTGTCTCAATTAATATGAATCCCTATCAGGGATTGAAACGTCGGTGCAATGGTGGGAATCATTGCGATCGCTCGTCTCAATTAATATGAATCCCTATCAGGGATTGAAACACGACACTCGAACCTAAGATAAAAAGCCTCAATGTCTCAATTAATATGAATCCCTATCAGGGATTGAAACCTAGAGCCTTAACCTCTGACTCTTGGCTTAAAATGTCTCAATTAATATGAATCCCTATCAGGGATTGAAACCATTTCATCATTCAGCCATTGAGTAAGAAGTCGGTTGTCTCAATTAATATGAATCCCTATCAGGGATTGAAACTAGAGCGATTGCTTGCACCACCAGCTACTGGTGTTCACTGGGTCTCAATTAATATGAATCCCTATCAGGGATTGAAACTTACAGGCTGGATCTCGCAAAGCATAAAAACAGGTCTCAATTAATATGAATCCCTATCAGGGATTGAAACAAAACGGATTTACTACACATCTAGGGCAGATCTCAGTCTCAATTAATATGAATCCCTATCAGGGATTGAAACTCATCCTGACTCAATAATTACTGGCACTTTAATTGCGTCTCAATTAATATGAATCCCTATCAGGGATTGAAACGACCACAGAGTATCTCTTGATACCCGCGCCCTCTAGTCTCAATTAATATGAATCCCTATCAGGGATTGAAACCACCTAGGGCTTTCTTCCCGCAGAAGTGTATCAATAAAGGTCTCAATTAATATGAATCCCTATCAGGGATTGAAACACTATTGGAATTCCTGGAAAAAGAGGAAAAAGCCGTCTCAATTAATATGAATCCCTATCAGGGATTGAAACAATGATGGCTTGAGGATTGAATCTAATCCATATTTCGTCTCAATTAATATGAATCCCTATCAGGGATTGAAACATAGGAAACACTGCCTCAAGGATGTCCATCGTCTCAATTAATATGAATCCCTATCAGGGATTGAAACAACCTTGAGGCTCACGCCGCGATACTCAATGAAAAATACCGCGTCTCAATTAATATGAATCCCTATCAGGGATTGAAACGCTTCTGCCCACCCGGATCACCGCCTAGGTCAGGTGTCTCAATTAATATGAATCCCTATCAGGGATTGAAACGAGGCGGCGCTAGTAGCTCACTATCAGGCTACGGGTCTCAATTAATATGAATCCCTATCAGGGATTGAAACGCGACCAAGGATCTAACTAGGACGAACTGGGGCAAGTCTCAATTAATATGAATCCCTATCAGGGATTGAAACCACTAAATTTCACTCGCCTTGGATTTTTCCCAGTCGTCTCAATTAATATGAATCCCTATCAGGGATTGAAACGAGTATCTTTCATACACTTCTCAAGGCTTAATGTGCTGGTCTCAATTAATATGAATCCCTATCAGGGATTGAAACAAAAAATCGATGTAGTTACCGGGGTAACGATTGGGTCTCAATTAATATGAATCCCTATCAGGGATTGAAACATAGCATAGCTAAATAAGCCGCTATTACTAATCACCCCGTCTCAATTAATATGAATCCCTATCAGGGATTGAAACGGATTGGGCGATGGAACTTGAACGAAGACAACAAGGTCTCAATTAATATGAATCCCTATCAGGGATTGAAACTTTTGTGGGATGAGCCGTAAGTGTTGTGATGATTGTCTCAATTAATATGAATCCCTATCAGGGATTGAAACAAATTGCTGGCTTGATAATGAAAGCCTATCGAATGATGGCAATAGCGTCTCAATTAATATGAATCCCTATCAGGGATTGAAACAATCGCTCAAGTAACTACGGCAATTAATGGCACTGTCTCAATTAATATGAATCCCTATCAGGGATTGAAACGGGGTGGGCAGAAGCGACAACTACGAATCTATCTAGTCTCAATTAATATGAATCCCTATCAGGGATTGAAACTTAAAAGTATCCCTCAATTCGGGGGGCATTAAAGTCTCAATTAATATGAATCCCTATCAGGGATTGAAACGCTTCTCTACTTTCCAGCTCGAAGAGATGGCCGCAAAAGGTCTCAATTAATATGAATCCCTATCAGGGATTGAAACGGGTTCATTATTAATCCCGTATCGCTGAGCAGTCGTCTCAATTAATATGAATCCCTATCAGGGATTGAAACAACCCTTCAGTATCCAAGGCAAACGACGAGGAGGTCTCAATTAATATGAATCCCTATCAGGGATTGAAACTGATTTTGGGAAGCGACTAAACGAGCAGATAAAGGTCTCAATTAATATGAATCCCTATCAGGGATTGAAACCTTTTGAGTCTGGAGGTTGGGGAATCTCGCCAGCCGTCTCAATTAATATGAATCCCTATCAGGGATTGAAACATTAGCTCTTAGTACTAGTAAGTGCATTTTAGGAGGTCTCAATTAATATGAATCCCTATCAGGGATTGAAACGATAGCCTGCTTAGAGAGTTAGAGCAAATGCGCCGTCTCAATTAATATGAATCCCTATCAGGGATTGAAACTTGGAATACCTACAAACCGATTATGTGAGCCAGAGTCTCAATTAATATGAATCCCTATCAGGGATTGAAACGAATTAGCAGATTCAACTTCAAACAACTCCGACAGTCTCAATTAATATGAATCCCTATCAGGGATTGAAACCTTAAATTTCTTGCGGTCACGGTGCTGAACATAGTCTCAATTAATATGAATCCCTATCAGGGATTGAAACTTGTTGCCCCCAGGAAAAACTTCCCTGAGGAAACAAAGTCTCAATTAATATGAATCCCTATCAGGGATTGAAACGATGCCTAGTGGCTTGATATGCGCTCGGTTCGGTCTCAATTAATATGAATCCCTATCAGGGATTGAAACTTCTATTTCGGCAGTGGGCAAAAGAGGCTGAGAAGTCTCAATTAATATGAATCCCTATCAGGGATTGAAACTCCACCGGAGAAACCCAGCTTCTATGCCCTCGGCAACAGAAGTCTCAATTAATATGAATCCCTATCAGGGATTGAAACAACCATCAACCGGGGAGAACTTGAGAGCCTACCAGGCTGGTCTCAATTAATATGAATCCCTATCAGGGATTGAAACAGGGGAGGCTGAGGTAGCTGAGTAGACAGAGGAATCTGGGGTCTCAATTAATATGAATCCCTATCAGGGATTGAAACGCCTTTTTGGGCTTCCGTACGAAGTCGAAATGCCGTCTCAATTAATATGAATCCCTATCAGGGATTGAAACATTCAGTAATCTTCCCAAGGAAACTATTCGGGTCTCAATTAATATGAATCCCTATCAGGGATTGAAACTGGCTGACTCCACACCAGACAGCATCCCTGACCCGTCTCAATTAATATGAATCCCTATCAGGGATTGAAACACCTACTGCATCTATCAGTTGCTGATAGAATGTCTCAATTAATATGAATCCCTATCAGGGATTGAAACCAGGCCAATTTCCTTGTGGCTACCTTACATAAATGTTTGTGTCTCAATTAATATGAATCCCTATCAGGGATTGAAACACTGATTTTTATTACGCAAAATGGCTTAATGAAGTCTCAATTAATATGAATCCCTATCAGGGATTGAAACGAAGCAAAGCAACCACAAACACCAGAAGACAGTCTCAATTAATATGAATCCCTATCAGGGATTGAAACAAAAGCAAAGCTGAATGCTCTCTCATTGGTGGCTAGTCTCAATTAATATGAATCCCTATCAGGGATTGAAACTTGGGGCTGGGACTGCGGCTAGACGGGGACTCGTCTCAATTAATATGAATCCCTATCAGGGATTGAAACAGCACGTGATTATCCTTATGGATTTAACAAAGATAGAGTCTCAATTAATATGAATCCCTATCAGGGATTGAAACTCAGTATTCTTATCCTTCTGGGATTATATGGACTGTCTCAATTAATATGAATCCCTATCAGGGATTGAAACAACCCTTTAGCATCCAGGGAAAAAGAAGAGGAGCAGTCTCAATTAATATGAATCCCTATCAGGGATTGAAACCCGCACCACTAAACTCGTTGTGAATAAGGAATTCAGCTAATGTCTCAATTAATATGAATCCCTATCAGGGATTGAAACGATAAGTGTTTTATCGGGTTGTGGGTGGCATCTGCTTTATTGTCTCAATTAATATGAATCCCTATCAGGGATTGAAACGTACTATAAGACTCTTGATTATGGCCGTTACCGAGCCTAGTCTCAATTAATATGAATCCCTATCAGGGATTGAAACGCTATCTCGGAGCTTTTACATCAAAGGATTAGGGTCTCAATTAATATGAATCCCTATCAGGGATTGAAACTTCTTGGGGAGATTACTGAATGCCTCTAATAGGTCTCAATTAATATGAATCCCTATCAGGGATTGAAACTGGGCAAATAGCCTGCGAGGGTGACCACACCTCGTCTCAATTAATATGAATCCCTATCAGGGATTGAAACATCTGTCGTGGTTATACCTATGGTGATTACCGCAAGTCTCAATTAATATGAATCCCTATCAGGGATTGAAACCTTCCTCATCATCTACCCAGTTATCTCCCCCACAGTCTCAATTAATATGAATCCCTATCAGGGATTGAAACAGCATCAAGTTGAGCTAGTGTGGGTTTAGCCTCGTCTCAATTAATATGAATCCCTATCAGGGATTGAAACAGGAACTGTTGGTTCTCTGCCGCTTGAGCGCGTCTCAATTAATATGAATCCCTATCAGGGATTGAAACCTAGCTGCACCAAGCTAGCCATATTTCCTTCCAAGGTCTCAATTAATATGAATCCCTATCAGGGATTGAAACAACCCTTACAAGCCCATGTACTTATCAGAAAGTTTGTCTCAATTAATATGAATCCCTATCAGGGATTGAAACGGCTCAGGGGAATTGCGGATGCCCAAAGACAAGCAATAGTGGTCTCAATTAATATGAATCCCTATCAGGGATTGAAACACAAAAGAATCAATATTTCTCTGCCAGAAGAAGTATTACAAGTCTCAATTAATATGAATCCCTATCAGGGATTGAAACTTCCCCGCTTGGAGGTGTTTCACTGGCCCGTGTTGCCGCCAGTCTCAATTAATATGAATCCCTATCAGGGATTGAAACGAAGTTTGTGAGGAATGGCGTGAAGTGTGTCTTAGAGTCTCAATTAATATGAATCCCTATCAGGGATTGAAACATTTGGTAGAGAGTATTCCCACTATCAGACGCCACAGCGTCTCAATTAATATGAATCCCTATCAGGGATTGAAACCTCTAGTTCTTCCGGATTCTCTGCGTCCAATCTTGGTCTCAATTAATATGAATCCCTATCAGGGATTGAAACATTGCGGAGGATCTATCAGAGGCGCTGTGCATGTCTCAATTAATATGAATCCCTATCAGGGATTGAAACGATTTCGCCCTCCGCGAGGGGGCAGTAAACGGGGTCTCAATTAATATGAATCCCTATCAGGGATTGAAACTTTTCGGTCTACGTTGTAGCATAAAAGTTGCCTCGTCTCAATTAATATGAATCCCTATCAGGGATTGAAACAGCCTGTTCAGCTCTCCGAAAAAAGCTTGATTTTCGTCTCAATTAATATGAATCCCTATCAGGGATTGAAACACCTTTTGCCTCTAGGCGATCACCTTTTGCCTCATTGTCTCAATTAATATGAATCCCTATCAGGGATTGAAACATCTTTGATTCTTCCGCCTTTACCAACTCACTAGGTCTCAATTAATATGAATCCCTATCAGGGATTGAAACGAGCTGGGGCTAATCAGTAGGCGCTTTGAGGCGCGTCTCAATTAATATGAATCCCTATCAGGGATTGAAACGCGTAAAAACCATCGAAAACCTATGGTAACTGAATCGTCTCAATTAATATGAATCCCTATCAGGGATTGAAACACAGATGTGGACAGCAGTACCATAATCAGGGTGCGTCTCAATTAATATGAATCCCTATCAGGGATTGAAACAAAACCTCACAAGCCGCTGAACGCTCATCTGGACTAGTCTCAATTAATATGAATCCCTATCAGGGATTGAAACGTACCATAAGACTTTTCTTTTGGCGGCTTGGCGACCTGCTGTCTCAATTAATATGAATCCCTATCAGGGATTGAAACCATTCCCTTCCCCTCCTCTATTTTCCAATATCCAGTCTCAATTAATATGAATCCCTATCAGGGATTGAAACTTGGCTGCATCTTTGGGCTTCCGTACGAAGTCGAAAGTCTCAATTAATATGAATCCCTATCAGGGATTGAAACGCATACTACGACCGATAATTCCCAAGCTCTTAGAGTCTCAATTAATATGAATCCCTATCAGGGATTGAAACTGCACCAATTGATTGCTTAGCATTGCCGCATTATGCAGAGTCTCAATTAATATGAATCCCTATCAGGGATTGAAACGAGACTGATGAGTTTGTAGAGAGTATTATCAGTTCGTCTCAATTAATATGAATCCCTATCAGGGATTGAAACAAGTATTCATAGGCATAGCCTATCAGCCAATAGCAATACCAAGTCTCAATTAATATGAATCCCTATCAGGGATTGAAACTTCCTTCAAGAGGTTTTTCCCGATGGAGGCAGACCTGTCTCAATTAATGGGACTTAGACAGATTTCAAGCCCAAACAAAGCCCAAAGCAGCTTTGTGAGCAAAGAATACGTCCCGATTGTGGTTCAACCACTCCATAAAACGGAAAGACATCGCTGTCCGAAACGCCTCTAATGCTTCAGTAAAGGTGTTTAAAGGTTTCGATGCCCAACGCCGTCTTAATCCTCCGGTTAAAGTGTGCCATAAAATAAATGTATAGGCACAAAACACAAGCATGAAATGTCTTATCAGGCTTCTATAATCTCTGACTTGATATTCAGATAAACCCAACCAGCCTTTGGCTTCCCGATAGAAAACTTCTACCCAATTTCTTTGAGAGTAGGTAGTTACTATCCAATCGGCTGTGGCTTTTGTTGATTCAACATTGGTAATAAAATAGTCAACATCACTAGCTTGGTCGAAGGTTGAGGCATTCATGACGATAGCAATTGTTCTCTTTCCTTCAAGCTGTGAGAGTTCAACTTCTACAGGAGCCACCCAAACGGTTTTCAGTTTATCTAGATTGATTTGAACAGGGGTAAAATCTTTTGGCGACAAGGATTCGGCTAACTTATCTAGGCGAATCTCTTCTCGTTGACTTATCCCTATTTCAATTATCACCTTACGGTTTTTGGCTAATCCTCCTATATACTTGAGTTTCCTTTTTTCCAGTTCCAGCAAAAACGTTGTGTTATTTCCATACCCAGCATCAATTAATACGATACCCGGTCGATATCCTCTGTTCATGCTGCGGTCAATTAATGCTAAGCCTAACTCCGGCTTTTTCTGGAATTCAATATCTTTTTTTCCTTCAGCTAAAGAACTAGCGTGTTGAGATAACTCTATATCTAACGGTAGGCTTTTTTTCCCATCATATAGATGAGTTGTTACCACTACTATTCCGTTGTCTGTCTTCCCGATTTCTCCAATGTACTGTCGTCCTACTCCCGCCGTGAAATTGCCACTTTTCCTATGTCCTGAGTCATCTACAATTAACGTGAATCCTCTACTTATTCGGGTTGGGCTACACTGATTCATCACCAGTAGACGCCGCTCATTTACCTGTTGAGCATTCCAGGGGGCTTCCGTTAAAAAATGATGTAATCGGTGGTAAGTCACTCCCACCGCGTTATCCGCCATTTGAGACAGGTTTTTTCCTTCACTTTCCCCTAATAATCCCCCAATATAGTTCCTAAACTCCCTTTTTTGCGCTTGATGTCTCCAGACATCATCAAAGCGTTTGCACCATCTATCGAAGCAAGGAGGCATGGCGGCGGGGGTTGTCTCTTTCCTGTCTTACACTCTAATGTCAAATGGCTGCCATGCCTAAATTATACCTTTATTAACTCTTTATTTTCGTTTAAGTCCCGTTAATATGAATCCCTATCAGGGATTGAAACAAGAAGTCAGGGAAGAACTTAAGTCGGTCTCCCCTGAGTCTCAATTAATATGAATCCCTATCAGGGATTGAAACTTTGTAATAAGCCTTTTTAGCTTCAGAGCGCTTGCGTCTCAATTAATATGAATCCCTATCAGGGATTGAAACAGTTTGCCAGCGGGGAGTTTGGGTAACCTAGACCCGTCTCAATTAATATGAATCCCTATCAGGGATTGAAACTTATAGCGCGACTGATAATTCCCAAGCCCTTAGAGTCTCAATTAATATGAATCCCTATCAGGGATTGAAACAGCAAAAATCGGCTCAGCATGCCGTCCGGGTCTTGTCTCAATTAATATGAATCCCTATCAGGGATTGAAACTATGCCCCAAGGTTTTTGAGCGGCTGAATTGATAAGGTCTCAATTAATATGAATCCCTATCAGGGATTGAAACTCATTTTCATGCTTATTTTCCTCTAAAGTTCCTCTTTAGTCTCAATTAATATGAATCCCTATCAGGGATTGAAACACGTGGTCGAACCGTTTACACCCCCATCCGCGTCTCAATTAATATGAATCCCTATCAGGGATTGAAACCGTAAATCATCAGAGCTAGAGCAGTATGCTGACCGTCTTGAGGTCTCAATTAATATGAATCCCTATCAGGGATTGAAACAGACTGGGCAGACCAACTCAGTTCAGAGATAGACGCGCAGGTCTCAATTAATATGAATCCCTATCAGGGATTGAAACTTCTGCCCGCCATTCCTTTATCCAGTCTTCAAGTCTCAATTAATATGAATCCCTATCAGGGATTGAAACCACCTCAGCAATTGACAAGACAGAAGACCTACAAGCCTCGTCTCAATTAATATGAATCCCTATCAGGGATTGAAACTTAAATCCTGAATCGCTTACAAACAGGATTGAAAGTCTCAATTAATATGAATCCCTATCAGGGATTGAAACATGTAGAGCATCAAATCAGATTGCTCAAAAATAGGTCTCAATTAATATGAATCCCTATCAGGGATTGAAACCTATAAAAAAAACCCCAGTTTTCACCTACTAAAATTGTCTCAATTAATATGAATCCCTATCAGGGATTGAAACACTTTTCCTGTGGCACCAGCTCACCATCCGAGCTGATCGTCTCAATTAATATGAATCCCTATCAGGGATTGAAACATTTAATCTTTAGTCTCCATGCAATTATCAACGTCTCAATTAATATGAATCCCTATCAGGGATTGAAACTTCTGAAACTGCTTTACGGTGACATTGACTTGAGTCTCAATTAATATGAATCCCTATCAGGGATTGAAACGATCTAGCCGCGCCTATCGACCCAGATAACTACGTCTCAATTAATATGAATCCCTATCAGGGATTGAAACTAGAGCCAAGGGATATTTATTTTTTTGCCTTGGCGCAGAGAATCCCAGCAAGTCTCAATTAATATGAATCCCTATCAGGGATTGAAACTACAGGGACTGCAAGGGGCCCGTGGACTGACTGGCGGTCTCAATTAATATGAATCCCTATCAGGGATTGAAACCGATTAGCGGACTTCCATTTTGTTTGTAAATCCTGGTCTCAATTAATACAGCGGTTCCCGCTGTTATAGGGCACAGTTAATTTGAGTTTTGGATAAGGGCAACATAACGAATGAAAGCATATTCAGTCGATCTGCGAGAAAAAATCGTGGCAGCACATTTAGTACAAAAGCTGTCAATTAGAACAGTTGCCGCCAGATTTTCTGTTAGTAAAAGTCTTGTTCAAAAATTGGTGAAGCAACAAAAAACTGAGGGGAATTTACAGCCAAAAAAGAGAGGAAAGCCACAATTTAGTCATTTGACTAATGCCGAAGTAGAGGTCAGAGCACTGGTGGCAGATTATCCTGATGCCACCTTAGTAGAGTTAGGCGAGTTGTTTTTACAAAAAACTGGAAATTGGGTGAGTAAAACAGCGATGTGTCGCTATTTACAAATCTTAGAGCTCCCCCGTAAAAAAAAACTGGTACAGTAGCCAAGCGGCAACAGAACGAGTTCAGAAACTCAGATTGGAGTATTGGTAAAAAATCAAAGACATCAAGCCATAAAACCTAGTATTCTTGGATGAAACGGGGATGATACTAGGTGCGTCCAGAACTCATGCTCGTTCGCAACCAGGAACAAGAGTATCTCAACTAAAAGCATTTTACCGAGGGGCAAAAGTTACAGCTATTGCTGCAATTAGTCGGGAGAAGGTGCTAGCACTAATGACCATGAATGATTCTCTGGATGGGGCAGCATTTGTTGTATTTATTGAGCAATTTTTATGTCCTCAATTATGGCCAGGAGCCGTAGTAGTAAGGGATAATTTACCAGCTCATAAACTAACATTAGTTGTACCCAAAATTGAAGCAGTAGGTGCAAGTGTTATTTACAGCAGTTCCCGCTGTTACTGTACCTCGTAACAGCGGGAACTGCTGTATGAATCCCTATCAGGGATTGAAACGCTTGCCAATTGGTGCAAACAAACAACGCTCCGCAGGTCTCAATTAATATGAATCCCTATCAGGGATTGAAACCTTGCTCCAATCTCAGGCGGTGAGGGATGGAGTCTCAATTAATATGAATCCCTATCAGGGATTGAAACGTGAGCTAGCGGGACTTAAACGAAAATAAAGAGTTAATAAAGGTATAATTTAGGCATGGCAGCCATTTGACATTAGAGTGTAAGACAGGAAAGAGACAACCCCCGCCGCCATGCCTCCTTGCTTCGATAGATGGTGCAAACGCTTTGATGATGTCTGGAGACATCAAGCGCAAAAAAGGGAGTTTAGGAACTATATTGGGGGATTATTAGGGGAAAGTGAAGGAAAAAACCTGTCTCAAATGGCGGATAACGCGGTGGGAGTGACTTACCACCGATTACATCATTTTTTAACGGAAGCCCCCTGGAATGCTCAACAGGTAAATGAGCGGCGTCTACTGGTGATGAATCAGTGTAGCCCAACCCGAATAAGTAGAGGATTCACGTTAATTGTAGATGACTCAGGACATAGGAAAAGTGGCAATTTCACGGCGGGAGTAGGACGACAGTACATTGGAGAAATCGGGAAGACAGACAACGGAATAGTAGTGGTAACAACTCATCTATATGATGGGAAAAAAAGCCTACCGTTAGATATAGAGTTATCTCAACACGCTAGTTCTTTAGCTGAAGGAAAAAAAGATATTGAATTCCAGAAAAAGCCGGAGTTAGGCTTAGCATTAATTGACCGCAGCATGAACAGAGGATATCGACCGGGTATCGTATTAATTGATGCTGGGTATGGAAATAACACAACGTTTTTGCTGGAACTGGAAAAAAGGAAACTCAAGTATATAGGAGGATTAGCCAAAAACCGTAAGGTGATAATTGAAATAGGGATAAGTCAACGAGAAGAGATTCGCCTAGATAAGTTAGCCGAATCCTTGTCGCCAAAAGATTTTACCCCTGTTCAAATCAATCTAGATAAACTGAAAACCGTTTGGGTGGCTCCTGTAGAAGTTGAACTCTCACAGCTTGAAGGAAAGAGAACAATTGCTATCGTCATGAATGCCTCAACCTTCGACCAAGCTAGTGATGTTGACTATTTTATTACCAATGTTGAATCAACAAAAGCCACAGCCGATTGGATAGTAACTACCTACTCTCAAAGAAATTGGGTAGAAGTTTTCTATCGGGAAGCCAAAGGCTGGTTGGGTTTATCTGAATATCAAGTCAGAGATTATAGAAGCCTGATAAGACATTTCATGCTTGTGTTTTGTGCCTATACATTTATTTTATGGCACACTTTAACCGGAGGATTAAGACGGCGTTGGGCATCGAAACCTTTAAACACCTTTACTGAAGCATTAGAGGCGTTTCGGACAGCGATGTCTTTCCGTTTTATGGAGTGGTTGAACCACAATCGGGACGTATTCTTTGCTCACAAAGCTGCTTTGGGCTTTGTTTGGGCTTGAAATCTGTCTAAGTCCCACTAGTAAAAGATTGCAAAGAAGTATCCATATCTGTCTCAATTAATATGAATCCCTATCAGGGATTGAAACAAATTTCAGGTTTACCTGACAGAAGATTTGAGAACACAGTGTCTCAATTAATATGAATCCCTATCAGGGATTGAAACATTGAGTGGGTAATGCCAATCAGCCCGTAAGCCGGTCTCAATTAATATGAATCCCTATCAGGGATTGAAATACGGAGAAAGCGATCGCTTTCTATAATGCGATCGCGAGAACTATTAATCCTACTGCATCTGGGCGAGAGTTGCGTTTTGGTAGTAATGAGCCAAAATCTGCTGGTAGTCGAAACCCTGAAGCGCTAAATTATGAGCTCCCCACTGGCTTAAACCCAGTCCGTGACCAAAACCACGACCTCTAATATGAAAACCATTGCCAGTAGGTTCAACAGAAAATAGCGTACTTCTAAGACCTAGGACTTTGCGTAGATCCTTACCACTGACACTCCGACTACCGCCAGTACCTTTCACCCTCATCGTAATAATACGTCCTTGGGGAGTCGTACGTTCTGGCGTCATTTCAATGACATTACCGACACCAGAAATCTTACCACTAAGTTCGCCCAAAGAAAAGTCTTTTGTCCACTCGTAAACTGGTGCTCCTACGTCATAATCCGGGACACCCCGCAAATAGGGTAGAGGACTTGTCCAAATGTCTTCCACATTTTCTGTATGTCCCCCCGAAGCAGAGTGGAAAACGGCGAGAATCACCTGTCCACCATAAGTCATCACCTGACCAGTAGTAGCATCTACCGCCTGATGGGTAGTATTAGCTTCAGTTTCCAGACCTTTGTAAACTTGATAGGTAGTAGTGTCATCGACATCATAGATGGGATTGCGGTTAGTATGAACCTTATTGAGTGCATAAGAGCGCGCCGCCACAGCTTGTGCTTTAAGAGCTTCCAAAGGCCAATTTGAACTCATTTCTGCGCCTAGAACACTATAGAGATATTGTTCTAGATCAACGTAGTTAATGGCAGTTAAACCTTTACTAGTAGGAACAACCTGAGTGCGTCCCCGATACCAGCGATCGCCAATCCAGACAAAACCATCTCCAGTTGGTTCAACCCAGAGTTGACCAGATCGCCACTCACCTAGTGATACGCCACCACTAGCACTTTTCGCCTCGAAGCCTTTCATTGCCTCTAGTTCTCCCACTTGCTGTCCTGTACTATCGCGGACAACTGCTTTAGTGGAACTACCCACAGTCACGCGGCTGATATTCTCATCAATCGCCACCCGTAGCTGCATTGCTGCTTGAGCCGGGCCTATAAGGAAAATCCACAATAAAAAAGAGAGCCACCAATTACGCCCTCCGAGTAATATCAATTGTTTGAGCATAGATAATAATAGAGAAACTCGTAAATGTGCAGTTGACATTTTTCAGCCTTCCTCACGCGACAAAATTTATGGCTTTTGGGCTGAAAAGTAATTTCCATTGAGTCCGTACGGTTCCTAGATCACTTAATACAAACCTCTTGAGCAAAAACCGGCAGAGATTAATCTTGGTTGTGTATAGTCGAACAAACCTGTTAAATCTTCCCAAGGTTGTACTCTTTCAGTTAGATCTATTTTGCTATGTGTAGCATATTTACAGTTCCAAGGCTAGAGAGATTGACCTCTGTTAAGCAACGTCCTTTCGTCTGATCAACTTTGTACCATAATGAGGGAATAAGGAGATGTAATTTCCTTTCCCTGATTGAGGTTGACGAGCAGCGACGTGCAAATTACTTTTCTAGGAACCAGCTCCGGAGTGCCAACGCGATCGCGTAATGTTTCCAGTGTGGCGCTGCGTCTACCCCAGCGTGCAGAAGTCTGGCTGTTTGACTGTGGTGAAGGTACTCAACATCAACTACTGCGCAGTGACCTGAAAATTAGTCAGATCAGCCGCATTTTCATTACCCATATGCACGGCGACCACATTTTTGGGTTGATGGGACTCTTAGCTAGCTGTGGTTTGGCTGGCAATACAGATCGAATTGATATTTACGGTCCTGCTGAGTTGGCCCAATATCTCCGTGCTTCTCAAAAATACTCTCGTACTAACCTTGCCTTTCCCCTCAAAATCCATCCTATTGAGCCTGGGGTAGTAGTTTACGAAGATCAAGAATTCATAGTGAGCTGTAATCCCCTGAAGCATCGTATCCCGGCTTGTGGCTACCGAGTTACAGAAAAAGACAGACCAGGACGTTTTAATGTAAAAAAAGCTAATGCCTTGGGTATTCCCTCTGGCCCACTCTACGGTAAACTCAAAAATGGCGAGACAGTAACTTTACCAGACGGTCGTCAGATTAAGGGTACTGAACTATGTGGAGAGCCAGAAATTGGTCGCAAATTTGCTTATTGCACCGATACCGTCTTCTGTGAGCAGGCGATTGAACTGGCTCAGGATGCTGATCTGTTGATCCATGAAGCTACCTTCGCCCATCAAGATTCCCAGATGGCTTTTGAGCGCTTGCATTCCACTTCCACCATGGCGGCGCAAGTGGCTTTAGGAGCTGGTGCTAAGCAGCTAATTATGACTCATTTTAGCCCTCGCTATGCTCCTGGCAATGGTATTGTTCTCGATGACTTGCTTCAAGAAGCACGGGCAATTTTCCCTAATACAAAATTAGCCTATGACTTCTTGACCTATGATGTACCTCGGCGACTGCCCAAAGAACTAGTAAAGACTGGCGGTTAGCAGTCTCTCAATTAAAATTGCCCTATCAGGTTTTGAAGACAGCATGCAAAACACCGCTGAATACACCTGCGCCTACTGTGGCGAAGTTAATTTAACTTTTATTGACTTCAGTGCTGGCGGACAGCAGTCTTATATTGAGGATTGTCAAATATGTTGTCGTCCCAATATTTTGTATGTACGCATTGATGAAGACACCCTCGACATTGAAATTGATACTGAATACGAAGGTTGAGAGAATTCAATAATTTTTTCTGTAGCACATACGTGCGCCATAGTGCTCAAGCACCATTAACTCTAGATGACTTAGCTGAATTGGTTGTCCCAAGGAAATTTGCGTAAGTACTGGTAGAATTAGTCTAAAGGGTGCTGGTAAATTCTTAAGAAGGCGCGGATTAGTATTCTTCCATCACTTTCGGATAAATTGACGATTTTTCGGGGATACAACCCATGAAAATTCAAGGTTTCACCCCAAACTGATAGAAGAAAGAGAGCTAGTACTGATGAAAGAGCATTAATCTACGATGTCTGGGAGAGTAACTCCTGATATAGATACTGTAACTCACCAAGTTGAGTTTTTGAAGCAAGTTGTTGTAGTCATGCTTGGGCTAGCTTTGACTAATGCGCTTCACAATTTTATTGCAGGAGATTGGGCTAAAGATTTCACACCACCTTCACGTTTTGAAGAAACATTCGTTTTTTGTTTATTGATATTAAATCTTATTCGTTTCTTTTATGGCAATTGGATGTCTCTTGAGAAAACTTTTGATAGAAAAAGATTTGAGGGGAAAGCATATCTCATAAATTTTGTGATTGTTATAAGTCAGAGTATTGCTTTTACGGTTCTAAGTTTTTATAAACAACTGTATCCTTACTTTTTTATAATTTTTGTTACTGTTTTATTCATTGATGTGCTTGGCTTTGGCTTGTTGTTGACGACGAAGGATCGCCAAAGACTTCAGCTTCAAATTCAGTGGTTGTTTAACAACCTGTGGGCTGCGGTTGCTCTTTCTTTCATCATCAATCCTATCATTGCTAACCACAAGAACTTTTTCTGGGCAGCAATTTTGGTGTCGAGCGTGAATACTATCATTAGTTTTTGGATAAGTTGGAAGTTCTACTTACCTGTTAACTCAGCAAGCACTAATCAATAAATCGTTTTCTTGAAAGGTAAGGGACTCGCGGTAAATGTAGACAAAAAAAACGATTGAACAATTTTAGAGTGTGGAAGCCTTATTGCTCCGTAGCACCGTATAACGAACGGTTGAACAATCTCTCGATAATTCTGGAGTCAAGCTGATAATCTATCAAATTTTTAGTTTATTTTGAGATAAAACGGTAGAACAATTTCTCTTTTATCTTTAGACATCTCCAAAATATAAATTATGAGATAATTAAGGCATAACTAATTAACGTTTGGGGTGCAGAAACTGTGAGTTATACCTGGGAGTACTTGCAACGTAATCATCAAGAAGCCAAGCGCTTGGTAGGAATTAGCTATGAGCAGTTGATTCAACTAATTGAACAAGCCAAACTTTGACATGAGCAGAGACAGAGAGAAATTGAGAAAAAGAAAACTCGGCTGATTAGTGCTGGCGGTGGCAAGACTTCTCTTCTTGCTCTTGAAGAACAAATTATATTAACTTTAATCTATTTACGTCATCATCTGAGCTTTCAGATTCTGGGCTTATTATTTCAAGTAAGCGAATCGACAGCCAATAACATGTTTAATTATTGGCAAGTTCTGTTGCGAGAATCACTACCAGCTAGCTTACTAGAACAAGTAAAAAAGTGCGAAGAAGAGGAGGAAGCAATTATTGAGATGTTGGCAGAGCAGGAGTTAATAGTAGATAGCGCTGAGCAAAGCCGATCAAGACCTTCAGACTATCAAGAGCAAAAATCATTCTACTCAGGTAAGAAGAAAAATCACACTTTTAAAAATCAGTTTATTGTCTTGCCCAAAGGTAAAGATATTATCGATGTAGTAGCAGGAAAACCAGGAACCAAAAGTGACATAAGTCTGATGCGGGAACGTCTGAAACAATTTGATAAAAATCAACTATTTAGTGCTGATCAAGCCTATCTAGGAGAACTTCAAATTCGCACTCCTCAGAAAAAACCGAAAAATGGAGAACTAACCTCACAGCAAAAAGAAGCCAATAAAAAGCTATCTTCTAACCGCATTTTTGTAGAACACGTGATTCGTTTAATCAAGATATTTAAAATAGCACAAGAAAGATTTCGTCTGGAAGCCAGTAAATATGAGTCAGTTATCCTAACCATTTGTGGTTTAGTAAGACTGAGAATTGAGCGGTTAGTTTTCTCGGCAGTGAAAACCCCTGAATACTCAAAGAGAAATGAGATTATTAACCTTGATAGTTTGGCAGTTAAATTAACAACAAAAGCCCCTGATGCTTATGGAGCCGTTGAATCGAGCTAAATCTGTGGAAGTTAGTTTAAGGCTTCAAAGTAAGTCAGGGAGACACTCTTAGCTTTCTGGAGATGCCTTTTGGGTAGCTTCGTTCTCCTGCGATCATGGACAAACTTTTCTTATCATCATGACTCCCACCTCACGCTTGTCTATGTAACAACCCCTTAAGTACAGCCCAATTTCTCTTTTATCCGTTGACCGTGTTCTGTAATTTTGACTGCCAAAACATTCACATCAATCGGATTATTTGCTACAGAAAGCTTGGTTGCAAAAGTACGACCTGGGTGCAATTGATCCCATACAGAACGTTTCTGTCCAGCACGCCCACTGCCGGGGTCATGAATCCCGAATCCCGATATTTCCCAATTCCAAATCGGATTGAAGTGACGAATTAAAACCGCTTCCCCCCAAGAAACTAAATCGATGTCCATTGCCGCCACTTGGAATTGGAAATCCTCAACAAAAAGATTGTCTACAGCCTGAATCGATTTTTTATGCTCTAATAGACGCCCGTACAAGGTACTACCAATCGTTTTCCGCCCAGTCCGACGACCGCTAGAAGCTGCTTTTCCTACATAAATTGGCATACAGCAAGAATTTAAGTTCGCCTGCTTAATTAGCTCGTACATCGAAAAGTCGCCCCGGTAATATAGGATATAGACCCCCACATATTGGCTCAAGTCTGCCTTTAAAGCATTGAGTTCTTGAAGGTTACAACAATCTTGTCTAGAACAAAAAGCAATCAAACTTTCTGACAGATCGGGCGGGATTCTAAATATTTCTAGCATGGGGTAGATTCTATCAAGCGGCGGCTACGCCTGAATCGCCTTTACTCTCAATAGATGCGTTCTGATACTAGAAGCAAGCACCTCAGCCAAAGCGACCGGAACAGCATTTCCCAACTGCCGCATCGTCTGCGTCCAACAGTGAGGAAAAAAGTATTCATCTGGGAAAGTTTGCAACCTGGCAGCTTCTCGCACCGTGAAATAACGTACCTCCCCGGTGTGGAAAGCCAGCATATTTTCCCCGCCGGGAACACCATGCACTCCCGCCTTCAGCGTTTTGGCGGATTGATCTAAGGGACTACCTGTGTGACCGGGATACTTTCTAGCCCCCGGTATGACAACGTGGTTCAGTACCCTGCTAGAGCCTTCCTCACTGCCCGGAACTGGTAAATCCGAAATAGCATCACGCACCGTGCGCCAGGGCTTTGTCAGAGGTGGGAACAAGCTGGACTGGAGATTGTAGATATGATCGCATTGTTTCTTGGGCACTTCCGGTCGCTCGGAGAGAGGAACTCGATGCCTTTCCCAGTAATCACCCGTCACCCATTGTTCCCAAAGTATTGCCTCCTGGGAATGGGTTGGTGCTGGGAAAGACCACTCCACGCCCAAGTCAGAGCGGAATCCTACCATGAAAACGCGATCGCGCTTTTGGGGAATGCCGTAGTCTGCTGCATTGAGATTGCGAAATACTACGCGGTAGGACAGTCCATCGTGGTGATCGACAGTATGGTGTCGTTCTAATCTTGATAGATGGTCTACCCAATCCTCACCTGACTTTTGCACAATCTCCGGGTAAGTCAGTTGCAGGATAATGTACTCAAAATACTGGCTGAAAGAAGAACGCAACAGACCTTTCACGTTCTCGACTAGAATAGCCTTTGGCTTCAGTTCTCGGACAGCCCGGAAGAACTGGGGGAACATATCTCGCGAGTCATCCCACCCCTGGTGTTTGCCTCCTTGGGAGAAAGGCTGGCATGGTGGCCCTCCGGCTAGGAGGTCGATTTCACCTTTGACTTGGAGCGTCGTAAAATCGAATTGAGTTACATCGGCTGGGAAGACAGGCCAATCAGCTACGGACTGGATACCGCGCTGCTGATTAGATCGAATCGTCAAGCAGGCATTTTTGTCCCGTTCGATCGCCGCTTGATGACGAAACCCTGCATTTGATATACCGATCGCCAACCCCCCGGCTCCCGTGAAAAGTTCAACCGAGTTCATTGTCAGGATTTTATTACCCATTGAGTTTATCTATCCATATTGAAGCTGTTCTGAATCAGTTGGCAGGATACTCAGAAAGAAAGCCTGGAATCGTAGGACAGCTTCCAAATTGTTTGACGGTTTTTTTTAGTCTACAATCAATGTAGACCGAAAAAACGGTTAAACAATTTTAGGATATGGAAGCCTTATTGCTCCGTAACGCCGTATAACGAACGGTTGAACAATTTCTCGATAATTCTTGAGTCAAGCTGATAATCTATCAAATTTTGAGTTGATTTTGAGATAAAACGGTTGGACAATTTCTCTAGAAACCTTGTGTAATAAGGATTATTACTGTTGGCTTTCCAGAAAGCAGTCTGTCCTGAGCAGAGATAGCAGTAAACGGTTTCTCCAATGCGTGTTTTCTAACGCACATACATTACAAAGGGTGGCGCTTCTTTGATGTTGAAGATGCTCCATGTTCTTACAGTTTATGGTTTTTTTAAGAGTGCTGTCTTTCAACTCGAATTATGATTAATCTTTTCTCTCGAAGCTCACCCGTTCTGCTGTTTCCAGCATTTGCCATGCCAAGTACCCCGAATGGAACTGATTCGCATTCATTTGTAGGGCTTGACTTAACTTATAAGCCAGATCTGCGATCGCAACAACCCGCCCTTCACGCAGTTCTCCGGTGATGGTTGGCTGATTATTTTGTCTGCGTAGAGTCTTTCGATAGCGGTTATAGTCCAAAAGTTCCAACGCAAAATGTAACATCTCTGGTTTTTGATGGATGTCGAGATGGCGCAAATTACCCTCGTATAGGCACAGCAATATATTTGGAGAGAGAGACTGCCGTCGCAATTCAGCTAGGGGAGTGTTCTGGTCATCATACGCATCAATGAGTAAACCGGGATAGCCAGAAACTAGATCCGAGCGAATGAGAACACCTGTGGTATGAGTATAAGGAATAGATATAGGCGTGGCGCGATCGCGCTCAAAATCAGCTTGCGTTACCCGTCCAATGCTGTAGGCTCCATCGAGTAAACAACGAATCCAGTTTGGGTCGATCTGGAAGAACCGGATTGACTCCTTAGGCAGTAGCCTTTCATCAGGTACCAAGTATTTAAAGGGCACACCTTGCAGAGAACTCAGCTGTTCCAGCCAGGTTTTTACAGATTCAGGCATCTTAGTGTTGACTGTAACAATCTCGTAGGGATGATCGGATTGTTCTGAACGTTCGTTGCGCTTGTTTTGCTGATCGCGCAGACGCTTCCACTCGTAGAGATTGGTTGAGAAAGTGGGGCTTTGCAGCGCCATTAGCCGCCCCAACTCCCACGCTGATGCGTAGCTAACATCAAACATACCAACGTTGGCGTGGTAACGCAGCAGGGCATCAGAAGTATGCACGGGAAGCTCAACGCTGTCGTTAATTTGCCCTGTTACAAATGGCCCGCGATACCAGGAGAGCGTGTTTCCACCCTGGCGTAGCGCGTGACGAACTGGTACAAACCCTTCTTGTAAGAAGGACTCTGCATCACTGTTGGTATTTGTTGGCAAGCGGAATGAACGATGATCTCGCTCTAACCCCTTGATCATGTTGGCAAAAGTTTGGGTACTGGTGACACAGGCGAAGCGCCAGCTAGTCAGGCTCACCAGACGGATCGAATCATCAAGGCTGGCATTTTGGAAATTGAATCCGCCCCCAGCAGTGTAGCGACCTTCAATGGAGACCAAATGCACGGTGGTCGTTGCACCCGGTTGTGGCAGGCGATTGGCAATGAGCACCGCCTGCTCGCTGTCATCCAAGTCGGTACGGCTGATGGACTCACCACTCAGGTTGATGCGGCGGACATGGGCTAGTATAGCCAGCTCATCCCGACTCGGTAGCAAGGGTTCCAAAACTCGACGTGGGACATCAATCACACTCACTGGATCGCTTGCTTTTTGGTGGTCGTTGAGGGTAAGCGCTGGAAATTTAGCCCCTTGGGTCGCTAGTTCGCCCAAGGTAATCACTTTTGTCTCTGGCTTTTCTTGTTCGCTGAAGACTAGGAGTAACAACCAGGGGTAGGGTGCAGTGCTGCCGTCTGGACTTCGTTCCCAGGGAAGGGTGCTGTGGGTCAAGATAATGTGGGGTAGGACGTTGCTATGATCGCCCAAACTGCCTTGAGGCGGAAAAACGGCCTGAATATCCTCTGGTTTTAGTTGAAACCGTTCGCCTTCAACCCGAAAGCGTCGTGTTGCTGTGAAGGTTTGGGGAGGGATGTAGGCACGGTTATTGGCAGGAACATTTTGAGTTTGGAGTGTATGTTTTACCTGGATTTCATAGTCGCCGCTCGTGAGCGTTGACCGATGGTAGGCTGCAAATACCAGGCTTTCAGGCGTTGGGGAGGCTGGAGCAGAATTGGTCATAGTTGGTTTACCGTGCTATCAACTCATTCACTTGGGGGGCGCTGAGAAAATCATCCGCACTGAAATTGGCAAGATTAAGGCTGTCGTCGCCGAGTAAGGCACTAGCGATCGCAGTTCGTCTACCAGCTACGTCATTGTTGTAGAGGGTATTGTGAATGGTCTCGCGACGAGTAGCGTCATCTGCCCTTTGAGGCACAAAGGGTATTAGTGATGACCAACGGAACGCATCTGGTTCGCGATCGAGAGTGGCAGCTTGTTGAAGCTCAGCGTAGTTAATCGGATCGGTGTGGGGTGCATCATCCAGGCGTTTGGCTCGAATTTCGTAGCCGGTTAGCAAGTTGTTGATCAATTGATCTCCATTCAAAGAGGGTTGCACCTGGGAACCCCAGAGTGCGGCTGGTGCATTTTTGGTCAGCGGATGGAAGTCAAACTGCTCCTCTACAGAAATGCCATCGCTGGTGATGATGATGCGCTGGGTGGAGATGATCTGAGCGTTACTCAACTGCATGGTTCCGATATTGAAGGCGATCGTAGCACCAGCACGCTCTAGCACATTTTGACCTTGTTCTCCGCGATAGACCTGCTGTGCAGGAATCACAGAATCTGTAGTGAGACAAAAGATTTTAGGATTGACCACACCCAGGTTGTTGCTGTCAGGCTGTGTCGTTGCATCAGTACTGTCTTTTGCTGCTGCCTTGTTCGTCAGCCCCGCCTTAACGTTGATCGTACAGATCTTTCCGTTATCATCCGGCAGGAAGGATTGACGGAATGTATCCCATTTAATTGGCTCAATCTTGTTACGACCACTGCTACCAAAGCGGATTGTGAACGAGATAACGGACAAATCAACATGAGCCTGTCCGGTAAATTCGGGTCCCCAGATGCTGACATCAGCACCAACATGGGCGGTGATGTGATGGGTGCCGAAGAAGTGGAAAGTATAGGATGCCCCGATACTGATATGGAAATCAGCGCTGTAATGGTAGGGTTTCCAGCTAATCAGGAAGTTGATTGCTGCGTCGAACCAAGCCCGTAAGTTACCATCCTGCCAGGTGGCGTTCAAGCTGGCACCCGCCATTAAGGCAGAAGGGGTGAGCGCGTAGTAGGCGCTACCTTTGAGCGTGACGTGGTCATCGACTTGCCAGTTAAAGCCCAAACGGGGCACCGTGGGGTAGTGACTGGGGGGAGAGAATTGAGGATGATAGCCGCCAACAGTGAGGACAAAATCTCCTTCGTAGGTGCCTGAAAACCAGGTGTAGAAGGCAAAGCCGCCTGTGAGTTGGCAACGGCGAGAGAGGAGGAAGGAATTGCGCGTCAGTTGGGCGCTAATGCCGAAGAAGCCATCATCGGGAATGAATGTAGCTCGTAGGGCTAGCTGCACTTCTGCAATTGGTGTGACGCCTGCACTCTGGGCATCGGGTGCGGGTAATACCAGGGTTGATAAGCCCACAATGTCGAGTTCAAAGCGGTGACCGAATGTTGCTGTGACTAGGATGAAGGAATCGATCATCTCGAAGGAGGTGAAGCGAATTCCAATTGCGAGGAAGTAATTTCCTACTGATGGAGGAATGTATTCAGGACTTACGCAACTGGCACAGCGTGAGCGCAACTTTATAGTATTTATGTACTATGTCAAAGTGGCGTACCCAGATGGCATTGCTGAAATTAGTAACAGTGATTGGCTATGTTAAGTATTCTTCAAATCATGAGAAAATTAGTTGAGGACGCATAAAAAAATCTTTTAGTTGATGAGATTTACTAAACTTAACTATTGTCAGTATTTGTTAAGTAGTCAAATTAATTATACTCTGACAAATTTGGCAGAGCATCTAGAGCAGATTAGCCATGATAAAATCAACCGCTATCTCAAAAATGAAAAGCTAACACCGCGCCTACTTTGGGATAATCTCAAAGATATCATCGAAATAAATAAGAATTCATATGTCGTGTTTGATGATACAGTACTTGATAAACGACATGCCACAGAAATAGAGACAAGTAAACGGCAGTATAGTGGCAATGAACATGGTGTTATCCAAGGAATTGGTGTCATAAATTGTATATATGTCAATCATGAACTCGGAAAGTTTTGGGTAGTGGACTATCGTATTTATGACCCAGACCGAGATGGAAAAACCAAGATAGATCATGTAATAGAGATGCTACAAAACCTTGTGTATCATAAGGTTTTGCCGTTTCAAGCTGTCTTGATGGACACTTGGTATGCAACCAACAAACTGATGTTATATATTGATGGTTTAGGGAAATATTATTATTGCCCTCTGAAACGTAATCGGCTTGTTGATGATACGTCAGGTCAAGAAAATTATAAAAAAGTTGATTTGTTATCTTGGGATGAGCAGGAGTTGAAATCCGGTAAAATAGTTAAAATAAAAAAGTTCCCAGGTGCTAAAAAAGTGAAACTATTCCGGGTGACTGTCTCCACCGACAGAACGGATTTTATCGCTACAAACGATTTATCTCAAGATTCTACGGACGTTGTACAAAAAGTGTGTAAGGTTCGATGGAAGGTTGAGGAGTTTCATCGAGAATTAAAACAATTGACTGGGATTGAATCGTGTCAATGTCGCAAGGGTCGCCTTCAAAGAAACCATATTGCCTGCGCTATTTTAGTTGGGCTTAGACTCAAAGATTTAGCTTATAAAAGTAGTCAAACAATTTATCAAATTAAACATGGATTATTGTCAAATTATTTAGTTCAGCAACTCAAACGTCCGGATGTTCCCATGTTTGTCCTCTAGTTGTTTAGCGCTTGGCGCGGCGTAGCTACGCCCTTGCTTGTGACAGTTGCGTAAGTCCTGACAGAAAAATATGATTGACTATAGGGAATATTGTGAGGTGTATCTGTCGGGTTGAAAGATTCAGGTGGGTTGATACTAATGAACAGGTTCAGAATCTAGCTGACGTCCCCTGTGGTTAAGCTGTCACCAACTTGAATATCCTTGAGAATACTCTGCAAAACGTGTTCAGGGCTTTGGCGATCGCTCATCGTTGAGAGGCGTGGCTACTTTCCTCAGATGTTCCCTTAAATATGGCATACGCCATGCCCCACTTGTCTACCAACACTCTCTTAGTGCTTCCTTAAAGAACGCGATCGCCCTAGATTTCCTATACACTTCATCCTCAAGAGCCGCTTGAACCTTCTGAGAGTAATCTTCTCGTAAACCAGCCATCCGAATCACCTTCCAGGGCTGAACTTCCTGCCCCTGCTGTTCAAGTTTCGCTATTGCCCATTTAATGCGTCGAATCTGATAGTCCTCTATCGATTCAGTCACCGATTCCAAGTATGCTTTCGTCAGAGGCATTTTATCAATGTGCTTTTCGAGTAGCGCTTGCACATCCAGAGTTTTCCCAATCCTGCCAATCGTAATTCTGACAGGCTTTTGGGCATCGAGGAGTTGCGGCACAATATCCCTAACTTGAGCGAGAACCTGCCTATCTCTCTCGTGCCAATCAACCCTATTTGTAGCAGAAATAGGCACCCTTAATGTTGGTGAATTTTGATGAAGCCAGTCTCTATCATTTCTATACAACCATGCATAGGTAGCAGGAGCCATTTGCCTGAGAGTTGTCTTCGACGCCTCTGGATACTCTCGTTGTAGAGTCAACCATGTTTCTCGATGTCTCTTCTGACTGTTACTAGTAAAATTGACCAAAAATATGGGATTCAAGCCCCGTCCTTCCAGGACGGCTTTTCTTGATTCTTGATGTACTGGATAAGCACTTCAATAGGAGCGCCACCAACAGACACGGCAAAATAGCTGGGACTCCACAAAGCTGTTTTGCCGTGCGGTTTTTTAAAGCCAGCCTGTCCATAACGACGACTTGAGACACCTTTTAGAGCATTCACAATTTTCGATACAGAGAGCTTTGGTGGATACTCAATCAATGCGTGTACGTGTTCGTTCTCACCACTGATTTCTAGAATTTGAAAGTTCATCTGTGTTGCTACGTGGCGAAATACTTCTTCGATTAATTTCAACTGTTCACCACTAAAAATCTCATCCCTATATTTAGTCACGCAGACCAAGTGAATCTTGAGGTCTGTAACGCTATGTCTTTCCCTCCGGAATTGAGTAGTCATTTCCTGTAGACCAATAAACATCTCCAAAATATAAATTATGAGATAATTAAGGCATAACTAATTAACGTTTGGGGTGCAGAAACTGTGAGTTATACCTGGGAGTACTTGCAACGTAATCATCAAGAAGCCAAGCGCTTGGTAGGAATTAGCTATGAGCAGTTGATTCAACTAATTGAACAAGCCAAACTTTGACATGAGCAGAGACAGAGAGAAATTGAGAAAAAGAAAACTCGGCTGATTAGTGCTGGCGGTGGCAAGACTTCTCTTCTTGCTCTTGAAGAACAAATTATATTAACTTTAATCTATTTACGTCATCATCTGAGCTTTCAGATTCTGGGCTTATTATTTCAAGTAAGCGAATCGACAGCCAATAACATGTTTAATTATTGGCAAGTTCTGTTGCGAGAATCACTACCAGCTAGCTTACTAGAACAAGTAAAAAAGTGCGAAGAAGAGGAGGAAGCAATTATTGAGATGTTGGCAGAGCAGGAGTTAATAGTAGATAGCGCTGAGCAAAGCCGATCAAGACCTTCAGACTATCAAGAGCAAAAATCATTCTACTCAGGTAAGAAGAAAAATCACACTTTTAAAAATCAGTTTATTGTCTTGCCCAAAGGTAAAGATATTATCGATGTAGTAGCAGGAAAACCAGGAACCAAAAGTGACATAAGTCTGATGCGGGAACGTCTGAAACAATTTGATAAAAATCAACTATTTAGTGCTGATCAAGCCTATCTAGGAGAACTTCAAATTCGCACTCCTCAGAAAAAACCGAAAAATGGAGAACTAACCTCACAGCAAAAAGAAGCCAATAAAAAGCTATCTTCTAACCGCATTTTTGTAGAACACGTGATTCGTTTAATCAAGATATTTAAAATAGCACAAGAAAGATTTCGTCTGGAAGCCAGTAAATATGAGTCAGTTATCCTAACCATTTGTGGTTTAGTAAGACTGAGAATTGAGCGGTTAGTTTTCTCGGCAGTGAAAACCCCTGAATACTCAAAGAGAAATGAGATTATTAACCTTGATAGTTTGGCAGTTAAATTAACAACAAAAGCCCCTGATGCTTATGGAGCCGTTGAATCGAGCTAAATCTGTGGAAGTTAGTTTAAGGCTTCAAAGTAAGTCAGGGAGACACTCTTAGCTTTCTGGAGATGCCTAATGTATAATCCAAACACAGACCAATCCTATCACGGAGCATGAAAGCAAGATACCAGTATCGTTTTTACCCAACAGACCAACAACAGCAGAGTCTAGCTCGGTTGTTCGGTTGCGTCCGTGTTGTGTATAACGATGCGCTTGCAATCTGTAAGCAATCTGTTAGTGTTAGCGTTAGCGAAGCGAGACCGTTAGGTCTAGCGGGCGAGCGTACCGCAAGGGCAAAGAAGCCCAAGTCGGCTGAACTTCAAAAGATTGTTATTACTCAGGCGAAAAAGACTGAGGAAAGAGCTTGGTTAAGCGAGGTGTCGAACATACCGCTACAACAGTCTGTAGCTGATTTAGAGATAGCTTTCAAGAACTTTTTCGATTCCTGTAAAGGCAAGAGAAAAGGTAGAAAGGTTGGTTATCCAAAGTTCAAAAAGAGGAATAATAGCCAATCGGCACGGTTCAGGATTGGGGGTTTCTCCATCAAGAAAGATGGTGTTTATCTTGCAAAGATAGGTGTTGTCAAGCCTGTCTGGTCAAGGGATTTACCTACGAGTCCTAGTTCCGTAACCCTTATTAAGGACTGTGCCAACCGTTACTTCTTAAGTTTTGTAGTAGAAGTAGAGCCTGTTCAGGCTAATGCTAAAAACCAAAGCATTGGCATTGATTTGGGTATCAAAACCTTGGCTGTGATGAGTAACGGTGAAAAAGCTTTCAGTCCTTGCTACAAACGTTTAGACCGTAAAATGCGTAAATTTCAACGGAAGTTGGCGCGACAACAGAGAGACTCAAACAGAAGACATAAGACCAGAATTCAGATAGCAAAACTGCACAATCAAATTGCAGACACTCGCCAAGACTTCCTGCACAAATTGTCTACCAAGGTCGTTAGTGAAAACCAAACTATCGTCTTAGAAGATTTAAATGTATCAGGAATGGTCAAAAACCGCAAACTCTCTAGAGCAATTAGTCAGCAAGGCTGGCGAGAATTCCGGGTCTTGGTTGAGGCAAAATCTGAAAAGTACGGAGGCAAGTTTGTAGCCATCAACCGTTGGGAACCAACTAGCCAAGCCTGCTCTGATTGTGGCTATAAATGGGGCAAGATTGATTTATCGGTGCGTTCAATACTCTGTTTAGGTTGTGGCAGCGAACATGATAGAGACGAAAACGCATCTGCAAATATAGAAAAAGTCGGCACGGGGCATCGGCACGACTCTAAATGTACGTCCAGACAGAGTAAGACTACTTCGGTAGCATTAGTCAATGAAGCGTAAATAATCCCCGTCGCTTCAGCGCGGGGAGTATGTCAAATCATCCTCTGGCTGTTCTTGAGACGGCACAGATTCGTACTCATCACAAGATTGCCAGGAAGTATCAAGCTTCAGCAGTAAGGCATACCGCTTGACTGTTCGGGTAGCAACCCTGAGTTGTCTTGCCGTTGCTCGAAGTCCCAACCGTTGCACCTCTACAAGTTCCCTCAGCTTGTGTTCCCAAACAGTACCGTAGGCTTTAATTTTGCCGATTCGGTATTGGTCATCTTCAGTTGTATCGGGTCCTGTTCGACAATAAATCATGCCACAGGAGCAGCGAAAAGTACCAACAGGTTTTTTGGTATCACAGCAATTACTGATAGCCAAATCGGTGACAACTGGTTGGAGATAATGGTCAGCAGCAGCATTGAGACAAAGCCAAGGAGCATCACCGAAGGGTTTGTAATCGTAATCGATGTTGAAGAATTCTGCGAGAGAGCCTGCTAGGAACCGAATCATCAGTAGATGTCTAATAGGATGAAATGATTTTCTAGGTTTTCTGACGATATTGAGTAGCCAGTTATGTTTTTGCTGATAATTGAGCGTCGAGTTTAGAGCTTCCAGCATTTCATGTCCATAGAAAAACAGAAAATTATCAAGTAGCCTCTTCCGATTAACTCGACCTGTTACCGTCGCCAAACCCTTTTCAATCAATAAAGCAACATACCTTCGGCGAAACCACTCTGGCTGTTTAGCAGAGAGTTTGGTATTCATTAACCAGGAGATATCTTGAGCCAGCAGTAGCAAGTTCTCTAAAGTGTCATTACTGTATAGTTGCTGATTAGGAGTAATTGGACAATTCTTTAGACTCGCCGCCTGATATTCATGTTTATTGAAGCCTTGTATCGGAACTGTGCTATCTTTCAACATCACCGCATGGACTGGGCAAACTACTACCCCAGGAATTTGATGTAGTCGATGCCAGTAAGCTTCCCCGTACTTTTGTAAATCTTCTTCTAGACAATTGGGGCAAAACCGGAAATACCTGGACATGGCAACTGAACTTGCCATTATTCCAGCTCTAGTGTGAATATCACCTCCCTGCTCTGCCTTCATTGACTCTTTCACCTGAATCGCTCGCTTGGGAGGCAGAAAAACACTGTAGAACGGGTACAGTGTGTATTTGTAAATCAGCTCTTCTACTGTATAGTTAGAAAAAAATTGTAGGTTCTCGCTTAAAATATTGAGGTTAGAAGGTAAATCAGCCGTAGCTATAGTGCTGGGTGAATTAAATAACTCTCTTAGTGTTACTTTCGGACTCGTGTTAGCGCTTCTAATGTGATAGCGTGCCATGACACTATATAAAATTTCATCAGGATATGGCTTTGGGAAAAAGCTAACCATATTTTTTATTTATTAGATTTAGCTCTGCTTTGCACCCAAAGTATTTATCAAAATGCCTTATGCTTGAGTAGTTTTCAATGAGGAAAAAGATGGGGCGAGTGCTTAGGAATTGATCACTATCGCTGCATCTAGGCAATTGCCGTTACCGTTTTGATACTCCGCCACAGATGGCTCAAACGGTTCAAGGATTAAATGCTTGCCCATTGCCTTGCCAATTAACTCCATTAAGGCTTTTGTCCGTGCAGTGAAAAATCCCTCAAAGTCGTCTTGGCGCAGACATTCTGGCTCAATCAAGTGCGATCGCAACATATCATCGAGTTTCTCAGGTGATGTTCCCAACTTCTCAAACTCTTTGAGGTAAACAGAAGGGGCTTTCGAGCCGATTTTTTTATTCGTTTTCGCACTTAAAGGAGTGCGATTGACCAAGCAGTTGTATTTTTTCGGGTCAATGCCATGCTTTCGACACCACGAAACGGGGAAGATGTGGTGCGATTCTACTTTCTGTTCAAAATAGAGTACGTCATTAATTTCTTCTCCCGTACTCCAATCTACTGCCCCAGAGAGGCGCAAGAGTGCTGATAAGCCTTGATAGACAGCACCATAGCGTTTTCTAGCACTCAGCAGTCGCTCTACCGAGAATCTGGCAGAAGTGACTGTCGTTGGTAAGGCATCAGCTGATAACCACAGGGGTATCTCCACTACGTCACAGGCGGCCCGCGCCTCCCCGCGTAGATACAACTCTCCAAACATTCCTGACCATAACCAACGCGCTAATCGAGAACGTACAAGTTCGCTATTTGATTGCTTTCCCAGTACAGTTAAAATTGCTGCCATTGCCACTAATTGGATCGGGTATGCCAAATGGTTAGCGTCAAAGATTTTTTGGGCGTGCAGGAATCGGGCGGCTTCCTCAAACCCTCTGGTAATCGGTTTAGCCCAACTCTGGTATTCTTCGGTTGATAAGTTCAAAACTTCACTGCGCCGACAGCTAACCGCAGGTAACTTCTCGGAAACTATCCCTGCATCGAATGCGTCTTGGCGACGAGCATAAGAAGCTACCAAGGTGACGGCTTGAATAAAATCTGTATTCCTTAAAGAACGCAAGACTTTGAAAGACTTAAGGTGAGCCTCTCGGCGCTTCCAATCGTCCCGCAGGCTGAAGTTGTCACTACAGTAACTAGCGGTCATCAGGTCGAAAAAGTTGAGGTCGCAGCCAGAGGTGTTAGTATCTTCAAAGACTTGGCAAACTGCCTCTTTTGGCAAGGAGTCTCGTAGTTGGATGACAGGCATTTGATAATGCTCGAACTTTTTGAGGATTTCTAGCTCTAAGGTGTCGATCAGTTTGAGTTTTTCTGGGTCGTATTGCCAAAACCTAGAGTAGTTGCTTCTCCATTGGGAGAAGAAGAATACTTTCGATAAAGGAAATAGTCCAATTAAATATTCTTGCTCTGAACTAGAAACGTTGAGAGATTGACCACTGTAGGTTCGCAGCTTTTTTGATTCAGGTAAGGCGAGAATTGCTTCTTTTCCGTCGATATTGGGGTCGAGAGATTTTTCAATGTCGAGGTAGTACCACTTGCGGCTGAGTTTGTTGCTGTTGGAGTCTTTAACCAAGACAGGTTGCTCTGATAGCAGCACCATGAATAGAGTGGTTAAACGCTGCTGTCCGTCGAGAATTAATAAGTTAGGTGCAGGAGGTTGCTCTAGAGTAGCACCATCGAGCAGGCGAGGTTTGAAGCGCATTTGAGGATTACCTTGTTGGAGTAGCATGAGTGCGCCGACAGGATAAGCCAGAGATAGGCTTGTCAACAGCCTTTTGACACGAGCATCATCCCAAACCCAATCCCTCTGGAAATCCGGCAGTTGGATGCGTCCGATTTTGATGTCTTTGAGGATATCTAGCAAGGGATATTTGGTGATGTCAAAAGTGCTAATCGAGTTCATTCAATCAGGAGGCTAGCGCTACTACTTTTGGCAAAGTACTCCTGAGCTTTCCTAGGGGTCAAGAGTTAGAGGAAAAGTCTTGTCAATTTGACAAAACCATGGGCAAAGCCAGGATTAATTAAGTTTGTTGTCCATTTGAGTGCCATTGCTCTAGGAGTGGTTGAACTTGAGCAGCGTTTTCTAACAGAAAATCTGCTACTGCGAGGATTCTCTGGTAAGGAAACCCTGCTTCTCGGCGGCTGATTCTTCCTCCTAACCAGTGGTTTGTGGTTGATTGCGAGACAGAGCAGATTTGAGCTAGTTCTAATGACCCTAATCCCCAGCGATGGCTAAATAGTTGGGGAGACATGAACATCTGATTATGGAGTTGGAGGACTTGGTCTCTATCAGTTTCAGACATAATGAGTGTGGACTCAAGACGAGAATGGTTGATTGAGATGTTCGATGTCTTCCTCGAAGGCAAAGTCGTATCTAGTTATCTGACTTGAGGGACTTTGTTTGTCCAGTAAGACTAAGTAGTGAAGCCCAGTAATCAGACAACTGGCAGAGTGGGTGTAGATAACGCCGAGAATACAACCAAAATCTGGATTGGGAACTTGACGCCAGCGTACTGAATCGCCGAGCTGGAACTGCTGCTTAGGTAGGGTTTCGGGAATGTCCTCTGGTAGACCGAAGGGCGGTACTTGGGGTGGCAGGTGAGACATAGTAGTTTCCAGATGTTGAGTGAAGCTAAATCACTGATGTTATTTATATATCACAAAGTGTTACTTATACTCTGTAGACTCACTCACTTTACTCTCTGACGATTGTGCAGTGAGTCAAAATCATCAACTAAGTATCAAACAGCGCTTTGGAAAAGCGATAAGACGCAGACGGCGAGAACTGGATTTATCTCAAGAGGAGCTAGCCGAACGGGCTGAGCTTCACCGTACCTATATTTCCAATATTGAGAGAGGAGAACTGAACCCTTCGCTAGAAACTATGGAAAAGTTGGTCAAAGCGCTAGATATTTCTTTTACTGATCTATTCCGCAATTACGGTATAGACAGCGAACCCGACGACCTTTCTTAAATAGTAGATATACTGGCAGCAATGATTGTGGAATCACCTGCTGGCGTCGATTGAGTTGCAGGGACTTGACCCTTATCAGGGAAGTGAACGTTAAAAAGCCTTGATTACCGCTACCGAGGCGGAAAATGCCGGAATATTGCGCCCAATTTTAGCGAAAATTGAACGGATTTTCCGCTGAAAAAACTCCCGATTCAGCCACCCGTGCGTAGAAAAGAATCCGTAGACTTACCCTGTGGGATACACCCAAGGGGTGAATTAGGCTTGATGGAGAATGTATAAATTATCTCCCTATTATCATTAATACTACCTATCTTTCAAGGCATTTTAGTTCAGCCAAATGCTTAAACCCTTCTTGTCTAGTGTTCTTTTGAGTGCAGTCTTCTGTGTTAATCTCTCAGCTTTGGCGCAGGAAGTTCCCAAGCTGCGTCAAGGTATGACGTACTCTGAGGCAAGGAATCTGTTGATTGAGGAGGGTTGGCAGGCTGTATTTAATAATATGGAACAGGTGAATAATCCGAACAGAAGTGGAGTTATCGATCGCTTCATTGAACAAGGATATACCGAAATAGTTGATTGCTCTGGCACTGGGTTAGGGCTTTGCCTGTTTCAATTCCAGAATGCGACGGGGCAGAGGTTATTGGTGACGACGGCAAACAACGATTCTGAAGAGGAAAGTACTGTGTTTGGCTGGAGGTTGGAGTAAGCCTACTCTTGGGTTGCTCTAGATAAGTCATCGCCTAAATTAAAATAGTTCAGCCAGCTATCGAGTGGCGAAATCGTGGGAAACGATAAAGTAACGTAACGATGCCAGCAAGTTTGCCCTGGTGTCTTAGGAGTTGGCAGGGTAATGAAAGCGATCGCATCATTAATTAAAGGTTAGTCAACTAGGAGTTGACACTCAGACCAAGCACAAACCTCTAAGTTTAAGAAAAACATGGCAATAGATATTGCTCCCGGTGCGCGGATTCTTTGCCGAGATGCGGAATGGTTGGTTAAATCAGTGTCTCGTTCGTCTGATGGCGATCAAGTTATTGAAGCGGTTGGGGTGTCGGAATTTTTGCGGGGACGCAGAATCCAGTTTCTCAGGGAAATAGAGGAACAAACTGGGGATTTACAGGTTTTAAAGGCAGAAGAAACGGAATTGGTGACGGATGTATCTTCGGGTTATATGCAGAGTTTGCTGTTTATCGAAGCGAATCTCAAGCAAACTGTCCCTGAAGATGGGCGCATTTATTTGGGGCAGCAAGCGGCGATGGATGCCCTTAATTATCAGTTATATCCTGCCAGCAAAGCGTTACAGATGCCCCGCCAACGGCTTTTAATTGCTGATGCGGTGGGGTTAGGTAAGACGCTGGAATGTGGCATTCTGGTGTCTGAGTTGATTCGCCGGGGTAAGGGACGTAGAATTTTGGTGGTCGCTACGAAATCGATGATGGGGCAGTTTCAACAGGAATTTTGGCTGCGTTTTACGATTCCCCTGGTGCGCTTAGATTCAGTGGCGATTCAACGGGTGCGATCGCGCCTTCCGGGAAATCATAATCCTTTCCATTATTATGACCGAGCGATTATTTCTATTGATACTCTTAAGCAAGACCGGGAATATCGCAGTTATCTAGAGCAGGCATATTGGGATATTATTATTATTGACGAAGCCCATAATGTCGCCCGTCGGGGCAAAGGACAGTCGGCCTCCCAACGGGCAAAGTTAGCTGAACGGTTAGCGACTCGTTCGGATACTTTGATTTTACTGTCGGCGACTCCTCACGATGGGAGACCGGAAAGTTTTGCCAGTTTGATGAATATGCTCGATCCGACGGCGATCGCGGATGAGTTAAACTACACGAAAGAGGATATCCGTGACCTCTATGTGCGGCGGTTTAAAAAGGATGTTTGGCACGACCTTAAGCGAAATGTCCCCGAACGTCATGTCGAAGCAATTGAAGCTGAAGCATCTACTGCCGAGGAACGGGTATTTCAGCGACTTGATGGGTTAAAATTAGCCAGCGTTGACCGTCAGCGCAAGGCGGGTCAATTGTTTAAGACAACGCTGCTTAAGGCGATGCTATCGAGTCCAGCCGCTTGTTTAGAAACGGTTCGCAATCGCATCCAGCGCTTAAGTAAAAAAGACTCTCTCGCAAAAGAGGATCGGGATGATTTAGCCGAACTCAAGGATTTAGAAACCGCCTTAGAGCAAATTCAGGTGGAGGATTTTTCTAAATATCAACACCTGCTCAAACTCATTCAAAATGATTTTAACTGGACGGGTAAGGATACAACTGACCGTTTAGTGATTTTCACTGGACGATTAGAAACCCTGAAATTTCTCCAAACTCAGTTACCCCAGGCGCTGGGTTTAAAGCCTGATGCGATCGCTACTTTAGATGGGGGAATGGCGGATATTGATCAGGTTCGCATTGTTGAAGCCTTTGGTCAAGAGAGTGCCAAAGTCCGGATTCTGATTGCGACGGAAGTTGCAGCCGAAGGGTTAAACCTGCACTATCTCAGTCATAAACTCATTCACTTTGATATTCCCTGGTCGTTGATGACTCTACAACAGCGTAACGGACGCATTGACCGCTACGGGCAGAAACGCCAGCCGGAAATTCGCTATCTGCTGACTCGTTCCACGGTGGAACGCATGGATGAAGTGGAACGAATTATTCAGGTATTATTGGCAAAAGACGAACAAGCGATTAAAAATATCGGCGATCCGTCTGTCTTTATGGGTGTCTTTGAAGCCGAAGCTGAAGAAGCAATCACCGCCCAAGCCATTGAAACCGGACTCTCTGCGGCGGATTTTTCCCAACAACTCGACCAAAATGCCGCCAGTGGGGGAGAAGCGGATATATTTAGCTGGTTTGAAGACCCAGATAGTTTTATCCCAGAAGAAACACCCCCCGACCAATCCGCCGCAACGGGAACGCTATTGAGTTTGTTTCCCTCCACTTTTGACTTTACCGTAGCTGCCCTCAACTCTCGCGCTGATGGGATAGTTAATCTCAATATTAATACTGCCGAAAGGTTAGTTGAGCTACAACTGCCCCAAGAATTAGTTCGTCGTTACGAACGTTTACCCAGAGAAATTCGTCCTGATGATCAGCAACTGCTTTCCTTAACCGATAACCCCCAAGACATGATGCAGATGATGGTCGAAGCCCGTCGTCAGGAGTCGGCTTGGCCCGTTAAACAATATCTGTGGGAACTCCATCCCCTGGTTGAATGGCTGACTGACCGTTGTTTGTTTTACTTTGGGCGACACCAAGCCCCGGTGATTCAATCATCTACGGGAATGATGCCCCAAGAGGTCGTTTTTATCTGTTTCGGGAGTTTTCCCAACCGCCGGGGGTCGCCTGTACTGAACCGTTGGGTATCGGTTATTTTTCAAGCCGATAAATTTCAGAAGGTTGAATTCTTTGCCCAAACCTTAGAACGGACACAACTGGGACAACATCCAATTCCTAATTCCGGTACTGACGAACTAGAAAACCTGCTGCCTCTACGTTCCCAAGCCATTCACCAAGCCCGTACCTACTTACAAAAAGAACGAAATAGCTTTGAGGCTGAATTAACCCCCAAACTGCACGAACAACAGCAACGCCTTGAACAATTGCGAGGACACCATCTCGAACAACTGGAACTGCGGTTTGAACGAGATAAACGTTCAGAAATTATCAAACAACAGCGACAACAGGGAGAACGCCGCCAAATTGATAAAATTTTTCAAGGCTACCGAGATTGGGTGGAACTGTCTATGACCACCGAAACTGAACCCTATATCCAACTTATCGCTGTTCTCCGTTCCCAGTCGCACCCGTAACTCAAGGATTTTAGCCGTTACGATAACCTGTGAAGCCATGCCCCTAACCGGAATCGCCAACGAAAACGAATTCTACTCCGCCCACTACCTGGATGCTATTCTCACCCAAGACCTTAAAGGGGTGACCAAAGATTGGCAAGAAACCTCAGAGGAAAAAACCCCCGATAAAGCCCTCGGTAGTCTCCGTCAAGACTACTTTCGCCTCCAAGATAAGTTAGGGCGCATGGCTGAAACGGAGGAAAAACTCCAGCAGCAACGGGACTTTTTTCAGCAGGTATTGGGGATTTTGGGCTACTCGTTTCAGCCTCAACTGAAGGTTTTAGAGGATGATAGTCTTTTGCCCGTGGTGGCAGAAGTGAGTCGGAGTAATGGCAGTCCTCAACTGTGGGTTATTGAAGGGTTTAACCCCACCTCTGAACCCCTCGATGTGTTATCCCTGACTCTGGAAGCGGAACAATACCAAGGGCTACGGGAGGTGGAAGGGGAACGGTTGCAGGATTTAACCCTGGAAGACTTATTAACTGAGCACATCTTTGCCCAAGATAACCCGCCCCGTTGGGTAATTCTAATTAGTATCGACCAATTGGTATTAATTGACCGCCACAAGTGGAACGCCTCCCGGTTACTGCGTTTTGACCTTGCCCAACTTCTGGAAGAACGGGATAAAGATGCCCTCCTCGCCGCCGCTACTTTGTTACACCGCGACCACACTTGTCCCCTAGAGGGAACGGCGTTACTCGATACCCTGGATGAAAACAGCCATCGCCACACCTACAGCGTTTCTGAAGACCTGAAATATGCCCTGCGGGAGGCGATTGAGTTGTTGGGAAATGAGGCAATTGACTATCGGCGCAGGGTGAGTAAAAAGCAGGTGTATTCCAGTGAGGCGCAAAAAGAACAGGGGGAACAACAAATTGACCCGAATCAGGTCAAAATTGAATGTTTGCGGTGGGTGTATCGCCTTCTATTTATTTTCTACATTGAAGCGCGACCGGAGTTGGGCTATGTGCCAATGGGTTCGGATGTGTATCGGGAAGGGTACAGTTTAGAGACGCTGCGGGATTTGGAACAAACGGAGTTATTATCCGCAGAAGATGCTAATGGTTACTATATTGATACTTGCATCCGCAGGCTATTTAGTTTGTTGTGGTCGGGCTATCCTCAAACCGACTATAAACAATTAGATATTGGACAAATAACAGAGCAACCGATTCATAATACCTTCCGTTTACCTGCCCTGAAAAGCCATTTATTTGACCCCGAACGAACACCAATGCTGAATCGGGTTAAGTTTCGCAATAGCGTATTGCGGCAGGTGTTGGAGTTGATGTCCCTTTCACGGGTAGGAAAAGGGCGACGAGGGAGGATTAGTTATGCCCAGTTGGGGGTAAACCAATTGGGAGAAGTGTATGAGGGGTTATTGAGTTTATCGGCATTTTTTGCCGAAGCAGACCTCTATGAGGTGAAGCCGGAGAATGAGTCGGAGGAACGCAGTGAGTTGGAGGTGGGCTATTTTGTTCCCGCTGAAAGATTGGATGAGTTTAAAAAGACGGAGTTAGTCAAAGACCCGAAAACTGGGGTAGTTCCTCGCAAGCATGAAAAGGGAAAATTTCTGTTTCGCTTGGCGGGACGGGATAGACAAAAAAGTGCTAGTTATTATACGCCTCAATCGTTGACGGAATGTTTGGTGAACTATGCGCTGAAGGAACTGTTAAAGGATAAAACGGCTGATGATATTTTAACCTTAACCATTTGCGAACCAGCGATGGGCAGTGCTGCGTTTTTGAATGAGGCAATCGACCAACTGGCAGAAGCTTATTTAGAACGCAAACAGGATGAATTAAATCAGCGTATTCCCCACGAACAAATTACTCTGGAAAAGCAGAAGGTAAAAATGCTTTTGGCTGACCGCAATGTGTTTGGGATTGACAAGAATCCGATTGCGATGGAGTTGGCGGAGGTATCGTTATGGCTGAATTCGATATATGGGGAGAATAACTCCTATTCAGTCCCTGGGGATACTGCTGGCGAATTGGAAAAACCTAACCCCCCAGCCCCCTTCCCTGCAAGGGAAGGGGGAGCAAATCAAGTTTTTGTCCCCTGGTTTGGTTTGCAGTTGCACTGTGGGAATTCGTTGGTGGGGGCGAGACGGCAAATTTATCAGCGCCAAAACGTTACCGGGTCAAAGAAAGGGGTGGCAAAGTGGCATGAATTTGACCCCAAACGGATTCCTTTGGGGGAGGCGTTACCGCAGCAGGGGATATTTCATTTCCTTTTAGGCGACCCCGGTATGGCAAATTATAGCGATAAGGTGATCAAAGAACTTGAACCGGAGGCGATTGACCAAATTAAGGAGTGGCAAAAGGAGTTTTGTAAGGCGGAATTAACGACGGAACAGGCTGATTATGCGATTCGCCTCAGTCAACGGATTAATAATTTGTGGGAGTCTTACGCCAAAGATGTGGCGCAGATTCGTCAACGGACTACCGATAGTTTGACGGTATGGGGACAAGAAAGGGAGGGAGAGGGGGAGATTCCTTTAGCCCAGAAGGATAAAATTTATGAGCAAGAAAAGCTATCTCAAGGGGTAGCAAATGCCTCGGCTTATCGTCGCCTGAAGTTGGTGATGGATTATTGGTGTGCGCTGTGGTTTTGGTCGTTAACCGAGGCGGATTGGTTGCCCACGCGGGAGGAGTTTTTGCAGGAAGTGGGGGCAATTTTAGGGGAGACGGAAATGCTGGTTCCGGCACAGCAGCAGTTATCGTTGTTTCCAGAAACTCAGGAGGCGGAACAGGGGAAGTTATTTCTGACCACTTGGGGATTTGTGAATCTGGATAAGTTGAAGTTAGTCAGTCCCCGTTTGCAGTTGGTGGAGGAGTTAGCTGAGAGGTATCGCTTTTTCCATTGGGAGTTGGAGTTTGCCGATATTTTTCGGTTGAATGGTGGGTTTGATTTAATGATTGGAAATCCGCCTTGGATTAAGATTGAGTGGACAGAGGGGGATGTTTTGGGAGATTATGACCCCTTGACGGTGATTCGCAAGTTATCGGCGAGTAAGTTTGCTCAACGGCGGGAGGGGTTGTTTGATAAGTATCCAGGGTTAAGGAAAGGGTATTTACAAGAGTTTGAAGAGTCACACGGGACGCAGAATTTTCTTAATGCGGTGCAGAATTATCCGTTATTGAAGGGGTCACAAACGAATTTATTTAAGTGTTTTCTGCCTCAAGCCTGGACATTTAGTAAACCTGCTGGAGTATCGGGTTTCTTGCATCCTGAAGGGGTTTATGATGACCCGAAGGGGGGAGGGCTGCGAAGGGAACTTTATCGTTATCTCAAAGCGCATTTTCAGATTGAAAATGAACTTAAAAGCTCTTTATTTAAGGAAGTTCATAATGAAACCAGGTACAGTATAAATATTTATCAAAAACCGTCAAACAAAGTTGAATCTTTAATTCGCTTTGTACATATTGCTAATATTTTCAGCCCAAGGACTATACTTGAATGCTTTGAATCAGCCAATGATAGTGTAATACCAGGGATAAAAAATAATGAGGGAAATTGGGAAACCAAAGGACATCCAGCCAGAATCATTAGCGTTGATCTCAATACTTTACAGCTATTTGCTCAACTGTACGATTCTGAAGGAACACCTGCAACAGAAGCCCGTTTACCTGCGCTACATACTCAAAATTTAGTCAGTGTACTGGAAAAAATTGCGGTACAAGAAGAACGTCTAGGTAATTTACAGGGTGAATATTTTGCTCTGGAAATGTGGCATGAAACGAATGCCCAAAAAGATAATACAATTCGCCGTGATACTCAATTCCCTAAATCCCCTCAAGAATTAATTTTATCTGGTCCTCTATTCTTTGTAGGTACACCCCTTTACCAAACCCCTAGGCGGATTTGTAATACTAATAGGTCTTATGATGTTCTCGACTTAACGCAAATTCCCGATGACTACCTCCCTCGCACCAACTACGTCCCCGACTGTTCCCCTACCGAATACCGTCGCCGGACTGCTTGCGTTTCTTGGGGTGATAAAAAACCTGTTAATGAGTTTTATCGGTTAATTTTTCGGAAAATGCTCAGTCAGTCGGGTGAACGTACTTTAATACCTGCAATTATGCCCATAGAAACAGCACATATTGATGGCTGCTTTTCTCTAGCATTTGGCAATATGAAAACACTTGTCCAAATGACTGCTTTATCCTCTTCGTTAGCCTATGACTTTTTTGTGAAGACAACAGGTAAAGCAAATTTTCGTAATGAATTATCATCGCTTTTTGCCTGTCCTGAACTTACACCAGAAGCATACATTCGCACCCTCGCCTTAAACTGCCTCACTACCTACTACAACGAATTGTGGCAAGACTGCTGGCAAGACACATTCACCCAAGACACCTGGACAAAACCCAATGACCCCCGCCTCAACCCCAATTTTTTTGCCCACCTCACCCCCCACTGGCAACGCCATAACGCCCTCCGCACCGACTACGAACGCCGCCAAGCCCTCGTAGAAATTGATGTCCTCGCCGCCAAAGCCCTCGGACTCACCCTCGACGAACTAATTACCATTTACCGCGTCCAATTCCCCGTCATGCAGCAATACGAACGAGAAACCTACTATGACATGAACGGGCGGATCATTTTCACCACCAGTAAGGGCTTAACCGGGGTTGGTTTACCCCGCAAAGGCAATAAGAAAAAAGACATCATTGGTTGGGAAGATGTGCAAGACATGGAAACAGGCACAGTAGAGGTGACAGTAGAGGATGACACCCTACCCGGCGACCCCATCCAGCGCCCGATTACCTATCAAGCCCCCTTTGTCAAGTGCGACAGAGTGCAAGATTATCGTACCGCCTGGGCATTTTTTGAGGAATGCTTGTAGTGCGACCATCTTGGTCGCTACTATACTTTGCACGATTCTAAAATGTCATGCTGAACGAAACGATAGCGTAGTGAAGCATCTCAAACCGCAACGCCAAACAGAGATTCTTCGCTCCGTTTCACTCTGCTCAGAATGACATCAGAGTAAGTATAAATTATTCCCATCCGATTATCAGCCTGTTAAAAGTCTAAAATGTCATGCTGAACGAAACGATAGCGTAGTGAAGCATCTCAAACCGCAACGCCAAACAGAGATTCTTCGCTCCGTTTCACTCTGCTCAGAATGACATCAGAGTAAGTATAAATTATTCCCATCCGATTATCAGCCTGTTAAAAGTCTAAAATGTCATGCTGAACGAAACGATAGCGTAGTGAAGCATCTCAAACCGCAACGCCAAACAGAGATTCTTCGCTCCGTTTCACTCTGCTCAGAATGACATCAGAGTAAGTATAAATTATTCCCATCCGATTATCAGCCTGTTAAAAGTCTAAAATGTCATGCTGAACGAAACGATAGCGTAGTGAAGCATCTCAAACCGCAACGCCAAACAGAGATTCTTCGCTCCGTTTCACTCTGCTCAGAATGACATCAGAGTAAGTATAAATTATTTCCACCCGATTATCAGCCTGTTAGACGAGGAAAAAATAGAGATTTATCCCCCAATTCCCAATGTGGGTAGGTTAGATTGTAACCAGGAACACCCCCTAATCCGAGACTCAGTGGCATGACTTCCTCCCGATACTGCTCAGATTTCCCCTGATTACGGGCATACCATAACGAAAAAACTAATAAAACTGCCCCAATTTAGCGCCAAAAAAACGCCCCAAACAGGGCAAATTAAACCTATAGAGCAAACAGCAAAGGATATTCAGCCAAAAACTGCCCAAATTTGCTGTTTTTTTTACGCCAAAACTTATGATTCCTGCTGTCGTCGCCACCCAAATCCGTAACTGCGTCTCCGACTACCTCCGCACCACCTTTCGCCCCACGACTCCCGGCTTCGAGAGTTTGATGGAACGGTTTCTACAAAAACCAGATAACGTTTATCGCGGCCCCTACGTCTCCCTCGGCTTACCCTTTCGTTCCGGTACAATTGGTGCCGACTACTTCCCCGAAATTCCCCTCGGTTTTACCCCTTTTCTCCACCAAGAACAGGCATTTAATCGCCTCATTCCACCCTACTACCAGTCCACCCTCATCGCTACGGGTACGGGTTCCGGGAAAACGGAGTGCTTTTTACTCCCCCTGTTAGAACACTGTCGCCAACAGCAAGGGGAATCGGGCATCAAAGCCCTATTAATTTACCCGATGAATGCCCTGGCTACTGACCAAGCCAAACGCATCGCCCAATTCATCCACAACACCCCTTCCCTCACCGGAAAAGTCACCGCCGGGTTATACGTGGGAGATAGCGACGAAACGCCAACAGCGGTGATGACTCCCGATAAAATTATCACCGATAAGCATATTCTGCGGGAATCTCCCCCCGATATTCTGCTCACCAATTACAAAATGCTGGATTACCTGCTGATTCAGCCGGATGTGCAGAAATTATGGCGCTACAACCAACCTGAAACCCTGCGTTATCTCATCGTTGATGAATTTCATACCTTTGATGGCGCACAAGGAACCGATTTAGCCTGTCTATTGCGCCGCCTCAAACATCGCCTGCAAACCCCCGCCAACCACTTAACCTGTGTTGGCACCTCAGCCACCTTGGGCAACAAAAGCGATCGCGCCGCATCTTTGCCGGAGAATCGCACTGATATACTCAACTATGCTCAAACGATTTTCCAAGAATCCTTTGATACGGGAGCATTAATTGAAGAAGACCGCCTTAGTAATGCCGAATTTTTAGCCGATGCTCTGCTTAACGTCTTACCTCTACCCAGTTTAGAGGCGATCGCGCAACTGCAACCGGACAACTACGACAGTCCCGAAGCCTATATCCGAGGACAAGCACAACTGTGGCTGCAAGACTTTTTAAATGATAATACCAACAACCCCAACCCCAAGGCAGCACTAACCCATGTAAACACCCCCCTCGACGACTCCTGGCGCATCGAACTTGGACAAGAACTCAAAAGCCTGCCCATCATCCATAATTTAGTCCGTATTTTAAGCCAACAATCCTGCCCCTATAGCGAACTCCTCGACACCCTCAGCCGTCGCTTACATCTACCCATTCATCAGCACCCAGAGTACTGTCATCTCCTCTTCGATAGCATTTTTGCCCTAATTGGCGCTGCCCGACGCTGTGTTCAACGCCCTGACGGTCAAACCTTAATATTACCTTGGGCAACGCTGCGGGTTCAGGTGTGGTTTCGAGAACTCAAACGCATGGTGGCTTCTGTGGAATCAGAACCCCAACTGATGTTTTCCGACGACCTGACATCAGCCATGCAGGATACCCTCAAAACCTTACCCGTCATTCACTGCCGCGACTGTGGGGCAACGGGTTGGGGTGGGGTTCAACCTTACCAAAATGCAGATAAACTGCTGGCAAATGACCTGCGGGGCTTTTACCAAGCTTTTTTTAGCCGTAAACCCTTAGTCTCCTTTATCTTCCCCTGCGATCGCCAGGCCAATTATCCCGATTTCCGCCTATTTTGCGGTCACTGCCTCACCCTAAATCTACCCCGTACTCAACAGTGTAAATCTTGTAACGCTGAAGATTTAATTCCCGTTCGAGTTCCGAATCACCTAGAGAATGAAACCCACAATGGTCAACCCCAAACCGTTATCAACTGTGACTGCCCATTTTGTGAAAGTCGCAACGGCTTATCTATCCTAGGGGCGCAGGCAGCTAGTCTGACTAGTGCCATGATTGGGGTACTCTACACCACCCCCTATAATCCCGATAAAAAACTGCTGACCTTTTCCGATTCGGTGCAAGATGCCGCCCATCGCGCCGGATTTTATGGCGCACGTACCTACCGCACCACCCTGCGTACAGCAATCTTTCAACTCCTTGCTAACCACCAACATTCTCTCACCCTACAGGAATTAGTCGAGCAGTTTCCGGTCTACTGGCAATCAAAATTTAGCGTCAAAGCCGATTATGTTGCCAGCTTTTTACCCACAGATTTGCAGTGGTTGCGGGAGTGGGATAAGTTTATTAACAGCGATCGCGCTGATTTAGACCCGGATACAAACTTACCCAACCTCGTTAATGACCGTTTGGTTTGGGAAATTGTCACTCAGTTTGGTCATCGCGCCGCCGTTGGTCCTTCCCTAGAACGCAGTGGGGTTTGTAGCGTTAGTTTTAATCGCGATCGCCTCGAAAAAAGTACCCAAGCCTTACATTTCAAACTCAGTAACGAAGTTGAATCCTTACGGGGAGTAAGTACCGCCTCTATAGGTCAATTTATCCTGGGGCTACTCCATCATCTACGCCAACGGGGAGGAATACTACAACCAGCAACCCAAGCTCAATATATCAGTTCTGGCGGCAATACCTTTTTATGGACAAAATTAACCTATATGCCTCGCCTCGGACCTGGCATACCTGCCCCCAGATTTTTGGTCAATGCAGCAGCAAAAACAGACCGCTTTGAGCGAGTTTTACATCCCGGCAAACAAAACAGTTGGTGTGAAGACTGGACAACTCGTGTGTTTAAGTCGGAGAGTTTACTGCTCAAAGACCAACTTATTGAGATTCTACACACTACCCTCGATACATTAGTAGATGCAGGATTATTGGAAGTCCGTGACTGCGCTAACGGACGAGCGTGGGGCATCCCCATGTCCGCAATTGAAATAAAATTAGAGGGGACGGTTTTAGCCTGCGATCGCTGCCATCATCAGTTTACCGTTCCCCCCACTTCAGATTTACCGCCAGAATCCCTTGTTTGTCATCGTTTGGGGTGTCAAGGACATTACGCCCCCGATCCGCGCACAGGTCTTGCCTACTACCGCCAAATTTATCAGCAGGGTGAAGTCAAACGAATTGTTGCCGCAGAACATACCGGACTGCTAGCACGTTCCAACCGCGAACGTTTAGAACAGCAATTTATTAGAAGCGATCGCCGTTGCGACCCAAATCTGCTTTCCGCCACATCCACCCTAGAGATGGGGATTAATATTGGCGATCTCTCAACCGTTTTACTCTGTTCTGTACCCCCCAGCCTCGCCAACTTTCAGCAACGCATTGGTCGTGCGGGACGGCGGGAAGGCAATGCCTTAGTTGGTCTGGTTGCCAATGGTAAACCCCATGACTTATTTTTCTATGCCGACCCCAGGCAGATGTTAGATGGTAGTGTCGAAGCAGCGGGATGTTACCTCAATGCCTCTGCCATCTTAGAACGTCAACTCACTGCCTTTTGTCTCGATAATTGGGTAGCCACGGGAATTACTCGCCAAGAATTTCCCCCTCGCCTCAGTGATATTCTCAATGCAGTCCAACGTCACGACGAAACCCGCTTTCCCTACAATTGGTTCAATTTTATCCAAGAACAGCAAAGCACCCTTTTAGAAGCCTTTTTAGCCCTATTTACCGACACCATTGAACCGCGAACCCAGCAACAGTTACGCGACTTTATGGCACAAGGAGACCACCATCAAGGCGGACTGCGCTGGCGTATCCTCAACCGTTTAGAGGGAGTGAAGCACGAACGCACCCGCTTAAACAGCCAAATTACCCTTCTCACCAAAAAAATCAAAGACTTTAAAGTGCAACCCGAAGCCCTACAAGACTCAGACAAACTGAATGAATTAGAAGGGGAAAAAGCCGGATTTCGAGAGCTAATTCGCCATCTCAATGAGAAAAATATCTTCAACTTCCTCACCGATGAAGGGCTTTTACCTAACTATTCCTTTCCAGAAGCTGGCGTGACGCTGCGTTCTATTCTGTGGCGAAAACTGCAATCAGCAGAAGAGAAAAACGGTAAGCGTTACGAAACATTTACCATGACCTACGAACGTCCCAGCCAACTGGCGATTCGAGAACTCGTTCCCAGTGGGGTTTTTTATGCTGAAGGTCGGCGGGTTAAGATTGACCAGATTGACCTGAAACTGTCTCAACCGGAAGAGTGGCGCATTTGTCGCAGTTGCAACTATGCTACCTTAGCCTTTCAACCTGAAGCCCAGCAAAAAGCCTGTCCTCGTTGTGGGGATGTGATGTGGAGCGATCGCGGTCGGTTGAGGCAAATGCTGCGCCTGCGTCAGGTGATGGCAAGTACCTCAGATAAGCATAGCCGCTTTGGGGATGATAGTGAAGACCGGAATACTGCTTTTTTCCAGCGTCATTTGTTAATCGATTTTTCGTCCCAGTTCCGCGAGAAGACGTTTTTAGTGGATGACCCCGACTTTCCCTTTGGCTTTGAGTATATCTCGCGCACCAGTTTTCGAGAAATTAATTTAGGGGAATCTCTGGCGACTGGGGAAACCGTAGAAATTGCGGGTCAACGATTTACGACCCAAGGATTCCGAGTCTGTCGCAATTGTGGCAAAGTAATGAAAGGCGATCGCCCACAAGACCATACCATTGGCTGTCAGTGGCGAGATAAACCCGAACAAGCCAAAGCGCTGGAGGTCCTTTATCTGTACCGCGAGTTTGAATCCGAGTCCATCCGTTTACTGATGCCCGATGAAAGTTTCTGGACGACTCAAGGATTACACTCGTTTATCGCCGCGATTCAATTAGGACTAAAGCAAAAGTTTGGCGGTCGAGTCGATCATCTGCGAACTACTGTAAGTGAAGAACCTCAAGGTCACACAAATTTACGCAAATCCTTTCTTTATTTATATGATAGTGTCCCAGGGGGAACAGGTTATCTGCGACAACTAATTCGCAATCCCCAAGAACTGAAAGATGTATTTCAACGAGCATTAGATATTGTCAGAGTGTGTAGCTGTAAAGATAGCGGTGAAGACGGTTGTTATAAATGCCTATTTGCCTATCGCAACAGTTTTTATCAAGACAATACCAGTCGAAAGGCGGCGGAAACGCTTTTAAGTAAACTCCTAAAATACTGGTCAAAATTACAAGAAAAGCCGGAAAGTTTATCGGCGATTCGGATTAATAGCAACTTTGAGAGCGAACTGGAACGGCGCTTTATTGAAGCAATTCGCCGCTATAGTGGCAGCGTTTACGAAGGCAATCCTCCCTTACTTCAGCCAGAAATTTTCAATGGGAAAACCGGATACTACCTAAAACTAGGAGAAATGGCGTGGACAATTGAAACCCAAGTCACCCTTGGCAAATCTGATGGGGTTGACATTCCCTCACGAGCCGATTTTATATTTCGTCCCGCCTCTAGTCGCATTCCCAGTCTCCCCCTAGTCATCTTCACCGATGGCTGGGAATATCATCGAGAGCGAATGAGTGAGGATTTCCAGCAACGCACAGCAATTTTACGCAGTGGCAAGTTTTGGTGCTGGTCACTAACTTGGGATGATGTAATGAGACAAATTAATCCCAAGCATCAAACCAGTGTCACGCCTCCTGATGGACTTAACTGCCAACTCAATCCGCAATTTCAGCAAGGACGGCAACAGCTATATCAACAGTATCAGTGTTCCTCCCTGCACTCATTGGAGAACTTAGGCAGTTTTGAATGGCTAATGCATTACTTAGCCCAGCCTGAGTTTCAGCAATGGCAAAGATGGGCGCTGTTACGAACCCTGGCTCAAGCTGATACAAAATCATTGAATGATTCAAGGCTTTCCCAACCACGCTTAGACCATATTTGTACTTATTTATCACAAGAAGCTGTTGAGCAATGGCAAGTCCCACCCAAACTTATCAGTGGTGCCGTTCAAATCTCAGCAAATTTAAATCTTTCAACACTGGTTGACCTCAACCGTCACCGACAGCTAGACCCCACAGGTAGCTTTGTCATGATAGAACTCAACGATTTGGCCGAGTCGAATGGGGATGAACTACAGGGCAATTGGCAGGAAAGTTTACGATTACTCAACCTCTATCAGTTCTTACCCTTTAGTTATGCCGTAACAACAACGGGTATTGAACAGGGTATAACGCCTTCTCTTCCTAGAATTCTATCCTCTAATAATCAGCCAAATTCTACTCAGATTGATAGCCAGTGGGAACAAATCCGACAACTGACTGTAGAGGACGATTTATTACCAGCTATTGAGCGCATGAGTCGGGAAGGATGGTTAATCCCAGAAGCCGGTTATGAACTCGAAGATAAAAGTGGCGCAGTTGTGGCGATCGCAGAACTGGCGTGGCTAGACCCTAAAGTGGCTGTAACGCTGACTCCAGAAGATCGGGATGCTTTTGCGAAAGCAGGCTGGACAACTTGGATGCTGGAAGACTTTTTATCCTCTCTAGATACTCTGAGCAAGACGCTAAAAGGAGATAAATAAATGAGCTTACAACACAGTATTCGTCTAGCTATTTCTGATGATTTTTTTGATGCTTACAGTCAGTTACCGCGCAAAGCTCAAAATAAAGTCTCAGAATTTATTAATCGCTTTCGCCAAGATCCAACCCGCCCTGGCTTAAACTATGAGTCAATTCGTGATAGTCGGGACAAGCGTCTAAAATCCGTTCGAGTGGATCGAGAACATCGGGCTATTGTCCTCAAACCCGACTCTGGCAACGTTTATCTCTTGCTTTGGGTAGATAAACATGATGATGCTTATCAGTGGGCTAAACGTAAAGTTTGCCGCGTTAATGAAGTATCGGGCGCACTGCAAATTATTGATGTTAAAGAGGTTGAAGAAACCACAGAAAAAATCAGCCAGGGAAAAACTGAACAACAGACTGGTCGCTTTCATGCGATCGAAGACAAAGATTTGATGCGGCTAGGAGTTCCAGAAATTTTGCTACCCGCCGTGCGTCAAGTTAGGACTGATGGGGATGTCGAACAATTATTACCTCATTTACCCCGAGAAGCGAGCGATGCTGTATTGATGTTAGCGGCTGGCTATGCACTAGAAGAAATCTTTCAACAGCTTGACAAAACCAAGGAAAGGCAGGCAGTCGATCCTAATGACCTCGAAGTAGCTTTGCAAAATGAGGATAGTCTCAGCCGCTTTATGGTTGTGACGGATGACACCGAGTTGGAGGAAATGTTAGCAGCGCCGTTAGAAAAATGGCGTGTGTTTTTGCATCCCACCCAGCGTAAATTAGTGGAGCGAGACTGGAATGGCGCAGTCAGAGTTCTTGGGGGAGCAGGTACAGGCAAAACAGTTGTAGCGATGCATCGGGCAAAATGGTTGGCTCAAAACCGTTTTACTAATCCTAATGATCGCATTCTCTTCACCACCTTTACCCGTAATCTCGCTGTAGACATCGAAGCCAATCTCAAAACTATTTGTTCTCCTGAACTGATGCAGCGGATTCGAGTCATTAATTTGGATGCTTGGGTGACTACGTTTCTGCAACAAGAAGGTATAAAAACCCGCATTATTTATGGAGCTGAAACCGATGAAATTTGGCGACAAGCCTATTCCCTTGCTCCTGTGGCACTCGGACTACCTCTCAGCTTTTACCGAGAAGAATGGCAAGAAGTTGTCCAGACGTATCAATGTAAGACCCTAAGAGATTATTTGTCTGCCCGTCGTACTGGCAGAGGTACACGTCTGAGCCGCCAACAACGCCAAGCCATCTGGATAGTTTTTGAAGAGTATCGCAATTTACTCAGAGAGCGAGGACTGCGCGAACCTGATGATGCCATGCGCGATGCTATCCAAATTATTCAAGCCAAAGGAACTGAAGCTTTACCTTATAAAGCGGTGATTGTTGATGAAGCTCAGGATATGAGTAAAGCTGCGTTCAGCTTACTTCGAGCCATTGCGGGCAATCCGAAACCGAACGATTTATTTATCGTAGGTGATGCTCATCAGCGCATCTATGGGCAAACCGTAGCTCTTAGTCACTGTGGTATAGATATTCGGGGTCGTTCTCGGAAACTCCGCTTAAACTACCGCACCACAGACGAGATTAGGAAATGGGCGACAGCCGTGTTAGCGAATGTTTCCATTGACGATCTTGATGGTGGTGTAGATTCATTACAGGATTATCGCTCTTTAATGCATGGAGACGAGCCTGTTGTGAAAGGGTTTAGTAAGTACGATGATGAATTAGCCTATTTAAAACAATTTTTGCTCACTATTCAGGAAAGCGATCGCAATCTTTCAGGTGTCTGTATTGTATGTCGGACGAAGGCAATTATGGAACAATACGAAAGTGTTCTACATAATCTCAACTTCCCCATTAAACGGATACGCCGCGATCAACCTGACAACCCATTAGAAGCAGGAATCAGGATTGGAACGATGCATCGCGTTAAGGGACTACAGTTTAACTATGTCCTAATACCTGGCTTAAATGTTGATAACTTACCTCTCCGGATTGGTCTCGATGAGTGTCCGGACAAAGCATCTCAAGCAAGGTTTATCAATGGAGAAAAGTGTCTGTTACACGTTGCTGCAACGCGAGCCAAAAAGCAAGTCATCATTACTTATTATGGTCAACCTAGTTCGCTACTAAGTTGTTGTCCCTAAAACCCACATTCCGCCTTAGACTCATCATTTACATAAGGTGAAAGTTTGGATTGCTATGGGTTGCGCTTGGGAGAACACAGCAAGTTTAAGAGTTGTTCGGGAATCTCCTGGTGATGCTCTAATAGGAAATCCATTAAGGCGAGATGGCGCATATCGGAGGGTTGCGGACGGCGGTAGTTTTTGCCTCTTCTAAACCAGCGTCGGACGGTAGAGATGGAACGAGAGCAAATGAAGGCAATTACCTCGTGATTCACCTGCCATTTGGCGTAGAATTGCTGCGGAGTCATTCCCAGTTGACAGTAACCGTAGAAGTCGATTAAGGTTTGCTCTGGCTCGGTCAGAGGACGGGGTTTCATGGGGTGTCCTCCAAGGGTTCGAGGTCGTTTTCCCAAGCCGTGTCGGCAACTGTCCAAGAGGAACTGGGGGAGAGTTTATCGAGCCAAATCAGGTAGCACCACGTCCAAGCGCAACGGTGAGGAGCAAAGCTGTAGAATCTCCCAATTGCAACACCCCAGTCTGTCTTGTTGCTCTCAGGAATCCAGCGCAGTTTGTCGCCGTACAAATAGCGAGGGGTCTGAACTTCAGGGAAGTTGGCTGGCAGATCAATATCAATGGATGGAGGAGGAGAGAATGTTCGGTGAACTAAGCTAGGGGGTATGTCGGTGCTGCCGTGACGCATGGTGTTTAAGTAGCCAGCAATGACTTTTCCTTTGAGGTTGGCGGTTAAGTCTTGGATGAAAATAGTGGCTAAGCTTTCGAGTTCGGGTGGGGTGAGGTTCATCCACGCGGCATCGAAGTTGGCGTCGGAGTAGGTTTTCAGGCGGATGATAAGGTGACAAATTGCAAAATCTTCTAAGGCTTGCTGATAGCCTTTTTGGTAGGTGGGGCTATCAATCTGACAGCTTGGTTTTACCATTGTTAGAGTCTCCTTTTATTGGGGAGCCGGAAGTCAGCAGGAAGACTGGACAACTTGATGCTGGCTTCTGACACTTTTAGGTATATTGACGGTTGGATAAATCGGTGTATCGTTGCTGCCAGATAGCTTCGAGACGGGAGAATGCATTGTCGGTATAGCGCTTCACTTCTTGCCAAATCGACTGCCAAAGAGCGTCGAGGGTACTCAAGTTGGGACAGCAGCGAATTAGAACACGACAGGCGGCAATCCATTGTTCTAATTTGCGGTAACTAAAGAAGTAACCGCCTTTTCCTTGGATGTGTATCCAGAGGACGTTGTGCCATTTTTCCCAATTGAGGATGCGTTCTTGGTTAATTTTCAGGAGTTTGGCGATTTGTCTGAGGGTAATGACAAAGGTTTTGGGGTTGATGCGGTGGCGTAGAGGTTGCATGACTTTTGGAAATTTCGGGCTATTTAGAGAAGAAGGCTTCGGGGTCGCCTCGGTGGGTGAGTGTTCGTGACTTTCTACAATGTAGATTGTATTTGCCAATTTAAATTCTACATTGTAAAATGTCAATACACTGACGGAAAAACTCTATGAACCTCTAGCTCTCCTCTTAATACTCAAATCCAGCCTGTTGTGCAATTAAAGTTAGGTACTTTGACGTAGCCAGGGTTGGCTCGTATGCACCGTTTTCCCACTGGCTCACTGTTTGCTGGTAGACACCAAGCCTTTGTGCAAACTCTGCCTGTGTTAAACCCATGTGGCGGCGCAGAGCCTTGATTAGTTCAGCGTTCCACAGTATAGTGTCACCCACACGCTGGACTTGAGGTTTAGTCGTAGGTTTACGAAATGTCACTCGTTGCCCATCTAGATCGACATCCTCAACACGATATCCTGCTTCCATCCAAGCTGAAGCTTGCAGCGCGCCTTTGCTGCGATTGCTCCACCATGCCCGTTTAGTTCGGGCTGAATCTGGCAGCATATCCTGTATCAGAGCCTCAATTTCCGAAAATGTGAGGTTTACTTCACTCTGGTTGCTGCCACGCAAATATTCAAGGAGTGGCTGGTACTTACTGCCCTCCTTCATGCCATCTCTTCCTCTAACACACTGACCTCTACCGTAGCGACAATCGAGTTAGTCTGCTCATGGACTAGCCCTAATGCTGCCATCGTCACCCTCATTCACCCCGCTCGTAGTAGAACCTATCACTAATTAGGGTGAAAGCGTTAGTAAAAGAGTCTTAAATGCAGATCTCTCGGCATAGTATTTACCAAAGTCACCTTATCAGATAATAATCAAAAGCAGACTCAGCACTAATAATCGGTAGTTTTTCCGCCTTCGTCTCCCCAAGATTATGTATTATTCGACGAACATCCTCAATTGCTCAACGCCTATTGGCATCTAAATCTTTAAACACACCCAGAATGATTCACCATTCTTCAGGCCGCGTCACCTGCTCAACGCCTATTGGCATCTAATCTTTAAACACGTCTTCTATCGCCAATTTCTCAGAATAGTACATGCCTGCTCAACGCCTATTGGCATCTAATCTTTAAACACGGCGGTCGCTAGACCCCTTGATTCACTTGGACTCTCAGATAATTTTACAAGCACCTGTAGAAAATATGCAATCTAGTTGTCTAATAGGATAAATCAGGCTGAGATGACTAGGCTGAGAAAGGTTGGTTTTTGGTATATTCCAAGCTTTTGCAAGCATCTCAAAGCGACCTAAAAACGCTAAATCCATCAGCCAGCAAGGATTTGAGACGTTCAAGCCGCCTTCACAGACTCAACAAGCACAGATGCTTGTAAAAATCTGATATCTTGCCAACTTATTCAATCAGCTTGAATCACAGTCCACGCTAACTCAGTTGGCTGCCAATCCTGAGACTCTTGAAGCACATAACGTTGCCAGCATGTTCCTTGTGACCCAACATGGTCAACCCAGTAAGGCAGAGTCAGCGAACCATCTTCATCCTGAATCAGCCATCGCAGCAACTCCCCAGTATGGTTTCCAGGTAAAAGGGTCACAGCATTAATCAAATCCCGACTTTCACCTAAGCACAATCCACCAAACCGATTGACAGAAGCTGGGTCAATAAATGCCTGCTGCAAACGTTCTGGTAAAGTAGGCATTGCTTGATCTGTTCCCGCACTGATCCAAACCACAAACTCAATATTTGTCAGTAATTCCTGGTAGTCAGGTTTAGTATTACTAGAGTGGTGGATATCTCTCATCTTCTTGACTCTGCAAAACGTGCGAATCACAAGAGATTTTTCGGGTTGAGAAAGCAGTGCGATCGCTAACTTTACCCCACAATGTCGATATCTGTCTTCCTCCCCGACCAGGGAGAGCAGCATACCATAAACTGTTGAGGGCGGCGGTACCGGGTAAGTTTCAACATATTCCCTAGCACGAGAGTCACGAAAACAAGCAATGGGAACATCTACTTGTAAAGCAATTGTCGTCAAGTTACGAACTCCTAGAGGACAACTGCAAATCCTCAGCAATGACCTGTTTCAATGCTGCCACCGCACTCTTGACACCTGGAAACACATTTGCCCCCAAATCTCCCAGAGTTTGGGAAATTGCTCCTCCAATCCATAGTTCTTTGGCGTCAATATCCCCAGCGTCTACCCGTTGCACTAAGTCAGGGACTAACACTTCTCCTGTCTCGTACTCCTTAAAGCAATAGAGAAAACGAGGCGAAAAATCATGTGTCCAGCGCAACACGATGCTTTCAGGGGAGAAATCGAAGAGAAAACGAGCATGATTTCCTGCCACTTCACCAATCGAAATCAAACCATCCAACACAGCATAAATACGAGATTTGTCTTTAAGGCGATCAGGTGTCAGTACAAATCCATATTGATAGCGTGTAGCATGAACCTCTGTGCCATAAAGAGATGTTGTTCCTTTCTGTCCACTCTTCGCATTAAAGGTAATGTCACCACCATAGGGAGTTGTTGATACGGCACGAGTGACATCTAACCTCCCTCTTCTGGCTGTTACTTTACCTTTAGGTACTTTATTTTGCTTATCTTTTGGTGGTTCAGATGCTTCAAGTTTTGCTGCTTCTGCTCGCATAAAGCCCAGCACATCATCATCAATGAAGCGCTCCTCATCATAATTTGGCTCTTGCAAGATGTGATCGGCAACGGGTTTAGCATCTTCATCCCAATGTCGATTTACCTGATAGCCAGCCTTTTGCCAGTAGTACCGCAATGCCCAACGAATTGCTTCGGCAGAGACAGTGGTGTGGGTTTCACCTTTCCACTCTAATTTTTGTAAAGGGGTTATGTTGCCTTCATTTTCTCCACGATTGTTTGCAGCAGTTCCGTAATGGGTTAGGATATTGCCAAATAGATGAAACATGAATGGCTCTCTATTCTGTAACTTTTCCCAACTGAGAGTAGCGGAGGTAATCCTATTCTTCAGACTCTTCAGCTTCGGGAGATAGTGTGTTTGTCTTCTTACTTGGCTTATAGCTAGCTAGTGCAAGTAACGCTAAATCTCTAGCAACTTTCCAATCTATCATTCCTGTAGTAAGGGGAAGTAATTCTTCCCAATGGTCTTCAAGAATTGAAATTCGTCCTGCTCTGGCCCAAAAATCTGTAATGAACTGCCGGAACGCTGCTGCATTCTTGCAGCGTCCTAGTTCAGCACGAATACGTTCGGCCTTTCGCTGAAATTGAGCATATTCATCTTTTTTTGTTCGACTGTAAATCTTACCGTAGGTCTTTTTCAACGCTTCATGACAAGCTTTAACGAAAAGTTTCTGAGCTGTTTCATCCCACTGACCATTTTGAATCATGTTGTATAACCCCTCCCTCTCGTAGGTGACTCGTTTAAATAAGTCCTTACTATTGATTTTTGTGGAAAAGTTATACCACCAAGGCAATCCTCTAACTAAGTTATCGGCAATGAATCCACGAACAAAACTAGTACTAATAAAGTTTTTACCTCTGGATTGAATGACCCGATTTTCCGAAAAGTAATCGCAACTAATTTTATAGTTGTAAATGACTTCTTCCGTTACTTCGACCATTACTATTTCTGTGCGAGTTTTTTGTTGGGGCGACCAATCGACTGTTCCAAACGTGATTAGCTGACATCTCTTAACTTGATTGAGTCTAGCTATTTCAATGGTTGTTTCGTAAGTGAAAAATCTTAATCCAGCATCTTGCAAGCTAGATGCGTAGAAGTTTTTGTAACCGCAGCCTTTTAAATCCCAGCAACGTCGGGCATAGATCTCTAAGTTAGTTACTTCCGGGATAATTAAGGCATACTGAACCCGTTTACCTGGAGAGTACGATCGCAAAACAAAATACTGGCAAGCAATAGGAGCAAATAACAGGGCTAAAGCTTGTTCTGGAGTTTCTTTAAATTGTGTTTGTTCCTTAAATGCGTAATGACGAGCTACAGCTCCTGGATAGAGCCAACCTGCAATGCCAATTACCCCTTTTAATAATTGTCCCTGTTCATTGCACAGATGCTGAGAAAAATGCTGATGAGCGTATGACTCAGCTCTCTTGTACTCAACAATAATTTCTTTTTTATTAACTTTGAATGACTGCTCTTTCTTACCATTGGATTTAAAAAATTTGTTGTGTTGCAGAAATGTTCCAGTTATTCCCTGATGGATAGTTACTTGCGTTTCGATATCCATTGATTGAGGATTTAATCCAGTTAAGGAAATTAACCCTTCATCACTAATTTGAAAAGACTGCTTCAGCAACCAGTCCAAAACTTCTAAATCCTGTCCTTCCCAGTTAAGACTGATGCTACGAGGAGTGAGCGACCAAGTGAAATTGCCTGGTCGTTCCGCCAAGGTGGGATACTGTTGTTCTAGTTGCTTGAGTGTCATCCAGAGTCCGGCTAATCCAGCGCGATGCATCAACGTCATGCTGGGATCGCCCAGATTTAGTTGGATTTGGGAATTAACGGCACCCTTCACTACCGACATCTTACTACTCTCATGATCACCTTTCCTTCACTGGCACAAACACGCCGCAGCCCATCTTGTGTTTTCCCCCAATGCCCTTTCTCTGCAATGTCAGTGAATCTTCATCCCTCAGTCGAGTAATTTCTAACCCAAAACCCACTACCGTAAACCGTTTGACTTTGACACTTTTGCGTTTTGGAGCGCCATTAGCTTTGGTAAGAATGCGTAAGTTTCCTTGAATACCTAGTTGCTCTAGGTGACGCTGTGCTGCTTCTAAAAAGGACTCTGGCTCCTGATAGCCCTTGATGACTACTAGATGCGATCGCAACCTCTGGGCAGGTTGCAGGAAATCCATCTGAGGGATTCCAAAACGAATCTTGTGCTTGCCTATAGTCAGGGACTTGCCAGCTAAAGGATAAACCAAGGGTACTTTGTCTACAGGTAGGCGAATCAGTAACCGAGAGCGATCAGTTAGTTGCATCATACCCTGCTCAATCGGAATGCCCGTAATGGCGGTAATACTCATGCTCTTTAACTGATGCAATTCTTGCCGCCAGTGAGCCAACGCCGAAAACAAACCATAGCTATGATCTATTGGTAAGCTCTTACCCCTAACGCCAAAGCTCAAGTCTACATAGGGTGTAGCATCCGTTAGATTTGGTGTTGTGCAGGTTTGAGTTAACGTGGCTGTTGAGGAGGTTTGGGTGGCTAACATGACGATGAGCTAGGAGTAATTAAGTTGAGAGACTCTTAACCGTTTTTATGTTTCTCGACATGCGAAGCATTGCTGGCACGCTCGATATTAGCGCTCATCCTAAAAGAGCCATCTTGTAAGTTTTTCTTTCTTCAGGAAAAATCCCAATTTGCTTTACAAAGCTTAGTAAATTCCAGACATTACTGGATTATTAATTTAAAACGGCGTAGTTTCGATTCAAACGTTTGAGCTAAAAAAATCCTTGATGGAACCTACCAAGAAATTGATGAGTAGAAGATGCATAACGCGGTCAATCAAAGGATTTACGTCACAAGCAAGCAGGCAATTAGTTAAATAGGTTTCTGGCTTTTTGATTAATATTGGATTAATCTTTTCCAGAAATTCAGTTCCATAAAATTCAAGAAAATGACTTGCAAAACTATGACTGTTAAAGGTAAATTTGTTTTTTGAATAAATCTTTAGAAAGCTTTGACGTGTCAAGTAAGATTGATACTGTTTGCGAAGCCAAGCCATTCCCTGAAAAGGGAGATAGCACGAGTTCACCAACCATTCAATATCCTTAGCAAACATGAGCAGCTTTTGCAGCGTCTCGTCAAGATAAGTTGTAGAGTTGCTACCGAGTGGACAGTTCTCCGAACTGGCGGCATGGTAATGAATCCCTATTGCGTCTAAGGAAACTAAACTATCATGCAAGGCTGTAGCATGAATCGGACAAACTAGCACACCTGGAGTCTGATTAATTCGATGCCAGTAGGTTTCTCCATATATTTGTGTATCCTTTTCCAGACAGAGAGGACAAAATCTGAAGAATTTTCTTGAATCTTCTGTATGAGTATGAGCTATTCTAGCCGCCTGTAACAGAGAGCTATTAACTTTTTTTATCATTAAATCTTTGACTACCCACGCTTCAGTGGCAGTTAAAAACGTTGCATAAAAAGGATATAAAGTATGATTTTGAATAAGATTTTCCTTAGTTTGCTTCGAGCCTATAGGAAAATTATTGACTAGATAATCTAAGTTATTAGATAAGATTACTTTAGCTGCTTGTTGGGAAGGATAGTTAAATAAGTCTATATCCGTTTGCCTAAAGCTCCTGTTACCACTCCGGGTGTGATATCGTGCAATAACGCTGTAGAGTAGTTCATCCGGATAGGGAGTAGGGAAAAAACTAACCACAAGACTACACTAATTTTATAAAGTCTTCAACTGGGCTTTTAATAATTCCTGCTAATTCTAAATATACATAAGCAGGTTTTTCCGCTTTTTTAGCGTTTTCGACAAGGAGACGAATATCATTGTCTTGGTACTTTGGTTTAGGCTTTGTTTTCCGCTTGTTCGGCTTCGTTGGATTTTCCTTTGACTGTCCGCCTTGCAAGGCTAAGGTGTAAGCCTCTTTGACTAGTGAGGGAATCTCCATGTCTTCATCCTTAGCAGCAACCACCTTTTCAGCACACTCCTTTGCTAGAGCAGGCTCTACATCCAACTCCATAAGCTTAAGGATTACATGACTTAGGGTTGCCGATACATTCCCTCTGCTTTGCTGCTTCTGAGCTAGTTTACGAATCTCTTCTAATTCCCTTGATTTGAGTTCAGACAAGCACTTACTATAGTATTCTGTTGTATCCAGAGGAGCAATATCGCCATATCTTTGCATCGATTCCTGTTTCCCTGACCGAATAGCATCTAGCATTGGTTTGACCATCTGTAGACCCTCTTCGGCAACTTGGTGAATCAGCTCGACGGTAATTTCTTCACTTCCCAGAGAAATAGCCCGCCATTGCACCATTTTATAAAGCTTAATAGCAATATCAATAATTCCTTGACATTCCTCGTAGAAAGCCTCACTAATTCTCTCATTGATTTTTTCTTCTCTGTTAATTTTTTCAGTGATAGGAACAAACACTTTTGTCCATTGGTATTCCCACATTCCCTTTAAAAAGTGTTCCCATTCCCTATCCTTATCCTTCAACATTCTGTCCCAAACGACTCCTGCTTTTCCTATCGCTCTTCTCGCATTCCTGAAATTTCCCTGAAAAATTGGAAAAGCCTCATTGGTAGCAGCACGAATCACTGGAACTCCAATGATGTTGTCCATTTTGACCAGAAAGTTCAACAACTCATCGCGACCTCTTCTAGCTTTAGCAAGGTTTTGCATTTCATCAACAATCAATACTCCAAGATGTTGAGTATGAGCGAGTTGGGCAACCTGAGCCAGCATATAATCTTCAGAATTACCCTTTGAACCAAATTTTTTAAAATAATTTGTGCCGAGTAATCGATCAGCAGCCAAAAAGATATCTGTACACAGACCCTTTAATGAGCCAGCATGGGGACAATCAACTTTTAGCCAAACAAGTTGATATACGCTGTGGTCTCGATGGAGGATAACTTGAGGATACAGGTTGAGGATGTTAATCAGATTGGTTGTCTTTCCTATGCCTGATGGACCAATTAGCGTCAAACTAGATGCAGAAGTGGGAACATTTACGTATTTGTCCAGGTTTTTGCCGTCTCCTGCTACAATTGCTTGATAAATTTGCCTTGATCGACGTGCGTATTCTGGGTTTAAGAGATTTCGACCTAAATATCCCTCCATGATTAGCACGCAAATTTGCTGCTGTAGCTCTACAGACCTATTCTGTGGATCGAAATATCTAGATAGCCTTTCAATACAATGAAATCTGTAATGCCGCTCAAGTTCCCTCTCTTGCGGATGAAATTGAGGCAGTCTTGCTACACGTCTGGCAAATTCCCCTGGAGAGAAAATAGGAGGAAGTGCCTGAATCAAAGGGTTAGAGTTATACTCAGGCAGTTTTTGATCTGTGTACTTAGCGACAGCCGCCCGTTCACCGTTAGGAATTTGAACCCATTCCCACTCATCATTCCTGTTCACGTTTAAGCTCCTGCCGATTCTGGCTGAGAATATCGAAGTAGTCTGGCTGCAATGACTTTTGCTGCTGGGAGTCTTTGGGTTTAGTATCTACTGCTGACTCATCTTGCTGAATTTCAGTCTTGCCTATTTCAAACCCTTCACTCTTGCGTCGTTCAGCCTTTTCAAAGGCTCTGTTGTTTCTAATCCCAGTTACTCTTTGTTGATCGCTTACTGTACTATGTTTCAGCTCAGCATCAGTCATTTTTGTCGCTCGTGCAGTTACACTTTCAATTTCTGCCATCAAATCAACTTTATCTTGTTGACCTTTGCTTCGATGTTTTTCCTGTTGCTGTTTCTCGTAGGCAAGCATATATTCAATATCGTGGAAATTTTTGCCGAAATACCGTTCTTCTGGATCGATAAGAAAACATTTGTCAAAGTCTCTACCATCAGGAGAAGGAAGGTAGATGAAGTTGGGCTGTCTGATATCGTAGGAAATGATTAGGTACTTTTCTGGCTGGGACAGCAAATTACTTCTAGCCCTTTCAAACCATTGCTCCTTAACAGCCTTCTCACAGGTATAGTACATCTCCTTTCCCCTAAGTTTGATGCCTTTAGCAGTAACGGTAGCCTTTTCAGTTGGCATCAGGTTGAGCTTAACGATATCTTCAGGAAAAGTTCTTAGTCTGCCGGAACGATTAGCAATACCCCACTTCCATAACTCTCTTGGTATGGGAGGAATATCATCAGCAATCATTGCTGTATCTCTTTCATACTTGGACAGGAAATGATTGTTGTGATGCCTAACAATATGAATAACAATTTCGGTAAACTGCTCTACGTCGAGCCTGCCATCTAGTCGATAATCTTTTCCTCCTCTCTGTCTAAAGTCAGTGTCCACATAACCAGGCATAAATGGCTTGACATATCCATGAATGATGCGGAAGTGCCTTTCTACTAAACCTTTCCAATCTGCTCGATAGGAAGCAGCGTTCTCAATGCGAACATAGAGATTAGGAATAAAATTACGCTCTACCGTCATCCCGATCAATTCACCTCGGTCACCTAATATGGCATCTGGAATGTGGTAGCAAGGCCATTCTTCTTCTGTAATTTCAATGCCATATTCGCAGCAAAACTTTACTTTATTTGTAGCCGCATTGACTAGAGCCATCATTGCTCCTATCCAAGAGGGTCCCTCTAGACCAACATAAACTCCCGCTATCATTCGGCTGAAAACATCAATGATTACGTAAATTACTGGTCTACCGATAATCCAAGTGCGGTTGTACTTGGAAACCAGATATACATCAGCGATAGTTGCATCAATCTGGTAGCGAGAACCTGGTCCAATAGTTTCCATTTTGGAAGTTCCCGTAATTGCTCTATGCTCTAGAGAAAAACGCTTTGCTCCTTTTCGAGATGTAATTGTTTTTTCTACATCATTCTGATATTCGATTTTGTACCAGTATCTAAACTGTTCTAGTGTCGGTCTCTTATTAGCTGGTATTAGTATTGATTTTTTAACGCCGTTGTCATCATATCTAATATCTTCTTTATAGTATTCTCTGACCATTAAACTATAAGCATCTACTAAAGAGTTTTGCTTTATATTCTGGTAAAATTTCGTTACGGCAAGTCTAAATACTTTTCTATCATTTTCGGTTACGTTGACACCCTCACCTATTTCTGAAATATGTCTGTTTTTTCTCGGTCTGCCTCTCTTGTCTTTTCCACATCCTTTAAGTTTCCCCTTACCTGCGGAATTGAAAAGATCAGGAATGAGCGCATTAGGAGTTTTACCTCTTTGCCAATATCTTCTCAAGTATCCATAGACTGTCTTTTCTACTAACTTTTCTTCCTCTCTTCGGGCATTGTATTCTGCAACAACCTTCTTTACGAGAGAACCACGCTCATGTCTGTAGTAAATTGATGGTTCTTGAACAGCTATAGATGAGATTATTTCCCAGGCTTTGTCCCTTACCTCTTTTTCCCTCGTCGTTAAACTTTCATCGCGCACTATCCTTGCCCAAGGGTCTTGTATTTGCTTAATGGCAAGACCAGCAGAGATAGCTTCTAGTATCTCTGATACTTTTTTAGGTTGAGGAAATCCTTTTTTGGCCTTAATATCGAAAAGAAAGGCAATGATATAACCTTCATCAATCCAGAGTACTCGTTCAATTAATGGCTTTTCTGAATTATCGTGCCATTCAATGAGTTCATTTAAAAACAAGTCATTATTCACTTTAATTATTAGTTAAACTCTCTAAAAAATAATTCTTTTAATAGCTTTAGTTGAAGGACAGCTAGATATCTTGGTTCCTAGCATATCCATAACAATCTCCTTTCTAGCAACCATATGCTTAAAAAGACGGAGTGATGTACCGCTTTCTATATTCATCTCGCAATCTAAAGCTGTTGTGACTTTATTGATAGTGGCATCACTCTCTTGAAGCCTAAACTTTAAAGTACTTGCTAAGGAACGCAGTTCTGCAACATCCATTTCCGGAGTTGCTTCTAACCAGTAGTCAGGATGAACCCACCCAACATTTTCTGCTAGTAACCTGGGAATATGCTTTTCTGTCACAATTCCCCAGTCAATACTTTTGGCGATGTAGTAGCGCCTCTCTAACTCAAAGTTTTCTGCAACTGATTTTTTTTCTAAATCTTTTGTTTCTTTGACTGTTCGGGCAATCTGAATTGACTTTCCGTTTTGATGCACCGACAGCATGAAGTCAGTTTTGACACTCTCCGTCCTATAAGTGCGGAGATTCTTTGTTCATAGACCCAACTTGCTTTAACAGGATTTCTCCAATCAAAGTAGAGGTCGAATCTCCCAAAGCGTTCGGGTTGATGACCCAAGTTCCCACATGCCCTGTGGTACTCAAGGCTGATTTCAGGATGTTGATAGCGGCGTTCCAGTCTCTATCTAACACGAACCCACACTGACAAATATGGGTTCTCATCGATAGGGACTTTTTGACAAGAGTGCCACAACTAGAGCATTTTTGCGAAGTGTAGGAAGGATTAACCGCAATAGTTATCTTGCCAAACTTAACCCCGAAATACTCTAGCCACTTCCTGAATTGATACCAACCTGCATCATTAATAGATTTGGCAAGACAATGATTTTTAACTAAGTTTCTAATCCTCAAATCTTCATAGGCTACCAAATCGTTAGATTGGATTACGCAACGCGCCAGTCTTTTGGCGTGTTCTTCACGTTGCCTACTTATTCTGAGGTGTACTCGTCCTAGTCGATTAATGGCTTTTTTACGGTTGGCTGAGCCTTTTTTCTTGCGAGAAACACGGCGTTGTCTAAACCTCAGCCGCTTCTCGCCTGTTCGATAAAACCTAGGATTAGCTTCAGTGTGTCCATTGCTATCGGTGTAGAACTCTTTGAGTCCAACATCTAATCCAATAGTTTTACCTGTTGGGTTAATGTCTACTTTGTTCTCGGCACTTACCAAGAACTGAACATAGTACCCATCGGCACGACGCACTAACCTAACTCGTTTTATCTGTTCTAACTGGTAGTAGTTTAAATCCCACGTCCCTTTGAGTTTAAGCTTGCCAATCCCTTTCTTATCCGTGAAAGTGATTTGTTTTCGGGTGGCAGAAAGCGACCATCCTGAAGTTTTGTACTCGAGTGATCGACAATTTTTCTTAAACGTTGGATAGCCTTTCTTCCCTGGAATAGCCTTCTTACAATTGCTGTAGAACCGAGCAATAGCGCTATAGGCTCTTTCAACTGCAACCTGACAAGCATGAGAGTTCAAGGCTTTCACGAATTGAAACTCAGCTCTGAGCTTAGTGTTGTAGCGATACAGCTCTTTTTGTCCTACACCTCGATTATCCATCCAGTGACGGATAACTTTGTTGCGGACGAATTGAGCGGTTCTAATCGCCTCATCTATAGCAGCGTATTGAGTTGTTTTTCCCTTAGCCTTGAACTCTAAGACAATCATTTGACGTGGAAAAACCTACATCAAAAACATATCATAAACAAAGTCCCCCTGGAAGGGGGGAGGCTTGAATCCCATTATTTTCGGTCAAATTCCAGGGAGTATTGTTCTGTGTAGGATACTTTATCCCCATCTCCTCTGCTATACTCATCGCTAGCTCAAGATCGAGCAAGGGATACTGCTCTCTTATGTCTGTGACTGCATCTGACCACTCAAATAGATAAAATAATCGTGTCTCATTGTCTGAGAGCAAATGATGTTCGCGATTGGTTTTCCAGCTTGGTGGTCGAGACGAGCGACCTTTTGATGGAACTTCCCTAACTCTATGCCAAGGTTTGTAATCTTTGCCACTGCCCTGACCGCGACCCTCCTTGAGGTATCGCTCAAATTTTGCTTGTGTCCATTCCCGCTTTCCCATGAAAAAGACCTCCGGAAGCGATGCCTGCGGCGGTGCGCAAAGCGCCCATCGCGGCGTTATCAGTACGCACGATCATTTCCAGAGATCGTACTTCAGCCAGAGAAATTGTTCAATCGTTTTTTAAATTGTTTAACCGTTTTCCAAATTGTTTGACGGTTTTTTTAGTCTACAATCAAATGGACATATAACCATGTAGTTATTCTACAGTCACGCTCTTCGCCAAATTCCTCGGCTGATCTACATCTAAGCCACGCCTTGCCGCAATATGATAAGCGAGAAGCTGCAAAGGAATCACAGAAAGTATCGGTGAGAGCAACTCTTCTACGGCTGGCACTGGTAACAAGTCATCAAAAGTCTGGGCCGCTTCTGGGTCATTAATGGGTACTACCCCAATCAAACGGGCGTCGCGGGCTTTAGCTTCCTGGGCATTAGAGAGTACCTTTTCATAAACACTACCAGGCATGGCGATCGCAACCACTGGCACCTTAGCGTCTAACAAGGCAATCGGCCCGTGCTTCATTTCCCCTGCTGGGTAACCCTCCGCGTGAATATAGCTGATTTCCTTGAGTTTGAGCGCCCCTTCTAGAGCAATGGGGAAGTTAATTCCACGTCCTAAGAAGATGAAATCTTGCGTTTCCTGGAACTGATGAGCTAATTCTTCGACGTAGTTCTCTTGACTCTCTAGAATTAACTCGATTTGGGCTGGCAACTGTCGTAAACCGACGATAATTTCCTCAATACGGGACGCTGATAGAGTTTGACGGCGATAGGCTAAATCGAGAGCTAAACAGTAAAATACGATCAACTGGGTGACAAAAGTTTTAGTGGCGGCAACACCAATTTCAATGCCTGCATGAGTATGAATTACTTGAGGTACCAGTTGAGCCAAAGAACTCTCTGGTCGATTGGTAATTCCTAACAGTCGTGGCTGATAAGCTGAGTCCAAACCAGTGCGGCGCTGTCTTTCCATCTCTAAGGCTGCTATAGTATCAGCCGTTTCTCCAGATTGAGTAACGCCAATTGTTAGGGTGTTCGTGGTTAGTGGCGGTGGTGCGTAACGGAACTCTGAGGAATATTGCACAACTGTGGGAATTCCTGCTAATTGCTCCAACAGGTACTTGCCGACTAAACTAGCATGCCAACTAGTGCCGCACGCCAGAATTTGAATTTGTTCTAAGTTCTCGTAGAGTGAGTCTGGCATTCCCAACTGAATCGGCTGCTTGTCATTGGCTTGAGCATTCCAATCGCTATTGAGATATGCCTCTAAACAAGTGCGCACCACCCCTGGTTGCTCGTAAATTTCTTTGAGCATGAAGTGACGGAATTCATGCTTTTCTGCAAGTACAGGATTCCAGTCTAGGGTGCGAGGGAATTTTTTGAGGCGATGCCCTTGAAAGTCGTAAACTTCAACACCCATTGGGGTTAGTCGTGCCATTTCCCCATTTTCTAAGGTCAAAACTGCGCGGGTATGAGATACCAAGGCTGGAGTATCGGAAGCACAAAAAAATTCCCCTTGACCAAAGCCAATTGTCAGAGGAGCCTGCTGCCGTGCCACAATCAGCTCATCAGGGTAATCAGCACAAATAACTGCGATCGCAAAAGCGCCTTTTAGTCGCTGAACGGTTTTACATACTGCCTCCAAAAAAGGACTAGGGTACTGATAGTTATCTGTTGGGGCTTTGGGTAAAAACTCTGCAATTAGCAGGGGAATAACCTCAGTATCGGTTTCTGTGAGGAACTCGTGTCCCCGTTGTTTCAATTCCTCCCGCAGATCACGGTAATTCTCAATAATTCCGTTCTGCACCACCGCCACCCGCATCTTAGTATCTACGTGAGGGTGAGCGTTGTGTTCTTCTGGTTTGCCGTGGGTTGCCCAACGGGTATGTCCAATACCAATGCGCGCTGGGTTCTCGATGCGTTCCAGCTTTTCGCGCAAATTGTAGAGTTTGCCCTTAGCCCGAACTCGGTGAATTTCTCCTTCTAAGACTGTCGCAACTCCAGCAGAATCATAACCCCGGTACTCTAGCTTTTCTAAGCCTGCGATCAGAATATCTGTAGCTGTTTGGGTACCGATATAGCCAACGATTCCACACATTTAACGTTTTCTCCTGTCGCTTACACCAGTCTTTAACATCTTATTCGCTCAAAGCTAATAGGCGAGGAGGAGAACTTCAAGCCTCTTTACAGGCTAGAAAATATCTAAGTCCTAACAGCTACCAGATAATCACGATCCTCCCAATGTTGCTGTGATTCCCAAAAGAAGGTAAAACAGATGGGAGCCTTTTGATCTGCCCCAATCGAGATATCAACGTACTCAACACCCAGGGGAGTCGCCGTTGAGTCTGTATTCTGTAACGTTTGCCACTGATCAACTGACCAGCGTAGTCTAAAGGATGACGTTGCTTGAATACGCAGTCGATAATTCGGCTTCACAGATTTTACTTGTCGGTTAGGCTGCCAAATTTCTAGTAATTCACAGTTTCCACGCTCACCATAACGCTGGGCTACTTCGGGAATCGAGTCAAAAACTTTTCCCTCAAAAGCTGACCTTAACAACTTAATATATTCTGAGTGAGACCACATTAGCGGTGTTGCTGAACCTGTAGGCCCTCCTAGGTACATGTGAGCTTCCGGAATATCTGGGGCATCCCAAACTTGCTCTGGCAAAAGACCAGTACCGGAGGCAAATCCTTCCATCGCCCGAATAAAAGGTCGCACATCTCGCCCTGCGGCTAATTCATATTGTCCACGTTCCGCCGTCAGCAGTACCCAAGAGCGACCTGTTCCCCAACCTTGCCAGGGACTACCATCATCTCTTTGTCCATGACCATCGTGGTTGTAGCGCCGCCATACGGGACCATGGGGGGTATCTGTCTTGAGTATAGCGTCTACTACTTTTAGGGAATCGACAATCAGGGGGTCATGGGGAAGGCGAATGCCGTAGCGTACCAGTTCTAGAAAACTGGGGTCAACAATTTCTTTGGCGGGGAATTCTTGTTGTGTGTCGGGATGGCGATGGGGAATGTAGAGATTACCTTGATTGGGGTTTTCGTCTGGTTGGAGGTTGTTAACGTCTGCTGGGTGAATGCGGATGTAGTGCCGTTTAATATCCGGTACTAAAGTGCCTTCTGTAGTCACTGTCCAAGCTTCAATATGGCATTCTAAAAAGTCGGCATACTCATCAATAAACTTAGCTGTTTCTTGATCACCCCGGTTCCTTGCCCAGCAAGCAGCACAAATTAGCGCCGCAATAGTGACAGCTAAGGTAGCTGGCGAGTAACCAGAAGACTGTTCCCAACGCTCTTGGGGGGTGACAGGGCCTTGACGAATCAGGTAGCCTGCCGCCCCAATTACCATGGGGTAGGGGTCGAAATGACGCAGGGCATCTTCCTGCCACAAGCGCCACGCCAGTAAAATTGGGAAGGCGACTTCATCGAGTTGCACACTCTGTCGGTCTATAGTACCGTCAATCCAAAAGTTTTGGGGAAAGCTGCCGTCTGGGCGCTGCATCGTGGCTAAATAGACCAAGGTGCGCAGGGGGGTTTCGGTGTATCCTGCTGCCAACATGGCTGTGGTGCTGTTGTATAAGTCACGGGGCCAGACTAGATGATAGCCGCCGTATTTCTCTTTGTCTTTTTTGACTTGTCCCCAAGGGATGGACAGGGAGGCAATAATCGCGCCGGGGTAAGCCTTGTCTTCATGGGCTAGTAGCAGACTGTAGCTACTGTGGTAAAGATTCCCGTCATCTTCTGCTACTTCTTCTAAGGGAAGACTTTTACCGCAACTGCGATCCCACTGTTCGATAAATTTTTGACATTGCTGTGAGAAGGAAATATCTAGAGATTGAAACAGAGTTGCGATCGCATTATGGATATTTTTCCCGAAGGCAAGTGCTAGGGTGAATTCGCGAGTTTCTGACAGGTCAAGTTCTCCAGTAAGAGCAACGTTACCATCAACCGCTTGGTCAAATTCCCAATCCATCTGGAAATTATCTGCTAAATCTTGCCAGCCATCGCTGTTGCCCACATAGCCACAGGAAAGCCGCTTAAACTTCACCGTAGCAGCTACTGCTAACCAAGTACCACCTTTTTCTGCTGCCAGAATTTCTCTGCCTGCTACTTGAATAATATAAGCGTTGTTCCCCCTGCCTCCCACTTCCAGATGGGGCGCACACAGGGCATGGAGTCGCAGCTTTTTGAGTAACTCTTTGTCACCTTTAAGTTTGGTGTGCTGGAGGATACAGGGCAGGTGGGGGTCACTGATGATTTCTTTTTCCAGCGAGTAGCGTCCTTGGGGGTCACAGTTGGTGATGCGGTATCCTAAAGCATACTTCCACATCCGCTCGATTTTGGTATCTAGATGGCGCTTCTCTTCGTGTAAAAAACTTTCTCCATCACTCACTAGATACTGCAAGTCTCGGATCTGAGGTTTGTCGATGGTAGGGTAGTAGACTTCAGTGATGACACCGTTCCAGAGCGTAAACCAAGCTCTGCTAGCCACAGAGTAGGCCGTACCGACCCCGTCTTTACTACCATGAGTCCAACGAGGTTCTATTCCTGGATGCCCAAAAGCTGTGCGATCGCCACGAAATTTTGTCATGCCAGTTCCCCCAACTGTAATTTTCAGCTTCAGTGTAATTTTGGCAGCATCTGCCGCTAGCTGTGTATTACGAGAGAGGGATATTTAGTTGGTTTAAATAGGCGAGAAACCCTAGACTGAACTAAAGTCGCCTAGGGTAGGTTATCTGAAATTGCTATCGATACTTCCAATCCCTTGGCGGGCTTTCTAATACGCTAGACCCATACTGCGGGTTGTTTCAGCACCCAGATAAACCCGGACGCTGAGGAAGTCTGTCGGACAAGCAGTTTCGCATCGCTTGCAGCCAATGCAGTCTTCTGTACGAGGAGAAGAGGCAATTTGACCAGCTTTGCAGCCATCCCAGGGCACCATTTCTAGTACGTCTAGGGGGCAGGCCCGGACGCATTGAGTGCAGCCAATGCAGGTGTCGTAAATTTTAACGCTATGAGACATTGAGTATCGGCTCCTTACCGAGTGTTCTTAATTGTTATGAGAACTCTGGATTAAGGCCTAGTTTACCTTAGTGCATTAATCACTCTTGCAAAAGGCTACATAACTTCAAACTCTGTAATAAACTTTGCTTAGTTTCGATGTTCTCTAGTAGCGCGTTTACAACCGTCTTCACCGCCCTAGGAGTTGTTTGATTATAACCTTGATACTCTTTTCCTTTAAGGTTAATACAAATATAGCAATCCTAGATGACTTATGAGAACTGTCTATTCTATCTCTGATGCATCTGTTGGCTATTTGTAGTTAATGTTTCTCATTAATTACTTAGGGGTGCGATAAACTAATTAGGCTTAAGGGTTGTTTTAGAGCAAAAATTCCTGAGTTTCTTAGACTATTCCTTACCATTTTTTAAGTCACTTTTAAGTAAAATTAATGACTTCAAATCGACCAATTCAATCTTCCTCATCTCAGTACCAAGTTACCGATAGTCAGGCTGAGGCTGAAGTCAAGACTCTTGTCGAGGAAATTCAGCCCGAAAGCGACATAGATTTAGATTTCCTCTATACCAGAGATATCGAGTTTCGCCAAGAAACTCTTTACTTTATTGTGGTAGATCGCTTTCACGACGGTGATCCAGAAAACAATCAAGGGCCTAACCCGGAACTTTATGACCCAGATCGACAAGATTGGGGTAAATATTGGGGTGGAGATTTGCAAGGAGTGATTGATAAGCTGGACTACTTGAAAAATTTAGGAGTAACGGCAGTTTGGCTGACTCCTTTATTTGAGCAAGTCGAAGCCTTATTTGTCGAACAAGCAGCGATTCATGGTTATTGGACAAAAGACTTCAAGCGCATCAATCCCCGTTTTATTCACAAAAATGATCAGCCCTCGCTTAACAAAAGCCAAGAAGCGAAAGATACAGTTTTCGACCAATTAATCGCTGAGTTACACAAACGCAATATGAAACTGGTATTAGATATTGTGTGTAACCACAGCAACCCGGATTTTAGTGGCAAAAAAGGGGAACTTTACGATGATGGCGTAAAAATTGCTGATTTTAATGACGATCAGGATGACTGGTATCACCATTATGGTGAAGTAACCAACTGGGAAGACGAATGGCAAGTGCAAAACTGCGAATTGTCAGGACTGGCGACTTTTAACGAAAATAATACTGAGTATCGCAAATACATCAAGTCAGCAATTAAGCAATGGTTAGACCGAGGAGTAGATGCTTTACGGGTTGATACAGTTAAGCATATGCCTGTTTGGTTTTGGCAGGAATTTAACGCTGATATTCAAACCTATAAGCCGGATGTTTTCATCTTTGGAGAGTGGATTTATAGCAACCCCAGCAATGATCTTTCAGTAGAATTTGCCAACCATTCTGGCATGAGTACTTTGGATTTTGGTCTGTGCATGGCAATTAGACAGGCATTAGGCTTAGGCGATGAGGGAGGATTTCATCTGGTTCAAGAGATTTTCGATCAAGATTATCGTTATAACGGGGCAACTGAACTGATTACCTTTATCGATAATCATGATATGCATCGCTTTCAGACGTTGAATTCTGACCCGGAAATTTTGCGTTTAGCGATCGCACTTTTGATGACCTCTCGTGGTATTCCCTGTCTTTATTACGGCACAGAACAGTATCTCCACAATGATACCAACGGGGATGATAATCCTTATGGGAATAACGACCCCTACAATCGTCCGATGATGGAACAATGGGACACTAACACGTCTCTTTACCGCGATATTCGCTTACTTTCGGGTTTGCGGCGACTCAATCCTGCTGTATCGATGGGTTCTCAGTGGCAAAAGCATTTGACTCCCGATATCTATTGCTATGTACGGCGTTACCGGGATTCCTTACTATTTGTGGCGATGAATCGGGGAGAAGCTGTAACTTTAGAAGCCGTGGATACAGAGTTGCCTGATGGAGAACATACAGATGTTTTATCGCGCCAGAAATATGAGGTTATAGACGGGCAACTGCAAAATCTGGAACTAGACTCAAAACAAGTAATTATTATTAGTCATGTTGGGGAAAGAGTTAAAGGGCAAACGATTGTGCGGGTGCAGTTAAATGCTGTTGATACTCAGCCCGGTGAAACAATAGTAGTTACAGGAGATTGTCCGGAGTTGGGCAATTGGGATATTAGCAAGGCTTACCCTTTGGAGTATATTAACTCTAATACCTGGTTTGGCGAAATTCCCTTCGATGAGAGTGCAGGGAAGTTGATTGCTTATAAATATGCTATGTGGCGTCAAGATGAATCACCCTTGCGAGAAAATCTTGTCTGTCGTCGTTGGGTTATTGCCAGTGAAGGAACGGTAAAGTGGCGAGATCAATGGGTGTCGGGACGAGAGTCTTGAGATGAAGGGTACTGACTGAGTGACAGCTCCAGTCGCTGAATCAAAGATTACAGCGCTGGCTTCTCAGTGACTTCGCCATTGGCAACATTTCCTGAGCTTAGTTTTACTTCCCCGTGCTGCCCCACCGGAGAAGGAGTAGAGAAATTTCTAGCTCTACCTACATTCCTTGAAAGTTTTAGATACAAGAGGCTATGCGATGTATGCACAATTCCTGGTAAAACCCCATACTTTCAGTTGTCTAGGTTCAATTTGTAGGCGGCGGTTAGCACTTGATTTTCTTAACCTACATGAACAATTTTACCAAATTTCACTGGCAATTCATCCCGACCCCAAATCAGGGATTATGGGGCGGGGCTTCTTGCCGAAACAGCTAAAATAGTCTTTTGTTGTGAACGATCTTGCTTGGGGGACTTCCCCCCCCAAACCCCCTGCACAAGGATTAACAATTCGTAATTCGTAATGCATAATTCGTAATTATGTTGCTCACAGATGGACAAGAGTTGAAATAGGTAGCTCTCACAATTTACCCCTCTTCTGTCACTCCCAGAGAATTAAAATAAAATTATCAAAAGTAATATCACTTTTAGTTGGTTTGGCCAACTATAGACTATAATTATATGCTATAAAACTCAGAAAGCAAATTCAATGAAAATGAAACTTTTAACCATTGATACCAAAAACAGTTGTTACGTTATTGACGCTAACAAAATGAACCACCTGCAACAAAATGTTGCTAGTTCTTTTACTTTGGAGAAAGGGACTTTTGATATAAAAATCACCAGTGGTCGCTATAGTTATGCTCAGAGCAAAACTGAAGGCGAACCTTTTGTTGTACTTTGGATATATGGGGTTGATGGTAGTACATTTATCAACAAAAACACAGGTAGTGAAACAGGTGCAACTTGGACAACCTTAAACGGATATAACAAGACGTTATAGTTGGAAGTCAAAGAGAAAGCTGTTATTTGTGCTTTGTTTTTTGATGTGAATAATAATGATAACAAAGGAGCGGTTAACCTTTTAATTAGCAGCAATAAACCACATTTTAATCCTCAAACTCTAACAGTTGGTGGCAAGAAAAACTGTTATGTTCTTGATGAAGGAGTTCTATCTAAGCTGAAGCAACCCAATTCCAATTTTATTGAATTGAAACCAGGCAATTACAAGCTCAAGATTCGTGAAAGCAACGCTACTTATTGGTCTTCTGAGCAAAAATTCCAATTAGAACCTTGGGCTTTGCTATGGATTAAAGATGGGAAATTTATTTCTAATCTTACTGGTCTCGAAGTTGAAGAAACTTGGTGTTCGCTCAACGGTTTACAAGACGAATTCATTTTAGAAGTCAAAGAAAAAACCACTATTTTAGGATTTTTCTTTGATACCTACAAAGAAGACAATAAAGGACAAGTTGTTCTAGAAATTAACACAGTCAGTGTGACTGAAGTAACCGAAGAGTATGAAGGGCAGAAGGAACCCCAAGTAACAGTAGGGACAGGCGGTAATGTGAGTAAAGACAATATCACCCTTGTAAGCACTGGTGGTGGAACTACCACTGGAGGAGGTCGCTTCAGCGCTGAGAATAGACCTCTTGCAAAAGTAGCGGCAGCTAACTAATTTGAGTTCAAACGAAGTTCGTAATTATAGATGCCTGCAATTAAATTAAAGCGTAAACCAAACCTTTTTCTTCTGTTGCGATATCGCTCGGATAAAATTCTAAATATTTTGAGGCGACGGTAAACATGTTCAATCACTATCCTCTCTGAAGCTAATTTATGATTCTCTTTTTTTTGTTCTTTTGATAGTTTGCTCTTCTTGGGTTTTTTATGGGGTATCCGACTTTGTTTGTGGATTTTCGCTATTCCCTGATATCCTCGATCTCCGAGACACTGTATCTCTGTCTTTAGATTGGTTTTACTCCGTTTAAACAACTTAAAGTCGTGTTCTTTACCCTTGCCGCATGCAATACAGATAATCTCTTTGCTGTTTTTTTCAACGATAAGTTGAGATTTTAAAGTGTGCTTTTTCTTCTTGCCACTGTAGAACTTTTTCTGTTTTTTTGAGGACGCTCCAGGGGAGTTTCAGTTACATCGATAACTGCTATCTCTATTGGGTTTCCCGATTTCAATAGTTGTTTCTTTCCCGGAATCCTTAATTCTTTTGACTTGATTAAAATATTTTCTATTTTACGAATTATTCGATATACTGTTGATTCGTTAAGTCCCCAATGTTGACCGATATGAAAGTAAGTTCTGTACTCTCGTAAGTATTCGAGCGTCATCAATACTTGATTTTCTGGACTTAATTTGGACGGTCTTCCGGTTTTTATCTTCTGTTTTTCATTTGTTTCCACTAACTCAACCATCTTAGCAAACGTCTCTTTTCTAACTCCACAAAGGCGTTTGAACTCTTGGGGTTTTAGGTCTTTCACCTTTTCATAGGTCATTATTTTCCCTCATACTGACCTATTTATCTCTTTTTTACTGGACTTTTGCAAGAGGTCTAATGATTTCAGCTTCAGTTTCGATCAAGATCAGATGGAGCAAATGTGGCAAGAGATGGCTACCAATATCGAAAGCTCAGTAAACGTAACGGCTCAAAAAGACGAAAATAAACAAGCCTACTGGGAAAGTCTTGAAAACTCGATACTCAAAGGCTATCAAAGCAAAGCTAAGACACTTGCCATGCAGGTAGCACGGCTTGAGTTCATGCTGAAGACTCTTACACAACAAATGGAGGTAAATTTTAACCAAAGCTTCCAAGGTTGGTCTAATTACTTTAACAAGAATCTCAATGACTTGTTTATTGCTAGAGTTCCCAGAATAGTTAGTGATCAGGTTAATCTAGCAATTGCTGAACAAACCCAAGAAGTTAAAAACTTAGTAATTCAACAGATACAAACAGAACTCAATGAGCGTGTTGAGTCTGCAGTTAATCTGAAACTCACTAACGGGACTTAAACGAAAATAAAGAGTTAATAAAGGTATAATTTAGGCATGGCAGCCATTTGACATTAGAGTGTAAGACAGGAAAGAGACAACCCCCGCCGCCATGCCTCCTTGCTTCGATAGATGGTGCAAACGCTTTGATGATGTCTGGAGACATCAAGCGCAAAAAAGGGAGTTTAGGAACTATATTGGGGGATTATTAGGGGAAAGTGAAGGAAAAAACCTGTCTCAAATGGCGGATAACGCGGTGGGAGTGACTTACCACCGATTACATCATTTTTTAACGGAAGCCCCCTGGAATGCTCAACAGGTAAATGAGCGGCGTCTACTGGTGATGAATCAGTGTAGCCCAACCCGAATAAGTAGAGGATTCACGTTAATTGTAGATGACTCAGGACATAGGAAAAGTGGCAATTTCACGGCGGGAGTAGGACGACAGTACATTGGAGAAATCGGGAAGACAGACAACGGAATAGTAGTGGTAACAACTCATCTATATGATGGGAAAAAAAGCCTACCGTTAGATATAGAGTTATCTCAACACGCTAGTTCTTTAGCTGAAGGAAAAAAAGATATTGAATTCCAGAAAAAGCCGGAGTTAGGCTTAGCATTAATTGACCGCAGCATGAACAGAGGATATCGACCGGGTATCGTATTAATTGATGCTGGGTATGGAAATAACACAACGTTTTTGCTGGAACTGGAAAAAAGGAAACTCAAGTATATAGGAGGATTAGCCAAAAACCGTAAGGTGATAATTGAAATAGGGATAAGTCAACGAGAAGAGATTCGCCTAGATAAGTTAGCCGAATCCTTGTCGCCAAAAGATTTTACCCCTGTTCAAATCAATCTAGATAAACTGAAAACCGTTTGGGTGGCTCCTGTAGAAGTTGAACTCTCACAGCTTGAAGGAAAGAGAACAATTGCTATCGTCATGAATGCCTCAACCTTCGACCAAGCTAGTGATGTTGACTATTTTATTACCAATGTTGAATCAACAAAAGCCACAGCCGATTGGATAGTAACTACCTACTCTCAAAGAAATTGGGTAGAAGTTTTCTATCGGGAAGCCAAAGGCTGGTTGGGTTTATCTGAATATCAAGTCAGAGATTATAGAAGCCTGATAAGACATTTCATGCTTGTGTTTTGTGCCTATACATTTATTTTATGGCACACTTTAACCGGAGGATTAAGACGGCGTTGGGCATCGAAACCTTTAAACACCTTTACTGAAGCATTAGAGGCGTTTCGGACAGCGATGTCTTTCCGTTTTATGGAGTGGTTGAACCACAATCGGGACGTATTCTTTGCTCACAAAGCTGCTTTGGGCTTTGTTTGGGCTTGAAATCTGTCTAAGTCCCACTAATCAAGCTCAAGAGATTAAGACTTCAGTCGTTCAGCAAATGCAAACAGAACTGGAGCAACGCATTGAAAACGTCGTTAATACCAAAATTGTTAATCAATCTCAACAGATTAACACTCAAGTCATTAACCAAATGTCAGATGACATTGACCAGCGCATTGAGAATGTGGTTAATGTCAAAATTGCTAATCAATCTCAACAGATCAGCAATCAAGTAACTCAGCAGATACAATTTGACATCGATCAGCGTATTGATAATGTCGTCACCCTGAAAATTTCTGATCACACCCAGGATGTCAATAATCTTGTGATTCAGCAAATGCAAACCTATATTGAGGAACGGATTGACAATGCAGTTAACATCAAAATTGCTAATCAAGCCCGAAACATTACCACTCAAGTGGTTCAGCAGATCCAAATCAACATTGATAAGCGTATTGATGCGGTAGTTAACCTTAAAATCGCTAATCAAACCCAAAACATTAAGAGCCTGGTAGTCCAACAAATTGAAGCTGATTTCAATCAACGCATCAAGTCTGTCGTTAACCAATCTACCAATAACAATGTTCAGTTAGTCGTTAATAATGTCATCAACGAGCTTGATAATCGCATCAATGTCAACTTAGACAATAAAATTGTCAACTTCCGCAATGAAGTATCTATGCTCGTTAACAATGAGATTAACCAAAACTTCACGGAGTCTCTCAAAACGACGATTTTATCAGATATCAAAAAACAGCAGTTCTACATTGATATGCAGTCAATCAAAGCTGAGGTGGAGAACTTTTACGCCCGTTTAGGACAGTTTGAGAGTCAGTTATATTTTCGTATTGAACAGGGTGATACCCAACTTTATAATTGGACTATCGAACAACTTATTGCTCTTCAAGGTTGCTTAACCGATCGCCAAGCTCTGGTTGAGATTTTTGAGGTCTTCGCTAGTAACCTTAAAGACGAACTGAATGGTGCTGAATGTGTTCATCCTAGTCGGTTTACCCCTTGGGTAAGAAGAACTTCGCAAGCACAACTTGAGCCTCAGCAGGAAGTGTCAGATTAGACGACATCGTTTTAATTCTTGCTACAGCGCTGCGCGCTGAGGTATTTACAAGATATCCTGTAGAAGAGTCACCGAGAATCCTCATTAGACCTCTTGCAAAAGTCCATTTTTACAACGCCAAATCAATACATTGAGAGGTTGGATTTCGCATTTATGCAAGAGGTCTATTAACTACAGATGGCAATCGCATACAGCCAAGACTTACGGCAATGAGTTCTGTCTCTAATCAATAGTGGCCTGTCGGTATCCAGGATTGCTATAGCTTAAATCAGCATTATGAAACGGATGCTGAGGGTATTTAGCTAGTAATCTAGGCTATGGGGTCAGACGCACCAGTATAGAAGTATTTACCAAGTAGGATTAAGCAGATAGCCATGATACCAACAGAACTATCTCCGCAAGACCAAGCTGTAGCCCTTGTCTTAGAAGAACGAGGCTTTAGTTATACTCATCTCCCGGAGGATGATGCTGAACCGAACTTGTCTTCAATGGAGGAATTTCAAGGTTGGGAAATTCAGGATGAACCAGTATTGATGGTAACTCATGTTAGGTCTGGTCATGCTTGGAAAGCGGTACTTGAAGATGGTGTTCCTGAAACGGTAAGCCAGGTGAAACAAATTATTCACGAAGCGATCGCTAATAATTTTGACTTGCTAGAGTAAGCGGATAGGAATAATTTTGGGAACTAAGATTGGTGGGATTACAACATACTGTACTTCTATAAATGGGAAGTTAGTCAGGCTTTCTGATGCAGTAGTCTGTACCTACCTCTCTTAATTGGCAACTCAGCAAAGTCATTCCAACATTGCCAACAGTTCTAAAAATACTCCATTCGTCCAACCAAAGCCAATTTCATTGGAACTATAGCCAAAGAAAATCTCATCTGAAACATCTGAAGAACAAGCACAAACGTCATACTTTTCCACCAAAGTGCCGTGTTTCTCAAACTCTTTAACCAGCATGGAGATAAACTTTTGTGCTAGACGTTGGGCGTCTTGATGGTAACCGTAGCGATCTAATCCTTGAATCGCAAACAGATTGAGAGGGGCCCAACCAAAAGGCGCATCCCATTGATTCCCACTGACATGGGTGCTGGTAAGTATTCCCCCTGGTGCCTCAAATTGTTCCAAATTTTGCCAAACTCTCTTAGCCTGTGCTTCTGAGGCGATGCCTGCCCATAATGGATAGAAGGTGGTGGCGTATTCATACTGGCGACGTTCCCCTGTCCGAAAGTTGTAGTCAAAATACAGTCCAGACTCCTCATCCCACAAGGATTGGTCGATTCTTTGATGGCGGTGTAAAGCGCGATCGCGCCACTGCTGAGCAATATCGTGGTGGCCTAAAATTTCGTAAATCTGCGCTGTGTCTTGTTCCATTTGGTAAAGTAGAACGTTGAGGCAAACAGGCGCATAGTGGATGATGTCAATATTAAAAGGGCCAAAGCGGTTGGAGGGGTCAAAACCTGACTCCCGCATTGAGCGATCGCCTTTATAAAACAAATCAGTTAGCTGGTCGCTGGCTGGGTCGTAATATAAACTGACGTCATAAGCATTAACTTCAAATCGGCGGTAATATTCTTTGATGCGGTCGTAGTGGGTTCTGCCTTGTTCGTCCCGTTCATCAAAAAGTACCTCTGGTGCTGGCCCTTCACCGAAGGCGAAATAGCGCGAAAGTCCAGTTCCCTGATTGAGGTGAGGCGGTAGTGCCCAGTAGTAATAATAACTTTCTACTGCTGGCAGCATAGATTGCAACCACTGCTGATCTTGGGTGTACTTAAACAGTGCCAAAATCATCAGAGTCAGCACCGGAGGTTGCGATCGCCCCAGCATGTAAGTACGATTGGCATTGAGTATGGTTCCGTACTGTTCAACTTCGTAGACCAACTGCTCTACCATGTTTTGGGCTAGCTGCATTTCCCCATCCCGCAATAGCCCCAACTGAATGTAATAGCTATCCCAGCCATACATTTCGTTAAAGCGTCCTCCAGGAACGACATAAGTGTGGGGTAGATAGAGTAAACCGTGTTCTTGAATTTGCTCGAATTCGGCAGGCAAAGTGCGAATTTCGATTTGCTTAAATTCTTCGGGACTAATTACTTTTTGTAAGGATTGTTCAATACTTGAACGATCTTCTTGGGGTGAGATGTATATAAGGCAAGGGGTTCCTGGAATGTGGTCAATTTTTGGATCACGGGCGGCTTCAAGGATATGCTCGTGAGAGCGAGTCAGTGTCTGCCAACTTTGTTTAATGTAGGCTCTAACTGCCTGAATTTGTGCTTTTGAGGGAAATTCTTGGCTAGAAAGTATCGATTGATTGGTCACAGTTTGTTCTTAGCTTATAGTAGACCCGAAAATTGCTATTTATTGTTGCTCAAGAGGTAAAGATTAACTAAGTTCACCTTTAAACTTAGTTAAAAATCCAGATTGATAGTTTTTATTTTTTAGTTAGTTATTACTGAGACTACTTTAAGTTTTCAATCAAAGTCCGTTGGCCAATCTGGATGTCGAACATACTCAAACATTTGGCTAATTTGGGATGATGTAACTCGGGAAGTAGATAATTCTGGAATGGCATCTGCTGCGAAAAATGATGCTTCAGTTGTCTCGATACTGTCTACTGGTGAACCCCCCAATAACTCACATTGAAAAAATAGTTTGTAGGCATGGTAAGGCATTGGTGGATGGGGATGTTTATTTCTGTCGTATACGGCTAATAATTTGACAGCGCGTGTCTGGAAACCCGATTCTTCGTAGACTTCTCGCACCACTGATTCAGCAGCGCTTTCACCTACATCTGCCCAACCTCCGGGTAGAGCCCAAAAACCATCTGTTCGTTCTTTAACCAGTAAGATTTTATTATCTTTAAATACTGCGCCTCGAACATCAATCTTAGGGGTGGCATATCCGAGTTCTCCAGCGAATAAATTGAGAATTGGTGGCAATTCTTCTTCGGAGTAAGTAGCTAGAATTTGAGCGGCAATCTCACGTACCGAATTATAGCGATCGGTATCAAAGGGACTTTCTGCATAAGTAAGACCATTTTGAGCGATCGCTTGCAGTTTTTTTGCCCATTCCAGCCACTTTGGCTCCATAACTTGCTCCGGCTTGACAAGAGTAATCTCTCAACCGAGCATAACAGACAGTGTACCTGTAGACGAGTGTTGTTGCCTACATAGTATATGGATGACTTCAGTTGATCAACAGGGCTACTGGAAAGTGCTTCAAGACTTCACCAATTTGCAGAATGCCATCCCCTTGAATTATCTGAGAAGTTAATGAATTTTTCCAAACCGACGGCATTTCTGGTGAGAGTTTAATCCGAGTATCGTGCCACACTTGCTCCCCTAAAGGAAGTTCTCCAGGCTTGATTAAACTAGTGAAGAATCTCGGGGCGATCGTAATTGCCGTCTTTTCCTGAGTGCGTCTAGCGAAAGCGACAAGATTATCTTTGAACTTGCCAATAACTTCCAAAGGTTGATAATTTCCTTGCTGAAACAATACTAGGTTATCTTTTCTTGCCTGTAAGAGTTTATAAGTTAGAAACAGCTTAATTTTACCATTTTCTTGAGCGCTTAATAATTCATCAATTAGCTGTAAACTATCTGTTTCTATTTTTGTTTTGATGTCCTGTAACCAGGTAGTTCGCAGCTCATAATCAACAGGGCGGCGATTATCTGGATCTACCATACTTAAATCCCATAATTCAGTTCCTTGGTATAAATCAGGTATACCAGGTGCTGTATTCTTCAATAGAGTTTGAGCAAGAGAGTTATACCTGCCGTAGTGAGACACTAACTTCTGGAAAGGCATAAATTCTTTGAGAAACTGATTAGTTTCGCTAGGTTCTAAGGCTGACTCAACAAAACTCAGATATCCCTCTTCATAATCAGCATCGTGGCGTAGCCATGCCGTATGTACCTTAGCTTCTCTGACTGCCTTAATTACATAATCTTTAATCCTTTTAGTAAAGTGGTTGAGTTCATTTTCTGCAAACGGAAAAGTGCCAACTAAAGTCTGGTAGAGGAAGTATTCATCATTAGCATCGGGAACTGCCTTGCCATTAATTATTGTCTTTTTCTCACGATTGATTTCACTCCAAGTCTTTACCTGTCGTTCCCATTCTTCCGGTATTTCTGAAATCACGTTTAACCTGGCTCGGACATCTTCACCTCGTTTAGTGTCGTGAGTTGCCGTGGCGTTGATTGAGTATTGCCAATGCTCACTTCTCCTTTGATTAAAATCATGAAAGACAGCTAAACTTATGCCAAAGTGGCTAGGATTACCACCCACTTCATTTAAAGATAAAAGTTGGTTATAAACGTATAAAAGCGTGTCTTCAACACCTTTTGCCATCAACGGCCCAGTTAACTGCTGAAGCCTCATCACAAAATGGAGTAGCTCCTCTTTTTGTTCCTTAGTTAGATATTCTTCAACGTCACCCAGAAGTATTTTTTGAATGTAATCTAGTTCTTTTAACAGCCGGGGTTCTTGTTCTTTAGCTTTGGCAATTACTTCCCAAACATAGTAACGATCGGCATCGCTAATTCCCCTAGGACTGATATAGGTACGGTAGACTGGAAAGAGAGCTAATACTGCTACTAGCGCTCTTTTTAGTCCATATAGGGTAAAGTCGCTGCTCAGCCTCGTGTGCCCCGCTAATCTTTTGAGAATTTGAGCAAGATTTTCTAAGTCTCCAGCCAGATTATTATTGATAATTAGTAGTTTCTTCTGTTTAACTAGCTCTTCGTAGAATTCATCTAATTTGGTAAACTCCACATAAGTATCTCTGAGCGGTTGCTCATTTTGGCAGCAACAAAATATACCGTTAACGTAGTTTAAGAAATCATAACCGCTTGTTCCTTGAATGGGCCAGGTTGTAGGTAACTGCTCTTGTAGCTCTAAAATTTTCTCAACAGTAAGATAAACATCCCCCATTTTTTCCCTCAACCTTGACAAATACTCACTTGGGTCATATAGACCATCAATATGGTCTATTCTTAAGCCAGTAATTTTGCCTTCTTCTACTAGCTGACTAATCAGACTGTGAGTTTTGTGAAATACTTTGACTTCTTCAACTTTCAAAGAAATTAACTCATTGACAGTGAAGAAACGGCGGTAGTTAATTTCTTCTGCACCAACTTTCCAAAAAGCCAGCCGATAAAATTGTTCTGTCAGTAAGCTATCGAGAAAATTAAAACTTTCTGGTGTACCTTTTTCTCCATTAAAAAACTCGATATTATGATCAATAAACTCCTGAACATCAGAATTTTGTGTGTAAAGCTCCCAAAGAAGCCCCTTAGCGAAAGCAATCTGATCGTATCTTTCCCTGCCTTTCACTTCTGAAGGAATGTTTTTGAGGACGTACAGTACACCAAGCAATTTGACAAAATCTGGATGTTCTTTGCCGAGTTTTTTGGTGAGTTGTCCTAAGTTTTGAGTAATGAAGCTAACATAAGATTCGATACGTACTGGTAGTTTCAAATTATAGTAATTGATGCTTAATCCAAACTGGTCATATCTAAGCTCAATTTCGCCACTTTCTAGACAATCACCGTAAAAATTTCCCAATAAAGGGGCAAGCACGCGCCTATTAATATCTTCGTAAGGTTGATTCCAGGCAATATCAAAATAGTCGAAAAAATCAGAATCTGGACCGTTCTCTAAAACGTCTATCAAGAACTTATTCTGACCATCATAGGCCATGTGGTTAGGAACAATATCTTGCAACCATCCCATATTCCGGTGCTTGATTTCGCTCACTAATGCTTCAAAATCTTCCTCTGTACCTAATTCAGGATTAAGCTGAGTAGGGTCAACAATATCATAGCCGTGGGTACTTCCCTCTCTAGCTTTAAATATTGGTGAAGCATAAATGTCAGAAATCCCTAATTCTTGAAGATAAGCAACAATACTTTTTGCCGCTTTAAAATCAAAATTTGTATGAAATTGAATCCGATAAGTAGCTGTAGGAATCTGCATAATCAAATTAGTCTTTTTAACTAGGTGTAGTTTTTCTTACGTGGTTGATTTTTTTCTCAAGAATTGAGGAGTCAGATAGTTATTCCTGTTTGGTATACAGCTAAACTGTGGGCGTTAATTGTCAGCACTTGTTGCGACAGAATATTGGCCGGTAGTGTAACACCAGAACCCATCCACTTAGCATCAGCAGAATCCAAGATTTTCTGCCAGTTTTCTTCAGGAAGTGTTGCCGTAAAACTGACATCTTGGTCATTAAAGTTCATGAGGCAGAAAACTTGACTATGATCACTCCAGCGATGTAAGAAAATTAGCTTATCTTGCTCAAGGCAGTAAGCATTGAGATTTTGTTTACTGAGGTTCTTCAGAGCCGGAATAGTCCGACGCAATTTAATCAATTGCTGGTAGAACTTTCGCAGTACTTTGTGTTTACCTTCTTGTCGTTTTTCCCAGTGCAGCTTGGATTTAAGTAAAGTGTCAGGATTTTGGGGATCTAAGTATTCACCTTCTAGATGAAAAGCCGCAAACTCTTTTTTTCTACCTTTTCTTACAGCTTCAACTAAATCTGGATCTGTATGATTGACAAAGTAGAGGAAGGGGGATTCTTCTCCGTACTCTTCTCCCATAAATATCAGGGGTATGTTAGGCGTCAACAACAGTGCGCCAGCGGCCAATTTCAATGCAGCAAACGATACAAGATTTGATAAACGCTCACCTAGCACACGATTACCAATCTGGTCGTGATTTTGAAGACAAACGACGAACTTATCACCAGAGTCATGGCTAGCATCACTACCGTGGTTTCTTTGACGGAAAAATGAATATTGCCAAGAGTAAACAAAGCTTTCTTGATAAGCTTTGACTAATTGTTCAGAGGTGCCAAAGTCTCGATAATAACCGCGCTGTTCTTTGGTCAGTAAGGCATGAATGCAATGGTGAAAATCATCACTCCACTGAGCATCTATGCCGTAACCCCCCTGCTGGCTATTGCGAATTACTCGAACATCATTTAAATCACTTTCAGCTATTAAGTAAACTTGCCGACCTAGATAATTGCCAACAGCGGCAAATTCTTCTGCCATTTCTTGTAAAATATGCTTGGCTCCCAGGTCGTAAATTGCATGGATTGCATCTAAACGGAGGGCATCAATATGATAATTTTGCAGCCAGTGGAGAGCATTTTCAATAAAATAGTTGCGAACGCCGTCACTGTGGGCATCATCATAGTTAATCGCGCTGCCCCAGGGAGTATTATAAGTTTCCGTAAAGTAAGGTGCGTACTCACTGGTATAGTTTCCCTCGGGTCCAAAGTGGTTATAAACTACATCGAGAATAATTGCTATTCCCTGCTGATGAGCAGCATCAATTAGTTGTTTAAAGCCTTCAGGGCCACCGTAGGAAGTCTGTACAGCATAGGGATAAACGCCATCATAGCCCCAGTTGCGATCGCCAGGAAACTGGGCAACTGGCATAATTTCAATCGCATTCACCCCCAATTCGTATAATTCACTCAGTCGGGGAATAATTGCTGCAAAGGTTCCTTCTGGAGTAAAAGTGCCGACGTGTAATTCATAGATAATCATTGATTCTAGGGGTACACCAAGCCACCCAGCATCATTCCAGTTCATCTTGCTGTGATTGATCACCTCAGAAGCCTGATGTACCCCATGTGGTTGAGACTCAGAGGCGGGATCTGGTCTGAGTATATCCCCGTTCAGTTGGTAGAAATAGAGCGTTCCTGGATAAATATCTTGACTTTTGGCTTTCCAGTAACCTTTCCCCTGAGGTTCCATCGGGATTAGGCGCTTTTGAGGAGAAACAATTTGCACAGCTACCTCTCGGAGAAAAGGTGCCCATAGAGTAAATGTACAGCAACCGTTACCAAGATAATTAGAACCAATTTTCACTTTTATTTTTAGTTTCCTTTACTGGGAATTAATCGGGAAGCTTTACTGGGAAGAAGTTACCAAAATCACAAAATTGGTTTGAGCAAGTACTACTCTTCTCTACAGTAAATACTTTTAGCAAGACCCAAAAATAACCTGCTGCTTCAAGCCCCTTTTCTGGATAGAGTAAGAGAATTGGAAGTTTAACGGAAATTATCTCTCACCACAGGTAGTAAGAGTATCTCTCTATTGGAGGAGAATCTTACCTCTTGGTCAAGTTTCTCAGAGGTAACTTCACTGGATTATCTGCCAGAGTATTTTAACAAGGCTGGTAAATCCCCCCACAAAAATCCGGTTTCCCCTACTGACTCTAAGCCGTATTTCCAACATCATAGGGAGTGTAAATCAAAAGTGATCCACAAAAAACAGTAAAGGTAGGTAACCTGGACATGGCAATTATTCATTGGCAACCATTCCAAGATAGGGAAATTATCCGCCGTCACCTGGATAAAATGTTTGATGAAGCGACAGATTTGCATTACCAACCGCCAACGACTTGGCAGCCTGCCATTGAAATGCAAACGACAGATGATAATCTAATTTTGCGAGCAGAAATTCCTGGTATTGAAGGTAAAGACCTTGATGTTCGTGTAACTCGTGAAGCTGTAGTAATTTCTGGTGAGTATCACTACAAGAAGCCAGCCCAACAGAAGGGTATCTTTCACTCTGAGTTCCGTTACGGCAAGTTCCGGCGAGGAATTACTCTACCAGTAGCCGTGCAAAATAATCAGGTAAAAGCCGACTTCACTAATGGTATCCTGACACTGACGCTACCCAAGGTAGAAGCGGCGAAAAATCGCGTAGTTAAGGTTAAGCTAACAGACTCTACTTTGACAACACCAGTATCTAAGGAGTCAGTTGCTAATACTGAAACCGACGATGTTTGGGAATCCCAAACTGCTGAACCTGTTGCCGTATAAAACAGTTTTATTTGATAGGTAGCAGGCTGGACGCTTAATTACTTATTTTGGCAATTCATCTTCCTTCAAATGGCAGAGTATCAAGGGAGATGAATTGCTATTTTCGTCTGATTTAGCCTTGGCAACCTCCAACAAAATTATGTTGATTTATGCTAGCTGAGGTCACTATTCAGGTTATTTTAATACAGCTAAGTTATCAAGGAGAAAACAAATGAAACCTCTCCTGTTAATCTAGGCTAAAACTCTCAGAGGAGTTCGAGAAGCTACCGTTTTTGAAGCCGTTGTTTAATTTCAATGTTGTTTCCCTACTTAGCTGGGATAGACCTCTTCGATCTTACTATCGATATTTTTGATAAACTCTTGCAGCTGATCTCTAAGCTTGCGAATATGATCATCACCTGGGGCAATTTCCAAACAGCGCGAAAAAGCTGCCAGTGCTGCTTGCCAACTCTCTAGTGCCTCCTGAGTTTGAGATAATTCATTCTGCAAGTCCCCCATACAGGAGAGTACGCTGCCCTTATTGTTAAGAGCACAAACATCATCCGGGGCGAGGGTCAGAGAGCTATTGTAAGTAGCGATCGCTTCTTGGTAAGATTTTAATGCCTCTGGATGTTGCGACATTTTGATGCGCAAATAACCTAGACGCTGTAGTGCGGTTCCCTTATTGTTGAGAGCGTAGATATCATCTGGAGCAAGGAGCAGAGCACTATCGTAGGCAGTGATTGCTTCTTGGTAAGATTCCAACGCCTGGGGATATCGTGTTAGTTCCGTCTGTAGGTATCCGAGTTTTTGTAGGGCTATACCTTTGTTGTTGAGAGCATAAATGTAATCTGGGGCAAGCTTGAGAGCACTATCATAGGTAGCGATCGCTTCTTGATAGCAGTCTAGGGCATCTTGTGGTTCTGAAAGTTTACTTTGCAAGCCTCCTAGTCTTTGCAGGGCAATGGCTTTGTTGTTAAGGGCAGAGATATCATCTGGGGCAAGTTTCAGGGCAATATTGTGGGTAGCGATCGCGCCACTGTACGCATGTAATGCCTGTGGGTGTTGTCCCAGCTTGGTTTCCAAGTCCCCCAGCCTTTGTAAGGCTAGTCCTTTATTATTGAGGGCATAGATATAATCTGGGGCTAACTTGAGGGCAATATTGTAGGTAGAAATCGCTGCAATATAGGAATCTAAGGCATCTTGAGGTTGTGCCAGCCTAGTTTGTAAGTCTCCCAGTCTTTGCAGCGCTATGGCTTTGTTGTTGAGGGCATAGGTATAATCTGGGGCAAAATTTAGGGCCTGGTCATAGGTAGTAATTGCTTCTTGGTAGGACTGTAGGGCTTGTGAATGCTGTGCTAGCTTGGTTTGCAGGTGTCCTAGCTTTTGTAGTCCGATACCCTTATTGTTGAACACTTCGTTGCATTCCGGGGCAATGGCAAGGGAGCGATTGTAGGAAGCGATCGCCTCTAGGTAGCATTCTAAGGCCTGTGGGTATTGTGCCAGTCTAGTCTGCAAGTCTCCCAAGCGTTGCAGTGCGGTTCCCTTGTTGTTGAGAGCATAAATATAGTCTGGAGCCAGGTTTAAAGCGTTATTATAAGCAGCGATCGCTTCTGTATAAGACTCTACTGCCTGGGGGTGTTGTGCCCGCAGAATTTGCAAATCTCCTAGACTTTGCAAGGCATTTCCCTTGTTGTTGAGGACTTCGCTGTCATCGGGAGCAATAGCGAGAGCTTGATCATAACTGGCAATTGCTTCTAAATATTTCTGTCTAGCTTCTGTATGTCGGGCCAAGTGGGCAAAATAATCACCCTCAAACTGTGAGACACTGCCTAAGTAAAAGTCGCTCTCAATCAACAGCTCATTTCTGATTTCTAGCAGGGCGCGGCATTGGTCATAGCGGCTCAATTGCAATGCCTGCTCGAAGATCTCAATCCATTCATCCACGCCTTGCTCCCAATCTAAGTGGTTGGCATGATAAATTGCTTCGGCAATATCTCCTCGCTCCCGATAGTACTCCTCCAACATAGTGTGGGCTTGACGAGTTTTGGGATTACTAATTTCGTAATCCAAGCGGCGTAATAAGTCGTGAATGCGATACCAATTTTGCCTTTGCCGCTCATCTTGCCAGACGAAGGAAAATTCTGTGAGCATGTCAAAGTCTGGTCTTGAGGCATCAAAGTCTAAAGCCTGACCCAGTTCACTATACAGTTGGTAATCAAAAGCCCGACAAGCACTAAGGGCATGAACTGCATACTCAATATCTCGTTTGACATACCTCAACAGGCGTTCGATCAGTTCTTTCGGCTTCTTGTCTTCGCCCACTGCGCTTCTAAAATCTGCTGGCGTCAGGTTTTCCCCCCGTTCTTGGGCTTGCCAAACCACGTCAGTACATAGACCCAGATAAAAGGGATGTACTTGGTCTGGCCCCACACTGGCGTAAGTAACTAAGCCCTGACGTAGCTTTTCTTCCTCAATTCCCGCCCGCTTGAGATAGACTTCAGCATCTGCTGTCGGCAGATGCCAGACTAGCTTAGTTTCGATAAATTCCTTGGGAATGCTAAAACGACTAGCTTCGTGCCAACGGGGTTCCTCTCGTCCCGTCACCACGGCGACAATCCCTGCGGAGAGTTCCACTTCCCCTAATAAGTAGCGCAGCCATTCATCCCGTTGAAAACGCATCTGACCAGTGAGATGGCGCTCTTGGCCCCAAAAAGCTTCGTGGGTATCAAAAAATAGGACAATTCTGGGCGGTGCTTCTACTTGCTTCATCGCCTCGTTTAAATCGGCAGCAAACAGCCGTGGTAGCTCGTCAATTAACTCCGAGTTAGGTTCCATCGCCTGAATCGCCTTGACTTCCTCTTCGTTGAGCAGCCATTTCCGTTGGAGGACGGTGAACCCCTGACTTAAGCATCTACTAAAAATGCCCAAGACTGCTTTAGCTAGACCAACCCCAGGCAAACCAGAAATTAGTTCCACCAGTTCGTTAAGTAGCTCTAATTCTTCCTGGGGAAAGATTTCCCTAATTCGTTCGCGAGTGAGTTTGCCCTGCTGGTGAAGATACCAAACGCAGGCAAAGTCATAGAGTGGAAAACGCAAGCGATAACCCAACGACTTAGCGGCATTTGCCAAGTTTCGCCGTAGCATCAGCAATCCATAGAAAGGGTCTTGGGGTTGGTCGTCACCTCTGGGTTGCTGACCAAAATCGTGCAATACAGAGACTACCTGTAGGAATTCTCCTCTTTCAGTAGATTTTGTGATATAGTCTACAACTTCAGCGTCGGGTTGTGAATTAATTTGCTGCCACCTTTCCTGACGGAAGCGCTTACAGCATTTAGTTCGTAGGAACCTCAACAACAAAGATTTTCCGTTACCGCCGTCGCCGTAAAAGAAGAGTATCTTTTCTAGAGGTTGTTCACTGTTAAGGTATTCGGCAAATAAGCGAGCCAACTCATGCCTGCCTGTAAATAATTCTAGGGAATGATTTTTCTCAGACTTTGATGAGCGCCCTTTACCCGTTTTTTTGTTGATACTCATCCCGATACCACTTAGACCTTAGTCTGATTCTATGCACAATCTGAAATGGTAGGATGTGGGGCTATGAGTGCGATAACATCCAAAATGTAGTCAGCAATACATTGACAATATGGAGCCAGATTCTCTACCGGCAGAGCTAATCTTAACGCACCCACGTCAAACCCTTGGTAATGTAGTACTCGATTGGACACCCCAACCTGGTAGCTATCTCGAGTTTCAAGGTCAAAGCTACGCAGTTTTGGAGCGCCGCCACCGCTATCGCCTCAAATCGGGACGCTATCGGTTGCAAGCCATTGCCCTTTATCTACAGTCAGCAAAACAACCAACAGAGAGAAGCCTGATTAAAGGACGTTGGGTGATTGGCGATGCCAATTGCCGCTTTAATGCTCGCTCTGAACTGATGCGTTGTGCTGTTAACCCAGAGGGACCTTGTAGTTCTTGCCGCTTCTATGAAGCCTCGGAACTAGACCCCACAACTTAACCATTACCTAAAACCTCTCCTACTGTTAGACGTACGCCATTGGCAAAATCCCAGCCAGACTGAGAGCGTTTACCTGCTAGCTGCACTTCCTGCAACAGCAATAGTCCCTCGCCAGTTTGGATAATCGGCCCAACGCCCTTGACTACGCTCATTACTTCTCCGGAACACCCTGGATTTGCAGCTAGAGCAGAACATTCCGGTTCTAGCGCGTTTAACTCAGGGGGCAGTTCGGGAAAGTAGGTGGCTCCTAGAGGTGCTGTAGCACTAATTTTCAGCAGTTTATCCCGAAATAAAGCGATACAGTTAGAGGCAAAGCCTCTCACCTGGTTGTGTAACTCAAAATTGGTGCGTGACCAGTCCAAAGCATAATCTGACTTTTGAATCAGTGGTGCGTAGGTAGCCAAAGCATCATCTTGAGGAACTGGTGGAATTTGCTGTTTCCCCAGCTTGAGGAGCGTTTCTACTAGCAAATCAGCTCCTAAATGGGCAAGAGTTGGTGCTAGTTGCTGAGCATTATCCAGTAGCTGGATGGGAGTAGAAGCCTTAAGCAGCATTGCCCCAGTATCCATACCTGCATCCATGAGCATGGTTGTGATCCCGGTTTCTGTCTCGCCATTATATAAACACCATTGGATTGGGGCGGCACCCCGATACTTGGGTAAAAGTGAGCCATGAACATTGACACAACCGATGCTCGGTAGATCTAGGATTTCTTGAGATAGAATCTGACCATAAGCAACGACAACAAAAACATCTGCCGATACCTGCCTTAGCTGTGTCAGTGTTTCAGCGCTTTTTTTGAGTCGCCGTGGCTGCCAAACTGGTAGTTGATTGGTCATGGCAACTGCTTTGATAGGCGAAGGCATCAGTTGGTTACCGCGTCCTCGACGCTTGTCAGGTTGGGTGACAACGCCCCGAACTTCAAACTCAGGATGGTTCAACAATCTCTCTAGGCTAGGTACTGCGAACTGGGGAGTGCCGAAAAAAACCGTCTTCATTTGAGTTCTAACCTTTGCTAGAAAATTATTCCAGCACTACTTAAATATTTGTTTAACAACTAATAACCTCCTTACTTAATAGAATACAGCTCTAAGACTACACGCTCTTAAAGGTAGCAAAGAATTAGAACTAGGTGTTTCTGGGAAACATCTAGCTTCTTGTCAAATATGCTACACTTTGCCTATAAAATTGCTAACCAACAGTCAATCTACACCTGCTAAGAAAAAACATTAGTACCAGAATTTACAACAAAGTAGGGCAAATACTCCAACTTCTTTAGTTGTAGGAGTATTCGCCCAGAGTCTAAGGCACTTTGTAGATGCCGCTATTAAGGTATGCTTGCCACCCCGACTACTACAAATAGCAGCTCTGAGTGTCTTCTCTGTAGTAACTCATGAAGTATTTCTACCCAGAGGCAATTTTAGTAAAGACTCTGTTAGTTATTCTTTTGAGTTAGGGCTTGACCGATTTTTTAAAAGGGGAGTAAGGAGCCAAGGGAACCAAAAGAGTCAGAGGATCCTGGAAGACCCACAAAGGGAATACTACCTGAGATCAGACCCCCGCCTGGGTCAAATAAGTTAAAGCTAGGGATGATGTCCTGTACTGGGCTGGATGACGAAGAGCTAGTAGGTGTCTGTGCCCCCATCGTGAAAGGCGATGAAAATTCAAAGTCAACTACGGGATCTACTTCTGAGAGCGGCTGGGATGAGTCACCCAGTACTGGTACAAATTCTATGTAGTCTACTCTGGCATACTCTTCTTTATTAACCGTACCCTGAATGGCAATAGTTTCCCCTTGAGTAAGTGACTGTCCGTCAATCGTATGCTTGGTGAAGCTCTTCGAGCTAGGACCGGAACTATCTAAGTTTTTGTTAAGAGTCCAATTGTCTATCGAGACACCATCCGAAAGTAACTCCAGTGAAGCTTTTCCGTCATTTTCATCGTAGTAGCCAATAATAATATCGTAGCTTCCTGAAGCACCAGTAAATACAGTTGAAGCCGTACCAGTATTACTTGGTGTCTCCAGTAGACCAATCAATTGTCCTCCGGAAGCAGAGTCTGCTGACTCAATGCGGTAATTATTGAGAGTCATCTGTTCCGCTTCGACACGGATTGGGCCGCTATTAATCATGTTGTTACTAGCTTTCAAGAGATCGGCAAATGAATCTGCCATGATAGATTCCCCTATAAGGTTTGGTAAGAAGCTGTGACTGAATGAGAGTTAGTTGCTGCGCGGCAAAACTACTCATCACAAAGTGGCGAATTGCGTCGGTTTTTTAGCCGATTGCCTGGGGACGCCGCACCCGAAACAATGCTCACTAGTTGTCAACTGGCTCATTATTTCCAGACAGACCAACGGCTGCCCACATTTGGGTTGCACCTCCTTTGCAGGCAGTTTTCTCACCTGTGGATAGAAAGATTAGATTGATAGCTGAGTGGTTATTCCTGGGTGTACCACTTACTCTGAAAAATTCATAATTTTTAGTAAATCCTAAAACCGTCTGACAAAGCTTTACTTTGATAGTAGGTTAGAGCGGAAAATATTTTCTCTGTTTAGATAGTAACACGCTCCCCAATAAAAATGACAAAATATCCGAAAAATTGAGTTAACCTAAAATCATAAAAATAGATAAATTAGTATTATGTGAAAAGATTTATGCAAAGGAGCAAAAATTTTGCTCATCAGTTACAAAAGAGGAATGAAATATTGTAAATATATTCTTAAAGTTATTTTATTTAAATGCTGATAACTGTTTTTAAAGAACTCTGTAGAATTTAATATCTAGTCTAATTACCTCTTGTTCAGAATAAATAAACAGGATTTTAGAGCTAGGCATAGAAGTGAAAATAAAAAATTGGAGAAAATTTTGAGCATTAAATGTTTAAAGCTGCTGTTGATTAATGATATTTTTTTTATCAGAGATAATCGGTCATTTTCACCCCAGATTTTCTTGGTTAACCTGCCACTCGCCAAGAATTTTTTTAACTAAAATTTTTAATATTTAAGATTAATTTAATATATCTAAAAAAGTAGATCGTAATTGTAGAAAGTTAAGGTATGGGGTGGTTTTTGGTAAAAATAAGGAGTATGTTTAAACATCTGGAAATAAGTCACCGCAAAGCTTAAGACTTTTTAAAACTGTAGAAAGAGAGTCATCTTTTAGTAGTTGTTATTCCAAAAAAATTACTAGTTAATGAGAAATATTAAAATTTCAAATGATTTTTTCTGAGCTTACAGTCCGATTCACAATGGGAAATTAGATAAGTTTTGATGGCTGGCTTTGGTATGTTTTGCCACAATTTTAGTGGTTTTCCTGTAGCAAGCAACCAGCCAGCCAAGTAGTGTGATCGGGAGATGGATGCTAAACTTATTCCCGCAGCTCTATCAAGAGTCTAGGAACTTAGATTTTGCCAGCTTCAAGAGTATGGCATACCCATTTATAGCCAGCTGTACCCACTAAAAAGAATCAATTGGTAGCCTTGCTCTTGAGTTATTTCTAAGCGGAGCTTTTACACACTAACAAACTTGATATAGTCAACTCTGGCAAACTCTTGCTCATTAGCAATACCCAGAATCGTGATATCTTGCCCTTCAGTAAGAGACAGTCCACTGATACTGTGTTCCATAAAGTTTTGGGTGGTTGGAATAGCACCGCCTGGACTGTTGTCCAGCAACCAACTATCTATTAATGCGCCATCGGTAAAGATTTCCAGTTGTGCTTCTCCATCTGCCTCATCGTAATAGCCGACGACTAGATCGTAAGTACCTGTAGGGCCACTGAATTGAGTGGAAGCTGTCCCAGAACTACCTCCTTCTAAAAGACTAATTACTTTTCCTTCTGAAGCAACTCGAGCTCTTGACTCTACCTCGTAACTTACTAAGTTCAAATCTTCGGCTTCGATCAGGATAGATTTGGGATTGGTTTCAGGTTTGGCAGTACCATCATTGCCCAGATCCAGTCCTCCGAAGATCACATAGCTTTCACCTGAGTCTGGGCTACCGCCGTCGGCGAAAGGAGCTCCAATGATCAGGTCGTCGTAGCCATCTTTATTGACGTCTCCCGCACCACTTACGGAGTGACCTAATCTGTCGCCAACATCAATGCCCTTGATAACAAAGCCATTTTTGCCATCAAGTTCGTCGAGATTGATGTCTTTTAATTGCTTACCACCGAAAACTACATAGCTCGCACCTGCATCGGGGTTGCTGCTGTCGGCAAAGGGTGCGCCAATAATCACGTCATCGTAGCCATCACCATTAACGTCTCCCGCACCACTTACGGAGAAGCCAGAAAGATCAGCAACGCCGATTCCTTTAATGACTATCCCATCTTGAGGTGTAAGTTCTTTGAGATCAATATTGTCTTTCTTGCCGCCAAAAAGTATATAGCTCTCGCCCGAATCTGGACTACCGCCGTCGGCAAAAGGTGCGCCGATAATTACATCATCGTAACCGTCACCATCAACGTCTCCGGCACTGCTCACAGAAAAGCCCGACTGATCCCCTAGATCGACCCCTTTGATAACTATGCCATCTTCGGATGTAAGTTCTTTAAGATCAAGTACGCCGCCCCCTGGGCGACCAAATAATAAGTAGCTTTCACCTGAATCAGGGCTGTTACCATCGCCTAAGGGAGCACCTATAATTACATCGTCGTAGCCATCACTATTGAAGTCCCCGGCAAAGCTAACAGAGTAGCCAGAAAGATCGGCTACATCAATACCTTTGATCAGTAGACCATCTTCAGAGTTAGCATCTGCACTATCGACAGTACCATTACCATTACTACTGCGACCAAAGACGACATAACTCTCGCCTTGAGCAGCACTACCGCCACCCATAGCACCGATAATCACGTCATCCAAACCATCGCCGTTAAAGTCACCGCCAGCACTCATCGAACTGACGGAGTAGCCGGATAAGTCGGCAACCTTAACACCATCGATGACTAAACCACTACTAGAGTCTAAGGCTGGCAGCTCAGAACCACCAAAGACTACGTAGCTTTCGCCAGCATCCGGGCGGGTAAAGCCTCCAGGATCGGCAAAAGGTGCGCCGATCATTATGTCATCATAGCCATCACCGTTAAAGTCTCCAGCACTGCTAACAGAGAAACCAGAAAGATCAGCTAAATCAATGCCCTCGATTAAAAAACCTTTGTTATCTAGTTCTGAGAGACTCAGGGTAGGAGCAAAACGATAACCGCCTAACACTACATAGCTTTCACCCGTGTCAAGGCTTTTGCCATTTCCATAGGGAGCTCCGACAATCACATCGTCGTAGCCGTCGCCGTTGAAGTCCCCAGCAGTGTTGACAGAGTAACCAGACAAGTCGGCTAGATTAATGCCCTGAATAACAAAGCCGTTTTTACCGTCTAGTTCAGAGAGATCGAAATGTGCGTTCGCCATGGTAAATTCTCATAGATGTGTAAAAAGACACATATTGCAGTGTCGGTGCTATAGTTTCTTTGCCACAAAGTAGAGAAAAGTTAAAGTCTATCAAGCTGAGTCGACACCACAAAGTAAGAAATTGTTGGAATGTTTGAGACTGATTGCCCAAAAGTGGAATTTCTAGACAAGCAGATACTACTTCGACAATTTCTTTCTCACTAATTCTTTCAACTGTGATCTGTATTAAGCAGGTGATACTCTTTTTTAAGATTAAGAAGAGTAATCCTGTAATGCAGTTTTGGTTGACTAGAAGCACAAGGCAGATTAAGTATGACTTTAGTAAGAAAAAACCTTACGTGCCTCACATAATCTGCCTTGATTGAAAAGATATAGCGGCTTAATAGAGTGCTAAAAAACGAAGACTTGTCAAATATGTAAGTGGCGTTTTTGAGGCATGTAATACTTGACATGATCTAGAACCAACAACCTAATACTTAGTCTCCTGAAGCTAACTTTTCTCACTTGGTTTGACATACCTAGCTAAATTGATAAAACACTATTTGTTTTTAAAAGTCAATTCTTGAAAATTAACCTTTTCTTTGGTTTATAAATGTCCAATTTGATTTGTGAAAAACCGATGATATTTTCGAGCTTACAAATTCTCGACTAACATCTTAAGACGAAATAATTTTAGCTAGCAAAATAGCTCACGTTTCCGAAAGTACAGCTTTTCTTGATTATTGGAGTTAGAATCGAAGATGTTTTGATTTTTTAGCATATATTTGACAACTTCTATCAATCTCAATCACAAGTTATTTTTAAATTGTATAGAAACGGACAAAAAGCTTTTTATCACCTCCCTAGAAGTAACACTCATTAAACAAAAAACTACAGTCTTGCCAGTTTTTTTAGTTACATCTGCCTACCATTTTTTGATTTGATTGTCGATTCATTGAAGAAGAATTGACACTCTTTAAAGTTACAACGTTATGGCTTCTTTTTGAATTTCTTCTACGAGATTTCTTCCAACTTATTCCAGCTTCAGCAAATAAATCGTAATAGCTTTGTTTTGATTTAAAGCTGACTCCATACTTTTCGTACAGTCGAGACTGTAATTCTGGCAAATTCCAATAATCTTTTTCTTTGAGCCATCTAATTACTTCCGATTTTTGTTCTAAATTTAGATAGCCTTTAGCTCCTTTATGGGCGAGCTTCAAACCGCTTATACCTTTTTCTTCAAAAGCTGTTTTCCACTTACTGATAAATCCAATTGATACATTGAGTATGGCACTAATTTGATGATACGGATATTTTTCAATTACTAGTTTGACAGCTAGAGCACGTTTGAGTTCTCTTGAGTCTGGTTTTCCTTTAATAAATCTGAGCAGTTCTTCCATATTTCCTAAATCTAGTCTTAGATAAGAGGTCCGAATATTTTCTACTTTCCTAATATTGGAAGCCATCGTTATTTATCTCCTGGTTTATTTTTTCTTTTACTAAGAAAAATTCTTGGCTTTGATGATGTCAGTCTATGACTTAACAGGTACAACTAATTAATCTCTTACACCGACGAAAATTTGCATCTAACTCAATCTAGGCAACAAGACTATGGCTTTTTATTACTTCATTAGATGCCACTACTCTGAGTGGGTAAGATTACATCAGTTGAGATGAGAGTACTAGAACTTTCGCTAATTAATCAAGCTTGGTTACTACTAACTTTGTCCGGCAAAAGTTGTTTGATTTATGAGTTGTCTAGCCGTCAAGCTTAACGTCAGCTAACTTTTTGAATGTTTGCCCAAATTATTCTGCTTACGTATCTTAGTAGCTATCGAGAAAAGTCTGGGTTAATCTCAATAATGTCTCAACTAAGATTCAGTCACCTAAAAACAAACACCATACTTGCACTTAGCAATATGCTTTTTTTATTCAGAGATACTGCAACGCACTATACAGTTCTGAAACTAATGTTCATTCCCGAGCACTGGAAAATCAAAAATAGCTGAAGCTCAATCCTCATAATTTGACAGAAATTATTGTATCTCTGCTCAGGCAGGTGATTTACTTTCAAGGAAATTACTAACAGGTTTTTTCCGTACCACAATGAGGCAAATGAAAGTGGGTAATGCTACCGCTTTAGTCAATGAAAATGTACGCAAGATCTATGAGCGATAGTATCTAGAGAGTTAGACCTATGGTATCAAGGAACCCTTCGCATTTTTACATAGTCTGATAACGGCTCATCTAGCTGGATTTTTATGCTCCATCGAATTTCTTTCTCCCGCTTACTTTGTACATTGATAAGAGAAAATGTTTGTTACTGTGAAATCTAAACTTTAAAAGTGAAAATTTTAGGTAATAAATTGGTAATAAATCGAGAAAAATTATAAGGCTGTGAAAAAACTAGGAAAAAAGCCAACACTTCTCGGTTAAAGTTTCAAAAACTGATAGCATAGCGGGAAATAAACAATAGGCATCGTGGCTCATCACTGTGAGGTTTACAGGGAACAGTCTGAAAAATCTCTTGGTGTAGGAATTTTATTGTTAGTTTATGCCCTAACCTTTATAGCAACAGCTATGTATCTAACATTTTGAGCAATTACAAGGTATCTGTGTGTATCAAAACAAGGATATTTGCTGTGTTTTAAGTCACAATTTCAAAGCTAATCAAAAAATTTAATAAGTTAATTGCCCATGGATATAGCGTAAAACTGTGGGAAATATAGAATGACCATCTTACTGAATTTTCTTCTCTTTCCTCGTTTCCCAGTTAATTCTCCTTACCTCCTCAATAAGAAATAAGTTCCTGAATCCTGACAAAAGAAAAAGAGCTGTAATGTCAAAATTTAGTGACATTACAGCTCTTTCGCCTCTAACCTCTAAACTAATTAAAGGCTGTCTTTATTATTGGCTTTTGAAGTCTTTCTACTCAGTTTTAAGATAATTAGTAATCTCAATAGACTAATTCACAGCAATTTCAACGCGCCGATTGCGTTGCTGATTAGCATCGGTATTCTCTGATACGAGGGGGCGAGTTTCGCCGTAGCCAACTATTAACCAGCGATATTGATTGCCTAAGGTGCGCTTAAAATACTGCTCAACTGTTTGAGCACGCCGAAAAGAGAGTTCTCGATTCTGCTGAGCTTCGCCCAGTGCATCAGTATGAACGGCAACATAAATTGTTGCTCCTGGATAATTACGTAAATCAGTGACGATTTTGTCTAAGAGTAAACTGGCTTCTGAGCGCAAAGCACTGTTGTTTTCCTCAAATAAGATGTCACTCGGCAAAGTCACCTTTAATTTGTCAGTAGGATAGGCAACTTCCGAGTCTCTATTGGCTGGGCTGGGTACACTTCCCTCCCCTGGCACATCCGAGTCAGAAGTATTTTCTAGTTGGAGTTGTCGAGACAAAGCTTGCAGTCGTACTTCTGTCGCTTCATTGGGGCTACTGGTGCCGATTATTTGTTGTTCTAAAGCCTCAATGCTTTCTCTCAAAGCCGCTTGTTGTTCCTGCAGCTGTCTGAGTCTGTTTTTAGCCTGTTCTTGGGCTGATGGTGTTAGTTGTAGTGGCTCCTGTACAGTGTTTAACACCTGCGTAGGGCTACTGCTAGGAGAGCTCGCTGGTGTTTGACGAGTCAAACTCTCCAGAATTTTAGGCAGTAGGGGCTTCTGAGGATTAGGATTGGGGTAAATGTTGGCAAGAACAATACCCAAAATCAGCGCTGAACTGCCACCGACAATCAGTAGCAGCAGTCGGAATACAAAAACTAAAAACCAGGGACTTCTGCTAGTTGATTGCTCAGACGAAGTCTTGGCAGCTGAGTTAGAAGATTGGCTCACTGATTTTTCTGATTACCATCCAGATGCTACGAAAGAATATACAGAGATTGGGCTAAATTCTCTTATGCTATTTGGACGCTAATTGAAAAGTACAATTTACCATTAAACGGGAAAGTCGCACTTCACAATTCGTAAAATTATTATTAAAACTTTTGTAACAGAGCAAATTGAAGGCTTATTACCTTTGTACATTTACCATACAACTGAAATACTGTAGCTCATTAGGGCTAACTCTTTCAAACAAGAGTTTCTCTTTAGTAAATTGACTCTCCTAATGTTCAAAAGCATACCTTATCTAGTACTATGGTTTCGCAGGCAACTTTTTTTTATTAGCCTCTATACTACCTAATATCGTCGGCCTCGCCTGCCAAGCTCGATGCAGTAGAGATGTTAATGCTGACCAGCCCTTTGTAGTTACCACCTTCCCAATTTGTCATCGCAGTGCCTGAAGAAATGGTTCCAGACATGAATGAATCAGGAGTGCAGATTGATCCCCTAGATAGCCCTCATCCTATACCCTGGAACTGGGTATTATCATCCCAGGCGGAGGTTAGTGCTAATGAGGGTGCCGGTCTACGTTACTATCGTAGCCAGTCTTTGGTTTCTCCAGATGGCAAGTATGCAGCCTATAGTCGTATTCAAATGCAGACCCAGCTAGAACTGCATCGCAGCCGCGTCTCTAGCGTGATGTTTGTCGAAAATTTGCAAACAGGAGATTTGCGAACAATCATGCCTGCTTCTCCTTTGGCGGACAATCCCTTACTCAGCAAAGAAGAAGAGGAAGATCTGCCAGGAACGATCGCGATTTTGATCCCCATTTCTTGGTCGTCATCAAACGATCGTGTCCTGGCCCGTCAGTTTGAGGGAATGTTTAGCTCCTCAGATGCTTCGGATTACGCAGTAATCTGGGATCGTCGCCAAAACAGTGTTAGCACTGTAGCGCCTGAACGCATTGATTATACTAACGCTGTACTACTAGGTTGGAGCCAGACTCATCCGGACATGGTACTCTTTCGGGCTGGCTTATTAGGTGAGGAAAACTGGCCTGTGTGGGCTGTTGCTCTTAACGGTCAAACTAGCCTCGCCCAGGAACAAGAGCCGACTATCTATGGTCAAGTGGTTAATCAAGTATGGGCAGGCCCCCAAGCTCGTTGGTAAAGAGCTAGAATGCTGCACAAACCAAATTCAACAAATTGGACGTTGGCCTGGATTTACTGCGTGAATATACTCGCTTCCTGATGTTGGCCATCCCCTTTTATAAAAAGCCTCCTCTGGCTTTCCCCAACCTAGCTGCAAGATAATTTCTAAAAAGTTGGAATTCCCATGGCGAGATAGACTTACCCATTCGGTACGGTTGACCATTGCCGAAACCTCATGAGTCATAATCTGACGATATTGTTTGCCGCTTTTAATACTCAAGTACAAGTCCATCTCCCGCGTGACATCACACCAAAAATCAAGGATGGAAGTCTTGGCAGTTTGGAGAATCTCTAAGTCACTCGCCAGGGCGGCTAGTTGTTCATGGACGCTGGGATAGTGCAGAGTCCGTCCTTTGATTGTCAGTTTTCGCCAGACTACGCCGGAAACTTGGTGTTGTCGCTGGTAGTCATGTACCGCAGCTTTGAAGCCTCGATAAGCACTAAACTTTTGAATGCCTTCCTGCTTCAGGAATCTGTCAATCAAAGGATTACCAGACACTGGAGTTGCCAGATTGAGGCGTTGCCCATTCATGCAGGCGCGACGCTCATCAGCCAGGATTTTGATTAACTCCTCTGTGCTGTAGACCTTGGACATCAGCGCACTTTGTGAATTGCACTTACAACCAGGTTAACGCCTAGAGCCGAAAATGATAACTCAAGAACCCTCAGAACTTAGTTCACTACTAATCTCGTTATACATCCGTCGTTTGAGTTCAACGGACTCAGCACGAGGCAGCAAGTCAAAGACTTTCCGCATAACATCATCCACCTGTTCGTAACTCACTTGTCCTGTTTCGTTAAAAACCACCTTGCCTTCCTGGTCAATGACTACGGTTTGGGGAACCAAGCCTTCGTAATAATAGCCCGGTTCTGTCGGCTCAGGGGATTCAGGAGGCAAACTATCTATATTCACAGGAATAAAACCTGCGGCTCGCCCGTAAGGCTGTTGTAGCTGTGAGATAGTGGGGGCGAACTTCTTGCAATCGCTGCTATCTTCAATGTAGAACACCAATAAAGCTGGTTTGTTCCGTTTCAGAGTCCCCGCTAAATCTATACGCGGTGGCACCAGGGAACCATTACCACCATAAAGAGCAAAGATGTTGCCATCAAACCTGTCATCATCGAGACCAGCTAAAGCTGGTGGTGTTCCCAAAAGTAACAAAAAACCAAAAACGGCAATCAAGCTCAGTAAGCCTACTGAGAGCAAACGCCTTCGAGTATGACAATTTCTCATAATTGTGATCGATGCTAAACCGTAACCTCTGAAAGCTAATAAAAAAACAGTGAATTTTCCCATTTCCCTATGCTCCCATGATCACTCTACCTGGTTTTCTGATTCCTGAAGCAGGTGCTAATCAATTAGGTTAAATTAAAATGCTGATGAGCAATAGACGAGTCAGTAAAAAGCATTAAAGATGCTAAAAGCACCGAAGGCTATGTTGCCAATGCAGGAGTTTGTAAGTGAGCATATCAGTTATCAATAAATTGCGCCTCGGCATGTCCCTAGGGGCAGCCAAAACCGTGACCTCTCTGGTGCGTTTATTGCGTTTAGGAGCAGCAAGTGTCTTGCCTGGGGCAATCGCCCGTCGTCTCATGCCAGAAGTGTTAACCCTGCTGTTGCAACAGGTAAAGCAAGGGGTAATTCTTGTTGTTGGCACCAATGGCAAAACCACTACCTCCCTACTCCTGAGCACAATTCTGGAAAATCAAGGCTGGCGAGTTGCTCACAATGCTACGGGGGCTAACTTGATTAACGGCTTGGTAACTACCCTTCTCGACAATACCAATTTGATTGGCCAGCTAGACGCCGACTACGCCATTCTGGAAGTAGATGAGAATGTACTCCCCTTGCTGTTGCTAGATTGTCAGCCTCAGTTCATCTTAGGCTTAAATCTTTTTCGGGATCAGTTAGACCGCTACGGTGAAGTTGATACTATTAGTCAAAAATGGCAGCAAGCGATTGCCCCATTACCGACTGAAACTAAAGTAATTTTGAATGCCGATGACCCTACTTTGTGTCTCCTGGGTCAGCAACTACCCCAAAAAGTCTTATTCTTTGGTCTGAGCGAACCAGAATCCTATCTCGAAGAAATTCCCCACGCTGTAGACTCGATTTACTGCCCTAGTTGCGGTAATTCTCTAGAATATCAGGGAGTCTATCTCTCCCATTTAGGGGACTATCACTGTCCCAACTGCGGCTTTAACAAAAGTCAGCTAGCAGTTAATAGCCAAGAGTGGCCTCAGATTTTGATTGGTCTTTACAATAAATACAACACTTTGGCAGCGGGGTTAGTTGCTCAGGAGATGGGAATTAGCACCCCGGCAATTTACGATACTATCAAAAACTTCCGCGCCGCCTTTGGACGAGCTGAGGAATTGACAGTTGGGGGGAAGCATGTGCGGATTTTGTTATCAAAAAACCCAGTAGGGATGAATGAAACTATTCGGGCAGTTGCTGACATCCAAAAAAAGGGCGGGGCTTCTACAAAACTGCTGGTACTTAACGATAGAACCCCTGACGGTACAGACGTTTCCTGGATTTGGGACGTGGATACTGAGAAGTTAGTAACTCTGGGCGGAACCATTGTTGTCAGTGGCGATCGCGTTTACGATATGGCATTACGTCTCAACTACAGTCAGCCTAGTCGGGCAAGTAACTTTCAATTAATCATTAAAGAAGACCTACAGGAAGCAATTACCACGGCTTTAGAACATACCCCTAGTAATGAAACCTTACATATTTTGCCCACCTACTCAGCCATGCTGGAAGTGCGTGGCTTGTTGACTGGCCGTAAAATCTTGTAAAAGGAGGCAGCACTATCAAGGCCTCTGATAGATTGCCATTGTTATCTTTACAGACTCTAAATCATGACTGAAGTACTACAAGTTGCTCAGTTAGGCAACCCCGTTTTGCGCCAGCCAGCCCAACTAGTTGATAACTTTCTCGATAAGCACCTCCAGCAACTAGTTGACAACCTAATCGCAACGACGAAAGTCTCTAGCGGTGTTGGTATTGCAGCACCTCAAGTCTCTGAATCCTACCGTTTGTTAATTGTCGCTTCTCGTCCTAATCTGAGGTATCCCCATGCACCGAAGATGGAACCAACGGCGATGATTAATCCTCGCCTTATTGCTCACTCCCCCGATATGGTTAAAGGCTGGGAAGGCTGTCTTAGTGTTCCTGGAATTCGTGGTTTAGTGCCTAGATATCGAGCAATTGAGGTTGAGTATATCAGTCGGGATGGCCAAAAGCATCGGCAAGAATTCACCGATTTCGTTGCCAGAATCTTCCAGCATGAATATGACCATCTTGATGGTTTGGTGTTTTTAGACCGACTAGAGAGTACCCAAGATATTATTACCGAGCAAGAATATCAGCGGCAAATAGTCCCCTAACTCAGGTAATAAGGATCTTGGGGAATAGCGATTTGGCAGAGAGAAGGCAAAGAAGATCAGGAAAAAGTATTTCCCTAACCTCCTAGTCTCCCTGATCTCCCTCCTCTCCCTGGTCTCCCCTAGGATTTATCTGACTTGTGCTACTACCGTTCGATGACGGGGACTATTGAAGGTAATAGTTGGTGAATGGAAACCAGCTTCTACTATGGCTTGTTCCATATCCCAAGTAAAATATTCATCCATGTAAGGCTCGGTACTCTTGAGCAAAGTCAAAATATAGGGAGGCATCTTAGCATAAATCTCAGACTGAGGATTCATCTCCATAATGGTCAGATAACCGCCGGGACGCAGTAAGCGCCGCGCTTCATCAAGAATATTCCTTGATGCCTGTTGCGGGAGTTCATGGAACAGCAAAAAAGCCGAGACTAAATCAAAGGAAGCATCCGCCAACCCTGTTGATTCAGCAGCAGCATGTTTCCAGTTAATCTGAGTATGATTTTGCTCAGAACAGTATTGTGCCACCGCCAAAAAGTAAGGAGACAAGTCCAGACCCGTCACTTTTGCCTGAGGATAAGCATCTTGTAGTGCAAAGGTACTCAAACCTACGCTGCAACCTATGTCTAAAATATCTTGTGGGTCAATAGTGACTTGCTCTTTAATAACTTTATGGTAACTTTGACGGAGTCTAGTATCTCCCTGGGCATTTGTGCCAGGCCAAATTTTGGCGTGGACTGCCTTGGCTGCAACTTCCACCTCAAAAGCGGCTTCCCAGCTGAGATTGCCCTTTTCGTAAGCATGGAAAGATGTTAAGTAATAGTCTGGATAGGGTAACTGAAGATTTTGCACCTGAGACAGGCGAGTATCCCAGTCAAGGGAGTCTAGTTCCTGCACCCTTTGGCTCCAAGGTACTCCAATTTGCTCTGCCCGCTTAATCATCATGCTACGGGCTTGCTGTTTGGCAAGCTTAGCCAAGGGCTTGATTGCAAGTAATCCATTAACCAACCGGGAGGCTAGTCTGGGAGATTTGTTGACGACAGTAGTCATAAAAAAGGTTCCTAGAGCAACAGAGCAGGTATAACCCACTTTAATGTTTAAGATACCTTGATTATGATTTAAGTCTGCCGGAAAACTAGCTTAGGGATTTACAGCACCATGGCTTTTTCTATTTTTCGTAAAAAGTAGAGTTGCTGTTACAGGAAGCAAGAATGTCAGTAATAGGACTTACGCACGCAATTGTGATATTTAACGAAAGTGTTGGCGAAGTGAGGTGCTTTTAAACTAAGGCATCTCAGGCATCTGGCAAAGCTTGACTGTCGCTCAGGATGACCTAATTCTATTAGGGGAGGTAAGTCCTGGGTAATTTTTACTACAAGCCTTATTTTAGAACTAGATAGAAGCTAATTGAAATAATCATCTCTCCTTTCTTGTGAGAGTTATCGACAATCAAAAGACCAACAAAAAAGACTGATAAAATGTTTATTGGTAACAGACAATTATTAGCTTTCAATGTCTGACTTGGTGATTGGTAGTAGCCGAAAACAAAGATCATCTGTAACTAAATGCTGACCTTAGTTTCTGAAATGCCTTGAATCAGTTATAGTGTTATTTTTTGTAACTTCCCTGATGTCCCACTCCCATTTTGATTCGGAAAATAACGGTAACAAGTCTTTTGAGTTACCCGGAGCTAAACCTCATTACAACCCAGATCGCCCCGGACAAGTTGAGCATATTTTCTTGGATTTGGTGTTTGATCTTCCGGCGCAAAGCTTTCACGGCAGTTGTACGATTACACTGACACCAATATGTAATGGCATTGATGAGCTGTTACTTGATGCCGTCAACTTAAATATTGCATCAGTACACTTAGATCAAAAAGCTCAACTTTTTGAATATGATGGCGAACAACTACATATTAAGCTGCAAACCCCCACTGAGGCGGGTAAGCAAATCAAAATCGCGATCGCCTACAGCGTAGAAAAACCTCAACGCGGTCTTTACTTTATTAGACCCAATCAAGATTACCCTAACAAACCTATCCAAGTTTGGACACAAGGAGAGGATGAAGACTCTCGTTTTTGGTTCCCCTGCTTTGACTACCCCGGTCAACTAGCAACCTCAGAAATACGTCTCCAAGTTCCTAACTCGTTGATGGCTATTTCTAACGGGGAACTAATTGCTACGAAAGAAGAAGGCGAGGATAAGATTTACCACTGGTTGCAAAAGCAAGTTCACCCTACTTATTTGATGACTTTGGCGGTAGGTGACTTTGCCGAAATTCGAGACCAATGGCAAGGCAAACCTGTAACTTATTATGTGGAAAAAGGTAGGGAGGAAGATGCCCGCCGTAGCATGGGCAAGACTCCTCGGATGATAGATTTTCTCAGTGAGAAATTTGGCTATCCCTACCCCTATCCTAAATACGCCCAAGTCTGTGTTGATGACTTTATCTTTGGTGGGATGGAAAACACTTCTACCACCCTACTGACTGACCGTTGCTTACTAGATAAACGGGCATCTCTGGATAATCAAAATACAGAAAGCTTAGTAGTTCACGAACTTGCCCACCAATGGTTTGGGGACTTGGTAGTAATCAAGCACTGGTCTCATGCCTGGATTAAGGAAGGTATGGCTTCTTATTCAGAGGTATTTTGGACAGAACAAGAGTACGGCAAAGACGATGCTGCCTACTACCTGCTCAACGAAGCCCGCAGTTATTTGAGAGAAGATAGTTCCCGTTATCGACGTCCAATTGTTACTCATATCTACCGCGAAGCAATTGAACTCTATGATCGGCATCTTTACGAGAAAGGTGCTTGTGTTTACCACATGATTCGGGCGGAACTGGGTGATGAATTATTCTGGAAGGCAATTCAAACCTTTGTCCAAGACAACGCCCACAAAACTGTAGAAACAGTAGACTTACTACGTGCTGTTGAAAAGGCTACTGGTCGCAATCTGCTGTTTTTATTTGATCAGTATGTTTATCGTGGTGGTCATCCCGATTTCAAGGTTGCTTACTCCTGGGACATGGATAGCCAGCTAGCTAAAATAACAGTCACTCAAACTCAGGCAAAGAGCCAGAAAAATGGCAGTAATAATGAGTTGTTTGATCTGAAAATCCCCATTGCTTTTGGTTATACAGAATCAACACCAGGTGTTAACAATCAGGAGTTAGCTCTTGGCAGTGAGCTAGAAGTTAAAACCTTTAAAGTAAGGGTACACGAACGGGAACAAAGTTTCTACTTTCCCTTGGATAAAAAACCTCAGTTTATTAGCTTCGATTGCGGTAATCATTGCTTAAAAACTGTCTCCTTAGAGTATCCAATACCAGAACTTAAAGCACAGTTAAAGTTTGACCCGGATCCGATCTCCCGCATTTATGCGGCAAAGGCTTTAGCGAAAAAAGGTAGCTTAGAGTCTCTGAAAACACTCTCTGAAAGCTTTAAGCATGACCCCTTCTGGGGGGTGCGAGCAGAAGTAGCTAAACAGCTAGCTAGGGTGAAACTTGACCAAACAGCAGAGGTTTTAATCGCTGGTTTGCAGGACAAAGATGCTCGTGTACGTCGCTCTGTAGTGGAAGTTTTAGGCAAAATCAAGACGCCAGAAAGCTACACAGCCTTGAAAAAGTTGGTGGAAGAAGGCGATACTAGCTACTATGTGGAAGCTTCAGCTACTAGGTCTCTTGGAGGAATGGTTGGGGCTAATCTCAAAAGCAAAGAAGATGAAGTTCTTCAATTGCTCAAGGCTGTACTTCAAGAAAAAATTGGCTGGAATGAAGTGGTGCGCAGTGGTGCTATTGGTGGTCTGAGTAAGATGAAATCTTCATCCTTAGCACTGGATTTAATTCTAGAATACACTAATCAAGGCGTTCCTCAGCCTTTACGACTAAGTGCAATTCGGGCTTTAGGAGAGATTTCTACTGGTCAGACACCTAATAATGTAGAGCGTATCCTGGAGCAATTAGAAGTACTCTCTAGCGATACTTTTTTCCTGACACAAGTAGCGATCGCTTCAGCACTGGGACAAATGGAGACTCCCAAAGCAATTGGTGCGTTGCGATCGCTTAGTGATCAGACAGCGGATGGACGAGTTCGTCGCCTTGCAGAAGAAGCGATTGCCAAAGTTCAGAAAAACGTCGGATCTGACCAAGCAGTTAAGCAGCTGCGAGAAGAACTCGATCAGCTAAAAAAAGAAAATCAGGAACTTAAAAGCCGCATGGAAAACTTGGAAGCTAAGTCCAAATAGCTAAAGGAGATTCTCAACATAACCGGGTGAAAATCGCCCGGTTTTTCCTCTAAAAATAGTTAAGTTATTAATATCTGAGTTCAATTTCGTAGATCTCAAGTTGAAAACTTGGCCAACTTCAGACTACAGTTACCAACTCTAGTAGATAGAGAGAATTGAGGCTTTGATGCTGGCATCTAACTCAGCTTTGCTCAAACCAGAGTAGTTCACAATACCTTTTGCTCAAGCAAGCGTGGCTATCATCAGCTTAATAAACCTTGGAGTAAGTACGGTAACTTTTCCCTGACCACTCACAGAGAGCTACTGACTAGTGATACTTCTGACCTCAAGCTGTATCGATTTTAGCTGTGGTTACAAATATTAGATATTTTGTATTAATGTATACTGTACTTAATAAAAAGACAAAAATTCAACAAATTCTATAGTTTGAGAGGCAAACAATAAGCGTGAGTCAATATAAACTGGTTTATCCTGAGCAGCAGCTCAGTGAACGACAGAGGTATTACAACGCAAAGGAAATCGCGCAGTATTACCGCTCCCGACCTTGGGTAGTTATTTGGCGTGCCCTCACAATAGTCTGGTTGTTCGCTCGATTTGTTCTCGGTTTGAAGCTGGATGAATGGTTCAACCGAGCTGAACTTAACAAGTTTAAAAGAGCTGGACAGTTGCGGCAAATACTGACTGACCTCGGGCCCACCTTTATTAAGGTAGGACAAGCACTGTCTACACGCCCCGACTTAGTGAGAAAAGATTTTTTAGAAGAGTTGATTAAGCTACAAGACCAACTGCCGCCGTTTGATAACGCGCTAGCTTTCTCCATTATTGAGGAAGAATTGGGACGTACTGTAGCAACGATGTATAGGCAAATCTCTCCTGATCCTATAGCTGCCGCTAGTCTCGGACAGGTATATCACGCTTTTCTCACTACAGGAGAAGAAGTTGCGGTAAAAGTGCAGCGACCCAATTTGCTGGTAAGCATCAAACTAGACCTCTATTTGATGCGTTGGGCAGCTGGCTGGCTTTCTCCCTGGTTGCCTCTGAATTTAGGGCATGACTTAACATTAATTGTCGATGAATTTGGTACTAAGTTATTTGAAGAAATTGACTATATCAACGAGGGTCGTAATGCTGAGAAATTTGCCAAAAACTTTCGTGATGACCCTACCGTTAAAGTGCCACTGATTTACTGGCAATATACCAGTACCCGTGTGATCACTCTGGAATGGATTCATGGCCTCAAACTAACAGATACAGAACGTATCCGTGCCGCTGGACTGGAAACTGACGCTGTGATTAAAACAGGCGTGATTTCTGGATTACGTCAACTTTTGGAGCATGGTTTTTTCCATGCTGACCCCCATCCGGGCAACTTGTTCGCCCTAGCTGATGGACGTATGGCCTACATCGACTTCGGCATGATGGATCAGCTAGCGCAACCGACTAAAGAAGCGATCGCTAGTGCCGTAGTTCACTTGATTAATAGAGACTATGTGGAATTGGCGGCGATATTTGTTGAACTAGGTTTCTTGACCCCAGATACAGATATCATGCCCATTGTGCCAGCCATAGAATCTGTTTTGGGAGAGGCGATCGGCGAAAGTGTCGGTGAATTCAACTTCAGGACGATTACTGATAAATTCTCGGAGTTGATGTACGACTATCCCTTCCGAGTGCCAGCCAAGTTTGCTCTAATTATCCGTTCTTTAGTGACGCAAGAAGGTCTAGCGCTCACCTTAAATCCGAATTTCAAAATTGTCGAGGTTTCTTATCCCTATGTAGCGCGGCGTCTACTTACCGGAGAATCTCCAGAAATGCGGCGGCGCTTGATTGATGTTTTGTTTAAAAACGGAAAGCTGCGGTGGGATCGTCTGGAGAATATGATTGCGATCGCTCGCTCAGATCAGCAGTTTGATTTACTACCAACGGCCCAATTAGGTTTGCAGTATCTGCTCTCCGAGGAAGGTAAGTTTCTGCGGCGTCAACTTCTTTTAGCTCTTACAGAAGATGATCGACTCCACACTCAAGAATTGCAACGCTTATGGGATTTAGTCAAAGATGACTTAGAGCCAAAACGCTTATTTGACGTAGCGCTTAGTTCCCTCAGAGTAGTTTCAACGGAGGGAATCGCCGCGATTTTGCCAACAGCTAACACCATAAATAGTCTGTAAGCTAGCAAATATTTGCTTGGTTGCCTTGATTGTGGTTGGATTAAAGGTTGCAGGTTTAACAAATTTGCAAGTTTGAGTAAACTTTCAAATTTCAAATTTCAACCTTCCACCTTCTAACCTTCAACAGTGAAACAGGAGAGCTTTGTGTACTACTTTCCAGAACCGCCATATTTTTTGATAGTTTTCGGTTTGTTTGCTGGTCTTGCCTCTGGTGCAGCTTTTGAAGCTACCTTGAAACAAAAGGTCATGGAGTGGTCAAAATATCGCTCTACTCGTACCCTAGCTCAAATGAGGGGATTCGAGTTACAGCTACCTTTTCTAGGAATTGGTACTGGTATTTGCATATTCCTCGCTTCTGGAATACAGATTTTCGGCTTTCCTAGCTGGCTTTCTTACTCACTAGCGCTACCTATGACCTTACTTATTAGTTTCTTAGTTTGGTCGCAATTAGGTAAACTTTTGGCGCAGCTAGAGCGGGGTGGTTCTAGGGCTCTAGATTTAGACGTTTGACCAATAGTTTTCCATAATAAACAACTTTAACTTAGGGCGTCGTCGTTAGGCTGGAGGATGGCTTTGCTGTCAATTGCTGGCAGTTAAATGGAGTCAACCATCGATTTCCAGGTGCCAAATTGACTGGAGAAGCTGTCAGTACTACCTTGCCATTAGCATCAAATACCCACCCTTGAGCTTTGATAATTTGTCTAGGTTGATTGTCGCTTATCTGCTGTGGGTGAGGTACTGAGTCGTTACTTGCTGTCGATGTCCGTACAGGAACTGCTGCTGTTGACTCCCCTAAGCGCAAATCTTCCCAGGTATCATCAGGATTGAGGGCTTGATTAGGAGAAGCAGGCAAGCCACCGCGTCCGGTAATCGTAAAGCTACTGTTGGCTAATCCCCCACCTGGTTGACAACTCTGGTCAACTTGGGCAGTTCCTGGTTCAGTTGGTAAGTTTATTAGATCTTGAGAAGGGTCTAGATTCGCTGTGTTGATCTTCACCTGGCCGCTAATACCAAATTGGGAGCTAGCGGTAATGTCACTCAGAGAGGTTGGCTCTTGAGGAAACTGAAAACCGTAGATGCCTTGGGTAGTGATCTCGATGCTACCCCCTTTGCCAGTAAAGGCATTGGCATTGATATTGCTATCTTCTAAGGGGAAGGCAACAATAAATTGAGCCTTAATCTCCACATTACCGCCATCGCCGCCAGCTTGTGCCGTGCCAGCTTCAGTGGAAATATTGCTGTTGTCGCGCAACAGTAACAAGTCTTGCACATTGAGGCTAATATTACCGCCATTATCAGATTTAGTGGTGGCAGAGAGAGCGGCTTGGTTGTTGAGAGTAATCGAGTTGGCTGTAATTTCCAGGTTGCCTGCCTTATTTGTGCCTTGATTACTTACAGTTACTTGAGCGCCATCTTGGACAACTAACTCTCCCGTGGTCAGTTTTAAGTCTCCAGCAGCACCGCTACCTGATGCCTGAGTTAGTAAGCTACTGGCAAACTCTCCATCAGCTGAGGTGCCAACTATTTGAACCGAGTCTGAGGCATTTACTGTCAATAAACCACCTTGACCCTCACTTAAACTACCAGCTGAGACGAATGCCCCGTTTTTAACAATCAGCCGTCCGGTCTCAATCGTCAAGTCCCCAGCGGCTCCAATACCAGACGTTCCCACCAACAAGCCACTTCTCAACTCGCCGTCTGGCGTTGTTCCGTTCAGTTCAATTAACTCTGAAGCCTTTACGGTCAAATTTCCCCTTTTCCCCTGTCCCTGACCAAGATTAGAAGCTGTTACCTGGGCTCCATCTTGGGCAATTAACTCTCCAGTTTCAATAGTTATGTCTCCAGCAGTTCCAGAGCCTTGTTGAACCACAGCAAACAAACCACTAACAACGCCTTCAGGCGAGCTACCAATCAATTCCACTGACTCTGAAGCCTTGACTTTCAACGTTCCACCCTGGCCCTCACCTAGAGTAGAGGCTGAAACTTGCGCTCCGTCTCGGACAATTAACTTGCTGGTTTCAATCGTCAATTCTCCGGCAGCACCAGAGCCTTCAGTCTGAGTAAACAAACCACTGGCAAACTCAGAATTAGCTGAGGTGCCGATTAGCTGCACAGATTCAGAGGCGAATACACTCAATGTTCCACCCTGACTATCGCCAAAAGTACCAGCTCCTATCTGGGAACCCTCAGTGAGCGTCACGCGCTGTCCTGAAACTCTAACATTACCACCGCTACTGGCATCGACTCTAGCTCCGTTGGTCAGAGATATATCGGCTAAGGATAATCCTGCCGGATAACTTAACTGCCAATTATTGTTATTAGAAACTAGTTCTACTGTTCCTGAGCCTGCTACACCTCCCAACTCAATTCGACCTCCCGGAGCACGCAAAGTACCGCCATCTAGAATTACATCACCACCTAATAACAATAAGTTCTGATCGGCTTTGAGACCTCCTGAAGATTGATTGATCAGTGGTTCAGTTGTTGCTTGATTGAAGAAAAAAACCGAAGGATTGACTGTCAGTAGAGGTGAGGGAAGATTGGGGACAGAAGCGCTAAAAAAGCCCTGAGTCCCGAAACCAATTGCATTAGCGGTTGTTGCCACGAAGGAACCAAGCACCTCTAAACTAGAATTTGGTCCAAAGATAATGCCGTTGGGATTAATCAAAAATAGATTGGCATTGCCTAATACCCCAAGCGTGCCCATAATTTCAGAGCGACTCCCTCCTGTGATCCGAGTCAAAATATTCTCAATTCCAGAAGGATTATCGAAATAGGCGGCTGAGCTTTCACCTAGATTAAATTGCTCAAAACTATGGAACAGATTAGTGCCTCTAACAGCACCACCAGTGATTTGATCAATAGGAAGACCTGGAGCTAATAAAGGTGCCACTTGAGAACTTTCAGCGCCTAGACTATTATCAGGTTGAATTTGGGCAAAAGCTTGATTACTGACTTGTGTTATCAGTACGAGAAAAGGCAGAGAGCCAACTAGACCCAATCGCCAACTCTGATCCAGCCAGCTTTTTAGAAACACAGGAGTTGTCTCCTTTACTATGTTTAATATTTTACTGCACTAGAGTTGGCTATAGAGCATCTATATTATGAAACCAAACACTGGTAAGCAGTATCCCAATAATATTTATTATTGGTCACTACTTGGCTGATATATTGCCTTGAAAAAATTTACAACACGGATTGGTCGAAACTGACAAAATTCAACTGGGGGTGAAGCTGAATTTTAGTACTTATTAGATCGTCAACCAAAATTTTATCGTCGTTAGGGGCAATCGATAGGTCTGTTATTCCATCTGGTGGATCACCAATAATTATTGCACCTGCAACACTTTGATATTGCTTCGTTACAGTATTATAACTTTGGATGAAATCCTCGTTAATGTCATTAAAATCAGTAATGATATCAAAGCCGTCATCACTGATGACCCAGTAATTACCATTCTCATAGCGACCGTGAGTAGTCACGTTGGTAAATACGAAGAGATCCCAACCGGATCCACCAGTGATCATGTCAGGACCAGCGCCGCCTGTGATCGTGTCATTACCTTCCCCACCGAGGATTATGTCACTGCCTTGAGTGCCAATTAGATCGTCGTTTCCAGCAGTACCAAGTATAAATGCCATATTAATTACCCCTTGCAAAAATTATTATTCTGAAAAAAAATGTCTCTTCTTGGTCGCTTCAGATACCAAATTAATGCCTAATTAATTAATGAAATTGACTGGTTAAGCTGACCAATGTTTAAGTCTGGTTGAAATACATTGGCAATATTTATTGCATCACTAACAAAAAATGGGTCAAGTGCCGATCTGATGTCTGTGAACTTGCCAAGCTTCCCCAGCACAAATGTACTGGCAAAGTCATTCTCATTGGGTATGATATTCACGCCAACTACAGGTTTATAAGTTGGAGGGACTCCGGGAGATCCAGGGATTCCAGAACTAGGGCGATAACGACTAAGTATTGTATCTTCTTGATCATTAAAGTCAGTAATGATGTCAAAACCATCATCACTTTGGACATAGTAGTAATTACTACTCGTGATCTGACCGTGAGCAACAATACCTGTAAATACGAAGGTATCACCCCCACCGCCACCAGTGAGCATATCAGGACCAGCGTAACCTTCTATCCAGTCATTATTGGAACTACCAATCAGAGTATCGCTTCCGGCAGTGCCTTTGATAATTGCCATCTCAATTACTCCTTGTAAAACTCAGTGCTTTAAAGAAAAATTCGGTAATTAAGCACCCAATTGTCAAGAAAATCTGTCGTCATTACTTAGGTGTAATGGCTCTCGTTTATGCACACTATTGCAAGTTGTGCATCTTCTATAAAGCTATCTTCATAAATCTACCTAGGTATCCGGAAAAATCAAGAAACTACTTCATACATTCCCATACGTTACTAAGTCATTTGCATAAGTCCTGGTTGGGAAATACTACTTACTTATTGGGCTAAAACCTAACTTTTATGCAAAATCTCGTTTTTGGTAACATTTATTAATAAAATGATGTGTGTCTGAGCTAGATTGCCCTGTACGAGAAAAGTAATTTGAATAATCTGACAAAAAAATAACTGTGATTATTGCATGACAACAATCACAGCCCTTTAGAGAAAACTAAATTTTCTAATTCGAGAATGTAGGATAACAAAATTTTCGGCGTTGCCTAGCTACGGGATAATTGGGAATTTTTTGGCGATTCTTTCCCCCTCCCCCTTGTCTTCCTTGTCTTCCGTGTCCCCTGTTATCCCCTAACTGTGCAACGCCAAATTTTCAACTCTCCTCGCCCCAAGTTTGTAATCGCAAATAAACCAGTATTAGTGTGAAGCCTAATAATACTGTGGCGGCAGCAGCAGCATAGCCAAAATCAAAAAAGGCAAAGGCTTGCTCGTAGATATAGTAAACCAAAACATTTGTCGAGTTTAATGGCCCACCGCCGGTAATTACATATATTTGCTCAAAACTCCGCAGTGTAAAAATAGCGGTGGTAACTACAGCAAAAATAATCGTAGAGTTCAAGCCGGGAAGGGTAATGTGCCAAAACTTTTGCCATGAGTTAGCACCATCTAACTCCGCTGCTTCGTAGCGATTAGGAGGAATAGCTTGTAACCCTGCTAAAAATACCACCATGTTGAAACCTAGTTGCTTCCAACTGCTAAGCAAAATAATTACTGGCATTGCCCAAGTAGTGCTAGCTAGCCAGGAAATTGGTTCAAAACCAAGAAACATCACAAGTGCATTTACTGGCCCTTCAGTTTGGAACAACCAGCGAAATCCCAATCCTACCGCTACTAGAGAAGTAATTGAAGGAATAAAATAGGCAGTTCGCAGTAGTCCCCGCAGAATAAAAGACTTATTTAGCAGCACTGCTAAACCTAAGGGGATAACTAAACTAGAAATAACTGTAGCCGTGGTAAAGTAGGCTGTATTGCCTAGCACTTGCCAAAAATCTGGGTCAAGCACTAAGCGCAAATAGTTTCTCAGACCCACCCAGCGAACACCGCTGGCGGTGAAGCTACCAGTAGTAAAGCTAAGATAAAATAAATAAGCAATTGGGCCGAGGAGAAAGAAGCCTAGCAGAACCAATGCTGGCGCTAAAAAAATCCAAGCGGCAATCTCCTCATCTTCCAGTAAATTTTGCTGGGGAAATTTATACTTGTTTGTCATGAGGTTACTGGTAGAAAGTTAGACTTGCTGTATTCACTGCAAAGTCAAGCCTGGGCTATTAGCTCCTTGAATCAGTTCTACCATGACCGACATTACTATACTACATTGTTTCTGAAGCCATCTGAGTACTAATTTCTTTGAGTACGTGGGTCAAGCCATCTAATGACAAAAGACTCATCTGCGCAATGATGTAATCGGCTAAATGAGAGTTAGCCGAGATTACGATCATTCCCGATTCTTTACCCAGCAGCAGCTCAACCAATTCAGCTTTTTCTTCTATTGATAACTTCTTGGTGCGTCGCCAGATACCTTCAACACCGCTGCGCTCAGTTTCTACTTGGGATAAATTGGTTTTATACATCGTCTTAAACTTGAACATCAACTGGACGAATTATAAAATTGATTTACATTGAGTTGTAACAGTGGATTCACTGAAATAAGCAATGATTATATTTCTCAAGATTTAGGTAATTAACCCAGGAGAAAGTGTTAATTAAAGTAAAGAAAACAAAGCTAATTGATCTCTTGGTTCAGCCTTAAATGCCCGCAACTTCACTAACTAACTGGGCAAATTTCTGCCCTTAAACCAATAACTCTCTCTGAATCAGTATCACGGAGATGTAATGAGTAAATATACTGGAACTCTCAAATAAAAATAGACTACTCAGCAGTTGTCTGGTATGCTCCTGATGGCCAAAGCATGCAACTACTGAGAAGTCTAGATTTAATGCCTTTTGAGGCGATGCTCTCCGGGCGATAACTAACTCAACTAAACCTTAGCCACATCGGTAAACCGAATCTTCAGGTAGTCTTCCTCAATTTTGGCTCCAGCGGGTTGTAGTGCCGCTAAGGCTTGTGGCAGTACTAAGTTACGGCGGTGGTTGCCAATCCTTATATTGAGTTCGTCACCAGTTTTATTGAGTTGTATCTGGTCTTTAGGTATACCTGGTAAGTACAGTTCCAGGCTGTACTGATTTTGGTGCTGTACAATCCTAATAGTATTTTCCTGATAGTAAACCTGGCTGGGGTCTTCCGAGCCATAAAGAGTGTCTTTGAGTCTTTCTAGAGCGGCTAAACCACACATTTCCTCACTGTAGAGAGGAACTTCTTTAACTGGTAGAGGGTGAAAGTTATCGTGAATTTCTTGCCGATACTGCTCCTGGTTTTCCTTCCAACGCTCAAAGAAGGGATCAGTTACTTCCTCAGGAATAATCCGATTGGCAATAACTAAGTCAGTGGCAACGTTGTAGAGACTCAAGTAAGCATGGGCACGTAAAGACTCTTTAATCACCATTTTTTCAGGATTGGTGACCAGACGCACTGAGGTTTGGCTATTGTCTGTTAGCACCTTCTCCAAGGCTTCAATTTGCTCATAAAACTCGTAAGGAGCATCCATCACCTCTTTATCCGGCAGAGAGAAACCGGCAATTGGTCTAAAGATGGGTTCAACCAGCGGTCTGAGAGCAGCTGACATGCCCTGTAGCGGCTTGTAAAAGCGGCGCATGTACCACCCCCCAACCTCTGGTAAGCTCAATAGCCTGAGTGCCGTACCAGTGGGAGCAGAGTCAATAATTAGAATATCGTACTCTTTTTCGTCATAGTGGCGCTTCATGCGCACCAAACCGAAAATTTCATCCATGCCAGGAAGAATCGCTAATTCTTCTGCCTGAACACCGTCTAGTCCCCGCGCTTGCAGCACCTGAGTAATGTAGCGCTTGACAGCACCCCAGTTTCCTTCTAATTCCATCAGAGCATCCAGTTCTGCTCCCCAGAGGTTAGGACGAACTAAGCGGGGTTCGTGACTCAGTTCAAGGTCAAAACTATCTGCTAGGGAGTGAGCTGGATCCGTACTAAGGACTAGGGTTTTGTAACCCAATTCGGCACAACGCAGACCAGTAGCAGCTGCTACGGAGGTTTTTCCGACTCCCCCCTTGCCGGTCATCAAAATTACACGCATGGATACTCAAGCCCACCTGAGAAAACTTCATATTCCTTTACTTTATCGGGTTTTCTCTGGGAATAGGTGCTGCTTGAGGACATCAAGGCGTGAAATATCCCAGTAATCAATATGAGAAATGACCAGTCCGTCTGGGTTTAGCTTTAACTCGCTCCATCCTGGGATAGAAATTCTCGGTTGCCAAGGTAGTGGGGTTGTCCAGCTAAGTGTCCAACGGGTTTCAATGGTATTACCTGACTCAGAGATGTTGTGGAGGTCGAGTTCCAGATTAATAAACCACTGTTCGATAAAACTAATCATCTGTTGATAGCGGTCAATACCACGGAACTCGTTGAGGGGGTCTTTAAAAAAGACGTCTTTGGCATAGATGCTATAGGTTTGGTCGGTAGGGAATCTTTGATAATCTTGTTTGACAATTGTAGCAGTGCGACCCAGACTATTCTCTTGACTAGAGTTTTGCGATTCCTGAGCTTGATGTTTCTCCAACATTTTTTGTTCGTGAGTGTCAGCATGTCATTAGGCTATCGCATAAACTAGCTTTCACTTTTGCCAGTGGTACAACTGATAAAAAAAATGAGGAGGATTTCAGTTTTTGTTAAAGAAGTTGCCGTTAGGCGAAAGGTTATAAAATTTCTAGCTAGTAGGACGGCTTAAAGAATCGATTTCCTGCACGTAGTCTTAAGCTAAATAAATTATCAGATTATTTACGTGTTTCTCTCTCTATCTTTAATTTAATTTCTGAAGAAAAGAGGCGATATCCTGTGAAAGTTATTGCGGTTTACCATAACAAAGGTGGCGTGGGTAAAACAACGGTTGTAGTTAATCTAGCAGCCGCTATTAGGAAAAAGGGTAAGAGAGTTTTGGTTATTGATCTGGATAGCCAAGCTAATGCCACCTTTGCCACAGGACTAATTAAGTTTGAAGATGAAGCATTTGACGATATTAAAGACTCTAATGTGCTTCAAGTTTTGCAGTCAGATGAGTTCTACTCAATACCGGAAATTGCGAGAAAGTCTCAGTTTAGTAGTCCAGAGATTGATGTGGTTCCAGCGCATATTGATTTAATGCAGTACGAAGCTGAACTAAATCAACTTGATTACAGCCGACTAGTTCTTAGTGACAAATTAGAGGAAGTCGAAGACGAATATGATGTAGTGCTTATTGATACACCGCCCTCTTTGAATCTGTATGCCAGAATTGCCCTAATTACTGCCGATTATTTAATTATTCCGTCTGACTTAAAACCTTTTGCTAATCAAGGTTTACTAAATGTTAATGATTTTGTCAGAAAAGCCAATAGTTTTAGAAAACAGACAGGAAGAGACTTGCTAGAAATATTGGGCGTTCTTCCTTGTAAAATATCTACTAATAATAGATTTGTACAAACTACCTTGAAAAATCGAGTTAAGGCTATTAAAGAACGTTATAATTTTCCCGTTATGAACACAATAATTTATGACAGAGATGATTTGGCAAAATGTGCGGAAAAGGTGCTGATTGTGGAAGATGCAGAGGTGCTTTCTCCTATGTCTGTGCTGGATTTTAAGCCTGATTCAACTGCTGCTCAAGAGTTTAAAGCCCTAGCGGTGGAAGTTTTACAAAAAATAGGTCTAAATTAAGGTAGTTGAATTTGCTGAGCGAATAAACTTTGCAATCTCTGCAATTTAGAACCGACTTGATACATTAAATCACCCTTGCCTAAAAGGTAAGCAGCTTCGGTTTGTCTACCGCCCAAAACAATTGCTGAATCTGCTTCGCTAGCGGTACGTAGGGCAACTCTTCCTGGCAAGTTAGAGCGGATGATGGGAGTAACAATACTGGCTTCGGGACGTTGGGTAGCGATAATTAAATGAATACCAGCGGCTCTTGCCATTGCCCCCAAGCGTTTGATACTTAGTTCTAGTGATTTGCGGCTATCTTTTTCTGCCATAAAGTCGGCATATTCATCAAAGATGCAAACAATACGCGATAAAAGTGGCTTTTTTTGTTGAGTTTTCTGTTGGTTGTAGGCGTCTAGATGGGGGCAACCAGAAGCCTCGAATAGCTGGTAACGCCGCTCCATTTCCCCTACTAATTCTGTCATCAGTGCGATCGCATTTTCGCTATCTTTGACAACGGGTGAGAGTAACCAGGGTATCTGTTCAAATTCTGGGAAAGTGACTCTTTTGGGATCGACAAGGGCAATTTTCAGGTGTTCTGGAGAGTGACGCCACAGGAGACTAAGAAGAAGCGATCGCAAAAATTCACTCTTGCCACTGCCAGTCGTACCACCTACTAAGAAATGACAGGTATTAGGATCTGATAAATCAGCCTCTACTAATTTTCCATCCAAATCTACCCCAATAGCAATTCGCACTGGAGCATTAGGAGGTATTGTTTGAGACTGGATATAGTGCTCAAATTTAGCCACTTGCCGATCTTGACGCGGTAAATCCACGCTAACGTAGCCAGCCTGCGGTGCAATTAGAGGGGGATTAGCTATTCCCATTTGTACCTGTAAATCAGCAGATAACCTTAGTAGAGAGCTAACCTTGACACCCAGATGGGGTTTGAGTTTTACTCGAATAAAAGCTGGGCCAACTGCCGCTCCCTGATAATCTACACCAATACCAAAAGATTGCAGAGTGCTTACTAACTGTTCACCAGTGGCGTCAGCATCCGGAGTTTGAGCTTGAGCAGTCTTATGGTTATTAGTAGTCTGGGGTTCCGGCTTTTGTTGAGGAAGTTCAGCGACTTTATCAGCTGGAAGACTTACTTGAGAATTACTGGGTGAGACAGTTGGCTGAGATTGTTGCTCCTCTAAGACAAAGAAGGTTTTACACTTGTTCCGTTGAGGACAAATATCGCACAGTAGTTCCGGCTGAGAAGTCGGCGGTGGTGGGTTGGGTTGTGAGGGTTCCCAGCTAATCCATTGTCGCATCTGCTGTAATTTCTGGGGAATTATCTGATGTACTGTTTTTTCTAAATCGTCCCAAGAAAAAGTCAATTCTTGCCAGCCAGGAAGCACGCTGTAAACAGCTGAGTCGATTGGCACCCCAATCTTTTCCCGGAGCATATAGCCGTAGAGAGCTACTTGAGCAAGTTGAGCTGATTTGTCTGGCGATTCATAGGTTTTATATTCCACCACACACAGTCGGTGGTTCTCGAAGTCGTAAACTAAGCTATCGAATCTTCCTCTTACTAATTGCTCTGTACCATCAGTTAAGGGAAAGTAATGTTCTACATTTAATTCTTGAGCAATAAAAGTTTTACGAATAACATCTTCGGCACTACAATAGCGCCGATTTCTTACTAGTAAATCTGCCCAGCGATGAATTAATCCTATTATTCCTTGCCAAAGTTGATAGAGTGCTGGTGCTTTTCCCGGATCTTTTTGAGTAGCTGCTTGCAGATAAGGGAAAAAAGCCAAATTGTAGAATAATTCTTGCATTTGAGCGGCAATTGTCTCTACTTTTAGCTGCTCAAATGGTGGCTTAAACAAAGTAAAAAACTGGGGTTCTTGCTGAGCTACACGTACAAACTGCTCAGATAAATTATGAAAGGCAGTGCCAATGCCAGGGGACTTCCCCGGTGGCAAAAACATAGTTTTACAGCCATCATGATGCCCCAAATAAAATAGACGTGGGCATTCAAAAGCAACTCGGACATTGGTAACGTTGAAAGGAATGGGTTGAAAGTTCTGCACTTGCCGCTTGTTGGTGAGTTCTAGTAAACGGCGATGGACATGAGCTAGATATACTGTGTCCATTTTGGCATATTTGATCTGCTTCTCGCTGAGCGGTCGCCGCTTCCAATTGCTTGCCTGTTCTGCTGTATCTACGCCAGAGAATTGGCAAAGTTCTACTGCTAAGGTTTTGAGTTTTTTGCTAGATACTTCTAGAGGATTAGGGTTGCTCTTTTTCGTTAACTTGTTGACCATTTTGTAGGTACAAGTAACATTCTGAGCTTGCTGATTTCCTCCTAAATACCTCAAATCGTAGCTAGCGTTGTGAAAGATTTTTTCGATGTGGGGATTTGCCATGATTTGGTTAACGAAATCTGTCACCAAATCAGGTTTATTTAAGACATCTAGGACATAAGTGTGATCGCCTGTTACATCCGTGGGGTCTGCTAACACCTGAATCAGAGATAGTTTAGGGTTGGAGGTATCCCAATCAGCTACTTCTGTATCTGCCCAGATGGTTTTAGCAGAGGCTAATTTAGTAATTATGGATTGGATGTCGGCTGCTTTGGTCAGGTAAGGCATTGGCTAAGATAGCCTAATTTTTGCAATGGCAATATTGATTATTACTATTCTATCGCACAGATTCTTGACTATTTTTACCCGATGTGTGATGTTTGTTGGCTAAGCTTACGGCACTAGGCAGACTAATTGTTCTTCAGGTTTAGCATTAGGGTCAAGGATTTGAACTTTTTGTTCTTGGCAAAGCTGCTGAATTACTCGTTCTACCTGGAGGTCACTCACTTCGTCAAATTCACTACGAGCATTCTTAATTAAAGTCTGTCGCCCCATGAATTGCTGTGTTTTGACTAGATTCAACAATAGTTCTTTGACTTGTTGAGAATCTACTTCTTTTTCAATTTCATCAGTTTGGGGAACAATGCCTAAATCTTGCAGCAAAGGGCAATCATGCAACACCTGGGAATCACGAATTAAAGCTTGTAGTTCTTTTAAATTAGGGGTTGTACTGCCTACGACCAACTCTTGAGAACAAGCAGCATTGACCAGACTGTGATAAGTCGCTAAATAATGAACAGACTTTAGCTCCGGTTTGAGGTGAACATGAGGTGAATCGGTAAAGATTTTCTGCCAGAGTTTGTAACCTTTATTGGTTGGTCTACCTAACCCTTCGGCTCGGATTAGATATAGAGTTTGACACAAATTTTGGCGCAGTGTTTTTTCGCAGCAGTCCATTAACCGAAAAAAGCTGTTCATGTTAGCATCTTCCTGCCAAACAAGGCCAACTCTTTCAGTCTGATTCGGTAGTTGATAACTCAAAGAATAATTGGCATATTTAGGTAAAAATCGCGGTTTAATTCCTTCTACTTCGAGAGCAGTCAGGCTCTCCTGCAACATACGGACTAGTTCTGGTGCAGCAAACTGACGAATTCGCTTAATTTTTGTTTTATTCTTCTCAAATTCCTGACGCCAGATTAATTCAAAAGCTGCTACAAGATTTGAGATAGAAGTTGATTCTTCTTGTACTTCTCGTCGGGTAGTATTTTCGCGTTCCTGATCATCATCAGGAATCACAGTGTCCTTTTTAGCTGGAGCAATAACCAACTTTGATTTATATTCTTGAAATAGCTGACGCCCTAGCATCAACGTGTAGCGAGGGTTAGTTTTGCCGCGGGGGAATTTTGTCTCTAAAGCTTGCCTAGCTAAGGGGAAAATATGTGAAGGAACCTTTCTATCTGCTTGAGAGTGTAAATGATACAGTCTGCTTTGCCAAATCGCCTCTGCTTCGTCTAGGGTAATTGGTTTGAGACGAATCATCCCAGCATTAACCCTTACCTTGTCGGCTGGTTGGATTAATTCGGCATTCTCTCGCCAGGTACTATTAATAATGCTGATAATGATTAAAAAATTTTGTGGGTAATGAGTTTGAATATGGGAATTTACATTAAATAAAGCCTGTAAATCGATGTGAGTATCTGAGGTTCGGGGAATATTATCAAGTTGGTCAAAACAAAGTACGATTGGTTGGCTATTGGCAGAAATTCTGCCAAAGTTGGTGAGAATTTTCTGGGCTGTGTCTTCGTTGGTAATGCTGTTTCTAACTCTCAGAGCCTTCAAATCGTCCTCATCTAGGTCTTCCCCTCGTAACCAATCACAAGCTATGGAGTGCAACTCTGGATTGGTGAGGTCATAGAGTACACCAAAAAACTCTTTTGCTTTGTAAATTCCTGAGGGATAAGCTGATCTTAGGTTACTAATAAACGATTGCCTCTGGCCTAGTAGCTTTTGCATCAAGCCTTGATTTCGGAAAACTGACAGACCTTTGAGCCAGAGGAGTAATTGAGATTCTTGTTGACCTTCGGGAGTATGTAGCAGACTATCAACGGTGTAACGCAGGATATGACGCCAGATGAAGCCACTATCTGGCCAAGGATCAATGTAAGCAAAAAAGGCTTTGGGGTTAAGCTGTTGTTTAAGCCGTCCTAGTAGATAACTTTTTCCAGAACCGGAGTCCCCAGCCAGCAGTAGTGTGCGTGGACGATTATCTTGGGTAACCTTATCGAGGAGGCTTTCTATCTCAGTGATCACCTGTTGATGAATTGAATCAACCGTGAGTGCTTGGTCTTGAGGCTTTTGCCAAAAATTACCCGTATAAAAAGTTACTGGGTCAAAGGGATTAACTTCTCGTAAAATAATTTGATCTATGGATACCATATTTGTACCTAGTTACTCGTTTGGGAATAATTAAAAATTAAGGTTTTATGTTAGTTGGCGATAATAAAAAATAGTCTGCCGCCTATATCTTGAGGAATACCAGCTTCGATTTGTTCCGGTTTATAGGCTCTAACTTCCTGTAAAGCACTTAACTCAATTTTGTCGTTCTTCTCTAAACGATAAAGTGCCTGATCTAATTCATCTCTGGAAAGTGGTGGTTGTAATTTCTCCCGTAAATAAAAAATTGGCAGGTAATTTTCTGTACCTAGTTCGTGATCTAAATTCCGGATAGTTTGTAAAATTTCTTGATCACTAGGCTTACTCGTCGGCGCAGCAGTGAGTGAAGTATTTGCCTGAGTCGAAACATTATCCATCGAACTACGCAGAGATTTCCGCAGAAAACGCAGGTAGTTGGTCAGCATATCTAAGGTAATGGTTGGCTGAATCCCCGCTTTAGGAACATAGTCTTCCAGCAGATACTCTTTTCCTTGCTCAGTTAGCCAAACTTCTGCTTTCTGCCTCTTAAGCTTGGTTTCTACTTCAATCAATCCTCGCTCATGAAAGCTTTGCAAAATTGCATCTCGCTCCGCTGCCTTGAGGGAGGTTCCGATTTTGCTAGGCGTGATTTTTCCTGTAGCCTTGCTTATTGTCTCCAGCAGCTTCATTTCTTTCGGCGAGAGCGGTAACTGGTCTTTTTCCAGCTTCAGTAGAGCATTTCCCGGCGGCAAAATTTTTACTGAGGCAATCTCACGAGAGAAGTCTACCAAACCGCGATCGCCTAAATCTCGACAAATTTTATCTTTACCTGTAAAACTGCCGAAAGCCTTAGCCGAAAGAGGGGAACGATAACTAGAACAACCTAGCAACTTTAAGAGGAACTTCAACTCCTTCGTTTCCATCTGATTAGCCTTGTTTTGTCTGTATTCAAGACTACTCTAGCTTGAGACACAATCCCACGGGGTAAATACGGATTATCTAAATATAAGTTGAGGTTGAGATGAGACAGCGTTCTGATTGACTGACAAGTTGAGGCGAGAGTTTCGGCAGTAATCTAATCTTCTCGAAATAAAGTATTCGTTAAGAAACTATACAGTTTGGCAATGTGCCAAAATACAGGGCAACGCCTTTTTATCATCAACTAAATTTTCTCTTGATAGAGAAATCTTACTGCAATCACACTCACCAATCACCCAAGCACCAACTCATAAATCTGGCGAAACCTTTCTTATCCTCAAACTATCGGATTCAATAGGTTAATAACTTCAAGAAAAAGCGATCGCACCATCGCACTTATGACTAAAAACATTTTAAACAGCGTATTTTCCCAAATTTCTCAAAAGATGCCCTATAAGGTGACGAAAACTCGCTTTTTGCCCTATTTCGCCGCCTCTTTGACAGTAGCAGTAGTTCTAGCGATTGTCTGGGTCTTAGAACGCTCTGAACAAGAACGGTTTAAGCAGCGAAACCATGCTGATGTACTTAATCAACTAAGCACCGTCAGAGCTCGCCTCGAAGGCTCATTGAACCAGCGACTATTTCTAACGCGGGGTTTGGTCGCTTATATCTCAGTTATTAATCCTAATATTAACCAAAAAGAATTTGAAAACCTGGCTAGGGTGATTGTGGCACAGCAACCAGGCATCCCTAGTGCTGCCTTATTTAAAGATTCCATCTGTACGCATCTCTACCCTCTTGCTGGACAAGAAGGCGCACTGGGATTTGACCCAATGAAAGTCCCAGAAGAAAGAGAAGCTTTTCAGAGAGCAATCGATACCAGAAACACTGTACTTGCAGGCCCAGTTGAGTTACTTCAAGGTGGGATGGCTTTCATCACTCGCACCCCAATTTTTCTCACCCCACCTGGTAAAGCTCCCGAGAGTGGTCCTTACTGGGGTATGGTCAGCATTGGCATCGATAGAAATACTCTGTTTAAAGAAGCCGGACTGCTAGAACCCTCAGCTAAGCTCCAGTATACAATCCGTGGAAAAGACAGTTCGGGAGCCACCGGGGAAACATTTTTCGGAGACGCCACAATTTTTCAGCGAGATCCGGTGACTTTGGAGGTGACTCTACCCAATGGTTCCTGGCAGTTAGCTGCGGTGCCAGTAACCGGATGGCCATCCAATACCCCTGTATCCGGACGTTTATGGATAGGAGGCGGTTCAGTAGCTCTCTTAGCTGGAGTCTTCATGTTCATTTTAGTCAGTACTCCAACGCGACTGCGAGAAGCCGTAGCACGAGCAACGGCAGCACTACGTCAAAGTGAAGAGGCTCTTAAACAAGCTAACGCTGATTTGCAGCGTACGGATCAACTTAAAGATGAGTTTTTAGCCAATACCTCTCATGAATTGCGTACACCGCTAAACGGAATTATTGGTATTACTGAATCCTTAATTGACGGTGCCACTGGGCCTCTTCCCCAACAAACTTGCGCCAATCTAGCTATGGTGGTTTCTAGTGGTCGGCGTTTGTCTAACTTAGTCAATGACATTCTGGATTTTTCTAAACTAAGGCACAGAGATATTGAACTGCAAATCCAGGCGGTGGGAATGCGGGAAATCGTAGAAGTAGTTCTTACCCTCAGCCGACCCCTGATTGGTTCTAAAAATGTGCAACTAATTAATTCTATTCCCCCTGACTTGCCGCCAGCAGCAGCCGATGAAAATAGATTGCAACAAATTCTGCATAACCTGGTAGGCAATGCTATTAAGTTCACAGAAAGCGGCAGGGTAAAAATTTCGGCCGAAATAGTCAAGTTTAAGTCAACAGAAGAGCTAAACAGTGAAAATGCCAACCCTTCAGAGCAATTAGCAGTCACTGTATCAGATACCGGAATTGGCATCCCAGTAGACAAACTAGACCGCATTTTTAAATCCTTTGAGCAAGCCGAAGGTTCCACTGCCAGAACCTATGGTGGCACGGGATTAGGACTAGCTATCACTAAAAAACTTGTTGAGTTGCACGGGGGTAAAATTAGCGTTGCTTCCACAATTGGTCGAGGTTCAAAGTTTACTTTTACCTTACCTATTTGCCAAGAAAAAATTGAGAGCAAACCACCAATTGCCCTACTTGAAGAAAGTATTATTCAGTCATCATCAGAAGCCCAGTCAATAACCAATAACCAACAAGCAATAACTAACAACGGAAAAAATTCCAAAATTCTAATCGTTGATGATGAGCCAGTCAATCTTCAGGTACTTGTTAATAATCTTTCTTTACAAAATTATGCTATTACCCAAGCAACTAATGGACAAGAAGCCTTGGCAGTAATTGAAAACGGCATGAAACCGGATCTGATTTTGCTGGATGTGATGATGCCCAAAATGACGGGTTACGAAGTGACGAAAAGAATTCGCCAAGACTTCCCAGCTACTGAACTTCCTATTTTGCTCTTAACAGCTAAAACTCAAGTAAAAGATTTAGTAATTGGTTTAGATGTTGGTGCTAATGACTATCTCACCAAACCCATTTCTAAAGATGAATTACTTGCCAGAATGAAAATTCATCTTAGTCTTTCCCAACTGAGGGCAGAAAATCTCCGCATCTTAGAAGAGTCTCATCGCCGACTGGAAACTCAAGTAGAAGAACGCACCAAAGAACTTTCCCAAGCTCTTGATTATCTTAAAGCTACTCAACAAGAACTAGTTCAATCGGAAAAAATGGCAGCTTTGGGACAACTAGTGGCTGGCATTGCTCATGAAATTAATACTCCCCTGGGAGCTATCAAAGCCTCTATTGGTAATATCTCTATGGCTTTAGATAACTCAATCCAACAACTCCCTCAACTGTTCAGGCAACTTTCTAGTGAACAGCAAGGGGATTTCTTTAACTTACTAAGTGCCACCCAACAAAAGCTAGAAATTCTCTCTTTCCGAGAAGAACGCAAATTAAAACGTGCCTTTAGACAAGAATTAGAAGCTCAGGAAATTGAGGATGCTGATACCGTTGCTGATAGCTTAGTGAAAATGGGTTTTACCCAGAAAATTTCTTCTTTGATGACTCTGTTAAAATCTCCCAAAAAAGATTTAATTTTAGATGCTGCTTATAACATTTCCATGCAAAAAAATAATAGTGAAAATGTCAAATTGGCGATAGAAAGAGCATCAAAAATTGTCTTTGCCCTGAAAAGTTACGCCCGTCAAGACCAAATTGGTGAAATGGTTAAAAGTCAGGTAACAGAAGGGATTGATATTGTACTGACTATCTATCATAATCAATTAAAACAGGGCATTGAAGTCGACAAAGATTATGCAGAAGTTCCCCTCATCCTCTGTTATCCTGAAGAACTAAATCAGGTATGGACAAACCTGATCCACAATGCTATCCAAGCAATGAGCAACAAAGGTAAGTTAGAGATAATTGTCTCGGAGCAGGATAATTGTATAGTAGTGCAAGTAACTGATTCTGGTTGCGGAATTCCCCCAGAAGTCCAAGAGAGAATTTTTGAGCCATTCTTCACGACTAAGCCTGCTGGAGAAGGCAGTGGCTTGGGGTTAGATATTGTCCGCAGGATTATTGACAAGCATCAGGGGAAAATTGACGTGGAGAGTCAACCAGGGCGAACAGCCTTCAGGGTGTTGCTACCGATAAGACAGTAGGGAGCAAGGAAAAGGCAACTACTGCGGTGACGCAGTGAGGAGGCAAATAATCAGGGACTTTAATTTCCTTGTGGTGTGTACTAGTGCATGAGGTCTAACTTAAAATTTAGAATCTCGAACTTAACATCTCAAACCATGCCTAAAAAAGCCATTCTCTGTGTTGATGATGAACGAATCATCTTAACTAGTCTGCGAGATCAATTAAATAATCATTTTGGCAAACGCTATGTGTACGAATTTGCCGAGAGTGCCGATGAGGCTTTGGAGGTCATTGAAGAGTTTAACGAAGACGATATCACTATTTTAATTATTGTTTCTGACTGGCTGATGCCTGGGATGAAAGGGGACGAATTTTTGGTGCAAGTTCATCAGCGCTTCCCCAACATTGTTAAAGTCCTGTTAACGGGACAAGCTAATGATGAAGCGATTGAGAGGGCAACAAAGCACGCTAATCTACATCGGTACTTACCCAAGCCTTGGGATGAAGCGACCCTAATCGAAGTCCTGGAATCAGGATTAGAGGGCAAAGATGAGTAAACCTGTAATTATCTGTGTGGATGATGAAAGGATAGTGTTAGTTAGCCTCCGAGACCAATTATCTCAACAATTGGGTAGTGACTATGAAATCGAACTAGCTGAAAGTGCTCAAGAGGCCCTAGAAATTCTTGAAGAATTACAAGCCGAAGGAGTCGATGTTCCCCTGATTATCTCTGACCAAATCATGCCTGGGATGAAAGGGGATGAACTGCTTATTCAAGTTCATAGTCGCTACCCCAAAACTTTGAAGATTATGCTGACTGGACAGGCGGGTACTGAGTCGGTAGGTAATGCAGTTAACTCTGCCAATCTTTATCGTTACATCGCTAAACCTTGGGAAACTACAGACCTCGGTTTAACAATTACTGAAGCACTGCGGAGTTATCGTCAGAGCCAACAATTAGCTGAGCAAAATGAAGCTTTGCAAAAAGTTAATGCACAACTCAAACAACTAAATACTTTTCTAGAGCAGAAAGTTGCCGAGCGCACTGTGGAATTAACTACAGCCAATACACTACTACAAAAAGAAATTGCCGAACGTAAGCAGGCAGAGTTAGCTTTATTGGAAAGTCAGCGTCAATCTGATCAATTGTTACTCAATATTTTGCCGGAATCGATTGCGGATCAACTAAAACAGCGTGCTAATCTTGATCCCTTAAAATCCTATGATTGTTCCCTAGCAGAATATATTGAAGAAGCAACGATTTTATTTGCAGATATTGTGGGTTTTACTCCCCTTGCTGCCCGTATGCCGCCTATTGAATTAGTCAACTTACTCAATGAAATTTTTTCTACTTTTGACCAACTAGCTGAGAAGCACTGCTTAGAGAAAATTAAAACTATTGGTGATGCCTATATGGTAGCTGGAGGATTGCCAACACCAAGCGGTGGTTATGCTACAGCCGTAGCCTCTTCCTGCATTGTGGCTTGTACCGCAGATTTGGCATTGGCAATGCAGGAAGCCATAACTCGCTTTAGCAATGACTTGGGTGAAATGTTTCAAATTCGCATTGGTATTAGCATTGGTTCTGTGGTTGCTGGAGTAATTGGCATCAAAAAGTTTAGTTATGATCTTTGGGGAGATGCTGTTAATATTGCTAGTCGTATGGAAGCTCAGGGAATACCAGGAAAAATTCAAGTCACCACTGCTACTTATGAGCGTTTGAAAGAACAATATTTGCTGGAAAAACGGGGTACAATTTTGGTCAAAGGTAAGGGAAAAATGACTACCTATTGGCTCACAGGAAAAATCTAAAAAAGGTGTAGGGTTAAGAAATTTTTCCGTTAGTAAAATTACTGATCAAAAAAAATCCTGGCACTTCTTGTGCTGCAAGCAAATCTCGCACAGATGGGACTGATTTGTCAGATTTTGGGATTCGGTTGCGGCGGTTTCCACTTCTGCCATTCTCCCATACCCAAAGTTGCATCAGTACTGTCAATCCCTGCCAAATTTGAGGCAATACTACTGCCATCTCCGGATGAGTTTCCTTTTAGCCCACATTTCTCCTCCCAACTGTTACAAGGGGCAGCTAGAGGAGCAACAAAGCTGGTACTGAAGCCAGTAAAAGCCATAAACAGAAGAAAATTTGGGTAATTTAAGCAAAAGTACTGAGATTCAGGGTCAAAATTGCCTACTAAAAACCATCTTGGAGAACCTTCGATACCAAGTTCTAAACTGTCGATAGGAGTCAACTGATAGAAAAACTAACAGAGGAGATCATACTGTTGACAAGCTGCTGGAAAAAACTGTCCAGTTTTTCTTCTTCTTCGGACTCACCAGAGTTGTTTTCATCTCCCTGCCTTCTTTTGTAATTAGGCATCCTCTAGCTGCCGCCCTAACTCTTGGCGCAGGCGATAGAGAATGGTGTCAGGTGAGACTTGAGCGAGAATTTCTCGAATAACTGTACTCGGACCCTGGGGACCCCAAGAGCAGCCTTGCTCCAGATAAACCTGTGCTGCCTGGCCAACTGCATAGGCTCCATAACCAGCAATCCCAGCTTGGGTAATGGCAGCTCCAGCATAAGCCGTTAAACCCGCTGGACTACCCACAGAAGTGGCAACAGCAGAGGCACTCTTGCCGAATCCCAAAAAGAGACTACTACCCAGTTCACCCAACAGTAAACTTCCAGAACTGACTAAAATCTTCTGCCAGAGCTTTCCTGCCTCATAGCCAGTCATTGGTAAATCGTACAACCTTGAGAGGGAGCGAATTAGCACCAAATCTGTAACAGCGCCTCCCAAAACATCCACTAGACTAATGGGATTGAGGGCAACTGCCAAAGCTTTATATTTTGTAAAGCGCCAGATTAAGTCTTCAGCAGCGCTGCTGCGTAGCTCCAGCGTTTTTTTAGATACGTTTGTCTGAGCGTCCCTGGCTTGAAAAAGGGCATTAAGAGCTAAAAGCGATCGCCCTTCTCTGTTGAGCAAATGCAAAATTTTCTGCTTGAGCTCATCTACCTGGGGAGGCGGCGTCTCCCATTCATAGCTGACTCTACCATCAGGCCACTCGACTCGCACTTCCAGAGGAGCAGGTTCTGCTGCCACCATCACAATTTCCTCTGGCGACAACATCTTTTGCAAACGCCGATCCTTGGGACGACCAGTACCTAGTTCTTGCAACTGTTGGTAAATAGCCTCACGGTCTTTTTCTGGATAGAGGTCAATTTTATTAAACACCAAAATGATCGGCTTTTGAGCTTGGCGCAGTTCACAAAGCGCTTGATACTCGGTACGCGTAACATCACCAGCCACCACAAATAAAATTAAATCTGCTTGAGTTGCTACCTCTCGCGCCATCTGCCCCCGTGCCTCCCCCTGAATTTCGTCTAATCCAGGTGTATCAATTAACTCTACCTGTACCTTGCCCTCGGTGCTTGGCGTCCAGCGTACAGATTTTGGCCATTGGGTGACGCCATGCAAAGGGCCAGTTGGCATTACTTTTTGTCCCAGCAAGGCATTGACTACCGCTGATTTGCCTCGACTTACCAAACCAAAAGCAGCAATGCGAATTACTCCCTGCTCTAACTTGTCAAGGGCAGCCTTTAAAACCTCTACTTCATGGCGTAACGCCGCTGGCAATTCGACATCTGCAAGATCTTTTTGGTAGTGTTGTGGATTGCCATATTGGGCAAGCATTTGCCGCAAACTGGCACGAGTGCGGTTGAATTGAGTTTCTTGGTAATTGCCACTTGTGGGGTATGGAGGACGCCCAGCAGCGGAGTTGGAGGGGGAAGAGTTAAAATTACTCAAGGCTAGACAAACTAAGGACAGACTACAGATCTATTGTCTCTTAATCGCTGATTTATCAGTTTTGTTCCCTCCCCAGTAATTGCGCTTAATCAATCGCCTTGCTCGAATATTTTCCTTAGGTAGGATTGGCTGTCCCAAATCCAGGCTTAGGGGTGAAGCTGATTAATTGAAGATTTTAGCAAGCTCAGCGATTGACTTCTCCCCCGCTTGAAAGGCAGGGGAGAAGTCGCAAATAGAAAGCGGTTAATTGAAAATTGAGCGGTTTAGATACAGCTCTGAAGGAAAAATATAACAACTTTGAGCAAAAGTGGTGGGCAGGGCCTGCCTACCATTTGTGTCTTTGTGCTGGTAGCACCACTAACTCACAAATCACTAGTTTACTTTAATCTGAGGGTGGCTTGACTCCTGTGGGAGAGTGTGGAATTTTTAATGACCAAATATTCGGCAAGCCCCGATTGGTGGTTACCTGGCTTTATTTGCGGAGTTGGCTCGGTAGCCCCTGGCACGGCACTAGGTTATCCCAACAATAGTTGGGTGGCAACCTCAACAGGTATTGCTACTAATTTCCTCAGTAATTATCGATACGTTATTAAACCAGAATCCCAAGTAATTTAGTTTGATGCCAATGGTGATGGTGTTTTCACCAGTGATCAACTGCAAGCTTCAATGCCACTAGCAAAGATAAATGAAGACGATGCACCACTCTGTCATTTTCCCATCTTTGCAGGAGTTGGGATTTATTAGCACGGTGCTGGTAGTGAGGAGCAAGGACAAGTTTTTCTGGATAATTTAACAGTTACAGTTGAACCTGTAGGTCAGTCTAAAATTATACCTGACCCGCCACAAACTTTGGCTGTACTTACTTTGGCTCTATGCTGGTTGCCTTTTAATTCCTCTCAAAAACTAAGAGGGGAAAAAAGTTTTTACCACACTTCATCAATTGGTGGCGGTTCTATCCCTTGAAAACCAATACCCCATTCATTACGTACCTGTTCTGGTGGCAATGGTTGCTGCATTGAGGAATTATTGTTGGCATTGTCAGAAGATGCAGCCAAAGTCTGAGCCGGGGGTTTCCCATGGACACTACTAACCCAGCTATTAATATGGTTAACATTTTTGGGTGTCATTGTATTCGGCAAACTGTTTTCTGTGCTGAGCAACTGACTCAGGTGGTGTAGCCCTTCACATAACTTATTTAAGTGGGCGCATCGGTAATCTGCTGCTTGCCAGTCTCCAGCTTCGAGCGCCTCAACATAGCCCTTTTGTAAGGCTCTGATCAGCCTCATCTGGGTTTCGATAATGGGATAATTAATTGCCATTGGCTTTGCTTTACAGTTATGAGTTTTGTGAACACTCTGGCTGTAAGTGCACTTACTTTGACAGAGTGCCACTAACACATACTGAAGGGAGTACTATTATCCGGATTTTCTCTACAGATGAATTAGCAAAGAGTTAGTAAAGGGTGTTAAAGAGTCGTTGCTGCTGTCTCAGAACTGGTAAGCTTAGTCTGGTTTAGTGTTGGTACTAGATGTCCTAATGCTCTTTTCACAAAAGACTGTAAGAAAGCGGTTCTTTGATTTTGTTGGAAAACTTTTTGCAGTTTTTGTCCCAGATTTTCTAAGTTGAAAGGTTGCCCAGTATTGCCACTCTTCTGCTGCTCTTGGAAGTACTCGATGAGACTCAAACCTGCTAATCTGGTTAGATAAGCAGCGCTGACTCCCTGAACTGCTCCACCAGCAAAGTAGGTAAAAGTATTCGTTTTGAGGATGCCGCCAATTGTTTGGGTAGAAAGCTCAACTAGACCAAGTTTGACCATCAAACTACCCAATGCTTTCGCTGCTGCTTGAGCCTGGGATAGAGAGAGTTCTTGCTGATAGATATTGCCAAGCTCGACAATTAGCTGAGTACCAATAGCCGCAGTTGCGAGTAAATCTAGTGCCGAAACTGGATTAGCAAAAGCCGCAGCACCACTAATCCACTGATATTGCTCAATCACTGGTAAAGCGCGATCGCGTCTGGCGTTATTCAAGACATTTTTCGCCGAGACTTCCAAGGCCGCCGCGCCTCTAATCGCACTTGCCCACACTAATTGTTGCCTTTCATGAGTCAAGATGTAACTTAATCGCTCACTCAGAACTTTTAGATCAGGGGTTTGTGGTTCCATCCACTCTTGCATCGAACCATCTGGTTGATGTTGACGCACTTTCACTGCGGCGGGAGCAGCAGCGATCGGTACGACATCTTCTGCTGCTAATATGCCCACAACACGCTGCCTTAACTGTTGTATGACTGTCGCTCTTTCTATTGGCAAATACTGGTCTTGTTTATTCAACAAAAGTATCGTGCGCTGTGAAGCTATACTGAGTTGTTGCAAACTTTTTAAATCAGTGACGGTTAAATCACCAGTAGTAATAAATAACACCAAATCTGAGGCAAGTGCTACTTCCTGAGCAGTAGTTTCTGTCTCTAGATCTGGTTTATTACTAACAAATAACGCTGGTGTTTCTTCTAGGCTAATACTGAGTTGTTGTTGGGGCAACCAGTCAGACTCTAGCAGTTGCTTGACAGTAGTTTTACCAACACTTTTACCACCAGTAATTGCTAACCTGAATTCCTGTCGATCTAATTCGTTGCTTAGCTGAGCAATCCGTTCTTGCAAGGGGGTAATGGCATCCTGGTTATTTACCTCAGTCTGCACTTGGGTGATCACATTTGCCGCTTGTGCGATCGCCTTTTGGACGGTTTCGCGGTCTTGCGGTAGTGATACTGGCGATAACTCCAGCTTAATAGACTTTCTCGGCTGGAAAAACCAAAATCCCGCCCCCAGGGTTACTAATCCCAAGATTCCCCACTCGCCTAACTCTGCTACTGAATCATTAATACTCTGTAACAGCCACAGCGTAAACGACAGACCAACTCCCCCGATTAAAATGGGTCGCCGTAATTTAACTGCCATCTAGTCTCTAGTCCTCCCAAAGCTACTCTCGCCAAGACTTACAGCCTGAAAGCTTAGTTCTTGGCAAATCTCCCTCTCTCTATGCTAATGCCAGCAGGGTTTTCTCTCCCATAGCTAAATGAGATTAATATCTATCACAAGATGGGGTTGGCAGGTTATGCTCGCTATATTGCGATTTGTCCACCAGAGTGGAAGTCTGGTGTCTCAGTCAACCAAATTCCAGAGACTCCCTTACCAACAGCTGATCAGCCCTTTCCCTGTAATCCATTGGGGACAAGTTAAGCCTTTGTGGCTAAGTCAAGGCTATCTCAACGAGAGTAGTGCTATAGAAATATTAGCAGGGCATCGAGATAGCACATTAGAGTGAGCTTACTGATTACTTAAGAAGGCATGCGTTTACTCGTATCAATAATGTAGTGACCTACCAGCATAATCCGTTCATAGGAAAGTGGGTATATATGTACCAAATCCGGATTAGCTATGTCACGATGAAGCACTATTCCGTTAATTCCAATATCATGACGATAATCTAATACCCGATCATTTTCGTCTAGTACGACGCTAAAGAAAGCACTTTCAGAAGGTGGATTTTTTTGCAACTCCCCATAGTCTTGGGTGAAGGTTGTACCAAATCCAATTGGCATATAAAAGCCGTCAGAATAATCGTCAACTTTTAGTTGTGGTACATCTTGCAAATCTAGCCCACTGATAATCAAGCGACGAGTTTCGCCATCATCGTTTTTAAAACTCAGCTCAATTTCCTGGAGTGACCGATCCGACGAGAGTTTTGAGGAAATATCCCTAACAACAGCGCCTGAGAAGTTAGTAATCTCTCGGTAATTAGTTTTCCAAAGAGAAGAGTCAGCGTAGCTTCCAGGTGCCAAAAAGCTCTGAAACTGAACATTTGACTGCTTGATATCGTCCCAGGTTTGCAAAGATTGGTTGGTATCGCTGTAGACAACGAGTTTGGCTTTTTTCTTCTGTTCACCTGAGGTAAGAATAGCTTCATCCTTGGGATATTCTGCGGCTACTTGGTACTCAGACTGAACACTTCTAGTAGCATTCAGATTAAAGGGAAGACCCTGGTTAAAATTAAAGCCGAGCCAACCCTCCATGGTTCGTGCATGTTGCCAATAGGAGGTATTGTTTGTCGTTTCGACTAGTTGCCGATAGCTGCCCCTAGGGAATGTAAAAAAGCCCTTGTAAAGTGCTTCTTCCTGACCATTTTGCTCCGTGTAAACAGCCAGTTCCCAATAGCCAGCTCCCAAACAGTTATTAGTTAGCTGTACAGAGACATTTTGCGCGTCTAATCCTTGACCTGCTGCCACTTCAATCTGAGGAGAACCAGCAGCAAACACGACTCTCTGCCGATTAAATTCCCGTTCCGACAAAAACCATTTCTTTAAGTTTTGGTCACCCTGAATAGCCTTTGGCGCAGTTGGGATAAACAGTCCAAGGTCAATATTTTTCAGGTTTACAATTGCAGATGATTCATCGTTTGCTAAGTTGGCAGACACATTAAAAGTCAGATCATTGACTCGACTGAAGGAAATATTTCCATCAGAATATGTGACTGTGCTTTCTGGGTCGTTACTGAGTGGAATTTTCGTTAAATCGTAGTTGAAATAACGCTTGTAGAGGAAGGCCGATGCACTAATAGCAAGCAGCAAAGACACAGCCCCTCCAGAAAACAGGGCGATCTTTCCAATAGGTTTCTTCATGGATATTATGTACGCTACTTGATGGCTAAATTCAGTGAGTTCGTTAGCTTAGGAACGCGGATTAAATAACTTACAAAATTCGCAATCTTTAAGGGCATGGCAATGCTATGCCCCCAAGCAGAAGATTGGAGATTGATAAATCCTCAATCCTTAACACCGCCGCTCTAAAAGCTTCTTATAGAGGGGGGTAATATGTTTTATTGACCAATCAAAAAAGTTTTCTTGATATAAAAGTAACATAGTTAACTAATTTATGTAAATTCTTATGCATTAGTTGTATCTATCTTCAAGAAAATCCACCTTTATTTAAGTAATAGGTATTTTTGGCGGACTAAAAGGCAAATAGCCTGTCCTGGCTACCCTGTACTCTTCATCCCCGCATCTCTTCGTAACAGGTAGGCTCAGCCCTAGCTTTATTGGTGCAGCGAAGGTAGTAGCATCTGAAAGCACCTATTTGTAAGCGAGTGCTGTGTCTTTGAAAAATCTCTTGCCTAACTACATTAATGGAGAATGGTCTGCCTCAAGTGCTACAGAATTTCTCGACGTAGTTAATCCTGCCACTGCTGAAGTTTTGACCCAGGTTCCTTTGTCACCCAAAAGTGATGTGGAGGTGGCTACTACTGCTGCTGCTGTTGCTTTCACTAGTTGGCGACGTACCCCGCCAACTCAACGAGTGCAGTATCTATTCCGGCTTAAATTTCTCTTAGAAGAACACCTAGATGAGTTGGCCCGCACAATTACTTGGGAGTGCGGTAAAACCCTAACAGAGTCCAAAGGAGAGTTGCAACGGGCAATTGAAAATGTGGAAGTCGCCTGTGGCATTCCTATGCTGATGCAGGGATACAACTTAGAAGATATTGCTCGTGGGATTGACGAAATCATGATTCGTCAACCAGTCGGAGTAACGGCGATAATTGCTCCTTTCAATTTCCCTGGGATGATTCCTTTCTGGTTTTTGCCCTATGCGATCGCTTGTGGCAATACTTGTATTATTAAGCCTTCGGAAAAAGTACCTCTGACTATGCAGAAGGTATTTGAGTTACTAGAAAAGACGGGATTGCCCAAAGGTGTCGTTAATTTAGTTAATGGTGCGAAGGAAGTTGTTGACGCCATCTTAGAACATCCCACGATTCGAGCGATTAGTTTTGTTGGTTCTTCGCCCGTTGCTCAATACGTTTACAGCAAAGGGGCCGCCTATGGCAAGCGGATGCAATGTCAAGGAGGCGCGAAAAATCCGATTATTATTCTCCCTGATGCTGATTTGGCAATGACTACGCGGATTGCCGCTGATAGCGCCTTTGGTTGTGCGGGACAGCGTTGTTTAGCGGCTTCTGTGGCAGTTACGGTGGGAGAAGCGCGTCATACTTTTACAGATGCGATCGCTTCTGCTGCGCAAACAAGAGTGGTAGGCTATGGCTTGGATGAGGGTGTGCAAATGGGCCCTGTGATTAACCCTGAAAGTAAAGCCAGAATTGAGGGGTTGATTCAAAAAGGGGCAAATGAAGGGGCAAAGCTATTAGTCGATGGACGTAATTCTAAGATTTCTGGTTACGAACAGGGTAACTTTATCCGTCCGACAATTCTGCAAAATGTAGATCCCAGTAGTGAAATTGCTCGTACAGAAATTTTTGGTCCCGTGCTGGGGTTAATGCACCTAGAAACGATTGAAGAGGCGATCGCTTTAGTGAATAGTGGTAAATGGGGCAATATGGCTTGTTTATTTACTAGTTCCGGGGCAGCAGCGCGGCAGTTTCGCTATGAGGCGGAAGCGGGAAATATTGGCATCAATATTGGTGTGGCAGCACCGATGGCTTTCTTTCCTTTTAGTGGTTGGAAAGATAGTTTTTATGGAGATTTACACGGTCAAGGGCGAGATGCGGTGGAGTTTTTTACGCAGACGAAAGTTGTGGTTGAACGTTGGCCGCAAGAGTGGTCACGGCAGTTTTGAAGGGACTCCGGAACTTAATGGATAGCTAAATTCCTGATGGCGATAATAATCACCAATTTTTGCCTCAAATCTGGATAAAACGCTGGTATACAGTGTCAATCGCTAAATAGATGGTGATCAGCTTAAAACAAAACCCTGCAATCTTAAAGATTGCAGGGCTTGTTTTCTATTTGGTGGCGGGAGGCGGATTTGAACCACCGACCTTCGGGTTATGAGCCCGACGAGCTACCAGACTGCTCTATCCCGCGTCGTCTTTCTTACTATAACGCCTAATTGCCAAAAATGGCAAGTTATAAAATAAAGACCTATTAGGTCTTATCTTGAGTCGGATGGCATAGTGATTATATTAGCAAGGTTGAGAGAGAAGGAATGCCCTACCTCTTAGTCCCTTTCTCTTGGACAACAATCAAATTTGCTAGCCTGGTTTCTCTAATCACTCACCTGACAACACGTAATGGATACAGTGACCTTAGTTTTATTTCTTATTGGATTTGTCCTATTGGTAGCTGGTGCAGAATTTCTGGTACGAGGCGCATCGGGATTGGCTACTGCGGCTGGACTCTCACAGCTAGTAGTGGGACTAACTGTAGTAGCCTATGGCACTAGTGCTCCGGAATTAGCTGTGTCTGTTCTTTCTAGCTATGCAGGAGAATCTGATCTTGCTCTTGGTAACGTCGTAGGAAGTAATATTTCTAATATTTTGTTAATTCTCGGCTGCTCTGCGGTCATGGCACCGCTGATTGTTTCACGGCAATTAGTAAGATTAGATATACCCTTGATGATTGGTGTATCTTTTCTGCTAGCTTTTATGGGTTCGGACGGTAGGCTGGGCCGATTAGATGGCACCATCCTGATTTCTGGGGCGATTGCTTATACTGTATTTACCCTTTACCAGAGCCGTAAAGAGAGCAGTAAAGACAGTCAGAATCCTGCAGACGAACTGCCCCAGAAGCCTGGAGAGAATAGCAAACCGAGCCAAGGGCTACGGCAGATAATTTTCCAGATTGGACTAATTACTGTTGGTTTGGTAATGTTAGTACTCGGATCAGAGTGGTTGATCGATGGAGCTGTGGCAATTGCTAGGCTTTTCGGATTGAGCGAGTTAATTATCGGTTTAACGATTGTCGCTATTGGTACTTCCTTGCCGGAGTTAGCTGCTTCTGTCGCTGCTACCATGCGTGGCGAGCGAGATATTGCTGTTGGCAACGTGGTTGGCAGTAATATTTTCAACATCCTAATGGTACTCGGGGTTGCGGGTTTAGTGGCACCAAAGGGAGTGCAGGTGCCAACACCAGCGCTAAATTTTGACTTACCGGTAATGATCGCAGTGGCGATCGCTTGCTTGCCTATTTTTTTTACTGGCTATAGAATCGCCCGTTGGGAGGGTTTTCTTTTCTTGTCGTATTACGCTGCCTATACCCTGTATTTGTTTCTTAACGCTACCGAACACAATGCTCTGGGTGCCTTCAGCGACATCATGATCACATTTGCCGTACCTTTGACGGTAATCACCCTAGTGATTTTAGTTTTCCGTGCTATAGGTAAAAACAGCCACCGCGTTTAACCAGTCTTTGAAAATTAACAATTGTTAATTTGTCCATTTTCTAGTAAAGCTTTTGCTAGATCAAATCTGCTGGTAGCCGAATAATTCCTTAAGGTATTGACAGTTCGCCTATCACCTCTAAACGTTTAAACTCACTGAGTTTCATAAAATTTTCTGCCAGAGTTTCGGCTATAGAAGGGCTAATCCAACCCATTTGCTTAAGCAGTTGAATCGCAACGGCGTATTTTGCCCGCTTAGAGCCGTCAATCACCTTAATTGCCATACCCATACCTTCCCCAATGCGACCGATGCATTGGACTCCTTCGGCTCCTGATTTACTTACTAACTCTCCTGGTGCCTGTCGCATCAGTTCAGTGTCAAACTGACCTACTCCTGCCACCAATTCTGGGTAATGGGTCATGGCGCGGACAACACGCTCCATTGCTAAATTGGATCCAGACGCTAACTGAGCGTAAAGTGAGGCTATCTGACGGAGTTGCATAAAGTAAGTAGGTGCCCCGCAGTCATCGTGGGCTCTAATCAACTCCTCTCCTGGCATCCCCATCAACTCAGCAACCTGGTTCAGAATTAGCTGTTGTACAGGATGGTTATATTGCAAATAGGTAGTGAGTGACCACTGTCTTTGCTGGCACACAGCTAACATCCCGGCATGTTTACCAGAGCAGTTGTCTTGTAGTGGACTTTCTTTCCCAGCGGGAATTGGACATTGCAGTGCTGAGGGTTCAATATCACAACGCCACAGGACGTTAAATACCTGCCGCGCCTGTTCGATGTCCCCTTGATGTGAACTACATATTATTGCTAAGTCACGGTCTTTGAGATCGTAACGCTCCAGTGTCCCTGTGGTGGTGATTGCCAGTGCTTGAAAGGGTTTAAGAGCAGAACGAACGAAGCTGGAGGTTTCTGGAGAACCAGCAAAAGACAGAACACGTCCCCGCTCGTCGCAAACGACAGCTTGGACTTGATGTGTAGATTCGACTAGGCCTTCCCTGAGTAAATGGACTTCTAAGGATGGCGATTGAACGGGTTTTCCCCTTTTCATGCGTAAGACTCTAACAATGAGAAGGGACAGAATAATTCCCTTGGTTGCCGGGTAAATCTTACTCCGAGTGACTGCACTCTAGCTATAGAAGATTCCAAATTAGGCTACCACTAAAGACAATTAATACCAAGATGGCGAATGTACGTTCTAGACGTTGCAGAATTGGTTTAACTTGGTAAGAAACTATGAGGCGATCACGCGTCAAGATTTCTGTCGGCTTTGTCCAAGTTTGACCATCATACCAGCCTGACTCTTCATAAAATATTGTCTCTTTCAGGAGGCGCTCGCGTACATAAGACCAGCCTAAGTATAGCCTCAGCAAAGTCAAAACTAAAGCAATGCCCGCGCCAGCACTGCTGCAAAGAATAAATTGTAGTAGGTGCTTATTGGGGGCGAAACTTGCTGCTGCTAGAGGACCGGTAATTAGCCAGCTCCAAGCCCAAACCCAAGCTAGTTTCCTACTATATTTTATTGGGTCTAGCTTTCCCCAGCTAAAAAACCAAGATTCTGTTAATTCTTGGTACTCATTAAGCGGTTGCTGTTCATCTGGAACTGGGCATGCAGAAACAGAAGACTCGATCATGGTTTTTAGTAAGTTACGGGTCAAGATGCCTGGAATTCTATTTTTGCGGCGTGTCCCCAGAAGGCTTCGAGATTATAAAATTCCCGCTCTTGAGGGAGCAAAATGTGTACAATTACCTCACCAAAGTCCTGAACAATCCAACTGCCGTCGCTTCGACCTTCAGTCCTGAGGGGTAGCCTTTGCCACTTAGTCTCTACATTGTCTTCAATAGACTGAGAAATCGCTCTTACCTGAACCCTAGAAAAACCGGTAACAATTACAAAGTAATCTGCAAGGTAAGATATCTCTGCCACTCCTAGGATCACGATATCTTCAGCCTTGCGGTCATCGGCTGCTTGGGCAATATCCCAAGCTATTTCTAGGCTTGCTTCCTGTTTTTCGTTACTTGCAGCAACTAAGGTGGATGGTATTTGTAGTTGATCTCTCATCAAATTCTCAATTCCTTAAATTTCACTAGGTCTACAGGGATTAGGCTATACTAATAATTCTACTGGCACAGCAAATTATGCTGACTTGGTAAGGCTTTTTGTAACACCTTTAAGGCGTTACGCACCATCCTTTTTTTCGGTAATTTTTCCAGCTTGCCGTTTTGTGTGGATTTATATTTGTAGTCTAGATAGGGGAAGTCCAGTAAGGAGCTATCCGGCTAGGTGTGTACAGGGAGTTTCGTCTGGACATAGGTAAAGCTCTCTATTGGTAGCTAACCGCCTATTCGACAAACTATTATCCTCTGGCAATAGATTGGGGATGTTTGGCTGACTGCGCTTTTTGGGTTGACATTTGCAGCGCCCAATTTCGAGTCAAGATCCCACGGGGATGAACTAGGCAACGGCTCTCCAGCAGCAACTTTAAACTATAGTCACAGCTTAGCCAAATAGCTTGATACAAGTCTTGTTTGCTAAGAAGCCGCAATGCTTGTAAATCTGGTATGTCACCACGACCGGGTTCAAGAGTGTCTGCCAGAAACACTACACAGCTAAGCTTACTCATACCAGGATACCCTAAGGTATGAAAAGCGATCGCTTGCAAGACTTCTTGATCTTGTATACCAAATTGCTCTTGAGCAACAATCGCGCTCACATCTGCGTGTAGTAGATGAGGGTTGGCTTCAGATACAGGATCTACTTCTATTCCCCTGCTTCTAGCCATCTGCAACAATTTTTTCGGCTTAAAGCATTTTGCCAGGTCGTGCATCAACCCAGCATTACGCGCCTTCTCGACATTGAGGTGGTGATGTCTAGCTAGTTCTCCGGACATCTGCTCAACGCCCAAAATATGTTGAATTCGAGCAGCAGGAACATTCTCTGCTAACCAGGCTAAGACCTGATCTCGCTTCACGGCAAAAGACTCCTTAAGGTAACTCCCAAAAAACTATGGCTACCTATTGCAAGAACTGCAAAAGTTATCAGGGATTCTCTGAGGGCCATGGCACTCAGGATGTGAGTTTTTTCCTCTTGTTGTTTGGTAAGGTTAAGCTGCATCAGCCACAGCCAGAAAGTATTGCTCATTAGATCATCTTAGCTCAAGGCTGCTGAACAGCAGCAAAGAGTTCTTCGTAGCGATTAAGAGCTTGTTCAAAGGAATATTTATCAACGGCGTATTTTCTACTTTTTTCACCCATCAGTTTAACTTGGTGAGGATTTTGATAAAGAGTCAAAATAGCGTCGGCTAATACTTCTGGTTGCTCTGGAGGGATAACAATGCCACCACCACTTTGTTCTATAGTTTTAGCGGCGCTGCTAGTAATAGGAACAGAGGCGATAATGGCGCGACCACTTGCCAGCAGCACAGGAATCTTTGAGGGCATATTGAAGGAAATCACGTTGCGTTTTTGGAGAACTAAGCCGACATCTGCTGCAGCTAGCATTTCTGGGAGTTTATTACGAGGTTGGAAAGGTAATAGTGTGACGTTAGTTGCTTTAGTGGTTTCTTTGTAGAGTTTTAATCGTTCTAGTGCTTTTTCTTCTCCTACAATCACAATCGCAATATCGCTAATGTGACGTAGGCGAATTGCCGCGTTGATAAAAGTTTTTAAACCTTGAGTAAGGGCAATGTTACCAGAGTACAAGACGACAAATTTACCATTGAGCTGATGAACCGTGCGGAAGAGATTGTCTTCTTTGGGTAAAGGACGGATGAAGTTGACATCAACCCAGTTGGGAATTTGTACGATTTTATCTTCGGGAACCTCCTTATTGTGTAAGTTTTCGACAAAGCTATCAGCAATCACACTAATCTTAGTAGCTGTCTGGTAAGCAAACTTTTCGAGAACTGCGAAAATGCCAATTAACTTTTTGTTAGTCAGTATGCCAGTTTTCACCGCAGCATCTGGCAAAATATCTTGCAGATTGAGAATTACAGGAGTGTGATGTATCCACGACAAGAAGGCTGCTGGCAAAGAAACAGGCAAAGGTGGGGCTGTCAAGAGCATCACATCTGGGCGCTTCCCGGCTAAAGCATTAAGTAAGCTAGTAACCAGAAAGCTAACTTCTAGTAACAATCGGTCGCTAAAACTCGGTTCAGGGCGAATCCAGAGATAACTGCGCTGAACGGTAACACCATTAATTATTTCTGTTAGGTAGAATTTCCCCCGGTACTCGTCATAAATACGACGTTCGGGATAGTTAGGCATACCAGTAACAACACGAACTTCGTGTCCTCTTGTTGCCAAACCTTCTGCTAGTTCTGTAATCAGAGGTGCGATCCCAATTGGCTCAGGAGAATAATTGTAGGAATAAATGAGAATACGCATAGCTTAAGGGTTTTACGTGGGTTTATACTTACTGAGTACTCGTTTTGGTTACTCGTAACTAGCCTGAGCACTATTAAGCCGATAGCATCCGTGCTGATATATTTTCAGTAATTTCTAAATTTTTCTTCACGAATGCCATTTTTAAGGCACCATACTCTCTGGATAATCACTCTTGCTTTCAGGTCAAGCTAAGCTTTCCCAGCCAGCTTGGTTGTGCACCCACATATCCCTATTAGAAACTCGGTCTCTTGAAAATGCTAGTCTAAAAAAGCTCTCCAATTTGTGCAGAAGCTTCGCCTTCTAGGGAAAAACGCCCCTCCTAGGACTAGGAACACAGATCAAGGCCTTACAAAACAGCCTGGTAGTAATCTGGAAAAGAAGCTGCCCTAACTAGAACTGTTTTAAAGAGCTATCTTCAAAAATTTCTCTAACCTAGAAAAGGTGATCAGGTACTTGCACTTTGGTGCATTTGACCAGAATTTGCCTAATCCAACAAGATTTTTAAAACCGTTGGTGTTCGCTGATTTTTGCGATTTTCATTAGAGAAAAAGAATTTTTGCCTTAAGCAGGCTAACAAAGCTCTAACTGAATTCGCATTTACTCAATGTAACTGATCATATACAGGTAACTAGTTTGTAGCGATATTACTTTAGAGTGATCCAGACCGACCAATAATATACCAAAATTAGTACGGGAATCCCCGTTACTTATTAAGGAAAAGAGGATGATCATGCCCCGTCTGCGTAAAATGCTGGCTCCCCTGCTTTTAAGTTTGTTGCTACTTGTAACATCTTGCGCCTCAGAGCCACCCTCTCGTTTTGAACAAGCACAACAAGAAAGCTCTCAGCAGAGAAGTGGTCAGGCTGTCACCAAGGATGCTACCCAAGGTGCCAAGTTTAATCAATTCTTCCCGTCAGCAGGCAACGGTTACGAACGCGTCTATACTCAAGAGAAAAAAGGCTTTGCCGAAGCTAAGTTAAAAAAAGATGGTCAGGACGTAGCTATGCTGTCCATTTCTGATACGGCTAGCACTCCTGATGTTGCGGCAAAATATCAACAAAGCTCTCAACAAATTGCCGGTTATCCAGCCAGGACTATTGGTAAAAATCAAACTGCTGTTCTAGTAGCCAATCGCTACCAAGTCAAAGTCCAATCGCGCGATGCTGCTTTTACTGCAAGCGACCGCGAAACTTGGTTACAAAAATTTAATCTCAATGGTCTTGCCAGAGTTAAGTAAATAATCTTCTTAGTTTATTTGCAGTCGTCGGGGACAATTTTCTCTGACAACAAAACCAAGATGCAAGATGCAAAACTCAACAAAATAAAAAGGATATTGAGTGTGAGCAAGCCAATTTTTGAACTAGTTGATAACCTGCCAACCAGCAACATGACAACGAGAGCACTCAAGGCTCTCGATTTTGTTGTTCCCGGTCAATGGGAAAACTTGGTTGGTTTTGAAAATACAATCCGTGCTGTCACTGGTGAAGACGATGAAGAACTAATCCAGCAAATTGGCGATCGCGCCGTCTATTTGTACAACGACCGTTCCCAGGCTTACCAACGTGCTCTGTGGCTGTACCAAACTATCGATAGCACTGGTAGTGCGCTGGGCGCTGCGGCTTTAGGCAACAAAATTGGCGAAAAAGTACCACTTTTGGGATTCTTAAATCGGCTGACACCGAAAGCTGACAAAGCTCAAAGTCTCGATTTGTGCTTGAAAGTGGTGGTGGAACTGGTGGCTTTTTGCCAGATTAATGGTATTCCCGGAGATAGCATCGGCGATTTTGTCGCTGCTTTATCTGACTACAGTGGTGAATCCTTGATGCGGATGGCAGCACTGGTTTGTTTTGATGGTCTAATTCCCCTCGGCCCCGATTTTCTGCAGAAAGCACAATCAACCATCTCAGGTATAACTCCTTCCAGACTGGAAGAAAATCAGGGTTTTAAGAGCATTAATGACGCTATTCCCGGCGATGATTCTCAGTCGAAACTCAATTTTATTAATCGCAGCTTTGATTCAGTCCAAGGTTGGATGGGTGGCTTTGTTGCAGAAAAAGGTTTGACTCCTCAAAAAGTAGCAAATAATCTGCAAGGCTTTATTGAGTTTTCTGATGACAAGTTAGACTATTTGGCTGCTTTTCTGGATATGTCTACCAACTACTACGAACATACCGGTATTCAAACCTTGGCACGACGTTTAATTGAACGAGCTTCTGCGGAAATCTAGAACCACTTACGCATCAGCAGACAATTGCGTTGGTCGTCTAGGCGCTGGTAAGAAAGCTCATCCGTTAGTTGTTGGATAAAGATTAGCCCTCTGCCCCCTTCTTTGTCTAGAGGATCACAATCCTCTCGGCAGAGGGATTCGAGCTTAGCATATAAATCAAAAGGTTGTCCCTGGTCCCAAATCCGGATCTCCAAATAGTCAGTAAATAACTGTAGCTCAATTTCAATCACTGTTGTCTGAGGTAGATTGCGATGAGCATGACGAACAGCATTTGTGAAGCCTTCTACCAGGGCAATTTGAGATTTTTGCCAAAGTTGTTCGGGCAGTAGCGGTGGTGCAAATTGCTCAAACCACTGCAAGACTTCTTCTACTGCTTTCAAGTCCGTCTCTAACCGAAGATGGGATTGTTTTAGTGGTTTTTCGTTATGCATAAACCGAAAAGGATTCCGGGTTTTTTTGAGATGCGCCACTATTTACTTACCTTCTCTACGAAACACTACCAAGATGGTTTGGAGAATCAGTTTAAGATCATGGGTCAAGCTCCAGTTTCGCTGGTACTGTAAATCCCATTGAATAATTTCTTCAAACGGGGTTATTTTGGCTCTCCCATTCACCTGCCACTCGCCTGTCATACCGGGTTTGACATCTAAACGCTGCCACTCAGGTACTTCATAAATTTCGACTTCATTCGGTGTCGGCGGTCTAGTTCCGACTAGACTCATCTCACCTCTAATGACATTCCAAAACTGAGGCAGTTCATCAAGGCTAGTCCGCCGTAAAAATTTGCCAACGGGGGTTATTCTGGGATCATTTTCTAATTTGAAGATCTTGTTATCACCGGCTTCATTTTGAGCTTCGAGTTCTTTTAGCCTTGCTTCGGCATCCATAAACATGGAACGGAATTTCCAAATCCGAAACTGTTTTCCCATCCAGCCAAGACGAGTTTGACAAAAGAAGATCGGCCCGGGACTGTCAAGCTTAATGGCAATGGCAATGGGAATCAAGACCAAAGCAGTAATGCCAAGACCAACCGTTCCCCCAACAATATCAATAAATCGCTTCAGCCAAGAACGTAGGGAAGGGTGAGTAGTCGGCAGTGGACGGGGCTCTGATCTTCCTGTCGTTTTTACTGTAGAAATATCTAGTGGCTCAACGCTCAAAATCTTGTCGAGTCCGGTCATTTCCAAAACTCCCAAGACTGGAGGGAGTACACCCTTAAGTATCATTTGTACCCCTTTTTCGGCGGCGCTTTTGTGATTACTTACAAGAGCACCGATGCCACTACTATCGATAAACGTAGTCTGGCTAAAATCAAATATGATCTTTACTGGAGGAGAGTTTTCTTGTAAAAGTTCTTGAAAGTTCTTTTTAAGAGCTACAGCTTCAAGTACGCTAATGCGAGCTGGAACCTGCACTATAGGAGTTTCGTTGAGGAACATCACTTTAAAATCCGCTGCGGAAACCGGGTCAACCATAAAGACTCGCTACCTAGTCGTTGCCTATTGTTCTGACCAACATTGTGTCCTACAAACTTTCACTTTGCCAGGTACTTAGGTCAAAGTGATCGGTATACGCCTATTATCGAGCAGATAACTAGTATTCCTTACGGAGTAATTTCCTCTTTTTCCGGAGTTTTTTTTAGCAGTATCCAGCACTCAGGAATGGTCACTTAACAATTAACTTGTCAGATGCTTCCAGAAACTCAACTCAGCGCACGACTCATTGAAATTTTTTCTGCTATTCAAGGGGAAGGGTTAAACGTAGGCACCCGTCAGCTTTTTATCCGTTTTGCCTTGTGTGACCTACGCTGCCATTTCTGTGATAGTGCTAATACATGGAGTGTTCCCAAAGATTGTCGCATTGAGCAGACGCCTGGACACCGTGACTTTGAAACTCATTCTAATCCTGTGCCTGCTAGTTTGCTTCTCAACTGGGTGGAGCGACAAAACCGACCGGGTTTGCACGATAGCATTAGCCTCACTGGTGGTGAACCACTGCTTCATGCTCCATTTCTGGTTGAGTTTCTCCCTCAGCTGAGGCAATTAACTCTACTGCCAATTTATCTCGAAAGCGGCGGTCATCGTCCCCAACAACTAGCAAGGGTTCTACCTTACTTAGATTTAGTCGGTATGGATATCAAGCTACCTAGTGTGAGTGGGGAAGATAGATGGCTATCTCATGCAGAATTTCTCCACCTTTGTGACCAGGCTTCTGTGGAGGTATTTGTCAAGTTAATCATCGACCGCAATACGAACCCAGTTGAGTTGCAGAAAGCGGCTCATTTAGTAGCAGACGTCAATCCTAAAATTCCGGTATTTTTGCAGCCAGTGACGCCTGTGGCGGCATCGAAGTACCCAGTGCTACCCCCTTCTCCTGAACAAGTTCTTGCTTGGCAGACTTTAATGAAAGACACTCTTAAGCAAGTGCGAGTGATACCCCAGACTCATAAAATGATTGGTCAGCTTTAGATGATTCCTTCGCGTTGGCCTTTCATTTTCGCCTTGGCTTGGGCAGCACTTTTTTTCAGAGCTGAGAGCCTTGCTTCGTATTTGCGGCGTTGACGGCGACCTGGAGTGATTTCAATTAAGGTTTTTAGAGCACTGCCGAGACTCTTGTAGGCGTTAGGTAGAGTATAGCCAAAACGAGTGGCAATGGCGATCGCTTTCTCGTCAGCCTCTAGAGCTTCCTTGACGTTTTTCTCCCCATTGTTTTTCTGGTAAAGTCTCCAGCCGGAAACGCCACACAAGCCTAAAGCCAACAAGAGCAACAAACCATCTTGCACCCAGAGCTCGCCGACAGCACCACCTAAACCAATTGCCAGGGCTGCCATTTCCCAACCCTCTTTGGGAATGGTGTCATTTTGGATACGAGCAACTTCGTGCCAAAACAGCAGGTTACGCTGGTCAAGGGCTAATTGCTCCCATTTGACCAGATCAATTTGAATCTCTACTTCGTCTCTGCCAATCTCTTCTGAGCGAAGCAAGGGAGGATTGACTTCGGTTGTGGCTTCCACCATAACCCAACTCTGCAATTCTGGCGGTAGTAAAGTTTTCAGACGCCGGAGTTCACTCATCTCGGCTCTGGCAGAAGATGCTGCATAAGATGTCATATATCTGCTCCTCGAGAAATTCAAAAAATCAATAAGGGCCTCAATTGGCAGTATAGCGATATTATCGCCCCAATCTGACCCGGTAAGACTATTCAGAGGCTCAAAAGCTAGACGTGTACTAGGATTAGATGCACCCTGGTCTTCAACTTCACTAAAGAGCTTAGGGAACAGGTAATCGGATTGCCCTTTTAGTGATCGCTTTCTTGGGTAATTATTACAATTAGCGGAACTAATCAACTAACTCTTAGGTATTAGTTTTGGCAGCTCCAAAGACTAATTATGCTCGATAAGTTGCAGATTGAACTGATTTGATAACGCCGCCCTCTAGCTGATAGATTGCTGCCATGATGCTATTTTCGGGGTTATCGAGCAGTGAAGCTTTGACTTCTTCTAAATAGTCTTGAATTGCTTCCCGCAAAATTGGTTTATCTACCTTTACGGTGTGCTGGTACTCCCAGACGTCCCAAATGATAATGCCTACGGCCACAATGGGGTCTACTAGCTGCGCGCCAAATTTCCCAGCTACTATACCACCAGTTTTTGCTGCCATTTTTGCCGTGGCTTTGCCAGCGAAAGATAACGCCACTTGACTTCCTATCTTAGTCACCAGAGGCATCATTGCCTTAGCTATCAGGATAGTGCTGCCACCGGTTAACAACTTCAAAGATAAGTTGGCAATATTTCCTTCACTATCATTAATCGTAACACCAATGTCATCGAGATAGCGCTCCCAGTTTCCTTGAGGAATCTGGTAACTGCTTTGAACAGTCGCAATATTACTACCTAGTTCTGTAAGATAGATATTAATTGTATCTCTAGTTATTCTTTCTAGTTCAAGTTGTGCAATTCTTGGTCTAAGAACGCGCTTAGCAAATTCGGTTTGAAAGTTTTCCGTCAAGTTTTCTGCTACTACTTGACTCGGAGGCTGGTTATTAGTATCTATCCAGTGGGCTGCTGCTGAAGATAACCAGATAAAGGGAGCGCTAAACTCCAGTCTTTTTTGATTAAAGTAATCAAAATACCAATCGATAAAATTGTGATCAACGCGTTTCATCAATTGATCAACCCACTCATCTAATTTTTTTGAAGCAAAGTTCTCTGCCTGATTATGGGCATCAGTGATTGCAGTTGCCATCGCTTGCTCAATTTCGCCTTGATCAGCTATTGTTCTGTTAACTTCAACTTGCGTGATTCTGTCCTCTGAGGTTTCTAAATTGGCTGTAACCGAATTACCAATAAAGCCTTTACCAATCAAAGGAATAATGACAATTAGCACGATAGCAACCCAAATGTAGGGAGTTACCGATTTAATAAATTGACTCCAAGCCTTGATGCGATTAGTTTTTTCAGTATAAGTTGGTTTTTCAAGCGCTACTGGCTGCTGTTGCTCTTGATTCATGGTGACCCTCGCACTAGGGAAGACTGCTAATTATTCCCAAGATAGCGTTTTCCTCTTTCCTCCAACTCTAACGTCGTCAAGTCAAGTAACTCAGCAATCAATAGCCTGTCACTACTAAATAAGCGACAGACTAAGAGGGATTAGTATGTTTGTGCGTTCAAATTATTTGTTGATTAATTATCGACAAACGCTTAGAGAATACCCATTCGAGGATTAGTATTAACTCCGGGTACATCGTAAATACCCCAATCGCTAACTCCCCGATTGTTAAGAACGGTTTCAGCAGTGCGGATTTCAGTCTCAGTGCCTTCTAGCACGATTAAGTAATCTCCGTGGGAGACACGTTGATCTAAGTTTGCTGAGGGCATATTCCGCATCGCGACGGTTGCCAAAAATACCTACTGCACGTCTAAGTTGCCCTATAGCCATGCTTATTTACCTCCTTTTTTCCAACAAAACTAGACCTGCACGAATGCAGAATTTTAGTTGTTGTAATTTTGTCTACTCCTTCGATTTTTCTCAATGCACATCAAGTATTCATCAGCCTATAGAGGGAAGTCTGGCGTGTATCCTTTAAAATATGACCCAGATAAAATTAGCTTTTCACAAATTAAGCTTTAAGATATTAATTATCTTCTCTGAATAATTTTCCAGACCATAAATTTGACTCAAATAAGCTGAATAAGCTTCTCATCAGTTTCTTGGTTAACCTTAATGAGTAAACTTAACTGCTTAATTAGAGGTAATAGTAAAAAGTTTAACGGAGTCAAATTTGAGTTAGTCTAAAACTTTAATTACTTCAAAGTGACAAAATTACACTTCATCCCTAGTAAAACTGCTATAAATTAGTAACCATCCCATGGACTCGTCAAAGGATCAGTTATTTCCCTTGAATAGAAGTTGAGAGATCAGCAAATTTCCTTTAGTCTGAAGTTTATCTGCATATTTTACCGGAGGTGCCCGATGAGCGATCCAGAAAAGAATATCATTCAGGTTGATCCAGTCACCGTCGTGGTAATCGTGTCTGCCCTTTTATTATTGCCCCTCCTTTTGGCTGGCTTTCTCTTCCAGTGAAACCTGATACTCTGCAAAGCTTCCAGTTATCTTTCTAAGTTTTATCTAGCTATTGCTTATTGATCCTAGAACGCCGCCTTTCTGCTAATAGCTGGCGACGTGATTTGAGGTTGACAACTTCAGCCTCGCTACTCTCTCTTGCCACTCTAATTAGTAGTGCTGCGGAGATCAAACTAGCAATCATCGAATTACCGCCATAGCTGAAGAAGGGGAACGGCAAACCTGTTGTTGGCAAAACACCGGTAGCAACGCCGATATTTAGCAGCGACTGTCCTACGAGCAAAATCATTGAACCGATAGCCACTAGCTGATGAACTTTGTTGTGTGCCTTCATTGCTACCATCAGCGCCACTGTCGCATAAGCCATGACTAGTAACAGTAGCAGAACACTACCTGCAAAGCCGAACTCTTCAGCAAATACGGCAAAGATAAAATCAGTGTACTGAATTGGTAAGTAGAATAGTTTTTGTTGCGATAACCCAAACCCAGAACCCCAAGTGCCACCAGAACCGACTGCCAAGAGGCTTTGAACTAATTGGTAGCCGTCGTTCATTGGATCAGCCCAGGGATTGAGAAATGACATCACCCGGCGCCTTTGGTATTCCTTGATGCTGATACTGATTACACCCAGCACAACACCTGCCAGGGCTGTTCCCCCTAGGTAGGGAAAAGGTAAACCTGCCGCTACTGCCACTAGCCACAAAGTCATACCGCACAGGGCTGCAGTACTCAGGTTTGGCTGTATCAAAATGCTCAGAAGCACACAGATAAAAATTCCGAGCCAAAGTAAACGAAACCCCCAAGTTAGCCGGTCCCATCGACCAAAGAGTCGAGCGCTTTGTAGCACTAAAAAGGGCTTAATTAACTCCGAAGGTTGAAACGGAAATACTCCAAACGATAACCAACGGCTTGCACCATTAATTGTGGTTCCCAGTCCGGGAATCAGGGTTACCACAAGTAATCCTAGCAGTAGTATCACAAACCAATGACACACTTTTAGTACAAAGCGCAAAGGCGATCGCACCAGTAAGTTAAACACTACTAAGCCCAGCAAGATAGAAATTAGCTGTCGCTTGAAGTAATACAGCCCATCTCCAAACTCGGCATCTGCACTAGGATAAGACGCTGAGAAGAGAACGGCTAATCCAATAAACATCCATAAAAAAGTTAACCAACGCAGTAGGCGGGCACCTATTGCCCATTGTCTAGCGTCGGGATTAACCAACATAAGCAGATCGCGTAAAACCACTAATAGTTAATAGATAGTCAATGACTAGTACTGTTTCTCTATTAGTATGCAATACTCACGATGAGACACTCGAAGATAGAAGTTCAGTCACTTTAGTGCTGATACCAATTTCAAAAAAGAATGCTGCCAATAGCCTGGTCTGAAAGTAATTAATAAGTAAAGTGACAATTAACCATTTTCTCTTGGCAACGAATCCCGGTGTCACCCCCAACTAGAGAGAAGTCAATTGCTCAGATCACTAAACCCCCTTAGTCAGATTTAACTAGAGGGGGTAGCTATAGATTAGTCGTTTTATTTTTCCTGAGCTGCTCCCCTTTTGAACCACCAACCTGAAGCGGTAGTCTTGATCTAGGAAACACCGCCAAACTTAAAGCAAGCCGGTATTCATACCCTGCTTACCAGTGGCCAGCTCAACCTTAATAATTTTGCCACCCATTTTCATAATTCGCTGTTGCTCACGAAACCAGTTATCGTAAGGAACCAACTTTGTAAAATAAGTATTTTGTAATTCTCGTTGTGTTCTGATTCTGGTTTGGCTGGGAACGCAGGCAGTTACTTTAAACGTCCGCATGTGTTTATCTCTCCTGATTGAGTTAAGAAATTTTAAATTTGAATTCCGTTTTTGAAGCGACGGCTCAAAGCAATACTCAAAATACTTTTTGGGTTATTGTGTACTTGACTAAAGCGGCATGGAGTCAAACACCTTCTTAAAGTCGTTTTTACCTAACTAAGCAGGTGATCTCACTACTACGAAACTTCTTTAGGCTTGCGTACACAAAACAAAGGTCGGGAGTCAATTGTCAATACTAGACCGCTGAAACTAATCTGCCTAATCGCGAAGAATGACAACTCGCCTCTAACAAACTAGCACTCACAATTGACTTCCCATACCTTAACCAGACAACCTACTAAAAGCTCAGAATTTAAGTTAAGAGAAATCTCTTAGCTCAAGCCGGAGCAGATATAGTCAAAGTAGACGCCCATTTCCTTACCAGCATCGGAACCAACAAGGCTGGCGGTAACTTCTTTCATCGCTTGGATAGCTTGTACAGTTGCGCCCACAGGAACACCTAAAGAATTGTAGGTTTCTTTCAAGCCGTTGAGTACACGCTCATCCAGGATGGAAGGGTCGCCTGCTAACATGGCATAGGTAGCATAGCGCAAGTAGTAATCCAAATCACGGATGCAAGCAGCGTAGCGGCGAGTTGTGTACATATTGCCGCCGGGACGAGTGATATCCGAATAAAGTAAGGACTTGGCGACGGCTTCCTTAACAATGGTGGCAGCGTTAGCGCTGATAGTTGTAGCCGCACGCACTCGCAGTTCACCGGTTTTGAAATAGCCTTTGAGCTTTTCCATAGCGGAGGAGTCCAAGTACTTGCCTTGAACATCGGAAGCGTTGATTACAGAGGTAATTGCGTCTTGCATAGTTCTATTTCCTTATTTCACCTACTCTCTTGAATCTGGCTTACAGACCTGATTAGCGCGTCTAGGCGCTGCGCAATGTCGCGTTTTTAATCTGTAGCGGGAAAGGACTCTAAGTCTACTGCCCCAGTCCACCAATTACGTAATCGAAATAAGATCCAGCTTCAGAAGCGTCTTCCCCAGACATCATTGAGGTGGCAACACTCTTCATCGCGCGGACACTTTCTGCTACTCCATCAATAGGAGTACCTAGGGACTTATACATTTCCCGAACACCTACTAGACCAATTTCTTCAATTGGTGTAACGTCGCCAGCTACTACTCCGTAGGTGATGAGACGCAGATAGTAGTCCATATCTCGCAGACAAGTAGCAGTCATTTCTTCACCGTAGGCATTGCCGCCAGGAGAAACAACATCGGGACGCTTCTGGAACAATTGGTCGCCAGCTTGCTTAACGATGCGCTCGCGGGAGTCAGTTAAGGTCTGAGCGATACGGAGACGCTGGTCACCACTGGTAACAAAGCTCTTAATCCGATCTAGTTCGCCAGGGCTGAGATAGCGGGCCTCAGCGTCGGCGTTAACAATGGATTTCGTGACTATACTCATCGATGGATTCCTCCAAAAAAATATAACCAGATGTGTCTAAACTGGCATTCACATTCTTGATTGCTGAACCACTTTACCTAAGCCTTCACTAACAGGCTGTAATAGATTGCTCTCAATTACAGCTTTGACCCCAATCTACTAAGATGCCCTAACTTTCATTAGAGTTCGTTGGAGTAATTAGCGATGCATTAGGTTCAGAGACACAGCCACCTTCCGCAAACATTCTGCGATAGATCATTCCCATTCTTACTTTGCTGCAACAGTTTGTAATATTTCTCCTCAGATTTCTGCTGATGAGTGATTAACAAGAAGTTGCAGGAGATTAGAGACGGAAAACAAAAATGCTTTCCGTCCAGATCCCGATCAGGCTGAAGCTGCCAATGCTTTTGGTGCAACCTGGTGAATTAATAGGGGGTTAGGGCGTTCTGCACCTCATCAAGGAAGCTGCAGAACGCTGGCTTTGCTTGCTAGCAGCCGTCTTTAATAAGTTACTAGCCCCTCTCTCTCTGATCAGAGATAGCTTTGACACTACCTGGATAGTTGCTTACCGACAGAGTAGGAAAGCGATTGTAAGGAACTACATTCTCACCAAAGAAACGAGCATACTCGGCGCTATCAAGGATTGCTTCTACTGCAGCTGGTAAACCCTGCTCATTTAGGAGTTTGCCGTAGTGCTGTATTTCTGTTTGGGTTTCTGGTGTGCGCCCTAGCAAGTGCCGGAATAGTAACTCCACAGCTTTGGCTTGGGGATAGGGTAAGCAGAAACGCTGCTCATAGAACTCAGAACTTGCTACAGCTTTGACAAACCCTCGCACTGAGGCTAGACCATTGCGCAGGCTGCTCTCTAGATCAGGATGTCGGTATTCTGCTGGCACCTGAGAACTGAAGAGATCCATTACTTGAGAGTAGATGGCATGAATCACCAGTTCGATTTCTGCAGGGTTTGCCCCTTTGTTCAAGCGGACAATCCTAGTTTTTTGAGGACTGGTTACGCTCACGCCAAGAGACTCTCCAGAAAACGAGCGACCCACTCCTAGGATATCCGGCTGGCTCATTTGCTGTTGCCGTTCTTTTGCCTGGGTGTCAGCGATCACTTTACCCGTTAAGGGCATCTTTGAGGCCTCCATACGGGCTTTAACTGGCTCAAAACTGGGAACCACTAGCTCGTCATCTTGCTTAGTCAACTTGTTATAGAGCTTCTGAGTATTGGGGAAGTTGGCTGCTGGCAAGGTCGGGAAGCGCCGGTAAGGCACTGTATCTTCTCCAAACACTTGGGCATACTCCATGCTGTTGACCATGGCACCAATAAAGCCACGGATGCCTTGAGAAGCCAAAATCTGATTGTACTTTTGGATTTCCTTCTGATTTTCGGGGGCACGACCGAGGAAGTGCTTAGTTCCCAGCTCAATCACTTTGGTGTTGGGGTAAGGAGTGTAAAACTCTTTGATATAAAGTTCTGAACAACCTAACCCTTCAATCAACTCTTTGACATTAATTTCGCAGTTGCCTAGCTTGCTGGCTAGGGCAGAGAATTGATTCTTGATGATGTAGGGTTCAATATCCCGCTCGAAGATTTGCCGGTAAGCAGCTCGAATCAGGGTTGCCAAAGCTACTTTGTCAAGCGTGTTGGTTAGCTTGAAGACTTTCGTTTGCTCACGCTTGACAGTTACGCCTTGATTAACGCGGAATTGAATATCAGGTTCCGTGCGCATCTCGGTAACTTGACCAAGTTCAACAAAGCGCGGTGTTGTTTCTTTGTCAACCCTAGTGGCCATATCTTCTTTCAAGCTACCGGGTCGTGTTGAGCGCAACTGTAAACCGGCCGGAGTTAGATAGCGCTCATAAGGAACGGTATCTTCCCCAAAAGCTTCTTCGTACTCTTTGCTGTCGATGATCGCATCAACTAGAGCATAAAAGCCTTTCTTGGCACAAATATCAAAGTATTTGTTCATCTCCTGACGTCCATAGCTAGGACGTCCTAAAAGACGACGGTGGATGTATTCCACTGCTTTAACCACATACAGCGATGTCCAGTAACGCTTACGGAAACCATCCGACTTGGCCAACATCCGGACAAAATCTCGCAGGGTGATATCGCCGTTTTCTAGCTTAATTTCTGCCACCTTCATGCGTTCCCATTCATAGGGAAGACAGCCAAATACTTGGAGATAACAGGCATTAATTACTGCTTGGGTGGAGCTTTCCGAGAACTTAACACTAGTTCCTTTAGCTTTAAGATTAGCACCGGGTAACTGGTCTAAGCGGGACACCTTGGAACCAAGGGAACCAGGAAACTCACCCCTAGCCTTGGGATTGCTGTTTTGGTTTTTGATGCCTGGACCTTTATGGATCAGGATACGCTTGGTATCCTTGCCAAAAGGTGCTGGCCGGGAGTTAGGATTGCGGGTTTGTTTCGGGAAAATTGCCCCGAACTGAATTTCTAATGGGTCGTTACCAGCGCCGTAAGGATGCTGGTCAGGTAGAGGCTGTTCGTACTTGGCAAAGGTTGTGATAAATTGAGGGACTTTACGGAAGGGGGCGCTGTACCTCAATAAATCTTGCTGCATCCCCCAATTACGGCATTCTTGGGCTTCTTGACCCAGACCTCTTAGATAGGGAACGGTTTCTTCACCAAAGTAGTCGGAGTATTCCGGAGAATCTACCAACTCATCTACAAGAGCTGCTAAACCACCATTAGACACAATGGAGAAGTATTTTTGAACTTCTTCACGAGAACTAGGGCCACGGCCTAGGAAATGCCGGAAAGCCAGTTCTAGTGCCCGAGAGTTAATGAAGGGTTCGTAAAATTGCTTTCGGTAGAGTACTGATTTACCCAGGCGGCGGACAAATTCTTTCATCGAGATGTCGCCATTTTTTACCTGAGACTCCAGGTAAGAGATGGATTGGCTATAGGCCCGGGTAATGTCACGCTCAAAGATCTGCCGATAGGTTGCCCTAACTACCTCTTGCTTTTCTGATGCCGACAGACCAGTTTTCATGACAAACTTCGGACGGCGCTCTGCAGCATTAAAGTAACTTTGAGGTAATTGCAGACCTTGCTGGTCAGATGAAGGACGCTGCCGCACCTTATCTGAAGGAGTAGCCGCCTTAAATTCGTTAATTAGAATCTCGAAGTACTGAGCAACAATTTCCCGGCTTTCAGCATCACGCTTGAAATATCCTAGGGAAGCACTGCGCATTTCCTGTACTGCGACTAAGGTAGCTTCTCCAGAACAAGCATTTTCGATCACTTCCCGTAGACCCCGGACGTTAACGGTGAGGATATTCGGATCACCGGCAACGATCGCATAAGTTAGATAGCGCAACATCCAGGACAAGTCCCGCAGGGACTTCTGCATGTTTTTCGGGCCGTAACGGGAGACGTTAATCGGCCGGAAACCTGCTGGTGCCGGGCCGCCGCTCGAAGTACTGAAGAGTCCTCGCAGACCTTCTAAGAAGCCGCCACCACTCTCTACATAAGTGACTGTTCCCAGTTTCATCGAGTCTCTGACATCCGTGCTGACGGCAGCACCACCGCCTGAGGTCACCATTTCCTGGAGAGTCTCTTCTACTGGCTTTTCTAGGTAAGCCATCGGCGAACCACCCACAAAAATCCGGTTGGCCGCACGGGATACAATCAGATCTGAGTTTTGGCTGATAATATCTGCAACTTCCAAACGCCTTGCACCAGAGCGGAAGTAACTGGCAAGCTCGCTTAGCTCACCACCCGCCAAAAACCGGTCTTGTTGTTCTGCTTGGATAATTGTTGAAACCGGTACTGTTTGATATAGTTGCGGACGCGCAACCGAGCTTCCACCACTTGCCTTAACACTCATTGGTTTTCAAACGCTCCCATCGACAAATTGCTACTGTGTTAAGTCTGAACAAGGTTCCAATGCCAGCCAATTTTGCTTACCTTAAGGCCGAACCGCACCTAATACCTTTTCCCTTCCCACCGAAAAAAATATGGACAGGGATTTCCGCGATGCCTTTAATAAACAAATGCCCTGGCTAAACCACGTCAGCCTCTAGATTAAAACTTTTCTGATGCCTCAGATTCGACTATTTTATTAAGAAGTGTATAGAACATAATCCAGAGTTCCACGAGAGTAATCATAGTTGATTAGAGTCACCAGATGAGAAAACCCTAAGTTTTGTTACATTGTTTACTATTGTTTTCGAGGTTTGTTGCTTAAATTCATGGAAGCCTCTCAAGATACCAGCGCCGCCGTTGAACGGCTTTACGATACCTATCCCTTCCCACCAGAACCGTTACTGGACGAGCCACCCCCTGGCTACAACTGGCGCTGGAATTGGTTGGCAGCCTATAGTTTTTGTACGGGTCGAAAACCGCCAAGTCAAGACATTCGTATTTTAGATGCTGGTTGCGGTACTGGTGTAGGGACAGAGTATTTGGCACACCTCAATCCCCAAGCATCTGTAGTCGGCATTGACTTGAGTTCTGGTGCGTTGGCAGTGGCAAAGGAACGCTGTCAAAGGTCGGGAGCCAGTGGAGTTGATTTTCATCACTTGAGTGTCTACGATGCTGATCAACTTGATGGTGAGTTTGATTTGATTAACTGCGTTGGCGTTTTGCACCATTTGCCCGACCCAATTCGAGGAATTAAGTCTTTGGCGGCTAAGCTAGCTCCTGGCGGTCTGATGCACATCTTTGTCTATGCAGAATTGGGTCGATGGGAAATCAGGCTAATGCAGCAGGCGATCGCTCTTTTACAAGGCGACCAAGGAGGAGACTATCAGGACGGCGTTAAGGTTGGGCGTCAGTTGTTTGATTCTCTACCAAAAAATAACCGTATAGTCAAGAGAGAGCAAGAACGCTGGTCTTTAGAAAATCATCGGGATGCAAATTTTGCTGATATGTATGTTCATCCCCAAGAAATCGACTATAACGTAGAGACGCTCTTTAAACTGATTGATGCCTCCGGTTTAGAGTTTTTGGGCTTTTCTAATCCAGATTACTGGGATAAAGAGCGGCTTTTTGGTCAGAATCCGGATTTGATGGCGCGCTCCCAAGGATTGACTGAACGTCAACTGTATCGCTTGATTGAACTACTAGATCCAGAACTCACCCATTATGAATTTTTCTTGACGCGTCCTCCACTCCCTAAAGCCGATTGGTCAGTAGACGAAGCTCTTTTGACGGCCGTTGTTGAACGTAATCCCTGTATGCATGGATGGCCCAGCCAATCACCCATGGATTACAACTACCAAATTGTCAAGCTATCGACGGAAGAATGGGAATTTTTGTCTGCTTGTGATCAGAATCTGGGGCAACAGCGAACAGTCGGAGAGCTTTTAGCAGGAGTGTCATTGGATTTGCAATCAGTGCGATCGCTGCTCGCAAAACAGTTGATTTTATTAACTCCCAGTTAAGTAATTAGCGCCATATCCCCCTTGTTTGGAGGAGTTTGAGCAAATTTTAGCTGGAAGTGAAGAGCTGCTGGAGCCTCTAATTCAGCTAAGTTGAGTGTTCAGAGTGATCACCGAATTACTGGTAGCTTTTTACCAGTAATTTAGCATTGGCAATTTTTTAAGTATTGTTACTATCGCGTGGTATGATAGCCCTGGATTATCGCACTTAAGCCAGATTCCTGTGCGAGCTTTGGCTGCTAACCGTGAACTTGTCAGACGACTCTATCCAAACCCAATCAACAACTGAGGAAGTTACTCAACCGAGTTCCTTGTCGCCCTCAACTGATTCCTCCATGCAGGAATACTACCAACTCAAACAAAATTTATTGTTAGTGACGTTGGTAATTACAGCGGCTATTTTCATCTGTGTCTGGGTTTTTTATTCCCTTGACATTGCCCTGAATTATTTGATCGGGGCGTGCACAGGTGTGGTTTACTTGAGGATGTTGGCTAAAGACGTTGAGCGGATAGGTCAACAAAATAAGCGTCCGAGTTCTAACCGTTTAGCGCTTTTTATCGGGCTATTTGTTGTTGCTACGCAATGGCAAAGATTGCAGGTTATGCCCATATTTCTAGGATTTCTGACTTATAAAGCCGCAATCATCGTCTACGTGCTACAGAGCACACTGCTTCCTGCTTCTGATCAGGATAAGTAGCTCAAGTCGTTAGTTTAGCCGACGTTTCACTCTTGTGCAGGTATCTGGGGAAATTTATGGAATGGAAATGATCAATGGTATAAGCCTTCTACATTCTTTTCCCCTTGCTGAATTAGAAGTTGGTAAGCACCTTTACTGGGAAATTGGCAATCTAAAAGTACACGGGCAGGTTTTTCTCACCTCCTGGGTAGTCATCGCCATCCTTGTCATTGCTTCGCTTGCTGCCACTAAAAGTATTCAGCGTATTCCCAGTGGCATCCAGAATTTTATGGAGTACGCCCTGGAATTTCTAAGGGATTTGGCAAAAAACCAGATTGGGGAGAAAGAATATCGTCCCTGGGTTCCTTTTGTCGGCACTCTGTTTTTGTTCATTTTTGTGGCAAATTGGTCTGGTGCCCTGGTTCCTTGGAAGCTAATTCACCTGCCAGAGGGTGAGTTAGCGGCACCAACAAACGATATCAACACAACGGTGGCTTTTGCCTTACTCACTTCTCTGGCATATTTCTATGCTGGTTTTAGTAAACGGGGCATAGGATACTTGGCAAAGTATATCGAGCCAACGCCAATATTATTGCCTATCAATATCTTGGAAGATTTCACCAAGCCTCTCTCGTTGAGCTTCCGTTTATTTGGCAATATTCTGGCTGATGAGCTAGTTGTGGCAGTTTTAGTACTGCTTGTTCCCTTGTTTGTTCCTCTGCCGGTGATGGCCCTGGGTTTGTTTACCAGTGCTATTCAGGCGCTAATCTTTGCTACTCTGGCCGCCGCTTACATTGGGGAAGCGATTGAGGGTCATGGTGGGGAGGAGCATGAGTGAAATTCTTAAAGCTCATGGTACTCTTCTAGCCCTAGTTCCAGCACTGATACCACCAGTCCGCTCCTAAGAGCGGATTTTTCGGGGTGGGAGTCTCATTTTTGTCGTTCTAGTTAATTTACAAAAAGGAAAATTGTCATGGATCCATTAGTTGCTGCCGCTTCCGTCGTCGCTGCTGCTCTAGCTGTTGGTTTAGCGGCTATTGGCCCTGGTATTGGTCAAGGTAATGCTGCTGGTCAAGCGGTTGAAGGGATTGCACGGCAACCGGAAGCTGAGGGTAAAATTCGCGGCACGCTGTTGTTGAGCTTAGCCTTCATGGAAGCGCTAACCATCTACGGCCTTGTGGTTGCTCTTGTTTTACTATTTGCCAACCCCTTCTCGTAGGACTCTTGCCAGCGCTCAGGTCGAGGAAATTCTCAGTCTGAGCACCCTCACCTGAGTGCTGTAAAAACTTGCTAGCAACCCAGAGAAAGTAATTTCTATTCCAGCTTACAGTAGCTGACTCTTTTGAGCTGCGCGATCTCAACAAAATGATGATGCATTGGACAATTCTACTCGCTGTAGAAACAGCGGAAGCTGCTACTCAGGAAGGGGGCTTATTTGATTTTGATGCTACCCTGCCTTTGATGGCATTGCAATTTTTAGTCTTGGTGGCAGTGTTGAATCAAGTGTTCTACAAGCCACTAAGCAACTCGATTGACGGCAGAGACGAATACATTCGCTCGAATCTCTCAGAGGCACGTGAGCGTTTAGCAAAGACAGAGAAACTAGCTGCGCAGTATGAGCAAGAGCTAGGGGAAACTCGCCGGGATGCCCAAGCTACGATTGCGGCTGCGCAAGCGGATGCCCAAAAAGCTGCTGACGAGGAAAAAGCCCAAGCCCAGCAGGAAGCCCAAAGGCAAAGAGAGCAAGCACAGCAAGAGATAGATCAGCAAAAAGCTCAGGCATTGGCGACTCTTGAACAACAAGTCGATTCCCTGAGTCGTCAGATTCTGGAGAAGCTTTTAGGCTCAGAACTAGTTAAATGACACTTTCCCCGTGTCGCATCTCTGAGGTATCAAGGGAACAACCAGCTGGCAATTCTTGCTTAGTATCGATCTGCTCAGCTAAAAGACTTATATTTATTTTTCTTTTAATTTAGAGTGAGATTGGCTGATAAACAAGTTTTACCAGACCGGTTCTCCAAAGGAACCACCCCTTGATAACTCAGATACGAAGTTGTGTAAATCTCTTTGGGTGCTGAGTTAGTGGCTAGTTTTATCTACTTGAAAGGAGTTAGGTTTTTGGGGCTAAACCTAAAGCTAGCTACAGGTGGAGTATCTTAAGTGACGTTCTTGCCCGGGCGCTAACTCCTAATTAAAAGAACAGGCAGTATACTGCTATCTCACTAGATTCTCCTGCTGTAGAGTACCACTGTTCAGTACACCAAATCGTAGCAGCTAACCTTTAGTTCAAGGGACGTGAAGAATTACTCTAAAACTCCCACACGCTTTGCGTACAGTAACTAGTTTATCAATTTTCCATTTTCGCAGTTGTATATGGCTATTATGGGTATTTTCTCATTACTGGCGACTGCAGCGGCAGAAGCTGCAGCAGAAGGCGGTTCGGAAGGCGGTGTTGGTCTAAACTTTGACATTTTAGAAACCAACCTGATTAACCTCGCCATTATCATCGGAGTATTGTTTTACTTTGGGCGTAAAATCCTGGGTAAAACCCTCTCAGAGAGACGCTCAAAAATCGAAGAAGCAATTCAAGACGCTGAGGCAAGGCAGAAGGAAGCCGGAGCGGCTTTAGCACAAGCCCAGCAGAAATTAGCACAAGCCCAAGTCGAGGCAGAAAAAATCCGCTCCTTGGCAGAAGAAAATGCCAAGAAAGCCAAAGCCTCAATTTTAGAAGCCTCTTCTAATGATGTCGCCCGCATGAAACAAGCAGCAGTTCAAGATTTGAACTCAGAAAGAGAACGAGCTATCAATCAACTGCGCCAGCGAGTGGCAGCTTTGGCCCTAGAGCAAGCTGAATCACAGCTCAGAGACCACTTAGATGATTCTGCTCAACAAAAATTAATTGATCGCAGCATCGTTCTATTGGGAGGTAGATCATGAAAGGTAGTCTGTTAAGTGCTCAAGTACTAGAGCCTTACGCAGAAGCTTTGATGTCTTTGGCTCAGTCCCAGAACCTAACAGAACGGTTGGGAGAAGATGTTACTGGTTTGCTCAATCTCCTGCAAGAATCACCAGATTTGGAGCAATTCTTAAGTAATCCCATCATCAAGGCAGAAGACAAAGCAGCAGTTTTGCAAAGGATTGTTGGAGAGCAAGTTCATCACTACACGATGAACTTTTTGAAGATTCTGGTAGACCGCAGACGTATCCTTTTTTTAGAAGGAATTTGTCGGCAATACCAGGCTCTGCTCAGGAAGTTGAACCAAACTGTTTTGGCAGAAGTCACTTCGACAGTTGCCTTAAACGACGACCAGAAACTCTCAGTTCGAGAGAAAGTAAAGGCAATGACTAGTGCCCAACAAGTAGATCTGGAGACGAAAATTGACCCTGATTTGATCGGTGGTGTAATCATCAAAGTAGGGTCTCAGGTAGTTGATGCCAGTCTTCGGGGACAAATACGTCGCATTGGCATAAGTCTGAGCAATTAAAAGATTAGCAGGTTAACAGGTTGCAGGTTGCAGATCTCAGGTTGTGGGTTATCTGATTTCTTTGATCGGGCTGTCCTTAAAGTGAGAGAAAATAATCTTTAACCTGCCAACTTTTCAATCTTCAACTTTAAACCTTCCACACTTCAACCTTTAATTCTTTAAGCAACGAGAACAACTAATCATGATCAGCATTAGACCTGACGAAATTAGCAACATTATTAGGCAACAAATTGAACAATACGACCAGGAGGTTAAGGTCTCTAATGTCGGTACGGTATTACAAGTAGGTGACGGTATTGCCCGGATTTATGGTCTAGACAACTGCATGGCCGGGGAATTGTTGGAATTTGAAGATGGCACAGTTGGCATTGCTCTGAACTTGGAAGAAGACAACGTGGGTGCCGTACTCATGGGTGAGGGTCGTGAAATCCAAGAAGGTAGCTCCGTTAATGCCACGGGTAAGATTGCTCAGGTGCCGGTGGGAGACGCAATGATTGGTCGAGTGGTGGACGCTCTCGGTCGCCCAATTGACGGCAAGGGAGACATCCCAACTACAGAATCCCGCCTTTTGGAATCTTCTGCTCCAGGTATTATTGCACGGCGTTCTGTTTGCGAACCCATGCAAACCGGAATCACCGCTATTGACGCGATGATTCCAGTGGGAAGAGGTCAGCGGGAGCTAATTATTGGTGACCGGCAAACTGGCAAAACAGCCATCGCAGTTGACACAATCATTAACCAAAAAGGGGAAGATGTTGTTTGTGTTTACGTTGCCATTGGTCAAAAAGCCTCGACAGTTGCCCAGGTAGTTGACACGCTTCGAGAGAAGGGAGCCTTAGATTACACGATCATAGTTGCGGCTAATGCTAGCGACCCGGCGACGCTGCAGTACCTATCTCCTTACACTGGTGCCTCACTGGCTGAGTACTTCATGTACAAAGGTAAGGCGACATTGGTTATTTACGATGACCTTTCTAAACAAGCTCAAGCTTATCGCCAAATGTCCCTACTGCTGAGACGTCCACCGGGACGGGAAGCTTATCCAGGAGACGTATTCTACCTCCACTCGCGGTTGTTGGAACGGGCAGCCAAGTTGAATGACGAACTTGGCGGCGGCAGTATGACAGCCCTACCGATTATCGAAACCCAAGCTGGTGACGTATCTGCCTATATTCCTACCAACGTGATTTCGATTACGGATGGTCAGATTTTCTTGTCTACAGATTTATTTAACTCCGGTTTACGACCAGCGATTAACCCTGGTATCTCGGTATCAAGGGTGGGTTCTGCTGCCCAAACTAAAGCGATCAAAAAAGTCGCAGGTAAATTAAAGCTGGAACTGGCACAATACGATGACTTACAAGCTTTTGCTCAGTTTGCCTCGGATTTAGACAAAGCTACTCAAGACCAATTGGCACGGGGTGAGCGCCTGCGGGAACTGCTCAAGCAATCCCAGAACTCACCACTAGCAGTTTACGAGCAAGTAGCAATTGTCTATGCCGGTCTCAATGGCTATCTCGATGATATCGCTGTTGAGAAAATAACCAACTTTGCTAAGGGACTACGGGAGTACTTAAAGACAAGCAAGCCCAGGTATTGTGAGATTATCCGCAATGATAAAGTTCTCACAGAAGAAGCAGAAAATCTGTTGAAGGAAGCGATTACCGAATACAAACAGACCTTCCTGGTATCTGTTTAACGGGTTAGAGGTTAGTAAGTTAGTGGGTTGAAGGTTAATCGAGGTTGAAGTTTGCTTTTTCAACTTCCGAACCTTCAACTTTCTAGCTTTCAACCTTCTAACCTAACCCTTTCGGGCATCGCCACCCGTTTCACTAAAGGGGAACAATCCGCGAACAACTTTCTTTCCCATTGCAATTATGCCCAATCTGAAAGCAATTCGTGATCGTATTCAGTCGGTCAAAAATACCAAGAAAATTACCGAGGCAATGCGCCTTGTGGCTGCTGCAAAAGTGCGCAGAGCACAAGAGCAAGTAACCGCCACGCGCCCTTTTGCTGATCGATTGGCACAAGTTCTCTACGGCTTACAGAACCGTCTACAGTTTGAGGATGCTGATTTGCCGTTGCTTAAGCAGCGGGAAGTTAAGTCCGTGGGCTTACTAGTTATTTCTGGAGACCGCGGTCTGTGTGGCGGCTACAATACTAACGTTATTCGCCGTGGTGAAAACCGTGCCAAAGAACTGCAAAAAGAAGGGCTTGACTATAAGTACGTGCTAGTAGGACGCAAAGCCTCTCAGTACTTTGAGCGTCGCAGTCAGCCGATTAAGGCAAAATATACAGGTCTAGAGCAAATCCCTACAGCAGCAGAGGCATCCACGATTGCCGACGAATTGCTCTCCCTGTTTCTGTCAGAATCAGTAGACCGGGTGGAGCTGGTTTACACTAAATTTGTCTCGCTCATTAGTTCCCGTCCAGTAGTCCAAACCTTGCTGCCGCTAACAGCGCAAGGACTGGAAGCCAAAGATGATGAAATATTTAGGCTGACGACTCGCGGCGGAGATTTTGAGGTAGCACGGGATAAAGTTGCATCTCCAGTCACTCCTCTACCACGAGACATGATTTTTGAGCAAGATCCAGTGCAAATCCTTGATGCTCTCTTACCTCTGTATCTGAATAACCAATTGCTCAGAGCACTACAAGAGTCAGCGGCCAGTGAACTTGCCGCTCGCATGACAGCGATGAATAATGCTAGTGATAACGCTACTGACCTGATAGGCTCCCTTACACTGTCTTACAACAAAGCGAGGCAAGCCGCAATTACTCAGCAAATACTAGAAGTAGTAGGCGGTGCTGAGGCGCTAGGCGGTTAGGCTTCTTACTCCAGTTAAATTAAGAAATTAAGTGAAGGCGTTTGGGATAACTCAGGCGCTTTTTTTTGACTCAATCTCACCTGTTGCACTTTGATTACTATGATCGAAGTTTTTGCTCGTTTGTCAGCTAAAACTTGGGGAAGGTAGGGTTTGCTTCGCCTTGTTTTTGCGATTGCTGCTACTTCTAAGCTGTTAAGCTGTTCGTTATTTAGTAGTTATTATAAATCATTAAATCCTTGTAGTTCGACTATCTTGGTCGTTACTTATACCCCATTTCAATGGGTGATAAGCCCATAACGGCTTTTAACTGAATAAGGTATAAAGTACTAGGTTTTAGGGAGTAAGGAGTCGGTAAGACGAGGATTAATCTAAGTCGCTGATTTGAGAAATGCTATATAGCTATATCCCTTGATCAAGTACTAAAATGCCACAAAAATTTAACTTTAATTGCTGTTTTTTTTAGATTGTGTAAAAGGGAGTACTCTCTTCAATCAAAGCCTCACTGCAAATTTCATATAAGTTAAGCTAGATGGTGTGAGCCTTAATTAAATTTATTCATTATTTTCTATAATCAGAGAAATTAAAAAAATAAGTGCTTATTGGGCAATCACAATCCACGAAGTATTTTCTTTTAAAAAATAATTGTAAGTCTTAGCCTATAAGGATTATGGGTGATAAGCTTTACCATAACTTCACGGCTTGAGAGACTCCTTTAAAGATTCAATAAAGACTATCATTTGAGCAAAAATTTGCTGAAAAAAGGAAGTATCGTGAAAGAGAGCAACTCATAATGCTGTCTAGTAAATTCGCCAAAATATTATTTCTCTACTCTCAAAAAATAGAAATACATAAAGCCAAGTAATAGCTTGAAAAACTTTTGATAAAATTGGCCAATTTAAAAAAAATTACCAGCTAATAACTAATTACCCCTAGTCATTGGTCTGAGCTGATAAGAATCTGACCAACGACACCCAACTCACGAGATGTAAAGCTATGAGAAATTCAAGCCTCGCTCACAATAACAGCATCACTTTAGAACCTCCACTCCATCAGAATGCTCACCCTCATGCTGACGGAGAAATACTGGTAGTAATTGACCCGAGAGTGGACAATTACCAGATGCTTAGCGTTGGAGTTAATCCTGGGGCAAAAGTCTTAATTCTCAATCCCAGTCGGGACGGGATAGAGCAAATTACCAAGGCGATAGCGACAGAAGCCGCTTCTAGCCTCCACATCGTTTGCCACGGAGCGCCAGGGTTGCTGTATCTAGGCAAAACACCCCTGAACTTAGCGAATATAGAACAATACCGCCAGCAGTTACTAGAGTGGGGCGTTGCAGACATTCTCTTGTATGCCTGTAATGTAGCGGCAGGAGACAATGTTTTATTCCCAACCTCTTTTATTCCCTATCAGTTCACCTCCTTTCTCCATCGCCTTCACGAGTTAACCGGCGCAAATATCGCCGCCTCGGCTGGCAGAATTGGCAATTCGACTCAAGGTGGAAGTTGGCATCTAGAAAGTCAGATTGGTGAGATTGCCAGTGGGCTAGCGTTCTCACCCGAAATAATGCAAGCATATCCAGGAATTTTGGCTAAACCTACTGATATTTCCCTAAGCAACACATTCGTCGAGGGCAATTTACCATTTGGCATTCCCATCGGCAGCTTCTCCACTACCGATGCTGACATCGGTGATACCCACACCTACAGCTTGGCATTTGGAGAAGTGTACACCGATAACCATTTCTTCGCCATTGACGGTAGTAGCCTCACAATTAAAGAACCCTTCTTGGAAAACAAGGATTCCTACAACATCATGGTACTTACCCATGATCAAGCCGGGGAATTCTTCTGGGAACCATTGACGATTAACGTCTCCCAAGAAGTTGGAGACACCATTGAGACAGCATTAAGTACTCAGCTAAGTCCCGTCAATCCGGCCCCCTTTACTTTTACTGGTACGATCACCGACCATCAGAACATCGCTCTAGCGCCAGAGTCCGACATTGATATTTTTAGCTTGCAACTTAACGCAGGTGATTTGATGACTATCGATATCGATGCCAGTGAGTTTGGCTCATCCCTGGATGCGGCATTGCGTGTATTAGACTGGCAGGGGAATGAGTTAGCGCAAAGCAGTAACAATCCCGCTCCTGGTGAAGATTTAATCCTCTTCCAACCAGAACAAAATTCAATGTCCTTGAACTTAGACCCTTACATCGAGTTCACAGCACTCGAAACAGGAACCTATTACGTTGAAGTAAAGGGTGAAAACAACTTAGCTTTAGCTAATTACTCCAGTGGTTCTAGTACCGGAGAGTATAACCTGGAGATTGAGCTGCTAGACAAACCCATTGATCCGATGGTGCCACTTGGAGCATCAGGAGCGGCGATCATGGTCGATCCGATTCTAGGATAGCTCTACTAAGCATTCAAGCTATTAGCTTAGATATAACAAAACGTGAGTTCGGCGAACTCACGTTTACTTAAGAAGCGCTTTTCCCCTGATCACTAAGCGCATTAATTAATTTTTTGGCAACAATAGCGCCGACGACTACTCCCCCAACTACTTCCATAGCGCGCACTGCTGTCTTACTCCCGTCAGCCGTATCTAGATGTTTGCGAAAAATCTCGTCTTTGAGCCATTCTGTGGTGATTTTGAGGTTATGAATCGGAGTTGGTAATAATTCTAGATAGGTGCCCTGACGAATTAAGTGACCCACTTCGCCTGTAACCTCAAAACTATTGAAGATGTTGGCGGCACTATTATCTAAACCGAGTTTGAGAAGAGTTCCCCGTAGGTTAACCACGGCTGGTTGCAGTTCATATCCTAAAGCCATTGCCTTTAAATTATCAGCGATTGCAGCTCCCTGTTGATAGGCTACCTGTGCCGTAGGTGGCAAGTTAGCTCCCTGCTGTGCTGCACAATCTCCCCCTGCGAAGACTTCTGGAAAATTGGGCAACTGGAGCGTAGGAGAGACTTGAAGACGACCATGGCGATCACGATCTTCGTCTGGCACTGCTAGAGCTTTAATTAAAGGATGGGTATTAGTGCCAGTTGTCCAGATTACGGTAGAGGCTGGTAGTGTCTGTTGTTGGTTATGGCGCTGGTACTCAACTGCATCGTGACGAATCGCTGTTGCTTCTGCTTCCATGAGAAATTCTACTGGTACGACACGTTTTCTCAATTCTTGCTCCGCCACTTCGCGCAGGGCATTATTGATATCACCTTGGAGAATTTCTTGACCATGATTAAGCAGTACCACCCGCACTTCTTGAGGATTACCTCCTAAAGCTTCATACCAACGAGGGAGCAAATCGGCTAGAGTCCCCGCCATTTCCACTCCTGAAGGTCCAGCACCAATTACTGCTGTAGTTAACAGTCGGCGGCGTTGTTCTAAGTCAGCAGTTTGTCTGGCTTGTCGCAAGCAGTCACGCAACTGTTTATCAATCGCGATCGCATCTTCCCGACTACGCAAAGGCAAGCTGTTCTCCTGTGCCCCCTCAACGCCAAAGTATCCAGTAACGCTGCCTAAGGCTAAGACTAAATTACTGTAGTTGTAAGAAGTTCCCGAGGTTAATTGGACTTCCCGTTGACGTAGGTCAATTGATTGCACCGTATCTTGAACAAAAATGACACCACTGCCGTCAAGTAATTCTTCAAAACGCGGTACGACCTGTTGAGTTTCCATCTCGCCACTACAATACTCATAGAGTAAAGGCTTAAAGCAAAAGCGATCTTCTTGATCAATCAGGATGACAGTTCGAGGATAATGTGTGTGGGCAAGATGCAATGCTGTAAACAGACCAGTAAAGCCACCACCGAGAATTAAAGTTTGGTAAGTTGGGTTACTCATAATAATACTGTTCGTTTTTTGTGGATTTCGGAATACAGCTCGACTAAGATATTTTGTATAACTAATCTCGATAAAAAAATGGAGGTTTTTAATGAAAATAAGAACCTATGACATCAGTGATACTGAAGAAATAATGCAGTTGTTTTATGAAACTATTCACAAAGTAAATATTCGTGACTATACACAACAACAAGTAGATGCCTGGGCTCCAGCAAATATAGAAACTGAAGTTTGGATGAGACGTTTAAAAAATAAATTTACTTATGTAGCAGAGAAAGAGAAAAAAATTATCGGTTTTGCTCAATTGGAGGACAAGGGCTATATTGACTGCTTTTACTGCCATAAAGATTTTCAAGGGCAAGGAATTGGCACACAACTTTTAGAACAAATTGAGTCAAAGGCAAGATACTTAGGACTTAAAAAGCTATTTACAGAAGCCAGCATGACAGCTAAGCCTTTTTTTGAAAGTAAGAAATTCCTTGTTGTTAACCAGCAAACAGTAGAACTCAGGGGACAAAAATTCACCAACTTTTTGATGGCGAAAATTATCTAGGTTTTGCATAATTGGCAGCAGTAGAAAATAAACACTAACTAGCGGCTTTTCAAGAATTCATCAGCTTAATTAAATTCACTTACTTACTATTCATTTCTCTAAAAGAAAAATAAAGCATCTACCCCAAGACTGATTCATAGTAGAAAGGTAAGATGTTCTCTCTAAAGCTGCGGATTGGTCGGTTTGACTACAGCCCAATACGACCTAAATTAAGAAAAATTAATTTTTCCTCCCATCAAAGCTTAACTTTTCACGAAGTTTGAGATTTATTCTTGATCAGAAAGACAAATATTTTACTCCGCTAGGAAGACGTAGTTAATTTTCAAACTTTATAGAGTAAGTACAGTAGAGTAATGATTTAGACAAATTCACGTTTTTTAAATTTTGATAAAGCTTTCCTTGAACCTACTGGTACTTCCTATACTATAAAAATCTCTCTCTACAGTATTAAAGGATTTTATTGGCTGTGGTTTTACTTTATTTACTTCTCGGCTTATCTGCCGGAATCTTGAGTGGACTGATCGGTATTGGCGGCGGAGTAATTATTGTACCTTCTCTAATCTTCTGGTTTGGATTATCTCAACATCAAGCCCAAGGAACAACCTTAGCTTTACTAGTTCCGCCCATTGGTATCTTTGCTGCCTGGACTTATTATCAGCAAGGGTATGTAGATTTGAAAATAGCAGGCTTAATTTGTCTTGGCTTTCTGTTTGGCGGGTTATTGGGAGCCAAGTTAGCAACCAGTATTCCCAACGTCTTTTTGGAAAAGATCTTCGGAATATCATTATTACTGATTGGCTTAAAAATGATATTCGGTCAGACGAATAGAGGAGGGTGATCAATAATTTTAAGTTCTGGATTTGGCAATAAGTTTATTCTCAAAAACAGCAGCACCAAGATCACAATTAATCCATACCTTTTGGAAAATTATAAGTAACTTTTATGGTTTATTCTCCTTATCTACTCAAAGGTCAAAAAGCCCTTGTAACTGGTGGAAGTTCTGGGATTGGGGAAGGTGTAGTTCGTGCCTTGGCTGCGGCAGGAGCATCAGTGGTTGTTAATTACCACTCTGATAGTGAAGCTGCCGAAAAGATTGTGGATGAAATTAAATTAGCTAACGGAGAAGCGATCGCTTTTCAGGCAGACGTTAGCCAAGAAGACGATGTCCAAGCAATGTTCGCCAAAATGTTCCAAGAATTCGGCACAATTGACATTTTGGTAAATAACGCAGGCTTGCAAAAAGATTCATCTTTTGTCGATATGACCCTTGACCAATGGAACTTGGTTATTAGTGTCAATCTTACCGGGCAGTTTTTATGTGCGCGAGAAGCCGCCAAAGAATTTCTGCGTCGGGGTGTGCAACCGCGTATTTCTTGTGCAGCAGGCAAAATCATCTGCATGAGTTCAGTACATCAACTCATCCCTTGGGCAGGTCACGTTAACTATGCTACTAGTAAAGGTGGTATTGACATGATGATGCGGTCGATTGCCCAAGAATTAGCCCCTCAAAAAATTCGCGTCAATAGTATTGCTCCAGGAGCGATCAAAACTCCGATCAACAAGTCAGCCTGGGATACGCCCGAAGCCGAGGCCAAGTTACTTCAGCTCATCCCAGCTAATCGAATAGGAAACACAGAAGATATTGCCAAGGCTGCTGTTTGGCTTGCTTCTGACGATTCTGACTATGTAAACGGCACGACGTTATACGTAGATGGTGGCATGACTTTGTATCCAGGATTTGCCACGGGTGGATAAGTTTTCTATGTTGCTTGCTAAAATAAGAGTATGAGGTGTGCTAGTTGACTCTCAAGTCAAATCTTACCTCGGAGTTAAATTTACCAAAGCCTCACATAGGCTTCATCGGAACTACACCCAAAGCCTCTGCCAAGCGTTCATACTATGTTTAGTAGGTTAAAGCGAACTCATTATACTGAAACTCTAAAAAAAGCCTTCAGCTATCCGCTGAGGGCTTTAATAATTGGGCGAAACCCAGTGCATGTCTATGCTAAGTTGCAGCCCGGAGTTTAAGCAGCCCGGAGTTTAACCTATGGAATTGCAGGAATTAAACAACCTACTACTTACCAATCCAGTTTTGATTGGTATTGTTACAGGAACGATGGGTGCTTTTATTGGAGCAACATTTACTTTAATTAATACGCTTATTGGCAATTTTTTCCAGGGACGCCGAGAAAAAAGACAGTGGCTCAAAAATAATTTACAAGAGAAATACACAAATTGCATTTATAGCCTCTCTCAGTTACTGCAAATGAACTTTGATGAATTTGCCTATAGAGAGTTGCAACAGCAATTAACTGAAATTCAAAAGTCTTTCAATGTTTTACTGATCTATCACTTTGATGATCAAAACTTTCAAACTTTGATTTCTCAAATGGAAGGATTGTGTTATTTAGCCTCCAGGAATATTTCTAAAATTCCTGTGAATCTAGCCACAAGAAATGATTTAAGTCGTGAAAGATATATTTATTACTTTGAACGTTCAACAGTAGAAGAACTAAAAAAAATGATCAATAGCATCAATGCAGAAGTTATTAAATTAGCTTCAAAAGATGCTAGGTTAAATTGAAAATTTATAGTGGGGGCTAAGGGCGGAATTTTTCTACTCCACCCTCCAGCAAATCTATACTTTTTTCTTCCTCTGCTAATTGCTAACTTTAAAGAGCAATTTGGTATCAGTTATGAGGGCGTTGGATAATCTTTTCCAAAACTCGCCGCTTAGCTTTGGGATCAATGCCAATAAGACGCACATACTCACCGCGATGTTGAGATAGGCATTCTACTAAAGAAGTAATTGCTTCTGATGCTTCATTTCCCTGGAACGGAGTGCCACTTTTCCAAGCATTAGTCCGGAAACGACGCTCATTGGCGTGTTCGATGGCAAGGCGACAACCCTGAGACAAAAGTTCACGGATTTGCTCTTGAGTTTCTAAATCCAAGTGGATACTTGGTACTTGCTGAATGTTGCTATTAGTATATTTTGAGCTCTGAGCGCGATTGGCGATCGCGGATTCATTGTCTAGATCATCTGAGAAAGTTGACTTAGCATTTTCCTGCTGAAGGGAGGCGCTGCGGGATGCATGTTGGTCAACCAGTCTCAAGTCTTGATTATATTCCCTGGATAGCCGCATCTTCTCCACTTGATCTTGTTCACCCCTCATCAGTTTGCCAAACTCCATTAAGATAGATAGACCGAACTGGGGCTTGTCGAATTTAGGTGGTCCTTTGACAGCATTAACTACATGATCCGAGACTTGATTAATACCAACCTTGTTAATAAATTGACGGATTTGTTCATCGTACACCCGCGATCGCAAGGCACTAAAGAAATCAATCGGTTGATTGGGGAAAGCATCAACTAGCTGTTTAATTTCTTGGCTAGAGAGTCCATCTTCAGCAAAGATACCGCCAATAATACCAATCCGGTCTTCTGGACTCGGTTGCCAGTAGAATTTTTCCATGCGACCATCGCGAATCAATGGCTCATAGAGAGTGGAAAAGTCATTGCCCGTAACAATAATGGGGACGCGGCTTAGGGGGCTGGAGTCGTAACTGCCTGGAAGTTGAACATTGGTGGGGTTATCGGCAATGTTCATCAAGGTGCCATTCACCAGTTGCGTATTCACAGTGTATTGGGTGCCGCGATCAAACCTGCCCGCACCAGCATCCAAGTCATTGATCATCAAGACGCACATCTTGCCACGTACTTTAATTAGTTCTGCGGCTTCTCGATAGCGCAAGCGGATCAGACGCGCGGGATCGCCAGCATCTGGACTTTCTAGTTCGCCAGCCGACATGTGGATAGCTTCAACACCCATGCGCTCGAATACTAATTCGCACTGAAAAGATTTTCCCTCTCCTTTACGCCCATGAATGCCGAGGATTAGAGGAACACGGACACCAGGAAGATCGAGAAAATTTTTGGTGATATGAACTGATAATTTGTCAAGGAAATGGGGGGAGATGTAGTAGCTCATTAGTGTAGATGTTTGGTGCGTCGGCAAAGCATGCTGTTAGGCTGATCGCTGACACTTAGATCTTAAAGGTTTATGAGGCAATGTAATACATTTGATCGCCTTGAACAGGATGAAAAATTGCGATCGCTTCTTGAGTTTTCCCACTAGCAAAAAAGAGAGGTAGCCTAACTACCTCTCCCCTTCAACTCTATTTCAACAGATTTCTGTTAGAAGCACTTTACCTTTAGTAATAGCCTCTGCGGCCAGTGCCAGCTTCACCAGGCTTATAAACGATAAAGCTCAAAACTTGGCACTGCTTGATGTTATCAAAACCCACGACGCGGATAAAGCACTCACGGTATTCAGAACGACACTCATCCACTTCTGCTAACACTTCTTTAGGTGTACGAGCCTTGAACAGGGGCAACTTCCACAGTGTCCAGTAGTGCTGTTCTGGTTGGGAAGATTCGTTGAATTCAATGGCGGGGATGAAGCCCTGTTCTAGAATGTACTCGACTTGCCGAGTAATCTGCACATCAGTCAATGGTGGCAGATAAGAAAGGGTTTCGTAACGACGCTCTTTAGGTAAAGTTTGCATAGGTAATGCTCGTGTGTCTCTTTTGAAGTAGGGGTAGGTGACTCAAACAATAGAAGCTAACTGAATTAGAAAAGACCAATTAGTTCTCCGAGTCAGTTTGCTGTTCGGGATGGGCAGGGTTTTCAGACACTGTCAGTTGCGTAATGCGCTCTAGATGCCGCCGTCGATGTTCCATATTCGACTTCTGGATATTAGCGCGAACCATTTCAGGTAAAAATTCTGCCACTTCCTCGGTTAGATGCTCTCGCACAGTCATAATCCGAAAAGCTAAATCTTGTTTAGCCCGGAGCAATTCCTCAAGGTAAGCCTCTCCATCTTGGATGCTGTGCTTTGAGGAAAAGGAATGTAGCCATAGCGCCTGGGGAGGGTCATTTTCACCCAATTGATCTAAGACAATCCGCAGTGCTTGATAAGTCATATAGCTAGTCAGCACCTTGGCTGTGTCTTTCGCAACTCTTTTTAGATCCATCTTTGAACCCAGCCCTAATTAGTTATTAGTTTTTTACTTCTAGTAGTTAGTTGTTAGATAAAAAAGAAGATTCCGCTTGTTCCTGACAACCAACTACTAGCAACTAACTACTAATCAGACTGTATCCATTGCCTCGAATTCAAACTTGATTTCTTTCCACAGTTCACAAGCAACAGCCAATTCAGGACTCCACTTGCAAGCTTCGCGAATCACATCGCCGCCTTCACGCATCAGGTTACGACCTTCGTTACGGGCTTGGATACAAGCTTCCAAAGCAACCCGGTTAGCTGTAGCACCAGGAGCATTGCCCCAAGGGTGACCCAGGGTTCCGCCACCGAATTGTAGGCAGGAGTCATCACCAAAGATTTCTACCAACGCAGGCATGTGCCAAACGTGGATACCACCGGAAGCTACGGGCATTACTCCAGGCATGGAAGCCCAGTCTTGGGTGAAGTAAATACCCCGTTCGCGGTCTTGCTCAACGTGGTCTTCACGCATTAGGTCAACGAAGCCCATGGTGATACCTTTTTCACCTTCGAGCTTACCAACAACAGTACCGGAGTGGAGGTGGTCACCACCAGACATCCGCAGGCACTTGGCGAGAACGCGGAAGTGAATACCGTGGTTCTTCTGACGGTCAATTACCGCGTGCATCGCACGGTGAATGTGCAGTAGGACACCGTTGCGGCGGCACCACTGAGCTAGAGTAGTGTTAGCGGTGAAACCACCAGTTAGGTAATCATGCATGATGATTGGTGTACCGATTTCCTTGGCGAATTCGGCACGCTCCATCATTAGTTCACAGGTGGGGGCAGTGACGTTGAGGTAGTGACCCTTAATTTCACCGGTTTCAGCCTGGGCTTTCTCGATGGCTTCTTGAACAAACAGGAAGCGATCGCGCCAGCGCATGAAGGGCTGGGAGTTAATGTTTTCGTCGTCTTTGGTGAAGTCTAGACCACCGCGCAGGCACTCATAAACAGCACGTCCGTAGTTCTTCGCAGATAGACCCAGTTTGGGCTTAATTGTGCAACCCAGCAAGGGACGACCATACTTATTAAGCTTGTCGCGTTCTACTGTAATCCCGTGGGGTGGTCCTTGGAAGGTCTTGAGGTAAGCGATGGGAATCCGTAGATCTTCCAAGCGTAGTGAGCGCAAAGCTTTGAAGCCGAACACGTTACCTACAATCGAGGTAAGCATGTTGGTGACGGAACCTTCTTCAAACAAATCCAAAGGATAAGCAACGAAGCAGATGTACTGGTTATCTTCGCCACGTACTGGTTCAATATCGTAGCAACGACCCTTGTAACGATCCAGGTCAGTCAGTAGGTCTGTCCAAACAGTTGTCCAAGTACCAGTGGAAGATTCGGCTGCTACGGCAGCACCAGCCTCTTCTGGAGGAACCCCAGGCTGAGGGCTCATACGAAAAGCCGCCAACAAATCTGTATCTTTGGGAATGTAATCTGGAGTGTAATAAGTTAATTTATAATCCTTTACCCCAGCATCGTACCCAGCTTTTGACTGGGTTTTGGTTGATGAGTAAGACATGCTTTCCCTTCCTTAGGAACTACTGAAATGTGACGACAGGTTGATTTGACCTGATCGGTTGTAGATTCTGTTCTGATTGCCGGAACAAAAATCTTTTGTAAAGGCTTGTACAGCCAGCCTTACCTGGGTGCAACGCCACACCCAAAATTCCCATTCGCGAATTCTGCCTGGGACTACCTAGTCTCTGTTATGAAACCACAAAACTGACACCTTGAAGACAATTTTTTTGGTTAAACAAGCAGCTTAGGTAATACATAATTTCTTAATGTCTCTGGTTAGCATAACAAGAATTGAATAAGTCTAACCTCAAATATTCTTTAGTAATGTATAAGTTTTTTTTATATTTATACGAATTGTAACTTTTTGTTGCTAATTTGTTACGGAAAACGGCAAGTATCCACTGATTTTTGCCGCCATTAACAAAATCGGTCGAAGCTATTAAATAAGAAGGAAAATCCCGAATTAGGGAAAAAAAGGCAGATGCACTCGCATTTAAGGTAGGAGAACAAGGAGAGTCACGATGGTGTTTTTTAATACCCATATTGGTCTTTTGATCAGTGCCACGCTGTTGTGGTTAAATTTGCCAGTGTCAATAGTAATGCCAGAAAAGCTAGCGCCGACTAGTAAAGGTCGAGTTTTGGCACAAAGAGAGAGTGAACAGAAAAAACCAGTTCCCATCTATCCAGGAAACCCACCGCCGCCGGGAAGGGAACCTTTGCCTCCGGAACGTCTACGACGAGAAAGCCGACCCCAAACAGACTTTCGGGTGAGTGCCTTACAGCCCAACTATCTTGGTGACCTTTGGGTAGGTTCGTGGTTAGGTTTAGCCCGGATTAACCCCAATACTGGACGCATCTTGGCTCGTATTGGTTTACCTAACTACACAGTCGGTGCTCTAGCACAAGACAAAGTTGGACGGATTTGGGTAGGAACCTACGAAGGGCTACTGCGGGTAGACCCTCGTAGCAACGAAGTTACCGCACAAAACTTCTTGTTACCCTCTAACCGAGTTTTATCCCTATTGGTTGACCGTCGGGGTTATCTCTGGGTAGGGAGCGATCGCGGCCTTGCTATGATTAGCCCTGACGAAGGGTTACTGATGACCACTGTGCAGGAATTACCTGGTGTGAGTGCTAACGCCCTAGCTTTAGATGAAGCTGGACAACTTTGGGTAGGAACTCTAGAGGGGCTAGTACAGGTAGATACCGCCAGCGCTTTTGTGATTGGTCGTGTCAGCAGTCCACCAGCCACCACAGTGCAAACCCTGACCTTGGGGCCAGAAGGGATGCTTTGGGCGGGAACCCCTAACAGTCTGCTGGTTATTGACCCTGAAACCACTGAAATATTACGCTCTGTGACACCCATGAGGGGACGCAATGTAACTTCTGTAAGCTTTGCTCAAGATCGCAGTGTTTGGGTAGGTACTGATCAAGGCTTGTTCAAACTAAAAGCCGACAGTGGAGAAGTGCTCGGTCAACTAGCAAATCTTCCTTCTAACAAAATTCTTGCCCTTTCTCCTGATACTGGCAACAAGTTATGGGTGGGAACTACTGAAGGATTAGCCTGGGTAAGCTTGAGTACTGGTCGCGTTAGACCGCATTTAGCTTTTATCAGAGAAGCACCAGATAATTTTTAGACTAGAGGCATTCCACTCAAAAATAATAACCAACATCAGATGGCAGTGAACATCCAGCAACTGAACCAATTGAAACAACAAGGGCGTCCTATTGTAACGCTGACAGCTTCGGACTATGGGATCGCCCAGTTGTTGGACGAAGCCGGGGTGGACGTTATTATGGTCGGGGATTCCTTGGCGATGGTGACTCTGGGCTATCAGACAACACTGCCAGTGACACTTGAAGAGATGATACACCATGCTAAAGCAGTGCGTCGGGGCGTCAAACGAGCACTAGTGGTATGTGACTTGCCCTTTTTGACTTATCAGGAAAGCCCACAACAAGCGATGCACTCTGCTGGTCGTATTTTGAAGGAAACTGGGGCGCAAGCGGTGAAGTTGGAAGGGGGATATCCTGCAATTACCCAAACCGTTGCTCAGCTGACATTGGCAGGAATTCCGGTAATGGGTCATGTTGGTTTAACACCTCAGTCAGTTCATCAGCTAGGTTATCGCCAACAAGGGAAAACCCCGGAAGCTGGAGAGCATATTTTACAAGAAGCGATCGCACTTGCTGAGGCTGGCGTTTTTGCCATAGTTTTGGAACACATTCCTGATGATTTGGCACTGAGGATTACCCAAAAACTGCCAATTCCGACGATTGGCATTGGTGCAGGCCCCCACTGCGACGGACAAGTGTTAGTAACCTCCGATTTGCTGGGACTTTCTCAACGGTTGCCGCCATTTGCCAAGTCTTATGTTAATTTACGGGAGATAATTACCCAGGCTGTGCAAGATTTTGGTAGTGATGTGCGTCAGGGTCAATTCCCAGAAACTCAAAAAAAATAACGCTAAATTTTCTACTTTCTGTGCTGAACAGTTAGTTGTTTCTAAGATTGCTTGATGCTGATATATCCAGGCTGAGCTTTAACCAGTTCTAGCCAGGTTTGTATTGCCGTAAATCTGCTTAAATCAAATCCGCCTTCGTTTGCTACATGGGTGTAAGCAAACAACCCGATATCAGCAATGGTGTAACGCTCACTGACAAAAAACTTGTGATTCGTGAGGTGTTTTTCCATGATATTAAGTGCTGCATAACCTGGCTCACGTTTCTGATTAAGAGCATCTCGATACTTGTCCGCCTTACCCAAAATTGATATCCAAAATCTGGAGGTTGCGATGTAGGGTTCATGGCTGTATTGCTCGAAAAATAACCATTGCAATACCTGTGCTCTCTCCCAAGACTCTTGTGGCAAAAATTGTGTGCCTTCACTTAAGTAAAACAGAATAGCGTTTGATTCTGCAAGAAATTTGCCTGATGCAATTTCTAAAACGGGAACTCGACCATTGAGATTTTTGCTCACAAATTCTGGAGTCCTTGTTTCACCCTGAAGAATATTTACCTCTACTCTCTCAAAAGTAATACCAAGTTGTGTTAATAAAAGACGTACTTTGTAGCAATTTCCAGAGGGCAAAAAATCATAAAGTCGGAGCATCGTAGAATGGCACTGATTTAAGAAAATTCATTTCGACCAATTAATCCTTGTGCAGTTTTTTTTTGGTATTTTGGTGTCGGCAAATAGTGTCTATACGCCGTTCAAATTTTACTTCAAACTAATAGACCTCTTGCATAAGTGCTTAAATGTCATGTTGAGCAACGCGAAACATCAAAGCCAGATGCTTCACTCCACTGCATTCCGCTCAGCATGACCTTGAGAGTTATCAGACTTTTGCAAGAAGTTTAATAAAGAAAAACCCCACGGCTTAAGTTAAATGCTGTGGGGTTTTCCATAGATGGTTTCCATTCAATTAGTTTTCCCAGCGAGTGGGAAGAGTTCTGGTAACCCGACTACGGTTGACACTCGCGATCAGTGTTTCCATTCAATTAGTTTTCCCAGCGAGTGGGAAGTAGAAGTTACAATCCAAGACGGAATGGAGGAACCTCCTGTTTCCATTCAATTAGTTTTCCCAGCGAGTGGGAAGTCTCATTTGACATCCCGTATAGGATGGAGGTGCAAATCGTTTCCATTCAATTAGTTTTCCCAGCGAGTGGGAAGGCTACCGCCCGTCAGTACCTCACAGGTGGCAACACTCGGGTTTCCATTCAATTAGTTTTCCCAGCGAGTGGGAAGTCAATTTGGCTTCCAGTGCTGCACACCTTCGTCGTGGAGGTGTTTCCATTCAATTAGTTTTCCCAGCGAGTGGGAAGTGCAAGCGTCAACGCTTGTCGCCCCGTGACACCGTTTCCATTCAATTAGTTTTCCCAGCGAGTGGGAAGTTCTTCCCCCGGGAGGAATTGCTTGGAGCGCTAATGGACACCGTTTCCATTCAATTAGTTTTCCCAGCGAGTGGGAAGCAGGCGCACTCTCCCCAGAGCAGCGCCAAAACGCTGAAGCAAGCGTTTCCATTCAATTAGTTTTCCCAGCGAGTGGGAAGTATATAATGCTTTCTGGCATAGGAAACATGATTGTTCGTTTCCATTCAATTAGTTTTCCCAGCGAGTGGGAAGTGGAAATGGAAATGAGTGTCCTGTTGGATCTGAGAGTTTCCATTCAATTAGTTTTCCCAGCGAGTGGGAAGTCTAAGTGGTCAAATTATGCGGCTCATTCAAGAACTACCTGATGTTTCCATTCAATTAGTTTTCCCAGCGAGTGGGAAGGTTGATTTGGATGATGTAAGTGTTTCTACCCAGCATTCCGTTTCCATTCAATTAGTTTTCCCAGCGAGTGGGAAGTCGGTTTAACTGGCGCAGCATCTGCTAACGAAACACGTATCCTTCAGTTTCCATTCAATTAGTTTTCCCAGCGAGTGGGAAGAGTTCGTTCAGGGAGCCTTACGGAGACTGGGTTTCAGCCGCCAAATCGACACCACTAATGAAAGTATAGTATATCCTTCCCAAAATTGAGCTAAGTACATACCTCAAACCCCCTCCCTGTAAGGCATCGACACCACTCAACGAAAAATATAGGGTTTGAGCATTTTGGCGAGTGGTGTCGATTAACGCTTGTAAATTACCCTCAAACCTAGACAAAACAAGACTTTGGCGGTAATTCAACCTGAAATTCTGATGTATCTTCCCTCTATTGGGATCTAACAGTCCCCGCACGGCAATCTCGCAACCAAGTGCTAATTGCTTGACCAACGACACCATTCGTGCTTTCCATTGGTGGTGTTGGAGGCTGTCCGGCTTCAGAAGAACCAATTTGGGTAAAAATCATCGCCAAGCGCCACCCTTCTGAAGTTTGAGTTAGGAATAATCGGTGAAAATTCTGGAACTCAACCGCTTGTCCCCCTATATATTTTCGCTCTAAAGTAGTTAAGAAAACTTGCCTAACCGATTCGTCTGCCGCTTCTTCTGAATTGAAGGGTAATTGATTCGGGCCTAAGGGTAGTGGTTCAAATACTGGATTGCCCGCCACAATTACATAGCTAAAATTGTCCACCGTTCTATCCAGGCGTCGGGCTTTTTGAATCACTCGATTAGCATAGCTTGGTAAATCCCTAACTATTAAGGTAATTAAAGTTTCTAAATCCGCTGGACATTCCTGAATTGTTGAAGGTCGCAGTTTCCTAAGTTGTTTGTCAAGTAAGTATATTGAGTTGTTTTCGCCGCTTTTAACTTTCCCTGGTGGAAAACCTTCAGCCTGTAATCGATTAACTTTCAATCCCAAGCAGACAACAAGCATTATGCTGCTGATTTTTAAGCTATACACCGGCGGCAGCTAACTCGTCGCCAATTTTTTTCCAGGCGGCTACTGGATCTGATGCAGTAGTAATTGGTCGTCCAATAACTAGGTAATCTGCACCAGCTTTTATGGCATCGACTGGCGTCATGGTACGCTTTTGATCCGCAGTCTCTGACCAATTAGGCCGCACTCCCGGACACACCAGCAAAAAATCATCACCACATACCTGCCGTAACTGGGACACCTCCTGAGGAGAGCAAACGGCACCATTCAAACCACTTTCTTGGGCAAGTAGTGCCATCTGTAGAGCATACTCTGGTAGTTCAATGGGAATTTTCAGATCAAAAGCTAAGTCCCGCGATGTCAAACTTGTCAATAGAGTAATGGCAATTAGCTTGGGAGGTTGGCACCCTGCTGAGAGTGCCGACTCACCTACAGCCGCCACAGCACCTGTCAGGGCACTACGACCAGCAACAGCATGAATTGTGATTAAATCGACACCATAGGCGGCGGCGGCACGACAAGCCCCAATTACTGTATTGGGAATGTCGTGAAACTTGAGGTCTAGAAAGATGCGCTTTTGGCGATTTTTGAGAGTGCCAAGAATCCCAGGGCCAGCACTGACAAACAACTCCAGCCCCACTTTCCAGAAGGTAACCTGTGGCAACTGCTCCACAAGAGCGATCGCATCTGCCTCAGTCGGCACATCTAAAGGAACAATAATCCGGTCTTCTACAGCCATCCTCTTTAAATTGCTCAGCATGCGCCTAGGCTTCTAGGTTGTAAGGTCTTAGAAGATAACCTACTTTAAGCTGTAACCCGCACAACCTGCTAATTTTCAAACCTTTAAACGAACAAATTTCTTCTTTCCGATCTGTAAAACTTTACCATCTAATGCATCCGCTGCATCAAAGGTAAGGTCAGTGTCACTGATGCGATCGCCATCCAGCTTAACACCCCCCCCTTGAATCTGTCGCCGTCCTTCCCCGCTACTTTTACACAAGCCACTGACGTTGAGAATGTAGAACAATTTGGCAGGAAACTCGACCTGTGAAAGAGAAAATTCCGGTACACTATCACCAGCGTCAGTGGTATTGCCTTGGGTAATTTCTATCGCCGCTTTCTGAGCTTCTTGAGCTGCTGTTTCACCGTGGTATTGGCTAACAATATCTAAAGCTAGTAGTTTTTGGCGATCGCGTGGATTTTCCGGTAGTTGACTTGAGGAGAGGTTAGTCAGCAATTCAAAATACTCCTCTAGAAGATTATCTGGTATCTTCTCCAGCTTGGAGTACATTGAGAGGGCGTCTTCTTGCAAACCGACGTAATTTCCTAGGGACTTCGACATTTTCTGAACCCCATCTGTCCCTAATAAAAGTGGCATCAGTAGTCCAAACTGGGGTGTCTGACCAAAATGTCGCTGCAAATCTCGTCCGACGGCAATATTAAATTTTTGATCTGTACCACCCAATTCCAGATCAGCTTGCACCGCCACCGAGTCATACCCCTGCATTAGAGGGTAGAGAAACTCGTGGAGGTAAATCGGGTTTTCTTGTTTGTAACGCTCGGCAAATCCCTCCTTTGCCAGCATCTGTCCTACTGTCATTGTGGCTAACAATTCCAGAGTTTTCGCCAAATTCAGTTGCCCTAGCCAATCAGAGTTGTAGCGAATTTCCAATCGCCCCGGTGTCTGGAAATCTAAAATTGGGCGTACTTGTTCTAGATAAGTTTGGGCATTTTGCTTGACTTGCTCTTGGGAAAGCTGACGCCGTACCTCAGATTTTCCGGTTGGGTCGCCAATTCTCGCCGTAAAATCTCCAATAATCAGTACAGCTATGTGACCAGCATCTTGAAACGCCCGCAGCTTCCGGACAGGGATGCTGTGACCAACGTGGATATCTGCACCAGTAGGGTCAATTCCCAACTTTACCCGTAAGGGTCTGTCGGTTTGCAACAACTTTTGAACAATGTTTTCACTGGGATTTTCCGAATCTGGTTGCTCCGGAAAAATTTCACTGACACCTCTGTATAGCCAAGCAGGTTGCTTAGAAGTTGCCAATTGCTGATTGTCAATTGCTGATTCAGAGTTTGACATTAGTCTGGGACATATTTTAAGGACTATGGGAGTGTAGCCTTTGGCAGGAGAAAATTCTTTCCTCGTCTCAATCCAAGGCAGCACGTGTTGCATTTTTGGTCAAAAATGTCAAAATGTCCATGATTGATGGAGTTAACAATTATCCCAGAATGCACCTATTATTATGATGAAGTGAATAAACATTTAAAGAAAACGACTTTTAATCTAACCCGACCACCTTTACTTGAGGCTAGCAACTAGGAGATTGAGGAGTACGCTAAATCCTATAGAAAAGAAGCAATACTACTGGATGCAGAATAATCCTGCTAAGAGTAGTTATGTGTAGTTACTCTAAGGCGGTTGAGGAATCGCTTTGTTAAGCCTAGTTAGCTTTGAGTCCCGCAGCTCCTTGCTTCTAGCCCCTAACTTCCCCTAGCCTAGACCTCAATCATCATAACGGAAACCAGCTTACACTTAATCCTGGCCGTTGCTAAAAGTTTCTGTAATTATCTTATAGAAAGTGTTGACAAGATGTTGCCACACAAGGAAATCCAGTCTTTTTTTGAGTGAGGAAGTGAAATCGCTGTGTCATCTAGCACCATTCAACAAAAACAAGATAAGAAAAGCGGCTCATCACCAGCTCGGCGTTTTGTCCAAGGAGTAGCTCAGGTAGCTGGTGGAACTGTCCTCGGCATTACCATGCTAACTAGCTCGGTGGTTGCTGGTGGGCTAGTTGGCTTGGCGACTAGCTTCCGTAACCTCCCAGATGTGAGGGTACTTCGGGGCTATGTGCCGACAGAAACAACTTATATTTATGACGTTAAGGGTAAACCTCTTGCTAGTCTTCATGGGGAGGCAAATCGCGAGGTTGTCAAATTAGATAAAATTAGCCCAAACCTCAAACGGGCAGTAATGGCGATTGAGGATAAACAGTTTTATCTACACCAAGGTATTAACGTCAACAGTGTTGGTCGCGCTCTGAAAGCTAACTGGCAAGAAGGCTCAGTAGTTCAAGGTGGCTCGACTCTCACCATGCAGTTGGTGAAAAATTTGTTTCTCTCGCGGGAGCGTGCCTTCTCTCGTAAAATTGCCGAAGCGGTACTAGCCATCCGCATTGAGCAAATTTTCACCAAAGACGAGATCTTGGAAATGTACCTCAATCAAATTTATTGGGGTCACAATAACTATGGCATCCAAACCGCTGCCCAAAGCTACTTTGCCAAGTCTGCTGCTGACCTAACTATAGCTGAGTCGGCAATGCTGGCAGGACTAATTCAGTCCCCTGAGGAGTACAGTCCTTTTGCCAACTACCAGCTTGCTAAACAGCGCCAAGCCGTGGTTTTAACCAAAATGCGGGAATTGGGATGGATTACTGCTGCTGAAGAAGAAGAGGCCCGCAAGCAACCCCTGAAAATCGGCAAAAGTACTTCATGGCGGACTAGCAAACTCCCTTATATTACCGAAGCAGTGGTCAGCGAACTCAACGAACGATTTGGCAGAGATACTGTTCTTAAAGGTGGGATGCGAGTTCAGACAACCATCGACTACGATTTCCAAAAAATGGCCGAAGCAACGGCGGCTCGCGGTCAACGCCGCCTGCGTGGTTTAGCTGGTCAGGTGGCAATTGCCGCTGTTGATCCTCGGACTCATTTTGTCAAGGCCTTAGTTGGTGGTGTCGATTATGAGGATAGCCAATTCAACCGAGCACTTCAGTCTCGACGTCAGCCTGGTTCATCCTTTAAGCCGTTTGTTTACTACACCGCTTTTGCCAGTGGGAAATTTTCTCCATCATCTACCGTCCAAGATAGCCCGGTTAGCTATCGAGATGGGGGCGGCTATTATTCTCCTAGGAACTACGGTGGTGGCTATGGCGGTGCCATGAGCATTCGCACAGCCTTAATGCAATCTCGCAACGTCCCAGCCGTCAAGATTGGTAGAGCCGTTGGACTGGACAAGGTAATCAAAGTCCTCCGCACTATTGGTGTTAAGAGTCCGCTTGACCCAGTAACCTCTTTGCCTTTAGGTTCAATTGGGCTAACGCCTTTAGAAATGGCTGGTGCCTATGCTACTTTTGCCAGTAATGGCTGGTACTCTGATACAACGATTATTGTCCGGGTTACTGACACTGGTGGTAATGTTTTGCTAGATAATACGCCCCGGCCTAAGCAAGTTCTTAATCCCTGGGCTGTAGCTTCCCTAAATAGTGTGTTGCAAGATGTAATCGAGAGTGGTACAGGAACCCGCGCACAAATCGGTCGTCAAGCAGCTGGTAAAACGGGTACGACAGATTCAGAGAGAGATGTTTGGTTTGTCGGCTATGTCCCGCAGTTGGCAACTGCTGTTTGGATTGGTAACGACAATAATAGACCGATTGGAGGTGGAGCTACAGGTGGCGGCTTTGCTGCACCAATTTGGCGAGAGTTTATGCTTAATGCCCTAAAGAACGAGCCAGTGCGTTACTTTGAGCCAGCTTCTAAGTTCAAACGCCCTTAGCTTAAATCTTAGATCAAGGTTTCTTGGCGCTCCGTTCTCCTAAATAGGACTGGGCGTTAAGTTTGCTTTTCTAGTTCTGACTTCATGCGTTCTAAAGTACTATGCATTTGGTCAAACATTTGCTGAGGTGTGATGCCAAACTGACCAAGCTGTGTGTTGAGCTGCTCAACAGTCATCTGAGCCATAAAATCATCAGATAACTCGAAGCGCTTCATAAAAATACGGTAACGCTCCATCATTGATTCCATCTGATCAATGAAGATCTTTTTGCCCTCCCGGTCAAATTTACCGTAGCCGCTTCCCAATTGGATCAAGGATTGATAATCTCCAAATAGCTGCTTGGCTTCTTCTTGGACAATCTCTGAATCAAAAAAACTCATCTGTTTTATATCTCTCTCTTAATATCTCAACCAAAGTTATAGCTCAACTGAGCGGTTTTAATACCCTCTTTAGTTACATTCATTTTAGTGCAGCGTAAAGCTTCCGCAAAATTCGGTTTTCCGTATAACCAGCAAGGAAAAAGCTCACCCGAATTTTTGAGTGCTACTGGTTAGTAAATTTTCTTCTTAAACTAGATACTGATCTGGCTCTAGGGCTAGTACCTTACAAGAAACTAGATAAATCAATATCATGGAGAGGTGAATCGCTGGTTGTTCATCTAGACAATAGAGCCATTTCCAGGGGTAAAAGACCACATGTTGAGCAAGCCAAAGAGTCGAAAAATCGCCGCCCTGATTGCTTTCGCCGGTACGGTTTTACCTATTTCCGGGTTCCACAAGTTCTACTTGGGGCAGCCCTTGTGGGGTATGTTGTATTTACTCCTTTGCTGGACGCCAATTCCTCGGATAGCTAGTGCGATTGAAGGAGTTTGGTATCTCTCTCAAAAGCAGGAAGAGTTTGACCGTAATTTTAACTCTGGTTTAGTACCTGCTACCTCTACGACACTAACTCAACCAGTTGCAGTTGATCCGGCTCAAGTAGGAGCAGTTGCTGATGCTCTAAGACAGCTAGATAGTCTACGACAAGAGGGATTAGTATCGGAATATGAATTTGAGCAAAAGCGTCGGCAATTACTTGATCGCATTGCCTAAAACTAATGACACTCTTTGATTGGCTCTCACCTGCAACTCGACTCAACTCAAGCGCGCAATCCCTCCGGATACGGCTAGAGAATGACCCCTATTACCGTCTGCAATCAACTCAAGAAATTGCGACCGCAGCAGCATTAGGGATTAAGATTGACGTCAATCGAGCAAGTGTGGATGACTGGCTACGACTACCAGGGCTTTCCATTCACCAAGCGCGATCCCTAGCAGAATTGACTAGTAGTGGCGTTCAGTTCTGCTGCATTGAAGACATGGCAGCAGCACTGAGTTTACCAGTAGAACGCATCGCCCCTTGGCAATCAATTTTAAATTTTTGCTACTACGATGCCGAAAGTCTCTTAACACCTGTGCCAGTTAATCCTAATATCGCTTCTATAGAACAGCTAACTACCATCCCAGCAGTTGATCTGTTTCTCGCCAGAGCAATCGTGCAAAGTCGCCTTGATAGCGGTAATTACCGTAATCTTGCTGATTTGCAGCGACGCCTTGCTCTTAACCCTCAACTGATTTCTGAGCTAATGTACTACTTAAGATTTTGAAGTATTTCGGTAAATTTTAAACTAGGATCAGCAAGGCTTACAGTAATTACGAATCTTACTATGATTGTCAAATTTGCTAGTTAACTTGGCCGCGCAGATTAATAAGTTATTAGTTATTTAAACTCTATTATCAATAGCAGCTTGTTTGGTTTCTTTGGAGACATGGCAAAGATACTGAGGATGTGTTGAGGTTCTGCTTAGCTTCAGTTATCGAGGTGGGCTATCATGGCCTTGAATTGTGTGTTTTCTGTTATCCAATACCTCGGTTCAGCATAAGTAAGTTGGCATCAATCAACGTAAAAACTAAAAAACCAATTCCCTTACAGCAATAGGCTGATATCACCTGACATTCTTATTGTAATTCTAGATCGCCTACTTGCCTTGATGGTTTGCCATTAATTACCGCAAAAATCATCAAGAAAAAATAACTAAGATTGGCAATTTATTGGCAATTAATTACTAACTCAGCAAATGTTCTCACTATGGTCATGAGCAAGTAAAGGAAACAACTCACTCACATTCCAGCGTCTACCATCATGAATTAGCAATGCTAGTTCTGAGGCAGTGAACTCAAAATTTAACTCTCGCTGCTCAAATTCTGGCCAAGAGTTGCGGAAGTTCTGCTGCGTTAAGTCTCGAAAGGCAACAGTCAGGTGAGGAACAAAAGGACGTTTTCGAGAAACTTGATGAACGATTTCTAAAGATACCTCTAAATGAGCCATCAAATCTGTTTGAAGAGTTAACAGTTCCACTGTTTTTAGAACGTTAATATAGATTACACGAGGTGCAAAAGTACTAAATCCTTGGAATGTTATTGGTACTGGCGTACGAATTTGAGTAAAGTTAGTCAGGCATTTTTCGAGAACTGACAACTGATCTAGCTGCCATTCAAAGGGAGGTTGCAAGGTAATATGCGGTGGAGAATTCAGGGCACCTTGGCTACCGTAGTTTTGAGCAAAGTACTGCTGAATATCCTGTGCGTAGTCTTGAATTGCCTGCGGTGGCAGGAGAGCGATAAAAAAGCGATGTTTTGATTTATCCAAGGAAAGACCCAGAGAACTCAATAAATAAATTGAGGATATCTTAGCTCTAGTTTATTATCCTGAAGCTATTTGCAACATGGAAACAGCAGCCGAAAGACAAGTTAATGTCTTAATGACGCCGAATCTTGAGCCAACAGGCAGCTTGCATTGCACCTTAAACGGACAAATTGAGCAAATTGACGGGATGCTTTACCTGCAATTGCCTGACTCAATTAGTCTGCGTCTCTCTCAAGAACTAGTTGAATGGCCACAAGATTTTCGTCAGTGGCTAGTCATTCCCAGCACTGATTCCACAGGTGAAATTTCCAGTGTGCAAGTAGTAGATTCGGTCGAAATCCCTACAGAAAAACCTGCCGAAGACAGATGCGATTTAATTGGACGAGTCATCCAGCTAGGGAAAAAGGGTCAATTTGTGCGTTTCAAAGTACAACGATCAGGACAGAAAACCCTTAAGCCTACTTTACTAAACCCTGACCCCCGCATGAAAGACGGGCAGATGTGGCAGGTGTCAGCACGGCGGCTAGCAAGAACCTGGCAAATTGAATATGCAGCACCGCTTGCGGATGGTAATCAGAGTTCTGCGAGTAGCCAAACTCAACCGTCTACTGAGGCTGATATCACCAACCAGACTACTAAAGTACCGAAAATCCCTCCCCAAAATGTAGCACCTGTATCTCCTACCGAGTCGGCGGCACGGCGCATACTGAAAGATCCCAGCGCGCCGACAGACAAAGCGCTAGAGGCACTCTCCACAACTACAGGAGAAGCAGCAACTAATTGGAGGCTTTTTCCTGCCATCTGGCGAGGCAATGCCTGGGAGTGGGAAGCGATGAACTCGACAACGGGTCAAAAAGCCAGAGTGCAGTTAAAGGAGAGAGGGACTCAAAGCCAAGTCTATCTTTACTCCATGGTATCTGATGAGCTTGATTCCTTAGAGGACGATGCCCTAATCAGCACCACAGAAACAGAGCGTCTCATTGTTACTCCCCTGGGAGCTGCCCGTGGCATCGGTGCTTCCTGCTTCAAGGTTGAGATTGGTCCTTACGAGATTGTACTCGACTGTGGCACCAGACCGAAGGGCTACGACCCATTACCAGCGCTGGAGCATTTGTCACGTCCTAACCTGTTGTTGATTACTCATGCTCACCAAGATCATCTAGGCGCTGTACCAGTCTTCCATAACCGTTGGCCGGGAGTACGGATGATTTGTACTCAGGGGACGCGAGAAATTGCTCAAGTGATGCTACAAGATGGCTTGAAAGTACAGCAGTTGAGTGAAGATTCGCCAGAACTTTATGATGTAGTTGACTTAGAGCGCACCTTATTTCGCTTGGAAACTCAAGAAGTTGGCGCAGATTTTGAACCTCTACCCGGATTAAAAATTAGATTTATTAATGCTGGTCATATTCTCGGTGCCGCTTGTATTTATCTGAGGTATGGAGAGCGATCGCTACTTTACACCGGGGATTATAATACTACTTCTTCTCGTACTACTACGGGACTGCGCATTTCTGAACTGCCAGAAGCAGAATTTCTGATTACTGAATCTACCTACGGTGCTGATGCTCATCCAGCTCGCAAGACTCAAGAAACAGCTTTACTTAAGGCAGTTGCTTCTATTGTGCAAGCCGGTGGCAATGTTCTCATCCCAGCTTTTGCTTTAGGACGTGCTCAAGAAATTTTGCTGGCAATGCGTACTTCCAGTGAACTGCGACATACTAATATTCCCATTTATGTAGATGGTCTGGTACGAGCAGTAACTAATACCTTTCGGGATAACCTTGCTCTACTGCCGCCGTCGGTGCAAAATCTGGTTGAACAGTCGGGAATTGAGCCATTTTTTGATGCAGAAGGCACACCGCCGATTATTCCGATTGCTAATAAGCGGGAACGTCCTTTAGCCATGGCTAAACCCAGCATTATTGTTGCTTCATCGGGTATGCTCAATGGCGGAGCCTCTGTATATTATGCCCAGACTTTACTAGAGCGGGAAAATGCGGCAGTCTTTATTAGTGGCTATACCGACGAAGAAAGTCCTGGTCGCCTGTTGCAAGAACTTCAAACTGGCGACAAAATTGAACTAGATGGTAAAGAGATTCTCGTTAAGGCGCAAATCCGACGGTTTAACTTGAGTGCTCATGCTGATAAAGTGGGACTGACTCAAGTGATCCATAAGGTCAATCCTCAGCATTTAATTCTGATTCACGGTTCGCAAGATGCACTCCATGAATTAGCACGTTCCAGTGACTTGCAAAAGAAACACATTGTTCACATTCCTGGTGTGGGAGAAGCGATTGAGTATGGGCAACTACCAGAACATTTAACACCCAAGCGTCAAGCTCAACTGACCAAACACCAAGCTAAATCCACGCTACCGGATTCGTTTGAAGTGGAAGTGGTAGCAGAAATGGAGGGTGCTTGGTTGCGAATTCCCGAAACCATTGTCGAAAAAGACCCGCGTTGGCAAATTATTGCAGACAAAGGAATACTCAGAGCCCAGTGGGATGGTACTGGTTTGAAGCTTTCTGCTGTAGACCAATATGACTTAGTAATAGAAGAAGCTCTCAAAAGTGGAGAAAATTGCTGTGCCTGCTGCGAGTTTTTTCAAAAAAGATCTTGTCAATGCAAAGATAGTCCAATGCATAGTTTTCAAGTAGATCCTAGTGGCTATTGCCCGGAATTTATACCCTTAGCATCAGGGTTTTTCTAAGAATCTAAAGACTGTAGTTAAGCAAGAGTATCAGCAAAATGTCCGTATTTGTCAAGATTGAAAAAGGCATCGTCGATAAAGCCAAGTTTGACAAACATGTAGCAGCTCACAAAGCCTATGTTCAAGACTTGATTGCCCAAGGACACCGCGCAAAAACTGGCTACTGGGCGAAAAGGGGAGGCGGTATGCTCTTATTTGAGGCAGGTTCAATAGATGAGGCACAAGCGATCGTTGCCAGAGACCCACTGGTGCAAAATAATTGTGTTGAGTATGAACTGCACGAATGGTGCCTTATTGTCCAATAAACAGCTAAGCGTGACATCTTGCCTCAGAACTACTCAGATTTTCCCGGCTAGTGTTACAATCATATGTGGCTCGGATTCACGCGATTTCAACGCTCAAATCTTGTCAGGACCGGAAGGTAGCAGCAATACGAGATGCTTGGGATAGGCGTGGACTCCGGGTCTTCTAGTTTTTTGTGTACTTGTTATCCATTAATGTACATTAAAGCTTTATTTGTCAGTTTTAAAGACTTAGTGTCCAGAACCACTAATTTTGGGTGTTTCAGGCTCATGCCTAGCATTGTCTTACTGAAAAAATAGTTTTAAACACTTAGTGTCACGATAAACGCAGAGCGATCGCATCAATATCACAGCAGAAGCCTTATTTGGAAGTGGGACTACTCATTAGAAATCGAGAGCATCTCGTATTGCTGCCTTTCAATCCTCCCTATTTAAAATCCTAACTTGCAAGTGATCTTTCAACTGAAGTACTACAAGCTTTGAACCTACCCTATGACGGGAGGGGGGGTCAATGGAACTTGAGCTGCTGCGAAGGATTTTGAGATTTCCTCCAAACTATCAACCCACCCAGAGGCGGGAGGGCTGATCAAACCCCGCCCACTGAAACCCTTGTCTACACAAGCTGACAAATGCATTGACTGTCGGCTTAATTTAAGATGGCTAAAGGGGAATTTTGCCCCCGCTTTCGCCCGTCAAAAAAACTGGGGAGGATTCCTTCTTGCTCGAAGGCGATTCTGTAGCTGCCACGACACTTACTCCTGTATCCTTATAAGCAGGGGTATTCACCTGTTGCTGTTTCTGCTGCAAAAATTCGGCAAAATCGCGGACTTCGGCAACTAAATCATCTGATAAATTATCTAGAACAGCCGCTAAATGTTCCCGAACTCCCATAATCTCACGAGCAGATTTAACTAATTGCAACTGATGGGAATAAACTGTTTCTACACCAAGAGTTTCCATGAAAGCATCAGATTCATCTTGGTTAGCAGGGATAAAATCACCGCAATCGTTCCGGAAATACGGTGACAAACCTGGCAATATCTGAGTCAAATAGTACAATCAAGCCTGTACGGATTTGCCAAGCTACACCAGAGGAGCCTGTAATCAGGATAACAGCTTGATAGCAAGCGCCATAATCATTCTGTCCTGCTGGCTGTAGCAACTAAGCGCGAAATTTGGGCTAAAATTGCCTCTCTAATTGCCTCCGGTGACTCAAACCCCATCGCCTCCCGCCAAAATTTCCGCTTATCTCCCCCTACCCCTGGTGCAGTGGCGCGGTTGAAGAGATATTGTGCTTTAGCAATGGGAAACTCGAAGCGCGTAGGTGAGTTCATTGTTGATAATTGCTTGCATCATCAAGGCGTTTGAGGAACAGCAGATAAGAGAACTGTTCGATGGAGTCCATCGGGTTGGAGAGTCCCGACGACCATAATCTATCCCAGATTTGATCAACTTTTGAGTGAAGTTCTGGGTCAGTGAGCATTTATAAAACACAGTTCCTAGAATCTAGACATCAGGTACTTCTACCACAGATGCTTGTTGCAAGCTCATATAGGTACGGATATCAAACCCTGGATGTAACCTATGAGTTGATAGACGCTGCCATAGAGTTGTGAGGAACAGAAGCAACGAGTGTGCTGGGTCAATCTGAACCTTGACTCCTCTGACCTGTGAATCAAAAGTGCGATTGACCTCATTTTCTCTAGCGACAGCAGCCCATCTTTCTACATAAGCATTTGTACTTTCCATCTTAATTAATCCTTGGTCAAGAGCACATACTGTAAGAGTGCGTATTCCTGAATTATTTGGTTTTTGAGGAATAATGTCTATATCTCGGCGGAACTCCTCCAATGGAAACCATCTAGCAAATGTTTCAAAACTGTTAGCTTCAGTTCTATAAGCAAAAATAGCACTAGCAGGAGGACTATGATACAGATTATTTTCTTCAGTCTTTGTTTCCCAATATGGGGTTAATTCAGGATAAAAATCTAGCTCAAATATAGACCGAATATTTTTTAGCGCTATCGATGCTTCTTGACTTGAGAGAGTTGTTTTTACTTCAATAGTTGCGTAAACCGTTTCAATAGGAAATACTTTACGAAAAAACTTTGGAGATTCTGCATCGAAAATTACAATATCACACTGTTTGCTAACACGACCATGCCTATCTATGATGAGTCCACCTGTTTCTATGCCAAACCTTATTGGTAAAAAATCACGCAGTAAGCTTGATAAAACTTTTTCATTCTCTGAACCAGCTAATCCAGCATGTGGTAGCTTTCTATTAAATAGAAGTGCATCAGCTTCTAGTTTGTTATAAATACTATGGAAGTAATGCTCTAGAAAATTTGGGTCTGGACTTAGCATAATTTTAATGAATTAATTTAAATTATCGCTAATTTTCTACCATAAATCCCCGAAAATCGAATTGTTTACGGCTAATTCGTAATCTAATACTGATTCCCCATCGTTCAGCTCAACTTGTCCTCCAATCCAGATTTGGTCGATACATTCAGGTACATCAATAGTTTGTATAATCTGACTCAAACTTTTAATGGGAAAATTTAAGACGTTCGTATGTAGCTCCAAAATTAAAATCTTGATACAATCGCGATACTTATCAAACTTAGGAGCCGCACGTTCAATAAGTTTAGCTACTTGGGATTTTATCTGGGGAGATAAATCTCTGATTTCCTGCTTGCTATAGAATTGAACTGAATTTTTCAGACGATAACAAATACCCGATTCAATAGGAGCATCCTCTCGGTCTATTTCTGGTATTCTGAAGAAACTCCAAAACGGTGCTTCATCGGTACAAATCCCTTCCGAATTCTTAATCCATGCCTCATGCTCAAGAACTGAGATTGCTATTTCATTTACCAGCCTAATCACTTTTCTTTTATTGGTTGGTATATCTATACTATTAATCTCAAGCACATAAACATCGTCGGAAAAACTGCTTATTACTTGCTCTGTAAATCTATTGTTAAACTCATGCCAAAGTTGGTGATGTCTGATATAGTCTGAAGTCCATGAGAACGCCTTACGCTCAATTACCATCCGTGCATCGCCATCACGAAGTAAAATCTCCGGTTCTGGAGTTGTACGATTATCGTTTTCAGGAAAGGATTCTAGGATGTAGTGTGTACTATGAATCGAGTTATAAATATCTACAAAGGATTTAAGATTCAACCACTCATTTTCATTGCTTGGGGGGAGACACCCAAAGGGGTATAACCAATCAATTTCATCCATGTATCAGCCTCTGTGTTCTTCTATACTTTAGTGAGACTCTAAGCCGCAAACTGTTCTGTGAACTCCATCAATTCCTACACTTCCTCCTCACTAAACCACCGCTCAACAGCATCCTCCCCAAACCTATCCAACGGTTCCTCATACAAAAATCCGCCACCTCCAACCGCCGATTCTTCAAAAATACATTCTGCACCGCCCGTAAAAACCGAATCTGATTCGCATTAAACTCACGCTGACTAATAAACTCCTCAAAATTCCGCCTCACCACCTCCTGATAATCCGGCAGCGCCTCAATCTCCATCAACTCCCGCAAAAACGCCAGCAAACTATTCACCTTCAAATTAAATGCCTTGCGAATATTCGACTCCGACAACTGCACGTTTCCCCCACCCAACACCTGCCGCAACGTCCTCTCCAACGCCACCAGTTGGAAGTCCGTCACCGCTTCCCCATTGCGAATTGCCGCAATTAAGGGGTGAGTCTCCACAATCTCCAACACCTTCCCCTCAACTCCTTGGCGGTATTCCTCTATATAAACCTGCTCTCCCCTCTCACCCAAGGTAATATAACCACTAGTAGCAATCCGGTCTGCCAAGTCAATCTCAACAAACGAACTAGGACGCTGACGCCGATTCTTTATCTGACTTGCCAAATCTGCAATCACCCGATTTAACTGTTGGGGTGTCGCACTTCGCAACCCATGGGACAAGCAAAAATTCGCCGAGTCTTGACGCTGGAAATCCCCAAACACAAAAACCGGCAAGCGACTCACATCCTCGGCTATGGATTCCAATGTCCCCGGTTTTGCCTCATCCGTGAGAATTTCCAGCTTCAACCGTTCCACCTTATTGGTAAACGTCGCCTCAGCCACATCCACCCCCGCTACAAACTGCAGTAACGGCGCAACCTGAGTGCGGAGAAATTAATATTACGCTGCGTCAGATACCGCTAAAACCCATTCGTCCAAGCCTCCTCAACCTGAGAATAAACCTGCTGGACGCTAAGTTGCAAAACTTCTGCCATCCTCTACTAGAAGAGCGATTTGGGAAGCTCTCAGGAGGCTTGGGTGATGACAATCCCCACCCAGGAAAAGGTTTAGACAGAACCTAACTGAGTTTGTTCGTTCCAAAACCCCACCTTAATAATCAAATTTGCCTCTTGATTACCACTTTCACCACCGATAGGCGTCGCGATAATCAATTCTCTAGGCGGCGAACCTTCTAGCTGTAAATCCAGATTCGCCTCAAACAATAGAAAAAACTGCTCCCCTTTCAGGATGGTAATTGGCTCTAAATTCAGTACTTTTGTTACGGCATTACCTATTTATACTCAATTGAACTGCTTAATATATAGCTCTTTAGTTTCATTCACTCAGTGCATTTTTCAAGTTTCAGATTTAGTTGGAAAGTCGTTTGGGAGTTATTCGGTTCCCAAGATAGTTGATTTTTATTGCATAGGCATTTTTTTTTATTAGAAAAAGCTAATCTAAAGATATAGCACTCCTGTAATCAAAGGAGCAACCCCAATGAAACGTGAAGATTTAGGCTTTTCACAATACAGCAAGAGTTCAAGTCTACGAGATCAAGGGGAAGCAAGTCAGCAACAGGCAAAAACTACATTTCGTATTCTTGGAAATCAATTTACGAACAATAATGACGGTAAATTGCTATCGGAAACTCAGCTTCGGTATATCAATGTAGACCAGGAAAAGACCTCTAGGATAGGTAAGTCTACAATGAAGTTAGAGCCTGATGACGAATTAGTCATTCAAGTGAGAAAAAATTCGCGAAAGACTCTAGATCATCTATGAGTAAAAGAAGATGAAGAACGAGATAATCCTCTCTATCAAATATTCGTAGTGTGGGCGGTTATCATAGTATTACTGTGGGCATTTTATGGAAGGCAGATATCAAATCAACAACCCCAACAAAATCAAGGATTATTTAAAAATACTTCTGCTTTAGTAGAAGCTATAGCCTAATAGTAAATAGGGGGAATGTAAGTACAGTCTGATTTATTTACCACAGGTAGAAAAGCGAGAATAGGATCACCCAAATCCCATCTACAACGTGCCAAAACAGAGTGATTGCATTCACGCCTGTATGACCCTTGTTGTAGTTACCCGGAATAAAAGAACGAACCAGCATCAGCATCTGCAACAAGATGCCAACAGTAACGTGTAGAGCATGAAAGCCTGTCAGAATGTAGAACGCCCCGCCAAACTGTCCTGTAGTCACATCGAAGTCGAGTCCACGCCACTCTTTTACCTCACCGACTAGGAAGTAAGCTCCCATCACAGACGTAATCACCCACAGCAGGCGAAACTGATTGAGTTTTTTGCCCTTAAGAGCACCCTCTGCCAATTGAGCGGGAAGGCTACTAGAAAGCAGTACGATAGAGTGAATAATCACAGAGGTAGACAGTTCGGGTCCCTTGACCCCCGGCGGTAGCACGGAACCCGAAAACAACCGCAAAGCAACATACGCTGCGATAAAACTCCCAAATATCAAGCTTTCTGATATTAAGAACGTCATGACACCGAACATCGTTTTAGCCTGTTCATCATGGTGTTTCCTGTCGCTACCCTCTTCAAGGCGAGACTGGTTCAACTCGCGTGATGGGATAAAATTTCGCATCGTTAACGCCCTAAGTATTGACAAATTCTACTTACCATGAGCCTCGATCGCGTCTTGATCGGTTGTATCTACAGTCGAATATTGAGGTTGACCGTAGCTGTAAGGAGCTAAAGTCACAGTGGGAGTCTGCTCGAAGTTCTCCTTCGGTGGTGGTGAAGTCGTTGTCCATTCCAGGCCTGTGGCGTGCCAGGGATTGTTGGGCGCTTGGGGGCCGTATAACCACGAGCCAATGAAGTTAGCCAGAAAAGGCAGTACAGACACTCCTAACAGAAACGAGCCGAGGCTGGCAATGATATTCCACCCTTGATATTGTGGATCGTAGGAAGAAACCCGACGCACCATGCCCTGCAAACCCACAATAAATATCGGGAAAAATGTCAGATTAGCACCAATAAAGGTCAGCCAGAAGTGGAGTTTACCCCAACCCTCGTTGTACATCCGTCCTGTTACCTTGGGATACCAGTAATACAGTCCTCCATAGATCGCGACCGTAATTGTGTTGTAGACGATGTAGTGGAAGTGGGCAACGATAAAGTGGGTATTATTGACGTGCAAGTCAAACGGCATCGCACCTTGCATGACTCCAGTAATGCCACCAATCATAAACATCACCACACCCCCCAAGGCAAACAGCATCGGCGTATCCAAATGCAGCCTACTTTTCCAAATGGTGGCAGTCCAAGCGAATACCTTAACGCCAGTAGGTACGGCAGCAACCTCTGAGGTGAACATGAACAGGAGTCGCACCCACTCTGGTGTACCACTAGCAAACATATGGTGCGCCCAAACTGTGGCGCTGACTACAGCTAGACCAATAGAGGCAATGGCTACTGACCGATAACCAAATAAGGGATTGCGGCTAAATGCTGGGATGACTTCTGAAAAGATCCCGAATGCTGGCAGTACCCAGACATATACGGTCGGGTGAGAGTAAAACCAGAACATATGCTGGTAAAGAACAGGACTACCTCCCTCAAAGGGTTTGAAGAAATTTGTCCCGATGGTGAGGTCGGCAAGCAGCAGGAGTAAACCACCGGTGAGGGAAGGTAGGAAAAACAGTTGGAGTAACTGAGCACTCAAAACTGTCCAAACGAAGATAGGCATACGGAAGAACGTCATACCCGGTGCTCGCAACCAGACAATAGTCGCGACAAGGTTAACCGCCCCCAGAATTGACGAGACACCGAGTATCAAGATACTCAAAATCCAAAAGAATTGACCGTTGAGTATTCCGGGCGGGACTTGGAGACTGAGGGGCGGATAAGACCACCAACTTGCTTGTGCCGGACCATTGCGTAGCAAGAAACTTGATATTAATAGGAGTCCTGCGGGTGGCACCATCCAGAAGGAAACAGCGTTGAGAAACGGAAACGCCATGTCATCTGCCCCAATCATCAATGGCACTAAGAAGTTAGACATGCCAACTGTGGATGGGATAATCCACAGGAAGATCATGATCGTGCCGTGGAGAGTGAATAAGGCATTGTAGAGAGGGCGATCAAACAAATCGGAAGGCGGGGTGATTAGTTCGGCACGGATCAGCATGGCGAGCACGCCCCCAATAAAGAAGAAGGCGAAGGCAGTCATCAGGTACTGAACGCCAATCACCTTATGGTCTTTGTTGAAAGTGAAGTAGCGCCACCAGTTTTGCTGAGATTGGCTAGAGGATGCTTCTGACTCTCTACGACTACCAAGCCCTTGAGTAGAGTTATTGGTCATTACCTTCCTTCTCACTCAATATCATCGGATTCTCAACAGACGCTTGGGGCAACGTGCGACTGGCATAATTCACATCGGTTGATGGGGCAGGTAAGACTGTATACCAGTTGGTTTTAAAGAGTCTGTTGGCTGGCTGTTCGTGTTCGGTTGCCGCTTGATTAGGTGCAGATATCGGTTGTTGGTTAGCAGCCTGTGTTAACCACTGGGCATAATCTTCAGGATTGTCAACGTACACATCTGCCTGCATCAAGGCAAAGTAGGTGCCACTAAATTGAGAATCTTTCAGCCGATATTTACCGACACGGCTTGGGATAAACTGAAAATCAATGGGGCGATTGGGAATAATGTCCTGTTTGATGCGAAACTCAGGGACATAGAAACCGTGGATAACATCGTCTGACTGCAACAGTAAGCGAGCACGTTGATTTACTGGCAGGTGCAATTCGTTACTGGTGATATTTTGCTGGGGATAATGAAAAGCCCAAACCCACTGCTTAGCAATTACCTCTATTGTTGGAGGCGCTGGAGTGTTGTTGCCTGGTGCTTGGGCATAGGCAGGTTCTGCTGCCAACGGTACGTTCAATTCCCCTATTAACTGCCTTGGCCCGCCAACATCCATCTTTTGATAAATGTAAAAACTGTAGCCCACGATCCACAGCACCAACAGTACTGGAGTTATCGTCCAAGCGGCTTCTATCTTCGCATTGCCCCTCATCGGGTGCCCCTCTCTGTAGTCTCCCGCAGGTGCTCGACAGGTAATCAGCGAATACCCGATCATGCCTACAACTCCCAGAAAGATGATCGCACTCATCCAAACCAGGAAACTAAATAGATCGTCGATTTGCTTGGCATCGGTGGACGCCTGAACAGGCATCCAGGAGTATGACTGCTGTCCAATCCAGTAGCTGAAGGCAACAATTATCGCCACGCCAATTGCCAAAAGGATATATTCTAAAATTCTCAACATAAACTAGTTAAAGCAATACGCCTGCACTGATCACTTTTTTGGGAGTTAATCCAGCAACAGATTGGGGTTTTTGCCTTGCCGTAGTAACTCCGCCGCCGTAACATGAATGCCGAACTCGCTTCCCAGATGCCCTCCCAACGTACCGTGGACGTACAATAATCCAAACATGGCAATGCCCATCAGTAAATAGCTCCATTGCACCTGCCTAACTCTATCCTTACGCCAGAGGTAGCGCTGCAACCCTCTCCACACAGTCATCGCCACAATCAACGCCAAGAGGAAAACACCGCCTAAACCATGAATCAGCATGGTCGAACCGGCTTCTAATCCCCAACTACTCTTCTGATTTATTGGCGGATTTGCTAACATAATCTCGAAAAAGCCTGCTGCTACAGTAAAAAATGTGACGATCGCACAAGCCACCAGATTGTACCAGCCGACAGTATAAAAGCCCGATCGCAGAGCAGGAATACCGAAAAATTTCAGAATGGGTCGTTCTAAGGGAAAAAACGTTCCGGCGATATCAAAGATAATGGCAATAATAAACAGTCCTAGCGTGAAATGTACCAGATTGGGATGGATGGGAAACTCATAGGGTAGATTATTGACACCTTGATTAAACCCAAACTGGGCAAGAAGTTGCCAGTTCATTGCAAAACTCCCTGCTTTGTTGCTTCCACAATCGGTTCTACGTGCAGCCCGTATACCCAAAACAACTTACTGCCAAGATATACCTGCAAGGACACCAAGGAGATCGCAAATGTTGCTACACCAAGGTAAATTGGTGACACCTTGAGAGGGTGGCGGGTGCGAATTGCGAAGCGCCACGTTGTCAGGAGAACAATCAGAGCTGAAAGCAACCAGCCCAGGAGCGTATGATAAGTTAGGGTTGACTGAGCTGCTTTGTAAGGTTGGGCTAAACCAGCTTCAAACTGACCAAAAATAACTGCCAAAAAAACAGTGACTGAGGCAACCAGAAGATTCCAGACACTCACCTCGAATAGATGGTGTTTGTGAGTAAAATACCCCACCACGTCACAGAAGAAAGAAAAAAACACCATCGCAATTACGAAGTGGACGATGATGGGATGGAGGGGATCGGGGTACGGTAGGTTTTCGGGATTTACATTTAGTAAAGCAGGCATCGCGTTTTTCTTCCTAACAGTAGTTTAGACCTGGTGCTTTTGCCTAGTAGCAACGCCTGTATAGCGTTTATGCCTAAATTTTGAGATTTTCTTCTCTTAATATTTGTATAGAAAGTGAGAAAAGACGAATCTATCTCAAGATTGATATAGAGTATTTCTTAATATTTCCTGGGATTTTTCATCAGAATTTACGCGTACTTAATAATAAGAATTTTTAATAACTCCCAAAGAGAAGTTGGCTCAAATCAGGGAAAATTCAATGAATGTGAGGGCTTTGCCGCCTGAGTTTGTCGGAATTTTTCCATTTGTATTCACCAAAATAGATTCGATTTATTCCCTATTACAAATTTGCTTAATCTCAGTCCATTACTTGAGGTAGAAGAACTGAGCAACTATGAGTGTTTAGCTAAAGGTCAGTGCAGCGCAGACTGATCAATAAGGATTATTCACTAATGAAAGCAGTTGTTTTTCATGGAATCGGAGATATTCGGCTGGATAACGTACCAGAGCCAAAAATTCAAGACCCAACAGACGCAATTATTAGATTAACTTCCAGTGCAATTTGTGGCACAGATTTACACATGATTCGGGGAACATTCACGGGAATGAAACCTGGAACAATTTTAGGACATGAAGGGATTGGCATTATTGAAGAAATAGGCTCCAATGTCCGAAATCTCAAAATAGGCGATCGCGTTGTCGTTCCCTCAACAATTGCCTGCGGTTACTGTTCTTATTGCCGCACTGGATATCATGCTCAGTGCGATAACGCTAATCCTCATGGACATAATGCCGGAACAGCTTTTTTCGGGGGACCAGAGGCAGCAGGGCCTTTTGATGGATTGCAAGCTGAATATGCTCGGATTCCCTATGGAAATGTGGGATTGGTGAAGCTACCAAAAGAAGTTACAGATGACCAAGCAATTCTAATTTCCGACATTTTCCCTACGGGTTATTTTGGAGCCGATATTGCAGAGATTGAACCGGGAGATACAGTTGCTATCTTTGGTTGTGGTCCGGTTGGACAGTTTGCGATCGCTAGTGCCAAATTGTTTGGTGCAGGAAGAATTATCACCGTAGATACGATTCCTTCGCGTTTGGAGATGGCACGGGAACAGGGTGCAGAAGTCATTGATTTTAATGCCGAAGACCCGATTGAAGCAATCCGTGAACTGACAGGGGGAATAGGTGTAGATCGAGCAATTGATGCCGTTGGCGTGGATGCCAATGCTCCTAAAAGTGGGCCAGCTGCTGAAAAAGCACAACAACAAGCACAACAATTTCAGCAGGAGTTAGAACAAATTGCGCCTAAAACCAATCCTCAAAACGGAAATTGGCATCCGGGTAATGCTCCCTCTCAAGCATTACAGTGGGCAGTTGAGGGGTTAGCCAAAGCCGGTACACTCTCAATTATTGGTGTTTATCCACCCACCCACAACTTCTTCCCCATCGGCACAGCGATGAATAAAAATCTGACGATCAACATGGGTAATTGCAATCACCGCAAGTATATTCCTGGATTGGTGGATATGGTTCGCAGTGGCACAGTGGATCCCGCAAAAGTATTAACCCAAGTCGAACCGCTCATGTCTGTTCTGGATGCGTACAAAGCTTTTGACCAAAGGCAATCAGGTTGGGTGAAAGTGGAGTTAGTACCAGGAGTACGTTAAGGATAAGGAGTACGTTAGAAACAGGGAGAAGCCTCCAAGAGGCTTCTCCCTGATCAAGAGAGACAGGAGCAGTTAATTGTCTGTATCTTAGTATTAGAAATTTGGGCAACAGGAAAATGAGAATCTTGCTAATCGAAGATGATGAGCGGATCGCTGAACCTTTAGCCGAACACTTAACTCGTCAATATCATGTAGTAGATCTAGCTCAAGATGGTATTACTGGTTTAGAACAGGCTCAATTATCACCCTATGATCTAATTTTGTTAGATTTAATGTTACCTGGTCTTGATGGTATTAGCCTGTGTCAACGCCTACGAGCTGAGGGATCTAAGGCTCTCATCTTAATGTTAACAGCGAAGGATACCACCACAGATAAAGTAATTGGACTCGATGCCGGAGCTGACGATTATTTGGTAAAGCCGTTTAAAATTCAAGAACTAGCCGCCAGGATTCGAGCCTTGTCGCGCCGAAGTCCAGATATTCGACCTTCAACTTTAACTTATGGTGACTTGCAACTTGACCCCAGTACCCACCAAGTCACTTATATGGGGAATCTTCTTACCCTCACTCCCAAAGAATATATGCTCTTAGAAGCTTTTTTGAAAAGTCCAGCACGAGTTTTTACTCGAAAAGAATTGTTAGATAAATTTTGGGAATGTGAAGATATTTCGGGAGAAGAAACTATTAAAACTCACCTAAAAAACCTGCGGCGCAAGCTAAAAGAAGCAAGTAAGCCTAATATCGAATTTATTGAAAATGTGTATGGCATTGGCTATCGCCTGCGGAAAAATGAGTAAATATCGTGTAATAAAAACCGATTGTGTTTCAGAAAACTCGCTATCAATTATTGTTATCCTATCTCAGTGTTTTTGCAGCACTGCTAGGAATATTTGCCTTAGCAGTGCGAGTTGTATTCACTACCAACCTTAGTCAAAAATTTACAGAAAGCTTGACTATTTTAGGGGAAAGTGCGGCAGCAGAGGCAGAGTTAGATAACGGTCATTTGAAAGTAGATAATGACTTTCCCATCAACGAGTTAATCATTCGTCATCAAGCTTTACAGTGGTTTGACCCTCAAGGTCATCCGGTTGGTCAACAAGGACAATACACCTTAACATTGCCTCTTTCTCTCAATACAGATGTGCAAACCGAACAAACTGGCAAATTTAGTATTCGGGGCGTTACTTTACCTGTAATTAATAATGATGATGGTAGCCTAATTGGTTATGTGAGGGTCAGTCAATCTTTAGAAGAATTTCATGAAACACTAGCTCAGTTAGATTGGGGTTTAGGTAGTGGAGTTATGATTACTTTAGCTCTGAGTAGCCTTGGTGGACTTTGGCTAACTCGCAAGGCAATGCAACCCATTGAGCAGAGTTTTCAGAGACTCAAACAGTTTACAGGAGACGCATCTCATGAACTCCGCAGTCCTTTGATGGCAATTACAACGAATGTGGAAGTAGCACTAGAATATCCAGAAGGGATGCGCTCAACTGATGCTAAGAAGTTTAACGCGATTGCTAATGCGGCTGACCAAATGACTCGCTTGACTGAAGATTTGCTACTGTTAGCTCGAAATGATCAAGTTCAAAGCCCTCTCCAAGAAACTGTAAACCTACAGGAAATTTTACATAAATTAGTTGAGCTTTATCAACCTCAAGTCGATGCGAAAGAAATTAATTTGAGAATCAAATCAACTAAGCCGTTGTATGTGTTAGGTGATGCCGTTCAACTCACAAGAGTTTTTGCCAATTTAATGCAAAATGCCCTTCAGTACACGCCGACGGGAGGTTTAGTAGAAATCCAGACTAATCAAGTTGATTGGCAGTTGTATGTAAGCGTGAAGGATACGGGAATTGGGATGACACCCGAACAGCTTCAACACGTTTTTGATCGCTTTTGGCGTGCAGATCAGGCTCGTTCTTATCAGTCCAAAGGTTTTGGGTTAGGTTTAGCGATCGCGCAAAGTCTTGTTCAAAATCACGGAGGTTTGCTTACAGTTACGAGTCAGCTAGGAGTTGGTAGTTGTTTCACTGTGCGCTTACCAGCGCCTTAACCCTCATAAATAAAAATCTTTTTCATCTTTCCTGGTTCTTTCTTTTTGTTATTTAGAGTGAAATAACAAGCTACATTTCAGGAGTTTCACGCTATGAATACATCCACCAAATGGATTCTCGCCACAGCTATATTAGGCACTTTGGGACTTGGTGGGTTTGCTCGAACTGTCCAGGCAACTCAATCAAAGCCTGCGGTTGCGATCGCATCCCAACATCACCACAGCAGTCAAATTGCCGAAGCGTCTGATGGCGATGGGGAAGTACCAGATGCCATCGAAACACCAGAGTTAGGACAACCACAGCAACCGATGGCTAATAAAACTCAACTCGCCCAAGCCGAAGCGTCTGATGGTGATGGAGAAGTACCAGACCATCTAGAAGACCAGCAAGAAGCAGCGAAACTGCAAACTTTAGCTAAAACCACACCCCAGCAAGCCAAACAAGCGGCAGAAGCTGCTCAAGGCGCTACAGCCAGCCGCGTAACACTAGACAATGAAGACGGCAACCTAGTCTATAAAGCGATTATCGGTCAAACGGAAGTTGCCGTGGATGCGGGTAATGGCAAAGTCCTCTATACCGAGAACGTTAACCAAGAAGGCGAGGCCAATGAAGTGACCCATCCTCGTAGCAGCATTCAAGTTCCCCATACTGATGCTGAAGATAACGAAACAAATGACGAGCGCTAGGTAGAGTCGCTCAAAAGAAGGACGTATCCTCTTATCGATAAGAGCATAACGCCTTAAAAGTTGTCCACTCATGCTCTTGTTTGAGCGCAATACCGAAGGTGAGTTGCCCTGCCTCTAATTTTAGGGGCGAGGCAACTTTTTATCTCACGCTTGTTTCAATCTTCCCTAGTTCTCCCCTTTTGTTCTTTAAGGTTAAACAAATTGCCTGAAGTAGGTTAAATATCATGAAGAAGAGGTTAAACAGGGTTCCAGAAATTACAATTTACTTCTGGATTATTAAGGTTCTAGCTACCACAGTAGGTGAAACTGCGGCTGATTTTCTGTCAGTAACCCTGAATCTTGGTTTAAGTGTTACCTCTTATATTATGAGTAGCGTGTTACTGATTGCACTTTTCAATCAGTTTAAGCTTAAACGATATGTCCCTGCTATTTACTGGCTTGTGGTCGTTTTGATAAGTATCGTTGGTACACTAATTACCGATAAATTAGTAGACGATCTGGGAGTTAGCTTAGTGACAACGACTATAGCTTTTACTGTTGTCTTATTAGCAGTTTTTGTGCTTTGGTATTCAAGCGAAAAAACATTGGCTATGCACTCAATCAACACAGCTAAAAGAGAGCTGTACTACTGGGTAGCTATTTTATTCACGTTTGCCTTGGGTACTGCAACAGGAGATCTACTGGCAGAGGCTTTGAAGCTGGGCTATGCACAAGCAGGACTAATATTTGCTGCTTCAATTGCCATGATAACGATTGGTTATTATTACTTTCAACTGAATGCAGTTTTGGCATTCTGGTTAGCTTACATCTTGACTCGTCCCCTGGGAGCATCGATAGGTGATTTACTATCCCAATCTACTAAAAATGGTGGCTTTGGTTTTGGTACGGTCGGAACTAGTATGATGTTTCTTTCTATCATTGTGATTCTGGTTATTTACTTAAGCTTCAAGCATAAGAAACGAGCCTCATTGCCGATTAATCAACAAAACTAATTAGCGCTCACTTTCTCGATATTGGGTATTTTTCTGCTTGTTATCTGGCAATTTGCGATCACAACGAGACTCGGCATCTTCAATTCTGCGTTTTTTGTGCTGAGCCGGTTTTCAATTTTTAAGTATGAGATCAACGTCACCTTAATTAGGAGCAATAATGAGTAAACTTCCACAAATCACTGCCTTTTTTTGGATCATGAAGATCTGTGCAACCACTCTGGGTGAAACGGCAGGAGATCTTTTATCTATGACATTAAATGTAGGCTATGCGGTTAGCTCGATGATATTGATTGGAGTGTTTTTAGCCACTCTGGTGACTCAATTGGTATCGAAAAGTCATAACCCATTACTTTATTGGACTGTCATCCTTTCAACTAGCACGGCTGGCACAACGATATCCGATTATATGGATCGCACTTTAGGACTTGGCTACGCTACAGGGTCGATGATTTTAGTCACGATTCTTGTAACTATTTTGGCATTTTGGCGATTCCGCATTGGGTCTCTATCTGTTACTAATATCAGAACATCTAAAGTTGAACTGCTTTATTGGAGTGCAATTCTAGTTTCAAATACTTTAGGTACTGCCTTGGGCGATTTCCTAGCCGATAGCTCCGGACTCGGATTTGCCGGAGGAGCACTCCTAATTTCTAGTTTGCTTGCCCTAGTATTAGCAGCACATTACTATACCCAAATTTCCACAGTCATGTTGTTTTGGATTGCCTTTGTCCTAACTCGACCATTTGGTGCAACACTGGGGGATGTTCTTACGAAATCACACGAAAAAGGCGGTCTTGGTTATGGTACTGTCGGTTCATCCATAGTCCTTTTGTCAATACTTGGAGTCTGTGTTCTGTTCACAACTCTAAAGCAGAGAAAACTAGCCGTAGTTAAGATTTCTAACGATGAATAACATAAGGACAATTCAACAAAAAGAATACAGAAGTTCCTGATTCTTTATTCTGAACTCCAGAACTCCTTTATTCTGAACTACTTTTAAACAAGATTTAGCACTTTTCAAGGAGCATCGCTATATGATTTTTATGGGTAGTTTTGCACTATCAATGTTGACCACTGTTGCTAGATATACTCAAGCTAAATTCGCAAGAAATACTCGCCAGACTGAAGCAGTGCAAGGGCAGTTCTTACAAAACCTCTTAGTAGCGCATCAAGACACTGAACTAGGTCGTAAATTTGGACTCAAAGAGATTAAAACTATTGAACAATTTCAGCAACAGGTTCCCATCCTACCCTATAGCAGTTATGAACCATTAACTGAGCGCATTGCTCAAGGCGAACCGAACATTCTCACCGCCGAACCAGTCGTCTACCTGACTCTTACCAGTGGCTCAACAGGAAAGAAGAAACTCATCCCAACGACTAGGCGATCGCAAAATATTGTCCGACAGGCAACACTTACTAGTATGGGCTTCTTAAGTGGGGCCCTCGGAGATCAAGGTCTCAAGTATGGTCAACTGCTGGTGACGAACTCGACGCAACTATGGGGACGCACCTGTGGCGGCATTGCCTATGGCCCATCCAGTGCTGGCGTTCTGCGTATGGATAAGCGTCTTTACAAGCAATTTTTTGCCCATCCTTACGAGACATTGCAACCAGCTAATAGCCTTGCTCGCCACTACGTTTGTCTGCTATTTTCCCTGCGAGAACCGTTAATGCGGGGGATGATTGCCAACTTTCCGATGCTGATTTTACGAACTTGCAACTATTTAGAGAAATATGCCGAAGACTTACTTGAGGATTTAGCAAAAGGTACAATTGCTCCTTGGTTGGAACTAGAACCAGAGATTCGCGCCAGATTAGAACAGCAATGGACTCCTGCACCCAGCCGCGCCGCAGAACTACGGCAAATCTTAAAGTCAGAGGGACGGCTTACCCCCAAACTTGCTTGGTCAAATCTATCTTTTGTTGCTACGGCACGGGGAGGAACGTCAGATTTTTACTTTGAGCGATTTCCTAACTACTTCGGAGATACTCCTGGATGGGGGGCAGTCTACTCATCAGCAGAAGGCATGTTTAGTATTTACCACAGCCTCAATAATGATAGTAGCATTCTAGCGATAGAGAGTGGCTTTTTTGAGTTTATTCCTGAAGATCAGTGGGAGGTAGAACACCCCAAAACCCTACTCGCTACAGAGGTTAAAGTAGGAGAATGCTACCGGATTCTCATTACTACCTACGGTGGTTTTTACCGTTATGATATTGGCGATGTCGTTGAGGTTGTGGGTTTTTATAACACAGCTCCCTTAATTGTTTTTCGTTACCGTCATGGTGGGTTCATTTCTTCTACCACTGAAAAAACAACTGAGTTTCATGTAACTCAAGTCATGCAAGCCTTGCAACAAGAATTTAACCTACAGTTAGAAGATTTTTGTATCACGTTGTCTGAGCATGATTTTCCAGCACGTTATTTGGTGAATATTGAGCTAGCTTCTGGGGAAATTCTCGGCAATTCAGAAAATTTTTTAAATCGTTTTGACGGTAAGCTTCAGAAAGTAAACACTCACTACGAAATTAGTCGTCGAGATGCTATTCCTTCTCCACAATTGCGAATTCTAGAAAGTGGGAGTTTTGCTGTCCTTCGCCAAAGGCAATTGCAAAGAGGAATTCCTGATTCGCAATTGAAGTTTCCCCACATTAGTGAAGACCGCAGTTTTCTTGCCGGACTGTCAGTAAATAGTGAAGTCAAACTTCCAGAATATTCAGATGTCTAAAGGATAGGGGATAATCATTATCAACGAGGATTACTCGATCGTTTGCTAGGGATAACAGACAAGTTACGATCGCCTAATTTTTCCAAGATTTATTAGATACTTCAACAAGTATAAGTTCGATAAGATGCTGATTAAATGTTCTTGGAATAAGTTATTTTTGCCCGATAATATTATGGGTAATCTATTAATTAGCTACTGTAGTGTCAGAAGCAATGGGTAGTAACACATTAAAACTTGAACCTTTACCCAGTTTACTAGTAACCGAAATTGAACCACCGCAGCACTTTAACAACTGTTGCACAATTGTTAACCCTAAACCAGCACTGGTATCTTCGTAATCAGTTCTCAAGCGTCCTCGATAAAAACTCTCGAAAATACAAGGAATTTCATCGGGGGCAATGCCAAGGCCAGTATCGTTAAATGCTAGTTGAACATATTTACCCTGAAGAGTTGCCAACACCCTCACTTGACCACCTCTAGGGGTAAATTTGAGACTGTTATGCAGTAAATTGATCGAGATTTGCTGCAGCCAAGTACCGGAACAGGAAACACGAGGAAGACTAGTAGGCACAGTGTAGCCAAGTTGGATACCCTTTTCCTGAGCAATTGGCTGATAGGTACTGACAATAGCAGGAACAACGTCAGCCAATTGCACTGCTACTATCGCTATTAGCTGAGAATTATTTTCTAGTTGTATTAATTCCAGCAATCCGCTAATCAAGGCATTTTGACGATGGCACTCTTTATGTAAAACTTCCATATAGCGTTGACGCTGTGCTGAGTGTAGTTGTGCTGAATCCAGCAAACTCAGAGCAGTTTTCATATTTGTTAAAGGTGTCCGTAGTTCTTGAGCAGCTCGCTTCAAAAAATTGTTCTGCTGCTGCTGCTGTTGCTGTTGATCATCAGGTAGTGATGCTACTGCGCGAACCCGCTTCCAGAGGAAGTCACTACTCTGACGCTGCTCAATAATGTCTTGTGTATGCTGTAATTGCTTAAGCAAAATCTGGGTTAGTAGTGCTTTCTCTTCAGGAATCTCCAGCGAGGGTAAGAGAGTTTTTTGATTACTGAGTATCTCCTCCGGGGTGCTATCAGCCACAGCCACCACCTCGATTAAACTCTCTAAAACTTGCTGAATTACCCTGTGATCAAAAGTACAAACAACCGGGACAGGTGCAATTTGCCCCCTGGCTATGGCTACTGCTGCATCAGGTCTGTGGGGCAGGTATGCTGCGATTAAACCGCTCAGTTTCTCAGAAATAACCAGGAAAAAGTACTCCTGCTTAAGCTGGCTTCCTGCTGCTAGCTGCACAGGTAAAATACGAGGAGACTCTTTGAGATTAGCTGTGTCTGTATGGCTCAGCATCTGAGTGAAGTCGCTCAACTCATCTCCGAAGCAGTTGCACAGATAAATCTTAGCTGTAAACTCCGCTTGCTGATGATAGCGCTGGAGTTGAAGCTGCCAATCCTTTCCAGGGAAAGGCTTTACCCAAATTGTCGCCGCTATTTTTTCCTCGATAAGTACGTCAATTGTTGCCCCCACAAGAGATGTTAGTGTGGCAGGACTTAGAGAAAGAGAGGGGGAAAATCCCAGAGTGTCCAAAGCCAACTGGTAGACAGATAAATCTGGAGTCGGTGGCTGGTGCATTAAGGGTTGCAGATTTATTAGCGCAAGGGAATCATAGCCCAGGTTAAAGTTTGTAGATGCTTTCTTCGGCTTGCCAAAGAGTAGGTTGCTTGCCGCAGCAGACGCGACGGTTATAAGTTGGAGGTTATAGGTCTACTTCTCACTTTCAAAGATATAACCTGTAACCTGCGAACCTTCAACTCAAAATAACCTGTTTTAAGCTGTGAACCTTGCCCGAAGAGCATCTAGTGCTTGTTCACGGTCGTCGAAATGAATTTTTTCAGTACCCAAAATTTGGTAATCTTCGTGACCTTTGCCAGCAATCAACACACCGTCCCTGGATTGAGCTTGTAAGATGGCAGTGCGAATAGCCGTAGCGCGATCGCAGATTACTAGGGGTTCTACTGCTGAGGGAACACCCTCTAAGATATCTTGTAAGATACGTTCTGGGTCTTCTGTACGGGGGTTATCAGAGGTTACCACAGCTAGATCAGCAAGTTCAGCAGCAATTTTGCCCATTTGAGGTCGCTTAGTCCGATCGCGATCACCACCACAACCAAACACGCAAATCATTTTACCCTGGATAAATGGTCTGGCTGCTTTGAGCAAGTTTTCTAAACTATCCGGTGTATGAGCATAATCTACAATCACACTGATGTCTTGCTCAGACTGGAGTTGTACCCGTTCCATCCGTCCAGGGACACCAGGAAATTGAGGCAGTGCTGCTACTATAGACTCCAAATTGAGACCCAAATGTAAGGCTGCTCCCACGGCTGCCAACAAGTTAGATAGGTTATATTGACCTACCAAGGGGGAACTGAAGGCTGTTTGACCAGCAGGAGTATGCAGCATACCACTGACTCCAGTCGGTTCGTAATTGAGCTCACTAGTCCATAAGTCAGCAGTTGTATTTTCTGTGCTGTAACGCCAAACCTGCTCTGGATTGAGCTGTGGGATTAGCCGCCTTCCATAGGGGTCATCTTGATTAATTATTGCCCGACCCTGAAGATAGTCTTGACCAAACAACAACGCTTTCGCCAAGAAATAATCCTCCATGTCGCGATGGAAGTCTAAATGGTCTTGGGTGAGATTAGTAAATACAGCAACATCAAACTCACAGCCGAGTACCCTACCTTGTGCCAAAGCATGGGAACTCACCTCCATCACGCCCACACTACACCCAGCATCTACAGCGGATTTGAGTTGTTTTTGCAGTTCCACGGTAAACGGTGTGGTGTGAACCGCTGTTTGTTCAAAACCAGGCCAGCGAGTATAAAGGGTGCCAAAGAGTGCCGTTGGTAAGGTGGTGGAGGGGTTGGCGGCTGAATGAGCCAGGAGAAATTCAATCAAATGGGTGGTTGTGGTTTTGCCATTAGTGCCAGTGACACCCACCAGTTGTAGTTGCTGTGCTGGGTAACCGTAAAAGGCTGTCGCTGCTGCGGCGCAGGCTTTGGTCATGTCATCTGCCACAATTACGCAAGCCATCTCTTCTGGGTTCCCTCGAGTGAGGGGAGTGGTTTTCTCGGCAGCTTGAGGAGAAATAAGAGCCGCCAGAGCTCCTTTGGCGATCGCACTTTCCCAAAACTCACCACCATCTACTCGCGTTCCTGGTATCCCAATAAATAAATCTCCTGGTTGGCAGGCGTGAGAATTGGTTGAGAGTCCCTTAACCTCATCCTGCAATGCTGGATGGTTAGGCATCTGTCTAAGGTTAGGAATTTTTTTTAATAACTCGTTTAGCTTCATCGAAAAAACTCGCGTGAGACTCCGACCTCAGCAAAGCGGGTCGGAGAGGGATAGCGGTCAAAGTTAATTACGTTGAGTAGTTAGCTTTGACAATCCAGTTGAAGGTAGGACAATTAAACCCGTACTTTGCTGCAACAACTGGACTTTCTTGGCAGTGAACTGCCCCATGCGTTTCCAATGACTATCAGAAACCGAAACTTGAGTCTTAGTGTCTCCTGAACACCAACCCTTGTAGGTGGGGCTAACTCAGACAACCATTTAAGCATTTGTCTTTGTCCCACCATTACTGGTGAGAAACCTTTGCCAGATTTCGCATTTTTGCGCCCGCTAGTCCTATCCACGTCAGCCATCACTAACTCGTAATGAATGGCACTGATAGGAAATAGTTTGAGTAATTCCTTAACCACCCTTAACTCTAGTTGTTTGTTAGCTCGGATTGAGGGAGGCAACTTCCCTTGACGACGGTTGACCTAAGCCGGATGGTCGCCCATCTGACTCGGCTTCAGAACCGTACATGACGGTTTCCCAGTCATACGGTCTCAGAAATACAGTGCTTGTCATGCATACCTTTCATTACGAATTAACTCCAGGTCATTTCTTGTTTTCTCGTCATGACAGTGCCTGTGGAGCAGTTGTAGGTTTTCGTACCCGCCCTTTCCTCCTAAAGCACGAGGAATTTTATGGTCTTTTTCCCATAAATCTCCATCTCTGAAGTACAGTCCGCAGTGTGGGCATTTGCCCTTTTGCTTTTTCAGTAGTGAGGCTACTGTTTTAGAGCATTGTGGGTGTTTACCCATTCTGCTGCTCCAATAGACCTCTTGCATAAATGCGAAATCCAACCTCTCAATGTATTGATTTGGCGTTGTAAAAATGGACTTTTGCAAGAGGTCTAATAAACTAATTCTCCGTCGAACGGGCTTTTCTCACCTTTGACTTTGACGTATTCGGTCTGTTTGATTTGAGTCTCTTGTGTTTGACTAGGATAATTGGGTCATCGCTTTCTAGTTTTGTAGCGAATCTCCAACAGTCATTGCCTATCCTTTTCCAGTATTTTTGAGCTTTCCAGCTAGCACTTTTTGTTGGGTGCCGCCGATTAACCCATGCCCTTAACTTTTGCCATAGCAAGTTGTCAAGGTCATTGTAAGTCTCTTTACTGTTTACTACGGAGAAGTAGTTAGCCCATCCCTTTATGACCGGATTGAGTTTCTGTATTAACTCTGATTGTGTTCCGGCTTTGCACCCATTAATAATTTTGGTTAGGGCTTCCCAGTGGGCTTTGATATTGTCCCTGCTGGGTCTGATGAGTGTTTTGAAGCCTAGTAATTTAGAGCGTTTTCCCCCAGTTTTACCTGAGTGGTGTTTACCTACTCGAAATTGCCTAATGTTGAAGCCAAGAAAGTTAAATCCTGCTTGTTCTCCATTAAACTCTTCCAGCGTGTGAGCTAATCTCGTTTTACTTGGCTTCAGTTCCAGCCCTATTTCTGCCAGCCATTTAGCAATTTTCTCCTGACATTCCTGCACTACTTTTAACTCCGGGTGTATCACCACAAAGTCATCAGCGTATCTAATAACTGCCAGAGTTTTTCGCTTTTGCTCTTTGCTTATGACTCGCCCTCCAGACCTGAGAGGAACAGTTTCGATGTATTGATTTAACATCTCTTCCATGCCGTGGAGGGCGATGTTTGCCAATAGTGGAGAAATCACCCCACCCTGCGGCGTTCCTTCCTCGGTTTCACTGAATTGGGTGTTTTCCATTACCCCAGCCTTGAGCCATGCTTTAATTTGCCGTCGTAGCTTGGGAAATGTATTTACCTTTTTTAGCAGAACCGAGTGATTGATTTTGTCAAAGCACTTGGCTATATCAGCATCTAGGACATATTTGGGTTTGTGTACCACATTGTCCCAAGTAGCTTTTATGGCATCATGGGCTGAACGTCCAGGGCGAAACCCATACGAATTGGGTTCAAATTGCGCTTCCCATTCTGGCTCCAATGCCAGTTTGACCAACGCTTGCACGGCTCGGTCGTACATTGTGGGTATTCCTAATGGGCGTTTTTCCTCCTTTCCGGGTTTGGGTATCCAAATCCTTCTAGTTGGTCTGGCTTTGTTGCCTAACTTCAATTGCCCTACTAGCTCAATACGTGCTTCTGGGGATAATGCCTTGATACCATCCACTCCTGCCGTCTTTTTGCCAGTATTCTCTTGTGTGACCCTACGAACCGCTAAGCATTTTGCCGCCCAGGATTTCATCAGCAGTTTTTGGAGCTTATGAACTGTTCTGTTATCTCCGCGTTGTGAGGCTCGGTAAATCTGTTTTTGCAGCTTAAACACCCTCCGCTCCAGCTTTCGCCAGGGGATTTGGTTCCATTCATACGTAGTCGTTAACTCGCTCATGCTTTATTCGCTGCTATTAGTAGCTTTACCTTCTGTATTTCCGTGAGCTTGTCAGCTTATCCCTCTCATTACGACAGGGCATTTGCTTCTAGCCCAATCCCTCCGGCTCCATAGCATCCGGTTGGCACCTACTCGAAAATTGCTCTCCGAGAGCGTATGGAGGGTTAACTCGTTCCTTACCAACTTTAGTTTCTGACTTTAGGAACCTCTCTATCCGCCGGGTTCTAATGAGTGTTTCCAAGACCTCAACAACGCTCTTGGCATCTGGTGAACCTTGGTCGTATTTCGACCCCTGCGTGTCAGCCCTTTCGCAAGTAAAACGTGACGACGGTTGAGCAAGAGTTCGCTTTCGCTGTCCATAGTCAGTTGCTAGAAGGTCACCGATATGGGCTATCAGTGTTGCCCCCGTTTCACCCCGCTTCAGGCGTTGATGACCAGTCGCAAACCTGGGGGTGATGCTTTCAACCCAGCACCTGGGCGATTGGACTTGGGATTTTCTCCCGCACCAATAAGTTGGTAGAGTTGTCATGACTTTCGTCATGCTGCCAATCCCTCACTTAGCGTGATTTCTGGCAAACGAGTCGCACTGTTAAAGCGTTTTTGGCGATGTCTTTTTGGTTAAAGGCAATTTTACGGTTGATTCTTCTGCCACGTCTGGCACGTCGCATAATACGCCTTAATTCCATCCGTTCTGTAATAGTTTGGAACGGTAGAACCAAGTGAGCCATCCAAATGGTAGACTTGCTGGACTGAACGCCTATGCCTGAATACATCTTCCCTGGGTCGATACCGAGAGCAATAGGTTGAGTTTCTTGACTTGTATCAACCGTTAATCGAACAGCGAAAACACCTAAATCGTTGTGATAGACTTTTGCCTTACCTTCTTTTAACCATCGTCTAGCACGACTAGGTTTAGTTGGCATTAAGGGTTCGCCTGATTTAGATAAAACGGTTACTCGTAACATGGAGATAATCCTAACGAGGTTAGTTTTTGGTCTCTTCCCGCATCTCAGCTAAGATGTCCTAACTCAATAGCGACTCAACAAAAAGCCTTAGAGGTAATTCGGACTAGAGAAGAATCCGAAAGTCTGTACCAAGCTGAGACTCAACGCGGTATTCAACCGTTTAAATCGCCGTTTGTTCGGCAATCCCTAATCTCAGCTTTTAGCGGATTAGGGTTGTTGAACTGAATCAGTTATTCTTTTTTTTACCATTGGACATCAGTTAAGAGGAAAATAACTCTTGACTAATGACTAATGAATATAAGCGATCTGGTAAAACTTGCCATTTATTTTTCTGGCAGGTATTGCTGTAGCATTCGCTCCAACTGCTGCACCGTGCTACGGGGAGAAGGGCGAGGCAAAGCTTCTTCTTTGCCATCACTGTCTCGACATAGTACCGGTACTTCATACTCATAGGCTGCGAACCAATCCTCACGAGTGGTAATATCTCGCACCTCTAGCTGCAAATTTAAGCTTTGAATTTGTTCGAGCTTTTCTTGCAATCCTTCGCACAGATGGCAACCGGGCTTACTATAAAGAATCAATTGCATTTCGCGTTATTGGTTAATTAATAGTCTCTTCGTGGGTAAACAGTTAATTTAAAATCGGAAATTGAGCTTTTACACCAGTATTCGGCTAATAGCATCTATTTTCCCTTGGCAATAAATTCCAGTGTCACCTCAAGCAGAAGAGAAGTCAAAGGAAAATTGTCAGCTGAATGTTTAGCTAGTTCGGGAGATACCGGATTTTTTGCCGAAAAAATACGGTTATCCGGTCAACTTATGTAGGTTTACGGGTTAGAATAAACTTTATTCAAAATCAGGTAGTATCCAACACCAACGCAATGACGACTACTGCAAGCCAAACATTAGTAAACTCTACCAGCTTTAACCTGGATGAACTAAACCAAAGATTGGACACTGCCCATCCTAGAGAAATTCTGGCATGGTGCGTGGAGAATATTCCCACAGGTCTAGTGCAAACCAGTGCCTTTAATATTGATGACTTGGTAATTACAGATATTCTCTACCGTGACCTTAAACCAGCCACACCAGTGCCAGTCATTTTCCTAGAAACGCTACATCATTTCCCTGAAACCCTGGAACTAGTAGGCAAAGCCATAGACATCTACAACCTGGATCTCAAAACCTATCAGATTCCTGGTATCAATTCCCGCAAAGCCTTTGCTGAGGAATATGGGATTGCCCTCTGGCATAGTGACATTGCCAAATTCCATCATTTGACCAAAATTGAGCCGCTGCAAAGAGGGTTAGATGAACTGCAAACAGTTGCTTGGATTACCGGCCGTCGTCGTGATCAAGCAGTAACTCGTGCTCAAATGCCAGTGTTAGAGCTTGATGCTAAAGGACGGATCAAAGTCAATCCTCTAGCTAGTTGGACACGTCAAGAAAGCTGGACTTATGCTCATCAACACGGCATGATTTACAATCCTCTGCATGACAAAGGCTATCCCAGCATTGGCGACGAACCGCTCACGACTAGAGTGGCAGAAGGCGAAGACGAACGCGCTGGTCGTTGGCGGGGCAGCAACAAAACTGAGTGCGGTATCCATATCTAGAAAATGCCTCAATTAAATAGTCCCTGGCTGTACCGCATCAGTCAGGGGCTTTTACTTAACGTGAGTTCGGGATAAGGAGGGACGGAATAGATAGAGTTGAAAGTACCTAATCGTCCACTTATCTAACTGCCCCTTGCTTAGTCTAGAATCCTTGTTTTGTCATGTCGTTGACTTTTGCCAGTGGTTTGAACCCCAGTGACAGCAGCAACTGTTAGGGAACAAAAAACCATAAAGTGGGATAATCATCGGTAGGCAAAGAACCTCGTAGTTTTTCTGGTTGCTGCTATCGCACTTCTTCTTCTGTCACAGTTACCACCAGTAGCCGTGAGTCTGGAATCTCAGGGGGACGTAATTGCCTGAATTGGTCAAACGCCTTTAGTTCGAGAGGTTGCAGCACTCCCAGATACCGCACCCCCATTAACAGCCCAGTTATTGCTATACTTGCCACTAACATCAAGGAAGGGGTGACGCAGGCAGTTAGCATTCTTGATTTAAAAAGTGCGATCGCTTTGAAAGCCTACTATTGAGTTTAACTCAAGCTTAAACAAGCACGATGTCACGGGAAACATCAAAGTTTTCTAGATTAGCAAAGTTTTCTAGAGTAGCAAATTGCTGAGAATTAAAAGATAAACCACCATTGTTTTTGTCAAAGGAGAATTCACTGGTGCTGCTTGCTCCAAATTCTACTTTGCCAATTTGAATTTTATCAACCAATATTTCAAAATCAGTAATCTTGTCAATTCCAGTCAACAAGGTATTGAAAACAAAGGTATCGTTCCCCAAACCACCTGCTAATGTATCGACTCCATCATTAGTGATAGCACCTGTGAAGTTGCCATTTTTATCGTAGGTTGAACCACCTCCATCAAGGATATCATTGCCAGTTCCACCATTAAGGATATCGTCACCATGACCTCCTTGTAACATATCGATGCCATCATCTTCGTAGGTAAAAGCGGTAATGGTAGGGGTTGTGGTATTAAAACCACCCCAGAGGATATCATCTCCCTTATTACCTTGAATCAAATCGTCGCCAAATTCGCCAATCAATTCAAAGGAGCCAACTATCCCCTGGGAATTTGAATTAGCAAGCTCTAATCCATTAATCCAATCTCCTGCATAAGTTCCTGTTCGTAGAAGCTGCTGAGTGCTACTAGGATTTATATTCATGGGGGTTTGATTCAAGGTGCCGATCATCGCTCCAGAAAAAGAAGTGGTGACTTCTTGGGTCCTTAGGTTAGTAGTGCTATTTCTTGAACCTTTTAAGAGATTACTCATTTCTTCAGTAAATTTTGTGGGGTTCTTATTACTGTAGTTATTGACGATAAAAGCAAGATTGGTGTTTTCGTTGCCTATTTGCGCTTCGATCCAAACACCTTGATCTGCGTTTAATGTACCGGATTTGATGGCATAACCTACATTGTTGGCTGTTGGTACTGAAGGTAAAAACAGGTTATCAACTCCAATTTGGAAATCTTCAACAACTACCATATCTCGGAAACTTTCAGTAATGCTTCCCCAACTACCGCTATTATTGTTAACAGCTTTAATAGCTGCTTGTTTTTGAGCCTCAACTTGCTGTAAATCGAGCCCATAATTTAACAGAGTTTGTTGATATGCAGTATGAGTAGAACCAATAGCTCCAAAAATAGGTATGGCAGACGCAGCACCTCCAGCAACTTCTAAAAGAAGATTTGCGGCTAATCTCTGATCTTCAAGCCCCTGGTCTGGCAAAGTAATATCATTGATAAAGGTTGCCAGTTTATTCGCATCAAAATCTAACCCCAAACCTGTTGAGCCTTCGATGTCTATGACGAAATTCGTTGCTTTTGCACTACCGCCAGAAATAGAATGAGAAGTCTCGGTGTTATCCTCATGCACCCCCGCAATAGCATAGACTGTACTTTTAGCAATACCATTAGCCATTCTCGTCTTGTCGCCGCCAAATAATATTTGGTCAATATTAGTAAGGCTATCAGTCCCTTCATCCCCATCACTTATATTGGTGTCTTCGACAGTCCAAGCTCCGTTGCTATTGGTACTAATATCAAACCCACCAGCTCGTCCATCATGGACAACAACATCTAAGCCAGATCCGCCATTGAGGTAATCATTACCCAAGCCGCCATTGAGGACATCATTGCCATCGTTGCCATAGAGGTAATCATTGCCATTCTTGCCATAGAGGTAATTATTGCCATTGTCGCCATGGAGGAAATCATTCCCACGGCTGCCAATAATATTTTCAATGGAAATTAAAGTTCCACTGCTTGTGCTATTAAGAAAGCTTACTTTTCCAGTGTATAGATTGGCTGTAATGCCTTTAGAGTAAAAGTTGTAGGCAGCCGTATCAATACCTGAACCACCACTTAAGTAATCGGACCCCCAGCTTCCATCTAGGGTATCATTGCCATTGCCGCCTGCGAGGTAATCATTGCCCAAGCCGCCCTCAAGGTAATCATTGCCATTGTTGCCATAGAGGACATCATTGCCATTGTCGCCATAGAGGTCATCATTGTCATTGTTGCCCCACAAGGTATCATTGCCATGCCCGCCTGCGAGGTAATCATTGCCATCCCCGCCATAGAGTTTATCATTGCCATCCCCGCCATAGAGGACATCATTGCCATTTTCGCCCCACAACCTATCATTGCCATGCCTGCCTGCGAGGGAATCATTGCCATGCCCGCCTGCGAGGGCATCATTGCCATTGCCGCCATCTAGGGAATCATTGCCATTGTTGCCCCACAACCTATCATTGCCAGTTTCGCCCCGCAACCTATCATTGCCTACCTGGTACCATTGAGGGCATCATCGCCTCCCCCGCCTACGAGGGCATCATTGCCATCGCCGCCCCACAAGGTATCATTGCCATTGTCGCCATCTAGGGTATCATTGCCCAAGCCGCCATTGAGTTTATCACTGCCATTGCCGCCCCGCAACCTATCATTGCCATTGTTGCCATAGAGGACATCATTGCCATTGTCGCCATAGAGCTTATCATTCTTATTCCCGCCATAGAGGGTATCATTGCCATCTCTTGCGTATAGCTTATTATCATAAGATGAAACCCATTCTTTACCTCCAAACAAGTACCAAGGGTAACTATAGTATCCCTTAACAGTTAAGTTATTATTTCCACTGTCTCCATATCTAGCCATTCGAGATTCTCCTTTGCATATGAAATTGAAATGAACAGAAGGTTTAGTTTGTTTACTAATCTCTGTGCATGTCACTCTTTACGACTGCAAATCATTTTTATGCACCCGCTTGACAAAAATTCTTTCTTAAACTGATGAAATACTTATGCCATCCCAAACCGTGACGTAGTATAAAAGAAATTCCTGAAATGCTTGTCAAATCAGGAATCATATACCTTTTGGGCGCTTTACTGATGTAATTTTCAACCCAGCTACTTGTATTTTTTTGGAAATCTCTGCTAGCTTATTACATCCGTTTGAAGGCGTACTGATATCCTGGCTTAAGCAATTTAATATTTAGTTGGATATGAGGTTGACGAAGGTCTTTATCCCAGGCTGCTGCTGCGAGCTCTGTCTGACCAAAGTTGGTTGCTGTTCTTTTCGCTGCGAGTTCTATATCTTTGTAGCCACCACCGTAGTTCAAACCATAAGATAAGTCCAAATCTGTTTGATTAACTACTTGAATTGCTGTTGGATTAGAGCCTCTCCCCTGGGTTCTGCTCCAAACCGGAATTTTGCCGACTTCTTCTAGTACTATTGTAAACTGATTTCCTCGGTTTTTAGCTTGAACTGGATTGCTATTCGTAAATATCATTCCTCCTAACATTGAAACCAAAGCTGCACCACCGAACAAAGCGTTGCGTACATTTCTTCTTTGTGTTGTGAAGTTCATTTCTGGATTTCCTTTGCATGTGAAAATTTAAAAGAACAGAAGGTAAGGTTTGTTTACTAATCTCTGTGCATATCACTCTTTACGACTGCAAATCATTTTTATGCACCCGCTTGACAAAAATTCTTTCTTAAACTGATGAAATACTTATGCCATCCCAAACCGTGACGTAGTATAAAAAATTCCTGAAATGCTTGTAAAATCAGGAATCATATACCTTTTGGGCGCTTTACTAAAGCCATCACATCCTTTGACACACAAGCAAGCTCTTTAGTCAATAGCTTATGCGCTAAATTTAGATGCGTTTGCCCTATTTTACTGTGATGTAGAGTTTACTTGCTTCATCATTTGTGTTGCCCCAATTAAAAGTTGTAGTTTTGCCGATTAATCTATCAAGATTTACCAGACGATTAAATTCACCAACTGTGTCATCCCTAAAGCCGCTATCTTTATCCATAAGAATTAGCCTCAAACCGAACTTAGAGATACTGATCATGTGGTTAGTTAAAATTTGGATTGTATTACCACATTCTTTTCTAACTGCTTTATCTCGTTCAATAGTCCATTTTTCGTTTCCGCCAACTCGGGCAGTACCATAAACTTCTAGGGTATTATCAGCAAAGCCATCATCGCATCCTGTAATCTCAGCCCATGCCGTTACTGAATATTCTTTCGCTTGAGCATTAGCAAGTTGAGCTTGAACTGGGTTACTAGCAGTCAATATCATTCCTCCGAACATTGAAACCAAAGCTGCACCACCGAACAAAGCGTTGCGTACATTTCTTCTTTGTGTTGTGAAGTTCATTTCTGGATTTCCTTTGCATGTGAAAATTTAAGTGAACAGAAGGTTTAGTTTGTTTACTAATCTCTGTGCATATCACTCTTTACGACGGCTTTTTATTTTTATGCACCCGCCTGACAAAAATTCTTTCAATAATCGGTAAAGTTCTTATACAGCAAGGGATTGACTCTCTATTGTTGGCTGTATAATTTTATAGCTCATATAATAGTTAAAATAACTGAGAACATACCATGCAAGCCCGGCAAGGTATTGTGGAAATTTTCTCCACTTTTGTAGAATTTGACGTAGACCAATTTAGTGGTTGGATAACTGACCCTAAACTGCGACGTAGTATAAAACAAAAGGTAGCACACTCGTCAAATCATGAGTCAGATACCTTTTGGGTACTTTACTGGTATAAAGTTTGGCACGATCAATCCAGTTCTGTAGCACTGGCACATCTTTCTGCGTACTTACAAGAAACGTGCTACTGGAGTGCAAGAAAATTTGCCCTCAATTTTAAGAGTGATTCAACATTCCCAGATTATTTTCAAATTGCGATCGCTCATCTTGCTAAAATTCTCAAGAGTTTTAACCCCCAATACAGTTCCCATTTAAAAAGCTATGCAGAGTTAGCTTTTAAGCGGATTATTAAGGATGAGTTGCGCTTACGTCGGGAAATAGATATTTGTTCAGATTGGGCTTTATTACATAAACTTAGTCGTAAAAGACTGATAAAATCATTGCAAAATATGGGTTTCAATACTACTTGTATTGAAAGTTATGTTTTAGCTTGGGAATGCTTTAAGGAACTCTACACGAGTGACAACACAAAAATTCGCTCGCTTACTAAACCAGATGCTCGCACTTGGGAAGCTATTGCTAATTTTTATAATACAGAACGTTTAAGTCAGTTGAGTTTATCAACTGACTCAGTTGATTGGCAAACCATAGAAAAATGGCTGTTATCTTCTGCGAAAGCTGCTCGTAATTTCCTCTATCCCAAAGTTATCTCGGCAGATTCTTCCCTCAAAGAAGGTGAAGGTAGTAGTTTCTTAGATATATTGCCTGGGGATGTGGAAACATCTTTAATTGCAGAAATTGTTGAACAAGAAGAAACTGCGAATATACGAAATCAGCAACCTCAGTTAAACCAAGTGTTACAGCAAGTAATAACCGCACTAGATACTGAATCACAACAACTATTGCAACTATACTACATCGAACAAGTTACTCAAAAAGAAATTGCTGCACAGTTAAACATTAAACAATATACTGTTTCTCGCCGTCTCACTAGTGTTAAAAAGTCATTGCTGCTGACTCTTACCCAGTGGAGTCAAAACACCCTGCATATTTCTCCGAAATCTGACGTAATAGATGCCATAAATATTAGCCTAGAGGAATGGTTGAAATTCCACTACAGCCATGCCAACACAAGTTAAAACTAAAAGTTTATTTATCAGCAATTATTTTTAGCTTTTACTTTTTACATTTCACCCTCGCAATATAATCATGTCTAACTTACCTGCCCCATCTACTATTGACTCACATCAGTTACATCTGGAAATACCCCAATTCCAGATGCAAGAACAAGCATATTCAACCCCAGGTGCTTATCAGCGTGCTTGGATAAATCAACTTTGCTTGCAAGCATTTTTACCTTGGTTTAGAGAAGAAATTGACCCCAGCGCTAAAGTACACCCTAGTACTACGGCATTGCCGAGTTTTTGGGAATTAGTCAATGGCACAGCAATTACTTTTGATACATCTCGCCTCATATTAATTCCTACGCTAGCAATGGATGGAGATGAGTTACGGGTGCCACAAGAATGGGTAGATATTCCGGAGTGGGCTGCTGATTATTACATTGCAGTACAAGTAAATCCCGATGATGGTTGGATAAAAATTTTTGGTTACACAACCCATAAAAGTCTTAAAGAAAAAGGAGTTTATGATTTTGGAGACCGGACTTACAGCCTGGAAAGAGAAGATTTAATCCAAGATATAAATGTGCTTTGGGTTACCCGGCAAATGAATTATCCAGAAGCCTTGCGAGCTGATATTACGCCTCTAGCTTCTATCTCCCAAACCCAAGCGTCCAAACTCTTAGAACGGTTAGGTAATGCCGATGTTAAAATTCCCCGTTTGACTGTTCCCTTTCCCATGTGGGGAGCACTGATTGCTCATGGTGGCTGGCGCAAAAAATTATACGAATTACGTCAAGGCTTACCTCAACAGTGGTCAATTAGACAATGGTTACAAACAGGAGTAGCAAATTTACCTCAACAGTGGGGATCGAAAAAAAAGGAATTGTTGATGATGTCTGGGATAGCGCGGAGTACAGAATCCATTCAAGGCTTATCTCGGCAATTGATAATTGCAGGTGATACCTACGAATTATGTATTTTCCCTCAAGGTACTGGTGAAGATATTATTTGGAGATTTGAATTAAGGAATGCAACTCCTGGTGCTAGAATTCCCGTTGAGTTTAAGTTGCGATTATTAACGGAAGACTTGCAACCGTTTGAAAATAACGAAGATACGGCAATAAATCCTGTGGATATGTTGTATTTGCAAGTAACTTTAGAGCCAGGAGAAGGGTTAGTTTGGGAAACAGAACCAATTTCTGAAGATTATGAACGAGAGATTTTGCGATTTTAAGATGGCAAAAAAACATCACCCAAGGAAGCTAAAATGAGGTTAATTGGGCTGTCGTCATTGCCGTTTTTTAAGCGCATCATAATCCCGAAGCTTAGGGTCAAGGTGGCGGTGATTGCGGCAATAGCCTGTGATGTTATTTTTATTTAGCAACTTGCTACAAGCTAAAGCGTTGTAGACTTTGCAACCATTTTCGATAGACAGGGAAATAACTGCTGCCATTGATGCTAACCCAACATTTTTTTTGTAAAAGTTTCTTTTTGAGTGCATACACCTGGATGCTTAACTTCTAAAGGCAGGAATATGGTCATCACTTCACCTGCTTGGGGTCGCTGGCGCACAATCAGTTTTCCTCCCAAAGCTTGGAAAAGATTTTTAGTCACGTCGAGATTTAAACTAAGACTACCAGTTTCTGGCTGAAGCATCAGTAACTGACCAATCGATTTCAAAGTCGGACAAGTTGAGTCTTTTGCCTCAACTGGTTTGCCTATTTTTGATGGATCGGCGTGAGATTGGAATTGTAGCTTTAGTTGGTTTCCCGCGGGTATCACCTGTAGTTGAATTTGACCCCCTGCAGGGATAGAACGGGTGAAGTTCTCCATCAAGCCTGTCAACACCTGATCTAGCAGATTGGGATTACTCACCACAGCAGGCAGCTTTTGAGGCAAAACAACATCCAAAGTCAAGTTACGGCGCTGTGCTTGTTTTTGCCAACGGGGGATACTGTTCTCAAAAACTTGAGCAAGTGATATGGAGGTAAGGTTAACTGGCACTTCTCTAAAGACTGCCGTTTCTAATTCAACTGCCCGGAAAATTAGCTCCATGCGGTTGATTTGTTCTGTGCACTCATGGTCAATAATTTCCAATCGCCGGATTACTTCCGGGGCTAGGTCGCGACGCTTGAGTAGCAGCTTGGTGAGGGTACGAATTGTCGTTAGAGGCGTCCGGATTTCATGGGTCAACGCTTGCAGCAGTTCAATATCAGCTGTCGCCTCACGAGGATTGGAGATGTTACTGACACCTCGCTCTTCATTCTTCTTCAACGGCTGCCAATTACGTTTAGTTTTCAAGGCTTCGCCACGATTTGGCGATGTTTGTACCCTAGAGATTGGTTCTTTAGAAGTGACTGGTATTGCGGGGATATTCTCTTGCTGAGGCAGTTCTGGAAGCTTTTTGAGTAACTGACGACCAAATTGCATCACGATGCGATAATCCGGTGGCTTCGGAGCAAATTGTTTAACTAAACTTTCTAATTGGCTGAATTTCTGAGGACTAGTCAGTAATATCCGAGGACGCAGAGATACCCAAATCTGTTTGATCACTTCTGAATCAAAGGAGAACCGAAAGGCAGTAGTGCCATTCAGGTCAACTCCCATAGCCATGACTAAACTAAAGTGACTAGTAAAAACTAAACAAAATTGCTCTGCTGCCAAGGGATCAACCGGGAACAAAGGTAGCTCATAGACGGTATTGAGGGTTTGTTGAGACTGCCCATTTTGCGCAGGAGACAGTTGAAAAGGCATCCAAGACAGGACGTCAAAGGCTTCGGTAGTAAAAACTCCTGTCTGAAAATTCGCTAGTAGATCTGGTTGACTCAAGACTGGTACAGGCCCAGCTAAGATTAATCCCCGCTGCAACTGTTGGTCATGAGAATTTATCTCTAAATCGGTGACAGATTCCTGATTAGCAAAGTATCCGGTCTGGTTAATCTCTTGCAACAGCAACTCTTCTAAAGTTGCGATTGCACTAGACCACTCCCTTTGTGCTTTTGAGTACTCTCTTGCCGTGGGACTTGTGGCGCTTCGTTGACTGCTCTGTGTTACAGTTTCCTCTCCAAGCTGAGGTGCAACTTTATCTTCAAGTCCACTCTGTTCACTTTGAGCCAAAATTTCACTTAAGCTTGGCAACCACCACTTCTGCACCACGGTTTTTTCCCTCGCGCTGTAATCGTCTGACCTATGAATATTGAATATTTGCTCTTCTGATCACGAGAGTAACGGTATTAGTCATCATTCTGGGGTAGTAGAACCGAACCAATGAGTCGCAATTTCCGTTAGCCGGTCGAAAACAACTTTTTTAGAGGAACAGTATTAGCTTTGTTTCCCCCGATAGATACCAAAATATTCAGTTTACGTATATAGACCGATGAAAATCTGGGATAAGCAGGGGGAAATGAAAGTAGTTATACAAATCAAAAATAGATGCTGTATTTTTGGTTACCCCTTATTTGTTGCTAGACGAGGATCTAAAAAATGGTTGTGAGTCAAGACAAGCGTGCCTTTGGCGTACTTTCAACACGACAAGAAGCTGAGTATGCACTGGGAGAACTCCAGGATTCCGGTTTTCCCATGAGTCAAGTTTCTTTGATCGCGCCGGATGCTGACCAGAAAGACGCGATCGCTGGCGTTGAGGTGAAACAACTCACGGACGAGCAGGAGACAGGTATCGGTGCGGCTACAGGTGCTCTGGCTGGCGGTGTCACGGGAGGTTTTGTCGGTTTAATTGGAGCCTTAAGTGCGACTATGGTTCCTGGATTCGGCCCGATCTTGGTCGGGGGAGCGCTAGCCTCTGTCATTGGTGATGTTTTAATTGGTGGTACGGTAGGCGCTGCTGCTGGAGGCTTAGTTGGTGCTTTAGGCGGCTTAGGAGTTCCTCAAGAACAAGCCACTGTTTATAATGATCTACTCGACAAAGGAGAGTATTTAGTGATCATTGAAGGTACAACCGATGAGCTAGGTCGCGCCGCTTCAATCCTGCTGCTGCGGGGTATCAGAGAATGGCAAATTTATGATGCTCCGACTAACTATGGGACTGGAATGGGCATTACTTCAGCTGGATTTGCTACCCCAGCAGGTGCCGGTGCAACTACGGCTGGCGCTCCGATGGTAGGATACCCTTCACCACTAGGTATAACTCCTGTCGATGCCGCTACCTCTGGTACTACTTATAACTATCTAAATCAAGAGCAGCGCGCTGTTGGTGTCTTCTCAACTTATCAGGAAACCGAAGCCGCTCTTGAGCAGTTGAAAACATCGGGATTTTCGCTAAACAAAGTTTCCCTGATTGTGCGAGATGCTGACCAACACGAAGATATTACTGGTGTTAAAACTAAAGAGCGTATTAGTGATCACGCTGAGCAAGGAGCTGCCACTGGTGCTCTTGCAGGTGGTGCCTTGGGAGGATTAACTGGTTTACTGGTAGGTTTAAGTAGTCTGGCGATTCCAGGAATTGGTTCAATTATTTTTGCCGGAGCTGAAGCCGCTACAATTACCAGTATCATTACGGGTGGTGCGGTTGGTGCAGTAGCTGGTGGTTTAGTTGGAGCACTAGTGGGTTTAGGGATTCCCGAAGACCGAGCTAAAGTTTACAGCGATCGCGTTTCGGCAGGGGACTATTTAGTCATTGTCAAGGGTTCACAAGAAGAAATTAGCCGCGCTGAGTCTATTCTGAATGGTCGCAATATTCAAGAATGGGGCATCTATAATTCTCCCAGTGCACCGATGGTTAATTAAGCTTCGTACGCCACAAACCGGCTTATGAGCTGAATTTTCTATTTGCTTTTTGGGATTCTCGCCCTCAGCAGCTCATCTTATTACCTTCTCAATCAAAAGCTTGGCGTTTGCTATTGATAGTGGAGATGCTTTTGTAAGAGGCTTTAAGGTTGATGCCTTTAGAATGGTTAGTAGAGCTACGCACTGCTGCACTTGGTAGCGATCGTGAGCAAATTGTCTGACTTATTAAGCAAATTCCTAAATCTCCTAGGCCACTTTCCTGAGCTTTGGCAGATTTAATCATTGATTTGACTCAAGCTTCCTTTAATGAAAAATAATTTATTATTGGCTTCCCAGTCAGATATATTATTAGTTGACGATAATCCACAAAATTTACGTCTTCTACAAACGGTACTCAAAGAACAGGGGTATCAAGTCAGAACTGCCATTAAAGGAGAACTGGCTCTAATTGCAGTGGAATCGGCAGCACCTGATTTAATTTTGCTTGATATTAATCTTCCCGATTTTAGCGGCTATGAAGTCTGTCGAGAATTGAAGAAATCTCAAGAATTTGCAGAAATCCCAGTAATCTTTTTGAGTGCCTTAAGCGAAGTTTTAGATAAGGTAAAAGCATTTGAGGTTGGGGGCGCAGATTATATTACTAAGCCCTTTGATGTTCCAGAAATTTTGGTTCGAGTTAAAAATCAATTAACTATTGCTTGGCAACAAAAACAAGTCTTAGAGCAACAGAAAAAACTCACTGAACGTAATGCTCAACTGCAACTTTTACTAAAAACAACCCAAGCAATTAGTGAGGCAGCCGATTTTAACTCTGCTTTGGAAGCAACCCTTACTCAAGTTTGTGAAAAAATTAATTGGGACTTTGGCGAATTCTGGATTCCTAACAGAGACGCCACTGTTTTTGAATACGGTAAAGGTTGGTATGCCAGTCACCAAAGTTTTGTAGGATTTAGACGCAAGAGTGAAAAGTTTTTCTTTCCTGTAGATAGAAAACTAATCAAGCAAATTTGCCTGTCCAAGCAGCCTTATTGGCTCACGAATGTTTCCCTTGAATCACAAGAAGTATTCCTGCGTTTCCAACTAGCAAAAGAAGTAGGCTTAAAAGCCTGTTTTGGTGTTCCGATTCTTTTTAATGAGCAAGTGCTCGCAGTTCTGTTTTTTCTGAAAAAAGAAGCTAGCGAACCAGAAGAAGAAGTAATTGAGCTGGTAAAAGTTCTTGCCTCTCAGTTAGGTTCATTGATTCAACGTAAACGGTCAGAAGCGAAACTCCAGCGTACTCAAATATTCCTCAACTCTCTGTTAGAAAATCTACCTGTGGGAGTGTTTGCTAAAGATATTGAGGAGTTACGTTTTATTTTCTGGAATCAGGCTAGTAGCGAATTAATGGGCTACTCTGCCTCTGAAGTACTTGGCAAGACCGACTATGATCTTTTTCCAGAAAGGCAGGCTTCTTTGTCTATTACTCAAGACCGAGAGGTTCTCGCTAGTGGTCAGTTTCTCGATAATCCGGCAGAACCTGTACAAACAACCCATCGCGGCTCAAGAATATTCAATGTCAGGAGAATTCCCATTCTTGATGAAGTGGGAAAACCTCGATATTTACTGGGTATTGCGGAAGATATCACCGAGCGCCAGCAGTCAGAACAGCGCTTGCAGCTAGTAGAAAGAGCGATCGCAGCGGCCGATAATGGTATTGTGATCACTGACCCTAACCAGGCCGATAACCCAATTGTTTACACCAATCCCGGCTTTGAGCGCCTCACCGGTTACCAAGCATCAGAAATAATTGGTAAAAACTGTCGCTTCTTGCAAGCAAAGGAGCAAGAGCAACCCGCTTTGATAGAACTGCGGATGGCACTACGGGAAGGCAGAACCTGCCGTGTAACCTTACAAAATTACCGCAAGGATGGCACCCTCTTTTGGAATGATCTCTCCCTCTCTCCAGTGCGAGATGCTGTTGGTAACTTGACTCATTATATTGGCGTACAAACTGATATTACTGAGCGCAAGCGGGTAGAGGCAGAACTCAAAGAAGCCAGAAAACGTAGGGCGCTGTTTACTGTTATTGCCAAAATTAGGGAATCTCTGGAGCTAGAGACAATTTTCCAGACAGCAAGCACAGAGGTTCGCCAACTCCTCAATGCTGAACGAGTAGCTATATTTTGCTTTGATCCTGAATCTAGTTTTAATGAGGGCAAATTTATCTCAGAAGAGGTTTTGCCACCTTTTAATTCTGCCCTAAATGCTAAAGTTTACGACCGATGCTTTGGCGAGCGATATGCTCTACCCTACCAACGGGGTCAAGTTTTAGCAATTTCTGATATCTATAGTGCTGGCTTGAGTGAATGCCATATTGATATTCTCTCCCGTTTCCAAATCAGAGCTAACTTGGTGGTGCCACTCCTCAAAGGAGATGAGCTCTGGGGATTGTTGTGTATTCACCAGTGTTCGAGTCCGCGTCACTGGAAGGAAAGGGAGATTGAATTTATCCAGCAAATTGCTGCCCAACTGGGAATAGCATTACAGCAGTCGGAATTACTAGCCCAAACTCAAAGACAATCCGTAGCACTTGCCCAATCTTTGCAAGAATTACAGCAGGCTCAGATTCAGCTTGCTGAAACTAATAGGAATCTAGAAAGGCGAGTAACGGAGCGTACTGCCGAACTCCGAGAGGTAGTTGAACGATTACAAGAAGAAATTGGGGAACGCCAACAGGTAGAAGCTGCCTTACGAGAAAGTGAAGCACGCTACCGCGCTATTTTTGAGCAAGCTGCCCTGGGTATTACTCAAATAAGCCCAGATGGCTGTTTTCTCCAAGTTAACCAACGCTTTTGTGAGTTGGTGGGTTATACGGAGGCAGAACTGTTACACCTAACTTACCAAGAAATTACTTACCCCGAAGATTTGCAGGTTGATTTAGAGTATCAGCGTCAGATGTTAGCCCATCAAATTTCAACTTACTCCATAGAGAAGCGCTACATCTGTAAAGATGGTCAATTGCTCTGGGTTAATTTGGCGGTATCACTAGTCAGCGACGAGACGGGTGCTGTTAAATATGCCATTGGTTTGATTGAAGATATTAGCCAACGCCAAGCCGCATTTAGTAAACGCCAACAGGCAGAAGCTCAACTTTTGCAAAGCGAGCAGAAGTTTCGCGCTGTCTTCGATAGTACTCTTGATGGCATCGTGATTAGCGATGACAATGGCTGTTATGTCGATGCTAACCCCGCCGCCTGCGCCTTATTTGGTCTGCCGCTCGAACAAATCAGAGGATGCCCGATGACCATGTTTGTTGAGCCTTCTCAGGTTCTGGAAACTCAAGAACTTTGGCAGAGTTTTTTGAGCCAAGGTCAGATGAGACATGAATTTTGTTTGCATTTGCCTGACAGCACCAGACGAGAAGTTGAGTGTAGTGCTAGGGCTAACTTCCTCCCTGGACGTCACTTGTCGGTTTTGCGCGACATTACAGAGCGCAAACGCTCTGAGTTAGCTTTGCGGACACTTACTCAGCAAGAACAAGAGAAAGCCCAGGAACTTGAGCAAGCTTTAAGTGAACTCCAACGAACTCAAACCCAGTTAGTACATAATGAGAAGATGGTTAGTTTGGGTCAATTAGTGGCGGGGGTAGCTCACGAAATTAATAATCCTGTCAGCTTTATCTCTTGCAATATTGACCCGGCGAGTGAGTATACCGAAGAGCTGCTCAAGCTGCTAGAGCTATACCAACAGCACTATCCTGAGCCAGTTCTAGAAATTATCCAAAAACGGGAAAGTATTGATATAGACTTCATTACCGAAGATTTTCCCAAGTTGCTAGGCTCGATGAGGGAAGGTGCTGAGCGTATCTCTAAAATTGTTCTCTCTTTAAGAAATTTTTCCCGCCTCGATGAAAAGAAGAAAAAGCGGGTAGATATTCATCAAGGAATCGATAATACTCTACTAATCTTACAGCACCGACTCAAAGAACACTCTCATTGTCCTGAAATTCAACTGGTCAAAGATTATGGTGAACTTCCCTTAGTTGAGTGCTATCCAGGACAGCTCAATCAAGTATTCATGAATATTATCAGCAACGCCATTGATGCTTTAGAAGGTTTGAGTACTGACCAATTAAAGGTTCAAAGTTCTCAAGAATGGAACTTTAAAAGCTCGAATAGTCAATGTTGTCGCCCAAAACATCTCAGTACCACTAGCTTGGTACGAGCAGCCAACTGCCAACCGACAAAGCCCTGGATTCAGATTCGTACCTGCGTGCTGACAAACTCTGCCCCACCAAGCAACCATAATGGCACAGACACCTTAGGCTCAAAAGTGTTCGTCTACATTGCTAACAATGGCCCAAGCTTAGCAGCAGAAGCCTACAGTAGAGTATTTGACCCCTTTTTCACTACAAAACCACCAGGTAAAGGCACGGGCTTAGGTTTGTCTATTAGCTACCAGATTGTGGTGGAAAAGCACGGCGGTCAACTTACTTGTCGTTCGCTTCCTGGTCAAGGCGTTGAATTTGTCATTGAGTTACCGATTACTCAAGAGAAGATTACTCAGAAATCGCCGAAGCTGGATGCAAGTTTTGGTGATTAACACCTCCCGGTTGTTGGATCAGTTTAACGACTAACAGCTAGAGCAATTATTAAATAATATTACTTAGCTGGCTATTCTCTTAAAGAAAATTTGCAATAAAACAAATAATCTCATAACTTAGTGTATTATTGTATGCAGTAATAAATGTATTGTGGTCTGTCCCGTAGCAAAATTAGCTATCTCTGCTACTGGTAAAAGCTCTAAAAATAGAAATTAAGTAACTCACGAGGTCTTAAATGGCACAAATCCAGGCATTAGAGCGTGTTTCTGAGGAGCTACAAAGGACGCTTGAGCAAGAAGCAAGTAGAGTTTCAGCAAATAGGAAAGATGAAGTAGCAACACTACTAAATTCTGAACGTTGTTTATCTTCCTACAAAGCCTGCATTTGGTGGGATGGGTGTTACTACTGCAAGGACGATAACAATGATTGGTACTGTATTCGGTGTACTTTCTTTTAGCTGGATTTGCTAGATAAACCTGAGCAATTTCTAGTTTGCTCCTACCTCAAAACCGCCATCAACTAATTGCCTATCTTTAGGGTTGAACAAGACTCATTCCTAAAATTAGACCTGGTAAAGAAGATATCCTCAAACCAGGCTATTAAAATCAATTACCTAGGATAACAAGGCAATTAATGCCAAGCCAATAACTACGACCATAATCAGGTTTTGTAGTTTCTTTTCCTTGGCTTGACTGGCTATTTCACTTTGTCTTACTGCTTTTTCTAGGGCGCGATCGCTTCTTGCCTTCTCGATCTCTACAATACCCCGAATCGAAGCGATTCCTTTATCTATTAGGTTAGAACTTTGGACACAGCAATCTAAAGCTGATTGAATTTGATTTTGCCAATTAACGCAAATTTGCTGATTAAATAATGTTAAAAAGCTTAAATCTTCTTGAGGAAATCTTTGCTGAATTCCTTTAATTTTTTCTGCATATTTTTGGGTATTAGTGTTAATAGTTAACCGATAATTCTCTAACTGTCGTAGCCATTCTGTATAGACTAAAGCCAGTTTAGGCAAAGTTCTAAGTTGCTCCTTCAGGTAATCCATCGCACCTTCAGATAAATTTGAACCTTGCTCAGCAACTAGTACTTGGTCACTTTCTGGTACTTGTTGAGCTATTTCCTGAAACGTCTGCTTAATTTGTTGATATCCTTGATAAATGTCTAAAGAGATACTGGCACTGAATTGGTAAGCTTTAATTATTTTTTGGCGATATAAACATAAATCAATAAGTGTTTGATAGAAATAGACAAAATTGTCATTAGGTTTAACTAGTTTTTGATTAGCTCTATTGTCGGCTTCTTGTTCAAAAAACAACCAAACAAAAACATGACCAAAAGCATGATAATGATCAGGGATACCATACTCAAAAATGGGACTACCAAATAAATTTCCTTCCTGATACAAGGCTGGACAATTATCAAGTTTGTCTCCTAAGAAGTTTTGCAAACACTCATTAGCTATAGCTCTCCACTGGGCGGGAGATTGTTGTTGCTGACTCTGGGATAGCCAAGCAGTTAAGAGCAGAGTTTGCCCCAATGAGCTATTAATTTTGTTCGGTAGGAAACACTTAGCCGGATTAAAATTTTGGAAAACAGCAGTATCTACCTGCTCCGTTTTCTGTCCTTGTTGATCAAATTCAGGAATGCGCAGATTCAAAGCCAGAATGTAGGCATTATCTATTTGGAGGGGACAGACACAACCTGTAATCCTTTGGGCTTGTCTTGGATAAAAAATTTCTCCTTCTAAAGGTAAAAGATGATTATTTGCAGCGTCTAGTAAATTAACCCGGTAACCTTCTGAAGCTGTTTTAAGTTTAAGTTCCTGAGTAATCTTAAATTTAGCAAAAATATCAGAACATTTTCTCCATAGAAGTTGTTCATCATATTCTGTCCTAAAGGGATAATAATCACTAGCCTCATTACGTAGATGACAGGCGAATAAATGCACATTCGGTGCATATATTTTGTAGCTCATTTCTGGAGATCCAAACAGACTGCGGTTAATTTTTGATGGCTTGATAACAAGGGACTTCCCTATACTTAATTACTAATCTACTCAGCTCCAATCCTCTTCTCTTTGGGAATTGCGCCCTAGTCTGTAAACTTGGTCAGCTTCGTGAAGTTTGCGGGTCATCTCAAAAAGTTGCTCTTCAGTCATTTGCCATCGTTGCAAAGCCAGATCAAGATTGTTTTGAATCTCTCTAGCCCCCGGAAAACCAGCATAGCGAATCCGCAGTCGGGCTAATTCCGCTAAATTGTAGTCGTTCGGTTCCCCTTGCAAAAGACCCTCGACAATATCGCAGTCTCTTTTTTCTTGGGGATGTTGCTGGTCTTTATTTTCTACCATTAAAACGAAGTCCAAAACTCGACTGACTAACTATGCTAACTACTCTAGAACTACGTTGGTTTAATCATGGCAAACTACCCCTGGAAGTGGACAGTTGGTTTACTGCTGATTGTCCTGGTAAATTGCTAGGAGCGCCAGCAGAAAGACCAGAAGATAGAGAAGACTGGTATCTCTACGTACCAAGCTGTGAATACCTCAACGTCAAACTACGGCACGGGAATCTAGAAATAAAATGGCGCAAGACCCAATTAGGTGTTTGGCGATTTGACAACGGTTGGCAGGGGAAAGTAGAGCAATGGCTCAAGTGGACTGGTGAAGATTTAGAGCAACAAAGCTTCATACCAGTAGATACTGCTGACAAAAAGCCTTGGGTAGGCGTGAGAAAGATTCGGAAACAACGCCAGCACCAAGGCATCTCTTGCGAAATCACCCAACTAAGTATCAGCCAAGATACCTGGTGGACTTTTGCTTTTGAGATGCCCTGCGATCAAGCAAATTCGATTAATAGCTTTAATGATGTTCTGAGTCAGATCAGCCAAACTTATCAAGGACCAGAGTTATCAGTAGAAAATTCTTGTGCCTATCCGGGTTGGCTCTCTCTGTTAACGTAGAGCTTTCGAGCCGTTAGCACTCTCAAGTCAAAGGCACAAAAGTGAAAGTTGGTTTTTCCTTTGCCTTAGAGAAAAAATCTGTAACTTATTCTAAGTTACCAGTCAAAGGCATCTCCTTCTTAGGTGCCGGAGGCAAAATCTTTAATAATTGCTTTGGTGCCTGCGGCGAAGAACTGAGTTTAGTTGGCTCAACTGGAGGTTGAAATTGTTCGTAAGCTAGTGGTTGATTGACAGAACTGGGAACAACGGTTTTAATCTTGTCATGGACTGGTTCAAGAGACTCTGCTATCTGAACTTGCTGTTCTAGTTGCTGGGTTGAAGATACCAACTGACTAAGTCCATTAACTAAATCTCTAAGATTGTTACGGAAAGAAGCATCACCAGTCAGCTCATCCAAATCAGAGGTAATTTTCTGAGTATTTTCAAAAGTTACCCTAGCTGAGTCTAGGGTTTGTTGTAATACCAGTAAGTTTGTCGGACTGTTCAAAGCAGCAGAGATATCACGCAAGTTTCCAGATGCTGCCGCTGCATTGGCTGAGAGAGTTTCCAAATTATTTAAGAGTCCCCCAGTATTAAGATTGTTGACTTCGGAATTGACCCCCTCTACTGTGTTATTTAGACTGCTCAATAAGCCCCCTAACTGCTCGCTAGTCTGAGCAATATTATCCAATGTTCTGACCAGAGTACCCCGATTTGTGACTACTAGCTCATTAGCAGAGTTGATCAGCTTATTAAGTTCGCCAGCAGTCACGCTATATTGTTCAGCAGTATTACCAATACGATTTGCTGCCACACCCACTTCACGAGTGGTTTTATTTGTTGCCTGAGTGATGGAATCAGCCGCCGTCGAAAAGGATTCCACCTCTTGCCGAACTGAGCGAGACAAAACGGTTAGTTCTCCGGTGAGTTCCGCAACTCCACCCGCTGCCTTGGAGGCGTTTTCGGTTAGGGAATTGACATTTTGGGAAAATTCTGGGTTGGTATAAAGCTCAGTAAACTCGGTGCTGTTGCGTAGTAGTTGATTAAAACTGACACCAATTTCGCCTTTGAGGTGATCTTGACTACAAATAACGAGATTGGAATTACAATCAGGACTGAGGGGATTGAGCGACAAAGCATCGGCTGACACTGGGTTTTTGGGTGTAATATCAACCGTGGTTTGACCAATTAAACCGGATTGATTGGCTTCAATTGAGGCATCCCTAGGAATTAACAAGCTAGCAGGTTCAACTTCCACTGTGGCATCAATGCCATTAGTTCTGGCTTGGAGTTCGATGATTTTTCCCACGGTGACGCCACGGTAACGTACTGGTGCTCCTACTTGCATGCCAACTACCTCAGCAAAACTGACAACGAATTTATAGCTGCGGTTACCAAAACTAAAACCACGTATCCACAGAACCAAGCCCACAAAGGCAGCAATTCCTACTAAGAATAATAAACCAACGGATCCCTCTCGGATTGTTCGCGATCGCATGATTCCTCCTTCCCTAGCTATTAGCTTGTTAACTGGCGGTCTTACTTAGTTTTTCTTGTTGATCAGCTCAGATCTAGCACCCGCTGATAACCATCAAAAAACAATTCTGGGTGTTGCTTAGTTAGGGGATAATTGGAGATTTTTGGCGGTTCTTTTCCCCATTGTCTCCCGTGTCTCCCTTGTCCTCCTTCTCCCCTATTCATCCTCTGATTGTGCAAGGCTGATTCAGTGATTCCCCCCTTCCTCAGCGGAGAAATCCTCGCTTCCCACCTCTTAAGCAATGAGTTGGAGTGACGTTAAAAACTTGTAGCAAGATATTAGCCAGATCAACAACGCTCCATAGCAAACCCACAGCTAGTTGTCTTTTCAACGAGCGCTAATAGTTATCCTAACCGACCACCTGAATTGGACCGGTGGTGCTGGCACTAAAGAATTGTTGCACTAGAGGATTATCCGTGGTGTCAATGGCACTCACATCGCCTTCCCACTGTACTTTGCCATCATAGAGAAAAATCACCCGATCAGCAGTGCGGCGAATCGTACTTTCCTGGTGTGTCACCATCATATAGGTACTGCAACCACTGTTGTCGCGCTGTAACTGGCGGACTAAATCCTCAATGACTGTCGAGGCGATTGGGTCAAGTCCTGCCGTTGGTTCGTCGTACAAGATAACTTCTGGGTTTTCTTGAGGGTTATCGGGGTTGGTCATAATAGCACGGGCAAAACTGACACGCTTGCGCATTCCTCCAGACAAATCCGCCGGGTAGAGGTGTCCGATACCAGACATTCCCACGGTATCCAGACTGCGGTTAACTAGTTTCTGAATCCGCTCTGGGGATAGCTTAGAATGCTGATAAAGCAGGAAACCAACGTTTTCTTCTACTGTTAGCGAGTCGAATAAAGCTGCCTGCTGGAAGACCATACCAATACCAATCGGGTCTTCACCATCATCGATTAAACCCGAACGCTTTTGTCCTTGTAGATAAACTTCACCCTGATCAGGTGCAAGAAGACCCGCAATAATTCGCAAAACTGTTGATTTACCAGTACCTGATGGACCAATAACTACTAGTGCCTCACCCCGATAAACTTTCAGATCCAAATGATCCAAAATAATGTTACTACCAAAAGACTTACAAATTCCCTTGAGTTCGATCAGTGGCTCTTCCATGAGGGGCTAGGGAAATCGAAAATTAGAGGACAGTAACACTATTGTCGATCATCATCGGACACCGCTGCCTGCCACTGCTGCGTTATTCTCTGACAAATCTTCCAAGCCAAAAACACGACTGAAAGCTTTTTGTACCTTGTAACCAGAGTCAATTGACTCCAGTGGATCTTTGCGCAGTCGGTGACGCAGACAAAGAGTAATCACGCGGCGGATATCATCAACTGTCACCTCGTTGCGACCTTCAAAGGCTGTTAGTGCTTTTGCCGCTCGGTTAGTAACGATATCACCCCGTAGACCATCGACATCTAGTTCTGAGCATACCTCAGAAATTTTCACCCGTAGGTCATAGTCCATCTCGACTTTAGGCAGTTTATCTTGGGCCATGACGATCTGCTTTTGCAACTCTTCTTGAAGAGGCTGGTGTTGTTGAAGGTATTCCTCAGAATTACTGTCAAAATGGGCTCTTTGCTCAACAATCTGCACTCGCAAGGCTGGTTCTTTGACTGTGTGGATTTCCGCATGCATGCCAAAACGGTCTAGCAGTTGCGGCCGCAGTTCCCCTTCTTCTGGGTTACCGGAACCGACTAAAACAAAACGGGCCGGGTGGCGAATAGAAATTCCTTCCCGTTCCACGGTGTTCCAGCCACTGGCCGCTGAGTCAAGCAGCACATCGACTAAGTGGTCGTCTAAGAGGTTAACTTCATCTACGTAGAGGATACCGCGATTAGCTTTTGCCAACAGGCCTGGTTCAAAAGCTTTGACTCCCTCTGCCAAAGCTTTTTCGATATCGATTGTGCCGCAAACCCGGTCTTCTGTTGCCCCCAAAGGCAGGTCAATCATCGACACTTTTTTCTTGATAATTTCTCTGGAGTGGGAAGCACCGTTTTCACTCATCCAGTCGGGTTCGTTGGGGTCACTATTGAAGGGGTCATCGGCAACTACGTCAATTTCCGGCAATAAGTCGGCTAGAGCTCGAATGGTGGTGGATTTGCCGGTGCCGCGATCGCCCATGATCATCACCCCGCCAATCTTCGGGTCAATCACATTCAGCAGTAGAGCCAGTTTCATTTCTTCCTGACCCACAATTGCAGTGAAAGGAAAAACCATTCGGCGAGCAGTTGTAGACGCTTGGGCAGTCGGACTCACTTGAATACCTGTATAGTTAGTTTTGGATGACGTTTATCATTGTGCCACCAAATTGCGGCAAGGTGAACTCTGGTCTGGGACTTGATTCTTCGCTCAATACCTCTTTACCCCCTGACCTCTCCTTTATCCTCGATTATTCTCTAATGTGCAACGCCCTAGGGTTAATCGCCCAACTCATCAGGTGCAGGGACAATGATATATCCCTCAGTGGCGTCACCGAGTACCCAGTTGCGCTCAATACCCCAATACCACCAATGGGCTGCTACATAAGCACAGATCAGGCTATCTAGTTGGTCTTCAACTGCTTTGAGGGCGCTACCGAGGGCACTACCACTGACAGGAATTTCAGGCAAACCTGAATCATCCAGATGTCCGGAGGCAGCAAAATTGAGGGATGGTTCTAGAGTAGGTAGGATCTCTAGAATATACTGACGCAGCTTCAGCATTTCTGAGTAGCGTTGAGCTAGTTTGCCTTTTTTATATTTGAGGATGCGATTGAGCTTGAAGAGGTGCACCATTGCTGGATGAGGAAATACCTCAATTTGGAAGCGTCCCTGCTGTTGAGCCACAATTAGCGGGGCGTGGACAAAACCTCTTGCCTCTAGACTCAGACCAAATGCTACCGTACGTTGGGCAAAGGGACGCCTGAGATTAGCTGGATAGCAACCGGCATGGTAGCGACCAAAATACCGATGAGTCAGCTTATCTGGTAAGCGCATCCCTGTTTCATTGGGGATCAGCGTTGGGGCATCTACTGCAATTATTGCTCCCTGGTTTGCTAAAGCCCAATGATCTACCCAGCCAAGGATATCCTCGGTAGGTTGTCGCCGTTCTAAATTCAGCAAATGCAAGCATCCCGCTGACCAACCTAGGCAGCATAAACCACTAGCTCCGGAAGTCCAACCGAGGTCGATACCTAAAAATCTCACTCTTTTCCTCGATTTGAGTGCTTATTACCTACCCTTCAGAGCAAACTGGATTATTCCTCTGATTTGCCACGAACTCCTTGAACAATCCGGGAAAGTTGGCTCTTTTCATTGATAACAATACGAGATGGAGAACCACTAATGATTCCTTCATAATCTCGGAAAGATTCTTTAATTTCTGGACCTTCCCTACTGATAATATATTCACGAATACCCGTATCGTGCCAAGAACCCCGCATTTTGAAGACGTTAATGGCGCGACACATACCACCCCGAATTTCTACGTATTGCAGCATCAAAATTGTGTCAGTAATTGTAGAAATATGGGAATTGGTAATCGAATGAGAACCCATAAATTGGTCAGTAGTGTTAGTAAAGAAACCAGTAATTTCTTCTTGCTTAGCGTAGCCAGTAACACCAATCACAAATTGACGAAAGGCATTATTGCTGACTCCTCGTGCTAGAGCAGAAAGTGAATCAATGGCAATCCGAGACGGCTTAAAATCAGCAATCTCAGATTTGATAATTTGCAGATGGTCTTCTAAACCTGCTGATTCTGGATAAGAACAAAGGATTTTTAAAAGACCCTTTTGTTCCATTTCTTCAAAATCAATTCCCCAGGAATGAGCATTACGAGATAGCTGAGCTCGAGATTCTTCGTAGGCGAAAAGAATAGCGCGTTCACCTTGCAAGCAAGCATCCTGGATAAACTTACTCACTAACAAAGTTTTGCCAGTACCTGTGGCACCAGTTGCTAGAATAATCGAATCTTTGAAAAATCCACCGCCGCACATTTCATCCAGAGTTTTGATGCCCGAAGATACGCGCACATTAGAAGAACGCTGGGTTAGTCGCATTGCTCCTAAAGGGAAGATATTAATACCTTGATTGTTAATCGTAAAGGGATATTCTCCCTTCATATGAGTTGTGCCACGTAGTTTGAGAATCTCGATAGTACGACGTCGGCGTTCTCCTTCAAGAACGTTACGAACAATCGCCACGTTGTCTGAAACAAACTCTTCTACACCGAATCTTGCTACTGGCCCATACTCATCAACTCGTTCGGTGGTCATAACTGTAGTCACACCAATGTGTTTGAGGCGTGCTACTAAGCGAAAAATCTCTCGCCGCACCACTGAGGCAGCATCATATTGCTGAAAGATTGCGGTTATTGAGTCAATCGAAACCCGCTTGGCTTTGTATTTGCGAATAGCGTATTGAATACGTTCAATTAGGGCAGAAAGATCAAATTGCCCCACAACTTCCTGTCCCTCTGGGTCAGGTGAGGCATCCAAAATAAAAAGTTTACCTTGATTAATTAATTTTTGTAATTCCCAACCAAAACTGTGGGCGTTTTTAATGATATCTGTAGGAGATTCTTCAAAAGTAACAAATACACCTGCTTCATCAAAATTGCTGATGCCGTTATAGAGAAACTGTACTGCTAACAAAGTTTTGCCAGTACCGGATGTGCCACTGACGATAGTAGTTCGACCAATCGGTAGACCTCCATGAGTAATCTCATCGAAGCCTTCAATCATCGTCTGTATTTTCTTCACTCCTAAAGTCTCTGGTTCGTCCGGTTTTTGCTCAGCTAGGTTAAGTTGACTCATACTGTAGATTAAAAAACGCAAAAAAAAGATATTACTCAAATAAAAAAAGTCAATTTGGCTACGAGCAAGGATAAATTATGCTGTAAACTCCGAAATTCAACTACAAATCTAGTTCTGCATCACTGAGTTCCTCATATAAAAGATCCAAGCCAATCAAAACTTTTTCCCGATCCGAAAGATCACCAATTATTTTCCGAACCGGAGGTGGCAATACTTTCGATAGCGTCGGTGTTGCCAAGATCTTATCTTCTTCTGCAAGCTGGGGGCTTTTGAGGACATCAATCACTTTAAGGGCATAAACTCCTTGAAAATCTTGCTCGAGGATATTTTTGAGTGTTTTCAATGCCTTGACAGAATGGGCAGTGTTTCCGGCAACATAAAGCTTGAGAACGTAGGTTTTTTTTAAGGGACTCATAAGAAACGCCATTAGCTAATGAGTAAAAAGATCGGTAATCAGGCAATAGCAACCAAAAACGCACTCCTAGACAAGGGCTAGTTAAGAACCTGTTAAAAGCTTATCGTTAAATCCCAGCTTACAACTCCCTAGGTATAGAACGACGATACATTTCACCAAGATGAGCGATAACATCGATCAACGTCAATCGATAGTCAAGCAACATTTCTTCACTGCGCCCTTCTAGCTTTAAATGTTTGGAAAAATCATCCATCACTTCCATGTGTATTTCTACGATTCTTGAGACAGAAATATCGGCAAAAAACGCTTGGTCAACGAACTCATCAATTTTTTTATTAATACTGTAGTCTTGAGAAAAGTAATTCAAAATAATTTGACTGTATTGAGATCTTAAGTTTTCTAAAAGATTTTGCCTCTCGTTTTGCGGCAGGTTCCGGAAAAATAACTGGGGGTTTCTCTTGTAGTACACACCTAAGTAACCGAGTCGCTCCTGAAGTTTTTCAGATAATCTCTGCTGCTGTTTAATTATGAAACTATCAGTGTCTAAGCCATTTTTTAAGAGAGGAGTAGCAGCATAATCTGCTAAAGTTAAGCTGGGTGTAAGGTAGATGTAGCGGGCAATCGCCTTGTCAATAAAATCTCCAATATTAGCTGGTTGGAAGATACTAAGTCGAACTTCAGCAGCGTGAAATAAAGGACTGGCAGGCTCTTGTGAGTAATCATTGATCGTCTGAGTCGATTTATTGCGCTTGCTATTAGCAACAACAGAGGAGTTTATCCCTAATTCTTCCGAAAAAATGACCACGGGTAACAGCGTCCCCTGTTCAGACAACCGTTTGAGCAAAGTCAGTAGGGAGGAGTTATCCTGTAGAAGTAGACAATCAAGTTCTTGCTTATTTTCATCAATAAAATCGAAAAATTCCGATTCTGAGCTAGCGATATGGAGAGTATAGCGGTCACCGCTTAGGAGCTGGCTCAAGGATAGAGCCAGGGGCTGAGAACGCATAAAAGTACAGATAGACAGCTGGGTAGGCAAAATAGTACCTGTTAAAAAAGCGAACTGGCTATTTAGGTCATGGCTTTACTAAATCGTCACATATTCTAACAATTTCTTCATAATACTTTGAACATTAATTTCAATAGTTTGAGAATTGTAATTAGTTGTCAGTACATTGCTTTCTTGCTCTCCAATAGATAGAGAGAGATAATTAGGCTTTACCAGCTCTTTGGAGGTCAATAATAGTCTTCTTTTGCTCTCGGACTTGAGTAAACTGGGCTTTCAGTTAGATTAAGAGGGTATTCTGTAACCGCAAGCTAGTATTTCTAAAGCCGCCGGAAATTAGTTGATGTACATGGTGACTCCCAGTCTCAGAGAATTTGCTCAGTCAGTTCCGGTTTGTGAACAGGCGTCTGGTCTGAAAGCTGTGCTGGAAATTTTTCGCTCCTCGCCATGCGACGTAATTGTCATTTTGAGCGAACAGCAGCGTCCCTTGGGAGTAGTTAGCCTATCACGGGTGATGCCCCACCTGCTTTCACAGGTAAGCCTAGGAGAAACTCATGAATCAAGAACAAAGGTTGATTTAGACAAACCTTTATGCCAATTAGAGCCGCCGATAGTGGAATCACTGGTCATCCTACCAGATCAGTTGAACTTGAGCCAATTCCTGTCAATCTTGCAAGAGGCCGATATAGGGAACAAAAGCAAGGCAGTTGTTGATCCTATTGAGTACAGAAACCCAGAGACTTCAAGACAGACTATTGACTCTAAACCCTATGCTTTAGTAGATCAAGATGGAAAATTTCTGGGATTGCTCAACAGTTGGCTAGTCTTAAAGTCTTTAGCCTCAAACCGTAACAATAATCACTTCCCTACTCCTCTAGTAGATCTAGAGAATCAACAGACAATAACCGAGATCAATTCCCTTAATTCTCTAGTCCAACTACTTGAACAACTGCCATTACCCCTGAGCTTGCAAACTGGTAACGGACAAGTGCTCACTCAAAACCTGGCGTGGCGTCGGGAAATTGGAACCACCGTCAAGTTGGACTGTGTCGAAGTAACTACAAATCCGACACTAAATAATATCCCGCCTGAGTTGCCAGAAATAACCTGCTCCTGTACACAATGGGTAACTCGCTACTGTGCGGCCCCTGCATCGAAGAATGCGGCGACAGTTTCAGGACAACCTGGTGATTACCGGAGCGTGTCCTCTCCAGGATTCAAGGTGACAAGTCCAGAGCCTTCATCCAGCTCCATCAAGGGGAGCGCGTCGGAGAATCGCGATGCGGCTCTTAAACAGCGAACAGATTACACAAGCAAGCAAACGACAGCTCCACCGCCAAGCTCGGTGAATCCCCCGTCCAAGCAAGAAGAAGCATCTCAATTCCCTTGGCTATCGCCCTGTGTACCCACTCTTCCCACCGAAGTAGAGAAGAAGAGGCTGGTACCGGCTGCTACTGGTAGCTGCTGCGCCATTGATACTTTTCCCCAAGCAGGTTTTGTGGGAGGAGGAGTTAGCTTGTCTAGACTACCCCAAATTGAAATGATCGCCGACGCTCTAACTGAAAAAGGAGTGTCTGCACCAGCTTGCGAAGGCAAACCCACAAAAAATGAACGCCTTTTCTCATTTATTAAAATACCGCTCTCATCTCCTAGTAGTTCGCTTCAAGAGAGGGAATTAGAGAGACACAAGGAAGATGAACAAATTAACAACAACCACAAGACTAGTACACCTGCATTGCGAGAAAGGGATACAGAGTCAGTTTGCCAGAATTGCCCACATAATTTACCTGCAACCTCACCTGAACTCACTGCTTCTCCTTCGGGACATCTAGGAGTCGATTTACCCCTTACCCAAGAGAGCGAAACGGATTCAGAGCCTTGTTCTGCTCAGGTGTCATCTACTATCCCCGCCCTGTGGATTGTGCTAGGTCAAGACACCACAGAGCAGCATTTTTTTACCCAGGAACTAGCAGTAAAAAACGCAGATTTATTAAAGCTCAACCGACTCAAAGATGAGTTTCTAGCTTGTATTAGTCATGAACTCAAGACACCCCTCACTGCTGTTTTGGGTTTGTCTTCGCTTTTAAAAGACCAGGCTCTAGGAAAACTTAATGAGCGTCAAGCACGCTATGCCCAGCTAATTTATCAGAGTGGGCGTCAGTTAATGACCGTACTCAACGACATCCTAGATTTAACTCGTATGGAGACGGGTCAACTGGAAGTCAGACTCGAACCCGTAGAGATTGAGAGCGCCTGCACTCAAGCCTATTCTCAAGCCCGACAAAGACTGTATGCCAAAGATCCCCAAAAAGAAGAATCAACAGAAAAAACCAAATTTACCCTAGAAATTGAACCTAATTTAGAGTTCGTTGTTGCCGACGAGTTACGCTTACGCCAAATGCTGGGATATCTGCTGGAAAATGCTCTCAAATTTACAGAAACTAGTGGCGAAATTGGTCTCAAGGTAAATCTTTGGCAGACATGGATTACCTTCACTGTTTGGGATACCGGAATTGGTATCCCCCCTTGGAAGCAACAGTTGCTCTTAGGTAAATTACAACAAGGAGAAGAATCTCTAACCCACAGCTTTGAAGGAGCTGGTCTGGGATTGATTTTAACTCAACGTTTGGCTCGCTTACACGGCGGAGATGTCTCTTTTATCTCCCAGACCAATCAAGGTAGCCAGTTTACCCTGCTACTGCCCTACAGCCCATCCCAACAGGGTAGTTCGATAGCTAACGGCTCTCAGACAGCATCAGCCCAGTGTGAAACAGACCAAGGTGAGCATCTTTCTTCCTCTTCGACCACGACTGTCTCTTTTACCCCCATTCCTGAGCAGTGCTCCCCAAGAAGCAGTCATTTAGTATTAGTTGCGGAAACCGTACCCCAGCAACTCGAAGCACTGATGGAACAACTGAATAATTTAGACTATCGCGTCATTATTGCCCGTTCCGGGACAGAAGCACTAGAAAAAGCCCGCACTTTTCAACCCCGTGCCGTTTTAATCAATGCTTCCTTGCTGGAACTTGCCCATCCGGAGCTTCTGAACCTCTTCAGGTCAGATGCTCAGACTAGTCAAATCCCGATTTGGGTCACGGCATCCCAGGAAGAACAACAGAGCAAATACGACAAAGCCGATGGCTTTTTAAGTTTACCGATACAACAGCAAAAATTACGACAAAGCCTGACTGGGGTAGGCGAAGAGCAAAGCAAGATCAGCCGCTCTTTGACCATTCTTCACCTGTCGCCCGTGGAAAGACGCTCCCACAGTTCCACAGTGACTTCTAAGTTAACTGACTTCTTGAGCCTCGATCACTCAGAATTCGATTACCGAGTTCTCGAAGCTGATGACTTAGAACAGGCAGAATTGCTGGCCCGTGTTTGGCAGCCAGATGTTGTTTTACTCGACGAAGCATCAACAGCAGACCCCTTTGTCTATCTAAAACATTTTGCCTGCCATAGCTGCTTGTCTTCTTTGCCCTTGGTGACTTTAGATCATCAAACAACAGCAGCAGCAAATCAAATAACAGGACTTTCGGTATTTCCTTGCTTGGCACCAGATAACCAGCAAAAAATCGCTGCCCTGCTGCAAGTTATTCAAGTTGCCGCTAGCATTAACGGCTAAACCAACCCGCAACCTTAATTAACCCTCTTGCCGAGGTTTGATCGTAAGTCGGATCAGTTCATAGGCTCCGACACTACCTAAGTTTTTGTATTGATTGGGCTGGAGTTTACTTTTCTTGAGTTTTTCCGACTGGCTGAGGAGTAGCACTGAGAAAGGTTGGGACTCAGTTGCGGCGAGTTCCTCAATGTGGGCAGTTGCGGAAGTTTGCCGAGCAAAATAATTCACCGGTTTTTGGCTATAGAAGACTACACTGGGTTTTTTGAAACCGATCATCAGCAACTCTTCTTGTGGTTGCTCTACTTGAGCAGCAAGCAGAGATAATTGCCGCAAAGGTAGCTGACGATCTTGATCTATCAGGAAAGAGACTGGTGTCACCACAAAGACCACAAACGCCAAAAAACCCACAAAGTTGGCACTCCACAGCCAAGACCACCAACGGCGTCGCAACAGCAACAGCCCTGTTATTACTGCCGTTGCTCCCCAAATTAAAGCCCCTTGCCAGGGTAAACCAGACTGTTGCAGCCGTTCAGACAAATCTAGTGCCGCCGGATCGTAGCCGACGAGGTGGGGACTGTAAAACATTGCAGCAGCGATCGCTAACAAAAACACTACGTTAAACAACCCACTGAGCAAAAGAACAGGGAAGCGTTGTTGCCCTTTGCCTCTAGTTATCTGGTCACTCCACAGCAAAGCCACGAGAATTGACGCCGCAGGCATTAGAGGTAGCACGTAGCTAGGCAGTTTCGTGACGGAGATGGTAAAGAAGCCAAAAACACCAGCAAACCAGAACAGGGCAAATAAACCTAACTGAGTAGAACGGGGTGAAGATTGCCAGTGATCTCGCTGCCAGAAGCGTAGCCTGGTGATCGCTGCTGGTAAGTAAATCGACCAGGGGGCAAAGCCAACCAACACCACCAAAAAGTAAAAATACCAGGGGGCGTCGTGACCATTAACCACTTCGGTAAAGCGCTGAAAGTTGTGATAGCCAAAGAACGAGTCTATATAGTCTTCTCCGTTGGCTATCGTCACCAGCACATACCAAGGCAGTGTGATGACTAACATCAGCAAACAGCCTCGAAGAACCTGCATTTCTCGCAAGACTTCCCTAACCTTGCCCAGGTAGAAGAGAAAAGCACCGATAATCAGCATTGGCAGGACGATACCTACTGGCCCTTTGGTCAGGATAGCTAGAGCAATCAGTAAATAAAATGCCAGATACCAGCGGTTTTTAACACTCGACCAGAAATATTTGCCTTGTGCCTCTTGGGGCTGGGCATATCCCAGAAAAAAAGCCAGAAGAGCACAACCCATACAACCAGAAAGTAGCATATCTGACACTCCGGTTCTCCCCCAGACAACGGTTTGGGGATTAAGGGCAATCATTGCCGAACCCATCCCAGCAGATAGCCATAGTTGGTGCTGGAGAGACGCGGGGGTGGAGGTATCGTTCTCTAATCCGGCATCCTCTAAGGGAACAACCGCAGCAGGACGAGACACTCCCAAAAAGCGCAGCGTATAGAAGCCTAATACAGTCAAAGCGATCGCAGCGAGAGCCGAAGGGAGTCGCACGGCCCATTCATTGACGCCAATGATTTGGTAGCCAAGAGCCATCAGCCAGTAAACTAAAGGCGGCTTATCAAAGCGCGTCTCACCATTAAAATACGGCGTGATCCAGTCACCAGTTACCGTCATCTGGCGAGCTGCTTCAGCAAATAGGGGTTCAGTCTCATCAACTAAACCCGTGCTCCCCAAATGCCACAGAAAAGCTAACCAGCTAATCATGAGCAACCAAAAAATAGAGAGTGTCCAGGCAATAGTTGGCTGCTGCTCTCCCCATTGCCACCAAGACTTAACAGTGCGATTGTACTCAGCGCACCGCCGTAAGCGACGATCAACCTTAAACTTCATTTAATCCCAATTTATAGATATCCTGTCGTAGGCAACTCAGCAAGGGTATTTCCAGACCTTAATTTAGCGGAAAATGTCCTCAATGCATTCTACCTATTTGCAGTTCCTGACTCTGGCACAGTCGGGGAGTTCCGCTTCTTAAGTCGAGATGTGGGTAAATTGAGGAAAGTTAAAATGCTCTCAATGAAGGAGAACTTGGGGAACTTAGAAGAGTGTTCCTATCTTATTTGAGATCGCTATAGTCGTTAGGTCGATACAATGCAAAATACCCGTCTCAACAATTTATTTGACTTTATCTTGGCGCAGCTAAGACTATGGTTTGCTAACCCTTGGCGGCGCGTCTCGCTGATTTTAATTAGTTTGCTTTTGGGAATCTTTTTAGGAACAGCAATTTCCACAACTGCTGGTCAAACAGCGGACTGGGACGTGGTTGCTGCGGGGATTTTGATTCTCTTTACCGAAACAGTTAGTCGAGTAGTTTACGGCGGTGCTCGGCGACGAACTCCCTCTGCTGAAGGCCTTAGCAAATCCTCATTATTGTCTGAATCAGTTAACGCTCTGAAAATTGGTCTAACCTACAGTATGTTCTTGGAAGCTTTCAAATTAGGTTCCTAAGGTGATGCAGCAACCCCAGACATCTCTAGAGCAAATCCTCAATAATTGGGCGGTAGGTCACAAACCAACGGCTTTAGAGTACCAACAGCTAGCGAATCTTGAACTGGTTTCTCAGTCTAGGGCGAAGGCATTGGGCATTACACCAGTAAATAGCTTAGAAATCCTTCAGACGCGAGCGCATCTTTTTCAAGCTGTCGCTTCGGAAGTTCTCTCCTTTGACTCTGGGAACTCTATTAGTCAACAAGCGGCTAGGACTAGAATTCTTTTATCCCTCTGGAACCTCTGGCTTCCCCTAGCCATGCAGCTAGCTTCCCAAAGAAAACAGCTAAATCGTCCTCTGATTCAAGGGATCTTAGGGGGACAAGGAACTGGCAAAACTACGCTAGCGGCAATTTTGAGTTTGATTCTCAATCACCTAGGTTACTGCTGTGTTGGTCTTTCTTTGGATGACCTCTACAAAACCTATGAAGAACGACAACGCCTGCAACAGCAAGATCCCCGCTTGATTTGGCGTGGCCCGCCAGGAACCCATGATCTTGAACTGGGTAAACAGTTACTAGACCAACTGCGTCAACCCAACTACCAACAGCCAATTATGATGCCGCGCTTTGACAAGTCTGCTTATGGAGGCGCAGGCGATCGCACTACGCCAGAAACGGTGACAGGTGTGGATATTGTGCTGTTTGAAGGCTGGTTTGTCGGTGTTCGGCCCATTGACCCAGCCGTGTTTGACAGTTCAACTCCAGTACCCCTGAAAACTCCCACTGATCTAGCCTTTGCTCGCGATATGAATGACCAACTTAAGAGTTATTTACCTTTGTGGGAACGACTAGACAAGTTAATCATTCTCTACCCCACTGACTACCGTCTTAGTCTGCTGTGGCGGCGTCAGGCGGAACAGCAAATGAGGGCTACGGGTAAATCTGGAATGGCTGATTCACAAGTTGCTGAGTTTGTCAATTATTTTTGGCAAGCACTCCACCCAGAACTTTTCATTACACCTATGACCCAAGATCCCAGCCTAGTAGATCTCGTAATCGCGATCAATCCTGACCACACTGTTGCTGCTGTTTATCGGCCAAGTGAAGATCAATAGGGACAAGGGAAGGGGAACAGGGAAGAAGAATCGCCGATTATTCCGCAATCAGGCAACGCCTGATTAAAGAAAGATTTTTGGAAAATTACCAGGGGAATTTCTCAACACCTGTAGGATTTAGTGGCACTACGTCACGAAGTTTCAGCCTTTGAGCTTCTGGTTAATGCCTAAACGCCATAAGGATTTGAAGGGAGACTTTGTGAGAACCTACCAAAAGGAGCTTTTCTCATGGCAACCGTTAAAGTCGGCATCAATGGATTTGGTCGTATTGGAAGATTGGTTTTCCGCGCCGGAATAGACCACCCGGACATTGAATTTCTTTGTATCAATGACCTAGTACCACCCAGGAATATCGCTTATTTACTGAAATACGACTCAACCCATGGTCGTTTCAAAGGCACTGTAGAAGCCAAAGACGACGGGATTGTGGTTAATGGCAAGTTTATCCCTTGTGTGTCAATTAAAAACCCGGAGGAATTGCCCTGGGACAAATATGGTGTAGATTATGTGGTTGAGTCCACTGGTTTATTTACTACTTACGAGGGTGCCTCTAAACATCTTAAAGGTGGAGCTAAGCGAGTTGTTCTTTCAGCCCCGACAAAAGATCCGGATCAAGTACCAACTTTATTAGTCGGCGTTAATCACGATGCCTATAATCCCAGTAAAGATACCATCGTTTCTAATGCCAGTTGCACCACCAACTGCTTAGCACCTATTGCCAAAGTAATTAACGATAACTTTGGCTTAGCTGAAGGTTTAATGACGACTGTTCACGCGATGACGGCTACTCAGCCAACAGTAGATGGGCCGAGTAAAAAAGACTTGCGGGGTGGACGTGGTGCTGTTCAGAACATTATCCCTGCTGCTACGGGTGCGGCGAAAGCTGTTACCTTGGTGCTACCAGAACTCAAGGGTAAACTAACCGGGATGGCGCTACGGGTGCCAACTCCTGATGTTTCAGTGGTTGACTTAACCTTCCGGACAGAAAAAGCGACCAGCTATAAAGAAATCTGTGCAGCGATGAAGGAAGCCTCACAAGGGGAACTTAAAGGGATTCTTGGCTATACGGAAGACGATGTGGTTTCTAGTGACTTTACCACTGACCCTCATTCAAGTATTTTTGATGCTGGGGCTGGTATTGAGTTAAATTCCAACTTTTTTAAAGTGGTCTCTTGGTACGATAATGAGTGGGGTTACTCCAATAGAATGATTGATCTGATTCTGTCAATGGCTGCCAAGGCTTAGCTTCTCAAGCACTGATTACTTTGCTGAGGAGACTAGAACTTGATTAGGGGGAGAGGACATACAGGACTCCTTAGCTAAACTCAACAGTAATGCTAAATTAGCCTGGAACTCTCCCGATTAGAGGTGAACCATTGATCGCCACGAGCAATTTACTTTCCTTGTTAGGGATACTGGTGTGGGACTGTCCCGGAATTTTGACTTCAAGCATTCTCAATCACGAAGGATATAGATATTATGCGTCTTGCTTAATCAACTTGAAGAAACAGTTAAACTTGTTGTTGGTGTAAGGGCTGAATTTAAAATTAGCTTTTGAGAAGCCCATGGTTAGACCAATCAAAATTCCTAATGGTAAAAGCCAGAATTCTAGTTGTTGAAGATGAAAGTATTGTTGCCCTAAGTATTCAAAATAGACTAGAAGCACTGGGATATGGGGTGATAGCGAATGTCACTTCTGGGGAAGCAGCGATTCAACAAACGGCAGAAAATCTTCCTGATTTAGTCCTAATGGATATTAGGCTGACAGGCAGAATAGATGGCATTGAAGCTGCAGCACAAATCCGCAACCGCTTCCACATTCCTGTGGTGTATCTCACAGCTTACACTGATGAGGAAACGATCAATCGTGCCAAGCTCACCGAGCCCTACGGTTATATTCTCAAGCCTTTTGAGCCGAGAGATTTGGGTACTGCTATTGAAATTGCTCTGTACAAGCATCAGATGGAGCGTCAACGGGGAGAGAGAGAGCAGTGGCTGTCAACAACACTCCAGAGTATGGGTGACGCCGTAATTACTACGGATTCCCAAGGTTTAGTCACTTACATGAACCCCGTTGCTGAAGCACTGACTGGCTGGAAGCAGGAAGAGGCTTTAGGTTGTGATGTCAATCAAGTTTTCCGAACTATCAACGAAAAAACCCGTCAGGTTGTCAAGAATCCTCTAGATGTGGCACTGCTAGAGGGAATTACTGTAGTACTAGAAAACCACACCCTGCTGATAACTAAAGACGGTAGTGAAATTCCCATTGATGACAGCGCAGCACCCATCAAAAATCAAAATGGTGAAATCCGAGGAGCTGTCTTAGTTTTCCATGAAATTATTGAGCGCCATAAATTAGCAGAACTTCTACAGAAGACAAATGAGGAACTCGAAGTCAGAGTTGCAGAAAGTGCTGCACAATTAAAGCAATTGAATGAGCAACTACAGACAGAGATTCCTCGCCGTCAGCGCCTAGAAGAGGAACTGCGATTTATTAAAGAAAAAGAGGAAGAGTTAGAAGAATTAAAATCTCGTCTCTTTGCTAGTATTTCCCACGAGTATCGCACCCCACTAACAACAATTTTGTCTTCCACTCAGCTGCTAGAACGTTACAGCTCTCAGTGGATAGAGGAGAAAAAAAAGAAACATTTTCAACGCATTCAGACGTCCGTAGAATACTTAACTAAGTTAGTCAACAATGTGACTTTCCTCGACCAAGCTGAAGCGGGAATTATAGACTTTGAGCCAGCACCAATAGATATCGAGTCGGTAGCTCGCGAGCTAGTAGAAGAATGGCGAGCAAGTGTTACGAATAAACATGTAATTATTTTAGAGTGTCAAGGTTGTTTATCTAACCCATCTCTAGACGAAAAACTCCTAAAGTTAATCCTCAAAAACTTGTTTACCAATGCCGTCAATTTCTCTCCTCAAGGCGGTCAAGTTTGCCTAGAAGTACAAGTGCGCCAGGGAGAGTCTGAACAAGATGGAAACAGGGAAATAGTTTTTTGTGTATCTGACCAAGGTATTGGTATACCCAACGCTGACTTAACTCAGGTATTTAAAGCTTTCTTTCGCAGCTCCAACGTGGGGGTTACACCGGGAGCAGGCTTAGGCTTGACAATTGTTCAGGAGGCTACGAGGTTGCACGGGGGCAAGATTCTAGTCGGTAGTGAGCTAGGAAAGGGAACCAGTGTTACCTTGATTCTGCCTTGGCAAGAAGAGCCAGCAATTTGTGCCAAGGGGCTGGAGAGTTAGCAGCTAGTTTGTCAAGTTCACAATTTAATCACTATTTTTCATCGTTACTCTCAGTGTATTCCTCCTGACGATCAATCTCTGCATTAATTGATACCACGTCACAGGGGAAGAACATTTTAACCTGGAGTCGTTCTTTCGATCGTAGTTAGCAGCTAAGGCTCATGGATCTTCAGAACGGTTACTAGCTAACTTAATACTAGTTGATTTCACTCAAATTATTGAGAGGAAAAACAGCTAATTCATTAATATTTAAGCTTAACTTAATTTGACTTTATCTAGATTATCATGGTAGTGCTTTTCACAGATATCAAGCAGCAATTTTCAGAACAAATAGTTCTTGTAAGTCAGGGTTCAAATCATGATTAAACTAAAAAAAGCGTTGGTTTAGATTAGCTTTAAGATTAAAGGGTTCAGTTATTCCTTCAATTTTTAATCGAGTTATCTTGTGTGGCTTATTTGGTCTGGTGATTTCGACAGCTCACGTTTTTACTTTACCTATCTCTCAACCAATGTTTAGAGCTGTTATTCCTAGTCTTGTTTTGGGTTTATTATTAGTATTTCGCACAAATACTGCCTACGATCGTTTTTGGAAGGGTCGTAAGTGTTGGGGAAATTTAGTCAATAATACTCGTAATCTGCCATGGCAAATCTGGGTAGCTGTTGCAGAACTTGAACCAAAAGATCGAGATAGTAAAATTGCGGCTCTGCGACTATTAGTTGCTTTTGCCGTTGCGACCAAATTGCATTTAAGAGCAGAACCAATCAATACTGAGTTACAGGGATTAATGTCCTCGAATTACTATTTCAAGCTAAAGATGATCAATCACCCTCCATTAGAAATAGCTTTATGGATTGGGGACTATCTTCAACAGAAATCTCGTCGCCATGCTCTCAACACTTATCAATTAACCAAAATTCAGGGATTACTCAATAACTTAGTAGATAACTTAGGAGGGTGCGAACGTATTTTGAAAAGCCCCATCCCCTTAGCCTATGCTATTCATCTTAAACAACTACTGTTACTATACTGCTTGTTTTTGCCCTTTCAAATTGTCGCAGAACTGGGTTGGTTAACTGGGCAAATTGTCGCTTTAATTAGTTTTACCTTATTTGGTATAGAAGAAATTGCTCTCGAAATTGAAGACCCTTTTGGTCATGATTCTAATGATCTACCCTTAGATGCAATTTGTGCCACAATGCGGCGCAATATTGAAGATTTGATTTATCTAAGTCCCACTGAGCAATCCACTCCAGAAGATTTTAACAATAAGTTAGATCATGTTAATTTAAAATAAATTCGCCCAATTATTCTAAAACTAGCATGCAGTATTATACTGACTCTAAAGAAATTCAGGCACTAATTGCTCAGTATAGTCAAGCAAAAATCCTCTGGGTTGACGTAGAGGTAGCAGATTACCAAACCAGTAATCCGAGATTATCTCTAATCCAAGTACTTGATAATTCTAATTTAGTCAATAGCAAATCTTCTCTAGAAAGCCTAAGCCAGTATGTCTCAATTTTGGATGTCTTAGATCAGCCAAAATTAGCCGACGAATTCATTGCTAAAATTATGCGCAATTGCGCTATTGAAAAGGTATTCCATAATGCTAGCTATGATCTTAAGTTTTTAGGAGGGAAACGCCAAACTAAGAATGTGACCTGTACTTTGGAAATGGCAAAAAAAATTCCTTACTATCTAGTGCCACTGCCTAATTACAAACTTAAAACCTTAGCCGAACAATTATGCCATTTACCACCAGTTGATAAAAGCGAGCAAGGTGGAGATTGGGGGTGGCGTCCCCTAACCGCAAAGCAACTACACTATGCCAAAATGGATCCGGTTTACGTAGCTTTAGTTCATTATCGGCTACTACAACTGACCCAACTAAGTGAGTCAGAGCCGACCACAGAAGATATCGCTGCGTTGACTATCAGGTATCGGCAACTTGAGCATCAATGGAAGCAGTTGGATACAGAAATAGCCTATCTCAAAGACCGAATTAAAACCGCAATGCAGGCCCAAGGAGTTTCAGAAACAGCAGGCTTCCGCCTTTCTAGCTCAAAGCGATCCACGAAAAAAGTTGCCTTTGACCAACTAGCTAAGGTAACTCAAGCGTTGGATATTGAATTAGAACTACCAGTGACATTAACTAAAGAACTCCAGAAACAACTGGGAGAGGCGATTGAGCAACTGCCAATAGAAGAAGAAATAACCGACGTCTGGCGACTATCAATTCAAGAACTTGACGATGAGGAATTGCCATTTTAGGACTTAGAATCATTATTGTCTAAAAGTTTTTCCATACAAAAATTTACAATCTCTTGCCAATCTCAAAACCTGGAAGTGGCGGCTTTTAATCTTAGTATCACTAAAAAAATAGGTAGATTTTCCTTGAGATAGCAAGCTTTATATCAAATACTCCAGCATCTGAAACCTATAGTTGCATCAGTCTGGCAAGAACAACACAATCACAGCTGACTACTGACAACTGATTAACAACCAGGCTATAAACGAAGCAACTCAAATGAAATTAATATCCAATTTGTTGTGCCAGGATACTCAATAGTGTGATTAGTAATCTATTAACTCGTAAAAAAACTCACTTTGTTTTGTGGCGTCCGGGAGTCACTCAACCTCAGCCAGCCCTTTACATCGGCATTATTCAACCCCAAAGCTCAGACTTATGGGAAAACTTCCGAGAAATCGAACTCAAACCGTCAGAGCAGTTTCCTGAGTTATGGGAGGTGCCAGCTACTGACTGTAATCTGACGGACGGACAAGTTTACTCCTACTGGTTCAAACTCCAGGATACCAACGCATACAGTAGCAATAATCAGGTGATCTACTGCACTGATCCTACGGCTTGGACAGTGGATCGACGTTTCCAGGCTCCGGTACTCTCCGAGCAGGATCAGGCGAGTGAGAAAGCCCATGCTAGTGTTGTGCTCTATCAAAGTGGTCAGTTGGTTCCCTGCGATCCACAAGGGCAAACTGCTAACTGGGAAGGGGATGTATCCCCAGATAGCCTGCCCAAAAATAACCAGCTAGTTATTTACGAATTGCCCACTCGCTGGACTCGGATTACTTCTGAAGGAAACAAGGAAATCGGCACTGGCACCTTTCGTGATGTCATGTCTTTGTTGAATTCAGAGGCAGTTGCCCCAGATTTCCCGCAAGTTAAAGCTTTAGAAAAAGGTCAGGCTCACTTAGTTGAGTTAGGGGTTAACGCCCTAGAACTGCTGCCTCCAGCCGATAGTGATGATAACCTGAAATGGGGCTATGGTACAGCTAATTATTTTGCCGCAGATTTCCACTTAGGATGCCCAGATGAGCAGTCGGCACCAACGGCTTCTACTGATTTAGTAGATTTAGTCAAAGCGTGCCACCAACAGGGACTACGCTTTTTTTATGATGCCGTGATGGCTTTTTCCCGGAGCAATTCCTACCGCCATGTGAATTTTTCAGATTTCTACATTAAATACGGCAGTGGCGATCCAGAACAAGGTTCTAGAGAAGGCTTCGGAGGAGATTTATTTAAGTACAACTACTGGGTTGAAGGCTATCACCCGCTTACAGGGGAAAAGTCGTGGTTTGTTCCCGCCCGCGAGTATATGAAAGCCCACATTGCTCACTGGATGGAATACTACCGAGTTGATGGTCTACGACTCGATAGTGTTAATAACATTGCCAACTACGACTTTTTGCAGGAACTTAAAGATTATGCGCGATCGCTTTGGCAAAAAAGAGAAGGGACAGATGACCACTTCCTCGTGGTGGGAGAGGAACTGAGTGTACCACTGGCTCTTGTCCATCAAAATTGCTTAGATGGTCTGTGGAACGAAAAATTTAAGCACATCCTGCGGCAAGTCATTTTAGGCAAAAATGCCCAGGGCGACTCTAGCTTTGAGTGGAGTGTACGGAAGCTAATTGATTGTCGCTTTTTAGGCTTTACAGATGGTACTCAAGCCATCAATTACCTAACTTCTCACGACGTTGAGGGCTTTGGTAACGAACGGCTTTACAACTACCTTGATAGTAATGGCATTGCTTATAAAGAAAAGTACGTCAAACTTGCCTTTGTTTGCTTGCTGACAGCTGTCGGAATCCCGATGATCTTTGCTGGTGAAGAATTTGCTGACAAGCATGACCTCTCACCAGAGGAAGTCGAAGATAAACAAGTTGACCCAGTTAATTACGAACGATTAAAAGATGCATGGCGTCGAGAAATCTTTGATTATGTTGCCAGACTGGTTCGTTGGCGGAAAACATCTCAGGCTTTGGCAGTTAATGAAACTGATTTTATTCATGCCGATTTTAACGAAGGCAAGCGGGTTATTGTCTGGAAGCGAGGCTACGGAGAGCAGATAGTAGTTGTGGTTGCCAATTTTTCTGACTACGGTTCTCCTGGTGATGCCGAGTACCTAGTACCTAACTGGCCTAGCCTACCTCCTGATAAGCAATGGTGGGAAGTAACGCAGGATCGACCTATCAGTGCCCCCCAAGCTGGTAGAGAGCCCATTTTCCCCTGGGAAGCCAAGGTATACGCAATGGTTTAGCTGAAAACTTGAGCAGCGTCACGGTTATAAATTGCCAAGGCCAGTAATTAAGCCGCGACAGACACCAGTGAGAAAATCTAAATCAAGGGTATCAAGGCAATCGCTAGACCGATGGTAATGGGGATTTCGCATAAAAGAAGTGTCTGTTACCATCAGCGCTGGGTAACCCTGATCCCAAAAAGGTGAGTGGTCACTCAATCGCGTTTGAGGAACAACTAGCCCTCTGTTAGGTACAGGTAACCATTGACAGGGGGTTTTGCCTTGACGAATGCTGCGATGGAGGCGGATTAAATCGGGAATTGTGGGTAAGTTGCCAATTAAACCAATAAAATTGCCGCGATTGGGGTAAAAGTATTGCAATCCTGCTGGATAACGTTGTGAACCAGGAGAAGGGTCGCAATAGCCCAGCATTTCTAAAGAAAGCATTAAACGCAAAGCTTGTCCTTGTTGCCGCAAGTCGGCTGCATACTGCTTGCTACCCAGTAAGCCATACTCTTCCATATCAAAGGCGACTAGTCGGACTGGATATCTTGCTGGTTCAGCGGCTAATGCTCTTGCTAATTCTAATAACACGGCAACACCAGTAGCATTATCATCTGCCCCCGGCGTTCCTGGCACGGCGTCATAATGTGCACCGATCAGAATCGGGTTAGATTTCCCTTGTCTACCCAACTCTACGGAGGGCAGATTTAGTATCAAATTCTGATGGGTTTTACTCTGCACAAGGAACTCATGAGTTTCTACTGTCCCCCACTGTTCTAGCTGCTGGCGGATGTATTGCTGTACGAAGAAATGCCCGCCTGTTGCCAAATAGGGGTCACGATCGCGCACTATTTGAGTTAGATGTGTGTGGAGACGTTCTTTTAACTCCAAGGTACTGTTAGTGCCTGTGCAGTAGTTCTGAGTTAACTTTACCAAGAAGCGATCGCAAAGTTCTTTTAAGTGGGAAGGGTTAAATGGTTAATTGTTGCTTCGCGGGTTCAGAGTTAATTGAAACTTGTCCCTTCACTCCGTTCAAGGGCAGGCCTCGATTGTTTGCGTTCGCGAAGCGTCCCGAAGGGAAGCATGGCCGCAGGGCAAAGGGAAGGAATGGTTAATTGAGGCTATAAGCCAGATACTGAGGTGTACAGTTCAATTTGCTATTTTCTATTTGCCATCACCAATTTTCTATACAAATTCTCCTTTTGCCACCATCACTACCTTACCGCCCACCGATACTTCAATGGCGTCTCCGTTTTTCTCTGCTTTGAGCAATAGTAGGGAAGGTCTACCAATTTCATATCCTTGTTCGACACGGATATCGACGAACTTTTCGCCAAAGTAGGAATATTCCGCCAGATATCCAGCTAAACAACCATTAGCACTACCAGTAGCCGGATCTTCTGGAATACCTAGACACTCAGCAAATACTCGAACACTGAGGTCATTTTCCGCAGCGTAGGTTTCTGGACAAAATACGAGGATTTCTTTGGCTTGGGTTTTCTCTACCAACTCAAAGTATTTTTCTCTGTTGATGCTGATTCGCTTTAAAGAGGCCTGTGTCTTTAAAGGAACAATGATAAAGGGAATACCTGTAGAAACTTCTTGAATAGGAAAGCGAGGATCAATCTCCTCTTGGTTTAAGCTCAATACTGGCAAGAGGTCTGTAGCCGCTAGTTTCTTATGGAAAGTAGGTAGATTTTGACGCATCCATAAGACTTCGCCTGTATTTTCAATACCACGCCATGATACAGGAATTTGTCCTACTTGTAAATTTATTTTAACTGTATCGACAGGTTTTTGAATAATAAATTGTTGAATAATGTAGGCAGTTCCTAATGTTGGATGACCGGCGAATGGTAGTTCTTTGTTTGGACTAAAAATGCGGACATCATAGCCTCCATTTTTAATATCTAGAGAAGTCATAAAAGTAGTTTCTGAATAATTTATTTCTTTGGCAATTCTTTGCATATCACTTTCACCAATACCGCTAGCATCAGTGAATACAGCCAACTGATTGCCCGTATATTTACCGACAGCAAAAACATCAACAATATAAAAAGTAAGTGCTTTCATTTTGACTTATCTCTTGTTAAAAAAATATCAACAACACCTTGTAACCCATATTTGGCGGCACTTATCAGCCAGCAAACTGCTAACAATTATTGTGATCCCCAAAGTTAAGAGTCTAGTAAAAAAAATGTGCTGAAGTAGCTCTGGAATGTTACACTACCAGGAAAACAGATTAAGCTCTGTATTTGGGTTAAAGCTAACATAGCCGAATAACGATATAACTGAATGAGAGTTAAATCCTTTTCTTTGAACTTCAAAAATAAGCGATTCAACGGCAACTTCCTATCTGTTGATTTTGCAGGGATCACTCCCGAGAGAGATCTATTGAACCCCCAGAGAGTATACTGTACTACTGTCGCTTAGTAAGAGTGCATCACACTTCAAAAGTTCACTACTCATGCCATTTTTCGGAATTATTTGGGTAACTTCCTGGGTTAGCTGTTTACTTGCATCCGGCCAGGTTATCTTAAAAGTACCTGAACACCTAGCCAGTGCTTTACCAGCAAAAGTTTTCTCGCTGGTCAGTAACCCAATTGAATTGCCACCTCCTAAGGTCTTTCCTCAACAAACTTACTCAGACATTCAGTCTTATCCCTTATCTGTTGCTGCTCTCCATAATCTAACTTTTGAGTTTGATACAGGTAACTTCTCGGTTCGACACCAGCAAGTCACTAGGGCTTTACTTTCTTCCTCACGCCTTAGCCTTGATCAAGTGCAGTACAATGTTTACCGTTTAGACTCAAAGCCAAAACGAGAGTCTGTGTCATCGGCTTTAACAGCATCATCCTCATCGGATTGGCAACAGACTGCTTCGCCTGTTTACAAAACCAATGACGAAACAAAGCTCTATCGCCGGCTTTTTAATATGGTGCGCAACTTTTGGTCAAAACCTCAGCCAGTTGAACCAGCTAAAAAAGCACCTCCTGAGTCAGTCGTCGTTATCAGTACCCGCTCTTGGGAAAGAGTTGGAGAAAAACCAAAATTTGAGGAAGGTTTTGTCAAGCTAGGCTTTTGGTGGTACTCGCAACTACTAAAAGCACGGGCTCTCGCTGCCCAAACAGATTCCCAAGGAGAATACTTTCAAGTTTGGCTCAAGGGACATTTGATTGCGCAATTGCCCCACCAGCAGCAAGCTACTGTGATAGCTGAAAGTCTCAAAAAACTATTCCTTGAACCGTCCTATCTTCATGGGAATAGCTCAGATATCGAACCTGCCATCATGGATGGGCTACCAGTAGTCAAACTAGGCAAACGCTTGCTTTTCAAAGTTGACCGTACTCTGGCAAGAGATTTAGAAAATAACCAAAAAATACTGGCTATTGAGTGGGCGAATAATCTACGGGTTGCTATGGGTAAAGCGCCTTTGGAGTTAGTAGAAGCCCAGAAGCGGATGTATAACTTGGTCGAAACGCAAAAAACAGTTCAGGGAGTGGCTTCCTGGTACGGCCCTTATTTTCATGGACGAATCACTGCAACTGGAGAAACCTACAATCAGAATGATTTTACAGCGGCTCACCTTTCATTACCGTTTGGCACCTATCTCAAGGTGAGAAACCTGAGGAACGGTGAGACTGTGATTGTCAGGATTAATGACCGCGGTCCTTACATCGACGGCAGAAATCTAGATTTATCACGGGAGGCAGCCCGTTCTATTAATAGTGAAAATGTAGGTATTGTGCCTTATGAAGCGGTGATCATGAAATCCCCTATAGCTAAACCAGACCCGGATGTTGTCACCAATTGACTAGAGGCGACAGGATAGAACATTCAACCTTGTAGGTAATTTTCCTAACTACCCAAACAACGGATGGCTTCTAATAGTCCTCTGGCTTTATTGAGGGTTTCTTCGTATTCTTGTTCTGGGTTAGAATCGGCAACCAAGCCAGCACCTGCTTGGACTGAAACAATCTGCTTGCCGGATTCCTGAAAACGAACAACCATGGTGCGAATAGCGATTGCACTATTGAACTGACCCTCAAAATCATACCAACCATAGGCACCAGAGTAAGGCCCGCGACGTTCTGGTTCTAGTTCGTGAATTATTTCCATCGCCCGAATTTTGGGTGCACCACTGACTGTACCAGCAGGGAAACAGGCTTTGAGTAAATCCCAAGCAGTTTTTCCCTCTTCGAGTTCACCAACCACATTGCTGACAATGTGCATGACGTGGGAGTAACGTTCAATCACCATCAGTTGATCAACCCTCACCGTACCTTTTGTAGAGGCACGACCTAAGTCATTTCGACCCAGATCTACCAGCATGACATGCTCAGCAACTTCCTTCGGGTCTTGAAGTAAATCCTGAGCCAGGAGTTCATCCTCCTTAGCTGTTTTACCCCGGCGTCGAGTTCCAGCAATTGGTCGCACCGTTGCCTCCATTCCGCCTTGAGGTGATGCTGTTGCCTTGACCATAACTTCTGGACTAGAACCAATAATTTGCCAATCCCCAAAGTTGAAATAGGCCATGTAAGGCGAAGGATTAATCAGGCGCAGGGAGCGGTATAAAGCAAAGGGATTACCAGTGTACTCGGCAGAGAGGCGTTGGGAGATGACAACCTGAAAGATATCCCCGGCGCGAATATAGTCTTGAGCTTGTTTAACATTGGCACAGAACTGTGAGGCTTGGGTATTGCTGGTGTAGACCAGTTCTTGAGTTGTACTATCGGGGGATGTCCATTCTAAAATCGTGTCTGTGGCTGACAAAGGTAACTGTAGTTTGCCCACCAGAGAGCGCACGCGCTCACAGGCTTGTTGATAAGCTTGCTCGACATCAACATTGGCATCCCGCAAATCAGCATAAGCGATCGCCCAAATTTTCCGCTTCACCTGATCAAAGACAATCAGGTTGTCCACTTGCATCCATACTCCATCGGGCAAGTCATTCTCGGTTGCGGGGTAAACCGGGACACGAGGCTCTATCCAACGAATTAGTTCATAACCCCAAAAGCCAAACAACCCGCCAATCCCTGGCGGCAGTTGCGGTAATTTAACAGGTTGGTAAGGTTTCAGACAATTAGCCAAGACTTCAAAGGGGTCGCCCTCAAACACCTCGATTGAGGCATCCCGATAAGTCTGAGTAGTAAGCTCACCCTTATTAGATAAGACCCACAAGGGGTCACACCCCAAAAAACTGTAGCGTCCGACACTCTCCCCTCCCTCCACTGATTCCAGCAGGAAACTGTAAGGTTGACCAGCACAGACTTTGTACCAGGCAGATACTGGTGTCTCCAAGTCTGCCACCCACTCTTGGTAAACTGGCACAAAATTACCTTGTTTCGTCAGGGTCAAAAACTGGGAGAAATCTGGAGAAATCATACTTTTCGTGAAAGATGCTTGAAGGCTGAAGGTTGCAGGCCTAAAGGTTGAAGGTTTAAGAGAACTCTTCCTAACCTGCAACCTGTTAACTTGCAACCTTCAACCCAAATTGACCTACAACCTACGCACTAAAAGTGCGACGCCCGTTATGCAAATAGCCGACTTCTAAACGTCGTAAGGTGCTTTACCGCTAAACTTGATTGTAGCTGGTGCTGGGTTCTCGCCAATTTTGCGGTCTATCTTACCGACATAGGGACGACCTTCGTTGACTTTTTCAGGGAAGACACCATCTTTAGGATGCAGATACTCGGTTTCACCGTTGGGGTAAATCCGGTAGATTTTGTAGTCGTTGATTTTATAGCGCCGTAGCTGCATTCCTAATGCCAGACACTGCTCCTTACGAGCTAAATACAGTAGATTTTCGCCTTCGTTCATGGTAGCAGCGCCACCAGTAGGCATTTCAAACACTTGCTGTTTTGGGCCAGTCCAGGTAATTGCGTATTTTTCTTCCACCTTTGCCTTGGTGAGCAAGCCGCCGGTGCTGCCACCAAACATAGGAGCTTTTCCGGTAAGGGATTCTGCCATACTCTCTTTTCTCAACCTTATATAGAGCTTTTAGGGCATGCTATCACCGAGGCTACGCTTGTCTTAGCAATCCGTCAACAATTGTAATAGTTTGATAGTTTTCCGCACTTACAGGAAGCAGGTTTGTGGCATTTAGCCGAATAAGCCGCCTGATCTGCTAGACCCCTGCAAGTTGCTTGTGGCATCTTTGCCCTTGGTAGTTGATGGTTTTGACTCTGAAGACTGGGAGATAATAGGAATAGTAAAGTGGAACTGAGAACCCTGGTTTTTTCCGGCGGAGTCTGCCCAAATTTGACCACCCCAACCCTTAACAATCTGGCGACAAATTGCCAACCCTAGACCAGTACCGCCAGCAGTGCGCCGTAAGGCACCCTCTTCTTGATAGAAGCGGTCAAAGACTTCTTTTAAACGGTTAGGCTCAATACCTCTACCAGTATCTGTTACCGTAACTTCGAGCATAGAACCGCCCCGACTTTCGATTTTCAGGGTGATTTGCCCTTGGGGTTCGGTAAATTTGCAGGCATTGTCTAGAAGTTTAGTGAGGATTTCGACAAACCACTCGCCATCTGCTCGGACTAAGGGTAGGTTATCGGGAACTTGGGTAGTAATTGAGGGTCGCTCGCTCTCTGAGCGATGAGCACAGATATTACTTAAGGCAAAGTCGATGCATTCTTGCAGGGAGAGGGCTTCAGGATACCATTGGACATTACCACCTTCTAAGCGCGAAAGAGTTAAAAAATCTTGAACTAGTTTTCGCAGCCGTTCAGCGTCGCCTAGAGCAGTGTTGAGCATCACTTGACGCAACTCCAGAGACATATTGGGTTCAGTTGCCAGACTTTCCAGACAGATTTGTATGGTGGAGAGGGGAGTCCGTAGTTCATGGCCTGTGATCGCAATTAAATTGCTACGGGTACGGTCAAGGGCGGCTAATTGCTGGTTCAATTCTTCTAGGTGAGCATAGGCTTCAGCTTGCATCAGGGAAACGCCAACTTGAGTAGCGATCGCCTCAAGCATTGTCAGTTCACTCTTGTGACAACGCAAAGGCTTTGCTCCACAATGATGCAACTCGATCATGCCCAACAAACGACCCTGATAAAGTACTGGCAAGATTAGCCAAGAGCGTAGACCAAATTGTTGCACCAGATTGTTTAAGTTGGTGTTGTTAATTCGAGAGTCGGCTTGAGTGTCTTCTACAAAAACAGGTTCCTGACGCTCGACAACTTCTCGAAACAGACAAATTTCTCCTAGAGGCCAGGTTTGCCCCTGTAGGGACGTCAAGCTAGCTGCATCTGCCTCTGTGTTCAAAAACTCATGGTTGATCGTGGCTTGCCGATCAGTTGCCTTACAGCGATAAATCATACACCGTGACCAACCAAGGGCAAGCCCTAATTCCTGAACAGTGACGGCGAGAAATTCCTCTGGGTTGAGAGATCGCCGAATCGCGCTAGTGATCGAGTTGACTAGACGCTCTTTTTGTTCTTGGGAAGCAATTGAGCGATAGGCTTTGAGTAATTTATACTGACCTGCCTGTAAGTAATTCACCAGACGCTGGACGAAAGCCTCGGTATTGACAGAACCTTGATTTAACTCAGAACTGTCTGAAGATGAGTCTTTGAGAAACTGGGATTTCGCCTCCAAAATTTTAGCTGCTAGTTCGGGACGATAAGCTGTAACACGATTCAAGATTAACTCGGCAGCTTTTTGACATATTTCCCGGTCGAAAGACCAGATTCCCTCAAAGCGGCGGGATTGGTCACCTTCCTCTGCATCTGGATTCTCCGGTGAAGGGAGAGTTTCTTCCCGACAAATCAGACAATTAGCGTAATTTTGCCCAATTACTACCAAATTCCACTCTTGACTCAGACCATCTTCTGGCATTAGGGCGATAGTTTCATAACGCTCTGAGCTATTGTGGAAGTCTTTTTCTGGTGCTGCCAGCAAGTAGACTTGTGATGTCTTTTCGGCAATTCGCTGATATCGATGGACTTCTTGGAGGTAAAAGCGCTCTTTTTGGAAACAAGCAATCACCAAAGGCTGCGTTGAGCCAGCCAGAACCTGATCTTCTATGGCATGGGATAGTGCTATTAAGGAAGACTTGAAATATACCTGCAGTTGTAATTGAGGCATTGCTTGCAGTAAATCTGCCAGCACTGAAGTCATCTTAATCATTAGTCTTAGGATTTTTAGTATTATTTAGACATTATCGAAGTAATCTCGTAGCTCTGGTGTCTGAACACTTATCTTTTTGTAATAAGTGATCGCTTCAGTTACTTAGGATCCCCTTGAGGAATCATTTTGCAGCCAAGGATTCTGGGCTAAATCGCTAGTGTTGATCTCTCTTTTTTACAATTTATCTTACAAAAATAAGAGACGGCTCTTCTTCTAGAGGTAGTCAATTTATTGGGGACTTCTTAACATAAATTAACTAATTTTGAGTTTTAGCAACTAAATTTGATGCTTTTTGGGCTGCTAAGCTGATCAACAATATTTTGTCAGAGCAACCCCGTCTCTAGAGTCTGACAGGACTTGCTTTCTTCTCCATTTACTAATAATTCGATTAAAATTTGGTCTTATTTTTGAGACTGAATCTGCTTAAGTTTGTTTTGGGCTGATAACAATAATTCTTGAGCTTTAGGATAAACTGTTGTGCCTGTTTGCACCTTTTCTAGTTGATTAATGATTCCCTGTAGCTGACTGATTATCAGATTTGGATTAAAAGAGTTAGCATCAGTAGAAATGGAAGCTAGCAAACTTTGAATTTCGCTTTGTGCCTGTTCAAAAGCTTTAACAGAATTTGCCTCAGCTTGTCTTAAACTCTGTATTTGACCCAAGTTAGTTTGGTATTTTGCTAGTAACTTTTGTGCTTCCGGGTAACCAGAGTCTTCCGGTTGAATATCTTCTAGACGTTCTAGTGACTGTTGCCATAATTGTTCGATTTGTTGCCACTTTTCCTCAGCATGAGGTGGATTTTGTCCAGCTTTAGCTGCTTCCCAGGCAAAACTTTGGGCAGATTGAATTAAGTTAGCAGTGCGAGTACCCACAACATTTGCTTGTTGACCTTGCACATTTTCCAGCTTACTTTGGTATGTTGCAAACAACTTTTGTGCTTCTAAGTAACTAGGATCTTGTCGAGGAATTTGCTTAAGCTGACTAATGGCTTCTTGCCACAAATTAGCTACTTGTTGCCACTCAGCCGTAGTTTTAGGGAGTTTCTGAGCAGCTTTTTCTGCCTGTAGGGCAAATTCTTTAGCTGCAGCTAGACTAGCTACTTGCTGAAAATCGCGCTGGTAGGCTGAGAGTTGAGTGCGTGCGGTTTGCCCTGCTAGAGTTTCTTGAGGAACTAGCTCAATCTGATCGAGGGACGTTTGCCATGTAGCGATCGCTTGTTCTCGTTCTTCTGTTGTCTGTGCTTGTTGATATTGTTGCTTTGCGGTTTTAATCGCTTGTTCTGCTTGAGTTAGCTGAGTGTAAGCATTATTTTCTTGAAACAACTGAGCTTCCATTCGTCCCACAGTAGCACGGGCAGATTTAAACTCATCTACAGTAAACTGCCACCCAAACCAGAAGGTATATTTAGGCCAGTAGCCCAAAAACCAGACGGGAAGAGCATCGAGATGTTTTTGTGCTTGTTTTACTCTTTCCAAGCCAATTTCAAAGTCGGCTGGGCTGGTGGGTTGGTTGACTAGCTGATCTGCCTGCTCAACATTAATGATTGCTTGCCGATAGTTGTAATCCATGCTTACATAGCTGGGCAGTAATAGAATCGGGGCAGCTTTAGCCACTGGCCAGCGAATCATCGGGTAAGGTAAATTAAGTAACCAGAGTGTTCCGGCAGAACTAGTTACGATTACGGCTGCCCATTTAAGTTTGCTCCATAATCCCGGCGGTTGGTTGGCGGTTGCTGCTTCCTTGAGGACTTGCTCACTAAAATTAGGGAATATATCGACTACCATCTCCCGCAGTTCTTCCCCAGATGCTGGTGAACCTTCTTCAAGGCGCAGTTTTTCTAATCGCTTCTGGACAATTTGTAGCTCTGCTCTACTGAGTGGATCATTATCAGTAGAGCATTTTTTAAGCTCTTGAGAGAGGATCTGAAAAGCACGATTATTGAGACGCCGCATGGAAGATACTAAGTAAGATAGATACTAAATTCCAGTATTCCCCTAGGTAGACTCAATATAACAGCTATAAGTTGCCAGGGAAGCTCGCATTAAGAAAATTCATCTCAACCGATCAATCCTTTGAGAGGGGGTTTGGGAAGAAGTCCCCCCAAGGCAGGTTTTTCACAACTAACGACTATTTTCCGTTGCCATCAATGCCAATTAACTAAACTTAGTTAATTGAATGCGGTATCGTTCTTTTTTCGTGACATTCACTTCCCCAATTTCTAGTCTACCTTTACCACGAACAGCAATTAAATCTCCTGATTGGACGCTATGACTAGCTTGGCTAATTTCTTTCCAATTAACTCGCACATCCCCAGCGTTAATCATCTCAGCCATTTTGCTGCGAGAAGTGCCAAAACCAGCAGAAGCGATCGCATCTAAGCGCATTGATGCCTCTACTGTAGTCATCTCTTTTTTCTTAGGTTCCCGAATCTTGAGTTCACTTAAATCCAGGCGGCGAGTAGTTACGGGTACAGAGCGCACTTGAGTTAAGCTAGTCTCAAGAAACTCTACCATTTCTGGAACAACAATTGCCTGAGCGCCTCGTTCTCCTAAGACAATAACGTCACCAGTTTTTTCTCGCACTAAACCTGTTCCTAGCATCGCTCCCAAAAAGTCTCGATGGGTAGCAGTGTCAAAGAGAAAATTACCAGCAATATCTAAGGCGGCTATCTCTACTTGAGATTGTTCAAGGGGTAATTCAGCACGAGCGATTGCCAAACGTTTTCGTTCCGCCTGCAAATACCCCCCCCAAGCTAAGATTTGTACTTCTGTTAATCGCCCAAACCGCTGCTGGATTTCTACTAGTACTGGGGGGGAGAGAAAATCTGTTAAAACCACTTCCCAAGTCTTGATTGCCTGTTCAGCTTGATCAATAACACGGGCAACATCTTCTCGATTTTCGACACCTTTTAAAAGTTCTTCCCTCGGCAGCATGTTAGTTGTTAGTTATTAGTCAAGAACAAATAATCGTAAAATTCTAAACATTCTCCGCCTGGAAATAGCCTTGCAGGTTCTCTGGAGCAAAGGGGCGAAGAATGCGGGTAGCTTGTCGAGTTAAAGCCTCGGAACCTTTGACCACAATCAGATATTGACCTTGATTGAGACGGTTACGGTAAGGTAACGCATCACCACTGCCTAAACCTAAGCCAACACCGCCGCCAACAAAAAAGCTACCCATTGCCGCAGCGATCGCACCGAATACACCACCAATGATATGGTTACCCAAACTGCCTGCCCAAGGAAATACGTCGATCCCCGTTTGCCAATTGAAGGCATAACCTGCAGCAAAGCCAAAGGGAATCAGCCAGTATGCCATTCGCTGAATTTGCTGTTTCGCCTGTAAGTTAGGGTCAATTAAACCAAATTCGTCGGCGCTTTGATATCCTCTACCCAGAATAGTAACTTGAGCCATGGGTAAACCTTCTTTTTCGAGGCTGGTGTAAGCTTGTTCTGCTTCAATACGGTCGCGCAGTACAGCAATTAGGTAGTTCATTGCTCAGATTTAGCTAAACTAATAGTTTCGATACTATACCTTGAACGGAGTAGACCAAGGCATTTGAGGGTTATTGCTCATTTTGTTGTTAGGACACTCCTTGATTGGATATCTAATCAGTTATTAGAATAGCGGGGCGCGCTTTGCGTAGCCCACTTCACAACCCCTCTTGCAGCTCATGTCTAAGGTTCTCGTCTCCGATTCGATCGCTCAAGCCGGAATTGATATTCTCTCCCAAGTGGCTCAGGTTGACATCAAAACCAATTTATCTCACGATGAGCTTGTCGAAATTATCCCAGAATATGATGCCATTATGATTCGCTCTGGTACTCGTGTTACCAAAGAAATCATTGAGGCGGGCAAGCAACTCAAAATTATTGGACGTGCTGGTGTTGGCGTTGATAACGTTGATGTGGCAGCAGCTACCCGTCAGGGGATTTTAGTAGTTAACTCTCCTGAAGGAAATACTATTGCTGCGGCAGAACATGCACTGGCGATGATGCTCTCTCTGTCTCGTCACATTCCTGATGCAAATCAGTCGGTAAAAAATGATCAATGGGATCGTAAGAGCTTTATCGGTACAGAAGTTTATAAGAAAACTCTGGGCGTAGTTGGCTTAGGGAAGATTGGCTCTCATGTAGCTAGCGTAGCCAGGGCAATGGGGATGAAGTTGCTAGCTTATGATCCGTTTATTTCCCTAGAACGGGCTGATCAGTTAGGCTGTCGCCTCGTCGAGCTAGATTTGCTATTGCAGGAATCGGACTATATCACCCTGCACATGCCGAAAACAGACCAAACAACTCATATGATTGACACAGCGGCTTTAGATAAAATGAAGCCGACTGCCCGCATCGTTAACTGTGCTCGAGGCGGCATTATTGATGAAGAGGCACTAGCCCAGGCATTGCAAGCCGGTAAGATTGCTGGTGCCGCCTTAGATGTTTTTGAGGCAGAACCGTTGGGAGAATCTTCTTTGCGATCGCTTGGCAAGGAAGTGATTCTTACTCCCCACCTAGGAGCCTCTACAGCAGAAGCGCAAGTCAATGTTGCCATTGATGTCGCTGAGCAAATTCGCGACGTACTCTTGGGCTTATCAGCACGCTCAGCAGTGAATATTCCTGGACTATCGCCGAATGTCCTGGAAAAGCTCAAACCCTACATGCAGTTGGGTGAAACCCTGGGAAAGTTGGTTAGTCAGTTGGCAGGAGGGCGGATTGATTGGTTGAATGTCCGTTTACAGGGTGAGTTAGCCACTAACGATAGTCAGCCCTTAGTCGTAGCATCTCTCAAAGGTTTACTTTCCCAAGCATTGCGAGAACGTGTTAACTATGTTAATGCTACTATTGAGGCAAAAGAGCGAGGGATTCGGGTTATCGAAACGCGCGATGCTTCGGTTAGAGATTACTCAGGCTCTCTACACCTATCAGCAACCGGTTCCTTAGGTGAGCATTCTGTGACGGGGGCTTTGTTGGGTGATGGTGAAATCCATATCACTAGCATTGATGAGTTTCCGATTAATGTTCCCCCCAGTCACTACATGCTCTTTACCTTGCATCGCGATATGCCGGGAATTATTGGTAAAATCGGTTCTTTGCTGGGTAGTTTTAACGTCAACATCGCCAGTATGCAGGTCGGACGTAAAATTGTGCGTGGTGATGCTGTTATGGTACTGAGTATTGATGACCCCCTACCGGAGGGAATTTTGACGGAAATTACAAAGGTTCCCGGTATTCGGGATGCTTACACAGTAACTTTGTAGTTGTTAGTTGTTGGTTGTTAGTTGTGAGAAGGCTATTAGCTGCTAGCTGTTATCCGGATTAACCGTAAATAATTGCTAATCACTAATTGCTAATGGCTAACAACTACAAACTAACAACTCAAAACTAACAACTGGTATGGCAAAAAGCTGGTGGGAAATTGAAATTCTCTGTGATCCAGCCTTAGAGGACTTAATCTTCTGGCGACTGGAAAAGTTTGGCTGCCGGGGCATGTCAAGTGAGGCAAAAGGACACTCTCAACTCTTGCGCGCTTACCTGCCCCAAATTCAGGCACAGTTGCTGGATTTAGCTGCCCTTTCTCTCTGGTTACGTCAGGATGCTCTAACTGTAGGGTTACCAGTGCCAGCAACGAGGTGGCACTTAATTGATGAGGAAGACTGGGCTAGTGGCTGGAAGGATCACTGGCAACCCCAGGAAATTGGCGATCGCTTTTTAGTCTATCCTGCTTGGTTAACAGTACCTGAGTCACCGGAGCGTCTAATTTTACGTCTTGATCCTGGAGTGGCTTTTGGAACCGGGAACCACCAGACAACTCAGCTATGTCTCGAGGCTTTGGAAATGCGTATCAGTGACAGTAATAGTCATGCTGTCGTAGCTGATATTGGTTGTGGTTCCGGGATTCTCTCTATCGGTGCTGTACTCTTAGGAGCTAAAAAAGTTTACGCTGTAGATGTTGATCCCCTAGCAGTGTACTCCGCTCGCAACAACCGTGATCTCAATCAGATTAGTGCTGAGTGCTTATTCGTCGAGCAGGGGAGTATTGATTTACTCCCCAAGCTAACTGAAGGTAAACCAGTTGACGGTATTGTTTGTAATATTCTAGCTGAGGTAATTATTGATTTAATTCCAGCCATGAGTGCGATCGCGCAGCCTCAAACCTGGGGAATTCTTAGCGGTATTTTATTAGAGCAGGTTAAACCAATTGCGGACACCCTGGAAGAACATGACTGGGTTATCGCAGCACTCTGGAAACGTCAGGATTGGTGTTGCTTTAATATCAGAAGGTCTTAATAGTATTAAGTTAGCTTGACACTACGTTAAACCACCGAAATTAAGCCTACTTTTTCTAGAGAAAGGATTAAAAGAAGTCAGGGTGATGATCATGGAAAAAATTAATCGAGTGGCGATTGTGGGCGGAACCCACGGCAATGAATTTACTGGTGCATATCTAGTCAAAAAATTTGATGATTTTCCTGAGTTAATTAAAAGAAATAGTTTTGAAACCCTGACACTATTTGCCAATCCCCAGGCTTTTAAAGCTGTAAGAAGATATCTTGATAAAGACTTAAATCGCTGCTTTGCTGACAGTGATCTGCAAAACTCCGAACTTTCTACCAGAGAAGAAGCTAGAGCGAAAATCATCACAGAAACTCTCGGCCCAAAAGGCAATCCTCAAGTTGATTTGGTTTTAGATTTGCACAGCACTACCGCTAAGATGAAGCTGAGCATCATCTTAGTTGACAACAATCCCTTTAATCTAAAACTAGCTGCTTATTTGAGTGCGATTAATCCTTTAGTAAGAGTTTATAGCTGGACTGAACCGGGTAGAGAGAATAATTTCCTCAACTCTCTTTGCAAACATGGGTTTGTGATCGAAGTTGGCCCAATTCCTAACGGCGTCCTGCATGCTGAGATTTTTCAGCAAACCGAAGGTTTAGTTTATCAAGTCTTGGATTATCTTGAAAAATTGAATCAGGGTCAAATTCAAAATAAAAATAGTACTCTAACTCTTTATCAGCATTTAAAGGTTGTAGATTATCCCAAGAATGCAGCAGGAGAAATTGAAGGTATGATTCATCCCCAACTTCAGAATAGAGACTATGAAGAACTTAATCCTGGTGACCCGATGTTTCTCACCCTCGAAGGTAAAACTATTTACTATGAAGAAACAGAGACGGTTTGGCCAGTATTTATCAATGAAGCAGCCTACTACGAAAAGGGGATAGCTATGTGTTTAACTAAAAAAGAAAGTATTAGTGTGTAACCAAACTGCTACCCAATGCTCCTGTTAACTGACTCATTTACTAGTAAAGATGAAATGTAAAGGCTCAATTTGCATTGTATACTTCACTACTCTTACCAATATTCAGGCTTATTTAGCGCATCAGCACAAATGATCTTTCCCCGAACAGAGCCAATTATATCTGGACGAAGAGCCTGAACCATCCATGCATCTACCTGTTTCTCTGGAATAGGATATGGTGTCTCAAATCCGAGACTAGCTGCTGGTTTGAAGCCATGCCGTCGATAGTATTCTGGATGTCCGAGTACGAATACTAGATCGACTCCTGATGTAGACAAAAGCTGTAATCCTCTTTCGATTAGCTTACCACCAATTCCTTGCTTTTGAGCCTCAGGTACTACTGCCAGGGGAGCTAAAATCGCCAGCGATGCCGTGTTTTGATTATTGGTGAGACGTGCTGTTGTAAACAGAATATGTCCCACAGCTCGATCATCTTTAAAAGCCAGCAAAGATACAAGAGGATTTGCACTAGGATCCTCTAAAAGCTCCCTCACCAAATCAGCCTCTTGCTCATGACCAAACGCTGCACGTTCTACTGATAATACATCATCTAAATCTGACTTTAGAGCTTCTCGGATATGCATTTATTCCTCTATTTTTGTCTACGAGAGTGCTGGTTTTGACCAGCGATTAGCTTGAGTTTAGCGCTATCTTTGGGATTTTTATGTCAATTATTACTTACGATTTACTCATCCGTCGTGGCAAATTACTTGGACTAACTTCCAGAGATGAAGTAGTTGATATCGGCATCAAAGATGGTCAAATTGCTGACATTGCTCCCAAGTTGGAGGCATCAGCAAAACAAGAACTTGACGCGCAAGGGCAATTAGTATCTCCTCCTTTTGTCGAATCTCATATCCATTTAGACTCAGCGCTAACTGCTGGTGAACCACGTTGGAATGAAAGTGGTACTTTATTTGAGGGCATCCAAATTTGGGGAGAGCGCAAACAAAATCTCACTATAGATGATGTTAAAAAACGTGCTATTGCTACTCTTAAACAACAGGCAGCTCAGGGTGTGTTATTAGTACGTACTCATGCTGATGTTAGCGAACCACAACTTATTGCTCTGCAAGCTCTTTTGGAAGTTAGAGAAGAAGTCAAAGACTGGATTACCTTACAGGTAGTAGCCTTTCCTCAAGATGGTATCTACTCAAAACCGGAAAATGAAACACTACTAGAAAAAGCGATTAAGTTAGGTGCAGATGTTGTCGGTGGCATACCTCATTACGAACTAACTCGTGAAGATGGTGTGCGTTCAGTACATCGCATCTTTGAATTGGCACAACAGTATGACTGCCTAATTGATATCCACTGTGATGAAATCGATGATGACCAATCGCGATTTCTGGAAGTTGTTGCCGCTTGCGCAATTCGCACTGGCTTGGGGTCAAGAGTAACCGCTAGTCATACAACGGCTTTTGCTGCTTACAACAACGCCTACGCTTACAAATTGATGGGGTTTCTACAGCAGTCGCAAATTAATTTCATTGCCAATCCCTTAATTAATATCACTCTGCAAGGACGCACTGATACCTATCCCAAACGCCGGGGTGTGACTAGGGTTAAAGAACTTTGGCAACAAGGATTAAATGTCAGTTTTGGCCATGACTGTATCCAAGACCCCTGGTATAGTCTCGGAACAGGTAACATGCTGGATGTAGCCTCGATGGGAGTCCATGTCTGTCAAATGACGGGGAGACACGAAATTGATGCCTGCTACGAGATGGTGACGCAAAACGGAGCAAAAACGCTGCATTTAGAGGACAACTATGGTGTTGCAGTGGGTAAACCAGCGAATCTGATTGTTTTAGATGCTAGCGACTGCTATGAGGCGATTCGCCGTCGTGCGACAGTTCGCTATGTGATCTCTCAGGGAAAATTGCTCACTTGTACTACACCTCAAGCCACAGAGTGGCTATAACTCTCAGCTTTACCTTAATGCTGATGAGAGCTTTGCTACTTTATCCCGTTGAAGTTGCTCTAATGCCAGTTGAGAGCGGCTGCGAACTGTTAAATCTGCTTCTGTCGTGGCTACTTCTTCAAGATGGTCTGTTATCTGGGAAAATAAGTCTGGCTGAGTAAGAACCATTGAGTTTGCTAGTGCTTGTAATGCCGCAACAGAGGCATAACGAACTACCCATTCGTGATCTTTACAAGTAGCCGATAGGCTTTTGAGTACTCTGGCTTGAGCTGCTGGCACCTCTTGTGCTGACATTTTCGACCAGTGTAAATAGCCTAAGCCTTTGACCGCTGCTCGACGCACGCTCATCGCAAAGTCGGTTTCTGCTGCTTCTAAGAGTGTTTCTATTGCTCTGGGATCGCCAATTCCTGCTAATGCCCGAATTGCCCAAGCTCTACCTCCGTAGTTGTAGTCGTCAATTAGGTTAAGCAATGGTAACACCGCAGCTTCTCCTAATTGCACTAAACCCTCTACGGCTGCTACTGCTGCACCTGGATTGTTGTAGCTAAGGGCAGCAATCAAGGTAGGAATGCCCGCCTCTGAACGTGAGTCTGCTAAGGTTTCTACCGCTTTGAGTAAAGCAGGTGCAGAATCTGCCTGCTCAACGGCTTGGATTAGTTCTGTAGCAAGATTAGTGTCGGTCATCAAGCTTGAAGATTGTAGGTTGAAGGTTTAGAAGATTCACAAAAGCTGCTGTTCTACACTTCCTACCTAACACTTTAGAGCAAGTCATCCATTAAGTTCATCACCGCAATGGCAGCCTCAGGTATGGAGTCCGACTCTAGAGAATGTTTTTTGAGTTGATGCTCCAGAATTCCTTTAAGAGAAATCAACTTAAGACTATTTTCTGCCAATGTCTGGGAAATTGCTTCTGCCGCTGGTAAGTAGCCGATTGCCCCCAAATCGGAAAGCGCTGCCCGTCGCAGTTGTAATTGTTTACCTGCTAAAGCTTTAACTAAGCGATCGCCATAAACAGGGTTTTGAGTTAGCTGGTACATTGCTCGTGCTGCGGCATACTGTTCCAGCTCGTTTGGATGTTCTAAGAATGGTTCAATCAGAGGAATTGCTGAGGTGGCACCAAGAGAGCCTAACGCTTCAATTGTCGCATTGTAAGGTTGCGCTAAGTGGGGGCATCCTGGTATTGGCATGGCTGCTGCTAAGCCTCCTTCTAAGAGTTGCATCAGCTTTGGTACACAGGATGAGTCGCCCAACATCCCCAATGATTGGGCAGCGGCTTCTCGAACGTAGAAATCTGAGCAGTCTAAGCAATTAATCAACGCTGGTATGACTCGGCAATCACCTAGTTTGCCCAGTGCCCTTGCGGCATTCCTACGCAAGGGGTATCCCCCTGATTCTGTTCGGTTATCCTGATCGTCTAGGGCTGTAATTAAGGCTTCAATTGCTGCTGGTTCACGGACACGGAACTTACCTAGCCACCAAGCTGCGTAGTAACGAAGCCCTTTGTCTTGACCTTGTAAATTGGCAATTGCCTGCTCGATAGTTAAAGACCCATTATCACCAGTAGTTGTGGCTGCTGGTGATAATGGGTCAAAATTCTGATTACTGAACTCCTGCATCAGTGTCTTGCTAATCAGCTTCCTGATTAAGCGCCTTAGTTTAAGGGTTCAATGTTAACGATTTTGCCACCCATGCGAGTAATCCGCTGCATTTCTTGATTCATTCTATTGTAGGGCACTGTGATAAACGCGTTGCCACTCGAGCGAATCGGGTAGTCCATGCTTTCGGTTTCTCCGCTTTGACTCAAACCGGCAACTTCATAACGAAAGTAGCGACTTCCAGAAGGGCTGCTGCCAGTTCTTCCACCTAAAACTTGACCCAACATATGCTTCTTGGTAATGGATAATCAGTGACTAGTAAATGCTAATTGATAAACTCACTGCCACACCTTCTTGCCTCAAAAACTTCAGATTGGTATGGTAGCTAGGTGCACTACACGGGGGTAATGCTGGCGATTTTACCGCCTTGGCGTTGAAATCTTTGCATCTGGCTAGAGAGTTCTTCATAAGGAACAATGAAGGCTCTGCTGCTGCGACGCACGCGAGGATAACCAGGTTGAGAAATGCCAGAAACCTCGACACGGAAGCTTCTACCAGCTTGTCCTACGTTGATTACTCCTCCGAAACCAGTACTAGGAGTGACGCCTTGTTGAGAAGGACGGTATGCCCAGCCTCCATTACCACCAGAAGGACCAACAACGGGGGAAGCGTTGTTACGACCTAATTCACTGGCAAGGCGAGAGCTATTACCTTCAAGTTGGGAATTATCACTATTGGCATAGCCCCGGTAGAGCCGAAACATGCGGCTAAATCCGACGGTTTTCTGACCTCTTTGAGTACTAAAACCCCGATAGTAAGGTACTATGTTTTCGCCAAAGTTCTCTTGATATTCTGGAGAATCGATATAGGAATCAATGTCGGCTTCGTATCCTTGGGTTTCGTACAAGTCTAGGTGATAAACCACTTCGGCTTCATCGTAGGGAGCCCGACCCAACAAATGTTTATAGTTAAGTTCGATTACCCGTGTTTGGAAACTTTTGTAGAAAAACTTGGATTTGTACAACTCCGATTTGGCGACGCTGCGCACAAAATCTTGCACGCTACTCTTCCCGTCACACAGCAGGGATTCTGCACTCTTGAGGCGCTCAGACTTCATCAAATAGTCGTTACCTAGCAGCTGACGATAGACGGCACGAATCACCATCTCCAAGTCTTCCCTGCTCGGATTCTGACGTAATTCAACTCTAGGCGCGTCAGTAAAAGCTGATGTTCCCAATCGGGAGCTTGCTGCTGTAATGGCCACCTGAAATTCTCCTAATGAAAAACCAATTAGCTTTTAGCAAGTAGCAACTATCAAATACTACTTGCTAATTTTTTCGTAATTTTAGGCTGGGGTGATACTTATCACCTTAGAACCTTGGCGATTTAATTGCTGTAGCTTACTGGAGAGCTGCTCATAGGGTACAAGCAACTCACTGGTAGCCTGTCGCACTACTGGCGACATTGGGGAAGCGGTTTTATTGACCCTGATCCGGTACAGTTGCCCTCTTTCTCCTCCAGAAACGCCCGTCAAAGCTTTGCTTGTGGCGGGTGTTTTGATGGGCAAAGAGGTATTTTTGGCTACTTCCCAGGTCAGCTTTCCTTGCTTCTGGCTTTGAGCGCGATCGCTATTAGCGTAGCCCCGGTACAGTTGGAAGAGGCGGCTAAAGCCAATAGTCTGTTGCCCTCTTTGAGTCTGGAAGCCCCTATAGTAGGGAACAACACTGTCACCAAAGTTTTCTTGATATTCTGTAGAGTCGATGTAGGAGTCGATCTCAGCTTCGTAGCCTTGTGAGTTATAGAGATCAACATGGTAGGCAATCTCTGACTCACTATAGGGCGCTCTACCCAACAGGTGTTTGTAATTAAGCTCAATTACACGAGTCTGAGAGTTAGAGTAGAAAAACTTCTCCCGATAAAGCTCAGAGCGGGCAATAAACCGCACAAAATCTCGAACACTTATTTGCCCCTGGCGCAGCAGAGATTCTGCACTAACCAGGCGCTCTGTGTTCATTAAGTGTTCATTACCCAATACCTGGCGATAGGCTGCTCGGATTACTGTCTGTACCTCTCCGTCCGTCCATCTAGGACGCAGCTCTACCTTCTCTGATTCTTCAAACGCTCTGATTCCTAATCTTGCGGCTTCTGCTAAACCTGCCATAAATACATTCCCCTGTTTTAAGTCTAAAACAGCAAATTTTTGTAAAACGGATAAATTTTTACTAGTCTCTTATCGTGTTGTTTCCCCTAGGAAACAGCCCGGTAAGGTAAGCAATTACAACGCTCTTGCTGGTACTTGCTTACCTTACCAGGCAAAACATACTAGTACTTACTAGCTCAGAGCATTGATTGCGTAATCGAGGTAAGAATTAGCTTCAACAGCAGGATCTCCACTTAAACCGTGGTTAGCCTTGATATGCTTGAGAGCTTCAACGTACCAGCTGGGAGAGAGGTCGAAGGTACGGTTGATTTCATCAATACCAGCAATCAGGTACTCATCCATTGGTCCTGTTCCACCAGCAACCAAGCAGTAGGTAACCATGCGCAGGTAGTAACCGATGTCCCGAGCGCATTTGTCCTTACCACGCTGATCAGCAGCGTAGTTAGGTCCCTGCATTTGGGTGGTGTAGGGGAACTTGTTGTAAACTGCTTGAGCTGCTCCGCTGATCAAACGATCAGCGTTTTCGGTGATGGATTTAGCAGCCGATAAGCCAGCTGTTGCTTGGCGGAAGCGACCAAAAGCAACTTGGATTTCTGTGCTGCTCAAAAAGCGGCCTTGAGAATCTGCAGCAGATACGGCTTCAGTCAGAGGTGTTTTCATTATTGATATATCTCCTATCGGTTGGGCAAATTTTTCAAAGTATTTTGAAGTTTTAGACTTCAACTAGCAAGCTTCTCGCTTGATTAACCAACTGCAGAAGCAGCACGGTCAAAGTAGCCAGCGATTTCAGACATTAAAGAGCTGCAATCACCACGAGTAATGTTGTTGGAGTCATTAGCAATCGCAATTGCCGCTTCTTTCATTTTTTCTACGCCTACAGCGACGGAAGCGCCAGGAGTTCCCAGAGCCAAGTAGGTTTCCCGTAGACCATTGAGGCAGCGGTCATCTAGAACACTGGGGTCGCCAGCGAACGCAGCGTAGGTAACGTAGCGCAGGATGATTTCCATATCCCGCAAGCAAGCAGCCATCCGACGGCTGGTGTAGGCATTACCACCAGGAGCGATCAACTGAGGTTGCTCTGCAAATAGAGAGCGAGCTGCGTTGGACACAATGCTGGAAGAGTTGCTGGTGATGCGGTTAACTGCATCGAGGCGCTTGTTGCTTTCCGAAACCATGCTGTTGAGAGCATCTAGTTGAGAGCTGGTAAGCATTTCGCCCCGGGCATCAGCCTGAGAAACTACCTTAGTGAATGCGTCGAACATTACGAAATCTCCTAATTTAAAGTTGAGTTCAGTTTTGCTTCAATGTTTGGGCGGTCTAAAGCCAGCTGCTTAAGGAGCTGGGAAAGGCAGAAAACAAACAGCGACCAAAACAATTCTTCAAGTCTTTCTCATTTACCGCTTGACAATAACTTTATCGTCAAACGAACTCTTAAGAAATCTGAGAAAACTTTATCTTTTTATGATAAAGCCGAAAAGCTGGTCAACCATGCCTGTAGTCAGTGCTTACCTTTACTCTTTACCCTTCCGGTAACTTTTATACAATGATGTCGGTTGTTTATTTGTTACATCTTGTTAAGAGTTGCGGAGTTTTGATTGTGGGCAGCTCTACCTACTAAAAACACGGGTTAAGTCAACCAGTTTGATTCCTTAGCACCAGCAGTGTTTACTCTAGCGAAACCGTTGTTTAGGAATCTCCTAAAGCGCTTAAGCTACTAGTAGCCGGTTAAATACAGGCTGTTTTTAATCTAACCTTGAGTTCCAGAGGATATGCTCTCTAAACCACAGTTAAGTAGGTTTACTTAGCTAACGCTAATTCTTAGAAAATAAAAGATTTATTTAGCAAAAGTCTAGTTTATTAAACAAAGTGCAGAATTACGCAATCTTTCTTAACATCCTTGGCGTAAGACATCTGGACTCTTGAGGTTAAAGCATTGACAGCTATTAGTTGGCTTGTCGACTAGAGTCAATATCTCGCAGTCGAGACCCTTGAAGATACAACAACTTACAGAAATTTTCATTGCCCCACTATTCTCATAAAGCTAGCAACACTTCTTCACAAAACTCTCCAGATAGAAACTAGCGCCAAGTATTGGCACTAAACCAGGTGACACAGCGAAGACTATAACTAGAGCTACAACGAAGTTTCCAATACTGCTGCTACAACTCGATGATCCTCATCTTGCATCAAATCACTTAATGCAGCCTTAGCTTGCGGATCCTCAAATTTTTTGATTGCTCGGACAACATCTAGCCGGATAGACCACTGTTCATCGTTTTTGAGCATGAGAAGTTGCTCTAGTGCCTGAGACTTTTTTAGAGAATTCGCCAACAGACCAAATCCATCGATTCCGGCTGACCGTACTGTAGGATCTTCCCCGGCTACAGCGCAAACACAGACCTCGAACAATGCTTCCGGAAACTGCATTTCCACCAAAGCAGCGATAATACTACCGCGAACTAGCCAGTGGTCATCTTGGCGAAATACCGTGACGAGATGAGAAACTGCAACCTCTCCATACAGAGAAAGGGAATTAGCCGCTTCTGCCCGAACATTGGGATCTCGATCAGACTTCACCAAATTTAACAAAGCTGCAAAAGATTCTGGATTCTGCTTCTTTCCCAGTCCTGTCGCCGCAAAAGAACGTATCAAGAATTCTGGATCTTGCAATTTAGTCAGCAAGAGAGGAACCGCCACTTCTGAGTCGTAGTTTCTCAACGCCGTGAGTGCTCTGAGGCGCTCCTGAGAGTCGGGGTTTTGCAGTAAGGTTTCAATCTGAGCGATTTCCATAAAGCCTAAAATACTATCTTAGTTTACTTTTCTTAAAACTTTACCAATAGGTAACTGTATTTGGGAAGATGAACTGAGACTGAAATTTAAATTGGCTCTACAGAGAAAAATCATTCTCTATTTAGCAAAAATAAATTTACAGACACTCCATTATCAGCTGAGTTTAATACTGTAGCTTTCATAGAAAATTCGGTGAACATTTTTAATACATTAGAAACTGGAGATAGCAAAGGATGGCTAGTGCTTTTACCACACCGACAATCACTCAATCTTCAAAGTTAGGCGTCAGCAGATTTGACGAGACAGCCCCAATAGAACTCTTATCTGGTAGTTCTGAGCAAGAAATCGAAACCTTGATTCGAGCTGTTTATCGGCAAGTTTTAGGTAATGCCTATGTCATGAAAAGTGAGCGCCTTCGAGCACCAGAATCCCAACTCAGGCAGAGTGAACTCAGTGTTCGTGAATTTGTGCGCCAAGTGGCTAAATCAGACCTCTATCGCTCCCGATTCTTCGACAACTGCTTCCGTTATCGAGCAATTGAATTGAACTTCAAACACCTCCTCGGTCGCGCCCCGGAAAGCTATGAAGAGATGAGGTATCACAGCACTATCTTGGATCAATACGGCTTCTACGGCGAGATTGATTCCTATCTTGAGAGTTATGAATACCAGAAAGAGTTTGGAGAGAGCGTAGTGCCCTACTACCGGGGTTACAAAACTGAGGCGGGCAAGAATACAGTCGGCTTTACCTACATGTTCAAACTGTTACGTGGTGCTTCTAGTAGTGATAAAAATAATACTCTAGGCAATTATTCACGTTTAAATCGCCAAATTATTGCTAATACTCCTAGTGCGGTGATTCCCATTTCTACCGTTGATTCTTATGGTGGTTTAACGGATGTCAATAAATTGCTGGCTGAGGTTCTCAAACCCAAGTCTCCCACAAAAAGCTCTGAACGCAGCTATCAAGAATATATTGCTCAAACTGAAGACTATAAGTCCCTGAAAAACCAGTGTCAGCAACAAGCAAAATTGATTGAAAGCTTAGAGCAACAATTAGCCGACTTACGACCCTTTGGCACCATTGGAGAAGCTGAGTTGAATCGTTGGCTTTCCTTTAGTCCAGGGAGTTCCTCGACTACTAGCAGCACTACTAGCGAAGTATCTTCGGGTAAGATTCCCATTCAAAACAGCTCGCCGGAAAGTTTTGCCTCTCTACAACGCCTCTGTGAAGAACAGGAAAACGCGATTGCTAATTTGCAGCAAAAAATTGCCGACTTACGTCCTTTAGCAGCTATTGGACAAGCTCGCTTGAACAAGTGGCGTAACCGCAATTTTTCTAGTCGTTAGAGCCTACTAATTATTAGTATTACTACCGTATCGGTACAGATTCCGCTGCAACCGATTGCTAAGAATTAAGTTTCTTTGCGACAAACACAACAAAGACAAGACCTAGATAGACCTTCAGCATCTACTGTGCCTTTCCTGCCAGTAAGATTACTCTGGAATTGCCTATCAAGGTCTTTCATCATTAGGGTTTTTTGTGAAAGACGGCTGACCCTTACAAGTTATCGATTTGCTTGCGTAAAGCTTCCAACTCGGCATCAACTACTGAATTAGAGGGGGGAGAAGCTTTTTCCTCTGAAGCTGGTAGGGCTTGCTGGGAGACAGAACCACCAGATAATTGGGCTTTCATTGCCGCTAATTCATCATCAACATCGCTACCGGATTCGAGTTGAGCAAACTGACTCTCTAAGTCTGCGCCACCAAGTTCGTAGCCGGCTTGAGAGCGAGCCTCCGACTCCAATACTTTTTCTTCCATCCGCTCAAAAGCAGCCATCGCTGAGCCAGTACCCAATCGACCCATGGTGCTTTGTAACTGCTCATTTGCCTTGGCTGCACTCACCCTAGCCTTGAGCATATCTTTCTTCGTCTTGGCTTCAGAAATTTTGCTCTCTATGGCAATCAGGTTACGCTTGAGCATGTCCACCTGAGCTATTTGCTGGTCTAGCTGAGTTTTTAGGGTAGCAGCCATTTCAGCATTGGTTTTCTTGCGAAGCAATGCCTCTCGGGCCAGAGTTTCATCTCCTTTTTGCAGCGCCAACTGGGCTCGTTGCTGCCAGTTATTAGCTTCCGATTGATTTTTATTGTATTGCTGCTCGGTGCGTTTTTGATTAGCAATGGCCTTGGCAACCGCCTGACGCAGCTGTACCAGGTCTTCTTGCATATCAATAATGGCCTGATCCAGAATCTTTTCTGGATCTTCGGCCTTGCTTACCATATCGTTAAGGTTGGCTCTTACGACTCTGCTAAGGCGATCAAATAATCCCATGACGCGGTGTATCCTCAAAGGAATGTACAAAATAGGTGTAAAGCCGGCTCTACATTCTTAGCCCACTGAGCTTGGTGTTGAGCTTCCAGCAAAAGATGCTTTCCTGTTTCAAGTCTAATGCGCAACTTTAGGTCACTCAAAACAGCTACAAAAGAACAGAGCCTGACTGAGCAATTACCTTTCTGCTAAGCAAAGGATGAACCTTTACTAGGTTAGCTGCCAAATCCTTAAGATTCTAAGACCTATAGACTTGGCAACTCAGGCGGTGCTGTCCCAGCCAGACGGCGCTTTGACCGCCACGAGTGCACCATGCTTTACCCCTGTGCCCCACTTACCAAGCTGTGTAAACGCTGCTTTGGGCGTGGTGACTTTTACCGGGGTTCTCTTTATCCAGTTTAAAAACTTCTAGCCTAAAAGTGTTAGATAATGGACTCTTACCAGCAACATCTAAGCTCTATCAACTTCAGAGCGCAGTTTTGCCAGCTCTGCGTCAATGTCAGGATTATGAGTAGCTGAAGACTCACCAGATGGTAGTTGCGCCGGCTCACTACCCCCAGTCAATTGAGCTTTCATTGCTGCCAAATCGGCATCCACATCTTCGCTACCTTCAAGAGCAGCAAATTGCCTGTCTAGGTCATCGCTTCCTAAGGCTTCTAGTGCTTCGGACTGGGCTTCCAGTTGCATTACTTTTTCTTCCATCTGCTCAAAAGCACCTAGAGCACTACTATTGCCCACATTACCCAGCATCTCGTTAATTTTCTGAGAAGCTTGAGCAGAACGTGCTCTGGCAATGTAAAAGTCTTTTTTGGTTTTCGCCTCCGAGATTTTACTCTCTAGCGATCGCATATTTTGTTTAAGCTTGTTGACAATCTCAGCTTGTTGTGAAAGTTGGCTGGTCAGAGCCTTTGCCGTTTCTTGATAAGATTTGCGCCGACTTAAGGCTTCTCTGGCTAGCTCTTCGTTACCTTTAGAGAGCGCTAGCTGAGCGCGATTGTACCACTCATCCGCAGTGGACTGAGCCTGAGAAGCTTGTCGCTCAGTGCGCTTTTGAGAAGCAATCGCTTGGGCTACGGCCTGCCGCATCTGAATCAAATCCTGCTGCATATCCGTGACCGCTTGTTCCAGAATTTTTTCTGGATCTTCGGCTTGCCCAACCAGGCTGTTGAGGTTAGCACGAATTACTCTGAGGATACGGTCAATCAATCCCATGGCAGCTCTCCCTTGATGTTGCAGATGTTGGCAATCTTAAGATCATGGTATCTCAGGGTTTTGAGCAAAAATCATCTCAGTACTAAGGCCATCGATACCTTCAGGAAAACTAGCCCCAGAAAACTATCTTAAGGATGATAAATTGAGGCAGAAATTCCCTGTTGCTGGAGCTGATTAACCAAACTCCGGGCATCAGCCTCTTTCTCTAAAGCTCCCATCTGAATCAGAGTACCTTGTGGCAGTTGGCGCACATAGGCATCGGGAACAATTTGCCTTGCCTCTGCCAAAGACTGATCGCCTTTGTAATTAATTAGCACGTAGTAGTATTTATCCCCACCTGCTGTGTTGCTATCTTGACTTGTCGAGGTAGCTGCTTGTTGTTGCGTGGCTGTTGGTGAAGTCGGGTTCTCTTGCCTGCTAGCAGCAGCACTGGGGCTTTCTAGTGGAGTAAGTGGGGGTGCAGGCAGTTGTCTGACGGCTCTAGGTTGGGGTGCAGAGGGCAAAAGCGCCTGGGATAAACTGGAGGAGTCTCCAGAACGACCCTGGCTAGGAGCAGCGTAGTTGGGTTGCTCTGGGCCTGAGGAGGGCAAATCTGGCAGCACAGGTACAGCTACAGGCTCTGGTGTTGGTGTCGGAGCCGCTTCTAGGCGAGGTAGGGTATCGAGATTAACAGCTTCAAACTCTTTATTAGCCAGATTTGGACCACCAAGTGATTGTGATTCTTGGACTGAATCACCATTGGTTTGGCTGCTCTGGGTAGAGTTCTCCTCCCCAGATTGACTTAAACCAAGAACACTAAGTACAGAACTACGGACTGATTGATTAGTGGCAATATACACCAGGCTGGAACACAACAGCAGCAAAAGTAACATCGAACCCACAGCCAAGGGAGTCAGTAGGATATTAGTAGAACGCTCTGGAGACTCAGTTGCCGCTTCTTCTTCCCCCAAACTCTCCAGCAGTTTTTCCGATGATTCGAGATAATCATCTGGTTGTCCTTGAGCAGGGGCTGAATTTACCAAATCCTCTCCCTCTTTCGTCGGCTGCTCAGAAAGAGTTAATTCTGAAGTATCCTTGACCTCAGTGGTGGAAGACTCAGTAACAGGAGTATCACCGAACTCAGAAGTAACGGTATTTGCTGTTTCCGACTGATCAGATCCAGATGTCGGTTCTTTGGGCGTTTCTTGGGAAGGCTCAGCCTGTGGTGTTTGGGTAAGCAGTGCTAACGGGAATGTCATCGTGGAAGCAGCATTGAGCTTTCCTGAAGTTAGCGGCTGATTCTTATCTTGTGCGGTACTCAGAGAAATAAGCTTAAGGGGTTTACGTGCTTGGTTACGACCAAGTCCACGGGGACGCGTCACTGGACGTCCGGCTTGTTGGCGTCGATAACGGGCTAATTCTTCTTCTAGGTGTACATCAAGGCTACTTAGAGCTGCCTGTAAAACTGGGTTAATTGATGGGTTTGGCAAGGAGCTGGAGGACTCAACCGACTTGTTTTGGCTCATGGGGAGTGCGTTATCGTAAGTCTTTGATTTCTCATCCTATAACAGGATTTTTAGAGTTGAAGCAACCAATTAAATTACAAGATCAAGAGATGCCGTTTTATCATCAGTTGCACTAGGATTTAAATGCAGATGAGTTGGCACTAGGAGAGTTGCTCCTCAAGATGAACGTAATAGGCGGGGAAGAACAGGATTTATGTTTAAATCCCTAAACCATATAATAAGTGCCGTAGAGAGTCAGCCGCACTGGCGAGATATACAGCAATTTCGATACTTAATAAAATGCTGGTCTCAAGCCGTTGGAACCAAGGTGGCAAGCCAAACCAGACCCCATTCTCTATCTAGAGACATTCTGTATGTTGCCACTTCTAGCTCGGTGTGGGCACAAGAGCTGAAATTTAAGCGTCGTTTTATTTTGAAAAAGCTGAACGCCAAGTTACCTAGCCCGGTAAATGATATTCGTTTTTCTACTGCTCAGTGGCAAAAACCTTTAGTGAGGGTGAACTCGGCAGCTAGTAAACCCCTTGATTCCCCAGAGAAGTATTCTAGTTGGATGGCTTCCCAGTTGAGCACAACTAGCGATGGCGCAGCCTCTTTATCGTCCTCGGAGCAAAGTACTCTCCCTTTAGAACCGCACTCGGCTTTTAATGACTGGGCTGAAGGTATACAGACGCGATCGCAAAAATTGCCCCTTTGCCCTCAGTGTCAATGCCCCACACCACCAGAAGAACTACAGCGCTGGCATGTCTGTAGTTTATGTGCTACTAAGCAGTGGCGATCTTAGCCAATTGTTTACCTTACCTAACACACTTGGTTTTCTCTGAACTCAGGAACAGCCGTCCTGAGGCTTTAGGAATACTCCCTGAAGTGATAAATCTGCTCTCACAACCCCCGTTTTCGTCAATAGTCTCTTCTCTCCCCCTTATCGTCCTTGCTTGTCTCCCTATTAGAGACTGATTTGGTATGAGCAGGGGGGTTAATACCTTTGATGGTGAGATGGTAGGCACTTATTCTGTTGACTTTTTTAAGTTCTGAGCGTTGACCTGGTAATTTATCAGCTAATTTACGTCTACAGATATAAGCGATAAAAGACCAAAGCTTTTTAGTTTTTTGTTTGATCCCCATAGCTTTTGGCTATAAATAAGGTCTTTTCTTTTATCCAGAGAGGAATCGTATCTTTTTTTTAAGCTGATCGTGTACTTGTATTAATTAATTCTAAAGAAAAAATAAATATCTTAAATCTTTTGTGTGATTCAGTAGGAATATTACACCTAGAAGGAAATAAAAGTTCTTCTTGAAAAAAACTCCAGGGAAAACTATGAAAACATCAAGCTTTTCGATTTCTGCTTGCCGACTTTGTCGCTATTATCAGCCAGAGGGACGGCGTGGCGGCCTCTGTCAGCAACTCGGAGTGCCTGTCAAAGCTTGCTGGAAACCTTGTGCTTTAGCTCTCGAACCTTTTGCCACTTCTTGGAAGGGTTTAGATGTAATTTGGCAGAAAGACGAACTGATAAGTTCAGCTGAACTTAATGTAAATTGCTCAACAAGGGAATCTGAACAAAATTTACCGCATGGAAATGGTGTTGTACAGCGGGAAAGTTTAACTGCTGAGATGGCAATTGTTTAAAGCACCATTGATTGCTGGCTTATGCGAGACCTGATTTGAGACCACCTTAATAAGTTGTCGATTGTCGTTAATTGCTGCCGTAATAACTGAGGTAATTGAGACAAATCAGCTAACAAAGTTTGCTTTGCAATCTGCGTTTTTACAGGTTTCAAATAAAATAAGCTTCCGCCTTTAAAAAAACAAAGATTTCAGTCAGATAACAAACATAACCAATAGTAGCTTTTGTTGTCAAAAAGCGCATCTTTATTAAAGATGCGCTTTTTGATTAAGAGATAGAGAAGTTAATTCAGCACTCAGGAATAATAAGATTACAAGACTGCTTCGCAATTCTTCCTAATAAGTAGCAGACAAGAAGAAAAACGGTATTAACCCTTCTACATGGCACTAGGGTAACCAAGGATATTGACGGAAATCAGGGGGTCGTTTTTCCAAAAAAGCTTGTTTACCTTCCGCCCCTTCCTCAGTCATGTAGTAGAGTAAGGTGGCATTACCAGCAAGTTCTTGTAAACCAGCTTGACCGTCACAGTCAGCATTAAAGGCAGCTTTTAGACAACGGATAGCAATCGGGCTATGGGCTAAAATATCTTTTGCCCACTGTACGCCTTCAGCTTCTAGCCGTTCCACTGGGACAACAGTGTTAACTAAACCCATATCCAATGCCTGAGACGCTGTGTACTGACGACAGAGAAACCAGATTTCTCTTGCCTTTTTTTGACCGACAATTCTGGCAAGATAGCTAGCCCCAAATCCACCATCGAAGCTACCAACTTTCGGTCCTGTTTGACCAAAGATAGCGTTGTCAGCAGCTATAGTCAGGTCACAAATTAAGTGAAGGACATGACCACCCCCAATAGCGTAGCCAGCAACTAAGGCAATCACCACTTTGGGCATAGAGCGCATCAGACGTTGCAAATCTAGTACATTTAAGCGAGGAACTCCATCATCTCCAACGTACCCAGCTTTGCCTCTGACACTTTGGTCACCGCCGGCGCAGAAAGCATATTTACCATCAGTGTGGGGACCAGCACCAGTCAAAAGTACCACACCAATGCTTGTATCTTCACGGGCGTCACAGAAGGCATCGTAGAGTTCAAATACCGTTTGGGGACGAAAGGCATTGCGTTTATGGGGACGATTGATGGTGATTTTGGCAATACCGTCGGTTTTGTCGTAGAGAACATCTTCGTAAGTTTTTGCGCTTTGCCAGTCGATGGGCATATTTATTTCTACTTTAGGTGTTGAATGTTCCTCATCATTTTCGGAGTAATACTGGCAGTATTGTGCATCGAGACGTAGATTAACTGTTTGACCAAAATTAACCGGATTCAAGCCCCGCACTTCCAGGGCGGCTTTGACCTTTAATATACTGCTTCAGCACCTCGATTGGGTTACCGCCAACGGATACAGCAAAATAAATGGAACTCCCTTCAAGGCGTTAACAATCTGAGAAATAGACAGCTTGGGTGGATACTCGATTCGCACTTGAATATGATCTGATTTCCCCTTTAAACTCTAAAGTCTTGAAATTCATTTTATTGGCTACGGTTTTCAAAGATTCTTCAATCAGCTTCAATCCATGATCATTGAATACTGGTTTTTGATATTTTGTTACACAAACCAAGTGAGTTTTTAGGTCAGTAACGCTATGCCTTTCTCGTCTGTACACGGTTGCGATGGATTGCAGACCGATGTACGATAACAGCGATGAAGGCAAGATACCAGTAGAGAATTTATCCAACAGACTAACGGCTTAGAAAGCTCTCTAGAGACTTTGTAATTTTTCTGCTGCTTGAGGTAATACCGGGATTCTTCGCCAAGATAAAATTAGCAATATGAGTAGCAGGTAAATTTGTTAGCTTGTAGCTGGCACTAGTAACTCAAACCTACTACCGAGAATGTCTCGACCAGTTTTATATATTGCGATCACTAACCACGGTTTCGGTCATGCTGTTAGAGCATCTTCCGTAGCTGCGGCTATTCAAAGAATCTGTCCAGACATCCTGCTGATGCTAGTGACGACGGCACCACGCTGGCTGTTGGAATCTTATATTCCAGGCGATTTTATCCACCGTCCCCGCGCTTTTGACCTCGGTGTCATTCAAGCTGATAGCTTGAGTATGGATCAAGGGGCAACATTGGAAAAACTGCGGCATATTCGCTCTGCAGCTAACTCCATTATTACCAGCGAAGTTGATTATATCCGTACCAACCGAGTGGGGCTAATTCTAGCAGATATTCCTTTCTTGGCAGCAACTATTGCTAAAGCTGCTGGTATCCCTTGCTGGATGATGAGTAACTTTGGCTGGGACTTCATCTACCGAGATTGGGGAGGAGAATTTGCCGAGATTGCCGACTGGATTAGTGAGTGCTACGGAGATTGCGATCGCTTGTTTCGTCTCCCTTTACACGAACCGATGAGTGCTTTTCCTCAGATCACCGATGTGGGCTTAACTGGCGGCACTCCAGGCTATAGCCCAGACTATCTGAAAAGCCAGTTCAATCTAAGTGTACCCCAAGAAAAAACTATTTTGCTCTCCTTTGGAGGACTTGGTCTTCAGCAAATTCCCTACGAAACTATTTCTGAGTTTGCTGACTGGCAGTTCATCACCTTTGATAGCCAAGCGCCTGATTTACCCAATTTACTAAAAGTTGCGGGCCACGATTACCGACCAGTAGATTTTATGCCTTTGTGTGGGCGAGTTGTCTCTAAGCCAGGGTATAGTACCTTTGCCGAAGCTTTAAAAGTAGGAACTCCGATTGTTTCTCTAATCCGTGACAGTTTTGCTGAGGCACCTCTGCTGCTTGAAGGACTCCAAGATTACGGTGAGCATCAAATTATCCAACCAGCAGAGTTTTTCCGAGGAGACTGGGACTTTTTACGTCAGACTCCACAACCTCCCAGGACATCGCAAAGATTGGCAAAAAATGGTTCAGAGACGATCGCCCAAAGTATTGTTAGCTATTTAACGGGTACAAAGGATCTAGAAACCCCTGGTTGAAAAGGAAAAGCACTTAAAATCCTGAGGTGTAAGGTAGATTTTCCGACAAAAAGCTCGAATCCTATGATAAAATGTATTTGCGATTATTATTACTTAAAATCTAGGGCATATTCCTGTTTTAAAGTGAGTAGCTGCTTCTAAAAGTGAAGTGGTTTGCTTTATTTCATATCCGGGTGGATTTTCCTGTTTGCCTAGCCCTGCCATAGCTCCTATCACAGCCATGCTGCGCTTTCGGAGTTCGCTAGCTTATGTACCACTGAAGGGTTGAGTGTATACTGTCGCACATTTTTTCGGTGTGGCTGCTCGCCCTGCTTATATTTCGCCTCTTGAGTTTTTTGCCCTTAGCTTAACTCAAGAGATCCCTTAACATAATTTCTCCTGTGCAAAAGATGCAGCTTTACTAGTTAACTTTCGCTCCTAATTTTGGTGCAGTCCGAGGCATGGGAACACAGCGACTAGGGGAAAACTTGCAACCTTAAGGCACAGGTTGGAAAAGTTGATCTAGAAGAGAGTGAGTAAAAGCTTTCTCATTTTTGCCCAGATTAATTGGTAAACCCTAAGAATGGCAATAGTAGTACCAAAGCTTCCGCTCTTCTGTTGTTGGCGCTGGCTTGCGCGTAGCGCGTAGTAACTGCCATAGCAAAGGCAGAAAGTAGATCAACTGCTTAAGGGTAGGGGCATAAACACTAAATCTCAGCCGCAAAGTTGAGACTCTCCCAGCAAGCTTTACTGCTTAGCAGGGGAGGATTTTGATTATAGACTCACTGATTCTTTCCCAGCCATGACAGCCACCGCGAACTCCCTTCTAGAGAAAACAGAACAAAAACTAGAGAAAACTGATACCTCTACCTCTAAAACGATAGAGATAACCGAGACAGTCCCAAAAACTGAGGCGGTAGGAACGGCAAAAAAAGCCGAGATACTCAAGAAAAGCGAGACAGCAAAAAAAACCGAGGCCCTTAAGAAAGGAGTACTCAAGAAAACCGAGACAAAAGAAAGCTTTTCTTCCTCTACTCTAGAATTAGCGGCCCAGGATGTCCGCAGGGTAATCAACCAGCAGAGTGAACAAGGTCAAAGTTTGACAACGAAGCTAAATATCTTGTTTGTGACCAACGGTGCTTTATTCACGAGCTTAACCATTTCTCGGTTATTGTTCGTGCCGAGTATCTTCAGTCTGGCAGAAATGCTGGAATTTTTGTTGAACTTCACCCTGTTGATCAATGCTTTTTTACCACGTCAGTTGGCTGTCAGTCCCAATCTGGGAGATAAAAAATTCCTAGAGCGTTACCTAGTTCTTCCAGCAGAAGAGTATCAATTGCGAATGCTTGTTAATCTGGTAGAGACCTATAATGCAAACAAACAGCGACTAGAGGATATTTCTTCATCGCTGAAGTATTCTGCTTACGTCACTTGGGGTGTAGCCTTGACTATTACATTACATGTAGTAGCAGCTTATTTCCTTCCTGTGATTGACCTGAGTAGTTTTGGCTAGATTCAGATTATGAATTCTAAACAAGTTGACGATAAACCATCTGGAGAACAGTTGAGTCTACCGGAACCAGACCGCGATAATATTACGGTCTTGACAAACAACCTGCCTAACAAGCCTATACTGCCTTGGCATCATTATGATTCACCTTGGCGGAATGGAGAAGAGGAAGAACTCAATGAATCTGACACAGAGCAACCAACTGAAGAACTGTGTGAAGAGCAACTAGCGGCAACTGCTGAGTTCTCAGAAACTGAAGAGTTGGTAGAGTTATCCCACACAGAGCAACAGACTGAACAACTGTGTGAAGAACGACTAACAGTAACTGTTGAGTTCTCAGAAACTGAAGAGTTGGTAGACTACATAGAGCAAGAGACGGAGGAGCTTTGTAGCAATCAACCCCTAGCTAAAGCAGAGCAAACAGTGTCGGAAACTGTAGATGATGAACTGCGTCAATTAGGCTAGATCTAGACTGACGCAGTTAAAAAACTTTCGGCTTTAATCTCCATTCATTCATGGCTCATTATCAGAAACAACTCAAAATTCAGACTAGTGGCAAATCTTTCTCCAAAATTACCTCGGAGGTGCAATCTGTTGTTGCCGAGTCGGGGATTGAGATTGGTCTTTGTACAGTTTTTTTGCGTCATACCTCTGCTAGTCTGGTGATTCAAGAAAATGCAGATCCGGATGTTCTGCGTGACTTATCTAACTTTTTTGCCAAGTTGGTGCCAGAAGATGGTAGAAGCTATATTCACGATGCCGAAGGCCCTGACGATATGCCAGCTCATATTCGCACAGCTCTAACAAAAACATCGGAACAGATTCCCTTTGCTCGGGGGCGATTGCTTTTAGGAACCTGGCAGGGAATTTATGTTTGGGAGCATCGGCAACGCGGTCATTATCGAGAAGTTGTAGTTCACCTCACAGGGGATTAACCGCTAACCTTGCCAGTTAATTATGAGTTATTGTCAGGCTAAAGCCAAACATCTATAGATTAAGACGTTTCTGGAAAAATAATTGATTTTAATGAAAGTTTTGCTGTGGAAACTAACGCCTCTGACCATGGTATGGTCAAAAATTGAGAAACTCAATAAGTAAAAATTCCTCAAGAAAACTTATTTGAGTCCTACTCAACTGCAAAATACTTAGCTGACAATTTCAGAATTACCTTCTCGATTTACCTCCGCTATTGAGACTCTACTGACACCAACAACAACTCACCAGACTACTAATCAGTCTGGTGAGTTGATACGGAGGGATGACGTTTCCTCATATTGGCTTGAACAATTAGCGCGGCAGTCCCCATTCTCAGCGAAGCGGAATGGGGAAGGATAGCGCGTCAGGGGCTCTGTTGATTCTGGATATATTTTTTGAGAGTTTCAATAGGCGCACCTCCACAGGAGGCAACATAATAAGAATTAGACCAAAAGGAAACTTTACCCCAGTAATGTTGTTGTACCTCTTCGGGAAATTCTTTCTTGAGCATCCTTGCCGTGGAACTTTTTAGACTGCCAGCAACAGCAGAGATTGAGTTTTTAGGATGGAAGTCCAACAAAATATGTACATGATCAGGTTCCCCATTAAACTCGATTAATTCGCAGAACATTTTATTTGCCACTTGCTTGACCATCTCTTGCAAACGGTCAAGCATTTTTGCGGTAAGTACTTTACGTCGATAGTGAGTGACAAACACAAAGTGTAGTCGCACACTAAAGATACTATGAGAGCCTTTCCTGGCCTGCATCTTGACAGGGTGTACCCGTTAAACTACACTCGTCAGCATACCAGACAAGTCAAGCAAGGCGATGGCGACTAAGCGCATTACTTTTAGACTTTATCCCACAAAAGAAGTAGCTAATAAGATGCATTCTTGGCGCCAGCTTCACTGTGCTTTATACAATGCTTGTGTTGAGCATCGTAGAACTTCTTATCAAAGGTTCAATAAGTCGGTTGGTTACTACGACCAACAGGATTGTTTGCCTGAATTTAAGAAGTGTTGGATAGAGTACAAAGAGCTTGGTAGTCACGCATTGCAAGATACCGTTAAACGTGTTGATTTCGCTTTCCGGAGGTTTTTTAAGCTCAAGTCAGGATATCCAAGGTTTAAAGCTAGTCGTCGTTATAAAGGCTGGACTTATCCTTGTAAGTCAGGGTGGAGTGCCTGTACCAATGGCAAAAATGGTTATCTAAAAATATCTAACCTTGGCAAGCTCAAAATGCGTGGTCAAGCAAGAGATTGGGGTACACCAAAAACTTGCACAATCCTGTTTAAACAAGGCAAGTGGTACGCTTCAATCACTGTTGATTGTGTTCCGACAAGATATCAAACAGGTACTGGAGCTATCGGTTTGGACTTCGGGACTCATCATGCTATTGCTGATTCTAATGGTGGTTTGGTAAACAACCCTCGATTTGTTAAAGTAGCTCAAGCAAAAATCAACAAGATAGCCAAGACTAGTCGCCGCAAGCGTTCACCTAACTTCAAAAAGAAAGTTAAGGCTTCACGACGTTGGAAGAAGACAAATAAAGCTATAGCCAAAATACAGGCTAAGGTAGCAAGACAAAGACAAGATTGGCAACACAAAGTCTCTACACAAATAGCAAGCGGTAATAGCCTGGTAGCGACGGAAAAGCTCAATCTTAAAGGGATGACTCGCAAGGCAAAAGCAGGAAGTAAAAGAAGGCGGCAAAAATCAGGACTTAATCGGTCTTTGCTTGATGTTGGTATTGGGAACCTCAAAGATTTAATCAAGTATAAAGTCTCCGAGGCTGGAGGTTTTTATATTGAGGTTCCTACTCAAAAAGTTAAGCCTTCTCAAACCTGTCCCAATTGCGGTCATCAAAGAAAGAAAACATTAGCAGAACGAGTACATCATTGCGAAAAATGCAACTATCAATGTGATCGTGATATCGCGGCAGCAATGGTTATGCTTCAATATGCAAGGGGGCAGGAACTGTCCTCTTCAGGCGTAGATGAGTCCACCTCTGTTGATTGCGGAAGCTTTAAGCAAGTTGCTCAAGTGAAGCGTCAGAAACGTACAGCTCAGCAATAGCGGCTGTACGTAGTTCATTAAAAGCTCAGTAATTCTAGCCTGTCTGGTAGGAAGTGAGCACCCGTTTAGCCCAGACAGGAAAACGAAAGTTTCGGGAGTTGGGAGAATCTTTGAACTTATTCTCCTGTTCAGTTTCAGTAGCTAGTATTTCTTCCTCTTGCTGAGTAGTAGGAGTTGGTATTAACCTTAAGTCAGTTGGACGGACTACCATGTCACCCCTTACGAGTGCCTCTCGCAACTGACGCCCAGTTTTCCACGCACGAAACTTAGTTGCGCTCCAACGTGGATTAGCGGGATATCCAGCAAAACCAGACCGCAGTGCTGCATGACTATTACTAGGGACAGGGGCGTGAACTAAAATGTTCTCTGCCAACTCTACCATCATGAAGTCGTGTTCCTTGAGTTCTTTACTCACACACTTCACCCCCTCGTATTTTTACAAAACAATGTTTCCCTAACATATTACCAATCTTCTATTCATTGCAAAATATGAAGAAGATAAAAAAACGCCCCTAACCTTGATGGTAAGGGGCTTTAATCAGGGTGCATCTACCATTCCTATATTCTTGGCAATAAGCTCACGATCCGGATAAATAAGATAATTTATCTCGAAGAATCCTGCGTCACCTCAGTAAGTCCATTGGTTTAAGCGAATTTAAGTCCTGATTGTTGAGTTTCAGGCAAGCCAAACTTCTGGGTAAAAGGACTAAGATTGCTTAACATTTCGTAATTCTCTTTACACTGAAAATGTAAGACGATTTTCAGTTGATAACTATGCTACTGCAACCTGAGCAACGCACTAAACTTGATGATAGTGACGACACAGTGTTTTACTCAATGCCACGCTTCGTTACTCACGTCGATGAAGGCTTTATTGACCAGCTAACGCAACTATACCGCGACCGCCTCCAACCCAATACCCGCATCTTCGATATGATGAGTAGCCATGTTTCTCATCTTCCAGAGGAAATGGAATTTGGTCATGTCGAAGGACATGGGATGAATGAGGAAGAACTTATCCAAAATCGCCAACTTGATCATTATCTAGTCCAAAATCTCAACAAAAATCCCCAGCTTCCTTTGCCAGATCAGGATTTTGATGCTGTCCTCAATTGCGTTTCAGTTCAGTATCTCCAATACCCAGATGCCGTCTTTGCTGAAATTTATCGTATCCTTAAACCTGGCGGCATGGCAATTATGAGCTTTTCTAACCGCATGTTTTTTCAAAAAGCGATCGCTGCCTGGCGGGAAGCTTCAGAAGCTAGTCGTGTAGAGTTAGTCAAAAGTTACTTTCAGTCTGTACCTGGATTCAGCAAGCCAGAAGTAATTGCTCGTAAGTCAGACGTTCCTGGCTTTCTTCAGATGATCGGTGTCGGTGGTGGCGATCCCTTTTATGCTGTAGTTGCCCAGCGTTTATAAGTATTATATTGACCGAGAAAGGCAGCTTTAGAGTTAACTTCCCTGTACTCCCCCTCCTTCTCAGCAATATTCAGATTCCCAACTGGTAGTTGGCGCATTAACAAATTATGCTCAGGGGTCAAGGGCAAGCTTCATACACTAATCAGAGCAGATTTTGCTGATAGGTAGAGCTTGATTTGACCCTAGTTTATGTCTAGTTTTTTAAATTACTTGTAACAAAGCTTAATACCATAGTTTGCTGAAAAACTTTTCAAAAGCTTGTGAAAACTAAATTACAGGTCTTTTTACCCAATTTGTTTCTGAGTAAGTGGTTATTAAGTCTTTTTTCTGTATCAAGACATGCTTTGGTAATTCGGGCTTCAATGGAGGTTACAGGAGCAAATGGCTTGAGCTCCATCATCTAGTCTACTCAGTCAATTCCAATGCTGCTTGCGCCAATGACACTGAAGTAGACTCATCCACGGAACCCGACTATTGCTGCAATGCACTTGCCGGGTTGGCGGCTGATTTCGAGCAGGAGTAAGCACTGTAAGGATTAACAATCATGAACCGCGATTCCCAACTAGCTAGACTAATTTTGAACTTTTACCGGGAGGAGCCTCAACAACTCCAACAACTAGAACTGTTGCGCACTTGCAAAGTCTTCCGACGTTGGGGAGTCTTGTATATTCGCTGCCATAATCGAGAAACCGCGGCTGCACTCGCAGGCGCTTGCCAAACGATTGCAGAACCAATTGCCAGACTTAGATTAGCAAAAAAGATCACTATTTTAACCAAGAATAATTTATTGACCACCTTTGCCATTGATTTCAGCAAAATCAGTGCCTAAAAGATTACTGCTCAACTACTAGTGATTCTAAGCAACAGCAAGAGAACTTAATTGAGTACAAGGCTAACTAACCAGATAATAAAACCAATTCAAAAGGCTTTGGATACAATTTCCAAAGCCTTTTATGCATTGATTGAGTTTACTAAACCCAAGATAATTGGGTGTTCAGCAAAAGTTAAGCGGTTTTCTCTGATCAACCAGAAAAAAAACCGACACAAGAAATTTAACAGAACTTGACGTTCGAGATACAATGAGCATTTGATGTAAGTAAGTAAAAATAACTATAAACGACTGATGTCAACTCGTTCATCTAGTCTCATCCCTTTAGCAAGCGTGATTATCGATTCCCCATCAGCGAGAAAAAGTTCACCAGCCTTGAGTGACGAACATCGGCTCATGGAATTAACTAAGTCTCTTTATCAGGCTGATCAGCAAGTTAAGTACTTGCATTTACAGGCAGAAGTGGAATCTCTGTTGCTGCATCTGCAAGTGCTTAAACAGCAGAAATTGAGCTGCTGGGTGCAATCGGAGACCAGGAACCACGAAGAATAGAAGATTATACTGGGTGCGATTTAGTACTGTGGCTAAACCGTACCAGAATTCAGATAATTAGCTTTTAAACAGCCTTCCGACTACTAGTTCTTCCACTACCAATCTCTTGGTTTTGGTAACGCCTAGTATCAGGCGTACCCCTAGAGTGCCAGAGGGTTCGGATGTCAAGAACTCAGAAAACCTTCTAGGCATGCTCAGTTTTTCGGCTACTATGGGAATCGCACTTGTGCAAACAAAAATTAAGATTTCGACCAGGGAGAAGTTAATCTTTTTATGACCATATCGGTAATCAAAGAACCGACCCAAAAGTTCCTATCTACAGCCACTGCTGACAACCTGCGCCTGAAAGACATTCTGCAAACCTTGCCGTCGGAGGTTTTTCAGAAAAATCGCCGTCGAGCCTGGACTTTGGTGCTGGTCAATGTTCTAATGGTCAGCTTGGGTTATGTCGGTCTAGCGTTAGCGCCCTGGTTTCTGTTACCCCTTCTGTGGATTTTTACCGGTACAGCCTTGACCGGTTTTTTTGTGATTGGCCATGATTGTGGTCACCGTTCTTTTGCTAACCGACGCTGGGTCAATGATTTGGTAGGACATTTAGCGTTTTTGCCATTGCTGTATCCCTTCCACGGTTGGCGAATTCTGCACAATTACCATCATACCCACACCAACAAGTTAGATGTAGACAACGCGTGGCAACCCTTTCAAGCAGAATTTTATGCGAGCCAGGGAAGCATCAAACAGTGGCTTTACCAGCGAATGCGGGGTAAATTCTGGTGGCTTGGTTCAATCGCCCATTGGGCACTGCTGCACTTTAACTGGAGTCGGTTTGAAGGGAAACAGCGCTCTCAAGTGAAGTTTTCGGCTTTGGTTGTACTCGGCTTTGCGGCGATCGCTTTTCCTGTAGCCATTGCCACTATTGGTGTTTGGGGATTAGTCAAATTCTGGCTATTACCCTGGATGGTTTACCACTTCTGGATGAGTACCTTCACCATTGTTCACCATACAGCGCCAGATATTCCCTTCACTCCAGAGCCAGAGTGGAATGCGGCTCAAGCGCAGTTATTTGGTTCTGTCCACTGTAATTATCCCCGTTGGGTAGAATTCCTCTGCCACGACATTAATGTCCACATCCCCCATCACGTTTCCACTGCAATTCCTTTCTATAATTTGCGGTTAGCTCATCGCTCTCTTAAAGAAATATGGGGTGATCAACTGCATGAGTGTAGCTTCTCCTGGTCTTTGATGAAACAAATTACACAAAAGTGTCACCTTTATCATCAGCAAGAGTGCTACCAGTCTTTTAGTGACTATTACGCTCAACGATAGATAGCATTCTGGGCAACTGAACTGTTTATCGAGCTTAAACAAACTGCATCCTTCATTTTTTTTGTCAATTGAGGGATGCTTTTACATTTATATCATTTATATATTGTTCTACTCAAAACGCTGAAGCTCAGCTGACCAGCGCTTGAGGCTGTAATGATCAATATCGTTGAGTACCAAGGCGGCTGGACCGCCATCTCCTAAATCAGCGATCGCAGTTAGTGAAGTGCTGGCATTTTGAGAAAATTCACTATAGAGTAAGGTGCCTTTACTAGAAAAAATTAGAGTACGGGGTCGATAGAGATTTTGGTTAGGAACATCGAGATTTTCCCTAACTAAGTCTTCGACATTGGAACTTCCTGAGGGAGCAGAGAGTTTCTCGTAAACTCTGATTACAGCTTCTTGGTCATTGTCACCAGTCAGATCAATTGGTCGAACCGACCAATGCCCCATTTCTTGCAGCATCTCCGGCAAGCTAGGAGGTTCTCCTGGCAACTGTCGGGAGCTTCTCCATAACTCCTGCCAAAGAGCCGGGAGAACTACTGAGACCCACTGAGGCTGTATATTGTTTAACTCTGACAAAGTGATTGCAGTAGGTTCTAACCACCGAAAAGCAGCTTCTGTGTGGGCTAGAGGAACACTACGTTTAACAGTGCCAGTGGCTGGTGTTGTCGCAGGGAGTGGGTTACCTGCTGCCAGCAACTGGAGTACACCTCCTCGATAAGAAACTGCTTTGACGGTTGCTAAGGTTGATTGTTCGGTTCCATCGGCTCTCCAGACTGTAATCTGAATTTGGGAATCAGTGTCCAACCCTAGTTGTTTCCACAAATCTCTTGCCGGGTCGATTGTTGAGAGCTGCAAATCCCAAAAGGGTGTATTTTGCCAGCGCTGACCATCGTTAAACGCTGTGACTTGTACCTGATACCAAACTTGGTCAGCTTCTTTTTGGAGTATTGGAGTTGAGGCGGGAGACGCAGCAGCCAAAGGCTGAGTCGAGGAGAATAGATTGTTCTTCTCTGGGTTAGAGTCAAACAATCCTCTTTCTCTGGAGGACGTCACGGATTTCCAGTCGTCTTCTATTGGCTGCAGCCAATCTGCTGATCTAATATTGGTGACTGGTTGAGCACTGCCAACGATTTGACTTAAATGAGTATCAATCAGAGAGATTTGGGTAAAAGCGTTATTCAGACGTGTCAGTAACTCGTAAATTAGGGAATAATCGGTTGGCTGAGGTTGTGGTAGTTGCTGCAACCAAGTCACGGGGTCGAGACTCCCAGCCAGTTTAGCATTAGGACGTTGTTGCTGGGCTGCCAGAATCAAGGCTCCCCAAGCTTTGACGTTGCTGTCGTCAGCACTCACTGCCAACGCCGCTTCTACACGCTCCCACAATCGCTCGGAATCTGTCTTCAGCAACTGGGCAATCTCCTGTAATGGCGCACCTGTAGCCGAGGCTTGGAACAGGAGCAACGCATCTGCCCAGCGACCATCAATTAGACTGGCAAAGATTTGCTGGCTAGGGCTTGCCCAAACCTGGTTTGCCTGGGACTGCGTGAATTGCGCGTGCAGTCCAATCAGATCCATTTGCGCTTGGGCAGTAGCTGACCAAGTTTGTGTCTCCTGAGATTTGAACCATTGCCAAGCTGGAGACCACAAACCGCTACTAGCTAGGTTTAAGGCATCGCGATAGGCTTGAGTATCTAAAGCTGGCTGTTCTAAGGAAATTTCTTCTAAGTAAATGGAAGCGGTAGCTGAAGAACTGCCTTGAATTTGATAAACCTGGAACCGGGGTTCTAAGCCAATAGTCTGATTGATAATTAATTCCGGTGTTGATGCGCCGGTTACTTGCTGCCAATAGGGTTGAAATCCGTTGGGATTGCTCCATTGCAACAAGAAACTCAGCTTCTTTTGGTCAGGGTTATAGTGAATTAGTTGTCCGTAACTCACAAATGAGCCGTCACTGGGTAGCTCACCAGAAACATTCAACCAGATGCCCTGGGCTGAGGCTACGTCCTCAAAACGACTAAGTTTTGTCAAGGATAGTGAAGCCGGGGAACCAGAGTTATCTAACTTAGTACTAACCGAGGAAGAAAGAACAAAGTACTCTTCTGGTTCGGTGAGGGTCAGTCGATTAACTATTTGGTATAGTTTCTGATTGCGCTTTCGCTGAGTTGGTTCATACACTCTGAGTTCAGCAATCTTTTCGCAATTAGTCTGGCAATTGGGCGTTGTCGCCAGCAGCGGGAGCAGTATTGCAGTAGAAGCATCATTAAGGGGTACAGGAGTTCCGGGAATTAATCCGAGGACGCGAATTTCCTGTTGGATAGCAGCAAGAGTTTTTGGCGATGCAGGGTTGGTTTGGGAGATACGAGTCCAACTCGGCAAAAATCGATTGAGTAGACCAACGGCATTGGGGTCGATCATTAAGAGAATACCCAGCCGAATACCGCCGATAATCAAGCCACCTGTTGCAATTAAGATAGCGGTGGCTCCCAAGGTTACTAGACAACCACCCCAGCGTGATTTGCGGACTGGTGGTCGTTGGTTTGCCGGTGCGGATGGGTTTGACTTAAGTTGAGCAGAAACCATCCGCTCATTAGGATTTGACTTACCTGCCCCAACGCGTTTTCCAGATGGTTTGCGAGCCAGCTGGTTTTTTTTTGCTGGCGGCAGGTGTTGGTGTGACTCTTTGGGAGTCTTCCTTGCCATGAACTCGCTCCTATCCCCTAATCTTTAGCCCCTAATAAGATCTTTTCGTAGCGCTCACCAACTCTTTGCCAAGTATATTTCTGTTCGATGAGCGCTCGCCCATTTTCAGAGAGTTGCTTTCGCAGTTGGCGATTTTGCAACAATCTGCTGATAGCATACACATATTCTGCCGGTTCGTTGGCTCTTAAGGCTCTTAAAGGCACATCAGCACCATCTACTACCAATCCTTCTAAGCCGCTATCGCTGCCCACCACTGGTGTACCCACAGCCATTGATTCTAGTGTTTTACGTTTAATCCCGGATCCTTTGCGTGTTGATACCACACACACTGTTGCTTTATGTAGATAGTCCACTACTGAAGATACCTCACCTGTGAGGGTAATTCCAGGGAGTTTCGCCAACTCCAAAACTTCCGGCACTGGCTTTTCTCCTACTAGTTCCAGTATGGCTTCTGGATAACGCTCTCTGATTTCAGGGAACACCTCTAAGCTCAAAAATTTTACGGCATCGATGTTAAAGCGGTCATCCATTGCCCCGATAAACACTAAGCGATTTCCTCCTGGATCAGAAATACGCTTAGGATACCGAGTAAGATCAATACCGTTAGGAATTACTGCCGTCTGGGCTGCAGAATTATAAGCTTTTATCTGACGTCGATCCTCTGGCGTTGTGACCACAATGCCAGTAAATTTACCACAATATCGCTCCTCGTAGCGGCGCAAAAAAGGCAAATTTAACTGGTCGGTGAGTTGCTTTTCTAAAGCTCCTGCTTCTAACTGTTGGCGGCAGGTTCTATGAATATTTATCACTGTCCGCAGTTGTTGCTGCCATTCTGGTCGTACGTAAATTTCATTCCAACTATGCTCACAGCTAATGACATCAAACTTCCCTGAGAGTACCGCCTCATCTACCCATTGCTGCATTTCATTTGAATAGAGTTTCAGCACAGAAGGAGGTGTTCCTTGCTGCACAAATGCACTGAAGCGCTGTACTTTTTCTAACATACCTCCCTTGTTTTCTGACAGCTTTGGCCGAGAAAAAACAACTAATTTTTCTACCCACTTACGTAGCTCTTCTATCTCCTGATCCGTGACATTTTCAGAACGTTGAGTGACAAGAGTAACGCTATGGTGACTGCTCAAATATTTCAGTAAATTAAAAGTCCTCACCTGAATTTTTCCCCACCTTGGCGGATAAGGAAAAGTGCAAGAGAGCATCAGAATGTTCATAAAAGTCGGTTTTTAGGTAAATTGCCAAAATTTTGGTAAAAAGTAATTGCGCTTTTAAGCTAGCTATGGTCAATGATTAAACGAGGTATCTTATCGTTAAAGATTTGAGTAAAGCCTCGGTTAAGTTTAATTGCTCTACTCTCGGGTTGGGCATATCTCAAAAATATAGTATATTTATTTATAAGTCATTAAGGTACTAATTCAGAGAATTTTCATAGAATGTTTAAAGTATAAAGTTTTAGCTGAAGGGCTGACCCGCCCTGAGAAGAGTTAATTATCCATAGCTTAAAAAGCGAAGCTTCAATTTATCTCCATTAGTAGACCAGGAATACTTGATACAGTCTGATAGTTCCGGGATTTTACTTAATGAATAACTATTTGATTCTGTTGGCTTTAATATAATATTGCTAGTACTACAAAAGATACTGCTCTAGGTAAAACAAATCTTAAAAATCCCCCAATTTACTACTTGTAGTTAGCCTTCAAAGATATCGCCTGCTAGTCTTAATAATTAATGGATGCTCTGGAGCCGATTGAGTACTTGTTCGTAGCATTGACCTACTTGGTCCCAAGTGTATTCCTGTTCAACCAAAGAACGACCGTTGCGAGATAATTTTTCTCGCAGCTTCGGGTTATCGAACAGCCGACTAATGGCTTCAATGTACTCCTCAACTTGGTTGGCTCGCAATGCCCGCAATGGTGTATTAGCACCGTCAACTACCAACCCCTCCAAACCGTAATTGCTACCTACCACTGGTATCCCACCAGCCATAGCTTCGAGAGTTTTGTTCTTAATCCCTAATCCCGTTTGCAGTGGCACTACACAAACTGTAGTTTTATGTAAGTATTCGGCTATGGAGGGTATACCACCAGTGACAATTACACCAGGACGTTCACCGAGTTCGAGAACTTCCTTGATTGGCTTAGCACCAGCAATCGTGAAAGTAGTTTTGGGGTAACGTTGTTGCAGCAGCGGTAACACCTGGAAAGCAAAGAAGCGTACAGCCTTAACATTATGCTCTGCATCCATAACGCCGACAAAGATCAAGCTATTGCCACCTGGATCAACCTGACGGTAGGGAAACATTTCGAGATCTACTCCATTAGGAATTACCTCAATTGTCGCTTGCGGCAACAACTTGTGGAATTGTTGGCGATCATCCTCAGTAGTTACAACAAGTTCAGAGAACTTGCTGCAATAACGTTTCTCATACCTAGCTAAAAGTAAAGAAAGATAAAGGCGATCGCGTAGAGGATTCGGGGAAGCTTTCATGGCTAAATGGCTACTAACCCAACCACATAGAGAACTATGAATATTAATCACTGTCGGCACCCAAGCCCTAAATTCAGGTCTGATGTAAACCTCGTTAACGCTGTGTTCACAGGTGATAACATCACACCTTCTTGCTCTAACATAGTCATCTACCAAAGCCTGAATTTGTGGGGAATAGCGATACAGTACGTTTGGGGGGGTATTTTTGACTAGAGACTCAGTAAAGCGCCCAGCCTTAGCCAGTAAACCGCCGATACCTGCTGGAGTTTTGGGTGGTGTTGGTAGCGGAAAAACCACCAGGTTGCTTACACTGTTATCCAGACTCTCAACCTCGGCATCAGAGACACCAGCATGGCGTTGAGTAATCAGCGTGACTTGATGACGCTGCTGCAAATACTTCAGTAAGTTAAAGGTTCTGATCTCAGTTCCCCCGCGTGTTGGTGGAAAAGGAAAAGTAGACGAGATCATCAAAATCTTCATGGGTATTCAATTAATTATTGAATAGTAAAGTAAATTGAGCTGGGAAAAATAGAACGGAGGCTTGTAATTATTTTTAGTTAAATTTATTGAATTTATCATTACGCAAATTAGGCAATTTTAGCCGATGCCCTACCTAAGATAAGTCGAAGATATTAGAGCTGTTATTAGCCAATTTAGCGAGATGAAAACCATCTGGGTAAATATAGAAGTGGCTGATTGGGATACACTTGTCTTCGACTATCTCTGATTCCACTTTTGGCTGATTCTATCGAATGAAAAGCTTTTTGCAGGATTTAATAACAAAGTTTGGCGTCGGGAAGATGGATTGGTCAAACAAGTGTGGACTGATTTAGGCTTCTCATCTGTCTGGGATTCCACACAGCGATCAGCGAACAGAGAGGATACAGCGCTTACTTCCTTCTTTGGTAGTGACGAAACTATGGTATCTCAAACTAGTAGTCTTAGTTCACGAGGACGGTGTTAACCAATTGGGTGGTGTGTTATACCAGGAGCTAAAAACGCGGCGAACGGCAATTTTTTTTGCGTACACACTGGACTAGAGACCTCTTAACTAGGGGTGGGCATACTAGTTTTATGCCGGGACAACTTACGGAATTTGCCGACTTTTTCTATATTAGATCTCTTGCGGAATTATGATGAAACCCTCTACTTATTAGAAGTTGGCTATTTTAGTATTGTGATTGCCAGAACTTAGATCAAGCCAGGGTTTGGCGAATTGCAAATTAAAATTGTGCAAGAGGTCTATTGAATTAGAAGTTTCTGAAGAACGCCAAGATGTTAATGTCGGGAATCTAATTTTTTTTTGCTGGGGAACATTGAGTGATCAGTTTTACGGGTTCCTGAATGGAGGCGTGCAGACTGTCAGACTTGCTACTGAAGTTGTAGTCAGGAGTATTTAAGCACGTTCAGCAAGCAGGATAATTATCAAACTGCAATACTAAGAAAACAAGAGTTTTTAATTATTATTAAAACCCCAGCATATCTGATTTTTAATCCCTGCCTTTTTGGGTAAATTACCTAACTATCAGACTAATATTAGCTTAGATTTACAAAGCAAATAACTATTCATTAATCGATGAGCTTGGACTCATTTTACTTTCGAGTTGCTCAGTGATTCTTGTTTGTCGAACACAAGTTCAAATAAGTAAAATACCAGGCATTATAGAAGAAGTGATTTATTTAAGTCGCAGAAAAAAGCAAAACACTCAAATTAAATTAAAGCAATTGAATTTACGATTGCTGCTGCGGTTAAGCAAACATTTGACAAACTGATTCAGCAGGCAAGATTAGTCACTCAGAGATTTATTGCGCAAGGGCTTAAGAAAAAGCCCAATACAACTTAAATTGGTATTAGTATTCTTGGTGAAAGTTATAGCCAAACAATTCCCCTGTTGAGTCTCAGAGTTTCTCGTACTGACTAGCAAACTAAACCCAGAGTTGAACAATAGGCAAGGGAATTTGGTATTCCTGTTAAGGTACTATTAGGTTTCATCACTCTTCAAAGACAATAGCCTCTGAGAACTTTGTCTAACTCCTCTGGTAGTGTCAAGAGGCGTGGAAGCGTTGCGAGTAGTAGACGTCAGGAGATTCGTCGCCAGTTAAGGTAGTTAAATAGAGAGTAAGAATCTGGCTATCTGCCTCTAGAATTATGTTAGCTTTGGCATTTATCAGTGATCGCCTTTTTACTGGCGCAATGCTTTTGCTGTCATGCCAATTCCCACATTTTCCCAGTTAGCGGACAGAGTTTTGGGGAAGCTTCCCCTACGAACTGTACTCATTGTCCCCTTCGTGCTGCAAATTCTTGGGGCAGTGGGTTTGGTAGAGTATCTCTCCTATCGCAATGGGCAACAGGCAGTTCAAGATTTAGCTTATCAGTTAATGGATGAAGTGGACAACCGCGTCGAACAAAGTCTGCAACATTACCTGGATGTCCCTCAGCAAATTAATCAAAATCGTGCAGCCGCTATTGCCACAGGGGTTTTGAACTGGAAAGATTTTTCTGCTCTAGAACGCTACTTCGCCAAGCAACTACAAATCTATGCTAGCGTTAGCAACTTGGCGATCGCCACTGAACAAAAAGAATTCCTCGCTGTCGAACGCTCATTGGCAGATGATTCTTTAGTTATTCGAGTTCTGGATAAGTCTACAGACTACGAATTTCATTACTATACGGCTAATAGTCAAGGCACACGTATTAAACTAACAAAAGTAAGAAAGGACTACAATCCGCATCAAGATCCACCGGAAGGACGTCCTTGGTATCAAGCAGCAAAGGAAGCAGATCAAGCAATTTGGCTTCCTGTTGTTAATTTATCCCAGGGAGTGGATCATCCCATACTAACACTGGTTAATTTTTTGCCTTTTGATGACCCAAGGGGCAATTTTCAAGGAGTTTTGGCATCTTCTTTTTATCTGTCTAGTTTTACGAGTTTTCTCAATAATTTGAAAGTAGGAAAGACAGGACAGGTATTAATTATTGATCGCCAGGGATTACTGATTGCTAGTTCTACAGGAGAAACTCCTTTTAAGCAAGATTTAGATGCAGATTATCTGCAAAATTTGAATCCTCAAGAGTGGAGATTATCGGCTCAGAATAGTAAAAACTCACTCACTAAAAGCTCTGTTAATTTTTTATTAAATCACTTTAAGGATCTCCAAAATATTAAGGGTGTGGAAACCTTCGGTTGGGAATTTCAGCACGAACATCATTTTATGCATGTCACCCCAATTCAGCATGAGTCGGGGTTGAATTGGTTGATAATCACAGTTGTTCCAGAAACCGACTTTATGGAGCAAATTGAAGCCAATCTCAAAACTAATATTGTGCTGAGCATTGCTGCTTTAGTCTTGGCAATTTTGGCCGGCTTGGTTACGGCTCGTTGGATTACCAAGCCAATTCTCAGGTTGAACGTAGCTGCCAAAGATATTGCTAGAGGAGAATGGGGTAAAACCATAGCAATTGAACGCTTTGATGAGGTAGGTCAACTAGCAAAGTCTTTCAGGAATATGGCAGCGCAACTGCAACAATCTTTTGCTGAACTTAAATCTTTAAATGGAGCCTTGGTGCAGAGTGAAGACCGACTCAAGCAAATTCTCGAAGCGATGCCTGTCGGGGTAACAGTTTATGATATTACTGGACAAATAATCTATGCTAATCAGAAATTTCGACAGTTAGTTAGTATCGAGGCTTTACCTAAAGCTGAGGTTGAGCAACTGAGCAGCATGTATCACTTCTATCAGGCAGAAAATGAGCATTTATATCCGGTCGAAAATCTGCCAATTGTTCGCTCTTTAAAGGGAGAACAGGCAAGGGTTGAAGATCTGGAAATTCGTCTGCCCAATAGGACTATTCCTCTAGAAGTTTACAGTACACCCCTGCTTACGGAAGCTAAAGAAATTGTCGGTGTGATCGCTGTCTTATCTGACATAACTGAACGCAAACAAGCTGAGAAACTTTTAGCTAGCTACAACCGTACCCTAGAATCTCAAGTAAACGAACAAACAGCGCGATTGTCTCAGTCTAATAAACAATTAAAATCTGAGATTAATGAGCGCCAGTTGATCGAAGAAAAGCTTCGTACTTCTGAGCAACAAGTTCGTACGATTTTTGAGGCAATAACTGATATTGTACTGATTATTGATGATAAAAAAAGCATACAAGTTGCACCGACAAAGATTATTTACTCGCGCGACGGTGAAACTAACCTGCTCAACTTGATGGTTGAACAATTCTTTCAACCGCAGGGAGAGCAAATTTGGTTCGCCAAAGTGCAACAAGTGCGAGAAAGCCAGCAAAGTATCAATTTTGACTATACTCTAAGCATCGGTGAGCAGGAAGTTTGGTTCGCCGCCAGGATTTCACCATTGCCAAATAATTCTGTTGTTTGGGTTGCTCGTGACATTAGTGAGCGCCAACAAGCACAAATAGCTCTACGCCAAAGCGAAGAACGTTTCCGGGAAATTGCCGGAACTATCAGCCAGTTCTTTTTTGTTCGCTCAGTGAGTTCTGGTCATTTTCTTTACGTCAGTCCAGCTTATGAAAATATTTGGGGACACACTTGTGAAAGTCTCTACCAAAACCCGCAATCATGGATAGAAGCAGTGCATCCAGATGACCGCCAGTTAGTTCTAGATTCCCTTGAAGAACAGTTTCAAGGGAATTCAGTGAGGCGGGAGTATCGGATTGTGCGACCTGACGGTTCAATGCGCTGGATTGCTGCTGATATTTCCGTAGTGCGTGACGAGTCGGGAAAACCACTGCGCTTTGTGGGAGTGGCAGAAGATATTACGGAGCGCCAACAGGTAGAGCAGGCTTTAATCCAAAGCGAGAGTCTATTTCGCATCTTGGCAGAAATTTCCCCAGTGGGCATCTTCCGCTCGGATGCTACTGGAAAAACTATTTACGCCAATAAACGAGCTTGCCAAATCGTTGGCGCTCAGTTAGAAGACGTATTGGGATGGCAGTGGGGTTCTTATATTCATCCGGAGGATCAAGAACGAGTAGCTCAGACATGGCAATATTCAATTGCTCATCAGCTTCCTTGGCAGGATGAATACCGCCTGTTGAATTCGCAGGGAAAAGTTGTATGGGTCTTAGGTCAAACTGAGTTAGAACGAGGAAAAAAAGGCACTACCATTGGCTACGTAGGAACTCTAACAGACATTAGCGAGCGCAAACAAACTGAGGAGGTTTTGCGGAGGTATGAACGCATTGTTTCTGCAACTAAGGATGCTGTTTCCTTATTAGATAGCAACTACATCTATCAGGTAGTTAATCAGGCATATCTGACCTTAAATAACAAACAGTATGATCAGATTGTTGGATATTCTGTTAGTAATCTGCTTGGTGCAGATGTCTTTGAAGATTTGGTTAAAGAGCGCCTAGATCGATGTCTCGCTGGAGAGACAATTCATTACCAAGCTTGGTTTGAGTATGAGAATGCGGGACGCCAGTTTATGAGTATTACTTATTCTCCTTATTTTGAGATAGACCAGACAATTTCCGGAGTAGTGGTCAGCAGCCGTAACCTAACTGAACTCAAACAAGCAGAGGAAGAACTGCAACAAGCACTCTCAGCAGCAGAAGCTGCCAACCAAGCAAAAAGCAATTTCTTGGCAAATATTAGCCACGAACTCCGCACCCCGCTTAACGGTATTTTGGGATATGCTCAAATTCTTCAAGACGACAAAAACTGCACTCCCCAACAAAAGAATGCCATCGAAATTATTTATCGTTGTGGCGTCCACCTCCTCACTCTGATTAACGATCTTTTGGATCTGTCTAAAATCGAAGCTAATCAACTCGAACTCTGCTCAGAAGCTTTTCATTTTCCTTCTTTTCTCACTGATGTCGCAGAAATTCTCCGCTTCAAAGCTACACAAAAAGAACTGGATTTTAGCTACTTTTCTCTTAACGAACTGCCCTCGATAGTTGATGCGGACTCTAAACGACTGCGCCAAGTTTTGCTCAATCTTATTTCCAATGCCATCAAGTTTACTGATCAGGGCAGTGTTACTTTCCAAGTAGAAGTAATTGATCAGCAGAATAGTTTAGTGAAAAAATCCCAATTACCAACTGAAAATGAAGCTTCTCTAATTAATCAATTTTCAGGAGAAAATTATCAGATTCGTTTCCAAGTTGAAGATACTGGCATCGGTATTAAGTCAGAACAAGGGGAAAAAATTTTCTTGCCCTTTGAGCAGTTGGGTGATAGTTCACGTCGCTCAGAAGGTACAGGATTGGGACTGGCAATTTCTCAGAAAATTGTTTCTTTGATGGGAAGCAAAATTTTTGTAGAAAGTACTCCCGGGGTGGGTAGCCGATTTTGGTTTGACTTAGACTTGACAGTAGTTTCAAACTCAATAGAAGGAAGTACTAATAATTTATTCTGGATTTACGGTAAACCCCAGGATAGAAACGATGAGTCGGTAACAAGGGAAGAGTCTACTAATCTGCCAGAAATAATTGTGCCGCCGCTTAAGGAACTAGTTTCTCTATATGAAGCTGCTCAAATCGGTTACGTTCAACATATTAAGAAAGAAGCTCTGCGACTCCAGCAATTGTCTTCTGATTATGCTAACTTTGCGGCTAGAATATTGGCACTAGTTGCCACTTGTGATTGTGAAAAAATTGTGAATTTAATTAGCCACTATTTCCCTGAAAAACGAAAATAATATTATTAATTAATAACAAAAAAATGCCATTTTATCAAGGACTTAAATCTGAAGAATACTTAATCAAAAGATTAAATTGCTCTTCTTTAAACACGCCGAAAAAAAATCAGGTTTTATTAATTGATGACACTGTTTCAAATCTGACTCTAGTTTCTGATTTTTTGACCAAGTATGGCTTTGAGGTGCTTTTAGCCAAAAGTGGTCGTCAAGCCTTAAAAATATTGGAAAAAACCTTGCCAGATCTCATTTTGTTGGATGTTATGATGCCTGAAATGAGTGGATTTCAAGTTTGTAGCCATCTAAAAAAATGGGATAAGACGAAAGATATTCCTGTGATTTTTATCACGGCTGTTGATAATACATCCAATCCAGAAAATAAGATTAAAGGTTTGACACAAGGAGCTGTAGATTATATTAGCAAACCTATTAATCTCGAAGAAGTTTTGGCTCGTGTTAAGGTTCACTTGCAATTACGTTTGTTGACTGAGCAACTTGTAGAGAAAAATATACGTCTTCAAGAAGAAGTTGAAGAACGCCAACGGGTAGAGGCAGAAATTATTCGCGCCAAAGACTTATTGGCATCTATCTTCAACGAATCGGTTGATGCAATTTTCCTTGTCAATCCTGAAACGGGTTTGACTATAGATTGTAATCAGCGTGCTGTGCAAATGTTTGAAGTCACCAGCAAAGAGGAATTACTCAATATTGAAGGGCAAACGCTTCAAAAGGAACTCTTTACACCAGAGGAGTTGACTTCTATTGTGCAGGAAATTGAACTTAAGGGCTTTTGGATCCGGGAGTTGGAATACATCAGCAAACAAGGAAAGCTATTTTGGGGTAACTTAGCCGTTAAGCAAATTTATGTGGCGGGGCAAAAAATAAATCTCGTTCGCGTTACGGATATTAATGAACACAAGCAGCGGGAAGAGGCACTGCTGCAAAGTGAAGCAAAATCTCACAAAAAATCAATGCAACTACAAGTTACTCTCAAAAAATTAAAACAGACCCAAGCTCAATTAATTCAGACGGAAAAAATGTCTTCTTTGGGGCGAATGGTGGCGGGTATCGCTCACGAAATTAATAATCCTGCCAGCTTTATTTATGGCAATTTGGTGCCAGCCAGTGAGTACTGCAAAAACTTACTGTCTCTGGTTGAACTTTACCAGCAGACTTACCCAATATCCACTCCAGAAATTCAGAAGTTGACGGAGAATATCGATTTGGAGTTTTTGCTGGAAGATTGGCCAAAATTAATAGATTCAATGCAGGTGGGTATTGAACGAATTAAGCAGATTATTTTATCACTTAAAAATTTCTCTAGAATAGATGAAAAGTTGCTAAAAGCTATTGATATTCATCAAGGAATTGACAGCACTCTTTTAATTTTACAGCACCGACTGAAGGCAGAAGACGAGCGGCCTGAAATTAAAGTTATTAAGGATTATGGTCAACTTGTACCAGTTACTTGTTACGCTTCTCTGCTAAATCAAGTATTTATGAATCTCTTGATTAATGCTATTGATGCTGTTGAAAGGCAAGCGGAGCCGCGAGTAATTACTATTTGTACTGAAATGGTTGAAGATAGAAAGTGCAGTAGAGAGAATCAGCGAGAATCTTTTTCTGCTCCCTCTGTGATCATTCGCATTGCCGACAATGGTCTGGGTATAAATAAACAAATACAAAAGAAAATATTTGACCCATTTTTTACTACTAAGCCTGTAGGAAGTGGTACGGGATTAGGATTATCAATCAGCTATCAGATTATTGTAGAAAAACACAAAGGTTATATTAGTTGCATTTCTATTCCAGGGCAAGGAACAGAGTTAATTGTAGAGATTCCGGTAAATCTGACTGATTGTTCGAGGTAAGGTTAGTTTTTTTTCCGTTGCACAGAGTAGAAATGATTAAGAGCGTCGTTAAGTTTTGTTTTCCGTTTCTTAGTAGTTATAATTAGCCACGCCAGACTGAACTATCCTACAAATATGCAACGCTGTCTTTTCTTTTTCCTGCTGCCTTACACAAAGTCTCGCCAGGTCAAAACATTGGTTGTATCTTGAACAACGGCAATCAAATCACCATATCTGTAGATTGCCGTATCTAGTGCTGAGCTACCGGCGAAGTTCTGACTCTTGTCTAGCGTATAGTTGTCAATGCTACCGCCGATCCGAATTTTGTCACCTTCCCAGTATCCATACTTATTGAAATCGGTGATAATAGCGTATCCGGAACCCAGATATTTAATCTCAGTGTAAGAGCCAGTGTAACCCAAGCCGAAGGTATCAGCTCCACCGCCGCCAGTGAGTGTATCGACTTCAGACGTGGAACCGCCGAAGGCTCCATCAAGATAATCATCACCCTCACCACCCATTAGAGAGTCGTTACCTCCGCCGCCATAGAGCCAATCATTACCCTCACCGCCGTCTAGGGTGTCTCGACCACTTGGTGCTGAATACCCACCGAAAGCTTTATCACCAAACAAGAGGTCATTACCTCCGTCGCCGTAAAGCTTGTCGTTCCCGCCACCGCCGTATATTACGTCATCGCCGGGGACTCCCGGAGGTGTTGTGCTGGAGTTGTACTGTATTTCATTCGAGAGCGGTACTGGTACTCTATCACCATAAAGTGAGTCATCCGTATCCAATCCAGGATTTTTTTTCGTCCAGCCATACAGTACATCGTCACCACCTAAACCCCATAGCTGGTGATGCGATATTCCACCACCAGAGACATAGAGAGTGTTATCAGCAGCGGAACCATACTTTCCATGTACCATATCAACTACTCCCGATTTTATTGATGAGTTAGAAGATTCTTTTATATCAGTTTTTTACCTAAAATTGTTGCCAATTTGGCATATTTTTGGACATATTTTAATCAAGCTTAGGTGAGCAAGGTTTACAGAGAATATCTCTGTAACTTTGTACCTTTTGTATCACTGAATTTAAGCATATATCGATAAAGTGGGCTAGATTCGTATTTATTGCCAAGGGGTAAACTAGGTTTGGCAAGAGTAGATTTTTGACAACAAATGGAGAGTAGATTGTTCAAAAAACGTAACAATAAGCTCTTAGTTCCCTGAGTATGAACAATTATTACAGTTATCACAATCAAGCGTAAAATAGCCAATTAATACTGATAAATGCTTAGCCGCTCAAAACGACAGGTTTTGCAGTTGGCAGATGAATCTAAGTAATTTATCCAAGGAGACTGCTATGCGTCATCCATTTGAACTAGAAATTTCTGAACTAGAGAATCTTAACTTGACCCTTGAAGACATCGCAGATCAAGATGCGGAAAAAGTTGCTGGTGGAAGTGATGTAACTACTTTAGCTGTGGGTGAAGAAGGCGGAGAAGTTACTACTTTGGCTATTGGTGAAGAAGGTGGAGATTCCGTCTTTACTACTTTGGCTATTGGTGAAGAAGGTGGAGATTCCATTTTTACTACTTTAGCTATTGGTGAAGAAGGTGGAGATCAATTTCCGTATTGGTAATTAGTAAGTGGTAACTTGGCACCATTTTACTTGTTCCTTGTTACGCCTAATTGGGGGAATTATCACTAATGATATCCCCCAGATAACGATGAGATTGACTTTAGTCTGTCTAAAAAAATGAACGTTTTAATTCTAGGCAATTCTTCAGATATTCATGCTAGCCACCTCAAGCAAGCTTTGACACAAGCAGGTGTCACAGTAGATTATTTAGATACCTCTTTATTCCCTACTCAATTACGAATTTCTTGGGAACCGAATAATCAAGTAGGATATCTCAAGGACAAAGAGCATCAATGGGAATTGAAAGATATTCACAGCGTGTTTTGGCGCAGTTTTACAGGTGTTGGCATCCCTTCCTTAAAAGACTCACAACAGAATAGGATCGCCTTTAATGATTCTATGAGTTTGCTGCGGACTATGATCAAAGCCTGTCCAGCACGTTGGGTCAATTCTTGGCAAGCTTACGAGTTTCACAAAGAGAAACCTCTGCAACTATGCACAGTTGGGCAATTAGGCATTACGATTGGGCAAACTATTATTACTAATGATCCAGATCAGGTAATTCAGTTTGCCCAATCTCATAAAAAAGTAATCTCCAAGCCAGTTTATGGAGGTGCTCACACTAAAGTTTTAACGGATTCGCAGTTAAATTTAAAGCGATTGCATTTAGCTTTGAGTCTTTCTCCCGTTACTCTTCAAGAGTATATTGCTGGCACAAACATTCGCAGTTATGTTATTGGTAACTCAATCTATTCTGCCGAAATTCGCAGTGAATCTTTAGACTTTCGCCAGGATGCAGAGGCGGAGTTGATTCCAGTAGAATTACCAGAAGCTATGCAGCAGCAGTGTCTTGCTATTACTAAGGCGTTGTACCTGGAGTGGACAGCGATTGATTGGCGTCAGACTCCTTCCGGAGAATATGTCTTTCTGGAAGCAAATCCTAGTCCGATGTTTATACATTTTGAGAAGCAAACGGGCTTTCCCATCACTAAGGAGTTAGTGAAGCTTTTAATCAGTTAATCACTCTCACTATTAGTCTCCCAAAACATCCAAACAGGCGAGAAAAACGCGATCGCTTACATTTACATTTTGACAAACTTAATTAACTGACCAGGGATCTATCGTTGACACCGCTGAAGCGCGTCGCACAGCTTGCTGTTCCTGAATCCGTTCTAAGCTACCAGTAGGAATTGAGGCAATTAGTTGACGAGTGTAGTCTGTTTCCGGTTGTTGATAAATGCCTTCAGCAGGGCCAATTTCTTCGATTTTGCCTTTGTTCATTACCATAATGCGATCGCTCATAAATTTCACCACGCTCAAATCGTGGGAAATAAAAATATAAGTTAGACCAAACTCACCTTGCAACTCTTTAAGCAGATTGAGAACCTGTGCCTGCACAGAAACATCTAAAGCTGAAACTGATTCATCACAGATAACAAACTTAGGATTAAGCGCTAATGACCTAGCAATACAGACCCGCTGCCGTTGACCTCCAGAAAATTCATGGGGATAGCGGTTCATCCAATTGGGATTTAAGCCGACACGTTCTAACAAATAGGCAACACGATCGCGCCTTGCATTGCTACTACCTCCCCTGTTATGAATCACCAGTGGTTCCATTACCGTCTTACCAATTGTCAGGCGTGGATCAAGAGAACTATAGGGATTCTGAAAAACAATTTGCATCTCTTGCCGCAATTGTCGCAGGCGCTTGCCGTTAAGACTGGTGATGTCTTGACCTTCAAATAACATCTGACCACTTATCGGTTCAATCAGTCGCAGTAAAGTCCTAGCCAGAGTCGATTTTCCACAGCCGGATTCTCCCACTAAACCCAAAGTTTCCCCTGGATAAACCTCAAAGGAAATGCCATTGACTGCCATGATGTAGCGTTTGGTTCCACCAAATACTCCCCGCACAGGAAAACCAACCTGAAGATTGCGGACAGCAATAATCGGTGTTGAAGCTGAAAGGCTACCTGGAGAACTTTCTGTCTGCGGCCTGCTGACTTCTAAGTTTGTTACCAAAGGGTAAGACAATTCTTCACTGATCAATCCCTCTAAAGGAGTTTTTTCCTTAATTACCTCTTCGCCATTTTCTGTGCTGAGAGTCTCCATAAAGTCAGAAACCGTTGGCAGATATTTCAAACGCCTCTCCAGACTTGGACGGCAAGCTAAAAGACCTTTAGTATAAGGATGCTGTGGATTAGCAAAAATCTGCATAACCTCGCCGCTTTCCACAACTTTTCCTTTGTACATCACCGCCACGCTGTCGGCAATTTCTGCAATTACCCCCAAATCGTGGGTAATAAACAGCATTGACATACCACGGGTGTCGCGCAATTCCCGGAGCAAATCAAGAATCGTTGCCTGTACGGTGACATCCAAAGCGGTGGTAGGTTCGTCAGCAATCAAGACTTCAGGGTTACAAGAGATTGCCATAGCAATCATCACCCTTTGTAGTTGACCCCCAGAAAGTTCATGGGGATAACGCTTGAGAATTGCTAGTTTTTGTTGGTTGATTTGGTGGTTAATTTCTTTTTCTGAAGGCTGAGGTTTGTTATTATGATTCCGACGAAAATCTTGAAGATAGTTCCGCCTTAATTCGGGATCACTAGAAAGTAGCTTGACTTCTTGAAGGCGTGCGATCGCTTGACGCCGCGCCTCGGCTTGGGAAACGTCTTGGTGTTGCCTAATTGCTTCTGTAAGCTGAAATCCACAGGTATAAACTGGGTTGAGGGAACTCATCGGTTCTTGGAAGATCATGGCAATTTTACCACCCCGATAGAGCCGCTTTTGCTCAGGACTCAGCCTCAACAAATCTACAGATTTTGCCCCATCTTCCGGGGCATTAAAATAGATTTCTCCACTGGTAACTTTGCCTGGGGAAGGCACTAAACCCATCACTGCCAGCGAGGTGACTGATTTCCCGGAACCAGACTCGCCTACAATTCCTAGTGTTTGTCCCCGTTTGAGCTTGAAGTCAATGGCGTCAACAGCCGAAATCCACTGTTCATCGGCTGGGAATTGCACTTGCAAGTTACGGATATCAAGGATTGTATCACTCATGGCAGTCAAGAAGGAGAATTAAGCAAACATTGTAGCAACCTCAGGACTTAGCTTAAGTTAATTAGTTTAGTTAGTATCAGTAGATCGAAAACTTCTCGATCTACTGACTTTACCTTTGAACTGAACCCTGGGGATTGAGTATCACAATTTTTTTGGCTAAACCCAAAGTGCTTAAGACTTGAATTGCCCACCAAGTTACATCTATTTCCCACCAACGCACTCCTGCTTTTGCCACATTGGGGTAAGCATGGTGGTTATTATGCCAACCTTCTCCATACGTTAAGAGCGCTGCCCACCAAAGGTTACGGGAGCCATCATTGACCGAGAAATTACGATACCCTCGCAGGTGAGCTGCCGAGTTAATCAACCAGGTGCTATGCCAAAGCAATACTGACCGTAAGAACATTCCATAGATGACAAACGACCATCCCCCTAACCCATACAATATTAGTCCCAAGGGAATTTGTAGGAGCAGGAAGTAGCGATTCAACCAACGGTAATAGGGGTCACGATCTAAGTCAGGTGCAAATTTTTTATAACACTCGTAATTGAAAAACTCTTCGCGTGCGTAAAAAAGCCACAGCATATGGCTCCACCAAAAACCTCGCGAAGCTGAGTAAGGATCTTTGTCTCCATCCTCGGTATAGGCGTGATGCATCCGGTGTGCAGCAACCCAGAAAATGGGTCCACCTTGAAGGGCGAGAGCACCGATAGTGGTAATAACGTATTCCAACCACTTGGGCACTTGAAAACTACGATGGGTTAAAAGTCGGTGATACCCTAAGCAGATACCAATGCTGCCCAATAACCAGTGAAGAATTATCATGACTCCCAAAGCTGACCAAGAAAAGAACCAGGGAGCGGACAGAGCTACGGCGTGAACTGCACCCATAAAGGCAACAGTAGGCCAACTAAGAGCAAGATGATACTTGCCTTTTGCAATCGTTGATGTTGTTGTCATAAATTTTTCCTAAAAATGCTATGAAAGTTATTAATTTGCCATGACTTTCGACCTAAATTGTTCTTGTAATTGCCTAATTTTTCAGAAAATTAGGTGGATTTAGCTAATAGGGTAACGGAGTATAGATTTATGTTTATAGCTCATTCATTTTTTTATATCCTTCTTCTGTCACTCTCCGAACGTTTTTGACATTTCTGAATTCTAGAGTTCTTCTGTAGTATACGATCGTATACTTTTTCCTTGATAGAAATTTATCAGAGCTGGGAAATTGCCAAAATTTGATGAGCCAACGCTATATTGCCTAATTTAGCTTTTTTCTAGAAAATATTAATAATAGGAAAAACCGGAAATTGACAGAAAAGCCATAAATTGAACAGTTTAGAAAATGATGATTGCAAAAGCAACTTTGCTGTAGGTTAACCTCATTTTTTTGATCTTTTATTAAAAATAAATATTATTAATTTCAGTGATACTACTATCCTACTATCTGAAGCATAGAATTGAGTGGTGCGTTTACCTTCTATTGCAACAATTTGAAAATTTTTAGGACAATTCACACAAATTATACACTAATCAAACACTTTGTTAAGCAAGACTTTGGGTATTAATATGTCATGCTAAATATCTGTTAAAAAATTGAGCTAATTCAGTGAAATACATGGCTAATAAAACTTTATTAATGAATCGCTACAAAGTCGGTATATCGACAACAAGGAGTCAATCGATGAGGAGTAAGCATTTTTGCCCTCAGTGTTCAGACGTTTTACTCCGTCATGTGCATTTGGGAGAAGTTTACTGGCGCTGTAGCCACTGCTATCAGGCAATGCCCATTTGTTATCAGGGAATAGCCATTTAGAAATTGAAGCGTGAGGACGAAGATAAAGACAGAGAGCCATACATTATGTCTAGTCAACTGGAATTAAAATCTCATTCTTCAGAGAGACAGCAAGCTGCTAATTTACTGCAATCATTAGAGTGGAGTGGGTTTTGGCTACAGCTTGTTTTAACCGTTATTTTTGGACTGATTTTAGGGTTCGCGCTCAATCTCAAGTCTGGCCTCGGATTACTGTCAGTGATCGGGGGAATTTCGGCTTTAGGCTTAAGCATTTACTAGTTCTTTCGCTACGTTAATCTTGGGCGACAATTGGAAGCACCGGAACCGGCTTTACATCCTAGTCGCAGGGAAGTAATTCAAGTTTTGCAACTAGGGGTTTTAGTTAACTTAGTAGCAATGTTACTGACGTTAGTTGGTATCGAAACGATTGTTGGAGGCTTGCTTATCAAAACGCTTTCAGTTCCGCAAGGAGCCGCTGTCTATCGAACAGGACAATTGATTGAGCCGATCGATATTTTTGTCGTACAAGCAAATATCAGCATGATTGTAGCTGAATTTGTGGGGATCGGAATTCCATTTTGGCTTGTTAGTCGTGTAGAACACTATTAGGAGAGAAGATTATGAGTGATTTAATCGTGATTGGGTTTAATGATGAATTTAAAGCCGACGAAGTATTGCTCAAACTTGCGAAAATGCAGAAAGAGCATTTAGTTGATTTGGAAGATGCCGTCGTTGTAGTCAAAAACAAAAAGGGTAAGCTCAAAGTTAAGCAAACTCTCGATCTAGTGACAGCAGGAGCCGCAGGTGGAAGTTTTTGGGGATTGCTGATCGGGTTGCTGTTTCTCCATCCGTTGCTGGGTGTCACTGTTGGTATCGTCAGTGGAGCGCTTTCAGGTGCATTAACTGATGTGGGAATCGATGACGACTTTATCCGAGAATTAGGCAAGACTCTGGAGAGTGGAACGTCTGCCATCTTTATTCTTGCCCGCAAAGTCACTCCAGATAAAGTTTTAGAAGAATTAAAACCTTTTGACGGCAAAGTGTTACGAACTTCGCTCTCGAATGTCGAGGAAGCCAATCTAAAAGCGGCTTTAGCCAAGGCTCAAACTGAGCAGGAAGTTCAGGCAGTATAGCTTCACTTTACTTTTTTGGTGATCGCGACTGTTGTAGTTGCAATCTTTGCAGATCTCTTCTAGTGAGATCAACCTAGAGGCTCGAAAGATGAACTTTAAACGCATTCTGGTTGCTATTAATCATTCTCCTTTAACATCCACCGTGTTCGATCGGGCACTCAATTTGGTGCAGCAGGGGCAAGCTAATTTGATGATCCTTCATTGCCTCGTAGATGTTACTGCACTCGAACCCTTGAGCGAATCAGGTGAGAGGTTGGGACTCTATCCGTATCCGTCCAACACAGGATTTTCTCAATTAATCCAGGACGAAACGCTTCAGTTAGAGATTGAGCAGGCAAAGGCTTGGTTACAAGAATGCTCTCAGAAAGCAACTGCTCTGAATATTCCCACTGAATATCAACACCATTTTGGTGAACCGGGGGCAACGATTTGCAGTGTCGCTCAACAGTGGAACGCTGATTTGATCATCTTAGGTCGGCATGATCATTCTCCAATCACAGAGTTTTTCACAGGCAGCGTCAGCAATTATGTGATTCACCATGCAAATTGTTCTGTTTTAGTTGTAAAAGACATAAATCTTTATAAAGATAAATTGAAGAGCGAAGAACCATGAACGCAATTAACTGTAACTGGCGTATTGGGCTTAGGAATTGAGCGATCGCTTGATTCACTATTTCTGGAAACTCTGCAATTACTACCAGGTTGATCACCCGCTTCCTCGCTCTCAGCTCACACAGGAAACTTATACCAGTTTTTTAAAAAAGTGATAGAGATAATGCGTGTAAAAGCTTTACCCTGTCTTGATCCATGCATTTCAGATCTTTCGCAAAATGGTATTAAATAATGAAAACAAAGACGCTTTCCCCGGAACTGCTCCACAAGATGGATGCTTACTGGCGCGCTGCTAACTACCTATCAGTTGGGCAGATTTATCTCTACGACAATCCGCTTCTGAAGCAGCCCCTGCAACTCTCCCACGTCAAGCCATTGGTGGTTGGACACTGGGGTACGACACCGGGGCAGAACTTCATCTATGTGCATTTGAATCGGGTCATCAAGAAATATGACCTGGACATGCTCTACATCGCTGGTCCCGGTCACGGAGGTCCAGCAATTGTGGGCAACGTTTACCTCGAAGGCACCTGGAGCGAGATTTATCCGAACGTCACGCAGGACGAAGCTGGGTTGAAAAAGCTGTTCACGCAATTCTCCTTTCCCGGTGGGATTTCTAGCCACGTTGGGCCGACAACGCCAGGGTCGATTCATGAAGGAGGTGAGTTGGGGTACTCGCTCAGTCATGCCTTCGGGGCTGCCTTCGACAATCCCGATCTGATTGTCGCTTGTGTCATTGGTGACGGGGAAGCAGAAACGGGCCCCTTAGCGACCGCATGGCAGTCCAACAAGTTACTCAACCCGATTAACGACGGTGCTGTGCTGCCGATTCTGCACCTGAATGGCTACAAAATCGACAATCCTACTATCCTGGCTCGGATTGAGCATGAGGAGTTAGAACAATTTCTCCGAGGCTGCGGCTGGACACCTTACTTTGTGGAAGGTGACGAACCAGAAAAGATGCATGAACTCATGGCCAGCACACTGGACAAGGCGATCGAGGATATTCGGCAAAGCCAAAAGAAGGCGCGGCACAAGAAGAATACGACTCGGCCGCGCTGGCCGGTGATCGTCCTTAAGTCCCCCAAGGGCTGGACGGGACCGAAAGTCGTCGATGGTTTGCAAATCGAGGGCACATCGCGATCGCACCAAGTGCCTCTACTGGTGAACTCCGAGCATCCCGATCATGTCCAGCAATTAGAAAGCTGGATGAAAAGCTACAAGGCAGAAGAACTGTTCGATGAAAACGGATGTCTCTTGCCGGAATTGGCTGAACTAGCACCAAAGGGCGATCGGCGGATGGGTGCGAACCCCCACACCAACGGCGGTCTGCTGCTACACGACCTGCAAATGCCAGACTTCCGCGACCACGCGGTGTATGTGCCTTCACCTGGTGCCGTTGACGGTCAGGACACGCTCGTACTGGGCAAGTTCCTGCGGGATGTGGTCAAGCTGAACCAGGAGCAGCGGAATTTCCGCATCTTCGGTCCTGATGAGACGCTCTCCAATCTTTTGGGTGCGGTGTTTGAAGTCACTAATCGTCAGTGGGAAGGACAGGAGGAAAAAAATGATCAATTCCTCGCACCTGACGGACGGGTGGTGGACTCGATGCTTAGTGAGCACCAGTGCCAGGGTTGGTTGGAAGGTTATCTGCTGACCGGGCGGCACGGGCTGTTCAACAGCTATGAGGCGTTCATTCGCATTGTTGATTCCATGTTTAGCCAGCACGCCAAGTGGCTAAAGGTCACGTCGGAACTGCCCTGGCGACGACCGATCGCATCGTTGAACTATCTGCTCGCCTCCCACGTCTGGCAGCAGGATCACAACGGTTTCACGCACCAAGACCCCGGCTTCCTCGACCACGTGATCAACAAGAAAGCGGATATCGTGCGGGTGTACCTGCCACCCGATGGAAACTGTCTGCTGTCGGTCTTTGATCACTGCCTGCGGAGCCGACACTACGTAAATGTGGTGGTGGCTGGTAAACACGCCCTCCCGCAATGGCTGACCATGGACGCAGCGGTCGTGCATTGCACAGAAGGAATCAGCATTTGGCAATGGGCTAGCAACGACCAGGATACCGAGCCGGATGTGGTGATGGCTTGCTGTGGAGATACGCCAACCTTAGAGATTTTGGCCGCTGTTTCTATCCTACGAGAACATCTGCCCGATCTGAAAATTCGGGTCATTAATGTCGTCGATCTGATGAAGTTGCAGTCGGAGAGCGAACACCCCCACGGTCTGAGTGAAATGGACTACGATTCACTCTTCACTAAAGACAAGCATATCATCTTTGGCTTTCATGGATACCCCTGGCTGGTGCACCGGCTGACTTACCGCCGTACCAATCGCAATCTCCACGTCCGGGGCTACAAGGAAGAAGGCACGATCACGACGGCGTTTGATATGCGGGTACAGAATGACCTGGATCGTTTCCATCTGGTGCAAGACGTGGTCGATCGCTTACCGCATTTGGGCAGTGGAGGCGCTTATCTCAAACAGATGATGCAGGACAAGTTGATCGAGCACAAACTTTACATTGACCAGCACGGCGAAGACTTACCGGAAATCCGCAATTGGAAATGGAGTTCGGGGGCAACGCAGCCAGGGCAATCGCTGGTCAAAAAAACACCTGTACCGACCTGAAGCAAGGCAAAGGAGTCCCGAATGTCCATTCAACTGAAGGAAGAAAACGGCGGGAAGATTCTCGTTGTCCACGTCAGCGGGACTCTGACCAAGGCGGATTATGAAAATTTTGTGCCTGATACAAGCTTGAGCAAAAAATTTACTGAGAGGTACATTATGAACTTATTCACTATTGATGAATTAACCACTTTAACCACAGCATCAAACTCGACGTGTATCTCGATCTATGCACCAATGGAGCGTTTAGGAATCGAAACCCAGCAAAATCCGATTCGGTTAAAGAATTTGGTTCGACAAGCTGAAGAAAAATTGCTGGCGCTGGGACTGGATGGACAGGATGCCAAAGAGTTGCTGCAACCCATTCATGAGCTAGATACCTATGACTTCTGGCAACATCAAAGCGATGGACTGGCAATTTTTCTATCTCCCAATCAGTTCCGCTACTACTGTTTACCGATCGCTTTTCCTGAATTAACGGTAGTTAGCGATCGCTTCCACCTGAAACCACTACTGCAACTAATGTCAGGGGATGGGATATTTTCTGTTCTAGCCTTGAGCCAAAACCAAGTTCGGTTATTTCAAGGAACCCGTTATCACCTAGATGAAGTTGAGTTAACGGATGTACCGACCAACATTGCAGCAGCCTTGCAGTACGATGATTCCGAAAAAAGCCTCCAAGTACATACAGGCTCATCAAAAGGCAATAGTGGGATTTTCCATGGACAAGGAGCCGGAAACGAAGATCAAAAAAATGATTTATTGAGTTACTTTCGTCAGGTTAATAGCGGTTTAGAATCTTTCTTGAAAAACCAGCAAGCACCGCTAATTTTGGCAGGAGTTGATTATCTATTGCCGATTTATCACGAGGCAAATACATATTCCCACTTGCTACCCGATGGTATCTCTGGCAATCCAGAAGCGTTGACCTTGGAAGAACTGCATACCCAGGCTTGGCAGATTGCACAACCCTATTTTGATCTCGCCAAAGTATCAACAATTTCCCATTACGAGGAACTACAAGGTAGCGAAAAAACGGCTAATACTATCGAAAAAGTCGTAACTGCCGCTTATTTCCAGCGTGTTGAAACCTTGTTTGTTCCTATTGATAAAAACGTTTGGGGAATATTCGATCCAGAGGGGAATTCCATTCAGATTCATACTCAACAGGAAACAGGTGACGAAGATTTGCTCGATCTAGCGGCACTACATACGCTGACGAATGGGGGAACGGTTTACGCCGTAGAACAGGGAGATGTACCTGAACATAAAGCGATCGCTGCTATCCTGCGCTATTAAATAGCAGGAAGCCGGTCGATGCCAAGGCAAGCAGTCAATGATCACTTTCACTCAAAAAAGGCAACTATGACACAGCAATTATCGACTACCTCCCCGACAAGTTTCAGCACTGCCAACGGTTCCGCCTGCAAGGCTTAGATGGTTGGGGTTGGATTTCTGTGGGAAGCACAACATCACGGCAGACATCGAACTCATTCCCATCCAGAACATCAATGAAGCTTACGATCGCCTGGTGAGGAGCGACGTGAAATACCGCTTTGTCATTGATATGGCTTCATTACAACGAGCTTTGTAAGCCACGAATTAACCCCAAAACTAGGCTATTAATATGTCTCACATCACCAGCCGCGAGATTCGACTAATTTCTCACCCCACTGGGATACCAACCCCAGCTAACTTTAGCCTCGCACAAACCGAACTGGAGCCGCTGCAAGATGGACAGGTACTCGTTCGCAACCTCTATATGTCAGTCGATCCATATATGCGCGGTCGCATGAACAGCGGAAAATCCTATGTGCCACCGTTCGAGTTGGGTAAACCGATGAACGGCGGCGCAGTCGGCGAAGTCGTTGAGTCCCGCGCCGATCAATTCAAGCCAGGAGATGCGGTCAGTTCTAGCTATGGCTGGCGGGAATATCTTATCGCTAAACCGCAAGAATTACACCCAGTCAGCCGCGACCTTCAACCACTTTCAGTCTATCTAGCTGCCCTTGGCATGACAGGCATGACGGCTTGGGCTGGGTTGAATTTGGTAGATGTCAAAGCTGGCGATGTCATTTTTATTTCGGGAGCCGCTGGTGCGGTAGGTAGCGTAGCTGGGCAACTGGCAAAATTGCGCGGGTGTCAGGTGATTGGATCAGCCGGTTCAGCAGAGAAAGTCAAGTTTCTGCTGAAAGACTGTGGCTTTGATATGGCCTTCGATTACAAATCCCGTCCGGTCATCCCTGTGATCGAACAACTGAATCTCGCAGTACCGGATGGAATTGATGTCTATTTCGATAATGTCGGCGGTGAAATGCTTGAAGCTTCGCTCTCGGCTTTACGGTTGCATGGTCGGATTATCGCCTGTGGCGGCATCTCTGGGTACAACGCGAAAACACCCCAACCTGGCCCTCCTAATCTTTTCAACATGACGACTAAACGGTTGACGATGAAAGGGCTAATCGTTGGCGATTGGCTAAGTCATCAAGGCGAATTTGAACAGGAAGTGGGCGGCTATTTCCGCGCTGGAAAACTGAAGAATAAGGAAACAGTGGTGACAGGCATCGATAAAGCTGTCGGCGCATTCATCGGTCTATTTGAAGGTAAAAATATCGGCAAGATGATCGTGAAATTCGATTAAGTCGTGATCCATTTAAAAGTAATGAAAGGAGTTGAGATGAAAATACTGATAGTGCTGACCTCACACGACCAGCTCGGCAATACGGGTAAAAAAACGGGGTTCTGGCTCGAAGAATTCGCCGCCCCTTACTATGCGTTCAAAGACGCAGGTGCGACTATCACACTAGCTTCACCGGCGGGTGGGCAACCACCGCTCGACCCCGAGAGTGACACCCCAGATTCTCAGACTAAAGATACGCAACGCTTCAAAGCAGATCCTGCCGCACAAGCCGCTCTCGCGCAGACAATCGAGTTGAGTCAGGTTTCCGCTGGCGATTTCGACGCTGTATTTTACCCTGGGGGTCACGGGCCACTCTGGGACTTAGCTGAAGACGCATCCTCGATCGCCCTGATCGAAGCCATGCTTGGTGCGGGTAAACCAGTCGCCTTAGTTTGCCACGCGCCCGGTGTGCTGCGTAATGTAAAGGCAGTCAACGGCGATTCTGTGGTGCAAGGTAAAGCCGTAACAGGCTTCACCAATACCGAGGAGCAGGCAGCCGGATTAACTGAGATTGTCCCTTTCCTGGTTGAGGATATGCTCCGAACCAACGGAGGCAATTATTCTAAAGTAGCTGACTGGCAGCCCCATGTTGTGAAAGATGGTCTATTAATTACTGGGCAAAACCCCGCATCTTCTGAGCTAGCCGCCAAAGAGCTACTGGAAAAGCTCAGTCTGCTTGCCAATGTTAAATAATCTGAGAGGCTCCGCAGGAGAACATCGTGCAAGTCCAAATCCATACCGGACATAACATCGAAGGTCACGAAGCTCTGCCGGATCAGGTCAAGACTTTCGGTTAGTGCCACTGGACTGATAGGGACTTGAAATATGGAGGTATCAGTTGTGAATCATGGCTTTGGAGTTTTATCTAATACAGAAGCTGGCCTATCTGAGCAAGAGGCGATCGCGCGCCTCAAGCAAGACGGCTACAATGAACTTCCTTCGGCGCGATCGCGCAATCTTTTAGCGATCGCTTGGGATATTGCTCAAGATCCCATCTTTCTCTTGCTGGTCGGCGGCGGCATCATTTATTGGATTTTAGGCGACCTGCAAGAAGGCCTAATTTTGCTGGGTTTTGTCTTCTTCATTATGGGCATTAGCCTCTATCAGGAAGGCAAGACCGAACATGCCATGGAAGCCTTGCGCAATCTGTCTAGCCCCCGTGCCCTGGTGATTCGGGATGGACAACGCCAGCGGATTACCGGGCGAGAGGTGGTGCGGGGCGATGTTTTAGTTCTGGCCGAGGGCGATCGCGTACCTGCGGATGCGATCGTCCTGTCCTGCTCAAACCTGTCCACCGACGAATCGTTATTAACCGGAGAATCTGTCCCGGTTCGCAAAGTTGCCGCTGACATCGACGCTCAGGACGACAAGATGGCACGTCCAGGGGGCGATGATTTGCCCTTTGTCTATTCCGGCACGCTGGTGGTACAGGGGCAGGGCCTCGCCCAGGTGCGGGCGATCGGGACTCAAACCGAGATGGGCACGATCGGCAACGCCCTGCAAGGCTTGAAGCTCGAAGCAACCCCCCTGCAACAGGAAATGACTCGGTTGGTGAACCGTTTGCTAGGCATCGCGTTATCGCTGTGTGTGGCGATTGTCGTGATTTATGGGCTGACCCAAGGCCATTGGCTCCAGGGAATTCTGGCCGGAATTACGTTGGCGATGGCCATCTTGCCGAATGAGTTTCCGGTCGTAGTGACCATCTTTTTAGCCTTAGGGGCCTGGCGGATTTCCAAGCGCCAGGTCTTAGCCCGTCGCGCCTCAGCCGTCGAAACCCTGGGGTCTGCAACCGTTCTGTGTGTGGATAAAACCGGAACCCTGACACTGAACCAAATGGCGGTGCAACAGCTTTTAGCCTATGAATCTACAAATGATCAGGCAGAAAAGCCTCACACCTATGATTTGAGCTTGCATACACGCGAGCCACTCCCCGAAACGGTGCATCCTTTAGTCGAGTTTTGCATTCTGGCGAGTCAGCGAGATCCCTTTGACCCGATGGAAAGAGCGTTTAAGCAATTGGGCGATCGCTATCTTGCCGATACCGAACATCTCCACAACGATTGGCAACTGCTACGAGAATATCCATTGTCACCGCAACTATTGGCCATGTCCCATGTTTGGCGGTCGGCAGATGGTCAACAGTATGAAATTGCTTCCAAAGGCGCACCGGAGGCGATCGCCGACCTCTGCCATTTCACGCCCGACCAGCAGCAAAAATTAGCCCTTCAAGTGAGTCAAATGGCCGATCAAGGGTTGCGGGTGTTAGGGGTAGCCAAAGCTCCGCTGGATACACCACCGCCTTCCTTGCCGCCCCACCCGTCCCTCAATCCCCAGCATTTGCCCGACCAGCAACATGACTTTCCCTTTCAATTTCTCGGCTTAGTCGGTCTGTCAGACCCCGTGCGTCCCACCGTGGCGGAAGCGATTCAAGAATGCTACACCGCTGGCATTCGCGTGGTGATGATTACGGGAGACTATCCCGGCACGGCTCAAACCATTGCCCGCCAAATTGGCCTGATGCAAATGGGAGCCATCATGACCGGGGCGGAACTAGATGCGATGGATGATGCTGAACTCCAGCAGCGGATTCAAAGTACCAATATCTTCGCCCGAGCCGTTCCCGAACAGAAATTGCGGTTGGTGAAGGCCCTGAAAGCGAAGGGTGAAGTCGTCGCCATGACCGGAGACGGGGTGAATGATGCCCCGGCGCTGAAGGCGGCTCAAATCGGCATTGCCATGGGTCAGCGAGGTACGGATGTAGCCCGTGAGGCGGCGGCATTGGTGCTATTAGATGATGATTTTTCGTCGATTGTGCAGGCTGTTAAACTAGGGCGACGAATCTTCGATAACCTCCGCAAAGCCATGGTTTATTTACTGGCGATTCACATTCCCATCGCGGGGATGTCTCTAATTCCAGTGTTGTTTAAGCTGCCCTTAGTCTTACTGCCCGTTCACGTTGCCTTTCTCCATTTAATTATTGATCCCGCTTGCTCGATCGTCCTCGAAGCCGAACCCGCCGATCCCTCCGTGATGCAGCGTCCACCCCGCCCATCCAAAGAACCTTTATTTGGGCGAAAGACAGTGAATATAGCCCTGTTAAAAGGCGGCGGTATCTTGGCGATCGCCCTCATTATTTTTGTCATCGCGCTCTATCGCGGACAAGGTGAACTCGATGCCCGTGCGCTCACGTTTACGACCTTAATTTTGGCTAATTTAGGACTCATTTTGAGCGAAAGTTCAAACTCTCGCCTCAGCTTAAGCATCCTAAAATCTCCCAATGTTTCTCTGTGGTGGGTCATGGGTGGAGGGTTATTTTTTCTGGGGATGGTGTTGTATATTCCCGTTTTGCGTCGGTTATTTAGCTTCGCATTGCTACATCCGATTGACCTAGTCATTTGTTTGATCGGTGGGTTAATTTGCCTAATTTGGTTTGAGCAGTTGAAGGGCCTCACCCAACCCCGAAAAGTAGTTAAATCTTCGTCGAGAAAACCTGCCTGAGAAGCTTGGCAAGCCGTCAATAGATCACGTTCACTCAAAAAAGGCAACTATGACACAGCAATTATCAACTTCCCCCTCGGCAAAACCCCGCACTGGTAACGGTTCTGCTCCCAAGGCTTATATGGTGGGGGGTGGGATTGGCTCCTTAGCCGCTGCCGCGTTCCTGATTCGCGATAGCCATGTTCCCGGTCGTAATATCACCATCTACGAGGCGATGCCCGTCTTAGGCGGCAGTCTTGATGGTGCTGGTAACCCCACAAATGGCTACACCATTCGCGGCGGGCGGATGCTGACCACCGACAACTATGAATGTACGTGGGAGTTGTTCAAATCGATTCCGTCGCTCAGTGCTCCTGGCCAGACGGTATTTGAGGAGACGATCGCCTTCAACCAGCTCCACCAGTCTCACTGTAAGGCGCGGCTCGTCGATCCCCATCGCGCCAATCTAGATGTAGAGTCAATGGGCTTTTCCATGCAGGATCGGCTGGAGCTGCTCAAACTCACCGAGACTGACGAAGCGACACTGGGCACCAGCTGCATTACAGATTGGCTATCACCGCCCTTCTTCCAGACTAATTTTTGGTTTATGTGGTCAACGACGTTTGCGTTTCAACCCTGGCATAGCGCGGTTGAGTTCCGACGTTACCTGCATCGGTTCATGATGGAGTTCTCCCGGATTGAAACCCTAGCCGGGGTCAAGCGCACGGTCTACAACCAATTTGATTCATTGGTACGACCGCTGGTGAGCTGGCTAAAGGCGCAGGGGGTAAATTTCATCGTTAACTGCACCGTGACAGACTTTGAGCTAGAGACTGATCAAGACAAGATCGTTGTCACCGGCCTCCACTACAATCGCGACAGCACGACAGAGATCCTGGCGATTGCCGATGACGATTTGGTGTTCTTCCAAAACGGTTCGATGACCGATGCCTCCAGCTTTGGGTCAATGACGAGTGCGCCCCAACAGCGGACTAAAGACGATAGTGGTGGCTGGCTCCTATGGGAAAAGCTAGCACACAGCCATCCTGAATTTGGTAACCCAGCGGCGTTTAATTCTAGTATTCCAGAGTCGTTTTGGGAGTCCTATACAGTCACTGTAAAAGACACCGCTTTCTTTGATCAGATGGAGGCATTTTCTGGCAATAAAGCCGGAACTGGAGGGTTGGTGACCTTTAAAGATTCCAATTGGCTGATGTCAATCGTGCTAGCGCATCAACCTCATTTCATCAACCAACCTGCTGATGTGCAGGTGTTTTGGGGCTATGCCCTGCACCCCGATCGCATTGGCGACTTCGTGCCAAAATCAATGGCTGATTGCAACGGCAGCGAAATTCTGCAAGAGCTGTGCGGTCATCTCAATTTCGATCAGTCAACGATCGCCTCGGCTATCTGTATTCCGTGCCGGATGCCTTATATCACGAGTATGTTTATGCCCCGTGCCTACGGCGATCGCCCGCTGCCCGTTCCCAAAAACTCCAAGAACCTCGCCTTTGTCAGCCAGTTTGTCGAAATCCCTGATGATGTGGTTTTTACTATGGAGTATTCTATTCGGGTTGCACAAATGGCCGTCTACGAACTGCTGGGGATCGATCGAGAGATTCCACCCATCCTGCACCATGACGAATCCATCAAGGTGAAATTTGACGCAGTGGTTAAGGCGTTTCGGTAACGCTTCAATTGCCGATCGTGCAATCGGCGTTGATTCAAGTCAAGTCAATGTAGAGCCAATCACAATTACAAAAAGAAACTACCATGCAAATCCAAATCAATACCGGTCATAACATCGAAGGTCACGAAGCACTAGCCACTCATTTTACTGATGTAGTGGAAGAGAGTCTAAGCCGATTCGGCGATCGCCTCACTAACGTTGATGTGCACCTGAGCGATGAGAACAGCGACAAGAAGGGCGGCGGTGAGGATATGCGCTGCATGATCGAAGCCCATATTGCAGGATACCAAGCCCTCGCGGTAACCCATCAGGCAGAGACCTTAGACCAAGCTGTTGACGGGGCGGCGGAGAAATTAACCCACTTGATTGAGCACACGCTGGGGCGACTAGAACATCAAGCGAGTCATCGGACTGACCCACCTCTGTCTAACTCCGTTAATAGTCAATAAATTTTCCGAGGAGTCAGAGATGGATGCACAAGACCTTATAGACACTGCAAAGATGCTGGTTGCCGACTACAAAGGTCTGCTGGCGATGGATGAGAGTAATCCCACCTGCAACAAACGATTCGCAAAGTTAGGCATTCCACAGACTGAGGAAGCCCGACGCGCCTATCGAGAGTTGATTATCACCACGCCCGGTCTTGGTGAGTACATTAGTGGTGCGATCCTTTACGACGAGACGATCCGCCAGCAAAAGAAAGATGGCACTCCCTTTGTTCAAGCCATTACCGATGCGGCAATCATTCCTGGCATCAAAGTTGACATCGGTGCTAAGGATATGGCGGGTCATCCTGGAGAAAAAATCACTGAAGGTCTAGACGGCTTGCGCGATCGCCTCCATGCCTACGCCCAAATGGGCGCTCGCTTTGCCAAGTGGCGTGGGGTGCTGACCATCGGTGCTGGCATTCCCAGCCGGGGTTGCATTGAGGCTAACACTCAGTCTTTGGCTCGTTATGCCGCCTTGTGCCAGGAAGCCGGACTGGTTCCGATGGTCGAGCCAGAAGTGCTCATGGATGGGGAGCATACCCTGTCGAGGTGTAGCAAGGTAACAGAGGAAGTCCTACAAACCGTCTTCAACCAACTCTACACGCAACGGGTGACGCTGGAGGGCATGATCCTGAAGCCCAATATGGTGCTTCCGGGATTGACTTGTTCTCAACAACAATCGGTGGACGAGGTGGCTGATGCCACGGTGAACTGTCTCTTGCGATCGGTTCCTGCTGCCGTTCCGGGGATTGCGTTCTTGTCGGGCGGCCAATCCGGTGAACTGGCCTCGGCTCGTTTGAATGCCATGAATGTTCGGTTCAAATCGCGATCGCCCTGGGCATTGACGTTTTCCTTTGCCCGCGCCATCCAGCAACCGGCGTTAGAGCTTTGGCAAGGCAAAGAGGCGAATTTATCAGCGGCACAACAGGCTCTGCTGCATCGAGCCAAGTGCAATTGGGTAGCGCGGCGGGGCGAATACAAGCCCGTGATGGAAGGAACGAGAACATGACAGCACGCATCACTATCCCCCGATATCTTTACCTGATTCGACATGGCGAAACCGAGTGGTCGCTCGACCGTCGGCACACGGGTCGCACGGACATTCCTTTGACCCAAAACGGCGAGGATGAAGCACGGAAACTCGGTCAGCGCCTGCGGGACATCCAGTTTGCTCAAGTGCTAACGGGACTTAAACGAAAATAAAGAGTTAATAAAGGTATAATTTAGGCATGGCAGCCATTTGACATTAGAGTGTAAGACAGGAAAGAGACAACCCCCGCCGCCATGCCTCCTTGCTTCGATAGATGGTGCAAACGCTTTGATGATGTCTGGAGACATCAAGCGCAAAAAAGGGAGTTTAGGAACTATATTGGGGGATTATTAGGGGAAAGTGAAGGAAAAAACCTGTCTCAAATGGCGGATAACGCGGTGGGAGTGACTTACCACCGATTACATCATTTTTTAACGGAAGCCCCCTGGAATGCTCAACAGGTAAATGAGCGGCGTCTACTGGTGATGAATCAGTGTAGCCCAACCCGAATAAGTAGAGGATTCACGTTAATTGTAGATGACTCAGGACATAGGAAAAGTGGCAATTTCACGGCGGGAGTAGGACGACAGTACATTGGAGAAATCGGGAAGACAGACAACGGAATAGTAGTGGTAACAACTCATCTATATGATGGGAAAAAAAGCCTACCGTTAGATATAGAGTTATCTCAACACGCTAGTTCTTTAGCTGAAGGAAAAAAAGATATTGAATTCCAGAAAAAGCCGGAGTTAGGCTTAGCATTAATTGACCGCAGCATGAACAGAGGATATCGACCGGGTATCGTATTAATTGATGCTGGGTATGGAAATAACACAACGTTTTTGCTGGAACTGGAAAAAAGGAAACTCAAGTATATAGGAGGATTAGCCAAAAACCGTAAGGTGATAATTGAAATAGGGATAAGTCAACGAGAAGAGATTCGCCTAGATAAGTTAGCCGAATCCTTGTCGCCAAAAGATTTTACCCCTGTTCAAATCAATCTAGATAAACTGAAAACCGTTTGGGTGGCTCCTGTAGAAGTTGAACTCTCACAGCTTGAAGGAAAGAGAACAATTGCTATCGTCATGAATGCCTCAACCTTCGACCAAGCTAGTGATGTTGACTATTTTATTACCAATGTTGAATCAACAAAAGCCACAGCCGATTGGATAGTAACTACCTACTCTCAAAGAAATTGGGTAGAAGTTTTCTATCGGGAAGCCAAAGGCTGGTTGGGTTTATCTGAATATCAAGTCAGAGATTATAGAAGCCTGATAAGACATTTCATGCTTGTGTTTTGTGCCTATACATTTATTTTATGGCACACTTTAACCGGAGGATTAAGACGGCGTTGGGCATCGAAACCTTTAAACACCTTTACTGAAGCATTAGAGGCGTTTCGGACAGCGATGTCTTTCCGTTTTATGGAGTGGTTGAACCACAATCGGGACGTATTCTTTGCTCACAAAGCTGCTTTGGGCTTTGTTTGGGCTTGAAATCTGTCTAAGTCCCACTAACCAGCCCGCTCCAGCGTACCCAACAAACCTGTGCCTTGGTCGAGCTGGATCAATCCCCGGAAATCGAACCGGACTTGGTCGAATGGGACTATGGGGATTATCAAAGAAAGCACTCCGTGAATATTCGACAGGAGCGGCCCGACTGGAATGTTTTTCGGGACGGCTGCCCACATGGTGAAATGTCTTCCCAAATTTCTGATCGAGCAGATCGGCTTATTGCTCGTCTTCGCACACTGAACGGCAATATCGCGCTCTTTTCGCACGGTCAGTTTGGTGGCGTTTTGGCTATGCGATGGATCGGATTAGCGGTAGTCGAAGCGCAGCATTTTCCACTGGTCACGGCATCGCTCAGTGTTTTCGCCTTCGACTCCCATCATCCCACAGTGCCAGTCATTGCGTTGTGGAATGCTGCATTTTAGAAGTTGATTTTAGTTTGTAGTAATGGCTTAGATGGCATTCATAAAAAAAAGGAGATATCAATGATCAAGCAATTAGGGCTATGGATTGATCATCGCAAGGTCACTAATGAACTGCAAAAGCGGCTGGAAGAAAATCGGCTTGGAGCAAAGGTTGTCGGGGTTGAAACGGTTGATAATCTGACCGAACCTCAGCTTGCCGCAAAGATTCGGCAACACTTTACCCAATAGCCTTTGGCAAGAGAATCGAGTCAGAAGATAAAGATTGAGGTGAGCTTATGTATTACATCGTCGAGACTCAGAAATCATTCAGCCAGACAGCAGCAGACGTTGAAGCATCGGTTGTACATCATGGCTTTGGGGTACTCCATATCCACGACCTGGGGACAACACTTCGATGAAATCGGCTCAATTTTTTACTGGGAATTTAGAAGAAATTTATGAGTTTCAAGAAATCAATTCAGACCCTATTACTGGGCTTTGCACTATGTTTTTGCCTCTTGGTTGGTATTGGGCAAAACCCGATCATGGCGGTAACTCTTGCGGAGTTTGGATCGATATCTCAAGAAAGGAGGCAAACTCTGCCTGAAGAAACCCTCAATCTGGAGTCGGGAGTCGATCGCTTTCTCACGTCAATGCCAGCAGGCTACTACACGATCTCTAATGTCGATGGGTTGAAAAACCTATTAAAGAACCCTCAAACCCTGTTAGTGGATGTGCGAGAACCCTCTGAATATCGGTCAGGACATATCCCTAATGCGATCAATATTCCGCTCCGAACCTTGACTCAGAATTTGGATAAAATCGCGCATGATCGCCCCGTAGTTTTGTACTGTTCAACGAGCTATCGATCAGCAATGGGAGTGATGACATTGCACCTATTGGGCTATGAAAATGCCCAGGGATTTCCGCCAAGTTTTCCAGGCTGGAAAAATGCAGGAGAAGCGATCGCCAAATCATGACGCTGTGAGATTCGGCAGGAGAGACTGAGAAACAATACCAAAACAGTCAGTAATTGTTCCATCTCAATTAACTAGGGGTTAAACCAAGCGCGATCGCAGGTTGATAACGATAGTGATTTGATCGCACATTTTTAAATTACTATATACTAATATAGTAATTTAGTTACCTTGTTGGAGATTGCAACTATGAAAATGAATGTTGGTTCGCTTGATCGCCTGATCCGCTTACTGTTGGCTTCAGTGTTGTTTTATCTGGGACTGTTCCTTTACAGCGGTACAGGATTGGGTATTGGTCTAGTCGTTGCGGGTAGCGTCTTGCTGGTGACGGCTCTGGTCGGTTTTTGCGGTCTTTATAGCCTCCTGGGAATTCGTACCAGCCAGACCAATGAGCAACTTTAGAAGAATTCACTTATCAACTCTTTTGGAGATCCATCATGGACAATAGTCTTCCTCTCGAAAGTCCATCCCTATCCCGACGGCAACTCCTCAACTTCATCACCGGAGCAACTGTTGCTGCCACTGCTAGTTCCGCGCTCTACGTTGCCGGCAAATTCTTCATTCCCCCAGCAGAAACAACGGGAGCGGGGGGAGCCATTCTTGCTAAAGATATCCTAGGGCATCCAATCCCAGCTACACAAATCCTGACAGAGCCACCGGGAACCCGTGCCCTGGTTGCGGGTCTGGCAGGGGAACCCACTTACCTGATTGTCAAAGAAGATAACACCCTGGACAGTATAGGGATTGTTGATAACTGCACCCACTTGGGCTGCACCTTTCCCTGGAACCCGATGGATCAGCAGTTTCAATGTCCCTGTCATGGTTCCCGCTATGCCCCTGATGGGACGGTGGTACGTGGTCCGGCTCCTCTGCCGCTCAAGATTGTTCAGGTTGCAGTGATCGATAACAGCATTTTGATCTCGCCCTGGACGGAAACCGATCCCCGCACTGGGGAAAAGCCCTGGTGGGTATGAGGATGAAGTGATGGGGAGAGGGTTAGCAATCCCATCATCCCGTCACCCCATCACCCCATCACCCCCTCATCTTGGTAACTACTGGAATAACAATGGAACCCATTCGTATCTTTTACTTTTCCGATGTTCTCTGCATTTGGGCTTATATTGCTCAGATCCGTCTGGATGAGTTGAAAACAACCTTTCAAGACAAGATTGCGCTCGAACACCACTTCGTCCCTGTCTTTGGTGCTGCTCGTGAAAAGCTGGAGAACCGATGGCGGGATCGGGGGGGATTGCAAGGATACAGTAGTCATACTCAGGAGGTTGCAAAAAAGTTCGATCATATAACCGTTCATCCTGATATTTGGACTAAAGTTACGCCACATTCATCCACATCCTGTCATTTATTTCTCCATGCGATTCAACTACTAGAAGCAAAGGGTTTGGTAGAGCAATCGCAACAGGTATTTGAAAAAGCTATCTGGGCATTTCGAGAGGCGTTCTTTACCCAAATGGCGAATGTTTCTGACCGCAAGGTGCAGTTTGAAATTGCGGAGGAGTTAGGACTCCAGATCGCGGCTATCCAAGCTCAGATCGATAGTGGTGAGGCATACGCTCAGCTATCCAAGGATTTTGACTTGGTCAAAGAGTATACGGTTACGGTCAGCCCCACCCTGATTTTTAATGAAGGACGGCAGAGACTCAACGGCAATGTGGGCTACCGGGTCATCGAAGCCAATATTCGCGAGTTACTGCACAATCCTCCGGGTGAACAATCCTGGTGTTAGGGATATTAGGCGATCGCTTCTAGTTAATACACCACAACAATTGGGATTAAAATCCAAAATTTTCACTCTGGAATTGCAAGAGAGTTTAACTTTGTAAGGACTTTTATAATGGACTTTATCTACTTTAACAAGTTTAAAATTCGCCCGATGCGCTGGCTATTGGCTGCTTGGATCTGCGTTTTACTGGTTGTTTGCAGTCCCCTACCCGCTTTTGCTACTGTGACCCAAATCAAAGAATATCCAGGGCAGATGCTCTACCAATCCCGACAAAACCTGCGAGATCAGACCGGAAATTCCTGGCAGGCGATCGCTTTCAAGCGCATCCATCCTGAAGGTAGTTATACTGTCTCTCTGCGCGTAGTGGGCTTTCCTGGTGCGGTGGAATTAGATCACACTCAACCACTGAACCTAACAACATCTCTAGGCAAAACTCTAACCGCCAAGGATATTTCTAGCGAAATTTCTCTGGATATGCCAGCCCCAGCGAATGTCGCAGAATATGACATGAAATCTGTCCTACCGCAGTTGCAGGCGGAGATTCCCCTGAAATTAACCCTGCCAACCATCGGTGGAAAAGCTGTTAGTTTATCTGTTCCATCCTCTTTAGTTAAGGAGTGGCAAACCGTTGCCAGTCGTGAATAATTTGCTAAACCCTTGATGAATTAATTAAGGAGTCATCTCATGAGTGTATCTGCTGATCCAGAAACGCTTTCGCATCTATCGTTAAAAGAGCTGCAAAAGCAACTGAGTACGTCCAATCAGGGATTGAGCCAGACAGAGGCAAGCCAGCGACTATCGCAAGACGGCTACAACGAGTTACCCGAATCAACGGTCAGCCCAATAATGCAGTTCCTGTCGCACTTTTGGGGACCGATTGCCTGGATGATTGAAGCAGCGGTCATCCTTTCAGCCCTAGTCGGAGACTGGGTTGATTTTGGACTGATTCTAGCCCTGCTGATCGCCAACGGCGTAGTGGGGTTTTGGGAAGAATTTCAGGCGGGTAATGCAATCGCAGCTCTCAAAGCGAAACTGGCACTCAAAGCACGGGTAAAACGAGACGACGCTTGGACGACAATCCCGGCTCGCGAACTGGTTGCTGGCGACCTGATTCGGTTGCGTCTGGGTGATATTGTGCCTGCCGATACACGGTTTTTGTCAGGAGATCCGGCGCAGGTTGACCAGTCGGCATTGACGGGGGAATCTCTACCCGTAGAACACAAAGTGGGAGATGTGCTGTACTCCGGTTCTATCCTAAAGCAAGGAGAACTGGATGGCATTGTCTATGCCACGGGCGCTCGGACTTACATGGGGAAAACTGCCCACTTAGTGGCATCGGCCCAGACAGTCAGCCACTTTCAACAAGCGGTGTTGAAAATCGGTGATTACCTGATCGTAATTGCCCTAGTGCTGGTGGTGCTGGTGCTGATGGTGGCGCTGTTTCGGGGCGAGCCCTGGCTAACAACCCTGCGATTTTTATTGGTATTGACAGTTGCCTCCATTCCAGTAGCTATGCCCACGGTGCTGTCGGTGACAATGGCAGTAGGTGCCCAACAGTTGGCGAAAAAGGATGCGATTGTCAGTCGGCTAGCGGCAATTGAAGAGATGGCGGGCATTGATATTCTCTGTTCCGACAAAACGGGAACCTTAACCCTCAACCAGTTAACCCTGGGAGAGCCTTTCTGTGTGGGCAATACTGCTCCAGAAGAGCTAATTCTCAACGCCGCCCTGGCCTCGCGGGATGAAGATGGCGACCCCATTGATCTAGCTATCCTCACGGGACTGAAGCCTGACCAATCTCTCGGTGCCTATCGAATTGTCCACTTCCAGCCCTTTGATCCAGTAGGCAAACGCACCGAAGCTACCGTTGAAACCGCCGATCGCGATCGCCTTAAAGTCAGCAAAGGTGCACCACAGGTGATTCTGGCTCTTTCAACCAATGCCGATCAGGTGCAGCCTCAAGTGGATAACGCGATCGCAGAGTTTGCCCAACGCGGCTTTCGATCCCTGGGGGTTGCTCGGACTGACTCCCAGGAAAACTGGCAGTTTTTGGGTGTACTGCCGTTGTTTGACCCACCCCGCAGCGACTCCCAGCAGATGATTGATGCGGTGTACAAGTTAGGGGTTAACTTGAAAATGTTGACGGGAGATCAGCAAGCGATCGCGCGAGAAACCGCCCATCAACTGGGACTTCAGGGAGATATCCTCGATGCCAGCCTGATGGAAAAAGTCGCTCCTCACCAGGCCGGACAGGTTGCTGATGCGATCGAAGCTGCCGCCGGGTTTGCCCAGGTCTTCCCGGAACACAAATACCATATTGTGGAAGTCTTGCAGCAACGGGGACACCTCGTGGGCATGGCTGGAGATGGTGTTAATGATGCCCCGGCACTGAAAAAAGCCGATGCTGGGATTGCCGTTTCGGGAGCCACCGATGCCGCCCGCGCCGCTGCCGATATTGTTTTGCTCACGCCGGGACTCGGTGTAATTGTGGAGGCAATTCAGGAAAGCCGCCGCATCTTCCAGCGTATGAACAACTATGCCATTTACCGGATTACTGAAACCATCCGGATTTTGTTGTTTATGACCCTTTCCATTCTGGTCTACAACTTCTATCCCGTGACCGCCATCATGATCGTGCTGCTGGCACTGTTGAATGATGGGGCTATTATTTCCATTGCCTACGATAACACCCGTCCAGCCAAGCGTCCCGAAACTTGGAATATGCCCGTTGTACTGGGACTAGCAACCATCCTGGGGATAACTGGGGTAGTCGAATCCTTTGGGCTATTGTATTTGGGGGAACAATATTTTCACCTCGATCGCAGCATTCTGCAAACGCTGATTTACCTGAAACTTTCGATCGCCGGACATCTGACTATTTTTGTGACGCGCACTAAGGGACCTTTCTGGTCGATTAAACCCGCTCGAATTTTGCTAGCCGCCGTCCTGGGAACCCAAATACTCGCAACCCTAATTGCTGTGTATGGCATCTTTATGACCCCAATCGGGTGGGGTTGGGCAGGGTTGATCTGGGCTTATGGGTTGATCTGGTTTTTGATTGAGGACTGGGTGAAACAGCGTGCCTACGGTGTGTTTAACCACGATCAGCCAGTCTATATCACCTACAGCTTAAGGAAGCTGCATCAATGGTTTTCCCATCCCCATTTACGGAAATCCTAATAAATATCGTTATTTTTCAGGTTTTTAATACCCGCCCATAGATCACACACTTTCTTTCTCAATTTTGGAGTCTCCCACCATGAAACCTTTGAAACCTTTGAAACTTTTTATTCGGCGATCGCTCAGACCCAATAGATTTATCCCAGTTTGGTTATTTACCAGCATGCTGATCACGATCTTGCTCTATTCATGTATGTCACCGTCACATATGGTTAACAGCGGCCAGATAGATCACTCTCGACAAGTTGCCACATCGTCGCAAAATGGCAACTCAACAATGGCACAACAGCAAACATTTGCCTCTAATGGTGAGCGTATTTATTTCACAGCGGCAAGCGATCGCAGTACGAATATTACTCCTACTGGTGTGTCTTCATCGAATGGAATGATGGGGAATGGAGGAATGATGGGCAATGGCACACAGAGAGGAATTATGGGGAATGGCTTCCTAACCTGTGCCTCCTGTCACGGCTCCGATGGGCGTGGTGGTGAACATACGATGATGGGAATGCAGACAACAATAAATGCCCCTGACATTCGTTGGTCAGCCCTAAAGGATGAATTCGATGATGACGAAAAATTCCGTTTGGCGATTACCAAAGGTGAAGACCCTGACGGCGAAAAAATGTTGAGCAGGGATATGCCACGCTGGCAAATTGGCGATGAAGATTTAGCCGACTTGATCGGTTTTCTCAAGACATTATAAAACCAGAATTTGCGGCGATCGCATATCGGAATACATAAGGTTTAAATATTTATACCAAATCGATCAATAACAACTACAAATTGAGGATACTCCCTAACCCTCCTCACTAAAACTCCGGTTGTTAAGGGGGGAAGCCGATAGGCGGGGGGATTAAGGCTTGATATGTAGCAATGAATTAACGAATTAGTATTATTTTAGGAGTTCTAAAATGTTTAAAATTCTGACAGATTTCCCCGAGCAAGTCTTAGCTGTTTCCGCCGTGGGTAAGATCACCGCCGATGATTATGAAAAAGTGCTGATGCCGATGGTGGAAGAAAAGCTCGCAAAATATAAGAAAGTGCGTCTTCTTTATCATATTGGCAAGGAATTTAGTGATTTTTCGATGATGGCACTTTGGGATGATGGTAAATTTGGGTTGGCGCATTACCATGAATGGGAACGGGTTGCGGTGGTCACGGATGTAGGCTGGTTGCGCCGTATGATATGGGCTTTTAAATGGCTGATTCCGAGCAGGTTTAGATTGTTTCCGAATGCGGAACTAGAACAGGCTAAGCAATGGATCAGTGGCGATCGCCAATAATGTTTAGGGTAAATATAATCACAATTTATTGCTAAGCGAAAGGGAGCTTTATTTGGCTTCAAACTATAGCCCAATCAATTCGCAACACTACTCAAAAAATAACTATTTAATACTTATGAAACTCCAACTGAAAGTTTCTGACATGAGCTGTGTTGGTTGTGTGATGCCATCACAAACGCGATCAAAACAGTCGATGCAAATGCTTCCATTCAGAGTGATCTAAAAACCAAGATTGTATTGGTAGAAACTGAATCTTCTGAATCAGCCATTAAGAAGGCGATCGCCAATCCCCGACAAAATCACAAAGCCTAAGGTTTGTAAAAAACTCAAAAACAAGCTTTCATAGCAAGGTCAGTACGTTAAGCAGTCAAGTATGTTGACTGAAAACCCTCCCAAGAACGCAAACCTAATCCCTGAAAGCATCTTGCCGAAAAAAGAAAAGAGAAATTACTCCAAACTGACCCTAATCGGTTATGCCATAGGTCCCCTTTTGATCATCCTTTGTCACTTTGGCACATTGATTCTGCTGTCTACTGGTCTTAGCTTTGGAGGAGGATTATGGGTACTGTTTTGGTATTGGCTCCGTATGTTGGGGACAACTAGCATTTACCATCGCTTACTTACCCACAGATCTTATCAAGCGCCCATTTTAGTGAAATGGATCGGTACTTTTATTACCGCCTCAGCAGGACAAATGGGGCCGAGTTGGTGGAAATCCCATCATCTTGATCACCATCGTTTCAGTGATCAAGCGAATGATCCCCATAACTCGAACAAAGGATTTTGGTGGTCCCATTACCGCTGGTTAATCTCTCCGAATACATTCCCGAATCATTTACCGGCTGATATCGAACAGGATATTGTGTTGAAAACGATTGATCGCCTGCATTTTGTACCGTTAATCACCCTCGGTGGCTTTTCATATTGGGTGGGTGGATTGGAATATTTAGGGGCTTTTTTCCTGAGTACGACAATACTTTTCCATGGGGTCGCCCTTGTGAATTCGGTTTGCCATAAGTTTGGCGATCGCCCATTTGAAACGGGTGATAAGAGCACGAATAACTGGGTTGTCGCGATTTTAGCCCTTGGGGAAGGATGGCACAGTGTGCACCATGCGTTCGAGTGGTCAGCAAGGCACGGGATAACCATTACAGAGGGCAAAGTAAGGTATCTTCCCGATTTCACCTACTGGTTTATTCAGGCACTTCAGTGGGCGGGACTTGCCTCGAAGGTAAAACTACCACCTGAAGCGAAGTTGCTAGCTGCATCAGTAAAATCTGGCAGTTCAGTGGCGAAGTAGTCCGGTTTGTCGCCACGATAAATCGCCTTGAAATTCAAGCATTACAGGAATTACCACGTTGGAGGAGACGGTCTTAATCGCTCCCCTTTTTTTTGGAAAATTTTTGGCAATCCGGCGATCGCCATTGCTTAGGGGATGACAAGTTTGCGCCAAAATCAGGCTAATTCTCTGCCCAAGTTTCGCCTTGGTTGTGCTTTAAAAAGGACACTTTTTCATTTTATGCTCAATAAAGTGCGACTTTTATCGGTGTTGTTGCGAAATGATGGGGATGGGCGTGCAAACTGTGGACTTTACTAATGTCTACTGGTCAGCTTGAAAGGATGAATTTGATGGGGATAAAAAATGGCGTTTGGCGATCGCCACCGATGCTCATCAAAAAGTACGTTTTCTTTATCATAATATTGGCGATGAATTCCGTGATTTTTTAATGATGGCACTTTGGGATGATGGCAAATTTGGGTTGGCGCATTATCATTAATGGGAACGGGTTGCGGTAGTCACGGATGTAGGCTGGTTGCGCCGTATGATATGGGCTTTTAAATGGCTGATTCCGAGCAGGTTTAGATTGTTTCCGAATGCGGAACTAGAACAGGCTAAGCAATGGATCAGTGGCGATCGCCAATAATGTTTAGGGTAAATATAATCACAATTTATTGCTAAGCGAAAGGGAGCTTTATTTGGCTTCAAACTATAGCCCAATCAATTCGCAACACTACTCAAAAAATAACTATTTAATACTTATGAAACTCCAACTGAAAGTTTCTGACATGAGCTGTGTTGGTTGTGTGATGCCATCACAAACGCGATCAAAACAGTCGATGCAAATGCTTCCATTCAGAGTGATCTAAAAACCAAGATTGTATTGGTAGAAACTGAATCTTCTGAATCAGCCATTAAGAAGGCGATCGCCAAAGTTGGCTACCCGGCTAGTTAGTCCAGTGCAAGGATTTCTGACTCCAAGTTCAGAGCCTCTTACTGAATGGCTAAAGATGTTTATTGTTTGAGGAAATCGAGATATGAAACCAGATTACTTGATTGTCGGTAGTGGTTTATCAGCATTGACCTTTGGGGCTTTGATGGCCAACTCTGGCAAGACAGTGCAAATTCTTGAAGCCCATGAGCATCCGGGTGGTTATGGACATACCTTTACGATGGCGAGGAAATATACGTTTAACGCGCAATTTCACTATGTCTGGGATTGCGGCGAAGGGCACACTGTTAACAAAGTACTCAAAAAACTGGGCTTGGATCAGGAAATAACCTTTGAGCGGTATGACCCCAAGGGCTTTGACCATATGCGAATGCCTGGTTACGCCTTGGACATTCCCTCGGAACCAGAAGAACTAATCCAGCGATTATCTGCACTGTTCCCTGACCATGGCGATCGCCTTAGCAAATTCATCAACGACGTAGAAAAGACTGGCGCAGGTTTGAAAAAGCTATCTCCGCCAATCAAGCTAATGGAACTACTCAAACAGCCAATTGAGGTATTCTGCACCGTCCAGTATCTCAACAGCACACTTCAAGATGTATTTGATAAGTTTCAGCTACCCCAAGCTGCCCAAACCCTATTAGCTCTGCAATGGCCTGATTTTTTACTACCTCCAGATCAACTCTCATTTTATGCTTGGGTCATCTTGTTCCGAGGCTATCAAGCAGGGGCTTTTTATCCAACTCAACATTTTGAAAGCGTGATCAATGCGTTGGTCAAAGTGATCGAATCCCACGGAGGACAGGTGCTGCTCAACCATGAAGTCACGAATTTTAGAATCACAAATAGAACAGTGACAGGAGTTGAGGCGATCAATCTCACCACCCATCAAACCCATGAATTTACGGGTGATACTGTGATTTGCAATATTGATCCCAAAAGAGCCGCCAAGATGATTGGGATCGAAAAATTCTCTAAAACTGTGCGCCGCAAACTGGACTATGAATATTCAGCATCAAACTTTATGGCGTACTGCGTCGTTAAAGATATTGATCTGCGGGACTACGGTTTTGGCAAGTGGAATCTCTTTCATACGGGGCATCAGGATCTAAATGAAGCCTTCGCCCAAATGTACGATCGCCATGATTTTTCTAATCCTAGTTTTGCGATTACAACGCCTACTTTATTGACAGCAGCGAGTCGGGACTGCCCCGAAGACTGCCAGATTGTGGAATTTCTGACCGTGGCGAATTATGGCTACTTCAATCAATTACGGGAGAGCGATCGCAAAGCTTATAAGCAGAAAAAACAAGAAATCTTGGATTCTATTCTTGATGTTGTGGAAAAAAACTATGTGCCTAATTTTAGAAAGCATATGGTCTTTCATATCACGGGCAGCCCTACTACTAATGAGCGTTTTTGCTGGAGTCCTAGTGGCAACTCCTACGGCTCTAGTTTAACTCCCCAAAATATGGGTCTGGGGCGATTAAATCACGAAACCTCACTCGAACAGTTCTATTTCTGTAATGCCTCATCTGGCTATCCGGGCTTTGCTCCCACAGTTTGGACAGGTGCATTGCTCTATCAACGATTATCTAGTGATCTGATCTTAGGCGATCGCTAAATAGCAACAGCAAAACAAACAAACATCTATCTAATATTCATGTTATTTATCTGAAGGTAAATTATGAGAATCGCTATTATTGGCGGCGGAGCTAGTGGCATGGTTACGGCCTACTTGCTCGACAAAGAAGGACATCAAGTTACTGTGTTTGAGAGGCAGCCGATATTGGGAGGACATATTCGGACGCTGAATAAAAATGTGAAGCCAAACCAAGCCGATTGTGATCAAGTTTTGGAAAGTGGTGTGCTTGAATTTCCGACTGCATTTTATAGCTTTATGGCGTTGATGAAAGAGTTAGATGTGGAGCTAGAACCTGTCAATGTTGGTTCAGCCATGTTTCTCAAAGATGGTAGCCACTTTTTATCGGGAGTGGCGATCGATAAGAATTTTTCAGGTTTCCACGCCCTAATCGAACATTTACGCCTCGATACTATCTACGCCCGTTCTGCTGGAGTATGGTTAAAAGTGCGATTTGCGAATGTGCAAGATTTCTATAATCAACCGCTATCGACCTACCTGAAACGCCCTTGCAGTCGCAATACTTGGCTGAAATTACTAGTTATGTATAGCTACTCAATCCCATTTGAACTGATTGATGATTTCCCCGCAGAGTTAGCAATTCCGATGCTACTCGACTATATCTCAGTCAATTGGGTCAGGGTTAAAGGCGGTGTGTATACTTATATCGAAAAAATCTTGGCACGATTTAAGGGTGATATTTTACTGAATGCAGAGATTGCTCGTATTTCCAGAAGCTTGGATGTTGTGAAAGTTGTGCGAACGACAGGTGAGATGCGGGAATTTGATAAGGTCGTATTTGCGACATCACCTGACCAAGTGATGGCTTTATTAGCAGACCCAACCGAGGCGGAAACTAAACGATTTTCTGCATGGAAAGCAAACCATATAACCAGCATCGTTCATCGCGATAGTTCTATGTACGCCCCCCATGATATTAAAACACCTTCAGAATTTGATTTCTTCCAGACAAAAACTAGCTGGGGTTATAACGGCTACTTGAATCAACTTTGCGGCATCTCCTCGTCACCTCAACATCATTTTTTATCGTTCCAATTGGAAGAATTGATTGCGGGCGATAGCGAGGCGCTGCTGCAAGCAGATCGCATTATTCACACACAGGAACACCACACGCCGTTATATACCACTGAGTCTTTTCGATACCGAAATGAAGTGGTTGCCACGAATGGCGAGAATAACACTTACCATGCGGGAGCCTATCTTGGCGATGGCTTGCATGGAGGGGCGATCGATTCAGCTTATCGAGTTGCTCAACTGATTAGTTTGAATAAACCTCAACTTTCCCCACAGTTAGCTAGAGCTTAAGTTTGGGCTTTTAAATGGCTGATTCCGAGCAAATTTAAATTGTTTCTGAATGCCGAATTAGAACAAGCGAAGCAATGGAGCTGTGGCGATCGCCAATGAGGTTTAAGACAAATAGAATTACAATTTTTTGTGAAAAACATGACAGATCAACAGCAACACGCAGGACACGATAACCGCAAAGGGCTGCAAGAAAGTGAATCTCGTGGGGAAAGGGCGATCGCCTGTAGAAACTATACGAGGCAAGTTAAAAATGGCAGAGCGTAACATGGGGTTTTGGTCAGTGGTTGCCGTCGGCATCGGTGGCATGGTGGGTGGCGGCATCTTCGCCGTTTTGGGGTTGTCGGTGCAGTTAGCTCAGGGAGGCGCACCGTTAGCATTTGCGATCGCAGGTGTTGTTGCCTTACTCACTACCTATGCTTACCTAATTCGGCAAGAAAGCTCCCGCTATAATCTCTGATTTAGCGGTGAGATGAATTGCCAGTGAAAAGCACTTGTGCTAGTATTTTATCGTGGTTGTTAAGTGATAAATGCTAGTCTACGAAGCCAAGTTAAAGGGAAATATAAACCAGTACGAGAGGCTAAACGAAGCCATTCGCACTGGTTTGTTTATCCGTAATTCTTGTCTTCGTTTTTGGGAAGATGGCAACGCCAAGAGTCGGAACGACTTATACAAATACGTCACGCGATTAGCCAGAAATACAGACTTCCCTTGGACTAAAAACCTTAACTCACAAGCTCGTCAAGCTATGGCAGAGCGTACTTGGGCAGCTATTTCTAGGTTCTTCGATAACTGCAAAAAGCAGATACCAGGCAAGAAAGGCTACCCAAAATACAAGAAAAATAGACCCGCCCACGGCTCAGTAGAATACAAAGTCACGGGCTGGAAGCTGTCTGAAAATCGAGACAGAATAACCTTCACTGACGGCTTCAATGCTGGCGAGTTCAAACTCTACGGCAGTCGAAACTTAAACTACTACCAACTTGAGCAAATCAAGCGAGTCAGGGTAGTACGTAGAGCTGACGGTTTTTATGTCCAGTTTTGTATCGACTATGACCGGACTGAGGAGAGACAGCCAACAGGTAAAACTGTAGGACTTGATGTTGGCATCTGTGCTTTCTACACAGACTCTGATGGTAACAAGATTGATAGTCCCAAGTACCTGAGAAAGTCTGAAAAAGCCCTAAAGCGCCTACAGAAGCGAGTCTCTCGAAAGTTCAAGAAAGGTCAGGCTCAGTCAAGTAGCTACAAGAAAGCCAAGCAAAAGCTTGCAAGAAAGCACCTCAAAGTAAGTAGGCAACGTAAAGACTTTGCAGTTAAGACTGCATTGTGCGTAATCCGGTCTAACGACTTGGTAGCCTATGAAGACTTAAAAGTGCGAAATATGGTGAACAACCACAAACTAGCTAAGTCTATTTCTGATGCTAGTTGGACGATGTTTAGGACTTGGGTGGAATACTTTGGGAAGGTATTTGGCACGGTAACCGTGTCCGTACCTCCCCACTACACTAGTCAAAACTGCTCTAATTGCGGCGCAACCGTCAAGAAATCGCTTAGTACTAGAACTCACAAATGCGGTTGTGGAACTGTATTAGATCGTGATGAAAACGCGGCGAAAAACATTCTCAAATTAGGACTACGTACCGCAGGGCATGCGGGAACATTCCAGGAATACTGGACCAACGCTTCCGGACAGATGAGCCTCTTTTGTCTTGATGAAAATCAAGATACTAAGTTCGCTGGTTGAAGGAAGAATCCCCCGCTATAACCCTTCGCTTTGCTCGAGGGCAAGCCTTTGATTTAGCGGCGGGAGTGTCAAGTCCAACTCTCGATCGCTTTCCCAAGTCGAGGGGGAACTGTCACCTTTTTAAATAAAGCCTTTGGCACAGGCGTTCTGACAGGGGGAATGAACCTATTGCTGTGGCTGAGTTACATCGTGATGCTTTCTCTCTACGCATCTGCATTTGGCAGCTACGGTGCAGTGTTTTTCCCAGAGTCTGCCCAAGTCTGGATCAGGCATCTGCTCATCAGCGGGGCGATCATCGGCATTACTGGGCTTAACTTTCTTAGCGCTGATTTGATTGGTAAAGCCGAAAGCTGGATTGTTGCCTTCAAACTGATCATCCTGGGCGTATTTATTGGCATTGGTGCGCGAGGCGTTGATTTGGCGCAATTGCAACCCTCTACTTGGGCTTCGCCGCTGTCGATCATTTCAGGCGGCATGATTATTTTCTTAGCGTTTGAAGGCTTTGAGTTGATGGCCAACACCGCCGAAGATGTAAAGCATCCTGAGCGTACATTGCCTCGTGCTTATTATTCAGCGGTTGTATTTGTGCTGTTGCTGTACATTCTGATTGCAGGCATCACCGTAGGCTCTTTACCGACTGAACAAATCGTTGCGGCTAAAGAATACGCATTGGCGGCGGCGGCTAAACCATTCATGGGGCAGGCTGGTTTTAGTTTAATTGCGATCGCCGCTTTACTCTCAACGGCTTCAGCCCTCAATGCCACACTTTACGGCACCTCACGCCTGAGTTTTATCATTGCTAAATCTGGAGAGTTACCCACTTCGTTAGAAAAAAAGATCTGGAATCAGCCCGTTGAGGGGTTATTAATTACCAGTGGCTTAACCCTAATTATTGCTAATGTGTTCGATCTCTCTGGCATCTCGACAATGGGCAGCTCAGGCTTTTTACTCATTTTTGCGGCTGTCAACTTTGCTAATGTGCGGCTTTATAAACGAACTAATAGCTATCGATGGATTTCATTTTTGGGTACTGTTGCCTGTCTAGCTGCTGTCGTGGTGCTACTCGCTCAAACCGCCCAAACAAATCCGAGAAATCTCTGGATCGTGATTTTAATGGTAGCTCTGGCATTTGCGATTGAGATCGTTTATCGACAACTAACCAATCGTGAAATTCATCTCAGCGATCGGCGTGATTGAGATAAATGGTGGTGACAGCTCCCGTTATGGTATACAAATTTAACGAGGGAGAACATGCGCGATATTAATATTTGAGAGTTAAATACAGTACAAGATGCAAGTCAATAAATCTCATCAGTCTGTGGTTCTGGAAAAAGAGACAGCAAAAAAATTGAAGTTTGGCAAGAATAGTGGGTTTAAGACGGAACTAAGACGAAGGGTTGACGAATTTTTTCAAAATCCAGATCGCAAGGCTCGTGATTGTCCGCAAATGTATGCGAAAACCATTATCTTGTTGTTTAGCTTTTTCGGATTATATTCTCTATTGGTTTTGGTAGCTCAGACATGGTGGCAGGTAATTCCCTTGTGCATTATGCTCGGTGTCGTTACCGCAGGCATTGGTTTTGGTATTCAACATGACGGCGCACATCACGCATATTCCGATTCGCTATGGGTTAATAAACTCATGGCGATGAGTTTAGATTTGATTGGCGGCAGTTCTTATATTTGGCATTGGAAGCACGATGTTCTCCATCATACCTATACCAATATTGCTGGTTATGACATGGATTTGGAGGTGGGAATTTTGGGGCGACTTTCTCCTTCTCATCCGCACTTAGCCTTCCATCGTTGGCAACATTATTATTTGTGGTTGTTGTATGGATTGCTAGCGATTAAGTGGCATTTTTATGATGATTTTTATTGTCTGATCGCTGGCAAAATTGGCGATCGCCGCTATCCACGTCCTAAGTCCAGTAATCTAGTGATATTTTTTGGTGGCAAACTGGTATTTTTCGCGCTTGCCTTTGCGATTCCGTTACAATTTCATGCGCTATGGCAAGTTTTAGGGAGCTATGGATTAGTAGCTGTCACCTTGGGAGTAGTGCTGAGCGTAGTATTTCAACTAGCGCATATGGTCGAAGAAGCCGATTTTCCATTACCAATTGCCGAGGTGAGTCTCATTGAGAAAGATTGGGCGGTGCATCAGATCGAAACAACGATAAACTTCTCTCGGAATAACCATTTGATGACATGGCTTCTGGGTGGATTGAATTTCCAAGTCGAGCATCATTTATTCCCCAATATCTGCCATATTAACTATCCTGAACTATCTAAAGTCGTGGAGCAGACTTGTCGAGAATATGGAGTGGGATATAACCAACATAGTTCTTTTTGGTCAGGATTATCATCCCATTATCGTTGGCTACGAAAAATGGGAACTACTTTTTAGATTTTTTGAGTCTTTTTCGGAGCGATAGATATATGAAATTGGTATAAGGTATTAGCCTACTTTTGCAATTTTTTTGTCTTGTACTAAAATTTGAGAGTCAAAAACATGACAGATAATCAATCTAATAACTTATTCCCAATCAAAAAACTTGACGATTTAATTCGTCCTTTTATTGTGCCACCAGGGCAGAAGATTTCCCTTACTAAAGACTATGACCCAGGCTACAAAGCTGATCACCTCAAAAAGTCGAAAGCTAAAGGTAAATTAAAGGAAGGTATTGAGGCTTTAGCTGAATATCAGGATGTTCTCTATGCCCAAAACACCCATGCTGTCCTAATCATCTTTCAGGCTATGGATGCGGCTGGTAAAGATAGTACCATCAAGCACGTTATGTCTGGGATTAATCCTCAAGGATGTCAGGTGCATAGCTTTAAAGCGCCATCTACAGAAGAGTTAAATCATGACTATTTGTGGCGATGTTCTAAGGCTTTGCCCGAAAGAGGACGAATTGGAATTTTTAATCGCTCTTATTACGAAGAAATCTTAGTAACAAGAGTGCATCCAGAAATCCTAGAGCAGCGACCGCTCACTGTTAGTTTAATTGATAATGATATTTGGAAGCGCCGCTTTGAAGAAATCAACAACTTTGAGAAGCATCTGGTTAATAACGGGACGATTATCCTCAAGTTTTTCCTCAATGTATCCAAAGAGGAGCAGAAAGACCGTTTTCTAGAACGGATTAATCGCCCTGAAAAGAATTGGAAGTTCTCTGTAAATGATGCGAAAGCGCGTAGTTTTTGGGATGACTATATGAGTGTCTATGAGGATATGTTCAATCACACGAGTACAAAATATGCTCCCTGGTACATTATCCCCGCCGATCACAAATGGTTTACTCGTCTGGTTGTAGCAGGCATCATTTACACTCAGTTAAAGGAACTGAACCTCAAGTATCCTACGCTTAGCAAAGAGCAACATAAGGAACTTTTAAAGGCGAAGGAAATTCTGGAGAGTCAGAAATAAGGATGAGAATTGGTTGATTATTAGGCGATCGCTATTCCTGTGAGTCGTGATTTTTAGGCGATAGCGAAGCGCGATCTAGGAATCGCTCTTAGGATAACGTTTTAATTGAGGGGCAAGCGATCGCGGCACAAACATTACTTATGCTTTATTTGGCAAAATGCAACTTTGTAGAGTGTACTGCTAGAGAGTAGCGCATAAACAGTTAGCACCAAGCAGCTTAAATGCGTCGTATTAAATTAATAAGCCCTACAAGATAGGCGATCTCACTGAGATTGATCCCTCATCGTATGCGCTATTGCAAAAATCAATTGTCTGAGTTGACTTTAATATTGAAATTTGATATACTCATAAGACCCCTATGTGTATGTTGATTAGCCTCAACCACTCACTTCAGCGTGGGTGAAACTAATTTTGAAGAGAGAAATCTCTTGTCTTTTAGACTGACTCATTTATTTGAGCGTTAACTATTTACTAACTATTTATGCACTAGGGTTTTTTTTATGAATTCTCCTGATAAAGCACTATCTGATCGTATTTGGTGGACAAGAAAGGCTCGTATTGAAGCGGAACAAAGACTACTTTGGACTTCTTTTCACGCTAATTTAATTTTGTTTTATTACTCAGCTTTTTCTGTAGGAACTTCCGTTTACTACTTTAAGTTTGCACCTAAAAGTGAATATATTAATTTTGTATGGATTCTTTTTTCGATTTTAATCTTTTGTATTCAATGTTTTTCAAGTGGATTTCAGCTTAATCGCAGGGCTGGACTACTCAAAGAATGTTACGAAGCATTGGGGAATCTTGAGCAAAAATGTAATAAGGCAAGTGAAGGTGAATTGATTCAGATTAGAGAAGATTTTACCCTTCTTTTGCGCTCTTGTGAAAATCATGAATCATTAGATTACTATCGTGCTATTTTTAATGAAAAATGGATATCTGGGGGAAAAATAGATAAAGACTTAACGATTGGAATGTACTGTTTAATATTGATATCTTTTTTATCACGAACATTATTACTTGCTATTCTATATTTATTACCTTTTTCTTTATTTTTATTAAGTGGTGATGCAAAATAGATTGCCAATTATACAAGCCTGAAAAGATTCGTTTTCCTATATATTATAGATAATTTTGTTAAGAAACTTACTATATATTTTTTAATAAGATAGAGGTTTAAAATAATGCCTTCCGAAATAGAATTTAGAAATTATTTTTCAAAAAAGTCACTTCATAAAGTTTATGATGAGCATATACAATTCTCGGCTTCGTCTGGTATTGACAATATCAATCAAAAGTCTTTCAAGAAAATTGCCGATCAACAAATATTAATAGCATCAAGAAAAATACTTGATGGCAGTTATAATTTTAGTAACTATAGGCTAAAACTCGTTAGTAAAGGACGAGGTAAACTTCCTAGAGAAATATCTATTCCAACAATTCGTGATCGTATTGTTTTACCGGCGTTGTGCGATTTACTTTCTAAAACTTTTCGTGGGGATTTAAGCTTAGAACTCCCTCAAAATATCATTAAAAAAGTAAAAGCAGATAAGACAAAATATGATGCCTTTGTCAAACTAGATATTCGTGATTTTTATCCAACTATCTCACATCATCATCTTCGCTTAAGATTAAGATATAAAATACGTCATAAGAAAACACTAGAACTTATTAATAAAGCAATTCAAACCTCTACTGTTATAAGCAAATCTGAAAACAATAATAAGATTTCTTCAGGCGTTCCTCAAGGATTGTCAATTTCAAATATACTGGCTGCTATTTATCTTCAAAAAATAGACAAGGAAATTTGCAAGAACAATAATTTTCAGTATTTTAGATATGTTGACGATATATTAATCCTTTGTAAATCTCAAGATTCTAGGCAATTAGCTGAGAAGCTAATTATTGATTTTTCTAAAATAGATTTAAAAATTCATGATCCTGCAAATGGTAGCGGAAAGTCAATAATTGGATCATTTAAAAATGACGGTTTTAATTATTTAGGTTACTCTTTTAAAAATTTTGGAAAGTATTCGGTCAGTGTCAGGGAGGAATCAATTGCCAAAATAAAAAATTCTTTAGCGTCAATATTTACAAGTTACAAGTATTCCAAAAATAAGAATCAAGATTTTTTACGATGGCGTTTAAATCTTCGTATTACGGGATGTATTTTAGAAAATAAATGTAAAGGTTGGTTATTCTTTTTTGCAGAAATAGATGATAAGAGTCTTCTTCACGAACTCGACGCTCATGTTAAACATCTTCAAAAAAGATTTGACGTTGATCTTTCACCTAAAAAATTTATGCGAACTTTTCACGAAATTCAATATCATAAATATCGAACTAACTATATACCAAATTTTGATAACTATACTTTAAAAAATAAGCAAGAAGTCTTAGCAAATGTTTTCCATCAAAACGTTGATAAACTAAGTACAGAAGCTATTGAATACAGATTTAAAAAATATATAACCAGAGAATCTCGTGAATTATTAGAGGATATTTTGAATTTTAGTTGATATTTTCTCGTTTGGAGAACTCAATTGTATAAAAGGGTTTAACGCTCAAGTAAACCTCTAAATTGTTGATTCTTCATTTGCGATCGCTATTAACGTGAGTCGTGATTTTTAGGCGATCGCCTCAATTATCTAACTGCTAAAGGCTTTGCGGTATGCGATCGCTATATTTGATAACTAAGAAAAAGAAGTAGGCGATCGCTTTTTAGTATAAAGATGGCAGTAAACAGGACGTATATGCTCTTGCCAAAAAGTTATTGAGATTAGGGCTGTTAGACGAGTCAGACGAGGATCGAGATGATGATTAAAATCCAGAATTGGAGAATAAACTTTGGGTATTCGGATGCTTGTCGATCGCACGACTATCTTTCTTTAATGGACACAGTTTGACACACCTGCTATTTTTAAAGCAAAGATAATGAGAAAGCTATCCAGTTTAGTTGCGTGCTTGACCGTTTTGAGCCTGTCTGGGGGCTGCTATGTCTATTTCAATAGTGGGGTTAGAGGGTCTGGAATCGTCAAAACCGAATCTAGAGAAGCGCATGAATTCTCATCCATTTCTAGTAAGTCCGTGGGCAGGGTTACGGTGCAGCAAACGGGAAAAGAGTCCCTGAAGATCACCGCTGATGACAACATTTTGCCCCTCTTAGAAAGTTATGTGGCTGACAATGTTCTGTATCTCACCATCGAGAAAGATGCCAACTTCAACCCGACTAGACCCATTGAGTTTGTTGTGGAGGTCAAGAACTTGGAGAGCTTGAATATCAACGGTGTCGGCACTGTTGAAGCAAAAGATATACAAGGTAAACGGTTGTCGATTTCCCTTGATGGGGTGGGTAGCATGACAATCGCCGGAAGTGTCGATGTACTAGAACTTACTCTTTCTGGGGTCGGAAGTTTTCATGGTGAGGAGTTTAAGACTAAGCAAGCTACGGTTCGCAACAGTGGCGTGGGAAGCGCTGTGGTTAATGTGAGTGAGAACCTAGATGCGACTGTATCCGGCGTGGGTTCAGTAGAGTATATTGGCTCTCCTCAAGTGCAAAAAACGGTGGAGGGCGTGGGGACGGTCAAGAAACGGTAGATCTAGCTTGGATTCAGGTTGTCAAGATAGCAGATAGCTGCTGAACTCTGCTATTCAGCAACGCCACAAACACCAAAAATTTAAAGGTAAAGTTCAAAAATGAGAATCACCCATAAACCTTTCTCACTGAGAATATACCTATTGATTGTCGTGACGGTATCTTGGCCATTTCAAATTGCGTATTTACTGTGGGCAGAAACACCATTTATGCGCTATGCCTTAAGCTCATTGCCAATGATTATGGTCACAGTTGGCACCTATATCGCTGGTCGCTATATATTCCGTGATGGCTTTTCCAAATCTGGCTGGAGTTGGGGTAAATCAAAACACTATTTAGCTGTCTTTTCAATAGCAATTTTTGTATGGGTTGTTCCCACAATCCTCGAATTAGTCTTGGGAATGCGGACTATTCCTAGAGGAGTTGTAATTTCAGATATTCTCGGAAACTTTCTACTCCGTTTTATCGGCACTTTGATTCCAGCCTTTGGTGAAGAGTTTGGCTGGCGCGGCTATATGCTACCGCACTTGGTAAAACAATACAGCCTCAGAACAGCATTGCTGCTTCATTCATTGATTTGGTGGGCATGGCATTTGCCTGTGCTGATTGGAATGGGCATAACTGAAAAGCTGACTGATAATGTCGGTATTTCAATCGCTATTATGCTGGCAGTCAGTCTAATTCCTAGCATGATGCACGCGATCGTTTTTGCCTATATTTGGACTGTGACACAGAGCCTTGCAGTTGTCACTGTTTATCACGCTGCATTTGATGAAATTCGAGATGCGATCGCATCCTCGATCGGGTTTGGTTCTCTAGTTGAAATCTGGCAGATGCTGACGTTGGCAATATTAGGCGGATTACTGCTGTGGAAGGGTAATTGGAAGCAGTTAACTGCGAGGAAAATATAAGTCAGTCATCTTTGCATTTTGGGGTCAAAGATGATTTCGGATTGCCTATCGTGGAACCGCTCGGAAAGGCTTCTATCTTTTGGCGAAATTTAACGCCGAAAATGGAGAAATTATATGGAAAGTAAAACCAAATTAACGCTGATTAAAATCATTCATACTGCAATCTGGATATTCTTCAACTTTGTAATTTTCTATATGCTGTATGCCGCGATTACCAATAAACTCGATCGCTGGCTCTGGATCGGTTATGGATTTATAGGTCTAGAAGGGCTAATCCTACTCACTTTTAAATCCCACTGCCCATTAAATCTGCTGGCCCGAAAATACTCTAATTCCACCCAGGACAATTTTGATATTTATCTTCCCAGTTGGCTAGCCAAGTATACGAAGTTAATCTACACCACTATTTTTGCGATCGTTATTATCATTACCCTCTATCAACTTCTAAATTAATAAACACAGGTCAGTATTATGTGGATTAAATGGACTGCAATCATTGGCGTTTTAATCATAGTCAGCTTTGGAATTGCTACTACTTATGGTAGCTATCGCTGGCAGTTGGATACTGCTGAATTGCGCGCCAAGTTAAAGAGTGGGCAGCAAATCATGAAGCTTAATATCTATGACCCTAAAGAGATTGAAGGTTTACCAGCCCCCGTCCAGCGATTCTTTCAGACAGTCCTCAAGGATGGACAACCGATCGTTGCTGCGGTAAAACTCTCTCAGCAAGGACAGTTTAATCTGAATGAACTGGAGGATAAGTGGAATCCGTTTACCGCCACTCAACTCGTAATTACTCAACCCCTGGGTTTTGATTGGGATGCCCGCATCCAGATGGCTGCAGGACTAAATGCCTTTGTCCATGATACCTATCTGTTAGGAGAAGGCAACTTACATGCTTCATTGCTCGGTCTTTTCACCCTTGCGAATATGCCGAATACACCTGAATTGAACCAGGGTGAACTATTGCGATTCTTTGCTGAGGCTCTTTGGTATCCTACCGCCCTGTTGCCCAGTCAGGGCGTGCGCTGGGAGGCAATTGATGACAACTCTGCTCGCGCTAATCTCACCGATGGCGCAACAACGGTCTCCGGGGTGTTTCAGTTTAATGCTGACGGGACGATCTCGACGTTTCGGGCTGAGGTTCGTTACCGTGACAAACTCACTGCTATGCCCTGGGGCGGGAGTTTTCGGGATTATACAGTGCGCGATGGGATGCTGATTCCTTTAGAAGGTGAAGTGGGATGGGAATATCCAGAAGGTATTCGGCTCTATTTCAAAGGAAAGATTACAGAGATTAGCTATGAGTTTGCGGCGTGAATTTCATGTCATGAATAGGGGGCATATCGACCTCACAACTTTCTCATATTTGGTCTCTAGCATTAAATCGGATTGATCTGTTTTTTCACCTTTCAATTAATCTGTTGTATCTTTCATCAGGAAAATGAGATTATGGTTTCTCCGATCGACCCTAATATTGTGGCTGGCTTATCTGAGCAAGAGGCGATCGCTCCCCAACTCCCCGCTAGGACTGTTAAGCAAATATTAAGCAATTTGGGAGCAGTCTGGGAGCAGTTTGCCTATACTGGGCTGGTCAATTTAATCACCCTAACCAGGGAATTAGACCGAAATAATTCTACCTAATAACTTACATCTACATTTGGTCTATTGACCACTAAAAGAGAGCTACAGTAGAGCAAATCAGTTAGAGCGATCGAATCATAAAAATCAGTGTTGCCTAAGGGGTATCTAATATGAATAATCTTTTCTTTTTACCGATTACGCTAGCGTTAGGAGTTTTGCTGGGAAATATTTATTTTCGGGGATTGTGGATGACGGTGCAGCAATTGCCGACTGCTGAAAATCCGATTCTGTTGACCTTCGGTAGCTTTTTTGGGCGTTTAGCGATCGCGATCGCAGGATTTGCGCTGTTAGTAATGCTCACCAAAGAGAATGCTATCTGGCATCTGTTTGTTTGTGTAAGCACATTTATGTTGGTACGCAATCACCTCGTCCGTAAAGTCCAGCCCAAAATTTAATCCAATCCCGTAAAGAACGATGCATATTAGCCCCGATGAGATTATCTATTGGCAATGGGAATTTGTGTCGATTAATGCCACTTTGATCTTCACATGGTTGGTGATGCTGCTGCTGGGGATTGGTTCTTGGCTAGTGACGCGTCATCTCTCGACTGACCCGAAACTATCGCGCTGGCAAAACTTTCTGGAAATACTGGTAATTAATTTACAGGAACAGATTCAAGAAACCAGTGGACAGACTCCCGATCGCTATTTGCCCTTTGTCGGAACCCTGTTTATTTTTATTGCTGCGGCAAATCTTTTGGTGATTGTTCCCCTCTATGAACCGCCCACGGGGTCACTTTCTACTACGGCGGCTCTCGCTATATCAGTATTTTTTGCAGTTCCTTTTTTTGGTATCCGCCAGCAAGGAATAGGTAAATATCTGCATCATTATCTAGAACCCAGTCCGGTCCTCTTACCATTCACCATCGTGAGCGAGTTGTCTCGAACTCTAGCTTTGACCGTGCGTTTATTTGGCAATGTGATGAGTGGAGGACTGATCGGGGCAATTTTACTTTCCCTCGCGCCATTATTGTTCCCGATTGTTATGCAAGCTATGGGCTTGCTGACAGGGATCATCCAAGCCTATGTTTTCGCAATTTTAACAGTTGTTTATATTAGTGCCGCCAGTCATGAAAGCTGAATCCCTATATCTCTTAGTTACGATCATTGCTACTGTCTCGATCGTCATGGCAGGGCTAACAATGGCAATTGGCACGATCGCCCCATCCCTTGGTGAAGGTAAATCCGTTGCCCAAGCGCTTAGCTCCCTCGCCCAACAACCCGATGCCTCAAGTACGATTACTCGCACCCTGTTTGTGGGCTTAGCCTTTATTGAATCTGTGGCAATTTATTGCTTTGTGATCTCGTTGATTTTGTTGTTTGCTAATCCTTTTTGGAACTACGCGATCGCTGCCGTTGAAAAGGTCGGAGGCTAAACCAATGGCAATTGACTGGTTTACCTTCTTTGCACAAATTGTCAACTTTTTGGTGTTAATTTTTGTGCTGCAACGTTGGCTCTATAAACCAATTACACAGGCGATGCAACGGCGCGAAAATACGATTCGTGACAACCTCGATTCGGCATCTAAACAACAGCAAGATGCTCAAGAGGAGGTGGAACGCTATCAAGCAATGCAACAAGAGTTAGAAACGCATCGATTAGACTTACTGGCTCAAGCCAAGCTAGAAACAGAGCAAACTCGTCAACATTTGCTGCAAGAAATGCATGAGTCTGTCGAAACAGAGCGATCGCAATGGCAATCAATGCTCCAACGCCAGAAAGAGTCTTTTTTGCGGGAAGTCAGCTATCGTACCATGCAGCAATTACAGGCAACAGTGCGGCGAGTTTTGGCAGATCTAGCCGAATCAGAACTAGAAACGCAAATGGCGAGGGTGTTTTTACAAAAATTACAGAATCTGAATGCATCAGAGCGCACTGAACTAGTGAAGACTTTAACCGTTGCCACCACAGATGTTATTTCCTTGACCTTGGTAAGTACATTCGAGCTACCAAAAGATATTCGTGGGGCGATCGCGACAATTTTGCAAACATACTTTGATGTTTCGGGCAAAGTGGAACTAAATTATGAAATTCAATCTAATCTCATTTGTGGAATTGAATTGCGCGGCACTGGCTATAAACTCGCATGGAGTATAGATGCTTATTTAGATGAAATTGCCGAGAATTTGGTGACAGTTTTTACCGAAGAATCGGTCACAGTTTAGAACTAATGTTGACTGAGCGAAGCCGAAGCCAAACTATTTCCTGGAGGAGTTATGATCTATCAATCTGAAATAGCTTTAGATAAATCCTTACAGACTGTTTTGGAAGATACCTTTGGCACCTATGCGGTAGTTATTGATCGCCATCCATCACAACTGCGATCGCAAGAAATTGGCATCGTTCAATCAATTGGACAGGGCATTGCCAGAGTTGTCGGCTTACCCCATGTGCAGTCCGAAGAAATCGTGCGATTTACTGGCGGCAGTTTGGGTCTGGTATTTAACCTCGATCCCGAAGAAGTGGGTGTCATTTTGCTGGATTCTAGCGATACGCTTCAGTCAGGAACAGAAGTAAGGCGCACAGGTAAAGTTTTAGATGTTCCTGTCGGCGATACTTTGTTGGGTAGAGTAGTCGATCCCCTCGGTCGTCCCCTTGATGGCAAAGGCTTAGTCCGCACTTCCCAACGCCGTCCCGCCGAACGGGAAGCTCCTGCAATTATGGATCGCGCTCCCGTCAATGTGCCTTTGCAAACAGGAGTTAAAGCGATCGATGCCTTGATCCCGATTGGACGCGGACAGAGAGAATTGATCTTAGGCGATCGGCAAACGGGCAAAAGTGGGCTCGCTCTCGATACGATCATCAATCAAAAAGACAAAAATATTCTCTGTATCTACTGTGCGATCGGACAGCGCAGTGCCGCTGTTGCCAAGCTAATCGCCGACCTCTACGAACATGGTGCAATGGCATACACCACCGTCGTCATGGCAGCAGGAGAAGACCCCCCAGGATTGCGGTATGTCGCTCCCTACACAGCTACGGCGATGGCTGAATATTTTATGGAACAAGGGCGCGATGTGTTGATTGTCTACGATGACCTGACTAACCATGCCCGCGCCTATCGTGAACTATCGCTGCTTATGCGTCGTCCTCCTGGGCGAGAGGCTTTCCCAGGGGATATTTTTTACATTCATTCGCGCTTATTGGAACGCTCGACCCATCTCAATGCCGAGCATGGCGGCGGCTCTTTAACGTCATTACCAATTCTGCAAACGGAAGCCCAAAACATAGCGGCTTATATTCCCACAAATCTGATTTCGATTACCGATGGACAAATTTATCTTTCGCCAATTCTTTTTCAAAAGGGTGTCCTACCTGCGATCGAGATTGGTAAGTCAGTTTCACGGGTCGGTGGAAAAACACAACTTTCTGCCTATCGTGCTGTTGCAGGAGATTTACGGCTATCCTATTCGCAATTTGAAGAATTAGAATCTTTCTCGCGGTTTGGTACGCGCCTAGAAGAATCAACGCGGCTCACCTTGGAACGTGGGCGCAAAGTGCGCGAAATTCTCAAGCAAAAGCAATATGCACCAATGGCGGCGGCTGTCCAAATCGCGGTATTGCTTTCAGTTACGGCGGGTCTACTCGATCGCGTGCCAATTTCTAAAATTGCGATCGCCGAACAAGCGATCGCCGCCGCCATCCCTGCACAATTAGCCGATCTATGTTTGCAAATTGAAAAGGGCGATGTCTTCGCAGAGGAGGATCGCGAAGCTCTGCTTAAGGTTTCAGAAACTGCGATCGCCAAGGCTTTGGAGGAATAATTATGGCATCCCCTGAATTTCTACAACGTCAAATCCATACTGCCGAAGAATTAAAAGCCGTCGTCAAAATGATGAAAGTCCTAGCGGCTGTAAATATCCACCAATACGAACACGCCGTTACTTCCCTTGCCGAATACACCCGTACAATTAAGATGGGTTTGCACGTTGTTCTCAAATCTACACATACAAATGGCAACCTTTCAAATGGCAATTTCCCTAAAATCGATCCACACTCACTTTTAATAAATTCTATCGGTCGGTGTGGCGTGCTTATCTTTGGCTCTGAGCAAGGGATGTGCGGTCAATTTAACGAACAGATTGGCCGCTATGCGATCGCGGAAATAGAAAAATTACAAATCCCCCCCGAACAGTTAGCAGTTTTTGCCATTGGATCGCGAATTATCCCGCATTTGGAAAGTGAAGGTTATCAGATCGAGCAGAACTTTACTATGCCCAGTTCTCTGTCGGGAATCACGTCCATGGTGCAAGAGATGTTACTGCATATTGCCTCGTGGCGCGAGCGTCAGCAAATTACAAGAATTATCTTGTTCTACAACAATTTACATTCCAATACAGCTTACGAACCATCTCAGCATTTACTTTTACCCCTCGATCGCGCATGGTTGCAACAAATCGAAAGCCAAGAATGGCGATCGCGCACCATTCCTATGTTTACGATGCCCAGTGATGTTTTAATCTCTTCTCTTTTACGACAATATTTCTTTATCTCTCTCTATCGGGCTTTTGGTGAATCTCTTGCCAGTGAAAATGCCAGCCGTCTCACCTCAATGCAAGTTGCCGAAAAGAACATCGAAGATCGGCTCACTGAGTTTAAGGGTGAGTTTCAACAAAAGCGTCAATCGGCAATTACAGGTGAGTTATTAGAAATTATTGCCGGGTTTGAGTTAAGCCAAGGCTAGTTTTTTAAATATTCTGAAAGGTAAAAGTAAGCCCAAAAGTAAGCAATCATATAATCAAATGAATAACAATCAAAGTATTCAATCAAATTCCCTCTCAACTCATTCCCCAGAACAAAATATTGGTTCTGTACTTTCGGTACGGAGCAGCATCGTTGATGTCCATTTCCCCAAACACTTGCCAGATCTCTACAGCAAATTAGAAACAGGCAAAAATGGTGAAATAGCGATCGAAGTAGTTTCGCATCTTAGCGCTCAGGTTGCCCGAGGAGTTGCCCTTGCGCCCACCGCAGGTTTAGCACGCGGCGAAGTAGTCATTGATACCCAGCATCCATTACAAGTCCCCGTTAGCGATCGCCTGTTAGGAAGAATGTTAAACGTATTTGGCGAAGCGATCGATGGCAAAGAATCGATTTCAGATGGCGAGTGGCGCTCCATTCATGCCACCCCAATTGCGATGTCAGAGCGCGTCACCAAAGACGATATCCTCAAGACTGGGCTGAAGGCGATTGACCTGCTTGCCCCCTTAGAACGTGGCGGCAAAACAGGTTTACTCGGTGGTGCGGGTGTCGGCAAAACCGTACTAATTACAGAAATGATTCATAACATGGTCAAGCAATACCAAGGTGTGAGCTTGTTCTGTGGCATTGGTGAACGCTGTCGGGAAGCCCTCGATCTTTATCAAGAGATGGAAGCAACAGGCGTTCTTGATAATACGGTTTTAGTGTTTGGACAGATGAATGAACCACCTGGGGCAAGATTTCGGGTTGGTCATGCCGCTTTGACGATCGCCGAATATTTTCGCGATCGCACCCAACAGGATGTCTTGCTACTGATCGATAATATCTTTCGCTTTATCCAAGCAGGGGCAGAAGTATCGGGACTAATGGGACAGTTGCCTTCACGGGTAGGCTATCAACCAACTCTTGCAACGGAACTAGCCCAACTAGAAGAGCGGATTTGCAATACCTCCTCAGGTGCAATTACTTCCATTCAAGCGATTTATGTACCTGCCGATGACTTCACCGATCCTTCAGCCGTCCATGTTTTCTCCCATTTATCGGCTTCAATTGTCTTATCACGAAAACGCGCCAGTGAAGGATTTTATCCTGCCGTCGATTTGTTGCAATCCAATTCCAAAATGTTAATGCCACACATCGTTGGCGATCGTCATTATCAGGTTGCTCAATCCGTCCGCCAAACCCTTGCTAATTATGAAGAACTAAAAGATATTATTGCCATGTTGGGATTAGAAGAGCTATCCCCAGGCGATCGCAAGGTGGTTTATCGAGCGAGACGTTTAGAACGTTTTCTCACCCAGCCCTTCTTCTCAACCACGCAATTTACGGGCTTAACTGGCAGAGTAGTAGAATTAGAAGATACGATCACTGGTTGCGATCGCATTCTCAATGATGAGTTTTCGGATACGCCAGAGCAATCGCTCTACATGATTGGCACAATTGACGAAGTGGCAAAAACTGCTGAGGAGAGCAGAAAAGCATGAACTCCTCAACTTCAGTAATGCATCTCAAAGTGGTTTTGCCCACCAAGATTTTGCTGGAATTAGATGTGCTGAAAGTAAATGCAGAAGCTGAAAATGGTATGTTTTGCTTACTGCCGCGTCATTTAGATTTTGTCGCTACCCTTGTACCCAGTCTGCTATCTTTCGTCTCATCTGAAGACGAAGAGAAATTTTTAGCGATCGATCAAGGAATTTTAGTCAAACAGGGTGATCGAGTCACCGTCGCAACTCAACATGCTGTTCAGGGCGGTGATTTGGGAATTTTGCAACAAACCGTTGAGCAGCAGTTTCGCTTAATCGATGAGCGCGAAAAAACAGCTCGTTCAGTTCTAGCCAAGCTAGAAGTAAGTACAATTAGAGGCTTTATCGAGTTAGGTGAATCGATATGAATAACCCTGATCCTGAATCTCGTAAATTGCGATCTGCGCTAGCCTTCGGCAACGCCAAGGGCGAACGCAGCAGCGCTTCGCTATCGCCGACCTCAGACTTTACCAAAGCGATCGGGAATAAAGAACAGCGCAAAATTCATGCTCGTCAAACAAAACCTGATGGTGGAGTATGGTTTGGTTTGGGCTTTGCAGGTTTGATCGGTTGGTCAATCGTTGCGCCGACCCTATTGGGAATGCTCATAGGTGTCTGGGTTGATCGCCAATATCCTAGTCGGTTGTCATGGACATTAGCACTGATGTTGGCAGGGTTAACCCTTGGGTGCTTCGTAGCATGGGAATGGGTTTCAAAGGAACAGGAACGCATGGAAAAATCACAACCTCCCGATGATGATTCGCCATCCTGAAAAGATTCTCCAATTGACATCCTCCCGTCGCTAATTCTACGAATATAGCGCGGGCTATGTCCTACGGCGATGCTTCGCAAATCTCCAATCACTTGGAAGATTTCCTGGTTACTCCCTTACCGGGATTTTGACATTTGCCTAGGCTGAAATCTACTCGTTTCAGCCCCCGGTAGACCTTCTGCACAGGCAGCTTCCCTTTCCCCTAGCCCAGGGGTACTAGTTGAGTTTTGATATGGACTCACCTGATCCAGCTTCACTTCCGAGTTCAGACACGCACCGCGACAGCAGGATATGTTTTTATCACGTGGCGCAAGTACGGATTCAGTGCAGATTTTGGGACTACCTAAGTCCATAATGACTTTCTTAAAGTTCCAGAAATTTTTAAGTGTCAACCCAAGAATTAAATGAAAGAAACTTAATGTTTGTAGGTATCGCTTTTTGAGTTAAACGTTTACCTGTTCCTAAACTGTGCAAGCTGGGGGAATATTCGGCATATTCCCCCAGAGTTGGTAAACTTGCTCCACCGAACAACTGACTTCTACTTCTACGCTGCGATCGATCATCAATTGGTACGATTAGCTGACAACAAATGCAATCAGCACTATCAGGGCAACAAACAAAATAGCTACTGCTCCCCAGACGATATAACGTCGCTGCTGTTTGGGTGAGGGATACTCTGCCGAGGAGATATCAGGCTCAATTGCATAGTTATTGTTAATTCCCTCATCATCTACTGTGTAGCCAGGGGCGAGAGGCACATCAGGCAATTTACTCTCATCAAGACGTGTATTAGCTTGAACTTCAGCAGGAATTAGCTCACTGCCATCACTAGGAAGATTTTCATCGAGATTGAGGGTTTTCCCTTCTTTATTGGTGTAGCGCATAAGCTGATGCCCTCGGATAACTCTTGACAACTATATTATAAGATATTTAAGCAATTATTTGTTGCTTAAATATTTAACCAATAGTTATAAATAATCCATGATCTTGATTACCTTATCAAGAAAAAAAAGACGTGTCTTTTAGCCAAAATACATATATTTACACTAAGGCAATTTCGGCTTTCATTTTTTTGTAAAAAAATGAATCCATTTAGTACAACTTATACAATTTATACATGATTCAAACAGCTTATAAGACATGATTTCTAACAGCAGGATGTCATACTAAACGTTGTTAACAGATTGCACAAAACTAGTAGATACATGACTGATATTGTTGATACTGCCGTTAAAGCTGGTTCATTCAATACACTGGTTGCGGCAATCAAGGCTGCTAACTTGGTAGATACTCTCAAAGGCGCTGGTCCATTCACCGTCTTTGCTCCTACTGATGAGGCGTTTGCTAAGCTTCCAGACGGCACCGTAGACGCATTGCTTAAGGATATTCCGAAGCTGAAGAAAATCCTGACTTATCATGTTGTTTCAGGCAAGGTGATGGCGGCTGATGTAGTTAAGCTGAAGTCAGCCAAAACAGTTGAAGGTTCAGAGGTAAAAATTGATGCATCATCAGGCGTTAAGGTGAATGATGCTACAGTTTCAACACCGGATGTTAGTGCTGATAACGGTGTCATCCACATCATTGATACAGTGTTGATGCCTGCGTAAGAAAACCATAGATAGTATTAGCTATCTATAGGGGAAGTAACTGTAGAGAGTTACTTCCCCACGTTGCAAGAACTTAGCTTTGATATTTTCTTTAATTTTCCTCTCATAGTTAACCAAATAGTCCGAAAAATCAAGCACTACAACATCATTCTGTAGGGGAAGCAAAAAGAAATTAGTTACCTTATAGCTAAGGCATTTATCGGGTTATAGCGGTTCTCAATTGAATAAGATACAAAGTCCTAGGTTTTAGGGATTAGGAATTAGGTAAGACAGTTGCATGTATCTCACCGAGAAAGAGAAATGCTATAGCTTATTTTCCCCACTCGTTACAGATGAAATCTGATTGGAGCGGCTATGCATCAAAAAGAGAATAATAGATTTAATACTAATATTCCATCTCTCCAAGGACTGCGAATTCTCGTGGTAGATAATAATATCGATTCTTGCGATTTAATGACGATGCTACTGCAATTCTATGGTGTGGAGGTGCAAACGGCATTTTCAGTTCAGCAAGCTCTGGAAATATTTCTGCAATGGCAACCAGATGTCCTGGTGAGTGAAATTTGCTTGCCAAAAGAGGATGGCTTTGCCCTGATCCACCAAGTGAGAAAACTCACGCGAGAGCGAGGAGAAGAGGTGATAGCGATCGCAGTTACAGGCTATGTAACTGTAGAGATGCACCAACGCGCCCTTTCTGCTGGGTTTGATCTGTGGTTTGCTAAACCCCTAGATTTTGATGAGTTCCTTGCTGTACTTAACTGTTTAGCAATTTGCCGAAAATCCTCTTACACGATCGCTCAAGGGATTTTGGGTAATGCTTCTAGACGTGAGGCTCTAAGTCTCGAAGAGCAGTTGGAGCTGACATTTTCAGGTTAGCATCACCATTTTTAAAATACCACCAACAAATTAATCTAATTTCGTTCTGGAGAATTTGATCATGTCGTTTACCATCGAGTCTGCACGTTCCATCTTCCCGAATACTCAAGTTACTGATGCCGTCCCAGCTACAGTTGAATCATTCAATCAACTTAGCGCTGAAGATCAGTTAGCTTTACTGTGGTTTACCTACACTGAGATGGGAGTTACCATCACTCCTGCTGCAATGCAGGCAGTTAACATGGTGTTCGCAGAAAAAAAACTGACTCAAATCAAGCAGATGTCTGCCGTCGAGCAAACGCAAGTCATGTGCGATCTAGTTAACCATACTGATACTCCCACCTGCCGTGCTTATTCGTCTTTCGGCACAAATGTCAAGTTGGGCTTTTGGTATCAGTTAAGCGAGTGGATGAAACAAGGAATCGTTGCTCCAATTCCGGAAGGCTATACACTCTCTGCCAATGCATCCGATGTCCTCCAAGCCATCCGTCAACTTGAAGGAGGCCAGCAACTCACCGTACTACAAAATATCGTCGTTAACATGGGGTATGCCGCAACTTGTGGTACTCCCAAACTTAAAGAACCTGTTGTTCCACCGAAAGAACTTGCACCCCGAACCAAAGTCACTATAGAAGGCATCGAAAACTCCACAGTCTTGAGCTACATGGAGAATATGAACGCCTTTGACTTTCCGGCGGCTGTGGCTTTATTTGCTGAAGATGGTGCCCTGAAACCCCCTTTTGAGGAACCGATTGTCGGTAAGGAGAACATCCTTGCGTACATGCGTGAAGACTGTTACGGACTCAAACTAATGCCAGAGAGGGGAGTATCTGAATCGGTAGAAGGAGAGTTCACCCAGATTAAAGTGACTGGTAAAGTGTATACTCCCTGGTTTGGTGATAGTGTTGGCATCAACCTAGCATGGAGGTTCTTGCTCAATCCTCAGAGCCAGATTTTCTTGGTAGCGATTGATGTGTTGGCATCTCCTAAAGAACTGCTGAACTTGGGTTTGGTGCGGTAGGGTAGATAGCTCATCTCTACTGCCATTCCCTATCCTCAAGTTCCTTCTGGGGCAACAGCAAAGCGGCTTCAATCTCCTGCCGCACCGCAGCCGTCACTTCACAGTTACTATTAAGACAATCGATTAACAACTGATTGGCATCATAATAGCGTTGCAATACTTGCTGCTGATCAGGGCTGAAGTTCCACTGATGCTGAATATTTCGATGAAGTGCGATCGCTTCCCTTAACCGCTCACTCCAAGCTACATGGTTGGTTTGCCACCAGTCCTGAAACCTTTCGCTGTCCCGTTTTGAGTCAGGGAATTGGTCTTGGAGTTGTTGCAGGGACTGCTGTAACCCCAAATCCAGAACAATGGTGAGGGCATTACTCAGGGCATCGGCACAGGCATAGGCATGGGCAAAATCAGAACTGGAGTCAATAGCACTCTCCAACACTAAGTTATCCAGTGCCGCATCCAGAAAAATACCTTGGTCAAGGGTACAGGCAAGGGCAATATGAGGCGCAAGCTTAGGAGTCTGGGCTAGGGCAAAGTAAAAAGCGCGAATTGCCGATGGCTGGGGAGGAACAGTTTGGGACTTTTGACTTGCCCAGGTTAAAAACTCTTGTAAATAAGGGTCTTGTCCGACTAGCCCATCAACTTGTTGCTTCATCAACTGTACCAGAGAGTCTGCACTCCGCAGCATGGCAGCCGTCAACAGAAAGATTTCGCGCCAACGGGGTTCAGTGATGTGACTAACCAGACGTTCCAGGTCTTTCCCTAATGCTTGTAAATTATGACTGGCAACGATTTTCCGAGCAGTGAAGTATTCTTGGAACGCTAAATAAGAGAAGGAGAAAATTCCCCGCACTCGTTCTGTTAATAATCCATGTTGCAACTCTATTGCCTGAAGCACCACTTCACTATCGAGTTGCAATTCCTCTGGCTCAGTAGGAGCATTTGGTAGAGTCCGGATATAGTCACCAATGTGTTCCTCAATAGCACGTTGCTCAAAGAAGTAGTGCCCCTGCTCAAACAATATAGCCGCAATCTGACTCAGCAGCTTGAGCTTTTGGGGTAATAAAAACCCCCGGTAAACTTCATCTCGCACAATTCCCCTAGTTTCATCCCATTTGACGAGGAGAAGGTCCAGACATTGTTTATAAAACTCGCTTTTTTTGGTCGGGAATTTTTCCTGGCGACGGAACACCCAGCAAGCCAGATGCAGAAATAAGGGTGTGATTGCAAGTCTACGGAATTGCAAGTTTTCAGGTAAGCCCAATTTCTCAATAAATTGAACGGCTGGATCTAGTTCATCCTCAGCATTTGTTTTTGTCAATGTGGCAAACCACTTCTCGGCAAAGACAACTATTTGTTCTTGGGTAAAGGGGGCAATTTCGACATCCGTGAAGCGTCTGAGTTTTAGACTTTTAGCGGCTGTTCGGCAGGTGGCGATAAATAAATTCTTTTCATAGTTCTCGGAGAATCTACGAATTTCCTTAACGACAGCCTTGCTATCTGATCCGAGTACTTCATCAAGCCCATCGAGTAACAGCAACACTCTACCCTCACGCAGCAGGGTTTCAATTACGGAGGGGTCTGAAATTCCAGAGGTGAGAAATTCTGCTCGGATGTAGTTTAATAAGCTGCTATGACCTACCCCTCTAGACTCGTCTGCAAAATCCCTTAATGTAATAAAAATGGGAACTCGGTTTGCCGCAAATTTGCCTTGGTTACACTCAATGGCTAGATGTTGCAAAAAGGTGGTTTTACCAGACCCTGGTTTACCTAACACTCTCAGCTTAGAGTAGGTTTCAACTGCCCTCATGCCTGATATGTGTTTCTGAGAAACTTCACCCAAGCCAAGGCGGTCAAATTCTTCTGGGGTAAGGCTTTGTATGTCGGTGATTTCTAACCACTGCTGACTAGCGATTTCCTCCAAAATATTGACATCGATGTAAATGTCCTCTATCCCAACAGGACGGCTGATATCCAATAGCTGCAAGGTGCCGCACTGATTTTGAATTTTGTCAAAGCGTTGCGATCGCACCTTTTTTACTAGGTCATCAATATTTAGGACTGCCTGTTCTCCGAATACAGATAACTCTTCTGGCGGATTTTCCGCAATTTCCCGCCAATTCAGCTCTAATATCGAGCAAATTTCTCTAAAGGTATGACGTTCAATTGGACGACCTGAGAAAAATCTCCAAACGGGCTGACGAGTTTTTAAGTTTACTTCAAAAGCCAGGTTTTCTTGAGTCCAACCTTTGCGGGCAAAGGCTTTTCTAGCTTGTTGAATTCCGGCTTGTGATGCCTGGAGCGATCGCTTGACCATAAAATAAAAAGATCATCATAAAAGTTAGAATCAAAATTTTTATAAATAATAGGATTTATCAAAATTTTTAAAGAGCATTTTTTGCTCTGTGTAAATTATACAAAATCTCAGGGGTCTGAAAGAAATGAGGCTTCTCTAGACCGCGAAGATAGTAACGATGATGGTTATTCAAGTCAATTTGAGGGTAATTCATCTGGTGCCTTGACAGTTCAAATTGACCGGAGCAAATCAAAACTGTTATTTTGGCTGCTCAATAGACATGAAATACCTGAGCATTGGGTTTTCTAGAGAGCAGTTAGAAGGCAAGACAATTTAAAAATCATTACCACCAGCAACTTGTGCTTTAGTAGTTATTTGAATTCCTGCTGTTTCTCTCCTAGAGAGTGAGAAGCTTCTGGACATTGAATTTCTGAGCCGTTCCTCGGTGCAGTTGGCATTGCTGGTGGTGTCATGGAGGGTTGATTAGTTTCACAAATCTGAGTGACGGTAGTAGCTTCTCCCTCGGCGTTTTCAGTGACGAACACAGCACCTGTGTAACTAGGGAGTTCGGCGCTTTTGGCAACAGCCGTGATCATGACACTCTGCATATTATCTCCCTGTGAGCTAATTTTATAGCTGTACGACTCAGTTTCTGTTCTCAGCCCGATACTAACTTCCTCAATATTGGTAGCAAATTTACCTTGTTCTAGATAGTAAGCTTGCTGCACTCTAGTAAGAGCAAAGAGATATTTTTTTGCTTCATCTTGCGGCGTCTCAGTTGTCTGGTTATCTGAATCCTCTAGTGCTGCCAAATCAATCACCTGAATATTCTCAGGAACAGTTGTTGATGGAGAGGTTTTTTCAAATACAGTTGCTTGAGTTCCAAATGCTGTTGGTCTAGGTACTCCAGGTTCAACTCCCTCCAATTCTAGGCGCAGTTGACCATCATCAGTAAATTCAAATATTGTCAAAGCTTGTTCTTGAGAATTTATTTGAATATCAAGCTGCATAGGTTGAGTAGTAAGATTTATTTGGTAATTAGCCTGAAGAGCAACAGAAGAACCATTAGGTGTTGGCAATACAAAAAATAAATCACCATTTGGTGCAAAAATAAAGGCGAGTACCTCACCTGATTCAGGATCTTTTATTTGCCAGTACCCTAACAATTGTTCAGCAACCGTCTGCGTTGTGGAACTGTCTTGCTCTTGTGCTAGTGTAAACGCAGTCGCAGTTTGGCTAGTTCCCTGGAAGAGTATCGCAGGCTGAGTAACTAACGATGTCTCTAAGGCAGTTACTACAACGGCAAACATTCCTGTGGTGATTAACTTGCCAGAAGCTGCCAAAAGTTGCCAGTGTTTCAGCAGATTACCAATAATCCGACTCATAAAAAATAAAGTATAGAAACTGACTGGATTTTAACAGTCAGCCGTACCTTAGACTTCATGCCTGGGATCGATTATCAATTATCTCTCTTTACTCATCTATATTTGATGGTGAGAACTTAGGCAGCACACCTCAAGGATATCGGATCATTAAATGCTATTGATGTAGTAATCTCTCGTACCACCAGCATCAAGTGATTCTCCCAAGCGATTTAAGGCATGAACATAAGCTGCTGTCCGCATCGAAATGTCTAATTCCTGAGAAATTGACCAAATTCTCTCAGTTTCTTCTACCATTTTTGCTTTGAGGCGTTGATTAACTTCTTCAAGCTTCCAATACAGTCCACTGCGATTTTGTAGCCATTCAAAATAGCTAACTGTTACGCCTCCTGCATTGACTAAAATATCAGGAACAACATAAATGCCTCTGGCTGCCAAAATGTTGTCAGCAGCAGAAGTTATCGGTCCGTTAGCTACTTCAAAGATGTATTTGGCTTTGACATCATAGACATTTTCTTCAGTAATTTGGTTTTCCAATGCAGCAGGAATGAGAATATCAACATCTAAAGCTAAGAGTTCCTGATTGGTCAAAACTTCATGTTCAACAATGTTACAAACACTGCCTTCACAATAGACTGCTTTAATACCCTTGCTTGAGGCTTTATATTGACGAATACTGGGAATATTTAAGCCTTTTTTGGCGTAAATTCCTCCTTGAGAATCGCTGATTGCTACAACTTTATAACCTGCTTGAGAAAGGAGTTCCGCTAGCACAGCACCAGCGTTACCAAATCCTTGTACTGCCACAGTTGTTTCATTTGGCAGTCGTTTAAATTTAGGCATGATTGATTCAATCACAAAGAAAGCACCAGTAGCTGTGGCTTCTTCTCTGCCAACACTTCCCCCAATGGACAAGGGTTTACCCGTGACTACTGCTAGGCTGATATGACGGCGGATGATACAGTATTGATCCATCATCCAGCCCATAATCATTGAGTTGGTATAAACATCGGGGGCCAGAATATCGACATCAGGGCCAATAAAGTCTGCGATCGCATCTATATAACCCCGACTAAGGCGTTCTAATTCTAGCTTAGATAATTCTTTGGGATTAAGGGTAATACCGCCCTTGCCACCTCCAAAAGGTAGATCTAAAACGGCACATTTAAAAGTCATCCAAAATGCTAAAGATTGTACTTCATCTAAAGAAACTTTGGGATGATAGCGTACACCACCTTTAGCGGGGCCTCTGGTGTTGTCATAGCGAACTCGATAGCCCTGAAAAATTTGTAAAGAGCCATCATCCATCCGCACAGGAATGGAAACAGTTAAACTTGCTTTGGGATACTTTAAGCGTGCGATCGCATCCTCGGAAATTGAAACATATTTCAGAGCTTTTTCTAATCTTTTACTAGCATCAGCAAATAATGAATCAGACATGCTTGAGTTCTCCTGTGGGTGGTTAATGGAAACATTAAGACCATTCCCTTTTACTTATTCAGGACATTCTCGACTGAGTACTAACTCCCCATTAGGCAGTCGATACACTCCTTGAGGTTCAATAATTGGGTCACCTTCCTGCCAAGTGCGAGATGGTGGAGTATCGGATTCAGAGGGTATATTGCGTATTGTCCCCAGAGGAAAAATGGAAGTTTGGGCATCTCCAGGACGTTCTGCAAAGCCGCCAGTACCTGTGATGAAAAAAGTACTTTCCGGTTGTTCAGTGCGCGCAATACAGCTAGAAGCGATTAACTCTTCGGTATTAATTAGATTATCTCTTACTGGAGTAATACCATTTTGGATGGCACTCACGTCAGGTAAGTCAATATTTCCTTCCACAGCACCACTGGCGTTAATATCAACGCGATCGTTATTATCTAAGGTTTCGGGGTCAGTATTTTTGGCTGCTGGTTGGAAGTTTTCACCGAAGAATGCGGGAGTATTGAAGGTAATATCTCCTCCTCTTCCATCTTGGGCAAAGGCAAGGATGTCGCTGTCGTCGTAGGCGATAACTGAGTCAGCATTTATGGTGATGTTACCGCCGCCGCCTGCACCACTGAAGACGCTGGTAGTGATATCACCATCTTCGTAGAGGCGAATATCGGAGGCTGTAATATTGATGGCACCTCCGGCTGATTGAGTGGAAGCTGTAGTAATATCGCTGTTGTTAAGTGTGAGGGTTTCGGCTACGGTGATATCTATGCCGCCTGCTTTACCTGTACCTTGACTATTAGCAGAAATTTGGGAGCGATCGCTTAAGGAAAGGGTATTGGTATTAAGGGTGATCGTACCGCCAACACCTGTAGAGTTAGAGCTGGTGTTAGCAAACAATCCACTTTCTCCATTGCCTTGTCTCCTGGCAATGCTAACAGAATCAAGCTGATTGACAGGAACGGGATTACGACCTGACAAGGAGATGCGATTAGCATTAAGCATGATGTTGCCAGCTTGCCCGTCCCTCTGGGTAGACGTAATTATCTGTCCACCATTAACCGCTGCAAAACTATCAGCATTGACAGTAATATCACCGCCGCGTTCAGAACTGACAGTACGTGCATCAACTACTGCACCGTCTGCGACGTAGACAAAAGGAGCCGACACAGTAATTGTGCCACCGCGTCCCTGTCCTGCGGTCAGGGTGCTGATTAACCCAGAGCTTCCATTTCTACTGATTCCCTCTAGAAAAACTGCCTCATTTGCCCGAATAATCACATTGCCTGCATTCCCTTGTCCGAATGTGTCAGCATTCAGTCCCCCCCCATTAGTCAAGAACAGCGAATCTGTGCTGATGTCGATATTGCCACCTTTGCCCACACCTGTCCGATCTACATTGCTGAAGACACCACTGCTCAGTTCTCCAATCTCGCTGACTCCGTCAAAGACAACCTGCTCGCTTGCTTGAATAATGACCTTACCCGCATCTCCTTGCCCACGAGTTGCAGCAACTAGTTGCGCTCCATTGGTCAGAAAAAGTGAGCTTGTCGAGATTTCCACATTGCCACCTTTTCCAGTAGCTCCTGATTGCACGCTACTAAATATGCTGGTGGCAAACCTTCCATCGGAGCTTTCTCCGTCAAATGCAACCCAATCCCTGACCTGGATAATGACATTACCTGCGTCCCCTTCTCCCTCAGTTGCTGAGAGCAATTGTGCTCCACCTTGTACCAAGAGTGAGCCAGCAGTAATCTCAACATTACCACCTGTGCCAATAGCTCCTTCTTCTACTGTACTGCCAGCAACACTACCAAACTGGAGATCGGGCGTAGTACCTGCGAACAAGACTCCATCGCGTACCTTGATAATGACACTTCCGGCATTCCCTTGAGCTGAAGTATCAGCAGTCAATTGTGCTCCATCGGTGACGCTAAGAGAACCTGCCGTAATTTCAACGTTGCCTCCTTGACCAACGCCATCATCTCTTACATTGCTAAAGGCACCCGTGGAAGGGTTTCCATCTTCCGCAACTCCTGTAAAGGAAACAGCATCGCGGGCAGTGATGAAGATACTTCCAGCGTCGCCACGCCCTCGAGTTCGGGTGATTAATTGAGCGCCACTAGTGAATGAGAGAGTATTTGTGATGATAGTAATATTGCCGCCTTGGCCGACTCCTCCTCGCTCTATGCTGCTAGCGAACGGCGTCTCTGCATCAGAGAAAATATGATCGCGGGCATTAATAATGATATTGCCTGCGTTGCCTTGTCCAGATGTTTGAGCGTATACCTCCGATTTATTTGTTGCCATAAGCGAACCAGTGGTGATTTCGATATTACCACCGTTACCAATTGCCCCCTCATCAACATCGCTGTAGATACCTGATCGCTCCAAAGTTACGCGATCGCTAGCGTTAATAATGACCGAAAATAATGGGATTCAAGCCTCCCCCCTTCCAGGGGGACTTTGTTTATGATATGTTTTTGATGTAGGTTTTTCCACGTCAAATGATTGTCTTAGAGTTCAAGGCTAAGGGAAAAACAACTCAATACGCTGCTATAGATGAGGCGATTAGAACCGCTCAATTCGTCCGCAACAAAGTTATCCGTCACTGGATGGATAATCGAGGTGTAGGACAAAAAGAGCTGTATCGCTACAACACTAAGCTCAGAGCTGAGTTTCAATTCGTGAAAGCCTTGAACTCTCATGCTTGTCAGGTTGCAGTTGAAAGAGCCTATAGCGCTATTGCTCGGTTCTACAGCAATTGTAAGAAGGCTATTCCAGGGAAGAAAGGCTATCCAACGTTTAAGAAAAATTGTCGATCACTCGAGTACAAAACTTCAGGATGGTCGCTTTCTGCCACCCGAAAACAAATCACTTTCACGGATAAGAAAGGGATTGGCAAGCTTAAACTCAAAGGGACGTGGGATTTAAACTACTACCAGTTAGAACAGATAAAACGAGTTAGGTTAGTGCGTCGTGCCGATGGGTACTATGTTCAGTTCTTGGTAAGTGCCGAGAACAAAGTAGACATTAACCCAACAGGTAAAACTATTGGATTAGATGTTGGACTCAAAGAGTTCTACACCGATAGCAATGGACACACTGAAGCTAATCCTAGGTTTTATCGAACAGGCGAGAAGCGGCTGAGGTTTAGACAACGCCGTGTTTCTCGCAAGAAAAAAGGCTCAGCCAACCGTAAAAAAGCCATTAATCGACTAGGACGAGTACACCTCAGAATAAGTAGGCAACGTGAAGAACACGCCAAAAGACTGGCGCGTTGCGTAATCCAATCTAACGATTTGGTAGCCTATGAAGATTTGAGGATTAGAAACTTAGTTAAAAATCATTGTCTTGCCAAATCTATTAATGATGCAGGTTGGTATCAATTCAGGAAGTGGCTAGAGTATTTCGGGGTTAAGTTTGGCAAGATAACTATTGCGGTTAATCCTTCCTACACTTCGCAAAAATGCTCTAGTTGTGGCACTCTTGTCAAAAAGTCCCTATCGATGAGAACCCATATTTGTCAGTGTGGGTTCGTGTTAGATAGAGACTGGAACGCCGCTATCAACATCCTGAAATCAGCCTTGAGTACCACAGGGCATGTGGGAACTTGGGTCATCAACCCGAACGCTTTGGGAGATTCGACCTCTACTTTGATTGGAGAAATCCTGTTAAAGCAAGTTGGGTCTATGAACAAAGAATCTCCGCACTTATAGGACGGAGAGTGTCAAGTTACCAGAACTGCCCTGTCCAAAGGTACTAGCAAACAGTCGAGCATTATCCAGAGCAAGTGAGCCAGTAGTAATTTCGATGTTGCCAGAACTGCCGCGTCCGAAGGTACTAGAAAGCAGTCGAGCATCATCTAGAGCAAGTGAGCCAGTAGTAATTTCGATGTTGCCTCCCCGGCCTTCCGCATTTTGTCCCACAAAGCTCAAGGCATCAGCTTGGTTAAATACGACGCGGTCGCGGGCATTAATAATAATACTGCCTGCACTCCCCAGTCCTTGAGTACTGGCATTCAGTCTTGCCTCATTGGTGACGGAAAGCAAATTTGTGGTGATTTCGATGTTGCCTCCTCTACCTTCAGCCCCTATAACCACTCCCGTGGAGGCATTACTAGAACCAGCCCCACTAGTGCCATCGAACAGAACAGTATCACGGGCGCGAATAGTTATATTCCCTGCATTGCCTTGTCCGCGAGTTCTAGAAATGATTGCACCGCCATTCGTGACGGCGAGTGAGCCGGTGTTGATTGTAATATCCCCAGCATTTCCCTCGGCACCGTCTAGCACTTCAGCAAAAAGGACGCTACCAATTTCTCCACGGGGAATTAGCCTAGTTCCATCTAAAGAGACTGTATCGCGGGCATCGATGATAATATCGCCTGCATTACCTTGTCCAAATAGACTCGTATCTAGTTGCGCCCCCTTGGTGAGTGAAAGTGAACCTGTCGTAATGAGAACATCACCACTATTACCAATTGCGCCCCCAAATACAGCATTGAAAACTGTCGCTTCATCGAGTCGGATCGCTTCAGCATTAAGGACGATATCACCAGCTTGACTATCTGGGTAACCTAATCCATTGAATATCCCGGCCCGCAGAATGCTATCTTCAATATCAATATTGCGACCTGTAATGGCAATATCACCCTTGTTATCGGAGGAAACATCTATTAGAACACCATTGGTAAATAAAACATCAGCTCGTTCTATTTCTTCTGGAAATATCAAGCTACCATCGGGATTTAAACCAACCTGTCCTGTTCCCGCCACTGCACCAATTTCAATTCGTCCCCCGAAGGCATTCAATCCTGCTCCTACACCACCACCATCAATACTGACATTTCCGCCCAATAGGGTCAGACTTTCTCCATTGGGAACCCGCAAACCTAAAAAGCTACTTCCTGGTGGACTTGGTGCCACCGAACTACTCGCAATATTCCCCGCCGGAATCTGATTAAAAAACAAAGCTGAAGGATTAACCGTCAGCAGTTGTGCCGGAACTTGCGGATTAAGGGCACTAAAAAAGCCATTTTCACCAAATGCGATCGCATCCGCAGTCGTCCCCAAAAATGAACCACCGACATCCAAACTGGAATTAGGCCCAAAAATAATCCCATTAGGATTAAGCAAAAACAAGTTAGGATTAGAATCTCCAAAAGTACCCAGAGTTCCTAAGATTTCAGAAGGATTGCCACCAGTAACACGAGAAAGTATATTTTCAATCCCAGCAGGACTGAAAAAATAAGCGCCTCGCCCTTCCTCAATATTAAATTCTTCAAAACTGTGAAATAGATTAGCCCCACGAGCCGCACCCCCATCAATGCGGTCATTAATTTGATCAACAGGAGTAACTACCGAACTCTCTGCCCCTAGCGTACTATCCGGCGTAATTTCAGCAAAAACGCCACTTCCAGACAATACAATTGCCGCACCAGCCAACGAACTAGCTAATCCCCACTGCCAACACCGACTGCTATAACTGAGCCTGATCACAAGACTTGTATTTAGAGTAGACGCCAACAGCTTATCACCGCAATTTCCTGATACGCCCCTCTGGAGCCAATTAACCAGAAAATTTCTTAACAAATCATTGCCAGTGACTTGATTAAACTACAGAAAATCGTATACTATGCTAAGTTTTGATTATACGGAATCACCCAACTCTGATTTTAAATTATAAAGATTTAAAAGCTTTATCAGATAAAGGTTTCAGAGTTATTGCAACTACCATAGCTTAGGCAGTGAGCCACCAGTTGACTTAGCAGAAGGAAAACATGATTGAGCTCCTAGCTGCACTTTCAGTTTCAGCAGCGGCAGGAATGAGAATTGCCCTGCCCCTTCTCGTGATTGGTTTGTTGCATAGTGACGACCTCTGGTCTAGCGTACCGTTACTCTCTCACATTCATCCGCCACTCTTAATTGGTATCCTTACCAGCGGTTCTTTATTTGAACTACTTGGCTCTAAAAGACTATTGGGGCAACGGGTGCTGCAACTTGTCCAGTTATTCTTGAGTCCTTTCGTAGGAGCAATTATGGGCATTACAGTGGCCCAATTTGCCGACGCACCGATCGCTTTTGTCTGGATAGTAGGTGTAGTTAGCAGTTTGTTTGCCCTGGTACTCCAGTTGGTTCAAGTTGGCTGGTTCTTCCGTTTGCGTGGTTTGCCAGTGTGGGCTGCCTTTATTCAGGACTTTTTGTGCGTTTCTTTGGTCCTCTTTGCCTTTGATGCACCTCAACAGGGAGGCTTAATTGCTCTACTACTACTGTGGCTGGCCATTCGCAGTTCTCAGGAATGGTATCGCTGGTATCTGGGGCAAAAGGGTTCCGCTAGTCGTCGTCAATACCAGCGCCAGATGCCTGACTCAAGAGAGTTTTAGAGGGAAAAAGCACTTCCAGAAAGCCGATTATCTTAATAAAATCCAGTAATTTACACGGAGAAATAGAAAATGAACGAGCCACTAGAACGCCCAGAAATAAAAGTTGAATCAACTCCCATAGAACCTGAAGTTGAGATTTCCGACAAAGTTAGTGTAGAAGAATTCAAAATTAGCGGAGATAACCTAGTCGCTAAGGTCAAAGAGTTAATTCATCAAGGTAATATTCGTCGCATCATTATCAAAAATGAACAGGGGCAAGCCCTCATTGAAATTCCTCTGACAGTTGGCGTTGTTGGGGGTGTAGTGGCTGCCGCCTTGTTTCCAGTAATAGCTGCGGTGGGAGCAATTGGTGCTCTTGTTGCTAATGTGACGATAGTTATTGAAAGAAAAGATGAATGATCAAGGAAAGCTAACTCTTCCCATTTCAGAGAATAGTACCTCAGCTCAGGTGCTCTTTTCTGAAGGTGCTAGCGACATAGTTCCCAATCGCCTCGACCGCTATCTTGCTCAAGAATTTCCCGAAATTTCCCGTTCTCGTATCCAAAAACTGCTGGAAACGGGCAACGTCGAGCTTAATGGTCAAGTCTGCACCTCGAAAAAAATAACGGTGCAAGCAGGCGATCGCATTTCCCTGACTATCCCTGAAGCCCAACCCCTGGATGTGCAGGCCGAAGCCATTCCCTTAGACATTCTCTACGAAGACGACTCCCTAATCGCCGTCAACAAGCCAGCAGGCCTAGTTGTCCATCCCGCGCCGGGACACGAGAGTGGCACCCTGGTTAATGCCCTTCTCGCTCACTGCGAGAACCTAGCTGGTATTGGTGGCGTTCAACGACCGGGCATTGTCCATCGCTTGGATAAAGATACCACTGGTGTGATGGTAGTTGCCAAAACTGACCAAGCCCATCAATATTTGCAAGCCCAACTCAAAGCTAAAACCGCGCAAAGGCAATACTTAGGAGTTGTTTACGGTGCTCCATCAGCGGAAAACGGCACAATTAATCAGCCCGTCGGCCGCCATCCCATTGATCGTAAAAAAATGACAATATTGCCAGTGGAGAAGGGCGGACGTACCGCCGTTACCCACTGGCAAATTAGAGAACGATTGGGCAATTACACGTTGATCAATTTTCAACTAGAAACTGGTCGTACCCATCAAATCCGTGTCCACAGTACCTACTTGGGCCATCCCATCGTCGGTGATCCGGTTTACGGTAGGGGTCGTTCTCTAGGCGTCAATCTACCTGGTCAAGCACTCCACGCTTGGCAACTGCGGTTGCAGCATCCGGTTTCTGGAGAGTTGCTAGAGTTGATCGCTCCTCCCCCCCCAGCCTTGACCAAACTCTTACGAATCCTACGGTTACGCTTAGCCTAATCCGCGTCGGTAAGGCACGGAAGCTTCAATGTTGATGTTCTGGGCCGATACCTTGGGAGGCATATTGCCTTTTGCAGAAATTGACCTCGCCATATTTACATATAGAGAGGGGTCGCCTGCTTTTGGCTTTCTGTCTTGTGGGATATAGCGCTTGACTTGGGTCTGCCAGATAATTTGTGGGAAGCCCAGTTTAGCGCGATAGTAGGCGTCGTAGCGCGGAGATGTGATGTTGAAAGGTCTTTCGCCTTGTTCGCGACCAGGTAGCACGCGACGCCGCTGATAGGGGACGGTGCTGTAGCCAAAGTTTTCGATGTATTCTTGGCTATCGAGTAGTTGGTCGACGAAGCCGGAGATACCTTTAGTAGCAACGACAATCGACCAGGCGATTTTTTCCCGTTCGCTGTAAACGTCGCGTCCGAGTACTCGTTGTACACACTGCTCTACGAAACGATAGTTGCTATTTTTTTCGTAGAAACTGTTTCTAAAAGTTTCAGAAAGCAGCAAGCCACGAATAAAGTCTCGCACGGTGATTTGACCATAGCGGAGTTGAGACTCCAGAGCCTTTTGGCGATCCCAAGCAAAAGCATGGAAAAAGATTTGACGGTATGCCGCTTCAATCAAATTACCCATTTCCCCAGAGGACAGCATGTCCTCCGTGTTAAAGATTCTGGGTTGCTCGTCACCTGGAACTAAATATCCGGCTACCCGTTGATTTTGACTCACGGGTTTATAGTCTAATAGAGGAATTGCCATGTTTGTATCTCCCTAATCTTAGAAAATATTACAAACTTTAACTTCTAATATATATAACAAACTCTGTGTCTCTCTATGAATAAAAATAAAGTTTCTTTGGAAGTAAAATACTTCATCAAAGCAGAGCAGTTATTGTTCTGTAAGTTTTTAAATTTAGCAATAACTTAGCAATGATTTGTAATATTTTTCCACAAGAATCTCACAAACAACCCATCCAAAAAGCGAGGGGATTTTTCTTTATTTCACAGTGGGGCCAATTTTGCAAGGAGATTTCCATATCTAACTGCGGCCTGGGTGGTTGCAATCCTAGACCTAAACATAGATGAACAATAATCTCGAAAAACTGCTGACCGTGGCCAGGGTAGCCTAAATGAGCATGAGCGTATTCATGGATAACAATCTTCAACCAATCCTGTGGTGCAGTTCTCCCTACGTCAATAAGGATGACGACAGGACTAACTCCAAGATTACATAAACCGTCAATGCCAAATTTGTTCGCCAAAGGGGTGGCAAAAATGCCTATTGACCGTCTCATGCTGCTAGAGAAGCAGCCATGACAGGCTTCTAGACATCTATTGAGTTCTTGATTAACGGCATCAATGTAATTGCCAATCCAGGTACAAATGCCCTCAAACTCGCTCAAGTCATCGGTAACATCAACCATTCCTGGAGCCAAGGTTAGTTGACGTATAGCATTTAGATAGTGATAACCCCGTAGGAAAGGATCGCTACTAAGGCTGAAATTACCAGCCCAAGACGGAGTAGTGCTGCCTTCTTTCCAAAGCATCTTCTGCTTGCTGCGGTTTGACTTCTACATTGCTGATTTCTTCAAGACTAGATCCCAGACGGGTTTCGACACAGAGTGATGCTGTGCTAAACCCCCCGAAGCGTTTTACAGTACTAGTTCGCATCCGTAAATCTGGGCTAGCAAAAGTGAAGCGCTCTTGAGCACTCATTGTTTCGTACTCGGTAATTAGCACCATCCCACCATCATCATCTATCAGATAATGACCCGCTACTGGCACTATTTCGGCATAACCTTTTTCTCGTAGTAATCTCCCTTGCCTAGGGTTGTCCACATCGGGAACAATCACCATAACTGTGGAGTCTTGATGGTTCTCATCTGTCCGATCCCAAGCCATTGTGCCTTGCCAGCTTACCTGCGCTCCACCAACAGCTAAGCTGGGGTCAACCTGATGTAATTCACAGATCTCAACAACTTTGGCATGGTCAGCACTCAAGGTTCCCACTATAATCTCTGACTCTCCCGTCTCTGCCCGTCTGAAGGGAAGATGATGAGTTGTGCGTTGCGATCGCCATTTTCCAGCACTAAGTTCAAAGAATTCCATTGCATCCATTTAATGGGTCTCCTTGGGAGAATAGGTCACTAAATTAGTTTTTTTAACATTCATTTGCATTTGCTTGATTGTACCAGTTTGTCCCGGCTCTTCTGCCAACTTACCAGAAATATCAAACCCCTATATGCAAGATTTAGCCCGTAATACTGGGACCCATTCAAATTTTGCAACAATAAGAATTCGTAGTGCTTTCACTACAGGAAAACACCACACATTGACAAACAGAGAAGGCTCCCCGACTCTTGGTCTAACCTTGAGCAAGTGAGCAAGTTTAGCTCAACTAAAACCGGGTAGGCAGATAGTACTATCTATCTGAAAAATTGCGGTCACGCCACTTATTTAAAAATCTTTCTCCAATCGTGGCGTTACGCTGCAATTGAGAATTACTTTGCTGTAGCTCAGCAATTAATTTTTCCTTTTGGGTTAGCTGCTGTCGCAGTGATTTTTCGCTTTCTTGTTGTGCCATTTGCTGAACAGACCGCGTTTTTAGTAGAGCTTGGTCTTGGTTAATTTGTTGCTCTAGTGCTGCAACTACCTTAGCTTGTTCTTGCGATTGTTTTTGCAAGGATTGGTAAGCTGCTTGCTGCTGATTGTCTTGCTGCTGGCGACTGTTTAATTCTTCCTGGAGTTGGCTAATTTGCTGTTGTAAATCGGCAATTACTTGCTGTTGTTTTTTTATCTCTTGCTGCGAAGGGGCAGAATTTTGGAGAGGTTTAGGCTGTTGCTTTCGCTGACTTTGCAGTTGCTCCCGGGCCTGGGCGAATTTTTGCTGTAAATCCGCCAGTTCATCCTTTTGGGCTCGGAATTGCTGCTGTAGGTATTCATACTCTTGTGGTAATTTGCTTTGGTCTTCCTGTTGTAGAACCTGGTTCTCCTGATCCTTGGGTTGCACAACGGCTTTTACCAGTTGAGTCTCTCTACCCGCAGTTTCGTCTTCATCAGCTACGGTTTTTAGATCTAACCTAATATCTGCCGAATCACTATTAATCGCAATTCGGCCTCTTACTATACGCTCCAGCAACTCGGAGCGAGATAATCCGGTCTCCTTGGCCAGCACACTTAAGGATTGAATACCTGTTGCTGTCAGGGAAACTCCCATTTTGACTTTAGTTTTACTTGAATGCCCGCCGGGAGAGCCGCGCTTCTTCTTAGGCATTGGTTTCCTCCTCCGCCTATCAGGTGTTATCAGTTAGCAACTTTGGTGTCCCCGCTTTTTCTATCTTCTACACATTTCTTTTTTCTCCGCCCAAATGCTGCTATACCTCACGCTTTGTGCGGGAATTTTAGCTAGATTTGGTTTGCGACCAGCAACCACTAAAGTTAATTATGGTGTTGCTAGATGGGTACCCGATATTAACTTTACCATGTTGCTCACCATTCACCAAAGAAGATTTACCAGGTTCTGGGTTGGGCAAAAATCCTCATTGATAACACATCAATGACAACTCACTTGCTCACTTAGCCCAGTTGATATCCATCCTACTTAATGCGCGGGCTTTACGCCCGATTTTGGTAAGTTAATAACTAACTGAGTAATTTTACGAAGGGAGCTTGCCTTGAGTAGCATTATTGCGATTACGGATGCCGAGTTCGAAACTGAAGTTTTAAAGTCAGAACGACCAGTACTGGTGTACTTTTGGGCAAGTTGGTGTGGCCCTTGCCGCCTAGTATCGCCTACGGTGAATTGGGTAGCTGACAACTATAGCGATCGCCTGAAAGTTGTCAAAATGGAAGTAGACCCCAACCCAAATGCTGTGAGTCAGTATAAGGTTGAAGGTGTTCCTGCCTTGAGGCTATTCAAAGAACAAGAAGTCATCCAATCTCACGAGGGAGCGATCACCAAGCAAGGCTTACAGACGATGCTGGATACTTGCCTTTCGCCAGCTTCCTGAAAAGAATTGACTTTTTAGGTTTTCAGTCAGTTGCTCGCAATCTTACTGCTTTGCCGCTTCAATTAGACCGATTAACATCGGTCTTTTGTCATCGAGCCAGCAGTATGCGATGTTTAGACAAGAATCAAAAATACGCCAGCGACTAAGTGCCGTGCTGCTGACTGGTCTAGCATGGCTATTTATGCTGCTCTTGCTGTGCCAACAATTACAGGGTAGAGAAAAGCCAGCTAACTACCATGCCTCCAGAGAAGCCAGAGCTTTACTTGGCTACCTCTATGGGATTTCCTCAACAAGAATTATCTCCGGTCAACACAACAATCCTAATAAAAACTTTTATACTAACCAAGTCTTCGAGATTACTGGTAAATACCCTGGTTTATGGGGCAACGATTACCGCTACGGTTCCTGGGTACGGTATCGGCAAAAAATGACAAATGAAGCGATCGCACAGTGGAAAAAAGGTTCCCTGGTGACGATTATGTATCATGCCACCCGTCCCATGGATAGCTCAACCGATGGTTGGGGAAGTGTGCAAGGGGAGTTATCTACAGCTGAATGGGAAGAATTAGTGACGCCAGGAACTCCCCTGCATAAGCGATGGCTGAGTCAGATAGATCAGGTTGCCTTTTACTTAAAGCAACTGCGTGATGCCAAGGTGCCAGTTCTCTGGCGTCCCTACCATGAGATGAACGGCGGTTGGTTCTGGTGGGGCAAAAAAACGGGGGAAAACGGCTATAAAAAATTATGGAAATTAATGTACAAACGTTACGTAAATTACCATAAATTGAACAACTTAATTTGGGTGTGGAATCCCAATGCACCCAGAGACGATGCGGATCCCTACGAACTCTACTATCCGGGAGATAAATATGTCGATGTTTTGGCAGCAGACGTTTACAATAACGACTATCGCCAGAGTCATCATGATCAACTACTGAAATTAGGAGGAGGCAAACCCATCGCTCTTGGCGAAGTGGGGGAACTTCCTGATCCGGCGAAACTGCAAACAGAACAGCCCCGATGGGTATGGTTTATGGAATGGAGGGAATACTTAACTGAGAAGAACGATGAGGACTGGATCCACCAAGTCTACAATCATCCTTTCACCCTGACCCTCGATAAGATAGATATTCCTAGACTATAGCCGATGTAAGCAGCGGATTTTCTGAGGACTGGCATCGGCAAAAATGGCAACATCCAAGATACATAGAGGACTATCAAAAATGCAGTTTGCCAAGCGTTTACAACCCATGCAAACTAATGTGTTTGCTCATATGGATCAGGCAAAGGCGAAAGCCAGAGCCTCTGGCAAAGAAATTATCGATCTATCTTTGGGTTCCTCTGACTTACCGGCAGCAGAGCATGTGGTTGCCGCGATTGTTGCGTCTTTGCACGACAAAAGTACTCACGGCTACTTATTGTTTCATGGTACGCAACCCTTTCGTCAGGCAGCAGCTAGCTGGTATACAGATAAATTTGGCATCCCGGTTGATCCAGAAACCGAGGTGTTGCCCTTGATTGGTTCTCAAGAAGGCACGGCTCATTTACCCCTAGCACTGCTAAATCCTGGGGACTTTGCTCTGTTGCAAGATCCAGGTTATCCTTCCCATGCTGGAGGTGTCTACCTTGCTGGAGGGCAAATTTACCCAATGCCACTACGGGCAGAAAATAACTTCTTGCCCGTATTTGAGGAAATCCCCATACCCGTGCTGGAACAATCACGAATGATGGTGTTGAGCTATCCTCATAACCCAACTACAGCAGTTGCTCCCCTGTCTTTTTTCCAAGAAGCAGTAGCTTTTTGCCGTAAACATGACTTGGTTTTAGTACACGATTTTCCCTATGCGGATTTAGTGTTTCCGGACAGCAGGGAAAAAACTACCAATCACCAATCTCTTGCTCCCTCAGTTTTGCAAGCAGATCCTGATAAGGAAGTCTCAATTGAGTTTTTTACCTTATCTAAGTCTTATAACATGGGTGGCTTTCGTGTGGGCTACGCCATCGGTAATCCCCAGTTGATTGCCGCCTTGCGCCAAATGAAGGCAGTGATTGATTTTAACCAGTATCAGGGAATTTTCAATGGTGCGATCGCCGCTTTGCAGGGACCGCAAGAGGGTGTCACAGCCATGGTTGACACTTTCCAAGAGCGACGAGATGCCTTTATAAGGGCTTTACATAAAATTGGCTGGCAAGTAGACATTCCCCAAGCCACGATGTACGTTTGGGCAAAATTGCCAGAACCTTGGGGATCAAAGTCCGTTGATTTTTGTACTCAGTTAGTGGAAAAAACAGGTGTTGCTGCCTCTCCGGGAGCTGGTTTTGGGAAAAATGGCGAAGGCTATGTCAGGTTTGCCTTGGTTCATGGACCAGAAGTTTTAGAAACCGCAGTGCAGCGTATCTCAGAATTTTTGCAGTAGCTCAGGGTTATTGTATTTGTTCTTAATAGATGAGCTGTCTGTATCTCTAGAATAGCTCTCAAAGCAATTACAGTTGCATCTACATTATTTGGCAAGGTCAGGGGAACCAACAACTAGCGTTCTCCTGACTTATTCTATTGTCTCCTGGGCAAAATCCAGACATTCAGGTAATTTATATTAAAGTTTTGTAAACAAAAGTGCATAATTAGATACTTTTGTGAAGGTATGTACTCAGGATTTTCACAATTTATTTCCTGTTTATTACCTGAAATTTTCACTTTTTAGGTTTAACTTGAGAATTGACAAATAGTTTTCCTTAAATTGGAGTTCTGTCTACTTCGCCGTAGGGAACGCAACAGGGCTTCAGCGGCAAAAAGCAAAAGTTGAACATTAAATATGTTCAGTCCGGGCAAACCAGTATGTAGATGAAAAAAAGCCAATCTTGCTGAAGAAGATTGTCCAGTGATGTAGCGAAACTTACCTAGGGCATTCAACTAGTTAAATACAAAAATTTAGTTGGCAAAGAATTATTTAGTCGGATTTTTGGGAGCTTACCCGAAAATGGGAGATGATTTGAAAGAATTTTACCTGTTGAGTATCGACCAAAAAGTAATTTATTTTACTGATTATTAAAGAATTACCAAGCTAATTTTTTGATTTATTTCACTGAGTAATGCCAATCATTGACGACTCAATTTAATTTTTTTTGTAGGTAATCCATTGTTGTTTTTTGGTGGTGTTTATATATCAATCCTAGATGAATTGTGAGAACTAGATGTTTTCTCTATCCAGCCTGTGTGTCTTCTAAGACAAGCAAGTTTCCCGACCAGTTTGTAGCTAATTTTCGTCATAAATTATTTAGTAAAGCTACACCCTTGCAAAGGGTATGTCGCTAAGTAATTCAGAGTGTAAGGGTAAGCCTTAAGCATTTCTCAAGTATTTTTTTATCTTTTTCCCGATTTATTACCAATCTCTTACCTGAAATTTTCACCTTTTAGGTTTAAATTCAAATTAAGCGGTATTTATTCCAGTTAACTTGAGTAGTTTTTAGAAGAAATGGAGATATGGAAGTTTGCTTTAGCTGCTGTGATAATTTTGGTTGCTAAACAATAGTTTCCTCACTCGTGACTCATCTAAAATATCTCACAAGAAAAACATCATTTAATTGGACTAAGAAATGTCTATTTTGCTAGATAAAGGAAACCAAAAAGTATTATAAATTACCACATGATTACCCCGAAGAGAGTTAAATAGTGTTTACCAGAGATTAATAAGAAAGTATTGGTTGCTTAACTTGAAAAGCTGATTAATTTTATTGAGAGGAGAGAGCTGTAATGAATAATCCAGAACTTCAAACTTCATTTGTTCAATTGAAAGAAGATTTAAACGAGCTTGAGCAATCTATAGTCAAGCAGATACAAGTGAAACAAGCCATTTCTGAGTACTCAGAAAATTTGGTAAAAATTAACCAATTTAATCGGCAATTACAACAAGTTCCTATTGCTATTCTTGGTGCTGCCCCTGTCTGCCATCAAGCCTAATTCTTGTCAGTAATTCGAGCCTCAAGGATTTCACTGCCAACAAAACTAGAGTTTTGCTCTAGTGATCACTCCCAAGAATCACCAAAATTATAAGAGGTAGGGTAACAGCAGAGGTTCAAAAATAGGTGATGATCTATCCCTTTTATCCCCTTTATCTATCCTGATGCTATTTCCCTACCCATACTGTTACTGCCTAGTTAGCTAGAAGCTTTTGAGTAAAATTATTTACTGAAACTTCATAAAGTAATCATCTAGGTACTTCTAAAATGATGTAAGTTACCCACACTCCAGAGTAAGTTATCAATTAAAACTGCACGAAAAGACTATGGAACTTACTAACTTCGCCCAATTTATGCCGGGGTCATTATTTGGAGGTGAAACCAGTGCAACTGCACCCGCAAACTCAACTAGTAACCCACTAACTGGTCTATTTTCTGGGTTTCTTGGCACTTCTCCTGTAACGCCAATCTTAGCAGCAGATACTCCTGCATTACCCTCAGTAGTGCCTCAAATAGAGCAATTAACCCCTACAAATTCTGCTAAAAAGTTAGAGGTTACCCAGGGTAGTGTTTCTGGTGACTTTAGTTTTGATTCCTTAGCTGAAAGCTACGTTACTCCCTTACTGGAAGACACTCTAGGGTTGGATTCTGGTAGTTTAGCAGCAGTTCAACCTTATGAATTTAAATTTGAAAATTTCGAGGGGAGTTTAATCGTCTTAGATGACCAAGACACACCGTTATCAGATGGCGAAATAAAACTAAGTGGCGATTCACTGCTCACTTTATTTGGCATAGATCCTAGTGCAACTCCTGATGAAGTTTTGAAGTTAGCAGGTGTTGATATTGACTCATCTGATGATCAATACGATGAGATCAAAAAAGTTTTAGACAAACTAGATATTACCGATGCTAGTTCAGCATTAGGAGTCTTGGATGATGCTTTACTTTTTGGCTTCACTGGTGAGAGTACTCTTACAGTGGGAGAAAACTCAACACCTCTAACTTTAGAATATATCAGAACTGATAATTTCTCCGATGTCGAAGGTGGTATCAATACCGATCCTGGGGTTCTTAAAGTTTCATTTGACCCTGCTATGATAGAGGGCGCTAATAATAATAGCAGTTGGCTAGAGGAAAACTCTATTCTGGATATAGAGGGAGAGTATGGAGTTTACCTAAAATTGGAAGAAGTGCAACAACTAGTCAATTATGTTGACCCTGAAGTTGGTGCTGAACTTGAACCTACGATTGGGTTTGCCAAGCTTTTCGGTCTTGATCCATTTTTGTTAGGCGGTGGCAATATAGACCTTAATGCCACAATTTCTCCTTCTCTTTCTTCTTGAAGTCACGATTTTTTTGTATTTAGCGACCATAACCCTTGCAGCTTCAAGGAAAAAACTCAACTAAAAAGTGTTCGCTAAAAAGCAAACAAAGTAAAAACATAGTATTTCCTGTGCGGGGATAAAATTTATTTTTATGCCAAGCATCTAATCTTCATTCTTCAAGTGATTTAGTTGTGAAGTAACGACACCATTTTCTAACTCTGTACCAGACAATACCGCATTAATTCTTGGTATCCGACAGAGTTATTCATAAAGCAGTTATACCTCAAGGAGTTCATCAGGTGACAACTACTATCTTAAGTACCACAACTTATAATGCTGTAGGTAATGTTTCGGGTACTGCTAATTTGACGCCACAGGCTCAAACGGCAGTTGATTTAGCTAGTGGGGTTCTACCTTTTCAGATACCACCCAATCCCATTGCCTTTCCCGGTAGCTTTCCTGAATTGGGACCAAACGCGGGAAATTTCAATACTACCTTTACCCTGCCAAATGACCCAGCTCAATACGAAGATGGCCAAATTGAGGTTAATCTAGATATTGTTGGCGCTGCTATTGGCTTTAGCCCCGAAGCAGATCTTTCTGACACCATTAATGCAGTAGCTGCGGAAAACGGCGTAGGTGTTATTATTGACCCGACTACAGACCAAGCTTTAACCGCCGCTGGCGTTCAAAGCGTACGTCAAGGACTAGAACTAGTTAATGACGTATTCGACTTTGATTTAGTCGGTACTGGTACTCTGACTACTCCCACCGGAAGCACTCCATTGAACTTCGAGTACATCCAAACCGATAGTGTAGATACAAGTTACCTTAGAGTATACGGCTACGATCCCCTGGTAGTGGGTGGGCTTGATGATGGGGCATCTACGCTAGCCTTAAATGGCGACTTCACAGTAGATGTTCTCCCCGGTCAAGTGCTAGCATTTGCCCAAGCTCTCGAGGCTACTCAAACACCAGGTTTCCCCGCTGTCGGTGGTACAGTTGGCGAGGTTGTTACTATTGGTAGAGACCAGAGTCTCTTCACACCGGATCCGATAACAGGTGTAGAAGAGTTCCAACTAGCTACTGGTAATGCCATGCTCAACGCTACCCTAACTCCAGTAGCTTAGGTTACCTAGACCTGAACGCATTTTCTAGAGCTGCTTGTTAATAACTAGACAGCCACAAACCTAGTATTTGCCCGAATCGTCAGAGAATTTACCCTAAGATGGTTCGGGCATGTTCTTAAGAGCAAAAGGGTAAATAAGCTAGAAGGTAAGAAGCTTCAAAAAAGCAGGATGGCTGTCTAGTAAAAATTGATAGCTGAAACCATTGCTGTTTCTAGGTCAAAAATTGACAACCTAAAAATTCCGCAGAAATTATCATCTCCTAGACTTGCTTTGAGCTGGGTGATCAATGCTTTAATTCTAGGAAACAATTAGCCTTGTTTAATACCTAAGAATAAGTCGGTTAATCTGATTATAACTGACATCTTCAGAATTTTTTTTAGGTATTATATCAAGTTGTCTCATCGATAGAAGTTTTTCTTCTTGTCTCTTCAATATCTGTGTTTTTTTACTGAAGTGCCTTTTTTTTTGCTAACTCAGTATCTGTAATATCCCCAGCCTTACTATTTCCCGATAGTGGTCAGACTGAGTAAGAAAAAAACATCAGTCTCAAGTCAAATCAGGAGTACATCAAAGAGAAATAATCATGGAAACAACTGAATTCAAAACCATCCCCGTAACTTTATTAACTAATGGTAGTGCTACTGTAACTGGAAACTTTACATCAGTAGCTAGTGCTTATGTCCTCCCTAGTTTTGAGGAAGCATTAGAATTACCATCTGGTGGAATACCTCGTTCTTTTAACTTTGAGAAAGATTTTGAGGTTGAACTAGGGATAAAAGGCAAAGATCCATTTCCCAGCGAAATCCAGTTGGGCCCTGATGTTTTAACTAGTGTCAATGGGTTTAATCAAGACAGTTCTATTGCTAAGGTTTTAGATAAATTCGGAGTGGATGACTCAGAATTAATTGAAAGCTTAGATAAGTTAGGCATTAAGGATATAGGCGATGCAGGAGAACTCGCAAACGACTTATTTGATGTTAGTTTAAACGGGACTGGTACTTTCCAAAGTGATATCAATGGTGACGGTTTCATCGACCCAGTAACAGAATTTACGACCTTTTCCGTCGAAACATTTCAAAATGAAGATTTTGATGATGGTTACCTTCTAATCACCGGCTATGACCCCCTAATAGCAGAGAATATTCTAACAAGTGATTCTCAGCTTAGCTTTAACGGGTTCTACAACGTAGATCTGAACACAAACGAGTTAATTGACTTATTGGGAGACTTGGAAGCCGCAGGTATCGCAGATCCTGGCACCTCTGCTGAAACTTCAAGTTTGGTTAGGACAGGCAGAAATTTTGGTGTGGTTGATGCAGAGGGTGATTTAGGGCTATTGACTGGCACTGTCAACCTGACAGATGTTAGTATTACCGTTGTTTAAGCTTAAATCTGCAACTGGACTTACCAGATTGTTAAGTCTGCAAGTCTGCATGAGTACAAACTTACCTTGCTAGTCAGTTATCAGCGAAAATCTGATAGCTGACTGCTGTTTTTGTAACCTTTACAAGAGTTTCAATCTACAACTACCATAACGGCGGTTAACTTCACCTTGAGGCTCTGGTAATCTGCTAATGAAAAGAGGCTCCGCTACTATCATCATTAGTATTAGTGGTGAATGGCACAAATCTCGTGGTCAACTCTGCAAAAATACTGCCTCTCGTTAAAGATCCGGAACGCCTAGAAAGCCGTCTCCAAGAAATTCCCGCAGAACCGGGAGTTTACTTGATGCGCGACCAAAACGCCAACATCCTTTACATCGGTAAATCCAAAAAACTGCGATCGCGAGTTCGTTCTTATTTTCGCCAATCCCAGAGACTCAGCGAACGCATTGCCTTGATGGTACGACAGGTGACAGAGATTGAGTTCATCGTCACCGACACTGAAGCAGAATCCCTTGCATTAGAAGCTAATCTTGTCAAGCAGCACCAACCTTACTTCAATGTCCTGCTCAAAGATGACAAGAAATATCCTTATGTCTGTATTACTTGGTCAGAAGACTATCCCCGCATTTTCATTACCAGAAAACGAAGACAAGGCAAGGAAAAAGATCGATTCTACGGCCCTTACGTAGATGTGGGTTTACTGCGCAGGACATTAGATTTGCTCAAGCGCATTTTCCCTTTGCGGCAACGTCCTCGACCTTTATTTCAAGACCGTCCCTGCCTCAACTATGACCTAGGGAGGTGTCCCGGCGTCTGTCAACAACTCATTACCCCTGAAGAATACCGCAAGACCGTGCAAAAAGTAGCAATGGTCTTTCAGGGGCGCACTAAAGAACTAATTGAGCTGCTCAAAGCCAATATGCAGCAAGCAGCAGAGTTGCTGAATTTTGAGCAAGCAGCTCGCATCCGAGACCAAATTAATGGCATTGAGTCCCTCAGTGCTGACCAAAAAGTATCCCTACCGGATGATACCGTCTCACGAGATGCGATCGCTTTGGCAGCCGACGACCAACATGCATGCATTCAGCTATTCCAGATTCGTGCTGGTCGTTTAGTAGGTCGTTTGGGGTTTTTTGCCGATGCTCAATCGGGTACACCTGAGGCGATTTTGCAGCGAGTTCTAGAGGAGCATTATCAAACGGCTGAACCAGTAGAAATTCCCGCAGAGATTCTAGTACAGCATCAGTTACCAGAGGAGGAAATGTTAGCTCAATATTTGAGCGATCGCAAAAAAGCTAAGGTACGCATCCTCACTCCTCTCAGACAAACCAAGGCCGAACTGATTGAAATGGTGGAGCGTAACGCTAAGTATGAACTAGAACGCACCCAGCGATTTGCCCAAACTAACAACCAGGCAATGCAGGACTTAGCCGAAATTCTCGACCTCCCTGATTTACCCCGCCGCATTGAAGGTTACGATATCTCCCATATCCAAGGGTCAAATGCCGTAGCCTCTCAGGTAGTATTTATCGACGGCACACCAGCTAAGCAACACTACCGCCACTACAAGATTAAGAATCCCCAAGTTACCATTGGTCACTCCGATGACTTTGCCAGTCTCGCCGAAGTTATTGGTCGTCGCTTTCGTAAGTATCAAGGAGAAATTGCTCCCCAAACTGCAATTCAAGATGCTCCTGACTGGCCAGATTTACTGATGATTGACGGTGGTAAGGGACAGCTTTCAGCAGTTGTCGCCGTTTTGCAAGAAATGAACTTACTGGCAGACTTGCGCGTAGTCAGTTTAGCAAAGCAGAGGGAGGAAATTTTTATACCGGGTGAGTCTTTGCCACTAACCACTGATGCTGAGCAACCAGGGGTGCAACTGTTGCGACGTGTGCGGGATGAAGCACACCGATTTGCTGTTAGTTTCCATCGACAGCAAAGAAGTGATAAGTTACGTCGTTCTCGTTTAGATGAAATTCCTGGATTAGGATTCCAAAGACAAAAACAGCTATTGGCACATTTTCGCTCTATTGACTATATTCGAGATGCATCTACAGAACAGTTGGCTAAGGTTTCTGGAATTGGTCCTCACTTAGCTCAAGAAATTTACAATTATTTTCATCCATGAGAATTAATTCAAGCTCAGTTGAGAAGACTGGTCATTTGATGCTTTTAATTTTAGTTTTTTTCGAGATATTTTTGGTAATCATATATTTAGCAGGAATAGTCCTTGTTGGCAAAGCTTTTACCAATTTTATTGACTTAAATGCTCAAGCAAGTTTTCCCTCTCTTTTACAAGCTTGGCAACTATTCCTTATTGGATTTATCTCAATTAGTTGTTTTACGGTAGGACGTAATTCTTCGCAGCCCCCATCTCAAATATTTCTGCTTACTGTAGCATTAATATTTTTCTCTGCCTGCGCTGATGAAGTATTTAAAATTCATCATTTACTGCCTACAGAGACTAATCACGACTGGAAGCCGATATATTTAGGTATTGCCATAACAACTCCCCTAGTATTTTACCGAGATTTTATTGCCCTCTGGCATTGCCACCGTCGGGCAGTATTTTTTATTGTGCTGGGTCTAGGCGTGTTCGTTTTTGGGGGTCTAGGCTTAGAACTTTTTCCAACTGAACCGTTACAAACTTTACTAGCTAAGACTTTTCCCCAAGAGGATTTTATTCCCTTTTTTGTAGAAAAATTGAGGGTGGCATTGGAAGAGTTTTCTGAGATGTTGGGAGAGAGCGTGATTCTCTACGGTATTTGCCTATTAGTTGCCAAGCGCCTCGAAATACAGCAATCTAGTTCTACTTACAAAGCGAGAACCTTGTAAAAGTTAAAACCCACATTCCCCAGGTTGGGAACTAGAAGTAACGAACGCTAATCAGTTTACAAAGCAGGGAATGGTGTCCAATATCGTTATGCTGCAAGATGAGCGGTAGGACAACATTTTCAGGGCTGTCTGTCAGTATGATTTAGTTATTTCAAGGTCAAATGAAATCCTTATTCTCATTGCTCTTCTTATTAGGGAAACCTCCAAAGAAGCTATTAAGCTATTGCATCTGGCGTCCTAACCGCCTTGGCGGTTGCCATAACTGCTAAATTTCTGGTTTGAACGAGCATCGAAGTTTAATATTCCTGCTGAATCATCACCACACTCTTCAGGAAGCCCAGCGCCAGTTATACAAATTCCACTGATAAATGCCTTGAATTTCGTACTCGATACCGTTGTCAAAGCGAACTATACAGTTGCAGTAGTCTCTGTTGCCGTCTGAACTTTGGGAAAGGCCTACGACAGTACATGGAAACCACTCACGTTGGCAAGGACCACTCTCTTGCACCCACTCCCAGAGTCCGTTAGAAACTTCGATGCGATCGCCTATTTTCAGATTTAATCTATCTGAAGGTGTTTCTGTTTCCCAATATTGCGCTAGATGTAATGGCTTGATGCGATTGAGCCATTGGGGTCCGTACTGATCGTGAATGAATTGCACTGCTCCAGATTCTCGACTATGGAGCCAATCGTTGAGTAATCTAATTTTCCAGGAAACACCTTGCTGTTGTTGCTCTTTGACAAACAGTAGTAAAGCCTGACGTTGTTCTGGAGTCATCTCGTTGAGAGGATTCTCTGTCACACTATCCGAATCAGCCGTTGTCTGTGTGCTTTGAAGTTGACTAGTTGTTGACTGTGCAACCACCTGCAACAAAATTTCCCTCTGTTGATCTGTGAGAGGGCATAGTGCTACTTCGCACATAACAAAAGCAACTTTGAGGAAGGCTTCAATCTCTGCTGGGGTCATGGAACTTTGCGTCAGGAGACTAGCTCACCTGTCATTGAGGCTTGAGAATTTTTTACCAGATTAATAGCTAATTCTCGCCATAATATATCATTAAACTACAAATGGTTTAGACGTTACAATTTGAGGGAAGTAAGCTGGCTAATTCGCGGTAAGCTGAAGGTTAGATTTAGCTATGAGTATTAACTTTTTGGTTAATTTATGAGATTTAGAAGTTACCTCGTTACCATTACGGTTTCTTGTTTTCTTTGGATTACAAGTTTAGCCTTCAGCCCAGCGGCGATGGCAGTAGTTCAGATTAACCTATCAGACCTTGCTTATCATCAATGCCCTGCCGAATTGGCAGCAGGAACCGTAACAAGTGGCGGTGGTAGTAGAGCTGCCAACTGCTTCTTGATTACTGGCAAAGCAGAGAACAAGTCTGGTAAACCGGTAGTCAATGCTGACATTTTCGGTCGCATTTATGATGCTAACGGCAATCGAATTATGCAAAATCGCACCCGGTTGGGTTCAATTGAGCAAGTACCACCGGGTGTAAGTGATTTTGAACTGAGAATTACTGTTCCAACTAGTCAAGCAACCCCACTTCAGCTTGAGCAATTCAAAGCTTCTGGTTTTACAGGTAAAGTTCGCCGTTAAAGAGAAAGAGGGAGAGTGATTTTACCTAGTTCTTGACCTAGTAACAGTTCCCTAAAGCTGAGCATGCTCTCAAGCTTCCCCATTAAAGCCTGCTAGTTATATGCTCGTGAACAGTTGAGATAAGATATTTAGAACTATAATCGCTAGGATAGGGGATAAATCTAAACCTCCAATCGGTGGAACGAAAGAACGAAAGAGATTAAGGTAGGGGTCAGTAATCGGGCTTAAGAAAGCGGCTACTTGATTCATCCATTCTACTGTTTGAAACCAAGTTAAAAGAATTCTGACGAATATTAAAAGCAGATAGATATTGATAAAGTTGGCGAGACTGTTGGTCAGCAGTTCTGTAGCACTCATTACTAAAAAAGCTTCCTTGCTAAGTTTTTATGGGCCGTTGAGCCTTCTTGAAGTAAGTTTAACGGATATCACCCCTAGATTGCCCAAGCCACCTAGAAAAGCCATGGAGACGAGGGGGATGGTCGATTCTGCTGCTGTTTCCTGCTCAGGAATCTAGAGATCGCTCGCGGTTCCTCGCTTCAGAATTACCATTGACATTACCCAGTTGCTGACGAACATCGTCAATTGCCATGTTTAGCTGGGCAATTTTGTCTTCTAGGCTGCGACGAGATCCCTCAATACTCTCTTCTGTCTGGATTTGACCTCTTTTACCTTTAAGAGGCCTGCTTGTGGATAGTCCTGTATTTAGTAGTGAACCCTCTTTTGTTCCTTCTTCTTCATCGCGCCTTGCTGCAACCAGAGCGCCGATTACTCCACCAAGCAAACTACCCATTACAGCTCCAGCCAGAAATCCACCTGTAAAAGCATCGCGCTCACTCATTTTATTTTTCTGCCCTTGATTTCTAAAACGCAACTTTTCTCAAGCTTAACTGTTGACTGCCCCTGTCACCTAACAGCCTAGGGAATATGAGGTGTGGTCATTAGCACGAGAACGGACAGCCAGGAAGCAAAGGAAGTCCTTTCTAGTCTAGCCTTCAGTGCCAAAGAGCCGATCACCTGCATCACCCAAACCAGGAACAATATACCCTTGAGAGTTAAGCTCTTCGTCAATTGTTGCAGTGTAAATGGTCAAACTGGGATAAACCTTACCTAGTTTTTGTAAAGCTGGTGGTGCTGTGACTACGCTAATGATCCGTGTCAGAGCCGGATCTACTCCTCGCTCAGTCAATTCTGCCATAGTCATCATAATGGATCCGCCAGTTGCCAGCATCGGCTCGGTAATTAAGACTCGTGTCTGCGGGGCAAATTGTTTTGGCAATTTATTAAGGTAGCAGGTGGCTTCGAGAGTTTCCTCATTGCGTACTAAGCCAAAATGATAAATTGATGCCAAAGGCAATAAAGTCTGAGCCCCCTCTAATAAGCCCAATCCGGCTCGCAGAATTGGCACCACTACTAATGGTACGTCTGGATTAACCATTGTTGCAGCGCAGGGAGCGACGGGTGTTTGCACGGTGAGTTCTTCCGTGGGCAACCAGTCACGAACTGCTTCGTAGGTTAGCCAGCGCCCCAACTCCTTAATTGCACTCTTAAACAGAGGTGGAGGCGTTGCGGCGTTGCGGGCGACACCCAGCCAATGCTTAATCAGTGGATGGGGTGGAACGTAGACATGTAGTTGGCTAGCCATGGCAGTAAATACAGTGGAGATGAAACTTTAAAGTTTTGAACTGGACAATAATAATGCTTTTCCTAATCAAATCGAGCTTAGCAAGCTTATCTTGTTGGAGAGAAGACTAATTATCTAAGTATTGACATTTATTTTCAATAACTATATATTACCTTTCAGTGTTCTCCTCTTATACAAGGATCGGCAGGTGGGACTGGCAAGACATAGCAGGCTAGCTAGTACCCACTTTTTTCTTCTATGACCAATGCTAAACTTTGTTAGTCACCGATTCGCTTAACCAAATTGAACGAATCATCGGTTTCAAGCCTGTAGCTTCCTAACCTCGAACTTTGAGCAACCAATCTCGTTCCATTCCAGAGGCATCAACCTTTGATGTTATTGTTATTGGCTCTGGCATCGGAGGGCTAGTAACGGCCACTCAGTTAGCAGCTAAAGGCGCGAAAGTGCTGGTGCTGGAGCGCTATCTAATTCCTGGCGGCAGTGCTGGTTATTTTGAGCGAGAAGGCTACCGCTTTGATGTGGGAGCCTCGATGATCTTTGGCTTTGGCACTCAAGGAACAACAAATCTGCTTACTAAGGCTCTGGATGCGGTCAATGTCAGCCTGGAAACTATCCCGGATCCAGTACAGATCCATTATCATCTACCTGCTGGATTAGAGCTGAAAGTACATAAGGATTATGAGAAATTCTTGCAAGAACTAACAGCTCACTTTCCTCAACAAAAGCAGGGAATTCGCCAGTTTTATGATGAATGTTGGCAGGTATTTAACTGTCTCAATGCGATGGAGTTGCTTTCTTTAGAAGAACTCCGCTATCTAACACGGGTATTCTTCCAGCATCCGTTGGCTTGTTTAGGTTTAGTAAAATATCTTCCCCAGAATGCCGGGGATTTGGCTCGTAAGTATATTAGCGACCCCCAACTACTTAAGTTTATTGATATGGAGTGCTACTGTTGGTCGGTAGTACCTGCTGACCGGACGCCGATGATTAATGCGGGGATGGTATTCTCTGATCGGCACTATGGTGGCATTAATTACCCTAAGGGTGGCGTCGGGCAAATTGCGCAAAAGCTGGTGGAAGGACTTGAAAAAACCGGGAGCTCGATTCAGTACAAAGCCAGGGTGACCAAAATTGTGTTAGAGAAGGGCAAAGCAGTAGGTGTCAAGCTGGCAACGGGCGAAGAGTATCGAGCCAAGCGTGTGATTTCCAATGCTACACGTTGGGATACTTTTGAGAAACTGCTGCCAGTAACTGAGATGCCAGTAACTGAGAAAAAGTGGCGCGATCGCTACCAAAAGTCACCGAGTTTCTTGAGTTTGCACTTAGGCGTCAAGGCTGAGGTTTTGCCCCCAGGTACAGAGTGTCATCACATCTTGCTGGAAAACTGGGAGAACATGGAGCAGGAGCAAGGCACCATTTTTGTCTCAATTCCGACCTTACTGGATCCAGAATTAGCCCCACCAGGCTATCACATCATTCACAGCTTTACGCCAAGCTGGATGAGTGAGTGGCAAGGGTTGTCTGCTAGTGAATATGAACAGAAGAAGGAAGAAGCCGCAGGGCAAGTTATTGAACGGCTAGAAGCGATTTTTCCTGGCTTAGATGCTGGATTAGACTACATGGAAGTAGGTACAGCACGTAGTCACCAGCGCTTTTTGGGGCGTGAACAAGGAACTTATGGGCCGATTCCCAGCCGTAAGTTGATGGGATTGTTGGGGATGCCCTTTAACCGTACAGCCGTTCCCGGCCTTTACTGTGTCGGGGATAGTACATTTCCAGGACAAGGTTTAAATGCTGTGGCATTTTCGGGTTTTGCCTGCGCCCATCGGGTGGCAGTAGATCTGGGTTTGTAAAACCAATCCGGTTTCTTACTCAGCCCACTTGCGCAATAAATTTGCATGGCATTTCGAGAGCAAGTCGAACTCAGTAGTTTTACCCTCTTTGGCAAAGATTGACCGACGAGCTGTATCCAAGTCAAACAAAATTTCTCGCTCGTGGGGATCGCGAACTAGACTCTGAACCCAACCCACAGCTACTAACCTCACACCTTCAGTCACTGTCTCTACGCAGTGCAAGGTTGAGGAGGGGTAAACAATCATAGAACCTACCTCAAGCTTATAAGTATGCTCATCAGCTGCGCCTTCAATTACTAGCTCGCCGCCTTCATAGGAGGAAGGTGAACTAAGAAAGAGGGTAAAAGAAACGTCCGAGCGCAGGAACTCCTGCTTGCTCATTAGGGCATTATCAACGTGCCTACCATAGGACATGCCTGTCTCGTAGCGGCTAAACAAAATAGAGTGTACTATCTTGGGCTGTAATGCCACCTGAAATAGAGCATTGCGTTTGAGAGCAGTCTTGATGAGTTCTCGCAAATCCTGGGCATAAGTAGCTTTACCTTGAAGCTGAGTATTATTTTTGACTAGTTTGGCATGCCAGCCTGCGGTCGTTTTGCCGTCCACAAAGTCAGCTTGATCAAGGCTGTCGAGTACTAATTTCAGTTCTTCTGGTGTGAGAACGTTGTCAATCGCAAGAATCATAGTGAGAACTTGAAGCAGGAGTTATTTATATTGTTCCAATTCGCCTAACACATTTTGAGGCAACACTCTTGACAAAACCAACGAGTTGCCATGAGGCTGACAGTGCATCAGTCTTAAGTTATAGATGTTGTGATTTGTTTGGCTGACTTTATAATTTATAGTTGGAAGAAACATAACTTAAACCTTACAGTTCTGGAAGTCTAGTTGAGGAGTGTCAAAATGCGTTTAAAGACTGTTGAAGTATTTCTGGCTTTGGGTCTCTTGACCACTGTTGCTGCCTGTGATGCCGCTAATGAAGGTGGTGAAGCGGAGGATACTGCACCAACAACCGAACAAAGTACACCTTTACCAGAAGCTACGACTTCACCAGCAGATGAAGGTGGTGAAGGCGGCGAGGGCAGCTAACTCACAAAATTTGGCAATTTTGTAGGAGCTTAGCAACTTACTTCCTTTTTAGCTTTGGCATGAGAGTAAAAGGAATCTAGCTACTTTAGTTACCTACTGCTAATAAAGTGAGAAAGCTCTCTTGTGCCTCACAAGAGAGCTTTCCTTTTGCCCTCAATTGTTCTATCCTTACTCCAGCAAGTTTTCTGGTTACCGCACCGATACTCTAGAGCTACCTAGTGGAACTGGGAGACAAGGGAGCCAATGTTACAGTGGAGTCAATTTTGCCGCGCCAGTTTATTGCCTGAATCAGGACTTTTGTCAGAATACCGGGTCTGAACAGTATTGCCGGAGGCTTGACCATCTGCATCACCTCTACAAATGTCCGGTAGATTTCAGGACGATCTAGAGAGAGCAGCACAACTAGATCCATATAGCGGTGCATCAGTCGAGTCACCATGTTCGGCTTCCCACCCTCCGTGGTTTCCCAGCGAAAATCCTCTCCTGTTGCCATGAGCCAGGGGGTAGCTAAAATATTGAGCCAGTTGCTTTTGAAAATGCTTGCTCAGACCCTTAACGCTACCAGGGGAGCGTTGGGATTGCTCGTGCAAGCACCTATCGAGGGTTAAGGCAGTGAGGGCAGCAGTAGTCATACCCTGACCATAGAAGGGATTGAAGGCACAGACGGCATCTCCCACGACTACCAAACCCTCTGGCAATTTAGAGAGTTTCTCGTAGTGACGCCAGCGATTTTCTGTAGTTCGATAGCCATAGACTGGGGAGAGGGGTTGGGCGTCTTTAATGGCTTCGTAGATGATGGGACTGCTCAGTGTCCGGGCAAACTCTAGAAATCCCGCCTCATCGGTAGGTGGATAGTCTCGACCAACACCTGACAGAGTTACGGCCCAACGGTTATCTTCCACCGGATAGAGTATTCCGGTACGACGGTTATCTGGTGGCTTGGATGTGAGTACCAGTGCCTTCCAGTCTGCTTGTAAGCCTTCGGGACGCTGATACCAGCAGGTGCTATAACCCAGAAAAGAGTTGATTACAGTTTCTGGGGGCGGTAAGTAACCTAATGTCTCCAACCACTTGGGTACAGAAGAATTGCGTCCAGAAGCATCGACCACTAAATCAGCAGTTAATTCTCTCTCTTGAGGTTCGTTCCGGTAGCGCAGTTGTACTCCTGTCACTGTAGAGTGACTCTCATCGGTTAAGAGCTTTGTTACCTGCGACCCTGCCAAAAATTGCAAGTTTTCGTAGGTTGCTAAGCGACGGCGCACCAGCCACTCTAGTAAGTTACGGCTAGAGGTACGGGTAATCAGTTCTGAAGGGCAGCGGGGTTCCCAGCCCCACAAACCAAGCATGCAACAATCAGCTGTCCAGTCTACAGTGGGCGCGCCTGCTGCGGTCAACTCAGCTGCCAAACCGGGAAACAACTGCTCTAGAATCCGTTGACCCTGGCTGAGTAAGACATGGACATGGCTAGCTTGAGGGACTCCTGGACGCTTTTCTGGTTGCTGTGGCAGGATATCACGCTCAACTACACTCACTCGACTAAAGTGATTGACTAATATCCTTGCTGCCAACAAGCCAGCTATGCTACCGCCAATTACTAAGGCATGACTGCCGGGTTCAATAGTCTGTTGCCATTGCCTAGGTATAGCCATTTTTCCCCAAAAACTTATTTTGAAAGATCTAAAACTATTTTGCTGCGAAATCTATAGTTGCAGGTTACCAAATCTGCTCAGCTATATCTGGGAAACGGTAACTGCACTGCGGGACTCCTGAGCGATCGCATTTTGCTTCCGGTCAAATAACACTCGTGGTCTAAGCAATATCTTTAACAAAAGCCACAGAGAACGCAACTCTCCTGGTGTGTTTTGGCGCTTCCACTGTCCTGGACGGCAATACAACATCTCCACTAGACATCTTTGTTGAGATAGTGTTAGCTGCTCGAACATGACCCTGGCTGCTGGGAATTCACCGCTAAACCCAGTAATAGAGATTTGTCCTTGCAGCATCATCCCCTCTTCAAGAATTTCTACTACTGCTGGTAGGGTTTCTCCTTGAGCAATCTCAGGAAGACCTCCTTGCGTCAATGCTATTTCAGCACCAGCTTTAGAAATACTTGTGGTTACTCCCCACCAAGTTTTGCCAGCACAATTGAGTTTTACCACTCGTCGCAGCTCAAACCATTCATATACATCTAGTTTCGGGACATCCACTAAAGCTAACAAGGCAATACCAATCATTACTAGGTTGTAAACACTCCAAATTGCACCTAAGCCAAGACCGTTGAATTGTTGGTCAATTTCTGGCGTCATTGTTGCTATCCAACCTCCCTGGACTAGGCACGAGTGTAAATTTTTGCCTAGGCTCAATAATGTAGCGATGAACAAGATAATTAAAGGAGAAGCTAGTTTCCAATTAAAATAAAAGCGGTTTTTTAAAGTTCCTTTTGGTGTCACTTTAAATCTCTTAGAAAAAGGATTTAAGATTACTTGAATGACTGTAATAGCTAAGGGAAAAGCTAAAATTATAGAATAAATATCTGACAATAAAGCTGAACGAGAGCGGTAATTCAACCAAGAAAATACTGTTAACTGAACTAGATAGTAAGGCAAGAAAAAATATACTAATTCTGCTCCGGTTGCTCGCAGAGGAATGATGCCGACAAATGAGTAAACAAGGGGCATCATCAGAAATACAACACGGGGTATACTACTAAACCAATGTAGTAAACCTTCCAAGTGAGCTAATCTTTGTAAAGGTCGCAGTCCCGGAATAGTTAAAGGATTAGCCTTGACAAAAAATGCCTGCAATGTTCCTCTTGCCCATCGCAATCGCTGAACCGCATGGGTGGATATGTTGTCAGCAGCTAAGCCAGCACTCAGTTTTTCGTTTAGATATACTAAACGGTGACCTTTTGCCGATAAACGAATACCTGTAAAGTAATCTTCACTTATGGACTCAGTGAAAAAGCATCCAACCTCCATAAGGGCGCTACGTCTGACCACAAAAGAAGTTCCAGAACAAAGGACTCCATCAGCCGCATCACGAATTGGCTGAATTTGTCGGTAAAATACTTCTTCTTCAGGAGTTATGATATTGCCTAAACCCAGGTTATTAGCAATCGGATCGACGTTATAGAAGCTTTGAGGCGTTTGCACAAGGGCTACTTTTTTATTTTGAAAAAATCCTACAGTACGATCTAAAAAATCTTTAGTAGGAACAAAATCTGCATCAAATACAACAATTAATTCTCCGCTGACTTTGCTAATTGCATTATTTAAGTTTCCAGCTTTAGCATGGGAATTTTTGTATCTACCTATGTACCCACAACCCAATTCTTGAGCTAACTGCTTTACTTCCGGACGCTTGGTGTCGTCGAGTAAAAAGATTTTCTTGTTGCTGTAATTGATGGCTTGACAGCCAATTAAAGTGCGCCTCAAGATGAAAATTGGTTCGTTATAAGTAGGTATAAAAATATCTACGGACGGACAAAAAGAGCCATTTACTACTTGACGACTATACTGGTTAGCTTCGTGACGGCGATCCTTAGACCTTAACATTAAAAATAGCTGAAGAATGCTAGTGAAAACTACCAGCATTTCCATGAAAAATAAGCCAAGGCTAAAAAAGCCATTAATGGGGTCAGCAAAATTGAGGGTAGAGAGCGATCGCCATAAAATATAACGGATAGTTAGCCCAAACAAAATTCCTACTACCAGAACCCTAGACCAATTTTGCGGTTGGGGAGAAACTTTCTTGATGGTTACGGCGATCGCGAATAGTACTACTGTCGGTGTAAGTAAATAGTTTCCCATTCCCTTTGGCACTTCTAGCCAAATTAGTGAGTTTTCCTGTAGAGAATGAAGCTGGTTAGAAAACTGCTCAATTGGCTGATTTCCTGTAAGACAAGTTGAGAATGTTACCACAAATAATGTCGTGATACCTAACAGTAATAACCTAGCTAATCGAGCCTGAAAAAATTTCTTAAGCCGGCGACTATTAAAAACTTTGCTGGCCAAATTTGAAGTTGTCATTTCGAGGATTTCCTCTGGCGACGGTACTATTGTTAATTTAACTTAATATTTTTTTTGCTCTCACCAGAATAAAAACTAATTGTTATCTATATTGCTGACAAGTTCCTGAAAATAACCTGAAGTACACGTCAGAAATTTTTAACTAACTTCTCAGTAAATATTAATCCTGCAGCAGCTAGATATCGGGGATAATCGTCCGTGAAGTCGAGTTTGGAGAAACTAACGCCGTGAAGCTTAACTATCTAGGAATTTTTGGTGCCATTGCTCTGTTGACTGCAAGCTTTGCAGAGGATGCTCAGTTTCATCAAACCTTTGCTAGTCAACTTGCCACTTCCCCAGTAGTATCACAGGCAACTGTCCCTTCGGGAAGTTTTGTGGCAGCGGAACATCCTACCAAAGGAATGGTAAACGTAGTTACGGAAAATGGGCAACGTTACCTAGAGTTCGACGAAGACTTCAAAACTGATGATGGTCCGGATTTATTTGTTCTATTCCACCGCAAAAATCCACCGCAATCCTACCAAGATTCAGACTACGTAAACCTTGGGCCTCTTCAGCAGGTAAGTGGTGTTCAACGCTATGCTATTCCTGCTGATCTTGAGCCAGCAGAATTTGGCTCTGTCGTGATCTGGTGTCGTCAATTCAATGCTACTTTTGGTTATGCTCCCTTGAGTAGGTGATGCCCATAAACTTAATACGAGAGGGACAAGGGAGATAAGGGAGACCGTCCCATTGAAAATACCTTAAACAGCCATCTACTCAGGAAATTGCAGCCGTGTCATCCTCAAAGTAACAACGGTTCCAAGGGTCGATTGTGCCACTGTTGTCCATAGCGCTCAACGACGAATGGTCGTACAATAAATTTTGGAGGACAGCCTTCCTGAACATCAATGCGCGCAAATGAGTAGGAATGTCGCTCACCCTCACTTTCGTCCCTAAGACCAACGAATAATTGTGAGTTTGCCACCAATCGAGTCTGACTCCCCGTATCAGTGGGGAAAGTCTCCCTAATCTGGGATCCCGTGATACTTTGGCGACGGACACTAAAGCCACTACCACCACAAACTAGCCAGTTGAGGTGAGAATCTGCATGTCCTGTATCACCCGTACGGAGATACTCTAGGCAGTGAGCGTGACCACTAATAATTAGATCAACTAGTGGACGTCCTTGAGGCATTATACCTATTGCTGCGGATACTTCATCTAGTACCCAGCGTAAGTGATGGCGTATTGCCAAGGTTTCGAGTTGACCACACTTAGTGGCTTCTGTAACGTAGGGGGGATGGTGGAAATAGATTACCCTTCCTCGCACCTCTGGAGTGTGCCAAGAGTCAATCAATTTTTGCCGCAGCCACTCCAGTTGCTCAAAATCGATAGCAGTTGAGTCAGCAGCAGCTATGTGTTGGTCGATATCGCGAATCTTGGCTTTAACTCGCTTCAGGTTATTTTGTAAATCCTTAAGTTTGTCTTGTCTATCAGGCCAGTTAGTACGGAGAGTTGCCATCTCCTCAAGCATTTGTTGTGCTTCTTGTTCCAGTTGAGTTCGGTGGTGTTGCAGCCAACGACAGTCGGCTTCCCCAAGGGGTGTTTCTGGACAAGTTGAAGGCACATTCAAAGTGGTGGAATCGAGGGCAAAAAAGTCAATCCCGCCGATACGAAAAGTGTAGTAGCGGTTAGGAAGGCGAGTAAACTGTCCGGCTTGGTAACGTAGGCAACGACCCGTATCTGTTGGGATGGTGTAATGATGATCTAGATGTTGAGCTAACTCAGAGCCATGATCCAACCCTTTGAGGTAATCTAGAAAAGCTTTGGCAAAAGCATTACCCTGCTGAGAACCACGCCAACTCAGGTCAATTTCCCGCGATGAACCCAAAAGGCGATACAGTGGCAGCATCGCTCGTGCTAGCACACCCAACCAGGGGGATAAGTCACAGTAGTCATGGTTGCCTAATACTGGCAGAAAGGGTAAGGAAAAAACTAGGCGATCGTAAGTAACACTGCTTAATTGCTCGCCACCGACAATTAACTCGCGGTAGGGTTGGATGAATTTTTCTGCGTAGTCAGTATCGGAACCAACTAGATAAATAACATCCCCCGTATGCAAAAGAAAGCGGCTGTCTTGGCTGCACTCCAGTAAGTACTCGGCTATACGGCGTTGGGGGTTGCCCATTCGCCGAGATCCCGATCCAGTATCACCGATGACTGAGAAGGAAAAATCAGGTTGGTCTGCCCACTCTTGTTCAAATGCTAGCCGAGTTTGGTCAATGCCACGCTGGGCGATAAGAGGATGCTGCCACCGAACCCGTTCTTTCATCTTAGTGATTTTAGTCGAGGTCGGTGGGTCAAAGACAAATCCCATCGCTGACTGCTCCCTGTATTGAAGATTGGCTAAGGTTGCTATCGTGTCTCGACGTGCTGATTGTAGCTGTATAGTTGAGCAAATGCAAAGAGCGATTTAACCCAAGAGACTCCTCGCGGGAACCATCCCGTTTTTATACATTTGTATGTAGTGCGGGCATCTTGCTTGCTTTCCCTAATTTTAGGGAACAAAATGCTCCCCTGCTTGCGCTAGAGTGGCAATCTCTCAACCTTAAGGACAAACTGGTACATTCTCAAAGCTGGCTACTGCTGGCAGGAAATTGACTGTACTTGTATTTTTACTACTTACATTATCCCGATCCACTACTCGAAAGACACCTGCATTGCGTTGTAACTGGAAATCTGTGTTGCTGCTGTTACCATTAAGGGCTAAGCAGAAGTTTTGAGCGCTATTCATCGCTGCGGCAAAGCCAGGAATATTATTGTCCTGTAAAATGTTGAACTCGATATTACCAACAACCTCAGCATTGTTATTTGCCTGAAGTAAAATCCCCTCAAAACCACTCTCTACAATGGTATTATTGCTAATATTTAAACTCTGTTGAGTATTGCCCCCAGCCTGCACTAAAATACCTTGCCCCGTACTACGAATTACCTGATTAGTATCGATACTAAAGGTCTGTGTAGGAGACGCTCCTTCCTGGTTAGCAGTGGCTTGGACTAAAATACCCGCACCAGTGCTATCACTAATTTCACTGTTTTTAATAGTAAATTCCTGCTGAGTATTTCCAGAAGACTGAACTAAAATACCTTGGTCAGTGCTGTTACTTATTTCACTAACATTGATGCTAAATATCTGTTGTTGAGCGTCGTTGGCTTGAATAATAATACCTGAACCAGCGCTGTCAATAACTGCACTATTGTCAATTGCAAACTCCTGTTGGACACCCTGATTAGCCTGAACGAAAATCCCTTGGCCAGCATTACCTTGACTATCCAGTTTAGTGCTACTAACCTCGCTGTCTGTAATGCTGAAGTTTTGTTCAGTATTACCCGAAGCTTGCACAAAAATACCTGCACTGGCATTGTTATTAATTGTGCTGTTGTTGATGGCGAATTCTTGTAAGGTAGATACTTCTTCAGAATCACTAACAACTTGGACAAAAATGCCCTGTCCCGCACTATTATTAACCTTACTATCGTCGATAGTAAAATTCTGCTGGACGCCCTGACTAGCCTGGACAAAAATCCCTTGGCCAGCATTGCCCTGACTATCCAGTTTCGTGTTACTAACCTCGCTGTCTGTAATGCTGAAATTTTGTTCAGTTTCACCAGAAGCTTGCACAAAAATTCCTGAACTAGTGCTGTTACTAACTTCGCTGCTCTTGATGGTAAAATCCTGTTGTTGGGCATCATTAGCTTGCAAGAAAATACCCTGGGCAGCGCTGTTATTAATTTTACTTTCATTAACAGTTAACTGCTGTATTGCACCTTGATTAGCTTGGACAAAAATACCTTGTCCAGCATTACCTTCACTGTCAAGAGTCGTATTATCAACTTCGCTATTATTGAGGGCAACATTCTGTTGAGTATTCCCAGAAGACTGAATGGCTATACCTGCACCAGTGCTATTATTAATTTTGCTTTCATTGAGAGTTAAATCTTGTTCTGCTTGCTCAGAAGACTGGACAAAAATACCCTGGCTACCGTTGTTACTAACTTCACTATTATTAAGGGTAAACTGCTGTTGAGCTTGCTCGGCAGCTTGGACAAAAATACCTTGACTACCACTGTCACTAATGGTGTTGCTTTCCAAGCTAACTTCCTGTTGGCTATTACCTGAAGCCTGGACAAAAATACCCTGTTCTTTACTATTACTAATCGTGTTGCTATTGAGCTCTAACTTCTGCTCCGCTTGTTCAGAAGACTGCACAAAAATACCTTGACTACCGCTATCATTAATTGTGTTGCTCTCGATAGTGATATCCTGTTGGTTATTACCAGCCCCTTGGAGAAAAATACCCTCACGTCCGCTGTTAGTGACTGTGTTATTCGCGATCGCTCCTGTACCGTTGAGATTGTCTAAATCAATTCCTCTTCCGGCGGGATTAGTGATGCGGTTGTCTTGAAGTGTGACGTCACTGAGGTTTTTGCCAACAATTCCGCTATCCCCAGCATCAGTAATCTCGAAACCAGAGATCGCGATCGCACCGGGAGAATCAGTTAAAGAAATTCCGCTATTACCAGTATTAGTAATCTGACTAGCGTTGTTAGCGACAATAGTAATTGTGCCACTAGCATTATTGATCGAGATACCATTTGCAGCCGCACTAATAATTTCAATTGTGCTATCACTAATCTCAACTGCACCACTAACACCATCTAGTGCAATACCCTCCGTTGCCGAATCGTTACTAGTTAAGCTGCTGTTACTAATCGCAATATTGTTAACGTTTGTTCCCTTGAAACTAGGAACTCCTTGAGCCGTGATATTGTTGTTGGAGAGGGTAAGAATCCCGGTAGTATCTGCCAAGAGAATGCCAGCATCAGACGAGCTAGTAACTGCATTGTTTTGAATTACTGCATCGCTGATGTTGGTTGCCTCAATACCCGCGCCACCTACGCTAGAAATCTCAAAACCGGAAACAGCAATTGAGCCTGTACTATCCTCCAGTTTGATTCCCGCCTCTCCAGTATTGGTAATCTGACTACCATTATTAGCGTTAATATTTACTGTCCCAGTGGCGTTTGCTACTGAGATGCCGTTGGCTGTGGGGTTAGTAATATTAACTGTGCTATCACTAATCTCAACTGTACCGTTTACACCGTCTAATGAGATGCCATCTGTTGCGGAATTAAGGCTGGTTAAGCTACTTTGATTGATCGCAACCTGGTTAACATTTGTCCCCACCAGAGCTGGTACAGCTTCACCCGTGACAAGATTATTAGTTAGGGTAAGTTTGCCTGTAGTGTTGTCGAGTAAAACACCTGCCTCTGTGGAACTGGAGATAATATTATCTCGAATTACTCCATTACTGATATCCCTCGCCACAATACCGGAACCAGTTACACCAGTAATTGCAAACCCAGAGAGAACACTATCACTGCCCATGGTAACAGTATCTGTGACCGTAGGTAGCACACCGGAACCAGACAAAGACAACTGCACTACCCCGAATTCGGTAGTATTTAATTGTTGTTCTGGCCCTGTGGATAGTACCTGCACTCGATCTGGAATACTAAAAGCAGGAATACCAGGGTTTGTGCCTCCTTGCACATAGACAATATCGTTACCTTCGGAGAGGTTAGAGTTGAGCGCTTCCTGAACTGTACCAAAGGGATTTTCAAATGTGCCATCCCCTCCAGGTATTCCCAAATTTACCTGCTGAAACAACCAAGGTTCGCCTGTTTCCGGATTACTGGCTGTAACACTGACTGTTTCATTAAATAACTCAGATTCTTGTTGAGAATCGACGACAACACTAGCGGTGCGAACTACCGATTCTCCCAGCCTTGCTAAAACTGTATCCTGTTTACTGACTCCTTGAGGGCGAGTTCCCGGAAAAGTTGCTCCCACACTTAAGACAACATTTGTGCCAAAAGCGGCATCATCTTGAACTGACAAACCTAAACGTAGAGTATCCGTAGGACGAGCTTCTAGTCTAAGTCGCCAACCTAGGATATCATCACTACCAGAAGCATCATAATAGTAAAGCCCCGCATAAGCGCGCAAATCTCCTTGGCTGCCCAATCGAGCCAGTCTGGTTCCTCCTTCAACATCAAAACCCGCCATTGCTGCTTGCCAACGACGGATTTCCTGAAATTCTCTTTGTCCTTGTGCGACTAAAGAGTTACCTTGAAAGAAGGGTTCCGATAAGGGTTGAAAACCTGTTTCAACCACATCCCTATCTACTAACTGACGAGTGTCACCAATGGGTACATAGGCATTAAGACGAAAGTCCCAATCATCCCCTAAGCTTTCAAATCCTGCTCCTAGTTGGTTGAAGATGCTATTGCCAGTGTTACGGCTATCGTAGGCAACGTAACCGCCAAGAATTCTGTTATCTTTACCGCTGTAAAAGCGATGTCCTAAGAGAATGTTACCACCTAAGTGAGAGCCAGTCTCTAAGAGCAGTCGCCCTTCGATAAAAGTGAGCGTACTACCAGGAGTTTGCCATAGAGGAATGAAGCCTTCTAGGTGAGTAAAGCCGTCGTAGCCAGCACCAGAGGTACTATAGCCAACTCCCAAGCGGGGAGAAACTTTTAGAGAAGCGGCACCACCAGAGACAGAAGGAATGGGAGTGCTGGTTTCGGTTTCTGTAGTTTGAGCAAAGATAGGAAGAGTAACTGTTTGGGAAAGCAGCAAACCGAAGCCTAGCAACTGTGCCAGCTTTTGCATAAGTTGTGCGGATGATCAGGACATTAATTCCTCTTTCTGGCTTGGCTAGGTTACATCTGGAAAGACTCCAAGAGGGGAATAAGAAAGAAGGAATAAGCATGCCCTTGAGCGGAGCGAAGGGTAATAGGTAATAAGCATGCCCTTGAGCGGAGCGAAGGGTAATAAGTAATAAGACCAGTGAAATGCTTGTCTGAAAGGTTGAGTGGATGATTGTTTACATGGGGGATTGCAAAAGTATGAAATTAATTTAAGTCAGCGACGGATCGATATATACACTGAGATAAATGTGATTATAAAAAAGACAGTATTTTGCGAGAATTATAAATCTATCTTCCCGCAAACATAGTGACTATTCTATAAGTAAGTATTGGATAAATCTCAAATAAAATCATACCTAGTATTAAGGCATTAAAAAGATTAAACCACTTGAATTTAAAGCGAAAAATATTAATCCGCGGATGATGATGGGCGTGTACGGTTAACACTGATGCTATAAAGAACATGAAGGGCAGAAATTGCGCCAAGACAAATCTGCTACCACTGGCAATGGGAATATACCAAGCATAAAGCAGCAAATAAGCGATTAAGTAGCTTAGGGTAAACGAGATCAAGAAACAATGCTTTTTAGCAATTGCCCAACTGCTGCGAAAGTTTAAACAGGTAATAATTAAAGCCATTGCCAGGTAAATAGCGGCATATTTGAAGTATCCGTAAGACTGACTAGTAACCGAATATATTTTGTCTAGTCCATTCAAAAACCGCTCGAATATTTGCCCAGTTGTGTGTTCTTGTAAATATTTTTGGGGACTCGGAATTAAGTCCGTGGGCATTTCTGGCCAGCCTTTTCCATCGCCATAAAGTCTGGTTCCCTGCTTGGCTTCTTGCCAAGAGTCATACCACATATAAAAAGTGGAATTGACATTATAAAAATAATGTCCAAAGAATCTATTACTATTACTGATATAGGGATAAATCGTAACTGTAAAACATAAAATAACTAAAATTAAGCTTAGCAAATTAGAAACTAAGTAGCCTTTTGCTTCAGCTAAAATATTGGATAAATCTCTTTTCTTTGTTTGGAGATGAGTACAAAATAAATAAATTTCTTTGCCTAAGAAAAATAGAATAAATAGCAATAAACCAGGTAATATTGATGCTTTAGTAAGATGAGTTAAGCCAATTACAGCTCCACTGATAATTCCTAATTGCCATGAAGGTCTAATTAGCAGTTTGTACATTAGTAAAAAGCTACAAAAGTTCAAGAAGTAAAATAACAACTCAACTTGAACGTAGGCGGCTCTAAAAATAAATACGGTAAAAGTAGCAATTAACCAAAGATTAACAGCAAGACGCAGGGGAAAACTAGCCGCTAGAAGTAAAAATAGTGCAGGTAAAATTGCTGCTGATAAAGCAATATTAAAATATTTACCTCGAGTAAAGTACTCATTCTCGCTGAAATCAGGGTCGTATATTAGTGATAGTAAGAAGGGATAAACTGGCATACGGTTGCGTCCACCAGTGTAGTTATAGTCAGTTTCGTACATATTCTGTGCATAGCTCAGATAAGCACTCTGATCAATCTTGTCTCGATCTAAGTTGACTCGCCTCGAATGCTCTAAGGCACCATAGCAGTATAAAGAAATAAACAGCACGGCAAGCCCAGCAAAGCAAATTTTTTGGAAATATTGAATTCGATTTAATTTCATTGCCCAATATATAGCAATTCTAGATACATTGTGAAAACGCCATGTTTTATCTCTATCTATTTGTGTCAATCTGTGGTCAATGTTTCTCAGAAGTCATTAAAAAACCCTATAAATAAGCAGATTAATTAACTAAAATTATTGCCCAAAGATTAGTCAAAAAATATTATATTTTAAGATGCAATAAATAGCTCTAAATCCATCTTTCCAGTTGACTTTCTTGCCATCTTGGTAGGTACGACCGTAGTAAGAAATTCCTACTTCGTAAATGCGGCAGTGTTTTTTAGCAACTTTCGCCGTAATTTCCGGTTCAAATCCAAAGCGATTTTCCTCAATTTTGATTGATTGGATAATTTCCCGACGAAAAGCTTTGTAGCAAGTTTCCATATCAGTAAGATTGATATTGGTAAACATGTTAGACAAAGTTGTGAGGAACTTGTTACCTACTAGATGCCAGTAATAGAGAACACGATGGGCATTGCCCCCGGCAAATCTTGAGCCATAAACTACATCAGCTTTGTTTTCTAAGATTGGCTTAATCAGCAGAGGATATTCTTGGGGGTCATATTCAAGATCCGCATCTTGAATAATAATAATATCTCCCGTTGCAGCATTAATTCCTGTACGTAGTGCGGCACCCTTACCACAATTACGAGCATGATAAATAACTCTATTAACTTGTGGTTCAATGACAGACTGCAAAACCTGCCTTGTGCCATCTGTTGAGCAGTCGTCAATAATAATAATTTCCACTTCACTAATGGGAGATGCCTTGACGGCTTGAACAACATCCTCAATAGTTTTTACTTCGTTGAAACAAGGAATGATAATACTTATTTTCACAAAACAAGCAGTTTAAAAAAGGATTAAAAGTACTGATTATTGTTAAGAAACTATAGGTTAGAACTAAGTAAACAAACAGATAGAAAATCCTTAATTTTGTTCCATGGCAGTAAAGCATAGCATTAAACCCCACTTAAGGCAGATTAATCGGCGGTACGGAGTCTCTGGAAAGCAATTTCATGTAAAAATTTGTTACAAAAAACGCTTCCTTGCGCAAAAGGAAAGCTTTACTCTGAAAAATATCTAGCAACTCAAAATCAAAAAATTTTGTAGTTGGCTCCAGAAAACCTGGAAAAATGGTAATACCCGCGCCACTTTCCCGGAAATTCCAACCTTGGGACTTGCAATGCGGGATTTTTTAGGGTGAATGGTCATGTTAGGAGTTCAGGGACATAATTCAGGCCACGAAAATAGTTCCCCAATCCTTGCGGAGATCCTAAACCTCTTGAGGCTATCTCAAACAGATGCTACGGAGGCTTCCCAACTAACTCAAGCCTTTGAAGCCCGTGAATTTCAACTAGGCGATACTCTATATAGTTACAACCCACTCCATCTAGCAGACAATTCTGCCACAGAGGAAAACGATAACTTAGGCTTATATCTAATTTGCCAAGGTCGGGTTCGCTTGTTAGGCTTAGAAAAATCTGGAAGCAGAGAAGTTTCGGCAATGGTGCTGGAGGCTGGAGAAAGCTTCGGTACTGAGACTTTATTTGCCGATATTCCCTCCCTCAGACAAGCGATCGCAGCTAGTGATACTCAAGTTGCCTGGATTCCCCTAACTCAACTCCAGTCTTGGTTAGAAAGATTACCCAACCTACAAGAGTACCTGCGGCAAACTGCCCTAACTCGACAACGCCTGATTTTCTTTAAAACCTCAACTGACTGGCGACGCTTACCCGCAGCCCAACTACAAGAAGTTTTACCCTATTTAAGAGAAACCACGATTTCTGCTGGCGAAGCATTAGTTGCCTCCTCTGCATCAGGACGCTTTTGGCTGTGTAGTGGCGAAATTAGTCAAGGTGAACAAACAAGCGCCCCCAGTATAGGAGAAAGTTGGGGCTATCCCCATGCCACACCAGCCGAGTGGATTGCTCAAACCGATTTGTTAGTTTACCAACTTCCCCAAGAACATTGGCAAGCTGTAGAGAATGCCGGAATCTCCTTTGATTCCCCCTCCAGCAACAGCCACCATTCTCCTCAAGACAAGACAAGGGTTGTTGCCAAAGTCCGCACAGCCCCAGCACTGCGATCGCGGTCGCCCGCCAGCGAACCTCAAGCACCACCACCGCCTAACTCCCCAGCCGAAAGCGTAGTTTTTCCTAAACCATCCAAGCAGGGTTATCGAGTACGCAGCTTTTGGCAACGCTATCCTTTCATTCAACAACAAAGTGCCGCAGATTGTGGAGCCGCTAGCTTAGCGATGATTAGCCGCTACTGGGGCAAAACCTTCAGCCTTAACTACCTGCGGAATCTCGCCAATGTCGGCCGTGCTGGTGCTTCTCTCAAAAGCTTAGCTAATGGTGCCGAAAGTTTAGGATTTCAGGCACGACCCGTTAGGGCTTCTTTAAGCCGCTTGGTGGAGCAGAAAAACCCCTGGATTGCTCACTGGCAAGGCGATCACTATGTAGTGGTTTATCGAGTTAAAGGCGATCGCGTCCTGATGGCTGATCCTGGAGTCGGCAAGCGATTAGTAACGCGCCAAGAATTTCTCGCTGGTTGGACTGGCTATGCCTTACTCTTAGACCCCACCGAGCGCCTAGAAGCCGTACCTAACCAAAAAAACTCCCTCCGCAGCTTTTTAGGGGTAATTTGGCCTTACCGCTCCCTGGTGGTGCAAATTATCTTTGCCTCTTTGTTGATTCAGGTTTTTGGTCTGATTACTCCCCTGTTTACTCAGATCATTCTTGACCGAGTGGTGGTTAATAAAAGCTTCGTCACCCTTCATGTCTTTGCCATCGGTTTAGTACTGTTTGGAGTGTGGCGTATTGGCTTGATGGCAATTCGTCAATACCTGCTAGATTACTTTGCTAATCGTTTAGACCTCACCCTAATTAGCGGCTTTATTAGCCATGCTCTCAAGTTACCGTTGAGTTTCTTTGAATTGCGCCATGTAGGAGATATTATTACCCGCGTTCAAGAAAACCAAAAGATTCAAAGATTTCTTACCCGCCAAGCGATTACTACCTGGCTAGATTCCTTGATGGCGATTGTTTACATCGGGTTGATGGCTTATTACAACTGGCGTCTTACTTTGCTGGTAGTGGGACTAATTCCCCCTATCGCCATTTTGACCGTGGTGGCAAGTCCCTTCCTGCGGGGGATATCACGGCAAATCTTTAACAAAGAAGCTGAGCAAAATTCCTCCCTAGTAGAAATGATGACGGGGGTTGCTACAGTTAAAGCGGCGGCGGCTGAAGCAGATTTGCGTTGGCGTTGGGAAGATCGTTTAACGGCAACACTCAATTCAAGATTTCGCGGTCAAAAACTGGCTAATGGTTTGCAATCAACTGGTAGCTTAATTAATATCTTAGGTACGACAGCTCTGTTATGGTACGGGGCGATACTGGTGATTGAGGATCAACTTACCATTGGTCAGTTTGTAGCTTTTAATATGCTTATTGGTAATGTGATCAACCCAGTTCTATCTTTGGTAGGTCTTTGGGATCAGTTGCAGGAAGTAATGGTTTCTGTGGAACGACTTAATGATGTACTCTCCCAGACTCCAGAAGAAACTCCCGAAACACCATTGATGGTTCTACCTAAGTTACGGGGCGATGTAAAGTTTGAAAATGTCACCTTTCGCTACGATCAAGAAGGGGAGCGTAATATCCTGGAGAACCTTAATTTTGAGGTAAACTCAGGGCAAACTATCGCTATTGTTGGTCGCAGTGGTTCTGGTAAAAGTACTTTGGTGAAACTATTGCAGAGCCTATATTACGCGACTAGTGGCCGCATCCTGGTGGATGGACACGATATTCGCCACGTTTCTCCCTCAAGTTTGCGTCGCCAATTGGGAGTAGTACCCCAGGAATGTTTCTTGTTTTCTGGGACTATCTTAGAAAATATTACTCTCTACTCCGATGAGTTTAATTTGGAGAAAGTGACCGAAGTTGCCAAGCTAGCAGAAGCTCATGCTTTTATTCAAGAATTACCCTTAGGATATAACACCAAAGTCGGTGAGCGAGGTTCTAATCTCTCTGGAGGACAAAGACAAAGAATTGCGATCGCTCGTGCTTTGTTGGGAGAACCGCGCATCTTAGTTCTGGATGAAGCAACTAGTTCCCTAGATACAGAATCAGAACGCAGATTTCAGCAGAATTTAACGCGCATCAGCCGCGATCGCACTACCTTTATCATTGCTCACCGACTCTCAACCGTTCGCAATGCTGACTGCATTTTGGTACTAGACAAAGGTATTCTAGTTGAGCGTGGTAATCATGAAGAACTAATGGCACTACAAGGGATTTACTACCATCTCGCCCAACAACAATTAGATCTTTAAGTAGTTAAGTCTAGTTCATATACCCTTAACTCCGTTCAAGGGTATATTTATTACCCTTCGCTCCGC
>NZ_JBQWMT010000002.1:0-93803 GCF_052546295.1 Symploca atlantica LB2515
TAGTAAGATGCTTGCCGCCTAAAACAATATAGGTGCTTTACCAAAAAACATTTATTCAATTCCCAGATTATGTTATCACACCCAGTCACCCCTCCTCTGCAACAGATGGCGGACGTCGCCAACGACCAACAACTCATCGACTTGTGGCTACATGACAAAAGTAGCAAAACTCAGAGGGCTTACAGTAACGATATTGAGTGCTTCCTTGAGTTTATCGAACTCAAATCTCTGCAGACGGTAACGCTCAATGATGTCCAAGCCTTCGCCACGGCTTTATCAAAGCAGGGAAAAGCTCTTGCCACTCAAAACCGACGGCTATCGGCTCTCAAGTCCCTGTTGAGTTTTGGCTATGAATTGGGTTATCTGACTTTTAATGTGGGAAACCGGCTCAAGACGCCTAAAGTCAAAAACACTTTGGCTGAGCGAATCATGAACGAAATGGAGACCATGACGCTCATCGCTCTAGAACCAAATTTTCGTAACAAGCTACTACTGAGCTTTCTCTATTACTCTGCTGCTAGGGTCTCAGAAGTAGGGGGTTTAACTTGGCGAGATTTGAAAGCAGTTGGCTCTCGCGGCCAAGTTACCCTCCACGGCAAAGGTCAAGAAACACGAGTAGTTGGATTGCCTACAGACCTTTACCAACAACTACTCAAGCTTCGGGGGAGCGCTCGTGCTGACGAGCCAGTGTTCGTCAGCCGGAAGCAGGGCAAAGGGTTGCAAGTAAGACAGATTAGGAAAATAGTCAAAGACGCCGGGAACAGAGCTGGGATTGAAAATGTTAGTCCTCACTGGTTCCGCCACTCTCACGCTTCCCATGCTTTGAATCGTGGGGCAGCACCGCAGCTTGTACAGGTAACACTGGGGCATGCCTCCCTGGTCACAACTTCGAGGTATGCCCACGCCATACCTTCCGACAGTAGCGCTCTGTACCTACCAGGGTCTAGCTGAAATAGGTTACTTACATCTAAGCTACTAAGGGATTAACGCCCATGTCTGTAACCAGTTGGCAGACAACCGCCATCTGCTGCTCTAAGTCTAATGAGGCAAAGTGTTTCAATAGTTTTGCTGCAAAGTCCGATAGCTGATAGGCAGTTGCTACAGTAACAAACTCGCCTGTATACATCCACTCAAACAACTGATACCAAAAAACCAGCTTGGTGCTATCACTCAATATTCCGTACTGACGAGTGATAGGAGTATCCACCCCTGTCACCAGGTCGCGCATCACTCGCAACTGCTCAGTATTAGACATTTGCTTAATGCGATACAGCAACCCTTGAGTTAAAAAAAGTCTTGCTGTGCCAGTAGAAACCGAATTGATGGAGCTGCCCAAGTTTTGATGAATCATCCACAACAGACCCAGTTGCTCATCAACCGCAAGGCATTTGAATGCAGCTACGGCTTCCTGCACGGCTGGCGTTAGGTCAACTGTTGAAGTGGTAGCTTTGTCAGTGGTGAAATTCATGTTTTGTTAACCTGAACACAGTTTACAAGATGTAGAGTTTTTTAGAATGGAGGGATTTTAGTATTTTCTGTTAATGGCTTCAGGAAAATTAGCAATGTTGAGCATAGTCAGAGCTAAATATACCACCTAGTTACTCTCCTCTAACATCATGTAAGTTTTACCTCTCTTAAATAATCCACCTATTGGCCGAAATTCTAACTTAGTTGCTCGTTGTTCACACAAAATTGTACAAGCATCATTATTTATACAAGATTTATACAAGCTATAAAAAAAGGAACCAAATTTGCTCCAGTTTTACCGGATAAAGTAAGTCCAAGAGCTTCTTATTCAGGCAAGAAGCCAGCCACTGGTTGTGACTATTACTAATGCCAACATGGTTGTTTTTCCTTGAAATTACCTGAATTTAAATTAGCAAAGAAACCTCCTGACATTCAAGAGATTTTAATCAGAAAATCAAATACCTATTATTAATGCTTATACTAGGGAGTTATACTTAGGGTAAAAGAAGCCGGATTTAATTCGAATTGTTGCTTTGTAGCTTTAAGTCGCAGTTAGTGGAGGGAGTGAACCTCCCCTCAGTCCCCACTCATCACAATGGTGTAAACATTACTAGAGTGAATCTCATACTCTAATCAGCATTGGTTGGCCCCAGTCTTCCTTCGGGGCTTTTTTATGCTCAAATGCAAGTTGAGTCCAGTTTGTTGACATCCCCACGGCTAGGATATAAGGGGTTCAGTTCGTCCAGGGTTCAGGATCCTCCTGAACTGATGTGTTCTTCGTGTTGACAACCGCTGCCAAGGTTAGTGAGGGAAGATGTCTAGTTAATCGTCTCAAGCACCTCAAAGGATGATTGGCTTCGTCACTGCCCTTGGGCAATCCCATTAAAAAACCCTCAGCTGGAAGCCGAGGGCAAGAATCAGGGTGCATCTACCTTTTCCTTTTACAGCAATTCAGAGACTGCATCCGGAAAAATCGAGAATTGTCATTTTGACGTTCTCCTTTTCCCTGTGCAACGAATTGATTTCTGTTTCTCAAGTAAAAATCACCCCCTTTGGGTACTTCCTCAACCCGGAATGTTCTCAGCTGCATTTGAATACATCATCAGGACATTCAATACAGGAAGCAAACCATGCCCACAGTCAATCCAATCAAAAAGCAAACACTTCTAACTCTCGTGGGAATTGCTCTAGTGAGCGCGTCTTCATTACTCGCTCCTCAAGTGGGGGCCCTCGAAGCAACAAAGAACACTTTAAAGTTTGAAGCGGCTGAATATAAGAGTACACAAACGATTAATCAGCCATCTCGCTCGATTGCTATGGCTCAGAGCCGAAATTATTGCCGACCAACAGAAAGCTTATTTGTTGTTGCAGAAACGCAAGACTTTTGGCTCAACATCTGTGGTGGTGATTTGCCCAACACCTACGTGGGTACAAACAAACGCACCGGAGATTCAATTCGCTTGCCCCTTTACAGCTATGAAGCCGACGGCAGTGCCTTTGAAGCCAGAAATGGCAATGTGAGATACTTACTCACTCGTGGTACTACCAAAGGAGATGTTTTGGTAGTGCTTCAGGGGGGACGAGAAATCCTCAGGCAGTTCGTCACTAACTGGGAGTGACAGAGCATAACCCGCCCAGCAGTGGGTCATTTTTTCCTGGAAAAACTTCCTTTTAAAAAAAGAGGGAGTTAGATAGCATAATAACTCAACTTAATTCAAGCTAGTGATTCCGTAATTCCACTGAAGTACCTAAACTTTATTACAGGTTAACTTAGTAACGTAACCAATTAATAAATCCACCAGCAGCCTTACTATAATAGTTGCAAAGACATAATTTACCTATTCAATAAGCAGTTTTTTTAGCTACATCATGAATACAGGTAATTTAAATCGGTAAATTGTGTCTACGCCAATTGATAGTAGATAGCTGGTGGTATTTTTTTCTCTAGGTGACCTAATATCCCCAGAATTATGCCATCAAATACCCGCCTTTACTTGAGATGCTCTTGTTACTGTCAACTGCCAAAGGTTGCTGTTAACTCCTAAATGACGGTACAAGTCGTTTCGCTGGCTCTCACTGAGGGTATTTAAATGTTCACGAGTTAAAGTGTAAGTGATACCACGAATTTGGCACTGTAAAGCAATATCTCTGTCAGACAGCATTATTTTTCCCTGTCTCGCTTCCTCAACTCTGAAGCTCAGCAGCTTACTTGATGTGTAAGGAAGGGAGATAATATTCGGTTTATGGTAGATATTTTTCATGTTTTTCCTTTTCCTATGACAGAAAATGCTCAGCGATTTGGGAAAATTTTCTTATTATAGTTGCCAAAGTTTTAAGAAAAGCAAACGTCTACCAAGTAGGTAGACAAAATAGCTAAACATAAAGATGTGAGGTTTTTGTGAAGTAGGTCTCAACCTAGGCTCAGTAGTCAATTGAGGATTTTTATATTTGTTTACCTAGCTGTATTGAGCTGCGCCTATCTCCTAGAAATGTAATACTAGAAATGTAACAAATTACTAATTCATCTACGTCAAGCTTAATCAGAGAAAGTAAAAAACTTGGCAAGATCTTAGTAGTTAATTATTTTACCGATACGAAATACCTATAACTCAACGAAATGGGTAGGGTTTGAGAATTTCTAGCTCATTGACATACTTCTCTCGCTATGACGTATTACCGCGAGTTGCATAGCCAGCTTAACTCTCGCTAGAGAAAACAGTTTCTTACTCCCAAATTCTCCCAACTGCTATTTAGCGCTGGGAACTGCTGTTTTGTACTCAACCAAGTTGCTACGTTGTCCTAAAAATCTGGTGAAGTGAAACTGCATTTGACCCTGTAACTGAGGAAATTTACCCACCACACAAGACAGTGCATAAAGCCAAGCCTCTTTGGAGACAAGACCTTGCTGCCGTAAATAACTAGAGATACGATAGGTCATTAAAAGATAGCCAAGCAAAAGTAACAGACTCCAGCCTCTAGTAGGCCATGCCATTCCCAACGCCAACAGTGGTATGACTAACCCCCAAAGCCAGATACTTCGGCTCTCTTTTACCCAATGCCGTTCCGGACTGCGACCATGTAACCAGGAACCCTCAGCATAAGCATGACCAGATCTTAAAAATCGCTTCCACCACTGACCAAACTTGGTCATTTGGGCATCGTGCAGCGTCATCTCTGCATCGAGGCGTAGAATCTTCCAACTCTGCTGACGTAGTCTGACGCACAATTCTGGTTCTTCACCAGCAATCAGTGTCGGATTGAATCCCTCAACTTGCTGGAAGGCTGCTACGCGCATCATCGAGTCACCACCACAAGCTGTTGCTTCTCCGACTGGTGTATCCCACTCGATATCGCACAATTTGTTGTAGATAGATTGTTCAGGGAAGCGCTCTCGTCGGCGACCACAGACTACAGCAACGCTGGGACTGGTTGCGAGTTCCCGTTGCGCATGTTCCAGCCATCCCTCAACTACCTCGCAGTCACCGTCAACAAATTGTACAAATTCAATCTGAGCATTCGTTTGCAGCAGCTGGGCAAATCCTTCGTTCCTAGCGCGAGCTGCTGTAAAGGGTATAGATAGGTCAAGTTCAACCACCTCTACCCCCAGCGACCGAGCCATCTCTACACTGCCATCTGTTGAGCCCGAGTCTACGTATACAATATGGGCTACCTTGCCAATTACTGAAAGCAGACATTGGCGCAGGCGTTGACCTTCATTTCGTCCGATGACAACCAATCCAACTTGCTTCAAACTTTACCTCTTGAATTCAACAACTGAGAGAATTTTTCTGACTGGAATGTCTTTACTGGTTTAACAGACTCACTCTTGAATGTGACTCTGGTTGAACTTACCCACGCTCAAGCATTTTTCAGCTCAGGCATTTTTGTCAATGAAGTCTATTAAGGCATCATATCTAGGGGAACCGTCTTGCTCCACATGTTCTAATGCACCCCAACTTCCCCATTTACTGGGTTTACCGATGTCTGTGAAATGCATGAATAAAGTACGCGTTCCTTGAGAACTTTTCCAAGCCTCTAACATCTCGGTATAGATATCGTAAAGTTCTGGCTTTCTATGTAATTTTATAAAAAATTCGGTAAGTTTCTCATTATTTTCCACTCCTCCTCTACCCACAACATGGGTGCCACCTTCGTAAACTACTAATTCTAAACCTTTGTCTTGAGCTATTTTTGAATAATCTTCAAAAAGTGGTTTTAAACCTTTGACACTGTACTCTTCTTTACCAAATACACTGCCATTTTTTAGTTGGGTTATGCCTTGTTCAAATTCATCAACTTTGGGATTATTTAGCCAGGAATCTATAGCACTTTCATATTCTGGTCTACCTAGTCCTCCAGCAAAGTAGCTGGCTATTGCTAGAGCGTCAATACCGTGCTTATAGCAAGGAGATTCTTGCCATTGATCACAATTTAAAGCTTGCTGGGCTACCCAAGGGTTAACTGTCTGAGTTCCCATAACGCACTTGATTCGTTTACTTTCCTGCTCAAATACGCTTTTCCAACTGTCGCATATTTGAGCAGTTCTTACACCGTAGGATTGGTAGGGTGAAGCTTTAGAAATAAGACCGTTTTCTTTAAGCCAATGGAATTGCTTAAACTGAGGATTCCAGACTTCATTGGAGTACTCTAAGTAGATAGTTAAATTTGGATCTAACTTCTCTTTTACTAGCCGAGCAAAGTTAGTTATATATTCATCAGTTGCCCTGTGCGGTATATTAAACCAAGGGTCAACCTTGAGACGATTGGCTAGTGCCACCATAATTTCTATGGGTACGCCTTTTTCGTAACCATAGGAGGCATCTTCTACTTTTGGTCTATTTGCCCATTCACTTTGTAAAGAGTTATTTGTGTCCATCCAGTCCATGAAGCGAACAGCACTAAATTTTTTGATTTTGTCGATAAATTTAGGATTAAATATTTGGGATTGGTAACTATCTTCATTTTTGGCTAGAACAACACGAATATTGCGAAGATAATTACCAGTTTTATTCGGGTCAGTAGAGGCAATAATTAGATGTATACCATTGGGCGAGGGATTGACATTAATTACATCCCTCCCCGGCTGCGACGCTGCTTCGTCTTTTTGAGCATCAAATTTATATTCTATTGTGCCTTCTCCCTCATAGAGAACCACATACTTCCCTGAAGGATAAGGATCTACTCCTCTAAGTAGTAGTGTACCGACACGAGTGTACTCAAGAGAGTTTTCCGGAGCTGGCAAAGACTTAACCCAACCAGATTCGTCCAAGTCTAATTTGTCTTCTTCATGAGTATCCCAAGAACTATTACATCCTGGTTCTTCAGAGGCGCATTGAGTAATCCATTTTCTAGAAGATTTAAAGGCATCTAAAAATGGCATTTCTGTTGACCAGTCTCTAACACCACTTAGATTAGTGCCTAAAGCAGAAGATTTAGTATTATTAGATTGTGCTGTATTAGTATTATTCTCAGTTAATGTAGTGGCTTCTGTTTTTAAACTTGTGGATTGATTATTTGGCGATGTTGAACCACAAGCTATCAAAACTAAGGTTAAGCCGATACAGAAAAGAGTAGCTAAATTAAATAAATTTGAGCTTTTTTGATTTTTGAATTTCCAAAATCGGAGTTTCATAAACTTCATCTAATAAAGTCAATCATCTTCAGGCAAATTGATTGATATGTTTATTTATCAGTTTGATTTGGCTAGCTCTCAGATATTTTCTTAAAAATTGTTATGACAAGCTTACTTTATTTAAGATATCTTGATTTTTCTAAATAAAGTAAGCTGACCCCTCGTTAAATCGTCAGCTTAATCCTCTTGCGTCACTTTGGGGAAAAATCTGGAATCTTCGTGGGCTGTATCCTCGAAAAATCGTCAATTTATCCGAGAGTGATCAAAGAGGACTAAGGTTGTATTAACTCAATCTAAGTAATCAATATTAGCTTTTCTCTGTTGAGATCTCAAGGGAGCATCCAGTTTTGAAAGAAACATAATTGTTGGCGACGGAAAGCCAATAGTATTGTTTGTCTAAAAAAAATATATCCGCCGAAACTGGATGCTCCCGATCTCCAGCAAGTTCTTTTGGGAGTGAGAGCATTACCCATTAAGAACTAAAAACTCAAGTATTCTCCTCTAGATTTTCTTCGAGGGGATAGAGAAAGAGATAGAGTTGCTATTGGGGCTAAACTGCAAAAAACAAAAGGCTGAGAATATTTACCTCTGCTTTTTGGCACTATAACCGACTCTGTCTAGGCATTTGCGTAGACTTTATTGTAGTAAGCTTGATACTCATCCGATAGCAAGGGTTGCCACCAATCACGGTGAGTCAAATACCACTCAATTGTACGACGGAGTCCTCCTTCTACCGTTTCTGCTGGAACCCAACCCAGTTCAGTTCTGATTTTGGTAGCATCAATAGCATAGCGGCGGTCATGTCCAGGTCGGTCTTTGACAAAAGTAATTAGTTCTTCAGCCGGACGCACAGGTAAATCCGGTGCTAACTCATTCATTAGTTCGCAAATTTGGTGCACGAGGTCGATATTTTTGACTTCGTTATTGCCACCAATGTTGTAGGTTTCGCCTGGTTGGCCTTTGTTAATCACTACATCTAGAGCATGGCAATGATCTCCAACATACAGCCAATCCCGAATGTTTTGTCCATCCCCATATACTGGTAGTGGTTTGCCCAGCAAGATGTTGATACACATCAGGGGAATCAATTTTTCCGGGAAGTGGTATGGCCCGTAGTTATTAGAGCAATTAGTGATTATGGTAGGCAAGCCATAGGTATGATAGTAAGCTCGTGCTAGATGATCGCTGCCAGCTTTAGAAGCCGAGTAAGGACTATTAGGAGCGTAGGGCGTAGTTTCGGTAAAGGGGTGATCAAGAGAGCTAAGACTACCATAGACTTCATCTGTGGAAACATGGAGAAAGCGATAATTGGAACGATTTTCCGAGGAGTTATCGCCATCTAGTTGCCCCTGATTCTCCCAGTGATGCCGAAAGCTATCCAAGAGTGTGAAGGTACCGACAACATTGGTACTGATGAACGCATCAGGTCCCAAAATCGAGCGGTCAACGTGGGATTCCGCAGCAAAGTGAGCCACTGTGTTAATCGCTTCTTCCCGGAGTAAAGCATCTATCAAGGGACGATTGCAGATATCTCCCTGGACAAACCGGAAATTTTCTCGTTCTGCTAAATCTGCCAAATTTTGACGGTTACCGGCATAGGTGAGAGCATCGAGTACGACTACGCGGTCATCAGGGTAGTTTTCACACCAGTGATGGACAAAATTTGAGCCAATAAATCCGGCACCACCCGTAATCAGTAAACGGCGCGGTTCTCTTGATATTTGCTGTTCTTGTTGAGAAAATGTCATGTTTTTACCGCTAAAACTAGTTCAATTTAATAGTTGACATCAAAAATTTTCCTAAGCCAAGAGTCAATAAACTGAGTTTAGTGGACTAATGAACTAGATCATTTGCCTGTACCTTATCTAAACAACCCTTAATTTTTTCTGCCAGGAATTGCACATGGGGTGCTTGTAAGATGCCCAGGTGGTCACCTGGAATATCAAAGACATCTAATCCTCCAACAGCTAATCTCTCCCAGCCCAATTTAGGATCAAGAAATTTGTAATAGTTTAAATTGTCAGGATGGTCTAGAGACCTGAAAATACTCAGTCTGCCTGAATAGGGTTGCACGACATAGTTTCTCTTTGCCTCTTGGTTTTCCTTTAAAATTTCTAAGCGACGTTGGTCGTTAGATGAGAGGGAATGATTCTCTAAGTTAGACTTACCGTAATTCGCTTCGAGTATTTTTTGAGGATTATGGGCAGGATTTTTTAGCTTATCAAGAAAGTAGGAAGGTCCCCGAAATAAAAAGTTAATTAAGTGACCAAAAAACCGTTCGGGGATTGATAATGATTTGCTAAAATCTGGTCCTGGTGTATCAAATAAGCACAGGAGAGCAACTTTGTGACCTTGCGCTGAGAGCTGCTGAGCCATCTCATAGGCTACTAAACCCCCAAAAGATACGCCAGCTAGACAATAAGGACCTTCAGGTTTGAAGCTGCGCATGTCTTTGATGTATTGAGCCGCCATATCCTCAATTCGATTGAAGAAAGGCTGTGTTAATCCCATGCTCTGTGATGCTAGTCCGTAGACAGGTTGCTCTGGACCTAAATGACTGATCAGGGGTCGGTAGAAGTGAAAGCCATCGCCAAGCACATGGACGGCGAACAGAGGCACTCTGGAACCGCCTCGTTGAATCTGCAACAGAGTAGAGGCTGGTGCTAAATCTTCTTCCTGAGCTAGGAGGCTGGCTAATTGACTAATCGTTGGTGCTTGTGAGAGGGCAGCCAGAGACAATTTTTTGCCAGATATTTGCTCAACTTCACTGAAAAGTTGCGCGGCTAGGAGAGAGTGTCCTCCTAATTCAAAGAAATTGTCTTGGACGCTAACGGAATGCATGCCTAAGAGCTTTTCCCAAATCTGCGTCAATTGAACTTCCAAACCGTCCTGGGGAGCTACAGATGCTCGCTTTTCCTCAGAATGTTTCTGGTGAGGTTCTGGTAAAGAGAGGCGATCTAATTTACCATTCGGCGTTAGGGGTAAGGTATCCAGGAGCACGAAGGCAGAAGGTATCATGTAGTCTGGCAGCTTCTCGGCTAGGAAGTTGCGAAGTTTCTTAGATAATGTGGTTTGCTTGATTTCATCGGAAGGTAACCGAGGCACTAGATAAGCTACAAGGCGCTTCTCCCCAGGTATGCTCTCTCTGGCTGTGACGACAGCTTGCTTAACACTGGGGTATTGTTCTAGAAAAGACTCGATTTCCCCAAGTTCAACTCGCATCCCCCGGATCTTTACTTGGAAGTCAACACGACTGAGGATTTCTAGGCTGCCATCTGGCAAGTAACGAGCTAAGTCGCCAGTTTTGAAGAGTCGTTGAGTTGACTCGGATTCAAGAGAGCCTTCCTCGATAAAAGGATTGGCAATAAACTTTTCGGCATTGAGTTCAGGAAGGTTGAGATAGCCACGAGCCAGACAACCACCCGTCATATGCAGTTCCCCTACTTCTCCTGCTGGTACTGGTTGGAGATGCTCGTCGAGAATATAGGCTTGGTTATGGGGATAGGGATAGCCTACGGGTAGATATCCCTTTTCCTGGTTAAACTCTTCTGGCACAGCATAGGCACAGTTGCCAATGGTTTCTGTTTGACCGTAGACATTAAAAAAGCGCACTTTGCCTTGAAACAGGTGGCGCAGTTTTTGGTGCAGTTGACAGGGTGTGATTTCACCAGACAAAACGATAAATCGCAGTTTCGACTGGAGTAGAGCATCGGTACGTGCTTTATCCAAATTGTCTAAAGCTTGAAGTCCATAGCGCCAAACTGAAGAAACCCCATCAGAAACAGTGACCCCCTGAGTTTGGATCTGCTCGAACAGACTCAGGGGATTTTTGGTTTGTTCGCTACTGGCAATCAGTACTTGCGCTCCCCGGGACAGAGGCAGCATTAACTGCCTCACTGAGGAAGAAAATGAGAAAGAAGCTGTGTGGAGATAGACATCATCAGCCTGAATTGGTAAAACTTGGCTGAGTGCCTCAATATAGCACTTGACATTGGCACGGGGCATTTGCACCCCTTTTGGTCTGCCGGTCGAACCAGAGGTATACATTACGTAGGCGAGGTTGTCTGGTCTCACTTCGCTTTTGGGGGGTTCTTCGCTCTCTTGAGCAATAGTTTCCCAATCTGTATCTAGGCAGAGTAGGGGTATCTCCTGTTGGGGAAGTTCTTTGACAAGATGGCTCTGAGTTAACAGGAGTGGTACTTGGGTTTCTTCGAGAATGTAAGCAAGACGCTCTTGGGGATAGGTTGGATCTAGGGGAACGTAGGCTCCACCTGCCTTGAGGATGCCCAAAATTCCCACCACCATCTCTAGGGAGCGTTCGGCGCAGATTCCTATCAATACCTCAGAGTCTACGCCGCGCTTTTTGAGATAGTTAGCTAGCTGGTTCGCCTTAGCGTTGAGTTTTTGATAAGTTAACTGCTGATTTTCAAATACTAATGCGACCGCGTCTGGGGTAACCTCGGCCTGCAACTCAAAAAGCTGATGCATATAGGCAATATCCAATAGGAAATTCTGAATATTTTTGGTAGATCCATCGTTTTTAATTGTTTCTGTAGATCTGTTATCCTGAGCAAAAACTAGTAAATCGGTCACGCCAGCTCAATTTGCGAATCATCACCGATGAGGAAACGTAAAGCTTTAGGACGTTGGGGAGCTACTTTCAGCTCAGCACGTTGTCCCACCACGCTGTCAACAATTCGCTGCTGAATGCCGATAATTTTTGCACCTTGTAAAATCACACTATGCTCAAGGTCGGCATCAATTAGAGTTACTTGGTTCGCCACGCTACTGTAAGGACCAATAAAGCAGTTTTCTAGGTAGCAGTCGTTGCCAATAGTGACTGGACCTCGAATTGTACAATTGACAATCCGAGACCCAGGACCAATTTGTACCCGTCCAATTACCTGACTTTTAGAGTCAACTTCACCCTCAACTGCGGCTGCTAGACGAGTATCTAGAATAATCCGGTTGGCTTCTAAAAGGTCGTCTTTTTTACCAGTGTCTAACCACCAACCTTCGAGTTGACGAGCTTCAACTTTTTTGGGTTGATCAATTAGGAACTGAATCGCATCAGTAATTTCTAGTTCGCCTCGAGGAGAAGGTTGAATATTAGCAATGGCGTGATGGACATGATTAGAAAATAGGTAAATTCCCACTAGTGCCAGATTAGAAGGGGGAATTTTGGGTTTTTCTAATAGCTGCAATACTCGCCCATCTTCGTCAATCTTAGCAACTCCAAAAGCACTGGGATTGGGAACTGCGCACAGTAGTGTCAAGGCATCTAGGGAGCGTTCTTTAAATTGTTCGATAAATAGACGCAGGTCACTCTCAACCAGGTTATCTCCCAGATACATCAAAAACGGTGCATCTTCCAGAAATGGCTGAGCCACTTTTACTGCGTGAGCTAGTCCTGCTGGTTTGTCTTGAAGAATGTAGGTGATTTTGGCACCAAAGCGATCGCCGTTGCCGGTTTTGGCTTTGATTTCTTCCCCAGTTTCTGGACTGATGATAATACCGATATCTGTGATGCCAGCGGCAACAATTGCTTCAATTCCGTACCAGAGAATTGGCTTGTTGGCAACAGGAACCAATTGCTTGGCACCCGTATAGGTCAAGGGTCGCAGACGTGTTCCTTTGCCACCCGAGAGGATAAGTGCTTTCATAATTATTTTTGAGAGTAAAGTTGTCTAAGCATTTGCCGGAGTCCGGAACGCCAATGGGGAGGATGGTTTCCCAAAGCTGTTGATATCTTCTGGCGCGAGAGTACTGAATAGGCTGGACGTGGTGCTGGTGTGGGATATTCAAGCGTCGTAATTGGTACAACACGGCGCACTTTCAAAGGGAAGCCTAGTTGTTGGGCTTCCTCAAAGATAGCCACGGCGAAATCATACCAACTAATTGCGCCACTATTGGTAAAGTGATAGATACCTCTCAGAGGCAATCTCCCCGGTTCTGGGTTGATTTGGGGCAACAGTTGGATGATCGCTTGGGCCAGATCTCCAGTCCAGGAAGGGGTTCCCACCTGGTCAACCACGACACGCAGCTCTTCGCGCTCAGCTCCAACGCGCAGCATGGTTTTGACGAAGTTACCCTTACCGTAAACGCCATAAACCCAGGCAGTTCTAAGAATCAGGTGGCGCTCACAGCTTCTCTGAATCCCCTCCTCTCCTAGTAGCTTGGATTGGCCATAGGTATTAATTGGATTGGGGGTATCTTCCTCTGTGTAGGGGGTGTTTTTCTGACCATCAAATACATAGTCTGTGGAAATATGTATCAAGGCAGCTCCCAGCCGCTGAGTTTCTTCTGCCATGATCGTGGGAGCTGTGGCGTTAATTGATTTTGCCAGTTCAGTTTCCGTTTCTGCTTTGTCAACCGCTGTATAAGCAGCCGCATTAACTATTAGATCTGGTTTGACTTCGCCGATGACTTGACGAATTTTGTCGGGTTGGGCTAAATCTAAAGTCCGGCGGTCAACACTAGTTACCTCCCCCAGAGGAGTTAGAGTTTCTTGCAGTTCCTGACCTAGTTGTCCAGCAGCACCAGTTAGTAAGATGCGCTTCATGAGTAGACCTCAGCTGTCTTGAGTGACTGAGCAGCTTGATCTTTAGTAGACAATATGGGCTCTGTGGTCAGGGGCCAAGCGATCGCTAAATCTGGGTCATTCCAGAGTAAGCTTCGCTCATGCTGGGGAGCATAGTAATCGGTGGCTTTGTAAAGTACTTCTGCCACTTCCGAAACAACTAAAAAGCCGTGGGCAAATCCTGGTGGTACCCAAAACATTCGCTTATTCTCAGCACTGAGGAGGCAGCCAACTGATTGACCAAAGGTGGGAGAACTTTTTCTGATGTCTACAGCAACATCAAATACAGTCCCAACAATTGCCCGTACTAACTTACCTTGAGGTTGCTGAATCTGATAATGCAAACCCCGCAGGACATTTTGCACTGAACGGGAGTGATTATCTTGGACAAAATCATTAGCTACACCGGCTTTTTCAGTAAAAGCTTTTTGGTTGTAGCTTTCGTAGAAAAAACCACGGTCATCCCCAAAAACTCGGGGTTCAATAATCAAAACTTCAGGAATTTCACTCTGAATAATATTCATTAGACTCTCTCATTTACCACCGCTCATGCTAAGAAATATATTTATCTAGTTAGTCAGGCTCTAAAACTTTACAAACTAGCGGCAATGTAAAAATTTAGTAAAGATGCCAAAGTTTTGCTGCTTTCCTAAAAAGATAGAAATAACTGCGTGTTATGTTAAATAACACCCATTAATAAATAATGAATAGCATCGTAGATCTACTGATGATTTTTTGTTCATCAGAAGATAAATATATACGATCAAGATGCATTGGATTAGAAAGAAACATACTACTAAATAGCCAAAGCATCATGAGCCTCAGCAATGCCCCTGATTGGGTTGTAGGTTATTTCTCCAAAGTTAACACTAAAAAGATATAAATGAAAACTCCTGTTATTGCAATTGGACTGGATGCAGCTGAGCCATCTGTACTCGAAAAATGGATGTCTCAAGGATACCTAAAAAATATGTGCCGCCTGCGTGAGCAGGGAACTTATGGACGCCTGAAAAACTTTGAAGCTTTCAGTGCAGAAACACCCTGGACAACGTTTGCCACTGGCTGCCAACCGCAAAAAACTGGTTATTGGTCACCACTAAAGTTGCGCGAAGGTTCTTATCAGGTTGAAACGCGTGCCGCCTATGAGTACGCTGAATACCCTCCGTTTTATGCGCTGGGTGAAGGGTATCGGGTGGCAGCTTTTGACCTACCTCAAGTTCGACTCACCCCAAAAGTAAATGGGCCGCAGGTTGCGGCTTGGGGAGCTCATTCTCCACAAGTTCCCAGCGAATCTTTACCAGCCTCTCTCTTTCAAGAACTAGTTGACAAGCATGGAGTACATCCAGGTCTACACAAGGACTATGCAGTGTGCCTGGATTTGAAAACAACCTGTCACCTACAGCAAGTTCTGGAAACAGGTATCTCCCGTCGTTCTGCCATCTGTCAAGATCTACTAACAAGGGAGCCATGGGACTTATTTTTGACGGTATTTGGTGAAGCCCATGCAGCTGGTCACAACTTTTGGCAATTGAGTCAGGCAGATCATCCTCTTTATGAGATGTTAAGTCCTCAGGTCTCAAGTGATCCAATGCTGGCAGTCTTCCAAGCAATTGATCAAGCTATTGGTGAGATTTTGGCGAAGGCACCAAAGGATGCCCGTGTTGTCATCTTTTCGGCTCACGGTATGGGGCCAAACACCATGGATTTGCCTAGTACTACCTTCCTACCTGAATTTCTTTACCGTCTTAGTTTTCCAGGAAAATTTGGACTGGCTAATGGTGAGTTGGGAACTCCCCTGGAACCGCCAATAACCAAAATGAAATGGAACTACTGGGAGCGACATCTTTGGGGTACTAAGTATGACCCTAATCCCATCAGAAGATTTTTAAGACGAGAAACTCCTACTAGACTTTTCCAACTAATAGAGCCATTTTTAGAGTCCTCCCAAAAACCTGATTTAATCTCTCCCTTTAAACTAAGCAAGCAAACAGATGTGGTGCCTTTTCAGCCAGCTAATTGGTACACACCGCTTTGGCCCTACATGAAAGCATTTGCTCTACCTTCTTTTGCGGAAGGTTATATCCGGATTAATCTCCAGGGACGAGAACCTCAAGGAATTGTGCCGCAATCTGAATACAATGCCTTTTGTGATGAGCTGATTGAGAAGCTTCGCGCTCTTAAAGATGCACGCACAGGTATACCTATGGCTAAGGACATCATACGGACACGGCAGTTCCCAACTGATAATGATCCCAAGCTGCCTGATGCAGACTTAGTCATTGTCTGGCAAGAAGAGTATGCGACAGATGTAGTTGAAAGTCCAGAGTTAGGACGTATTGGTCCTGTACCCCATTATCGTTCCGGGAGCCATCGTCCTGAAGGATTTCTCATCGCCTCAGGTTTAGGTGTTGCCAGCAATGTCAACTTACCCACGGGTCATGCTCTTGATATTCCGCCCACGATTTTGAAATTGATGGATGTACCAATTCCTAAACACTTAGAGGGTAAACCACTGCGAATTTTAGAGACAGAGCTTGCACATCTTTGATTTCTATTCAACAACTCCAGAAAGCAGGGAACTGCAAACTTTGTAATCGGTTAGATTCTCTTCCGGATACCCCACCAGAACGAAGACTCCGGTGGGGTTAACTAACTCGTCTAGATAAGTGAACCAAAGTTTAGCTGTAGATCTGTAAGATTGCTGGAGCTGCTATCAGTTAAACATGCTGATCATGACTTGGTGTAAGCTTTTTGCCCACTTATTCCAGTTGAGACGTGTCTCGTATTCCTCTCTAGAAGAGAGTATTAATTGTTGATAAGAGGTTTGATCATATAAGTTTTTTACTATTAAACTAGCATAATCATCGCCTGAAGCAGACATGGGTAACATATAGCCATTTTTTCCGTTATTAATAATTGTAGGAATTCCACCTGTTTCAGTTGCGATGACAGGTAAACCAAAAGCATTCGCTTCACAAATTGCAATGGGAGAACAATCAGCACGAGTGGGGAATAAGAGAAAATGCGACTGTAAAAATGACTTATTTAGCTCATCTTGTTGCTGAGGAATATTCTTATTTAAAAAAGGAATAACTGTTAATCTCTCATGTTTAATCTCATCTGGTGGTACACAGCCTACTACAAATAATTCAGCATCAATTCCTTGGTTGAGTAGAGAAATAAGCGTTTCCAAGGCAATAATTCCACCTTTGCGATGCCAATCTACACCAACAAACAGTAAACGACAGTGAGACTCATTAAATTTTGAGGATATCTCATCAATCAAAGGAACACTGTCTAAGTTAGCTCCGAAGGGAATTACTTCAATTTTGTCCGGTTCTGCTTGATAGTCATGAATAGCAGAATTAGCTGCCCAGTTTGAGGAATAAACTAATTTTTGGGCTTTTTTTATAGCGGTCAATTCCTGTTTCTTATGAATAGCAAATTCTTCTGAATCAGAGTAATTTTTGTAACACTCATTGATTAAGCTAGGAGTGGCATCTGATAGATAAACAATAGGAATGTTGGTTTCTAGGAAACTCAATTCCCCTGAAGCCACAGGGGCAAAAATTACATCACAAGTTGTTTTTTTAAGTTGTTTTTGTACTTGCTCAGCAAAAGTTTTATATTTTTCAGTAGGACTTGGTGATTTGAATCCTAATGAAGAAATTTTTGACTGAGCTTTCTTGGAAATCTTTTGTAAAAGAGAAGGTTTCTTGGGAAATCCGAGATTAATTAACTGAATATCCCTTGATTGCAAAGCTTTGTGCATGTAATAGGGAGTGCCAGAAAATGCGGTTTTATCTAAATAGTTATGAAAAGAGAAAAATCCAATGCGTAAACCCTGCATATATTTTCTTCTCAGGTAAAGTTGGTAGTGCTCTTATGCTGGTTCAGAAATGTCTAAAAATGCGCAAATAGCGATTCTCGACAAAATTAACCGATAGGTTCACTATTAGCTAACTAAATTGTAGATGCCTGATGTCAAAATTCATTCAAGTTACGGCAGCTCAGTAGAAGAGCTGCTTCACTGGCAATACTTCTGAATCGATGTGTTATCGCTTTACCAGCACTTAAAAAGACACCAGGTAATTTTAACCTTTATCTGTTATTTTTGATACCCACAAAGAAAATAGACATCTCCGAAAAAGAACCTGAGACTCTTGTGCTACTTGAGCTAAGATCTAATTTATGGAGAGGTCTAATGGATCACTGAACACTTTTTCCAACCAGCAGCAATACCTCTCACGGTGTTAGATAAGAGTCGTAAGAGGCAAGCATGAAACAATTATTAATTTAATTAAGATTTGTCTTGAGAATTTTTTGACTCAATAATCTTAGCGGGAATGCCAACAGCAGTTTTACCAGGAGGAATATCTGATAGAACTACAGCATTAGCACCAATGTTTGCGTCGTCTCCAATGGAGATATTGCCGAAAATTTTCGCCCCAGCACCAACATTGACACGGGAACCCAATTTAGGAGCATCGAACGGACGTTCTAGATAACGATTGCCCAGCGTCACACCTTGACGAATAATACTATCATCGCCAATTAAGCAATTGCCATGAATAACGATCGCTCCTTGGTGTTCAATAACCACGCGGCGACCAAGCTCAACCGTGTAAGGTAATTCAATTCCGTAGGTATTACGGATTTTTCGGTACAGTGACCGGTAGAGTATGCTGAAAGGAGCCCGCAGTAATTTGGGTTCAACCTTCATTCTCCAGACCCCAAAGCGATGAACTGCGACTGCCCGAAATCCAGGCTTAGTCCAATCACGCCCGTGAGCAGTCCAGTCTTCTTTAATCTGTTGCCAGAGTCCTAAAGTAGTAGACTCTGATCTATTGGCATCTAATGCTAGATCTGGCTGTGTGACCATAATTTCTCTATTACGGCTTCAATATTTTTGCTAAGAATATCAAGTCTCTTGTCCAGTTTTAGCTTGATTAAGAGACTTTATGAGTTTTTAAGGCAGTGCCTTTGAGAAAAAAGCTGTTACGGAGAAAATCAGCAAATAATTTGGGCGGATCATTACTAGACTTGCCTTGAATCACTCGGCGTAAACTCCACAAAGCAAAAGCAGAAGCCCAAGCATGATCTGCTAAAGCTGCATACAACCAACCATAGTTTTTGAGAAAGTACCTTCGCCTTGAATCAAAAACATATTGTGGTCGGCGTTTTGGTTGCTGCTTGGTGTTGGTTACACCGGAACTTTGCCCAACTAAGTGAACAACCCGACTTTGAGGTACATACCAACAACTCCAACCAGCCCGCTTAGCTTGTAGGCAAAAGTCCATTTCTTCGTAATACATGAAATAGGCTTCGTCCATCAAGCCAGCAGTCTCAAATACCTCGCGGCGAACAATCATGCTGGCCCCAGCCACCCAATCGGTTTGACAGATTTCTTCAGAAATTGGCGGCGCGATTACCCATCTGGTCAATAACTTGGATACTATGCCAAGACGCAAACCAGAATCGAACTCACTCAACATTGTATGGAAACGAAAAGCGGAATACTGCGGCGTGGCATCAGGATCTTCGAGGCGGCTGCCAGCAATTCCGGCTTTTGGGTTTTCGTTCATAAAGTCCACCAGTAGCTTTAAGGCACCAGGGCGAACAATTGTGTCTGGGTTGAGCAAGAGAATATAGGGAGGTGGATTGGTAGAGTTCAGTGCCGGACGGATCACAGCGTTGTTACCGAAAGCAAAACCACCGTTGCACTCTAGGGGCATGACTGAAGCCCAGTCACTCCAGCCCTCAGTATCAATCGCGCTTTTAATTTTTTCAACTGACTGATCACCGGAATCATTGTCAGAAACTACTACACGAGTGCCGGGTAAAGATTGCACTTCAGGCACTAAAGAGTGCAGGCAGTCGATTGTCAGACCAGGTGTTCGGTAGTTAACAATTACTACCAGCAAGAGAGTTGGGTTATCTGACTCAACTGTATTAGACATAAGGCTAGTTCTATTTTTGATAATAAGATAGATACCATTTAACAAACTGAGCAATGCCCGTCTCAATTGAGGTTGTGGGTTTAAAACCAGTTTCTAATTCCAGCTCAGTAATATCGGCATAGGTAATAGGTACATCCCCTGGCTGCATCGGTAATAGGTTCTTTTGAGCCTCTTTACCAAGGCATTTCTCTAAGACTTCGATAAATTCCAGCAAAGGCACTGGCTGATTATTACCGATGTTGTAAATTTTGTAAGGAGCTTTGGTGGTGTTAGAGTTAGCTTCCGGTGAGTTGGGAGGCGAGTCGGGATTGGAAGTAGGAATACGGTCTAGCACCCGCACCACACCCTCAACAATGTCGTCAATATAAGTAAAGTCACGCTGCATCTTACCGTGGTTGAAGACCTGAATTGGCTGGCCTGCTAGAATTGCCCGCGTAAATAAAAAATATGCCATATCAGGTCTCCCCCAAGGTCCGTAGACCGTAAAGAAACGTAGACCTGTTGTTGGCAGGTTGTACAAATGGCTGTAGGCATGAGCCATTAGTTCATTCGCCTTCTTTGTGGCAGCGTACAGACTGACTGGGTGATCTACAAAATCTTCTACCGAGAAGGGAATTTTGGTATTTGCCCCGTAGACAGAGCTGGAAGAGGCAAACACTAAATGTTTGACTCCGGAATGACGACAACCTTCTAAAATATTAACAAAACCTATCAAGTTGCTGTCAGAGTAGGCGTAGGGGTTTTTGAGCGAGTACCGTACACCTGCCTGGGCTGCCAAGTGAGCTACTTTTTCTGGTTGATGCTCGGCAAATAAAGATGCCATCCCGTCGCGATTTGCCAGGTCTAGCTTCGCGAACTCAAAATTAGACTGGTTTTCTAGTTGGGCTAACCGTGCTTGCTTTAGATTCACGTCGTAATAGTCGTTCAGGTTATCGATACCAACGACTGATTCTCCTCTAGCCAAAAGTTTTTGGCATAGATGAAACCCGATAAAACCCGCTGCTCCCGTAACTAAAATAATTCCCATGTCTAAACCATGATGCCTTATTTTACTATTTCACTCGCTCTTAACTTTAAGCTAAAATCCCTCTCCCATCAGCTTAAAAATGCAGTTGCACTCAATCCCAGGGCTATCTTTTAACAAGAATCCTCAAGGAAAACACTGCTTGTCTCAGTGGCAAATGCTGGGTTTTTTCGAGATAGCCACGAGGAGCGATTCGGACTTGACTGGTGTTAACTTTTTGCACTCTGTGAAAGGCTTTTGTTGCTCTGGATAAAAAAACAAATGCCGAGCCTTCTTTTCTATAGTGTTCGTCCTTTAACTCAAAGGCTTTGTTACTAAGGCTCGGCATTTTTATAGAACTGAGTTTCCCGCCCATAGAGATACACACCTTACTGTAGATGGTATCTCTGGCATAAAAAGGTTCCTTGAAGTTGCACTAGCTAACGGAGACTGGCATTTCCACCAGCGGTTTGCCTTCAAAGTGTTCAGGGATTGGTGCCCCCATTAAATTGAGAATTGTGGGTGCTAAATCTAGTGAATGACCAGCAGGCAAGTCAGACCCAGCCTCAATATTGGGACCACTAGCTAGAATGAATCCATCAGAACGATGGCTTCCTGTCCGCAGAAAAGGAATAGGGCCGATACGCCCCATATCAGGACTATCAACAATGTCAGTAACGCATTGCTCTTGCCAAGTAACTACTAAATCTGCATCGGGTAGCTTGGGGTCACGGTCGGTTGCTTCTTGGCGCATCCGAATAATATCCTTAACCATGGGCTGACCTGTGCGAGCATCTTTGAGACGATAGAGCTTTTCAATCAGTTCGTCGCAAACAGCGTTGTATTCAGAAGGAGGGACAATTCCCTGTGACTCTCGTCCTTGCAGATTGATGCGAATATATCCTTCTGAAAAGCTTGGTAGGGCAAACGCTTTCATCTGCGGCCACAGATGCTTATACCAAACTGCTGGTTGGAAGCATTCTGGCTGCGACTGCTCATAGAGCTTGAAAGGAGACATCAGGTCGGGTTGTGGAGAACTACCCAAAAATGGCTCTAGGCGATCAAAATATCTCGGTGGGAGATGACGGCGCAAAAATCCTTTAATCGGATTTGATTCGTGCTTTGAGTTCCAAAGTGCTCTAACCCAACCCAGTTTTTTGGTAAGTTCCACTAAGGGTGGCTTGAGAGTGCTACCCAATTTATGGGGGGCTAATCCCAATTTGTCTGGGAAACTAAATCGGTAGAGAAACTCCGGTAAGAACACCATGCTAGGAATGTCCATAACATTGGTGCCCATACCATGAGCAGCAAAAACTATAACATGAGCATTTTCTGGGGCTTTAGTCAGAATTCCACCAATGGCTTGGTCTATTGCCTCGAAAACTTCTAAAAGAGGATCGGCAGATAAATTTTTGCCCATTGATTCGTACAGGGGATGATCTGGCTGACTCAGGTGCCAGAAGTAATGACCTGCGGAATGGGTTTCTCCAAAAATTGTCAAGAACAAATCCCACGGCTCTTGCTGCAAGAGATCTTGACAAATAGTCGAGCGGCGCGAGATACCAGTCTCAAGCTTTTTCTGAAGACGTTCCATAGACTCCAGATTGAGAATATTGGCACCGTCGTTGCGCAAAGCTGGATGCTCGCCGTGCTTATTAACTATTTCTTGAAATAGGGATGCGGGCTGAGAATGACTAGGAGTTTGAGGAGAATGAGCTCCCCAAGCTAGGACTTGCAAACCCTTTACTTGGTCAGAGAGCGGAGCCTGAGGCATATCAAATACTGCTACTCTACGCTCCTCACCTAGAGCATAAAACGGTTGATGCTCAGCAAAATTGTAGGCTTCAACTACTTCTATAGAATAGTTATTTTCATAATATTTTATCGGTGACCAGTACCCTGTTTTTTGAGGTGAGCAACCAGTCAGGAAAGTTGTCCATGGTGTCTCTGCCCGGTAAGCCTCAAAGGTTTTCAGGCGTCCGTAAGCTCCTTGCTCTCGCAAGCGGCGCAAATTTTTCAGATGTCCTTGAGACATCCATTTTTCAATTAAGGCGGGGTCAGCTGCATCTAGCCCAATCGCAATGACGGGGTTTTTCATCTCTCTTATTTAGTCCTTACTCTGATGGTTATAATAAATTTTGTAGAGATTAGAAATAGCCTAAAATAAAGTCATTCTCTTCTAAGCTGATCAAGGTACTTAATTTAGCAGAATTTATTTTGTCTTCTTCTGGTTAATAGATTTTCCTAAATCCAGATTAACATTTCCCTTAGTCAAGTAGGTAAAAAGCTGTTAAAGCTACGTAAAACTATCATAAAATTTTGCTCACTTTTCATGATAATTATCCAAAACTAGAGTTTATACTGTATGACTTGTTGAACCTAAATAACCTGATTTCGATTGGGGTAATCTTTTCTTCGTCCGATTAGATTCTGGTTCTTTGAGAATAACCCCTGCAATTGCTCCATTAGCAACGACGTAAATCGGGTTGACCATCGCATTTAAGAGACAGTCAATCATGAATAAAATTAAAACCATTGCCAGTACAGCTGCTGGTGCAACTTTGCGATTAGACCACAAACTGGCTGGATAGCGAAACCAAAACAAGCTCACTACAGGAAGTAACATTGAGGCTGTTAAGCTGGCTATTCCAACAGTGCCATGGTGACCAAAAGCAATAATCCACAAGCTATCTTGGATGGTTAGCTGTTTGCCATCTTCGTCGAAGATGAGAGCTCTTCCCCATCCCCCCCAGCCAAACATTTTTCTCTCCCGCGCTTTATCTGTGAGTAGCTCTTCATTGTTAAACCTAAATTCTAAGGATTGGACACGTTCTTCAGGCATTCCAGCTCCCTTTAAAGAAGTGATAATTTGATCAGTAAAATAGGTTTCGGTTTCTGCGTTGATATATAAATAGGAACAAATAGATAAAACGACAAGAAATGCTGGGATAGCAGTGCGAAAATACTTGCCAATAAATAAGATGACTAGTCCTAATCCTAGATAGATATACGCACCTGTAGATTTGCACAAGACAAATGTAACTAACAGTGCTGCTACTAACCAAGTAACGGGAATGTTCCAGATTTGCTTAACGACCCCAGTTCTCCATAACCAAATACCAATCAGCGTAGCTGTCATCATCCACATGCCCACTGCTAGACCGTGCCGCATAAACACTGTCGGTCTAAATCCCCCTAAACGGATTGACATGCCAAAACCACTAGGATGACCGCCGTAAAGTATATTGTGGAGCTGCGGACTCAGACGGATTTCATACAAGCACAAAGGAACATAAACTAGCCCACCAACAAAAATACCAACCGCCAGTTTGCGTAGTCCGGCTAAGTCATTGAGATAGATCCGACCCAAAAAATAGGGCACTCCCCAGCTCATAGTTTGCGTAACAGCAGTTGTTACTCCATCGTACAAACCCAGACCGTTGGTCATTGATGAAGCAATAGGACATAGACACCAAATCAGCATTGGTATGTCAATCCAACCAAAGCGAAATAAACTAAAACGCCCAAAATCAAAGATAAAAGTAGCTAGTAGAACACCATAGGAAGTTGCCGACGCCTTGTCGTAGTCTGGGAGTGCCGGTAGTTCCAAGCCTGCTTCTGGCAGGAATAGCCATGCCCCAATAAAACTGATAACTATTGCCCGTTGAGCCGGAAACCTCATAAATATATAGAGGACGACCGGAATCCAGGCAAACATGACAAGGGGTACTAGTAAACTTGGAGGGGAAAATGGGTTACTGAGAAACTTAAATCCCATGGTTGTCTGACTTGAACCTCTTGCTAAGCAATAGCAGTGACTTTAAATAGAAGTCGGCTATTGGCTGACATTTTTTGATAGATTGGCGCTGGAAAAATCACCCCTTTGTGTACGCTCAACGGTGGTGTGTAATGCTGCCTCGAACAGGTCGGTGGCATCATCCCAGGTATAGCGAGTAGCTGTAGCATATGCTGCATTGGACATTGCTTGCCACTCAGCATCACTAAGACTCAACACTTTAACTAAGTGCTTGGCGAGGGCATTGTGATCTTCAATAGGCACGAGATAGCCGTTAACACCATTTTCAATAATATCTACAGGACCACCAACCTGGGTTGACAATACAGGGCAGCGACAAGCCATCGCTTCTAAAGGTGGCAAGTGAAACCCTTCGCTGCGACTACCACATAACCAAACATCACAACTGGCGTAAATATCTTTGATACGGTTTTGTTGGGGCTGTTGGACATACTCCGTACCCTTGGGCAGTGGTAAATCTGGTGATGGGCTATTATTGCCAAATGCTACCAAGCGTAAATTGGGAATTTCCTGTGCAGCTAGGGCAAAAGCTTTAAGACTGATGTCGCATCCTTTCCAATAAATGGGAGAATACAACATGCCAACAGTAGGCATAGATTGTTTGCCACGGGGTGGTGCGTAAAACTGCTTGGTATCTACACTGTTTGGGATCAAGGAAACATGACTATCGCCATATCTATTTTGCATCAAATCAAGCAACCACTTTGAGATGGTGATTTTGTGCAAGGGCAGAGAATAAGTAGCCTCTACTCTGTCTTTAGGCAAGTAGTCGAAAACTTCGTGATGCTGAATGAAATAAGCTTTTGCTCCCTTAGCCTCCGATAGACTCGCTACCCACTCGGCAGTTGTCCACCAGGTTGCTACAACTAGATCAGCATCAGGTAGATCATTCTCAACTACTGGCGGTAGGTGATCAATAATTTTATGGGGGACATCTACATTATCCAGATGTGAAGGGCCTGGTTTGGGATCAGTCGGCCAACCATTGCCTTTAAGCAATGATTTGAACTTCTCTTTAACCTTCAAAGGTGTACGAGGTGTTGAAACTACGCAAACTTCATGACCACGGCGCTTCAAGTGTTCTGCATAAATAGCCACGACACGAACACCTCCAGCCATGCTAGCGTGTGGAAGAACGAATGTGATTTTCACGGATTTAAAAACCTGCTTTTTGAACTAGAGTTACCGCACATAGCAAAGGCAAGCACTTTCCAAGATTCCAGAGAGATCGGGTTTTTCTTGACTGCCAACAGAGCGTGCTTTCTGGCGGTTGCTAGGTAACCAGCATTTAATGACCACCAAGCCCATTTCCGATGGAGTGCGTCTATCGGGTACTGCTGTTGTTCGTTACTATTCAGAGTGGTTGGTAGTGCAATAGCTCTGCGGCAATGAGCTTCTTGGACGGCTAAATCCCTGGTTTGCGTTTGCTCAAGGCGATGACTGTTACCAATACTATTCGGATGCATCCTGTACTGCAACAGTATGTCTGAAAGATTGGCGAGTCTGCCAATTTCTGCTAATCGTAGAAATAGATCAAGATCTTCGGAGTGTTTCATCTGTTGACGATAACCACCAATGTTTTTTAACGCATCACGGCGTAGCATAACTGCCGGATGACAAATGGCTCCTCCCTTACCCTTCATATGAGCATCATCAATTTCTTCATGACTGGTTTGTTGGGAAAATAGACTAATTGGCCAACCTTCTGGATCAATTAATAAAACCTGCGAACCAACTGCTACATAGTCAGGATTTTCTTCAAGGAAAGCAACTTGTTTAGCAAATCTTTCTGGCAAGGCAATATCATCAGCATCCATGCGAGCAATATAGCGCTCATTTGCATAATCAAGCCCTTCATTAAGCGTGGCTATCAATCCTTTATTACTGCGGCTGATAATTTTAATACGCTTATCCTGCTTCTGAAACTCTTGCAATATCGCTTCAGATTGATCGGTAGAGCCATCATTGATAATGAGAAATTTAAAGTCACTGAAAGTTTGGTTCAGAATACTTTCAACAGCTTCACGAAGGTAAATCTCCGCATTATAGACGGGCATCAATACCGATATACAGGACATTTTATTATCTTTTCCTCTCTTGTTTTTTAATTAACTGGGTTGTTGGAACATAAAAGTCACTTTTTACAAAACATGATTGTATTTAACCCTACTATCAAAAATCTTGAAATATCATCCAGCAAACATATTCATTAGCCACAGACCGCCTGCAATAACAGCTACTGAACCCAGAACTCCTAGAGCATCTAATTCTGGTATCCAGAGGGAATATCTTCTGTAAACTAAGACTTGAAATGGGTATAAAAGGACTTGGGAAAAAGCAATACCACAAATTAATCCCGTATTGCCAGCAAGAGTACCACCAACAATCATTCCACCCAATAGTAAAGTGGATCTGATAGCTAGTATTTGCATCATCAAAAATGAATTTCCATATGCCAGATAAAAAGGACCAATGTCCGTAGCCATGGGAACAATCCATCCTGCTGCAAGAATCTGGAGCATCCAACCCGCATCTTTATATCGGGGATCAAAGAGAAAATCAATAATATTTGGACCAAGAATAACTAAAAACCAGAGTATCGGAAGTAAAGCAGCCATCAGAGTGAGCCTGACTTTTTTGACTCTACCCCGTAATTCTTTAGGATGAAGATAATTTAGCTTTGAGTAGATAGGGAAAAGTACCTGTTGTTTAATTCTTTGGTAAATTTGTTCAACAACTTGTGCAATTTGGTAAGCATAGCTATAGACACCAAGAGTGCTTAGACTCATAAATTTACCAAGGATCAGTCGATCTGACTGGTTTATGAAAAAAGTCATCATGGTGCTGATGAAGATCCATCTACCAAAGCGAAACAGAGACTGTGCCGATTTTTGATCCCAAGTTAAGCGGTGTTTGATGCCAGTAAGCCAGAAGTGACTCGACAACATCTTGATCGAAGAAGCAGTCATGCCACCTGCAACGAGTGCCCAAACACTTGGGGTAATCAACGCCCAAGTCACCATAACTGTGGTACTTCCTGTTTGTGCTGCTATTTCGATTACTGTCAGCCGTCCGAGTTCTAGGTTACGGTTAGCAGTGAATAGGGAAGTAGAGTTAAACCCTGCTACAACAGCACTTAAGCTGGCTACGGGAATTACCCAAACTAACTTGGGTTCATTATAAAACTGAGCGAATGGCCAGGCAGCAATACATGCACATAGCCATAGGGTGATACCTCGAAATACCTGGATTGTCCAGGCAGTGTTGAGAAAAGTGGGGTCGTCTCCGCGCTTACTTTGAATAATACTTGGTCCGATGCCGATGTCCGAGAATAAGGCAAGACCAATAATCAAGACATTGATTAAGGCCATAAGACCAAAATACTCTGGGACGAGCAAGCGACTCAGGACTAAATTACTTCCGAATCGGATGACCTGACTCGCCCCATAGCCAAGAAAAGACCAAGCTGCACCACGGATGGCAAGTTTTTTAAGTGATGACATGATTGCTTTTGCGAGTGGAAAAACCAGATACAGGGAAAATCACTTGATATTTGAGCATTAGCTATTCCTAGTAAGGGGAATACTGGCAGAGTTTGCACCTGGAAGTGGTGCGTTGACTACGAATTGACCTGGCAATGACTGATTAATCTCAGACCGGAATAGTACTGCCAACTTACTGGCTTCTACAGCTACATCATGCTGCCTTACGACTCGCTCAGCACCAACTTTTCCCATTTGCTCTAGTACTTCCACTGGTGAGAGCAATACGGCACGCATTGCTGCCGTTAAAGCTTCAACTGAGCCTGCTGGCACGAGCCAACCACAAGTGCCAGGATCCACCAGTTCTGGTATACCAGCCACATAGGTACTGATGACTGGACGGCCCAAAGCTAAGGATTCCATAATCACTACGGGCAAACCTTCAGCAAAACTGGGCTGCACCATTGCCCGTGCCGCCAAAATCTGTTCTTGAACCTCGTTACCACTTGCCCAGCCAGTAATTTCAATATGGTCTTGCAGACCAAGCCGTGCCATCTGGGCTTCAATCTGGGATCTTAGAGGTCCATCACCAACGAATACCAACTTAAACTGCAAACCTTCAGCGGCTAGTTGACCAGCAGCTTCAATTAACAGCAAGTGACCTTTTTGTTCACTCAACCGACCAACACAAACCAAGCGTGGTTGTTCCGGTATGGGGGTGTAATCTTCAGTTAAAAACATCTTATCCACCCCACAACGTATCACATGAATTTTTGACCACTGTTGGTGGTCGCACCAGCGATAAAGTTGACTCTTGCCATAGGAACTAATTGCCACAACAAAAGCAGCCCACTTAATTTTCTCTTCTAAGGCAAGAGTTTGACATTTATCAAACTCTTCCGGGCCGTGGACAGTGAAGCTGTAGGGGGGACCGCCCAGCAGATGACACAACATTGCTACAGTTGTTGAGTTTGTCCCGAAGTGGGCATGAACTTGTGTTATGTCCACTTCTGAAAACCAACCCAGAAGAACGCAGGCTTCAGCTAAGTAGGCTAGATGATTGACAACACCTCGATCTGAACCCCAGCCAATTTTGAGCGTTAACCACAAAACTCTCAGAAAACGTACAGGTCTGGTTAGGAAAACACGGAGCAGACTAAGTAACAAGCCTACTATCCCAATTTCTAAAACAAATCGAGTTTTCTCCTGCTCTAACTTGTCGGCTTCGTCAACTAGCTCAGCAGCACAAGAACGGAGTGAAAAACGGACAACTGTAACACCACAGGCTTCTAGGCTGGCAATTTCTCGCCGGATAAAGCTGTGACTTACTTTAGGATATTGATTAACTAAATAAGCAATTTTCATTCTCAACTCAGAGAAACAATATTTATTTGAGTTGGATATAGAAATCTGGATAACCAGACAGTATAGAACACACACCCTTGGATAAACATAAATAGGATAGCTAAAGATTTTTATCCTGATGCTGAACCCATTTTTTCGTATTCTTTGACTTCTTTGCTTATTTTCCTCGCCTGAGGTGAGGTAGTAAGCGATGAAGGTTTGACACGATTGGCAACTACACCAAGAATTGGCAAACCAAAAGTATTTAATTGTTCTAGGGTTTTCTGGACTAAAGATTGCTTGGTTTTGTGAATTGCCACAACCATTAATATCCCGTCTATATGATCTGCTAAAAAGCTAGCGTCTGTATAGTCAAGAAAATTGGGTGTGTCATAGATAACCAAGTCAAACTTTTCTTGAAATTTCTCCTTTAAATACTGCATCTTGTCAGATGCCAGAAGTTTGGGAGAATCTGGTAAGTATTGACCAGAGGTTAACACAAAAAGATTATCTGTATGGGGAGATCGCTCAATGAGATCGTTGAGAGCTAGTTTGTTGTCCAGAAGGTCGCTTAGTCCCTCAAAGTTTTGTAAGTCTAACCTGGTGTGGAGCTGAGGTGAACGCAAGTTGGCGTCCACTAGTAGGACTCGTTGACCCATAGCTGCTGCTGTTTTAGCCAAGTGCAAAGCTACAGTAGACTTACCATCCTCAGGTGTAGGTGAGCCAACAACTAAGGAACGAATTGGTGAAGTTGAAAAACGAAAACGGATATTGGTATAAAGAGAGTCGAAGGCTTCCAGAAACAGAGGGCTTTTCTGAGGTGGAATCATCCCCAGCAAAGGCAATTTGGTGGCATCTTCTAGATCTTCGGTACTGTAGAAGATATTGCGAGACTTCTCATAGACTAAAGCTACTCCCATACCCAAAAATAGACCCCCCATTACGCCCATCAACAGCAGCTTACTAGCACTACCAGCTTGTGGTATCGGATTACCTGTAGCATCGCGGGAGATACTGGGATCGGAGACTAGTTCCCAAGGTACTTCGGTTTGAGCTGCCTCAACCCGTAAGCTTTCTCGTTGAGTTAACAAGTCATTGAGTGTCTTGGTAGCAAGATCGAGCTGCCGCTGTAACCTATTGTACTGATTAGCAATCGCCGGGAATTGATTGGCTTGTTGCTCAAAAGCATTTTTGGCCTTGGCAAGCTCTTGATTGCGAACTTCTAGTACCTCAATTTGGTTTCTGGTATCAACCAGTCTCTGAATCAGGGTGATGCGAGTCGGATTTTGGAAAGATAGCACTTGGGGATTAGTCGTTGCTGTTAGATTCTGCCCTAAAATCCGCTGTGATTCCTTGCTTAGTAAATTTTGTAAGTTCTGTCTTTGCTCCTGTAGAGCCTGAATTTCCGGGCTACCAGGCTGGAAGCGAGCAGACTCTGCCGCAATCTGACTTTCTACATCCTTAAGCTTTGCTAATAGGTTATTATAGCTAGGATCTTCACTCAAAGCTGAAGCGGCAATTGCTTCCTCAGGACTTAGGCTTAATTGTTTTTGTAAGTTGACGTATAGTGTCTTTTGCTCTTGTAGCTCTCTTTGGGTAGCTAACTGTTCGTTAGTGATTTCACGAACTCGGGTGTACAAATCTTCACCCTGCACTGTTGGGTCAATCAAGTTGTACTGCTGTTGTACTTTTTGGAGATCTGCTTGCAGCCCATCTACTCGTTTTTGTCTCTCAGGTAGTTGCTCTTCAATGAACTCAATACCTTGACCAATGCTGGTCTTGCGCTCCTCAAGACTGTACTTTAAATATTTATCGGCAGTTTTCTCTATAACCAACTGAACTAAGTCTGGGTCTAAACCTTCATAGCTCACTTGCATGATCTTGGTTTTTCCGCCAAACTTTGCTGAATCAAGGCGTTCGACTGTTAATAAACCCGTGAGCTGACCTATATTAAAATCGGGATACTGAGTTTGAACTTCCTTGACTATGTCAGATAAAGTTCCAGGACCCGTTAAGATTTCAAATGTGGTAGAGTAATCTAGTTCAAAAGCTCGATCATCGACTCTTCCTTGATTACGAGCTAGTGTACTTGGGTCGGCTAGTTTTTGTTCAGATGTTACCGGTTCGGCGAGAAGCTGAAAGCTCCCTTTATATGAAGACGGGGATCTCGAACTCATCAACGCCGCTGCTGCGGTAGCTAGTGCTGTAATCCCAGCAATCAAGAGGACTCTCCTCTGGACTATCCTTAATAACGGGGCCAGATTTAGTCCCTTTTGAGGCGGGGCGCTTAACTCAACTTCATCATCTAATGGTAGTTGCTGCTGCAACTGTCTGCCCTGTTTGCTAATTGATAAGATTTGAGAGTCTTGTTCTTGGTTCATTTTGGCATACACCATTTTAGCTAAATCGCGGAATCCCCCGTGATCTGAACGCGGTTAATAACAAACATATTGTTGTGCTTGTGGCTGCAAGCTCTCGTGATTTAATGAGGAGTTGCAACCACTATAACCTTTTAAGATTGACCACTCAGAGTTGTCAAATTTTGTATAGTTCGTTCCCTTGCACCTTCTAAAAAAATATGCTAGTCATTAGCAGCCATACTTTTATCTAGCCAAAACCTTTGACTAGATAAAATGTTCAAGTTTCCGGGACACAAAAAAACATCTCCTTAAAGTTTGCTCCTCAACTAACCACAAAGATAAACCTTATAATCAATATTCTGCCTTACAAGTGTTACACCCGGATAGTTTACCTGGCTATTTAGCTAATAACTTTACTATATCTATAATTAGTCAGTAAAAAACGCACAGTATAGTATAGAAAAATATTAATTTTAGACTGCTGTATTTATTCCAAAAAATTATTTCTCCCCTAGCTAACTGAAAAATATTCGGTAATATCTCGGCTGACGTAGTTCGAGTTGCCTTAGTTTCTGGGTAACTAAGTGAAGTAAGATAACCAATAAGTTACTCGGGAGAAGTCAAGATTGAAAAAAGTCTAGCTTCAATTTAACTGAACAGCTTGCTCAGTTAAATTGATTGATAGCCACAGACTTAAACTTGCTGACATTTTCACAGCCGCTAAATCTTCACGATATCTTCAAAAATTTCTCAGCTACAGAACTCTACAAAATTGACCTAGTTTCAGATTTTACCGGGCTTCCCAATTGGTGAGCGACGATTCCCCCTCTAGACAGTTATGACTTTTACTACCGAATGATAAATCACTGGTAACTCGAAACAACATTCGAGGATTTCTGATTATTTTTTCGAGTTAAGTAGGACAGTAAGACATTTTCTAGATTGAATACATCTGTCATTTATCCTCGATCTGCCTCAACAGTTAAGTTGTTACAGTAATTTAGCTGATAACCCTAGAACAATTGCACGGTATTTTCTGAGCAGAGAACTACTACCTAGGTTATTGACAAAGCTTGCAGTCAGCTTATCTGAAGGACGCAATATATCCTTTAACTTTGTTAAGGCTAATCCACAGACAGTTTTGTTTGACTGCAGTACTTTGGCTAAAACTCGTACTTACCAGTGTTAAACTAACATATGTTAGTTGCTTATTTAAAAATTCTTAACATTTAGTATGCTGCGCTAATAAGAATAAGCCTTAATATGACTTAAGGTATCTTGGTAGGATAAAGAGAGATGGCAAAAGTGGTTATCTCAGTGTTTATAGAGGAAGAAGTCAGAAAAGGATTGAGGCAATTAGCCGAGTCCGAAGAAAGATCCCTATCCCAGAAAGCTGCAATGATCCTCAAGGAAGCAGTAGAAAGGGCAAGAGAAAAAGGGAAGCTTCCATCGGAAGAGTCTTGAAGCATTCTTGTTCAGGGTGATAGCTTAACTATGAGAGGAAGAAAAAGCGTCTCCCAGCAGAGCCACAGAAAAGGTCAACTCCCCATCTTCATCGAATCTCTTCTCTGATCGGTAACCATTAACGATGAGGAGAGAATTGTTATTCAAAGTTAAAAAATAGAAAACCACCTTAGGAAACATAGGTGAAAAAACCCGCATTCTTTAATTGCGTGGTAAGTAACAGCTCTTTCAATGTGCCATGTCTCATAAGGAACTTTAAGTGTAAGTAAAGACTGTACTATAACAGCAATGCAGTAAGTAATGCAGTACTGCTATAGTGCAGTAAGTAATGCAGTATTTAGAACTGAGAGAAATGGAAGATATCTATCGAGTTCATGTGATCTTGTCTTTCTTAAGTCAAGTCTTTTGACGTTACTAATCTTACAAGACAACCCATATCACTGAATTTTTAGTGGAAACCTTGATTGCTACTGAATAAATTTGATTCAAAGGTCGGGGATCTCCGGAAAATCATAGCCTTATCAACAACACCACTTTTTCAGCCAAGACGAGTCAAAACAATTCTTTGCGCTAGAGAGGGTTTCTTTAACCGTGGGTAAGATTATTGGATTTATCAATCAAAAGGGAGGCTGTGGTAAATCAACTACGGCAGTACATTTCGCTTACTGGCTAGCCATCAACAAGAAAAAGAAAGCACTACTAGTAGACGCCGATGCCCAGTGCTCAAGTTCAGAGTGGTTGTCAGGTATGGAATTGTCAATTATCTATCAGGTAGTGCAGACACCAGATGATCTGCTTGATCAAATACCAGAGCTAGCTTCCCAGTGTGACTTACTGGTAGTTGATGGTCCTGCCAGTTTAGCGGAAGCAACTAGAGCTATTTTATTTCGTGCTGACTTAGCCATAGTTCCAGTACAGCCTACCGGAGTGGATTTGCGCTCGGCTTCTGATGCAGTGAGATTAATTAAACAAGCACAGTCGGTTAGAAGTGGTTCCCCGAAGGCAGCAGTGTTTGTCAGTCGAGCGGTAAAAGGCACCAAGCTCAAAGATGAAGCGTACGCACTCCTGAGCAAAACTCCAGAAGTAACTTTGCTCAAGACAGTGATTCATCAAAGGCAAGCGATCGCAGACACTTCTGGTCAGTCAGCAACAGTTTGGGATTTGCCTAGTCGCCCAGCTAAGGAGTCAGCGCAGGAATACGAGCGATTATTTAAAGAAATCTTGGCTTTATTATGAATCCCCGAAAAAATCGAAAGTCTCTAGATGATGCTCTGGCACGACAGTTTATTTATGGAGAGCAAGAGCATCAGACAACAGGCAAAGCAGCACCAGAGGAAAAAGTAGCCGACGAACTGCGACCAATGCCTGCACTTGCTGATACCGTTAGTGAAGTGAATGCACCTAACACTGAAGATAAACCAAAAACACAACGCATCACAAAAAAAACATCAACAACGTCAAAGCTGATGGATAAATTCCAAACCCCACCTAAAGAAGCCACAGTGCGTTTTACGGTAGATTTGTCAGTGTCAATGCATCAGAAGTTATCTATTTTGGCTGCAAAAACAGGTAAAAAGAAGGCGCAAATCGTCAGAGTTTTGTTAGATGAAACTTTAAAGGATGTAGAAGTTTAATTATAAAAATCACTCATTTTTTATTAGTCAAATTACTTCTTAATTTTGGGATTTGTGTTTTCGTTGAAGTATTTGCAAGCATCAGCAAATACTTAGAGAGTAGCCTGTATTTTGACAACTTGTTTAGGGGTATGTTGGAGTTTTACAACTATCCCTCATTTGTCACTTAGGGAGATAAGATGAGGAAAAAGTAACCCCACGCCCTTACGCCTTGGGAAATTGTTCCTTCAACTACTGCCCTTGTGTTGTAGATTTTTTTCCAATCGTCTGTTTCTTGTTGAACTCTGATGGATTGAAGCAGTTTATGCTCTTGTTTTGGGCGCAGAGTTAGTCTTCTAGGTTGAGAATCTGAGCGAGTACAGAGAGAACGACTGGGACAAAGTTGACACTTCCGTCTAGGAAACGCAACACGAATTACCTGATTGCCCGACTGATCCTGATAAGGAGTCCATTTTTTGGTACTCTTTTTGCCCATTGGACAGGTGACGCGCTTGGTGTTCCAATTGACCTTGAACTGGCTAATGTCGTAACCTCCTGGAATTTTAGACTGCCAACTGACATTGGGACGTACTGAACCGACCACTGCTACGCCATACTGCTTGCGACTGGTCACGAGTAGAGTGGCATCAACATAGCCAGCATCTACGATATGGTCGTCCGGGAGCAAAGCAATGGAAGCCAAAGACTCATGAATTGGTTCGGTCTGGTCTACATCGCTGAGGTGTGCTTGAGTGGTCTCGACATTATTAATCAGATGAACTTCATGATAAAAACCTCACAGTGGGAAACTAAGTACTTTAGTGCTGAGAAGAACACAAGTTAGCGGTTTTAACCGCCGACAAACTGATATAATTGCTATTAGCAATGAACCAATCACTGCGCCGTTAACCAGTCGGTAGGCACTTGGGCGTGAGATACTTCGCCATAAGGTTTGCAGTAACGTCAGGGGTCTGAAATGAACGCCAACTGGGGAGCTATAAAACGAACCTAGACAAAGAAATAGAAGTAAGGGGTTCCAGTCTTGAATCCTAGACTGGGTAAAACTTCTATGGTGTGTGTGAATATAGGTAAGCTCAAGGGAGTAATCCGGAGAGTCTAGAGGCAATTGACACCGTCTTGATGCAGAAAGCTCTCGTCTAACTGTTGATATCGGGATGAAGTATTGCATAAACACTTAACGAATTGAATGGTGAAAATAATGAGGGTGAGTACGGTTCAAGAACTGACTATAGAGTCTTTTCTTCTTCTTAAGAATCTGCGCGTTTTTAGACCGCAGAGTGTCAACGACAGTCCGACTATGTCGCTCAAACCACTCCGGGGGAACCCAGGAGCGTAACCATTCTGGGGCAACCGTAGCAATGGCATTGAGCGCAGCTCACAGCGTTTCCCCATTGCCTTCGAGTCGATTCAGGGTACGAATCGCCGCTAAAATATGGGTTGAATCGGTTTGCTGTTTACCCCTCTTCTTCAACCACCCACGCTCTTTGAATTGCTTGAGGAGAAGCTCTAAAAGTTGTTGCTCCGCTTTACCTGTAATCAGCCGTGTTCTGAATTCAGACAGCACACTGAAGTCAAAGCCAGGGTCAGTCAACTCTAACGATAAAGCATATTTCCAGTCGATGCGACTGCGAAGCGCCTCGGTCGCTTGTCGGTCTGACAACCCTTCGATAGATTGCATCACACAAATTAATGCTAATCGCCAAGGACAAATAGCAGGTTGACCATCCATCCGAAACAGAGTGGCAAAGTCCCAGTCACTGTAGAGTGTGCCAATTTCGTCCCGCATCGTTAGATATAAGTTCCCTTTGGGAAAAGCAGCTTGAGCAACTTGGCGGGTTGTGAGGGGAACTGGCTTGATGGGACACGGATGTAGAGACATAGCTGCCCTCCAAGGACAAAACTTGGGAGAAGAGGTTTTATTGCTATTGTCAGCATAGCTTTCTCCATGTATTACTCGGTAAATCAAGCTAAGGTTAAACCATGTATCACATGGAAGGCTCCAGTTGTGAAGCGAGACATTCAGGGAAAATTTACTCTCAAAAATGATGACTATCGTCAAGTTCGCACGCTCAGACTAACAGATGCCACATGGATGGCGTTAGGCATGGCAGCAGAATGCCTCGGTATAACCAGGGCTGATTTACTTGAACAGGTAGTCAGGGAGAATAATTTGACATTTCCTGTTGTGACAGGTCGAAACCCTTCTGTTTCTTCAAGTCAAAGCGTTAAACAATTGACAGCTTTAGCCGAACAGGTTCTAAGAGAGCTAAGACTTGGCAAACAAGCTCCAAGCTATAAGTCGGCTCAAAAAGCTTTAAGACGATTAATCGAATTGGCTACTACTACAACTACAGCAACAACCTCTTCCGAGTAATACAGGGATAACTCCCCTTACCCATGTATTACTTGGGTAAGGATTTTTTGTGAGCGAAGTCAATGCTTGTTTCATTCCCTTGCGCTGCTCATCGGAGGCAGTCAATTGTGAAGTTCGCCAACAGTATCAGTTGCTACTCAAACCACTACACCTAACGTCCTAACCGCCCTTGCGGTTGCTATAAAATATTTTCCCCAAGTCAGACCAGATGTTTCCGGATCTAGTACCCACATGACTGTAGAAGGGAATGGTAGATGCACCCTGATTCTTAACCTTCGGCTTCTCGCTGAGGGTTTTTTTTTGCACTTTCACCGTGCAAAAATGATTAAAGTTTGGGGTTGTTCTCTAAACTAGTCTAGAAGTTTGCGTTTCGCGCACGCTTCGTTAACGAAAATGTTGTCTTGTGCAATAGAACTAGGGTTACCCTCGGAAATGGATCTAAAGCCCCGTCCCTTCACTTCATTCGAGGGCAAGCCTTGCAAGAGGTCTATTGTCTTTGAATCAACTCAAGTTATGGAAAGTGCGAAGCACCTTCGACAACGAACGGTGCAGGGCGATCACACAATTCGAGTAAGTTTGTATTTGATAGGCAGTATCTTGGGTTATTGTACCGGAGAATGTAAAGATACCAAATGGGTTCTATAGGGTTTGTGCAACCAGGTGCAGCCTAGTACGACGTCACAAAAGTCAACCCCATTTGTGCCCTTCATTGATAAGTAATACAAATGATAACTTTGCCAAGTTTGTCTCCTTTTAGGCAAAGTATGATGGAAATATATACGCCAGAATGAGGTGTTGACCCATGCTTCCCTCAACTACTCCAAGTCCAAAATCGGCAAAGTTTTTTAATTCTCCTCCCATCAAGCACGCTTATTCGGGAGAAAGGGAGTAAGTAAATGGGTCTAATTAAACGTTAAAAATACGATCACATTATTTCTCGATATTTAGAGAAGTTGAGTTAAGATTAACTTGCTGAAGATGACAACCTACTTTCTCACTTCTGTTGTTAAGACTTTCCTTAACTGCCAAGGCAAGCTCATACTCATCTTCAAACATTCTGCCCGATATTTCATGGGCTTTAATTTGATTCCATTCTCCCTCTATTAGATTCAGTTCTGGGCTATAAGTTGGCAGAAAAAATAAATACAAACCTTTGTCTTGCCACTCTTTTTCTTTAGCTTTAACTTGATGGCTTTTGTGGACTGAGTAATTATGTGCGATTCGTTTAGCGGCAAATAAATAACCGCTACAACTCTTTCCCCACAAGGGGTTAGCAGTTGAACTCTTGGTCGGATGGAGGTGTAAGTCCTCCTCATCAGACTCAGATGTGACTCCCAATCTGCCCACAGTGACCAAGCTCGATTCTTGGAGGCTGAAGCTGGGAACAGGGCGCAATCAGATATTCGGTATGGAATGACACTGGCGCTAATGGGGGTTCTCACGGAGAAACAGAGCCTAGAAAAGCGACTTACACAGACGCAGGGCATATCACTCAACCCTGACGTTACCGGAGCTAATTCCCGCCACATTTTATGATTGATAGTGGCAAGAGTCTAGGGAATTCGGTAGTTGAGCGCGACCTGAACTGGTCGCTTAGTACGGGAAGCCCACTTCCCTAGAGGATTCACACCCTCTACCCCTACGTAAAAGACTCTTCTGGAGTCCGGTCACGTACCAAGTAAGCAATGAAAGGACGGAGTGCAGACCACGAAAGTAGCCGAAGCTGGCAGCCCAAAATGGTTAGGAGCAAAGGGGAGTTCTCGAATGGTAAACGAAAGTGAACTATCACTTAAACTGCGTTACCGGATAAGAAGCCAAATAAGGCTGACAGGCTTTGACCAAAAAGGTAAGTGAGTAGATTTATGATTTCGACTTTCATGAATCGTGTGAATATAACCCTCACCGCAGAATAGATAGTACCTAAACGAGAACAGACAACTAAGCGATACAACAGGGTAAACCCTACTAAGTCTATTGGAGGTCGATACCGATAGTAAGCCAAGGGCAACCGAAGCAGAACTCTTAGGAGGGTAGAGGATGGAAGAAAAAGCGAACGCTGGCTTGTAATGAGCCAGATAGGGTTGAAACATTATTCCTGACCGAAAGGAAAGCTGACTTCTTCTGGGTCTTATACGAAAGTAAAAACCCGACAAAGGAATCAAATCTGAGGACAAGTTAGATGGTGTCATCACTGACAACAAACGGACTAAAGAGACAGCTTGAAGACTGGAATCAGGTCAACTGGAAGAAGGTTAACAAGCTCGTTAGAAACCTACGTCAGAGAATCTTTCGTGCGAGAAGACTTGGCGATTTTCGTAAGCTAAGAAGCTTGCAGAAGTTGATGTTACGAAGCCACGCAAATTTACTGTTGTCTGTTCGACGTATCACTCAGACCAATCAAGGTAAAGCAACGGCAGGAATTGACAAAGAAGTTATCAATACCCCGTCGCAACGGGTGACTCTGGTAAACAACTGGAATGGGGGAAACCTCAAACCGACTCGGAGGGTGGAGATACCGAAGCCTAACGGGAAGAAACGACCGCTCGGTATCCCGACTGTGCGCGACAGAATCGAACAAGCAATAGTGAAGAATTCACTAGAACCAGAATGGGAAGCCATATTCGAGCAACACTCTTATGGTTTTCGACCGGGAAGAAGTTGTCAAGATGCCATAGAACAAAGCTTCATACGAACTTGTATGAGCAAAACAGGCAGAGACACTTGGGTTCTAGAAGCTGACATCAAGGGATTCTTTGACAATATTGCCCATGAATCCATCCTGTCCATGATGAGTAATTTTCCAAAAAGAGAACTTGTCAAAGGGTGGTTAAAAGCGGGTTTTGTGTTCCAAGGGAAACTAAATCCTACGGAGCAAGGCACACCACAAGGCGGGGTTATTTCACCCCTCTTAGCCAATATTGGATTGCATGGCTTAGAAACTTACATAAAAGCCACCAACTCAAAACTTGGTGTGGTGCGATATGCCGATGACTTTATTAGACCTCTTGCAAAAGTAGCGGCAGCTAACTAATTTGAGTTCAAACGAAGTTCGTAATTATAGATGCCTGCAATTAAATTAAAGCGTAAACCAAACCTTTTTCTTCTGTTGCGATATCGCTCGGATAAAATTCTAAATATTTTGAGGCGACGGTAAACATGTTCAATCACTATCCTCTCTGAAGCTAATTTATGATTCTCTTTTTTTGTTCTTTTGATAGTTTGCTCTTCTTGGGTTTTTTATGGGGTATCCGACTTTGTTTGTGGATTTTCGCTATTCCCTGATATCCTCGATCTCCGAGACACTGTATCTCTGTCTTTAGATTGGTTTTACTCCGTTTAAACAACTTAAAGTCGTGTTCTTTACCCTTGCCGCATGCAATACAGATAATCTCTTTGCTGTTTTTTTCAACGATAAGTTGAGATTTTAAAGTGTGCTTTTTCTTCTTGCCACTGTAGAACTTTTTCTGTTTTTTTGAGGACGCTCCAGGGGAGTTTCAGTTACATCGATAACTGCTATCTCTATTGGGTTTCCCGATTTCAATAGTTGTTTCTTTCCCGGAATCCTTAATTCCTTTGACTTGATTAAAATATCTTCTGTTTTACGAATTATTCGATATACTGTTGATTCATTAAGTCCCCAATGTTGACCGATATGAAAGTAAGTTCTGTACTCTCGTAAGTATTCGAGCGTCATCAATACTTGATTTTCTGGACTTAATTTGGACGGTCTTCCGGTTTTTATCTTCTGTTTTTCATTTGTTTCCACTAACTCAACCATCTTAGCAAACGTCTCTTTTCTAACTCCACAAAGGCGTTTGAACTCTTGGGGTTTTAGGTCTTTCACCTTTTCATAGGTCATTATTTTCCCTCATACTGACCTATTTATCTCTTTTTTACTGGACTTTTGCAAGAGGTCTATAAAACTATCTTTCCTAAAAGTTCCCAAAGCTAAGGCATAATTGAAACTTTTGTTGGCTTCGTATATTCCCAGAATATTCAGCCGCTTTCCTCGCTTTTTACTCTGAGGAATTGATTTCTGTTTTCCCACTTTTATATAACTGTAACCTACGGGACTCCAAAGGCTAAAACCTGCTTCATCTAGATATTTCAGCCGTAAAGCACCTCTCGCTTCTTCATGACGTAACATTTCTAAATCCGCTTTCTTGGCTGCTTTATGCTTGGGGTTCGGGTGAAGTCTTGGACTTACTTTTGTTCGTTTCCATTTTCTGCCCTTTTTTTGAGAATCTTGCGGATTCTCTCAGGACTCAATTCTACTTGACGCTCATTTTTAAGAATTACAGATAATTGCTTGCTGTTATAAGTTATTGGTTGGTTATCACAACAATCTTCGAGATATTCTATATCCTCTTGTGTCCAAGTTTTTTTTCTTCCTGAGCGCCGAATATCTTCTAACCCTTGATAACCTTGAAATATCCACCTTTGAATTGTTCTCCTGACTGTATTCGGTGCACAATCTATCCATGAAGCAATTTGATTGACACTCCAACCTTTGGCATTTAAGCGTACTACTTCTGCCCTTTTTCGAGTTCTTTCTGGGATGTTGGGATTGTGAGTTAACTTTGAGAGTTCTTCCTCTTCCGGCTCAGTTAGCCGGATTTTTAAGCGAGCTGGCATAAAGTGATCACACCTAAATAGCTACTTTTTTATTTTACACTTAATTAAGTCTACCTACTTACTTCAGGACAGGATACAAGAGCAGTTCAGGATTATTTGGGACATCGGAATATTCAGCATACCGTTCGTTACACTCAGCTAGATCCCTCTAGATTTGAGAGTTTCTGGACTGATTAACGTGAGTATTCAAGGTAAAAAACTGAATCCTGAAACCTAGGCAGAGCAATGGTTTAGGAGATATCTTGCACTATTTTACACGTATCTCGGCTCAACGTCTTCATCCTCTTTTTCTGAGAGAGTTTTCTCGTTCCTTGAGGGAGCATAGGTGAAAAGGTGATCGTGCTGGTCAGAAATTTAGCAAAAACTCAGATTTGGCAGTTTTTGTCAAACACTCCTAACTAAATAAATTGGTAAAACTTATTAATCACTCAAAACAGTGGTTGGAAGAGAAGTGTTCGGAGGCTAGAAGCTATATATAAAATTGATTTCAGCGATAGGTTACACTTGGTTACACGAACCCTATACTTCTGCCAAAGACTGGTTTAAGTCTCATAGCTGTCGGATTAACGCTTGCCCCCTCCGGTCTGATACATCATCCCAGCCGAAGCTAAGCGATTTATCACAGGTACTGAAACAGACTCTGAAGCGTCTAGAGATTGCTTTTGTCAGTATGTGGGAGCAGTCTCACGGCTTCCCCAGATTCAAGAAAGGGGGTCAAATACGCTCATTTGTCTTTCCTTGGTTAGGAGTAAGTCCCGTCAGACAAGGTGGCGTTAAGCTACCTAACATTGGTTGGGTGAAGTTCAGGCTGTCGCGCCCAATTTTTGATGATGCCAAGGTCAACCAGGCTCGTAATGGTGAAGGTATCGATATTGATGTGCCAATTAAACACTTTGCCGCACCTCCGGTTAACTGTTTTGCAAAAAGTTCGGTATAATATGGCACATGACAGAACCCGCTTACCGATACCGTTTTTACCATACCGCCGAACAAGAAAATCTCTTGCGACGGACACTCGGTTGTGTGCGCCTTGTCTACAACAAAGCTCTGGGAATTAGAACCGAGGCTTGGTATGAACGACAGGAGAGAATAGATTGCAAGCAAAGTTCGGCACTCCTAACTGAATGGAAAAAACAGGAAGACCTAGACTTTCTCAACCAAGTTAGCTGTGTGCCATTGCAACAGTGTCTGAGACATTTACAAAAAACATTTGCCAACTTCTGGGGTAAACTTACCAAGTATCCAAGGTTCAAGGAAAAGCGTAATGGTGGCTCTGCTGAGTTCACTAAGTCTGCTTTCAAGTGGAAAGATGGTGAACTGTATTTAGCTAAAAGTCCTGAGCCGTTACCTATTCGTTACAGTCGAGCCCTGCCTCTTGGGGCAACATCTTCGACTGTAACAGTTAGGCTAGATGCTTCAGGAAGATGGTTTGTCTCCTTATTGGTAGATGACCAAACCATTGAGGTACTGCCACCAACAGACAAACAAGTTGGCATTGATGTTGGCGTTTCCAGCCTGATTAGTACTAGTGATGGAGATAAAGTAAGCAATCCCAAACATTTCCATCGGCTGTACAAAAAGCTACGTAGAGTACAAAAGGCATTGAGCCGGAAAACCAAAGGCTCGAACAACCGATATAAAGCATCTCTTAAGGTAGCTAGGGTACATGCCAAAATCCAAGATGCTCGTACGACTTTTTACCAAAATAATGGGTCTAAAGCCCCGTGCTTTTAGCGCGGCTTTGTTTAACTGCGCTATACTTACCCTAAGTAAGTCAGCGTAATCATGTGGGTATTTGAAGCAAAACTTCAGGGAACAAACGGGCAGTATGAGCGGCTTAATCAAGCCATTCGTACTGCTAGGTTTGTTGGTAACAGTTGCCTCAGATACTGGATGGACAACAAGGGAATTGGGAAATACGAGTTGAGTGCTTATTGCGCTGTTCTCGCCAAAGAGTTTCCCTTCGCTTTTCAGCTCAACTCTCAAGCTAGACAAGCCTCCGCTCAAAGAGCTTGGTCTGCTATCACCCGCTTCTACAACAATTGCCAAAAAGGCAAGCCAGGAAAAAAGGGTTTTCCACGCTTCAAAAAGCACCAAACTCACGGTTCTGTTGAGTACAAAACAACGGGATGGAAGCTGTCGGAAGATAGAAGAACCATCACCTTCACCGATGGTTTCAAAGCTGGAAGCTTCAAGCTGTGGGGAACCCGTGACTTGCATTTCTATCAGTTGAGTCAAATCAAGCGGGTTCGAGTTGTTCGTCGTGCTGATGGGTACTACGTTCAGTTTTGTCTTGATGTTGAGCGGGTTGAGAAACGAGAACCGACTGGTAAGACCATTGGGTTAGATGTTGGCTTGACTCACTTTTATACCGATTCCGATGGACAGACTGTTGAGAATCCCAGACATCTGAGGAAGTCCGAGAAAGCTCTTAAGCGATTGAGTAAGAAGCTTTCTCGCACCCAAAAAGGCTCGAAAAATAGAGCCAAAGCTCGAAACCGTTTGAGCAGAAAACACCTCAAGGTAAGTAGGCAGCGTCAAGATTTTGCCGTGAAGTTGGCAAGATGCGTAGTCCAGTCTAACGACTTGGTTGCTTATGAAGACTTGATGGTACGAAATATGGTCAAGAATAGAAAGCTCTCTAAGTCGATATCGGATGCTGCTTGGTCGACTTTCCGTAACTGGTTGGAATATTTCGGCAAGGTGTTTGGTGTAGCTACGGTGGCTGTGCCACCTTACTACACCAGCCAAAATTGCTCTAACTGTCGGAAAGTCGTCAAAAAGTCTTTGAGTCAAAGAACACATCGCTGTCACCATTGTGGGTTTGTTTTAGACCGAGACTGGAATGCATCCCGGAACATTTTGGAACTAGCACTACGTACCGTGGGGCACACGGGAACGCCAGCCCTGAGCTTTGTCGAAGGGTTAAACGCCTCTGGAGACATCGACCTCTGCATTGGTGGGGAAACTCCTCAATGTAAGCCGAGTCGTGGAAAGAGGAAACCCAAAGAGTGATCTTTGGAATCCTCGTACCTAAAGGTCGAGGAGGATGTCAAAAATCGCCAATAGAAACTTGGCACACTTCTCTAACTATCTATTTACAAACAGAAGATTACTATGACCGCTGCATTTGCTAGGATTACCGAGCTTCATGACGAACAGCTCTGGCTGACTAACCCTTGTGCCAGAATGATCTATCGCTGGTTACTACGTCGTTGCCCAGCCGGCAAAGAACAAGAATTTGAACTGAAAGATTTCCAAGATTGGTCAGAATTCAACCGTCGCCGTCCCCGTCCATACTGCCTACCATGGATCTGGCAAGGACTAAATGAACTGGTTCAAATTGGTTTACTTTCCATCACAAAAAGATACTCGCGTCGCTGTGTCAAATTAGTGGCTTACCACCCAGATGCTTATCAAGAAAAACAAAATAAAACTTTTAAAAACAAAAATAAGACTTTTGAAAAATTGAGTAAAAGTTTCAAAAAAGAGACCCCTAAGCCTTATTCTATAAGGCACTCTTATAGAGAAAATAGAGAACAAACAGACACAAATAAAAAAAAGACCCACCCAACCCACCCTGTTGTTGTAAAAAAAAGTGAATGTAATCAAGAAGAAGAGGATACTAGTAAAATAAAGAAATTAGGAGAAAGCGCTAAAACAAATGAAAAAACAATAAAAGGTAATGACTACTCAAATAAAGAAAATATATTAAATTTAAGCGGAGTTGATAATTATTCTCAAGAAGCTCAAGGAATTCTTAAAGAAGCGAAGGGTACTGGAATCCACCTGCATCCTAAGCTGGAACAGTTTATACTTCAGTCAACTCTCGATGTAGTCAAAGACGCAATCGCTGTAGTTAACGAAGCTAAAGCCAGAGGAAGTCTGAAAAATCCAGCCGGTTTGCTTATTGAAGCTATTAAGAACCAATGGAAGCCATCTGCGGTAGTAGAACAGGATTTATCAGACAATTACCTACCTGTATTCCTTAAGTGGTATGAAGAAGCGATCGCTTCAGGCCTTGTTGAAGATATGCCAGTTAGCTACCTTAGCAAAGACCATCACGGTGATTTTCTTGTGCGCTTGCGTAAGCCAGGTGCGTTTGGAGCACCTTACACATTGGTGCCATGGCGAGAGTTATTGTAAAAACTCTGAAGGTGAAAGTGGAGCATCGGTGCGACGTTCACTTGGCTGTTTAAGCCGGTTAATATTCGGTGGTTCTGGTAAAAGTAGATATCGAGGTCCCCAGCCGCCATTGATATCTTCTGGTCGTTGTTGAGGAGGTGTAGTTTGACCGGTTGGTAAAGGAATAGGCAAAATTTGGCTTGCCTGAATGTACCTTTGTCCATCAGGTGTATTGTAAACAAGGTTACTTTCTACCTTAATTCCCTGCTTTTTTAATTGCTGTTCTATTCCTGCTAAGGGATCGGTCGGAGCAAAGGTAGCAAGGAAAGTGACCTCATTTACTGGATCCAGTGAGAGTCCAAGCTTAGCCTCATCTAGCTGCCAGCTTTCTTGAAACTGACCGTTTGGTGCAATTTTCCAGAGGTTGAGTTGAATTTCCCATTGCCCCTTATTTACCTTGACATCTTTATAGTCCAAAATTGAATAAGTAGGCTCAGAGCTAAGGCTAGGAGATAGCTCATTGGTAGGGCGCAGATACCGAACTGCCGCTACAGTAATGCGGCTTTTATCTGGCAGATTAGTTTTTCCTTCCAATATGTATCTACCTTTATTGTTTGACGGTTTGACGTTGACCTGAAACTTTGCTTGGGAAAATATACCTGGCAATAGAGAAGGTAATTGCTGTATTGGTGACTGCAGCTGAGAGCATCCAGTACTCAAAATTAGTAGTAAGATGAGACTAAATAAACTTTTTAGAGTAGATAAAGTTTGCTTATTTAGTAATTTTTGCTTAGAAAAATAACAAGACATAGTAAACATAGAAAATAGCTGAATTATTTGACAAATTGAGCAACAATCGGTGTATCAGGACTACCTAAAAACTTGGAGCAAGTATTTGAATACTTTTATTTGCTCCTTAAGCGTCCTGTTAAGGTAGCATTCAATCCCTAATAACCATAAACAGAAAAAATTCAAAAATAGTTTTAGTGTCCTGCTTGATCGAACAGTTAACTCTTCCGTATTTCTTAGCACTGACATCATAGTTGAAACTAGTTTTTGGCTTCCATGTTCAACTTAGGAGACAAAGAAGCTTTTGTTTATCTTATCTACTATACTCTGACATTTTTACTGAATCTATGCCGCTACTACACCCAAAATTTTATGATTAACTTCTAGTAGTGTATGAGGTGAATAACTCCAGTTGTTCTTCGTCGTCTAATTATTCATGATTCATGTGGCTTACAGTGATCGCTTTGGGTAGTGGTCTTAATAGTAGATCTATCAGCAAATATAAATTTTCCATTTTAATTAATAAAAATCTTTAAAGAGAAACAAAAATATCTGAAACACGTCTTCCTTAAAAGGTTAAGCTCTTGATACACGGTGAAATGTGTATTTATATTTACCTGCTCAGTGTATCTAATAAAAATATTCTTTGTAGATAAATAACACTCTACTCAGATTTGGCTAAACAAATTTAGATACTTGTTTTAATTTTAATGGGTTTGAATGAGTATCAAAAATCATAAAAATTTCCGGAGAGACTTTTCAGCCTTCGGAAAGGGAATAATTGACACTTTTATTAATCAAATATGCCGAGTGGCGGCGTGTTCCTCATGAGAGATGTAAATCAAAAATCTAGTAGTACTGACCAGCAAATAAGGTTTACCTTGCTGCAATCTGATTGGCTGAGTTATCTGCTATCGATTGGTTCTACTTCAGCGGTAGTTTTATCAATCTTTACAGTAGCTGCCATTTTAGATACAGAACCAGTTCAAGCTAACTCTTCAGAACCATCTGCTGCTGTTCTGGATAAGACAGCCGAAGAAGAACAAATTAGTCAAACCATCGCTAAGTCTACTGAGCAATTATGCTTAGTAGACTTCTCTCAAGATTTGATTAATGAAGAATTTTTTCAAGGGGGAGAGGTAGATGTACCAAATATTGTAGATATTAGTTATGACAAGCAGCAGTCAAATGCACTGAACTTCAAAGAAGTTTCAGATACATCAGCGGTTTTGGCTGCTAACACTGTTGATTCTTCAGTTGTCAAGCAAACACAATCAGAATGTACAGCAGCGATTAATCCTATCTCTCAAGAGGAATTGCTCTCTGAAGACGAACTAGCTTCCATCCAATCTCGATTGGAATTACAGCTGCCTACTGTCGCAGTAAAGTCTAACTCAGCTGAGCAAAACCTCCCAGAGCAATCGACTTTGCCAGAAGAGGTAACTACACTTAATCCTTTTGACTCAATTGAGTACAATCCACCAGAACAATTAGAAATAATAGAGGAACCAGCGGTGGCTCAGTTGGCAACAGACGTACCTGTGCCTACTGTCGGACAACAGCTACAGGCTCAATCTTCCGTGGAGGAGGAAGCAGAGGAACCTTTAATTCCACAGAACTCTCTGCCAAAAAATGATGCATTGTCTCCCACACTTACTTTACAGGGAGTTTTCCTGAATCAGGAAGACTCGTCAGCGCGGGCGCGGTTAACTGGAGTCTATCCAATTTCCCCCAATGCTTTATTTGGTGCCACTGTTGACTTAACAACAGGAGATGACTTTGCTGATTCGCGCTCTGAAGGGCTAAATATTAACGAACTCTACTTTACAGGTTCTCTTCCTGAACTCCCAGAACTTCGCTTGACAGTCGGTCTCATGGATTTAACTTCTTATTTTGACCGCAATAGCTTTGCTAAAGACGGGGCGACTCATTTCTTCAATCCTGTATTTCAAACTAATCCAGCTCTAGCCGCGACGGGGATTGGTTCTCGTCCAGGAGCGCTCTTGAACTGGAATGTAACAGACAATATAGAGGCTAAAGCTGCCGTTTTTTCTTCAGACCGGAGTTTGGGAGACTTTAATTTAGATGCTTTTGCGGGTGAGATTGGTTTTCGAGCTGGCACGGCAATTCTTCGGGGTACTTTTGCTTCAGATCGAGATACTGGAAGGGATGGAATCGAAGGATTTCCGATTGCTCTAGAACCTTTTTTTGTGTCAGGAACTGAGCCAGGTGACCGCGAGAATGCTTTTGGTATCAATGTGGAAGTCTTTATTCCAGAGATCAGCATGGGATTGTTTGCTCGCTATGGTTGGCACAAAAATCTTGAGCTGGATGAAAACTCAAATACCTTTAGCTTAGGTATCAGTTTCTTGGATCTATTTATGGAGGATGACCGGTTAGGACTTGGTTACGGTCAAAATTTATCAAATGAAGAACGACGCCGCTCTAATGATCAAAAGATCCCCGATGTCTGGGAGTTGTTCTATGACTTCCGAATTTCGTCTAACCTGCGAGCGGGTGTCACCTTTCAAGGACGAGATGAGTTTTCCGAGAAAATTCTTGGTGTCCGGGTTAAAACTGAATTTGATTTGATTGGTCCACGGCGTTGAGCGCATGGGCTTTGTATATACTCGCTCACCGTTTCTTTGGCAATTTGATCAACTATGAAAAATACTAAAACGGAAATTCAGGTTTTATTCTCTCCTGCTAACAATTCTGGCAGAGGCAAGTTCCCTTGGTCACGTTGGTTGACTAGTTTCCTATTCTTAGGTTTAGTAGGGGGACTAACTCTAAGTCCGATTGATTTCTTAGTACCGGCAGTGCAAGCGCAAGTCCCAGCTACAGTACGCCGGGGCTATACTCTTTTAGAGAAAGGATGGGTTGATGATGCGATCGCTGCCTTTCAACAAGCTTTGCGCAGTAACCCTCAATCTTTAGAAGCGAAGTTAGGGTTAGCTATTGCTTATCAGCGAGCAGGTCGTAATGCTGAGGCTTGGACTGCTTATAACCAAGTCCTTGACAAGGAACCCAACAATCAAACTGCCCTCAAAGCTGTTGGAGAGATGGGTGTTTACCGTTCTGAGTGGCAAACTCGCGGTATTGAAGCGTTAACTACTCTATTAGAACTGACTCCAAACGATAACCAAGCTCGTTCTCAGCGAGCTTTGCTTTTGGGTTACCAAGGGCGTTTCACCGAGTCATTAGCAGATTACCAAATTCTTTTGCCAGGTAATCCTACACCAGAGACACTCCTGGGTGCTGCCCAAATTTATACTTATAGTGGTGACTACCAGCAAGGGCTAGAACTATTTGAGCGCTACCAAGCCACGGGTAAATCTATTCCTAACAATGTAGTCACGGCTTATGCCCAGGCGCTGGTCGAAACTGGCAATTCTGCACGGGCAATTCAAATACTAGAGACTGAGCTGCGGCAAGCTCAGAAATTAGATGCTCAGGCAATTCAGATGCGGGCAGAACTGGCTAAAGCCTATCAAGCTTCAGGGCAACTGGAGCAAGCTTTGGCTGTACTAGAGCCACTCAGAGGCAGAGAAGATGCAGCTTTAGCCTTAGCGCGAAGTCTTTCGTCAATTGGTCGCCTGGAGCGCCGAGCTGACCTTTACCGGGAAGCTACGGCTCTGTATCGCCAGGTACTTAACTCAATGCCTGAGCCATCATTGCCTTTGGTTAGAGAAGTAGCTGATGTTCTTAGTGAGTTGCCTTCTGAATGGTCAACGGCGCTTGAGCTTTATCAACAGCTAAGGCAGCAACAGCCGAACAACCTTAGCCTTTTGGTAAGGCAGTTAATTTTAGAAGGTCAACTGGGTCGCTTATCCCAAACTGAACGACAGCAGCGTTTGCTAGAGGCACTCCAACCACTACCAACAGAACCTGCTGAACTGAGAGCGATCGCTAAAGCTTTAGTACCTCTAGACCCTCCAGATCCAGCTCTGCTGCCGATTTACCAGAATCTGCTCTCAACTGGTGTGGATGAGCCATTTTTGTATTTTCGTTTAGCTCAGATCTTAATTCAAGAGAATCAGCTAACACAAGCCAAAGAGGCGATTGCTGCCTACCGCGCTACTTCTGCTGGAGCATCTGACCTCACACCGGAATTATTACTAGCAGAGATTGACCGTCGTGAGGGCAACTACGAAGCTAGTGCACAGCGCTATCAGGCACTTACTAACCAAACCTCTAACCAAGACCTAGTCACTAGTGCTCTGCGTGGTTTAGCAGGAATCCGTCTGGCTCAAGGTCGTCCCGATGAGGCTCTTGACCTTTACGACCAGTTGCTGCGTAGCAATCCTGATGATTTGCTAGTGCAGTTAGGGCGTGCTAGCATTGCCTACCAAACTGACCGCATTTCCGAAGCTGAGGCTGAAGCTGTCCTCAATCGGTGGCTACAGAGCCAACCTGCAACTGATGCTCCACCGGAGTTATTTAGTATTGTTGGCGCTTTGCCTCCCACCGCAGAACGGGAAACACTCTACAATACCCTGTTGAGTGTTAACCCAGATAACATTCCCATACAACTGAGACGGCTTCAAGTAATTGCCGAGCGAGACCCAGAATTGGCAAAGTCAGAAGTAGAGAAGTTGATTGAGCGCGATCCAGATAACCTGGGAGCCTACTTTGTGCAAGGAGAATTAGCTCTAGCTTTGGATGATTTAAAATTAGCTAGCCAAGCTTACCAGGAAGTTTTGGCACGGGATCCCGATAATATCGGTGCCTTATTAGCTATGGGAGGAATCCGTTTTACTCAAAGGCAGTTGGCGGCAGCGACTAAGTTTTATGAGCAAGTACTTGCCATTAATCCCCGACATCCGCAAGCACGCCGTAATTTGGCAGAATTAAGTGTTGCTAAAGACCAACCCTTTACGGCACTAGACCAGTTTCAAGCTTTGAACTCAGAACAAGAAGTGGAAACGGGAACTCCTAACCCTGAGTTGGTTAACCGGATACAGCGACTAGAAGTAGACATCCTGAAACGTCGAGGCTTTCAACCTTACTGGGAGCGTTACTAAGGTCAACTTGCGACTGACACCAGTAAATATTTACCTCCGATAATTTCCGAACCCCCGTGAAACGTTATCAGCGCTAACGGGGGTTTTTTCAACTTGTTAAGATAAAGTTTCTAAATCTTCTTTACGTCGATTATCTTTCCAGGCTAGTTTGCCCATTTCCGAGAGATTAGTCGGATTCTCGATATCATTAATGTGCTGACCACCCCCATTTTTACTGGTTGTTAGGTCATTATCATCTCCACCCCACCAGGCCCAGGCAACACGACCAATTTCTCTGGGGGCAACCACCTCAAACATATCGCGGGTCGCGCTGGTCCATGCGTTGCCGCCACCATACTCACCGACAATAATCGCTTGGTCTTTAGCCAAGACTCGGTCGAAGTAGTCTTCCATTTTGCCCTTGCCGTATTTCCAATTGTTGTACAAATGGACATCGAAAATTATGTTTTCGTAAGTTTTGCCATCAAATTGCTCTAGCTCGTCGCCGTACTCAAGAATTGAACTTTCTTTTTCTTTGACTGGGCCAGAACCCCATTCAATGCCATCTTGTCCCCAATGAATAGCATTCACAACGATAGGATTACTAGCTCCTACTTCATCACGAATCACTTTAATAATTTCTTGGTGCTGGTTGACCCACTTATCAAACGATAGGTCACCATTACCACCGGGCTCATTTATGCTGAACCAGACGTAGGGATTATCTTTGTAGCGTTCTGCTAAGTCTTTAAATTTAGCTTTAAGTTTCTCTAAATCTCCTTTGGGCCAGAAGCCTCCTAAGTGGTCGTGAGCTTCCACTAAAACTACCGCGCTGCGGTCTGTGTATTCTTCGATGATGGCATCTATGTTGTTGTTGTTGTCAAATTGGGGATACTTGGCTTTGGTGAAGAAATAGTTGTTTAAACGAACGAAATTAAATCCCCAATGCTCTGTGATTAAGTCAGCGTCTCCTATGGTGTCCGCAGGCCAGGTATATCTGTAACCGGGAACATTAACTCCTTTAGCAATGAATTCTACTCCCTTTGGATCGTAGATTTTGCTGCCTATTGGGACTTAGACAGATTTCAAGCCCAAACAAAGCCCAAAGCAGCTTTGTGAGCAAAGAATACGTCCCGATTGTGGTTCAACCACTCCATAAAACGGAAAGACATCGCTGTCCGAAACGCCTCTAATGCTTCAGTAAAGGTGTTTAAAGGTTTCGATGCCCAACGCCGTCTTAATCCTCCGGTTAAAGTGTGCCATAAAATAAATGTATAGGCACAAAACACAAGCATGAAATGTCTTATCAGGCTTCTATAATCTCTGACTTGATATTCAGATAAACCCAACCAGCCTTTGGCTTCCCGATAGAAAACTTCTACCCAATTTCTTTGAGAGTAGGTAGTTACTATCCAATCGGCTGTGGCTTTTGTTGATTCAACATTGGTAATAAAATAGTCAACATCACTAGCTTGGTCGAAGGTTGAGGCATTCATGACGATAGCAATTGTTCTCTTTCCTTCAAGCTGTGAGAGTTCAACTTCTACAGGAGCCACCCAAACGGTTTTCAGTTTATCTAGATTGATTTGAACAGGGGTAAAATCTTTTGGCGACAAGGATTCGGCTAACTTATCTAGGCGAATCTCTTCTCGTTGACTTATCCCTATTTCAATTATCACCTTACGGTTTTTGGCTAATCCTCCTATATACTTGAGTTTCCTTTTTTCCAGTTCCAGCAAAAACGTTGTGTTATTTCCATACCCAGCATCAATTAATACGATACCCGGTCGATATCCTCTGTTCATGCTGCGGTCAATTAATGCTAAGCCTAACTCCGGCTTTTTCTGGAATTCAATATCTTTTTTTCCTTCAGCTAAAGAACTAGCGTGTTGAGATAACTCTATATCTAACGGTAGGCTTTTTTTCCCATCATATAGATGAGTTGTTACCACTACTATTCCGTTGTCTGTCTTCCCGATTTCTCCAATGTACTGTCGTCCTACTCCCGCCGTGAAATTGCCACTTTTCCTATGTCCTGAGTCATCTACAATTAACGTGAATCCTCTACTTATTCGGGTTGGGCTACACTGATTCATCACCAGTAGACGCCGCTCATTTACCTGTTGAGCATTCCAGGGGGCTTCCGTTAAAAAATGATGTAATCGGTGGTAAGTCACTCCCACCGCGTTATCCGCCATTTGAGACAGGTTTTTTCCTTCACTTTCCCCTAATAATCCCCCAATATAGTTCCTAAACTCCCTTTTTTGCGCTTGATGTCTCCAGACATCATCAAAGCGTTTGCACCATCTATCGAAGCAAGGAGGCATGGCGGCGGGGGTTGTCTCTTTCATGTCTTACACTCTAATGTCAAATGGCTGCCATGCCTAAATTATACTTTTATTAACTCTTTATTTTCGTTTAAGTCCCGTTAGTTCACCCACAAGATTTTCAGTGCTGTCAGTACCTGTGAGAATGTCTGTTGTCTTGTTTGACGGCTCTTTTGTAGCCATTCCGTTATTTTTAGTACCGAAAAGAGAAAGTTCAGCAGGTAAATTAATGCCGCTCAAATTATCTAAAGTTTCTCCACTTTCAAGCAGAGCGGGCAGAGAGTAAGCTTCTTGAGTACTTAATCCGCTGTCTGTTTTAATTTTTTCTCCCTCAAGTTCCAGGTTTAGATAAGGTGATTCAAGTGCTGAAGATAGGATGGATTGTTGTAAGTTTCCTTCAATAATTTCCACAGTAGTTTCTCTCCAAAAAGAACGAATGATGAAGACAGCACTCTGATTTTTGGTGAATTATATCTAGAGAAATGCAAGTTAAAAATTAACTATTAACTAACTATTGAGTAATTTTAATTACCCGCATTAGCTAAAGTTTTGCTGACTCTTATAGTTATTTAATAACTATAATAAATTTAGATTATGTAACAGGATTATCAATCTTTATAATCTTTCTATTTTGCATAAATGCTCTTCAGTAATTAACTAGAAAGTATTAACAAAGAGTTATTTTACTAACTGCTAAGAAATAACTAAATTGACAAAACTGATGCAAAATCAATGTCAGCGCTTTTGGGGAAGATTTTTCTAGAAAATTGTCACTACGAGCTTTTTCAGTTGGCTTAAGATCAGGCAAAATCCAAAAAGATAAATGATTTTATGGATTTGCTTTTTTGCTTATTTGTAAACTAATTGACTATTAGTAGATGCTGAATTCTAGAGGTTTTTAACGATTGCCTTTACTGAATTCTCACTGAAGCTTTATTGATTAATTGCAATCATCAGTTTTAATGTAGCCGGAAAATGTAAAAAAGTCGATATCTTTTCTTGATTAACTTATGTGCTGCGAAGGTAAATTTTATTTGAAAATTAATTCTTAATTTAGGTATTTGTAAACTTATTGAAAATGATGAAATATTTAATAGGCTTCTTACAAAATTTTACTTTCTAATCCGTTAAATTCTCGTTTTATCTAAGTCCTGACAATCATAATACTAAACCAGCCAAACTTTGATAACTAGGTAGTTTTATCGTGACTCCACAAAAAGTCTAATGATGAATAATAAAAAAATGTTTACCATTATCAAACTTTTGTGGCAAACATTTTTAGGTTTTGTAAATTATGATTTTGGCTTCTAGACTGCTAAAAAGTTGATGCAGAATAAAAAAATAATGCGTAATATTTACACACGCAGATAATTTTTTTCCATGTGTTCTAGCACTTGTAACTGCCTTGAGGTAAAGCAAGTGTGCCTTCGTAAAAAATCAAAAGTGGCTTTGTCAATTGGGTCTAATTCACACTTACTTAGTCTGGCTAAGCGAGAGTTGATAGCTTTGATATCACTCCAGCGTTCGGGTTCGACTGCTTCTAAGAACTGCGGTTTCACTACTCGGTTTTTATCTAATGCAACACTTACAGTGTATTCATTGACAGCAACAACTACCGCCCAGTTACCATCAAATTTTTTTAATTCTGTTTCGCATTTTGAGCGAATTATGACCACATCTCCAGTTGAGTAGGAAATACTGCTAATTGGGGTAGAGTCTTTTTTCTGGAGCCGTTGTACAATACTTTTAACAAGACGACCGGATGGGACTTTACCTCCAGCTTTTTCTACTGCTTCTTCCCAGACAAAACGCTGTTGTAAAGGTTCGAGGTAAGTTAGATCTCGTACTTGGCGTTCGCTGGTAGGTAAGATTTGGGAACCATTGGTTCCCAGGCGTAAGTTATCTACTACTTGGGAACCGGCAATTAAGTAATTAACATGGCGACGAGTAAAGTTAAAGCGATCCTGACAGTAATCTTCAAAAGTTTTATGGGTATTACGATATAAACGGCGATCACGTAGTTTTCCCAAGGCGTGTCCAGCTTCATAGAACGCTCGTTCTATTTTTAGCTCTAGTAAGTGACGCTCTGATGCCTCTTCTTCCGTGAGTTTTTGAGATTTAACTATAGCTGATGAGGTAATCTGTGTTGGTATTTGTAATGACAAATTAGTCTGCTGTTTTTGTGCAGTAACACTTTGGCAATCACTGCTAAAAAAGCTGATATTCATTTCCTGCCCTTTAGATAAATAATTGAGTAAGCGGCATTAAGCTAAGAAAATTCTTGCTTTTAGAGGTGTTTGTGCCGTTTCTGGATATTTGGTTGATTCAAGCCAAGAAACTAATTAATCAAAAAAGTTGTTTTGTTGGAACTGGCAGTTTTTCTTAGGTGTAGCCAGCTAAGTTGAAGATAGATAAGAAATAGGTAGTCAATGATTGCTAATAACTGCAAGAATTTAATATTCTTTGGGCAGTGAAAATTAAGAATAGCTAGGGCAGCTAAAAATGTACTTTTTCTGTCAATCCAGTTGGGGATCATAATCTTGTTGTTTTGGTTTCAGCGGCAGTTTTATATACTCTGAACTTTTGAGTTAGTTCATTTAAAGTTACACACCATGACCAACGTTCAAGGAACTGGAATATCTGTCCAAGACAGCTAATAATTCATTTCCAATTCTTCACATACTCCAACAGACTGATGAATTTTTCATGAATTTTACTGTGAACTCAAGACATATCTTATGTGTATTTGCTAATAAACTTCTCTATCTAAATTGGTATTTCTTCGGTATGTTGCAATTATTTTCTTTTACGAGACGAAGCCTATTAGTTTGTTTATAATGACCTTTTGTTTGAGTAAATAATTATCTCTTTAGAGATATTAAGAATTTTTTTAAGAGAATGTTTGAAAAGTCACAAGGACGCCTCCGACTCTTTCTCCTCAGTTACCTCTGCGAGAGTAGTTTGGGTTGAGTGCTAATTAAGCTTTAGGAGTCTGTGCCAGAGTTGAAGCTAATTGGAAGACAGCCAGCTTGAAATGTAAACTCGTTGAAGGATTCAAGCCCACCGGTGCCGACTATGACGCCAGAATCTTCTCTTTCCCAGAGAAAGATCGGAAGGTTAACCTGACTATATCCACATTCAAGTTAAAAACGATAATGCTCTTGATTCCATCAAGACTAAAAATGTTATCAGTTTCGATTTTGGAAGGCCCGACATTTTTATAGCCAGTGATTGTGATAGCTGGGATGGTTCTGGAATAACCCAAGCTAGAGAGAAGTTTTTTTGGTCAGGGCTTCTCTCCAATCCCAAGTATTGAAAGGCACAAGAACAACTCGGAGAAGAGTTAGAAATATCTGGAAACGGCTGTCGGAACGAGAGAGAAGATATCAAATGTGGTTGAAAGCCCCTTGCCTGTAAACCGGGGAAGTTTACTCAAAGGAACAAGCTCTATATAAGGAACAAGCTCTATATATAGAGTAATTACTCTGTGATTAGGCAAACTTATCAAGAGCATCAGAAAATCTGACCTTCATATTACTTTACAAACTTTTACAAATACCTTAATGTAGTTGTTATAGATAAATTTTCGACTTCACAAGTCAACCGCAATTATTCCAACCATGACAACTACACTGCAACAGCGCGAAAGCGCCTCTCTGTGGCAGCAATTCTGCAACTGGGTAACCTCAACCAACAACCGCCTCTATGTAGGCTGGTTCGGCGTGTTGATGATCCCCACCCTGCTAACTGCAACCACCTGCTTCATCATTGCCTTCATCGCAGCTCCCCCAGTGGACATCGATGGCATCCGCGAACCAGTAGCTGGTTCCTTGATGTACGGCAACAACATCATCTCTGGAGCAGTAGTACCTTCTTCCAACGCCATTGGCTTGCACTTCTACCCAATATGGGAAGCAGCATCCTTAGACGAATGGCTCTACAACGGTGGACCATACCAATTGGTAATCTTCCACTTCCTGATTGGTGTATTTGCATACATGGGTCGTGAGTGGGAACTATCCTACCGTTTAGGAATGCGTCCTTGGATATGCGTAGCCTACAGCGCACCAGTAGCAGCAGCGAGTGCAGTATTCCTGATTTACCCCCTAGGTCAAGGTAGCTTCTCAGATGGCATGCCTCTAGGAATCTCAGGAACCTTCAACTTCATGTTCGTGTTCCAAGCAGAACACAACATCCTGATGCACCCCTTCCACCAACTAGGTGTAGCAGGCGTCTTCGGCGGAGCACTGTTCAGCGCAATGCACGGTTCCTTGGTAACCTCCTCCTTGGTGCGTGAAACCACAGAAACCGAATCGCAAAACTACGGATACAAGTTCGGTCAAGAAGAAGAGACCTACAACATTGTGGCAGCCCACGGCTACTTTGGTCGCTTGATCTTCCAATACGCATCCTTCAACAACAGCCGCGCTCTGCACTTCTTCTTGGGTGCATGGCCAGTAATCGGCATCTGGTTCACAGCTTTGGGCATCAGCACCATGGCATTCAACCTGAACGGGTTCAACTTCAACCAGTCAGTAATTGACTCACAAGGTCGCGTAATTGGCACCTGGGCAGACGTACTGAACCGCGCCAACCTGGGTATGGAAGTAATGCACGAGCGCAACGCTCACAACTTCCCCTTAGACTTGGCAGCAGGCGAAGCTACACCAGTAGCACTCACTGCTCCAGCTATCAACGCCTAAGAGTTTTTTACCTAGCTTAATAATCCATAAAAAAGCGCCTCCTTACTTTAGGAGGCGCTTTTTTGGGCGAATCTTTGTAGCTGATTTGGTACTAATTACTAAGAGGTTATTTGCCTTAAATAAATTAGAATATGATATTCCCTAGGTGATAACCTAAGTTACCTCCGTACTTAGCTCCACTCCAATAGGTTGCCTAATCAGCCTCCTTCGTTAATAGCAGCAGCTTCTTCTTGTAAGTAATCTAGATCAGAAATAATTATTGTTTGTCTCCTGCTTAAGAGTTTGTTTAATTGTGAATTTGACTTCTAAAAACTCTTCTTAGTGATTTGAGACAGTTACGTAGTTATTTACAATCTTTTACAATTTAATCTTGCGTAATGAAGTGATAGGAATATGGCAAAGGTTGCGGGCTTGACTAGGTTTTTGTCCTTCTGTTACGAAGAGAATTTATGTGATCCATCCCCTTCAGATTTAAGGCATTCCATAGGAGTTAGCCTTAATTAATACCCTAATTATGCAATGCCGCCAATTCTATGTATTTGCTTGAGTAAACTCCTAAATCAATCCTCTGTCAGGGATGAACAGTACCATCAGGCATAAGTGCCCCACTCAAGTTTGCTTCTTCTAGGTCAATCTCGCTCAAATTTGAGCCATTGAGAATTGCTCCAGCTAAATCTGCTCCTCGAAGATTAGCCCCATTTAAATTGGCTTGATTTAAGTTAGTATCGGTTAAATTCGTTCCTACTAAACTGGCTCCTTCCAGATTCGCTCCTTCAAGGTTTGCCTCACTTAGGTTAGAACCCCAGAGGTTAGCCTTACTCAGGTCAGCCTTACTCAGGTCAGCCTTACTTAAATCGGCTCCCCTAAGATCTGCTCCACTCAGATTAACTTCTGGGAGTGACACGCTAGGGGCGATTAAGTAAGCATTATGTTCTATGGGATCAAAACCTTCAGGAAATTGAGTTGAAACATCATAGAGTGCTTCCTCAAAATAAGCTGCCTCCAGATTAGCGAAGCGCAGATCTGTGCCGAACAGATTTACTTTGCTCAGGTAAGCTTGACTCAGGTCAGCTCCACTCAAATTAACTCCTTGAAGTGAAGCGCCAGGGCTGATTAAGTAAGCACCATGTTCTATAGGGTCAAAACCCTCAGGAAATTGAGTCGAAACGTCATAGACTGCTTCCTGAAGAGAAGCTGCTTCCAGATTGGTGGAATTGAGATTTGTTCCAAATAAGTTGGCTTTACTGAGATCTGCTCCCCTGAGATCTGCTCCCCTGAGATCTGCTCCACTCAGATTAATCCCTGGGAGTGAGACACCAGGGGCAATTAGATAAGCACCGCATTTAGCTTGGTTAAAACCCTCAGGAAATTGAGTTGAAACGTCATAGAGGGCTCCTTCAAAGGAAGTCGCCTCTAGATTTGTCGAGCTGAGATCAGCTCCAAATAAGTTAGCTTTACTTAAGTTTGCCCTACTAAGATCTGCTCCCCTGAGTACTGAGAGCCACAAATCCGCTTCAGTCAAATCAGCTTCCCTCAAGTCAGCACCACTTAGTTCTGCCTCCCATAAAGAAGCTTTGCTCAAGCTGGCTTCACTAAGATTGGCTTTGCTAAAGTCAATTCCGAACAAGTTTGCCTGACTTAGCTTGGCTCCCCTCAAGTCAGCTCCACTGAGATCGGCTCCACTGAGATCGGCTCCGCTCAAAGAGGCTTCCCGTAGTGAGACAGCAGGAGCAATTAAGTACATCTGAGCCTCAGTGGGTTCAAAATCTTGGGGAAACCGAGTTGTTTCATCATAGAGTGCGCCTTCAAAGTCTATTTCTAGAAGGTTAGCTGAACTAAGATCTGCCCCTAAGAGGTTGGAATGCTTCAGATCCGCTTTTCTCAAATCAGCCCCCCTCAAATCAGCTCCAATTAAAGAAGCTTTCCTGAGATTAGCCTCATTGAGATAGGCTTCCTTGAGAGAAGTTTTCCACAAATCTGCCCGATTCAGATTAGCACCACTGAGATGGGCTTTATCTAGGTCTAGCCCACTGAGATTGGCACCCGCAAGTAAAGTGTGAGGAGCAATCTTTAAAGCTTCTGCCTTAGTAGGACTAAAATTTTTAGGAAATTGAGTTTCTTGATTGTAAATAGTACCGTGAAGGTTGGCTCCTTGTAAAACTGCACCACTTAAGTTGGCATCGCTCAAATTTGCTCCACATAGAGTAGCACCACTCAAGTTAGCATCGCTCAAATTTGCTCCCAAAAGATCCGCTCTGCTGAGGTTAGTACCTGTTAAGTTTGCCTTACTAAGGTTAGCTCGCCATAAAGTTACTTGCTTCAGATCTACCTGACCTAAGTCAGCTTTACTTAAGTCAGATCCACTAAAATCTCTTTGACCTTCTGCATATTGCGACAAAAATTCGTCAGTATTCATATCATCCAGAAACTAAATTTACACCCACAAATTATGGTTATAAATAAGGATTTAACTTGAAAAACACCTTTAAAATCAATAATTTATTTTGATTTATCTATAGTAAATTTTTGCAAAAAAAAGCTAGCTTATAAACTTTTTAATTTATAAGCTAGCCCGCTAGCTTATAAATTGAATTATCTTCTGAAGCTTGATCATTTATTTTTTTTGATAAGATTTTAGGCTCCCTTTTCCAAATTACATAACCTTTGTTAGTCTTGGTAACTATTGTTTGCTGAGGCATCGGGTCTATCTTGAGCATAGCGTCTTGTAATTTCTGCTTAGTTTCCTCTGCCCTAAAAAAGCTATAGTATTCACCTTGAAATTCCATAGCAAATAAGCTCTTTTTTAAATGAGGAATCTTGATTCTACATGTTTGGTACTGCTGACGTGATTTTATTACTGTACTAGATACCAACTCTTTGTCTTGGGTATCAAACTGGGAAACGACTTTAGATGACACTTGATGTCCACCATTATTATCCTGAGATATCGAAGACAAGCTCGGCACTCCTGAAGTGTCTGGCTGTGTTATGTCTTTAACATTTGTAGTAGTTTGTCCTAAATCAACTTGAGTGGTCTCAATGACTTGTTCTGATACTTCAGAGATTGTGTTATCGTTTGCTACAAATTGGCTACCAAAAGGATTATTCTTCTGAGAAATATCTATTGCCGAAATATTGGGTCGATATTCTGGTAATTGTGATGTTTCTTGCTGAGTTTTATTTGCCTGCAAATTTTGGTTTACATTGGGCAAATGTTCTCGAAGTGCTGTTGATTTACGATATGCTTGCCACCGTCTCATTATTTCAACGCTGGCAATACCAGATCCCACACTTACAACAATAGCTAATCCAACATAGGGAATTGCAACTTCCTTCTGGTTACCTTTTAGAATTGGCTGAATTTCTAGGGGTTCAAGTTCGTGATTAAAAATTGGTAATTCTATAACTACTGGCTCTTTGATTAATGCCAACGGTAAGGTTAACATGGAAAAAACAGTACTAGAAATAAACAAAGCTGGTAGTAAAACTTTACTCAAGGGGAAATTATTCATATTCAACCGCTCCAAGCAGTCAATTTAGTGACTGGTCTCTGAATAGAAAAAGATAGTAGTGCATCTAGCGAAAGTTTTAAAGCAGCACCTGTAGATAGATAGATTTTTTTCCTGGTTAACTAAAAAAATCTCAAAACTTATGCTCTGTAGATGCTTAAAGTTTGTAGATCTTGGCAGTAGCCTAGACTAATAGCTTCTTTTCCAAGTTAAGCTTTGGTTTTCAGGACGCTATAATTTGCTTTTGTGTGCCAGAGTCAAGTTAAATACTTAATAGTCTAAACTTGTCAGTTAAGCGCCCAAAAACAGTTTGATGAGCTTAGACACTGCTTTTTTTGCTCATTAATCTTAAGCAACTTTCTTTAGCTGACGAACAACTGTAATTTATGATAATGAGCGCAGTTTGTTTAGATTAAACTAGGGCTAATGATAAACATCTATGGAAATTGAACAACTATAAGCTAAGCTTATAAACGTGAACAGGGAGTAACAACTTACCTAACTTTTTCAGCAGTTATTTGTTAAATCTGGATAGTTTTATCAGTTAATTAGATATCTATTCCAGAAACTACACAAACTTCTGACTTATGGCTTTGGTGTTTGTCAAGGTCAAAAACCGTGGTGCATAATTACGGAAGAGTTATCATAGAATTATCAGCTTATCTCTCTTTATCAAAACTTTAGGCTATAAGTCCGGTCAAAAGATTTATTGCTTGATTAATGTCAAAGGATAGACGGCCAAAACCTATATTTTGCCAGCTTTAGCGTATGAACTTAAAAATAATTTTAATTATAGCAGCGCTATTGTTTGGACCCACAATTAGCCTTTTTTATTTATCTTCAGTAGAAGATAAAAATACCAGTACACCAAGAAAAGATGAATCACTGGCAAAAGTTAAAAATGCCATTCCATTGCTCAAAGCCAAGAAAATAAATGTCGAACAGATTCTGAAGACAAAAAAATGTAGGGGGTGTGATCTCTCAGAGATTAATCTGAGTAGACTTGACTTGAGCGGTGCTGACTTTAGAAATGCCAACCTTTCGGGTGCCAACTTCGCTAATACTAAACTCAAAGATGCCAAGATGAGTGGTACTCGTCTGGATAATGCCAATCTGACTAATACTGACTTAGATGGAGCTGACTTTATTGGTAGTGACTTAAAAGGTGCCGATCTTAGTGGTGCTACTCTTTTGAATACCAGTTTAGTGGGTGCCAATTTAAGTAATGTTACCGCCAACCGCACTGAGTTTCGAGACGCAGATCTAACCGGTGCCAAAATACAGAACGCTGACTTGAGTGGTTCTTTTTTAGTTGGAACACACTTAACGGAAGCCAATCTAAGCGGTACTAATCTGAGTAATGCTAACTTGCGTTACGCTAACCTTTACAAAGCAAACCTAACAGGTACTAATCAGAGCGGTGCTGACTTAAGTCTAGCAATTATGCCTGATGGAACAAGTCCTTATGGGACAACTCAATACTGAGGAGTCAACTGGCACATTCAAGTTGAATACGACTGAACATTGTTGTCTAATCTTAGAATGATCACGGTGCCTCGGAAAATCAGGATGAAATGGATTCCCATGATTCGGGATTACCAGGATAATTCTCAAATTTCTCATCCGGATTAAGCAACACAAGTTCCGTATCAATTAAGTGGCATTCCTGAAATGGTCAAGGCATTGACGCCAAACCTTTCAGCAAATGACCAGATTAGTCATATTTTTTTTGATATTTCCAATTGCTCTTAGGAAATTAGATTACTAAGCCCAGACTAACTTTTTCCGTTGTCCCTAGTTACGCTATTAGATTCTGATTTTGGGTCGTTGCAGACTTGTTTTGCAAACGCTAGCTTCTGTGTGCTCTACGGTACTTTAGTCAACTGCCACACCTCTAAGAGAATGTGGCTTATCTCTAACCCAACGGTTGAAACCATAGGCTGATTGACCGCAGTCCTGAAAAATCTATGAACTTTAGCAGTCAGCGAGCGCTTTCATCCCAGACTCTTTCAAGAATTGGGCATTCCCGCGCCCTTTGTAACAAGACTCAAAACTCTTGCTGATGAAACGCTTTTTTCGCAACGCATTTGCCCACTTACTTACTGTTGAGCGAGGATCACGCCAGAGAACTCGCTTGAAGCAAGGTTCTTTAGTATTGCTACTATTAGTTAGCTGTGCCGTTCCCATTGGATTAACAACCAGCTTAGCTGGAGCTCAGAGCAGTTCTCCTGGAACATCTGCGCCAACAGAGAAACTACGCGAAACCAATACTCAAGAAAATAAACAAAGATCCGGATCAACCTTTGCTCTGCCAAGCCCACCACCAAAGGCTCCTGAGGTCAAAGCTCCTCCCGATGGTGATCCATATGTTTTAGAATTCAATCGTAGCCCAGTTGTTGGCAGTAGCTTTAGCTTACGGGGAATTTATGACGAGGCTCGACTTGGATTTACCCGTCCCCGCAACTGGAAGCTAAAATCTGTCAAAGCCTTAATCCGGTATCGGCATTCCCCGGCTTTGTATGCTACTCGCTCCAATCTGACTGTTTTAATTAACGACGCTAGCATCGGTAGTATTCCCCTCAACCGTCAGGAGGGCGAGATCGGTAATGCGGTGTTTGATGTACCGCTCTCACAGATCCAAAACTATAACCAAATTACTGTTGCGGCGCTACAGAACAACTCTCCCACTTGCACTCAAGATCCCTACGACCCTTCACTTTGGACAGAAATCTTACCTGATTCTAAAATCACCTTTGATTTTGAGCCTCAACCAGTTTCTCTAGACTTTAATAGCTACCCTTACCCCATCTTTGACGAACTAAGCTTATATCCCAACCAACTTGCTTATCTACTACCTAACAAAGTTGACAATATTTGGCTAACAGCTACTTCTCGTTTGCAAGCCTCCTTAGGTAGGCAGGCGAGTTTTCGCCGCTTAGAGACTCGTCTAGTTAAGGCTGTAGACGAAGTAGAGTTAACAGAACGGTTAGTAATCATCGGTACACCAGCTCAACAATCCGCCCTAAAGTCGCTGGAACTACCAATGCCTCTGACCAACAACCAGATTCTGGATGGTAAGCAGAAGGCTTTGCCACCAAATGTTGGGGTTTTAATGTTGACTACGACTCCCGACAACATTGCTCCTGTGCTAGTAGCAACAGGCAACGGACCAGAAGGCGTCGCCAAAGCCGTACAGTTTTTGGTCAACTCTCCAGACCGTAAGATTGGTACGGGTCAAACCATCATAGTAGAAAACCTCGACGAAGTAGCTTCTCCATCACCCCGCGAGTGGCCAGGGTATCTGCCACCAGAAGAAAGCTTCCAACTCAGCGATCTTAACAATGCCAATAACCAGCCATTTGAGGATGTAACAGTTCGAGGTGCTGATTCGCCACCACTTGAAATTGACTTTAAAGCGCTGCCAGATGATCTGTTTGGTTCTGGTAACTCCATGGACGTAATTTACAGTTATGGCCCTCAAGTTAATGCCAAAACCTCTTTAGTAGAAGTACGACTGGATGGGGTGGGAATTGTCGGTAAACGGCTAACTTCAATTAATGGGGGTACCAGAGAAAAGCTGAGAGTTGACTTACCAAAAGACAAAATCGGACCCACTTCCAAAATCCAGGTAGATTTCCGTCTTGATGCGCGAGAGCGCCGTTCTTGTAGTCGAGTAACAGATCAGCAGCTTTGGGGTACTTTGCATAATGACACTAGCTTTAATCTAAATCGGACAAGCACCGTCACGCTGCCAGACCTCAAGCTGCTGCGTTATGGTTTTCCTTTTGCCGCTCCTCAAGATTTATCTAGTACAGCGATTGTCTTGCCAGATTCTCCAGGGGATGGCGATTTGATGACTTTACTAGAATTCAGCAGCAGATTGGGACGCCTTAGCAAAGCTGAGTCAATACAGTTAGACGTTTATACTAAAAACTCTTTGCCAACTGAGCAGCGTTCTGAGCGTCATTTAGTAGGAATTGGCACTCAAAATAATTTTCCTCTGCCAGAGGTGTTTGAGTCTGGTGGCTTTGAATTGAAGGACGCCTTCACCCGCCTACGAAACCAAAGTGATATTCAGACATCGCCCGATAATGAGGGCGTTATCAAAGAAATTATTTCTCCTTGGAATCCTGAGCGCGTGCTATTAGCTCTCAGTAGCCAGACAGAAAAAGGCTTAAGCCAAGTGCAAGAATCGTTGCACCAAGACCCCCTATTCTTTCAAATTGAAGGAGATACTGCGCTCATCAGTGCCAACTCTACTAACCCCGAAATCTACGATCCCAATGCCTATAACTTTGAGTTTTTGCAGAGAGCAAAAAAGCGTGAAGTAGATAAAACACCAGTTCCCAAAAAAGTTTTCCGGTTCTTGGCAGGTGGTTGGTTTCTTTTGGGGCCGGCTATAGTAGCGGCAACGCTTATTCTTTACGGCGTCGTCCAGCTATATCTCAAGCGGATTTCTGGTCAGAAGACTTAAGGGTTCTATGCATCACGCCAGTCGGTGTACCAGGGTGTTCGACGGTCAACATAGTTTCAGGAACGGAGACTATTTCTGTCTACTAAACAAAGAAAAGTACTGTTAGCAGAGTGCTATTGACCAAAAGATAAAAACTCTGAAAGCGTTCCAACAACTTGCTTGTCAACCATATTGGAGGTATAGCGTTGTTCCCTCGTTAAATCTTCAACTATAACGGGGGAGGAAGGCTGCAAAGACAAATGACTAGTCCATCTTCAAAAGTCAAGTCTCAGCCAAGTCGTAAACAATGGGGAATTCCGCTCCAACGGCGTGAGCTGTTAACCAACTGGATTGTCGAGCGCCTACCTCATACTTTTAACCAGATACTACAGTGGCTAGGCAACCGCCAGCTGCTATTGCTGATTTTTTCTCTGATTTTACTATTAATCCCCCTAATCATCGCACGCCCTACTATTTGGCAGCAAGGGATAGTTGCGGCGATGCTAATTGCGGTGGGACGCTTTGCCTTACAACTAGAAGAACAAATTCCTCGTAAAAAAACCAGCGAGTATCTCCACTTATTTTTAGTTTTACTGAGTCTAACTACAACGATACGCTATTGGTACTACCGCACCGCCTACACTCTAAATTTAGATAGCTGGATTGATGCGACTTTCTCTTTATTGCTTTATGCGGCAGAATTATATGCCATTGGCACTCTGTTTTTTGCTTACTTTCAAACTCTCAAAATCAAAGATCGTAAGCCAGTTGATTTAAACAACTTTCCTCTTGAGGAGTGGTTTAAAGTTGATATCTACATTCCGACCTATAACGAAGATGTCGAGATTGTTCGCAAAACTACCTTGGCAGCTCTAGCTATTGATTATCCAGCTGATAAAAAGCGAGTTTATGTCTTAGATGATGGTCGGGCAGAAAAATATCGAGACCGCCGAGAAAACCTGTGCCAAATGTGTGAAGAACTAGGTGCAACTATGTTGACTCGAGACAATAATGAACACGCTAAAGCTGGCAATATTAACACCGCCTTTCAACGCACAGATGGTGATTTAGTACTAATTCTCGACTGCGACCACATACCGACTAGAGACTTTCTTCAGAACACGGTTGGCTTCTTTTTTAACCCCAAAGTTGCTTTTGTACAGACACCTCATTGGTTCTACAATCCAGATCCTTTTGAGCGCAATCTTCTCACCCAGGGCAAAATACCTGTAGGTAACGAACTCTTTTACAAAGTTTTGCAAAAAGGCAATGATTTCTGGAACGCCGCCTTCTTTTGTGGCTCAGCCGCTGTGATTCGCAAAGAGTACGCACTCGAAGTAGGTGGAATCGCTACAGAAACAGTTACAGAAGACTGCCATACTGCCTTTCGTCTTCATTCTCTGGGCTATGAGTCAGTCTACTACGACAAGATTATGGTGGCTGGTCTAGCACCTGAGATGTTTTCCTCCTATGTTGGACAACAGGTTCGTTGGGCAAGAGGTATGGCCCAGATTCTACGTATAGAAAATCCGTTACTAAACCGGAAACTAAATTTAACCATCCCTCAACGGATCTGCTATTTCAGTGCTACGTCACACTTTTTCTTTGGTTTTCCCCGGTTGATGTACGCGATCGCACCTCCCTTATTTCTCTTGTTTGGCATCAACTCGGTCAAAGGTCTTGGTCTTGAAACTTTGTTCTATGCTCTGCCTCATATTATTTTATCGATGCAGACAAACCACATTCCCTATAAGCATGTCCGTTTCTCTTTCTGGAATGAAATTTTTGAATTTGCTATGTCATTTCAGGCGGGAATTGTTACCGTTTTAGCGATAATTAACCCTAAGCTCGGTTCTTTCAACGTGACCGATAAAGGGCTGTCTGTGACCGAGCGGAACTTTGATTTTGATTCAGTGCGCTATTTAGTGATCACTAGTGTGATTTGCGCTGCTTCTTTACTTGCCGTACCCTTTTGGCTGTGGCTCAGTCCAAAAGATTTTCAGGCTGTCCTCATCAATGCCATGTGGTGTACCTTCGTCTTGTTCCAGCTTGTAGCCGCCTGTCTAGTTGCCTTCGAGCAACCTCAACTGCGTCGAGCACACCGCTTACCTCGAAAGTTAACGGCGGTAATTCATAGTAGTGGACAGAGTTGGGAAGGTCAAACTCTTGATATTAGTGAAGCTGGTGCCCAAATTTTTCTTAATTCTTGGCCAAATATTCCCGATGAAATTAAAATCGAGTTAGTGGGAGACTACGGGGCTAGAGTACTTTTGGATGGCCGTGTTATTCGGCAGACGGCAACAAGCAAACTGGAAGCCAAGCTTTTCGTTGATTTCGTCAATCTCAGCCGCACTCAGTTAGATGATTTGGCATTAGTAATATATTCTGACGTGAAGGAGTGGTATTCTCAGACACGCACTGAGGTAGACAAACCTTTTGAATCTCTCAAGTTTATTATTACTAGTATCAAGCGCGTTTTCCGTGAGTTCCGACCAGCAACTGGAGAAAAAGTACGTAAACAAGTTCAGGCTGTAGCAAAACTCTATTGGGAAGGTTGGGAAGGTCAATCCTATACAGCGACAGTAACAGAAATTGGGACTAATGATTTGAGGTTGGAATTAGATGGCAGCCAAATTTCAAATCTAGAGGCAATTCAAAATACACAACCGCTGATCAGTTTACTGTTAAGTCAGGATGAAAATGACCCTCAGCCCAAGAGTTTATTGGCTAGGATAATTTTTATAGAAGAGCTACCTATTTTTTCTGCCGAAAATTCTAAGAAACAGCCTTTAAGCACACCAGTTAAGCCAATTGCTGTTGAGTTGAGTTTTCCAGAGTCATTGAGATGGCAGCAGCAGACTAAAATTAAACAACTTTTAAGAAGTCTTGAGTAATTGTGCGGCACTAGTGCCAGCCAACTTCTATTACGGTTAATCTCCTACAGAGACTAGTACCTATCGGCAAAAAAATGACAAAAATCCAAGCAAAACTCGCCCAATAAAAAATTATCCAACAAGACTCGATATTTTTCCTGATAATGATTTCTAAAAAATCCCCAATATTTTACGTTCACCAAATCAAATTATTGGCGAAAATCCCACATAATCTTCATCTCTATTACCCAGCATTTTAAGAGTAATTCATCTTGTTAATCAAAAAGTCTGCTAAACTTATAGGTAATAGATGGGTAATCTATTGAATTCCTATCAAGCTGATATTTTTTTTGCTGTCAGAGGATGTATGACATCTTTCAGAGTCTTGACAGAGCATCGATTCTAAGACAAGCGACTAGTTAACAGCAACTTTCACCTTCTCCAACTTCTACTCTTAATCAGCTTGATGTAGGAAGCAACAAAAATTATTAGTTTTTAGCTGTTCATTATCTGACCAGATAATAACAAGTTAACTAAAAATCAGGGTAATCAATTAAAAATACACAAATTCAGAAATGCAGGTACTGCTTGATAAAAAGCATGTTGCTCCTGTAGGTCAGTAAGGGTAAGTAATGGGAACAAGATTCATTTTTTAGAATCTTGATTATTGTCGCAAATCTGAATTAGTTGTTGCATTGCCTCCGCAGTTAATCACCATTATTAGCATCAGTGGTGCTAGAACAAGTTTATTTTAGCTTGGCACAAAAAACTTCAACTATTCTAGGTTCGCCAGTTAGATTATATCCAGGTAGATACAAATGAACACCATTTCTATGGCTAGCTACAAATCTTCCCAAAAATTAAACCCACTGAGCTTATTGGCACAATTATCTAGTCGTCAGGCGAATGGTTGTTTACAGGTATCTAGCGGCTCTGTCTCTTGGTCAATCTATTTAGAACAAGGAAAACTGATTTATGCTTCAAATTCAGTTGATCCGTTCGAGCGACTTGACCTTCACTTGCGTCGTCTAAGCCGTCAAATTCCTACACTTGTTAGTGCAGTTAGAGTCCAAGTTCGTCTGATATTTGAATCAGACTCGGAAACTCAATCTAATCAAAGTCCTGATTACCAAGCTATTTGTTGGTTAGTCAATCAAAAATACTTAAACTCAGTACAAGCAGCCACTCTAATAGAAGAATTAGCTGAAGATGTGATTGGGTCTCTTCTTTCAGTTAAAGAAGGAACTCACCAGTTAATTAATCTTGATCAATTCGAGGAACTACCTAAGTTTTGTCATCTAGATCTGCGAACACTTGTTGAACGTTGTTATGAGCATCTGCGACGTCAGCAGACTTCAAAACCAACATCTCCATCTGCTGAGCCTCGCCCTGATTACTTGAATCAGAACAGTGCGAATAACCAACCACAAGTAAATCCCGGTAATTCCTCCACGCCCAACGCAGGTCTACAAAAAACTAATGGAGGCAGTCCTGCTGGAGTTAACAAAAAAAACGGCGCAAAAAACACCTATGCTATTGCTTGCATTGATGATAGTCCAACAGTCTTAAATGCCATTAACTCTTTCTTAGATGATAAAAGCTTCTCTGTGGTAATGATTAATGACCCAGTGAGAGCTTTAATGCAGGTAGTTCGGATCAAGCCTGACTTGATTTTGTTGGACGTAGCGATGCCAAATTTAGATGGTTATGAACTATGTTCTCTGTTGCGAAAGCACCCTCTTTTCAAGAAAACTCCGATAATTATGGTCACGGGTAATAAAGGTTTTCTCGACCGAGCTAAGGCGAAAATGGTCGGGTCATCAGGCTACTTAACAAAGCCTTTTAACCAATCTGAATTACTAAAGATTGTGTTTAAACACTTATCTTAATTAAGTGTTATTTGAAATGTAGTAGACAATTTTTGTTAATTAATCTTGAGACACGCACGTGAGTACAACTTTGATGGGCAAAATTTTGATTGTAGAAGATACCGTCTCAGAAATGGAACTAATGAGCCATTATCTGAGAGAAAGTGGCTACACCGTAATTAGTGCTATTGGTGCAAAAGAAGCTCTTAACAAAGTTGTGGAGCAAAAGCCAGATGTCATTGTTACTGATGTAGTCATGCCAGGAATGAGCGGTTTTGAATTATGTCGCCGTCTCAAGAGTAATCCTGTTACTGAAAAGATACCTATTGTAATTTGCTCCTCTAAAAACCAAGAGATTGATCGTCTTTGGGGGATGAAACAAGGAGCAGATGCCTATTTAACCAAGCCCTTTACCCGTGAGCAAATTCTCCGTGCGATCAAATCGGTTGCCCTTTGAGCCAATGAATACTTCAGCACTTGCCCTTTTACCAAACAAAGCCCAGGAACAAAAAAATCTGGGAGATGCTTATCTCAAGTTTCAGTTTGGTCAACAAACGCCTGCTGTTTTGTCAATGAGTCAGGCGCAAGAAGTTGTAGTCTTGCCTCCTGAGCGGCTAACACCAATGCCCAATATGCCCTCTTTTGTGATGGGACTATTAAATCGGCGCTCTCGTGTACTGTGGGTGATTGACTTAGCTCGGATGTTGGGTTTACCACCTGTGGAAACGACTGTTCAACAATACAACATAGTAACTATCCGTGATCATTCTGCTTCTTTAGGACTAATTGTTCAGACTGTTGAAGGTGTGTTACGTTTAACACCCGAATGCATTCAATCCCCACTGGGACAAGTCTCATCGGGCTTAGTTCCCTATTTACGTGGATGCATTTTACAAGAAAAAGAAATCTTATTGGCACTAGACGCAGAAGCAATTATCCAATCACCTCTTTTTAGGGGGAATTAGACTCTATCTTCTAACAAATTGATGAATTTATCCAAAGCAAAGAAAGCCTTCTGACATAATTTTATTACCTAACTCATGGCTCTACGCAATAAATATATTACCACTACAAATCTCTATCTTTTTGCTAAAATTTCCTAGCTTTTAGGTGCTTATTTTCATGGTCAAGCAATTCGATACCACTAATAACAGTAAGAATAGTATTCCGGATAATATTAATCTGAATAATCTAGACAGCAACGGCTATACTCACAGTGCTGACTTTCATTCAGGGGGGGAGACGGAAATAGTGCAGCCAATTAATAATTCTCCTGCTTACGCACTGTCTCAAAAATCCGGCAGTGAGCATCAGACATTAACTTGGTGGAAAAGGCTAAGTTTAGGCAGCAAAGTGACAGCTTTAGCCGTTGCTGTTGGAGTACTTCCAGTATTTGGAGTGGGCGTAATCAGCTTGGTGGTTACTAACCAAGCAGGTCAGGAACAAACAATCACCGATAAACAGACTAAAATCCTTAAAGTCAGCAATATTGTTGACAGTTTTCTGTCCGAACGCTCCGAAGACATTAGGGCGTTAGCAACCATCCCGATTTTCTCAGATGCCGAGCTGCAAGGACAGGTAACAGAAAGAATCAAACAACAAACCCTCAACCAATATTTAGAAATTTACCAAGTCTATGACAGCATTGCCTTGTTTGATCTTCAAGGCAATGTAATTGTTCAGTCTAATGGTTCTAACCTGCCCAATAACAATGACTTTGATTATTTTCAGGAAGTCCTTAAAACTGATCGTCCCGTCATCAGCCAGCAGCAAGCAACAGAATCTCCTAGTAAAGTCGACCTTTACAGCGCTGCACCGGTTAAAGATAGCGTTACAGGTAAAACCATTGCTATCATCAGAGCTCGTATGCCAGCGTCTGTTCTGAGTGAATTATTAAAAAATAGCGCTGCTAATGACGACAGCAGCTATAGCTTAGTTAATGAGTCGGGAAATATTTTGGCGACGGCAGATAAAGAACTTCAGGGTAAACAGATTAATAAGGAATTTCCAGAGCTCGAGCGACTGCGAAAAGAAGTATCCGCCGAAACGTTTGTTACTAGCTCTAAAAATAGCCTTGCACCCGCTTCTTTAACAGAAGACATACTGGCAGTTTATACACCCTTAAATAACTCAAATATTACGTCCTCCTTAAATTGGGGCGTAATCCTAACTTCCAACACAAAACAGTCCCTTGCAGCCAAAGGAAATCTTGTTCAAATACTGCTACTGGGAATTTTGGTAACCGCCGCATTAGTTGGCGTTGTTGCCACTCTCCTTACCAGGCGTTTAATTAAGCCAATTCTCTCAACTACCAACGTCTTGAAGCAGCTAGCTCAAGGGAATCTCAATACCCGCCTGAACGTGGAAGGAGAAGATGAACTTGCGGTTTTGGGGTCTAACCTCAATCTCATGGCAGACCACCTGCAAACTGTCTTAGAAGATCAAAAGGCTTCTCTGGAACGAGCACAGTTATTTGCTGATGTGGCTACCTCAGCCGCTAGAGAAGAAGATAGAGCCTATGTCTTTAAACGGGCAGTCGAAGGAGCTAAAAGAAGACTGGGAGCTGACCGAGTAGTTGTTTATAGCTTTGAACCTGACTTTAGCGGCACTATCATCGCTGAAGCAGTTGACCCCGGTTGGCCACGGGCACTAGCAGACCGTATTACTGACCCTTGTATCAGTGGCAAACTCCTAGACGAATACAGAAAAGGGCGGATTGTGCCTACTAGTGACGTTCGCGCTACTAATTATTCTCAGGAACACTTACAGTTGTTAAAACGGCTGGAAGTTAAGGCTAATTTAGTTGTGCCGATCATCGCTGGTGACAGCTTGCTTGGTTTAATTATTGCCCATCAGTGTTCTAGAACTAGGGTGTGGGAGCAACGGGAAATTGACTTCCTCGAACGGTTAGCCGCTCAAGTAGGGCTTTCTTTAACCTCTGTAAGTCTTGTTACTCAGAAAGCCGCTGAAGTCGAACGCGCCCACCAACTTAATGAAATTACTTCTCACATTCGGAAATCGCTCAAAATCGAAGATATTTACAATGCGGCAGTTAAAGGCACCCGAGAAACCCTGAAAACAGACCGAACGATTGTCTATCTGTTTGACGAAAATTGGCAAGGAACCGTTGTTGCGGAATCTGTGGGTCGCGACTGGCCTGCATCCCTCGGAATGAACATTGCTGACTCCTGTTTTGCTGAAGGGTACGTTGAGAAATACAGACGTGGTCGAATCAAGGCGGTAGAGAACATTTACAAAGCTGGTTTGACAGAGTGTTACTTGGGTCAACTTGAACCTTTGAAGGTCAAGGCGAATTTAGTCGCGCCAATCCTGTCAGGTGATAGGCTACACGGCTTACTGGTAACTCATCAATGTTCTTCTACCCGACCCTGGCAAGAGTCAGAAATCTCCTTCTTTAAACAAATTGCTATTCAAGTTGGTTTTGCTATAGACCAAGGTTATGCCATTGAGCAGCAAGAGCAAGCAAGAATTACAGCTGAAACTGTCTCTCAGGAGCAACGTCAACAAAAAGAAGAACTCCAACTCCAGCTTTTGGAACTGCTCAGTGATGTAGAAGGAGCAGCCCGAGGCGACCTCACCGTGCGTGCGGATGTGACTGCTGGTGAAATTGGCACAGTTGCCGATTTCTTCAATGCAGTTATCGAAAGTTTGCGAGGTATTGTCACCCAGGTGAAAAAAGCTGCGACTCAGGTCAACACTTCCCTAGGAGAAAACGAAGGAGCCATCCGTCAACTTTCTGAGGAAGCACTTAAACAAGCTGAAGAGACCACTAGCACCCTAGATTCTCTACAGTTTATGACCCTTTCGATTCAGGACGTAGCAGAAAATGCCCGTCAAGCAGCAGTGGTCGCTCGTCAAGCTTCTAGTAACGCTGAAGCTGGTGGTATAGCCATGGATCGCTCGGTGCAAAATATCCTCAATCTGCGAGAAACGGTCTCTGAAACTGCCAAAAAAGTTAAGCGCTTAGGTGAATCATCTCAGCAGATTTCTAAAGTGGTTTCTTTGATTAACCAAATCGCTCTGCAAACCAACTTGCTAGCCATCAACGCGGGTATTGAAGCAGCAAGGGCTGGCGAAGAAGGTCAGGGTTTTGCAGTAGTTGCTGAAGAAGTGGGGGAACTGGCGGCCCGTTCTGCTGCAGCGACTCAAGAAATTGAACAGATTGTTGACAACATCCAAAAAGAAACTGCCGAAGTCGTCCAGGCAATGGAACTGGGTACTAGCCAGGTAGTTGAAGGTACTCATTTAGTGGAAGATGCCAAGCATAGCTTAAGTAAAATTTTGGAAGTTTCTCACCAGATTGATTATTTGGTGCAATCAATTTCGAGTGCCACAGTGTCACAGGTTGAGACATCTCAAGCTGTAACCGAGTTGATGAAGGAGATTGCCAAAGTCTCTGAACGTGCCTCTGATTCTACGCGACTGATTTCTACCTCTATCAAAGAAACGGTAGAAATTGCCCAAGAATTGCAGGCGTCCGTAGGGACATTTAATGTTGGCGTGGACTAGAGGTTGGCGGGTTAAAAGATTGAAGGTTAGAAAGTTAAAGGTTAAAAAGTTGAAAATTTTTTGAGCTTACTAGCCTGCAACCTACTTTTCTGACAATCTGCTTTTCTTACAACCTGCCAACCGAGTCATCTACAATCTGTTTTCCCTGCAACCTGCCAACCTTCAACTCTATAAGGCCATGTCACAAGACAAGGAACTTGAAATTCAGCTCCAGTTTCTCGAAGAAGCACAAGAGTATTTGGACACAATTGAATCGGTGCTCCTAGACTTAGCCGGGGGTCACATTGATGGTCAAAAAATGGATGCTGTCCTGCGAGCAGCCCATTCCGTCAAAGGTGGCGCCGGCATGATGGGGTTTCAGACATTGAGTCAGCTAGCTCATCGTCTGGAAGATTCTTTTAAAGTCTTGAAAGTTCAGAGAAATTCTCTCAAAGTCGATGCTGAACTTGAAAGTCTACTACTCCAAGGAGTAGATCGCCTACGTCAGGTGCTTGCCTCAAATCGCAAGCAGACCGAGGTTGATGAACAGTGGCTGGCTACCGTTGGCAACCCTGTTTTTGAAAAGCTGCATGAACGCTTAGGTGACCCTAAAGACGAAGATGCAGCTACCATTCTAGGAACAGAAGATGGAACAAATGTAGCAGCTCTTCTATTTGAAACAGAAGTCGAGGGGTGCCTTGTTCGCTTGGAGTCGGTTTTAGACGATCCTCAAATGCCCTGCTTAGAGGAGGAGCTTTTGATCATGGCGCAAGAGCTAGAAGGTTTGGGCGAAATGTTGCAATTAGGTGCTTTTAGCAACCTATGTCGGTCTGTCGTCCAACACCTAGAAACAGCCCCAGAGCAGGTTGAGAAGATTGCTCAGCTAGCATTACAAAGCTGGCGGCGATCGCAAGCGTTGGTGCTAGTTGGTCAAGTCAATAGTTTACCAACGCAGCTCGACTTTATTAGTGATACTGCAATTCCGGCAACTGAATCGGCAACTGTTTCAACACCAACAGAAGCAGCACAAGAAGATTGGGCCGCCGCCGAATTAGCACAAGAAGATTGGGTTCCTGCTGAAGTAGCACAAGAAGATTGGGTTCCTGCTGAAGTAGCACAAGAGGATTGGGCCGCCGCCGAAGTAGCACAAGAGGATTGGCAAGATCTTGAGGTACTCGCGGCAGAATTTGAGACCTCTAGTCCAGTGGCTGAGACGGAAGATTCTTCGGCAACTGAGGACGAACTGGAAGAAAGAGTAGCTGTATTTTCTCAGAACGCATCTTTTTATAGAGAAGTTCAAAATGTTTCTCAGAGCGAAGCACAAGAGCGTATTGGTGCTACAGAAGTTCAAGCAGCGGATGTCAAATGGCAAGAAGTTCAACGTGATTCTAAGTCATCTGAGCACACCAACAATGTAGAAAAGCCTGTTCAAGAAAATACCGTCCGTATTCCAGTCCGACAGTTAGAACAACTAAGCGATTTATTTGGAGAGCTAACCATCGAGCGTAATGGTCTGAGCCTTCACTTGGGACGTTTACGTAATTTAATGGAAACCCTCAAAAGTAGAGTCAGTAATCTAGAACAATCAAATATTCATTTGCGAACTGCTTATGATACGGTTGCGACTCAAGCGAGTGTAGTAGGAAGCGGACTAACAGTACCGATGCAATCACTAGCCGCAACAGCAGCTAACAAAAGGAGAGTACCACCAGAGGCAAGCAATAATCCCGCAGGAATTCAGTATCCGTTTAGCAACCTGTTAAATAGCTCACATCTTATTGGTCCAGATGACTTAAATGCTTTCAATCCTCGTATTAGCGATCGGGGTATAGCTCAGTCAGCCTCAGAAGAGCAGCCTTGGACTGGAGAGGAATTAGTAGGACATGACGACCTTCTTGATGAGGGTAGTGAAGATATTAGCAGCAAGTTTGATGTCCTAGAAATGGATCGCTACAGTGACTTACACCTCCTCTCTAGGGAAGTAATGGAAACTATCGTCCAGATCCAAGAAGTCACTTCTGATATTGAACTTCGTCTTGAAGATACAGAACAAACAGGTCGTGAGTTAAACCGGACAGCTAAACAGCTACAAACTAACCTTACTCGAGTAAGAATGCGTCCCTTATCTGAGATAGTAGGGCGATTTTCTCGAGCTTTACGAGATCTTTCTTTCGAGTATGGTAAACAAGTTGAACTCAAAGTTGTGGGTAAGGGAACCCTTATTGACCGCAGCATTTTGGAAGCCCTTTCAGATCCCTTGATGCACCTAGTGCGTAATGCATTTGACCACGGTATTGAAAAACCTGAGAAGCGTAAGGCTCAAGGTAAACCACCGAAGGGAGCGATTGAAATTAAAGCGGCTCACCGAGGCAACCAGACGCTGATTACCATCAGCGATGACGGCAACGGCATTAACCTAGACAAAATTCGGGCTAGGGCAGAGGAAATGGGCTTAGATGCAGAGCTATTAGCTGCTGCCAGCGAAGACGATTTGCTCTCGTTGATTTTTGAGCCAGGTTTTAGCACCGCAGAGCAAGTTACTGCCCTTTCGGGTCGAGGCGTGGGTATGGATGTGGTGCGTAACAACCTCAAACAAATTCGTGGTGACATCAGAGTTGATACCTCGCCAGGCCGGGGAACCACCTTTACCCTCACAGTTCCTTTTACCCTTTCAGTGGCGCGAATTCTTCTGGTGGAAAGCAATGGAATGTTGTTAGCTTTTCCCACAGATGTAGTGGAAGAGATGCTTCTACTCCAGCCGGAGCAGATTTTAAAAACTCCTGGTAGCGAAGTTCTTAACTGGGAAGGGGAAATGATCCGCCTAATTCGCTTAGGAGAGTGGCTAACTTTCCATTGCCCCCGTCGCATCACGATTCCAGATGGCGTTCCTAGTATTAGTGAGCCAACTGTGATGATGGTTAGTCAAGGTGAGCAATTGGTCGGGCTGCAAGTAGACCGCTGCTGGGGTGAAAGGGAAGTCGCTGTCCGACAAGTTGAAGGAATCTTGGCTATGCCTTCTGGTTTTGCTAGTTGTGCAATCCTTGGTGACGGTAAAGCTATTCCAATGGTCGATGTCAGTGAGATGCTCGACTGGATAGCCAGTTTTGAGTCGCCGTCTAGTGTAGTGATAACTAGTAACTCTGTTAGTGCTTCACCACGCGGTTACTTAAATCAAGCCGTCACACCTCAGTCAAACCAGAGGAAATTGCCTGAGTTAAACCCAAGCTTTGATGCCTGGTCACAGAATAGACCACCAGCCTTAGCGATACCTCAAAGCAAAAAAGACACCATTTTAGTCGTTGATGACTCAATCAATGTGCGTCGCTTCTTAGCTTTAGCTTTAGAAAAAGCAGGATATTTAGTAGAGCAGGCTAAAGATGGTCAGGATGCCGTTGACAAACTCCTCAGTGGATTGAAAGTTCAAGCTGTCATTTGTGATATTGAAATGCCTCGCCTTGATGGCTATGGCTTTCTAGCTCGAATCAAATCAGATCCTCTTTTCGGTGATTTACCGATTGCTATGCTTACCTCTCGCAGTGGAGAAAAGCATCGGCAATTGGCAATGACTTTGGGTGCAACAGCCTATTTTTCTAAACCCTACAACGAGCGGGTGCTATTAAAAACTTTAGAGGAATTAATTAGTCCCAAAGTAACCGCTTAGCAAAACCCTATACAACCATGGCTGTTTTTTCCCCTCTTAGCTCCCGGCGCTCCACTACTCGCAAAGCCATAGCAACCCAACAATTGATTATTTTTCGTCTTTGCGGCGAAGGCTTTGCTCTGCCGATTAGGACAGTTCACAAAGTTATCCCTGTAAGCAAAATGTATGGGGCGTCACGAGGAGTCGGGGTAAGCTTGACACTTTATCAAGACCAAGAATTACTGGTCATAGATGTAGAACATCGGATCTTTAGGCAGACACCGAGCCAGTATTTGCTTTCTAGCGCTAGCGATACGGGTAAGATTAACCAAGAGTTGACAGCGCCAGAACAGCACAATGAGCAGGCTCTACAAAGTTACATCCTGATTGTAGAAAGTTCTCAAGGAAAATTAGTTGGTTTACCCCTTGAGAAGCCGCCTTATTTGCAACGTGTACCTGAGTCTGCTTTTACTCCCTTAACACCAGAATATATTGCTCAAGGAAACATTAGATGCGTTAGTGCGCTGGTTCTTCAAGAAAATAACCAACCACCTTTGTTTTTGCTCAACCCAGATAAGTTAGTTCAGTCACAGCAAGCTTTGCCCCCTGCATTTAGCTGAAGTTGATATTTTTAATTTTTCCGGAAGCAGTCGTTAAACTGCCGGATTAAGTATAAGTAGATGCACCCTGATGACCCCCTCAGCGACTTCGCTGAGGTTTTTTTATTGGCGAAGCAAACAGCATAAATAATTTCTGGACAAAAATCAAATTAAATGAGGTTAAAAAATTATGAATTTTGTCAGGTCTCTCTCGATCGTGCTGCTTCTTAGTTATCAGAGTTTAAATTCAATTTTTTGAGCAAATTATTATTTTCTCTGATGTTTTCACTATTTTTGTCAGTTAATTGTTGGTAGATCAGTATAGATATTACTCCTGGTTGAGCAAGAAGAGAACTCGACAACCCAGAGTCCCGACTTCTTCGAGCAGTCGGGACTCTGCTAAATGCTATACTTCATGATTTAAGTAATGCAGTAAGCATTTAAGTAATGCAGTAAGTAAAAGTATCCCCAGCACCAAACAGTTGAAATATGGGTGATAGACACAAGCAAAGCAGAGAGGTTCCGCTAGAACATCTCTGCTTTCAAGACTCTGAGTTAAGTTGGTCTACTTACTGACTAGACATAGCTATTGTAACTGGCGTCAGCCATCCAATCACCTGCTTGCCCACCTTCGGCAAAAGCAACCATCTGCCCATCGAGGTATATTCCTAGACCTGACATACCATCAATTTCGGTCACACTGGAGCTATAGCTGCCCATCGCTCCAGAGAGCTGCATGGTATCTTCAGAGGAATTCCAATCCGAAATCATCGCAATACCCTGATTACTACCCATGCCGTAGAAAGAGCCGGTTTGATCCCCTAGAACGAACTGGTCACTGCCTCCTCCACCAGTCATTACATCTGGGGCACCGGGCAAATTCAGGCCGCTTGGCGGTGTACCAGCAATCAAAATGTCATTGCCGTCACCACCCACTAAAGTATCACTACCATCACCACCAATTAGGGTGTCATTACCTTCGTCACCTTCAAGAAGGTCATCACCTCCGTTACCTTCAATGCTGTCGTTACCCAGACCACCTTTAAGTATGTCGTTACCATCTCGACCCCACAGGGTGTCATTACCTTCATCACCTTTGAGGAGGTCATAACCTTCACTACCTTCAAGGCTGTCGTTACCCAGACCACCTACTAAAGTGTCATCACCTTCTCTGCCCCACAAGGTATCGTTACCGGCACCACCTTCGAGCAAATCATTACCGGCACCACCTTCTAGGCTGTCATCACCATCACCACCCAGAAGATAGTCAACGCCTCCTTCACCAAAGAGGGTGTCGTTGCCGCCAAAGCCTTCAAGATAGTCGTTGCCATTGTCACCGAAGAGAAAGTCATCACCAGCTCCACCCTGCAAGGTGTTGGCAAAAGATGCCTGTTGAACGGTGATTTGTGCGACCTGATAGTCTGGAGCAGTGTAGTCAGCATTGGCGAACATCGGATCATCCAAAATACCGCCACTGCCAACAGGCAGAAAACCGTTTGCCACTTGAACTGTTCCGTTCTCATCAACGCCAGTATTCGGAGTCTGCTGATCACGAAAAGCAGTATTTTCTAGCAGTTCGTCGTTAACTTCTGAGCCAGCATCCAGAACCTGGCTCCCTGCGATAGTAAAGTCAGCACCGACAAAGTTCCCTTGAGCGTCGATTACTTGATGCGCTTGTTCATTCCCGTTAGCGATGAAAAAATCGTTACTAGGAATGACCATCGAAGCGTAGTTAAAAAATTGGCTGCTAGGGTCAGTTAGATCCAGGAACACTGTCTGAGTAGCACTCTCGCCTGGAGCAATTGGGCCATTGGAACCGAAGATAGTACCTTGAGTTTCACCAAAGCCAGCAAGATCAAACTCAGTAGAAATTAATGCCGTATTACCATCTTCAGCTAAACTCTCTAGACCTGGTGAGACGGGTCGTCCTCGGTCATAGGTATCAAAGCCACCATCATGAAAACCAAACCAAAGGGGGGTAAGAAAAGTACCCATGTCTGGAGCAAGACTGGTAATAGTGACTTGGACTGGGGTATATGTCATAGTTACACACCTATTTAGAGTAATTTGGCTGGGGTCTTGTCTAAACAACTACAAAATTTGCGATTGCGAGTTGCTAAATGCTTTTCAGTGCAGAGTTCAGCTTTTATGCAAAGCTACGTTTTTTGTAACAAAACTTTATAAAATTAACTAGAGAACTGATGCTGATCGGCTTTTGTCAACCCCCTTTAACTGCCATCGGAAGACTTAAAAGACCCTAGCCTGTAATATTTAGCTCTTGAGTATCTTGGTTCCGAGCGAAAATATTGGTAATACCGGAAAGTCGAGTGTTAGGCACAATTGCAAAATGGACAATTCAAAACTGCACAATCTATTGTCCGACTCCGCAAATTTTTCTAGGTACGTAGAGTCTTCTCATCAACATCCACATCAATTACCTGATGCGGATGTTGATGAGACACAGGAAGGGAAAACTAGCTCTTGGGGATTAGGACTCGAAAAATTAGTAGAAGCGCCTGCTGAAAATCCAGATTCGTTGGCCTCACTTGCAAACACCGACGAAGAGCAAATTACTCCTGACACTATTGCAACAATACAAAAGACCCTATCGTCGCTGTTTAGTAGAGGTGGTACTGAAAAACCGAAGAAAAAACGCGCAAAAAGGATCGTCCGAATTCCTGGACTGGACGAGGATATTCAAGAACTGCTGACAAAGTACCAAGAGCAGTTGGAAGAACTCAACGCTGACATTGATACCGACCAAATACGCCAAGCCATTTTGGATAATCCTCAACATTTAGAGAATGCCATCTTGGCTTTTATTGAAGCAAGTAGCACAAGGAAGCTTGAGCCAAAGCTGGCAACTGGATACCTATATAAGGCTGTCATTAATGGTTGGAAGCCAAGACGACGTACTGTCGTTGATTCCTCTACTTACGTCTTACCTTCCGAACTCAAAGAACCACCCAAGCAACCAACTCTAGTCGAGATAGTAGAATCTAAGCGCTTAATTTGGCAAAATGCGAAATTCCTGAGACCCGCTATTGAGGAATGGGTACAAAAGACCGAGGGAGTGTACTTGAGTGAAGACGGACCAGAACTAGAGTTTTAGCCGACTGTCCAGGAATCACCCTCTTAAAATTATGAATGCTAAGAAACAGGGGAAAATACTGATAATTATTAAACGAAAAAATACAAGTATTATATTTTGTATCTTTGGCGATTTTTATCAGTAAAATTTTAGTAAATTGTTCTCATATTTAATTGAAATTAACTATATAAATTTTACTAAATCAACTTAAATTGTATTTAAGCCCACTAAAAAATTGGCATAATTAAGACAATTCTGCTTAACTGTTGTTAGTTTCTTAGTCTGTGTCTGATGAAAGTGATCTGTTTAAGGTATTTTTATATCTCTTGACTAGAATTATGCTGTTGGATAAATTTGCAACTTTAATAGAGGAAATATATAGCCACAAAATTTCAATGAATATTTTTCAGGATCGCCTAAGTTTGACAGAACAAAAGACAGTTTTTCAACGCTGCAAAGCTAGCAAAGGCTTATCATGCAGAAACAGGTACTCGCTTTGATGTGGGAAACTAGTTAAGAACCAAGCGCGTAAAGCTTTACAGGGATATAGTTTCCCAAAAAAACGGAATTATCGTTTTTCCCCTTGTCGAGTTTAAGCGTGGGCGGAATTGGAGAGATTGGGTTAACCCGAAGTTGGCCGTGTTGTTTGCCACCTGGCTGTCTGTGGAGTTCGAGATGCTTGTTGCCGACTGGATTGAAGAGTGGATGATTACTGGGCAAAAGACAAGGCGATGGACGGTACCGCGTCCGACTTCGCGATTTATCTTAAAACCTTTACACCAAGAGCGATTAACTAAGACCCAGCACCAGAAAAGGCGACTCGATGAAGCTCAGCACCAGAGGCAATCACTGACTACCCGGCAAACCAGCCTACCTGTCACAATGCCGACACAAGAGGAAATAGAGTATTTAAAGTCTCGTCCCTGGGAAAAGGCTGAATTGGAGGGCAACCCAGTTGATTGGGCAGATGTTGCTGAGAAATCGGGCTACGGTCGGGCGATGCGTGTCGTTTGGGATTGGAATAAGCAAAAGCGTCTCAAACGAGATTACCGAGCTTAGTTATCCCCTAGTTGGGTGTCTAAGCAAGTGGTCGGATTAAGATTATGCCTGAATTATTAATTTTATTTTCTTTGGGATGTAGTTATTTTTTGGGAGAACTTGTCCAAGGGCTTTTTCTCACAAGTCTTTTGGTAATTTTTTTCCTGGCTTGAGGTCTGGCAGAAAATACTCCAAACATCCAGGAAAAAAATAAAACATAGCCGAAAATTGCTAAGAACGCTGTACCCATGAAATTTAACTACCCTGAATCTTACAAAGGTTAATTTCAGGGTCTTAGCAATTTTTTCCGAGTAATTTAAACAATATTAATTATTCTTATTCCTTTACCACGAAAACAATCCGGTCATAATTCTCGATTCAAAAGGCTAGTCACCTCCTTTAAGCTTACAGACCAAAATTCAATTTGGCGGGTGGGTGCGACGTGGAATATTGGCAATTTTCAGGAAGATTGAGCCAAATTAGTGGTTCGGTTAGCTTATTTAAAAACTATGACTTACGACCCTACCCAGCTTGATGACCTAGAGATGCTAACCCTACTTGCCAAAGGACTGATTTGTTATCTGGGACGATTGAGGATAGGAGAGAAAGACCCCTTTCCCTACCCCGATTCTCTGTTGCGTGGCTTCAATCAATTGCGCATCGCTTGCATTTTGCAAGGGGTGGACAGAGCCAAACATCCCTGTAGTATTCCAGAGTTTGTAGAGATTTGGGGAAGATTGCCCTTACTGGCGTGGCCTTTGAAGTTGGAGATTTCTGCTTATACTTTTAGTAATGGTGACTACCTGATAGAGCCAGGTCTTGATCATAGACCGACACAACTGTGTAAAGAGTTGGCAGAACTCTTAGGCAAGAGCGTCTCTCAAATTTCCTAAAGCCGCAATCAGCGCGGTACTATTTGAGTCTGGTTTAGTTTGAGGCAAGTACTAGCTCCTATTGGACAAATGGATAACTAACCCTAGCAACCGTAGATGAACGATCTTAACCAATGCTATAGAGTGCTTGGACTTGAGCCAGGGGCATCACTCGAAGAAGTGAATCAAGCATATAAAGACCTAGCATTTATTTGGCATCCAGATCGCATTCCTCAAGATAATCCACGGCTACAGAAAAAGGCCATTGAAAGACTCAAGGAAATTAATCAAGCTCGTGACCAGTTGCGGTCTTTTCGAGTAGATATCCAGACTAAAACGGCTAAACCGCAGCAAAGACCTCAAAAAACTCAAACGAGAGCCAATTACCAGCGGAGGCAAACTCGTTCGACTTCCCACTCTCAATCTAACTATCAGGCCAAAAGACCACATCCAGATTTAAGTGGGGCTAACTTTCAGGGAGCAAATCTCAAAGAAAAAGACTTCTCAGGACGAAACCTGAGCAATGCCAACTTAAGTCACGCCGATTTGAGAGATGCCTTTCTACATAAAGTCAATCTGAATGGCGCAAACTTGGAAGGGGCGAATCTCTTCAGAGCTAACTTATTTCAAGCAGACCTCAGTAAAGCCAATTTGCGAAAAACCAACTTAATTGGAGCCGACTTAAGTGGAGCTGATTTAAGTGGAGCTGACTTGAGTGGAGCCACTGTTGGCTCAAAAGAGCGAATTTTAGTTAAACTGACGGGAGCTAAGTTGACTGGGGCAATTCTGCCAAATGGCACAATCCATGACTAAAGTTTCAAGCAACCGCACCAAGGTATAGTTACTGCTCTCAATAGAATCTAGTATCGATTACTAAGCACTAGACCTCTTGCACAATTCTGAATTCTGGCCCGACAAACCTTGTTTTTACTTAGGCTCTGGTGTTCGTAATACTAAAATGGCAAACCTCTGATTGAGAGAGGGTTCCATGGTAATTCTGCCAAAAGTCTACTATAGAGGGGTCTTTTCATCTTACCCCCTGCCTCAAGGCAGTCGCGAACACAGTTGAATCAGAAAGGGTGCTGTGGAAAGCAGGGCGACGTCTAAGATCGTAATGGCACACCACTGAATACGTTGAGTTTTCATGTCGCTTTCTCCTCCGCTTATTGCCTGGGTTTTGCTGATCAAGCATTTGATTTGAGGTCACTCTAAAATACTACGGCTGAAGATAAATAAATTTCGCCTTCTTAAGTCACACAATTTTAGTGATCTGAGACACAGGCTGGTCTGATTATGGTAAATAATGCAACTCCAACAGCAAAAAAGTAGCCTCCAATGTTCCACTGGGGGCTACTTTTTTCACGGTTCTCCGCCTCAATCAAAGATTAGGACAAAGAACACTATTGTTGACCGACAAGATAACCTGGAGCGCGCTCAGTGTAGTCAATTTCTGTACTAGTGACCGACTCAGATAGCTTTTCAAAGGATTCGGAGCGCCAGTTACGTTCATGAATTGGCTTAGACTGCTCACCTCGGAAGTAAGCCTGAGTACCTAAAGCCGCAGCCCCGATCCAGCCAATGAGAAATAGTGAAATAAGGATAGTCATTACCGAACCTCTATTAATTAATTTGTTTAACTTCACGTAAATAAATGTAACATTTTTACGACAAAGTTCTCAAGATGTGAGCTTGGTGTGTTAACCGACTAAGAAGTAGGGTTTTCAACACTAACACTTCCAAACGTTACTTATCCCCGCCTTTCAAGCTGGGGATAAGTCGCAAATTTGACATCCTCCCAGCGCTGAAATCGCGGGATTCCCATACCGGGCTTCGCCCCGCTGCGCTAACGCGATTTAGGTTTCTGCTTCTTCCACATCTGCGTACACCACCAATTTGCCTTAGTTATCTCCCCGTCTTACGTCATGTCCACAGACTTTCGACTCATTGCAGAGTAACGATTCCGCAAGCCCTGCGGTACGGAGTCTTCTCAAAAGACTTGGTACTTGTTGCTTAGGTCTTTTACCCAACCAAGCTTTTCTGGTTGGAACCCCCTAAACCTAGTTTTCAAGATGCTGATACCTACTGCTTGTTTTTCGCGTTTCGGTATCCCTCGACTGTAAAACTACAACTAGGCGGAGGCGCGGCTTTCCTGAGGGGCTGTGGGCGGAAGTGAATTCCGCCCTTTAAACGACCCGTCCCATCACTAAAAGTGAGGGTCTCCAGCCGCGAAAACAGATGATAAAGTAAAAAACTTGTAATGCCACTGAGATATCAAACCAAACTTGTAGTTTTTGTAAACGTGTAACAAAATAACAATGGCTTTACCTGCTAGATTATCTTTGTTAAGGCAGAAGACAAAAAAACTGCCACCAAACAGGGAACGGTCGTGTTTGTATTGATTAGGGTTAAACTCAAAGAAAATTACTGTCTCGGAATATCTGAGTTAACGGGGGGCATGTTTCAGCCATCCCTAAAGTGCCCAATCATCGATATTGCCACCCAATCTTCCTGTTGGTGAGTTGAGTTTGGAGAGTAGACACAATCTCAGACTTAACCAAAGCAAGTCTGAGAAGCTGAATTCAAGTTGGTGCTTATATGCTTTCACAGATTGTGCGCCCGTTGGTACGTACCCAAATTAGGTTACTAGCCAACTCTCAAGCAACACGTTCAACACTGATTTCAACTATCACCCAGTGGCTTAGCTACTTGGGGGTTTATGCTGTAGTTACCCAGTTGAACGCTAGTTCTAACAAGATTCAGGTCTCTCTAACTGTAGGTAAGCCAGATTCCTGTGATTCCAGCGACTGGCAGCAAATTCTTAATAATCTTGAGCGGAATTCCGAGACAAGTTGCGCCTCCAAGCTCAGTTACGAGGAGATGACTCCAAAGCAGCAAAGTAAGTTACAACGCTTACTGGCTTACATTATTCAGGTGGGTGATCCAGAAAATGCGGTTAACTGGGATATTCTTTATCCACAGCTAAGATCAATAGACTTGGATGAATATATGCTGGCAGGCATCAAATCAGCATTAAAAGTACCCCAGTCCCTTGACCAATTAATAGAAGGGATTGACCCCGATCTTGCAGCAATCGCTCTGCCTTTTGCAGTCAGTATTGCTTTTCTCGACCGACGTGTCAATCCCCATGAAGATCGAACTCTGACAGCCTTGTTTAATGCGATGAAATAGTTGATCGACTACATCACATCAGTAGTTTACTCATCTACCTCCTCTCGGTTATTATCTCTGAGTTTTTCCTGCAAGAGTTTTTCCTGCAGGAGCTTCTCTAGATCTTCGTTTCTGAGAACCTCCTCAATTAACTCCCTGACGGTATCAGACATAGTTATGCCCTTCAGGTAGCAATACAGCTTAAATCTCTCTTTGAGTGCTTCCGGTAATCGAAATCTAAGGTAATCATCCCTTTCCAGCATTTGTTGCTTCTGGCTATTTGCCATTCTTTACGTTCCAGATGCGTTAAGTTTAGCTGAGTCTTGTTATAACACTTTAACAAAAAATAGGATTATTTTGTTGTGATTAAGTAACAAATAGTTCCTAGGACTGAGATAGCACTACTCTAACAACGCTTACTGTGGTCTAGGCATCAGGGCAAAAGGTAGTGAGTTCCAGATAGCCAAATATATTAATTCTGTATATCTTCAGCTGGATCAATTCCTTAGCTCATATTAAGTCGTAATTTCAAAAAAAGTTAATTAGCATTCCTCCTAAAAATTTTTCTAGCATTTTATATCCTTAGATTTTCGGGTTGACAAACACCAATTTTAGGATGCAAGGCTAGAAAATAATTTTGTGTCTATTTGAGATAAAGTTTCTGTAAGGATTTAATGAAATTACGATTAAAGTTACTTGGACAGAGTATGGACAGAGTAGCTATGATTGTTCTAAGCAATCTTGAGTTATTTACCATTTCTTAGTGAAGAACCCTCAATTTTTAAAGAGTTGATAAAGCTAATGTCAATGATCGCAACAGAGGATAGTCTTTAGTATAGCTAAAGTCATTATTGAGTTATTTTTACAACGGTTTAATCAGCTAGAGTAGTGGTGTGACAGTAAAAAAACAATAAATATCCAACTAAATTTTGGTAATTAGTTAGACGAAATATTTTATTTATAATCATAAAATTTCCGGATTTAGTCAGGAAATAGAAGAAAACTTAATTAATAAGCTATGTTTAGCTAATGAGACAACTATTGTCAACAACAGCAGGGTGATTCATGGCATTTACATAGACAAAAAATTTTAAAATATTACGTGAATTTTTTTTGTCTAAATGAATTTAGCTCTCCAGTCATATAGTAGGCAATTTACTGGTAGTAGGCGATTTGCTGGCTAATTAGTTATGATTTTAAATAATTAAATATTTTAGGAGCTGAAGAGGTGGTTTTCTTAGATAAAATTCAGTACTGTTTTCAAAAAAGTTGCACATACATGGACAAAGTCAAAATTTTAAATTTGTCTATCGATAATTTATCCCAAGCAGAGCTTTTGAGGGATTTGAAAATTGGCATAATCTTTACTCCTAATGTAGATCATTTGGTAAAACTTCAAAAAGATAAAGATTTTTTCAGTGCTTATCAAAGTGCTGATTACAAATTATGTGATAGCCAATTAATTATTTTCATTTCTCGTTTTTTAGGCTCACCAATTAAAGAAAGAGTTGCAGGCTCTGATTTTTTTCCTGCTTTTTATGACTACCATAAAAAAAATGAAGTCATTAAAATATTTCTGTTGGGAGCTGCTGAAGGTGTAGCGGCAAAAGCTCAAGAAAGAATTAATGCGAAAGTCAATAGAGAAATTGTAGTAGGTACATATTCACCACCTTTTGGTTTTGAAAAAGATGAGCAAGAATGCTTAAAAATCTTTGAAGAAGTCAATAAGTCTGACGCTACAGTCTTAGCAGTAGGACTTGGAGCCCCTAAGCAAGAAATCTTTATATCTAAATACAAGAACCGGTTTCCCAACATCAAAATTTTTATGGGTATTGGTGCAACCATTGATTTTGAGGCAGGTAAGTTTACTAAACCCCCTAAGTTAATAGCCGATTTAGGTCTGGAATGGTTGTGGAGATTATTGTCTGACCCTAAAAGGCTCTGGAAAAGGTACTTAGTAGAAGATATGACATTTTTTGGAATGGTTCTCAAGCAAAAATTGAAGCTATATGTAGAACCCTTTAGAGACAATTAACATATTTAACAGTGAGTAGCTTAACAGCCTGTTGGTAGTTAATTGCAACTTCATAGTCTATCATAGAGCAAAATTCTCAAAACGAATCCTAGACAAAGGTTAAATACTTGTGTTAAGTGAGCAGCCAGTACTTCTATTTGTTGATATTATTCTCTTTGTAATATCACTTGTACTTCTTGTTCCCATCGTCGTTCTTTTTATTGAATGCATTTCTGCCTTGTTACCTAATCGTTCTCGAAGTTTGGTAGCTGCAAAACTTCGACCTAAGACTGCTATTTTGGTTCCAGCTCATAATGAAGAGTCAGTAATTGCTACCACCCTGGAAAACTTACTCCCCCAGCTAACAACTCAAGATCAACTAATAGTCATCGCGGATAATTGCACTGATCAAACAGCAGAGATTGCTCACAGATATGGTGCTAGGGTTATTGAGCGACGAGATCTTGAAAGAAGAGGTAAGGGGTATGCCTTAGACTATGGTCTAAGGTTGATCGAAGCCGACCCTCCGGAAGTGGTTGTTTTGATAGATGCTGACTGTATTGTTCAGGAAGGCACAGTTGAGCGGATTGCTCAGCTAGCTTTTACTACCGGAAGACCTGTTCAGTCAACATACCTCATGGCACAACCAGCAAATCCAGGACCAAAGGATTCAGTTTCTGCCCTAGCTTTTATGGTGAAAAATCTAGTCCGTCCTAGTGGATTGGCTCGAATGGGGTTACCCAGTTTGCTGACAGGTACTGGCATGGCATTTCCGTGGTCGGTAATTTGCACAGCGCCTCTGGCTAGTAGCAATCTGGTTGAAGATATGCAATTGGGGTTAGATTTAGCAATCGCTGGACATGCACCCCTATTCTGTCAGGAAGCCAAAGTTATAGGACTTCTTCCCCAGGAGCGACAAGCAGCCAAAGGGCAAAGAACACGTTGGGAGCATGGTCATTTAAATACCCTGCTAACCCAAGCGCCTCGACTATTCAAAGCATCTATTGATAAGAAACGTTTGGATTTGTTAGCAATTGCCCTAGACATTTGCATACCCCCAATTTCGCTATTAGTCATGTTCTGGGTGGTTGTTATGGGGGGAGCTTTATTGGCTGGAGCCTTGGGGGCAACCTGGAAACCTGCTCTTTTATTGGCAATCGCAGGGGTGATGATCCTAGTTTCGGTTATTGGTGCTTGGGCTAAGTTCGGGCGTGAAGACTTGCCGTTAAAAGCACTTTTGGCTGCACCAGCTTACATGTTGTGGAAGATTCCCCTCTATCTGACTTTCCTCGTGCGGCCTCAGAAAGAATGGGTTCGCACCCAACGAGACAAAATCCAAAGAGACAAAATTCAATCAGATACAGTTGATGTTCGCTGACTGACCCAGGTGAAGTACTAATGATTGAATCAAAGATGACAATCGTAGCTTCCTGCTTCTACCGCCGAAGCCTCCAACAACTAGGTTCTTTTTGGTCTTACTCAGCGTCCACAATTAGAACCCCGTCTTCCATAGGGTTGTCTGAATTTCTGGAAACCCTTGGTTTTCGCGCTTAGAGTTGGTGTTCCAACTGTATTAGATTGTACTGCCAATGCAGGCTGGCAATTCATCGGGTTAACGCCCCGCTTCTTCTTTCGGAGACGCTCTCGCGAACGCTAACACTGTCAAATCGAAGCCCTTGAGCAGAGCGAAGGGGAAGCGAAGGATTATGACGGGAGACTTCTTGCCGGATTATTTAAATTTTTCTGACTACAATAAATTAGTCTTGCCCATTTCAGGGAGGGAGATACGCTACACCACGGGGAGGGGTTTTAAGCATTTTGTCAAGGGCGACATACAACGCCAACGTAGATGAGGGGTGTTGCTACGCCGCTGAATAACCGCTAATGTAGCTTATCAGATATCTTTGGCTGCCATTAATATATTCAACAAAATCGCCAGGATTCCCCCACCTCGAAGCAAATGAGCGTTTAGCTCACAAAGCGCAGGTGGGGGGAGGAATTGCGGGACGGCGTAAGTATGGAGTCGTCCAAGCTACTTGCCATTGCTTCACGACAATGATAGTGTAAGACAACATCGTGAAAGTATCATGGGCCAAACCCTAACTGCCAAATTAAAACTAGAAGTCACCCAGGAGCAAAAAGAACAGCTCCGGGTGACTTCTTTGGCATATAAGGACGCATTGAATTACACATCTGGTGTTGCCTTCGAGATGGGTAAAACCTACAACGGCACCAAGATACAGAAGAAAGTTTATTACACACTGCGGGAGAAGTTTAGACTACCTTCGCAAATGGCTTGTAATGTTCCCCGTCAAGTTGGAGCAACCTATAAGTCATTACGGACAAAGTTGAAGCACAACGAGGAGGCATTTAAAGCGGGTCGTACCAAGAAACGATACAAGGGATTGGATAAACCACCTAAGTACGTTTCTCGTACCTGCACCTTAAATTATCAGCGTGATTACTCATTTATTAAAGACCAGAAAGTAAGTGTCATCACTTTATCTGGTCGAATCAAGGTAAATTATCAGGGATACTCCAAGCATCTTTATCTGATTAATTCTGGAGTAGCCAAAATTGGAGCGGCAAAACTTTGGTACTCACGCGCCAGGAAAACTTACTACTTGTTAGTAAGCATGGAGGTGGAAATACCAGAGCTAACACCGAACAATATAAACAGAGTCATCGGTGTAGATGTTGGGCAGCGCTATATTGCTGTTGCCGCAGATACCCGAAATAAGGCTCAGTTTTTCAGTGGTAAACAGGTGAGGCACAAAGCTTCTCGTTATGTAAAAGCGAGAAGGTCTTTGCAGCGTAAAGGCACCCGTAGTGCAACCAAAAGATTAGTTGCTTTATCTGGACGGGAGAGACGGTTTATCGCTGATACGAATCACTGCATTGCTAAGCAAGTTGCAGAGCCTAACACCCTGATTGGATTGGAGAATCTAACCCATATCCGAGAGCGGACCAAGCCCCAGAAAAAGGGCAAGAAAGCGTCGCACAAACAGCGTAGAGCTAACAGCAACAAGGCTCGTTGGTCATTTGCACAGCTGCACGGCTTTATTGATTACAAGGCTGTGTTGTCTGGAAGTTTGGCTGTCAAAGTAGATGCTCATTATACTTCTCAGGCTTGTCCCTGCTGCGGTCACACATCCAAAGGAAATAGGCCCAACAAGGGTCTAACTTTTGTGTGCCAGCAGTGTGGTTATGTTCTCCATTCCGATTTGATTGGTGCTCGAAATGTTGCACTTAGAGTGTTGCTCTTTCGGCAAGACTGGGAGAGTACGGGGCGTTTTTCAGCCGTCCCTGATGCGTCGTCGGATGAAGGCAAAGCCGATAGCGAAGCGGTAGCGAGGCAACGAGCGTCGCGCCTTTCGAGGTATTCGGAACTGCGCTGGACGATAGATGCAATCTCCACCCTCAGCGAAACGGAGCCGTCAGGCGAAGTGTAGCAGGGTGGAGTCGTTGAA